>CAVWEY010000001.1:0-610651 GCA_963754135.1 uncultured Planctomycetaceae bacterium
CGCCTGGCGGTATTCCGGGGTAACACCAGTTTTGGCAAAAATAGGATGAGGTCGGCAGTGGTGAGACGTTGCTTTGGAGCGCAATTGAGAGGCACAAAGGGAGAGGCACAAAGGGGACATTCTACTTTTCCCCACCCCAGAATTAAAGCCGCCGGCTATCGGGCGGCCGGGTGCCTGGCTTGCGGCTGCGGCATCGTTAGCCGAAGAGCCTGTCGAAGTCGTTGTGAGAACCGATCCAGACCCAGACAACTGTATCGCCATCGCGCTCGCCGACCGCGCGGTATTGCTCATTGATCCGCACCGACCAGACCTGTTCGTAGCCGGCGAGCTTCTTGAAACGTAACGAGGATATCAAAGGCGATCCACGTCCATGGGCGTTGCGGGTTCGGCGGCGGATTGATGCAGGAAGACATCGAGCTTAGGACGTCGCCGGCCGGAGGCGATCAACTGCTCCCACCGCTCATCATCCTCTCGGGTCAGGAGGAATCGGGCGAAGTCGGCGACCTCGGCGCGCTTCTCCTGAGGCAGCGACTCGCAAATTCTGACCAGTTCCTGGGTTTCCGTGCTCATAGCCTGATTGTAGCCGGTGGCCGCCCAGCGGTCAAGCTCGCCACATTCACAGGCAAGGTAATCGGGACAGGTCTAATTAGCGGCCGCCACCAGCGTGGTGGTGGCGACGAAGCGGTGGGCGATGTTGTCGACCACAACGCCGAATCCTTCGATGGTGCGGACGCCGAGAAGGTTCAGATCGGTCGCCTCAGCGAAGACGACTTCATCGGTGGTCTCGAAACCCTCGGCCCGCAGGATGGCATAGCCCACCTCGCGCTCGATCAGTTGCTTGGTGGCGGTCTGAAAAGGCGCTTGCGGCGGGGCTGGATGCCCACGTTCTTGAGCAGCTCCGCCGGAAGCCACGTGAGCTCCGCGCCGGTATGCACCAACACTTCGATCGGCGGCGTGACCCGCTCTTCGTGCTGCGGATTGGACGCCACCACGTTGACTTTGAATAGGCTCATACGTCTCATTCTAGCCGGAGTTTGAACGCCCCGCAATGCTCTCCTGCGGGGCCGTCTAATGGCCCTGCTCGACAAGCCGCATCTCCTCGCCTGGAGCGACCACCAGCGATTCCTCCTGCTCTTGCCACCACTCGGCGGCCAGCGTGCGGTTCCAGCCGTCGGCCGACTGGCAGGCCGCCAACGCCTCTTCCAACTCGACCGCGGTCTGGAACCGGTCGGCCGGGTCTTTCGCCAGGCAACGCAGAATGACCCGCTCCAGATCGGCGGGAATCTCTGCACGGCGGGCCGACGGCGGAACGACCGCGTCGTGGGCGTGGGCGAAGATCACCTTGATCGGTTTGTCGCTCTCGAACGGTGGATGGCCGCAGAGCAAGTAGTAGCCCACCGCGCCCAGCGAATAGATGTCGCTCCGCGGGTCCGGCTGGGCCTCGCCGATAGCCTGCTCGGGCGACATGAACAACGGTAAGCCGGTAATCGTCCCCTCGGCGGTCAGATGAACCGGGTCTTCATCCATCACGGGCTTGACCAGTCCGAAATCCAAGAGCTTGGTCACGTCGTAGACGCCGCCGCGCTGGGCGGCGAAGATGTTGCCCGGCTTGATGTCGCGATGCACCAGGCCCGCGGCGTGGGCCTCGGCCAGGCCGTCGCATGCCTGCCGCAGCAGGTAGATCACCCGTCCCGGCGGCAGCGGGCCGAACTGCTCGACCAGTTCGCCCAAGTTCATGCCCGGCAGATATTCCATCACGTAGTAGAACGTGCCGTCCGAAGTGCAGCCGTAGTCGAAAATCTCGACCGTGTTCCAGTGCGACAGTCTCGCGGTCGCCCGGACCTCGCGTTGGAAGCGGGCGACGACCTTCGGGTTGCCGGTCCGATCAGGCCGGATCAGCTTGATCACGCAGGGCCGCTTGAGCAACTGGTGCTCGGCCAGGTAGACCTCGCCCATCCCGCCGGCGCCGATCCGCCGGCCGAGCCGGTACTGGCCTAACTGGCGGGCGACGAAGGCCTCGCGCTCGAGCGCACCGATCACGCCGACGCCGAAAACGCCGCCGCCGCCCGCCACGCAGAACATCAGCACCAGCCCGGCCAAGAGGTCCATCGTCGCGTACCGGGCCACCAGCGGATTCCACCACATCATGCCCAGCAGCAGGGCCATCGGCAGGACACACATCGCGGCAATGGCCACGGCCGCCCGCGGCACCGTATTGGGAATGAACAGGGCGTAGGTGTAGATCAGCACCAGCCACAGACCCTCGGGAAAATCCAGTACGCCCTGGCGGCATGAAGCCAGGATGATTTCGTATTGCACGGCGGCGAAGAAGGCGGCCGGCAGACCGAAGATCACCCCTTCCGACGCCCGCAGCCACCAGCGGGACAGCCGGCAGCGGCGGCAGAGCGTGGCGGCCACCAGTCCCAACGTTGCCGTGCCGGCGACGTGGCAGCCGAACAGGAACACGTCAAGCGGCAGCGAAAAGTCGGCGCGGAAATAGTGCCGGGGCAGAAAGGCCGCAAAGCCCGCCAGCAGCAGCAGGGCGGCGATCCGCAGCCGCGACCGCAACAGGTCTTCAGTCTCGCGGGTAAGCTCGGGGCCAGGGCCTTCGACCAACCCGATGCACGGCCTGCCGGCCTCCGCCTTCGACATCGAGCCGCTGGAGGAAGGCCCGCCCGGGTCGATGGCCGGCATGGCCTCGACGGTCGGATCGCTGGGCAACACGGTGGTGGGCTTGGTCGGCGAATCGGTCATGCCTCCATCATACACGCAGTGGCCAGGGGAGGCGACCCGCTCCGCGGGCGTGCCCGCCCAACGGTGGGGTGGGGAAGCACAAGCCGGCGTGACCGTGGGAATTGCCCTATCTGGGCGAGAGGGCCTTTCCGCCCCGGTTCTCGCCCGCGTTCACAGGTTCTTGCCGTCGATCGGCAGGCCGTCATTGCGGTTGCCCAGCGCCCAGTGGGCTCCCAGGTCGATCGAGTAGCTCATCATGTGTACCGAGCCGTCGCAGAAGGCCATATTGAAGCCGACGGCGTGAGCGCTGCCGAAGTTTTCGCCATAGTCCAGGCCGGGGGTGTCCTGCATCGGCACGCACGCGTAATTATAGCCCGGCTTGGTGCTGTCCGCTCCCGTCCAGCGGGAGATGTCCAGGTCGTCGCCGCTGAGTACCGGACCGTCGTCGTCACCGGTGTTGCCGTCGAAATAGTGGTCGGGATTGAGGTACTTCTCGCCCCCCAGGTACGTGCAACTCGTGCCGTCCGTGATGTCGATCATCTTGACTTGGCTGCGCTGGGCGACAACGCCGGTGGTCGCCGTCATGTCCTGGAATCCGCAGCCCGACACCTGATTGATGCAAGGGTCCGCCGCCGCGTAGCTGCTGGGCCCCATCGTATAGCCGACCCAGACTGTTCCGCCGTTGGCCGCGTAGTCGCCTCGGTACCAGGGCGAGTTCACGAGCTGCGTATCGCCGCCGCCGGTGTAAACGAAGCCCGGATTACGGGCATAGAGCAGCGGTTGGCGGCGGGTGGGACAACTGAGCGCCTCCAGAGGAGTTCCGCACATTTGCCCCAGCTTGGTCCCCTTCGTTGTCGGGTCGTTGGCCAGACTGATGCCCGCCGCCAGGTCGTGCAGCGTCTGCTGCTCCATCCAGGGGAGGATATTGAAGAAGAAGCCGGCGGGCTGATGCCGGTCGAAGCCGCGGTCCGGGTCGCCGATCCACCAGTAGCCCCAGCCGCCGGTGGGCAGCCAGCCGATGATGTGCTCGTGGTCGAGCGCTGCCAGGCTCGCCTGTTTGAGGTGGTTCTGGCACTGGGCGATCCGCGCCGCCTCGCGGGCCGCCTGCACCGCCGGCAGCAACAAGGCGATGAGGATGCCGATGATCGTAATGACGACCAACAACTCGACCAGTGTAAAACCGAGTCTTTGCGAAGTACCTTTCATTTTGTCACCCGCAGAGTGTTTGAGGAAATCCGCCGGGGAGGACGCGAAGGACGCCCGGAAGGCATTAGCGACGTCTGGCTGCCTTCCGCCGGGGCGGCGGCGCAGCCGCCGCCCCGCGGGAGAATGACTCCCACTGCGTTCCTCCGCGTCCTCTGCGGGTTCCATTGTGGCGTCCGTTGCCTTGGTTATCTCCGCTTCCGCCAGGCGTAGCAGAGCAGCCCGACCAGGCCAGCCGCCAGCAGAGCCAACGTACCTGGCTCAGGAACTGTCGGAATGCTGACGGTGTCCAGGTTCGTCCAGCCCCACCCGCCGTTGTTCTGGTCGATCATGACGAGAGTCATGGTTTGGCCGATGTACTGCGCGGCTGGGGTGATGGTAACCTGCTGCCAAGTGGTGCCGGAGGTTGGTACGGTCGCGTGCGCGACGATGTTACCGCTGGCGTCGGCCAAGGCCAAGCCCGCCATGCCGCCCGACGACGAACTCGTTGGAATTGCCGCCAGCGTGCTCACCCAAGTGGAACCACCGCTTCCTCCCGCTAGATACGCCGTGATCGACCCGCTGCCGAGAACAAACGAGGGCGACTGGAGGGTCGTCGTGTGGTGGCTCATGTCCTGATAATCGCCTACGGGCATGGGCAGCTCTGTGACAAAATAGGTGCCTGACTGGGCGACCATACCCGTATCAAGACCGCCGATGTCACCGGGCTTCGTCCAGTACGGGGGATGAGTGGACTCGGTGGGATTCGCGATCCCGTACGCTTGGGTCGAGTCGCCGGCCCAGCCGGCGATGGGGGCCCACCCCTGGAGCGTCCCGTCGTCCCAATTGTAGCTAATCGTGGTCGCCTGGGCCAAGATGCCAACACCGACCGCAATCAACGCCACCAACAGACTTACGAACGTGCGAAACATGACAATTCTCCTCGCTGTGCCCGAGCATTGGAAACGCGGGGCGGCGGCGTCGGGCGATCCGCCGCTCCGTTGCCCCGGCCACACGGCCGAGGCAAGATGTTAAAACACGACTCAACTCGGTTACACTCACCCCTTCCTGTCACTTGTTGCCTCCTGCCGTTTTCGTTGTCCCGCCGGCTTCCTGCCTGCTCCTTCCGGGAACAACCGCCGCAGAATTCCCTTCCGCTGCGGCCGGCGAATGGCCCGCGCAAACGAAAGAGCCTTCCAGCTCCACCAGCAGCGCCATGGCGCTCGCCGGGCGGTCCTTGTGGGCCGGATCGCCGTTGTACACGTCGATCTCCAAAATGTTCGCGCCTTCCACGAAACCCTTGACGGCGGCGAACCGCCGATACTCCGAGTGCGGCCCGCTCTGGCCCTCGGGCATCGGCACCGGCTGGCCGTTGAGCCGGATGGCCGCCACGCGGTCGTCCACGACGAACTGGCCTCGCAGAACGGCCGATCCCGGCAACATGTCCCTAAGCTCGAACGTGGTGCGGAAGGTGTAGGTCACGTTGTCGGGCAGCCAGGGGAGATTGTTGGCCGTGGAAATCCATTGCGACCGGCTGACATCGTTCGGCATGCAGGTCGGCCCGACGGCCGTTACCACGGCGGGCCGCGGCTCGAAGTGCGGGTCGTCCGTGCGGGCGATGATCTGCCAGTGCGGATCCTCGTCGCCTTCGTTCACCCGCTGGCCGGTGCTAAAGACCTTGATCGGCATCCGGCAGGGCATTTGCCGGGTGAAGCCGCCGGGGCGGGCCTCCTTCGCGGACAGGCGAATCACCCTCACCGCTCGGTCCTGGCCGGCTTCGACACGGGCCGACTCGTTCTCGCCGAGGGGAATCGGCTGGGCATCGGAGTCTTGGCCGCCGCCCGCCGCCCGCAACTCGACCTTGCCGCGGAAGACGTGCGACTGGGTGGCGCCCAAGGCATCGACTTCCACGCCGAACTCGGTACCCAAGTCGGTCACGACGGCGGTCGGAGTTCTCACAACGAATCTGGGATTTGGGATTAGGGATTGGGGGTTAGAAGTAGTGGCTAGTGGATAGTGGCTAGTGGTTAGTGGAGAGTGTTCTGACCCCTGAGTTCTGACCTCTGACCTCTCTACTCTTGCCGTCAGTTTGCCGAGCGAGAGAAAGCCGCCGGCGGCGGAATCGACTTCATAGGTGCAAGGCCCCTGGAGAATGACCTTGGCCCCGCTGTCATAGGCGATTTCCATCAACCCGGAGGCCAACGCATACTTGCCGCCCAAGGGGATGGCAGAGCCAGCGGGAGCAGGTCCGGTATCGGCCCAGCGGCAATCGGCCAGGGCGCTGATCCGGCCGACCGTTTGCGGTTTCGGCTCCGGCTGCTTCTCATGCTGGATAACCGCCATCGATGGCGACCACGGCCCATTGATTGCGTAATCGTGGGACACCTTGTAGAACCAAGCGCCGAGGATTGCCGCACCCGTCAGCACCGTGGCAACCGCGTATGAGAGCAGCCAACCGCCTAGTGAAGAGCCGATCGTGGATAGTGGATAGTGGATGGTGGGGGACGAGTCAATGATGATGGGGGGAATGAGAGCCTCGGGACTCGCGGCATCAAGTTGGTGCGGCAGTTCAACTGCCGCGCCAACCCGTTCAACTGCCGCACCAACGGACTCGGAAGGATGAGGGACGAAGGATGAAGGATGAACGTCGCCCAGGCTGTCCAGCAGATTTGCCACCAGGGCCATCTGGTGGATGTAGACGCGCCGGGCGTTGGGATCGTCGCGTAACAACGCTATCAAACGCTCGGCCTGCGCGTCGGTAATCGTGTCCTCGCGCAAGGCGGCGAGCAGTTCGCCCAATTCGCCAGCGGTGTCAGGACTTGCGGACATGCATCCCCTCGGAGCGGCTCTTGCGCTCGATACAATCTTGCAGCGTGCTGTGAATCCGCCGCATCGCCTTGTACATGCCTTCCACGGACCGGCCCACCGCCTCGGCCACCGACTTGATCGTCGCCCCGATTTCGTACCGGCGGCGGAGCAGGTCGCGGTCGGCCGGCGGCAGCTCGTTGACGCAATCCACCGTGGCGGACCGGGCGAAGTCGAGCTCCTCGCGCATGCTCTCCACGTCGCCGGCCACCGCGGCCAGCAGCCGCTCGTCGAACTTCACCCGGCAGCGGCGCTGCTTGGCGCGGTAGTTCCGCACCATGTTCTGCGCCACGCGGAACGCCCAGGCCGTGAAGTCGCTGCCGGGCCGGTACTCGGCGAACTTCCGCCACAGCACGATGCTCGTCTCCTGGAGCACGTCCTGGGCGTCGGCCACGTTCGGCAGCAGCGTGAGGATGTACGTGAACACCCGCCGCTCGTTGGCCATCAACAGCCGGACGAACTCCTCGACGTCGACGGTGGAACGATCTGGCTCCGGCATGGAGATTATCCGCAGTGTTGGGCCGTAGAAGCGGCGTCCTGCCACTTCCTGCCCACAGACGATGGCAGCGACTCCGCTCCCACGACGCGGCAAGATGCCGCGTCTACTATCTAATGTTGCGCCGAAGCGCAGATTGGAGGGGGCAGACGGGCGAATTCTGCCCCCAACAGTTCCATTATTATGATCCGACCGCGTTTCGAGGCGGCGGGAAACTGCCGGAAAAGCGGCGGAAGGTGCTACCGAGCCCCGCCATTTGGAGGGCGGCGTTGGGGTCAGACCGTGATTAGTGATTAGCGGGTAACGCTTTCCATTTGCACAACATGCAATTCCGCTAATCACTAATCACGGTCTGACCCCAGCAGACCTTCAACCTCTTGGCGGAGGCGCTCCTCGATCGCCCGCTTGAACAGCATGGCCGCCAACGGCAGGGTCACTTCCAGCCGGATCTTCCGCGGCTCGACCGCCACGGTTCCGCTCACGCCCATGCCCAGCGCGTGCAGGGAAAAGGAGAACGTGTGATCCTTCCACTCGTCGTGGAACTTGCTCACGTGCTGGCCATGCTCCACCTGCGCGGCGGCGAACTTCTCCTTCAGCCGCCGCACGGCTTCGTCTCGATCCAGGGCGTGCGGCACTTCCAATAGCAGTCGTGGCATGGCTAGCCGATCTTGGTCTTCAGTTCGTCGAGCAAGCGGATGCCGCGGTCGATCTCTTCCTTCTGCCGGGCGGGGTCCTGGGGGATTTCACGTTCGATCGTCAGCGGTCCGGCGTAGCCGAAGCCGTCAAGGGTGCGAAGGAAGTCCTCGATGCCGACGTCCCCCTCGCCCAGCGGTACTTCGGTGCCCCAGTCCCGGCCGGGGTGCGCCGCCCACTTGGCGTCCTTGCAGTGGACGCTGCGGACGTAAGGGCCGACCTTGCGGAGGGCCTCGATCGGCTCGCCGCAGCCGTAGAGGATCATGTTCGCCGGATCGAAGTTGACAAACAGGTTCTCGCGGTCCACCTCGCCGATGAACTCCAGCAGGCCGTCGGCCGACTCCTGGCCGGTCTCCAGGTGCAGGTCCTGCCCGCTCTGGCGGCAATGGTCACACAGTTCTCGGGTGACGGCCACCACGCCGCGGTAGAAGGCGTCTTCGGTCTCGTGGGGCACAAAGCCCACGTGCAGCCCCACCGCCCCCACTCCCAGCAATCGGGCGAAATCCGCAATCTCCTTCATCTCCGCCAACCGCGCTTGCGCGTGGCCGGCGGCACCAGGCCGACGGTGCGGGCGACCGTCGGAATGTCGGCGTAGCTCTCACCCTCGAAGCCGCCGAAGACCACCGTGATGCGGATGCCCAACTCGCCGAGCCGGGCCAGGAACCGCTTGGCGCCCTCGGGCGTCCGGGTCGCCCGCTGTGGCGCGTGGAGTTGGACCGTCGGCACGCCCAACTCGTGGGCCACCTCGAGCCTCACTCCCAACCCGGCGTCAATGCTCGCAAACACGCCCAGCGGCCATTTGTCCATGAGTCGGTCTCCTATTTGTACCGCATCAGGTCCGGCTTCACTCCCTCCGGCGTCTCGTCGCTCTCGACGTCGAACCATTGTTCCTTGAACTCGATCCGGGCGCCCTGCCGGGCGGCGATGTTAGTCGTCAGGGCGATCACCGCGTCGCCCAGGGCCACTTTCGGATGACAACGGGGCTGGTTCTCCGGCGCACGGTTGCGGATGCACCACGCCCAGTGCTCCAACTCCTCGGTGTAGCCGCGTTCGGCCGGCAGGCGCCGAGGGTGCCGACGGCAGCCGATTCCGGGTCGCCCGCTTCCTCGACCCGCAGCGCCGCGGCGCTGCTCTTGCCGGGCCCGTTGGCCGCCACCACCTTGGTCTTGCCCGTGGTGTCGTGCGTCTTGTAGAGCATGGCTTCCTTTTCGGTCTCCAGCAGCAGCGTCCCCTCGGTGCCGAAGACTGTCTCGCCGTAGCCGCCGAATCCGTTGCCGTTGATCGAGGCGTATTGGACGCCGATCCTCTTCCGCTTGCCGGCCTCGTCTTTCGGATCGTAGCCCGGCGCCGGAAACTCGATGATGCAGTAGACGTGGTCCTCGACGTCGCGGTCGGGCGGGAACAGCGGCCGGGCGCTGGAAGCGGCCACGCTCAGCGGGTGCTGCTTCTTGCCGCCGTGCGCCGCGGCGATGAAAATGCTCGCCGCGTCGAGCTGGTGGCTCCCCAACTCGGCCATCAGGCCGGCGCCGGTCCGGTCCCACAGCCGCCAGCGGATCAGCTCCTCGATGGCCGGCCGGCGATAGACCACGTTGCCCGCGGCGTCCTTGAGGTCCTGGTCCTCATAGCCGAACTTGGCGGCTTGGACCGCCGCGTCCTCGATCTGGGCACGAACTTGCGCCACCTTCTTCTTCCACTCGTCGGCTGACTTGCCCTTCTGCTTCTTCAGCTCGTCCGACCACTCTCGCAGGTCTTTGTCCAACCGGTCGGCCTGCGGATCGTCGGGCTTGGCGGCCCTGGGCATCGGCTGCTGCCAGCTATCGCGGCCGTGTCCCAGGTTATCTAGGCCCGGCAGATTGCCGCGGTGCCACTGGGCGCGGATGTGGTGCAACTCGCCCAGCAGCCCTTTGCGGATCAGTTCCACCGAGTCGTCGTAGAGGATGTTGTAGTGCCGCTGGTGGCCCGTGGCCAAGAGCAGGTTGGTCTGCTGGGCAACGCGGGCCATCTCCTTGCACTCGTGGACGCTGTGGCCCATCAGCTTTTCGGTCATCACGTGCAGGCCGGCTCGCATCGCCGCCACCGCCGCCGGCGCGTGCAGGTGGAGCGGCAGGGCGATAATCACCGCCTCGATCCCGTCCTGCCTGGCGTGCTCGATCAATTCCTGGTAGGCGCCGTAGACCTTGACGTGCTTGCGGGCGTCGGCCTCGTTCCAGCCGAAGACCTTCAGCAAGCCGGGACGCGTCTTCCGCCCGGTGTCGCTGTAGTGGTCGCCGTGGAAGGCCCGCCAGACGTTGTACGGCCGGACGTCGGCGATGGACCTCACGGTGATGTATTTCGGGTTGATCGCCCCCAGCAGGACGCTCCCCTCGTCGCCGGTGCCGATCACGCCCACCCGCACCGGCTCGGCGACCGAGCCGCCGTAGCCGAAATACATCGGTCCCAGCCCCTTGCGGGAGGCGACTTCCGCCTTGATCGCCTTCTTGAGGAAGTCGCGGCGCACGAGCTTGCTGCCGATGGCGGCGTGGAAGTTCTCGCGGCCGATCGCTTGTTGTTCGGGACTTGAGTACATGGGACCGTGTTCGTGTTTCTACTTATATCGCCCGACATCCGGCTTTACGCCTTCCGGCGTCTCGTCGCTCTCGATATCGAACCATTCCTTCTTGAACTCGATGCGTGTGTCTTGCCGGGCGGCGATGTTCGTGGTCAGGGCAATTACGGCGTCGCCCAAGGCGACCTTCGGGCCGCAGCGGGGCTGGTTCTCGGGGGCCCGATGGCGGATGCACCACGCCCAATGCTCCAATTCCTCCGCGTAGCCGCGGCTGACCTTTGCCCCGCCGCCGCTTTTCGCAACGGCCGTCGGCGCGCCGCTGGCCTGGGTGTCCAGCGTCGGCCCGCCGCCCGCGCCGCCCGAGACGGTGACGCTGCTCCGCGCCGACGCCCCGGCGCCGAACGACATCTCCTGTTCCCATTCGAGGATCATCGTGTCCTTGGTGCCGTAAACGATCTCGCCGTAGGTGCCGAAGCCGTTTCCGTTCATCGACGTGTACTGCACGCCAATCTTCTTTCGGCACGCAATCGGGTCCTCCGCCTCGTAGCCGGGCGAGGGGAACTCGATGATGCAATAAACGTGGTCCTCGACGTCGCGGTCGGCCGGGAACAATGGCCGGTCCGCCGCCGCGGCGACGGAAAGCGGGTGCGGTTTCTCAGCGTTGGGGTTGTGGGCCTTGTGCATGGCGTGGATGAAGATGCCCGCTGCGTCGAGCTGATGGCTCCCCAGTTCAGCCATCAAGCCGGCTCCGGTCCGATCCCACAGCCGCCAGCGGATCAGCTCCTCAATGGCCGGCCCGTCGTAGAGCAGTTTGCCGGCCGCGTCCCTGATCTGCGGCGGCTGGTAGCCGTGCTTTTCGGCCATGTCCTTGACGGCTTCGTCGCTGATTTGGGCTTTGACCTGCTCCACCCGCACCCGGCAAACGTCGATCTCGGCGCCTCGGGCCGCGGCCAGTTGTGCCTGGTATTTCTTCAACTCCTCCGCCAGCTTCCTGGCCTGCTTGTCGCCGGGCTTGACCGACTCGGGCATCGGCTGCTGCCAATTATCGTTGCCCGGCCGGTTGCCGCGGTGCCATTGGGCGCGGATGTAGTGCAGGTCGCCCAGCAGTCCCCGCCGGATCGAATCGGCCGCGTTGGCGTAGAGCACGTTGTAGTGGCGTTGGTGGCCGACCGCCAAGATCCGATTCTTTTGCGAAGCGGCCCGGGCCATCTCCTTGCACTCGTGGACGCTATGGGCCATTAGCTTCTCGGTCAGGACGTGCAGGCCCGCGTTCATCGCCGCCATCGCCGCCGGGGCGTGCAAGTGCAACGGCAGGGCGATAATCACCGCCTCGATGCCGTCGGCCTTGGCACTGTTGATTAGCTCCTCGTAGCCGCCGTGCTCTCGCTCATAGACCTTGACGTGCCGCCGGGCCTCGTCTTCGGTCCTCCAACCGTACTTGGCCATCAGTCCCGGCCGGGTGGCCATGGCCACTTCGCTGTAGAAGTCGCCGTGGAAGGCCCGCCAGACGTTGTAGGGACGGATGTCGGCAATCGAGCAGACCTGGATGAACTCGGGATTGATCGCCCCCAGCAGCACGCTCCCCTCGTCGCCGGTGCCAATCACGCCGACCCGCAAGGGGGAGCCGATAGCCTGGTCGTAGCCAAAATAGAAGGCCCCCAGCCCGCCGCCCAGCACCACGCCGGTGGCCACAGAGCCCTTGATGAAGTCCCGGCGCGAGCAATCCAACGCATCCGGCACGCTCCGTGTGCCGGCCGGCGTTGCTGAAGTGGTTCTCGGATGCGGATTCATGGAGTTCAATTGCTCTTCTTATCCATCTTGCGCCGGCAGCGCCGGGCGGAAATCCAGCGGCGGCGGAAGAAATCCAGTCCGGCCCAACGCCCCGCCCCCGTCGCCGCCACCACCAACAGCGCGAGCATCTCGACAAAATCCTTGTTCACCAGCAGGGCGTGGCCGACGATGGGGCTGTCGGGCGGATAGACACCGGGAAAGCCCGGCTGCGTCATCACCACGAAGCACATGAACGCCGCCCCGCCCAACGCCGCCAGCGGCGTGCAGAATCCCAGCATCAGACATATCCCGATCGCCGTCAGCCCGAAAGTGACCGCGAAATTGATCTGCTCCATCCGCTCCCAGCGGAAGGGGTTCCAGGTGGCCGCCGGCTGGCCCCGCTTCCTCTGCTGCTCGCTGAGCAGGCCCCATAGCGAGTTCACATACGCCTGCTCTTGCCCTTCGATGTCCTTAATCCACTTGTCCGCCTCGCGCCGCAACTCCATCATCCGGTCCCAACGCCGCTGCTTCTGGAACGGGGCGGTCTGCCGCCGTTCCGGATCGTTCTCGCACCGGTCCAGGGCGTCAAAATGGGCGGCAATGGCGTCGAGGTTGTCCTTCAGGTACTCGTCGAGTTGTTTGCAGAACTCGTTGTACCTTCTCTCCGCCTTCTCCTTTAGCTCCGTGTAGGCGGCCGTGGCATCGGCGTCGGCCGACTTGCCCGGCCGATAGTAATCGACAAACTCCTGGCGGATGTGTTCCCACCGGGCGGCGATCCCACTGCTATCGACCGCTTTGGCCTTTCCGGCGGCGTCCCTCTCGACCCGCAAGCGTTGGCGCCCATCGATGTCGGGCACCATCGCATAGAAGAAGCCGGCCAGCGGCCCCTTGGCCTGCGTCAGAAACGGCTCGGCGGAGAACTCCTCGCGGTGCTTGACGTTCCACCCGCCGGCCTCGCGGATTGCCGGACCGCCCCAGGCCGACAACTGCTTGCGGTGCTCGATCTTCCACACCCCCTCATAGAGGAAATGGCACCCCAACCCCAGCCGCAGCGCCACCAGCGCAATCACGGCCAGACCGCCAATTTGGAACCGGTGATTCTTCAGGCGAAACTCCTTACACGGCCGCCGCCACTTGCCTACAACCCCTCATTATAGACCCTTTCTCTCCGGCCAGCCAGAGCCGGTCGGGAACGGCCGAGAACCGGCCCAGAACGACAAGGGCCCGGCAGCCGTAAACAGTTGCTGGGCCTTTGCTTTCGTCGAGAGGCGCCGGTGGGAGTCGAACCCACGATGGCGGATTTGCAATCCGCTGCCTTAGCCACTTGGCTACGGCGCCTTCACAGTTGCCTATTGGTATCGGACACAACCCCCGCGGGACGTTACCAAAGCCGGCAAAATCGACAAACTCCGCCAGAACGCCCGAATCATAGCAAACGTCGGCGTGCGGAGGAAGGGGCCAGGGGCGTTTTCCCCGCTGCTAGCACCCGGCTTCAGCGTTTTCCGCTGAAGATTCCCGCCTCCGCAATTCGATCTTCAGTAGCACGTGTTTCGCCCCCTTTTCCGAACCATCACAACGCGGGAACTGCAATGGACTCGACCTGTCTGCCGGAGAACTTGCTTGCGGTGTTGTTTCCTTGGCGCCGAGAACGTTTGGTCGCACAAACGGGGGATGAGCTGGCCAGACAATGCCGGGCCGACCTCTGGCGCCGGCTGTGCCGGCGCGGCGGCGGCATGAGTCTCGCCGAACTTCGGGGGTACGCCAGGGCCCAAGCGGCCGGGCTGGTGGCCACGGAAGCCGATCGCGTCCTTGGCCGTCGCCATTTCCAGCCGCTTATGCGGGATCGGGTGCTGGCCGCCGGGGTCGATCAGGTGGTGAACATGGCCGTTCGAGACGTGCTGAGCGGCCCGCCGGTTGACACCGCGAGACCCATCGCCGCCTAGGCCCCCCTTCTTGCCCCCACGGGGCGGCAGCGGTAGAATCGGCCCATCTGCTGTCGGGCAGGTTGGCAACCTGCCCCACGTTGGCGACCTCCCCCACTGGCGTGCCGAGGTGAGTGTCATGGGCGTTGCGCGGAACCTGATCGTTGCCCAAAGCGGCGGGCCAACCCCGGTCATCAACAGCAGCCTGCGGGGCATTATCGAGGCCGCCCGAGACTTCCCCGCCATCGGCACGGTCTACGGCGCCCGGCACGGCATCGAGGGCGTGCTGAAAGAGGAGTTGCTCGATCTCAGTGTCCAGGCGGCTGAGGAGGTGGCCCTGCTGCGGTTCACGCCGGCCGCCGGCTCGATCGGTACCTGCCGCTACAAGCTCAAGCCGCAGCAGACCGAAGACTTCGACCGGGTGATCGAGGTCCTGCGGGCCCATCAAGCCGGCTATTTGCTGTACATCGGCGGCAACGACTCGATGGACACGGCCGACAAGATTGCCCAACTGGCCCACCAGCGCGGGCTGGACCTGACGGCCGTCGGCGTGCCCAAGACGATTGACAACGACGTTGGCGACAACGAGTTCCGGCTGATCGACCACACACCGGGCTACGGCTCGGTCGCCCGCTACTGGATGCACAACGTGCAGACGGCCAACGAGGAGAACGCCGGCTCCTCGCCGGCCGATCCGGTGCTGGTGATGCAGGCGATGGGGCGGAAGACCGGGTTCATTCCGGCCGCCGCCCGGTTGGCCGACCCGCAGCGCGAGATGCCGCTCCAAATCTATCTGGCCGAGAGCCAGTTCACGCTAGCCCAACTGGCCAACCGGGTCAGCGACCAGCTCCGCCGCTCCGGCCGCTGCCTGGTGGTGTTGAGCGAGGGGTTCGAGGTGGGCGACCAGAACGACGCCAAAGACGCCTTCGGGCACACGGCGTTCGGCTCAGGCACGTCGACCGCCGCCCAGGCCGTGGTGGGCTACCTGAACCGCGTTGGGCTGCCGTGCAAGGGGATTGCCCGGGCGGACATACCCGGCACCGATCAGCGCCGCTCGATCGCCTTCGCCTCGCCGGTCGATCTGGATGAAGCGTACAACGTCGGCCGGAAGGCCGTCGAGTTGGCCGCCGCCGGCCAGAGCGGACAGATGGCCACGATCCTCCGCAATCCCGGCCCGGCCTACAGCGTCCGTTACGACAAAGTGCCGCTCGTCGATGTCGCCAACAGCGAGCGGGCATTTCCCCGCCACTGGATCGCGCGGAGCGGCCACGACGTTACCGACGATTTCGTCCGCTACGCGAAACCCTTGATCGGCAGCGACATGATCCACCTGCCGATGATCGACGGCCGCCAGCGGATGACCCGCTTCAAGCCGATCTACGCCGCACAGAAGCTACCCAAGTACGTACCACAAGCCGACCGCAGGTAATGATTGACTTCACACCGAAGCACAACTACCTGGTGGGCATTGATTCGGACGGCTGCGCGTTCGACACGATGGAACTGAAGCACAAGGAGTGCTTCATCCCCGCTACGATCAACTATTGGGGCCTCCAGGGGGTCAGCCGCTACGCCCGCGAGGCGGCCGAGTTCGTCAACCTCTATTCCCGCAGCCGGGGGATCAACCGCTTCCCGGCCTTGATCGAGGCCCTAGAATGGATTAACAGGCGGCCGGAGGTCCGGGTGCGGGGCGTCAAGGTCGAGATTCCGCAGTCCTTGCGGGATTGGATGCGGCGCGAAACGAAGCTCGGCAATCCGGCCCTGGAGAAAGAAGTCGAGCGGACGGGCGATCCGGGCCTGAAGCATACGCTGGAATGGTCGAAGGCCGTCAACGCGGCGATTGGCGGGATGGTCCGCGGCGTGCCGCCGTTTCCGCTGGTCCGCGAGAGCATCGAGAAGCTGTGTCCGTGGGCGGACATTGTCGTGGTTTCGGCCACGCCGCACGAGGCTTTGCAGCGGGAGTGGGAGGAGCATGGGCTGGCGAAATTTGCGGTGGCCATTTGCGGCCAGGAGATCGGCACGAAGAAAGAGTCGCTCGGGCCGGCGGCGAAGTATCCGCCGGAGCATGCGCTGATGATCGGCGACGCCCTCGGCGACCACCAGGCGGCCGTGGCCAATCACGCCTTGTTCTTCCCGATCAACCCCGGCGCGGAGGAGGCCAGTTGGCGGCGGCTTTACGACGAAGGGATCGAACGGTTCCTCTCCGGCCGGTTCGCCGGTGGGTATCAGGTGGAGTTATTGGCCGAGTTCGAGCGTTGTCTGCCGTCGCAGCCGCCGTGGGCGGTGGAGGAGTAGTGACTATGAAAAGGGAGCTAATCGTTCAGCTACACGCCAGCTTTGAGCAATTGGTGCATACTGAGGAGGAGAGCGGGGTCGAGTTCTGGCTGGCTCGGGACCTTCAGAGCGTGCTCGGCTATCAGACCTGGCGGAGTTTCGAGCAGGTCGTGGACAAGGCTGTAACTGCTTGCCAGAACGCGGGTTACAATCCGAGTGACCATTTTGCCGAAATCAGCAAAATGGTCCCCCTTGGGTCGGGTTCCGAACGGCCCGTTAGCGACTACATGCTCACGCGGTATGCCTGCTATCTGATTGCCCAAAACGGCGATTCGACGAAGGCCCCGATTGCCTTTGCCCAGACGTATTTTGCCGTCCAGACCCGAAAACAGGAGCTTATCGAGCAGCGGCTGGCCGAAATGGAACGGCTGGGCGCACGAAAGAAGCTCACGATGTCCGAAAAGGAACTGTCGGGCATCATTTTCGAGCGCGTCGGCGATGAGAGGAGTTTCGGGCGGATTCGCAGCCGGGGTGACCAGGCGCTTTTCGGCGGGCGGACGACGCAACAGATGAAAGAGCGGTTGAGCGTCCCCGACAGCCGCCCACTGGCCGATTTCTTGCCCACTATTACAATCAAGGCCAAAGACTTCGCCAACGAGATCACCAACTTCAACATCAAGCGGGAAGACCTGCGGGCGGAAGGCTCGATTGCCTACGAGCACATCAAGAACAACGCCGAGGTGCGGAAGCTGTTGGGCAAGCGCGGCATCGTGCCCGAGCAATTGCCGCCGGCCGAAGACATCAAGAAGATCGAGCGTCGTGTGGAGTCGGAACAGAAAGAAGCTACCGAAGCAGGTGAAGCCATTGGAATCGGAGGAAGCGGACGGGTAGGAACAAGGGACACTCGGGCGGGAGGGCACAACGATGCGACGACGTTGGGTGTTCGTAGTTTGGGCAGTGCTGCTGTCAGCGGTGTGGGTGCTTCTGAACCTTCCGCGAGGTCCGGGGCTCAAACCGTTCCCCTTCGATGCAGGCTTCCCATGGCCCTTCGCGAGTTGGGAGCACTGGGGTGAGTTGCGGTCGTTCAATCTCGTATTTCTGGTCACGGACATCGGGTTGGGTCTGACAATCATCTCGCTAATTGTCGGGGTGGTGGTCTGGTCCCGTTCACGCAAAAAAAGGTGACAACAATACTGAGGGAAAGCCATGAACAGTAATTGCGACATCGGACTGATCGGACTGGCCGTGATGGGCGAGAACCTGGCTCTGAATATCGAGAGCCGGGGCTTCAAGATCGCGGTCTATAACCGCACCGTGAGCAAAGTCGACGACCTGCTGGCCGGGCGGGCCAAGGGAAAGAACTTCGTCGGCTGTCATTCGCTCGAGGAACTGGTCGGCAGCCTCGCCGTGCCGCGGAAGGTGATGCTGATGGTCAAGGCCGGGCCGGCGGTGGATGAGTTTATCGAGAAGCTCATTCCGCTCTTGCAGCCCGGCGACGTGATTATCGACGGCGGCAACACGCTCTTCAGCGAAACCGAACGGCGCACGAAGTACGTCGAGTCGAAGGGGCTGCTCTACATCGGCACCGGAGTGTCCGGCGGCGAGGAAGGGGCCTTGAAGGGCCCGAGCATGATGCCCGGCGGAAGCGAGGCCGCCTGGCCGTTGGTAAAACCGATCTTTCAGGCCATTGCGGCCAAGGTCGGCCCGAACGGCGACATCCCCTGTTGCGAATGGGTCGGACCGCGCGGGGCGGGCCATTACGTCAAAATGGTCCACAACGGCATCGAGTACGGCGACATGCAGTTGATCTGCGAGGCCTATTGGATGCTCAAGACGGCCGCCGGACTCACGAACGACGAACTGTACGACGTGTTCCAGAAGTGGCACGAGGGGGAGCTGAGCAGCTACCTGATCGAGATCACCCGCGACATCTTTAGCGTCAAAGACGTGGGGCAGGTTGGTAACCTGCCTGGGCAGGTTGACAACCTGCCCCACTATCTGGTGGACATGATCCTCGACACGGCCGGGGCGAAGGGGACCGGCAAGTGGATGAGCCAGTTGGCGCTCGACTTGGGCGTGCCGAGCACGCTCGTGACAGAGGCGGTCTACGCCCGGTGCCTGTCGGCGATGAAGGACGCGCGGGTGCGGGCGAGCAAAGTGCTCCGCGGCCCGACGGCCAAGTTCCGTGGCGACCGGGCGAAGTTCATCGAGCAGGTCCGCCAGGCCCTCTACGCCTCGAAGATTTGCAGCTACGCCCAGGGCTACGTGCAACTCCAAGCCGCGGCGAAGGAATACAACTGGCTGCTCAAGTTCGGCGAGATCGCGCTGTTGTGGCGGGGCGGCTGCATCATCCGGGCCGTGTTCCTGGAGCGGATCAAAGAGGCGTTCGATGCGAAGAAGCCGCCGGAAAACCTGCTCTTGGCCCCGTACTTCAAGACGGCCGTGCGCAAGGCCCAGACCTCGTGGCGGAACGTGGTCACCACGGCCGTGCGGCTGGGGATTCCGACGCCGGGGTTCAGCTCCGCGTTGGCCTATTACGACGGCTATCGGTCTGAACGGCTGCCGGCCAACCTCTTGCAGGCCCAGCGGGACTACTTCGGCGCGCATACCTACAATCGCATCGACCGCGAGGGGATATTTCATAGCGATTGGCTGCGGCTGCGGAAAGAACCGCCGCAATAGGAAGACGGGAAGCGACAGCATGAGGGACTCACGCAAAGGCGCGAAGGCGCAAAGGAACGAGAGAAGAGAATAGCAAAGGGTGTTGGTTATAATGTCGGACTATCTTGAAGAGCTTTTCGGACTTTCCGGGCAAACCGCGGTGGTGATCGGCGGGGCGGGCGTGCTGGGCGGGGCGCTGTGCGCGGGTCTGGTTCAGGCCGGCGCTCATGTCATGGTCGCCGATCTCACGGAAGAGGGCTGCAAGACGCGGATGCAATCGCTGAAGGAGTTGGGCGGCAGGGCCGGCTTCTGCACCGTGGACGTCACTCGCCGGGAGTCGATCGAGAACCTGCTGGCCGAAAGCCTCAAGCAGACCGGCCGGGCTGACATCCTGGTGAATTGCGCGGGCGTGAACGCCGGCAGCACCTTTTTGGAAGCCACGGAGGCCGATTGGGACCGCATCTTTTCGATCAACCTCAAGGCCGTGTTCCAGGCGTGCCAGATTTTCGCCCGGCAGATGGTCCAAGCGGGCGGCGGGTCGATCGTCAACATCGGCAGCGTCACGTCGCACCTGCCGTTGTCGCGGGTGTTCGCCTATGCGGCCTCGAAGGCGGGCGTCTTGAACCTGACGCGGAACATCGCGCAGGAGTTCGGCAGCAAAGGCGTCCGTGCCAACGTGATCTGCCCCGGCTTCTTCCCCGCCGAGCAGAACCGCAAGCTGCTCGACCATGAGCGGATCGACAACATCATGCGGCACACGCCCATGCACCGCTTCGGCGAGCCGGAGGAGCTGATCGGGGCGCTGTTGCTGCTGGTTTCGCCGAAGGCGGGGAGTTTTATGACCGGGGCCGCGATCAACGTCGACGGCGGCTTCACCGCCGCGTGGTTTTGACTTGTGAAAGGGAGCGACGCACATGGCCCACACGATCGTCATCTTCGGCGCCTCCGGCGATTTGACCAGCCGGAAGCTGATCCCGGCCCTCTACGAGTTGCACCGCAAGAAGCGGCTGCCGGCGGACCTGCGGATCGTCGGCTTTTCGCGGACCAAGCTGAGCCATGACGCCTGGCGGGAGAAGCTCGCCGCGAGCACCGCGGAGTTCGTCGGCAAGAGTTTCGACACGGCGGCATGGCGGGCGTTCGCCCCTTCGGTCTATTACCAACCCGGCGACGTGGGCAACCCGGCCGATTTCCCGCCGCTGGCCGATTTTCTGACGGAACTGGAGGGCCGGCAAGAGGCCACGCGGGTCTATCACCTCTCCATCGCGCCGCAGCTCTACGCGCCGGTCATTGCGCAGCTCGGCGCGGCGGGGCTGGCGCGGAGGACCGGGGGCCGCGCCGCGTGGTGATCGAAAAACCCTTCGGCACCGACCTCGACTCCGCCCGGCTGCTGAACCAGCAGGTCCACGAAGTTTTCGCCGAGCACCAGGTCTACCGCATCGACCATTACCTGGGCAAGGAGACGGTGCAGAACGTGCTGGTGCTGCGGTTCGCCAACGCCGTCTTCGAGCCGATCTGGAACCGCAACTACATCGAGCACGTGCAGATCACGGCGGCCGAGGACCTCACGGTGGGCCATCGCGCGGCGTACTACGATTCGGTGGGCATTTTGCGGGACATGTTCCAGAGCCACCTGCTGCAACTGATGACCTTTACGGCCATGGAGGCCCCCGCCCGCTTCGAGGCCGAGGCGGTGCGCGACGAGAAGGTGAAGGTCCTCCGCTCGATCCGGACGATGAAGCCCCAGGACGTGTTCACCGACACGGTTCGCGCCCAGTACCGCAAGTACCGGGACGAGCCGGGCGTGCCGGCCGACAGCCAGACGGCCACCTTCGGCGCGGTCAAGCTGCACGTCGAGAACTGGCGATGGCAGGGCGTTCCTTTCTTGCTCCGCAGCGGGAAGGCCATGTCCTGCCGCACCACCCAGATCGTGATCCAGTTCCGCCAGGCCCCGCACATGATGTTCGAGGGCGGGCCGCGGGGGGCGTTCGAGTCGAACCGGCTGGTAATCCAGGTGCAGCCGGCCGAAGGAATCCAATTGCACTTCCAGACCAAGGTGCCCGACGCCGGCATGAAGCTGCGGCTGACCGAACTGGGCTTCAACTTCCGGGACAAGTTCGCCGCCGCCATGCCCGAAGCCTACGAGCGGCTGTTGTTGGACGTGATGCACGGGGACGCGAGTTTGTTTTCGCGGGCCGACGAGGTCGAGCTGGCCTGGTCGATCATCGACCCGATCCAGCGCGGCTGGGAGCAGTCCGGCCTGCCGCCGCTGGCGCTGTACGAGGCGGGCGGCTGGGGCCCGCCCAACGCCGTCGAATGGATGTGCCGCCAGTACCGCGAGTGGTTCGACGCCTGCCCGGTGCTGAAATAGGGATGAACGAACTCCGCCTCGGCCCAATCTTGATTGGCTTCCCCGTCGTGCAGGCGGCGCTGAGCGGCTATAGCGACTGGCCGATGCGGGTGATCGCGCGGCGGCTGGGCGCGGCCTACACCGTCTGCGAAGTGATGCTCGACCGGTTCATCCTCAACGTGACCAAAGGGAAGAAGGCGAAACGGTTCCTCCACGTCACGGACGAGGAGCATCCCTGCGGCGCACAGTTGATGGGGGCCGTGCCCGAGGAGTTCCCGCCGGCGGCGCTGAAGCTCGTCGAGGCCGGTTTCGACGTGATCGACCTAAACCTCGCCTGCCCGGTGAAGAAGGTGCTGGGGCGGTGCCGCGGCGGCTTCCTGCTGAGCGACCCGGAAACGGCGCTCCAGATTGTCGTGCGGGTCCGCGACGCCCTGCCGCCGGGCGTGCCGCTGACGGTCAAGATGCGCCGCGGCATGGACTTGAGCCCGCAAAGCCGGGAGCGGTTCTTCACCATCTTCGACGGGACCTTCCGCCTCGGCGCGGCCGCGGTCACGGTCCACGGCCGCACGGTCCGGCAGCGCTACGAGGGCACAAGTTCCCGCGAGTTTCTCCGCGAGGTGAAAAAGCACGCCGGAGAGCAGACGGTGTTGGGGAGCGGCGACCTGTTTACCGCCCGCGACTGCCTCGACATGCTCCGGGAGACCGGCATGGACGGCGTTTCCGTGGCCCGCGGCGCGATCGGCAACCCGTGGATATTCCAGCAGGCCCGGGCGTTGGCCGAGGGCATCACGTTGCCGCCGCCAACGCTATATCAGCAGCGGGACGTGATTGCCGAGCACTACCGGCTCTCCGAGCAGATTTACGGCCCCGGCCGTTGCTGCCGGGTGATGCGGAAGTTCGGTATCAAGTACGCCCGGCTGCACCCGCACTACAAGGAGGTCCGCGACGCCTTCGTGGCGGTCACGGCGCCGGCCCACTGGCGGGCCGCGCTGGACCGCTGGTACGCCGAGGACCTGCCCGGCGTCGATCCCCCGCCGCCGACGGAAGGGTACTACACTTGAGAATCATATGGCACAGCCGCCCCCGGCTGTGCAGGGATCATTCACAGCCGAGGGCGGCTGTGCCACACATGGGCACGTCAATCCGTCGTCATGAACTCCCGGATGTCGCTCAGCACGGCGTCCTGTTGCGAGAACAGCAGCCAGTGGTCTTCGTTGTCATAGACCTTCAGCCGGACGTTGCACCCGAGCCGTTTGAGCGACGCAACCGTTCCCTCGACGAAACTCCGCGGTATCCGCTCCTCGCTGCCGCCGTGCAGGAAGAGAATCTTGCGGTTCCGGGCACCCGTTGAGAAGCCCTTCGTGAAGAACAACTCGTCTTCGGTCACCGGCGAGAGGTAGATGAGGCCCTTGAAAAGCCTCGGCTCCTTGATCGCCGCCCGGGTGACGCCCATCGCGCCGTTCGAGTAGCCCATCAGATAAAGCCGCTTGGGGTCCAGCGGGAGCGTGGCGAGCGCTTCGTGAACGACGTTGACGACGAATTCCGCGCCTTCCGCCGTGTCCCAGTTGCCGAAGCCGAAAGTGGGAGCGATCACGGCGAAGTTCGACTGCCGCGACAACTTCGACAGCACCCAGAGACACGACTTGACGTTGCCTCCCAGGCCGTGCAGGAAGACCAGGCAAGGAACCCGCCGGCCGCCGGCCGTTTCCGGCAGGACAACGTAGTAATGGCCCGTGCGGCACCCCAGGTGGAACAGGTCGCGGTAGGCCATCCCCATCACGGACCCTAGCCGATGAAAGTCGACGTCCCGGTCCATTTCGTCGTAGGTTGGGAGGACGAGCGACCGCATCCGGGCGGCTTCGGCCGCGGACACGGAGGGCTCGGCGAGCGGCAGCAGGCACATGCCGACGCGGACTTGGTCGCCCTCCGGGATGACGTTCCAAGGCGAGTAGCGGGGAAATGTCCCCCGCCCGCCGAGAAAGCAGTTCCGCACGTGGGCGTCGGCTCTTCCGCCGCTCGGGGCGAGGATCATGGGCACGGCGTAGAGCAGCAGCCCCAGCGGCAAGAGGATGCCATAGAAGGGACGACGTATCCGCAGAAACCATTGCCGGTTCCAATAGCCAACCGAGCACAAGAGGACGCTGCCGAGGATCACGCCGCTCAGGCCGACGCTTCTTGCCGCCAGTGTCGCGCCCAAAACGAGATAGAGCAGCCCGCAGAGAATCAGGCTGACGATCGGCACGCCGGCCGCAATCCGTAGCAGGCCGATAAGCACCCGTTTCAATGTCTTCTTCAACGGCGGCATTTGGCTTGGTTGCAGGGCACGGTGAGGTGGCGGCCCTCCGCCACAGCGGCGGCGTTCCGCAATATCCCCTCCCACTTCGCCCGCCACAAGGGCGTATGGCGGAAACGGCGGCGGAAAGCGGCTTCATCCATCGAAAAAAGCTCGGCCAGATCGACCGGATTCATTCTCGGGCCGGGCTGGAAGGCCGGCTCCGCCGTGGATGGAGTGCCGCGGTTCCAAGGGCAGGCCTCCTGGCAGGCGTCGCAGCCGAAGAGCCGGTCGCCGCTTGCCGGCCGAAACTCCACCGGCAGCGGCCCGCGCAATTCGATCGTCAGATAGCTCAGGCACTCTCGCGCGTCAAGGCGATGTGGCACCACGAGCGCCGGTGGGACATGCATCGAGGCACGCCCGGCACGAGCCGCAATGATCGGCCGCCGGTTCGTCGTAGTCCAGTTCCGCGGTGGTCAAGAGCGCAGCCAGGAAGAACCAACTGCCGAATTGCTGGTTGATCAACAGGGTGTTCTTGCCGATCCAGCCGAGGCCGGCCAAGCGGCCGAACTGCCGCTCCAGCAGCGGCGCGGTGTCCACCACCCCGCGCACCCTTGCCGCGGGCGTCAGCCGGCGATGGAAGTCGGCCAGGTTGTGCAGCCGGCGGCGGATCACCTCGTGGTAGTCCTGGCCCCAGGCGTAGCGCGAGACCCTCGCCAGGCGCGACCGCCGGGCGCGGCTTTGTATCGGCTCGGCTGGCTCGACAGTGCGATAGTTGGTGCCGAGCATGAGGATGCCCTTGGCGCCGTCGAGCAGTTGGGCCGGATGGCGGCAGGCGTCCAGCCGCTCAGTAAAATACTGCATCTCCCCCGCATAGCCGGCCGCGACCCACTGCTGAAGGCGGTCAAAATCCGGCGATGCTTGAGCCGGCGTGGCCCCGGCCAGATCGAACCCCAGCCGCAGCGACTCCTCCTTCAGCGCGGCGGTCAGCGAGGCGGCGTTCATCGGCGTAATGTAGTCGGCACACTCTGTGTGCCGACAGAACTGTCTTTGACGGCGACCGCCCCTTTCCGGTGTCGGCACACGGAATGTGCCGACTACATTGATGTGCGGTTCGCAAACGGGTATAATCAACCAGTATACTATCCTTGATCGGGAGTCCCTACAGTGCGAAACTGGTGCATCGGTTTGCTAGGTTGCCTCATGGCGTTGTCGCTCCTGAGCGGATGCGGACCCGCATTGTCGAGAAGCGACCTCGGGACTGTCGTTTTCGAGGTGCCCAAGGTTGCGGGCGCCGAGGAGCCATACCAGATGCCACAGCTCGGTCCCCCCTCGAAAGACGATGAGGATGTTGGTTCCGGTGGCCGGCGGTAGGAATCGGATTTCATTCCAGTCTGCGTAACGCCCCCAGACTAACTATTGTTCCTGGAAATCGCCCTGGACCGGAGCCGCGGAAGTCGCTAATCTGTCGGCCCAATGTACCGCTACTCTGCCCTAAGTCTGGTAGGTCTGCTGCTGACGGGCTGTGTGAGTCAGACCCCGCGGGACGACCCATTCTTCGGCCGCACGCGGCTCCCGCCGCCGCCGACCGGCTCGGTCACGGGTCGGGCGGCGGATCCTTACTACCAGACCCCGCCGGTTGTGCAGATGTCTTCTGGGGCTGTGGCCGGTTCGGCGGGGCCGGCGGCAGGAATGCCTTCCGCGGCGCCGGGGCTGTCGGCGGCGACTCCGCCGCCCACGCCACCGTCGAACTCGCCGTCCTACCGCTACTCGCCGCCCACGGCCGCAACCCCACCCCCGGCGGCGATCCCGGCTGGGTCCGCGTCGCCGCCAGGCATTGCGCCGAATCTGCTGGCGCCGCGGCCGCTGTCCACGGCTGCGCCGCGGAGTTCCGCCATGCCCGGCTCTGTGCCGGCCGGTCCGCCAGCCGGACCAAGCACCCCCTCGACAGTGCCTAACGGCGGATGGAGTTCCCCGGGGCCAGCGACGCCCGCTGCCGCATCACCTCCGGCCGGAGCGCCGCCGCTGGCTCAGCCGGGCGCGAGGGCGCCGCTGCCGGGTTCCATCCCGGTGACCGTCAGCCGCATCGGTCCTTCCTCCGCCGACCGCAGCCCTCGGCCGGTGGACGACGCGGGCGCCGGCGCCAGCCTGGCCGAGCGCAAGCCGGCCGCCGGCCCCCTTCCGCCTCGGGCCAACGGCAGCAGCGCCGACGACGTTCCGGAACATCACGGACTTGCCGAGGTCGCAGTAGCCGCGTACATGCTGAACTTCATCGAGCGCACTTGTCGGGCTTCGCCGCGGGGATGAACCGCTGGCGGTTGCGGCGGTGGGCCGCGCTGCTGCCGAAGATCGCCGCGCTGGAGCCGGGCCTGCAAGCCCTCAACGATGAGCAACTCCGCAAGCGGAGCCTCTCGCTCCGCTACCGCGCCAAGAGCGGCGAACCGCTCCCTAACCTCCTGGTGGAGGGCTTTGCGCTCGTGCGCGAGGCCGCCCGGCGGACGATCAACATGCGGCATTTCGACGTGCAAATCCTCGGCGGCATCGCCATGTTCCACCGTTCGATCGTCGAGATGCAGACCGGCGAAGGAAAGACCTTGAGCGCCACGCTGCCGCTGTACCTGCACGGTCTGATGGGGCGCGGCTGCCACCTGGCAACGGTCAACGACTATCTCGCCCGCCGCGACGCCGATTGGATGGGACCGATCTACCAACTGCTGGGCATGAGCGTGGGCGTGATCGAGACACAGATGCCGCAGCCGCAGCGCCGCAAATCCTACGCCTGCGACATCACTTACGGCACCGCCAAGGAGTTCGGCTTCGATTTCCTCCGCGACCGGCTCTTGCTGCGGCGGATCAGCGAGGGGCAAACCGACCTGCTGGGCGGCATGTTGGGCCACGGCCGCCCCGCCGCCGACGAAAAACCCGTCCAGGGCGAGCCCTACTTCGCCCTGGTCGACGAGGCCGACAGCATCTTGATCGACGAGGCCCGCACGCCGCTGATCATCAGCGCCCTGCCCACCGAGGAAGAAAAACTGGCGGTGGAATGTTACAAGTGGGCCGCCTCGGTCATCCACGAGTTCGTCGAGGACGACGACTACGAGTACGACCATGAGAAGAAGACCGCGGAACTGACCCGCGAGGGCCGCCAGAAAGTCCGCCTCCTGCCCAAGCCGCCGGCCCTGGACACCGTCGGCATGGTCAACATCTACCAGTACATTGAGCGGGCGATCCTGGTCGACCGCGAGTACCACCTCGACCGGCAGTACGTCGTCCGCGACGGCGAGATCGTGATCGTCGACGAGTTCACCGGCCGGCTCTCCGAGGGGCGCAAGTGGCGTGACGGCATCCACCAGGCCGTCGAGGCCAAGCAGGGGGTCGAGGTCACGGTGGCCACCGGCCAGGCCGCCCGCATCACCGTGCAGGATTTCTTCCTCCGCTACGAGCACCTGGCGGGCATGACCGGCACGGCGATGGGTTCGGCCCGCGAGCTGCGGCGGATTTACCGCTGTCACGTCCTGCCCATCCCCACCAACCGGCCGGCCATCCGCCAGCGGCTGCCCGACCGCGTCTTCGGCGCCGCGGAGCCGAAGTGGGCGGCCGTGGTCGAGGAAATCTCCCAGTTGCACGCCGCCGGCCGGCCGGTGCTGGTCGGCACCCGCTCGATCGACAAATCGGAGGAGCTTTCGAGGCTCCTTCAGGCCGCCGGCATCGAGCACAGTATCCTCAACGCCAACCACATCGAGGCCGAGGCCGACATCGTCGCCGCCGCCGGCCAGAGCGGCAAAGTGACCGTCTCGACGAACATGGCCGGACGCGGCACCGACATCAAGCTCGGCGAGGGGATCGCCCAGCGCGGCGGGCTGCACGTCATCTGCACCGAAATGCACGACGCCAGCCGCATCGACCGGCAGTTGATCGGCCGCTGCGGCCGGCAGGGCGACCCCGGCACCTTCCGCCAATATCTGGGCCTGGACGACGACCTGCTGCTGGCCGGCCTCGGACCGGACAAATCGCGGAAACTCAAAGAGCGCGGCGAACAGTCGGCCGGCCCCTTCAATCAGCTCGGCCGGCTCTTCCGCCGTGCCCAGCGGAAAGTCGAGCGCCGCCACTTCCGCCAGCGCAAGGCGCTGATGTACTTCGAGAAGGAGCGGAAGAAGACGCAGCGGCAGATGGGGCAAGACCCCTATCTCGACACGCCGGGCTAAATGGTTTCTGCCCCGAAAGTCCATCCCCAAGGAGAACATCCAGCGGGTGCTCGAGCGCGGCGCCGACGAGCCGGGAGGCCGGCACTGACGACGTGCAGCGGATCGGCCTCAAGTACGAAGTGACCTGCGACCCGGCCGCCTACCGCGGGGTGTCGCGGGCCATCGACCACGGCGGCCTGAAGCCCAAGGCGAGCGAAATCACCCGCATCGCCAAGAACATGGTTGACATTAACGAGCCGGAGACCGCGCAGAAAGCGCTCCGGCTGAGTGCAAAACGTCTCGGCCAACTTCAACATCCCGGACGAAGTGCTCAAGGCGATTGGGGAGGGACGTCGATGCCATGAATTCCCCCAACCTGCAACCCGTTGCCCATTCCCGTTGGTCCGGTTGGTGCTTGGCGGCAGCGATTGTGCTGGAGGCCGCCTGGATCGTGCTGTTGACCGTGCTGGCGGTGACGCACTGAGTCTCATCTGATCGGTTGCCGTCTGACCTCCTCTTTGGCCGTCGCCACGCATGCCACACGGAAACCATTAAAGCTGATCCGAATGTCCGGCGGAGCACTACTATGACGGCCGGCGGAGGTACCTTCGGAAGACTCCCAATAGCCTCCGCGTATCTCTTTTGTCGTGCCGACCGCTGGACCGGTTGGATCGGAGGCAGGCGACGTAAGGTAGTAGTCATGATTGTACCAGTCGGCGCACCACTCAAACACGTTCCCATACATATCATAAAGCCCCCAGGCGTTGGGCTTCTTTTCGCCTACTGGATGCGTCATCTTTCCCGAGTTATCTGCCAACCAACCATAATCCCCCATGTTCGACAGTGCATCGCCAAAATAGTGGCGCGTCGCGGTTCCCGCACGGCAGGCGTATTCCCATTGGGCCTCTGTGGGCAGACTAAACGTCAACCCGTGATGACTGTACTTCTCGTTCAGTTTTTTCAGGAATCCTTGGCAATCTTCCCAACTCACGCTATCAACGGGGTTCTTCGACCCTTTGAAATGGCTCGGGTTGTTCCCCATTAACACCTGCCATTGCTCTTGGGTCACTTTGTACTTGCCCATCCAAAACGGTCTGGTGATGTTGACCTCATGCGCCGGGCCGTTTTCGGCGTCACCCATAATGAAAGTGCCCGCACGAATGGGGACGAACTCCAGCTTGACGCCGCCACCTAGTTCAACCCCCTCATTCAGCGCCGTCTCGAATCTTGTACGGCGGCCGGTTGGTTGGGTCTCCACCTTCTGCCCGTTCCGCCCACTCGTCTCTTCGTGCAGCCCCACGCACGCTACCCGAAAGCCCATCCACATTGCACGTGTCGTCGCTGTAGGACATCCAACCCTCATGGCGGAGCGACATCTTGGCGCAGGGTCACCGTAGGCACCTCCGCGAACCACGGGCATTGTGCCCGTTGCAGGGCCGGTTGGATCATCAGGAGGTGATTGCCTATAATAGCCCCAATCGACCCAATCAGAACACAACTCGATAACGTTCCCGTACATGTCGTAAAGCCCCCATGCATTGGGTTTCTTTTGACCCACGGGATGTGTCGAGCCGCCTGAGTTGTCCTGGAACCATGCATAATCACCAAGCTTCGACTCCGAAGCGCCGAAACTAAACCGGGTCGCAGTCCCGGCGCGGCAGGCGTACTCCCATTGAGCCTCAGTTGGCAAAGCAAACATCAGGCCCGAACGATTGAGCTTATCGTTCAACCTCTTTAGGAACACTTTGCAATCTTCCCAACTCACGTTTTCTACCGGGTTCCGCGCACCTTTGAAATGGCTCGGATTGTTTCCCATGACCGCCTGCCACTGCTCTTGAGTCACCTCATACTTGCCCATCCAAAATGCTCTTGTAATGTTTACCTTGTGTATCGGCGGACACGCATCATCACCCATAAAGAACGACCCTGCGGGTATGAGGGCGAAATCCATCTTGATGCCGCCGCCGAGATCGAGACCTTTCTTGAGGGCTACCTCAAACCTTGTCCGGCGGGCCACTGGCTCACTTCGTGGCTCGGCAACGGCTTCTTCTGGCTGTTCAGCAAGCTCCGCCAACCGCTCCTTGACCTTCGTTTTCAACAAGTTGTCGGGCAACTTGTCCAACGCCCGACGGTACCAATCGCCCGCATGAATCCGTAACGACTTGCGCTCGCCGTCTTGTTCTTTGCCACCGCCGTCCCACCAGGCATCGGCCAAGGCCACCTGGCCTTCCGGCGCCACAGGCGGATTCTTCGAACTCAGTCTCCGCCGGAGTCTTTAGCATTTCATCGCTGCCTTTTGCCAAGTATGGCAGGCCGGTCTTCCAGTCACCCCGCACAAGACAGAGATACCAGCCCACGGCAAGGTTGGCGCTCGGATCGGCGCGGTTCATCGCAAGGGTAGCGAGGCCATTCTGATATGCTCCGAAAGCATCGGCTTGCCGCTTTATGCGAGTAACGTCGGCGAGTAGGCGCTGTTCGGTTGTCCTTTTCTTGATCTGTGCGCCCACATTCTGAGCAAGCGAGTAGCGCTCGTCGGCTGCCGCCTGTTGCATCAAATGACGGGCTCGCTCGACAAACTCCTTCCGATTATCGGCGTCGCGCGTCGCCCTGAAAAGCTGGGACAACTTCAAGTCCACCGCATCTACCACGTAGAGTGCCACAATCCGGCCGGCGACTTCGAATACCGTGTCGCCGTCGCCCGCCTGCGAGGCCTCGTCAAGGGATAGTCCGAGCAGCACAAAGCGCCCCGCTGGGTCAGCAGTCATGTGCAAACCTTCTTGGAGCATCTCCTTGGCGAGGGCTTGTTGGGCTCGTTGCTTCTCCTGAGAGGTCTTGGAGGTCTTGGCGGCTTGAATTTTCTTACCGTAGATTTCTTGCATCGCCTGTAGTGCCTTCTGCCGAGCAGCGACAGGAGGGATGGGAAGCCGCTTTGGTTCCTGGGACGAGGGTGCCTCGTCTCCCGGCGCCGTTGGCACAGGCGTCTCCGTGGCCGGCGGCGACTGGCCGAAAACAATCGCGCCCGCCAGGAACCATAACGCCATAGTGCAGAGTCTAATCATAATCCGCAGTGCCTTGAACATGAGAGCACCCCTTACTCTAGTTGGGCTGTGACCACCACCGACAACGGCCCAATCTTACACCGGCGCCGGATAGGTTGTCAACTGCCGCGGCGCAAAACGAAAGCCCACATGGCCTTGCGCCAAGGGGGCTTTCTTGGAATAAATCCGGCGACACCTACTCTCGCACTTTTGGTACTACCATCGGCACAGTCGAGCCGTCTGTGCCAATAATGGCTGAGACAACTGCCTCCGGAGATATCAAGTTAGAGGGCAGGGAGGTAGGAGGTAGAAGGATGGACAAGACATGGGTGTCACGGGGGCAACAAGCGATGGCGGGCGGCGGGCGACGAGCGGCAATCGGCACTCAGCGACCAGATCGCTCCCAACCAGCGCATGCGCGCGAGCACGCGCCCCACGGGCTACAGGTAATCGCTGAACAGTTCCCGGCTGGGGCGGGGGATGACGATTTCGGAGACCAGCAGGCCGCGGCGGCGGGCCTCCGCGGCGGCCACCGCCACGCCCGCCCGCACGTCCGCCACCGTGCCGGTCATCAGGCAGAACCCCTTGCCGCCCAGGGCCATCGCCACGTGGATGCGGAAGAGGGTCACGCGGGCGGCCTTGGCGGCGGCGTCGGCCGCGGCAATGATGCTCACGCCACTGAAGGTCTCCACCACGCCCAACGCGCCCGTCTCGTCCGGCCCAAGGGCCACGGATTGGCCCAACGCCGGAAAGACCGCGGGATGGACGTTGGGGATTACCAAATGGTCGATGATCGAGTCGGGGGCAGCAGTGAGGCCGGCCTGGACGGCCGCCTCGACGTCGCTGACGCTGCCGCCGATGACGATGATGTACTTGCCCGAGCAGATCGTCCGCGCGATCAGCAGTTCGACCCGCGCCGCTTTGAGCATCTCGTCTTCAATCTGGTATCCGACGCCGATGCTGGAGAGTTCAATCGCGCCGATGGCTTTGGGGGTGGGCATGTCAGGGTTCAGAGGTCAGAGGTCAGCTTTCAGGAGTCAGCGGTCGTGGGAGCCGAGGGCTGGGCACTTCAGTGCCCAGTGAAGTGGGCGGTACGGAGTGCGAAGTACGGAGTATTTTCTTCATCCCTTATCTCTCATCTCTTATCCGTCGATCCAAACCACGCCATTCTCAACGGCCGTTACAACTCCGTCAATCGGAGGCATGCACCGGCGCGCCGAGGGCCGGCTTGCCGTCGGTGACCGGCGGCCGGCCGATGGGCTGACCCTTGTTGACTCGCTGGCCGACGCTCACCAGCGGCTCGCAAGGCGGGCCGACGTGCTGTTTCAGCTTCACGCCGACGCGCTGGGCCGGTAGCAGGGTTTCGCGGAGAGGGCCGACGTTGCGGAACTGCCGCAGCCCGAGCTTGGTCATCAGCCGCGGCATGGGGGCCTTGCGGTTTTCCAGGTGTTGTTCCGGCCGCTGGGGATTGAACGGCGAAGGAAAAGGGGACAGGTCCAATTTGTGCGAAGCACCCTCCGGGCCGTTCCGGCAAATTCGACCTGTCCCCTTTTCCTTTGCCAGCCGCCGCTTGTTCTGCGTGCAGACGTTTTTCGGATCGAGGTCCTCGGGGCAGGAGTAGAGGCTGCACAGGTTGCACTCGCAGCAGAACTGCGTGCCCACCACGTTGGACTCGCCGATCAGGTTGAACTCGAGGCTTCGCATGGCCCGGTGCGGCTCGATCGGATGGCCCAGGAGCCAGCGCGGGCAAAGCTCGGTGCAAAAGCTGCACTGGTCGCAGGCGCTGCGGCCGATGCGGACGATCTGCCGCCAGTCCTGCCGGCGGCGGCGGACAACGACGTGCTCGTCGGGCAGCACGATCACCCCGCCGGTGGTCTTGTCCACCAGGGCGTCGTGGTTCTCTTCGAGATAGCCCATCATCACGCCGCCGACCAGGTAGTTGGCGGCGGGCACGGTCGGGCCGCCCGCCGCGGCGACGCACTGGGCCAGGGTGACGCCGACGGGCACCCGCAGTGTGACCGGCTCGGCCACCGCCCCGGCGACCGTCAGATACTTTTCGGTCACGGGCTGCTGGGCCGCCCGGGCGACGTTCATCGCGGTTTCGACGTTCATCACCACGGCGCCGACGGCCAGGGGGATGCCGCCGGGCGGGACAACGCGGTGGAGCACGTCGTAGACAAGTATGAACTCGTCGCCGGCCGGGTAGGCGTCGCGGAGCGGGGCCACGTCCATCCGCTTCCGCGACTTCGACCGCAGCAGGTCGAGCACGTCCTGATACTTCTCCTTGACGCCGACGACGCCTCGCTCCGCCCCGACCAGCCGCATGGCGACCGCCGTGCCTTCCAACACGTCATCGACGTACTGGCGGAGCACCTCTTTGTCCTTGTGCAAGAGCGGCTCGCACTCGGCGGCGTTCACGAGCACGGTGTCGGCCTGGGCGGCCAGCTTGACGTGGGTGGGGAAACCCGCCCCGCCGGCCCCCACCACCCCCGCTTCCCGGATGTCGTCAACCGAAACGTGTGCCATTCTACTTGACCAATTCCAGCGCCGCGGCGCGGACGAAGTCGGAAAGCCCTTGGAATCCCCTCTGTTTGGCGGTGGTTTCCAACAATACCTTTTCTTCCGCGGTCAGGCGGACGTTGACTTGTTTCGTTCGCGTCCCCGCTTGCGCCGGGGCCGGGGGCTTCTGGCCTTCTTCAATCAAGTACGCCACCGCGACGGCCAGCGCCTCGCGGGTATCTTCAACACACTGGCCCACGGTCTTGCCATCGCCGTGAATGCCCGGCAACTCCAGTCCCCGGCCGTACCAATGGCCGTCCTCGAAAGCCACGATAACCTGGTACTCTTCGGCGATCTTCCTGGCCTCAGCGAGGATAGCGGGCTCGAAGGGCCGGTCAATCGCCTTGGCAGTGTTTTTCGACTTGGCGGACATATGTGGGCTTAACCTTTCCCTGATGCACGGGAATCGAGAACAGTTGCTCTCCCGGCTTGGCGAAGACGTGGTGCGACCCGCTGATACGGACCAGCCGGTAGCCGGCCCGCTCCAGCAGTTTCTTAACCTCGGAGAAATGCCTCTCGGACGCCATAATGAAGTATACCTTCGGCTATACGGCCGTCAAGTCTTCGGCGGCGTCGGCTTTTCGGGCGGCTGTTTCGGCGGTGGCTCGCCGGTGGGGCGTCGGGGGCGGTTGAAGCCGTCGGGGCGGCGTCCCGGCCCGCCGGGCGGCCTGGTCCGCGTCAAGTAAAGCCGCTGGAGCTGCCGCTGCATGTCCTCGCCCGGCAGCGACAAAAGCCGGTCGCGCTCCTCAATGGGCAGGTCCTCGAAGAAAGTGGCCAACCGATCGTCGTCGACGTTGGTGGAGGGGCCGTGCATGCCCCTCGCCGCTCCCGGCAGATGCATCCCGTGGTGGATCCAGGCAGCCACCTGTTCCCATTGCTGCTGGGGCGTGGGGAGGTCTTCCAGACGCTTGCGGGCCTCGGCGCCCAACTGGGCGCGGAGCCGGGCCAAGTCGGCGTCGGTCATCCAGGGGGGCAACTTGCCGGCGTCGGCCGCGGGGCCCCGCTGCCACAGCGGCCACATCTGCCCGAACACCATGCCTCGCCGCATCAGCGGTCCCATTTCAGCGAGCTTCTTCTGCTGCTGCTCCGGGAGCGTCTTCAGGAAGGAAGCTTCGTGCCGCGTCACGCACTCGTTCATCCAGTTCCGCAGCGCCTCGGCGTCTTTGCCCCCCAGCCGCCTGCCGCCTTCGCGGGCCTGTTCTTCCCGCAGCCGCTTGACCCGCTTGATCCGCTCATTGGGCGGCAACTCGGCCAATTCGCCCCGATCGTAAAACGGAAGCGCCTTGAGCCAATCGCAGTAGCGATCCATGACCGCTTGGAGCTTCGCGGCGTCCGGATCGGCTTGCAGTTCGGCGTGCAATTGCCGCAGATGTTGCTGCTCGGCGGGGTCCAGGCCCAGGAACCGTTCCTCGGCCCGCCGCAACTGCTCCTTCTTGTCGGGACTCATGCCTTCGACGAACTGCCGTCGCACAGCGAGCGACTGATCCTCACCGGGCGGGACGGCGTGAATCCGCACGCCGCTCTCGCCTGGAAACAACCCCTCCTTGCGGAGCAGACGGAGGAGCTCGACGTTCTCCACCTGGCGATATTCGTCGAAGTTCACCAGCACGGGCAGGTCTTTGAGCAGTTGCCGGTTGGGGTCGCGCGCGAGACAAGCGACGGTGAGGAAGCCGGCCGCGGCCGCCGCCAGCAGGCCGCCGCCGATGGCCAGCCGCCGCCGCCGGCGGCGGCGCGGGGCTACGGCCCGGTCGTGTTCCACCTCGTCGCGGGCCGCCACCGCCACCATCTCCAGCGTGGTGTGGGTGAACGGCTCGCCCACCGGCGCCGTGTCGAGCTGGTCCAACAGGTCCCACGTCCGCTCCAGCGATTGCAGGCGGCGGCGGACTTCCGGGTCGGTCGCCAGCAGGGCCTCGATGCGCCGGCCGCCTTCGGCGTCCAGTTCGCCGTCGAGGTATGCCACGAGTTGCTCGTCCAGCGCGGCGGCAACAGGGGAGGGATCGTCATTCATCGTCGTGGACCTCCAACACCGGACTCTCGCCGTGGTCGAAGTAAGGTTGCAGCACCTCGCGGAGGTTCTCCCTGGCCCGCGAGAGCAACGACTTGATGGCCTGCGGGGAGATTTCCATGATCTCGGCGATCTCGGCGTAACTGAGCCCCTCGAACTTGCTCAGCAAGACGGCCATCCGTTGCCGCTCGCCCAGGGCCTCCAAGGCCATCCGCACCATCTCGCGGGTCTCGGCCTTGGCCAACTGCCGGGCGGGCATCTGCCCGCTGCTGGCCTGGAGCATCTTGTCCAGCGGCCGGATGCCCAAGGGGCCGCTGTCGCGGGTCCGCAGCGCCACCTCATGCCGCCGCGATTGGTCGCGCAGGGCGTTGCTGGCCACGTGGTGGGCGATGGTGAACAGCCAGGTGGCAAACCGCGCCCCCGGCTGGTAGCCCTTCCTCGCCCGGTACACCCGCAGGAACACCTCCTGGGTCAGGTCCTCGGCCTGCTCGCGGCTGCCCACCTGATGCCGGAGCAGCGTCACCAGCCGGGCCTGGTAGCGGGCCACCAACTCCTCGAAAGCGGCGGCGTTGTCGTCGCGGACCTCGAGCATCAGCCGGACGTCGGGATCGAGCGCGTATCGGCGGGCGGAAGATTCGCTGACTACCACGTTTCCAGTCTAACACACCCGATTGCCGGGGGCTACCCTCTCTGGCCGGCTTGGCTTCCGCCCGGTAAACTGAAGGGCATGAGCCAACCGAAACGCATTACCCCCCGCACGCTGAAGGGTTTCCGGGATTATCTGCCGGAGGCGATGATCCCCCGCGAGCGGCTAATCTCGACCGCCCGGCGGGTCTACCGCTCGTACGGCTTCAGCCCCATCGACACCCCGGCCCTGGAGTACCTCGACATCCTCGCCGGCAAGGGGGGCGAGGAGACTGACAAGCAGCTCTACAAGTTTCAGGACCACGGCGGCCGCTGGGTCGGGCTGCGGTTCGACCTGACGGTGCCGCTGGCCCGCTTTGCCGCCGAACACATCAACGAACTCGGCATCCCCTTCAAGCGGTACCACGTCGCCACGGTGTGGCGGGGCGAGAACACCCAGCGCGGCCGCTACCGCGAGTTCATGCAATGCGATTTCGACACCATCGGCACCCGCTCCACTGCCGCCGACGTCGAAACCGTTTTGGTCATCCACAACCTCATGCGCGAGATCGGTTTTGCCGACTTCACCATTCGCGCGAACAACCGGAAGGTGCTGACCGGGTTGTTGGAGCGGCTGGAGCTTGTCGATCGTTCGGCGGCCGTTCTCCGCGTGCTGGACAAGCTCGGCAAAATCGGCCCCGAGGCCGTGACCGAGGAGATGGTCTCGGCCGCCGGCGCCACGGCGGAGCAGGCCCGGCAGGTCCTGCGGCTCTCCGAAATCTCCGGCGGCAACGACGACGTGCTCCGGCAGGCCGAATCGCTGGTGGCCGGGAGCGAGACGGGCCAGGCTGGCATCGCCGTGCTCAAGGAGGTGCTCGACGGCGCGGCGGCGGCCGGCGTGCCTGCCGGAAGACTGCGGCTCGATCTTTCCATCGCCCGCGGCCTGGACTACTACACCGGCACGGTCTTCGAGACGTTTCTGGACGCCCTGCCGGGTATCGGCAGCGTCTGTTCCGGCGGCCGCTACGACAACCTGGCCGAGCTATTCACGTCGCAGGAATTGCCGGGTGTGGGGGCCTCGTTGGGACTAGACCGGCTGCTGGCGGCGATGGAAGAATTGGGCATGGTTGAAAAAGTCTCGACGCCTGCCCCAGTTTTCATCCCCTTCTTCGACAAGCAACGGCTGCACGATTATCTCCGGCTGGCGGCGTCTCTGCGGGCGGCCGGTATCGGCGTGGAGGTCTTCTGCGACCCCAAGCGGCTCGGCGATCAATTAAAATACGCCGACCGCCGCGGCTTCCGCATCGCCCTGATCGCCGGCGGCGACGAGTTCGAGAGACACGTTTGCCAGGTCAAGAATCTGCAAACCGGCGAGAAACAGGACGTGCCGTTGGAGCCCGACGCGGCCAACGTCATTGCGGCAGTCAAGGGAATACTTGGAATCGGCATTGAGCAGTGACCAAGGGCTGGGCACTTCAGTGCCCAGTGAACTCGGCAACGGCAATCGGTGGTTCGGACTGTCAGAGGGCAACAATGGCTGTTTCCCGGCTGGTCTACGACCGCAAGCGTCACGCCGCCGTGCGGACCTCCGAGTATCTGTTCAACCAACTGATCCCCTACATCGGCAACAAACGCAAGTTGCTGCGGCTGATCCACCAGGCGATTCAACGGACCTCGCAGAAAGAGGGGACCTTCGTCGATTTCTTCGCCGGCAGCGGCGTGGTCTCACGCTTGGCCAAGCTGCTGGGCTACCGGGTCATCGCCAACGATTGGGAGCCCTACGCCGAGGCCATCAATCGCTGCTACGTCGCCTGCAACCGGCCGCCGGCCTTCACGGCACTGGGTGGATACGAACAGGCAATCCAAATGCTGAACGGCTTGCCGCCGAAGGCCGGCTGGGTGACGGAGCACCTTTGTCCCCGCGACGATGAGCATTATGATGTGCAGGCGGACCGCATGTTCTACATGCGCCGCAACGGCATGCGCATCGACGCGGTGCGCGAGGAGATCGCCGCCTGGAGCACCGCCGGCCGGACCGACGGCGTGGAAGAGGCCTGCCTGCTGGCGCCGCTGGTCTATCAGGCCTGCTACCGGAGCAACACCAGCGGCGTGTTCAAGGGCTTTCACAACGGCTGGGGTGGACGGACCAAGACCGCGCTCTACCGGATTGCCACCGAGTTGAGGCTCGACGTGCCGGTGTTCTGGGACAACGGCCGGGAGAACGTCGTTGCTTACGAGGATGCCCAACGCCTTGCCGAGCGGCTGGCGCCGGAAGAAGTCGAGATTGCATATCTCGACCCGCCCTACAATCAACATCCCTACGGCAGCAACTATCACGTCTTGAACAGCGTCGTGTTGTGGGACAAGCCGCCGCTGGAGAGACAGATCACCCGCGGCACGAAGTCCGCCATCCGGCTCGACTGTCGCACCGAGCGCCGCAGCGCCTACAATTACAGAGACGAGGCGACAGCGGCCTACCGGCGGCTGCTGGGCACGGTCAACGCCCGGTATATCCTCACCAGTTACAGCACCGACGGCACCATCCCGCTGGCAGAACTGCTGCAAAGCAACGTCGAGCGGGGGCACGTTTCCCTGGAGATGCAGGGCTACAAGCGCTACCGCGTCAGCTCGCAACGGTTCTCGAAGAAACCGCTGAACGTGGAGTTCGTGATAATCGTGGATACTTGCCGCCAAGCGGAGGCATCGGTGGATCAATTGGAGGCGTTGATCCGGGAACGCGAGAACGAAGTGCTGCTGGCGCATCCAGAGTGCGACAAAGCCTGAACAGGAGGAGACAGAGGCAACAGAGTAGGTCGGTTCCTCTGTTTCCTCAGTTCTCTCCTGTTCAATGAAGACCGGTTTATGGCCAACCGCGATAACCACTACGAAGCGGCGTTCGAGGAGTTTCTCCGCAGCCGCGGCGTGCCCTACGTGGCCGTCGATGAGGCGAAGCGGAGCCTGCTGAGCAACGGGGCCTCGATCAAAAGCCTCGATTTCATCGTGTCGGCGCCGGGGCAGGTGGCCTGGCTGGTCGACGTGAAGGGCCGCCGCTTCCCCTCCGGCGACGTGCAGAAGCAGGTACCTGGAAGAACTGGTCGACCCGCGACGACCTGCGGAGCCTGGCCCAATGGGAGGAACTGTTCGGGGCGAGTTTCCGCGGGCTGTTCGTGTTCGCCTACGACGTGCTGGGCACCCGCTCGCCGCTAAGGGCCGAAGAGCTGTTCGAGCACCGCGGCAGCCTGTACGGCTTCGTGGCGGTGACGCTGGCGGACTACGCCGGGCATGCCCACCCGATCTCGCCCCGCTGGGACACCTGGGCGATGGCGGCGGGCGATTTCCGCCGCTTCGCCCGGCCCCTGACGGAGCTACTCGGACTGAACCAGGAAACACACCACGCTTAGAACCGGTACTCCAGTCCCAGGCCGCCGCCGAAATAGAAGACGCCGCCGTGGGTATCGACGTCGGCCGTGCCGGCAACAAAGTCGCTGGCACCGATCTGCTCGGGGGCCAGGGCCACGCCCTCCAGCCACATCGCCCCGCAAGAGGCGCGGAAGGCGAGGTTCTGGGTGATCGCGTAGGTCAACACCACTCCGGTCTCGCCCAAGAACGCGACTTGGTCGTTGCGCGTGGCGGCCAGCGACTCGTCGGAAAATCCGGTGTCGACGCGGCGGATGTTCTGCCTGGCGAAATTGCCGAAGGCGCCCGCCCTGCACAGACACTTGACTTGCAGCGGACCGCCGCAGTCCAGCACGTCGGCATCGGCGCCCAGTTGGTATCCGTAGAGGTTGTTCAGGGCGTCACGTCGAGCGTCACCGGCACCGGCGTTCTCGCGCCCGTGCCCACGGCGTGGTAGTTCTCGTTCAACTGTCCCATGCGGAAACCGCTCAGCAGCGTGAGCCAGTCGTTCCATTGCCATCGGATGTTCAAGTCGCCCATGTAGAGGGCCGACGTGTAGCGGGCCGTGGCGTCGGTGACGAAGAAGTATGGACCGTTGACATCGGTTACCATTACGGACGTGCCCGGCACGGAGCCGTTGGCATTGAAACCATCGACCTGAAAGTACCCCACCTCGACGGCAAACGGCCCGCAGCCGATCTGCCGGATAGCGCTGAGTTGGGGACCAACCTCGACGGGGAAGTCGAGATACTTCGAGTTGAGCAACTCACCGCCGTTCAGGTCGGTAAATAACGTCTGGCTTCGCGTCGTGGAACGCTGCAAGGCGATGCCCTCGGCGGCGAAGGCCCAGCAGGGACGGCAGCAGCCGGGGCCGCAGAATGCCGTCAAAGAGGTCCCCCAGCGAGCTGGCGCACGGCTCCTGGGCCGCAGCCTGCGGTTGCCCCGCGGAGACGTCGGCGGCCAGATTGCCGGAGACCTGGTACGAGGGCGGCCCGGCGGATTGGCCCCAGGCGGCGGGCAGGTCCGTCCACCAGAGCACAGCGACCACTGACAACAACATCGTGGATAAGGACGCACGCATTTCTTGTCTCCTTGGCAGGATGAGATTCGAGAGAACTTCCGCGACTCATCTCGTTCATCGGCCGGCACAAACGACAAAAGAGGTTTTATCGGATCGGTCGGTAGAATCGGTGTGCATTGCGCAGGTTACTCAGTCAACGCATATTGCCATGAGTTTCCGCAGGCGTAGGTGCCTCGCTATTTCACGCAAGTCGGTTCGCTTGAAATGGCAGAGACGTTCGGCCAAGTCCGTTTTCTCTAGCCCAGGCGTTTACGCTTGCGGAGAGGAAGCGAAGTTGCCATTTCCTTGTCGTTTTGGCCCCCCTCAGGCGGCGCGAGAGCTTGGATAATGAGCCGATTTTCGCCGACAAACTAATCCTTGGCCCCCTAAAGGGGGCTTAAAGGAAAATGAAATAGCAACAACGGCCCTTGGTTCCACAGGCGTAAACGCCTGGGCTAGAGAAAAGGGACTCGTGACACCGTCTTTGCCGTTCCCGTCTGTGTAACAACGAAACCGTCCCCATGCTGGAAAACCTCGGCCCAAAGACGTAAGATCAAGGGACCTTTGCGTTATTCCCCGGAGATAACGGCCATTTCGGGGCAACTGTTGCCAAAAGTGTTGCCAGCTTCCGCCGTTCCGCCGGGGGTCGGCCGGTGCTTGGCCCACAAATCGTCAGCCAAGTCTGCCGCGTCCAGGTCCACGTAATAGGCCAGGGTGGTGGTGACGGATGAATGACGGGCCAGCCGCCGGAGGATCGGGGGCATAACCCGCTTCGCCCAGCGGGTGCAAAAGCCCCTCCGTAGGTCATGCAAGCCGGCATACTTACCTTCCGCCTTGTTTGTCACCACCCCCGCTCTGCGGCCCACCTTGCCCGCAATCCGGCTTACCTGGTGGGCGGCAAGCGGCAGGTTTGTCCGCTGGTCGGCCAACCGGAACACGCGGCCGACCCGCTCGGCTTCCGGGGTGGCAAGAAGCAACTCCGCAAACGCGGGGACCATCGGCAGGATTTCATCCCGCCCCGACTTCTGGCCTTCCGCCAAAATACGAAAACAGGGGCGCCGCCCCGTTAGGTCAACAGAGAAGGGCGTCCCCTCGTCCCAACTCAAGGCGACAAGTTCCCCCAACCGCACCCCGCCAAGCCACGCCGCGGCCAGCAGCCGTCGCCACTCGGGGGCGTCGGCGGGACGAACCTTGTCGACCGCGGCCAGCATCCTTTCGTATTCTTCCGTTGTAACCGCTCGGGAACGTGCCAGAGATTGCCCGCGGGCCGCCTTTGGCATCTCGATAGCCGGGGCTTTGGCAGGCATCCCCTGCCGTTCCGCCCACCGTAGCGCCGCCTTGATGTGGCGTAGGTGGTGGGCGATGGAGGTTTCCTTGATGCCCGTTTTCCGCAGCTCACTCTGAAATCGGGAGAGCAGGGCCGCGTTGACCTTGACCAGCTTGTCGGGAGCGAAAAGGCGGTTCATTTTGCCGAGAGATTCCAGAGCGCCTTGCCGAGAACTCGGCCGTAGCGAAGATAACTTCTCTTGGGTGTAGCGCTCGACAAACTGCGCCCACGTCACCCTGGACGCGGGCGCGTACCGCCCGGCCCGCAATTCCTTTTCCAATTCGCCGGCCAGCCGCTCGGCTTCCCGCCAATCGGTTGTGCCGCTGCTCTTGGCCTTCTTGCGGCCGGAAACCGGATCGAAGTAGACCAGAGACAACGGCCGGCCGGGGCCGTAGCTGTTGACCTTGACGATAATTTCGTCAGACATCGAATGGGCCTCCAAGAAAGGTCGGAAGCCCGGCTACCCGTTTAACAGCAGCCGAGACTGCCGCGCGGCCTTGCTCCCCGCCTACGCGGATCGTCGCTTGGTGACGCGCACGGATAACCGGGCTTTCGGCCTGGTGGGAAACCATCACAGATTCTCGGTTTGGGTGTTAAGCCCTGGTGGTCAGTCTGATTCGACCACCACGGGCATTATCGGCTTTTCGACCCGAAAAAGCAACAGGTACGGCAACATTTTCTCGCCCCGCCCCGCTTTTCTCGGGGCTGACCGGGCTTGGCCCCTGATTGCCGGTCAAGCCGCCCCCGTTGCCGCCCGTCGCCGACGGCCGATGCTTCGGGCAGGGACACGTGCCACCGCAGCTCGAACACCTCGCCGGACGATGGGCCGATGTGGCCGGCGGGGCCTTGCCCGTTCTCCCGTATCGGCCTTGCGGTCGTTTCTCGCGTCCCACGGCGGCAGCCTCCAGCAGGTGTCCCACAGATCGTTCCTAAACGGCCGGGGGCGGCGGGGCATTGCCCGGCGAAAGGTTGCCCCACCGCGGCCCGGCCTCCCATGCACTACCCTCCGGCGGCCTGCGTGCTCGCCCGTGGCAATGCGGAAAGATCAAGCGGAATCGGCCAGCGTGCCATCTTCTCCGCCTCCGTTTCGGCCGGCAGGGGCAGGACGGCGAATCCGTGGCTCGCCAAGTCCGTCGCCGGCGGCCGTGCCGGCTCGGGCAGGTCGAAACAAGTCGCGGTTGGCCTGTCGGAGGCCGACGAGTTTTCTCTTAGCTTCGCGTGCCCCGGCCAACCGATCGACGAGGGTTCGAAGCGAAGAATCAAGCATCGACTGTTCGCTCTCACGCTTGCGTACAAGGGCATCGGTCTCTGCCCTGTACTGCCTTATCGCCGCTCCGACGGAATCGGTCATGCTGGTCAGCTCGCGGGAATCGGCGTCGGCCGCCTCGCGGTCAAGAACCGCAGCCCGCTGTAAAACTCGCAGGTCATTCTCCAGCCGGCTCGGGGCGTAGCCCAAGACGGCCATCGCTTCGCGCAGCCGCTTGGCGTCGTTAGGCCGCGGATCAGCGTCGCGCTGCAAGATTTCGCGGTAGGCGACAAGCGCCTTGCCACGGGCCTCTTGCGCTTCGGCCTGAATTGCCTCTATCAAATGCATGGGAAAATCTCCTGTACAATCGGGTTGAGTAAACAAACTTTCTTCAAGTTAAGGGACGCCGTCGGGCCGCCTCCAACGTGCGGACGAAAAACTCCTCCCAATCAAGTGTCGTCCGGCAGTTGTCGGCCTTGATGTTCCGCGGATTGCGTAGCCTACTCGCCCGCCGTTGGTTGTCAGCAACGAGCAGCTTGACCGCGGCGTTGACCGACGAGCACCGCAACGCCGCCGCCGCGTTGCTCGTAATCCGCTTTTTCTGTTTAGTGAGAACCTGTTGGATGGTCGAATCGACCAGGCCGTCGATCTCGTCGTTTGACACAGGCGTCATGGCCTCGTCCGGCAAGGCGGACACCTTTTCACGGATTCGCTGGGCGACGGCCCGCACAATCGCCGCCTCGTCGCCACCAGCCGCTTGCACGGCCCGCTTCGCGTCGGCCAGGTCGGAAAGTGCGGCTGCCAGCGGCGTGCCCGCCATGCTCGATTGTGGGCCCGCTGGCGGCTGCTGGGGCTGCTGGCCGGAGAGGACCGGTGCCAGATCGACACCCAGCCGCGCGGCCCTCTCCGTCAACTGCCGCTGTTTCGCGGCCAACGCGCGCCGGCTGCTGGGGATTACAAGATCATCGGTCATGCTTCACTTCCTGCCGGTTCGTCGGCGATTGAGTTGGCCCACAACGCCCGGAACTTTTCAGGCGACGTGTCAAGGTCGCCGGGATACAGCCCGTCAAGGCTGCCGGTGTCGATCGCGGTTTGCAGACGGTCGATCCGAGGCCCCAGGGCAGGTCGCAAGCGCACCACGGTCTCGCGGTGCATCGTCGCGACTTCCAATACCAGCCGAACGTCCGATTCGTTGGGCAGCCTGGGCGGACCCACTGTGCGCAGCACGGACCGGGCCGCCGTCTCGCGTTCAAGGGTTCGTAAGCGATTCGCTAAGTTCATTTCTGATTCTCCAAAAAAGTTTGTTCAAGCGATTCCAACCGCTCCACAAAATCGAACGGTTGGGGTTCGCCTACGCTGTACTGCAAAACCAACTTCGCCGCGGCCACGTCGCCTTCCCGCGCCTTGGCCACCATCGCCGCAATGATGCTCCGCATGTCGCCAACCTTGATGGAGTGGAGCAAGGTCGCCCGCAACTTCGCCACCTCGCCGGCCAGAGGCGAACCCCGGCCCAGCCGGTTGCCGGCAACGAATCTGCCCGTCGCCGGGTCGCGACCGTCAACTCTCGGAGCCAGCGGTGTGGCGGATGGTTCACTCGTCGGCGTCATTCACTCACCATCCGGTTGTGGCATGTTTCCCCAGCCCCCGATACGCAATCAAGGGTCGGCACTATGTTTTCCCGGCAGAATCGCGGTTTTCGGCCGGTACTGTTGCCGCAGACGTTGCCGCCGGCGTTGCCCACGGGCGCCACGGCCGGGCTGCCGTCCCCCGACACCACCAAGTCCAACAAGCGGTGCAACAGCGCGTCGAATCGCCGCCGGCTCCGTCCCGCTGCCTTGGAAACGTCCCGCCAGTGAACTTGCCAGAACGCCGGCCACGGCTGGCCGATGCGGTGGGCGTCCAGGGCGGCGCGCTCGAGGGATTTGATGGTTGGGGTATTCATGTGCCGCCCTCCCACAAACCGCCCTGCCGGGCCGTTTCGCGCGTCGCCGCGATCTTGACCGCCGCCCGCCGTTTCGCGGCCTGCTGCCGAAAATCCGCCGCCGCCGCGGAGCCGCAATCGGTGTACAGTTCGGCCTCCCGCCAAAAGTCAGCTTGTGCCATAAAGTCAAATTGCCCCGTGTCCGGGTCAACGAACAGGTTGGCGATACCGCAACGAATCACGGATCCGCGTCCCACGGCTTCAGCTCCCCACTCGCGCAGCGTCTCACGAAAGGCGGTCGGCGTTGCCCCACCAGGCACACGCTCGATTTTCTCGTCCGGGTCGAAAACCGCGTCGATTCTGCCCCACGCGCGGCAAGCGGAAACGGGCCTCGGGGCGGTGTCGGCCCCGTCTACCGCCCGCTCTAGCACCTGGACGGCCTCCAGTTGGTCCACCTGCCGTGCAAAGGGGGACGGGGCGACGGAGGCGATGACCATCATTAGCCCTTCGGGATCGCGGACGGCGACGAATCGCAATTCTTGGCCGTCCGCTTTGGCCCCCCTTCGCATGGTCTTCAGCGTCGCCGCCCAATCCAGGTCGGGGATGCAATCCGTGAAGAGCGGGCCAGAGTGTTGGGCAATGTGGTGGGCGAACCGCTCGAATGTCACCTTCCGCCAGTGGGGACCGCAGACCGGGCAATCCCTCTTGCGGCAAGTGGCCGGCAACAGGGCGGGCGAGTTGCGACGGCACCCAGCCACGCCAAAGCTGTGGGGGCAGTCCCACGGCGAAGTGGAATACTTTGCGGATACCCTGCGGATTGTTTGTAGAAGGGCCTCTTTGTCCCTAATCGCGCGTACAGTGGTTTGTTCTTGTACGCTGGATAAGGGACAGAGGGGGGCAAATGCAAACAATCCGCAAGGTGACTTCGGATCGGCCGGCGTCCGAACCAGGTGGCCGCGGGGGAGCGAGTCAGGGGCCTTGTCGGCGTCCGCCAGCTTGTGCAACAGTTCCCGGTCACTCCACGGGGGCAAACAACCCTGATTCCACTCTTGGAGGACGGGCAGGGCTTCAGTGGGGCGTAGGCCGAACCCCTTGACCAAGACACAAGCGGCGTGAAACGTGGCATCGTGCCCCCGCTGGCCGCTTACCGCCGGCGGCACTTTCGCCAAGTAGCGTCGCGCCTGGTCAGCAACATTCGCGGGGCGGCCGGTGGGCTGGGTCCGCGGCGGGGCGGGCGGCGGCGGGGCGGGCGGCGGCGGCATGTAATCGACTCCGGCCAGCTTTGCCGGATCGTCGCCTGTGTGGGCCAACAGGATCGCCACGGCGGCGGCGCCGTCAAGCCATTGCTTCTGCCGCCAATCCCATGCCCTTGTCCAGTGGTCTCGCTTGTGGTGCCGTCCGTAGAGGCGAACCCAGCCGCCCCCGAAGCCCTTGCCGGTGTTCCGGTCGGGCCGATTAGGGAACACTTCCACGCCGCCGGACTCGTTGGGGCTGTAGCCGCGGGCCAACCAGCGGCCGAAGTGGTAGGCATCGGCGGCGGGTATCGGTCGGCTGAAAATCACCCGGACGTGGTAGCCGCCCCGCCCGTTGCTGTCACTCAAGAGCGGATTCAACCCCAGGGCGATCGCCCGCCGGCAGATCTCCAGGGCGGCGGCAAAGTTTTCGGCGACCGTGGCGGTGGTGTCGCCGTCGCCGTGGGCGTCAATGTCGATAAGCACCCACTTGGAAGTGTTCTGCTTTGATATGGCGTGAAGCCCGACGCGACGGCCGCCGCCGAAGTGGGTGTCCAACCGACCGGGCCGCAACTTCTCATGTGAAGTGAACCGCCCGCCGTCCTCGCGGTGGCCGCCGTAGGCGTCGACGCGGTTGACCAGGCGGGGGAATGCCCAGAGGGAAAGGTTCCTTGCGGCGGCCCGCCAATCGCCGACGACAGAGGCGGGGGGCGTCCCCGGTGGGACGGTCCCCGGGTGGGGGTTGCAAACGTGGCGGGCGTCAAGTACAATGCTCATGTGAGATTCCTTTCTGCCCGGCCGGGTTGCCGCCCTTTGGCCGGGCCTTTTCGTTTCGTCCTACAACTTTTCCGGTAACGCTTGTCGAAAAATCCTTGCTCTCTGGCCGAAAATCAGCCTTTGCCCCTAGATTGTGAATCAGACCCAGCCGCGTCCGCCCCGTCGCCCCGGCCGCCGGCCTGCAAGACGGAAATCAGGGCCGACCCCAGAAAGAATTTCTGCTTGTGGAACCTCAAGACCGATAGTCCGGCCTTTTGAAAGCGCTGCCACGCCACGGCCGCCGAAGCCCCAGTCACTCAGCCGGCGCCACGGATAGCACAACTGCGGGTCGATCGGCGGGAAGGCCGGGGCGGGGCGGTGGGCGCCGGCCGTGTTGCGGGTGGGTTTCACTTGGAGCCCCTTTCGCCCGCCGGCCGCTTGGCGTTGTCGAGCGCGATCCGTTTGCCGCCGTCCGCCGCAAGCCTTGTCCGCAAGAGAGTGCGGAGTGCCTTTTGCTCGGATTCCAGACTATCCAGCCGTTGCCGGATTTCCTCTGGCGAGACGGATCGGATTTCTTGAATGACGTTTTCGATGGTCACGCCCTGATTATCAGGGCAGACCCGACGAATGTAACCTACGCTAATCCGGCGTCATTCCAGCGGAATGAAGTAGCCTGTACCGCGTCGATTCTGGACGCCGCGGGCACGCTTGAGGACGCCCAGCGTCCGATCAAAGCACTTTGGCTCGCGTCCAAAGTGCTTCTCGATTGCCTTTCCAGGGACCGGCCCTCGGTTGCGGATAAAGTCATAGACCGCTTGTTCCTGGTCGGTCAGTGGCGGCAACAATGCGCCGCCTGTCGCCGATGGCGCAGGCCCGGCCGCCGCGTCGGCCACCAAGATGCCCAAAGTCTGTTCGGGCGTCAGGTCCCCAAAGTCTTTCGGCAGGACGCCGTGCTTCGTCAGGAAATAGTGTGCCACCCTGAACTCCAGGTCGGGGGCGTCCGGGCTGCATATCCCCAGGCGGCAGGCATAGTCGCCCCACTCGTGTTGCCAATTGCCCGACTCATCTACACGGCCGCTCCCACCAAGAGCCAGAGGCTGCCGAGAATCGGCAGGAGTGGACTTTGCTCTCTTCTTTGTCATGCTGCAATCCTTTCCTCCGGGTCGGCCCGGCGAGATCGTAGGCGATTGCAGATTTCCTACACCCCGCCGGGCCGCTTGGCCGCTGTACAGGCGGCCCCCGGCTACGTTTGTTCTACCCCATTCTGAAAACTCCGCCAAGGGCGAAAGTGTTGCCAAGAATGTTGCCACGCAACCTATCCGCAACGCATCCGCAAGCAATCCACAAACTGACAACCCTCGCCTTTCGCGGGAAATACAAGGTATCCGCAACCTATCCGCAAAGTGAACAATGGGCTAGAATGACGTAAGATCAAGGTGGCATTGCGAGAGCAGGGCAGGTTGGCGAGCCGGCCCACACGCGGTGGAAAGGAGCAGAGGCGATGTTGCGATGGACGACCGTTCCGGTCTTGGCGGCGGCGTTATTGGTTGGCCCGTGCGGCCGGTCGGTCCTGGCCCAGGCGGAGCGGCACACCCCCTCGAACACGTACTATCGGTACTTCAGCACGAACGGCGGCTTCTACGACGGCGAGTACCTTGAGGCCCTAAAGGGGTTCGAGACGGAGTCCCGCTCGTCGATCAAGACGGTGCAGTCCCGGTGGATCGACTCGATCTGCTACGAGACGATGTGCGGCGAGTGCTATTTCCAGATGGGCCGGCTGGACGTTGCGCTGCAACGTTACACCAACGCCCTGGAACTGTACCGCCGTTTCCCGGATTGGATGATGAAGGTGGTATTCTCGTCGCCGACGATCCGGCCGGCGTTCGCGGGCGCGCGGAAGGCGGTCCCCTGGGGCCAGAGCAGCCGGCATTCGATCGTGGGTTCTTACCCTGCTTCCGAGAAGATCCTGCAGGGGACGATCGACATGAGCAGCGCGCTGCAGCAAGGGGGCGTGCTGTCGCCGGCAAACTTCTTTCCCATCACGCCGCACGAGATCGTGCGCTGCACCGCGCTGGCGTTGCGGCGGCGGGCGGCGCTGTTGGGGCCGCTCTGCCGGTACGATCAGTTGAGCAATGACGTGGTGGCGGCGCTGACGCGCCCCGCCGGCCCTCCCAACCACTGGTCGGAATGTTACGTGGACGTTGAGCACGGCCTGGCGCTCGTGGCGGCCGGGCGAGAGGGGCAGGCGATCGGCTACTTGCAGCGGGCGGTGCTGGCCGCCGGCGAGTTCGACCACCCCCTGACCAGCGTCGCCTTGTTGGAGTTGGGCCACCAGGCCCTCTTGACCGGGAAATACGACGAGGCCTCGAAGTTCTTCGAGGAGGCCACGTACGCCGCCGTGAACACCTATTCGACCGTGCCTCCCATGGCCGACAACGGCGTCCTGGAAGAGGCCTTCCGCTATTGGGCCTTGACGCACCTGCTGGCCAACCGCAAGGGATTCTTCCCGCCGCTCGAGCCGGCCATCCTTTGGGCAAAGCGCTATCATCTCCGCCAGTTGCAGACGTCGCTCTTGCTCTCCGCCGCGGAGAACTACGCCGTGCTGGGCCAGACCCGGCAGGCCGCGGCCACGCTCGACGAGGCCCGCGCCACCATCGGCCGGCGGACGATGGGCGCCGGCTCGATCGGCGCCCGGCTGAGTTATCTCACTGCCCTGGTGGCGTATCAGCAGAAGCGGATTGCCGAGGGCAACGCCGCCTTTGCCGCGGCGATAGGCTACATGCAGCACGGCTGCCCGGTCCGGCTCTTCCCCGGCCGCGAAGGCCCCGGCTCGCTCGGGCTGCTGCACATCGGCCTGGCCGACCACCTCTACCTGGACGGCGGGGTGACGCCGCGGGGCGCCATGGACCTGTTCGGCGAGGTGCTCCGCGATCCGGGGCCGGCCGATTGGGCCGTCGAGCCCCTGGAGTCGCTGGCCGTGCTGATGACCCCTCATCCGCTGCCGATCGAGCACTGGTTTGAGGCGGCAGTCGAGCGGGCCGGCGTGAGAGACGTTTCCGTCGCCGTCGAGATTTCCGAGCGTGCCCGCCGGCACCGCTTCTTCACGTCGCTGGAGTTTGGCGGGCGGTTGGAGTCGCTGCGGTGGATACTCGAAGCGGCGCGGGAGTGTTTGCCGCAAGAGGCCCTGCTCCAGCGGCAGGACATCCTCGCCCGCTATCCCGCCTACAACAAGCTCTCGCAGCATGCGCGGGAAATCCGCTCGGCGCTCGGCAAGCTGCCGCTGGTGGCCGAGGACCAGCCGGCGCTGAAGGAGCAGATGCGGCAGTTGGCCGAGTTGGGGGCGGTCGGCGCCAAACAAGAGGCCATTTTGCGGGAGATCGCCCTGCGGCGCGAGCCGGCCAGTCTAGTCTTCCCCCCCTTGCTCTCCCTGGCCGACGTGCAAAAAACGCTCCCCAGCAAACACGCCGTCCTGGCCTTCTTCGCCACCGGCCGGCGCATGTACGGGTTCCTGCTGGACAACGAGCAGTGCAAGTATTGGCAGATCGCCGTGCAGCCGCGGGCGCTCTTGGGGCAGATTCAGGCCCTCCTCCGCGAAATGGGTCAGTTCGGACCGAACCATGAAATGGCCGTGAAGGAATTCGCCGACGCGAAATGGAAACAGCCGGCCCGGCAGGTCCTTGACGCGCTGCTGAAAGGCTCGCCGGCCGACTTCTCGCAGTCCTTCGACGAGTTGGCGATCGTGCCCGACGGCGCGCTCTGGTATCTGCCGTTCGAGGCGTTGCAGGTGAAGGTAGACGGGCAGCCGCAGCCGCTCTTGTCGCGTTTCCGCATCCGCTATGCCCCCACCCTCTCGCTCTGCGCCCCGCTAGGGCCGGGGCGCAACCCGACCGGCAACACGGCCGTCGTGGCGGGCAAGCTCTATCCCAACGACAAGGACGAGGTGACGCAGAAGGCCTTTGAGCAGCTTGCGGCCGTCGTGCCCGGCGCGGTGGTCCTGAAGCCGCCGCCACCGGCCCCCTCCGCGCTCTACAGCACGCTCTTCCAGCGGCTGGTCGTGCTCGAAGACCTCGTGCCCTCCGACGACCCTTACGGCTGGAACCTGGCGCCGTTGGACCGGAGCAAGGCGGGCGGGACGGTCGCCGACTGGCTCGTCCTCCCCTGGGGCCGGCCGGAACGTGGTCTTGCTCCCCGGCTTCCACACCGCCGCCGAGGACGCCCTGAAGCGGGTCCACCGCGGATTGCCAGGAAACGAAATGTTCCTCTCGGTCTGCGGCCTGATGGCCAGCGGCGCGCGGACGCTGCTCGTGAGCCGGTGGCGGACCGGCGGGCAGAGCAGTTTCGACCTGGTGCGCGAGTTCGCCCAGGAGTTGCCCCATACTTCGCCGGCCGACGCCTGGCAACGGGCCGTCCTGCTGGGCATGGATTCCCGGCTGAACCTCGAAGGCGAGCCGCGGATCAAGCGCGGATGGCCGACGAAATGCCCAAGGCGAGCCATCCCTTTTTCTGGGCGGGCTACATGCTCGTCGATTGCACCCCGCCCCCGAAACCGGAACCGAAGCCGGAGGAGCCGGTCATCAAACCAAAGAAACGCTAGATCACTTCTTCGGCCGCCGCTGCACCTCGTGGCACCGCTTGCAACGCAGTTGCTGCGAATTGATCTTCCCGCCGCACTTCGGGCAACGGCGGCTCTTCAGTTTCATCACGAACGTGGTGCGGGGGCGGGTTTCCATGACAGTCTCATCTCCCAAGTCGAACCGGCTGACAAACAGCACCGTAGTATAGCCGGTCCGCCGGCGGGCGACAAGTGCGGGGGACGATGCTCCTGTCCGAACCGCCGGATGGTGATACAATGGGGTGAAGCCCCCAGAGCCGCCCTTCCATGCCCGCCCCCGTCTTGACCGCCCCGGAGTTGATGGCCCCGGCCGGCGACTGGGACTGCGCCAAGGCCGCCGTGGCCAACGGGGCCGACGCGGTGTACTTTGGCCTGCAAGGCGGACTGAACGCCCGCGCGCGAGCGGTCAATTTCCCGCCCGCCGAACTGCCCGGACTGATGGAATTCCTCCGCGTCCGCGGGGTGAAAGGCTACCTGACGCTCAACACGCTGGTGTTCGGCGAGGAGTTGGAAGAGGCCGAGGCGCGTGGTGCGGCTGGCCGTCGCGGCCGGCGTCGACGCCGTGCTGGTGCAAGACCTCGGCCTGCTGCGGTTGATCGGCCGGCTCTGTCCCGAGCTGCCGCTGCACGCCTCGACGCAGATGACCCTCAGCAGCAGCGAGTGCATCGAGGAAGTCGCGTCGCTGGGCGTGCGGCGGGTGGTGCTGCCGCGGGAACTTTCCATCCCCCAGATCGCCGCCATCCGCCGCCAAACCGGCATCGAGTTGGAGGCATTCGTTCACGGCGCTCTGTGCATCAGCTACTCCGGCCAATGCCTGGCTAGCCTGACCTTCGGCGGGCGGAGCGGCAACCGCGGCCAGTGCGCGCAGCCTTGCCGCCTCCCCTACGAGGTGATCTGCGACGGCCGGCCGCTCGACTCGGGCGCAATGCGATACCCGTTGAGCCCGCACAACCTGGCCGCCTACGACCGGCTGCCGGAGTTGATCGCCGCCGGCGTCTCGGCGTTGAAGATCGAAGGGCGGCTGAAGCCGGCCGAGTACGTCGCCGCCGTCACTCGCCATTACCGCGCCGCCATCGACGCCGCTTGCCCTCACCCTAACCCTCTCCCAAGGGGAGAGGGGACGAGTGTTGCCGAGATGGAACTGGCCTTCTCCCGCGGTTTCTGCCACGGCTGGCTCGACGGCCCGCAAGATCGCTCTCTCATTTCCGGCACAAGCTGGGCCAAGTGCGGCACGCACCTGGGCGAGGTGAGGGCCGTCCGCGGCGGCCGGGTCGCCATTCGGCTGGCCGGGCCGGTGCAGCGCGGCGACGGCGTGGTGTTCGAGGGGGACCGGGCCGAAGGGACTGAGACCGGCGGCCGAGTATACGAAATCTTCCAAGACGGCCGACCGCTGAAACGCGCGGCCGCCGGCGGGCTGGTCGAACTCGCCTTCCGCCGCGGCACGGTCGAAGCCGGCAACGTCCGGCCCGGCCAAGGGGTGTGGAAGACCGACGATCCGCAGGCCGCCCGGCGGCTCCGCAGGAGCTATGCCGCGGGCCGGCCGTACCGCCGCGTGCCGGTGGACGTGGCGGTGGAGGCCGCCGTGGGAAGTGTGCTCCGCGTCACTGCCACCACCGCCACGGGCGCCGCCTGCCGCCTGGAATCGGCCGAGGCGTTGGCCGAGGCCGTGAAACATCCGCTCCGGGCCGAGACGCTCGTTGAGCAGTTCGGCCGGCTCGGCAACACGCCCTACCAGTTGCGCCGGCTGGAGTTGAAGCTCGATGGCCGGGTGATGGTCCCTTTGAGCGTGTTGGGAACGCTGCGGCGCGAGATGGTCCGCCAATTGCAGGCCGCTGCCGCCCAACCGCCGCCACGGGACGTGGCCGAAGAGTCGCCGCTGGCCGCACTCCGCGCCGAGGGTTCGGGGTTCAGGGTTCAGGGTTCAGATGCCCAAAATCAGCGATCATCAATCAGAAATCAGAAATCAGAAGTCCCTTATCCCTCATCCTTTATCCCGCGACTGCACGTCCTCTGCCGCTCGATGGAACAGATCGAAGCGGCGCTCAGTTGCGGCATAACGAGCGTCATTGCCGATTTTCAGGACCTCGAACGTTGTGGTGACGCCGTGCGAGCCGCACACGCCGCCCAAGCGACGATCCTCCTCGCCACCCCGCGGATCCACAAACCGGGCGAGAGTATTTGCCCCCCTCTCCCTTTGGGAGAGGGGCACCAAAATGTCTCCCCTCTCCTTTCGGGAGAGGGGCAGGGGGTGAGGGCGTCCACTGTCTTCGAGTTGCTGGCCGCCCATCGCCCCGACGGGCTGCTGGTGCGGAACCTGGCGGGACTGGGCTTCTGCCGCCGCAGCGGACTGCCGGCCGTGGCCGATTTCTCGCTCAATGCCGCCAACGACCTGACGGTCCGCTGGCTCCATGACCAGGGCGCCGGGCGGGTGACGGCTGCGTACGACCTCGGCCGGCGGCAGTTGCTCGACCTGGCCGCGGCGGTCCCGCCGGAGTGGCTCGAGGTGGTGGTCCATCGCCACACGCCGCTGTTCCACGCGGAGTATTGCCTGTTCTGCCGGACGCTCTCGCAAGGAAGCAACCGGACCGAGTGCGGCCGGCCCTGCCGGCGGCACACGCTCAGGCTGCGGGACCGGCTGGGCGTCGAGCATCCCGTGGTGGCCGACAGCCAGTGCCGCAACACGGTTTTCCACGGCGACGCCGAGAGTCTCGCCGACGCCGTGCCGGCGCTGCGAGAACGGGGTGTCCGGCATTTCCGCGTCGAGTTGGCCACGAAGGGTGCCCCAGAGGAGGTCCGCTGCGTGCTCGCGGCCCAGCAACGTTTGATCGGCGGATAAGGGTGGCACGCCCTGAAAGGGCGTGGTGGGCGTGAACGTTGAAATGGCGAGCCACCACGCCCTTTCAGGGCGTGCCACCGAAACGGAAGAACCTGCAAGAGGATGAACATAGTGGAAGACAGCGCGGCGACAGGCGAAGCGGCGGGCTGGTGGTCCCGTCCTTGCGGCGGGCGGGAAGTGCTACGGCTGTCGATCCCGTTGGTCACTTCGATGGCCGCCTGGACGGTGATGAACTTCATCGACCGGATGTTCCTGCTCTGGTATTCCGAGGAGTCGATGGCCGCGGTGTTGCCGGCCGGCATGTTGCACTTCTCGCTGGTCTGCTTTCCGCTGGGCATGGCCTCCTACGTCAACACGTTCGTCGCGCAGTATCATGGAGCCGGCCGGCCGCAACGGATCGGGCCTGCCGTCTGGCAGGGGGCGCGGGTGGGGCTCTACTGTATCCCGCTGTTTCTGCTGCTGATTCCCGCCGCCCCCTGGATTTTCCGGCTGGCCGGACACCAAGCCGGCCTGGCCGCCCAGGAAACGCTCTTTTTCCAGGTCTGCACCTTCGGCGCCGGGGCGGAGATCACGGCCGCCGCACTGTCCGCGCTGTTCACCGGGCTGGGCGTGACCCGCGTGGTCATGGTGGTGGACACCTCGGCCGCAATCCTCAACGGCGTGTTGGACTACGGCTGGATTTTCGGCCATTTCGGCCTGCCGGCGCTGGGAATCGAGGGGGCCGGCTGGGCCACGGTCAGCGCGCTCTGGTTCCGCGTGGCGGCCTACGCCGCCTTGACGATGCTGCCGCGCTATCGGCGGCCGTACCGGCTGTGGAGCGGCCGGCGTTTCAATGCCCCGCTGCTTCGGCGGCTATTGCGCTTCGGAGCGCACCAACGGCCTGCAACTGCTGATCGACGTGGCCGGCTTCACGCTGTTCCTGTTGATCGTGGGCCAGCTCGGCCCGAAGGAGGCCGCCGCCACAACGCTGGCGTTCAACGTCAACACCCTGGCCTTCGTGCCCATGTTCGGCCTGGCAATCGCACTGAGCACGATCGTGGGGCAACAACTCGGACGGAACCGGCCCGAGCTGGCGTCGCGGGCGACCTGGACTTCGCTCTGGATGGCCGGGGCGTACATGGGGACGATGGCCTTGGTGTACGTGCTGCTGCCCGGCGTGCTGCTGATGGGTCACGCGGCGCACACGCCGCCGGCCAAGTTTGCCGAGCTTCGCGCCACAACCATCGTCCTCCTGCACTTCGTGGCCGTGTACTGCCTCTTCGACTCGATGAACGTGGTCTTCTCCGGGGCGTTGAAGGGGGCGGGCGACACGCGGTTCATCATGGTGGTGTCGCTGCTGCTGACGCCGGTGCCCCTGTTGGCGGCCCTGGCCGGCATGCGCTACTGGGGCGGGGGCCTGCTCTGGTGCTGGACGGTCATCACCGTCTGGGTTTCCGCGATGGGCCTGATCTACGCCGCCCGCTTCCTCCACGGCGGCTGGCGGCAGATGCGGGTGATCAAGCCGGAACTGGTGACGGAGTGACGCCGAGCGGGGCACGTGGCCTTGTAGGACGAGTTTTCCAACTCGTCCCGGAGAACTAGACGAGTTGGAAAACTCGTCCTACGTCATGCCCACGACAAGCACGGGCATGGCACGCACGCCCCCGACAGAGGAGGGGCGGTTGAAATTTCTCCCCGCTTGGGTCATAGTAAGGGAGTAGGGTGGGACAAGCGAAGCGCGGTCCCACCATCGCGGTGAAGAATTGTGGTGGGACCGCGCTCCGCTTGTCCCACCCTACGCGGGGTTGCGATGGAGGGAGCATGGGCGTACAACGGTTCATGTTGAGGTCCAAGATTCACTGTGCCACGCTGACGGGCACGGAATTGGACTACGAGGGGAGCATCGCGCTCGACCGGGACCTGATCCAGGCCGCCGAACTATTGCCCGGCGAGCAGGTCCACGTGCTGAACCTCGCCAACGGCGAGCGGCTGATTACCTACGTGATCGAGGCCCCCGCCGGCTCCGGCACGGTGATGCTCAACGGCCCGGCCGCCCGGCTAGGCTCGGTCGGCGACAAGGTCATCATCCTTGCCTACGCCGCGGCCGATGAGGAAGAGGCCCGGCGGTTGCGGCCGAAGATCGTCCACGTGGACGGGCGGAACCGGCCGGCGTGCTAGACTTGTGGTGATGGAACCGACGTTCGAGCAGTTGGCGGTCGCAGCATTGCTGGGGCTGCTGGTGGGCCTGCAACGGGAGCACGCCGCCAGCGGTCTGGCCGGCATGAGGACCTTCCCCCTGATTACCCTGCTGGGCAGCCTCTCGGCCTTGCTGGCCAACCATTTCGGCGACAGTTGGATCCTGGCCGCCGGACTGTTGGGCGTGGTAGGGGTCATGGCCGTGGGGCACCTGTTCCGGCCGCAGCCCGACCCGCATCCGGGCACGACGACCGACGTGGCGATGTTGCTGATGTACGCGGTCGGGGCGTTGGTGGTGATCGGCCCGATGACGGCGGCGATTGCCGTCGGCGGCGGAGTGGCCGTGCTCTTGCAGTTCAAGCCCGAACTGCACGGCATCGCCCAGAAGCTGGGCGACAAGGACTTGCGGGCGATCATGCAGTTCGTGCTGATCACGTGCATCATCCTGCCGTTCCTGCCGGACCGGAATTTCGGCCCGGAGCACTTGCTGCGGCTTCGCGCCCGGTGGCGGGCCAACCGCCCGGCCCCTTGGACGTGCTCAATCCGTACTGGACCTGGGTGATGGTCGTGCTGATTGTCGGCCTGAGCCTGGGGGGCTACATCGTCTACAAGTTTTTCGGGCAGAACGCCGGGATTCTGCTGGGGGGGATTCTGGGCGGGACGATTTCCAGCACCGCCACCACCCTCAGTTACGCTCGCGGCACGCGCGACGACCCGATCCGCGCCCGAACCGCCTCGATCGTGATCATGGTCGCCTCGACGGTGATGTACGTGCGGATCATGGCGGCGGTGGCCGTGGTGTCGCCGGAGTTTCTCCAGACGCTCGCGCCGCCGTTGGCGGTCCTGATGGTTCTGACGCTGCTGCCGGCCCTGGCGCTGTGGTATCGCGTGCGGCGGCACTCGGCGCCGATGCCCGAACAGAAGAACCCCACCCAACTGGGCTCGGCGGTCGTTTTCGGGCTGCTCTACGCGGCGGTCCTGCTGGCCTTGGCCGCGGCGAAGCTGTATTGGAACGGCCGGGGGCTGTACGCCGTGGCCTTCCTCTCCGGCCTGCCGGAAGTGGACGCGATCACCCTCTCGACGGCGCGCATGGTCTCCACCGATTCGCTGGCGCCCTCCGACGGCTGGCGGATGCTCGTGGTGGCGGCGATGGCCAACCTGGCGTCGAAGGCGGGCATTGCCGGGCTGCTGGGCGGCTGGCGCCTGTTGGGCCGCATCGCGATCTTGTTCGCCATTCCACTGATCGGCGGCGCGGTGCTGTTAGCTCTCTGGCGCTGACCGAAACCTCTGCGGTCTTTGTACTCTTTTGCGGCTGTAAGGACGCCGTTACCTGTCGATGTGCCCTTGTTCGGGCCACATCGGGTGGATAGACTCAATCCCAAGATGCCACGGTCGCCCGCGCCATCACCCCACCAAATGGGGAAGGGGGCCTCGCAGACGGCCTTTGACGCATTCAACGCTGGGCGAGCCGGTATTCGCCCCCCCCTGTGGGCCATTTCGCTTGCAACGGAAACTGCGGCTTTTACAATAGGAGTAAGGGACCCCAGTTTCCCTAACCATTGAAGTCGAGAGGTGATTTATGAAACGGGCAATGCTGGGGACCCTGGTGGGCGTGGGGCTGGTGACGGCGGTGATCGCCGCGGCCGAACAGCGGGGCGAGGTCTTCGCCCAACGCCAAGCGCCGGCAGCGATGCCGCCCGCCGCCGCGGCCGGTACGGAACTGATCGTGGTGCCGATGACCCTGGGGGACAAAGGCCAGATGCTCACCGTGGTCGATCCGCGGCAGCGGGTGTTGAGCGTGTACCACATCGACGCGGCCACCGGCAAGATTGCCCTGAAGAGCGTCCGCAAGATTCAGTGGGACCTGCAAATCGACGAATTTAACAACGACAAGCCGCTCCCGCAGGAGATCCGCTCGTCGTTGGAACAGAGGTAACAAGTGAGACCGCTATGGCCCAGAAGTACTACAACAGCGCCGAGACCGCCAAGCTCCTCGGCAAGAGCGTGGACGAGATCAAGAAGATGCTGGAACGCCGCGAGTTGCACGGCTACCGCGACGGCGCCGACTGGAAGTTCAAGGTGGAGGACATCGACGCGCTGGCCAAGCAGCAGCCGAAGCGTCCCGCCGAGGAAGCCGGTGGCGACGTGCTGCTGAGCGAAGTCGAGTTGGGCCAGTCCGACCCCGGGCTGTCGGGCACGGTAATCGGGATCAGCGAGGCCGGCCGCCCCACCCCCGAAAGCGACATCCGCCTGGCCGAGAGCGACATCCAGCTCGGCGACTCGAAGACTCCCATTCCTTCGAGGACTCCGATTCCCTCGAAGACCCCTATCCCCGGCAGGAAGAAGACCGACGACTCGAAGGCCCCCTTCGAGGAGTTGGACTTGACTTTGGAGGAAGACCTTACGTTGGAGGACAGCACCCTGGCGCTGGACGGCAAGCCGCCGGCAGGCCCCGGCGGCAGTTCCGTCGTGGACGTCGCCGGAAAAGGGCTGGAGGACGACGAACTGGTCCTCGGCGGCAGCGGCAAGGGGAGCGACGTCACCATCGGCGGCGACAGCGGCATCTCCCTGGTCGATCCGTCCGACAGCGGACTGTCGCTGGAAACGCCGCTGAACCTGGGCGCGGTTGCCGAGGAGTCGCTCGAACTCGGTGAGGACGACATGCTCACCACCAGCGAGACGGCCGACGAGGGGGCCGCCACCCAACTGAAAACCGACGACGACTTCCTCTTGACCCCCCTGGAAGAAACCACCGGCGCGGAGGAGTCGGAGAGCGGATCGCAGGTGATCGCCTTGGACACCGAGGGGGACGAAGGGGCCACGATGGTCGGCGCCGCCGCCGGCGTCTCGATGGCGGCCATGCTCGACGAGGACCTCTCCACGCAGCCGGGATTGGAGATGGGTATCTCGTCGCCCCTGGCGGGCGCGCCCGTGTTAGGCGGGTCGCCGGGCGCACTGGCCGAAGGGGCCGTGCTGATGCAGCCCGCCGGCGCCATGCTCGAACCGCCCTACAGCGGTTGGCAGATCGCCGGACTGGCCATCTGCGCCGTGCTGCTGATGCTCTGCGGCATGATGATGTACGACCTGCTGCGGACCATGTGGAGCGAGCAATCGGCCGGACCCTACTCGATCAACAGTTGGCTGATGGACACCATCCTCGGTTGGATCGAAGGGAAGTAGCTGTCAGCGGTCAGCTTTCAGCTTTCAGCCATGCGCATAGGCCGGGTGCCATGCCCACGCTTGCCGTGGGCATGTCGAAAGCACAGCAAGATCACCACATGCCCACGGCAAGCGTGGGCATGGCACCCGTTGCGAACCCCAAGAGGTGGTGGCTGATGGCTGAAAGCTGACCGCTTATTTCACGATGGAACTTTCTCCCGAGCTTGCCCAAAAACGCGACCGGCTGCTGGAACTCTTGCGCGGCTACGGCAGTTGCGCGGTGGCGTTCTCCGGCGGGCTGGATAGCAGCGTGCTGGCCAAGGCGGCGCAGTTGGCCTTGGGCGACCGCGCGGTGGCCGTCACCGGCCGGAGCGCGAGCATGGCGGCCGGCGAATTGGAGGAGGCCGCGGAACTGGCCCGGCAGATCGGCATCCGCCACGAGACGGTCGCCACCGGCGAGCTTTCCCTGCCCGCTTACCAGGCCAATCAGCCCGACCGCTGCTACCACTGCAAGATGGAATTGTTCGCCCAGGTGGAAGCGGCTGCCGGGCGATTCGGCGCGGCGGTCGTGGCCGACGGCAGCAATCAGGACGACCAGGGGGATTACCGGCCGGGGCTACGCGCCCTGCGGGAGCGGAACGTCCGCAGCCCGCTGGCCGAGTGTGGATTCACGAAGCTGGAGCTTCGCCGGCTGGCCGAGTGGTGGGGCCTGCCGGTCCACGACAAGCCGGCCACTCCCTGCTTGAGCAGCCGCATCGCCTACGGCCAGCAGGTCACGCCCGAGCGGCTCCAGATGATCGACCGGGCGGAGCGGTTCCTGCGGGAGCGGGGACTGCGGCCCTTGCGGGTCCGCTACCACGAGGGGGACCTCGCCCGGATCGAGGTCCCGCCCGACCAACTGCCCCGGCTGGCCGAGCCGGAGTTCCGCCGCGAACTGGTCGAGTATCTCCGCTCGCTGGGCTTCAAGTACGTCGCGCTCGATCTGGAAGGATTCCGCAGCGGCAGCATGAACGCCGTGCTGAAGATGGGGGACAAACGTTAGCCGCCCATGAATCTGGTATCAACCAGCGCGCTCAAGAGCAACTTCACTTTGCCATCGTCTTCTGGGCGAAGTCTGCCAAGCCGCTTCTCAACCAACGACTCTGCTACGGTGGCGATCAGTGTTTTCAACCAAGTCGGCTTTACGAGTCCCGCTTCCCTCCATTTGTCCAGCCGGAGTCCGTGTGGTTCAGTGCGGCCTGTCAGAGGCACGACGACAATGTCGCCGTGCCGCATCGAGAATTCGAGCGGACTAACGACGAGCACCGGGCGACGCTTCTCGCTCGTCAGATCGGTGAACGGAAAACGGACAAGAACCACGTCACCAGTCTTACAGGCTGTCATAGACTGCGTCTTCCTCATCGTCCCAGGCGTTTGCCAAAGTCTGTTCCTGAATTTTCAGCCATCCGGCATCTCCTGCCGGTTCGTCATCCTCGAACAAGACAATCACGTTGCAGGGAGGAATGCCCTTGGCGTTCTCTGGAATCTGGATTTCTTTGCCGTCGTAGGTTGCTCGAACAGCCAACATGTTCCTGCTCCTTCTCGATTGCCCCCAAGATGATGATACGTGACGTTCTCGCCGAAGTCAACCTACCGCAGCGCCGCCAGAATCAGCCGCCACGCCGCCAGCATCGCCGCCATCAGCATTAGGCAGCAGAGCATCACCAGCGGCACGAGCCAGCCGAACGCGAAATAGTCCCGGCTCCAGTCCCAGACTCCGTTCCAATAGACGATCACAAACAGCGTGGCCAGGCAGAGGAAGGGGCCGTAGGGGATTTCCCGGTCGCGCCGCAGCAGCAACCGCAACACGCCCACCACCAATCCGGCCACCGGGGCGAGAAAGAAGATCAGCAGGCAGGGCTGCCAGCCGAGGAAGGCGCCGATCATGGCCATCAAGGTCACGTCGCCGAAGCCCATCGCCTCGCGTCCCAGGGCGGCGGTGCCGATGACGCGCACGAGCCAGATCAGCCCGCCGCCGGCGGCCATGCCCACCAAGGAACTAAGCAATCCCTGCCAGTCCGGACCGCGGCGGTACCACACCAGCAGAATGACCACCGAGCCGAAGACGGCCATCCGCAGGATGCGATAGGTGGTGCGGTCGCGGATTAGCCTGGCGCAGGAAAGCTGCACGGCCCGAAGCCAACCGTGCCGCCGATACCACGACCGCGGCAGAATCGCCACGCACCACAGCCACCAACACCCCAGGGCGATTGCCAGCGAGCCGGTCCAAGGCCGGCCGCTGAGCCACGCCGGCCAGGCGTTGGGCGAGGTCAGCCGCAAGAAGCCGGGACCGATCAGCGACGGATCTGGCAGAAGTGACCAGGGGCACACGGCGGCCAGCAGCAGGCCGGCCAGCGTGCCCGAGACGGTGATTCCGTCGGGAATGAGCTTCTCATCCACGTCGATCAGCGAGCCGGCCAACATCAACGCGATCAGGAAGCAATGGGCAAGAAACTCGAAGTGCAGGATCGTCTTATCGCCGAGCCCCAGCAACGGCGCAACACCCGGCGGCAGCAACCCCGCGGCCTCAACCTCCCACCAATAGAGGCACGCCAGGCCGGCGCCCGTGATGGCCTCCACCAGCATCGGGCGGACCCAAAAGCCGCTGCCGTGCAAGGCGGCCTCCCGCCGCAGGCCCAGCCAGCCGATGATCGGCAGCCTATCCCACAGCCGCCGCGGCGGCGCGGACGGATTGGGCCGGGACCAGGGGCTGATCGGCCGCCGATGCCAGGCCAGGCGATAAATCGCCCAATTGGCGGCCCCCCCGCGCACGACCCGAGCACGAACACAACCGCCAGGCGGACGATCAGGGGGATGGACAGAATCACGTTCATGTGCCGTCTTCTTCTCTCGAATCGTCCACGATCATAGCAAAGCTGCGCCCAATCAGTTGCGAACGTGTGCCGCACCCGGAGCCGCGCCGGCCAGCGGCATCTTGTAGCAGGCCGCCTCTTCGGCGTTCCGCACCAACAGAAACGGGCCGGCCAGCGCGAAGTTGTTCCACGTCAGCCCTTCGATCGCCTGGAAGCGGCCCAGCATGTTGTCCGCCCGAGCCGGCGTGGCCTCAACCAGCACAACCTCGCCCTCCTCGGACAACAGCAAGAGGAGATCGCCGACCCGCAGAATCTGCCCGTGCCCGTAACGGCCGTGCTTCCATTGGCTGCGGCCGCTGCTGAGTTCGACACATTCCAGGATTCCGTCCGAGAGGCCGTAGACGTAGCCGTCCCGGATCGCCACGTTGGCGAACTTGGTCTTCAGAATCTTCGGATTCCTCCAGACCACCTGCGGGGCCAGAGCGCCGTCGGCCGCCGGATCGAGCCGCAGCAGCATGGCCCCCTGGCCATATCCCTTGGAGACAAAGACCCGGTCGGGCGGGACCGGCACGGCCTGGGAGACGTTCGGATTGGCGTTGGTCCGGGCGGGCCAGGGATGCTCCCAGAGGAGCCGGCCGGTCTTCAGGTCGTGCCCGGCGACCGTGCCCTCGTTGACGATCAGGACTTGCTCGACGCCGGCCAGGGTGGCCAGACGGGGCGAGCTGTAGCTGATTTGCCGGCTGCCGCCCTCCCAGAGCAGCGTGCCGCGGCGCTTGTCGTAAGCGGCCAGAGAGACCAGGCGTCGTCCGCCCTTGCGTCCGCCCAGCGGCACGATCACCTGATCGCCGACCACCAGCGGCGAGGCCGCGCGGCCCCACGGCACGGCAGCCGCTTCGTCCTCGGGCGTCAGGCCGGACTCTTGCAGGAGGTCCTTCTCCCACAGGCATTTGCCGGTCGCCCCGTCGAGACAGACCAGAATGGCCGGTAGCGCCGAGGGCGTAGACTCTGCCCCCGTCGATGGTCGGCGTGCTTCGCGGGCCTACGCCGGCCTCGAACTTCTCGTACCGGGCGGCGACGGAATAGGCCCACTCCAAGCGGCCGGTCTTGACGCCGTAGCAGGAGACCATTTCCCATTGGTCCCGCTGCTCCATCGTGACCGCGTGTCCGCCGACCACGGAGAAGGCCGACCAGCCCGCGCCGATTCCGTGCCGCCAGACCAGTTCCGGGGGTTGCTCCATCCAATTGCGTGCCAGCCTGACGTGCTCGACGGAAACGTCGCGGCGCGGCCCGAGAAACTGGGGGAAATCGTCCTCGGTCGCCGAGAGATCTACTTTTGCCGTCGCGTCGCCGGGGGCGGGCTCGGGCAGAGGTTGCAGCAGCCGATCCGGCTTCGCCGAGAAACGGTAGGCGAACATCGGCGACAACTCGCCGCTGAGCCTCTCCACACGAAACAGAACCGCCAAGATCGCCACACCTGCCGCACAGCCGGCCAGCACCAGCAGCCGCAGCCGCCGGCTATGGCCGCTGAAGAAGAGGAACCAGACTGCCAGGGCCGCCAGGGCCAGCAGACCCAGCAGCCACGTGGCGATGTTGGCGAAGGCGTGATCAGCGAGGACATCGCTGCCCCGCACGATCACCCCCGCCACGCCCAACACGATCAACACGGCCCAGAGCCATACGGGCGGCGTTCGGCGTCTTCGCTGTCGGCGAAGGGCTTGGGGCGCGGGCAATGGCTGCACGGCGGCATCGCTCATGGTTCGTCCCTGTGAAATCTGGGTGGCACGCCCTGAAAGGGCGTGTTGGGCGTCGAGTTTGCATCGTCTAGCGATTCACCACGCCCTTTCAGGGCGTGCCACCCTGCCGCCGCAAGCGTGGGCATGGCACCCTCGCTACTCATGACCAATCCCTGTTCCCGGGGTGTTGCGGCTGCGGCCGCTGCTCCCACCGTAGCGCTGGCTGATCCAGTCGATAACATAATAGAACACCGGCGTCAAGAAGATTCCGAAGAGGGTGACGCCCAACATGCCGGCGAAGACGGCCACGCCCAGGGTCCGCCGCATCTCGGCCCCGGCGCCTACCGAGAGGACCAGCGGAATCACGCCGATGATGAACGCCAGCGAGGTCATGATGATCGGGCGGAGCCGGAGTTTGCAGGCGGCCAGGGTGGCCTCGCGCCGCGGCTGGCCCGCCTCGCGCTGAATCTTGGCGAACTCGACGATGAGGATGGCGTTCTTGCAGGCCAGACCCACCAGCACCACGAAGCCCACTTGGGTGAAGATGTTGATGTCCATCCCGGCCAGGGCCACGCCCGTGATTGAGAACAGCAGGCACATCGGCACCACCAGGATCACGGCCAGCGGCAGCGACCAGCTTTCGTACTGGGCGGCCAAGACGAGGAACACCAGGACCACGGCCAGCAAGAACACCCACATCGCCGTGTTGCCGGTCTCAATTTGCAAGAGCGCCAACTCGGTCCATTCGGTTTTCATGCCGCGGGGGAGGTCCTGGTTGGCAGCGGCGGCCATCAGGCGGATCGCCTCGCCGGAGCTGACGCCGGGGGCCGGCTCGCCGTTGACGGGGGCCGCAGGGTACATGTTGTAGCGTTGGATCAGCACCGGGCCGTTGATCTCGCGGACGCTGGCCATCGCCCCCAACGGCACCATCGTGCCGGCCAGGTTCCGCACCTTGTACTGCTTGAGGTCTTCGATCCGCCGGCGGTAATCGGCGTCGGCCTGGACGTTCACCTGCCAGGTGCGGCCGAAGCGGTTGAAATCGTTGACGTAGAGCGAGCCGAGGAAGACCTGAAGCGTGTTGAAGATTTCGGCCGTCGAGACGCCCATCGTTTTTGCCTGGTCGCGGTCGATGTCGAGGAAGAGCCAGGGGGTGTCGGCCCGGAAACTGCAAAACAGGTCTTTCAGGCGGTCGATTTGCCGCCCATCGGCGACGATTTTCTCGCCCGTCTCCTGCAAGCCGCGGAGTCCGTTGTCGCCGCGGTCTTCGAGAATGATCTTGAACCCGCCGGCGGTCCCCAGCCCGTCGACCGGCGGGGCGCCGAAGATATTCACGCAGCCCGCCTTGAATCTTGGTTTGGAACTGTTGCTGGAGGCGGCGGGCGATCACGTCGGCCGAAAGCCCCCTGCCGGCGCGTTCGTGGAAATCCTTGAGCATCACGAACATGGCCCCGAAATTGGGTGCGTTGGCGCCCAATAGAATCGATTGCCCCGCGATGGCCACGGTATGGCCGACGCCGAGTTGGTCACGGTCCGCAAGCGCAATCTCCTCGATCTGCGCATCACCCGCTCCGTCCGCTCCAGCGAAGCGGCGTCGGGCAGTTGCACGTTCACCAGCAGGTAGCCCTTGTCCTGCATGGGGATGAATCCCGAAGGAGATTGCACGAAGCCCCAGTAGGTCAGCCCGAGCAATCCGGCGTAGACCACCAGCACCAGTACACTCACGCGGAGGGTCATGCCCACCGCGCGGGTATAGGCGCTGGTCGAATAGTTGAAACCGACGTTGAAGAGGTGGAAACTTCGGCCGAGGACCGCGTTCAGCGGTCCGGCCAACAGCCGGCCGGCAATGGCGCAAGCCACGACCGCCACGCCGGCCGAGAGCCACCAGGCGGCGCCGGTCAGGGTGTGATGCCCTCCGGCGGGCAAGGCCCCCATGAACCGTTCCAGAAGGCGGGCCAGCCAGGGCGTCAGCCGCGGATCGAGCCAGGGCAGCAACCAGGCGTAGCCGGCCCAGCCGCCCAGCAAGGCATAAGCGGGCCACGGCAACACTTCATACCGCCCCTTCTCACGCGGCCGCAGCAGCACGGCCGCCAACGCCGGGCTCAAGGTCAGCGAATTGAAGGCGGAGATCAGCGTCGAGGTGGCGATAGTCAAGGCGAACTGGCGGAAGAACTGCCCGGTAATGCCGCTGATGAACGCGCACGGCACGAACACGGCGCTCAGCACCAGCCCGACGGCGATCACCGGCCCGGAAACCTGGCTCATCGCCTTGATGCTGGCCTCGCGCGGGGCCAGCCCGTGCTCGATGTGGTACTCCACCGCCTCGACCACCACGATGGCGTCGTCGACCACGATGCCGATGGCCAGCACCAGCCCGAAGAGGGTGAGGTTGTTGAGGCTGAAGCCCATCGCGGCCATCACGGCGAAGGTGCCGATGATGGCCACCGGGACGGCGATCAGCGGGATGACGGCCGACCGCCAGTTTTGCAGGAACAGCAACATCACCAGCGCCACCAGCAACACGGCGTCCAGCAGCGTCTGGCGGACCTCGCGGATCGATTCGGAGATGAACGGCGTGGTGTCGTAGACGATCGAGTAGTCCAGGTCGTCGGGAAAGCTCCGCTTCAACTCCCGCATTTTGGCTTTCACCAGCTCGGCGACTTTCAGGGCGTTGGAGCCCGGCAGTTGATAGATGCTCAGCGCCACCGAGGGCCGGCCGTCGAGCGTGCAGCTCTGGTCGTAGTCCTGGGCGCCGAGTTCGATGCGGGCGACGTCGCGCATGCGGACCACGCGGCCTAATGCGTCCGTCTTCAGGATCATGTCGGCGAATTGGCCGGGGTCGGCCAGCCGGCCCAGCGTGGTCATGGTGAATTGGAAGACCTGGCCCTTGGGGACCGGCGGCTGGCCGATCTGGCCGGCGGCCACCTGGGCGTTCTGCTGCGAGATGGCCGCCACCACGTCGCTGGCGGTGAGGTTGCGGGAGGACATCTTCTCCGGATCGAGCCAGAGCCTCATGCTGTAGTCGCGCTGGCCGAGGTAGGTGATGTCGCCCACGCCGGTGCAGCCGGGCCAGCTCGTCGCGCAACTGGATCGTGGCGTAGTTGCTCAAGTAGAGGTTGTCGCGGGTCCCCTTGGGCGAAGAGAGGTTCACGATCATCAGCACGTTGGGCGACTTCTTCTTGACCGTCATCCCTTTGCGGTTGACCAGATCGGGGAGGACGGGCTGGGCCATGGCCACGCGGTTCTGCACCAGGACCTGGGCCATGTTCAGGTCCACGCCCAACTTGAAGGTGATCGTCAACGTGTAGGTGCCGTCGTTGGTACACTGGGAGGACATGTAGAGCATCCCCTCGACGCCGTTGACCTGCTGCTCGATCGGGAGCGGCCACCGTATCGGCCACCACCTTGGCGTCCGCGCCGGGGTAAGAGGCCGAAACTTCGACGGTGGGCGGGGCAATCTCGGGATACTGCGCCACCGGCAGCGTCCACATGGCGATCCCGCCCGCCAACGTGATGATGATCGAGAGCACCGAGGCGAAGATCGGCCGATGGATGAAAAATCGCGAAAACACGGTGCGTCCTCAGTTGGGATTGTCGGAATCGTCGCCTGGTTCGGCCGTGCGCGCCCGCCGCCGGGCGTTGCGTCCCCAGTCTCTCAAGAGCCGTACCAGTGTCAAGAGGAAGCCCAGCGCGAAAATCTCCAAGGTGATGAAGCGGATCCAGCGCATCGTGGGGGAGTTGAACCCGCGGGTGGTCCCCAGCCAGTCGATGACATTGAAGAACACGGGCGTCAAGAAGATGCCGAAGAGCGTCACGCCCAACATGCCGCTGAACACGGCCAGCCCCAGCGTCCGCCGCATCTCGGCCCCGGCGCCGCGGGCGATCAAGAGCGGGATCACGCCGAGGATGAAGGCCAGCGAGGTCATCACGATGGGCCGCAGCCGGAGGTGGCAGGCTTCCATGGCCGCCGCCCGCCGCGACAGGCCCGCCTGCCGCTGCCGCTTGGCGAACTCCACGATGAGGATCGCGTTCTTGCTGGCCAGCCCCACCAGGACCACGAAGCCGATTTGGGTGAAGATGTTGACGTCCGAGCGGCCGATCAGCACGCCGGCAATCGCGCTCAGCAGGCACATCGGCACGACCAGGATCACGGCCAGCGGCAGCGACCAGCTTTCGTACTGGGCGGCCAGCACCAGGAACACCATGACCACGGCCAGGGCGAAGATCCACATGGCCGTATTGCCCGCCTGCAACTCCTGGTAAGCCATTTCCGTCCACTCGTAGTGCATCCCCGAAACGAGCTCCCGGTCGGCCAGGCCCTCCATCAGGTCGATGGCCTGGCGGGAGCTGACGCCCGGCCCGGTATTGCCGGTGATGGCGGCGGCGGGATACATGTTGTAGCGGGTGAGGATGAACGGCCCGTTCTGCTCCCGCACGTCGGCCAGGGCGCCGATGGGCACCATTGTCCCCTGTCGGTTTCGGACCCTCAATTGCTTGACGTCTTCCACCTTGTTGCGGAATTTCGCGTCGGCCTGCACGACGACCTGCCAAGTGCGGCCGAAGCGGTTGAAGTCGTTGACGTAGAGCGATCCGAGGTAGATCTGGAGGGTGTCGAAGGCGTCGGCCAGCGGCACGCCCATCATCATGCACTGCTCGCGGTTGGGGTTCGCGTAGAGCAGCGGGGCGTTGGCGCGGAAGACGCTGAACAGCCCCACCAGCAGCGGCGTGGGCCGCGGGGGCTTGCGCAGGGCGTTCCCTTTCTGCACCAGGTCGTCCGTCTGGGCTTGCAGGGTTTTGACGCCAAGGTCCTTGCGGTCTTCGATCATGAACTTGAAGCCGCCCGCCCGGCCAACGCCGCGGACCGGCGGCGGCGGCATGATGGAAACCATCGCCTCCGGCACCTCCGCCGCGCACCTCGTGCCGCAGCTTATCGGCAATCTGCGTCCCGTACAGTCCGGGCCCGTGCCGTTTTGCGAAATCGTCGAGGATCAGGATGATCATGCCGAAGTTGGAACCCGAGGCGCCAATGCCGAAGGCGCTTCCCGCAATGGCCATCGTATGCTTGACGCCGGGTATCTCCATCGCAATCCGCTGCACGTGGTCCATGGCGGCCTTCGTCCGTTCGATCGAGGCCGCATCGGGCAACAGCACCGGGCCGTACAGGAAGCCCATGTCCTGCGCCGGGATGAACCCCTTCGGCGCCGTGGTGAAGAAGCGGTACGTGACCAGCAACATGCCGGCGTAGACCAGCAACACCAACACGCTCAGGCGCAGCAGGCCGCCAACCGCGCGGGTGTAACCGTTGGTGGCCCGGGCGAAGCCGGCGTTGAACCGGCGGAAGGCTTCCCGCAACACGACGGCGGCCGGCCGGGCCAGGAGCCAGCCGGCCGCCGCCGGCACGAGGGTCGCCGCCACGGCGGCGATCCACCAAGTGGCCGGCATCTGTGGGGGCAGGTTGCCCACCTGCCCCACGGCCGCCCACAGCAGCGGCCAGCACTTCTCTAGCCCCCGCGCCACGAGCGGCGCAAGCCACAGGTAGCCTAGCCAGCCGGCGACTAGCGGAAATACCAGCCGGGGCAATGCCTCGTGCGTCTCCTTGTCGCGCTCGCGGAGCAACATGGCCGACAGAGCCGGACTCAAGGTCAGCGAATTGAACGTCGAGATGATCGTCGAGGCGGCGATCGTCAGGGCGAACTGGCGGAAGAACTGCCCCGTCAGGCCGCTAATGAACGCGCAAGGGACGAAAACCGCGCTGAGGACCAACCCCACCGCGATCACCGGCCCGGAGACCTGGCTCATGGCCTTGATCGTGGCGTCGCGGGGCGGAAGCCCCTGCTCGATGTGGTGTTCCACTGCCTCGACCACCACGATCGCGTCGTCCACCACGATGCCGATCGCCAGCACCAGCCCGAAGAGCGTCAGATTGTTCAGGCTGAAGCCGAACGCCAGCAGCACGGCGAACGTGCCCACGATGGCTACGGGCACGGCGATCAAGGGAATGACCGCCGAGCGCCAGTTTTGCAGAAACAGCAGCACCACCAGCGCCACCAGCAGCACCGCGTCGCGGAGCGCCTTGAAGACCTCGTCGATGCACTCGTTGGTGTAGGGCGTGGTGTCGAAGAAGATGTCGTATCTCAGGTCGTCCGGAAAGTCCTTGGCCAACTCGTCCATCTTCGCGCGGACCCGCTCGGCCACGTCCAGGGCGTTGGCGTCCGGCAATTGGACGACAAACAGCCCTGCCGACGGATAGCCGTCCAGCTTGCAGCTTACGTCCTCGTTCCGCGCCCCCAACTCGACGTGGGCGACGTCCCGCAGCCGCGTCAGCCGGCCGTCGGGGGTGGTGCGGAGGATCATATTGGCGAACTGCGCCGGCTCCTCCAAGCGGCCGAGCGTCGAGAGCGTGATCTGCGTCTCCTGCCCGCGGCGGACCGGCTCCTGCCCGATCCGGCCCGAAGCCACCTGCACGTTCTGCTCGCGGATGGCATTAGCCACGTCGTCGGCCGTCAGGCTCCGCGCGGCGAGCTTGTCGGGATCCACCCAAATCCTCATGCTGTAGTCCCGCTGCCCCATCACATAGATGTCGCTCACCCCGGGCAAGCGGAGCAACTCGTCGCGGAGCCGCATCAGTGCGTAGTTGCTCAGGTAGAGCTGGTCGTAGCGGCCGTGGGGCGAATAGATGTTTACCGACATGAGCATGTCGGGGGGCATTTTGCGGGTAGTCACGCCGGTCCGCTTGAGTTCGTCAGGCAGCATCGGCAGGGCCAAATTCACCCGGTTTTGCACCAGCACCTGGGCCAGGTTCAAGTCCACGCCCTGCCGGAACGTCACGTTCAGACTGTAGGAGCCGTCGTTGGCCGACATCGACTCCATGTAGATCATGTTCTCGACGCCGTTGACCTGCTGCTCAATCGGGGCGGCAACGCTCTGGGCGACCACGTTGGCGCTGGCCCCGGGATAGGTGCAGCGGACAGACACCTGCGGCGGCGCCACCGGCGGATACTGCGTCAGCGGAAGACGATAGTAGGCGATCCCGCCCCCCAGCGTGATTACCACCGACAGCACGGTAGCGAAGATCGGCCGGTCGATGAAGAATCGGGAGAACATACTTTGTACTCGTCACGCTCCGCGTGACGCCGGGCTCCTCACGCGGAGCGTGAGGAGTACCTTGGCGAGTTCCTCACGCGGACCGTGAGGAGGGCTTTTCCGCCTCCTGGTTCTTCGGCCGGACCTCCTTGGTCTGCGGATTAATCCGTTGCAGGCCGTCCAGCACAACCCGCTCTCCCTCGGCCAGTCCGCTCTTGATCACCCGCAACTTGCCTTGAAGCGATCCGACCTCGACGCGGCGGTAGGCCACTTGGTTCTTGTCGTCCACGACGTAGAGGAACCGCTGTCCCTGGTCGGAGCCCAGCGCCTCCTCGGGGATCAGGACCGCCTGGTGCGGCTCGCCGATGGGCACCCGGATCCGCGCGAACAAGCCCGGCGCAAGCAACCGGTTGGGATTGGGAAACAGGCCGCGGAGCCGCAGCGTGCCGGTCATCATGTCCAGGCGGTTGTCGCGGAAGTCGACCATCCCCTCGTGCGGATAGCCCTCCTCATCGGCCAGCCCCAAGAGGACCTTGACCTTGGCCTCGCGGGCCGACCGCAGTTTCCCCATCCGCGCCAGAACCAGACGCCGCAATTCCAGCAGCGTCCGCTCGTCGATGTCGAAGTAGGCGTAGATCGGGTCCAGCGTGACGATCGTGGTCAGCGGGGTCTGATCGGCTTGGACCATATTGCCCGGATCGATCAACTGCCGGCTCACCTGGCCGTCGCACGGCGCGTAGACTTTGGTCCATGCGAGGTTGAGCTTGGCGAGATCGAGCGCGGCCTCGCCGTCTTCACCGCCGCCTCCGCCTCCTTGTGGTCGCCGGCAATCTGGTCGAAGTCCCCCTGGGCAATCGAGCGGCTGGGGAGCAACTCCTGGGCGCGCGTCAGGTCCTTGGTCAGACGTTCCAGGTGGGCCTGGGACTGGGCCAGCGCGGCCTCGGCCTTGTTCTTGTCGGCCTCGTAGGTCCGGGGATCGATCTCGAAGAGCAGTTCGCCCTTCTTAACCTCGGTCCCTTCCTTGTTCGGCCCGCTGTCCTTCAAGCCCTCGACGAGATAGCCGCTCACGCGGGCGCGGATCTCGACGCTCATCACGGCGTCGGTGTGCCCGGTGAAATCCTCATAGTCCGTGACGGTCTTGACCACGGGCCGCCCCACCAGCACCTCCGGGGCCTGGGCCTTATCGGCGGCTTGCGACGGCGCCGCACTCGTCGGCCGCCAACAGCCGGCCGTCACGATCAGAAGCAAGCAGGCAGGCAGCCCCCATAAGAAGTATCTCTGGCGCATACAAGGCTCTCGCCGGTGAATTGGTTCATTGGCCTCTATGATTAATGTACGTGAAGTATCCCGGAGCGGTCAAGTAGCCTGAACGGCCTAGGCGGTCCCCCGTCTGCCAACTGACCGGGCGGGAATATCTGCGGAGCAGGATCAGGCAAGACCACTTGGCAGCGCGGGCGGGCTGCACGCCGCGGCCGTGGTGCAGAGGGCGGCGCCATCGGGCAGCGGAAGGGCAAGAGACGGCAGGCCGGCCGCCGGCTCGACGGCCGCGCCGTCATGGCAGAAGACGCGGTTACGGCCCGCCACCTTGGCGCTGTACAGGGCACTGTCGCCCCGCAGCAGCAAGGCGACCGGCGTGTCGTCTCTCTTGGCCGACGCGACGCCGCCGCTGATGGTCAGCGACATGATCTGCTCGACCTTGAGCCGCACCCGTTCGGCCATTACGATCGCCCCGTCGAGATTGGTTTGCGGCATGAGGATAATGAACTCGTCGCCGCCGTAGCGGGCCACCAGGTCCACTTCGCGGGCTTCCTGCTTCAGGAGCTTGGCCACTTCCCGCAGCACCAGATCGCCGTCCAGATGCCCTCGCTGGTCGTTGACGTCCTTGAAGTGGTCGATATCGAGGATCACCAGGGCGAAACTGGAGCCGTAGCGGCGCATGGCGGCGAACTGCGTGGCCAGCGATTGGTCCAACCCGCGCCGGTTGCAGACCCCCGTCAAGGGGTCCGTCTGCAAGTTGGTGAACGTCATCAACATGGAGCTTTCGTAGCGGATCACGTCGTGCGCGCTGGCGATCTGGGCGGCCAGTTGGATGGTAGGGCTGAGGATCTCCTCGATCTCGCGCCCGAGCTTCTCCCACATTTCTTGTCCCTGCTCGCCGTTGATTTGGATGACCTTGTGCCGGAAGCCCTTCAAAAGCGCCTGGTGTCTCTTCAGGTTGCTGCGGGTCGCCTGCACGACTTTCTCCAGCTTGCCCGCCGCCAATTGGGCACGGTGCAACTCCTGCTCCAGCTTCACGGCTTGTGGGTCCCTTCCGATACGGTGGCGCCGCTGGCCCAGCACGTACAGCATGTAGCCGATTGCGGTCACCACCGCCAAGGCCCACGCCGATGGAACTAGGAAGCCCTCGAGATTGATGCTCATTGGGCACTCCGGTGTTGGCAAGAAGAGATTTGGCGGCGTCGCCGGGACTTGTCCCGCATGATACCCCCCAGTGGCTGGATCAACGGTTAGCCCCAAAACACTAGCATATCTTTGCCACGGGGGCAAATGCCGGTCGCGAGTGTTCCGGCGGCTGAGGAGTCCCCGTTGACGGGTGGCATCCTCGCCGCTAGATTTCCGGCTTCCGGTGGAAACCACAATTATTGGAGGGAAGAACCATGAACCGTCACTTTGGCTGGGCGATGCTGGTGGCCGCGGGGGTGTTGGTGGGCTGCGTCTTGGGCACCTACCAGAAGACCAGCGCCGAGGACCCCGCCCCGGCCGAGACCCAAGAGCAAGACAACCAGATTGTCGGCCAACTGAAGGAGATCAACGCCCAATTGAAGGAGCTCAACGGCATGTTCCGCGCCGGCACGGCGAAAGTGGTCGTCGTCATCAATCCGGGGCGGTGACCGCGGTTACTCCGCGGGTTGCCGGCGGCGGGGAAAGAGCCACCGGCCCGGCGGCGACTGCAAGACATAGTAGAAAACGGGCGTGAGAAAAACGCCGAAGAAGGTCACGCCCAACATGCCGCTGAAGACGGCGGTCCCCAGGGTCCGCCGCATCTCCGCCCCGGCGCCCGTGGCCAACATCAGCGGGACCACGCCGAGGATGAAGGCCATCGAGGTCATCACGATGGGGCGGAGCCGGAGCTTCGAGGCCTCGACCGCCGCCTGCGGCACGTCCAGTCCGTGCTCGTGCTGCTGCTTGGCGAACTCGACGATCAGCACGGCGTTCTTGCAGGCCAGCCCGGCCAACACGACGAAACCGATCTGCGTGAACAGGTTGTTGTCCATGCCGCGGAGCCACACGCCGGTCAAGGCAGAGTAGGCTCATCGGCACGATGAGGATGATGGCCAGGGGCAGCGCCCAGCTCTCGTACTCGGCGGAGTGGGTGAGGAAGACCAAGAGCACGCACAGCGGAAAGATGAACAGGGCCGTGTTGCCCGCCAGAATCTGTTGATAGCTGAGTTCCGTCCATTCGTAGTCCATCGAACGAGGCAGCTCGCGGCCGGCCAGGTTCTGCATCAGGCCGATGGCCTGGCCCGAGCTGATCTGCGGCGTCCACTCGCCGTTGATGGCGGCGGCGGTGTGGGTGTTGTAGCGGTTCAGCAGCACCGGCCCGGTGGAATCGCGGATCACGCAGAGCGCCCCCAGCGGGACCATGCCGCCCTGGGCGTTGCGGACCTTCAACGGCTTGACGTCTTCCCGCCGGATCCGGAACTGGGAATCGGCCTGGATGTTGACCTGCCAGGTGCGGTCGAACTGGTTGAAGTCGTTGACGTAGTAGCCGCCGAGGTACGCCTGGAGGGTGTTGAAGACGTCGCTGAGGGCCACGTGCATCGTCTTGCACTTCGTGCGGTCGATGTCCACCCAGAGTTGCGGCGTCGAGGCGCGGAACATGGCGAACAGGCCGACCAGCCCCGGCTGGGCGTTGCCCTTCTCGACCAGGTTCTCGACCTGATTTTGGAGTTCGTCGAGCGTGTTGCCGCCGCGGTCCTCGACCATCAGCTTGAAGCCGCCGGCGTTGCCGATGCCGTCCACCGGCGGTGCCCCGAACACGCCGATCTGGGCGTCCTCGATCGCGGCGAAGAACTGCCGGCGGAGCCTGGCGGCGATCGCGTCGGCCCCGAGTTCCGCCCCGTGCCGCTCGTGGAAGGGCTTGAGGATGACGAACATCGAGGCGAAGTTCGAGCCGTTGGCGCTCAGCAGGAACGACTGCCCGGCAATCGTCACGGTGTGCTCGACTCCCGGTGCTGCCAGGGCGATCTTCTCCATCTGCCGCGCGACGCTCTCGGTCCGCTCGAGCGAGGCGGAGTCGGGCAATTGGGCGTTGACGACCAGGTAGCCCTTGTCCTGCTGCGGGACGAAGCCGGTGGGCACGTGCGTGAAGCCCAGGTAAGTCAACCCCAGCAGTCCCACGTAGACCAACAGCGCCACGATCGCGCCCGGACGCAGAGGTCCACCAGCCGACCGTAGACCGACGTGGTCCGCTGGAACAGGCCGTTGAAGCCGCGGAAGAACCAGCCGAAACGGCGTCCAGCAGGCGGGTGAGCAGGTCTTTCTTCGCGTCGCGCGGCCGGAGCAAAATGGCGGCCAGGGCGGGGCTGAGCGTCAGCGAGTTGAAAGCCGAAATCAGCGTGGCCGTGGCGATCGTCAGGGCGAACTGCCGGTAGAACTGGCCGGTAATGCCCGCCAGGAACGCCGTGGGGACGAAGACCGCGCTCAGGCCGAAGGCGATGGCGATCACCGCCACGGTCACTTCATCCATCGACTTCCGGGCGGCTTCCCGCGGCTCCAGTCCGTGCTCGATCCAGCGTTCCACGTTCTCGACCACCACGATGGCGTCGTCCACCACGATGCCGATGGCCAGCACCAGTCCGCACAGGGAGATATTGTTGAGGCTGAACCCCAAGGCCGCCATGACGGCGAAGGTGCCCACCAACGAGACGGGCACCGCCACCAGCGGGATCAGCGCCGCCCGCCAGTTTTGCAAGAACAACAGCACCACCAGGGCGACCAGGGCGATGGCCTCGAACAGGGCCTTGAACACCTCGTGAATCGACTCTGTCACAAAGGGCGTCGTGTCGTAGACGATGGCGTAGTCCAGTCCTTGGGGGAACCGGCGCTTTTTCAGTTCCTCCATCTTCGCCTGCACGCGGTGGGCGGTGTCCACGGCGTTGCTGCCGGGCAGTTGGAAGACGGCCAGCCCGACCGTCGGCTGCCCGTCGAGCGTGCAGCTTTGGTCCTCGCTCTTGGCGCCCAGTTCGACCCGGCTCACGTCGCGGAGCCGGGTCACTTGCCCCTTGGAGCCGGTCTTGATGATGATATCGGCGAACTGCTCGGGATCGGTCAGCCGGCCCAGCGTGTTCATGGTGTACTGGAAGTCGAGGCCGGCGGGGACGGGCGGCTGGCCGATCTGGCCCGCCGCCACTTGCACGTTCTGCTCGCGGAGGCAGGCCACGACGTCGCCCACGGTGAGATTGCGGGCGGCCAGCTTCTCCGGGTTGAGCCAGACGCGCGCATGCTGTAGTCGCGCTGGCCGAGGAACGCCACGTCGCCCACGCCCTTCAGCCGCGCCAGCTCATCCTTGACGTTGATCGTGGCGAAGTTGCTCAGGTGGAGCTGGTCGTAGCGCCGGTCGGGCGAGATCAGGTTGACGACCAACATGATGTTGGGCGACTGCTTCTTCGTGATTACGCCCGTCTGCTTCACCGCGTCGGGCAGCACCGGCATCGCCATCGACACGCGGTTCTGCACGAGCACCTGGGCCATGTCCAGGTCCGTGCCCAACTCGAAGGTGATGGTCAGGTTGTAGGCGCCGTCGTTGGTGCACTGCGACGACATGTAGAGCATGTGCTCCACGCCGTTGACCTGCTGCTCGATCGGCGCGGCCACGGTGTCGGCGACGACCTTGGCGCTGGCCCCCGGATAGGTGCAAGCGACCTGGACGGTGGGCGGCGCGATTTCGGGGTATTGCGCGACCGGCAGCGTCAGCGCGGCCACCAGCCCGGCGACCGTGATGACGATCGAGAGGACCGCGGCGAAGATCGGACGGTCGATGAAGAAGCGTGAGAACACGGTGTGCGGCTACCTCGCTTCGGTCAGAAAGCTCTCCATCCCGACCAGTTTCGGCGCCACGGTCATGCCCGGCCGCACGCGCAGGAGCCCGCCCACGATCACCCGCTGGCCGGGCTTGAGTCCCGCTTGGATCACTCGCAACTGGCCGTCGAGTTTGCCCAGGGTGACGGGGCGATACTGGACCACGTTCTGGTCGTCGACCACGAGCACGTACTTTTGCCCCTGGTCGCTCCCGACGGCCAAGGCCCGCTCCGCCACCAGCAACGCCTTGTACGGCTCGGCGACGGCGACGCGGACGCGGGCGAAATAGCCCGGCTTCAGCACGCGGCCCCCCACCGCCGGCCTGGGATTCTTGAACACGCCGCGGACGCTGATCGTGCCCGTGTTCGGATCGAGTTGGTTGTCCATGAAATCGACGTACCCGCGGTGCGGAAAACCCTTCTCGTTCATCAACTCCATTTCCACCGGAATCAGTTCCTTGTCTTTCACCTTGATCTTTCCAGTGCGGACGTCTTCCTTGAGTTGCAGGATCGTGTTCTCATCGACGGTAAAGTAGACGTAGATCGGATCGACCGAGACGACGTTGGTCAACAGGGTTTGATCGGCGCCCACCAGGTTCCCCTTGGTGATCAGCGTCCGGCTGATCTCGCCGTCGACAGGCGAATGGAGCTTCGTGTAGCCGAGGTTCAGTTTCGCCTCTTCGGCGGTGGCCTGGGCGGACGCCAACGCCGCCGCCGCCTGGTCGTGTTTGGCCACGCTCTGATCGTAGTCCGATCTGCTCACGGCGTTCTTGGGCAACAGTTCCGTGGTCCGGGCGAGCTCCGCCTTGCGGTACTTCAGGTCGGCCTCGCAGAGTTTGATCTGGGCCAGGGCGTCGTCGTACTTGGCCTGGAAGGGGCGCGGATCAATCTCGAACAGCAGGTCCCCCTCCTTGACCTCCGAACCGTCCTGGAAACAGACTTTTTCCAAGTAGCCCGTCACCCTCGCGCGAATATCGACCGATTTGACGGCCTCGGTCGATCCGGTAAAGTCCGCATAATCGAAGATTTCCCGCTCGATCGGCACGCTCACGGTGACGGGCACGGCGGCGGGCGGGGCCACCGGGAGTGCCGTCGGTTGACATCCCGAGAGCAGCCCGGCGCAGACGGCCAGGCCGCACGGGATGAGAAACCATACCGGTCCGTTGCGATGGCGGGGGTCGGCGCCCCCTTGTGCGGCAACGCGTTGACGGAGTCGCTGCGGCATGGTAAGAAAGCTCGAAGGGGTGCAACAGTGGGAATTCACGCCTCGGCAAGTATAGCTTACCCCCCAGAGCGTACTGGGAGAATGGGCATGGTCCAGAATCTCCGTAGCGTGAGGTGGCACGTCCCTGAGCGGAGCGAAGGGCGTGGTGGACGGCCGAACCACGCCCTTCGCTCCGCTCAGGGACGTGCCAGCCCGCACAGCGGTCTTCTCCTCCTGGCAATTCTGGCCGTCGTCTGGGGCGGGGCAAGTTTCCGGGCGGCAGACCGCGCCGCCGCGGCGGAGCAGTACGCCTCGCCCGGCCCGCTGGCCGTCCAGACCCTGCTCGACGACTGGAAGGACGACGCCCGCCAGCGCGACGTGCCGGTGAAGATCTACCTGCCCAAGGGGGGGCAAGGGCCGCTGCCGATTGTGATCTTCTCGCACGGCCTGGGCGGGACGCGGGAGGGCTACGAGTACCTCGGCCGCCACTGGGCCAGCCACGGCTACGTCTCGGTCCATCTCCAGCACAAAGGCAGCGACGACGCGGTGTGGAAGGGCCAGGCCCGGCCACTGGACGCGCTCCGCGAGTCGCTCAAGGGTCCGGGGCAGGCGGCCAACGTCATCAACCGCCCCGCCGACGTGAAGTTCGCCATCGACCGGCTGGAAAAGCTCAACCGGCAGGAGGGGCCGCTCAAGGGACGGCTCGACCTGAAGCGGATTGGCATGGCGGGCCATTCCTTCGGGGCCTACACCACCCTGGCCATCGCCGGCGAAGTTTTCGTGCTCCCGTCGGGCCGCGAGCTGAGCATGGCCGACCCGCGGATCAAGGCCGCCATCCCCATGAGTTCGCCCGTCCCACGCCAGCCGGCCCAGCGGCAGAAAGCGTTCCGCCAGATCAAAATCCCCTGCCTGCACATGACCGGCACCGAGGACGACAGCCCGTTGGGCGACACGAAAAAGGAGGAGCGACGGCTCCCCTTCGACCTCTCCGGCGATGCCGCCGACTCGTACCTGGTGATCTTCAATGGCGGGGACCACATGATCTTTTCCGGTCGGGGCAACCTCGCCGGCGATCGCCAGAAAGACCCGCGCTTCCAGCAACTGATCCGCGCGGCCACGCTGGCCTTTTGGGACGCCTACCTGCGGGACGATGCGGCGGCAAAGAAGTGGCTCGCCAGCGGCGGCTTCAAGGCCCTGATGGGAGCGGACGGAACGCTGGAGCAGCGGGCGAAGAAAACCGGCCCCGACGGCCCGCTGCCGCACTGATATCAACGTCGCACGAGTGAAACGCCCCGCGACTGTGCTCGCGGGGGGTATGTGGCGTTTTTTCTCCCCGCGACCGCAGTCGCCGGGCGTTACGCGGACGCTGGTTTTCTGATGCTCAGTCGCCGCCGCCGGAAGAGCCCGCCAGGATCATCGGCAGCGGTCTGAGTTCCCGTTTGAGTGGGTCCAGCGCCAGGCCCAGAGCTTCCAGCGTAAAGGCGCCCAACAGGTTGCTGTCACCTTCCTCGCCGAAGATCACGTCCGCAACGCCGATGTGCTCGCCGTACTTGAAAACGGCGCCACCCCTTTTACGGGTAATCTTTGAGCCGTCGGCCAAGCGAAACGATTGCTTCGTCAGAGGCTTGATGCCTAACTCCTTGAGAAGCTTTGCCGGCACCACGGAGTAGATGGCGCCGGAGTCAATCAGCAGTTCCAGCGATTTCGTCCGTTTGGGCCGGGCCGGATTGGCGATTTCAACTTCAAGAACGGTGAGACCCACGTGCGGCTCCTTTTTTTTCATTGTACCCGACCCCGGCGGCGGAAGGAAGCAGCCCCGCTTGAGAGCGGAGCTTCCGGAAGAAACTCTCGCTGGCGGTCGTCCAGGGCGGACGGGTCGATCTGGGCCAGCACTTTCAACGCCTGATCCGGGCGTTTCTGTGCGGCCAACAGGACGTGCGCGAGCCGCAATCGCACGACGGCCGCGTGCTCCGAATAGTGTGCCAGGTACTCCTCCATTGCCGGGACCAATTCCGCCCACAGCTTCTGCGCCTGCAACGCCTGGATGAGGTTCCAGAGGTCGGGTCGGGGGCGGCAGCGGCGCGGCTGATGGGGTTAGCAGCGGGTGACGTGACAAGCGGCAAAGGCGGCGCTCGCCCAGCCGAACCAGCCCTGGTTTGAGACATTTATCACAGTTGCTATTGCTAAATTAGTCCGCCCTGCCTATAATTGATTTGGTTAGGTGGGTCTCGTCCTGCAAGAGAGGAGGCGGAGGCAATGAGCATAGCTGCTCCAAAATCCGACGGAGACCTGTTGGACCTGTTGCGGATTACCGGACCGCTCGGCGTGTCGGAACTTGCGGATGCGATGGAGGTTACGCCAACGGCCGTCCGTCAACGGCTGACGCGGCTGTTGGCCGGGGAGGTGATCCGGCGGGAGCCCGTCCGCAACGGCCGAGGCCGTCCCAAGCACCGCTACTGGCTCACCGACAAGGGAATCCGTCGGACAGGCTCGAATTTCGACGACTTGGCGATTGCCTTGTGGGGCGAAGTCCTCCAAAAGGGGGACCAGGATTTGCGGCGGGAGACGCTCCGGCGGATCGCCCGCGCTTTGGCGGCCGGCTACGCTGCTCAAATCCGAGGCGATACCCCCGCCGAGCGGATGGAATCGCTGGCCGATTTGCTCGCCCAGCGGCGGATTCCCGTGTCGGTCGAGAACACCGATCAAGGGGCCGTATTGACCGCCCATGCCTGCCCTTACCCGAAACTGGCCGAGCAGGACCAGGACATCTGCACCGTCGAACGGATGATGTTCTCGGAGTTGCTCGGCCAGGACGTAGAACTGACCGAATGCCGCGTCCAGGGCGGCGGGTGCTGCCGGTTCCAAACGGGCTGACAGTTCGGTATACTTAGCGGTTCGTCGCAACTCGAGTGAAGGGATTCCCGCGCAGAATGTATTTTGGCCGGGAAAACGCCCCGCGACTGCGGTCGCGGGGGTGCGAGCAAGGGATTACACAGTGCCACAACCTTGGATCGAAGGGCGGTTTGAAGATGGCGTGGTGCTGACCACGCTGGAACAGACGATCAATTGGGCACGCCAAGGAAGCCTTTGGCCGATGACCTTCGGGATCGCCTGTTGTGCCATCGAAATGATGTCGGCCGGGGCCGGCCGGTTCGACCTGGACCGGTTTGGGGCCGGGGCGTTCCGGCCCAGCCCGCGGCAGTCCGACCTGATGATAGTCGCCGGCACGGTCACGTACAAGATGGCCAGCCGCATCCGCCGCTTGTACGAACAGATGGCCGACCCGAAGTACGTGATCGCCATGGGGGCCTGCACGGTGGCCGGCGGGCCGTACTTCGAGCACGGCTACCATGTCGTCCGCGGGGTGGACCTGGTGGTGCCGGTCGACGTGTACATTCCCGGCTGCCCGCCGCGGCCGGAGTCGCTGTTGGAAGGCTTGATGCGGCTCCAGGAGAAGATCCGCGGCCAGCGGATCGCCCGCGAGCGAGGCAGCGACGACGGCGGTTGGCTGAGCCATTTGTTCCGGCGGGGCCAAAAGGCCGAAGACGTACTGCCCGTGCCCGTGCAGAGCGGCTTTGTCCGGGTGGCGAAGGTTCAGCCGGTGTTTGGGCATCAGAAAGTGAAACCGAAGTGACGCAACGCGATGGGAGCAATGAGAATCATGGGACTCATGCGTCCCATGCGTCCCATTCCTCCCAGGCATCTCACAAACTGGCATGAGCGACACGCTTTCCATCACTGATCTTCACGTCAACGTCGGGGACAAACCGATCCTCAAGGGGCTGAGTCTGGAAATCCGCCGGGGCGAGGTCCATGCGTTGATGGGCCCTAACGGCTCGGGCAAGACGACGCTCGGGTTCGCCATCATGGGCCACCCCGGTTACCAGGTTACGGCCGGGCGGGTCGAGTTGGACGGCCAGGACCTGTTGGCCATGACCCCGGACCAGCGGGCGCGGGCGGGGCTGTTCCTCGCCTTCCAGCGGCCGGTCGCCATTCCCGGCGTCAAAATGGCCGACTTCCTCCGCCACGCCGCCACCAACGTCCGCCGGCCGGAACGCAAGGAGGGCGAGGACCTGATCCCCATGCGGCAGTTCCGCAAGGAACTGAACGAGAAAATGCAGCAGTTGCGGATCGATCCCGAGTTCGCCCGCCGCTACGTCAACGACGGCTTTTCCGGCGGCGAGATGAAACGGGCCGAAATCCTCCAAATGGCCATGTTGCGGCCCAAGTTCGCCATCCTCGATGAAACCGACAGCGGGCTGGACGTGGACGCCGTCCGCCTGGCCAGCCAGAGCATTGCCGAGATCGGCGGGCACGAAATGGGAATCCTCATTATCACCCATCACGAGCAATTGCTGGAGTATAACCATCCCGACTGCACCCACGTGATGCTTGGCGGGCGGATCGTGGAGACGGGCGGGCCGGAGTTGGCCCTGGAACTGCACAAGCAAGGCTACGACCGCATCCGCGCCGCCCACCCCGACGCCGCCGCCGATGAAGAGGCCATGCTATCGACCGCGGCGGGGAATGGAAAACTGAAGAAACAGTAGGGTGCGTGAAACGCACCAAACGGACGTGAACAGGAGGAAACAGAGGGAACAGAGCGACGAGTGTCCTTCTCTCTGTTACCTCTGTTTTCTCCTGTTGAATATATTGCGGAGAATTGTCATGCCGGCCCAATTGCACGCCGATCCGATCGGCGAGATCAATAAGTATGATTTCCGCAACGCCGAAAAGTACGTGTTCAAGTGCCGCAAGGGCCTGGACCGGAACATCGTCACGGAAATCTCGGAGATGAAGCGCGAGCCGGCGTGGATGCGGGAGTTCCGCCTGAAGAGCCTGGAAATCTTCGAGTCGAAGCCCGTCCCGCGCTGGGGCGGCGACATCAGCATCAAGTTCGAGGACATCTACTACTATCTGAAGCCCACCCAGGGCTCCGTCAAGTCCTGGGACGACGTGCCCGCGGAAATCAAGTCCACCTTCGACCGGCTGGGCATCCCCGAGGCGGAGAAGAAATTCCTGGCTGGCGTGAAGGCCCAGTACGAGAGCGAAGTGGTCTACGGCTCGCTGAAGGAGGAGATGGCCCGGCAGGGGGTCATCTTTACCGACACCGACTCGGCCCTCCGCGAGCATCCCGACCTGCTGCGCGAGTATTTCGGCACAATTATCCCCCCGAGCGACAACAAGTTCGCCGCCTTGAACTCGGCCGTCTGGTCGGGCGGATCGTTCATCTACGTGCCGCCGGGCGTCAAGGTCGAGTTCCCCTTGCAGGCCTACTTCCGCATCAACGCCGCCAACATGGGCCAGTTCGAGCGGACGCTGATTATCGTGGACGAGGGGGCCCAGGTCCACTACGTCGAGGGCTGCACCGCCCCGATGTACTCGACCGAAAGCCTCCACTCGGCCGTGGTCGAGGTGATCGCCAAGCGCGGCTCGCGGGTCCGCTACACCACCATCCAGAACTGGGCCAACAACATCTACAACCTGGTGACCAAGCGGGCGATGGCCTACGGGGACTCGCTGGTCGAGTGGGTCGATGGCAACCTGGGCAGCCGGCTGACGATGAAATACCCCGCCATTTACCTTATGGAGCCGGGCGCCCGCGGCGAGGTCCTCTCGGTGGCGTTCGCCTCCGCCGGCCAGCACCAGGACGCCGGGGCCAAGGCCGTGCATTGCGCCCCGCACACCTCCAGCCGCATCATCTCCAAGTCGATTTCCAAGAACGGCGGCCGCTCCAGCTATCGCGGACTGGTGCGGATGCAGAAGGGGGCCAGGCAATCGAAGTCCAACGTCGTCTGCGACGCCCTGATCCTCGACGCACGCAGCCGCAGCGACACGTATCCCTACATCGAGATCGAAGAGCAGGACGTGATGGTCGGCCACGAGGCCAGCGTCTCGCGGATCGGCGAAGAGCAACTGTTCTACCTGACCAGCCGGGGGCTCAGCGAGGCCGAAGCCGCCACGATGATCGTCAGCGGGTTCATCGAGCCGTTGGTCCGCGAGTTGCCGATGGAGTATGCGCTGGAGATGAACCGGCTCATCGAGTTGCAGATGGAAGGAACCGTGGGGTAAACGGACTTGGGGATTGGGGCTAGAGACAAGGAGCTAATTCATGGTGACCTGCAAGTCGTGTAAGGCCATTATGCAGGAATCTTCGGCACATGGCTCCATCGAAGCAATCCGACTGTACCTTACCATAACAAATAAGGCGCGAAGATTGAGTCCAAGTACGATAAAAAGGAATGCCGAACGGATGGGGCCGTTATGTGACAAATGTCGTAAGTCGCAACTGACGTTCGATTAGCAGGGCGTTCTGAAACGGCGCCGAACATGTGTTCTTCAGACCACGTGAGTAAGACCGAGAACTGATTGCTGACACCTTCCATCGTGACCGAGCCCCTGGTAACTCGCGGATTCTCTCAAGCAGAATTCGAGGCTTTTCTGGCGTCGCGCGACGAGCCGGAGTGGCTGCTTGCGCTGCGGCGCACGGCTTGGGCCACGTTCCAGCAAATGCCTCTGCCCGACCGCAAGCAGGAAGAGTGGATGCGGACGGACATCCGCGGTTTCCGCTTCGGGCAATTCAGTCTCCCCTCTCCCGACCAACCTTCGGTCGGTGCCCGGAGAGGGGCCGGGGGTGAGGGCCGAGGGCTGGGCACTTCAGTGCCCAGTGGAAGCGGGACAGATGCCGCAACTACCAAGGGACTGTTGAGCACAGGGGTCGAACTGTCCGGCCACGCCGTTGCCTGCGACAGCCAACCCGGCCGCGAGCATCTCGATCCGGCACTGGCCCGGCGGGGCGTGCTCTTCGGCAGCCTCGACCGCCTGGTGGCCGAGCATGGCGAGCGGCTCCGGCCGTACTTGTTCGGGGCGGTCGATTATCGCGTCGACAAGTTCGCCGCTTTACACGCGGCCTGCTGGTCCGGTGGCTCCGTGCTCTACGTGCCCAAGGGCGTCGTGATCGAGCGGCCGCTCTATGTGCTTTCGTTGCTTTCCCCCGGCAAAGTAGATTTCGGGCACTGCCTCATCGTGCTGGAAGAAGGTGCCGAGGCAACCGTCGTGGCCGAGACCCAAAGCAGCGATCCTGCCGCGGCCGGATTGCACTGCGGGGCCATCGAAATCCATGTCGGCCCGCGGGCCCGCCTGCGATACGTCAATCTCCAGAACTGGGGCACCGGCGTCTGGCACTTCGCCCATCAGCGGGCGTTGGTGGGCCAGGACGCCTCGCTCCAATGGACCATCGGCGCCCTGGGCAGCCGGCTGGCCAAGGTGAACCAGCACGTGGCCCTGGTCGGCCCCGGCGCCGACGTGCAAGTCAACGGCGTCATGTTCACCGAGGGCCGGCAGCACCTCTCCTACCACACCCTGCAACACCATCAGGCCCCGCACTGCACCAGCGACCTCCTCTACAAGGGTGCCTTGCAGGACAAATCACGGCTGGTGTGGCGGGGTATGATCCGCGTGGACCGCGACGCCCAGAAGACCGACGGCTACCAGCGGGACGACAATCTGATCCTTTCGGAAGAGGCCCGCACCGACTCGATTCCGGGCCTGGAAATCCTGGCCGACAACGTGAAGTGTTCGCACGGGGCCACGGCCGGCCGGGTGGACGACGAGCAAGTGTTCTACGCCTGCTGCCGCGGCTTGACCCGCAAGGAAGCGGTCCGTATGATAGTGGCCGGTTTCTTCCAGCAAGTCTTCGACCGCATCGCCATCCCCAGCGTCCGCCACGCCCTGGGCGAGGCGATCGGGCGGCGGGTGAGAGAATACCAGTAGCACGCGACGTAGGACGGATTTCCTAATCCATCCACCAAACGGGACGGATTAGGAAATCCGTCCTACGCTACGATGACCTACTCCTTCCGCGCCAGCTTCCTGAGTGCCTCGATGCCGCGGTCGATCACGCGGTCGTCGACGGCGTAGGAGATGCGGAAGTGGGTGTCGCGGCGGCTGAAGACGCTGCCGGGTATAATCAGCAACTGGTGCTTCTCGATCGCCCGGCTGACGAACTCCATGCCGGTGCCCCAGGGGAGCTTGGGGAAGGCATAGAACGCCCCGCCCGGCGTGACCAACTCGTAATCGTCGGCCAGTCCGGCGACGATCCGGTCGCGTTTTGTGCGGTAGGCGTCGATCTGCGGCGTCATGTCGAGGTCCATCGCCGCGGCCGCCGCCCATTGCAGCGGGTGCGGCGCACAGACGAAACTATACTGCTGCAACTTGAGCATCTCGCGGATGACGGCCGACGGGCCGTAGGCGAACCCCAGCCGCCAGCCCGGCATCCCGTACGTCTTGCTGAAGCCGTCCACCACCAGCGTCTGCGGATTGTACCTGGCCGGCGAGACGAAGGGCCGGTCGTAGCAGAACGACCGATAGATTTCGTCGCTGATCAAGACGACGTTCCGCCGGGCGGCCAGCTCGGCCAGCCCGCGCACCACCTCCGGGCCGGCCACCGCGCCGGTCGGGTTGGCCGGGCTGTTGAAGATGATCGCCTTCGTGCGGGGCGTGATCGCGTCGGCCACACGGTCGAGGTCGATCTGAAAGTCGGGATAGGTGTCGAGGTACACCACCTTGCCGCCGATCACCGCCGAGAGCGAATCGTAGAGCACGAAGTACGGATCGAAGACGATCACCTCGTCGCCCGGGTTCACCAAGACCATCAGGGCCAGCATCAGGCCGCCGCTGGTGCCGCAGGTGACGAACAGTTCGCGGTCGTCGTGGCCGTACTGGCGGCGGACCTGGGCCTCGAGTTTTTCGCGGAGTTGGGGAATTCCCTGGGTCACGGCATAGCCGTTCTTGCGGTCCTCGATGGCGTCGATCGCCGCCCGGCGGACCGGCTCGGGCACGTCAAAATCGGGCTGCCCAATGGAGAAATTGATCGGGTCTTTCAGGTTTGCCCCCAGGTCGAAGACCTTGCGGATGCCCGAGGCGTCGAACAAGCGGGTACGGTCGGCAAGCCAATGTGCGGACATAGCGTTATAGCAGTTGCATAGTGTTCACGGGCCGAAAGCTTCCACTTCCTTCCACGCCTTGGCCAGCAGGTCGGCAACGCCCAACTCGGCCGCCGATTGGTCAAGATACTGCCGGTCCAGCCGTTTCGCCTGAATCTTGAGCACGCCGAGGACGTCGCTCCATTGCCGGTCCGAGACCTCGTCGCCCAGCCGATACCACTCCAATTTACTCAGCACCACGTCCTCGGCCGACGGCAGGTAGAAGCGCGACGACGGCTCGGCATCATCGAGAACGTCCTCCTCGATGCGTTCCATCGCCCCTCTGTCGTAGGGACGGTCCTTGGCGATAAAAATGTCCACCTTGAAACTGGTTGGCAGATAGATCACGTTGAAACAGGATTTCCTCGCGATGGCGTCCAAGATCATCCGCTCGTCGACGTAGTACTGATTCCGCAGCGCCGCAGCGAAGGTGGAGACGTGCGACGGAGACAATGCGGCAACCAGGTCCACGTCGGCCGTAGCACGGGAAGTCCCGTAGAACGTGCTGGCAAGCGAGCCGCAGATGTAGTGTTTGACTCCAAGCCGTCGGAGTTCCGTCACAACCGGAATCACCGCCGCCAACGCATCGGGGGTCTGCATGATTACTGCTTCCGCTGGTAATCGCGGAATCTTGCCGCGAGATCCTTGCCGTAAGTGTATTCAATCCACAGGATGTTGACTTCGTGCTGGTCCAATCGCGGATTCGCTCTGGCAATGGCCCGCCGTGAGAGCCCAATCACCAACGATGTCAGCGACCGCAACTGGGCGACCTTCTGCGCCCGTGGTCTGACGCAGCAGCTCGATCTGCACCCGTTCGGCGTCGGGGTGGGTGTCGGAGGGCATGGCCGGCGGCTCCTGGGGGTTCAATGGCCGAATTGGCAGTCCGGGCCGCAGCAGTGGGACGAACCGCAGACATCGCGCACCGGGCAGGCCGACGCTCCGCCGCCGGCGACGTGGCCCGCCGAAACGCTCATCTGGCGTTCCACCCGCCCCTGCCCGCAGGAAGGGCACGCCGGCCGCTCCGCCCCGCGCACGAGCTCCTCAAACTCCCGGCCGCAATCCAGACAGGCGTATTCGTAAATCGGCATGGACGTGATCCTCCGGACGGACGTTCATTGCGCAGCCAAGATGCTTTCCACGGAGATGTCTTCATCGATGGCCTCCCAATGAATTCCGATGCCCCCGCCGATGAGCCGCCGGTTGCGGCGCTGTTGATCCGTGGCGTCACGCAAGGCAGGAAACCACTCCAGCGGCACAGTCACCTCCCGACCATCCGCCAACACAACATGGAGCGAGTCTTCTTCAAACGACACCGACGTCGCCAGAGACTCAACTTTAATACCCGAAACGCTCATGCCATTTCTCCTCGAATGTACTCGCAGAATTGCCGGCATCGCTGTATTATACCAGTTGCCCACGGATGTTAGAATGCCGCCTGTTTGGAAAGATTGGATATTGGAGGACCGGAGGATGCCGTTTCCTGCCCTTACCCGCGCAGTCCCGGCTGGTCGACCGGCTGGCGGCCGAGGAGTACGGCTTTTCGGGCCTGGTGCTGATGGAGAACGCCGGCCGGGGCGTGGCCGACGTGCTCTGCCGGCTGGGCATCGCCGGGCCGGTGGTGGTCTGCTGCGGCAAGGGGAATAACGCCGGCGACGGGTTTGTGCTGGCCCGGCATCTCGATCTCCGCGGCCACAAGGTCCGCGTGCTCCTCTGGGCCGGGCCGGAGGAATTGACCGGCGATGCCGCGGCCAACTATCGCATTCTGGCGAAGACCGACGTGCCGATCGACGTTTTCGGCGCGGCGCACGACGCCCAGCGGCTGGCCAAGCTGCTGGAAGGGGCGGCGTGGATTGTCGACGCCTTGCTGGGCACCGGCGCCGGGGCGAGCCTCGCCCGCCGCTAGACGGCGTGATCGAGCAGCTCAACGCGGCCGCGGCGCCGAAGTTGGCAATCGACCTGCCCAGCGGGCTGGACTGCGACACCGGCCAGCCCGCCCGGCACACCATCCGCGCCGCTGAGACCTGCACGTTCGCGGCCGCGAAGACCGGTTTCTCCGCGCCCGGCGCCGCAGGCTACATCGGCCGGCTGCACGTGCTCGACATCGGCGTCCCACGGAAACTCATTGAAAGGGTGTCGTCTGAGTCTCCCCTCTCCCACTGGGAGAGGGGCAGGGGGTGAGGGCGACGGCATGAAATACGAAGTCGAGATGAAGTTCCCCGCGGCCGATCTGGCGGTGTTGGAGGGGCGGTTGAGCGGGCTGGGCGCTGCGATTTCCGCTCCCCAGCCGGAGGTGGACGTGTACTTTGCCCATCCCGCCCGCAATTTCGCCCAGACCGACGAGGCCCTGCGGCTGCGGCGCAAAGGCGGCAGTTTCTTCATCACCTACAAAGGCCCCAAGATCGACGCGGCAACCAAGACCCGCCGCGAGATCGAGTTGCCCTTGGCCGCCGACGAAACGGGCTTCCAGGCGTGGTTTGGACTGCTCGAAGCCTTGGGCTTCGCCGCCGTCGGCGAAGTGCGGAAATCCCGCCGCAAAGCGAAAATCGACTGGCAGGGCCGAACCGTGGAAGCCTCGCTGGACGAGGTCGAGCGGCTCGGCACGTTCGTCGAACTGGAACTAATCGCCGAGGCCGACGGTTTGGATGCCGCCCGAGTGTGCATTGCTTCGCTGGCCGAACGGCTCGGACTGGCCGGCAGCGAGCGGCGGAGCTACTTGGAGCTTCTGATGAAACGTCAGTCATAAAGCCGCGACCGGTGGTCGCGCCGGCGTAAGGCGCGACCATCGGTCGCGGCTTTGTAAACTGCACTTTCCCTAGTTTCCCCAATTTGCGATACTCTAGCCCTGGAGAGGCTGCCCGGACGGAACTAGTATGCCGCAATCCAAGCCAATTGTGATCTTCTTCTCGGCCGGAGAGCCGAGCGGCGACCTGCACGGGGCCAATCTGATCCGTCAGTTGCAGGAGCAGTGCCCCGGCCTGCAAGCCGTCGGCTACGGCGGGCCGAAGATGGCCGAGGCCGGCTGCCGGTTGCACGCCGACCTGACCACCCTGGCCGTGATGTGGTTCGCCCGCGTGTTGGTCAATCTGCACAAGTTCTGGGACCTGGCGAGCCGGGCCGACCGTTACTTCCGCCACCACCGGCCGGACGCCGTGGTGCTGATCGACTATCCGGGCTTCAACTGGTGGATTGCGCGGCGGGCAAAGGCCCACGGTATCCCGGTCTTCTATTACTGCCCGCCGCAGATTTGGGCCTGGGCCCGTTGGCGGGTCAAAAAGATGCGGCGGCTGGTCGATCACGTGCTGTGCAGCCTGCCTTTCGAGGCGCCGTGGTTCCGGCGGCACGGCTGCAACGCCACGTTCGTCGGCCATCCGTTCTTCGACGAGGTCCGCCGCTACGCCTACCATGAGGCTTTCATGTCGCAACACGGCAACCAGCCGGGTCCGCTAGTGGCGATCCTGCCCGGCTCGCGGACCCAGGAAGTGACCCACAATTTGCGGTTCTTCCTCAAGGCGGCGGCGATCGTCCGCCGCAGCGTGCCGGACGTGCGGTTCGCCATCGCCTCGTTCAAGCCGCAGCAGGCCGAGATCGCCCGGCGGATGGTCCGGCAGAGCGGGTGGTTCGTAGTTCCGGCTTCAGCCGGTTGTCAAGGCGAGGCGCGCGGTAGTGGGCAACCGGCTGAAGCCGGAACTACAAACGTTCCGATCGAGGTTTGCGTCGGCAAGACGCCCGAGTTGATGCGGCTGGCCGATTGCGCGATGTCGGTTTCCGGCTCGGTCTCGCTGGAGTTGCTCTATCACACCACGCCGACGGTGATCCTCTACCGGATCAGTCCGTTCGCCTATTTCGTGCAGGGGTTTCTCCGCAAGGTGAAGTACATCACACTAGTGAACCTGCTGGCGGCCGGCGGGCTGGACGAGGAAGAGAATTCAGAGGTCAGAGGTCAGGGCTCAGAGATCAGGGCCGAAGCGCGAGGGCTGGGCACTTCAGTGCCCAGTTCGGTGGGCGTCCCCTTCCCCGAGTATCTGACCTGCGAGGACAAGTCGGCCGAGATTGCCGGGCACATCGTCGAGTTGCTCACCGATCCGGCCAGCCGGACGGTGCGGGTCGAGGTCCTGGCCGCGCTCAGGGCCCAGGTGGCCCACGGCGGGGCCTCCCGCCTGGCCGCCGAGTACATCCTCGATGCGCTCGCCACCCGCCAACCGATGCCGCGGCCGCACTATCTGGCGAAACAGCCTGCCGCCAAGGGGGGTGAGCAGCCGCGAGCGGCAGCGACTGGCCGCTGAAGCGTCCAGCCCTCATCCTTCCCCCTTCTTCCTTTCCCCTTTATCCTTCCCCCTTCCGCCGTCAGGCTTTATCCCTTATCCTTCATCCATCAGGAGTGCCCGCACCATGTTCGGCGAACCCCAACGGACGCAGGCCGACCTGAACTTCGCGCTGTTTGGCATTCCGGTCCGCGTCCACCCCTGGTTCTGGCTAATCGGCCTCTTGCTGGGACCGCACCGCGCCGATCCACCGGCCATCTTGACGTGGATGGCAGCGTTCTTCCTCGGTGTCCTCTGCCATGAAATGGGACACGCGATGGTGATGCGGAGTTACGGCTACTTTCCCCGAATTACACTCTATGGGCTGGGCGGCATGGCGTCCTACGACCGCCCCGGTGGCTCCTCCGGTGCATGGCCGGACTCCTGGCGGCAGATTTTCATCTCCGCGGCCGGACCGTTGGCGGGCTTCATCTTGGCAGCCATCACGGTTGCCTTTATACGCGCGTCCGGCCACACGGTAAAATGCTCTTTCGGCGCTGACTATGGGCTGCTGGTCACGCCTGTGGACGTGGTTGGGAGCGTTCCGCTGACCAGGTTCATTTTCAGCCTGCTGTTTGTGACTATCGTCTACGGGATTCTCAACTTGCTGCCGATCTATCCGTTGGACGGCGGAAACATTGCCCGCGAGATATTCTTGCTGCTCAATCCGCGCGGCGGCATCCGCCAGTCGCTGTGGTTGTCGGTCTTTGCCGCCGGGGCGATCGCGGCCTATCAGGGGGCCCGATTCTTGCGACCGCTGACCCTCAATCAACCTCTTCAATCTCTGCAATGGTCGGATCTTTGGATGATCGCCTTTTTCGGCTATCTCGCCTATTCGAGCTACCAGACGCTGCAAATCTACAGCAGCCGCGGCCGGTGGTATTGATGACGGCCAGCCGTTCCCACGCGGAGCGTGGGAACGAGGGGAGTTTTTCTTTGATCTCCCCTTGCAGGAATCTTCAGGAACGCTACAACATAACGACGGCGGGCGTGGTGCCGCGCCTCCGGTGGTCGGATGGCCCGGCCGGAAGCCCGCCGTCAACCCATGACGGAGGAACGACCGTGGCTAAGAAGAAGGTTGCCAAGAAGGCGCCAGCGGCCAAGAAGGCTGCCAAAAAGAAGCCGGCCAAGAAGAAGGCCGGCAAAATGGCTTGCTGCTGCAAGTAGTTGCCCGGACTACGACGGGAAAGGGCCGCCGGGAGACGCTCTCCCGGCGGCCCTATTTCTGCTCGGAACCAAGGGAACTCTGTATCGTGTACAGCCGGTATCGGCCGACGCGTCGGTATGGCGAATCGCCCAGTTCAAGCCGCGGGACGACGTGATAGCGGTCGGGTTTCGGCACGGCAACCACGTCCCCCGCTTCCAGCCGCGCCGGCCGGCCGGCCAAGAGCGGCTGGACTTGGCCGGGCTTCAGTCCGGCGCGGAGCCGCGGGTCGAGGTAGAACATGAGCGAGCCGACCCGCTGCTCCGCCAGCCACAACCGCGGCGGGAGTTGGCCGGCCCGGTTGAAATACAAGGCTAGGTCGCGGGCGGAAAAGCACTCGGCCACCGGCGGGAGCACCATCGTCATCACCACCGCGAACTGCACGGCCATCGAGAGCGCCGCGGCCGCCAGGCTCGCCTGCGGCCAACCCGCACGCCAGGGGATCAACGGCAACGGGGCCATCGCGGCCGCCACGCCCACGGCCAGCCAAACCTGCCACGAGAAGCCGCACGTCAAGCAGGCTTTGCACGATCCACACGGCCGCCGGAAGCAAGACCGGCCCGCTCCAGGACGACCAGACGAACGTCTGGGCGAAGGCACGCCGGGCGGAGGGGCCGAGCGTGCCGGCGATGAACCGCGTCCAGGCCACGGCCGCCAGAATCGCCATCGGCGGAAAGGCCGGCCAAAGGTAGGTCGCCAACTTCGATCGCGCAAAGCTGAGCAGCACCAGCCAGCCGATCGGCCAGCACCAGAGCAGGGGGAAGGGGGAGAGGGAAGAGGGAAGGGGGCAGAGGGAACTTGGGAATTTCCGATTCTGACCTCTGACTTCTGACTTCTGAGTTTCTTCACTGGGCACTGAAGTGCCCAGCCCTCGTCCCTCTCCCCTCTTCCCTCGTCCCTCGCTCTTCGCTCCTCGCCGCTCGCGCCACATCACAACCGGCAGGTAGCCGATCCAAGGCAGGCCGCCGCCCAGCAGGATCGGCAGATAGTACCACCAGGGCTGATCGCCGTGCCGCTGCGTGGGCGTGGTGAACCCGAGAAGATGCCTGTTGACGAAGTAGTAGCTGAGGTAGCCGGGGTTCTGCCATTCGACGGCCAGATACCACGGCGCCGCCACCAGTGCGGCCACCGCCAGAACGGCCACGCCACGGATCAGCGCGGCCCAACTGGCGCGCCAGGTTATCAGCAACCAGCCGCCGTAGGCCAATCCGACCACCGTCGCGCCCTCCAGACCCTTGGTCAAGATCGACAGTCCAAGGAAGAACCCGGCCCCGAGCGTGCAGGTGGCTACGCGCAATCCCCCCCCGTTGCGATGGGTGGGCGTTCCGCCGCGGTGCGATTCCCACAACAGCAGCAGGCTGAGATTGATCCAGGGCACCAGTGCCACGTCATGCGAGGCGGCCTGGGCCAGCGCCGTGGGCAGAATCGTTGTGGCGTAGAGGATTCCGGCGATCAGTCCGGCAGTGCGGCTGAACATCCGCCAGCCCAACAGCCCGGTCGTCATCGCACCCAGGAGGCCGAACATCAGGCCGGGCAGCCGCACCGCCGCCTCGTTCGGGCCCAGCAGCCACAACGAGGCCGCCTCGACCCAGCAGTAGAGGACCGGCTTGTCGAAAAAAGGTTCGCCGAGGAAGCGGGGGGTAATCCAGTCGCCCCGTTCGACCATTTCCTGGGCAATCCCGGCGTGCAGCCCTTCGTCCGGGTCCAGCAACGGGAACCGGATCAGCAACGGGAAGACGAAAATCACCAGGGCCACCACCGCCGCCACGATGACCAGCAGAGGAGGGAAAGGATGAGGGATGAGGGATGAAGGATGAAGGTCCGGGGACGATCCGACGGCCGGGAATTCATCCTTCATCCCTCGTCCCTCATCCTTCGCCCTACGGCAGCTCCTTGATCCGCACGTTGCGGAATGCCACCGGGTCCTTGTCGTGCCCCAGCCACCCGATGTAGCCCTTGGCGTTGTGCAAGCCGGGATGCGGGCGGCCGTCAACCGGGTTGTCGATCTTGCTCAGGTCGGCGTCCGTAATCACGGTCCCGTTCAACGTGACCTTGATGTGGCTGCCGTCGGCGACAATCTCCTCGCGGTTCCACTGGCCGGTGGGTTTCAGGAAGCCGCGCTTTGCCGGCACGACGCCGTAGATCGAGCCGTGGGCCTGCCAGGGATGGAGGTCCTTGTAGCTCGGATGGCCGTCGTCGAGGATTTGGATTTCCATGCCCACGTAGGCGGCGTCGCCGTGCGGCGGGGTGCGGATGCCCACCCCGTTGTTGCCCGCCGGCGGCAGCCGGAACTCGAAACGCAGGACGAAGTTGGCGTACTGCTTGACGGTGTAGATGTTCACGCCGTGGCAGACCAGGACCCCGTCTTCGACCGCGTAGTGCTTCAAGTCGCCCTGCCAGCCGTCCAGGCTGCGGCCGTCGAAGAGACTGACGAACCCCTCCTTGGCCTCTTTAGGGGCGACATTTGCGGTCTGCCGGTCCTCGGCAGGGGCCAGACCGGCACAAAGCAGCACCAGGGCGGCAACACAAGTGAAACGCATGGCTCGACCTCCGCAAGAACGGGCTGTAAAAGGTCTCATCGTACCGTCTGCCGGTCCCAATGTAAACGGGGCGGCGTCCGCTGGTTGCGGCCGCCTTGACCGCCGGCAGTGTAATGTCTAGGATACCGTCGTCCGGCGGTATTATTGCCGCGGCCAAGGGGTGCTGTTGCTATGGATGTCGCCAAAGTTGCCATTATTGGATTCGGCACGGTCGGCGCCGGGGTCGCCCGGCTGCTCTTGGAGCGCGGCGACCGGATCGCCCGCCGTGCGGGCAAGCGATTGGAATTGGTGCGGGTGGTCGACACGGACCTGAAGCGGCCCAGAAACTTCGCCCTGCCGCCGGGGCTCTTGACCGCGGACCTGGCCCAAGTGACCGGCGATCCGCAAATCACCGCGGCGGCCGAGCTGATTGGCGGGCTGGAGCCTGCCCGTTCGGTCGTGCTGAAGCTGTTGGAAAGCGGCAAGGACGTGATCACCGCCAACAAGGCCCTCTTGGCGGAGCACGGGCCGGAATTGTTCGCGGCCGCGCGGCGGACGGGCCGCTCGATCGCCTTCGAGGCCGCCGTCGGCGGGGGCATCCCCATCGTCGCCGCGCTCACCGAGGGTCTGGCCGCCAATCAGATCGAGTCGCTGCACGCCATCCTCAACGGCACCAGCAACTTCATCCTCAGCCAGATGGAGGAGAACGACAGCGAGTACGCCGCGGCCTTGGCCGAAGCCCAGCAACGCGGCTACGCCGAGGCCAACCCGACCATGGACGTCCACGGCAGCGACGCCGCGCAGAAGCTCGCCATCCTGGCCCACCTGGCCTTCGGCGCCAGGGTCAATTGGCGCGACATCCCGCGGACCGGCATCGACGTGGTGAACGTGACCGACATTCGTTACGCCAAGGAGCTTGGCTACAGCATCAAACTGCTGGCGGTGGCGGAGATGGTGCCCGAGGGACTCGAATTGCACGTCTCGCCCACGCTCGTGCGTCACGGCACGCCGCTGGCGGAGGTCCGCGGGGCCTACAACGCCATCCGCGTGGTAGGCGACGCGGTGGGGCGGGTGTTCTTTCACGGACTCGGCGCCGGCCAGATGCCCACTGCCTCGGCCGTGGTCGCCGACCTGATCGATACGGTCGTCGGCCGCCGGGCGATCACCTTCCGCACGTTGAATCTCTGGCCCAGCGACGGCGAGCCTCCCGTCCGCCTCCGCAATCCCGCCGACGTGCCCGGCCGTTTCTATCTGCGGCTGAACGTCGACGACCGGCCGGGCGTGATGTCGGAAATCACCGGCATTCTCGGCCGCCACGGCATCTCCATCGCGTCGGTCATCCTGCACGAGACGGAGGAGGATTCCGCGAACGCCGGGCCGCTGATGATCATGACCCACACCTCGCCCGAAGGGGACATGGCCGATGCCATGAAATTGAATCGGTCAGCTCGCCGGTGTCTACCCGGGAAGCGTCCGGATGAGGGTGCGGGATTCACGCGCGGAGATCAGTCCGCTCAGTCTCCGGCCGGTGCTGCTCAACGGGTAGCCGCCGAGCGCCGCCGGCCGCAGCCAGCGGGTCTCGATCGCCGGCGAGACGCCTCGGTCCTGGGAGAGGAACTCCGCCCGATAACATTCCAGCGTGATCCGGAAGCGCGTCACGGCGTGCCGTAGCACGTCAGCGCGGCCGCCGGGGGCAATCCGGACGCCGGTCATCGCACGGACGTTCTCGGCCAACTCGCGGCGGATGGCCGCCGGGCTTCCGGCACGGAGCGCGAACCGGGGGAAGTCCCACAGCCCGGCCCAGCGGCCACCCTCCGGCCAGCGGACCAAGAGCACGCGGCCGCCCCGGCGGACCAGCACGGCCGCTTCGCGGACCGCTTCCGTCGGCCGCTTCGCCTTGGGGCAGGGGATTTCCCCCTGCCGTCCCTCCCGGTTCGCCCGGCATTCTAGGGCGGCCGGACAATCCTCGCAACGCGGTGCCCGCAACGCGCAGACTTGGCTCCCCAGTTCCATGAGCGCCTGATTGAGCCGGCCGGCGCCGCGCCGCGGCAGCGCCGCTTCGGCCGTCGCCCAGAGCAATCGCTGCCCTTCGGCCAATCGCGGGTCGCCGCCGAAGCCCAACAGCCGGCTCCAGAGCCGCAGGGTGTTGGCCTCCAGGATGGGCTGCCGGGCGTCGAAGGCGATCGAGAGGATGGCACCGGCGGTGTAGCGGCCGATGCCCGGCAAGCGGCCCGCGGCCGGCAGATCGCGGGGAAAGCGGCCGCCGTGCTCCGCCATGATGATTCCGGCCGCCCGATGGAGTTGCCGCGCCCGGCGGTAGTAGCCCAGCCCTTCCCACAAGCGCAGGACCTCCTCTTCCTTGGCCCGTGCGAGGGCAGGAATCGTGGGAAACGCCCGCAGGAAGCGGTCGAAGTACCCGACCACCGTCCCCACTTGCGTCTGTTGGAGCATGATTTCGCTCACCCAGACCGCGTAGGGATCGCAGGACCGCCGCCACGGCAGCGGCCGGGCATTCTGCCCGTACCACGCCAGCAGCCGCCGCCGGAAGGTGCGGAACCACGCGGCATCGGGAAGTGTAAGTTGGGACGTTGGCATCGTTTGTTTAGCCCGGCCACTTGTGGCCGGTCAGGGATGCGGGGTGGCACGCCCTGAAAGGGCGTGGTGGGGCGAAAAGTCTATTGTTAACGCCTACCACGCCCTTTCAGGGCGTGCCACCCAAAATCCGGTCGCACGCCGCGCATACCATCTCCGTGGTGATGCTCTTCATGTAAATCGCCGGAGCGGTGCGGCGGGCACGGGCAGAACCCTCAAAAAACATCTGCTGCAGCGCGATGTGTTGCGGCCCGTAGGGACCGTGCCGCGCGGCGGGCCAGGGACCGTAGAGGCCCACGCACGGAGTCCCCACCGCCGCCGCCAGGTGCAGTGGGCCGGTATCGGCGCCCAGGAATAGCCGCGCCCGGCGGCAAAGTGCGGCCAACTCGGTAAGCGACGTGGGCGGAGCTACGTGCGCCGTCGCCCCACCCGCCCCGGCAATCCCCACGGCCAGGGCCCGCTCGGACCGTCCGGCCCAAACCACTAACGTCGGCAGCCGCCACCGCTGCCCCAGATGGCGCGCTACCTCGGCGTAGCGCTCGGCCGGCCAGAGCTTCGACGGCCAACTCGCGCCTGGATTGACGATTGCAAAGCCCTCCTCTACTCCCGCCCGGCAAATCATCTCCTCCGCGCTCCGGCAGTCTTGCTCCTGCTCGGGGACCTGAAAGCGGACACTCGGCGAGTCAACCCCCAACCGTCCGAGCAGTTCGAGGTAGCGGTCGACCACGTGGGCCGCCTTTGGATCAACTCGTTCGTTATTCAGCCACTTGCTCAACTCGCGGCCGCCGGGGTTGCCGAACCCGATCCGCCGCCGGGCGCCCGAGAGCCATGCCAAGACGGCCGACTTCGTCAGGCTCTGCACGTCGATGGCTACGTCGAAGCGGAAGTGCCGCAGCCGCCGGCGCAGCCGCCACACGCCGCCGGGCGACTTCAGCCAGCCGCGCGGCAGCACGATCAGTTCGTCCAGCGCCTCGTGCCCGCGCAGCAGCGTGGCGGCCCGCTCTTCCACCGCCCAAGCCAACAGGGCATCGGGAAAGCGCTCCCGCAGCGCACAGGCGACGGGCATGGTCTGGATCGCGTCGCCGATGGCGCTGAGGCGGACAATGAGAATGCGGGGGGATTTCACGTCCGTGTCCATTCGTGACATTATAGCCCGGTTGGCGTAGATTCCCCAATAGCCGTCGCGGCCGATGTAGCGTAAAATGGATTCATCCCCTATGACCTCCTCACGCCGTCCATCATCGCCGATTCCCCCACTGCCAATGACGCCGGCCGAGGTCGCTCGGCGGGGCTGGGACGCCGTGGACGTGGTCTTCGTCACCGGCGACGCCTACGTCGACCATCCGAGCTTTGCGATGGCCCTGTTGGGGCGGGTGCTGGAGGCCGAGGGCTTCCGCGTGGCGATCCTCAGCCAGCCCGACTGGCATTCTTGCGACGCCTGGCGGACGTTCGGCCGGCCCCGGCTCTGCTTCGCCGTCAGTGCCGGCAACATGGACTCGATGCTGAACCACTACACGGCCGCCCGCAAGGTCCGCAACGACGACGCCTATAGCCCCGGCGGGCAGCCCGGCCGCCGGCCGGACCGGGCCACCTTGGCCTATTGCCAGCGGGCGCGGGAGGCGTACCGAGGCGTGCCGGTCATCGCCGGCGGCGTCGAGGCCAGCCTCCGCCGCCTGGCCCACTACGATTTCTGGAGTGACAAGGTCCGCCGCTCGATCCTCCTGGACGCCAAGGCCGATCTGCTGGTCTTCGGCATGGGCGAGCGCCCGCTGGTGGACATCGTCAAGCGGCTGGCGGCGGGGGAGCCGATCCGTCAACTGCGTGACATCCGCGGCGTGGCCTATCGGCTGGGGGCCAGCGAGGCAAATGATGAATGCGGAATGATAAATGATGAATGTGACAAATCGCAAATAACCCCGACCAATGCCTCCGTTATTCATCATTCATCATTCATCAACCATCATTCCATCCTCCTCCCCAGCTACGAAGCCGTTTCGACCGACAAGGCCGCCTTCGCCGCCATGACGCGGATCGTCCATGAGGAGACGAACCCCGGCACCGCCCGGCGGCTGGTGCAATATCACGGCCGCGAGGCGGTGGTCGTGAACCCGCCGGCCTGGCCGCTCGATCAGGAAGAAATCGACCGCATCTACGGCCTGCCGTTCACCCGCCGGCCGCACCCCAGCTACGGCCGAGAGCGGATTCCGGCCTTCGAGGTCGTCAAGGATTCGGTCCAGATTATGCGGGGCTGTTTCGGCGGCTGCGCAGTTTTGCTCGATCACGCTGCACGAGGGCCGCGTCATCCAGAGCCGCAGCGAGGCGTCGGTGCTGGAGGAAATCCGCCGCTTGGCCGCGGAGCCCGGCTTCTCGGGCACGATCAGCGATCTCGGCGGGCCGACCGCCAACATGTACCAGATGGGCTGCACGCGGCCGGAAATCCGCGAAAAATGCCGGCGGCTGAGCTGCCTCTGGCCGACGATCTGCCCGCGCCTGGCCACCGATCATGGGCCGCTCTTGCGGCTGCTGAAGGCGGCGCGGCGGCAGCCGGGTGTAAAACAAGCGTTGGTGGCCTCGGGCATCCGCATGGACTTGGCGCTCCGCAGCCCGGCCTACGTCCGCCACGTCGCCCGCCATCACACCGGCGGCCTGCTGAAGGTCGCCCCGGAGCATTGCCACCCGGAAGTGCTGCGGCGGATGCACAAGCCGGCCATCGGCCAGTTCGAGGCGTTCGCCAAGCAATTCAAGCGGGAGGCCGCCGCGGCGGGAAAGCGGCAATACCTCGTGCCGTATTTCATTGCCGGCCATCCGGGCTGCGACCTGCCGGCAATGATCGAACTGGCGCTCTATCTGAAGCGGCACGGACTGAAACCTGACAAGGTGCAGGACTTCATCCCCGGCCCGATGGACATCGCCACGTGCATGTTCTACACCGGCCTGGACCCGATGAGCGGCGAGCCGGTATATGTCGCCCGCGGCGCGCGGCAACGGCGGCTGCAACGGGCGCTGCTGCAATACTTCAAGCCGGAGAATTACGCCGACATCCGTGCGGCGCTGGAGGAAGCCGGCCGGCTCGATCTGGTCGGCGACGGGCCGGACTGTCTGATCCCGGCGCGTCCGCCAAGGATAACACTGCGCCTGGCGGCCGCTCCGCCCGGCGAACAAGAAACGTCCGTCGCCGGCTACCGCCCGCACCGCAAAACGGCCGGGCGAAGAAAATGAGCCATGTCTGACGACCGATACGCACTTCTGGATTTCGGCGGCGGCCGGCGGCTGGAACGATTCGGCCAGTTGGTGCTCGACCGGCCTTGCCCGGCGGCGGAAGGGTTCCAACGGGCGGACGGGGACGCTTGGCCGCAGGCCGACGCCCGCTTCGAGGGACGCGAATGTTTAGCGGCTGACGGCACGTCGGCCCCAATTCAAGAGAAGGGGCAATGGGCCGTTCGCCGCCCGCTGCCCGAGCGATGGATTGTCGCGCACGGCCCGCTCCGCTTCGAGCTGAAACGGACTGATTTCGGTCACGTGGGGTTGTTTCCCGAGCAGGCGGAGAACTGGCAGTGGATTCTCGAACAATGCCGCTTGTCGGTTTCGCAGCGGCCTGCGGAGCGGCCGAAGATACTCAACCTGTTCGCCTACACCGGCGGCAGCACGCTGGCGGCAGCCGCGGCTGGGGCGGAAGTGGTCCACGTCGATGCGGCCAAGAACGTCATAGCCTGGGCGAGGCGGAACGCGGAACTCTCCGGCTTGGCCGACGCACCGGTCCGCTGGATCGCCGAGGACGCCGTGAAGTTCGTCGAGCGGGAACTCAAACGCGGCAAGCAGTATGATGCGGTGATCCTCGACCCGCCCAGTTATGGCCACGGGCGGCGGGGCGAAGTCTGGCGGCTGGCAAAACACCTGCCGCGGCTCCTTTCGCTCTGCGGCGAGTTGACGGCCGGGCGGCTACAATTCATGCTACTTACCTGCCACACGCCCGGCTACGACACAGCGGCCCTGCGGGAAATGCTCTTGGAAGCGGTCGTCGGCGAGGGCCAGGCCGCGGCACGGCAACTAACCCTCCGCACGGCCGCCGGGCGGGAGTTGCCCAGCGGGGTGGCCGTGCGGTGGGAAAATGGCTGCGAAACCGCACGCGGCTCTAACTCGTAATCCCTGATTCCTCCCATGCCGATGATCACCAGTCTGCAAAATCCGCGGGTGAAGGACGCCGCCCGGCTCCGCGACCGCCGCCACCGGGAGAAGCAGGGGCGAATCCTCATTGACGGAGTCCGCGAACTGCACCGGACAATCGTTGCGGGCGTGAAGCTGCTGGAAGCGTTCGTCTGCGAGCCGCTCTGCCAGAGTGACGAGGCACGGCGTTTGCTGGCCGCGCTTCCCGGCAGCGGGGCTGAAGTTCTGTACGTCAGCCAACCGGTGTTCGAGAGGTTGGCGTTCGGCCACCGGGCGGAGGGCGTGCTCGGTGTGGCCGAAACGCCCCGGCCCACGCTGCAAACGCTCTCACCAATCGCCAATAGCCGGGGGCTAACAGCCCCCGGTGCAGTTTCAGCCCCCGGTGGGGCCCTGCTGGTGGCGGTCTTGGAGGGCATAGAAAAACCGGGCAACGTGGGGGCCGTCCTCCGCACGGCCGACGCCGCCGGACTGTCCGCCGTGATCCTGGCCGACCCCCGCACCGATCTCTACAACCCCAACGCCATCCGCGCCAGCCTGGGAACAATCTTCACGCTCCCGGTCTGCGAAGCCGCAAGTGGCCAAGCGCTGGCGTGGCTGCGAGAGCGGGGACTTTCGATTGTTGCCGCGCGGGTCAATGCCGCCGTGCCGTACACCGAGGTCGATTACCGCGGCCCGACCGCCATCGTGCTGGGCAGCGAGGCGGCCGGACTCTCCTCGGTCTGGACCGGCGAGGGGGTAACCGCCGTGCGGCTTCCGATGCTCGGCGCGGCCGACAGCCTGAACGTCTCCGTCACCGCCGCGGTGCTGTTCTATGAAGCCATGCGGCAACGGCAGGCCCAAAGCCCCATCGCCGGTTTGCCGACGTAATAGACGCGCTCGCCGTCGGCCAGCACGTTCCAGCCGTCGCGGAGCACGCGCGGATCGTCGCGCCGAAGCATGGTGGACAGATCGCCGTAGCCGTAGCCGACCGATTCGATCTCCGCCCGGCTGAGCTTGCCCGGACAATACGTGACCATGAACCGCCCTTCGGACGAGCCGTGGATCAGATGGGCGGCGGCCAAGAGGTTCCGGCGCAGGTCGTCGTTCTGCTCGACCAGCCGCATGATCTCGGGCGTGGTCCGGTAGCCGTACTTGCGGATCAACCGGTCGATCTGCCGGTCCTCGCCGAAGATGGCCACGCCGGGGGCGAGAATCACCAGCTCGCCGCCGTCGGCCATCGCCATCCGCGTGCGGTAGATCGCCTTGTTGCCCAGCCACGTGCTCTGCAACTCGTCGGGATCGAGATAAGCGACCACCTTTTGGAGTGGCTCGTCGAGCACGGTGAAGTTGACTTCCACGGAGAGCGCGGCTGCTCGCCGGAAACACTCCACGTCGTCGCCGATGAACAGGCCCCGCACGGCCAGGCCATCGTATTCGGCACACTCCGTGTGCCGGCCACGCACACGGCGTGTGCGGGCTACATTTGCGTCCTCCCGAGCACCGATCACCGTCAGCACGAAGACTACCGGCAAGCGGCGGCAGAAGTGGTCCTGGGCGTAGTTGAGGATGCGCCGCAAGGGGGTGTCCGCCCGGCCCATCATCCGTTCCATGCCGTAGGCCGCGCCGATGAAGTGGCTTTCATTGATCCCCTCCTGGCCGCCGGCACCGACCAGCAGGTTCTTGTTGTAGCCGGCCATGCCCATCACCTCGTGCGGCACAACCTGGCCGATCGAGAGCACCAGATCGTGCCCCCCTTCCCAGACCAGCCGGCTAAGCTGCACGGGCCAGGGCTTGCGCCAGACGCCTTCGGTCGCTTCGGCGACGAACTCGGCCGGAACCTGGCCGATGGCTACCACGCCGCCACGCCAGTCGTGGACGCGGAACAGCCCCTTCGGCACTCCGGGAAACATCCGCTCCAGTTGCCCCTTAGACATGGCGGCGTGCGTGCCCAGCGTGGGCATGATGTCCGTCATCCGCTCGCCGAAGTAATCGTAGGCGATGCACGTCAGCGGCCCGGCCATGCTGTTGGCGCGGGTCGCGTCCGGTGGCAGCGCCAGCACCTTCCGCCGCGGCTCCAGCCCCTTTAGCACGCCGACCAACGCCTCGCGGAGGTCCTCCCGCGTTAAGTCCGTCGTCGGCGAGCCTTGGGCGTAATAGAGGGTCATGGCGGCAGTCGCAGTCAGAGTGCCTCGTCGAGCATACTGACAGCGTACCACGATGGACATCCGGTCGCCACCCCGCCCGGCCTCCCTCCTCCGCCTCAGCCCTTCGGACTCACCATCCGGCCGAGGAACAGAATGCAGCCGGTGTGCTTGTCCCGGATCAGGAACACAAAGGGTTTGTCCGCCCGGAACGTGGGCGTGAAGGGCTGTAGCAGCGACTTTTCCTTTGCCCCAAATGCGACGATCGCGGCGGCGGCGACGGCCTCGGTTCCCTTCTCGTTCACCTGGACGAATGCCTTATGCATGACGCTGCCGATGTAGAGTTTTTGGGCGGGATTTTGGCTGTCGCAAATCCCTTCAAACTCCGCGCGGCTGGGGGCGAGAGTGCCGTCCGCCGCCAAAGGAACTCACGAACGCCCGCGACATTCCCATCGCCCTCAGCGAATCGTTCATGTTGTAGCCCGTTTCCATCTTGAACTTGGGCATGAACACGTGGACCTCCCGCTTTTGGAGCTTGGCGATCCAGGCTTGGACGTTCACGGGCGTCAGCAGCTTCTCGATCGCCGGCAATCCGTCGGCGGCTCGCGGCACAATCACAACCATCGAGAGATCGTCGCCCTTGTACGGCATTTCGAGCATCAGGAAGCCGTGCTCGTCGGGATAGAGTGGTGGCTGCTGCTTGGGTCGAATGGCCGTCGGCGTGTCGAAGAAGGTTCCGTCGCCGTTGAAAGCGGCGTAAGCGGCCGAATCGAGCTTGTCGTGGTGCATCATCGGAGTCCGTGCCTTGGTGCCGCCGGCCAGCAGAAAGTCGTCCTCCTTGGTCGCGCGTTTGTCAAATACCTTGGCCCACTCGCCCTTGAAATAGACCGCGTTGGTCAACACCAGCCGCGTGAGGGAATTGACGGAACCCTCGGGAAGCAAGTCCTTGATCCGGTTGCCGGTCTGCTCTTCCGCCCAGGCGTTGATCTTCTGCCGAGCTGGCTCGGAGTTGCGGGTGAAATCCAAGGGAAACGCCCCGCCGGTCCCATAGAACTTGCGAATGGTGTCGAGGTATGACGGTTGGAAGGGGCAAGTTTTCTCGACCCACAGCGCGTTGGCCACATGCAACTCATATTGATCGACCTGGGGGAGGAGTTCGTTCAGCTTGCGGGCCAACTCCTGCGCCTCTTGGAATGCAACATCGTCTCCCAGCAGGGTGGCGCGGCCGTTGGCTGCGTCGAATTCCTTGCGGAGCCGCTTGATCTCGTCGCGGATCTCTCTTGAGCCCGGCTTTGACGAATTGAATCGCTCGTTCAGTTCGGCTATGCCCGTGTGAATCAGCGAAACGTTCCAGGGAATCAGTTGGGCGTCGTCGCCAATGCGCCGGGCGGCCTCGGGGAAACGCAGGACCTTGCCCATCTCCGCGGCCGTTTCGCCCCGCACCCTCGGCCGTCATCGCCAGAGCACTAGACATCGAATAGGGGGAGAAAAACAGATTCTTGCCCGGATTCTCCTTGGCCAGTTCGGCGTAAAGATCAAACGCGAAATCGCTGTTGGCCGTCAGCGCGTAGTTCACGGGCGGCTTGCCCGCCTCGGCCACCAGCAAGTGGTTGGCCTGGCCGGTGACACTGCCCTGGGCATTGGCCAACGTAACCATGCCCGCAAGCACCAGAACGCGAGTGAAACTACTCATGTCAGTTCCTTTCGATTCGGAAGGGGATGTAGGGTGCGTGGAACGCACCGGGAAATCCGTGGTGCGTTGTACGCACCCTACGGAATGAACACCGATGTAGAACTTCGTGCCGGCGGCCGCGGCCGTGCCGGCGGGGGTCTCGATGCGAAGCGCCGGCCGGGCCTGCCCGGCCGTGGCCGGCGGCTGCGACTCGATCAACAACTCGCCGCGATTCAGCCGGATAAGATCCGATCCCATCACGCGATAACCGGCCTTTCCAGTGGGCTCAACCTGCCAGCCGGCGGCCAACTGAATTGGCGTCTGCAACGTGTCTCCAGGCCTCGGAAGCGAGGGAGTCGCCGCACGCCGCGGCCAGAGCCAGAAGAGAGCGAGCAGCAGGCAGGCCGCCGTGGCCAGCCCCGCCACCCAACGGATCGCTCGTCGGCCACCGATGAAGCCGGCCGCCGTCCGCCGGCTTCGCGGTGCGGCTGACACCTGCCCCGCCAGGAAAAGAACCCGGTCGCGGCGGATGCGGCTCCGCCGGGCCTGAGACTGGCCAACGCCGCCTCGATCGCCGCAAGTTCTTCGCTTAACCGTTCTTCGGACACGGTACTCTCAATTTCTGGCGTAAGGTTGACAGAGCGGCCTCGTAGCGCCGATGGGCGGCGCTGTCGGATACGCCCACCAGTTGGCCAACCTGTTGAAACGTCAATCCGCCCCAAATCCGGGCAATCACAACCTCCCGTTGTTCCAGTGGGAGCGATTTCAGTGCCGCGGCAGCCGTTCCGGCGTCGATCCGGTCGGCGGCCGACCGCTCGAACCACTCGGCACGTTGGGCTGCCGCCACCGCTTCGTGGCGCCTCCTCCGCCGCGCCGACCGCATTGCGCTGAGGGCTCCATTGCGCACTACCCGATAGAGCCATGCCGCCGGATCATCGGGCGCCGGGACCTGGCGCGCCAGGCCGATCAGGGCCTCCTGGACAACATCCTCGGCGCAGTTGCACAATTGTCGCGCATAAAGCTCCAACGCGGCGGCGTGCCGATCAAACAGCCGCCCGATAAGGTCAGGCGCGTGCCGGGCCGTTCGTGCTGGAGTCGCTCCCGTTCACCATCATTAAGACGCCGGCCGATGAATGGCGTCCCGCGCGATCTTGATAAAAAAAGCGGAGCACCGCCCGATTGGGGCGTTCCCCGGCCCCAACTCCATCGTACCAGTTCCGTCCTCTCCCGGCCCAGGCCCCCCCCGCGTATAATGAAGGTGGTGGCCGTGCCCCGACAATGACCTATGAACCGTAGCGAAATCCTTCACTGGCTCCGAGAAACCAGCCCCGACCGGCTCGCCGACCTCTGGCGACTGGCCGACCGGACACGGCAGCAGTACGTCGGCGGCGAAGTCCATTTGCGCGGCCTGATCGAGCTGTCGAACCACTGCGTCCGGCTCTGCGGCTACTGCGGCCTGCGGGCGGGTAATGCCGGGCTGGAGCGCTACCGCATGACCGACGACGAAATCATGGATTGCGTGCGGAAAGCCGTCGGGTATGGCTACGGGACTGTCGTGCTCCAATCCGGCGAAGACCCCGAACTCAGTGGCCCGCGGATCGCCGCCCTGGTACGGCGGATTAAGGCCGAAACCCGGTTGGCCGTCACACTGAGCCTCGGCGAACGCACGGACGAGGAGTTGGCCGCCTGGCGCCGGGCGGGGGCCGATCGTTACCTGTTGCGGTTCGAAACCTCCAACCCCCGGCTGTACGAGCGGATTCATCCGCCCCGGGCTGGGCAAGGTAGTCCGCACACGCCGTGTGCGGAAAGCGGCACACGGCGTGTGCCGGCTACAACGCGGCTGACGATCCTCGGCACGCTCCGGCGGCTGGGCTACGAGGTGGGAAGCGGCGTTATGATCGGCATCCCCGGCCAGACCTACGACGACCTGGCCGATGACATCGAGCTAATGGGACGGATGAATCTGGACATGATCGGCGTCGGGCCGTACTTGCGCCATCCGCAGACGCCGCTTTTCGACCGTGACGCCTGGCCCGACGCCCCAGAGTCCGAGCAGGTGCCGGCCAACGAGTTGATGACCTACAAAGTGATCGCGCTCGGGCGGCTGGTCTGTCCGCGGGCGAACATCCCCGCCACCACGGCATTGGCCACGCTGAACCGGGCGGACGGGCGGGAGTTGGGGCTGGAACACGGCGCCAACGTCGTGATGCCCAACCTGACCCCGCCGAAGTACCGCACGCTCTACGAAATCTATCCCGACAAGGCGTGCATCGCCGAAACCGGCGAGGCGTGCCAGTCTTGCTTGACCGCCCGGATCGAGGCCCTCGGCCGGCAGGTCGGCCGCGGCCGGGGAGATTCAGCGAATTACATGGGACGTACTGTATCCGCAGATTGTCAGGACCACCAGATTGCAAATTGAAAATTGCAAATGTCAAATTTGCAATTTTCAATTTGCAATAGGAGAAGGTTAATGTCGTTTGTGATTGAGAAGGCGAGATTGAGCCGCAGCGGACTGGACTTCATCGACGAGGACCGCCTGCACGCCCTGATTGGACGCCCGGCGGCGCCGGCCGAGGTCCGCGCGATTATCGCCAAGAGTATGGCCAAGCAGCCGCTTTCGGCCGACGAGACCGCCGTGCTCTTAGCGGCCGATGAACCCGAGCTGGTCGAGGAGATTTTCGACGCCGCCCGGCAACTCAAGCGCGACGTTTACGGCAACCGCATCGTGATCTTCGCCCCGCTCTACGTGGGCAACGACTGCACCAACGATTGCCAGTACCTGTGCCTTCCGCCGCTCGAACCGCGAGGCGGTCCGCCGCACGTTGGACGAGGAAGAGCTTCGCCAGCAAGTGCTGGCCCTGGAGGGGAAGGGGCACAAGCGGCTGATCCTGGTCTTCGGCGAGCATCCCCGCTACAGCCCCGAGTACATGGCCGAGTGCGTCCGCCGCGTCTACGCCACCACGGCCAGCCACGGCGAAATCCGCCGGGTGAACATCAACGCCGCCCCGTTGGACCACGCCGGCTACGCCACCGTCAAGGCGGCCGGCATCGGCACCTACCAGATTTTCCAGGAGACCTACCATCACGAGACCTACGCCCGGGTGCATCCGGCCGGCACCCGGAAAGGCAACTATCTCTGGCGGCTCGACGGCGTCGCCCGCGCGATGGAGGCCGAGTGCGACGACGTGGGCATCGGGGCGCTCTTCGGGCTGTACGACTGGCGGTTCGAGGTGCTGGCCCTGGTGAGCCACGCCCTGCACCTGCAAAAGCACTACAACGTCGGCCCGCACACCATCAGCTTCCCCCGGCTGCGGCCGGCGCAGGGAGTGCGGCTGGACGAGAAGTACCTGGTCAGCGACGCCGATTTCAAGCGGCTGGTGGCCATTCTGCGGCTGGCCGTGCCGTATACGGGCATGATCCTGACAGCCCGCGAGCCGGCCGCCCTCCGCCGCGAGGTGCTCGCCTTCGGCGTCTCGCAGATCGACGCCGGCAGCCGCATCGAGCTGGGCGGCTACACCGAGGCCGGCGACACCCAGAGCATGGAACGCGAGCAGTTCGAGCTGGGCGACATCCGCTCGCTGGACCAGGTGATGCGGGAGTTGCTGGTGGACGGCTACATTCCCAGTTTCTGCACGGCCTGCTACCGGCTCGGCCGCACGGGCGAGCAGTTCATGGAGTTCGCCATTCCGGGCTTCATCCAGAACCTTTGCACGCCTAACGCGATGAGCACACTCTTGGAGTACCTGATCGACTACGCCTCGCCCGAGACCCGCAAGGCCGGCGAGGCGGCCATCCGCCGCGAAATCGAAAGACTGCCCGAGGGGGAGCGGAAACGCCAACTGCTGGACCGGTTGCGGCGGATCGCAGAGAAGGATGAGCGGGACTTGTACTTCTGACGCACGGGCTGCCATCTGCCATCGCGCCAGCCGCGGAGCGGCGGTAGTCAATAGCCAGGGCGCAAGCCCCTGGAGAGGAGAGGGAGAACTTTATTCCAGGGGCTGACGCCCCTGGCTATTGACTAACGTCCCTTCGGGACTGACCGCCGATTACACCGCCAAAAGGACCACCCATGCCACAATCCTTCGCCTGTCTGAATTGCCATATCATCTTCAGCACCAAGCACCGTGAGCCGCTTCTCCTTCCCGACCGGGCGCCACGCCTGTACGCGTACATCGGCGGAGCCGTCCGAGCCAAGGGCAGTTCATTGACGGCCGCTGGCGGGATGCCCGATCACGTCCATCTCTTGGTGTCGCTAGGAAAACAAACGTCCGCCGCAAACCTCGTCCGTGACATTAAGTCCAATTCTTCGCGTTGGATTCATGAGACCGTTTCCGGCCTGAGCGCTTTCGCATGGCAGGCCGGATACGGCGCGTTCAGCGTCAGTCGGTCCAATCTGGACAAACTGAAGGGCTACATAGCCGGGCAGCACGAACACCATCGCGTTCGCTCGTTTCAGGAGGAGTTTCTGGAGTTTCTCAAGCGGCATGAGTTACAATACGACGAGAGGTACATTTGGGATTGAACGTTAGCCGGGGCGCGGCAGTTGCGCCGCGGAGCGAAGCCGTAGTTGAGCCGCGGAGCGGCGGTAGGCAATAGCCAGGGGCGTAAGCCCCTGGACGGGGAGGGGCGGCGAGAACGTAAGCCCCGTAGGGGCGATACAACCTTCTGCCGCCGCTCCGCGGCTTGGGTGTTTCGACCTTTGCCCCAGGGGCTAACGCCCCTGGCTATTGACTAACGTCCCTTCGGGACTAAACCATTGAATGACGTTGCGTCGCCACTATGACCGTGGAATATCGCCGCGAAACCGACCTGCTGGGGACCCGCAACCTGCCCGCCGGGGCGCTGTGGGGAATCCACACCTTGCGGGCGGTCGAGAACTTTCCCCTGGCCCGCCGGCCGGTGCATCGCCGGCTGGTCCATGCTTATGGCGCGGTGAAGCTGGCCGCCGCCCGGACCAATCATGAATTGGGACATTGGGACGACGCCAAAGCGGCCGCCATCGAAGCCGCCTGCCAGGAAATGATCGCCGGCACGCTCGACGAGCACGTTGTTGTCGATGCACTTCAGGGCGGGGCGGGCACCTCGACAAACATGAACGTCAACGAAGTGCTGGCCAACCGGGCATTGCAACTCTTCGGCCGGCCGCTGGGCGAATACCAGGCCGTCAGCCCCCACGACGACCTCAATCTCCACCAATCGACCAACGACACCTATCCCACGGCCCTGCGCGTGGCGGCCATCTACGCTCTGCACGACCTGGAACGCAAGCTGATCGCCCTGCAAGAAGCGTTCCAGGCCAAGGAGAAGCAGACAGCCGGCATGGTCAAGATCGGACGGACCGAGTTGCAGGATGCCGTGCTTCTGACCCTCGGCCGCGAGATGGCCGCCTACGCCGAGGCCCTGGCCCGCGACCGCTGGCGGGTCTATAAGTGCGAGGAGCGGTTGCGGGTGGTGAATCTCGGCGGCACGGCCGTTGGCACCGGGCTGGGCGCCCCGCGGCAGTACATCTTCCGCGCCGTCGAGCACCTCCGGCAGATCACCGGCCTGGGGCTGGCCCGTGCGGAAAACCTGATCGAGGCCACCCAGAACGCCGACGCCTTCGTTGAGGTGAGCGGGATGCTGCGGACGCTTGCGACGAACCTGCTGAAGATCGCCAACGATCTGCGGCTGCTCTCGTCCGGCCCGCACGCCGGGCTGGGCGAAATCCGCCTGCCGCCGCTCCAGGCCGGCTCCTCGATCATGCCCGGCAAGGTCAATCCGGTGATCCCCGAGGCCGTCGCCCAAGCCGCCATCGCCGTAATCGGCTACGACCTGATGATCGCCCAGGCCACGGCCGGCGGAAACCTCGAACTGAGCCAGTTCCTGCCGCTGGTGGCCGACAGCCTGCTTTGCGAGCTCGATCTGCTGACCAATGCCTGCGATATTTTTGCACGACATTGCGTAGCGGGCATCGAGGCCGACGCGGACCACTGCCGCCGCAACGTCCACGGCAGCACGGCCGTGCTGACCGCGCTGGTCGAGCGGATCGGCTACAAAGCCGCCGAGCAACTGGCCGCCGAGATCGCAGCGAGCCCCGCCGGTCAGAATGGACGTCCGCCAGTTGGTCATCGGCCGCGGTCTGCTCAGCGCCGAGGAGTTCGATGAGTTGACTTCGCCGGAGCGCGTGACGAGGTTAGGGTCGGGGTAGTTTCACACAAATTGGTCATTGAAAAATAGTCACTGCAAATTTGTCATTTGCAGCCGATTATTGACCGATTTGAAATGACCAATTTGCAATGACAAATCCCATGAATGCGGCTCCCAAGGGTCTCCGGCTCCACATCGGTCTGTTCGGCCGCCGCAACGCCGGCAAGTCGTCGCTGCTGAACACGCTGGTGCGGCAGGAGGTTTCTATCGTCTCGGAAGTGGCCGGCACCACGACCGATCCGGTCGAGAAGCCGATGGAACTGCTGCCCTTGGGGCCGGTGTTGTTTATCGACACCGCCGGCATCGACGACGCCGGGGCGCTGGGCGAGAAACGGGTGCAGAAGACCCGGCAGGTCTTCGACCGCACCGACCTGGGCATTCTCGTGGTTGACGCCGGCCGGTGGGACGATTTTGAGGAAGGAATCCTCCGGGAGTTGCGCGAGCGGAACGTCCCCATCGTGGTGGCGCTGAATAAGGCGGACATTGCGAAGCCGCAAGCGGCATTGTTGGAGAGGTTGCGAGCGGAGGAAGTCCCATTTGTGGAAACGGTTGCCCCCGCCGGCGGCGGCGTGCCGGAGTTGCGGGAAGCGATCATCCAAGCCGCGCCGGAGGAGTTCCTCCACACGCCGCCGCTGGTGGCCGACCTGGTGCCGCCGGGCGAGTTGGCCGTGCTGGTGGTCCCCATCGACACGGAAGCCCCCAAGGGCCGGTTGATCGTCCCCCAGGTGCAGGCGATCCGCGACCTGCTGGACGGCGACGCCTATTGCCTGGTGGTCAAGGAGCGGGAGCTGCGCAACGCGCTCTCGCGGCTCAGCCGCCCGCCGGCCCTGGTGGTGACCGACTCGCAGGCGTTTCTGAAGGTCGCGGCCGACACGCCGCCGGAAGTGAAGATGACCTCGTTCTCGATCCTGTTCGCCCGGCAGAAGGGCGATCTCCGCCAGTTTGTCGAGGGGGCGTTGGCCATCGAGCGGCTGCGGCCCGGCGACCGCGTGCTGGTGGCCGAGGCCTGCACGCATCACCCCATCGGCGACGACATCGGCCGGGTGAAAATCCCCCGTTGGCTCCGGCAGTACGTCGGCGGCGAGCTGCGGATCGACACCACGCAAGGGCACGATTTTCCCGCCGATCTGGGCCAATACCGGCTGGTGGTCCATTGCGGGGCGTGCATGTGGAACCGCCGCGAGATGCTCACCCGGCTGGCCCAATGCCGCCGGGCCGGGGTGCCGATCTGCAACTACGGCCTGACGATCGCCTACACGCTGGGCATTTTCGAGCGTGCCCTGGCCCCCTTCCCCGACGCCCTGGAAGCGTACCGCCGGAATCGACCTTGACCTGGGAAGCCGCCATTGCTCTATTGGCAGCAGTTCGTGAACCGCGAGCGGCACAGATCAAGGACGTTGCGATGACGCCGTGCAAAGTCGATTCCGTGCTGGACCTGGTGGGAAACACCCCCTTGGTCCGCATCAGCCGCATGAACCCGGTGCCGGGCGTGGAGGTCCTGGCGAAGCTCGAGTTCATGAACCCCGGCGGCTCGGTCAAGGACCGCATCGGCCTGCGGATGATCGAGCAGGCCGAGGCCGCCGGCGAGCTTGACGCCCGGCAAGATCGTCTGGAGGCCAGCAGCGGCAACACGGCCATCGGCCTGGCCATGGTCTGCGCGGTCAAGGGCTACCAGCTCCTCGTGACGATGAGCGAGTCGGCCAGCGAGGAACGGAAGCGGATTCTGCGGGCCTACGGGGCGCAAATCCTGCTGACGCCCGGCTACCAGGGCACCGACGGGGCCATCGAGGAGGCCTATCGCCTGGCCCGCGAAGAGCCAGACAAGTACGTCCTGGTGGACCAGTTCAACAACGAGGCCAACTGGCAGGCCCATTACGACGGCACGGGCAAGGAAATCTGGCAGGCCACCGGCGGCAAGGTGGACGTCGTCGTGCTCACGATGGGGACCACGGGGACGTTGATGGGCATTACCCGCGCCTTGCGGGAACTCAACCCGGCGGTCCGCGTCGTCGGCGTCGAGCCGTTCAAGGGGCACAAGATCCAGGGCCTCAAGAACATGAAGGAGAGCTACGCCCCCGGCATCTTCAAGCCGGAGGAGTTGCGGGCGATCGTGAACGTGGACGACGATTCCGCCTACGAAACCGCCCGGCGGCTGGCCCGCGAAGAGGGGATCTTCGTCGGCATGAGCGCCGGGGCGGCCATGAAGGTGGCCCTGGACGAAGCCCGGACGCTGGGCAAAGGCACCGTCGTGGCCCTGCTGCCCGACGGCGGCGAGCGGTATCTTTCCACGTCGCTCTTCGTTTCCGAGACGGTCCCCGCAGCCGCTAAAGTTCTACAACACCCTGCCCGGCAAGATCGAGCAACTCGAACCGGTCTCGCCCGGCAAGGTGACGATCTATTCCTGCGGGCCGAGCCTGGACGGGCCGCCCGACCTGGGGCTCTGCCGCCGGGTCGTCTTCTCCGACGTGCTGCGGCGCTACCTCGAATATCGCGGCTACCAGGTCAAGCACGCCATGAACCTCGGCGACATCGACGACCGCACGGTCAAGGAGTGCCTCAAGGCGGGGGAAAAGCTGCGGCCGTTCACCGCCCGCTGGGAGAAGGTCTTCCTGGAAAGCCTCGACACGCTCCGCGTCAAGCGGGCGCACCACTATCCCAAGGCCAGCGAGCACGTCACCGACATGATCGAGCAGACCCGCAGCCTGCTGGAAAAGGGCTTGGCCTACGAGAAGCTGCGGTCGGTCTATTTCCGCATCGGCAGTTTCCCCGGCTACGGCAAACTGTCGGGAATCGAGCCGGAGCGGATGCGGAGCGAGGCGTCGACGAACTACGACTACTACGAGAAGGACCATCCCGGCGACTTCGCGCTCTTCAAGCGGCCCACGCTGGCGGAGCTGAAGGCGGGCATCTTCTGGCCCACCCCCTGGGGCAACGCCCGGCCCGGCTGGCACGTCGAGTGCGCCTGCATGGCCGTCCGATGCCTGGGCCAGCCGTTGGACATCCACACGGCCAGCACCGACCTGACCTTTCCCCACGGCGACAACGAGATCGCCATCGCCTGCGGCTTGCAGGCCAAGCCCCTGGCCAAGCTCTGGATGCACTGCGAAGTGGTCATGGCCGACGGCAAGAAAGTCAGCCGCGCGGCCGGCAACGACCTCACCTTGCAGAACCTGCTGGAGCAAGGTTTCGACGGGCCGACCATCCGCTACTGGTTGTTGGCCACGCATTATCGCACGGTGCTGAATTACTCGGTGCGGGAGCTTCGGCGGGCGGCCGATTGCGTTGCCCGCCTCAACGAGTTCGTCGTCCGCCTCGGGCATTTCACCCCCGGCCGGCCCAGCCCCGAGCTGGATCAGGCCCTCTTCGCCACCCGCGCCGGCTGGCAGGACGCGATGGACAACGACCTGAACACGCCGAAGGCCCTGGGGAGGCTCTTCGCGCTGGTGCGACACGTCAACCGGCTGCTGGGCGGCGGGGAACTGGACGAAGCCCAGGCCCGCCAAGTGCTTGACTTCATGCGGCAGGCGAACCGCGTCCTGGAGGTGATCGACTTCCAGCCCGACCGGCCCGATGCCGAGCTGTCGAAGCTCGTCGAGGCCCGCAACGAGGCCCGCCGGGCGAAGGACTTCCGCCGGGCCGACGCCCTCCGCGAGGAGCTTCAGTCGCTGGGCATCCATCTGACCGACACCCCTTCCGGCACGCTTTGGAGGAGGAAAGGATGATGCCGTGAAACTGGTCGTCGCCGTCATTCAGCCGACGAAATTGGGCGCCGTCCGCGAGGCGCTGGAGCGGATCGAAGTCAGCCGGATGACGATCGGCGACGCCCAGGCGTTCGGGGAGAAAAAGGGGACGGGCCCCATTTGCCGCGACCGACCTTCGGTTGGTGCTCGCCCCCAGAGCGATTCCCGGCAACTGGACCTGTTCCCCTTCTCCGCCGCCACGCTGCTGCAAAAGACCATGCTGGAAATCGTGGTCAACGACGATTTCCTCGATCGGACGGTCGAGACGGTCGTCAACACGGCCCGCACGGGACCTGCCGGGACCAGCGGCGACGGCAAGGTTTTCGTCCTCCCCGCGGATCAGGCGATCCAGATCGACGACGCCGCCCGCGGACCGGGAGCCGTGTAGGGCCGAGGAGCTGCCTTGCGGGCACGGAATGGCGTTCTCTCCCGCCCCATACCCCCCAACAGAGTCAACCGTGGTCACTACGGCGACCCTGTCACTGGCCCGCAAGTGGGGGTCCGCACTCGATTTTGTAACCTAGACTTGATTGAAGGCGTGTAAACAGCGTGGGGCTTGTCGACTGTCGAGGACCCTCTGATGTACCACTTCTACCGGGAAACCATGCACTACCTCGGTCGTCTGAGCCCGCAAGGGTGGCTCTTTGTGCTGGCCGGCGTGATCATCGTGGGCGTGATCTGCACGCGTGGCTTCGGGTCCCGATCGCATTATTGAACATCCGGCCGTCAATCGCAAAGATCGCAGGAGTAGCGGACACCCATGGACTTATGGCACCTTGAGATACCGGCTCCGGTGGCGTTGGCCTGCATGGCCGCCCTGGGCTATTTGGTCAGCCGGTGGAACCGGCCGGCGGCCAACGACCTGGTGGTCCGGTCACGGCGGGAGCTGAAGCGGGCCCAAGCCGTGGCAGTCGAGTTGGAGAAAATCGCCTGGACGGTCCGCCAAAGCCTGGCCAAGCACCACGCCAGCGTGTCGCGGTTCAAGGAGCGGGTGAGCCGGCTGAACGACGGGCAACAGGACGCCACCTGGAAGGAGCTTTGCCGGGAGGCCGAGAACATTCTCCGGCCAACGCTGAAACTGGCCACGCAGATCGCCAACGCCTATGACGAAATCCGCCAGCAGAGCGCCAGCCTGATGACCTTCACCGAGGTGCGGACCGATCCGCTTACGGGGGTGAACAACCGGCGCGGGCTGGATGACGCGCTGAGCGCCCAACTGGCGATGATGACCCGCTACAACTCCATCTTCTCCCTGGTCATGCTCGACATCGATCACTTCAAGCAGGTCAACGACCGGGAGGGACATCTCCACGGCGATCACGTGCTCCAGGAGCTTGCCCGGCTCTTCGACGAGTGCGTCCGCGAAACCAACCTTGTTGGCCGGTACGGAGGCGAGGAGTTCGTTATTGTCATGCCGCAGACCGAACTGGCCGGGGCATGCGTGTTCGCCGAGCGGCTGCGGTCGGAAGTGGCGGCGCGGCTGCCGGTCACTATCAGCGGCGGCGTGGCTGCCGCCCGCGAAGGCGACACTGCGGAGACGCTGCTGGCGCGGGCCGACGCCGCGCTCTACGGCGCCAAGACCGCGGGCCGCAACCAGGTATTTGCCCACGACAATAACGCCCTCCAGCCCGTCACCGCCGACGCGGCCCAAGCGGCGTCCGTGTGAGCGTTAGAAACCAATTGGTCGGGGCGTAGAGAGAACTTGCCGACAGGGCGTCCAGGGCCTCCAGCACGGTGGCGACTGCCCGCGGAATGGCCGCCTGCACTGCGGGCGTCAATTGCTCGCCGAAGGCCAGGATGTCCGCGGCCTCGATGCCCACCAGCCGGATGTGGCCGTTCTCGGGCAGGTGTTCGCCGGCCCGGCGGCCGAACTCCAGGGCGGTCGAAAGATTCACGTCATGGGCCGAAGCGCTGCGCGTGCGTGGGCATGCCGTCGGCGGCCAGCAGATGGATCGTACCCGGCGGGGCGCCCGTCTGAATGGCGTCGACGACGACCGCCCGGTCGAAGCCGATCATCCGCTCCATCAGCCGCAGGCCGCCCCAATAGTCCTCGGAGACCTCGACGTCCGCCCGTCCGGCCAGCCGCATCTTCAGTTCGTCGGCCACCCGCAGCCCGACGCTGTCGTCGCTGACCAACGGATTGCCCAGGCCGAGGATGAGGGTTTTCATGGGCGCCATTGGGGGTTAGCAACTCCTCACCTTAACGCTCTTCTGAAGGGAGACGGCAAAACTAGACATACTGCGCCATCCGCTCGATCACCTTGCCTTGCGGACCGCGGATGGTCACTTCCAGCGGCATCTGGCCGGGCAGGCTGTGCGTGGCGCAGCCGAAACAGGGGTCGTAGGCGCGGAACGCCATCTCGACCATGTTCAGCAGCCCCTCGCTCACCTTGCCCTTCTGGATCAGCCCTTGGGCGGCCTTCTTCACCGACATGCAGATCGGGGCGTTGTTGTTGGTCGTGCCAACGATGAGATTCACCTTGGTCAGGATGCCCCGCTCGTCGGTCGTGTAGTGGTGCGTGAGCGTGCCCCGCGGGGCCTCGACGCAGCCCACGCCCTCGGTCGGCGTCTGGGTCGGCAACACGCGATACTCCTTCGACGTGATCTCGGGGTCGCCGGCCAACTCGACCCACCGCTCGGCTGCGTAGAGCAACTCGACCAGCCGCGCCCAATGGGTAGCCAGCGTGTGGTTGATCGGCTTGCCGCCCAAGGTTTCGTACATCCGCTTGTACGCGGCGTTGGCCTCGGGCGTGGCCATTGCGTCGGCGGCGTTGCAGCGGGAAAGCGGCGTGGCCTTGTACACGCCCGAGTCTTCGCCGTCAACGAAGCCCTTCCAGCCAATCTTCTTCAGGTAGGGGAACTTGAGGTAGGACCACGGCTCGACCCGCTCGGCGACGAAATCGCGGTACTGCGAGCACTCATACTTGGCGTGTTCCTTGCCGCTTGGGCTTGTCACCCGAATCTTGCCGTCGTAGAAGTTCGTGCAATTCTTCGCGTCCACCATGCCCATGTTGTAGGTCTTGTGGACGTAAATGTCGCCGGTGATGAGTTTGACGTAGTCGGAGTTTGCCAACACCACGTCGTCGAAGATCTTGAGCGAGAACTTGGCGAACTCGACGGCCTCGCGTCCGCGGGCCTCGATCTCCTTGCGCTGTTCCTCGTTGATGCCGTGGCTGACTCCGCCGGGCAGGCCCCAGTTCGGGTGTACGCGGCGGCCAGCCATCATCTGGATCAGGGCGTGGCCGTCGTGGCGCATCTTGAGCACATGCTTGGCCACGTCCATGCCCACTTTGGCCACCACGCCCAGGATGTTCCGCTCGGCGGGCGGGGCGGTGGGGCCAACGACGAAATCCGGCCCGCCCAGGGCGTAGAAGTGCGTCGTATGGTCGGTGGCGTAGAAGATGCTGTAGAACAGCTCGCGGAGCTTTTTGGCCGCTGGCGGCGGATCGACGTGGAACACGGCGTCCAGGGCCTTCGTGGCCGCCAGGTGGTGCGCCTCGGGGCAAACGCCGCAAATCCGAGAGGTCAGGTTCGGCATGTCCTCGGCCGGCCGGCCCACGCAGAACTGCTCGAAGCCCCGCAGCTCGGGGATCTGCAAATAGGCGTTGGCCACGTCTCCCTGGTCGTCCAGGAAAATGTCGATTTTGCCGTGACCTTCGAGCCGCGTGATGGGATCAATCGAAATACGCTTCATGGCAATTCTTTGTATGGAGAACAGTCGATGTTGAACACGTTGCGGGCCGAAGGCCCCCGAGTTCTCCCAGCCCAGGGCAACGCCCTGGGGGTTGGGAAATCATCACATTTTCGATTCGGCCCAACGGGCCAACCGTTCAGCCGTGCCGAGAACAGTTGGTCCGTTGGACCGGCATATTTCTCCTTCGTTCCCCCCTCGCCCCCAGGGCGTTGCCCTGGGCTGGGAGAACTTCAGCCCCTTCGGGGCTGCGCACTGCTAATTTGCGGCTTGCGTCTTCTTCTTCCGCCGCAACTCGCTCTTGGCCAGGCTGAACCGGTAGAAACTGCCGACCGGATCGGGAATGCCCTCGGTGATGATGCGGTCGATCTCGTCCGGGTCGTTGCTGTCGATCACCGAGGCCACGCCGCTCATCAGCCGCGCCCCGTAGTCGGTCACGCCGTCGTTGGCCCCGTGGCAGCCGATGCAGGGGGAATTGACCGCGGGGCAGAGGGCCTTGCAGCCCGCCCGAGTGGCGATGCCGCAACACAACAGCCCCTGCTCCAGCAGGCACGTCTCCTCGTCGGGGATCAACTGCCACGTGCGGTAGAACCGCTTGATCTTCTTCACGTCCCGCTTCCGCGGACACTCATCGCAGACCGTCGTGTTCATGCCGATCACGGAACCCTTCGGCGGCAGCTTGCCTTCGAGGATCGCCACCAGCGCCGCCCAGATGTTTTCGGCCTCGGGCGGGCAGCCGGGCAGGTAGTAGTCCACCTCGACCGTCTGGTCCAGCGTCTTCAGCGTGTCGTAGAAGAGCGGCAGGTGGAGCGTCCCCTCGGGCACTCTCGTTTGCAGCCGCGGACGGACGTCCTGCGGATTCTCCGGCGCGGTCGCCGAGTCTTCCTTGTACACGGTGTCGAAGATTTCCTGGCGGTTGCTCATGTTCGCCAGCCCCGGAATGCAGCCCTCGCTGGCGCAAGAGCCGAAGGCCACCAGGACCTTCGATTTCCGCCGCATGAGCTGCGCCATGTACTCCTGCTCGCTGGTGCGGATGCCGCCGTTGAAGAGGCAGAGGTCGATGCTGCCGTCGGGCATCTTCTCCACGTCGCGGACCTTGCCGTCGGCGCCGCAGGGGAACATCACGATGTCGAACGCCGCAGCCACGTCGAGAATCTTCTCGTCGATGGCCAGGATCGAAATCTCGCAGCCGCCGCAGGAGGCCGCCCAGTAGATCGCCAGCTTTCCCTTGGGTTTGTCGCTCATGCGGGCACCTCCATCGCCTCTTCGTGTTCCTTGACGATCTCTGCCAGAGCGTGCAACCGCTCGTCGTCCTCCTGCCAGTTGGCGGGCCAGCGGAGCGGCCCGAGCCGGCGGACGTCGGCCACCAGCTTATCGATGCACTCGGCCAGCCGCTGGCCTTCGGCGGCCGAGGCCCAAATCAACTGCACGCGGTCCGGCTCGACGCCCATCGCCGTAAGCGTGTGCTTGAGCATCGCGTAGCGGCGCATGGCCTTGTAGTTCTGCTCGATGTAATGGCACTCGCCGGGATGGCAGCCGGCGATCATCACGCCATCGGCGCCGTCGGCCAGGGCCTTGAGGACGAACGTGGGATCGACCCGCCCGCTGCACATCACGCGGATGATCCGCACGTTGGGGGCGTACTTGATCCGCGCCGAGCCGGCCAGGTCCGCCGCCCGGTACGAACACCAGTTGCAGAGAAAGCCCACGATCTTCGGTTCAAACGTTTCGTTGGACATGGTGGTCAATTGCTAGTGGCTAGCGCCTCCACTTGCGGTTTCGCATCCCAGAGGATACCGTCTATCTCCGCGAAAATTTGCTCGTTGTTGAAATGGGCGCCGGTGATCACGCCGGCCGGACAGGCGGCCACGCAGGTGCCGCAGCCCTTGCAGAGCGCGCTCGTGACGCGGCTGACGCCCTTCTCCTCGTCAAACTCGATGGCGTTGTACGGGCACATGTTGTTGCAGATGCGGCAGCCGGAACAGTGCTCCTCGTCGATCGAGGCCACGATCGGCTCGATCGACACCTCGCCCTTGGTAATCATGCCGCCGATGCGGGCGGCGGCCGCGGCCCCCTGGGCCACCGAGGCCGGAATGTCCTTCGGACCCTGGCACACGCCGGCCACGAACACCCCGTCGGTCATCGTGGCCACCGGATCGAGCTTCGGGTGGCGCTCGGTGTACCAGCCGGCCATGCTGCACGAAATGCCGCATTTCAGCCCCAGTTCCTTGGCGTCGGCCTGCGGCTCCATCGCGCCCATCAGCACGACCATGTCCACCGGAATCCGTCGCTGACGGCCCAGCAGGGTGTCTTCGGCTTGCACGATCAGCCGGCCCTTTTCCGACGGGTCGCGGGCGGCGTCGCTGATTTCCGAGACCTTGCCCCGGACAAAGTGCATCCCTTCCTCCAAGAGCCGTTGATAGAACTCCTCGTAGTCCTTCATCGGCGTGCGCAGGTCGATATAGAACGAATAGACCTCGGCCTTGGTCTTTTCCAAGACGAGGTGGCCGAACTTCAGCGCCGCCATGCAGCAGACCGACGAGCAATAGGGGTTGGTGTCGGCGTCCCGGCTGCCAACGCAATGGACGATGGCGATGCGTTTCGGCTCGGTGCCGTCGCGGAGGACGATCTTGCCGTTGGTCGGCCCGGCGGCGTTGCAGAGCCGCTCGAACTCGAGGTTGGTGTAGACGTTGGCCAGCCGCCCGTAGTTGTACTGCGGAATCCGCTTGCAGTCGAAGAGCTTCCAGCCGGTGGCCATGATGATGTTGCCCACCTCCAGTTCGACGATCTCGTCCTTCTGGTCGTAATCGACGGCGCTGGTGGGGCAGACCTTCGAGCAGACCTGGCACTTCCCCTTGGTGAACCAGGTGCAGTTGGCGGTGTCGATCACGGGCGTCCGCGGCACGGCCTGCGGGAAGGGGGTGTAGATCGCCTTGCGGTTGCCCATGCCCGCCTCGAACACGTCGTCGATCACTTTCTTCGGGCACTTTTCAATGCAGATGCCGCAGCCGGTGCACTTGTCGTAATCGACGTAGCGGGCCTTCTTGCGGACCTTCACCTTGAAGTTGCCCACCGAGCCGCTCACCTCCTCCAACTCGGAGTAGGTCAGCATGGTGACGTTCTCGTGCTGCCCGACCTCCGACATCTTCGGCGTCAGGATGCAGGCAGAGCAGTCGAGCGTGGGGAAGGTCTTGTCGAACTGGGCCATGTGGCCGCCGATCGACGGCTCGCGCTCGACAAGGTAGACGTGGTATCCGGCGTCGGCCAGTTCCAACGTGGCCTGCAAGCCGGCGATGCCGCCGCCGACGACCAACGTTGCGGGGTTGACCTTGACCTTCATCGGCTCGAGCGGCTGCTGGTGCTTGACCCGCGCGGCGGCGGCGGAAATCAGCGACTTGGCCTTGAGCGTGCCGGATGGCTTGTCGGCGTTGACCCAGGAGACGTGCTCGCGGAGATTGGTCATTGGCAGAGGTAGGGATTCAGACCGGCCCGCTTGCAGACGGCGCGGAAGGTCTTTTCGTGCAGGTGGGGCGAGCAGGCGCCCACCACCACGCCGGTGAGTCCCTTTTCCTTGATGTCGTCCTCGATCATCTGCTGGCCCAGCGACGAGCACATGAACTTGTAGTCTTTCGCGACGGCAACGTCTTTCAGGTTCTGGCCGGCCCAGCGGGCGACCTCCTCCACGTCGACCGTTCCGGCGATATTGCTGCCGCAGTGGCAAACGTAAATGCCGATCTTACCGGCCATGATTTCTTTATCCCTGTTGTAATTGCAGCTTGTCCATTCAGCTTCTTCGCTTTCAACACCGGAAGGGCCGCCACCAGTTCCTTGCCGAAGCCGAGCTTCTGCGGTTCGATGCCGAAAGCCACCCCCAGGATCTGTGTGAAATACATGATCGGCAGCGCGAAATCCGTGCCGAAATGGCCGTTCACCCGGGCCTGGTAGCCGTCGAGGTTCAACTGGCACATCGGACACATACAGACGATCATGTCGGCCTGGGCCTCCTGGGCGGAGTACAACAGCCGGCGGATCAACTCGAACGCTTGAGGTTCGCTGATCTGCGTCAGGTGGCCGCCGCAGCAATGCGCCTTGGCCGGATAATCGGCCACCTCGGCCCCCAGCCAGCCGAGCAGCCGGTCCATCTTCATCGGGTATTCGGTGCTGTCGTCCGATTCGATCGGCCGGACCACCTGGCAACCGTAATAGGGCGCCAGCCGCAGCCCCTTCAGCGGCCGGACGAGCTTGTCGCGGACCGCCGCCTCGCCGATGTCGTCCACGATGACGTCCAGCATGTGCCGCACCTTCACCCGCCCTGGCCGGTAACTCAGACCGCCGGCGGCCAGGCACTGGTTCACCTTGGCCCCAAACTCGGGATGATCGGTCATCAACTTGTCGGTCTTTTTCAGGTTCAGGTAGCAGGCGGCGCAGGGGGCCACAAGCTGTTGAAGCTGCGGCTCGACCAGGGCCAGATTGCGGGCGATCACCGCGCAGGCCGTCAATTCATCCTGGCTGAAATACTCGGTCGCGCCGCAGCAGTTCCAATCGTCGAGCGTCTGGAGCTTGATGTCCAGCAGGTCGGCCACCTCGCGGACGGAGTGGTCGTAGGCGGCGGCGTTGCACTCCAACGAACAACCGGGGTAGTAGGCGTATTTCACAAGACCGCTCCAAATTAAAAATTGCAAATTGAAAATTGCAAATTTGAAATTTTCAATTTGCAATTCTCAATCGTTGTTCTATTGCTTCTCGCTGCCGCTCAACTCCTTCGCTTTCCGAATAATGGCCTGAAGCTGCTCGACCTGGCGGATTTTGGTGGGCAGAAGCGCCATCCGACCGCGGAAAAACATCTTCATGCCCATCGGCCCCATCTTCATCATTTCCAACGGCTTCCACCGTTTCAGCAGATGATAGCCGGTGGCCAGTCCGGCCTCGTAGCTCCGCCCGTACTTGTCCACGAAGCCGGTAAACGTCCTGGCCAGGGCTGGGGCGTCGGTGCCGCTGTAGCGTCCCTCGGCGATCGACATCCGCTTCAACGCATAGATGATCTCGGTGATGGGGACGTTCTGCGGGCAGCGGGTGGTGCAGAGATAACACGAGACGCACGCCCACATCGTGTTGGCCGCCAATACCGCGTCCCGGTCGCCGGCGTTGATCATGGCGATCAGGGTCCGGGGGGTGTACTGCATGTCGCCGCCGCTGGGGCACGAGCCGCCGCAACTGCCGCACTGGAGACAGTGGACCAACCGCTCCCCACCGGGCGCGGCTTCGATCACCTCCTCGAGGAAGGTTCCCTTTTTCTCCGCAATATGTGTAGCCATCTCTCCAGCCTCGCTAAAGGGTTGCCGCGGGTCAAAGAGGCCCGTGGAAGAGCCGCGTCCGTGCTGCGTCAAACGCGCCCTTGTGCAGGCTCATTGTGGCGCGTCGATCGCCGCAGTTCCTCGACCGCTCCATACCGCCGACCGGGAGGAGAGCAAGCCGCGTGCCGCAACTGCTCTATCCTGCGTCCGAAACCCTAATTCTATTGCAATTCCCGCTTTGCGCCAAGCGGCTCTCAGCAATGTCCTCGAAAACCCTCTCCTTGCGCCGCGGATTCCCGCCGCCAGCCGCGGAAATCCGCGAGAACGGTAACCTCGCGGTCATCCGAATAGCACGGGCCCTATTTCTCTTGGGCCTGAAGTTCTTTGGCACGGGCGAAGTCCTTTTGCGCTTTCTCCTTCTCGCCCTTCTTCTCGTAGGCGAGGCCGCGGTTACGATACTTGGCGGCGGATGTCGAATCGAGCCGGATGGCGTCAGTGTAATCAGCAATGGCTTTGTCGTGCTCGCCCTTGTCCTTATAAGCGGCGCCCCTCGTATTGAATGCCTCCGCACAGTTGGGATCGAGTCGGATGGCTTCGGTGCAATCGGCGATGGCCTTGTCGTAGTCGCCCTTGGCCACGTAGAGGCCGGCTCGCCCCACGTAACTCTCGGCACACCTCGGTTCGCGCCGGACGGCTTCCGTGTAATCGGCGACGGCCTTGTCATGGTCGCCCATTACCTCGTACGCAACCGCTCGACGCTTGTACGCGTCGACGTATCCGGGGTCGAGCCGAATCGCCTCATTGAGGTCGGCAATCGCTTTATCGAATGCGCTCGTGATCGTGTATTCGAAGCCCCGGTCGTAGTATGCTTCAGCGGACTTGCCATTCAGGCGAATGGCTTCGCCGTAGTCGGCGATCGCCTTATCCCAGTTTCCTTTGGCGTGGTAGGCAAGACCCCGGTTACGGTATGGCACGTGAAAGCCCGGCTTGAGGCGGATGGCCTCCGTATAGTCAGCAATAGCCTTGGCTATGTCGCCCTTGTCTGCGTAGGTGGCGCCCCGCGTATTGAATGCCTCCGCGCATTTTCGGATCGAGGCGGATGGACCGCGTGCAGTCGGCGATGGCCTTGTCGTAATCGCCTTTTCTTGAGTAGGCAGCGCCGCGTGAGCAATACGCTGCGGCCGGTTTCGGATCAAGGCGAATGAGGTCCGTGAAAGCGGCAATGGCGGAGTCAAAGTCGCCCTTGGCGAAAAAGGCTAAGCCCTTATCGTATGCCTCGGCCAATGCTTGCGGCTGCTTTTCGCCTAGTGCCGGCGTTCGATCGCTGGCGACCGGTTTTGGGCCGCCGGGATCGGGCACCGCGGCTGGCAGTCTTGGCTTTTGTGATGGGTCCGCCCCGACGGCACCCGGAACCGTCAACAATGCCGCCCCGGCGGCGACGCAAACGATCACAATAACGTCGATCCGTTTCATGGCTCACCTCCCATGTGTGATGATTTGAGAGACCCCCAGCCGCGGCCTACTATATCCCGTTTCCAGGGGACGTGCAAGCCGGCAAGCGAAGAGTGTGTGACCAGCGTTCTGGGCGGCGTTAAGTCGCGGCGTAGCTGGCGTTTGGCCAGACTTGGCGCCATTGGCCGTTCCTGTCCAGTGTATCCAGGGCTGCAACCCCTGTGGCGTTGGGCCGGTCCCAACGGCGGCCGTAGCCTTTGAGCCGTTTGGTGCATAGTTTGCACTGCGACTCGGTCGGGCCGCTGCCGATCTGCCAACCATGCTCTCGGAACTCCGGATAGCGGATCATGTCTCGACGCGCCGAGATGAAGTGCAGCAACCGATCCGCGGCTTTGCGTTTTGCCTTGCCTCGCATGGCCGTACGCCACGGGAGGAGTCGCTCCCAGGCCGCCGAGCATCCTTCGTGCTTGAACACGTGCATCAGCTCGTCGGCCCACCCTTTGCCTTCGGGCGATTCCTCGCCAAACACCTTGCGCCGCGCCCGATGAACGTTTTCGCTCAGGTGGTAGAAGTCCAAGCCCAAGCCGTCCAACTCGGCGAAGTGCAACTGCATCTGCTCGCGAATCCACGTCGCCCCGTCCACCAAGCCCACGCGCTGGTCGGCCTTCTGGAACCGCAGCCTGTCCGCCTCGCGACGCAACAGCTTTCCCGCCGCGACGTGATTGCCATGCGTGAAAGCCACCTGCTGACGCTTCGCGTCCTCGCTGTAAAAGAAGGCGACCTTGAACTCCTTCCAGGACAGGTCCGACCCGCGCCTTCGCGGCGGCAAGGGCTGGCACTTCTTGCCGCGACGACGACGTTTGGCTTTGACTTTCTCCCGGCGTTTGATCTTCTCGGTGTCGGTGATGATCGGAACCATCACGCCATCGCAGCCCGTGTAAATGCGGGTTTTCTTGCCTTTTTCGCTGTCCGGCACCACGCAATCTTCCGCGTGCCACGTCACGGCGATGGCGTCGTCTTGCTGGGCGTTCAACACGCGACGCCCGGCCGCTTCCACCACTTGCCGCAACCGCTCGCCGCTGAGTTTCACTTGCGCCGTGCGCTCCAGGGCCGCAGCCGCTCGGACGAAACTCGTCGCCGACAAGTTCACTCGGCAAGCCATTTCGATGACGCCGGGCGTGATGGTTGTCCCGCTGCGATCGAGAATCTCATCCACCAACGCGATACTGCCGACCTGTGGACCATGCCACCAGCGGCGCACGATTTTGACCTCGCCGTTGACGGTGAGAACTCGGTGCGACTGCCGGCCCTTATTCGCCAGTCGCTTGCCCGTCGTCGGATGGTGCGGAGGGGGGAAAAGCGGCTTCCGCCGCATCGACCCGCTCTTGCAGAGCACGTTCAAAGACCTTGCGTCGCATCTCCGCGGAAAGGTCCCGCACCTGCTCTTCGCTGCCGGCAATCCACGCGCCGTCCGGGGCGTTGTTGACGGCCTCCATCACCTCTTTGGCATACTGCTCGATCTCGTCCTTCATGGTCTCGACGAACTTTTCTGGCGCGACTTTCGCTGTCGGGTTCATGCCGTGCTCCTTGCTCGGGTTTCTGATTGAAACGCTCCATGCAAGCAGTTTACCTAAACCCCGCAGAATGCGCCAGTGGAAATTGTCACGCACAGCGAAGATGCATTGTGAAACCGGAGCGTCGCAACAAAGTGCAGTCTCGCCCGAGAAGCGGGCGATATCCCCTGGACGATGTACCCCAGCCCGTGCTCGGCCGGCTTGTCGCGGAAGGTCGAGCGCGTCATCCGCCGGCGGCGTCTAACACGGCGTCCACCGCGACCGTGAAAGCCGGCAGGAGCACAGAACTCGCCGTCGCCCCGCGGCCGAACTCACCGTGCAGCCGGTAGGCCGGGCCGTCAAGAGTCAAGACGAGAATCTTCTGCTCTCTCGGGTCGATAATCCAATACTCCGCCACGCCGGCCCGGGCATACTCCTGGCGTTTCGTTTCCAGGTCCCTTTGCCGGTCCTCATCATCCTCGCTGACCACTTCCATCACCAGGTCCGCCCCTTGCGGCTGATGGCGGGGGTCGGAAATCCGCCCCGGCCGCAGATACACGATGTCCGGATCGCGGAACTTACCGGGCCAAAGCCGGATGGGAAGTGGTGCAAAGAACACCTCACCCGAACCCAACCCGGCCACGCATCTCTCCAACAACCCGAAAAGAAACCGCACGATCCGCTGATGAAAAGGGGTCGGCATGGGGAGCACCTCGATGTCGCCGTCGGACAACTCGACGGGCCGGTTGGTTCGCCTCTGCAACGCCAAGTATTCGGCCTCGGTCCATTGTCCCTGAAGCGGGAAGAGGAGCGCAACGGGCCAAGATGGTTCGCCCGGTGCGGGTGTCACCGGATGTGGAACCATCGTGGAAGGAGCCGCAGTGTGCATGGCATGGTTCCCGTAGTCAAGCGGACATTTGCGCCGTATTCTATTCCAGACTCCCCTCCCGTGCAAGGCCCCCCAGGGAATGGGGGACGGCCGATCCCAGCCCATGCTTCGCCGGGCTGCCGCGGAATGGGAAACGATTCATCCCCGACGTGGCGTCTGAAATGACGTCGCCGCCACTGGCAACGGCTTTCGCCCACTGATATGCTATTGGCGCTCCGCCATTCAGGTCCGCCGTTCCGACGTCATTTTCTGGAGCCGTTACCATGTCGCGATTCTCCCGGTTTACGCCCCACGTTTGCATCGTCGTGTTGAGCATTCTGGCCGGTACGGCCTGTGGGGAAGACACGAAAGGCAATCCCATGTCCTACGCCGAAGCACGAGCGCTGCTGGCCAAACATACTAAGCTGATCGAATTGACGAACGACGCCGGGGCGCGGGTGGCAGTGGCCCCGGAGTGGCAAGGGCGGGTGATGACCTCCACCTGCGGCGGTCCCGACGGACCCAGCTTCGGCTTCGTCAACCGCGATTACATCGAGGCCGGCAAGATTGATCCGCACATGAACAAGTGCGGCGCCGAGGACCGCATGTGGCTTTGCCCCGAGGGGGGACCGTTCAGCCTCTGGTTCAAGCCGGGTGCGAAACAGGTGATGCAAAACTGGTTTACGCCTGCGGCGCTCGACGAGGGGGCGTGGAAAGTGGACTCCCAGCCAGGCGGATCCCAGCGTGCGGATGAGCACGCACATGAAGTTCGAGAACGCCTCGGCCACGCCGTTCGAGTTGGACGTCAGCCGCAAAGTGCGGTTGCTCTCGGCCGGCGATTTCCGCGAACTGTTCGGGGCCGCAGCCGCGGCGAAGATCGCCCAGGACGGCGTGAAAGTGGTCGGCTACGAGACGGCCAACGAAGTGACGAATCGCGGCCCCGATTTCGACAAGGCAAAGGGCCTGATCTCGATCTGGATTCTGGGGATGATGAACGCCGGCCCGCAAACCGTGGTGATCGTCCCCTATCGGCCCGGCTCGGAAGCGGAACTTGGCCCGGTGGTGAAGTCGGACTACTTCGGGGCCGTGCCGGCCGAACGGCTGCGGGTTACGCCCGAGGTGGTCCTCTTCCGCGCCGACGCCAAGTACCGCTCGAAGATCGGCGTCTCGCAACGCCGCGTCCGCAACGTGTTGGGCTCGATCGACTTCCGCGCGGGCGTGCTGACGCTGGTGCATTTTTCCATGCCCAAAGACCCGGCCGAGCACGTCTATCTGAACAACATGTGGGGCGTGCCGCAGGCCGAGCCGTACCGCGGCGACGTGGCCAACGCCTACAACGACGGACCGAACGACCTGGGGAGCCAGATGGGGGCGTTCTACGAGATCGAGTCGATCTCACCCGCCCCGGTGCTGAAGACCGGCGAGCCGCTGGTGCATCGCCACCAGACGATCCACGTCCAGGCCGACCCGCAGACGCTCCGCGCGTTGGCCAAGGAATTGTTGGGGGTCGATCTGGAGACAGTTCGGAAGTTCCTGCGCTGACCGATTCTGAATGACCAATCAACAACCGGAATCTTCCGAACATCGCGTTGTCACGGACTCGCCCGGCGAGGCCGGCATGACGGGCGGGGAGTTGGCCGAGGCGAAGCGCTACGGCCGGCTCGAGCTGGCGTGTACGCTGGCGGACAAGGCCCTCGATGCGGCCTTTCTGGCGGTGGCGGCCTTCCTCCTGGCCCGGCCCATCGACGGGTGGCTGCAAGACTGCCCGTTGCTGCGGGGCGAAACGTCGTGGAACATGTCACTCCGGCTCGTGGCGATGCTCTTGGTGGTTACGGGCCTGCACGTCGCCGTGTCGTTTCCGCTCTCGTGCTACTCCGGCCACGTCCTGGAGCACCGGTTCCGGCTGAGCACGCAAGGCTTCGGCTCCTGGCTGTGGCGCTACGTGAAGCGGAATCTCGTGGCGGCGGGCTTGTCGCTCGTGCTCGTGCTGGGATTGTACTGGCTGATATGGACCGTCGGGGCGTGGTGGTGGCTGGCGGCGGCCGCGGCGTTCTTTCTGGTGAGCATCCTGCTGGGACAGCTTGCCCCCGTCTTGATCCTGCCGTTGTTCTACCGGATCGAAAAGCTGGACGCCCCGGAGCTGACCGATCGCCTGGCCCGGCTGGCCCAGGGGGTGGGACTGTCGATCGAGGGCGTCTACCGCATGGACCTGAGCGCGGAGACGGTCAAAGCGAACGCGATGCTGGCCGGGCTGGGCCGCACCCGCCGCGTGCTGCTGGGCGACACGCTGTTGAGCGCCTTCCAGCCCGAGGAAATCGAGGTCGTCTTCGCCCATGAGATCGGCCATCACGTCTTCCACCACATCCGCAAGGTCATCGTGGCGGGCGTGCTCTTCAGCGCGGCGGGATTCTGGGTGTGTGACCGGCTCTTGGCAGCGGCCTGGGCGGTCCACGGCAGCGGCCCGATCCCCTACGCCCGCTTGCCGGTCTGGACGCTGCCGCTGGTGATACTGATTCTCACGCTCTTTACGATGTTGCTGGAGCCGTTGCAGAACGCGGTCAGCCGGCGATTCGAGCGACAGGCCGACCGCTACGCGCTGGAGCGGACGGGCCTCCGCGAGGCTTACCTCTCGGCCTTTCGCAAGCTGGCCAAGGTCAACAAGGACGATCCCAGCCCGCACTGGCTGGAAGTGCTCCTGTTCCATAGCCATCCGCCGGTGGGCCAGCGGCTGGCGATGGCGGAGGAATTCGCGGAAGGCAACGGGAGGCGTGCAGCCACGTAGGGGTCGCGGCGTCACCGCACGCGGCAGCGGAAGCGGAGGATGCCTCCCTTGCACGGCTCGAGCGGATTGGCCAACTCGCAGCGGACCACCACGGAACCGCCTTCGTTCGGCTGGGTGGAGAACTTGGCCTCCAGGCTGCACTCGGCGCTCTGCGGCACGTATTCCAGCCGCGTGCTCAGGCTGTCGACGATCACCACGTTGCCGATGGGCTGGTCGCCGACGTTGTCGAAGCGGAGGGTGAAGGCCACCTCTTCGCCCGGCTTGGCGGCTGGGGTCGAGGCGATCTTGATAAGCCGCAGCCGCCCGCAGCCCTCCATTTCGGCCGTGTAGACTGAAGTGGCCTGGTCGTACTTCACGGTGGCCATTGCCCCCTTGCGGTCGAGGATGATCTGCACGGCTTGGGTGTGCGACCAGGCGATGGCGGCGTTCGAGCCTTGGGCCAACAGCGCCATTTCGGCCTCGTCGAACGCGCCGAGGCGGATGACCGACAGGTTCTCGTAAGGCTTGAAGGCGTCTTGGAAGGCCCGCGGACCAACCGCGCTGGACATGGCCCCGTCCCCCTGCCGGGTCCGCAGGGCCACGGCGGGCCGGGCGCCGATCTGGTCGTCCGCTTGGATGTTCTGTTTGGCGCTGCCGACGAACTGACAAGTGGCCGGGGTGCCGGGTTGAACGGGGAGGTGGACACCGCCGAGTTGCTGCCGCTCCTCGTTGGCCACCAGCCCCACCACCTGACGGACCGCGCCGAACCGCGGGGCGTAGAGGCAGACCCGGTTGCTCGGCTCGATCAGCCGCTGGCCGTCGAGCGTGTCGTACTGGGCCACGGTGTCCTGCATTTCCACGCCGCCCAGTTCGCCGCGGCCGCTGAGCATGGCGGGCCGGCCTTCATCGCCGCCGTCACAGAGATATTCGTCTTCAGGCCAGGGCTGGCGGAGTCCCGGCGGCGACCACTGGCAGCCGGCCTCGCACGGCGGGCAGCCGGTTTGTGGCACAGCCGCCCACGGCTGTGGCTGCGCTGAGTAGTCCTGCACAGCCGTGGGCGGTTGTGCCACTCCATACGCCGGCGCCCCGGTGTAGGCCTCGGGCGGCAACGTTTCGCGGCCGGCCGCGCCGACGCAAGCTTTGTCCTCACCCTTGTCCGCGCTGCCAAAGAGCGACGAAAAACAGCCGCCGGAGCCACGGCAAGAGGACAGGATCAGCACGCACAACGCGACCAGGACCAATCGCCAGGCGCGGGGCCACGCGGAAGCGCTGATCGCGGAATTGTGAGTGCTGTGGTTGCGCATGGGCTGCTAATGTCCCCCGCTGGGGCCTATGGCCGCGGAAGCGGCCATCCCTTGTCCGTTGCTGTTTGCGAGGTTTGGCGGCGGCGGGAGGATTTTTACCTTCTTGGGGCTTTCGGGGGCCGCAGGCGCCTTGGGCGCCTCGGGGACCGCGGGCTTCTCCGGCGGAATCGAGAGCCAGGGGGGCGAGCCAAAGAAAAATTGAGCGTCCATCCCCTGATCCGGCAGCCTTCCGCCGAGGCGCAAGATCGCCACCGGGCGGCCCAAGCCGTCGGCCACTGCCAGCGGATCCTGCCCCGGCGCCGCCTCGAACCAGTTCTGGTGCTGCGGGTTCTCGCGCACCGGCAGGGCGTGGCGGGGGTCTTCCAGGAAGATTACCCGCGTAACGAACTTGCCGTCGATGGCCAGCTTCAGGTCCTCCTCGGTGAGTTCGACGGGGATGGCGAAGCGGCATTGCTGGCCGGGGGGCGCATAGAGCCGGTCGATGACCTCGATGGTGGGGAAGACCTCCAGCCCCTCGGCCAAGCGGATGTTGGTGACACGCAGCCGATAGACGGCGCCGATCAGCAGCCCGGCCTTGCGCGGGGCCGGCTGCGACTCGTCAAACTGTTGGGCTACCGCCTGTTGGGCTACCGCCAGTGAGATCAAGACCCCGGGCGGGGCCTTGATCTCGACCGGCTGGTAGAACCCGGGCAATGGTCCGCCCCGCTGGAGTTGCATGCTGCCAATCGCTCCCGGCGGCATCACACCGTGATGCAAGTAGTGCACGTCGGGTTGCTGGGCCGGCAGCGTCGCCGCCCAACTCAGCCACCCGAGCACCAGCATTGCCATCCTGCCGGCAATTCGTCGGCGGCATTCCGCCCGCGTCGCCGGACAGCGGATCGATCGGACCATTGTCAAGAGTTGCAGCAATCGGCGTTAAAGGGAAAAGGAGCGGTTTCGTTGGCCGTCACGGTTGTCCGCCGGGGGACGGCGAGGGAGCCTGCGGCGGGCACGGCGCTGTGCCCTGCTGGGGGCACGGTGCGGCGCCCTGCTGGTTGCACGGCCCGTCACAGGGTCCGCCGCACTCTGGTGCGACCCGCTCGCGGCGGTCCACCAGCGGCTGCCGGAAGTAGCCCACGCCCGGACTGGTCCGCTCGACGATTCGGGCGTGGTCGGCCGGCTTGGGATAGCTCAGGCCGGGCACCTGCTTTTCGTCAATCCGCACTTTCTCGGTCGGAGCGGGGAGGTGAACCCGGGTATGGTTCACGATCACGTGTTTTTGCAGGCCGGCGGGGACGCCCAGCGGAACGGAAGGCGGACCCGGCAGCCCGATCGGCGTGCCGCACATCGGCATCCCGTACTGTGGCCCCGTCACTCCGGCCATGTAGTTGGTCGGCATGGTGGTGGGCATGCCCACCGGAATCCCCAACGGCACGCCCATCGGATTACCGGGCATCGGGCCTCCGGACATTTCATCACCGCCCTCGGGGCTCTGGTAGGACGTCTGAGTTACTCCGCCCTCCTGCATCCGGCCACCGGGGACTTGCAGGTCCTTGTTGCCCAGCCGCACGATCGCCAGGATTGCCCCGCGCCGGTCGGCCTCGACGATCGGGTCCACGCCGGGGTCCAGGCGGGTGCTCACCAGGGTCTCTACGCCGGCCAGCGCCAATTCCTGGAACTCGGGATCGGGCAAATAGATGACCTTGGTCACGAAATTGCCGCTTAGGACCTGGTCGAAATCCTCGGGAGTGAACTGCACCGGAATGGCATTGTGGGCCAGGAAGGCCTCGGTCCGGGGCATCACCGGCCCGACTTCCAACGTCGGATACAACTCCACGCCCGGCCGGCCGGGTACGTTGGAGAGCTTTAGCCGGTAGATCGCCCCTTGGGGGAAGTTGTAGCGGGCGGGGCAGACCAGCGGTTCCGAGTCGAACATGCCCGGCGCAGAGATGTCCCAAACGACGGTCATCCCTTCCGGTCCCACGAAGGCCATCTGCGAGGTCATGGACGGGCAGGGACAGCCCGGTTGATACATCATCACGCCCGGTCCGGGACCGTCCACACCTGGTCCGGGGTGCATGAGCATGTCGGCGGGGGGCAGGTTCTGCTTGCCCGGCGTCCGGCAACCCGCGATCATTACGCACGCAGCCAACAGTGACACGACAAGAGACCTCATAATATCCCCCCTCGAAAAGGCAGCCGAGGCCGCGACCTTACCTTTGTTCCAGTCTGGTGCCGGCGCAAGCCGTGCTCGCGCAAGACACTTGCCTGAAGTCTATTGGTCGGCGCGATATAACGTGATTCTTTGGAAAATCCGGCACGACTGATAGAATATGACCAACTCATACCATACCGCGCAGCTTCGCCATAGCCCCTGAAATCATGCTGACCGCTGATAGTGGGTGCCTTGCCCACGCTTGCCGTGGGCATGTGGCGGTTCTGCCGCGTATTCGACATGCCCACGGCAAGCGTGGGCAAGGCACCCAAGTTTCCGCAACAGAGCCGAATATCGCTCTTGACGGCCCTGGCGGCTGTCCGCTATTCTTCGCCCCCTATTCGTGCGGGAGCCGCTCAGGCTCCAAGTGCGGCACCTTGTCTTCGGCCAATCGACGTTTCGCCAGTCACCATTGTGGCCATGCAACATCCACCCTCTCACCGCGGGCCGGGTTTCCTGCCGTTGTTGCTGATCCTGACGGCGTTGCCTCTCAGTTCCGGGTGTGCCCAGCGGATGTACCACGCCGTGGATCTGCCGCGGGAGTTGATGGCCCCGGCCACGCTGGACCCGCAGTGCATCAACCTTTCGGGACTGGCCGATCAGTCGGTCAGCACCGAGGTCATCCAGCCGGGCGACGTGTTGGAAGTGTCGATGGTCACTGACTACACGAAACTCACGACCACCACGGCCCCGGTCCGCGTGGCCGACGACGGGAGCATCGACGTCCCGTTGGTGGGCAGGGTGGGCGTGGGCGGACTGGAGGTGAAGCAGGCCGAACAGGTGGTCAACGCCGAGAGCGTCGCCCGCGGCCTCTTCCGCACGCCCTGCATCACGGTAACCATGAAGCAATGCCACACCAGCAGGGTCACGGTGGTCGGTGCGGTCAACAATCCGGGCACGCGCGAGTTGCCGCGGGGATCGACCTCGTTGATGGCGGCCCTGCTGGCTGCGGGGGGCTTGGACAAGGAGGCCGGCACGGAAGTGGAGATCCGTCACACCGACTCGCGGCAAGCGCCGCAGGAAGTGCTCCGGGTGGACCTTACCGCGGCCACGGCCGGCGCCGTGCAAGTGCCCGAACTTCGCGACGGCAACGTGGTCCAGGTCGCCAAGCGGAAGCTGCCGCCGGTCTACGTGATCGGATTGGTCAGCAAGCCGGGCGAATTCCCCTATCCGCCGAACCAGGAGTTGCGGGTGTTGGACGCCCTGGCCCTGGCCGGCGGCGTCTCGAATCCCCTTGCCGAGGAGGTGCTGTTGATCCGTCATCTGCCCGGCGCGCCCGAGCCGGTCCGCATCGCGGTGAGCATCCAGGCCGCGAAGAATGGGCGGGACAATATCCCCCTGGCCCCCGGCGATACCGTGTCCGTGGAACGGACGCCGGCCACGGCGTTCCTGGACGTGCTCCAAAAGATCGGCAACTTCGGCATCGGCGCCACTATCCCTGCGTTCTGAACATGGCCGGAAACTACGGAAAGAACGCCGTCAACCGCAATTCAAGGGAAGCCGTCGGACAATTGCTGCTGCAACTGGTGGATTTCAGCCTGGCGGGCGTGATCTTCCTTGTGCCCTTGTTGATGGGCGGGCGCCATGCGCTGGGGCAACTCGCCCTGACGGTGCTGGCCGTGGCGGCGGCCTGGGCCTGGTCCGCCCACCGCTGGCTCAAAGGGAGCCAGTGTGCCGGGCCGGCGCGGAACGCGTCGGATTCAATGGCTTCCGCCCGCTCTGGTGCTGCTCCTGGGGGCCGCACTGCTGCTGGTGCAAATGGCGCCGTTGCCCGCGTGGCTGCTGGCGCGGTTGGCCCCCCACGCCGCCGCGGTTCTGCCGCTGTGGCGCGGCGGCGGCTCTGCGTGGCCGGGGTCCTGGTCTTGCGTCTCCTTGACGCCGGCCGAGACGCTGACATCGTTGGTGATCTTTCTCGACTACGGCTTGCTGTTTCTTGTCGTCCTGGAACGTATCCGGTGCGTCGAAGACGTGGAACGGCTGTTGCGCTGGTGCGCGTTGTCGGCCGCGGTCATGGCCACCTTCGGCATCGTGCAGTTGCTCGCCGGCAACGGCAAGTTCTTCTGGTTCTACGAGCACCCCCTGGTGGACGCCTCCGACGTGGCGAAAGGGAGCTTCAGCAACCGCAACCATTTCGCGCAGTTCCTCGCCCTGGGGATTGGACCGTTGGTGTGGTGGCTCCAGGACGCCCTGCGCCACGGCAGACGCGGCGTCTTGCCGCGTGAAGGCGCCGGGCGCGAAAGCGGCCGACGGCGGCACGGCCGCATCGACACCCGACGTGGGGAGCTGACGGCCTACTTGTTGGGCCTGGCGCTGGCGGCCGTGTTGTTTGCCGGCCTGTTGTCGCTCTCGCGGGGAGGAATCGCGGCGATGGTGCTGGCGGCCACCGTCTCGACCGCCGTCTGCTGGCGCACGGCGGCGTTGGGCGGCCGGCTGCTGGCCGCGCTCGGCGCCGCGGCGGCGGTGATCGGCATTTCGCTCGCCATCTTCGGCCTCGACCGCGTCGGCACCCGGCTTGAGGACCTCTCGTCCGGCTCGCTGGAACGGCTTGACCGGTTGGCCGGGCGAAGGACGATCTGGGCCGCGACCAGCCAGGCCATCCCCGATTTTCTCCCCTTGGGGGCCGGTGCGGGGAGTTTTTGCGACGTCTACCCGATGTACAGCAACCTCCTCTCCGACGAGGAGAAGGACGTCACTCATGCCGAAAACGGTTACTTGCAGGTTACGCTGGAAACGGGAATCGTTGGCGCGGCGCTCGTCCTGGCGGGAATCGCTCTCTGCGGCTGGTGGTGCGTGGGTGGGCTGCGGCGCCGCGTGCCGAGCCGGCTGAGACTCTGTGCCGGGGCAATCGCCGCCAGTCTAGCCGCCTCGCTGGCCCACTCCCTCGTCGATTTCGTCTGGTATGTGCCGGCCTGCACGGCGATCGTCGCCCTGCTGGCCGCCTGCGCGCTGCGGACGTGGCAGCTTGGACAGGGGAAGGAGATAACCGATAGGTTACCCCTCGTTCCCACGCTCCGCGTGGGAACCAGGAATGTCTCATCCTTCATCCCTTATCCCTCATCCCTCATCCCTTATCCTTCCCTGCCTTGGGCGGCCGCGGTGCTGTTGCTGACCGGCTTGGGCGCATGGATGATCGGCAATCGGGCCGGGCCCGCCCTGGCGCAGCCGTACTTCGACCAGTTCATGGTGCAATACCGCGCGGCGAAGGCCCAGCGCCCGAGGTCTTCGGCGCCGATCCGGTCGACCAACAGACGCTGCAACAGTGGATTTCGTGTTTGGAGAACGTGGTGCGCTGGGAGCCGACCGACGCGGTGGCCCACCTGAGACTGGCGGAGATCCACGCGCGGCTGTTCGAGAAGTTGCAGATGGCGGGCGAAAACCCGATGCCGTTGCGGCACATCGCCGACGCCGCGGTCCAGCAGCGGTTTCCCACGCGCGCGGCGTTGGTCGCCTGGCTGACGGCGGCCGTCGGTCCGCACTGGGAACACTTGGACCGCGCCCTGCACCATGCGCGGCAAGCGGCGGCGCTGTGCCCCTTGCGGGGGCGGGCCTACCTGGCCCTGGCCGAATTGTCCTTCCTCGGCGGCGACCAGGGCACGCTCGGACAGGCTTGCATCGAACAGGCGCTTCGCGTGCGGCCGCAGGACGGCGTCATCCTGCTGGCCGCCTCTCAACAGGCCGCGCTGGCCGGCGACCAGCGGCGGGCGATGGAGTACGCGAAACTGGCGTTCCAATCCGGTCCCCGTCAACGGCAGCAAGTGATCGCCGGCTTCGTCGCCGGCACACCCACCGAAGGTCTGCCGGCTCTGATCGACTCGATCCTCGCCGATTTTCGGCCCGATTTGGAGGCCCTGCGGTTCTTGTACGCCGCCTGCGCGGCGCGCTGCCCCCGAGCAGTTGTCGCCCCTGATGCGCTGCTGGGCCGAGAAGGCGGAGGCCGAGGCGGGCAAGCCCCCCGGCAACAGCCGCTCCGCCGGCGTCTGGCTCGAAGCGCAGCGCGCTTCACAGCCGGCTCGGCGACGACGCCGACGCCTTGCGCTGTGCCCGCAATGCGCTTCAATGCGATCCGGGCAACTACGAGGTCCGCCGGCAGCTTGGGCTCTGCCTGCTCAAGCAGGGATCGTTTGCCGAGGCCGAGTCGCACCTGAAATGGTGCCTGGGGCGGACACCCGACAACCAAGCCATCGCCGCCGCGCTCCGCGCCGCCCTCAAAGGACGGCTCGATGCGGAGCCGCGCACGGCCAACCAGAACGGACGGTTGCGATGAACCGACGCGAGCCTTTCGTCGACGTCCACTGTCACCTGTTGCCGGGGCTGGATGACGGCGCGGCCAATTGGGACGATGCGCTGGCAATGGCCGAGATGGCGGCGGCCGACGGGGTGGGCACGATCGTCGCAACGCCCCATCAACTGGGTAGCCACGCCGGCAACTCCGCCGCGGCAATCCGCACGGCGAACGAGCGTCTTCAATCGGCGCTCGAGCGGCGAGGGCTGCCCCTGAGGGTGCTGCCGGGCGCCGACGTGCGGATCGAGCCGGACCTGGCGGGCAAGCTCCGCCGCGACGAGGTGCTCACGTTGGCCGACCGCCGCCGCCACGTGCTCTTGGAGTTGCCCCACGAGGTCTACTTTCCGCTGGAGCGGCTGCTGGCGGAGTTGGCCTCTGCCGGCCTGATGGGAATCTTGTCCCATCCCGAACGCAATCTCGGCATTCTGAACCGGCCCGGCCTGCTCCGCCCCCTCGTCGAGCGCGGCTGCCTGCTGCAATTGACTGCCGGCAGTCTGAGCGGGACGTTCGGCTCACGGATTCAGGAGTTTGCGGAGTCGCTGGTCAAGGAAGGACTCATCCATCTTGTCGCCACCGACGCCCATGGGACGGGAACTCGCCCACCGGTCCTGAGCACGGCCTTCCATCGGGTGGCGAAACTGGCCGGAGAAGAGACGGCGGTAGACCTCTGCTGTCGGCATCCGGCGATGGTGGCTGCCGGCGGGGCGGTGCCGCCCGGACGCCGGCCACCGGTGGAGTTGGGGCGACGGGGCTGGTTTTGCCACGGGTTTGCTTCAGAACTGCTCGCACCGGGGACGATATAGTGGACTGTTTGTAGTCCCGCCTTTAGGCGGTGTTGCTTGCATTGTTCGCGTCAGTTGCCGGCTAGAGCCGGTGCTGAACTTAGACACGGATGTCTAGGGGCTTTGGGCAAACTTTTAGCACTTTTCAGGAGACGGGCAATGAAGACCGGAAGATTCGTTCGAACAGTAATCGTTTCACTGGCAACGCTGGGGATATGCCTGCCGGAAGTGACGTTTGCGTCGGCTCCCCCTGCAACGCCAGCGGTTGTGGACATTGCCCTGGCCGATGGCGGGGTGCTGCACGGTCAGGTGATCGATCTGCAAGGAGGCCGCGTGGCAAACGTCCCCATCTCGGTGAAGGCCCAGGATCGGGAGATCGCCCGTGCGACCACGACCCCCGAGGGGCGTTTCGCGGTGCAGGGCCTCAGGGGCGGCGTGTACCAGGTTGCCGCGGCCGATGGCCAAGGGGTCTACCGCTTGTGGGCGGCCAATACGGCCCCGCCCTCGGCCCAGAAGAACGCCATCGTCTACACGCAATGTGCCCAGCCACACGGCACGCTCAAGATGCTCTTGACCAACCCGATCGTTGTCGCCGGTCTGGTGGCCACCGCCATCGCGGTGCCCGTGGCCCTGGCCAACTCCGGCTCGGGTAGTCCGTGAGTGGGTCATCGTGGGACGCGACGCACATCGCCGATGCCACCCACGGCCCTACGTCCGGGCGGCGGTCGCAGCATGGCTGCCCGGCATGGGCGGCAAAGGGGTGGGGTGATCGAGGAACTCGGCCAGTTTGCGCGTGCAGGACGGCTGTTGCAGCTTGCGAATCGCCTCGCACTCGATCTGACGGATCCGCTCCCGGGTGACGGAAAAGATTTTGCCCACCTCGGAAAGCGTGTACGCATAGCCGTCTGAAAGTCCGTAACGCAGCCGGATGATTTCCCGCTCGCGGTAGTTGAGCACGCCCAGGGCCTCGGTGATCCGCAGGCGGAGTGCATCCTGATTGATGCCCAGCAAGGGGTCGTCGCGGCGCTCGTCGGGCAGCAGTTCGCCGAGGTAGTTTTCCCCCTCGCCGCCCAACGGCTCGTCCAACGAGAGCATCCGCCGGTTCGCCCGCAGCGCCCGGCCGGTGGCGGCCAGCGATAATCCCGCCGCCTGGGCGGTCTCCTCCAGCGTGGGACGGCCTTTGCGGCGTTGGGTCGCCCGCCGGCCGGCGTCGAGCACTCTCTCCACTGTCCCCAGCATGTGGACCGGGACGCGGATCGTGCGGCTGTGATCGGCGATCGCCCGGCTGATTGCCTGGCGGACCCACCACGTAGCGTAGGTGGAGAACTTGAAGCCGCGGCCGCTATCGAACTTGTCGACCGCCCGCATCAGCCCCGTGTTCCCTTCCTGGATCAGGTCGAGGAAGCTGATGCCGCGGTTGCGGTACCGCTTGGCGATGGCCACTACCAGCCGCAGATTGGCGGTAGAGAGCTCCTGCCGGGCGGCGTCGTGAACCTGCTGGAGGGCGGCGATGCGGCCCAAGCGGCGGCGAAGCGTCCGCCGCGTCTCGTGCGTGATCCGCATAAGGCGGCACAACTCCCTGCAAACCTCGGCCCTCTGCCGGGCAGGGGCTTGCTCGTGGCCCCGCCGCAACTCGGCCAGTTCGCCCGCCACGGCGTCCATTCGCCGGGCGATCTCCTTAAGCTTATTGAAGACGACGCCGAGATACTGCCGGCGGACCGGCGTCTCTTCCACCAGGCGGATGGCCTTAGCGCGGCGAAAGAGCAGCCGTCGGCGGATTTCCCGCCGGTGTGCCGGCGAGTGCCGTCGGGACACTGCCGCCCGGAAATCGGTGCGGTTGCGCCGCAGCAGGTCGCCAAGGGTCCGCAGGTTCGGGCCGATCAATGCGAGCAACCGTTCTCTCTGCTGGCTGCTGCTGAGCGACCCTTCGCAGACGGCCTCGACGCGCATCTTACCCTGAGCCACCTTTTCCAACATCGCCGTGGCCGCCTGGAGGATGTAGTCGCCGCTCAAGAGCGCGCGCCGCAGGTTCCTCCGGCTATGGTCGATCCGCTGAGCCGCCTGGAACTCATCGGGACGCCCCAGCAGGGGGGTCCTGCTCATTTGCGTCAGGTAGAGTTGCACCGGATCGGACACGTGCCCGTCCATTGTTGTCACCTTGTTCCGTTTGAGAGAGAAGAGTCCGCCCCCGGCCGCTCTCTAAGGGTAATACGGAAGCGGTCGCCATCCGGTTCGGCGGGGCGCAATCGCCCACCATTATTGTAGACGCCCGAGCAAGGGCGGAAGTTGCCGAACCGTGTCTACCGGTGTCGGTGTCTTCTACTCACAATATGCCCACGTGATACCCCTCGCCACGGTCGGTAGAAGGACATTCTCGCCGCTCTCCCGAGATTTTGCCCTCACATTTTCGCCAACGGCGGGTATGCGGATTAGGATGAGAGGTATCTGCGGAGGTCGGCAGCGATGGGCGTCGGACGAGAATCAGAGCCGGTGGCGCCGCAACGGGTCGAGCAGTTCATGGCTCTTTACTCGAGCCATCAGCGACGGCTCTATCTCTACGCCATCACCTTGCTGCCCAACTCCGTCGATGCCGAGGACGTGCTCCAGGAAACCAACCTGGTCTTGTGGCGGAAGTTTGACCAGTACCAGCCGGACACGAACTTCTTCGCTTGGGCCTGCCAAATCATCCGCTACGAAGTGCTGAAGTATCGGGCAAAGCGCACCCGGGCAGGCGTGCTGTTGGACCCTGACGTCCTCGACCGGCTGGCCGACGTGGCCGTCGCCGAGGTCGAGCACCTCGACGAATTCCACCGGCGGACGTTGCTCGATTGCGCGGCGCAACTCAGTCCCGCGGACCGGGAACTGATGCGGCAGCGTTACGCGGAGGCGATGGCCGTGCAGGCGATAGCCGCCGCCATGAACCGCTCGCCCAACGCCGTCTCGAAGTCCCTGGGCCGTATCCGCCGGCTGTTGTTGGATTGCATCAATCGCGCTGTGGAGAACCGCAACCGGCAAGGGGGACAGCGATGACCGACGCCGCCGACCGCTGGCACGATCTCGACCGGCTGTTGGACCGGGTGTTGGACGGCCTCCACACCGCCGAAGACGCCACACGGCTTAACCAGATTCTCCGCGCCGACGCGGACGCCTGCCGGCACTACGTGAGCTATCTGCAATTGCACGGCCGCCTGTGCTGGGGCGAGCGAGGGCTGGGCACTTCGCAACTGCGAGGGCTGGGCACTTCAGTGCCCAGTGAAGCGGGCAGCGGAGAGGGTTCAGGGTTCGGGGTTCAGGAAGTCGCCAAATCCGAAGTCCCAAATCAAGAAATCCTTGATCCCTCATCCTTCACCCGTCATCCTTCCGACGCCCCGGACTCTGAGCCCCTGATTCCTCCCATCATCATTGATACGTCTCCGGCTCTCCCCTCTTCCGTCTTCTCGTCTTCCCTTGGTGGCTGGTTGCTTTCTTACGGCATTGCCACGGTGTTGATGGCCGCGGCGGTGCTGGGGGCCTGGGTGTACACGGTGTCGCACGACAATCAACTCGCAGGAGCGGACAACAGCCGGGAGCTAAGAGCGCCCGGAAACGCCGGCTTGGGGACTGTTAGCCCCCGGCTCGAGGAGCCGGAGTCCGTCGGCCGAATCACGGGCATCGCCGATTGCCGCTGGGCCAACCCCGAGACGGCCCCCGAGGCTGCGGCGCCCGTGCCGCTGGCGAGAAAGTACGAGTTGGTCTCGGGCCTGTTGGAGATCACCTACGACACCGGCGCCAAGGTCATCCTCCAGGGCCCCTGCACGTATGAAATCGAGTCCGCCACCGGCGGCTTCCTCTCGCTGGGTAAGCTGACCGCGCGGGTGGAAAATGCGGTGCCACAATCGCCAAATCCCAAATCCCAAATCCTAAATCCCAAATTCGTCGTCAGAACCCCCACCGCCGTGGTCACCGATCTGGGCACGGAGTTCGGTGTCGAGGTCACGCGGGAGGGCGATACGGACACCCAGGTGTTCCAGGGGAACATTCGCGTGGTTACAGGCGCGGGCGGAGACGGAGTAACCGCTGACCGGGTGTGCCATGAGGGAGAGGCGGTTCGCGTCGATCGCAAGAGAACTGGAATTCGCACGATTACGCCCGAGCAGAATGCCGCCGGGCGGTTCGTCCGCGCCGTACCGCCGCCGCAAGCCGTCCGCGACAGCCAAGCCTACGCCGGACTCGTGTTGTCGCTCAACCCGGCGGTTTACTACCGCATGGAGCGGCCTGGCGCCGGACAGGACCGCTACGTCGTGTTCGATTCCGCCGCGGGCGGCCGCCACGGCGAACTGCGTCTGGCCGACCCGTCCGGCTTGCCCTACGTGTCCGGCCGCTTCGGCGACGCGCTTTGGTTCTGCGGACCGGAAATGAGCGACCGCATCGGCGACCGCGTGCTCGTACACGATTACCCCAAGGCGGCCAACGACCGGCTCACCGTGTCGGCATGGGTCATGGCGGTCGGCCGGCCGGAGTCGGCCATGATCGCCAGCAACTGGGGCATCCCTGACCGGGAGCACGAAAACACGGGGCAGTTCCAACTCTGCTTGTACCGCGACGAAGGCGATCTGGCCGCTTACGTGACGCAGCGGGACGGGCAGCGGGTCGAGGTCCGTGAAGGGCACGACTCCCCCTTGCCCTTGCACGTCTGGCAGCACGTCGCCCTGGTGGCCGACGGGACCACCCTGCACCTCTACCGCAACGGCAAGGAAGTCGCCTCCGGCCCGTGCGCCGGCGTCCTGCCCGATCCGCCGCTGGCCAGCTTGGGCATTGGCTGCCGGACAAACAAGGCAAACACCGATGCCCACCCGGCCGTCGGACAGTACGCCTGGTTCTGGCGGGGAGGGATTGACGAACTGGCCGTCTTCAACCGGGCGCTTCCGCCCCAGACCATCGAACGGCTGTGTTCCGGCAATTCACCGCCGGTTGGCGAAGCGAAACAGGCCCTGAAGAAAGGAGCGGTCCCCATGAACGGTCCGTAGCGTCGGGTCGTGAAGTCCCGCGAGTGTTTTGAGGTGCGGGCGTTTTGTAGAAGCGGCATCTTGCCGCTTCTGACCCACGAAGCGGCAGGATGCCGCTTCTACGAGAGAACGTCGGCTGCAAGGAGTACAAGCGTTGCGTTGTGTCGCGTGTGTGAGGTGAGATTGGCCGTTCTCGCGCCGGCTCCCGGAGTGTTTCCGGCAGGGCGCAGGGCGGCCCCGTTCCGAACCGAGGGATTCTTCCCTCAACCTTGAAGGAGATTGTCATGAGATTCGTGTCCAAGATCGCTCTGTATGTTGTGGCTGTTACCCTGATCGCCTCTCCCGTTTGGGCGACCCTTCTTAGCCCTACGGTTACGTCGGAGGCGTATCAGACCTACAGTGTCGGCGGTTGGTATGGCAACGCCTTCAACCTGGGACCCACGTACTATCCGAATAACCTGGCCCCGGCGGCAACGGTCACTACCAGCGAGGGAGTTCCGTCCGCCCTCTATAATATAGCGGGCATCAACAACGGATTAGCGTACACCAACTCCGTCGCAAATGACTCCAGTCAGGGGACTAACATGGTGTACTATCAGCCGGCGGCAGGCAACAGTGGTGATTGGACCTTGACGTTCACGCTCAATACGTCGGGTGCCCCGTTGGGCTACGACATCACGAAGATCCTCAGCCTTTCCGCGTACGGCGGCGGCGCTTACTCGGAACAACGTTACGACGTTTACACGGCCCCCGTGGGGTCGTCGAAACTTCACCGAGTTGGGCACCGGAGGCACCAGTGGCAACGCGCTGGGGCTGTCAGGCGAAGAGAATTTGCTTACCTACAGTAATGGTGGGGTGACGCCCATCGCTACCGGTGTAGGCGCGGTCCAGTTCGTGATCCACTATAATACCGACAACAGCAGGACAACCGTTGGGTGTTATCGCGAGATCGACATCGTCGGCACGGCGACCCAGAGCCCCGAGCCGGGCACCCTGGCGTTGTTGGCGGCGGGTTTGGCCGGCCTATTGGCCTATGCCGGGCGGAAACGGAGAATTGCCGTGAGATTCGCGTCCAAGATCGTTGCCTGTGCTTTGGCAGTAACCCTGATCGCCTCGTATGCCTCGGCAACCCCTATCGTGTCGTGCGTGCAGCAGCTTACCCCGAGCTCCATCACGGTGAGCGCTACGGACTTGGCGAACCAAGGCCAGTCTACGTTCTTGAGCATTAGCGCCACGAGCGACGGGCTGTACGGCGGCAATGTCAATAATCTGAATGACGGCCTGAAATACGGGACGCAGGGGCAAGGCAGCACCCAGGGCGCCGACGCCTTCAGCGCCGGCGGCACCTGCACCATCACCTTCAACACGTCGGTCAACACGGCCGGCTACAACATCACCGAGATCCAGACCTTCGCGTGGTGGTATCCAGCCAACGCGGGCTTGCAGAACTACGATGTCGCGTACTCCACCGTCAGCAACCCCACCTTTGTCGCTCTGATCAGCACGGGCACTCAGGGGAGTGCCACGTTTAGCAGTAGTCAAGCCGAGACCCAGGTCACAATCGTCGACAGCCTCGGGGCCGTGCTGGCAACCGGTGTGAAGGCGCTCCAGTTCACGTTCCACACCCCCGCCGGCAGCACGAACTCGAACATGGGCGAGATCGACGTCTTCGGCACGGCGACCCAGACCCCGGAGCCGGGTACGCTGGCGCTGTTGGCCGCGGGCTTGGCCGGCCTGCTCTGCTACGCATGGAGGAAGCGGAGATAATGTAGTCCGCACACGCCGTGTGCGGGCTTGGGTTGGGGCGGCAGTTCAACTGCCACCCCAACACCTGTGCGGGACAAAACTGGATGGCGGGTGGTGGACGTGCCTTGGGCGGGCGCGTCCGCCACCCAATATCCGCTTAGCGCGGTTGCGGCGCCAACAGACGCCGGAAACCGGCTTGCTCGAAATGTTGGTCCGTGGTGAAGGCGTCCAGCATGTGCTCGTGCCGCATGACGACGAAACTCGCGCAATCGACAAGTCCCCAAGACTTCTCGGTTGTGCGGTCGTACAGGTCTAGGGCCTCCAGGAATAATCCCTGGTCAATCCGGACGAGCCGGCAGTTCGGCGATCCCAGGAATTTCCTTGCAGTGCCGGACACCCGCCTGCGCGCTCGAACGCGCGAGAGGCCGTTCCCGGTCTCCGCGAACACCCAATCGGTGGAGATCAAGGGATGGCCCGCCGCACGGATCTGGTCCCACCGCGCCGTTGCCAGAACGTGCAACTCGTCGTCCCTGTCCAGCAACGCAATCCACCCGTTGGTGTCCACAAACACCGCCTCACGGCTGCTCATCAGTCACCTTCGAATGGCCGTACAGATAGTGATCGATGTTCTGGGCCAAATCGGGAATTCCACTGGGCTCCGCCAGTTCGTAGATGCGGTAAATCGGGTCGTCTTCTGGGGACAGCGATGCACGTTCGACCGGCGTGACATCTACTTCTGCCCCATCGGGGAGAAAGACGCCTTCCTCAAGAACCACAACCCCCCCCTTGATTCGCCCTCGATAGACCATAATCTGACTCCTCCTTTACCTGAAAACCATTTTGAGTGTATCACATTCCCCGAAAGAAGGAAAGACCGATGAGAATGGACTTGGATCGCCGTCAGTTCGTTCAGTTGACCGTGGGCGGTGCGCTTGGCTGCGCGGCTTGCGGTGCGATTCCTGCGTTGGCCGCCGGCCAATCGCCACGGCGGCTGGTAAGCCCCGGCTGCCGGCGGTCGAAGGTCAAGGTCGGCCGCGTCTACATGGGCGACCCGAAATCGGGCTACCCCCATCCCGGCCTGGATTGCGAGGCCGAAAAACGCCGCTACGAGGCCGAGTTCGCCAAGCTGCAAGACCAACTCCACGACGTCGATTTCGTCGGCGACGTACTGGTCTCCTCGCCCGATCAGTTGGCCGGCGTGAAGGAGGCGTTGCGCGGCGCAGACGGCATTCTGGCCATTCAGTTCACGGGCGACGTGCTTCCGGCGATCCGGGAGGTTGCCGCCCTGGGGCGGCCCACCATGTTCTTTGCGGCCCCCTACTCGGGCCATGAATGGAACGCCATCAGCGCGATGCGCCGCAGAGAGACCGGGCAGAACATCGACGCCGTGCTCACAAGCGACTTCGGCCAGCTCGCCGCGGCGGTCCGGCCCTTCCGCGCCATTCACCACCTGCGCGAAGCCAAAATTCTCAACCTCAGCACGACGCAGTGGACGCCCGACGTCGACCCCGCCGCGCCGGGCGACTACGCCGAGCAACTTGGGCGGAAGTTCGGCACGGAGATCAAGCGGCTTCCGCTGGAGCGGATGCTTGCGGTCTACGATTCCATCAGCGACCGGGACGCCCAGGCCGAGACCGACCGCTGGATCACGGGGGCCACGGCCGTGATCGAGCCCAGCCGCGAGGACGTCTTCAAGTCGTGCAAGCTGGCGTTGGCCTTCGAGAAGATGTTGGACGAGGAAGACGCCACGTCAATCGCGGTGGACTGCTACGAGAGCATGTGGCGGAAGCTGCCGGCCTATCCGTGCATCCCGTTTTCGTATCTCAACAACCTGGGGCTGGGCGGCATCTGCCAATCGGATTTGCAGTGTGCGACGGTCCACACGATGTTGCAGGGATTGACCGGCCGGCCGGGCTTCATCGGCAATTCGATGTTCGATTTTGCGAAGAACGCCGTGGTCTTGGTCCACTGCACGTGTACCACGAAGATGGACGGCCCGGACAAGCCCGCCATGCCTTACAAGCTGCGGGGGGTGGCGGAGCGCAAGGAAGGCGCCTGCCCGCAGGTGCAGATGCGCATCGGCCAGAAGGTGACGTGCTCGATTCTGACCGGCACCACGGCGGTGCGGTATTTCACCGGCCAGATCGTGGAAACGCCCGACGTCAACCGCGCCTGCCGCAACAAGATCGTGGTGCGGGTCGACGGCAGCGCCGAGAAGATGTGGCAGAACTGGCGTTGCGACGACATCCACCGGGTCACTTGCTATGGCGACCTGACGCACGAGTTGAGCCGCTTCTGCCGGTTCATGAAACTGAACTTGATCGACGAGGCGAACCCCAAGTCCGTCTAGGACACCTTTCAACCGGCTAGGAGGCTGGCGATGCACCGAAGCAACCGGAAACCGGAAATCAGAGATCAGAAATCCGCCGCTTTTACCCTTGTCGAACTCTTGGTGGTGATCACGATCATCGGGATTTTGATCGCGCTCTTGTTGCCGGCGGTGCAGGCGGCCCGCGAGGCCGCCCGGCGGGCGCAATGCACCAACAACCTCAAGCAGATCGCCCTGGCCTGCCTCACTCACGAGCAGCAGAACGGCTTTCTGCCCACGGCCGGCTGGGGAGAATTCTGGAGCGGCGAACCGACCCGCGGATTCACCAAGCTACAGCCCGGCAGTTGGGTCTACAATATCCTCCCCTACATGGAGCAGCAAACATTGCACGACCTGGACATCGGCATCAGCCCCTACAGCGGCGCGTCCCGTCCGGGGCTTACGCAGTGTGTGGAGACGGCCTTGGTGACGTTGATTTGCCCCACCCGTCGCGCAGCAATACTCTATCCTTTCGCCAATAGTGTGAATGCCGTGGGTTTCGCTCATTTTGTCAACGCGGGTATGCCCCAGCCCACACTCGCCGGCCGCAGCGATTACGCGGGGTCCGGCGGGGACGCCCAGATACCGGGCCGACGCGGGCTATGCGGGTCCGCCCGACCTTGCCACAGGCGACAGTTGGAGCGACGCCACGTGGATCAGCAACACCTCCCTTTACGGCCCCGGTTGGAGCTACGCCCAAGGCAACGGCATTTTCTACATCCGCAGCATGAGGAAGATGGCCGATATCACCGACGGCGCCAGCAACACCTACCTGGCGGGTGAGAAGTACATTAACACCGATTTTTACTACACCGGCCAATGCTGGTCCGACGACCAAGGGTATACCGCCGGTTTTGACTGGGACTCGGTCCGATATAGCACGGATAAACCGCACTGGTGCCCGAGCGAATGTCAGAATCAAACACCCTGGCCGGACACTCCCGGCGATTGGACGCATTGGGCGGCTTTCGGCAGCGCCCACGCCACCAGCTTCGGCATGGCCTTCTGCGACGGCTCGGTGCAGGCGATCAACTATTCGATCGACGTTGGCGTACACCATTGCCTTGGGGCGATTAACGACGGGCAGGTGGTGGACGGAATGACGTACTGAGATGTTCGACGCCGACGAGGACGGCCCGGCGATTGACGGCATGAACTTCTAACGGTCCGCGGAGAAACCGTCCGGTTCATCGCCCGCCGAATCCGCGGCCGCCGAAGGGGTTGGCGGGCAGGCCGGCCTGGATGCGCTGCTGCTGCATGGCGGCGAAATAGGACAAGCGTTGGGCCCGCTGCACAGGCGAGGTGTTGTCGAGACGTTGATTGTTGCGTGTGCTTTGGGCGGTGGGATTGTTGTTCCGGCCCCCGCCTTGTCCGCCGCCGGCGCTGCCGCCCTGTCCCTGGCCTTGGCCCGGCGGACCCTGTCCCTGGCCCGTTCCGCCCGGCCCCTGGCCGCCGGGGTTCTGGCCTTGGTCCCCTTGAGGGCTTTGAGCGCGGCGCTGCTCCCGTTCCTTTCGCCGTTTTTCCATCTCGTCAATCCGCTTGGCAAGTTCTTCCCGCCGCTTGTCCGGAGGGAGCTTGAAATATTCGGCGAGTTGCTTATCCATCTGGCGTTCCCGGCGTTGGCGCATTTCCTCGCCTACCTGCCGGCGTTGGTCAGGGGTAAGTTTTTCCATTTCCTTTCGGAACTGTTCGAACTGCCCCGGCTGCGGCGGCCCATCGCCGAGCATGTGCTTGAGCCTCTCTACTTCGGGGTCGTCGCGGCGTCTTAGCGCCCAGACGACGCCCACCATTAGCAGCACCAACACCGCAACCATGATCCCGATTTTTCGTTTGCTCATGACAGGTCCTTTCTACGGAAACATATCATCCACGTGCCCGTCGGCGTAAAACATGCTACTGCGAGTACCCGGCGCTGACAAGCATATCATCCACGTGCCCATCGGCGTAAAGGCAATTGCGTTGAGTCGCCAAGTCAACCCCGTGCGGATTGATGTCCTCCGCTACCCAAACGGTGGACGACGTATCGAGGTTGCCTTTGGAATCCGTGAGGAATTGGACGCGGGTCTTTGGCGCCGGCAACGCGGCCCGACCTTGGTTGTAATAGTAGCTGATGCCCACTTGGTCAAAGTAACCGCCGGGCAGAACGTTGCCATTTGCGTCCGTGTGTGTGTCGTCGTCGGGGCAGTGGAAAGCCGCGGCGCTGGTTTCGATGAACGGCGCCAAGACGTCCCGCAGGCTCGGCTTGCCCGGCCAGGCGACCGGGTCCGGGTAGTTGGCGGCGTCCGGATACTTCCCGTTGATCCCCTGGATGTCGATGTACATGTCCATGGCGATGCCGATCTGATGTAGATTATTGCTGCACTGGGTGCGGCGGGCGGCCTCGCGGGCGGCCTGAACCGCCGGCAACAACAGCGCAACCAACACCCCGATCACCGTGATGACCACCAACAACTCCACCAGCGTAAAGCCAAATTTGGAGATTTGATTTTGTCGCCGCATAATACAAACTCCCCGCCGCCAGCTAGTCGATCTTCCCAGGAGCAGGCTGATCGCGCGGCGGCCTCGGCGGACGCAGGGCCGACCAATCCACGTCAAACTTCTTCCCCTTCAGCTTCTCGAACTTCTCCCGCTGCTCCGGAGTAAGCACCTCCAGCGCTTTTTCCACCGATTCCTTCACGGCTTTAGTGATCTTCTCCCGCGTTTCCCGGAACTTGGCCGCCCGTTGCTCGGGCGGAAGGTCCCGCAGCGGACCGCGGATCTCGCCAACCTGCTTCTGCACCTGCTCGCGGATCGCCTTGAGCTTCTCGCGCTGTTGGTCGCTGAGCCCGAGCGATTTGGCCGTTTCCGGCCGCCGATGGCTGCGCCACCCTCCGTCTGCAAGCTGAACTGGAGGCGGATCTGGTGGAGACGTTCCAGTTGCTCCGGCTTGAGGATCTCGGCCAACTGTTTCTCGAACTTCTCCATTTTCTCGGCAGCTTGTTTGCGGATCTCATCCCGTTTCGCCCGACGTTCCTCGTCCGTGAGGTCCCCCCAGTTGGGGATTTGACCCCGCATTCCCCCCGCGACCTCTTTGAGCAGGGCTTTCACCTTGTCCTTCTGTTCGTCAGTGAGGCTCAGTTCCTTCTGCACCTGCTCGAGCCGGAGCAACGCGGACGGGCCAGCCCCGGGCATTCCGAATCCGCCCGGCCCACCCGGCTGGCGCATACCTCTGCCGCCCCGCTCACCGGGCGGCGGGCCTTCAGCCTGTGCATATGCCGAACCAGCGGCAAGAACCACACCCAACATCATGGACACCAAGGCCAGCGGCAATCGCAACATCATATTCTCCCTTCGGTATGGGGCCAAGACGACGGAACTATCATCATACCCTATGGCATCCCCCTTGGACAACGTCCCTACCTTCATAGGGAAACACCACTGGAAGTCTAAGGTTCCGGTCGGCGGCGGGCAATCACGCAATTTGAGGGGTGGCGAGTGGCCTGATCGGCGCTGTCAACACCCCATTTTACCAAGAAACCCCCGCTGCAATGGCATTGCCATCGTGCCGCACATACTAGAGGCGGTGTCACCGGCCGAGAATCTCGCTTGGCAGGGCGTTTCCGTAAAACGGACCAATCTCCTCCGTTTCAACGGGACGCCGGCGGTCAACATCGGAGAACGAATGGCCATAGAACGGCCGGATGTCGGACTGGGACTGGGCCTGGTTCCCGTAGCCGGCCCCGAAGTTGGAGAGCGAATGACCGTAGAACGGCCGGATATTGGACTGGGGCCCGGTTTGGCTCCCATCGCCTGCCGCGAAGCGGGCGGCGGAACCCGAGTTTACAGGGCACGCACTGAACGAGTCTGGGTCATAGGCGTTCCAGTGGTTGTTGCGCCAGTAGAGCCAGCGCCCCTCGGGGAGCCAATACCACCACTCGTTGTTGTGAAGCACGTACCGCCACTGATCGTGGCCGGCAGCTTGCCCCTTGTCGGCCGCTTGGGCCGCCGAGAAGCCGAGTCCCAGAAACATGAGCACAGCGGCAACCAGGAGAAGACGTGTGGTCAGACGCATGGTCCTATCCTTCCTTTTTTTCCGAGATTGTGTGACAGGGCTTGAGGAGACCACAGGTCCGCCGGCCTACACCCCTCCCGTTGGAATCTTACGTCTCGGGCCGGGCAGAGTCCAACGCAATCGCTGAACACCAAGGCGGACAACGACTTGCGTGACTGGCCACGTCATGCTGACACTATTTCAGCGGTTTCGACGGCGGTGTTGGGACTGCGGACGGCGCGGGCGACGGCGCCGGCGCCGCCGGCAGCTTCGGCGCGACGGCGGGCCCGCCGGCCGATTCATTGCCGAGACACGCGGGGCAGAGGTACCGCACCACGCACTTGTAGACCGGAACGTCCACCTGGTACTCTTTCTTCACCAGTTTCTTCACGCACTTTGTGCGTCCGCAGCGGGGCGGCGGCTGGCACTGGTCGCAGCAGCCGCGGTGGCCCGGCATCAACAGACCAATCTCCTGGCACTCGACGCACCAGCAGGTCTTGGTCTCCTTCTTGATCTCGCAGACCACCAGGCAGACCTTTTGGAGGCAGTCGCAAGCACATCCGCACCGGTCGCAACAGGGCGTGCCGCCGACCACCGCTCCGCGGCGGTGCCCGCCGCAGCCGTCGTCCGTCGCGCCGGCGGGCAAGCTTGCAAGCGCCAGTAGAGCGGCCATCAGCAACGAGGCCGTGGCGTATTTTCGCATGACATTCTCTCCTGTGTAGCGTACTCCTCACGCTCCGCGTGAGGATGCTTCGTCACGCGGAGCGTGACGAGTACCACGAAGCCGTTAGAAATCCATAGCGAACCGCATCTCGAAGATGTCGATGCTCCCGCCCGAGACGGTGGTCGCGGCCGCGGTGTTATACGTGTCCTGGGAATGGACGTAGTTGAACATGACCCTGGTGAACGGGTTGAGGTACCAATTGACGCCGAAGGTGTGGTCGGCGGCTCGGCCGGCCCCTTTCGCCGTCAGTCCGTCCAGGGCGTCGATGTAGGAGAAGCGATAGGCCAGTTCCCAGGCCCCGCAGCCGGTGGCCACGCAGTCGTCGCAGGTCCGCACGCGGAAGAAGTTCTCGTAGGGCTGGACGCGGTCGAACACGCCCAGTTTCCGGTTGTACGGCCGGTTCTCGCCGGTCAAGAAGTAGCTGACGAAGGCGTAGCCGCCGTAGATGTTGTTGCTGGCCCCGCTCGTGCGGTTGATGGTCGAGCCGAAAACCTCGGACTGTACGCTCAACGGCCCGTAGACCAGGGCCGTTTCGGCGTCCGCCACCTGCCACTGCTTCACGTCGGTCATGTCCAGATTGACCACGGCGTTGGCGAACCCGGACTCGGGCTTGGTGGCGAAGATCATGGTGTCGTCCGGGGCGCTGCGGTAGGCGTAGTCCACCCCGGTGTGCAGCAGTCCGCGGCCGCCGCTCGGCTCGTCGTACCAGGGCAAGTAGGTCGCCCGTGCGGCCATGTCGAGCCCCCAGTGGTCGTACTGGAACAGCGGCGGCTGGTCGAAGCCGGTCTGGTTGGTAAACGCGCCGACGGCCCAAGTGGCCCGCTGACATTCGCTCCAGTTGTAGGTCATGATGCCGTTATTGCGGCCGGGGACAAAGGTCCCTTCATCGCAGAGCGACCGCTCCATGAACGTGGTGTAGTTGTCGCTGGTCAGGTCTTCCAGCCCAAAACACTCCTTGAAATGGCCGACCCGGACCACGCCGAGCCAGGGAAGGTCCCGGACTTGGATATAGACGTCCTTGAAGCCCACGGACTCGTCCTTCTGGTTGACCACGGAGGCCACGCCGCGGTTGGCAAAATCCATTTCGATGATGTAGTCCACAACCTCATATTCGCCCAACAGCGCGAGCCTCGCGCGGCGGAACCCCACGGAATTGGGGTTGTTGCCGACCTGGGCGACGCTGGCGGCGTTTTGCGTGTAGTTGGCGACGTCGAACTGGATTCGGCCGCTGGGGGCAATCAGGGGCTTCGTGGGCGCTGCCGGCTTGCCCGTCGCCGCCGCTTTGGCGTAGTCCGCCAATGCCTTCTCCAAGTCGGACACCCGCTTCGCCAGGTCGGCGTTGGCCACGTCCTCGGCCGTCGGCGGGGGAGGACGATCCGGCGGCACATTGTCGGCGGTGGCCGGCTGACCGTCGGCGACCAGTTGTAGCTGGCTGTCGGCCGGCGACGCGGACGCCGCGCCGGGCGCTGCTCGGTCTGGCGTAGATTGCCGGCCGTCTTGTGCCCGAAGATCCGCGGTGGCCGCGGCGAGTGCCACGGCAAGCGTGAAGATACCCCACTTGGAAATGCGTCTATGCATGATGCTCCTCCGTGAAACCGCCCCCCCCGCGCCGGCGACGCTGCCAGCAACGGCAACCTCCCCGTTGAATCCCCTACAAGTGATCGAACCGGCAAATGCGAAAACTTCGTTAGTATCCTCAATTGCGGCACATCCGGTACGGTCGTCCGCCCGCATTTCCGATACAACCCGAATAGTCAGCCTATCTGATCGCTCGCACGCAGCCAGCATTGCATGCACACGCCGGCCTGCGGAGGGGTATGGCTCGGGGAGTTGGCCGTGCATCCGCGGAATATCCACCACTTCTAACATGATCCTAACAGTTAGCCGGTTAGGAAAAGCCGATGTAACCGTTAATGTTGTCGCTTCTGCGCCAGTTTTCCCGGTCGTCACTCTCAGAGTTCCATTGAAATGCGCAAATGCATTTGTCAAACGCGGGGTTGGGCGTTAGCCGTGATCGCAGCCTGGGGCGCCAGTGCTGCCGCTTGGGGGCAGGAGGGGCAGACGCCGCCAACAGCCGCCGGGCAATATGCCGCGCCGCGCAGGCGCAGCAAGACGGCGACCCGCTGACGTTCGACGAAATCCGGGCACGATTTGACCAACTACAGCAGCAAGTTGCCGATCTTCAAAACCAACTGAGGAACGCAAAGCAGGCCCCGCAGGCTACTCCGGCCGCCAACCAGCCGGCGCCAGGCGAGGACGCGAAGAAGGCGGTGGAAGGCTACCGGATCGGTAGCGACCTGAGCGGCACCGTGTTTTTCAAAGACGGCGAGTTCCTCAATTTCAGCACGCCCAACAAAGACTTCACCATGCACCTGGGTGGTTGGGTGCAATGGGACAATGTGTGGTGGAACCAGCCGCCGGCCTTGCAGGTCGCTCAGGGAAAGGCTGGCAACCAGGCAGGAATCGCGTCGGGCGCTGCCCCAGGGGGCCTCAACAACGGCACCTACGGCAGTCTGCAGGACGGCGACTACTGGCGCCGCTTGCGCATCGTCCAGGAAGGCACCTTCTGGGAAACCGGCGAGTACCGGTTCAATTGGGCCCTTGAACGAGACGTGTACGACACGGTTGGGCTCGATGAAATGTGGGTTGCACAAAACAAAATTCCCGTGATCGGCACCCTCCGCGTCGGGCACGTCAAGAACGCGATCGGTCTGGAAGGCGATATGACCAGTTCCAGCCGCTGCATGACCTTTATGGAACGGTCATCCTATTCCGAATCCATCGAATTGAACCAGAACTTCGTTACCGGCGTCTGGTTCGGCAACAGCTACGCCGACGATCGTGTGACGTACCAGGCGGTGGCGTTCCGTCCCGATAATGCCAACAGCGGAGATTTCTTCGGTGACGGCGAGTCTGGCGTGCAGGCCCGCCTTACCTGCTTGCCCCTGTATGAAGATGAAGGCCGGCATTTGTTGCACATGGCTGTGTCGGGTGGTTGGCGCAACGGAGCGAACAATCTCGCCAGCACGAACTTATATCGGCAACACCGTGACCTTGGCGGCCCACCCCGAACTGAAGGACGACGATCCTGCCAGTTCCATGACAAACGGCCAGGCCCTTCCGAACGTCGATAGCAACTCGATGCTCAGTACCGGTTCGCTCGCGTGCGACAATGAATATCTGATGGGCCTCGAAATGTTGTATATCCGGGGACCGTTCTCGTTCCAGGCCGAGTATGGATGGAATTGGCTGAACGGTGCGTCGGGCATCCTGGGCGCGTCGACGCCCGCAGTACCGAAACTTACCGCTCCCACGGACTATATGTTCAACGGCGGATACGTCCAAGTGGCGTATACGCTGACTGGCGAGAACCGGGCCTACGATAAGAAAACCGGCTGCCTGTCCAGGTACTACTTCGGCAATCAGGGACCGTACGAAAACGCCTACCTTGTCCGAGACGAGGCCGGCGGCCTGTGCTGGGGCCGGGGCGCCTGGGAAGTTGCCGCCCGCTACACGTATACCGATCTCAACTCCGGTATAGGGGCCACTTCGGTCCAGGGCGGCATCATGGAGGGCTTCGGCATCGCCTTGAACTGGTATATGAACACCAACCTGACCGTCAATACCGAATGGGTCTGGGACAACCGTTACGATTTGCCCGCCGGCAGCATTCCCGGCGCCGTGTGTGCCTTCGGAACCCGCGTGCAGTACCTCGTTCTAACGGCCCAACTCAATAATCCAAAGCTTTCCAGGGGAGAAAATAACAATGGCAAAGCACCTCTTACAAATCACCGGACTCGCCTTGCTGTGGAGTGTCCCTTTCTTAGGGCAAGCCCCCACGACAGCGATGGCGGACGACGCAACGTGTTGCGGCAATGCTGGGTGCGACTCGTGCTGCAATTGCTGTCCACATTGCGGCTGCAAACTGGTTCCCGTATGCCGCGTCTATTGCACCACCAAGAAGGTGACCACGTATAAGTATACGTGCAGCTGCGAATCCATCTGCGTTCCCGGCGTCACACGCTGCGGCGACAAGTGCGGCAAAGGCGACGGTCCCGGCCAGTGCGCGGGCGGCGGCGAAACCGGCAATGGCGGCGGCAATAACGGCTGCCAGGATTGCTGCAAAGGGGGTTGTAAGTGCCGTGTCCACGAGGTTAAGCACCTGGTGAAAATCCCGTGTGTCACGGAAGTGCCGGTCCGAAAGTGCATGGTGGAGTGGGTCTGCCCGCATTGTGACTGCCACGGCAAGTGTGCGGAAGGCGCGGCTCCGCCGTCGCCTGTGCCGCCAGCGGCGCCCATTCCGGCGGCGCCGCCTGCGGCGGGCAAATCGGCGGCCAAGCCGTTGCCCGAACCCTGCTGGAGGTTCAAGTAGCGGGATTATCGAGTTGTTGTCGGGGCGGCTTTTACGGTCTGGCCGTCCGTCAGCTCGCTCAGGTCAGCCATAATCACGTCCTCATCGCCCGTAACCTTCTTCCAAAGACCGGCGATTCTCATCTGGTCGGCCTCGATCCACGTTCCGTCGCTAATGCCCGGCTGGACGGGGGTTTTGACGGCCCTTGTGCTGCGCAGCAAATAGCAATAGGTCTGGTTGCCCGACACCATTAACGCCTGCTGCGGCAGGGCGTAGACGTTCGACCGCCGAACGAGCACCTTGGTGTTCACGTACATTCCGGGCCGTAAACCATCATAATCCTTGATCGGCAAGTCGATCTCCGCCCGCAGCGTCCTGGTTTTCTCACGTATCGCCCAGGATGTCCGGGTCACGGCGGCGGGTATCTGCAAACCGCTGAGGGCCTCGGCCCGGACTACGGCCTTCGTTCCGTTTGTCACGTAGCGGGCATAAGCCTCGGGAACGTCCACAAAAATCCGCACGAGGTCGATGCGGGCCACGACGAAGATCGCCGAGGGATTGGGCGTCGATTTGTCGCCGCTCACCGCCTGCACATAGTCGCCGGTGTTCGCGTTGCGGACGGTCACAACACCATCGTAGGGCGCGGTCACCTTAGTGTAAGCCAGCATGGCTGCCGCCTTGCGCTCATCGGCCTCAGATACCTTGACCTCGGCCTTCTGGGTCTCCACGTCGATCTTGGCCTTTCCCAGGTTGGCCGCGCTGGTTGCCACATCCGCTTCCCGCGCGGTCACCGTGGCCAAAGCGGCATCGCGCCGCTTTGCTCGAATCGAGCTGCCGTTGCGTCTCGGTGAGCACCTGCTTGTCAACGACGTTCTCCCGCACCATCTGGGTCAGTCGCTTGACCTCGGAGTCCCAACGGACGACGTCGGCCTGATACTTGCCGACGTTCGCCCGCGCCTTCCGCCAACTGGGCGATCGCCGTCTGGACGTTGCTCTCGGCCACCACCACCAACTGCCGGGCCTGCTCGACCTGCTTTTTGTCCAACTCGACCTGCGCCATCTTGCGCTGGTGATCTTCGTCCAACTCGGGAACGAATATCTCCGCCAGCAGGTCCCCCTTTTTCACCTCTTGACCGATGTCCACGTAGAAGTGCTCGATGAACCCGGATACCTTCGAGAAAATCGATGTCTGCTCGAAGGCGTCCACAAAGCCCGGCTGGTCGACGGCGTAGTCGATGGTCCGCCGTTCGGGGTGAACGATGCTGACCACGGGGTAGTTGCTCACCGGATGCGTTGTTTCCACTTCCTGCTGGCGGCAACCGGCGCTGGCCGCGGCCAGCAGAAGGGCCAGAACGAGCAAGCCAGGGCAACTGCAAGAGGCACGCCACATCATAGGACTCCCGGAATGGTTGGATGCTCTTCGGGCCGAGGCCCTCCGTGGACGGCCGGGGGGGCGTGTTCGCCGGTGTCGTAGTGCCGGCTGCGGGGGTCGTCGGGATCAATCGACGGCGAAACCTTCTTCGCGTCGCCCATGACCAGGGTGAACATGGCCGGCACGATGAGCAGCGTGGCGAAGGTCGAGACCACCAGCCCGCCGATCACGGCCAGTCCCAAGGGCGCGGTCATCTCGCTGCCCTCCTCCAGGGCAAGCGCCATGGGGACCGTGCCCAACACCATAGCGCCGGCCGTCATCAGGATCGGGCGCAAGCGGTCGCGGGCCCCTTCGATGGCGGCCCTCCGTACGGTTGCCCCGGCACGCCAGTGGTCGTCCATGAAAGTCGACAACAGCACCGAATTGGACACGGAGACGCCGATGCACATGATCGAGCCCATGAACGACTCGATGTTCAGCGTCGTTCCCGTCGCCAGCAAAATGAGGGCCACGCCGCAGACCACGCCGGGAACCCCGCCGATGGAAATCAGTCCCAGACGGAACGATTGGAAGTAGCCGGTCAACAACACGAGAATGACCACAACCGAAAGAGCCAGGCCGATCGCCAAAGAGTGAAACATTTCCGTCATGGGCGCGACCTGGCCGCGGACGCTGACGCGCACGCCTCGAGGCCATTCGCCGGCATCGTCAATGGCTTTTCGGATGCGAGCCGTCGCCCGGCCGAGGTCGTCCCCCTCGATGTTGGCCGTAATGCTCAGAGTAGCGCTGCATGGAACTGCGGTCGATCTCGCCGGGTGCGGCGCCGGTCTGCACTTTAGCCACGTCGCGGACCATCAGGTTGGTGTCGGGGTTGACTCTTTGTAGCGGGAGGGTTTCAACCTGCTGCGGCCGGTTCATGCGTTGTAAGGGCACCTGAACCTGCACTTGGTAGTCAACGCCCGTATGGGGGTCGCGCCAGTAGTTTTTGGCCACGTAGCGGCTGGAAGAAGTCCCTACCAACAGTGCGTCGGTGACGTCCTTGACGGTTGCCAGACTGAGGCCCGCCTTTTGGCGGTCGATGTCCACCCCAACCGTGGGATAATCGAGTTGCTGGTAGAGCTGCACGTCCCGGAGGCTGGGAATCTTCTTCATCTCGTCGCGGATCTTCAACGCATGTCCGCGGACAGCGGCCAACTCCGGGCCGGCCACGACCACTTCGATGGGAGTCGGTGAACCAAAGCTCATCACCTCGCTAACGATGTCGCCGGGTTCAAAGCCGAAGGAAATCTTCTTTGCCCTGGCTTCGGCCTTCTCAGGCGGACATCCTTCCCGCTGCAATTCCTCTTTCAGCCAGGGCACAAGCTGCTCCGGCAGCGTTTTGCGCAGCCGCTCGCGCAGGCCGGCGAGGCGGAGGCGGCTCCCTTCTTCCAGCCTCACCCGCATCTGCACGTCGTCAGGCCCGCGCATGAAGAGGAGCATGTTGTTTGTCGCCGTGTTCGTCGCGGCCAGACCGACGTAGCCCATCGAGACCGCCACGCGGCCGTGAGTCTCTTGATCGATCACCTCCAAGACCTTGACGGCAAATTTCCGGGTCAGCTCGTACTCCGACCCCGGCGGTGCGCGGCACCGGATCACGAACTGGCCGGAATCCACCTGGGGGAAAAGCTCCGTGCCCACCTGCGGACCGACCAGCCAGAGCAAGAGACCGCAACCGGCCAGGTAGGCCGGGACCAGGATCCAGCGGCGCCCCACGGCCGCTGCCGTAATCCTTGCAAAGTGAGGCAGGAAGCGGTCGAGCAGCCCTTCCTTGTGGACCGCTTCACCGCCGTGCTTCATCACCCAGACCGTGAGGATGGGCACGAGCGTGCTCGACAGCGTGTAGGAGGCGACCATCGCGAAGCCGACGGCCAACGTCAACGGCATGAACAGTGAACGCACCGGCTCATTGAGGATGAAGGTGGGGATGAACACCGACAGGATGCACAGCATGGCCAACAAACGCGCCGTGGCGGTTGCCGCGGCTGCCCGCCGCGCTGCGCGGGCGGTGGAGGTCGTGTGACGCATTTGAGCATGGGTGTTCTCGATGGTGACCGTCGCCTCGTCAACGAGGATTCCGATGGCCAGCGCCAACCCGCCCAGCGACATGATGTTGAGCGTATTACCCGTGAGCCACAGGCCGACCAACGAAGAAGTCAAGGACAAGGGGATGCTAATCAGGACCACAATCACGCTGCGCAGGTCGTGGAGAAAGATCAGAATCATCAAGCCCGTCAGCGCGGCGCCTATCGCTCCCTCGGTGCCGACGCTCTTGATGGCCGCCCGCACCGTCGGCGATTCGTCGAACTCGTAGCGGATGCTCACGTCCTCGGGCACCACCGACCTGAACAACGGCATCGACTGATGAATCTCGTGTACCACGGTGAGGGTCGATGCCGTGTCCTTTTTGACCACCGGAATGTAGATTGATTTCCGGCCGTTCACCAGCGCGCAGCCGTAATTGATGTCCGTGGTGTCCTGAATCGTGGCCACGTCGCGGATGTAGACGTCCTTGCCGGGTTGAATGGGGATGTTGCCCATCTCCTGGGGATCGGCGACCATGGCGTTGGTGGGCACCAGCGGCATCTCGCCTTGGGTATACAAATTGCCCGAGGGCACGACGACGTTGCCGGTCTCCAACGCCGCAACTACGTCCTCGGGCGAGAAGTTGTGGGCCCGCAGGCGGTCTGGATCGACCGTGATGACGATCGCGCGGGTATTGCTGCCGAACGGCGAAAAGGAGATCGTGCCCGGAATGTTGGCAATCAGCATCGGGCGGATGCGATACATCCCCAAATCCGCCAATTCGCCCAGCGGCCGGGTCTTGCTCTCCAGCACCAGGTAGCCAATGGGAACGTTAGCCGCGTCAAAACGCATCACGAACGGAGGCAATACGCTGGGCGGCATCTGTCCCCGCGCACGGTTCGCCAAGCTGACCACCTGCGACATGGCCGCCGCCATGTCGGTGCCGGGGTAGAAGGTCAGCTTCAACATCGCCATGTTCTGGATGTTCTTCGACTCGATCCCTTTGAGCCCGTCGACGTACTGGAAGTTCAACTCGTAGACATTGGTGATGATCCCCTCGATCTGGCTGGGGTCCATGCCGGCATAATTGTTGAGCACGTAGATTTGCGGTGCGTTGATCGCCGGGAAGATGTCGATCCGCATCTGGCGGAGCGCCAGGACGCCCAAGCCCAGCAAGGCCACGATGATCATGATCACCGTGACCGGCCGCCGCATGGCGAAAACGGTAATATTCATGGAGGGTCCGTCCTACGCTAGCTGTCGATCACTCATATCTTGCACCAGGAGAAGGAGGCAATCCGTCGCACCGTCCGATTTCTTCAGGCATTGGGCCGACACTCCGGCAGGGAAGACCCGGCCGTCCTTGCGGACCAGCCGGGCGTCGACGGCGAAGCCGTGGGTGACACCGTCGAGAAGTTGTTGGAAGTGACGCTCCGCGGCGGGCCGGTCTTCAGCATCGATCAGTTGTTCCAAGGGCTTCAGCAGCAATTCGGCCTCGGTGTAGCCGAGCATTTGGCACAAGCGCTTGTTGAACTCCACCCATTCCTTTTCGGCCGACAAGATCGCCATGCCCACCAATCCCTGCTCGAAGTAGCCGCGGAACCGTTGTTCGCTCTCCAGCAGCCACTCTTCCGCCTGTTTGCGATCGACGATTTCATCTTGCAGTTGGCGGTTGACATCGGCCAATTCCGCGGTCCGTTCGGCAACGCGTTTTTCGAGCATGCCGTGCGCCTCGCGGAGCCGCTGCTCCGCGTCGTAGCGATGCAACACTTGCTGCCGCAGGCGACGCGACGTCAGGGCAATGCCGCACATGCCGAGGACCCATACCCCACCATAACCGAAAATGCGGCCGACGGTCTGTTCCCTCTGCGTAATCCGCACCAATTCCATGGGGACGGAAATGGTGAGGCCCCCGCGAATGTCGCCCACCTTGTAGCCCTCTTCGGCGTGGCAGCGCAGGCAAGAACTCTTGATCAGCAGCGGACGAATCAACTGCAAGTAGGTGCGTCCCTGAATGGTCTCTTCGTTGCTCGCCTCGGAAACGCCGCCGGTAAACCTCTCCAGCGTCCGCTTTTCCCACGGACTCGGCGCGTTCTCCGGCCGCACCGGCTTCAGGGCGCAGATATGGTCCCGGAAACCGGCTTGCCCCCCGGCCATTGCGTGAATCTGGTCCACGATCATCGGCGGGCTGATCGCCGTCAACTTCCGTCCCGACGTGGTGGACACATCGCGTTCCGGCAGGAAGGACAGATGGGGATCCGGGGACGTCTTGTCTGTAACGGGAACATAGACCAAACCGCTGGCGGCAGCCCAATCAATAATTGCAGCCTCCTTCTTCCAAGCGCCAGCCGCCTCGCTGCGGGCGGTCGCGACGGCTTGGTTGCCGGCGTCGGACAGCCTCCAGGTCAACACGACGGCAATGGTGACGCTCCAGCATCCCGCCAATGCCCAAACATATCGCCGCAGCCGAATGGGTGTACCTGCCAACAGATCCGTTGCCGTGCCGTTCATCGCATCGACCTTTCGAGGGTTGCCGGCTCCCAATGCTAACGCAAACCGACCTCCTTTTCAACAAGCCTACTAGTTGGACGGCTGGGGGTGTTGGGAAGAGTGGGCGCTTTGCACGGGAGGTTCGTCTGCGTAGATGGGGGATCAATTCAGATGCCGCGCCGTTACGACCGATACAATCGATAGAGTCCTATAGTTCACGGGGAGTCGGAAGTGACAAGAACGCCGCGTGCAATGTTGGCATTGCAGACTGCCATTCTGCTCGCGCTCAATGAAGTCTGTAGTCTGGCCGCGCCCCCATACGTGCCGGAGCCCCAGGAGATCATTGCCGCGCCTCTGCCACAGGCGCCGTTGCCACCAGGATCGCCTTCGGGCCACGCCGAGAGCGGCCAAGTCTTCAGATTGCCCGCCGTCACCGAGAATTCACAGCCGCCGCCCATTCAGCCGGCCCAACCCGCCGAATCGGACCAGACTCTACCGATCAACTTGGCCACGGCGCTGTATGTCTCGAACGCCCGGCCGTTGGTCATTGCCTTCGCCCAGGCGAGCGTCGAGGAAGCGGCCGCCCGGCTTCAGAGCGCCAACGTCCTCTGGTTGCCCAACCTCAACGTCGGCACGGACTACTACCGGCACGACGGCCTGGACCAGAGCACCGACGGCACGATCATCCGCGATGACAAGACCGCCCTGGCGGCGGGCGGCGGCGCGACCATGTACTTTGGCGTCACCGACGCCATCTTCCAGCCGCTGGCCGCCCGCCGGGAATTGGCGGCCCGGCAGTCTGATCTCCAGGCCGCCCGGAACGACGCCTTGATGTACGTGGCCCTGGCGTATTTCGACGTGCAGCAGGCCCGCGGCACGTTCGCCGGCACGCGCGACGCCGTGGCCAAGGCCGAAGTTCTGGTCAACAAGACAGCGGGCCTGGCCGGGGGTTTAGTTCCAGAGATTGAAGTGGATCGCGCGCGGGCACTCCGGTTTGACCTGCAACAGCAAGAGGCCGCAGCCCGGGCCAATTGGCGCATCGCCAGCGCGCGGCTCACCCGTGTTCTGCGGCTGAACCCCGGCGCATTGGTAATGCCGATGGAACCACCTCATCTTCAGGTGACCTTGATTTCACCCCGCTTACCGGTCGGCGATCTGGTTCCGGTCGGCTTGGCGAGCCGCCCCGAATTGGCCTCACAACAGGCGGTGGTGCAGGCGGCGATGGAGCGGGTCCGCCAGGAACGCCTCCGCCCGTTTATCCCCAATGTGCTGATGGACGGAGGCAACGGACCCGGCGGCGGCTTCAACGGCGGCGTCTTTGGCGGCGGACCCGACGGCGGCCCACAACTCTATGGCGGCCGGTTCGACATGGAACTGGGAGTCGTCTGGACGCTCAACAACCTGGGGGTGGGCAACAGGTCGTTGGTCCGCCAACGCACTGCTCAGGAGGTGAGAGCCTCGATTGCCTTTGCCGACATCCAAGACCAGGTGGCTCAAGACGTGGCCCAGGCACATGCCCAACTGGAGGCGACGGCGGCCCAGATCGACGACGCCGCGAAGGGGGTGAAGGAGGCAATCATTACCTACAATGGCACGTTACGGGGCATTGGCGAAACCAGCGGTGGCGGCGAATTGCTGATCCTCGTCAACCGACCGCAAGAGGCCGTCGCGGCGCTCCAGCAGTTGAGCCGGGCCTACGACAGCTATTATGCCGCCATCAACGGCTACAACCGCGCTCAGTTCCAGCTATATTGGGCCTTGGGCTTTCCTTCTCGCATGCTCATCTGTGACCATCCGCTGGGCGAAGTCGCCCCGTTGGACACATCCCGGCCCGCCGCCATGGCGCCCCCTTGCCCGCACGTGCTATCGCAGCCCTGCCCCTGAGACCGGCAGGGTCAATACGCGGGCGGCGTGGCCGAGGTCGATCACGCGGATCAGATCGCTGTCGGTGTCGGCCACGTAGAGCTTGCCGGCGGCGGAGGCGATTCCGCCCGGCTCGTTGAAGGTGGGCGGGTCGTCGGTGCGGCCCGCCGCCCCGCTGCCCGCGATGGTCCGCGTCTCGCCGGTGGCCGGGTCGATCATCTTGATCTTGTTGTTGTACGTGTCGGCCACGTAGAGCTTGCCCTCGTAGAACGTCAGCCCGAGCGGGTGCTGAAGCCGGACGTTCGGGCCGCGGCCGTCCACGTCGCCGAAGGTGAACAACCGCGCGGAGGGGAGTTGCGCCGTGCCCACCACCGTCCAGACGTCTTTCTTTCCCTCCAGCGGAACGGCGCGGATCGAACTGCCCTCGGCGTCGGCCACGTAGAGCCACTGGCCGTCGGTGGCCAAGCCGCTGGGCTGGGCGAAGGCGGCGAAGCCGGGTTGATCGGGCCGCCGCGGCTCGATTGGCCCGTCCACGATGTCCTCGACGCCGTTGCCGGCGTAGACGCCGATGCCCGCCGCCGGCAGTCGCATCCTCCATATCTGGTGCAGGCCGGCCATAGCGACGTAGAGGTTGCCGCGATGCACGAGCAGCGCCCACGGGCTGCTCAGCGGCGTCCGCAGCGGCGGGGCCACGCGGCCGAAGGGGGGCGTGCGGCTCTGCTCCCCCGTGCCGGCGATGGTCGTCACACGCCGGGCGGAGAGATCGACCCGGCGGATCAGGTGGTTCCAGGTGTCGGCCACGTAGAGCGCGTCGCCGTCCAGGGCCATGCCTTGCGGCGAGTTGAACGTCGCGGCGGCGTAGCCGCCGTCGGCCGAGCCGGCCGCGCCGCTGCCGATGGCGGCGGCCGTCGAGCCGTCGAGCCGCGTGATGACGATCCGGTTGTGCCCGCTGTCGGCGATGAACAACTGGCCGTGCGGCTCATGGGCAAGAATCTTGCCGGGGAACCGCAGCGGCGTCCGGGGCGTTTTGGCGGCTTCCATTTCCACCGGCGGCGGCTTATCGCTCAGGGCGCCGTTGCGGCGGTAGTAGGGGGCCGCACGGCGGAGCACGGCGTCGACCTGCGGGAAAGTCACCTCGCTGCTGTGGCCCCAGACGGCGAATCCTTCGGGGTCGATTAGCACCAAGGTCGGCCAAGCCCGCACGTCGAAGCTGTTCCAAACGACGAACTGCGAGTCGTTGACGACGGGATGATGGATGCCGTAGCGGAGCACGGCCTCGCGGATGTTGGCGGTCTGCTGTTCGCTGCGGAACTTGGCGGAGTGGACGCCGATTACCACGAGTTGGTTGCCCCAGGCTTTTTCGAGCTTACCCAGTTCGGGGATGATGTGCATGCAATTGATGCAGCCGAGGGTCCAGAAATCCAAGAGGACGAAGTGGCCCCGCAATTGGCCGAGTTCGACGGGCCGGGCGACGTTGAGCCAATCGAGGTTGGCGGGGAAGGGGCGGACGGGGAGCCGGGTGGGAAAGGGGGGCTCGAGGGTGTTGCGGGCGTAGGCGGGGTGTCCGGCGCCGGCCCAGGCGGCCACGGCCGTGGCCGCGGCCCCGCCCAGAAACGCCCGTCTCGAAAGCCCTCGCTGTTGGCGCATGGCACCTTCTCTGGCCCGTGCAATTGTTACCGGACGCCGCAGAAGGGTCAAATTGCGGCGGCAGAATCCCTTGGGGCCGGCGGGGCGATGGTGTACAATCTCCGCATCGGCGAGGAGCTTATCCCGGTTGTGGAACACTGGCCCGTTGGGGGGGTGGCGTCATCACTACGGCGCTGGGTTAGGCTCCCGAAGTCCGTCGCGCGGAAGGCAGGGCCGCCCCATGAATGAGTCGATCGAGTCGGCGCTCACGCAGATGAGCGAGCAACTGCGGGCCTTCCACGATGAGTTGGCCGAGGGGATTCTCGTCACCGATCTCCGTGGCGAGCGCTTTTTGCACACCAACCCCGCCATCTGCCGGATGCTCGGCTACAGCAAAGAGGAAATGCTGTCGCTGGGGGTCCGCGACATCCATCCTCCCGAGAGCCTGGCGTATGTGTTGGAGACATTCGAGGCGATGAGGCAACGCCGGCTGAAGTCCGCCCGCGACCTTCCGTGTCTGCGGAAGGACGGCGAGTTGGTCTACGCCAACGTCACGGCGATCCCCATCACCTTTCAGAACCGCCCCAGCGTACTCGGCCTGTTCCAGGACGTCACGGAAGAGAAGCGGGCGCTGGAGCAGCTCCGCGCCAGCGAGCAGCGCTACCGGCTGATTACGGACAACGTGGGCGACGTGATCTGGACGGTGGACTTCCCGCCGCTCAAAATTGGCGGCGATTGGCAAGGGGCGGACAAGGCGGCCCTGGCCGACCAGATCCTGGACCGCTGGCGGTTCTCGTTCGTCAGCCCGGCCGGCCGGCGGGTGTTCGGCTATAGCCCCGCCGAGATCGAGAATCTCTCGCTCCGGGACATCGCCACGCCCGCGGCCCTGGCGCAGATCCGCCGGGCGATGATCGAAGATCTTTCGCGGGATGTTTCCAGTCCGGCGGACCCCTCGGGGCAACGGTTTCTGGAACTGGAATTCCGCGCCAAGGACGGTTCCCCGCGCTGGTGCGAAGTCCTCAGCACCTATGTCCGGGACGAATCCGGCGTGCCGACGGCGCTGCTGGGAATCACCCGCGACGTCACCGAGCGGCGGCGGGTGGAGCGGGCCTTGCGCGAGTCGGAGGCCACCCTGCGGGGACTCTTCGGAAATCTCCCGGACGTGGTGATCCTGATCGACCGCAGCGCCACCATCCAATTCGCCAACCGGAATCACGCGGGCGTCAGCCGGGAAGCGCTCCCGGGCATGGCCGGGCTCAGCATGGTTTCCCCGGTGCATCAAGAGTCCGCCCGCCGCGCGGTCGAAACGCGCGTTCGACGCGAATCTGCCCGAAACCGTGGAATGTCAGGACGTCTTCGGTCACTGGTGGACCGTCCGGATCGTGCCGCTGCCAAAGGAAGGCGGAGCAAGACAGGCGATGGTCATTTGCACGGACGTTAGCCAGGAACGGTTGGCCGCCGAGGCCGTCGAGAAGGAGCAGCGGCTGCTGCGGCAGATGCTCGAATTGCAGGAGCGCGAACGGCGGCTGATTGCCTACGAGATCCACGACGGTTTCGCCCAGCAGCTTACCGGCGCTGTACCGGCTGCAGGCCTTCCGCGAGACCCACGCCCGCGAACCCGCCAAGGCGTGGCAGGACTTCGATTCGGCCGCCCGGCTATTGGCCCGGGCCATCGAAGAGACACGGCGGCTGATCAGCGGCTTACGGCCGCCGATCCTCGACGAATTGGGGATCGTCGAGGCGATCGAGTACCTCGTTTGCGAGCGTCGGTTGGAGGGGGGGCCGGAAATCGAGTTCGAGCACGATCTTGCCCCTCCGCGGCTCGCCCCGCCCTTGCAAAACGCCGTCTTCCGCATCGTCCAGGAACTGCTCAACAACGCCTGCCGCCACAGCCGCAGCCCCCGCATCCACGTCGCGCTGCGGGAGCGGGAGGGCCGGATCCACATCAACGTCCGCGACTGGGGCGTCGGCTTCAATGCCGACGAGGTCCAGCAGCAGCGGTTCGGCCTCCAGGGCATCCGCGAGCGGGTGCGGCTCTTGGACGGCCAAGTGTCCATCGAGTCGGTGCCCGACAAGGGGAGCCAGTTCTCCGTCGAACTCCCTTTAACCGCCGGCGACGGCGAGGTGCCGCGATACGATTGAAATTGCCGATTTGAGGGTCTTGGGGCTTAGGTCTTGGGTCTTAGGTCTTCGCGGCTCGTGAGGCGAAGGCTGAGAGCTTAGTTCAAGACGGTCCCAAGACCTAAGGCCCAAGACCCAAGACCTAACTAAGGAGCAACGCCGTGAAAAAATCCCTGGGAGCGAAAACCGTCCTCTATCCCACGCCGGTCCTGGTTGTGGGAACCTACGACGAGGAAGGAAAGCCGAACGTCATGACGGTGGCCTGGGGCGGCATCTGCTGCTCCGTTCCCCCGTGCATCGCCGTCTCGCTGCGGAAGGCCACCTATTCCCACGGCAACATCGTCCGCCGCGGGGCCTTCACCGTCAGCGTCCCCTCCGAGCGCCACGTCAAAGAGGCGGACCATTTCGGCATCGTCTCCGGCCGCAATGAGGACAAGTTCGCCGCCACCGGCCTGACGCCGGTCCGCAGCCAACTGGTCGATGCCCCCTACGTCGAAGAGTTCCCCTTGGTGCTCGAATGTCGGCTCGCGCACACGTTCGAACTGGGGCTGCACACCCAATTCGTCGGCGAAATCCTGGACGTGAAGATCGACGAAGACGCGCTGGGCAAAGGCGGCCTCCCCGAACTGGAAAAACTCCTGCCCATCGCCTTCGCCCCCGAAACCCACGCCTACTACGGGCTGGGCCGGCCGTTGGGCAAGGCGTTTTCGATCGGAAAGACGCGATAGGCCGGAATCCGCGGGGACAATTGACCCCCCTCGAGTTTCCCGCTAGATTACAGTGACATGGACATCGCCTATTGCAAGCGTTTCCGCATGGAAATCGACCTGGCCGGGCGGGACCTGACGCCGACGGCCGTGCCGGACCGCTACTATTTCCTCCCCTGGGAAGACTCGCTCCTGGACGCCTTCGCCCGGGCGAAATACCTCAGTTTCCGCAACGAGATCGACACGGACGTCTTCCCCTGCCTGGCCGATTTCGACGGCTGCCGGCGGCTGATGGCCGAAATCGCCGGCAAACCGGGCTTCCTGCCCGAGGCCACGTGGCTGGCCGTCTCTTGGCCGGGCGGGCGGAACCGGCCGGTCCATTGCGGCACCGTCCAGGGGGTCCGCGACCAGCACGGCTTCGGCGCGATCCAGAACCTCGGCGTCGCCGCGGAGCACCGCCACTGCGGCCTGGGGATGGCTCTGCTCTTGCGGGCACTGGGTGGCTTCTGCCAGTCCGGCGTCCGCCGCGTCTATCTCGAAGTCACCGCCCAGAACCAGAGCGCCGTCCGCCTCTACCGGCGGGCCGGATTCTTCGCCAAGCGGATCGTCTACAAAACCATCGAAACGGCCTACGCAATGGGGTCAGACCGTGATTAGTGATTAGCGGAAGAAAGCAGATCGAGATGGACAGATCGATACCCGCTAATCACTAATCACGGTCTGACCCCAAACGCGCCCCAAACGCGCCATGAAACAGCCCATCTCCTCCCATACGTATCCGAACGGCCTGGTGTTGGTCGCCGAACCGATGGACGAGTTGCAATCGGCGGCGTTCACCTTTCTGGCGCCGGCCGGTTGCGCCTACGACCCGGCGGACCGCGGCGGCCTGAGCGGCTTCACCTGCGAGATGGCCCTCCGCGGCGCCGGAGAGCGCGACAACCGGCAGTTCATTCTCGACCTGGACAATCTGGGGGTCGAGCGGGCGGAATCGGTCTCCAGCACCCACACCAGCTACAGCGGCGCCACGCTGGCCGAGAACCTGCCGGCCGCCCTGGCCATCTACGCCGATTTGCTCCGCCGCCCGCACCTCCCCGCGGACCAATTGGAGGCCGGCCGGCTGGCCATGCTCCAGGAGCTTCGGGCGGTGGAGGACGAGCCGTCGCAAAAGGTGATGATTGAGCTCAGGCGGCGGCACTATCCCGACCCGTGGGGCCGGCCCACGCAGGGCGACCAGAAGGCGTTGGAGGCGACGGCCATCGACGACATCCGCCCCCACTTCGCCCGCTGCTATCGCCCCAACGGCACGATCCTCGGTGTTGCCGGCCGGGTGGACTGGCCGCGGCTGAAGGACCTGGTGGGCGAGTTGCTGGGCGATTGGACGCCCGGCGGCGACGACGAGGTCCGCGAATCCCCGGCCGGCGTCCGCTACGAGCACCTGCGCCACGATTCGCACCAGACGCAGATCGGCATTGCGTTCCCCAGCGTGCCCTACCGGCACCGCGACTATTTCCAGGCCTGGGGCGCGGTGGGCGTGTTGAGCGGCGGCATGAGCGCCCGGCTGTTCACCGAGGTCCGCGAGCGGCGGGGCCTCTGCTACAGCGTCTACGCCACGCACCACACGCTCTGGCACCGCGGCGCCGTGTTCTGCTACGCCGGCACCGGCGCCGACCGCGCGCAGGAAACGCTGGACGTGACCCTCTCCGAGCTTCGCCGGCTGGCCAAGGGGATTGAAGAGACGGAGCTATCGCGGCTGAAGGCCCGGATCAAGAGCGCGCTGATCATGCAGCACGAGTCGAGTTCCGGCCGGAGTTCCTCGCTGGCCCGCGACTGGTATCACCTCGGCTACGCCCGGACGTTGGAGGAGGTGGGCCGGCTGATCGACGGGCTATCGGCCCGGAGCATCAATGCCTATCTGGCCGAGCATCCGCCGGCCGACTTCACGGTGACGACGCTCGGGCCGCGGGCACTGGAAGTGCAAGCGTTGTAGGGCGTGTGGTTGCCCAGCCGTTCACGGCGTTTTCGCCGCTTGGCAGCGGCCCGATCAAGTATTATACTAAATTGTCAGCCTCTCGTTCAGCAGCGGGCGGAGGGTCAGTCGGGCCGTGTCGGGATGCGAGGACGTATCCGTGAAAGAACTGTCGGATTTGGCGGAGCGGTATCTCTCGGCCCCCGCCGGGCAACAAGCGGGCATTTTCAAGCAGTTGGCCGCCGCTCTCCGGGAGGCGGCCGGCGCCGCTTCTCAAGATGAGGCCGTCGCCGTGCTCCGGCGTGTCATAGGGCCGACACTGGATTACACCTCTGCGCAGTCTCTCTACCGGATCTTCCGGCAGTTCTCCGGCCGGAGCGGTTCCGGGCAGAAGACCAGGTTCGCCGTGCTGGGGAGCTTTACGACAAAACAGCTTGTGGCGCTGCTGGAGTTGTATCTCTTTGCCGCCGGAGTTGACGGACAGGTCTACGAGGGGGAGTACGGCGTCTTCCGCCAAGAGATTCTCGACACCCATTCGCGGCTGTACGATTTCGCTCCCCGAACCGTCCTGCTGGCGACCAGCCGGCACGATCTGGCGCGTCGTCCCGGCTTCAGTAGTGACCGTGCTGAAACCGAGAAAACCATCGAGGCTGAACAGGCGGACTGGTCCAGCCTCTGGGAGACCGTACACCAGCGGCTCGGCTGCCAGGTGATTCAGAACAATTTTGTCGTGCCGCCGTGGCGGTCCTTCGCCAACCACGAGTTGCGCCAGCAGGGGAGCTTGGGCCGGTACATCAGCATGATGAACCAGTCGTTCGCTGATACGGCGCCTTCCTTCGTCACAATACACGACGTGGATTGCCTCTCTGCCGCCTGGGGCCGTTGGCGCTGGGACGACCCGCGCTTCGTCCACCAGGCCAAGATGCCGTGCGCCCGGAGTACCTGGTCGATTATGCGCACAGCCTGGCGTCAATCGTTGCCGCACAGTTGGGCTTGGCCAAGAAATGCCTCGTGTTGGACCTGGACAACACGCTATGGGGAGGAGTGATCGGGGATGACGGCCTGGGGGGAATCCGGCTGGGCCAGGGCGATCCGGAGGGCGAGGCTTATCTGGCGTTTCAGCAATACGTGAAGGGCCTCCAACGCCGCGGCGTGATCCTGGCGGTCTGCTCGAAGAACAACGAGGAAACGGCCCGCGAAGTCTTCGAGAAACATCCGGAAATGGTTCTGCGGTTGGAGGACATCTCCTGTTTTGTGGCGAACTGGGACGACAAGGCGAAGAATCTCCGCCTCATCGCCGAGCAACTGAACATCGGGCGGAATTCTCTGGTCTTTGTGGACGATAACCCCGCCGAAAGGGCCATTGTCCGGCAACTCGTCCCCGACGTGGCCGTCCCCGAGATGCCCCAGGACGTAGCCGAATACATCCGCACGTTGGAGCAATACCGCTATTTCCAGGTGCTCTCGGTCGGCGCCGAGGATTTCCACCGCACCGAGTACTATCGGGCCGACGCGATGCGCCGCCAGGTGGAGGCCACCTCGGAAGACATCGACGGTTATCTGCGCTCCCTGGAGATGGTCGCCCGGATCGCGCCGATCAGTTCCACGACGCTGGAGCGGAGCGTGCAGCTCATTCACCGGTCGAACCAGTTCAACCTCACGACGCGCCGCCGTTCGGCGGCGGAGGTGCTCGCCCTCCTGGAGGACGGCGCGTGGGTTACGCGCACGGTTTCCCTGGCCGACCGCTTCGGCGACAACGGGCTGATCAGCGTCTTGCTCGCCCGCGAGTGCGGGGAGGCGCTGGAAATCGACACCTGGCTCATGAGTTGCCGGGTGCTGAAGAGGGGCGTCGAGCATTTCTTGCTCGATCATCTTTGCCGCCTGGCCGGCCAGCGCGGGTTGAAGGCGATCCGGGGAGAGTACATCCCCACGTCCAAGAACGGGTTGGTCCGCCAACACTACGCCGACCTTGGATTCTCGCAGACCGGCAACGGGGACGACGGGCGGACCCTCTGGGAACTGAAGCTCACGGCCGACCGGAAGCCCTTGACAACGTTTATCGAGGAAGCCCCCTGATGGACACGCTACGTGACGAAATGCAGGAAGTCTTCCGCAACGTGTTTGGCGATGACCAACTCGTTCTGACGGATGAGACAACGGCGGCTGACATCGAAGGCTGGGATTCGCTCAACCACATCAACCTCGTCATCGCCGTCGAGAAGCGGTTTGGCGTCAAGTTTGCCACGGCGGAGATTTCCCGCCTGAAGGACGACGGCCAGAACGTGGGAAGCTTGATCAATCTGGTGCGCCGCAAGCGGCAATCGGCGGGACGGTGACTCTTGAGCGTCTGTAGCATCGAGTTCTTGCTGCTGCTGTTGTTGGTTTCCGCGGCTTTCTTTTGGCTTCCCGGCGTCCGGTCGCGGCAAGTCCTGCTGGCGCTGTGCAACGCCGGTTTTCTCTATTCGCTGGTCCCGGACGCGATTGCCTGGGTGGCCCTGGGGTTGGTCCTCGGCACCGGCTACGCGGTCACGAAGGTGCTTCTCGTCCATCCGCGGCGCCCGATCCTCGCCGCCTACCTCGGGCTGCTGTTGGCCGCCTTCTTGATCCTTAAACAATACGAGTTCGTCAGGGTATTGCTGCCCGCGTCGCTCTTTGAACGGACTGTGGCCGTGGTCGGCTTGAGCTACATGCTCTTCCGCCAAATCCACGTATTGGTGGATGCCCTGCAAGGACAGATCGAAGGGTTTTCGCTTTGGACTTACCTCAACTACCAGTTGAATCTCTTCGGGCTGTTGGCGGGCCCCATCCAGCGCTACCAGGAGTTCCAGCAGTGCTGGGACCGCCTTGAGCCCATTTTGACCGACGGCTACCAACTGTGCCGGGCATACCTGCGGGTTTTCGTGGGCGTGGTCAAGATCGTGGTCGCGGCAACCGCCTGCCTTGCGATGTACGATCGCCTGGCCGACGGATTGGCGCACGGAACGCCCACGGAAACTCTGACGGCCGGAAGGGCGGTTGCAAAGTTTCTGCTCTTGTTCTATCTGTATCCGGCTTACATCTACTTCAACTTCTCCGGCTATTGCGATATGGTGATCGGCGGGGCCAGTCTGCTCGGCCTGAAGATGCCCGAGAACTTCGACTGGCCGTTCCTGTCGCGGAACATGATCGAGTACCTGGACGCGGTGGCACCGGACACTCGGCTTCTGGATCCGGGATTACGTCTTCACTCCCATGTACAAAGCCATCGCGGAGCGATGGCCGCACCGGGCTCCTTCCCTGGCCTTCCTCTGCTACTTCGTCGCCTTGTTCTTGACGGGGGTCTGGCACGGTTCGACGTGGAACTTCGTCATCTTCGGCCTGTTGAACGGCTTGGGCGTGTCGGCGGCAAAATTGTGGGAAAACTATCTGGTCAAACACCGTGGGCGACGGGGCCTGCGAAGCTACTTGCAGTCAAAACCCATCCGCACACTGGCCATTGCGGCCAACTTCCATTTCGTTTGCCTCACGATCTTCTTCTTCCCGGCCGACCTGAATAACAGCCTTCTAATGCTCAAGAATGTGGCTCAACTCGTGTTCTAACAAGGTGTCGCCATGAACAGTTTCTTCGCACCGTTGTGGCATCGCCGCCATCTCCTCCTGATGGTCTTGGCAACCTTGGGCATGGCGGCGCTGGCAACCGTTGCCCTTCTGAGCCGGATGGAAGTTGCAGCAATCCTTTACAAGGCGTTTTGAATGAGTTCTGCCGGAGCGACCTGCCGATCGGCGGCACGGGCCCAAACGCTGGCCGCGACGGTCGTGCTCTGCACGATGGGCGTCACGTTCGCGGTGCTCGACGCGGCCGCCCGGAACCAATCGCTGGCCGGCTGGATCGACCGTCAATCGCAGGAAACCCGCCGGGCGACGAAAGGCATCTTCTCGTACACCGGGTATTTCGTGGATTTTGAGGACCGCTTGCTGCTCGATGAATTGCCTGCCGCCGATTACTCCCGTGGCGGAGTGTACCTCATCGGCTCGTCCAATCTCAAATGGGCCACGATGTTCTGGGAGCTGCCGCCCCCGCAGCAGGCCCTCATCCATAACTATGCCCTGGGTGCCTGCGGCCACACCCAACAATTCCAATTCTTGCGGTATCTCATCGAACGGCAGAATCTGCTTCAGGCGGGCGGAGAGAAAACGCTGGTGATCTTCGGAGTCAGCTACCACAATATCGCACATCAGCACGACCCGGATGGGTTCTTTGTCAATCTGTGGAAGAGGCACGGGTTCTACACTTGCAGCCCGACCGAAGGAATCGCGCCCCTCCCGGTCAGTGCGCTACGCCGCTTCTTTCACGTCGAGAGGGTCCGCATCGCGGGGTTCCTGGCCAAATTGCGGCCGTGCATTTTTGGAGAGGTCCGGCGGCTTTGGCGGGAAGACTCTCCGGCGCCGCCCAGGGTACACAACCCAAAGGAATACAACGACCTCCGGCGAAAGGTCCTGGGGGCGGACTGGAAGGTGAAACTGGCCGATCAAACCGCGGAGTTCGCCCGCATGATCGACTATCTTCGGGCTCGCGATGTCCGGGTCGCCGTCGTGCTGCTGCCGCAGGGAAGTTGGGAGGCCAACCTTCCGTTCGAGCGGACCTACAACGAGGAAATCAGCAGGATTTGCCGCACGAAGGCCCTTCCGCTGTTCGACTGGTCACACATGCTGGACGACGACGATTTCGCCGACTCCAACCATCCCAATCTCTTCGGCATGGAGAAACTTCAAAAGGCCTTCCTCGGTATTGCCCTGCCCCATCTCCGTCGCACGCACGCCTTGCCGTAACCGCGCCTACCCGCCCGTCCCCTTTAATCCTCGCCCTTCTCCCGTCCGGGATGCGGCATGAAGAACGCCGAGCGGACAGGCGGCGGCATAGGGCTCTTGGCCCCGCGGACTGATCGCCAGATGATTTCGTTCAGCCGCTGATCGTCGGCCGCGTCGGCCTCGCGGAAGTCCATCTTTGCCGAGTCGCCGGCCCCCCAGGCCCTCGCCGAGTTCCGCTCGTCGAGATTGACTTGGGCGGGCAGGTGCGTGTACGGGGTCAAGTCGGGCTTGGCCTGGAATGAGCCGTACATCGGCCGCGCGGCCGCATCGAACTGGGTCATCGGCTTCAGGCCCAGGATCAGTTCCATCGTCCGCAACATGCTCGAAGTCGAGTACATGCTGGAATCGACCGCGTGCCGCTTCGTGTAGGGACTGACCACCAGGGCGATGGTGCGATGGGCGTCGACGTGGTCGGGGCCGTTCTGGGCGTCGTCTTCCAGGACGAAGACGGCCGTCTCCGGCCAGAACTTGCTGTGGCTGACCGCCTCGACGACGCGGCCCAACGCCAGGTCGTTGTCGGCCACGAAGGCCGTCGGCGTCGGCGCGCCCCGCTTCGCGCCCGCCGTGTGATCACTGGGCAGGCGGACGATCATGAGTTGCGGCATCCGGCCTTCGGCTTCAAAACGCTGCAACTCCGCGATGAAGCGGTCGGCCCGCCGTTGGTCGCTGTAGTCCAGATCAAAGCTGCGGAAGTATGGATCGAAGTGGCCTTCGAGAGCTTTCACCCGCGCGCGGCCGGGATCGGCCGGCTTACTGCCGTTCTCGATAAACTCGCCGTAGCTCCGGTAGCTGACCGCGGCTTCGCGGCAGCGGTCCCAGAGGTAGCCGCTTGAGGGACAAGCGATTGCCGCCGCGCCTTCCCCTGGAAACTTGAACCCCCGCACCAGGTTCTCCGAATGCACGTCACCACGGCGATACCTCAACGGCCACACCTTTTCGACGTAATCCGTGGCATACGCGGCCATGCTCCATTCGTGGCCGTTCGCGCTGACCTCGCCGTCGACGTAGAAGTTGTCCAGGAGCACGAACTGCCGGGCGAGCGCATGGTGATTCGGGGTAATTCGCTCGGGAAAGATGCACAGCCCCGGCTCGCCGTTGCCCTGCGGAATATCGCCGAAAACCTGGTCGTACGTGCGGTTTTCCTTAATGATGTAGATACAGTGCTTGATGGGAGTCGGCTGGCCAAGCTTGCCCGGAACCGGATTGTCCGGCGCCGGCGGGCGGCCGGTGGGGCTGCCGTCGGATCGGACCGGACAACACTCGTAGGCCGTCCTGGTCAGGGAGGCCATCTGGCTTAACTCGGGCGTGCGGATGACGCTTAGCGCGCCGGGAAGCAGCCCGCCGATATACTCCTCTTTCGTCACGCTCTTCTTCAGCAGCGGATTGGGGCCGTTGCGGTTCGCCTTGGAAGTCAAGCCTTTGCCGTTGGCGACGAAGATGTAGTCGGCCTTGGGCCGAAATCCGCACCGAGGTCGGATACCAGCCGACCGGCAAGAAGCCCAACGAGCGGCTCTGCCCACGATGTGAAACATCGAAGACGGCCACATTGTTGGCGTCGGCGTTGGCAACCCATAGCGTGTTGCCGTTGGGCGCCAGGGCGAGGCTATCGGGCGTGCTGCCGTTGGGCACCTTCGGGTAAAGCGACGTGCCCATCCGCTCCAGTTCGCGGCCCTTCCGCGTGTCGAGGACGCTCACGGCGCTGCTGGTCGGCGCAAGCAACATAAAGCGTTTCTTCGTCGGGCGAAAGAACCATCTCCGTCGGATGCGACGCGGTCGGCCAGATGGCTTGACACTGCCCGTTGGTCAAGGTCGATCACCGCGACCGCCGACTTGCCCCAGAGACTCAAGTACAACCGGTTGGTCTTACGGGCGACGACGGGAAGATAGGGGTAGCTTCGCGCCGGAAGGTCGATTTGCCGGCGGTCGCCCGCCCGGTCCGGACGCAGGATGCAGAGCCGGTCGCCGAGGCAACAGGCGGCGTAGAGACAACTGCCGTCGAGGCTACAGGCAAGGCCCGCGGCGACCAGTGCCGTCTTGCTCTTGGGAAGTTCGATCACCTTGTGGCCGTCGAGATAACCGTCAGCGAAGTGGAATTCGTGAACAACGTCGTCCTCGCCGCCGCTGGCGAAGAGCCGTTCGCCACCCGGCGAGAAGCACAGGCCGTAAAAGGTCCTGGGCACAATCACGCTGGAGACGATGCGGCCAGCCGTCACGTCGACGACCACGATGGCGTGCGGCCCGTAGCCCGAGTGCAGGATGGCGGCCCATCGGCCCCGGGGATGGAGAGCCATGTTGACCGGAAAGTTGCCTACCTCGATTTGCCGGCCGGCCGGCCGCAACGACCACTGGTTGGGCAGTAGGACCGAGCCGCCGGGTTGAGCACCCGGCAGTTTTCTCGCGAGCAACCGGGCGTCTGCCGCGGCAGCATCTTCAGCCCAGGCACGGAGCGGGCAAAAAGCCAGCAGCGCGAGAGTCAAGAGACGCTCAAATTGAACTGTTCGACGCCACATCATCGGGCAGACTCCGGAAAAAAACGACTTCTGGAAGCGATAACCAACGCCACGCTCGGTTTCGATCAACCTCCCGAGATCCCCGAGCCTCCTGCGAAGGGCTAATACCTGGACATTAACCGACCGCTCCGACACCGGGTAGTCCAACCCGTGAATGTGTTCGATAATCTGCTGCCGGGTTAGGGTTCTACCCGCGTTGCTCGCCAGGAAGTGCAATAGCCGGAATTGGTAGCTTGTGAGCGAGACCGGCACGCCCTCAACGAGGACTTTCCATTTCGCCGCGTCGATAGTGATCCCGTGAATCTGAACAGGGGCTAGGTTGTCCATCGTCCCGTCTCAACTGTCTATCGGCGGGAAGGTATCCGCACCAGTATGTATTAGACCGCCGCGCCGTTGGGGTTACGTGAGGCAATTGTTAATTCTCGATTAACGCACGTTTCCACCTGAAATCCCGCCCGCAAGGCCGCCAAGGCTCTAATGGGAAACTAATCCGACTTTAGCAGCGGTCTCATTTTGCGTTAACCCTCGGCTGGTATCATGCGGCTTAGCTCTGGTTCATCAATGGTTGCAGACTTCGGAAGGAAGGAGCGGGTGATGCGTCGTCTGCTTGTGGGTCTGCTTGTGAGTTGAGGAAACTGATTCCCTGTTGAGACTTCCAATCCATTTACTAAGGGAAATAGCGACCATGAGACGAGTACTTGTGAAATGTGCGGCCCTGGCCGCCCTGGCGTGTGTGGCAACAATGTCTTCACTGGAAACGGCGTCGGCCGGGCTGCTGTACAACCCGATCGTGACGCAATACGGCGACGGAACGACGTTACTTACCAGTACCGTTGCCGTCCCGGCGACGATTTGTCTTTACCAAGCCAACACTGCCAACCAATTGGTGAGTTCCGTGTCGTACCCGAGCAGGTCCTGGCACCTGTCTGACGATGAACGCCGCTAACAACGCCGAGGGTGGCTTGGCAAACAACCCCACCCTTGCCAGCGATGCTGCGCAGGGCATCGCAGACACCGGCACGGCTTACGCCTACAGCGCGGGGTACAATGCCGCCGACGGAGCTGCCTACACCACGGCAGACCGCTCGGTAGGCGTGGTCACCGTCGGGCCAACGCTGCTCAGCAACGCGACCATACTCCAGACGCAGACTGCGGCAAACAGCTATCCGTCCACTCCGTCCGTCAGCACCATCCGCTCAGCGGTCGGCAGCGACACCGGCAGCGGCCCGGTATACACAGGGGGCGGGTCTGTGGGCGGCTGGAGAAATTTCACGAGCGGTACATCCACGGAGATTGGCACGCTGGCCAACGTTCGGAATGTAAAGGCCCTGGGCAGCCAACTTTTCGGCTCAACAGGCTCGGGCACCACGGTCGGCGTCTACTTGCTCAACCCCGGCGCGAGCACCGCCACGTCGTGGATCTCCATCGGCACCTCGAGCAGCAACAGCCCCTACGAGTTTGCCCTGTTCGACGACACCAACAATTCCAACACGTCGAACGGCTACAACGTCGCCTACATCGCCGACAGCGGCACGGTCACCGGCGAGGTGCTCGGGACCGGCGGGGGGATCGAGAAATGGACTTGGAACGGCACCGCTTGGAGCCGCGCCTACACCATCTACGATCCGAACTTGTCCTCGACCGATACGGGGTTTAAGGGGTACTGGGGCTTGGCCGGGGAACTCGACTCGGGCACGGGCAACGTCGCGCTCTTTGCCACAACCAACGACGGCAAGTACCTCGAGCAGTTTACCGACTCGCTGAACAGCGGCACCCAGAGCGCGACGGATGCCTCCGTCATGACGCTGGCCACGGCCGGCGCCAACTACGGCTTCCGCGGCGTGGCTCTCGCCCCCGTGCCCGAGCCGGGCACCTTCGCCCTGCTCGGCATCGGCGCCATGATGGGCCTGGCGGCCTACGCATGGCGGCGGCTGCGGAGGGCTTAGAACGCGACAACGCTGGAGGGAGTTGAGGCGAGGGCGGTTAGCGTGACAACAGGAGGGCGAACCTTGGTGGTTTTCAGAATGCTTGCCACCGCCGCCCTCGCCTCGCTCTCCACAATGCGGTGTGGACATACGGAGATCATGTCATGACATCGAATTTTGGTAGACGGCCGGCGTACTTTCGCGGCAGATCACGAAAGCCGGGTTTTACACTCGTGGAGCTTTTAGTCGTCATTACGATCATCGGCGTCCTGATCGCGTTGTTGCTCCCTGCCGTGCAGGCGGCCCGCGAGGCAGCCAGAAGGACACAGTGCTGCAACAACCTGAAGCAGATCGGCTTGGCGTTGCACAACTACGCCCAGGCGCGAGGCGTCCTTCCGCCCGGCTGCATCGTTTCCACCCTTTACACGGCGAGCGACCCCAATGACTTTAATCCGTGGGCTGAGGCGGGCCCCAGTCCAAGCCCTCCGCCTCCCAACGGTCCTCATGGCACTAGTTGGATGCTGATGATCCTACCGTACATGGAACTACAAAACCTGTACGACAACTGGAACTTCCAAACCAACGTGTACGGCAATGCCGCAGTGGCCCAAACGGACATTGCCGGTTTCTATTGTCCCACCCGGCGGAACACGATCCGGCCCGAGGATAGGGCACCGGGAGGGACGCCCCGGATGATCGTCTCCACCTGGAACGGCGGCACGGATTACGGCGGCTGCCTCGGCTCCGGCAACGGTTGGAACAACACCGTGATCGACCACCATTTCGCCACCTCCACGTACCAGCCTGAAATTTGGTTCAATAGCAACTTGATCGGCGTGTTCAGGCCCAACATCTCCACCGCTTTCCGGGACATCAAGGACGGCACCTCCAACACCATCATGACCGGCGAATTGCAGCGGCTCGACGGATCGGTGATGCAACGGAGCAGCCAGGACGGCTGGGCGCTGGGAGGGGTGGCCACGTTGTTCGACACCGCCATAGCCGAAAACGGCGGGACTTACGAGACGGGAGGGATGAACAACGACTTCTTCGAGGCACCCGGCAGCGACCACGCGGGCGGCGCCCATTTCGGCCTGGCGGATGGTTCCGTCCGTTTCCTCAGCGAGAACATCAGCAAACAACTGTTCTATTACTTGGGGTCCATGAACGACGGATACGCGGCCCAGCCGCCGGACTAGAATGACCGACTCGAGCTGGTCCAGCGCCCTCTGTACGTTTGCCGGCCTTTTGTGCCTCGTGCCGCTGGTGGGCTGCGCCAAGAGCGACAGGCCGCCGCTGGGCGGCGTGCACGGTACTGTCACCCTGGATGGACAACCGCTCGCGGGCGCAATTGTGACTTTCGAGCCGTTGGAGGCGGGGCGGGGATCAATAGCCATGACCGACGCCCAGGGCAGGTATGAACTCATCTACATCCGCAACGATAAGGGCGCAAAAGTGGGCGCCCACCGCGTGCAAATCACCACGTCCAATGCAAACGCGGGCAAACCGGAACTCGTTCCGCCAAAGTATAACGTCCAAACGACCTTGAGCGCGGACGTAAAACCGGGCGACAACGAGATCAACTTTGCGCTGACATCCAAATAGGGGCGGCTACCCACCTCCTCTTAATCCCCCTGCTGGCACGGATTGAGCATGGCGTGCAGGACGCTGGGATTGCCGCGGAAGAAGTCGAGGAGATTGTCGGAGGGGGGCTCGTCCAGGAGCATCGAGCAGCAGGCCGCCTCGGCGCCGGCGAAAATCGTGTTCTCCATCTCCTCGACGTTGATGTTCTCCTCGCGCAAGCCGTCGAGGATGAACGCCAGCACGCCGACGCGGTTCAGATGGCGGACCACCAGGCGATAGCGGGCCGGGGAGCGGGCGCAGAGGTTGATTGTGCCGGCGGGATGGCCGGTCTTGAGGAACAGCCCGACGCTTGCCACCACGCCGGCGGCATCGTTGCCGGGGCAGTGGGCGACGTAAATGCCCCGCCCGCTGGCGGCGGCCAGATCGATGCCGCCCGTGCCCGGCCCGGCGGCGACGATCAAGGAGAGTTGCGGGGCCGCCTGGACCGCCGCCGCCGTCACCTTGGTCGAGCAGACGATGAGGATGTCCGCCTCGGCCAGCGCCTCGGGCAGGGTCTCGGCCTTCAGGTCGGTGCGGACCTCGACCTGTACGTTGAGCCGTTCCAAGGCGGCAACCGCGTCGGCGGACAGTCCGTTTGCGATCAGAACCTTCATGGTTTGTTCCCCCCCGGCATCCAGGGATTGCAGAGGGTAGGGTAGCAAAAGGCGGGCGGGCTGCCTAGCCCGGATTACCCGCCGCCAAACACGAACCCGATGCGCAGGCAACCCATCCAATGGGGATGAGGCTGCCGTCGGGCGACCCGTGGTCCGGCGGCACCGGTCGCAACGGTCGTGCCGGGCCGAACGGCGGGGGGCTATGCCGGAGATGCCACCCCGACCGGCCGCACATCGCACCGCATCGGGGGATTCCCGAGCCGGCCCTCCGCCCCCCAGCGCCAAGCTAGTCTTGAACGTTGGGCTTGCGGCCACTCCAGCGCCGGCGGGGCACGGCGTGCAACGATTTGACCCTTCCATGACGCCAGCCGATTACAAGGTCTTGTTGGCCGATGACGACCCGGCCATGCTGCGGCTTCTTTCCCGGTGGCTGGCGAAGGCGGGCTACGCGGTCCGCACCGCCACCGACGGCCGCGAGGCCCTGGACGCCGTCGAGTCGGAATGTCCGGACTTTCTGCTGACCGATTGGGAAATGCCGCGGATCGACGGTTTGGAGTTGTGCCGGCAAGTGCGGAAAATGCTCCTGCCCCATTACGTGTACATCGTCTTCTTGACCGTCCGCACCGGCGCCGCCGAGATGATCGCGGGCTTGGAGAACGGGGCCGACGATTTCCTCACCAAGCCCGTCGCCGAGGCGGAACTGCTGGCCCGGATGCGGGCCAGCTCGCGGGTGCTGGAGTTGGAGCGGCGGCTGAGCCAGTTGGCCCATACCGATTCGCTGACCGGACTGGCCACTCAGCGGAGGTTCTACGAGTCGCTGGAGAAGGAGTGGCAGCGCAGCCGCCGCTGCCGCGCACCGCTGAGCTGCGTGATGATGGACCTGGACTTCTTCAAACAGGTCAACGACGTCCACGGCCACCCGGCCGGCGACTCGGTGCTGAAGTTCGTCTCGGAGTTGTTGGTGGACGCCTGCCGCGGAAGCGACACCGTCTGCCGCTACGGCGGCGACGAGTTCTGCGTGATGCTGCCGGAGACGGCCGAGCGCGACGCCCTGGTTTGGGCCGAGCAGGCGCGCCGGCGGCTGGCCGCACTGCGGATTCCCGCCGGAATCAAGGGCCTGCGGATCACCGCCAGCTTCGGCGTGGCCGAGTGCCGCGAAGACACCCAGACTTCGGAAGAACTGGTCGATCTGGCCGACCAGGCGCTGATGTGCGCGAAAGCGCATCGGCCGCGACCGGGTCGTCGGCTACAACTCGCTGGCCGACGCCGCGGAACCGAGACTGCAAGCCGCCGGCCGCCGCTCGCTGCTGCGGTGGTTCCGCGAGTGGGTCATCGGCAAGGGCCTGGTTTCGGCGCAGGCCCCGACGGCCGCCGCTGCCGCAGGTAGCACAGCAGGCAGGGCATCTGCACCAGCCCTCCGCAGCCCGGACACCGCAGATGTCGCCCCGTTGGTGGGGTGAAACCGTCCTCGTGCGGATTTCGGGCACTGTGATTGAGGCGTCTCCCCAGGGCGATCGCGTTGACGGTGCCCCGGCTAACACCCATTGTGACGGCGATTTTCCGCTGCGAGAGGCGGCCCTCCCCAAGCATCCGGCGGACCTCGTCAACCAATGCTGTCGCTATCATGGTCCAACTCTCCCCAGAAATCGCCGGGCTCAGGCTCCGGCTCGGCCGTTTCATCATCCAGCACAAAGGCGTCCCATGGATCGTCGGCAGGGGGCTCGTATGCGTCTGTCATGTCATGGCTCCGATATGGATCAGCCCGGACGTGTCTTGCGAGCGACTACCTTAGCATAAAGTGTACATATGTACAATAACCATTTTGGACGTTTCCTGCCGTTCTTTGCCTGGATGAGGACGCCGGGGCCGGAGGATTCTGCGGGGCAACCGGCAGGCCGCGGGCGCGGTTCCGTCCCGAATCTGACCGTCTACGGGGACTCTGCGGGTTGACCGAGCCGATCCGTTTCTGCCCGCCAAAGCGGCGCCGAGCGGCCGCCTTCAGCCCTGCTGAAGCGGCGGCCGATGAGAGGGCTGGTCCCTACGAGCGTCCCCAAGAAAGCCATGCCCATCGACCTCTTGCCACCCCTGATCGGATCGGCAGTCTGCGTAGTTTGCGTAGTGGCGGCAAGCATTCTCGTGCAGATGAGACGCGAGAACTGACGGCTACTCGGCGGCAGTCGATCTCAGGCCGCCTCGGCAGCCTTCTCGTCGGACCAATTCCGCTTGTACTGCAGCGCGTCGAGCAGTTCGGCCAGGCTGAGGGTCCGATTGTCGATATCCAGCGGGATTTCCGAGCCCGGATCGCACACCAGATCGACCGTGCCGTCCTCGCCGATCAACGGGTCGAACTCGCGGATCAACCCGTCTTGGACGGCCTGCCGCACCAGGTGACCGCGGGTGGCCGACACCTCGTGCGAGCGGTCGCCCAGGCTGTCGGCCGCCCGCTTGGCCAGTGCCGGCAGGTACTCGCTGGGAATCTCGATCATCTTGGGAACGTATACCTTGATCTGCATGTACTCCATATCGGCAGGCCGATGGTGGGGGTTGCACGGTTTCTGCCGGATTCACACAACGTCGGACCCCGGTTCTACTCTAAAAGTGGTACACCGAAATGGTGGCATGTTCCATTTGCCCGGCCAAACGCTCTTGCCCCCGGCCGGGGTTTTCGGTACAAGCCGCAACAAGTTCGTAGTTCCGGCTCCAGCCGGCTGCTGCCGCCTGAAGGTGGTACTACGAAAAACTTTGCGGAAGGCACCCCAATGAACCGCGTCTACATATCCGTCTTCGTTCTGCTGGCAATTCTGACGGCGGCCTCAATCCGCGGCGAGGATCCCGGCCTGCTGACGGCTGAAAACATGAAAGTCGCCCTGCACACTGCCACGCCTCAGGAAGGCCACTTCATCGAGAGAGTGCTCGCTCGGGTCAAGAAGGGGACCCTCCCATTGGACTTGGTCCAAAGCACGTTTCTCTGGGCAAAAAAGAAGCCCAACAAGAAGTTCTACTACTTCAAGCAGGGATTGATCTTACGGGCGGCGGCACTGGGAATCAAGATCGAGCCTAAATCGAGTGACCAGCGGACCGAACGACTCCCCTCCAATGCTAACAATGCCGGCGCCGGCGTGACGCCGCCACCATCACGGTAGGACGAGTTTTCCAACTCGTCAGCGCCGCAGGACGAGTTTTCCAACTCGTCAGCTTCTCGGGACGAGTCGGAAAACTCGTCCTACGGCACCGGCAAGCCACAAAAATCGCCCAGCGGTTGCCATCGCCCCCGCTTTCGCTCAAAATGGGATGGTGGCATTGCGCCCGAAGCAAGCCCGCCTTCGACAGTCCACGCCACTCAAGCCAAGCTACCCGCCCATGACCGCAAAACTCGCCTTGGAGGACGGCACCGTTTTTGCCGGAACGGCCCTCGGGGCCGCCGGCGAGGTCGACGGTGAAGTCTGCTTCAACACCTCGATGACCGGCTATCAGGAAATCCTGACCGATCCGAGCTACCGTGGGCAGATCGTCACGATGACCTACCCCGAGATCGGCAACTACGGCGTGAACGCCGAAGACGTGGAGAGCCGCCGGCCGCACCTGGCCGGGTTCATCGTCCGCGAGAAGAGCCGCCGGGTGAGCAACTTCCGCGCCGACGGCGACCTGGACGGCTACCTGAAACGCTGGAACATCGTCGGCCTGGAGGGGATCGACACCCGCGCCCTCGTCCGCCGGCTGCGGATCCACGGGGCCCTCAAGGGCGTGCTCTCCTCGGTCGATCTCGACAACGCCCGTCTGGTGGCCAAGGCGAAGGCCAGTCCGGGCCTGCTGGGCCGCGACCTGGTGCGGGAAGTGATCCCCGACGGACCCGTCGAGTGGACCGGGCCGCTGAGTCCCTGGGCGAAGCTGCACGCCGTCGAGTATCCGCCGCCGGGCCCCGACGCCCCGCACGTCGTGGCCTTGGACTACGGCATGAAGTGGAACATCGCCCGGCACCTCTTCAGCATGGGCTGCCGCGTGACGATCCTGCCGGGCACGGCCACGGCCGAGGAAGTCCTCGCCCACAATCCCGACGGCGTGTTCCTCTCGAACGGCCCCGGCGATCCCGAGCCGCTCCATTACGCCCAGCAAACGATCCGCGAATTGTTGGGCCGCAAACCGATTTTCGGCATCTGCTTGGGCCATCAACTCCTCGCCTTGGCCTGCGGGGCGAAGACCTACAAGCTGAAGTTCGGCCACCGCGGCGCGAACCAGCCGGTCTTGAACGAAGCGACCGGCCGGGTGGAAATCACCACGCAGAACCACGGCTTCTCGGTGGCGGCCGATTCCCTGCCCGCCGATCTGGAGGTCACGCACCGGAACCTCAACGACGGCACGATCGAGGGCATGAGGCACCGCCGCTATCCGGCGTTCAGCGTGCAGTATCACCCCGAGGCCTCCGCCGGCCCGCACGACAGCAGCTATCTGTTCGGGCAGTTCCGGGCGATGCTACCGTAGGGAGAACCGTGCAACCCGCGGCGATGCCGCCTGAAGGAGATGCCGATGGCCGATTCAGGCGTTGAACGGAATCCGGGCGTCTGCGGCGGCGACCCCTGCATCGTTCACACGCGCATTCCCGTTTGGGTGCTCCCGCAATTGAGACGCTTGGGGATGAGCGAGGCCGACATCCTTAAGAGTTACCCCACTCTGCGCGCGGAGGACCTTGTCAATGCCTGGGCTTACGAGGAATCGCATCGGGAGGAGATCGACGGACAGATCCTGGCGAATGGAAACGATGTGGCGGGCTGAGCGGCAACGAAAGTCTGGCGGAAGCGAAAACGCAAGAGGCCTAATGCGATGAAGAACGGCCGCTGGGAAACGATCGTAACGCCTCTGCTGGCGCTCTTCCTTATGGCCGCGGTGGCTCTGTTGGTGTTTGCGCCGTTTTGGTTCGGTCCCAAGGAAAGCCCCCGCCAGCGCAGCGAACGCAAGCTGTTCGTGCGACAGGTCGATGAAATCCAGCGCGGAAAATCCACGCAACTCTGGTTCTACGAGACCGAAGGCGTGGACGCCTATCTCAATCAGGCGGCAGCGCTGCCGGCGATGAAAAGCCTGGAGCTCGACCGCACCGACATTACGGACGCCGGCGTCCAATCGCTGAGCCGCGCGGCTGGGCTTCAGGAATTGAACATCCGCGGTGGGCGAATCACCGCCCAGGGCATCGAACAGCTCGCCTTATGCAAGAATCTCGAACATCTCGAACTTGCCGGCGTCCCGATCACGGCGGGAGGAATCGGCAAATTGAGCCGCCTGCCGAAACTCCGGACGTTTATCGTCAACGACAAGCGGATCAAGTAGTTCCGCGGGCAAAAACAGGACGCAACTTCGGTGGCATGCCACCGACGGTGCGATTGATCGTCGCGTGAATGCCCGTGTCCCACGGAAGCGTCAGGCAGTTGTGCGCCGGGCGTCGATTTTTCGCACCGCCCGCCGGCGGGTGTGCTACCGGCGCATTCGAGGCCCGTTGCCTCGCCGCGGCCGCGCCGATTCGTTGACAATGCCCACCGACATCGGCGAAAATGGGGTTTGGTCGTTGATACCGGCAAACATTGCAGGCAAGCACAGGGAGACTACGGATGGATCGCAGGGAGTTTTTCGAGCGTGTGGCGGCGTGGTCCGCCGGGGTGGGGCTGGCGATGCCCGTCTTCGAGGTCCGAAGCATCCTCGCCGCCGAGGAGAAGCCGACGGCCGAAGAAAAACCCCTGCTGGCCTTCGCTCAGGGGAAGGACTATGAGGCCCTGGTCGAGAAGGTCCTCAAGCCGCTGGGGGGCCTGGGCAAGTTCGTCAAGAAGGACGATCGGGTGGTGGTGAAGCCGAACATCGGCTGGGACCGCACGCCCGATCAGGCCGCCAACACCCATCCGCTGGTGGTCAAGGCGATTGTCCGGCAGTGCCTCGACGCGGGGGCGAAGCAGGTGCTGGTTTTCGACCGGCCCTGCAACGAGGCCCGCCGCACCTACATCCGCAGCGGCATCAAGGCGGCAGTCGACTCGCTCGAAGAGCCCGCGCCCGATGCGTCTTTCAGGACCAGCAGAAGTTCGTGCCGATGCAGATTCAGAACGGCAAGTCGATCCAGGAGTTCAGCTTCTACAAGGACGCCTTGGAATCGGACTGTGACTGCTACATCAACGTCCCGATTGCCAAGCACCACGCCCTGAGCAAGCTGACGTTGGGGCTGAAGAACGTGATGGGCGTGATCGGCGGCAACCGGGGCGAAATCCACAAAGACTTGCCCCAGCGGATCGCCGACCTGAATCTCGTGGTCCGTCCCAAGCTGACGGTCATCAATGCCACCCGCATCCTCTTGCGCAACGGCCCGACCGGCGGGAAGTTGGAGGACGTGAAGGTGCTCGACACGTTGGTGGCCTCGGCCGACACCGTGGCGGCCGACGCCTACGCCACCACGCTGTTTGGCATGAAGCCCGCGGACTTGAAGTCCACCGTCGCCGCCGTCGCGCTCGGGCTGGGCGAGATGGATTTGGCGAAGATCAAGATCGTCGAGGGCTGACGTGTTGCCACGCAAAGGGTTCTGCTACGCCGCCTTGACGGGACTGCTTGCGGCGGCGCTGCCGTTGGCACGGGTTGGCGGAGCGACGGCCGAGCCGTCGTTTCCGGCGATTGAGGCCGAGCCGTTGGGTACGGTCCCGCCGGGTGCCCTTGTCTTGCACGCCGGCTGGCAGATGCGCGAGTCGGCCATCGCCGGGGACGAGGGGGCGGCCGTGTCGCGGCCCGGCTTTGACGCCGCCGGCTGGTATCCGACCTCGGTTCCCACAACGGTGCTCGGCGCGCTGGTGCGGCAGGGAGTCTATCCCGACCCCTACGTCGGCCTGAACAACATGCTCATTCCCGACGCCAGCCCGGATCACAACCGCCGCTACAACCTCGCCCGCTACAGCCACCTGCCGGACAAGGCAAACCCCTGGGCGAAGCCGTACTGGTTCCGCCGGGAGTTCCGCGTGCCCGAGCAACACCGCGGCCAAGTCGTGTGGCTGCACCTCGACGGGATCAACTACCGGGCCGACGTCTGGCTCAACGGTCGGCAGGTGGCCGAGGCCAAGTCGGTGGTGGGCATGTTCCGCCGGTTCCGCTTCGACATTTCTCCGCTGGTGAACCAAGATGGCCCCAACGCGCTGGCCGTGCGGATTCATCCGCTGGACTTTCCCGGCGACCCGTGCCGGGAGCAACTCGGAGGGTTTCACGGTTCTTATCGTCCTTGCGGCGGCGACGGCGAGATTCTCCGCAACGTGACCCAGTATTGCAGCATCGGCTGGGACTGGATTGCCCCGGCCCGCGACCGCAACATGGGCCTCTGGCAGCACGTGTGGCTGGAGGCGACCGGTCCGGTGGCGGTCCGCGATCCGGCAGCGATGACCGACGTGCGGCTGCCGGACGGCCAACGGGCGGCCGTGACCATCCGCTGCCACCTCGACAATTCTGAGGCGCGGGAGCAAAAGGTGGAGTTGACCGTGCGGATCGCGCCGGAGGGATTCGAGGGGGCGACGGCCGAAGTTCATGCCAACGTGACGGCGCCGCCGCGCGGTTTGAGCGAAGTGATCCTGATGCCCGAGGCATACCCGGCGCTGGTGTTGGCGAAGCCGCGGTTGTGGTGGCCGGCCGGTTATGGCGATCAGCCCCTCTACCGACTCACGGTGGAGGTCCGCGTCGACGGCCGGCTGAGCGATCGGGTGACGCGGCGGTTCGGCGTCCGCAGCGTCGGCACGAAGGTGCTCCCCAGCGGGGGCCGGGCCTTTACCGTCAACGGCCGGACGATCCGCATGACCGGCGGGGCGTGGGTCCCCGATTTCCTGATGAGCTGGGGCGCCCGGCGCTATCGCGACGAAGTCCGCCTGATGGCCGAAGGCAACCACACGATCGTCCGCGTCAACGGCTGCGGCATCGTGCCGCCGGACGTTTTCTTCGACGCCTGCGACCGGTATGGCCTGCTGGTGTGGCAGGACCTTTCGCGGACGTCGGTGCAGGTCTACTGGCAGGACCGGCGTTCCACCGGTTCGCCGGGGCCTCTGATCTATCTCCGCAAGGATGGGATGAAGACGGCCAACCCGGCCCGCTGCGACCCGGCGATCTATTTGGACAACATGAAGGACTGCATCTTCCGGCTCCGCGGCCGGCCAAGTCTGTTGCTGTGGTGCGGCTCGAACGAGGCGGCCCCGCAAGCGGACGTCGGCCAGGCGCTGCAAAACGAGATCCTTCCCTCGCTGGACGGCACGCGGCCCTGGTTGCCCGACTCTCACGAGTCGCCGGCTTGGCGGAAGGAAGATTTGCACACGGTTTCCGGCGGGCCTTACGCGACGGTGCATCTGCTGGACTATTTCCATTACTATGCCCGGAACCCGGAGTTCACCTGCAAGAACGAGATCGGGCTGTTCTCGCCGCCGCCCCTGAATTCCATCGCTAAGGCGATTCCCGACCACAACCAGCCGGCGGCCGAGTGGTTTCCCTGGAACCGCGATCTTGGCTATCACGAGGGGATGGACTTCGTGAAGAGCGCGGACGCGATCCTCCGCCAGGACCTTGGCGAGCCGGCCTGCCTGGCGGAATACCTCTGGATGGGCGACCTCTACAACGGCCTGTGCTACCGGGCGATTTACGAGGCGGCGAACAAGGTCCGGCCCCGCAACGCCGGCACCCATATCTGGAAGATCAACGCGGCCTGGCCCAGCGTCGTGCAACAGGTGTTCGATTGGCGGCTGCGGTGCAATGCGGGCTATTACGGCATGCGTTCAGCCTGCCGGCCTTTGCACGTCCAGCACAGCCTCGACGATCAAACGGTCCAAGTGGTGAGCACCTTGGACGCCCCCCGGCCGGATCTGAAGGTCCGCGCCACACTGACCGACGCGGCCGGCCGCGTCGAACAAACGCAAGAGTGGACGGTCGCCGCGGCGGCGGACGCCACCACGCCCGTCGGTCCGCTCCCTGAAATCGTCAACAACGGCAAACTGCACTTCCTTGCATTGGACTTGCTCGATCCGAAGGGCCGCGAACTGGACCAAACGGTGACATGGGTGCAGGCCGGTTGCCGTTTTCACGAGCTGATGAAGCTCCCGCCGGCAGCGGTTGAGGCCCGCGTGACCGGGCGGAGCGAAGCCGCGGGCGAAACGTGCTATAAGGTCTCGGTGCGCAACCGGTCGGACGTGCCGGCCGTGCTGGTCTGGCTGGAAGTGGTCCGCGGCGATCAGGGGGACGAGGTGCTCCCCTCCTTCTGGAGCGACAACGCCTTGACGCTCCTGCCAGGCCAGCGGCGCGAGCTCAGCGCGCGGTTCCGCACCGGCCTGCTCGGCGCCGCGGCGCCGCACTTGATGGTCGAGGGATGGAACGCCACGCCGCACGAGTGGGCGATCCGCGACGGCGCCGCGGTCCCCCTGGCTGTCCACGTCACCGCTTGCGGGGCGCACCCGGACGCCAGGAACGTCAAGCTCCGCTTCGAGGCGACCCAGCAGAGCGTCGCCGGGCCGCGTTGGACCACGTGGCCGGTGGCCGTGACGGTGGATGGAAGCGTTGCCCGCTACGTCCGAATCGCGCTTCGCAGCGGTGTGACGAGCCGGGCGGGACTAACGCTCACCGGTTTGCCGGCCGGCGAGCACCGGATTGCCGTCGGCGGCCGTGCGGCGGAGAAAGTGACCGTGCCTTGAGGGCGGAGTAGCATGATTCGTCCGTTGTGGATTCCCTGGCGATGGTGGCGGCGGGCGGCCCAATTGGCCTTGCTCGTGGTGTTTCTCTGGCTCTTCCGCCGCACCGAGTACGTCATGCCGGCGGACCCCGCCGCGCTGGCCGGTCCCGCGGCCGACCGGCTCGCCGGGGGCGAGAATCTGCTCTGCCGGCTCGATCCGCTGGCCGGCGCGGCTGCCATGCTCGCCGCCCGGCAGTTCATCGCCCTGTTTTGGCCGGCGGCGGCCGTTGTTCTGCTGACGATGTTGCTGGGGCGGTTTTTCTGCGGCTGGGTCTGCCCGCTGGGGACGCTGCTGGACTACTTTCACCGGCTGTTGCGCCCCATTACGCGGCGGACCAATCGACTGCTGGAGTCACCATCGGGCGACAATAGCCGGGGGCTAACAGCCCCCGGAATGCCCCCCGGAACCGCCGACGGGCCAGAGTGCCATGCCCACGCTCGCCGTGGGCATGTGGTAGCACGGCCACTGCCGGCGCCTCATGCCCACGGCGAGCGTGGGCATGGCACCCTGCGAGCCGCGCACTACGTCCTGCTGCTCGCCGTCCTGGTGGCCGCCCTGTTCGCCTTCCCCCTGGTCGGCTTGCTGGATCCGTTTTCGCTGCTCGTGCGGGGATTGACCTGTTGGGCCGATCCGCTGCTGTGCCGCGGGGCGAAGGCCGGCCTGGCTTGGATGGGCGACGACTGGGGCGCGGGCCCGCTGGCCGATTGGGCCGACAAGCGGCATTTGCTCCCGTTCCAGCCGATGGTTTTCCACCTGGCATGGCTCTCGGCCGCGTTGCTGGCGGCGGTCTTCGCCCTGGAACTGCTCGCGCGGCGGTTCTGGTGCCGCTATCTCTGCCCCGCCGGTGCGTTGCTGGGCTTGTTGGGCAGCCGGCCGCTCTTGAGACGCGCGCCGGCAAAGGTCTGCAAGTCGTGCGGCGACTGCGCGGCAACGTGCCGGATGGGCGCACTGGAGCCCGCCGCCGGCTTCTCGCCCGAACGCTGCAACCTCTGCATGGACTGCGTGGATGTCTGCCCGAAAGGCATCGTCAAGTTCACGTTTCGCCAAGCCCGCCCGCAGGTTGCGACCAAACCGGTCGATCTCTCCCGCCGCAGCTGCTGGCCGGCATCGCCCTGGGCGCGGCCATACCGGGCCTGTCCGCCGTCGTGCGGGCCGTGCGGCCGGTGTCAGTCGATTCGTACCTCTTGCGTCCGCCCGGCGCGGCCGACGAAAAGACGTTCCTCAACCTGTGCATCCGCTGCGGCGAGTGCCTAAAGGTCTGCCCGACCAACGTCCTTCAGCCGGCCGTGCTCGAATCGGGCGTGGAGGGCATTTTCTCGCCCCGGCTGGTCCCCCGTTTCATCTTCGAGCAGAGCAATTGCGAGTACACCTGCACGCTTTGCGGCCAGGTCTGCCCGACCGGGGCCATCCCGCGGCTGACGGAAGACGAGAAGCACAAACATCCGACCGGCAAGGCGTATTTCGATCACGCCCGCTGCCTTCCCTGGGCCGAGAAAACGCCCTGCATCCGCTGCGAGGAGATGTGTCCCACGCCGGAGAAGGCGATCAAGATCCGCAACACGCTCACGGTGAAAGACAAGGACGGGCAGCCGGTCGAGATTCAGCAGCCGTACGTCGACCGTGACCTGTGCGTCGGCTGTGGCATGTGCGAGAGCAACTGCACGATCGACGGCCCGTCGGCCATCCGCGTGCAGCGCGTCGAGGCCGCCGATCCGAAGACGGAGTTCCTGCTCAAGGGCGGCAAGCAGTGACGGCCGACAAGTGAACGAGGGTCGCCTTTCGCTCCGCGAAAGAAGCGATCTGTCGTCGCGATCTCGCCGCAGGGGGCGAACTTTCGCGGAGCGAAAGGCGACGGAACGTAGGCTATGGGTTGGCTGTCGGTGCTTGGGCGATCAGGGCGGGCACGAGGGCGGCGGTAGGCCGGCGCGGCGTGTTGTCGTGAACCAGGATTCCACGGTCGCCGACGAAGTAGCTGTCGAAGTCGGCCACGATCAAGTTGTAGGCGTAGCCGGCGTTGGGCTCATCGCTCTCGACCTTCTCGATGCTCTCGATTGCCACGCCGCCGGAGGGCGTATGGACGCGCTGGCCCACCTTCAGTTGCTTGGTCATCCGCCAGCCCTGGCCGCACACCCAGAACGGATGGCTGGGCGTGGCAGTGATCGTCTCGCCGCCCAGGCCGACTTCCATCTGCGATTCCACCCAGCGGACAGTCCTCGCCAGCACCGGCTTATAGGCCATCTCGCCGGTCTCGACGTCTTGGGCCAGCACGCAGTCGCCCGGCTTGATCTTCTCGATCGGCTGCCGGCCGCCGAGCGTCCAGACCTTGGTGCCAGGAGCGAAACAGGAGCAGGGGATGGGGCCGCTGCCGATCGTGATCGCAGTGACCGGCAGATACATTGGGCTGCTGCCGGCGTATTCCAAGCGGTTTTCGTAGCCGTACTCGGGCTTGCGCGGCCGGCTATCACCGCTTTGCCCTGTTGCGCCGCCCACATTATACATCTCGTTATAGTCCTGCCACCACCAGGCCCACCAGTCCATCGGCTGGTCGCCCAATTTCAGACCGGTGGCCTTGGAAAGCACGGTCACGATTTGGGCGTTGCGCTGGGCGATGGCGCGGTTGGCGCGATCGACGGCATCGCGGAGGGCGGCCGCATTCTGAGCGGCCTGGGTCCGCGACCGCATCGCGTTGGCTTGCCAATTGGCGGCGGCTGCGGCCTCGTTCGCTGCCTTGGCGTTAGCGACAAGCGTCGGCATCGCCGCCGTGGCTGCCGCCGCCTCCGCCGCCTCCGCCCTCGCCTGAGCATAAGCGGCCGCCACGTAACCCGGGTCGCTGCGCATGAGGAGTTGCCTCTCTTGCGGGCTGTCAAACACCACCGTGCCGGTGCCTGGTGTCACAGACACGGACGGCGCGGACGTCACAGGGTCGAGGGGGGAGTTGGCGGGCGAAATCATCAGCGAGGACGACACGTCGGCCAACGCGCCCTCCTGGAATAGAGAATAGCTGGCGATCAGCTCTCCGGTGGCGCTTAGCCTGCATTGCATGCTGGCCTCGACCGGAGATTGCAGGCCGGAAAGCAACAGCGGGGCATAGTGATCCAACGGGCGGCGCCTCAGGCCCGCCACGGCCGCCGCCCGGACGTCGGGGAACGCCGAGAAGGCCGCGTAGCGGGCCAGCGATTCGGCCGCGGCGGGCTGCGGATTGCCGCCCAGGACGGGCATCATCGCCTGCGTCATCTCGCCGTAGAGCCGCGTTTGCCGCTTGGTGCCGACTTGCCGCCAGAGGTCCGCCTCCAGGGCGATTATCTCGGCCGGGTCGGCGATCTGGGCCAACTTCTCGCGCAGTGCCGCAGGGATCTCCGGATCGCGGGCTTCCGCCGCATTGCGCCACTGGGCCACCAGCAGGCGCCACTGGTCGGCCGCCTTGCGGACCCTTCGCTGCTGCGACTGGAGTTGCCCAATTTGCGCCGCCGTCAACATCTTCCCCTGATACGGCCGCAGTCCGAAGGCCTGAATCGCCTCGGCGTTGTCCGGCTGGCGCTGCAGGACAGACAGCCAATGCACCCGCTGTTGATCATCGAGGCGATTCTTGCGGCACCAGCGTGCCAGGGCCGCCTGGTCGGCCACAGTTGGGCCGGCCGCATCGCGCCGCCGCGTATACTCGGTCAGCCGCTTATCCGTCTGTGCAGCCTTGGCCGCGTCGGCCGGCGACATCCATTTGCCCTGCAAGCGGACTTCGCCCAATTGCCAGTGAACCTGGGGATTGTCGGGCGCGATTTCCAGCGCACGCTGCAAGAGGGCATCGCGCCGGGCGTCCTTGCCGGCCAACTCGCTTTCCAGCGCCGACTGCACCAGCCGGGCCGCCGTCTCGTCGGCCGCCTGCGCTTTTTTGCCAGGCTCACCTGACCAGGCGCTCAGAATTGGGAGAACCAAAACTGCCGACGCCGCCAAAAGGCGCCGGCCCATGACGAAAGGATGCCCTGCTGCCATGACGGTCTCCTCTGCAACAAGCGGTCGCCTGGGACCACACGGGCCTGGAAGACAAACAGCACCCCCCCGGATTGTACGAATACCCGCCAAAAGCTCAATACTATTTAATAAACCCCGGCCGGGACGGCAGGTTTCGGCGGGGTGTCCCAGGTAGACGCGGCATCTTGCCGCGCCATGTTGGCGGGGCGCTACTTTCGGGCAATGCCATGAAGCGGCAAGATGCCGCTTCTACAGGTTAAGATGCCGCTTCTACTACCCCAGAATCGCCGTCAGGTCGGCCTCGGGCGTGGTGATGGGGGCAATGTTGAATTTCTCGATCAGCAGCTTCAGCACCGGCGGCGTGATGAACGCCGGCAGGCTCGGCCCCAGGCGGATGTTCTTGATGCCCAAGTACAAGAGCGTCAGCAGAATCGCCACCGCCTTCTGCTCGAACCAACTGAGGATGAACGACAGCGGCAGTTGATTCACCTCGCACTGGAAGGCGTCGGCCAACGCCGTGGCGATCTTCACCGCCGAATAGGCGTCGTTGCACTGGCCGATGTCCAGCAGCCGCGGCACGCCGTCGATCGAGCCGAACTGGAGCTTGTTGAAGCGGTACTTGCCACAGGCCAGGGTGAGAACGACGCAGTCCTTCGGCACTCGCTGGGCGAAGGCGGTGTAGTAATTCCGGCCGGATTTGGCCCCGTCACATCCGCCCACCAGGAAAAAATGGCGGATCTGCTTGTTCTTGACCGCGGCGACGATCTTTTCGGCCACGCCCAGCACGGCGTGATGGCCGAAGCCGACGGTGACTGTCTGCTCGGGTGCGTCCTCAAGAAAGCCGTGCTCCGCCAGCGCGGCTTTGATGACCGGGCCAAAATCGCGATCCGGCCCGATGTGCCGCACGCAGGGCCAGGCCACCAGCCCACTGGTGAAGATGCGGTGCAGGTAGGTCTCCTTGGGCTTCTGGATGCAGTTGGTGGTCATCAGGATCGCGCCGGGGAACTGCTCGAACTCGGTCCGCTGGTCCTGCCAGGCCCCGCCGTAGTTGCCCACCAGGTGCTTGTGCTTCTTCAGGCCGGGATAGGCGTGACAAGGGAGCATCTCGCCGTGGGTGTAGACGTTGATCCCTTTGCCGGCGGTCTGTTCAAGCAACTCGTCGAGGTCCTTCAGGTCGTGGCCGGAGACGCAGATGCACTTGCCCTTGAGCGGCGTGACGCGGACCGTGGTAGGCTCGGGATGGCCGTAGGCGCTGGTGTTGGCGGCGTCCAGCAAGCCCATCACCGTCAGGTTCAACTCGCCGGTCTTCATCACCCAATCGAGCAGGGCGTCCTGGGTCGGGTTCTCCTCAGTGAGGAAATCGAGTGCCTCGTGGAACGTGGCATAAACGTCCGGGTCTTCGTAGCCGAGAATCCGGGCGTGATCGGCGTAGGCGGCGGCGCCCTTCAGACCGTAAAGGATCAATTCCTGAAGGCCGGTGATATCTGGTCCCAGCCGGGCCTGCCGCTTCAGCAGCGACACGTCCTCTCCCTGGCGCGTTAGCCCGGCCAGGTCGGCGGCGGGCTGCCAGGCAGCGGCCCCGTCAATCGCCTCGGGAGTCTTGCCGGTTTTGGCACAGGCGTTTTCATAGAGCGCCTTGGCGGCGTCGCGCACTCTGGCGGCGTCGGCCAGGTGGCCGCGGAGCCGCTCGGGGTCGAAATCGACGTTGGTCACCGTGGCGAAGAGGAAATCGAGGACCGCCCGGTCGATCTGGCGGTCGCTGGTCCCGAGTTCGGCCGCCCGGTGGGCGTACATGGAAATGCCTTTGGCGGCATGAACCAGGAGGTCTTGCAGGGCGGCGGGGGCCGGCTCCTTGCCGCAGACCCCCATCACGGTGCAACCGGACCCCTTGGCGGTTTGTTCACATTGGTAGCAGTACATCGCGAGTGTGACTCCTATGGTTGGAACAGAAACGGCGGCCGTCAATGGAATCATACCGCTCTGGGCAATGTACCCCGCTGACTGTAGGGGATGGGGCGGCCGCCGGCAATCTTTACCCAGCCTTTCTAATCAGGAAATCCGTTAAGTTCTACTCTGTCTCGCTCGATTATTATATGGGACTACGCCAACGTGCGGAGAGCGCGCGCCATGCGCGCACGATCACAAGCCAACTCAGTGAGAATGGGTGGCTTGGCGAATGGTGAGCGGGCAGAGGAAGTGATTCTGGGTAGAATGCGCAAGCGCAGGTGGAAGTGCGCAGTGATGGCCATGCTATGCCTTTGCACGGCCCTGGCCGGCTGCGCGCAAAACTATGCCTGGCACCGGTGCAACGGCGCGGAGCAATACGGCGCGGAAGAGGCTGCCAGACGGGCGAAATCCTCGGCGCAGCCGATGCCGGACACCGCGGGGGCAGTACGCCCGGCGGGCTATGAAGCTACCCAAACCGCCCCGCCCCGCATCTTGCCGCCTCCCCCTCCGGAGAATGTGGTAAAGGTTGTCGCCGACGTGCCGGAGGTCGTCCCGCCGCCCCAGGGTGCGCCGACTGCCGGGGCGGCAGTTCAGGTGCCGCCCCAACAAGTGCAACTGCCGTCCCAACAGGCCGCGAGGCCGCCGGGCGTGCCGGCCCCGGCTGCGGTGGCGGGCTCCAACCCGCAGGCTCCGCCCGCCGGCGGCAAACCGATTACCATACACCTGGACGACGCTGACGTCCGCAAGGCGCTGGAAATCCTCGGCCGGCAGGCGAACCTGAGCATCTTGGTTTCTTCCGGTGTGAACGGCCGCGTGACCCTGGACCTCCGCGACAAGACCGCGGACGAGATTCTGCAAGCCATCGCCCGGCTGTGCCGACTGACGGTCCGGCGCGAGCAGGACGTGATCTATATCACCGCCGTGGAGGAGACGAAGAAACAAGAAGCCGAGAACTTGCCGGTACGGGTGTACCACTTGAATTACGTCAAGAGCAGCGACGTAAAGAAGATGATCGAGAAGCTGCTGAGCAAGAGCGGTACGAGCACTTGCTCACCGGACGCCAAGAGTGGCATTCAGCAAATCGACACGGGCGTTGCCCCCAGCAGCGGCGGCGGCGGCGGTGGCGGCGGTGGTAGTGGTAGCGGCGGTGGCGGCGGCGAGGATGCCACGGGCGGAAACTCCATGGCCGGCGGGGAAATCATCATCGTGCAGGACTACGAGCAAGTGCTGAAAACCGTGGACCGGGTCATTGCCCAAATTGACGTGCAACCCATCCAAGTGCTGATCGAGGCGGTGATCGTGCAGGTCAACCTGAAGAAGGGGATGGACCTGGGGGTCAACTTCGCCTTGTTGGACGGGGCCGGCAAGGCGCTCGCCGTCATGGGCGACGGGGCGGCGATCAACGCCGCGGCCGGCTTCACGCCCGCCTCCGTCTTGGCCGCCGGCGGCCAGTTGGCCAGCGGGTATGCGCCAAGCCCCGCCACCAACGGCCTAAAGTTCGGTTTCGTCTCCAACAGCACCACCGGCTTCATCAGCGCCCTGGAGACCATGGGCGAGACCAAGGTGCTGGCTTGCCCGCGCCTGCTGGTCCTCAACAAGCAGCACGCGGAACTCCACCTCGGGCAGAACCTGGGCTATCAGACGAGCACCGTCAGCCAGACGAGCACCACCGAAAACGTGCAATTCCTCAGCATCGGCACGCAGTTGCGGCTCCGGCCGTTCGTCTCTTCCGACGGCATGGTCCGCATGGAGATTCACCCCGAACGCAGCACGGGCTCGCTCGACGCGAGCGGCATTCCGCAAACCGACGTCACCCAGGTCACCTCCAACATCTTGATTCCCGACGGGGCCACGATCGTCATCGGCGGACTGTTCGACAATCAGCTCGACGAGAACTGGTCAGGGCTGCCGTTGTTGAGCCGTCTGCCGTGGATCGGAATTCTGTTCCGCCACACGACGACGGCCACGACGAGGACGGAACTGATCGTGATCCTGACGCCGCACATCTGGCGGCCGGAGTGTCCCCAGGGACTGAATTACTTGGGACCGCCGCGGTCGCTGGGACTCGAGCGGCGGGTGATGCAGGCCCCGCTGGGGACGGGCAAAGACCCGCCCAGCCTCTACGAAACCCCCCCGCCGGACGCCATAGCAGTTCCGGCCAGCCCCCCTCCCGAACAGTAGGGCAGCCCCGGCGGAGCGCAATCCCACACGAGCCCGAAGCGCAAGCGCGGGTTTTGCTCCCCGCCCTCGCTTGCGCTTCGGGCTAGTGTCTTGCTCGGCCGCAAGAATCCGATTTGACAAGCCGGCCGGCGCGACCTACTGGTTTACTACAGGGTTGCCAGGGCGTCGCCGCAGAAACGCGCGGCTGGCAGCCGTGGAACCGAAGGCCCCAGGCGCACCCGGGGCGTGTTTTTCACATCCATGTGCCGCCAAGGGCACGCAACAAGGGAGACGAGTCAAATGTGTCGGATTAACACTGGAACCCGCAAGGGGTTCACCCTGGTCGAGTTGGCCGTGGTCATCGTGATCATCGGCGTGTTGGCCGCCTTCGGCGTGCCGCAGTTCCTCAAGTCGGTCGAGCGGGCCAAGGCCGCCGAGGCGTTCAACTACCTGTCGGCGGTCCGCGCCTCCCAGGAACGCTACCTGGCCAAGAACGGTTACTATTACGGCACCACCGCCGGCGTTACCGCCGACGCCACCACTGGCGCGTGGCCGGCCGACGCCAACACCGGGGAAACGTTGGACATCAACCAGAACTTGCCGAAGTACTTCACCCTCGGGACGATGACCGAGAGCCACGCCCTTGTCAACGGCAAGGCGGCGCCAGCGTGGGAGCTGACCCTGACGCGGAACGCCTCCAGCAGCTATGGGGCTTACCAGGTGACGTTCGACGAGAACGGCTACAACGTCGCCGGGGGGTCAAGTGGCGCGACGCTGCCGATTTCCGGCTTCCCGGAGATCAACCCGATGGGTGCGGACGTCGTGGCCGCCCCTGCTCCGAGTCCTTGATCGCCCTATTCGCTTGTCCGTCGCGGGGCGCGGCCGCCTGGGCCGCGCTTAGTGCGCAACGCGCCGGCGGGATTTGCACGAGAACAGCGGGCGGCCGGTCGCGTTCCGGGCCGCCCGCTTTGTTGTCTTGAACCGAAACCGCGCACCCACGGAGGGTGGCACGTCCCTGAGCGCAGCGAAGGGCGTGACTTGGCCGTTCGCCACGCCCTTCGCTGCGCTCAGGGACGTGCCGCTCACGGCGCTCACGATGCCATGAGAACACTACTGGCGAAAATCGCGGTTCACAAAGCGATCGGGCTGTACCTGGGCGAGCACGAGGTGGCCGTGAGCAAAGTGGCCGCCACGCCCTTGGGGCCCGTCGAGATCGCCTCGTCGGCCGCCCCCTGCACGGCGAACAACTGGGCGGAAGTGGCCCAAGGGCTGCTCGGGCCGTTGGTGGGCCGCTGGCGCCGCTTGCCGGTGGCGGTGGGGCTGCCCGATTTCCGCCTCTTCTCCACGGCCCAGCCGGCGTTGGCCGGCGAGGCGGTCACGCCGGCGGGCGTGCTGCAAAAAGCCCTCTGCTTGTCCAATATCTGCGTCGACGATCTGACCGCCGATCTGATCAAGGTGAACGCACACAAGCCGCCGCTGGCAAGTGTGGCCGCTTGCCGGACGAAGTACATTGCGGGCGTCGTGGCGGCGCTGGGCCGGCTGGGCGTGCGGCCTTGCCGGGCCGAACCGTCCCCTTGCGCGCTGGTGCGGCTGGCCTCCGCGCGGCGCCGTTTTCCACGCCGGTCGAAGACGCTGCTGTGCGTGTTCCTGGGCGCCGGGCAAGGGCTGGCGGTAATGGTTTTCGGCGGCCTACCGCTCTCCTGGAAAGGCTTCTCCCTGCCGGCCGGCGGCGAGGGGCCGGCGATCGTTTCCGCGGCCCGCACCCTGCGGATCCGGCAACTGCACTACGGCGTCGAAGCCGCGCCGGAATACGCGATCATCCACGGCCGGCCGGACCTGCACGAGCGCCTGCAACAAGAGCAGTTCCCCTCGGACATGGAAACCCGCGTCCTGTGGCGGGACGGGCCGGAGCCGGACGCGGCGGCGACGGCCTTCGGACTGGCCCTGGGCGGCCTTGCCCAGGCCGCCAAGGCCTTCGACCTGTCCCGCTCCCTGAAGCCGCGTCCCTCGTTGTGGGAGATATTCCCCTGGGCCGACCTGGCCTTCTCGGCCATGCTGGTCGCCTGCGCGGGACTGTTCCTCGGCGCCTACGCGACGAAACTGGACGACTCCTACGCCAGCGCGATGGCCCAGGAGCCGCTACAAGTGTCTCAGCGCGGCGGAGCCGGGGCGCCTGGGGCAGGAAGTGAAGGAGTTGGAGAATAAGGTCGAAACCGTCCGCAAGTTCGTCGAAACCCGGATTCTCTGGACCGCCTACACGGCCGACTTGACGATGCGGCTCCCCGCCAAAGCAGCGCTCAGCCGCTTCGAAAGCGCATTGCGCGCTGACGGTCGGAAAGGGCCCAGTGAAGCCGTCCTTCACCGTTGGTGTCAGCGTGCCCTTGGCCAAGGACGGCTCCACGCCGCGCGAAATCGACGCCTTCCTCAACTCGCTCCGTAACGATCCCGTCCTCCAGCACAACTTCGCCTCGGCCGAACTGACCGGCATCAGTCAAGGCGGGTCGAGCGTGAAGGGCCAGAGGGCGGCGACATTCAATATTATCTGCCTGCCCAAAGACCGGGCCGGCGGCGGCAGCGCACCGGCCAAGAAGGGGGCCAAATGAGCGGAGCGGAATCCGGTGATCGCAGAAGCGGCGGGCTGAAGGTCCGGCTGCTGGATAGCCTCCACAACCCCACGCAGTTGCGCATTTGCGTGATGGCGGCGGTGCTGCTGGCCGGCTACTACGCAATTTTCGTCCCGCTGGACACCCGTATCGCCCAGGCTACCAACAAACTCGGCCGGGAAACCAAGTTGATCGCACTGGCGGCCAACCTGGAGCGGTTCCGGAAGCAGTATTCGGCCCTGGAGCCGCGGGTGCCCCGGCAAGCCGACACCAAGCAGTGGGTGCAGTACGTGCTCGACGGCATCCGCCGGCTGCCCCTGAAGATGAACAGGTTTGACTGTCGCGAGCCGAAGCAGTTTGGTCCGTTGAGGGTCATCACGTTTCAGATCGAGTTGGAGGGGACCTTCTTCGACCTGGACCGGTTTCTCCGCTGGGTGGAATCGGACCAGCGGCTGTTCCGAGTGGACGATGTCTCGATTTCGCCGCTGCATGGCGCCACGGGGGGCGCAGGCATGAGACTCACCGTGTTAGGATTGAGCGGATAATATGACAGTATCGGCCGACAAACTGGCGTCTCGGGCGATTGCTCTTGCCGTGGTGGGCTACTGCATCTGGCCCAGCATCTCGCAGTTCGCCGCCGAGCAGAAGGCCGCGTCGCCGCAGAACAAATCCGAACTGGCGGCCGCGTTGCTCCGGCCGGTGATCGCGCCGCCGCCCACGCGGGATCCGTTCGAGTCGTCCGGCACGGCACCGCGGGCCTTGGGGAAACGGGGGATGGGGGGCGAGGGTGACCCGGCGGGCCAGACGGCCGGCCGGGGCACTGCCGCCGGGCAGAACGCCGGCCCCTTCGCCGGACTGACCCTCGAAGGCACCTGCATCGTGGGCGACCGCCGGCTGGCGATAATCAACGGAAACCTGTATGCCCCGCGGGAAACGCTCGCGGAACGGGGGGCGGCGCCCGCCCCCTGCAAGGTCCTCGGCGTATTCCCTTACAAGGTCGTGCTGGAGTGTCAAGGAAAGACGGTGGAACTGAGCTACTCGGACGTTGCTTCCGGCGCCGCCTCGGCGCAGAAGAGCCGGGGGCTACTGGCCCCCGGTGAGAAACCCGCATCACGTTCCTCCACGCAAAAGCGTTAGTTGGCGTACCTTCCGGGGGCCGTTAGCCCCCGGCGATTGCGAGACCTCCCATGGCCAACACCGCCGCACTGAATGGCTCTCAGCCGCTGCTGGTCCAACTGTTGGCGGAGAAAGGACTGCTCCTGCCGGAGCAGATGGAGTCCCTCCGCCAGGCCCAGTTAAAACACCACGGCTCGCTGGAGTCCATCCTCGTCAAGACGGGACTGGTCGCGGAAGAGCAGATCGCCCAGGCATACGCCGAGTATCTGATGGCGCCGCTGTACGACGCAGGCCCCCAGGGGGCCGATCCGAAGCTGGCCGGCCTGCTGCCCGAAAAACTCTGCCGCGACCACCTTTTGGCGCCTGTGGCCAGTTCCGAGGACACGCTTGACGTGGCCTTCGCCGGCTTCGACGACATGTTGATGGTCGACGAGCTGCAACTGTTGACGGGCATGTACGTGCGTCCGCTGATCGCCCGGCTCTCCGTGATCGAAGCGGCGATTGCCGGCTTGTACTGCGGCTCTGAGGCGCGGCGCAATTCGTCGCCGGGCCGAGCGACTTCGCCCTCCCCACAGAGGAGGAGGCGGTGGGAATCGACCGGCAACACAACGAGGATATCCTGAACCTGGACCTCCCGCCCCCGCCGGGCCAGGACGGGCACATCATCCGCATGGTCAACCAGGTCCTGGAGCAAGCCTTGCGGACCGGCGCCAGCGATATTCATCTCGAGCCGTTCGAGAACTCGTGCGCCATTCGGCTGCGGGTGGACGGCGTGCTGCGCGAGCTGGCCCCGCCGCCGCGGTCGCTCTTCGTGCCCATCGTTTCCCGCTTCAAGATTCTGGCGCGGATGGACATCGCCGAGAAACGCGTGCCCCAGGACGGAGCCATCGCGCTCCGCAGCGGCGAGAAGCGGGTCGATCTCCGCGTCAGCACCGTACCGACCGTCTACGGCGAGAAAATGGTCATGCGGCTCTTGGACAAGGGCGCCATTCCCATCGAACTGACCGGCCTGGGCTTCGACGAGCGACAGTCGAAGGACCTCGTCGAGTCGATCCAGATGCCCCACGGACTGATGCTCGTCACCGGGCCGACCGGCAGCGGAAAGAGCACCACGCTCTATGCCTGCCTGAACCTGTTGAACGAGCCGGATATCAACATCTGCACGGTGGAAGACCCGGTCGAGTACAAGTTCAAGGGGATGAACCAGGTGCAGGTGAAGGCCCAGGTGGGGCTGACCTTCGCTGGGGCCTTGCGGGCCTTCCTCCGCCAGGACCCTGACGTGATCATGGTCGGCGAGGTCCGCGACCAGGAGACAGCCGGGATTTGCCTGCGGGCGGCGCTGACCGGCCACTTCGTCCTCTCCACGATCCACACGAACGACTCGCTCTCGGCCGTCAACCGCTTGGAGGACATGGGGATCGAGCCGTTCCTGCTGGCCTCGACGCTCCGCGTGCTCGAGGCCCAGCGGCTGATCCGCCGGCTGTGTCAGCAGTGCCGGGAGCCGTACCAGTGCGACCCGGAGACGGCCCAGCGGTTCGGCCTGGAGGCCGGCCAGACCATCTACCGGCCCAAGGGCTGCGACCACTGCCGGGGCAGCGGCTACAAGGGCCGCATCGGCGTCTTCGAGGTGGTCCGCATCACCAGCCGCATGGCCAACCTGATCCAGACCAAGGCGCCCCTGCCCGAACTCCGCGCCGCCGCCCGGGAGCAGGGCATGAAACTGCTCCTGGACAGCGGGCTCGACAAGGTGCGGCAGGGATCGAGCAGCCTCGAAGAAATCCTCACCGTGGCCAGCAGCGAGGAGGAGTAGCCCCCCATGCACGAGCAACGCCGCTATCAACGCGTGGCCTACTTCTGTCCGCTGCAACTGACCGTGCTCCCGGATGGGCCGACCGTGCCGGGAAGCTCTTTCGACATCAGCCGGGGAGGCGTGGGACTCGTGGCCGACATCTCCCTGGAGCGCGGACAGAGCGTCTTCATCCATTTCCAAGTCGAGAACCAGCGGCACGAAGCCGTCGAGGCCGGCATCCTGGGAAGGGTCGCTTACTCCCGGGCAGACGAGGACGGCAACTCGATCGGCGTCGAGTTCCTGGAGGACGTCCGCGAACCGTCGCAACCCGTGTTGGCGCGAATACTGGACAACTTGTAGACGTACTCCTCACGCGGAGCGTGAGGAATACAGAAAGGTTCAATACCGTGGCGTTCGAAGACTGGTTCATCGCCCGCGCCCGCGTCTCCAGCAAGCCGCACAAGAAGGTCGCCTTGGACGACAAGATGACCTTCTTCCAGCAATTGGCCACGCTGGTGTCGTCGGGCACGCCGTTGCTGCAATCGCTGCAAATCTGCGCCGAGCAGAGCCAGAGCCTCAAGCTGCGGCACGTGCTCGATCAGATCGCCGGCCGGGTGGCGGCGGGCAGCTCCGTCCATGCCGCTGCCGCCAACTTTCCCAACGTCTTCCGCCGCCATTGGATCGAAGTCATCCGCACCGGCGAGATCACCGGACAAATGGCCCTTGTGCTCGGCGAGCTCAACAAGCAAATCCACGAAGCCCGCGCCACCAGCCGCAAGGTGAAAGCGGCGATGATGTATCCCATGATCCTGATCTGCTTTGCGGTCGGCGCCGTCACGCTGATGCTCTGGCTGGTGATCCCCACCTTCGCCAAAATGTTCAAGGACTTGGGGGCGGAGCTGCCGGGCATTACGCAGTTCGTGGTCGATCTCTCCAATTTCATCGTCCGCTACGGGGTGTTCGTCGCCGTGGGACTGATCGCCGCCGCGGTGGGCATCCGGCAATTCGCCAAGACCGAGTCCGGCCACCGCCTGTTTGTCGGCGTGGGCATCGGCCTGCCGCTGTTCGGAGAGCTGATCGTGCAAGCGGCGATGTACCACTTCGCCTCGAACATCGCCTTGCTGCTGAAGAGCGGCATTCCCATGCTGGAGACGCTCGCCACCCTGGAAGGCGTCTTCCACGACAGTCCCGTCTACCGCGACGCGCTGGCCCGCGTCCAGGTGCGGGTTGCCGCCGGCCGCCCCTTGGCGGCCTCGCTCGAAGAAACCGGACTGTTCACCACGATGATCAGCAACATGGTCCGCATCGGCGAGGAGTCCGGCCAGTTGGCCGCCGTCATGGAGCAAATCGCCCCCTATTACAAGGAAAAGATGGAAACCATGATTGGGCGGGCCACCAAGCTCATGGAGCCGGTGATCATCATGGGCATGGGCATCACCGTGGCCGGCATGATGATGTCGATCTACATGCCCATGTTCGAAATGGCCGGAAAGGTCCATTAACCGCCATGCCTGCCAAATCCGCTTTTACACTCGTCGAGATGATGATCGTCCTGACGATCGTCGCGATCATGGCGGCCATGTGCGTTCCGACCTTCGAGCGGGCCATCGAGCAGTCCCGCGCCGACGTCGCCGCCGCCAATCTCCGCGCCGTCTGGGCGGCCGAACGCCTCTATTGGCTCGAATATCGCGCGTACACGGGCCAATTCAACGATCTCTGCGCCATGGGGTTGCTCGATCCGGCCTTCCCCGCCGCGGGAAACTACAGCTACGGGCCGCCGGTGCTCTCCCCCGACGGCTCCGGCTTCACGGCCACGGCCACCACCAACAGCGGCGACCCGGCCAGCATCTCGATCGACCAGAACGGAACCATCGTGGCCACCGGCATCACGCTCGGGCTCCAATTCCAGTAAGGGATGCCGGCAATGAACGATCGGTTCCGCGAAAGCAGTGAAACACGTTCAGCAGCCGACACGGCCGCTTGCGGCGGAACAAGGCCGACGTGCCGTCGGCCGCTAACCGGACGTTGCGGTTTCACGTTCTTGGAGTTGATCGTCGCCTTGATGGTGTTCAGCGTCGCCCTGGCGGGGTTGTTTCCGCTGCTGGTGATCCTCTCGCGGGACTTGCAGCCGCTCGAAATACAGGCGGCGGACGGCTCGGTCACCTACGACTGTAGGACTCCCGCCAGGGACGGAGCCACGGCCGGCATGAACCTGGCCTACGCGCAGCACACCTGGTATCTGACGCCCTTCGATCAGCCGTGGGCCCGGAAACTCGGCGCCGGCGTCAGGATCGCGTCGGACAACGGCGCGTTTACGTCGGCTTCGCCGGTCCCCACCGACCTTCCCATCCTTACTCACGACGACGGCCAAATCGGCAGCGACAGCGACGGCGACGGCCTGATAGACTACACGCAGACCGGCAATTGGACCCTCGGTGCGACCGGCTCGCTGATCCCGGACCGCGCCGGCTACCAATACTGCCCGTCGCTGCCGGAGGGGCAAACGCCCGGTTACGCCTTCTGGAACTTCACCGTGCCCGCCGCCGGCTGGTACGTGGCCGAGGCCACTTGGCCGGCCCCCGCCGGATTGACTCTCTCCAGCGGCGCGCTGTTCGATGTTTCCTTGAACGGAGGCCTGCCGGTCGAAATCGCCGTGAACCAGCAGAACGCGCCCAACGGCGAGCAAGACACGGTGGGAACGTGGTGGCAGAAGCTGGGCCTCCCCATGTACATCGCCGCCGACTCCTGCGTCACCGTGAGTCTCCACGCCGCCCCCAGCGACCAGACCACTTACGTGGTGGCCGACGGCGTCCGGCTGGTCGGCGTCGAAAACTACCTGACAATCAACGGGCCCGTCGTCCGGTCGCTCAATGGCGTCAACGGCAACAGCAACAACCAAGACGTGACGGTTCAGGTGTCGGTCACCGTGAACTTGCCCCCCAGCCCATGATGCACCCGCAATGTAGTAGGTACATTCCGTGTGCCGTCCGGCCTGTCGGCAATAATGGCGGTCCACGCAGCGCCGGCACACGGAGTGTGCCGGCTACATTACGCAACGGATTTACGCTGGTGGAAGTCGTGCTCGCCAGCGGGCTGACGGTCTTTCTGGCGGTCGTGCTCTCCACGACGTGGGCTTGCCTCAGCCGTCCCACGTCCGAGCTGATCGCCTGGAGCCAGCTCTTTCAGGAAATGGACCTGGCCACGGCCGCGCTCGCCCGCGACCTCGGCGGCGCCCTGCCCGAGTTCCGCGACGCAAGCGGCGGACTCGGAGGCAAGAAGCAGGGCCGCCTGCTCGCGTGCATGTGCACGACCGACTCCGCCGGCGATCACCTCTGGCTGTGCTATGACGGCGGGACCAACCCCGACGGCGTGGCCACCTGGGACCTGTCCACCGGAGACACCACGATCGAGTATTACGTCGATCCGGCCACCGACCCGGGCTCCGGCAGCTTCCAGCGGCTGATCCGCGTCAACCACACAGGCAGCACAACCGCCACGTTCACCGTGGCGCGGTACGTCGCGAGCATGAACGTCATCGACGGCGGGGGCGACAGCCTGTGCATTGTGCTAAACTTCCAATTCATCAACTACGTCCCCACGGGGAGTGCCCAGCCACTCAGCCGCCAATGCACGCTGATCGTGAAAAAGAACCCCTGAGCCGACGGCCGCCAAAGCGGCGCGGTTTCGCGCTGATGCTGGTGGTGGTCTTCGTCGTGCTCTTCGGCGCCATGCTGGGCGTGGCGTGGCAGCGGGTGGCCTCCGCGCTCCGCGTCGAGCGCTGCCTGGCCCTCCGCACCGCCGCCGACAAAGGGAGCATCCAAGCCCTCGACCTCGCCCTGCGGGTGCTCGAAACCCGCTTGCGCTGCGACGCCGCGGGCGTGCCGAAGATCGACGTCTCCGCCGACCTGACCGCCCCGAATCCGACATTGCAACCATCCCCTTGCCAGTGTAAAGTGCAACTAAACGTCTCCGACGTGCCCGCCCAGCCGCAGTGGCAATGGTACAAGGTCGTCTTTACCCGCGACAACGACAATCCCGACGGCACTTACGCCTGGTCGGTAGGCGTTACGGTTGCCCAACCGAATGAGGACCTCAGCGGCTACTTGCCCATGCCGCAAAACCCGCCGTAACGGCGCGAGGTCTTGGGATTTAGGCCTTGGGCCTTCGTGCCAAGACCTAAGCCCCAAGACCCAAGACCTTACACCTCCGCGACATATCACCTGGGACTATGCACCATGAATCCGCCCTCCGAACCGCCCGTCGAAGCCCCCCAGCCGGCCGCGCCCGGCGTTGACATGCGCACGCAGCCCGACCGCCGCCAATCGCCGACCAGTCCCTGGGGGTGCCTTCCCCCGGCGGGACGCCGCACGCGCCAGCGCCGCGCCGAGGAGCATCGTAGGCCCTATTTCGTCGATCGCTTTCCCGCAGTCCTGTTGGCCTTTGTGTTGATGTTGCTCCTGGCCTCGATCCTCGACGCCCTGCTGACCATCCGGCTGATCCAGGCCGGCGGCAACGAGATCAATCCGCTGATGGGCCGCCTCTTGACGCTCGGCGTCCTTCCCTTCCTGCTGGGCAAGTACGTGCTGACGGCCATCGGCTTGCCACTGCTGGTGGTCTTCAAGAACTACTACCTCTTCGGCACGCGGTTCCGCGTGGGCTATCTCTTCCCCGCCCTGCTGACGATGTACGTGCTCCTGATCGGCTACCAACTCGTGCTGATGCAGCAGTTTTAGGAGGCATCCCGTGCAGATCGTCGTCCTCGATGGCTACACCCTCAATCCCGGCGACCTGAGTTGGGCCCCGCTCGAGGCCCTCGGACCGTGTACCGTCTACGACCGGACCCCGCCGGCCGAAACGGCCGCCCGGGCGGCGCAGGCTGAGATCGTCCTGACCAATAAGACCGTGCTCTCGCGGGAGCTGATCGTCCGGCTGCCGCGCCTCCGCTACGTCGGCGTATTGGCCACGGGCTACAACATCGTCGATGTCGCTGCCGCCCGCGAACGCGGCATCCCCGTGACCAACGTGCCCGACTACGCCACGCTCTCGGTGGTGCAAATGGTCTTTGCCCACCTGCTGAACCTCACGCTGCACGTGGCCGATCACGGCCACGGCGTGGCTGCGGGCCGCTGGAGCGCGTGCCCCGACTTCGCCTACTGGGATTTTCCGCTGATCGAGTTGGCGGGCCTGACGCTGGGGGTGGTCGGTTTCGGGCGGATTGGCCGGGCCACCGCCGAGGCGGCCCGGGCATTCGGCATGAATGTGCTGGCCTACGACGTGGCCCCGCCCCCGGCGCCGCCGGAGCACGTCCGCTTCGTCGGCCTCGAAGAACTGTTCCGCCAAAGTGACGTGGTGAGCCTGCACTGCCCCTTGACGCCTGAAACGCATCATCTGGTGAATCCCGAGCGGCTGTCGTGGATGAAGCCGGGGGCATTCTTGATCAACACCGGCCGGGGTCCCCTGGTCGACGAGCCGGCGCTGGCCGAGGCCCTCAACTGCGGCCGTATCGCCGGCGCCGGCCTGGACGTCCTCTCGATCGAGCCGCCGCCGGCCGATAATCCGCTGCTGCGGGCCAAGAATTGCTGCATTACGCCCCACGTCGCCTGGGCCACTGCCGCCGCCCGAAAACGCCTGCTCGACACCGTCGTGGCCAACGTGCGGGCCTTCCTGGCCGGAAAGCCGGAGAACGTCGTAAGTTGAGGGTTCAGGGTTCAGGGGTCAGGGTTTAGGGAGTAATTCCGCCCCAAGACCTGTTCTCTGAACCCTGACCCCTAACCCCTGAACCCTCTCATGCTCATCATCACCCCCCAACTCCAAATCCCCCTGCGGGAGTTCGAGTTCACCTTCGCCCGCAGCGGCGGGCCGGGCGGACAAAACGTCAACAAGGTCAACACCAAGGCCCTGCTCCGCTGGCGGGTCACGCAGAGCCCCAGCCTGCCCGAACCGGTCCGGCAGCGGCTCTTGGCCAAGTGCCGCCGCCGCGTCACGGCCGAGGGGGATTTGCTGGTCGTCAGCCAGCGGTTCCGCGACGCCGGCCGCAACGCCGCCGACTGCCTGCAGAAGCTCCGCGGGATGCTCGCCGAGGCGGCCGAGCCGGTCCGCCCCCGCAGGCCCACCCGGCCCACGCGGGCGTCCGTCCGCCGCCGCATCGAGCACAAGCGGCAACATTCCCAGAAGAAGCAGCGCCGCGGCCCCGCCGATTTGGGCTCTTTGTAGGAGGCGACCCCCGTTGCCGATGCGGAGGGTTCGGGGTTCAGGGTTCAGGCTTGGGCGGAGCGTGGATTCCGACGCCTGAACCCTGAACCCTGCCGCGGCCCGAGCCGCGACGGGAGTCGCCTCCTACAACTCCGCCGCCAGCCGCGGTATAATGCACCGCTATGCCCAACCAACATGAAGTCCACGACATTGATTTCATCCTCCACGGCTGGCCCTTCAAGCCGGGGGTGATCGCCGCCCGGCTGATCCGCGCCGGCGACGGCCGGGAGGTGCTCCAGATGCGGGTCGAGATGGGCGTGCTGCAAATGGAGGTGACCGGCCGGCCCGATGGCGAGCACCCCGGCGGCACGGAGAACTGCCTCCAGTGGCTCGGCGACCTGGCCCGCATCCAGGGCGACGGCTTCGTCCTCGATCCGGCGCAATGCATGGAGATCGACCGCGAGTTCCTGCAATTCTATCACCGGCGGATTTGCTCCCTGGCGCTAAGGCAGTTTGCCCGCGCTGGCCGACGCCGACTACCTGTTGAAGTTGACCGATTTTCTGGCGGCCCATTCGCCCGATCCCCAGTGGACGCTCTCGCACGAGCAGTACCGCCCGTTGGTCCTCTTCCACCGCACGCAGGCGGCGGCCATGCTGGCGATGGAACGCTCAGGCCCGGAAACGGCCATCGAGGCGATCAACCAGGGTTTGGAGCAGTTGCGCGAGGTCTTCGCCCGCTTCGGTGCGGAGGAGCAGTTCGACCAGGACGAGTTGGTGGGCCAACTGGGCGCGATGAAGGAATCGCTCCGGCAGGAGTACAAGGTGGGCAAGACGCTGGCGGAACAGCTTTCCGAGGCGGTGGCAGCCGAAGAGTACGAGCGCGCCGCCCGCTTGCGCGACGAAATCGCCCGCCGTCGGCATCCGGCGCCGTAGTCGGCGCACGGTTCGATCCGTTCCCAGTCCCGTCTCCGCAGGCGTGAACGCCTGGACTAGAGAAAAGAAACCTCGGCAGAGGTTTCATTCATTCCAAACCGGATGACTTTGCATGGCAACGGGGGCCCACAAATTGCCCAATTCTTGGGCTTGAAATCCGCCCTCCCCAGGGGTTAGGATGTCCGCTGCCGGAACGTGTCTGCGGGGCCGTAGGACGAACGTTCCAGTCCGTCGTTCGCGTAGGACGGGCTTCCCAGCCCGTCCCCGAAGGCGGACGGACCGGCAAACCGAAACGTGAAGAGCGAAAGGGGGAGAGGCGATGGATGCGAGCTTTGGGAAAACTGCGCCCCTGCCGACCAACGCACGGAGGGGCCGGCCGGGCCGTAACTTTGGAAATCCGCAGTTCTGCTGACCAACTCACCGGGGCCGCCCGGCAGGCGTCTAACTTTGGAAAAACGCGCTTCCGCTGACCAACTCGCGCGGCCCGCCGGGCCAGGGTAAGTGTTGCTCGTCCCCGCCGGGCTTGCCCCGGCGGAACGTAGGATTGAGCATACTACACGGAGGAGAGATCTTGAGGTTGTTGCGCCGGCTAGTGGCCAATCCCTCGTTCCGCCGGGACAAGCCCGGCGGGGACGTCACGCAGGCGCCAGCGTTTCGGAACAGCGAGGGCCAGGCCCCGACTGACGACGCCGGGCAGGTCGCGACGTAGAACGGCTTTCCATGAGCACAACGAAACCCCAACCGAAACCGCCCCGCCACAAACTCCGCTGGTATCAATTCAGCCTGCGGTCGCTGTTCGTGTTCGTCACACTCTGCGCTTTCGCGTGCAGTTGGTTTGCCGTGAAGCGGCAGCAGGCGGAAACGCAACGCCAGGCCGTCGCGGCGATCCTGCAAACTGGCGGAGAGGTGAAGTACGACTACCAGTTTGACAAGGCCGGCAAGGAGATTCCCAACGCCCAGCCACCCGCCCCCGCCTGGGCCCGAAAGTTGTTGGGCGACGATTTCTTCAGCAACGCCGCCGAGGCTCGGTCAGAAACGCGCGATGCGATCAGGCACCTGCGGAAATTAGCTCGCCTGCGAAGGCTAGACCTTAAACAAGCGAATGCTGATGGTCTGTGTCCGTTGTTGTGTTGTGATTTGCAGGGGTAAGTGAGAGCGGCCCGGCGTGGCTGGCGTCGGGAGGAGTTGACGGGTTGTGGATTGCTTCATGTTGGGACTCGGTTGCACCGTTGTGCGGTCAAGGGTTGCGGCGGACCGGAGCGTCCAGACTCCGGCTTCAAGGTCGGCTCCGTCAACAACGCAGCGCCCGGCACAGCCGGAAGAACACCGGCAACCGCGGGTTGTAGTTCAGTACGCGATAGATCAACCGCCGGCCCGCCCGGACGATCTGGCAGGGAATCTTGATGAAGGCATTCAAGAACGTTTTGAACTCCATCCGCAGTATTTCCTGTTTCTGTGCCCGGTGCTCTTCTCGCCAGCAGCCGTCCTCGGGCAGCCACAACGCCCACCATGCTTTCAGGTTCCACGCCAGGACGGTCATCACCATGTAGGCCCAATTGCTCAACAGGTTGTCCACCGGCGCCGACAAGGCCCGCACCCCGCCGGCCAACTGGGCGATCAAGTTCTCTTGATTGCAACGGTCGTTGGCCTCGAACACCACCTCTTCCGCGTCAATCGCCCAGTCGTTGGTGATGTAGAAGAAGTAGCGGACCTCGTCGAACAAGCGCGTCTGGCCCTTCTCGTGTGCGATGATCTTGCGGAGAACGATCATGCGGTACGGCTGCTGGCACTCCGTCGGCGTATACTCGAATTCCGCGTAGTCTTCGCCGCGCAGCCGCAGCACCTCGAACTCGCGGCGGCGGACGATCCGCTGCTTCACGTTCGGAGGTCTCTGCCGCGGTTCGGTCTGCGCTTCGTAAGGCGGATCGCGGAGGAGCTTTTGCCAGGCCGTTTTCGGCAGGTTTTCCGCGATTTCCCCCAGGTTGGGCATGGCCTTGAAGCCGAAGTAGAAGGTCACGCCGCTGGCGTCCCAGGCATCAAGTTTCTCCGACTGGCTGAAGGCCGTGTCGCCGCGAAGCACGATCTGGCGGAAGCCCGCACGGCGGCACAGAGCGATGGCCTGGTCCGCTTCCTCGGCGGCCCCTTCGTGGCTGGGACGGTTCCCGGAGCGATTGACCAAGCGAAGGACTTCGCCGGTTTCCGCCAGCGTGGCCAGCAGCGGATGATAGCCCCAGGTGCCTTTGTAGGAGATGTCCATCCCGGCCTTGCACTCGCCGGTGGTCACTACCAGCGTGCCGTCCAGGTCGATCGTGGCGCGACGGAAGAACTTCTTTGGCTGTCTGGCCCAGACCTTCGAGCGGGCGTCGTCGGCTGCCCGCATCAAGGAGCGGATGTCTGCCTCGCCGAAGCGGCGGCAGAAATCGCCGGCGGTGGTGGGATCGGGGATCCGCTCCGCGCCCAAGGCGTCGAGGAACACCTCGTCGTTGCGCCGCAACTCGATGTCTTCCAACCGCGTGCCGTCGCACAGGGCGTTGTAGGCCAGGTTCAACACGTGGTCCGACTCGTGATAGGGCATGTGGACTTTCAGCAAGTGCAAACGGCGGTCAATGGCCTCGATCAGTCCGATTTCCCTCGCCAGGCGATGCACCAATCCGATGCCGCCCGTGCCAATGCCGCGGACTTTATCGGCCAGTTCCATGCGAATGTTCGCCGCTCCAAACACTGGCGCTCCCCGGTCAAATCGCGGCCCGTCCAGTCGTCGCTGGACGCCCCGCTTGGCTTGCCACAGTCGTTTCGATATACTGCGTTTCACTCGAAATCCTCCTTGCATCGTGGAGTGGGTTTGTGTTGTATGCCCATTATACCCGCGAAAACAGGGATGGTTTCGAGTTCTTATATGCACTCCGCTTGAAGGTTCGCTTGCTTAAGGGCTAGAACTGTCATTCAGCGGAGCGACCGACGCCGACTTGACCGAGCTACGCGGGTTGACACAGTTGCGCGAACTGTACCTGAGTTTCACGCGTGTCACCGACGGGGGCGTCGAAGAACTCAAGGCGCTTACCGAGCTGGAACGCCTCGACCTCTCTTCAACCAAGGTCACTGGAAAAGGAATCGAGTTCCTGGAGGGGTTTGAACGCCTCAGAACCCTCACCCTCAGCAGGTTGACAGACTCTTGACCTGGAGGCTGTTGGAAGGCTGGTTCAACTTGAAACTCTGGACCTATACCCTTCATTCGAGCCTACGGCGAAGCCGGGAATAACGGACGCAGGCGTGGAATGCCTCCGATCGCTGGCCCACCTCAAGTCGCTCCGGGTCGGCGGTGAAATGTTGACCGACGCCGCGCTGAAGTCCATTGGATCGCTTGCCGCGCTTGAAGACGTTGACGTCAGCGACACGCGATCCACCGACGCTGGCCTGGAGCACCTGAAAGGGCTGACCCAACTCAGAAGACTCCGATTGTCCTTCACCAGGGCAACCGGCAGCGGCCTGAGGGCGCTGCGAGACCTGCCCAACTTTGAGGAGCTTTACCTGATCGGCAACGCGGTCACTGATAGGGGCATGGCGGCATTAAAAGAGCTTCAAGGACTACAACATGTAACCGTCGCTGGCGATCACGTCACCAATGCGGGACTCAGGCACCTCAAGGCAATTTCGGCAATCCAGGAGGTAGCCATTGGTTGCCCCGGCGTCACCGGTCAAGCCGTCGAACAGTTGAAGGCAGCCCTGCCGAATTGCCGGATTAGCAGGTTTCAACCCATGCACTTTTGACGAGTTTTCAGCTCGCTATGAGCAACGAGCCCCGGGCGCAAACCGATACCGCAGCCTCGCGGGCCGAATACCAATTCGGCCTTCAAGCCTTCCTGCTGATGTTCGTCGTGGTGGCCGTGTTGGCGGGCTATCTGCGGACGTTCGGCCCGGCGACCGTGGGCCGGTTCGGACTGGTCCTCGTGTTGACCCTGCCGCTGGCGCGGAAACGCGCGTGAACGGGCGTAGTGGCCCACTTCTTGGGCTTGAAATCCGCCCTCCCCAGGGGTTACGATGTCCGTTGCCTGAACGTGTGTGCGGGGCCGTAGGACGAATTTTCCAGTCCGTCCAAACCCGTCGGACGGACTTCCCAGGCCGAAAACAAGCGAATCCCTCTTGGCTTTATGGCTCCATGTAGGAGCCAGGAATGGTGCGAAGTATCTTCCAGCCGCACACGATCAGGGTGCGGCAAGGACTGTCGAGTTGGTTCTGATTCATGCGGCGGGATCTTTCGCGGTAAGGCGTGGCGGCGGACCGGAGCATCCGAACTCCGGCTTCAGAAGAACACACTCAACATCGCAACGGATGACGTAGTTGATCCAGCAGGCGGAAGAAGGCTGGTTGCCACGGGTTCCAGGAAAGGACACGATAGATCAGCCGCCCGCCGGTGCGAAGAACCTGGCAGGGGAGTTGCATCCAGGCGTTCAAGAATGTTTTGAAGTCCATTCGCAACAGTCGTAGGGCTGCTGGTGTTCTTGGCCGGTCCGGCAGCGGCATCTGTGACGTCGTTTTTCGACGTCTTCATGGAGGTCACAATGGCCCCGCCCGCACCCGCACAACCGGCAGTCCCCCCGCCGGTGACGTTCTCACCCCCGTCGGGCACCCATGTATTTGGAAATACCGACACTATTGTCCAGCGTACGGGCGACCCTGTAAGCAATCGCTTGGGCGATTCACGGTCATGGAGAACACCGACGGCACTTTCCACATCGACAGTTTTTCGACATCTTCACCGAATTTTCGGAGAGGGGAGCTTCTCGCATAGCCTCCTACAGTCGCCCCGCCGGCGTTTCGGCGCGAAGCTCTGCGATCATGTCCCGCGTGGCGGCGTCGACCGCCTCTTGCCAGCGGGCCGCGCCATAGCGTTCGGCGTAGGGCTCGATCGCGTGGGCGAAGATGATGCCGCGGGAGTTGTTCACCACGGCGCCCCGGCCCTGGAGATCGAAGGCGGCGGCCACGTCGCGGGCAGAGCCGCCTTGGCTGCCGAAGCCGGGCACGAGGAACAGGCTGTGCGGCATGGCGGCCCGCAACTCGGCCAGTTGAGCGGGATACGTGGCCCCCACGACGGCCCCGACCGCGCCGTAGCCGCACGGGCCGGCGGTTTCTGCCGCCTGCCGTTCGACATACTCGGCCACGTGGCGATAGAGCGGCCGGCCGTCGGCCACGAGGTCCTGGAGCATCCGGCCGCCGGGATTCGAGGTCTTCACAAGCAAGAAGATTCCCGCCCGCACCGAACCGCCACGTCGATGAACGGCCGCAGGCTGTCGTCGCCCAGATAGGGGCTGACGGTTATGGCGTCGGCCCCCCAGGCGCTCTGCCCGGCCGAGCCCAACATTCCGTCCGCATAGGCCGCGGCGGTCGAGCCAATATCGTTCCGCTTGCCGTCGAGGATCACCAGCAGGCCGCTGCGCTGGGCGTAGGCGATCACCTCGGCCAGCACGGTCATGCCGGCCGGCCCAAGCTGCTCGAAGAACGCCGCCTGCGGCTTGACGGCCGGGACCAGCGGGGCCACAACGTCGATCACTCCGCGGCAGAACCGCCCGTAAGCCGCGGCCGTTTCCGCCGCCGTGGCGCCATCATAGCCTGGGGCTAACAGCCCCCGGTGGCCACGCAAGAGTCCGTCGGGCAGGCTCTCCGCGCGGGGATCCAGTCCCACCAGCACGGGATTGCGGCAACGTCGCACGGCGGCGTCGAGCCGGTCGGCAAAGGGCAACATGGGGGCGTTCCTTTCAACGTCGGAATGTCAGAATAGCCGGGGGTTAACAGCCCCCGGAGTGCGCACATTGTCGGATTCTCCACCGGGGGCTGTTAGCCCCCGGCTATTCTTCTTTAGCCGCCGCCGGCCGTTTTCTCACGGCACCGCCGGCGCAATCCCAGCGCGACCCATCCCAGGAAGACGTTCGCCCCCAGCGAGGCGAAGAGCCCGAACAGCGTCAAGGTCATGGGAAGCCAGGGCCGCGACGGCTCGGGCGGCGAGGGCTTGGCCGGTTTGGCCGGTTCGGGGGGCGACGGCTTCGGCTTCTCCGGCGGTACGTCGTGAGGCAGTCGCTCCGTGCCCACAATGATTCGATACGACCGGACCTCGCCCGCGCTGGGCGGAACGTCGCTTCCGATCGGCTGGCCGGCGCGGAGGGCCTCCAGCGATTGGGGGTCGAGTTGGATGATGTACTCCATCCCCCCTTTCGGCAAACGTTGCCAGCCGGCGTTGATGCCCAGCGCCGCCGCGGCGATACAAATTGTTAGAGTGTTCATGGTGCGTATTATCATGGCGCACCGTGCCTTCCGCAAGCATGTCGCCTTGCCCGTGTCCCCATCCGTGGGTATGCTGGGGACGCCAATCGCGTCACGCGGAGCGTGACGAGTACATTACCAGCGCCGATGAACCTTGCCCTGTGGAAAAAGGCCGTTTCCGACGCGTGGCTGCCGCTGGCGGTTTCCAGTGCGTTGTTAATCCTGTTTTGCTGGCTGTTCGTGTGGCTGATGAGCTTCTTCGACGTGGGGGCCTGGCACGCCCTGCTGAGCCTGCTGCCCAACTTCGTGCAGCCGATGCTCGGCGTGCCGCTGGCTAAGTTGGCTTCACCCGCCGGTCAACTCAGCATCCTCTACACCCATATCGTGACGCTCTTGGTGTGCGTCGGCTGGGCGGTCGGGCGCGGGTCGGATTCGATCAGCGGCGAGATTGGCCGAGGGACGATGGACTTGCTCTTGTCGCTGCCCGTCTGGCGGATCACCGTGATGCTCGTGCCGGCCGTGGTGGCGGCGCTGGGCGCGGCGGTGCTGGCAGCCTCGGTGTGGGTGGGAACGGCGCTGGGGCTGGCCTGTGTCCGGTTTGCGGATCCGCCGCCGTTGGGGCAATTCCTGTCCGGCGCGGCGAACCTCTTCGCCATGACCTTCTGCTTTACCGGCATCACAACGCTCGTGTCGTCCTGGAACCGCAACCGCTGGCGGACGATCTCCGAGGCGGGCGGGTTCTTCATATTGTCGCTGATCCTGGAGTTTGTCGGGCGGGCGTGGGCCAACGGCGGATGGCTCCGCTACCTGACGTTTCTCAGCCTTTTTAAGCCGCAGCAGTTGATCCTCGTTCCCGCCCCGGCGGCTGGTCCGGCCTCCGCTACGACGCCATCCTGGTCCTGCTGGGGCTGTCGAGTTACGCGGCGGCGGCGGTGATTTTCTGGCGGCGCGACATCCCGGCGCCACAGTAGTCTAGGTCCCCTCTCCTCTTGGGAGAGGGCTAGGGTGAGGGCGGCTTGTGTAGAAAGGACTGACATGTCGCAGCAGAATGGACCCAAGCCCTCACCCCCGGCCTCTCTCCCAATTGGAGAGGGGAGACCGAACGCTCCTTTCCCAACGGGAGATGGGAGACATTCTGCCGGCCGCCGCTGGCTAACCGCTGCCGTCAAGTTGTCGATCGTGGTGCTCGTGCTCTGGTTCATCCGCGGCCGGATCATCGAGTGGTGGGACCAATTGGGACAGCACCGCTTTCACCTGAGATACCAGTGGCTGGCGGCCTCCGGCGGGCTGTACCTGTTGGGCAACCTGTTCTACGGCGTCTTCTGGCACCGCACGCTCCGCGCGCTTGGCCAGGAGGTGGGCCTGGGGCGGGCGCTGCGGGCCTACTACATCGGACACCTCGGCAAGTACGTGCCCGGCAAGGCGATGGTCGTGATCCTGCGGGCCGGATTGATCCGCGGGCCGGGAGTCGAAGCCTCGCTGGCCGTGGTGAGCGTGTTCTTCGAGACGTTGACGATGATGTCCGCCGGCGCCTGCTTGGCCGCGGCCATTGTGGCCGGCTGGTTCCGTGAGCGGCCGCTCTTGCTCTGGGCGGCGCTGGCGATGATGTTCGCCGTCGGCCTGCCAACGCTCCCCCCCGTCGCCAAATGGCTGGCCCGGATACTCACGGCCGGCCGGCTTCGTCCCGCGGCCAACGCCAAACTCGAAAACCTCGGCGGCGGAACCGTTGCCATCGGGTGGGCATTGAACGTCATCGGGTGGGCTATACTTGGACTGAGTTTGTGGGCGGTGCTTCGGGCGTTGGGCGCGGTTGAGGAAAACCCCTTCCCGCAACTCCACCTTTGCACCGCCGCGGTCGCCCTGGCCACTGTCGCCGGGTTCCTATCGTTTGTCCCCGGCGGCGCGGTGGTCCGCGAGGCCGTGCTAACCGAGCTTTTGGCCGTGGTGCCACATGTGGGGGGCGTAACGGCCTTGGTCAGTTCCGTCCTCCTCCGTCTGGTGTGGTTGCTGTCGGAGTTGGCCATTTCGGGTATCCTGTTTGTATGCTCTCGATAGTCATCCCCGTCTTCAACGAAGCCGACAGCCTGGAGACGCTCCATCGGGAGTTGTCGGAGGTGGCCGCCGCGCAAGGCTACGATCTGGACGTGGTCTTCGTCGATGACGGCTCGACCGACGGCTCGTGGGAGGTGATCCGGCGGCTGGCGGCCGCCGATCCGCGGACCAGTGGGCTCCGTTTCCGCCGCAACTTTGGCAAGGCGGCGGCCTTAAGCGCCGGTTTCGACCAGGCCCGCGGCGACCTGGTGATGACCCTGGACGCCGATCTCCAAGACGATCCGCAAGAGATTCCCCGCTTCCTGGCCGAGATGGAAAAGGACCTGGACGTGGTCAGCGGCTGGAAAAGGGTGCGGCGCGACCCTTGGCACAAGGTCGTGCCGTCGCGGGCGTTCAACTGGCTGGTGAGCCGGCTGACGGGCGTGCGACTGCACGACCACAATTGCGGCATGAAGTGCTACCGCCGCGAGATATTCCGAGAGGTACACCTTTACGGGGAGTTGCACCGGTTTGTGCCGGTGTTGGCCGCGGCCCGCGGGTTCCGCGTCGGCGAAATCCCCATCCACCACCGCCCCCGCCGTTTCGGCCGCTCGAAGTACGGCTTCAGCCGCATCATCAAGGGCTTTTTGGACCTCTTGACCGTGAAGTTCTTGACCGGCTTTGGCCAGCGGCCGCAACACTTGCTGGGCACGGTCGGCCTGGCGTCGTTCTCGCTGGGCGCCCTGGGGCTGGTCTTCCTGGCCGCCTGGTGGATCGTCTCCCGCTTGAGCTTTAGCGGGCTGGAGCCGGTGCTGCTGCACGAGAAGCCCGCCGTGATTTACTCGATGGGCCTGTTGCTGCTGGGCGGCCAACTGATGTCGATCGGTTTCCTGGCCGAACTGTTCATTGCCTACCACGCCCCGGAGAGCCGGGGGTATTCCATTTCCGAGCGAACCCCGCCATCGCAACCATGAACGATTCCGCCACCGGTCTCCGCAACGTGGCACGGCCGCCCTCGGCTGTGCAGAAAGACCCGCCCTCGGCTGTGGCTGACGATTCCCACGGCCGAGGGCGGCCGTGCCACAACGGCGGTCCTGATACGACTTGCTCGCTCCGCTGGAGCGTCTACCTAATGCTGATCTTCCTCAGCGCCGGCGCCATGCTCGGCCGCATTCTGGCCGTCGATTCGGTCGATCGGAAGCCTGGAACGCACCGCCCCTTCCTCAGCGCCAACGACCGCAGCCGCTGGCGTACGGTTCGGGCGCTGGTGGAAAACGACATGTGCGTCCCCGGCAAGCCCTACGCCATCGACAAAGTCATCCAGCAGCCCAACTGGGACACGATCGACATGGTGAAGCACGACGGCTACCTCTATTCGAGCAAACCGCCGCTGATGCCCACCCTGATGGCCGCCGCTTATTGGCCGGTCTATCGGTTCGGCGGCGCGACGCTGGGCACACACCCCTACGAGATTGGCCGCGCGATGCTCCTCCTCTTCAACCTCGTGCCGATGCTGATGTACTTCGTGCTGTTGGCCTCACTGGTGGAGCGGTTCGGGACGACCGACTGGGGGCGGATGTTCGTGATGGCCGCGGTCTGCTTCGGCACCTTCCTGACCACTTTCGCCGTGACCATCAACAACCACCTGCCGGCAGCCGTCTGCCTGTCCGTGGCCGTGTACGCGACCGTGCGGATTTGGTTTGACGGGGAACGCCGCTTGCGGTATTTCCTTGTTGCCGGGCTGTTTGCCGGGCTGATGGCGACCGAGGAACTGCCGGCCACGGCGTTGCTGGCGGCAATCGCGCTGGTGCTGCTGGTGAAGGCCCTGCGGCCGGCGCTCTTGGGCTTTGTCCCCGCCGTGCTCGTGGTGGCGGCCGCCTTCTTCGGCACCAATTGGATCGCCCACCACACGCTCGAGCCGGCCTATCTGCACCACAGCGGCTCCGGCCCCGACAACTGGTATCATTACACTTACCAACGCAACGGCCGGACCCTGGAAAGCTATTGGAACGCGCCGAAGGGCATTGACATTGGCGAGCCTTCGCCGAAGGTCTACACCTTGAACGTGCTGGTCGGCCACCACGGCGTCTTCAGCTTGACGCCCGTTTGGCTGCTGAGCCTCGCGGGCCTGGGCCTGTGGCTGTTCCGGCGGGGCGACCCGCGGCTCCGCTGGTCCGCGGCGGCGATCGGGGCGATCTCGGCGGCGGTCGTGGCGTTCTACTTGCTCTGGCCGGGGCTGAGCCACAACTACGGCGGCTCGACCAGCGGCTTCCGCTGGGTGTTCTGGCTCGCGCCGCTCTGGCTGCTGGCGATGCTCCCGGCGGCCGACGCCCTGGACTGCCGCCGCTGGACCCGCGGCCTGTGCCTGGTGCTGCTGGCCCTCTCCGTGCTCTCGGCCAGCTATCCGACGTGGAACCCCTGGACACCTCCCTGGCTGATGGTCCTCTCGCAATATCTGGGTTGGGGAGCGTAGGGGGCAGGCCGTACCAGTTTCTTCTGCAAACTTGGGCCAAAAAACGCGGAGGGGCGGCATCGCAGCGCGACGCCGTCCCTCTTGGCCGCAGCGGGGAACTGCGGAGGCAGGCTCCTCAAAATGGTTCCTTGCTACTTCTCCTGGTGTGAATCAGGCGGCGCCTGCTGCCCGTGGCCAGTGCGGAGTTCCTCGACCGCCCGCAACAGCCTCTCGATGCGGCGGTCCATTTCGTCCAACCGCTTCTGGATTCGCTCGTCCAAGGAGCCGGGGGCGGGCAGCGGTTGATGCGGCACGGTGTCCGGCGTCACGTCCAGGGCGTTCAGCCCGCCGAAGACGCTTATCGCCCCGCGGCCGAGCATCTGCTCGACAAACGGCCGGACGTCGGCCGGAAGCCCGTCGAGCTGTTTCTCGGTCACTTCCCACTTCTTGTCGCCGCGCTTGACGCTGATTTTTGCGGGCTTGTCGCCCTCCTTGCTAATCACCACGCTCATGCCCGGCGGCAGCGGTCTAGGCACCGCTGCGTCTTTCGGGACGATGACGCCCGTGGGACCGATGAAGCGGAACCGCATGGGTGGGCGTTCCGCCTGGCCCTCTTCGTGGCCCACCATGCTTTCCATCCAATTCTGAATTGTGTTCCAATCGGCCGACTCCGGGGGCGGGAGGACCGTCTGTCCGGCCACCTTCGGCCGCATGGCCGGCGTGGCTTCCAGCGTCCTGGGCTTGCCGCCGCGGATCAGATCGATCTTCAGCTTGGCACCCTTGGCGGCCTCGATTGCCTGAAGCAGGTCCCGCACCTCGGTCAACGGCTTTTCTCCGGCCCGCATCAGGATGTCGTGCAGTTTGATGTGCGCCTTGGCCGCGGGGCTGTCGGGCACGACGGCCGCGACGAGCAAGCCCTGTTTTTCGGGCAGATTCAACTGGGCCCGCAAAGCCGGCATCACCGGCAGGCACTGGACTCCCAGCCAGTATTGCCCCATCCGCATCGGCTCGGAAGCCAATAGGACGTTCCATGGGCGGTCGTCGAACGTGGGATCGTCGTACTGCGCTACGGCCTCACCAACGCTCAATATCGCCAGCGCTGCGGCGGCGATCGGAAACGACTTCAACATCGCACGCTCCTCTATGAAAAAGTTGTGGGACGCGTCTGAATACGCCGGACTCCCCGTGTAATGCACTTCGACTTGGTTGACGGGGACGACCAATCGCCGTCCGTCCCGCAACGGCACGGGGACCAGTTCCCGCCGCTGTTGGACCTCGTGTCCGGTGCGGGCCAACGCCTGCAAAACCTCGTCCGGGATGGCCGGCGGGAGGTTCCGCAGCCACTCGTCGTCGAGGCTGTCGCGCTCGATCGCCGGCACGCGGATGGACCGCCCGGGCTCTTGGCCGTCGCCGGGCGCGGAAACCGTCACCAGCCGCCAGGGACCGGAGGCCGGGTTGCCGTGAGGCGCGCCGTCCGGCCGCGCGGCGTTTGCCACGTCGGTTGCGCCCGCGGGTGCAGCCGGAATGCCGTGCCGTTCCGACCAGGATCCGTTGCGCCACGGAGCCGAGCCAAAGCGCCGCCACGAAACTGGCCGCCATCGCCAGCAGCGTTCCCATCCGGGCCGCCCACGGCGAGCGCCGTGGAGGGGGCCGGTCGGCAACTTGGCCGGCGGGCGAATCCACTGGCGGCAACAGGTTAACAACCTGCTCCACAGGGGCGGTCGTGCCGAGGGCCTGCTTCCAACATTGCGCTTCGAGGAACGCCAGCGCGCACCGCCGCCACCCGCCCGGCTCGCCGTCCAGCCGGACGAGCAACTCGTGGCGTTCCTCCTCGCCCAATTCGCCGTCGACCAAGCGGTCGAAGCGGAAATCGTCTCCGGGCAACGTGTCGGGGCTATTTGGTGTCATGGCAAACCACTCACGATTTCCAAAGGATCCACGCGGGACAATTGCAAATTGAGAATTGCAAATTTCAAATTTTCAATTTTCAATTTGCAATCGTTGCCTACACATCCGCTGCGACTACCTCCAACGCCGCCAATTCCGCCCGCAACCGGCCCCGCGCCCGGTGCAGCCGCGCTTCCACGGCGCTATGGCTGATTCCCAGGCGTTCGGCCAGTGCTTGGTAACTCCAATCCTCGTTGTACTTCAGCATCAGGATTTCAGCGTCGCGCTTCGGCAACCGGGCCATCGCCGCACGGACCTGGCTGCGGCGCTCCTCGTTGAGCAGCCAGCCCAGCGGGTCGGCCTGGCGGCTGTCGGCCTCGGTGGGACGGAACCGGGCGGCATAGCGGTCGATCATCTTCCGCCGCCGTCCCTGCTTGCGGCGGTACAGCAGCGACTGCCGGACCGCCAGTTGGTAAAGCCAGGGGGCCACCTTGGCCGGATCGCCGAGCGGGGCCTTCTGCCGCACCGCCGCCAACGCCACTTCCTGCATCACCTCGTCGATGGCCTGTGGCTCGCCCAACCGGGCACACACCACCACCCGCAGCCAACGCTCATGCTCCTTGAGCGCATTCGGCCAGTCGATGCCGGCCGTGCCCGCGGGGACCACTGGCTCAGAGCGAGGGTTTGGCATGGTCATGGCCATAGGAATCGTTTCCGCTGGCGGCGGAATCTTGCACAAGTTGCCGCCAGGGGCTACTCTAACATTAGTCATGCTATGCGTGCGGTCTACCCCCCAAAAATGGGCGGCGGGAGCTAATGTACTGGATTTGGGCTATCCTGTTGCTGGTGTTGGGAACCGGCCTGGCCTTGCTGGAGGTGTTTTTCCCCTCGGCGGGCATTTTGGGGTTCCTCTCGGTCACGGCCGTGCTGGGGGCGATCGTGATGGGCTTCTACCAGGGCCCCGTGGCGGGGACCATCATCCTATTGGGGGCCCTGGTCGGCCTGCCCGCCATGATCGTGCTCGCCTTCAAATACTGGCCGAAGACCGCGATGGGCAAACGGGTGCTGCTGATGGCCCCCACCAGCGAGGAGGTCCTTCCCGATGACCCCGAAAAAGAGCGGCTAAAGGGCCTCATCGGCCGGACGGGCCGGGCAAAGAGCAAATTGCTCCTCAGCGGCGTCATTACCATTGATGGCCGAACCGTTGACGCCGTCAGCGAGAGTATGCCCGTTGAGGTGGGCCAGGCCGTCCGGGTCGTTCAGGTGCGGGGCCTCCGCGTTGTGGTCCGTCCGATCGACGAGGAGGAGTCGGCGGCGGCCCCTTCCCCCGATCCCTTGCAGCGGACGTATGACGACCCGTTTCGAACTCCCCCCGGCTTGACATTGCCGGGCTGGTGGAGGATGTTAGGGGGCGGTAAACGCCCTCTATCCATCGCGGAGCCGACCATGTCGCTACTGGCCGATGTTCTCTGACAAACAGACCATTCAAGTCCTGATCATCGCCGGCGTGGCGATCGGCTTGATCTTGGCGATGGTCTTGCTGGCAATCTTTGTGGGCTTCTTTCGCCTCTGGATCCAATCGGTCACCACCGGGGCCGGCATCGGCATCTTCGATCTTGTGGGAATGAAATTCCGCAAGGTCAATCCGGCGGTGATCGTCCGCAGCAAGATCATGGCCGTGCAGGCGGGCATCGGCGACGAGCACGGCGTCACGTCCAAGGGGCTCGAGGCCCACTACCTCGCCGGCGGGAACGTTCCTCTGGTGATCCGCTCCCTGATCGCCGCCGCCAAGGCCAAGCTCATCGAACTGGACTTCAAACTGGCCGCCGCCATCGACCTGGCCGGCCGGAACGTGCTCGAAGCCGTGCAGACCAGCGTCAATCCGAAGGTGATCGACTGCCCCGGCCGCGGCATGGGCAAGGATTCGTTGGACGGCGTGGCCCAAAACGGCATACAATTGAAGGTCAGGGCGAGGGTCACGGTCCGGGCGAACCTCCGGCAGTTGATCGGCGGGGCCACCGAGGAGACGATCATCGCCCGGGTGGGCGAGGGGATCGTCAGCGCCATCGGCTCCTCCCATTCGCACCTGGAAGTGCTGGCCCAACCCGACCGCATCTCGAAAACGGTGTTGGCCCGCCGGCTCGACGCCCAGACCGCCTTCGAGATCGTCTCGATCGACATTGCCGACGTGGACGTGGGCGAGAACATCGGCGCCCGCTTGCAGGCCGACCAGGCCGAGGCCGACATGCGGGTGGCCCGGGCCAACGCCGAAGGCCGCCGCGCCATGGCCGTGGCCGAGGAGCAGGAAATGATCGCCCAGATCGAGCAAAACCGGGCGAAGGTGCTCGAGGCCGAGGCCGAAGTGCCCAAGGCCATCGCCCACGCCTTCCACTCCGGCAAGCTCGGCCTGATGGACTACTACCGCCTCCGCAATATCCAGGCCGACACGGACATGCGGTCGTCGATCGCCAAGGCGGGTATGACCGCCACCGGCCGAAAAACGAGCAACACCGGATGAGCCTTCTTGCCCCATTGCTGGCTCGCGCGGACGCCGATCTGATCCGGATCGTGGTGATTCTTATTTTCCTCGCGGTTGCCGGGATCGCGCGGTTGCTGGCGGCGGTGCGGCAGGGGCAGCCGCCCGTCGGTGGCCCGCGTCCGCAGCCGCCCCCGCGGCCCGTCCCCGCCGACGTGGCCGACGAGATCGACGAGTTTCTGCGTCGCGCGGCCCAGCGGCGGGGCGTGCCACCACAGCCGGCCCCTGCCGCCGCGACGGTCCCACAGCCCCCGCAGCCGATCCAGGCCGAAGTGGTGGCCGAAGCGGGCAAGCCCGTCGGCGGGCAAGTGACCGAGCACGTCCAGAAGTATCTCGACGCCGAGGGCTTTACCCGCCGCGCCGGCGAGCTTGGCGGAGAAGTCGCCCAGGCCGACCAGCAGGTCGATCAGCACTTGCGGCAGGTGTTCGACCATAGCGTGAGCCAATTGGCGGCCGTGCCGGGCGAAGCGGCGATCGCGCCGATGGCCGCCGAGCCGCCGGAGGTAACCGAGCAGTCGCTGTTGGAAATCCCCGCCACATTCGCCACCGGTCTGACCACTCTTCTGACCAGCCCCGACTCGGTCCGCCAGGCCATTGTGCTGGGCGAAATCTTCCGCCGCCCGGAAGAACGGTGGGGATAAAACGACTTGCGTTGGGACGGCGGACGGTGGATTATGCTTCATCATGGCGGAGCCCGCCGGGCGTTGTGCCAATCGCTCCCGGGGTTATGCTAAAGCATAACCTACTTCTCTTTCTGCTGGAATCACCTTGGCGATTACAGGCTCCACTGCCGCCAGGTTTCTTCGATTTCAACGGCCAAGGGCGTCCGGGGCGCGACGCCGCAGACGTTCTCGAGGACTTCGGACAGCCCCCGCCCGGACAACCGTTCGGAGAGCGCGACGGATTGCGGATCGGCCGGATGGCGGTACTTCATCGCGGCGACGATGCCCGTCCCGATCCACGCCCGCGGCAAGCCATACTCGACCGCCGCCGCCGCCGGGGCCAGGAGCCGTTCGCGGGGCGAGAGTTTGCGGATCGGGTCGCGGACCACGCGGAGGATTTCGTCGCGCATTTCGGGAACCGCGCCCCGTCGGCAGAGGTCTTGTTTGTAGTCCTCGATCGACTCGGCGGAGAAACCCCAACGCCGCCGCACGACTTCCCCCAACTCGTCGAGCGCCCCGAGCACGTGCCGGGCGACCAGCGGATCGGCCACCGCCTCGTGGATGTAGCGGTGCCCGCGGTGAAAACCCACGTAGCCGCAGACGGCGTGGCCGCCGTTGTGGATGAAGAGCTTGCGCTCGAGCCGGGCCGACTGATTGTCGACCAGTTCCATCGCGGAAAGGGCCGCCGGCTTCTGGCCGCGGAAGGCCTCGGCCCGGACGGTCCACTCGTTGTAGTCCTCGGCGACGATCAGCAGGGGGTCCGGCTCGGGGCGGGGCACAACGCGGCTGATCATGCAGTCGGGGAATCCGACGTACACTTCGCACCAGGCCGCCACGGCGGCGTCGAGCCGCCGGCGGACGTGGCCGCCCAGCGTTGTCGAGCTGTCCATCATGTTTTCGCAGGCGATGCAATTCAGCGCCGCCCGGCGGCCTGCACGGCGCAGGCGGAAATGCCCAGGGCGATCGTCTCGGCCACATCGGCGAGGTTCTGATCGAAGACCGCCGTCAGCACCAGCCGGGCGTCGCGGATCTCGTCGGCCACGGCCGCCCGGTCCGCGGCGTGGTAGACCCGGTAGCCGGAGACGGTGATCTCCTGCGGGGCCTCGCCGTACAACTTGACGGTGTAGCGGCCTTGGCGGAGGGCGTCGACTAGGGCCGCCTTCTTATCGACGAAGACGATCTCGAAGCCCGCCTGCCAGGCCAGCAGCCCGACGTGGCCCCGGCCGGTCGCCCCGGCGCCGAAGATGACGATCTTTTCAGCCATGATGCTCAGCGGTTGTAGTCGTCCTGAACCCGCACCACGTCGTCCAATTCGGGCGTGCTGACTTCCAGCAGCCGCACGTCTTCGACGGCCGTTGCGCGGTGTTTCCGCCCCGGCTTGTTCTCGATCACTTCGCCCGGATGCAGGATCAGGGTGGTCATCTCCCCGGCCTCGTTCTCCCACTCCATTTGCAGCACGCCGGCGTCGACGTAGATGTGCTCGTGCTTCCGGACGTGATATTGCAGGCTGGAGCGGGTGCCGGCCTTGATCTCGATGATCTTGAAGGCGTACTTGTCGGTGTGAGCCACCCACAGTTCGCGGCCCCACGGCTTTTCTACAATTTTCATGGGCGTCAATGGGTTCATTCCGCAGTCTCCGGATAGCGGTTCGGGTGGCACGCCCTGTAAGGGCGTGACGGAGCGCCGGATTCAACGATCCTCCCTACCACGCCCTTACAGGGCGTGCCACCCGGCCGCCTCCTATTGTGACGTAATCTCCGGATAGCGCTGTCGCAGGGCCTCGCTCAACGCGGTCAGTTTCTTCTCCCGCGCAACGGCCGCCAGTGCGGCCAAGTGGCCGTCGATCGACGTTTCGGCCAGAACGCCCGAGCGATGCACCTCGAGGGCCTGCCGCATGGCCTCGGCGCCCAACTTCGGGTCGGGCTGGCCCGCGGCATCTTTGATCGAATTGATCGCCGAGCCGGCCAGGAACAGGATGTTCGTCGCCAGCCCGCGGCGCTCGGCGTCGGCCAGGTTGAGGATAATGTTCCCTTGGTCCAGGGCGCCGGCCCGGGCAATCATCGTCGGCTTGATGCCGGGCAGCGGGCGGGACAGAATCTCCTCAGATGCCTCCCATTCGGCGCCGTAGGGCCGGATGAACGGCGGGCCGGGGCGGATCGGGGCCGTCTGACGCATGTCGACGCCGTCGAGCCGCGCCAACAGGTCGATCACTTCCCGCCAGATGCCGCCGCGGGTCTTCACGCCGATGCCCGCATTGTGGCCATAGATCGCCGGCGGCTGCGGCAGTCGCTTGGTCGCCTCGCGGACCATCCGCACCGTGCCGCCGGCAAAGGTCTCGCTGAGCATCACGCCGGTCGCGCCGGCCTCGACCACGGCGTGCAGGGTTTCGAGCAGTTCGTGCGGCGTGCCGGTGATGTGGGGGGCGAAGATCAGGCCCTTGCCGTCCCGTTGCTCCTCGGCCCGGCGGATGGCCGCAACGGCCAGACGCACGCGGTCGCGGACGGGCGAATAGTCCAGGTTGGGATAGAGGTCCTCGTCTTCCTTGACGAAGAGGAAGAGCGGACACCGCGCGACCTCCGCCACCAGCCGGCCCACCTCGTCGGCCGTGATGCCGGCGGTGGGTTTCAGGATCGTGCCGAAGGCCGGCTCATCGGCGCCGAAACCCGTCAGCTCGCGGAGCCCCGCCGGACCATAGGCCGGCCCCGGAAACGTCCGCAACACGTGCTCGGGAATTTGCAGCGACACGAGCCGGGCGTCCTGGTTCTCGTAGACGTCGAAGATGATGGCCCCGGCCACCGTGTGCAGCAGGTCGCAACTGGTGAGATGGCCGTCGGGCTGGAGGAGCATCTTCAGCGGAAAGGCCATGTGGAGGATGCCGATCCGCCCGGCGGTGTCCCAGGCGTCGCCCCCGGCCGCCTCCGCGGTACACTGGGCCAACAGCGAACCGGGCGGCGGATTCTTGATGCCGCTGGTGGCGTGGTACGCGATTTCCTTGGCCGCCCGCGCCAGCCGCGTGCTCCGCAGCGCCAGGAAGTACGTGGCGACAATGGAATCGTCGATCCGTGGCGGCGGGCTTTCCGCAAGCCGCTCTGCGACCACTTGCCGCAGCTTCACTTCCCGCGCGTCGGCGTCGAACCAGAGCAGGTCCAACAGGCTGTTTTCAATGGGTTTCATGCCGGATTTGATCGAGGAACCAAGCGTGCGCGAGTTGGTCAGCAGATCGTCGATTTTCCAGTTCTACAGTCCAGCCGGGCTGGTTCCGACGTGTCAGACTGGGATATGTGGGGTATGTGGCGAACTGAAGGTTGGGGCGGCAGTTGCACTGCCGCTCCATCGGGGTCTCGGAAAGGGGTAGCAGTACAACTGCCACCCGAACGAGGCCATCACGGCTGCAATGTGTGTGATCGAGTTGGTCAACGGATCGCGTCTTGGCCAATTTCGGGCTCCAACCGGGTGGGTTCCGGTGTGCGAGGCTTCGGATGCGTCGGATGCTGCGCCAACAGGCCGTCATTGCTGCCGATTTCATGCTCCAACTCGATCCGGGTATTCCACGCCAACTATCATGCGCTCTCGGGCGGTGGTTTTCAAGGTCAAGAATTAGGCCATCTGCTCGTCCATCCGCGCCGGCGCCTTGATCCAACTCTTCCGCGTGGTATCCTGGGGGTGCGGGAAGGAAAAGCCATGAAAGGCCCGATTGCCGCCGAAGTGCGGCAACATCGCATGGAGCACACAAAGCGCTTCCATTCGGACCTTGCTCTGATTTGCGAGGAGTTGCGGAAGCTCGAAGCCAATCTCGGCGACCGCCTTGTGACCCCTCAACCGAAACGCCTGCGGCCGACAAATGGCACCAAGACGATCCGATGATCGTCCGCCGGCCGTCACACCGCGACAGCGTGCGAGTCTTAAACCCGGACGAATCTGAGAAAGGCATAGCGACATGGCGAACCGAGGGAAAACAGCCCCCGTGATCCTAATGATCGTCGGCCTGACTCTCTGTGTTGGGCCAGCCTTGGGCCTTCTCGGAACTCTGGAGGGCGTGCCCTACATCGTCAACAGGGCCGCTGCCTCGCCATTGGCCCTGTTCTTCAACGTCGGGTCGATCATGTGGATGACATTTGTTGGCTGGATTGCGGAGCTTCTGGGACTCGCCACCATCGCTGGGGCGGTCGTCTGGCTCACTGGCAGGAGAAAAAAATGGATCGTTGTGGCGGGGCTGGTGTTTCCAATCCTCCTTGGATTCGGCCTGTTCCTGTTGTTGGTGCCTTGGCTGCTTCTGACTGCGGTTGCTCCGCTCTCGTTGCAGCCAGGCCCGGGAACCTTCGACAAGCCCCGATTTGTGGCAATCGTCCAACAGGTCAGAGCGTTGGGCGTCAAGCCGTGCCAACAACTAGAACTGAGGTTGGACGACGTGTCGAATCCGAAATCTCTCCGCCGACTGAAACCCAAGGAAGCCTTTGGTCCCGGTTGGGGCGAAGGCAACGTTTGGGTGGAAATGACCGCGGGCGGCAAGTTGAAGGTGGTAATCGAGACAAAGGACCTTGGACATTGCGGCGAATATGGGTTCGGCTATTCCGAATCGCCCTTATCCCTCCAGCCGTTGGGAGAGAATGGCGAATGGTATCTGCTCGACCTTCCCGGACCCGTCAACATCGTTTCGCCGGACATGAAGATCGACGACAATTGGTGGGAGGTTCTCAACAATCTCAACTAGCGCCGAACCGGCGGATGAGCCAGCCGGTCTGCCCACCTCGCCGAACACTGATTGCCTAAAGCTGACCGCTATCTCCCCAGAATCAGCCACAGCACGGCCATCCGCACGGCCACCCCGTTGGCAACCTGTTCGAGGATCGCCGATTGGGGGCCGTCGGCCACGTCGGGCGTGATCTCCACGCCGCGGTTGATCGGGCCGGGGGCCAGAATCAGCACATCGGGCTTGGCCGCGGCCAGCCGCTGGCGGTTCATGGCGTAGAGGTGGGCGTATTCCCGCACCGAAGGAAACGGCCGGGTGGTTTGCCGCTCGAACTGGATCCGCAGCAGGTTCAACACGTCCACCCGCGGCAGGATTTCGTCCAGGCTGTAGGAATACTCGACGCCCAGCTCGGCCCAGCGGGGCGAGACCAAGGTCGAGGGGCCGCAGACGATCACCCGCGCCCCGAGCTTCTTGAGTCCCCAGATGTTCGAGCGTGCGGTGCGGCTGTGGGCGATGTCGCCCACCAGGGCCACGGTCAGCCCGGCCAGCCGGCCCTTGCGGCGGCGGATGGTCATGATGTCTAAGAGGCCTTGCGTGGGGTGTTCGTGGGGGCCGTCGCCGGCGTTCAGCACGCTGCAACGGAGATTCTGGGCCAAGAGGTGAGGGGCGCCCGGCGTACGGTGCCGCACCACCACCGCGTCGATCCCCATTGCCTCGATGTTCTTGGCCGTGTCGATGAACGTCTCCCCCTTCGAGAGGCTGCTGGTGGAGGCGGAGAAGTCCAAGGTATCGGCTCCCAGCCGCCGCGCGGCCAGGGCGAAGCTGTTGCGGGTGCGGGTGGAGTTCTCGAAGAACAGGTTGACGCAGGTCTTGCCCACGAGCAAGGGATCTTCCGCCACCCGCCGCCATCGCCTGCTGGAACAATTCGGCCTTGTCGAGGATCAGGGTAATCTCCTCGGCCGAGAGTTCCTCAAGGCCCAGCAGGTGCCGCCGTTTCCAGGTGTCCGGGACCGGGCCGATGTCGAGCGTGGCGGTGGTCATGCTCATGCCGTCAATTTTAGCAGCCCGGCAGCTGGCCGCAAGATGGGCCAAATGACCTACCGCACACGGTTCAGGTTGGCTCGTTTAACCCGGAGCCAACGGCGACGGTGTGTTTCGCGGCGTGCGGGGGCGGTGCCCGCCGTCGCCGTTGGCTCCGGGTTAAACGAGGATTATGTGCTCACCCGCCATCGTTTATTGAACAGCCAGAGGATGGCGGCCAATATCACGAGGTTCAGGACCGCGTAGAAGGCGAGAAAGCCGCAGAAGACGGGCCAATTGGCGACGACCACCGGGCCGGAGGCGGCGTCGCCCGCCTTCGCCAGCCCCAGCGGCAGGCTGAAGCAGGCCGAAAACGGACTGCTGAAGGTGAGCTTGTCCACAAACGCCGTGGCCGGCGAAAGCGGAAACAGCAGCCGGGCAAACCACTCTGCCGCCACCGGCAACGCGAACAGCAGGATCACCGCCAGGTACGAGGTCATCATGCTCACCGACGTCTTACGGAAAATCACCGAACAGAAGATCGGCAACGTGGTGGTCGTCAGTCCGCTCAGGGCAACGATTGCCGCGTAGCCGAACATGCTGGGCATGTCGCTCCAGTAGGTCCAGGGCGGCAACATGCACGCCAGCAACAGCGGCCAGACCAGGAAGCTCGTCAACACCAGCGAAATCCGCAGGCTTGAGAACAACTTGCCGGAGAGAATCTGCCACGGCGAGAGCGTGGTGCACAACAGCAGTTCGAGCGTTTCCCGCTCCCGCTCGCTGGTCAAGGCCCCGGCCGAGAAGACCGGTCCCACCAGCATGTTGAACACCAGCACGTAGCCGGCGTACCAGGGGGCCAGCGGCGGCCAGACATAGAGGCAGATGGCCATCAACAAGAGGCCCAGGGCCATGCTCAACTGGATCACCAGCCGGAGCATGAGCGTCCCCTGGCCGAACAGCTCGCTCCGCATCTCCTTGTCATAGACCGGGTTCAGCCCGTCCAGCATCATGTCGGTCCGCTTGGCGGGAGCAAACAGGCGGTCCGGAAACTGGTCGCTGCGGATAACCATGCCCACGGCCGCACGCTGCTCGATGTCGGGATCGACGACCTCCTTGGCCTCGGCGCCGACGTCGGGCGGGTGGAGCAGCCGCCGGCTGGTGGCCCGGAGCAGGACCCCGCACACGGCGGCGCAACCGGCGGGAATGACAAATGCCAGCACCACCAGCCGGAACTCCGCCGACTCCTCGGCCGCCTTGTAGAACAACACCCCGAACAGCACCATCGGCAGGATCAGCAGGTACGAGACCACCAAAGCCGCAATCGTCCGCGTGAAGTAGCTGCTCAGCGTGACGCAGATCATGCCGAAGGCGAGCACCGAGGCGGCCATGGCGATGTAGGTGGCCAGCACCTCGTAGGGCGACACCCCGCCCAGCGGCAGGCAGAGCATCACGATCGGCAGCGAGGCGAACACCAACACCGCCAGGTGGCTGAGCGAGGCCAGCAGCTTGCCCAGCACGATCGCCCCGGCCGCAGGGGACTGGCCAGCAGCATTTCGTAGGTCCGCCGCTCCTTCTCGCCGGTGATCGTCCCGGCGGCGAAGCTGGGGGCCATGAGCGACAGCAACACGTACTGGCCGAGGAAGAACAGATTGACCAGTTGCCGGGCCTCGGCGGGGCTGGTCGTGAGGTCCAGCCGCGTGGTGCTCGGCCAGGCCACGTAGACCACCAGCCCGAGCATCGCCACATAAGCAAACAGCAGCACGAACCCCCGCAACATGCGGAGGTTCACCAGCAATTCGCGTTGGAGGACGGGGTTTTCGAGAAGGTACATTGAGCGTGCGTTGGGTGCGGCAACCGAGTGGCTTCAGCCTCAAGCATGGCCGTCACTTACACAATTCCCGAGTATTCCAGAATGCCTTGCAGGGCTAATCGTCGGGTTGGAGACGGTATTTGGCCAGATCCTCCTCTGTGATCTCGTCGCGACGAACGAGTCTGTAGTGCCGCTCCCTCGATTTGCGGATCCCATCGGGCGTTTCCTCCAACTCAAACGTTGCAATGGCCTCGTCACGCATGAATTGGACCGCAATAGGCCGGCACACCAGCGTCGGGAACTTCGATGCACACATTGCGAAGTCCTGTTCTATCTGGACGACGTTCAGTTTGTCCCTGCCACCCTTCGCCTGAATGGGAAAAGCATAATGGACTCCCTTGCGATCGACGCCTATGTAGAGTTCGTCAGTCTCAACTTGCCCCATCTCGGCTACGCTGGTGCGAAGATGATTCTGCAGGGAGTAGCAGGCAACGCCAGTGAAGATGTCAAGAAGGCGGTTATACCGCACCTTCGCCAGGAGTGCCTGTTCGTCGCTCAATGCGTACTTGGCTACAATCTCAGGGGTAGCATCGGGGACCTTGATCCATCCAATGGCCTCGTCGGGGGTCAGCGGAACGTCCCGCACGCAGACGAACCGGTACTTGCCTCGCCCCGCGGGACGAATGATCCATGCCTCACCTTCGGGGGTGACAGCGTCAATGCTTTCCGGCAACGCGGAGCGGTAGCGTGAACTGTACACAACGTCACCGAGGTTCTTTGGCAAAACAACTCCGAGCTTCTTCGCGAACCCGACCAGATCCTCCCGGTCAAAATCGAGTTCACGCTTTCCGGGCCGATACCTCGAATGAAAGATCGCCTCGATAATGCGGCAGTACCGACTCTTTGCCTTCTCTCTTGCCATGTCTCCCTCCCCCTATCGTTTCTTCCCTGGCCATTCGAGCACCACAACCTCTTCTCGCAATTGCTCTTTCGTGGCAGTCGCCAGGCGAGTGCGGAAAAGGTCAATACCGACAACCTTGTATCCTACCGAGGCGGCAATGTCGGCGATGAGCTGCCCCGTGCGAATCATTACCCGGAGGTACGACGCCTGATCGCCAACAACGTAAGCCAAGCGAGCGCCCGGACGAAGAGCACCGGAAAGCTCCGAAAAATGCCTCGCCATGCCGCCAAAGTACAGTCTGGTCACACGCGCGTACATTCGCTCGAAACCGGAGGTCTTTTTCAACTCAATCCGCCGGCGTTCGATCGCAGCAGCGATCCGTTGAATCTCTGAGTGTCGTTCTACCCAATTGTCATCTGTATCGCCCTTGTAGACGCCTCGCGTGTTCGAGCGTACCAGGCTTTTCTTCAATTCACGAAGATCTTGCTTCGTGCGGATGAACCCGAGCAGCACGGATTCAAGCCTCGTCGTCCGCGTATAGTCCTTTTCGTTAGGATACGGGGGAGAGGTGATGACCGCAGTGACAGACCCGGGGGTCAGCACCGTCAACGGCGACCTGGAATCCGCGTGATGCACCTGGGCACATGGCACATGGATTCGTCGAAGGCCGCGCAAATCCTCGGCAATAGCCTGGACCCCGGCAAGCCAAGTGGCAACTACCGGAGCGTCCGCCTTTGCTCGTTCTACTCCGACCTCCGGGCCAAAATGGAGGTTGCTGATCCCGTAGACAATTGCTTTGGCGAGTGCGAGACGCTCATGCCGGTGCAACGAATCGTCCTTGTGCTCCTCCAACGTCTCCAATAGAACAAGGGTCTTGTGAAGAGGCAATGGACTGATGGAACCACCCAACAAGAGCTTCCTCTGCGATTGAGACAAGGTGCGCAAAGCGCGCGGTGCCGGCCGATGCAGATTGAACAGGGGCAGGTCTTCGTCGTCCTCTATTCCCGAGGCGCTCAGTTTCTCCAACGTCGCTCGCGCAACCCGCTCTGCGTGCCGCAACAGATGTTCCGGGCAGATGCTCCAATCGACCTTTACACTGCTGGCAAACCACGCCATCGGGTTGGCCTCGATCCCAACGCTCTTGATCCCGAGCTTCTTGGACTCGACGAGCGTCGTCCCCGTTCCGCAAAACGGGTCAAGCACGCGATCACGGCGTCCGAGTGCGAAGCGGTCCACATAATCGCGGACCAAATGGGGCGGGTAGGACAGAACAAAACGATACCAGTTATGCGCCGGACGGTCCTCTGGTTGGAGTCTGTTCTCGTAGCCGTTGGCTGGGCGGGCAACCGTGCCGCGCGTCGAGAGCGTCGTAGCCATGACATCCATCATTCCCAGTTCCAGTACCGGATTCGGTTTGCTTATCGCGTGCTTAACCGGGGGCAAATTCCCGCCATCATGGAAAACACCTCACGGCTGTCGCCAATCTGTGTTATTCTGACCGCAATCTGGCGGATTGCAATAGGGCCGACACCATGTAAGCTGCCTCTCCGCGAATGAAGCCCGAAGCGATTGTCGAAGTCTTACGCCACCGCCCCCTTGGTGACCATCATAAACACGTCCTCCAGCGTCGGCTCTTTCTCGGCGAACGAGGTCATCCGCACGCCGCCGGCCTGGAGCCGCTCCAGCAGCGCGGCCACTTGCCGGTCGTCGGCGGCCAGTTCGACCGTGACGTGGTTGTTCTCGATTTGCACGTCGCGGGTTTCGGGCGTGCTGCGGATGATCGACACGCCCGCCTCCATGTTCTCGATGAAGCGGATCCGCACCGTGCGGTTGCGGTGGATGCGGTGATAGACCTCCTCGATGGGGCCTTGCATCAACAGCTTGCCCCGCTCGATGATGCCGATCGACGTGCAGCAGTCGGCCAGCTCGGTCAGTATGTGGCTGGAGATGAGGATGGTCTTGCCCATCCGCCGCAGTTCCTTCAAGAGCGCCTTCACCTCGATCCTTGCCCGCGGGTCCAGCCCGCTGGCCGGCTCGTCGAGGATCAGCACCGGCGGGTCGTGGACCAGCGTTTTGGCCAGGCAGAGCCGCTGCTTCATGCCGCGGGAGAGGCTGTTGACCATCGCCTCCCGCTTGCCGGTCAATTCCAAGAGGTCCAACACGTCGCCGACCACCTGCCTCCGCCGGGCGCGGGGAATCTGGTAGGCCACGGCGAAGAAATCCAGGAACTCCCAGACCTTCATGCCGTCGTAGACGCCGAAGCCGTCGGGCATGTAGCCGACGCTGCGGCGGACCCCCAGCGGGTCGCGGCTGACGCGGTGGCCGTTGACGACCCCGTCGCCGCCGGTAGCCTTTAGCAGCGTGGCCAGGAAGCGGATGGTGGTGCTCTTGCCCGCCCCGTTGGGCCCGATGAAGCCGAACATCTCGCCTGGGGCGATCTTCAAGCTGAGGTTATCGACCGCCAGCAGGTCGCCGTAGCGTTTGGTGAAATTCAGCAGTTCGATCATAGTTTGTTCTTGGTGTTCACGTCCGGCCGCGGGGCCTCTCCGAAACCGTAACCGAGATGGGCGATGACCACAATGCCGCGGCGAGCCTGCGGCGCGGCCGGCTCGATCCACAGGCCCGGCAAGTCGTCGTCCGACCAGGCCACCAGGCGGACCTCGCCGGGGTCAAGCTCCTTGGGATTCTGGCCCAGTTCGAGCAACCCGCGGAGGCTCAGCGCCCCCGGCGGTGGGTGGGATTCGCTGATGGGTGAGCCGTCTCGCTGCTGCGGCCAAAGCGGCTTGGTTGCGTCCGCACCGCTGAGCGAGGTCCATTCGACACGTACTTCACTCGGCGCTTCACTGGGCACTGAAGTGCCCAGCCCTCGCGGGGGGACCGTACCGAGCCAGGCCGTCTGCAACTCGCCGGCGGCAGTCTTCCGCACCAGGCCAGCCCCTTGCAGTTTCCAGCCGGTACGGTTTAGCAGCCGGCCGCTTCCGTCGGGGCTCTCCACGAGCGAAATTCCGCCGCCCAGTTCGAGCATCTCTTCGCTATGCGTGAGCCCGGTCGAGTTCGAGCCGACGTGAAACCCCAGCAGCCGTGGCGCCTCGTCGCGGCGGTAGGTCAAGCTGCGGACCTCCTGACCCAGCGACATCCGGAACAACTCCGGCCGCGCGACGGTGGGAAACGGCAGCACCACGCCGCCGGGATCGTCGCAAGTGAACGTGTAATTCGTGGCCAGCGAGGTGTACAGGGCATTGTAGCGGGTCAGATGTGCGCGGCCGTAATCCGCTTGCAACTCGGCCACCGCCACCTCGGTCTGCGAGCGGACGAATCCGATGTCGAGCTGGGCCAGGCGGATGACCGTGCCGGTGCAAACGATGGCGATGACCGGGGCGGCGGCCCAAGCCCACTCGACTCGCCCCATCGCCCGAAACACGGCCCAATTGCACGGCACCAGCACCAACAGATACCCCGCGATGACCCAGAGCACGAAGGAGCGGTTGGGGACTTCGACGCGGGCGGCGTCCATGAGCGCGGTGCGGGCGGCCTGGGCCACGGGGTTGAAGTCGTTCCACGCCGCCACGCCCGGCCCCGGCGGAGGCGGCTGGCCGGTCTCCGTGTCCATAGCCAGCACGTCGGCGGCGTACTCGGCCAAGGGGACGCCGGTGTCGCGGGCGAAGTAACGGAGTCCGGTGGTGCGGGCGGCGTCGAACCGTTGCCCGCCGTCGGCCCACTGGAGCATCGTGCCGCCGTCGGCGCCTTCCACGTACTTTCGCGGCGGGTGGCGGAGCAGCATGGCGCTCAATAACTCGTCGCAGCCCGGCCAGTCGATCAGCTCGCGGTCGGAGAGCCGGAAGGCCGAGGCGACGATCCGCCCCCTTCCCACCCGCCGCTCGACGAGCAACTCGCCCGAGCCGGGCAGGAACTGGGCCTGGTCGTGCTTCTTCAGCCGGATGCCGCTCCACGCCCGCACCGGCCGCAGTGGGCGGATTGACTTGCCGAAAAAGGCGTTCAGTTCGGCCAGGTCCGCCAACTCTAGTTTCTTGGCGCCGGCGCTCAAGGCGGGCAGATAGGGGGCGAGAAAGCTGTCGCGCAGGCCGTCGAGCGTGTCCGGCCCGCTAAGGATCAACTGCCCACCCCAGTGCAGCCAGTCGAGCATCGCCTGTTGCTGAGCGGGCTCGAGGGCCGCCGGCGAGGCGTCGTCCCAGAGCACGCCGGCGATCGAGGTCCACTCATTGGCGTGCGCCGGCAGCAGCGGCCGACGCTCGCCCCGCAACATCGCCACTTGATAGAACGGCGCCCAGCGGTTGTCCAAATCGCCGGGCGGGCGGATCGTATGAAGCCCCTGCAAATAGCCGTACAACTCCGGCGACCGCGCCATGACCACGAAGTAGTACTGGTACGAGGCCATGCGGCTGAGGGTTTGCGACGTCTCGAGCACGCTTCGCCCCGATCGCCCCTCGCTAAGGTGATAGGAAACCGAGGCGCTGGGGCTGCCAGGCGGCACCAGCAACAGCGATTCCAGCGACTTCGCCTGCCCCTTCGAGAGGGCCACGTCGCGGCGGACCGACAGCCGGTACGGCGATTTGTGAAGCGGCAGCGGCGCCAGACTGTTGTCGATGGGCGTCAACTCCAACTCGCCGAGCAGATCGAAGTGGTTGGCCTTGACCTCTTCCAGCGAAACGCAGGTCCAGTGGCCGGGCTTGTACCAGCTTCCGATCTGCACCTCCGACGACGAACCGGTCGGCGGCCGCGAAATCAGGAACTTGGCCTGGAAGTCGGGCTTCTTCGCCTCCTCCTCCCGCTTCTTCCGTTCAAGCAACTCCTTTTCGAGTTCCTCCGGCGTTTTTGGCTTGTCGGGCGCCTGCCGGCAGCCGCCACAGCCGGGCAGAAAGACCATGAGGAGCAACAGCAGCCCGAAGCAGATCAGTCGCGCGATCGCCGACGGTTCCCTGCGGTGGCTGCCACGCCCTGAAGGGGCGCGAGTTCGCCCAGCCCAGTCCGTCCCCAGGGCGATGCCCTGGGCTGGGCGAACGCGGGGCCTTCGGCCCGGAAAACGGAACGCCCTTGCCTCACGAAGACTTCGCCGATGCTCAATCTGGTCGTTCACCGCCGCGGAGCCCTCCTCTGCGGCGTGTAGTATACTCTTTCGGCGGGTCTGGGGGAAGTAGCACAGGCATCCTGCCTGTGGGTGCGACGGCACAGGCAGGATGCCTGTGCTACGAGAGCCACCTGTGAACAACGCGAGTCAGGCCGGCTGAAGGACTTGCAGGCTCAAGCTCAACTGCAAGTCCTCGGCTTGCCGGAAATACTCGGCCATGTGCAGGGTCTTCAGAATGGGCTTGCAGGGCGGCAAGGCTTTCCCATCTTTCCACGATGATGACCGCGTTGTCCCGTACGGGACCTTGGGCGGCCAAGCTGCTGCGGACGTCGATCATCGCCCCGTAGTCGATGCAACCCTGCTCCGCCCGGACCTTGGGCATAACCCCCTGGAACAACGCCAGCAGTTCCTCCCGCCGGCCGGCCGCAACTTCAATCGTGGCAATCACACAGATCATGGGATCATTCCTTATGGAGTCAGGGAGTCATGGCCGCCTGTCCGGCGACCGCCGATATGCTTCCCGATTGGCTTGCGGAGAAACCTGTGTTTCGGGTATATCTTGTCGGGGACCTCTCGTGCGTCGGGGGGCAAAATCCAGGTCCGCAATGCGAAATAGGGACCGCCGATGGCGTCGTCTTCGTGGGTATGCGCCATCGTCCACTTAAAGTCGACATCGACTACGGCAATCTCAAGGCACTTGAAGGCACTCAACTCCGGCACAGCCTCTGCGGCGCATTTGTAGCCGAACCACGGAAGAAGTCTGTTGGTCGTACCGAACGGAGGACAGTGGCAGTTGGCCATGTAGAGGATTAGAAACTCGCGCGATTTCACCTGACTGAAGAAGTGGCGAGCTTTCGGGCCTTCGCGATACCTCATCCCAGGAAGAAACGCAGTCCCGAACACACTGGTCCACCGTTCCCGTGCTGCTATGTAATCGGGACGGTCAAGACGTGCCCACGCGACCTCGTTCTCGCTGAGGTATGCTTCGACTTCTTCCATGCCGGGTCGATTCATGGCCGCAACTCTCGGGGATTCTCTGACGGCATGCAGACGGACATGATCGCGATCCGCTTATCGCGAGGACGCGGCACTTTCCACGGAAGAAGCGGCAGAGGCCCGCCTTCCCGCCGAAAGACCCACGACTCTGAAAACGAAATTCGGGTTCTCGCGGAATACTTGCAGCATCCGCAGCGAGGCGTTCGATGGTTTTCGCTCCCCTTGCTCCCAGCTCTGAACCGTCTTCGTCGACACATTCAGCACGCGGGCAAGAAACGGCCTGGGAAATGCCGGTTCGGGCGCGCAGCGAGGCCACCTCTCTACCGGCAACCTTTGGCGGTGGGTCCGGGACTACAATGGTCCTCAATGTGAGTTCGCCTCTGGCGAATAGAACCGCCTCCCTGAGCCCAACCTCGAGGCTCTTCGCAAACCGTCTCCTCTGTTTAGACTTCGCGATCATAATAATCCCTCCTGTTGGGCCCTTCTGACAGCCGATGCCTTGTATTCTCGTGAAATCTCCCGGAAGAGCCTCTTTTCGTTGGGTAGAAGGTCTTGCTGCTCAGCTTTCCCGTAGATTTTCAACATCAGGAATTGACGGGCTTCGGGAACGTAGAGGTAAATGACCCTCGCTCCGCCGCGATTGCCCTTCTGCCGCTTCGGGTCGGCGATGCGCAGCTTCCGCAACCCGCCGCAACCAGGCATCACGCTGCCCTTCTGGGGATCGGCAACCAACTCGTTACGGAGATCCGCATAGGCGCCGTCCGAGAGGAATCTCGGCCGCCGTCGCGCAAATCCGGTCGTCTCGACGAACGTTGTCATTATTCTATCCTACTATGTAGGATAATGCAACGCTTAATTCCCTATGACAACCCGGGCAATACAGAACCGCTCCAACCTGGCTGCTGCCGGCTCGACCCCAATCCCCGGCCCGGTCCATAGTTGCACCCGCTGCCGGCCATCGGTCGGGTCTCTTGCGGGCAGGAGCGGCTCGGCGAGGTCTTCCGCAAGGACTTGATCGGACGGGAAGAAGTCGGCCGGATCGGTGCAGTTCTGCTTGGCGGCCAGGGCAAATCCGTGCCGGGCGGCGATAGTAGTCTGCGGCATGGCCCCGACGTAGCAGGGAATGCAAGCCTCGTGGCAGAGGTTGTGGACGGCCACGGCGGAGCTGAGCCCGCCCAGCCTGCCCGGCTTGAGGTTCATGTACTTGCAGCTTTGCAGTTCGATGGCCATTTCGGCCTGGGCCACGGTTGTGATGCTCTCGTCGAGGCAAAGCGGCGTGCGCAGGGACTGCTGCACCATCGCGTGGCCCACCAGGTCGTCGGCCGGCAACGGCTGCTCGATCATCGCCAACGAGAAGTCCTCCAGCCGGTAGAGCATTTCGGTCTGCCCCAGGTTCAGCCCGCCTTCGCAATCGATCTGAAGCGTCAGCAGCGGAAACTCCTTGCGGACGAAATCGACCATGCGGACGTCCCAGCCGGGGCGGAACTTGAGTTTCACGCGGGTGAAGCCGGCTTCGACGGCGCTGGTGACGGCGGCGAACAAGTCGTCAATCGAGTCCATCTGGTCGAAGGTCAGTCCGACCTCGACGATCTGGCGGGCCGCGGTGAGGAGTTGGTGGAGCGGGCGGTTTTGCAGCCGGGCGTGGAGGTCCCACCAGGCCGTGTCCAGCGCCGCCTTGGCAAACTGGTTGCCGCGGAAGCCGTCCAGCCGCTTTGCCAGGTCCTCGCCCGTGGAAATCGTCTCGCCGGCCACGGCCGGGGCGAGCCAGTCGCGCAAGAGCGAGAAGGCCCCGGCGGCCCATTCCGGGCCGGTCCAGGGGGCGTTGCCGGGACTGGCCTCGCCCCAGCCGGTTGCCCCGCCGCCACGCGCGGCCACCAGTACGGTTTCCAGCTTGTCCCGCGGACCCGGTGGCGTGCGCAACGGTTGGCCCAACGGCAGGGCGAGGTGGAAGATTTCGATCGAGTCGATGCGCATGGTATTATGGACAGCTTAACACCGCCGCCGCCCGGCGGCAACGGGCCTCTAATGTAGTCCGCACACGCCGTGTGCGGAAGCGAACCGGCACACGGCGTGTGCCGGATACATTATAGTTCGCCTTGACATCGGGGGGGTGCCTGATAGAATCCTAAATGGAAGGACGAGTTCCGCCATGAAATGCCAGCAGTGCGACAAACCGGCGACGTTCCACATTACCGAGCTGACCGAGGGGAAGCCGCAGGAATTCCATCTCTGCGAGGACCACGCCCGGCAGTATCTGACCTCCTCGTCGGCCGAGCCGGCGGGGGTGGGGGGCATCGCGGCCTTGGCCCAGCAGATCGCCATCGGTCAGACGGCGGAGGAGTTGGCCCGCCTCGATCAGCAGGCCTGCCCGGTGTGCGGCATCACGTTTTTCGAGTTCCGCAGCCAAGGGCGGCTGGGCTGTCCCCACGACTACGTTTGCTTCCAGACGCAGTTGGAGCCGTTGATCGTGAACATCCACGGCGAGTCGAAGCACGTGGGCAAGCGGCCGCAAGCCACCGCCGGCGGCAGCCAGGACCGCACCCAGTTGATCCGGCTTCGCCGGGAACTGAAGGAAGCCATCGACGAGGAGAAATACGAGCGCGCCAGCCAACTGCGCGATGAAATCCAGAAGATCGAAGGGGGAGGGAGTTGACGCCGTGCAACTAGACGACCTGACCACCAAGAGCGGCGAGTGGCTGCGGGGCGTAGGCCCCGAGTCGGACATCGTCATCAGCAGCCGCGTCCGGCTGGCGCGGAACCTGGCCGATTTCCCCTTCATCAGCCGCACCACCGCCCAGGACCGGGCTCGGATCGAGAAGGCCCTGCACGAGCGGATCGTGGAGATCTCCAGCCAAAACGAACTGCTGTACGTCGAGATGGCTCGGCTGGAGAAGGTCGACCGCCAGTTCCTCGTCGAGCGGCACCTGATCAGCCGCGAGCACGCCGAGGGCCAGGACGCCCGCGCCGTGGCCATCGACGCCCGCGAAAAGTTCAGCCTGATGGTCAACGAGGAGGACCACCTGCGGATGCAGGTAATGCAGAGCGGCCTGGACCTGGGCAGCGTCTGGCAGCAGGTCAACCGGCTGGACGACCTGATCGGGGAGAAACTGACTTACGCCTTCCACGAGCGGTTGGGCTATCTGACCGCCTGCCCCACCAACGTCGGCACCGGCATGCGCGTGAGCGTGATGTTGCACCTGCCCGCCCTGGTCATTACCCGCCAGATCGACAAGGTCTTCCGCAGCTTGCAGAAGATCAGCCTGGCGGTCCGCGGTCTTTACGGCGAAGGCTCGCAGGCGATGGGCGACTTCTACCAGATCAGCAACCAGGTCACCCTCGGGCTGACCGAGTCGGACCTGATCCGCCGGGTCAGCGACATCGTGCCGGTGATCATCGACTACGAGCGGCAGGCCCGCGATTTCCTCGTCAAGGAGAGCCACGAGAACCTGCACGACCGGGTGAGCCGGGCCTACGGCATCCTACGCACCGCCCAGACCATCAGTTCCGAGGAGACGATGCACCTGCTCTCCAGCGTGCGGATGGGGGTGAACCTGGGGCTGATCCGCGACCTGAACATCCCGGCCATCAACGAGTTGTTCATCCGCACGCAGCCCGCCCACCTGCAAAAGCTCACCGGCGGCGAGATGGAGACGACCGACCGGAACATCGAGCGGGCCCGCTACCTCCGCCGCTATCTCAACAAGGAAAACGGCAGCGGCGGGGCGGCGGAGCATAACTAGCCCGTTCTACCCGCCCGTCACGAACATCTCGATCGACTCGGAGACGCGCTGGCCGTTGTGGTCTTCGAGGTGGGAGTGGAAGGGGCCGTCCTCGGGCCGCCAGCCTGTTAACATCCCGCCCTCAAGGGTCCCCTTCTTGCTCAACTTGCGGTCAATCCTTGCCGGCTTGCCGTGCGCCCGCTCGATCACCCAGACATAGCCCGAGGTATTCGGCTCGCCTTGAACTTCGTAGTCGACGCTGAACAGCATCATCGTCCCCTCGGGGCCGGTCTGGGGCAGCGCTACGCCCGTCGAGAGCGCAATCGACTCCTGGCCCGTGGGAGAGGACGAGGAGGGCGGAGAGGGCGGTGAGGACGGGGGCGTTGCCGGCCTGAGCGGTGGGGCGGCGGGCGGCGGCGCGGCGCCCGGCGGCTGGAACTTGAAGCCGGGCGGCCCGGCAGGCGCATTGCCCGCCTTGCCGGCCGGCGCCGGTGTTTGCATTGACGGCGCCGCCGGCGACAGATCCGGCGGCGGTGGCGGTGGCGGGGGTGGCGGCGGAGCCGGGGTTCGCGCGGCGCGTTCGTCTTCGGACTGGCAGCAGGACCGGAATCGCTCGGACAGCCCGTCAACCACAGGATCATTGCGGAGACGACTGCCACAGAAAGTGCTTGTCGCATGATGACCCTCCACCCCGTGAGTTTTCCAACCAACCGCCGCCGCAGTTTATCAAAAAGGAGCCGATTGTGCAACTCTCTTTTGCCGATGCGCAGTAGTATACATGTTCCTCATAAGATCGGCCGGACCGCAATCCGCGGGGTGTGGCAAGAAATCCTAGCACACGGTCATTCTGAGCGCAGCGAAGAATCTCCCCTACGCCACGGAGATTCTTCGCTGCGCTCAGAATGACGAAATCGCCAAGAAGAATGGGCAGACCCGCAAGATGCGGCTAGCCGTCCCCCGCCGGAAGCAAGTTGTCCTCGTGTGCCGGCTTCGGCCTGTGCAAGCGGAACAGGCGCGTCATGTAGATGCCCGTGATCGAGCCCAGCATTGCACCGGCGATCACGTCGCCGACGAAGTGGTAGTTCATTCCCACCAGCGCCACGCACACCCCGCCGCCGGCCAGCGCGTATAGCCATCGCCATCGCGGATAGCTGAACCACAGGACCGACAGCACGGAACAGATGACTGCCGCGTGGCCCGAGGGGAACGATTCGTAAGCCGTGCCGGTTTGGAAGGGATGAAAGCCATAGGCGCCGTTGACGATCAAGGAGGGATTGTCGTGTTTCCATGTCTCCGGCCAATAGCGGCCGAAACTCCATTTCAGCAGTTGCTTGAGAAGAGTGGTCACGACCAGGTTGGCCGAGACGGCCAGGAGCACGGTCTGAAGGCGGCCGCCCGGTCTCCAGACCCACCACAGAACCACCAAGACGACTGCCGGAGGCGCGATGGTCTTCAACCAGTCGGAGACCAGCGGCGGCCAGCGCATGAACCCGTGCAGGAACGAACCGTGAGCGTGAACGAACCACGCCACGGGCCGGTCCACGAAGCAGTAGCAGACGGCCACCAGGATGATCCCCAGGGTCAACGCGGCCGCCGTTCTTGCCAGGAGTGTCCTCATTTCCGCAGTCTCCGACGACGCCCTCTCACCTCATTCATCGGCCGGCGCCTCCCATTCCGCCTCGGACGGAATCCCGGACGTTACATCCGGCAAAATCCCCATGCGGGCATAGATCGGCCGGACGAGCTTCCGCAGCGCAGGCAGCCGGCAGGTGAAGATCAACGAGCCGACGATACACGTGGCGCCGGTAAGCTGTACGACCGGGACCGCCCCGATACGGCTGGCCAGGCTGCCCGCCAACAGGCTCCCCAGCGGGGCCATGCCGAGGAAGGTCATCACGTAAAAGCTCATCACCCGGCCGCGTTTGTCATCGTCCACGATCGTTTGCAGGATGGTATTGCTGGCGGCCGTCGTCATCATCATCGTGAAGCCGCTGATGACCAGAAAGACCAAGGAGAGCCACACGACCTTGGAAAACGAGAAGGCGATCAAGCTCAAACCGAAGGCGCCGCTGGCCCAAGCGATCTGCCGTCCCAGACCGAGCACAGTCTTGCGGGAGGCGAGCAAAAGGGCGCCTGCCAGGGCTCCCAAGCCCATGGCGGCCGTGAGCAGGCCGTACGTATGCGGTCCGCCCCGGAGCACCGCCGCCGCGAAGACCGGCAGGAGGACCGTCAGTGGCATGGCCGCCAGGTTCACCGCGGCCAGGAGGAGCAGGATCGTGCGGATCGGGAGGAAGCCGAAGGCATAGCGGACCCCTTCCCAGAGGCCGAGGAGGACGTGTTGGGGCGGTTCCGCGGGTGCCCGCCGCGTCACCCGCATCACCAGTAAGGCCACGAGCACTGCCGCGTAGCTGACCGCATTCAGCAGGAAGCAGAACCACTCGCCCATCGCCGCGATCAGAAAACCGGCGATTGCCGTACCCACCAGCCGCGCTCCATTGAACATCGACGAGTTCAGTCCGATCGCGCTGGCCAGGTCTTCGCGGCCTTCCACCATCTGGATGAGAAATGCCTGCCGGGCAGGGATGTCAAAGCCGTTGACGAGCCCCAGGAAGACACTCAGCAGAATGATGTGCCATACGGCAACCACGCCCGTCATGGTGAGCACGAGCAGGACCGCGGCCTGAAACATGGCCAGGCTCTGCGTCACGACGATCGTCCGGTGGAGGTGCCAGCGGTCGGTGAACACGCCCGCCAACGGGGCCAAGAGGAGGCTGGGGACCTGGGTGCAGAAGCCGACCAGACCCAACAGGAAGGGGGAACCGGTCAGGCGGTAGACCAGCCAGAGCATGGCGACCTGCTGCATCCAGGTGCCGATCAGGGAGACGCCCTGGCCGAAGAAGAACAGCCGGAAGTTGCGATGCTTCAAAGCCCTGAGCACGGTCCATTCCGTCATGACAGTGGTCGAGCCATCCTGAAATCGTCCCGCTGCCGTTCCTTTTCCTGGTCACGGCGACATCCGACAGAGTGCGGACACTGAGCGACCGCGTGCTGCGGCTGAAAACGCCGGAGATGATAATGACCCGGCTGTCCCGACCACAAGAGCCGCTCATCCCGCCGCAAGTCCTCTCGAATCACGGAATCAACATCTTGAAACAATGCATTCCTCCAAGAACCGGTTCGCCGGCGGAACGCCTGCCCGGCGCCGCCCCTGACTGCGTCAATCAGCATCAAGCTACGGTTGATTCTACCACGCCACGGCCCTCCCCACCACACCGAAGCCACGTTGCGCGAACGCCTCAGCGGGCAGACGGTATTGATCGAGCATAGGCCCCGAGCGTCAGGTTCTTCTCCGCCGGCCGCTTTTCCTTGGCCGCCGGATGGCGATATTGCCAAGTGAGCGGCGGCTCGGCCTCCGCCTTCGCCACGCCCGGCGCCGCCGGGAGCTCGATGGCATCGACAGAGATGGGGGCCGTCGCGGCGCGAAAAGCCTGCGGCGTCAAGTGGTAGTCATCGTTGGCCGGGCTGACGAAGAGCGGGAAGCCGGCCCGGCGGAACACGTTCGTCGCCGGGTCAAGGCCCGTGCCGCCGGCGCGGCCGAACCCGCCGCTCAGCCAGTTGTGGCTGCCTTTCAAGTCCCGTAGTGCCGCACCGTTGCGGGCGATTGCCAGGACCTGGTTGTTCTGCTCACGGCCGTCGTCGCTCACCAGATTGCCGACCAGGGCGGCCTTCGCCTTGGGGGCGGACAACTCCACCACCGGCGAAATGAAGGGGGTGACGGTGGTGTTGAAGGCCAGGTACAGCGTGCCGTCGTGCCCCTTGCCGCCGTCCTGGCCGAAATGGATCACCGCGCGGTTCCCCCGACAGTGTGGGTCCTTGACAATGATGTTGCCCAGCAGCACCGCGTCGCTCTCGGGCCGGGCGGTCTCGGCCGCGTCCACCAGGTCGAACTCCCGGTTGGCCGAGTGATGGACGTAGCAATACTCGACGCGGGTGTGGTGGGCGCGGCTCTTGACGTTGTGGCCGGTGAGACTGTTGCAGACCTCGCAGAAGCGGAGCGTGACGCTCGCGCCGCCAAGGTAAAGGTTGTGGTTGTAGCCGGGGTCGCTCAGGTCGCCGTTGTGATGGATCCGGCAATACTCGATCCGCTGGTTGACGGCCCGGTTCAGGCTGCCGTCGCCGTTGGACATGATCCCCATCTGGTTGTGATGGATCGAACAGTTGCGCAGGGTGACGTGATTGGCCCCGTTGATCCGCACCCCGGCGGCGTTGTGGCTGTCGTTGTGGGCGGCGGTCAACTCAAACCCTTCCAACACGCAGCCGTCCGCGCCCGGATTGAATTGGAAGATCGCCCGGGGCGTGCTGCCCACGCCGCTGTGGTTGAAGCCCTTGCCGGAGAGCGTTACCCAGCGTGCGCCCTTGCCGGGCACGGCACGGAAGGTGAGATTCCTCTGCCGCACGTAGATGGCCGTTTTCTCGTAGGGCTGGCCGTGTGAGCCGGGATAGACCAGGATCACGTCGCCGGGCTGAGCCTTGGCGTTGGCCTCCTCGATCCGCAGGAGCGGCTTGCTCGGCCCGACCTCCAGCGTGGCGGCCGAAGCGGAGGATGGCAGCGAAAGGAGCATGACCACGACGAAAGCAGATCGGGCACGATTCATGGCAACCCTCCTGTTCAGTGCGGCTTCAACCCGGCGGCAAGGGCTTCCAAGACCGGTCCGGGAGCCGTACAATGCGCCGATGCGGCTCATTTCCCTCCAGTCCGGCAGTAACGGTAATTGTATCTTCGTCGAGTTCCGGAGGCATACGGCTTCTCTTCGACGCCGGGCTGAGCGGCATCCAGGTCCAGGAGCGGCTCGCCTTGCGCGGCCAGGACGTGCGAGGCATCGACGCCGTCATCATTTCGCACGACCACAGCGATCACAGCCGAGCGATGGGCATCTATCAGCGGAAGTTCGGTCTGCCGGTCTACGTCACCGCCAAGACGCTACACGCCGCCCGGACGAGCGGCAACCTGGGCGATATGGACAACGTGCGGCACTTTCAGGCGGGCGCTGCACTGCGGTTCGGGACGCTCATCGTCGAGACGATCCCTACGCCGCACGACGGCGCGGATGGCGTCGCCTTTGTGGTTGACGACGGCAAGCGCCGCTTGGGCATTCTGACCGACTTGGGCCACGTGTTTGACGGCCTGGAGGCCGTGATCCGGTCGCTGGATGCGGCCCTGTTGGAGAGCAACTACGACCCCGAGATGCTCGCCAACGGGCCATATCCCGAATGGCTCCAGCGGCGAGTCCGCGGTCCGAAGGGCCACCTCTCGAACATCGAAGCAGCGGAACTTCTCCTGGCGGCGGCCTCGAAACGGATGAAATGGGTGTGTCTTGGGCACCTCTCCCACAACAACAACACCCCGGAACTGGCCGTGAAGACCCATCGGAGAGTCTGGGGCAAGCGATGGCCGGTTCACGTCGCCACTCGGTACGAGCCCACGGACGTGCTGGAAATCTGACGACAACAACTCTTTGGCTTGGATTAGCCCCGGCTATTGCGATGCTGTTTCCGGGCCCGTCAATCCAACGGCCTGCGCAACCGCATCGCGCCCCCCGCAACTTCCACCGTCACGCCGCCGGGGAAATCGCGGCGGGCGGCCGTCGCCGTGCCCAAGGCCAACTCCGCAAGCTCGTCCCACTTGGCCATGCCCATCGCCTGCATGGGCCAGTTCTGCCGCCGCCACACCGCCAGCAACAACTCGCGCACGAGATATGGCGGCTCGGCGGCCAGCGCGCCCAGCGCGATCTCCGCCGCGCCGTCAGCATTGCTGGTGACGCAGCGGTCGAACCACTGGTCCACCAGGCCGTCGATGACGGCGGTGGACTGGCCGGCCAGGGTGCCCAGCCGCAGCAGCGCCTCGACGACCTCGGGATTGTAGCCGGCCTGCAACCGCGGCAGCAGCCCGTGGCGGATCCGGTTGCGGGTGAAACGGGGATCGAGGTTGCTCGGGTCGTGGCGGCAGGGCTGACCGACGGCTTCGAGATAAGCCTGCAATTCGGCGTGGCGGATGCCCAGCAGAGGGCGGACCAACGTGGCGTGCCCCAGCCGCCTCGCCCGCTTCATCCCCGCCAACCCCCGAATGCCCGTCCCGCGGACAATCCGGTGCAGGACCGTCTCGGCCTGATCGTCGGCCGTATGGGCGGTGGCGACGAAGCGGGCGCCGAGCCGGCCGGCCGCCTCTTCGAGGAACCGGTAGCGGGCCCTTCGGGCGGCCGCTTCCAGGCCCTCGCCGGCTTGGCCCGCCAGGCGGTCCGCGTCCATACGTCCCACCTCGCACGGAACGCCCAACCGGCCGCAGAGCTCGACGACGAATTGCTCGTCCGTCTCGGCGCCGGGCGCAACCGGTGATTCAGATGGGCGGCGCAAAGGCGTCCCTCGCCACCGGCCTTCAAGGCCACCATCGCCTGCAGCAGGGCCACGCTATCGCACCCGCCCGAAATCGCCACCACCACCGTCACGTTAACCCATTGGGACGGCGGCCAGGCTTCGGACAGACTGGATTCTAACGGATGGAGCATAGGTTCCTCAACTTCGCATCGTTATCCGGCCTGGCCCGCGAGATTGCTACCCCTCTTTATGGTGGAGCTGGGGGGTGGTCACACCGAGATTAGGTCGTAGGTTATGCTTTAGCATAACGCGGGGCGGGCAGGATGCTCAGTTGGGGTCAGACCGTGATTAGTGATTAGCGGAAGGGGGCCGATGGTGACGGACGACCCGATGCCCGCTAATCACTAATCACGGTCTGACCCCATTCTACAGCGGACACCCTGGTTGCAGTTTCCCGCCACTCTGGTAAGATTGTGCTGAAGTTACAAGAAAGTGTCTTCGGTGGGCCTTCGCGGCCCGATCGGAGTCTAGCAAGCAGCATACTGAGCGTTTTTTGGCCAGCGATGCACTAGGCAGCCAGAACCATCCCATGTATCGGGCGGATACGGCGATTACTCCGTTGATGATTCTCGTCTGGTGGTTGACGGGACGATCACGTCATCGCTCCACCGGCGCTCGGTTTCTCTGTGCTGCGGCCGGCTCTCTGTCGGGCGGCTTGGCTCCCGCCGATTTGCCGGGAGATCATTATTGTGAGTCCGGAACTTGTCGTCGGTGTCATTATCGCGGCCGTGTTGGCCGCGGCAATGACCTTTCTGATCGTCCGTTTTCTCGACCGGCTGCGGCGGCGGGACGCCGAGTCGGAGGCCCGCGAGATCGTCCGCAAGAGCCAGATGGAGGTGGAGAACCGCCGCCGCGAGGCGGAACTGGAAATCAAGGAGATGGCCCTCCAGCAACAAGCGGAAAGCGAGAAGGAACTCCGCCGCATCCGCGGCGAATTGCACGAGCGCGAGCGGCTGCTGGATAAGCGGCAAGACGCCCTGGAAGAGCAGGCCGAAACAGTCCGCAAGCAGGAGAAGATCGTCGAGGGGAGCCAGCGTAAGCTCACCGAGCGCATCCAGGACGCCAACCGCCGCAAGGATGAACTGTCCAAGCTGTTGGACTTGCAGCGGCAGACCTTGCACGAGCTGAGCGGTCTGAACCAGGAGGAGGCCGCCCGGCGGCTGCTGGAAATCCTCGACGGCCAGCTTCAGAAAGAGACCGGGGCGGTCATCCTGGCCCATGAGAACCGCCTGGCCGAAATCTGCGAGCAGAAGACCCGCGAGACGCTCTTGACCTCGCTTCAGCGTTACGCCGCCCCGCACACCGCCGAGAGCACGACCAGCACGGTGGGCATCCCCAACGACGAGATGAAGGGCCGGATCATCGGCCGCGAGGGGCGGAACATCCGCGCCTTCGAGAAGGCCACCGGCGTGGACGTGATCATCGACGACACCCCCGGCGTGGTGATCGTCAGCGCGTTCGACATGATCCGCCGCGAGGTCGCCCGGCTGTCGCTGGAAAAACTGATCGCCGACGGCCGCATCCACCCCACGCGGATCGAAGAGATCGTCGCCGGCACCCAGCGGGAACTGGAGCGGCACATCCAAAAGCTCGGCGAGCAGGCTTGCCTCGAAACCGAGGTCCACGGACTGCACGAGCGGTTGGTGAACCTGCTGGGGCGGCTTCACTTCCGCACCAGCTACAGTCAGAACGTGCTGCGGCACAGCGTCGAGGTGGCGTTCCTGGCCGGCATGTTGGCCGACGAGATGGATTTCGACGGCAAGTTGGCCCGCCGCTGCGGCCTGCTGCACGACATCGGCAAGGCAGCCGACCACGAGGCCGAAGGAGGCCACCCGAAAATCGGCGCCGACCTGCTGAAGCGGTACGGCGAGCGGCCGGAGGTGATCCACGCTGCCCTGGGCCACCACGACGAGCTGCGGCTGGAGAATCCGTACACCGTGCTGGTGGCGGCCGCCGACGCTTGCAGCGCCTCGCGCCCGGCGCCCGCCGCGAGACCCTCGAACGCTACGTCAAGCGGATGGAGGAGCTGGAGTCGATCGCCAACAAGTTCCCCGGCGTCGAGCAGGCCTACGCCATCCAGGCCGGCCGCGAAATCCGCGTCATCGTCAGCGCCAAGGACACCACCGACGAATCGGCGGCCAAGAATCTGCCATGACATCGCCACCGCCTTCGAGCAGCAACTTACCTACCCCGGCGAGATCAAAGTCACCGTTCTCCGCGAGACGAGGCACGTGGAGATGGCAAGATAATGCGAATCCTTCTGATCGGCGATATCGTCGGCAAGCCCGGCCGGCACATTTGTCAGCAGGCCATTCACGGTCTGCGCGTGGCGGAGAACCTCGACCTCGTGGTGGCCAACGCCGAGAACGCCGCCGGCGGCTCGGGCCTGACGCCCGAAATCTACCACGAGCTGCTGGCCGCCGGAGTCGACGGGATCACGCTGGGGGACCATGCCTTTAAGCGCCGCGAAATCTTCTCGATCCTCCAGAGCGAGCGGAAGATTGTCCGGGCGGCAAACTACCCGGCCGCCGCGCCGGGCCGCGACCACATGATCCTCCCCACCCGGCAACAAGTCAGCGTGGCGGTGCTGACGCTCTGGGCCGGGTGTTCATGCCGCCGGTGGATTGCCCCTTCCAGGCCGCCGATCGGGTGCTGGCCGCCCTGCCCGCCAACGTCCGCGTGATCCTGGTCGATTTCCACGCCGAGGCCACCAGCGACAAGCAACTGATGGGCCGGCACCTGGACGGGCGGGCTAGCGCCGTGCTGGGCACCCATACCCACGTCCCCACCGCCGACGAGCAGATCCTGCCCGGCGGGACGGCCTTCCAGTGCGACGTGGGCATGACCGGTCCGCACGAGAGCATCCTCGGCCGGCGGATCGACCGGGTGATGGAGACCGCCCGCACCTTCCGCCCCACCCACTACGACGTTGCCACCGGCAACGTGCGTCTCAACGGCACGATCGTGGACGTGGATCCGCAGACCGGCCGAGCCACCACGATCCGGCGGATTTGCGTCGATCAGGCCGCCGCCAAGGAATATGAAGGCGGAAGGGGGAAGGGGGAAGGGGGAGGGGTGGCGTAGGATCGGACAAGCGCTCGGGTGGCACGCCCTGAAAGGGCGTGGCGGATCGCCGAATTCGGCCTTGACGCCTGCCACGCCCTTTCAGGGCGTGCCACCCAAGCGCCTTACTGCCCTACCGGTTGCAGCGAGCCTTCGGCCAGGAGTACGCGCTTGCGGCCGGCGGGCGGGGGGAAATCGACGGTCGCCTTGCGGCCGGCCCCGCTGCCGCTCAGGGCGATGATCTGCCCCAGGCCGTAAGCGGAATGGACTACCCATAGACCCTGGCGAAAGGCGTCGGCATCGGCCGGCGGCGGGCGGCCGCCACTGAGCAGCGCGGCGGCCGTGGTCAGGCGGATTTTCGAGGCTGCAAAATCTGTTTGGCGAGCGCCATGCAACTCTTGTTCAACGCCCCGCGACTGCGATCGCGGAGGGGAATCCATTCCGGCGGCTGTTAGCCGCCGGCTATCCTCACACGCGCCGCTCATTGAGCCGTTCTCTCGCTCTTCGTGCTGTTCTTCGCCGCCAAACTCCAATTCCATCTCTTCCCGCGGCAGCTCCATCAGGAACGAACTGGGAACCGTCAGCTTGCGCTGGCCGCGGAAATCGCGGTATCGGGCCGTGCTGAGCTGGAGTTCCTGCCGGGTGCGGGTAATGCCGACGAACATCAGCCGCCGCTCCTCCTCGAGTTGCTCGGGATGCTCGCGGCTCCGCTCGTGCGGCAGCAGGCCCTCCTCGACGGCCGTCAGATAGACCACCGGGAACTCCAGGCCCTTCGAGGCGTGCAGGGTCATCAACGTCACGCGGTCGGCCTCGGTTTCCCAAGCGTCGGTGTCGTTGACCAGGCAGGTTTCTTCGAGGAACGCCTCGAGCTGGCCCGTCCCGCCGTGGCGCTCGTCGAAATCGCGGGCCACGGTGAGCAGTTCCTCGATGTTGGCCAACCGCTGCAAGTCTTCCTCATCCTCCGAACCGCGCAACTGCTGCTGGTAGCCGGTTTCGCCCAGCACCAGTCCCACGATCTCTTCGACCGGCCCCTGGACGGCCGCGGCGAGACGGTCCATGAGCGCGACGAACTGGGCGAGCAGCTTGGCGGGCCGGGGGCCGATCGCTGGGACGTTGCCTGCCTGCCGCGCCGCTTCCAACAGGCCCAGGCCGTGCCGGACGGCATATTCGGAGAGCCGGCCGACAGTGGTTTTGCCGATGCCGCGGGGCGGGGTGTTGATGACCCGCAATAAGGCCACCTCGTCGTGCGGATTGCAGAGCAGGTGCAGATAGGCCAGGACGTCCTTGATCTCCTTGCGTTGAAAGAACTCCAGGCCGTTGACGAGTTGGTACGGGACGCCCTCCTGGCGGAAGGCGAACTCCAGCGCCCGGCTCAGGGCGTTGACGCGGTAGAAGACGGCGAAATCGCGGGGCCAGCGGCGGCCGCCGTGAATCTCGCCAGCGATCCGTGCGGCAATCCCCTCCGCCTCGTCCTTTTGCGTGGCGTAGCTCACCAGCCGCACCGGCGCGCCGAGGCCGTTGTAAGTGAAAAGGTCCTTCTGCTTGCGGCGGACGTTATGCGAGATCAGCGTGGCGGCCACGTGCAGGATCCGCTGCGTGCTGCGGTAGTTCTGTTCCAGACGGACGACGTGGACCGCCGGATAGTCCCGCTCGAATTCGAGGATGTTGTTCAGATTGGCGCCCCGCCAGCCGTAGATCGACTGGTCCGGGTCGCCGGTCACGGCCAGGTTCGGATGATCGACCGACATCGCCCGCGCGATGGCGTATTGGGCCAAGTTGGTGTCCTGATACTCGTCCACCAGCACGAAGCGGTAGCGCTCGTCGAGGCTGGCCCGGATTTCCGGGTTGTCGTGCAGCAGGGTGGCGACGTGCAGCAGCAGGTCGTCGAAATCGGCGGCGTTGCTGGCGGCCAACTGGCGTTGGTAGGCGGGGTACGCCTGTTGGATCACGCTGCCCAGGGCGTGGCCCGGCCGCGGCTGGTACTTTTCGGGCGTGATTAGGTTGTTCTTCGCCCAACTGATCCCCTTGGCGATCGACTCGGGCGTGAAGTGGTCGGTTTCGACTCGCAGGCGACCAAGGGCCTGGCGGAGGGCGCGGAGGGCGTCGTCCACGTCGTAGATGGTGTAGTTCTCCGCCAGCCCGACCTGCGGGGCGTACTTCCGCAGCAGCCGGGCGCAGAAGCGGTGAAACGTGCCCACCCAGACGGACGGATCGCCGGCGAGCCGCTCGATCCGCCGGCCCATCTCGTCGGCCGCCTTGTTCGTGAACGTCAGGGCGAGGATTTGATGGCCGGGTACTCCTTGCCGCAGCAGCCAGGCGACGCGATGCGTCACCACCCGCGTCTTGCCGCTCCCCGGCCCGGCCAAGATCAGCAGCGGCCCCTCGAAATGGGTGACGGCCTCCCGTTGCGCCTCCGTGAGTCCTTCCAGCATGAAACGTAGTATAGCGATTCTCGGGTCAAGCCGGAATCCGTAGCTGTAGACGCGGCATCTTGCCGCGTCATGCTCGAATGCAAGAAGGGGGCGTGCGCGTGCTGACGCGGCAAGATGCCGCGTCTACATTCTTGCGCGGATCAGTCAGACCGGTTCGCGAGGGTGAAGTAGAAGGTGGTGCCCTGGCCGACGGTGGAATCGAGCCAAATCCGTCCGCCGTGGCGGTCGACGATCTTCTGGCAGATGGCCAGGCCGATTCCCGTGCCGGGATAGGCGCGGCCGTGCAACCGCTGGAAGGTGTGAAAAAGGCGTTCGAAATGCTCTTCCGCAATGCCGACACCGTTGTCTTCCACGGCGAAGCGCCAGCCGTGGTCCTCCGCGGCGGCCGAAACACGCACCCGCGGCGACACGTCGCCGTGGAACTTGACCGCGTTGCCCAACAGGTTTTGGAAGAGCTGCGCCAACTGGGTCCGGTCGCCGGCGACGGTGGGCATCGGCCCGACCTCGATCTGCGCCTCGTGTTCGCGGATCAGGCCCTCCAAGTTGGCCGTCGCCTCGGCCACAATCGCTTGCAGGTCGACCGGCTGAAGCGGTTCTTGGGAGCGGCCGGCCCGCGAGTACTCCAAGAGGTCCTCGATGAGGCGGTCCATCCGGGCGGCGGCGCCCGTCATCTGATCGAGGTAGTCGTGGGCGGTGGCGTCCAGCCGCTCGCCGTACTCCTCGGCAACGAGTTGGCAATAGCCCGAGATCGTCAACAGCGGAGAGCGCAGGTCGTGGGCGACCACTCCGGCGAAGGTTTCCAGCTCGCGGTTGCTGCGGGCAAGCTCGGCGGTGCGGCTGGCCACCGCCCGCTCCAAATCAAGGGCGTAACGGTCGACCCGCTCCAAGCAGGCCCGGTGGACGTGCCGCAGCAACTCGCTGCGGTCGCTCAGTTTCTCCAGATAGGCGAAGGCGCCGAGATTGAGGGCCTCCTTGATCGAATCGTAGCTGACAACGCCCGTGTAGATGATTACGCGGACGTAGTTGTCGAAGCCGCGGATCTGCTCGAGAAGCTGTGTCCCGCTAAGGTCGGGCAGCCGGTAATCCACCACGGCCACGCCGAAGTCCCGCTGCCGGACGTGTTCGAGGGCTTCTCGGGCGGAGCCGCAGCCGATCACTTGAAATCCCTCGCCCTGGAGAAGATCGCACAGCAGCCCTAACTCGGCTTCACTGTCTTCCACGACCAGAATGTGGGAAAAGCGGTCCGTGTACATCTTGGCGGCCCTTCCGGCGGAGGTTCGCCGCCGGCTACCTGACGACGCTTCTGTTCCGGCAACCACTGAGCCGCCAGCTTGCCACTTTTCCGGCGGTCTGTCCAGACCAGTATGAGGGGGTGGCCGTGGAAAACCCCGTAGGTTATGCTTTGACTTGCGCGGCGTAGCCGACAGCCGAACTTCGTCATGCTAAAGCATAACCTACAGGCAGCATTGGCCGTTTGGGCGGTCTTGGCGCCGCTCTCCGCCACCGCTGCGCGCGTGACGGTCGAATTGGCCGGGGCGGAGGGGGTGAAGTCCGTCGGCGCAATCGCCCGCTGGGACAAGGACGGCAACGCCCGCCGCGTGCCGGACCCGAAGGCAAAGATCGACGCCCCCACGGTCGATGCCGAGGCGGCCGACACCGGGCACCGCCCGGGCACCGGCGCAGCGTCGGTCGGCGGTGGTCGCCGGCCGCTGGGTGTTCAAGGACCTGCCGCGGGGCAAGTACGATCTGGTGATCCTGGGCCGCGACCGGTTGCGTGTGGAGGGGTTTCAGTACGTTCCGGTCCGCGAGTTCGACCCCTTCTTTCCGCGCGACGCGACAACCGACGACGACACCCGCGAGTCAATCGTCGCCGACATCCGCCAGTCGCCGCACTACGAGAACAAGGTCGAGCCGCTGTACCTCGGCGGCGACAAGAAGGCGGTCCGCGTGCTGGTGATGCTGATCCGCGACAAGCCTACCAGCTACGAACGGGAATCGCCGGGCGCGGCCACGATCCGCCACGAGATCTGGCAGGTACTCGTGGAACTACGGCGGCTGGCAAAAGGAGAAACGGACCAAGGTGCTCGACCGCGTGATGCTCCCCCGCGACGAGCTTCGCAAGTGGACCTGGCTTTGGGACCCCGCGCTGGGCGGCATCGACGTCAAAGACCAACCGCTCACCATCCGGTACGAGATGCCCAAGCCGTCGGGCAAGCGGCGGCTGGAGGGGCTGTATCCGCGCTAGCCGAACTTCGCCAGTAGGTGGCGATTTGGTGGGAATCTTGTCGTATTTGGTGCTCACGTGAAGGTGGGGTTTTTTGCGCAACTCCTTATGGGCGACAGGCCGGGTTGTTTGCCGGCGCGGCCAAAGGCGTTGTAGTGAAGACCTTGCCCTTCGGAATGCCCCCGCACGGGGCTACAATTCGGGCATGTTCATTCGTCCGTGCTATCGCCGCAAGGACGGCAAGCGACACGCCTATTGGGCGCTGATGGAATCGTATCGCAGCGAGCGCGGCCCGCGGCAGCGGGTAGTCGCGTATCTCGGGCAACTCGACGAACCGCATCGTTGGGGCGTCAAGGGAGCCGCCGAAGGCAAACCAGGGTCGCCGCAGAGGCGGCTCTTCGACGACGTCCGCCCGCGGTGGGTCGAAGTGGACGTCAAACGCCTGCGCGTGGAGAACCGGAAAGACTTCGGCGGGCCTTGGTTGGGGCTGGAGCTTGTCGAGCAGTTGGGATGGAAGGAGTTTCTCGACCGCACGATTCCGTCGGGCCGCGAGGACGTGCCCTGGTCGCTGATGGCGTTGGTGTTGGTCCTCTGCCGCCTCTGCGATCCATCGAGCGAATTGCACGTCGCCGAGCATTTCTACGCCCAAAGCGTCTTGCCCGATCTGTTGGGCATCCCGCCGGAAAAGATCAATGAGCAGCGCCTTTACCGGGCGCTCGACGTGCTGCTGCCGCACAAGGAGGCGTTGGAGGTGTTCTTGAAGAACCGGCTCGGCAATCTGTTCGGGCTGGAGTACGACTTGCTGTTGTACGACGTGACCAGCACGTATTTCGAGGGCCAAGCCGAGGCCAATCCGTCGGCCAAACGAGGCTACTCGCGCGACCACCGCCCGGACTGCAAACAGGTCTGCATCGGCCTGGTGGTCTCCAAGTGCGGGATGCCGCTGGGATACGAGGTGTTCGCCGGGAACCGCACGGACGTCACCACGTTGCAGGAAATCGTGCAAACGATGGAAAGCCGCTACGGCCGGGCCGATCGGATTTGGGTCGGCGACCGCGGCATGGTCTCGGCCCACAACATCGCCTTTCTCAAACAGAGCGGACGGCGCTACATCGTCGGCACGCCCAAGAGCATGCTCAAGCGGTTTGAACGGGAACTGCTCGCGGAGGATTGGCGCACGATCCGCGACGGCCTGGAGGTCAAGCTCTGCCCTTCGCCCGACGGCGACGAGACTTTCGTTCTTTGCCGCAGCCGTGACCGCCGCGAGAAGGAAAAGGCCAGGCACGGCCGTTTCGAGCAACGGATTGAAGAAGGACTGTTGCGGATCGAGGCCGGCTGTCGGAAACAGCGCTTGCAGCCGGTCGTCGTCGCGCAGCGGTGGGGCGATTGCTGGGCCAGAACAGCCGGGCGGCGGGGCTTTTTGAAACCGAGGTCCGCACTGCCGCGGACGGCCGGGCAAGCCTTGGTTGGAAAAAAGTCGAGACTTGGCGTGACTGGGCAGCCTTGAGCGAAGGGTGCTACCTCTTGCGCAGCAACGTGGTGGGGTGGAGCGACGAGGACCTTTGGAAAGCCTATATCCAACTGACCGAGGCCGAGGCCGCGTTCCGAATCCACAAAAGCGACCTGCGGCTCCGTCCGATCTGGCATCAGAAAGAGGAGCGGGTGTTGGCCCACATCTTGGGAGGAATTGGGCAAGATTCAGTTGGTGGACGTGGTGTTGCCGACACGTCAAGGGACGGAGATCCGTCGGCGTTGCGTGACCCAGCCCACCGACCATCAGGCCATCCTGTTGACCCGCTTGCCGTTCCGTCTCCCCGCCATCCGTCTAACGGAGGGTGTGTAGTGAAGACTTTCGAGAACCGCGCCTTGCGCCACAAGGACTTACGTTGACAACTGGCGAAGTTCGGCTAGGCGAACGGCAGTAGGATCGAACTGCTTAGCAGCGGCCGATCGGCCCACGCGGCCGGAATACTTCTCGCAGGCGTGGCCCGCAATCTCTTGGGCATCCTCCTTGGGGCAGCCGGGAAACTGCTGGGCGATTGCCTTGGCGAAGGCGGCGATGTACTGCTGATCTTCCTTCTCTCGCCGCTTGGCGGCCTTCGCCTGTTGTTGGGCGTGTTTCTCAGCGTCGGCGGCCGATTCCGCCTCCGCACGTCGGATGGCCTCCGCTTCGACCAGGATGCCCTGCCGTTCCGACCGCTTCCGGGCGGGCGACTTCTTCATGACCACGACGTGCAAGCTGGAATGCTTGGTCGCCCGCCGTGTGACGGCCGTATCTCCGGCAGGCAGATATTCCAGATGGGCCAAGCCAGCGCATTTCAGGCAAATCGCCTCACCGCCGGTCAGGCAGATGAAGTCGCCCTTGTCCAGCTCGCACTGGCATCGGCCGCACTGGGTTTCGCGGCGGAGGATGAACACGATTGGGTTGCTGTCTTTGGGAGAAGGCATCGCAGCACGGTCCATGACGACCCTCCTGTTCACTCCGGCTTCAACTGGGCGGCAAAGGCTTCCAGGTCCCGGTACTGGTGCTGCCAGGTCGTGTACATGGCCCCGACGATCCCCGGCACCTGCTCGCCATCCCGGAGCCAGCCCCGGATCACGTCCACCGGCCCGTCGTAGTACCCGGCGAGGATCTGCTGGTGCCCCAGGCCCGCAAAGTGCCGCAACGACTCGATCCGCTTGTCCGGTGCGGAGTTCCAGTTGACGATTACCACGTCCTTGTTCAAGCCTTTCCAGGAGCCGGACCACGGGCCGTTGCCCTTGACCAGATAGTACCGGCCCGCCTTCTGGGCGTTGTGGAACGGATCGAACATGTCGGACCAGACGTAGACCGGTTTGCCGGGGTCTTCCGCTCGCACCAACTGCACACACTTGTGGACGTTCTCGGCCAGCAGTTCGCCCGGGGTTTTGCCCGAGCGGCGACAGCTTTCGTCCCACCCCTGCACGCGGATCTCGTCGTGCTGAAGGAAATAGCCGTCCGGCTGGAGGTGCTGGTGAACCTGGCCGATCTGCCAGCGGAGGATCTCGTAGAGCTTCGGCTCGGCCATGCAGCACATGACCTGCTCTTCGTAAATCAGCGCGGTGTGGTAGTAGCTGAGCAAGACCCTCTGGCCATCGCGGATGCGGCTGCCCGGAGGCAGGGTCATCATGGGCGGGTCGTGCCAGGCCGTAAAGCAGCCGGGCCAGGGGATCATGCCCAGCTTGGCGTCTCGGGCGTTTTGGAAATCGCGGCCCTCCTGGTAGACAGTTTGGCCATCGGCGCTGGTGGCCCGCAGCGGCGCCCCGTCGCGGCGGACGACGTTGACCAGCCCGCCCGGCTCCAACCGCACGTCGTCCCACCAAATCTTGCCGCGTCGGCCGCCCCAGATGCCCAGGTAGAGGTTCACCTGGGAGGACTCCAGGCTGTTGAAGGTGATGTCGATCCGCTTCCAGTCTTGCGTCCGCTCGACGTGTGGCTTGTGGTAGTTCAGTGCGGTTCCGTCCTTGCCGAACACGGCGATCTGGACCTCCCCGGCGGACTCTAAGTCTTGGGTCTTGACGGCCGCCGAAACGTGGTAGTAGCGGAACGGCTTTACGGTGAGCGTCTGGCAGGCCCGGCCGTGGCCGTGCTGAGGATCGTGCAGCCCGATGTCTTGCATCCGCAACGAGGAGCGGCCTTGGGACTTGACCGCCGTGTCAATGAACGTGATCTTGCCCGGCTGATCCACGAAGCTCCAGCCGGTGGGCATGTTGTTTCTCGACTGCTCGAAGCCGCCGTTGACCAGGCGGGCGGAATTGTCGGCTGGGACGAGGCGACCTCGCTTAGCCACGAAGGGGGCGTCCACCACCGGCAGGCCTTCGGCCAAGTTCGGGTCACGGCTCAACAGGTCATTGGCATAGCCGATAGGGCAGACGCAAGCGATGCAGCCGAGCTTGTAGTCCCGACAGGCCTGGCGGACGCGGCGGACGTTGGTGAGATAACGCTCCGGCAACTGGTCCCAGCGGAAGAACTTGCTGTCGGTCAGGACGACGCCGTTGTAGCCCGCTTTCGCTGCCCGGTCCAGGATGGCGACGGCTTCTTCGACGTTCTTATCCACCAGCAGGTTCGTGGCCAGGTAAACCCAGCGGTGCTCCAAGGGGGCGGCTTGGGAGCTGACAGTGCATGCAACCGCCGAAGCCAAGACTCCCACAACTGTCAGAACGCACCAAGGCTTTGTCATGATTATTATCCCTTCGTCATGTCGTCTATTGCTCGACTACTGCAATCACCGGCGCGTGGTCCGAAGGCTTCTCTCCCTTCCGCTCCTGCCGGTCGATCTCGGCGCTTGTGCAGCGGGCAGCCAGCGGCTCGGTGGCCAGGATGTAATCCAGCCGCAAGCCGTCGTTCTTCGGGAATGCCAGCATCCGGTAGTCCCACCACGAATACTGCCCGCCCTCGGGATGCTGCTGGCGGAACACGTCCACCAGACCCCAGGTGAGAAGCTCTTCCATCGCCGCCCGGCTCGTGGGGTGGAACAGGACGCTGTTGGCCCACACGTTCGGACGGGCCACGTCCTTTTCGTCGCGGGCTACGTTGAAGTCGCCGCATACGACCAAGGGTGTTGCGGGCGTGAATCGGGTCGCCAGAAATGCACGCAGCCGCTTGAACCATTGGAACTTGTAGTCGTACGCCTCGGTGCCGACAACCTGGCCATTGGGCACATACGCCGTGATGACGTGGACGCCGCTGACTTCAGCGAGCAGGAAGCGAGCCTGGGAATCCTCCACGTCGCCGCCCATCCCACGTTGGATGTTCGTCGTCGGCAACCGGCTCAGGATCGCCACGCCGTTGTACGTTTTCTGGCCAAAGACCGCAGCATGGTAGCCTGCCGCCTGCACGGCGTCGTAGGGGAATACATCGTCGGTAGCTTTGATTTCCTGAAGACAGACTATATCCGGCTGGGTCTGCTGGAGCCATGCCAACAGCCGCTGTAACCGCGAGCGGATCGAATTGACATTCCAAGTGGCAATCTTCATGGCTTCTGAGGCTCTCTTGGAGCTGTCCGTTGCGAGATCGACCGCATGGAACCAGGGTAGGGCAATAGGCGAAAACCGCCTCGCCAGTGCCACAGCGCGCTGGCGTCGTTGCCCAGGAGAAACGTGCTGACCAGTTGCAAATATCCCAGTTGGGTAAGTGCTCGCACAGCCGCGTCGAGCAAAGCAGTCCCCACTCCGAAACGAGCATGCCAGGGCCCGACGAAGACCCACGTCAAGTGAGGCCATCCGATCTGCCGCGCGACGGCATCGGACGGCGGAGGCGTGTTCCACCGCCACAAGTGCCAGTGCGCAGGATCACCCTTGGGTGCCAGCGTCGTCAGCAGCGCGCCGACGAGGGCATCGTCGGATTTGCGCACCGCGACCAGGCTGGCTTGAGAGATCAGAGGTCCCTCCGCCCCTTCTTTCGTGCCCCGCAGACACTCTTGAGCCGCCTGCAATCGCACCTCGTCGGTGAGGCTGGCAAATGGCTGCACACGATGAAATGCAGCCGCGAACAACGGCGGCAACTGGTCCCAATCCTCGTCGGTTAGCAGGCGAATGCGCAATTCTTCTTGCGTCCCCATGCTGTCGATGGGGCGGGCAAACGATTCCAGGTCGAGCACCGCATGGTAACTCTGCGGTCGCGGCGTGAGCCAAGCGTGCCCATCGCAATACTCATACTTGAAGGCCCGGTTCTGGGGTAACCGCTGGAACTGCTCGAACGTCAACGGGAGTTTGAAGGTCGAATACCATTTCTCGATCATGGCGGCACCGCGCTTTTTGGCGGCGTGGAAGGCCCACACGACAATCCATCCAGGGTTCTATCAGTTGTCATCCAGCTCGACTAGCCGCCCGTCAGTTGCGGCGGAGCGAAGGCAGGCATCCAAGACAACTTGGGTCTTCCGAGCTATCTCGCCCCAGCGGTCGTCCGGCGTGCCGGAAAGGGCCAGAGCTGCGAAATTGCGGAACATGTTGGCTTCCTGGGAGTTGGGCGCACTGTTGCCGTACTCGCGCACGGACAGCCGTCGCCGGTGATCTTCCATGTTGAAATCGCAGCCCAACACGTGGAAAGCCGGGTTGGAGACCTCGAAGATGACCTCGCTGCCGAACTGCGGGAGCACAAAGTCCGGCACGTGGAGAAAGCCCTTGCTGCCACCAACGATGACCCACTGCTGAGTCGCCGCTAGGTAGGAGCAGTAGAAGCTAGCCGAGATCCCCCGGGAAATAACAACTCGGCCGAGAACTCGGTGGAAACCGGGGCCGGGCTGTCCGACCGGCCGTGGCTAGCCAGCAGGCGGCCAGAGACCTTCGCCGGCAGATGCGCCGCCGAGCACCCACAGCGTGAAGCGGATGCAGTACCAGCCCAGGTCGCCCAGGCAGCCGAGCGGCTCCAGCCCGCTATGGGTGCGGATGTTGCCGTCGAAGAATTCCGGCGACTCGCCGAAGGTGAAGTGGGAGACGATCCGGCGGAGCTGCCCTACGCTCTCCCCATCGTCCAGAACTTCCCGGATGCGCTGGAGCCGGCGGCTGTGCATGAACATCACACCGTCCATGAACTGCACTCCGCTCCGGCGGCAAGCGGCAAGGATTTCCCGCACGTCACCGGCGTTGGCTGCCACGGGCTTCTCGCTCAGCACGTGCTTGCCCAACTCGGCCGCGCGAAGCAGCCATGCCTTACGGATGCCGGTGGGCAGAGGGACGTAGACTGCGTCTACCGCGTCGTCGGCCAGGAGTTCCTCATAGCTGCCGAAGGCCCGCGGCGGCGGATCGAACGGGGCGTACCGCTGACACTCGACAATGAAGCGCCGGCAGCGCTCCGGGTCCCTGCTGGCGACGCCGGAGAGCATGCAGTTCCCGGCGTTGCGGATCGCCAGCCAGTTCTTGCGGGCGATCTCCGCCGTGCCCAAGATTCCCCATCGGCAAATCGTTGGTCCCATGGTTCAGCCTCCCGCTTGTAGCCGAATCGCCATCTCGGCCACGCGACGGCCGAGGTTCTTGACACTGGCGATGCCTTCCACGTCGCGGGCGATATCAGGTGTCGGTCCCGTGTTGACGGCGGGGTTGCCGCCCCAAACCGTCCCGCCCCAATGACCGGTCGGCGGGGCATCGCCCACCACGATCATCTGCTGCGACATCAGCGCCACTTGCACCGAACGGATCGTCAGTTCTTGGCCGCCGTTCCGCCCGCCGCCCACGGCCAAAACGCCGCCCACCTTATTGGCCAGCAACCTGTCCTTGTGGAACACGATGCAACGGTCCAGAAACGCCTTGCACAGCGACGACATGTTGCCGAAGTAGACGGGGGTGCCGAGGATGATCCCCGCCACCAAGGGGGAGGAGAGCTTCGGCACGAGACTGGGAAAATCGTCGCGTTCGCCCGCCGCCAGGGTGATCCCCGCCGCTACTTCGCCGGGAATCTTCCACCCCGCCAGTTCGATGAGTTCGACCTCGATCCGCCCGTCAACCGCCGTGACTGCGTCGAGGCAGATGCGCAGGGCGGCAGCGGTGTTCTTGCCCTTGCGCGGACTGCAACAGATGCCGAGGATCTTGATCGGGCGTGGTTGTGCAGCGTGCTCAGCCTCGCCGGGGGCAGCCGCGATGGTTGCACCGCTGCCGAGCACGGCCGCAGTCGCAGCGCTTCCGAGGAATCCACGGCGGGTCAGGTCCGATGGCATGGCAAGCTCCTTTCCAGTGAGTACGGCCAGATTGGCTCACGACGGCGTTGATTGTATCGCGGGTTCGGCGGCGCGGCTATTGGTCGGAAGCAGCGCGGCCAGGCGGCGGCGCAAACGAAACCGGTCGAGTACCAGCACGGAAACACGGTCTTGGAAGGCTACCTGGCGTGGGACGACGCCCTTCGGGGCCATCCGATGGTCCGAATTGCGAATCAACGCCCGCGCAACAGTTGCGCACCCGCGTGGCACGCTCAGTTCCCGAGCATGGCCGTTGCCATTGCCGGCCTCGGGATAGCGCATCGTCGCCAACATCCCGGCACAACCAACTACATTGTCAACGCACACTGACTTGCGGGGCGATCCAAGCCGACTGCGTGCCCGCTACACGCTCCAGCATTGCGCAGGAGGGCCTCTGGGGTGCCGGTGGAAGAAAAGGGGGGCCAGTTGGACGGGAAGATTCTCCTTGGGCCTCCTGGAGCGTCTGGCGGCTGACAGCATTTCTGAATGCACTGCATGCAGATTGATTGGCGCGTGAGCGATCACAAGCCGGACATTTTTTCCGGAGCGGAACTGCCGCCGTCGATGATGGCGTCACCCGTGTAGCCCTTGCCTGGTGTTGGCCTTGCTCACCGAGGCCAGCCCCGCAGCGGCTGTGATCTACTGAAATCGCAGCCGTATGGGCGGAAAATCAACCTTGTACGGAAAACCAGCCTGTATGGCCAGTTTTTACAATCGAGTTTTGGTACATGTTGGCCATATTTCAGTACAGCAGAGGTGTTTTTTGGTCCGTGGTTGGCCTTTTCTTGGTCTCTACGACCAGTCGTCAGCCCGACATTCTGTATTTTCTTCCCCCATTTGACCGGTATCTCTCCCGTGGGTGTCAAACACCAGACCAGCGGAAACCGGGGCGGCTTATCCGGCGCTGGGCCGTATCCGTCGCTCAGACCACTGGCAACGCGCCTGCCGGCCAGCTTAGGCAGCAACATCTTCGCTCTCCACCGGCGGTTGAGGAGGTCGTACCGCGACGCCCATGACCGGAAAGGTGGAACTTGAGCCGCAGAAGCCTCCTGGGGTGCAAAGACGGTGCGCCAGGCGATGCAGCAGGAACACGCCCACGACTGGCCCCTGGTCGTCCGCGTGGCTTCGGGGGTACAACGGCGGCACCATAAGGACCTGCTGGCGGGCGACCCGCCCGAAGAACGCAACTGCGTGATGGAGTTAGATTGGTGGGCGGCGCGCGTGAAGGCGATCGGCGGGACGTGGAACATTGTTGTCGGGGACCGACCTGTCACGGCCGAGCACGAGCTACTGAGCTTTGCCCGCCGTATTGTGCCCGCCTACCTGCACGACATCTGCCGACGAGGGCTCAATCTGGACCACTGGAACGCACCCCTGGAGAGCTACGTCGCGGAGGTCTTGCGGGATTTGGCCCGGTTCGTCGAACAGCGTGGTGGCGACCCGCAAACGGTGTTGGCGGCCCGCGAGATCATCTGGCCCGCCGGGCAGCCGCAGGCCGGGGCCTTCGTGGACCTCGTGACCCGGCTGACCTGGGAGGGTGACCTGGACGTTGCGGCGGACGATGATCTACAGCACCGATGGCGTGCAGTTATCGAGGTGCCCGAGGCCAACGGGCTCTTCTTGAGCCACGCGACCCTCGCCAAGTTGCTGCGCGGCAAGGGTGTGGATACTCCTGCCCACGACCAGGTCACCCGCGCCCTGGCCGACGCGGGCACGCTCATCGAAGATCGTGGTGATGGGTGGCTATTCCAGCGGGCGTGGATCGAGGAGCAAGAAAGGCGGCTTTGCGAGGATGACCGCAACCTCCTCCGCGCGGGCTGAAAGGCACTCGCGGCAAAATACTTGAGTGTGCCAGTTTCGGTTAGGACACCGCACCCTCAGCGGGGTTTCGAGCCTGTTGTCACACAACTCACTTCTCACAACACGACCAGTTCCCCCAGCTTGACCAAGGACAATGCCGGTGGCGGCGGTGGTCGTGAGTTGGGGCGGCCCTCAGGAGGTCATTCTCGGCCTCGGGCAGGCCTGCCAAGCTACGGTTTGTACGCCGGGCGGACATTCTCACGGCGGCTTCCGCCCTCGCTTGTCGGGGAACGCCTGGCGACGCACGAGCCGTCAGAGCCCCGGGGGCATCAACTCGAACTCACCTTCTCCCTACCCACTGCCCAGCCCGCCAGCCCGGCAGCAGGCAAGGAGAACCACGGGCTTGGAGGCCATCAGAGCGGCCTCGGAGACGGGCATCATGGTGTCGGCCGCCACGGCATTCGGACCGTTAGTGCCATGCCCGGGAGCCCGGCCCGATCTGACGCTGCACCTCAGTTTCTTGCCACCAACTCCAGAGCCCGTGGACAAGGTGGCGCTGAACAGGGAGACGGCCGCAGCGGGGCCGGCTGGGACTTCGACGCCGATCGACACGTTGCGGGGCAGGGCCAACTCGACCGGCGAAGAGGGCTTCGGTGGTGATTGCCGGTGTCGGGACGGCGTAGCAGGTGACCGTGGTGTCGTATGGCGGCGCAGGAGATGCCGCTGGCGGCGGAGTGGGGGTGCCGACGCCGTAGGTGCCGAAGTAGACGTCGGCGATGGCGAAGTAGTCACCTGTGGTGCCATGGGCGGCGTGGTAGTAATCGCCGGCCGTTGTGCCGGGATAAGCAGATGGCCTCGACCAGACCGCTCGCCGTCCGTGGCGATGCGGAACGCCCGGCATTCGTTGGTAAGCCCAGCCCGCTGCCGGTCGATCCGGCAGCGGATTAGGGCATACAAGAGGGCAACGCTGCGACCCGTCGTCGCGTCAACGTCGCTAGGCCGTCACCGCCAACTCCCCGGCGGGCTTGTCCAGCGGTGGGTCTCTTCTTCCACATTTTTCGCTGCTGCTCCGCCAGTGCAGGAAGTGCCCGGACAATCGCGGCGACATCGCGTGCAAAGATCGCCGTCCCCTGCACAACGAAGAACGCACGAGCGTCGCCGGGGACCGTGAAGTCGCGCCACCTGCGACGACGGTGATCGACGACATGGTGGGGAGTGCTCCGCAAGCCGCCTTGCTGGTCGTTGAGCAAGTAGTCGCGGCACGATCCCTCCGAGTCTAACCTCCTGGCCAGCGGATGAACCCAATCAAAGGAAGCGCCCCAGTGCTCTGACAGGCTGCCGTCGGGCAGTACCAACCTCCAATCAAGATCAACCAGGATGTCCAACAAGTGTGGACAGGGCCCGGCAGCGGGGCCGTTCGAGTTGAACAGCAGCACGCGCTGGTCGGGGTCCGCATCCAAACACGGACTTCGGTCCGCCCGGGGCGTGCAACGGTACGCAGCCAAGGCGGCCGCATCGACCATGATGTGGCCGGCGTGGTGACGACAATACGGACAACTAAACAATTGAACAATTTGGATCGACAGTGGTTGTCCTCCTAATTCAGTAGTTTCAAGTTTGGTTTACGGTGGCCGAATGACGCAAGGTATTGAGCCGTTGTGAAATAGGGCGACGATTTCGCAGACGATCCAATCGAGCATGCGCTTGAATCGCAACAGTTCCAGATGCAGTTTCAGGGTGTCGCCCGATCCTTCGGCAAGGTGTGTGTGATGAATCCACACCCAGAGGTTCCGCAGATGACCACGGGCATCACGAACGGAAGTCTTTCCTCCTGCAAGAAGGCGATAACCGCTCCGTTGAAAAAGGCGCGATCCAGCAGCACACGCCTGATTTTCAGGCCGCTTTCGCGGATTCTCGCCACCATCCGCCGCAACACACGGACCATCGACTCGTGGCGTCGCACCCAGGTCAGGACCAGCGTGTAACGCCGTCCATATTCCACGATGCAGGCCGAGGCGTAGGCGTGAAACTTCGCGGTTCCCAGCTTCGGCTGGCCATAGTAGAGTTCGTTGCGGCTTTGGAACGGCTCCCCGTAGTAGGGCTGCAAGTGCCAGTCGATGGCGACGTTCCACGCCCGACGGCACAGGCGTCGGGGCAAGGGGTCGATCAAGGCGTCGTTCAATCGCCGTTCCAAGACAAGCAGCGTCTTGGGCAAGCCGTCGTCCAAGGCGGTCAGCACGGCCTGATCGGACGGTGCCTTGGCCAAATCGCGGCAGGCGGCGTTGATGGAAATGCAACGGGCGGCGGCGCGAAGCGTGATGCCTAGCACGATGCGGCAGAACATTTCCAGCCGTGATCCTTGACCAGCTTCGCCTTGAGCAACAATCCCAGCGACCATGAATGGACCTGCCCGCTGTTTATGATACAATTCGTCCCTGAACGCATGGCTTCCTCCGTGCAATAACTCGTTGACACAAGTCATTGTCACGCGAAGCCTTGCGTTCACCTATAGCAATTCAGCCGGACTTGAAACTACTGTCACTGTCCAGTCGTCCGCGTTGCACACGCTCAGCGTGGACGGGCAGCCCACGTAGATCCGCGGCGACCGTTTCCAAATGCCCTCCGGGTCACGCGAGACGAAGCGGCGGACCCGCTGCCGCAGTTGATGTTCCAATCGCCTGGCCTGCCGGTTGTTCTTCGCCACCAAGAAGATGTTTTCACGCTCGAAAAAGCAGGCCGCCATCGCGATCAGGTCAACAACGTCCGCCTGCTGTTGGACTACGAGTTGACCGCGGGGGGAGCCAGCAATCGCCCGGAGGAATTCGCTCTCGTACGGCGGGCACTGCACCAGCAGCGCCTGGTTTGCGCGATCGAACTGAGTCCAACGTGTGGTGTCCACAATCCGCACGTCGTGCCCCTGGGACTCCAGATGCTTGCGGACGGAGGGGACAAGCCCAGCAGCGAAGCGAATCTGCCCCTGCCGAGCACGGCGCCAGAGCCTCCGCCGCACCGAACGCCACGTTCGGCCTTCCTGACCGTTGGCTGGGAACGTGATGGCGTCATACTCCAGCGCACCCCGGAGCAGGCCGAGCACGTCGCCCGCCGCGTAAGCCCGATGCCTGCGGATTGTGATTTCGATTTGCATCACGGGGGTCTCAATCTGGTGGCGATCAGTCCTGTTCACCCATTGTCCATTTCTTGATTACTCAGCCGGATTGTAATGTCACGAGCTTCCCGCCGGCGCGGCCGGCATGGGTTCGGAATCCTGGATGTTGGGGCTGGTCGTTATTCGGTGCTCTCGACCGTGGGAATGTTGCCGTTCGTGGTGACCAGCCATTGATGGGCTGCGATATCCACCGAGTGGCCTGTGAGCAGAGTGGCCGCCAGCAGCACGAACTCGGGTGGGGCGAGGGATTTGAGCCGTTCGGCGAGAACTTCCCTAGCGGGTCGGTCGCCGACGACACCGGCATGGACCGCCTCCGACTGCGCCAGCACGCCCAGCACGACATCCAGCAGGCGATCCCGGTCAGCGAGGAGTCTGACTGCCTCGGCGGTATGCTCCCGGTGGACCAGGACCGCCACACAGAATTCGAACACGTTCTCCACAGACGCGCCCGAGGGGATGGTCTTCAACTCAGGAACCGGATCACCGAGGATTTCACCTGTCCGCTGCTGCTTGAAGTGGCCGACGGTCATCCGCTTGGCTTGCGAAACGATTTCCTTTGGGACGTCGGCTTCAGCGTGGACCAGAGCCAGTTGCTCGCCAAGGTTCAGAAACGTCGCCTCGCGGATGAAGTCCGGGCCATCCGCAACGATTTCCAGGCCGAGGGCCACGTAGGGGCCGAAACAATCGCCGGGATCAATCCCGACTTTGCGCAGCGCCACGTGGATGGCTGCCTGGACGTACGGTAGAAGGCTTTTTCCGTTGAAGGCGTTGTCAGAGGTCCTGTCGACGAGCAGGATGCCTTCGTCGTCGCAGATTTTGTCGACCGCCTCCTGCAGAATGTCTGCCCACGTTTCCGGCGGTAACACAACGCGGGCCACGCCGTCCACGTTCTGGTATGGCAGGCAGTTCAGGAGCCTCGCGGGCAAACGCAGATGGGCCAGAGGTTGGAGGTACTCATCGACGCCGTTGAGGTCGGCATGCTCGCCACGCCACTGGGCCAACTCCGAAGCATATTTCAGGGAGCGGCGGAATTCCTTCTTGGTCGGTGTGACGGTGTTGGCCAGCCCGGATTCGATGATTGGCTTGAGCAGGCCCGAGACGTCCGAACCATTGAACGCCGCCATGTCACCACCGGCATCCAGCCAAGTGTCCCGAATTTCAGCGGGGAGCTCCAGATACTGGTGGACCTGGCGGATGGACAGTTTGTCGATTTCCTCTTCGTGATCGTCGCCTGCGCAACTGTTGCGCAGCTCAAGAGCCTTCAAATAGTCCAGGTCGTTGCTGATGGTCCCGGCCGAAATATCCATCTCCTTGGCCAGGGCACGCTCTGACAGGCCTCTCTCCTCCATCATTTGCAAGAACATTTTACCCCGCTTCACACGGCTATCGCGGCCGTGGTGGTTCCGTTTGTAGCACTGGCGCATTGCTTCGAACTTGTCGGCGTCGATGATCACGCAGGGCACCTCCGTCAGCCCCGCTTCCTTAGCCGTGCGCCAGCCATACTCGCCGTCTACGATCTCCAGGCCCGCTTTTGTCTGGCGCACCACGATCGGCTTGGGCAGTCCGTTCAGGCGGCGGACTTCCTCGACATTCTGCCGAAATTCCTCGTCGGTCTGCCTGTTAGGATTGAATTCGTTGGGACGCAGTTCGTCCAACGGGATCATGACGAGCGTTAGCGTGGTCGTATCCATGTCCATATCTCCTGTAGGTTTGAGGCGGACTTTGGCGACACTGCCTCTACTACCGTCCGAAACAGTGCCTGCCTGCCGCCCAATTGGTGTACCTTGGCTTACCGCCACCGCGGCGGGGCCAAACACTTTCCGAAATCTGCTGATTGGCTACTTGCCCCGCCGTGCCCGTGCCCATGTTCGCCGACGATTACATGCCGGTGGGCATCAGCTCCGCCGCCATCGGCAAGCCAAATGCGAACAGCGTCAGCGATAGGGCCAGCATGAGCACCGGCGTGCTGGCGAGCATCAGCGTCGCCGTCCTGGCCGTCGGCTCCGCCGCCGCCGATGGTCCGGTGACGATGTGTGCCGTTGCGGGGTGAGGCCCGGAGGGTCGCCTGGAATCTCAGCCAAGATGCTACCATTGTCAGGCCGCTTGTGCTGGGCTAGAATAGTCATAGTTGACGGTGGATGTCTCCGCTTTCCTACCCATCGTCGAGCCAGCTTGGCCGCCAGGCGACGATGGGTTTTTTGTTGGAATCGAACTCTCCTCTCGACCCTCGACCTAGTTGATCGCAGCCTCCAGAATCTCGCCGCCCTGGCCCGCGGCGATAAGACGATCGAGTTCACACCGAGCGACGAGCAATCGCCCTTTCGGGCCGCCAGCCTGAACACGTATGGCTTGGATTTTCTGTTGAGCAATCCAACGCCGAACGGTGTAGGGGCTCCGCCCGCACGTCTCGGCGACCTCTTCGACCGTAAGCATTTCTTTCCGCCGCTGGGACAACAGGGACCGCAGATCCTCGACTTTGGTGTTGATTGTGCGCAACATCCCAAAAATCTGGGGTATGTCGCCTTGGTTGCGATCGCCTTGATGGCTAACCGACGCATGGCCATTGAGCATGGACCTCGCCTCCAACTGACTGCGTGTTGCTACGCGGACGCCGGGCCGGCAAAGCCGACAAGCCCAGCCTGGAGTTGACACGAGTGGACGGAGCCGATGAGGTTCGGAAGAAATGCCACCGCCCAGATAGAGCGGGTAAGGGCAAAACGTCTCCCGCGGAACTGAGCGTCAGCTCCGCCACTCAACAATGGCCGGATGTCGGGAGACGCCACCTAGAAGGCGGCAAATGCTCGGCCCGAGAAGCGCCGGCCCACGTTCGGTAGTCGCAACCGCATTGGTTGGGACAACCTATTCCGGACCTTAGATTAGTTTACCAGAACCGCCCTGGCCTGGCAATAGGTCAACGTGTTGTGCCGTGTCTTTTTTTCCTGGTCACACTGGATCAGGAGTCTCGCTCGGCTTACGGACGTCGGAAAGGGCCGGCCATCTTTGATGCTCGGGGGCACGCCAGGCGGGGGCAGCCCCGCGCAGAAGTTCCCGGGCCGCCTGGTCGCAAGTGGAGCGGACCTCCTGTATTACGCGGTCAACCTGGTGGGCCGGTACTTCCAGGAGCAATTCCTCGCCGACTACAGCCAAGAGGCGAAATCCGCGAGCGACTAAGGCATAACCCGCCAATTTGAGGGTATCGTCAATAAGGAAGCCCCAAGCCTGCCTGTGAATCTCGGCAGGATACCATCGGGAACTGACCCGGCCGCCGACACCCTCTCGGAGCGTCTTCAGATCCTGGCTGTCACCGAGGTCGTCTCGCCCGTGGCGACCGCCGCCTAGCTCCTTCCAGGCCTTCGATGGCGCCGGATCGTGCCGGGGACGGTTGTGGACGTTAAGCCAAAATTCAAGACCGATTTCGTGCCGTACCTCTTGTGCAAGTTTGCCCCGGTTCTCCGCTATAGCTTGCCCCGGATCATAGTCGAGAAACCTTCGCAGTTCCAGGACGATGTCTCGTAATAGCACCTTGGACAGCCCCTCCCACTCCTTTCTCGAAAGCCGGTCCAGACCGTACTCGCTGTCAAGTATTGTCTTGGCTAACTCAAAGGGCAGGCCGAGCGGCAGCACTTCCAGCATGGCGCGCGTCAGGGTGTGCCAGCCAAGATCCTCGTCAAGTTGGCACCGCCGGAGTACCTCACTTTCCTCGGTCGCGGTGTCAACATCATACCGGTGACGGTGACGAAGCCTGTCGGCGACAACGTGGATTGGGTCGTCAGATTGCCGAAAGACAAAAGCAGAGTATAACCACGCAGCGGCACCGCCATACCAATGCCGGCACAGTGTTGCCAGGCACCGTAGCTTCAGTTGAGGGAGCTGCGCTACAACGAGTACATGACCTTCATGGGGACAGAAGACGGGAACGCCCAGGTCCCGAACAACTTCCAGATTGGGCCGGCAAGAATTCGTTAGTGGTTGGACATCGAAAAGAGCTGAGGCGATGTCCGACTTGCACGTGGCGACGAACTCTGCCACGTCCGCTGCGCCGAACGGTCGAGACCAAGCGCTGAGGTCGCGATCACAGCGGGACCAGATTCCTAGCCTGGTACCATGCCTGCGCCAGTCTATGGTGGTCGATAAGGGCAACAAGGGCGGGTAGCCTACGGCATCACAGAGCTTTGTTTTCTTCCACTTGATCATCTCGTCCAGGGGTAGCCCGACACGAGGGCTGCCATCCTTGTTGCGTGCCACGCGGTCTCCGTCCCGCTCTGGCAACGTGCAAGGGAAATCGCCTCTCCACAGAGCCTTGGATGCCCGAAGATACATCTTCTCGCTGCGCAGAGACAGTTCGGCGAGACAGTCACGGTCGATCACCAGCCCGATGTTCGTGGGCATGCCGCAGCGCGATGTCACCCATTACGTCCAGACCGACCCCGAGAAGTCCGAATTCCCGAGGTGCGGCGAAGCCGTCAAGAGGCAAACCCGATGACGTGCCGGCCGAGCCCAATTGCTCTGCGTCGTCCCCATCTAGCCGCGGAAGCTGCGGAAGAAGAATAGAAGATACATCAACCGGTGTTGGACGGCGAGAGGTTTGCACCGTCTGAAGCCACTCTTTGATCTGCCGCGCCTCCAAGACGAGGCTCTCGTAAACCTTGCTCAACGCCAACGCCGCCTGCGTGAAAAGAGTGAAGAACGGCACGTCGAGGCCTCCGCCACTTGCCGAAACGGGCACCGCCACGCGCTGACGGAACTCTTTGACCCCAGGAAACCGTTCGCCCGTGTACCGCTCGATCAGCCGGGACAGGCTTTGGCGGCTTGGAGTTGCGTCTGACTCTCGAATCCGACGAACATGTTGTTCTAAAATTGCAACGTCAACGAGGCGGCAGTCACCAGAGAATCGCCAGAGGATCTGAACTGCCTCCTCGTCTCCAGCCCGTTGCAGGTACTCATGGAGCAGCCAATGGAGCCCTGCGGCATCGTAGCAAACGAGCGTTGCGTTCTGGTGGCGGCGGAGGAAAAGCGACACCTGTTCCGCGAACAGATTGATGCCCATTTCCCCATTGCTCGCGGCGCCGAACATGACTTCGGGCGCCTGGTCACGGTTTCCCGACTCGCTCTCGCACAAGAAAAGCGAGACCGGCCCCGGTCCCATTGAACTTCCATCCCAGATGTCCGGTGGGCGATTCATCCTACCCGACCTAGTTTGTCCGACTCTCGGAAACACTGGCTTGGGAACAATGTTCGTGAGGGTCCTGCTCACCATTGCCATTGCCGCCAAACGACAACTTCCGAATACTATCGGACAGAGCTTTCGGAAACAGGTGTTGATAGCGGTGCCGCATGCTCTCCGTCGTAGGCCCCATCCAGCGGTCGATGACCCGTTGGTCGACACCTGTTGCAGCCAGATTCGAGGCAAAGGAATGCCTGAAGGTGTGGAAACCGATCACGACCCTCTTCTTACCAGAGGGCATCCTTCGTTCCCAGCGCGTTCCCATGAGTGTCCGGTGGAACGCATCGTTGGCTTGCTCTTTGGTGATGGGCTCGCCGGCCTTTGGCAGACAGATGACGTACTGTCCCGTATGCCGGTTAGCCCGATACGTTGTCAGAATCGTCTCCAATTCCGGGTGCATGTCGATGTCGCGTGACGTTTCGCGCTTCTGGCGGCTCTGTTTGAGGCTACGAGCGGTAATCAACTTTCGGCGGAAATCGACATCGAGCCACCGGAGGCGGAGCATTTCGCCCCGGCGGATGCCGGTGTAGGCTATCAGAGCGAACATGGGATAGGTGAAATCGGCCTCTGCCCTTTCGTCTTTCGTCTTCAGGGACTTCTTGTACTCCTTGCCGTTCCATGTGAACCGGGCAACAAACCACTCCCCCTTCCTGGACATGTGAGCCATGGCCGCCACCTCCCCCGAAACAGACTTTTCCGTGTTGAAGCCGAATGGCACCGACGTGAGTGCAACCAGGCTGGCAGTTGCAGCACGATGCCCTACGATTGCCAGCGACGGCACCAATCCGGCACCACGGCCATTCTACAAAGAAAAAGGACTCACGACAAGTCGCCGTAAGTCCTTATGTTGCAAGGTGCCGAAGACAGGACTTGAACCTGCACTCCCTTAACGGGAACTAGGTCCTGAACCTAGCGCGTCTGCCAATTCCGCCACTTCGGCCGACAGAAGATTATACCTCCAAACCTCGGATATTGATAGCCCGCGGGTTTCCCGCGAGCGTGGGATTCCAATCTGGGGGGTGATAGGACCTACAAGAAGCCTTCCAGCACCTCCGCCGGGGCGGGGCCATAGCAGTGGGGTTCCATCGTGCAGGTGGCCCGGCCCTGGCTCAGCCCGCGCATGGCGCTGGAGTAGCCGAAGAGGTTGGCCAGCGGGGCGTGGGCCTCGATCACCGTGTTCCGGCCGCGGACGTGGGTGCGGGCGATCAGCGCCCGACGCTGCTGCAAGTCGCCCATGATCTCGCCCAGGTGCTCCTCCGGCACGGTGACCTCGATGCGCATGATCGGCTCCAGCAGCACGATGCCCGCCTCGCGCAACGCCTTCTCGAAGGCGTCGCCGGCCGCGTAACGGAAGGCCAAGTCGGTCGAGCCGGTTTCGTGGACCTCGCCGCCGAGGACCGTGATCTTCACGTGCATCAAGGGGAAGCCCAGCATCCCGCCCCCTTCGCCCTGCTCGCCGAGCACCTCGACCACGGCCGTCAGGAATGCCTCGGGCAGGACGCCGCCGGGGGCGACGGTGACGACCACCGGTTTAGCCCCCTTGCTGAACGGCTCCATGCGGATGCGGACTTTGGCCGAGAGCATTTGCCCGGCCACGTTACGGTGGCACTCGCCGAATACCTCGACTGCCCGCTGGATCGTCTCGCGGTAGCTCACCCGCGGCGTGCGGACCCGCACGTTCAGCTTGTAATCTTCCAGCAGTCGTTCCTTGATCAGTTCGAGGTGAAATTCGCCCATGCCGCTGATGAGCGTCTGGCCGGTCTCTTCGTTCTCGCGGGCACGGAAGGTGGGGTCCTGCCGCTTCATCATCTCCAGCACGTCGGCCAGCTTCTTCCGCTCGGTCGAGGTCTCCGGCTCGATGGCCATCGAGATGACGGTTTCCGGAAAAGCGATCGACTCCAGCAGGATTGGCTCCTGGGCGTTGCACAGCGTATCGCCGGTCACAGAGTGGCGGAGGCCGACGATGCCGATGATGTCGCCGGCCGCCACCGCATCGACCTGGCTGCGGTGGTCGGCCTGAATCCGCCACAGTTGCGGCACATTCTCCTTCTTGTCCTTGCCGGGGTTCAGGACGCGGCTGTTCGCCTTCAAGGTGCCCGAATAGACGCGGACGTAGTGCAGGTCGCCGTGCCGGTCGGCTTGAATCTTGAACACCAGGCCGCAGAACGGCTCGTCGGGGCGGGGATGCCGGACGAGTTTCTTCTCAGGGTTCTTCGGATCGACCCCCTCGATGGCCGGCACGTCGGCCGGGCTGGGCAGATAGTGGGCCACGGCGTCCAGCACCGGCTGCACCCCGATGCCGTCCAGGGCCGAGCCGCACAGCACCGGCACCACGAGGTTCTGCACGGTCGCCTCGCGGAGCACCCGCCGCACCAGCGCCGCCGGCACGGGCGCCTCGGCCAGCAGCAACTCGGTCAACTCGTCGCTGTACATCGAGAGCTGGTCGAGCATCTGCCCGCGCCACAGTTCCGCCTCCTCGACAAGCTCCGCCGGGACGCCGGCCTCGACGATCTCCGTCCCTTTGCTCTCGGCGGTGAAGGAGAGCATCCGCATGGCGATCAAGTCCACCAGCCCGCGGAAGGCCTCCTTGAGGTGCGGCGGGCCGGCGCCGACCGGCAGGTTGACGGGGATCGGCTTGCAGACGAGCCGCTCGCGGATTTCGTCCAGCGTGCCGAAATAGTCGGCCCCTTCGCGGTCCATCTTATTGATGAACGCGATCCGCGGCACGCGGTACTTATCGGCCTGATGCCAAACGGTTTCGCTCTGGGCCTCGACTCCTTCGCGGGCGCTGAAGACGACCACGCCGCCGTCGAGCACCCGCAGGCTCCGCTCCACCTCGGCGGTGAAATCGACGTGGCCGGGCGTGTCGATCAGGTTGATCGTCACGTCGTGCCAGGGGAACGTGACGCAGGCCGCCTGAATGGTCACGCCGTGCTCCTGCTCAAGGTGATCGCTGTCGGTGACGGTCGTGCCCTGATCGACGTTGCCGACGCGATGGGTGAAGCCGCTGTAGAACAGCATCCGCTCGGTGACGGTAGTCTTGCCCGCGTCGATGTGGGCAATGACGCCGATGTTCCGCAGGCGGTCGATCTGAGCGGGCATGGGAAGACTGCAAACCCGAGGGCCAAAGGGACAAAGCTGCGATTGTAGCGGAATCTGCCGCGGAGCATAACCCGGCCGGCCGGTGCCGCTGCCGGGAACACGGCAACGGGCCTGTGGTGTTGCCATCCGAGTCATGCCGGCTGCCGGTCGCCGGAACTGGTTTGCGGACAAGGTCTTGCACACCGACCCCTCCGCACGAGGGATTTTCGGGGCAAGAGCTGATGCCCTTCTGTTGCGGAGGGTCGGGTGGCATGGGTAAGCGCAGCTTACCCGTGTGCGCAAAATCGTGGAAAACGTCACACGGGTAAGCTGCGCTTACCCATGCCACCCGTTTCAAGGGCTCTCCGTAACAGGAACTAATGCGCCTTGGCCAACTCCGTGTCCAAGTACCTTCAGCCCGGCCTGCAACTGGCGGTCCACCGCCGCCGGGACCGCGGCCTTCGCCGGCGAGGTGCCCTTCGACGCCGTGGCGGAGGCAGCCGACGCGAGAGGCTGCAAAATGTCCCGCAGCCGCCGGGCCTGGATCAGATCGAGCATCTCGCTGTCGCCCAACTCGATCTTATAGCCCGCGTCCGGCGTCACGCCCCATTCGTCGCTCTCCTTGGCGTCGGGGAAGCGGTGGATGTTTTTGCCGCTGGGCCGGCGGTAGCTGGCCGTGGTCAGTTTCAGGGCGCTGCGGCCGTCCTCCAACTCGATCAGGTTCTGCACGCTCCCCTTGCCCCAGGTCCGCTCGCCCACGATGACCGCCCGATGGTGGTCTTGCAGGCAGGCGGCGACGATCTCGCTGGCGCTGGCGCTATAGCGGTTCACCAGCACCACCATGGGAAAGCCCTCGAACGTGCCTTCCTTGTGGGCGTCCCAGGCGCGGGCCGGGCTGTTGCGGCCCTCGGTGCTGACGATCCGCCCCTCGGAGATGAACAGGTCGCTCGTGTCCACGGCCGCCGTCAGCAGTCCGCCGGGGTTGAAACGCAAGTCGAGGATCAGTCCGCGGAGCTTCTCGGCCTTCAGTTGCGTCAAGACCCGCCGCAGTTGCTCGACGGTGTCGCGGCTGAACGCCGCCAACCGCACGTAGCCGATGCGGAGTTTGGGATCGAGCATGAAGTCCCACTGGCCGTCCGGCTTGCGGCGGTCGCCCAGCACGGTGTCGATGTGAATCCGCTCGCGCTTCAGCGTGACTTTTGCCTTCGTCTCTTTGCCCGGATGGATCACGGTGAGCGACACCGAGGTGCCCTCGTCCCCCTTCAACAGCCGGACGGCGTCGTCAATACCCAGGCCGTCGGTGCTCTTGCCGTCGATTTCCACGATGCGGTCGCCGGCCAGGAGTCCGGCGCGGTAGGCGGGCGTGCCGTAGATCGGACTGAGAATGGTAAGTTGCCCCTCGTCCACGTCGATCTGAATGCCGATGCCGCCGAACTCGCTCTCGATCTCGGCGCGGAAGCGCTGCATTTCCTCCGGCCCGATATAGGTCGAGTAGGGATCGAGCTTCGCCAGCACGCCGCGGATCGCCGCCTCGATCAACTCCCGCCGGTCCACCTCCTTGACGTAGTTCCGCTCGACCTGGTCGACCGCGTCGGCCAGCAACTCGTAGAGCTTGTAGTCGTCCTCCTTGGGCTTGGCGGCGGTTTCGTTGGGCTTGGCGGCTGTCTTCGCCGGCACGGCCAGGGCCGGCAGCGCCCAGGCCAAGAGAATCAACAGCATCAGGCATCGGCAACGCCGGATCATGGAAACACTGCTCCGATAGAGGGTGGGATGGACTGCTGAAGTATACGGCGGCCCGGCCGCCGCGGCAAGATTGGTAATGTAGCCGGCACACGCCGTGTGCGGGCGGGAGTTTGCATAGGGTGGGACAAGCGAACCGCAGTCCCACCAACACCCGCAAAAAGCCTCCTGGCCGGCAAGCTGGCCGCCCACATCGCCAATCCCAAGTCCGGCCACCCGCTGGCGTTCGAGCCGGTCCAGTGAGCCTGCATAGTGGATAGGATTCAGCGTCCGGCGGTGACCGGGGCCGGAAGGGCCGTGGCCCAATTCTTGATCTGGACAACGCCCACCGCGAAGCGCATCATAGCGTACGTGAGGTTCTCTGGCGGCTGCGGGGGGTAATTCCGGCGGGGGGAGCGGAAAGGAAGCTAACTTTGGAAAATCGCAAAGCTGCTGACCAACTCGGATGCGTGGCGTGCGCGGCTCGCATCGTGGGGAACGGTGCGTTTCACGCAAACTACGCCTGACTAATCTGGACCGCAAGCATGGAGAAAAGCGATGAACGCATGTGCAACTTTCCGCAACCGGCCGTCCGCCTTTACCCGAACCGACTTGCTTGCGGTGATCGTCACGCTCGGCGTGCTGTTCGCGATTGGATGTCCCTATATCGGATCACAGCCAGCGGCCCGGCGAATGATTTGTACCAATAATCTCAAGCAGATCGGCTTGGCCCTGCACAACTACGCCCAAGCGAACAAGGCCTTTCCGCCGGGGACAGTCTGCACAAGTGATCCCATCAAGCCATCCAGTCAATATGATGTCTTGGCCGAGGCGACGCAGACCGGCTTGGGGCCGCAGGGTACCGGTTTCCTGCTCCGCATCCTGCCCTTCATTGAGGGCGAGACCGTTGGCCAACACTGGGACTGGATGCATGGAATTTCTAGCACGCAACAGAAGGATGCGTTCGGCGGTTTGAATTGGGGAGGCAATTTCGGAGTCGCCAGCCACGACGTTAAGGGTTTCTACTGCCCTACCCGCCGGAGCGCGTTGCGGTCAGGCGACAACGTTATGATGCTCTCGACGGCCTGGACCGGCGGCGGGACGGACTACGGCGGCTGCGCCGGCCGGCACGCCGCGTTCACCCTGGACACCGGCTACAACCTCTGCGACGCCACGAGGTACTATGAGCCGGGCTTCTTCCCAAAGCCCTTCACCGGCAAGAACGATGATCCGCCGGAAAAGCGTTGGGGCATCTTCGGCCGCGTCAACGTCAGCACCCAGTTCAAGGAAGTCAAAGACGGACTGTCCAACACGATCATGACCGGCGAGTTGCAGCGGATCACCGAGTTGACGCCCACGAGCAAGGACGGCTGGGCGATTGGCGGGCCGGCGACGCTATTCACCACCGGGGCCATGTTCCGACAAAATTTTGTTACGGACCCGCCCGTCGCCTCGTCCAAAGACGGCAGGCTGATGAACAACGGCTTTTTCGGCTCGCCCGGCAGCGATCACGCCAACGGGGCGAACTACGGCATGGCCGACGGCTCAGTCCAGTTCCTCTCCACGTCGATCGACCCCGACGTTTTCGCCCTGCTGGGGAGCATGGCCGACGGCCAGGCCGTGTACCCGAACAAACCGTAGGACGCTGGCGGGTGGCACGCCCTGAAAGGGCGTGGTGAGGGCCGCGGAATTCCAGCCTCACACCCGCCACGCCCTTACAGGGCGTGCCACCCGGCCGTAAGCGGCTTGATCAACTATCGCCCGGCACGGGGAACTGGCGGCAGAGCTCGATGACTTGTCCGCGGACCCGACGGGCCAGCGCCTCGTCGCCCGGCGTGCGGAGGACTTCGAGAATCCAGCCGCCGATGGTCCGCATCTCGCCCGTGCCCATGCCGCGGGTGGTCAGGGCCGGCGTGCCGATGCGGACGCCGGAGGGGTCCATCGGCTTCCGCTGGTCGAAGGGGATCATGTTCTTGTTGATCGTGATGCCGCACCGCTCTAGCGCTTTTTCCGCCTGCCCGCCGGTCGTCTTGAGCGGGGTCACGTCGGCCAGGATGAGGTGGTTGTCGGTGCCGCCGCTGACGAGTTTCACGCCGCCGCTCAGCAGCACATCGGCAAGCGTCTTCGCGTTCTCGACGACCTGGCGGATGTACTGGTGGTAGGCGGGCGTGAGGGCCTCGCCGAAGCAGACGGCCTTGCCGGCGATGACGTGCATCAGCGGCCCGCCCTGAATGCCCGGAAACACCGAGCGGTCGATCTCCTTGGCATACGCCTGCTTGCAGAGGATCAGCCCGCCGCGGGGGCCGCGGAGCGTCTTGTGCGTGGTCGAGGTGACGTAATCGGCCACGGGCACGGGGTCGTCGTGAATCTTGGCGGCCACCAGCCCGGCGTAGTGGGCCATATCCACAAACAGCCTAGCCCCGCACTCGCGGGCGATCTCGGCGAAGCGGCCGTGGGGGATCTCCCGCGGATAAGCGCTGGCCCCGGCCACGATCATCTTCGGCTTGTGCTCGCGCGAGAGCGCCGCGATCTGGTCGAAGTCGATGCGATGGTCGTCGGGCCGGACGCCGTAGCTGAAGAAATGGTAGATTTTGCCCGAGAAGTTCAACTTCATGCCGTGCGTGAGGTGCCCGCCGTGGGCCAGGTCGAGGCCCAGCACCACGTCGCCCGGCTGCAAGCAGGAGAAATAGACCGCCGTGTTGGCCTGGGCGCCGGAGTGGGGCTGGACGTTGGCGTGCTCGCCGCCGAAGATTTTCTTGAGCCGGTCGCGGGCCAGGTTCTCGGCCGCGTCGACGAACTCGCAGCCGCCGTAGTAGCGGTGGGCGGGATAGCCCTCGGCGTACTTGTTCGTCAACACGCTGCCCGTGGCCTGCATCACGGCCGGACTGGTGTAGTTCTCCGAAGCGATCATCTCCAGGCCGTTCCGCTGGCGGTCGATCTCGCCGGCCACCGCGGCCCAGACTTCCGGGTCCTGTTGCTCGATCCAATTCATGGGCTGAATCCTCGTCTCCTGTCCAATGCCAGTGACCCCGACGGGATTCGAACCCGTGTTGCAGGCGTGAAAGGCCTGTGTCCTGGGCCTCTAGACGACGGGGCCAAGACTTCTTTGTATACCCTTTCCGAGGAGGGGGCGTCAAGGGGCTGGCCGTAACGTACTCGTCACGCTCCGCGTGACGTGGTTCCCTCACGCGGAGCGTGAGGAGTACGATCCGGGGCTATAATGAGACTGCAAACCGCAGTCAACAAGGAAGGCAGACGGCCGGAGCAGCCGGCCCAGTCGAGGTGGCGGCCTATTGCTGGCCGCCGTTGCCGCCGGCATCCGTCTTGGCTGCCGCTTGCTGGCTGGAGGGGACTTCGTTGCGGTGGATGGCGTCGAAGACTTCGCGGCGGTGAACCGGCACCTCTTTAGGGGCCTCCACCCCGAGGCGGACTTTGTCCCCCGGATCTCGACGACCACGATCGTAATGTCATCGTTGATGACAATACTCTCGTTTTTCTTGCGGGACAACACGAGCATAGGACGTTCCTTCGAACCCTTGCCAGAGCGGCTCCCTGTCCTCCGCGCCTGGCAAAAGTCACCGATGGCGCGTGCGCATACACAACGCCATCATTTTACGATAGCCCGAAACCGGGCGAAGTCAAGCGAATTCTTGGCCATCCGATGGGTTTTCGACCGGTTTTTCCGGTGGGATGGCACAGGACTAGCAATCTCCCCCCCTCCTGTGCATTTTTCCGGGCCGAGATACGCTGCGGCCGGCAGCGTGCGAGACTCCGTAAGATGCTGCCACACAATGATATACGTATTCAAGTGATCGTCTGTCGGTGGGGCTGTCGCCTCCGAATCGGTTAGGACAACGGGAGGCCAATACTTGCGCTGATTACCCGACGAACGGCCGGGTTACGACCCACTCGTTTTCATCAACCCAAGTTGGATTCCCCAAGCCTTGCGGCCGTTGGCCCGCCCTCTATAATCGCGTGTGTTGATCAAATCGCGATGAGGTTTGCGATGCGAAATTGGTTCCGGAACGTCTATCGGGCGGTGGTGACAGTGGCCGCGGCCCTTCGGGTCTGTCTGCAATACTGGTTCCGCACGTACGATCCGAAGCGGAAGACGTTCACGGAGCGGTACGAATACCCGGAATTGCCCCTGGAGGTCTACCCTCGGTTCCGCGGTTTCCATCGCTACGACCTGACGACGTGCATTGCCTGCGAGCGTTGTGCGAGGGACTGCCCGGTGGGTTGCATCTCGATCGGCAAGCAACGGGTAGAGGGCCGCAAGGGCTTTCAGGTGACCGGCTACACGATCGACTACGGAAAGTGCATGTTCTGTGCGATCTGCACGGAGAACTGCCCGGTGGACTGCATTTTCATGGGGTCGTCGTACGACCTGAGCTGCTACAGCCGGGACGGTTGCATCGTGGATTTCACGCGGCTTCCCGTGGAGGTGGCGTGGGGGCGAGCGACGCTCAACCCGACGGCTGTGGCCCAGTCGAAGAGCGTTGCCCAGCCGGTCCACGGTGGTCCGGGCGCGTAGCCGCTAATGTAGTCGGGGCCGATCGTGACGGCGCGGTAAACGGCACACGGCGTGTGCCTGCTACATTGTCCGACCCTTGCAAAAGCCACGCCATCCCCTAGAATGGCGCGTTTTCGGGTGCCGCGTCCTCCAGCGAGGTTGACCGCTTTCACGCCGATGCCGCCGACTGCCATTGTTGCCTACCTGCGCTGTTTGCCACGGTTGGGTTCTCTGTTTGTCCTGGCGTCCCTTCTTTTGGGGAAGTTGCTGCGTCCTCGTGTGCCGACCCCTCAAAAGTTGGAATCCTACGAGTGCGGTGAGCCGGCGGTGGGGCCGGGGTCGGTCCAATTCGACTTGCGGTTCTACGTGGTTGCGCTGCTGTTCTTGATTTTCGAGGTCGAGGTGGCGCTGTTTTTCCCGCCGGCGACCGTGTTTGGCAAGGCCGTTCAAGTGGTCAGTGGTCAGAAGTCAGAGGTCAGAGGTCTGTCCCCTCGCCCTGCGCCACTATCCACTATCCAGCATCCACTATCCACTTCTTCCGCCCGGACGCTGGCCCTGGTTTCGATGCTCGATTTGGGCGTTTTTTTCGCCGTGCTGCTGGTGGGGTTTGCCTTTGTGTGGCGGCGGGGCGACCTGGATTGGGTCCGGGCGGTCCGTCATCCGGCGACTCCGGCGGAGGCCGCCGCGGTGGCGGCCAGGCTGCGCAGGCGCGAGTTCCAACGATGAACGCAGAAGACATCCACAACCGGCTGCATCGCCCCTTCCGGCCGTGGCTCTTGGCCCACGACTTCGCGGCCCTGGATCCGTGGATCGAGGTCCGCGGGGACGGTCTGGCGGAGATCGGCCGCTATCTGCGCAACCAGGCGGACCTGGCGTTCAACGTGCTCCACTGCGTCAGCGGAGTGGACTACTTCGAGCCGGACCCGAAGAAGGCGGCGCAGGCCGGCTGGCAGCCGCACTTGGAGTTGATCTATCACCTTTCCAGCACGGTCCACCGGCACCGGCTGGTGTTGAAGGTCCGGCTGCCGCGTTGGATGGACGATGAGCCAGGCCAGTTGCCCGAAGTCCCCAGCCTGAGCGGCGTGTGGAGCACGGCCGAGTGGCACGAGCGGGAGGTGTTCGATCTGATGGGCGTGTATTTCCTCGGGCATCCCGATCTGCGGCGGATTCTCTGTCCCGAGGACTGGGCCGGCCACCCGCTGCGGAAAGACTACGAAATGCCGGCCGAGTATCACGGGATCCGGGCGAGGTAAGACCGATGTTGACCGAGCGCATGGAACCCGAAACCATCGAGTTCGACGTCCGCACGGACGAGATGCTGATCAACATGGGGCCGCAGCACCCCAGCACGCACGGCGTGTTGCGGCTGGTGCTGCGGACCGACGGCGAGGTGGTGACCGAGGTCACGCCGCAGATCGGCTACCTGCACCGCTCGGCGGAGAAGATCGGCGAGAAGCTCACCGCGCGGCAGTTCTTGCCCTTCACCGACCGGCTCGATTACCTGGCCGCGATGAACATGAACCTGGGCTGGTCGCTGGCGGTCGAGAAGCTGTTGGGGCTTCGAGTCTCGGAGAAGACCCGGCACCTGCGGCTCGTGATCGCCGAGCTGGGCCGCATTGCCAGTCATCTGGTGGCGGCGGGCTGCTACGGACTGGACCTGGGCAGCTTCACCCCGTTCATGTGGACCTTCCGCGAGCGGGAGAAGATCGTCAACCTGTTCGAGGAGGTCTGCGGCGCCCGGCTCACCTACAGCTACATCACCCCCGGCGGCGTGACGGCCGATCTGCCGCCGGGCTGGATCGAGCACTGCCAGGCGTTCCTCGATCAGTTCGAGCCGGTGATCGACGACCTGCACGCACTGCTGACCAATAACGCGATTTTCATCCGCCGCACGGCCAACGTCGGCGTGCTGCCGGCGGCAATGGCGCTGGACTTCGGCGTCACGGGCCCGAACCTGCGCGGGAGCGGCGTCGATTGGGACTTGCGCCGCGACGGCGAGCCGCTCTGCACGGAGATGTACCAAGGCTACACTTGGCGGATCATCGCCCCGGTCGATGGAAAGTATCCCACGGACCATCCTTATCCGCCCGTGCCCAGAGAGGCCGTGGTGGGCGACTCGTGGCACCGGTATTTCGTGCGGATGCTCGAAGTGGTGCAGTCGATGGACTTGGTCCGGCAGGGGATCGAGAAATACGCCCAGGCCGCCGGCGAGGTCGATGGGCCGATCGAACTGAAGAAGAAGCTGCCCAAGGGGGAGGCGTATCTGGAAACCGAGGCGCCCAAGGGCCAGATGGGGTTCATGCTCATCGGCGACGGCTCGGCCGTGCCGTGGCGGGTGCGGATCCGCAGCAGCAGTTTTTGCAACCTCTCGGTGATGGGGGAGCTCTGCCGCGGCGTGCTCGTGGCCGACGTGCCCTCGATCGCCGGGTCACTGGATTTGGTGCTGGGGGAGATTGACCGGTGAAGATTTAGGATTTGGGATTTGGCGATTTGGAGATTTGCCAACCGCTTGCGGTTTCGCAATCGAGAATCGAGAACTAACAGCGTGGCCGACCTCCTGCTTCCATATCTGAGTCCGTGGTTGGCCTACGCCATTGCCGCGGCGGTGCAATGTGCGCTGCTGCTGGTGGTGGCGTTGTGTTCGGCGGCGGTGTTCATTTGGCTGGAGCGGAAGGTTTCGGCGCGGATTCAGGACCGGCTGGGGCCGACGCGCGTGGGCGGCCGGTTCGGTTGGCTGCAACCGCCCGCCGACGGCCTGAAACTCCTCTGCAAGGAGGACATCATTCCCGCCGCGGCCGACCGGCCGCTGTTCCGGGTGGCCCCTTACGTGAGTTTCTGCGCCACGTTTTGCGTGTTTCTGGCCCTGCCGTTTTCCAGCGTGCAGCCAGCCGATGGCCGAGCGGCGATAAGTTGGGTGGCCCTGCCCTTGAACATTGCCGCCTTCTTCGTTCTGGCGGTGGCCGGCCTGGAGGTTTTCGGCGTGATCCTGGGCGGATATGCCTCCGGCTCGAAATGGTCGCTCTACGGGGCGATGCGCGAGGCCGCCCAGGTCGTCAGCTACGAAATCCCCCTGGCCCTGTGCGTCGTCATCGTGGTGCTGATCTCCGGCACGATGGACCTGGCGGAGATCGGCAACCGGCAGGCGGGCTGGGGCTGGAACTGGCACCTGCTGCACGACCCGTTTACGTTCGTCACGTTCTGGGTTTACGTCACCTGCGCGGTGGCCAGCACCAACCGCGCGCCGTTCGATCTGCCCGAGGCCGAGAGCGAACTGGTCGCCGGCTTCCTGACCGAATACTCGGGTTTCCGCTGGGTGATTTTCTTTATGGCCGAGTACGCGGCGATGTTCGTCGTCAGCGCGCTGGGGGCGACGCTGTTTCTGGGCGGCTGGAACGGACCGGTGCCCGTGGCCACGTGGTTGGGACTTACGCCCGAGCACGGCGTGGCCGCCGTTTGGCTCGGCAACCTGCTGGGGACGTGCAATTTCATCGCCAAGGCCGTCCTTGGGGTGACGTGCATGATCTGGCTCCGCTGGACCCTGCCGCGGCTGCGGATCGACCAGGTGATGACCACGTGCCTGAAGTATTGCGTCCCCATCGCGTCGGCAATGCTGGCCGGGGCGATGCTCTGGTGCTACATCCTGCCCAACGGGTTGCTGGCCGAACTGTGGCGCAGCCCGCCGCACGCCGCATCGGAGAAGCGAGCGGATTGGAAATTGCAAAGTGCAAAGTGCAAATTGCAAAATGAGTACGCAGGCATCGAGTCTCCAATTGCCAATTTGCAATTCGCATTTTGCAATTTGCAATCTCTATCGCCTCCGCCGCCTGACCGCGAGGAGGAATGCCGATAATGGGCCCCGTCAACTGGCAAACCTGTTTCTTCTACCTCATGGCGTCGGTTGCCTGCGCATCCGCCGTGGCGGTGGTCGTGACCGGCAACATCGTCCGGATGGCGTGCTGGCTGGTCATGTCGCTGGCGGCCGTGGCGGGGCTGTTCTTCCTGGCCGGGGCCGAGTTTCTCGGGGCCGTGCAACTGATGGTCTACGTCGGCGGGACGATGGTGCTCCTGGTCTTCGGCGTGATGCTGACCGCCCGCGGGCCGTTCGTCTCGATGAAGATCGGCGCCGGGCAGTGGGTGGCGGCGGTCGTCGTCGGCGGGGCCCTGTTGGCAGTGCTGTTGCAGGCCGCGCTGGGCACGTTCGGCCGGAGCGCTCGCGAACAACGCGGCCGCGGAAAATAGCCGGGGGCTAACAGCCCCCGAAGACCGAAAAATCAGCCCCCGGCGATGACACGGAGCAACTCGGGTTGGGTCTGATCGGCGTCCGCGCCGACCGGCTCGCCGAGCGCGATCCAGTGCTGCGGGGCGGAATGGCCGGCTATCTGCTGCCGTTCGAGATTATTTCGATTCACCTGGTGGTGGTGCTGGTTGGAGCGGCGTATCTGGCCCGGGCCAGACGGAGGGTTCAGAGTTCGGGGGTCAGGGTTCAGGGTTCGGAGGCCGCACTCCGTCCAATGCTGGATCCCGATCTCGCCTCCCCGAACCCTGAACCCTAAACCCTTATTCGAGACTGACGATGAATCTGCTGACCGAACCGATTGGCCTGCCGCACTACCTGGTGGTGAGCGCCATTCTGTTCGTCTGCGGCGTGGTCTGCATGGCCACGAAGCGGAACGTGTTGGGCGTGCTGATGGGGATCGAGTTGGTACTGAACGGGGCGAACTTGAACTTCGTGGCCTTCGGCAGCCGGGTGCTCCGCGGCGGCGAGGGCACCCTCGGGCTGGACGGCCAGATGATCGCCCTGTTCGTGATTGTGTTGGCCGCGGCCGAGGCGGCCGTGGCCCTGGCGATTGCATTGAACTACTACCACACCCACGCCACGGTGGACGTGGACCGGGGGAATGAACTGAAGGGTTAGCCGCTGGTCCCCTCTCCCCTTGGGAGATGGTTAGGGTGAGGGCTGCCGGAAAAGGGAAATGGAACCAAACGTCCTTCTGCCGCGATTGTTGGCCCTGGCCTGGCTGCTGCCGCTGGGTTCGTTCGCGCTCGATCGTATTCTTCGGACCGCGGATGGGCCGGGGCGGGCGCTACGCGGCCCACATGGCGACCGCGGCGATCATCGCGGCTTGCGTGCTGTCCTTCGCGGCCCTGGGGCTCTGGCTGACAGTGCATCCGCTGGTGGCGACCGGGCACGGCGGGCATACGGCCGCATCGCCCCCGCACATCAACGGCGACTGGTACCCGCTGGGCGAGTTCGGCTCGTTGCGGGTGACGGTCGGCTACTACATCGACGCCCTGACGCTCTGTATGTTCTGCATGGTGACGCTGGTGGCCTCGTGCATTCACGTCTACTCGGCCGGCTACATGCACGGCGAGCTCTCCGACGTGTTCGACACGCTGGGGCCGACCGAGGAAGGGCGGATGGTCCGCCGCCGCGGCCGCTACCACCGCTTCTTCCAGTACCTCTCGCTCTTCTGCTTCAGCATGTTAGGGCTGGTCATCGCCGGCAACGTGGCGATGGTGTTCGTGTTCTGGGAGCTGGTCGGCATCTGCTCGTACCTCTTGATCGGCTTCTGGCACGAGCGCAAGAGCGCCAGCAACGCGGCCAACAAGGCGTTCATCGTCAACCGCGTCGGCGACTTCGGCATGATCGTCGGGCTGATGGCCGTCTGGGCCGGAATCGGCACATTTTCGTTCGGAGATACGGCGAGAAGTCTCGAGAAGCCAGGGCATATTCGGCCCAAGATGAGTACTGGACTCGCAGGTCGCATAATGGCGACTGGTCAAGAACGGCGAGTTCCCGCGGAAGACGGGCGGAATGACCCAGTTATGTCACGAGAACATCGTTGACGACCACAGGAGGCAGGTTCCAGATGGAATGGGGAGGGCTGGCATGCGCAGCAGACGGCACAATTGCAGGATCGAACGATATCGTTCGGTTCGATCGAGCAGTCTAATGTTGACGTTCGGGTACGCGACATGGCGAGCCAAGGGCTACGGCTATGGTCTTCTGGTGCTGGCCGGCCTGGGCATTTTCTGCGGCTGCGTGGGCAAGAGTGCGCAGGTGCCGCTGCACGTCTGGCTGCCGGACGCGATGGAAGGCCCCACGCCCGTTAGCGCGCTGATCCACGCCGCCACGATGGTCGCCGCCGGCGTGTACCTGGTCGGGCGGTTCTATCCGGTCTTTACGCCCGAGGTCCTGCTGGTGATCGCCTGCGTCGGCTGCGTGACGCTCTTTCGTGGCGGCCACCATCGCCGTGACGGCCACCGACATCAAGCGGGTGCTGGCCTATTCGACCGTGAGCCAGTTGGGCTTTATGATGCTGGCCCTGGGGCTGGGCGGCTGGCTGGCCGGCATGTTCCACCTGTTCACCCACGCCTTCTTCAAGTCGCTCTTGTTCCTCTGTTCCGGGTCGGTGATCCACGCCTGCGGCACGAACGAGATGCCGATGATGGGCGGGCTGCGGCGGAAAATGCCGATCACCGCCATGACGATGCTCGATCGGCTGCCTGGCGATTGCCGGGGCGGGCATCCCGGCGACGCGCATCGGCCTGAGCGGCTTTTTCTCGAAGGACAGCATCATCGCCCAGGACCTTTCGTTCTGGTCGGCCAATCCGCGGCTGGGGGGCGTGTTCTATCTGGGCGGCCTTGGTGGGGGCGGGCTGACGGCCTTCTACATGTTCCGCCTCTGGTACATGACCTTCGCCGGCAATCCCCGCGACGGGCACGTCTACTACCACGCCCACGAATCGCCGAAGCTCGATGACCGTGCCGCTGATGATCCTGGCGCTGCTGGCGGCGGTGGCGGCGTGGAACGTGCCGTTTACACGGCTGGGGCATGGAGCCGCTCCTGCGGCAGGCCCGCCGGCGGGAATCGCCGAAGGGGTGGCCGGCGGGTTATTCTGGCCGGGCGTCGCCATGCCGGCCGAGCACCTGGCGCACGTCCACCAGAACGCCGTCAAGGCCGAGTGGGCGGCCTTCGGCGTCGCGCTGGCCGGGTTCATCTGGCGACGTTATTCTACGGCCTGCGGAAGCTCGACCCGATGGACGTCCGCCGCAGCTTTCATCCCGGTCTACGGTTTCTCGGTCCGCAAATGGATGTTCGACGAATTGTACGCCTTCTGTTTCGTCCGGCCGGTGCTGAGAATCTCCGGCTGGGTCGCCGCCGTGGACCGCAAGGGGATCGACTGGCTGGTGGACAACTCGGCCCGGACGGTCGAGGCGGTTGCCCGGCTGGACGACTGGATCGACCGCGTGTTCGTCGATAGTGCGGTGAACCTGGCGGCCCGGTGGACCTACGCGCTGGGGATGCGGCTGCGGGCAGTGCAGACCGGCAGCATCCGCCAGTACGTGCTTGTGGATCGCCGTGGGCACCGTGGGGCTGTTCGTGTTGATGAGTTTGTACTGGAATTATGCCGTTGCAGGGCATGCCACTAGTCCACTATCCGACTAATGTTCCATTTCTCCAATCCTGACGTCGTGCGCACCTGGCTCTTGAGCTGCGGTCGTTCTTCTCTGCCGGCTTTTGGGGCGTTGATTCTATGTCTTGCCCCCCGCGAGACCGACCAGAGCATCAAGCGATTCTCACTTTTGATCACCGTGCTCGTGTTTCTGCTGACGCTGTGGCTGGCGATTCCGGCGGGCGACGGGGGCGGGGTCGGGCAATTTCGAGGTCGGCAAGGGCGGGAATGCAGAACATGGTCAACCACGCCTGGATTCCCGCCTTCGACATCAACTATTTCCTCGGCCTGGACGGCATCAGCCTGCCGCTGGTGCTCTTGACCTCGTTTCTGAGCGTGCTGGCGATGTGGGCGAGTTGGGGGATCACCAAGAGCGTCCGGGCCTACTGTGCCCTGTTCCTGCTGCTGGAAACCGGCATGTTGGGCGTCTTCCTGGCGCTGGATTTCTTCCTGTTCTACGTCTTCTGGGAAGTGATGCTGCTGCCGATGTACTTCCTGATCGGCATCTGGGGCGGGCCGCGGCGGGAATACGCCGCGATCAAGTTCTTCCTCTTCACCCTGGTCGGCAGCGTGCTGATCCTGGTGGCCATGCTGATGCTCTATTTCGCCAGCGACGTGACGCCATTGACTGACGCCCAGAGGGTGGCCTGCAACATGACCGGCCCGCGCGATCACGCCAGCACACCTTCAACATGCTGGCTCTGATGGAACTGGGGCAAATGCGGGGCTCGCCGTTCGGCCAGACGCTCTTCTGGGGCCAATCGCTGGCCTGGTGGGCGTTCCTGCTGTTGTTGATCGGCTTCGTGATCAAGCTGCCGGCCGTGCCGTTCCATACCTGGCTGCCCGACGCCCACGTCGAGGCCCCCACGCCGATCTCGATGATCCTGGCCGGGCGTGCTGCTGAAGATGGGCGGCTACGGCGTGCTGCGGATCTGCTACCCGATCTGTCCCGAGGCCGGCTACCAGCTGGCCTGGCTGGTCTGCGCGCTGGGCACGCTGAGCATGGTCTACGGGGCCTTGGCCGCCATGGCCCAGAAGGATTTCAAGCGGCTGGTGGCCTACAGCTCGGTGAGCCACATGGGCTACGTGCTGCTGGGCATCGGCGCCTGGAGCGCCGTGGCCGGAACGGGCTACAAGACGGACTTCTGGAACATGGGCATGAACGGGGCCATGTTCCAGATGATCGCCCACGGCATCAGCTCGGCTGGCATGTTCTTTCTGGTCGGCGTGGTTTACGACCGCGTCCACCACCGCGATCTGGACCAGTTTGGCGGGCTGTTCGCCCGGATGCCGGTCTACAGCGGCATCTCGATGGTCATCTTCTTCGCGGCCCTGGGCCTGCCGGGGCTGTGCGGATTCATCGGCGAGTTCTTCGTCGTGCTGGGGGCGTGGAGCTACAGCAAGGCCCTGGCGGTGGTGGCGGCCTCGGTGGTGATTCTGACCGCCGGGTACATTCTCTGGACGATCCAGCGGGTCTACCTGGGGCCGGAATACAAGGGGCCGCACGCCGAGGCCCTGAGCCCCATGAGCCGCCGCGAGGTGGCCATCGCCGCGCCGCTGGTGGCGCTGGCCGTTCTGCTGGGCGTGTACCCCCAGGCGCTGTTCAAGTACACGACGCCGACCGTGGAAAACGACGGTGGTGCAGAAGATGGCCGATTGGACCTCCGGCGTGAACGACGCCCGTGGCGACTTCCCGGAGGGCCAGCCGTGAACTTCAACGATCTGGTCCAGGGCGTGGTGAATGATACAGTGGGGGCGCACTCGTCTCTCTGGGCGTTCCGCGCAGAATTGGCGCTCTGCGCCACGATCATCGCCGTGCTGCTAATGAAGACGTTCGTGCCCGGCTGGAAGCAGGGCGCGTTCCACGTCACGATGCTCGGTCTGATCGTGGCGGTGTGCCTGGCGTTCTACACGGTGCTGCTGGGTCTGGTCGCGGCCGTCTGGCCGTCCTTTCCCTGGCGAGTGTCCTCGCCGGAGACCGCTTTGGCGGCACAGCCCATTTTCACCGGCGCGCTCCTGGCCGACAGCTTCACCGTGGTCGTGCGGGGCCTGCTGCTGCTGTTCGCCGCCCTCTGGACCACGTTCACGCAAATCGCCGGCGGCGGCGACGAGGACGACACGACCGAGTTCTACGTGCTGATGCTCGGCGCGCTGGTGGGGATGTGCCTGATGATCTCGGCCAACCACGTGTTGATCGTGCTCCTGGGCGTGGAGATGGCCAGCGTGCCGTGCTACGTGTTGGCGGGCTACAAGCGGCGGCAGTCCACCGCCAGCGAGGCGGCCCTGAAGTACGCCGTCTTCGGCGCCGGCACGGCCGGCGTCATGCTCTTCGGCTTGAGCCTGCTGGCGGGCAACTCGGCACGGCCCACCTGCCGGCCATGACCGCCAAACTGGCCGCTCTGATCCACCCGCCCGCCGGCCAGGAAGGCATCACGGCCGGCCAGATCACGATCCTCAGCCTCGGCGGTCTGATGGTGACGGTGGGGGTGGCGTTCAAGCTCTCGGCCGTCCCCTTCCATTTCTGGGCGCCGGACGTGTTCGAAGGGGCCACGGCCGAAGTGGCCGCGTTTCTGTCGGTGGCCTCGAAGACCGCGGCGCTGGGGCTGCTGGTGCGGCTCTGCGCCGGGTTCTCGTTTCCCACCGGCCTGTCGTTCCCCTTGGGCCTGTCGCTCCCCACGGACCCGATCGCTGCCGTGGCGGACCTTGCCCCCGTGCGGCAGTACATCGTGGCCATCGTCGCGGTGCTGGCGGCCGTGACCTGCACCTTCGGCAATCTGGCCGCCTACGGCCAGACGAACATGAAGCGGCTGCTGGCCTACTCGACCATCGCGCACGCCGGCTACATGATGATGCCGGTGGCCGCGGCGGTGGCCCTGGTCGGAGGACCCCGGCACGCCAGCAACGGCGCCCGCGACGCCGTGGCCGCGCTGGTGGTTTACATGGGCATTTACCTGTTCATGAACCTGGCCGCCTTCGCCATCGTGGCCTTCCTACGGAACGCGACCGGCAGCGAGCAGATCGCCGACTATGCCGGCCTGGTGCGACGCTCGCCGGGGCTGACAGTGTGCATGGCGATTGTGATGTTCAGCCTGGTGGGGCTGCCGCCGCTGGCCGGGTTCCAGGCCAAGTGGGTCATTTTTTACGCCTTGATCGACGCCGCCCGGCACAACCCCGGCCTCTGGGCGTTGTTGTTCGTCGGACTGCTGAACACGGTGCTGAGTTTGTTCTATTATTTGCGGGTGGTGCGGGTGATGGTTTTCTCGCCCGAGCCGCTCTACCGCGATGCGCCGACGATCCCCTTGACTTCGATGGTCGGCTCGTACTGCGGGTTGCTGACCCTGCCCGTGGTGGCGTTGTTCTTCGAGCTGGGCGGGCTGCTGGATTGGGCCAGGGCCGCCGCCTCCACCCTTTTCTATTGACATGATGCAAGCGTTTGAAGCCATTCCCGCGCTCAACCGGCTGCTGGGCCTACTGTGCCGCTCGCTGCCGGCGTACCTGGCGGAGGCAAAGCCTTGGACGGGGTTCGGGCGGGGCGAAATCCAGGCGGCGCTGGACCGCCTTGTCGCCGACCAACGGGGCTACGCCCGGCGCGTGGCGGAAACGATCACCCAACTCGGCGGGCGGCCCAATCCGGGCCGCTTCCCCGCCGCCTTCGCCGCCAAGAACGACCTCTCGCTCGCTTTCCTCCTCCAGGAAGTGCTCGACTGCCAGGAGCAGGACGTGGCCTTGATCGCCCACTACGCCGCGCAACTGGAGCGCATGCCGGCCCTGCACGCCCTGGCCGAGGAAATCCTCGGCAACGCCAAGGGACACCTGGACGTGCTCAAAGAAATGATGAAGGATAAAGGATGAAGGATGAAACCGCCACTCCCGACCGGGAACCTTCGGCTGATCCCTCATCCTTCATCCTGCATCTTTCATCCTTCATTGACACCCACGCCCACCTCGACCAGCCCGAGTTTGACGCCGACCGCGGCGAGGTCATCGCACGGGCGAGAGCGGCCGGCGTTGAAAGCATCCTCTGCGTCGCCGTTTCCGCGGCGTCGAGCCGGGCGGTGCTCGAACTGAGCGAGGAATTCGGCCTGCCGGCCGCCGTGGGAATCCATCCCAACTCGACCGCCGAGGCCGCGCCCGGCGATTGGGAAGAAGTCGCGGCGATGGCCGGCGGGCCCCGCGTGGCGGCAATCGGCGAGACGGGGCTGGACCGCTACCGGGATTTCGCGCCGCTTGAGCTGCAACAGGAATACCTCGACCGGCACCTGCGGTTGGCCCAGCAGTGCGGCCTGCCGGTGATTCTGCACTGCCGCGACGCCCAGGACGACTTGCTGCCGATGCTCCGTGCGGCGGCGGCCCGCGGCCCGTTGCGGGGCGTGCTGCACGCCATGAGCGGCACGGCGGAGTTCGCCGCCGAGTGTCTGGCGTTGGGTTTGCACCTGAGCTTCGCCGGCAACGTGACCTACTCGAACAAGAAGTTCGAGCCGCTGCGGGCCATCGCCCGCGAAGTTCCCGAGGAGCGCCTGCTGGTGGAAACCGACAGCCCGTACCTGGTGCCGCAAGTCGTCCGCGGCCGGGCACCGACGGGCACCGGCCGAAGGCTGGTCGGTTGGTCGCGGCGGAACGAGCCGGCCAACGTGTTGCATACGGCGGCGTTTCTAGCCGAGTTGCGGGGCGCGTCCGTCGGGCAACTGGCGGCCGCCGCCACGGCCAACGCCCGCCGCTTGTTCCGCCTGGTCCCCTCTCCCGACCAACCTTCGGTTGGTGCCCGGAGAGGGTTAGGGTGAGGGAAGGCGGCTCACACACGATCTATTTTGCGTGACTTCGGCGGTGCCACCCTCACCCCCGGCCCCTCTCCCAAACGGGAGAGGGGAGGTTCTATTCTCAGTCGGCCATTCCCACCGCCGCGAGCAGTTCCCGCTTTTGCCGCGGGCGGCCGTCGATCCAGCTCGAGAGGATCCACAGCGAGACGGGGCGATAGGGCAGCTCGGCGCGGACGCGGATCTGAAACCCGTTGACCTCGAGAACTTCGCACGGGACCGATCCGTCGCAGCGCGTTACCGAACCGATAAAGGGGGCCACGTTGACCAGCACGCGATCGCCTTCGTGAATGTCCATAGACGGGTTTCTCCTGCTGAAGTGGGTGCCAGCGCTTCAGGGAAGACAAGCTGACGTTCCCCTCCTCTATACCGGCCGCCGCCGAATGATTCAATCCCCCCTAATGCTTTGCAGCGGAACCTCCGTGACGGCACAATGTTACAGCGTTTTAGGAATTTTCCCGATGGCCGCGTCGAATCCGGGCGGATTCGGACAATCTCTTGGTAAGGCCCCAATTACAATGGAAGGTGGCGGCCTTTCGGAGCGACTACGCAGATGGAAAGCAACCGGACGGACGGCGAGGACTTCGTCCAGCGATTCGTGGCGATTCAGGCGCGGCTGTACGGCTATATTGCCACGCTGGTCCCCAGCCGCGCCGACGCGGACGAGTTGTTCCAACAGACTTCCCTGGTGCTGTGGCGGAAGTACGGGGAGTTTCGACCCCTCCCGCGACTTCCTCCGCTGGGCCTGCGGGATCGCCCACAATCTGATCCGCAACTTCCGCAAGCAGCAGCGGCGTCAGGGGGTGTCGCTGAGCGACGCGCTCATGGACCGGCTGGCCAGCTTGCGCGACACGGCCCGGCAACGGCTCGACGCGCAGCTCGAATGGCTCGCCCGCTGCCTCGACGAGCTTCCCCCGCAGCAGCGGGAAATGCTCGACCTTTGCTATCTCGGCGGCCGGCCGATCGGCGAGGTGGCAGCCGAGCAACAACTCAGCCCCACGGTGCTCTACAAGCGGTTGGACCGCATCCGTTGGTCGCTGGTCGATTGCATTCAGAGGCACGAGCGTGAGGAGGAGCGGCCGTGAGCCAACCCGCCGGGCGACCCGCCGCCGATCTGGAACTCCGCGAGTTGATCGCGGCGATGTGCAACGGCACGGCCACCCCGGCCGAGCGCGACCGGTTGGAGCAGCTATTGGCCGACAACGAGGACGCGCAGTTCGAGTACCTGTCGTTCGCCGAAGTCCACGCGGCCTTCCTCTGGCAACACCGCGGCCAAACCGACGACATCCTGGCCCTGGTGGCCGAGGCGGAAGAGAATGACGGGGCGTCAGGGTTCAGGGTTCAGGGTTCAGGGTCCGGGATTCGGGATTCGGGGTTCGGGGTTCGGGAACCCGATCTCTCTGTCCCGAGCCCCGAGTCCCGAGCCCCGAGTCCCGAGCCGCTTATTCTTCCCATTATCATTGATACCTCCTCAGCAGCCCCGTCACCGCTGTTTTCCACTCTCTTTGCCCCCGGTAGCCCGCTGTTCTCCTACACGGCCGCTACGGTAATCACGGGCGCAATCATACTGATCTTCTGGATGTGGAAGGTATCGCTCCGCTGTGAAGTCGCCGAGTCCCCGCGGCCGGCCACACCGCCGCCGGCCAGCCGGGAAGTGCAGCCTGTCGGCCGGATCACCGGCACAGCCGACTGCCACTGGGCCGATCCCAATCGCGCCCCCAAGGGCACGGCCGTTTCCTTGGGCCACAAGTATGCCCTCAACTCCGGCTTGATGGAAATTGCCTACGACAGCGGGGCTACGGTCATCCTCCAAGGACCCTGCACCTACGAGGTCGAGTCCGCCGCCGGCGGCTACCTTTCGCTCGGCAAACTGACCGCGCGGGTGGAGAAATCCGAAATCCGAAATCCGAAATCCGAAATCTCTACTCCCCAATCCCTAATCCCTAATCCCTTGTTCGTCGTCCGCACTCCCACGGCCATCGTCACCGACCTGGGCACGGAGTTCGGTGTTGAAGTCACGCGGGACGGGCGTACGGATGCCCACGTGTTCCGAGGCGCCGTCCGCGTGGAAACGCTCGGCGGCGGGGACAGCGGGAATCACGGGCAGGTGTGCCGGGAAGGCGAGGCAGTACGCGTCGGCGCCGGCGAATCTGTCATCCGTCCGATTGCTGTCGGGAAGAGCACCGCCGCTCCGGCCTTCGTCCGCGCGATGCCGCCGCCGCAGGCCGTCCGTGAAAGTCAAGCCTACGCCGATCTGGTGTTGTCGCTCAAGCCGGCGGTCTACTACCGCATGGAACGGCCTGCCGGCGAAAAGGACCGGTTCGTGGTCCTCGATTCCGCCCCGGGCGGCCACCACGGCGAGCTGCGTCTGGGAGAGGAGCCTGGCACGCCCTACGTCCCCGGCCGCTTTGGCGACGCGATTTGGCTCCGCGGGCCGGGAGTCCGCGACCGCGTGATCGTGCCCGACTACCCAAAGGCCGCCGATGACCGGCTCAGCGTCGTCGCCTGGGTGCTGGCTACCGGCAAGCCGCAGTGGGCCATGATCGCCAGCAACTGGGGCGTTCCCGCGGGCGGCCGCGAAAACACCGGCCAATTCCATCTCGGCCTGTTTGAGCTTCGCGGGGACCTGGCCGCGCACGTCACCCAGCGCGACGGCCAAGTGGTGGAAGTCCGCGAGGGAGAAGCCGAGCCTCTCCCCGTCAATGCCTGGCAGCACGTCGCCCTGGTGGCCGACGGGACTACCCTACACCTCTACCGGAACGGCAAGGAAGTGGCCTCAGCCCCGTGCGCCGGCGTCTTGCCCCGGCCGCCGACGGCCAGCCTGGGCATCGGCTGCCGCACGAATCACGCCGGCACCGACGCTTACATGATCGACAACCCAGTCAAGTCCTACAATTATTACGCCTGGTTTTGGCCGGGGCGGATCGACGAGTTGGCCATTTTTAACCACGCGCCTGTCCGCCCAAAACATCGAGCAACTCTATTTCGGCAAGCCATCCCAACCGCAGAACGCCGAAAAAACCGGCGGAAAAGGAGATGAGCCTATGAATGGTCCGTAAACGAATCGGCAAGAGCGGGCAGCCGCGGAACCTCTTCGGTTTCTGCGAGTCGTCCATTTTTTTCGGGTTGCACACATCGGGTGAGCGAGCCCTTCCAATGAATCTGAGACCATGGTGTGTCGCGTGTGAGTTTGCGAGTCTTTTGGTCGCCGCGTTGGCTTTCGGAGTGTTTCCGATAGAACGCGGGCGGCTTGGTTGCGATTGAGGAACCTTTTTTCTCGAAAGGGTGTGTAAAATGTTTAAGAGCATCTACACTGCTGTGTTCGGCGTGGCGATTGTGTTGGTCTTGGCCAGTCTGGCGGACGCCACCGTGATCAACGCGGACCTCGCGGGCCCGACCAACAACGGGGTCTACTCCGGCCAGGGCGCCTACGCGGACCCGGGCAACAGTTATTGGAATGGCCTGACAGCTTCCGGTGCCGGCCCGTGTTCGTTTTCGGCGCTGAAGGATTCAACCGGGGCTGTTACTACCTCGGTCAGCTTCGCCGCTGACTATGTGGGTGGCAACAATTGCACGGGCAACCCCCTAGCACTTTTCGGGGACGATATATATGCCTACGACGGTGGGGCCCCTTATCCTGCTTTTAGTACCTTCACAATCGGAGGGTTGACCCCAAACAGCGGCGGATATTCGTTGTACCTGTACGGCGTTATTGAGCCCACATACGGGTCGACGTTTTCCTTCGACAATTTCGTCACATCCCAGTCGACCACCGGTGCATCGGCCAACGGCTTCCAGTTGGGGGTCAATTACGTGGTGTTTAGCAACCTAACGGCCAACAGCAGCGGCCAAATCGTCGGAGAATGGAAAACCAGCACCGGTAATCACTATGGCCCCTTCAATGGTTTCCAATTGATCAGCAGTGTCCCCGAGCCGGGGACGCTGGCGCTGTTGGCCTGCGGCTTGGCCGGCCTGCTCTGCTACGCATGGAGGAAGCGGAGATAGGGTAACAACCAACGGTCCCGCCCGACGCAACATAAGTGCCCGGCCGACACGTGTTGAACCTTGGGCGGCGGATGGCGAATGTGGCCCGTATGCTGCACACGCCATCTGCCGCCCTATGGGCGGCACAATTGCTCGATCGCAAGATCGGCAATCGTTTGCGTGACAAAAAGGGAACTCACGTGGTAAAGCTGACGGATGTACTCCTCTGCGGTTGCCCGCGGGATGCGGCCGTTGTGACATGCGCGGACCACGATTCCCAACGAGCCGACCGGCCGGATCCCTTGCCGCTGGGCAACTTCGCGCGCCGCCAGGTCGTCTGCCAACAGCAGCGGCACGGCAAGTCGGCGGCACAGCAGCAACGCCTCCGTCTCTCCCGCATGGAGCGAGTGGAGGTCAAGTTCCTGGACGAATTGCCGCAAGGCCGCGGGGTCGGTCTCGTGCCGCCGGACCACCACGGCGGCTTCCAGATCGCGGAACCGAACCCGGTCCGCCCCAACCGTTTCCGCCCACACGGCGTCGGGGACGTAGACCTGAGAGAAGACGCCCAGAAGCGGCAGGGCGCCGATCTGGGTGAGGTGGATCAACGGGCCGGCGTCGGCTACGGCAACGCAGTCCTGTTCAGGCCCCACTGGATGTCCTCCGCCATGGCGCGGTGCTGCCGCTCCGCCATCTCAACCCAGTCGATCCCGACGCCTTCGATCGCTTCCTGGCGGTTCATTTCTCCGCGCAGATACCGTCCCAGGAGATGCTCCCGCCACAATTGTCGCACGCCGGCCTCCATCGCCAGGGCGATGACTTCGGCCTCCGGCCGTTGGGTATCACGGACCAGTTGTTCCAGAAAGGATCCCGTGGACATGACTCCCGCTCCCAATCTCATCATTTTACTCCGATTACCCGGCCTGTCAATCCAGAATGGAGGGTGCGGAGGCGTTCGGGAAAACAGGTGGTCTACCGCCCCTCGTCCCCCGCGGCGAGGCGGTTTTACGTTAGTCGAACTGTTGGTCGTCATTACGATCATCGGCATCTTGATTGCTCTCTTGTTGCCGGCGGTGCAGGCGGCGCGGGAGGCCGCCCGGCAGGTCCAGTGCAAGAACAACCTCAAGCAACTCGCGCTGGGCTGCCTCGACCACGAGCAGCACATCGGCTATTTTCCGACCGGCGGTTGGGGATTCCTGTGGGTCGGCGACCCCGACCGGGGCGTCAACCAGAACCAGCCGGGCGGCTGGATCTACAACATCCTGCCGTTCATCGAGCAGCAAGCGATCCACGATCTCGGCGTCGGGGACACCAATCAGGCCAACCGGCAAGCCGCCGCCGCGGTCATGGTCGGCACGCCGTTGGCGGTGTTCAGTTGTCCCACCCGGCGGAAGTCCATCGCCTATCCCAACTCGCTCAGTTGGCAGATGTACAACTACGGCCATTTTCTCGCCCCGCCCTCGGGCAGGTCCGACTACGCCGCCTGCATGGGCGACACGTCGGAGCCCTGCGGGACCGGACCGGATAGTTTGCAGCAAGGGGACAGCTCAACCTACGATTGGACCTATGGCGGCTGGTGCCTGCCCCAGCTCTTCACCGGCATCAGCTACCGCCGCAGCAAAGTGCCGGTCTCTTGGATTCGGGACGGCCTGAGCAATACCTACCTGGCGGGCGAGAAATGGTGCAACCCGGACTGGTATGAAACGGGGGTGGACCCCGCCGACGATCAAAACGCCTATCTCGGCTTTGACGGCGACGTCGAGCGCCTCGGCAACACCTCCTATCCTCCGCTTCAGGACCAAGAGGGCCTGGTGGGGACGACGTGGAGTTCCTGCTTTGGCAGCGCCCACAGCAACGGATTCCACATGGCTTTCTGCGATGGCTCCGTGCAGATGATGAACTACTCGCTCGATCCGGTAATCCACGGCTATCTGGCCAACCGCGACGACGGCCACGCGGTCGACGGGAAGAAGTTCTAACCGGCCAACGGCGCCTGGGTTGGTTCGTCAACTATGCGGCTGGGGTCCCTGCCATTGGCGGACGGATTCGCTCGCGGACGCAGGGGCCCTTGAACTCGCAATGCCCCACCGCTAGATTACTTTGGGGCGGCGAGAGGCGCGCAACACGACCCCGCCGACCGCAGTTGGCGGGCGTTGCTCGCCGTGGCGGCACCATCCCTCTGACCTCTGAACTCTGACCCCTGAACCCCCCTCGCATGAACCAGCCCATTGCCGGCGTCACGCCCGCGGAACTTGCCGAAGTCACCTGCAAGGTGGTCTGGCCCACCATCGGCGCCACCCGTGCCGGCCGGCTGGTCGGCCGGTTGGCCGCCGTGCGGCTTGGATGGGGGGAGTTCTTCACCCTGGGCAAGCTGCTGGCCCTGGCCACCATTCCTTTGAGTTTGGCCGTTTTCTGCTGGCAACTGATGCCTTACGTCTGCCGGCGTTACGCACTCACCAACCGGCGGATCATCGTCCGCAAAGGGCTGCTGCCGATGGATGGACGGTGGCTCGAGTTGGACGAGTTCGAGACGATCGACGTCGCGGTCTTGCCCGGCCAGGCATGGCTGCACGCGGGCGACCTGATTTTCCGGCACGGCGGCAACGAGGTGCTCCGCTTGCGGGGCGTTTCCCGGCCCGAGGTCCTCCGCCACGTATGTCTGACGGCCCGGAATGCGTTCCTCTACGTCCGCACGTGATGGACCCAGGCGGGCGGGACGTTCAGCCAGACGGCGTCGCGGCGGACCTCGTGCCGCTGGAGCACCGCCCGCAACGCCCGGCCGACCCCCCGCAGCCGCGCCCGGTTCCGACCGTCCGCTCAGCAGCGCCCTGGCCGGACGCACCGCGATGTACTCGAAGAAGGAGAGCGTTCCCCGCGGCGCCAGCCGGCCGCAGAGGACCGACAAGATGCGTTCCACCTCGGCCACCGAGAAGTTGTTCAGCGGCAGCCCGGAGACGACGACGTTGTACTTTTCCTGGCCGGGCAGGTCCTCGACGGGGCAGTGGAGGACGCGGGCCCGCGGGGCGACCGCCTGAAACGCCGGCTCGGCCCGAAAACGGTGCTCCAGTTGCGCTACGAACGTGCCGTTGAGTTCCACCAGGTCGAGGCGGTCGGCACGGCCCATCCCGTGGACGATCCGGCGGGTGACCGCGCCGGTGCCAGGACCGACTTCGAGAATCTTCCGCGGGCCGTCCGCATGGCCGCGGACGAAGCGGGTCAGGGCGGCGGCCAGGTATCGCCCGCTCGGCAAGATCGCCCCGGTTGTGCGGAAGTGCCGCACGTATTCGCGGAAGAAGAGGGCGTTTTCGGCAAGCCGGCGGACCATGCCGCCGATTCTACCGCGAAACGGCCGGGCGGAAAAGGCGCCAGCCGCCGTTTCAGTCGGGCAGGAGCACGCCGGCGGGGATGACCGGCCCCAGCGCCGGCCCGTCCACGGGCTTGGCCGGAGGCGGCTGGGAAGGCCCCGTCGCCTTCCGGGCGGTTTGGGGCGGGTGTTTTGCCGACGGCTTCTTCTGCGGCGGCGGCCAGCGGCGGTCCAACGCCCGCTTGAATGACTGATACTCGTCCGGCTTAAGAATCCGCTTGGCGTCGGTCAGTATTTCGAACCGATTGTCGCTGCTCAGATGGCCGCTGGCCGTTGCCACGGCGACTTCATCGCAGAGGTCTTGCCGGGCGGCCAGCGCAGCGTAGCGGCTGGGGGGCACGCCCAGGGCCTGCAGCGCATCGCTCAAAATGCCGCCCAAGGCGGCCGACGCACCGCCGGCAACGACGGCAGCCGACAACATCACAATGGCCAACGAGAATCGAGTTCGCATGGCATCCCCCTGGGAACGGTTCTTCTCCGCCCGTCAAACCAGACTCCGCTGGAATTCTCATCGGAAGCGGCTTTTGCGGAACTTGACGCACAGGCTGCCTAATCGGGAGAGTTTGGCAACGGAGGGTCAGAACAATCAGCACAACCGGAAAATATTACGGCAACCGCCCATTCTCCCCCGTCTTCCCCGGTTCGCAGCATTCTGCAGTTCCGTATGGTACGTGCTTGCACGCACGCTACGATCCGTGTCCTCAAAATCGCCAAAACGTATAGTTGCTCAGTGAGGCACGACATGAACCCCCCCGAAGGCTTCCGCTACGCAGGTTTCTGGCTCCGCGCTGGGCCACCGCGATCGACGTTGTGGTGCTGATGTGCGTCACTCTGCCGCTGGTGCTCTCCATCTACGGCTTCGAGTATCTCGATTCCAAGTCGCTGGTGCGCGGGCCGATGGACTTCCTGATCTCATGGGTCATGCCCGCGGCGGCGGTGATCGTGCTGTGGAAGCTGGCCTCTGCCACGCCGGGCAAGATGCTGGTGGCTGCGAAGATTGTGGACGCACGGACCGGCGGGCCGCTGGGGACGAGCCAGTGCCTCGGCCGCTACTTCGCCTACCTCGTCTCGATTTTCCCCTTAGGACTCGGATTCGTCTGGATCGCTTTCGACCGGCGGAAGCAGGCGTGGCACGACAAGCTGGCCGGCACGGTCGTGGTGCGGAAGGTGCGCGTGAAGAACACACCCACCGTGGCCAACAGCCACGCGGAGTTGGTCAGCAACTTTGCGATTTTCCAAAGTTAGCTTTCTTTCCGCTCCCCCCGCCAGAATTGTCCCCCGCAGCCGCCAGAGAATCTCACGTACACCATGATGCGCGTCGCGGCGGGCGTTGTCCAGATCAAGAATTGTGCCACGGCCCTTCCGGCCCCCGTCGCCGCTCAATGCTGAATCCCATCCGCCATCCGGCCTTCACTGGACCGGCTCGAACGCCAGGGGGTGGCCGGACTTCGGGTTGGCGATGCGGGCGGCCAGCTTGCCGGCCAGGAGGTCCTCAAGGAGCCGGCCGACCAGGTCCGCCCGCCAGCCGCGGGCCAGTTGCGGCGGCTCGCCCTCCCAGGCGTCTGTCCCTTTTTTCCGGCCCCGATAGCTCATCCACTCGCGGATGTCGCCGGGCGTGCCGACCAGGTTGGGGGCCAGTTCGGCCTGACGGCTGAGACTGCCCAGGGCGGCAAAGAGGAATTGACCCAGCACGGAAAGCTCCGGCGGGTGCTCGCGGGACCGCCGCGGCGGACACTCGGCCTCGGGCATTGCGACGCCGCGGGCCACCGCGGCGGCGATCTCGTCCAGCCGCCGCCGCAGGTCCCCCCGCTCCATCCCGCGCAACGCCCCGATCCGCTTGGGGTCGGCCGAGCCGCAGCGGGCCAACTCGACGATCAGATCGTCGCGCAGGATGCGACGGACCGGCTGGTCGCGGCGCTCGGCCTCCTGCTCGCGCCAATGGAACAGTTCGCGGACGATGGCCAGTCCGCGGGCGTCCAGGGCGGCGTTGCCCGACACCCGCCGCCACCGCTCCTGGCGGAGCGAGCGGTCGAGGGCCTGCTGCCAGGAGTGCATCTCTTCGGCCAGCCAAGGCAGCCGGCCGAGTTGCTCCAGCTTGCCGCGGATCGCTTCCCACAGCGGCGGCAGCAAACGGGCGTCGCCCAGGGCGTACTCGATCTGCCGCTTGCTCAGCGGGCGGCGGCGCCAGTCGGTGCGGGTTTCGTGCTTCGGGGAGGAAAGGCCGAGGAACTTCGACGCCAGGGCGGCCAGCCCGGCGGGATACTCCGCCCCGGCCAGCCCGGCCGCGATCTGCACGTCGACCAGTCCCGCCGGCGTCCGCCCGATCGACTGGAAGCAGAACTCGACCTCGCTGCGGCCGGCGTGGACGATGGTTTCATGCCCCGCCGCGGCCACCGCTTCCCAGAACGGCGTGGCGTCGCCGACCGTCATGGCGTCGATGACGGCCAACTGGCCGTCGGCGGCCACCTGAATCAGACAGAGCACCGGCCGGTAGGTGTGCTCGGAGACGAACTCCGTGTCGAAGGCGATCGTTTTGGCACGGCAGAGCTTGTGGCAATACTGCCGCAACTGGGCGTCGGTGGTGATGTCCTGGTATTGCACGGCTCGGGCGGCACAAGGTAGCGGCCGGCGGCCCGGCCCGCTCGGGAAAACTTGGGCTGGCACGGCATTTTACCGCGGAGGCGCGTCAGGTCATAGCCCGGTTGACCGGCCGTCCGGGCGATGGTATCCTAATAGTTGAGCAAATGCGGGGCGTGGCGCAGTCTGGCTAGCGCGTCTGAATGGGGTTCAGAAGGTCGCAGGTTCGAATCCTGTCGCCCCGACATTCACGGTTTTGGGAGGGTTTCATGCATCATCCGGCGGCGGACTGGCGTATGGCGGCCGTTCTGGGCTTGATGGTGCTGCTCGCGGCGGGACCGGCCGTTTTCGTCACGCTGCCGGCCGGCGGCACGGCAACGGTCTGGGCGGCCGACAAGCAGGACGAGCCGGCCCCGGCAAAGAAGGCCGCCGGGAAGCAGGACGAGTTGGCCCCGGCAAAGAAGGCCGCCGGGAAGCAGGACGAGTTGGCCCCGGCGAAGAAGGCCGCCGGGAAGAAGGACGAGCCGCCGCCGGCGAAGGCCGCAAAAGGCCCCGCCGAGAAAGCCGCCCATGAAAAGGCCGCCCACGAGAAGACCGTGAGCGAGAAGCCGCCGGAGGAAAAGACCGGGCCGGAGGGGTCGCCCTCCAAAGAGGAAAAGCTCCTGGTCTGGCTCTACCACTCGATGGGCCTGCGCTACGTGGTCATTTTCCTGGCCGTCACCTTCAATGAGGTGGCGCTGGTGGTGATGATCGTGCTCGGGCTGCGGCGGAACTGCATCTGCCCGCCGGACTTGATCACGGAGTTCGACGCCCGCTTGAAGAAAAAGCAGTATCAGGAGGCCTACGACCTGGCGAAGAAGGACGGCTCGTTCCTGGGCAAGGTCCTGGCGGCGGGCATGTCGAACCTCTCGGAGGGCTACGAAGCGGCGCAGGAAGCCATGCAGGAGGTCGGCGAGGAGCAGACCATGCGGCTGGAGCAGCGGAACGGAAATATCGCCCTGATCGCCCAGATCGGGCCGATGCTGGGCCTGCTGGCCACGGTGGACGGGATCGTCCGCGCCTTCGCCGTGATCGCCAGCAAGGACGTGACTCCCAAGCCGTCGGAGTTGGCCCAGGGGATCGGCATCGCGCTGGTCAACACCGTGGTCGGCCTGTGGTTGGCCATTCCGTCGATCATCTTCTACCACTACGTCCGCAACCGCCTGACGCGGTTGATCTTCGAGACGGGGGCCATGTCGGGGCGTTTGATGAAGCGGTTCACAAAACTCTCGGTGACGGTCACCAAGACCTGAGCGGCCTGCCGGCAGCGAGGCGCCCGATGCGTTTCCAGAACCGCAAGACCTACCGCTCCGAGCCGGACATGACCCCGATGCTGGACATGACTTTTCAATTGACGTTTTTTTTCATGTTGACGTTGAACTTCTCCAGCGATATTCAGAGCGACCTGATCCGCCTGCCGGCGAGCGAGATCGCCCGGCCGACGGAGGGGGCGGCGGAAACGGCCCTCACGGTGCAGGTCTTGGCGACCGGTCTGGTGCTCTTCGGCGGGGACCAGATGGCGGTGGGGGCCTTGCGGGGACCGTTGCAGCGGGAGCGGGACGTGATCCGCAACGTGCTGGGGCGGGACGTGAAGAACGTCACCGTCATCGTGCGGGCCGACCTCAACGTACCCTCCGGGAAAGTGCAGGAAGTGCTGCAACTGTGCCAGGAAATGGGGTTCGAGAGCTACAAGCTGCGGGCCAGGCAGGTGTCGCGCTAAGGGCGGGAGGACGCGCCGTGAAGTTCGGACAAGCCGACGGGGATTTCCAACGGCTCAGCATCAACATGACGCCGATGATCGACATCTGCTTCCAGTTGTTGATCTTCTTCATCGCCAACATGCGGATGGTGCTGCCGGAGGGCGATTTCAACGTCGCCATGCCGCTGGCTGCGCCCGGCGGCAGTCAGACGGCCGGCCCCGGCCCCGGCCAGCCCTCTCCCCCGGCAGGTCTTACTGCCGCGGAACTCCCCGTCACGAGAATCCGGCTGCTGGCCGACCAGAGCGGCAATCTCGCCGGCATTGTGATGGACAAGCGGGCGATCGGCACGTTCAAGGAGCTGCGCCGCCAGATCCGCGAAATGTCCGGCATGGACAGCGCCCCGGCCGGCAGCGTTCCCCTGATGGAAGTCGAGATCGATTCCGACGAGAATCTGAAGTACGAGTACGTGATGGATGCCGTCAGCCATATCTCCGGCTATTTGGCCGACGACAAGAAAACGGTGGTGCGGATGATCGAGAAGATCCGGTTCGGCACGCTTCGGAAGCCGAAGGAGCCGCCGGGCAACAAGTAGCCGGGTTCCGCGGGCAGGTGGCGTAGGGTGGGACAAGTGGAGCGCAGTCCCACCAAGAGCCATTAGTAGGGCCGCAACTGGAGGCGCGGTGGGACCTGCGCTCCGCTTGTCCCACCCTACTTTTCGTCGGAAACTATAGCAGGCGACTAGTGGCAGCCCCCCCGCCGTGCGGGTGTGTCCGGCGGACTTTGCGGGGCAAATTCCCAAAGGCTACAATACAATAGATGTTGCCGGAACTACCCACGATGCCTCGTCCTGCCTTGGGATGCGTAGGATGTCCTCTGCTCCGCCACCCTTGAACGATCCGCCGCTCTCTCAACCCGCGGCCGCAGCCGTGGGGCGTTCTGGCCCCGCCGGGAATCGGCTTGCGGCCGCCCATGTTCTGGCGTCGCGGGCCGCGGATTGGTGCCGCGAGGACGGCTACTGGTATCTCACGAGCGCGGCGGTACACGCGGTGGGGCTGCTGATTCTGGCGATGATTTCCTTGAACGCTCCGCACGGTCTGCAATGGCTGGGGTCCGACGGGCCGCCATCGTTTGACGCCGCCGAGGCGCAGCAGCGCCCCGCAGGCGGAGGTTGCCCGCTTCGAGGTCGGCGACGCGCCGCTGGATCCCACCGAACTCAATGCCGAGACGCTCGCTCAGACCAAGGCGCTGCCGGCGTCGCAAACGGCGAAGCACTACGACAATTCCCCGGACTTCGAGGAGGCCGGCGGCGGCACCGTCACCGATTTGCAAGGGCCGAAGCTCGGCGGCCTGGGTGGATTCAGCATCAAGGGCCTCCCCGGCCCCGGCGGACGCGGCGGGGTGGGGGTGGGCGTGGGTCTGGGCCAGAACGCCGGCTCGGGCGGGGACGGCCTGGGATTCGGCAGCCGCGGCAAGGGGCACCGCGACGCCCTGCTGGGCGCCTGGGGCGGCACCAAGGCCTCGGAACGGGCCGTCGGCGCCGCCCTGAACTGGTTCTACCGCCACCAGACCAAGCAAGGCAAATGGAGCCTCGACTTCAGACGCCAGTGCAAGGACGGAACGTGCTCCGGCCCCGGCATTGCCCAGTCCGACGCTGCGGCGACCGCCCTGGCCCTGCTCCCCTTTCTGGCTGCCGGGCAGACACACAAGTCGAAGGGACCATACCGCGACACCGTCGCCAAGGGCCTCGCCTGGCTGATCAAGCAGCAGCGCGGCGACGGCGATCTCTCCGGCGGCTGCGGAAAACCCATGTACGCCCACGGCCTGGCGACAATCGTACTCTGCGAGGCGTATGGCATGAGCCGGGACGAGCACGTCGGCGCAGCCGCCCGAGGGGCCGTGGCCTTTATTGCCCGCGCCCAGAACCAGGCGACCGGCGGCTGGCGCTATCCGCCCGACTTTTCCGGCGACACTTCCGTGTTCGGCTGGCAGATCATGGCCCTGAAGAGCGCCGTGTTGGCCGGCCTGCCGGTCGAGTCGCTGGTCTTCGACAACGGGCAAAAGTGGCTCCGCTCCGTGGCCAGAGGCGAGCACCTGGGGCTGTACTCCTATCAGCCCTATCAGCCGGTCACTCCCACCATGACCGCCGTCGGAATGCTCTGCCGCCAGTACATGGGCATCGACCCGAAAGACGCGGGCTTGCTGGAAGGGAAGCGGGCGTTGCTGGAAAACCTCCCCGACGCCGGCAGCCGCGATACCTACTACTGGTACTATGCCACGTTGGTTATGCACAACTTTGGCGACGCCGACTGGGACCTCTGGAACCGTAAGATGCGCCGCACGCTGATCGGGACGCAGGTCAAGGAAGGCTGCGCCACCGGCAGTTGGGACCCCGAGCGGCCGACCGTCGATAAGTGGGGACCGGATGGGGGGCGGTTGATGACCACCAGCTTCAGCACCCTCAGCCTCGAGGTCTACTACCGCTACCTGCCGCTGTTCCAGAACGGCTCCCGGCCGCCCGGATCCTCGAACCCAATAGGATTGACCGAACCGATCGGAACCAGCGACGAGTGAGCGGCTTGCAGCCGGGCCGATTTCCTTGACAATAGTAGGGGGGGCTACATACTTTTACAGATAGCGAGGCCCTGGCGGCCGAACATACGGAATAACCGCGTTACTCGGAATGTGCGGCAGGCACACGCCGTGCGCCTGCGACAGAGAAGGATTGAGTGTTTATGAACATGGAGCAAAGTGCGTTGCGGAATAGGGCGTGGTTCCTGCTGGCGCTGGCGGTGTCCGCGGCGTTGGCAGTGCCGCATTGGTCGGCGGCCCAGGAGGCGCCGGCAAAGGCGAAGGCGGCCGCCAAGGCCGCGGCCCCCGCCGCGGCGGAACAGGCAAAAGAGGAGGCACCGCCCCCTGCTCCCGCCGCCGCACCATCCGGAAAGGCCGCCCCGCGGGAGAATTTCCTCCACTGGGTGATCCGCTGCTCCTATCCGATCGGCATCGTGATCCTGTTGCTGTCGATCTACTTCGTTTCGACGGTGGGGCGGCTGTTTTGGGAGATGCGGGTTGAGGTGGCCGCCCCGCCGGAACTGGTGCTCCAGTGCGAGGGCCTGCTGGAGCAGCGGGATTTTAAGGGGGTCTACAATTTGACCAAGGAGGACGACTCGTTCTTCAGCCGCCTGTTGACTACGGGCATCAGCGAGTTGCCCAACGGTCTGGCCGAGGCCCGCGACGCCATGGAACGCCTCGGCGACGCAATTACCGCCGAAATGGAGAAGAAGATCAGCATGTTGGCCGTGCTCGGCACGCTGGGACCGATGATCGGCTTGCTGGGCACCTTGCAGGGAATGATCGGCAGCTTCGGCATCATTGCCCGGACGGCCGGATCGAGCATCGACGCCAGTGAAGTGGCGGGCAGGCTTTCCGAGGCCCTATTGCTCACCTTCGAGGGGGTGGCGCTATCCGTGCCTGCGATCTATTTCTTCGCCTTGTTCCGCAATCGGGTGGTCTACATCTCCTCGTCGGTGATGCTGACCGCGGACCAATTCCTGCGGCATTTCTCCCACGCGGGACGGGCGAAGGCCTCCACCGTCGCCCCCGCTCCCAAGACGCCGGGCTAGAGGGGAGTTGGCACGCATGGCGGGAAGAAGACTCTCCCAGGACGTGAAGGCCGAGCCGAACCTTACGCCCATGCTCGACATGGTCTTCCAGTTGATCACCTTCTTCGTGTTGGTGGTCAACTTCCGTTCCGCCGAGATCGACTTCACCCTGAACCTGCCGGTCGTCGGCTCCGCCCGGCCGGTGGAGACGGGCGGGCACGTCGGCCTGCTGGTCTTGAACATCGACAGCAAGGGTAATTTGAGAACCACCCAGACCATCACCGACATCGACAATTTCCTCAAGATCCAGGCGCAGGCCACGATGCTGGCCAGCCACATCACCTTCGAGGAACTCCAGCAGGGGACGGAGCTTCCGACCACGGTGGTCATCCGGGCCGACCGGGACACGCCGTTCGGCAAGGTCAACCGGGTGATTAAGGCGTGTCAGGACAACGGCTTTCGCAGCTTCGCCCTGAAGGCGAAAGTGAGCAAGGAAGGTTAGAATGGGCAGGCGACGGAAAAGACGCATCCAATCGGAGGTCGAGTTGAACCTGGCGGCCATGCTCGACATGGCCTTCCAGTTGTTGGCGTTCTTCGTCCTCACGTTCAGGTCGCCGCCCTTGGAGGGGCAAATCTCGCTCCGGCTGCCGCCGCCCCAGCCCGTCACCGGCGCCAAGACCGGTCAGGAGGCCGGCGAAGACCTCAGCAATAAGAATCCCCTGAAGAACCTCACCACCCTGACGATCAGCGTCTTCGCCGATCCCAACGGCGCCATTGCCAGCCTGCGGGTGGGCGAATCGGACGTCCCCGGCCTCGCCGCCCTGGAAGGAAGGCTAAGGGAAGTATTCGCCAATCCCGGCAACCCGTTCGATCAGGTGATTATCCAGGTGAGCGATTCGTGCCGCTACGACGAGTTGATGAAAGTCATCGACATTTGCACCCGCCAGCGGCTCCCGGACGGCAAGAAGCTCTCGAAGTTGAGTTTTGTGGAGTTGCCCAACGGATGACGCGCCCTACGAACCGGGAACCCGTGCCATGTCCCGCCATCGACCACAACGGCATCCGCCATCGACGTTCGGCGGCGCCGGAGTACGGCTGGCAGGCGGCGTTCTGATGCTGGCGCTCCTGTACGCGTTGATCAATTGGGCGGGCAACGCGGACAACTGGCGTTGGCTCGTTCAGAAGCCGCCGGCCGTCTCGCCGGGGCCGCCGTCGACCGCGCCGGAGCGCCCCTTGCCCAAGGCGACCGGTCCCACGGAAGAGGACCCCGATCAGACGGAGATGGCCCGGGAGGAGTTCCAAGCCGTCACCGACGGCACTACGAAGTTAGGCCCCGAGGAGATGGTCCCCTACAACCGGCTGGTCTTCTGGGTGAGAAACCAGTCGTTCGCGCGGCTCGACCGCCGCGCCCAACACGGCCTGTGGTATACCGATCTCTACGATCAGCCGGACAAACACCGCGGAGAGCTTGTGGCGCTCAGCTTGGACATCCGCCGGGCAAAGGACGTGGGCGAGAACGAATACGGAATGAAGCTCTACGAAGTCTGGGGTGCGACGGAGGAGTCGCGGGGCCGCTTGTACGACTTGATCGTCCTCGATTACCCCAAGGGCATGCCGCTGGGCTACGACATCCGCGAGAATGCCCGCTTCGCCGGCTACTTCCTCAAACTGCAAGGCTACGAGCCGGCCAACGCGAGGCCGGGGCAGCGCCCCGAGAAGGCCCCGCTGCTGATCGGCCGGCTGGATTGGGCGGCACCGCCCGCAGCCCCCACGCGAGCAGTCGCAGGAGTTGTTTTGGGTGGTGGCTAGTGCTACCCTGGTCGGGTTGGTGCTGGCAATCTGGTTTGTCTACCACCGGCGGCACGGCCGGATGCCGTCGCCGCCGCGCCTGGCGATGTCGCCCTCCGGCGAGGTGATTCCCATCGACCGTTGGCTGGACGAGCGGGGTCTGAACGCGGACCACCGGGAGGAGAACCCGCAAGATGACGACGAACGGCCGGGGGGCGGCTACCTTGACGGCCGGTAGCAGTTGGCCGATCATATATAATGGTGTGTCGGCTCTTCACGGAGTGGAACGGAGATGGCAGAGCAAGCGGCAATCAGCGAGGCGGCCTCCCAGGCGGCTCCCCAGCCCGAGTTGCCGCCCGAGTTGGCCCAGCTCGGCCTCTTCGAGCGGGCTAGGACCTGGTTCCTGGAAGAGGGGCCCTGGTGGTTGTGCAGCTTCGTGTTCCACCTGGTGCTGGTCTGCTCGCTGGCGCTGCTGGGCGGCAAGGCCGTGCAGAAGATGATCGGCGACGAGCCGCCAGCGTTCGAGGAGGCCAAGGTCGATCCATCCGCAGACGCGCTGAAGGACGTCGAGCGGTTCGACCTCGGCGAAACGCCTGAAGATCCGACCAAGAGCGAACTGGACACGGAAACCCTGACCTTGCAGAAGCCGGGCCAGATGGGCCAAGAACCGAAGAACTACGACGATGACCCGGTATTCAGGCAGGAGGGGGGCGGGATCGTCTCCGACAGCAAGGAGCCGAACCTGGGCGGCATGGGGATGGACGTCCGGGGACTTGGCCCCGGACCGGCCGTTAAGGGCAAGGGAGGCGTCGGCGTCGGCGTGGGAACCGGCATTCACCCCGGAACCGGCGGCCCGGGGACGGGATTCGGCTGGCGGCGCGGCACGGGCCACACCTTGGGCAACGGCGGCCCCACCCGGCAATCGGAGCGGGCCGTGGCCGGCGCACTTGAACTGGCTCGCCCGGCACCAATCGCCCAACGGCAGTTGGGGCCTGATGGCCTACAAGGCCCGCTGCAAGGACGGCACCTGCTCGGGTCCGGGCAGGGTCGGCGACCGGCTGACCGCCGCCACCGCCCTAGGCTTGCTCCCCTTCCTGGCCGCCGGCCAGACGCACAAGTCCAAAGGCCCGTACCGCGAGCGCATCGCCGCCGGGATCAGGTTCCTGACCAGCCACCAGAAGTCGGACGGCGACCTGCGCATCGGCATGGGCGCGCAGATGTACGATCACGGCCTGGCCGCGATTACCCTCTGCGAGTGCTACGGGATGAGCAACGACCCCGCCCTGCGGCCCCATGCCCAGGCGGCGCTCAACTTCATCGTCGATGCGCAGGACCGCAAGGGCGGCGGCTGGCGTTACGAACCCCGCGAGCAAGGCGACACCTCCGTCGTCGGCTGGCAACTCATGGCCTTGAAGAGCGGTCAGATGGCCTACCTGCCCGTCGATCCGGCCGTGTTCGAGCGGGCCAAGGAGTTCCTCAAGTCGGTTTCCTTCGGCGGGCAGTACGGCGGCCGCTTCACCTACATGCCCGGCGGGCGGATGTCGATCAACGGCAGTGACCGGGCGACCACCGCCATCGCCTTGCTCTGCGAGCAGTATATGCACATGCCGCGGACCAATCCGGTCATGATCGAGGGGACCGCCTATCTCATGCAGAATCTGCCCGACGTCGAGGAACACAACCTCTATTACTGGTACTACGCCACGCAGGCGATGCACAACCAGCCGGGGAAGGACTGGGACACCTGGAACCGCAAGATGCGGCGGCTGCTGATCGACACCCAGAGCAAAGAGGGTTGCGCCACCGGCAGTTGGAACTGCACCAACGGAAAAGACATTTGGGCGGAGCACGGCGGCCGGCTGATGATGACCAGCCTCGCCGCGCTGACCCTGGAGGTCTACTACCGCTACTTGCCGCTGTACAAGCTCGACAAGGAATCCGGCGAGGGCAATCCCCCCGCCGACGCCGCCAAGCCGCCGAAGACGGACGAGCAGCCGGAAACGGATGAGCCGTAGCCATAGGTTGGCCGCCGAACGAGGAAGCTGAAGAATGCAAATTGCAAATTGCAAAATGCAAATTGCAAATTGCAAAATGCAAATTGCGAAGTGCGCGACGAGGGCTGCGGGCTTTGGCCGCCGCACTCTTCATTTTGCATTTTGCAATTTGCATTTTTCAATTTGCAATCCCTGCTCCCGCGGCGGAGCGGCCGCTCGACTTCATCCACGTGTTGCAGAAGAACGGCTACGGCGACATGGCCGTCCAGTACCTGGAGATTCTGGCCAAGCGGCCCGACTTGCCCCCCGAGGTCCGCAATGTTTGGGACCTGGAGATGTCCAAGAGCCTGAGGGCCGAAGCGGCCACGGCCTTCGACGCCAAGGACCACGACCGCTTGATGGCGGAGTCGCAGCGGTACCTGGCGAAGTTCATCCGGGAGAAGCCCGACAATCCCGCCACGGCCACCGCCACGGTCGCCTGGGGCGAATCGTTGGGAAAATTGGCCATCGAACGCATTGCCGCGGCAAAGGCCCTGGCGGGCAAGGACAAGGGGCAACAGCAGAAAATCCTGGCCGAGGCCCGCGCCAATTGAGCCAGGCGCAGGAGAAGTTCCAGCAAGCCCAGCGGGTGTTCAAGGCACGGCTGAATGGGCAGCCGGCCGCCTCGAAGCGGCCCACGGGCAAGATGGAGCAGGCCAGAGATCGATTTGGAAGGGGTGCAGTATCAGTTGGCGCTGGTGGACTACTACCTCGCCCAGACCTACCTCGACACGGACAGTCCCGAGCGGACCGCGGCGCTTCGGAAGGCGGCCGAAGCCTTCAACGACGTCTTTCAGCGGGACCGCGATCTCGACCCCAGGCTGACCGACGTCGGTCTGTTGGCCCACATGTGGCACGGCAAGGCCGTCGAGGAATTGGGCGACTTGGACCTGGCCACCGACATCTACGACGAGGTGCTGGCCAATCCCCGCAACTCAGGCGAAAAAGGGCCCGTGACCGGCTGGGAGCCGTGGTTCGCCCAGGTCGAATACTTCCGCCTGCTGGTTGTGGCCAAGCAGAAGCCGCGGGAGTTCCTCGCCGAGGCCGCCGATTGGCTCCAGCAATACCGCCGCTTGAAGCAGACCGACGGCTACCAGGGCGTCGCCTTGGAACTGGCCAAAGCCCTCTATGCGCAGTCGAAGAAGGGGACGGGCCCCGAGAAGGCCAAACGGGCCTCCGACGCGCGGCAAATCCTCATCGAGATGTCCAAAGTCCACAGTCAATATCAGCAGGAAGCGATCCTGTTGAAGCGGGAGATTCTCAAGGCGGAAGGCAGGTCGGACCTCGAAGTGGCCACCTTCGATGAGGCCGTGGCGCTGGGCGACGCGGCGCTGGGGGTCAAGCAGTGGCAACAGGCCCGCGACGCCTTCCGCCAAGCCCTGGAAATCGCCGGGCGGACCAGGCTCAAGGACGCCGCCCGGATCGCGGCGGTCCGCGAGGCCGCGGCCGACGCGGCGCTGATGCTCGCCCGTGAATTATTCGAACAGGGCAAGCTCAACGAGTGCATCGAAATGACCGGCACGGTCGTTTTCGAGGACCCGCAGAGGAAGATCGTGCGGAAGCCGAGCGCCGCGGCGGCCCAGGCGTCCGCCCTGGCGGTCAGCGCGGCGCTGAATCTCTTCGAAGACGCCCCGGAAGACAAGCGGGCGGCCGCATCGGAGCGGCTGGCCGAAGCTCGCCAAGTTTACGGAGACCAATTGGCCCGACCTGCCCGAGGCCGACGATGCCCGCATCGACCGCGGCAAGGCCAAACTGTTCGTCGGCCAGGTCCGCCAGGCCATCGACATCTTCGAGCGGGTCAACCCGAAATCCGACCGCTACCCGCTGGCGATGTACTCCGCCGGGCAGTGCTACACGAATCTGTACGTCATGGAGATGTCGAAGCCGGAGACCGCCCGCAACCCCAAGCAGATGGCCGCCGACCGGGCCAAGGCGGTCGAGCGGCTCACTGCCGGGTTGGAAGACCTCCAGAGACGGTTCGAGCCGGGCAAATCGCCGCCGAGACTCCGCTTCGAAATGCAACTCCTCCTGGCGAAACTCTGCATGGAGGGGGGCGAAGTGAAAGAGGCGGTCGCCCTGTACCAGTCCCTGGTGGACATCGTCAAGGCTGACAAGCCCAAGGACTTTGACACCCCGACAATCGCCGTCTTCACGGGCGCGGTCAAGGCGTATTGTGCGCTGGGTGAGGTGGACAAGGCCGGCGAGGTCGGCAGCGTGCTGATCGAGCTGGGTCCCGATGCCCCGGAGGTCAACGCCGCGCTGGTCAGGTTCGCCAGGCTCGTCGACTCGGAGCGGAAGAAGGCCGCTGCCGCCGTGATCGAACTGGAGAACACCACCAAGATCGTGCAGTGCGATGAGGCCCGGACGCGGTTGCACTCCGTGGAGAAACTGCTGGGCAAAATCCTCACCAAGCTGGCCGGACGGCGGCAAGTCCCTCTGGACGGGATGGTGTTCATTGCCGACGGCCTGAACACCGTGGGAATGACCGCGGAGGCGACCCGCGAGTACCAGAAGAATACTCGACCGCTCGAAAACCGACACGCAGTTTGGTGGGACCGCCGGAAAGGCCGTGACCCGCGTCCGCGCCCAATTGGCCGGCTTGCTCCGCAAGGAGAGCAAGTTCGAGGAGGCGATCGCTCTGGTGGACCAGTTGATCAAGGACAATCCGAACTCGCTGGAGCCGCTGATGGAGAAGGGGCGGATCCTCAACGACTGGTCGGAGCAGGACCCCGCCCATTTTGACGACGCGGTGGCCCACTGGGCCATGCTGCGGACCCGTTTGGAGCCGCTGCGGAAAAAACTGCCTGAGTATTATGACGTGATGTACAACGTGGCCGCCTGCCTGGTGCGCGAGGCGGAAAAAAGCGACGACAAAAAAATCGTCACGGACCGGGCGAGAACGGCCGAACAGGTGCTCAACTACGCCTTGGTCACCAGCCCGAAATTGAGCGGCCCCGACACCGTCGAACGCTACAAGGTCCTGCTGAAGAAGGCGATCCTTTTGCAAGGGCGGTCGCCGGATAAGGAAGGGGAGAAAAAACCATGATCTCCGTCAAGCCGCGGCCATGCCTCCTTCCCGCAGCCGGCGTTCTGCTGCTGTTGGCGGCCGGACTTCTCGCCGCCGGGGCCGAGGAGCCGGGCAAGAAGGCCGCCCCCGCCCCCAAAGCCGGTTCGCCGCAGAAGGGGCTTGACGGGCTGGGATTCTCCATCGCCCCGCGGGAGGGCGGCAAGGCCCGCACCAGCCTCTTCGGACTCGTCGGCGAAGGCTACAAGTTCGTCTACGTCTTCGACCGCTCCGGCAGCATGGGCGGCGAGGGCCGCCAGTCACTGCCGGCCGTCAAGGCCGAGTTGATCCGGAGCCTCAAGAACCTCGACACCGTCCATCAGTTCCAGATCGTCTATTACAACGAGCGGCCCGCCCTCTTCAATCCCAGCGGCACGCCCGGCCGGCTGGCCTTCGCTACCGATGAGAACAAGCAGCGGGCCGCCAGTTTCCTCGAGTCGGTCACCGCCGGCGGGGGCACGGACCACGAGGCCGCCCTCAAACTGGCCGTCCGCCTCCAGCCGGACGTGATTTTCTTCCTGACCGACGGTGACGACCCCAAGCTCACCTCGAGTCAACTGGAGAAGATCCGGCACATGGCGGCGGGCATCATCATCAACGCCGTCGAGTTCGGGCCAGGACCGAAGCCGCAGCAACCCGGCTTTCTCCCCGAACTGGCCCGGCAAAACGGCGGCGGGTACGTGTACGTCAATATCTCAAAGCGCCGCACCGACAGCCCACCGGCCAAGTCCGGCCACTGAGAGAACCTCGCCTCTCCCAAGGGGAGAGGGGACGGATATGCGCGATAGTCTACAGCAGCCGCCAGGCCGCTCCCCCCTGCCACACCACGTAGATTCCCAGGACCAGGTTCGTCAGCGCGTGGGCGGCCACGCAGTCCCAGATGCTCCGCGTCTTCAGCATCAGCCAGGTAATCAGCGAGAACCACACGACGGCCGCCAGCAGCTCGCCCGGGTGCATCAACATCGGCACGGCCGTGCCCAAGACAATGGCGAAGCGGTCGGCCGTGCCGAAGGGGACGTCCCACCAATCCCGCGCGATGGTGAACCGCATCACAAAGCCGCGCAAGAAGAACTCCTCCACTAGCGGCACGAGGGCCACCAAGCCGAAGAACCGCACGGCCAGGAAAGTCCACGCCCAGGCCCGATGATCGGCCAACTCGACAAGCGGGTTATAGGCCGGCCGTTGACCGGCTCCGATGATCCATCCCAGGCCGACTTGGTTCATCGCGGGCAGTAGGTGCTTGTGCTCGAAGTCAAGTTGGCAGAGCAATATCCAGAGTGGTCCGCCCGCCACGCCCACCACGATCGCCAGGAGCGTCACTCGCCGCGGGAACTGGCCATAGCCCGGCCACACCAACGCCACCGCCGCCACGGTCAAGGCGATCTTGGCCGCGTACAGCCAGGGGTAGTAAGCGTAGGGGATCGACAGGCCGATGGCCGTGCCGCCCGGCTTGTCCGGAGCCGTCGGCTCCAGGCTGCCGGCGAGCATATAGACCACAAACGGCAGCAGATAGAGCATCCACCGCTGCCGCTGGAGCAGTTGCGTCCGCCAATCGCTATTCATCATTCCACAAGCATACCCCCGCAATGCGGGAGTGGCAACCATTTCGACCTTGCATGGCGGGGTGAAATGTGGCACGCTGTTGCGGTGCGCTGAATGTACGGTGTGTGCTTGCACACACGCGCGTTGGGTGGCACGCCCTGAAAGGGCGTGGAGGGCACCGAGATGAAACTTGGCGGTCCCCCACGCCCTTTCAGGGCGTGCCACCCGAACCAGCCATTATTCCCAAGGAGCAAGACTGTGCAATCCATCCGATGCCGTTGGATCGTGACAACCCTGGCCCTGGTGTTCTCGCTGGCCTGGCAGGCCCGCGCCGCGGAGCCGCCGGCGGAGACGATCGCCGTCGCCAAGACCTACAACAACGCCCCCTTCGAGTATCGCAGCCGGCTGCTGGCTGATCGGGCGGAGTTCCACGTCTACCGCCTCACGTATCCCTCGCCGGTTGCCACGCCGCTAAAGCAGAACAACACCATTCCCGCCGATTATTACCTGCCCAAGCAACTTCAGCCGGGCGCAAAATATCCGGCCGTCATCTGCCTGCACATCCTCGACGGCAACGAACCGCTGACCGAGATGGTCTGCTCCGTGTTGGCCTCGCGGGGCATTCCGGCAATCTCCTTCAAGCTGCCCTACTACGGCTCGCGCGGAGGGCCGAAGGGGCCGGAGGCGTTGGCCGGCGATCCCAAAATGTTCGTCGGCGCGATCCGGCAGGCGGGCGAAGACATCCGCCGCACGATCGACCTCTTGGCCTCCCGGCCGGAAGTCAATCCCGAGCGGATCGGCATCACGGGCATCAGCCTGGGCGGGATCATCGCCGCCTCGGCCGCCGGGGCCGAGCCGCGGCTCTATCGGGCGGGCTTGATCCTCTCCGGCGGCGACGTGCTGGCGATTGTCCATCACGCCCGCGAAACCCGCGAGCTGAGTGCGATGATCCGCAACCTGCCACGGGAGCAACGTGCGGCAATCGAGGGGGAGATTGCCGCGGCCGACCCGCTCAAGTTCGCCCCCGCCCTGCGAGAGCGTGCCCGGCAGGGCCGGGTGCTGATGATCAACGCCGCCGAGGACGAGGTCATTCCCCGCCGATGCACCGAGAAGCTGGCCGAGGCGCTGGGCATCGCCGACCGCGTGACGTGGCTGCCGGGCGTGGGGCATTATACGGCGGTCGCCGAGTTGCCCAACGCGCTGCGGATGACGGCTGACTTCTTCGCCCAGGATTTGCCGAAAGGAGCCGCCCCACCCGCCGCGCTGCCAGCGGCCGCGACAACGCCGGCGCAGCGGCTCGCCGCTCTTTTGCACAACGCGATCGTCATATTTTCAGAGGAGCCGAATTCTTCAGAGGAGCCGAATGGATTGCGTTGCCATATGGCCAGCCTCGGGCTGTCGGTCGAGCTTCCGGGTCACGCCCGCCCGATCGAAGCCAACCTGAACTTTATGCGCCTGCCCGATTCGACCTTCCGTCTGGACTGGAAGCTGCCCGGCGCCGACTGGGTCATGTTGGGACAGCAGGAGTTTCCCTGGCTGTATACCGGCAAAGAGACGGTTATCGCGGGCGTGAAGTTCCCGCTCAAAAACCGTGATCCCCTGCAATTCGTCGATCCCCAAAACATGACCAAGCTGCGCGTCTTCGTGGGCCTTCTCAGGAGCGTGGTCATGGTCCCTGAGATGTTGCAGCAGTGGTTAACGGTCGAAGCCGACAAGGCGTCAAACGCAATGCGCAGTTACGGCCAAGGACACGAAGCATTTTCCGGGCGAGGTTCGCTTGACTTTCCAGAGCGACGGCCGCACACCCGCCGCGGCCGAGTTTTCCCTGGGCGGCGTCCGCGGGACAATTAAGTTCCGGGAGTGGCAGGTTAACGGCTCCCCGCCCTTCATGAGTTTCGGTCCGCCGGCGGATTACCAACGTACCGATGTGGAGCAGGCGGATTTGTACCGCGTCTTTGCCGCCGCGGTAAACTTCGCGTTGGACCGCCTGGAAGGCGGCCCACCCAAGGTTGGGGCGGCAGTTCAACTGCCACCCCAGCAGCGCGGAACGCCCATTGCTGAACTGGCCGTCGTCGCCCGCGACCCGGCCGGCCACGGGCTGCTCTGCCGCAGCCAGGGGAAAACGATCCTGATGGTCTCGGGCACGCCCGCCCAGATGGGCACCGCCCAGGGCACGTTGCTCCGCGAGCCGGCCCGGAAAATGACCGAGCGGGTGCTCTACCTGGTGGGCGGCGGCGATACGATCCGCTCCGGCCAGTGGTTTTTCGACCGCATGGCGGAGATCGAGCGCCGCACCACGCCGCACATCCCGCCGCGGTTTTTCGAGGAAATCGACGCCCTGGGCCGGGCAGCCGGCGTCTCCCCGCGCGACGCCCGCTACGCGAACCTGTTCGGCGAGCGGTTCCATTGCAGCGGCGTGGCCCTGCGGGGCAAGGCGACCGCCGGCGGCCGGGTGCTCCACGCCCGCGTGCTCGACTACATGAGCGAAATCGGTTTGCAGGACGCCGCCGTGGCGCAGGTCTTCATGCCCGAGGGACGCAACGCGTGGATCAGCCTCGGCTACGCCGGCTTCATCGGCACGGTCACGGCCATGAACGAGCGCGGGCTGGCCGTCGGCGAGATGGGCGGACGCGGCGAGGGACAATGGGACGGAACGCCGATGACGCTGCTGTTGCGCGACGTGATGGAGCGGGCGGGCACGGTCGAGGAGGCCCTGGCCATCCTCCGCGCCGCCCGGCGGACCTGCGAATACTATTACGTGCTGAGCGACCGCTCGGGCACGATCCGCGCACTCCATTGCACCCCGCAAGAGATGCTCGTCCTGGGGCCGGGCCAGCAGCATCCGCAATTGCCCCTGGTGCCCGAGGACACCGTGCTCATTTCCGGCGAGGACCGGGCGAAGGTGCTCAGCCGGCGGATCGTCGAGAATTACGGCCGGATCGACGTGCCCAAGCTGATCGAGATCATCAAGCGGCCGGTGGCGATGCAGTCGAACCTGCACGAACGCCATCTTCGCCCCGGAGACGCTGGAGATGTGGTTTGCCGACGCGGGCCGCTCCACGCCCGCCTGCGACGAACCCTACGCCCACGTGAACCTGCGGGAACTGATTGAGTTCTACGGGCGGCAGAACGCCAAGAAGTGAGCAGTGTGCGCACAACGCCCCGCGACTGCGGTCGCGGGGGAAACGCCCCTCCCGCCCCCCGCGACCGCAGTCGCGGGGCGTTTGATGCGACGGCGTCACTTCTCCATCGGCGGCAGCACCGCTTGGAGAAACCGCCCGCCGCTCTCGTACCAGCCGTCCTTGGTGAAACGGCACCAGTTCAGGTCGATCAAGAACCCGAACCAACGCCCCCGACCGTCTTCCAACGAGGCGATCATGCGGCGGTAGGGCAAGGGCTTCTGGTGGTAGAAGCCGAAGCCGTGTTCGGAAAGGTGCCGGCCCACCACCACCTGCGTCGCGCCTTCCGGGGTGACGCCATCCCCGGCGACGGGCGTGAGGTGGACCAGGCACGGAAAAGGATAGCGGGTGTCGCGCCGCCGCTCCGTCAGATCGTTGCGCGGGTAGAGCGCCGTCAGCAGTCCCCACACTTGCGTCCGGAACCTCGTCGTCCACCCCGTACTGGGGCTCGCCGAGCAGATCGAGTTGCGGCATAGGCAATTTCATCCGTTTCTCCCTGGACGGATTAGGAAATCCGTCCTACGAGAGTCTGCCAAATCAGGCCCGTTCCAGCGGCGACCGCACCGACTGGACGAAACGGCCGCTGCTTTCGTACCAATCCTGCCGGATGGCGCGGCTCCGGGTCAACTCGAGCAGGAACCCCAGCCAACTCCCGTCGCTCCGCTCGACCGAGACGATCATCCGCCGGCAGCGAAGCGGGAGGGCATGGTAAAACCCCAGGCCGCCCTCCGAAAGGTCCTTCCCCGCCGCCACGGCCGGCTCGCCGGCCGGAGTAACCCCGTCCGCGCCCACCGGAGTCAAGTAGACGAGGAACGGGAACGGGTAGCGGCTGTCGCGCCGCCGGTCCGCCGTCTCCTCGCGCGGATAGGCCTCCGTCACCAGCCCAAAAATCTCCGTCCAAACTTCATCGTCAAGCCGGCAAGACTGCCGGCCGGGCGGCTCGAGTTGCGGCATGGTCTCTGTCATGGATGTCCCCCCTGAGGCCGCTCTGGCCGGTGCTTGGGGTGCGCCACACGGAAAAGTGCAGATAAGTCCAACCGCTCGCCCCGGCGGGAACCGGGACCGAGCACCGCTAAGGAAAGACTAGGTCAAAAACAGCCGCGCGTCAAATCGCGTGGCTGCCGCCCGCCGCGGACGATGCCGCTTCCATCGGCGACGGGACGGATTGCAGGAACCGGCCGCCGCTCTCGTACCAACCCTGCCGGATCGGATGAGTCCAGTCGAACTCGACCAGGAACGCCAGCCATCGCCCGTCGCCCAATTGCAACGAGGCGATCATCCGCCGGGCCGGCAGCGGGGCGGGGTGGTAGAAGCCCATGCCGCACTCGGAGAGGTTTTTGCCCGCCGCCACCACCGGTTCGCCCGCGGGCGTCATCCCGTCCGCTTGGACGGGCGTGAGGTAGACGGGCTGCGGGAAGGCATAGCGGATTTGACCGCGGCGCTCGACCGAGTTGTCTTCCCCGTAGAGCATCGCGGAAATCAGGCCGCGGACCTGCTTCCGCGCCTCCGCGTCGCCGGCGGCCTTCCACAACGATTCCGCGGGCGGCGATACCGGTCCCATGATCACAACCCCCACGCGATTGCCTTCGGCACGGCCGACCGGCTGCGGAACTGCCGCCGGGCGAACGCCCCCCACTGAATCCGAAAAGCCTGCCCCACGGTGACGAGGAGTCCCTTCACCCGCCAATGAAACCCTAGGTCGCAGATGGGGAATTGTCAAATGCCGGCTGCGGTCAACGACAAGCTGTGCAATTTTGGCCTACCGCTTCGAGAACTGCGTGCCGCGGCGGGCGCCGCGCAGGCCGTACTTTTTCCGCTCTTTCATCCGGCCGTCGCGGGTCAAGAGGCCCGAGTCGCGCAAGCCCACGGCCGCCTGCTCGTCCATCTTTTTCAGCGCGCGGGCGATGCCCAGCTTGCAGGCGTCGGCCTGGCCGGTGATGCCGCCGCCATCCACGCGGATGAGCACGTCGAACTGGGCCCGCTTGCCGGTCTGCTCCAAGGGGGCGACCACGGAGTTCCGTTGGCGGATGTTGCAGAAGTACTCGTCCAAGGGGCGGTTGTTGATCTTGATCTTGCCCTCGCCGGGGCGGACCCGCACCCGGGCAACCGAAGTCTTCCGCCGGCCCGTGCCGAGAATATCGTTGCTGGTGACGACTGCCATACGGGATTAGTCCTTGACTCCGAGTTCCTTCGGTTCGGGTAACTGCGCCTGGTGGGGATGTTCGCTGCCGGGGTAGATTTTCAGTTTGGCCAGGGTCTTGAAGGCCAGCCGGTTCTTGGGCAACATGCGGCGGACGGCCTCACGGAGGATCAGTTCCGGCCGGCGTGCGAACCGCTTGCCCGCCGTCTCGGTGTGCTGGCCGGGGTGGCCGGTGTACCAGGCGTATTTCTTCTGCTGCCACTTCTTGCCCGTGAAAACCACCTTCGCGGCGTTGATCACCACCACGAAGTCGCCGTTGTCGACGTGGGGGGTGTAGGTGGGGCGATTCTTGCCCATCAGCAACATCGCCAACTCGCCGGCCAGCCGCCCGACCACCTTGTCGCTGGCGTCCACGAGCCACCATTTCGGCTCGATTTCGCCGGGCCGGGCCATATAGGTCTTCGTCTGCTGCATGTCTACTACTCGCACAACTACCCGATTATGGGAAACCCGTAGTTTACCGGCTGGCCGGCGGGATGGCAAGGCGTGTCGCCCAGCCGGCCGCGGTTTTTGCGATGTGCTCGCCCCTGGAGGAACTGATTTTCCCGCCCCCTCTTGACAAGAGCGGCCTTTTCTGTCCATATCACCTTTCTGCGCAATCACTTAGGGCAGACGGTAATGGACCATTACGGCAACGGCGCATCGACCGGCTTGGACCAAACGGCCGCGGGCAAAGTCTCGACGGGGTTCCGCCGCGACGACCTGCGGATCAAGCCGGAAGACCGGCAGGTGCTGCGGTCGTTGGCCGAGCGGGTGGCGGCGATCGCGGCCAGCCCTGCGATGGCCGAAACCCGCCGCCTTTGGACCAGGCTCAACCGCCTCGAACGGACCCGGCCGCTGGTGTTCTGCGATCCCGAGAACGGCTGGAACGAGATCGTCACGGAGCGACAGATGCGGTGCCGGGGCACGCTGGCCCGCCGCTGGGAGATGGACCTCCGCAAAGAAATCTTCTGGGGCGAAGAAATGGGGGACGACAAGCCGGTCGAGCCGTACTTCGACGTTCCCTACACCGTCTCGCCGGACGATTGGGGCCTCCAGCCCGTCTACCGCAAGACCGAGACGCTGGGGTCGTACGTCTGGGCGGGGGCGATCAAGGACTACGCCGCCGACCTGAAGAAACTCCACTCGCCGCGGTTCGAGATCGACCGAGAGACGACCAACGGTTGCGTGGAGATCGCCCGCGACGTGCTGGGCGACCTGTTGACGGTCCGGCTGAAGGGCGTTTGGTGGTGGTCGCTCGGGCTGACGCACCCGGCCGCCACCTTCCGCGGCCTGGAGAACATGCTCTGTGATTTCGTCGAGCATCCGGACGGACTGAAGGAGTTGCTCTCGATCATCTCCCGCGGACACCTCGACAAACTCGCGTACCTCGAAGCCCACGGGCTGCTGAGCCTGAACAACGACGGCACGTACGTCGGTTCCGGCGGATTCGGGTTCAGCGACCAGTTGCCGGCGGCGGATTTCACCGGGCCGGAAAAGGGGACAGGTCCAATTTGTGCAAAGCACCCTCCGGGCCGTTCCGGCAAATTGGACCTGTCCCCTTTTCCGGCTGCCGGCCGCGTCCGTCCCGCCGACATGTGGGGCTTCACTGAAAGCCAGGAGACGGTACACGTCTCGCCGGCGATGTACGAGGAGTTCGTCTTTCCCTATGAGCAGCCGATTATGGAGCGGTTCGGTCTGACGTGTTACGGCTGCTGCGAGCCGCTCCACGGGCGGTGGCAGGCCGTCCGCCGGCATGCGCACCTCCGCCGCGTCTCCTGCTCTCCCTGGGTTGACGTGGAGAAGATGGCGGGCTATCTGGAGGACAAGTACATTTTCTCGATGAAACCCAACCCGGCGGCGCTGGCGGTCCCGGAACCGGACTGGGGGGCATCCGCCGCGGACTCCGCGAGAACCTGGAGAAGACCCGCGGCTCGATCGTGGAAATCATCATGAAGGACAACCACACCTTGGCCCGCCGGCCGGAAAACGCGGTGGCCTGGTGCCGCATCGCCAAGGAAGAAGCGGAACGCATCAAACCGTAACCGGAGAAGCCGCTATGAAACTTGGACTGGAATCCTACACCACGCGCAACAGCGGGCTGGACCCCGTGGGAGTGCTGCACCTGGCCGCCGAGCTGGGATTGGCCGGGGTCCTGTTCGAGCTATCCCCCTTCGACTCCTTCCGGGACGATGACCTGGCCCGGATCCGCCGCACGGCGGAAGAGCAGGGCCTCTACCTGGAGTTCGGCATGGGCTCGATCTTCCGCTGGCACCCGATGGCGGAGAAGGGGCGGCAGTTGTTGGCTGCGGCGGGCCGCGACACGTCCGTCTCCGACGCCCGGATCGTCGTCGAGCACCTGCACGTCGCCCGGAAGCTCGGCTCGCCGATCCTCCGCTGCGTCGGGGGCAACCTGCTGACGCGCGATGAAGGGCACGACATGACGGCGCTCAGCGACCAGGCCGTGGCCATCCTCCGCGAGGCCTGCCGCGCCGCGGAGGACCTGGGGCTAAAGATCGCCCTGGAGAACCATGCCGATTTCACCGTCCGCGAGCTGGCCTCGATCCTGGCGCGGGTGGGCAGCCCCGCCTTCGGCTTCACCGTGGATTGTGCAAATCTGGCGTTCGACTTGGACGCGCCCAGCGGCTGGTGGAGATACTGGCTCCCTACGCCGTGACGACGCACTGCAAGAACTATCGCGTCGTCCGCACCCGGCAGGGCCTGGCGCTGGAGAACTGCGCTTTGGGCGAGGGGGAGATCGATCTGCCGGCCATCGTCGCCGCGCTGGCAGAACATCACCCTGCGATCAACTTGAACATCGAGATTCATTCGCAATTCGCCCCCTTCCGGCTCGACGTTCTGAGCGAGGCGTTTTGGCGACGGCACCCCGCCCCGCCGGGCGACGGCCTGGCCTGGTACCTGGCCAGGGCATGGGAAAAACCGCTCCTGGACCCTTGGCCCGAAAGCCTGCCCGACGGACAGCCGGCGTGGCGGCGCGAGGCCGAGGACCTCCGCTCGTCTGTCCGTTGGGCGAAGCAGGCGTTGGCGGATCAACTCACAGGCTCCCCTCTCCCTTTGGGAGAGGGGCCGGGGGTGAGGGCAGCTGCGGTGAATCCACGAAAACACAAGACACTGTCACGCCGCCCTCACCCTAACCCTCTCCCAAAGGGAGAGGGGACCAGTCTCTATGCGTCCGATCCGGGAACAGGAGCAACCTCATGGCGATAACCAAGGTACACGTCGATCGGCCGGCCGAGGTCCGCATCGGCCTGCTCGGCTGCGGATTCATGGGCCGCTGCCACACCAACGCCTACAAGAAGATCCCCTACATCTACCCGGCGGCCAAGCTGATGCCTCGGCTGGCCGTGCTCTGCGACCAGAACGCCGAAATCGTGGAGCGCGAGGCCGGCCGCTACGGCTACGAGCAATACTGCACCGATTGGCGGGAACTGGTGGACGACGGGCGGATCGACTTGTTCGATAATTGCGGACCCGATCCCGTCCATCCCGAGCCGTGCATTGCCGCCCTCGGGCACGGCAAGCACGTGATCTGCGAAAAGCCGATGGCGGTCCGCGTCGAGGACGCCCGGCGGATGCGCGACGCCGCGGCCGCGGCGGCCGGGAAGTCGATGTGTACCTTCAACTACCGCTTCATGCCGGCGGTGCGGCTGGCCAAGGACCTCATTAGCGAGGGGCGGATCGGGACGGTCTACCAGATCCGCGTGCATTACCTGCAAATGGCCGGGCACGATCCCTCGCTGCCGCCCGACCGGGTCTGGTACTCCGCCTGGCCGTCTTCCGGCGGCTTGCAGGGGATCGGCAGCCACGCCATCGACCAGTGCCGCTACCTGGTAGGCGAGATCAAGAGCGTCTCGGCGTTGGTGCGGACGTTCAACCCGCAGCGGGCCGTCCCCAGCGCCGGCTGCACAGCGGATATCACCGCCGACGAAGGCACCGCCGCCGTGCTCGATTTCCACAACGGCGCCATCGGCGTCTTGGAGTCCTCCGTGGTGGCCACCGGGCGGAAGAACTATCTCGGCTGGGAAATCAACGGCTCGCACGGCTCGCTGCGCTGGGACCTGGAGCATCCGAACAGCCTTTGGGCCTGCCTGGCCGGCGCCGGCGGCGACGCGCTCTTGGGCTTCACCGAAATCTCCGTGACCGAGAGCAGCCACCCTTACGTCGGCCGCGTGGTGGCCGCAGGGGCACAACATCGGTTGGGAGCACTGCCAGATCATCGAGAAGTACCACTTCCTCGACGCGGTGGCCCACGGCAAGCCGCTCTCGCCGCACCAGGCCACCTTCGAGGACGGCTATCGCGTAGCCGTGGTGATCGACGCCATGCGGCGGTCGAGCCACTGCGGATCACGGATTGAAATTCAGTATTAGGCGGGCGGGTGGCACGCCCTGAAAGGGCGTGGCGGGGGTGTCAACGTCGAATTCGGCGGTTCACCACGCCCTTTCAGGGCGTGCCACCCACCTCACACAACAGAGAAACCCATGACCACGACGGAAATCCACAGGCAGCGGCTTTTTTGGGCGGCCCGCATCGGCGTCGCCGTATCGGCGGCGCGGTTGGTCGCCATCACGGCGGTCATGGATCCGCTGAAAGACTCCTTCGGCCTGAACAACGCGGACGTCGGCTGGATCGGCGGGGCCGGCTTTTGGGGCTTTCCCATCACCATGCTCGTCTTCGGCTCGCTGTGCGACGTGTTCGGCATGAAACTCGTGCTCCGCCTGGCCGTCCTTACCTACCTCGCCGGAACGACGGTCATGCTGCTGGCCAACGGGTTCGCGTCGCTGTTCTTAGGCTCGCTGCTGATGTCCATGGGCGACGGCCTGGTGCAGTCGGCCGGCAATCCCCTGGTAGTGACCTTGTTTCCCGACCGCAAGACCGAGATGATCAACAAGTGCCACCTGGCCTTTGCCGCGGGCATGGTGCTCTTCGGCCTGACGGTATTCAGCATGGATCGCGGTCCCTGGCAAGTGCAATGGCAGGTGAAAGTCGCGCTGGTGTTCCTGCCGACGGTGATTTTCGGCGGGTTTTTTGCCGGTCAAGGATTTCCCGCTACGGAGCGGGTGCAGATGGGCGTCTCCTTCGGCCAGATGTTCCGCGAGACGTTCTTCCGCCCGGTCTTTCTGTTGCTGGCCTTGTGCATGATGATGACCGCCTCGGTGGAACTGGCAACCGGCACTTGGCTCACTCCGGTGTACGAATCGGCCAAGATTCCCGGGATTCTCGTGCTGGTCTGGGTCTACCTGCTGACGGCGGTGCTGCGGCAGATGTCCGGCCCCATGGTGCGGCGGTTCTCGCCGCCGGGCATCTTGCTCTGCTCCGCGGTGGTCAGCGGACTGGGCTTGATCGCGCTGAGCTATGCCCATAGCCTGCTGGCCGCGCTGGGGGCAGGCACGGTCTTCGCCGCCGGTGTTGCCTATTTCTGGCCCACCATGATCGGCATCACTTCCGAGCGCGTGCCCAAAGGGGGCGCGGTCGCCCTGGCGGTCATCGGCTCGGTGGGATGCGCGGCCGTAGGATTGATCGCCACGCCGATGATGGGCTGGGTGGCCGACCGCTACGTCCACCATAACTTGCCGGCGAAAGAGGCCGCAGTTTGCCTGCGCCAAATTGCCGCGGAGTACTCCAACCCGAGCTTCGTCGGCCAATTCAAAGGAAGGAGGCAGGATGACGTCCGCGACGCCGTGAAAGCCGCCCAGGCCGCGCTGGCCACTGAGGCACACGAGCGAAAACTGCCCGAACCGCAGACTACCGCGGCGCTGCGGGCCGCAATTCAGGCCGCGCCGAAGTCGGCCGCCGCCGAGGCTGCCAAAGCGTTGATCCGTCCCGCCGAAAGTGCCGGCGGACAAGTGGCCTTCCGCTGGGCGGCCTTGATGTCGGCGGCACTGACGGTCATCTTCGCCGGCCTCTACGTCAGCGATCGCCTCCGTGGCGGCTGAAAGTAAGAAAGAATCCTCCGGGTGGCACGCCCTGAAAGGGCGTGGCGAACCGCCGAATTCAACACGCCCCCCGTCACGCCCTTTCAGGGCGTGCCACCCAATTGACGAATTTGCCTAAAGGGGTGAGGATAGGCCGATGCGAGTACGTCTGGAATATGGCCGGACGGGACTGGAAGCGAGCCTGCCGGAGCGGAACCTGGCCGGGGTCCTCCGCTGCCGGCCGAGCGAGCCGCTGGCCGATCCGGTGGCGGCGGTGCGGCGGGTCTTGGAGCAGCCGGCCGGTGCGCCGCCGCTTCGGGAGTTGGCCCGCGGCCGCCGCAACGCCTGCGTGGTCATAAGCGACGTGACCCGGCCGGTCCCTAACCGGGTCCTCTTGCTGCCGATCCTCGAGACGCTGGAAGCGGCCGGCATTCCCCGCCGCGAAATCCTTATTTTGGTGGCCACGGGCCTGCACCGCCCCAACCTGGGCGACGAGCTGATCGAGATGCTGGGGCCGGAGGTGGCCGCCGAGTACCACGTCGAGAACCACCACGGCCGGCAGCGCGACGAGCACGATTTCCTGGGCCTCAGCCCCCGCGGCCTGCCCGTCTGGATCGACTCCCGCTACGTCCGCTCCGAGTTGAAGATCACCACGGGACTGATCGAGCCGCACTTCATGGCGGGTTTCTCGGGCGGACGGAAACTGATCTGCCCGGGACTGGCGGCCTTGGAAACGGTGGGGGCGTGGCACGGGCCGGACTTCCTCGAACACGCAAACGCCCGAAACGGCTGCCTCGACGGCAACCCCGTTCACGAAGAGAGCACGGCTATCGCGCGGATGGCCGGCTGCGATTTCATCGTCAACGTGGTAATCGACGCTCAACGGCGCATCCTCCACGTTTCGGCGGGCGAGATGGAGGCGGCCTTTCTCGACGGCGTCGCCTTCGCCCGGCGGCACGTCACCGCCACGCTCCCGGCCCCGGCCGACGTCGTCGTGACCACCGGCGCCGGTTATCCGCTGGACGCCACCTTCTACCAGTCGATCAAAGGGATGGTCGCCGCACTGCCGGTCGTCAAGCCGGGTGGAACGGTGATCCTGGCGGCCGGCCTGAGCGAGGGCATCGGCAGCCCCGAGTTCCAACGCCTCTTCGACGAGCACCCGACGCTCGACGCCTTCATGGAGCGGCTCCTGGGGCGGAGGAAAAGGGGACAGTCCCCATTTCGTGATGGACCAGTGGCAACTCGAAGAGATGGCCAAGGTGCGGCGGCGGGCGAAGATCAAGGTGGTCAGCGACGGGCTGCCGCCCGAGACGTTGCGGCGGCTCATGGTCGAGCCGGCCGAGAGCGTCGAGGCGGCAGTTGCCGAGGCCCTGGCCGAATACGGCCCGGACGCCACCATCGCCGCGATTCCCGAAGGCCCCTACGTGCTGGCCGAGTTGCCGGCAGCGAAGTAGGACGGACTTTTCAGTCCGTCCCGAAATCGCAAGGGTGTCCCAGTCCGTCCTACGTTCCGCTTCAGAACTTGTTGCCGTCGATTGGCAGGCCGTCCATGCGGTTGCCCAGCCGGCGGTGGGTCTCGGCGTCGATCGTGTAGTTCATCATTTGCACCGAGCCGTCGCAAAAAGCCATCTGAAAGCCGTTAGCATGGGCGCTGCCGAAACACCATCGCCCGGTGCCGCCGGGAGTGTCCGGATATGGAGCGAGGTATTGGACCGTTGGCGGAGAGGTCGAGTAATTGACGGAGTAGGCGGTCCAGCGCGAAATGTCCTCGTTGTCGCCCACCAGGGCGGCCTCGTTGTCGCCTGGATCCATGCCGTTGCCGTAGTCATCGGACGTGAGATATTTCTCGCCCAATAGGTAAGTGTTGCTGGTTCCGTCGGTGACGTCGGCGAGCGTGATCAGGCTGCCACAATAGGCCACGCCGGTGGCCACCTTGGCGACGTTGCCGAAGGTTTGCCGGGCCTTGGCGAGTTGGTCCGCCGTGCCATTGACGCCGCCGTCGGCGAGGGTGGCCGGGCCGGAGAAAACGGGTTCGTACAACGGCTGCCACAGCGCCGGTGTGGGACTGCCGGGCGCGGTGAATGTGTCGCCACCGTTGACGGCGTAATCACTGCGTCCCACCGCTGTCGGCAGGCCCGCGTTGGCCACTGCGAACGACTGCGGCCAGGGATAGGCCAGCGGCGACCGGCGCGTCGGGCAGTACAGGACGCCCAACGGCGTGGCGAGCCGGTGCATGTTGGCCGCCTCCTTCTGCGGATCGTTCCACGGCGGCCCGGTGCCCAAGTCGTGGAACGGTTGTTGCTCCATGTAGGGGAGGATGTTGTATATCCAGCCGGCTGGCTGATGCTGGTCGGTCCCCAGGTCGGCGTCGCCAGTCCAGTCGTCGCCCCAGCCGTTGGTGGGCAGCCGGCCGTTGGCCTGTTCGTGTTGCAGGCAACCCAGGGCGAGCTGCTTGAGGTTGTTCTTGCACTGGGCTTGCCGGGCGGCCTCGCGCGCGGCCTGCACCGCCGGCAACAAGAGCGCGATCAGAATGCCGATGATGGTAATCACCACCAAGAGTTCCACCAGCGTAAAACCAGGGGATCTCCGCTTTCCGGTTTCCGATTTCTGATTGGGGCGGCACATTATTCGATCCTTCCCATGATGTAAATTGCCAATGCCAGATTTCCGTCGGCGCAGACTGACAAAACGCTCCAAGCGTCGTGACGAAGCGTTTTCGTGACGACGCCGGAGCTGCGCCTAATCAGAAATCATAAATCTAAATCAAGAATCTACCTCCGCTTTCGCCAGGCGTAGCAGAGCAACCCGAAAAGCCCGCCGGCCAGTAGGGCCAGCGACGACGGCTCGGGAACAACATCGACCGACAATTGAAAATTCTTGATGTAGCCGGTAGTAGAGGAGTCAGTACCGAAACTTATATAGCCGATCGACGAATAGCCGCTTCCCAGCGCCGTGGGGCCCCATTCAGACACGTTGTTGACGATAAACTGGCAGGTCCACGGGGTGACATTCGTGTTCAAAAGCTCCTTCACATTAAGCTCGCCCATATCCGTTCCAGGCGACATGTCTGCCCCACCTGCGAACTGGGGGCCAGCGTTCGCTCCGTTCTTGTACTGGGAAGTGTCGTTGCGAAACGCCGCCCAGCCATAAGGGCCAGAAGAGCCGTCATAGCCGTCTATGTAATAGTATTGGCAATTGGCCGTGGTGATGCCTTTGCTGAACCCCATGGCGAGCCAGTTCGCTCCGCTGGAAGTGCAATCGAGGGTTACTGACACCGTGTAGACGTGATTGGCCTCAGGCGTGAACGGCAGGCCGCAGTTGTCGCCTGAGTTTACGCTTGAGACGTTGGCCTGGAGCCCGTCGGTGGTTATGCCGCTGTTGGCGGTCCACGTGGCGCTGGCCTTGGCGCCGTATTCGTCAACCGCGGGCCGGGCCGGCGCGGCGCCATTAAGGGCGGCCGGGCTGCCGCTGCTGCCGCGGTTGAACGTATCGCTATAAAGGATCAACTCGGCCGTTGCCGGCGTCGCCGAAAACACGGCCGCCGCCAAAGCCACGAAGGTCACCCACCCGAAAAACATGCTCTTGCTGCTAAACATGACATTCCCCTTTCTGGGAGATTGGTGCAAAGCACCCAAGGAAAGAAACTTGTCTGAAACCTACGCTACACACGTGGCGACGGTCGAAACCGCCGCCGGCTCCGATTACACGGCCGCACACGATCAATGGTCCGTCGCTACCCTCCTTTCTTGGCTTCGGATGAAACGGGTGACGGCTGCGTGTCTTGATTGGGACTACCAGCCTCGAACATGGCCTTGACTTCCGCGGCCGACAACGCGCGGGAGAGAATCGCGGCCTCATCGATCAGCCCATTGAATTCACAGCCGCCGTTGTTGCATCCGAGGCATACGGGAAAGGTGCTTTGATCCAGCGGCAATTGCGCCTCTCCCGCGGCTTCCAGACGCCCGTCCACGTAAAGACGCTTCTGCATCACGGCGCCGGTCGGGGTACACACTGCCGCCGCCAGGTGCCAGCGGCGATCGGCGACATCCGTCCGTCCGACCGTCTTGCCCACGCCGCCGCCATGATTGGTGTCGAATGTGAGAACGTTCTCGCCGAAACATCGTTGCAACCGCCACGTTGTTTCGTTCGTAATCAACGCTTGGTGCTCGACCGTGAACCGTCCGACCTTGAACCACACGGCCACCGAGAAGGGACCGGTGAAGTTGAACCGCTCCGGCTCGGGCAGCACCACGTGGTCGTTCCACTCGGGACCGGAGAACCGCAAGGCGGACTTGCCGGGAAACCGGCCTTCAGTCCAGCGCGGACCCTCGATCCGGCCGTCCAACGCCTCGCCCGTGGCCGCCACGTTCGGCAAGATCGACGGTTCACGCGTCGGGTCGCGGCCGCGCGACTCGAACGTGTAGTATGCCACGAGCGACGGGTCCTTGCGGAACTTCCGGCTGTAGGCGTGCCACCGATGAAACGGCTTCAGACGCTGCTCTTGGACAAACTCGGCCAAATGGCCGGGACGAACGGCGAAGGCGGCGGGATCGGCCCCGCCGCGGACCACGCTTGGTCGTTGGCCCTCGGTTCCCTTCAGCACGCAGATCGACTCGCCAACGCCTAATTGCATCGTGCGGGCCTCATTCCTGCCGCCTATCAACCGCACCTCGACCTTGCCTTGAAAGACGTGCGATCGGCTGGTGCCGGACTTGTCCACCTCCACGCCAAACTCCGTGCCCAGGTCGGTGACGATGGCGGTGGGAGTCTTGACGACAAATTTGGGATTTGGGATTTGGGATTTGGGATTTGCCGCTTCCGCGTTCACACTCTCCACCCGCGCCGTCAGTTTGCCCAGCGAGAGGAAGCCGCCCGTGGCGGAGTCCACGTCATAGGTGCAGGGGCCTTCGAGGATCACCTTCGCCCCGCTGGCATAGGAGATTTCCATCAGACCGGAGGCCAAGTCGTACTTGCGGCCCAAGGGGACGGCGGCGGGTGGAACGTCTTGGGGGTCGGCCCAGCGGCAATCGGCCAGGCCCGTGATCCGGCCGACAAACTCCAATGGTTCCTCACGTTCTGCGGCTGGCGGCGTCGAGGCGGGCGGAGACTTGGCAAGCTGGTAATCGTGGGACACCTTCCACGCCCAGAGGACCAGCAGCATTACACCAGTGATCGCCGTGGCGGCCCCGTACGAGAACAGCCAGCCGCCGGGGGCAAAGAGGGTGGAGAACAGCGGGGACGGGGCCGCCGCAGAAGTATCAATGATGATGGGCAACGTAGGGGGTTCGGGACTCGCGGCTGGGGACTCGGGGCCAGGCTGGTGCGGCAGTTCAACTGCCGCACCAACAGCCGCGCTGGGAACCTCGGAAGGATGAGGGATGAAGGATGAAGGATGAAGTGCCGCGTGCTCCAGCCACAGCGCGGCGTCGGTGAGCATGTAGTGGAGATAGTACGTCCGCGCCGCCGGATCGTTGCGGAGCAACTCCACCAGCCGGAGCCGCTCCGCGCCGTCCAACTGCCCATCGACCAGGCCGGTCAACAGGCGGGGCAACTCATCGGGTTGGTGAAGCTGGTCGCTCACGGCAGTCCACTCTGCATGTAGGACGAACTTTCCAGTTCGTCCAGTTTTCGGGGACGGACTGGAAAGTCCGTCCTACGGATCATCTTTCTCGTCCAGGTTCTTCTGGATGCACAGGAGCAACTCGTTGCGGGTGCGGTAGAGATTCGTGGCGACCGCGCCGGGGGATTGGCCCAACTCGCGGGCGATCTGCTTGATCGACCAGCCGGACCCGTAGCGGCGGCCGAGCATCGCCCGCTGATGCTCCGTCAGCAGAGCCATGCACAACCGCAAGGCCCGGCGGTGATCGTCCACTTCGGCGCTCAGCGGTCCGGCCTCGGCGCCAAGTTGATCGAGCAGTTGCGGATCGAAGACCAGCCGGTCGCGTTTGGCGTCGCGGAGCTTGGCGAGCACCTGGAAGTAGGCGATCCGGCACGCCCAGGCCCCGAACTCCGTCCCCTCGACGAACTCTCCTGACTTCCGCCACAACACCAGGTTGGTCTCCTGGAGCACGTCGGCGGCGTCGTCGTGGTTCGGCAGCAGCATGAGGATGTAGGCGTACAGCCGGTTCTGCACGTCCGTAAGGTGCTGGACGTAGCGTTCGATCCGGTCGGTGGAGTAGTCGTTCGACATTCTGGTCGGAAAAGGATTGGTGGCACGCCCTGAAAGGGCGTGGCGGGTGTCAAGGTGGAATTCAGCGATCCGCCACGCCCTTTCATGGCGTGCCACCTCCGGCCCTGCCGCCTGCCTTCCATACTAAATACCCCTGGGCGGCGATTCATCACAGAAAAAACGCGGAGCCGGCCAATCAGGGGGCGCGGGGGGAAGAGCGGGGCAGATGCGCCGGCTGTGCCGGATTTCACGGCCCACGGAGGCAACCGGTCCGGAACCGTAGAAGCCGTATCTTGCCGCTTCATGCCCCCCAAGCGCAGACAGCGATCCTGGCCAACACAACGCGGCAAGATGCCGCGTCTCTGTGCGCCGTGAGCGGCTGCCTGCGGCTAGAGCCGTTCGAAGCGGGCCTGGAAAAACCGCAGATACTTCGGCTCGTAGAGCATCTTCAGGCCGCGGGCCTTGTCACGCTGGTCGTACAAGGCGGCGACCGACTCGGCGGTCACGTCCATGTGGGCCTGCGTATAGACGCGGCGGGGGATCGTCAGCCGCACCAACTCGAGCTTCGGATAGTAGTGGTCGCCGGTCTGCTTGTTGCGGCCGGCCGAGACGATGCCCCGCTCCATGCTCCGCACGCCCGAGTCGGCGTACAGTTCGGCCGCCAGTGTTTGGGCGGGAAACTGGTCTTGCTTGAGTTGCGGATAGAAGCTCTTGGCGTCGAGAAAGACGGCGTGGCCGCCGATGGGATGGACCACCGGGATGCCCCAGTCGATCAGCTTCTGGCCGAGGTATTCGACCTGTCCGATGCGGGTGCGGATGTGGTCGTCGTCGACCGATTCGACGATGCCGCGGGCCATGGCCTCCATGTCGCGGCCGGCCAGGCCGCCGTAGGTGTGCAGGCCCTCGTAAACGACCACCATGTTCCGGGCTTCCTCGAAGAAGGCGTCGTCGTTCATGGCCAGCCAGCCGCCGATGTTGACCATGGCGTCCTTCTTGGCGCTCATCGTGCAGGCGTCGGTGTAGGAGCAGAACTCCTTGAGGATTTCCGCCACCGGCTTGGACTTGTAGCCCGCCTCGCGCTGCTGGATGAAATAGGCGTTCTCGACGGCGCGGGTGGCGTCCAAGATCAGACGCAGGCCGTGATCGTCGGCGAACTGGCGGACGGCGCGGATGTTCTCCATCGACACCGGCTGGCCGCCGGCCATGTTCACCGTGCCCGAAATGCAGATGTACGGAATCCGCTCGCGGCCGACCTCCTTGACCAGCTTCTCCAGCGCCGGAGGTCCATGTTGCCCTTGAAGGGATGCTCACTTGCCGGGTCGTGCCCCTCGGGGATGATCACGTCGACGAAGGTCCCGCCGGCCAGTTCCTGGTGCAGGCGGGTGGTGGTGAAGTACATGTTGCCGGGAACGAAGTCGCCCTGCTTGATGAGGATCTTCGAGAGGATATGCTCGGCGCCGCGGCCCTGGTGGGTGGGGACCACGTGGCGGTAGCCGTAATACTTACGTATCGTCTCTTCGAGGTGATAGAAGTTCTTGCTGCCGGCGTAAGCTTCGTCGCCCAACATCATGCCGGCCCACTGGAAATCGCTCATGGCGCTGGTGCCGCTGTCGGTCAAGAGATCGATATAGACCTCGTCGGAGCGGAGCAGGAACGTGTTGTAGCCCGCCTCCCGCAGGGCCCCTTCGCGCTGGCCGCGGGTGAGCATACGGATCGGCTCGATCACCTTGATTTTCCACGGTTCCGCCCAGGAGCGGCGGGCAGGTCTCGCTTGAGTCATGGTCTCTCCTCTTAAGATGCGATAATTTCGGAATGTACTCCTCACGCTCCGCGTGAGGTTGTGGCGGCGGCTCGGCCTCACGCGGGGCGTGAGGAGTGCTGATTCGCCGGCAGCAAGCACGCCAGTATAGCAGCCGGGCCGTTGGCCGTGTAGGGCCAGGGCCACAACCCCCTGAATTCGGGGAGAAGTCGGAGAAACAAACCGATTATGCCATTAGACTTCAGGATTGTGAAAACATCCTCGAAGATTTCGCGTCGGCAAACGCAAGTTACAGCGCTACAATTGGTTGCGGCTATGCCTGAGCAGGAGGAAACAGAGGCAGCAGAGATAGGTTGATCCCCTCCGTTTCCTCTGTTCCCTCCTGTTCAGTAAGAGCCGCTGTTAGTTGCGGCTGGCAGGCCGATGAACCGGTGGGGCGAGTTCGCCGACGGCAAGCGCCGGGCCGCATGACACCGGGGCCGATGCGGCGCTAATCACGGCTCGCGCCGTACGCCGTGAACGTGGGATCGTCGGTCCACTGTTTCACCGTGCAACGGATCGATTGCCGACGAGCGCCAAGCGCGTAAGGGCAGTCGGCGTTGGTGTCAATAAGTGGACGCATCCCGTTTTCTCCCGCCTTGAACAAGTCCATTGCCCCTCCGTTCCCAAAAATTGTAGGGCCATTGCACGGCCTGGCAGGCCGGTCAAATATACCCAGCATCTCTTAGACGCTGATTCGCCCCGTTACGCCACACATCTAATCCATTTCTACTATTTCCACCAATCAGACAAGCGGCAAACGAACAGGTGTTACAGAAAACATCCTGTGCAAAGACCAGATTGGCTTTATCGCTACGTTTTAGCCGCCCATCCTTCAAGAGCGCCGCCCGAAACTCTTGCACGTTTGGCGGGCACGTGCGGACAACATTACTTGACGCCCCAGAACCGGCCAAGATCGTAAAGCCGTGCCGTTCGGGACGGCCTTTTGCGTCAGCGCCTTTCGTGGAGTAATAGTAAATATCCACAGTTTCCCGCTTTCTCGGGGATCGCAAGACGAACCGCGTATACCCCTAATATACGAACCCGCACCCGTTTGTCAATTAGCCTATTCCGCGCCTATTCCGGGCATATTCCGGGGGCATATTCCGGGGATGCGCCACCAGTTACGGCGTTTTACGTAGTTTTCGAGGCCGGCCGGTGCGCCGTCGCTACCAAGGCCATCATAGTGACGGATCGGCCCATAGTGCTTGGCGTAAAGGATCGTTAATTCTCTCGGCAAGGCTCAACAGCAACTGAGTTCTCCCTCGCAATGGGGACACACCAACTTATAGGCCGGCTGCTATGCCGTTGCGCTTTTTTCGGTGAATCGTTGTGAAACGCCTTGGTTTCTCGGTATTTGAGGGCGGTTGTGCGATGTTTGCCTTATGCGACCTGGCAAGGAGTCTGACGACGCAGTTCGCGGAGCAGGCGACACCGCCCGCCAACGGTACGCAGACGATGCTCGATCCACGCGACGTTCCATCGCTGGCAGAGCGATTCGAGCATCCGCAATCGGTCCGTCGCACGGGCCTGTACCCAGTCGGCTCCGATCTTCACGCCCTCCCGCTGCATATCGCGCAGCCGTTGCTGCTCCAGCAACAACAACCCCATCAGCAGCATGTCCAGGTAACGCTCCACCGCCTCGAACTTCATCAGCACATAACACTCGAACTGCATCCGACTCTTCAATTCCCGGAAGAACAGTTCCACCTGCCAGCGGACTTCGTACCACTCGATCACCTGCCGGGCGGTCGCCGTCAGATCGGTGCAAGCCAGCACCTTGCGGTGCCAACGCGCCGGCTTGCGACTGTCTTCGCGGCGATACGAAACTGGGGCGCGATGGTAGGCCCACCACTCGGCCGACTGGCCCGGCGAGAGTTGCACCTTCGGATTCTCCTTGTACGACGCCACGATCAGACAGTCGCCCAGCTTGGAGACCGTCGCTTGGCGCGCCGCGACGGCGTACCGCCGCTTCGTTTTCTTGACTCGCAAGTTGTCGGCGTGTCGCCGACGGGCGAAGACGTGGTCTTCGTTGTCCACCGCGAGGTCGAGCAGGGCAAACTCCTTCCGTGTCCAGCGCCGCGTCCAGGCCACCACGGGGTCGCCCGAGACCAACGCCGCGTCCTGGTCTGGTGTGCGGGCCAGCACCCGATTCGGATCGAGCGGAAAGACCGCGTGAAAATGGCGTTTTCGGCACGCTTTGTGGATCGCGCCGGCATCGAAGGCGCTGTCGAAGGTCACGATCACGTCCACGTCGTCGGGCACGCGCAGTTCGCGGATCATAGCCGCCGCCAGGTCGATCGTCGTCCGAAAGCGCCGCTTGTGTTTGCGGCAGTAATCCGCCGTGTAGTAGCTCTTCCGCGGCACAGGCAGCCGTGCGCCGCGGTCGGTCAGCACCAGCCCCATCAGAAAGGCGTGCTGGCGGGTGTTCTTCCGGCGGGATTCCGCCGCTTCGACATGAGGATCAAGTTTTCCATCTGCTCCGACATCGTGGCATGGTAGGTTGTGTCGATGGCCACGATCCATTGCCGCCGCTTGCCTTTCGCCTGTCGTCGCTCCCAGGCATCCACGTTGTCCAAGAGCCGGTCGTACAGGTCCACACACCAATCCCGCGTTCGCCATTGGGGGTTGGTCAGCCGGCGAGAGATCGTGGCCGCGTGACAGCGACCGCCCAGGACCTCGCCCGCGATCGTCTTGAGGCAGCGTCGATGAGGAGCCAGGAGGAAGGCCAGCACCATCGGAGCCAAGGCGCGTTGGATGGGCCGGGAGCACTTCGCCGTGGTTTTGGAAAAGAACGACTTGACCTCCCGAGGTACGCCCAATACGATCATGGCAGACTCCTTTCCTGGATGCGGACGGCGATCCTGCCGCCCGGTTTGTTGTGGACTCATCCAGGATACGGAGTCTTTTTGTTCGTCCCAACATCATTTACGCCACGCTAGCATTGCTTTCACAACGAAAAAGCGCAACAGCATAGGGTTTTTCACTGATTCTTCAATCTTCTGAGTCAACAAGTCGATTGTAGGTTGGCAGCGCTGCAAATCGGAGCCGAGCGTCGTCTCGAAAAAGGCATTTGCATGGCCAACGGCTTCGGTCATGAGCGAAACAAGCCGCTTGTCAAATGGAGACAGGTCCGGGGAAGAATCCGCCGCTGCCGCGGCTTTCATGAGAACAAAGAAATAGAGTTGAATGGTCCTTTGGGACATGAAATAAGGGGCGTAGGGGTGAACCTTACGTCAGCGCCCAAACCACACCCTCACCTCCTCAATCTGCCACAATTCTCGTGGATCTGTGTCATAACCACTGATAGATATAACAAGCGGCGAGCACCCATCTTTCCGGCCTCCTGCTCGAATCTGGGGGATACAGACGTCCTCAACATGAGCTTTGAACAGGGCAAATTCCAGTCGCAGAAGGTCGTCCTTTGAAATGGCTGCGATTACATGTCCAATATTTCGTGGGTCGAGTTTTGCTGCTACGCTTTCCGGACGATTCGGTGGTTGGCCGAAGAAAAGGCGTCTTAGGAAGTTCATGACTGTCCTTTCCGTGTAATGCTTGACTATTAGCTTCGGCTCGGAAAAGGGAGCTCGTTATTCCAGCGACACATTACCAGTTATGGCGTTTTACGTTGTTTTCGAGGCCGGCCGGTGCGCCCTTGCACTGCTCCAAGGCCACTGTTGGGCGCTGGCCGCCAGTTTGGTCGTCGGTCTCTGCTCGCCGGTGCGATGATTTCGATTGGCGAAACGGCCAGTATAGCAGCCGCACCGTCGCCCGGGTAGAGCAGGGGGCACCGCCGTTCCACTCGGGGGCGGCAAGAATGTAGGACAGGCATCTTGCCTGTGCCTTCTACACAGACAGGATGCCTGTGTTACGGCTTTACGGCAATCACCCCGACCTTCAGGTTCCCGTCGGTATACCAGGGATCGCCGCCGCCGTTCCGGCCCTTGCAGACCTTGTGGAAACCGGCCACCATGTAGGTCTCGGCGAGGTCGCCGGTCTGCCGGAGGCATTGGAAGAGGTGGTCCCGCTCGGCGTCGACGTCGGGCGCGGTAACGTGCGTGACCTGGCCGGTGGTGCGGCTGATTCCAACCCGTTGGTCATAGGTGGCCGAGCCGAGCCAGAACGGCCGGCCGTCGGAATCGGCCGTCTCGGAGCGCCAAAAGCGGACGTGGTGCCGCTTGCGGGGATTGTTGCCCACCGGCTGCTCGAAGGCGAGGTCTTCCTTCCGCCCGAACAGGTAGAGGTTGCTCACCGGGGCGTCGTCGTAGGGGCGTTTGAGCACGGCGGCGTCGGCGATTTTCAGGCAGCTCCGCAACGTCAAGGGGTCGGCCGGGTACCACTTGGCGGCCAGCATGATCTGCTTCACGTCGGTTTCCGTGCCGGTCAGGGCCACGTTCAACGGATCGCCCGGAATGCCGGCCCCGGTGTGCGTGATGCCGGGCAGGTCCTCGAGCGACGGATGGCGCCTCGCGTACCGCGACCAGCCCCACGGCATGAGGACGTAGGCGACCGCCCCGTACAGGAGCAGCAGTCCGACGGCGAGGACGATGTACCGCCAGCGACGGCTCTGCCGCGGCGCCGGAGGCGCAGTCGGCTGCGGAGTAGTCGGTTCAGAATTCATGGAAGAGCTTGGTTTCATGGGCGGGCGGCCCTGGCGGATCGCCCGCCGTGAAGGCCATTCCGGTTAATCGCCGGTGGTGTGCCTCTGCGCCTCTTCCATCTTTTTCGCAAGCTCCGCTTTCAGGGCATCGAGGTTGAAACTTGCGCCATGCTGCATGGGCGGATATTCAAGGGCCGTCTGGGCCAGCTTGCCCACCTGCTGCTGGACGAACACGAACCGCCAGAATTCGTATAGGAACCAGTCGAAGTATTTCACGGACCCGTTCTTGACCCCGTCTTCCGGCCAGCCGGCGTGCTCGAACGGATCGAGGCGAAGGTTGGTCAGAACGGGCACGTCGGGGTGTCCCTTGACACCCAGCCATCCGCCGGGCTGGTCAATGAACCGATACTTGAAGTCGTCAATGCGCACCGCGCCGAGCGTGCTTTCAGCGAAGTAGAAGATTTCGTGACGAGCGGACGGGCCCTTGCCGGTGATCGCGTTCATCTGGTTGTAGCCGTCCAGATGGTTCTTGTAAGTCCGGTCGCCGAGGGTCACGCCCTTGAGCAACTGCTTGGTGATGTCCGGGTTGCCCGCAGCGGCCAGGAAGGTGGGGAACCAGTCCAGGCCGGAGAAAATGCCGTTCTGCACCGAGTCCGCCGACACATGGCCGGGCCAGCGCAGGATGCACGGCACGCGGAAACCGCCCTCCATGACCGTCCCTTTGCACTGTGCGAACGGCGTCAGTCCGCCATCGGGCCAGGTGAAGGTTTCGGTGCCGTTGTCCGAGGTGAACACGACGATAGTGTTGTCATCCAGTCCATTGTCCTTGAGATGCTGCATCACCGAGCCGACGATGTCGTCGAGCTGCGCCATGCCGGCTTCCTGAATGGTCCAGCCATTTTTCGAGTTGCGCATCGCCTCGTATTTCGGGGAGAGGTGCGTGGTAACGTGCATGCGCGTCGGGTTGAGCCAGACGAAGAACGGCTTGCCGTCCGCCTTGGCCCTGTCCATGAACTTCAGCGTGAAATCGAGAATCTCATCGTCCACCGTCTCCATCCGCTTGGGATAGAGTGTGCCGGCGTCTTCAATCTTCTGCTTGCCGATTTTGCCCCAGCGCGGCATCTCGGCGGCGTCGTCCGTGTCGGTCGCCCACGAATGGACCATGTTGCGCGGACCGACCAAGTTCAACAACTTCTGCGGGTAGGCAGGGTGCGCGGGGTCTTCCATCGCGTCGAGATGATACAGGTAGCCGAAGAACTCGTCGAAGCCGTGGACGGTGGGCAGGAACTCATTGAGATCGCCGAGGTGGTTCTTGCCAAACTGGCCGGTGGCATAACCCAGAGGCTTGAGCGCAGTGGCAATCGTGCATGCTTCCGCCGGTATGCCGATTTTGGCCCCGGCCTGGCCGACCGTTGTCATGCCCGTGCGGACGGGCAATTCGCCGGTGATGAAGTTCGCCCGGCCCGCCGTGCAACTCGCCTCGGCGTAATAGTCGGTGAACAACATTCCCTCCTTGGCCAACTTGTCGAGGTGGGGCGTCCGGCCGGCCATCATGCCGCGGCTGTAGGCGCCGATGTTCCAAATGCCGATGTCGTCGCCCATGATGACGACGATGTTGGGCTTGCCCGGCTCGGCAGCCGCTACCGTCGCCGGCGGCGAGGAGCAACTGAGAAGCCCCAAACCAACCGCCAATCCGCCGGTCGCCTTGGCGGCGGCCTTGAAGATCCGCGCGATAGCCTTTTGGATGCTGGGCCTAGCCATGATCACACTCTTTCATTCGAAATTGTTCCCAGTGACACAATTGGATTCGGACGCAACGCACCGCCTCTCGTTCCACTCTGACCGCAAAAAATCGCCGGAGTTCTCTTCCGGCCGGGCCCTTTAGCTTGTATCCATTCTGTCCCTACTTTCCATGCCGGTAGTCAACCGTGCTCATGGCCCGTTTTGCGACTTCCTGCTGGAGCACGACCAGCCGCCGCCAACCATGACGTAGCTCCCGGCCATGACCGATTTCTCACATAGAACTTTATGCTGCCGGGAAACCCCCCCAAATGGAAAGCCCGGTGAGGATTCCCCCTTGGCCGAGCCAGCCAACGCCGCTTCGACACCGCCGAGGCGAGCGTATCGGCATTTGGGAGCGGTGAAGTCCCTGAATAGCCGCGGAAGTAGAGGCGTTCCGAATAAGGGGTCAATTGTCGGGTCGTCGCCGATAACGGATTAGATTCTCGGACAGTGGCAGTCGAACGGCTATGCAGACCGACGGCCGGTTCGGCCGCCATGATCGCAAGACTCGTTGTCGGTCCCAGCAGCAGATGCGGCTAATCGGGGAACGCTCGCACGGCAACCTGCTATTCGGCGCGTGTTTCCCCGTCTCCATTGCGCGCAAGCAGGAGCGACAGGGCGCCGTGCAACGCCACCGCCGGCCACAAGAGCGGCCCGACCCATTCACTGTCGATGCCGAGGCAAAGGAGATAGAGCGTCGCCAGTGAATTATAGGTCAGCATTGCCCGGAGGGCAGGAGCCGTGTTGCCGGCGGGGTCGCATCGCGGCCAACACGCCATCCCGAGCGAGAGCAAGCCCAAGCCGGCCACGCGGCCCAGCGGGATGCTCGCGCCCGAGATTTCGCCACCCAACAGCAGCCGGACGACGACGGAGGGCACGGCCATCAATGCCAGTCCCGTGGCCGCTTCGATGATGGCGGTGAGTGTGAGCAAACGGTTCATCGCGTTCCGGGTTTGAATCTTAGCTTGGCGATCTTGTCCGTGAAGCGGAAGGACACCTGGTATCACGTTTTCTTCATGGTTGCTCTCCCTATGGAAAGAAGCCGGGCGGCACACGCCGCCCACGAGAGCGAAGTGACACACAAGGTGCCTACCGCCCTAGCTGCACGAGGGCATCGCGCAACGGAGCGCTGGAAATCTGAATCATCCCACCGAACGGCCGATCTAATTCCAGGATCAGAAAAACCGCACTGGAAACCGCCAATGCGCATACAAGCAAGGTGACGAACACTGTTGGGTTGGATGGCGCAAACAGACTGAAGCTGGCGAGAATGAGAGTAAGCCAGCAAACCATCACCACAAGAAACGGGGTCGGAATCGAGCTGCCTTTCTGCGCGAACATCAGCCAGCGCATCTGCGCGATATCGGCGCCAGTCTTCAGCGCCTGAGCCTGGAGCGCACGCTGGGCGTCATTTTTTGGCGCGAGTTCCTGGATTTTCTCATAGAGTCCCTCATACCGACCTTCGGTCCGCAATCTTGCCTCGGCCTGCCCAGACTGGGGATTCCCTTGGGGCCAGGTTTGCTGAAGCATGTCCGCCACCGAGGCGCGGAGCATCTCACGTGCGTTCTTCGACTCCGTTCCATAGTGCGCTAAGGCACGATCCAGCAAGATGATGTTCGCGGACAGTTGAGCCAGTCCGTTTCTTTGGGTATCGAACGAACCCTTTGCCGATGCGATCAGCAAGCCGAGCACCAGCGCCGTCATCGTCCCAATAAGTCCCATGCCCAGCTTGACGACGTCCCTTGATTCCGCGCTCAAATGCTTCTCGGGCAGAAAGGCGCGCAGAATCATTCCGAGGAGCGTGCCTCCGAAGATGCATGCGAACACGATGCAGCTAACCGTCATCGGACTCATGGTCACTTCTCGCCGCCGGCCTGGTCCGGTTGTTTGAGCCGGACGAGCGTCCACTGCTGGGTCTTGTCCTTGCCGATGTGGATCAGGGCAGGCGATTCATCCTTGGTCAGGTTGTAGAGTCCGGTTTCGCCCACGGTCTGCTTGTTGTCTCCCACCGTCCAGGCGACGCGCTGCGTCTTTTTGTCCACGGCCCCGTGGACCGGGACGGTCGTTCCACTTATCAGGTCCGAGTAGTTTCCCGCCAGCGCGCCGGACTTGTTGACGGCCAATTGCACGATGAGTTGCGGGTCGGACTGGTCTTTATGGACCAGCGCGAACACGCCCAGCGGCAACCACTCGCCCGAATTGAGATCGGGCGCAGGGCGCTCTCGGCGAGCGTCGAAGCCTGCTGATAGTACTGGTCGGCCGTGGCCACAGGTTGGCCGCCGTAGCAAACCTGGTCGCCCTGGTAGGTGATGTTGTCTCCGTAATCGTAATAGACCGGCTGCACGCTGCCGCCCCAGCCCAACGACGCACCGACCGCGGGCCAGGAGGCCGCGCTCCAGGCCTGGCCGGCCGTCCAGCCCGTCGGCGCCCAGCGCCCGGATGCGCCGCGTACCAGCCCTGGCCGTACATGCCGGCGCCGCTATAGGAATTGCGGACGGCGGCGCCGCGGGCGGCATAGACACTACCGTTGACGGCCTCCGTTTGATGGTTGCCGGCGTATGCAGCCGCGCTGCGCCGGCTGCCGGCATGCCGTATCCGGCGTCAGTCGGGAGCGCGACCTGGGCCGTGCCGGCCGAGGGCGCACTGCGATTGCCTGCGGCGTATCCGGCGGCTGCGCCTTGTGCGCCAGAGTACTGCGGGGAGTTTCGCTTCTCAGCGGCAGATCCCGCCGCTGCGCCTTCAGCGCCAGAGTACTGCGGGGAGTTTCGCTTTTCAGCGGCAGCTCCCGCGGCTGCACCCTGAGCGCCGGAGTAACCTTTGCCGGCGTCTCCGCCGCCGGGATAGCTGGCGCGAGGTTGGCTACCGGAGTAGCCGCTACGAGGTTCACTACCGGAGTAGCCGGCGCGAGGTTGGCTGCCGGAGTTTCCGCCCTCGTGGTAGCCACCCTCGTGATACCCGCCATCCTCGTGATACCCGCTTTCGTGATACCCGCCGCCCTCGTGGTTTCCGCCTTCGTGGTAGCCGCCGCCGGAATAGCTGCTACCGTGGTATCCGCCGAAACCCCGGCCATGGACGGCTCGCGCCGCAAGCAAGGCCACCGAAATGCCAATTGCCAGACTGATTATCGTTCTTTTCATTGCACGCGCCTTTCAGGAAACGGTCGGGCTTGTCCGCTTGAGGTCAGGGGAAAGAGCGTCACTTGGCGGGCTGCACTCTGACGATCTTGACGGGCTTCGTATCGGGAAGGCGCACCCCCTCCAGCGTGCGCTTGATCGACTGCCAGGTGAAGCTGTTGGCATCGATGGGAGTGACGATGTTGACTGCGGTGCTATCGCTGCCGTCGCGGAACACGCCCGTCGCCTCGATCACCCACTTCGAGCCGTCCTTGATCCACACGTCGTCGCCAAAGCCGCCGTGGGCGTCGAAATGCCAGGAGACGATCCGCCCCAACTTGGGATTCCAGCCGATGATCTGGCCTCCGGTCAACGTCGCTTGGCCCTCTTTCGTGAGGGTGTACGTGTTCTTGATGAAGTTCCGCTGCGCCATCCACTCGAAATGGATCCGCAGGGGCTGGTCCTTGGCGTCCACGGCCCAGTCGCCGATCAGCCACTCAAGGTCCTTGAGGTAATCTTCGTTCGAGCCGGGCACATAGGGAGAATCCCGCCCGACGACCATGACCCACTTCCCGTCGCGCCGCGCGTGGACCACGGTGTAACGCGCTCCCGTCGCAGCCTCCGTCGAGGGCAACTTGACCTTGGCAATGCCCTTTTCCACGGCGATGTCGGCTCCCAGGAAACGGATCGACTCGATGGTCACCGTCATGGTCGCGCCACGCTGCTGTTGGAAGAGGCCGGCGTATTCTTTTTCGATCGCTGCGCGGCCGTGGAGCGACTGGCCCGACTCGTCGGTGTATTCGGCGTCCGTCGCCCAAAGAGCGCCGATGGTCTTCGCATCGCCGGCGTTGAACGCCTTGACAAAGTCGTCGGCGGTGGCGCGGATGGCCTTCTCGTCGGCCTCGCTTCCCGCGTTCGGGCCGACGGCCGGACCTGCGGCAGCCGGATCGGCCGCCTGAGCGCCGCCGAGGGCGCCGTAGCGCGCCGACAGAGCGGCGCCCGCGGCAAGGACCAAAGAGACGGCAATGGCCAAGTGCATTTGTTTCCAACGCGGAGTCATGGCTAACGCTCCTGTGTGCTGGTAGATGCCTATGACGTTCACAGGGCATCGCTTCGCCCGGCAAAGATTGCAGGACTGCCTTTCGAGATTGGCGAATTATATGCCGCACCCGCCTTCCTGGTAGTACGCGCATCCAGCGAAGTTTGAGAAAACGCCGCACGCGCCTCCCAAGGAAGCCGAACGTGGATTCCGTAACGCACGTCATGTCAAGGAGTTAGATGAAGTCTCCGGTGGCTGGCTTGCCGCGCTTCGCCTAGGTCTGGGTGGGCCGGAAGCACACGCGCCGGCTGGGCATTCCACGATGGACACTTCGGGCGTTGTCTGGGGCATCCATGCGATCCGTCAGGCGGAGACGGTGGAAGCGATGGCCAGACAGAAGGCCTGCCAGGTCCGGGAAGCGGTGAGCCTGAAGGCGCAAAAGGCCTACCGGGAGTGCGATCGCCATCACCGGGCTCTGAAGCGACGAAACGCCGGTGCGTTCTGCCCATGCGATCGCCTTCCCTCAACGGCGGGGACTATTCCGAAAATCGCATTTCAATCAGCGTCAAGTCGTCCTCCAAGCGGACGGCATTGGAGTATTTCAGCAGTTGCTCTTCAACGGCCGCGGCCTGGATGTCCGATCCGGGATAGCCCTGCTCCTTCAAGATGGCGATCAGGCCATCGGCGCCGAGCAGCTTATGCTCGGCATTGTGGATTTCGATTGCGCCGTCGCTGAACAGCAGCAGGCGGTCGCCGGGCGATAGTTCCAATGTGGTCTCGTCGTAGGGGGCATCTTCCATCACCCCCAGCGGCAGGCCCCCGCACTCGACTTGCTCGAACCCGCCGGCGGCGCGGACGAGCAAGGGGGGCGGATTGCCGGCCGCCGTGAAAACAACTTCCCGGCGGACCGCGTCGACCAGGCCGCAGACCGCCGCGGCGAACGACTCGCCCCCCTTGACGATCCGGTACAACTCGTTGCCGATCTTCCCCACGAAGGCCAGCGGCGACCGCAACAGCGGATGATACCGGTCCCACAACGAGCTGAGGTGCATCGTATACAGCGCGGCGGCCAGCCCGTGCCCCATCACGTCGGCCAGAAGGAAGCCGTACCGGTCGGCATCGAGTTGCCGGATGCCGTAGAAGTCGCCGCCCACCACATCGTGCGGAATATAGTGGGTTGCGAAGCGGACGCGGGCGTCCCGGGGCAAGTCCTGCTCCAGGGAAACCGACTGGATGGCCTTGGCCCTTTCCAGGTCCCGCAGCGAGGAGGAAACGTCGCGGAACACCTCCACCCCGCCGATGATCTCTCCCCCGGCGTTGCGGATCGGCGCCACGGTGACTTGCAGGGGCGTCCGCCGGCCGTCCTTCCGCAGAGCAAACACCAGCGGGCAGCCGCTGCCGACGCCGGTGACGATCGAGCGGTGCAGCGGGCAGTATTCCTGGCCGCAGAGTTGGTGGCCGTCCTTGTCCACGTGCGACAGCAAGTTGTCGTAGCAATAACGGCCGACCATTTCCTCCGCCGGCCAGCCGGTGATCCGCTCCGCCGCCGGGTTCCAATAGACGATGCGGCGCTCGAGGTCGGTCACGTAGACGCCGTCGCCCAGCGAACTGAGAATGAGCCGGGCATCCATGCTCAAGGGGTCGCCCATCGCTCGTCCTCGCTTATTACTCGCTCGCCTGGTTGTTCCGCTGGCTCTTTTCCTGGAGGAGCTTTTCTTCCGCGGGGGTCAGCTTGGGCCGGTCAATCTTGAGCGTGAGCTTGACCAACTTGCCGGTGAAGGCGAACGGCACCTGGTAGTCCTGGTCGCATACGGACGTGCCGGTGTCGGAGCCGATGTCGAAAGTTTCGTCCCACTGTAAGATGAGCGGGAGGGTGTGCTCCATCTTCTCTCTGGCGACTTCCTTGCCGTCCACCTTGAGCACGCCCGTGCCGCTCCGGCCGATGCCGCTCATGTTGTTGAAGGCCACCGTGCCCATGCCCAGGCCGTCATACTTGAAGTCGAACGCGAGCGTGTGCCGGCCGGGGGCCAGTGCATCCGGGCCTTCCCAGCGGACGCGCTTCAGGTCCACCAGGTTCCAGAGAAACACCGGCTTGCCCTTGAGCAGGTAGAACCCGTAGCCGCCGAACCGGCCGCCGGAGGTCAACAGCACTCCCTCGGCACCCCCTTCCGGCACTTCGATGTCGGCCGTAATCGTGTAGGAACAGTTCAGCAGCAGCGGAGAGTCGCCCTGGGGAATGCCGGTCAGCGGCCGGGTGTAGGTAAACTCGGTGCGGCCCGCGGTGATGTTGGGCCGCGGCGCCACCAAGCGCGCCGCCACGCTGGCGTCCAACGGCAGCACCTGGTACTTCCGCGCTTCCTTTGTGAAGAGTTCCTTGAGTTCTTCCACTTTCTCGGGATACTCGGCCGCCACGTCTTCAAACTGCGTCCAATCCTTCCGCAGGTCGTAGAGTTCCCACGTGCAATGGTTGAAGGGGTCCTGGTTCACGGGGCCGGCCACTACCCAAGGCGGCCGGATGACCTTCGTGCTGGCGATCCAGCCTTCGTGATAGATGGCGTGGTCGCCCATCATCTCGAAATACTGGGTCTTGTGCGTCGAGGGGGCGTCGGCGTTGGCCCTGTCGAAGGTGTACGCCATGCTGAAACCTTCGATGGGCGCCTGCTTGATGCCGTCCACCGCCTTGGTGCAGGGATGCCGCACGCCTCAAGAATCGTCGGCGCGACGTCAATGACGTGATGGAACTGGTTGCGGATGCCGCCCAAGTCCGTGATGTGGCCGGGCCAGGAGATGCACACGCCCTGCCGCGTCCCGCCGAAATGCGAGGCGATCTGCTTGGTCCAGGGGAAGGGCGTGTCGAAGGCCCACGACCACGGCACGGCCATGTGGTTGTAGGTCCGGTCGCTGCCCCACACGTCGTAGAAATACTTGAGCTGCGCCTCGACCGGAACCATCGCGCCGTTGAACATGGCGACCTCGTTCGGCGTGCCGATCAGCGTCCCCTCGGCGCTGGAGCCGTTGTCGCCGCTGATGTAGATAATGAGCGTGTTGTCCAGTTTGCCCATGTCCTCGACGGCCTGAATCACCCGGCCGATTTCGTGATCGGTGTAGGCCAGATAGGCGGCATAGACGTCCACCTGCCGGATAAACATCTTCTTCTCGTCCGCCGTCAGGGCGTCCCAGTCCTTCAGCAGATCCTTCGGCCACGGGGTCATCTTCGCGTCCGGCGGGATGACGCCCAGCCGTTTCTGATTGGCGAAGATTTCCTCGCGCAGGGCGTTCCAGCCCTTGTCAAAAAGATGCAATTTGCTGATCTTCTCGATCCACTCGGGCGTGGCGTGATGCGGCGCGTGCGTGCCGCCGGGCACATAGTAGCAGAAGAACGGCTTGCTCGGGTCAATCTGGTTGAGTTGGTTCAGCCAGGCGATGGCGTCGTCGGCCATAGCGGTGGTCAGGTTCCAGCCCGGACGGCCGACGTAAGGATAGATGGCCGTGGTCTGGCGGAAGAGGTTCGGCTGCCACTGGCTGGTGTCGCCGCCGACGAAGCCGTAGAAGTACTCGAAGCCCATGCCGATGGGCCACTGGTCAAACGGCCCAATCTGGCTCGCTTGGAAGGTCGGCGTGTTGTGGTCCTTGCCGAACCACGAGGTGGCAAAGCCGTTGTCCCTCAGGATCCGGCCGATGGTCGCCTTGTCCTTTGGAATGATGCTGTTGTAGCCCGGAAAGCCCGTGGACTGTTCCGAAACCACGCCGAAGCCGGCCGAGTGATGATTCCGTCCGGTGATGAGCGCCGCGCGGGTGGGCGAGCAGAGGGCGGTGGAATGGAAGCAGGTGTAGCGCAGGCCCGCCTTGGCGACCCGGTCCAGCGCCGGAGTGGGGATCACGCCGCCGAAAGTGCTCGTGCGCCGAAACCCACGTCGTCGGTCATAATCAGCAGCACGTTGGGGGCGCCCTTGGGCGGCACCACCCGCGGCGGCCACCAGGGCTTCGACTGTGCCGCGTTGTCCCGGATCTCCCCGCCGAACTTCGGCGGCGGCGGCGGGAGTTGCCGCCCGTCAATCGTGGTGGTGGCGTCGGGCGCGCCCGGCGTCCCGGTAACCTGTTGGGCCATAGCCGGCAGGGCGGCCATGATCGCCACAATTGCCGCGCCACACAGCCGGTTTCGTGTCCTGCGCGTCATAACGGTTCCCTTTCTTGGTTGATCGGGGCGAGTTTCCGCCGTCTGGATGTCCGGCGGTATTATACGCATAGCAAGCAACCTACCATAGTGGGGTGCTCAGCCTACGACAGCTACCCTGGCCGGTTCTTAGTGGCTTGCGTCACCTTGAATCCCGCCAGTCCCGCCACCAGGATTGCCAGGTAGAGTAGAACTGTCCGGCAAAGGCCTCCATCCAGGCCAACGTCCGGGTTAGCCCAACTTCGCCAGTAGGTGGCGATTTGGTGGGAATCTTGTCGTATTTGGTGCTCACGTGAAGGTGGGGTTTTTTGCGCAACTCCTTATGGGCGACAGGCCAGGTTGTTTGCCGGCGCGGCCAAAGGCGTTGTAGTGAAGACCTTGCCCTTCGGAATGCCCCCGCACGGGGCTACAATTCGGGCATGTTCATTCGCCCGTGCTATCGCCGCAAGGACGGCAAGCGCCACGCCTATTGGGCGCTGATGGAATCGTATCGCACCGAGCGCGGCCCGCGGCAGCGGGTAGTCGCGTATCTCGGGCAACTCGACGAACCGCATCGTTGGGGCGTCAAGGGAGCCGCCGAAGGCAAACCAGGGTCGCCACAGAGGCGGCTCTTCAACGACGTCCGCCCGCGGTGGGTCGAAGTGGACGTCAAACGCCTGCGCGTGGAGAACCGGAAAGACTTCGGCGGGCCTTGGTTGGGGCTGGAGCTTGTCGAGCAGTTGGGATGGAAGGAGTTTCTCGACCGCACGATTCCGTCGGGCCGCGAGGACGTGCCCTGGTCGCTGATGGCGTTGGTGTTGGTCCTCTGCCGCCTCTGCGATCCATCGAGCGAATTGCACGTCGCCGAGCATTTCTACGCCCAAAGCGTCTTGCCCGATCTGTTGGGCATCCCGCCGGAAAAGATCAATGAGCAGCGCCTTTACCGGGCGCTCGACGTGCTGCTGCCGCACAAGGAGGCGTTGGAGGTGTTCTTGAAGAACCGGCTCGGCAATCTGTTCGGGCTGGAGTACGACTTGCTGTTGTACGACGTGACCAGCACGTATTTCGAGGGCCAAGCCGAGGCCAATCCGTCGGCCAAACGAGGCTACTCGCGCGACCACCGCCCGGACTGCAAACAGGTCTGCATCGGCCTGGTGGTCTCCAAGTGCGGGATGCCGCTGGGATACGAGGTGTTCGCCGGGAACCGCACGGACGTCACCACGTTGCAGGAAATCGTGCAAACGATGGAAAGCCGCTACGGCCGGGCCGATCGGATTTGGGTCGGCGACCGCGGCATGGTCTCGGCCCACAACATCGCCTTTCTCAAACAGAGCGGACGGCGCTACATCGTCGGCACGCCCAAGAGCATGCTCAAGCGGTTTGAACGGGAACTGCTCGCGGAGGATTGGCGCACGATCCGCGACGGCCTGGAGGTCAAGCTCTGCCCTTCGCCCGACGGCGACGAGACTTTCGTTCTTTGCCGCAGCCGTGACCGCCGCGAGAAGGAAAAGGCCATGCACGGCCGTTTCGAGCAACGGATTGAAGAAGGACTGTTGCGGATCGAGGCCGGCTGTCGGAAACAGCGCTTGCAGCCGGTCGTCGTCGCGCAGCGGTTGGGGCGACTGCTGGGCCAGAACAGCCGGGCAGCGGGGCTTTTTGAAACCGAGGTCCGCACTGCCGCGGACGGCCGGGCAAGCCTTGGTTGGAAAAAAGTCGAGACTTGGCGTGACTGGGCAGCCTTGAGCGAAGGGTGCTACCTCTTGCGCAGCAACGTGGTGGGGTGGAGCGACGAGGACCTTTGGAAAGCCTATATCCAACTGACCGAGGCCGAGGCTGCGTTCCGAATCCACAAAAGCGACCTGCGGCTCCGTCCGATCTGGCATCAGAAAGAGGAGCGGGTGTTGGCCCACATCTTGGTCTGCTTCTTGGCTTATGTCCTCTGGAAGACCCTCTCGCAGCGATGCCAGCGGGCGGGACTGGGCCACGAGCCTCGCCGGGTCTTCGAGGAATTGGGCAAGATTCAGTTGGTGGACGTAGTGTTGCCGACACGTCAAGGGACGGAGATCCGTCGGCGTTGCGTGACCCAGCCCACCGACCATCAGGCCATCCTGTTGACCCGCTTGCCGTTCCGTCTCCCCACCATCCGTCTAACGGAGGGTGTGTAGTGAAGACTTTCAAGAACCGCGCCTTGCGCCACAAGGACTTACGTCGACAACTGGCGAAGTTCGGCTAGCAGCCCAACACGTCCCGATGGGCGCGGGCCAGGGCGGCGCACTGCGCCAACAACCCCCGCAGCATCCGGTACTTCCAACCGCCCCACTGCTTGAAGCAGAGCCGCAGCCCCTTGCGGCGGACGATCCGCATGGCCACCTTGGTGTAGCTCCGCACGATCATGCGGAAGATTTCCTCCTGCGGGAGCATGGTCTTGACCACGAAATGCTGCATGTCGAAGACCTGCCAGTCGCGGGTGATCACCTGGTCCTTCTTCTCCTCGTACAAGGCGGTGCCGGGGCAAGGCGTCATCGGCGTGAACTCGACGTGCAGGATCGCCTTATGGTCGTGGATGAAGCCGTCGATGCGGCGGAAATCGGCCCGCGTCACGTCCGGCTTGAGCATGAACCCGACCGAGACTTCGATCTTGAGCTTTCCCAACAGGTCGATGGCCTGCTCGTTGACCGAGGGGTCGGTTTTCTTGTGCCATTCGGTCAGGGTCTTGGCGTCGAGCGACTCCACGCCGATGAAGACCATCGACAGGCCGGCCCGTCGCCAGAGGTCGAACAACTCGGGATGTTTCAGGACGCTGTCGGCCCGCGCGTAGGCGTGGTAACGTTTCTTCACGCCGGCGCAGGATCAGCATCTGCGCCAGCGTTTTCATCCGCTCCACGTCGTGGAAGGAGTTTTCGTCGTAGAAGTAGATGAACGGTTCGCGGATCGAGCAGATGTCGTCGAAGATCAGTTTCGGATCGCGCGGGACCCAGTATCCGCCCGAATAAATCCAGCCCGGACAAAACCGGCAGCGGTAAGGGCAGCCGAAGGCGATCCGCACGCCGGCCGCCGACGGCTTGGTGATGTAGTAGTAATCGCGGCGGTAGGCGGCGGTAAGCGACCGGTCGGGCAGCGGTTGGCGGTTGATGTCGGGCGGCAGCGGGCGGGGCTCGGTGGCAGTAAGTCCCTTCGACGTGCGGATCATCAGGCCGGCAATCCGGTCGAAGCGGGTTTCGCCCGCCGCCCGCGCCGCACAGATTTCCGCAAACGGATCGACCCCCTCGCCGCGGACGATCAGGTCCACGGCCGGGTCGTTGAACTCCTCGGGTATGATCGTCGGCTGATGGCCGCCCACCACCGTCAAACACGCCGGCGCCGCCCGGCGGATTGTCCGCAGCACGTCGAGCCGGCCCGGTGCGGGCCATTTCGCTGGTCACGCCCGCCACATCGGGCGTGAAACCGCCAAGCGTCCGCGGCAGGTCGGCCGGGCGGACCATCATATCCACCAGCCGCACGTCATGTTGCGACGACACCCCGGCGCCCACCGTTTCCAGCCCCAACGGCTCCATCTTGGCAATGTGCCGCAGGCCAATGGTGCGTGGACCGCAAGGGGGGTGTACCAAGAGGACTCTCATCCGCGGCCTCAATTCCGTTGAAACTGAATCGTAGGGTGCGTGCTGGCACGCACGCCGCCGGCCTCGCGGTCGCGCGTGCGTGCAAGCACGCACCCTACGGCTGCCATGCCCCAACCGCGGGGAACATCCTACTCCCTCTTATACGAGGCGGCAAGTGGCCGGACGGTGAACTCCACCGGCACTTCGTCCGGCGCCGCTAGTCCCGCCCGGCGCAGGAAATTCGCCAGCAACGAATAGCCGCAGTCAGTCAGGATCGACTCGGGGTGGAATTGCAGGCCGAAAACCGGCAGCTCCCGGTGCTCGATCGCCATGATCGCGCCGTCGTCGGTCCGCGCGGTGATTTCGAGGCAAGCGGGCAGCGAGGCCTCGTCCACGACCAGCGAATGGTAGCGGCCGGCCGTCAACGGGTCCGGCACTCCGGCAAACAGGCCGCGGCCGTTGTGCCGCACCCACGACGCCCGGCCGTGGACCGGCTCCTTGGCCCGGACCACCCGGCCGCCAAACGCTTCAGCGATTGTCTGATGTCCCAGGCAGACGCCCAGCATCGGCAACTCCGCCGCCAGCGCGCGGACAATCTCCAGCGAGCGGCCGGCGCGGCCGGGCGCGCATGGCCCCGGCGAGAGGACGGCGGCGGACGGCCGCAGCCGCCGCACGTCCGCCGGATCGATCGCCGTGTTGCGGACCACGCAGGCGGCGTGCCCCAAGCGCTCGAAGTACCGCGCGAGGTTGTAGACGAAACTGTCGAAATTGTCGATCAAGAGGATCATTTCAACGCCTGCACCAGTCCTTCCGCCTTGTGCCAGGTTTCTTCGTATTCTCCCTCGGGCGTGGACTGGGCGACCACGCCGCCGCCGACGGGAAACTGCCACCAGCCGCGGCCGGCCGTGATCGTGCGGATCAGGATGCTCAGGTCCATCGAGCCGTCGAAGCCGAGGTAGCCCAGCGAGCCGCAGTAGGCGCCGCGGGCGGTCGGCTCCAGCTCGGCGATGATTTCCATCGCCCGCGGCTTCGGCGCCCCGGTCACCGAGCCGCCGGGAAACGCCCCACGCAGCAGGTCGATGGGCGAGCAGCCGTCCCGCAGCCGGCCGCCGACGGACGACACCAAGTGCAGCACGTGCCGATAGGCTTCCAGGCCGCAGAGTTGGCTGACCTGGACGCTCTGGGGGGTGCAGGCCCGCGAGAGATCGTTCCGCAGCAGATCGACAATCATCACGTTCTCCGCCCGGTCTTTCTCGCTGCCGAGCAGTTCGGCTCCGGCCGCGCGGTCCAGACCCGGCTCTCCGGTCCGCGGCCGGGTGCCCTTGATCGGCCGGGCCTCGACTTGCCGGTCGAGCACCCGCAGGAACCGCTCGGGCGAGGCGCTGACGATCTGAAACCTGCCCAGGTCGAAATAGCCGGCGAACGGGGCGGGATTGCAACGCCGCAGGCGGCAATAGAGCGTCACGGCGTCGTCGCCAGCGGGCGCCGAACAGCCGCTGCGAGAGGTTCACCTGGAACACGTCGCCGGCGTAGATGTAGTCGATGGCACGCTGGACCGCCCGAACGTATCCTTCCCTGGAAAAATTGCTCGTTACGCTATTTGCGAAGCCGCAAGCGGCTGTTTTCGGCACAAAGCTGCGAGCAACGGTCTCGCCATTTGCGAAACCGCAAACGGCGAGTTGCGGCTTTGTAATCCAACCGCGGACCTCGGCCAACCGTTTTGCGGCGCGGCGGCGACGGTCTGAAGGCTCGACTTCCGGGAATCCCTGCGAGACAATCCACGCCCGGTCGGTCACGTGGTCGAGCGCCACTACCACGTCGTAAAATCCGACCGCCAGGGCCGGTACGCCGAACTCGTCACATTTCAGCGGCGGCAGCCGCTCCAGGCTGCGTCCGAGGTCGTAGCTGAACAAGCCGGCGGCCCCGCCCTGAAACGGCGGCAAGCCGGCGATGCGCGGCGCGCTGAATCGGCTCAGCCGCCGGCTTAATGCCTCCAGCGCATCGCTGCCGTCGGCCGGAAATTGCAGGAACTCGAAGGGATCGGCGGCGAGAAACGAGTATCGCCCCAGCGTCGGGTGAGTCATGGCGCTGTCGAGAAACAGGCAGTGCTGCCGCCCGGCCAGCCGCAGGAACATCTCCTCTGTCCCCGGCCGCGGCGAGATTTCTTCCACCAAGGGCAGCGAGGCAGTGGTCCCCACGACGATGGCTCCACTCGTATTTACGGCTATCCCAGGATCGGCAGCCTTGGCAGCGCGGGATGGCGGCGATGCCGGGCGGCCAAATTGGCGGCCAGGTTCCGGCAAATCGACGCCAAGGCGGGACCGGCGACCGGATCGTCCAGCGAAGCCCCCACGCGGCCTTCGTCGGCCAGCACCCGCAACTCGGTGCGGATCGGCAGTTCGCCGAGGAAGGGGACCTCAAGCTGCGCCGCCCGTCGCCGGGCGCCGCCGGAGCCGAAGATGTCGTGCCGGGCGCGGCAGCTTGGGCAGACGAAGAAGCTCATGTTCTCGACCATCCCCAGCACGTCGATGTGTACCTTGCGGAACATGGCCACCGCCTTGACGGCGTCCAGCAGGGCTACGTCCTGGGGCGTGCAGACCACGACCGCCCCGCTCAGCGGCAGCAATTGCGAGAGCGAGATCGCCACGTCGCCGGTGCCGGGCGGCATGTCAACAATCAGGTAGTCGAGATCGCCCCACGCCGTGTCGCGGAGGAACTGCAAGAGGGCGTTGTGCAGCATCGGCCCCCGCCAGATCACCGCCTCCCCCTCGGGCACCAGCAGGCCCATCGACAGCATCCGCAGGCCGTCGACCACGACCGGCACGATCTGGTCGCCGGCCAATTGCGGCTGCTCGCGGCAGCCGAGCAGGTGGGGGATGCTCGGCCCGTAGACGTCGGCGTCCATCAATCCGACGTGGCAGCCCGCCCGGTGCAGGCCATAGGCCAGATAGGCGGCGATCGAGCTTTTTCCGACGCCTCCCTTGCCGGAGCCGACGGCCACCACGGTCTTCGCGCTCAGGCCGATCTCGCCCAGCTTCTCCGGCCGGCGTTGGTGCACCGCCAATTCCACCTCCACCTCAAGACCGGGGAACCGCCCTTGAAGGTGCCGGAGCAACTCATTCCGCGTCTCGGTCCACAGCGGCGCCGACCAGGTGGTCAGCCCCAGCGTGACCTGGAGGCGGCGGCCGTCGAGCCGGAGGCCGTGAACCTGTTCGAGTTGCACGATGCCGCGGCCGGTTTCGGGGTCCTTGAACTCGCTGAGCGCGGCCCGGACGGCGGATTCGCTGGGTTCGGTATCCGGCATGATGTGGGTGGTTGGAAAGTGGGCTAGTGGGCACGGGATTGATGCGATACATGGGAATTATGGGAAGCATGGGAGTCATAGCTCTCTTACTTCTTATAGTTCCCATACGTCTCATCACCGCTGGTCGGACGTATCCCGGCGACACGTTATGTGCCGGCGCCAGTGGGCGTCGTCGGTTTGGGGGAAGTCGATGCGGCAATGCGCCCCGCGGGTCTCCTCCCGCTCCAGCGCGGCCTGGATCATCAGCCGGGCGGTGCAGAGCATGTTCTGCAACTCCCAGCCCGCCGGATCCGCCAGCGGCCGCGGCAGCACGTAGCGGCGCCAATGGTCGATCGTCTCCAGGGCCTCGGCGAGGGCTTCTTTCTCCCGCCGCACGCCCACGTTCCGCCACATCAGGCTTTGCAGCGAGTTGCGGATGTCGGCCAGGTTCAACGGCTCGGCGGGGACGTCCGCCGGCGGGTTCTCGATGACCGAGGCGGTGAAGTCGTCGTGCAGCCCGGCGGCCGCCCGCGAGGCCCTCTGGCCGGCGGCAACGCCGAACACGGCCGCCTCGAGCAGACTGTTGCTGGCCAGCCGGTTGGCGCCGTGGAAGCCGCTGGCGGTCACTTCGCCCGCCGCCCAGAGCCGCGGCACGGTCGTCCGCCCCTCGATGTCCACCGTGATCCCGCCCATCATGTAGTGCGCCCCGGCCGCACCGGAATCCGGTCCCGCGTGATGTCCAGATCGAATTCGGCGCAGACGGCGGCGATGCTGGGGAACCGGGCGCGGACCTTGGCCGGATCGAGATGGTTCAGTTCCAGATAGACGTTCGGATGCCGCGTCTTCTCCATCTGGCAGACGATCGCCTGGCTCACCACGTCGCGGGGGGCCAACTCGCCGCGAGAGTCGTAGTCGGCCATGAAGCGGTAGCCGTTGCGGTCCACCAGCCACGCCCCCTCGCCGCGGACCGCCTCGCTGATCAGGCTCCGGCTGCCGCCGGCGATGTAGAGCACCGTCGGATGGAACTGCACGAATTCGAGGTCCCGCAGTTCGGCCCCGGCGCGGTAGGCCAGAGCCATGCCGTCGCCGGTGGCCACCGCCGGGTTGGTCGTCTCGCGGTAGAGTTGGCCGGCCCCGCCGGTGGCCAGGATCGTCTCCTTCGCCCAGATCATCGTCTTGCCGTGCTGCTGGTTCCAGACCAGCGCGCCGCGGCAGACGCCGCCGAGCGTCAGCAGATCGAGCGTGAAGGTGTTCTCCCAGACGTCGATGTTGGCTGCATCCCGCGCCCGGCCCAGGAGCACCCGCATGATCTCCTTGCCGGTGGCGTCGCCCAGGGCATGGGCGATGCGGTCGCGGCGGTGGCCGCCCTCGCGGGCCAGGGCCAGCCGGTCCCCCTCGCGGTCGAACTGCGTTCCCCACTCGATCAGTTCGGCGATGCGGGCAGGCCCTTCGCGGATCACCCGCTCGACCACTGCCGGATCGCACAACGCCCCGCCGGCTTCCAGCGTGTCGGCGATGTGTTGTTGGATGCTGTCGTCGGGGGCGAGCACGCCGGCGATGCCGCCCTGCGCCAGATTACTGTTAGACTGCTCCGCGGCTTGCTTGGTGGTCACGACCACCGACAGTCCCGGCTCGACGGCCAGCGCGGCCCTCAGCCCGGCCAGCCCGCTCCCCACAACCAGCACGTCGGTGAAGAAGTGCGGAACGTGCTTCGGATGGAACGGCACCAGGTATCGCGGGACGGGTGGGGACATGAAGGAGGATTGGGGATGGGGGTAAAAAATAGCCAACGGCTAATAGTCGCCGGAATGGACACCACCACGCTCCGGCGGGCGTTGCCTGTCGGTCCAGATAGAATCCAGCACCCGCCGCGTCTTGTCAAGCCCTCAGCCGCTTCCCCTCTCCCCCACTTGTCAACCACGGGCAGGGGCGGCTAGCATGGGAAACTGTCAAGTCTCGATTGCGTGCCCCGGAGAGGACGATATGACGGTAACGGCAGACCGGCGTGACGGCAGCATCGCCTATGTAACCCTGTTGACCTTGGCGGCCGCTCTGGGCGGGCTGCTGTTCGGCTACGATACGGCCGTGATTTCCGGCGCCATCGGCTTCTTGCAGGTCCATTTTCAGCTCGACCCGCAGGTCTCGAAGGGCTGGGCGGCGGCCTGCGCCCTGCTGGGCTGCGCCGCCGGCGCGGGCCTGGCGGGCCTGTTGAGCGACCGGTTCGGCCGCAAGCGGATGCTCGTCCTGGCCGCGGTCCTCTTCCTGGTCTCCTCCGTAGGAACGGCCTATCCGCCCGGTTTTGCCGGATTTGTGATCTTCCGCATCATGGCCGGGCTGGGCGTCGGCGCCGCCTCGATCACCTCGCCCATGTACATCGCCGAGGTCACTCCCGCCCGCATCCGCGGCCGCATGGTTTCCATCAATCAGTTTGCCATCGTTTCGGGCTTCATTGTGGTCTATTTTGCCAACTACCTCATCGAGTCCTACGGCACCTTGCACGTGGACCGCGCCCGGATCGCCGCCACGGCGACGTTGACGGCGGGGGAGCAGGCGAAGTCGCTCAGGGTTTTCATCGCGGACACGGCGAAGATCAGCGACCGGAAGATCAAGGCTGAAGCCGTTGACGCCTTTCTCGCCGCGCAGAAGGGCAACATCCGGCCGGCAGAGGTTGTCGCGTTCTTGAAGGACAATTCCGTCACGGCAAAAGAAACGGGGGTCGAGTTGGCTTGCCGCGGGTTGGTGTCGTGGAACGTGCGCTACGGCTGGCGGTGGATGTTTGGAGCGGGCATCTTGCCGTCCAGCTTGTTCCTCCTGCTGTTGCTGCTGGTGCCGGAAAGCCCGCGCTGGCTGGTCAAGCAGGAGCGGCAAGGTGAAGCCTTGCGGATCCTCTCCCGCGTCGGGGGAGCCCGGCACGCGCAGTCCGAATTGGCCGAAATTCAGGCCGCCTTGGCCCAAGAGACGGGCTCGATTGCCCAACTCTTTACGCCCGGAATGAGGATGGTGCTGGTGATCGGCGTGGTCCTGGCCGTTCTCCAACAAGTCACCGGCGTGAACGTTTTCAAATACTACGCCCCCGAGATCTTCAAGAAACTCGGCTCGGACACCAGCGCCGCCCTGCTGCAAACGGTGCTGATCGGCGTGGTCGATATGGTGTTCACGGTCTTCGCCATCTGGTCCGTCGACCGGCTGGGGCGGAAACCGCTGATGATCGTCGGTTCCATAGGCATGGCGGTCTGTTTGGTGGCAATGGGAGCGGCGTCCTCCCACGTCGAGAGCAGCTTGTTGGTGCAGAGGCTCGTGCTGGCCTGCATCCTCGGCTACACGGCCTGCTTCGCGATGTCGGTCGGACCGGTGACCTGGGTGATCCTCTCGGAGATCTTTCCCACCGGCATCCGCGGCCGGGCGATGGCCATCGCCACCGTCTGCCTTTGGGCCGCCAACTACGTCGTCATCCAGACCTTCACCGTGATGGACGAAAGCCCGTGGCTGATCGCGCGGTTCCATCATGCCTTCCCCTTCTGGCTCTATGCCGCCTTCTGCGTCATCAGCGTGGTGTTTCTATGGCGGTTCGTGCCCGAAACCAAGGGCAAGACGCTGGAGGAGATCGAGCGAGGATGGCTGAGGGGGAAGGGGTAGGAAACGCACGAGTGGCACGCCCTGAAAACGCGCTCGGGTGGCACGCCCTGAAAGGGCGTGGTAGGCCGCCAAACTAAACCCCGCCGCTCACCACGCCCTTTCAGGGCGTGCCACCCGAACGCCAGGGATGGAAGCGGACGCAATACGCGGCGCCCATCAGCGTCAGCACGGCCCCCCACCAGATATCCGGATGGAGGACGAACCACGACGCCTGGGGGTTCGACTGGTGCAACTCGACTTGCACCGCACTGGGATGCGCCAGCCCATAAAGGCCCGTGACCGTGATGATGATTCCATAGATCAACAGCGTCCCGCCCACGAAGAACCAGATCGGCACTCGATGCTCGGATTCCATGCGTCACCTCACCAGAAAAGGACGTTGACGGCCACCAGCACGATGAAGACCACGGCTGCCCAGAGCATCGGCCGCCGGTACCAGGGACATGGCCCCCGGTCGGGCCGCGGGGTCAGCCCCATCACCAGGTTCGTCAACTCCGACTCGGGCTTCGGCTTAGTAACGAGACTGACGCCAATCGTCACCGCCAGGCAGACCACCAGCGTCCAGAAGGCGGCATAGCAGTTCACTGCCATCTCCTTCGCGTTGGCGAAACGGGCGACGTACTTGACGTGGGCCGGATTGAACGCGGCGGGACTGAAGTAATGCACCACCTGCGACGCCTCCACCGCCACGCCCGGCGCCAGCACGACCGGCACTCCCTTGACGCCGAACTTGCCGGACTCCCTTTTCGCTCCCGCCAGCACCACGTCGGGTGCCAGCACCGTAACGGGGACCGATGCGCCGTGATCCTCGCCGGTGGCCGTGAACATGGCCTCGGCGTCAGCCCGTAGGGTCACTTCGACCTGCCCGGCGCCGGGAGGAACGGGGACATTGGTTGTCTCGACGGCGCCGCTCTGGACGATCACCTTGACGATCTCCGCCACCTTCTTCCCGCCGGAAGTCTCGCCCTTCGCGACGCTCACCACGGCATCCTTGCCGATGACGACTCTCGGCGGGGGCCGATAGCCGTTGGGGAACGTGTGGACGAAGCCCCAGAGGGCCATCGAGAACAGGCTGGCGGTGAGGAAGCCCCAGAAGCCGCCGGCCGGCGTCGCCCGCTTCCACAACATCCCCAGAATCACCACCCCGAACAGGGGCACGATGAAGAAGAAGATCAGCACCTGCAAATAGGCCAGGATATTGGAAAACCAGAACACCGAGTAGGCCGTGCCGATCGACAGCAGCACGCCGGCCAGCGAGCACCAGCGGCCCATGCCCAGGTAATGGCGGTCGCTGGCGTTGCGGTTCAAGAGCGGCTTGTAGACGTCGTAGGTCCAGACGGTGGCGAAGGCGGAGACGTTGCCGGCCATGCCGGACATGAAACCGGCGATCATCGCCGTCACCCCCAGACCCAGCAGCCCGGGCCCCAGGTATTTGCCCATCAGCAGCGGCAGGACTTCGTTGTAGGTGTGGTTGGTGATGGCGCGGGGATCGCTCTCCGGCACCAGGACCATGGGCGACCCGTCGTGGTTCAACAGCACGGCCAGCCCCAGCAAGCCGGGCAGGGTCACGATCAGCGGCACGCACATCTTGAACGCCGCGCCGATGATCGTGCCGTTTTGCGCCGCCCGCAGGTCCTTGGCCACGATCACCCGCTGCACCTGGAGGAAATCGGTACACCAGTAGGCGAAACTGATGGCCAACCCCTGTCCGAAGACCATGCCGAACCAGTCGATGCCCATGGGATTGCTGAACGAGTCGAGGTTGTGCCACAGACAGGTGAAGTCGGCGCTGGAAACCGTCGGGTGGATCACGCCCACGTTCCGCTGGATGGCGGCCATCATGTTGCTCCAGCCGCCGGCGGCAATCAGCCCGAGCACCGGAATCAGGAGCGTTCCCATCCAAATGAGGAAGAACTGGAGCACCTCGTTGAACACCGCGGAGATCAACCCGCCGAGGGTGACGTACACCGCCACCGTCAGCGAGGAGATCCAGATGCTCTGGTTCATGTCCCAGCCCAACAACAGGTGCAGCATCTTCGCCATCGAGAACATGCCCACCCCGCTCACGAGCACGGTCATGGCGGCGAAGGAAATGCCCGCCAGCGAGCGGCTCCCTTCGCCGTAGCGGAGTTTCAGGTAGCCGGGCACCGAGTGCGTCCGGCAGATGTAGTAGAAGGGCATCATCACCACGGCCAGGAAGAGGATCGGCAGCGCGCCGCCGATGAAGTAGGCGTGGGCGCCCAACATGCCGTACTGGTAGGCCATCGCCGACCAGCCCATCGTCTCCAGCGAGCTTAAGTTGGCCGAGATGAAGCTCAGCCCGGCGATCCAGGCGGTCATTTTCCGCCCGGCCATGAAGAACTCTTCGCCGGTGGTGACGAACCTTTTCAGATAGAAGCCGATGCCCAGCACGATCAGGAAGTAGATGGCGACAATGACGTAATCGACGCCGCTCATGCTGAGCAGCCGGTCGGCGCCGGAGCCGGCGGCCAGGAGCAACGTGCCGGACATGGACCTCTCCCGTTTTCGCAGGCAAAGCTCAGAACAGAGACGGCGAAAGGGGCGATTCTAGGCGATTCCCCCGCGGCGTGTCAATACGCCGCGTGCTCCAGGGCGGCGGCCACGTAGGCGGCCACGTTTTCCGGCGGCGTGCCGTACTCCAGGAAATCGACCGGCTGGAGGATGAACCCGCCGCCGGGCTTGCCGGCCAGGATGGCCTGCTCGGTCGCCCGCCGCACCTGGTCCATGCTCCCCTTCTGTAAGGCGTTCACCTGGTCGATGCCGCTGAGAATGACATAGCGGCCCTGAACCAGGGCCTTCACCCGCCCGAGGTCGGCGTCGCCCAGCGGCGGCGGCGAGAACGGCTCCACCACCCTCACGCCCAACTCCACGTAGGACTCGACCAGGTTCATGATTTGGCCGCAGTTGTGGTACATGGCCGGGGTGCCGCCGCGCTGGATGAGTTGGATGTACTCCCGCTCGAAGGGAAGGATGTAGCGGTCGTAGGTCTTCTTGCCAAGGAACCCGCCGGGGACGTTCCCGCCCACGCATTGCACGTCCACGCCGGCCTCATCCATTGCGCGGGCGTAGTCCAGAATCCGGTTCATGGCGAACCGCATCAGCCGCTCGTAGAACTCGTAGTCGGTGAGGAACAGGGTGTAGAGTTCCTGGTGATCGATCAGGAGCGAGGCGTTGTTGAACGGCCCGTGGGGAGACCAGGAGCCGACGATGCCGTCGTCGCCCAGGGCCGCCTTGATCCGCCCCACCCGCCGCTTGGCGTTTTCCTTGAACGACTGCGGCATGGGCGGCTCGTGCCGGACGGCGATCTCCAGGTCCGCCGGCGTCTTGATCGGCTTTTGCGTGCAGGCGTAGACGAACGTGCCGGGCCGGATTTCGCTCCGCGAAAACTCCTGCTTAAGCGTGCCGTCGGGCGTGCGGATCGTCGACGCCCAAGCGGTGGTGGTCCCCCGGCGGGACTCCTCGGTATGGACCTCCCAGCGGTCGGTCTGTTGCGAGACGTTCAGCCCGCCCATGTGGATCGAGAGCGGATCGTTCAGGCCGAAGAGCATGCGGACGAAGACGTCGGCCCCGAACTGCCGCTGAATCTCGATAACCTTCAACTGCAAGGTCTCGAAATCCTGGGGATCGGCCTCGGGACAAAGCTGATTGAGGAAATGGCCCTGGTCCTGAATGAACAGGGTGACGGGCACGCGGTCGGGCATCTTGCCGCTCAGGACGGCCAGGAACCGTTCGCGGGAATTCATCGGTCCGCCTCGCGTTGGGGCCGCGCTGGCCGGTGGCGATCGGCCGGCAGGAGCCGCGATTGTAGACCGTGCGCCGTGTGCCGTCAATTGGCATCCCCCTTGCCGGCCATCCTCACGAGCGGATAGCATGAGCCGTTCACCTTGCCATACGGAGGAAACACGATGGCGACGCTCGAGCAGCCGGCCGCGCCCCGGCAGCAGTACAACATGGGCTACGTCTGGGCGATCTCGCTGGTGGCCGCCCTCGGCGGCCTGATGTTCGGCTACGACTGGGTCGTCATCAGCGGCACCGAACCGTTCTTCCGGCGGTTCTTTCACGTGGCCTCGGCCGCCGCGGAAGGCTGGGCGATGAGCAGCGCCCTGATCGGTTGCCTGCTCGGGGCCATCCTCTCCGGCAGCCTCAGCGACCGCTTCGGCCGCAAACGGCTCCTGATTCTCGCCGCGCTGGTTTTCGTGATTTCCTCGCTCGGCACGGCGCTGGTCGATTCCTTCGTGGCGTTCAACGTGTGGCGGATCGCCGGCGGGGTGGCCATCGGCCTGGCCTCGAACCTCTCGCCCATGTACATCGCCGAGATTGCCCCGGCGGCCGTCCGCGGCCGGTTGGTGGCCATGAACCAGTTCACCATCGTGACGGGCATCCTGCTGGCCCAGGTCTCCAACTTCGGCGTCGATTATTTCAACAAGGGGGCCGACCGGCAATCGCTGGCCGCCGCCGCGCCCCCGGCCGCCGGATGGGACGCCGGCCCGGTCGCCGAAGAACTCTCGTGGCAACTCAAGCGAAATGAGCGCCCGGCGTTCGTCGCGCAGTTCAAGCAGTTGGCCGCGATGCGGTCCGCCCCGCTCGACCACCAGGGGGTGGTCGATATTCTCAAGCTGATGGACTTGCAGCAGGGATCGTCGCCGGTCAACGCCGGCGACCAACTCGCGCTGGAAGTGGTGGGCCGCGGCCTCGTCCCCCATAACGTTCTGTACGGCTGGCGGTGGATGTTCGGCGTGACGGCCGTGCCGGCGCTGCTGTTCTTCATCTTGATGTTTTTCGTGCCCGAGAGTCCCCGCTGGCTGGTCAAGAACGGCCGCTCGGCCCAGGCCCGCGGCGTCCTGCGCGGATCGGCGGCGGGGGGTTCGCCGACCAGGAGGTGGCCAACATCGAAGCCACGCTGGTGGGCGAGATCGAGAAGGTCGACTTCCGCGACCTCCTCGAGCCAAAAGTGCTGTGGATCGTCACGCTCGGCGCCATTCTGGCGGTGCTCCAGCAATGGTGCGGCATGAACGTGATCTTCTACTACGCGGTCAAGCTGTTCGGGGCCTCCGGCGACACCGTCTCCGACGCCCTGCTGAAAATCGTGGGCCTCGGCATGGTCAACGCGGTGTTCACCATCATTGCCGTGGCCACGGTGGACCGCATCGGGCGGCGGTTCCTCATGCTGCTGGGCTTCATCGGCCTGGCCGTGATCCACACGCTGTTGGGTCTGGCCTTTTTCTACGGGGCGGGCGGCATCTACGTCCTCGCGCTGGCACTGGCGGCAATGGCCGTCTACGCGCTCACGACCGCCCCGGTCGTCTGGGTGGTGCTGGCCGAAATCTTCCCCAACCGCATCCGCGGCGCGGCATTGTCGATCGCGGTGTGCTCGCTGTGGACGGCCTGCTTCATTCTGACTTCCACCTACCCGCTGCTGGAGGAGCACCTTGGCAGGCAGTACCCGTTCTGGATTTACGCCGCGACCTGCGCGATGGGATTCGCCTTCACGTTCCGCTACCTCCCTGAAACCAAGGGCAAGACCCTGGAAGAGATCGAGCGGGAACTGGTGGACTGACCGGATTGCAGCCCCCTAGTTCACCGTCGGGTCCGACGGCAGTTCTTTCACGTTGAGCATCGACCGCAAGAGCGTCTGGCCGAGTTGGCGGAAGACGGTTTCCCAGAGGTCGTCGGCCGTGGAGAAGATCAGTTCGGCGGTGGCGGGCAGCGTCCGCCAGGCGCCTTGCCGCAGCTCGTTTTCCAACTGGCCCGCACCCCAGCCGGCGTGACCGATGAAAACCTTGTACGCCGGCTCCTCGCTCAAGACGAGCTTGTCGAGGTGCTGCTTCCGGGCGGCGAAGAAGACGCCGGGAATCGGCTCGGTCTCGGCCAGTTCCCGCTTGGTGTGCAGTGACATGAGCGGACCGGGCACGGGCCCGCCCAGGTAGACCGGCTGCCGGCTGTGGCAGGCGGCGCTGCCCACCTCGCGCCACAGTTCCTGGAGGGTCTTGCTGACCGGGCGGTTCAGGACCACGCCGAACGCCCCCTCCTGGTTGTGCTCAATCAGCAGCACCAGGCTGCGGGCGAAGTTCTCGTCCCCCAGTTGCGGCGAGGCAATCAACAGTTGGCCTTCAAACGTTTCCATACCCACCCAGCCCTCGCCCCATCTCCCGGCCAACGCGCGAAGAGGTTCAATTGGGTGGCACGCCCTGAAAGGGCGTGGTGGATTGCCCAAGCGGCAACGTGACGCCCACCACGCCCTTTCCGGGCGTGCCACCCGGCACCGGAACTACGGCCGCGTCAGGTCGGCTGCCTGGCGGCGGAACCGGGCGGCCTGATTCTTCAGCGTCTTCTTGCGCGGAATGCTCCCGGTGACTTTGACCAGCCGGTCGCACTTCTCGGCCAACGCCACCTTCACCTTCGCCAAATTGGCCTTCGCCTCTGCTTTGTTCATGGTCCGTTCCTGAGTTCGTAGTCTGTAGTCAACCCCCGGAATTGTACCACTTCTGCGGGAGTTGCCCAGGGGGGTAGGTTATGCTTTAGCATAACAAGTGCTGCGACCCGTGATGCTAAAGCATAACCTACTCCCACTGGCTCGCTTTCCGCGGCAGCAATTTGCAGAGCAGGATGCCGCCGAAATAGAGGATCGTCAGCGACAGGGCGTTCAACAACATGCTGTAGGCGTCGGGCGGCATCAAGATGCCGGCAATCACGAAAATCACCAGCACGGCGATCCGCCACTGCTTCAGGTAGCTCTGGACCGTGAACACGCCGATCCGCTCCAGGAACAGCATCACCAGCGGCAACTGGAAGCCGATCCCGAAGCCCACCGGCAGGATCAGCACGAAGCCCAGCCACTCGTTGATCCGCGGTTCGGGCGAGATGCCCGTGCTGCGGTTGAAGGCCAGGAGAAAGTCCAGCACGGGCTGGAAGACCACGAAGAACGCCAGCGCGGCCCCGAACAAGAACAGCCCCAGGCTGAACGGCAGGTAGATATGGACGTAGCGACGCTCGTGCGGATACAGCCCCGCCGCCACGAAATGCCAGACCTGGTAGAAGATCCACGGGCTGGCCAGCAGCACGCCCACCAGCAGCGAGGCCTTGATGTAGATCATAAAGCCCTCGGTCATGGCCAGGGCCTTGCTCCGCAGCCGCGGATCGTCCTCGCCACGGTGCCAGAGGAACAGACGGACGAGATTCCGGCCGCCGGCCCCCTCGGGCTGCTCGGCCTGCGGGGGCAGGTCCAGCCCCTTGAACTCCTTGGGGTAGGCGTTCTTCAACTGGCCGAGCACCTGGGCCGGATCGACGTAGGCCTCCTCCGCCAGCAGGTTGTCCTTCTCCACGAAATCGGTCACTTGCTGGTCCGTCCAAGGCAGCGCCTGGCCGGAGCCTTTCAGCCGGTCCAGTTCCGCCGTTACCCGCCGCTCCGATTCCCGCTGATAATACCTGGTCAAGGCCAGGGAAAGCGGCCGCTGAATGAACTCGACCACGTAGCCGCCAATCGCCAGGCCGATGACGAACCCGATCAGCAGCCCGTAGATCGACTTCAGCAAGCACCCCCGCAACTCTCCGAGGTGCTCCCCGAAGGTCATCGTGCTCTCTCGAAACAGGTCGTCTTCGCGGGGCTCGGGCATGTTGACGCTGCTTTGCCGTAAACACTTTAGTTTAGCACCCGTGAGGCCGGCTTGGCAACTCGCAGTCGCTTGCGGTAGGATTCAAGGGCTTCGGTCTTGGGGCTTAGGTCTTTAGGACCGTGGTCCTCGTCGGAATAGTCGGTAAACCCAAGACCCAAGACCTAAGACCCAAGTCCCACAACAATGCCTCTGCTCTATCCACTTCGTTTCCGGCCCGTTCTGCGGCGATACCTTTGGGGGGGGCGGCGGCTCGAGACCGCGCTCGGCAAGCTGCTGCCGCCCGGCGACGATTGGGCCGAAAGCTGGGAAATCGTCGATCGTGGCTCGGACCAGAGCGTGGTCGAGTTCGGCCCGCTGGCCGGGACGACGCTCGGGCAACTCGTCGGCCGCTATGGCCAGGAACTGGTGGGCCGGCATCATCCGCAGGGGGAAAAGGGGGACAGGCCCCGTTTGCCGGAACGGCCCGGAGGGTGCTTCGCACAAACGGGGCCTGTCCCCGTTTTCCCCCGGCCGCGGTTCCCCCTGCTGTTGAAGTTCCTCGACGCCGCCCGGCCCCTCTCGGTCCAGGTCCATCCCGACGATGCCCGCGCCGCCCGGCTCGACCCGCCCGAGGTGGGCAAGACCGAGGCGTGGGTCGTGATCGAGGCCGAGCCGGGGAGCGTGATCTATGCCGGCCTGCAATCGGGCATCGACCGCGAGACCCTGGCGGCGGCGATCCGCCAAGGCAGGTGCCAGGATTGCCTGCACGTCCTGCACCCCTCGCCCGGCGACTGCATCTTCCTGCCCGCCGGTACGGTCCACGCGCTGGGCGCGGGCCTGCTGGTGGCCGAAATCCAGCAACCCAGCGACGTCACCTACCGCCTCTTCGATTGGAACCGCCTGGGGCCGGACGGACAGCCGAGGGCGCTCCACGTCGAGCAAGCCCTTGATGCGATCGACTTCCGCCGTGGTCCGATCCAGCCGCAGCAACCGCGGCCGACCGGCCGGCCGGAGGTGAGCCGGTTGGTCGAGTGCAAGAAGTTCGTGCTGGACCGCTGGGAATTCGACCGGCCCATCGCAGCCGGTGGGGATGATCGCTGTCATGTCATCTCGGTATTGCAAGGTTCCGTGCAGGTTGAAGGCGATCCGCCGAAGTCGCCGTTGCCGCGCGGCGAACGGCCTTGCTGCCCGCGGCGCTGGGGCCGGTGCAACTCAGTCCGCGGGCCGGGACGGTGCTGCTGGACGCCTATCTGCCGTAGCCGGGGGCTAACAGCCCCCGGAATGTGCGTCAGTTCTGGGATTTCCCTCCGGGGGCTGTTAGCCCCCGGCTATTGTTCGCGGCGTCGCGTTCCGCTTGCAGCCGCCTCGCCCGTCGCATGATCCACAGCAGCGTGGCCAGCGTGGGAATCAACGTGACGGCGATCGGAATCATCAGCACCAGCAGCGCGATGCAGAGGCAGAAGAAACTACCCGTCGCCCGGTTATGTACCCCGGGCACCCACTCGAACACCCCGCGGAAGCACGTGCCGGTCATGTTCAACCAGCCGGGCCCCCAGCCGGTGATCAGCCAGAGGCAGCCGCCGTAAAACGCAAAGAGCACGGCGAACAGGCACCACGTGCCCAGCGTCCATCGGTCGTCGGGCGGCGAAAGTTGGCTCCAGCGTCTACGCATGGTATGGTCTCAAACCGCAACGCCTTGAACAGGAGGAAACAGAGGAAACAGAGTTCAACGCGGAAACTGATGCATTTTCTCCGTTGCCTCTGTTACCTCCTGTTCCGAAAATGTTCGTGAACCACGTTGATCCTGCCGGCCGTTTGACCACTATTGTACCCCCGGAATGACCCGCACGGCAATCCAGTGGCCGGCGATGGCCAGGACGACCAGCCCGAGGGCGAGGAAGTGGCGAGGGATCGAGGTCCGTTTCTCGAAGCGGCCCACCAGGTCCACGCCCAGGCCCAACAGAGCGCCGCCGCCGGCCGCACAAATCAACTCGGCGATCTGCGCGTTTGCAATACCAAAGCATGAGAACACGTAGATCGTGATGATGCCCAGTCCGACCATCGCGCCGCAGGCCATCCGCTCCACCAGCCCCCGCCGGTCGCAGACGGCCGCGGCGGCACCGGCCATTCCGCCCATCAGCGGCCAGGCGTATAGGGCGGTCCAGTGGCCGACGGCCGCGCCGCAGACGGCCAACGTGCCCAGTACGGTGCCGATCCCCGCCCAAAACACGGCGGCGGAGAACCGGCCGGCCAGCCAACCGATCAAGCCGCCCAACGGCATAGTCAGCACGAGGACCAGTCCGAACCGCCCCACGGCCTCCGGGCCAAACGTCCGCAGGTATCCGGCCAACAGGGCCACCACGACGAACATCAGCAGGAACGCCTGAAGGCCGAATTGATATTCCGCCCGCGGCGATTCGCTTCGCGGTTCGGGCATCGTGGGGCAAGTCACGCCCTTCTTCCGAATCCTGAAGAAGTCTGGGTTCATGCGGACCGTTCTCCAGCAGAGGAGGCCCCAAAGCAGTACGAAGCTCCCGGCCACCGAACAGATCAATTCGTCTCTCTCTTTTCTGAGACGCAAGCTCAGGAAGCCCCACAGTGCGGCCATAAGGGCGGTGACGACCAGCATCTCGCGGAGCGAGAACTGGGGCCAGCGCCACTTCGGCTTGCCGCGGATCTTGTCGGCTGGGGGCACTTTCGTCTCCCGGCGGCACGGCGGCCGGAGTTGGTCAGCAGAATCGCGGATTTCCAAAGTTAGACGCCTGCCGGGCGGCCCGGGCGAGTTGGTCAGCAGAATCGCGGATTTCCAAAGTTAGACGCCTGCCGGGCGGCCCGGGCGAGTTGGTCAGCAGAATCGCGGATTTCCAAAGTTACGGCCCGGCCGGCTCGCTCGTGTATTGGTCGGCAGGGCCGCAGTTTTCCCAAAGCTCGCATCCATCGCCGTTTTCCCTTTCACTGTTCGCGCTCCGGTTTGGTGGTCCGTCGGTCCTTTGGGACGGACTGTGAAGTCCGTCCTACGGGTTCGTCCTACGAGCCTGAACACACGTTCCGGCAGCGGACATCCTAACCCCTGGGGAGGGCGGATTTCAAGCCCAAGAATTGGGCAATCTGCGGGCCGCAAAGCCCCTCGCTGTGGCCGCCAACCTCGTAGGACGAGTTTTCCAACTCGTTCCGAAGAATGGACGAGTTGGAAACCTCGTCCTACGTGCGGCACACGGCGTGTGCCGCCTACATTACGCGTCTACTATGCGGCAGAACAGGGCCGACGTGCCGTCGGCCGCTAAACAAGTGTTCCATCCCCTTCCCGACGACCGAGCGGAACGTGCCACGTCACGCCGCCGCGGCACCGCCGTCGGAATCCTCGAACTGGCCGTCGTCCGCGTCCTGCTCGTCTTCCCACGACGAATCCTCGTCGCCCTGGTCTTCGTCTTCGCCGGCCGGCTCGTCTGGTTCCTGGACCTCAACGACGGCGGGGCGGCGGGGCTGCCGAGGGCGGCGCTGCTGCTTCGGCTTTTCCTCGTCGGGGCGGCGCTCCACCTGAATCACCACCTGGCCCGGCTTGGCGTTGTCGGGCAGGCGGCTGACGGGCATTTTCAGCGCCTTGAACAACTTGAGGATGTGCTCGTGGCAGGTGAAGACCAGGAGTTGATGCCCGGCGGCGGCAAAATCCCGCAACACCGCGGCGGCGGCCTTCGCCCGCTCGGCGTCGAAGTTCACCAGCACGTCGTCCAGCACCAACGGCAGGGGCGCCCCGCGGCGGGCGTAAGAACTCGCCAACGCCAGCCGCAGGCTGAGGAAAAGCTGCTCGCGGGTGCCGCGGCTCAGGGCCTCGACCGGCAGCGGGCGCCCTTCGGCATCGTCCACCCGCAACACGTGTTCGCCCAGCGGCGTCCACACCCGCCGGTAGCGGCCTTGCGTCAGCCGGTCGAGATAGCCGGAAGCCTCCTGCAACGTCTCCGGCTGGCGGTCTCTTTCGTACGCGACGCGGATGGCGTCCAATACCGAGCAGGTCGTCGCCAACACCTGCCAGCGGTGCAGGGCGTCCTCGATCCGTTTTTCCAGCACGGCCAGATCGAGGTGCTTGGCGGCCAGGCGATTGTCGGTCGCCAGGGCGTCGAGTTCCGCGCTTGTGCGGCCGCGTTTTTCCAACAGGCCGCGGAGTTGCTCCTGGACGGCCGCCGCCCGCTGCTGAAGCTCGCCGCGGCGGGCCTCCAGCGCGGCGCGATTGCTTCCGTCGAGCTGCCCGCGGATCGCCTCTTCGGAACACCGTGCGGCCAGTGCCACCTCGATTTCGCGTGCCACGCGGTCGCGCTCTTGGCGGAGGACTTCGGCCCGGGCGCACTCCAATGCCCGCTGGCGGAACTCCTGCTCGTCCTTGACGCCGGCTTCGATGAACAAGTCGCGACGGCGGTGTTTCAGCCGGCCGCTCGCCTCCTCGTGCTTGCCTTGAGCGGCACGGAGTTTTCGCGCTTCGCGGCGGATGGCCTCACGGCGGGCGATGGCGGATTGCTGCGACTCGGCCGCATCCGCCAACATTTGGAGCAAGGATAAAGGGTCCGTGGCTTCGGATTTCGGATTTCGGACTTCGGATTTCGGACTTGATGCCAGCGGCACGCCGGCGTCGGCGGCAAGCTGCACAACGCGCGCCACGAGCGAATCCATCTCGTGCCGCCGGCGGAGAAGTTCTTCTTGCCGGGCGGCCAATTGGCGTTGTGACTGGGCGATGCGGTCGCCGTGGGCCGCCAGCCGCCGCACCTGCTGTGGGGTGATGGTCTCCGGCAATCCGGCCGCCGCGAGGGCCTCCCGCCAGCGCCGCCGCGCGTCCCGGACCGCCGTGGCCGCCTCCGCGGCGCGGCGGGCCGTCGCGTCGGCCTCCTGCCGGGCCGCGGTACGCCGGGCGTCCAAGGGGGTCAGCTCCTCCAATGCCGCCAGTTCTTTTTCCGCTGCTTGCAACCGGGCCGCGATCGGGCCGCCCCCACGCGGCAACTGGGCATCCAGGGCATCGCGGTCCGTCTTAGTCTGCTCGACTTGCGAGTGGAGCAGGTCGAGCTGCTTCCGGCAGCCGTCGAGTTGGTGGACGTTCGACCGTTCGAGCATCACCTTGCCGAAACCGGCGACGCCGCTACCGGCCAGCCCCAACAGCGCCAGCGTCCAGCCGATCGAGCCGGTCACGGAGGCCGGCATCAGCAGCCCGGCCAGAATCAGCATCACGCCGAAGACGAAAACCGCGCCCAGTCCGATCAGCACGCCCACCGGCAGCAGTTGGCGGTCGAGCAGCCCGCGGCTGCGGTCCTCCAATTCGGTCTGGTAGCGGGCCAATTGGTCGAGCCGCCCTTCGAGTTGTTCGCGGCGGCGGAGTTGCGAGACGAGGCTGCCCGCCTGGTCCAGGGCGGCGGTCAATTCCTGCTGGCCGCGGGCGGTCAATGCCGACTGGATCTGCCCGGCGAGCGCGTCGGCGGCGGCAGCGGCGGCTGCTGCTGTCTGCTTGGCCTCTTTCAGCCGCCCGCGGGCCTCGCGCAACAGCCTGGCGGGCGAACGGAGCGACGAGAGTTTCTTGGACGAAGGGGATCGTATCGCGGCTGGCTCTGCGCCGAGTCCCAACCGCTCGGCCTCGGCGGCCAACTCGGTGTTGAGTGTGCCGATCTCGCTTTCCAGCCCGGCGATCTCGCCGCCCAACTGGGCGATCCAAGGCTCTTGTTCCTTCATCGCCTCGATGCGGGCGGTGTGGCGCCAGAGGGCGTCGTTGACCGCCAGTCCGGCGAACTCCCGCCGCAAGCCTTCCCGCGTCTCCGAAAGGTGGCCGGCGTGCTGCTGGTGTTTCTGGATGCGGGCGTCCAGGGCATCGAGCCGCACAATGGCGTCCTCGGGCATGATCTTGGCCGGCCCGAACGCCGCGAGTTGCTCGTCCAGCGCCGCCCGTTGGTGCCACAGGTCGTGGACGGCCAGGGCGGCGTCGGTGGCCTGGGCAAGTTGTTGCGTCCGGTTGGCTTCTTCTTCCAGGCGGGTCATCTCGGCGTGGAGTTGGCCGCGCTCGGCGGCGAGATGGGCGTAGCGATGGCCGATCGTGGCGAGGTCCTGGATTTCGGCCCGCAGCTTTTCGTGCTCGCTGAGCAGTTGCACGGCCTGGCACGGTCCGCCGCCGGCGTCGAGGATGCGGTTTCTCGACGCCTCCAACTCCCGCAGCACCTCGACCAGCGACACACGGTCCAGCCCGGCAGTGAGGCTGTAGAGCAGTTCGGCGGCGGCGGTGCCGCTCAGCGTGGCCAGTTCCTGGATTTCGCGGAGTCCGACGGCGAAGACGTTGTTGAACACCGCCTCATCGACGTTCGAGAGCAGGACGTTGAGAAAGTGCTCGCCTTGGCGGGTGCCGTCCGGGGCGCTGATGAGCAGTCGCTCGCCCGGCGACCCGTCGGCGGTGGTGGCGTGGCGGGCGACCTGGAACCGCCCGTGCAGACCGGCCATCTCCAGTGTGCCCCCGCCCCGGCCGCCGTGCAGCGGCGGCAAATAGCGGCTCCGCTCCGGCGAGAAGCCGTAGAGCATCGACCGGATGAACTCCAGGAGCGTCGTCTTGCCGGCCTCGTTCGGGCCGTAGAAGACGTTCATCGTGTCGGCGAGCCGTTGGATGCGCAGTCCGCCCCAGACGCCGTAGCCGTCCACGTCGAGGTTGGTGATCCTCATGTTTGGGGCTCCTCGCCGCCCAGCAGGTCGGCGCCCAGCGCCGCCGCTTCGCGGAGCACGGCGTCGCGGGCCTGCGGGCCGCCGATCGCGACAGCCGAGGCCAGGCCGCCGGCACGATGCGCCTCGGCCAGATACGGTTCCAGATCGACCGGCTCGCCGGGATTCATTTGCAGTTGGCGGATCCCGCAGAGGAACTCGCCGCGGATCGTCTCTTGCTGATACCATTCCGGCGGCAGGGTGTCGGAGAGTTCCAGCTCCAGCGAAAGGCTCCAGGCGGGCGGCGAACGATAGCCGTAGTCGCTGCGCAGGGCCTGGAGCCAATCGGCCGCCAGTTTGCCGCGCCGCAACGGGGCCAGCAGCGGCCCGCGCCGGACGCCGTCCATGAGATTAGCAGGGGCGTGGCCGGCATCGCTTCCAACAGCGTGTTGAGACGCTCGCGGAGCCGGGTTTCCATCTGCTCGCGGGTGGTTGTTTCGTCGATCAGCACCCGCTGGCCGATCCAACGGGCGGCGTCCGTGGGAATGAGACTGGTGCGGGCCTGATGTTGCGGGTCGACTTGGACCAGCGTGCAGCCGTGGACGCCGCTCTCTTCCGGCCGCCGGCCTTGCGGGCTGCCGCAGTAGTGGACCACCACCGGGCCGCTGGGCGGCGTGCTCCGGTCGTGCCGGCCGCCGAGCGCCCAGTAATGGACACCTCGCGGCTGAAGCGCGGCCGGATCGGCCTCCCCGTGGGCAACGGCAACGGTAAACAAGCCGGTGGCGTCGGGGGTGAAGTCGCCGGGCCGCCAGGGCCGCTGCGGGTCGCAACTGGTGCCGGCCAGTCGCAGGAGCGGCCCCGCCTCGCCGTGTACGATCAGATTCTCCACTTGGCCGCGGGGAAAGAAGTGGACGTTCTGCGGCAGCTTGACGGCGGCGGGCCACGCCTCCGGCGGGTCGATCGGCGAGCCGGCCCAGTACACGCCGATCCGCGCTCGGCCAGCCGGGCGAACTGCTCGGTCAACAGCAGCGGGCCGCGCGGGCCGGTATCCGATGGCACCACGATGCCGCCCGATAGGACCACAAAATTGGCATCCTCGGTTAGCGCAGCATCGAAAACCTGCCGCGCCGCCTTGTAGGGGGCTTCAAGAAACAGCTCCCGCAGATGGTCCGGCACGTCGGCCACGCCCATCAGCGGCCGTTCCAGATGGAAATCGCTGGCATGGATGAACCGGAAAGGGCAGGTCGACATGCTGGCCTCCATGCGTTGGTCACTCTAGTTTGGGAAGTGTAACTGTAATTGGGATATGGTCCTACAGCGATTTGTGAATTTGTGGAACCGCGGGTCAAGATGGCGAATATAGAGTAACTGGGTGGCGACTGGGTGGCACGCCCTGAGCAGCGAAGGGCGTGTGGCGGATGGCCAAACCACGCCCTTTGCTGCGCTCAGGGACGTGCCACCCAACGCGGTTGCCAGTGTTCTCGGCAAGGTGTAGGATAGCCGACAATGTCTTCAGACAATCAGCTTATTTCGGTCACAGAAGCGCAGCCGCCCTATTTTGCGGGGATCGATCTGGGGGGGACGAACATCAAGGTTGGCGTGGTCGATGATCGGGGCCGGCCGCTCTCCCGGCTCAGCATCCCCACGGAAGCGGCGAAAGGGCCGGACGACGCCGCCCGCCGGATGGCCCAAGCCGTGCTCGACGCCGTGGGAAAAGCCGGTCTGGCAGCGGCCGCGGTGGCTCGGGTGGGGCTTGGCTCGCCCGGCACAATGGACATCCCCAGCGGCAGATTGGTCAAGCCGGTAAACCTGAAAGGCTGGGATGATTTCCCACTGCGGGACCGTGTGGCGGAGCATTGCGGCCTGCCGGTCACCTTTGACAACGACGCCAACGCCGCCGCTTACGGCGAGTTCTGGGTCGGCTCCGGCCGGGATTTCCACAGCATGGTGCTCTTCACTCTTGGCACCGGCATCGGCTGCGGCATCATCGTCGGCGACTTGGCAATCGATGGCGAGAACAGCCACGGCGGCGAATGTGGACATATCATTATCGACTGCTCGCCGGGTGCGCAGCTCTGCGGTTGCGGCCAGCGGGGCCATCTGGAGGCCTACGCCAGCGCGACCGCCGTGATCCGCCGGACCAACGAGGCCCTGGACGCCGGCCGGCCCAGTTCGCTCCGCGCGCTGCGGGACCATTGCCGCAACCTGACGCCCAAGCTGCTGGCTCGATGAGGCCGAAAAAGGCGATCCGCTGTCGCTGGAGATCATCGCCGAGACGGCCCGGTATCTGGCCGTCGGCATCGTCACCGTCATGCACACGATCGACCCCAGCGGCGTGCTGCTGGGCGGGGCCATGACCTTCGGCGGCAGCCGGACCGCGCTGGGGCGGCAGTTCCTTGAGTGGGTCCGGGAGGAAGTCGGCCGCCGGGCGTTTCCCGTGCTCGCCGAGCGGACCGTGATCGACTTTGCCGCGTTGGGCGGCGACGCCGGCTACATCGGCGCCGCCGGATTAGCCCGGTTGGAACACCGGAAGCCTACTTGATCCCCGTGCTCGGATAAACCGGGATTGGACCGTCGGCGGGTGGCCAATCGCGGCCGGCCGGCGCTGGCGAGACTTTGGTTTACCGGCGGAAGGCGACGGACCGCGCCGCCGGGATCACCGGCTGCCGCCCGGCCCGAAACGGCTGCCGGGGAAACCGGCACCAACGGCTTCTCCGGGCCTGTCGGGGCGGCCGCCGCGCCGTCGTCGGCTGCCGGCGCGGCTTTGCCTGCCCGTTCTGCCGAGGGTGGCGCGTGATCGGCAATCTCGCGGGCCACGTCCGGCACCGGTTGTACTTCGGCCTGCGCGGACGGCGGGTTGGCCGGCAACGGCGATTCAGTTTGTGCGGGCGACGCCGCCGGCGACGCCTGCAACGGTTCGCCCGACGGCGCAGAGGCCAACGCCGGACCAACCATCTCGGAAACGATCGGGTAGCGGATTGTATTGAACCCGATCGAGCACGCGGCCAACAGCACTCCGCTCATCGTGGCCGCAGTCCTGGACATCGCGTTTTCCCCTGCAACTGGCCAACGTCGCCGGCACACGGAGTGTGCCGACTACATTTTCCCGCCCGCGTGAAAACCATACACCGTCCCGGACGCGGGGCAAGCAAAAATGAGTCGGCCGATCAACAAGACTGCGTGAAACATGAAGGACCAAAGCGGTTGGGCAAAAAGTAGTGGACAGGGTTCAGGGTTCAGTGGCCGTAGGTCGTCGGCCGTGAGTTGAGCGTTGAGGGCTGAGCACTTTACTGCCCAGTGAAGCGGGCGAGCGTTCACGCTTCATGTATCACAGATCGCAAATCCGCAAGTCCGCAAATCCCCTATCAGCAAACCTCTCATCCCTCCCCTCACACCGGCAACCGCACGTCGGCCGGACCGCGGTCCCCGAGCGCCCGGTCGATCTCGGCCAATTGCTCCGCGGTAAGCCGCCAGCCGCTTCCGCCGGCCGACTCGCGGATTTGCTCCGGCCGCTTGGCGCCGCAGAGCGCGGCGGTAATGCCCGGCCGATGGATCGTCCAATTGATGACCAGTTCGGCCACGCTGTGGCCCGCCGAGTGGGCAATCGCCCGAAGGCGGTCGACCAGATCGAGGTTCTTCCGCAACTCCTCGCCCAGAAACGTCGGATAGCGGCTGCGGCTGTCGTCCGGGCCAAAGACCTGGCCGCGGGCGATCTTGCCGCCCAGCAGGCCCTTCATCAGCGGCCAATAGACCAGCACGGCCACCCCGTGCTCGCGGCACCAGGGAAGCGTGTCGTGCTCGATTTGCCGCAAGAGCATGTTGTAGGGGGGCTGGAAAGCGGCCAAGGGGCAGGCGGCCGCGAATTCCTCAAGCTGCGGCACGGTCAGGTTCGACGCCCCAACCGCCCGCGTCTTCCCCTCCTCCATCAGCCGCCGCAACTCGCCGGCCGACTCGGCCACCGGGACGTTGTCGTCGGGCGCGTGCAGGTAGAGCAGTTCGACCCGGTCGGTGGCCAGCCGCCGCAGGCTCTCTTCGCACTGCCGCCGCAGCGTTTCGGGCCGGGCGTCATGCGCCTGCCGGCCCTCGGCATCCCAGTGCAGCCCGCACTTGGTGGCGATCACTATTTCATCCCGCCGCCGGCCGAGTGCCCGGGCGATCAGCCGCTCGCTCTCGCCCGAGCGGCCGTACATGTAGGCCGTGTCGAGGTGGTTGATGCCCAGCTCGAAGCACGCCCGCACGGTGGCGATGCTCTCGGCGTCGCTGGTGCCGGGGCTGGTCATGCCGGCGATCGGCCAGCAGCCCAGGGCGATCTCGCAGACTTTCAGGCCGGTGTCGGCCAGCGGGCGATAGTTCATGGCAAATCGTTTCGAGCCAGTCTAGCCCGGCCAGTTGTGGCCGGTGCGATGGCCTGATTCTCATGCGTCGGGCGGAGCCAGAGGGCGCATGTATTGTTCCTCCGCGAGGTGTGCGAAGTCAACTCCCTGCTGTTTGTGTTGCTTCCCCTGCTGGCGTGCTGAAAGGCTTGTGCCCAAGACAACAAGTAGATATGCCACAAAAAGGCTCGCCGCTGCCACGAATGACACCGCGGCAAGATCGCGCGCCATGCCCACCAGCAGGGTCGGCAGCCCGACGGCAAAGAGAATCAAGGCGACAGTTCCGAAAACATCGGCGATGCGGTTCGGCTGGAAGGTCGCCCGGATCTTTCCCTGTCGTGGTGCGGACTTGCGCAGCCACAGGCAGAAGGGGAACAATGGCACAAGCACCAAGGCTGTGGCGAGCGTCCGTGGATCGCTGGTGGCCCAGCAGGCCGCGACCACCGTCGATAGCGTCAGAAAGACGCCGTAGAGAAAGAGCCGGTTCGCGCTGCGGCGCGCGCGCGCGCCTCGGCGACGTCGGTTGTGGCGTCCGAAGTGTCGGGCAAGTCGAACAGACGCCAGTACACGGCCCAGTACGTCGACCAGCCTTGCTGGATGTCATGCCGCAGCCGAAAACGGAAGAAACGGATGAGTGTCCGCCGCACGCCGGCATCGTAGTTGTCGAGATCGATGGCCACCCTGCCCACCGCCGCGCGCATTACGAGACGGCCGGAACCGCCCCATCTCCGCCATCTTGCAGCGAAAACGTCGTCCAAGGCGATCCGACGTGTCATCCACACGCCTCGGGACTCCACGTGCGTCTCAGTAATGACCAACCGGTGCCGCTTGACGGCAAGCAGCAGATAGACGCTTAGGCTCAAGAACAGCAGCGGGATCAGAGGGAAGACAATCGCCGCAACGAGCAACCGGGGTCCGAAGGGGATGTCGCTCAGGGCCACAACCGACATAGCGAACATTGCCGTCGAAAACGCAATCCCGCCCCAAGCGGTGCGCAGGTAACTGTGGCTCAATTCGTAGGTCGCTTTCATGGCAAAGACCATTCTACTCGCCGGTGGGCTTGCGGAACTACCCATCCGACCGGGCGAAGCCGCATGCGGGACGGCCCTCTGGTTCTGGCTCCCCGCGAGTGCCCCGAGATCGGCGACGTGCGACGTGGAGGCAATTGCACAGGATGCCCGATTGGTATATGCTCTATGCTCGCCGCTGGGGCACGAGAATTTCCGTCTTCTTGCTTTCCAACACCATGAAAACCATCATCGAGCCTTTCAAGATCAAGTCGGTCGAGCCGATCAAGTTCACTACCGTTGACCAGCGGGAGGAAGTCCTGAGGCAAGGCGGATACAACCTCTTCGCCGTGCCCGCCGAGGACGTGCTGATCGACCTGTTGACCGACAGCGGCACCTCGGCCATGAGCGCGGACCAGTGGGCGGGCATCATGCGCGGCGACGAATCGTACGCCGGCGCCCGCAGCTTCTTCCGCTTCCAGGACAAGATCCGCGAGCTGACCGGACTGAAGCACATCATCCCCACGCACCAAGGCCGGGCGTCGGAGCGGATCCTCTTCTCGATCGTCGGCGGCCACGGCAAGCACATCCCCAACAACGCCCATTTCGACACCACGCGGGCCAATATCGAGTTCTCCGGCGCCGAGGCCGACGACCTGCCCACTGCCGAAGGGATCGACCCGGACGTGTTGGCCGACTTCAAGGGGAACATGAACACCGACGCGCTGCGGGAGTACATCGCCAAGGTCGGGGCGGCGAACATCCCGCTATGCATGATTACTGTCACGAACAACTCAGGCGGGGGCCAGCCGGTCTCGATGCAGAACATCCGCGAGAGCAGCCGCATCTGCCACGAGCACGGCATTCCGTTTTTCCTCGACGCCTGCCGCTTCGCCGAAAACGCCTATTTCATCAAGCTCCGCGAGCCGGGCTACGCCGACCAGCCGGTCAAGAGCATCGTGCAGGAGATGTTCTCCTACACCGACGGCTGCACGATGAGCGCGAAGAAGGACGCCATCGTCAACATCGGCGGCTTCCTGGCCATGAACGACGACGAACTGGCCCTGAAGGCCCGCAACCTGCTCATTGTCACCGAGGGCTTTCCCACCTACGGCGGGCTGGCCGGCCGCGACCTCGAGGCCATCGCCATCGGGCTGGAGGAAGTTCTGGACGAGCACTACCTCCAGTATCGCATCCGCTCGACGGCCTATCTGGGCGAGCGGATCGCGCGGGCCGGCGTGCCCATCCTCCAGCCGCCCGGCGGACACGCCATCTACATCAACGCCAAGAAGTTCCTGCCGCACGTGCCGGTCGAGCAATTCCCCGGGCAATCGCTGGCGGTCGAGTTGTACCGTCACGCGGGCATCCGCTCCTGCGAGATCGGCAGCGTGATGTTCGCCCGGCACGACGCCACCGGCAAGTTCATCCCGGCCTCGATGGAGCTGGTGCGGCTGGCCATCCCCCGCCGGGTCTACACCCAGAGCCACATCGACTACGTGATCGAGGCGATCATCGAGGTCTTCCAGAACCGCGACAAGCTGCCCGGCTACCGGATCGTCGAGGAGCCGCCCATGCTGCGGCACTTTACGGCGAAGTTCGAGCCGATTGGGTAAGGCTGCGATTGCAGTGGAGTTGCGGATGATGGGGACGGAGCACGGTCTGATCGCGGCGCGGTGCGCCGGCTAGAACTTGTTGCCGTTGATCGTCTGGCCGTCGGCGCGGTCGCCCAGCAGGCTATGCGCCACCGGGTCGATCGTGTAGTTCATCATATGCACCGAGCCGTCGCAGAAAACCATCTGAAAGCCGTTCAGGTGCGCGGCGCCGAATGCGTAACTCCCTCCGATGCCGGGAGTGTCAGGTCCGGGCTGAAAGTTCGGGTCGTTGTTGGTCCAGCGGATCGTATCCCAGTCGTCGCCGGTATCAAACAGTTGATCGTCCGATGGGCTGACGCCGTCGTAGTAGTGGTCCGAGTCGCAGCGTCTTTCGCCCGCCAGGTAGGTGTTGCTGGTGCCGTCGGTGACGTCGCGCAAGGCCACCGCGCTGTGCAGGAAGACGACGCCTCCGTCGCTTCCCCCGGCATTGCTTGCCCACGCGCTGGGCGTCATTGCGTCGCCGGCGGAGAGCGTGCTGGGGCCCATCCACATTCCGCCGAGGGTATCCATGGTTCCGGCGGATGCCGCATAATCGCTGCGGGCGCCGAGCGGCGGCTTGGTCAGGTTAAAGTAGCTGATGACCGGGGTTTGCGGGTAGGTTCCCGGAGGGCGGCGGCTGGGACAAGACCAGGCCTCCAGGGGCGTGGCCTCCCGTTGCGTGATGGCGGCCTGCCTCGCGGCGCCCGTCATCCCGGCGCCCAGATCGTGCAGCGTCTGCTGCTCCATGTAGGGCAGGATGCTGAAGGCCCAGCCGCCCGGCTGGCGGCTGCCGAAGCCGCGGTCGGGGTCGCCGACCCACCAGTTCCCCCAGCCGCCCGTGGGCAGGACTCCGTTGATCTGCTCATGGTTCAAGCAGGCCAGCCCGATCTGTTTCAGATGATTGGCGCACTGCACCTGCCGGGCCGCCTCCCGCGCCGCCTGCACCGCCGGCAACAAGAGCGCGATCAGAATGCCGATGATCGTGATCACCACCAAAAGCTCCACTAAAGTAAAACCACATTTGGGATTTGGGACTTGGGATTTGGGATTTGATGATTGGCGTTCACCGACTTGACGATGGTCCGTAACAACAGATACTGTATCTCTCCATAAGTCACCGTGTCAACCTGTTCTTGAAATGACCCCGATAGAGCAACGAACGGGCGCGGCGGACTGTTGGCTGTTTTCGCCGAAGTCCGCCGGCGCTCGTCGCTGCAATCCCAAATCCCGAATCAACAAATCCCAAATTGCCTACCGCCGTTTCCTCCAGGCGTAGCAGAGCAGGCCGGCCAGTCCCGCAGCCAGTAGCGCTAGCGTGCCCGGCTCGGGAACCGGGCGCTCGCCTGGCCGAACACGTCGATCTCCCACAAGTCTTGATCTCCGTACCAGTTGGGATTGCCGGGGTTTTTCGTTGGGACAGCAGAGACGGAGCCGTTCATGTTGAACGTGAACTCGAGCGCCTTGACGTTCGTGACCATCGCCGCCCCGGTTCCGCCGCTGTCCTGCGTGGTAACCAGCACTGATCCTTGTGTGTTGGCTCCCAGGACGCCGGTGCCGTACAGTTGAACGAACGTCGATGGGTTCGCAACGGTCGAATAATAGACCGTATAGCTCTGTTGAACCCAATATGCGGCGCCGATCGTGAAGCTTTGGATCTTGGTGACGTCGTAGCCGGCCGTATTGGTGCCTGTATTGAACGTGAGCGTCACCGTGGGCGTGGTCGGTACCCCGGTGCTCGGGTCGTTGGGGTAGAAAACGTAGCTCTGAGAGCTGTAGTTCACACTCCCCTGGCCGTTAGTGAGCGACCCATCGAAGAGGCCGTTCAGGCCTATCGGAGCGTTCTGGTCCGTGTAGGCGCCGGTAACGCTGATGCTGCCGAAGGTGGGCTCGTTGCTGTTGGACAGATCCGAGGTGGCGGCGGGGTAGGCTGCGTAGGTCCCGGATTGCTGAAGCGAGGTGAGGGGGGTTGCCCAAGCGGAAGACGCAACGAGCATCACAACCGACGCACAGACGATGAAAGTGGACGCGCAATCTCATGACAGTTCTCCTTGAGGGGAGGCTTCCCTCCCGGTTGGAACGCGGCCGCCCGCACCGTGCCGGAAACACTCCGGCAGTCCGGCGCGAGGCCGGCCAATCTCACACACGATAGATCATGGTCTTACGGTTCAGTGAAAGGGTTCGCCCACGCGGCGTGTGGAACCCCGGGAAAATGGACGACGGGCGGAAACCGAAAAGGTTCCGCGGCTGCCCGCTCTTGCGGCTTCGTTTACGGACCATTCATGGGATTGTCTCCTTTGTTTGTCGCAGGCGCACCGCGTGTGCCTGCTTCGGACGGCACACGCAATGTGCCTGTTACATTCGGTTCGCCGAGATAAAGCCGCTCGATGGTCTGGGGCGAGAGGGCCTGGTTGAAAATAGCCAGCTCGTCGATCCCCCCCTGCCAATACCAGGCGAAATATCGCCCGTTCATCTCCGGCTGGTCGCTCATGTAGGCGTCGGTCTCCCGCGATTGGTGCGGCAGCCGATGCTCAGGCTGGCCACCGGCGGCTGAGCGAGGATGCCGGCGAGGCGGACAGGAGGCCACCTCTTTGCCGTTGCGGTAGAGGTGCAAGGTGGCGCCGTCGGCCACCAGGGCGACGTGCTGCCAGAGGCGCAAGGGGAAGGGGGAGTCGCGCCCCTCGCGGACCTCGACCCGCTGCCCGTCCCGCTGCGTCACGCAGACGCATAAGTCCCCGTCGTCCCGGTACAAGCAGAGCTGGAACTGCCCCGTGTTCTCATGCTGTTGGTCGGGGATGCCCCAGTTGCTGGCGATCATGGCCCACTCCGGGCGGCTGGCGGCCATGACCCAGGCCGCGACGGTCAACCGGCCGTTCGCGGTCTTGGGGTAGTCGTGTACGAACACGCGGTCGCGGACTCCCGGCCCACGGAGCCAAAGGCCCTCGCCGAAGCGGCCGGGCACGTAGGCCGGGCCGGGTTCATCGCCCAGCCGCAACTCCCCGTGGTGGCCGCCCGGAGCGGAATCGAAGACCACCTGGCGACGCCGTTCGGCGCCAGGCCGTTCCATGCGGTAGTACGCCGCCGGGTTGAGCGACAACACGAGTCCGGCGTAGGCTTCGGCGTCGCGGACGGACTGCGGCGGCGGCATGGCGCGGACGAACGCCGGGGCGGCAGTGTCCTTCTCGCGTGCGATCGCGCGGATGACGAGTTCGCCGGCGCCGACGCGGACTGACTCGCCTTCGCGGCACACCTGCTGGTGATTCCCGCTGTCCCCGCCGCCGACCGTTGCCACCTGGACGTGCACTCGGAACACCTCCGCGTTCGTGTGACCCTCCCGCGTGACCTCGACGCCGAACTCGGTGCCCAGGTCGGTCACAATGGCGGTAGGGGTTCTCACGACGAACAAGGGATTAGGGATTAGCGATTGGGGATTAGAGATTTCTTGATTTGGGATTTGGGATTTGGGATTTGCCTCGCCCTCGCCCCCCGCCCCTCGCCCCTCGCCCCTCTTTTCCACTCGCGCGGTCAGTTTCCCAAGCGAAAGGAAGCCGCCAGTGGTGGAATCAACTTCGTAGGTGCAGGGTCCCTGGAGAATGACCTTCGCCCCGCTCTGGTAGCTGATTTCCATCAGACCGGAGACTAACTCGTACTTGCGGCCCAGCGGGATGGTTTCGTCGCGGGGGACAGTTTGGGGATCGGCCCAGCGGCAGCCGGCCATGCCCGAAATCCGGCCGACGGATTGCGGCTCCGGTGGTTCGCGGATAACGGCCGCCGAGTCCGCCGGGGGCGAAAATTGAACCACTTGCGGGGTGTTGTGATCGGACACCTTCCATGCCCAGGTGGTCAGCAATCCGGCTCCCACCAGCAGTGCGGAGGCCGCGTAGGAGAAGAGCCAACCAACAACAGGAGACCGCAGCGAGAATGCCGGGGAGGAAACGGAGGAATCTGTGATGATGACCGGCAGCCCGGATAGCGTGCAGCCGGCGGCGGGGGAAACGGGCGGAGAATCCGCCGGTTGGCCGTCCTTTGTCCGGTCCTGCCGCGCCGGGGTCATCGCCGTTTCCAGCATGGCCTGAAGGAGGGTGTAGCGGGCGACCACCTCGCGGGCGGACGGCGAGTTGGCCAGAGAATCGTTCAGACGCGCCGCCTGTCCGGCCGATAACGTCCCCTCCCGCAACGCTGCGACCAGCTCGCGCAACTCCTCATCGGCTGTCGGCCGCAGCGCCGTCATCGTTTATCCTTTCCGTCCAGCCCGCGCTCGATGCAGTCGTACAACTCGTTGTGAATCCGCTGCAATGCCTTGTACACGGCCGATTCCGTACGGCCGACGGCAGCGGCGATCTCCTTCACGCTTTGCGCGGATTGGTATCTCAGGCCCAACAACTCGCGGTCGCGCGGCGGCAGCAATTCCACGCAGCCGTCCAGCAGTTCCGCCCGCGCGCTCGCGGTTTCGCTCAACTCCAGGACGGTGTTTGCGAGTGCTTCCACCACGTCGTGGCTGAAGATCATCTTCAGCCGTTTGCAGTGCCGATGATAGGCAAGGACTTCAAGCTGCGCAACCCGGCAGGCCCAACGGACGAAGTTGCTGCCGGGTTGGTATTCCGCAAACTTGCGCCACAGGACCGTGGCCACGTCTTGAAGGACGTCGTTGGCGTCGGCGCCGTTGACCACGTGGGCGCGGATATAGGCGTAGATCCGCCGCTGCCCGCCGGCGTACAATTCAAGGAACCGGTCCGTAGTCGACGAGTTGTGCATAGCCCCATCACTCGGAGAGTGGACGACGCCCATCCTCCCAGTAAACCCAGTAAGAGCTAACTTCAGTCTAATCAGATACGTCAGATTGTGGAAAAATTTGGAATCCGGTTTCCGTGCAAGCCAACACGCGTCTGGGAATCGAACGGGCGTCTCAGGTCACAACTCCTTGCGCTGACAGTTCTTGGGACAATGCGACCGGCGACCTGACCGGGCTCCGAGCCTTCATCGGACGAGCGGTTCGTGATATACTCGCTGCTGTCCCCATAGCACCACACACTTCCCGGCCCACCTGCCATGCTCCGCACCCTTGTTGTGATTGCCGGCGTGCTTCTGGTATGTCCGTCGGGCCTTGCCGCCGAGCCGGCGCCGGCCGTTTCGCTGACCCTCATTCCCCCTTCGCCCGTCTCCGACCGGATAGCGATCGACATACGCGGCGCGGTGTGGAACCGCGAGGAGACGGCACGGGCTTTCGAGGTGAGCATCTACCTGGACGAGGAGAGGCCGGAGCACTTGCTGAAGCAGACGAGCGTGACGGTTGCGCCGGAGCGGCCGCCGGCGTTGCCTTCCGTTGGCCGACAGCAGGCTCCCGGGGCAAGCATGAGGTCCTGTGCGTGGCCCGCCCCACGGATCGCCCAACGGAGCCTGTCCGCGCGTCGCGCAGCCGCTGGAAGTCCTTTCCACCGGTGTCCGCTCCACGCGGCGGCTTGGCGGGGCCTGGGTCGACATCTACCATCACGACGAGGCCGAGGGCGTGCCCTTCAACGCCGAACTGGGCAAGATGACCGGCCCGCAGTGGCGCGAATTGGTCCGCGCCATGCACGAGGTGGACCAGAACCTGCTGGTCATCACCATGATGTTCCAGAACTTCACCCATCGCGGCCAGCACAAGATCGAAAGCGAAGGCTACCCGGGCAAGGCTTACTACCCGTCGGGACTCTATCCCGGCCGAATGCCCATCGCCTCGCCGGACCCGCTGGAGACGATTCTTGCCGAGGCCGACCGGCTGGGGATGCACGTCATGCCGGGGGTGGGCTGCTACGCCTTCTTCGATTACACGCCGGCGTCGCTGGCCTGGCACAAGCGGGTGGCCGACGAGTTATGGCGGCGCTACGGCCATCACCCGTCGTTCTACGGTTGGTACGTGAGCGACGAGAAGGACGGAGAGCTAGGCGATAGCGAGGAGCGGCGGGAAATCGTGGACTTCTTCCGCGGCTTTCGGGCCCACGTCCGCCGGCTGGCGCCGACAAGCCGGTGTTGCTGGCCACGAATTGCTTCCGCCTCCGCGGCGCCGAAGAGACGTACCGCAAACTGCTTCCGGAGTTGGACATCCTCTGCCCGTTTGGTTTTCATCGCATGCCGCCGGACGATTGGACGGGCGAGGACGCCGCCAGGTTGCTCCAATCGCTGTGCGACGAGGCGGGCTGCCATCTCTGGATGGAAGTGGAAACCTGTCTCTTCCGCAACGGCGTTGAGCTGCACCCCCGGCCCATCGAATCGGTGGCGAATGATCTGATGCGGTTCCCCAACTTCGAGAAGATCATGCACTACCAGTTTCCGGGGCTGATGAGCGGGCCGGGGATGTCGCGGCAGCCGGGCGGGCCGGCCGCGCGGGAATTGTACGATGCTTACGCCCGCTTCCTCCGCGAGGGCGTGCCGCCGCGACTTGCCCATGCCGCGCTCGGCAAGCCCGTGCAACTTGCCGCCTCGCCCGACGCCGGCCATCCGGGCCGTGGGCCGGGCGGCCTCGTGGACGGCCGGCGGGCTTCGGAAGATTACCGCGACCCGCAATGGATGGGCTTCCTCGGCAACGATTTCGAGGCCGTGGTGGACCTCGGTGGCGCTGTGGACGTGACCGCGATTGGGCTGCGCCGCCTGCAACTGACCTGGGCCGGCATCTATCAGCCCAAGGAAGTGCGGTTCGCCGTCTCCGACGACGGCAAGCAGTTCACGGAAGTTGCCAAGGTCGGCCCGTCCCTGGGCCCCGCCGACCCCGGCCCGGAAATCGCTGTCCTGCGGGCCGAGAGCCTTAAGGCTCGCGGGCGGTGGGTCCGTGTCCGTGCCGTCAGCGTAGGAGCTATTCCGCCGGGCCGATGGCACACCGGCGCCAAGGCTTGGCTGTTCGTCGACGAATTGCTGGTCAACCCAAAGCATGGGAAGGGCCTGTGAATGCAGGCAAGGGCCGGAGCGGATACGTCTTTCGAGGCATTCGGCCAGGACTCCGTCTTGAACACGCAACCACCGATACCGTAAGGCATTACGTCGCCGACTGCGACGTGCGAAATCGGCATTCTGGGGTGGGTTGCCGGGTGTCCGCCGGCCGATATAATACGAGTATATCTTGGGGCGGTCTGCCTGGGGCCTGTGAGCGGCGTCCCGGCCGGCGAGGCTGGCGGAAGGTCCGAAAAAGAATTCCGCGGCCGGCGGCTGTTAGCCGTTGACAGAGTCCGAGCGGACTGATAAACTCCATGTTTCGCCAATTCGGGAGCCGAGTTGGCTGAAGCGCTCTTTGACAATTCGGTTGTGGTAATGAAGTGGCATCTTAATGTGTGAACCACGTCCGCGCGAACGTCGCACGTGCGTGGCTCCAAGGGCACTTAGAGCATTCGTTACTCGGATCGGACGAAGATCGGATTCCGCTGAGGGCTGGCCGCTTTAGCGGCCAGTCTGAAACGGATGAAGATTGGAGTCCGATCCGTAAAGCGAGATCACGTGAAAGCAAGCTCCGCTGTGGAGCGTTGGATTCATGTGGCCAAGCTACTAAGGGCACATGGGGGATGTCTTGGCGTCAGAAGCCGAAGAAGGGCGTGGAAGACTGCGATAAGCCCGGGGTAGTTGTCAAACGAGCGTTGATCCCGGGATTCCCGAATTAGCACACACTGAATCCATAGGCGTGTGTCGCGAACGCGGTGAACCGAAACATCCAAGTAACCGCTGGAAAAGAAAGAAAAATCGATTTCCCCAGTAGTGGCGAGCGAAAAGGAAAGAGCCCAAACCGCGGGGGTTTTCCCCTGCGGGGTTGTAGGGTCTCTCACATGGGAGTTACCAAGCTACCAGCTAGCAGAACTGCCTGGAAAGGCAGACCATAGACGGTGACAGTCCGGTACGCGACAGTGGTGTAGCCTCCCGAGGGGTACCTGAGTAGGTCGGGTCACGTGAAACCCCGACTGAATCCACGGGGACCATCCCGTAAGGCTAAATACTCTCTGACGACCGATAGTGAACTCAGTAGGGCGACTGAAAGATGGGAAGAACCCCTGCTAGGGGAGGATACTGAACCTGAAACCATGTGCCTACAAGCGGTCGGAGCACTATGGCAAGCTTGCTTGCAAAGTGTGACGGCGTGCCTTTTGCATAATGATCCGGCGAGTTACCGTCTGCGGCGTTAGGTTAAGGCCTTACGGGCTGGAGCCATAGGGAAACCGAGTCTGAATAGGGCGACACAGTCGTTGGCGGTAGACGCGAATCTGCGTGAACTACCCATGAGCAGGTTGAATCGCGGGTTATACCGCGTGGAGGACCGAACCCACTTGGGTTGAAAACCGAGGGGATGACTTGTGGGGAGGAGTGAAAGTCTAATCAAACGCAGGGATAGCTCGTTCTCTCCGAAATATTTTTAGGAATAGCCTCGAGTCACTACGCACCGGGGGTAGAGATACTGAATCGGGTTAGGGGTCCTCCCAGACTACCTTCCTGAACCAAACTCCGAATACCGGTGCGACTATCTCGGGAGTCAGTCCGCGAGGGATAAGCTTCGCGGTCAAGAGGGAAACAACCCAGACCATCTGCTAAGGTCCCCAAGTCGAACTCAGTCACTAAGGAAGTTGAATTGCCGCGACAGCCAGGATGTTGGCTTAGAAGCAGCCACCATTTAAAAAGTGCGTAACAGCTTACTGGCCGAGCAATTCTGCGCCGATAATGAACGGGAGTAAGTTCGACGCCGAAGCAGTGGAATCCGCAAGGATTGGTAGGAGAGCGCTGAAGAACAGACACGAGCCGTACCGGAAGGAGCGGTGGAGGGTTCTTCAGGTGATTATGCCGGAATGAGTAACGATAAGGCAGGTGAGAATCCTGCCCGCCGAAAGCCTAAGGTTTCCTGGGGAAGGTAATTCCGCCCAGGGTTAGCCGGTACCTTAGTCGAGGCCGAAAGGCGTAGACGATGGATGGCAGGTCAACATTCCTGCGCCACTGGTGTGGACTGATGGAGGGACGGCGTTTGGATGGTGAGCCGTACGAGTAGAAACGTCGGTAGACCGTGTTGCGGTGAGGGATAGGCAAATCCGCCCTCGCAAGCCAAGGCACGGGCTCGAGCGCATTTACGTTCGTGAAGTCATCTGAAGAACGTCCAAGAAAAGCTCCTAAAGGTTGAAGCACCGTGACCGTACTAAAACTGACACAGGTAGGCGAGACGAGTAGTCTAAGGCGAGTCGGGAGAATGGTGGTTAAGGAACTCTGCAAAATGATCCCGTAAGTTCGCGATAAGGGATGCCCTCGGGGGTTTACGCTCCTGGGGGCCACAGTAAATCGACATCAGCGACTGTTTATCAAAAACACAGGACTCTGCCAACTCGCAAGAGGATGTATAGAGTCTGACGCCTGCCCGGTGCCGGTAGGTTAAGGAAGAGGGTTAGCCGCAAGGTGAAGCCCGCAACCGAAGCCCCGGTAAACGGCGGCCGTAACTATGACGGTCCTAAGGTAGCGAAGTTCCTTGTCGGGTAGAATCAACAACTGCCCAAGACGGAAGCGATTCCGTCCTATGTACCGGCTCAAATCGGTGAAGCCCCACCGGCGCATGCAGGTGCGCCGCGGGTAATACCAAGGGTAAGATCGTGCAAGCGATCCCCGTAACGACTCAGGGAGTGACGTCCCTGGATGGAACCTCCGGGTTTCATAACACGCCGGCCCTGTTCTTTGCCAAGGATATCGCATCGTACATCTCCGGTTTTGTGGATGGCGAAGGCTGCTTTTGCGTCTCCTTCACTCCCAGCAAGCGGCATCGCTTCGGCTGGGAGATCCGGCCGAGTTTCTCGGTCAGTCAGAATGGAGACCGGGCAGAATTGCTGCACACAATCCAGAAGATGTGGGCGTGCGGTTTCATACGCCCCGATCGGTCCGACAAGACCTTGAAGTACGAAGTGCGCAGGTCTGCGACTTGGTGGAGAAAGTCCTCCCCCATTTCCGGGCTTATCCGCTGGTCTCATCGAAACAGAAAGACGTCGAATTGTTCGGCGAAATCTGTGAGACGATGCGCCAGCGGCGGCACCTCGACGAGCGAGGTTTTCAGCGGATCGTGCAACTGGCGATGCAAATGAATCCATCGGGCAAACGAAAGTACTTGGGAAGCGAGCTTGTCGCCTCGCTTCGAGCAGGTGAAGGTATAGTCTACGCCACGGGAAACCGTGGATTATCGTGAAGTTCCGACCTGCATGAATGGCGTAACGACTGATGTACTGTCTCAACCACCAACCCGGTGAAATTGTAGCCGTGGTGAAGATGCCACGTTCCCGTAGCTAGACGGAAAGACCCCATGAACCTTTACTGTAGGCTGGTATTGGGCTGTGGTGTATTTTGTGTAGGATAGGTGGGAGGCATCGAAGCCGGTGCGCTAGCATCGGTGGAGCCAACCTTGAAATACCACCCTGAATATACTTTAGTTCTAACTTCGACCCGTGAAGCCGGGCGGAGGACATTTCCAGTTGGGCAGTTTGACTGGGGCGGTCTCCTCCAAAAGAGTAACGGAGGAGTTCAAAGGTACCCTCAGCCTGGTTGGCAATCAGGCGTCGAGCGTAAAGGTAGAAGGGTGCTTGACTGCGAGACAGATGTGTCGAGCAGATGCGAAAGCAGGACTTAGTGATCCGGTGATCCCGTATGGAAGGGTCATCGCTCATCAGACAAAAGGTACTCTGGGGATAACAGGCTTATCGCTCCCGAGCGTCCACAGCGGCGGAGCGGTTTGGCACCTCGATGTCGGCTCATCACATCCTGGGGGTGGAGAAGCTCCCAAGGGTTTGGCTGTTCGCCAATGAAAGTGGTACGTGAGCTGGGTTCAGACCGTCGTGAGACAGGTCGGTCCCTATCTGCTATGGGCGCACGAAACTTGCGGAGGTTCTTCTTTAGTACGAGAGGATTTAGAAGGACGTACCTCTGGTGTGCCAGTTGTCGCGCTAGCGGCACGGCTGGGTAGCTATGTACGGAAAGGATAAACGCTGAAAGCATATAAGCGTGAAGCCCTCTCCAAGATCAGGTTTCGTTGCGGTATATCCGCGAAAGCCCCCTGGAAGACTACCAGGTCGATAGGTCGGATGTGTACGCGCAGCAATGCGCTCAGCTAACCGATACTAACGGGCGAACGCTTGGCCGCATGTATCCAACGCTCCTAAGAGCCCGCGTTAGGATGTCACTTCGTTATCACAACCAACCCAGGGGCTAGGGGCCGGTGGGCTAGTGAGCAAATCGCTAAGTCCCCATGCCCCATAAGTCCCATGCCCCTACGTAGCGGCCCGGCCCTTCGCAGTTGGGCGGCCCGCTCCTTTCCGGTGACCATATCCGAAAGGCCACACCCGTTCCCATTCCGAACACGGTAGTTAAGCTTTCGGAGCCGATGGTAGTACCAAAAGTGCGAGAGTAGGTGTCGCCGGATTTCATTCACGAAGCCCCCGAGGGTCCTCGAACCCCGGGGGCTTATGTTTTTAGGGCAGCTCAACTGCCACCCCAGCGGCGGGGCGATCAATGGCGGGTGACGATCTCCAGGATGGCCTGGCGGTTTTCGGGGGACCAGGGCTGCCGGCCTATCCGGCGGCCTTGCCGCCAGACCCGCATCCCCAGCCAACTCGCCGCCCCCAGCAGCGACCAGACGATCATCGTCGCCGGCTCGGGGATAGCGGCGTAGAGAATCGGATCGTTGTCGTCGTGCGTTCGTGTCGGTATAGAACGTACCGTCCACGTAACCACTTTGGTCGTCGATGACCCCGTAGGTTGATTTTTCGTTAGCCGTCTGGCCGGATTCATTAGTGACGTAAAATCCTCCACTGGCCGTGACGGCTATGCCGGACAACGCGCCGCCGCCCGACTGCCCGGTAGGATCAAGTTGCAGGGCAGCCCAGGGCACCGTTATCGTTGGCGATTCGAGCGACAGGGTTGCGATGTCAACCTCGCTGATTTGTCGCTGCGTGGCCTGCGTAATCAGGGCGGATGTGCCGTCAAAACCGATGTCCATTGGGGTGGCGATGCTCCCAATAGTTTGGTATGACGATCCGTTGCTGGCAACTACATAGACGGCGTTCGTGCCGTTGCCGGCGACCCAGACCCGTCCGGTCGAATCGACTTCCACTCCGCGGAGGCTCGCGCCCGCGGGGAGCGAGACCGTTCCATTGACGCCAAAGCTGGTGTCGACCGCCGCCGCGGTTACCGCCCCCCCGGCTTCTGTCAGCTTGTAGCGCGTTAGGGTGCTGTTGTCACGGCCGGAAGTGTACAGCAGCAATTGGCCGCCCTGGCGCACGGTTGCCACGCCCTCCACGTCCGTGCTGCCGGCCAGATTGGTGATGGTAAGTTCCTGGGTGCTCAAATTGGCGTTGAAAACTTGGATGGAGTTGTTACCATTCGCCGCGTATACCCGCCCCTGGTCGTCGGTGGCGATGGCCTTGCCGCGGCAGGCCGTGGTCTCGGCCACGGTGGCGGCACCGTAGTTTGTTTGGGGCAGGCCGCTGAGCAAGGTCAGGTCGATCATGCGGATCTCGCCCCCGCTGGGGCTACCGCCATCGTTGTTATATCCGGCGTACAGGTATTGCCCGTTCGGAGAGAGCGCCAGCCCACGATCGTCACGCGGGGAGCTAAACTGATTCTCCCCCTAGGACCGTTTGACTCTGGTTGATCATATACGGCACCGACCAGACTAGGCTGCCCGGGTCGATCGACGCCTGGACCGAAGTGGCGGCGAAACATAAGCCCACCAGTGCGGTGAGTACAAGAAGCTGTTTCACGGGTTTCATAGGTTTGCTCCAAATAAAGTTGCTTGCCAAGGGGTGCCGGAACCAATCTGACGCCTGTCTGTAAGCCTATAGCCCGCCGAGCGGCGATTCCTGACAAAGAAAATCTCGAAATACGCCGAAAGCGGGGGTGAAAGGCGGCTTTTCGCATGATTTGCCGGCGAAAAGGCGGTGAAACGGGCGGGTTTCGGACGGAACGTGACGGGGAGGGTACGGAGTACAGAGTGCCGGGTGCGGAATGGTGAGGGCGGAAACGCGGTCGGTGGCGGAATGGGGCGGAGGAGCACGCAATAACAACCCCTTGCCCTCCCCAACTCCTCGCCGAATCCTTGCGCGGAACTCTCGGCTTTCTCACGAACGGGCAATCGTCCTGAAACAACGGCGTGCTAGCGTACTCGTTCGAGTTGTTGGCGGGCTGTGCGCCCACGTGCGGTTCGAGTTGCACTTCACGGGCCACGGGGAGATGGCCTTTGTGTGACAAATGTTCACTGAAAGCGGGCCGGTTGTGCGAGTGTAGGCAGGCGAGCGGGCAAGTTGTCTATAGCCCGCCGATGGACGATTCCTGACAATCGGCGGAAGAATTTTTTTCGATTGGGCAAGAATTTCCCGGAACCTTAGCCCTGCGGTGGGGGAAAATGACGATTCCGAAGCCCCAATCGAGGTATTTATGGGGGGGTCGCTAGTTTGACATTTCCTTTCGCACTAGCTAGCTTAAGGGTCTTGCTGGCGAACTGATCAGCAGTTTGCCTATGGCCTTTTTGTTTGGGGGGACGGCGTTGTTGGAGCGGCAGTACAATTGCCGCCCCAACAAAGAGAGTTCCGGAGCAGTCGCGAGGTTGGCCGATGGTCGGCCGGATTGAGGCCCGTGGAGTCGACGGCAAGTCTTCGAATACGGGTTGGGCGCAAGGATGTTTCGCACGGACGTGAACGGGATCGTGTTGCCACACATTGCGTTGGCGCGAGGGGTTTTTCTGCCGCTCGCGCCACCCACGGGAACGGAGTGTGCCCTGAGCAGGCGACGGACGAGCATCGGCGGGATTAGCCTTCATAACTGCACGGCACCGTGAACTTGCGCCAATTTTGGGTGGTTTGCGGGCTGGTTCTGGCGGCGGCGTTTGCCTGGGCGTACTGGCCCACGCTCGTGAGCCTGGTTGGGGCGTGGAACCGCGAGCCGGATTACTCGCACGGATTCTTCGTGGCGCCGTTGGCGGTGTATTTTCTGTGGGCCAGGCGGGACCGCTATCCGGGCTCGGCACGTCACGCGGAGCGTGACGAGTACATTGCCGGCCCGGCGTGGCTGGGGCTCTTGCTGGTGGCGGCCAGCGTCGCGGTGCGGGTCTACGGGGCCCACTTCTATCTCGACGCCCTGGACGGCTGGTCGATCTTGTTGTGGGTGGCCGGGGTGGTGTGGCTGCTGGGGGGATGGAAGGTGATGTGGTGGGCCGCCCCATCCATCGCCTTCCTGTGGTTCATGGTGCCGCTGCCATTCCGCGTGGAGCGTTGGCTGAGCCTGCCGTTGCAAGGGGCGGCCACCAAGCTGAGCTGCTGGATTTTGCAGGCCCTGGGGCAGCCGGCGCTGGCGGAGGGGCACACCATCATTCTCGGCCAGAACCAACTCGAAGTGGAGCAGGCGTGCTCCGGGCTGCGGATTTTCGTGGGGATCGTGGCTCTGGCGTTCGCCTACGCGATCGTAATGCGGCGGGCGTGGTGGGAAAAGGCCCTGCTGCTCTTGAGCGCCGTGCCGATCGCCCTGCTGGCCAACGCGGCGCGGATCGTTTCGACCGGGTTGCTCTACCAGTACGTATCCGGCGAGGCGGCCAAGAAGTTTTCGCACGACGCGGCGGGCTGGGTGATGATCCTGTTTGCGGCCGGGCTGTTCGGGCTGGTGTTGTTGTACTTGTCGCGGCTGGTCCGCGAGGTCGAACTGGTCGGGGTCGGCGACGTGGTCCGCCGGCAGCGGCGTTAGCCGGTTAGGGGGTCGAGAACTATGTCCCAAATGCAAGTGGTTCCGTTGCGGAACGTTCCGCGGCCGGCCGCCGGGCCGGAGCAGAACCTGACGACGCAGTTCGTGGCGGGCGCGCTGCGGCGTTGGTGGAAGACCGCCACCCCGCTGGGCCTGTTGCTGGCGGCCGTGGGCGGGCTGACGGTCTATCTCCTGTTCAGGCCGGTCTACGAAGCGGCGGCCTGGTTCAAGATCGAAGAGCGGACGCCCTTCCTGGCGTTCGAGACCAAGGACGAGGGGCGGTCGAAAGTGTTCTTCCAGACGCAGATCGAGACCATCCGCAGCCCGTTGGTGCTCGGTCCGGTGATCAAGCAGCCGGAAATCGCCCGCCAGCCGCAGATTGCCCGCGAGCCGGACAAAGTGGCATGGCTGGGCAAACAGATCAAAGTGACCTCGGTGGGCGAGTCGGAGTTGTTCCGCATCCTGTACACGGCTCCCGATCCCAAGGACGCCGCTGCGGTGGTCAACGCAGTGACGGAATCGTATTTCAAGCTCCGCGACCAGAGCGACACGGAGCGGAACCAGCGGATCATCGACCTCCTGAGCCAGGAGCAGGAGAAACGGTCGAAGGAAGTCATGCGGCTGCGCGACACCCTCCGCAGTCTGGCCAAGGACGCCACCGACAAGGACCCGTATTCGGGAAAGACGCAAGCCGAATCGCTCCAGAAGCATCCGCTGGCCGATCTCGAAGGGCGTTTGATCGCGGCGCAGGTGGAAGGAGCGGTGCTGGAGGCGAGGATCAAGGCGGCCGAGGAGGAGTTGGACGAGAAGCAGAGGGCGGCGGATGCGGTGCCGGCCACCCTGTTGTCCGATCAGGAAAAGGCCCTGCGGGACGTCATGGTCAGCCGCATCGTCGAAGAGAGCCCCGAAATCCGGCGGCAGAACGAGATCATCGCCGCCAAGCGGTCGAGGCTGACCGATGCCGAACGGGTGATGGTCAGGGGGAAGCGGCCGCCGGGTTACGAGCGGCTCCTGGGCGAGATCCGCGGTGACGAGGCGGCGCTCGAGCGGCTGCGGAAGGAGTTGAGGGGGCGGGCGGTCAATGAGGCCGAGGCGTCGATCATTGCCAAACGGACCGAGGCCGGATCGGTCCAGACCGAACGCCGGACCGAAGAGCTGTCCAAGCTGCGGTCGGACCGCGGAGCCGCCCGCGTGATGGAACAGATCCTCCAGGAGCGCTACGACAAGGAGCACAAACAGGTCGAGCAGAGCAGCGGCGAGACGATGGAATTGGGGTTCAAGCGCGACGAGCTGGTGCGGGCGGAAAAGGTGTTCGAGTTGATCGCGCAGCGGGCGCTGCAGCTTCAGACGGAGCGGGCGCGCCGGCGCGGGTCACGCTGATGCAGCCGGCGGAACCGCCCGCCACTCCCGTCGAAGTGTTCCCTTACCGGAACATGACGTTGGCGGTGCTGGCCGGTCTCTGCCTGCCGTTCGCGCTGGTGGTGGCTTGGGAGCGGCTGGTGGGGCGCGTGAGCGACTCGCTCACGCTCGAGCGGCAGTCGCACGTTTCCGTGCTGGGCGAGATCGCCCACCTGCCGGTGCGGACCCCCGTGGCCCACAGTTCGGCCAGCGCCCGGATCAGGCACGATTTGCGGCTCTTCGAGGAGAGCATCGACAGCCTGCGCACCAGCCTGACGCTTTCCGAGGAGTTCGGGAACCTGAGGGTGCTGGCGGTCACCAGCGCGGCCAACCGCGAAGGAAAGACCAGCGTCGCCTCGCAACTGGCGGTGAGCTTCACGCGGGCGACGGGAAAGCCGTTGCTGTTGATCGACGGCGACATGCGCTGCCCGGACATCCACAACGTGTTTGACGTTCCGCTGGAGCCGGGGTTGGCCAAGGTGCTCAGCGGCGAGTGCAGTCTGGAGGAGGCCATCGTCACCAGTTGGAGCGATCTGGTGCATCTACTGCCGGCCGGCAGGCTGGAAGTCAGTCCGCACAGTCTGTTGGGGAACGGGGCGTGGACGTCGCTCATGGCCAAGATTCCCCCCTTCTACCGCTACGTATTGATCGATACGCCGCCGGTGCTCTCGGCCAGCGAAGCGTTGGTGCTGGCGAAGTCGGCCGACGCCTCGCTGGTGTGCGTGATGCGCGACGTCAGCCGGGTGGACCAGATCCGCCGGATCCTCGACCGGCTGGCGGCGGCGGGCGGCCATCCCGTCGGCCTGGTGCTCAACGGGGTTCCGGCCAAGAACTACTCCTATCGTTGGGGCGACTATAGCTACACCCGGTAATGGGTCCGTGTTGCGGACAGTCCTGGGACGGGTGCCATGCCCACGCTTGCCGTGGGCATGTGGCCGCCGTGCCGCGCATTCGCCATGCCCACGGCAAGCGTGGGCATGGCACCCGACTTCCGGCAAGAGGAACTACTGAGGGAGAGTAACCCAATGGACAATTCAGATACGCGTAGATCGCCACCGCCGGCCAAGGCCGGGATCAGACGGGTTCTGAACACGCGGCTGTTGGTGGAGACGCTGATCGTGGCCGCCATCATCGGACCGGCAGCGTACTTCTGGTACTGGTGGCAAGTGAAGCGGACCGCCGACGCCTGGCTCGTGCAGGCCACGAAAAAGACCGAAGAGAAAGACGACGCCGCGGCCTCGCAATACTATTTTCAATATCTGAAGCTCCACCCCGACAACGCCGACGTCCAGGTGCTGCTGGCGGAGAGCTACGACCGCGCCACCAAGGACGTGACGGGCAAGAAGCAAGCGGTCGAATACTATTACCAGGCGCTCGGGGTGGCCCCGGCCGACAAGCAACGCGAGCTGCGCCGCCGGCTGGCCGAATTGCTGATCGAGTTGCGGCGCTTTGGGCCAGCCGAGGAAGAGGCCCGCGAGCTTCTCAAACGCGACCCGAATGATCCGCAAGGCTGGCGGCTCGTGGCCCTGTCGCTCTATGGACAATCGCGGGCGGGCGGGCTCACCCAAGGGCGGAGTCCGACGCTGGTGGGCGAGGCGTTCGAGCGGGCACTGAAGCTCAATCCGGGCGACGTGGAAACCACCGACATCTTCGCCCGCATCTGTCGCGCACAACCGCAGTTGCTCGGCGAGAAGCAACAGGCCCTTTCCGACGCCGAGCGGCAACGGTTGGCCGACGGCATTATGGACGCAATGGTGGCCGCCAATCCCCAAAGCGCCGAGGCGCGGCTGGCCCACTACCGTTACCGGCTGACCACTCCCAAGACGGATTTGGCCGCCGCCAAGACGGATTTGGCCGCCGCCAAGGAGGATTTGGCGGCTGCCCTGAAGGATAATCCCAACGACTTGAAGGTCGTCCTGCACGCCGCCTATCAGGCGCAGCGCGACGCGGAATCGGCGAAACGGGACGGCGTGGCGCCCGAGAAGGTGCAAGCCTACCTGGAGCAAGCCGGCAAGCACTACCGGCGGGCCATCGAGATTTCGCCGTCAGACGAAACGGCGTACGTGGGCCTGGGCGAATTGTACCTGAGGCAGGGCAAGTCGAAGGATGCCCTGGCGACGTGGCGGCTCGGCCTGGAGAAGGCCAAGAAGGATAGCATTGAGTTGAATGTCCGCTTGGCGGACCTCCTCATCGCCCAAGGGCAGTTGGAGGAAGCCGATAAGACGATTGGCTCCTTGGAGCGGACCGCCGAACAGATCGGCCCGAGCCCGAACGTTCCCCAGCCGGCGAAGCTCGCGTTTAGACGTACGAATGATCTTCTGCGGGCGAAATTGCTGGTCGCCAAGCGGCTGTATCTGGAGGCGATTCCGGTGCTGCGGCGCGTGGCGGTTGGTCAGCAAACCGCGGCCGCCGAAGTCGCCCGCAGCCGGCAAGCCTGGCAATTGCTGGCCAGCGCCTATGCCGCCGTCGGCCAGTGGGACCAGGCGGCGACGGCCTACGAGCAAGCGGCCGAGTTGGCGCCCGAGGTCGGTTGGCTGCGCGCGATGGCGGCCAGCGCCTGGGCCACGGCCGGCCGGCCGGACGCGGCGGAGCGGGACTATGAACAGGCCCTTAAGCTCGGCGCCCCGCCGGAGACCTGGCTCGCTCTGGCCGGCGTGCGGCTCCAGCGGCAGCTTCGCCTGCCCAAGACGGACCAAGACGGGAACCCTGCCAGAGACTGGCGTCCGTTCAACGAGGCCCTGGCGGAGGCCAAAAAGGCCCAGGAGAAGAAGCCGCCGGCCGACCCCTGGCGGCTCGCGCTGCTGGAGGCCGAGTACCTCGTCGCCCGCGGCGAGGAGAAGGGACAACCGGCCCAGGGAATTCGTGACGCCGTCGCACTGTACCACGCCGCCGAACGGGAACACCCCGACGCTCCCGGCCTGCTGTTGGCGCTGGCCGTGGCCTACCAGCGGCTTGATCAGCCCGCCGATGCGGACCGGATCGTGCAACGGCTGGAAGGGATGAAGGGGCAAGCGGAGGCGGCTTGTTTATTGCGGGCCAGGCTGGCGGCCGGCCGCAAACAATACGACGAGGCGCGGAAGGTGCTGACCCAGGGCCTCGAGACGCTGACCGAAGAGGCTGCGTCCTGCCCTGCGGCGCGAACTCGTCCAGCTTGCGTTGCGCGAGGGCCGGCCCGATCAAGCCCGCCAGCAGTTGCTCAATCTCCACGAAAAGGAGCCGAATAGCCGGGAATGGGTGCTGCGGCTGGCGGAACTGGCCCTCGAATCGGGGAAGCTCCCCGAGGTCGAACAGCGGGAGGCCGAGCTGCGCAAGCTGGAAGGCGAGGACGGCGTGTTTTGGCGGTACTATCAGGCCCGCCGTTTGCTGGCCGAGGCCAGCGGTTCCGACGACGCCAAGCTCGCTGAGGCCTCCAAACTCCAGACTTTCATCCAGAATCAGCGCCCTTCCTGGCCGACAGCCTACCTGCTCCAAGGGCTGCTGTCGGAGGCCGGCGGCAAGTTTGAGCAGGCGGCGGAAGCCTATCAGGAGGCGATCCGCCTGGGAGAACGGCTTCCCCTGGCCTACCAGCGGGCGATCTCGTTGCTGCTGCTGACCGGCCGGGCAGAGGAGGCGGACCACTACTTGCTGTTGATGCAAGACCAGATTGCCCCTTCGGAAACGCTTACTTCGCTGGAGATGGTCGTGGCGGCGAGGCGGGGCCAGATCGATCGGGCCCTGGACGCCGCCCGCCGCGGCGCGGAGCAGCGCCCCAAGGATCCGCTGGCCCATCTCTGGCTCGGCCAAGTGCTCTTGACGGCCGACAAGGCCGGGGAGGCAGAAGCCGAACTGAAAGGGGCCGTCGCGCTGGCGCCCGACGACGCCCGCACCTTGGGCGGGCTGCTCGATTTCTACGTCCGTACGCAGAACCCCGGACTGGCACGCGAGACGCTCCAGGCGATCGGCAAGAATGAAAAGCTGAGCAAGGCTCAGCGGGCGTCGCTCCTGGCCCAAGGATACGACTTGCTCGGCGACAAAAAGCAAGCCGAGGCCAACTACCGGGAAGCCGCCCGCCTGGAGCCGGACGACGCGGCGGCCCAATTGCGGCTGGCAAGGTACCTGCTGCGGACCGGCTCCGCCCAGCAGCGCCAGGAGCCGGAGCAATTGCTCCGCGACGTGCTCCAGCGCTGGCCCGATTCCAGTCTTGCGCGACGGATGCTGGCCGAGTTGCTCTTCGAACGGGGCGGACAACAGCAATGGCAAGAAGCGCAGCGGTTGATTGAAGGGGCGGGCAAGGACGCCGCCATGCCCGAGATCAACCGGCGGATGGAGGCGATGCTGTTGATGCGGCGGGGCGGAAAAGAGAACCTCGACAAGGCTCAACACATCCTCGAAGAACTGGTGCTGGACCCGAAGAGAGCCGCCCCGTCCGACCGCCTCTGGCTGGCCCGGCTCTACGAGACCGGCGGAAAGCTGGATCTCGCCCGCCAACAGTACTTGAAGCTGGCCGGCGTCGAAAAGCCTAGCGCCGCGCACCTGGCTTCCTACGTCGAACTGCTGCTCCGGCACGACCGGTTCGACGAGGCCGATCCGTGGCTGAAGAAGCTGGAGGGCATTTCACCCCACGACCTGGGCGCCGCGGCGTTACGGGCCCGCTGGCTCCGCGGCAAGGGTCAGCCCGAGAAAATCGAACCCCTTGTGGAACTTGTGGCCAAAGGACTCGCGAAAGAGTTGGAGAAGCTGGAGCCGGCGAAGCGCAAGGTGCAGGAGGCCGAGTTGGCCTTCGCCGTGGGCAATCTCTATTCCGCCGTCGAGCAGTATCCGGCGGCCGAACGCTGGTATCGCCGGTTGCTCGCGCTCCAGCCCGGACGGTTCGAGTCGCTGGCGGTCGTGCTGGCGCAGCAAGGCCGGGCGGGGAAGGCCATCGAGCTTTGCCGCAACGCGGCACAGTCCGACCACACCGCCCGGCCCGCGGTCACCTTGGCGTTGGCACTGCTGGCGGGCAAGCCGTCGGCGGAAGATTTCCGACTCGCCGAGCCGGTCTTGACGGAAGCCGCCGCCGACCACAAGGACGACGTGGAACTGCTCAGCGCCGTGGCCAGCGTGCGGGTCGTCCAGCAGCGGCTCGACGAGGCGGTCGGCATGTTCCGGCAGGTCTTGGCGCTGAAACCCGCGGACGTCGGCACGCTGAACAACCTGGCCACCCTTCTCGCGGAGCAGCCCGACAAGAGGCAGGAAGCGCTCGAATACGTCGACCGCGCCATTCAGATTGCCGGGCCACAGCCGGGCCTGCTGGACACCAAAGGGATGATCCTGGTGTTTCAGAAGAAGCCGGACGAGGCCGTGCCGCTGTTGGAGGAGGCGGCTGCCGGGCCTCAATCCGACCCCCGCTACCATTTCCACCTCGCGGTGGCCTACGACCGGGCGGGGGAGGCGGGCAAGGCCCGTGCCGCCCTCCTCGCCGCCCGCAAGGGCAATCTCACCCAATCTGTGCTCACGCCGTCGGACCGGGAGATGTTGGCGGCGCTGGAAAAGAAACTGGAGAAAAAAGCCAACTGACGTGAAACGGCAACTGTTCTTCTTGGCAGTCGTTCTGGCCGCCGCGGTGACGGTCCTGTCCGGCGTTCTCCAAGGGCGCCTGCGCAACCGCTGGGGACCCTCGGCCGGCACGTTGGCCGCCGCCAAGAAGCTGAAGCAGATGCCCAGTCAGTTCGGAGACTGGCGTCTCCAATCCTCCGGCAAGTTGGATGAGACGGCGCTGAGCCAACTGGCGCCTGCCGGCTATCTCGTCTCCAATTACGAGAACCAGGTTACCGGCGAATTGGTGAGCGTGACCCTGCTGCTCGGTCCCCCAGGGCCAATCTCGGTCCACACCCCGGAGGTCTGCTTCTCCAGCAGAAACTACCAAAGCCAGGGCGAGCGGCAACTGGTGGCGATCCGCCGGGCCGACGGATCCGACGACGAGCTTTGGACCCTGGACTACAAGGCCGGCAACATCCGCGGGGACCTGCTCCGCATGTATTACGGCTGGAGCGCCGGCAGCCGCTGGTCGGCCACGAAGGACCCCCGCTTCTTCTTCGCCGGTCAACCCTATCTGTATAAGATCCAGCTTTCCTGTGGCCTGCCGGCGGCGGCCGGCGGGCAATCCTCCGATCCGTGCCGGAAATTTCTCGAGGATTTTCTGCCGGTGGCGAGGAAGTGCATGATCGAGCCGTCAAGGTAGAAATAGCGGTTTTCACACAGCACTCCGAAGCCGTTCTGGGAGGAGCCTACTCATGTCCATCGCGAATCGCAGCACGATAGCCAGAAAGCCGCATCGCACGCTGGCCACACCGGCGAGGCGGATCCCGGCGGCCGACCTGATGCGGCCATCGGCGTACTTCCGCTGGAAGGCCGTTCTCGACCGCGCCTTCGGGGCATTGCTGCTGCTGCCGGGGCTGCCGATCATCGGGTTTCTGGTCTTGCTGGTCCGCCTGACCTCGCGCGGCCCCGGCATCTACCGCCAGGTCCGCCTCGGCCAACACGGCCGGCGGTTCGTCATTTACAAGATCCGCACCATGAGACATAAGGCCGAGGCCGGCTGCGGCGCGGTGTGGACCCAAACGGGCGATCCGCGGATCACGCCGGTGGGCCGGGTCATTCGCCGGTTCCATCTGGACGAATTCCCCCAACTCCTCAACGTGCTGAAGGGGGAAATGTCGCTGATCGGACCGCGGCCCGAGCGCCCTGAGTTCGTCCACGTCTTGGCCGAAGCGATTCCCGGCTATCTGGACCGGCTGGCCGTCCCGCCCGGCGTGACCGGTCTGGCGCAACTCAATCTCCGCCCCGACAGCGATCTGGTGAGCGTCCGCCGCAAACTGGTCCTCGATTGCGAGTACATCCGTCGGGCGGGGCCGTGGCTCGACGCCCGCCTCTTCTTATGTACGCTGCTACGGATTCTCAGAGTGCCCGAACGCTGGCTGTTGCTTGCGTTCCGGCTCCGCCGCAGCGTGACGCTGCCGGCAACGGCGCAGGGCGCGCCATCCCACGGCAACGGTGACGGCTCCGACCGTACCCTGGCCACGCCGGTGAGCATCCTCGTTCAGTCCGTCACCGATTCGGCCAAAGGCAACGGCGACGGCGATGGCTCCGGCCACCGCCCGCACCACGGCACGCATCACCGGGACGGCGACGGCCGCGTCAAGCCCCGGTGACGGCCGGCCCGGGCGTGCTCAACGTCTTCACTGTCGTATGGCCTACTTCCTCTTCCTGCTCGTCACGGCCGCGCTCTTTGTCCGCCCGGCGGAGATCTTCCCCGCCGTCTATGCGTGGCCCATTTACGAGTACCTGATCCTCGCCTGTCTGGCCGCGTCGCTGCCCGGTGTCCTCAGCCAGCTTTCCACGAAGTCGCTCGCCGAGAACCCCATCACCGCCTGTGTGATCGGCCTGTGGGCGGCGGTGGTGCTCTCGCACCTTTCGCACCTCTTCATCTGGGGCGCGAGGATGTCGGGCTTCATGTTTTTCAAACTTGTGGTCTACTACCTGCTGCTGGTGGCCAACATCAACTCGGAGGAGCGGCTCAGGAGCTTCCTCCGCTGGCTCCTGCTGCTGATTGCCTTGGCGGCGGCGATTGCCCTCCTGAGCGCCTATCACGTCATCGAACTCCCCGGCGGCGATTTCTATGCGCAGCGGCAACTCGACGCGGCCACGGGCCAGATGAGTGTCATTCCACGCCTCCGGAGCACCGGTATTTTCAACGATCCGAACGACTTTGCCATGATCCTGGTGGCGGGCGTGGCCATTGCCCTGTACTTCGTCGCCGATCCGGCCGGCGGCATCCTGCGGCCCCTGGGGCTGGCCTTGGCGGGGCTGTTCGGGTATGCGATCTACGGCACGCAATCCCGTGGCGGGCTGTTGGCCCTGCTGGCCGCTCTCTTGACCCTCTGCCACGCCCGCTGGGGCTGGCGGCGCGCAGCCCTGATCGCCGCGGTCGCCCTCCCCCTGCTCTTGGTGGCCTTTAAGGGCCGCATGACGAGCCTCGATCAAGCCATGGATACCGATACCGGTCAGTCTCGCGTCCAGCTCTGGTCGATGGGGCTCGCGTTGTTCAGGCAGCAGCCGCTCTTCGGCATTGGCTGTCAGAACTATGCCGACGAGGCCGGCCAGGTGGCCCACAATTCCTTCCTCCACGCCTTCACCGAGCTGGGCTTCTTCGGCGGCGCGCTCTTCCTGGGGGCCTTTGCGGCGGCGCTCATTATGCTCTACCGCCTGCGGAACTGGGGACTGTCCCAATTTTCGTCCGACGAAAATGGGACTGTCCCCCTGTCCCTGTCCCAATTTCCGTCCGAGCGAAACTGGGACGGTCCCCCTCCGGATGCCGAAGATGGTTTTTCGCCGATCCACGGCGGACTGAAACGCCTGCTCCCCTGCGTCACGGCCGTGCTCGTGGGCTTCGCCGCTTCCATGTTGTCGCTCTCGCGGAATTACATGGTGCCCACCTACCTGGTGCTGGGCCTGGCGACCGCCTATGTGCGAATTGCCGCCGGGCAAACGCAGCCGCTGCCGCTGAAGTTCGATTCCTGGTTTCTCAAGCGGCTCGCCTTCGGCAGCGTGTTCTTTTTGGCCGTAGTTTACGTCTTTGTCCGCCTCACGGTCCGCTGGTCGTCATCCGCTCCCTAAGAGGCCCGATCGTCTCTTGAAATGTTCGGACTAGGCAAAAACAACTCGCCGCCTGGAATCCGCCGCAACGCCGCCTGGAACTGCGCCGGCACGCTCAGCGATGCGCTGATCGGCTTCTTCATGATGCCTTTCGTGGTGCATACGCTGGGCGACACCACCTACGGCCTCTGGGCCTTGATCGCTTCGCTGACCGGCTGCTTCGGTTTTCTCGACCTGGGCGTCCGCGGGGCGTTGGGGCGTCAACTGGCCTTTCACCTGGCCCGCCGCGATACGCATAAAATCAACGCCACGCTCAATACGGCCATCGCCCTCCTGAGCGCGGCGTTTGCGCTGACGCTGCTGGGCGTGGTCGCCTTGCAGTTCCTGTTCTTCCGGCTCTTCGACGTACCGCCCGGCCAGGAGTGGACGGTCCGCGTCACGCTGTTGCTGGCGGGGCTCAATCTGGCCCTCTCCTTTCCCCTGAGCGCCTTCGACGCCACGCTCTGGGCCGCCCAACGGTTCGACCGGCTCAATCAGATCGACATTTGCGTCTCGGTGCTGAAGGCCGTGTTGATATTCCTTTTCCTCAAGTCGCCCACCACGCTGATCTGCCTGCCGGTGATCAGTTTGGCGGGCTCGCTGCTGGCCGGCTCGCTGAAGATGGCCAACACCTGGGCCGCGCTCGGCGGCCTGCACGTCGGCGTGCGGTTCATCAGCCGCGAGGCCCTCGGCGACATCTTCGGCTTCGGCCTGTGGAACTTCATCCGCTCGTTGGCCGTGCAAATCATCACACGGATTCCCGCCGTCGTGATTGGTGCGTTCGTGGGCCCGGCCGCCGTCACCCCCTATGCGATTGCCGACAAGCTCCTGAACGTCGTCAACGTGCTATTCAGCGCCGCGACGGGCGTGCTGACGCCCAAGAGCACGGCTACTCGGCCTTGGACGATTCTTCGCGGCAGCGGGCGCTTTTCGTTCAGGGTGGCCGGCTGTGCTGGGCGATGGCCCTGTTCACCGCGCTGGGAATGTGTCTTTTCGGCCATCCGTTTATTGCGGCCTGGCTTGGCCCGAAATACCCTCAAGCGGCGGTTTACTTGGCGATTATCGCGCTGGGTTCCATCGTCCCGCTCTCCCAGTCAATTACATCGTGTGTGCTGCTTGGGATTGCCCGGCACCAGTTCCTGGCGGTGATCGCCATCGGGCAAACGGTGCTGGCCATCGGCCTTGCGCTCCTTGCGGCGAAGTACAGCGACGCCGTTGGCGTGTGTACGGCCCTGGCGATCGTCTCGACGCTGGCCGGATTGGCGATGGCCTGGCACGGCTGCCGGACGCTGCACGTGCCGCTCGTCGCTTATGCGCAGTCAGACCGTTGTGCCCGCCCTTGCAGTGTGCGTCGTTCCCGCGGCGGCTGGCGCAGCGATGCTTTTCTCGGGAACGTCGCTCTTTGCCTATGAGTTTGTCGTGCATATGGCGTGCTATTCGGCCCTGTTTGCCGCCTTTCTCTATTGGGCGTGCTTGCACCGTTGCGCGTTTTGCCACAATATACGACCGAGGAGTCGTGTTGACGCGCCGAACAGAAAGCGCCGGCCCCGTGGTTCGAACGACAATTCGTCACGCCCGCCGCGCCGGGCTAGTCTCTCGTCCGTGGTTTCTCTCGTCCGCGTTGTTTTGGCGCAAACGTCGGGTGCATCCACGGTATTTTAGGGGCTGTGCGATACCTGATTGACGGGTGTTACGGTGATGGCAACGTGGGAGACGAAGCGCTCCTGGAGGCGGTCTGCTACCTCCTCACGCGGCACGATCCTGATGCAAGAATTACGGTCTTTTCATCGGATCCGGAGGATACGCAGCGAAGACACTCGCTGCGGGCGGTAATGCAGACGAACCCTTTCGGGCGGGGAATCTACGGCGCTCTTGGAAAGCTCCTCCTCCTCCGCACCATATCCGCCATACGCGATTGCGATTATTTCATTCTTGGTGGTGGTGAGCTATTCCGGGACGACGTCGGCCTTCATGCCACCCTCGGGATGTTCTACCGGCTTATGACTGCCGCAATCCTGCGAAAACCGATTGTTGCGATAAGCGTTGGCGCACAGGAACCGACCACAACAATTGGCCGCGCGATTCTGCGTCGTGCGATGCGTTGCGACTCATCGCTTGATATTCCGTGACGTGGACAGCACCAGAGTCGCCTCGACGGTCCTCGGTGACGGCACGCGGATCGTGTCTTGCTGTGACGCGGTTCTTGCGCAGGTCAACGATCTGCGGTGCGATGGCGCAGAGGCGGGGTGGGAAACGGGTGGGTCGGCCGTGAGAATTGGGGTAGCCCTGAAGTGCTTGCCGGAGGACCACCCATTTGCGAGAACGTACACGGATGCCGCAATTGTTGGCATTGTAACTGACACGTTGCTGCGGTTGGCATCCACAACTGATGGTCTCTTGATCCGGGTTCTTGCTTTCGGCGTGGCGGACAGGCCCCTCGCGCAAGCTCTCGCACGCAGCTTGGCGGACGCAGGGCTTTCGGCACAATCGGAGCTTGATTGCCATTCGAGCCGCCTGATAAAAGTAATAAAGAATGCCAATCTGGTTCTTGCGATGCCTTTGCACGCCTCGGCGTTTGCGCTTGGGCTCGGTGTTCCGGCTGTTGGCATTGCGTACGACCGCAAGGTGAGTAGACTGTTTGCCGGTCTTGACCTGGAAGGGTTCTCTATCGGTCCCGACAATTTGTCGGCGGAGGCATTGATGCTGGCCTGCGACTTGGCTATGAGTTCGTCAATCGCAATTGCGGCGGGCCTAAAGAGCCATCTTGCAGGCGAACGACTACGACTGGATCGGGTTATGGGGGGGTTGTTTGGCGTGCGGGCGGTTCGACGCGCCGGCCTTGCCGTTGGATAAGCCAATGAAAGAACGGTTTCCAACGAATCCGGGATTCTTGCGAACCCCGCTTCGGTATCAGTCGAACCCTGCCGAGCGTCACGTGTTCCGGCGCAGCCCATTTGCCGGGACGCGGAATAAGGCTTGTGGCGCCCAGAATCGGGAGGCCGGTCATTTGACACGTTTTCTAACCAGACTCCGAGGCGCCTTCCGGGCGCCCATGCGCATTCGCGTTCAGCGGGTAAATTGGTCGCGGCAGGCTTCGCTTGCGCTTCAGTTCACGAATGACGAGATTAGGCTGGCCCCCCATTCCCTTTCCCAGACAATCGAACGTATTGCAGAGAGAACCGATAGACTTGGCCCCCAACAATTGTGGGAAGGATATCCTCCGCAAAGTTTTGGCCCAACTCGAACTTGCGACGAAGTCCGTACATCAATGGTGATGGGAAATCTCTACTCGCAACTTGTGGCAATGAAAAGGCCAAAAACCGTTGTCGAATTTGGCACGGCTTTTGGAGTATCGGGAATGTATTGGCTGGCCGGGATTGAATCGAACAACTTTGGTCGGCTCCTAACCTTCGAGCCAAACGAGAGTTGGGCTCGCTTAGCCAGACGGAACCTGTCTGAAGTAGGTCGGCGCTTTATCCTTGAGGTTGGAACGTTTGAAGACAATATCGACAGGTACGTGACACGGGGCGAACGTATCGACATCGCGCTCATCGACGCAATACATACAAGCGACTTTGTGCTTCCGCAACTTGAAGCCGTAATTGAGCGCACGGCGCCGGGCGCTCTTATTCTTCTTGACGACATTGATTTCTCTGAGGACATGTCAAGTTGCTGGCAACGAGTGTCTTCAGACAGACGGTTTGTCGCAGCCGCTTCTCTGAATGAACACGTTGGGATTCTCGAGCTTGGCTAACGACGTAAACGTGCCCCAACATTCACCGGTGAGCGTCATTATCCCCGCCTATAGGTGTGCCAGAACGATCCGGCGGGCCTTGGACAGCGTTCTGGTGCAGACCTGTTCTCCGAGCGAGATTATCGTGGTCGACGACGGCAGCCCCGACAATATCCGATCGGTGGTAGCGTCGTACGGTAACCGCATGACGCTACTTCAAAAGAGAACGGTGGCGCGGCCAGCACGCGCAACGCCGGCATCGAGGTGGCTTCAGGAGATTACATCGCCTTTCTGGACGCCGATGACTATTGGGAGCCGAAAAAGCTGGAGCGTCAACTCGCCGTCTTCCAGCGGCATCCCGAGGTTGGGCTTGTCGCCGGGAACTTTTTTGAGGAGATACCTGAGCAATCGCGCATCGCCCGATCCGAAGGCAACCCGCATTGGTACGATCGCGTACTGGTTACTAAGGGGGAAGCGGCCTTCCGGCTGGCAACTATGGTATGGACAGGAACGGTGATCATCCGACGTGAGACGCTCGGAAGCGAACGGTTTGCGTTAGAACTTGAAACGGCGGAGGACCGCGACCTATGGGTCAGACTGACGCGCCGATGCCCGTGCTACCTGGTCTCAGAGCCGCTTGCAACGGCCGTCTTGGAGGAGGGCTCGCTTTCGCGGACAAATGCCGATCGCGATTATGGAAACATGCTGCGGGTAGTACACAGAAACGCTGACCTTCTAGGCAGGGCGGGCGTGCGCTCATGGGAGGCGAAGGTCTATGGCTCGTGGGCGGGCTGCCATCTGGGCGGTGGGAATCCGGCTGCGGCCATCAGCCCGGCGTTGAGGCGCCTGCGCCGACAACCGCTTTCGCCCCAAGCCTGGTGGATTTTGGCGAAGAGCGCGGCGTTAGCGGCGCTTCGGCGACCCACCTGACGCATGAGATTTCCAATCGCCGTTGGTTCGCCGTGCAGCGTTGCCCACGTCAGCCTCGGGCTGGAGATGGGCGGCATGGAGAAGCTGCTTGTCGAATTCGCCCGGCACGCCGACCGGGAGCGATTCAATCTCCATTTCATCTGTCTGGAGGGCCGTGGGACACTGGCCGACGAAATCGAGGCCCTGGGGTGGAAGGTCCACGTGCTGGGCAAGCGTCCCGGCTTGCGTCCGGCATTGGTATTTCGGCTCGCGAGACTGTTTCGTCGCCTGCGGGCTGACGTTGTGCATACTCATAATACTGCGCCGTGTATCTACGGAGCCCCGTCGGCGAAGTTGGCTGGCGTACCCCTCGTAGTCAATACCCGGCACGGGCAAGGTCCGGCCCCGGGCACGCGAGAGTCCCGCATGTTGGCCCTCGCGGCTCGAATGGTGAAACTCGTGGTCTGCGTGTCAAATGATAGCGCAAACCTGGCTGTTCAAACCGGCATACGCGTAGATCGCATTTGCACGATTTGGAATGGGATCGATCTCGCCGCATTTCCTTTTCACGGCCCGCGCCCGGATGGTCCGGCTGTTGTCGTTGCTCGCCTTAGCCCGGAGAAGGACATCCAGACATTGCTTCTCGCCGTCTCGTTGGTCGTCCGCCAGTTGTCCGCCTTCAAGTTGCGGGTCGTCGGCGACGGACCGTGCCGGGAATCACTTGAAACCCTGGCCGCCGAGCTGCGCCTCCGCGCGAATGTACAGTTCGTGGGCGAAACACGAGATGTGTCGGGCCACCTGCGGCAAGCGTCGATGTTCGTATTGCCGTCGCTGACCGAAGGCTTGTCGCTTACCTTGCTCGAAGCGATGGCGACCGGGCTGCCGGTGGTCGCCACGCGGGTCGGAGGTAACGCCGAGGTGGTGGTGGAGGGTGAGACGGGGCTTCTCGTCGATCCTGCCGACCCGGGTTTGATGGCGAGCGCCATTTTGAAGCTCGCCACGGCCCCCACCCTGGCGACACAGGCGGGTGCAAAAGGCCGACAGCGCGTCGAGGACGCCTTCGACGTACGGAAAATGGTAAGAGCCTACGAGGGGGCTTACCTTCGGCACCTCTCGCAACCGGCGGTCGCCGATTGAACGGCAGGCCGGTTCGACCGGAAGGTCTGTGCGTCTGTCTAAACGTGTGAGCCCAGGAGGGTAATAGAACATTCCGGTGGAACGTAATCCCAAGCACGCAACCGCAACGGCCGTGGCAGCAGCGAGGGCGACCGGGCTCTTGCGGTTTTTGCCGAAGGGGTTTAAGCGGTGGGCGAAGGCGCACGTCGCATTCGAGACCCTCGACCGGCAGGACTGGGAGAGAAAGTACGCACTCGTGTTGGCGCAGGCGCGAAGATCGCCGCCAGCAACGGACCTCCGGGTGTCGATTGTGCATGACTGGATGCTTCGGCATGTATATTACGAGGCTGCGTGTCTGGAATTGGGCGTGCCGTACGATGTCGTGGACTTGACGACACCCGATTGGGTCGAAAAGGCTGCCAACGACCGAAGCAATGTTTTCTTTTTCAGACCGTTTGTCATGTCGACGCTCGGGCGTGCCCTTTATGAGGAACGCGCGTATTTTCTGACCAACTTCTTGAAAAAAAACCTTTTCCCCAACTTTGACGCACTTTGGCTCTACGAGAGCAAGCGACGGTGTGCAAACTACCTTCAGTATTATTCGATCCCCCATCCGAAGACTTGGGTGTTCTTTTCTCGTTCTGAGGCGCTTGAGTTCGTCGCCCGGGCGTCCTTTCCGCTCGTATTCAAGACCGACATCGGCTCGGACGCGGTAGGCGTGGCGCATATTGCGCAGCCGAAAGGACGCAGACCGAATGATCTGTCGGTGTTTCGCTAAGGGCTTTGGCTCCAACTTCTACGACCCACGAGACCGCAACTATGGGCAGATCCTCTTGCAGGAACACTTGGGAGAGGTCAAGGAGTGGCGGGTAATCCGAATCGGGGACTCCTATTGTGCTTATCAGAAGGGAAAGGTGGGCGACTTTCACAGTGGATCGAAGATCGTGGAGTTTCAAACGCCATTTGAGCAGTTGCTTGAGTTTGCGCGTGGAGTGCTCGAAAAGATCGGTATGGAGTGCATGGCGATGGATGTTTTTGAAGACCGGGCGGGACGTCTCTTCGTCAACGAGTTGCAAACGTATTACGGAGCGAACGAACCGAGCGGGACTTACTTTGCAAACGGCTCGCCTGTTTCTCTCCCGGAGGACCAGACGGTCGAAATGATGGTTGGCGGGAAGGCGGGGCGTTTCCTTTACGATCAAGGACATTGGATTTTTGAAGAGGGGGAGTTCTGTCGTAATGCAGGCTGTAATCTGCGCGTTAAGCTAGCCTTCCAACGCCTCGGTACTCCGCTGCCCGGGTACAGGGCGTGACCTTCGTGATGAATGTTGTTTCACAACGCGCGAGAGGAAGCTCCGGGCGCGTGAACCGATGCGACTGCTTCTGATCACAAGCACCTTTCCGAATCCGACGGAGCCCACGCGGGGCACGTTCAACATGGAGATGGCTCGCGCCTTGTGCCACGTGGGGCACCAGGTCGACGTCGTTTCGCCCGTGTCCTGGGTCGACGAGTGGCGGGCGCGGCGGGAGGGCCTTGGAATCGGCCCGCAGCGCCATGAGGTAGTGCATGGGGTGCGGGTCTACTACCCGCGCTATTACTACACGCCAAAGGTCCTGCGGACCTGTTACGGCTGGTTCCTATGGTGCTCGGTGCGCCGCACGCTGCTGCCGCTCTTGCAGGGCGGCCCGCCCGACGCGTTGCTCGCCTATTGGGTCCATCCGGCCGGGGCCGTGGCGGTGCAGGCCGCGCGGCGGATTGGAAAGCCGTGTGTGATCATGGTGGGCGGCAGCGACGTGCTGCTGTTGACCAAACAGCCCGCCCGCCGGCGGTGCATCCTGCGGGTGCTGGAGTCGGCCGACGCGGTGGTGGCCGTGAGCGACGACATCAAGTCGCGGCTGTGCCAGTTCGGGATCGAGCCGGCCAAGATTCACGTCGTGTACCGCGGAGTCGACCGGGAGCAGTTTTCGTGCGGCGAGCGGCGCGAAGCGCGGCGCCGTTTGGGGTTGCCCTTGGACCGGCCGCTGCTCCTGTGGGTAGGGCGCATGGTGCCGGTAAAAGGGCTCGATGTGCTGGTCGAGGCGTGCTCGATCCTGAAGGCCCGCAAGACCGGTTTCCAGGCGGCGCTGGTCGGCGCCGGCCCGCTCGAGGCAAGGCTGAAGGCGGCGTGCGTTGCGCGGGGATTGGGGGAGTCCGTCCGGTTCGCGGGGCCGGCATTGCACCATGACCTGCCGGATTGGTATCGGGCCGCCGATCTGACGGTATTGCCCAGCCTTTCGGAAGGCGTGCCGAACGTGCTGCTGGAGTCGATTGCCTGCGGCACGCCGTTCGTGGCCAGCTGCGTGGGGGGCATCCCGGAAATTGCCTCCCAGGGCATCGACCGTCTCGTGGCGCCGGGCGACCCCTTGCAACTGGCCGACGCCATCGGGCAGCAACTCGCGCGGGTCACGCCGCAGACGGACCGCTGTTTCCGGCCGGAGAGCTGCGCGGTTGCCGCCGGGCGTCTGATCGACGTGATCCGCTCCGTGGGCGCCGGAAGCCAGCCGCACCGTGCCGCTTCAGCCGGCAGGACGGCGGCGTCGAGGCTCGGCAACCTGACGCCGTCGTGGTCCTGGCGTCAAATTGCCCGGCGGGCGATGGTCGCGAGCGTTCCCAAACGTTTCCTCATTGCCGGTGGGCCATCGAAGCAGCGGTTGGTGTGGCTGACCTTCGATGACGGCCCTGACCCGGAGCACACGCCGCGGCTGTTGGACGTGCTGAAGGCGAACAACGTCCGGGCGACCTTCTTCGTGATCGGCGCGAAGGTGGAGCGGCATCCCGACCTGGTGCGGCGGATGGCCAAGGAGGGGCACAGCGTTGGACAGCATACTTTTTCCCACCGCTCTTTCGAGGAAATGTCTAACCGCGAGTTGCTGGAAGAAGTGCGGCGGACCCGCGGACTGCTTGGCGGCATCTTGGGCGCGTCACCCCCTTTCTTCCGTCCTCCCCACGGCAAGCTCGGGATTGGCAGCCTTTGCCGGCTCTGGCATGCCGGGCAGCAGGTCGTGTTATGGAACGTGGATCCGAAGGATTACATACTGGCTTCAACGAGCACACTTCTCGATTGGTTCCGCACGAATCCGCTCCAGGCCGGCGACATCGTGCTCCTGCACGACAACCGCCCTTATGCCGCGGCCGTATTGCCGGAAGTAGTCGGGGAAGCGCGCGACCGCGGTTTGGAGTTTGCGACGTTTGAGCATCCCGCCATTTGCGTTCACAGGTAGCTTCTCCCAATAGTGATCAACCAGACGGCCATTCTCTACTTCGGCAACGACTGGAACGCGGAGAACCGCACGTCCAGCCACCACGTTGCCCGGCGCCTGGCCAAGACGCACCAAGTGTACTATATCGAGTGTCCCGGGATGCGGGCGCCGCGGGGATCGGGCAGAGATTTGCGAAAGGTCTTTCAGAAGCTGTGGCGATCGCTGCGCGGCGCGAAGGAGGCGATGCCTGGGCTCAAGGTTTACACGCTGCTACAGATTCCGCTGCACCGTTTTGCCGTCGTCCGGTGGCTGAACGCCCGGTTAATTCTTTGGTCGGTTCGATGGCTGATGTTTCGGCAGGGGATTCGCCAGCCGATTGCCTGGTTCGTGATTCCCCACGTGGCCTCTTTAGTTGGGCAACTGGGCGAGACGCTGTTCTGTGTACTACTGCACTGACGATCATGCGTCACTGCCGAACGTGGACGTGGAGGCTGTGCGGGCCATGGATGAAGCACTCGCCCGCAAGGCAGACCTGGTTTTCGTCGCCTCTGATACGCTTCTGCGCAAGAAGTCGCTGTTGAATCCCAACTCCTACCACAGCCCGCATGGGGTCGACGTAGAACACTTCGGGGCGCGCAATCGAATGGTAAAGACATTCCGAGTGACGTCTTGGGGCTTCCCGTTCCGATCATCGGTTTCTTTGGACTGATCGAGCGTTGGATCGATCTTGACCTGGTGGCTTACCTTGCGGAACAACGTCCGCAATGGTCGTTCCTGATGATCGGGCGCGTAGCGGTTCCAGACGACGTGGTGCCCAAGCTGCCGAATTTGCACTTCACCGGCAAGCGAACCTACGAGGAACTGCCGGACTACGGCCGCCGGTTCGACGCGGCCATCATCCCGTACAAGCTGACGCAGCAGGTCATGCACGCCAACCCGCTGAAACTGCGGGAGTACCTGGCGATGGGAAAGCCGGTGGTTTCCGTGGCGATGCCGGAAGCGGAGAACTTCGCCGACGTGATCGAGATCGCCCGCAGCCGCGAGGAATTCCTCGCCCGGCTCGATAAAGTCATCCAACAGCCGGACGGCCGGGAGGCTGCGAAACGCCGGATGGACCGCGTCGCCTCGCTGAGTTGGGAGGCCCGAGTTACGGAAGTGCTGGGGCTGGTGGAGGCGTCCCTGGCAAAGAAGGCGGGAGCCCCGGTGAACGCCCTGACCCCAGCCCTCTCCCGACCAACCTGCGGTCGGTGCCCGGAGAGGGGGCGATGATGGACGTGGTGAACCTATTGGCCCAAACCGTATTCTGGGTGTGTCTGGCCCTGACGTTGTACGCGTACCTGGCGTATCCGGCGTGCATTTGGCTGCTGGCGCGGTGGTTTCCACCGGTCGCCCACAAGGAGCAGCCCGCCGGCGAGGAACTCCCGGAGGTCACGCTTATTGTCGCCGCTCACAACGAGCAGGCCGTCATTGAGAGGAAGATTCGCAATTGCCTTGAGTTGGACTATCCACCGGGGCGTCTCAAGGTGGTAATTGCCTCGGACGGCAGTTCCGATGCGACGCCGGGGATCGTTTCCGGGTTTAACGATCGAGGGGTACGGCTCCTGGACTATGCCCAGCGGCGGGGGAAGTCGGCCCTGCTCAATTCGGCCATTGCCGAGACCGGCGGGGAAATCCTCGTGCTGTCGGACGCCAATACCGAGTACCGGCCGGACGCGATCAAGAAGCTGGTCCGCTGGTTCGCGGACCCGCGGGTTGACGTGGTGTGCGGCCGCTTGCTGCTCATGGACCCGGCCGGCGGCAAGAACGTGGACAGTCTGTATTGGCGCTATGAGACCTTTCTAAAGACGTGCGAGGGGCGGCTGGGCGCGCTGTTGGGGGCCAACGGCGCCATCTATGCGATTCGCCGCCGAGCCTACGTGCCGGTTCCCGACAATACCATTATTGATGATTTCGTGATTCCCCTGTTGAGCAAGCTGCGGCACAAGGGGCGCATCGTGTACGACCCGGAGGCGGTCGGCGCCGAGGAGACGCCGCCAACGATCGGCAGCGAGTTCCGCCGCCGCGTCCGCATTGGCACGGGAGCGTATCAGAGCCTGCCGCTGCTGTGGCGATTGTTGAGCCCGCGCTGCGGCTGGACGGCGTTTGCGTTTTTCTCCCATAAACTTCTACGGTGGCTGGTCCCGTTCTTCCTGCTGGGAATGTTGGTTTCCAACTTGCTGCTGCTGGACCGCCCATTTTTCCAAGCGGTGCTTGCCGGGCAGCTTGGCGTCTATGCGATTGCGCTTGCCGGGGCGTTTCTGCACGGCCGCAGCCTGCCGTGTAAGCTCGTCCGGATGCTGACCATGTTTGTCGGGATGAACCTGGCCCTGCTGGTCGGTTTTTGGCGCTGGCTGAGTAGTCCGCAAACCGGCACTTGGCATAGGACGAGCCGGGTTGGTCAAGCCCCGGCGTGGGAGCCGCCAGTTGCCCTGGCCCAGCCCGCCACATCGGAACACCGAACAGAATAGACGGTGGGAATGGAGTCAGGTTACATGAGCCAAGTCTTTCTTCGTCGCGCCGACCGCAACGATCCGCTTCCTGTAGTGCGTGAGTTGCTGGAGGCGTGCCGCTGGCGCGAAGTCGTCGGCAGCGGGGCGTCCGTGGTTATCAAGCCGAATCTTTGCACCGAGCGGCCGGAACAGATCCACACGGCGAACACCTCGCTGGTGGTCCTGGACGCCGTGTGCCGGGTATTGCGGGAGCGCACCTCCCGGATCACGATCGTCGAGTCGGATGGTTCTCGCTATGCGGCCGAGGCGGCTTTCGAGAACAATGGGGTGTACCGCCTCGCAAAGGAACTGGACCTCAAGGTCATCAACCTTTCCAAGGATGAACTGGTTGAAGTGCCGGACCCGCGTATGAAAGGGTTCGGGATGGCGCGGACGTGGCTCGAAGCGGAAGCGTTCATCTCGCTTCCCGCGCTGAAAACCCACGCGACGACGGTGATCACGGGCACATTGAAGAACCAGTGGGGGTGCATTCCGCGCTATGACCGGCTGCTGTTGCACAAGCACCTGCACGAGTTGATCGGCGAAATCAACAAGCTTCGGACCGTCACTTTGGCCCTGATGGACGGTCTGGTGGGCATGCAAGGCCGGGGCCCGATTAACGGCTACCCCATCGACCTGAACGTCCTGCTCGCCAGCCGCGACCCGGTCGCCCTGGACGCTACGGCCATGCGGTTGATCGGTCTCAGTCCGGCGGCCTCGCGGCACGTGGTTCACGCCCACAACATCGGGCTCGGCACTTTGGCCGAGGCGGAGATCGCAGTTGATGGGCCGCTGGCCGAGTTGAGAACCTCGGTAGAGCCGGCCGCCGAAGACTGGGCCATCAAGTTGATGAACCTGGTTGCGCGCTCGCCCTTCCTCACAAAGCATCTCTTGCTCAACGACCGTATCTTCTACCCCGTGCGCCGAGTGGTAACGATCCTGCGAGGGCTGCATGCCGGACGATGACGACAGGGAGAGCGCGGGACTCCAGCCTTGCGATTCACAAGTATCGGAGACTGCAATCATGTTTCAACGTAAATCTCCTCTGATCGTCCTTGGTCTTCTTGGTTTGGGTATAACCGCGGGAATCATCGGCTTTGCCAAGGTAATGACTCACAAATCAACCGTCGCCGGCCAGCAGTCGGCGGCGTCCGACAAGCCGGCCGGCCGCGAGCCGTTGCTGGACGCGGCTGCGGGCCAAATCCCCAACAATATCGGAAGCGACCGCACCGACAACGTCCGGATGACGACCGAGGATTGCACGGAACTCGGCGGAAAGGCGCTGAAGGTGGTCTTCGCCAGCCCCGATAGCTTCGGGGACCGGCAGGCACGCGTGCCGGACTGGACGGGATTCGAGTGCCTCCAGTTCGACGCCTTCAATCCCGGCCGAAAGAGCGTGCCGCTTACGCTCACCGTTAAGCACGGACAAACCACCAATTATCAGACCCGCGTTGACGTGCCTGTCTTGCTCAAGCCGGGCAAGAGTTCGATCCGCATCGCCATCGGCAGCCTGGTCAATACGAACGGCTCGGCCCCCGATCTGACGCAGATCAAGCGGTGGTATTTCGCTTTGGAGTCGCCGCAGGCCGCGACGTTCTATCTGGGCAACCTCTGGTTGGTCAAGGAGGGAGCCCCGGCACAGGCCGCCGGCCAGCAGTTGGCGGCGTCCGACAGACCGGCCGGCCGGGAGCCGTTGCTGGACGTGGCTGCGGGGCAAATCCCCAACGATATTGGCAGCGACCGCATCGACAACGTTCCGGATGACGAGCGAGGATTGCGCGGAACTCGGCGGAAAGGCGCTGAAGGTGGTTTTCGCCAGCCCCGACAGCTTTGGGGACCGGCAGGCACGGGTGGCGGACTGGATGGGATTCGAGTGCCTCCAATTCGACGCCTTCAATCCCGGTCGGGAGAACGTCCGGCTTACGCTCACCATTAAGCACGCACAAACCACCAATTTTCAGACCCGCGTTGACGTGCCTGTTGTGCTCAAGCCGGGCAAGAGTTCGATCCGCATCGCCATCGGCAGCCTGGTCAATACGAACGGCTCGGCCCCCGATCTGACGGAGATCAAGCGGTGGTATCTCGCTTTGGAGGCGCAGCAGGCCGCGACGTTCTATCTGGGCAATCTCTGGTTAGTCAAGGCGGGGGCCCCGGCACCGGCCGGAACCACAACGGCGCCGGCGCCGGTGCGAAGATACCGCGTGACGGGCAAGATCGGCAACATGCCCGTGGACCTGATCGTCACACCCGAGGAGGAACTGCCGCCTGCCGCGTCGGCCGGGGGGCCTGCGGCGCGGACAACGAAGGCTCAGCCCGCCGGCGATCCGGCCCGGTTGGCTCGAATTCGTGCCGCCAAGATGCCGCCGATTTCCAGGCCGGTGATGTTCGACACGCCGGAAGCGGACGCGATCCTTTCGGCCTTGGAGGTCTTTCCGCCCGACAACCCCTGGAACCAGGTTGTCTCCGATTGGCCGGTGCATCCCAACTCGAAGAACATCATTGCCTCGATCGGTGCTGAAAAGCCGCTCCGCTGCAATACCGACATGGGGTTCATCCTCGTCCCGCCGGACCAGAAGCGGGTGGAGGTGAAGATTCCCGGCGATGCGAGCGAATCGGACCCGGGCCCTTACCCGGTGCCGGACAACATGCCGATCGAAGGCTGGCCGATCGACTATGGCCGCAATCCCGATGCCCGGGAGAAAACCCTCGATGATGCGCAGCGCGATCGTTTTGGGCGGGGAGGCGACCGGCATGCCATTGTCGTGGACCCGGTCAACCGGATGCTCTACGAGTTCTATCAGGCGAAGAAGACCGGTTCCGGCTGGGAGGCCAGCGGGGCGGCGATCTTCGATCTGAAATCGAACAAGCTGCGGCCGGAAGGTTGGACCTCGACCGACGCCGCCGGATTGCCGATCTTCCCCGCCGTGGTCCGCTATGACGAACTGTGGAGAGGGGCCGTGGAGCACGCGATGCGGGTAACGGTGACCAAGACGCGACGGGCTTACGTGGCCCCCGCCACGCATTTTGCCAGCCGGCTGGTAGACGCGAACCTGCCCCGAATGGGCGAACGGCTTCGCTTGCGGCGGGATTTCGACATTTCGGGCTTCTCCCCCGAAGTCCAGGCCATTCTGAAGGGCCTGAAGAAGTACGGCATGTTCGTGGCCGACAACGGAATCGACTGGGCGATCTCGGTGGCGCCCGACGAACGGATCCCGAGCCTGCACGCAGAACTGCGCCGTATCACCGGTTCGGCCTTCGAAGTCGTCCAACCACCGGCAAACTGAAAACAGGCCCGTCTCTCCAGGCTACGGTTTTATCAACCGGGAAGATCGAAACGGATGAAGGCAGGATGATACGGCCGCGGGGACTGCACTGGAGCACCGTTTTCCGGCTGCTTGGCTCTCGGCAAAAGTTCCCCGAGGACATGGCCCTCAACGTGTTCCTATGCGTGGCCGACCACTACGAACCGATGGTGGGCGGTGCGCAATGTACGTCCAGCGGGAGCGGGCCGACCGCTGGCTGCGGGAATATCCGCGGTCAGTAGCCGGCATCGAAGATTCGCGCGGCCGCCCGCCGCAGCACACTTTTTTCTATCCCGCCGAGGAATACAACCCCGAACACATCGAAAAGCTGGCCGGGCTTTGCCGCCGCGGTTTTGGCGACGTGGAAGTCCACCTGCACCACGACAACGACACGGCCGACCAGCTTCGAGAGACTTTAGAGAGCTACAAGAACCGCTTGTTCCACGGACACGGCCTTCTACGGAAGAATGGGCAGGGGCAGATCACCTACGGCTTTGTTCATGGGAACTGGGCGCTCTGCAATTCACGGCCGGACGGCCGCTGGTGCGGCGTGAACAACGAACTGACCGTGTTGCGCGAGACGGGCTGCTATGCCGATTTTACCATGCCTTCCGCGCCCAGCCCCACGCAAACGAGTACGGTGAACAGCATCTATTACGCGACTGACTATCCGCCGCGTCCCAAGGCGCACGATGTCGGGAGCTTGGCGCAGGTCGGTGTTACGCCGCCGGAGGGAAGTTTGCTGCTGATCCAAGGGCCGTTGATGATCGACTGGGGGCGGCGGAAGTGGATCGTTCTGCCGAGACTGGAAAACGCCGGCCTGCACAACGGCTTTCCTCCCAGCAGGGCGCGATTTGACCTCTGGTTGCGTGCGGGCGTGAGGGTGGTCGGCCGGCCGGACTGGGTGTTCATCAAACTTCACACCCACGGAGCGCCGGAGCGCAACGCGGCCATGCTGTTGGGCGAGCCGATGCTGGCCTTTCATCAAGACCTGGCGGATTACGCCACACACCGCCCCTGGCTGCGATATTACTACGTGACGGCCCGCGAGATGGCCGATCTTGTCCACCAGGCGGAGCGCGGGATGGAGGAACCGGAGTTTCAATTGGCGCCCAATGACCGCGTATAACGTAAACCTCTCGGAGGTTTTCTTCCGCGGCTTGGGAATGGAGCAGCCCGAACAGTGTCGGCGAATGGTCACTTGTAGCCCGGCAGGGCGAGAATCCGCTGCCGAAGCGGTTCCCGCGCCTGCAACAACCGGTTGTCCGGCGGATTGCCGTAGCTGCCGACAAACTCGTCCCAGCCGATCCCTTCCTTCAGCCCACTGGGCTCGGGCAGGAAGTCAGCGACGGCGAAGCCGTCTTCCAGGCGGGAGAGCGGAATCTTGCCGGCGCTCACCGCACTGGCGAAGAAGATGCCGGAGAGGTCGCCCGAGAGACCGGCGAAGCTGAACCCGCTGCCGCCGCGGGAGCCGGACAGCTCCTTTGGTCGAGCATGGCCAAGTACCGCGGCGCCGCCGGATCATCGGGCAGGGCGGCGGCCAGCAAGCGGTACACGCCTCGTAGCCGGTCCTTGCTCGCGGGAGGAAGCTGGCAGAGGTGAACCAGCGGAAGGGCGCGGCTGCGAAGCTCCTCGCCCACCAGGTACATGGCCAGCGTGTTGGGGGCGTCGAAGCCGATGTGGAAGCTCCGCGCCCGGGCCTGCCGGTCGCCGATGTCGGGGCGCATGACGGAGCGGCCTTCCGCCGAGTGGACCGCCCCCAGGAAATGCCCCAGTTCGTGGACCAGCATTTCCAGCCGGTCCGGCTCGGCGATCTGGTGGCCCCACTCGCGGATGAGGACGTGCGGGCGGAAAGGGCCGCGCGTGCCGCCCATGTGCCTCTCGCCGCGGAGCGCCTGGTACTGGCCGGTCCAGCCGATCGCCAGCCGCGCCGGGGCCGGCTTGACCGTCCGCTCGAACTCCGTGATGAGTTGCCCCAGGTCGCGGGCGCCGTCCTCGGAGTGCCAGGTGCCGACCGCCACCACCTCGAAGCGGACGCGGCACGAGCCGCTCGATGACGTCGGAGGCCGCCGCCACCCGCTCCCGGTACCGCTTCTCCCAGACGCGCCGCACCGTCGGCTCCTTGTCGTCCGCGAGGATCTTGACCGGGATCGTACAGACGGCATCGCGCGGGCGAGCGGGCGCGGTCGGCGCCGGACGGCCGGCCGGAACCGGAAGGCCGGGAAGGGGTCGCTCCACCAATTCGAGCTTGTTGCCGTCGCTGCGGAAGTCGTAGATGCTGTTGCCGCGGAGCATCTGCCGCCGCGGCCGGCCGCCCTCATCGAAAACCACGGTGACGGCGTTGTCCACGTCGTCTGCGGGCACCGGGACCACTTCCTCCCGGTCCAGAGCGCGGCGGACCTGTCGGCCGCCGGGCTGGACGAGGGCGAACGTGACCTTGCCGTCCGTATGATTGGCCAACACCACCACCCCGGCGGCGGCCGACGGCGCGAACGCCGCGGCCGCGACAACCAACCCCGTCAGGATTGACAACCGGCGGCATACCTTCATAATGGTTGTGAGAGTGCAGCAGTGCAGGAGAACGCCCATCGACAGCCCTATTATACCTCGGCGCAGCGAGGTTGTCTGCTCGCCCGCCGCGGGCGCTCCCCGAGGCGAGGCGCCCCCAGTTTCTGCGCGGGGACGCGGCTTCGTGATCCGGCCGGAAGTGCTTGACAATGCCGCGGACGCTGTCCCGCCCCGGAAGCGGCGCTGGCCGGCCAGGGCGGTGGCCGTGTGTACGTGGTCGTATGCCGCCGCCGTGCTGGTGGTGTGGCTGTTGCTGCGGCTGGGCGGCGACCGCTGGTGGTTTGCGACCGTGATCCTGTTTGGGCCGCGGTGGCTTTGTGCCGTGCCATTGGTGGCGCTGGCGCCGGCAGCCGGGTTGCTCCGGCGGCGTTTGCTCTGGGTGTTGGGCGCCGCGGCGGTCGTGGCTTTCGGTCCCGTGATGGGGTTCTGCATTCCCTGGGCACGGCTGACGGCGGCCGGCGGCCCGTCGCTCCGCGTGCTGACTTGCAACGTCAAGGGGAAGTGCGACAACAACCGGGTGCTCGATGAGTTGATCCGGACGGCCCAGCCGGACGTCGTGGCCTTGCAGGGCTGTTGGGGAGAGTTTCAGGTCCGCTGGCCGGCGGGCTGGCACGTCTGCAAGGAAGGGGAACTGGCGGTCGCCTCCCGCTACCCGCTCCGCCACGACGCGGCGGACCACCGTTGGCAACGGCCCGGACACTGGCCGCGGACCGACATGCTCAACTGCACCATCCAATCGCCCGGGCGAGACATCGATTTCTGTAGCGTACACCTTCAGAGTCCGCACGACGGGCTTTCGGCGGTCATTGGCGGGCAGACAGTGCTGCGGCCATGGGACAGCATGGCCCTGGCCGCTGAGATCGAACAACGGCGGCACGAGTCGGAGGATGCCCAGCGGACGGTCAGCGGACTGTCCGCCTCGCCGGTCCTGGCCGGCGATTTTAACCTGCCGGCCGACAGCGCCATTTATCGCCGGTATTGGTCCGGGTATCGCGATGCGTTCGCCGAGGCCGGCCTGGGATTCGGCTACACGGAATGGCCGCGGATGCGCAGGCTATCCTTCGGCATAAGGATCGATCACGTACTGACGGGGGCGGATTGGCGGTGCCGCCGCTGCTGGGTTGGGCCGGACGTGGGCTCCGACCATCTTCCCCTGCTCGCCGAACTCTTGCTCCCTCCGGCGGAGTAACGCGCAGTGACAATCGTAACTCGCGGGTCCCTTGGCGGAACATCGGGGGGTCCCGCGCCGCCATTCGGCTGGCACGGCCCGGAACAGTGTGATATGCTACGATTGTTATGGCCCATGAAATCGCCAAGCTCATGTTGGAGCACGCGGGGACGTTCTTGGAACGGGCGGAGGCGATCCGAACCGCGTTGTCGCTGGGCATGCCGCTCCACGAAATCGAGGAATATCTCGACTGGCTGGATGCCACCCGCGGGCCGCTGCCGGATTCCCGGGAGGACGACTCCCAAGACGACAAATAGCGGTGACGGCTGAAAATCGTAAAAGCATTCGTGGTAACGTGTTATGGCAATAGACTCCCCTCTGCATGAGCGATCGGCAATCCCCCCAAGAGTTTTGGGAAAATGGTTGACGGGCAATTGTCTGCCGGCTAGAATCAAGGCAGTGCCTCGAGCCGCGCAACAGCCCCTCAACGGCGACTGATCGGTCGTGAAGAAGAAGCGTCTCCATCCTGACACGGGTGGCGGTCTGACCGCGGCATCGTCCGGCGTGCGGCAATGCTCTGAGGCCGCCGAGAAAGCCGATGCGGAGGGGGCGGGACTCCGCGCGGACGGGTTGCTGGCCGAGCGCTGTCTGGCCGGCGAGGTGGCGGCGTGGGAGGAACTTTACGCCCAGTGCCATGAGCCGCTGTTGCTTTCCATCCGGGTCATGCTCGGCCCGCAGAGCGCGGACGCCGGCCTGGTCGACGAAATCGCCGCCCGCGTCTGGTATGCCCTGGTGGCCAACGACGGCCAGTTGCTCGCGCGGTACAAGCCGAGCCGGGGCGCCCGGTTGATCACGTTCATGCGTGCGCGGGCCAACAACGAAATGGTGCGCTACATCCGCGCCGAAGTCCGCCGCCGCAAGCGTGAATTGGCGGCGCTCCGCGAGAGGCCGCAGTATCAAGGCCAGGACGGCACGCAACCGGTCAACGTCCTGGCGGAGTTTCTCGGCACGCTCACTCCGCGCGAGCAGGTCTTCTGCAACGAGCATCTGCTCGGCGAGCCTTCCGACGCGGTGGGCGGGACGTGCTCCACGTCGAATATCTGGCAGCTCAGCCACCGCATCCGCCGCAAGCTGCTCCGCTTCCTGGGCCGGGGATAGCGGTCCCTTTCCCGGTTCAGGCTGCACGCTCCTTGTGCCTGCCGACCAGCCAGAGCAGGATCGGGGCCGCTACGTAGATCGAGCTGTACGTCCCCGTGGCCACGCCCACGATCAAGGCGAAGGCAAAGCCGTGCAACGCGTCGCCGGCGGCCAAGTACAGCACGATCACCACCAGGAACACGGTCAACGAAGTGAGCAACGTCCGGCTGAGGGTCTGGTTCGTGCTGTCGTTGACCATCTTCCGCGTCAGGCTGGGGTCCTTGCCGCGGACCTCGCGGATCCGGTCGAAGACCACGATCGTGTCGTTGACCGAGTAGCCGATGATGGTCAGAAAGGCGGCCACGATGGGCAGGTTCACTTTCACCGGCTCGACCAGGAGGAAGCCGAGATAGGGGGCGATGTAGACGCTGATGGCCACGGCGCCGAGCATGACGAAGACGTCGTGGATCAAGGCCACCACGGCGGCAAAGCCGAAGGCCACCGCCTGGAACCGCACCCAGAGGTAGATGATGATGCCGATCCAGCTTGCCACCAGGGCGTAGACGGCCAGGACCCGCGTGTTGCCGGCCACGACCGCCCCGATGGTGTTCGAGGCGGGAAAGATGGGGCTTTCGGCGATCTGCTTCTCGAGGCACTCGAGCACGGCCTTGGCCTTTTCCGGCGCGAGCATGATTCTCAAGTCCCATTGCCGGAATTCGGTCCGATCGCCCTCCATGTACTTCGGATTCGACAATTGGAAAGCAACCGCCTTGGGGTCCAGTTTCATCGCCTCGAGCGCCGCGGTGACCAGTTGCTCGACGGCCGGATGGCTCAGCGGCCGCTGGAAGGTCAACGGCGACTGCGAGCCGCCGAGGTAAGGGTCGGGCGGGGCGACAAGGGCTTTCTCCACCCCCGTCGGCGGGCCTTTCTCGCGGGTTTCCGAGGGCAACGGCTCCCGTAGCGGCGGCTTGGGCTGCGGGGCTGCGGCCGGCTGCGGCGCGGCAGGCGGCTTGGGAGCGGACTTTGCCGGCGCGTCGGCCAGGGCCAGCGCCAGGGAATTCCCCCCGCAAAGGCCAACATCCTCTCCGGCGGCAACTCGCGGCGGGACTGCTCCTTGCCGGCCGCCGGCCGGCCCTTTTCCGGCGGTTGCCGGCCCTTCTTTTCGGGTGGCTGATCTTTCTTGGGGGTTTGCGGCGGCGGGTTCGCCGCCGGCATCTTCTCGGCGGTGGCCGCGGCGGCCCCAATCAGCTTCGGCTCGTTGAACCGCACGCGCGTTATGCGCGAGCTTGTCGCCGAAGACGCGGGAAAGCGCTTGCTTCAACGTCGCCATGTCGGCCGAGGTGTCGATCGTGAAACGCAATCCCGGCGTCTCGTTCCTGCTGGCCGCGACGTCGCTGATCGTCAGGTCGGGCAGGTGATTGCGCAGCGCTTCGCGCACCACGTCGGTTTTCTGCGGCTTGTCGAACTCCACCTGCACGGACACGCCGCCGGTGAAGTCGATGTCGAACAGCCCCTTTCCGCGGTAGAACGACACGACGACCGCCATCACCGTGATCAGGACCGAGACCGTGATGCAGTAGGGGAACCAGCCCATGAAGTCGATGTTCGTGTGTCCGATCCACCTTAGCATCTTGACCTTGGTGAGCCATTGCCGTTTCTCGGCGACATCGTAGATCACGCGGGCGACGAAGACCGAGGTGTACATGCTCGTGAGAACGCCGATCCAGAGCGTGATGGCGAAGCCCTTGATCTGGTCGCTGCCGATCCAGTAGAGCACGGTGGCGGCGATGAGGTGGGTGGTGTTGCAGTCGATGATCGTGGCGCCCGCCCGGTGGAAGGCGTTGCGGATCGCCATCCGCACGGTGGCCCCCCGGTCCAATTCCTCGCGCAACCGTTCGAAGACGAGGATGTTGTTGTCCACCGCCATGCCCACCGTCAGGGCCAGGCCGGCGAAACCGGTCAGGGTGAAGGCCGCCTTGAACGCCAACATCACGGCGAACAGGATCAGCATGTTCAAGGCCAGCGCGATGTTGGCCACGATGCCCGAAAAACGGTAGTACCAAAGCATGAAGATCGGCACGAGGATCGCCGAGATGAGCATGGCGCGGGTGCTCTTCTCGATCGTGTCGCTCCCCAAGGTGGGGCCGCTGTAGAGCCTGCTGATCGGCTCTTTGGTCAAGGCGGCGGGCAAGCGGCCGGCGTCGAGCACGTTCACCAGCTCTTGCACCTTCTCCTGGGTGAAGGAGCCGGTGATCTCGCCGCTGTCGTAGATCGTGCTCTGGATCGAGGGGGCCGAATAAAGCTCGTTGTCCAGGATCACGCCCAACTTGTAGGTGAAGTCGGTCAGCTTCTCGGGGAGATGGTTGGCGGTCATCTCGCCGAACAGTTTTCCGCCACCGGTGTTGAAGTTGAAGTTGACGCAAGGCCGCCCTTGGCGGTCTTGACTGGAGCGGGCGGAGGTCAGATAAGCCCCCGTCACGTTGTAGATGTCGTTGAGAACCAGGATTTCCGTAATCGTGCGTTCGCCGGCTTTCCGGGTGCGGCGGGCGATGCCCGCGTAACCGGAGCCATCGAAATTCCCCTCCTTCACCTGCTCGGGATTGGCCGGCACCCACCAGGCGAGCAACTTGCCTTGCCGGTTCGTCACCTTGATCTTCGAGGGATCGGCCTTCGCCTGCTCGATGACCGTCTTGGCATCCCCCTTGGGATCGCGCTCGTCGGCGAGGATGCGGAATTGGAGCTCCCCTGTCTGGCTGATGATGCGCTCGATCGTCGCGACTTCCGCCTGGTCTTTTGCGGGGACGATGATCTCGACCCCCTCCGTGCCGTACTTGCGGACGGTGACTTCCTTCTGCCCGCCGGGGTTGACGCGGCGGGTGATGGCCACCACCAGCTTGTCCATGTCGACCGGCTCGCCCTTCTGCTGGCTTTGGTCGACCTCGTACACCAGCAACGCGCCTCCGCTCAGGTCGATGCCCAGCTTCAGCGGCGGCCCCAGCAGCAGGATCGCCCCGCTCGCAAACAGCGTGAACAAGCACAGCCCGATCTTCCAACCGTGATCGGGCATGCGGAGCTTCCGCCCCAGATACCCGCCCAGGAAAAATGACACCACGATCACGGCCAGAGCGACCAGCACGTGCAGGTACGGCTCGAACGGGGACGGCACCGGCGCCGCGGCGGCCTGGGCGAAAAGTGGACTGACGGACCAAGGCATGACGGTGGGTTTCCTATACTGGCGCGACCAACGGCCGCGGCTTTTATTTGCCGGTTTCGTCCGACGGCCCGTCGCCCAGCACGCGGCCGATGGAGCTGAGCGTCACGCGGAGCTTCGTGTTGGTGGCTTCGTCGACTTTAATGGTCACTTCGTCGGCCTCGCGGTGGACGTTCGTGACCACGCCGTAGATGCCGCCGGCGGTGAGAACGCGGTCGTTCTTCTTTACGGTGGCCAGCATCGCCTGACGGCGGGCCTGCTCGCGCCGCTGAGGACGCATCAGCATGAAGTAGAACAGCACGAAAATGGCGACGAAAGGCAGCAGCATCGGCAGCAGAGAGCCGGACTCTCCGCCCTTCGGGGCATCCTGCGCGGCAAACAACGCCACTCCGTCCAGCAGTCCCAAAACTGTCGCTCCCACGATGATCTCTCCAGGTCAGACGGTCATAAGCCCGCTATCTTAAGCCCTTGGCCGACAAGCGGCAAGGGGAACCGGGGGGGAATGACGAAGCTCGAATGACCAAGGACGAAGGAATGGCAAAACCCGAACTCCGAAGCTCGAAGCCCCAATTCGAGGTTCGGATTTCGAGCTTCGAGTTTCCTTCGTCCTTGGTCATTCGAGCTTCGTCGTCTTCCCTCCCCACCCCCGCAGCTTCTCCAATCTGAACTCCTCGAACCGGTCGGCCTCGATTGCCCGGCGGGCGTCGGCCAGGAGCCGTTGGTAGTAGGTCAGATTGTGGATCGAGAGCAGGGTCGGCCCGAGCATCTCGCGGGCCATGAACAGGTGGCGGATATACCCGCGGCTGCGGCGGCAGGCCGCGCAGGGGCACCCCTCTTGCAGCGGGCGATCGTCCCGCTCGTATTTCACGTTCCGCAGCCGCATCGGCCCCCCATCGGTGAACGCCATCGCGTTCCGCCCGTTCCGCGTCGGCATGACGCAGTCGAACAGATCAATGCCGCGGCGGATCGCCTCCAAGAGGTCCTCCGGCCGGCCCACGCCCATCAAGTACCGGGGGCGGTCGGCGGGCAGTTCGGGGACGGTCGCCTCGAGCATCCGCAGCATTTCCGCCGGCTCCTCGCCGACGGAAAGCCCGCCGACCGCGTAGCCGGCGAAATCCAACTCCCGCAACTGCCGGGCGCAGCCGGCGCGGAGTTCCGCATCCACCCCGCCCTGGACGATGGCCCACAGCGCCTGGTCGGGCCGTTTTGCGGCCTGGCGGCACCGCCGCGCCCAGCGGACCGTGCGCTCCGTGGCGTCCTGAACGACCGCCGGCTCGTTGGGCAGCCCGACGACGTGATCCAGGGCCATCGCCACGTCGCTGCCGAGCGCCTCCTGGATGGCGACCGCCCGCTCCGGCGAGACCGCCACCAGCCGGCCGTCGACGTGCGAGCGGAAGATGGCTTCCTCCTCGGTCACTTTGATCAGATGGGCGAGGCTGAACAGTTGGAAGCCGCCGCTGTCGGTCAGGATCGGTCCCTGCCAGCCCATGAAGCGGTGCAGTCCGCCCAGGGCGGCGACCACTTCTTCACCGGGCCGCAGCGCCAGGTGGTAGGTGTTGCCCAGGATCATCTCCGCCCCGGTGGCGCGGAGTTGGTCGATCTCCAGCCCCTTGACGCTGGCCTGGGTGCCGACGGGCATGAAGGCCGGCATCTGCACGTCGCCGTGCGGCGTTGAAAGAACCGACCGGCGGGCCGCCGAGTGGGCATCGGTGTGCAGCAGGCGGAAAGAAGCCGCCCGGTTGTTCCGGGGATGATTCATGCCGTGTGGATGAACGCCACCTCCTGGAGCCCCAGTTCCTCGATGGCCTGCTGGCGGATCTTGTACTTTTGGATCTTGCCGGTGACGGTCATGGGAAAGCCGTCTACAAACTTGACGTAGCCGGGCGTCTTGAAGTGTGCGAGACGCTCGCGGCAGAAGGCGCGGATCTCCTCGGCCGTGGCCGGCTCGCCGGCCCGAAGCTTGATCCAGGCCAGAATTTCTTCGCCGAACTTCCGGTCGGGCACGCCGACCACCGCCACTTGCTCCACCTTGGGATGCTGGTAGAGCAGTTCCTCGATCTCCCGCGGGGCGATGTTCTCCCCGCCGCGGATGATCAACTCTTTGAGCCGCCCGGTGATGCGGAAGTAGCCGTCGGGCTGGCGCACGGCGAGGTCGCCGGTGTGCAGCCAACCGTCCGCGTCGATGGCCTTGGCCGTGGCCTCGGGCATGTGGTAGTAGCCCAGCATCACGCCGTGCCCCCGGCAGCAGAACTCCCCCGGGCTGCCGTCGGGAAGCGGCTGGCCGGAGAGCGGCTCGATGATCTTCGTTTCCACGCCGGGCAGCGGCCGGCCCACCGTCCCCACCCGCTTATCGATCGGGTCGTCGGTGCGGGTCATCGTCGCCAGCGGCGAGTTTTCCGTCTGGCCGTAGGCGATGGTGATTTCGCGGGCGCCCATGTCGCGGGTGACGCGCTTCATGACCTCCACGGGGCACGGGCGCCCGCCATGATGCCCGTCCGCAGCGACGACAGATTGCGGTCGCGGAAACTCGGATCTTCCAGTTCGACGATGAACATGGTCGGCACGCCGTAGATCGCCGTGCAACGCTCGGACTCGACGGCCTCGAGCGTGGCGGCCGGGTCGAACGTCTCCCGCGGAAAGACCATCGCGGCGCCGGTGACGGCGGCGCACAGGGTGCCCAGCACGCAGCCGAAACAATGATACAAGGGAACCGGAATGCAGATCCGGTCGCGCTCGTCGAGCCGCTGGCCTTCGGCCGCGTAAAACGCATTCAAGAGCAGGTTGCGGTGGCTCAACAAGGCCCCCTTGGGCAGCCCGGTCGTCCCGGACGTGTATTGCAAATTGACCGGGTTGCCGGGCGCCGGTTCCCGCTCGGCTTCAGCCAGGCGGCCCGCGGGAATGCTCTCGGCGGCGGCGCAGAGGCCCTGCCAGGCGAGCACTCCGGGATGCTCCAGGCCGCGGAGGCCGATGACCCACTGCAAGTGCGGAAACTTCGCGCTCTGGAGTCCGCCGGGCCGCGAGCCGTCCAATTCCGGACAGACCTCTCGCAACATCTGCCAGTAGGCGGACGATTTGAACTGCTCGATCAGGGCCAGTCCACGGACTTCCGACTGGGCCAGCGCGTATTCGAACTCGGCCGCGCGGTACCCGGGATTGACCGTCACCAGGACGACGCCGATCCGGGCCGTGGCGAACTGAAGCAGCACCCACTCCGGCCAGTTCGTCGACCAGACACCGAGGTGATCGCCCCGGCGGAACCCGAGCGCCAGACAGGCCGCGGGCGATGCGATCGGTTTCCCGGTCGAACTCGGCCCAGGTGAGGCGGACTCCCGCCTGGCAGAAGACCATCGCATCGCCGGCGGGAAACCGCCGGGCCGTTTGCCGCAGCGCAGCCCCAATGGTCAGGCCCTCGACCCACGGCCGCCCGGTTGCCACTCCGCGAGTGTCCTGCGCCGCGGGGAAACTCTCCAGATCAGACGGAGCCATATGCACCCACCTTGCTTTCCGGTCGGAATTATATCCGAGTTTCCGCCGGCATGGTAGGGTGGGACAAGCGAAGCGCAGTCCCACCACGGTTCTGCGCGGATCTTGGTGGGACTGCGCTTTACTTGTCCCACCCTACGCGGCCTTTTTGGGGTGAAGCTCATTGGCGGGAAGCGAGTCAACCGGTATCATTCCAGTACAAGAGGAGGACCGAGTGATGCGCGCATGGCTGATGGATTCCTATGACGGGGTCGAAAAACTGCGTTTGGGCGAGGCGGCGGACCCGTGTCCCGGCCCGGCGGACGTGCTGCTCAGGGTCCGGCTGGCGGCGCTCAATCCGGCCGATGCGTTCCTCGCCCAGGCGATGTACCCGGCCAGACCGCCCTTGCCGCACGTCCTGGGGCGCGACGGCGTGGGGGACATCCTGGCCGCGGGGCCTGGCGTGCAAGGCGCGCGTGTGGGCGAGACGGTAGGCATTTTGCGCGGCAGCACGGGTATCGAAACCTGGGGGACCTTTGCCGAGAAGGTAGTGGTTCCAGCCGCCAATATCGTGCCCATACCCCGAGACTGGTCCCTGGAAGAGACGGCGGGGGCGCCTTTGGTGTTCCTTACCGCCTGGCAGGCGTTGACGCAATGGAGCGACCCGCCGGCGCCGCCTCGCGCGGGTTCGGTGCTGCTGGTTTCCGGGGCCTCCGGCGGCGTCGGCACGGCCTCGCTGCTGCTCGGGAAATCGATGAATCTCACGGTGTTGGCTCTGTCCCGCAGTGCCGAGCGCGGCGCCAAGTTGAAGGAACTTGGGGCCGATTTCGTGTTGAACACAGAGGAGAAGGACCTCCAGCGGTCCGTTAGGAGGGCGATCGCCCCGCGGACCGTGGACCTTGCCGTGGACACCATCGGCGGAGCGTTGTTCAATGAATTGGTGAAAGCGCTCGGTTACGGCGGCCGGATCAGCGTCGTTGGCCGTTCCGGCGGCACGGTGCCGGAGTTCAACACCGCGACGCTGCTGTTCCGGAGGAACCGCATTGGCGGGGTCTCGGTGGGGGACTATACGCCGGAGACCGCACAAGCTACGTGGAGGCAGATCGTCGATCGTCTCGAGGCAATGGGAAGGCGGCCGGTCGTAGACGGAGTTTTCCCCTTCGAGGACCTGCCGGCGGCGTTCATGCGATTGTCGCAAGGACCGCTGGGAAAGGTGCTGCTACGGGTATCAGGCTGAGGGCGTTGTAGCAGGCACACGCCGTGTGCCGTCCGCGGGCTACGGCACTCGCCGTGTGCCTGCTACATCGTCGGCAAACATCGCCATGAACTGGTCAACCGGCAGCGAGTCCAGGCGCTCCGCATCGCGGAACAGATCGAGCACGGCCTGGCACTTGTGCTCCGGCAGCCGCGTCGCCACGTTGGCCCGGAACTTTTGCTCCAATTGCGGAATTGCCTCGCCGCGGCGGCGGGGGTGGCCCAACGGATACTCCACTTCGATCCGCGGCGTCGCGCTGCCGTCGGCGAAGAAGACTTGCACGGCGTTGGCGATGCTCCGCTTGCTCGGGTCGAGATAGTCGCGGAAATACTGGGGGTTCTCCACCACCTCCATTTTCCCGCGCAGCCGGTCAATCCGCGGGTCTCCGGCAAACTCGTTCCGGTAGTGCTCGGCCGATAGCGTGCCTTCCAACAGCGCCACGGCCACCATGTATTGAAGGCAGTGGTCGCGGTCGGCCGGATTCGAGAGCGGTCCGCGTTTGTCGATGATCCGCATGGCCGGCTGCTGCGTCTCGATCCTCACCCGTTCGATCCGGTCGAGGCGGCCGCACACCTGGTCGTGCAGCCTGACCGCGGCTTCGACGGCCGTTTGGGCGTGGAACTCGGCCGGGTAGGCCACCTTGAACAGCACGTGCTCGATGACGTAGCTGGCATAAGGCCGGGCGATCCGCAGCGGCTGGCCACGCAGCAGCGCGTCATAGAAACCCCACTTGGGAGCGCTCAGCGCCGTGGGATAACCCATCTCGCCTTGCACGGCCCAAAGCGCCAGCCGCACGCCGCGGCTGGTGGCGTCGCCCGCCGCCCACGACTTCCGCGAGCCCGTGTTCGGGCGCGTGACGGTAGGTCCGCAGGCAGCCGCCGTCGATCCAGGCGTTCGAAAGCGCGTCGAGCAGCTGCCGGCGCGATCCGCCCAGCAGGACCGTGGCCACGGCCGTGCTGGCCACGCGGACCAGCAGCACGTGATCGAGCCCCACCCGGTTGAAGGCGTTCTCCAGGGCAATGACGCCTTGGATTTCGTAGGCCTTGATCGTGGCCGTCAGCAGGTCGCGGACGCGGAGCGGCGCCCGGCCGGCCGCGGCCCGTCGCCGGCTCACCCAGTCGGCGCAGCGCCAGGATCGCGCCCAGGTTGTCGGAGGGATGGCCCCACTCGGCGGCCAGCCAGGTGTCGTTGTAGTCGAGCCAGCGGATCATGGCGCCCAAGTTGAAGGCGGCCTGGACCGGATCGAGTTCCCAGGCCGTTCCTGGCACGCGGGCCCCGCCCGGCAACTCGGCCCCCGGAACCACCGGCCCCAGCAGTCTCGCGCAGTCCGGGTCGTCAAGCGCCAGCAGGGCGAAGCCCAAACTGTCCATCAAGCACAGCCGGGCCGCCGCGTAGGCCGCAGGGCTCTCGATTACGGTCCCCACGGCGTAGTCCGCCATGTCAACGAGCACCTGGTCCGGCGGGGGCCGGTCCGTCGCAACCGCGGGGGTCATTGGAAACTCACCTCCCGGCCGGCGCTCACGCCCATCGTTACCGCCCGCCTTTCTTCAGAAGTTTTTCGTTGAGCTGTTGTTCTTGCAGGTGGTAGTCGAGAATTTCGTACATTTCTTCGCGTGTTTGCAGGAGCGGCAGCAGTCCGCTTTGGGTTCCTTCGCCGCGCAAGGTCTCGTAGACCTTCCGGGCCGCGGCGCTCATGGCGCGGAACGCCGTGAGCGGATAGAGGACCAATTGCACGCCCACGGCAGCCAGTTCCGCCACCGTGTACAACGGCGTGCGGCCGAACTCCGTCAGGTTGGCCAGCACGGGGACCTTCACGGCAGCCGTGAAGCGGCCGTACTCCTGGAGACTGGTGAGGGCTTCGGCGAAGATCATGTCGGCCCCGGCCTCGACGTAGCGGCAGGCCCGGTCGATGGCCGCCTCCAGCCCTTCGACCAGGGCGGCGTCGGTCCGGGCCATGACGACAAAGCCGGGATCGGGCCGGGCGTCCACGGCCGCCTTAATGCGGTCCGACATTTCGCCCGCCGAAACCAGGACCTTTCCCGGCCGGTGGCCGCAGCGCTTCGCCGCCACTTGGTCTTCCAGGTGCAGCCCGGCCGCCCCCGCCTCCGCCAGCCGTGCGACAGAGCGGCCGATCTTCGCCGGCGGGCCGAACCCGGTGTCGGCGTCCACCAGCAGCGGAAGCCGCGTGACGCCGCAAATCCGCCGCGTATCCTCCAGCACGTCCCGCAGACGGATCAGCCCCAGGTCGGGCAGCCCGCGGGACGCATTCGACACTCCGGCCCCCGACAAATAGAGCGCCCGGAAGCCGGCCCGCTCGGCCAACAACGCACAATAGGCGTTGATCGCGCCGGCCACCTGCAACGGCCGTTCCGCCGCCAAGGCGTCGTGCAGCGTGACGCGGTCAGAATGCCAGCCAGTCATAGTGAATGGAATTGTAGGGCCTCTCGCCCTCCCCGGCCAGTGGCGCCGGTGCGGGTTGCCTGCTCGCGGCGTGACTCGATTCATCCCTCTGCGCAAAATACGGCGTGGGCGGCAAGTTCGGGCAGCGGGTGTCCTCTTCGCCCGCTACCGCCCGGAACCCGACAGAACAAAGGCGGCCCATTGCTTCGTTGGGGCAGTGGGAGAACCCGCGGTTCGGCGGCCCCCCTCGGCAAGCGGCGCCGGCTGATCGAACGCGGGTCCGCGGGAGCTTGCCAGCGCGTCGATCAGTTCCGGATGGCGGTAAATCTGGAGCTGCGCCTGCCGGAGGGCCTCCAACGGTGGCATCTGCTTGCCCCAGAGATTGCGGTAGAAGAGCCCCATCAGTGCGGCGGTCGCCTTGTCATTGACCTTCCACAAGCTGGCCACGACGTTGCGCGCCGGCCGAGTGGAAGGCGCGTTGAAGGCCGAAAACGCCTTCGCCGCCGGCCACGTCGCCCAGGCCGGTGTCGCAGGCCGACAGCACGGCCAGTTCCAGTTTGTCCAGCGGCAGGGCGGCGATCGACTCGGCGGTGAGAATGCCGCCGTCGCCTTGGACAATGCCGTAGGAATCTTTCGTCCGCGGCAGGTTGGCCCCCGCCAGGACCAGGCCCGAGAGGACCAGCGGGTTGCGGCCGGCCACGGTACGCCGCTCGCTGCCCAACAGGGTTTGCCCTTGCTCAAACGCCTTCTCGTCCACTTGCAGGCCCGAGCGGAACTTCGGATCGGCGAAGAAACCGTGGGTGGCGAAATGCGCCCAGCGGGCCTCGGGCAACTTCGTCAGCACGGCCGTGGTGCCCGCCAAGGCGCCGTCGAGCCTGGCCACGGTCCGCGTTCCAGCCAAGCCGGCCACGGTTTCCAGCTCGCGCTTCGACCCCGGCAGGGGCGGCCAAAAGAGTTCTTTGTCGCCCCGCACGGCAGCGCGGCTGGCCAGCCACTCGGGCCGAGGAGCGGTCTCCACCGGTTTGCTGTCGTACGTGACGTCACCGACCGCCAGGAATTGCCCTTGCTCTTGGGCCGGCTGCGGCGCCGCGGTCAACTGCGAGAGCAAGAACTGGCCGTTGGGAACCATCGCCAGGGCATACTCTTCCAACAACGCCGTTCCCGCCTTGCGGCCGGGCAGCGCCGCCCAGGGAACGGACGTGAGCTTGTCGTCGGGGCACAGATAGGCGGTCTTTGTTCCCGGCGGCAATTGCTTCTCGATGGGCTCCCAAACCAGCCGGCGGACTTCCTGGGCAGCGGAACCGTCGATTCCGCTGGCGATGTCATCGTGCCATTGGGCGATGGCCGCGTTGATGGGCGCGGCCGGGCCAAGCTCCACGCGGACCGCGGACGCTCCCGGCCGGACGAGGAACGCGGCATAACATGGGGTCGCACGGCTGCCCCCTTTTATCGGGGCCTCGGGGTCTTGCTCGAAATCGCAGTATTGCAGGAGATCGACAAATACGGCGTCGGCTGGAAGCCGCGCTGAGGTCCGTGTGCGGGCGGCGCTCGGACTCAAGTTGCCGGCGGAACTCGGGCAGTTCGGCCGCCAACTGCCGTTCCAGCCCTTCCTTCTCCTCATTTAGCTCGTCGATCCGCTTCCGCCTGGCGGCCAACCGCGTGGGATCGGGATCGACCGGGGCCAGGATCAGCCGGGCCAGCGACCGGCGTGTATCCTGGTAGTGTTGGTACTGTTGGCGGACGCCGACATTGGCGATTTCGTGCAACCGCTGTTGTCGTTTGGCGGTGATCTGCTGGATCAGGCCGCGGCGCATCCACACGCAGGCGTACAGTTCGTCATCCGGCCTGGTGGTATGCCGCCAGGCGGACATCAAGCGGCTGGGCGGCCCGAGTTCCTTGGCGGCGTAGTTCAGCGCCTGGGCTTCCGAAACGGCGGCCAGAATCGTGACGGCCAGATGGTACTCGATCTTGGCGCTCTGCTGGTAGAGATCGGCGGCCTTGGCGTACTGCCCCATTGCCTCGTACAACCCAGCCAGGTTCTTCAGGCTGATGGCATAGTGGGGATGCTGTTCGCCCAGCGCCTTCTTGCGGACGTCGAGGGCCTGGAGGAGAAGCGGCTCAGCCTTCGCGTACTCCCCCATCTTCTTGAAAAACATGGCCAGGTTGTTTAGGCTGTTGGCGTAGTCAGGATGCTGCGCGCCGAGCGCGTGCTTGCGGATATCGCGGGACTGGAGGTAAAGCGGCTCAGCCTTCGCGTACTCCCCTGTCTTCTCGTACAGCATGGCCAGGTTGTTGAGACTGGTGGCGTAGTCAGGATGCCGTTCGCCGAGCACTTTTTTGCGGATGTTGAGGGCCTGGAGGTAAAGGGGCTCGGCCTTCGCGTACTCGCCCATCGTCTCGTAGAGCCTGGCCAGATTGTTCAGGCTGGCAGCGTAGTTTGGATGCTGCTCCCCCAGTACCTTCTTCCAGGCATCACGGGCCTGGAGGTAGAGGGGTTCGGCCTTCGCGTACTCGCCCATTAACTCGTACAGTCCGGCCAGGTTGTTCAGGCCGGTGGCGTACCCAGGATGCTGCTTGCCCAACGCCTTCTTGTCGATGTTGAGGGCTTGGAAAAAAAGCGGCTCGGCCTTCGCATATTCACCCATCAACTCGTACAGCCAGGCCAGGTTGCTCAGGTCGGATGCATAGTCGGGATTCTGCTCGCCCAAGGCGTTCTTGTCGATGGCGAGGACCTGGAGGTAAAGCGGCTCGGCCTTCGCGTACTCCCCCGTCTCACAGTACAGCCCGGCCAGATTGTTCAGGCTCTGGGCGTAGTCGGGATGCTGCTCGCCGATCGCTTTCCTGCGGATGTCGAGGCACTGGAGGTACAGGGGCTCGGCCTTCGCGTACTCGCCCATCGAATAGTACAGCAAGGCCAGGTTATTCAGGTCCTGGGCGTAGTAGGGATGCTGCTCGCCCAACACCTTCTTGTAGATGGCGAGGGACTGGAGATATAGCGGTTCGGCCTTCGCGTACTCCCCCATCGAATAATACTGCATAGCCAAGTCATTAAGACTGGTGGCGTAGTCAGGATGCTGCTCGCCGAGGACTTCCCGCCGAATCGCCAGCGATTCTTTTGCCAGCGGGATGGCCTCTTGATACTTGCCGGCCTTCCAGAGTTCGACAACTTTGCCGCTCAGGCGTTCCGCTTCTTTCAAGCGGCTCTGCTGTTCGGCAGTCAGGGATTTCGGCTGGCCTTCGGCCTGGGCGGCACTCGCATGGACGCTGTAGAGCACGATTCCGGCTGCCAACAGCAACAGCACGGCCACGCTCGCGAAGCCGCCGGCCACGGGCGGCATGAGCCCCCTGCAAGATCGGTCTGACTCGATCATGTTCATTCTCCGTCACCCCCTTGCTTGGCGAAACTGACCGCCTGATTCAGTTGAAAGAGCGGGCCAAGCTTTTTTTGGATTTCTCGTTGGATTTGCAGCACCGGGTCGTCGATCTGTTGCGGGCCGGAGAAGTTCGGCCCGCGGTCGGCGTCTTGCAGGCGGGTAACCATCTGGCCGTCGGCGAAGCACACCAGCGAGCGGGGGTCTTGCATTGGCGCCTTCGGCAGCCCGGCAAGCAGTCTAGCGAGGTCCACGTCGTCGGGCAAGGGACTCTCCCGTGCCAGCAGCATCAGTGTTTCCATGCCCGCGGGACCTTTCATGGGCCAGCCCTGGTCGGCCGTCTCCGGCAGGCTCAGTCGGCTTGCCGGCGACTCCTTCGCCGACCGTTGTTTCCATTGCCCCGGCTGCCAGGGAAAGACCGGCCAGGCCGCGCCCTCGCTGTCGATCCACACCAGGTAGAGATAGGCCGGGCGGTTCAATCGGGCCTCGACGCGAATCTGGTCGTTGGGCCGCAGCGGCAGCGCCCGCGGTCGTGCAGCTTCAGGCCGCGCCGCGACCGGTCGGTGGGATTCCAAAGCAACACGTCGATGCTGCCGGAGAGCGCCGGTGCGGCGGCGGGCAAGGGCTCGTGCGCCCGCGGCCACAACTGCCGGGCGCCAAGAGCCAAGAGGAGGGCGGCCGCGGCAAGCCCGCCCACCAAGGCCGCGCGGCGGAAACGGGGGCGGGGGTGCAGCCAGCGCCGCAAATCCCGCGACACGTCGCCCGCCGTGTTGTACCGGCCGGTCAATTCCTTGCACAGGCAACGGAGGCAGATCCGTTCGAGTTCGGCCGGAACCTGGTCGCCGCCGCTGGTCTGCCGGGGCGGTTTCGGCTCGCGGTGCTGGATCTCGTCGGCCAAATCCTCCCAATTTTCACCAGCAAAGGGGTGCCCGCCGGAGAGCATTTCGTAGAGCATCACGCCCAGCGCCCAGACATCGGCCCGGCCGTCGAGGCGGTGTGCTTCGCCGCGGACCTGTTCGGGGGCCATATAGGGGGGCGTGCCGGCATATTGCCCCGCCTTGCGCCGCTGCACGCTTTCGTGGACCGCCAAGCCGAAATCCACGACGTGCGGCCGGCCTTCCTTGTCCAGCAACACATTGGCAGGCTTGAGGTCCCGGTGGATGAAACCCTGCCGGTGCGCGTAGTGGACCGCGTCGGCGATCTCGGCCATCAGCCCGGCAATCCGAGCCGGCGGCAGCCGCTCCGTCTGGAGCATCTTTTCCAGGGAGACGCCCTCGATGTACTCCATCACGATGAACGGCATTCCCTCGGCGTCTCGCCCGAGATGGTAAATCGGAACAATCCCCGGATGCTTCAAGCGGGCAATCGTGCCGGCCTCTTCGAGAAAACGCTCCACTTCCTGCGGGGAACGGAACCGGTCGCGATGCGGCACTTTGACGGCGACCCGCCGGGGGAGTTCCAGGTCTTGGGCCAGGTAGACGGCGCCCATCGCGCCCTGGCCCAGCAGTTCGACGATCTCGTACGACCCGAGCCGATGACCTTTGGGCAGGGGCGCATCACGAACGGGAAGCGGGATACGCAGAGGTGGCCGACAGGGATTCGCCATCGATCGGCGCCAAGGAGTAGAGCGAGGAGGACGCCGACGGACTTGCCGCGGGCTCATCTTTCGCCTCCGCGGCGATCTTTTCCAGGTCGATTTCTTCGGCGATCGCGGGAAAGCGGGACTGGAGTTCCTCGCGGGCCGGCAGGTGATCCAGCACCGCCCGCGTCAGGCACTCGGCTTCCAGCAACTCGCCCACAACGTGTGGCGTGCCGCCCAACTCAGGCCAGTCGGCAAGGTACGCTTCGAGCAGATGCTTCTGGCCCGACGCCCACCGGTATTCCTGATCCACTTTGATCAGATCCACCAGCACCCGCCCTCGCATCGCATGACCCGCCGGCGGCACAAACGCAGCCAAATCCCCATTATGGGTAGTGCGCCAGGACTGCTCCAATCCCTCCACGGCCTCATCCAGCAGCGACCACTCCTGGACGCTTAGTCTCGGAGCCGATTGCAGCAACAAGTTAGCCATGTTTTTCTCCCCTTTGACAGGGACCAATTGTCACGCGGACCTGCCGCTTCCCAATTGTTTAAGCCGCGGCGAGCCGGGGTTGGGTGCAAAAATGTCCTCTCAACCGGCCAACTGGTCATCCAGGTGATCGCGCAGCCGGTAGCCGAACTCGTCCAGGACGCGGCGGACCGTCCACCGCGAACACCCCACCCGAGCGGCGATTTCCGGCGACGAGAGTTCTTCCTGATAGAAGAGATGGCAAATCTCCAGATGGCGCGGTTTCAGTCCGGCCGTCGCGGCTTCGATGGCGTCGGCCAATTCCACCGCCTTTTCCGGCGGCGGCTCACCATCGATGATTTTCTCCGGCTCCGGCAACTGCTCTGGCCCGGCACGCCCATGTTCTTGGATTTTGTGATGCATGATTTTCACCAGCAGACCCCACAGCCTGCCTGACTGATCGAAGTGGTATCTCCCCTTGGCCATGCCACGGAAGAAGGAAGCCAGCGCGGACTGGGCCGCGTCCTCGGGCGCAAATACCCTTCTCAAACGCTCGCCAATCAGACGTTCCGCGGCTCGATAGAGCCGATCAAAGTACCGGGTGTACACCTCTTCCTTGGCCGACGCGCTCCCGGCGTTCAAGCGATCCAGAAAATCTTTGGAGGACTGCGAACCGGACACGGCTAACCCTCACGTCCCGAGGCCGCCTAAGATACAGTTCTATCTTCGCCGCCATTGTTGTGGATGTCAAGCCCCCCGGCCAGACGACGACCGCCGATTCCAAGAACAGGTTTTTGCCAGGGGCGAAAGGCAATACTCAACCATGTCCGTAGGGCGCGGTGCCAGGAATCGGCAGCCGCCTGCCGTTGCCCGGACGGCGACTCGGCCGGTTGAAAAGAAATTTTGCACCCAAACCCGGTTTGCGGCGGCTTAACCAACAGAGAGCGGCAGGCCGGCGCGACAGTCGGCAGCCAGGAGTTGTATGGAAGGGTGAGACCGGCACTGCGATGGATCTGCCAAGAAAGGAATTGACGTGGTTATAGCAGGGACGGTGGTTTCAACCGCTGCTTTACCGGGGGAGCATCCCTACCGCGCTGGGATCGTCGGTCACAGCATTACCCCTGGAATCTCGCGTTGCTTGTTGCTTCGCAAAACTAGTGCTGTGTGTGACATCGAGCGCTGCCAAGCGAACGACCCTGAGGGATCATCTCCCAAAAGGCAGCCTCTCTCTCCAGGCGGCGATAGCGTGCCGTCCCGCAATGGAAGTTTCTCCTATACGGGCACAAGTTCCCGGCCAAACTGAACCACCTTGTCCACAGTCTTTCGAACGGAGGTGTATCGATGGCTGACACGAAAGCCCCTCGCGGCCAGCAGCCGGTTCCCCACAAGCCCGAGCCGCGTACTCCCAGCATGTTTCAGTCTTTTTGGCACTACTCGCCGCTTCCCGACAAGCCCGAGCCGCGTCCTCCCTGTTCGCCCGTCAACCCCTTGGACGCGAAGGACCTGGCGCGGCGCCATTGGGCTTCCGCGCGGCGCCGGCAAGACGCAAACGTAAATCGTGGTTTCAGCAGAACCGCGGCCTCGCCATCGGCATGATGGTGGGCGGGCTGGTGCTGGTGCTGTTGGTGATCTTGGGGTGGCAGTTCGGTTGGTTTGGCGGCGGCGCCCCCGCGCGGCTGGCGGTCCCGCCGAACCCGGTCGCCGTGGTGCCGCCGCCGCCCGCGCCGACTGATCCAAACATGCAGTCGGATCTGGTAGAGTCTTGGGTGCCCGACCCGATCTTCGACGGCCCGCTTGGCTTTTACCAAACCGTCGAGGGCTATGAACTCCGCGTGCCCAACGGCTACGAGACGGCGCAGATTCCGGTGCCGCCGCCGCCGGGCGGAAAGGTGTTTTCGTGGGCGGGGCCCGTCGGAGACGACGGCACCCGGCCGCTGTTGGGCGTGGTGCTGGTAACGCCGCCGCCCGGCGCAGGCCAATGTCGGCCTCGGGCTGATCATCCAACAGATACGCCCGCCGGCCGACCAGTGCAGCGATTGGAAGCAGGCTCCGGCCGAACAAGGGGTACTCGGCGGCCTGCACGCGCTGCGGACGAGTTGCCAGGGCACGATGTCAACGCCGGCTGGCAAGGCGGCACTGCGCTGGTCCGTCTACTTGTGCCAGCACGGCAGCGTCTACATCTTCCTGGTGACCGCCGACGCGGTAGCGCACCAGGACGACTCGCTGCGGATTGCGAATGCCGCGATTATGACCTTCCGGAGAAAAGGCTCGGAGGCGCAGTCGGGGCCGGCCAACCCCGCGCCGCCGGACGACTTGCCGGAGTGGCGGCCTAGCGACGCGGCCGACGCGGAGTTGGCGGCGTATCAGGAGGTCGGCGATTATCGCGTCCGGTTGCCCAAGGGATACGAGCCGATAAAGGACCCGCCCGCCGCGCCGCCTGAGACCCAGGTATTGGCCTTTGGCGGACCTGCTCGCCCGGACCACAGCCGGCCGACGATGACGTTCACGTTCGTCAAGCTCCGGCCGGAAGTTGCCGCCGCGCGGCTGGACAACGCGATCCTGACCGTGCTCGGCGCGGGGCTCAAGTCCGGCTCGGCCTCGATGCCGGGCAAGTCCATGCCGGGAAACATCGAGTGGGGGCGAGTCGGCGACCTGAGCTTCGTCAGGAGCCGGCTTGACGTCTCGGAGACGCCGTCGAACGCCAAGGTGCGGGCGTTCCTCTACGTCTGCCGGGATTCGGGCAGCCTCATTGCCATCCGTGCGTCGGACATCGAACCCCACAACCAGCAATCCTTGAAACTCTGCAATGCCGCCGCCCTGACGTTCCAGAGGAAATGAGCGGGCCGCAACGGGCGTTTCAGTTCGGCCCTTTCGGCGCGGGCGTGGGGGACGGGGCCGAAACGATTGCGGTCACACGCGCAGCCAGAGAGTGAACGCCGGTGCGCGCCCTTGCCTCCCCGGCCGGAGGTGGGGTCATGGTATCGAGCCCATGTAGACGCGGCATCCTGCCGCGTCGAGTTGGCAGGGTCGTTGCTGTCCGAACGCGGCGCGAAGCGGCAGGATGCCGCTTCTACACTGCTGGCCCGTGAACGGTTACTTGCCCGCCTGATCCTGAATGACGGCACTTTTGCGTTCGTCGGTCCGACACACCCCGGTCGATGTGACCGAGGCGCTGGCGAACGAACGATTTAACTCAGCAGCTCTTGGTTCGGCCAACGTCGCTGCCGCTTATAGTGGGCGGAGCCGGCGGCCGCAACGCGAGCGACCTTGCTCACCAGCCTACGGGGGGCAGGCGACTCCAGGGTGCAAGGACGTACTGGATCGGCCAGACGCTGGCGTGCCAGCGGGCCCAAAGCCTGGCGGCAAAACTGGCGCGATGTTGGGCGATTATCCGCAGGCATTCGAGAAAGAAGCGTCGCCTCGCCCGATCGCGGACAAATTGTCTGTAGCCCATCGCGGCTCCGTGGAGGGCCGTTCGTGCCTTGCAGAATGTATCCGGCTTGTCGGCTTCGGGCGCGGACACCATCTGGATGACCGCTGTCATGACGTCGAAAAGGAACCGGTCCCCTTTTGCCAGGGAAACGCCCTGGAGCTCCAGCAGGCTTTGCCGGGCGGTGTCGAATTTGCCGTTACGGACGGCATCGGCAGCAAGCCATATCCGGTGCGTCGTGTGGGCCGACTGAAACGGCATGGTCAAGGCCCGCTGACTCACTTCCGCAGCCTCGGCGTCGCGGCCAAGCGCACGGAGTGCCTCAGCAAGATTCGCCAGCATCCATGACTCAAGCTCCGTCCGCTGGCGCCAATCCGCCATCCACCATGCGCGAAGACGATCAGAAAACAGCCATGAGATCGCAAGACCCACAATTCCCCAGGTCTGCGAATGGTCCCGGAGCCACGCCTTGTTGCGCCAAACAAAGATTGCGAAGCGCAAGCGTTTGCGCCTCTTGGCCAGTAGTTCCAGATAGGTGGCAGCGAGCGCGACGGCGATAGGCCCGCGCGCTCGCAATTCCCCCAGCCTCTTTGCACACCCCCACTTGTTTGCGCGACGCGAAGCCGCACCCATTGCCGGCCGGCTTCCATGTGCGCTGCGGGATTGAGCATTGCTTTTTCCAAAATCTTCTCCGCCGTCAGCGGCCAGCGGGCGTCAACCATCGCCTGTACCGCCGCCGCGGCCGGCCACGTGTTGTCACAAGGGCTTGTGCAAATCTGCATCAGCAGCGAGTCGGTTTGTTTCTGGTCGCGGTTGCGCACGGCCAACTGAAGGGCACGAGCCTTAGTGAACACGTTGTCGCAGTGTTGCCGCAACAGGGCCAGCGTGGCCGCGGCGCCCTGATAATCGCCGGCGGCCATCTGCAAATCGAACAGCCCGTTGCCTGCAAAGTCATAGCGCGGATTCTGCGTGAACGCCCGCGCGAAGGCGACGATGGCACCGTCCTTGTCCTTGTTTAGTCGCTTGGCCTCGCCGAGATATCCAAAGCTAATCTCATGTTGCGGACTGAGCCGCACGAGTGCCTCGGCCGCTTCGAGGCACCCGGCGTAGTCGTTCACGCTGCGGCACCAGTTCCAAAGCTCGGTCCACCCCTGGCCATAGTCGGGCATCTCGGCCAGTACGCCACGCATGAGGCCGATGGCCGTGGGGAACCTGCCCAGCCGGCCTTCAATCCAGGCGGCGCATCGAGCGGAGTACGACCGGCGGCTGATCGCCGAAGACCGCCGGGCGGCACGCCTGTCGGGCTTCCTCCCAGCGCATCGCTGCGGCGAGTGTGATTGCGCGCAGCCGATGTGCTTCGACCAGGTGCGGGTTGAGCGAGATGGCCTTTTCGAGCGCGGCGAGTCGCTCGTCACGCTCGGCCGGCCCGTCGAGCATCTCCCCGAGTACGAGCCAGGACCGTGCTTCGCCGGCACGCGACTTGGTGAGCTTCCGGGCCGCTTCGGTCGCATATTCGCGATGCCCGGCCTCCGTAGCCCACCGCCTTAGATCATCCCAGGCCCGATCGTAGCCCGGATGTAGTTCAATCGTGTGCCGAATCGCCCGGATGGCTGCGTCCTGCCGCTTTCGGCGCCAGCGCGTCTCGGCGAGCATGATCTGGTTATTGATTTCCAGCGGCTGGCGTGCCACTGCCGCCTCCAGAAGATCGAGCGATTCGCGGAACTCGCCCTGTCGTTCGTGAAAGTCGGCCAAGGCCCGCACGGCCTCGCCCCAGTCTGGATTGATCTGATGCGCGGTCTCCAAGGCCGCGCGCTCGCCCCGCCAATCCTCGCAGGCCCGGCAGGCCGACGCCCGCTCCAGCCACAAGACGGGCAGCAGCGGGAATCGTTCGGTCGCCTTGCGGGCGATCTCCAACGCACTCTCGCGCGAGCCCATGCCGAGGAGTTGTTGCACACAAGCTGACCAGACCTGCCACAGGTCCGGTCGATCTTGGAGCATCTGGTTCAGCAGATCCCACAGTTCCAGCGGACCGAGCACGCCGTGGGCGTGGCGGCGGAAGGCCAGCAGTCCACCGCCGAAAATCACCTGGCGCACCAACTCGCTCTGTACCGTGGCCAAGACTTCACGGCGCTCGGCCAACGTGGTGCAAATTGACATCCAGTCGTCGATGGCGAGTGCAAAATCAACAGACAGTAGTACCGCCTCGCGAAGTGCCTTCTTGGCTTCGGCGAGGCGGCCCTCTCCGCGGTGGATCTTGGCTTGCAGATAACACTGCGAGGGATTGAGCGGTTCTAGGCCGCCCGCTGCCTCGGCCTCGACCGTGGCCTCGGCAAACCGTCGCGCGCCGACAAGGAAGAACGCCAGCTCGCGGCGGAGCCAAGCGTCGTGCGGATGGAGGGCCACGGCGTTCCGAAGCGCCGACTCGCACAGGCTGGCCCGTTCGTCGCGCAACCATTGCAACCAGAGCTGTTGCAGCGGGAGGTGGTGCGGAAAACGGTCGACTGCCTCGGCGAGATGCTTCAGTGCCGCCGGCCGGTCTTGGGTCGCCGACAGAAGCTGTGCAATGGCCTGATGGACATCGACTGCCAAGGGCTGGATCGCCAGGAGTTTCCGCCAATGCCCAAGGGCGGCGGCCGGCCGGCCCGCCTGTGTTTCGAGCCGGGCCGCGGTGCGAAGCCATTGCGCACGAGACGCGGAACCCTTGGCCTTTTTCACCAGTGCCAACGCTTTCGGCATGTTCTTGCCGCTCGCACCGGCGTACATGCCAGCCGAAAACAGCACAAAATCGCCGTCGTCGGGCCGCAGCGACAGCGCTTCCTCGACCATCGCCAGCGCATCGGTGGTCCGGTTCAAGTGCATGTAAGCGCGGGCCAAGGTGCGCGCGGGCGCGCTCGATTTCCGGCCGAACCGCTCGAAGCGGCCCCGCAGGAATGCCAGCGCCTCGTCGGTCTTCTTGAACCATTGCGCCGCCCGGAAATACGACTCGGCGAACGCCTCCTCCTTGTCGTTCAGGCAGGTGGCGAATCGATACAATTCGAACGCTTTGTCAAAACGGCGGTCGTCCCAGAGGATGTTGGCCAAGATATAATAGCTGCCGGCATCCTCCGGCCCGGCTCGGATGGCCCGACGCAACAACTCGATGGCCTCCGCGTGCCGGCGGGCGTCGGCCTGCAACTCTTGCGCGTATTGCTGCAGGAAGATCGGATGCGGCCGGCGGGCTTCGCAAATCGTCCGATACATCGCCAGACGGTCATTGCGGCGGGCCAATTCGCGCAGGCAACCGAGCCGTTCGAGTTGCAGGCCCGGGTCCTTGAGCGACAGCTCCAACAAGCGGTCAACACACTCCAGGATTTCCGTCTGGTCGGCATCGTAGCGGGCCATGCGCAGCCGCGCTTCGCGGCCGATCCGATGGCCGTCGGCCTGGGCCTCAATGCGGGCGACAAGGGCGTCCGCGTCATCGCGGCGATGGCCCACCAGCGCGGCATCCAACTCGTGCAACCGGTCCCAAAGAGACGCGTCGGGAAGCTCCAGGCCATCCAGCCGCGTCCGCTGTTCCATGGGAACCATCGCCATGCCGCGCGGACCGTAGGCGCGGTATTGTTCCAACAACGCGTCGGCAATCGCCTCCCGCACGTTTCGTAGGAAGGGATCGCGGATCCAAAACGTGCCGCGGCGCCCGTCCACGCCGATCACGGCCTGCAAGTGGCCCGAGCCGGGATTCGTCGTCGTGAGCGTAAACGGCACGCCGCGGTCGAGCAGGGCAGCGGCGCTCTCTTCGGTCACGGTAAACTAGCGCACCGCCCAACCGTGCGTTGCGGCCCAGTTTCGCTCGCTGTAGGCCGAGGTTCCGTTGTAGCAAATTTCCTCGGCCACTTGGAGATGATCGGCCGGCTTGGCCCAGAACCGGCTGATGGCCGACAAGGTGGCCGGGCCGCAGGTCATGCGGTGTTGGCGCACGAATCCGACCGGTAGGAACACCGACGCGGCTCTAGCCCGCCCGGCGTCTTCGAGCCGCTCGGCGATCGTCTTGAAGAAACCGTAGCCTGCCTGCTTCGCGTGCGCGATGGCCGCGGGAATGTCGCCGAGATGGTAGGCGACCTCCGACCGCTGCGCGGCCAGCAATCGCCGGTAAGGTCGATCGGCCAACGGGACAAGCGTGGCCCAACGGCGCAGGGTCTCGGCCGCTGCTGCCCAGCACCGCGCCTCGACCTGCATCGCATAGAGTTGGGCCGTCATGCTCGCTGATTCCATACGTTCTGCCGCATCCGTGAGCAGCTTTTCGGCCTCGGCGTCACGGTCCACAAGTGAAAAGAGGTGGGCCATGCACTCGACGGCCGGGCAGTACCAGGGGGACAGCTCTAAGGCCCGCCGTGCTGCGGCAATCGCTGCCTCGTACCGGTCTTCCCATTTCAGTACTTTCGCCCGGCACACTTCGAGCCACGCCAAACCGGGAGCGAGCTCGGTCGCCTGGTTGAGCCACGATTCGGCCGTGTCGAAGTCCCGGAGCGCGCCGGCCAACATTCCGCGCAATGCCCACCAATCGGCCCGAATTCGCGGCGGGCATCCGTCGCTCGGCTCCCCCGCCTCGGAAACCCAGCGCCACGCGGGGTACGGCGCTCGCCGCCACAGCAACCAGTAGGCGTAAAAATAGCGTGCCTCGTCGTTCGTCGGGTCTCCACGCCAGGCCCGCCGGATTAGCCAGCTACCAAGAATGTTTCCGCCCAACTGAGTCGCCAGGCGGCCTGCCAAGAGCATCGCTGGCGTGCCTTGCCACTCGGCGAGTGGCCCCAGCTCCAGAGCCTCGCGGTGGGCCTGTAGGAACAATCCCTGTCCGTATAGGCTGTCGATCTTCTCCAATTGTTCCGCCGAGATATTCATAGGCTGAGCGCTTGCATCTCCTGTTGCGGCTGACTGCCGTCAATGTAGCAATCGCGACGCAACAGTCAACTACCGACGGGAACGTTACTTCCCGCCAAGCCTCGTAGTTACGAGTGCTGCTGCATGCGTCGCGCAACACATCAATGCGCTCCACCGTGGAGTGATGTGAAGTCTCCAGGTTGGCCCGAGCCGATTCTTGCCATCTTACTCTCCGTCTGCAAGCCCTCCGGCAGTCGGCGGTGTGATTGTGTGCTTAAGCGCGATTTCGCGGACGATTTGTTTGGCGATGGGTTCCATCGACGCGAGCCGGTGGCGCTTTGGACCGAGCCGGTCGTGCCAGTGGGCATTTTGATCGTCAGCGACTCAAGTAACAAGCCCCCCGGTACGGTAGTCCTCATTGCTCACCTTGCCACGCACAACGAGGCGAAATACAAAGAGTGGGCAACAGTGGAATCTCTGTGACCGGGAGGTCAGAAACAGCATGATGTGTATCAAGACGCCGCCGGCCGGGAGGATCGGGCATTGGAGCAAGCGCCAGCGGCGCTGGAGTTCTGGAAATGCCAACGACTCTCAAGACTGCTGTAGCGAAGTACCTTCGCCGGGAACCCAGCGCGGAACACGGGACGAGTACCACACAACTCTCAGAAAATGGAAGCAATGGGGTGGTGGAGTACCGATTCAGAACCTGGGCGCAAGGAGGTCCGCAACTTTCTGGATTGGGTCTACGAGCGTGCCGTCGCGCAAGAAGGAACGAACCCCGGTCGAACCGCGAACAAGGCTCGCGAACACTTGCGAGCCATCGTCTCGTGGGACTGGGAACAGGATCTTATCGACTCACCGCCGCGATTCCCGAAGCCTCGGCCGCAGCGCGATGTTGCGGGCCGACACTATCTGACCAAAGCGGAGACCAACGCCCTTTACTTCGCGACTCACGAGATGCAGCGCCCGCGGGGCTGGAATGGACCAATGCCGGCGGGGATGATCTTGAGGTTTCGCTTCACCGCTTCTTTCATCAGCCACCACTCGTAGCCGCGGTGGTAGTTTTCGTCGTCCCGGCTGCGCATGTGGCTCGGCTCGGTGCCGTCGGTCGAGTTCATGTCGCTGCCGACCTCGACCTTCAGGTGTTGCAGGACGGCGCCGTAATTGGGCTTGAAGAGGTAATCGAGGATCTGGCTCCGCTGCGGCTCGGGATAATCGATCAGCAGACGCGACGATGCCCCGGCGCTGACGGCGCCGACGCCTTCAAACGCGCGCCCATCACTCTGGGCGTCGAGGACAATCGACTTCGCGCGTGCGGAGGACAGCGAACAAACAGCAAGCAGCAACGTGAGAGAAATCGCTTTCATAGGATTGTCGATCATTCATAACCGGGATTGCACATATAACTACTGCGCAGACAGCCGCGTACAAGTCCGACGCCAACTCGCCACGGCAACCTTGGACCCCATCTTTACGGCGATGGAGAAGGCACCGTCGTTGAGATCCATGAGGAGATTTTCCCGCCAGACCATGAACTCGTCCGAGAACACGTGCGGCGGCTCACGCCACGCGCACTTCTTAGGCCGAATGCCGTTGCCGTGGCCGATTTATCATTATAATCCACGCCGGCGCTTACAAGGTAGAGGAGCTTGTTCACCTTCGGCGAGAGCTCCTCCGCGAGGACGGTCTTTTCGGGGCCCCCGGCGACAAAGACGGCCGAGCACAGCAGCTTGGCCTTGTATCCCACGCCAGTGGGCGCCACCTGCCAGTAGACAGAATAGATGGCATAACAGAGCAGTGCGATAAAAAGCCCCGCGAACACGCGCACCGCATATCGTATCGCTTTTTTCATCGCGTCCCTCCCTGCGCCGAACGGTCGGCCACAAAGACCCCCCGGTCGATCAGCTTTTTCCCATCTATCTCCAGGGTCATGCCGCCGCTGACGGCGTCATGATGGATGGTGCTGAATACATGACCGCCTTCAAAGGTGGTGTTCTTTCCGCATGCAAGGTGCAGCGTGCCCAGCACCATCTTGTCGATAATGGTGCCGGAGAATCCCTCGAACATTTTGATGTGATTGGTGGCAACGCCGAGCTCCCCGATGTTGGTCCCGTTCTCATCGGCGGCCTTCAGGATGGCGCGGCACCTTTCCGCTTCGGGACTATCGCCCCGAACCTCGGTTATCCTGCCGTTTCTTATAATCCACGTGAAGGGCCTGGTGATCCTTCCCACGTATTCAAAGAACCCGTTCACCTGGTAAACGCCGTTGGCCGTGCCCTCCACCGGAGCGAGCGCCGCCTCGGCATAGAGCGGTATGGCGCCCCACTCGCCCTGCTCCCACGCGGACGCCCGCAGGCGCTCGCATTTGCGCCCCCTGATGCTGAACGTGAGGTCCGTGCCGCCCGGTCCCGTTATGCGCACCGTGGAGCCGTTCTCCATCATGCGCACCGCGACCTCGGTGCGGTCCCGTATCTTCCTGATGTCGTCATGGGCCACTCCCGGCACAAACACGGCCACAAGGCCAAGGCGAGCCTTCTTCTTATCGGTGGCGATGTTCCGAGCCTTTGTATGCGCGAACACCTGGATCTGGTTGAGCCCCAATGCCGCGAGGATAACCCGGTTCTCCATCATGGCGTCCGTCACCCTTGCCGGGGGCTCCGCCATCATCTCATCGGGCTCCACCATGATAACCGTGGGTATCGCGCCGAGCGAGCGGATTTCACGCTCCACGTACTGCCCGATGATCTTCCGCTTCCGGTCGTTCTGGATGATGAGGAGCACCGTCTCGCCCTGTTTCACGTTCATGCAGCTTTCCACGATCACCCGCACACCGTTCCTCCGTTCCTCCTCGCTGAATTGTCCCGGGTCGAGAAGCTTCAGCAGCCGGTACATTTTATACGCATGATAGATGAACTCACGGTAGACCAGAGCGGCCGCCGCGACCAGGACAAAAATTGCGGGCACAACGATCTTCCATTCTGAAAAGATCTTCCATTACTTCCTTCATGGAGACCTCTTTAGGTGATAGGAAACTTGATCTCCTCCGCGGCGCTGAGTCTACCATGGGGGGGGTGGTGTTTCAAGGGGCCTGTCCGCGACGACGGTTGGCTCCCGGACCGGCGTTCGCCCGCGGACCAGGCCGCGTTTCCAGTGGCAGCGAAACATTTTGCTCGGCGGTGAGCGCCGCCAGGAGATGAAACGACTGGAAGAGGAACCCGATTCGCTGCCGGCGATGATGGTGCGCTGATCGTCGCTGAGGATGATCAGATCGACTTCTCTGTTCTCCGCTGCGCCGGATTCTGCGCCGCCGGACAAACAACCACGCAAGCCGCAGAGTCGCCGTGGCCGACACAACCGGCAGTAACCGCAGGGTTTGCAGGGCGTTGCGGACTTTTTCAGTGGGCTGCCGCAAGCGGCGTCCGAAGACAATGGTAGCCGGCGGACTCCGTTTGCGGGACGGCACACGCCATGTGCCGTTTCACGGTTCCTCAAGTATAACACATACCGGTCCTCGTGAATGAAATTTCCTATCGGTCCCTATGAACGAAGAACATGCCCCTCAGACTGTCAGCGCCCCTGAGGTGAAGGCATCCTCAGACGCCGAGGAACTTTCCCCGCTCGGCGTTTACCGGGAGGGCATGAACTGGAATCCCGTGGAGAAAGTCATCTTCGAGCGGCGCAGCATCCGCGCCTTCAAGAAGGAGCCCCTGCCACGGGGCGTAATCCGGCGCATCCTGGAGGCGGGGCGATTTGCTCCTTCGGCCGGGAATTCCCAGCCCTGGCGGTTCATCGTGATCAACAGCCCCGAGATCATCGCGGAAATGGAGCGGGACGCCCTGCGGTCCGTGGCGCAGGCTCATGTGGGTGCTCGATTATTCCAGAAGCCCGTTGCGGCGGGTTTTTCTCCGGCCGTTCACCAAGTTCTGGGCCCGGATTCTCCACAAGATCCTGCACCCGGTGCCGTTCGCCGCCATGATGCAGATGGCCAAGGGAGAACTGGGCACTTTCTTTGAGGCGCCCTGCCTCATCCTGCTGTTGGAGGACACGCGGGGCGCGGCCGACACCGCGCTGGGGGCCGGGATTGCGGGCCAGAACATGGTGCTGGCTGCCCACAGCCTGGGCGTGGGTTCGTGCTGGATCGGGTTTGTCCGGCTGCTGATGTGGAGTTGGTCCTGGCCGCGCTACAAGCGGCTCTTGGGAATCAAGTATCCATATAGGCTCAAGGAGGCCATCGCTCTCGGGTATCCCAGGGACAAGCGTTTCCGCCCTGCCGTGCGCGAAGTCCTGGAGATTCCTTGGTACGAGGGGAAGCTGACCGACAAGCCACGAATCGAGATGCAGGGAGAATAGCCCGATGCAATACTTCAGTCCGTGGCGGCGATGGACCATGCCGAATTACTTCGACGCCCGCCAAATCCAGACCGGAAAGATCGAAGTCGACGCGATCAGGTGCACCGCGTGCGGGACGTGTGCGCGCTGTTGTCCGGTGGGCTCCATCATTGTTCCAAAAGCGTCGCAGCGGGAAAGGGAACCCACCCACGTGCTGGAAGCCGGACCGGATCTCTTCATGTGCTTCGCCTGCTCCAACTGCGTCACGGTCTGTCCGGAGGATGCGATCACCCTGTCCCGGCGCTACACGGCCCATTTCTATTTCAACCGGCTTTTCCGGAACGTCGGACATGACGCCGCCCAGAAAGTATTGACGATCCGTACTTTTATGTACCAGGCACTCGAGGGAACGATCGACACCATCACACGCCACGGCGCCGTGGTCGTTGGGAATGGCGGGCAGAACACGGGCATCAAACGTGCGGGCCGGGCCGGAAGGCCGAAGCTCGATCCGGAGCAGGAGAGCATCCTGCACGGGGATTCCGGTGAAGCGATGGCGCTGGCGATGAAGACTCTGGTACGTTACGGAGAAGCTTGCGGCGCCCGGAAGCTGGTCTCCATTAAGAGCGCTCATCTGGCGGGATCGTTCGGGATTGTTCTCTTCGAGGCGTACTACCGCATTTTGGAACGGCTGGTAGCTGACGGCCTCCGCGTGGCCGTGCCCACGACCACCAACCCTGCGCCGGGGGTCTGCTGCGGTCTGCTGAACTGGATCGTCTTTTTCAAGCAACGGCGGCTGGAGCGGGCACTGAAATCGCTGGGGGTCACGCTCTCGAATTCCTGTGTGTGCTACGACGGAGTCAATGTCCCGTCCTTCGGCGATCGGCTTGCGTGGTCGGAGTCATCCGCCGTTCAGTATGCGAACTCGGTCCTCGGCGCGCGCACTAACCGGAACTCGATCCTGATCGACATCTGTTCGGCCGTTACCGGTTTCACGCCGGAGTTCGGCTATCTCCTCGATGAACAGCGCCGGGGGCAGGTTTTCGTAAAGCTGGAGATCGAGCGGATGGACGCGAGCGCTCTGGGGTTCTTCGTGGGACGACGGCTCGTCAACCGCATTCCCGTTTTCGAGCACTACGATTTTAGTCGGGCGGAACTCAAGAATCTGGGTGGCGCACTTGCAACGTCGTCGGCCATCGACATGTTTCACGTGGAAGGACTAACGCCCGAGGCGCCGGACCTGAGGACCGCTTTTGGAGGTGAGCCGGTCGAAACGCTGACCATCACCCAGGCGGATCTGGACTCGCTTCGCGGCAAGGATGGACCGCGTGCCCGGGACATCGTCGTGTTCGGCTGTCCCCAGATGACATTGGAGGAAGCGGTGGATCTTTCCCAGCGGTTCGCGGGCGCCCGGGTGCGGTGTCCCACCTGGTTCTGCCTCAGCCCTTACGCGGCCGAGCAATTTGAACGGACGGACGCGTACCAGACGGTCCGCAAGGCCGGTGTGAAAGTGCATACCTGCTGTCCCCTCGCGGCTCTCTCCGTGCACTTCGACGGCAAGCGGGTCCTCACGCCTTCCATGAAGCTGGGCTACTATCTGGACAGCGGGGAATACGGCAACCTGGACGATTGCCTGAGCGTTTGCGGAGTGAAATCATGACGATTTTCCAAGGACGCGGAATCACCCGGGGAAGCGCCACCGGAAAGGCTCTCGTGACGAGGATGCCGTTGAATCTCACCGCCGCCCATACCAAGTTCCACAATCTGCTCCACCGCGGCCAGATCAGGGACCGCCACCACGAGCTTTTCCGGGAACGGGTGGAGGGAAAGGTCCTCATTTTCCCGCACTGCGTAGGATCCACCTTCGCCGGCGTTATCCTGCTAGAGTTGATCTACAGGAACGCTTCCCCTCTGGCCATTGTCGTCGGGGAGGCCGATTCGCTGCCGGTTTCCGGCGTGACGCTGGCGGACGTGTGGCTTGACCGTGCCATTCCGATGGTGGAATGCCGGGACCCCGGTCTGTTCGACCATATCCGGACCGACGATTGCGTCACGGTCGATGCGGATACGGGGAAGATCGTGGTGGGGTGGTCATCTCCGTTTGCACTACCGGCAAGTCGTCGGGCTGGGTAAGGGGAGTGCTCGGCGACAGTTACATTTCCGCTCTAGCGGCAATTAGATGTCCGGTGGCGTCCTTGGTGCGAAAGTGGGGCAGGAATCGGCGTCCGAAGCCGGCGCTCCGGCGACCGATTTCTGCGCGTTCTCGGCCGTCTCCAAATGGTAACTGCGGTCCGGATCGGGCGATCCCGTACGTCGTTGGGGCAAGTAATGCTTACCATACCGCTCAGAACGATTTATACACACTTGCCGCAAGCACACAGTGATCCGACATTGGCCAACTCCGGGACCTCGTCCATCTTAACCAATTGCTAGCTGGGAGAGGACTGTTCGGCCGCCAGCCCGTGCTCTAAGCGGGCTGAGGACCCGTTGATTGCGGCTTGCAGCGGACGTTCTCGATCGACGTCGCGGCGCGCCCTGGCCGCGTTAAAGCAGGCGGCAAGCTTCTCGCGTTCCGAAAATCGTTCAGAATTCAGGACGCTCCAAAAGCCATTCTGGGGATGGCCCTCCCGTCGGGCCTTCCTCCGAAAAAGGTGTGGCTTCTCGGGACACCGAGTGCCGTGTCAAGAATGGGTGGTTTGTTGGAACTCCGAAGATACGGTTGGGTTGATGGGACGGCGGCACTTCGGTCGGTATCGGCGGCGGAAGTTGCTGCCGCCGACTGAACAATGCGATTCTACTCCGGAAAATGCCTGGGATCAAATCTCCCAACCCTTGATGCGGAACGAGAACGGAATTATTCGTAGAGACAGGTATTTCTCTCAGTTGCCCGCCTGGGCGTTGCACTTGGGGCACAGCGGTTCCACGGTCTCGTTGGTGAAGGCCACGGCGAAGGCGCCGTCGCCACAACCGCTGCAACAGAGTGGCTCGAACTGCTTCAGAAGCGGGTTCCAGTAAACCGTGTGGATCTTGTGCGCCTGCTTGCGAAACACCGACAAGTCCACCGCCAACACGGGCACTTCCATGCGGACCAGAACCACGGGTCGAAGGGTTGCCTCCATCGCGTACCGCTCGTCCAACTCACCGAGCTTGCGTCGCAGCTCCAGGTCAACGGTCCGTTTCGTGGCCTCGATCTTCTCCGGATCGGACTGGGCATGGCCGCGAGCCTTTCTCTTGTCGGACTCGCGCAGCAAGGCGTGATAATAGTCGTGGAGCCGTTTGCGGTCTCGCTGGAGTCGAGCATCCATCCGATCGAGGAAGGACGCGGCCCGATGCAGCAAACGCCGCCGCGCCACGCTTGCCGCTCGCTCGTAGCTCAAAGGGGTTGCACTCCCCTGCCTGGGCTGCGGCTCGATCTCCCACAACCCCAGAGGATCGGGAATCTGGACTTCGATGCCCGAGGCCACGTTGAGCGAAAAGCTGAAACACGTCTCCCACCGGTCCTCCGAGTTGAGCGCGCCGTGAAACCACCACGTATGGTATTCGACGGCGGTTTGCCGGGCTTCCCGCAGTTTCACCTTGACATTGAGCCATGTAAATGCCCGGCCAATCCCTTCATCCAAATCCTTGCGCTTTAAGTAGGGATCGCGGACGCGGAAGGTGCCGATCCGCGGTTCGGCTTCGAGCAGCCGCCCAGCCCATTCCAGAAAATCGCCCGTCAAATTGACGGAAAGCCCGTTGCCGACCGTTTCACACGCCAGGGGGACGACGTCGCCGGCCGTGCCCGCGGCGGCGACCACCTCCGGCGGCAGCAGCGCGGCTCCTTCCCGGTCGGCCGCCGGCCACTCGACCACCGCCCCGCGGCGTTCCAAGAGCGTCGTGGCGAAGGCGTGCAATTGTTCGTGGACCGCGACGCTCATTGGTACTCCTCCCCAAACAACGCCTCGTCAAACTGTTTGGTGCGAAGATACTCCTCCTGCGCGTCTAGCAGCGACCGACCGAGGGAATCGAAGGACCGCTGCAAGTCGCCGTTGTCGTGCGAACGCAGCCACAGATCGAGCACGAGCGACTCGAATTCTTCGCCGCCTTGCAGGTTGCCCAGGATTGACCCCACCTCGCCCACAACCAGCTCGAACATGCGGATTTTCTCGCCGAGCAAGTCGAGAATGCGGGCTTCCAGCGAGCCAGCGGTGCAGAGGTTGAAAATGAACACGTCGCGGGTCTGGCCGATGCGATGGATGCGACCGACCCGCTGCTCGATCCGCATCGGGTTCCACGGCAGGTCGAAGTTCACAAGCGTGTTGGCGAACTGTAGGTTCCGGCCCTCGCCTCCAGACTCGGAGCAAAGCATCACGGGTAGCCGGTCGCGGAAGGCAGTCACGGCGGCGTCCTTCTCGTTCTCCGATTCGGCGCCCGAATACGTGGCAAAGGGGATGCCTTCGCCCGTCAATAATTGTTGGATGTGCTCCAGCGTTCGACGAAACGTGGCAAACACCAGCATCTTCTCGCCCCGGCTCTGCCGCAAGAGTTCGAGGAACCGTTCGTCCTTCGCCGTGCGGTCAACTCGCCGGGCCTGGTCGATCACGGGCCGCGCCGCCGGATCGTCGCCAACAATGTTCTCGAGCGACTGGGCCAGCGCCCCGACGTGGCTCCCGGCGGCCAACAGCAGCGCGCTAAGCTGCCGCCGGCCCAGCGGCAGGAGCCCTTCGCCCGCCACTGTCGCCGCGGGTTGCTCCTCTGGGAAAAGATGGTCTTCCTCGGCAGCGATGTCGTTTCCCGCCTCCTCCGCGCCGTTGCCCTCCGCCGGATGCGAGCCACCCATCTGGGCCAATGGGGCACGCCGCCGCCGCAGGTAGCTGTCCAGCAGCCCGTACAATGCGGCCTCGTCGCCGTGCGGTTGGGCCAGGATCGTCTGGGCATAACGCGCCGGCAAGTCCATCTGCACCAGGCTGCGCGTATTGCGGACCATCACCTCGCCCAACAGCGACCGCAGCCGTTCGCGGTTGCGGGGATCGCGGGGATTGCCCCGGCGGACGTACTGCCGCTTGAAATCGGTCTCCGTCTTCAGGTGCCCAGGCTCCAGCAATGTCAGGAGATTGTACAGTTCGAGCAGATTGTTCTGCACGGGCGTAGCGGTCAATAGAAACAGGTGCCGCCGCTTCAATGCATTCACCAGCCGCCAGTTCTGCGTGGCGCGGTTCTTACAGTGATGGGCCTCGTCGACGATGACCAGATCCCAGGGGACTTCGGTCACCAGTTCCGCCCTTTTGCGACTCTTGGTGAACGCCAACGAGGCGAGCACGCGATCCGCGTTTTGCCAATACTCCGGCCGATCCGCCGCACCAGTTCGCGGCGGTGTCGAGAACTCCAAGTGGAACTTCGACGAAAGCTCCTCGCGCCACTGGGACACCAAGGGCGTCGGAACCAGAATGAGCACCCGCTTGGCCAGCCCCCGCAACAGGTACTCGCGCAACAACAAGCAGGCTTCGATCGTCTTGCCAAGCCCTACCTCGTCGGCCAGCAGTACCCGCCCACGAAAACGTCGCAAGACCTTGCGGACAGTCTCGATCTGGTGAGGTAGATGTTCGACCCCGGTAAGACCCTCCAGGCAGAGCAACTGGTCGAAATCCCGGAGCAGATGAAGCTGCCAATACGCCAAGTGCAAACGCAGAGGGGACTGGGTCGCCGGTCGAAAGCCCATCGGGGGGAGGCAAGGCCCGGAACGTAATGGGTATGCCGGCGGCGGTGCGAAACGGAGCCTCCTGCCCGTCGGCCAGAGAGGCTGGCTGGACCAACGCTTTTTCCGTCATCTGGGTACTCACGATTCCATTCCTGGTCCCCAAGACCAACTTCCTCCGTCCGCTCCCGAACTGATAGACATTTTGATCGTATGCGACGCCCCCGATCTTAGCGTGGACGCCGATTGCTGGCAAGAACCCGCAGCAAATCCGCCCAAGTCCGGCCATTTCGATGGTCTCGTCGGGCAGTTGGACCGGCTCGATCCACTGGCCGGGCCGGGGAACCGGCGGCAGCGGTCCTGGGCACCGGGTGTCAAGATACGTTGGTTTCTCGACACACCCTGAAAACGGATTCTGAGGCTCGTGGAAGCTATTCACTTCCGAGTCGGTCGTATGTCGGGCAAATTCCAGACCATGATCCGACCGTCGCTCTCGGCAATGGCCAGGCGACGCTCATCGGGCGAAAACTGCACCTGCTCGACCTCGCCCCAGCAACTCCACGACGGAAAGGCGAGGAGCGTCCGCCCGGTCGCCACGTCATGGGCGTGGACCAGCCCGTACTTCTCGGTGTCCCATCTGGCCGATTGCTGTCCCTCGAGAAACATCTCGCCGCTGGTGACCGCGGCGTAGCGGTTGCCTTTCGGACTGAACGCCAGCCAGCAGCCGTGCAGATGCCGGAAGATCCGGGCATTCAGGAATTTTAGCGTCTGGCGGTCGAAGATTTGCGGGCCGATGGCGAAGTATGTGCCGCCGGGGACCAGCGTGAAAGCGCCCTCGTGCGACCAGTGTTCGCGCGGCAACTCGCCCAGCCGCATCTTCTTCATCGTGGTCAGTTCGAGTACGTCCACGGGCAGACTCCGAATGGGTCGCCGGTCGCCGCCCAAGTGCGTTACGAACCAGAGAGTCTTATGGTCCTCGCCGAGCCGGCACGCAGAGAAATCGAACTCGTTTTCCAGGGCCCTGCGGTCCATCGCACGCTCCTCCAGGAGCCGGCCCTCCGGAATGCTAATGCGCCGCCAGCGTTCCTTGTCGAGGCAGACGACCTGGCGGTCGCCGATCCAGAACACCAGGGCGTCAAGCGAGAGGGCGAACTGGCCGACAGCCTTGCCGCTCTCCAGGTCGAGCACCTTCAGTTGGCTCGGCGGCGACCTCTGATCAGCATCAGGTCGGCTCGGAACGCCCTGCGAAAGGAAATACCAATCGACGTCGCCGTCGCCCGCAGCCGGCGAGCAGACCACGTACCGGCCGTCGGGACCGCAAATCCGTTGGTACGCCAATCCTGGCGGCGGCGCGGTCCGCCCGAGCATCCTCATCGTCGCGGCGTCCCACGTGCAGATCTGCTGGTCGGTCCCGAGCGAGCGGAGCGTCCGGCCATCGGCCGAGAATTGAAGTTGCAGCACACTGCCGCCGTGCCCCGCGTAGGGGAATGATTCCTGCCAGTTGTGGGCGTGGAACCACCGCGGCACGGAACTCGCAAAGACCACCTGGCGGTCGTGGTCGAAAAAAGCCGGTTCGCCACACCAGCCGAAATCGAATTGTTGGGCGAGTTGGAGATCGGGAAAGGAGAAAACCCGGCCGCTTTGCCGGCAAGAGACCGTCAGCCATTTCTGGCCAGGCGAAATCGCCGCAACCGGTGGCAAGGGCAAACCGAATCCCGAGCCGCGCCACTCCGCAAGACCGGATGCCTCCGGAACGCGGATCTCCTTCAGCAGCGCGAGGTTGGGCAGCGAGTAAAGCCGGAGGCTGTCACGCGTCGTCTGCACGAGCAGATGGTTTCCCGCGGGGGCCACAATCAGTTCCTCGACACGCCCCTTGGCCTGGATTGAAGCCGTCACTTTCAACTGCTCGGCGAGGCTGCGCACACGCACGATTGCGGGCACCGTCCCGGACGCCGACCCTGTCAATCGCGCCTGCCGAGGGTGTTTCGGTTCCTGCTCCTCGACAGTCACAAGGAGCTTCTCGTCCGGTGTGAACTCCGCTCGGAGCAGCCGGCCGGTAATTTCCGTCGTCTCCCGCCGGCTGGCCTCGCCGTCCAACGGCTGCATCGCCCAGCGGTCCTGTTTCTGATAGACCAGCAGCTTGCTCTTCGGCGCCAGCGCGAAATAGAGCGAATCGTCGTGGCTGCCGGGCAAGTCAATTGACTCGGAAACCATGCCCGTCGCCGTGTCGCAGACGCACAACGAGGCAGCCGGGGCTTCCCCGTAGGCCACCAACCGGGCGCCGTCGGCTGTCAGGGCCATCTTTCGCAGGGTATCGTCGAATCCGCTGTACTGCTTATTGATCCTGCCGGTCGCCGCGTCCACGCGAACCACGTCCAGGCCCCCGAGATACAGCAGCTTGTCGTCGGAGGAGAACGCCATGCTGTCGACCGGGTGCTCCAAGTCGATCATCCATCGGAGCGAGCGGTCGGCCGTGTTCCATAGCCCTACCCGGCTCCAGCCAACCCAGTCGGCAATGACCAGGCTTCGGCCGTCATGGGACGCGAGATGGGCATACACGCCCCCCAAACCACCATGCGGACGCCAGGGCACGGGCGCAGAGCAGGCCAGATGGGCATCCTTCATCCGGGCGAAGGCCTCGCTCAGCTCCAGGCTGTCCTCGACGCGGCACTTGTCCAGCGCAAGTTGCAATTCGTCCGTCCATCGCCCTGTGGCCGCGTTGCGCATCTCGACCAGCCGCGCCCATCGCGCCGCACCACATCCCCTTGAGACATTGTCGCCAGCATCCAGGCCAGGGCGTGGTTCCGGCTGTATTCTTGGCAGTAGTCGTCGATTGTCAGGTCACGGACGAACCAGCCGTGGCCGCCGGGGCGATGCGGTGGGACGGGCGCCGGCTCGGCGGGTGTCGTGGCAACGTGTGCTAGGAACTTCTCGACGAGCCGACCCACGTCGCCGTCGGGCGTCCCCTGGCCGATCTCGCCGAGCACCTTGATCGCGTAGCGGAGCCGGCCGTAGCGGTCGGGCGGCCCGTCCGCCTGGCGGAACCACTCGTCTTGAATGGCGGCCCGCAACACCGGGCGCACGGCTTGGCAGTTGCGGAGCAACATGTGCTCGCCCAGCAGCACGCCGGGACTCACCAGCGGCCGCCATACCAGGTGGTCGCGCCGCGGCGCGGCCCCCAGCAGTTTGATGGCCTCGGGAATGCTGCCGCGGAAAATGACCTCCCGGGCGGGCGGCGTCCGCCAATGAGGGTCGGCTTCCGTCAGCGGATAATCGCCGCGGCGTCTCAGGGCCGCCAGGACGTCTCCCTCCCGGGCGACGGCAATCCGGCCGATGATGGCCCAATCGCGGTGCTGGGCGTCTTCCTCCGGGTGCAGCACGCGGCTCAGTTTCGTCTCACCCACGAAGTAAATCATCGGCGATCCGGCAATGCGAGGGGTGTAGTCGCCGTCGGAGCGGACGAGGTTGTCTTGGGCCGACTGGAGCCGGACGCTCTCGCCGGCCTGCCACGGGCCGCCAGAGAGCACCCGCTCGACGTGGACCTTGTGCCGTCCCTCCCGTAGGTTCACGGAGAGTTCCTTCCCCACGAAGACGCATGCGGCTGAGAGTGCGAAGTAGTCCAGCCGCGCCGCCGCCAGGGCCGTGTGTGTGTGCTCCTCCTCGATGCTGGCGGCGTACTTCATCGCGTAGGGCGGGTTCCTTGGCCGAAAGCTCGAAGTGAGCACGAATATCTGCCGGCCCGGTTTGATCTCCACGTCTGCCAGGATCGTCACCGACTTTTCCGCCAGGCCCCCATACAGGACTTTCTCGACTTGAACCTCCGCCTGCTGCTTGTCGGCGCCGATCGGCTTGGCTGTGCCGACGACGACCAACTCGACCGGCCGCTTGGCTTCATGCCCGGCGTCGATCGGGTCGTCGTTATCTGACTCCAGACGCCCGATCAAGCCGTTTTCCTCTTGGTCGATGGCCGGGCAGATTACCGGCAGACGGTCCGGCGAGGGTGGATTACCGGCCGCGAACAAAATGGCACCAGTACCGAGCCCGATAAACAAGGGCAGAAGTGACATTGGAAAAGCTCCTCTGCCGAGAATCGCCGGCCGCAGAAAGTCGCCAAACCAAACGGGTGACCACAATGTCCAGAGAAAGCCAGCAGCAGGATACAGCGTACTCTTCTCAATCTAACGCGCAGACTAGACGTGTCAAGAATCCTTCCGTTGATCGGCCTGTGTCACCTACGACGAGTTGATGGCACAACATTCTCCACTGACCAAGCTCGTCGCTGTCCGGAACCCGACGAGCCGCGCGCCGACTGTGCATTGGCGTTTAACCATCACCCGGTGTCCACTGTGTCAAGAACAGGGTCTACAGTTGAGACGTCTCAAAAACGGCCATCATGAAACGCAGGCATTCTTGTTCCTCAACCAACGACGGGCCCGGCGGGACATCCGTTCCCAAAATCGCTGCCACGACATCGCAGCCTTCATTGGAACGTCACCAGTGTCGAATGCAGACGGCCGGAGTATTACGAAGTCCCTTGTTTGACAGTCGCCGTTTCGGGGCCGGTCGTCTGTCGCTTTCGCACGCGGGCCGTTACGCGCACACAATGCCGTCGCTAGCAGGAGCAACCCGACCGCCCCTGCTGGCAGCAGGAACAACCATGCCGTGCCCACGATCGCGGCTAACCACGGCCAATGGCGGCGCGCTAGTGCGAGGGCGTCGGGGCGCCTCAGACCTTGGATGACCGTGGCGGCCAGCGCCAGGCATAGGCCGGCCCAAATGACGGCCGATAGTCCCCGTCCCAGATTCTCATGGCGGGCGCGAAGGACCAATCGCGGTTCGCCGTGAAGTTTGCGGAAATGGTACGCGATCCCCACGGGAGCGACGTCCAAATCCAGAGACAATCGGCCGGCCCTGGCCGCAGCCGCAGTCTCCGGCCTTCTTTCCGGCGCCTCCGAAGGTTCTTGCGGCACGGCTTCCCTGGGGTGGCCGGGTTCTTTTTCTCTCTGCCCGAACACCTGAAGCCTTTCGAGCTGCTCGGCGGCTTGCTTGCGCAACTCTCCTCGTGGTTGCTCTGGGGGGCCAATGCCTTGATCCCGCGGCTTCTTCGCCAGGGCGCCCTTGCCGCCAGCGGTCACATCCAGTTCGGGAAGCTTCTCAAAGTCGCGATACAGATCGGCGCGGCCGTGGACTGCGTCCGACTCTCGCCGCGGTTGTTCTTGGAAGTAGAAGGGCGTCCCGCTCTCGGCTCGCTTGGCGGCGGTCTTCAACTCCTCTAATCGCCCGATCTCTGCTTGAATCTGTTGAGCCTGCTGTTGAACTTCTGCGGCGTTGCTGGCGTCGTATCGAGCGCTTTGCTGAGAATAGTTGCGGAGGGTCTCGCCGACTTGCTGGAGGTTGTATCGGGCTTTTTCTGCGCGGCCGACTTGCCTTTGTATCCGGCCACTTGCACCACCTGCCGCAGTTCATCCAGGAACGACAGCTTGCGTTCCTCTTGCTGATACGCGGCTACGACCTCATCCAGGTTGCTCTCGCCATCGACCAGAGTGACTGTGTATTCGCGCGGCATAAAGACCGTCCAAAGCGTGCGTGACACGGGGACCTCGCTGAGGATCCGGGGAGCCAACGGCCGAACTTGCGTCCAGCGGTGCAGAGGCCCTCCCAAATGGCCCGAGTAGATCACGACGACCTTGGACGCAAAGTCGCCGAGCGAGGTCTTCAGCAGCGGCAACAACGTGACGGACCGGTTCTGGCGGCGGGTTTTCGCCGGATGCACGGGCTGGCCCGATACTTGGACCGACCATACCTCGGCCTCCGGCGGCAACTCCAAGTCGAGAAACTGCAATGTGAAATTGCGGATGTTGTAGACGGCAGAAGCGCGATAGCGGCCGTCAGCATGAATGACCGTAGTCAAGTCGCACAGGCTGATGGTCGCCGTCAGGCCGGTCTCCTGCTGACGCACGCGACGCTGCCACGCCAGAGCCGCGTCGGCGTCAGCAATTCGGTAGGCCGCGACGGCTTGCCGGCGTATGCTGTCCGCTAAGCCCGCCGGCACCGCGGTGATCGGGATCGGAGTGGCGCCCTTGGTCATCGTCTCCACGACCTCATCCGCGGTCGCGTTCTCCAACACAACGTGGCTTCGCAACCGTTCCACCTCCAGCGGCCGGATGATGGCCGCCGGCACGCTGCCATCGTCCGGCAGCGGCAGCGTCTGACTCAGGTGCAGACAATAGGTTCCCCGCACCGGCTGCTGCAACTCGATTTCCCAGATGCGCCGATCGTCGGTCAGCCGCGAGCGGACTTGCCGGATTTGCTCGCCCCGCAGTTCGACGTCCTCGCCCAGCCACTGCGGGGTCGCTATCAGCAATCGCGACCGCCCCGCTTGCCGAATCTCGAAATCCACTTTGCCGATATAAGCCACTGCGCCTTCGCGCACGCTGACTACTGTGGTGACCTCGGCGCTGTGCGCGAGGCAGCGGAGGACAGCCGCAGACGCAGGTCTCTTCGGGGGCGAATCATACTGAAAAGCGTAGTGGATCAGCCGGTTGTCAGCCGACCACAGCGCACCCTGCAGCGCGGCCGGATCGATGGGCCGAGCACCGCTAGGATCGCTCAGCACGGCTTGCAGATCATCGTCCAGATAGATTGCCAGTTGGCCGCGTGGGCCTGAGCTACTTCCACAATGGCGCCGGGCACGGTAAACTCCGCTTGACCGGGGTCACGCACCAGCGTGCCGCAGATCGCCAAGTCCAGTTTCCCAATGGCCGGTTCGCTCAGCTCCACCTTCAACCGCTGGCCCTGGCCGTCGCGGTCGACAAACCAGTCGGCGCCCGGTGGAACGCGAACCTGGGACACTCTCAGCAAGGCCGGCAAGCGTATCCCGAGCGATAAGATCGGGGCACCGGTGACCTGTGCGCGCAACAGGCTCCGGAAGGCGACCTGGCGCGCAGTCACTGCCACGGCGGTGCTATCGGACACTTCCACCCGCGGCCGATGGCGCTCCACCTGGAGTTGCAGTCGCCAGGGCCGTGAGGTGTACCGGTACGCCCACAACAAGGCGCAGCCATCACTGGGTTCCCGCGGCAGATCCAATCCCGTGCGGTCGATCTGGTCGATGCCGTCCATCTTGTCGACGCGCGTGCGGAAATGGTCCGAGCAACCGATTGCGACTCGGCCGGTTTCACGCACAACCCCCAGCGGCTCAAGGGCATGAATGTCGATGGCCCCCGTCACTCGACGATCGCGCCGGAAAGATCGTATGTCCAGCTCCGTGCCGCCGGTCAGTTCCGCCTTCAGCGAGACCACCAACTGCTGTGCTTCTGGATGAGGGCCGGCAGCGGGCTCGGTTTCGATCGACCAATCCGCCACTTCAGCGCCGTGGACGCTTTGGATGGCCACGTCAACTGGGATGCGCAGCCGCAGTTTGCTGACCGTCCCCTGCTGAATCCGATAACGGAATTTACCGTAACAATGAACGCCGGAGTCCAGCACCTCGACCAGCAGGGCTTGATCCACGCCGACCAGTTGCCCTTCCCGTGCCTCGACGCGCCGCGGCTGCCAGCGGATGCCCAGTTCGTCGGCGGCACCGAGCGGGATGCTGACAGACTCGCCGATCGCTTTCTCACTTCCCTTGCCGTCGGAAACGGGCGCCTGCCTGCGCCAGCCCCCGGGCGCCCCACTGACCTGGATTTCGAGGTCCTCGGCCGGCAACTGGAACAACAGCCGGCCCGAAGACACCGGCGCAAGGGCACAATCAGCCGTCCGGTCGCGCCCAATCGACTGACGGGCACACTGAACCGGATGTCCACCACGTGCGGGCCGGGTTTATCGAGATATATCGCCGGCTGGTTGCGGTCGTCGTCGGCCAACGTGGCCGGCTGGCCATCAATCTCAACCTTCTCGAAGGCAACCTTGCCCAGCGGCAGCGCGACCAGCGTCCATCCATCGACGAAATGATGGATCAGTAGCCGGCCGTCGATACGGGCTAAGTCGCCGTCAAGCCGACCCGAGTATTCGGCGTGGCTGACAATCACCCGGACGTTCGCAGGCGCGCGAGCTGGCTTGTCGGGATGAGCCTGTTTCCACAAACGCAGGAACTCATCGTGCGGCAAGTAGACCTGCGTCTTCTTTAGCGGCTCTTCAGTGTCCGGGTCATAGGGAATCAGCAGCGTCAGGTCGGGCTGGCGGACTTGGTCGGTTGAGGCCGGGCTGCCTTCAGCGCCGCGCGTTTCCGCCGCCTTACTCGCGTTCACGGTTAACAGCAAACCGAGGCCGATCGCCGCAACTGCCGTGAGGCCAAGCAACAATGCCCTGATCGCCGCAATGATCCTCAGCAGTATCCATAAGCAGCCTCCCGCCAAGGCACCCAGTAGCAGTCCATCCAGCAGCGGCGTCCAGGCCAGCGGAACCAGCCCAGACAGTCCAATCGGCGCGGCCAGCCCCGCAACGACGGCGATCGTCCGCCGCGGTCCAGGCGTACGTCGCCAAATCCAGGCGGCCAGCAACGCGGCGGCTACAATCAACCATTGCAGGGTCTGCGCAAAGGTTCTGTCTTGCAATTCGAGAACCAGCTCACCAAGGCCGCCTTCGTGCCGGAACGAGATCGCCTGCCCTGCCGGCGCCTCTAGCGTCACGCCTAGTGAGAGGCGTGCTAGCGCGCCCCCCACGGCGCGACGGCGGGGGAACCTGGGGCGACGGCTTGGCCGGCGGTTGAGGCAGCAGTGGTCCGTGTTTTTCAGCTTCCTCTTCCTTTTCAGTCGCCGCCGCGCGTTGCGCCGGCAGCAAAGGAGGCACCGCGGCGGTGGTAGGAACCGGCTCCTTTGTCAAAGTGCGTTCTTCGTCAAGAGCCGCCTCGCCGACCGGTTCCTTGCCCTGTGCCGTGGCCAGGTGGCGGAGAGTCTGAGGGTCGATAGTCGAAGTAATGAATTGCACCGATCCGTCGGCAAACAGAAAGTTCCCTCCGTTGGCGTGTTGGCTCCATGTCTTTTTTACAATCCAGTCGTCGATCCGCCGTGCGGTGCTGCTACCACCGGCAAACCACGGGCCGCCGTCGGCCACCTCCGCCACCAGGAGCGTGTTGCTGAGGCCGTCGGTGATCTCGTTGGCACTAAGCCCTCTGTCGAAGCCAATTACTCCGCGCAGATTGCCGGACCCGTCCGTTGAATCGGCGCCCGTGACGGCCACGTAGGAAGTCTTGGCAAAACCCTCTGGCGTCGTCGCCGCCATCGGATCGGAGGGGCACATCACCACGTGCAATGGAGTTCTAAGCAGCGCGGCGTTGTGTGGGTGATCACATGGCAAATCAAGGCGCAACTCATTGTACATGGTCTGCCCCTCAAGGAAGGGCAGTATAGCCACGATCCAACTGAACTGCCGCTCGCGCGGCACGTTGTGCGGACCGATCGCGGCGGGCGGGAATTGCCCGTAAGCTTGGTGGTAGTTGTGCAGAGCCAAGCCTATCTGCTTGAGGTTGTTGGTGCATGACATGCGCCGGGCGGCTTCACGCGCACTCTGCGTGGCCGGCAACAACAAAGCAATCAGCACGCCGATAACGGCAACGACCACGAGAATCTGGACCAAGGTGATCCTGCACCCCTTGCCACTCCTGACCAGCGCGAAAAAGCCCGCGAAGACGACTGCCGCCGCCAGCCCGCCGAATTTCCACGGCAGCCCCGAGGTGCTGTGGCTGGCGATCGTTTCGGCGAGGCTGCCCGCCAATGTCGGGCGCACAAGCGGCGTTTCCGGCTTGAAATCGCCGCCGCTAGAGACCAAATCTGTCCCGTCGGGCGGGCACACACGCCACGTTGCGCCCAAGGTGGTTATGGCGATCTTCGGCGCGCTCTGCCGGACGGTTTGCGGCCAGAGCCGCCTCCATCCCCACCAACCGTCGGCGGCCAGTCGCGGGCCGTCCGTTTCGTACAGCAGCGTCAGCTCCCGCGTCGCGTTGGCCGAGCGCGTCTCTCCGACCGGCAAGGGGATGATATAAACGCCTTGCCTGCGACGCACCTCGATAGGATCGCCGTCGAGCATGACAGACCACAGGTCGGCACCGTCGGCCAATACGACGGGCACCTGCGACAGGTTGAGGCTGCGCAGCCAGAACCGCGCTTGGTGACGCATCCGGCCTTGGCCCCCGGCGACGCTCGTGATCTCGGCCGATTCGCAGATGGCGGTCAGCACCGACCCCGGCGTCTGGCGCGTGGCAGAGATTACCAGTCCGTACGGCAATCGTTGATACTGATAGGCCGCAACGATCCGGCGACCGGCGGTGTAGGCTTTCGGTTTCGGCACGTCGGCCGGGTTCAAGTCGCGCAGGTTCTTCGGCTGACAATCGATCTGCTGGTCGCCGGCCGCTTCCACTGCCACCATGCCGGTTTGTCGCGAGACGTTCCGAAAAGCGAGGACGGGAAGTCGCCGCGCTGGCTGCGGCCTCGGCAGTGGTACGGCCATCTTGGCCATGATTCTCCACTGGCTGCGATCCGGCGCCGCTCTGCCCGAAATCCAGGGCCAACGTTACGTCACCCGCAACGGGTCGGTCCAGGACAATCTGCCACAAATACAAGTCGGCCTTGTCGTCGCCACCGCCCGGCAGCGGGCTGTGCCGCTGTTCGATGATTCGTGCCGCCGAGTCCAGGGGAAGAATCTGGATTTTCTCGCCGACCGCCGCGGGCAACGTGAACTCGATCTGCCGCAGGCTTCCCTGCCGGACGTGCAGATCGAGTTGATAGTGCATGTCTAGTTTGCCGCGGTCGAGGCGCACGAAAGCCAGCGTTTCGGCGGACACCTTGACCGGTTTCATTCGGACCTGAAGCCGGCCGCCGATGCGCGCTTCGTCTTGGTAACGGTATTGCAAGACGGTACCCGGAGCTTGAGCGGCAGCGCTCTGTGACCCGCTGGCGGCCACCGGCTGCAAATCGTCCGAGAGGTTCGATGCCAATAACTCGATCTCCGGCGGCGCCCGCACCAGCAGCGTCCCCTCGACTTCGTCTACATCGGCCAATCGCAGATCGGGCAACCGCAGCTCGCGGTATCCTTCGTCCTGCTCCAGCCAGCGCTCGGGACGCCGCTGGGCCGTAAGCGCTATTTCCAGCGACTGGCCGGGGCTGACTGGCCCGGCCAACTCGAATCGCACCGCTTGTAGAGATGCATCCGCGGCAGGAGGGGCGCCAGTGTACGGTGCCGACTCCCAGTCCACGGGTTTGCCCGCCGCCAGCACGGAAGTGACTTCCCAGTCGCGCGGCAACAGCATCTGTACGTCGAACAGCGGCGCGTGCCGCGGTTGGAGTGTCGCGTTACTCCGCAAGATTACGCCTGTCCGATCAACCTCCAACAGAGTCGCTATCGACGCCTGCACGGCCCGTCGCCGCGCAGTGACGCGCAGCGGCAACTTAAAATCCTCGTCCCAGAAGGCAAACGACAATGGCGTGCCGGCAGTCGCCGGAGAGGTCCGTGCCGAAGGGACTGTCCCAATTTCCGCGTCAGCAAGAATGGAAGCGTCCCCTTTGTCGCGCTCGGGCCTGATGCCGGCCAACTTGCCGACCTCAACTCGCAAGGACGGCGAACAGTACACCGAAACCTGTCCGACGTGCGACGCGGACTGAAGCACCTTCACCGTTGGGACGCCCCATTCTATGGCCGAGGGGATGGGCGCCAGCCCGAGCAACCTGACTCCCCGCCGGCCGAAGAAGGGTTTGCGGAAATTGAGCGCAACCGTCGTCGTACCGTTCCTCTGTTCTCGTATCGCCCATCGATCTAGCTCCAGCGCCTCGACTTCCGCAAGATCCACGGCGGCGGGCAATTGAATGCAAAAGGTGCCCGCGGCGCGAGCATACACGTCCAGATCGAGGACGACCTCCCAGCGAAGTCCGGCCGGCTCGATCCGGTAGATTGAGCGGCTGTTGGCCAGGACCAGTGGCACCCGGTTCCCGCCCGCGAAACGTTCCGAAATCACCAGCGGCACCAAGCTGCTGTGATCGGCCGCGACGCGGAATAGCTGCTGGCCGCCGTCGGCGCCGACGGATTGCAGCGTCGTCTCGCCGACCTGCAGTTGCTTGCCTTTGTCGAGCCGAATCAGTATCTCCGCTGCCGACGTCGGGGGCAGTTTGAGCGTAGTTGCCAGGTCCCCGCCCTTGCTTGCCAGCGGCGCCGACATCTCCAGATCCAGTTCGAACCGGCCTTCCTTCTCCAATACCAGAAACAGGGCGCCGTCGTCCTTGCGCCAAACCGGGCCGGCTGACCGCCCAACTGCGCTGACTCAATTGCCAATCCCCCGAAGGCCAGGTCGACCGCCTGCCAACCTTCGCACAATTTCACGATCTGGATGCGGCCGGTCACGCGCAACTGGCGATCTTCAAGCCGCGCTTCGTATGCCGCCTGCGACAACACCGCATCCGTCGTCGGCGGCGTCTGCGATGGAACGTGGCGCTGGGCCTCCTCCCACAAAGCCAAGATCTTGTCCCGCGGCATCAGCACGCCTTTGGATGAATTGTTGAACAGCAGTTCCAGTTGATCTGCCGGGATGTACACGTTGCGAATGCGCGGCGGCCCATGAGTCACCTGGGCCGAGGCGGCGGGCGAAAACAAGAACCATAGGCACGCCGCAAACCGCAGAACCTCAGCAACTGTCCAAAAGCAATGGCGCGTATGGTAGTGCGGCCGTCTCGGCTGCACAATGCAGGCGAGACGCCTGCACCACAAACAATTGTTGGACGGCTGCTCGAAGCCGCCTCGGCAGCCGAGTTTGGCGCTGCTCATCGCTGTCCTCCCGCCGTTTTGCCTATTAAGGAGCCGGTTCGACGAACCCACAACAACCAAACAACCAGCCAGACCGCCACAACCCCGGCGATTCCCAGCCGTGCCGCCAGCAGCCAACTACAGACCGGCGACGGCAAGAACAAACCGACGAACAACGCCGCTAGCGCCAGGGCAAGCACCCCCAATACCTTGGTGTCCAAAGAGAACCGCAGCAGCACGACGCCGATGGCCAAGACCAGCAGGCTGCCGATGGCGGTCATCGTGGGGATGTGCCAGTAGCTGATTCTCAACTGCGACCGTCCGGTCAGACTGCTGAACAAGTATGTTGTGCCGCCAACCTGGAAGTCGAACGACGAGCTGTCCTTGGGGAACCAACTGTCAGGATTGTCAGCGGCTTCGGTAATCGCGCGTGAATTCCACAGACCGACGCCGATATGGCTGACAAACCCCTCGGGGTCGCCCACCAGGCGGTAGTCCTTCGGCACCCAGACGCGGCACGTACACCTTCTGGAACTTGACACCTTCGTCGAACTGCGGAAGCGGCACGCTGAGAAGGTCGGTGACTTTGAGCGCCTTTTCGGGCTGCGGCGTCTCGAAAATCAGGGCGATTTGGAACGGCTCGTCCGAACCGGCCGCGCGAGCTACGTTGATGAAATAGGTCTTGTCCTCGGGACTATTGCCCGGCGCCGAGGGCGCCTTCTCGGCGCCACGGCCTGTCCCGCCACAGTGACGCTCAGAATGCGCGGGTTGCGAAGCGTCACCGCCAGACGTTGCCGCTCACTGGATTTCAGGTCGTACCGGGCGCGCACGGTCATCGGACCGTCCTCCGTAACGACGGCCTCGATGTAAGCTCGGCCAACCACGGTCTTGACCACCTCTTGAAGCTCGTGCTTGGTGACGCTTAGCGTCAGTCGAGCCGGATACTGGTAGTAGCGGTAGGTCAGATACGGCTGACCTGCGCCGATCGGCTGCGATAGTTCGCGAGGATCGATCTCCTCTAAGCCCGCAGGCTTCGCCTCGACGGACAGGGCGCGGTCCTTATAGACGGCGATCTCGCCGGTTTCGCGGTCCACGTCCAGCGCTCTGATCGGTTGCAGTTCAAACTCGAGCGCCCCGATCGGCTGTGGAAAGTTTCCGATCGTATGTCGCGGTGAAGGTCCGCTGGCCGAACGCCTCGCTGTGCAGTACAATCGTCCACTCGATCGTGCCGTCTTTGGCTGCTTGCGCCGACTTGCGCCTTTCCTTGATACCCTCTCCGTCGATTTGCAGCCGGTCGGATACGGCCGCGGGTGCTGCGATGCGAAACGTGTCCGTGCCGGCGAACTGAATTTGATAGCGGAACGTTGTGGCGACCTGCACCACGTCTTCTTTGACATTGGCTGCCGTGCCGACGAAGGCGAACATCTGCCGCGGTCGTTCGGCAACCGTCTGCACGATGTTCACCGGCCGCGTGACGAACGAAAAGGACGCGGCCAGCGTCGAACCTCCCGGGACCTGCGGCTGGAACTGCTTGGCCGTCAGCTCGGCGGGCGTGGCGGCCCGGGCGGCGCGCAGCCGCCCCGCGTCCGTCTTCACCTCCAGCGATTCCGGCGCGATCACCGCAACTAGCCCTTCCTCACGTGTAACATTGAGAGGCTCCAGCAACGGCAGCGACAGCTCGCCGGCGGGCTTGTCGCGCGCTTGGCTTGCAGTGACGGTTACCGTCAGGTCGCCGAGCAGCTTCTTGGTGAAATAGACGGTCAGGGTTTGAGCGCCCGCGGCAGGGGCAACCTCAAACCGCTCCATCGATTCCGTGCGAACCTCGTCGACTTGAAACCCGGCCGGCAGACGGTATGTCAGTGCAAAGATCCCCGACCGCGAAACCTGGTAGCTGAACTCGCCGCGCATGGTCAGCCGCGCCGCGCCAGCAGAACCGAAAGATGGCTTTCCACGATGATGCGTGGCTTTAGTTGCGAGGCGGCCACCAACAGCGTATGGTCCGACGTAAAGAATTTATAGAAAGTGCCGCCCGGTTTGCGCAACGACGACGGCGCGTCCGCTGCGTCGATGCGCGTGATCGATTCCCGCGCGACATATTCCAGGCCCATGTCCTCGGCGCTGCGGACTGCCAGAATCCCGCTCTCGCGCGCCACGCCAACTGCACGCACGTGCCCCACCTGAAACGCCTGTTCGGGAATGGGCGTCTCCGTGTGCAACTCCAAGCGAACCGTCTCCGTGGCCGGGGCGTGCAACCGTACTGTCACGCGTTGGCGGCCGCCTGCCGTCGCCGTCTGCCAATCGCGCGAACCGGGCGCCTGCACGTCCAGCAGACGCTCGGCTGCCGGCACTTCGACAACTAATTCTCCAAGCGACCCGCGCAAGATCTGATAGTCGAACACGGCGTGCGTGTGGACAACGCCGTCGCCTACATCGACGGCAATCGCGTCGGTAACGTTGGCCAGGCCGGCAGCCTTGTCCGAGCCGCCCGACTTGGGTTGCCAACTGACCGTGAACTGGTTGGTGGATCCCAGAACCGCCCGCACGCGAGTGACATCCTTCGAATCAGACCGCAGCTCTGACGTGCGCTGCGGCACGACATGCACAGCCAAATCTCTCTCAGGTATCTCCAGTTCCAAGTTGCTGACCCCCACGGCAGGGCACTGCACCGTGAAGCTCCGCCCATCAGCGGCTGATTTCACTCCGGTCACCAAGTGCAGCTTGATCTGGTGTTTGCCCTGCCCTCGCACGAGTAATTCGTATCGCCCCTGGCCGACCCCTCGCAGCAACACGGCTTCGTCTTCGCTCCGCGCCGATCCGATGGCGGCATCGCCGAACTGCACCGGCAACTGGGCCCACTGGCGCTCAGCGCCTCGACATCCAGCGTTGCGTCCAGATACGCCAGTTCACCCTTGACCGACCCAGCATAGTCGGCGCGCGTGATGACACCGTTCACTGGTGGTTTGATTGGCTGCCGATCGGGCTGAATCAGTCGATCCCACATCTCCAGAAACTGCGCGTAAGGCAGCACGATCGAGGAATCCTCGCGCTCAAATACATTGCGCAGGTTCTTGAACGGCACGTAAATGACGTGTTCTTGGCGCAAAGGTGGTCTGGCATCAGGTTGTTTCGTGCCGGGTTGCTTCTTATCGGCAGGTTGCGCGGCGGGCGGTTGCTTGGCACGGGGCGCCGTCTGGGTCGGAAGCGACGCCGGGGCGGACGGCGCATCCTGCCCCATGCCAGCACTACCAAGCGCGAACAATAACGCCAAAGAGAATACGTGTGCTTGTGACATGATGTTGCCTCCCAACGCGGTTTCGTCGGGTAAAAGCCTTACTTGCTGAGACTAGGTAGCTGATCTGATAGCGAAGTGATAGAAGCAATTGCCCCCGCTCCTCCATACCCCCTAATGTAACTGCTGTCGGCAATTCTACTTCCCGGCCACCGCAAATGCAACCTTTTCACAGCCCTTCTTGCGAATACTTCCTATCGCGGCGCAGCGCGTGTGGTTGCCGGGGCCAAACGCAACTCCTTGGCGGGCAGCCCGAGATTGCCGTCTCGCAATTCAAACTCCCGAGAACTCGTGAAAATGGGACGCGAATGAGAGACGCTCGGAGACAAAAGCTCCCACGCCAGGAGGGCATCTCGTCTCCGGTGCCGAAGGCAGTCCTTGCGCGTCGGTGGCGCACCCCGCCGCGAGCAGATTCTGGGTGGAAGACAATTTCGGTGGGGGCGACCGAAGCGAGTTGGCACGCAGCACTCGAAAAGGCGGACGATGTGACCGACGCCGCACTCCTGGACTGCCGATGCGGCCTCCCAGCCAGGAAAAATCGGCGGCCCTCGCCCGGCGGACCGGGCCCGGCCGCTGAGGCCAACCCGATGAAGTGCCTGGTCCGGCCCCATCCTCGGTAGCAACGTCCGCAACTGGACCACTGGCTCGGTCCTGGTCGTTGACGGCGACATTCTCTGCCGCGTTTTGAGCGACGGGCGCTGCGGCTCAATTCTGGATGCTTGGAACAACCTGGGAAACACGCACGCCGCGTTGAAGGCCCGGCATTAGAATCATGCAGCGGATGGGAAGAGAGACTGCCAATCTATTTCCTTACTGCCCAGCCGGACTCGGCCGTCCATCCAAAAGAGCGGTAGCGTCGCTTTGGGAACCGAATGAGCAAAAGCAAGCGTCAAGCCGCTGCTACATACGCCCAGAGATGATTGACAAACCCTAATTTCATGCCACGGCCGCCATTGCTTAGCGGCCTGCTGACCGGCCAGATAGTGGCGGAACAGTTGCTCCCCTACGGCGCGGCAAAAACGAATCGCTCGTTCGATTCGTTCTTGACCACCCCAAGTCAGGGCCTCACGAAAAGCGACCGGCCTAATATGGCGTGAGGCGTCCCACAGACACTTGTTCTCGTCAAACAGCTTCCCCTCTCGGAGCGCTCGGATACCAAGAGGCGTAAGCGTTGCGAGTTCATCATCCGCCATGCTAATCTGAACATTGTTGATCGCGTTCTCCGCGAGGAACTGCTTGAGAATCTCGCTTCCCATATTGGTCGCTACCAGGAAATGCATCAGGATACTTCTATCGCGCAGAAGCGATGGATCTGGCAATGGCTTCGTTTTTGGAGTTCGATTTGCCGGGGTGTTGCCGAGCAGGGATCGTAAGAGGCTGGTGACTTCGGTTCCAGTGAGCAAGCAGTCCTCGATAAAGAGGATGTTGGCAGGTTCCCGGCTCGCCAATACGTCGTGCAGATCCGTGACTACCATCGACGTGAACTTATTCAGCCTCTTCTGAATCTTGTTGGCAAGAGGATCAGCACTCTTTCCAGCTTGCCGCCTGTTCACGCAAACGTGGCTGTAGCCCCTAACGGTATCGCCAGTGATCCTTAAGCCCTCCCCAATTCTCGCGGAAGGCCAGAAGTCGAGTACGCGGAGCAATCGCTCCCCAATCCACCGATGACTCTGCAATTCATCGAACTGGCTGAGCCAAGAATTAATTCTTGCGTCGTCAACGCAGCCGTGGTCCCACGCGTTCGCAAGAGAGTCAGTAACTCTAGCGCGCCAATCAAGGTGCAACCCGCGAAGTGCCCGGGGAAGCCTGGCTTTGCCAAAGCTATTGGGCGTTAAGCCCAGGTCAGCGGACGTGTGCAAAATCTGCAAGCGCAATCTATCCGGATCGTAACAAACGGGCCGAAGGGTCAACAGCCGAAGGTCCTGTTCAAGTCTTGCGGCAATCCGGTTAATTTCGCTCGTTACGAACTGTTGATCCGTCACGCTTGCCTTTGGAATCGGAAGGAGAGTAATGTCCCCGCTGTCTTCCCAATCGCGTGCTGCGTGGCGGCATATGTGCGCGCGCACCGTTGAGTAGAGGTGGCTGGGGCAAACAACGAGTATACCGACCCCGGCGGACGCCGGGGCCTCATTTCCTTCGTTGGAGAACATCGGTGACGGCTCCGAGTGGAACGCGAATTCGCCGAATAGCTTGGTCGCTCATGGAATTGATCACCAAATGAGCAAGCTCGCGCAACAGAGAATCCGGCGGCCCCAAGCGGAAGTCTGATGGGTCACCAGCGCTCACGCGGGAACGGGTTGTCATACTGACCGAGGTACTCTTCGTCGGCGCCTGCTTAACTTGTCTCGACTTCTGGAACTCGCTGATTGCGGAAACAGCGGCCTCCTCAGGAATACCTGCCGATCGCAACCTCTCCTTGAAAATCGCGACGATCTTTTCGTACCGCCATTTCATCCAGTTGGTAAATAGCTGTCGATCCGCAAGGGTTCTGAACGCGGCCGTCCATCTCGGCCAGAAAGTGTGTTCGCTCAATGCGCTTTCAAATGAGCTTCGCGATGCAATGGGTATCAGGGGAAGGAACTCTTTGGCAATAGTTCGATGCTCCTCCAGGGATACCTTCTCCACCGGAATGAGCTTGTCTGGGCACTCCGTGCCAGCGGGGTAAACGTGCAAAGAGCCTTGAACCGTGTCCACAGCCACTTGGCTATGGACGTTAGGGTCAACAACAGCCGCCCAAGCCGTAGGCGCCGAGGCCGGTCTCGACTCAAGCGGTCCCTGAGTGCCAACCTTCGAAACGTGAGCGTATACGCCGTCACCGCCTTGTGCTCGCACGTAGACAACTCGGCCGGCGCAGTGGTCTTGAATGAATCTGCGCAAGCTACCAAACCGCACCTTCATACTCAAATCGGGGAAGCGAAGCCTGATTCCACCGCCGAGGTCGGTACCAAGAACCGTTTCCCTCGCCAGGCACATTTGTTCGATAAGCTCGACCAACAAGGCGACTTCTGAGGTAACTTCTTCTGTAGGCACGAAGACTTCTCCCCGCATAGACAAGAAATCATACCATAAAAAAATCCCACCTTTCCAGGTAGGATCTTCATGTGCCCAAAAAAGAGGCAAGATATATTTGGAGAAGCCCAAGCACCTAGGATTGAACCGCTCCTGTGGCAGGCGTCAGGAAGCCCCGAGCCGCCCACGACTAGAGCCCAGTAAAAAAGGGGAAATCCTCCTCCCGGCGCATGTACGCGCCCTCCAGCCGTCTAAGTTAAGTTTATCGGCTATGCGGCGATTGTCAAGTGATCTCTTGGTTATCGGATTGAAGATCCGTATGCTACGCATGGGGTATTGGCATTGCACCAACGAGAACTACATCAAGAGGTCCGCAGAGGGGAAGTAGGCATTCCGCCCGCCGGCGCAGCTAGGTCTGCCGCTTTTCATTTTGCGCGCTTCGGTGCGACACCCCGCCGCGCAGACTCTGGAGGGGAGGCGATTCCGGTGGGGGCGTCCTACCGATCCCTTATCAGTCATGCGACGGCCACGACAGGCTCATCGTCCTGGAATCGGTGCCAGCGTGGAACACTTTCCTGCGGATCTCGGAGATCCGGCCCGGCGACACGCGGAACCGTTTGGCAACCTCGCCCGGGCGGTTCCCGACGGCCAGGGACTCGGCGAGCTCCACAGCAAACGATAAAGCGACAGCCTGTGGAGCCAAGTGCAGCCGAAACAAGATGCACGGCGGCAAGTCATTCTCGGCCGGGCGGCAAGTGCGTGAAAATCGGCACCGCTGCACCTTGATTGGTGAAAAGATCGGCCCAATCAGCCCAATGGCCCCACGGCGATCAACAGTCGCGGGCCAGTTGGGCCGATCGGGCCGAGTCTGGACGAATACTTGCGGCAGGCGGATCTTTTCCGCGCGTGGTTGGCTGAAGCCGGTGGGCCAACCCAACAAACCCCTCAACACACCGGCTACGCGGCGGCCTCGTCGTCCGCCTCGCCGGTGAACTCGTTCCAAGACGCGGCCAATTCGTTCCTGAGCTGGGAGATCCTGCCCGCACACACCTTGAATTTCTTGGCCACCTCGCCAGGACGGTTGCCGAGGGCCAGCGACTCGGCAATGCGGCGATTGCGACGGGACAGGTTGGCTAGCCAATCGGCAAAATCGACCCGGAAGGCGACGATGTTGGGAACGGGAGCGGTGCGGGTGCCAACCCAGTTGCGGCTTGTTACGCACATGGAGCCAGCCGCCCTCTAAGTCAAGATCGTCGGGCAGGAGCAGGTGGGTCAGTTCGCCCGGCCGTATGCCGGTCAGCAAGAGGGTCAAAAAAATGGGGAACTGCCAGGCGTCACAAGCTTCCAGGAATCGCCGTTCCTGATCTGCTGAGAGGACCACCACCGGCCGAAGCTGCTCAATGGGAATCCGCTGAATCTCGATGGTCCGAAACGGGTTTTCGGCATAGGGGGATAAGTGCCGATGTCGCTGGGCATAGTTGAACAGGGTGGAGCAGGTCTCCAGGATGTACTTGATCCCAGCGTCCAAGAGCGGCCGCTTGTGAGCACTGCGATGGCCATTGGGGGCCACCTTCACTGAGCGAAGGTAACGGACGAACTCCTCCGCGTGCCGCGAACGGAAGTCCGAGGCCAGCCGGACGGGGTGGACGTCGCGAAGGAAGACGAGCAAGTGTTCAGTTGCTGCCCGGTAACGGCGGATGGTCTGGACGGACGACCGGCGGACGTGCTCATGGTTGTCCAGCCACCGCTGCCTCAGATCGGGGATGGAGATCGGCTCGAAGCTCAGGGCGGCCGGCACCCCGACCTCGATTTGGCCGTTGGTCTGGGCCGCCATCTCGCCGCGCCAAGTCGCGATCCGGCCCGACCCGTGGCCGTCGCCGTTGGCCCCCCTCGTAGTACCTGCAAGTACCAGATTCTACCCCGACGATAAGCGCGGACTTTGCCGACGCGGAATGACGTTGCTTTGCCCTTCATTGGGCCCTCCTCAGAGAATCTTCCCGCTACAAACCGCCACAAAAACCGCCACAAACGGGAAGTTCTGGGGAGACCCAAGAAACGCAACTGCCCTTGAGTCAAGCACTTATGACTCAAGGGCAGCAAGCAGAGCGGAGAGGACAGGATTCGAACCTGCGGACCAGTTTCCCGGTCACCGATTTAGCAAACCGGCGCTTTCGACCACTCAGCCACCTCTCCATCGCCCGCGGAAAATGCGGCTCGTCGGGTCACTCGCGCTATTCTACTGTATCGGCGGCCGGCTGCAAGTCGGGTGGCGTTCACTTGAGTGGCATCGCTCGGTGAGCGGCCCCCCGGGCTGGGCTTCAGCAGGACGGCTCATCGGCGACATTGTCGAGCCAGTCAAACCACTCTTCCAGGTGATGCAAAGGACGGCCGTCGCGGATCGCTTCTCGGACGATGGCGAGACGTCGCTGATCGCGTGGAACTGATGTCCCAGAGAGTTCCACACTCGGTCCCACTGCCGCCGGGATGTTTGCCCCGGCCCAGCCAAAGCAGTCGCTTGCAGGAAGCGGAAAGTCCTTCATTCGAGATCACCTCGCGGACAACTGAGCGTACTTGCGCAGCCGCCTACCACATGAGGTTCGCCACGATCCGACGTGGCTAATGATGAACACCTCCTGAGTATAGGGATGGCCGCGGGCTGCGGACATCAAGAAAACCTGTACAGCCCGGTAGGAGAATACTTCCCTGCGGGGTAGGACAATCGCGGCTTCCCCCGATAGGAGATTTCACCAGCCCGGCGGTCCGTTTCTCCGGGGCCTCGGGGCGCTGGTGAACGTCTCCCGCCAGACCCCCTATTCTTGTGGTCCTTAGTTCTTGTTCTGCAAGGACTTGCGTGCATCCGGCAATTGGCGAAACAGGCAGCCGTTCGTCGCCGGTCCCCACCGGTTTTTCCGTCAAATTCCGGTCAATTGCTTGCTTTACCCAGCTTGCCTAATTATGATCAGTGGTGTAGGAATATAGGCGGGCATATTTCGCACGCAGTTTCAACCTTCGCTCCCACCCGCCACCCAAGAGGCGACGCCGTGGGAGCGGACCGGACAATTCCCCTCGAACTGGAGATCATACCCATGTGTTTTCCAAGACTCGGCGCCCTGACCCTTCTGCTCGTGGCCGCGGCAGTGCTGGCCTCGCGGCCAGCGGTGGTTCGGGCACAGACGAGCAGCAGCACGTCCCCCGTTGCCGGAGTTGCCGTCGATGCCGAAGGCGTGTTGCGGACCAAGTTGTTCACCGATCCCGGCGGACGAGTGAGGCAGGAACGGATCGCCTCCGCCCGGGCCACCCTCGACCCCAAGGTCACTTCCCCCAGCAAGCTCCGCAAAGTTTCGTTGAACCGGTTGGAGCAGGTGATTCTCGACCGCCAGGGGACGTTGACCGACGAGATGCGGCACTTGGCCGGATTGCTCAGGGTCCGTTACGTTTTCTACTATCCTGAGAGCAAGGACATCGTGCTGGCCGGCCCGGCGGAAGGTTGGGTCCCCGACGTGTCCGGCCGGGTGGTGGGGATTACCAGCGGGCGGCCGGTGCTGCAATTGCAGGACCTGGCCGTCGCGCTGAGGGCCTTCCCGCCCAGCGGTAAAACGACTCCCATGATCGGTTGCTCGATCGATCCGACCCAAGAAGGGCTGGCCGCCATGCAGCAGTTCGTCCGCGGCGTCCATCTGGGCGGCCCACCCAGCGATGAGCAAGTCCGGATGATCGCCGAGGGCGTGCGCACGAGCCTCGGCTACCAGACCGTCACCATTAGCGGCGTCTCGCCCAGAACGCATTTCGCCCAAGTGCTGGTCGAGGCCGACTATCGCATGAAACTGATCGGCATCGGTTTGGAGCGGCCGCCGGTGAAGATGGTCAGCTACGTGGACCGCGCCAAGCTGAGCGACATCGCCCGCAACGCCCTGCAACGCTGGTACTTCTTGCCCGACTACCAGTGCGTCCGCCAGAGCGACGACCGCCTGGCGATGGAACTGGTCGGCGACGGCGTGAAGCTGGTGGGCGAGGATGAGATGGTCACCGGCGGCGGCGAGCGGAAAGCGGCCGCCGGCAAGGGGAACAGGGCCAGCCAACTCTTCGTCATGAGCTTTACCAAAAAGTACGCCGAGTTGGCCGACCGCTCGCCGGTCTATGCCGAATTGCGGAACCTCATCGACATGGCCGTCGCCGCCGCGTACATCCAGGCGGAGGGCTACTACGACAAGGCCGGCTGGAAGATGGAGTTCCTCGGCAGCGAGAGTTCGTTCCCCGTCGAGACCTACGACATTCCCAAGACGGTGGAGTCGGCGGTGAACGCCATATGGAAGGGAAACACGATCGGCACACCAGTCGGCGGCGGCGTGAAGATCGAACCCGCCGAGGCCATCGAGGCCAGCAACATCCTGCGCGACGAAAAGGCCAAAGTGAGCAAGCTCCGCGAGGGCATCAAGCCGCACCTGGCCAAGGGCCAGTGGTGGTGGGACTGAGAGACCGCAACCGGATGAGTTGACCGCCACCCAAGCCCGCGGGTTGCAACCCGTGGGCTTTTTTTGTGCGCATCCGGCCGCCCCCCTTGTGTTTCTCCCGGCACTGGCGTAATTTCTTCGGAAGGCTACAAGAGCCTTTTTTACAGCAGAGACAAGCCAGGAGACCGTCCCATGGAAGTCATCGTCAAGGAAACCGCCGCGGAAATGAGCAAGACCGCCGCCCGAGTGGTCGCCCGCGTCATCAACGCCAAGCCCAACGCGGTGTTGGGTCTGGCCACCGGCTCGACGCCGCTGGGGCTCTACCAGGAACTGGTGCGGATGCACAAGGAGGAGGGGCTGGACTTCTCCCAGGTCACCACCTTCAATCTCGACGAGTACGTGGGCCTGAAGCAGAAGCACCCGCAGAGCTACCACTACTTCATGCACGAAAACCTCTTCAAGCACATCAACATCCCGCGGCAAAACATCTATATCCCCTCCGGCACGACCGACAACTACGCCGCCTTCTGCCAGTGGTACGAACAGCGGATCATGGACTGCGGCGGCATCGACCTGCAACTGCTGGGGATCGGCTCGGACGGCCACATCGCTTTCAACGAACCGGCCAGCTCGCTGGGTTCGCGGACCCGCATCAAGACCCTGGCCCGGCAGACGATCGAGGACAACGCCCGCTTCTTCGACTCCTTGGAGCAGGTGCCGATCTACGCGATCACGATGGGGGTGGGCACGATCATGGAGGCCCGCAAGCTGTTGCTGCTGGCCAACGGCGCAAAGAAGGCGGCAGCCGTGGCCGCGGCCGTCGAGGGACCGGTCACCAGCATGATCACCGCCAGCGCCATCCAATTGCACCGCGACGCCATGTGCATCCTGGACCGCGAGGCCGCCGCCGCGCTGAAGATGCTCGATTACTATGAGTGGATTCAGACCAAAATGGTCGATGCGCCGTGAGGATGAAGGAAACGCACTGATGCGACTGATTCTTTTTGACCGCCTGACCCCCAAGCGGATCAACTTTTACCCGCTGGCCTTGAGCCGGCCGGTCTTCGAGCTTCGCTGCGGCATGACGTCCTTGGCCGATAAGCTGATCGCCAAGCTGGGCGCGGGCGACGTGGCCTGTTTCGTGCCGCCGTACATGGCCGAGGCGTATAGGGCGCAGACCGGCCGGCCGGTCAACGACCCCGCCACGCTCCGTGGCGACGACCTGCTGTTGCTAAGCGGCCGGGTGAAGGCGGGCGAACTGGCGCTATCGCCGACGGGCCCGAGTCAGGTGGCTGCCGATGCCGACGGCGAGGTCCTTTATGCCCGCATCGCCAAGGCCGATCTGGGAAAACTGCCGGCCGGCTCGATTGACGCCCTCTTGGACTCGGCCCAAAAGCTGCTGCCCGCGGCCAAGGACGCGCCGGCCGCGTGGAACTACACATGGGACCTGGTGCTGGCCAATCCGGCACAACTGGCGGCCGACTTCGCGGCAGCCGGCCGCAGCGGCGTCGAAGGGCGGATCGAGGAGCCGCACGCGCCTCGCGGCAGCCGCAAGGACGTCTACGTCGCCCCGGCGCAGTGGTCCATCCGATGGTGGTGATCGACGCCGAGCACGGGCCGGTCTATCTCGACGAAGGCGTGGAGGTCCACCCCTTCACCCGCATCGAAGGCCCCTGCTACGTCGGCCGCAACTCGATCCTGCTGGGCTGCAAGTGCCGCGAGGGGAATTCCATCGGCCCGATGTGCCGCCTGGGCGGCGAGGTCGAGGAGTCGATCATCCACGGCTACTCGAACAAGTACCACGACGGCTTCCTGGGCCACGCCTACGTCGGCCAGTGGGTCAACCTTGGGGCATTGACGACCAACAGCGACCTGAAAAACGATTATTCGAACGTCTCGATCGTTCTGGACGGCCGCACGCCCATCAATACGGGCTCGACCAAGGTTGGCTCATTGATCGGCGACCACACGAAGACCTCGATCGGCACGCTCTTGAACACGGGGGCATACGTCGGGGCAATGGCGATTATCGCCACCAACGGCAAGCTGCTGCCGAAGTTCCTCCCCAGCTTCGGCTGGTACTTGGAAGGGGCCGTGACCAAGGGTTTCGGCAAGCAGAAGCTCTACCAGACGGCCAAGACGGCGATGGGCCGGCGGAAGTGCGTCTGGAGCGACGCCGACCAGGCCCTTTGGGACGCGGTCTACGAGATGACCGCCCCCGAGCGGGACGAGGCCGTCCGCAAAGGCCGCAAGCAACTCGGCGGGGGATGATCACCGCCGCCTGTGCCGGCACCGCATGATCCGGCAACGGGCTAGGATTCACACGCGCTCGACGGCCAGCGCCACGGCCTCGCCGCCGCCGATGCACAGCGAGGCGATGCCCCGCTTGCCGTTGTGCAACGCCAAGGCGTTCAACAACGTCACGAGCACCCTGGCCCCGCTGGCGCCGATGGGATGACCCAGCGCCACGGCCCCGCCGAGGACATTGATCTTGGCGTGGGGAATGTTCAACTCCTTCATGGCCACCAGGGGGACGACGGAGAAGGCTTCGTTGATCTCGAACAAGTCCACGTCGGCCGTTTGCCAGCCCAGCCGCGCCATCAATTTGGCAATGGCGCCGATGGGGGCCGTGGTAAACCACTCCGGTTCCTGGGACTGGGTGCTGTAGCCCAGGATTCGCGCTTGGGGCGTTACGCCCAGTTTCTCCGCCTTTTCGGCGGCAACCACGATGATCGCCGCCGCGCCGTCGCTGATGCTGGAGGCGTTGCCGGCGGTGACCGACCCCTCCTTCCCGAACGCCGCCCCCAGGCTCCGCAGTTTCTCCTCGTTGAAACGCTGCGGCTCTTCGTCGAGGGCGACGAGGGTTTTGCCCTTCTTCCCGGCGATTTCGACCGGCACAATCTCCCGGGCAAAGGCGCCGTCCCGTTGCGACTGGAGCGCCCGCGTATAGCTGGCCACGGCGAAATCGTCCTGTTCGCGGCGGGAAATCTGGTATTTTGCCGCGCAACGGTCCGCACACGTGCCCATGTGCAGATGGTTATACACGTCCCACAGCCCGTCGTGGATCATCGAGTCGATGATCTCGCCGTGCCCCATCCGATAGCCCGCCCGCGCCTTCGGCAGGAGGTACGGTGCTTGGGACATGTTTTCCATGCCGGCGGCGACGACGGCCTCCGCATCGCCGCATTGGATGGCTTGCGCAGCCAGCATCACCGCCTTGAGGCTAGAGCCGCACACCTTGTTGACCGTGGTGGCGCCGATGGCATGTGAGAGGCCGGCGGCGATCGCCGCTTGCCGGGCCACGTTCTGGCCCAGGCCGGCGGGAAGGACATTGCCGGCGATTACTTCGTCGACCGCCTCGGGGGCAACCCGTGCCCGCTCCAGCGCCGCCTTGATGGCAATACTGCCGAGTTGCGGGGCCGGAAGGGTTGACAGCGAGCCCAGGAAACCACCCAGGGCGGTCCGCACGCCTCCGGCAAGAACCACGTTCTTCAACATCGTTAGGGACCTCCTAGCGCGGCGTGGCGCCACAGCCAATGATTGCAGATCAAGAGACTACACATTGAAAATTGCAAATTGAAAATTGCAAATTGGTCCATCTTGAACTCCGTCAATTTTCAATTTGCATTTTGCAATTTACATTTTGCAATTTGCCGTGCCTCATCGCTCCTCTCCTGCCGCCAACACCACGGCCAGGGCCATCGTGTAAAGTCTCGTCAGGGCGCTGTCGGAGCGGGAGTTCATCACCAGGGGCGTCTTGGTCTTCGTCTTGACGCCGATCATGGCGTTGGCCACCTCACGGCCGGCAAAGTGGATCAGCGCCTTGTACAGCATATTTCCCGAGTTGAGGTCGTGGACAAAGCAAGATGTCGGCGCGACCGGCCACCGGCCCCTTGACGTTCTTGATCTTCGCGGCTTGGCGGCTGACGGCGACGTCCAACGGCAGGGGACCGGCAATGTCGGCGCCGGCGATTTGCCCCGCCTCGCCCATCTTGGCGATCAGCGCGGCGTCGGCCGTGGCCGGCAACGTCCTTGGTGGTGACTTCGATGGGGGCCAAGACGGCCACCTTGGGCCGCGCAAAGCCGAGCCGGTTGGCCACCCAAACCGCGTTGCGGATCATCTCGACCTTGCGGGTGACGTCGGGATTGATGTTGACCGCGGGGTCCGCCATGAACATCAGCCGCCGCTCGTGCGGCGACTCGAATACCGTGGTGTTGCTCAGCACGCCCCCCTGGCCGATGCCACTGCTCGCGGTCGAGAATCGCCCGCAGAATGACGGCCGTGTGAACGTTCCCCTTCATAAGGATATCGGCGTCGCCCTGGCGGCACATGGCCACGGCCTTGACCGCGGCTTGTTGCGGATCGGGCTCGTCGACGATCTCCACGCCGGCGAGCGAGATTTTCAGCGATCGGCAGAGCCGCGTCACGCGCTTGCGGTCGCCGACCAGTATGGGGCGGATAAGTCCCCGCTGATGGGCGTCATGGACGCACTTGAGGCTTTCTTCCGTATCGGCGGCGGCCAGCACCAGCCGCTTGTTGCCCGGCGCGTTGCTTCGCCAGGGCAAGAATGTCCTTGAGGCTGTGCATCTTTCTGGGGGCGGGACACCTCACACCTCGTCGCCCCCTTTCAGCGCCACCCGCCCGCTGCGGGCCAGCCGGCAAATCCCAAAGGAGTTCAGGGCGTTGATGAAGCCGTCGACCCGCTCCTCCGCGGCGGCGATCTCAAACGTGATGCTCTGCTTGCCCATCGCAATGACCTGAGCGCCGAAGACCTCGGCCGTCTGCGTGAGTTGATTGAGTTCCTCGGGACGGAACTGGACCTTCACCAGGGCCAGCTCCCGGTCCAGAAACTCTTGCCGCGACAGATTGTCGATCTGGAGCACGTCCGGCAATTTCTTGACTTGGGCGGTGGCTTGCTTGACCTCCTTGTCACGCCCCTCGACGACGATCGTCAGCCGCGAGGTTTCGAAAAGATCGGTTTCGCTGACGGCCATGCTCTTGATGTTGAGTGTGGACCCCTTGAATGCTCCTACAAGCTGCCCCAGAATCCCCGCACGGTTTCTGACCAGACCGGAAATTGTGTGCTTCAAGGTGACTTCTCCCCACCAGGCCGGCCTTGTTTCAATATTCTCAGTCTGCGTCGCGAGGGAGGCTTGACGGCGCCCTTGGCAACGATGTGAATATAGTAGACCGTTCGCGCGGCTGTCAAGTAGCCGCGTCACGCGGTTCGCGGCGCGTCGAGGCAGGCCCGGGCGCTCGTTGCGAGCGTACCCGTACCGGGTCCATTTCAGTCCCCTCCGAAGGCGGGGCCAGGTTTCCGCGGCCCGATCATCTCCGCGGAAATGCCGGGCAGGTCAGCCGCGCCTGTGCGGCGCCCGGGAAGCCATCGTGCAGGAGTCCGGCCACCTTCCCCGCCCCACACGGAATAGTATAATGGCGACTTGTCTGCTCTTCGGCTCCACACGGAAGAAATGGTTATGTCGAGTGCCGAACCGGCCGGTGATGACGGAGTACGGCTCCTGCACAGTTTAAGCAAGGAAGAGCTGGTAAAAATAATCGTGGACGATGCCAAGAACTGGCTGGCCCACGACGGCGTCTGGTTCCAGGCCGTTGAAAGACGCTATGGCATGGAGGCGGCGGTTGAAGTCGATACGGAGGTATGGCGCTATTTTTCGGCAATCGAGGCCAAGCGGATTATGCAGCGGCTGGGGATGAAGCCGGGCGGTGGTATACCCGCACTGGTAGAGTGCCTGAAGCATCGCTTTTATGCCCGGCTGAATCTACAGGATGTCATTGAACAAAGCGATTCCAGGGTTGTGTTCCGGATGCTGGATTGCCGAGTGCAATCGGCCCGCAAGAGAAAGGGCCTGGCCGACCATCCGTGCAAGTCGGTTGGAATTGCCGAGTACAGCGAGTTTGCCAAGGCGATCGATCCGCGCATCCATACCCGTTGCGTCGCCTGTCCGCCGGACGAGCATCCTGAGGAGTTTTGGTGTGCCTGGGAGTTCAGCATCTAACCGAGAGAACCATGCCCGCAGCAGCCCCCGCCCCCTACAAAACAAAGCACAAGGTCCGTTTCGTCACTGCCACCAGTCTCTTTGACGGTCACGACGCCTCGATTAACGTGATCCGTCGCTTGTTGCAGGCCTCCGGCGCCGAGGTGATCCACCTGGGCCACAACCGCTCGGTCCAGGAAATTGTCACGGCCGCCATCCAAGAGGATGCCCAGGGCATCGGCGTCAGTTGCTATCAGGGAGGCCACATCGAGTTTTTCAAGTACATGATCGATCTGCTGCGGGAGCGCGGCGAAGGGCACATCAGGGTGTTCGGCGGCGGCGGCGGGGTCATCGTGCCGGATGAAATCGCCGCGATCGAAAAGTACGGCGTGCGCAAGATATTTTCGCCCGAGGACGGACGCCGCATGGGGTTGCAGGGGATGATTAACCTCATGCTGGAGGAGTGCGACTTCGCCGTCGAGCGGAACCTGGCCGCAGAGACCTCCCGCCTGGCCCGCCAGGACGTCCAGGCGGTCAACACGCTGATTACTCTGGCCGAGCAGGCGGTGTACGATCACACCTCGGGTTACGGCGCTATCCGCGAAAAGATTCGGGGCCTCGTGCGCGACGTGCCGGTGGTCGGCATCACCGGGCCCGGCGGCGCCGGCAAGAGTTCCCTTACCGACGAGCTGGTGCTGCGCTTCAGCCGCGACTTCCCCGACAAGAGCGTTGCCATTCTGGCGGTGGACCCTTCGCGCCAGCGGACCGGCGGGGCCCTGCTGGGCGACCGGATCAGGATGAACGCGCTCGATTCCGGCAATTCCAACCGCACCTATATGCGCTCGCTGGCCACCCGCCAGTCGCAGACCGAGCTCTCTGCCGCCATCGAAGACGCGATCGACGTGGTGCGGGCGGCCGGCTTCGATCTGGTGCTGGTGGAAACGAGCGGCATCGGTCAGGGCAGCGCCGGTGTGGTGGGCGTCTGCGACGTTTCGCTCTACGTGATGACCTGCGAGTTCGGCGCCCCGATCCAACTGGAAAAGATCGAAATGCTCGATTTCGCAGATCTGATTGCCGTCAACAAATTCGAGCGCAAGGGGGCCCAGGACGCGCTGCGGAGCGTCCGCAAGCAGTATCGCTCGAACCGCAATCTCTTCCAAGTGCCGGACGAGGAACTGCCCGTCTTTGGCACGATTGCTTCCCAGTTCAACGATCCCGGAACCAACGTCCTCTATCTGGCGCTCTTGAAGGCCGTCAATGCCAAGAAGGGCACGGCCTGGCATTCGTCGCTCTCGGTCGCCGAACGGGAGAGCCTCAAGAAGTACATCATCCCGCCCGACCGCGTCCACTACCTGGGCGAAATCGTGCATACCGTCCGGGGCTACCGCAAACGGGTTGCGGAGCAGGCCGCCGTCGCCCGGCGGCTGTTCCAACTCGGCGGCGCCAAAGAAGTGGTCCGCCGGCCGGCCGCGGTCAAGGACCTGGATGAGCAGATCGCGGTTTTTCAAAGCGAACTTCACGAGGAACCGAAGAAGATTCTCGCGGAGTGGCCCGAAAGGAAGTCATCGTACCGCCGCGACCAGCTTGTGACCAAGGTCCGGGACAAGGAGATCCGGAGCGATCTGTTTACCACGAGCCTGTCCGGCACCCGCATCCCCAAGGTCTGCCTGCCGGACTTTGCCGATTGGGGCGAGATCGTCCGCTGGAGCATGTTGGAGAACGCGCCCGGCTATTTCCCCTTCACCGCCGGCGTGTTCCCCTTCAAGCGGGCGGAGGAGGACCCCAAGCGCCAGTTCGCCGGCGAGGGGACGCCCGAGCGGACAAACCGGCGATTTCACTATCTCTGCAAGAACGACGAAGCCAAGCGGCTCTCCACCGCCTTTGACAGCGTGACCCTCTACGGCGAAGACCCCGACTATCCGCCCGACGTCTACGGCAAGGTCGGCGAGAGCGGCGTTTCCGTTTGCACGGTGGAGGACATGAAAAAGCTGTTCGCCGGATTCGACCTCTGCGCCCCCAACAACAGCGTGTCGCTGACCATCAACGGGCCGGCCCCCATGATGCTGGCCTTTTTCTTCAACGCCGCCATCGGCCAGCAGGCCGACCTGTTCCGGCAGAAAAACGGCAGAGAGCCCGCGGAAGCCGAGTATGCGAAAATCCGCCGCCACACCTTGCAGACCGTCCGCGGCACGGTCCAGGCCGACATCCTCAAGGAGGACCAGGGACAGAACACCTGCATTTTCTCGACCGAATTCGCGCTGCGGATGATGGGGGACATCCAGCGGTACTTCATCGAGAACAAGGTGCGCAACTACTACTCGGTCTCTATCAGCGGCTATCATATCGCCGAGGCGGGGGCCAATCCGATCTCGCAACTGGCCTTCACGCTGGCCAACGGCTTCACCTTCGTCGAGTATTACCTTTCGCGCGGCATGGACATCGACGACTTCGCCGCCAACCTCTCCTACTTCTTCTCGAACGGCCTGGACCCCGAATACTCGGTGATCGGCCGTGTGGCCCGGCGCATCTGGGCGGTCGCCATGCGCGAGAAATACGGCGCCAACGACCGCAGCCAGAAGCTCAAATACCATATCCAGACCTCGGGCCGTTCGCTGCATGCCCAGGAGATGCAATTCAACGACATCCGCACTACCCTCCAGGCGCTGATGGCCATCTACGACAACTGCAACTCGCTGCACACCAACGCCTATGACGAAGCGGTCACGACTCCGACCGAGGAGTCGGTGCGGCGGGCGATGGCGATCCAGATGATCATCAATAAGGAATTCGGCCTGGCCAAGAACGAGAACGCCTTGCAAGGCTCCTTTATCATCGAGGAGTTGACCGACCTGGTTGAGGAGGCCGTGCTGGCGGAGTTCGAGCGGATCGACCAGCGCGGCGGGGTCTTGGGCGCCATGGAGACGCAGTACCAGCGCTCGAAGATCCAGGATGAGTCCATGCTTTATGAGCACAGGAAGCACAGCGGCGAACTGCCCATCGTCGGCGTCAATACGTTCCTCAACCCCCTGCGCCGACGAGCAGGGCTACTGCGTTCCGGGCGAGTTGGCCCGCGCCACCAAAGAGGAAAAGGAACAGCAGATCCGGAATCTCCGCGCCTTCCAGGAACTCCACCGGGACAAGACCCCGGCGGCGCTCCGGCGTCTGCAAGAGGTGGCCACCAGCGGCGGCAACATTTTTGCCGAGCTGATGGAAACGGTCAAGGTGGCCTCGTTGGGCCAGATATCGCACTGCGCTCTATGAGGTCGGCGGCAGATACCGAAGGAACATGTAGGAGCGGTATGATTACACTTGCTGAATCCCGCCGGCGCACCGCCGCCATGCAGACGATTCTCAAGGACGAAGGCCTTGACGGCGCGCTCTTCATCTTCCCGATCGACGTCTATTACTATGCCGGCACGCGGCAGAACTCGACCCTCTGGATTCCCGCCGCAGGCGAGCCGGTGCTGCTGGTGCGCAAGAGCTACGCGCGGGCCAAGGAGGAAAGCCCGCTGGCCGATGTCAGGCCCTTTCCTTCCGGCAAGGACTTGCCGGGCTTGCTGGGCGACCACGTCAAGAAGATAGGCTTCACCTTCGACGTGGCGCCGGTGCAGCAGTTCAATTTCTACAGCAAGCTGCTTCCGGGGCGGGAATTGACCGACATTTGCGCCCCCACCGCGAGCTGCGCTCGGTCAAGTCGGCTTTCGAGCTGGAGCAACTGCGCCTGGCCGCCGCCGCCAGTTGCTCGGTTTTTGCCGCAATCCCCGGATTCCTCCGGCGGCGGCATGCGCGAACTCGACATCGCGGCGGAGATCGAATGCCGGTTGCGCAAGGCCGGCAGCGAGGGCTACGTCCGCACGCGCGCTTATAATCAGGAGCTGTTCATGGGGCTGGCCGTTTCGGCCGGCGCCGCCAGTTACGGCTTCGTCGACGGCCCCGTCACCGGCCGGGGGCTGTCCAGCGCATCGCCCCACGGGGCGTCGACGGAGTTGGTGCGGGAAGACGAGCCAATCCTGGTGGACTATTCCTTTGTCCGAGGCGGGTACATTTCCGATATGGCCCGCGTCTTCGTATTTGGGTCGCTGGATTCGGAATTGCAGCGGGCCTTCGATCTGGCGCTGGAAATCCAGGACGCCGTCCGGAAGGCCCTGAAGCCGGGGACCGTCTGCGAGGAGTTGTTCTTCATGGCGGCTGCGATGGCCGAGAAGGCCGAATTTGGCAACAACTTCATGGGCATGCCGGGCGAACAGGCCAAGTTCGTAGGGCATGGAGTCGGCCTGGAATTGGATGAGCTTCCGATCCTTGCGCGGGGATTCCGCGCCGCTCCGGGCCGGCCAGACGGTCGCCGTCGAACCGAAGTTTGTGATACCCGGCAAGGGCGCCGTCGGCATCGAAAACACCTGGGCCGTGACCGAGGACGGAGGCGAGAAAATCACCGCTATGCCGGACCCCATCGTATGCCTGTAATTACCGTGGAACGATAAAGGAGAAAATGATGATCACGACCGTCGGCGTTCTGGCGCGGGACAGATGGGCAGCGGCATCGCCCACGTATTCTCGCAGCACGGGTATCCGGTAGTGCTCTTCGATATTATTCCCGCCCAACTGGAGAAAGCGGTCAAGAGCATCGGCCAGAACCTCGAGCGGCAGGCCAAGAAGGGCACGATTCCGGAGGCGCTGGCCGGCGAGACCCTCGGGCGCATCAAGACCACTCAGGACATGGCCGATCTGGCAGGTGTCGATTTCGCCGTCGAAGCAGTCACCGAATACGAGCCCTTGAAGCTGGACATCTTCAGAAAACTGGACGGCGCCGTCAGGGAAGGCGTGGTGCTGGCCTCGAACACCTCCTCGATCCCGATTACCAAGATCGCCTCCGTCACGCGGCGGCCCGACAAGGTGATCGGCATGCACTTTATGAACCCGGTGCCGGTCATGAAGCTGGTCGAGGTGATCCGCGGCCACGCCACCAGCGACGAAACCTTCGCCCTCGTCGCCGGACTGGTGGCCAAACTCGAAAAGGAAATGGCCGTCTCCCAGGATTCCCCCGGTTTCATTATCAACCGCGTCTTGATTCCGATGATCAACGAGGCGATCTTCACTCTCTACGAGGGCATCGCCACCGCCGAAGACATCGACAAGGGCATGAAACTCGGCACGAACCAACCGATGGGCCCCTTGGCCCTGGCCGACCTGATCGGGCTGGATACCGTGCTGGCCATCGCCAACGTCCTCTACGACGGCTTCAAGGATTCCAAGTATCGCCCCTGCCCGTTGCTGGTGAAGATGGTCAACGCCGGCTATCTCGGCCGCAAGTCCGGCCGCGGTTTTTACGTCTACTAACGGAGGACAACGTGGAATTCAAATATCTGCTGCTGGAAACCAAGGACGGCATCGCCACCCTGACTATCAATCGGCCGGAAGTGCTCAACGCGCTGAACAGTTCGGTATTGGCCGAACTGGAATGTCGCCCTTTACGAGCTTGACTTGGACCCCGCGGTCAAGGCGGTCATTATTACCGGTGCGGGAGAAAAGGCCTTCGTGGCCGGGGCCGACATCAAGGAAATGGCCGAACTGTCCTCGTTCGCGGCACATGCTTTTATGCGCACCGGCCAGCGGGTGATGCTGCTGATCGGAAAGATGAAGAAGCCGGTCATTGCCGCCGTAAACGGCTTCGCCCTGGGGGGCGGCCTTGAACTGGCCCTGGCCTGCGACTTCATCTACGCTTCGGAAAAGGCCAAGCTGGGTCTTCCCGAAGTGGGACTAGGCATCATGCCGGGCTTTGGAGGCACCCAAAACCTGGCACGCTTGATCGGACCCAACAAAGCCAAGGAGCTGATCTTCACCGGCAAAATGATCACCGCCCAGAAGGCCCTGTCCTGGGGCATCGTGAACGAGGTCTTCGCCCCCGAAGAACTGATGGCAAAGACATTGGAAACGGCAAGGGAGATCGCCGCCAAGGGGACCTTGGGAGTCAGGTACAGTAAGGACTCGATCATGAGCGGACTCAACATGGCCAAGGAGGACGGCTTCCGTTATGAGGCATCTCTTGTGGGAGTGCTGTTTTCAACAGAGGACCAGCGCGAAGGCATGTGCGCGTTTATTGAAAAGCGGAAACCTGAATTCAAGGACAAGTGAAACATTATACGGAGGCGTAGACGATGGATTTCGAACTGAGCCAGGATCACAAGGTATTGCAGGCGGCCGTGCGTGATTTCGTCGAAAAAGAGATCAAGCCGATTGCCGTAAAGATCGACGAAGAGCATTCGATCCCCGATGCGCTGGTCAAGAAGATGGGCGAAATGGGCTTCCTGGGGAGCTACTTTCCCGAGCAGTACGGCGGAGCCGGCCTGGACATGCTCTCCTACGTCATTCTGGTGGAAGAAGTCTCCAAAGCCTGTGGTTCCAGCGGCGTCCTGATCTCGGCACATACCTCGCTTGCCAGCAACCCGATCTACACATTTGGCACCGAACAGCAGAAGCGGAAATGGCTGCCCCCACTCAATTCCGGCGAGCGGATCGGCTGCTTCCTGTTGACCGAGGCCAGCGCCGGCAGCGATGCCGGCGGAACGGCGACCATGTACAAGCGGGAAGGCGACGAATTTGTCATCAATGGCAGCAAGATCTTCATCACCAACGGCGGCTATCTGGGAACCGGAATTGTCTTCGCCTCCTTCGACCGCTCGTTGAAACACAAGGGAATCAGCGCCTTTATCGTCGATCTGAAGTCTCCGGGAGTCACGGTACTGAAGAACGAGAACAAGATGGGCATTCGCGGCAGCTACACCACCGCCTTCGCCCTTGACAACCTCCGCGTACCGGCCGAGAACCTGTTGGGCAAGGAAGGAAAAGGGTTCAACGTCGCTATGGATACCTTGAACGGTGGGCGCATCGGCATCGCCTCGCAGGCCCTGGGCATCGCCGAAGGGGCGTTCGAGCGGGCACTGGCCTACTCCAAGGAGCGTAAGCAGTTCGACCAGTGCATCAGCGAGTTCCAGGCGATCCAGTTCAAGCTGGCTGACATGTACGCCCGGATCGAGACCAGCAAACTGATGACCTATAAGGCTGCCTGGCTGAAAGACAACAACATGCCTTACATCAAGGAATCGGCCCTCTGCAAGATGCTGGCCTCCGAAACCGCCACCTATGTCACCAAAGAGGCGATGCAGATCTTTGGCGGATACGGTTACATCTGCGATTACGAGATCGAGCGCATGTACCGCGATGCCAAGATCACCGAGATCTACGAGGGGACCAACGAGGTCCAGCGGATCGTCGTCGCAAAAGCGTTGCTCTCGTAATACCTACTCACCCTAATACATACTGTGCAAGCCACCCGCGAAATCTACTGGAACGTCGGTCATGGCGTCGTCCTGCCAATGTATGTTCTAACCGTGGTCACCTTCGCCATTATGGCCTGGGGGTTCTGGCGGCGGCTGCGGGTCTGGCGTCAGGGCAAAGCGCTCAACCGCTTCGATCATTTGGACCAGCGGATGAGGCGGTTCCTTGTCGAGGTGTTCAGCCAAGTGAAGGTATTGCGGGTTAGGGACGGAGGGATATTCCACTCCGCCTTTTTCTGGGGTTTCCTGCTCCTCTTTATCGGCACGCTGCTGGTCATGGCCCAGGCCGATCTTACCGACCCGCTGTGGGGCGTGAAAATCCTGGCGGGCGATTTCTACAAAGCGTTCTCGCTGGTGCTGGACGTGGCCGGCGCGGCCGCCGTGCTGATGCTGGCCGGACTGATGATCCGGCGGTTCGTCTTCAGACCCAAGGGGCTCGAAACCATCGCGGACGATTACTGGGTCGTTCCCCTGCTCTTTGCTATTCTCCTTACCGGTTTCTTCGTCGAGGCCGCCCGGATGGCGGTCACCGAGCTCAACGGGGACTGGGTGCGGGCGAACCACATGGACCCCAGCCTGGCGGCCTTCTCCCCCTTCGGCCTGCTGTCGGCCCAACTATTGACCGGAATGAGCGAGCGTGCGCTGCGAGCAATGCATGCGGCGCTCTGGTGGGTTCACCTCGTGCTGGCGCTCGTCTTCATCGCCGCCATTCCCTACACCAAGCTGCGGCATATTTTCACCACCAGTCTGAGCGCCTTTCTGGCGCCGCTGGAGCCCAAGGGGACGATCGCCACCATCAACCTGGAGGATGAGACTGTTCAGCAGTTCGGTGCGGCGGCTATAACCGATCTGACCTGGAAGGACATCTTCGATGCCGACGCCTGCACCACCTGCAAACGCTGTCAGGACCGCTGCCCGGCCTATGCCACCGAGAAGCCGCTGTCTCCCATGAAGATCGTCCAGCAGATCGGCCAACTGGCCGAAGGCAACCCGGCCGGCAATCTGATCGAGACCTGCACGCAGGACGCCCTCTGGGCCTGCACCACCTGCCGTGCCTGCCAGGACATCTGCCCCGCCGACATCGAACACGTCAACAAGATCCTGGAGATGCGAAGGAATCTGAGCCTCATGGAAGGCGCCTTTCCCGGCGACGAAGTCCGCACCGCGGTCAGCAACACGGAAGTCAATGGCAATCCCTTCGGCTTGGGCTTCGCCGCCCGCGGCGATTGGGTCGGCGATACCGGCGTCGCCACCTTGGCCGACGGCGGCGAGGTAGACGTCCTTTACTTCGTCGGCTGCTACGCCTCGTTCGACAAGCGCAACCAGCAGGTCGCCAAAAGCTTCATTTCCATCTGCAAGGCGGCCGGCATCCAGGTGGGCATCCTGGGCAAAGAAGAAAAATGCTGCGGCGAGCCGCCCCGGAAGCTGGGCAACGAGTATCTCTACCAGATGATGGCCAAAGAGAACATCGAACTCATTAAAGGCTACGGCGTCAAGCGGATCGTCACCACTTGCCCGCACTGCTTCAACACCCTGGTGCGCGATTACAGGGACCTGGGGTTGGACATACCGGTGGAACATTACAGCACCTACCTTGGCCGCCTGATTGCCGAACGGCGGTTGAAACTTGCGCCGCAACCGTTCCATTTCACCTATCACGACTCCTGCTACCTCGGCCGCTACATGGACATCATCGGCCAGCCGCGCGGCGTGCTCCGAGCGGCCGGGGGGAAGATCGCCGAAATGGACAAGGCGGGCTACGACAGTTTCTGCTGCGGCGGCGGCGGCGGCCGTATCCTGGCCGAGGAAAAGCTGGGCGGCAAGATCAGCGAGGCCCGGATCAGGATGGCCCGGGAAACCGGCGCGCCGCTTCTGGTATCCAATTGCCCCTTCTGCCTGACCATGTTCGAGGACGGCATCAAGACCGGCGGCGTGGAAGGCCGGTTGCAGGCCAGAGACCTGGCGGAGATCGTGGCCGAACGCATAACTACGTAACGAGGTAACCAATGAAACTGCTGGTCTGCGTCAAACAGGTCCCCGACCTGGAATCCCGCTTCAAGCCCAACGCCGCAGGCGTCTGGTACGACGAAACCGACCTGGCCTGGCGAATGAACGAATACGACGAGTACGCCGTAGAGCAGGCCGTCCAACTCCGCGAGAAACCGGGGGCGAGCGCCGAGTTGACGGTGCTATCAATCGGCCCCGACCGGGTGGTTGAGGCAATCAAGAAGGCATTGGCCATGGGGGCCGACAACGCCGTCCATATCCAGGACCCTGCCGCCGCCGCCAAAGACCCCTGGCAGATCGCCTCGATCATCGCCACTTATGCCAAGGACAAGAGTTTTGACCTGATCTTCACCGGCATGCAGTCCCAGGACCGTGGTTCCGCTCAGGTGGGAGCGGCAGTTGCCGAACAGCTCGGATTCGCCTGTACTACCACCATCGTCGGTTTTCAGTATGAAGACGGAACCGTCACCGCCAAGCGCGAGTTGGAAGGGGGCATCAAGGGCATCGTCAAACTCAGGACCCCGGCTGTGGTGACTTGCCAGCTCGGGCTGAACGTGCCGCGCTACCCGACCCTGCCCAACATCATGAAGGCCAAAAAGAAGAAGATCACCGTTCTGCCCGTCGCCGATCTGCTCAAGGAAGCGGCGCTGGCGACCACGGTCAGCTTCCACCCTCCGGCCAAGAAGGGCGGCGGCATCGTTCTCGAGGGAGAACCGGCAGACCTGGCGGATCGAGTTTTGGGAATCCTTAAAGACAAAACCGCAGTATTGCGATAGGCGAAAGGCTTTGATAACACCATGAAAACACTATTGATCGGCGAATTCCGGGAGGGGAAACTCCTCGACTCGACGTACGAACTGCTCGGCTTTGCATCCCAAATGGGGACCGAGACCGCCATGCTGCTGGTGGGAAGCGAAACACAGCTTCCGGCCTATGGCGGTACGCTCTATCTGGCCGATGCAACGGCGTGTGGCGAATACAACCCGGACCTGCACAAGAAGCTCATCCTCGACGCAGTGCAGAAGGAACACCCGGACTACATCGTGTTTCTCCACTCTTCCTACGGCTGGGACCTGGCGCCGCGTGTGGCAGCCGCGCTCCGGGCGGCCCAGGTGTCCGAGGTAACCGGCATTGTGCCGGGCGGTTTCGAGGTGGGCTGCTGCAACGCCAAGATGCGCCGCACCGTCAGGCCGGACACCGCCCCGGCGGTGCTCACGATTCAGGCCGGCGCCTTCCCCGTTGAACAGCCGGGAGGCGCTCCCCAACTGCGGAAACTGGCAGCGGAAGGAAAGGGCGCACTGGAATTCATCGGCTATGAGCCGGCTGAAAAGAAGGACGTGGATATCGCCAAGGCGGAGATTATCGTCTCCGCCGGACGCGGGATCGGCAAGAAGGACAACGTCCCGGTGATCGCAGCACTAGCCAAGGCGCTGGGCGGTGAACTGGGCGCCACTCGTCCGGTGGTTGATGCCGGGTGGGTGGAGCACAGCCATCAGGTCGGCACCACCGGTCAGACGGTTGCGCCAAAGCTATATGTCGCTTGCGGCATCAGCGGCGCCATCCAGCATCTGGCCGGGATGAAGAAATCCGATTTCATCGTTGCCGTCAACAAGGACAAAGATGCGCCCATCGGCGAGATCGCCGATGTGCTGGTTGTGGCGGATGTCATGCAGTTCGTGCCGGCCTTGACCGCTAAAGTTGCTCCCGCCGGTTCTTGAGCACGTGAAAATGCGGCGGAAACCGCTCTTATAGCGTCTTGTGGAACCGCCGCACCGCCGCCCAAAACACGCACACGCCCATCGCCAGCAGCGGCAACATCTGCGTCCAGAGGATTTCCACGCCGACCCCCTTCAAAAAAATGCCGCGGACAATCACCAGGAAGTAGCAGATCGGATTGATCTTCGTCAGCCATTGCACCGCCTCGGGCATGTTGGCCACCGGAAAGGCAAAGCCCGAAAGGAGCATCATCGGAAAGAAGACCAGGAAAGTGGACATCATCGCTTGCTGCTGCGTCTGGCTGAAGGTGGAAATCAGCAGCCCCGCACCCAGCGTGTTGGTGAGAAACAGCACGGTGGCCAGCAACAGCAGCAGCAACTGGCCGCGGATCGGCACCTCGAACCAGCCGACGCCGATCGCCGTCACCAGCAGCACCTCGGCCAGTCCGATCAGCCCGAAGGGGAGCGTCTTGCCCAGGATAAACTCCGCCGGTGTGATCGGCGTGACCATGATCTGCTCGATCGTGCCGATCTCCTTCTCGCGGACGACCGCCATGCTAGTCAAGAGCAGCGTGCTCAGGGCCACGACGATCACCAGCACGCCGGGGACGTAGAAGTTGCGGCTCTCCAGATTTTCGTTGAACCAGGCCCGTGTGCGTAGCTCGAACGTGCCGGTCCGTCCCGCCGGGCCCAGCGCCCGCTCGACCCGCTCCACCAGAATCTGCTCCGAATAGGCGGTGGTGATCTTGACAGCGTAGCTGGCCACGATGCTGGCCATGTTCGAGTCCGTGCCGTCGATGAAGACCTGGAGCCGGGCCGTGCGGCCGGCGTTCAGGTCCTCGGCGAACCCGTGGTTGAACCGCAGCGCGGCGCTCACGTCGCCGTGGTCCAGCAGATAGCGGACTTGGGCGTCGCTCTGCGGCCGGGCCGTAATGTCGAAATAGGTCGAGCCCACAAACCGGTCCGTCAAGTCGCGGCTCTGCTGGCTGTTGTCCAGGTCGTAGACGGCGGTCCGCACGTGCTTCACGTCGGTCGAGACGGCGTAGCCGATGATGAGCACCTGCACGCAGGGGATCAAGAAAATGACCACCCTCATCCGCGGGTCCCGGAAGACCTGGATGAACTCCTTGATCAGCATGTGCTTGACGCGCTCGAACATTTATACCAACTTCTTCTTCAACTTCACCCGCGCCAAAACCACCATTGCGGCGGCGTAGACGATGAGGAAAACCGCCTCGCCGCCGAGGATTTCCAGCCCCACCCCCTTCAAGTAAATGCCCTTGAGGATGGTCACGAAATACCGCGCCGAAATCAAGTACGTCACCATCTGGATCGCTTGCGGCATGTTGGCAATGGTGAAGATGAAGCCCGACAGCAGGAAGCCCGGCAGGAACGTCGTCAGCACGGCCACCTGGCTGGAGAGCAACTGGCTCTTGGTGACGATGCTCACCAGCAGGCCCATCGCCAGCGCCCCGGTCAGGAAGATCACCGACATGCCGAACAACAAGGCCACGTTGCCGCGCAGGGGGACATGGAAGACGAACTCGGCCATCAGCACGGCCACCAGCACGTCGCACATGCCGATGGCGAAGTAGGGGACGAGCTTGCCGAGGATCAGTTCGCCCGGCTTGACCGGCGTCGAGATCAACTGCTCCATGGTGCCCCGCTCCCACTCGCGGGCGACGGTAAGCGAGGTGAGCATGGCCGCGATGACCATCATAATGACGGCGATCAGGCCCGGAATGATGAAGTTCCGCGATTCGAGGTCCTCGTTGAACCAGACCCGCGGCCGGACGTCCAGGGGAATCCGGAGCGGCGGGCGCCGCGCTGTTGGTTCTGCTCCAGCGTCAGGTCGAGGGCGTAGATTTGCGCCACCACGTCCGCGTAGCCGATGGCGATGGTGGCCGTGTTCGAGTCGCTGCCGTCGACGATCAACTGCACGGGGGCGTCGCGGCCGGCGTCGATCCGCTGGGCGAAGTCCCGCGGCACCGTCAGGCCCATCATCGCCTCCCGCCGGTCGATCGCCCGCTCCATGTCCGCGTAGTTGTCCACGTAAGCCCGGATCGAGAAGTACCGCGGACCGTAGCCGTGCGAGCTGGCGAAGCGGCTCACGAGTTCCCGGCTGCGGGCCGTCTGGCTCTGGTCCCAGACCACCATCGGCACGTTGTCCACGTCCAACGTCAGGGCGTAGCCGAACAACGTCAGCAGCAAGGCCGGCGTGGCCAGCGCCATCAAGAGGCTGCGGAAATCCCGCCGCACGTGCAGGAACTCCTTGCGGGCGACGGCGCTCACGCGACGGAGGTTCATCGCGGCACCTCCGCTTCGGGCTGCTCGGCCCGGTCGTGGGCCTCGATCCGGGCGATAAACACGTCCTCCAGCGGGGGCGCGCCTCCTTGCTCCCGCGCCAGCTCCGTCTTCAACTCGTGCGGCGTGCCCAGGGCGATCAGCTCGCCGCGATAGATCAGTCCCAGCCGGTTGCAGTATTCCGCCTCGTCCATGTAATGCGTGGTGACGAAGACCGTCGCGCCCCGGCCCGAAAGATCGTAGATCAGGTCCCAGAACTGGCGGCGGCTGATCGGATCGACGCCCGAAGTGGGCTCGTCGAGGAAGAGGATGGGCGGCTCGTGGAGGATGGCGCAGCCCAGGGCCAGCCGCTGTTTCCAGCCGCCGGAGAGCACGGCGGTCAGGCTGTGGCGATGCCCCCCCAGGCCCGCCATCTCGATCACCCACTCTTTCCGCTCCTGCTTCTTTTCCCGCGGCAGCCGGTAGATGCCGCTGAAAAAGTCGATGTTCTCCTCGACCGTCAGGTCCTGGTAGAGCGAGAACCTCTGGCTCATGTAGCCGATGTTGGCCTTGATCTGCTCGGGCTGGGCGCCAACGTCGAAGCCGGCCACCGTGCCCCGGCCGCCGCTGGGGGCAAGAATGCCGCATAACATGCGGATGGTGGTCGATTTGCCCGCCCCGTTCGGACCCAGGAAGCCGAACACCTCCCCCTTGGCCACCTGGAAGCTGACGCGGTTGACGGCCACGAAATGGCCGAACCGCTTCTCCAGGTCCTCGACCACAACGGCGCGTGTCGTTCATGGCAGACCTCCGCGGGCAACGGAACGATTGCAAATTGAAAATTGCAAATTGTAAATTTCAACTTTGCAATTTGCAATTTTCAATTTGCAATTCCTTCTTTCTCCGCCAGCACCGAGACGAACACGTCTTCCAGCGACGGCTCGATCGTCCGCACGCCGAGCACGGACAGGCCGGCCTGGGCCAAGGCCGCTTGGGCCTCGGCGGCGGCCGGCTCCGGGTCGGCAACCACCACGTGGACCCGGTCGCCGAACAGCCCGATCGACGCCCCCGGCAGCCGCCGCTTGAGCACGGGCACGGCCTCGCGCGGCTGCTCCGTGCGGATTTCCAAAATCGTCCCCCGCATCAGCCGCTTCAACTCGGCGGGCGTGCCGCATGCCAGGAGCCGCCCGCAGTGCACAAGCCCCACGCGATGGCAGCGGTCGGCCTCGTCCAGGTACGCCGTGGAGACGAAAATCGTCACCCCCTCTTGCAACAGTTGGTGAAGAATCCGCCAGAAATCGCGGCGCGAAACGGGATCCACGCCGTTGGTCGGCTCGTCGAGAAAGAGCACCTTGGGCGTATGGATCAAGGCGCAGGCCAGCCCCAGTTTCTGTTTCATGCCGCCGGACAGGTTGCCCGCCAATCGCCGCCGGAAGGGCGTCAGGTTGCTGAACTTGAGCAGCCGGTCGATCTTTTCCCCGCGGCCGCGGCGGGGCTCGTTATAGACGTCGGCGTAGAAATTGAGGTTCTCCATCACCGTCAGATCGGGGTACAGCCCGAACCGCTGGCTCATGTAGCCGATGTTCTCCTTGATCCGTTCCGCCTCGCGGACGATGTGAAATCCGGCCACCCAGGCGTCACCGCTGCTGGGCTCCATGATCGAGGTCAAGAGCCGCATGGTGGTGGTCTTGCCGGCGCCGTCGGGGCCCACCAGGCCGAAGATTTCCCCCTCGGCCACGCTCAGCGTCAGATCGTCCACGGCGGCCTGCTGGCCGAACCGCCGGGTCAGATGCTCGGTTTGGATGGCGGGCATGGGATGAAGTTCTAAGTTATCAGCGGTCGGCTTTCAGCTATCAGAGGGTGGCACGCCCTGAAAGGGCGTGGTGAATCGCCAGTCTCAACGTTGACCCCGCCACGCCCTTTCAGGGCGTGCCACCCGAATTCCGCTCGTCCGTAGCTGATAGCTTACCGCTGATAGCTGATAACTCATTTCGTTTCAATCACCGCGTCGGCCGGCATGCCGGGCTTGAGTTCCATCTTGGGATTGGTGATGTCGATCTTAATGCGATAGACCAGTTTCACCCGCTCCTTCTGCGTCTGCACATTCTTCGGCGTGAACTCCGCGTCTTGGGCGATGAACGAGACGAGGCCCTGGTACTTCCTGCCGGGATAGGTGTCGGTGGTCACCGATGCCCGCTGGCCCACCTTGACTCGCCCCAGGTCGTCCTCCTCAATGTACGCCCGCAGCCAGACGTGTACGATGTCGCCGACCGTGACGACGGCGGTGCCGGGGGCGACGTACTCGCCCGGCTCGATGTTTTTCGAGAGCACCACGCCAGTAAGCGGCGCATAGACCGTGGCGTAGCTGAGTTGCGTCTGGGCCAACCGGAGCGCCGCCTGGGCCTGCTCGAGCCGCGCCCGCCCCTGGTCGATGTCTTCGCGGCGCGGGCCGGCCTTCACCAGGTCGTATTGGGCCTTGGCCTGGGCCAATGCCGAGCGGGCCTCCTCGATCTGCTCCTTGCGCGGGCCTTCCTTCACCAACTTCAACTGCTCGGCCGCCTGCCGGTGCCGCTCCACGGCCACTTCGTACGCCGCCCGCGCCGCATCATATTCCTCCGCCGAGATCGTTCTCTGCCGAAAGAGCGTCGTGGCGCGGCGGAAGTCCGCCTCCAGCCGCCTCACGTCGGCGGCGGCGGCGGCAACGGCCGCCTCTGCCGCGGCAATCTCCTGTGGCCGCGAGCCGGCCTCAAGGTCGGCCAGGCCGTGGGCGGCCTTCTCCCAGGCCGCCTTGGCCGCCGCGATGTCCTCCACCCGCGAGCCGGCCAGCAACTCGGCCAGCGCCGCCTCCGCCGTGTGGACCTCCGCCTGCCGCATTGCCACGTTGGCCAGCAGGTCGGCCGTATCGAGCGTGGCGATCGTTTGCCCCTGTTTGACCATCATGCCTTCATCGACCAGCCGCTCTTGGACGCGGCCGGCGATCTTGAAGGCCACTTCGGCCTCGGTGGCCTCGATATTGCCGGAGACGCGGATCTCTCCGTCCGGCTTGGCGCGGTGGACACGAAGATACCAATAGGTTCCGCCGCCGCCGGCCAGCAGGATTACGGCGACGGCCAGGAGTCGCAATCTCGCTTTCATGGTGTCGTTAATGTATCAGGCACACGCCGTGTGCCGTTTGTGGTGTTTTACCTGTCGCGCGTCAAGGTGGACGGCACACGGCGTGTGCCTACTACATTGCGGATCGCGCGTGAATTATCGTTCACATCGTTGCGAATCTGGGTTGTCTGCGTTACTTGTGGCAGCGGCCAGGAACAACTGCCACGCCCGCTGCGCGTGCCGGGTCACATCGAACCCGCCCTCCGTCAGGTGCCAGAGGATTCCCGCTGGCACGATGATCCCGAAGAGCATCATGGCGAGCGTTTGCGGGTCGCAGTCCGGCCGGATGCTGCCCTGCGATTGGCCCTTCCGGACGATCTCGCCGATGGCGGCCGCATAGCGGCTGAAGACCTGAAGGACCCGTTGCCGGCGTTCGGGGCTGCCGGCGTGGACGTCGTCGGCGAAGATGATCCGCGGCACCGCCCGCCCCTCGCGGATGAAGCGGATATGCCGCATCAGCACCCCCTTGAGTTGCTCCAGCGGATCGTCGCTCTCGTGCCTGGCGGCCACAATGTTGCTGAGCAGCCGCTCCTCGACCCGGTCGATCACGGCCTGGAGCAGTTCGTCCTTGTTCTTGAAGTGGCGGTAGATGCCCGAGGGCACGAGCCCCACTCGTCGGGCGACCGCCGCCACGCTCAGCCGCCGCAGCCCTTGACTGGCCACCAGGCTCATGGCGGCCTCGGCAATCTGTTGGCGCCGGACCTGGGTATCGAGCTTCTCTTCGGACATGGCGGGCCTCTATTGTGATTATACGTTCACAACGGTTCCGCGGTCAACAGGCGGAGATGGGCGAACGGGGCTGCGTAAGGAGCTACGACCCCTCGAATAGCCCGAAGGGCTTGTGATAGGACAGCCCAGGGTTGCCGCCTTAGCGGCCACCCTGGGTTCGCTTACCTGTGCCGCTTCACCGTTTCATGCCCGTGGCCCGCCTTCAGCGGGACCTTCGGCTTGGGCGGCGGAGCGTGCTTGTGCGGCTCGCCGTTGGCCTCGCGGGCCTTGCGGACCCGCTCGGCCGAAAGCACCTGCCGCAACAACGCCGAAAGATCGTCGTAGGCGGAGTCGCACGGCGGGCCGGGCGGCGTACTGGTAAACCGAGTGCTGGATCTTCCGCGGCAACGAGAGCAAGGTGGAGGAAACCGTGCCCGACTCGGCCCCGGAAACGATCACGCCACGGCGGCCCTCGCCGTCCACTCGCCGCGAAAACACCCGGCTGGCCACCGCCAGGAACGTCACCGCCGAATCCAAGGTGTGCAAGGTCAACATGCGGCGGACGAACTCGTGCCGGGGGTCCTTCGGATCGTCCACGTTCCCCGTGCTCAGCACGTGCAGGCCGGGCGTCAACTCGACGATCTCGACCAAGTCCCCGCCGTGGATCACCGCGGCATAGCGGCCGTCGGCGCAGACGTAATTGGCCCCGGCGTAAAGGCCCTTGGCCAGTTCCCTGGCGGCATGATGGGCGGCGTCCTTGGCGGTGCGGTGTTCGAGCAGCTCGCGGCACAACAGGCCCCGCGAACGCGGCTCGGCCGGCGGCTTGGTCTTCCGCCGGTTGGCCACCGCACAGAACAGGCCGTGCTGGTTCACGCCCAGCCAGGTTCCGCCCGCCCGGCGGTCGATGCCGCAAACCACCCGCGGCGTCCCCGACTGGATTTTCGGGTACTGCGTGGGCCGGTCATAGCGTTCCTCGCGGTTGGCGGCGATCAGGATCGGGGTGCCGCGGGCGACGCGGTACAGAATTGCCATCGTACACATGGTCTTTTTCCATCAAGACGACAGGGATCGGGCCTGCCACAGCTTCTCTGCTTTCCTGTAGGATAGCGAATCGCGGCGAGCGATTGCACCCCCCAGGTGGGCCATTTTGGATGCGATTTCCCTGCCCCGACAATTGGTGGGTGCATCAAACCCGGTGGAGACTGGGCCACCAAACGTGTTGCGATATCGCCTGCCGCCCGTCCTGCGGCCGGGGCACTCAGACCGATTGTGCCTTCCGATGGCAAGACTGCGGCACAACAAGGCCCCCAGTGCGGTGTGGCAACAGCTTCGGGACTGGCGATCCGTCGCAACCCGTTTTGCAGTATGACGTATCAGGATTGACAACGCGATGCTCGGCTGCAAGAATGCGGTACAGCTTTGCTTCACTTCGGCGGTTGAATACCTGTTCGACTACCGACTCCCATGACGCGTGAGTACACCAAGCCGGTCGTTGTGCCATGCACCCATTGCGGAGCCAGCAATGTGTTCAACCAGCCCTACGCCTATCACGCCGGATTTGGCGACCAGGGTTTTCTCTACAGTGAGTCGGGCACCTGCACCCTGGTCTGGAGCGCATTCGATCCGGACTTTGAGGCGATGGTTGGCAGGCAAAATCCTTGGGTTCTGAACCGCGAGAAGCAGCAGATTTTGGAGAATGCTCTCCAGCCCGCACCTGATGGCAGCCGGTGGCTCTTCAGTAATCCTGCGCGCTGCCTGACCTGCGGCCATCCGATTTCCGGCCCTATGGGTGAGACGATTTACTATCTGGAGTATGACGGCAGCATAGACGTTGACCCTCACGGACACGCGGGGGCTGGATTGAAGGATGTTCTGAGGGAGTCGAAACGCGGATGCGGCTAGTGGTCCACCAAGTTCATTTTGACAGGTTGTTGGGGTGGCAGTGCAACTGCCGCACCAACGAACCTGTCACTTTCAGGTTGGCGGACCGCTAGTTATCGTAGGAAATCAGCGGCGATTAGTGTTCCCGCTGCTGTGTCAAGAAGGGGACCGGGAACACTAATCGCCACTAATCTCCGCTGACGCTACAGGCCGGTTCGTGCGAGAGTGGCAGGCAATGCCCCGGCGGCATCGCTCATCTTACCCTCCCGTCATGGGGCGTCAAGCGACCCGCGGTTTGGATGACGGCGCGGATCGCTCGGCAGACTGGTCAGGCCTCCCGTCGGCTGTTAGGCTATACTCCATAAAGGAGCACGCGACAACCCGCGTTGCCGAGCCATCGCCATGACTGCTGAACCCGCCGGCGGCATTTCATCCGTGTTCATCACTGGTGCGTCTTCGGGCATTGGCGAGGCCTGTGCGGTGGAGCTTCATCGCCGCGGGTTTCTGGTGTTTGCCGGCGTTCGGCGCCAGTCCGACGCCGCGCGCCTGGTGGCGCAGACTTCGCCGCGACTGGTGCCGGTCCTGCTCGACGTGACCGACGCACAAGCGGTTGCCCAAGCCGCCCAGACCATCGCCCAGGCGACGGGCGAAGCCGGACTGGCCGGGTTGGTGAACAACGCCGGCATCACCGTGGCCTTTCCGCTGGAGTTTCTCCCGCTCAGCGCGTTCCGCCAGCAATTGGAAGTCAACGTGGTCGGGCAATTGGCGGTGATCCAGGCGATGCTGCCGCTGCTGCGCACCGCGCGGGAGGATCGTCAACATGAGCTCGATCAGCGGGCTGGTGGCCGGGCCGTACGTGGGGGCCTATGCCGCTTCGAAGCACGCCTTCGAGGCCCTCAGCGACTCGCTGCGAGTGGAGCTCCGGCAGTTCGGCGTCCACGTGGCGGTGATTGAGCCCGGTGATGTCGACACCCCGATCTGGCAGAAGTCGCGAGCGGCGGCCGACCGGCTGCGCGACAGCGTGCTGGGCGAGGCCCAGCAGCGCGTTTCGCCGGAGGCCGGCGAGCGCTATGCCCAGGACATCGCGGCCATGCGCCGGCCACCGACCGCTTTGCCGCGCAGGCGATGCCGGTGGGCCGGGTCGTGCGCACCGTGATCCATGCCCTCTGTGCCCGGCGTCCCAAGACTCGATATCCGGTCGGCGCGAAGACCTGGGGAGTGGTCCTTGGGCTGCGTTTTCTGCCCACCGGAATCCGCGACTGGATCGTCCGTCGCAACCTCGGCATGAGATGAGCAACTGACCCCTACGATGGCTTGCGGAGTGCGGCGCGTGAAAACCGACAACAACAGGACCGCGGTCGTGACCGGCGCAGCCGGGGGACTGGGAGCCTGCTTTGCGCGGAAGTTGGCCCAACGGGGCTATGACCTGATGCTCGTCGACTGCCGCGAGGAGCCGCTCGCGCAGCTTGCTGCCGAGTTGGCGACGAAACACGGCGTTGCGGCTCGGGCGTGGCCGGCGGACCTGACCGACGCCCAGGCGGTGAAATCCGTGGCGGCCGAGTTGGCGGAAACGCCCGCCCTCGAGTTGCTGGTCAACAACGCCGGATTCGGGTTGGCAAAGTACTTCGTCGACGCCGACGTGGAGCGGCACGTGGACATGATCCGGGTCCACGTGCTGGCGGCGGTGCGGCTGACGCACGCGGTCTTGCCCGGCATGCTCAAGCGCAATCGCGGGGCCATCGTCAACCTGGCGTCGCTGTCGGCGTGGACACCGTGCGCAGGGGACGTCTCCTACTCGTCCACCAAGGCCTACCTGGTCGTCTTTTCGCAAGGCCTCCAAGACGAGCTTCGCGACACGAACATTCGCATTCAAGCCTTGTGTCCGGGCTTTGTCCACACCGGCTTTCATGCCGTGGACGGCATGAAAGGCTTCGACGCCCAAAAGACGCCTCGCTGGTTGTGGATGATGCCCGACGACGTGGTGGAATGCTCGCTGCGGAGCCTTCGCCGAAAGCAGGTGATTGTGACGCCGGGCTGGCGGACCGGTCTGCTATGCCGCGTCATGCGAATGCCCATCTTCCAGCCGATCGTGCGTGCCCTAGCCCGCCAGGAGCGGACCTGATCGCGGCTCGGCAGTTCTCGCTCGTCTATTGATCCTCAGGTCGAGGGCAAGTTCCCGTCGTTGTGCCGGAAGAGGATCGAGAACACTGGTTCTCATTGATTTCCGCTGATCTGACGGGTCGGGCTGGTGCGAGCGTAGCGGGCAGCAGCCGACGGTATCGCCCATCACAGGGTTATTCAATTGACTCCACCACCCCCAATATCTTGTAGTCAGAAGGGCTCGGCGGCCTCGGTGACAATAGTACGATAGGGGACCGGTTCAACCTGCATCGCTTGTTCGAGCAACCGATAGAAGAGCAAGCCACGGGATCGCGAGGTGCGTCGGTTAAAACGGAAGGTAAATTCGTCGAGATAGTAGTCCAGGTAGTTTGGACGAACTGCGCCTTGATGGGTGCCTAGTAGCCAGCGTTTCAGGAGGGAGGCGACCCTGTGAATCCGCGGAAGCAATTCCGTGGCCGCGTCTTTCCCACGACCGGTCAGAACTGTCACCTCATGCACATAGCCAATACCGTCTAATCCGGTGTATGACGCGTTTCCATCCGTGTGGACCGTGCTGCCAGTCGCAACCGAAGCTTGGATGAAGCGATGCAAGGAAATCCGTGACGCGGTGACAATCCGTGCCATACGGATACGCCCGATCCCAGCCCCATCCTCTTCCGCGGCAATCACTACCATTGCCTTGTCCAGACTACGACTGCCCGTCCGTTTGCCTTCCCCCCCTACGTAGGTCTCATCAACCTCCACTCGCCCGGCAAGGCGATCGCGGCCAGGGCGAACCATAGCACGTCGCAACTTATGCAACCACGTCCATGCAGTCACATAGCTGCCCAAGCCGAGAACTCGTTGGAGGTTCAGGGCGCTTGCCCCGTGCTTTTGACTGGTTACCTGCCAAATTGCCCGAAACCATAGACGCAAGGGTTTGTGCGTATCTTGGAAGATCGTTCCGGCGATCGCCGACGCCTGGCCGCGACAGCGTCTACAAATCAACCGACCACGTGTAGCCGGCCATCCGCCATGGTGCCCACAACGCGGGCATACAAAGCCATTGGGCCATCGCAACCGTGCCAGGTACGCCCGGCAGTCCTCTTCCGTGCGGAAACGATCCTCCAGATCGAGAATCGTCCGAGGATAGGTGTCGTCCATCCCCACATACTACCGGTTGTGGTAGGTGGAGTCAATTGAATAACCCTGTTTCACGCACCCTATGGCGAGCGAAACGCACCACCCGTAAGTATGGCTGCGTTCGCGTTTCGGTGTTGTCTTGGTGGCGTGTCGCGTGGATTCCAACTATAATAGCAGTGAGGCTGGGAAGATCGGAGAAATGCACAAAGTGGAGGGTCGGCCGTGGCCAACGTCGATGGCGATAGTCCAAACTTTGATGAATTGAGAGCGCTGGGCGAGGAGCCTGCCGCGGAGGGCGAGGCCGCGCCGACGGACGAAACGGCGGCCGAACCGCTGGCTGAGGAGGCGGCCGCCGCTCCTCCTGCCGCCGAAACCACCCCGCCCGAAGGCGAGCCGGCCGAGGCCGCGGAAGCCGAGAAGCCTGCCGAAGGCATCGAGAAGGAAGAGGAAGAAGAGGAGGAAGAGCCGAGTAAGCTGCCGCTCTACTTGGAGATCGCCGCGCTGATTTTCGTTCCGCTGATTTTGCTGGCAATGGCCAGCAAGGACCTTGGGCTGGCCAACTGGGACGTCCTGTCGATCTGGACGGCCCTCTACCTCATTGGGCTGGGCTTGATTTCCTACGCCCTCTGGAAGTCACGCGCGACGAGCACGCTGTTCACGGTTTTCTTGGGATGCGTTCTGGCCGCCATGCTGACGGGAGTTTATTGTCTATGGATCGAGTTGGGGCGATACCAGTACGACATCAACGCCCAGGAGGCCAAGCGGAAGGTGGGAATGGTGCTCCCGGCGGAACCCGGATTACGCGCTCTGTTCCCGCTGCCGGGCGGATCGGGCGGCATCTCAACGGTTGTCTAGGGACTGATCATTCCAAGTTGATTCTCTCGCCCGGCTTGGCGACGATCACCCGCTACCGCCCTTGCCGGTGGAGTTGCTCGGCGCGGGCGTCGAGTTCCTCCTTGCCGCCGTGAACCAGCACGATGGTCGCCGCTTTGGGCACGTCGGCGAGCCAAGCGTCGATGTCCGCCGCGTCGCCGTGCCCGGTGAAGCATTGGAACGACTGCACCTTCGCCCGGATCGGGATCGTCTGGCCGTCGATGTCGAGTGTCTCCGCTCCCTGCTTAAGCAGACCGCCGGCGCTGTCCGGGTCCTGATAGCTCACCAGCAGGACGGCGGTGGAGGGCTCGGGCAGCAGGCCGCTCAACAGCCGCCGCATCCACTCCGTCAAGAGCATGTCGCACTGCTTCTGGCGAAGCAGTGGCACGCCTCCCACGATCACGCAAGGCTATTTAGGTCGAGGACAGGTCGAAATCGATCTTGTTGTCGCCGGCCTTGACCTCTTTGCGAAGCTCGCTCTTGACGTTGTACCGCGCGGGCACCGGTTCGGGCTTGCCGGTAACGGGGTCTCCCGCCGTGATCCGGACGGAATGCCAACCGACGGCGGCGCCTTGGGCGTCGCGGATATAGTTGAGCGTATAGTTCCCGTCGCCGTCCGTAAAGCCCGTCGAATCGCGTCCTCGGCCCTCGGGCTGAAAGACCACTCCCGCGCCCGCCAGGGGCTTTCCATCCAGCGTGACTTTGCCGTGAACGGTCCCCAGCGGCGGACGCGTGCCGTGGCTACAGCCGGAAATGACCACCGCGCACAGAGCAACCGCCAGCCCCGCGCATTGGACATGTCCACGCCAAGCGTGGGCATGGCACCCGATCTTCCGCAATGGCGACATATAAGTCCTCAAGGCAATTGAGCAATCTCTCCGTCGGCTTTCGCGCCCAACCTCATGTAAAGGCTGCTGTTCATGTCTTCGCTGAGGAACTGCACCGAGCCGTCGGCCATGGCGAAATGCGCGCCGCCGATGTGATCGCTTCCCGCCGACTCAACGTAGCCGGTGTTGAACCCGCCGGTTTGTCCTACGTCGTTGTTGTACCATTTTCCCACGGTCGGATTGTAGATTCCCGTTTCAAACAACGTGTTCTCTCCCGCGATCGCCCAACCATCGACGCCCGTATGATCGGGCCCCCAGGTACCTGATCCGGGACCGGACCGGTCCACTGCCCGCGCGGCACTTCGCCCGCAAGGATCGTGTTCGACAAGCCATCGGAAATGTCGCGGAACGCGGTGGAATAGTTCGGCAGGAAAATACCGAGCTCCGCCGGCTGCTGGTAGGTGTAGGTTGGGCCACAGAAGGGGCGCGCCGGGCTGCTGGTGGTTGCGTTGGCAAAAGCGTTCTGCGCGCCGGTGCAGCCGGCGTAATCGTTTCCGCCGTGGGTCCAGCCGGGACTGCTCCCCCAGCCGGCCCACTGCGGGAACATCAGTGTCTGGTCCTCGGGGCGGACGCCGGCCCGCCGCGTGGGGCAGTAGAAGGCCGCAATGTCCGTGGCGGCCACGGCTTGATTCCCCAGTACGCTTTTCGTGAAGTCCCAACGGTCGTAAAGGGGCTGTTGCTCCATGAAGGGGAGGATTTGCAGCATCCAACTTGTGCCCTGCATCCCGCCCGAGGCACTGGTGGTTTCCGCCAATTGATCGTAGTTCGCGGTGCCGGTCTTCGGATAGCCGGCCAAGATTGCCCCCGGCGGGCACACCCCGTACTGGCTGGCGTAATTGTGCAGGGCCAGCCCAATCTGTTTCAGATGGTTGGTGCATTGCATTCGCCGGGCGGCTTCCCGCGCCGCCTGCACGGCCGGCAGCAGCAGCGCGATGAGGATGCCGATGATCGTGATGACCACAAGAAGCTCTACCAGCGTAAACCCGCGGGATAAGCGGGACGCGGCCGTCCCCGCGCCGCGTCTCCGTTGGCTCAGGTAACAATGCCGCGTCTTAGAGCCCGTCGCGATCTCACGGGGCGACTGCTGGACGCTTACGGAATCATGTTTCATTGTGTATCCTCCGAGCAAGGAGCCTCGAACAAGGAGCCTGCGACATAATCTAATGGAGTGCCCTCGGGGCGGCAACCCCCCTGGAAAAAGGACGGACGGGCGCGGGTGTTCCGTTCCGCGCCCGCCCGCCGCCCAAGGTGGCCAGCCTATTGGCAAGTTCGTCTCCGCCTACTAAACGCCACGATTTCCGGCACCCAGCAGCCCCACAGCAGGGCGCACAGGCCGCCCGCCGCCAACAAGACGAACGTGCCCGGCTCGGGCACAACGTGGGGCGCGATCGCGATCGGGATGAACTCCGGTGAACCGGGCGTACCGGGGTAAACCGACGCGAACCCTGTGATATCTACCGCCCCCGTTGGGATCGGAGTGCCGGAAAGCGCGCCGTCAGTAGAATAGGACGTGTACCAGTAGTACATGGTCATGCTGTTCACGCCGTCGGTAATCGTGTACGACGTGTTGGCGGCCGGAAAGTTGCCCGACGCGCCGGAGATCGTCACGTTGCTCAGCTTAACGAGATAGCCGGCGATGCTGAGAGGCAGGGTCGTCTGATTCACTTGAGGAATCGTCTCGCTAAGAGGGCTTGGCACGGCATTGCCCGACGAGGACTTGCCGATCGCAGTTAGCGTTTCCAACTCGGGAAGCTGATGATAAGGCGAATAGGTCCCCGAAGCCCCGATGGCGTCGCCTACGGTTGGCGTGTAGCCACCAGGCATCGTGCCGTAAACATCCATCGAGCCGGTGCCGTCCTGGGCCAGAAACGACCAACTCGTATAAGTGTGCCCGCCAAACGTACCGGGCTGGGAGCAGATGGCGGTAACGACCGGGTTGCTGTCGACTGTGACAGCCGTGCCGCTGGCCATCGCCTCAATCTGCGAGATGTTGCTCGCCATCGCACTTGCCGCGAGGGCACAAACCAGGGCCGACGCCAAGGCGCCGGCAAAAAACGTCCGTCGAATCACGTGAGCACACATTTCTAAGTCTCCTATCAAGAGTTACGGGGATTCAACGCCGTCCCCAGGCGAACGATCCCACAATCGGAGAGTCTTGCGTGCCGCCCTTGCGAGACGTTTCCCGCGCATCATCAAGCACCGGGAAAGACATCACCCCAGAGCGGCGCGGGGATGGTTGCCGCGGGGAAGCACCCGCTCGGGACCGCCGCGCGATGCGCTGTGGGGATCGCGTCGTCGGCTGTCCTTCGCGTTGTGGTTGGCGCCGTCGGCTTCCTCCTCGTGCAAGACCTCCGGTCGTTCACCAAGCGACCGCCCGCGCACCACGGGCGATCCCCAGGACGCTCGGATTATCGCCAATCTGGGTAAGAGTTTGATGAGCGCAGGAAGAATTCCCGATTTACTTTTCGTCAGAAATCATTTTGCGAAAGTTTTCGGTACGCCTGCCAAGTGAGATCGCGGCCGACGAGTGAAATCCCTGCGCGGCAGCTTAACGGATCACTACTCGGCCGCCAGGGATCGATAAGTTCGTGCAACTCCCTGCACTTGGCGGCGTCCGCCTCGGCCTTGGCGGTGTTTCCCAGGCGATGGTAGGCCACGCAACGGTTGCGGTACGCCTCGCGGTACGTCGGCTCGAGTTGGATCGCCTTGGTGTAGTCGAGAATGGCCTGGTTGAGGTTCCCGTTTCTGCGATAAGCCACTCCCCGGTTGTTGTAGGCCCGGAAAGAGTCTGGCGCCAGTTCGATCCCCTTTGTTAGATCGGCAATCGCACGATCGAAGTCGCCCTTCTCGTAGTAAGCGACCCCGCGGTTGCAGTACGCGGAAGCACAATGCGGATCGATCCGGATCGCCTCATTGAAGCGCGCGATGGCATCATCGGGCCTTCCGGTGGCGTAACAGACGATGCCCAGCCGACACGCCTTGAGTGCATCCGCCATATGTCTTCATGCTAGCGGTCGGGGATTCTCCGATGATTGGCGTGTCGTTAGAAATCGGTAAGCGGATGAGCTACGACCATAGTCACTGGTCAGCGTTCGGTTAGAAACTGGTTGGTTGCTTGACTCGCCGCCGCGGACATCTACACTGATACAGTTCGTGAGCGGCCTAACAGTTTGAGGATCACTACGATGAAACGTTGTCTTGTTTTGGCGGTGGCTTCAGTTGTTCTCGTTCTGGCTTCCGGGCGGCACGGGCCTGGAACGCCATCGGCCACTTGGCGTCGGCGAAACTAGCGTATGACGAATGGGACGAAGGGCAGCGGGCAGAGTTGTACGCGTTGCTTCGGAAGCATCCGCACTTCGCCCAGTACCTTGCTGCCGCCCGGCCGGCCGATGTTCCCGAGAGGGAGTGGGTGATTCTCCGCGCCGCGGTCTGGCCGGACTGGATCAGGCGCGGCACAACGGGGGCGGCCCCGACCCGCACGGCCCGAGTGTTACGAAGTACAGCCGCCCGGAGCAGCATTACATCAACGTGCCGGTCATTGACCCCAACGACGCTGCATTCTTCGCCGGCAAAACGCTGATCCCTCCCGATCAAACGAACGTCATTTGCGCACTGAAGCAGGTACTGCAACGATCTGAGCACCAGCACAGCGGCGGCGGAAGACAAGGCGGTTGCGCTCTGCTGGGTCTTCCATCTGGTGGGCGACATTCACCAGCCCCTCCACAACGCCACCTACTTTTCCCGCGAAGAGGGATTCCAGCACGGGGACCAAGGTGGGAACAGGTTCGGGGTGAAAATCAACGGCCGGACCTGGAAGTTGCACCCCTTCTGGGACGACCTGCTCGGCGAGGACACAGCCTACTGGGACGACTCGGCTGAGCATCAACAGCAGGTCTTCCGGGCGGCGATAACGGTCGCCAATCGTTTGCGCCGGTTACGTCTGTCCGATGCCGACCAGGAAAGACTCGCCAACGACCGGTCGTTTGCCAGTTGGTCCGAGGAAGGCGTCGAGTTGGCCAGGACCGTTGCCTATCAAAGGCCCGACGGCAGGGGAATTCTCGGCCACGTTGCGATCGAGCCGGGCAGTCCGATTCCCGAGGATGCCCCGGAAGTCGGCGAGAAATACATCGAGATCGCACACGCCACGGCCGACGCCCGCATCGTGCTTGCCGGTCGGCGTTTGGCGGACCGGATCAAAGAACTGCTCGGCGCCCCGTCATGGACTCCGGAGTCCGGAGCCTTGTCACTGGCGGAGCGGGACCGGCGGGCGGTGAGACTGCCCGCCGATGCCGATGCGGCACACTTCCTCCGCGCGGACGCCATCGACATCGCCAGGCTCCTGCCCGCACCGCCCTCGGCCGATTCGTTGGAGACCAGGGCCGAATTGGACTTGCTGCTGGCCGTCCAGGCGAAGCGCACGCCGGACCAGGTGCGGCGCTGCCGGGCGGAACACCGGGCGACGATGGCAGCGTTCGAGGAGGTGCTGGGAGATGCCTTCACGCCCCAAAATTTGCCCTCCCTGGACCGGCTCTTGCACAAGGTCGGAAAGGACTTGCACCGGACCACGGATCAGGCCAAAGCGCATTTTGCTCGTCCCCGCCCGGCACAAGTCGAGCACCGATTGCAGCCGTGCGTCGGAAAGGAGGCCTCGCCAGCGTATCCCAGCGGACACGCCACGTACGGCATGGTCTATGCTATGATCTTGGCCGAACTGGCGCCCGACAAGCGGCCGGCACTCCTGGAACGAGGCCGCGAAATCGGTTGGGACCGGATCATCGCGGGTGTCCATTATCCCAGCGACGTGGCGGCGGGAAGGGTATTGGGCCTGGCCGTGGCCGAGACCCTGCTGGCCGACGCGGATTTTCAGCGGCACCTTGCTCAAGTCAAGGCAGAGTCTTCAACGGGTCCGAAGCCGGCGGCCACAAGCCACGGCGGCCAAGCCCGCCAATGTACATTCCTATGTTGGCGGTCAAAAACGCCTAATGAGCCCCTGAGACTCCGATTTCTCCCCGCTAGGGGGGGCCACATGGGGGTGGGGTGCCGTTGCCTTGCCGGCGGTTGACAAGCCGGTGGTCTTGACTGACAATTCCACGTTGGCCCTCCGGGCCACTGACGCGGAAGTGAATTGTGTGGACCAGTGCTCACTCTATTGTCCCCATGATCGAGGACCAAACCATGTTGCGGGAACTTGGACCCCTGCGGCGGCCGGCGACGGAACCCGAACTGACCCCGGCCGATGGCGACGAATCCCCACGGCTGGGCACGTGCGTCGCCGAGGCCCCCAAGCAGGAAGACGACGATTTCGACGACGACGACTTCGACGACGACTTCGATGACGATTTTGAAGAGGATTTCGACGACGACTTCGAGGACGACTTCGACGAGGATGAGGACGCGGACGAAGACCTCGACGACGAGGAAGAGGAAGAGGGGGACCTTGAAGACGAAGACGAGGATGCCCCCTGAGTGGACCGGGGGCCGCTGCACAGCGCGCAGCTTACTCCCCAGCGTCGGTTAAATGGCGCGAGCAGCCGATCTCACTTCGCCGCGTCGATTTGCATCCGCGCCTTGATGGCGGCCACGGCCTTCCGGGCAGCCCCGTTGATCATCCAGTTGTCATCGGCCACGGCTTTCTCCAGCGCGGGGAGGGATTTCTTGGTTCCAATGACCTCGAGAATCCCGCAGGCTGTCGAAACGATCCAACCGTCTTTCTGTTGGAGGTACGGCAACACCACGTCTTCAGCCTCCGGCCCGGCGGCCTTGAGGAACTTGGCCGCGGCGCCGCGGGTGAAATGCTCGCCTAGTTGCAGGGCAACCGGCTTGATGGCCTCCTTGGGCATGGACTTGCACAGGGCATCGATGGCATTGGAGCGCACCGGCGCCCACTGGTCGCTGGTCACTACCTTGATGAGCGCCGAAACGCTTTTCGGGTCGCCCCAGTTTTGCAGGGCCCTGGCCGCCTCGGCGCGGTGGCCTCCGTTCTCGCTCGTGAGCATGATAGATTCCAGGGCCCGGGCGACCTCGGGCTTCGGCTCCTTGGGCCGCTTCTCGGCCAGCAGCTTGAGACTCTGGCCGGTCCGTTCCGCGTCGTCGGAGCCGAGGTCGGCCAGCGCCGTCCCAATCTCTTTGTCGGTCAGCGGCCTGAACTTCTCGCGCCTGGCTTTTTCCGCCTCCTCCTTGGCTTGCCGGGCTTCCCTGGCGGCCTCGGCGATTTCCTGGTCGCTCAGCAGCCGGTAGGTCATGTGCAGGGGGGTTTCTTCCGTCTTGTTGGAGTCGCGGACAGTGACCTTGATGTCGAAGTCCAAGCTGGCGAACACACCCCGTTGGACGTCGAACTTCAGTTTCCCGTCGCCGACGGCCTCGATCCGCGGCTTGCCGGCCAGCGCGGCCGCCGAGCTCATCTCATAGTGCTTGCTGATCGTGATCAACGAGTCGGAGGCCTCCAGGACGGTGTAGACGGTCCTTTCGGCAGCGGGGACCCCCTCGCGGAAACCGGCCATCGAAAAACGCCAGAAGGGATACTGGAGCGAGACCACCGCGACGCCCGGATCGCCTTCGATCGTCCACGTGCTCTGTTCAATCTGAGGCAACCGCTCGACGACCAGTTCCGACAGATCGCCCAACAGATACGGCAACGGCGCCTCTCCCTTGCTCTCCAGCAGCCGCCCGTAGGGATCGATCCGAACCGTCGCTTCCCTGGCCCCATCCGCGTTGGAAATGAATCCGATGTGCCTTCCGGGAAGGAGCACGTATCGTCCGGGGGTAGCGGACGCCGCATACCGCATGTTGCTGGTCATCGCCAACTGGATTTCGTCGAGTTGTGTCGACTTTACTTTGTAGGTGACGTCTCCGGTGCGGTTCTCGGTGTCGTTTCCCCGCTCACCGATGATTCTGACGCGGTAGACGTAAGTTTGATCCTTCTTCCAGCCGTAGTGGAGTTTCTTGAGGGCGGCGGCAGAGGCGCCCGCGGGTTTCGCCGCGCCGGCTTGCGGTTCGCCCGGCGGATTGGCCTTGCCGGGCGCCGGAGATTCGGCCTTGCCGCCGGTGATGCCCGCTTCCGCCGCTTTGAGCACCTCGTTGATGTACCGCACGTCCCCCAAGCTGAGCTTGTTCAAGGGCACCAATATCTGCGAGCCATCCGCCTTCTTCAAGATGGCGTTGCCGTCCTTCACGTCGACCAACTCCGCTTCCACGGCAAAACCGCCGGCGCGGGAAGTCCATTGCCGCGCCGCCGCGGTCGAAACCATCAAACTAACCATCATGGCCACCGATAGCAGAGTGCGTTTCATGGCGAAGTTCTCCACTGGATTCCAAAGCGACTGCCCGCGATAGCGGACGTTGGTGGAGGGCCGGGCATCCCCTCCAAACGAGGAATGCTCTAAAGATAGCAATTTCCCCCTCTGATGTCAAGCAAACCCTCGCTACTTCCGCCTCTTCGTACCGGCTGGGGCGACTGTAGCGGTTGCCTCATCTTTTCCACTTGTAGCGCCGACATTGATTAAGGAGAACGTGTCGTCCCGGCAACCCCGTGGGGGGGCTGTGCCGTCAGCCAAGTCTTGGGGATCGAGGGCGCTGTCGCCATGAGATCAGTCGCCGTTACGTGTGTCAAGAACGAGATCGACATCATCGAGGCCTTCGTCCGGCACACGCTGGCCGTGGTGGACCACCTTGTTGTCCTCGACAACGGCAGCCAGGACGGCACCTGCGACGTCCTTCGCGCCCTGGAGAAGGAAGGGCTTCCGCTGGAGATTGTCGAGGATCCGTCGCCGGGCAAGTACCAGGCGCAGCGGATGACCCGCTTGATGCGGGAGTGGGCCGTCGGCCGCCACGGCGCCGACTGGGTGCTCGCGTTGGACGGCGACGAGTTTCCGGCCATCCCTCAAGGAGCCCCACTGGTTCCCGCTGAGACGGACGCCCGGCGCCCCGTCTCCCTGCCTTGGCGGACGTATGTCCCCGGCGATGACGACGATCCGTCTGAACCCAATCCGGTGCTGAGGATCCGGCGGCGGCGGGTGGCCGACGGCTGGGAGCCGACGAAGGTGATGGTCCCGCGGTCTTTGGCGGCGCTGCCCGACGCGGCGTTGGCGCAAGGCAGCCATGAACTGTTCGTGGGCGGCCGGCGTTGCGACTCGCGCCCTCACGCCGGCGGGCATCTGGCCCATTTTCCGCTCCGCAGTCCGGGTCAATACGCGGCAAAAATCGCCGTCGGCTCGCTCCAATACCAAGTTGTGGCGGACCGCAATTGGCAGTGGGGGTATCATTACAAAGAGCCCTTCGCCCTGTTGAAGCGGGACTTGCGGGCGTTCACGGCCGCTTTCGCGCAGGCGGCCCTCCGCTATGCGACACCCGCGGAAGCCCGCATCGAGGCGGAGACCGTGCTGGAGCCTCTTCTCTACCGCGGCGGCCCCTTGCGCTACACGCCTCGCGTCGACGACGCGACGGTGGCGTGGCAGGCGCTGTTGAGTTATGCCGAAGACCTCGCCCGCCAATACGCGGTCCTGGCCGCCGGGCTGAGCGACGGCCAGCGTCTGGCGGCCGGGCAACAGGCGGCGCTGGTGGCGGGCCTGCACGATCAAATGGAGCAGCAGCGGCAGCACATGGCCTACCTCTCCGCCGAGATTGCCCGCCAACGGGAGGAGCGGCAGCAGGAACAACAGACGCGGGGGGAGGAGCAACAGCAGGCGCAGGCGGCCGCCGCCCGCACGGGCGCGCTCCTGGAAGAAGCCCGCTCGGAGCTTGTGCAACTGCGGCAAAGTTGGACGTGGCGGATGGGCCGCCTGGTGGTCGGGCCGGTGGCGCGGGCCAACCGCTCGCGGCGACGGTGCGTCGAGGGCCTGGCCCACTTGCGTGCGGGCGGCGGCCGACGCCCAAGTACGCTGCCGAACCTGGAAATCCACGTCGCCCACTGCTGCAATCTCCGCTGCGAGAGCTGCTCGCACTACTCGAACCACGGCCACCGGGAAATTGTGTCGATCGAGGAAGCGGACCGGTGGATGAAACTCTGGAACCGGAGGCTCAGCCCGCGGCTCTTCTCGCTGCTGGGCGGCGAACCGGCCATGCACCCGCAACTGCCGCAGTTCGTCAGGATGGCGAGAACGAACTGGCCGCGGGCCGAGATGCGGCTGGTGACCAACGGCTTCCTGCTGCACCGGCACCCCGACCTGCCGGCCGTCCTGCGGGACGCCGACGTCCGCCTCTGCCTGTCGATTCATTACCCTCCGTCGCGGCAGCAAGCGGAGATTCAACCGGTCTTCGAGCTTGTCGAAGGGTGGGTGGCCCGCCACGGCATCCGCCTGCAATACCTCCACTCCTACCGGACGTGGACGAAAAGGTATGAGGGCTTCGGCTCCTCGATGCGGCCGTTCGACGACCGGCAGCCGAGACAGAGTTGGGAGAACTGCCCTGCGAAGAATTGCTATCAACTCTTCGAGGGCTGCATCTGGAAGTGTGCGCCGCTGGCCTACTTGAGGCTTCAGGCGGCGAAGTATTCGCTTTCTGACGATTGGCGGCCGTATCTCGACTATCGGCCGCTTACGGCCGACTGCACGCCCGACGAACTGGCGGCATTTCTGGCCAGAGAGGACGAGTGTTGCTGCAACATGTGCTCCAGCGAGCCGCTGCCCATCACGCTCCCCTTTCCCACGGTGGCTCCGGCCGCCGCCAAGGTCCGGCGCCGGGCCGCATAGTTGCTCGGTCGCCGGTTGTTTGAGTTGGTCATCAAAACGCGATTCTTCCAGTTTTAGAGTCCCCTTGGGCCGGCTCGTCGCGGCAAACTGGGGTGTCTCGGCTGGATGCGTAATTGTCGTGGCGCAGAGCGGCCGGTTGGACTTCCAACACGTGTGAATTGGCAAAGAGCGGTCCGGCTGCGCACAACGGTGGCGCAGGCATACAAATGTATATACTACCGATACCACAAGAGCCCGACGGGTTCAAGGCAAGTTTTTGGGCCATTCGCGCTGATCGGGAGAGTCAGTGGGCGTGGCTTTCTTCTCCCTCATTTGGTTGCGCCTTCCACGAGTTTGATTTCCTCCGGCGTCAGGCCGTAGAGGGCATACACCAACTCGTCGATCTCCCGCTCCAACCCGCTCACGTCCGCCTTGGCGTCCCGCTGCTTCGCCGCGAGGATGCGGTCAACCAGGGCGACCAACCGGTCGCGTAATGAGTCGATTGCCCCGCCTTTTCGGCGGGAGTCAATCACGGGTATCTGAGAAAGACTAAAAACTGTGACTTGGGGAAACGAACTCTTGAAGTCGGAAAACATGATCGTCCAGAAGAACTCAACCACCTTGGAATTCATGATTCCGAGTAAAAACTTTTCTTGCACTTCCGATTCACCTCGAATCGTAAAAATATTCCCAGTTACGGCGATTGCCTTGGGCAAGAAGCTTGCGGTTGGTTTCGAACCAATCTGGCGAACCACCACTTTGTGCGGAGCATGGTGAACCTGCTTATCCCAACAACCACCAGCCGAGTCTGGGCGCTCAAACAGGACGAACTCGCTGGGCGGCTTCGTGAAATAGCGCTCTACATCAGCCCCTGAAAGAATCGGGATGTGTTTTTCGGTTGCCTTCTTATCGGAGAAATATCTCTTGCGGTCTCCCGTGATCAGACCGCGGTTTATCTTGGACAAAGACTCAAGCGGCACTCCGGCCTTTCTTAACTTTTCGATTACTCCCGCGTTGCTCTCGTTCAGGAGGATGTTCCACACGCCGCCCGGCAGCGCAGCAAATCGAGCCTGCTGGGTTCGACGGTATACACCCGGCACGTGAGCGAACTCTTCGGTAAGCGCCGTTGTCGTTGTGACCCAATTCCTGTCGCGGTTCTTCGCCTCGTTTTCGCGCGTGAAAACCACAGACCGTAGTATGGACGTCCGCTTGCTCGAACACCTGGGTAGGAGAAACGAGCGATCGTCTTGATTGCGCACTGATCCATCACCCATCGGCGCAGTTTTTCCGCATAAACGTTGTTTAGAATTGTGCTCGGGATTATGAAGCTGAGACATCCAGAATGATTCAGCAGAGTGATCCCGCGTTGCAGGAAGAGATGGAACATCTCGATCTTGAATTCCGCTGACACATAGTGTTGGCGAAAATAGTCTAAGTCGCTCTTTTGGGTGTTGTGCGGCTGCAGCATACGGTACGGTGGATTGGCGATGAGAGCATCGAACCCGCCTTTCCGGTGAAACACTTCCGAGAAATAGATCGCGAAGTCGAATGCCTCCTTGCCGTTGGTCAGTTCGTGGATGATTTGGCCGATCTGACGGCGGAGGGAGGCCTTCTCTGACGGATCAGACTGATCGAAGTAGAGCGGTTTGAGGTCTTCAAGTTGCTGAAAGAGTTGCTGGTTGAAAAGGGTTTTCTCGACGCCCACCAACGAGTTGCCGGTGACGATCTTGTAATCGAGGTTGGGCAGCGGCTTGATTTGCTTCACGTCCTCCTCGTCCACCACCAACGAGAGCCAGAGGCGGAGTTTGGCGATTTCCACCGCGCCGGGGTCGATGTCCACGCCGTAAAGGCAGTTCTGGACGGCGTGCCGCTTGAAGTGGTAGGGGGTGCGGTCGTGGACGTCGTTGAAGTAGGGGGTCAGGGCGGAGCGGGCGCGGACGATCTCGTGCATCATGCCCACCGGGAACGCGCCCGAGCCGACCGCCGGGTCGCAGACGGCGACGTCGGCCAGTTTCTCGTCGATGAGGCGGGCGTGCTGCTGGATGCCCTTGGGCATCTTGACGGCGTAGCGGGTCTCTACGGCTTCGTAGTGGGAAATCTGGTCGCCGAGGTGGACGAGGGTTTCGAGGTCGGCGCGGGGGACGAGGCCCGGGCGGGGATCGGGCGGATCGGTCGGATCAGACGGATTGGACAGATCGGGCGGATTGTTGAGCGCGGTGTCGAGGTAGTTGATGAGGCTTTCTTGACACATGTAGTGGACGATCTCGCGCGGGGTGTAATACGAGCCAAGACCTTTGCGGCGGTTCTCCTCGATCAGGTTCTCAAAGACCTTGCCGAGCATTTCGGGGTCGATGGCGACTTCCTTTTCCAGCGGCTCGGCTTCGTTGACGGTGAAGTTGTAGCGGTCGAAGACGTCGAGGACGCCCGTGCCAACGTCGCCGGCGTCGGTGCGCCCGGTGTTGGTGAAGAGTTTATTGGGCAGGAGGATGTCGGTCTTGCGCCAGTCGTAGCCGGCCAGCGGCTCGAAGAGTCCGCCGTTGAGGAAGGGGATGCGGCATTGGAAGCGGTTGCACCAGGCTTCGTGTCCGCGGTCGGTGGCGAGGGTGTCGTAGAAGAGGGGCTCCAGCACGTCGTTGAAGAAGTTTTCGTAGGGGCCGTGTTTGCCGTCGGCCAGGCGGCGGAGGAAGTCGTGCGGGCCGTCGCCCCAGTCCTGGCCCTTGGCCACGCCGAGCCAGCCCTTCTTTTGGAGGAAGTAGAGGAAGACGATCTGGCCCATGAGCTTCTTGGCGAAGTCCACGGTGCTAAGGTTCTTCGTGCGGAACTCGTCGCCGATGGTCTTGTGCTTGGCGGCGAGCTTCGTTAGTTCCTTCTCGATCTCTTCGAACAGGGCGCGATACTGCTTGAAGAACTCCTTGGTGACGGCCTCGACGCTGAAGGCGTCTTCGAGTTGGGCGAGGGTGGGGTCGTTCTCGGTGTCCTGGAGGAGGCGGAGGAAGCGGGATTGGGCGGTGTGGCAGCTCTCGCCCTCGCCGACGATGTAGGAGAAGCGGCGGGCGGGGGTAAGCCGGGCCTCGACGCCGACCTTGCCGGACTGCGTCTCGACGGCGGCATACTCCATTTTGACGTAGGAGAAGCGCCACTGGCGCTCGGCGGGCGAGACGAAGGCCACGAGGGCGGCGTCCTTTTCGTTGTCGCCGCGTTTCAGTTTGTGAGCGACGAAGTCGCGGAGCGCGCTTCGGGTGCGCTCGAGCTTCCAGGGTTGGGTGGTCTTAACGACGAGAACGTCGGCACGTTCGTGATCGGGCGACTCGTATGTTCCCAAACGCGTGCAACTGCGGACGTGCTGTGCGAAGGCGTCAGGCACGGCCATCTGTTGCGCCTTCTCCTCGTTGAATCCGTTCAGAAGCTCCTTGACGAATTGGTGAAAGCGGACCTTGTCGAAGGCCCTTGGAAGAGTGTCGGCGACAAGTGCGCGGGCCTGTTGGGGGTTCATAGTTTCACGGTTCCTTTGCAGTCCGGGTAGGCGGAGCAACCCCAGAACTGCTGGCCGGCGTTCTTGCCGCTCTTGGCGGTGCGGAGGACCATAGGTTGGGAGCACTTGGGGCAGGGGGGGATGGGATCGGGCGGATCGGACCGATCGGGCTCAGCTTTCCGCCGCTGCCGCTGGGCGAGTCGGGCGGCGGCGAGTTGTTCGCTGTAGCCGCCTTCTGCGATGAACCCCCTTTCGAGCGCGGCGATCTGCTGGTCCAGGAGGTAGTTGGCCTGGTGAATGAGGCAGATGGCCGCGTTGCGCGGACAGCGGGATCGGCATGCTCCAGCCAGGGGGCGTAGAGGGCCCAGCGCTCGTGATCGGTCAGATCCGCCAGATCGGACTGATCGGGCTGATCTTGCTTGAACTTCTGCGGCACTTGGCGGACGGCGAGGGCCTCGGGGGCGTCCGGAGTCCATTGCGGCAGATGCCGGTGACGCAGAAAATCCTCATAGTCCAGGAGCAGTTCTTCCAGGCTGGAACGAGCGACGTTGAGCAGGCGCAGTTCGGTCTGCGACGAGGTGGCGGCGGCGCGGCTGCCCTCGGCGATGTTCTGCCGCCCGGACCGGGCCGCCTGAACCATCTGGTCTACCGTGCGGGAACGGGAATCGAGGAATTTCCCGCAGAACCAATACGTGGCATCATAGACGATGGTGGCGGTCTGAAAACTACAGGTCGTCCGGTAACCGCCGCTGGGGCGAAACTTACTCATGTCCGCCTCCTTCGCCGTTGCGCGGGATGATCCATGCCGAGAGAATCACTTCACGCGGCGCGAGCGCCTGGCTGGCGTGGGCGGCGGGGCTGGCCTGGAAGAACTCGCGCTTGACGTGATCGTGCAGCAGCTTCAGAACCTTCAGCGGCTCGATTTCTCTCTTGAGCGCGGCGGCTACCTTCTTGGCGGTGGCTTTCGGCAGAGCGCCATCTTCCAACAGCCGGATGGCTCTGCCGACAAACTCCTCGCCGTCCTCGGTGAACTGCGGGCAGCGGCGGATGGCCTTGTCCTTGAGCCGTTTCAAGATGTAGGCGTCGCTGGGGCTGCCGCGGTGGGTTGACTCGGCTTGCTCGGCCTCGGCGGTGGTGGCAGCGGCGAAGGCGGCTTTGTTCCGGTCGAGCAATTCGTAGAACTCGCGGGGAATGGGTTGGCGCGGTTCGTTCGGATCGGCGGGCTTCAAGACCTCTGCGGCGGACATGAAGTCCAACTCGACGGCGGGCCGGCTGCCGTTTGCGCCGAGGAAGAACTTATCCACTTTGCCTTGGCGAAAATAGGTGAGGAGGGCGGGAAAGGTTGGGACAACAGGATCGGGAGCCAAGACCCGGGTGGAGCGGGCCTTCTTGGGCAGACGTTTGATGCGCTCAAAAAGATCAATCTGCTCATCACGAACGGTGCGGATTTCGGTGAGGAATTTGAGTTCGGTCTCCTCCTCCTCATCCTCGCCGGTGATGGTCTTCTTCGAGTTCCACTTGGCGAACAGATCGTGCGAGACGATTTCTTCGCCCTCGGTCAACAGCCGGGCATCGGCGCCGAGCATTTGGATGAAGGCGTGGATTTTTGCCTCGGCGGCCTCGCGGAGCTTGATGAGGTCGTTGCCCTCGTCGGTGGGGAAGAAGTTGTAGGTGTAAACCTTGTCGAACTTGGTGTCCACGCGATTGACGCGGCCGACGCGCTGGATGAGCCGCGTGGGGTTTCAGGGGATGTCGTAATTGATGACGACATTGGACCGGTGGAGGTTGACGCCTTCGGCGAGGACCTCGGTGGCGACGAGGATTCGGTAATCGTCCTTGGGGCGAAATGCCTTGGCGTCGAAGTTGGCGGTGACTTCCTCGCGGACGGTCTTGAGGGATTCGCCCGTGAAGAGCAGGGTTTTGGGTTCGACTTCTTCGCGGATTTTCGCGGCCAGATAGTCCGCGGTTTCCTTGGACTCGGTGAAGATGATGGGCTTGCCGGTTTTGAGCAGCGGAGTTTCCTCCAGGATGGCCCGGAAGGATTCCCACTTGGGGTCGCGGGTGACTTTCTTCCAGTGGTTGCGGACGCCTTTCAGGGCCTTCAGGTCGTTTTCGAGATCGGTGATGAACTCGGGCCGAAAATCCTGGGCGGAGAGTTTCTCAGCCTTGTCCTCTTCCAAGAGGCGGTCGATGCCTTCCTGGTTGTCGGATTCGAGCAGTTCAAAAATCTTTCCGATGTGCTTCTTGCTGATGAAGACGTGGCCCTTGTGGAACTCCGCGATGACGCGCTCGTAGGTGTGGATGAACCGCCCGAGCGTGGACAGGAACGCGGTGAAACTGCTTTCGAGCCGCTTCACCGTAAGGATTTTCATGAATTTGGCGAGGTTGCGCTGGCTCTGGACCTCGTGCTCTTTGCGCTCGCCGGTGTAGTAGGCAAGCGGCGTGTAACGGGTGTATTTGAAGTCGTGGGTCAGCGACCGGATGGTCTCGTCGAAGACTTCGGCCTCGGTGTTGTTGAACTTGTAGAATAGCGGCTCGGGGTTGGCGACTTCGGGAAACTTGAAGCCCTGCCGTTTTAAGTCTTCGCCGTAGTATTTCTCAATCTCGGTACGGGTGCGGCGGATCATCAGGTACTTGAGAACGTTCTCGCGGGTTTGCCGGGCGTTTTCCCGAACCGTGCGGAAATACTCCTCGCGGTCGTCCTGCCGGTCGAGCCCTTCGAGCCTGCGGCGGAGATTGCCGAAGAAGGCCTCGAGATTGCGGGCGTTCGGAATGGTGCTGTTCTTGCCGGGCTGGAACAACTTGATCTGGCTCAGGATGTCTTGCGGCGTGTTGTTCAACGGCGTGGCGGAGACCAAGACGACCCGCTTGCCCCGGCAGATTTGCGCGAGCATCTCGTAGCCTTGCGTGTCTTCGCTGCGGAAACGGTGCGACTCGTCGATGAAGACGGTGGTGAACTTCTGGAGGTCGCGCTGCAACAGCGACTCCAGTTTGCCGAGGGACTCGCAAAGGCAGCCGCGCACGCCGAAGTCGCGGAAGACGTTCGGCCACGAGCCGGGGTTGTGCTCGTCGAGCAGGTGCGGCGGGGCGATGACGAGGCAAGGCTGGTTGATGTGTTGCGCGAGCAGCGCGGACATGTAGGTCTTGCCTAAGCCGACCACGTCGGACAAGAAACGCGCCGCCGTATTCATCGAGGACCTTGCGCGCGTTCAGTACGGCCTCTTCCTGGTATTTCAGCTTCTTGAAGCCGGCCGGCAGGTAGATGTCCTCAATCTCATCCGGAAGGTTGAGTTCGCCCCGGAAATACTCATAGAGGAACTTGAGGTAGAGTTCGTAAGGCGTGAACTGGGCGTAGGGTGACTTGAGTTCGATGGTCGTGACGTAATCCTTGGCTACGTCCACGGACTTGGCCCAAAGCTCGTTGAACTTCTGGATGGCGAAGTCGTAATCGGAACGGTTCTTCAACTCGACGTTGAATTCGAGGTTATTCTGCAAGCCCGCCTCGGTGAGGTTGCTCGAACCCGTAATGACGCGGCCCTTGTCGCGGTCGCCCTCGTGGAACGTCATGATGTAGAGCTTGGCGTGCAGGCGCTCGGACGGGTACTTGCGAACCTCTAGTTTGCCGGACTTGAGCCACTCCACGAACTTGCGGACGCCTTCCTCAATGTCCGAACTGTCGCCAGACTCTTGGAATTCCTCCAAAATTTCGTCGGGCACGCGCTCCCTGACCTGGGCGTGGGAGTCCAACACGAGCTCCTGCTGCTTTCTCGCGGCCTGGATCAATTCGTAAGTCGCCCTGTCGGTCTTGATGCCGGTGAGAATGCGAATCCTTTCGGTCTTTGTGAGGGCGGGATGAAGTTTGTGAAAGCCGCTGATGAAGAAGTAGCCGACGAGACAATCGAAGAGCCGTGTGTCCTCGCCAAGCAAGACCCCAAAACGATCGCGCAGAGTTTCGCCCGATTCGTTGGTAATGAATGTCAGGTCAGAAGACATGGGGACCCTGCCTTTCCCCCTCTATCGTCCCATGCGGTGTCGACGCCGTCAACCACCCCCGATTTAGGGAGAGCGGGAGTGGAAGAAGAAGAGGGCCGGGTTGCCACGCGGCGGGCAGTCGGCCGACGAAAAAACGGGGACAGGCACCGGGCCGGATGTCATATTTCTGCGGTCTGAGGCGTCCGGCTCGGAGCCAGTCCCCATTTTTTCGGCTAGAACCGCACGATCACGTCGCAATCCACGAGCACCTGGTTGGAGCGGGTGTCGTCGCCGAAGGGATAGAGATCGGGGGTGCCGGTGAAGTCCCAGCGGAACTCGGGCCGGACGATGACGTGCTTGTTGGGCGTCCAGTTCACGCCCGCGGTAAGCTCGTAGTAGGTGCCGGTTTGGCCGACGGGCACGTCGCCGATGCGGACGCGGGAGCCGTTGCCGTCGTAGAACCACTCGAACCTCAGGCCCGCCTTCCAGCAGTCGTTGATCGTATAGAAGAGGTACTGGTTGATGCCGTACCATTGGGCGATGCTGCCGCCCACGCCCGCCCCATCCTCGTCCCCGAAGTCGTGCTGGAAGACGTACTGCCACCGGTCGCCGATCTTCTGCTGAATCACCAGGCTGTAGAGGGTGCGGACGTTCGTGCTGGGGTCAGGCTGCTCGTAGCCGGCCGTCACGCCCAGGGCGATGTCCGTCCGTTCATTCGCGCTTGTCCAATGGATGCCCCCGACGAACCCCAGGTCGTTGTTGTTGTCTTCCCAGTTGTCCCAGCCGCGGGTCATGCCGGCCTGGATGGTGAAATCACCCAACTTGGTCGTTCCCAACAGGCCGGTGAAAGTGAACGGCTCGCCATATTGGTAGGTGTACGAATGGGAGTAGAAGAAGTTGTTCGTGGCGGGGACGCTCTCGTAGCCGATGGGGGCGTAGAAATGGCCGATCTTCATGTCCAGCCCGGCGCCCCAGGGGCAGAAGGCCTCCATGTAGCACTGCGGCAGCGCGGCGCCGAGTTGCTGGGCGTTCCACTTGGGCGAGAAGTCGTCGAAGGTTTCCAGCCCGCGGGCCTCGGTGTAGATCGAGTCGGTGCCGTAGAGGAAATCGATCCGCCCGCCCAGGTCCCAACGGCCGCACTCCGTGTCCACGTCGCGCTTCAGCCGGGCGTAAAGCTGGTTGAGCTGGTAATCGTTCGAGCGGTTGTTGAAGGTCACCGGGCCGTTGATCCGGTCGCGGGGGCTTAAGGTGTTGATGGTGGCGCCTTGATCGAGCCAGCCCTCCCAGGCAACGCCGTCGAGCCAGCAGCGGAGCCGGGTCGGCGGGACGCACTGCTGGCAGGCGGCGGCGGAATTGCACGAATACTGGTCCGTCGCCAGCGAGACGCCCTCGTCGGTCGAGGTCGCCTCGCCGGGGGGAGCCGCGTGCCGCGGCAGGCTCCTTAGCGGGACCGGAATCTGCTTGAGCGGTTTCGGCAGGGGATTGGGGGCCGTGCCGGGCGGTTTGGCGGCGTCGTGTTTTGGCGCGTCCTTAGGCGGCTCGGCAATCTGGTCCGCCGGCGGTTGCAGCCCGGGGATGCCTTCGTCTGTCGCCGCTGCCTTGTCCTCGTAGGCCGGATCGCGCGGCAGGCGTTTCGGCGGCGGGACGGGGGCGGCGGCCTCGTCGTCCGCCCGCTCGCTAGCCGGCGGGCTCTGGTCCTGGAACGTCGCCGGCATGACGTCGCTCTGATGCCCAATGCTGATTGTCGTACCAGGCGGCGTTGCCGCTAGCATCCACAAAGCCACCCATCCAACGGTGCCCAGCATGAGAAGTCCCCCCCAATAGACAGTTCCTTCTGTTTCTTCGGCCGGCCAGGTGTGGAACCTTTTGCCTTTTGGGCAAGATTTCCCGGTTATGCCGGTTCTGCCGACGGTGCCGGATTTTCCGATTAGACGCCCTATGCCGCCCGATGCAAGGATTATGGGGCTACGTCGGTCTAAACGAGGACACCAGCCATGCCTATACCGCGTGCGGGATGGACTGCGGCTAAACGTTGGCGGCACGTGGGAGCGATAACGCCCAGCATGCGCTGGCGGCGATCATTCTTGCCGGCGGCCTGTTCCATCTGGCGTGGGGTGCCGCGCTGGAACCGAGCAACGACGAGGCCTATCACTACCTCTACACGACAAATCTCGACCTGAGCTACTTCGATCATCCGCCGATGACGGGGTGGGTGGCGAAGGCGGGAATTCTGGCGTGTGGCGGCTGGGTGCATCCCTTCTCACTGCGGCTTGGATTCGTCTTGATGTTTGCCGGCTCGACGTTCGTTCTCGCCCGGTGGACGAGCCGCTGGTTCGGTGGGTGGGCGGGCGTGTATGCGGCCGCGTTACTGAACGTTTCGGGCTACCACGCCGCTGCCGGCGGGTTTGCGCTGCCGGACGTCCCGTATCTGTTCTTCGGTCTGCTGACGATGTGGGCTCGGTGAAGCGCTGGTGGCGAAGCCCGGCCAAGTCCGCCCGTGGGTGTGGGTGGGGCTCGGGTTCGGACTGACGCTGCTGAGCAAGTACCAGGCGGTGTTCCTGCCCGCCGCGGCCGTGTTGTACATCCTTGTCACGCCTGCGCCCGCCGCTTGCTGCTCTCGCCGGGGCCGTGGCTGGCGGTCGTCATCGGACTCGTGATGTTCGCGCCGGTGCTGGTGTGGAACGCCATCAACGGCTGGGCGTCGTTCCGCTTCCAGAGCGGGCGGGCAATTGGTTTGGAATTCCACCCCGAGGGGTTGACGGGCAGCATTCTTGGCCCGGTGCTGTACCTGCTGCCGTGGGTGTGGTATCTGCTGGCCTCTGCGCTTGTCTCACGGCTGCGACGGTTCCGTCGGGTCGAGGGAATCGAGAGGCTCGCCGTGTGCCTCGCGCTGGTGCCGCTGGCGCTGTTCACCGCGGTGTTGTGTTTCCGCTGGACGCTGCCGCACTGGCTGCTCGTCGGGTTCATACCGCTGTATCCGTTGGCCGGGGCGGAACTGGCCAAGTGGGCGGCCGTGGCTCCGCAGCGGGTCCGCCGGCTCATGGCCTTCATGGCCGTCGCGGTTCTCGTGTGCGCCGTGGGCGTACTGGCGCAGGGGCGCTTCGGGATGTTCGAGCTTCCCGGCAAGGATCCGACGACTGACATCAGCGGCTGGGAATCGGTCGCGGACGAGCTGACGGCCCGCGGCTTCGTGGGCCGGCCGAACACTTTTCTCTTCACGACGCAGTGGCACGACAGTGGGCAACTGGCCTTCGCCATCCGCCAGCGGAGCCCGGTGTTGTGCTACAGCCCCGACGGCGCCCGCGGCTTTGCCTTCTGGAGCAAGCCCGAGCAGTGGGTCGGCTGGGATGGCGACCTGGTGACGACCGAGGAAGACGACTGGGAGGCGGAGATGCTCGCGCCGTACTTCGCCGAAATCACGAAGGTCGCCGAGTTCCCCATGACGCACGGCGGCCGGCCGTTCCGCCACGTAGCCGTGTGGCACTGCGTCAGGCAGACGCGGCCGTTTGAGTTCAACGATCTGGACGCCGTGACAGATATTGCGCTGCGGATTGCCGACCGGCGGGAGCATCAAGGCCCCCGCGTCCACGATGGGCTTGGGCCGCCCCGTTTCGGCCCCGAGGGCCTTCGCGTGAGCAGCCTTCCCCGTGCCGGGAACCTCAGGTAGGAGCGCGCCGCGTGGGCGCTTTAGGGCTTGGGCAAGATTTCCCGGTTTTGCCGGTCCTGCCGGCGGTGCCGGATTTCCCGATTGAACGCCTTCTACCGCCCGATTCGAGGATTGTGGGGCTACCATAGGCGACCTGGGGTGGCATTGCGCAGGCCGCTTTTTGTCAAGATTTCGTAAAGAACTCCCGGCCGCCCCATCTCCTTGGGACAAACGAGGACACCAGCCATGCTTACCTACCTCATTGCCGGTCTCGCCTTGGCCATCGGCCAGGTTGACCCAGGCTCGGCGGCGCCGGCCAACGCGCCCGCCGCGGCCCAGCCCGGTTCATCCGAGTCCGGTGGATCGGACTCCGGCAACGCGACCGAGGACCCGTGCAGCGGCGGTTTCCTCCGCCGGTTCATCCGGGCCAATGCCGACGAGTTCAAGAAGAAGGTCGAGCCGGCCGAGGAGGAGACGCCGCCCGAGCGGCGGGCCTTGCCGGCTCCCTTCGAGTCGCCGCCGTTTCCCACGGGCGAGTATCAGGGATACCCGCTGATCGGCGTCCCGGCCGGCGGTTCGGACTACCCCTTGATGAAGGCCATCGCGGCCGGCCCGCACGCAGACTTCTTCAAGGACAGCAAGATCAGCCTGGACGGCTGGGTAAACGCCTCCATGAACTGGAGCAATGCCCGGAACTCCAACTCGCCGACTTCCTATTGGTTCGTCCCCAACTCCCCGGAGCTCAACCAGATCGTGCTGCGTGCCCAGCGTTCGGCCGACACCGTGCAGACCGATCACGTCGATTGGGGTTTCCGTTCGGTCGTTTTGTACGGCCAAGACTACCGCTATATGGTCGCCGGGGGCTGGCAGCCGGCCAGCGATGAACTGCTGCTGCGGAACGAGCAGTACGGGCTGGACCTCACCGAACAGTATTTCGAGGTGTACATCCCCGGCATCACCCAAGGAATGATGGTCCGCGTCGGGCGATGGATTGCCTGCCCGGACATCGAAACGCAATACGCGCCCGACAACTACATGGCCACCCATTCGATCCTGTTCACCTATGACACCTATACTCAAACAGGCGTCATGCTTTCGTTTAAGCTCAACGACCAGTGGATGGTCCAGGGCGCGATCACGGCCGGGACGGACATGGCCCCCTGGTACGAGGGCGCCACGCCGACGGGCATGTTCGGCATCCGCTGGGTGGCCGAAGACAACAAGGACTCGATCTACACCTGTCTGAACAACATCAACGACGCCGAGTTCCGTCACTTCGACCTGGCGCAGGGGCCTGCCGGGCACGACAACTTCAATTACCTCGTCAGCACCTGGCAACACGCCTTCAGCGAGGAGGTCCACACGAAGACCGAGGGGTATTTCATGTGGCAGAACGACGCCGAACTTGGCGGCACGCCCAGTCTTGGCCCAGTGCAGCCGTTCGGCGGCGGGGGCGGCGACGGGCAACTCCTGCCCGGCATGTCCTACACCTACGGCGTGGTCAACTACACCGAGTTCGCCGTCTCGAAGAAGGACTTCATCTCGATCCGCAACGAGTGGTGGAGGGACGAGCGCGGCATGAGGTCCGGCTATCCCGGCACCTACACAAGCCACGCCATCGGTTTGACCCACAACTTCAACAAGGTGCTTCAGATCCGTCCCGAAGTCGGTCTCTACCGCAACTGGACCGAGCCGGCCTTTGATCTGGGGACGAAACAGAACCTATTGCTGTGTGGATTTGACATGACGTACCATTTCTGAGCGCCCGCTCTCCGTGCCCTGACGCCATGGTACGTCTTCCTACCCCTCCAAATACGCGGTTTCGCCGTGGAGGCCCGCGTCCAGGCCCATTACTTCCGTTTCCTTCGTCACCTTGACGGGCGTGATCACGTTGATCAACCAGAGCATTCCATAGGTGAACACGAAGGCCCAGACCGAGGAGATGATCACGGCCAGGCACTGGATCAGGAAGAATTTCGGCCCCTCGGGCTTGCCGCTCAACAAGCCGTTGACGCCCCCGCTCGCAACCGGGTTGAAATCCGTGGTGGCGAACATGCCGAGCATGACGATGCCGATGAACCCGCCCACGCCGTGGACGCCCCAGACGTCGAGGGCATCGTCCCATTGCAGTTTGTTCTTGATCGCCACGGCATAGTAGCAGACCACGCCGGAGATGATCCCGATGACGACGGCCATGCTGGGCGAGACAAAGCCGGCCGCGGGGGTGATCGTGGCCAGGCCCGCCACGGCGCCGGTCAAGCAGGCCCAAGAACTTCGGCTTCCGGGAACTCATCCACTCGACGACGAACCAGGTGACGGCGGCGAAGGACGCGGCGACGTCGGTGTTGAGGAAGGCCACCGCGGTGACGGCGTCGACTTTCGACTCGCTGCCGGCGTTGAAGCCGTACCAGCCGAACCAGAGCAAGCCCGTGCCGAGAGCGACCAGGGGGATGCTGTGCGGTCCGCGGTCCACGACGTTCCGCCGGCCGACGTAGAGCACCGAGGCCAGCGCGGCGATGCCGGCGATGTTGTGGACGACGATGCCGCCGGCGAAGTCCTTCACGCCCCAACTGGCCAGCAGGCCGCCGCCCCACACCATGTGGACGAAGGGGAAGTACACCAGCAACAGCCAGCCGGTCAGGAAGATCATGTAGGCGTTGAAGGTGACGCGGTTGGTGAACGCGCCGGTGATCAGGGCCGGCGTGATGATGGCGAACATCATTTGGTAGGCGATGAACACGATGGCCGGGATGGAATTGTTGACCGGCGAGGGCATATCCAGCGTGATGTTCCGGAGGCAAGCCCAATCCAGATTGCCGATGATTCCCAGAACGTCATTGCCGTCCTTCATGGTGCCGGAGAAGCAGAGCGAGTAGCCGCAGATATACCAGAGGACCGTGGTCCAGCCCATCGAGACGAAGCTCTGGATCATGATGGCCAGCACGTTCTTCCGGCCGACCAGCCCGCCGTAGAAAAACGCCAGGCCGGGCGTCATCAGCATGACGAGGCTGGCGGCGAGGATCATAAAGCCGGTGTTGCCGGTGTCGAGCATCAGTTTTGCGTGTTCGGGCATGACTCAGGACCTCCTGGAGCTGATGAATGAGGGTGTGTGTTCTGATTGCGTGCCGGGACGGCGGCCGACGGCGCTGCGCCGGGGGCCGGTCATTCCGTAGATGCTAGGCCGCGGACGGGCCGTTGTCAATAAGTCTCCTCGGGGTGGCACGCCCTGAAAGGGCGTGGTGCGCCGCCAAGTGCGGCCTTGGCACCCGCCACGCCCTTTCAGGCGCGCCACCCAACGGTCAGCAGTCGGCGCAACAACCATGCGTCAGGGCCACTTCATCCCCAGATTCTTCACCGGGAACGCCCGCTGGTCGGCGACCTCCTCGATCCGCTTGGCGACCGGTTTTCCGCCGCCGCGGCCGGCCCGGGTGGAGATTCCGAGAACGGCCGCGGGGGGTGCGAAGCAGCCGGGCGACGCTAGCTCCGGCGCAGGGAGGCGGGCGGTTGTTGGAGAACAGGGCACGACACAGTACAATCAGACGCTAACGCAAGTGGGACCGCACTCGGGGGTAGGTCAAAGATGTTGATTCACGACTATGCCGCAGACGGCAATTTGACGGGCGTTGCCGACGAACTGGCTAGGAACATTGATATCGAGACACGAGAACGAGGTCTACGGCCGTACGCCGCTGATGCGCACCGTCATCAGCGCGAGGGCCGGACCAGAGATCGTGCGGTTCTTGTTGGAAAGGGGCGCCAACCCGAACGCAGCCGTCGAGGCCTCCGCCTACCGTGTTCACGAAAACGTTCTGAGCCTCGCGGCCGGAGCCGGAAACCGCGACAAGATCACCCTCCTTCTTGACGCCGCTGCCGACGTCAGGTGCGAACGTCCTAACCGATACGACGCTCTCATCGACGCCATGTACGGTCGAAATATCGCCAGAGACCCCCAACTGGTGCCGATCATCCGGCTGCTGATCGACCGGGGCGCAATACTGAATACTGTCACCGAGTACGGCGAGTCGGCGTTAAGTGTAGCCTCGAACAATGGCCGGTTCGACGCCGTGCAGGTACTTCTCGATGCGGGCTCTGACCCTAGTTTGCTGGAATGGACGCCCCTGATGCGGGCCGTTGCGTTGGGAACACCAGCGGACGTACAAGCGCAGATCGATGGGGGAGCGGATCTCGCGGCGAGGGACCGTTGGGCCAGGACCCCTTGGCTGCTCAGTCTTCAGGTTGGAGACGTGGCGAAAGCCAAGCTGTTGTTGGCGGCCGGGGCCAATCGCGAGGACCGAGGGCGTTGTGGCAGAACGCCGCTCATGTATCCGATCGCCAACGGGCACGGCGACATGCTGCGATGGCTGCTGTCGCGCGGGTTGAGCCTGGACGACACAGACGAATTCAAGACGACAGCTCTAATGTATGCGGCCGAGACGGGGGAGGCGGAGTGCGTGAAGACTCTGATGGAAGCTGGCGCCAATATCCACCTCAAGAATCATACCGAGGGCACGGCCATTGCGATGGCCTCGACCCTCGAACGTTGTCCGCCTGCTGGTCGGCGGCGGGGCCGACCTCAATGACATCAACGAAGACATGCGGGCCGCGCTGACCAAGCTACCCAACGACGGGCAAATAAAAGTCTCTCGCGAGGAATACCTGGCGGCGAAGAACCGCCGCTTCGGCAGGAGCAACCCGGAGAAAATGAACTACCCCTTCTGGCAGGCGATGGTCACGGCGGGGGTAAATGCATGGTCCGCCAAACACCACTTTGACGACAAGGAGTTCAAACGCGACGAGATTTTTTGCTTCGCGCGCTTCGGAAAGTCGATCAACGAGCTTCCCGACGGACGGATAGTCGAGATCGGCGGCGAACACGAAGATTATTACGACCCGAATTTCTGCATCTACAACGACGTGATCGTTCACCACGGCGACGGGGCCTTCGACATCCTGGGCTATCCCAAAGAGTTGTTTCCCCCGACGGACTTCCACACGGCGACTCTCGTGGGGAAGTTCATCTACATTATTGGCAGCCTCGGCTACAGCGACGAACGACAGTACGGCGCCACCCAGGTTCACCGCCTCGACGTTGACACCTTCGCCATTGAGCCAGTGCCAACTTCAGGCGAGAGCCCGGGGTGGATAAGCAGACACAAGGCAACGTTGCGGGGCGATCACGCAATCCATATCCGCGACGGCAAGGTCTGCCTACAGAACGCCGGCGCAGAGGAATACGTCGACAACACGTCCGAGTACGTGCTGGACTTGGACACCTTGGCATGGCGGAAACTCAACGGCGGCCGTGCCACAGCGTTGTGACGCGGCAAGATGCCGCATCTACAGCGTTACGGCTCCACGTCCATCCCCAGATTCTTCACCAGGAACGCCCACTGGTCGGCGAGCTCGTCGATCCGTTTCGTCAACGGTTTGCCGCCGCCGTGGCCGGAGCGGGTCGAGATGGATATTAAGACCGGGGCCTGGCACAACTGGGCCCGCTGCAGCGCGGCGGCGAACTTGAAACTGTGGCCCGGCACCACGCGGTCGTCCGTGTCGGCCGTGCTCACCAGCGTGGCCGGGTAGCACGTGCCCGGCTTGATGTTGTGATACGGCGAATACGCCAGCAGGGCCTTGAACTGCTCGGGATCGTCGGACGAGCCGTAGTCGTCGACCCAGGTCCGTCCTTCGGTGAACTTCTGGAAGCGGAGCATGTCCATCACGCCCACCTGCGGCAGGCAGGCCCCGAACAGTTCCGGCCGCTGGGTCATCACGGCGCCCACCAGCAGCCCGCCGTTGCTGGCGCCGTTGATGGCCAGTTTGTCCGGGCGGGTGTACTTCTCGGCGATGAGCCACTCGGCGGCGGCGATGAAGTCGTCGAAGACGTTTTGCTTCTGGAGTTTCGTGCCCGCCCGGTGCCAGGCCTCGCCGTATTCGCTGCCGCCGCGGAGGCTGGGCTGGGCATAGACGCCGCCCATCTCCATCCACGCCACCCGGCCCACCGAAAATATCGGCGGCAGGGCGATGTTGAAGCCGCCGTAGCCGTACAGCAGCGTGGGGTTCGAGCCATCCAGCTTGATCCCTTTCTTATGGGCGATGAACATCGGGATCCGCGTGCCGTCCTTGCTGCGGTAGAAGACTTGCTTCGTTTCGTAATCCTCGGGGTTGAACTTCACTTCGGCCCGGCGCCACAAGCGGCTCTCGCCGGTGGCGATGTCGTAGTGATAGATGCTGGGCGGCGTGGTGATGTTGAAAAAGGTGTAGAAAGTCTCCTTGTCGGCCCGCTTGCCGCCGAAACCGGCCGCTGCGCCGACGCCCGGCAAGCCGACTTGGCGGACGAGTTGTCCGTCGCCCGAAAACACGCTGACCTTGCGAGACCACGTCCTTCAGATAGCAGGCGATAAACCGGTTGTCCACGAAGCTCACTTGCGTGAGCGTGTCCTTTTCGACCTGGGGGATGATCGTCTTCCAGTCGGCCGGCTTGGGCTTGTCCAGGTCGATGGCCACCAGCCGGTGCCGCGGGGCGTCCAAATCGGTCTTGAAGTACAGCATCGAGCCGTCGTTGCCGACAAAGTGGTACTCGTGCTCGAAGTTGCCGATCACCTCGACCGGCATGGCGTACGGCTCGCGGAGGTCGCGGACCAGCACGCTGTTGTTCTGGTCTTTTCCATTGTTGATCGAGATGACCAGCCAGCGGCCATCCTCCGAAACGCCCGCTTCGTACAGCCAGTCTGGATGCTCGGGCCGCCAATAGACCAGCGCGTCGTCCGATTGCGGCGTGCCGAGGCGGTGGTAGCAGAGCTTGTTGTTGAAGTTCAACGCCTGGAACTCGGCGCCGGGCGCAGGCTTGTCATAGCGGGTATAGAAGAACCCCTTGCCGTCCTTGGTCCACGCGGCGCCGGGGGACTTCGTCCATTTCAACTCGTCGGCCAGCACCGTCCGCGTGGCGATCTCCATGACGTGCCAGGTGATCCAATCCGAACCGGCCTCGGCGCGGCCGTAGGCCACGTATCGGCCGTCGTCGCTGAAGCCCAGGCCGTTCAGGGCGATCGTGCCGTCCTTGGACCAGCGGTTGGGATCCAGCAGCACCCGCGGCTCGCCCTCCAGCGAATCCATCACGTAGAGAACGGCCTGGTTCTGGAGGCCGTCGTTCTTGAAGTAGTAGTAGCGGCCCCCTTCCTTCATCGGCGAGGAATATTGGGGGAAGTTCCACAGCTCGGTCAAGCCGGCGGCGGATGGCCGGCCGTTGCGGGATCGCATCGAGGTAGGCGGCCGTCACCTTGTTCTCCGCGGCGACCCATTGGGCCACTTCCGGCGAGGTGCGGACGTCGGCCTCGAGCCAGCGGTAGGGATCGGCCACCTTCACGCCGAAGTAGTCGTCGACGTGTTCCACCCGCCGCGTTTGGGGATACTGGATTGGGGCGTCTGTCGGCTGCTATGGCCGGGACGGACGGCGGAAGGGCCAAGAAAGCCGCCAGAAGTGCGCGAGCGGGGTACAGCATCAGCGGTCTCCTCGTTAGGTGATGGCCTCAAGGTGGGGGGACGATGTAGGAGGCAACTCCTGTCGCCGATTGAGCGACTGGGTGGCACGCCCTGAAAGGGCGTGGTAGGGACGTCACGTCGAATTCGGCGTTCCCCACGCCCTTTCAGGGCGTGCCACCCAACGCCACTCTTAAGAGGCTATCGCAAGCCAGAAGACCCGCAAGATGCCCCTCTGCGTCTTTCGCGCGCATTTTGCTTCCCAAGAAAGCAGCAATCCAATAAAATAGGGGCCTGTGACGTGCCACCGTACATAGTGGCCGACCGGGCAGCAAGGGCAAGGTAACCGTCCGGTCAAATAACGTCAGAGGCCCCACGGGCCAATCACTCATTTGGCGAACTGTTGGGTTCGCCTGCGACCGGTAAACAGCATCCGGCGTGCCAATTGCGATGTTCTCGGTGTTGATGGCAAGATGATCGGTTGTAAGTCGTTATTGTGCAAGTTCTTATAACCTAATCTCTGTCGCCGCGGCGATCCGGGCGAGGACAAACAGATCCACGACGCAGTGTACCGTTTCGCTACACAGGGCTGGCTAAGGTGTAGCGATTCGTCGGGTGCGTGAAACGCACCATCGCCCCACCAGACGCTGAGGTACGTTTCACGCACCCTACCGCGCCGCCCGCCGGGTTCCAGGTCGTTGGGAAGCCTGCTAGTACTTCGCCGGTGAAATTGGCGTTCCTAGTTCCGCCTTTGGCTGGCTAATCCACCCGGATGAAGGATGTTTTCCTTGCCGCCAGTTGCATCCACCGCGACGATCCCTCGCGACGCCAACCGGGTGGCGATTCTGTTGAATCCCCAGGCCGGCCCACGGGCCGCCGAGCCGCGGGCCCAGCGTCTGGCCGAATTGCTCGAAAAGCAGGGCTACCAAACGGAGCTTTTCACCGACCTGGCCGCCGCCGCCGCGCAAGCCAATCGCTGGCACGCCGAGGGGCGTCTGCGGGTGTTGGTCGGAGTCGGCGGGGATGGGACCGCCGGCGAGTTGATTAACCGCGCCGACGAGGGCGTCCCGCTGACGTTCCTGCCCGCCGGCAACTCGAACCTGCTGGCCGTCTACTTCCGCCTGAGCAAGAATCCCGAGGTCCTCTGCCGCACGATTGCCGCGGGCCTTCTGGCCCGGATCGACGCGGGCCAGGCCAACGGCCGGCTGTTCTCGCTGATGGCCAGTTGCGGCTTGGACGCGGAAGTGGTCCAACGGCTTCACGAGCGCCGCACGGGCCACATCTCGCTGTCCACCTACGGCATGCCGATCCTGAAGGGCATTGCCGGATACGGATACCCTGAGCTTCGCATCCAGTGGGACGGAGAGTGCCGCGCGCCGGCGTTGCGGGCACGTTGGCTGTTCGTCTTCAACCTTCCGTGCTATGGGGGCGGAGTCCGGATCGCACCTCAGGCCGACGGCTCGGACGGGCTGTTGGACGTGTGCGGCTTCCGCCGCGGCCGGCTGTGGCCCGGTCTCTGGTACCTGGCGACGGTGCTGGCCGGCCAACATCGGCGATTGGGTTGTTGCACCACCCACCGCGTGCGGCGGTTGCGGATCACCTCCGAGACGGAAGTGCCCTACCAACTGGATGGAGACCCCGGCGGAACGCTCCCGCTGGAGATTCAAGTCCTTCCCGGCCGCTTGACGCTGCTGGTGCCGGCGGAAGCAGCGGATTGCGAAACCGCAAGCGGCCCCCCGCGACCGCAGTCGCGGGGCGTTTCCCAACCCTCAATCCCGAATCCCTAATCTCTAATCCCTAGCGTTACTCTATGCCCGAGAATCCCGTCACGATCGGACCGCTCCGCTGTGGCCGTGGGCAGCCGCTTCTGGTCATCGCCGGGCCGTGCGTGATGGAGAGCGAGGCGCTGACGCTCGCTGATCGCCGCGCGGCTGAGGCAAATTGCGGCCGAGTTGGCCGTGCCGTTGGTGTTCAAGGCCTCGTTCGACAAGGCCAACCGGACGAGCGTTTCCGCGTACCGCGGTCCGGGCCTGGTTGGCGGCCTGGCCATCTTGCGGCGGGTGAAGGAATCGACCGGCCTGCCGGTGACCACCGACATCCATGAGCCGGGTCAGGCGGCAGCGGCCGGCGCGGTGTGCGATCTGATCCAAATCCCCGCCTTCCTCGCCCGGCAAACCGACCTCCTCTTGGCGGCCGCGGCCACGGGCCGGCCGGTACACGTCAAGAAGGGGCAATTCCTCGCCCCCTGGGACATGAAACACGTGGTCGGCAAGTTGGAGGCGGGCGGTTGCCGTCAGATTCTCCTGGGCGAGCGCGGCACCTTCTTCGGCTACGGCCGGCTGGTGAATGACATGCGGGCCGATTCCGCAGATGCAGGCCCTGGGCACGCCCGTGATCTTCGACGCCACGCACAGCGTTCAGGAGCCGGGCGGATTGGCGCGGCCACCGGCGGCAACCGGGCGATGGTCGAGCCCTTGGCCCGCGCCGCCACCGCCCTGGGCGCCGACGGACTGTTCTTCGAGACCCATCCCCAGCCCGACGCCGCCCCCAGCGACGGCCCGAACATGATCCCCCTCGACCAGTTCGCCGCTCTCTTGCGACGCCTGCTGGCGATCCGCCGGACGATCGGAGAAATCGAGCGGGACTTAACGGACAGGAACCACAAATTGCAAGTTGCAAATTGCAAATTGAAAATTGAAAACTCGCCCAGTCGGGTGCCCACGTGGTCGTGCGCGTCCGTCGTCGTCAGCAGTCGACTCTCTGCAATTTGCAATTTGCAATTTGCAATTTGCAATTTGCAATTTGCGTTTCTCTGTGCGCTGCCGCTGCTATTCCTGGCGGGCTGCGGCGGTTGCCGCCAGTGCGGTGCCGCCGCCCGCGGCGGCAGCACCGCTGAGGGTCAGGCCGCTGCGGGCCAGCATCGGCGAGGAACTCCTCACGCTTGCCATTGACAACCTCAATCGCTTGGAGGAGTTCAGCTCCGCCGATGTCCTCCAGCAGATCCCGATCGCCTCGATCCGCGAAACCAGCCGGGCCGGCCAGACCGACGGGCAGTCCGATCCCTTGTTGGCGTCTTGGCCGGAGCCGGAGATGCTCGGGCAGATCGTCGACCGGCTGAACCAATGGCTGCACGGCCAGCAGCCGCCGGCGGGTTGGAAGCCCGATCCGATGGTGGCGGCTGTGCCCAAGCCGCTGGCCGGCCTGCCGCAATTGAAGGACCTGGGCGGAAGGGAGTATCTCCGCGTTTCGACGGCTATTCCTCCAGGAGGCCGCCTGGCTCCGCGACATCAGCCGTTGGACCGCGCGGCGGCGTTCTGGACGATTTGGACCGGGCCAAGAGCATCTTTGACTGGACGGTGCCGAAACATCCAGATTGAAGCGGACTGGCCGGACCGTACGCCGCAGTTCCCCTGGGAGACGTTGCTGTTCGGCCGCGGCACGGCCGCCGAGCGGGCCTGGGTCTTCATCCTCCTGTTGCGGCAACTGGACATCGACGCCGCGATGCTGGCAATTGACGCGGCGCCGGCGAAACAAGGGCTGGGCACTTCAGTGCCCAGTCAAAAGGGTGAACAGCCTCTCCGTCCCTGGTGCGTCGGCGTGCTGGTCGAAGGCGAAGTCTATCTTTTCGATCCCTTGCTGGGGCTGCCCGTTCCTGCGCCCAAGGGCGTGAGTCGCGGCGCCAGCGGAAGTTGGCGATCCAGCCCGCCACCTTGGCCCAGGTCGTGGCCGAGCCCGAAGTTGCTGCGGGCGGCTGGACACCGATCCGTCGCACAGTACGGCGTCAAGGCCGCCGAGTCTGCGAGCACGTTGTGCTCTGCTGGAGGCCTCGCCGGACTACCTGTCGCAGCGGATGAAGCTGTTGGAATCGCGTCTGGGCGGCGACCGGAAGATGGTTCTGACGACGGCCCCCAGCGAGCACGCCGAGCGTTGGAAGGCGGCCAAGCACGTCGGCGGCGTGCGGCTGTGGCGGTTGCCTTTCGAAACGCTCCCAGCGCCGCTCGACAGCTCGACTGGCCCGCCGTGCGGCGCAGCTCCGCGCGCATGCTGCCGTTCTACGTTGTCGCCTCGGCGCCGCTCTATCGCGGGCGGGTGCTCTACCTGCGGGGCAAGTTCGTCGGCGAAGAGGGCGCCACCTCGTATTTCCAGGCGGCGCGGCCCTCGAACGAGCACCTCCAGGCCTCGTCCGCCGATCCGGTCGAGAAGGCCTTGCGCTTCGGGGCAAGCTGGACGCCACCTACTGGCTCGGCTTGATCGCCCAGGAGCGCGGCAAGTACGACGCGGCCGTCGACTATTTCGCCAATCGCCGGCCCCCGCTGATCTCTCCCGACGGCCCCTGGACCAGCGGCGCCCGTTACAATCGCACTTCAGGCCGCGCATATCCGAGGCCTCCGGCGACATCGACAAAGCCATCCTTCTGTACCGCGACGACGCTGTCCCTCGCCGGGCTCACCAGGGCGACCTGCTGCGGCAGCGAAATGGCTGAGCCGAACAGGGCAGCCAGTGACGGCCCCGCGGTCGTTCACCCGATCCACAGCCCTTCCAGACGGACTTGCCAGTGGTCGTCGGCGTGGTTCAGATAATTCAGCAGTCCGCTGTGCCGCCACTGCAACATGCACATGTGCGGTTGGAAGAAGTAGCGGAGGCCGACCTTCAGTTCGCTGCGGGTGTTTTTCACCAGGCCCTCGTAGCCCTCGGCGATGTAGTAGCCCAGGTCCTTGAAGCCCTTCAGCCGCGGTCCCAACGGGCCGGTCACGCACCAGACGATCACGCCGGTCCGCACGTCGACCTGCGTGGCCACGCCGCAGTGCGTAATCGGGCAGCCGCAGGACATGCCCAGCGGCCGGCCGATCAGGATGTCGCCCACCCGCACGTCAAGCTCTTTGGTGATCGCCGGGTTGTGGGGCAGGATGATCTCGCGCGGGCCGGGCTCTTCGGGAAAATGCTCGAGATAGAAGTCGAAATCGCGGCCGAGGCTGTCTTGCCAGGTAAGCTGCCCCTTTTGGCTGCGGCCGGCCGCGTAAGAGCGTCGGCCGCAGCCGTGCAGCCGCCGCACGTGGTCGGGCAGGAAACCGCACGCGGCTGCCGCGGCGGCGGGCGGCGCCGCCGGGGCCTCCTGCCGGATGCGGTTCTCCGAAAGATGAATGCACCGCCGGATCGACTCCGGCGACGTGGCCAAATGACTGCGGAACTCGTCGCACGTGCGGTAGCCGCACAGACCGCAATCCAGTCCCGGTAGTTCGACGTTGCTGGTGACCATGATTTACACGTTTCCTGTAGTTATTCTCGGTCGAAATGTAGTCGGCACGCTCCGTGTGCCGACCGAAGAGTTCTCTATAGCGATTGCCCGGCCCCTGTCGGCACACGGAGTGTGCCGACTACATTGGTGGTTGTCCTTTTCATGCCGCGCCATGCCGTGCATGGGACGCAGCGAACGCACGATCGGCGGCAGCATCTCCAATAACCGCTCGGCCTCCTCCATCGTGTTGAACCGGCCGAGGGTGATCCGCAGCGAGCCGCGGGCCTTGACCGGATCGAAGCCCAAGGCCTGGAGCACGTGGGAAGGCTGGCCGGCGTGGTTGCTGCTGCACGCGCTGCCGCTGGAGACCGCCACGCCCGCCTCGTCCAACGCCAGCAACAACTTGATCGCCTCGCCCTCCATGCCCTCGAAACCGAGGCAGACGTGGCCGGGCAGGCGGCGGAAGCGATGGCCGATCAGGTAGGCGTTGCCGACCGCCGCCAAGATCGAGTCGATGAGAAAGTCGCGGATGCGGACCAGCCGGGCGGCCTCGTCGGCCATTTCCAGCCGGGCGATTTCCGCCGCCCGGCCAAAGGCGACGATTCCCGCCACGTTTTCCGTGCCCGAGCGCCGCCCGCCCTCCTGCCCGCCGCCGGGGACCAGCGGCGGCAACTTGACGCCGCCGCGGACGTACAAGGCGCCGACGCCTTTCGGCCCGTGCAGCTTGTGGCGCGGAAAGCGAGAGCAAGTCGATCTGCTGCGATTCCACGTCGATGGGAATCTTGCCGGCCGCCTGGACCGCGTCGGTATGAAACAAGGCCCCGTGGCGGCGGGCGATGCGGGCCAACTCCGCCACCGGCTGGAGCGTGCCCAGCACGTTGTTGGCCGCCATGATCGGAGACCAGCCGCGTCTCGGGCCGCAACGCCCGCTCCAGGTCGGCCGGATCGACGATGCCGCTCACCATCGACCGGCAGCAAGCTGTCGGCCACGCCGCGCCGCTCCAGGGCCCGGCAGCACTCCAGCACGGCCGGATGCTCGATCGCGCTGGCGATAACGTGGCAGGGGCGGTTTTCCGCGGCCAGGGCGACGCCTTGAATCGCCATGTTGTCGGCCTCGGTGCCGCTGCCGGTGAAGACGATCTCCTCCGGCCGGGCGGCGATCAGATCGGCCACCTGGCGGCGCGCGGTTTCAACGCCCTCGCGGGCCTCGCGCCCTTCCTGGTGCAGGCTGGAGGGATTGCCCCAGAGCCGCGTCAGGTACGGCTGGGCGGCTTCGACCGCACGCGGGTCGGGCGGCGTCGTGGCGGCGTTGTCGAAGTAAATGCGTTGGGCCATTTCGTACTCCTCACGCTCCGCGTGAGGAAACTGCGTCACGCGGAGCGTGACGAGTACAATCTATTCGCCCCGGTAGAACACCTGATTTTCCAGTGCCCGGACCACGCCGAAGTGCGATTGCCAGCCGATCTCCTTCTTGCCGACGCAGATGGTGCAGGTGCCCACCGGCGGGTTGCCGCGCAGAAACAGCGGCCCGGTGACCTCCGGGCGTTTGCAAGACCTCCGCCACCAGCGGGTCGATGCCGATGCCGTGCAGGGCGTTGACCTCGCGGACCCGCACGTTGGGGGCCACGTCCTGAATCCGCGACCGGAACACCTCCCGCTCGGCCTGCGAAACGCGGTCGATCTTGGTAACCACCGCCACGTCGGCCAGGGAGAGCATCGGTCCGACCTTCAGCGGCAGGTTCATGCCGCTGGTGGCTTCCAGTACGACCAGCCCCAACCCGCCGTCGACGTAGGGCGAGCACCGCAGGCACAGCCCGGCCGTCTCGACGATCAGAATGTCGCACTCGTTCTGCTCGGCCCAGTGCATGGCGTCGCCCAGCACCATCACGTTGCAGTGGTCGGGGCAAAGCTCGCCGGAGTAGACCTTCTTCGTGGGAATCTTCAGTTCCGCGGCCAGCAACTCGTCTTCGTCGGCGTACTGGACGTCCAATTTCACGAACGCCACGCGATGGCCGGCGTGCAGCAGTTTTTTCGCGACGTGACGCACCACCGAGGTCTTGCCGGTGGTGGCCGGCCCGGCACAGATGGCCACTCTCATGCAACCTCCCATGTAATGGGGTCAGACCGTGATTAGTGATTAGCGGGCCATTTCGATCGCGAGTTCCGCAATGATTCGCCGCTAATCACTAATCACGGTCTGACCCCCGGTTATCCTAAGCGACCTCTTGCAGTTCGCCGGCACACAATCGCAGGCCCATGCGGAGCTTCTCCCGCAAGCGCGGAGAGGGCGTCATCCAGGCGGTTGACGTGGGCCGAGACGCTCCGCTCCTCGTCGCTGGTCGAGAGGACTTGCGTCACCCGGCCTCCCTGCATCACGATGCGGAAATCGCTCAGAAGCGCGATCCGCGGATCGTGCGTCACGAAGATGAAAATTTTGCGGAACTCGCGGAGCAATTGCACGGCGCGGGTGCGATGGATGCCGGCGTTCTCCACCTCGTCCAGCAACACCACCGGCGTGCTGCAAATCACCGTGGCGTCGGCGATCAGCAGGGCACGGGTCTGGCCGCCGGAAAGCTCCGTCATGCGGTTGTCCAGATCGATCGGCTCGCCGGTCAACTTGTTGGCGAACTCGATCGCCTCCATCATCATCTGGTGCGACTCGGGCCCGCCGGTCCGCACCTTCGAGTGGGTCAGCAAGAATTGCTTCACCGGCATGTCGGAGAGGAAGGTGGTGTGCTGGGTAATCAGGGCGATGGGATTCTTCGCCGGATTGTAGCGGTATTCCGTCGGGACCGGCTCGTCGTTGATCAGCACCCGCCGGCCACTGGGCGTATCGCCGTCGGCGAACAACTCGATGTCGTTGATGAAGGTCGTCTTGCCGGAGCCGGTCGGGCCGACAATGCTCACCACCTGGCCCATGTGCAAGTCGATGCGGTCGAACGAGTCAGGCGCGCCGCGGCGGCCGTGGCCGCAAAGAATTGAAATCGAGCGGATCATCGGGCAGGTTCCTTCTTTCGTGTATCATGCCGGCCGGCCGACGAGCCGACTCGGGGTCGAACGCGAGGGTGATATGCAACTGCTGTGCCAATCGTCGGGATTGGAGGCTTGGCCGCCGATCCCGCCCCACACAGATTGCCTAGTCTGCAAACACGTCTGGTGCCGTGAAACATGGGCAAACTGCGCAAGTTCGACAGGCCGATTCGGCCGACTAGACCAGGTTTAGGCGACGCGAGCCTCCGCCGCGCGGCCGTGATATGTCACGGATGGCCGAGCGCCCGTGATAGCCGCCCATGACCTGTAGACGCGGCATCCTGCCGCGTTGCAGGCCGGACAGACGCGCCAGAATGCCGCATGTACGTCGGCCTTGAGCACAGGCAGGATGCCTGTGCTACGGCCAACTCGTCTTTCGCCGTGGCGCGGAGTCGCTATGATCCGCGGCTCACAGAAGGAATCGCCGCCGTGAACCGATTGTGGCCGCTGGCAGTCGTGTTGCCGATCTTGATTGCGCCGGCGGGCTGCTGTAGCACGGCCCGGCCCGACTTGGCCCATCCCGGCACGGCCGAGGTGCAACAGAAGCGGGCGCTGCGGTACGATCCCTATCCCGAGAACGAGCCGGGACCGGCGCTGACCGGCGTGCGTCCCCGCGACTACGAGGATCCCCCGCCCGAAACATCCCGCGCCCGATGGACACAAGGCAATTGGGGACAGTAGGAGCAAATGACGAAGCTCGAATGACGAAGGAAGCTCGAAGCTCGAAGCTCGAAATCCAAAGCCCTAACTCGGCATTCGAATTTTGGACTTCCTTCGTCATTTGTCATTCGACCTTCGGCATTCTCCTCTCCCCCTTCCCCCGCCCCCGTTCATTCCTTATGCTGGCGGCATGGTTCGTCGAACGCCGCATCGAAAGCACGTCGCTCCCGCCAAAACGCCCGTTGGCGATCCGGCTGCCCGATTGCCGCGGTTGCAGAAGGTCCTGGCCGCCGCCGGGCTGGGCAGCCGACGCCAGTGCGAGGAACTGATTACCGCCGGCCGGGTGGAGGTCGATCGCCGGGTGGCCGCCGAATTGGGGACGCGGGTTGACCCGGCCAGCCAGCAGATTCGCGTGGACGGCGTGCCGCTGCCGACGGCCAGGCTTGAATACTTCGCGGTCAACAAGCCACCCGGCGTGGTATGCACGAGCCGCGATCCGTCGGGCCGGACGCGGGTGATCGACCTGGTGGCCGGAAAAGGTGCCAGGCACCATTTGCCGGGACGGCCCGGAGGGTGCTTCGCACAAATGGTGCCTGGCACCTTTTCCGGCGCCCGGCTGTTTACCATCGGCCGGCTCGACTTGAGCAGCGAGGGGCTGATCCTGGTCACGAACGACGGGGAGCTGGCCAATCGGCTGACGCATCCGCGGTACGGTGTGGCCAAGACGTACCGCGTGACGGTGGCCGGCCGGCCGACGCGCGAGGTGCTCGGGAAATTGCAGCGGGGCGTTCACCTGGCCAAAGGGTTCGCCCGCGCCGAACGGGTCGAGGTCAAATCGCACCACAAGGAGAGCACGGTTCTGGAGATGGTGTTGCGGGAGGGGAAGAACCGGGAGATTCGGCGGATTTTGGCCCGCGTGGGGCACAAGGTGCTGCGATTGACGCGGACGGCCGTTGGGCCGGTGCGGCTGGGCACGCTCCCGTTGGGCGGCGTCCGCCGGCTGACGCACGAGGAACTCAAGGCGTTGCGGCACGAGGGGAAAGTGGGGGAGAAGAAGTAACACACCGAGCAGTTGCGAAACCGCAAGCGGCTTTGCACTTTCCACTATGCCCACGCCCACCTACGCCGACAACGCTTTGCACGCACGGGTCGCGGTTGAAGAGAACGTGCGGTTGGCCCGGGATACGTACCGGATCCGGTTTGCCTGCCCAGAGATCGCCCGGCGAGTGGCGCCGGGGCAGTTCGTCATGCTTCGGCTGGCCGATTGCAACGACCCGCTGCTGGGCCGGGCGCTGGCGGTGTACGACGTGGTTGCGGGCGACGACGGCAAGCCGCGGTTTCTGGATATTGTCTACCTGGTGATCGGCAAGATGACCCGTCTGCTGGCCGAGTTTCTGGCCGGCTCGCGGCTGGAGGTGTGGGGGCCACTGGGCAACGGCTTCCCGCCCACGCCCACGGAGCACCTGCTCATGGTTGCCGGCGGGATCGGGCAAACGCCGTTCCTGATGCTGGCCCGCGAGTACCTTGGCCTATGTACCTACGGCGATCCGCCGCGGGCGGTCCCGACGGCCAAGCAGGTGACGCTCTGCTACGGCGCCCGTTCGGCCGACTACCTGGCCTGCGTGGAGGACTTCCGCGGGCTCAAGATCGACGTGCATTTGAGCACCGATGACGGCTCGCTGGGTCATCGCGGGCTGGTGACCGAGCTGATCCCCCCGGTGGTGGAGCGGTCGGCCTGGCCCTGCCGGATCGTCTGCTGCGGGCCGGAGGCGATGATGGCGGCCACGGCCGAGATCGCCCGTGAATTAGGGCTGCCCTGCCAGGTCTCGCTGGAGAGTCCGATGGCCTGCGGCATCGGGGCGTGCTTCAGTTGCGTGAAGAAGATCCGCGACCCGGCCGGGGGCTGGGACTATCGCCGCGCGTGCGTCGAAGGGCCGGTCTTCGAGGCCGCGGACGTGGAGTTTTGAGAGAGCATCTCCCCTCTCCCGCTGGGAGAGGGGCAGGGGGTGAGGGCCCTCACCCTAACCCTCTCCCAAAGGGAGAGGGGACAAACGGCGGGCTACTTCCCCTTGAGCGTCTTGACCCTGGCTGAAAGCCGTGACTTGACCCGGGCGGCGGCGTTGTGGTGGATGATTTTCTTGGCGGCGGCCTGGTCGACGCGCTTGGCGACGGCCTGGAGTTGGGTTTCGGCCTGCGGGAGGTTTCCCTCCTCGACCGCGGCGAGCACTTTCTTGCACTCGGTGTGGATGGCCCGCTTCGCCGACCGGTTCCGGTCGCGGCGGACGAGGCTCTGCTTCAATCGTTTTTTGGCGCTCTTGATATTCGGCATGGTGGAGGTAGAGAGGCGTTAGGTTTCTTTCGGGTCTGACGGTGGTTGGCCGTCGCCCTCAGCGGGTGGCTCCTTGGACCGGCCATTCTGGATTCTCGCGTAATCGGGCCAGCTTGTCCAGTAGCGTGGAGACGTCCTTGTAGGTGAAATCCAGGGCGGCCAGGGTCGTCAGGTGCTTTTCGGCGGCGTCGAAGTCCCGCAGGTGCAAGGCCAGCCGGCCGGCCAGATACAGTGCCCGTTTCTTGCTCTCCGATTCCCGGTCGGGGATTTCCTGGACTGCCGACTCGTAATGGGTCATGGCCAGCCGGTTCTGCTTGATCTGCTGGAAGCATTGGCCGAGGACGAGCATGCAGGCCCCTTTGCGGCGGGGGTCGTTCTGGGCGGACTGCAACTCACGGATCGCTTCGGGATACCGCTTGGTCTTCATATAGCGGTAGCCCAGTTCGTACTTGAAGGTGAGATTGTTCGGATACGCTCGACCCGGTTCTGGTAGACCAGCACTTCCTTCTCGAAGTACTGGTGTTCGAGCTTCTTTCTGGCGTCGGGATCGCGGGTCTTGGCCAGCCGTTGGCGCATGTGGCGGAGTTGACAGTCCTCCCATTTCTCTCGGATGTCCACGTCCTCCGGGGCGAGTTGGTGGGCCTTGCTCAACAGACCCTCGGCCTCCGCGAACCGGTCGGCGTTGACATAGTACTGGGCGAGTTCCAGCAGCGGGGCGGTGCTATCCGGCTCGTTCTCGACCTTCCGCTGCAAGCGCTGTTCGAGCGACAACTCCTCTTGCTGCTGAGTCCGGAGCCTCCGCCTGCGGGAGGCCTCGTCTTCATCCTCGTCGTCGAACTTGCCGCTGGAGCGCTGCTTCTGCACGGTCAGCGAGGCGATCGACCGCTTGGCCTCCTCGTCTTTAGGCCGGACTTCCTCGACCCGGTGCCAAAACGCGATCGCCTCATCCAGCAGTCCCCGCTCGGCCAGGGCGATGGCGTAGAGGCGGTTGGCGGCAGGGTCCTTCGGACTGCCCGTCAAGGCCGCCTTGAGGTAGCACAACTCGCAGTCGCGGTCGCCGGACTTGGCCGCGGCCCTGGCCATTCCCAGAGCGCGGAGAGGTCCCAGGGATTGACCGTCAGGACCTTCAGACCGTACCGGATGGCCTCGTCCCATTGCTCCTGGGCGAGGGCCTTCTTCGAGTGCGCCGCGGGCGCCCCGCTCCTTGAACTGGGCCAGCGGGCTGCCTTTGCGGTTGTTGTTGTATTTCTTTTGCAGATTCTCGATGTATTTGTTGACGTAGGTGGCGTTGCCCGGCTCGCCCGACACGCACTGCTCCAGTAGTTCCGTGGTATAGTCGAAGTCGGCCGTAGCGGTGGCGGCGTCCGCTTTTTTGCTGGCTACCCCGAAGACCTTTTCCAGCCGTTTTTGCTTGGCGGGAGAAAGCGGCTCGCGGCTCCCCCTCTTGCCTTCCTGTGGACGTTCTTCGGATGCCATGAAAGGTTATTGTAGACGGCGGAAATCGAGTGTACAACAGTCGTAGCGGAACCCCGTCTGGCGGGGTGTCAACTCCGTCATTTCTGCTCCCTCAAAGTTGTCCAACTCATGTATCCCAACCCCACCGAACAGAACAGAGAGCCGACGTCCATCGTCAGGCTGAGCCGGTGAAAGGGGAAGCCAACCGCCAGATCCAGTCCGAACACCAGCAGCAACAGCACGGCCACAACCGTTCCCACAAGGCATAGGGCTTTTGGCATCGACAACCTCTCCGCGGGCAATCTCAGTGGTGCCTTTCAGTATAATTACTCCCCCGCCAATTCGCCACTCTCCCCACAGACTTTGAGAATCCCGGGAAACTTTGCGGCAGAAACCGCCGCAGGGAGGGTCAAAACTCATCGCTGGCAGCGGCCGGGGGACTTGTTCGCCCCGCCGCAACGGGATAAACTGCTCATGCTCGAAACCCAATTCCTCGCCCAACAATCACCGCCGACCAATTCTCCATGACTACTCCCCAACTCTCTCCGCGAGTGGCCGTTTATCCGGGCTCCTTCGACCCGATCACCCTGGGCCATCTGAACGTGATGGAGCGGGCGAGCCGGCTCTTCGACCGGCTGGTCGTCGGCGTGGGGGTGAACGTCGAGAAGGAGACGCTCTTTACGCCAGAGGAGCGGCAGCGGATGATCCACGAAGCGACCGAACACCTGGCGAACGTGGAGATCCGCACTTTCAGGGGGTTGGCGGTGGCGTTCGTGAAGCAGTGCGGGGCGCGGATCATGGTCCGCGGCGTCCGCCCCATCACCGACATTGCCGCCGAGTTGACCATGATGATGGCCAACCGGCGGCTGGCCCCCGAGGTGGAGACGCTGTTCATGATCGCCGACGGAGAGTTGGCCCACGTCTCCAGCTCGTTGATCAAGCAGATCGAGTCGGTGGCCAGTGACGAGGAACTGGCACGTTTCCTGCCGCCGAACGTGGTCCACACGCTGCGTGCGCAATTGAAGGTTACACGCTGAACCGGATCAACAGGATGTCGTCGTCCCGGACGACGTAATCCTTCGGTTCCTGCCGGAGGAGGTGCTGGGCCTTGATTTCGCGCTCGCTGCCCACGCGGACCAGGTCGGCGACGGTCATGATTTCGGCGCGGATGAAGCCGCGGGCGAGGTCGGAGTGGATGCCGTCGGCCGCCTCCAACGCGGTCCCGCCTCGGCGCAAAAGCCAGGTGCGGACCTCCTTCTCGCCGGCGGTGAAAAAGATCATCTGCCCGGAGGCCGCCAGCAGGGTGCGGATCAGGTGGTCGCGGTCGGTGGCCACCAGGCCCATCTCCCGCTCGAACTCGGCGCGGTCTTGCGGGGTCATCTTCGACAACTCCAGCTCGAGCCCGGCGGGCACGGCCATCACCTGCATCTCGGGCCGGCTGATCGCGGTAAACCGCTCCGGGTGCGGTTCGTCGTCGGCCGTGTTGACGATCACCAGCCGCGGCTTCTCGCTGAAGAGCCGGAAGGCGCGGGTCACCTTCTGTTGCTCGTCGGTCATGTGCGACTCGCGCAGCGGCTTGCCGGACTCCATCGCAGAGAGCACGATTTTCAACGTGGCGTGCTCGTGTTCCAACGTCTGGTGCTCCTGGCGGGGGAGCGGCTTTTTGAGCTGCTCCTCGACGCGCTGGATGCGGTTGCTGACGATCTCCATGTCGGCCAGCACGAGGTCCTCGTCGAAGGAGCGGAGATCGCTCACGGGATCGGTGCCGGCGAAGGCGGCCGCCACCAGCACCAGGCAGCCGGCCTCGCGGATCATGGCCAGCCGGGCGGCGTTGCCCTCGTGCGTGCGGCTCAGCCCCGGCGTATCGACCAGTTCGATCGCGGCCAGCGTGACCTTTTTCGGATGATAGACTGCCGCGAGCTGCTCGACGCGCGGCTCGGGGATCGTGGCCATGCCGCTCTGACCGGTGTGGGTCAGGGCGGGGTCGGGCGGCACGCCGGTGAGCCAGTGGAAGAGCGTGCTCTTGCCCGAACCCTGATAACCGACCAGTCCGATTTTCATGGCAGTAATGTATTCCTCTCGCTCCGCGAGAGGGTCAGGGGTTGGGTGGACCTCACGCGGAGCGTGAGGAGTACGTTGGCAGCCCGGCGATTTCCACCAGCGCAAGTTCTACCGTCCGGGTCTGGAGGTTGTCCAGGGGCGTGCGCCCGAAACGGACGCGGTAGAAGGCCTCGACAACCACGTCCGGCAGGGCGGCCAGCCGGCCGTCCCCGCTCAGGCCGGCCAGGCGGGCTCCGGCAGCGGCGGCGAATTCGCGCTGGGTTTGGCCTGGGGCGCGAACGAGCCCCTGCCGGGCCAGGAGGGTCTCGAAGCGGCGATAGAACTCGACCTCGACGCGGCGGCGGAGGCGCGGGGAGTGGTTGCCCGACCAGCGGGCCAGCAGGCGGCGGCCGAGGCGGGCCATCAGCCAGCCGGCGGCGGCCAGGACCGCCGCCACCACCAGCCCGGCCACCCCCAGCAGCAGCCAGGCAACCTCCCGGCTGAGGCGATTCAAGTAGAGCGCGACGCTGAGCGAGTTGAACATCGCCCGCCACCGCCGCGGGCTGGTCGCCTCCCGCCACAGGTTCTCTGCCGCCTTGGCGATCGGCTGATAGATGGCGTCCCGCTGCCGCTGGCAGTCCAGTTCCACCACGTAGTTCGACCAGGCGGAATCCAGCCAATCCATCGTCCGGCGGATCGGGGTGAACCAGGTCACCCGCTCGTTGGCGAAGCCGGCGGGAGTGGGATCGAGCCGCAGCCATCCGCCCCATTTTTTCCAGTCCCAGTAGCCGTCGCCGTGTATCAGTTCGGGGGGGACCTCACGCAGATAGGCCTCGACCCACGTGTGGGCGTGGAGTTGGCGGACCTGGTAGTAACCGCCCAGGGGGTCCCAGGCGTCGTGATCGACCTTGTAACCGCAGACCATCCGCGCCCGAATCTTTTGGCTGCGGAGCATGAGCACCAGCGCCGTGGCGAAGTATTCGCAATGGCCTTGGGGGTGGTTCGTGACGAAGTCCTCGATGGGGTCGATCGCCGGGTCGCGGTCCTGGCCGGCCAGGCTGTATTGGAACTGTCCCGAGCGGGCAAGTTTTTGCTCCAGGTAGCGCGCCCGGCCGGCCAGGTCCTGCTCGGGCAGGCCGGACTCGGTGATCCAACGGCTGGCCAGGGCCCTGAGGTTGGGCATGGCATGTGGACCTTTGGTCGCCGGCCCGGCCGCCGTGCCGCTCAACTCGTCGGGGAAACGCGGCGTCAGCGGCCCCTGCTCCCCCCTGACGATGGCCGTCGTTCCGAGCGTGTAGACGAACCGCTTCCGGCAGTCATCGCCGGTGCGGCGGAGCCGCGTTTGGCCGTGATCGACTTCGATGGCGGGATTTGATTCCAGGGCGATGTAGGGCGCCACGAAGAACAATTCGTCGCGGTCCATTCCCTCGAGCGTGATCTTCTGCCGCACCAGTCCGCTGCGCGGCAAGGGCCGGTCGTCCGGCTGTAGTTGTGTGCTGCCCAGCTTGGGCGGCTCCCCCGCCCGCCACTGGCCGCTCTCGTAGTTCACCAGCAAGGCGCCTTGGAGATAGATGTCGCCGTGAACGGGCTGAGGGGTCTGGCCGGGGTAGCGGTAGAACTGCACGCGCATCACCGCTTCGTGGCTCTCGATGATCTGCCCCAGTTCCCCGAGCGTGACCCTGTCGGAGAAGCCGACCAAGGGCTGTGGGCGGACCACGGCACTTCGCCAGGAAAACTGCCCGAACCGCGGCAACGCGAAGAACAACACCATCGTCAGGCCGAGGGTTTGCAGCCCCATGAACCCCAGCCGGCGGAACAGATCGGACCCCAGTGCCGCCTGGTCGCCTACGCGACCGCCATCGCCGGGCGCCCGAGCGGGGTTGTCGCCCTGAACGCCGGCCGGCCCCGATCCTTGAACCCTGAACCCTGAACCGTGAACCCCTCGTCCATACCGTTCCCACTGGCGATATAGCAGCAGCAACGTCATCGCCGAAAAGCCCAACAGCATGTAGACCGCCAGCAGCAGGCCGAACCACACCCCCTGGCTGAACAGTGTGGCTATTACCACTTGCAACAGGCTGAGGACCACCAACAGCCAATAGGTCCGCCCGTCCTTCCGCTGGAACAAGAGGATGATTTGAAGGAAGATCAGCAGCCAGGCGAAGTTCAGGGCCTGCAACTCGCTTCGCAGCCACAACAGGTCTTGCAGCGCGATTGCCAGCGCCAGCAGCATCAGGGCGTTGGAAACCCGCCGGCCGAGAAGAACCGGCCGGTCACGTCGGTCAGCCACACCGAGACCACGGCCGCGACAATCACCAACAGGGGCGGCCCTTCGTTGCGTGCGCCCATGCCCAACAACAGCGCCCCCAGCGCGGCCAGCGCGGCCATGTTGATCTGAAGCAGGCGTTGCAATGGCATGGCAATGTACCCCTCACGCTCCGCGTGAGGAATCCGGCGTCACGCGGAGCGTGACGAGTACAAATATCGAAATCATTCCACTTGGAAGAACTCGTCCAGTTGTCCGCTGGAGGCGTCGATCGAGCGGATCCGCCGCAGCCGCTCGCGGAACAGGGGATCGGCCCACAGCGCGGCCAGCCGCGACGTGTCGGCCAGATCGACCGGCCGGGTACTCACCAGCACAACCTCCGTGTCGGCGGCGATCCGCCGCAGGGCGTGGGCCAAGAGCGCCGGAAGCGCGTCGCCGCGGTGGCCTTCGACCAACGCCAGCCGCTCCATCAGGCCCTGGAGGGTCGCCGGCGAGGCCGGCCCGCCGACGCACTCCGCCGCACCGCTGTAGAATCCCAGGTACACGTTGCTCCCGCCCTTGCGGCACAGGTCGGCCAACACGGTGGCGGCGAAGCTGACGCCCAGTTCCACGGCCTCAAGCTGCTTGGCTGTGGGTTTTTCGGGCTGCCAGAGGTCGAGCACGACGGCCACGTCCCGGCTCCGCGGCCGCTCGAATTGGCGAACGACCAGCTTGCCGAGCCGGGCGGAACTCCGCCAGTGGATCAGCCGCCGGCCGTCGCCGGCCCGCCACTCGCGGACGCCGAAGAAATCCCCCTCGGGCCCCGGCCGGCGGCGGCGATCCGTGCCGGAGAAGGCCTCCAACCGCCGCGCGGCCCAGCCTTCGGTCAGCCGGCCCAGCCGGGGCAACACGATCAGCGTCTCGGAGTCGCCGTCGGTGACCGTGCGCGAGAACAAACCGAAGGGGAAGCGGGTCGTCAGCCGCACGGGTCCGAAGCGATAGCGGCCCCGCTGCGCAAGCCGGCCGCGGTAGGCCCCCTTGCTCGACTGCCCCGCGCGGACGTAGGGGAACAGCACGCTGGGCTTAAGCGGCGGTTCCCGGCGCCGGCCGATTCCGGGGGCTGTTAGCCCCCGGCGATTGTGGTTCGCATTCGACTCCCGCTCAATCTGCTCCTCGACCACGACCGCCCAGCTTCCCAGCCGCCGCCGAGCGTTGGTCAGGCTGAGATTGACCGAGAGCACGTCGCCGGCGCCGATCCAGGGGGGCAGCTTGCGCTCCAGCCGCAGGCCGCGGAGCGTCGTCCTTACCGCCTGCCAATTCAACAGCACTGGCCCCAGCAACATCCCGGCCAGGATCAGCAGCAGGTTGACCTCCTTGAGCATCGCCCCGCCGGCAACCAGGGCCAAAATCGCCAAGTAGTACCAGCCCTCGCGGCAGACGGTGGTTTGACGGCGGAACATGGATGGTCAGACCTGGGCGAACCCAGAAGGAATTGAACGGAACGCCCCTGAAAGGGCCAAATGGGAAACCCCAGAGCGCTGCCCTGAGGACCGGGTGACGTCGGGATCGGCCGGCCCTGAAAGGGCCAAATGGGATAGCCCAGGGCGCCGCCCTGGGGATCGGGTAACGTCGGGACCGGCCGGCCCTGAAAGGGCCAAATGGGATAGCCCAGGGCAACGCCCTGGGGACGCGGGACGCCGTTGCCGTGGAAGCCCGGAAAGGGCGTGATTGCCGCTCGAGGATTCAATCCCAAACGTAACGTTCATCGTATTGGACCTGGTATTTCGCCAAGAATTGACGGAACTCCTCTTGGAACGTCCTCCGCCGATGATGTTCCCGCTGTCCCGCGATATACTTCTTAACCGCCTCCAATTGCGACTGCCCGACGGAGAACGCGCCGTAGCCCGCCTGCCATGAGAACCCGGCATAGCGATCCCCCTTGGTCTTGATCCATTTGGAACTGCTTCCCTTGATCTCCTCTAGCAGCGACGAAACCGTTGTCGTTCGTGCCAGCGAGCAGACGAGATGCACATGGTCGTCCGAGCCCCCGATTTCGTGTGCCGGGCAACCGTGGGCGCGGCAAATCGAGGCCAAATACGGATGTAACTCCCGCTCGATGTCGACGGGAATCAACGGGGCACGGTTCTTTGTGCTGAAGATGATGTGCAGCAAAATATTTGCCAACGATTGCGGCATGGCGTCAGTCCCGAAAGGACGCAATGTGAAAGCCCACGATATTCGCCAAGGATTGTGGCGTGACGTTAGTCCCAAAGGGACGCAATGTGATAGCCCACGGTGGTCGCCAACGATTGCGGCATGGCGTTAGTCCCGAAGGGACGTAATGTGAAAGCCCAGGGCAACGCCCTGGGGAACAAGGCCAATCTGAGGGGTCAGCCCTGAAAGGGGGGCATGGCGCATCAAGCCGCCCTTTCAGGGCTTGCGCATACGCGAAACCGGTCCCCAGGGCGTTGCCCTGGGCTGTCCCATCCGGCCCTTTCAGGGCCCGAGCGACCGTTACGTTACCCTTTCCCCAGGGCGTTGCTGGTCTGTCCCATTTTGCCCCCTTCGGGGGCGTTTGTTTCCTCGGCCGATAACAACACGCAGCAATACGACATTCCATCATGGCTGTCACCATCATAGCTGTTACGACGGCCCGCCGCCAGACTCCCTGCGTCGCGCCAGAATCTCCCCGAACCCGATCCCCAGCAGCCAGGGCGCGGCGATATACCATCGCTGGTCGGCAAACCGCCCGATGAAAACCGACCGAAGAATCCAGTCCGCTTGGCGTTGGTAGAGCGCATCTATGCTTCTGAATCCCAGAGTCTCATAAAGCGTGGAGCAGCCGTAGCAATCTCTGAGCGTGAGGAAAATTGCCGTCGCGATGAACAGTTCAGTCAAGGCGAGCGAACCCGCCAACGACCAGAGTGTCACATGGGACTTTGCTCGCAAGAATACGGCAAAGCAGAACACAATTAGAACACACAACCAAAGTGCGCGCTGACTGATACCCTGGTAGCCCCCGATAACGCCGCCTACGGGAGGCCGCGTCAGATACGCCAGAACCCCTGTCATGTATATCACACCGAACACAATACATGCGCGAAGCAAACACTGCTGTGCGGCATCCGAGAAGACACCGGCCAAGACGACGATCGAGAGGTATATCACGATGTCGGTCTTGACCCAGCCGTCCAATGAAGCCCGGCTGAACAAGACGGCGATGGCCGTGGTGGCGACGAACATCCGGCGGAGACTGAACTGCCAACGCCCTCTGGCGGGCGGCGGCTCATTCTTCTCGCCCAGATCGGTGCTCATGGCAGGCGTCTACCCCGGCACGTGGACTTCCTCAACCAGCCGCTCGATCAGCGATTCGACCGCCTCGCGTTGGCCGCCGTGCAGGTAGCCCTTGGGGATCACCCGATGGGCGAGCACGGGGACGGCCAGCCGCTTGACGTCGTCGGGCACGACGAACTGCCGGCCGGCCACGAGCGCCGACGCCTGGGCTGCCCGATAGAACGCCAGCGCCCCGCGGGTGCTCACGCCGACGTGCAACTCGTCGCACCGCCGCGTGGCCTGGATAATGTCCAGCAGATACTCGTCGATCGACCTTTCTGCCGCCACCTGCCGGACAGCCGCCTGGAGGGCGGCAACCTGGTCACAATCCAGTACCGGCCCGAGCGAATCGACAGGCTCCCCCTCGCGGTGCGTCGAAAGGACCTCCAGTTCCACCTCCCGCTGCGGATAGCCCAGCGGAATGCGGAGCAGGAAGCGGTCGAGCTGGCTTTCGGGCAAGGGATACGTGCCCTCGAACTCGACGGGGTTCTGCGTGGCGATGACCATGAACGGCCGGGGGAGCGGATGGGTCTGGCCGTCGGCCGAGAACCTGCCGCTCGCTCATCGACTCCAACAGGGCGCTCTGGGTGCGGGGGGTCGCCCGGTTGATCTCGTCGGCCAGCACGACGTTGGCGAAGATCGGACCGGGGCTGAACAGGAACTCGTGCGTCTGGCTGTTATAGAGGCTGCTGCCGGTAATGTCGGCCGGCAGCAGGTCCGGCGTGAACTGGATGCGGTGGAAGCGGCCGGCGAGGCTGCGGGCGATGGCCTTGCCCACCAGGGTCTTGCCCACCCCCGGCACGTCTTCCAGCAAGACGTGTTCGCCCGCCAAGAGCGCCACCACGGCCAGCCGCACGGCGTCGGGCTTGCCCAGGACGACGCGGGAGATGTTCTGTTGCAACCGTGCGATGAGGTCCTGCGGTTCGTCGCTCATGGTGCCTTTCCAGTCGGTTCGATCTATTCAGAGAACAGTCGCTCTTCAAGGATAACCTTACTCAACTCCAAACCCTCGATCCGCAACGGAGTAGCACGCCTCCAACGGTTCATCGAAATCCGACGGATCGGCCCGAGCAAGGCCAAGGGCGTGCCGCGCCGACAGACGCTGACAATCTCGCCCCGCTCCGCCGCATCGAGATAACGCTTGAGATGGCGCCACAATTCTGTAACCGTGACCATGCCAAGGTCTCCGGAGGAAAACCTGCACTATCGCAGTGTACACTTCCGGTCGCGCCGATTCAACGGTGGGATAGAGGCTATTACTGCTTGTCCGCGTCGCTCTCGGGCTTTCCGAACACCGCGGCGCCGAGGCGGTAGAGCACCAGCAGCACCAGCGCGCCAGAGTGGCGGCCAAGAATCCCAGGGGACTGATGGGGTTCATCGAGCGGCCGGGAAAGAGCCAACTGAGGCCCAGCAGACCGACGGTGCTGCCGGTGATGCCCAGCACCACGGCCCAGAAGGGTCCGGCGGGGCGGCGGAGCGGAAACAGCACGGTGGCCAACAGACCGGCCAAGGCGCCAAAGCCGACCCAGACCAGCACCAGGTATATCCAGTGCTGAGCGGCGGGGGAGAGGGGGAGGTCGGGCATGTTCCGTATTCCTTGTGCTGCTGACGTCCAAGGGGTGCCGCGGCGGCGGCACTCCGCGCTTGGACGCCAGCAACGCAAGGCGCCGTCCCCCCCACAACGCGGCCCTCGGCGTCACGTGCCAGCGGGTTGGTTCCGGCCCATCCCGTCCGGACACGCTTCTGCCAACCGCGTTCGGCGTGTCTTGTACTCGTCACGCTCCGCGTGACGAAGTTTCCCTCACGCGGAGCGTGAGGAGCACCTTGAGTCGCGACTAGCGTTGCCCCTGTTGTTGCATCTGCTGTTGCTGTTGCGCCACGTCTTGGCTGTATGCCTTCTGGGCGGCGGCCTCCCGGGCGAGCGGGAACTGCGGACCCGGCGGGAAGTACTGCACATCGTCATTCATGTAGTACGGGCTGGGCAGCGTCTGGCCGCCGAAGTCCGACTGGCAGCCGCTCAGCCCTAGACCCGCCAGTAGCCCCAGGCCGAGCAACAACATCCGCAAGGGGCGCCGCTGGTTGAAAGAGCCCGTCATGGGCGACCTCCATTAGAAGGCACTTAGATTGCCTATATTGCCACGTTGACCTCACACGCAGAATCCTTCCCTCCGATATAATCGTCGCAAACGTTATCGGCAACGTAGGCGGCAAGACTTTAGGAGAAGGACCGAGAGGCGAGGGGCGGGGGGGTGAGAGACGGGGGACGAGCGGAATTAACGCCGTGGGGCTACCAAGCCCACGGGTCGCAACCCGTGGGCTTGGCTTCGTTTTCACAATCCCCTCGCCCCTCGCCTCGCGCCCTTATTCGCGCTGCCGGCCAGGGCGGGGAGCCAGGTGCAGAGGTAGTAGGCGCGGGGGGTAGTCGCCTCCAACAGGGCGGCTAAATCGACCGAAGGCTGCGCACGGTTCTGGCTCTGGCCGAACAGAATGTCCGACAGCCTAGCCTCCGCCTTGTACTTCACCACTTTGACGTCCGGCTCGTTGAGCCGGGCAAGACGGATCGCCCGCTTGACCGCATCCTCGATGAAGCCGATCTGGTCGACCAGGCCATTTGCCAGCGCCTGATTGGCGGTGAAGACCTGTCCGGTGGCGAGCTTGTCCAGCGCCGCGGGGTCGTGTTGGAACCTGGGGCGGCCTTGCTTCACTACGTCTTTGAACTGCGTGAAGCCGTCATTCACCAGCGCCTGGAAAATTTCCCGTTCCTTGGGAGTCAGTTTTCGGGCAAGGCTGCCCATCGTCTTCAACGGGTTGCTGGCAATAGTGTCGTCTTGAACACCCCATTTCTCCATCAGGTCAGCGACGTTGTAATGGGGAATGAGCACCCCGATCGAGCCGGTCCAGGTCGTTGGCTCGGCAAAGATAGTGTCGGGCGTGTCGCTCACGCACATCGAGACGTAATAGCCGCCGCTGGCAGCCAACGCGCCCATGCTGACCACGATGGGAATGTGCTTCCCCTTGACCAATTCGCGGAGGTGGTGGAGCATGTAGTCACTGCCGGTGATGGTGCCGCCGGGCGAGTTCACCCGCAACACGATCGCCTTGAGGTTGCCGTCCTCGATGTCTTTCCGGGCGTGGTCGATCTGCTGTTTGAAGAACCCTTCGCCGCCGAGGATTACCCCTTCGATCGAGAGAATGGCCACCTTGTCGCTGCCGTCGCGGTTGCCGGAGACGAACTTCTCCTGCACCCGGCCCCCCTCGTCCGAGGAACCGCCCCCGAGCACTCCCACCGCCACGAACAGCAGCAAGTTCAGCGCCACGGAGCTTAGCAGTCCCAAGAGCAGAACGACCCAGAGCAGGCGGACCAGCACTCGCGATTTCCGCCGCGGCGGGGCTGCCGTCGGCTCAGCGACGACCTCCGGCCGCAAGGGGGGTTGCGGAAGTCCAGTTGGCGGGGGGGATTGGTCCATGATTGGATTCTCTATTGTAGGAGGCAACTCCAGTCGCCAATTGAGGGCTTGCCGGCTATTCTACACCCCTTCGCCCGCGAAGCAATCCGCCCGGTGTCTGACGAAAGGAAGGTCAAAGGTCCGACCAGGGCACGTCGATCCGGGTGTGAAGGCGGGACGCGACTTCCACGTTCTTGAAGCGGTGGTCGAGCACCGCCGCGGCCACTCGCCGCAACGGAAGTTGTTCCATCTCGTAACATAGGAGCACTTCATTTTCCTTGTCAACGACCACCGTTGGCGGCTCCGAAACCTCTTCACTGAGCTGTTTCACCAGTTCGGCGGACGGCACGTCGCCTGGCGCGACCAGCAGCAACCGTCGTGCCCCCCCACAGTCGGGCAAAGACGAGCCGGCGGCTTCCAAGCCGGCGCGGAGCGAAAAGATCGCATCGTGCGGCCCGTCTTTCGCGCAGGTAGTAATCTGCTGCACGGCAATCTTCTTCAGCAAGCGGTGGATCAGGGATCGCGCCGTGCGGCGCAGAATGGGCAGAAGCACGCCGGGAACGTCCTCCTCCGTCGCCATAACACGGCGCAGGTCTGGCTCCAGAACGTGATCCATCTCCGCCACCAACTCCGCCTTGTCGAGGTCAATCAGCCTGGCCACCACGCCGCGGATGTCCACCACGCCATCGGCTGCCGGACTCTCAATGACGACGTCGGGTTGCGGCCCCAGTTTTTCAGCCAAGCGGCTCAAGTCGGCGGTCAAGCTCCGCAGTCTGTCGCCGAGGGGGGCCATGGACCCCAGGATCAGGCCGGCAAGCCGGCACACGCCATTGAGCGTGAGTTCTTCGATTCTCAGGCGGAAGTATTGGCACAGCCGCTGGTCGGCAACGGGCGTCCGCCCCCGCCAACGGCCGCGGAACCGCAGCCAGTCACGGCCGCCGTTCTTATCATCGAGCAACGCCTGCCGGAGCAGAGCGAGTTGTGGGAGCACGGCTTGAACCAGCTTTCCCGCCTGGTGGCTTAACGCCCGCAGACGCTCGGCCACACAATCGACCATCTGCTGGGCCCCCCCCACGCGGTACTTCGGCTGGCCGACCAGGCCCAAGATCCACTCGTGCAAGGTGGCTGCCTGGCCGGCGGCCATTTCCTTCAGGTGCGCTTCCAAGACTGATTCCAGGCAGATGCGCTGCGTGTCGTGGCCGTTCTGGAGACGCATCAGGGCGTCCAATGCGTCGAGCACGGTGGCACTCAGCGGCAGCGGATTCGGAGAGCCGTGAGCCGGTTGGAAGTTCTGCGATATGTCCGCAAGCACGGTGAGCAGGTAAGACTCCGGGTCGTCGTTCATCTCGCGCGTCGCCGTGGCGCGCAATTGGTCGACGATCTGCCGGATGTTCAGCCCCGCGGCTTCCAGGTGCGACGCCGCGTCGGCCCGGAAACCGGCATCGGCGCCGGGGGTAAAATGATCGGCCAGCAAGGCGGTGGGATCGGCCAGGGAATGCGGAACCTCAGCCGGCTCCGCGCGGTCACTGCCTCGCCATCGCGTCACCAGCGTGTTGCAGAGATCGTCGACAACCGTGGCGGGAATGTCATCATAAGAGAAGCCCAGTTGCGCGAGGCCGAAACTCCTCACGGCCGGACCGTCACCGGCCGCCTGTTCCTCCGGCGTGGAGACTCCGGCACTTGTCGAAGAATGCATGGGCCGGCGTAACCGCGTTGCAATACAGATACTTGGCCAGCTTGTCCGCCGCCGCCGTGAACTCCGCGGGTTCCAGGTCTTCTCCCAGATGCACGAGGTAGGCGGCGTTGAACGGCGCGTCCTGGGCATCGAAGGCCGGCAGTCCGCGGATCGGATCGCCCGGATAGCCGTGATGCGGACTGCTGTAATGGTGCAATTCGGTCAAGAAGGCATAGGCGTTTGCCACGGCCAGGTCTCGGCCTTGATGGTTGTGGCCCGAACAGTGGGCCAAAACGCCGCAGAGTCCCTCTTCGGAGAGGCCGAGATCACGCAGGAGCTTGCGGACCAGATAGGCGACGTCGAGCACCATGCCGCCGCCGGTCCCGCCGGAGATCGACGAGACCAGGAAGATTCTCGGGAGGGGCCTCCCGGAACGGCAGGCCGGTCTTTCGGGCCGAAGCCGCCAGCCCCTCGCGGTCCAGGCCGCCTTGATCGCCCGGCTGAGGCGCTCCCTGATCCGCTCCAAGTGGTCGACGAAGGCCAGGCGTCCCAGCGGGCGGAGACTCTGCGTTTGCAGGGAACGCGGAATGTTGTAAATCCACCGCCGGCTCAGCCATTGCAGATGGTTGCCCGATTCCGGCGGTAATCGGCGGGCTGACGCAGCGGCAAGGGAACCGCCGAATCGTTCTCGAGCGGCGTCTGTCCGTCGCCTTCGGTGACCGCTTTCAGGGTTTCCGCGATCGGTCTCGAACAGGAGCAACTGCAAGGCGGGCACGGCGCTGAGGTCTCCGAAACGGTTCACCAGCCATCTGTGCAGCGTGCGGAGCGTTTGCGCCGCAAGTCCGCCGATGCCGACAAAGATCGTGGGCCGGTAGCCGATGTCCTCCGGCGGCAATTCCAAGGGAGGCAGATCGCGCACCGTCGGCGCGGGTTCGGTCGGCTGCGTCATCGAGTTCACCGGGGCCTTCGCGCCCATCGCCGCCCGCATGCTCTCCGGCGAAAGCACTTCGGTAGCCGCGGATCTCGGGGGCGGCAGGTCGCGGCTGCGGGTTGGCACGGCGGTTCCCGCGCTGCGCGGAGGAGAGCCCGAACCTGCCTGCAACAGCCTGGCCACCATTTCCCGGCAACTCGGGAACCGCTGCGCGGAATCTTTCGAGAGAGCCCTGCCGATGATGTCCCGGTCTGACGGCGGCAAGCTGTCGAGCCGCGGACGGCTATGCAGATGTTGGGCGGCCAGTTGCGCCGTCGTGCGCCCTTCATAGGGAAGCGCCCCCGTCAGCATCTCTTGATAGACGATGGCCAGGCTGTATTGATCGCTGTGGATGGTGGGCCGGCCGTCAAACAGCTCGGGGGCGGCGTAAACGGGCGTCAGCCCGCCGATGATCGAACTGTGGACGTCCTGCAGGTCTTTCACCAAACCGAAATCCGCCACCTTGGTGCGTCCGCCTACCAACAGCAGGTTCTCGGGCTTGACGTCCAGGTGCTGGAGCGAATGTTCCTGCGAGATGTAGTCCAGGGCGTCGGCGGCGTCTCCCAGGTGGGCCAGCAATTCCGCCCGCGGGATGCCGGGCAGGCCCGACTGGCGGTACTGCTCGAAGAGGCTCTTCATGCTCGAGCTGGCCAGCTCGGTGACGATCACCAGATGGCCGCCCACCAACTCGATGCGCTCCAGCGACAGGAGGAACGGGTGGCGCACCTCCTTGATGCGGTTCAGCGCGTTGAGTTCCCGAAGGGCCCGTTCGTCGTCGTGGCGCCCGTAGATCACCTTGATCGCTTTGGAGATGCCCCCCGGGGCTTCGGTCCTCCAGACCTCGCCGTATCCGCCGGCGCCGATGCGCTCCTGTATCCGGTAGCCGGGAAGCGGCTCGGCGATCTCGAAGTCTTGCGAGGCGATCACGGCGTTCATGCGGTCGATGCACTGCTGCTGGGGTTGGCGCGGCCGGAGGATTTCTCTTCTTCTATTCTTCGCCGAGGACGGTGGCAAAGTAGCTCTTTACGGCCCGGTCAAAATACTCCGGCCGCAGTTCCATCGGCCGGCTCGTGTAGTTGCAGTAACTGCGGATTTGCAACAAGAGGTCCCGGGCGTGACAGCGGCGGAGCCGCCGGTTGGTCGGCCGGTAGTGCCGCGCCAGGAGGTCGTCGACCGCCTCCGGCCGGTATTCGCAGCCGAAGCTCCGGGCGTACAACTCGAACAGGTAGTGGAATTCCTCTTCGTTGGGGTCTCCGATCTCGATCTTGAACGGGATGCGTCGCAGGAAAGCTTCGTCGACCAGCTCGCGGGGCTCCAAATTGGTTGAGAAGATCACCAACTGGTCGAACGGCACTTGCATCTTCTTGCCGGTCGGCAGGGTGAGGAAGTCGTGACGCATTTCCAAGGGCACGATCCAGCGGTTCAAGAGTTGGGCCGGCTCGATGCGCTGCCGGCCGAAATCGTCGATCAACAGGCAGCCGCAGTTGCTCTTCATTTGCAGCGGCGCTTCGTTGACGTTGGTCCGGGCGTCATGGCGCAGTTCCAAATTGTCCATCGTCAGTTCGCCGCCGACAACCACCGTGGGCCGCAATATCTTCAGCCACCGCCGGTCATAATCTACGTAGGTGGCCAGGTCCTGCGGGTCGCCCGGAACCTGTTTGTGGTAGGCGGAGTCGTAGAACTTGATCACCTGGCCGTCTTCGTACAGCGCATGCGGGATCCAGATCACCTGCCCAAAGCACAAAGTGATCCGCTTGGCCAAGGTTGACTTGCCGTTTCCCGGCGCACCGTAGAGGAACATGCCGGCGCCGGAGTTGATCGCCGGTCCCAGGCTGTCAAAGAGGCCGGGATCGACCGAGATGTCCCGCACCGCCTCGACGAGCTTCTCGGGACCGGGAGCCTCGGCGGTGATGGACTGAGCCTCGACGGAGATCACGTAGTCCATCAGCGGCACCGGCGCCGGACCAAGGTAGGCGCAGGCTTCGAGAAAGGCCGTGGCGCGGGCCCGGCCTTGGGTGGTGAGACTGTAGCAATAATCGTTAAACGACGCTGACCCGGCATGAACGACGAACTGACTGGTCCGCAACGCTTCCAGAACGGCTTCGACGATGTTGAACGGCAAGCAGATATAGTCGGCAATGGCCCGGCCCCTGCTGGTTCCGAAAACCGCCAAGTGCTTGCAGACCAGTTGCTCGACAAGCTCCTCGCCAAGCCCCGTTTCCTGGATCGACGTTGGCCTTGTCGGGCAGAAGTTTTCGCCGGAGAGCAGCGAGGCCACTAAGCTGTCCTGGATGTCCAGCGTTTGCTGTTCGAGTGACATGGCTTTTCGCGCATCCTGACGTTGCTGGGGGAAATCTGGGCAGCGTGCGATCCGTCCCGGTCCGGTTCCGGACAACGTGCAAGGGCGCTGCCGGAAAAAGGCCGCCGGACGTTCCTATCTTACTATAGGACACGGCACTGGCCGTCACCCCGGCGGAAACGGTTTCCTCCCCGCGCCGCGGCGCGCACCGCCTGCAATGCCCATCCCCGGCTGTTCTCCGCGGCCGCCCGCCCGCACGGCAACCGCGTCATCCGCGCAATTGCGGTTATCCACCGAATCCGGATATGCCGCACAACCGGCAATCTGCGGCAAGTGCCGCGCCGCGTGATCTATGCTTGCCTTGGGGCCGCAGACCGGAGCGGCGATACCCGCCAGAGAAGCAGCGATGATGCCCGCCAGCCCGAAAACGTCTTCGCGCAGTGTATGGTTCCTAGTCGGACCGTTCGACACGAACGAAACGATCCGCTACTTGCCCGTCTACAGGGTGCCGTTTCAAATCGGCCGCCGCCAGGATCTCGCACTGTCTCTGTGCTGCAATACGGTCTCCAACGTGCATGCCGAAATCACCGAGGCCGGCCAGTCACTTGTCTTGCGCGACCTCGGCAGCACCAACGGGACATACGTGAACGGGCGGCGGATTACCGGGCCGGTGACTCTCCACAAAGACGATCTCGTGCAGTTTGCGAACGTGGCCTTCCGGGTCCAGCAGCAGACTGCCGCCAATGACTCCCACACCGTTCAAGAGAACGTCTGCGACCGGGCCTTGGCGCTGGTGCAGTTCGACCGGCTGATGGCCGAGCACGCCGTTACGCCGTTCTTCCAGCCCATCGTGTCCATGGCGACTGGCCAGGTCGTCAGTTACGAAGCCCTGGGCGCAGCCGGCTCTTCGGGCTGGAGATGCCCGCCGAGATGTTTCGCATGGCCGCGGAGTTGAATCTTGACGTTGAGCTCAGCGTGATGCTCCGCTGGGAAAGCGTCGTGGCGAGCCAAGTCTTGGCCGGCCCTCCGCACTTGTTCCTCAATACGCATCCGCATGAATTGGCAAGGCCGGGGCTGATCGCTTCGCTCGAAACGTTGCGACAGGCTTATCCCGATCAGCAGTTTACGTTGGAAATCCACGAATCGGCCGTTACCAGCGCCGCTCAGATGGCGGAGATCCGGCCTGCCCTGGCCAAGTTGAACATCGGTTTGGCCTACGACGACTTCGGCACCGGCCAGTCGCGGCTATATGAGTTGTCGGAAAGTTCGCCCGACTACGTGAAATTCGATATGTCGCTGGTCCGCGACATCCATGTTGCCTCGCCGCAGCGGCAAGAGGTTGTCGCGACCCTGGTGCAAATGGTCCGCAGTCTGGGAATCGCCTCGGTGGCCGAAGGGATCGAAACCCAACCCGAAAGCGAGACTTCCTCGAGGATGGGGTTTGATCTGGGGCAGGGCTTCTTCTATGGACGGCCGGCCCCGGCCGTTGAACCCCGTCCTCGCACGTGATTTCGATAGGAAGGCGTGCTTTGGACGTCGGCTTGAGCGTCCCCGCCGTGATTCGAACACGGAACCTTCGGCTCCGGAGGCCGACGCTCTATCCAATTGAGCTACGGGGACAAACGCGGAATGTGCCTTGTTTTCAGGGGTATTTGTACTATGATAGAGGTGTTGGCAGTAAATCTTGGCAGTAAATTTCGAGTGGCAAGACTTCCGGGCATAGACTTACAGCAAGGGGTAGCATCATGGCAAGGAAAAAGGGAAGTCGAAACAGGGGGTACTGGTATCGAACGGGAAGGGGCTGGTACGCGGATGATAGCCCACTCTTGGACGCAGAAGGCAAGCATATCAGAGGCAAGGAAGATCGGCAAGCGGCCGAGCAAGCCTACCACTTGCTGAAGGCCAATGGGGAGGCCCTGGCAAGTGAGGAGGAGGCCCCGGCCGCCCCGGCGGGGTTTACCGTCGCCGACGTATGCCGGGAATACCTGAATGACGCCAAGGCCCACTCCTCACGGGAAACCTTGGTACTCCGTACCCGGTTCCTACTCGACTTTTGTAACGGCACAACCAAGAGCGGCAGGCGGGTCCACAAGGGGTACGGCAACCTGCCGGCGGATCAATTGATCGGCCTCCATGTCAAGCAATGGCTTGACGCTCACAAGTGGGCCGGAAGTAGGCGTATGGCGTACCAGGCCGTGCGGCGAGCGTTCCACTACGGTCAAGAGTTGGGCATGATTCCGGCAGGCAACACGCTGCGCTACAAGGTTGGGTCCGTTCGGAAGCGGAAAGCCTACTTCGATTCGGCAACAGAGGAGACTATGTACGCGACGGCCAACCATGCGGCTAGCCGTCGCAATCCGGGCCTTGATCCGAACGGGTTGCCGACCGGGCGAAGTAGCCCGACTTGAAAGGCGGCACGTTGAGGAAAAGGAAGTCCAGAAAGACGGCCGGATGGTCCGGTGTATGGTCTGGCGTTTTCCGCCTAATGAGCATAAAACGGGAAGCGTGACCGGCAAGGATCGGGTTATCTACGTTTGTTCGGAGATTGCCGCCCTGGTCAAAGAGCGGATCAAGCGGCAGTCCGGCAAGCATATCTTCCTGAATGGCCGGGGAGAACCCTGGACTTCTAGCAGCCTGAAGGATGCTTTCACCCGACTGCGCCGGCAACTCGACAAGAAGGGAATCAAGCTGGAGAAGGATCAAACGCTTTACGCTTGCCGCCATACTTTCGCCAAGCGGCAACTCGGCAAGCCGACCATGACTACTCACGTCTTGGCGGCGCAAATGGGAAACAGCCCGCAGATAGCGTGGGAACACTACGGGAAGGATTGGGAGACGAAAGAGGAAAACACGGCAGCCCTATTGACCGGAATCGACTAGGAATTCGTCAAACGTCAGCGGTTTGCTACTTCTGCGCTTCGCCCCTTGGGTTCTTGCCCCTTGGGCTCTTGCCCCCTGAACTTTCACCCTCTGGACTTTCGGCGCGGTGAATGCTTCGATCCACTCCCGCTTGAATTTGATCGGGCCATGCGGGCGTGGCTGGCAGTATTGAATCGCCCGTCGCTTAACGAGATTGCGCAAGCCCTTCTCCGTGTAGCCCAGCAAGTCGGCCGCCTCACTTAGACTAAGCATTCCGTTGTGGGCGCTATCGGGTAGGGCCGCCAACAGCTTGCCCACGATCGCCAACGCTTCGCGTGGTGATAGAATGGCCTCCTCTTGCCCCATATCGCAGCCGAGCATAGCCGCCTCACGTCGGCACGTTTCGACGATTTCAGCGCACTCTACCGCCATGTAGTAATTTTCCGATCCCTCCCCGAATTCGATAGGCGGTCCATACTTGACGTAGCCGGATAGGATCGTCGCCTGTTGGGTCAAGTAGCGCCGTAGGTCGCGTAGGGTTCTCATGGTATCCCCTTCAGTCAAACGTCAAACAGGATCGGCGGACTTCGATCATAGCGGGCGTCTCCCGCGCAACGATTCGTAGCTTGACCCCTTGCGCTTCCAAATCCCCGGCCAATTCCCGGTACTCTGCGAAGTCGGCGCGTCTACTGGTCTTGGCGACTTCGCACCACGCGACAGGGCCGCGCATCGGAACGGTTTCGTCCGCTCGATCAACAGCGGAGTCCGTGTCATCGTCGAGTGACTCGATCTGCGCTTTCAACCACCGCCGAAAACCGCTGACGTTCATGCTATACCCGTTCGTCCGATCGACAGACGGTTGCGCCCTCCGTCCATCATTGTCAATCATTCATCATTCATCGTTCGACACCATCTTCGCGCACCGACCACAGAGGCCACCGTTTGACCGGGCCTCACAGATTTCCCACCAGTCTATCTCGCGGTGGCAACGGCTGCATCGGCTACGTTCCGCCACGTGCTTTTGTTTCTCGGATTTCTCGGAGCGCGCGCGCGCCCTTGTCGATCACCGGAAAGGTATCACCCCTTGCGGCATCATCGTATTCCCGGCGGAGAATCTCCCTGTACTCGTCCTCGTCGATGTAGTCATTCCAACCCATTTTCGCTCCTTTCTGGAAAACAAGCTGCTGAGAACGTGATTTGTACCATAGCCATCAAGACTCACTCCGCCACGCGATCCTTTGGCTCCTAGCAATCAACGGCGGAGTCCGAGTCATCGTCCAATAGCGCGATCTGCGTTTTCAACCACCGCCGGAAGCCCCTGATGTTCATGCCATGCCTCTCTGTTTTCACATTTCTGGACCCGTGAGCCGCGCAATTGTCACAGTGAGATACGGGACCAATCTACGGCCACGCGAAACTCCCCACGAAACTCCCCACGATATGCCGCCCGGATTGACCGGCAGATAGTCGGCTGATAACGGCCGGCAACATCGCGCCAAAGAAAGAGCCGCATATTGTCCATCCCGTGCCGTCCTGCAACATCCGTCACACATCAGCCGAGCAGGAGTTGTTCGCTTCTGCCTTGGCGACACATGCTCGCCAATCCACGCCAGTAGCCGTCGCCGTTCTGCCGACAGCAGAGCGTTGAAGTCGGTCGTTGGGTCGGACCTGTGCAAAGGATGAGGCACAGAGCCGCTCCGCAACTGCTGCAACCCGCAGAGGTAGGTCTTCCACGACGGCGAATCGGCTACATAGAAGTGATGGTCGTCTTTCGTGACGCGGACACCTGCGTCGTCCATAGCACGAACGAAGTCCTGCTCCGAGATGTCCCACGTTCGACAACCCTTTTCGACCTCGTGCTTGGGAGCGTAGCTGCTGAGAAGGTAACGCCTCTTGGATAGGACAAACGCCCATTCGGGCCATTGCTTTATGAGCGCTTCGACAGTTGGTTCACTCATGCTTCATTTCCTTCATAATGCTTGGGCCTTGATGGCGTACTGGGTCGGCTCGCTCAGCGAAGTCAAATGGCACCCTGCTCCTGGCTATCTTCGCACAAGGTAACGCCGACGTAGCAAGGCGCGGTCTTCTTCGGGCCGACGCGCATCTTGCTGGCACGCGCACGATGCCCACAGGACACGAGGAAGTCCCTGCCAAAGTCGATCGGGTTCTGCGGTGCATCAAACCCGTTGGCCCTGCTCCATTGAATGCAGGCGTTCAGCAGATCGGCTTTGAGAATCCGGTGCTTTGGCCCGAAGATGCAGCGCTCCTGAACGAACAGCCCAAGCGGGCTGCTATCGGTCTCCAACCGCTCCTTGTCCGCCGTTTCCACGGCCGGCAGCCGCAACCGATCCACCAGTGGCGGCAACTCCAGACCCATCAGCGTACACATGAAGTGCGGAGCTTCCTCTTCCAGCCTCGCTAGGAGGTTCTTCTTGGGAATCTTCTCCTCCTCCTTTAGGTCATTCGGCACGTAGACGGCGGTGACACGATTGTCGCCTGGAAAGATGGGGTAACTGTCCTCTTCGTTTGCGCACATGATCCAGTGCAGCGTATTGGGCTGGTCAAAGGTGTCGGTGCGCATCCGCCGGATTGCGATGGTGCGGCCCGTCACCCAATCCTTGACCTTGTTGTACGCACCCCTCTCCCTTCGCAGGTTGACCTCTTCGACCACGGCAACTACGGCGTTCGCAAGCTCCCCATTATGGAGCACAGCATCCTTCAACGGTCGGTCGGCATGTGCGACGCCCTTTGTCACCAGCAGCATCAGGCCCTCATGCAGGATCGACTTACCACTGTCATGGGGTCCAAACAGAAACAGGAACGGGGTCGGCTCGAAGGGATCGCGGAACGAACAGGCAATCCAGCTTCGGATGTAGTCGGCACCCGTGCGAATGTTGGCCTCGATTGCCCAGGGCAGGTCTTCCAGGAAGGGCGTCAACTCCTCGCCGATGTGCTCACAGACCTTATCCCAATGCGGATGGTACGGAGCTTCGTCTTCGGCCAACTTGGCTGGCTTGAAGCGGAATTGGGCGGCGTCCATGTTCCACTGTCGGCCGCCGGGATACTCCTCGCGGAAAGGCAAGTTGACCACCTTCCAACTTAGCCATCCCGCGCCGCCCATGATGGCTTCCGCTTGGGACTTGGCGTTACCCAGTTGTTGCAGCATCATTTTGACGGTGGATGCTGGCCGATGCACCCACTCCGTGGCCTCTCTTGTCACCCACCCGGCATCTTGGTTAGCGGGCGTCTTCAAGCAGCGGATGATCCTGTCGTATTCGTTGAAGTCTTGTACGTCGTCCTTTTGTTCGGGGCGGACATTGAATGTCCGAACCAACCGATTCTTCTTGTCGAGCCAGCCCGGCAACTGTTCGTCGGGAAGGCGAGCGACGGAAAGAAGCAGTCGGCCGTCCTTCGTCGGCTTCACGGTAGCCACCCGCTCCAGCAAGCTGGAGTCGATCGTAAGCGGCTGCCCCATGAGCTTGGTCGCCTCAACGGCTTGCCGCGCGTTGGGAAACACCCACTCACGACGCTCGGAATCTTCGACTCCGCCGCACGCGCTGCACGCTGCCGGCAGGTCGGGATACCGATTAAAGTAGCAGGTGGTCCACCCGTTGCCGTCCTGGCTCCAGGTGTCGGCCTCGTTCACGCCGGGCGAGAAGCGGTAGACCTTCCAACTGCCGTTGAGCAAGGGGAAGAGAAAGCAATTCGGTGTGCCGCGGTCGCGGCCTTCGGAAATCGTCTTGAAGACGCCGATCAGCCCCAGTTCTTTGCCCTCCAAACTCTCCAACAACTCTTGCAGGGCTTTGGTGTGGGTTTGCAAGAGGTGGTGATCTTGGACCCAAGACGTGGTGAAACCGGAACGCATCAGAGCCTCGATTTGACCCTTGTGGCTGTCGTCCAAGGGAATCATCTTTCGGCTGGACGCCAGGGCCTCGAAGGGGTCTTGGTCCTTTTCGGCGATTCCGTTGACACGAACCTTCGAGCGGCGGCGTTTGACCACTTCAATGTGGTCCCGCCAGTTACGCGGTAGATCGGCCAAGCCGAGGCGTTTCTCGGCCTTTTTCAAGATGGTGAGGCCCTGGTTCTCAGCCGTCATCTTCCGATGCCATACCCACATGACGTGACCGCAGGCGTCAATCTGACTGGCGAAGTCGAAGCCCGTGTCAGCGCTCATCATCCCCAGAACGCAACGGGCAACCGCCGCGTGTTCCGTGTGATTCTCGGTCGGGATTCCTTCATCGTCGAAATAGACGTAGAGGTGGACGCCAGCGCCACCCGTGCTCCGTCGGACTTCAACATAAGGCAGAGCGCAGGCCGCGTCCTTGACCCTTTGCAGGTCTTCGTCCGATAGACCGATGCCTTTGGCGTGGCTGCTGATGTGGTCGAAGTCGTAGCCACACCAGAGCGACCGACCTGTGGCCCATTTCCACCCCGTCATGCCGATTCCTTCAGCGTACAGATCGAACGGGTAGCAGACGTTGAAGTCTTCCCAGGTCGGTTCGCTGTCGGCACTCTTCGGAATCCTGAAATTGAACCATTCCGTGCTTCCGTCCGACCAGGTGGACCGCTTGCCGGCGACAGGCTCACCGTTCTCAGCGGCCACGTTCAGTTGCATTTCCATGTCCGGTCCCCAGCGGTCGATGAGATCGGCGTTGGCCGGCGTCTTGCGAGCATGGAGGAAGTTACGGAGGGCCTCGGTGACTTTGACGCTCATAAGTGCCTCGTAGGTCTGTCGGCTGCCTCGCAGCATAATGCCCGTCGCCAGAGAAAAGTGAGGTTTGTGTTTTCCGGCGAATACTTGGTTCCGTCAATGACAGGTTCCGCGTTCCTGGTGTTCCACCCCAGAACCCTTTCCTTTCTATATGCGCCCCCCTATCTGTTCTTGGGTATTTACCTCCCTACCCAGAACAAGGTGGAACGTGGAACAAACATAGTTAAGAGGGCCTGAAATAAGGAGTTCGGATGTTCACCCTTGTTCCACCTGTTCCATCATCGGCCTGCGGCGTTCCAACCACAACCAATCGGCCCTGCCCATTGGCTGCACGGCATTACCCCTTCTGGTCGCCCGCACGTCTACCAACCGGAGGACAATCTAATGGAAAAGCCTATGTCACAGCCCGCACTCAGCACGGGCGAAAATGACGCATGGATAGGCGTGGATGAGAAGTGGATGAGAGGAGTGAGCTTGGCAAAGTCCAATCCAAGAACACACAAATACCTATTTCTGACGAATGTTATGCGAACGACAGTGTTTCCTCGATGTTCACGTACCGTTGCGTGGAACGACGTACACAACGATGAGCGAGTGGCTGTTGATCGACTAAAAAGGGATAAAGGGAAAAAGGGATGAGCCTACACGCCAACCAGCCTAACGTTAGGCTGGTCTTCCTTCTTTACTGCCTTTACTGCGCGCACAGCGAACAAATGAAGCCCAGGCGAGCAGAATATGGCGATCTCTCTTTATTGCGAGTGTGGACACGGCCGCACCCAGGTGGCGTGCGCGAACTCTTGACCTCTGCCAAGACGTTTCGACCCCATTCCGGTCTTGGGAAAGGGACAGACCCCTTTCCCCCTTTCCCCCTTTCCCCACATAACGAATTTTTGGGGACCGCATTTGTGCATCAATGTATGGGGGCGACTGGAGAGGGTCTGTCCCTGTCACAGGCTCGGCAATTCTCAGAGATTCCTGCCCTTGCCTTGTGTGACACTGTGCCGCGACATCATCGCGCCATCAGAAACCTACCTGCGCCAACCGTGAAAGTCAAGGAAAGGTCGAACAATCCGTAAGAGACTGCGTAGAACCCACATTTTGATGATGCTTGGAAACCTGGTTGCATTCGTGAGGCGGGACGCGATGCTTTATTTGCACGTCCTGGCGCGAGAATCGGAAAAATCGTGCGGCACGGTTACGGTCAAAGGTCTACGGACGTATGTTCTGGTCGTCGAACCAGGTTGACCCACCGGAATCCACGCCTCCGATGGCAGCCAAATGGTCAATCCAGTCTACAGATGCTTCCACCGCACGCGCTGCCTCGCGGAGGCTTGTAAACCGTTGCACGGTCCCATCCGGCAGCAGTCGGCCGATCTGTCGCGTGTACCCCTTCCCGCCCACCCGGATTTCATTGCACAGCCACGGCGGCGGGTTGCGTGGGTCGCCTGTCGCCGCCTGGCACACCATCTTCACACGGAAGGCAACGACCTGTCTAGCGAATCGCAAGCTGATTGGTACAGGCATTCCAACAGCGAAAGTCTTCAACTCCACAGGTTTCAACCCGACCGACTCCAATTCACGGAACCACATTGCCCATCTTGCGTTGCTGACGTTTCTCAACACCCAAAGGGCACTCCATACTGGCTGTTGTCTCGTGCGGCAATATCCAATAAGCCGTGGCAAAGGGTCGGGCGCATCCCGTGGATCGGCAAGCTCAAAGGTACGGAACTGTCCCTGAAAATGGCGAAGGTCATACTCGCAGCGGAGCAGCTTCCTCCGCCGGTATCGTGCCTGCACGAGGTTGCGGTGTCCATCCCGCCACTTCTTCTGTTTCCGCCGATTTCGTTCTCGTTGTTCCTCCGTTGGCATTTGCTGTGCCCCTTTGCTCCTATCAGGATCGCCTCCGTCAAGACGAGCGGATCACGTCCAGATCATCGAATTCCTCGTGCGGCCTGCGTCTGAAGTCACGTAGCGTCTCGCAGTCTGTTCTCATGCCGAAGTCTACCTTGCCGGCTGGCTGGGCAACGATTTTCACGGTTTTCAGCTTACGATATTTCCTGAACGAAGCGATCACCGCTACATCCCCTATCGGCGGTATGGCACAACGCGAATTCTCACATCTTCGGTTAGCCGCGTCGGAGCACGCGCAGCACCGCCGTGGGCGAGAAAGGCCGTCCAGCCGTGGTGACGTGCCCCTGTTCATTCAGCGATTGGGCGATCTGCCCCAACGTCTTGCCGCTCGCCCTCCACTCCTGCACGGTCAACAGCAAGAACCCGTAAGCGTCGGCGGCCCTCTTCGCTCTCGCCTGGCTGGCAGCTTCCACGGCCCTGGGAAGGCCGCGCGTGCTACCCAGCCTGCGGCGATCCTCACGACCTTCCCAGTGCCCTTCACGGGCCGATCCTAGCTGTACGCCACGAGCCTTGGCCGCTTGCAAGGCCGCTTTCGTCCGCTCTGAGATTCGGCTGGCTTCGTCTTCAGCAACGGCTGCCAGAATGTGGATCGTCAGCCTATTGGCGTGGGGATTGTCGCAACAAACGAAGTCGATGCCCGACTCCATCAACGCGGATGTGAATGCCACGTTACGCGCAAGCCGGTCTAGCTTAGCGACAACGAGCATCGCCTTCACACCACGGGCGTGGGATAGGGCTGCTTGAAGTTGCGGTCGGTTCTCGTGGTGCTTGCCTGACTCGACTTCCGTGTACTCCCCGACAATCGCAGCCTTGTTGGCCGCAGCATAAGCCGCAACGGCGGCTTGCTGGGCTTCCAGCCCCAGCCCTGATTGTCCCTGCCGCTTTGTCGAAACCCGGTGATACGCAACGATCTTTTTCATGGGTGCGCCTCTCGAACTGCCTTTTTGCACTCTCTTTCACTACTGCTCAACGAGGGTCCAGCGGTGGCGTAATGGGACGGTTCATTGTGTTTGTAGCGGTTAGCACGGCTTGAGCGGCTGACTTCTCCGCCCTATATGGACTAGTGCTTCAGCTTCGCAATCAACTCGTTGAGCACCTTCACGTCCACGACTCTGTGGACTCGCCCGTACTTGGGCAGTTTGACGCCCGCCTTTCGCAGTCGAATTTTGCCCTGTGTTAGCATCAGAGCGGCGGAAGTGGATGGCTGAACACATACCAGATTACCGGCGCAAAGAGAACCGCCAAGACAACAAGGTGCCATAAAGGGGCTGGCGGCTCGTGCCCACATTCGCATACCCACTTGGTCCGCAGCTTGCCGCACTTTGGGCAATGAGTTGGTGGTTTCATTTACCGTACCTTTGACGGTTAAAGGGGCAGGAAGGGGATCGGTTGCTTCTTTCACGTACCAATCCTCATATTCGCATTCGCAACAGCGACGGCTCTCCAGGATACCCCGGATTGCACGACTGCTACCAATCCTTGCTTGCTCCAAGTGCTGAGTATCCTCATCAGCATGGCAGCCCATATTGTCGAGCAGCATAAAGAGTCGCTGCATCACCGCCTTCGTTCGTTCCAGTGTATCCGCCAGCCAATACTCGTCGCTGCTCTTGCCGTGATAAACTAGAATTCGGATTTATTACCCCTTTTCGCCTCTTTTCGGGTCCGGTATGACGATGATCGTTCGGCCGTCCGCGACGAAAAGGGCGAACTCAAAAGGATCACCGCCATCAACGCGACCGATTGTGCTGTTCTCATCCGGTTCGACCTTAGCTCCTGGCGGTAAGCAAGCACGCACGCGGCCAGCCGATACCCCCTTGAACAGAATCTTGGAATGGTCCTCTTTGTAAAAAGCACGGTACGTTTTCCGAATCACGCTAGTCATTTTAAGCACTCCTCAGTAGGTCACACTGGGTTAAGCAAAAATGGTCCCTCAACGTCAAGTCGTCACGCAGGGAGACGATGGCAGCATCCAGGAGCATGTCCACCTGATCCTTCAACGCCACCAGTGAGTCTACCGTCCTTTGGATGGGGACGGACGTATCACTGTGAAGCCGATCCGCCGCTCTTATGGCTTTCTCGTACAGTCTCTCATGCGTTGCTGTCATTAGTCCTTTTCCTGTTCGAGTCGTAAGCGAAGCCACTTCATCACGTCACCGTGGGGCACCGCTTTGTCATAGGTCCTTGCCAGCGCCAGCGTTGTGTCGGCCACGTTCCATGCCGCATCCATGTCACGCTTCGCCGCCCGTTTGCGGCTAGCGAGAGTCCTACTTCTCGTCCTGGTCTTCGTCGTCCAGGTCTTCGTCGTAAAGCACGGCATCGACAAAGCCGATGGAAAGCTCGTTGGCCCAGGTGTGCGAAAAGCCGTTGTCATGGGCAAAACGCACAGCGTTTTCCACAGCTTCCACGGCGGCGTCTTGCATGGTCTCCCGGTCGATCTTGGCGTCGCGTTCGCATTCATCGACCTGTAACGTAACAAGCACTCTGATTTCTCGCATGGTGTTCCTCGAATAGATGCGGCTCGGGTAAGGCTCGTGGTTGTTCCCGTCAGGCTGCCCAGTTGTGCGCGGCAATGCGGTGGCGAGGCGATTGCCGTTTTTCTTCCCAGTCTTTGATTGATTCGTTCATTAGTGGCTCCTCGGAAGTCCGCGCTTCCCTTGAATGTCGTCGATAGCCAGGCGGCAATGCCGGGCGAGCAACTCCAATTGGCATATCAACTCGATCCACTCATTCTCCGTTTCGAGTGTAACCGTCGATGTACTGGCAACTACTCGAACGACTTTCACCGCTGCTAAGTAACCACCGATGTCACGTATCGTCGCTTTGATCCAGTCTCTCATCGTGTCACCACCATTGCTATCAGTGTCACCACCTCAATCGCCCCGCGGGGACGGCCTTTCGCTCTTGTTCACGAAGTCAACTAAATCCTCGTCCCACCGTTGCTGGTATCGAACAGGAGCGAGGACGTAAGCCGCTAACCAATGGCGCAACCACACCCGAGACTGATCGTGCGGGTCGATCCGCCGATTCCGATTCTCCAACCACCGCCGCCAGTCGGGCCGCTTCTCGTAGAAATACCTAAACCGCCATTCGCAATGGTCAATAAACCACGCGACTTGTTCAGGCGTTAGGTCATGCGGCTTCTCGGCCAGGACCATCTGGACCTGAACATCTATGAGCAAGCTAGTCTTCGCTCGGAACACTTCGGGCGTTGTTATTCGCATGATTCGTCTCCTACAATGGTGAACTTTTCGTCGGGCCGGCAGTTGCAAATGTCCGTTGCCGAGAAGGCTATCCGCCAGAGGCGGTCATTCACGGCTGAACTCTGCCGCACACGCATTGGACCCCAAGGCGTCTCGATCATCATCCCCTTGCGAACCTCACTGGCTTTCACGACAGTTGAACCTCGTTTCAGGTTCATGGATTCTCACCTCAGTGGAGTTTCCCGTCCTGTTAGACAACCTGGACGTTCAGTTCCGACAGGATTTCGGTAAGGGTATCACACTCCTCCTGGAATACCTCGGCAAAGTGCCCGTCGTCACTGTCCGATTCGATTCCCCAGCAACCGGGCGTTGTGATCCTTTGATGGATAAAGCCTTTGCCGTAGGGAACCGGCAGATCGACAGTCGCGCGGACGCCGACGAACTCGAACTCGCCATCACGGTATCGCCGTAACTGTTCCTCGAAACCCTCTTGTTCCAGATACCGGGTATCCGGGGCCACGCCGGAGAGAATCTGACGCTGGAAAGCACTCTTGGACACAGTAATCATGGTTCACTCTCCGCAGTTCATTCGTTCGCACAGGCCGTCGATTTCGCTGGCGTCCAGCGGGATGCGGGTGCCACCATCCGTGGCGATGTTGTGCTCCGGGGACTCGTTCGGATTCTCCTCCCCATCTTTTGTCCACTCGCCCGTCCGCTGCCAGTAGCGGAGCGCGGCAAGGATTGTCGCAAACTCACGGTCGGTTACTTGCAGAAACATGAGATTTCTCCTGAGTGAAATTCACTCCCTTTTGGCCGCCAGGGCGGCGGCTTCCGTCGAATAGCACATACGCGCGTTGAACAGTTCGTCGCCCGTGTCACGCTTGATAATCGCAATCGGCGTGCCACTAAATGGCTCTACCCGCGCCTTACGTCCGTCAAAAGTAAAGCAAGGCCCCTCTGTGATAATCGGCACACCGTCGGCAAAGTGGTCCAACTGGGCAATGAGGCCACGCAGCCAAGTCAGTTCATCCGAAGGAATCGGCCCCAGTTCCTTCGTAACGTATGCAGCAATCTCATCGGACGTACAGCCGACACTCGGCATATTCTTCGTCATGGATTTATAGTCTCGAATCCGCATTTCATCGCGGTATTCGTAGACCTCGCCCCAGTCCAGACTCATCAGGGGGACAATCCCACGAATGTTTGCTTCTCCGCCAACAATCCGGGCACTCACCTGTTTGTTCGTCCGCGTATCGGTCCAGGTGAACGCAAACAGTGGCGTATTGGACTTGTCCGGCGTAGCCGTGAAGATTGCCAGGATTGCCTTAATCATTTCTTCCCCTTTTCGTTGCCCTTTCGTTTCTCGCGTTTCTCGCGTGCGATACAGATTTCACACTACTTACGCATCAAAGCGAGTGCGGCGGAAAAATCGAGTTCTGTTTCCAGGTAGACTTGAAGCGCCCTACCCTCCATGACCGTCATCCCTTCCTTGAAACTCGCCTTGTAGAGTGCATCGACCTTCTTGCCGATGTCACGACTGCCCTTTGTCTCGACAATGCTGTTGCCACAAGTCAACAACCTCATGTGAGCCGCGCCCTTTCGTGGTGTCAGGGCGTCGGTCATCGAGCGGCCACAACTTGCTGCGGCCAGATAGCTCGGCAGGGCACCGCGCCCGACGCATGCTTGCCAGGGCTGGCACCTTCAGACACCACGACGCCGACTGCCGAAAATGTCGGCAGGTCCCCGTTTCGTTCCCAATCAGGGACATGCCCAGGCTTTTCTGAGCTATAGTTTCCCAGGTGCGGACGCGGATGAACTGCAAGCAATGAAGGCGTAGCGTCGGAGAAGCACTTGACCTGAAATCAGTGCCCAAACGTGCTTCTCTGGCCGAGTAGACAAGAAAGGGCAGAGAATGAACGAACCCAAACGTGAAGTGCAAATCCAATGCGAATTGGTCGCTTTTCTCAAAGCCCGCGGTTGGTACGTGGAACGTATGCTGGCAAACGCATTCCAGACAGGTATCCCGGATTTGTATTGTTATCTCAGGAAGTGGGGGGAGCGATGGATCGAAGTCAAGCGGCCTGACGACTATTCCTTCACTGAGGCGCAGAGGTTGAAGTGGCCCAAGTGGGAGCAAGCAGGCATTCCGATTTGGATTCTTACGGCTGCCACGCAAGAGCAGTACGACCTGCTCTTTAAGCCGCCGAACTGGCGCGAGTTCTGGAGACCATCGTTCGAGCCTCCAGACATTGATGCGATGCTCGACGAGCTAGTACGCGAGGGCGAGCAACATCCTCCCGTATGACGGCAAATGACGGCGCAGATGATACCGTAGTGACTTCCCGACGTATCGGGAGCGGCTCTGGGCGAGGCCGCTCCGCGATGGCGCACTCGTCCGCAAGGCGCTCGTCGGGATCAACCACACCAGCTTCATCGGCACGACCGGGCTGTGCCCCGATCAAGCTACCCTGGACGACGGCACCGCGTGCCAAGCCGCACGCATTCGTGAGAAGCAATCCCGGCGCCAGGCTAACATTGGAGGTTAGTTTCCACGCTCGGCGAAAGCAGTTGCCGATCGTCAAGCCACATTGCGCCGCGTGAGCAGCGCAGCCCTGGTCCGTACGGCCCCGCGCTCCCCGGTGCGCACGACGGGCATTGACGCGATCCGTCCGCCGCCAAATTATCAAGGCTCCAGCGGGCAACCGTCGTTCGACGCGCCCTTTCCAACGCAAACTCGTATCATTCTACCCAAAACCCCCGCTGCTTCTTGGGGGCGTTTACATCCGGTGGCCCAGGACGCCGGACGCTCACAACTGTCCGCCCGGTTCCATCCTCGGTAGAATGACAACTCTCTTGCGGCATGATCGGTTCCTTTTTCGTCGCATCCGTCTCGTGGGGGCAGAGTCATGTTGGTCAATCCTTGGCGGCCACGCATCCCCTTGCCGAAGGGCTGGACCGCTTCGGTCAGGTCCGGCGTCATCCATACCATCGCCTTGGCCCGTTACGCCATCGTCTATACCCGGAGTTGGGCCGCCGACAGCAGCAATGGCCGCGTCAGGCTGGCGGCCGAAGTCGAGCGGCTCAAGGAGGAAGTCTCCCTGCTTCGGGAGGAGATGCGGATCAAGGACGCCCGCATGGGGCAAGTCGCTCCGCACCGCCGCCCGCACTACCCGCCCGCCGAACGCATGGCCATCCTGGAGCTCAAGGCCGCCCGCGGCTGGTCGTTGGAGCAGACGGCCAAAGCCTTCCTCGTAACCGCCGCAACAATCGCCTCCTGGATGAAGCGGCTCGACGAAGAAGGCCCGGACGCCTTAGTGCAGCTCCGCCAGCCGGTGAACAAGTTCCCGGAACTCGTCCGCTACATCGTCCAGCGGCTCAAGAGGCTCTGCCCCACAATGGGCAAGGTGAAGGTCGCCCAGACACTTGCCCGAGCAGGGCTGCACCTCGGATCGACTACCGTGGGTCGGATGCTCAAGGAGAAACGGCGCCCCTTCCAACCGCCGGCCAAGGAGACCAACGAACCGGCGCAGGATCGGGTGGTCACGGCCAAATACCCCAACCACGTTTGGCACGTTGATCTCACAGTAGTGCCAACCGGCCTGGGCTATTGGGTTCCGTGGCTGCCGCTCTCACTGCCGCAGTGCTGGCCTTTCTGCTGGTGGGTGGCGGTCGTTGTGGACCACTTCTCACGCCGCGCAATGGGTGCCACTGCCTTCAAGAGCCAGCCATCGTCCGAGGTAGTGTGGGCATTCCTGGGACGAGCGATTGCCAAGGCGAAAAGAAAGCCTCGGTACATCGTCTGTGACCGAGGAAAACAGTTTGATTGCCGGGGCTTCCGTTGCTGGTGCCGCCGCAGGGGAATCAAGCGGCCGCACTATGGCGCCGTGGGGAAACACGGCAGCATCTCAGTCGTCGAGCGTTTCATTTTGACGATGAAATGCCTCTTGCGATGCCTGCGGCTGGTTCCCTACCGGCGCGATGCATTCCAGCGGGAACTTACAGCCATTGTAGACTGGTACAATGCTTGTCGTCCGCACACGTGGCTCGGTGGCAAGACACCTGACGAGGCATACTACAGCCACCATCCCGCCAACCGGAAGCCACGATTCGAGTCTCGTTGGCGTTGGCCGCGCGGCTCGCCGTGCGCCAAGCCGTGGGCATTGGTGAGAGGCAAGCCCGGCGCCAGGCTGACGTTGGAGGTCAGCTTCCACGCTGGACGGAGGCACTTGCCGATCGTCACACTGCATCGCGCCGCGTGAACAGAGCAGCAGCCCTTCTTGGCGAACGTCGCGCTACTCGTCCGCGCACACGCCGCCGAGACGACATTGTTCAAGCCGAGTTGTCGAGGAACAAATCGGTCGCCGGCGATGCTTGAGACGCCGCCGCCGGAAGATGTCTCATTCACGCCCAATTTCACCGCTACTCTGCGGGACGCGATTCTTCGCCAGTCCGGTTATAAGAACTCGCTGGACCAGGACAGCATTAGTCATCGTGTACCAGTTGGAGCCGCGAACAAGACTCCCGGCCAAGACTGCACCTGCGGGCAAAGGTGGAACATTGAGAGGCGGTTCCCCCTCTGATGCGATGGTCCCAACAGCCACCGAAAACCCGACCGTAACGAAAGCCCACAAAGCCCATCTCCCGGTAGAGGTCAACATTGTGTTATTCCTTTTTGGTCTGCCAGTCTGCCAGTTGCCATCACCCATCGGTCGGTGCAAGGCCGGCGATAACGGGTGGCTCTTTAGACATGCACGACGCAGTTCCGGCTTCGAGTTGCCCATCCAGAAGCGTACATCAATCGTCGCTCCCGTGATGGCTTGGACGCATCGTGGGCTAGTTGCATGATGTACTCTGGTTCGGGTTCTTCGTGGGGACCTTATCGCCGTATGGACCGAACGGCCACGGAACCACCTTCGGCAGGGCCGTGCCTTCTGGGATAATACAGGTCGCCAATACGGCGTCAACATAGCCCGCCGCGCCGTCCTTGCATTTGTCGATGTTTTGTACGGCCGCAATGGCCCTTTTTCTTATACACTGGTCGTAAGAACCCGCAGTGGTGCGCTCCGCCGAACCAACGTTGCAAATGCCCGAGATTGACGCAGCGCGAACCTCAGTACATGCAAACCACTCGCAAGTGTGTGATGCTGGATTTGATCCGGCGACACACTCGTCGTATCGGTGCATGATTTCGTGAAGTGCCGTTCCCACTGCGTCACCCTGCGTGGAATTGTTCTCATAACATATCACAGCATTGTCGCCAAACGAATGTCCAGCCACGCCCTTCTTACATAATGGGTCTTCGTCGTTCGAGTGGCATTCCGTGTTGTTCCAGTAATAACCAAGGAGAATAAACGATACGAATCGACAACCCGACCTGCCATTGGCATTCCCGCTCCAAAACCACATTTCGTCAAGATACTCCTTCATCTCATCTGCCGCAATCTTCCAAGCCGCCTCGCATTCTGCCTTACTACAGTTCCCAGTTGGGTCAGTGCGAGTTAGCGGATCATCACCCACGTATTCATACAGGTTCATCCCGCCTCTATAACGAATTGGATCCTTGTTGATGAACCGACTGAGCGGCATGTCGTAATAACGACCGCGGTAGTTGTAGAGACCGGTTTCGGAGTCCAGCTCCCGCCCGGTGAACAAGTACGGATTGCCGAAGTGCGAGGCGACCGTTTCGTCGCCGTCGGAAACCCGATGGCACGTGGACTTGCCGTAAGGCTCGTAAACCATCCGCTCCTGCACCTGCCCGTCCGTGTCGGTGAGCGCGACCACGTTGAAGAGTCGGTCCTGCAAGAAGTAGAAGTTGTCGTTCGGGTCAGCGAAGCCGCCGTCCAGGTTCGAGTCGCGGTACATGCGGATCGGCTCGTCGATGTACTGCGTCCCGTAGACGTAGCGGGCCAACAGGAAGTCGGAATTGCCGTGGTCCCGCTTCTCGATGATCCGCTGGCCGTCGTAAAGGAACCTCACGTCGCAAACCACCGTCACGCCGTCAGTCGCGTAGCTGGTCTTGCGGATGCGGCGGTCCAGGCCGTCGTAGGCGAAGTCCAAAACCTTCTTCGGCGCGGTGTCACGGGTGGTGACCGAGATCAGCCGGTTGCGGAAGTCGTAGACGAACTTGTATTGCTCGCCGTCATCCGTCATGTTCCCCGCGGCGTCGTAGGAAGGATTCTTCGCCGTCCCGCCCAACAGCCGCGTGATAATCTCGTTGGACGTGTTGTGCGTCCGCTGGTCAACGGTGCCGTTGTTGTAGAAACTGTCGAAGTTCCCCATCGCATCCAGCGAATAGGTCTGGCCGCCGAAAGTGTCGTTCCAGACCCAGTTCTTCTGCGGCGAAATGCTCTGCTGGCCGCCCTGGCCCTGCCAGTTGTTGATGGCACCCTGCATGGCGCACGAGAGCCGGTTCAACTGGTCGTACTGGTACTTCTGGCTCCATTGCGTGGCACCGGAGTTTTGCAGGGCGTCGTACCGCCAGGTGGGATTCCCGTCGTTGTCGTACTGGTAGCCAATGTCCATCACCGTGTTGGCCGCGCCGTCGGGGTCCGATACCGCGTGACTTCGCAAGAGGCGGCCGAAGGCATCGTAGTTGTTCTCCGCGGATGACCAGAACGTCTGACGCACCGTCTTCGTGGGGTCGGGCTGCGGGTATTCCTTCGTCGCAATACGGCCGCCGAGGAAGGTGTAGTGTACCATGTCTGCGTAACACCCGCCGGTGCAGTTGCGGATCGTCCGCGGGCGGTTTAGCCCGTCGAAATTGCTGTACGCCACGTGATCGCCGACCCAGGTGCCCGGCTGGTACGGCCAGTTCAAGCGGGCCAACGTGCCGCAGGTGTCGTAGTCGTACTTCACCCGCCACTCGATGCCGCCCGAGTTGCCGAGCTGCTGGTCCTGCCGGCCCAAGGCCCCGCAATACTCGTAGCAATTCGTGACCCGCGAGGTCTGTGTGCCCTGTGGTATGGCATTGGCGAGGACGCTGAGCGTCTGGCCCAGACCGTTGGCGATGGCGACCACTTCCTCGTCGCCGACGCTCGGGGCGCCAGCCGAGACGTACTGCCGCGTCTGGACGCCGTAGCTGCCGTCGGCCAGTTGGACCGCCTGGTAGGCGTAAGTGGTCTCGATCCCGTTCTGATCGGTCACGCACAGCAGCGCGCCGTTATGGATGTGCCAGGTGTCGTAGACGCTGTGGCCGTCGGGATACGTGGTCGTAGCCAAGCGGCCGTGCGTGTCATAGGCATAGCTGGTCGTCTGGTTGTCGGCGTCGTTGGGCGGATCCACCAGTCCGTCGGCCCCGCCGGAGACCATCGCCGAGAGCCGGCCCGTCTGTTCGTAGTCGAAGCGGGTTTCCGTGGCGTAGGTCTCGCTCCCCAGGGCGCCCACGCCACCCTCCTGGAAGCACCGCCGCCGGCCCAGCCCGTCGTAGCCGGTCTTCGTGTGATAGCCCAGCGGATCGGTGGTGGTCACGTAGCTCTTGAAGGCAGCTTCGGAGTAATCCGTCTGCGTGACGAGATAGCCGCCCGTGCCGTTCTCGCCGTCGCCGATGCCGTCGTAGTTCACGTCTTGGCCCTGGTTGATCGCTTGCCAAGTGCGGCCTTCGGCGTCGTAGACGAAGCTGGTGACGTACCAGAGGTAATCGGCATCGAGCGTGCCGGCCCCCGGCTCGTGGTCCTTGCGGATCGTTTTCACGACCCGGCTGGCGGCGTCGTAAGAGGTCTCGACGATGTTCCCGTCGCCGTCGGTCTGGCGCACGGTGCGTCCGGCGGCGTCGTATTGCGTCACAGTCTTGTGGCCCAAGGGGTCGGTCACCTGCCAAACCCTCCCCAGGGCGTCGTAGTCGTAGGTGGTCCTCAGGCTGTGCCCATTGCCGTCGCCCACCGACTGCGTAACGACCCGCCCCATGCCGTCGTAAGTCGAATCGCTCTCGTTCAACTCGACGCCCACGCTGGCGGTCATGTTGACCGTCTGCGTCACCAGCCCGCGGTTGTCGTAGGCGTAGGTGGCGTAGAGTGTGGTCTGTAGATTCCCGCCGCTTTGGCCGTAATCGACATCTTGCTTCTGCTGCGTCACCGTCGCCTGCCGCCCCAGGGGGTCATAGGTGTACGCCGTAACGCCATCAGAATAGCCATCACTGGTGGATGCCGTCAACCCCTCCGCCTGGTAATTATTGGCGTATGTGGTAATCCCCACAAGGTCGGGTGGGGTGGACCAGGAACCGTCCTCGTCGCCGGACCAAACCCCACCCACAGCCGTCTGAATCACGTTCCCCCAGTCGTCATAGGTGAACTGCCGGCCGTGGCGGTTGCCCGAGACGTCGGGCGGGTCGATCTGGTTCAAGACCCGCCCCTGGCCGTCGTACTGCGTGTACGACTCGGCGTAATCGTTCGCGTCCCACCACCGCCGGGTATTGGTCACCTGCCCGGCCAGGTTGTAGTCGTACTGGGTCTTGGCCAGTTGCACCGCCATCGTCGAGTCCTGGTAGCGGTCAGTCTCGATTAGGCGGTTGGAGAGGTCATAGGTGTTGGTGGTGTAGTAGCCGCCGGGGCTGGTGGTGCTCAAGAGGTTGCCCGAGGGCGAGTAGACGTACTGCGTGCTGAGTCCCAGCCCGGCCGGATCGACGATTGTGGCGGTCGGGTGGCGGTACTGGTCATATTGATACTCGGTGGTGAGGTTCAGCTTGCCGGCCTGGGGCGATCCGTAATCAACGGTCGTCCGCGAGAGCAGCCCCACGGCCGCCCCGGCCGTGTAGTAGTCGTACTTGGTCGTCGTCTGGCAGACCCGGTTCAGAATGATCGGCTCGCTCCCTTCGCACTCGGTGTACGAGTCGCAGATGAACTGCGCCGCGTACTCCACCTGGCCGGGGAAGGCCGACGAATAGGTATACTCGACCCCCAGCCGATAGTCCTTGGGCGCCTGCTGTCCGGGCAGCAGCCCGCCTTTCACCAGCGGCTGTACGGCGTATTGCAGCGTGCCGTCGGCGTTGTAGTGATAGTTGGTGGTGAAGGTATCGACCCCTTCCACGCCGTTATTGACGTTGTTGCTGTCGCCGACCGCGTAGGTGGTCTTGGTCAAGGGCAGCCCGGGGAAGCCCGGCACGCCGTAGGTGTAATGGACCTTCACCAGGCGGACGGTGTTCGTGCCGTCCTGGGCATAATGGCCCTTTACGCGGCGCACGGCGCTATCGCCGGTGTTGTACTTGAGCACGTAATAGGCCGGGTAAGCGGTGGCGTCGCCGCTGGGACCGGAGTCCGGGTCGTAGCCGGTGGAATAGATGACCAGTTGGCTGGCCTTCTGGCTGTCGCCGGGATGGCAGACGGCGGTGACACAGCCGCTGGCACTGAGGTTCGTCTCCGTGTCCTCGAAGTTGCTGCCGCCGATCGAGGACGCACGTAGAGGGCCCGGCCCAGGTTATCCACGGCCGTCTTGACGGTCTTCAGGTTCGAGTAGCAGACGGTGGTGACGGTGTTGACCTGGCCGACGATGTCCGTGGGAATCTGCGGGTCGCTGGCCGGGTTGGTGTTGTAGCTGAAGGAGAGCGACTGGCCGTTGGCGTAGGTAATCCCGGTGACCACGTTGTTGCTGTCATAGGTATACTGCGCGGTGGCGTAGTCGTCCGGTTGACGTTGGAAGTCAGCTTCCATGCTGGGCGGAAGCACTTGCCGATCGTCAAGCTGCATCGCGCCGCGTGAACAGTGCAACGGCCTTTTTGGCGACCGTCGCGGCACTCCCCTGCGCACACGCCGCCCAGACGACCTTCTTAAAACCGAATTGCCGGGGAACAAGTCGGTCGCGGGCGCTGCTTGAGGCAACCCCGCCGGAAAATGCCCCATTCACGCCCAATTTCACCACTACTCTGCGGGACGCGGCTCTCCGTCAGTGCGGTTGTCAGAACTTGCTGGCCCAGGACAGCGGGACGCGACCCTCTGTCAGTGCGGTTGTCAGAACTCGCTGGCCCAGGACACCCCTGGAAGGAAACCACGAGGAATGTCTTGTTTGACATTCAGCTCGATGGCCGATCCCTCTGACGAACAACTCCAGCCATGATTGTCGTTAGTGAGAACGCGACCTGGGGGAAACTGATACATAAGTACCATGTGATATGGGCCGTTCAGTCGCAGTAATGGACCATGATTCACATCGGTTTCTTTCCAGTATTCCCACCCGTCTTCTGTTTCTTCATATCCGTCTCTCATCTTGCACGTCGAATATGAAGGTGCCACATCGGACAGGCTGCGCGGCCAAATCTCGTGATCGTTGTAAAAACGATATATCTGCTCGATGAGCGTCGTTTTGTCCTTCGCCTGATTGGCGAATTCCGCCATCCCTCTCTTCGCTTGCCATCGCATCAAGAGCAGCAGTATTCCTATTGCGGCAATCGCACCAGTGAAGAGCAAGACCACGCGTACAGCAGCCCTTAGACACTTGTCCGTTTCAACCACCCTCCCCATAACAGGCGCAACACCAGAGGCTTGAATTGGATCACGACTGGAACCGGTAATGTCGCCTTTGTTTTCGTAATCCATATCCATGCACCGAACCGGCGTTTCAAGAGGAACTCCACGCTTTGTCAATTCCCAACCCGCCCGCCCTCCGACCGGGTGGACAAACCTGGGCAGTTGTTTCGACGACGAGCCGAACCCAAATGGCTCCGCGCGTCATTTTTCCAGGCTGCCGCCAAGTCGAAACTTGAATGGCCCCTCTGGCAACGCTTCATTGCACTTGCCACACTTCGCAAATCGTGGATTGTCCTTCTTGGGAACGGAATCCTTAAACAGGTATGTCATAAACGCTTCGGGGTCGGCAAACTTGTAGCCAACCGCTATCCAGTCCGTAAGATACGACGTGTACTGGTGTTTCGGCTTGCACGGGTCTATCTCGTCCTTAAAGATATTTTTGTAGACCCAGGGATAACTATAAGTCCCGGTTCCGCCGAACTTACGGCTCAGGTATCCCCAAAGCATATAGTTGACCTCCCATAGGTCTTGCTTCACGCCGAATACCGTAACGCACAACTGGCATATTGTCCCCTTGCGTGATGCATAACAAGGCGTACTCCACACATCGTCCACTTGGGTAAGTCCGGTTATATCCCAGTGTGATATTCCTTGGCCGAACTGTGCCCAGAACGTCGCTTCGAAGCTCTTTACAAAACCGACGTTCTTGCTGAAGTAGGAGTTCAACGCAAGAATAGTGTCTATGAGTTGCGGTCCGATTTCCGGGCCACACTTCATGTCCTTCTTGAAACAGGAACACGGATAAGTCTCTCCGTCAATAACAACACCGGTCGATGGCGACGGCGGGGCACATTCTTTGTTGTGTTCGCACAGCCACGCTATCGCTTCATTGCCACTAGGATCGGTGGCGTTCGTCGGGTTGTCGTAACAGTAGCGGTAGAGATTGATGTCATCCCCGATTGGATCTCTGTTGATGAACCTGCCGAGCGCAGTGCTGTAGTACCGCCCGCGGTAGTTGTAGAGGCCGGTTTCGCTGTCGAGTTCGCGCCCGGTGAACAAGTAGGGGTTGCCGAAGTGGGAGGCGACGGTTTCGTCGCCGTCCGAAACCCTATGGCACGTGGACTTGCCGTAAGGTTCGTAGACCACCTGCTCTTGCACCACGCCGTCGGGGTCGGCGAGCGCGACCACGTTGAACAGCCGATCTTGCAGGAAGTAGAAGTTGTCGTTCGGGTCGGCGAAGCTGCCGTCCAGGTTCGAGTCCCGGTACATACGGATCGGCTCGTCGATGTACTGCGTGCCGTAGACGTAGCGGGCCAACAGGAAGTCGGAATTGCCGTGGTCCCGCTTCTCGATGATCCGCTGACCGTCGTAAAGGAACCGCACGTCGCAAACCACCGTCACGCCGTCAGTCGCGTAGCTGATCTTGCGGATGCGGCGGTCGAGCCCGTCGTAGGCGAAGTCCAAAACCTTCTTGGGCGTGGCGTCACGGGTCGTAACCGAGATCAGCCGGTTGCGGAAGTCGTAGACGAACTTGTACTGATCGCCGTCGTCCGTCATGTTCCCGGCGGCGTCGTACGAAGGATTCTTGGCCGTCCCGCCCAACAGTCGAGTGATGACCTCGTTGGACGTGTTGTGCGTCCGCTGGTCTACCACGCCGTTGTTGTAGAAACTGTTGAAGTTCCCCATCGCGTCCAGCGAGTACGTCTGGCCACCGAAGGTGTCATTCCAGACCCAGTTCTTCTGCGGCGAAATGCTCTGCTGGCCGCCCTGGCCCTGCCAGTTGTTGATGGCACCCTGCATGGCGCACGAGAGCCGGTTCAACTGGTCGTACTGGTACTTCTGGCTCCATTGCGTGGCACCGGAGTTTTGCAGGGCGTCGTAACGCCAGGTCGGGTTGCTGTCGTCGTCGTACTGGTACTGGATGTCCACCAGCGGGTTGGCCGCGCCGTCCGGGTCGCGGACCGCGTGACTGCGAGTTAGCCGCCCGAAGGCGTCGTAGTTGTTCTCGGCAGCGGACCAGAACGTCTGCCGCACGGTCTTGGTCGGGTCCGGCTGCGGATATTCCTTCGTCGCCACCCGGCCACCAACGAAGGTGTAGTGTACCATGTCCGTGTAACATCCGCCTACACAGTTGCGGATCGTCCGCGGGCGGTTCAGCCCGTCGAAGTCGGCGAATCGCACGCACGATCGGTCACTTGCCCATCTTGTCATAACTGGTATTGTGTCCCCCGATTAGGGAGAGGGTGGGGTCAATTCGTTGACCGAATCCGAAATCGTCGCCCCACGAATCCGCGATGCCCTACCGAGCGTACTTGACCGGCTCACAGAACGACTGACGCGGCGATCCAGTACGCCGTGCCCACTGTGCTGCCCGACATTCCCCGTCCGGGCACCGCTGGACCAGGGCAGCCCTGAACCAACGAACGTGGTGATCGGCGATCCAAGGTTTCAGCGGCTATAGGATAGACTGCCGCATCCACCCGAGAGCCGTTGCATCTTGGATTTACCGCATCACAACGCTCGTGGCGGCAGGGACGGTTCACTCTGAGTTCTCAAGAGTGGGGACGGCGATAGATGCCTTGCTGCCGAGCAGCATCGAGCAAAGGGTTGACGGACACAGGGGACTGGATCGGCCGGGCAGGCACCAAGTCGAGTACCCCCGATTCATTTACCCGTTCCCGTCCCTTCACTGTAATGCGAAAAAGGCCCGATGCAACTCTCCCTTTCCAGACCAGAGAGTCAACTGGGAGCGGATTCCATTCAAGGAAAGAATCGTAGATCAGGAACATATTGAAGGTGCCTGCCGGGCCATCCTGTAGCTGCTTACAGCCCCAACAGACTTCATTTAGATTGAGCGCGAATTCCCTTTTCTGCCCAGGCCCCAATTGAATTGGCCGTGGAGGAGCGTCGATCCATTCGATAAGCCCAGATATTGGCGGACTGGATCGCAACTCAATCCCCCTGTACCATTCTGCGAACTGCTTTCGCCGCTCGTGCTGTACATTGAAGACGACGATCGCGGCGTTTTGGTTCAAGTAGAACGACGGCTGAGGATGCAGGGCAACGGGAGTGGTCTTGCCCACGTTCTCGAACGTCACCTTCAACGTCAGGTCTGACCACGAGTCGATCGTAGCCTGAGTCGGCACAACTGTCATTCGCACGTCGTCAAGAGGTGCCCCGACTCCGAATTCCCGGTGGTCTTTTCCAGTTGGGGTCACAATGTACCAACGGTCCCCGGTTCGCTGTTCTAGTATCCCGGTACAACTGCGGGTGACGAACCTTGTGTGGTTGCCGGGCAGGGTCATCGAAAGCTCGCGGTATATCTTTGCCAAGAGGTTTCCTCTGGAGTCACGATAAATCACTGTACGTTGCGAACGAAGGGCGTTCTTCTCGCCGAACCATAGCCGTAGTATCTTGAATGTTGTCTCCGATGGCGGCAGACTGGACCACTCAGCCCGACAATCAGGACAAAACAAATCCACAACACCACGCAGGTTGCGATTGTCACATAACTCGATTGCCTGGTTCCATTTCGCAATTACTGGCTCCGCATTTCTGTCCGCCAGTTGTACGGTGACACCCTCGGTGGTCGTCTCGCCGAAACACCTAGTCCCTAAGCGCCACCGAGAAAGGAAAGATAGCAGAACGCAATTATCGAAACGATTGGTGCGCACTTGTGTCGCCTACAGTCTTGAGTGGACATGTGACTTGCCCTTGCCATTTCAGTTCAATAACTCAACCGACCTCGAAATCGTAACATTCGGTTTCTAACAAGTTACGGTGCTATAGCCTCGCTCGTCACTAACGGGCATTCCGAAGTTGGCGAAGGTGCTTGAACAAGTCCGTGTCAATATCGCCATCCGCGTTAAATGGACATCCTACCAGCACCGCAGTGGCGTCCCCATGCGGGCACTGTATGTCGCGCTCTCTCACCAGAATGTCACAACAGTTGCATGGGATGGCCCACCCTTGGCCTTGCCGGAATCAATTATCGCAATGTCCTTCTTGGCCTCCGCGCAACTCTGTGCCGCCGCACGTTGCTCCAGGGATAACCTGTTTACGTTCTTCCAGTTAGACCACCCCTCCTCGCACAGTTCAGCCATCTTCCGTCCGTACTCTCCGCCCATCTGTTTGGCGTTGGCGAGGCATTTGCACTTGGCATCGCAGCATGACGACATGTTCTTTCTGTGCTCGGCTTCGTGAGTGTTGACGAGTTGCTTATAGCGAATGTTATGAATCTCTGAATGATTGGTGTTGAACCAGGTGGTGATCCCGGCATCGTTATCGCAATCAGTGCCGGCTGGGGCTGAACCAAGATTGGGGGCGGCACCCGGTTTTCCGCCACTCGGACAAATTGGCACTGACATAGGGTCCTGCGCCGGATCAATTCCGACGCCGACCCCCGATCCCGACATGCCACTCGGATCAGTCGCATTTGTCGGATCATCGCCAACATACTCGTAGAGGTTGATCCCGCCAATTGGATCTCTGTTGATGAACCTGCCGAGCGCAGTGCTGTAATAGCGGTGGTTGTAGTTGTAGAGACCGGTTTCGGAGTCCAACTCCCGGCCCGTGAACAAGTACGGGTTGCCGAAGTGCGAGGCGACGGTCTCGTCGCCGTCGGAAACCCTATGGCAAGTCGATTTGCCGTAAGGCTCGTAAACGACCCGCTCCTGGACCACGCCGTCAGCGTCGGTAAGCGCCACGACGTTGAACAGCCGGTCCTGAAGAAAGTAGAAGTTCTCGTTCGGGTCAGTGAAATCGCCGTTTAGGTTCGAGTCGCGGTAGACACGAACCGGCTCGTCAACGTATTGCGTACCGTAGACGTAACGGTTCATCACAACGCCAGTGGCGTTGTCGCGTTTTTCGATGACCCGCGAGCCATCATAGAGAAAACGTTCATCGCACAACACCGTTGTGCCATCAGCGGCATAAGTGGTCTTACGAATCCGGCGGTTCAAAGCGTCATAGGAAAACGCCACAAAGAGCGTGTCGTCTTGACGCTTGACCTGCACGAGCCGGTGGCGGAAATCATAACCCAGGTTATAATTCTCGCCGTCGAACGTCATGTCGCCGGCAGGATCGAACGTGGGATTCTTCGCCACCCCGCCCACGGTGCGAGCCGTGATCTCGTTGCTCGTGTTGTGGGTCCGCTGGTCAACAGTCCCGTTGTTGTAGAACGTGACGAAGTTGCCCATCGCGTCGAGCGAGTAGGTTTCCCCGGCGAACGTGTCGTTATAGACCCACTGCTTCTGTGGCGAGATGCTCTGTCGGCCCCCTTGACCCTGCCAGTTCGCCACCGCGCCCTGCATCGCGCAGGATAAGCGGTTCAAGCGGTCGTATTCATATTTCTGGCTCCATTGCGTGGCCCCGGAATTCTGCAACGCGTCAAATCGCCAAGTGGGATTTCCATCGTCGTCATATTGGTACCCGAGGTCCATCACCGCGGCGGCCGACCCATCGGGGTCGCGCACGGCGTGACTCCGCAGCAGCCGGCCAAACGCGTCATAATTGTTTTCGCTCGGCGACCAAAACGTTTGCCGAATAGTCTTGGTTGGGTCGGATTGCGGATACTCTTTCTCAGCGACACGGCCGCCCAGGAACTTGTACTTCACCATGTCGTTGTAACAGCCGCCCACGCAATTGCGGATCGACCGGGGCCGGCCAAGGCCGTCAAAATCGCTGTAGGCAACGAAGTCGTTCACGAATTGGCCCGACACGTAAGGCCAAAACATCCGCGTCGTTCGGCCGCCTTGGTCGAAATTGTACCGGACCCGCTCAACGGCGCCGCTGGTGTCAACCTGTTGCTCTTGCCAGCCGAGCGCACCCCAGTATTCGTAACAGTTCGTCACTTGCGACGTTTGCGCACCGCCGGGCGTGGCGTTGGCCACACCGTTGACCAACCGGCCCAGCCCGTCGGTGACGGTGACGATTTCGCGGTCGCCCAGCGGCGAGCCGGAGGAAACGTATTGACGGGTTTCGATTCCGTACTGCCCGCCAAGATCGAGCACCTTGTACGTGTACGTGCTCTCGGTCGAGTCCTGGTCGGTCACGCATTGTAGCGCGCCGTTGTGGACGTGCCAGGTGTCGTAGACGCTGTGGCCGTCGGGATACGTCGTGACGGCCAGCCGGCCGTGCGTGTCGTAAGTATAAGCGGTCGTCTGGTTGTCGGCGTCGTTGGGCGGATCGACCAGTCCGTCGGCCCCGCCGGAGACCAGCGCCGAGAGCCGGCCGCCGGGCTCGTAGTCGAAGCGGGTCTCCGTGGCGTACTGCACAGCGCCCGACATTTCAACGCCGCCCTCCTGCGAGCAGCGACGCCGCCCAAGGCCGTCGTAGCCGGTCGTGGTGTAATGCGAGAGCGGATCCATCACCGTCACGTAACTCTTGAACGCCTCTTCCGAGTACATCGTCTGCGTGACCAACGGGTTTGCCGCATCGCCCACGCCGTCGTAATCGACGTCTTCGCCCTGGTCGGTGACGGCTGTTGTGCGGCCTTCCGTGTCGTAGACGAAGCTGGTGACGTACCAGAGGTAATCGGCGTCGAGCGTGCCGGCCCCCGGCTCGTGGTCCTTGCGGATCGTTTTCACGAC
>CAVWEY010000002.1:0-1315767 GCA_963754135.1 uncultured Planctomycetaceae bacterium
ATTCTCTCAGGCAACACATTCGGGGTTGAGTGACGAATCTCATCCAGACGAAACTGGACGGCCCGGTTCGTGAAGGCAGTACCTTGAGAGAATGCCTGCGAGTCTTCTGGAACGAAGTGAAGAATGGGGTATTTTCTTGCCAATCCGTGAAGTCGAGTGCTATACGCTTCTGGAAGCTCGTGGAGACCGCGACCGACGAGAATTTGCACCCGGCCAGCGGCCAGTTCACGGGCGAGCCAAAGTGATTCGGCGTCCCAAGCTGGCTCCTTCGGTTCTTGCCGTGGCCAGACTACCCCCATATTGTCGGGTTGAGGCTCTGGTGGCCGTTGGCACCGCTCCTCCACCAGCGACCAGAGTTCTTTCACACGCATCAGGCGGGCGCATGCCTGGTCTTTGCTGGTCCCGAAGTGGAAGGGATATTGCTTCCGTTTGCCATATTCATCGACCCACCAGCCAACCTTCCGCCGATAGCGCCCTCGCTCGTCGGTGAGCCAATCCTCAGTCCGTTTGCGTGGCATGAGTGGTATCTCTGCATGACATTTGGAGTATTGGGTGCCGAGTCGTTACGATGCCATACTTGCCACCCATTTGCAGTACTAAAGGCACCCAAAAACGCCTTGTTATGGCACCCAAATGCGTTTTTCGGCTGTATTGTGACGCTTGAATATCGACGTAAATGCAAAATAAAAAGCCACTTACAATTTTCGCTGTAAGTGGCTTCTGTGGAGGCGGCGGGAATCGAACCCGCGTCCCGCGACATTTCCGTGCAGGCTTCTACATGCGTAGTCGGATGATTTACGTCTTCGCCACCAAGACCCCCAACCGACGGGGTGAAACGGCGGCTAGCCGGCGGCAGGGTTTAATCCCGGGCGTGGCCGACGGCGACCCGGGACGATCCGGAATTGCGGCCGGCAGTCGGGCCTCTCCGGCGAAGGCCCTCAGCCGGGGCAACCTATCTCTAGGCGGCCATTGCGAGACTATGCTCGGCAATTAAGTTTATTGGTCGGCTTTTAACGTGGCCCGCTGACCAACCACGGCACGCCACCTGCACTTCTAACTGCCCGGTCGAATCCAGTTCGCCCCCAATACGTGCTTCTTCCTTCTTCGGTCGAACGCTGGACCGGTTACGAGCTATTATACCTCGGGTGAGCGGCGCGTGCAAAGGGTGCGGCAAAGCCAGCCGGCCCGGTTTCGTGGTTCGGGTTGGGGTGGTATGATTTCGCTTTCTTCACGAGTCGCGCGCCCGAAGGCCCGCTTTCGCCTCCCGACAGCCCCAGCAGACAACGCATCGTCCAAATGAGCCTGCTCCAGATAGTCATCTTAGCCTTGGTGCAAGGGTTGGCCGAGTTGCTTCCGGTTTCGAGTTCCGCCCACGTGATCGTGGCCGAAAAGCTGATGGGCTTGGACCCCTCCAAGCCGGAAATGACCCTGCTGTTGGTGATGCTCCACACGGGCACGATGTTTGCGGTAATCTTCTATTTTTGGCAGGCTTGGAAGCAGAGTATCTTTGCCTCCCGCGACGTGTTCCGGCAGCAGATTCTCCGGCTCTTCATAGCGACCCTGCCGACCGTCGCCGTGGGCGTGCTCATTCTGGGCATTGAAAAGGGGGCGGAGAAGTTGGGCTACGCGGTCAAAGACGCCAGCGGCCACCCGCAAAAGGTCGAGGTCGAATTGTTGTTCGGTAATCTTGGCCTCGTCGCCGCTGCGCTCACGGCGGGCGGGGTATTGATCCTCATCGCCGGACTGGTCGAACGCAGAAGGGCCGGCCAGCGAGCGATTGAGATCCGGGACGCAGTATGGATTGGGGTCGTTCAAAGCCTATTTCTGCCGTTTCGGGGGTTTTCGCGGTCCGGGGGAACGATCTCAACCGGCTTGCTGCGAGGCGTTCTCAAACCGAGGATGGAGGAATTCAGTTTTGCGATGGCGGTAATCGTTACCCCGCCAATCATCGCGCGCGAATTATTGCGATTGGTTCGGGCCCAGCACGAAACCGCCGGTGCGGCCGTAACTTGGAGCCTATTCGCGCCCAGTCTTTTGGGGATGGTTTGTGCCTTCCTGGCTGGTTTGTTGGCTCTCAAGTGGCTATCCCGCTGGCTTGAGGGCGGCCGTTGGCACTTCTTCGGCATCTACTGCCTGTTGGCCGCTGCCGTGGTTTTCACGCTCCACTGCCGCGGTTATTAACTCCTCGCCAGCCCCCCTTCCGCCGGCCTCCGGGATGTGTAACAATCAAGAATTCCCTGCCTGGGCCGGGTGGCCCGATGGCGGGGGTTGCATATAATCCTTGGTTTCCCGGAGCAATTGTCATGTTCAAGAACCTCAACCCGGCGGCACTCGGCATTTCGGGGCACCAGAGCGAGATCATCGAGTTGGCCCTGACCTACGGCTTTGCGGGGATCGACTTGAACATGGCGGAGTTCGCCGTGCGGGTGCGGCTGAAGGGCATGCCCTACGCTCGGCGGCTGATCCAGAGCGCCAAGATCCGCATCGGCACGTTCCCCCTGCCGTTGGAATGGGACACCGACGACGAGACGTTCGAGAAGGAGTTGAAGAAGCTGCCGGAGTATGCCGGCTGTGCGGCGGAGTTGGGCTGCACGCGCTGCTGGGCGGTGCTCGCCCCCGCCGGCGACACCCTCCCCTACCACGAGAACTTCGAGTTCCACCGCCGCCGCTTCCACGACATCTGCGCGGCGCTGAGGCCGGCGGGCGTGCGGCTGGCCGTCGGCTTCCAGGCCGCGGAATACCTCCGCCGCAACCGGGCCTTCCAGTTCATCCACGACCTCGACGCGATGACCTTGCTGTTGAACATGGTGGCCGCGCCGAACCTCGGCCTGCTGTTGGACACCTGGGACCTGGTGGCCTGCGGCGGCTCGCTGGAGACGCTCCGCAAGCTGCCGGCGAAGCAGATCGTGGCGGTGCAGGTGGCCGACATGCCGGCCGGCCCGGCCCCGGCCGAACTGGACGAGAAATCCCGCCTCCTGCCCGGCGGCGAGAACGGCCGGATCGACGTGGCCGGGTTCCTCACCCTCCTGCGGGAGCTGGGCTACGACGGCCCGGTCACGGTCAAGCCCTCGCGGAGCGCGTTCCAGAGCCGCCGCCGCGACGTCATCGTCAAGCAGACCGCCGAGGCGCTGGACAAGGTCTGGCGTGCGGCCGGCCTGGCCCCCACCGCCCGGCCAGCCCTGGCGGCGGCACGGGACTAGGGATGAGCGATAAGGGATAAGAGATAAGGGTTGAGGGACTGTCGGGGGCCGGCGAGAGAATGTGGAAACGCCCCGCGACTGCGGTCGCGGGGGGATCGTGTGCGGCGCTGGCTTGCTCCCGCCGGCCGCAGCCGGCGGACGATTCGACCGCACCGTTGCTCCGTTGCGCGATAATCTCTCATCTCTCATCCCTTATCTCTTATCCCTCATCGCGTGATGTTCCACTGGGACAACGGATTGAAGCTGACCAAGGCCGACCTGGCGGTCGACTTCCGCCGGCGTCAGCCGCGGGCATTCATCTCGCACGCCCACAGCGACCACATCGCCCGGCACGAGTATGCGCTCTGCACGCCCGAGACGGCCGCGCTCTACCAGCACCGGCTGGGACCGCGGCCCACCTTGGCGATGCCCTACCGAAAGCCGATTCTCTGGGGCGGTCTGCGGTTGACGACCTTTCCCGCCGGCCACTGCCTCGGCTCGGCCATGCTGCTGGCCGAGGACGGCGAACAATCGCTGCTCTACACCGGCGACTTCAAGCTCGGCGAGTCGGCCACCACCGAAAAGGCCGAACTGCCCCATGCCGACATTCTGGTGATCGAGTGTACCTACGGGCATCCCGATTACCGCCTGCCGCCGCGGCAGCAGGCGATCGGCCAACTCATTGCGCTCGTGCGTGAAACGCTGGCCCAGGACGCCGTGCCGGTCATCCAGGCGTACGCGCTCGGCAAGGGTCAGGAGGTCACCCGGCTGCTGACTGACGCCGGAATCCCCGTCCTCCAGCACCGCGGCGTGTTCGCCGTCAGCCAGGTCTACGAAGCCTGCGGCATGAGCCTGGGCGACTACCAGCGTCTAACCGCCACCGTGACGCCCGGCCGGGCCGTCATTGTGCCCCCGAACGTCGGAACCTTGGAACGCCTCGGCCGCCAGGTCCGCATCGCCGTGACCGGCTGGGCGGTCGATCCGCGGGCGAAGTACCGGCTCGGCGTCGATCATGCCGTCCCGCTGTCCGACCACGCGGACTACGACGAGCTTTTCGAGGCGGTCGCCCGTGTCGATCCGCGGGTGGTCTATTGCACGCACGGGCCGGAGGAGTTCGTCGACCGGCTCCGGGAGGCCGGCTACGACGCCCATCCGCTGGGCCGCCCCAACCAGGCACGGCTGTTTTAGAGTTGGTCAGCAAGTCGTTGAATTTCCAAGACGGGTAGATGGTCGAGGTCCAGGCCAGGGCTGGCGGTCAAAGGGCCCTGGTGCCGTCCGCCCCATCGAGTACAATGGCGGACACCCGAGGTGCGAGACGCCTTCGCAGGGCTCTTGGGAGCCGGGCGGTTGGCGAGAAACCGCGGGGACGGGCCGGACATGGACTCAACGCCGCTGATGACGTTCCCCAAGTGGTCGAACCGGGCGACGGTGGCCTTGTTGCTCGGGCTGGTCACCCTGCCGGTCTATCTCGGCCTGTTGCTGGCCTATGGGGCCGACCCCACGACGCTCAACGTCGGCTATCAGCCCGTGCAGCCGGTCCCCTACAGCCACGCCCTGCACGTGGGCAAGCTGGGCATGGATTGCCGCTATTGCCACACCACGGTGGAGCGGGCCGCCATGGCCGCCCTGCCGCCCACCGGCGTGTGCATGAACTGCCACAAGGCCATCCTGCCCGACTCGGCCAACTTGGGCGAGGTCCAGCAGAGCTACGTCGAGGGCACGCCCATCCTCTGGATCAAGGTCCACAACCTGGCCGACTACGTTTATTTTGATCACAGCGCCCATGTACACGTCGGCGTCGGTTGCATCGAATGTCACGGCCTGGTCTCTCAAATGGAGACGGTTCGGACGGTCGCGCCGCTGAACATGGCGTGGTGTCTGAAGTGCCACCGCGATCCCGCGCCGTTTCTGCGGCCGCGCGACCGGGTGACGAACATGGACTGGATGCCGCCGGGCGAGCCGCGGGCCCGCACGGCCTTGGGCAAGAAGCTGATGGAAGATTACCACGTCCACCCCAGCACGGACTGTGTGACATGCCACCGATAATTCCGCCAAACGGTCATTCTGAGCGCGACAGTCATTCTGAGCGCAGCGAAGAATCTCTGCAGCCACGCGCCGGCCGATGCGCCGACGAGATCCTTCGCTGCGCTCAGGATGACGATCGTCGCTCACGCCGCCAGTTCTTGCAGTTGATGGGGGCGTCGCTGGCGTTAGCGGGCGCGAGCGGCTGCATCCGGATGCCGGAGGAGAAGCTGGCCCCCTACGCCCACCGGCCGCCCAGCCGCACGCCCGGCGAGCCGGTCTGCTATGCCACGGCGATGGAGATCGGCGGCATTGCTCAAGGGCTCTTGGTCACGAGTTACGACGGGCGGCCGATCAAGATCGAGGGCAACCCGAGTCATCCGCTGAACCGCGGGGCGTGTGACGCGATCGCCCAGGCCAGCATTTTGGAGCTTTACGACCCCGACCGCAGCCGCGGGGTGATCCGCCGCAACGCCGACGGGACGCGGACCGCGTCGAGTTGGGAGGAGTTCGCCCGCTGGGCGAAGGACGTGTTCAAGGGGGACGGCAAGGGGATTTGCGTGCTTAGCGAGACATCAAGTTCGCCGAGTTTGCTGGGTATGCGTAAGCGGTTGCGAAAGGCGCTGCCAAAGGCCAAGTGGTTTGAGTACGAACCCATTACGGATGCCTACCCTGGAATCCATCAATTTGGGCCTGATCTCTATTTGCCGCACGTTGGACCTGACGCAGGCGAAAGTGACCGTGGCGGTTGAGGCTGATCTGTTTGGCAGTGGCGACCCGCTGGCGATCAAGTACGCTCGGGAGTTCGCCGCCGGCAGGCAACTCCACGGAGCCAACGGAGAAATGAATCGGCTCTACGTGGTCGAGTCGGTTCCAACCGTGACGGGCTCCTGCACCGACCATCGGCGCGCGTTGCGGCCTGGCGCGGTTCGAGACTTCCTGAGACAGTTGGCCCATGCCCTTGGATTGGCCAACCCCGGTCTGGCCAAGATCGAGAGCGGAATCGACGAAGCATTTGTCGAGCAGCTCAAGGCGGATCTGGAAGCCAGCCGGGGCAGGTGCGTGATCGTCCCGGGGAAGCGGCTTGACGCCACAACTTGCGATCTTATCGCCGAGATCAACGCAGTCCTGGGAAACTCCGGCAGGACGGAGGTCTATTATCACGATCCGGATCGCCATCCGCTGCTTGCGCCTTTCGAGGACACCGGCTGTATCGAAGGGGTTGCCAAGTACATCGACCACGGCTTAATCACCACGCTATTGATCCTCGGTGGAAACCCCGTCTACAATGCGCCAGCCGATCTGCGCTTCGGCGATGCGTTGAAGAAAGTCAAGAACACCGTTCACCTCGCGATTCACGACGACGAGACATCACGGCTGTGCGATTGGCACCTTTCCCGCGCCACACCACCTGGAAAGCTGGGGTGACGCGCGGACGTACGATGGCACGGTGAGCGTCGTGCAGCCGCTGATCGAGCCGCTGTTCGACGGCCGCAGTGCAATCGAGATTTTGGCGATGATCCTCGGCGATAAGGAAGGAATCGACGGCAGCAGCTATGAAATCGTGCGTCGCAGCTTCCGCTCCCTGCTGGGCAAGTCCTTCTCCGAATGGAAATGGCGGAAAGCCCTGGCCGACGGCGTGGTTGAGGGAACGGCGTGGGATTCCGACAAGACCGAAAAGGCTGCCGAGAAACCGTCCGGGCGCGAAATGCCGCTGATTGGCGAAGTGGCTGGATTGCCTAGGCCGGCCAAGGGCGAATACGAAGTGGTGTTCTTCCAGGACGGCAAAGTCTACGACGGCCGGTTCGCCAACAACGCCTGGTTGCAGGAAATGCCGGAGCCGATGACGCGGCTCACTTGGGGCAACGCGGCGCTAGTGAACGAAAAGACGGCCGAGCAAATCGGTGTGAAGCGTGACGAGTTGGTCGCACTCCACGCCGAAGGGACGCCAGAAGTGGAGTTTCCCGCCTTGTTCCTGCCGGGGATGCCCGACGGCGTGATTGCCGTCGCCCTGGGCTACGGGCGAACCGCCGCCGGAAGCGTGGGCAACGGCATCGGCGGGAACGCCTATCTGCTGCGCACGAGCGAAAGCATCGCCCGAGGATGGCAAAACGTCAAAGCCCGGCCAACTGGGAAGACCCACCGGCTGGCCACCGTTCAGGACCACCACATCATCAACTGGGTCGGCAAGGAGGCGGTGCAAGAGCGGATTCCCGAGTTGATCCATGAAGGAACGCTGGCCGAATATCGGAAAGACCCGTCGCTGGGGCACAAGAAGAGCGGCACGCCGTCGATCTTCGACGAACACCGGTTGGCCGGTCAGGGGCCGGCGGCCGTGGCGCCGCCGAGCGTGCCGGCCCACGATTTCCACCGCTGGGGCATGGCCGTCGATCTCACCGCCTGCACCGGCTGCGGGGCGTGCGTTGTCGCCTGTCAGGCCGAGAACAATATCCCCATCGTCGGCCGGGAGCAGGTGCTGTTGGGCCGCGAGATGCACTGGATCCGCGTGGACCGGTATTTCCGCGACAGTAGAGCAGGCATCCCTGCCTGCTCCGAGGGAGTTGGAACGTTGGGTCCGCCGGCGCCGTCTGCCGACTCTGAGCAGGCAGGGATGCCTGCTCTACAGTCGCTCCATCAGCCCGTGTTGTGCATGCAGTGCGAGAATGCCCCGTGCGAGGAGGTTTGCCCCTTCGGCGCCACCACGCACAGCCTGGAGGGCATCAACATGATGACCTACAACCGTTGCGGCGGGACGCGGTACTGCTCGAACAACTGCCCCTACAAGGTGCGGCGGTTCAATTTCTTCGACTATAACTGCGGCACGCTCGCGGACCTTTATACGCCCAACCTGCTGCGGGAGCCGATCTCGGAACTGCTGCGGATGCAGAAGAACCCGGAAGTGACAGTGCGGATGCGGGGCGTGATGGAGAAATGCACGTACTGCATCCAGCGGATCGAACGGGCCCGGATCGCGGCCAAACGGCAGGGCGACCGGCCCATCCGCGACGGCGAAATCCAGACCGCCTGCCAGCAGACCTGTCCGGCCGGGGCCATCGTCTTCGGCGACCTGAACGACCCCGCGAGCCGGGTGTCGAAGCTCCAGGCGTCGGCCCGCAGCTACGGCCTGTTGAATCCGGAACTGAACACGAAACCGCGGACGATTTACCTGGCCCGGGTGCGGAACCCGGCGCCGGGACTGGATGTGCAAAGAGAAGGAGATGGTAGTGGATGATTGCAAATTGAAAATTGCAAATTGCAAATTTGCAATTTTCAATTTGCAATCGCATCAAGTTGGATGAGGTGCGGTCAAAAACATGTCAAGCCTAGCGATACCCTACGAGATCGACAATACGATGGAAGACCCGCGGACCCGCGCCGCGCTGGTTCTGGGGCCGCCGGGGCAGAGCTTCCACGAAGTGAGCGAGACGATCTGCGGCGTGGTCGAGGCCCGGCATCCGCCCAAGGCCTGGTACGCGGCGATGGGCGTCTCCGTGCTGGCCCTGGGCGTGCTCGGGCTGATGATCCTCTACCTGTTCTTTACCGGCGTAGGCGTGTGGAACCTCAACCGGCCGGTCTGCTGGGCCTTCGACATCACCAACTTCGTGTTTTGGGTGGGCATCGGGCACGCCGGCACGTTGATCTCCGCCATCCTCTTCCTTTTCCGGCAGAAATGGCGGACCAGCATCAACCGCTTCGCCGAGGCGATGACCATTTTCGCGGTGATCTGCGCCGGCCTGTTCCCGGCCATCCACCTCGGCCGGCCGTGGTTCTTTTATTGGATGACGCCCTATCCCAGCCAGATGGGCACGTGGCCGAACTTCTTGAGCCCGTTGATCTGGGACATGTTCGCGGTGGGCACCTACTTCACCGTGTCGCTCATGTTCTGGTATCTGGGCATGGTGCCCGACCTGGCGACGCTCCGCGACCGGGCCGCCAACCGCTGGCGGTTCTACTTCTACGGCATCCTCAGCCTGGGCTGGCGGGGCAGCCAGCGGCATTGGCACGTCTACGAAAAGGCGTATCTGCTCTTGGCCGCGCTGGCCACCCCGCTGGTGCTCTCGGTCCACAGCGTAGTGAGCTTCGACTTCGCGGTGGCGCAATTGCCCGGCTGGCATTCCATGATCTTCCCGCCGTATTTCGTGGCCGGCGCGATCTTCAGCGGCTTCGCGATGGTGCTCACGCTGGCCATTCCCGCCCGCGAGATGTTCGGACTCAAGGACTTCATCACGAAGCGGCACCTGGACAACATGGCGAAGATTCTGCTGGTCACCTGCTGGATGGTCGTCTATTCGTACCTGATGGAATGGTTCATGGCCTGGTACGGCGGCAACCCGTGGGAGCGGTTCCAGTTTCTCGACCGCCAATTCGGGCCGATGTGGTGGTGCGGCTGGACGATGCTCGGCTGCAACGTGGTGGTCCCGCAGCTTCTCTGGTTCAAGTTCGCCCGGCGGAACGTCTGGCTGATGTTCGTCGTCTGTGTCCTGGTGAACGTGGGCATGTGGTTCGAGCGGTTCGTGATTATCGTCAGCGGGCTGCACCGCGATTTCCTGCCGTCGAGTTGGGGTTCCTACTGTCCCAGCTATGTCGAGGTGCTGACGTTGATCGGCAGCTTCGGCCTGTTTATGACGTTGTTCCTGTTGTTCTGCCGCTGGCTGCCGATGGTGGCGATGGCCAAGGTGAAGGGCATCATCTCCCCACGAGAAACGCCCCTGGACTGCGCTCCCGGGGGGGCCGGATCGAGGGCTGGGCACTTCAGTGTCCAGTGAAGCGGGAGAGGATTCAAGGTTCAGGGTTCAGGGTTCAGGGGATACGAATGATGAATGCGGAATGATGAATGATGAATTACCGCGGGAAGCAAGCAGCGAGGTTCATCATTCATCATTCATCATTCATCATTCCCCCGATCCCTCGCCCCCCGCCCCTCGCCCCTCGCCCCTCTGGGGTCTGCTGGCCGAATACCGCAGTGCCGCGGCGTTGCGGGCGGCGGCCCAACGGGTCCGCCAGTTTGGCTGCCGGCGCTGGGACTGCCACTGCCCATTCCCCGTCCACGGACTCGACCGGGCGATGGGCGTCCGTCCGACAAAACTCCCGTGGATCGTCTTGGCGGCCGGGATTCTCGGCGGGCTCACCGCGCTGGTAATGCAGTGGTACTGCAACTCGCCGCAGACGGCGGCCGCCGCGGCCGGCGGGCTGGGCGGCTATCCCATGATCTTCAGCGGCAAGCCCTACTGGAGCCTGCCGGCCAATATCCCCATCATCTTCGAGCTTTCCGTGCTGTTGGCGGCGCTGGCGGCATTTTTTGGGCTCTGGGCCCTGGTGGGCCTGCCGCGGCTCTGGTTTCCAACCTTCGCCAGCCGCCGGTTCCGCCGGGCCACCGACGACCGGTTCTTCATCACCATCGAGGCGGCCGACAAGACGTTCGACGAGACGCGGATTCGGGAACTACTGACAGCGACGGAATGCTTGTCGCTGGAGGAAATCAGGGATTAGTAACGTGCGAATGTAAAGCCGCGACCAGTGGTCGCGGAAACGGGTATTGAGAATGGCGAAAACGATTGTGGGCGTAATCATCGTGCTGATGTTGATCGGCCTGGTGCCGTTCGGGCTGATTGCCTTGAGCCGCTCCCGGCCTTCGCCCACGCGCCCACCGCACCCGATCCTCGACATGGTCCGGCAGCCGAAGTTCAAGACACAGCAGCCCGATCCGATGTTCGCCGACGGTCGGGCGATGCGGCCGCTGCTGCCCGGGGTCGAGGCCCGCGACGACCTGAAGGTAGGCGGCACACGCCGTGTGCCACCACCGCACACGGCGTGTGCGGACGACATTGCGTTTATCTGCCCGGACGAGGCGTCCTACGACCGGCTTTTCCACGGCACAGAGCGGGGAACAAACGGCAAAATGGACTTTGTCAGTATAATACCCCTGCCGGTGAGCATGGACCTGCTGCGGCGGGGCCAGGAGCGGTTCAACGTCTACTGTGCCGCGTGCCACGGCCTGGGCGGATACGGCGACGGCATGGTCGCCCGGCGGGCGGCCGAAATGCAGCAGAGCGGGGCCAACACGGCCGCCGGTTGGGTCGCACCCACGAATTATCATACCGACGAAATCCGCGGCCGGCCGGTCGGAAACCTCTATAATACCATCACCAACGGCATCCGCACGATGCCGGCCTACGACAAGCAGATTCCGGTGCCGGACCGCTGGGCGATCGTGGCCTATGTGAAGGCCCTCCAGCGGAGCCAGCACGCCAGGCCCGCGGACGTGCCCGAAACCGAGCAGGACAAGTACAAGTAACGCCCATGCAAACCCGGACGCCCACAGAAACGCCGATCGACGTTCAGGGCCGGCAATGGCGGCTGGGGCCGGTGCCGCGGTGGACGCTGATCCTGGCATGGCTCGCCGGGGTGGGCGGTTGCCCGATCGCCATGTGGCTGACGCCGGACGAGCCGCTGGGGTACGCGCTGTTCGCCCATGCCTACTTGGTGGCGTTCACGTTCTATTTCTCGATCGCGCTGGGGGCGCTGTTCTTTGTGATGCTGCACCACATTACGCGGGCCGGCTGGAGCGTCACGCTCCGCCGCCTGGCCGAGGCCCTCAGCGCCAATCTCTTCCTGCTGGCGCCGCTCGGTCTCTTGCTGCTGCCGGCGATGCCCGGATTGTACGAGTGGGCGTGCCCGTGGGCTGCGCTCCGCCAACGGCTCCGGGGGCTGTTAGCCCCCGGCTATTATCGGAACACAAGGCCGGCTACCTCACGCCCACCTGGTTTATGATCCGCCTGGCAGCTTATTTTGCCGTGTGGGTCTTCCTGGCCTGGTTCTTCCGCAGCCGGTCGATCCGCCAAGATGCCGACGGCGATGTCCGCTGGAGCGTTGCGATGGAGCGGGTCTCCGTGCCCGGCATGATCGCCTTCGGCCTGACGGTCACGCTGGCGGCCGTCGATCTGCTGATGAGTCTCAACCCGCACTGGTACTCGACCATCATCGGCGTCTATTTCTTCGGCGGCGCGGTCCTCAGCGGGCTCGTCGTGCTCACGCTGCTGGCGCTGTGGCTCCAGGCCGCCGGGCGGCTGCAAGGGGCCATCACCGCGGAACACTACCACGATCTGGGCAAGCTCACTTTCGCCTTCGTCGTCTTCTGGGGCTACATCGCCTTCAGCCAATACATGCTGATCTGGTACGCCAACATGCCGGAGGAGACGCAGTTCTACATGCCCCGGCAGATCGGCCCTTGGGCGGGCATCTCGCTGGCCCTGCTGTTCTGCCAACTGCTGATCCCGATGTTCGGGCTGCTCTCGCGGCACGCCAAGCGGCACCCGCTTGTGTTTACCTTTTGGGCCGTGTGGCTCTTGGGCGCCCATCTGCTTGACCTGTTTTGGCTGATCATGCCGAACGTGTTCATCCAGCAAATACCCGAGGCCGTCGGGGCCGCCCGGAACGCCGTTGCCCGAGGCACTGAAGCAACTACTGGCGTCGGACCAATCGGTTTACCAGGTGTCCGGGCAGTATCAGGCGTTCATGCAACTGGTCCGGGCGCCATTAACGCCGGCGGCCGTGGGCATGGTGCTGGCGATGGTCGTCGGCCTGGGGGGAATGTTTGTGGCCACTACGATTTGGTTCCTTGGGCGTGCCCCGTTGGCGCCCGTCCGCGACCCGCGGCTGGCCGAATCCCTCAACTTCGAGAATACGTGAGCCAAGCCATGCACGAACCATTGCCGCCGGAAAACTCGCCGCAGGTCGAGCCGGATGAGGTCAACGCCGGCCTGCTGGGCGTGGTGGGCACGTTTCTGGCCGTGGTCGTGGTCCTGATCGTGGTCTTGCTCCAGGCATGGTTCTATAATTGGCGGGCGAGCATTGCGCAGGAGAGGACCCTCCCCTCCGACAGCCCCCAGACGCCGTTGGGCCGGGCACTCGTCGAGCAGCGGGAAACCATCGGCAGCTACCATTGGATCAATCGGGAGGCAAAGGTGCGGGCGATCCCGGTCGGCCGGGCGATGGAACTGGTGGCCCAGGAAATGGCCGCCGTGCAAGAGTCCGCCGACAAGCCCGCGAAGAAAGGAGCGAAGCCATGATAGCCATTGTAGCCATCATTAGCCCGAAGGGCTTGAACAGGACAGCCCAGGGTTGCCGCGCAAGCGGCTACCCTGGGTCAAGAACGCAGGAAAACGAAGAAACCCCAACGGGGTTTCGGAGCGGCGGCACGGCATTATGCAACCCTTTCAGGGTTGATGGGGTGACTGGCGGCCATCGCCCCAGGGTAGTCGCTGCGCGACAACCCTGGGCTGTCGTATCCAATCCCTTCGGGATAACACGCTGGCCACAACAGCCGGGCAGACTCTTTATGGCGATCCTCCTCGCACTGGCGATGGCACTGCTTGCTCAGCGGACCGCGGCCCAGACCAACGAGCCTCCGCCGCCGGGCTTCGAGGGGGCCACGGTCGTGGAAAAGCCCAACGCCCAGGTCCCGTTGGATATCGAGTTCCTCGACGAAGACGGCCGGACGGTGCGACTGGGCGATTTCTTCAAGCCGGACCGGCCCGTGCTGCTGGTCCCCGTCTATTTCCAATGTCCGATGCTCTGCAACCGGACGCTCAACGGCGTGGTTGAGGCGATCCGTCCGTTACGGTTGACACCGGGCAAGGACTTCCAGATCGTCACGGTCAGCTTCGATCCCCGCGAGGGGCCGGAGTTGGCCAAGCCGAAGAAGGCGAGTTACGTGAAGGCGTTGGGCAAGCCCGAGGCCGCCGCCGGTTGGCACTTCTTGACCAGCAGCCGGCCGGAGCGTGCCCGCCGCTTGTGCGAGGCCATCGGCTTCGGCTACAAGCTCGACCCCAAGGGAGAAAACTACCTGCACCAGGCGGCGATCTACGTCTGCACGCCCGGCGGCCGCGTCGCCCGCACTATCCAAGGCGTCAAGTTCGATTCCGAAATGCTCCACAACTCCTTGATCGACGCCTCGGCCGGTAAGATCAGCTCCGGGCTGTTCGGCGTGGCGCTAAGCTGTGGACTATTCCACTTCGATCCGGCAACCGGCACGTACACCTGGGCGGCGATGGCCATTATGCGGGTGACCGGCATCCTAACGGTGCTCGTCCTCGGCACGGTCATCGGCACGATGATCTATCGTGAGAGCCGCCAGAAACCAACGGGCACGGCCGACGAGCAATGACGCACGGATTTCCCGACATCTTCGCCCAAGCGAGCTTCTGGCTGGAGCCGGCGGCTTCGACCTCCGCCCAGGAACACGACACGATCTTCTACACGGTGCTCTACGTCACGGCCTTCTTTTTCGTGGTGGTGGTGGCGCTGATGCTTTCGTTCATTGTCCTCTACCGCCGCCGCAAGGGCCCGCTGCCGGCGCCGGGGCCGACCCACAACGCGCCGCTGGAAATCGTTTGGACCGGCATTCCGCTGGCGGTGGTGATCGTGCTGTTCGTGATGGGGCTGCGGGCATTTCTGGATTTCGACACGCCGCCGCCCAATGCGGACACGATCGAAGTGGTCGCCCAGCAATGGTCGTTCTCGTTCAATTACCCCAACGGCGCCACCAGCGAGCGGTTGTACCTGGAGGTCAATCGGCCCGTGCTCCTCCAGCTTCAATCTCGTGACGTCCTCCACGCCTTGTACATCCCCGCCTTCCGCGTGCAGCGGAACGCCGTGCCGGGCCGGACCACGGAGATGTGGTTCAAGCCCGTCCGGCTCGGTACATACCATGCCTTTTGCACGCAGTATTGCGGCAACGGCCATTCGCGGATGAACACGGAAGTCGTGGTGCTGGACGCCGCCGGATACGCCGCCAAGCTGGCCGAGCTGTCCAACATCTTCGTCGATCCGGCCACGAAGAAGCCGCTGCCGCTGGCCGAGGTGGGCCGGCGGCTCTACCAGCAGAGCGGCTGCGCCCAGTGCCACTCCGTGGACGGTTCGCCCAGCGAGGGGCCGACCTGGAAGGGTCTCTACAAGAGCGACGTTAAGTTCTCGGTTCCCAAGGATTACACCCTCTCGGCCGGCATGAGCGACGCCAAGTGGGACGCCTACCTGCGGGAGTCGGTCCTTGACCCCGGCGCGAAGATCGTGCTGGGCTACCAGAACGTGATGCCGCCCGCCGCCGACCGCTTCAGCGGCAGCGCCTACAAGGACAAGAAACTCTCGGCCATCGTCGAATATATCAAGAGTCTCGGCCCAGCGCGAAACAAGAGGGGCGGAAGACGAAGAAAGAACTGAGCGAGCGTTAAGGATTGGAAATTGAAAATTTGCAATTTGCAATTTTCAATTTGCAATGCTTCACCGAACTAACGGCCTCTGCATGGACATCGCTCCCCCTGACAACTATCTGACTCATTCCCGGGGAATCGCCTCGTGGCTCTTCACCCTGGACCACAAGCGGATCGGCGTGATGTACCTGGTCTCGGTGCTGACGGCGTTCCTGCTGGGCGGCATCGTGGCGATGCTCATCCGCACGCAGTTGCTCAAACCGGAAGGGCTGCTGATCCACGGCAACGTGGCGATTGAGAAGGCCGCCGACGGTGCGGCTGCCGGTGAGCCCACCGCCAGCCAAGACGTTTCGGTCTATAAGACCTACAACCAACTCTTCACGCTGCACGGCGCGCTCATGGTCTTCCTGGTGCTGATCCCCGGCACGCCGGGGGCCCTGGGCAATTTCGTCCTGCCGCTGATGCTCGGGGCCAAGGACGTGGCCTTTCCCCGGCTCAATCTGTGGGGCTACTATTTCTACGTGATCGGCGCACTCCTGGCTCTGGCCTCGATCGTGATCGGGTCGGTGGACACGGGCTGGACCTTCTACACCCCCTACAGCACGCAAACTAACACCGCGGTCGTGTGTCTCGTGTTCGGGGTCTTCGTCATCGGTTTCAGTTCCATCCTGACCGGCATCAACTTCATCGTCACGATCCACAAGCTCCGCCCGGCGGGCATGACCTGGTTCCGACTGCCGCTCTTCCTGTGGGGGCTGTACGCCACGGCCATCATCCAGATCATCGCCACGCCCGTGCTGGGCATCACCCTGCTGCTGCTGATCCTTGAGCGGCTGTTCCACCTGGGCATCTTCAACCCGTTTTACGGCGGCGACCCGATCCTCTTCCAGCACTTTTTCTGGTTCTACTCGCACCCGGCGGTCTACATCATGATCCTGCCGGCGATGGGCATTATGAGCGAAGTGATCCCCACCTTCAGCCGCCGCGAAATCTTCGGCTACAAGTACATCGCCATGAGCAGCGTCGCCATCGCCGTGATCGGCTTCCTGGTCTGGGGCCACCACATGTTCCCCAACGGCCAGTCGGGGCCCGTCAACGCCATCTTCAGCGCCATGACCATGTTGGTGGCCATTCCCTCCGGCGTGAAAATATGGAACTGGCTGGCCACGATGTACAAAGGGTCGATCGTGCTGAAGACGCCCATGTGCTATGCACTCTGCTTCTTCTTCCTCTTCGCCATCGGCGGGCTGACCGGGCTGTTCCTGGCCACGCTGGCCGTCAACTTCCACGTCCACGACACCTACTTCGTGGTGGCCCATTTCCATTACGTGATGATCGGCGGGGCGCTGTTCATGTTCATCGGCGGCATCCATTATTGGTGGCCGAAGATCACCGGCCGGATGTACCCCGAGGCGTTCGCCCGCGTCTGCTGCCTGGTGCAGTTCGTGGGCTTCAACCTCACGTTCTTTCCGCAGTTCGTGATGGGCACGCACGGCATGCCGCGGCGCTACGCCACCTATCTGCCCGAGTTCCAGCCCTACCACGTCCTTTCGAGCATCGGCGCCTTCACGCAGATGACGGCCATGCTGCTGATCCTGGCCTATCTGATCTGGTCGCTCTACTACGGCCGCCGCGCCGGCGAATCCGTGGGGCGGCTCGACGTTGGAATGGACCTGCGCCTCGCCCCCGCCACACGACAATTTTTCCACCCCGCCCAGCGTCGGCGAGCCGTACGACCACAGCGGCCTGGTTTGGAACGAAGCTGAAAGAGGATACCAGTGGCGAAAGTAGCCATGCCAGAACATCCTTCACACTTGGCCCATCAATTCGAGACGCCCCAGCAGCAGTTCGACTCGGGCAAGCTGGGGATGTGGCTCTTTCTGACCACGGAAATCCTGCTGTTTTCCGGGCTGTTCTGCGCCTATGCCGTCTATCGGGCCAACCACCCCGAAGTATTCTTCTACGCCCACAAGTACCTTTCCGTGCCGCTTGGCGCGTTGAACACGATGGTGCTCATTTTCAGCAGCTTTACGATGGCCTCCGCGGTTCGCGCGGCCCAACTGGGCAACCGGCGTTTGCTGATCCCGCTGCTGGCCGTTACCCTCGCCTGCGGTTTCACATTTCTCTGCATTAAGGGCGTTGAATACAAGGACAAGTGGGAGGAGGGGCTGTTGACCGGCGGGGCCTATCATCCGGAGTCCCCGCCGCCGGGAGCAATTGTGCCGCAGAGCACAAAACCCAATGCGAAGCCGCAAGCGGTTCGCGCCGGGTGCGAAACCGCTCATCGAGAAATCGAGCATCGCCCCGGCCGCCGTCGGCCCGCCGGGCGTCTCCCCGCAATGGCTGAGCAAGAAGCCGGCCCCGCCCTGGAACGGCTGGATCGGCCCCGAGCCGAACAACGTGCAAATCTTCTTCGCCGTCTATTTCGCCATGACCGGCCTGCACGCCGTCCACGTCTTGGCCGGCATGGCCGCTATCGCCTGGGTGCTGCGGCGGGCGGTCCGCGGCGAGTTCGGTCCCGGTTATTTCACCCCCGTCGATTTCACCGGCCTCTATTGGCACCTGGTGGATGTGATATGGATCTTCCTCTTTCCGCTGCTGTACCTGATCGCATGAAAACGCCGCACTCCACGATCCACGTCGTACCGCTCGGCGTGCTGGCGGCCGTGTTCGCGTCGTTGCTGCTGCTGACCGCGCTGACGGTGACGGTGGCCGGCGTGGACCTCGGAAACCTGAATCTCTACGCGGCGTTGGCCATTGCCGGGGTGAAGGCCACGCTGGTCGTGCTCTACTTCATGCACCTCCGTTACGACCGGCCGTTTCTGCTGGTGGTCTTTCTCGGCTGCCTGGCGTTCGTCGTGCTGTTCATCTCGCTGGTGCTGACCGACGCGGCGGGCTACTCCCGCTCGATCCAGCCCGGCCAGGCCCCGTCGATGCAGAAAGTCCACGTGCCGTTTGGGCGATAACCCTTCACGGAAAGGCGACGCCGCGGAGGGCCACGTAGGCGGCGACGGCGGCCAGGCTGCCGGCGGCGATGGTCCGCGTCCAGGCCCGCCATCGGAGCATGGCGAACATCCCCGCGGCAAAGATCACGGTGGTGCCAATATCGCCCCAGGGCACCAGCGGATAGGCCCAGGCGGCGTCCGAAAAGGGCCACAACAGCGGCACTCCCCACACCGGCTGCCCCTTGCCGGCGGAGAAAAACACGTCCACCAGCAGATGGCTGTACGCCGCCAAGACGCCAACCGCCAGCCACAAAGCCAATTCAGCGCCGCCGCGCGGCGCGGCTCCGTTTGGCCGGGCCGGATCGAGAACACTTCGCAGCGCTTCGCCAGCCATTGCTGAACCCTGGCCGGCGCATCCAGGGCGTAGGCCGCTGTGGCCACAACCACGGCGGCCAGGCCCGCCACCAGCAGGTTGTGCGCCCAGACGCGATGCCCTTCCGCGTAGCAGCGCAGCCCGAAAAGGATTGTCAGGCCGTCGGAATCCGGCAGCACGGCGGCGAAGCCGGCCAGGGCGACGATCTGCCATCCGTGCCGCCGCTGTAGCCCCGCGGCCAGCGCCCCGTTGATGCCGACCATGGCGTGTTCGTATACGGTCATCGTAACGGATCCGCGGCGCAACGGAGACTGCCGGCCCCTTCAAGCGTCCCGCCCTATTTCCTTCCCCGCCGCGACCGCTTCCTTGCCGCCGCCGCCGCCTCCCTTTTCAGCGCGACCACCGTTGTCCCTCGGATTTTCGCGAGACACGCCAAAGCCTGTTCCACGTCGATGCGGTGCCGGGCTCCCTTGAACTTCTTCAAGGGGATGCCCAGCTTCCGCAACTGCGTTGCCTTGGCCTGCACCGTCGGCTTGGTGAGTCTCGTCTTCTGTGCCACTTCGGTAACGCTGACGGACTTTTCCCACGCTTCGATGAATTGTTGCACTGTGATGTGTGCCATAGCTTTGTCCCGTGGATTTAGGGTTTGAGTGATCTAAAACACAATGGAATATACATCAAACACAGTGGGAACGCAATGGGGAACGGCGGCAATCGCTCATTGTGAGCATTTCGGCACAGCCCCACTAGCCAGCGGGATTTCCATCGCGTATCCTGGTGGCCGGCACGTGAGTTGAAGGAGATGCCCATGAAGGTCTACCGCGTCGGCATCCTGGGATTCGGTTTCATCGGCAAGGTCCACGCCTACGGCTACGTGAACTTGCCGCTGTTCTACGACCCGGCGCCGCTGGCCGCCCGGATCACCCACGTCGTCACCCTCCGGCCGGAGACGGCCGAAAAGGCCCGGCAGACGATTGGCGCCGAGGTGGCGGCCACCGACTACCGCGCCGTCACCGAGAACCCGCGGATCAACATCGTCCACGTCGCCACGCCCAATCATCTCCACAAGGAGGCCCTGCTCTCGGCCATCGCCCACCAGAAGCACATCTACTGCGACAAACCGCTGGTGGCCACGATGGCGGAAGCGGAGGAAGTCCGGGCGGCCCTGGCCGGCTACCGCGGCACGGCGCAGATGACCTTCCAGAACCGCTTCTTTCCAGCGACGATGCGGGCCAAGCAGTGGATCGAGGCCGGGATGCTGGGCGACGTGCTGGGATTCCGCGCCTGCTACCTGCACGGCGGCAACGCCAACCCCGACGCGCCGCTCCGATGGAAGCTCACGGCGGCGGCCGGCGGCGGGGTGATTGCCGACCTGGCCTCTCACCTGCTCGACCTGCTGGACTGGCTCATCGGTCCGTTCCAGTCGTTGACGGCCGCCACGCAAACCGCCTTCCCCGAGCGCCCCGCGGTCGGTGACCCGGCAAGAAGGCTTCCCGTGGACGTTGAGGACTGCGTGATGTTCCTGGCGAAGATGCGGTCGGGCGCGTTGGGGACGATGGAGGCCACCAAGGTTGCCACGGGGACCGAGGACGAGATCCGGCTGGAGATCCACGGCTCCCGCGGGGCGCTACGGTTCAACGGCATGGACCCGCACCACTTGGAGTTGCACGACGGCACCCTGCCCGGGCAACCGCTGGGCGGCCTGCGAGGCTGGAACCGGATTGACGCCGGGCAGCGCTATCCGCCCCCGGCCAGCAGCTTCCCCAGCCCCAAGGCGGCCACGGGCTGGATTCGCAGCCACGTGGCCTGCCTGGCCAACTTCCTCGAAGCCGTCGCCGAAAACCGGCCGGCCGAGCCGGGGCTCGACCAGGGAATCCGCGTCCAGCACTTGATGGAGTGCCTGCGGCGGTCGTCTTCCGAGGCGCGTTGGGTCGACGTGTAGGTCACAGCGTGGTTGGACTTGCCGGCCACGAGGAGGCCCGGCGTGATGGATTCCAGTCCTTGCCCGGATCATGTGGGAGAGGTATAATCACGCGATCTCCGGCAATCGAACACTGGGGGAGGTTAACGCATGAACGGTCTTGCTATTCGGGGGCGAAACCGCGCCCGTTGCTTTTCGAAACGGCTTCGGCGCATCGCCGTCCCGGCGGGTGCGCTGGGCATGGCCTTGGGTTGGCTGCTCGCGGCCACGCCTTGGGCCACCGCGAAACCCAAAGACAGCAAGCTGGTCGGCAACGGTCCCACCACCTTCCGGGACCTTCCCCGGCAGCCGGCGATGCTGGTGGCATTGAGAGTGTCCACCGGCTTGCTCAATCCGTCGGTTCTTATGGTGCGGTCCATTCAGCCCAAGTACCTTACGCCCGCCGGCAAGGTCAACGGCAAGGCGTACGGCCGGGGGGCGTCCGCCAAGGTCCAATCCGAGTTTCTGGCCGAGTTCTTGGACCTAGAGGCGAAGGAGGGATATGCCGTCGGCGCGATCGTTGTCAAGGCCGGCGACAGGGTAGACGGTTTCCGCGTGGTCTTCATGCGCATTAAGGGCGACCGGCTGGATCCCAACGACAAGTATGAAAGCCGTTGGGTCGGCGGGCGAGGCGGCCGCGCGGAAACCCTGCTGGGCGGCGATGGAAAACCGGTGATCGGCATTCACGGCCGCTGCGGCGACGACCTCGACTCGATCGGGCTGATCCAGGACGACGCTCCGGCCCAGCCGTAGCCCGGTCTGCTCTGTGCCGCACTACTTCGGCTTCGGATCATCGGACGCGGGCGCTTGCAGCAGCGCCTTGTAATCCTCCGGCTTCACGCCGCGGTCGAGCAGTTCGGCCCCGGCCAGCGTGCGGGAGAACTGGGTCAGGGACGTGCAGGCCATGCACTTTTTCCAGTATTGGACGGCCTGATCCGCTTTGCCGTGCTGGGCCAGGTACTGGCCCAGGAAGTAGCGGATATTGCAGCGCTCGACCTCGGCGGCGGCAGCGACAAGCTTGTCGGCCGCGGAAAGGTCGATCTCGCCCTTACCGCCTTTCTTGAGGTCTTCGGCCATCATGGCCGCCAGGGCCACAAACCCTTGGCGCAGACTTCCCCGTCTGCGAGTTCTCGTACTTCGGTCCCCTCGTCTTGATTTCCTGGAACACGGCGTCGAGCTTGCCGCTTCTCTTCAATTGATCGTTCGCCAAGGCAATCAGAATCCCGTCATAGGGGTCGCCGCCCTTTTGGAAACTCGCCTCCAGCAGCGGCAGCGCCTTCTCCGGCTGTTTTTCCAGGAGATAGTACATCGGCGCCATGAAGTCATCGTCGCATCCGCTAGAGGGCACTTGGGCACCGGCGGAGATTGCCGTGCGGACCAACTCGCGGGCCGGCTTCAGATCGCCGTAGCCGGTCCGTTTGCAGAAGTAATACCAGGGGCTCTCTTGGCCGCGATAACGCTGGGATACCGCCTGATAAAGGTACTCCGCTTCCTTCCAGTGTTGCAGGGCCTCGTGGCAATTGGCGGCCGTTTCCAGACCCCACGCCGAGTAGCTCTCCGCGGCGCCTTCGGCAAAGGGCAGGGCCTTGTCCCACTCCCGCCGGTCCATGAAGTGTTTGGCGAGGTCATTGCACACGCTGGCGTGCGATAGCCCGTAGTCGGGCTGATCGAGGCACTTTTCCAACGTGGCCTGCCAGAGGTCCATTTTTCCTTGTTTCCGATAGACCTCGGCCAGCGCCAGAGACCTCTCCACGCCGGGCGCGGCCTCGACGGCGGCCTTCAGGCACCGCTCGGCGTCGGCATCGCGTCCGGCCGCGGAATAGCGTTTGCCCAGCGCCTCGAGAACCGCCGGCTGCCGCCGCGCCGATTTCTCCCAATCCGCCGCCCGCTTCTCCACGCTCTTCCAATCATGCTCGATCAGCGTCGCCTTGGCCAGCGGCGAGTGTGGGCTGATCCGCAGGAGTCTGTGCGCAAATTCGGCGCACTGCCCGGAAGGAAAGGCGGCAATCAACTGCACCAGCCCGGAGTCGGTCTCCGCGGTGTGGCCGATGGCGGCATCCATGAGAGGTTGCCAATGCTTTTCGGCGAGCTGGCCGACTCGCCAACACTGCCGATGCGCATAGATCTCGATGCCCCCGACCGGCATCTGCGGCAACCGCTGGACGGCTCGCTTTTGCGTCTCTTTGTCCCAGCTACAGTATCTCCAACAGGGGGCGGAACGGATGATCAGCCGTCAACGGCGCGGCCGTAGCGAGGAAGTCGTCGGGAGAAACCCCCAGGTACTGATCCTCGAAGACCACACGCCACCAAATCTGGCCGAAAGACCGCTCCCGGATCAAACATCCCAGGGCACTCCACAACGGTTCGCCGGCGTCCCGATTTGCCAGCAGCGCGGCGATGAGCTTCCGCGGGTCTTGAACTCATCGGCCAGCGACAATTCGTTGCCGCCGAACAATCCGTTTTGCACGGCCCTCTTTCCCTGCCGGTCCTTGGCGATGGCGGCGGCCGCAGCCGGCAGGCCGGGCATCGCCGCCAACCGCCCGTACAGTCTCTCTCCGGCCACGGTCATGCCCCCCGTGGTGGAGAAGTGCAACAGACCCACGCCGCCCAAGCGGTTAAGGCCGTCGTAAAGACGGTAACATTCGGGCATGTCCGACAGCAGCGCCCGTCCCTTCCCGATCGCCATTTCCTCGCAGCCGGACCGTTCCAAGGCCAAATAGCAGCACAGGCCGGCCAAAGGAGTCAGCGCAGGATCGTCCTTGAACGAGGCGAGTTTCTCGACGTCGTAGCGGCAATAGGCGTCGATGATCTTGACCCATCCGGGCGTCTTCGTCTCTTCTTTGGCGGGCGGTTTGGCCTCCTTTTCCCCCGCCGCCAGATCGGCCAGGGCCGCGGCGGGCAGCCCGGCCGCCGCCAAGGCGTATGCCCGGTGCCGCCTGGCCCGCACCGAGTCCGGCTCGCGGGCCACTTGCCGTTGGGCGTAAAGCAGCGCGCGGGCCTCGAACACCTTGTGCGCCGGATGCGGGCAGAACTCGGTCAGCACGGCCAGATTGGCATACCCACGCACCAGCACGCCAGCAACATGGGAGACTCGCCTTGCGCGGCAATCGACTCGTGCAAAGAGCGGACGGCCTGAAACTGCGACGTAAAGGTCATCTCGGTCAGCAATTTCTCCACGCTGGCGGGCACGGCCGCGCCGGCGTTGACCGGGTGCGGCTTCCCCTGGAAGCCGGCCTGTTTCAGCACGCCCACGAAGAACCCCCGCAACCGCCGTTCCATGTCGTCGATCAGCTTCACGTAGTCCACGTCGCCGGAAAACCGTAACGTGTCGCGGGCAATGACCCCTTGCGCCGGATAAAAGCCGCGCAAGACCTCGACCGGCGACGGATTGCCCGCGGCGGCCGCTACGTCCAGCGGCGGATTGTCTCCCTCGCTGGGCATGGCGTCGCCCAACCATGCGTCGCGCAGTCGCCAGACCAAGTTCGTCTCGGGCAGCCAATAGCAGCGATTGCCTCACCAGTTCCCGTGAAAGCAGGTCGGCGTGGACCCGCGCAGCCCAGCGCGAAGCCGCGGGACTGCTCCACGTACACGATTTCCCGGGGCGACGGGCTTCGGGCAGGATCGTGTCCCCGCTCGGCTGCCAAAACGCTTGCCGCACCGGACAAAGCCGTAATCAAGAAACCAGAGAACAGAAACGGTTTCATTTCTGCCACCCGATCTGGTAGAGGGCACGTGGTTTCGGAGAAAGGAGAAAGAAGCCTCATTATAGACGTTTCAATAAGACCGTCAAGTGCTGTGCGCGCAGGGGTGTGGCGAGAAATCCTGGCACACGGTCATTCTGAGCGCAGCGAAGAATCCCCCTGCGCACGGAGATTCTTCGCTGCGCTCAGAATGACAAAATCGCCAAGAAGAATGGGCAGACCCGGCGAGGGCACCCTTGGTCGTCGCCGGACAATGAACTGCCGCTGGCAGCGGAATGGCGCCGCCGGAATCCTTTGCTCCCCTCGGCCGACGCTTGCAGGCGTCCTGCCTTTCCTCGACAATGATGGGCAGTTCGTATCGGTGAAATCCGTGGCGTCTTCGTCCGAGGAGCCGTTCATGAAAGACTCAGGTTCTCACACCGGCTGGAATCCCTCTTCCGTTTCCCGCCCTGAAATGGTGAGAAAACTCATCGTCTTGGCGCTTTTCGGCGTGTCATTCGGCTATGTCGAGGCGGCGGTCGTCGTTTATCTCCGGACGATACACGATCCCCTCCGTCGCGAATTGTTCCGCGGCGTGCGTCACGACGCGGTGCTCCCCTTGCTTTCCCGGGAACAGCTTTACGCGGCCGGGCCGGATTCCGTCCGCGTGTTGCAGACGGAGCTGGGCCGTGAATTGGCCACCCTGGTCATGCTCAGCGCCGTGGGGGTGGCAAGCGGCCGGACCTTCCGCGAGTGGCTGGCCGGGTTCGTATTCGTGTTTGGCTTTTGGGACATCTTCTACTACGTCTTTCTGAAGGTGCTGATCGGGTGGCCGGCCTCGCTTTGGACCTGGGACGTCCTCTTCCTGCTGCCGGTGCCGTGGTTGGCGCCGGTGATTGCCCCGGTACTGGTGTCGGCATCGATCATTGCCGGCGGCGGGGCGACCCTGTGGCGGGAATCGAGGGGGCGGCCGGTTGGCTACGGCCGCTTGGACCGCGCGCTGCTCGTCATCGGCGGGTTGCTCGTGATCGCTGCCTTCTGTTGGGACTTCCGCCACTGGGTGGCCGGCGGCTGGCCGCGTCCGTTCAACTGGCCGCTGTTCGCCCTTGGGGAAGCGGCCGGCATGGCCGGCTTCCTGCACGCTTTCGGCCGTCGCGCAAGCGATTGAGAATGGCCCCCGGACCGCCGCGGGCGGCGGGCTGCCGGGCAGCGCCTCCGCCAGCGGTTTCCCTGAAGGCCAAGGGCTGGATGTCACCCCCCACGCCCGGCCGCGCAAGCGCATCGTCATTCGCTTTTCAACGCTCGCGTCATATTTTCGGCGCGGCGGCTATAATCCGTATAGAGAGACCACAATCGTTGTCTTCGGGAGCCGATTCATGGCCGAATCCGACGCACTGCGCGAGGACGGGCACGAGTCCGGATGGTTTGGCGTGGAGCTTGCCCGCACCAGAGCGCGCTGTACTGCTACGCCCACACCCTCATGGCCGGCTCCGACAGCGTTTGGGACGTGCTGCAAGAGGCCAATCTGGTGATGTGCCGGAAGGCGGGCGAAGTCAGCTCGCCGGCCGGTTTCCTGCCCTGGGCCTACACGGTTGTCCGCTATCAGGTCATGGCCCACCGCAAGCGGGTTTCCCGCAACCGGCACGTGTTCAGCCTGGGGGTGCTCGAACGGCTCGCGGAGCACGCCGCCGTGCAATCCGTCGACTTCGGCGATCAAACCGCCGCCCTGGAAGACTGCATGAGGAAACTGTCCGAGCACCAGCGCGAGTGCTTGTCGCTGCGTTACATCGAAGCGATGTCCGTCGGCCAGATCGCCGAGCGGATGAACCGGCGGGAGAACGCCGTTGCCGCCACGCTCTATCGGGCGCGGCTGGCCCTGGCGCACTGTATCGAAGACAAGATGTCGCAGAGAGAGAAGCCGTGAACAACGCCTGGGAGTCGGAATTCGAGCGGCTGCTGACGCTGGTCCTGGATGGCCGCGCCGAGCCGGCCGACCTGCTCCGGCTGGACAGCCTGCTGGCCAAGAACCCGGCCGCCCTCGGCGCCTACGTCTCGCTGATGCAGGTCGACGCCATGCTCCGTTGGCGTTCCGGGCTGGGAGTGCCCCAGACGGGACAGCCGGCGGACGCCGCTTCCGCGGCGCGCACGGATGAGGCCCGGCCGGAGGCGGAGCGCGTGGGCGTCGCGCTGCAATCCGCCACGGCGGAATCCCCCGTCCCCAGCCCCGAGCCGCTCATCCCGCCCATCGTTCTTGACTTGTCCTCGACGCCCTCCCAATCGCCGGGCCTTTTTGCGCCCGGCGGCTGGTTGCTGTCCTACGCGGTGGCGACGGTGATCACGGCCGCGGCGATCCTGGGCGCCTGGATGTACAAAGTGTCGCTGTGGGGCAGCACGGGCGTCTCGCCCGTCCCCGTTGCAACCGTCGACCAGCCGCCGCCGTCGCCCGGCAAACCGGACAGCGAGATCGTTGGCCGGATCACGGCCACGGCCGATTGCCAGTGGAGCGGTGCGCAGCCCGCCCCGCGCAGCCCGGACGCCGCCTTGGGCCAAGCCTACGCCCTGGCCTCGGGGCTGATGGAAATCACATACGTCACGGGCGCGAAAGTCATTCTCCAGGGACCTTGCACCTATGAAGTCGAGTCCGCCAGCAGCGGCTTCTTGTCGCTGGGAAAGCTTACTGCGCGAGTGGAAATCGCGAAACCGCAAGCGGCAAATCCTGAATCCCAAATCCCAAATCCCAAATTTGTTGTCAGAACTCCCACCGCCGTCGTGACCGACCTGGGCACCGAGTTCGGCGTGGAAGTGACCGCCGAAGGGCATAACCGGGTCCACGTGTTCCAGGGGCGGGTGGCGGTGAAGCCCGCGGGCCGCAGCAAAGCCTCATCCACGGGCTTTGTGCTGAACGAGGGGCAGTCCGCCGCGCTGGACCGCGACGGTGCCGTGTCGCCTCCTTCCAAACCGCAGGCAGCGCAGAACGTTGCCGCGGGCTTTGTCCGCCGCATGCCCCAGCCCCAAAAACTCGGCGTGCTCGATCTGTTGGACATCCTGGCGGGCGGCGACGGCACCGGCCGCTTGCGCGAGCAAGGCATTGATCCCGCGACCGGCGCAAAAGAGACCGAGTTCCCACGGACCGGGCACCAAACCGACGGACATTATCATCCGGCCCCCTGGAACCGCCTCATCGACGGCGTCTTCATGCCCAACGGCAAACTGGGCCCGGTGCAACTCGATTCGGCCGGGCACACCTACGCCCTGCCCGAAACCAGCGGCACCAACTCGGGGTCGATCTGGGCGCGGGCGCCGGACATCGCCCCCGAGCGGCAGACGGCCGACTGGGGCTACTGGATCTACGCCATGCAGCGGGGCGGGGAATACATGCCCGACAACCGCGGCCTGTTGGCCCTGCACCCGAATGCGGGCGTCACCTTCGACCTGGCGGCGGTCTGCAAGACCCACCCCACCGTCGCCGCTCCGTTCCGCTTCCACGCCTTCGCCGGATTGGCCAACGGGCTGGGAATCGCCGACCTGTGGCTGTTCGTCGATGGACGGCTGAAGTACCGGCGGGCGGGGCTGCGGCAGGCCGACGGCCCGGTCCGCATCGACGTGCCGTTGGAGGCCGGCGACCGCTTCCTCACGCTGGTGTCCACCGGCGGAAACCGCGGCGGCGAGGTGCCGCGCTGCGATTGGGTCGTATTCGGCGACCCCGTTTTGCACGTCGTATTGAAACAAGAATAAGCAACCCAAGGAGTGAGCGACCATGAATAAACGGAAGGACTGCATGGGCCGGGCTGCCGCCCCGCCGCCCAATGAACCGTGTTTAGCCCCGGCGCTGGCGCCGGCAGACTGTTTGGGCGGCGGTGCGGCCGCCCGGCGGTGACCGTGCGGCGGTCGCACCAACGATGAGCGTGAGTCAGTGTGTTTTGGGGATGGGTGTTCCATCCCGAACCGTGTTTTTTGTTGTCCGGCCGTGTGGCCGGACGGTCCTGTCGATGGCCGGAAACGGCCGAAAAAGGAGAGTTTCCATGTTACGCAGCAAATTGTTCCTCGTGGCAGTGGCGGTTGTGATGCTGGTTGGCGCGTCGGCACAGGCCGTGACGTTGACCCCTTACGAGCAGGCGGTCGTCAACGACAGCCCCGCCGTCTACTACACCGGCAATGACGCCCCAGGGACGTTGGTTGCCGCCGACTCCAGCGGCAACGGCTACAACGGTGCTTACAACCCGACCGCCGGTGGCCTGAGCAGCGTGGCCCTCGGCCAATCACTTACGAGCCCGTATTCGGGGACGTCCAATTCCATCAATTTGTCGGGCGCAAACGCCGCCCAACTGGGGACGTTCGGGTATTACGCTTCCGGCAGCGGCCAGTACACCCCGGCGATGTTCATGCCCACCTCGATCCCGGGGATGGACGTGGGCCAAGGCGACTTCTCCGTCAGTTTGTGGTTCGTCTTGCCTACCGCTTCCCTTAGTTCCAACACTTACCTCTTCAGTTGGGAAACGCTGGCCGGCCAGTACAATTTGTCTAACGTCTACTGTCAATGGGAGATATTTTTGCGCGGGGGTTCCCACGACATTACCCTCTTCGAGCGCAATTACCAGAACGGCCTAAGCGTAAACGACGGCTCGGGGGCGGGGCAAGGGAGTGTCCTCCGCGTCGGCACCAGCAATGAAGGAGGCACCGGCTGGTTCCCGTCCGCGTACACGTTGTACAATTTGGTTTTGACGCGCACCTCGGGTGCTTACCAGTACTACGTTAATGGCGTGGCGGAGACCACCTACGGCGGATTGAACGGCGGCGCTTTCGGCACTGGCGCCAGCAACGTGACTAACTCGCCAACGACAAACTTCGTCTCCACCGCCACGTCGAACAACCCGTCCTGGGACGTGAGTTTACCGCTGAGGTCCTTGGGGGGCAGCGGCAACTCTTACAGCGGGCTCAGCAGCGTCTCGCAGTACGTTGGCCAGTTCTCGTTTTACAACTTCGCGCTGACCGGCGGCACCGTCGGCGGTGGGGCGGCTGGTCAGGTGGGTGCCCTCTTTAATGCCGCCACGCAGGCAGTGCCGGTGCCCGAGCCATGCACGCTGGCCTTGTTGGCGGCGGGCCTGGCCGGCTTGTTGGCCTACGCCTGGCGGAAACGGAGGTGAGAAGAATTTTGGATGGTGGATGGTGGATGGTGGATTTGACGCGAAGCCGGTCCACCATTCACCTCCGCCGTTTTACTGGCGACGTTTTGCCGTTCGGCCGGTGGCGGTGAGAATGGCGGTCAGTTCGTTGCACTCGTGAATGAGCGCCGACAGCAAGACGGGCTTGACCGTCTTGGACTCGGCCAGCAGTTCCAGCCAATAGAGAGTTTCGCCGGCTTCGCGGGCGGCGATTTCGACGATTGAGATGAAATGCTTGCGGGATGAGGCCCGAATGGCCTCGGTGTAGTTGGCCCCGATGGACGTGCCGGAGCGGAGGATCTGCCGGCCCATTACCTCGCCTACCCGGTTGCGGGGCAACGCGGCGGCGAGCTTGATGATACGTAATGCGAATTGTTTCATCCGATTCCGAAGTTCTTCGCGGTCCATGTCGACGGCTCCTGTGTTGGAGGTGAGTGATTTTCTGGAAACTCGGTTTGAACGGAGAACTCTATGATACCCAATCCACCATCCACCATCCACCATCCAAAATCCGCCTTTACGCTGGTGGAACTCTTGGTGGTCATCACCATCATCGGCATCTTGATCGCCCTGTTGCTGCCGGCGGTGCAGGCCGCCCGCGAGGCCGCACGGCTGATGCAGTGCCAGAACAACCTCAAACAGCTCTCGCTGGGTTTTCTCAACCACGAGAGCGCCACCGGCCGGCTCCCCACCGACGGCTGGGGCTGGGCCTGGACGGGCGACGCCGACCTGGGCAACGACTGGCGCCAGCCCGCCGGCTGGGGCTACAACATCCTGCCCTATATTGAGCAGCAAACACTGCACGATCTGGGCATGGGGCTGCCGGCCGCGCAGAAGGGCGCCGCCAACCTTCAGCGGATGTCCGTCCCGCTGAGCGTGTTCTATTGTCCCACGCGGCGGCCGGCCGTCGTCTACCCGTGGCTGGCGGTCTATGGCGGCGTGCCCCACCCGGTGGCCAACCAAGGGATGCCGACGGTGGCGTGCCGCAGCGACTACGCCGTCAACGGCGGCGATCAGTCCAACGCCGTCGCCACCGGCACTCTTCCCAGCGGCCAGACCATCCCCGGCTGGAATCCGTATACCGGCAACGTCGGCGGCGGGCCGCAAGACACTACCGGGGTGATCGACCCCACCACGAACAACATGACGGCCGCGGCACGGACGATCTTCACCGAGGTCGCCAGCATTGCCACGGGCGTGGCTTACGCCGCCAGCATGGTGAAGTTGGCGGACATTACCGACGGGGTCAGCAACACCTACCTGGTCGGCGAGAAGTACCTCGACCCGGACTACTACGCTACGGGGGAGGATGCCGCCGACAATGAGACGATTTTCACCGGCGAGAATGCGGACATCAGGCGTTTCGCGGACGTGAGCACGCCCTACCACCAGCAGAGCAGCAATGCCCTGGGGACGGGAGGGCCGTTGGAAGACCAACCCGGCAACACGATTTGGGACATCTTCGGCGCCGCCCACCCCAGCGGCTTCAACATGGCCTTCTGCGACGGCTCGGTCCACCTGATGAACTACTCGATCGACTTGGAAACCCACCGCCGTCTGGCCAACCGCAAGGACGGCCTGGCGATCGACGGCAAGAGTTTTTAGCTCACGCCGCTTTACTTCAGACGGGAGACGATTGTTATGGCGAGGGAAAATGACCACGGAGCGGAGCATTTCCACGCTTGCGGTTGTTGCCGCTCGATGGACCGGCGGGACTTTATGACCACGGTTGGACTGTCGGCCTTGGCGGCGCAGTCGGGCATATTAGGACTCGGCTCGGCGGTGGCGGCCGGCGCGTCCCCCGCCGGGGCCAAGCCGCGGGTCCGCGCCGTGTTCTTCCGCCCCAAGGAAGCCCACGTGTGGGGTTGGCCCGGCTTGGCCTTCGACTTCAACGATCTGCAAGCCAAGTACCTCAAGACCATGGCAGAGGCCGCCGAGAAGGCCGGCGTCGAGTTGGACGTCGTCGCCGAGCCGATCGCCGACGCGGCCGCGGTGGACAAGGTGGTGGCCGAGTGCAAGCAGTCGCCCCCCGACGGGATCATCGCCACGGTGCTGCAGCTTAGCCGTTGGCCGCAGGCCAGCAGGTTCATCGCCGAGCGGGGCGAGATTCCCACGATTCTCTTCAGCCCGATGGGCACGTGCTTCACCCCGCACCTTCAACAGCCGCGCAAGGCGAAGAAATGTCTGACGGCCTCGACGCAAGACCTTGGTTGGCCGGCTACGGGTGTGAAGCTGTTGCGGACGGTCTGGGACATGAAGACCACCCGCCTGTGCGTCATCAATGGCACGAAGACGGAGGACAAACGGCTGGACGTGATCGGGACCACCCTCCACTGGCTCCCGTTGGACCGCTGGACCGGCGAGTGGGCGAAGCAGGAAACTACCGACGAGGTGGCGGCGCTGGCCGACGAGTTCATCCGCACCGCCAAGAAGATCGTCGAGCCGAACCGGCGGGACGTGATCAACGCGGCGAAGACGTACTTCGTCTGCAAGCGGATCATGGCGGCGGAGAACTGCCAGGGGATTTCGTTCAATTGCCTCGATCTGATCCGCAAGCTGGCGATTCCCTGCCCGCCGTGCATGGGCTATTTGAAGCTGCGGGGCGAAGGGGTCGCCGCCTTCTGCGAATGCGACTGGAACGCGGGGATCTCGATGTTGCTGTGTGGGTTGTTGTGCGGCCGGCCGGGTTTCCAACAGGACCCGGTCCCGAACACGATCGCCGGGACGTTCATGGGCGCCCATTGCACTTCCGCCAGCCGGCTGCGGGGCTTCCATGAGCCGCCCGAGCCGGTGATCCTCCGCAGCCACAGCGAATCGAACATCGGTGTCTCGCCGCAGGTTATTTTTCCGGTGGGCGAGCCGGTAACGGTGATGAAGTTCGACGGGCCGGGCAAGATGATTTTAGGGACCGGCCAGGTGGCGTCGAACATCGACACGCCCCCCTGCGGCGGCTGCCGCACCTCGGTCGAGTTGAAGATGGACAACGTGGCTGATCCCCGCGACTGCAAGGGCTTCCACCAACTGTTCATCCTCGGCCGGCACGAGCGGCTGCTGCGGGCCTATGGCGAGCTTGCCGGGATCGAGGTTGTGCCCATCGCGTGAGCCGGCAGCACATGCCGTGAATCGCTTCGAGCGATCCGGCATCCCTTCGGGTATTCCAAAGTGCCGACAAGGAGAACGTCATGCGATGCCATCACTCCACGCCACGCGATGACCGGCAACAAGGCTGCTCGCGCCGTCAATTCCTGGGCGGAGCGCTGAGCGCCACGGCAACCGCGCCGCTGCTGGTTGGAGCGGCGGGCCTGGCCGCCGAGGGCATGGCCCGGGAAACCGTACCTGCCGCGGGGCAACGCAAAATCAAGCTGGGGCTGGTCGGTTGCGGCGGCCGGGGAAGCTGGATCGCACCGCTCTTTCAGAAACACGGCGGATACGAGTTTCACGCCGTGGCCGACTACTTCCCGCGTGCCGCCCACCGCTGCGGCGAGGCGCTGGGAGTGGACGAGCCGCGGCGGTTCTCGGGCCTGTCGGGCTACAAGAGAGTGATCGAAAGCGGAGTGGACGCCGTCGTGCTGATCGTCCCACCGGGGTTCCTGCCCGAACACTCCGGGGCCGCCGTCGAGGCGGGCCTGCACGTCTATATGGCCAAGCCGGTGGCCGTCGACGCACACGGCTGCCTCCGCGTCCAGGCCGCCGGCAAGTCGGCCACCCAAAACCGGCGGGTCTTCTTCGTCGACTATCAGATCCTCACCGATCCGGTCAATATCCGGGTGGTGGAGCGGATCCGCAAGGGAGAACTCGGCCCGCTGGCCAAGATTGTCACCATCGGCACCAGCGGCGGCCACAACGACCCGCCAAAAACGGCGACCATCGAAAGCCGGCTGGAAGGCGGGATTTGGAACTACGACATCCCGCTGGGCGGCGCGTGGTGCGTGTCCTTCGACGTTCACGCCCTGGACGCGGCGATGTGGATCCTCGGCCGCCGGCCCGTCGCCGCCCTGGGCGCCTCGCGGATCACCCGCCCCAATCCGCACGGCGACAGCCCCGACGTCTGCTCGGTGATTTTTGAGTACGCCGACGGGCTGACGCACGAGCATTCCAGTCAGGCCCTGCCCAACGGCGCCGACGGCGAGCTGGCGTGCAAGGTCTACGGCCAGAAGGGCCATGCCTTCGTCTGCTACCATACCAAGTCCCACTTCCACGTCCGCGGCCAAAAGGAGTTCACCGCCCCGGTCGTCAACCTCTACGAGGCCGGCGCCGTGCGGAACATCGCCTCGTTTTACCAGGACGTAACCGGCAGCCGGTTCGAGAATCCTACGTTGCAACGGGCGGTTGACGGCTGCCTGACGTGCATCCTCGGCCGCGAAGCCGCCCTGCGCCACGGGCGGCTTTCCCTGGAAGAACTGCTCAAGGAGAACCGGCGGCGTGAAATGGACCTCAGCGGTCTAAAGGTCTAAGTGCGCGCCCTCGCCGCTCCGGCCGTTCTTTCGGATCGGGGGTTGCCGGCGTCCTGCCGGTCAACTAACATGGAAGAGCCGCAATTCTAGGAGGCCGGTCCATGCCCCAGCCCGCTTACTTCCTCGCCGCGCTGCTGCTTCCAATGCTCACCCCGGCCGGCGCCGGCGGGGCGGAAGGGGCCGCTGCCGCCGAGAGCCCGACGGGTTCTCCCGCTCCGCCGGCCGCGCTGGCGGCAACCGGCCGCGTGCTGTCCGTCGAGGAGATGGACCGCCTGGCTCAAACTCCCACGGCTCCGGCGCGCTGGCGGCCCTACCGCGTCAACCTGGCGCCGGCACAGTGGATCTGGCTCCCTTCCCAGCGGACCTTGCCGAACACCTTCGTCCTCTTCCGGCGGGACGTTACCCTCGACGGCCGGCCGCGCAAGGCCACCGGCTGGATCACCGCCGATAGCCGCTACCGGCTGACCGTGAACGGCCGGCGGGTGCAGTGGGGACCGGCCCCCTGCGACCCCCGCACCCTGGACGTCGACCCCGTGGACCTGACGGGCCGGTTGACGCCGGGAAAGAACACGATCGGCGTCGAGGTGCTCTACTATGGGCATGGCGACGGAACCTGGCCGGCCGGCAAGCCGGGGATGATCTTCTCCCTGACCGTCGAACTGGAAGACGGCCGCCGCCAGCAGATCGTCTCCGGTCCCTCGTGGCAGGCAATGGTCGACCGGGCGCATCGGCCGGGTCAATTCAAACGCTGGTTCCTCCGCTCGCTGCAAGAAGAGTACGACGCCCGGCTGCACCCGTTCGGCTGGGATACCGCCACGTTTGCGGCCGATTCCCGCTGGATGGCGGCGATGCCGCTCAAATGCCCGGCCGACAAACCGCCGGCCTGCGGCTGGTATCCCGACGGGGACGCGCTGGACCGCGTGTTGCCGGAAAATGGGTCCCTGCGGATGCGCGAGATTCCGCTGCTGCGGGAGAGCGACGTGCCGGTGCGGCGGCTGGCCGACGCCGGCCGCGTCGAGTGGCGCCGCGACCCGGCCGATTGGTTCGAGTTCCGGATGCCGGACTGCTTCCGCATCGGGCGGGAACCGCTTGCCGTCCCGAAGGGGGACGGCGTCTGGCAACTGCCGGCTACGCCCGGCCCGCGGCAGGGGGTCTTCGCCATCTTCGAGCTGGGCGAACAGATCGTGGGCTGGCCCTACTTCACCATCGAGGCCCCCGAGGGGACGGTCGTCGAGATGATGTGCCAGGAGGCGCACGACCCGGCCGCCACGCCCTGGCTCGACAGCCAGTTCTTCAACTGGTCCCGCTTCATTTGCCGCCAGGGAGTGAACCGTTTCGAGACCTTCGATTATGAATCGCTCCGCTGGCTCCAGCTTCACGTCCGCAATGCCGCCGGGCCGGTGGTGATCCGGGAGGTGGGCGTGCGGCGGCGGATGTTCGACTGGCCCCATCCGCCCCGCATCCGCTGCGCCGAGCCGGCGCTACAGCGGCTCTTCGACGCCTCGCTCAACACGCTTTACAACAGCGCCCAGGAGACGTGCGTGGACGGCATGGCCCGCGAACGGCAGCAATACAGCGGCGACGGCGGGCATCAACTGCTGGCCGTCCGCTCCGCCTTGGGCGAATCGAGACTGCCGCAACGCTTTCTGAGGACCTTCAGCCAGGGTCTGACCCCCGAGGGCTTCTTCCTCGATTGTTGGCCGGCCTTCGACCGGCTCGCCCGGGTCATGCAGCGGCAAACGGAGAGCACCTCGTGGGGGCCGTTGGTGGACCACGGCGTCGGCTTCAACTTCGATTGCTGGAACCACTACTTGGAGACCGGCGATCTGGCGGCCCTGGACGAACCCTACCCCCGGCTGCTCAAGTTTGCCGGCTACTTGCACTCGATCCGCGGTCGGGACGGCCTGCTGCCGGTGGAAAACCTGGGCGTTCCCAGCGTGTGGATGGACCACGTCGCCTATCAGCGGCAGCGTCACAAGCAGTGCGCCTTCAACCTCTACGCGGCGGCCATGCTCCAGCACGCCCTGGCGCCGCTCGCCCAGGCGCGGGGCGAGGCGGAGCGCGCCCAGGAGTTCGCCCGCCGCGGACGCGACCTGCAAGCGGCGACGGTCCGCAAGTTCTGGAGCCGGGAGCGCGGGCTGTTCGTCGACAACCTCCCCTGGCTGGACGAAGAAAAGCAGCCGCGTCTCTCCGACCGCGCGCTGGCCACCGCCATCCTCTTCGACCAGTGCCCCGGCGGGAACACGGCGGCGTCGCTGCAAGCCCTGGCCGATTGCCCGGCCGAAATGGGACAGTCCTATCCCTGCAACGCCTGCTGGCGGTATTGGGCCTTGGCGCGGCTGGGACGGGCCAACGTCGTCATCCACGAGTTCCGTCATCGTTGGGCGACCATGAAATCGGTCCTCTTGAACAACACGCTTCAGGAGGATTGGGAGGATGCCCCCGATTCGTGCTCCCAATGGAGCCACTGCGCGGTGGCGCCGCTGTACGTGCTGTTGATGGACATCGCGGGCATCCGGCCGACGGCGCCCGGTTTCACCCGCTGCCAGATCCGTCCCCAGCTTGCCGACCTGGGGGACCTCGACCTGACGTACTACACGGTGCTGGGTCCGCTGCGGTTTTCCGCCCAGCGGCGGCCGGAGGGCCATCACGTGGAAGTCAGCCTACCGCCCGGCTGTCAAGCCGACTTGCTTGTGGCCGAGAGCGAAGCCGTGAAACTGCCTGCGGCGCCGGCCGGCCATCCCCTCGGGCTGAAGCGGTTCCGGCTGGAAGCGGGAAAACAGAACGTGTTCGACGTGCGGTAGCCCAATGGATCGGGCCCGTCTCATCGTGGTTGTCGTGAACTTCCAAGCACGCCCGGCAGGATTCGAACCTGCAACCAGCGGATTAGAAATCCGCTGCTCTATCCCTTGAGCTACGGGCGCTGGTCTCCAAAAACCTCAGCCGCGGAGTCAATCGTGGATATAGGTCTCCAAAAACCTCGCCAGCCGGTGGAAGTCGCTGTCCGGCTCGATGTAGCGGACCACCGTCACCAGCGTGGCTGGGTCGATCAACTGGCTGAAGGGGACGTAGCTAAGTTGCAGTTGGCCGCAGACGGAAACCATCACCCCGTCGAGCCGCTTTTCCACCAGCGCCCGATAGGAGCCCACGCCCAACTGGCTGCCCAGCATCACGTCGAAGGCCTGCGGCCGGGCGCAGCGGCATTCGTAGCCCAGTTGCATCCCCGTCACCTTCCGCTTCCGGCCGGTCTGCTGGCTGTACTCCGCGGCGATCAGCTCGGCGAAGAGCCGGGCGAGATTGGACTTCGAGACGGCGATGTGTCCGTAGTCGTCACGGGGGATGCCTTCGATGTGCTGCTGCGGCAGCAGTTCGGCCAGCCCCTCGGCGATCACCACCACGCCGAACTCCTTCCCCTCGGCCTCCTCGCGGACCCGCATCGTGGCCACGATCCGCTTGACCACTTCGGGCAAGTTCATCACCCGGCGGAGCACGGTCTTGCCGGTCTGCGGATCGGCCGATTCCTCGCTCGCCTCGTACTTGCCGGTGATGTCCTCGACGCTGATCACCAGGCTGGCCTCGCCGGCAATCGCCGCGCCGTAGGCCAGCCAGCCGGCGCTGCGGCCCATCGTCTCGGCGATGAAGTAGCTGCGGGTCGATTCGGCGTCGGCCAGCAGGTTGCGGATTTCGCCGGCCAGTATGTCCACCGCGGTGAAGTAGCCGAAGGTGAAGTCGATGCCCGTGTAGTCGTTGTCGATGGTCTTCGGCAGATGGACGACCGGGATGTGTTTGCTGCCGGGCGGGAGCTGCTCCTGAAAGAGCTTGAATTTGTTGGCCGTCTTCAGGGTGTCGTCGCCGCCGATCGAGATCAGGGCGTCGATCTGGAGCGACAGCAGGGCGTCGTAGACGGTCTTGAGCGAGGCGCTCCGCTCGGGGTCCTTCAGGTGGGCCGGCTCGGAAACCAGCTTGCCGGGATTGGCCCGCGACGTGCCGATGATGATGCCCTGGCTGTTGCGGGTGCGGCGGAGCAGGTTGTGGACGATGCGGACGTAGTCGCGCCCCTCGACCAGCGGATGCTCGGGGCCGAACTCGAGCAGGTGGGCGTAGCCGTGCAGCAGGCCGTAGACTTCGATGTTGTTCCGCAGGAAGGAGACGGCGGCGGTGGAAATGACGGCGTTGGCGGCCGGGGCAGGCCCGCCCGCGAAAAGCATGCCCACCCGCTGGATGTTCGACGGCAACAGCGGGGGTCTGGATAAGGTGCTCGTGCTCATGCAATGCTCCGCAAGTTCTCTGTGCCAACGGGGCAATTCTACGTTCGGCCCCCATTGGACGCAAGAGTCATGTGGGCCGACGTATCGTGCCGCCATTCACCGACTGCTACCATTGGCCGGTAGGATTCCGGATGGCGTGTTGCCGTTGGGCCGGTAGGTTCCCTTGACGAAACGGTACGTCTGGTCGTAGAGGTCTCGGATGGCGGGGTCGGGCGAGGCGGCAAACTCCCGCAGAAGGCCCACGGACTGGAAATAGCCCAAGATCGCATGATCCATGAAGCCATACTTCGCTCCGGCGTCGAGATAGGCGCGGTATCGTGCTCGCCGCTCGGGGTCGGTTCGCGCCAGATAGGCCAGTTCGAGTTCCACTCCCATTCCGGATCGTTGTGCCACGCGCGCGGCCTCGGCCAGACGGCTCGGGGGGACATTGGCCATGGTGGAGTAGTTGGGTTGAAGCATGGCCGCGTCGATCCCGAGCTGCCGCCACCGGTCGATTCCGTCCGCCCCGAAGAACGGTATCCAATAGAGCTTCATTCCGAGCGAGTGGAGATAGTCGGCGGTTTGCCTGACCACGGCGCGCGTCGGCGGTTGGATGCGCTCGTCCAACCAGTAGAAGCCAACCAGCCGGACGTGCGGCGCCTCGGTCCTCTTCCACCGTTCCAAGGCCGCGCCGATGTACCACTGTACGGCCGCCAGACGATCCGCGTCGCGGGAGAAATCCAACGAGCGGCCGCCCGGCTCGACTGCGCCGAAGTCCTTGATGGCCGTCATCGGCATGGGAATGGTGATGACCAGATTGACGCGATGATCCTTGTCGGGCAAGCTCCGGGCGGCCTGGCGCACGCACGATTCGAGTTGACCGACGCCGTGCGCGCGGTCAAACAGCACGTCCAACAGCCACTGCCAATCGGCCTTGCGGATGGCGCGAGCTCCCTCCACCGGCCTCGACAAATTGGCGCCGTCCTTGGTAATGTACCCGATCCAAAGGAAGCTGTCGAAGAACCAATCCTGCGGCTTTCCCTTGCGGTCCACGTAGGTCACGTAGGGCAAGAGCGTCCGGGCGTCCCAGGCGGCGGGCGACCCGAAGGCCATCTGCTGAGCGTCGCAGTAGATCAGCATCAGATGGCGGACGCCCCCGACCTCCGGCGTGCCCGGCTGGAGGTACGACCGGGACGCCCCGCCAGCCGCGGAGTCAAGCGGGCTTCCCGCCTCTTTCTGTCCATCCGCGGCTTGACTGCCGCATACCGCAACCATGGCCACCAGGGCCGAGAAAATGAACCGTTTCATGGCGCCGATTCTAGCCGCCTCCGCTTCCGGTGTCCAGCGCCGGGCGGATTCTGGCGGATTCTCTTCCGCTTGACAACGGATTTCCCTGTGTTACGATCCTGCCAGGACCTCTTTCGAGGAGACAACACATGGCGTGGCACTGGTTGCTGCGGACGCGCTGGGCGATTGTCGCAGGCACGGTTCTTGCAGCCTCATGCTTGGCGGCGATGGAAAAAATGGGGACAGGCACCTCGTCGGGGACCAGTTCTGCGGGGTCTGCGCAGGCCGGCTCGGAGCCAGTCCCCATTTTTTTGGAAACCGACGCAACGGATAGCGTGGCCGTCAGCCAAGCCGACGGTAAATTGCGGCTGGTCAACAACCGGGTCGCCGTCGTTGTGGACCAGGCGGACGGCACTTGGGAGGCAACCTGGCCGGCGGGCACCGCCGCGGAGCGGTGGTCGGCGGCCGTCCGAGGCGCCCGGTTCGCGGTTGAAGCCGGCGCCGAAACGCTTACTCCCCACAATCAGATCATGACCATCCCAACGGCGGCGTTCAGCGATGGCATCGGCCGTGGGCTGGAAATCGGCGAGCATTGGGGCAAAGGGATCGAGGTCGAGCGCCGTATCCGGTTGTACCACGGCCGGCCGGCCGTGGTGATCTGGGGCCGGATCGCCAACCGCACCGGGCGGGACGTGACGCTGGGCGCGGCAAGACTGGTCGACGTGTCGGAGGCGGATCACGGCGGCTGGCAACTGGGCGAGAGCGCGCGGCCGCCCGCCGTGGTGGGCTACCCTGACGCCTCGCCCCCCTGCCGTCCGGCGCCCGAGGGCAAATCGGCGAACGCCGAGCAACAGTACGGCAGTTCGTGCGTCCTGGCCTTCGCCCAGCGGGAGCCGCCCGCCGCAATGGTCCTGGGCTTCCTGTCGGCCCAAGCGGGGTCGCCATCCGTCGGCGGCAAGTTCCAGCGAGGCAGAGGGGGCACGTCCCTGAGCGCCGTCTTGGATTTCCACAAGACGATCTTGCCGGCTGGGCAGACGATTGCCTTGGGGCCGGTGTGGCTGTCGGCCGAGCAGAGCGGCTTCGACGCCCTGGAGCGGTATGGGGACGCGGTGGCGGCGTCGGCGCCCCGGCCGCCCCGCACCGGCACCGCGGGCGTCTGGTGCAGTTGGTATCCGATCCGGATGGGGATCAACGAGGACCTTGTCTTGGCCAACGCGGCCGTTGCCGCCGAACACTTCAAGCCGTTGGGACTGGACGTGATCCAATTGGACCACGGCTGGCAGCGGGGCGACGCCTGCGGCGACTGGGTTCCCAACGAGCGCTTCCCGCACGGGCTGAAATGGCTCTCCGGGCAACTTCGGTCGCGCTACGGGCTGCAATTGGGCCTGTGGATCGCCCCGACGCAGGTGGCGACGACGACGCAACTGTTCCGCGAGCACCCCGAGTGGATGAAGAAGGACTCCCGAGGCAAGCCCGTCATTGCCGGCCGATGGTACTGGGCGCCGAGGCCGGAGATGAGCCGGTTGGACGCGTCGCAGCCGGGGGCGGAAAAGTGGATCGAGGAGACGTTTGCCCGGCTCAAGTCCGAGGGGGTCAGCTACTTCAAGGTCGACTTTATCGCGGGGGCGCCGTCGCTTGGGCGGGCGATGGCAGCGGTCCGCCGCGGCGCGGGAGCGGACGCCTGGACCCGCTTCATCATGACGCCGCCGCTCTTGTCCGTCGAACTGGCCAACGGCGTTTGCGTGGGCCCCGACACGATGGACGCCGGCGTGCCCGACTGGATCAAGTACGAGCGGGTGAACGACCCGCCGCTGGCGGCGAGCTATTGGGCAAACGACCGGCTCTATCACCGCGAGATTTGCGACATGAGCGTCGGCATGAAGGCGGGCGAGGAAGAGGCCCGCTTCCGCCTGACCATGCTGGCGTTCAGCGGGAGCGGCATCTCCTTCAGCGATGATTTCCGCGAGTTGAAGCCGCCGCGGATCCGCATGATGCAGCAGTGCCTGCCGGGGGGCAATCCCTTGGGCCGCCCCTTGGACCTCTTCGACCGGGAAATGCCCTCGCTCTGGCACGTGCATTGCAAGAATCAGTCCGGCGGCTGGGACGCGGTGGGACTGTTCAACTTCGACGGCCAGCCGCACGACCGCACGGTGCAGTGGCCGGCGATTGGACTGTCGGCCGGCGACGAGGCGACGGTGTTCGAGTTCTGGGGGGAGAAGTTCCTCGGTTTGCGCAAGGACCGCGTTTCCTTGTGCCTGGCCCCGCGGACCGCCCGCATTCTCCTGATCCACCGCCGGCCGGCCCGTCCGCAACCGATCGCCACCAATATGCACGTGCTGGGCGGATACCACGAGATCGCCCGGACCGCCTGGGACGAGAAGCGGTTGGTGCTTTCGGGCGAGTACCGGCGGGCAGCGGGCCTGGAAGGGAAAGTATACCTCTACGTTCCCGACGGCTACCGCCCGTTGCCGGGAGCGCCGGCCGCCAAGGGCTCGGTCCGGCTGATCCAGGCCGGCAAGAACCTCTGGGTGCAGGAGGTCCGCTTCGAGCAGGCGCGGCTGGATTGGGCGATCCCGTTCGAACGAACGCCGCCGGCCGGCTGAACATGGTTCCCGGTCGCGCCGCGGCCACTGGTCACAGCGGGGAGCGGTACGCCCCCATCGACAGCGGTTCCTCCGTTGACGCATGGTTCTGCAAGGCCAACCGTTCTTTGCGGCCGGGAATTCTGCTGTCCCAAATGGCGCCTCCGGCCTTTTATAATATTGGGGGAGTCGGCTGCCTTCCGGAACTCCCTGTCTTTTCCAGGTGCGTCCGATGTCATCGGGAAATGGGCCAGACCGGACTGAAGAATTCCTGCGGCTCTACGGCGGCAACGACCGCGCCATCTACGCCTACATCCTGGCCTTGGTGCCCCATTGGGCCGATGCGGAAGATCTTGCCCAGGAAACAAGGCTGCGGCTCTGGCAGCAGTTTGACAAGTACGAGCCAGGCTCGGATTTCGGCGCTTGGGCGCGGTCGATTGCCTACTACCTGGTGCTATCGCACCGCGAGAAGGCGTCGCGGAGCCGGCTGCGGTTCGGGCAGGCCTTTTACGAGTCCGTGGCGGCCGAGTACGCGGCGATGCCCGACCTGTTGGTTCTCCGCCAGGAGGCCCTGGTGCGCTGCATGGAGAAGCTCGACCAGGCGCGACGCGCGTTGATCGAGGAATACTACGGCGGCGAAGAAACCTTGCGGGAGATCGCCGAGCGCATGGGCCGTTCCTACGATGCCACGCGCAAGACCGTCTATCGCACGCAGCTTGCCTTGGCCGATTGCATCGAGTCGGAACTGCGTGAGAAGGGGGTGGAAAGATGAATCACCACGCTCCTTCGCCGGAACCCGGCAGAGAGGAAATCTATTCGTTGGCCACGCGGGCGCTTTGCGAGGACATCTCGGACGCCGAGGCCCGCCGGCTCGAATCTCTCATCTTGCACAATCCGAAGGCCCGCCGCTTGTACGTCGAATTCATATGCGATGCCAGCAACATCCGCTTGCTCGTGGCACGCAGCCGCGCGGAGGGCGCGCGGCGCGCGGCGGTTGCCGGCCTGGAGGGCGGTGCAGACCGGTCCTCCCCTCGATCTGAAGCCGGCACGGAGAAACCCGGAACTCCCGGCCCGGAAGCTGCCGCTCCGGGTGTTCAACCCATTTTCGTCCCATTGTCCACCAGCCGCGACTTGCAGCCCGCTGCCCCTTTCATCGGCAGTTGGATGTTCAGCTACATGGTTTCCGCGCTGCTGACGGGCGTGGCCGTTCTGGGCGCCTGGATGTGCAAAGTGTCCCACGATTTTCCCGCCGCGCCGTCGGGGTCATCGACAATAGCCAACGTCGAGCGAGAAAAGCAACCGGACCTGGTGGGCAAGATCACGGGCATGGCCGATTGCCGCTGGACCTATCCGGGCGACGCCCCGTCCGGCCCGGCCGTCCCCCTGGGCCGCCAATACGCCCTGGCTTCCGGCCTGGTGGAAATCACCTACACGACCGGGGCCAAAGTCGTCCTCCAGGGGCCCTGCACCTATGAAGTGGACTCCCATCGCGGCGGCTTCCTCTCGCTGGGAAGGTTGACGGCCAGAGTGGAGAGGTCAGAGGTCAGAGGTGAGGGGTCAGACTCCGGCGCCGAGCCTTCATCCTTCATCCTTCATCCTTCATCCTTGTTTACCGTTAGGACTCCCACCGCCACCGTCACCGACCTGGGCACCGAGTTCGGCGTCGAAGTCACCGAGCAAGGGACCACAACCTCGCACGTCTTCCGCGGCTCGGTGCGGGTACAGTTGGCCGGGGCGGGCGGCACTGCCGGCCTGCCCCGCCGTGAGTACGAGGTGCTGCTCCGCGAGAACGAGTCGGCCCGGGTGGAGAAGCGGGAAGGGGACGGCGGCCTGCGGCTGGTGCCCCCCCCCGCCGTCGGCAATTTCCCCAAGTTCGCCCGGCGGCTCCCGGAGCCGCCCAAGCTGCTCGATCTGTTGGACATCGTCGCCGGCGGCGACGGGACGGGCCAGCGCCGCGAGCGCGGCATTGATCCGGTCAGCGGAAAAGAATGTCCCGCGATGACCAGTGAGCACTTCTGGCGGCACGGCGACGGCCTCTATTGGCCGGTGACGGGCCGCCGGCTGGTGGACGGCGTATTCGTGCCCGACGGCCGCCTTGGCCCGGTGCAGCTCGACTCGGCCGGCCACACGTCCGATGCGTTCGTGGGTCTTTCGGGCGCGACCTTCGGCCTGGTCTGGGCGCGGGCGGCCGAGGTCAAGCCGGAACAATACACCAAGGCCTGGCACTATGCCATCGGCGAGTGCCGGGAGTTCATGCCCGAAGGCCGTGGGCTGCTGGGCCTCCACGCCAACATGGGCATCACCTTCAGCCTCGACGCGGTGCGGCGGATGTACTCGGCCGTGCGTCCGGCGCGGTTCCGGGCCACGGCCGGTGTGCCCGACGCCCGCCCCGCCTCACCGGCCAGCCCATCGGCCGCCGGCCAGGCCGACCTCTGGGTCTTCGTCGATGGCCGGTTGAAGCTCAAGCGGACCCAACATCACCCCCACGCCGCCGCATTCAACATCAACGTCGAGGTTGGTCCCGACGACCGTTACCTGACGTTGGTCTCGACCGACGGCGGCGACGGGATCGACGACGACTGCGTGGTCGTCGGCGATCCCGTGCTGGAGATGGTCCCGGCCCGGTCAGAGAGATCGGCGGGCAACGAGAACAAAGAAACCACGGTGCGTGAAACGCACCAGGCACTTACACCGGAGAACCAAGAGCCGTAGCCGTAGTGCGACCGGTGCGTTTCACACACTCTACGCACTGACGGGAACCATGAGAGGAGAAACAGCCTATGAATGTATGAATGTGCGTCCGGGGGCAACGTAGGACGGACTTCCTAGTCCGTCCAGTTTCCAGGGGCAGCGTAGGACGGACTTCCTAGTCCGTCCAGTTTCCAGAGACGGATTAGGAAATCCGTCCTACGAGTTCGATTGTTTTGGGCGGGTGTTCCGCCCGAAAAGAGAGTTTTTGGTACGTTTAAGTGTGTAACCTTCTTTTTTGGAGAGACATGTCATGTCACGCAAGTATTTCAGCTTCGTCGTTTTGACCGTGGCGCTTCTGGTGGTTTCTCTGGCCGGCAACGTCCGCGCAAGCCAGTTGTTGATGGGCGACATCTTCGACGGCGCTAACTCCGCCGCCACTAACGGCGGCATCAACGACAACCTGAGCAACCGGATCACCGGGAGCGACGCCGCCTCGATCATCGCAAACAGCGCCTGGACCCCTGGCGCGAACTTCTACGGCACGTATGCCGCCAAGGTGATGGTCAACGAGGTCGCCAACCCTGGCCAGATGGACCTCTATACGGGAGAAAGCTCGCAGGGGCAGTTAAACACCTCCCACAGCTTCGACGCCACGACTGACCCGAGCATCGCCGGCACCGGCTTCACCGTCGTCGTGGACTGGGCGCCGAAGTACGTGGCGTCTACTACCTTGACTAACTGGGCGTACCTGTGTATCGGGGCCACCACCAGCACCCAGAGCATCTGGAACAGGATCCTGCTTCAACGGGGGACGACTACTCCCTCGTCCTGGCGACGAACGGGACGTTCCGTTCGGAGACACACGGGTGGAATCAGGCGAACACGGGGACCCCGACCTACGATTCCTCCACCAACACTACGGGCAACATGTATCGGCTCGAACTGGACGTGGCGACGGCTAACATGAGCTCCGGCACAAGCGCGACGGTTACCGCCTATATCGCCACGCTCACGAACGGCGTGCCGGGCGCCATCACGCAACTCTATCTGGGGGGCGGGACGACGAAGTCGGTTTCGTTCACCTGGGACAATGACGGAACGAATTGCGTCGGTTTCTTCGACTACGACGACGTTACTTCGCAGTATTCGAAGGTTGACAACTTCAACGTCTATTCCGGGCTGCTCGGCGGGACAATGATGATCCCCGAGCCGTCGACGTTGGCGTTGTTGGCCGCGGGCCTGGTTGGCCTGCTCTGCTACGCCTGGCGGAAGCGGAAGTAGATTTGGGATTTGGAATTGATGGTTTCTGATTTGGCGCGCCTCCGGCGTCGTCACGAAACGTTTTCGTGACGACGTTCCGGAGGGCCCTTTGTTGGTTTGCGCCACCAGGAACCGGTAACTAGAGTTTGTCTCAGAGAAAGGAGCAAATCGTGTGCCGCGCCAATCAGAAATCAGAAATCGGAAATCAGAAGTCCGCCGCCCTCACCCTAACCCTCTCCCAAGGGGAGAGCGGATTTACGCTCGTGGAACTGCTGGTGGTGATCACGATCATCGGCATCCTGATCGCGCTTCTGCTGCCGGCGGTGCAGGCGGCCCGCGAGGCCGCGCGAAGGGCCCAATGCACCAACAACCTCAAGCAGATCGGACTGGCGCTGCACAACTACCATGCGGCGTTCAACTGCTTTCCGGCCGCCCACTCAGTCACGATCCCGACGATGTGTTCGGTTCCAACGCCGGGGTCCCCCCAGAACTGCCGCGGCACCGACGCCTACGTCCCGCTGTTGCCTTACTTCGAACAATCGAACCTCGAGTCACAATACAACTACACGGCGAACGTCGGCGGCAGCACGGGCTGGAACGGCTGGATCGTCGAGAACGGGAGCCCCGCTACCAATGGTTTCAATCCGCAGGCCCTGCAACGTCTGGCGTTCTATCAGTGCCCCGACGACGACGCCTCGGTGCAGTATCCCAACCTGCGGGACTATTACGGCTGCACCGGCGGGAAAACCGCCGCGGCCATCGAAGCCATGTCGGGCCACGTCTTCATCGACGGGCTGTTTGTCCTGAACACCTGGAACGCCATGCGGGATATCCGCGACGGCTCCTCCAACACCTTCGCCGTGGGCGAGAGCAACGTCGGCTCGTGGGACGCGTCGGCGATGACCGCCACCGGGAAGCAGCCGGGCTACTGCACGGCCGCCGGCGCGCCCAACGCCTGGTGGGCCGGCGACGAGTGCGACTCCGGCGGGCCGCCCTGCCCCGTCGCCAGCATGTTCCTCGGCCGAGGCTTCCGCAGCACCATGTACCCGATGAATTTCAAGTACTGGATGAACGCCAACGGCGATTTCAGCAGTTGCACCAGCTCCAGCAATTGCCCGGAAGCGGACGCCCCCTTCGGCAGCAATCACAGCGGCGGGGCCCACTTCTGCTTCGCCGACGGCCACGTGAGCTTTGTCAACGAGACCATCGCCATGCCCACCTATCAGGCCCTGAGCACCATCAACGGCGGCGAGACATTCGTCGGCACGGGGTATTGAATTTGAAAATTTGGGGTTTGGAGATTTGCCGCGGCCAACCTTCGGCCGGTGCCCGGCTTCGCATAACGCGGGAAAAATCCTACCATGAGCCGTAACACGATCCGCACGTTTCTGACGGTGATGACGGCGTTGTATGTGGTGACCGGGGCCGGATGCGGGCCGGGAAGGCCCCAGACCGCGCCGGTCGGCGGCCGCGTGACCTACCAAGGCCAACCGGTTACGACCGGCCGGATCGTCTTCCAGTCCGAGAAGGGGCGCCTCGCCGTGGGCACGATCGGCCCGGACGGCAGCTATCGCCTGACCACCTTCGCACCGGGCGACGGGGCCATGTTGGGGCACTACCGCGTGACGATCGAAGCGGTCCGCGTGACGGGCGGGGCGCCGCCAGCGAAGAGTTTGGCGGACGAAGCGTCCGTCCGCGCCGCTGCGCAAAAACCTCGCGTGGAATGGCTCGTCCCCGAAGCCTACTCGAAACTCGATTCCACGCCGCTGACCGCTGAAGTCAAGCCCGGCCCGAACACGATCGATTTCAACCTGCCCGTCAAGCCGGGCGGATAGAACTTCGTTGCCGGCGTCCCCAAGGAGAAGCCGGCGCCAGGCCCCGGCCGTCCGGTGGACATCCGCAGCCGACCGGGCTAGAATCCGTAATCATGGATACGACGGGCACGGTCCGCTTCGCGGCGATGATAACTTGCGTGCTGGGCTGTGCGGTCGGCCTGTGCGCGGCGGAGAAGCCGGGGCTTGTCGCGCACTACACCTTCGAGGAGGCCGCCGGGACGGTGCTGAAGGACCACAGCGGCAACGGCCACGACGGCCAGATCCACAACGCCGATTGGGTCCGTTCCGCCGGAGGACGCGCGCTCAGGTTTGGCGGCGAGCAGAGCTATGTTGACTGCGGCCGGGAGCTTGGCCGGAAGCTCGCCGGCGACATGACGGCCTTGGCCTGGGTGAAACTGAGTCCCGCCTCCTACCCGGACAGCAGCACCAACTGGACGCTGCTGGACTGCGATGCCTATCCGATCTCGGGTTTCATGGTGCGAATCGACGGGCAGACGACCAAGCTGTATTACCGGGCGAATTCCGGCGGCCGGACGTCGTCGGCCCTCTCCCGGTCGAGCATTGGGCGGGACACGTACTATCACCTCGCCGTCACTCGCCAGGGGGACCGCGTGACGCTGTTCGTCGATGGTTTGCCGGAGGCTTCTCTCGCGGCGCCGCTGCCCGCGTCCCCCTGGTTGCCGCTGAAGATCTCCAGCCCCGGCCAGTCGCTCCAAGGCACGGTCGACGACCTGGCTCTTTACGGCCGGGCGCTTGGCCGAGACGAAGTCCTGGAACGCTACAGGAAAGGGGCGGCACGGCACGGTAAAGACACGTCTTGGTTTAGGACCTTCCAGCTTGAGATGAACCTGTATCCCGACCGCCGCAAGGCGACGGTGGGCGTGAATTGCCGGGGCTTGCTCCCCCTGCCGCCCGGCGCCAAGGCGCGGCTGGAGCTGGCCACGCCGGGCGGACCGGCCCTGCAAACGGTCCCCGCCGCCCTCGCCGACGATCCGCCGCAGCAAGATTTCACGCTCGATCTGGCCGGCTTGCCGGCGCGGGAGTACGAGGCGCGGGCCGTGTTGTGCGACGCCGCCGGCAAGATAATCGCGCAGAAAGCCGCGCGATTCCGTTGGCCGCCTGCGCCGGTTGGGGCGAAGGTGCCCAGCCCGGCCGAGAAGACCCTCCCGCCGCTGCCTTCCCCGCCGGAACCGCTCGGATTCGCCGTGCAGACGGATACCAACGGCGGGTTTACGGTTCAAGCCGGCGGGCAACGCTTTTCCGTCGTGTCCGCATTCTCCTATCCCCACGGCGGTTTCAACGTGCTGGGCCGCTTCTCGGCCCCAGACGACCGGAGCGAAACCGCGTGGAAGCCGGCTGTCCACGGGTCCGCTTCATCGGCGTACCAAATTGTCGCCTCGGGCAAGTACTATGCCCTCTCGCGCCGGATCGAGGTGCAGCCCGGACGGGTGGTCGTCCACGACACGATCACCAACAAGACGGCGGAGCCGCTGGGAATTCTCGTGCGCAACCGCATCGCGCCCCCGTCCGGTGCGTTCGAGAACGTGTACGTGGCCGGCTGCCGCTGCCAGGGCAATCTGAGCCCGCGGACCATCAAGACGAATCCTACGGTCTTCTTTGGGGGCCAGCGCATGGGTCTCGGGCTGGCAGCCCTGGACGACGTGTTCATCGTGCAGTCGATGGCAGCCCTCCAGCACGATGCGGCGGTCATCCAGTCCGACACCTTCGCCCTGGACAAGAACGCCTCGTACACGCTCGACTGGGCGATTTATCCGACGCCTTCCGGCGACTACTACGACTTCATCAACCGGCTCCGCCGCGACGAGGGGCGGAACGGGACGATCGACGGCGGGGTGGGCTTCATCACCCACAGCCCCGGCGACCGCCGCGGCGTCCCCGACCGCCGCTCCGTTGAATTGCGGAACATCAAGTACGGGCTGGTCCACTGCCTGTCCTATGCGGCCGACGATCCGGGCGTCTCCATCGAGGGGATCGAATTCATCGACTACCCCAAGGAACGCCGCTTGCTGAAAGAGCAATTTGCGGCGGTCCACCGGGCATATCCGGGCATGAAGATCGTGGTCCACATCGCCCACAGCCTCTACGCGACGGACAAGCCCGATAGGGCTTTCCCCGACTCCCGCGTCCTCGGCGCCGACGGCCGGCAGGCTGTCTTCACCACCGATCCCGGCTCCTACTTCAGCCGGGAGCGGCTGGCCCAGGGCTGGAACTGGTATATCTACTATCCCGCACCCGATAACAGCTTCGGCCGGGCCATGCTCAACAGCGCGGACGTGCTGTTGGATGAGATTGGCGCGGATGGGGCATTCCTGGACGGCTTTATGTGGGCCTACGGCGGCCAATACACTTACGACCGCTGGGACGGCCACACGGCCAAGATCGACCCTGAAACCAAGACCATCGTGCGCAAGATGGGGTCGGTGCTGCTGCTCTCTCAGGACGCCCTGGTGGCGTTTTGCCGCAAGGTCCGGGCCAAGGGGGGCGTGGTGATCGCCAACAACTCGGTCGTCACCCGCACCATCGGCCGCGAGAACTACATCCTCCACGACCACGAGTGTTATCCCGGCCCGGAGGTCCACTTGGCCTCGACGCCGGCGGCCCTGTCGTTGCCCGCCGCCATCCGGACGGAGCCGGACATTCATCGCGACGTGCTGGACAAGCTGGCCTGGGGCAACCTCTATATGTACTACGAGGAATGTCCCGTCACGTATCCTTCGGTGCCGGCCCAGATGTATCCCATCACCTTCCAGGAACTTCATTCCGGGTGGGTGCAGGGCACGCAGCGGCTGATCACCACGCGGTCCGGCCTGTACGGATGGCCGAGCGACCGGCAACTGCACTTCGTCTACCTCTACGACAGCCGCGGCGTCCAAGTCCCGCACGGCTTCCTGACGGGCATCGACGCGACGGGAGTACGTACCCAGGTCGATTTGGACAGGCAACAGTGCGCGGTCGTGAAGAAGATTCCGCTCCGCCTGGAGCTGGCCGGGCGGGCGAATGTGTGCGTCCGGAAGTACGACAAAAAGAGCGTCGAGCTTGCCGTAAGCGCGGATCGGCCAGCCCGCTTGATCGTTGCCGGCGGCGACTTCTCTGTCGGACCGGGCGCGGAGTACACTGTTGCCGTAGGGAGCCAACTGACGCGAGCCGCAGCCGACGGCACAGGGTCGCTCACAATCGCGCTGACGCCGGCCGGGCAGGTGGAGATCCACATCGCGCCGGCCGCAAACCACTGAAGCCCGACTCCACTTTTAGCCGCTAGCCACTTCTTTGCTCCGTTCGTTTCCGTGCATGATTTTATCGAGGATTCCATTGACGAACTGCGACGATTGGGCGGAGCCGAACCGCTTGGCCAGTTCCACGGCCTCGTCGATGGCGACACGCGGGGGCGTGTCACTGTGAAGCAACTCGTAGGCCCCCAGCCGCAAGACGTTCCGGTCGGTGGCCGCCATCCGCTTCAGGCTCCAATGGGCGGCGGTCTGCTCCAGGAGGGCGTCCAGCTCCTCCCGGTGCTGCCGCACGCCGGCCACCAGGTCCCGCGCGAAGTCGCGGAGTTGGTCGCCTCGCAAGCGGCGCTGGATGAACTGATCGCCCACCGCCGGGTTGCCGCGGGGATTCAGGTCGTCCTGGTAGAGGACTTGAAAGGCGATTTCCCGTGCTCGGCTGCGGCGGGTCATGCGGGGGGATGAACGATAAAGGATGAAGGATAAGGGATTTCACACTCTCGACGCTCGACTCTCTGCTCTCGACTACTTTCCCGGCAACTTCGCCATCAGATCGACCATTTCCAAGGCGGCCAGGGCGCAATCGACCCCCTTGTTGCCCAGCCGGGCGGCCGAGGCGTCTTTGCCGGTGGTGGCGGCCTGGCCGCCGGAGCGGGCAATCGCCTGCTCCAGGGTATTGCAGGTCAAGATTCCAAACAACACCGGCAATCCGTAATGGACGCCGATCTCGCACAGGGCCGTGCTCACCGCGCGGTTGATGTGCCGGTCGTGGCTGGTTTCGCCGCGGATCACCGCCCCCAGGCAGAGCACCGCCGCGTAGCGGCCGCTCTGGGCCAGGCGGTTGGCCACGGTGGGGATCTCGAACGTGCCGGGGGTCCAGGCGACGTCGATCCGCTCGTCGGCCACGCCGTGGGTGGTGAGCGTTTGCACAGCCCCCTCCAACAGCCGCGTGGTGACCGACTCGTTAAACCGCGAGACCACGATGGCGAAGCGGCCGTCGGCGGCGGCAGTGCCTTGATACGTAGTCGGCATGTCTTACTCCCTTGTGGCGAAACCGCAAGTACCCGGCGGTAAATCGCTACATCTTCATGTTCATGCTCATCAAGAACTCCGCGTTGCTCTTGGTCTTTTGCAGCCGGCCGATGAGCAATTCCATCGCGTCGGGCGGGTTCATGTCGTTAATGACCCGGCGGAGGATGCACACCCGGCGAAGCTCCTCGGGGTCGAGCAGCATCTCCTCCTTGCGGGTGCCGCTGCGGTTGATGTCGATGCTGGGCCAGATGCGGCGGTCGACCAGCTTGCGGTCCAGGACGATCTCCTGGTTGCCGGTCCCCTTGAACTCCTCGAAGATCACTTCGTCCATGCGGCTGCCGGTCTCGACCAGGGCCGTGCCGATCACGGTGAGCGAACCGCCCTCCTCGACCTTGCGGGCGGAGCCGAAGAAGCGCTTGGGGCGGGTCAGGGCGTTGGCGTCCACCCCGCCGGAGAGCAGCTTGCCCGAGGGAGGGCACTCCGTGTTCCACGCCCGCGCCAGCCGGGTGATCGAATCCAGGAAGATCAGCACGTCGTGGCCGTACTCGACCATCCGCTTGGCCTTTTCGAGCACCATTTCCGAGACTTGGAGGTGCCGCGTGGCCGGTTCGTCGAAGGTGGAGCTCACAACCTCGCAATTCGGCCCCTTCACTTCCCGCTCCATGTCGGTGACTTCCTCCGGCCGCTCGTCGATCAGGAGCATGAAGACGTAAAGGTCGGGGTAATTCTTCAGGGCGGCGCGGGCCATCTTCTGCATGAGGATCGTCTTGCCGGCCCGCGGCGGGCTGACGATCAGCCCCCGCTGGCCGAAGCCGATGGGCACGATCAGATCGACCACCCGCATCTCGATCTCGTCGGGCGTGGTTTCCATGCGGATGCGGGCGTCGGGGTGCAGGGGGGTCAACTCGTCGAAGGGGATTTTCGACCCGAGCAAGTTGGGGTCCTCGAAGTTGAGGGCCTCGACCCGCAGCAGGGCGAAGTAGCGCTCGTTTTCCTTGGGCGGGCGGATCTGGCCGGAAACGACCGTGCCCGTCTTCAGGCCGAAGCGGCGGATCTGGCTGGGCGAGACGTAGATGTCGTCGGGACAGGAGAGGTAGTGGTAGTCGGGACTGCGGAGGAAGCCGAACCCGTCGGGGAGGACCTCCAGGGTCCCCTCGCCGAACATCAGCCCGTTCAGTTTCACCCGCTCCTTGAGAATCCGGAAAATCAAGTCCTGCTTCTTGATGCCGGCGTATTCGGTGAGGTTTTCCTTGCGGGCCTCGCAGATTAGCTCGGCCATCGACATCCGCTGCAATTCGGCGATGTGGGTGTCGCCGGACTGCTTGATCTCCTCGTAATGGTCGTGGACCTGGCTGCGGGGCCGGCGGTTTTCGACGGCGATCTCCTCGGCCAGGGAGAGGGGTTCTTCCCGCTCCAGGGCGCGGAGGGCCTCGTCCACCTCGGGTGAAAAAGAGGCGTCGGCCGTGCCGCCGCGCGGCGTTTCGGGCCGGACAAACGAGTCTTCTCGGTCGCGGTTCATGCTCGCACTACTCCTGAAGGGCCATTTTGGCCGGCACGCGGAAGGCGCCGGCGGCGGGTTAGCTGCTCTTTGTGTGAGATGATGTCACGAATAGCCGGCGGCTAACAGCCGCCGGACTACCGCAATGCACCTTCCGGCGGCTATTAGCCGCCGGCTATTCTGATTTGTTCGCAGGAAGGCTTGGCGAAGGTGGGAATCAGCGGATGAGGGACGCCCAAAACTGCTCGACTTGAGCCTGCGTCCGCTGCGGAGAGCCGGAGTTATCTATTATCGCATCGGCACGCTCGCGTTTGCGCTGCAACGATTCCTGCACGCCCTCGCGGGCCGCAAAATCCTCCTTAGTCCACCCGCGCTCCAGTGCCCTCGATAGCCTCGCCTCCCACGGCGCGTCCACAAATACCGTTTTTTCGCAAAAATCGTCCCAACCCGCCTCCATCAGCAACGGCGCGTCCAACACAAAGACGCTGGCGTCCGTCGTGCCCAACGCCTGCGCTTGAAGCCGCAGTAGGCGGAATGCTTCGGGATGAATCAACTGTTCCAAGTAGTGTCGCTCAAGTTCGCCTTCCGGCCCCGCGGCGAAGACGACGCGGGCCAGGCTGGCTCGGTCGATCCGCCCGTCCAGGCCGAAAATCCTTTCACCCCATCTCTGCCGTGCGGCCGCCTCAACGTGCGGCAGCCGCAGCGCCTCGTGTCCCGCCCGATCCGCGTCCAACACTCCGGCGCCCAGCCGGGCGAACTGCTGGGCGACCGCGCTCTTGCCGCTCGCCACGCCGCCAAGGATGCCGATGATTCGCATGTGCCGTTGTAGGAGGCGACTCCCGTCGCCGAACGGTGGAGGTTGTCTGCCACAATTCGGCGACGGGAGTCGCCTCCTACAACGCTTCCTCCGTTTCGGCCCAATTGGGGCCGGCTGTGACATCAACCTTCAGGGGAACGTCCAACGCCCAGGCGCCAACCATTTCCTCGGTGACGAGCTTGGCCAGGTGGTGGAGTTGATGGGTGGGAACTTCGAAGATCAACTCGTCGTGAATCTGTAGCAACATCCTCGCCGAAAGGCACTCTTTCCGCAGGCGGCAGTGGATCGCGATCATCGCCCGCTTGATCAGGTCCGCCGCCGATCCTTGGATTACCGTGTTCACCGCGGTGCGTTCGGCAAGATTGCGTTGCCGGCCGGCGCCTTCGCGCACCCCGCTGATGGCACGTCGCCGTCCCAGAATAGTCTTAGCATAGCCGGTTTTGCGACATTCGGCTAGTACCCGGTGAAGAAATTCCTCGATACCCGGATACCCCTCAAAATAGTTATCGATGAACTTGCCCGCTCTCTCCTGGTCGATTCCCAGCGCCCGGGCCAGTCCGAAGGGGCCTTGCCCATAGATTACCCCGAAATTCACTGCCTTGGCCGCCCGCCGCATCTCGGGCGTAACCTGATCGATGGGCACCCCGTTAACCTGGCTGGCGACCCGGGCGTGAATGTCCTCGTCTTGGGCGAAGGCCTCGCGGAGCCGGGCGTCGCCCGAGAAATGGGCCAATACCCGCAACTCGATCTGCGAATAGTCGGCCGCCAGCAACACCCATCCCTCCTGGCCGGGGACGAAGGCGGAACGGATTTCCCGTCCCTCCTCGGTTCGTACCGGGATGTTCTGCAAGTTCGGGTCGCTGGAACTGAGCCGGCCGGTGGCCGCCACCACCTGGTTGAACGAAGCATGGACCCGGCCGGTTTCCGGGAAGATCATCTCGGGCAGGGCGTCCACGTATGTGCTCTTGAGCTTGGCGTACTGCCGGTACTGGAGGATTTTGGCCGGCAGGGGGTGCAACGGGGCGAGCTCTTCGAGCACCTCGGCGTCGGTGCTGGGACCGGTCTTGGCGGTCTGCTTGACCACCGGCAGCTTCAACTGGTGGAATAGCAGGTCTTGGAGCTGCTTCGGCGAAGCGATGTTGAACCGCCGGCCGGCCAACTCGTAAATCTCCGCTTCCAGCGACTCCATACGCTGGCCGAAGCGGCGGCTGAGGTCCGCCAGCCGGGCCACGTCCACCTTGATGCCGTTGTATTCCATCTCCGCCAGCACGTCCACCAAGGGCAACTCCAGCCCTTGCATCAAGCCGCTCAACTCGGCCTCCTCCAGCTTGGCCGTCAGGATCGGCCTCAGCCGCCAGGGCAACCAGGCGTCTTCGCCGGCATAATCGGACGCCTGCCGGACGGGCACCTCGTCCATCCGCTTCTGTTCCCTTCCCTTGCCGATCAGTTCGGAGATTTTGATGGTTTCATGGTGCAGATACGCCTGGGCCAGTTCGTCGAGGTTGTGGTTGCGGCGGCCGGCTTCCAACAGGTAGCTGGCGATCATCGTATCGAACGCTACGCCCGCCAGGTCGATCCCAGCGCCGCGGAGAACGATCATGTCGTACTTGAGGTTCTGGCCGATCTTCTCGACGGCCGCGTCTTGCAAGATCGGCTTCAAGGCCGCCAGCGTGGCGTTGGGGTCGAGATGCCGGTCCGACGGCGGGGAGCGGAGGGGGAGATACCACGCTTCAGTCTCGTTCCAACAGAGCGAGATGCCCACCAGCTTTGCCCACCGCGGCTGGATGCTGGTCGTCTCGGTGTCCAGCGAGATGGACTTCTGCTGCCGCAGTTGGGCGAAGAAGGCGTCGAAGGCCTCGGGTGTGTCGACGAGGTGGGTGGTGAATGTAGTCGGCACACTCCGTGTGCCGACAAAGGACGAGGGACGGGGGATTTGTTGATTTGGGACTTGCGATTGGGGATTTTCAGCGACTGAACCCTGAACCCTGAACCCTGAATCCTCCCGCTCTTCACTGGGCACTAAAGTGCCCAGCCCTCGTTCCGACACCAGCGCCGCCACCCGCTGCCCGATGCTGCGGAAGCCGAAGTCGCGGAACAAGGCCAGGGCCGCCTCCAGGTCGATGCGGCCCACCCGGCCGGCCGGCCAGTCGATCGGCAGCGGTACGTGTGCATTCAAGCGGACCAACTCGCGGCTCAACAAGGCCTGATCGCGGAAGCGGAGCAGGTTCTCCTTCCGTTTGGCCCCCGGCACTTCGGCCGCATGGTCGAGGACCGCTTCCAGCGTGCCATATTGTTCCAGCAATTGCCGGGCCAGCTTCGGCCCCACGAGCGGCACGCCCGGCACGTTGTCCACCGCGTCGCCAACCAACGCCTGGAAATCGACCACTTGCCGCGGCTCGATACCCCACTCTTCCCGCAGCCTCGCCTCGTCGAAGACTTCGTTCTTGCGGATATTGTAGACCTTCACGCGGTCGGCGATCAGTTGCCGGCAATCCTTGTCGCCGGTCACCAGAAAGCACCGGCCGCCCTGCTCAGCCGTAACCCGGGCGACCGTGGCCATAACGTCGTCGGCCTCGAACGACTCGCGCGCCAAGGCCGGAATGCCCAAAGCGGCAATCACCCGGCGGATCGCCGGAATCTGCGGCGCCAGGTCCTCGGGCATCTCCGCCCGCTGGGCCTTGTATGGGCCGTACATCGCATGGCGGAAGGTCTTGCCGGGCAGGTCGAAGGCGCAAAACAGATAGTCCGGCTTCTTCTCTTCCAGCAAGTAAAGCAGGTCGCGGGTGAAACCGAACACCGCGCCCACCGGCTCGCCCCGCGGACTGCTCATCTCCGGCAAGGCGTGGAAAACCTGATGGATCAGTGAATGAGCGTCGATCACCCACACCGTCTTGTCCGTCAGGCTCTCCGGCTTCACTGGGCACTGAAGTGCCGGTAGCACATCCACCTCGGCCGGCGGCGCCTCTCTTTCCGCGCCAAAACCGGGCAGCAACGTCTGTCGGGCGTGATCGACCATCTCGTTTGCGCATCGGGCTAGGGTGATCTCGATGCCGATTGTATCAAGCCTGACTACGGGCGGTATACGGTGGGTGAAACCCGCAAAACCAGCGACCGGTCCCTGCGAGGGGTGCGGTGTGCCAATAACGACGGGTTGCCGTGACGATTCGTTGACACTCCCCGGTAGGCTAGGTACAATCGACAAGAGATTCTATTGATATCAAGGAGTGCCCTACTCATGGCCCGTGAAAACCAAGGTCTCCAAATCGCCCTGATCGTCTTCGTCATGCTCACGATCCTGCTGGGCGTGACCACGTATCTCGGCTTCCGGCAGTACAACGACGCCGCCATCAACGTCGCCAGGCTCAACACCGACGTCAGCAAGCTGAATAGCGACAAAGGCAGCCTGGAGGCGAACATCCAGAGCCTCAAGGGCTGTCTCGGCGCCGCGCCAACCGAATCGGTCGACGACCTGACCAACAAGCTCTTCAAGGAGGACATGAACAAGTACGGCGCCGGCTACCCCGAGGATAGTCTGCACTACCGCCCCCTGCTGGAGAAGATGAAGAAGACGATCGACGAGCGGAACGGGGAGTTGACCGACGTCAAGGCCGAGAATCAAGACACTGCGGGACCAGTACAAGGTCCGCGAGGAAGCCAAGGAGCCGCAAATTAAGAAACTTACCGAAGAGCGGGACAAGGCCACCAGGGACCTTGCCGGCGAGCAGAGCAAGTTCCAAGGTGAACGCACCCGGCTCAACGAGGAGAAGACCAAGCTCGAGGGCGACTTGCAGAAGATCCGCCAAGAAGCGAAGGGCGATAAGGAAGCCGTCCTTGCCGACCTCGACAAGGCCAAGGCGCTGAACAAGAAGCTGATGGATCTGATCGACGAGCAGGCGGAGAAGATCAAGGTCCTCTCGGGCGAAGGCCAGCAAATCCAGTCCGCCGACGGCAAAGTCATCCACGCCAACCAGCGCGAAGGCACGGTGTGGATCAACCTTGGCCGGGCGGACTCGCTGATGCGCCAGGTCACCTTTGCCGTCTATCCCGCCGCGATGATCAACCTGACGCTGAAGGAGAAGAAGGGGAGCATCGAGGTGACGCAGATCCTCGGCGATCACATGGCCGAGGCCCGCGTACTGGACGATCAACCCGCCAATCCCATCGTGCCCGGCGACAAAATCCATACCGTATTGTGGAGTCCGGGTCAGCAGCGGCACTTCGCCCTGGCCGGCTTCTTCGACATCGACGGCGACGGCCGGAGCGACTTGCAGACGGTGATGGACCTGATCAAGGCCAACGGCGGCGTGGTCGACGCCTACATCGCCGACAGCGGCAAGGACAAGAACAAGCAGCAGGGCGAGATCACCGTCAACACGAACTACCTGATCCTGGGCGCGGCGCCCACGGAGAAGGGGGACCCCGGCCAGTTGGCCGCCTTCACCAAGATGCTCCGCGACGCGGCCCAACTCCGCATCCCGAATATGCAATTCGGCGACATGCTGGAAGGCATGGGCTGGCGGAACCTCTCGCCGGTGGTCCGCTACGGCCGCGGCATCAACCCCGGTGATTTCCGCGCCAAGCCGGACGAGGGACCGCAAAAGAAGTCCACCGGCAGCCACAGCGACTCGTTCCAGCAGCGCGAGCCGCCGGCGACGCGGACCCCCTCCAGTGCCTACCAACGGTTCTAAGCAGGTCGTGTTGCGGAAGGAAAGTCGGGTGCCATGCCCACGCTCGCCGTGGGCATGTCGAACGCACGGACGAACCGCCACATGCCCACGGCAAGCGTGGGCATGGCACCCAACGCCGGTGCCTTGATGTCGAAGGAATCGTCGCCAGTGTCGATAGATGCGACACGTCGCGCCGCCGTGCCGGATGCCGACGCCGGCGGCAAGTGATTCCGCCGCAACGGGATATGGCTGTCGGGAGTTTTCTTCGGTGAGTTGGCGTCTGATTTGCACATTGAAGATGGCAAGGAGTGTGTGACGCCCATGCCGCTTTCCGCCTCAAGCGCGTTGGATAACGAGTTCCTCGGGATCCGCTGCCGATTGATCGACCTGGCCGCGGCCTTGGACCGGATCGACCGGGCGGATGGCGCCCTCACGGACGACCCGCGGATGGCGCAGATTCGCCGCAGTCTCGAAATCCTCGCCGACGAAGCACCCGGCCGGTCCCAGCGGGTGCAAATCGAGTTCTCCTTGCCCGATGACGGGCATCGGCCGGAAGCCTGACGGAATGTACTTCATCGACCCCCACATCCACATTGCTTCCCGCACCACCGACGACATCGAGCGGATGGCGCGGGCGGGTTGCCTGGCAGTCGGCGAGCCGGCCTTCTGGATGGGCTACGACCGCACGTGCGCGGGCAGCTTCCGCGACTACTTCCGGCAGCTTACCGAGTGGGAGCCGAAGCGCACCGCCAACTACGGCATCCGCCACTACGCTTGGCTGGGCATGAACTCGAAAGAGGCCGAGAACCTCTCCCTGGCCCGCGAGGTGATCGCCCTGCTCCCCGAGTTCCTCGATAGGCCCGACGTGCTGGGCATCGGCGAAATCGGCCTGAACAAGTGTACCCGCAACGAGATCGCCACGCTCTCCGAGTTGATCGAGTTGGGAATGCAGCGCGGCGAGCAACTCCTCTTCCACACCCCGCACCTCGAACATAAGTCCTGGGGCACGCGGATCATTCTCGACCTGTTGCGGGCGGACCGCCGCGTCGACCCCAGCCGCGTCTGGATCGACCATTGTGAGGAGCACACCATCCGCCAGGTGCTCGACGGGGGCTATTGGGCCGGGCTGACCCTCTATCCGACCACGAAGGCCACGCCGGACCGGGCGGTGGACATGATCGAGGTCTATGGTCCCGAGCGGATTCTGGTCACCTCGTCTGCCGATTGGGGACCGTCGGATCCGATGGCCCTGACGGCGCTCGTGCAGGTCATGCGCCGCCGCGGCCACGGCGAGGCGATGATCCGGCGGATCGTCTACGAGAACCCCATGCGGCTGATGGCCCAGAGCCGCGGCTTCACGCCCCCGCTCCCGTTGCCAGAGTAATTGCGGCCGCTTGCGGCTTCGCATGGGTATGTTCTCCGGCCGGGTCCTCCTGTAGAATCAGGCGCCCCGCTTGATTCCCGCCCCCGATTGCCCCACCGCAAGGAGTCCTTACGTGAATTCGATCATGCCGTACCGGCGACGCTGCGCCCTCATGATTGGCATCTTGCTCGGACTGGCGTCGGGCCGCTTGCCCGCCGCCACGCTGCACGTCGCCACCGACGGCAACGACGCCTGGTCGGGCAAACTGGAACGGCCCAACGCCGACCACTCGGACGGGCCGCTGGCCACGCTCGTCGGCGCCAGGGACGCCCTGCGGCGGATGAAGGCCCGGGAACCGCTGAACGAGCCAGTTGTGGTGCGCATCGCCAGCGGAACCTATCCGCTTCAGCAGACGCTGGTCTTCGAGCCGCAGGACAGCGGCACGGCCGATGCCCCGGTCATCTATCAAGCGGCCGAGGGCGCGCGGCCGGTCCTAAGCGGCGGGCGGAAGATCCACGGCTTTGTCCCTGCCCAGCGGGGAGCGTGGAAGGTCCATCTGCCGGAGGTCGAGGCCGGCAAATGGTACTTCGAGGACCTGTATGTCAATGGCCGCCGCGCAACCCGCGCCCGAGAGCCCAACGAGTTCTACTACTACATCCGCGGCAAGGTCGAGTCCGGCGTCGATCCGGCCACGGGCAAGACCGGGCCGATGGGCGACCGGGCCTTCCGGGCCGATCCCAAGGACCTCGCCCCGCTGGCATCCTTGTCGAAGGAGCAACTGAACGATGCAGTGGTCGTGGCCTATTTCTCCTGGGAGAATTCCGTCTCGCGCGTGGCGGCCGTCGATCCGCAATCCGGCGTCGTCGTATTGACCGGAAAGGCCGCCTGGCCCTTTCTGACGTTGTGGGGATCGAATCAACGCTATCACATCGAGAACGTCAAGGCCGCGCTCGACGCCCCCGGCGAATGGTTCCTCGACCGCAACGGAGACCTGTTCTACATTCCCTTGCCGGGCGAAGACATGACCAAGGCGGAGGTCGTCGCTCCGGCGGTCGTCGGCTTGGTGCGGTTCGCCGGCGATCCGCAAGGCGGGCGGTTCGTCGAACACGTCGCCTTGCGGGGCCTCTCCTTCCAGCACGACCGCTGCCCCTTGCCCGCCGCTGGCTACAACAGCGGCCAGGCGGCCGTGGAGATGCCTGCGGCGATTACGGCCGACGGCACGAGGCACGTTGTCATCGAGGACTGCGAGGTGGCCCATACCGGCGGCTATGCGATCCACTTCCGCCGCGGCTGCCAGAATTGCCGCGTCGCGCACTGTCTCATTCACGACCTGGCCGGCGGCGGCGTCCGCATCGGTGAGGGGTGGGGCCACGAGAACCCCTCGGCGCCAACGTGACCGGACATTGCACGCTCGACAACAACATCATCCGCTCCGGCGGCCACCTGGACCGCGGCGCGGTCGGCGTATGGATCGGCTACAGCGCCCACAACCAGGTCACCCACAACGACGTCGCCGACTTCCGCTACACCGGCGTCTCCGTCGGCTGGCGCTGGGGTTACGCCCCCAGCGAATCGCACCACAACCGGATCGAGTTCAACCACATCCACCATCTCGGCTGGGGCGTGATGAGCGACATGGGCGGCGTCTACACCCTCGGCATCTCGCCCGGCACCACCGTGAGCAACAACGTCATCCACGACGTCTATTCCTACGATCTGTACGGCGCCGGCGGCTGGGGCCTTTACAACGACGAGGGGAGCAGCCGTCTCGTGATGGAGAACAATCTGGTCTACAACACGAAGACCGGCGGCTACCATCAGCACTACGGCCGCGAGAACCTGGTGCGCAACAACATCTTCGCCTTCAGCCGCGAGGGCCAGTTGCGGCGGTCGCTCGCCGAGAAGCACCTCTCCTTCACTTTCTCGCACAACATCGTTTACTGGAGCGGCGGCCCGTTGTTTTCGGGGTCGTGGCGGGACCCCAACGTGAAGCTGGAGAGCAACCTCTACTGGGACGCCTCCGGCGCGCCCGTTCGCTTCGAGGAGATGGACCTGGCGGCCTGGCAGGCCACCGGCAAGGACGCCGGCTCGGTCGTGGCCGATCCCAAGTTCGTCGACGCGGCGCGGTTCGACTTCCACTTGCGCCCCGGCTCGCCCGCCGCCCGAATCGGCTTCAAGCCGTTCGACTACACGCAGGCGGGCGTGTACGGCGACGACAAATGGGTCCGCCAGGCGGCATCAATCCGCTATCCACCGCTTCGCGTCGCGCCGGCGCCGAAGTAGTTTCTACGCCGACCGGTGGGATTCCGTGTTCCTTCGTTGCCCGTGTCTCGGCGATGATCCGAACGATCTCGCCGCTTTCGAGGGCGGCCTTGAACTCGGCAACGTCACGGTAGAGCGCGTGACTGAGAAACTTCACCGCCCAGTTGTGCTTCAAGGGGCTGATGGCGATCACGGCGGCCCCGTGCCGATAGGCCTCCCACATCTCGATGGCCGTGCCCATCGAGGCCTCGGGCACGAAGCACAGCAGCACGTCGATTTCGCGGCACATGCGGTTGTGCTGGAAGAACACGCTCCGCCCGACCACCTCATCGTAGCCCAGCGACTGGGCATGTTCGGCCCGCGGGTCGTACACGTCGGCCCCGGGAAAATGCTCTCGGACAAGGCGCGTGATCTCGCGGCGATACTCCTGGTCGTGGAGTTCCGCTTCGACGTGCGAACCTTGCATGATGCCGGCCAGGAAGAAACGCATGGGGAGGTCGGGAGAGAATGGTCATCCAGAGGCCGCGGGCACCGGCCCGGCGGCGACGAGTTTCTTGCCGCGTGGATCGACGCGGAGGTTCATTCCCTCCAGGGTTCTCGCCCCCAGCAGGCAAAGATCCCCTCTTGCGCAAAGACTACTTCGTCGATCGTAAAGTCTTCGCCGATTCGCAGGATGGCGAAGCCGACGTTTCGCGTGACGGTGTTTCCGTTGGCCATGAGGAAGGCGACATCCTTCTTTTCGGGCTTGATGCCCAGGCCCTTCAGGACGCCGGTGGGAATCCACGTACATTCGCTGCCGGTATCGACCAACAGGCCGGGAACCCGTGTTGCCTTGGTTCGTCGGACGGGGTTCAGAATATCGCAGCCTACGCGGAACGTTCCCATATGTCGATCCTCCGCCAAGAGTCCTTCCCTGATACTATATTTTACCACCCGATGCGTCAACAATCAGCCGGCCGGGGGGTATTCTCCCTATTCCACGCATTTTGCCGCCGCAAGGGTGTGTTGACAACAATCTGCAATTGCCCCAAGTCCGGCAGGTGCTTATACTGCCGGCCCGAAAACGGGCTTGGCGACCTGGTAGACGCGGCATCCTGCCGCGTTGGTCAAGAGCGGCGTTCCTTCGAAACCGCCGTGAAGCGGCAAGATGCCGCTTCTACTTTCGGCAAGGAGGCTGAACATGGTGCGGCAATTGCTCTTGGCGGCGGGGTTGGCGGTTGGGGCCGCGGGCAATGTCTCTGCCCAGGGCGCGGCAGCGGACGATGGCCCTCCGGTCTGGCGTCCGCCGGTCGAGTCGCCGCTGCGGCCGGCCAGCCCGCCCGCTGCGCCGGGCGACAGTGCCGCTGCGGCCGGTGAGCGCACGGGCGGCGGCAGCTCCGTCACGCGGAGCGTGACGAGTACGACGGGGCTTCCCAGCGACGCCGGCCAGGTCTGGCGCGACTATGACATCAGTTCGTACACCGCGCGGGTGACGACCACCAAGCGGCCCGAGCAGGCGATTGTCGATTGGATTCTGCTGGAAACGGGCTACGAGGCGTGGCACACCGAGCCGCTGGGGATCCTCTCGGCCGGGCCGCGGACGCTCCGCGTCTACCATACGCCCGAAATGCAGAAGACCGTGGCCGACCTGGTCGAGCGGTTCACCAGCAGCGAGGCGGCCACGTACACGTTTTCGACGCGGGTGGTGTCGCTCGATAGCCCGAGCTGGCGGACGGCGGCCCAGCGGCTCTTGCGTTCCGTGCCGGTGCAGACGCCGGGGACGGGCGCCTGGGTGCTGGCCAAAGAGGACGCCGCCGTGCTGCTGGGTGAGCTTCGCCGCCGCAGCGACTACCGCGAGCACAACTCGCCGTATCTGGTGGTCAACAACGGGCAATCGACGCTGATCTCGACGATGCGCGGTCGGCCCTACGTCCGCGACGTCGTTCCCCGCCCCGACGTGGCCGCCGGCTTCGAGCCGGCCCCGGCCCAGATCGACGAGGGCTTCGCCTTGGATTTCAGCCCGCTGTTGAGCGCCGACCGGCGGATGATCGACGCGGTGATCAAGTGCGATATCGACCAGATCGAGAAGATGATTCCGGTGGTGGTCGAGGTGCCCACGCGGGTTTCGCCGCGGCAGCGGACGCAGATCGACGTGCCCCAGATGACGCACTACCGCTTCCACGAACGGTTCCGCTGGCCGGTGGACCGGGTGCTGGTGGTGGGGCTGGGCATGGTGGCGCTGCCGATCCCGGTCGAGGGGGCCTCGCTGGTGCCGGGCGTGCCGCTGCCCTTGGGCAATTCTCCCGCGCGGGCCGATCTCTTGGTCTTCGTCGAGTGCAAGGGGCAGGCCGCGCCGACCGCCAACGGGCCGGCGGCCGCGCGGAGTCCGTTGCGCGAGGCCAAGAACTACCGCGGCCGCTACTGACGGGTGCAATAGCCGGGGAGTGGCACGCCCCGAAGCCCGGGAGTGGCACGCCCTGAAAGGGCGTGGTCAGTCATCGGAATCAGCATTGGTGCCCGCCACGCCCTTTCAGGGCGTGCCACCCAAGCCGGTCTTATCTTCTTGCCCTATAACGCCTTCCGGCGACAGGCGGCTCTACGGCTCCCCCCGGCCGAAAAAATTCCGCACAAAATCTCCGCCTCGCCAAATACACTGTAGGAAGGTGTTCCATGAGCGAGCAAGACACCAAGGAGTTTGTTGCGCTGTTGACCCGCTACTCGCGGCGGATCTACTCCTTCATCCGCGCCCTGGTGCCCAACCGGGCCGATGCCGAAGACCTGCTGCAAGAGGTCAGCACGACCCTGTGGGAGAAGTACGGCACGTTCCGGCGGGGGAGTGACTTCCGGGCGTGGGCCTTCCAGATCGCCCACTACAAGGTGCTCAACTTCCGCCAGCGGCAGGCCCACCGGCCGAAACTGTTCGCCGACGAGATGATGGAGAAGCTGGCCGGCGACCGCCTGCTGCTGGACGACGTGCTGGAGGCCCGCAGCCGCGCCTTGGCCGACTGCTATCAGAGGCTCGGCCCGGAGGACCGCGAGTTGCTCGACCTCCGCTACGTCGAGGAGGCGACGGTGCCCGCCGTGGCGGCGCAGACCGGCCGCTCGGTCGACTTCGTCTACAAGGCGCTGCGGCGGATTCACGGTGCGCTCTATCGCTGCATTGACGACACGGTTCAGGGAGACGATCCGAAGGCTTCTCCTCCGCCTCCGCCGGGAGATGATCCGCCGTGAAGACCCTGCCGCCCCAATTCGAGGAGTTGGCCGACCTGGTTTGGGCCTTGGTCAACGACCGGCTCGACGCCGCCGGGGCCATGCGCCTGGAGCGGCTGCTCGACCGGGAGGCGGCCAACCGGCGGGTCTATCTGGAACTGATGGACCAGTTCGCCTCGCTGGAATGGGAAAAGGGCGAGGGACGAGGGCTGGCTGGTAAGGGACGAGGGTTGAGGGGCGTGGAGCGAGGGCTGGGCACTTCAGTGCCTAGTGAACTGGTCAGTGATCAGTGGCCCGTGGCCAGCGAGTCAGAAATCAGAAATCAGAAACCGGAAACTGTTAGTCCCGAGTCCCCGGCCCCCGAACCCCTCATTCCGCCCATCATTATCGACGCTTCTTCCCCCATTCGTCCCTTCGCTCTTCAGCATCCACTCGCCGCTGGGCGGCTGGCTGATCTCTTACGGGGTGGCCACGTTGTTGACGGGCATGGCGATCCTGGTGCTTGGGCGTACAAAGTGTCGCACGATTATTCGCCCTTAGCGGCAAACAATAGCCGGGGGCTAACAGCCCCCGGACCAGACTCCCCGGGAACCGTTGGCTCCCAGCCAATAGAGCCGGAGTTTGTCGGCCGGATCACGGGCACGGCCGAGTGCCAATGGACCGACACGAAGTCCGCTCCGGTTGGCCGGAACGTTGCCTTGGGTCAGGCGTATGCCCTCTCCTCGGGCCTGATGGAAATCACGTACACGACGGGGGCGAAAGTCATTCTCCAAGGCCCCTGCACCTACGAGGTCGAGTCCGGCCGCGGCGGGTTCCTCTCGCTGGGCAGGCTGACCGCAAGAATGGAAAAGCTTTCAGCTATCAGCGATCAGCAGTCAGAAATCCCAAATCCCAAATCCCAAATCTCCAAATTTGTTGTCAGAACTCCCACCGCCGTTGTCACCGACCTGGGCACCGAGTTCGGCGTGGAAGTGGACGCCGACGGGCGGACCGAATCGCACGTTTTCGCCGGCGAGGTGCGGATCGCGCTGGTTGGCGACAAAGGCGAACCCGACCAGACGGCGACCCTGCGGGCCGGCCAGACGGCGCGATGCGGCCGGCGTGAGGGGATCGTGCGGCCCGCCGCGCCCACAAACGCCGCCCGCTTCGTCCGCCGGATAGGCCCTGACCTGAGCAACGCCGTGCGGATCGTCGAGAAGTTCGACGGCGACAAACTCGGCCCCGCCTTCGAGCAGATGCCGCCGGGCCGATACCGTATCGGACACGGGGCGGCCGAGTATCCGCATCAGGACCCGCCCGTGCATGAGTGGGACTCGTCGCGCGGCTACATCCGCACGGTGGCGACGGACTTCTGTGACCGCGACTTCGTTTTTGAGGCCACGTTCCAAGTCGAGCTTCGCCCCGCGGAAAAGTACACCGAGCGTCACTACATCTTTTTCGGCATCGGCGACGGTGTGCCTAACCCCAATTACTTCGAGGAGATCAGCACTGGGTTGGCATTGGGGTTCGTGGTGGACAACGGCCGGGCCAACGTCGAGTATTGCCACCCCGACGCGGGCTCCACGCGTTCGGTTACCGACCCGGACGCCGGCAACAAGATCGTGGCTTACGTGGCGCCGTTCCGCGGCCTTGGTCCGGGGCGGCACCGCTTCCGGATGTGGAAGACCGGCAAGTGGGTGAAGTTCGCCGTGGGGCGGACTTCCAAGGGCAGTTCCACGCGGACTTCACCAGCCGCGCGATCGATCTGACGGCCGACGTGCCGCTGCTGAATGCGGCCAACAGCCGTTTGCTGGTCGGCACCGGCAACTGCGACACCATGACCGTCCGCTTCGAGGAGCTGTCGGTTGCGTACACGAAGGCCGCCGACGGACAGGCTTCGCCGGAGGCGGGAAACAACGGTCCCGCGGCCCCAACAACGGCCGGGAGCCATCAAGGTCAAACGGGCAAATCGGGAAAGGAGGGTACTTCTATGAACCGTTAACTCGCGACCTACCGTGCGCAGCGTTATCAGCGGGTGTTTCTGTTCGCAAGAGTAAAGTGTCAGTGTGTTTAACCTTTTTCCTTTTTGGAGGTGTGAGATGAGTTCGCTCAAGAAGTTTTTCTTGGTTTCGTGTGTCGCGGTCGCGGCTTTCGGCGTGCTCCAGACGGCGGTTCAGGCGACCACGCTACTCGCCGAATATCCGTTGCACGACACCACGTTATCCAACGGCTCGACGTGTACGGATACGGGCGGGAGCCACAGCATGACCTACACCGTAGTAAGCACCGGCAGCCTTACGTCGGTCCCCGGCGTCGCCTCCCCGACCGACCTGGCGGAACAGTTCTACAATGTCCAGGTTTGGCCCAACACCGGCCGTGCCTACGCCTCTACAACGACCAGCGGGCTCCTCCTTCAGCAGTTTCCCGCAGGTTTAGGTGCTTCGGTCGAGGCGTTCTTCGAGCTCCAGTCGCTCCCGACCAGCGAAGTGGCGTTTTACTCCGAGATGGCAAGTGGCGGTGCCCCACAACTGACTTTGGGAATCGACGGGGCGAACCACGCCATGGAGTTCAAGGTCCTGAACACCGCGGTGGGTGGCACCTGGGAGACGGCCGAATTCAACTATAGTGCGCTCCCGCTCCAGACAAATACGTGGTACTACGTCGCTGGAACCTACAACAGCAGCGGTACGCCGTCCGTTTATTTGTATAATACGGCGGGCACCCTGCTAGGGTCGGGGACTGTAACTCCCGTGGCCGGCACCACGTTGGCGTCGACGTCTACGGGATCCCAGATCGCCATGGCTAACCAGCAATACCCCGGGGCTGGTTTCGCGTGTGGGTACAGCGGCACCCTCGAGGACGTTGGGCTGTACAGCGGAGTTCTCAGCGCGAGCACCATGCAGGCGCACGCCAGCATGACGCCGACACCGGAGCCATCGACGCTGGCTCTTTTGGCTGCCGGCTTGGCCGGCTTGCTCTGCTACGCCTGGCGGAAACGGAGGTAGAATTACGGTTTAGGATTTGATGATTTCTGATTTGGCGCGGCTCCGGCGTCGTCACGAAGCGCTTTCGTGGCGACGCCCGGAGCGCCTTTTGTTTGTTCGCGCCAGCGGAAATCGGAAACTTGTCCACGTCAGGGAAAGGAGCAAATTGTGTCCCGCGCCAATCAGAAATCAGAAATCGGAAATCAGAAATCCACCGCCCTCACCCTAACCCTCTCCCGAAAGGAGAGGGGATTTACCTTGGTTGAACTTTTGGTGGTGATCACGATTATAGGCATCCTGATCGCGCTGCTGCTGCCGGCGGTGCAGGCGGCCCGCGAGGCCGCCCGGCAAACCCAGTGCAAGAACAACCTCAAACAACTCGCCCTGGGCTGCCTGAATCACGAGCAACTCACCAAACGCCTGCCGACCAACGGTTGGGGATTCGCCTGGACCGGCGACGCCGACCGCGGCACCGACTGGCGGCAGCCGGGCGGGTGGCTGTACAATATCCTCCCCTTCATCGAGCAGCAGCCGTTTCATGACATGGGCGGGGCCGCCCTGGAACGATCCGAGCAAGATGGCGGCCAACTTGCAGCGGATCGCCACGCCCTTGAGCGGCTTCTATTGTCCAACCCGCCGGCGGCCGCTGGCCTATCCGTGGGAGGTGGGCATCACGGCGCTGCCGCTTTTTAACGGCGGCTCCGTAACGCTGGCGGGACGCAACGATTACGCGGCCAACGGGGGCGACTACTACACCAGCCCCTCGATGGGCCCTACCGGTCCGGCGCCGCTTTGGCAGTCCTCGTCGAACCTGGATGGTGGCCCGGTCAGCGTCACGGAAGTCGAGAACCCACCCGGACAAATGACCTCCAACGCGCGAACCACCTTCGCCAACATCGCGGCGAAGGCCACGGGCGTGATGTATTGCGGCAGCCTGATTACCCTGGCCGACATAACCGACGGCACCACCAATACCTATCTGGCCGGCGAGAAGAGTCTCGGCCCCGATTGGTATGAGACGGGCCAGGAGGGCGGCGACAACGAGGGGGCCCTGATCGGAGAGAACGCCGACATCTCGCGCTGGGCGTCCGCCGCCTACCCGCAATATCCGCCCATGCAGGATACGCCCGGCTTCACCACCCAAGGCAGCGCGTGGACGGCCATCTTCGGCAGCGCCCACGCCAACGGCTTCTTCATGGCCTTCTGCGACGGCTCGGTGCAGATGATCAACTACTCCATCGAATACGCCACTCACGTCCACCTGGCGAACCGTAAGGACGGCCAGGCGATCGACGGCAACAAGTTCTAACGTGCGTCCCGCGCGGCTCTTACACCGGCAGAAGGCGGGGCGGGACATATTCTCTGTGGCTAACCAGAATCATCAGGGCCCGGCACGGCCGTTCACGTTCCGCGTGACGGCCCGCGGCGAGCCGGAATGTTGGGATGCCGTGCGGAACGAAATTACCGCTCCTCGCTTCCGGCGGATCGACGCCGATACGGCCGGACATCTTGCGGCGCCGGTGGCACCGCGGACAACTTGGCTTGATCGCGGCCGTCGTGTACACTATCCCGTGTTCCACGACTTGCCCACGAACCGCGGACGACAGGGCGGACCATGCAGCAGCACGAAATCGACCTCTGGCACATGCGCCGGGCGGTGGAGCTTGCCGCCCGAGGGCAGGGGCTGGTCGAGCCGAACCCGATGGTCGGCTGCGTGGTGGCCAAGGGGGCGGAGATCATCGGCGAGGGGTTTCACCGGCAATTCGGCGGGCCGCACGCCGAGGTCGAGGCCCTGGAAATGGCCGGCCGCCGGGCTGCCGGGGCCACGCTTTACGTCACCCTTGAGCCGTGCTGTCACCAGGGCAAGACGCCACCCTGCACTCAAGCGGTGCTGGCCGCCGGTGTCCGTAGGGTGGTTGTGGCCCTGCGCGACCCCTTCCCACAGGTCCAAGGCGGGGGCATCGCGGAGCTGGAGGCCGCCGGAATCGCCGTCGAGATAGGGCTGATGGAGGCCGAGGTCCGCCGCCTCAACGCCCCCTATCTGAAGCTGGTCGAGACAGGCCGGCCGTGGATCATCGCCAAGTGGGCAATGACGCTCGACGGCAAGATCGCCAGCCGCACCGGCGAGAGTAAAGTAGCCGGCACACGCCGTGTGCCGGACCCGCACACGGCGTGTGCGGAATACAATGCAGAGTACATTTCCAATCCGCAGTCGCGGGCGATTGTCCACGGGCTTCGGGGGCGGGTGGACGCGATCGTGGTGGGGCGGGAGACGGCCGTGCGGGACGATCCGCTGCTGACGGCCCGGCCGCCCGGCCCGCGCACCGCCGTCCGCCTTGTGCTCGACACGCACGCCTCACTCGCCAGCCAGAGCCAGCTTGTCCGCACGGCGCGCGAGGTACCGGTGCTGGTAGCCGTGGGCGAGGAGTCGTCCCCCCTCAGCGCTCGCGGCTCCGCGACGCCGGGTGCGAGGTCTTCGTCTGCGGCGGCGAGAGCCACGCGGCCCGGCTCGACGCCTTGCTGGCCGAATTGGGGCGGCGACGGTGGACCAACGTCCTGGTCGAGGGGGGCAGCCGCGTGCTGGGCAGTCTGTTGGACGTGCGGGCGATCGACGAGGTCCACGTTTTTCTGGCGCCGAGATTGCTGGGCGGCGCCGCGGCCCCCACTGCCATCGCCGGCGAGGGGATCGGAGAGCTGTCCGCGGCGGTGCAACTCCGGTCGCCGGAAGTCCGGCAAGTGGACGGCGACACGTACATCACGGCCCGATGTTGGGCGGATTCTCGGCGAGGAAATCGTGCGGGCCGCGGACCGTGTAATAGGGATACGTGATCGTGGCCTCCGGCGGACCGCCGTTGCAGCAAGAGCCGTCGTCGGGGCGCCTGGGGTGGAAGAGCCGGCAGCAGCGGCCACCGCCGTCGGCACAAGCGCCTGCCTGGCCGGGATCATCGCCGTTCTGGTTGGGGTCGACGCAGGGCTGGCCGGGGCCGTTACACGGCTGGCCGTGGCCGTTGCAGGACTGGCAGTTCTCGGGGGCCTGGGCGCAACTGCCGCCCATGCAGTCCCAGGGCCGCCGCCCGTTCTGCGTGATGCAGCCGGTCAGTCCGGCCAAGACCACCGCCGTCAGTGCCGAAAAGATTGCGCGTTTCATGTCACGGGATTCCTTATTTGCTCTTGTCACGCGAGAGGGAAAAGGGGGACAGGCCCCGTTTGCCGGAACGGCCCGAGGGGTGCTTCGCACAAACGGGGCCTGTCCCCCTTTTCCCTCTCGCCCGCCTTCATCAGACATCGGCCCGACAATCGGCAGAGTCCAGAAAATCGGCAGAACCGCTTCTTCCGGCAAGACGCGCAAGGCCCAACCCCCTGGTCTTGGAGCATTACCGTGTAGAATGGGCAATGTGGCCCGACTTTGCGGGCCGCACGTAGCAGGCACACTCCGTGTGCCGTCGGCCTGGGAGATCACGCCTATTTCACCAGCCGGTTCAGCAGGGAATCGAGCGAGACCATCGCGATGCGGGTAATCATGTCGGACGTGGCGAACGGCAGGTAGAGCTGCCCGTTGTGGATCATCGCCCCACAAGAGTATGCCACATTGGGCACGTAGCCGTCGCGTTCCTTTTCGGTCGGCGTGATAAGCGGCTCGTCCAAACAGCCGATCACCCGCAGCGGGTCGTTCAGGTCCAGCAGCATGGCGCCGATGCAGTAGCTTGCGCATCGGTCCCACGCCGTGGGTCAAGAGCAGCCAACCCGCCGGCGTTTCCAAGGGCGAGCCGCAGTTGCCGATCTGCACAAACTCCCAGGGATAACCGGGCGTCCGCAGCAGTTCGGCCGTCTCCCAAAAATGGACGATGTTGGAAACCATAATGTAGAGGTTTTCGCCGTCGATTCGGGAGCACATCACGTAGTGCCCGCCGATCCGCCGCGGGAACAGCGCCATGCCTTTGTTCTGCGCAGGCGCCGTTGATCGTATGCACGCCGACGCTCAGGAAGTCGCGGGTCTCGATCAGTTGCGGGAGCACGCGGTAGCCGTCGAAGGCCGTGCAGGTGCCGTAGTAGGTGACCGTGCCGTCGTCGTCCACGAAGCGGACCATCCGCAGGTCCTCGATGCCGTGGCTTTCATTGTCGGTCTGGGGAAAAATGACCACTTCCGACGCCTCGGCTTCCCGCGGAAGCTCCAACTGATAGTTCGAGCGGGCTAGCCAACGGATGTCCTGGAGCGATGCCTCCAGCTTGAGCTTGTCGGATGCCGCCTCCCGCGTCTCGATGACGGCACGTTCGAGTTGGGCCAAGGTGAAGGAGTCGGCGACGCGGTCCAGCACGAGAGCTGTCGCCCCCTCGGGGACGCCGATGTCCTCGAGCTTGCGCCGGAACAGCGGCTTTTCGTATTGCTTGTCGTGTACAACGCGGATGGGCCTGGCGAGGCGTCCGCAGGGGTCGATTTCAATCTGGTGATCGGCCGTGATGACGCCGGTGCGGAAAACGATCGACGACACGTGCCCCTCGCCCGTCGCCCGGAGACTCATAATGAACCGCACCGCGCCGGCCGGCAGGTTCCGCTGGTTCTGATGCGGGACGATCGACGGATTGAAGAGCGCCGCCGACTCGATCGAGTATTCGGCGGTCAAGTAGGACCCGATCAGCAGGCGGCGATTGTGCGAAATGTCGTCCGAGCCGCCGGTCATCGCCATGGCCGTGCGGTAATTCTCTTCGAGCACGGCGGCGATGTTGCCGTGGCGCGTACGGAACTTCAGAAGCACGTCGTCCAGCAACCGGTCGACCTGCCCACCGCTCAGACCGTTGACTCGTTCGACGATGCTGCGGACCCTCGCCTCCCCGCCGGGATCGAAGAACCGGGTAATGACGCGGCGAATATCGCTGGTGAAGGTGACCGGCAGCCGCCGGACGTTCAGAGGGGCCTGGCCGCCGCTGGGGTCAGTTGTTGGTGACATCGTGCTCATCAAGGTATTTTACCATAACGCGGAACCTCGGCCATCGGCGGCCTCTTGTTCGCCCCGACGGGGCGGTCGGTCTCTCAGCCCTGGGCAACGCCCCTCGTTACACAAAAGGCGTGCGTTCAAGACGTCCCCGCCGGGCTTGTCCCGGCGGAACGAGGGATTGGCCACTAACCGGCGCACCTGTCCAAGACATTTCCCCCGCACCGTCTAGTACACCCAATCCTTGGTTCCGCCGGGACAAGCCCGGCGGGGGCCAGTGACAACGAGGGCGTTGCCCAAGGTTGGGAGAACGGCAGGGCCTTCGGCCCGAATCTTGCCGCAAATCTCAACGCAAAACGATCCTCCTGACTGCCGGCCATCCGCCCGGTAGGACATATGCCGGCGGCCATGTGTGGCGGTTGGTGGCTAGAGGGGACCTGTTGACGGGGGCTGGTGCAGCCGGTAGGATGGCTGCTGTCGACCACAGCGGCAATGGGTGACGGCGAGGAAACGCGATTTGGAATTCACCTTCCGTCCCCGCGGGAGACCAAGGAAAGAACAGTAACTGGACTTACTCCATTTTCACTTGGGGGCGAAAAGGAGATACAAACCGATGTCGGGAAGCATGCAAAGAATGGGGTTCAAGATCGCAGGACTGCTATTCGCGGTTGCCGGGCTCATCTCGACGATAACGGGCAATGTTTCTATCGGTATGATGAATGTCGCCATCGGGATGATGTTCATCGCGCTCGGGACACGCAGGGCTTGCAGAATGCAGGGCACCAAAGGCATCGAATCGAATCCGCCAACGAACAAAACGGAAGACCGAGCCTAACACCGAAGAACGCGCGGGTGCCCCTGTTTGGCGGCAGGTGTCCAAAGGGTGAATGCTATGAAGCGGTATGCGATTGTGATTGAAAAAGGGGCGACGAATTACGGAGGCTATGTGCCCGACTTGCCGGGGTGCGTGGCTACCGGAGCCACCGTCGCGGAAACGGAACGCCTGCTGCGCGAGGCCATTGCTTTGCACCTGGAGGGAATGAAGGAAGACGGCCTTCCCATCCCGGAGCCATCGAGCGTGGTGGACTACCCGGAATTGGAGGCCTGTGTCTGAACGACAGTCCTCACTCCCCACCCGGCAGCGCCATTCCCGCCCGTTTCCGCGTCCGCGGGACGGGGCACGTGTGAAGATAGCCGAGCACGTCGGAGAGTTGGGCGGTGGCCAGGGCCAGGCAGGTGTCGGCGCCGCCGTAATAGAGGCGAATTGTACCGCTGGGCTTGTCCAGAATCCAGCCGCAAGGAAACACTACGCCATTGACATCTCCCTGGCGCTCGTAGGGCATCTCGGGCGCGAAGACCCATTCGTCGCTGCGACGCAAAACCCGGCAAGGATCATCCAAGTCCAATAAGGCCAGCCCCAGACGATAGAGACACCCGCCCGCGGTGACTCGTACGCCGTGGTAAAGGATCAACCAGCCCTCCGGCGTTTCCAGCGGAGGCGGGCCAAGACCGATCCGGTTGGCGTCCCACCAGGCGCCGCGCTGCGCGTGCATGAGGATGTGGTGGTCGCCCCAATGAGTCAGGTCGGGAGAGAAGGAAAGCCAGATGTGGGCGCCCGAACTGCCCGTCGAGACCGGCCGGTGAATCATCGCGTAGCGATTGCCGAAGCGGCGCGGAAACACGGCCGCGTCCTTATCCTCCGGGGGCATCGCCGGGCCGAATCGGGAAAAGGTGACGAAGTCCTTCGTTCCCGCCAAGGACACCAACGGCCCGCTGGGCGAGAAGGCCGTGTAGGCGATGATCCACTGGCTGCGGTCCTCGTCGACCCAGGTCAGGCGGGCGTCTTCCACGCCCCACGCTTCTTCCGAATGGTTCGCCGGATCGGCGGCGAAACTGGGTTTCGAGTCGATGTGCCAATTCGACACGCCGTCGTTGCTCCGGGCCACGGTCAGGTGCGAATGACCCCGGCGGTCCTCGACGCGGACCAGCAGCACCGTTTCATCGCCCACCTGACACGCGCCGGCGTTGAACACCGTATGGGCCGGGTAGGGCCAGTCGCGGGCAGTCAGGATGGGGTTGTCAGAATGACGATGGAACAACTCCGCGTAGAGACTGGGTGCTTTCGATTCCCGGAGCATGACGGTTTCCTCTTCCGTGGTGCGTCGTCAGTGGCTGGAAGCTGCCTGCAATCGACCGTTGACGACCGCCGGCTGACCGCCCTCGAGGTTGTGCAATTCCGTCCACAGGTAGGCGAGGGTCGATTCCGCTCCCTGATTGCGGTTCACGCCGGAGGGTTGAAGGCCGTCGCAGCAGGCGCCGCAGTGGACATCGACGAGTGGTTCGCCGAGGCTGTTCCGGCCGTGGAACCAGCCGTGGGCGCGGCGGAAGGCAGCCAAGTATTTTTCATCGCCCGCATCGCCGAGCAAATCCAGCCCGGCCAGCGCGGCGTCGGCCATCGTGACGGCTTCCACCGGCTGCTGATCGTAGGGCGACTTGTTTTCTCCGTGCGGGTACCAATCGCTGTTCCCAACCGGCCAGAAGAAATCCTCGACCGTGGTCTCGCGGTCCAGGAAGGCGAAGGACGCCTCCGCCACGTCGAGAAAACCCTCCTCCGGCCAGCGCCGGGCGGCAATGAACAGGGCGTGCGGCAACACGGCGTTCGCATAGGTCATCCGCGACTCGAACCAGGGCCAATCCGGCCGTTGGCTGCGGCGGTAACATTCCACCAACCGCCTCGCCGCGGACCAGGCGACGTTCTCGAGCGCCTCGATGTTCTTCACACCCGACGTCCACAGATGTCCCCACGCCAAGATCACGTAGGCCTGCGCCCGCAGGCTCCGCAGGTCGGCCAGCGCGGGCAAGACCGCGTTGATCAACTCCCGCGCCAAGAGGCGGTATCCGTCGGGCAAACTGCTGCCGAGCGCTTCGGCCAGGGCGCGGACCGCCTGGCCCTGGCTATCGCCCGTGCCTTCGGCGTCCAGCCAGTCGCGCTGATAACTCAAGAAATTGTGGAACCCGCGGACGGGGCAACGGGCATGCTCCAAGAAGCTCAGGTACGTCGTCACCCGGCCGAGCATGCGCTCCCCCGGCTCTTGCTCCCACAGGCGGGTGCAGAGGCGCAAGGCCCGGGCGTTGTCGTCGGTCGTGTAGCCGCTCCCGCGCCGGGGGATGCTGTAGATGGCATGTTGCACCAGCCCGGTCGAGTCCGTCATGCGGTCCAGGTGGTCCAAGGCGATTCGGTCGCTCAGGTGCATTAGACGCCTCCGTGGATGAGTTCACCGGGGCGATGTCCGCCCCTGGCGGTCGAAGCCGCCTTGCGGTCAAGCCACCGCCGACTGGTCTGATTCTCAGAGGCGATCTGGCCGAACAGCTCCAGGTACTGCCGGCCCACGTTCGGCCAGAACATGGGCATCGCGTATTGGTACGCTTTACGTCGAGTCTCCACCTGGAAGGCAACATCGTGGAGAAACCGCAGTGTGGCGTCCGCCATCGCACCGCTTTCGCCGAACGGCACGAGCAGGCCGCGGCCGTTGGCCAGGACTTCTTCGGCGTAGAGGTAAGGGGTGCTGACCACCGCCCCGCCCGCCGCCAGGGCATACGCCAAGGCGCCGCTGGAAATCTGGTCCTTTCCCGGATAGGGCGTGACGTACACGTCGCAGGCCTGCAAGTGCGTCAACAGATCGGCCAGGCTGAGATACTTGTTGACAAAGCGCACGTGCCCGCCGACGCCCAGCGCTGCGGCCATCTCGACCAGGCTCTCGCGGTAAACCTCCCCCTCTTGGCGCTTGACCTGCGGATGGGTGGCGCCCACGATCAGATAGAGGGCCTCGGGACAAGCGGCGACGATCTGAGGCATGGCCTGGATCATGTATTCCAGCCCCTTGCCGCGGTTGATCAGGCCGAACGTGCAGATCACCCGCCGGCCCGCAAGTCCCAGCCGCGTTTTGTGCGAGGCGTCGCGCTGATAAGGAACTTCCGGCACTCCGTGGGGAATCACCTGCACATACGAACCCGACACGCCGTAGATGCTGGCCAGCAACCGCGCGGCAACTTCGGTCATGACCACGATGCCCTGGCTGTGGGCCGCCAGGTTCTGGATGATCCGCCGCGGCAGCGGGTCCGGCTGGGTCAAGAGCGTGTGGAACGTGGTAATGATGGGCTTGCGGCAGGCACGCACAAAGTCCAACACGCGACTCCCCCACTCGCCCGGATAGAGCCCGAACTCGTGCTGCAAGCTCACCACGTCGCACGGGCCGTCGTTGGCCACCTCCGCGGCCAGGCGGTAGGCGTCCGGGCGGCTGTTGTCGATGACGTGGACCACGCGCGGGTCATCGTAGCGAAGCTCGCGCGTCTTCTGGATGGCCGCCACCGAGGACCACGGCTCCGGCGCCGCCAGGTCCACGGCGTCGGCCGAGTCGCGGGTGAACGTCGCCAGTCCGCACGCTTCCGGCGGGTAGGTCGATACGAAAAGGGGTCGGACGGTATTCACAAATCACCTCTTGTAAGTGGCAAATGGCCGACGGACGCTCAGGCGACCGCAGCGGCCTCGGCGCGGATGCGTTCCAGCACTTCCGCACGAAAGACGGGAACGCTGGCATCGACCTCGAAGCCCAGTCTCACTCTCGCGCCTCGGATGTCGAGCACCGTGACCTTCAGCAGGCGATGAAACGCATCGGCCCCGCCGACGACCACTGACTCCCGGTTCTTCCTCGATAGGACTAACATGGCAAAACCTCCGTTTTTTGTGATTGATCGCCTAGTCGACTGTTGTTCCAATTCTCCGCAGTGATCCTGCCGGCAAGTTGGAACACCTGCACCATCGTGCCGGTCGTGAAGGCATGCACCACGGCGCCGGTGGTGGTCTCAACTTCCGCGGCTGCCTCGCCCACCGCGACCCCGGTGATTCGTTTAATCTCCTGCCGCAGCAGGTCGACGGAACTCTTGAAGAGTTGCCGGTGAAACTCCTGCACCTGAACGGCGCCCTCCGGGGTGCGGGCCAGGGCCTTCTCGGCGGACGACAGGGCGTTGTGCAGCGTGACGACCAGCGTGTCCTCGCTGAGGACCACGGTCACGGCTTTGGGTGGGAAGCCGGTCCGCTGCTGTTGGAAGACGCTGACCGCCTGCGCGACCTGCTCCGCCATGGTTGGATCGAGCTTCTTCATGGGGTTCCTCCCCCGAGTGGTTGTGAACGCCTCGCCGCGCCAAGAACAAAAAAAGCCGACGTGGCAGAGCACCCAGAGGTGTTCCAACCACGTTGGCTTACTCACTAACGAGCCCCCCAGCACGGCTGGGTTGCTCTCTATCTAGTCATCCGACAACTTCAGTAACAGAGCCGCGATTAAACCTGCTGCGACTCTCCCACGGGTAACATTCTACGCCGCTGGGCAGGCGACGCAATAGGACTTTTGCCTCTTTTCGACATTTGGTATAATTTTTTCCCGGCACCTGGGAGAATCTGATGGCTCATGTTCCGTCCGCCAATGAGGACTTTCGCCCAACTATCCCTCTGACCGGGGGGGGTGATGTGAAAACCCAGGGAGAAATCGAAGCCGCCGTTTGTGAAGCAATCAGCCGCTTCAAGCAGGATTTCATGGGCCGGGGCCCCAAAGACATTCACGCCTACCTGCTCAATGACCTCCTCGTCGTCCGCCTTCAGGGCGTATTGACCGCGGCCGAGCAGCATCTGGTCAAGTCGCTTCCGGCCGAAAAAGGAAGGGACCTGTTGAAGCAAGTACGGACCCACCTGATCGAAACGGCCCGTCCCGTCATGGAAGCGATGATCCAAGAGATTACCGGCGTCAAGGTGTTGACACTGCACCATGATGTCAGCACCGTAACCGGCGAGGAGGTGGTTCTCTTCACGCTGGCCGAGCCGCCCGGTTTCCGCGACGCAAAGAAGAAATAGCCCCCTCTTGCGGCACGCGACGACGGGCCTTAACGTGACCATGAACCCCAAATGTCGATCATGGTTGCCTCCCACCAGTACGTCGAGAACATCCTGGCCACGTTCCAACGGGCCGCAGAGTCCAACCGGCAGATGCCCGGCCGGCAGGGCGGCACGGTCACGCTCGACCGCGAGCTGGCCGACGAGGTGATGCTGACCGGCGACGTTCACGGGCACCGGCGGAACTTCAACCTGATCCGACGGATCGCCGCGCTCAAGGAGCATCCCCGGCGCCACCTCGTGCTCCAGGAGGTCTGCCACGGTGGGCCGGCCTATACGGCGGGCGGCGGCTGCATGTCGCACGCCATCCTCGAAGACGTCGCCGCGCTCATGGTCGAGCACCCCGGCCGGGTCCACTTCATCCTGGGCAACCACGAACTGGCCGAACTGAGCGACTACCCGATCCAGAAGAACCGGCAGTTGTTGAATCTCCAGTTCCGGCTTGGGCTTCGGCACATGTACGGCGAGGCAGGCGAGGAGGTCCGGGAAGCCTACGTCCGCTTCCTCTGGAGTTGTCCGCTGGCGATCCGGTTGCCCTACGGGGTGTTCATTTCGCACAGTCTGCCCGAGGCGGTGGACCGGCTGGGCTTCGACCCGTCGGTCTTGCTGCGGGAACTCCGCCCGGAAGATTGCGCCGAACAGGCGGACGTCTTCCGGCTCCTGTGGGGCCGGGACTACCGCCGCGAGAATGCCCGGGCGTTTGCCGAGCGGGTGGGGGCCAAAATCCTGATTACCGGCCACGAGCCGTGCGACGAAGGCTTCATCGCACCGAACGACCGGCAGGTCATTCTCGACTGTTGCGGCGACAAGGCGGCCTACGTCATACTGCCCGTCGGCGCCGAACTCGGCCAGACGGAGATCATCGGGCGGATCAGGATGCTGGAGGAGGGATGAATGCTGAGTGATGAATGATGAATTGCATACAGAGTTGAATCAAGCCGCCCACATTACCAACTCATCGCAAGTTCCCTCGGCCTCCTATTCATCATTCCTCACTCATCATTCATCATTCCCTTCTCCACCCGCTCTTGGCCCAACCGGCGGAATGTGCTACAAGTGCCGCCATGAATTTCGGCCGAGTCGTGCGGATGGCAATCCGCTACAAGTTCACCTTCGCCGCCTCGATCGTCTCCGCGCTGCTGGTGGCGGTCTTCTGGGGGGCCAATATCGGCACCGTCTATCCGGTCGTCGAAGTGGTCTTCAAAGACAAGTCGATGCACCAGTGGATCGACGGGAAGATCAAGGAGAGCGGTGCGGCGGTGACAGCCAAGACCGCCGAGGTCGGCCGGTTGCGGGCGCAGTTGACCGCCGAAGATGCCGGGGCAGGCCGCCAACCTGCCGCCACCCGGCAACGCGATTTGCAGTGGGAGTTGGCGAAGTCGGAATCGGAACTGACCGCCGCCACCAGCGGGCTCAAGCGCTATCAGGGCATCAAGCCCTACATCAACCGCTACCTGCCGGACACTCCGTTCCAAACGCTGGTGCTGGTCACTGTGATCCTCTTGGTGGGCACGGTCATCAAGGACGTGTTCCTGGTCATCAACAACGTGCTGGTGGCCCGGTTGGCGCAGCGGGCGGTTTTCGACCTGCGGAAGCTCTTCTATCGCCGCACCCTGCGGATGGATCTGGCCACCTTCGGCGAGGACGGCACCGCCGACCTGATGAGCCGCTTCACCAACGACGTGAGCCAAGTGGCCGGTGGCTTGGATTCGCTCTTCGGCAAGCTCGTGCGCGAGCCGCTCAAGATGGTCGCCTGTCTGGCGGGCGCGGCAATCATCTGCTGGCGGCTGCTCTTGCTCACTCTGATCGTCACGCCGGTGGCGGCCTTTTCGGTCCGCTGGCTGGCGAAGATGCTCAAGCGGGCGAACCGCCGGGCGATGGAAGAAATGGCCCTCATCTACGGCACCCTCGAAGAAACTTTCCGCAGCATCAAAATCGTCAAGGCCTTCACCAACGAACCGCAAGAACGCAAGCGGTTCCACCAGAACAACAAGCGGTACTATCACAAGGCCGTGGGCATCGCCCGCTACGATTCGCTCAGCCATCCGATGACCGAAGTGCTGGGCATCGTGACCATCTCGCTGGTGATGATCGCCGGCGGCTGGCTGATCTTCTCCCGGCAGACCTCGCTCTTCGGCATCCCCCTGAGCAGTGGACCGCTCGAACAGGGCGCCATGCTGACCTTCTTCGCCATGCTGGCGGGCATGGCCGATCCGCTGCGGAAGATGTCCGACATCTTCAGCAACTTGCAGGGCGGTTTCGCCGCCGCCGACCGCATCTTCGCCCGGTTGGACCGCGAGCCTTCGATCCGCGACCCCAAAACCCCGGTCCCCTTCCGCCGCCACCACCGCGATCTGGCGTTCGAGCACGTCGGCTTCGCCTATCAGCCGGGCAAGCCCGTGATCGAGGACCTTAGCCTGAAGATCGGCTTCGGCGAGCGGATTGCCATCGTCGGCCCGAACGGTTGCGGCAAGAGCACGCTGGCGAACCTGATTCCGCGGTTTGCCGATCCGACCGCGGGCGTGGTGAAGCTCAACGGCGTCCCTTTGGCCGACATGCGGCTCCGCGAGCTGCGCGGGCAGATCGGGCTCGTGACGCAGGAGACGATGCTCTTCGATGACACGATCTTCAAAAACATCCGCTACGGGGCGAACCAGGCGACGCGCGAGGAAGTGATCGAGGCGGCCAAGCAGGCCCATGCCCACCGCTTTATCGAGCACGAGTTGCCCGAGGGCTATGAGACCTCGGCCGGGGCGTTGGGCAACCGGCTCTCCGGCGGCCAGCGGCAGCGGATCGCCCTGGCCCGGGCCATCCTCCGCGACCCGGCCATCTTGATCCTTGACGAGGCCACCAGCCAGGTCGACCTCGAAAGCGAGCAGGCGATCCAACAGGTGCTGGAGAAGTTCACCCAGAACCGCACCACAATCCTGATTACCCATCGGCTGGCCGTCCTCTCGCTGGCCGACCGGATCGTGGTGATGCAGGCGGGGCGGATTCTCGACGTCGGCCGCCACGAGGAACTCCTCACCCGCTGCGCCCTCTACCGCCGGCTCTACGAAATCCATTTCGACGACCTGAAGCAGACGGCCTAGCGTAGACGCGGCATCTTGCCGCGTTGTTCTGCCGGCGTCGGCTGCGGCGGCTCCTCATCGGACGAGGTCTGACCGTCACTTGCCCGGACCGGCGGCAAGCTGATCGATGGCCCGCTTACTCTCTTCCAACGCGGTCCGTAACGCCGAGATTTCGTCTTCGCCGACCCAAGTGCGATGAAATCTCTCCAGCGCGTCGATCTCGTACACAGCCTGTGTGTACATCTCCTTCAGCCGACCGACATCCTCCGGGTGTCGCCTGATGTTCTCCTGCAAATCACGGACGTACAGCCGTGAGGTGGTCAGCGAGTTTTGGGCCTGGCTATAATCGACCCAAACATAGACCGCCACGCCGCCGACAACCAGCAGGACCGCAATAACCGCAATACCGATCAGGACTTTCTTTGACATGGCTGGTTCCTTTTAATTTCCCACCTTCTCGCCTCGCCCCTGGGGAGAGGGGCCGGGGGGTGAGGGCACAACGGCACTTCCCGCCAGTTGGTCAGCAACTTTGCGAATTTCCAGAATTAGAGGGCGTCCTGAAAGCTCCCTGCAACCATTTCGGTGGGGCGTCGGGAGAAGGCCGCTTGGCGGATTATACAGACCCGTTGGCCCTGTTTCTACCCGGAAAATGAGCCATTTACGTTGCCACGGCGGGGGCGAGAGCCTATGCCAGAAGGACGGCGACGATGCCGGCCAGGAAAACGCCGTCCCCGATGCCTGCCCCACCGATGGAGGCCACCGGTGCGCCGAGGTCGCGGATGAGGTAGAGGTTGAAAATATCCGCCCCCAGGAGCGTGCCCACGCTGCCGGCGATGTAGGCCACGGGGGCCGCGTGCCGGCGGGAGACGATAACCGCCGCCAACGCAGCCACCACCGGCGCCACCAGGGGCGAAAGAGCGATGCCCACGCCCGGAACGGGCCAGGCCATCCGGTTCGTCACGACGGCCACGATCGCAATCGCCACGGCCGCCTCGACGTACACCTTGTTTTTCACCAGCAGATAGATCGAAATGGCCAAGGGGATCAGAGCACCACCCAGGTTGATCGCCAAAATGGTCCTGCCCCGGTGCTCGATCGCCGGCACCACGTATTGCACGCCGAAAAAATTGACGACTTGCGCGACGCGGATGTCTTTGGCGGGGAACTCGGCAATCGGAATGTTGATCGCGCTGCCCAACAGCGACAGCAGGAGGATGCTGAACACGTACTGGCGGCGGATGCCCATCTTCTCGTAGGCGTAGGTAATCGCGCCGACTTCCACCAGCGCAACGACCACGATCAGCACCAGGCCCAACAACACCATGAATAGCGGCGTCACCGGGAAGTAGTGCATCGGCGAGGTGTGCATCGCCTTCTCCTGCCAGAAACCAGCCTATTCTACCGGCCCGCCCCCTTGGGGGCAAACGCCCGGTGTGCTTGAAGCGATTGGCCGGCGGGCCTATAATCTCGCCGGTCTGCAACCGTTCGGAGAAGCCATCCATGCTCGTGCTGGCCCTGAACCGTGGATCGTCGAGCCTGAAGGCGGCGGCCTATTCATTCTTGGCGGCCAGCCCGCCGGCGCTGCAATGGACGGGCAAGCTCGACCGCCTAAGTGAGTCCGAGAGCGTCCTTGACCGGCTTGGGAAGCAGTGCGACCTCGCTCGGGTGGACGCCATCGGCCACCGGGTGGTCCACGGCGGCCCCAAGTACGCGGCGCCGCAGCGGGTTACTGATGAACTGCTTGCCGAGTTACACCGCCTGAGCCCGTTCGATCCGGACCACATGCCGGCCGAGATCGGGCTGATCGAGGCGATCCGGGACCGCTGGCCCAAGAAGCCGCAAGTCGCCTGCTTCGATACGGCGTTCCACCGCCAGATGCCGCGGGTGGCCCGGCTGCTGCCGATCCCGCGGAAATACGACCGGATGGGTATCGAGCGGTACGGCTTTCACGGCCTCTCCTATGAGTACCTGATGGAGGAACTTGCCCGTGTAGGGCAGGTTTCCAACCTGCCGCCACAATCAGCGGCCCGCGGCCGGGTAATCCTCGCCCATTTCGGCGCGGGGGCCAGCCTGGCGGCCGTCCGCGACGGCCGGAGCATCGACACTACGATGGCCTTTACGCCCACGGCCGGGCTGCCGATGGCCACGCGCTCTGGCGACCTCGATCCGGGCCTGTTCTCGTTCCTGGCCCGCAGCGAGCAGATCTCTGCCGAGGGGTTTCACGACCTGGTGAATCACCACTGCGGCCTGCTGGGCGTTTCCGAGCTGAGCGGCGACGTGCGGGACTTGCTCAGCCGCGAGGCCACGGACGTCCGGGCGGCGGAGGCCCTGGCCATGTTCTGCTACCAGACGAAGAAATGGATTGGGGCGATGGCCGCGGCCCTCGGCGGGCTCGACACGCTCGTCTTCGCCGGCGGCATCGGCGAGAACTCGCCCGACGTCCGCAGCCGGATTTGCGAGGGGCTCCAGTTTCTCGGCGTGGAATTGGACCCGGTGCGGAACGAGGCTAACGCCCCGCTAATCTCCACCGACACAAGCCGCGCGGCTGTGCGAGTGATCCGCACCGACGAGGAGTTGATGATTGCGAGGGCGACCTATCAAGCGATGCCTGAGTCACCATCGGATTAGGGTGAAAAAAGTGCCGAGGACAATTACAAAACTGGATCGTGCCTTCCGAGCCGTGATGGTGTTGTTTGGAATCGCATCCATCCTATCCATCGGCTGGTCTTCGTGGTCATGGCCTCATTGCACGAACTGGGACGTGAAAAAGCACCTCTGCTCCGCAGTTATGGACGCCGGCTCTGTGTTTGCGGCGTTCACGTGGATAACGGGATTGATTTGGTTGGGGCTCTCGAAGTATCCAGGATGGTTTGTTGGCGCCCTTGTCTGCGTCTTCTTCCTTGTCATGGTTTTCGGCATGGCGCCACGGTTTTAATCAGATACCAATCGCGAATCAGGAGTCAAAACGATGGACCAACCTCTTTCCCCGGAACTGTTGCGGAAGATGGACGCCTACTGGCGGGCGGCAAATTATCTGTCGGTGGGGCAGATCTATCTCTGCGACAACCCGCTGTTGAAAGAACCGCTGCGGCCGGAGCATGTCAAGAAGCGGCTGCTGGGGCATTGGGGAACCACGCCGGGACTGAACTTCATCTATGTGCATCTCAACCGGGCGATCAAGCAGTACGGCTTGAACGCGATTTACATTACCGGGCCCGGCCACGGGGCGCCGGGCATCGTGGCCAACACGTACCTGGAAGGGACCTATAGCGAGCTGTATCCCGACGTGGCCCAAGACGAGCGAGGGCTTGGGCGGTTCTTCAAGCAATTTTCCTTTCCCGGCGGCATTCCCAGCCACACGGCCCCCGAGACGCCCGGCTCGATCCACGAAGGGGGCGAGTTGGGCTACTCGCTCTCGCACGCCTACGGCGCGGTGCTCGACAACCCGGGGCTGTTGGCCGTCTGCGTCGTCGGCGACGGCGAAGCGGAGACCGGACCGCTGGCCACGAGTTGGCACTCGAACAAGTTCCTGAATCCGGCCTTCGACGGCGCGGTGCTGCCGATCCTGCACTTGAACGGATACAAGATTGCCGGGCTGACAGTCCTGGCGAGGATCAGCCACGAGGAACTGGATGAACTGATGCGCGGCTACGGCTACACGCCGTATTTCGTCGAAGGGGACGAGCCGGAGGCGATGCACCAGTTGATGGCGGCAACGCTCGACCGGGCGGTGGCGGAAATCCGGCAAATCCAGCAAGACGCGCGGAGGAGAAAAGGGGACAGGTCCAATTTGCCGGAACGGCCCGGAGGGTGCTTCGCACAAATTGGACCTGTCCCCTTTTCTCCTCCGCGGCCCCGCTGGCCGATGATCGTGCTGCGGTCGCCCAAGGGCTGGACTGGGCCGAAGGTCGTGGACGGGCTGCCGGTCGAGGGGACGTGGCGGGCGCACCAGGTGCCCTTCGGCGACATGGACCGGCCCGAGCACCTCAAACTGCTGGAACAGTGGATGAAGAGCTACCGGCCGGAGGAGCTGTTCGACGCCAAGGGCAAACTGCGCCGGAGTTGGCCGACTTGGCCCCGAAGGGCGAGGCCCGGATGAGCGCCAATCCGCACACCAACGGCGGCGCGGTATTGAGGGACCTGCGGCTGCCCGACTTCCGCGACTACGCCGTGGCCGTGCCCGCACCGGGCGCGGTGAAGGCGGAGGCCACGCGGGTGCAAGGGCAGTTCATCCGCGACATCATCAAACTGAACGCCGAGGCCCGCAACTTCCGCATCTTCAGCCCGGACGAGACGGCCTCGAACCGCTGGAACGCCGTCTTCGAGGTCACCAACCGGCAGTTCACGGGCGAAATTGAACTGGAAAAGCGGGACGCCGGAAAAAGCGCGCCTGTCCCCCTTTTCCCCGACGATCACGTTGCGCCCGAGGGCCGCGTGATGGAGATGTTGAGCGAGCACCAGTGCCAGGGCTGGCTCGAAGGGTATCTGCTGACGGGCCGGCACGGCTTCTTCTCCTGCTACGAGGCCTTCATCCACATCGTCGATTCGATGTTCAACCAGCACGCCAAGTGGCTCAAGGGGATCCGCCGCATCGAGTGGCGGCGGCCGATCGCGTCGCTCAATTACCTCTTGACGTCGCACGTCTGGCGGCAGGACCACAACGGATTCAGCCACCAGGACCCCGGCTTCATCGACCACGTGGTGAACAAGAAGGCGGAGGTGATCCGCGTCTATTTGCCGCCGGACGCCAACACGCTCTTGAGCGTGACGGACCACTGCCTGCGAAGCCGCAACTACGTCAACGTCATCGTGGCGGGCAAGCAGCCCGAGCTCCAGTGGCTCGACATGGACGCCGCCGTGAAGCATTGCACGGCGGGCATCGGCATTTGGGAGTGGGCCAGCAACGACGCGGGCGGCGAGCCGGACGTGGTGATGGCCTGCTGCGGCGACGTGCCGACGGTCGAGACGCTGGCCGCCGTGGACCTCTTGCGGCAACACGCCCCGGAGCTGAAGATTCGGGTGGTCAACGTGGTGGACCTGATGAAGCTCCAGCCCGCCAGCGAGCATCCCCACGGGCTGAGCGACGCCGACTTCGACACCCTGTTCACCACCGACAAGCCGATCATTTTCGCTTTCCACGGCTATCCGTGGCTCATTCACCGGCTCTGCTACCGGCGGACGAACCACAAGAACCTGCACGTCCGCGGCTACAAGGAGGAGGGGACGACGACCACCCCCTTCGACATGGCCGTGCTGAACGACCTGGACCGCTTCCACCTGGCGGGCGACGTGATCGACCGCACGGCCCAACTGCACGCCAAGGCGGCCTACGCCAAGCAGGCCATCCGCGACAAGCTCATCGAGCACAAGCAGTACATCACCCGCTACGGCGAGGACATGCCGGAAGTCCGCGAGTGGCAGTGGGGCGGGCACGGTTGACGCTCGTGCCCCGCTGGCGTAATCTCAGGGTATGGGCAACGACGCGGTGAGGACGGTTTGGCGCCACGCATGGGCGAAGACGCCTTGGCTGTTGGCAATGGCGCTGTTCCTGGCGGTGTTACTCCGCAGCGCTTGGCTCTGCGACGACGCCTTCATCTCGTTCCGCACCGCGGACAATTTTGTCCACGGCTACGGGCTGACGTGGAACGTAGGGGAACGGGTGCAGACCTACACCCATCCGTTGTGGCTGCTGCTGTTCTCGGCGGTCTACTCGGTCACCCGGGAGCCGTTTTACACGGCGATTTTTCTGTCGATGGCCGTTTCGCTGGCCGCGGTGGCGATGCTTTGTTGGAAGGTCGCCAGGCCGGGGGCCGGGGCGGCGCTGGGCGTGCTGGTGCTGACGTACTCGATCGCGTTTGTGGACTACTCGACTTCGGGCCTGGAGAATCCGCTTTCGCACTTGATCCTGGCGGTGTTTCTCTGGGTGTACCTGCGCGAGGAGACATCGGCCGGCCTGCTGGCGCTCCTGGCCGCCTTGGCGGCGGTGAACCGGATGGACACCTTGCTGCTGTTTCTGCCCGCGTTGGCCCAGACGCTCTGGAAGCAACGAAGCTGGCGGTGTCTGTGGTCGATGGCCGCAGGCTCGCTGCCGCTTCTGTTGTGGTTGGGCTTCTCGTTGTTCTACTACGGCTTCATCTTCCCCAACACGGCCTACGCCAAGCTGAACAATGGCATTCCCCTTCCGGAGCTGATGGCGCAGGGATGTTACTACTTGTGGAACTCCCTGAGAACCGATCCGGTCACGTTGGCGACGATTGCGGCCGCCGTGGCATTTGCCTGCTGGCAGCGGGAGCCGCGGCGGATGTGCGTGGCGGCGGGCATCGCCCTGTACTTGCTCTACGTCGTCCGCATCGGCGGCGATTTCATGAGCGGCCGCTATCTGACGGCGCCGCTGCTGGCGGCGGTCGGCGTGCTGGTGTCTGTCCCTTGGAAAGCGGATCGCGCCTGGGCGGCGGCGGCGGCCGTCGTGCTGCTGGGGCTGTTCTCCGCCCGGCCGCTCTCGCTGGGCCAGTCCGGATTCGATCTGTCGGACCAACAGCAGTGGTCCCGCATGGTGGCCGAGCGGGGGGTTTGCGACGAGCGGGCGTTCTACTACCGGGCGACGGGGTTGTGGCCCGTCTTGCAGAGCGACGTTGCCCTGCCCACCCTGCCCATCGTGGTCGACGCCATCAGGCTTGCGGCCATCGCGGAGGCGCGCGGTGGGATCGTTTGCGGCGGCAAGTGCGTCGGCTGCTACGGTTTCTACGCCGGGCCGCGGGTCCATCTGGTGGACCTTTTCGCCCTGGCGGATCCGCTCCTGGCCCGCCTGCCGCCCTTGCCCGATCCCTGCTGGCGCATCGGCCACTTCCTCCGTCCGCGGCTGGCCGGCTACCTGGAAACCATCCGCAGCGGAAAAAACCTGTTCCGGGAGCCGGGCTTGGTGGAATACTACGATCACCTGGCGTTGATTACGCGGGGCAGTCTCTGGGACCGGCGCCGGCTGGCGGCGGTCTGGAACATGACTCTCGGCCGCTACGACGGGTTGCTGGCGCCGACGAGGCGGGAGATTCTCGCCATGCCGCCAACCGAGTTCGTGTTGCTGTCCGACCCGCGGGAGACGCTTGAGAAGTTTGGACGGGCGATCGCACTGGATCCGAGGTCGCCGTCCGGTTACCGCTGCCGCGGGGCGTCTATTCCTGGCTGGGCAGACTGGATGAGGCGCAGGCCGATCTGGACCGGGCCATCCAGCTCGATCCCGGCAATGCGGCCGTCTACAATTGCCGCGGCGAGGTCCGCGTCCGGCGGGACCAGTGGGACGCGGCGGCCCGGGATTTCCGTCGGGCGACCGAATTGAGACCGTCCGCTCCGGACGGCTGGCGGTTCCTCGCGCTCTGCGACGCGCAGGCCGGAAGGCTGGACCGGGCCGTCGAGAACTTCAACCGGGCGATTGACTTGGACCCGGACGACGTCGAGGCCCATTACGACCGCGGCATTCTGCTGCGGCAAACTCGGCCTACGCCGCCGCGCCCTCGACGACGCGAAGCGGGTCATCACGCTGGCCCCGGATCGGGCCGCGGGCTACTGGCTGCTAACCTGCACCTTGGCCGGCAGGGACGATCTCCAGCTCGTTCGCCGCCTGAGGGATGATTTCCCCGGCGAACTGCCGGTTGCCGTCACCAATCTGGCATGGCTCTTGGCGACCCATCCGGACTCGGAACGCCGCAACGGGGCCGAGGCCGTCGAATACGCCGAGTTGGCGTTGGTGGTCGGTCCCCATGAGACGCCGACACTGGTGGACGTGTTGGCGGCGGCGTATGCCGAGGCAGGCCGGTTTGCCGAGGCCGCCACCACCGCACGGGAGGCAATCGGGTTGGCCGCGGCCGCCGGACAAACCGAGTTGGCCGAAGAGATCCGCGGCCGGCTGCGGCTCTACCAGTCCGGCAAGCCGTACCGCTCGCCTTCGGTGGCACGCCCTGAAAGGGCGTGGTGAATCACCGAATTCGGCGTTGCCGCCCCAACCACGCCCTTTCAGGGCGTGCCACCCGACTACCGCAGTTATTCCTGCGCAAGACCTTAGTTCGCAGGTCTTTCCTTCCCCCCCTCCAACAACTCGACGTTCTTGTTCGCCAGCGGCGCCAGGGGGCTGCCGGGATAGTCTTTCACCAGCGCGTGGAGAGTTGCCAGGGCGCGGTCCTTGCGGCCCAGCCGCATCTCGCTGTCGGCGGCCAGAAACAACAACTGGTCGATGTACGGCGAGTCGGGACTGACGGCCTGCAACTGTTCGGCCTGGGCGATCGCCTGGGCATACTTGCCCCGGCCGGCCCAATAGTGGGCGATCTGGAGCGTCAGGTAGCCGTCAAGCTTCTCCGCGGGGAACTCCCGCTGCCAGGCCTCGATCTCCTCCGCCGCCCGGACAAACTGCTTCTGCTTGATGAACTCCTCGGTCGATCGGGCGTGGGCGCCGAGCCAGGCCGTCCGTTCGATCAACCGCCGCGACGGGCCGGCAAGCCGCTCGGCGTCGAGATATGCCTTGCGGGCGGCGGGACCATCGCCGCTGGCGGCGTAGTAATCGCCCCAGACCCGCCAAAGCTCCACGGCAATGGGCCCGGAACGGCTTTGCCCGAGTTGACGGGTGGCCGCTTCCAAGAACGGCTTGGCCGCGGCGGTCTTGAGCAGGTCGTTGACGGCGATGTCTGCCGCGGCGATCTCGCACTCCGCCTTCGGCCCGGCGGCGACGATGCGTCGGACCGCACCCTGCCAGATCTCGAAGGCCGTCTCGGAATCGCCCAGCCGGATGCGGGCCATCGGGCCGATCAGTTGGGCCAGCCGGAGCAGTTCCTCGTCCCCCTTGGCGGCTGATTCCTCGACGAACGCCACCCGGCCGGCCGCCACCGCCTTGACCAAGTAGCGGTCGGACTCCGGCGGGGAGAAGTCGGCCTCCACCCGTTCCTTGATCGCCGCCTCTCGCTTGGGATTGCGGCGGCGATTGGGATCTTCCTCCGTCGCCAGGGTTCTGCGGGCGGCGTCCTCGGCGCGGTTGGCCAGCGCCAGGGCCTTCGCCTCCCAAGCGAGCACCATCTGCCGCAGCGACGCCGCATCCAGCGTCTTCGGGTCGTAGCTCTCGATGATCCTCAGATACTCGTCCAACGTGTGAAGCCGGTCCCCGCGGGTCTGCAAAGGGCGGTCCACATAGATGCGGTTGACCGTTTCGAGCGTCTTGCCGGCGCGGCGGGCCGAGAGCTTCACGGCGTACAGGCCGGGCCGGAGATAAACGTGATCGGGATTGGGGAGGTTGCTGGTCTGCCCGTCGCCAAAATCCCACTGGGGCCTGGCGCCCTGCGTGCTCAGTGCCTTGGGCGAATTGTCGCGGAAGTTAACGCCCACCAGCGGCACGCCGTCGTCCGGCAGGGGTACTTCGCCGACGATCGTGACCAGGAAGTCGGGCACTTGACGGCCGCCACGGAGCGTAACGTGGCCGGCCGGCAGATGGCCGACCAACGCCGCGCGGAAGACCTCCGCCGGGATGAGCACCGGGTTCTGAGGCTTCTCGCCCCGCGGATCAATCTCCCAGGCGGCGACCATGGTGGCGTTTGGGCCGGCGGCGGCGTGGTAGTATTCGAACTTGTGTGGGCCGGCCGAAAGTGCGATGTCATGCCGGCTGCCGCGGCGGGCGCGGTGCAGCGGGCCGTGATAGCCGGGCGAGGAAGCCGCGAGCTTGCCGTCGATCAGCAGGAAGCTGCAATCCTGGCTCGAGGCGATCAGTCCGTAGGTGCCGGCCTTCTTCAGGTCCAGGTAGCCGCTGTAGCGGCTGAGGAACGGCTCCCGCTTCAGCGTGAAGGGGTTCTCGCCGTGGAAGACGCCCTCAACGTAGTCGGCGCCGATGGACGCGGCGGCGTTAAAGGCGTCGCGCACCGAATCGAGGCTGCGGAAGTTGCAGGGGCGGAACTGCCGGGTTTCCAGCAGCAGGCCGTCCCGGCAAGTCCACGGCGGGGGCTCTTCCGCGGGCGGCTCGCCGCCGTAGAGAATCTCGTACTCCCCAGGCCCTTTGACCGTTTGGAAGGCCAGCCGGCAGAAGTCGCCCGGACCCAGTTGCAGGACGCGGAAGGGGACCAGTTCCTTGTTCCGCGCGGCCACTACGACGTTGCGGCCGTCGGGCCGGATCTCGCCGTGGTGGAGGAACTCGACCACAACAACCGTGTACCCTTTGCCGGCGGGGACCGTCACCGGCCGGGCGGCGTCAAACTCGCTCCCGCCGCGGCGGAAGGATTGGGCACGGGTATTTCCCCCCAACAGCAAGATGGCGGCGAAAATCAGCACAACTCGCGTGGTCAAGGCATGGGCTGTTGCCATTGCTCACATTTCCTCCATCAATTAGTGTATAAGAGAAACATGGTGACGAGAAGTTGCACCACGGGAGCAGGATCATGTCGGCACAGCCCCCCCAAATGAGTCCCGAGGAAGCCGTCCGGCGGGCGGCGCAGGCCCGCGAGGCGCTGGTGGCCGAGGTCCACAAGGTCATCATCGGCCAGGACGAGATGATCGAGCAGATGTTGATCTGCCTGTTCGCGCGGGGACATTGCCTGACGATCGGGGTGCCGGGGCTGGCGAAGACGCTCTGCGTCTCGACGCTCGCCCAGGCGCTGCACCTCCGGTTCAGCCGCATCCAGTTCACGCCCGACCTGATGCCCAGCGACATCACCGGCACGGAGATCATCGACCAGAACCCGGCCTCCGGGCAGCGGAGCTTCCGCTTCGTCCGCGGGCCGGTCTTCTCGAACATCGTGCTGGCCGACGAGATCAACCGCACGCCGCCGAAGACCCAGGCGGCGCTGTTGCAGGCGATGCAGGAATATGAAGTCACCGCGGCGGGCAACACCTACAAGCTCGAACCGCCGTTCCTGGTGATGGCCACGCAGAACCCGATCGAGCAGGAGGGGACCTATCCGCTGCCCGAGGCCCAGTTGGACCGCTTCATGCTTTCGATCAACATCGGATACCCCAGCCGCAGCGAGGAGCGGGAGATCGTGATGGCGACCACGCAGACCGCGCGGCAGGAAGTCCGCCCGGTGCTCCACGGCCAGGACGTGCTCTGGTTGCAGCAGCTTGTGCGCCAGGTGCCCGCCAGCCAGCACGTAGTGGACTATGCGGTCGATCTGGCGCGGGCCACGCGGCCGAAGGAACCACCCAGCCCGGATTTCGTGAAGAACTGGCTGGCCTGGGGGGCGGGGCCGCGGGCGGCGCAGTACATGATCCTGGGGGCCAAGGCCCGCGCCATCCTCTACGGCCGCTTCGCCGTCACGGCCGACGACGTCCGGGCGATGGCCTATCCCGTGCTGCGGCACCGGCTGTTCACCAATTTCAACGCCGACGCCGAGGGGATCGACGTGGACCAGGTGATCGCGAAGATTTTGCAGGCGGTGGCCGAGCCGAGTTACGGCGAGACGCTCCAGAAGAAGCCGCGCCGGGCGGAGCGGCAGCCGGCCGGCCCGCCCCCGCCGCCGGCCAAGTAGGGTGGGACGGCGCTCCGCTTGTCCCACCCTACTTTCCAGTGGTCGCGGCCTTGCCGCTGAACCGGTTCGAGAGGAACGTCTCGAACACCAGGGCGACGAGCACGGCCGCGAGGAACATGCCCCACAGGCTCTTCCCCTCTCGAAGCAGGGCAAAGGCGGCGGAGAGATCGTCCGGGTTGTCGGCGACAACCAAGGGGGCGCCGCCGAGAAGCCCTTCGAGTTGTTGCCGCTCGATCTTCGCCGGATCGGCCTCGTCGGGGTCGAAGTTGACCGCGTAGGCCGTCTGGCCCGCAGCGGCGGCCCCCAGCGGCCGCAGCACGTAAATGCCGATCTCGTGGGTGTCGGCGTAGCGGAACTCCGAGGATGCCGGCAGCCGCAGGGTCTCGCCGCCGGGCCGCGTCACTTCGACTTCCACCGGCGGTTGTGGCACAGCCGCCCCCGGCTGTGAGGAGCTTGCTCCTGATGCCGACCCAGCCGAGGGCGGCTGGGCTACAAGCACCAACGGCTGGCCGGCGATCAGGTTGCGGTTGGCCCGCTCGATTCCGGCCAGATCGAACGTGAGTTGCGTCACCAGCGGCAGGAAGATCGGCCGCAACGGCAGGTTCGACCAGTCCACGTGGGCGCTGGCGCCCAGCATCAACACCTTGCCTTGGCCCGCGTTCCGTTGGACCAGCAGCGGCTCGCCGTCGTCCAACCGGGCCAACACCCGGACCTGCGGGCCGGCCGCCATGCGGACGTGCTTGTAGACCAGGACTGACTCGTACAACGAGGCGGGCTCGGCCAGCCGCATGAGCGCCGGGTGCTCCCGGTCGAGGTAACTCACGTGCCAGCTATCGCGACGGTCTTGCGGGCGGCTCCTGCGGACGTCGACCAGCGGAGCGGGGAGCAACCGGCCGCCGGCCTGCTCGTCCATCCGGTTGTACGCCTCGACGTTGACGTTATCGCCGCAGATCCAGACGATGTTTCCGCCGCCGGCCAGGTACGTCCTGAGCCGCTCGGCCGCGCCGGGGTTTAGCGCGGGCAAGTTGAGGCAGAACAAGACCCGGTACTTTTCCAGCGGCTCGGCGGTCAGGTCGGCGGGCAGGAGCGTCGTTGGGCGGATCGCCCCACCGCTTTCCGGGCCGGCGGCCAAGGCGCGCTCCAGGTAGTACCCGTCGTCGAGATACGGAATTTCGTGCCGCTCTGGCTTGACCACCGCCACCGGGACGCCTTCGCCGGCCTCGACGGCGAAGAAGCGGCGGTCGTCGTACTTCGAGCCGTCCTCGCCCACGAGCCGGACCAGGCCGCGGTGCAGCCCGCCTTGCTTGAGGGTGAAGGCGAACTCGTGTTTCGCCCGCCCCAGCGGCGGCAGGGTCAACTCGGGACTGCTCGCCTCCTTGACGCCGTCCACGAGCAGTTCCACCATCCGCGCTTGGGCGACCGTGGCCGTGTTCCGCAGCGTGACGGCCGCCTTGACCGGCAGGCCCGCCAGGGGGATGGCCGCTTCGAGATCGACCGCTTCGACGGCGACGTTGGGTTTCGGCGCGCGGTTGCAATCGATGAGAATGATGGGGATTTGAGAAGGGGAAAGGGGGAAGGCGGAGGGGGGAGTCCCTTCCCCCTTCGGCCTTCCGGCTTCCGCCTTCTCCCACGATGTCCGCTGCATGTCGGTCAGAATGTAAATCTGCTTGTTCGGCGCGTCCGATTTGGCCAGCAGCTCTCGCGCTTGCTGGAGTCTCAGACTCAGGTTCGCGCGCTCATAGCTCACGCGGCATTGACGGAGGATCTGGCGGACGGCGTCCTGCGTGCGTTGCAGCCGGCCGGCGTCGGCCAACGGCGGGCCGCAGCAGGGGAGCACCGCAACCTGGTCGCCGTCGGCGAGTTGATCGAGGATCTGCGTCGCCGCGGCAACGGCCGTCTCGAAGCGGACGCGGTCGGCGTCGATGAGCCCCATGCTCGCCGAGTTGTCCAGCACAATCACGGCTCCGGTCTGGGCGTTGCCCCAGAGCGCGCCGAGACTGGTCACGGTGGGCCGGGCCAGGCCGATGGCCAGCAGCAGCAGCACTGCCGCCCGGAGCGCCATCAGCAAGGCGTCGTGAATCCGCTTCCGCCGCCGCGTCTTCTCCGCGCTCCGCCGGAGAAACCGCAGCGTCGGAAACGGCAAGTCCTTCGCCTTCCGCCGCTGGACCATGTGCAGCACCACCGGAATCGCGGCGGCCAAGGCGGCCAACAGGAACAGGGGTGCGGCAAAGGTCATCGTCGCCCCCGTTTGGCAATGTACCGCGAGAGCATGAAATCGTAGGGCGTCGCGGTGTCGGTCAGGACATAGTCGATCTGCGCCTCGGCGCACGCCCGGCGGTAGGTCTCGATGAACGCCTCGATCTCGGCCCGGTACTCCCCGCGGATGTAGGCCGGATCGATCTCGATCCGCTCCCTGGTCTCGACGTCGTGGAAGGCGGTCACGTCGCGGAAGGGGAACTCGATCTCGGCCCGGTCGAGCACGTGGAAGAGGATCACTTCGTGGCGGCGGTGGCGGAAGTGGCAGAGCGCCGGACGATTTGTGGCGTCTGGCCGTACAGATCGCTCACCAGCACGATCAGGCCGCGGCGTTTGAAGCGGTTGGCCAGGGCGTGCAGCGTCTCGGCAACGTCGGTCTCCCCGGCCGGCACGATCGCCTCCAGCCGCTGCATCATCTCGTGGAAATGGCGGGGCGAGCTGCGGGCGGGCATGTCCAGCCGCACCGCCGTGTCGAACGTGGTCAACCCCACCGCGTCTTGCTGGCGGGTCATCAGGTAGCTCAAGACCGCCGTCAGATAGCAGCCGTATTGGAGCTTGCTCAGGTTTCCGTCGAAGCCGTAGCCCATCGACCCGCTCGTGTCCAGGAGGATTTGGACCCGCATGTTGGTCTCTTCCTCGTACTGTTTGACGTAGAGGCGGTCGGTGCGGCCCAACATGCGGTAGTCGATCCGCCGCGGGTCGTCGCCAGCGGTGTACTCGCGGTGCTCGGCGAACTCGGCGCTAAAGCCCTTGTATGGGCTGGAGTGCAGTCCGCTGATGAAGCCCTCGACCACTCCGCGGGCGACCACCGAGAGGTTCTTCACGCGGGCCAGGGCCTGCGGCTCAAGGAAACGATAGCCGGTCTGCATGGGACGTAGCCGTGGGAGATTGCGGCCGTCTTCGCGACGGCGGCAGAGTTCCATCGCCGCGCCGCGGAGGTCGCCGCGATCGCCGAAAAATGCGGTAATCGCGTTACTTGCGCCATTGTACTTCGGCTACGGAGCGGCGGCAAGGCAACGACGGTCGTACCAGAGCTGACTTATCCCCACTTTCCCGCTTCGGTCAGGATGGCACGAAGCAGAGCGGCAAGCGCTTGTACCGCTGTGAGTTCGAGTCGCCGGATCATTTTCCGGCCGATGAAGAACAGACCGCCACGTGCTGCGTCACGGGGTTCTGTTTGCGGAACTGCACGTCCCTGAGCAGCCGCTCGGTGCCGTGTTTTACCGGTAATAGATCCAGTTTGCCGCGGAATTCGCGGCATTCCACATGCACCGTGGGCTTGATGCCGTGCTGGGCGGCGCCGTGGCGTTCCTCCGCCAGCAATCGGCCCCGTTCCGAGAGGCTCACGCGGCCGACCTGAATTGCCACGGCCACCAAATCCGCCAGAGTTTTGGTCTGGCTCTTTCGCAGCCCAAGACATACACTCCTGATCCAGAGCACGGCTTCCATGCCGTTCATGGCGGTTCCCTCCGTGAGGCGTGGTTGGGTTGGTCTGATTCACACCCAACTGTATACCAACCAACGACTTTCGAGGGACCGCCAGTTTTTCTGCGCACGACGCAGAAAGTGGGGATAAGTTAGGGCCCAATTGGCCCATTTCCTGGGCTGGACAACGCCGCCCCAAGAGCGCATCATAATAGGCTCGACAGGTTCCGTCTCTCCCCTCCCGTGCTCCACCGCGGAGGGGAGCCGAGGAGACGTAAGATTGGAAATCGGGCAAGTTGCTGACCAACTGCCACAACAGGAACGAGCCGCCATGAACTCCCGCCAACGCGTCCCAATCCGCCCTGAACCATCAACCGCCGGATCGGGTGCCCCTGGACCTCGGCGCCACGGCCGTCACCGGCATGAGCGTCAGCAGCGTCTATAAGCTGCGTCAAGCGTTGAAGCTCGATCCGCCGGGCACGCCGGTGAAAGTGACCGAGGCCTATCAGATGCTCGGCGAGATCGTCCCCGACTTGCAGGAGCTGCTGGGGGTGGACTGCGTCGGGCTGGGCGGGGCCAAGTCGTTCTTCGGCTTCCAATACGAGGACTGGAAGCCGTGGACCACCTTCGACGGCACGCCGGTGCTGGTCCCCGGCGGCTTTAACACCCAGCCGGAAGCCAACGGCGACATCCTCATGTATCCGGAGGGGGACCGCTCGGCGCCGCCCAGCGGTCGGATGCCCAAGGGCGGCTTCTATTTCGACACCATCGTCCGCCAGCAGCCGATCGACGACGAGAAGCTCAACGTCGAGGACAATTTGCAGGAGTATGGCCCGATCTCCGACAAGCTGTTGAATCATTTCGCCGGCGAGGCGGAGCGGTTGTGGAAGGAAAGCGATCGGGCGATCGTGGCCAACTTCGGCGGCACGGCCTTCGGCGACATCGCCCTGGTGCCCGCCCCCTGGCTGAAGAACCCCAAGGGCATCCGCGACGTCGCCGAGTGGTACATGAGCACCCTGAGCCGGTTCAACTACGTCTATGAGTTGTTCCGCCGGCAGTGCGACATCGCGCTTGGGAACTTGGCGAAAATCTATGACGCCGTAGGGGACCGGGTGTCGGTCGTGTACATCACGGGCACGGATTTTGGTATGCAAAACGGATCGTTCATCAGCCCGGTCAGCTACCGCAAGCTCTATCAGCCCTTCCATCGCCGCGTGAACGACTGGGTCCACCAGCACACGCCGTGGAAGACGTTCATCCACTCGTGCGGCTCGGTAATCGCCTTGCTGCCGGACATCATCGACGCGGGGTTCGACATCCTCAACCCGGTGCAGTGCTCGGCAGCCGGCATGGACCCGCGGACGCTCAAGGAGCGGTTCGGGGCAAAGATCACCTTCTGGGGCGGGGGCGTGGACACGCAGAAGACCCTCCCCTTCGGCACGCCGGAGGAAGTCCGCCGGCAGGTCCGCGAGCGGATCGAGGTTTTCGGCCGCGGCGGCGGGTTCGTCTTCAACACGGTCCACAACGTCCAGGCCGGCGTCCCGGCCGAAAACCTCTTGGCCCTCTACGAGGCCGTGCGGCAGTGGCGATAGAATCGCCATGTAGACGCGGCATCTTGCCGCGTTGTTCGGCCGAGCGGTTGCCCTTTGATCTGAGGGGGAAGCGGCAAGATGCCGCTTCTACGGCCCGCAGACGGCCACACACCCCCCCGTCAGAGCGCTTTGCATTCCCTTGCCCAGACGCAATACTTGTCTGATGGCCGGCTTGCTGGTAACATGACATTCGTGTGTCTGCCGTTTCTGTGTTCATTTCCGGAGATCGTTCGATGAAGAGGCCCAGGACATTGTTGGTGGCGGCGGCGTTTGCGGGATTGGTCGGCGTTGTTGGGGTGCGGAGCGATGCTGCCCCGCCCCGAGGCGGGGCGGTCAAGGCGGAACCCTACGTCGTCGTCCAGACGGGCGACGACTTGCAGGTGATGACCCGCTCGGAGTTCCTCGCCGCCAAGAAAAGCGCCTTGGACAAGTACAAGCAGGACAGGAAGGACTACGATGACGCGAGGAAGCAAGCCGCGAAGAACAAGGAGAAGTTCGACGGCCCGAAGCCCGTGAAGGTCTTGCCCAAGCAAGTCGGCAGCACCTACAAGACGAAGGAGGAGGCCGACAAGGCATGTGAGAAGCGGAGGCAGGAAAAGGAAGAGGGCAAAGGCGACAAGAAACCGGCGAGCTCCTAAGAGGTCGCCAACAAGGGTGTGTAAAGTCCGTTTCGTGAGGAGTGGTTGCGATGCCGCAAGGTACTATCAAGAAACTCGCCTCCGACCGGGGCTTCGGATTCATCTCGGCCGCCGGCGGGGACGTCTTCTTCCATCACTCGGTAGTGGCCGAGAACAAGTTCGAAGAGCTGAAGGAGGGCCAGACCGTCACCTACGAGGTGGCTACCGGCCCCGACGCCCGCGGACGCGACAAGGGGCCGCGGGCCGTCTCCGTCACCCCGGCCTGAGAATGGGCCGGAGCGACGTTGGAGCAGGAAACTCATCGTCCCTGGCGGGACCTTGACGCGCCGGCAATTCGCCTCCGCGCGCCGTGACTTCGCCGGGCCCCAGCGTGACAACTCAGGCCGGTTTCTTCTCCTTCACCCAGATATTGCGGTACTCGACCTGGTTGCCGTGCCCTTGGAGATAGATCGGCCGCGGGGCGGGGCCTTCCGGCTCACGGCCGGGGGTGCCGTGCGGCAACTCAAAGTCCTTGTGGATCACCACCCCGTTCTGCCGGACCGTGACCCGCGCGTTGGCCGTCTTCTTCCCGTCCTTGTACCGCGGGGCGGTGAAGTCCACGTCGTAAGTCTGCCACGTAAGCGGCGGATAGCACATGTTCACGTCCGGCTGGCGGATGCCATAGATCGCGCCGCAGTCGCCCTTGTCGCCCTCCAGGCCGAACGAGTCGAGCACCTGGATTTCGTAGCAGTCGTGCAGATAAACGCCACTGTTGCTCCGCTCTTGCCCGCGGGCCTCCGGCATGTAAGAGAGCCGAAGCTCGACGTGCAGCGTGTAGTCGGTGAACTTCTGCTTGCTGGTGGCCTCGGACATCAGGTTCTTATCTTTGGACATGGTTCCGTCGATAAAGTTCTCCGCGGTCGTGCCGTCGAAGAGGACCACCGCGCCCTTGGGCGGTTTGTCGCTCTCAGTCGGGCTGTGGCGCACGGTCGGCTTCAACTCTAGCTTGAGCTTGCCGTCGGCGCTGGAAAGCGTCATCGCTTCGTCGGTAATCTTGCCCGACAACAGCAGCTTCACCGATGATGAGCGGGGATCGTCGCCGGAGAGCGTGGTTGTGCCGTCCTGATGTTTGCCGATCATGGAAAATCGCGGCACGCCGCGCTTGCAACCGTCACCTGGGAGACCACCCTTGGCCACCACAACGTTGAAATCGCCGTTGCCCAAGGCGATCACCTGGGCCCCAACCTTGACGTTGGGGCCGTCGAACCACACCCCTTCGCCCACATATTCCCCCTGAATCTTGAAATCCGGGTCCTTGGCTGCCTCGGCGGGGTCGATGATCTCCCGGATCGGAGTCTTGGCACACGCGGTGCAAGTCAGCCCGCACAGGAACGCCAGAACGGCTAGCAGAGCGATTGTTCGAGGCATGATACGGCCCTTTCGTTGGTGAAATGGGGAGGGAAGGAAAGTCTTTCGGCCGTCCCCCATTATGACCGGAAGTCGTGTCAAATCAAGGGTCCCGCCGAACATCAGATTCTTATCAAACAATGGCCGGGGGCTAACAGCCCCCGGAATGTGGCGGGTGCCGTTCATCGTTGCCAGAAGTTCTTCCACGACATTCCGGGGGCTGTTAGCCCCCGGCTATTCTCTGTCGCCAGCTCCGCGGCCCGCTAAACTCATCCCATTTTCTCCAGTCGATTCCTTCGTCACCTTGCCGACAACTTCTCGCAGGCTCGCGGTGCGCTTCGGCCGATGAGAAGAAGGAGGCGGGTGCGCCCGGACGTGGCGTGCCATCCGATTGGACCCTCCATCTTGAGTGGTGAGTATATGGTGACTACGTTGAAATCGCCTTTCTCGCTCGTGTTCGGGATACTCGCATTGGCCGGCATGTTCAATCGCACGCCCGCCAGAGCCGAGACAATACCTGAAGTTTCGGCCAACAGGGTCATCGAATTGGCGCCGCCGGAGAGCCAGGAAAAGTTGCCGGTCGTCTCGGGCGTGGCGATCGACCCGGCCGGAAAGCACCTAGCCGTTGTGGGCGACGATCACTTGGTGCGAATCTTTGACGCTCAGACCGGCGGGCTGGTGCAACGGCTGAAGTGGCATGCCGACTGGATCAAGGTTTCGGCGTTCCGGCCGGACGGCCAGGTGCTGGCCACCGCGGGGGCCGACGGACAAATCCGCCTCTGGGACGTGGCCGCCTCGGACCGGCCGCGCGATTTGGGGCAGCGGCTGCCGGCGATCTACACGCTCGCCTACAGTCCGGACGGCCGGACCCTGGCGGCGGCCGGCTATGGAGAGAAGGTGTGGGTCTTCGACGGCCAGCAAGGATCGTTGGTCCGCGAGTTGCCCGCGCCGGGCAGCGACGTCCGCGCCATCGCCTTCTCGCCCGACGGCACACGGATGGCCGCCGCCGGCCGGGCCGGCGTGGTCCGAATCTGGGATAGCCAGAGCGGACGCCCGCTGGCGGACGTGCCGGCCGCGACGCGGCGGATTTGCGCCCTGGCCTACTCGCCCGACGGAAAACTCCTGGCCGCGGCCGGCCAGCAACGGATTGTGCGGCTGCTGGATGCCGCCTCCGGCAGCCCTGTGGCCGATCTGCCGCAACGGCCTGGCGCGGTGCTGGCACTTTGCTTTTGCGGACCCCGGACGCTGGCCTCAGCCGGCAGCGGCAACGTGATTCATCTCTGGGACCTGTCCGCGGGACAAGAGCGGCGCCGGTTGGTCGGCCACACCGGCTCGGTCACCACGCTGGTTCTCGACCGCCGCACGGAGACGCTGATCTCCGGCGGTTATGACACCACCGTCCGCCTGTGGAATCTTGCGGATCAGGACAAGGAGAAGGTCACTCGGCGGTAACATTCCGGGGGCTGTTAGCCCCCGGCTATTCCGACAATCGACACGGAGGTTGACGTGGACCTGCTACGAATCATCCATCGCAGTCACGCGGTTCCCCAGCCACACCATCGCTCGCGCAAGCGTGCCGCTTCCCGCACGCGGCTCTGCCGCTTCGAGCAAATCGAGGCGCGGGAGCTATTGTCCGTCTCCGTACCGACGCTGAATGTCGGCGCCACGTACTACCAGCCGCACGACGGCAACGATTCCATTGGCAGCCTGCTCTACATCAGTTGGAACGGCGGCGCGGCGAATACGCAACTGACCGACCTCTACATCGACACCCACAAAGTCACCGGCGGGACCCCGCAATTCACGGTCACCAATCCGACCGACGGTGACGTGTTCTTCCATATCGCCCCGAGCAGCGTTGCCGGCACGATGCAGGGCGTTCCTCCGACGGTGGTTGAGTGGTCGGGAACCGTACAGCCGGTCATTACGGTCAGCAACGACTCCACCCTGTTGCACATCCAATTCGCCAGCCAAGACTTCCAGTCGAGCGGCAGGCTGGTGCTGGAAGTCAACGTGGACATCATGCAATCCTGGTCCGGCGGCGTCGCAACGCGGGTCGTGGAAGGCGCCGATTTCGACGGCACGTCTTTCGAGGCGGTCTTCGCCGCCCCCCAGTATCAGACCACTACGGTCGACGGCTTCTTCCGCAACGTGTACGCCAATCCGGCCACCACCTACGGACTGAACCTGCCGGACGACAACTACGACAATTCGTCGGCGATTTTCACCACCAACATGCCGCCGGCCGCCCCGCCCGAGCCGGTGTTCACCGCGGGGGTTCTCGCGTCGATGGAGCAGACGCCCCTGCCCATCACGCTCTCCGGCACCGTCTTCGAGGACATGAACGCCGACAACATTCAAGAGACCGGCGATCCGGGCATTGCCGGCGTCACCCTGACCCTGAACGAATTGAACGACAGCGGCAATTATGTGCCGACGGGAAGCACCGCCACCACCGACGCCAACGGCAACTACGAGTTCGACGGCCTCCTGCCGGGCACGTATCAGGTGGTCGAGACCCAGCCGGACGGCTACCTGAGCGTCGGCGACACCCCCGGCACGGTCAACGGCCAAACCCGCGGCGTCGTGACCACCGTGGACATCCTCAGCAGCATCAACCTCGACGGCGGCGACAACAGCATCCAGAACGACTTTGCCGAAATCCAGCCGGCCGGCATCAGCGGCCAGGTCTACGTCGACCTGAACGGCGACGGCACTCTGGATCCGAACGACACGCTCCTGCCGGGCGTAACGATCTATTTGCTCGACAGCAGCGGCAACCAGCTCACCTCGACCACGACCGACGCCAATGGCAAGTATGCGTTCAACGGCCTGACGCCGGGCGTTTATGGAGTCGAGGAAATTCAACCGGCCGGCTACCTCGAAGGGGGCGATCAGGTCGGCACGGCCGGCGGTTCGCTCGACGGCTACGACCGGATTCTCTCGGCCCAGCTCGGTGTCGGGGTTTACGGCGAAAGCTACGACTTCTATGAAATCCTGCCGGCCAAGATTTCCGGCTACGTGTTCCAGGACGGGCCGGCGATTGTGCTGAACCAAAACAACCCGGTCCCCAACATCCCCTCGATCCGCAACGGTATACTCACCCCGGACGACACGCGGCTCCCCGGCGTGACGCTGCAACTGTGCGACGCCACCGGCTACCCGCTTAGCGATTCCAACGGCAACCCGATCACGACCACCAGCGATGCCAACGGATACTACGCCTTCACGGGGCTCCGGCCGGGCGTGTATTCCATCGTGGAAGCCCAGCCCAGCCAATACGTGCCCGGCATCGACACGGCCGGCAGCAAGGGAGGACTGGTCGTCGACCGCTACGTCACGCTCGATGCCAGCATCCTGAGCACCTTGGCGGTCGATCCCTCGGGCGCGGCGATCGTGCAGATTCCGATCAAGCCCGGCGACGCCGCCGTGGAATACAATTTCAGCGAGGTGTTGATCGAGCGGAAGCCGCCGGACAATCCGCCGGTCGGCCCCACGCCACCTTCGTACCCGACCCCGTTCTTGCCGCCGCCGGCGCCGCTCCCGTTTGTACCATACGAGCCGGCGGGACTGCCGTTCTATTCCCCGCCGCTGACCATCATGCAGCCGATCTTCGGCGGCGGCGGCGGGCCGGGCGGATACACCTGGCACCTCAGCGTTATCGACGCCGGCCAGCCCCGCAGCGACGCCTCCGGCATGGATTTCGCCGAAAGCGCGTCGGGCCTGTACTTCGATCCGGTCTCCTGGACCGGCCCTGACCTGGGCCAGTCGCAGTGGATTCTGGCCGACCAGGATGGCGTGCCGATCAAGAAACTCCGCTTCGGCATGCCCGGCGCAACGCCCGTCACGGGCGATTGGGACGGCAGCGGCGTGACGAAGATCGGCGTCTTCCTCGACGGCCTCTGGTTCCTCGACCTCAACGGCAACGGCGTCTGGGACGAAAAGGACCTCTGGATCAAGCTGGGCAAGAAGGGGGATCAGCCCGTCACCGGCGATTGGGACGGCGACGGCAAGACCGACATCGGCATCTTCGGCCCGGCGTGGATTGGCGACCTGAAGGCGGTGGTGGCCGATCCGGGCCTGCCCGACGCCCTGAATCCCCCTTCCGCCAAGTGCCCGAAGAACGTCCCGCCCGACCCGGCCGACGCCGCCGTCGGCTGGCGGACCATGAAAAAGGGCAACACCGGACGGATGCGATCCGACGTGATCGACCATGTTTTCGAGTACGGGCAAAAGGGCGACATCGCCGTCACCGGCGACTGGACCGGTGACGGCGTGTGGAAGCTCGGCATCTTCCGCAAGGGCACGTGGTATCTCGATATGGACGGCAACGGCCGCTGGAGCGACGCCGACGTGATGGTCGAGTACGGCCAGGAGGGGGACATCCCCGTCGTGGGCGACTGGACCGGCGACGGCATCTCGAAGCTCGGCGTCTACCGCAACGGCACGTTCTACCTCGACACCAACAACAACCACCAGCTCGACGCCAACGACAAGGTCATCGAGCTGGGCGGCGCGGGCGACAAGCCGGTGGTCGGCGACTGGACCGGCGACGGCACGGACAAGGTCGGCGTCTACGAGGACGCTGCCCCGGCCGAAGCCCCCTTGCAGGCGGCGCGGCAGTAGTTTCCAGTGCTCCCCTCTCCCTTTGGGAGAGGGGCCTGGGTGAGGGTGGGAGGCGGCGTGGCACCGCCGGCTGTGTTAAAAACGGTCGCCCGTCTCCCCGCCAACGCCGCGGCCGTTCACCTTCGCTTCACCCCGACGAAACCCGCCACACCCAGCACGGCGACGGCCAGCAGCGCGAGCATGCTCGGCTCCGGCACAGCGACGCCAAACTGGCTGTTGTGGTCGAGCACCGCCCAGACCGTGTCCGAGCCGGTGTCGATGCCGTAGTGGCCAGAGTACTCCGTCAGGCGAGGAGCCGACGCCCATGAATCGCACGTCATTGAGGCCGCCGATATTCTCCAACACAGCGTTTTCCCAGAGGTTGGCGGTGCTGTTGTACGATACCAGGTCGATGGCCCCCGCCGCGGCCAGGGTGGCTTCCGCGTCGGCCCCGCCGGGCAGGGCGCTCGGACTGTAGCTCATCCGCAGGGTGAACTGGTCCGTCTGGTTGCCGCTGTTCGTCATGCCGGAGAGGATGAGCATGTCCGATACGAGCGACTTGGTGACGTCATCATTGTTCTGCGTTACCCATTGCATAGAGAGCATTTTCGTGGCGCCGGTGTTCGTCCCATCAACGAGATCAGCGCTGGTGGTCGGAACGCCATTGGAGTCTATAGCCGCCGAGCCGAAACCGGCATAACTCGCGCCCGCTCCGACGAGCCGAATGATCAATGCCGTAAACGCCGGGGGCAGGCCCGGCAGGCCCCCGCCAAGCGGGAGGAGGTGAACCGAGGCCGAGCCGTTATTGGCCAGCGAGCCAGTAACGACAAGCGGGCCTTGGTCCACGAAGGTCGTACCTTGGAAATTTGCTCCGGCGAGGGTCAACGTGCCGCTGCCGACTTTGGTCAGAGTCCCCTGCCCGGACAAGGTGCCGCTATAGGTGGTCGATTGGTTGTTCGAGCCGACCTGGAGTACCACCCCTTGTGAAGTTTGGTTGACAAGCTGAATGTTCCCGCTCCCCGTAAGGCCGCCAATCTGGGCAATCATTGTGGATGCGCCGAACGCCAGTGAGCCGCCCTCCATGTCGACCGTGCTCAGTGGCAGGCCAGGGGGCAAGGGTGTGCCATTGTCGAGCTTGAGCGTACCGCCGATTAACGTGGTGGCGCCGGTGAAGGTGTTGGCGCCGCTTAAGGTCAGCGTGCCGGAGCCGACCTTGGTCAGCGAACCGCTGCCGCCGAGTACGCCGGAGTAAGTCGTGGACTGGTTGTTGCCGCCGACGTAAAGCGCCACGGGCTGCGAACTATCGTCGGTCAGCGTCAAGGCCCCAGCCCCCGAAAGGCCCCCCAGCGGCACAATGAAATTTGGCTGCGGCAGCGTGCCAAACCCCAATACTCCGCCGTTCATGGTTACGGTGCTGTTTCCGAGGGCGCCGTAGTTGCCCAGCGCCAGCGTGCCGCCGCTGATGACCATGCCAGCCCCGTTGAGCGTCCCGCCGAACGTCAGTATGCCCGAGCCGACCTTCGTGAATGACGATCCCGCCGGGCCGGTATAAATGTTGCCGGAGTAGGTCGTAGACTGGTTGTTGTTGCCGACCGTCAAGGCGACCGGGTTGTTGGCGATGTCAAAGAGAGCGAGGCTACCGCTCCCGCTCAGGCCGCCAAAGGCAAATGCGTGGCCGCTCACACTCGGGTCGAATTGCAGATTACCACCCGTAATGAAAGTGCTGTCTTGCAAGGCGTTTGCGTTGGCAAGGTCCAAAATACCGGAATTGACCGTCGTGGCGCCGGTGAAGGTGTTGCCGCCGCTTAAGGTCAGCGTGCCGGAGCCGATCTTGGTTAGCGAGCCGTTGCCGCCGAGAGCGCCGGAGTAGGTCGTAGACTGGTTGCCGCCGACGGTCAGCAACACGGGCTGCGAACTATCGTTGGTCAGCGTCAATGGTCCAACGCCCGTTAGGCCGCCGAGCGTCACAGGGGTGGGGACGGGTATTGCGCCAAACCCCAATACCCCGCCGTCCATATTCACGGTGCTCCCCGCGAGCGCGTACAGGTTGCCCAGCGCCAGCGTGCCGCCGCTAATGACCGCGCTGAGGCACATTGAGCGTCGTGTTGAGCGTCAGTGTGCCCGATCCGACCTTCCGGAATGACGACCCTGCCGGGCCGACGATGTTGCCGGTGACGGTTGTAGACTGGTTGTTGTTGCCGACCGACAGAGCAACCGGGTTGCCGGCGATGTCCATGAGGGCGCTGACCCCGCCGCTCAGCCCGCCAAGGGTAAATGCGTGGCCGCTTACACTCGGGTCGAATTGCAGGTTACCGCCGGCGAAAGTGCTGTTTTGCAGGGCGTTCTGGTTGGCAAGGATAATCGACCCGGACGTGATGGTCGTCGTGCCGTTGAAGGTGTTCGCGCCGCCTAGGGTCAGGGTGCCCGAGCCGGTTTTCTCAATCGAGGCGGTGCCAGCAAGAACGCCGCTGTAGGTCGTCGATTGGCTGTTGTAGCCCACGGAAACGGCTACGCCGTTCAGCGAGAGGTTTCCGCTCCCCTTTAGCCCTCCAAGGCTAAACCATGGCCACGTGCCGGGACTCAATGAACCACCCTCGGCGTCGAGCGTCCCCGTCTCGAAGCCGTAGCAGTCCCCGACCTGGAGCGTGCCGGTGCCGAGTACCGTGTCGCAGTTGTTCGCATACAAGGTCAGCGTGCCGGAGCCGACCTTGCTAAGCGACGCCCCCGGCGGGCCGGAGATGGGGCCGCTGTAGCTCGTCGATTGGTTGTTGTTGCCGACGGAAAGCGCCACCGCCGCGCCGGAAACGTTGGCCAGTACGAGTGGTTGGCTGCCTTTCAGGCCGCCCAACATTGCGATGGTGCCGCCGAAGTTCAACACGCCGCCGTAGTTGTTGTAATCGAGCGTGCTACTCGGCAAGCCGTTGCTGGCGGAGCCGAGCGTCAGCGTTCCACCCGAAATCTTCGTGTCGCCGGAGTAGGAATTGGTGCTTTGAAAGGCGAGCGTGCCACTGCCAACCTTTGTCAGTGAACCGGTGCCGCTGATATTGCCGTAGCATGTGGCGCTCGCGTTGTTGTTGCCCACCGAAAGTGAAATCGGGTTGCCGGTTCCGTTGGGGCCGTCTTGGAGCGAGAGAGCTACCCACCCGCTCAGCCCCCCGATCGTGAAAGCGTGGCCGCTGACGCCAGGGTCGAACGTGGCGGTTCCACCGCTATAGACCGTTTGGCCGCCGGCAGGATTTGCGACAGATAAGCTGCTCCCCAGCACAAGCGTGCTGTATTGCAGCGCGAGCGGGTTGGCCAGGTTCAGGGTGCCGCTTGCCACGACAGTGGCGCCGGTATGCACGTTTGCCCCGGAAAGCGTCCACGTGCCGTTGCCAATCTTGGCGAGGAGCCCGTTCCCGGAGAGGGCCCCGCTGTAGGTGGTGGACTGGTCGTTGGCACCCACCGACAGCGCCACGGTGCTGGGACCGTTGTCGGGCAGCGAAAGACCTTGGCTCCCCTTCAGACCACCGAGCGTCGTGCTTTGATACCCGTTGGTTGGGAGGGCGAGCATTCCGCCGTAGTTATTGTAGTCCAGCGTACTCCCCCACAACGCGTTACTGCTGGCGATGGCGATGTTACCGCCGATGATCTTCGTGTCGCCGAAGTAGGTATTGCCGTACCCGGCGAGGATCAAGGTGCCAGAACCGACCTTGGTTAGCGACCCTGACCCTGTGAGGAAGAGATTACAATAGCCGGAATAATTGTTGTTGCCCAACGTGAGGGCGACGGGCTGCGAGCCGTCGTTGGTCAGCGAAAGGCTCTGACTTGAGTTGCCGTCCAGCCCGGCGAGGGTGGCGCTACTCAAAGAGCCGAACCGCAACGTTCCACCGTAAAGCAGGACGTTGGCGTTTTGTAGCGCGTTCTGGTTGCCCAATATGATCGCGCCCTGGTTGACTTCGGCGCTGCCCGAGAACGTGTTGGTGCCGTTCAGCGTCAACGTCCCATCACCGTACTTCATGATCCCCATAGAGCCGGGCAGTGAGCCGACCAGCGTGGCGTTGATGGTATCGTTGCCTGCGCCGGTTGTGATGGCGGTAGTGCTATAACCGATGCCGGCGATGCTATCGAGCGTGATCGTGCCCACGTCCGGTGCGCTGCCGAGCGTATAACCGTCGACGCCAAAGGTGAGGAAACTCAGCGAGTTGATCGTGCCGGAGACATCCACGGTGCCCGGCGTGCCCTGAAAGTACGCGCCTGCGCCATCAATCCACGTCGTGGTGCTGGTCGGGTCGCCGGGATTTGTCAGCCAATCGGGGGTCGTGCTGTTGTCCCATGTGGCTGTCCCGCCCCCGGCGTCAAGGTAGAGCGTCAACGCAGCGTGAACGTTGCTTGCGGTAAGCGCACAGATTACGAGACATAAGAAGCTCGGCACGGCGGGGCGACGGCGCGACATGATGGCGTCTCCAGTTGGGGGAAATCGATGCGAAAAACAAGTGCCAACAAAAAAGGAGCGCCGAAAGCAAGGCCGCTCCAGGAACCCCGACCAAGGGGCGCATCGAACAGCACTTGTCCGGCGCCCAGTCGCGGGGCGCTCGTCCAAGCACTGCCTCGATGCGGAAGCCAAATGGCTTCAGTTGGTCGTTTTCCTGGAAGCAGTCACTTGACGCTCGTCGTTCAGTCTTTTGCCGTGACCGTCTGGCCGGCCACGGTTCTCATTCAGTTCAGTCCTCTCTGACGATATGGGCTCTTGAAATCATCGGAAACGATAAACTGCGCAAGTCTGGCTATTATGACAGACAGGAGTTGGTAGTGCAATACCCCCCGGATGGAATTCAGTCGGGGGGGGTAGCGAGTCGTGACCTGCTGCCGACAGACCTGCGGCCATCCCGGCCGATAACTACCGATGGTACGGGCGCGGCTGGCGATGTTGCGTTCTTCCCGCGGCCGGGGCCTTGTTTTCCTGAGCGAATCTGACGAAAATGGTGATATGGTCATTCGCGGTCGGGTACACAACGGCCTCGTTGCTCTGGGCAGTGGAATCTCGCTGCCGGAGGGTATGGAAGTCACGGTAGTTGTTCCAACTGAGCCGGCCGCTGCGGCCGGTCGGATGACCGAGGAGCAACGCCGAGCACTCCACGAGGTGCGGAAGGAAATCGAGTCTTTACCAAACGAGAACCCCGGCGACACTTTCAGCGGGGCCGACCACGACCGCGTCTTGTACGGGGAGCGCTGATGGTCTTCGTAGACACCGGGGCGTGGTTTGCGTGGTTCGTCCCGGAAGACCCAAGCCATTCTGTCGTGGCCGATCAGATTGAATCCGCCTCGGAACCGCTGCTGACGACCGACTTCTGCGTTGACGAAACACTCACCCTCCTTGCCTCGCGGAGACGTCCCGAACGGGCTATCCGGGCGGGCCGGCTCCTTCTCAACGAGAACCGTGTTGCGCTGCATTTTGTCACGCCCGAACAGGTCTATCGTGCCTGGATTCTCTTTCAACAGCGGGCCGCGGCCGGCTGGAGCTTCACCGATTGCACCAGCAAGGTCGTGATCGACGAATTGGAGATCAAGACCGCCGTCGCGCTGGACGCCCATTTCCGCCAGTTCGGCATCCTTGTGGTCCCGTGACGGGCGGCATGAGCGCAGAGAGAACGATCGCATAGCCCTCACTCTAACCCTCTCCCAAAGGGAGAAGGGACCGGAGCGTTCCAGCGGAGTTGGTTGCGGAAGTCACGCAGCCGCGTCTGGGCGTCGATCACCAGGCACTCCACCCCGGCCATCTCGGCGAAATCCTCGATGTGCTCGCTCGTGAGGGCCTGGCTGAAGACCGTGTGATGGGGGCCGCCGGCGTGAATCCACGCCGCCGCCGCCGTCTTTAGGTCCGGCCGCGGCGACCAGACGGCACGGGCCACCGGCAGGATCGGCAACGGCTCCGGCGGCGCCACCGCATCCACTTCATTGACCAATAGCCGGAAGCGGTCGCCCAAGTCCACCAGCGCCACGTTCACCGCCGGACCCGGCGGCGCGGTGAACACCAGCCGCACCGGGTCCTCCTTGCCGCCGATCGAAAGCGGGTGAATCTCGCAGCAAGGCGTCTCGGCCGCCAGCGACGGGCAAATCTCCAGCATGTGGGCGCCGAGGACCAGGGGGAAAAAGGGGACAGGTCCACTTTGTGCGAAGCACCCTTCGGGCCGTTCCGGCAAAGGGGACCTGTCCCCCTTTTCCCCCAGGTGGTAGGTGTAGTCCTCCATGAACGAGGTGCCGCCGCTCATGCCCGCCGCCATGACTTTCATCGCCCGGCAGAGCGCGGCCGTCTTCCAATCCCCCTCGGCGCCGAAGCCGCAGCCGTCGGCCATCAGCCGCTGGACGGCAATGCCCGGCAGTTGCTCCAGGCCGTGCAGGTCCTCGAAGGTGTCGGTCAGGGCCTTGCAGCCGTAGTGGTCGAGAAAGGCCCGCAGCCCCAGTTCCGTCCGGGCGGCGGCGCGGACCGCCGCGCGGCGGGAGCCGCGGGCGTGCAGCGTGTCGGCCATCGCGTACCGCTGGTCGTACTCCGCGCAAAGGCGGTCCACCGCGGCGTCGGTCACTTCCGCGATCCGACGGACCAGATCGCCCATGCCATAGCCGTCCACTTCGACGCCGAAACGGATTTGGGCCGCGACCTTGTCCCCCTCGGTGACGGCCACCTGGCGCATGTTGTCGCCGAAGCGGGCGACCTTGAGGCCCCGCATCTCCCGCCAACCGGCCGCCGCCCGCATCCACGCCGCCATCGCACGCTGCACGTCCGGCTCCGTCCAGTGGCCCACCACCACCTTCCGCCGCACGCCCAGCCGGGCGCAGATATGGCCGAACTCCCGGTCGCCGTGCGCCGACTGGTGGACGTTCATGTAGTCCATGTTGATCGTGGCCCAGGGCAGGTCGCGGTGGAACTGCGTGTGCAGGTGCAGAAGCGGCCGGTCGAGCGCCGGAGCCCCGCGATCCACATCTTGCCGGGCGAGAAGGTGTGCATCCAGCAGACCAGCCCCACGCACTCCGGCGCCGCGTTGGCTTCGCGCGCCAACTTCAAGATCGATTCCGGCGTGGTCACGACCGGCTGGAACACCAACCGGACCGGCAGGCCGGCGGTCAGGCTCAACGCCTCGACGATGTGACGGCTGTTGTCGGCCACTTGCCGGAGCACGTCCTCGCCGTAGAGGCTTTGGCTGCCGGTCACAAACCACGCTTCCAACGATGTCAGGTCCATAATCGTGACTCCGAGGATGGGGTCAGACCGTGATTAGTGATTAGCGGACACGGGCCTTCCCACTCCTATCCGTTCTCCCCGCTAATCACTAATCACGGTCTGACCCATTGTGTCCAGTTGTCCGTAATAGGCCGTCGGCCCGCGCCGGCGGCGAAAGTGCTTTTCGAGCACGTAGGGTTCCAAGTCCTTGGCCTGGGGGTCGAGCAACCGGACGGCCAGCGCCATTTCCGCCACGGCCTCCAGCGCCACGGCGTTTTCGACCGCCTCCGGCACCGTCGCGCCCCAGACGAACGGCCCGTGGCCGGGCACAAGCACCGCCGGCATCGTCGCCGGGTCCAGTTGGGCGAACCGCTCGACGATCACCCGGCCGGTGTTCGCTTCGTAATCTTCGGCAACCTCCCGTTGCGTGAGCGTCCGCGTCACCGGCACCGGCCCGTAGAAATGATCGGCATGGGTCGTGCCCAGGCAGGGGATCTCGCGCCGGGCCTGGGCGAAGGCCGTCGCGTACCGGCTGTGGGTGTGAACGATCCCACCAATGCCGGAGAAGTGGCGGTAGAGGAACACGTGGGTCGGCGTGTCGCTCGATGGCCGCAGGTCCCCCTCCACCACCCGCCCTTCCAGATCGACCGCCACCAGCTTTTCCGGCGTCAGCTCCTCGTAAGCAACGCCGCTGGGCTTGATGACGACCAGTCCCCGTTGGCGGTCGATGCCGCTTAAGTTGCCCCAGGTGAGCGTGACCAGGCCGAGGGAGACCAGCTCACGGTTTGCCCGGCAGACACGGTCTTTCAGGGAGTCGAGCATGTTGGCCGATTATAGCACGGTTGACCCGATTTCCAATACAACCTGGCACGTAGGACGGATTTCCTAATCCGTCCACCGACTGGGACGGATTAGGAAATCCGTCCTACAAGTCCGGAGAGCGAAATCGTGATCCGCGGCAGCGGCGGCAAACGGGGACTGGAAAGCGGCGGAAGCAACTGGCCCCGGCGCGGCAGCCAGAGGCGAAGCGGGCTGCGCCGCCAGCCGCGGACCTCGAAACCCCGCAGCCGCAGCCCCAGCGGACGCAGCAGGGCCGTCACCCGGGCGCTATTGGCCCGGAGCGCCGCGCGGGCCTGGCGGTCGATCCGCCGGAACATCCGCCACTGGCGCAACGGCTTCTGAAGGCTGTGGAGCATTTGGCGGACCCGCTCCACAACCGCCCCGGCCCGGCCGAGATAGACCGACCGCTGCCGGCCATCCTCACCGTAAGCGAGCCGGTAGTAGGGGCCAAACCGCTTGCCATTGCGGCAACGCCACGTGGGGACCACCGAGCCTTGCCGGCCAAAAAGGTCCGGCCGGGCTGAAATCAGGCGGATCGCCACGTGATCGAGTTGGTCAACAGGTTGCGTTTTGGTCAATTTCGGACTCCAACTGGGGGGATAGTGGAGTAGCACAGGCATCTTGCCTGTGTGGAACGGACAGGCAAGATGCCTGTGCTACGAGCGCCACCGGCGGGGCGGCCGGGAGCGCCGCCAGCCGGTTGATGGCCTCGTCGGCCATGCGGATCTTCAACATCAGTTCGGCCGTCGCGCACTTCGCCCCCAGCAATTCCAACGAGCGGTCGGTCAAGCTGTCGGTGTCGTAAAGAATGGCCTCGGGCGAGTGGGGATCGCTCAGTGCGGCGGCCAGGCGGCCCTGGTTGACCAGCTCTATCCACATCATTTGCACGAGCGAGCTGCCCACGGCCCGCTCCAACTCGCCGGGCGCATCGAGGACGAAGCGGCGGTAGGCGGCGGCGAGTGTGCCGGCGGCGTGACGGGCGTTGGGCGGCAGGGCCTCGGCCGGCAACCAGCCCGGCAGGTCCAGGCCGCCATGCGCGGGGTCGTCGCCGTTGTTGGCGCGCGGTTTCTTCGGCTGCGCGGGCGGGAACGGCTTGCGGCGCCCGCGCGAGAGTTGGGTATTCTTAGAGTTCTTCATGCCCGCCATCATGCGCTTTCGGCCGGGGGGTTTTCAAGAGCAAGAAATAGGCCAATTTCGGAGGGAAGGGGGAAGGCGGAAGGGGGAGGGATGAAATGATTGCCACCCGCTCGCCGGCTGCTCCCCGTTGCCGGGTGTCCGGAAAAGTCGCGCCTCCGAATCGCCTGGGCTGCTTGACGCCCCGAGGCGGGAGAAAGTAGGATGGCTGGCGTGGCCATTGGGGGCCGAGGAGGGCTGCGTCCCGTTTTCGCCGCCGGGTGCCTGGAAGCCATTGTCGGCCGCCCCATGAAGCCACGAGAACGCCGCCGCAACCCAAGACTACGCAAACAGGCGGAATTACTATTGCGGTCCCGGAGCCTCGCCCCTGGTGGGCATTGCTCATGGAGGCTTTGAGGCTTTGGAGGTTCTGCAAGAGCGTGGAGAGTCGTGAACCGAGTCGTCGGTTAGCTAACAGCGAAAGGGGGGAAACATGGCAGAACCGATAAAGGCGGGCACGTACGTGCGGCTGGGAGAGATCGTGCATTATCTCCGCACTGTGGCGAACACGGAGCCTTCCCCATTCGTTGAGCACGTCCGTAAACTTCTCGCAGAACTGGAGTCTTGTGGATTTCACAGCGCCTTGGCCGCAGCCCAACAATTTCTGGGAATGGAGGTGCCAGCGGACCCCACTTCAGGTCGCGTCAGCTACCCTGTGAACCTGCAATTTGGAATGATTGCTGAAACCGTGTGTAAGGTTCTCTATAGCCAAGCCGACAATCGGCAGACCATTGCCCTCGATCCTTCCGAAGTTACGAAGAGGCTTCGTGACCTCTCCGCCCTCTTACCTGCCGGAAGCCTACTAAACGACGCACAGAAGGAACTAATGGATGAGGCCGTTCGATGTATCGAGTGTGGGGCCTACCGAGCGGCGGCAGTGATGGGCTGGAATCTCGCTTATGACTACATACGAAGGTGGATACTCGGTAGCGGAAGGCTGAATGATCTCAATAGGGGCCTAGCGAAAGTCTGCCCAGGCAAGACACCGATCGCGCAATACGAGGACTTTTTCGACAAGGATGGTCCAAATGAACGTAGCGTGATTGATGCTATGGCCCATCAGGAAAGCGGCCCGATCATCAATGGTGAGCTGCGTGACTACCTCGTCCAGTATCTGCGTTACCGGAACAAGTACGCTCATGCTACCGAAAAGACTGCCAGCGCCGCGAAGACGAACGCTTATGTTGAGCATCTTATCGACATAATTACTTCGCCACCATTTGTATGAATGTGAAGAGGCCACACCGGGTTAGCTGAGTTCGACTCAACCCTTTGGGGCCGAGAAATGGGGATAAGGCGAAAAACGGGGATAAGCAGAATCTGCCCTATCCCCTGCCTGCACTCCGTGTCCGGTTACGGATAGCGATCAACTCCTTCATCACCGGATAGAGCGGCTCGCGGGCGGAGGGGGTGCCGAAGGCGGCGTGGAGGCGGCGGTAGAGGGGATAGAGTTCGGCGTAGATTGCGGCGGAGGGCTTTTGCGGGCGGTAGACGTGGGGCTTCACGCCGGTCATCCGCCGCTGGGCCTGCTCGACGGTGCGGTAGGCCCCGCCGGCCACCGCGCCGAAAATCGCCGCCCCCAGGGCGCAGGTCTGCCCGGAGCGGCTCAACTTCATCGGCCGGTTGCAGACGTCGGCGTAAATCTGCATCAGCAGCGGGTTCTTCTCGGCGATGCCGCCGCAATTGACCACCTCGCGGACCGCCACGCCGTACTCCTCGAAGCGGTTGATGATCGTGAGCGCCCCGAAGGCCGTGGCCTCGATGAGCGCCCGATAGATTTCCGCCGCCGTGGTGTGCAGGGTTTGGCCGACCAGGAGGCCGGTCAGGAGCGGATCGACCAGGATGGTGCGGTTGCCGTTGTTCCAGTCCAGGGCCAGGAGCCCGCTCTGGCCGGGGCGGAGCCGGGCGGCCTCGCGGGTGAGGTTTTCGTGGGGGTCGCCGCGGCCGGCGTAGGAGGCGGGCGTGAGCCGCTTGACGAACCAGTTGAAGATGTCGCCGACGGCCGACTGGCCAGCCTCCAGGCCGTACATGCCGGGAATGATCGAGCCGGGGACGATGCCGCACAGGCCGGGGACGTCGGGCAGAGTGCGGTCTTGCGGGGCAACCATCATGTCGCAGGTGCTGGTGCCGATGATCTTCACCAGGGTGCCGGGCTTGATGCCCGCCCCCACCGCGCCCATGTGGGCGTCGAAGGCCCCGACGGCCACGGGCACGCCCGGCGGCAGGCCGACGCGCTGGGCAATCTCGGCCGTCAACCGGCCGGCGAGTTGATCGGCCGTGAGCGCGGGCGCGGCGTAGTGTTGGCGGACGCGGGGCAACTCGGCGTCGAGCGCGGCCAGGAAATCGGCCGCCGGCAGCCCGCCCCAATCCTCGTGATACATGGCCTTGTGTCCGGCGGCGCAGATGCCGCGGCAGAGCGTGTTGGGATCGAGCCGGCCGGTGAGCCAGGCGGGGATGAAGTCGGCCAGCTCGACCCAGGCGTAGGCGGCGTCGAAGACCCGCGGCGCGGTCCGCCGGCAGTGGAGGATTTTGGACCAGAACCACTCGCTGCTGTAGGTGCCGCCGCAGCGGGCCAGGTAGCCGCGTTTCGAGCGGGCGGCCGCCGCGGTGATTTCGGCCGCCTCTTCGTGGCCGGTGTGGTCCTTCCAAAGCCATGCCTGGGCCGCGAGGCTCTTGCGGAACCCCGGCCGCAAACCCAGCGGCATCCCCTGCCGGTCGACCGGCAGCGGCGTCGAGCCGGTGGTGTCGACGCCGATGCCGCGGAGCCGCTCGGGCCGGAAGCCGCGATGTTTGTTGGCCTCGCGGATGGCCTCGCCCACCGCCCGGTAGAAGCCCTCGATGTAGTCGGCCGGGTTCTGGCGGGCGAGGTTCGGGTCTTTCGGGTCCAGGAGGACGCCGTGCTCTCCGCTGGGGTAATCGCAGACGCAGCTTGCGATTTCCGCGCCGTCGTCGTTCTGGACCACCAGGGCCCGGACGCTGTTGGTGCCGTAGTCCACGCCGAGGGAGAAACCGCGGTTTGATGAATCGCTCATGGGGTTCAACCGCCGTGATCGAGAGGCAAAGGTTGCACCGGGCTGGCCCGCCGGCAACAGGCGTTGAGTGTAGCGAATGCCGCCCGCGGCGTCAATTGTCGCCGGCGTCGTGGCCGTAGCCCAGACCTGGGTGCCGCCACCCCTTACCTTGACCACGAAGGCGTCCTGCCCGATGGGCGTTCACGAGTAGAACTCCCACTTCCCGACTGCCTCAAAGGCGTTCTCGATGTGCTCGATCGTGGGGAACCACTTGCCCGCCGGCCAAGTGACCGCAATCACGTCGAACCGGGCGGGGTATTCCAGCAGGCGATGGCGTTTCAAGAAGCTGACCGCCACTCGGGTCAATTGCCGCTGCTTCCGCTCGTCCACGGCCTCGGCCGGATGGCCGGCTTCGTGCGATTGTCGCGTCTTGACCTCGACAAACACGATGGTCCTGCGGCGGTCCAACGCCACCAGATCGAGCTCCCCAGGGCCGAACTGATCGCTGCGGGCGAGAATCTTGTAGCCGCGGCGGCGCAAAAACCGCGCGGCCGCCGCCTCGCCGCGCTGGCCAAGAGTTTTCTGGGGACGAAATCGCTCAACCAACCTCCACAGCACGCGGTCTAGCATAATCCGGGAGCAATGCCGTCTGGGCCCTTGTCGATCGTTAGTGGCGGTATTCCAGACCTAGGGTGGCGCCCTGGTAGAACACGGTGCCTTGGCTCAACGTGGCGGCGCCTGTGAAGGGATCAGCGGCCGCAACTTGGTTGGTGACCGAGGCCACGCCGTCCAGCCACAGCAACTCGTAGCCCGCCCGGAACGACCAGGCGCAGTTGATGTGATAGACGGCCGTCAGGTCGATCTCGCCGACGAATGCCAGATTGTCGTTGACGGCCCTAACGCCGGGAATGTCGACAGTGTCGTAGTACCTTGCGGCGACGCTGGAGTGATCGTTGTAGACGCCCGCCTTCAGGGCACCGTCGATTTCCCAGCGGCAGTTGCTCCAGAGGCGCGTCTCGGCGCCGATCTGAAAGCCCAACAAGGTGTTCGTGGTGCTGACCCCGCCCGTTGCCACGTCCCCATTGATGAGTGTGACCGCCAGGTTGTCGTCCAACTCGACCCAACGCAGACCGGCCAGGAAGGTCAGGTTGCAGAAGACCTGCCGCCGGGCGTTGAGTTCCAGGTTCTGCAACTGGGAAGTGTACGTGACCGCTGCGTTCACCTGGTCCGGCAAACCGACGGGGGTCAGAAAATTGACGTCGATGCCGGCAGGGGAGCTAATAATCCCCGAGTTGGCGCGGAAACCATCGACGTTGAAGTAGAGTGCTTCAAGGTCCCAACAGGTGTCGAGGACGTTGAACCGCGTGACGCCCAATTGGTATCCGGCCGCCGTGTTGAAGTTCAAGTCCTGCGCGTTCAACAGCGCCGCATTGTTTGCAACGCCGGCTACCAGCAGCACGTGTTGCTGGGGGCTGGAGCGTTGCAGGGCCAGGGCATCGGCCCGCACGGCCCACGCGGGATCGCAACAGCCGGCAAAGACATTCCCGCAACCGTCGCCAGCGCAGGCGGCGCCGGCCACGGCCGGCGTGGTTGCCTCCGCGCCCGCCCTGTCAGGAGAAATTGTGGAAACAGCGGACTGGTACGGACCCGCGTCCGGCAGCGGCGCAGTCTCCGTTTGTGCAAACAGCGGCGCGCCGAAGAGTGCGCCGACGGCAGTTGCCAGCAGCATTGCCCGAATCCATGGGGTATTCATGGCCTTTGACTCCGTTCTGTTGTAGGCTGGCGCCACGGCAGCGGCGCAGCATGGCCCTGGCAACGGCGGGGCGTGGCGGCGTCCGCCACGTGAATCAGGGAGGCTCTGCTGGGAGGGGGATTCGGCTGGCTTTGCGGCGGAAATACGGCAACCCGCGCCGGCCCGCACCGACCCTTGCTATAGAGGACTAATCGTCGCGCTAATCGGCAAGTCTGGAAGAAAGATCAATCCGTGCCTGCGCTTACGTTGGCACCCGGAACGATTGCAACGGTTCAGCCCGGATAAATTGCCCCAAGGCCGCAACCGCTAAAGCCAACTCGCCCGGCATTCATCCTTCCAGGTAGTGGGAAGATAAAGGGGCAGGCGCATATACTGGGTCAGTTAGACAACGCATCCAAACCGGCGTGTGGCGTGTCCAGTGCGCAATGCACTACTTGGCCCGCTGTGCCGCAAGTTCCCGGGGGTGGACTGCGACGATTCCGGGATAGCGGCTGAAGTGGGCAACATTCAACGTCAAAATGCGGCTCAGTCCATGCACATGCATTGCCGCGGCGAGCCGCGCATCATGGACCTGAGCGCCGGATACCCCGCAAGCCAGTACCAAGCTCCGCCACGCCGGGTGAATTTCCGGCCCATCCGGCAGAAGCTCGAATAGTCGCTCGATTACCTTCGCCCGCCGGTGAGTTTCCGCCACGGACAGTCCGAAACCGTTGACGCTCGCGGGTCGAGTACAGACGCGCCAGAACTCGACGAGATTTTGGGGCGTGTAACAGACTTGCTCCGCGCGTTGCCAGAGCGTCCGCAGCGACGCTCTGATGAGCGCATGATTCGGGTCGTCGCGCTGGAGCACCCGCACAAGAATGTTGGTGTCCGCCAGGTAGCGCATCAGCCGCCTTCGTAAATGCCCTCGCGCGTGGTTGCCTCAGGCGGGAGGACCGGCAAATTCTCCGAACCTTCCGCCAATTCGTCAAGCGCCGCCTCGAACTCCTCGTCGGACATTGGCGGCGGCTGCGGCCCAGCCACGGACCCCTTGATAAGAGACTGGACAAAGGCGTCTAACGTCATCCCTTGCGCCTGCGCCCGTGCAAGCAGGCTCGTTTCGACCTCGGGCTCAAGTTGAATGCTGATCGTCACGGCGTTTCTCCTGGCCGCTCTGCTGCTCGATCCCGCTAGGGCAATTATAGCACGGCTCGGCCGCTCGGTACATGGCTTCGATTGCGGCGGCAGACTGGTGGCACGCCCTGAAAGGGCGTGGCGGGCGTTGCGCCCGAGCTCGCCGAACCACCACGCCCTTTCAGGGCGTGCCACCCGACCGCCCTGGAATTTCAGAATTCCTACCTGTTGCTCCTACCTCGTAAATGAGGATTCCCGAGTCGATTTCGCCACAGAACACGGCGACGAGCGCATCGGGGTTTTCTCCGGCGGGAACATCCAAGGCCACGTAGCCTGACCCATGCCACTCGTGAGGCCAGGGCCAATTGGCGAGCTTGCCGTGAACCGTCTCGTGCAACCGACATGCTTGTTGCGGGTTGGAGAACGCAAGTCGGACAGTTCCGTGGCCGCGTCTTTCGAGAACCTGAGACAAAACGAATTGATGGCCACCACGAGTCTCGGTTTGGACAACGTCCCCAAGCGAGATTCCATACGTGAAGAAGGGAATACAGCATATCTCGAACGTATCAGAACCACTCCGGTGAGCCCAAAGTTGTTCGTATCGGCCGGGCATGCCGTGATCGGCCAGATCAGCGTGCAAGATGAAATCTGCTCTTGCCCGCCAGCATGGAAGGGGATGAGTTGCGATCTGAGTCGGTTCCATTGCCGTATCCTCTTATCTTCCTGGGGTACGGGGTTGCGGGAACGATTCCCAGTTATGGCCGTTTGCCTAGTTCTGAGGCCGACCGCCTTTCTGTGGCGTCAAGATACGACCGACCGCGGCCTGCAAACGCTCACGAACCGCCGGGCGTCCATGCGGCCAGCCGGTGCGACCGTGCTACTTCTCGACTTCGGCGCGGCGTTCCTTGAGCCGGACGGCCTTGCCGGTCCGATCGCGGAGGTAGTAGAGCTTGGCGCGGCGGGTGACGCCGGAGCGCTTCACCTCGACCTTGGCCACCCGCGGGGAGTGGAGGGGGAACTTCCGCTCGACGCCTTCCCCCTGCACGATCCGGCGGACGGTGAACGTCTCCCGCGTGCCGGAGCCGGCCCGCGCGATCACCAGACCGTTAAAAATCTGGATGCGCTCCTTTTCGCCTTCGAGGATGCGGCAGTGGACATCGACCGTGTCGCCCACCGCGAATTGCGGCCGCTCGGCCTTCAAGCTGGCCTTCTCGACCAGCGCCATGATTTGGTTGCTCACGGTATTCTCCCTCAGTATTCGGGTTGCAAATTGAAAATTGCAAATTGAAAATTGCAAATTTGAAATTTTCAATTTTCAATTTTCAATGTCTGGTCCGATCCGTGTTCGATCAAGTCCCTCCGCCGCTCCTCGGTCCGCTGGCGGCTCTGCTGGTCTCTCCAGCGGGCGATCTCCTCATGGTCGCCGCTCAGGAGGACCGGCGGGACCTCGTGGCCGCGATATTCCCGCGGCCGCGTATACTGGGCACACTCGAGCCACCGTCGGCTGCCCGAAAACGAATCGCACGCGCTGCTGTCTTCATCTCCCAACACGCCCGGCACCAGCCGGATCACGGCGTCGATGATCGTCATGGCGGCCACTTCGCCCCCGTTGAGGACGTAGTCGCCGATCGAAATCTCCTCCGGTTCCAGGATGATCCTTATCCGCTCGTCAAACCCTTCGTAACGGCCGCAAAGCAGCAATATCCGCCCGTGCCGCGCCAGCCGCTCGACGGCCGGCTGGTCGAGCCGGCGTCCCTGCGGGGTGAGCATGACCAGGCGGCCGGGGTCCGGGTCCTGCTCGCGCACTGCTTCAACGCACTCGACGGCCGGCTCGACCTTCAGCACCATGCCGGGCCCGCCCCCGAAAGGGCGGTCGTCGACCGTATTGTGTTTTCCCTTGGACCAGTCGCGGATGTTGTGCAGCCGCACGTCCACTAGGCCCGACTGGATCGCCCGCTTCAACAGGCTCTGGCCCAAGTATCCCTGGAAGATGTCGGGAAAGAGGGTCAGGACGTCGAAGCGCATGGCGGGTTGTTGTATTGTTGTCATCCTGAGCGGAGCGAAGGATCTTGGCCGCCACGGAGATTCTTCGCTTCGCTCAGAATGACGGTTCTGGGCTTTCGCAGCGATGCGTCAAGTTTGTTGTTCGGTGGCGGGCGGCTCGGCCGGCGCCTCGGCGGGCGCTTCCGCGGGCGCCTCGGCCCGTGGCTCTTCCCTCGCTTCTTCGCGGGCCTGCCGCGGGGGTGGCTTGCGGCGACCGCGGGCCGGCCGCTCGCCTTCCTCCTCGGCGGCCGCGGCGGGCTTGGGGGCCTTCGGCAGCGGCGGCGGCGGCTCCGGCCGGCGACGGCTTTGCGCCAGCCGGTCCAAGGCCGCGTGCTGCACTGCCACGTGCGTCCCTTCAGCCCCGTATTTCTTAATTAGCACCCGCACCTTGTCCGACGGCTGCGGCGCCCACGCTCAGCCAATAGGCGATCCGCTCGCCGTTGAGCACGGCGCGGGCGTCGGTTTCGGGGACCAACGGGTCGTAGGTGCCCAGTTCCTCCAACACCCGGCCGTCGCGCGGCCGGCGGATGTCCACCGCGCAAATCCGATAATAGGGCCGGTGCTTCCGGCCGAACTGCTTCATCCGAATACGTACTGACACGCGTTTCTCCTCGTGACTATGGTTTCTTTCTTGCTTCGCGTTTCTTCCGCCGTATCTCGCGTTCGTGCTCTTTTCTCAGTTTGGCCCGCTCGGCCGAGGTCAAGCGTTTGCCGGTGCCGACTTTCTGTTTGGCGAGTCTTCCGGCAGGGTTCAACATGCCGCCCTGGGTGACTTCCTGCATCATCCGCATCCGCTCGCGCATGCCCATGCCCGACATCCGCTTCATCAAGTCGGCCATGCCGTCGAACTGCTTGACCAGTTCGTTCACTTCGTGCGGCTCGACGCCGGCCCCGGCGGCAATGCGGCGGCGGCGGCTCTGGTCGACCACTTTCGAGGGGTTGCGGCGTTCGTCGGGGGTCATCGAGTCGATGATGCCCACCAGCCGCTTCATGTCCTTTTCGGCGTCGATCTCGCCCAGCGCGTCGCCCATCGCACTGAGTCCGGGGATCATGCCCATGATCTTGTTGATCGGCCCGAGCTTCTTCGTCTGGCCGAGCATCTTCTTGAAGTCGTCGAGGGTGAACTCCCCCTTGCGGAGCCGGGCCTCCTGATTGGCCATCTCCTCCTGGTCGAACTTCTGCTGGGCCTGCTCCACGAGCGTTAGCACGTCGCCCATGCCGAGGATCCGCCCGGCCATGCGGTCGGGATGAAACTCCTCCAGGGCGTCCAGGTGCTCGCCCGTGCCGACGAACTTGATCGGCACGCCCGTGACCGACTTGACCGAGAGGGCCGCCCCGCCGCGGGCGTCGCCGTCCAGCTTGGTCATGATCACGCCGTCGAGCTCCAACGCCTCGTTGAACGCCTTGGCGCTTAAGACGGCGTCCTGGCCGGTCATCGCGTCCACGACCAGGTAGACTTGGTCGGGACCGAGGCGGCGGTCGATCAACGTCAGTTGGTTCATCAACTCGGCGTCGACGTGCAGCCGGCCGGCCGTGTCGAGGATCGCCACGTCGGCCCCCGTCTCCTTGGCCTGCTTCACCGCGGCCTGGCAGAGCGCCACGGGGTCCTTCGCCGCCAGATCGGCATAGACCGGCAGTTCGAGTTGCTGGCCGAGGACCTGCAACTGCTGGATGGCGGCGGGCCGCTGCAAGTCGGCGGCCACCAGCATGGGCTTCCGGCCGTTCTGGCGGAGCATCCGGCCCAACTTGCCGCAGGTGGTCGTCTTGCCGGAGCCTTGCAGCCCGCAGAGCATCAGCACCGTGACGCCCGGATGGAGGTGGAGCGAATGGTCCACCGGGCCCATCAGGTTGACCAGTTCGCGGCCGACGATGCCGATCAGGTGCTGGGTGGGGTCGAGCGACTTGAGGACCGTCTCGCCGACGGCCTGCTCGCTGACGTGGCCCATGAAGTCCTTGACCACGGAGAGGCTGACGTCGGCTTCGAGCAAGGCCCGGCGGACCAGCTCCAGGCCGTCGCGCATGTTCGACTCGGTGAGCCGGCCCTTGCCGCGCAAGGACCGGATTGCCGAACTCAGGCTTTCTTGGAGTGACTCGAACATGGCATCCCCAGCGAACGAATCCCTTATAGTAACTAATGACCGGGCATCTTGGCAATGCGTCCCGCCGGCGGGTGGTGGTACAATTTGGCCCGATTTTTTTCTGAGCCAAGGAAAAAGGCGGAATACCCCCCGCGACCCCTTAATCGGGTGGGGTTGACACCATCTGGGCGTTGTGTATGCTAAAAAGAGTTGATGCGGGGGAAAAACCACCCCGGAGGTCAGTCCGAATTTCTCGGCCTACGGGTTCCCCAACGTCACACCCTTTCGAGAACGCCTGCTGAGAACCACACACGCTCGTCAGGCGTTCTCTCTTTTATGCCCTACACAACTGCCATCGCCCGTGCGCTGCTCATGGATGCCGCTAGCAGTCCCAATTCGTCAGGCAGCACAAGGCGTATTTTGCGCAGTGAAGCCTATCGGCCCGATAACCGTTTGGCAATTCCTAACGGGCCAACAATATGCCGCCAACGGCGTCCTAACCCTGACCACAGGAGCATTCGTGAGGCAAGGCGTGAATTGGAATCAGTTGCTATGCCGTTGCGCTTTTTCGTTGTGAAAGCAATGCTAGCGTGGCGTAAATGATGTTGGGACGAACAAAAAGACTCCGTATCCTGGATGAGTCCACAACAAACCGGGCGGCAGGATCGCCGTCCGCATCCAGGAAAGGAGTCTGCCATGATCGTATTGGGCGTACCTCGGGAGGTCAAGTCGTTCTTTTCCAAAACCACGGCGAAGTGCTCCCGGCCCATCCAACGCGCCTTGGCTCCGATGGTGCTGGCCTTCCTCCTGGCTCCTCATCGACGCTGCCTCAAGACGATCGCGGGCGAGGTCCTGGGCGGTCGCTGTCACGCGGCCACGATCTCTCGCCGGCTGACCAACCCCCAATGGCGAACGCGGGATTGGTGTGTGGACCTGTACGACCGGCTCTTGGACAACGTGGATGCCTGGGAGCGACGACAGGCGAAAGGCAAGCGGCGGCAATGGATCGTGGCCATCGACACAACCTACCATGCCACGATGTCGGAGCAGATGGAAAACTTGATCCTCATGTCGAAGCGGCGGAATCCCGCGCGGAAGAACACCCGCCAGCACGCCTTTCTGATGGGGCTGGTGCTGACCGACCGCGGCGCGCGGCTGCCTGTGCCGCGGAAGAGCTACTACACGGCGGATTACTGCCGCAAACACAAGCGGCGCTTTCGGACGACGATCGACCTGGCGGCGGCTATGATCCGCGAACTGCGCGTGCCCGACGACGTGGACGTGATCGTGACCTTCGACAGCGCCTTCGATGCCGGCGCGATCCACAAAGCGTGCCGAAAACGCCATTTTCACGCGGTCTTTCCGCTCGATCCGAATCGGGTGCTGGCCCGCACACCAGACCAGGACGCGGCGTTGGTCTCGGGCGACCCCGTGGTGGCCTGGACGCGGCGCTGGACACGGAAGGAGTTTGCCCTGCTCGACCTCGCGGTGGACAACGAAGACCACGTCTTCGCCCGTCGGCGACACGCCGACAACTTGCGAGTCAAGAAAACGAAGCGGCGGTACGCCGTCGCGGCGCGCCAAGCGACGGTCTCCAAGCTGGGCGACTGTCTGATCGTGGCGTCGTACAAGGAGAATCCGAAGGTGCAACTCTCGCCGGGCCAGTCGGCCGAGTGGTGGGCCTACCATCGCGCCCCAGTTTCGTATCGCCGCGAAGACAGTCGCAAGCCGGCGCGTTGGCACCGCAAGGTGCTGGCTTGCACCGATCTGACGGCGACCGCCCGGCAGGTGATCGAGTGGTACGAAGTCCGCTGGCAGGTGGAACTGTTCTTCCGGGAATTGAAGAGTCGGATGCAGTTCGAGTGTTATGTGCTGATGAAGTTCGAGGCGGTGGAGCGTTACCTGGACATGCTGCTGATGGGGTTGTTGTTGCTGGAGCAGCAACGGCTGCGCGATATGCAGCGGGAGGGCGTGAAGATCGGAGCCGACTGGGTACAGGCCCGTGCGACGGACCGATTGCGGATGCTCGAATCGCTCTGCCAGCGATGGAACGTCGCGTGGATCGAGCATCGTCTGCGTACCGTTGGCGGGCGGTGTCGCCTGCTCCGCGAACTGCGTCGTCAGACTCCTTGCCAGGTCGCATAAGGCAAACATCGCACAACCGCCCTCAAATACCGAGAAACCAAGGCGTTTCACAACGATTCACCGAAAAAAGCGCAACGGCATAGAATCAGTTGTTGATCTATCTCTACGACGCAACAGTCACGACTGCTGGCTCCACTGTTGGAGGGTATTACCTTTACAATGCAAATAAGAAATAGACCAATTAACGCTGTTGTAGCTCTTGGGGCTGTGCCACTTACTTTGGCCATACTTGGCGGCGCGGTAGGTCTGCTTCTTGATTCTCCGATCATTCTTCGAGCCGCCGTATGCCTCTTTGGTTTCACGGTTCTCCTGAGCTTTGTGCCCTTAATCGGCACGGTCCTATACCTCGTTTACGAGGAGATATGGCAAAAGAGACGAAAGTAGGAATCGGGTGTCCTGGCCCAGGTGCGCCGTGAAAGGTTTGTTGTTCCAGCAGGTGAAAGTCCTGTCCCGGTGTCATGGTCCAGGGAGTCTTGACAACCAGGATGAAGGAGCGAGAGACCCCACAAGATAGCGGACGAAAAAAGGCGTGAACGAGACACTTTCCGGCGGCGTCACGCCGAGTGGCGCTGAGAACCGGCTTGCTGTTTGACAATTCGGTTGGAACTTGGCGATGTGAGCATCGTGGGCGCACACGAACAGCGCGACGGTCACAAGAGGGCCGCTCCGCCAATCAGGCTGCCCGCTTGAGCGTGACGATGGGCAAGTGTTTCCGGCCAGCGTAGAAGCTGACTTCTAACGTCAGCTTTGCACCGGGGCTGCCGCGAACCAATGCCCAGGGCTTGGCACAAGGCGAGCCGCGCGGCCAACGTGAGCGAGGCTCGAATCGCGGCTTGCGGTTGGCGGGATGGTGACTGTGGTATACTTCGTCCGGCGTCTTTCCGCCGAGCCCTGTGTACGGACGACAGGCATTGTACCAGTCCGCAATCGCCGTAAGCTCCCGCTGGAATGCATCGCGCCGGTAGGGCACCAGCAGCAAGCATCCCAGCAGGCATTTCATTGTCAAAATGAAACGCTCGACGACTAAGATACCGCCGTGTTTCCCCACGGCGCCATAGCGCGGCCGCTTGATTCCCTTGCGCCGGCACCAGGCACGGAAGCCAGGGCAGTCAAACCGACGGCTCGGGCCAAGGTTTGATGGAATCCTGCCACCGGCGTTGCCGGTTCCGCGGACTTACCCGCCGGGCTGGTGGTCCCCCAAAAGGGCAGCTATAATTGTGACATGGACCAACCCACGGCCATCTGGAATCACTGTCTCGATTGTGCCGCATTGACCGACATCGGGCTGCGCCGGGCGAATAACCAGGATTCCTATGCGGTGGTGTTGGCCGGAGACCAGGCGGATTTCCAGCAGCGCGGCCATTTCTTCATGGTTTGCGACGGCATGGGCGCCCATGCCGCCGGAGAGCTGGCCAGCAAAATGGCCACCGACGTGGTCTCGTTGGCCTATCGCAAGCTGCTGGACCAATCGCCGCCGGAGGCCCTGCTGTCGGCCATCCTCGACGCCAACCGGCAAGTCAACATCCGCGGCCAGGCAAGCCCCGACTTCCGCGGAATGGGCACAACGGCCACGACCCTGGTTCTGCTCCCCGTCGGCGCGCTAGTGGCCCACGTCGGCGACAGCCGCGCCTACCGCCTCCGCGGCAGCCGGCTCGAGCAGTTGACCTTCGACCACAGCCTGGTATGGGAGATGCGGGCCTCGGGCCAGTTGCCCTCCAACGAGGTCCCCGGCTACATTTCCAAGAATATCATTACCCGATCGCTCGGACCGAACCCTACGGTGCAGATCGACCTGGAGGGACCACTGCCGGTCCAGGCGGGCGACACCTTCCTCGTGTGCTGCGATGGCCTGTCGAACCCGGTGAAGGATGAGGAGATCGGAATGGTCCTCGGCTGCCTGCCACCCGCCGAGGCGGTTCGGGCGCTGAATCGACTTGGCCTGTTTGCGGGGCGGCCCCGATAACATTACGGCCATTGTGGTCCGTGTCTTGGGTCCCCAGGTTGTCCAGACCCCCGAGGCTGAACATTCTGTCCGGAGCACGCCGGCCAGCGTCCGACCGGTCCATCCGCTGATTTGGACATTGTTGGGGGTGACGTCGCTGGCGGCCGTCGGGCTGTCGATTCTGGGCGACACGTGGATGGCGTTGGCGTGCTTTGTCGCCGCCGGGGCGGCGGCGACGGCGGCCTTGTGGCAACGCTACGGCGGCGGCCAACGTCAACCTCAGGCCGACAACCGGCGCTTCGGCCGCGGCCCGTACGTCGCCATTGACGCCGCCCCGACCCCCGAACTGCTCTCCCGCCTGGCCGAGATCGTCCGCCAGCTCCGCGACGCCGCGGTGAGCGAGAATTGGCAGGTCGATTGGACCGGCTTTGACGGCCTGCTGGCCCAGGCGGCGGCCGCCATGCGGGCCGGCAACATCGCCGACGCCGCCCGCGGCCATCTCCGCGCCATCACCTCGATCATGGCCCAATTGCGCCAGCAACGGAGTGCTAGCAGCGATAGCGGGGTGTTCAACTTGTGAAGCGGGCGGTTCCCCTTGCCCCACCGCGTCCGGTTCTGCTACACTCCCCCTCCCCAATAGGGCAGAATGTAGCGCGGCACGCGCCGTGTGCCCCCGCACGCGGAGCGTGCGGAGTACATCTGCGCGACAAGGAGGTCGCCGGTGCCGTCGAAGTGGCCGATCCGCCGCAAGCTGTTGCTCGGGCTGAGCCTGCTGGTCCTGGTCGTGGCGATCCTATCGAGCACCGGCCTAGTGGCCACCTACGCCTACCGCAACCTGGTCAACAGCCTGAGTTGGCGGGTGAGCGAACTGCCGCTGGCGGCGGAACTCAGCCGGCACGTGAGCGACCTGCGGATCACGCTGGGCGAACTCCGTGGATTGCGGGTCAACACCTTCCCCGACACCCATCGCGACCTGGTGCCCCTGCGGGTGCGGATCGCCCGCGACCAGTTCTCTTCCCAGTTGGACGAAGTTGATCAGACGCTGGTGCGTTACCGGGACCAACTCGCTGGCGAGGCCAGCGCGGACCCGCAGATGTCGGATCACGGGCGGGAAGAGGAGACACTGCGGAAGATCGAGGCCCAACTGGAGCGCATCCGCACCGCCAACCGCGACGAAGACTGGATGCTCGACAACGTCAAGATCGGCTGGCTGGACGTGGAGTTGGAGCGGCTGCAAGTCCTCGCCTTGGAACTGCCCGGCCACTTGCAGGCGAAGCTGGCCGGCCTGTCGCGCGAGGTCCGCGGGCGGTACGACGTGCTGATCGTCAGCGCGTGGACCGCCACGCTCTCGGCCGGGCTGATCTTTCTGCTGTTCATGCGGCTGGGATACCGTTGGATTTTCCGGCCGCTGCGGACGTTGATTGCCGGCTCGCGGCGGGTGGCGGCCGGCGAGTTCGGCCACCGCATCCGCCTGGACACCCGCGACGAGATGGCCGAGTTGGCCAAGGCCATGAATGACATGACGGCCCGCTTCCAGGAAATCCGCGACGACCTGGACCACCAGGTGCAGGTCCGAACGAAGCAGGCGGTCCGCAGCGAGCAGTTGGCGGGCGTCGGCTTCCTGGCGGCCGGGGTGGCCCACGAAATCAACAACCCGCTGGCCTCGATCGCCATGTGCGCCGAGTCGCTGGAGGGCCGCTTTCAAGAACTCTTTGCAGTCAACCATGAATCGACCTGCCATAGTAGCCGTCATCCTGAGCGAAGCGAAGGATCTGGCGCGGACTCAGAGGAGATCCTTCGCCTCGCTCAGGATGACGGCTGCGAGAACGATCCGCAACAGGCCGTCATCGGCAACTATCTGCGGATGATCCAGACCGAGGCCTTCCGCTGCAAGGGGATCACCGGGAAGCTGCTGGACTTCGCCCGCATTGGGCCGGGCAAGCGGGAGGAAAGCGAGTTGGGCGAGCTTGTGCGCAGCGTCATCGAGATGCTCGGCCACCTGGGCAAGTATCAGCGGAAGCGCATCGAGTTTGCCCCCTGCGGGCCGGTGCGGGCCGAAGTGAATCCGCAGGAAATCCAGCAAGTCGTGCTGAACCTGTTCACCAACGCCCTGGACAGCATGGACGACGGCGGAACGGTCCGCGTCACCTTGGACGCCCGCGACGGCTGCGCCGTACTGACGGTGGCCGATGACGGTTGCGGGATGGAGCCGGGGGTGCTGGAACGGGTATTCGAGCCGTTCTTCACCCGTCGTCGCGGCGGCCAGGGCACGGGGTTGGGACTTTCGATCACTTATCGCATCGTTGCCGACCACGGCGGCGAGATCGAGGCCCAGAGCGCCGGCGCCGGACGCGGATCGACGTTCCGCGTCCGCCTGCCGCTCGATGGTAGTCCGCACACGCCGTGCGCGGACCCGGCACACGGCGTGTGCCGGCTACATTGGGAACCGCAGAAGGAGGACGACCATCGCTCCCGCGCCGCATAACCGACTGAAACTGTTGTTTGCCGACGATGAGAAGTCGCTGCAAGAGTTGATGCGTCTGGAGTTGCCGCGGATGGGGCACGAGGCCACGGTCTGCTCCGACGGCGCCACCGCCCTGGCGGCCCTGGACCGCAACACCTACGACTGCATCCTCGTCGATCTGGACATGCCGGGCTGCAACGGCATCGAGGTGATCGCCCGCGCCAAGCAGCTCGCGCCCGACACCGAGGCCGTGGTGCTGACCGGCAAATCGTCGCTGGAGACGGCCGTGGCCGCCCTCCGCTACGGCGCGTTCGACTACCTCACCAAACCCTGCCGGCTGGCCGAGTTGGAGGCCGTGCTGCGGCGCGTGGCCGAAAAACGCGAACTCAGCAACAAGTACCGGGCGCTCCAGACGCGGTTGCGACGGATCGAGGGCGGGGCCGACCTGGTCGGCCAATCGGAGAAGATCGAGCAGGTCCGCCGCCTCATCGCCAAAGTCGCCCCGACCGATTCCACCGTGCTCATTCAAGGCGAAACCGGCACCGGCAAGGAACTGGTCGCCCGCGCAGTTCACGATCAGAGCCTGCGGGCGGAAATGCCCTTGGTGCCGGTCAATTGCGGCGCACTGCCGGAAAGCCTGATCGAGAGCGAGCTGTTCGGCCATCGCAAGGGGGCCTTCACCGGGGCCGACGAGCACCGCACGGGCCTGCTGCAAGTGGCCAACGGCGGCAGCCTGTTTCTCGACGAGATCGGCGAGTTGCCCAGCGCCGTGCAGGCGAAGCTCTTGCGGTTCCTCGAAAGCGGCGAGGTCCGCCGCCTGGGCGACAATGATTCTTTCACCTGCGATGTCCGCGTAATCTGCGCCACCAACCGCGACCTGGCCGGGATGGCCGCCGCGGGAGGGTTCCGCGAGGACCTCTGGTTCCGCATCAACACGTTCGAGATTCCGCTGCCGCCGTTGCGGGAGCGGGTCGAGGACATTCCGCTTTTGGCCCGGCGGCTGGCGGTGCGGTTCGGGGCGCCGCGGGGGAGCGAGGACGCGATCTTCGCCCCGGAAACGCTCGAGGTGCTCATGTCGCACACCTGGCCCGGCAACGTCCGCGAGCTGGCCAACTCGATCGAGCACGCGCTCATCCTTTGCGACGCGTTGCCCATCCGGCCGGAGCACCTGCCGCAACGGCTCGGCGCACGTCTCAGTAGAAGCGGCATCTTGCCGCTTCCTGAGCGGAAGCGGCAAGATGGCGCTCCTACGCCGGCGCTACGTCCCCTCGCGACGCTGAACCTCCGCGATTTGGAGGTGCAGGCGATTCACGAGGCGCTCGATCGTCACTCGGGCAACAAGCCCAAGGCCGCCGCGGAACTCGGCATCAGCCTCAAAACGCTCTACAACAAGCTCAACCAGGCGACGGACCTGAGCAAGACGGCGTAGACTCCACTGGACTCTGCCGGTTGCCGAAGGTCTCTTGCTTCTGCGGCTCGAATTGCCGCAAGGCCGCGGGGCGTCGTTTTTCCCGGCTCTTTTCTTGAATCTTTTTTTGACTTCGGGCAAACGTCGGGCATATACAAGTACCGGGGGAAAACGGCGCGATTTCTCGGAGCCGATTGTCGGCGGCGCACCGTCCACCCGGCACGCGGAGCACGCCCGACATGATCCGTCCCATCGGACCGTTGCGTCATGCCTGGACGTACACGCGGAGCACGAGGTTGCCTCGTTCGGGGCCGCCGCCGGGGGCGCCCGCCAGCCACTTGGGCGCCCTCCGGCGTCGCCACCTGTTGCGCGAGCAGCAGGAAGACCTCCAGGCCGGACTGGTCGATTACGTGGCGATTCCGCCTTATCCGTATCGGCCGCGGCCGCCGTCGTAGTTGGGGTTTCCTTTCTCTCACTCTTACATAGGAGGATCAGCCGATCGTAGACGCTGTGAATGTTTCCCACGGCGCGTTTGCCGTTATATGGACGTCTTGCTAATCCGCGGGCTTTTTGCGGCATCGCTCCGCAGCCCTAATTGCGTGCTCATGCACGTCGCACGTCCCAGCGGCAAACGCGTCGGTATTTTCTTGAGGCCGTAGGACGAGTTTTCCAACTCGTCCCGAGCGAGATACGGACGAGTTGGAAAACTCGTCCTACAGGCGGCTTTATGAGTCGAGGACCGACCCCGTGATCGCCTCGACTTCCCGGAACGCGGTCCCTTGCGGCACTTCCGCGCCGCGGCGGAGATCGGCCAGCAACTCGCCGAGCAATTCGCTCTCCAGCCAGCCCGCCAGCCAGCCGGCGCGCTCTTGGGCGTAGCGGGATTGGAGCCGGCCGAAGAGCCGGCCGGCCGCCTGGCGGACGCCTTCGCTGGTGGTGCTCATCAGGGCCTCGCCGCCGCCGGTGATGCCGCCGGCGATGGCGGCTTCGGTGGCCAGGTGGCCGGCCGTGGCGCTGGCCGCATGTGCCGCCGCCTGGCCCACCAGATCGCCGGCAAAGTGCAGGCCGGTGAAGAACAGGGCCACCGTGATGGCAGGGCGGGCCAACGCCGCCGCGTGGTCGAGCGATTGGAGGAACCGCACCGCCCGCGGATTCGAGCTTCGCCAGGCGTCCAACTCCGCCCGCAGAAAATCGCGGTAATGCTCATCCACGGCGGGGAGATTTTCGTGGGCGGCCTGAACGCGGTCCAGCAAGGTCGCCCTGGCCCGTCCGCCCAGCAGCCGCAGCAGCCGCGGCCGGAGCACCTCGTTGCCCACCTGGGCCAGCCGGTCCAACTCGTCCAGCAGTTTCTCCACGGCCGTGACCACCGCCGCCCGCTCCTGCCGTTGAAAGGTGGCCAGCGGGTCCAGGGGCGGGCCGGTCATCGAGTGCCAGGCGGTTCGCAGGGGCCAAGTGACGCCCCGGCCCAGCGTGCGGTAAAAGCCGTGGACCCGCCGCGACCAAGCCTGCCGCGAGCCGTCCCACCAGTCGCCGATCTCGTTGACCAGCACGCCAGCGGGGAGCGCGGGCCAGCCGACGCGGGCCATGTCCGAGGCCGAAAGCGCCCCGGCCGCCGCGGAGAACTCGCCGGCCGCCGCCCGGATCGAATCCAGATAGTTGGGCAGGCCCTGCCGCGGATCGAGCACGCGGCGGAGCGCCCCGCGGAAGGTGCGGATTTTGATCGCGTCGAAGTGCAGGGCCGCCAGGTCGTCACGGAGGCTGGAAGGCGAAGGGGGAAGGGGGAGGGGGGAAGGGGGAGGCAAATGATGAATGATGAATGATGAATGATGAATGTCACGGTTTGCATCCTGTGGTAATTCATCATTCATCATTCCGCATTCATCATTCCCCTGATCCCCCGCCGCTCGCCCTCCACCTCTCGTTATCGCATAGAACGGCAGCCTTAACTCCTCCGCCGCCCGCCGGTCATAGGGGACCACGTAGACCAGTTCCGGCCGCGCGCCGGTATGATCGCAGAAAGTGGCCAGCCAGCGGGGCCAATACTCCGCGTCGGCCTGCAATTCGCACTGGTTGAACACGACGATGATGGGCTTCTCGGCCTCGACCGCCGCGCGGAAGAACTGCTTGACGGCGGCGTCGTTGTACTTCTGCTGGGTGAGCACCGCCACCAGCACGTCGGCCGCCTGGCGGATCGCCGTCGCCCGACGCCAATTGACCTCCACGTCGGAATCCACGTCGGGGGCATCCAGGAGCAAGAGCCGCGGGGGCATGGTTCGGCTCGGGCGCCAGAACAGCCGGTTCTCGGGTGAATCCTTGAGCGGATCGTCGGCCGACCGCCAGGCGCAGAGCTCGAACGGCTCGAACAGCCGCCCGAGCAACGACGGATCGGCCAAGTCCGCCGGCACAAGACACACCGGGTGCTTGGTGCCGGCGGCCAGCGGGCTGGAAGCGCTGGCGACCTCGCCGGCCAGGAGGTTGAAGAGCACCGACTTGCCGATGTTCGTGCCGCCGACGATCGCCACGACCAACAGCGGCGGCAAATCGAGCTGCGTGAGGAGCTTGTTCCGCAGCAGGTCGAACCATTCTTGCCCCGCGGGCGGCGGCACGCCCAACGCGGCCCCCTGCGGGGCCAACGCCTGAAGCGCCCGGTCGAGATCGTGCAATTGTCGGGCAAATGACTGGTAGGTCGGCATCTTGCTCACACGCCGAGGACCTTTTCCAGAGCGGCAATCAGCGGAGGAAGGTCGTCAATGACAGTGTCCCATACCAGCCGGATGAGGTCATCATTGCTCATACAACACCTCGGCGGCGCGAACAACCTCGTCGCGGAAATAGCGGCTCAAGTCGGCAGCGGTGCGCAAGTCGGCTTTGCGTCCGAGGATCTCCGACAACTCGCGCTCCATCCCCGCCAAGCGGATCAACCCCACAGTCTGACCAGGCTCAAACTCCACAAGCACGTCAACGTCGCTGTCGTCGCGAAACCGTTCGCCCAACACTGATCCGAACAGCGCCAGACGTCGAATGTGGCGGCGGCGGGCAAAATCGGCGATTGCACGGCGGTCCACGGAAATCGCAGCAGGCATGGATTGCACCTCTTCCGATTCTCGGTCTCATCACGCTTGTGGTTGTAGCGGCATTTGGAAACGAACCGCAACGTTCTTCAAAAACGACCCTAATAACGGGTCGGCGGCGATCCGCTCTTGTTGGCTGAGACGAGCCTGTTCGGAACTGGCGCCCGCGTACTCCTTCAGCAGCCTTTGTTGGATATCCCACTTCATTTTCACGCAATCGAAATCATCGGGCTTCTTCATGTGTCGATCACCTCCAGCGGGGAGTAAATCCGGATCGCGTTAACTCTATTCTACACGAATCCCCCACTCTAGTGGAGAGCAGTCATCAGCGCTCACGCGCCTCCCAGCACCACCGCCACCGCCTGGCCATGCCGGCTGTGGCTGAGGACCAGGGCAACGGACTTGGCCAATGGCGCCGGTTGGCCGTGGATTACGTTGATCGGGCACTGCGGGTCGGGGTACTCGTAGTTAAGGGTGGGCGGGATCAGTCCGTGCTGCAATGCCAGGACGCCCACGACCGTTTCCAGCGCCCCGGCCGCCGTCCCGAGATGCCCGAAATAGCTCTTCGGCGCAGTGACCGGCACGCCGCCCAAGGTTTCGCGGATCGCCTGGGCCTCGATCCGGTCGTCGTCGATGGTGCTCAGGCCGTGGGCGACGACCATTCCCACGTCGGCCGGGGCCAGGCCGGCGTCGCGCAAGGCGGCCAGGATCACTCGGCGGACGGCCTCGCCCAACGGACACTGGCCGTTGCGGCGGGGGGCGAAGACGCCGGCATAGCCCAGGACGCGGGCCAGGGCGGCCGCGCCGCGGGCTTGGGCACGGGGCCCCGACTCGAGGACCACCGCCGCCGCCCCTTCACCGTTGACCATTCCGTCGCGCCGGGCGTCAAAGGGGCGGGAGGCTGCCTCGGGGGCGTCGCCCCGCCGCGACAAGCCCAGCATCGGGCCTCGCACCCAATCCGTCGGATGAAGCCGGGCGCCAACGCCGCCGACAATCAGGGCATCGGCTTGCCCCCGCTCGAGAATCCGCACGGCCTCGGCCAGCGCCGAGAGGCTCGACACGTCGCCCAACGTGATCGAGTTGTTCGGGCCGCGGGCGTCTTGGCCGATGCCGATGTGGCAGGCCGGCATGTTCGGCAGGTACTTCAACATCCAAAGCGGGAACAGTTCGGACGCGGCCGTCTGGCCCCAGCGGCCGAGATCGACCTTCCCGTCAACGGTGCAAGTGCGGCACGGGCCGATCAGCTCGTCCAGTTCGCAAGGGATCACGCCGGCCCCGAAGACCACGCCCAGCCGCTCAGGATCGACCGGTTTTTCCCGCAGGCCGGCGTCTGCGCAGGCCAGATCGGCCGCCGCGAAGGCCAATTGGATGTCGCGGCTCATCACCTTGAGGCTCTTCCGCGGCCGGACGTACTGCTTGGGGTCGAAATCGGCCACTTGGCCCCCGATCGCCGGCGGAGCGGTCGGGTCAACCGCCATTTCGAACCGCCGGATGCCGCTGCGGCCTTCGCCCAGCGCCGCCCAGAACGGCTCCTTCCCGATGCCGATCGGGCTGACTACTCCCATACCGGTGACGACGATTGCTCGATCGGATGCCATAGACATTATCGTAACCTGATTGGGGCCACAACCAAAGACCCCTCGCAATGGTGTGGCAATTGACAGCGGAAGCAGGGAGTCGTAGGATTCATCGCGGCAAGGAAATGGCCAAGACCGTGATGGTCACGATCGACGGCAAAATGGCGATGGCGGTGCTGCCCGCCTCGCGCAAAGTGAGCTTCGACCTGCTGCGGGAGGCGGCGGGGTCCGGGAGCGTGCAGCTTGCCGGCGAGCGGGCGTTCGGCGAGATGTTCCCCGGCTGCGAGTTGGGCGCCATGCCCCCCTTCGGAAACCTCTACCAGATGGACGTCTACGTCTCGAAGCTGCTCAGCGAGGACGAGGAGATCGCCTTCAACGCCGGCTCCCACACCGAGCTGATGCGGCTCGGCTTCAAGGATTTCCAACGGCTGGTCAAGCCGAAGGTGGCCAGGATCGCATACGGGGAGTAGCCGCGGGGGACAGGGACGATGACTTCGGTGCTCCAATTGCAGTTCCACAACAAGCTACTTGGGTTGGCGATCGTATGGTGGCAACCGTTTGCGCTGTTCTGCCTCCTGACGATCCTCATGATGAGCCTGTTCGGCCTGCTGGCGATCTGGGCCGGCCTGGGGCGAGGGCATTGGTTCTTGCGGGCTGCGGTGGTCCTGGGCTGCATTTCGCTCCTGCTGGTGATTCCGGCCTTTGAGCTTGTGACAGTCTACGTGATTCAAGCCGGATTGACGGTCGTTGCCCTGGGGGCATGGCGGAACTGGCGGCTCGCGCGTTGCGCGGTGGCCGTTGTGGTGCAGCCGTCCCGGCTGCACTGTGCAGGCGAGACGCCTGCACCACAAGTCGCCGAAACAGGCCAACGGTCGCCGTGGCAGTTTTCGATCCTTGATCTCCTCTTGCTGACGGCGTTGGCGGCGTGGGTATGCGCCATGCTGACCAGCGCGCCGCCAGCGGCCTGGGCAGGTTGGCCCGCGCTGCTGGCGGAAGGCGTAATCATGGCGGCGCTGAGCGTCGGCATGGCGTGGATCGCCTTGAGCGACGGCCGCCGCTGGGTGCGGCTGCCCCTGTTCTTCATTCTGTTTCCCGCGGCGCTGATGGCGGCGTGGCTCGAATTGTGGCAGTGGGCACGCCCGGCCAGCACGACTGTGCGCCGGAATTCGTGGCAAACCGGGCTCTCTCGCGCGGGGCTGGTTCTGGTTAGCCTTGCGATTCTCGCACCGGCCGCCGCAGTCGTTTGGCGGCTGGCTCACCCTCGCACGGCCCCAGAATTGATCCCGCCGAGCCCAAACGGCTACGATGACCTAGTTCGCGCAGGCGCGCTAATCGAAAACGTCAACGTGCCTGATTTCGACACCGCCACCCGCGCAACTGAAAGCGTATGTTGCCCAGTGCGGCGCGGTGTATGCTCCGGTGCGAGCGGCGCTTGACAAACCGTGTCAGGCGCCGCGCGGTGGGAAGAAGACGACCTCAACGAGTGCCAAAGGCAAGTGCAGTTGATCAGGGCGATTACCCGGGCGCTATACGGGCAGGGGCAATTGGCGATGGCAGAGGGCCGCACGGCAAACGCCGTCGCGGCGTACACGCAAGCGATCCGGCTTGGCCGCGCCTCGGTGAACGGGGGCACCGTGTTGGACTTGCTAATGGCGGTTGTCGCCGAGGCCAACGGACGCACAGGAATTGCCAAGATGCGGAAATCGTTTTCGGCGGACAACTGCGTCGCCCTAATTCCGAAGCTGAAAGACTTGATAGATCGACCGCTGCCGCTCGATGAGTGTTGGGCTCGGGACCACGCTTGGGTGGACCACGCCTATGGCTGGCAGGGGCGTTTCTTGGTGTTCATCGATCAGTTTTTCGACCAAAACGGCGGGGCTCGAAAGGCTACGAGATACCTCGCAGACCGTGAACTCGCCCAATCCCGGCTGCTGCTGTGCGAGTTGGCGATCCGGGCGTACTCGCTTGAGCGCGGCCGGAACCCGGCGGCGTTGGCCGACCTCGTGCCGCGTTACCTGCCTGAGGTACCCAAGGACCCCTTCAACGGCGGCGACTTCGTCTACCGCGTAACGCCCAGCGGCTATGAGTTGCACAGCGTCGAGATCGAATCCGCAAGCGGGCGACCGTTCTCGGCAGACAATCCCTAACGATTGGCTCGGCCTGACTTCAGGTCCGTCTTTTTCAGATGCACCAGGCGCAGCCCCAGCATGTCCACCGCTGCCTGGCACTGCTCCAGAACGATGTAGCCCAGGAGCGGCTCGTAGATGCCGTCGGCCGGCTGCATGTCGAGAAACAAGACTTCGCCGTAAACCGGCGAGAATCCTTCGACGCGGATTTCGACCGGCCCGCAGACCGGCGCCCTGACCAATGCTTGGGTGGCCGCTTCGCAGTCGATTTCGCGGATCACGTTGAGCTTGCCCAGCCGGCCTTGCCAGGCCTTGGGGAGAACCATGTACGCCGACCCGGTATCGACCAGGGCGTCACATTCCAGCGTCTTGCCGGGATCGAGCAGGCTGCCGATCCGGACATTGGCCACGATTCGTCCCATCTCGATTCTCCTCCACGCCACAGGGGCATTTTAACTTGGGTATCAATGGGGGGCAAGTGATACGGCGGAATGACCGGGGGGGACATGGAGACGTGTCTCGGCCATTTTTCCTGCTGACGCGGATCGGGCGGGCGCGTAGAATGGAGGGAATGCCTGCCATCCGCCCCAAGACGCCGCCTCGATGAGCCCTCCCGCCTCCGCCGTCCTCCGCCCGCCCCGGCGAAAAAAGGGGGACAGGCACCGTTTGCCGGAACGGCCCGAAGGGTGCTGCGCACAAACGGCGCCTGTCCCCCTTTTTTCGCCGCATTTTGTCTACGGCCGGCAGTTCTGGCTGGCCTACACGTCCAACGCCCTGCTGCTGATGGCCGTGGCACTGCTGTTCCGCTATGCCGACTTCATTACACTCTTGGGTGGAACTGAGTTCCACCTCGGCTGGATCGTCGGCATCGGCACGCTCGGCAGTCTCTTCACCCGGCTCCTGATCGGCTCCTGGCTGGACCGCTATGGCACTCGGCTGCTCTGGATCGGCTCCGCGCTGCTGTTCGCGGCCACCTGCTTCGCCCACCTGGCCGTGCGGAGCCACACGGGCGTGGCCATCTACCTGTTGCGCATCTCATATTGCTGCGCAGTGGCGGGGGCCAACGGCGCCTCGATGACGTTCATCTCCAAGTGCGGCCCAAGGGAACGCCTCGCGGAACTCGTCGGCATGTTGGGCACCGCCGGCTTTCTCGCTTACATCGTCGGCACTCCGCTGGGCGACCTGCTGCTCGGGTCGCTCTCCGTTGGACGCACCCAGGTCGTCGAGATGTTCGTGCTGGCCGGGCTGTTGGCGATCTGCTCGTTGCCGTTTGCCTGGGCGGCCACGCGGGCGGAAGCGCGAGAGCACGGCCAAATGCAGGGCACTAGCCGCTCGCGCAAGAATAACGCCGCAAATTGGGTGGCACGCCCTGAAAGGGCGTGGCGGGCATCAACGTTGAATTCTGCGACTCGCCACGCCCTTTCAGGGCGTGCCACCCAACGCAGGACTCAACCACCAAATCCCTCGCTGCTGAGCCTGCTGCGACGCCACCATCCCGGCGTGGTGTTGGCGGTCGGGGTGGCGATGGGCATCGGCCTGGGGCTGCCCACCACCTTCCTGCGGACCTACGCCACGGACTTGGGCATCCCGCGGATCGGCCTGTTCTTTATGGTCTACGCCGTCGCGGCCATCATTACCCGCGTCCTCACCCGCCGCTGGCCCGAGCGGTTCGGCCCCCGGCCCATCATCCTGCTGGGCATGGCCGGCATGGCGGCCAGCCTGCTGCTGTTCCTGCCGGTCCGGGCGGAGTGGCACCTGGTCCTGCCGGCTATCGGCTTCGGCTGCTCGCACGCCGTCCTCTTCCCGTCGGTCGTGGCGGCCGGCAGCGCTACGTTTCCGTTGGCGAACCGCGGGCTGGCCACCCTCCTGGTGCTGGCCACCTGGGACGCGGGCCAATTGATCGGCGCCCCCACCGCCGGGGCCGTGCTCCGCTACAGCCCCCTGGCCGGCTTGCCCCCCTATCCGACCATGTTCCTGGTAATCGCCGCCCTGCTGGCGCTCATGGGCGCGTGGTACTCCGTCGGCAGCCGGATAACCGTGGGGTCAGACCGTGATTAGTGATTAGCGGGTGAAGGCTTATATCAAAGCGATAACCATTGCCCGCTAATCACTAGTCACGGTCTGACCCCATAAGGCGCGCGAATCCGGTTGACTTTTCCGCCCAATCAGGGTCGAATATACTGTAGAGAGCCAGGCGGGCCGGCTACCGGTGGGCAAGAGCTTCAGCCGCGTAGGTTATGCTTGAGCATAACACCTCGATCGGTGTGTCGGTGTCATGCTGAAGCATAACCTACGGCAACAGGAGCACTTCTGATGAAACGGTCCGTCCCGTCACCTTCCCGTTCGTCCGCCGGCTACACGCTGATCGAGATTCTCGTGGCCACCACCTTGGCGCTGCTCTTGCTGGGCGCGGTGGTGGCGATGTTCGGCAACGTCGCCGGGGCGATCACCGACTCCCGCTCGATGCTCGAAGCGGCCGACCGGCTGCGGCTGGCCGAGGAGCGGTTGCAAATGGACCTGGCCGGCGTGACCGTCACCATGAACCCGCCCCGCGACCCCGCCAACAACGAGGGCTATTTCGAGTATATCGAAGGGCCGATCACGGCAGCGACCGCATCCACCGTTGCCAAGAATACCGACGTAACGGGCACTCCTCCCAACGATACCACGGTCGGCGACTTCGACGACATCCTCATGTTCACCACCCGCAGCACCGGCCGGCCGTTCGTGGGACGCTTCGGCGCCACAACGATCCAATCCGACGTGGCCGAAGTGGCGTGGTTCGTCCGCGGCCGCACGTTGCACCGCCGCGTGCTGCTGGTCGCGCCGGGGGTCACCCTGCCGAACACGTCGGTGGGTTTCTACGCCAACTATGACGTATCGGCCCGCGTTCGGAATGGCGTGCTCATGCCCAACACATTGGGCGACCTGACCCGCCGTGAGTGCCGTTTCGCCCATAATGCCGCATCGCCCTACGATTGCAACTGGTATTGGACGGTAACAGGATCGTCAAACCATTACCCCACATTGCCGACGCTCTATGAGTGCTCCCAACCGAGTTGGAACACGGAGGCAACGCCGGGCAGCGTGGGTTCATTGTCGGCTGCTGTCGATTTCTGGACTAACACGTCCGGTCATCGCGTTCTCGACAATGCGTTGGGGACTACTGGCACCCGCGTTGCCGACGACGTGATTCTGACCAACGTCATTGGTTTCGACGTGCAAGCATGGGATCCAACGGCGCAAAACGCTGCCGGAGGCGTAGGGGCTTACGTGGACCTCGGCTACCTCAACCAGACATTCGCCGCAGCGACCTACCGGTTCAGCCACCTCGGCGACCCCCGATCCGGTCTGGCGGGGTCCGCCACCACGGCGCGGGTCTATGACACGTATTCGACACACTACGAAGCGCTCGCCGGCACGACCAACAACGGCTTGGACGACAACTCTGTGGGAACGCTGGGTTACGGCATCGTGGACGACGACGCCGAGAAGACTTACGCCCCGCCCTATCCGTATCCCTTGCGCGGCATTCAGGTGAAGATCCGCGTTTTTGAGCCGGACAGCCGGCAGATCCGCGAAGTGACCGTGGTGCAGGACTTCCTGCCGCAGTAGTCCCGCCGCCCGGGCTGTTCTATTCGTCGGGCCCTGCGCCGCCATCCGGCGGTACGAGCTGCTCGATCATCGGAATCAGATTGGGCAGGTCTCGCTCCACAACCTCCCAGACCTTCTCCGGGATGATTCTGAAGTATTCGTGGACCAACAGGTGCCGCATTCCAACGATCTCCCGCCAGGGAATCGCCGGGTGCAGTTGCTTGAACTCCGGTGAGATGCTCCTGGCAGCCTCTCCGATGATCTGAATCAGCCGGAGGACGGCGTTTTGCAGCACCTCGTCCGCCCTGAACCGGTTCTCGTCCACACTGGCCGTAAACTGGCGGACTTTGCGGGCTGCCAAGAGCATGTCGAGCAAGCAGGCGTCATCCCGCCACATAGACGGGCTCCTCGCTCTCGAGAATGTGCCGGCGGCGGATATAGTTCTCGCTTCGCTCGACCGCTTCCCGCTCGACCAGATCCACCTTCCGGCCCAAAATCGCCGCCAACTCGTCTTCCATGTGGACGAGATCGAAAAGGCCCCATCGAGCGTCCGGGGTGAAGCTGACCAACACGTCCACGTCGCTGTCGGGGCGAAAGTCGTCGCGCAGTACGGATCCGAACAATGACAGCCGCTTGATCCGGTGCTTCCGGCAAAACTGAGCAACGCGCTCGCCATCGACTGGAATTCGTGTGTTCATGCCGCTGCGCCTTCCGCTGCCAGTGTACTCGGCGATCCGCCTGCTGAGCAATATACATCCGAGGTCTCCGCGGAGCGACCAAGGCGTGGGCGCACCTGCTCGAAAACTCCCAAACCTCGAAAAAACAGGGCCGTTTCCCTTTTTTGCCAGGCGTGGGCGGCAACCGACACCAACGGGTGGTTGGCAGCGCAACTTCACTCGCCACAATGCCTTAAGACCACTCTTCCAGAAATGGTTGACCTCGGTTCAGAAATCGTTAAACTTGTCCGTTCTCGACTGTATGTTGTAGCCGCTCTGGCGTGATATACAATATATAGTAGGAAGGATTCCCAGAACAAACTCCTAATGGAATAAGGAACCTCGTCATGGAGAAGCTCGATCGCGAACCCACTGCCGCGGCGGCGGGCACCACCGCCGAGCGGTGGTCGGCGGCCGAACACCCGGCGCCGAAAGCAACCAAACACCCCGTAGAGGGGCTTAGCGTCCCGTTGGTATTCTGCCCCGACGACCGCACCGATCCCTTTGCCACGGTCGATTGGGAACTGCGGACGGCGGCCATCAAGGGCGAAGGGGGCGAGGTGGTTTTCCAACAGCACGACTGCGAAATCCCCGCCTCCTGGAGCCAACTGGCCACCAACGTCGTGGCCGCCAAGTATTTCTACGGCGAGGTGGGGACCGGCGAGCGGGAGAAGGGCGTCCGCCAGCTCATCCATCGCGTCGCCCGCACCATTGCCGACTGGGGCGTGGCCGACGGCTACTTCGCCGCCAAGGCCGACGGCGAGCGGTTCTACCGCGAGCTGTGCTGGCTCCTCTTGCACCAATATGCCTCGTTCAACTCGCCCGTCTGGTTCAACGTCGGCCTGTTCCATCAGTACGGCATCAAGGGGGCGATGTGCAACTGGCACTGGGACAAAAAGCTCTCCGCGGTCGTCCAGCCGCAGAACCCCTATGAGTATCCCCAGGCCTCGGCCTGCTTCATCCAGAGCGTGGGCGACAACATGGAAGACATCATGGAGTTGGCCCGCAGCGAGGCGATGCTCTTCAAGTTCGGCTCGGGGACGGGCACGGACCTTTCCACGCTCCGCTCGCACCGCGAAAAGCTCTCCGGCGGCGGCAAGCCCTCGGGGCCGCTCAGCTTCATGCGGGTCTACGACCAGATCGCGGCCGTGGTCAAGTCGGGCGGCAAGACCCGCCGGGCCGCCAAAATGCAGTCCATCAAGGACTGGCACCCCGACGTGATGGAGTTCATCGAGTGCAAGAACCGCGAGGAGAAGAAGGTCCGCACCCTGGTCGAGCAGGGCTACGACCCGCAAGAGGCCTACGACACGGTGCTCTTCCAGAACGCCAACCTCTCGGTTCGCCTGAGCGACGAGTTCATGGGCTGCGTCGAGACCGACCGGCCGTGGACCACCCACTGGGTCACCAAGCCGGAGGTGGCCGGGCCGAGCTATCCGGCCCGCGAGATGTTCAACAAGATCGCCGCCTCGACCTGGTGTTGCGGCGATCCGGGCGTGCAGTACGACACGACGATCAATCGCTGGCACACCTGCCCGAACTCGGGCCGGATCAACGCCTCGAATCCGTGTGTGACCGGCGACACGCTGGTGGCGACCTCGGACGGCTATTGCCGCATAGACGAGTTGGTTGGTCAAACGGTCAAGATCATCGACGGCGACGGCAAGCCGGTATTCGCCGAGCGCATTTTCCCACCGGCCGGAAACCGGTGTTTGAATTGCAGACCCGCAGCGGCTACAGCGTCAGACTCACGGCCGATCATCGCGTATTTACCCTCAATCGGGGCGACGTGCCGGCGGCCGAGTTGACGGTCGACGACGTTCTGAAGCTGGAGCGGCCGGGCTTCGGCGGCGACTTCGTGCCGCTGGGTTTCGGTGAGTTGCTGGGCGCGGCCCTCGGCGACGGCTGCATATCGAGCGGCCGCGACGAAGACTTTCTGTTCGTTACTCTCGGCAGGAATGAAGCCGAGGTGGCGCATCGTATTCAAGGCTGCATTGCCGAGACTAAACAGTGGTTGGGACTCGAAGACGGACGATCGCTTCGCCCGACCAATGTCAAAGAAACGGGGACTACGCTGCGCGTCGGCACCAGCGTCGGGCGAATTATTGAAAAGATGCGGGAATACGCGGTCTTGGGTAAAGGCTCGGCGGCAAAAGCGTTCACGAATCGCGTCTTCTTTCTCGATCGGCCGAGTTTGGCGGCCATCCTTCGCGGATTGTTCACCACCGACGGCACCGTGGCGAACTGCGGCGGGAAGTCCCAATACGTCGCCTTGGACAGCACTAGCCTCGAGTTGCTGCGACAAGTGCAATTACTGTTGTTGGGCTTCGGGATCAAATCAAAAATCTACCAAAACCGCAGGGCATTGGGACAAAAGTTGGCAATTCTTCCCGATGGCCGCGGAGGGACAAAGTCTTATCCGGTTCAGCAAGTGCATTCACTTCGAATTTCGCGTACCTCGCGATCGCTCTTCGAGCGTGAAATTGGCTTTATGACGGAAAGCCCCAAAGCCGAACGGTTGGCTGAATTGAACCGTAATGTCGCCGTATATCAGGATAAGTTAGCCGATCGAGTCGCTTCCCTCACTCCGTGCGGCGAGGAGGACGTATTCGATTTGACCGAGCCACTCGGCCATCATTTCGTCGCCAACGGCTTGGTGGTCCACAATTGTTCGGAGTATATGTTCGTCGACGACTCCGCCTGCAACCTGGCGAGCGTCAACCTGATGAAGTTCCGCCGCGAGGACGGCACGTTTGACCACGAGCGGTTCCTGGCGGCGTGCCGAGTGGTGTTTATCGCCCAGGAAATCCTCGTCGATCACGGCAGTTACCCCACCAAGCGGATCGCCGGCAACAGCCACCGCTTCCGGCCCATCGGCCTGGGCTACTCGAACCTGGGCAGCCTGATCATGACCGCCGGGCTGGCCTATGATTCGGACGAGGCCCGCGGGCTGTGCGGCTCGATCACCGCGCTGCTGCACGGCGCCGCCTATCTGACCAGCACCGAGCTGGCTGCGGCCGTCGGGCCGTTCGACGAGTACGAGAAGAACCGCGAGCCGATGCTCCGGGTCATGGAGATGCACTGGGAGAAGGTCGACGAGATCAAGGGCTGCCCGAAGTATCTCCAAGACGCCGCCCGCGAACTCTGGGACAAGGTGCTGACGCACGGCCGGCGGCACGGCTTCCGCAACGCCCAGGCCACGGTGCTGGCCCCCACCGGCACGATCAGCTTTATGATGGATTGCGACACGACCGGCATCGAGCCGGACATCGCCCTGGTCAAATACAAGCAACTGGCCGGCGGTGGGACGCTGAAGATCGTCAACCAGACCGTGCCACTGGCCCTGCGGACCCTGGGCTACGGCGAGGAGCAGATCGAGGCGGTCATCGCCCACATCGACCGGCACGACACGATCGAGGGCGCGGCGGAACTCAAGCCCGAGCACCTGCCGGTGTTCGATTGCGCCTTCCCGCCGCGGAACGGCCGTCGGTCGATCCCCTGGCGGGCGCACATCCAGATGATGGCCGCCGCCCAGCCGTTCGTCTCTGGGGCCATCTCGAAGACCGTGAACATGCCCCGCGAGAGCACGCCGGAAGACGTGGCCCAGGCCTACATGGAGGGCTGGCGGCTGGGGCTGAAGGCCCTGGCCATCTACCGCGACGGCTCGAAGGAGATTCAGCCGCTCTCGACCCAGCAGAAGGCGGATCGGGCGGCGGAGAAGCTGCTGGCCGCCCCGCGCCGCGAACGCCTGCCCGACACCCGCGCCTCGATCACCCACAAGTTCAGCATCTCCGGCCACGAAGGCTACATCACCGTCGGGCTGTATCCCGACGGCCGGCCCGGCGAGCTGTTCATCACGATGGCCAAGGAGGGGAGCACCATCGGCGGGCTGATGGACTGCTTCGGCACGGCCGTCTCGATGAGCATGCAGTACGGCGTACCGCTGGAGGTCTACGTCAACAAGTTCTCGCACACCCGCTTCGAGCCGTGGGGCAACACGAAGAACCCCGACATCCGCATCGCCAAGAGCATTGTGGATTACATCTTCCGCTGGCTGGGGATCACCTTCCTGCCGGGCTACCGCGAGGCGCAGAAGGGCGTGCCGCCTGGGCCGGGCGATTCGCCCTTGCCCGCTCCGCCGTCCGAGCCGGGGGACACGGAGCCGCAATCCCGGCCCGGCGCCACGGCCTCCGGCGGGCCGAACGCGGCGGAAGGGCCGGCCAAGCCCGCCAGCCCGCCAGCCAAATCCGCCAACGGCTCCGGCAACGGCGCCGCCCACGCTGGCGGCAACGGACAGCACGGCCCCAAGCAGGCGGCGAAACGCGTCGGCTCGCCCGCGGTGGGGCAGGTTGCCAACCTGCCGCCACGCCGCGTCACGGCGGCCATCGCCGCCGACCCGGCCCCGTCGTTCTCTTCCCGCAGCGAGCAGTTCGCCTCCTTCCAGACCGACGCCCCCGCCTGCGACAACTGCGGCGCCATCACCGTCCGCAACGGCAACTGCTACCTCTGTTATAACTGCGGAAACAGCATGGGGTGCTCGTAAGGAGGGATGAATCCATGAGCGCGCTCCGTCGCAGCGAGGTGCTCGAGGTTCTCGGCCGGCACAAAGCGGAGTTCGCCGTCCGCTACGGCATTACCGCGTTGGGTGTGTTCGGTTCGGTGGCCCGCGACGAGGCCGGCGAAGATAGTGACGTGGATGTCATCTACGCGACCGACTCGCCCAACCTGTTCCGCGCCGCACGGATGAAGCAGGAGTTGGAGGCAATCTTGCGCCGGCGGGTGGACGTCGTCCGCTGGCGCGAGCGGATCAACCCGCGTCTGAAGGCCCGCATCGCGCGGGAGGCCGTTTATGTCTGATCCGTCCCTGCTCCGCGAACGGCTGGAAAGCGTGCTCGAAGCGCTGGAGCGGATTCCCCGGCGCATGGCTGACGTTCCGTCGGCCGCGTTCTTCGCGGAGAGCGACGAGGGCAAGGACCGGCTCGATGCCATCTGCATGATTCTGATCGCGGTCGGCGAGGCGTTCAAACAGATCGACAGGACGACAGCGGGCAAGTTGCTGTCCCGTTATCCGGAAGTCGATTGGCCCGGCGTGATGGGCGTGCGGGATGTAATCGCGCACGGCTACTTTGACGTTGACGTGGAGGAAGTTTTCAGCATCTGCCAGAACGGATGTCCCCGAGCTGATCCACACGATCCGCAAGATGTTGGAGGAGTTGCCCTGACAAACCGCAGGGCTGCGATTGGTCGAGGTACTACAGCAACGGAGAACCCCATGCACCCGTTTGTAGAAACGATCAGTGTCCTTGGCGCGGTCGTCATTGCGGTCGTCTCGGGTATCATTGTTCTTACGCTGTTCTTCAAGGCGCTCTCCTGGACGGGCGGCAGGAAGCCGGAAGGCCTTTCCGTGAGAGGCGTGCTTGGGAAGGCAACCCTTGTCACGGTCCACATGGCCGGCGGGGAGTCGTTTGAGCGGGTCCATTTCATCGGTTTCACCGCTTCACAAGGCATGAAGGCGCACTTGCCGTGGGGATTAGGAGGGATGGTGATCCTTGAGGATGAACAGCGAAAACGCTACCTTGTTCGTGCCAAGAACATCAGAATGATCGTCGTTCCGCCGGAGACGAATTGACTCAGGAATTGGCCCATTTCTTGAGCTTGAATCCCCGCTGCCCGAATGCTAGCATGGCGGTCGCAGAGATTCCGCCTGGTCCCGTCAGACGCCAGGCGGAGCGAGTGTTCCTTGACAACCAGGCCCCGTCGCGGGGTAAAATTGGAAAACGGCAGTCCTGCTGACCAACAACCAACAACCAAGAAGGCCCCCCAAGTGGTGTCCGAAATTGGCCGAACGCGGTTGCGTTGACCAACAAAGCACGCCCCAAACCTGGCGGTGAAGGAGAGACGGCCATGGCCATCGACCCACGGAAACGGCAGAAGAAATTGGAGTGGCGGAAGGCCAAGCAGAAGGCGGAGCGGCGGGAGCTGGCGCGGCGGGAGTCGCGGGGACTCGCCGCCCGGCTGGAGGACGCGGCCGCCGCGCCGGTGCTCCACTGTTGCACCACTGCGGACCTTTGGGAACAGGGCATCGGCAATGTGCTGCTGAGCCGGCTGACGGCCAACGGGCAGGTGGCCTTCGCGGCCTTTTTGGTCGATATGTACTGTCTGGGCGGGAAGGACGCCTTTTGGAACATCCTTCCGCGGGGGCAGTACCAGCGGGAACTGTACGACAAGATGGCCGCGCGCAGCGGCATGACGGCGATGAAACCCGAGTGCGCCCGGAAGCTGGTCGAGGGGGCGGTCCGCTACGCATCGGATTTTGGCCTGCCGCCGCACCCGGACTACCACGCGGCAAAACTGATCTTCGGCGACATTGCGGCGGAGACCTGCACGGAGGAGTTCACCTACGGCAAGGACGGGAAGCCGTACTTCATTGCCGGCCCTTACGACGGCCCCAGCCGCTGCCAGCAGATTCTCCGCACGCTCGAAAGCCACTGCGGGCCGCAAGGGCACCATTTCATCGTGCCGGCGACAGAGGAGGATTTACAGGCGATTTCCAGCGCCGAGACGAAACAAGGCGACCTCATTGATTTTGGCAGTTTGGGGAGCCACTGATTAGCGAGCGTCCCCTTCTTGCCACGGTTTAGTCCGGCGGCTGTTAGCCGCCGGCTATCCTATTGGGTCGCTACCATGCCCGAGTGAAATCGCTCGATGCCGGTTGGCGTTTCCAGCAAGAGCGCCCCGTCGGGGGCGATGCCGCGGCAGAGGCCGGTCGTGCGGTGGTCGTTCCAGCGGAGAGTGACGGTTTGGCCGCGCTGGAGGCACAGGGCATCGGCCGCGGCGGCAACGGCGGCGGGGTCCCGGCGCAATTGGGCGAACTCCTGGTCCAAGCGGCGGAGCAGATCCACCAGCACGTCAGTTTGATCGTGCTGGCGGCCCGTCAGGTCTCGGAGCGTGGCGGCCGTGGTCTGCAAGTCGGCCGGGGCGTCGGCCAGCGTGCTGTTGGTGTTCAGGCCGATGCCCAGCACGTGCCGGCGGTCGGGCAGGACCTCGACGAGAATGCCGGAGATTTTTTTCCCGCCGGCCAGCACGTCGTTCGGCCAACGGATGCCCATGGGGTGTCCGGGCAGGAGCGGGGCGAGCGTTTCGGCCACGGCCACCGCGGCGGCCAGGGCCACCAGGGGCGACCGGCTTTGCTGGGCCGCCACGGTCTCGGCATCCACCAACAGGCTGAAACTGAGCCCGCCGGGGCCGGTCCACCAGCGGTTCCCGCCCCGGCCGCGGCCGGCGGTCTGCTCGTCGGCCACGACCAGTAGCGGCCGTTCCTTTGCCCCCCGCGCCGCGCATTGGGCCGCGCGGTCATTGGTCGAGCCGAGGCTGGGATGGTGTTCCGCCTGGACGACGAACGTTTCACGGAGGATTCGGACGACGTCGATCATCTATCCATATCCTAGCTTGCGAAGGTCGTCCTCGGTCAGTCCGTGGTGGTGGGCCAACTCGTGGAGGATGGTGATGCGGATTTGCTCGCGGAGGCGGTCGGTGTTAACGCGGCCGCGGCGGTCGGCGGCCGCCGTGAGGATCCCCTCGCGGTAGATCGTCACGACGTCGGGCAGGGTGCCGGAGTGCATGACGCTCTTCTCGCCGATGGGGATTCCGGTGTACAGCCCGCACAGCCCGTCGAGGTACTCGACGCCGGTCCTCTCCAGCACCTCATCGGAGGGATAGTCCTCGACGTGCAAGGGGACCCGCTCGATCAACTCGTGGATCAGCGGCGGCAGGCGGGCCAAGACCCATTCCAGTTGCTCGTCGAAGCGGCGGCGCGTGCGGGGGTTCACGTCTTCGGTTCCGGTTGGCGGTTGGCTTGGTCTGATCGTCCCGCATCATCATAACTGGCAAGTCCGCCGGATAGAATGGCTGTTTCCGTGGACGCCCTGACGATCCGCGTGTGTGAAGGCCAACGATCCGGGCTGGCCGTCCCGACGGCGCTCTGCTAGAATCGGCGGTTTGCCGTTCCCGGCCGGCGGGTGGCCGGGGATTCTTCTCACAACGGCGTTTTCCTGCTTGACTGGCGAGAGAGTTATGTTATAAATTGGATTTCCCTTTAACCATCAACCCAATACTCCCATGAACGAACCAAACCTGACTCAAATCAAGGATACAACGGCCAATCCCGCGCCGTTGGGCCTGCTCGGATTCGGAATGACGACCGTGTTGCTCAACCTGCACAACGCGGGCTTCTTTGAACTCAACAGCATGATTCTAGCGATGGGCATATGTTACGGCGGCCTCGCACAAGTCATCGCGGGCAGCATGGAATGGAAGAAAGGCAACACCTTTGCCGCCACCGCCTTCATTTCCTACGGCCTCTTCTGGCTCTCGTTCGTGGCCTTGGTGGTCCTGCCAAAGACCGGTTGGACCGTGGCGTCCGATGACAAGGCCACGGCCGCCTATCTCGCCATGTGGGGAATTTTCACCGCCGTAATGTTCGTTGGCACCTTCCGGCTCAACGTCGCGTTGCAGGTGGTGTTTGGCACGCTGGCGGTTTTGTTCTTTCTACTGGCCATCGGCCATTTCACCAGCGTCAGCGCCGGCTTCAAGCAGTTCACCGGCTACGAAGGTGTGTTCTGCGGCTTCTCCGCAATTTACACCGGACTGGCGCAGGTGCTCAACGAAGTCTTTGGCAAAGTCGTGCTGCCGTTGGGCATGGTGAAAAAATGATTTCCACTTTCCGGAGGTTTTCCCATGAAGACGCCCGATTCGCAGGCCCGCGCCGTTAGCTCCAACCGCCGTAGCTTCCTCAAGAAATCCGTGCTGGCCACCGCGGGCGCATCGCTGGCCGGCGGGCTGAGTCTGGCCCGCACCGCCCACGCCGCCGGCGGCGATACCGTCAAGATCGCCCTGGTCGGCTGCGGCAACCGGGGCACCGGCGCGGCCGTCAACGCCTTGAGCACCAAGGCCGACGTGAAGCTGGTGGCGATGGCCGACGCCTTCCAGGATTCGTTGGAGCAAAGCCTGAAGGCGATTCAGAAGCGGTGCAAGGACCGCGTCGACGTGCCCGAGGACCGGCGGTTCGTCGGTCTGGACGCCTACCAGCGGGCGATCCAGAGCGGCGTGGACCTGGTGTTGCTCTGCACGCCGCCCGGCTTCCGCCCGATGCAGTTCGAGGCGGCGGTGAAGGCCGGCAAGCACGTGTTCATGGAGAAGCCGGTGGCCACCGACGGCCCCGGGGTCCGCCGCATCCTGGCCGCCAATCAGGACGCGAAGAAGCAGAAATTGGCCGTGGCGGTCGGCCACCACCTCCGCCATGAAGTGAAACACCGTGAAATCGTCCAGCGGATCCACGACGGCCAGCTCGGCGAGTTGAAGTTCCTGCGGGTATATTTTAACAGCAACGGCGTTTGGATCCGTTCCCGCCGGCCGGACCAGACCGAAATGCAATACCAAGTGCGGAACTGGTACTACTTCACCTGGCTCGGCGGCGACCACATCGTCGAGCAGCACGTCCACGACCTCGACGTGGGCAACTGGATCGCCCGCGGGCATCCGGTCGAGGCGGAAGGGATGGGCGGGCGGCAAGTCCGCGTGGGCAAGGACGTGGGCGAAATCTTCGACCACCACGCCGTCGAGTTCACGTATGCCGACGGACTGAAGATGTTCAGCTATTGCCGCCACATTCCCGGCTGCTGGGAGTCCTACTCCGAGCATGCCCACGGCACCAAGGGCGTCGCCGACATCAACGGATACGGCTCCGCTGTGGTGAAGATTGCCGGCCAAGCGCCGATCCGCTGGCGTCAAGGCCCCGACGGCCACCAGGTCGAAATGGACGATCTGCTGGCCGCGATTGTGGGCGGGCAACCCTATAACGAGGCCGACGGGGCCGCAGACAGCACCTTGACCGCGATTCTCGGCCGCATGGCGACCTACTCCGGCAAGATCGTCACGTGGGACGAGGCCGTCCAATCGCAACTGGACTTGACGCCGAAGAATCTCGCCTGGGACGCCGAAACGCTGGTCAAGCCCGGTCCCGACGGCTGCTACGCCTGCGCGGTTCCGGGCGTGACAAAGGCATGGTAAAGGAGAATCCGGTCATGTGCAGCACACGGCGGTTTGTGGTGGTGACAATGCTGGCGACGTTCCTGGCGGCGTGGTGTCCGCCGCTAATGGCCCAAGGGCGGATCGACGCGGAAGCCGTCGCCGGCGAGCCGTTCGGAGTGGGACGGATCACCTTCGAGCTGCCCCAGGAGATGCTCCCCGAGCCGCTGGGGATCGAGGGGATCGGGTTGGCGGAAAAGCACAGCCGAGTGCTCTACCCCGCGCTGGATAGTCCGGCTTTCGGCAAGCTGATGAAGGAGTTGCTGGAAGGGGGCACGCCTCTGACCAGCGGCGGGCCGGTGCGGGAAGCGGCCGGCGGCATCTTGCGGGGATTTCTCGACCGCCCGCCGCGCAACACGTTCTATTTCCTCTTCCGCGGTACTGAGCCGCTGGAACTGTCGCTTCAGGGCCGCACCAGCATCCCGCTGAGCGTCGTCCCGACCGTCAATCCCGCCGCGCGGCGGCGATGGGTGCAACTGCTGCAACTCTGGTGGCGGCAGTACGCGAAGCCGTCCGGGCTGTTGACTCCCAAGCCCGACTATCCGCCGGTGGTAGACACCTATCTGACCTCGATGCTCGCCCGTCGGTTGAACCTCCGCCTGCCCGAAACGAAGCAGACGCCGCTGGCCTATGCCGCGCTCCGCAAAGAGCTGGGGCTGAACCTGGGGACCGAGTCGCTGCGAATGGCCATGTTGCAGGACCGGATGCTGGGGCTGAACAACCTGGGGCAGCCGGCCGACAGGCGCTGCCCGAGTGGCCCGCTCCGCCGGAGCCGGCGATGCTCGAGCCGGCGGCGGAGGTGAAGATCGAGCCGATCGCCATGCACGTGCCGGCGGAGTGCTTTTACGTCCGCTTCGGCAGCTTCGGCAACTTCCTCTGGCTCCAGGACACGCTTGCCCAGTGGGGCGGCGATGCGCAGAACTTGATTGCCCTGCGCGGGCTGGACCACGGGCTGAACGGCCGCATTGAAAGGCAGTTGGTGCTGAAGCAGACGGTCCTCTCGCGGATGTTGGGCCATACGGTGATCGCCGACGTGGCGCTGGTGGGCACAGACATGTTCTTCCGCGAAGGGGCCTCCTACGGGTTCCTCTTCCAAGCCCGCAACAACCTGGCGCTGGGGGCCAGCTTCGCCCAGCAACGCGCCGAACGCCTCGCCGCCGGCGGCGTGAAAGAGGAGAAGCTGAAGATCGCCGGCCGGGACGTGTCCTATTTGAGTTCGCCCGACGGCTCGGTCCGCTCGTACTACGTCGTCGACGGCGACTATCACTTTGTCGCCACGTCGAAGCGGCTGGTCGCCCGGTTCTTGGCCGCCGCGTCCGGCGAGCGTGCGTTGGGTGCGTCGCGCGACTTCCGCCACGCCCGCTCCATCATGCCCGTCAGCCGTGAGGACACGATCTGGGTCTATCTCTCCAACGCCTTCTTTCACAATCTGATTTCGCCGCAGCACCGCGTGGAGCTGGCCCGGCGGTTGCAGGCCACGGCCGACGTCGAGTTGGTCGAGTTGGCCAAGCTGGCCGCGGCCAGCGAGGGGCAGCCCGGCGAGACGATCGAGCAACTCATGTCCGCCGGCCTGCTGCCGCCGGAGTTCGGCCCCCTGCCCGACGGCAGCCGCGTGGTAGTTGCCGGCGGCGAAGTCTACGACAGCGTCCGCGGCCATCGCGGCGCGTTCCTGCCGGTCGGCGACGTGCCGGTCGAGCGGGTCTCCGCGGCCGAGGCCGACGAGTTCAACAAGTTCATCGAGTTCTACAACGCCCAGTGGGGCCAGATGGACCCGCTGATGGCCGGCCTGAAGCGGACGGCGCTGAAGGAGAACCGGGAGCAGGTGGTGGCGGACGTGCTGATGAGCCCCTTCGCGCCGCAGCATTTCGAGTTGCTCAAGCAATGGCTGGGTCCGGCCGCGCCGGAGCGCTTGGCCCCGGTGGCCGGCAACATGGCCGAGCTGGAGTTGGTGACGGGCAATCAGCGGATTTTCGGCGGCGTTTGCGACGTTGGGCCGCCCTCGCGGAGCGGCGCCACCAGTCTGCTCTCGCTGGGAAAGCTGCGGGACTTCCTGGTCGGCTACATCGGCACCGACGGCGAGTTGGGGCCGCTAATGTTCCTCAACTTGGGCATCCCGCCGGGCTCCGACGCCGCCGGCTATGCCCTCTCGCCGCTGGGCGGCTGGCGGCGGCAATACGACCGCTTCACCGTCTTCTCCTTCCAGCGCGAGGTGCTCGATGCGGTCGTGCCGCAGTTGCACTTCGAGCCAGCCGTACGGCCGGCGCAGATCCGCCTGCGCATCGGCGACGTGGCCAACGCGCGGATCACACCGATGCTCAACGATCTGGCCTACGCCCGGACGCGGGAGACCTCGCTGGGGAACCTCCGCCTGCTGCACGCCTTGGACGGGCAGCTTCACGTGCCGCCGGCGGCGTGCCGCGAGGCGGCCGAGTTCCTGCTGGGGGCGAAGCTGATTTGCCCGCTAGGCGGGAAGTACGTTCTCAGCGACTCTCCAAACGAGCCGGCCCACTGGACCTCGACCATGCTGCAACGCGCCGAGCCGGGCGGGTTCCTGCGGGTCCACGCCCCGCAGGGCTATCAGGCCCCGCCGCTGAGCTGGTTCCGCGGCCTGGACCTGGAGGCAACGATGACCGAGAAGACGATCTCGGCCCACGCCGATATTATCATGCAAATGCCGGCGAAGAAGTGAAAATGTACTCGTCACGCTCCGCGTGACGGAAGTTCCTCACGCGGAGCGTGAGGAGTACATTGAGCGCCCGGCGGGTTGACACACCGGGCAAGAGCGGGTATTTAGAGGGTAGGCGATTTCGCGCCCTCTCCCTTGCCCCTGGCATGAAAAACCTCTCGGCCGGCACTCTGATTCCAGGCGTTCTGGCGCTGGCCGGCGTGGCGGGGTTAGTGTTTTGTGCCGGCGTTGGTCCGGCCCGTCCGCTGGAGGCCCGCGTGCCCGGTTTGGACCGCCCCAAGCCAGCCGGCGAAAAGGTTGACATCCGCCCGCTGGTGGGCAAGCTCACCCGCTACGACGGCGTGGCGATCAACTTGCCCGGCAGTTGGTCGCGGTTCCGCGGCGAGCGTTTTGACGGCATCGCCGAGCCGGGCGTGCCATTGGCCCGGCAGTGGCCGGCCACGGGTCCGCCCGTCCTCTGGTCGATCGAGTTGGGCGAAGGGCACGCGGGGGCCGCCGTCTGGGACGGCCGGGTGTTCGTCCTGGATTACGACCGCCCGGCGGCGGCCGACGCGGTGCGGTGCCTCTCACTGGCCGACGGCCGCGAAATCTGGCGGTTCAGCTACCCGGTGGAGGTGAAGCGGAACCACGGCATGTCACGGACCGTGCCTGCCGTGACCGACAAGTACCTGGTGGCCCTGGGTCCGAAGTGCCACGTCTCGTGCCTCGATCCCGCTACCGGCAAGGCGTACTGGCTCGATGGACTTGGTGTGCAGCTTCGGCGCCACCGTGCCGCCGTGGTACGCCGGGCAGTGCCCCTTGATCGACCGGGACCGGGCGATCCTGGCCACGGGCGGCGACGCGCTGCTGGTGGCGCTCGATTGCCAAACCGGCCGGGTGGTCTGGAAAAGCCCCAACCCCCGCGGCTGGACCATGACCCACTCTTCGATCATGCCCATGGAATTCGCCGGCCGGCGGATGTTCGTCTATTGCGGCAAAGGGGGCGTGGCCGGGGTCTCGGCCGACGACGGCTCGATCCTCTGGGACACCACCGACTGGAAGATCAGCATCGCCACCGTCCCTTCGCCGGTGATCCTGCCCGAGGGCCGCATCTTCCTCTCCGGCGGATACAACATCGGGCGCGATGATGCTGCAACTGGAGGAGTCGGGCGGCCGGATCGAGGCCAAGACGATGTACAAGCTCGGTCCCGCGGAGTTCGGCTCGACCAATCACACGCCCATCTTTTTCGAGGGACATCTGTACGGCGTCCGCGAAAAGGACAAGCAGTTGGTCTGCTTGGACCCGGACGGGCGGGTTGTCTGGAGCAGCGGCTCGCAGCGCCGCTTCGGCCTCGGGCCGTACATGATCGCCGGCGGGCTGATCTACGTGATGAATGACACGGGGCGGCTGACGCTTGCCGAGGCCACGCCCGACGGCTACAGACAACTTGCCCAGGCGCAAGTGCTAGACGGGAACGATTCGTGGGGGCCGATGGCGCTGGCGGCCGGGCGGCTCCTGGTCCGCGACTTGACCCGGATGATGTGCTTGGACGTGACGAAACAATAGCAAAGGTGACTGACATGGATTCCCCAAAACGGTTCCCTTTTCTGCAAATTGCGGCTAGCGTGATCGTCGGCTTGACCATCGCCGTGGGCCTGGCCGCCTGGCTGCGGATCGACCCTTCCGGCCAGCGCGACAGCCGTCCGTCCAAGACGTTCGATTACGATCTCGGCGGGTACGAGAAGATCGACCCCGCGTTGGTCCATTACCGGCAAACCGCGACGATCCCAGTGGCGATGGCGGAGGTCCGCGGCGTGGCCGTCGACGCCCAGGACCGGATCCTCGTGGCCGGCGACAAAACGGTTCGAATTCTTCGCTCCCGACGGCAAGCGGCTCAATCAGCTCAAGTTGGACCAGGAGCCCTACTGCCTGGCCGTGGGCACTGGCGAACACGCCTTCCCCGGCCGGCTCTACGTCGGCATGAGGGACCATGTCGAGGTCTACGAGGCCCAAGGCAAGCGGCAGGCCGTCTGGGACCGGCCCGGCCCGCGGGCGGTGCTGACTTCAATCGCCTTGAGCGAAGAGGACGTCTTTGTCGCCGATGCCGGCTCGCTGGTGGTCTGGCGGTACGACCGGCGGGCAAAGTGATCCGACAAATCGGCAAGCGCGACCCATCGGCGGGGATCGCCGGGTTCGTCTGCCCCAGCCCGTACTTCGACGTGGCCCTGGCCCCCGACGGGTTGTTGCGGATCGCCAACCCCGGCGCCCATCGCGTCGAGGCCTACACCATCGAGGGGCAGCACGAGCTTTCCTGGGGCAAGGCCGGCGGGGCCATCGGGGACTTTTGTGGCTGCTGTGGCCCGTCGAATATCGCGCTGCTGCCCGGCGGGCGGGTTGTGACTGCCGAGAAGGGCATTCCGCGGGTGAAGGTCTACAGCCCCGACGGCGAGTTCGAGTGCGTGGTGGCCGGGCCGGACATCTTGGCGCCGGACCTTATGGCGGCCATCGAAACCTGCGACGAGCACACGCGAAAAGCGGTGGATCTGGCCGTGGACGCCCGCGAGCGCATTCTCGTGCTCGATCCGGTGGCCAAGTGCGTGCGGATTTTCGAGCGGAAGTAGAGTATAATGAATGTTTCCCGGCCTCCGCTCTCCCTTTGGGAGAGGGGCCGGGGGTGAGGGCAGCCACGGCGGAGGCCGCAACGAATCAACCATTTCCCCACCACCCGCCCTCTCCCTAACCCTCTCCCAAAGGGAGAGGGGACCAAGACAGACGGAGCAAGAGAAATGAACGGCGAGAAGCGACAACCCGACCGCCGGGCCTTCCTGGCCGACTCCTTGCGCGTGGCCGGGGCGTTGGGCGTCGGCGGGGCAATGGCCGCTCTGGCCGTCCGCAAGGGACGCTTGGGCAAGCTCGTCTGGCAGCTCGATCCGGCCAAGTGCATCGCCTGCGGCAACTGCGCCACGCACTGCGTGCTGGACGAGTCGGCCGTCAAGTGCGTCCACAGCTTCGTCATGTGCGGCTACTGCGATCTCTGCACCGGCTACTTCCGGCCCGCCACCACGACGCTCAATTCCGGCGCGGAGAACCAGCTCTGTCCCACCGGGGCCATCCAACGGTCGCTTCGTCGAGGACCCCTATTTCGAGTACACGATCGACGAGCGGTTGTGCATCGGCTGCGGCAAGTGCGTGAAGGGGTGCAACGCCTTCGGCAACGGCTCGATCTACTTGCAGGTGCGGCACGACCGCTGTCTGAACTGCAACGAGTGTGCGATTGCGGCGGCCTGCCCCTCGCAGGCTTACCGCCGCGTCCCGGCCGACGATCCTTACCTCCTGAAGATCCGCCCGCAGAGCGGTTGAGGCGTCGGATGCGGACCCTGGCACGTGTCACCTTCGTCTTGTGGTTGCTCGCGGCGCCGGCGGCGACGGCGGTCGAGCGGTTTCCCCCGCCCGACTTCACTCGAGCACGCGCTTCCGGCGACGGCGACCCCGCCGCCGCGGGCGGAGTCGTTCGAGTATCTCGATCTGGCGGCATTGGCCGCCGCGCTCGCCCTGGCCTCGTATTTGGCGATCGTAAGGCGTTCCCGCCGCGGGCTGTTGGTGCTGACCATCGCCTCGCTCGCGTGGCTGGGCTTCTGGCGCGGGGGCTGCATCTGTCCGATCGGCTCGATCCAGAACGTCACGCTGGCAATCTTCGACCCGGCTTATGCGCTTCCCTGGACGGTGGCCGTGGTCTTCGCGCTGCCGATCCTGTTTACGCTCTTCTTCGGGCGGACGTTCTGCGCCGCGGTCTGCCCGTTGGGGGCGGTGCAGGAGTTGGTCGCGCTGCGGCCGGTCAACGTGCCCGCCTGGCTCGACCAAGCGCTGGGTCTGCTGAGCTACGTCTACCTTGGGCTGGGCGTGTTGTTTGCGGCCTCTGGGGCGGCCTTCGTCGTCTGCCGCTACGACCCTTTCGTGGGCTTCTTCCGCCGCAGCGGCAGCGTGAAGATGCTCGTGCTCGGTACGTGCTTCCTGATTGGGGGCATTTTCGTCGGGCGGCCGTATTGCCGCTATTTATGCCCCTACGGCGCGATACTCGGGCTCGTCTCGAAGGTGTCGAAGTGGCACGCCAAGATTCCGCCCGACGAGTGCATCCAGTGCCGGCTGTGCGAAGAAGCTTGCCCCTACGGGGCGATCCGCGAGCCGACCGTGCCGCAGCCGGCCTCCGGGCGGCGGCGCAGCCGGCGGCGGTTGGCCCTGCTGTTGGCCGCCTGCCCGGCTGCTGGTGGCCGCCGGCTTCTGGCTCGGCCGGCAACTGGAAACGCCGCTTGGCCCGCGTCCATCCGACCGTCCGGCTTGCCGAGCGCGTCCGCTTGGAACAGACCGGCGGCGTCCAGGGCACGACCGACAGCAGCGACGCCTTCCGCAACACGGGCCGCCCGGCCGAGGACCTCTACCGCGAGGCGCTGGCCCTGAGCGGCCGATTCCGCATGCGCAGGCGGCTGGTTCGGCGCCTGGGTGGGGCTGGTGGTCGGGGTGAAGCTGATTTATCTCTCGCTCCGGCGGCGGCGGACGCGATTATCAGCCGGATCGTGCGGCGTGCGTCTCCTGCGGCCGTTGCTTCTGGTATTGCCCCGGCGAGCAAGCCCGGCAAGGATGGATTCAACAGATTAAATCGCCGTGATGAACGGAAACTCGAACAACGCCGGTTATCTGCTTGCCGTGCGGGTCGCGGCCGTGGCCGGGCGTGACGGCCGTCGTGGCCGCTGCGCTGTTGCTCTACGACTACAGCCGGCGGCTCAGCAAAGACCCCTTGGACTCGCCCGCCTACGGCACGCTGGTGGCCGCGGTCGATCAGCAGCCGGCCAACGAGGCGCTGAAGGAGCAGGTCCGTGCGTTGGACCTGCGAGCTTCGCCGGGAATACTTCCGCCAGCGGGCGTTCGTCCGGGCGGGGGCCTGGCTGCTCTTGGCGGCCGTGGCCGTGTTCCTAGTCTCGGCAAAGACGGCCGCCACGTTGCACCGCCGATTGCCGGCGCCGGGCGGAGCGTCGCCGCCACGCGACCGGGAGGCAGCGTGGACCCGCCATGCCCGCTGGGCGGTGGCCGGATTGTGCGTCATCGCCGTCGCCGTGGCTGTGGGTACTTAGCAGCAGCCTTGAACCGGCGGTTGCCCCACTGGGCACTGAAGTGCCCAGCCCTCGAACGGAGAGAAACGCTGACGTGCCCAGCCCTCGGGCCGAGGAGGAAATCGCCAAGTCCTGGCCGCGGTTCCGCGGGCCGGGCGGGCTGGGCATCTCGGCCTACGCGAACGTGCCCGAAACTTGGGACGGCAAGTCCGGCAAGGGGATCGTCTGGAAAACGCCCGTGCCGCTGCCCGGCAACAATTCGCCGGTCGTCTGGGGCTCTCGCGTGTTTCTCTCCGGGGCCGACCAGCGCCGCCGCGAAGTCTACTGTTTCGACGCCGACGGCGGCAAGCTGCTCTGGCGGCAGGCCGTGCCCGGCACGCCCGCAGAGCACGGCCCAGCCGCCGAAGGTGAAGGAATTACACGGGCTACGCGGCCTCGACCACGGCCACGGACGGCCGCCGCGTCTTCGCCATCTTCGCCAACGGCGACCTGGCCGCCTTCGACTTCTCCGGCAAACTGGCCTGGTCGAAGAGCCTGGGGATGCCCGAGAACAGCTACGGTCACGCCTCCTCGCTGCCTGACCTACAAGAACGTGCTGCTGGTGCAGTTCGATCAAGGATCGTCCCGGGCGCCGAAGTCGCGGCTGCTGGCGCTGGACTCGGCCACGGGCCGGCTCGTCTGGCAGGTCGCCCGGCCGGTGCCCAACTCCTGGTCTACGCCGATCGTCGTGGACGTGGCCGGACGAAAGCAGATCATCACGGCCGCCGACCCCTGGGTCATTGCCTACGATGCGGCCGACGGGAACGGAAATCTGGCGGGCGAAGTGCTTGAAGACCGACGTTGGCCCCTCGCCCACCTTCGCCGACGGCCGCGTCTTCGTGGCCAACGACAACAGCGAGCTGGCGGCCATCCGCGCCGACGGCCGCGGAGACGTGACCGGCACGGGCGTCCTCTGGACCGGCGAGGACGGCCTGCCCGATATTTGCAGCCCCTTGGCCACCACGGATTTCGTCTTCCTGCTCACCTCGTTCGGCACGCTGACCTGCTACGACGCGGCGAAGGGCGGCGTGCTCTGGGCTGAGGATTTCGACGAGGAGTTCTCCTCCTCGCCGAGCCTAGTCGGCAAGCGCCTGTGCTTGATCGGCCGGACGGGCAAGGCGTGGATCGTCGAGCCCGGACCGGCAGAAGTGCCAGCGGATTGCCGAGGCCGACTTGGGCGAACCGTGCGTCACCAGCCCGGCGTTTCAGGCCGGGAAGAATCTATCTCCGCGGAAAGAAACACTTGTTCTGCATCGGCAAATAACCGCTTGCGGTTTCGCAACCCACGAATGTCGCGCACTCGATCTCACTTTCGTCGACGAGGCCGTCGCGCGGCTCGGCCGCGGCGGCGATGCCGTGATCCCGATCCTCCAGGCGATCCAGACGCACTACCGCTACGTGCCCCGCGAGGCGATTGAGCGGGTCTGCCAGCTGACCGAGATCACGCCGGCGGCGATCGTGGGCGTCTCGACGTTCTACAACCAGTTCCGCCACCGGCCCGTCGGGCGGCACCTGATCCACGTCTGCCACGGCACGGCCTGCCACGTGAAAGGCTCGGAACTGATCCAGGACGCCTTCCAGCGGCGGCTGAAGATCGCCGACGGGGAGCGACACCGACCCGGACGGGCTGTTTACGATCGAGAAGGTGGCTTGCCTGGGCTGCTGCACGCTGGCCCCCGTGGTGCAGATCGACGGAATCACCTACGGGCGGCTTTCCTCCGGCATGGTCGGCGAGGTGATCGACGATTTCCTCGGCAGCAGCAGGGCCGCGGCCCGACCGAGCGGAAGCGGGCAGTCGCCCCGCCGCGGCAGCAGTTGGGGGAGATCCGCGTCGGGCTGGGCTCCTGCTGCGTCGCCCAGGGAAGCGGCCAGGTCTATCCGGGCCATCGAGGACGCCCTGGCCCAGAGCGGCGCGGCGGCCGTGGTCAAACGGGTCGGCTGCGTCGGCATGTGCCACCAAACGCCGCTGGTGGAACTGATTCCGCCGAAGGGCAATTCGCCGAAACTGTTCTCGAAAGTCCGTGCCGACGACGCGGCGGAAATCGTCCTGCGGCACTTCAAGCCGCGGGGTATTCTGCGGCGGACCAGCCACACCGTGGCCCGCTGGCTCGATAGCCTACTGACCGATGAGGCCGATGACCCGGTGGCCCAACGCGGCATCGACCTCCGCGACGGTCCGGTCTGCGCGTTTCTCGGCCGGCAATGCACGGCTGGCCACCGAACATTGCGGCCAACTCGATCCGATGGACCTGGACGAATATCTGCGGCACGACGGGTTCGCGGCGCTCCGGCGCTGTCTGGGCGGGAACGGCCCTCACCCTAGCCCTCTCCCAAGGGGAGAGGGACAAGCGGCTCTCGCCGGACGAGGTGATCGAAGCTATCCGGCAAAGCGGCCTCCGCGGCCGGGGCGGTGCCGGCTTTCCCACCGGGACGAAGTGGGCCACGGTCCGCGCCGCCGCGGCAACGCCCAAGTACGTCGTCTGCAACGGCGACGAAGGCGATCCCGGCGCGTTCATGGACCGGATGCTGCTCGAGTCGTTCCCGTATCGCATTATCGAGGGGATGGCCATCGCCGCCTATGCCGTCGGGGCGGGCGAGGGCTTCTTCTACATCCGCGCCGAATACCCGCTGGCCGTCCAGCGGATCAACCAGGCTTTGGCACGCTGCCGGGAGCGGGGCCTGCTGGGCGTGCGGGTGATGGGGAGCGGGTTCCGCCTCGAATTGTCGGTGAAGGAGGGGGCCGGGGCGTTCGTCTGCGGCGAGGAGACGGCGCTGTTGGGTTCGATCGAGGGCCGCCGCGGGATGCCCCGGCTCCGCCCGCCCTATCCGGCCCAGTCGGGTCTCTGGGGCCGGCCGACGCTCGTGAACAACGTCGAGACCTACGCCCTGGCGCCGTGGATCCTGCGCCACGGCCCGGAGGAGTTTGCCTCCATCGGCACGCCTGAGAGTCCCGGCACCAAGGTCTTCGCCCTGGCCGGCAAGGTCCGCCGCGGCGGGCTGATCGAAGTGCCCATGGGAATCACCCTGCGGCAGATCGTCGAGGAGATCGGCGGCGGCGTGGCGGAAACGCCCCGCGACTGCGCTCGCGGGCGCGGGAGCGGCGGCTTCCCCGCGACCGCAGTGCGGGGCGTTCTCCGGTCACGGTGTCAAGGCCGTGCAGATCGGCGGCCCGTCGGGCGGATGCGTTCCCGCCGAACTGGCCGACACGCCCGTTGACTATGACACCCTGACCGCGGTCGGCGCGATCATGGGCTCCGGCGGCCTGGTGGTGCTGGACGACGCCGACTGCATGGTTGACATCGCCCGCTATTTCCTCCGCTTCACCCAAGACCAGTCGTGCGGCAAGTGTACGCTCTGCCGCGTCGGCACGCGGCGGATGCTGGACATTCTCGACCGCATTTGCACCGGCGAGGGGAAGCGGGGCGATCTGGAAGACCTCGAACAGTTGGCCGTTACGGTTCGGGCGGGGAGCATTTGCGGCCTGGGGCGGACGGCCCCGAACCCCATCCTCTCGACACTCCGCTACTTCCGCCACGAGTACGAAGCGCATCTGGCCGGCCGCTGCCCGGCGGGCCGCTGCAAGGCGCTGGTGCGCTACCACGTCACCGACGATTGCATCGGCTGCACGCTCTGCGCCCAGCAGTGTCCCGTCGAAGCGATTCCACTGACGCCCTACGCCGTCCACCGCATTGACCAGGAGAAATGCACCCGTTGCGACACCTGCCGGCAGGTATGTCCCGTCGGGGCAGTTGTTGTGGAGTAACATGCCCAAGCTGACCATTGACCATCGCGACGTGGAAGTACACGAGGGGGCTACGGTGCTCGATGCTGCGCGGAAGCTGGGCATCGACGTGCCGGCGTTGTGCTTCCGCGGCGGGTGCAGCCCTTCGACCTCCTGCCTCGCGTGCGTGGTGCGGATCGGCGGCCAAGAGCGGCTCGTCCCCTCGTGCGCGACCACGGCGGCCGAAGGGATGCAGGTGGAAAGCGAGACGGAAGCCGTCCGCCAGGTGCGGCGAACCGCGCTGGAACTGCTCTTGAGCGACCACTTGGGCGACTGCGTGGGTCCGTGTCAGTTGGGCTGCCCGGCGGGAATGGACATTCCCACGATGCTCCGCCAGATTGCCGGCGGGGAGTTCCGCGAGGCGATCGCCACAGTGAAGCGGGACATCGCCCTGCCCGCCGTGCTGGGGCGGATCTGCCCGGCGCCGTGCGAGCGTGTTTGCCGCCGCCGCGACCTCGACGCCGCCGTGTCGATTTGCCTGTTGAAGCGGCTGGTGGCCGATCTCGATCTCGCCTCCGGCGACCCCTATCGGCCGGAGTGCCGGCCGGCCACGGGCAAGCGCGTGGCGATCGTCGGGGCGGGACCGACGGGCCTCTCGGCCGCGTACTATCTGCGGCGGCTCGGCCACGATTGCACGGTCTTCGATGAAAACGCCCTGCCCGGCGGCCGGCTGCTCCGCGAGACTATGGAAACCGAACTGCCCCGCGAGGTGCTCCGGGCGGAGGTGGCAACCATCGTGCGGCTGGGAATCGCTCTGGAGTTCGGCAAACGAATCGGACCAACGCCCCGCCATTGCAATGGCGGGGATTGCGACGCCGTGCTGCTGGCTTGCGGCGCAACGGGACTTGAGCAGGCGGCCGGCTGGGGACTGCCGCTTGGCCCGCGCGGCATTGAAGTCAATCTGCGGACCTACGAAACGCAGTTGCCGGGCGTATTCGCCGCCGGCGGCGCGGTCCGCGGCCATTCGCTTGTAGTCCGCAGCGCGGCCGACGGAAAGGAGGCGGCCACGGCGATCGACCAGTTCCTCTCCGGCGGTCCGGTGACCGGCCCGGCGGAACCATTCACTACGAAGATCGGGCGGATGCACGGCGAGGAGTTGGCGGAGTTTGCGGCCGAGGCATCGGGTGAGCCGCGTCGAGAACCCGGCGGCGGACCGGCGGCCGGTCTGACCCCCGCCGAAGGCGCCACGCAGGCCGCCCGCTGCCTGCATTGCGATTGCCGCGGCCAAACCTCCTGCAAACTCCGCAGGTACGCCGCGCTGTACGGGGCCAGTCCGCACCGCTTCCAAGCCGAGCGGCGGACGTTCCAACAAGACTCGCGGCACGCCGAGGTGATCTACGAGCCGGGCAAGTGCATCGACTGCGGCCTGTGCATCCAGATCGCCGCCGCCGCGGGCGAGCCGCTGGGGCTGACGTTCGTCGGCCGGGGGTTCGACGTCCGCGTGGCCGTGCCGCTGGACCGCCCGTTGAGCGAGGCGCTCACCAAGGTCGCCGTCGAGTGCGTCGCCGCCTGCCCCACCGCCGCGCTGGCGTGGAAACGGGACTGACGCTGCGAAGCCGCAAGCGGCCCATCGCGCTAATCCATCTTCCCTTGCGGCAGTCCGTGGCCGGGCTTGTTGGCGTAGAGGAGCCAGTAGACCACGGGAATCACGAACAGCGTGAAGACCGTCGAAGCGGACAGGCCGAAAATCAGCGACCAGGCCAGGCCGGAGAAGATCGGGTCGATGATGATCGGCACGGCGCCGAGCATGGCGGCGGCGGCGGTCAGGAGGATCGGCCGCAGCCGCACCACCCGGCTCTCCATGATGGCATCGAAGAGCGAACGCCCTCGCGAGAGCGAGAGGTGGATGAAGTCCACCAGGATGATCGAATCGCGGGTGACGATGCCCGACAGCGCAATCATGCCGATCATCCCCGTGGCCGTGAAGTAGACGGGATCGAGGTATCCGCCGACGTGCTGGGCGCTCAGCACGTTCAGCAGCCAGAAGCCCGGCATGACACCCAGGACGGTTAGCGGAATGGCCAGCATGACGACCACGGGGACGGCGAAGGAGCCCGTCTGGGCGACCAGCAGGACGTAGATGCCGACCATCGCGGCGGCGAAGGCCAGGCCGAGGTCGCGGAAGACGTCGAGCGTGATTTTCCACTCCCCCTCGCCGGCGAAGTCGACGGTGAAGCCGGCCGGCACACCCCAGGGAATGCCGCCGCCGCGGGAGAGGAACGTCCGCCGGTCGAGCGGCCGGGGCTTGGCGGCCTCGATCCAACCGCTGCCAATGTGCGTCAGCTTCTGGCCATGCGGCGGAAGCTTTTCCCGGTCCGAGAGCACGTCCACCACCACCTCGGCGGGCGGGCGGCCAGCCGTTTCGGCAAAGACGTAGGCCACTCGCCGGGTGTTCTTGTGGTAGATCATCTGGTCCACGCGGGTCGATTTCCAATCGCCCAGCTCGGCCAGCGGGACGAGTTCGCCACCGCTCCCCTTCACCTCGACCCGGGCCAGGTCTTCCCGGCTGGAGCGCTCTTGGACCGGCGCCCGCAACTCGATGCGGAGGGGATTCCGCTCGGTCGGGCTGCGCTCAAGACCCACCTCGTCGCCGGCCAGGACGGCGTGGAGCGTGGCGTCGATCTGCTCCTTGGTCACGCCGCTCAGGGCGGCCTTCTCCTCGTCGGCGACAAAGACGAGCTTCTGCTGGGGGGCCTCGCGGACGTCGTCCACATCCACCACACCGGGCTCCTCGGCCAGCCGGGCATGCACCGTATCGGCGGCCAAGAGGATGCCGTCATAGCTGTCTTCCGGCTGCCCGTAGACCTCGGCCACGACGCTGGCGATGACCGGCGGGCCGGGGGGCGTCTCGACGAGCTTCATCCGCACGCGGTGGCGGTCGGCGATCTTCTGCAAGTCGTTCCGCACCCGCAAGCCGATGGCGTGGCTCTGCAAGTTGCGGTTCTTCTTGCCGGCGAGATCGATCCGCACCTCGGCCACGTTGTCCCCGTGGCGGAGATAATAGTGCCGCACCAGTCCGTTGAAATCCATCGGCGAGGCCAGGCCGACGTAGCTGGTGTAGTCCGACACCCCGGGCACGCCGGCCAGGTAGGCCTCGAAGTCGCGGACCGCCGCGTCCGACCGCTCCAGGGTGATCCCCTCGTCAAAGTCCAAGACCAGCAGCAACTCGTTCTTGTTGTCGAAGGGGAGCATCTTCAGCGGAACGCTCCGCATGGCGGCCAGCGTGACCGCGCCGAGCGTCAGCAGGCCCATCAGTAACAAGAAGCCCCAGGCCACCAGTCGCGAGTGCAACAACGGCGCCATCAGCGGATAGAAGAGCTTGTAGAGCCGCGACTGCTTAACCGCGTCGAGGTCGTGGGGGTTGGGGGGGGTTGGTTCACTTTCCCTGGCGCCACTGGGCACTGAAGTGCCCAGCCCTCGGTCGGATTTGGCCTCGTGGGTGTATTTCCGCCGCAGCACGTGATAGGCCAGCCAGGGCGTGATGGTGAACGCCACGAGCATCGACATGAGCATGGTTACCGGCACGTTCAGGGCCATCGGCCGCATGTAGGGCCCCATCATGCCGGTGATGAAGAACATCGGCAGGAAGCTGACGATCACCGCCAGCGTGGCCGTGATGAGCGGCGGGCGAATCTCGGAGACGGCCTCGATCACGATCCGCCGCGTGGCCCGCTTGCGCAGGGCAAAATGGCGGACGATGTTCTCCACGTCCACGATCGGATCGTCCACCAACAGCCCGAGCGAAAGGATCAATGCGAAGAGCGTGACGCGGTTGATGGTGAAGCCCAGCATCAAGTTTACGGCCAGGGTCAGTCCGAAGACGACCGGCACGGCCACGGCGACGATCAGGGCCTCGCGCCAGCCCAGGCCCAGCGTCAGCAGGGCCACCACGATGACGATGGCCACCGCCAGGGCCTCGACCAACTCGTTGACCTTTTCGTTGGCCGTCAGGCCATAGTTGCGGGTGATGACCAACGTCATGTTGTCGGGGACGATGGTTGATCGCAGCTTCTCCGCTTCGCGGAGCACGGAATTGGCGACCCAGACCGCGTTGGAACCTTTCTTCTTGGCGATGGCGATGGTGACGGCGGGCTGAGACGGCGAGTTCCGAGAACGCCCCGCAACTGCGGTCGCGGGGGAGAGTGGCCCCGCGTTTTCCCCCCGCGACCACAGTCGCGGGGCGTTCTCCTCCGAGCCCAAGACGCTCCCCGGAAAGAACTCCTCCTTGGTGAATCCCCCGCCGGACCCCAGCCGTGGCGGACGTAGCTGGTGACGTCGTCCGGCCCGTCCTGGACGCTGGCCACGTCCGTCAGGCTGACGGGGCGGCCGTCGAACACGCCGACCACCAGCTCGCGGATTTGCCGGGCGTCGGTGAAGGGCTCGCCGGCCTCGACCTGCACGAGTTGGTCGTGGCGGCGGAAGTCTCCGGCGGTCTGGCGGACATTGGCCGCCCGGATCGCCCGCTCCAACTCGAGCGGCGAGACGTGATAGGCGGCCATGCGGTCGGGGTCGACGAGGATCCGCACCACCCGTGGCCGCCCCCCCACCACGTAAGCCCGCGAGACGTTGGGCAGCCCGGCCAGCCGTTGCGACATTTCCTCGGCCACGCGGCGGAGCGTCATGTCGTCCACGGTCCCCTCTGCGGCCAGCGTGAGCGTGACGACCGGCACGTCGTCGATCTCCACCGGCTTGACAACCCAGCCGGTGACGCCGGGAGGCACGAGGTCCACGTTCTCGTCGATCTTCTTGAACAGCTTGACCAGGCTCCGCTCGCGGTCCTCGCCGACGTAGAAGCGGACGGTGATGATCGCCTGGTTCTCGCGGCTCATCGAGTAGACATACTCGACGCCGTCGATCTGGTAGAGCATCTTCTCCAGCGGCGTGGAGACCAACTGCTCGACCTCGGCGGCGGAGTGGCTGGGGAAGCTGACGTAGACGTCGGCCAGGGGGACGACGATCTGCGGGTCCTCCTCGCGGGGCGTCAGCAGCAGCGACGCCAGCCCCAAGACGGTCGCCAGCAGGATGAGAATCAGCGAGAGGTTCGACCCCAGGAAGACCTTCACGATGCGGTTCGTGAAGTTGTGTTCCGGTGCGGCGGCGGTGTAAGGATACTCGGGCATAGATTATCGGGCGGCTTTGGTCTCAGGTCTTAGGGTCTTAGGATACCAAGACCTAAGACCTAAGACCTCGGCAATAACACCTGTTCCCCTTCGCTCAACCCGGAGAGCACCTCGACGCAGCCGCGCAATTCAGCGGGCACGTCCGGCCCGCTGCCCCAGATTCTCCCGACGCGCACCGCCCGGCGACTGGGGCGGCCGTTCTCCAGGACCTCGACCAGGGTCAGTTGGCCGACGTCCTGCACGGCCTTGGCGGGGATGGCCAGCACCGACTCTTCGCCCAACGGGATTAGGATGCGGCCGAACATGCCGCTATAGACGCCGGTCGGGCAAGGCCCGGTCACTTTTACTTGGAAGGTGCGGCTGGCCGATTGTGCCTCGGGCACGATCTCGCTCACCGTGCCGCTGCATTGCCGGTGCAGCCCTTCCACGCAGACCCCGATTTGTTGGCCGATGCGGAGATCATGTGTCAGGGACTCACGGACGCTGGCCACCAATTGCATCTGCTTGGGATCGTAGAGGGTAACCAGGAGTTGGCCGGGGTGACCATGTCACCGGTGTCGACCTTCTTGTCGATCACAGTGCCGTCGATGGGCGAGCGGATGGTGGCCCAATCGAGCATCGCCTCGGCTTCGCGGACCGCCGCCCGGCGCTGCTCAGGTTGGCGTCGGCCGACCGCAACGTGGCGACAACGCTGTCGTACTGCTGTTGGCTGATCGTGCGGGAGCGGACAAGTTGGGCGTACCGTCCTTCATCCGCAGCGGCCTGGGCACGAACCGCCTCGGCGGAGGCCACGGCGGCGTTGGCCTGCTGGAGCTTGGCCCGCAGGTCCGAATCGTCCAGGCGGACCAGGACGTCGCCCGAGCGGAGCTTCTGACCGGCCTTGAGATGGACTTCCATGACGCGGGCCAGTAGCTTCGAGCCGATGCTGATCTCGTGTACGGCCCGGATCGTTCCCACGGCGGACTCGATCCGCGGCAGCGGCACGAGGCGGACGGCCGCCACCGGGCCGATGTTTTCCGCTCCGGGCTGGGGAGGCGGGGTGGCGGCCGTTTCCGGCACCTTCGGCGAGAGCTTGCCGGCCAGCCAAAGGATCAACACGGTCACGCAGGCGGCAAAGACGAGGAAAGTCGCCACGCGAGGGACCCAGCGCCCCCAGTGCGCCAAGACGTTTCGTGCGGAGGTCATAGGGACTCCTCGTTAGGGCGCGGCAGGGGTCAAGGGTGGCACGCCCCTGAGCGCAGCGAAGGGCGTGGTACGGTCGTTGCCCACGCCCTTCGCTGCGCTCAGGGACGTGCCACCCAAATTTGCCATGTCACTCACCCGGGATTGCACTTCCTGATCTGCGCGATCATCCAGCCGACGACGATAAGCCCGATCACAAAAGCGATCGAGAAACATCCAAAGCGGGCCCCACTGCACGTCCGTCGGTTGGGCGGTCACGTCGAGATAGGGCTTGAGGTTCAGGTTCTGCACAACTTGCCGGCTGGCGGCGTTGACGCCGAGGACGCCGAATTGGCAGAGCGCGATTGCGGCCGCCGTGGCCCGCTTCGCCGGGCACCAGCCGGCGGTCATCAGCAACGCCCAGGGCAGGCCAGTGGCAATTGCTGTCAGGACAGTCAGCGGGAGCAACGGCCGCTGGAACATCGTCCGCCGCAGCTCGTCCGGCCACGTGCCGAAGACGTACCACGCGCCGGCCGCCGCCGCCCACAACAGGCCAATCGTATACAGCTTCCGCGCGAATCCCCACGCCCAGCGATTGTATGCCTCGCCAAGATCCCCCCCCATTGCAATGGGGGGGCGTTCAACGGTGGCTGGAACTCTGCCGACGAGCCACTCGGCGTCGAAGACCACCCACGCTGCCGTCGTGCCCAGCGCCAGGCCGAACATCAGCAGCCAGCGGGGCCAGAGCGTGGCGTCGCCAAGATTCAGCGCCGTGCCCAACGCCGCACCGGCCTCGCTGTGACTCTGCCATAGCTCGGGCCACCGGCCGACGTGATCCATCAGGCTCAGGCCGTTGGCGAAGGCAAAGCCAATCGCCAGGAAAAAGACCGCGGCGCACCAACCGGCGGCGATCCGCCAAGCGGGCAGTTTCTCAGTGTTGTTGCGAAGCCCCCAGGCGTAGGCGTAGACCCCGTAATATGCCGGAACCAACAGCACGATGATCCCCAGCCAGTACCAGGCCATCAGGATCGTGGCCGGGTAGAAGACCCGGTGGTAGGCCAATTGCAGGAACAACAGCGGCACCACGCCCACGTTCACCCCGACGGCCACAATCACCGGCATTTGCCGCAAGAGCCGGCGAGCGAAAACGGTTCCTGGAACCGTTTCTGCCCCGTGGCCCCGCCAGTAGAGCCAGAGCGCGACCAGCAGGCCGGCGTACCAGAGGTTCATCGGCACGGCGTGCAGCGTGAACCCCAGCGCCTTGAACAGTTGCACGAACCACACCGGTGCGGGCAGTCCGGGGGCGGGAGTCTGCTCGACGAGCATCCGCGGGTCGATCATTCCGTCTCCTCCTCCCCGCCCTCGCTTTTCATGAAATGGTGGACGCCTGACGGCCGCGACGTACTGATTGTCATCAGGTAATCGACGAGCAGCTTGGCCTCCTCGGGCGAGCCGCACCAAGGGGGCATGAAGTAGTTGTCGTCGAGGTGTTCGACAAGGGCGACAACCTGGTCGCGCGGCCGCCCCTGCAAAAGTGGTCCCACGGCCGAATAGCCCAGGCTCCCCGCGTGACAGTCGTTGCAGTGGTGCAGAAACAGGGTCTTTCCCAGGGCGATCCGCTCGCGGGGCAACAACTTGGCAAGGTCGATCCGGCCGTCAACGATCGCCTGGCGATAATGCTCGGCTACGAAGGCCCTGGTCCAGACGCCGCTATTCAGGTAGCCGTCGTGCTGCAATCTTGTGACCTCCTGCGGCGAAATCTGGTTGGCCAGCACCACGTTATGCACCACGAACGGCTTGCGGACCGCTTCGCGGATGAACTCGCCGGTGGCGAAGGCGGCGATGCCGAACAGGCACAACGAGCCGGCAAACCCCGGCGAGAGCCAGCCGGGGTTGCGGTATGGACCCCAATAGAGCAGGAAAAACACGATGATGGTCAAAGCGAAGATCAGCGCCATCAAGACGTTCAGCACGGCGGCGGAGGCGAGCGTTGCCGTGGCCGACGGCGGCAGGAAGCAGTACCAGGCCAACCCGCCGGCCGTAATCAGCGCCGCCCCCAGCAAGGCCGGCCGGGCGGAACGCGCGGCGATCATGTCCCGCAAGCGGGCGTCGCCGGCCACCAGCGAGGCGTGCAGATATACGTACAGCGAACTCAACAGCAGGGCGCCGCCGGTGCGGGCAACCGTCTGCGGCAGGAATTGCGGATTGAAAAACGCCTTCCAGAAGGTCCGCTCGCCCGGCAGGATCGCCCAGCCGCCCGAGTTGAGCATGAACGCCGTGATCCCGGTAATCAGCACCAGGCTGATCCAGGCCGCCAGGGCGTAGATCCAGCCGATTGCGGCGTGGGTTTTCTTGGGGAGCCGGCCCCAGTAGTAGAGGAAGATGAAGGCGGCCGCGATTTCCACCACGAAGAACACCCACTCCGTGGCCCAGCCGAAAACGAACGTGCGGATCAGCACCTCGGTAGCCAGCGGCGAGCTTAGCCCGATCGTCCACCAAATGCCTACGCCGCTGATGGCCCCGAAGACGACGGTCAGGAGGACGAAGAACCGGGCGTGGCGGTGGAGATAATCGAGATAGGCCCGATCGCCGGTGCGATAGGCGTGGCCGACTTCAACCGCCAGGAACAGCCCCCCGCCGACGGCATAGTGCGAAACCAGGACGTGCACCACCGAGATGACGGCGATCAGCATCGGGGCCGTCAGGTAGGGGACGTACCACCAAGGGTAGTGCATGGCGTGGCGGCTCCTTGCCGATCTCCACTATCGGCCGCATTTCGGACGACTTGCGCCGGATGGTCAAAACGCCCCGCAACTGCGGTCGCGGGGAAGGAGAGATGTTGCGTTTTCGTGACCCCCGCGATTGCAATCGCGGGGCGTTTTCACAACGCGACGTCACTCCCCGCCCGCTGCGCACGGTTTCAGGCCCAACCGTGCCAATAACCATACCATCGGGCACCAATTCGTGAAAGCGGACTGCAACAAATTCAGCCCGCTCGATGGTCATGGTTTCTGCTCTTGATGTCCGGCGGCGTTTTCTCCGGTGGCGGCGTCATCGGTCGGCGCCGACGGTTCCGTTACGCTTGAACGGGGGGTAGCCGGGCAGCAACAGGTGCTGATGCCGCACCGCGGCAGCACCCAGCGGGTCAGTCCGAACCAGACCACCACCACCCCCGCTAAGACCGCAAATCCTCTCCATCCCATAGCCGCCTACCTTTCTGCTTAAAGGGGGGGCGTTCAACGGCCCCAACGCGAGACACGTTCCTCACACTGGAATCCTATATGGGACTTCGCCGGGGGACCAGGGGCAATCTGCTGGGCAAAGCCACAGTGCGCCACGGCTACTATAAAGGCAGCGGCTGGTTGACCGTCACACGATGTCGATGGTGGCCGAGGTTGGCAGACAGACAAAGAAAGTGGGTAGTTTGCGGCGTTCGCATAAACTGCGCATCATTGCAGAATACGCCAATGGATGGGTGGCTGTGGCTTGGACAACAATGGAATTCATAAAGAGCGTCATCTCCGCGAAGTCTACCGTCGGGAAAGGACGATAAACTAGTGACACCACCGCCAAAATCGCTACAGTTTTCCTAATCGGAAAAGACACACTTGCCTTGCTATCCTTGTCATGCGACAAATCGAGAATACGCCCCGGCCCAGAAGCATCCGCTTTGGACTAGCACTCTGCGCGGTCACGATCGGCTTGGTCGTGGCGGGTGCCGGGTGCGCCGTTGTCCGGCAGTCCCCGCGTACTGACGCAGTGGCGCCAGCTTCGCTGGCCGGCGCATCCGCCGAGGACATCCAGGTGGGGCCGACGGATTCAGCGTTTTCGCCAGCGTCCAGCGCACGATCATCCGGGTTCAGCATACGGCGGTGCGAGAGACTTCCGAACCCGCCGCCCAGGGGCCGCCACCGGAGATGTTGCCGCCGCCGCGGGCGGTCCCCGTGGGGATGTCCCTTGACGAGGCCATCAGCGCAACCCTGATGGCCGACCCCAAAATCCGAGCCGGATTTGAGGCGATCCACCAGGCAAATGCGGATTGCCTGACCAGTTCGCTTCCTCCCAATCCCACTCTCCTAACGGACGGGCTTTTCCTGCCGCTGACGCCATTCACCCCGGCAACGCCCGGTGGACCCACGCAAATGGACGTGCAGGTGGGGTATCCGGTCGACTGGTTTCTCTTCGGAAAGCGCGCGGCGGCGATGGCCAGCGCCCATTGGGGTGTGTGCCAATCTGAAGCCGATTACGCCGACCTGATCCGGCAGCGCGTGACCGCTACCGCGATAGCCTTCTACGATGTGCTCGAGGCGAAATCCCTGCTCGCTTTGGCGCGCCAGGACACCGAAAACCTGAGCCGGCTTGAGGCGGCCACCCGGAGGGCCGTGGACGCCGGGGGTCGCCCGGTGGTTGAGTTGAACCGCGTTCGTTTGGATCTTCTCAAGAGCCAGCAAGACCTCCGTGAAGCGGACTCGGCCCTGGCCGTCGCCAAGGCCAGGCTTCGAGCCCAGTTTGGCCGCAGCGACGCCGACCCATCTTTCGACGTGGGCGGCAATCTCGACGCGCCCTTGACTGCGGAACCGCTGCCCATCGAGGAGGCATTTGCCCTGGCGCAGCAGAACCGTCCGGACATTCAATCCTTGCGGATTCAGGTTTCCAAGGCGCAAGCGGACACGGTTGTCGAGCGACGGAAGGCCTTTCCGCAAGTCACGCCCCAATTCGGTTACACCCGGCAGTTTCAGATCCCAATCGGTTCGCCGGACGCCGATTCTTGGGATGCTTCGCTCACCGCCACCGTGCCGCTGTTCGACCGCAACCAAGGAAACCGGGCGAAGGCCCAATCCATCGCGGCGCAAAACTGTTATAATCTACAAGCGGGGATGGTCGATCTCCGGGCCGAGATCGAGGAGGTGGTCCGGGATTTCAGCACAGCTTGCCAGAAGGCAAGATCGGTGGCGCAGGAGGAGATAAGACTGGCCGCAGAGGTCCGCGACAGCATCAACAAGGCATACGACGCGGGCGGCCGCCCGCTGATCGACGTGCTCGACGCCCAGCGCACTTACCGCGACACTTACCGGCTCTACATCTCCAGCCGGGCCGACTACTGGCGGTCCCTTTACAAGTACAACTCCGCGATCGGCAAACAGGTTACTCAATGACGGACACTCAGACGATGGTCGAAGAGCCTCACGTGCTCGCATCCGATTCAATACCAGCCGTACCTAACAAGTCACGCTGGGGCCGTGTGTGGGCGCGGACCCAGTTTGGTCTCTGCCTGGTGATTGTTAGCGGCGTGTTGGCCTACCTGCTTTGGACTCCCGACGCCGGTTCGCCTCTGCCAACCGGCGAGCCCGCATCCAACCACGGAGGCGATGTTCGCGTGACCGGGCCGCGGTGCATTTGTGTGCGGCCCGATTGCCCCTTGTGCCGGAAGCTCCAAGTGGCCACGGTCCAGGCCGCTCGGATCACCACTCCCGTGTTGACGGTGACGGGTGTAGTCGCTGCCAGCCTGCGGCCGGGCAACGGCAAGGGGAACGACTACTGGCAGTTCAATTCCCCGGAGTTGTTGACCGCCTTCACCGACTGGCAGAAGGCGACCGCCGACATCACCTTCGCCGAGACCCAACTTGCGCAGATCAAACAATTAGCCGACACGAAGGTCGATGCCCAGCAGAAGTTGGTGAACCGGATGAAAAAGCTGGTGGAAGCGGGCACCGACACGGAGAAGGACCTTGCCGCGGCTCAAGCGGACCTGATTCAGTCCAAGATTCAGGGACGCAAAGACGTTCACGAGGCTGAGACGGCGATGCACCTCGCCAAACGGACGGAGGCCGCGGCGGCCCGGCAACTGCAACAGGGCGGCCTGGACCCCGACTTGCTCCGCTCCATGACTTGGGACGTGGATATTGTCATGGCTGACGTGCCGGAGGGATTGATGGCGAGGGTGAAACTCGGGCAGGGGTGCGAGGCCAAGTTCTTCAGCTTTCCCGACCAGCCGTTTTCCGGCAAGGTGCGGGCGATTGCGTCCGTGCTGTCCAAGGAGCGCCGCTCGTTGCGGGTCCTGTTCATCATCAGCGACCCTCACGATCAGCTTCGCCCAGGCATGTTTGCGGACATCGGCCTGGGCACCGATGTCCGAGAGGCGCTCTTGATCCCTCCCGAGGCGGTGGTCCACGTCGGACGCGCCGATTATGTGCTGGTGCGCGACGGCAGCGACGACTGGCGAGTGACCGAAGTGCAGGTCGGCGAACTTCACAAGACATTGGTGGAAGTTCTCGGCGGCCTGCGTGCCGGGGACAGGATTGCAGGCCACGGCGTGATCCTCTTGAAGCCCTGCATCATCGAGGCGCTCCAGACGACCGGTTCCCCCCAGGCCCCCCATGCCCAGATTAGCAGCTTGTCAGGGAAAAAAGGGGACAGTCCCCATTTGTGCGCAGCACCCTCCGGGCCGTTCCGGCAAATGGGGACTGTCCCCTTTTTCCCCTTGCCGAGGGAAAGCCGCTTATGATCGCCACACTTATCGAAAGAGCCATCCAACATCGCTGGTTGGTGCTGATCGTGGTGGTCATCGCCGCGGGATTTGGCATCTATGCCTTCCGCCAACTGCCGATCGACGCTTATCCCGACATCTCAGCCCAGGCGGTGTTTGTCACCACGCCGTATCCCGGCCGCGCTCCCGAGGAAGTAGAACGACAAGTGACGATCCCGATCGAGATCGCCATGCGCAACGTGCCGCGGGCCGAAGTCGTCCGTTCGCGGACGATCTTCGGCCTCTCCGTCGTGGAGGTGGTCTTTGAGGAAGGAACAGAGAGCTACTGGGCACGGCAGCGCGTGCAGGAGAAGCTCGCCGGGCTCGTACTACCTGAGGGAGTGCAGCCTGACCTGGGGCCGCTGGTGTCGTCCTGCGGCGAGATTTACCGCTACGAATTGGTCACCGACGGAACTTGCGACCTCATGGAGTTGCGGACGCTCAATGATTGGGTGGTCATTCCGCGGCTATTGCGGGTGCCCGGCGTGGCGGACGTGACCAACTTCGGCGGTCTGGTCAAGCAGTACACCGTCACGTATCAGCCGGCCCAACTGGAGCGCTATGATCTGACCCTCAATGATGTGGTGGATGCGATCAAGGGCAACAATGCCTCCGCGGGAGGAAGTATGCTGACGCGCGGCAGCATGTCGCTGGTGATCCGCAGCGCCGGTTCGTTGGAGAGCATCCGGCAATTCGAGAACATCTTCGTCAAGTCGGTCGGCGGCACCCCGATCTATCTCAAGGACGTGGCCACCGTCGGACTGGAAGCCATGACGCCCTGGAGCGTTTACAGCAAGGACCGTAACGACGAGTCGGTCGAGGGGATCGTCCTCCTGCGCCGCGGCGAGAACCCGTCGCGGGTGCTGGTCAAAGTGAAGGATGCGGTGCAGGAATTGAACGAGTCGGAGTTGCCCAAGGGTGTGAAGATCACGCCATTTTACGATCGTCAATACCTGGTTGACAGCACGTTGCACACGGTTGCGCACAGCGTGTCGCTGGGCATCACCTTGGTGGTGCTGGTGCTGTTGCTGTTTCTGGGCCGCCCGTCCATCGCCGCCCTGGTGGCAATGACGATCCCCTTCTCTCTCTTGGTCGCGCTGGCGCTGATGTACTTGACCGACATCCCTATCGGCCTGTTGTCGATCGGGGCCATCGACTTTGGCATCATCGTGGACGGGGCGGTCATCGTGGCGGAGAACATCGCCCGCCGGTTGGGTGAGGCGACTCGCCGGGAGGGACGACCGAATGTTTTCCAAGTAGTGGTGGCCGCCTCCCTGGAGGTCGAACGGCCCGTGTTCTTCTCGATGCTGATGGTCATGGTGGCCTATGTGCCCTTGCTGTCGTTGACGAGCATCGAGGGGCTGTTGTTCCGGCCGATGGCGCTGACGATGGTCTTTGCCCTGGCCGGGGCGCTTCTGTTTGCGATCTTCGTCGTGCCCGTCCTGGCGACGATCATGTTCCGTCGAGGCTACCATGAAGCGGATGGCCGGCTATTGGCCCTGGTCCGCTCCGCGTATGCGGTAACACTGCGTGGATTGATCGCCTGCCGCTGGCTGGTGGTCGCGGGCGTGCTGTGCATCTTGGCCGTCGTGGGGATGCGGGTGGTGCCGCGGTTGGGCCTGGAATTCCTGCCCTACATGGATGAAGGAACCATTTGGGTGCGAGCCAACTTCCCGGAGGGAACGTCCTTGCAGCAGACCGCCGAGTTCGGCAAAGACATCCGCCGGATCGTGCTGGGTTTCCCCGATGTGAGCTTCATCTCGGTCCAGTCGGGACGGAACGATGACAACACCGACCCATTCCCACCCAGCCGCATGGAGATGATGATCGGACCAAAGCCGAGAGGCCAGTGGACGCAGTTCAAAACGAAGCACGAATTGATGGCGGCCTTGGGAAAGAGGCTGCGCGAGGAATATCCGACCACGCGGTTCAACTTCACCCAGCCGATTATCGACATGGTGACGGAGGACACCAACGGGACTTCGGCCAACCTGGCGGTCGAACTCTCGGGCTCCAACTCGGACGTGTTGCTGGGTTTGGCCCGGCGCACGCTGGGATTGCTCGGGAGCGTTCCCGCGGCGCAAGACGTGAGCATCGAACAAGAAGGGCCACAGGCCCAACTCCAAATCCTGCCGGACCGGCGGCTCTGCGCACGCTACAACGTGCGCATCGAAGACGTGACCAAGCTCATCGACACGGCGCTGGGCGGCGAACCCGTCGGCACGCTCTTCGAGGGGGACCGGCGGTTTGACATTGTAGTGAAGCTCGACCGCGCCGCCGTGGCGTCACCGCAGGCGATCGGCAGGCTGTTTGTCCACACACCGGAAGGGTCACCGGTGCCCTTGGCCCAGGTGGCAAAGATCAACGTGGTGGACGGGCAGACGATGATCGCCCGCGAGAGCAGCCGGCGGCGGCTGACGGTGCGTTGCGACATCGTGGGCCGCGATCAAGGGGGCTTCGTCGCCGAGGCGCAACGGAGGTTTGACGCCGAGATTCGCCCCAGCTTGCCGGACGGCTATCGCGTCGAGTGGCTGGGAATGTTCGAGAACCTGGCACGTGCCCGCGAACACTTTCGCCTGCTCATTCCGGCGACGGTGGCGCTGATTTTCCTCTTGCTCTGGGCCACGTTCCAGTCGTTCCGAGCGGCGCTGCTGGTGCTGGCCGGCATCCCGTTCGCCTGCATCGGGGGCATCCTGGCCCTCTACATCCGCGACATGCACATGAACGTTTCCACGGGCGTGGGTTTCGCCGCCTTGTTCGGCATCGCCATCATGGATGGCGTGCTCATGGTCCGTGGGATTACGGTGTTTCGCCAGCAGGGGATGGAACTGGTGGAATCCATTGTTCAAGGGGCGCTGGGGCGTCTTCGGCCCATCCTCATTACGGCCATTGTGGCGATTTTCGGCCTGCTGCCCGCCTCGATGGCGGCGGGGCTGGGTTCCGACGTACAGCGCCCGCTGGCCACGGTGATCGTCTGGGGGTTGTTCAGTTCCACCTTGCTCACGCTCTGCGTTCTTCCCGTGCTCTACGCGATCTTTCCGCCTTCCGCCCCGGCGTTGGCAGTCGCGGACGCCAACTAAAAATTGGTCGCGGCGGGCACGGCGTGCGTCCATGCCGAGCGCCAATGCGCGTACTTGACCGCGGCAAATTGATCGAGTTCCGAAAGGTCGTCCAGTTGCAGCAGGCCGGCCAGGTCGACCACCGCTTGCCACTGATCGCCCAGGGCTTGAATGTACGTCGAGACGAGTGAGGCCAACGTTTGCTGGGACGTGACGACATCGTTGAAATCTACGCTGTCGGCGTCCTGCTGGTATCGCTGGTAGATGGCGCGATAACTCTGAACTTGATCCTGGAGAATCTGCGTGCGGTAATAGTCGAAAAGGACACGCTGGGATTGGTAACGGGCAAAGGCATCGGCCAACGAGGCCGAAAGCTCGTTGCGGACCCGGTTGTATTCCTGAGAAGCGCGCATCAAAGCCGCGTCGGCCGACATGATGTTGCCGCGATTGCGGTCGAACAAAGGAATGGGAATGCCGGCGTGCAAGTTGTAGGCCGTACCGAATGGCGCCGTGGTGTTGTCGTGCTGAACAGTCGCATCCACGTTGATGTCGGGAATCCAGGGCGTGGTCTTAGCCAGTTGCAAGAGACGTTGCGACTTGGCCACGCCGTTTTGTGCAATGATCAGGTTGGTGTGGTGGTCGCAAATCCACTGCCAGGCGGCTTGTTGGTCAAGACTCGGCACGGAGATATTCACGTCGCCGGCTAGTTCCGTCGGGCACATATCGGGCGCGCTCAGGGTGGCGGCCAACCGGCGCCAGGCGGCATCGTACTCGTTTTCCGACTGAATCAGTTGGGCGCGCGCCTGAAGCACCAGGACCCGCAATTGCAACGGTTCGTAAGGGGCTGCCTGGCCGGTCTTCGTGCGTCCGATCTGCGCCCGATATACGTTCTCGGCAAATTCCGACAAGGCACGGTTTACCTTGACGCGCTCTTTGGCCACCAGCACGGCGTAGTAGTTGGAGCGGACTTGGGTAACCAACTCGTTGCGCGTGCGGCGCAAGGTCAGTTGGGCGTTCTCGACGTCGACGTTCGCCGCCCGCCGCGCCAGCGCCAGTTTGCCGCCGGTGGGAATGGTTTGCGAGATACCGACGCCCTGATAGCCGGCCGTGCCGCCCGTGTTGACGTTATCCTCCTGAAAACTGACGCTCGGATTGGGCAATGCACCGGCTTGAATCGCGGCTCCTCGGGCCGCTTGCACGTCGGCCATCGCCTGATGAACCACGGGGCTCTGCCGCAGCGCCATGTCCTGCAATTCGGCCAACGACAAGAGCGGAGCGTTCTCGGCAGGTTGCACCGCCGCGGGCAACTCCGGCAACGCCCGAAAGAGCCGTCCGATTTCGGCAGTCCGCTCCGGCTGCGGCTCTCGAGGATCGCAGGCCGGCAGGCGGATCGGCGGAGCCTCGCTGCCAGGCAGGTCGGTGGGAATCTGCAACGGTTGGTGCGGGGCGGCCATAGGCTCAGCGGACGGATGGGGAAGGGCTTCCAACGCTGGAGCGGGCGGAACGGCCTGAGTGAATGCCGCCGGGTGGACACCAGCGTCAATAGGGGCAGCCGCGGCCGTTGCCGATGGTGCTACGCCCTGGCTGGTAGCGGCGGTTTGTGGCAGTGACGGGGCAAGGTGCGGTTTGGTCACCGCACAACCGGCGATCAGGCTTCCAGACAGCAAGCTCAACAATATCCCAGCGTGGCGCACCATCGTCTGTTGACGGTAGGGGATTCCATTAGTGATGTTTAGGGCAATCCTTACTCTTGTATCGGAGATGCCGATTGTGCCGCTCTTGCGATACCCGCTTGCCCGCAGAGGTCGGTGTGGCTTCTCCAATATGCCGACACATCGCATATCGCCGCAACATGACATTCAAGGAGTTGCGGACGGACGCCCCGCAAAGTTTCGCTAAACGCCCCATCATGTCGGGCGGGGCCCTGTAGACGCGGCATCCTGCCGCGTCCTACTCGGCCAGCTTCGCCGACTCGGGGTCCGGCATTTTGCGTCGGAACACGCTGTAGAGCACCGGCGTGGCGTAACGGTTCAGCAGAAGGTCCGTCAACATGCCGCCGATGACGACAATCGCCAACGGCTGTTGAGACTGTGCCCCGATTCGCGTGGAAATCGCCGCCGGCAACAGCCCCAGAATCGCCGCCAAAGCGATCATCATCATCGGCCGCAGCCGAGTGGCTGCCCCTTGGAGGATCGCTTCTTCCATCGGCACGCCGTTGAGCCTGAGCCGGTGAATGGAGGACACCAGCAGTAGGCTGTTCATCACCGTCACACCGAAGATCGAGATGAATCCGACGGCTGCCGAAATGCTGAAATGAGTTCCCGTCAAGAACAGCGCCCAAATCCCGCCGCAAAAGAGCAATAGGACGCTGGAAAGCACAAGCCCCACGTCGATTAACGAATGGAAGGCGAGGTAGAGCAGCACAACGACCATCGCCACGGCCAGCGGCACGACCAGCAAGAGGCGGCCTTCGGCCTGTTGCATCTCCAGGAATTCGCCGCTCCACACCATGCGATAGGGCGGCCGGACCAACGAAGCCGCCCTCTTTTGGGCGTCCTCCACCACACTGGCCAAGTCGCGCCCGCGGACCCCGAACTTGATGGCGATCAGCCGTTCACCTTGTTCCCGGTAAATCTCGGAGGCCCCAGGCTGCACAAATGACCCCTTGGGATCGGGGTGCCCGTCGGGGCCAAGCGGCGTGACCAGGTCGCGGAGTGGGCGGCGCGGGTTCCGCGAAAAATCGTTCCGTTCGGCATTGTTAGCCGATCCGGTCGCCGCCGGCAGCGTGTTGCTGCTGCCGATAGTTGAAGGTCCGGCGGCCGGCCCGGTCACCAGCGTGGGCGAGGTGCTGGGAGCGGCGCTCGATGACACGACGTTGCGGCTGATGTCAACGGGGATGTTCAAGATGGCCGACTCATCCTGCCGCAGCCGCTCCGGCCAGCGCAGGGCGATGTCGAAGCTCCGCTCCCCCTCGACCATTTGGCTGAACGCCTTGCCGCCGACCGCCGTGGCAATCACGTCATTCACGTCGGCCTGATTGGCGCCCCAGCGTTTGCACCATTGGGGATCGGGTACTAACGTAAGGTTCGACTGACCCATGATATGGAACACGCCGGCGTCAACCATGCCCTCAACGTCCGACATCGCATGGAGCACTTTGTCGCCCAGCCGCTCAAGCTCCGCCAGGTCGGGACCGATGATCTTCACCGAGTTCTCACCCTTCACGCCCGAGAGCGATTCCATGACGTTATCGCGGATATTCTGGGAAAAGCCCCAATCGACGCCGATTAGCGTCCGGTCCAGTTCGCGGCCCATCGCCTCGACCAATTCCGGTTTGGTGCGGCGGCGCGACATGCCGGGCGGCGTGGGCCACTGCGGCTCCGGCTTGAGCGTGACGAAATACTCGGAGTTGTAGAAGCCCGTGGCGTCGGTGCCGTCGTCGGGGCGGCCGACCTGCACGATGACCGTCTCCACCTCGGGGTACTGCTTCATAATCTCCCGGCTGAGCGTCGCGCGGCGGACCGTTTCGTCCAGCGACGAGTTCAGCGGGCACGTCCCCCGGATCCAAAGGTTCCCTTCCTCCAGTTCGGGCATGAATTCACGCCCCAGGAACGGCAAGGCGCAGACCGTGGCCGCCAGCACCCCGGCCAACGTCCCCAGCGTCAACCAGCGGTGCCTCATGCAGCGCCGCAGTTGCCGTTGATAGGAGCCTTGCAGCCGGCGGACGAGGAGGTTTTCACGTTGGGACTTCAGGTTCTTCAGAAGAAAAGTGCAAAGCACCGGCGAGAGCGTCAGCGCCAAGAGCATCGCGCCGGCCAGGGCAAAGGCGTAGGTGTCGGCCATGGGGCCAAAGATTTGTCCTTCCGGCCCTGCCATCGTGAACAACGGCAGAAACGCGCACACCATGATGGCCGTGGAATAGAGCAGGCTCCGCTGGACCTCGCCCGAGGCAAGGATGATCCGCTGCTGGATCGGCTGGCCGGCGTGCAGACCGGACTGCAAGTGGCGGTAGATGTTTTCGACCATGATGACCGACGAATCGACGATGATGCCGAAGTCCACGGCGCCGATCGAAAGCAGGTTGGCCGATTTTCCCCGTAAGAACAACATAGCGAAGGCGAAGAGCAAAGCCAAGGGAATGTTGATGGCCACAATCAGCGCGGTCCGCACGTTGCTCAGGAACATCAACAGCACGGCCGTCACCAGGGCCATGCCGATCAACAGGTTCTCTTGCACCGTGTCCGTCGTGACGTGGATTAGCGACCGGCGGTCGTACAGCACCTCGATCTTCACGCCGGGCAACATGCGGCCTGCGTTCTCGTTGAGTTCCTTGGTCAGCGCGGCAACGTCTTGCAGGGCCGGCAGCGATTCCTCGCCTTTGCGCAGCAGCACGATCGCCTGCACCGCATCGTCGTCGTCGTCCCACTGGCGATGGCCATGCCCGTCATAGACATCATTGCCCTGCGCATCCTTCTTCGGCTGGCTTACCATCACCCGGCCAAGCCGGGTTTGGTGTCCTACGACAACGCCTTTTTCGCCGGCGGGCCGGCCGGGTTGGAGCGGACCGCCTTCCACCACGTCGTCGATCAGCACCGGCACGTTGTCCACCGAAGTCAATACGATTTGTCGGATCTCCCGAATCCGCTGTTCCTCTTCGGCACGCAACGCGTCCCGCGCCTCCGTGGGGTCTTGCAGGGCAAACGCCTTGTTCATCGGGTCTTGCCCTTGGCCAATCAGCCCCAGACCCCGGACTACCTGCACGGTCTCGCCGGGGGCAATGTATTGCCCCCCGATGTTGGCGTTGGCGCCGGAGACGGCAGCCTCGAGTTGCTGGAGCGTGATTCCATAGCGGCGCAGCCTGGCCGGATCGGGATGGATTTCGTATCGTTTGACGGTGCCCCCAAAGCTCACCAGGTCGATGATCCGCGGGATGCGGCGGTAAAGCCGCTCCAGCGTATAATCCTCCAGCGACTTCAGGTCGTTGAGGCTGTAGACCGGCTTGCCCGAAGCGTCCTTGGGATTCCGCAAGGTGTAGCGGAGAATCTCGCCGGTGGGCGATTCGGGCGAGATTTGCGGAGTCACCCCCGGCGGCAACTGGATAAATTGCAGCCGGTTGATGACCTCCTGCCGGGCCGCCAGCGGATCGGCGCCGTAGTTGAACTGATTGCGGATGTGGGACAACTCGAAGAGCGACTCGCTGCGGGTGTATTGCAGCCCCGGCATACCGGCCAGTGTGACCTCCAGGGGAATTGTCACCTGTTGTTCCACTTGCTCGGCCGATGCGCCGGGGTACTGGGCGATGACCTCGATGATCGGCGGGGCCGGATCGGGATAGGCTTCGACGTTCACCTGATGAAACGAATAAATGCCGACCGACATCAGGGCCACGGCCAACAGCACCACGACCAACCGGCTGTGGACTGCCCAGTGGATCAGGTTCTTAATCATGGCGTCTCCGCCTTCGGCGCAGCTTCAAGACCCCTCATGGCCTCGGCCAATTGCACCACTCCGGCGCGGACCACGCGCTCGCCGGCGCGTAACGCTTGCGCCGGCACGTCGTTGGGCAGCGGTAGGCTCGGACCACACGAAAACCGTCCTGCCGTCCCGTCGTGAGACCGCGATCGGCCGGCGCACATACTCGCTCTTTTTCGGTTCGGGCTGAACGAAGACAAACTGGCGTTGGCCTTCTTCCACCAGGGCACTGGAGGGAATGGCCACCTCGCCTTGGGGCACGGGCAATTCGACCCTTGCCGTAATGAACTGGCCCGCGCGGAGACGGCCCGCACGGTTGTCCACCCAGCCCGTCACCAAGGCGGCATGTTCGTTCGGGTCGATCACTTTGCCGATCTGCTCGAATCGGCCGGCAAGCGGCGGCAGTCCCGTGTCGCTCTGGACGGAAACCGTCCACTGCCGCTGTGCCTCGGCCAAGCTGTCCAGCAACGGCAATTGCTCCTCGTAGACGTGGGCCATCACCCGCAGCCGCGATAAGTCGGCGATCTTGAACAAGTCGAGGTTCGTGTCCACCAGATCGCCGAGAGCGATGTTCTTCTCCAGGATTACGCCATCGAACGGCGCCGGAACCTCCGATCTGGCCCATCGGTGTACGTGCTCTTCAGCAATCGGCTTTGCATCGTGCCGGAGGGACTCAGCCTCGGCCCGGAGAGCGTCAATTTCTTCCGGCGGCACGCGCCACGACTGGAGTGTGCGCACCGTCCGCCCCACGGCAATCTGATCCGATTCCACCTTCCGTTGCGCTTCCCGGATCGCCCGCTCGGATACGGCGCCTTCAACCGATGATTGGATCAAGCGGTTCAGGTTTTCCTGGTCCAGGTGCAATTGGGAGAGGGCGTCCACCAGTTCGCTCTTTTTTTCGCCCAGTTCGCGGCTCCAGATCACTGCCAGCAACTGGCCTTTGTGAACCGAGGCGCCAAAATCCAGGGGCCGCGAGCCGCCTTGGACCACGCCCATCTCAACCACCTCACCCGCAAAACGCGCATGAACGTGTGAGAGGCGGTCGGCATCGAAACTCAGAGTCCCCGGCAGTTCCACGATGATTGGCTTATCGGCCCTTTGCACTTCCGTTGTCCGCACGCCAAGCCGTTCCGCTACGCCGGATGCCAAGCGGATGGCGCTGGATTGGCCCGACACCAACTCCGTTGAACTAGCCGAGCTTTCCGCCGATGACGGCTCAGCCGGTGGCGGCCAAAACCGGTTCCTCACCTGTGGCCCAACTAGGACAGCAACGCCAATTGCGGCCGCGGCAAACGCCAGCACTCCCCCCCATTGAAGGATGCGCTTCCAGTGGAGACCCATTTACTGCCACTCCTACTGCAAAACAGAACCGGCAGCCCCTTTGGCGGTTCACTTACCCGCATAATCCGACTATCTTATCATCGGCACAAATGGTTTCCAGTCGTATCTGTGGGTTGGCGTCCTAGCCAAGTGCTTCGGCACTGCGACCCCGGAAGAAATCGCCGTCTTGCCCATTTTACGATGGACGAGTCTCGAAGGTTCGGAAGTTTTCTATGTTTGGCGAACGGCTCATTTAGCCCTGAGGAGCAAAACCGGCACGTTGACGTGGTGCTGGACGGGGCTGGCCGTTGTTCCCAGGAAAAGGTCGCCCACCAACCGGTGCCCGTGCGTGCTCATCGCCACCAAGTCGCAGCCTTTTTCCTGAACCCGCTTGACGATTTCCCTTACCGGGTCTCCGTAAGCGAGTTCCGCTTCCGCCGGGACGCCGACGGCCTCGAACTCGGCCTTGACCTTGTCCAGATACGCCCTGTTCTCTTCCACCTGTTCACCCCCCGCGTCGGAACCGTGCCATTGGGCGGCGACGCTCGTGGCCACGTGGAACAGCACCACGCGGCTGTGCAGGATCGCGGCGAGCTGTTTGATGTGGTCGATAATCGCCCGGTCTGTCGGTGTGCCGTCCAGCGGCATGAGAATAGTCTTGTACATTGGCGTTCCTCTTCTTCTATTCGTCTCGCGCAAGGATGATTTCGTCAATTGGGTGGCACGCCCTGAAAGGGCGTGGCAACCTCCCAAATCCAATCCCGTCGCCGCGCCACGCCCTTTCAGGGCGTGCCACCCGGCGCGGGGCGTTTTTCGGCTACGACATTCGCTCTCCAAAACTCAGTGCCCGCCGACGATAACGTGCCACGCCTCGCGGATCGAATCGGGCAGCCCGTAGATGTCCATCGCGGTAATCACCAGTGCGCTCAGCCAGCCGACGGTCAACAAGAACCAACCATTTTTCCACGCTCCCATCCGTTTCCGCGACGACGTGAAGTGCAAAAGCGGGAACATGGCGAAAGGAAGCTGCAGGGCCAGCACGACCTGGCTCAAGACCAGCAGGTCGTTCACGCTGCCGTCGCCGCGGAGGCCGACGATGACAACGGCGGGCAAGATGGCCAGGGTGCGGGTCAGCAGCCGCCGGATCCAGGGGGCCAACCGCCACTGCATGAAACCTTCCATGACCACCTGCCCGGCCAACGTGCCCGTGATCGTGCTGCTCTGGCCGCTGGCCAAGAGCGCCACGGCGAAGAGCGTGCTGGCGGCGGCGGTGCCCAACAGCGGCGCCAGCGTCAGGTAGGCGACGCGGATCCAATCGCTGTCGGGGCCAAATGCAATCACCTCGCCGCCCGGAACGGTCACGCTCTTCTTGTCGAAAAACACCATCGCGGCCAACACCAAGATCGCCGCGTTGATGAAGAAAGCAATGGTCAGCGCGACGGCCGAGTCGATGGTGTTGAACCGCAGGGCGCGGCGAACGGACTTTTCATCCTTCTCCAGCTTGCGGGTTTGGACCAGGGCCGAGTGCAGGTACAAGTTATGGGGCATGACGGTGGCCCCGATGATGCCGATGGCCACCACAACCATTCCCGCTTGCCCTAAAGTCGGCCAAACCAACGCCCGCCCCATCTCGGGGAAGTTGGGGGCGGCCGGTGGAAGAATGAATATCTCGATGAAGTAGCAGACGCCGATGGTGGCCACCATGAGCGCAATCACCGCCTCGATGGTCCGCATCCCGAAGCGTTGCAGGCCCAGCAGCAGCAACACGTCCAAAGCCGTGATGATGATCGCCCAGAAGAGCGGAATATGGAACAACAGGTTCAGGGCCACGGCGCTGCCGAGCACTTCGGCCAGGTCACAGGCGCCAATGGCGACCTCGCCCATCAGCCAATTGGGCCAGCGGGTCCAGCGGGGGTACCACTCGCGGCAGCATTGGGCGAGGTCCTTTCCCGTCACGACGCCCAACCGCGCCGAGATCACTTGCAGCAGCATGGCCATCAGGCTGGCCAGGCCGACGACCCACAACAGCCCGTACTTGTACCGGGCGCCGCCTTCCAGGTCGGTGCCCCAGTTGCCGGGGTCCATGTAGCCGACGCTGACCAGCATGGCCGGACCGATGAAGGCCCGCATCTGCCGCCAGAAGCCGGCCTGATGGCCGGGCAATTGCACGGTGCCGTGCACCCCTTCCAGCGACACGTGGCCGGTGGGACGAAGCATGGGCTATCCCCATCATGGCGGCTTGCAGGTCCGGCAAGATTATAGGGATAACCTGATTGCGGGGACAGAGCAACCCGCGCACTACGCCACCGCCGCCGGCTCCTCGTCTTGCTTCCATTGCGGGGTCAGCCCCGCGGTTTCGATGGTCGTCAGGCCCTGCTGGTGGGCCAGAACGGCGTTGAACGCGTCGGCGAACTCCTGCCACAGGTCGGTGCCGCGGAATTCGATCGGCTCGACGTACTCGCCGCGGGCGAGTTGCCGCATCGCCTGCCGCATCCGCAACATCGGACCGACGAACCGGTTGCTGAAGCGGATGATGTCCACCACCACGAGCGGCAGCATCAGGAGCGAGACGATCACGGCCGGCCCGTAATAGGGCCACATCTCGATCAAGCGGACATAGAAGGGACACGCCGGCCCCGTGCCGGTCCGCCAGCAGAGAATCATCAGCACGATGCCAATCACGCACACGAGCCAATACATGCCGACCCGCAAGACCAAGGCCCCTTGGATTCTCGGATCGACGAACCAGCGTTTCCGCAGACGTTTCATATCAGACATGGCACGAGCCTCCGCGTTGCAGCCCCAAGGTTGTCCCGCACGATAAAGGATAGCTTACCGGCGGCTCGTTGGCGGATTCCCGAGCGGGCTGCCGGACGTTGCCGCAACCCATTGCAGAAGAAGCAGTTGCGCAACAGGCGATGGCTATTGCAGCGAGATTGCCCGGCCCAGCGGCTGAAGGATCTGCTCGATCACGTGATTGTCGATCGTCTCGTGACACAACTGCCGCAGCCGGTCGACCGTCTCGACGAAGGTCTTGTCGGGCCCCAGGCTGCCGTACTGCCGGGCGGTGACGTAGACGCTCAACTGCTCCTCGGGGTAATCGCCCATGCGGACCTGGTAAGCGTTGGTGCGGGTCTCGACGCTAATGCGCAGTTGCAGCCGGCAGTCCGAGTCCACGGCCATCGTCACCGACGGCTCGTAGTTGATGACCGTCGCGCCGGGCAGCCCCATGACCGGCTCCATCGACGGGCTGACGCCCAGCACCTCGGCCATGAGTTGATTGTGATTGCCGCGATAGGTAAAATCGAAGCCAAACAGCAGGTCGAGGGCCTCGCAGTCCAACGGGCTGACCGAGAGCGTGTACGGGGCCAGTTCGAGGACCAGCTTGTGCTGATCCATCGCCCCGTCGATGTTCTCCGGGTTGACCTGGCCGGAGCAGACCCGGCGGGGCTCGATCGTACACCAGCGGTAGCTGCCTTGGTCTTTGTCTTCCTCCAAAATGAAGTCGCCCCGCTCCCGGCAGTAGAAGTTCCGCATGGTCGGGTAGGTCTTTTGCACCCGCTCGAAGAAGTGGAGCACGGTTTCGCGGTTGGCGGGCAGTTCCATCTCCGTGCCGAGGTTCATATTGACGTAGAAGTCGTCGCATAGAGAGGCGTAACGGTTCATTTCGGATGGCCCTTTCCTGTCCGCCGGCAATTTTAGGAGGCGACTCCCGTCGCCGGCCAAGGTGTCGAAGCCAAAAGAATCGGCGACGGGAGTCGCCTCCTACAGCCACGGATTCCCTACCCCCAAGACGTGTAACCAACCATCTTATGCCAACCATCACCCGCCCGCCAGTGCCTCCCGACAGACTTGTGGTTTTCCCCAGCGATCTCGGCTGGATGGCGGTTGTCGTGGCCGGGGCGACCGTTCGCCAGCTCACGTTCGGACATCCATCGGCGGCGGCGGCCGCCAGGGCGTTGGACGCCAAATCGCCAGTCGTCGGCCAAATCAAGACTGACGGGTGTCATGCCCACACTTGCGTGGGCATGTTGCGGATTTCTCGGCGGTTCACATGCCCACGCAAGCGTGGGCATGGCACCCCGCCCCACCGTCTAACGCGGTTGGTGCGGCGTCTCCAGGCATTCGCCTCAGGCAGGCCCGATCCGCTGCGGGACATCCCGGTCGATCCCGGACGGTTGAGCGCGTTCCGGCGGCGGGTGCTGAACCAATGTCGGCGTATCCCCTACGGCAGCACAATGAGCTATGCCGAACTGGCCGCCAAGGCGGGATCTCCACGGGCGGCCAGGGCCGTGGGCAACTGCATGGCGGCGAACCGCACCCCGCTGCTGGTGCCATGCCATCGGGTGGTCCGGTCGGACGGACGGCCCGGCCCGTACTCCGCTCCCGGCGGGGTCGCCATGAAACGCCGGCTTTTGGCCCTGGAATCGCGGAATTGGCCTAGAATTTAGTGGCCGTTTTGGGCACAATCCCGCCGTTTTGTAGGCGGCACGCTCCGCGTGCCGCCACCGCACACGGCGTGTGCGGACTACAGTCCCGCTGACGAGGCCCCACCGTGTACGCCGCAAAACTCCGCTCCTGGGATGTCGAACGTGCCAGCGACAACGTGGTCCTGGTCCGGGTCCACTCCTGCAGTCGGCAGGGCCGCCGCTTGCCGGACGCCGTGTTCACCTTCCGCAAGGGCGAGCCGCAGTACGATTACTGGCAGCGGCAACTCCTCGATCAACGGAACCTCCAACGATAACGCCGTCGTGTCGGAGAACGCCCCGCTCTGGCGGTTACGTTGATTCCGGCCGGCGGTTAGCGTAGAATCGAATTATGAGCATCCACGCGGCGCAATTCCGGTTCGTGTCTCACGCCCTCGTCTGGGCGGCGGCGGGGATGTTATTGATCGAGGGAGGCTGGTCTTATTCGTGCGGCTGCGGGGGGGCGTCCTTGGCGACGAAGACGTGCTGTGGCGCTTCAGCGCCCGCCGGCGCGGCGAAATCCTGCTGCCACTGCACGGGCGTCTGCCGCTGCCGGTGTCCCGACCATTCCGCGCCGGCTGTTCCGGCACCGGCCGGCAAACAAACGGCCAAGGGCTTCAGCGGCCCCGTGGCATTGACGGCGGCGCTGCCGGTGGCGGTGAAACCGCCCCATTTGGCGGCCGACGGGCGAGAACTGGAACAGCCGCTGGCCGTCACTTCGCTCGAGCTTTGCAGCGAATTCTGCCGTTTTCTCCTCTGATTCCCTTCCCGCCAGAGTGATGCTGCGCGCGTAACTGCGCACGATCTGACGGACCATTCTTTGAGAGGAGATGAATCAATGTGGCGTACATACATGTTTTGTGTTTCTGTGGTTGCAGCGGGTATGTTGTTGGCAGTGGGCGGGTGCGGGCCGGCCAATCCACCGCCGGCGGCCAACCCCGGCAAGCCCGCCACGGATAGCCCCGCGGGGCCGGCCGTCTGGACTTGCCCGATGCACCCCCAGATCCGCACGTCCGCGCCGGGCAGGTGCCCGATCTGCGGCATGGACCTGGTGCCCGTCAAGAGCGAGCCGCCGACGGGGAAGAGCGCGCCGGCCGACGGTTCCACTCCCGCGGAGCAGCCGGGCACGCCTTCCGGTGTCCCGGGCCATGCCGCGGTGACGATCCCCGGCGAACTCCAGCAGCGGATCGGCGTGCGGATCGGCCGGGTCGAGAAAGGCCCGCTTCGAGCAACCATCCGCGCAGTGGGGATCGTCGAGCCGGATGAAACCCGGCTCGCGCGGGTCAGCATCAAGACCGAGGGCTGGGTCGACAAGCTGGCGGTGAACTTCGTGGGCCAAACGGTCCGCAAGGGCGATCCCCTGCTGACAATCTACAGCCCGCAGTTCTTCTCCACCCAGCAAGAGTTGCTCACCGCGCTGCGGATCGAGCGGACCCTCGGCGACGGCCAACGCCAAAACACCCTGGCCGACGCCGCCCGGCGAAGGCTCGAACTGTGGGACGTGCCGCCGGCGGAGATCGACCGGGTGGTGCAGACGGGCCGGCCCCAAAAGGACCTCACGCTACGCAGCCCCATCGACGGAACGGTCCTGGAGCGGAACGTCTTCCGGCGGCAATATGTCACCCCCGAGAAGGAATTGTACGTCATCGGCGATCTTTCCACCGTCTGGGTGCAGGCGAAGGTCTACGAATATGAGATTCCGCACGTCGCCTTGGGGCAGCCAGCCGCCGTGACGATTGCCTCGCTGCCGAATCGGCAATTCGCTGGCAAGGTCGTCTTTGTCCAGCCCACGGTAGACCCGGCCACGCGCACGGTGCAAGTGCGGATCGCGCTGCCCAACCCCGAGGGCGTTCTTAAGCCGGGAACGTTCGCCCAGGTCGCTCTCTCGCACGCGATGGGCGAGGGGCTGCTCGTGCCGGTCTCCGCAATCCTCCGCACGGGCGAGCAAGACATTGCCTACCGGGCCGCGCCGGGCGGCCGCTTCGTGCCGGTGGCCGTGAAGCTCGGCCCTGCCGAGTTCGACGGGCAGTATCAGATTCTCGACGGGCTGAAGGAGGGCGACCGGATCGCAATCTCCGCCAATTTCCTGATCGACTCCGAGAGCCGCATCCGCGCAGGCAGCGACCAGCCATGATTGACCGCATCATTGAACTGAGCGCCCGGAACAAGTACCTGGTGATCGTGCTGACGCTGGTCGCCATCGCCGGGGCGGTCCACTGGATGCAGTCGGTGCCCCTGGACGCGATACCCGATCTCTCGGACACCCAGGTCATCATCTATTCCCGCTGGGACCGGAGCCCCGACATCATCGAGGACCAGGTCACGTATCCGATCGTCACGGCGATGCTCGGGGCGCCCAAGGTGAAGGCCATCCGCGGCTTCTCCGACTTCGGCTTCTCTTACGTGTACGTGATCTTCGAGGATGGGACTGACCTCTATTGGGCCCGCAGCCGCACAATCGAGTACCTCTCGAAAATCCTCCCCAAGCTGCCGGAAGGAGTCCGGACCGAAATGGGCCCGGACGCCACCAGCGTCGGCTGGGTCTATCAGTACGCCCTGGTGGACAAGAGCGGGCAGAACGACTTGGCCCAACTGCGGACACTCCAGGACTGGCATCTCCGCTATCAGCTCCAATCCCTGCCCGGCGTGGCCGAAGTGGCCTCCGTCGGCGGATTCCAGAAGCAGTACCAGGTGAACCTCGATCCCGACAAGCTGCTGGCCTATGGCGTCCCGATCTCAACCGTAGTCCGGGCGATCCGGGAGGGGAACAACGACGTGGGCGGGCGGCTGGTCGAGCTGAGCGGCGCGGAATACATGGTCCGCGGCCGGGGCTACGCCAAGAGCATCCGGGACATCGAGAAAATCGTCGTCGCGGCCGACAAGCAGGGCACGCCCATCCTCGTCAAGAACCTCGGCTCGGTCGCCCTGGGGCCGGAAATCCGCCGCGGCATCGCCGACCTCGACGGCGAAGGGGACGCCGTAGGGGGCATCGTTATCATGCGGGCCGGCGAAAACGCCCTGAACGTCATCGGGCGGGTCAAGGAGAAGCTGGAGGAAATCAGGCCCTCGCTCCCCAAGGGCGTGGAAATCATCACCACCTACGACCGCTCGACGCTGATCCGGCACTCCATCGACACGCTCAAGGAGGAACTCCTGCTGGAAATCATCATTGTCAGCCTGGTGATCCTGGTCTTTCTCTGGCACTTTCCTTCCGCAATCATTCCCATCCTGACGATCCCCGTCTCGGTCGTGTTGGTGTTCATTCCCATCTACTTCATCGGCCTGACCTCGAACATCATGTCGCTCAGCGGAATCGCGATTTCCATCGGCGTGCTGGTGGACGGGGCCATCGTCGAGGTCGAAAACGCCTACAAACGGCTGGAGGAGTGGAACCTGGGTGGGCGCCAGGGGGACTTTCACGAGGTCCGCCTCCGGGCCCTCAAGGAGGTCGGTCCCGCGGTGTTCTTCTCGCTCCTGGTGATTGCCGTGGCCTTCATGCCGGTGTTCACCCTGGTCGATCAGGAAGGCCGGTTGTTCAAGCCGCTGGCCTACACGAAGAACCTGGCGATGGCCATCGCGGCCCTGCTGGCCATCACGCTCGACCCGGCCGTGCGGATGTTGTTCACGCGGATGGACCGCTTCAAGTTCCGCCCGCGGTGGGCGGGGGGAATCGCCAACGCGCTGCTGGTCGGCCGGTACTATCCCGAGGAGCAGCACCCGATCAGCAAGCGGCTGTTCCGCGTCTATGAGCCGGCGTGCCGCTTCGTGCTCCGCCACAAGACGCTCACGCTGGCCGTGGCGCTCGTGCTGGTGCTGACAACAATCCCAGTCTACTTCCAGTTAGGCTCGGAGTTCATGCCGCCGTTGTACGAGGGGTCGCTGTTGTACATGCCCACCACCATGCCGGGCATCTCCGTGTCCGAGGCCCAGCGGCTCCTGCAAACCACCGACCGGCGGTTGCGGGAGTTCCCCGAAGTCGAGCGGGTGTTCGGCAAGGCGGGCCGGGCGGAGACCTCGACCGACCCTGCCCCCTTCTCCATGCTCGAAACCACCATCCTGCTAAAGCCTGCCGACCAGTGGCGGAAGGTCGGTCGGTGGTACTCGAGGCTCCCCGATTTTCTACAGGTCCCCTTGCGGCACGTCTGGCCCGACCGCATCAGCTCTGACGAGCTAGTCGCGGAGATGGACCGGGCGATGCAGTACCCCGGCGTGAGCAATGCCTGGACCATGCCCATCAAGGCCCGCATCGACATGCTCAGCACGGGCATCCGCACCCCGGTCGGTGTGAAGATTCAAGGGGCGGACGTCAAGGAAATCGAGCGGATCGGCACGCGGCTGGAGCCGATCTTGAGCCGCGTGGCCGGCGCACGCAACGTCTTCGCCGAACGGACCGCGGGCGGATACTTCCTCGACTTCACGCTCAAGCGGGAGAACCTGGCCCGCTACGGCCTCTCGGTCCAGGACGCCGAGATGGTGATCGAGTCGGCCGTGGGCGGGGAAGACGTTTCCACCACGATCGAGGGGCGCGAGCGCTACACGATCAACGTCCGCTACGCCCGGCAACTCCGCGACGACCTTACCAAGCTCCGCCGCGTGCTGGTGCCCACCATGTCCGGTGCGCAGATTCCGCTGGCCGAGTTGGCCGACATCCGCTTCGCCTCCGGGCCGGCCATGCTCCGCGACGAGGACGGGATGTTGACCGGCTACGTCTACGTTGACCTTGCCGGCCGCGACGTGGGAGGCTTCGTCGAAGAGGCCAAGCAGGCCGTCCGGCGGAACCTCGAACTGCCCACCGGCTATACGCTGACCTGGAGCGGCCAGTACGAAAACATGCAGCGGGTGCGGGAGCGGCTCAAAATCGTCCTGCCGGTCACACTCTTTCTGATCTTCCTGCTGCTCTACATGAACACCCGCTCGGCGGTGAAAACGCTGATTGTGATGCTGGCCGTGCCGTTCTCGCTGGTCGGGGCCGTCTGGTATCTCTGGCTGCTGGGCTATCACGTCTCGATCGCGGTCTGGGTGGGGATGATCGCGCTGATGGGCCTGGACGCCGAGACGGGCGTCTTCATGCTGCTGTTCCTCGATCTCTCCTACAACGACGCGGTCCGCCGCGGCCGGATGCACGGCGCCGAAGACCTCCGCAAGGCGATTATCCACGGCGCGGTCAAACGGGTGCGGCCCAAGGCCATGACCGTCATGGCCGCCATGACGGGCCTGCTGCCGATCATGTGGTCGATGGGCATCGGCGCCGACATGATGAAACGCATCGCCGCCCCCATGATCGCCGGCCTGGTCACCAGCTTTCTCATGGAACTGCTCGTCTACCCGGTCGTCTATTCGCTCTGGAAGGGCCGGGGCAAGTTGTAGGCGGCGATTTGTTATTCTCAAGACGTGGTGCTGGGGCGCAGACCACGCAGACAGCCAATTCAGGTAATGTGTCCCCTCCCTGACGTCGCAATAGTTCGCCAAACTCGCCGGCCGCGGAAACCGCTCGATCGAGCCAATCCGCGCGGCCAACGCCAAGCTGCCATAGGCCGCGCAGCCGGGAATCGTCGCCAGCACGGCGGCCGTCGGGTTTTTCACTTGACGCTTTTCAATCTCCAACTCCAACCTTGCAAGCTGATCGTCCCACAGCTTCCACTGCGCCAACAGCAAGTCCATTTCCAGGTGGTCGATCAGCCCCAGCGGCAGCCCGGCCAGCCACTCTCGCGTCCGTTTCGTGTCCAGCCCTTTGGCCGGCTGCTGTTGTTCGAGGTTGTGCTTCCGCAACAGGTGTTTGATCCTGTTGATCGTCCGCGTCCGCTCCCGGCCCAGGCGTTGCCGCACCGCCGTCAGTTGCCGATCCTCGGCTTCACGCTTGGTGGGCGGCTGCACGCGCCGCATGCCTTCCACCCTTTGCCCCGCCAACAACCGCCCGCGGTTGACCCACAACAGCCCGCTGAGCTGGTGGGCGTCGCGGCGGTCGGTCTTCTTCTTGGACCGCTTTTCCACCTGAACGAGCACCGTTTCGCGGCAGCCGTACTCGGTCAACATTTTCAACAGCCAGTCGTTGAAGCCGCAGACTTCGACGATTGCCGCAAACCCCCCGTCGGGTTGGGCAAGCCGCCGCAATTCGTCGAAAAACCCCCGCACCCGCTCCCATTCCGTCGAAACCTGCCTTCGCAGCACGGCATCGCCGGCCTCATTGCGGACACTGACGGTCAACTGCTTGCGATGCTGGTCGATTCCAAGGTATAACATCTCTCGGTCCTCCTGTCTGTGCTATGGGTGAGTAACAAAAACTACTACACCGTGTATAGCACCAGGAGGACCGCTCTTTCATAGAATCAGAATTGTGCTCCTTTCCTTTGGCAGCCACACCTCGGTTTCACTGCCGGACCTCAGCTTCATCTGCCTGCACGGCGGCGGGTCGTATCGTTTGCAGCCGACGCACTTTCTCAGACCGCTGCGAATCGTGACGCAAAAGCCAACCCACCGGAAGTGTGACAAGGACAATGCCAATGACCGTCAAGGGGTCAAACACCCGTCCCCAAATCACAACATCAAACACCACGGCAAAGGGTACTTGGGAAAGCCCAACCACTGCAACTCCGGTCGGCCGACCAATGGCGAAGGCTCGGGTCATGGCCAGTTGTCCAAGCATCCCTGAAACACCCACTCCGAGCAGCATCACAAGCGTCACAGCAGTCATCAGCCCCGCATATCGAATGTCGGGAGCAGATGCCAGGACGAGGGCAACGCCCGTTATTGTGGAGAACGTCGAAAAATGAACCACAACTGCAAGCGGACTTACCTCTCCGAGTTTGTGGAGACTTATCATGGCAATTGCCACAAAGAAAGCGCTTCCAATTCCGAACCCAACTGCAACCTTGGCCGCAGCGAAGTGCGGTTGTTGGATGGCCACTATTCCTGTGATACCGCATGTGACGGCAAGCACAACTCGAACCGAAACCGGCTTTCGCATCTGTATCCACGACAACAACGAGACCCAAATGGGAGTCGTGTTGATAAGAGTTGCCGCATCGGAAACAGGCAGGTGCGTCAGAGCGAAGAAAGTACAAACTATCCCGGCACTTCCGGCAAGGCTACGTACCCAAAGGGCCTTTGGCCCGAGGAACACAAGCGGGACACCACTCAAGTAGGCACTCACCACACTGAGAACCAAAGCAACAACGGTACGCGCCAAGAGAACGATTTGCCAATTACAACGGCTGTTCAGATCAAAACTGATTGCACCCATTACAGCAAATGAGAATGCACCGGCGAGCATCCAAAGGTACGCCCTCCGTTCACCACAGACTTCTATGACGGGATCAAGTCGAGGCATAGCACTTGAAAGTGGTAGTTGTCGTGGGTGTTCGCTATGAACCCTCCCAACGATTGAAAGCCTTGCCGCAAGAGTCTCTTGACTCGATAATCGGGGAATTGACCAACAACGCACTTGGCACGAACATCTCTCGCTGCCATGATTCGGACGGTATCCAATAGTGAGCCAAGTCCGAAATTGCGTGCTGCGGGACAAACCACAAGCCTACTCATAAAGGCAAGCGGACTTGGCACTCGAAGATTCAAGTGGCAGATGTCTTCGTACTCGGGAGTATCCGAAAGCAATTCGTGAATGCAGAGCCTCGCAGCCGCAATGGTGATGCCTCCATTTGTAACGATCCAATGCCATGAATGGGCAGTGTGGGTGTCGGGAAGCGGGCTGACATCAACCCCCTCTGCCTTCCACACGGCCGCCCGAAATCGGTATGTCTCCGCGATTACGGATGGATCGGATACTTCAATCGGTCCACGGAACGGAGCCGGAGCAATCAGCGAAAGTTGAGTCACATCCGCCGCCAATTGCCGATTACTCTGGTGTTCTACCATCGCACAATGCCTTGGCCATTCCGGGGGGCCATTCCGGGGACGCAATACCTAATTATCAACATGATTGCATGGATCAAGCATTGTGTCCTCGGGCCACTGTCCCGGGCCAGCGGGACCCTCCCGAGCCGGACCCGCGAAGGCCGCGTCTTCGCCGGCCATCATAGCCCCTCGCCCCGATGTCGGCAAGCGGCCTCGACCGCGCGGGCGCTCGACTGCCGGCCTGGCGGAAACCGCGGGCGCCGGAACGGACGCGCTCGGGGACCGGTTGCCCGCCCCGGCGGCAAGATGGCCCAAAAACTTGCCTTGAAATGCGGCCTCCGGGCCGCTATGGTGGTGGCGACATGCGTACACACCCGAGGAGCCCCGATGTCCGAACCGCGAGAGCCAGGGGGGATCGGCGCGGGCGGGCGGCCCCCGGCCCTGGACGAGGAGAAACGCCGCACCATCATCGCCCTGCTGGCCAACGGCAGCAGCAGCCGCATGGCCGCCGGCTACGTCGGCTGCTCGCCGGCCACCCTCATGCGCACGATGGACCGCGACCCGGACTTCGCCGCCGCGGTCGCCCGGGCCGAGCGGAGCACCGAGATTGAGGCCCTGCGGCGGATCAAGGCCGCCAGCCAAGAGTCGCGCTACTGGCGGGCCGCCGCCTGGCTCCTCGAACGCCGCAACCCCCAGGAGTTTGCCGATCGCCCCCCCAAGGCCCTCACCGAGGAGCAGATCGCCCGGATGTTCCGCCTCATGGCCGACCCGTTCGTCGTGAAGATGCCGGACAAGGACTTCTTCGAGGCGATGGAGCGGTTGGAGTCGCTCATGGACGAAGGAGCAAAAGGGAAGGAGCAAAAGGGAGGAGCAAAAGGGGACATTCTACTTTTTCTCTCGGGGACGGCCGCGTGGGTGAAGGCTCGCTTCCAAACCCAATCGCGCCGCCGTGGCGTGTTGCCATGATTCGTTTCCGTAAGGCATACCGCGTTCGATGCACTTCCGCAATGCCGCCAATTCCGCTTCGCTTTGCGGACAGTTGATCCAATTGAGCCAGTCGTCGCCTCGCGGGATGGGGCCGGGGTGCAACATTCCCGCGCGTTTTCCGCCATTCAGCGCCGCCGCCGAGGACCAAAACCAATCCTCTGCGCGACGCACGAGATTCGCCCGCAAAGCGTTTCGCTCCACGTAACGCAGGACCGTCCACAAATGCTCGTCTTCTTCGATGGGAAACGCCTTGAAACGCCCTTGCCAGACGTGGCCGCTCCCGTGATAGTGCCGATGATAGCGCCGCACGTGCGAAGTCAACAGCCATTGCATCCATCGGCTCAAATCTCCGTCGCCGTGCGGCCACAGAACCAAGTGGAAGTGGTTCGGTATCAGGCACCATGCAAGCAACCGCATCGGCAGCCGCTCCCCGGCTTCCGCCATCAAATCGAGGAAGGCAATGTAGTCCTCCTTCTTATGGAAAACCTCCGCGCGGCCATTGCCTCGATTGAGCACATGGTAGCAAACTCCGCCCACCGACGCCCTTGCCGTTCTTGCCATGCACAGATTCTATCGGCTTCATTCTATTTCAACAAGAGAAAAAGTAGAATGTCCCCTTTCGTCTTCCTGTGGGGCCAATCTGCCAATGGTTTAGTATTGTCCCCCTGGAATTGTCCCAGAATTACGAAACCTCCGCTCGAATGCGCATTCAGTGACTCGATCTGCTTGGCGAGCCGCCGGGTTGCCGCGGCGGCGGAGAGCGTGCCGAGGAACTCGTCCTCCACGCAGAGATCGTTGTGGTAGCCGGCCTTGTACAGGAGTTTGGCGATGCGGCCGAAGTCGATGTCCCCCTCGCCGACCGGGCAGCCATATTCGGCGTATTTCCAACCCATGGGGCGATGTTTCTCGCGTTCTGAGACAGGATAGCGGATGTTCTTGCAGTGTGTATGGCGTACATTCGGGGCGAAGGTCTTGCACAGTTCGTAGACCTTCGAAAGGGGGTGGCCGAACCAGTAGAAGTTGGCCGTGTCGAGCGTCAGTCCGAGCCGCTTCGAGCCGACACCTTCGAACAGCGCGGCGAGGAACGCCGGATCGTTGGTCGTGTTGCTGTGGTTCTCGACGGCAAAGGATACCCCCGTCGCCTCCGTTGCCGCCAGGATGCGCTTGAGGGTCTCGATGGCCTGCTTGAGGAACTCTGCCCGAGCGAGCTTCGCCGGCACCGCGTCGATGCGGATTGCCGGTACGCCCAAGATTTGCGCGCGCGGGCGACTTCGCCGCACCATTTGACTTCAAACTCCGGCCGCGATTCCAATTGGTTGAACATGCAGAAGGCGGTAATGCGCTGGCCGGCGGCCTTGGCGTCGCGGGCGACGCGCTCCATCCCCGCGGCCGTGGCCACCGTGTACGTGACCGCCGGATGGAACAGATCGGGCAGTGTGAGATCGTCGGCCACACGGGCCTCGACCCCCTCGGCCCCGATGGCCCGCAGGGCCGACCAACAATCCGGCTGTGCCGTCGGCCGGAGCATCTCGTCCCGGCACGTTACGGTTACCGGCCAGCCGGGCTGCCCGCCGTTGGCGAAAACCGAGGGGCCAAGGCGTGAGGCGAGTGCCACGCCGCCAAGGCGACCGGCCCCCGCCAGAAATCTTCTTCGCGTTACTCGGGATGTCATCGTTCGCCGCCTTTGTGCTGAAGTGAGCCCGCAACCGCTCTCCGAACGACATCTTATCCTCCCCGTGCGGGGCGTCAAGCGGCCCACGGCCGGCCGACATCGCGGCTGCCGTAGAAACTGGGCCATCGCTTGTGCTACAATGTCGTTTCAACCCCAAAGTGCCGTAGGTTATGCTTCAGCATAACGAACCGGCAGTTCGAGCGGCGTTATGCCGAAGCATAACCTACTCCCCTGGCTCACGCCTCACCGCGCCTTCTGGTTGTTGGCCGGTCTGCACCTGGCTCTGTGGACGTTGGTTCCGCTGGCGGTGCAGCCGGTGGCTCCCTTGGACATGGTTGAGATGCGCTACTGGGGCCACCAGTGGCAGTTGGGCTACCATAAGCATCCCCCCTTGCCGGCCTGGATCGCCGAGGCGGCGGCGGTCACATGCGGCGGACACTTCTGGGGCGTCTATCTCGTCTCGCAACTGGGCATCGTGGCCTGTCTCTGGGCGGTTTGGCGGCTGGGCCGCGACATCTTGCCGCCGTGGCTGGCCTTCCTCGGGGCCTGCCTGCTGGAAACCTCCTATTGGTACACATTAGGCACGGTCGAATACAACAACAACGTCGCCATGTTCCCCTTCTGGGCGATGGCGATTCTGTTCCTCTATTGGGCACTCGAAGTAGAAGCGGCATCTTGCCGCTTCACGCCCGTATGGTGGCTGGCAACCGGGGCGATGCTCGGGCTGGCCATGTTGTGCAAGTACAGCGCGGCCGTGCTGGCGGCGACGGTATTCCTGTTTCTGGTGGCGCATCCGGCGGCCCGGCGGACATGGCGGCGCCCCGGCCCGTACCTGATGATCCTGGTGGCCGTGCTGCTGTTCAGTCCGCACCTGGTTTGGGCCATTGCACACGGGCTGCCGTCGGTGGGCTACGCGGCGAGCCGCACGCCCGGCGGGCCGGTGCCGCTGGGCCACTTGCTCTGCCCGCTGGAGTTCACCGGTTCCCAGCTCTTGGTGCTGCTGCCGACCGCCATCGCCCTGGTCCCCCTGGCCGGAAAAAAGGGGACAGTCCCCATTTGCCGGAACGGCCCGGAGGGTGCTTCGCACAAATGGGGACTGTCCCCTTTTTTCCGGCCGATCGTTGCCGGGTTCCGCTGGCAGTTGCGGCCGCTGGAGCCGGGCGAGCGGTTCCCCCGCGACTTTCTGCTGGCCATGACCCTGGGACCGTTTGCCCTCCAGTTGTTGTTGGCCGGAGGGTTCAACATTTGGCTGCTGAACACCTACGGCTCGCAGTTCTGGATGTTTGCCGGCCTGGCGCTGTTGTATTGCCTGGCGATCCGGCCGACGGCCCGGGCGATCTGCTACACGTCGATCCGCTGTGCGGTGACGGGGTGTATCTTTCTTGTCGCCGGAGCAGTCCACAACGTGGCCGGGCCTTACGTGACGGGCGTGGCCTTGCGGATCCACTGCCCCTCGTCCGCCCTGGCGGCCAAGGTCCATCAGGCCTGGAACCAGCGGTACGGCCGGCCGTTGCCGGTGGTGGCCGGCGACTGGTGGCTGGCCGGCAACATCGCTTTTTACGGGCCGACGATCCCCGTGATCTACGGCAGCAGCGACTTCAACCAGGTGGACATGAGCCCGCGCTCCAGCGACTGGACCGACGACGAATATCTGCGACGGCACGGCGGGGTAGTGGTCTGGAACGCGGCCGCGTGCCTCGGCGATCCCCGCGGCGAGGTGCGCCGGCGGTTCCCCACGGCCGAGTTCCTCGCGCCGATTTCTGTCCCCTGGCAGACCGGGGCGCACATCCCGCCTTTGCGGGTCGGTGTGGCGCTGGTGCCACCGAGTAAGAGGGGGGCAGGCGAGCCCGCCGAAGAGTAGGCCGCGGGTGCCATGCCCACGCTTGCCGTGGGCATGTGGCGGATTTCCCGCGTGTTCGACATGCCCACGGCAAGCGTGGGCGTGGCACCCAACCTAGTGTTCGGTAGGCAGAACGGCCTCGGTTTTCGGCGGTTCCTTCCGCGTCAGGAAGGCATCCAGCGAGAGCCAGCCCGCGCCTATGAACATCAGCAGCAGCGAGCCGAGCCACATGCACAGATCGGTGCGGGCCTCGTGGGCGACGGGCCAGAAGCCATAGCTCTGAAATGGGGCGGGATGCGGCGGAAGCGCGAACCGCCAGACCTGGTGCCCCAACAGGATCGGCAGCTTCGTCGAAACAAGCGCGACGGAAATGTTGATCCAGAGCAACAGCGCGGCGAGCCGGGTACACAGGCCGAGGATGACCAGGCCGCCGCCCAGGGTCTCCACCACGCCCACAAACGGCGCCATCACTTCCGGCGCGGGGATGCCGATGTTGGCGAAGCGGGCGGCGCCCAGTTTGGGGACGATGAACTTCTGGATGCCTTCGGAAAGGAACACGCCGCCGACCATCAGCCGCAGCAGGATGATGGCCGCGGGGGCGTGGGTCCGCAGGATTCTTTGGAGCAGTGACATATCGCACCTCCCGGAATCACGGCCGTCGAATCAGGCGTTCAGGCCGCTAGTGTTCTTGGCCGGACGGCTTCTCTTGGCGGTTCTTCGCCGAGAGCAACTCACGCCAGGGTTTGTGGGCCTTGTAGCTCTCCAACTCCTTCTTGAGCGAACCGCCGTACCGCCGGTCGCCGATTTGGACGGCCTTGGCCGACCAGTTGACGGCGGACGGGAAGTCGCCGGTTTCGGCGTAGGCGGCGGCCAGCGTGCTGAGGATATAGGCCGCCTTGTAGCCGGTGGCCTCGCAGGCGGCGGTGGCCAGGCGGACCGCCCGACGGCCGTCGCGGAGCTTGGCGTCCGGCGAGGTGGCCAGGACCCAGGCGAAGTTGTTGAGGATGCTATGGTCTTCCGGTTGGAGGGTAAGCGCCTTCTCGTAATCGGCGATGGCTTCGGCCTGCCGGCCGAGGTTCAGGTAGGCGTCGCCGCGCCCGCGGAGCGCCTGCCACTGGTGCGGTTCCGCGACGAGCACGGTGGAGAAGGTTTCGACCGCCTGGGCCGGCTTCCAGCCGACCTGGAGGTCGCCCAATTGCAGCCGCGTCAACGTATCGTTCGGATCGAGCCGCAAGAGCTTCTCCAACTGGCCGGCGGCCTCGTCGAGCCGCCCGTCTTCGGCAAGCAACAGGGCGCGGGTGCGGATGGCCACCGGCAGACCGGGGCGGAGCCGGAGCGCCTCGTCGGCGTCGGCCAGGGCCTTCTCCTTGTCGCCTTTCTCCTGATAGACGCCGGCCCTCAGCAGCAGCACCCCCACGTTGCCCGGCTGCACGGCCAAGGCCCGGCCAAGGTCCTCCAGGGCGGCGTCGGGCTGCTGCCGATGGGAGTGGATCACTGCCCGCTCGAGCCACGGCTCGATCGAATCCGGGCGGAGTTGTTGCGCCTTCTCCAGCACGGCCAGGGCCTGGTCGTACCGCTTCAGCTTGTCCAGCAGTTTCGCCTTGTCCTCATAGGCGGAGGCGTCGGCCGGTTTTAACTGGATGGCCTTGTCGAGATCGGCCAGGGCCAGTTCCGGTTTGTCCATTTGCGCCAGGACCTCGCCGCGGGCGCGGACCGTGCCGGCGTCGCCGGGGGCGAGCTTGACGGCCTCGTTGAAATCCGCCAGCTTCTTCTCCGGTTGCTCCTGCAGGCTGCCCCGCCACACCAGGGCCTTGGCGCGGCGGGCCGGGTCGTCGATGCCCAGGCCGAGCGCCTTGTCCAGGGCCTCGCGGGCTTCCTTCACCGCCCCGCCCGGGAGCATGTTCAAACTGGCGATCAACAAGTAGGCGTCGGGCTGCTTGGGGTTCAATTTGACCGCCTTGTCCAGGTCGGCCAGCGCGGCCTGGCGCTGCTGCCGCAACTCGTTCAAGGTGGTGACGTTGCGGATCTGCTCCGCGACCGCTTGGGCCCGCAGCACCAGCGCCTGGCGCGGTCGGCCGGGTCGTCGATGCCCAAGCCGAGCGCCTTGTCCAGGGCCTCGCGGGCTTCCTTCACCGCCCCGCCCGGAAGCATGTTCAACCTGGCGATCAACAAGTAGGCGTCGGGCTGCTTGGGGTCCAACTTGACCGCCTTGTCCAGGTCGGCCAGCGCGACCTGGCGCTGCTGCCGCAGTTCGTCCAGGGTGGTCACGTTGCGGATGTGCTCCGCGACCACTTGGGCCCGCTGAAAGAGCGTCGAGGCCAACAGTCTCTTGGCAAACTCGGCGTTCGTCTGGTCGAGCCCTTTCTGCAACGCACTTTCGGCCAGGCGGATGACTTCGCCGAGGTCGGCCACCGTCGTGGCGGTGATTCTGGCCTCCTCGGCCTTGTCCAGGTCGTCCTGTCCATTGCCGGCGGCAAAGATACGGCCGGCGGCAAACGCGACCGCCAGCAGCACCGCCAGCCCGACGGCTCGAATCAGCCTTGCCATGGGAAGGACCTCCCGAGTTCGACGCAAGAACAGCCCCCTCTGCGTTTCCACCCGACGTGTGGGCCGCGGCGCAGTGCCGCCATTATAAGGGACCGGCGGCAATTGCGAAAGACGGCCATCGCCGGCCTAATTCTTCTCCTTCTTGCCCGCTTTCTCCCCGCTGGCAACCGCCAGCTTGCGGCGGAACGTGCGGACCTTCTCCTGGACCATCACCGGCACCTTCTGTTTGACCAGGTTGGCGCCGTCGAACCAGCCGTAGTCTTCTTCGTAAACCACGTGACACTCGACGAAGACCGCGCCGGCCGGCGTCCGCAGCCGGGTGATCTTGGCGTAGCCGCCGGCATGGGTGAAGGGGTGGACGGGGCCGGGCTTGATGTTCGCCAGCGCGTTGCGCAGCAGCGGCCGCCACTGATTCGGATAGTCCGGGTCCTTGGCGAACCGCGGATCGAGCCGGCCCGCCGCCAGGATCGTCTCCTTCCCCTTGGTCATCACGGCAAACCGCGTGGCACTCAATTGCACGCGGTCGAACAGCGCAATCGTCGAGTAGACGAAGCGTTCCTCGTAGCCGTCCTTGACCGTGGCGGTCAGTTTCCGCGCGGCCAGTTCCTTGTCGGTCAAGACGCCCGATTTCAGGACCACCTGGCTCTTGCCCTCCTCGTTGGTCTTCAACGCCGATTCGAGGAAGTCCTTCGAGTTGAGCACGCCCCAGTCGCCGTGGGCGACGAACCAGAGGTCGATGCTGCGAACAGCCGGGCCTTCGTCTTTGGCGGGCCGGAGCGTGCGGACCTTGACCACCACCGGGGCGAAGAAGGACTTCCGCACCAACTCCGCGGGGGAGGAGCGGACGTCCGCCACTTCCTCCATCGCCGCCCGTTGCCCCGCGGCGTCCAGTCCGTCGGCCATGATCGGCGGTGGCAGCCGGAGGGCCGTGCCGTCGGACACGGTAACGCCCTTCTCGCGCAATTGCTTGAACACGGGGTTCTCGGCGGCGGGCTTGTCGGCCGCCAGGGCCAGAAGGGCAAGGGTGATGAACGTCAGATTCATGGCAGTGGTCGGTATCCTATTTCAGTGCTTCCAGCGGTTTGAGCCGCATGGCCGCCAGGGCCGGCAGCAGGCCGCCCAACAGGCCCATCAAGAGGGTCAACAAGATGCCCGTGGCGATGATGTCGGCGTCGACGGCCAATTGCAGGACGACGGATTTCCCGCCGTTGGGGCCGGCGACCATGCTGGTGGCGGTCCAGCCGTGGCTGAGCGAGCCGAGCAGACAGCCCAGCAGTCCGCCCACCAGCGCGATCAAGAGCGACTCCAGCAGGAAGGAAACGAGGACTTGCCATCGGGCGTAGCCCAGGAGCCGCAGCACGCCGATGTCGGCCACCCGTTGGCTGACGGCGGCGAACATCGTGTTCATCACGCCGAAGACGCCGCCGACGGACATCACGACGGCGATGAAGCCGATAGCCCAAGAGAACTGGGCGTTGGTCTCGGAGAGGCCCTGGTAATAGGCCGTTTCCAGTTGGGCATTCACCGCCGCCTTCTTATAATCCTTGGCCAGGAAGTCCTTGAGTTTGCCGGCGGCCGCGGCATCCGCCGTGCGGAGGACGAGCGTGGTGTAAGTGTCCTTGCCGAACAGGGCGGCGATCAACGAGCGTTTCGCCCAGATTTCGGAATTGAAGGTCATGCCGCCGGAGTTCAACACGCCCACGACAACCCACGTGCGGTCGCGGAGCACGAACGTGTCGCCGACCTCCAGCCGGTCGCGGTTCCTGGCCGCCGCAAGCTCTTGGCCGGTGCGGCCGCGGGCCAGCTCATGGGCGACTCCCTCGCCGAGCACGGCCTGAATCAAGGGCGCCTGAGCCGACGTGCCGTCGGCCGCTGAACGGCCGGATGCCTCCTGAACGCCCGCCCCGGAAAACCAACTGCCGCCGGGCAGCAATTCCAGCCCGTGGACCGCGGCGGTCATCTGAGGGTCTTCAACGCCGCGGAGTTGCAGATAGCGGCGCCTCGGACGGCCGCTCGCCGGATCGGGGAGCGGCTGCGTCACCACCAGGTAGGTCTCCCGGCTGGCCATGGGCCGGCCGCCCAAGCGGACCACGCCGGGTTGGTTCTCGATCTCCGAAAGGTCGCCAACCGTCAGATTGCTGATGATCTCGTCGGTGGCCCCGTCGGAGAGCACCAGCACGTTGCCGGGCTGGCCGGTCCCTTCGGTCAGCCGCGTCATTCCGTGGACGAAGGCCATCATCACCGTCAACAGGGCGATCACGGCGGTAAAGGCCAGGGCGGTCATGACGGTCGTTCTCCAACGGATCGTCAGGTTGCGGAGATTGTAGCCCAACGGAATCTTGCCGATGCCCGCAAGCAACAGGAGCAGAGCGGCGGCAGCGGCCAGGAGCGTCAGGATCATCATGCCACCTTCGCGAATACTTCGGCCACCTTGACGCTGCGGGCGGACCAGGCGGGCAGCGCGCTGCCCAGCAGCCCGGCGGCGGCGCCGATGGCCGGGCCCCACCAGAGTGCGACGGGCGGGATCATGAACCGGGCGAAAAAACCCAGTTGGAACGAAATGCCCCCCAGCACCCAGTTGACCACGCCGTAGGTCAGACCGGCGCCGATCAAGCCCGCCCCGCCCCCCAACAGCAGCGATTCACCCAACACCAGCGTGAGTATCTGGTAGGGCCGGAAGCCCAGGACCTTCAGCATCGCCAACTCCATCCGCCGCTCCCGCACGCTGATGGCGATGGCGTTGGCGATCACCAGCAGGATGGTCGCCAGGCAGGCGGGAGCCAGCAGCCAGCGCACCCCCCACAGCAGATCGCGGAGCGGCTCCAGCATCGACGCGATGCCCGACGACATCGTCTCGCAGCGGACGACCGGGTTGCTGAACTCCGGCGAGTGCTCGATCTGCGCGGTCAGGCGGGTGAACGACTCCGAGTCCCGGACTTTCAGCAGCATCAAGCTCAAGTTCCGTTCCGACCAGGGGTGCTTCCGGCCGTTGTGCTCCCCCGGGTAGGCATCCAGGGCATTGACGAAGTAGTCGCGGTTGAAGGCGGCCATCGTGTCGTAGCGGCCGGCCGGAAATGCCCCCACGATCTCGAACTCCAGGTCCAACCCCTGGCTGATGCTGAAGCCCGTCAACTTCAACCGCTCGCCGATCCGTTTGTTGGTGGCGCGGAGATGGTTGTTGCCGAGGATGATTCCCTGCCGGTTCGCCTTCAGCTTGGCGATGTCGGCGTGCAACTGCGCCTGTTGACCGGCGGGCAGGTCATTCAGGCCGTCCATCATCGTCTCGATCTTTTCCGGCTCGCAGGCAATGGCGAACACCATGTTTTCGCGGGTGCGCTTGGCGGGGTCCGGCTCCAAGGTCCCGATGTAGAACTGCCAGGTCATTGAGTCCACAGGCACGACGTCGCCGGGGTCCCGCGCCGCCCCGCGGCTCAAGGCGTCGGCGTAGGCGTAAGGCATCCGGCTGGGGACCGACCAACGCTCCGTCACCATCGCCTGAACGTTCTCGCTCTTCTCGGCCATCACCAGATTCAGCAGCCACAGAATCGACCATACCATCGTGACCACGGCTACCAGCACGATCGTGACCAGGGAAGTCAGCAGCGACCGCAAGGGGTTGCGGCCGACGTTGCGGAGAATGAGGCGGAAATACTTCATTGCTGTGGGGTCTGTTCCACCAAGAGTCCCTTTTCCAGGTGCAGCAGCCGGTTGGCCCGCCGGGCGGCGCGGGGATCGTGGGTGACCAGGAGGATCGTCTTGTGCAGCGTTTGCCGCAGCTCGCTGAGCAGGTTGAGGATTTCCTCGGCCGAGCGGGCGTCGAGGTCGCCGGTCGGCTCGTCGGCCACGATCAGGGTGGGGTCGGTGACGATCGCCCGCGCAATCCCCACCCGCTGCTGCTGCCCGCCGGAGAGCTGGCCGGGCCGATGGCGGATGCGGTCGCCCAAACCGACCAGTTCCAGGGCGGTCATCACCTGCTGCTTCCGCTGCGCCGCCGAAAGCGAAAGCAACAGCAGCGGCAGTTCGACGTTCTCGTAGGCGCTCAACACCGGCAGGAGGTGATAGAACTGGAAGACGAAGCCGATGTGCCGGGTCCGCCAGCCGGCCAAGGCCCCTTCCGACATGCGGGTGATGCAGTGGTCGCCGACCCAGATGTCGCCCTGGCTGGGCGAGTCCAATCCGGCGATCAGGTTCAGCAGCGTCGTCTTGCCGGAGCCGCTGGGCCCCATCAGGCCCAGGAACTCCCCTTCCGGCACGTCGAGCGTCACGCCGTTCAGCACGTCCAGCCGCTCGCTGCCGCGGCGGAAGAACTTGTGGACGCCGTGAACGCGGACGATGCTGCCGTTTTGTGCAAACTGATCCATAATCGGCCTTCGTGGCTGAAAGCTGATAGCTGACAGCTACTTGCTCAGAAACGTCACCAGCGCTCCCATGTCCGGCTTCAGATAGATTCCTTCCTCTTCGGCGGGCACGGTCACTTTCACGCGGACGGGAATGGCGCCCTTGCCGCGGTCGGCGGTGGGCATCTGCCGCGACACGTAGCCTTCGTAGACGCGGTCGGGGAAGGCCTCGGCCCGGACCTTGCACCGCTGCCCCTTGAACACCTTGCTCACGTCCCGCTCCTGGATCATCAACTCGACTTCCAGATCGGCCAGATCGGCCATCTCGCAGAGGCTGAAGAACCCCTGCATGGCGATCGGATTTACCAGGCTCCCCTCCTCGGCGTTCTTCTTCAGGATCGTGCCCGAAACGGGGGCGCGGATAATGCAGTTGTCCAGCCGCCACTGGGCCTTGGCTAGATCGGCCTCGGCCTGGCCGACCTGGGCGCGGGCGACGTTGATCCGCTCGACCCGCGGCCCTTCCTCGGCCAGCTTGACGGCCAACTGGAGCCGCTGCACGTGGCGCTCCATCGCCTGGTACTTGCTCAGGGCCGAGTCGTACTGCTCCTTCGAGAGGACCCGCTTCGAGAGCAGTTCGGCGGCCCGCTTGTAGTCGGCTTCGAGCTGCACCAGTTGGGCCTCGGCCTCGGCCAGTTCGGCCTTGGCTTGGTCGATTTCCTCCGGGCGCAGTCCCCGCTCCAATTCCGCGAGAGTTTGCCGGGCCGATTCGAGACTAGCTTTGGCCCGGTCCCGGTCGGCGCGGTACTCGGTGTCTTCCAACTCGGCCAACACGTCTCCCTTCTTGACCCGCTGCGACTCGATGATCCGCAGCTTGACCACCATGCCGCTCACTTTCGGGCTGACGAGGATTTGGTGGGCGGGGATGACGTAGCCCTTCGACTCCAGGGCGAAACCACCCGAGGAGGCCGTTGCCGCGGCAGGATTTGCGGCCGGCTTGGCCGGGTCGCCGGGTTTGGCCACGTCGCGATTGGCCGGCCTCGCGGCCATCCGCTGCGAAATCACCATGTAGCCGAGCACCCCGGTGCTGACTGCCAGGAGCAGGCAAAGGGCCCAGGGGATCCGCCCGCTGCCCGAGCCCACTTCCCCCGCCTGTTGCGGCAGACGCAACGACCGAACCCGCTGGCTGAGTTCCGGCTCGCCATTGGTTTCCTCTCCCTCCGGGAGAGGCTGGGTGAGGGCGGTCAGCCCGGCCAAGTGCGGCTGCGGCGGTGTGCGTTCCTCGCTGGCGTTCATAACGGTCAGCATACCACATTCAGGTGTCTCGGACCAATGGGAACTGGTGGGAACTGGGGTCAGACCGTGATTAGTGATTAGCGGGGCGCAGCGCGAGGCGCAGGAACGCTGTCGGCCGCTAATCACTAATCACGGTCTGACCCCATCATTATCTTCCTGGGCTGGGCCGTTTGGGTTACACTACCGGTATGCCTGACTACGTGGTCCGCTACGGCGCGATGCGGTTTTTGGGGGTATTTTCACCCGCCGGTGGCCGGGAATACCGCCGCTCGGCCAGCGTCATCGCCCGCACCGACCGCGGCCTGGAAGTCGGCGAAGTCCTCTGCAAGGCCAGCCCCGAGGCGCTTGGGCAAATCGAAGACCCCGGCGCCGGCCAAATCCTCCGCGAGATGACCGTCGAGGACCGCCACGAGCTGATCCGCCTCCAACAGCAGGGCCGCCAGCAATTCGACCTCTGCCGGCAACACGTCGAACGGCTCGGCCTGAAAATGCAGTTGGTCGACGTGGAACACCTCTTCGGCGGAGAGCGGATCGTGGTCTATTATCTGGCCGAGAGCCGGGTCGATTTCCGGGAGTTGGTCCGGGTGCTGGCCGGCGAGTTCCAGACCCGCATCGAGATGCGGCAGATCGGGGTCCGTGACGAGGCGAAGCTGCTGGCCGACTACGGGGACTGCGGCTGCCCGGTCTGCTGCAACACCCACCTCGTGGAAATGCCCCCGGTCTCGATGCGGATGGCGAAGCTCCAGAAGGCCACGCTCGACCCGACGAAGATTTCCGGGCGTTGCGGCCGGCTGAAGTGCTGCCTCCGCTATGAATATGAAAACTACGAACAAAAGGGTTCAGCGGTCAGGGTTCAGGGGACAGAGGCCAAGGGGCCGGGGTCAGAAGTTCCCAGCGACGTCCCATCAGATGCTGAACCCCCAAGCCATGAGCCCCCAATACCGGAGCCTGAAACCTGACCTCTGAACCCTGAACCCTCCGATGCTCGACCCCGCCCACCCCATTGCCCGGCTTCTCGAAGAGGACCGGCGTTACACGCTGGAGGCCTACGTCTTCCTCTTCGAGGCGCTGCACTATGCGCAGGAGGTGATGCGGATGGGGGCGGAGCGCCCGACCGAGCCGCTGCCCGGCGGGGCCGAGGAGGGCAAAGAGCCGGCCGGCCCCCAGCGGCACGTCACCGGCCAGGAGCTTTGCGAGGCCATCCGCCGCTACGCCCTGGACCAGTACGGCTACATGGCCAAGACGGTGCTGAACAGTTGGGGCATTCACGGCACGGGCGATTTCGGCGAGATCGTCTTCAACTTGATCCGGGTGAGGCAGATGCGCAAGACGCCCGCCGACACCCGCGTGGACTTCGACAACGTCTACGACTTCGACGTGGCCTTCAAGCAGCAGTTCAAGATCACGCCGCCGGAGTGATCCCGTGCCGCTGGACAAATCCTCCACCCGCATGCGGCAGATGTTCGGCGAGATCGCCGGGCGGTATGATTTCTTGAACCGGCTGCTCTCCTGCGGGATCGACCGGTCGTGGCGACGGCGGACGGTCAAGCTCGTGCCGCCGGAGGGCGACGGGCCGATCCTCGACGTCTGCACCGGCACCGCCGATCTGGCCTTGGCCTACTGGCGGGCCGGCCGCGGCCGAGTGCCGGTGGTCGGCACGGATTTCTGCCCGCCCATGCTGGAGATCGGCCGCCGGAAATGCCGCCGGGCGCAGAGTAGGCGGCACACTCCGTGTGCCGCCACCGCACACGGCGTGTGCGGAGTACAATCCCCGTCCGCACACGGCGTGTGCGGACTACAATCCCCGTCCGCACACGGCGTGTGCGGACTACAATCCATCACCCTGCTGGAAGCCGACACCCTGCGGTTGCCCTTCCCCGACGCTACGTTTCAGATCGTCGCCGTGGCCTTCGGGCTGCGGAACCTGGCCGACATGGACGCCGGTTTGCGGGAGATGGTGCGGGTGTGCCGGCCGGGGGGGCGGGTGGCCGTGCTCGAGTTCTCCACGCCCACCGCCCGGCCCCTGGGAACCCTCTACGGCTGGTACTTCCGCCATGTCCTGCCGCGGGTTGGCCAGGCACTAGTACGAAACACCCAGGCGGCGTACAATTACCTCCCGCAAAGCGTCGGCCGCTTCCCCCAGGCCGAGACCCTCGCCCAACGGATGCGGGCGGCGGGGCTCGGCAACGTGGAATTTCATCCTTTCACCTGCGGGGTGGCGACGTTGTACGTGGGCAAAAAGGATGAGCGATCGGGGAGTGAAAGATGAACCGCAACGTCGTCGTGGCGATTACCGGTGCCAGCGGGGTGACGTACGCCATGCGGCTGCTGGAAGTGCTGCTGGCGGCCGGCTGCGACGTCCATCTCACCATGAGCGCCGCCGCCCGGAGCATCCTCAAACAAGAACTCGACCTGACGGTGGAGTTGGAAAACGTCACCCCCGCCATGCTGATGCTCGACACGGGCACGATCCTCCGCGACCAGAAGCTGCAACTGCTCAGGAGCATGGCCGGCATCTCCAGCGATTCGAGCAACGTGTTGGGCATGGGCACCGGCGAGCAAGGCTCGCTCCGCTATCACCACTATACCGACCATCTGGCCCCAATCGCCAGCGGCTCCTTCCAGACCGACGGCATGGTCGTCTGTCCCTGTTCGATGAGCACGCTGGCGGCCATCGCCCACGGCACAAGCGTCAACCTGATCCACCGCGCGGCCGACGTTCACCTGAAGGAGGGCCGCAAGCTGGTCCTCGTGCCCCGCGAGACGCCGCTCTCGCTGGTGGGGATCGAGAACATGCGGCTTGCCGCCGAGGCCGGGGCGGTGATCCTGCCGGCCATGCCCGGCTTCTACCACGGAGTGAAGCTGATCAGCGACCTGGTGGATTTCGTCGTCTCGCGCATCTGTGACCAGTTGGGGGTTGCCAATTCGTTGATCCAGCGGTGGGGAGGACGCGGGGAATGACGAATCTCGAATGACGAATGACGAAAGAAGCTCAAAGCTCGAAGACCGAAGACCGAAGACCGGATCGCCGCCCGTTCGGATTTCGGGCTTGGGATTTCGGACTTCCTTCGTCATTCGTCATTCGAGCTTTGTCATTCGTTTGTTGGAGCTGATCCGCTTCAGCCACACCCTGTTCGCCCTGCCGTTTGCGCTCTTGGTGGCGGCGATGGCGTGGTCGACCAACTTGCGGGCCAGGCCGCCCGTGCCGCCCCGGTGGCTCGACTTGCTGGGCATCCTGGTCTGCATGGCCACCGCCCGCAGCGCGGCGATGGCCTTCAACCGGCTGGCCGACCGGCGGCTGGACGCGCTCAATCCCCGGACACGGACGAGGCACTTGCAGACCGGCATTCTGAGCGCCGGCAGCGTAGCCCTGTTCACCGCGATCTGTTCGTTGGGGTTCGTGGCGGGCACTCTGTTGTTCCTGCCGCGGAACCCCATTCCCCTGTATTCCTCGTTGCCGGTGCTCATGTTTCTATTCGGCTACAGCTATTCGAAGCGGTTTACGCTGCTCTCGCACTTCTGGCTGGGCACGGCCTTGATGCTGGCCCCGCTGGCGGCCTGGGTGGCGATCCGGGCGGAACTGGCTTGGGCGCCGGTGGTGCTGGGGGCCGCCGTGCTGCTTTGGGTCGCCGGCTTCGACATCATCTACGCCTGCCAGGACCTGGAGTTCGACCGGCAGATGCGGCTCCGCAGCGTGCCGGCCCGCTTCGGACTCGCCGCCGCCTTGCGGCTGGCCGCGCTGTGCCACCTGGGCATGGTGGTCCTTTTGCTGTTGCTGCCGCTGGTGTACGATAGGTTTGGGCTGATATACCTGGCCGGCGTGGCCGCCATCGGCGTCCTCTTGGCCTATGAGCACTGGCTGGTGCGGCCCGACGACCTCAGCCGCGTGAACCGGGCGTTCTTCCACGTCAACGCCGTGGTGAGCATCGGATTATTGGTCGTGGGAGTGGTGGATTTGGTCTTGGGTCTTCGGGCTTAGGGCTTAGTCCGAAGACCCAAGACCAAAGCCCGAAGACCAAAATCTCGGTCGGAGAGCGAGTTGATCCCATGTCGCAATTGCGACTCGATGAGGTTTCCGCGAAGGTCGAAGCGGGCCGGCGGCTCTCGGCGGCCGACGGCGAGTACCTGTTCTCGCCCGAGGCCGATCTGCACGCCGTGGGCCAACTGGCCGATCTCGTCCGCCGCAAGACCGGCAACGCGGCCTACTACAACCTCAATCTGCACATCAATCCCACCAACGTCTGCATCTATCGCTGCGCCCTGTGCGCCTATAGCCGTGACGAGGACGACCCGCGGGCCTACGCCATGTCGCCGGCCGAAATCCTCGCTCGGGCCAAGGAGGCGGCCGACGCCGGCTGCACCGAACTGCACGTTGTCAGTGGCGTGCATCCGCGGCGGGATTTCGATTGGCACCTGGGCGTCACGCGGGACCTGCACGCAGCCTTTCCCCGCCTGCACCTCAAGGCCTGGACCGCCGTCGAGATCGACCGCTTCGTCCAAACGGCCAACCGGCCGCTCCGGGCGGTTTTGGAGGCGTTGATGGCGGCGGGCCTGGGCAGCCTGCCCGGCGGCGGGGCCGAAATCTTCTCCGCGGAGGTCCGCACGCAAATCTGCCCCCGCAAGGTGGACGCCCGGTGCTGGCTCGACATCCATCGCACCGCTCACCAACTCGGGCTCCGCACCAACGCCTCGATGCTCTACGGCCATATCGAGAGCATCGAGCACCGCGTGGACCACCTCGTGCGGCTCCGCGACTTGCAGGATGAGACCGGCGGCTTCCAGTGCTTCGTGCCGCTCAAGTTCCACCCCCAGAACACCGCGATGTCCTATCTGCCGCCGGCCTCCGCCTCGGATGACCTCCGCGTGATGGCCGTGAGCCGGCTGATGCTCGATAATTTCGACCATCTCAAGGCGTACTGGATTTCGCTGGGCGCGGACACGGCGCAGACCGCCTTGGCCTACGGCGCCGACGACCTCGACGGCACGGTCCGCCACGAGCGGATTCATCACGCCGCCGGCGCCGAGTCGCCGGAAGTCCTCGACGTCGGCCAACTCCGGGCGCTGATTGTGGAGGCGGGCCGCGAGCCGGTCGAGCGGGATTCGCTCTATCGCCGCGTGCGGCGGGAGGAGCACAGTGGAGAGTGGAGAGTGGAGAGTGAAATCGTTTAGCGGCCGCCGACCACCGCTTCGCGGCGGTGCCCGCAACGGCCTTTGGAGCAGTTGTTATGCGATATGCCGTGGTGGTTGCCGGCGGATCGGGGACACGGTTATGGCCGCTGAGCCGCGCCGGGCGCCCCAAACAGTTGATTCCCTTGATCGGTGGACGGAGCCTGCTTGAAATCGCCTTCGCGCGGCTCGACGGCCTGCTGCCGCCCGAGCAGTGCTTCGTCTGCGCCGGAGCGGCCCACGCCGAGGCGGTCGCCCGCTTGCTGCCGCAGTTGGGCCCTGACCAGTACCTCGGCGAGCCGTGCGGGCGGGATACCTTGAACGCCCTGGGCTTCAGCGCCGCGGTGTTGGCCCGCCGTGACCCGGAGGCCACCATCGGCGTCTTCACCGCCGACCAGGTGATCGAGCCGATCAAGCGGTTCCAGGAGATCGTCGAGCGGGGCTATGCCTTGGTCGAGCGGCAGCCGGAGTCGCTAGTGACTTTTGGCATTACGCCGACCGGCCCCGCCACCGGCTACGGCTACCTGGAGCTTGGCGATAATGTACCCCTCGTACCCCTCACGCTCCGCGTGAGGGAATCGCGTCACGCGGAGCGTGACGAGTACATGGGGGCGCGGCGGGTGCGGCAGTTCCGCGAGAAGCCCGATCCCGAAACGGCACGGCAATACTTCCAGGCCGGGCCCGAGCGGTTCCTCTGGAACAGCGGGATGTTCGTCTGGCGGGCCGGCACGCTGCTGGAGTGCATCCGCCGCTACGCCCCCGAGAACCACGCCGGCCTCCGGCGGATCGCCGACGCCTGGGACACGCCCCGCCGGCAGGCCGTTTTGGACGAGGTCTACCCGACGCTCAAGAGAATCAGCGTGGACTATGCGGTGATGGAGCCGGCCTCGCGCGACGCGGCGGCAGGCACCGCGGCTTCGCCGTGCTGGGTGGCGGCGATTCCCATGCCGCTCCGCTGGCTGGACGTCGGCTCCTGGCCGTCCCTGGCCGAGACTTGCCCGCACGACGAGCAGGGCAACGCCCTGGCGGCCGAGCGGACGGTGCTTATGGACACGCGCGGCTGCCTGGCCGTGAGCAGCGATCGGGCCCACCTGATTGCCACGATCGGCTGCGAGAATCTCGTGATCGTCCACACGCCCGACGCCACGCTGATCTGCCCCGCCGACCGTGCGGACGCCGTCAAGGAGTTGCACCGCCAGATTGCGGCCCGCTGGGGCGACGAACTGACCTGATGCCGCCGGCCGGGCCAGACAATACGAAAACGGCCCGCCCGAGTGAGTTTTTCACGCCGCACCGGATCGTTGTCCTCCTCTAGGGGGGTTGTGTCGATGGGATCGAGAGACGGGGGGTGGCGGGTGCCTTTCTTGGGCCGGTGCGATTGCCAGCACACCCCTGACGTGCTATCCTGAGCTAGGTGACGTTCTCCCGGAGCGCAATATGACGTACGTTGTTGACCCTGCAACGGCAGTGCGACACCGGCTTGTATTTGAGATCAGGTACGAGGGTGGGGAACTATACTGGGACCGCTGCGGTCGTATCGCGCGAGCGGTGGCGAACCGCGAAGGATGGGCAACGAACGCGATCGACACAAACGGGTGCCATGTACGCAACGACGATGACAACCTTGTCTTCAGTTTCTCACCCACAAGCGCCTCGCTAAGTCAGTCCCAGAATCGTGATGTGCTGGAGGTCCTGCCTCCCGAACGGTTCGCGGCGCTTGCCGAGGAATTCTCGGAGTTGGTTGTCGCCACGTTAGAGGTTGACGTTCTTCCGCGAATGGGATTTCGCGTTTGGACGCTATACCCTACCGCATCCCTTGACGAAGCCGCGGCGCGCGTTTCCCGGATGTCGTTTTTCGCCCCGTGCGCCGCCTTGACAAGCCTCGGCGCGCTCTCGTACCTGTCACACACTGTCGTGGTCGCCCGACCGGATCATATGGTCAGGGTCGCGGTGACGCCTTTTGAACAACAGGTGAACATTGCGCAAGTGTTTTGGCCGCCGCTCGGCAGCACGCCCGCGAACATTGGAAGGATCAGAGAAAGGTGCTTATCGAGAGTCTTAAGGCTAAGAGGGCGCTCAAGGCGTATCCGTCGCTTGGAATCATAGTTGATATGGACGCCTACATCGAAGACGTGCCATCTGCGAAACAGATTCCGATCCGTCAGTTTGTTAGCGGCGCAATGAAAGATTTCGGCTCAATCGCACAGACGATTCTGGTGGAGGTCGATCGGTAATGGACCTGCAAGATGGTACCGGCGGCGTGGTTCAGTTGCAGCGAGACGCTGACCGGCCTACGTCGTTCGCGTATGAATCGGTTTCCGGCGAGCGCTGGGCGGAGGGGATCGAGACGGCTGGCAGTCGTTCCACTGGCGAGAGCAGGCGGCGTTCGATTGGCGCGCCGCCGAGAAAGCACCTGCTGCCCCAGCGTCGCATTTCGGCGCGGGTGATCCAACAAAGGCGTCTCTGTCTTCAGTTATGCATAGACGAGTTGGAGAGAGCCCGGGAGAACGGCGGCGACCCGATCCTCAGGATCAACAGCCTCGCGCAGGTCAGGGACCACCTTCAAACACTTTGGGACTTGTTGGAAGGCGATTCACAGTCCGAGGCGTTCGAGGAGATGGTTAACGTGCTGCAGATCGCGTTTTGCGACGAGAATCTGGAGGCGATTACGCCGAGCCAATCAGACGCGATACGGTCGGTTGTCGTTAAGCTGCGTGACGATCCGGACGTAGACGATCAAGCCGCAAACGAGCTAACCCAAGAACTCATTCGGGACGGCGTCGATGTCTTTCGTGAAATTGGATGAGAAGCACCGTCCCAAGTCGGCAGAGGTGTTTCTCGACACGTCGATCCATTGTTGCTTCCACAAAGTTGAGACGGTCGGGCCTCGGCTCAAGTGGCTACTCGGCCTGTTCCAGTGGAAAGGAAGCTCCACATACTCGAAGGTCGAATACGGAAATGTCATCTTGGCGCAGGCGGAGTACTACCTAAGGAAGCTGGTTGAGATGAAGAGTGTCGCGCGGGTTCAGGAACATGTTAGCCATGTCCTGATGCCCCAACACCACGAGAAGCGAACGTGGGCCTTTAGTCTTATCCAGACTCTTGGGAGAACCGAGGCGGATCGGACCCGGCGCGCTCAGGCATCATTGCGGCGCCTATTGAAACTGGGCACGGATGCCATAGACGCTCATTGCGACTCACTCGCCGACGGCACAGGATGCCGGTGGGCAGTGACAGGGCAGCAGCGCGGTCACGACGGAACGTGCATCTGGAAAGCGCCAAACTGCAAACGCTCAGTTAAGGCGTGTAACGTCGATGGCTTTTTTGACGAGCACCGGAAGTCCTTTGAGTCGATCAGGGCAGCCATTGACGATTTGGACGCCGACCTAGCCACCGACGAGTTAAAGCAGTTTTCCCGCGTGATTGGCGAAGCGCTCGCGGACCCTACCATTCTGCTGGACTACAAGACCGGCTGTTCCCTGCTAGCGGATGCCATTATCGCCGTCGACAGCGCAGGTTTCAAAAGCTTCGCGACACAGAACTACAAGGAGAGCCGCGTGCTGACGAAAGTCCTGGGGCAGGACTGCTATTACCTGCCCAACAATCCCGCGAACGGCGTCTCGCTAGTCGAGGGCGACAACGGGGATGTGCGCGATTGACTGCGAATTCGGACAAACCACAACGACGTTGGTGACCCTGTGAAACCGGATTGACCGGCGGCCCGGTTGCGGTTAGTCTTGGAACTGCCATGACCGACGGGGTGCAATTATCACGAATGGACAAGACGGCCTTCGCCGTGCTGTCGTTCGCCGAGGCCGCCGAACAGGACCGCACCTTCTGGTGGTCAAAACCGCCGGAGGAGCGCTGGGCGGCCTTGGAACTCTTGCGGCAAATCCACTATGGCTACGATCCGGCTACCGAAAGACTTCCAAGAGTTCTTCGCGTTGTTGAACTCGGAGAACGGGCGTTGGGGCGACCTAAGGACCTCGACGATCTGGAACACTTGCCGTAGCGTCTCTTATCGCTGACCCTCTTTCCGCCACTTCCCGCCGCTCCGCCGCCGCCCCGATCACCCAACCCTATTTCCATTGCGACGTCTTCGGCCTGACCTGGAGTTGGTCGACGACGCGGTTGACCCCATCCATGTGGCGGGCGACCAGGACGGCCGCGTTCCGCTGGTGTTCGTACTCGATGCTGCCGGTAAGGGTCACCACCCCTTTGGCCGTTTGCACGGCAATCCGGCAGGGCGACCTCATGCCGCGGCCGGCCAGTTGTTGGCTGATCTTCTGATTGATCGACTTGTCGGGAAAGGTTTCTCTGTGCCACATGATCGCTGCTCGCCCAAGAGAAAAGGGACCGGGTACACGCTTGAAATGGCGTGCGGAAGGGGAGGCGGCCGCGTCGCTGAGATTGGCTCAGTGAGAGGAGGAGGTCTGAGCTTCCGCTCCTATTGTACACCAAAGTGACACCCGTGGGAAGGGCTGGGAAGGGAATGTCGCTTGACCGGCATAACCCGAAAGAGTATCATAAATGGCGGTTGGGACGGCCCGATTGGACGGCGTACGCCCATGTGGACGAGAAACCGCAGACTTTCGGCAGTGGTGGCAGCCGGCTACGTGCTGGCGCTGGCTACGGCTGCGCTGGTACACAATCACGCCGGCCACGACGGCGGGTGTTGCGGCCGGCATCCCCTCCAGGACAGCAATTGTCCGGCCTGCCAATTCTTGGCCCAGAAGCCGGCACTGACGACGGCCGTTGCGCCGGTGGCATCGGCCGCATTGGTGCAGGAGGTTGTCACACTCCGGCCGGCGCGTGTGGTGTGTGGCGTCTTCTCGGCCTGGCAGTGCCGCGCCCCGCCTTCTTGCGCGTGAACTTCTCTCCGTTGGTTTGACCTCCCGTAGGTTCCCCGTGCATTCCGGTGCGCCCTGCTTGCGAGCAATCGGTGGTCCACTGCGCCGGCACTCGATTGGAGATGATTTCATGTTTACGCGAAAGAGAAACGGCCGCAGGGCGTTTACCTTGATCGAGTTATTGGTCGTGATCACGATCATTGGGATTCTGATCGCGTTGTTGCTGCCGGCGGTGCAGGCGGCCCGCGAGGCGGCACGACGGATGTTCTTGCAGCAATAACCTCAAGCAGATCGGCGTGGCATTGCACAACTATCACACCGCGCTGGGGAGCTTTCCGCCCGGCTATATCTCGGCGTTCAGCAGTCCGGGCTACAATACTTCGGACTCGGGCATTTATACGGGTGACACGGGGCCGGGTTGGGGCTGGGCGGCGATGATTCTTCCCTACCTTGAGCAGGACAATCTGTACGGGCAAATCCGCTTCGACAAGGACATCACGGACCCGCTGAATGTCGTCCCCCGGACGACCAGCCTGCCGGTCTTCCTCTGCCCTTCGGACGATGCCGCCAAAGTCTTTACAGTCAGCGGCACCGCCGTGCAGGTGGCCCATAGCAACTACGTGGGCATGTTCGGCAACCCGGAGATCAGCCCGGACCCGGGCTTTCTCATCCCTCTAACGATTGATCCGATGCGGGCCGCTGTGTGTCGGGGCATGTTCTACCGGAACGTTGCGGTGCAGATGAGGGATGTGACTGATGGTTCGAGCAACACGATCTTCGCGGGCGAGCGATCCAGCAATCTTGCCTACCCCACCTGGACGGGCTCGGTGACGGGCGGACAGGTGCCGCCCGCGCTGACCAATCCCTACGGCTATGGACCGGAGGGGCGCCGATCTTGATTCTCGGTCATACCGGCGACATCACCGACAGCCCACCCCACACGCCCAACAGCCCGGTCTGTCACGTCGATGACTTTTGGAGTTGGCATCCCGACGGCGCTAACTTCCTTCTGGTCGACGGCTCGGTGCGGCAGATCAACGACACGATCAATCCGCCGCTCTGGTGGGCGCTGGGCACCAAGGCCGGCGGCGAGACCCTCACTATGGGCGACTTTTGATCTGAGGCTGAACCCATGAGACGTTCAATTGCCGGAAAGAACTGCGTGGCGGGCCGGTTGCTGCTCCTGGTCATATTGGCCGGCGTTTGCGGCTGCGGCAGGACGGCGACGGTGGCCGGAAAGGTGAGCTACCAGGGCCGTCCCGTCATCCACGGCGCCGTCACTTTCCTCAGTGCCGACAAGACGGCCCGCTCGGCGGCCATCGAGCCCGACGGCTCATATACCGTCGAGGGCGTGCCGCCGGGTATCGTGAAGATCGGCGTCATCAGCCGCGACCCCGCAAGGGGCCGGTCGGCGGTAGCCGGGCAGACCGCCGTCCGGCGGCAAGAACCCGGGGCCGCTCCGGCACCGCCCATGCCGGGCTGGTTTCCACTGCCGGCCCGGTTTGAAGATCCGGGGAGTTCCGGGATTAGCCTCGAGGTCGGCTCGGGCCGGGTTCGCTATGACATCGACCTGAAGTAGAGAGCCAGCGGCAGACGCTTGGTGGCACGCCCTGAAGCCGGGGACGCTTGGTGGCACGCCCTGAAAGGGCGTGGCGGACATCACGGTCGAACTTGGCGATCCACCACGCCCTTTCAGGGCGTGCCACCCTCCAGGTCCTACTTCGGCGGTGGCGGGGTGCGGTCGGCGATGCGCGTGCCCAGGTCGACGTCGGGCGCCGACGGCGTGCCGGAGGATCCTGCGGGGGCCGGGCCGCCTTGCAGCGCCGTCAGCCGCGCGGCCACTTGCGGCTGGCGGTTGTCCTGAGAGAGCGACCGCTGGTAATTGGCCAGCGCCTGCGCCTTGTCGCCGGCGTCCTCGCGGATCTTGCCCAACGCGGCTAACGCCCGGGCGTTGTCCGGTTCGACCTCCAGGGCCGCGAGCAACTGTTCCGTGGCGGCCTGACGGTTGCCGAACTCGTCGTTGAGCCGCGCCAGCTCGATCTTGGCGTCGGCCGAGCACGGCTGGCGCTGCACCCAGCCCTCGATCAGCCGGAACGCCTCCTCAGTGCGCCCTTGCTCGGCCAGCAACACGGCCAGCCCGCGGTAACAATCGGTGTGGTTGGGATTCCGGTCGAGGCATTGATTGTAGTAGCTTTCGGCCTGTCTCAGATCGGCCTGGCAATGTTCGAGCCGGCCCGTGCGATGATAGGCGGCGGCGATGTTGTAGTATCCGTCGGCATTGTTCGGGTCGTCGTAGGTGGCCTCCTGGAACTCCCGCAGGGCCTCCGGGTATCGGGCCTGTTGGAAGAGGCGGACTCCTTCCGCGTTCCGCCCTTGCGCGGCGAACTCCCCGCAGCCGGCCAGCGCCAAGGCCAGTCCGGCCAGCAGGAACCCTTCGGCCGCCAGCGGCCCGCGGCCCCGGCGGCGACGATTCGGATGAGTTGGTGCAGTCACGGCGCTGGTGCCTCGCGCTAAAAAGTCCACAAGGGAACAGCCGCCGGCAGCGGAGCCACGAGCGCCGGCCGGGATCACAACGAGGGGGGAGGATAGCCAGTTATGCCGATGGACGCAAGAGTGGTTTCCGGGCGAACTGGGCAAAATGAGTGAGCCGGGGTGCCGTACCGGGGTGCCATGCCCACGCTTGTCGTGGGCATGAGCCTGTGGCGGCCACGGTACATGCCCACGACAAGCGTGGGCATGGCACCCACCATTTTCATTTTGGCAGTGGTCGCAGCGCTACACGAAATGTGTGGAACCGGCTGCGGCCATATCAACGGGAGCGGGCAAGCCGATGCCCGGCGGGGGCACGGCGTCGGATTTCTCGTAGCCCAGCGACTTGATGACCTCCAGCACCTCGCTACAGGTGGGGAACATCCGCCCGCTCTGACGCTTGTAACCGTCCATCGCGCTCATGAACTCGATCTCTTCCGGCGTGTAGTCGCGTTCGCAGGTGGTGGGGTCGATCTGCCGGCGGCGATTGACTTTCACCCGACGCTGAACCACAACCCGCCGCTCGACGCCCACGGGGACGCTGTGCGCGCGGCGGTCAAGTCCCAGCCGGCGGTCCCGGTTCTCCCGGCGGTCGACCGTGACCGTCGCTGCCGCGTCGGCCGCGATTGGTGACTTGGCCGTCGGCTTCTTTTCCGCCACGGCCGGTTTTCCTTTGATCCCACGGACCACAGATTTCTTGTTGGCAACCACCGGTAAAGCCTCCGCCATCGACGCAGGTGTGCAAGTTGGCGTGTCAATGTAGATAGGATACATCATGGTTGTCAAAAGTCACCGGAAATCGGCGGGGGGAAACCCGGCGGGTGGGGAAAAGCGTGCGGATTGGCGCGGCCATTCCGTCCGTGCCGCTTCTAGCGGCGCTACGGCTTTACCGGCGGTGAGGATGGCGCGGGAAAAGCAGCCAGCGGTCGGCTGTCCGCTCAAAGCTATTTCTTGCGGTGGAAAAACTGTCTCAGCGCGTCGTCCGCCGCCGCGCCGCTGCTCTCGGCCTTCGGCTTAGCGGGGGCGTGGAACTTGCTGACGCCCTTGGTGGGCCCGTGCGCCTTCCGGTCCTTCTTCTCCGGTGGGTTCTTCTCGGCCTCGGGCTTGGGGGGCTCGGCGGGCATGGTAGCCGTATCGACCAGGCTCTTGTCGGCGATTGTCTCGTGGGCCTCTTCCGACTCCCGGCGGGCCGGAGCCAGGCCCGCCCCGCTGGTTTCTCCCAGCCAACCGCTGATGTCCAGTTCTTCCTGGACGGCGGGCACCGACGCGGCGGTCCGTGCGGCCGCCTCTTGAACACTGTGGACCTTCGGCTTCCTCTTCCCCTCCACGCTCACCGCCAACTGGACCTCCAGCCCCAACATGCCCACGCGGAGCCGGTCGCCACTGTGCAATTCACACCGCTCGGTGAGCCGCTCGTCGTTCAGAAAAGTCCCGTTCGTGCTGCCGCAATCCTCGATGCTGGCCGAGCCTTCTTCGACCAGGATCACGCAGTGCTTCCGGCTGATCAAACTGCTCTGCACGCGGAGTTGGCAATCTTCTGCCCGGCCGATCGAGAACTTCGCCGCGGAGACGGGAATCGCTCTTCCCGCGTGCTTGCCGTTCTGAACGATGAGCTTGACTTCCATGGCCGCATCTCCCGACAGTGCGAACCCGTACGCCGGCTACCTCGACAACCTTCCCCCTAGAGATCATTGCGATGGCAAAAACCAGCCACCCCCACATCTTCGATGCTAGCAGATCGGGGCCCGATAGTCAACAGATTCCCGACCCGCGGCCTCGGTTTTCGGTCCACGCGGCCGCGGAATACTTCTCGGCCAGCAGTGCGGCGGCACGGTGGTCATGTCCCTCTGTCAGGGCCTCCCGCCGCCACGCGACGCCCAGCACGCTGCCAAGCTCCTTCAGCCAGGCCTCTATGAAATTCTTCGGCATCCACGGCCTTGCCGGTAAGCTCTTTCAGGCCATCCAGCTCGGGCGCGGCGGGGGAACGGGCCAGCAGGAGGCTGCCATGCTGGAGCACCGCGCCGCGGCACCGCCGCTGGGCACTGCCGGCGACCTTAACACCCCCCACCAGAACATCACCAGGCGACCGCCGTTGGAAGCATAGGAACGGCTCCCGTTGTGCATTTGATCCCCTCTCCCCTTGGGAGAGGGCTAGGGTGAGGGCGGAACCCGGCGCGGCACCGAAGCCCTCGCTTGCGCTTCGGGCTAGTGTGGTTTCGCGACTGCCCGCGCAGCCTCGGCCGGCCGTGGCGCAGGTGAGCATCCCGGCCTCGATCCCCCACCGGCCCAGCGCGGCGATCAGGGCTTGGTGAACCGCCCGGTACGTCCGCAGCCGGTTGGCGGCCAGCGGGTGGCGCTCGGGGACGGCGAGGCTGTAGGTCAATTCCCGATCGTGCAGGATGGCCCCGCCGCCGCTTGGGCGCCGGACCGCCGCACATCCCCGGCTCGCCTCGTGCTGGAAGCGGTCGCCGTAGGTCTGGAAGTAGCCCAGCGACAGTGTCGGCTCGGCCCAACGGTAGAACCGCAGCGTGGATTGCCCCTCGGCCGCAGCCTCCAGCAGCGCCTCGTCCACCGCCATGTTCCATGCGCCCGACGCGGGAGCATCAAGGAGAAGGCGGAAGGATGAAGGGGGAAGGGGGAGGGAAGAAGGCGGAAGGCGGAATATCTCCCTCGTTCCCCTTCCCCCTTTGTCCTTCCCCCTTTCCCCTTCCCCCTTCATCCTTCCGCCCTCCATCTCAGCACCGGCTTCCGCGCCGCCAGCACCTCGTCGGGCCGGGAGATCGGCGTCCGCTCTGGGGCGGCGTGCAGCAGTTCCGCCGGCTCCGCGACGATCTGCCGTAGCGCCTCCGCAAAAGCGTCCAGCGTCTGCTTGCTCTCCGTCTCAGTCGGCTCGATCATCATCGCCTCGCGGACGATCAGCGGGAAATAGACCGTGGGGGCGTGGAAGCCGTAGTCCAAGAGCCGCTTGGCGATGTCCATGGCCGCGATGCCGCGCTCGCTCTTGAGCTTCTGCGCTGAGGCCACGAACTCGTGCATGCAGCGGTCGCCGTTCGGCACCGGCAGCACGTCCTTCACCTGCGAGAGCAAATAATTCGCATTCAGCACAGCGTCCTCGGCGATCTGCCGCAGCCCTTCCGGGCCGTGCGAGCGGATGTAGCAGTACATCCGCACCAACACGCCAACGCTGCCAAAAAAGCTCCGTACCCGGCCGATCGACTTGGGGCGGTTGTAGTCGAGGTGGTAGCCGCGGCCGTCCTTGATGACGCGGGGCACCGGCAGATAGGGGGCGAGCTTCTCCGCCACGGCGATCGGGCCGGCGCCCGGTCCGCCGCCGCCGTGCGGGCCGCTGAACGTCTTATGCGGGTTGAAGTGCATCAGGTCGGCGCCGAAATCGCCGGGCCGGGCGACGCCCAGGATGGCGTTCATATTGGCCCCGTCCAGGTAGACCAGCCCGCCCGTCTTGTGGACCATCTCGGCGATCTGGCCCATCCGCCGCTCGAACAGCCCGAGCGTGTTCGGGTTGGTAATCATGAACACGGCCGTCTCGGCGCTGAGCTTGGACGCCAGATCATCGACGTCGACGAAGCCGTCCGGCGTGCTTTTGACGGCCAAGGTTTTGAAGCCGGCCATCGCGGCGCTGGCGGGATTGGTGCCGTGGGCGGCGTCGGGGATCAGCACGGTGGTCCGCCGCTGGCCGATGTCGCGGAAATAGGCCGCGGCCACCAGTAGGCCGGTCATTTCGCCGTGGGCCCCGGCGGCCGGCTGGAGCGAGACGGCCGGCAGCCCGGCGATCTCGGCCAGGATGTGCTGTCCCTGGTGCAGCAGGTAGAGCATTCCCTGGAGGGTCGATTCCGGCTGGTAGGGGTGCAGGTCGGCCATGCCCGGCAGGGCCACGAGCCGCTCGTTCCGCTTGGGGTTGTACTTCATGGTACAGGAGCCCAACGGATAGAAATGGGTATCGACGGAGAAGTTCCGGCTCGATAGGTTGACGAAATGCCGCACAACGTCCGGTTCCGAGAGTTCCGGCAGCGGCAGGGGCGAGTCGCTGATGGCCTCGGCCGGCAGCAGCGTGCTCAAGGGTTTCGGCGGTACGTCGCACGCCGGCAGCCGCACGCCGTGGCAGCCGGCTTTGGAAAGTTCGAACAACAGTTGAGTGGATTGAGTGTTGTGCATGGTGCTTTCGACGATTTCTGCGACCGATGGTTCAGTTGATCCAGCGATCCCGCGCAGGCGGGATGGCAACCGGCCCTATCTTTTCCAATTGTTTGTCACGACATTGTTCTCAATTGAAATAGCGTAAACGCCGGACCAGGTCCTTTGCCAGCGCCAGCCCCTTGCTGTGCCAGGCGCGTTGTTTTCTAACCACTCCGCGGCCTTCTCAGCCGACAGAAGATGCCGACAACTTGGGCAGCGCGGGCCTGAATCGCCGCTAAATCTCCCTCCACAATCGCACGGCAGGAGCTTGTCCTCGATGTCCGCCGTAATCGACTGGTGGATTCTGCACTGAATCCCTGTGGGCACCATCCACCCGTCGAGAAGGGCGAGCTTTCCACATCGGTCGCAGTATGCGTATGCAGAGTCGGTGAAGCCGTTGTGAAGCAGGTCATAACCGAAGACAAAGCCGCAGTGTTCGCACGTTCCCTTGTCGTTCATCCGCAACTTCCACTCCTCACGCCCGTTCACGGGCGTTTCCGCGTTAGCGGTAATCGGCCCGGCGTTCACGCCGGGTTGGCGGGGCGGCGCGCGCCCTCGTCGTTTTCCCTCGGCCAATCCGTGTCACGCCCGTTCACGGGCGTCCTGCTTTCCTCGGCAACGCCGATGGGCAGGAGGCCAGTGAACCGGCCTGACAACGCAATCATCGTTCGCTCCTCCTCCCGACCCGACGTACACGTCGGGCCTAATACCGCCTCTGGCGGCAAGGGCCGTGAACGGCCCTGCCGACGCTCTGCCTTGGCGGCCGCAGCGTCCGTGCGATCGAGACGTCCGCATTGAAGTGGCGCGTACTCGTTCTCGAACGGATGGCCGTTTTGCCAACCCAATCGGCCCGTCCGCCGAAAATGCTCCAACCGGCGGATCGTGATCTCGCAAAACAACGGATCAATATCCATCGTCATGCAGCGCCGCTTGTTGATCTCGGCACTCAGGAGCGTCGTGCCCGAGTGCGAGAAGAAATCAACAACCACGTCTTCCGGATCGGAGCTTGCCTTGATGATGCGGTCGATCGCCTTGAGCGGCTTTTGGGCGTAGCAGCCGGAAACGTTCTCCTCCATCCGATAAAACACCTGCTGAACGTCCACCCACACGTTTCCCGCCCTGATATTTTCGGACTTGCCTCTTTCCAGGTTCTCCGTCACCTGGCCGTTCACTTCCTTGTAGTATCCGCGGAGGATTTTGGGGATGTCGGTGTATTCGGCATCGACGTGGAACGGGGGACGGCCCTTGACGTAGTAAAGCAGTTCCTGCCGGACCGCCATCCAGTTCCTTTGCGTGCCGTATCCCCGCTGATTCCGCACCGTAATGAAGCTGCGCGCGAAACGGCTGCCGCCGCATCATCAGCATGAAATCCGGCAACGGTTGGAAGCCGTCGTTCTGATCCGCGCCAAGCGACACGTACAGTGACGCATCAGGCGACAAGATGCGATCGGTGTTCCGCACCCATTGCGCACACCAGTCGATGAACTCACACAAGGGACGCTCATCGAAAGCAACCAGATTGTAGGGCGGGTCTTGGATTGCCAAGGTCGCCTCTTGGCCGCCCATCAAATACTCGACCTGATCCAACGACGCGGCGTCGAGGCAGCCCACGCGATGGCCTGCCAGAGAATCTTCCCATATTTCCCCCGCCTTCAGCCGGCAAAACGGCAGCAACGCCTCGCGCGTTTGGGGGCTTGCGTCCAATCTTGGCAAGGGGTCGTTCTTCATATCCGCCACCGCTTCCGAATTTCGGATCACAGGCCCTACGAGCAAACCGCCGCCAGCCGGTCGATCTCCTCCTTGGTCCGCTTCTCGGTGACCGCCACCAACACGCAGTCGGACAACTCGGGATACCACTGGCCCAACGGCACGCCGGCGAAAATGTTTTCTTGCCGGGCCTGCTCGATCAAGTCATCGACACCGCGGCCTTTGACGCGGACGACGAACTCCTTGAACGTCGGGCGGTTGAACTTGAACGAAAGGGACGGCGCGGCCGTCAACCGTTCGGCCGCGTAATGGGCTTTTTGCAGGCATAGCTCGGCGACGCTCCGCATCCCGGCCGGGCCCATCAGGGCCAGATAGACCGTCGCCCGCACGGCGTACAGCCCTTCGTTTGTGCAGATGTTGCTGGTGGCCTTTTCGCGGCGGATGTGCTGCTCGCGGGTTTGCAGCGTCAGCACCCAGCAGCGGCGGCCGTGACGATCGACGGTCTGGCCGACCAGCCGGCCGGGCATACGGCGGAGATACTGCTCGCGGCAGGCCATTAGCCCCAAGTACGGGCCGCCGAAGGCCATCGGATTGCCCAGCGATTGCCCCTCGGCCACGACGATGTCGGCCCCGTAATCGCCCGGCCGCTTCAAGAGGCCGAGACTGATCGGATCGACCGAAACAATGAACAGGGCCCCGGCTTTGTGGGCGATTTCGGCCGCTTGCTCGATCTCCTCCAGGCAACCGAAAAAGTTGGGATGCTGGATCAGCACGCACGCCGTCTGGTCGTTCACCGCGGCGGCAAGTTCCGCAACGGACACCGTTCCGTCGGGCGTGTCGAGCGTGACCAGATCGACGCCCATGTTGGCCAAATACGTGCCGAGCACCTGGCGATACTCGGGATGGACGCTGCGGGCCGTGACCACGCGGCTCCGTCCGGTGGCGTGCATGGCCATGAGCACGGCCTCGGCCACGGCGCTGCCGCCGTCGTAGAGGCTACAGTTGCTCACGTCCATGCCGGTCAGTTGAGCCACCAGCGTCTGGTACTCGAAGAACGCTTGCAGGCTCCCCTGGCTGGCCTCGGCCTGGTAGGGCGTGTAGGCGGTGTAGAACTCGCTCCGCGACGAGATCGTGTCGACCACGGCGGGGATGAAGTGGTCGTAGCTGCCGCCGCCGAGGAAGCAGGCGGCCTGGGTGGCGGGCGTGTTCCGCCCGGCCAGCTCGCCCAGATGGGCGGTCAACTCCAGTTCGCCCAGGCCCGGCAGTACGCACAGCTCGCGCTTCATCCGCAGTTCGGGCGGGATCATGGCGAACAACTCGTCGATCGAGCCGGCGCCGACGACCGCCAGCATCGCCTGACGGTCGGAATCGGTGTTGGGGAAATAGGGCATGGCTGACAAGGATGAAGGATGAAGGATGAAGGATGAGGGCCGAGCGGGCGGTTTCATCCTTCATCCTTCATCCCTCATCCTTCATCCTTTCTGCTAATGTTGCTCCTCGGCACACTGTCTCTTATACGCCGCTTCGTCGAGCAATTCGTTGAGTCCGGCCTCTTCGCTGAGTTTGATCTTGATGAACCAGCCAGCCCCGTAGGGGTCCTCGGCCAGGTGTTCGAGGTTGCCGGCCAGCGCCGAGTTGACCTCGACGATCTGGCCGTCGACGGGGCTATAGAGGTCGCTGACGGCCTTGACCGACTCGATTTCGCCGAAGGGCTGCCCGGCCTTGACTTGCCGGCCCACCGGGGGCAGTTCGACGTGGACCAGGTCGGTGAGCATTTCCAAGGCGAAGGCGGTCAGGCCCACGGTGGCGGTCTTTCCGCCGGCCGGCTCGTCGGAGAGGCGGACCCATTCGTGCGTCTTGCTGTAGAGCAAATCTTGGGGCATTATCGCTGAGGTCCTTTCTATTGTTGTAGGCCGCACACGCCGTGTGCGGCCATATGTCGGAACACGGAGTGTGCCGACTACTTTTCTTGCGTTGGTAAAACGGGAGTTCGACGACCTGGGCCGGCTCGGGACGGCCGCGGATGTCGATTTCGAGCCGGCGGCCGGGCTGGGCCAGCGCGGGGGCCACGTAGCCCATCGCAATCGGCCGGCCGAGCGTGGGCGAATGGGTGCCGCTGGTGATTTCGCCGATCGGCCGGCCGTCGGCCAGGATGGGGCAGCCGGGCCGGGCGGCGCGGCTTCCGGCCGCCATTTCCAGCCCGATGCGGACCGATTTCGGCGGCTCCTTCTGAATCCGCAGCAGGGCGTCACGGCCGGGAAAGTTGTAGCCCGACAGGTGGCAGGCGAAGCCCAGGCCGGCCTGGAAAGGATTGATCTCTTCGGACAGCTCGTGGCCGTAGAGCGGCATGCCGGCCTCCAGCCGCAGGGTGTCGCGGGCGCCCAGGCCGGCGGGCACGACGCCCAGCGGCCGGCCCAATTCCATCAGCGCCTCCCACACGTCTTGGGCGATCGTGGCGCCCAAGCTCAGCTCGAAGCCGTCCTCGCCGGTGTAGCCGGTGCGGCTGATGATGCACCCTTGCCGCTGGGCCGCCGGATGCAGGATGAGGGCCTGCGCCCCGCGGTAGTAGCGCATCGAGCGGAGATCCACGTCCACCAACGGCTGCAAGAGTTCCACGGAGCGGGGGCCCTGGACGGCGAACATCGCCCAGAGGCGGCTGACGTCGTTCCAGATGATTTCCTGCCCCGGCCGGTTGGCCCGCTCCGCCGTCAGGTGGGCGGAGATCCAATCGACGATCTTCGCCCGGTTGCCGGCGTTCACCACGAGCATGAAGAACGGCTGGCCGTGGCTGTTGTGGTAGTAGCCCACCAACACGTCGTCGAGGATTCCGCCGGCGTCGTTCGTGACCAGCGAGTAGCGGATTTGTCCGAGTTCCATGTCGGCCACCCGCCGGGTGAGAAGCTCGGCCAGAAAGACGGCCGCGCCGGGCCCCTCGAAGCGCAGCCGGCCCATGTGGGAGATGTCGGCCATGCCAACGGCCGAGCGGACGGCCGTGTGCTCTTCGATGATGGACGTGAACTGGACGGGCATGGCCCAGCCGGCGAAGTCGACCATCCGTCCGCCGTGGGAGACGTGCCAATCGTACAGGGGGGTACGCAGGGTTGCTGCGTCCATTTCGTCCTCCTTGTTTGCGCTCCCCCAAGCGGCGAAAGCCCACTGCGAAGAACGCGAAAAGCGTCTATTTTACCAGCACGGAGATCAGGTGGTAGTGGGGGGAGAATCGCGCGATTTGGGTGCCATGCCCACGCTCGCCGTGGGCATGATGGCGTGGCGCCGCGACATTCGAGAAACATGCCCACGGCAAGCGTGGGCATGGCACCCAACAAGCCAGGCGGACGCCGCGTTCATTTGCGGCGCGAGGCGACACGCAACCTTCGGGGCGAAATCGCCCCCGGCTTGGCCTTCGTCTTCCCGGCTTCCACCACGCGGAAGTCGATTTCGCGCCGCTCCAGGTCCACCTTGGCCACGGCCACGCGCACGAGGTCGCCGAGGCGGAAGCTGTTGCCCGCCCGATAGCCGGCCAGGGTGTGCGAGGCGCGGTCGAAGCGGTAGGTGTCGTCGCGGAGGGTCTCGATGCGGACCAGCCCCTGGGCCGGCAGCTTGATCCCCTCGACGAAAAGGCCGTAGCTCTCCACGCCGGTCACCACGGCGTCCATCTCCTCGCCGATCCGCTGGCTCAAGTAGCTCAGCAGCTTGAGTTTCGTCAGATCCCGTTCGGCGGCCTCGGCCCGCTGCTCGCGGTCGGAGCAGTGCCGCCCGAGGACCACCAACTCGTCGTAATCGTTCGAGCGGCCGGAAAAGGGGACAGGCACCTTTTGTGCGAAGCACCCGGAGGGCCGTTCCGGCGAAAGGTGCCTGTCCCCTTTTCCGGCCCGCGGCTTGGTTTTTGTGAGTAACGCGTCTACCAGCCGATGGACGGTCAGGTCGGGATAGCGGCGTATAGGCGAGGTGAAGTGGCAATAACATTCGCTGGCCAGGGCGTAGTGGCCTTCTTCCATCGGGCTGTAGATCGCCCGTTGCAGCGAGCGGAGCACGGCGAAATGGACGGCGTGCTGCTCGGGCCGGCCGATGGAAGCGTCCAGGAGCTTTTGCAGGGCGAAGCGGCTTTCGAGGCTGCCCGTCTTGTAGCCCAACTCGGCGATGAACTCGGTCAGCGCCTTGAGTTTTTGCGGACTGGGTGGTTGGTGGATGCGGCGCAAAAAGTGCCAGCCGCGGTCGCGGAGCGTCTCGGCCACCGCCTCGTTCGCGGCCAGCATGAACTCCTCGATGATCTGGTGGCTCTCGGTGTTCTCGACCACGTGCGCCCCGGTCACCCGCCCCTCGTGGTCCAGTTCCACCTTGACCTCGGGCATGGTCAGTTCGAGCGCACCGTGGACGAGCCGCCGCTTGCGGAGCGTCATCGCCAGCGTGTGCATCCGCCCAAGCAGATCGCAGACCTTGCCGCCGAGCTTCCGCCGCCAGGATTCCGGGTCTTGCAGGAATCCGTCCACCTGCTCGTAGGTGAGCCGCTTGCTGCTGCGGATGGCGGCCGAGTGGAGTTCCGTTGTGGTCCGCAGCCCTTCGGCCGTAAACTCCATGACGGCCGACTTCGTGAAGCGGACCTTGCCCGGCTGAAGACTCGCCAGGCCGTTCGAGATCACCTCGGGCAGCATCGGCAACACGCGGTCGGGCAGGTAGACGCTCGTGGCCCGGTCCTTCGCCTCGCGGTCCAGCGGGCTGCCGGGCCGGACGAAGTGCGACACGTCGGCAATATGGACCCCCAGCCGCCAGCCGCCGTCCTCCAGACGCTCCAGCGAAATCGCGTCGTCGAAGTCCCGCGCATCGACCGGATCGATCGTGACGACCGTCTCGCCGGTGAAGTCCGTTCGGCCGCCGGGCGATTCGTCGAAACTTTTCGGCCTCCGCGTGGGCGTCCTCGATCACGTCGGGCGGGAAGCGGTCGGGCAGGTTGAACTCGCGGATGATCGAGAGCGTATCGACGCCCGGCTTGCCCCGCGGCCCCAGGACCTCGGTGATGACCCCTTCGCCGTCCCGCAACGGGGAGGGGAACCGCAGCATCTCGATCACCACCTTGTCGTCGGGCCGGGCGTTCTTCGCCCCGGGATCGCCGACGTAGATGGGCCGGGCGAACAGCGGGCCGTCGATCCGCACGTAGGCCGCGCCGGCCGATTCCAGATACGTCCCCACGAATTGCTGCGTCTGCCGCTCGACCACTTCGACGATTTCGCCGCGCGGGCCGGGCTGGCTGCCGCGGGGCCGGCCCACTTGCACCAAGACCACGTCGCCAGTGGCCGCGTCTTGGGTCGATTCGGCGGGGATGTAGATGTCCTTCAGGTCGGCGGTCGCCTCTTCGCTGCGGAGGCGGACGAAGCCGAAGCCCTTCTGCGTCCGCTGGAACACGCCCAGCACGCGGTTGCCGGTGGGCTTTTTCTCGCGCGTTCCGGGGGCTGTTAGCCCCCGGCTATTTGTCTTCCTCGACGGCGTCGCCAATAGCCGGGAGCTAACAGCTCCCGGAGCAACAGGACTGACCAGGTGGCTCGAACCGTAGGCGAGCCGGCCGTCGTGCACGAGCCGCTTCACCGCCCGGCGGACCTCCACCGCCTCGTCTTTCGGCAGTTTCAATTGCTGCGCGATGACCCGCGGCTTGACGGGGCGATAGCCCGAGGCGTTGACCAGTTGGACAATGGATTCTTCGAGTGGATTCATGCGGTTCGACTGGTCCCCTTGAACAGCTTCCGCTCCAGGTTCGTGTTGTACGTGGTCCAGGGGCTATCGACGTTGGGGTCCTCTTTCATCAATTGCGAGAACGTGTTGATCTTCGCGTCGAGGTTGTCGAGAAACGCCAGGGCGACGGCCTCGACGGTCATGGGCAACTTCGGGCTGCCGAAGGCGTACTCGCCGTGGTGGCTCAAGATCATGTGCTTCAACCGCAGCACGGTCTCCGTGTCGATCGGCTCGCCGGAGAGTTTTTCGGCCTCGGCCAGCTTCGCGTCGAGCATCTCGACGGCCATCACCAGGTGGCCGATCAACTGCCCCTCATCGGTATAGCTGACGCCGTGCTCCGACGAGAGTTCGCCGGTCTTGCCCAGGTCGTGAAGGAACGCGCCGGTCAGGAGCAGGTCGCGGTCGATCTGCGGGTAGAACGGGCTGACGGCCAGGGCAAGCTCCATCACGGCCACCACGTGTTCCAGCAGCCCGCCGTGATAGGCGTGATGGTTCTTGGTGGCCGCCGGGGCCATGCTGAGCTTGGCCATGAACGGCTCATCCATCAAGAAGCACTCGGCCAGGGTTTTCAGCTCGGGGTCATCAAGCGAGCGGAGGATTTCACCCAGCCGCAGGACGAGCTTATCGACGGCCACGGCCGGCAAGGGGGCGAAATCGGACTCGTCCACCTCCGCCGGATCGACCCGGTGCAGTTTGGCGGCGATGATCTGCATGGCCCCCTGGTAAAGCTGCACCGTCCCCTCGACGCGGACGTAGTCGCCGTTCTGGAACGACTTGTAGACCGTTTCGTTGGCGTTCCACAGCCGGGCGGCGATCCGGCCGGTGCGGTCGGAAAGCTCGACCTGGAGATAGAGGTTCCCGCTGCGGTTGGGGCGGAGTTGCTTATCCGAGGCGACAAACACCTGGTCGACCGGCTCCTGGTGGCTCAATTCGCTGACGTACCGGCGGGGCATAGAATCTCACAATGAAAATAGCCGGGGGCTAACAGCCCCCGGAGCGTTCCGGGGGCTGTTAGCCCCCGGCTATTTGTAATAGCGCTAAATTGTAGGCGCCGCGGCGATCCTCCACAAGTGGGGCGACGTGCGGTTTCCACTTTCCCCGCCGCCCGAATTCGCCTACAATGACGCTCTTATGGGGGAAGACTCGCGGTTTGCGAAACCGCAAGCGGCTTGATGATTGCGAAGCCGCAAGCGGCTCGATGATCTCTGTCCCCTGAACCCTGAACCCTGAGCCCTCGCCATGTACTGGACCCGCACGCTCATCCCCACGATGAAAGAATCGCCCGAAGGGGCGGAAATCCCCAGCCACGTGCTCATGCTCCGCGCCGGACTCGTGAACCAGGTCATGGCCGGGGCCTACACCTATCTGCCGCTGGGGTTCCGGGCCTTGAAGAAGGCCGAGCGGATCGTCCGCGAGGAAATGGACGCCGCCGGGGCCGTCGAGCTGGCCCTGCCGGCCATGTCCCCGCGCGGCCTGTGGGAGCAAACCGGCCGCGTGGCCGCCTTCGGCGACGTCCTGGTGCAACTGACGTTGAATCGCCCCGGCCGGAAAGTCCACATCGTCCTCGGCCCGACGCACGAGGAAATCATCACCAACCTGGTCTCGCGGCAGATCAACAGCTACCGCCAGATGCCGATCACGCTCTACCAGATCACGGCCAAGTTCCGCAACGAGGAGCGGCCGCGGTTCGGCATCCTGCGCACCAGCGAGTTCCTGATGAAGGACGCCTACAGCTTCGACGCCTCGATCGAGTCGCTGGGCCGCAGCTACGACGCGATGTACAAGGCGTACTGCCGCATCTTCGACCGCTCCGGGCTGAGCTACCTGGCGGTGGAGGCCGAGAGCGGGCCGATCGGCGGCGACGCCAGCCACGAGTTCATGGTCCCCGCCGACAATGGCGAGGATAATGTCCTCCACTGCGCGGCGTGCGGCTACGCGGCCAACCAGGAGAAGGCCGAGATCGGCGCCCGCGATTGCACGCCGCCGAGCGTGCCGCTCGAACCGCTCCGCCAGGTCGCCACGCCGGGCGTCAGCACGATCGAGCAGGTCAGCCAATTCCTCAAGTGCCGCCCGCAGAACCTCATCAAGACGCTCATTTATCTGGCCGACGGCCGGCCGATCGCGGTCCTCGTGCGCGGCGACCACGAGGCGAATGAGGGCAAAATCCGCCGCGCGCAAAAGGCGGAGCGGATCGAGCTAGCGCCGCCGGAAGTGATCGAACGGGTGACCGGCGCGCGGTCGGCTTCGCCGGTCCGGTGCGGATGAAGGAGCGGATTCCGATCCTGGCCGACCGGGACGTGCAGTTCATGCGGAACGCCGTGACCGGGGCCAACGCGGCCGACGCCCACGTGACCGGCGTCAACCTGCACCGCGATTTCGAGCCCGACCTGTTCGCCGACCTGCGGAAGGCCATCGACGGCGACCCTTGCCCGCGCTGCAGCGCCATCCTCGCCCTGCGGCACGCCATCGAGGTGGGCCACGTCTTCAAGCTGGGCACGAAGTACACCGACGCCCTGGGGGCCAAGTTCCTCGATGCCGACGAACAGCTCAAGCCGATCATCATGGGCTGCTACGGCATCGGCGTGAACCGCATCCTGGCCGCGCTGGTCGAGACCAGCCATGACGCGGACGGGATCATCTGGCCGGTTTCGCTGGCCCCCTACGAGGTGCTGCTGGTGCCGGTGAAGGTGCCCGACGAGGCGTCGATGCAGGTTGCCCGCGAGTTGCACGACCGGCTCACCGCCGCCGGAATCGACGTGCTGCTGGACGACCGCGACTGCCGTGCCGGCGTGAAGTTCAAGGACGCCGACCTGATCGGCGTCCCGCTGCGGGTGGTGATCGGCGAGCGGGGGCTGAAGGAGGGGAAGCTGGAGGTCAAGTGGCGTTGGGAGAAGAACGTCGAAAAGATCGACCTCGCCGACGCCGCCGAAACCCTGGCCGGCTTGATCCGCCGCGAGCGCACCGACGCCGCCCGGTTCCGTGCCCGCCGCGAATAGGGGATTCCAAGAGGACAAGACACCGGTCCTCTCCCCCTTTGGGAGAGGATTAGGGGTAATCGTTCATGCCCTGGGGAGCAATGAAGGGATTGCCCAAGCCACTTCGCCCGCTTGTCGCCGCTGTCGATCATCGCTTGAAAATCGCGCTTTAAATGCGCCCAGCACCATTGCAGGCATCTGCTCCTGCGCCGGCAGTTGGGCCGCCCTGGACCGCGGCATGGCCGCCGAAAAGGCCGGCAAGCCGAACGTCGCCAAAATCTACTACCGCCAAGCCGCCAACCGCGGGCATCCTCAAGTGGCCCAATTCTTGCTCTGGACAAGGCCGGCTCCAAAGGCCATCATGGTAGGTGTGAGATGCTCTGTTTACGGCCTTTCCTGGCTTCGGCGGGAAGGCGACGCGGAGTTCGTAAGATTGGAAAACCGCAAACTTGCTGACCAACTGATTCCCATGAGAAACATTCTGCGGTTCCATTGTCCTCCTGGCATGTGCGGTTGCATCCTTGAACGCCGTCGCCGCCGGCCGCTACGGCAACCATACGGCCGCCGAGTTCGAGCGGCACGTCAGCGAGTTGAAGAAGAAGCTGCCGGGCGAGGGTTTTACAGTTGTCGTGACGCCGCCGTTTGTGGTGATCGGCGACGACGAGCCGGCCGACGTCCGTCGCCGGGCGAAAGACACCGTCCAATGGGCCGTCGAGAAGCTCAAGGCGGCCTATTTCGAGAAGGACCCGGCCGACATCCTCGACATCTGGCTCTTCAAGGACAAGGAGAGCTATGAGGAGAACGCCGAAAAGCTCTTCGGCAGCAAGCCGGACACGCCCTACGGATATTTCTCCGCTCAGCACAAGGCGCTGGTGATGAACATCGCCACCGGGGGCGGGACGCTGGTACACGAGATCGTACACCCGTTCGTGGCGGCCAACTTCCCCGACTGCCCGGCGTGGTTCAACGAGGGGCTCGGCTCGCTCTACGAACAGTGCGGCGAGGAGCAGGGCGAAATCCACGGCTACACGAACTGGCGGCTGCCGGGCCTGCAAGAGGCGATCCGCAAGAAGCGGGTCCCGTCGTTCAAGACCCTCTGCTCGACCACCAGCGACGAGTTCTACGAAAAAGACCGTGGGACCAACTACGCCCAGGCCCGATACCTCTGCTACTACCTCCAGCAGCAAGGGCTGCTCAAGAAGTTCTACCGCCGCTTCCGGGCCAACCGGAAAGAGGACCCCACGGGCTACGAAACGCTCCAAGAGGTCCTTGGGCGGAAGGACATGGCCGAGTTCCAGAAGGAGTGGGAGGCCGACGTGCTCAAGTTGCGGTTCCGGTAACGTTCCCACGCGGAGCGTGGGAACAAGATGCCGCTCTGGACTTCGGGGCGGCGGCCCGGTAAAATTCTACACGCGGCGGAAAGCTCATTGCGAGGCGGGTTCTCCGGACACTTTTCGCACGGGGAGGACGGCATGAAACTCCAGGACATTCTCAGCGTCAAGGGGACCACGGTCCATTCGATCTCCGGCGATGCCACCCTGCAAGACGTGGTCGCCCGGCTGATGGAGCATCGCATCGGCTCGCTGGTGGTTCTGCGGGCCGACGCCGCCGGGCGGGAGAATCTGGTGGGCATCATCACCGACCGCGACATCCTCTACGCCTCGATGGTGGGCAAGCGGCCGCTGGGCGAGGTGACGGTGGCCGAGGTGATGTCCACCGCGCTGGTGACCGCCACGGGCGACGACGAGGTTGAGGACGTCATGGGGCTGATGACCAACCGGCGGATCCGTCACCTGCCGGTGCTCAGCGAAGGCCGGCTGGCGGGGATCATCTCCATCGGCGACGTGGTGAAGGCCCAGCACGACCGGCTGGCGCTGGAGAACCGCTTCCTGAAGGACTACATCACCGGCTGACTCACGGCAACTGGAAGAGCGACTGGCTCTTCACCACGGCGTAGTCGTCGGGGAAGGTGTGGAAGGCCTGGATCAGGAGGCTCCGCTGGCGGGCCTCGAAGTTGATGTAGCTCAGGGCGCCCAGGGGGAGCCGGCCGCTGGAGTCAAAGCGGTGCAACATGCCCCGCCGCAGGCCGTCGTCGGCCAGCTCCTGCTGATAGGTCCAGAAGACCTCGGGCTCGGTCGGCTCGAGCTGGAAACTCATCTGGTAGCGGACGCCGCCGCGGCAATCGATGTGGTCGGTCCGCTGGCCCTTCAGGCTGTAGGCCAACAGCCGCCGCATTTTGGGCAACGGATGGTGGGCGGAGGCGGCCACCTCGGTCAGCGTCAGGCCCGCGTAACGCCAAGTCACCACGTGGCCGGCGCCGGTGATGTCGATTTTCGCGGTATAACCGCCGCGCTGGAGCGTGCAGGTCTGGAAGACCTCGAACAACTCGGGATGGAGCGGACGCCCGTAAACCTGAAAAGTCAACTCCGCCACTCTCGGCCGGACGGTGAGCACGCCGATACCTCCTTGATAGTGGGACTTCCCCGCGCGGGGCTACCAGTTCCAAGTCCCCTGGCCTCATTATACGTCGGCGGGGCGACGGGCGCGAAGAGCGGTTTGGAGAACGCACGGCGCGTATGTCTTACGAAGTTGTGCCACTGCTTGGCACAAGCAGTGGTGCCCCCCCGACTTTCGCCAAGCACCGCTTGTTCCAAGCAGTGGCACACCGCTCGCGGATGCGTGCGTTGAAGCGGGATAGGTTGGGGCGATTGCATTTGCGGATGCGGCCGGGAAGGGATAGAATCATCGCCATGCCCCGCTACAATCCCGCCGTCGTCGAGTCGAAGTGGCAGAAGTTCTGGGAAGAGAACCGGACGTTTGCTTGCCCCAGATTGCCCAGGGGGCGCAAATTGTACGTTTTGGATATGTTCCCCTACCCCAGCGGCGATGGCCTGCACGTGGGGCATCCCGAAGGCTACACGGCCACCGACATCGTCTGCCGCTACAGCCGGATGAAAGGCATGAGCGTGATGCACCCGATGGGCTGGGACGCCTTTGGGCTGCCCGCCGAACAGCACGCCAAGAAGACCGGCACCCATCCCCGCGCGACCACCGAGAAGAACATCGCCACCTTCCGCCGCCAGTTGAAGATGCTCGGCTTCTCCTACGATTGGGACCGCGAGCTGGCCACCACCGACGTGGACTACTTCCGCTGGACGCAGTTTATCTTCCTGGTGTTGTTCGACACGTGGTTCGACCCCGTGGAGCAGCGGGGCCGGCCGATCGCCGAACTGCCGATCCCCAAGCAAGTCGCGGCCGAAAGCAAGGAGGCCATTTATCGCTATCAGGACGGACACCGCCTGGCCTATCAACTCGAAGCCCCCGTGAATTGGTGCCCGGCGCTGGGTACCGTGCTGGCCAACGAGGAAGTGACCGGCGGGGAGAGCGAGCGGGGTGGGCATCCGGTCGTGCGGATTCCGCTCCGCCAGTGGATGCTGCGGATCACCGCCTACGCCGACCGGCTGGAAAGGGACCTTGACGGGCTCGACTGGCCGGAAAGCATCAAGCTCTTGCAGCGGAATTGGATCGGGCGGAGCACCGGGGCGGAAGTCGATTTCTTCATCGGGTTGAATTCGTCTGACAGGTCAGACCAGTCCGACCGGTCCGACTATGATGCCTGGAAGCGCGATCGCGCCCGCACCGGCTTCCCCAAGAAACCCGGCGATGACGTGTTGCGGGTCTACACCACGCGGCCCGACACGCTCTTCGGCGCCACCTACATGGTGATCGCACCGGAGCATCCGCTGGTCGAGCGGCTCAGCTCGCCTGGACAATCCGCGGCGGTCCGGGCGTATTGCCAGCAGTCGGCCCGCAAGAGCGACCTCGACCGCACGGACCTGGCCAAGGAAAAGAGCGGCGTCTTCACCGGCTCCTATGCGATCAACCCCGTCAACGGCCAGCCGATTCCGATCTGGGTGGCCGATTACGTGTTGATCAGCTACGGCACCGGGGCGATCATGGCCGTGCCGGCGCACGACACCCGCGACTTCGAGTTCGCCAAGCAGTTTGACCTGCCGATCGTGACAGTGGTCGATCCGGGCGAGTCGGCCGGTTCGGCCCACGACGACTTGTTGGCCGGCCGCGTGGCGTTCATCGCCGACGGCATGGCGATCAATTCCGGCCCGTACAGCGGACTGCCGACGGCCGAGTTCAAGCGGAAGATCGCCGAGGACCTGGCCGCGCAGAGCATCGGCCGCAGCGCGGTCAACTACAAGCTCCGCGACTGGCTCTTCAGCCGGCAGCATTCCTGGGGCGAGCCGTTCCCGGTCCTGCACGAACTGGACGCGGCCGGCGAGCCGACCGGGCGGCTCCGTGCGCTCGATCCGCGGGAGTTGCCGCTGGACTTGCCGGCCGAAATGGCCTTTGACGCCGCCCACGACCATCCTACCCAGGTTGGGGCGGCAGTTGAACTGCCGCCCCAACAGCCGGCCTTTGACGCGGCCCACGACCGGCCCGAGCCGCCGTTGGACAAGGCCCCGGCCGATTGGCTCTACGTCAGCCGCGACGGCAAGCGCTACAAGCGGGAGACGAACACGATGCCGCAATGGGCCGGCTCGTGCTGGTACTACCTGCGGTTCCTCGACCCGAAGAACGGCAAAGAATTGGTCGATCCGCAGATCGAGAAGGCGTGGATGCCGGTCGATCTGTACGTGGGCGGGGCGGAGCACGCCGTGTTGCACCTGCTCTACGCCCGCTTCTGGCACAAGGTGCTCTATGACCGCGGCTACGTGAGCACGCCCGAGCCGTTCCAAAAACTCGTCAACCAGGGGATGATCCTCGGCGAGAATGGCGAGAAGATGTCCAAGAGCCGCGGCAACGTGGTTACGCCCGACAATATCGTGAAGGAATATGGGGCGGACGCCCTGCGGTTGTACGAGATGTTCATGGGCCCGCTGGAGGCCGTCAAACCGTGGAGCATGGACGGCGTGAGCGGCGTCCGTGGCTTTCTGGACCGCGCCTGGCGGATGATCGTTGACGACCGGGCCGAGGCGGTGCAACTTAACCCGGCGGTGCAGCAGATCGAGCCCAGCGCCGAGCAGAACCGCATGTTGCACAAGACGATCAAGGCGGTCACCGCGGACATCGAGCAGATGTCCTTCAATACGGCCATCGCCCGGATGATGGAGTTCACGAACTTCTTCCTCAAGCAGGAGGCCCGTCCGCGTGGGGCGATGGAGCGGTTTGTGCTGTTGCTCTCTCCGTTTGCGCCGCACGTGGCTGAGGAGCTTTGGGCCGCCTTGGGGCACTCGAAGACGCTGGCCTACGAGCCTTGGCCCAAGTTCGACGAGGCGGCCATCCGCGAGGAGACGGTCGAGGTGCCCGTGCAGATCGGCGGGAAGCTGCGGGGGCGGATTGCCGTGCCCACCGGCGCCGACGCCGCCGCGTTGGAGGCCGCCGCCCGCGCGGAACCGAAAATCGCCGAACTGCTGGCCGGCCGCACAGTGGTCAAGGTGATCGTCGTGCCGGGGCGGATGGTGAATTTCGTGGTGAAGTAGAGGGCTTCGTTTAACCCGGAGCCAACGGCGACGGTGGTTCGATATTGCCGTCGGCCGCACCGTCGCCGTTGGCTCCGGGTTAAACGAAACGAGGCACCGCTTCCCGGATCATGATCTCCGAGCGCTGGGCCGCCGGCCGGCGGACGGCCAATGCCAATTGATAGTCCGCGGCCAGACGGAATCGCCGGAACTGCCAGTTGCCGGGCCGCTCATCGCCGGGCCGGGCGAAGGCGATTGTCGCCGATCCGTCGCCGGAGAGCGAAAAGGAAAAGTCGGCAAGCGGCATGGCCATGCCCACGCCCCGCGCCTTGACAAACGCCTCCTTGAGCGTCCACAACTCGAAGAAGGCGGCCCGCTGCTCCTCGGGCGGCAGTTCGGCCAGCCATGCCGCCTCCGCCGGGGCGAAGAAGCGGCGCGCCACTTCCAGCGGGGCCAAGTCCGGCCGGTCCCCTTCCACGTCCACGCCCACCGCATCATTCATCGCGACCGCGCAAACCACCAGCCCGCGGGTGTGCGAAAGGCTGAACTCCAGCGGCGGGTCGTCCATCGTTTTCAGCGCCGGCTTGCCGTAGCGGTTGCACTGGAACTCCAGCCGGCGGGGATCGACGCCCGTGTATTGCGAGAGTGCCGTCCGCAGCAGCGCCCGGCCGGCGAGGAATTGCCGCCGCGGCTCGTCGTGGGTGAACCGCTGTTCCCGCCCGGTTTCCTCAGGCGAGAGCAGATCGCGATAGGCGTTCCACAGCGCCAGATCGGCGATCTGGTCCAAATGGACGCACCACAGGTCGATTCGGCGTTCAAGTCGATGCACGACTCGTTTCCACGGAGGTCAACCGCTGCCCAGCTCGCAGTTTGGTAACGCCTGCTGAAGGTCGTTCATGCCGTCTGTCGTGACACCCGTACTGTCCACCGACAGCCAACGCAGGTGGGTCAATCGCTTCAGGTGCATGAGGCCGCGGTCCGTGACGTCGGTGCCGGCCAGGTTCAGGCGTTCGAGTGTTGGGATTGCTTCCAAGTATTCCAGGCCAGCGTCGGTTATGCCGGTGTCCCTCAGCACTAACGCGCGGAGCCCATTGAGCCCCGTCAGATACGCTAACTCGGCGTCCGTAACCCTTGTGCCGTCAAGCGAAAGCTCTTTAAGTTGCGTCAGTTCCTTGACGCGCCGCAGTCCGCCGTCACTGATTCTGCTCCCATAAAGGTCCAGTGATTCCAGTTCGGGTAGTTCCTTGAGTCGCTCGATCGCGGCGTCCGTGGTGAGGTAGACGCAAATGCCGCTTCCCAGGAAGCCATCCCCAAACAGGTTCCGCAGCCATAGCGGATCAGGCGGGTCGTCTGCGAACGGATCCGAGTAGGAATACCACGTTTGCCCGCCCAACTTCTTGATCGCCTCCATCGCCTCTCCCAGCTTCCTTGCCCGCTGCATCCGCGTAGCGAACCAACTGCACGCGATGGCGACGGCCAGGACCAGCAGCATCAGCGAGCGGAGACTGTATTGGAACCGGCAACGGAACAGCAGGGCGGCGGTGAACCAGAGCAGCATCACGAGCAGCGTCAGCCCGACCGTCGCCACGTCGATCAGCACGGTCCAGCCCTTGTGCTGGTTGAAGGCGAACCAGCGAAACCGCTCGGAGAGCAGCAGAAACCCCTCGGCCGCCAGCAGCCCGATCACCAGCCGATCCGGCGTGAGGCGATACCAGCGGGGTTTGGCTTCGGGTGCGTCGGTCATGCCATCAATATAGCCGACCCGGCCTGGAAATGCGAAGGGAAGCCGCGTGGCGGCTTTTCTGTAGCCCAGGCGTTTACGCCTGTGGAGACGGTAGGCCATTGTTAATGTTTCATTTTCTTTCCGGCCCCTTCAGGGGGCGCTCTCGGCTGGTTGGCGGAAGACGGGGCGGTGCCGAACATCCGCGCCCCCTGAAGGGGGCTGGATGAAAAAGATGATTCGGATTCTGCCTCGTCTCCTCCACAGGCGTAAACGCCTGGGCTAGAGAAAAGGTACATCGCCAAACCTCTCCGCCAGCGCAGTCCAAAACGGCCGCCGAGGCGAGTTCGATAATTCGCCCTACGGGGCGGCAGAAAGCAACGTTGCCCCTAAGTCGCCCAACCGTTAGAATCTAGTCTGCCCAATGGGAGAAGGCTACGGATGGAGACGACAACCGCGACGGTAGAACGACCGACGGAGAACCGGGGTCCAGTGGGGCAGGCTGCCAACCTGCCGCCACAACGAGACGGGCAGGCGGCCGGCCCGCCGCGGACGGACTCGGGCGGGGCCAAGGACCGCCCCTGGGAATTGCGGATCTGGAGCGGCATTTGCCCGACCGGCATTTTCCGCGAGTTGGTCCGAAACCGCTTTCAGTGCAGCCCAACGCGGATCGGGATGGCGATGATCCTCTCCGCCTTGAGCTTCATGAACTTCCTGCTGTGGCTGTTGCAGACGGTGTTGTATGGGCGGCGGATCGCCCGGACCGAAATCCGCCAGCCGCCCGTGTTCGTGCTGGGTCATTGGCGCTCGGGCACGACGCTCTTGCACGAGTTGCTGGTTTCCGATCCGCGGCACACCTATCCCAACACGTTCGACTGCTTCTGCCCGAACCATTTTCTGCTCTCGACGCGGCTGTTCACCTGGTGGCTGTGGCCGCTGATGCCGGCCAAGCGGCCGATGGACGACATGGCGGTCGGCTGGGACAGCCCGCAAGAGGACGAGTGGGCGATGTGCAACATGGGCATCCCGTCGCCGTATCTGACGCTGCTGTTTCCCAACCGCCCGCCGGCGTATCCCGAGTATCTCGATTTGCGGGCGGTCTCGCCAGCGGCCCGCGAGCGCTGGAAGGCGGGATTGATGTGGTTTCTGCGGTGTCTGACGCTGCGGAAGCCGGGGCGGGTCGTGCTCAAGACGCCGCAGCACACGTGCCGGATCAAGACGCTGCTGGAGATGTTTCCCGACGCCCGCTTCGTCCACATCGTCCGCAATCCGTACGTGATCTTCCCCTCGACGGTGAAGCTCTGGAAGCGGATGTACCGGTATCACGGGTTGCAGGTGCCGCGTTTTGCGGGCCTGGAGGAGCACGTTTTCAACACCTTCAACCGGATGTACGAGGTGTTCGAGGAGGACCGCCGGCTGGTGCCCGCCGGCCAGTTCTGCGAGGTCCGCTACGAGGAGTTGGTCAAGGACCCGGTGGGTCAGATGCGGACGGTGTACGAGCAACTGGGGCTGGGCGACTTCGAGGTGGTCCGCCCGGCAATCGAGGGCTACCTCCAGCGGACCAAGGACTACAAGACGAACCGCCACGAGTTGCCCTCCGAGATGCGCGACGAGATCACCCGCCGCTGGGACGCCTTCATCCGGCGTTACGGCTACGCCCCGCCAGTGACGTAGAAGCGGCATCCTGCCGCTTCGCGCAGGGCCATTGAGAAGCGGCAAGATGCCATTTCTACGAATGGGCGCCCACACAATCGTTGCAACCGCTACCTTCGCAGTCGCCGGCGGGAGTCGCCGGCTGCGGAGTCGAAAACGCCGCCCTCTGCCTGTCCCTAAGCTAAAATTAACTGGGAGCTTTGGGTGATCGGGATGGGCGCGCGTTCTCAAAGGAGTCAAGGAATGTCCCAGGCATTGGAATCGCCGTTGTCGGCGCCGTCGGCTTCGGAGGTCCCACTGGTTTTCGCGGATCGCCGCAATCCGGCGGCCGTCGAGCGGATGCCGATCTGCGAGCGGCGGCAATTCGGCAACTCGCACGAGGGCCTTTCGCCCGACGCCGCCGAGCTGGCCCAGGCCATCGACCAGTACAAGCTGGTCCACCGCCGCCGCTTCATCACCTTCGAGGAGATGCTGGCGGTGGTCAAGTCGCTGGGCTACAGCCGGTAGTCGAGAGAAATTCAAAATCCGAAGTCCGAAGCTCGAATTCGGATTTCGGACCTCGAGCTTCGTGCTTCTCCCGTCATTCGTCAAGGGTCGTCCGGCCCGTGGCCACGTCGAACTCGTAGATCGCCGGCACCAACATGGCCGCGATCGTGAAACCGTAGGCGGCCACCATCACCAGCAGCGCGGCCAGCGGCGACTTGAGCAAGTAGCTGGTGATGGCGTAGAAGGTGGCGAAGGGGCAGAGGAACGACGCCCAGCCGATGGCCGTCGAGGGGTTGCGGAGGCCCAGCACCGCGTACAGCCCCACGCCGCCGAACACCATGAAGGCGAAGAAGGGGAGGAACTGGGCGCTGGGCGAGCCGCTGAAGGCCATCATGATCCTCATGCACACGGCCACGCCGACGGAGAGGAAGAAGACCGTGCCCAAACTGGTCGCCACGGCCACGCCGGAGTTGGCGTACGTCATTCCCAGATGCAGGCCCACTGTGGCGGCAAAGAGGTAGAGCACGGCCAGGCCCAAGAGCAGGTAGAGCAGGTTCTCCAGCCCGAGCGGTCCGGCCCACCACAGGGCCGTGCAGAGCAGCATCGGCAGCAGCACCATCTCCTTGGTGTTGTAGAACACGCCGCCGAGCTTGCCGTAAACGATTTCCTTCGGCGTCAAGTCGGTCACCAGCAGCAGGTCCAGCGCCCGGACATCCCGCTCGCTGGTCAACGAGGTGACGGCCTGGGCGTTCACCAGCACCAGGCTCAGCAGCATCAGCGGCGCCAGCACCCAACGCGCCCTGGCCGTACGCGGCCAACTGCCCTCGGGAGATCATCCAGAACAAGGCCCCCGCGGCCAAGCCGAAGAGGACCAGATAGGCCAACCGCACGATGAGAATCTTCCGCCCGTAGGCCCAAGTGCGGATTTCCCGCCAGATCACGGGATTGTCCCAGACGCGGCGGGCGGGAGAGGATGAACGATGAATGATGAATGATGAATGATGACCGGACTGCCGAGCAACCTCAGTCGTTGCAGCAGGCGAGCATTCATCATTCATCATTCTGCATTCATCATTCCTGGACGGGTTCCACACCCGCACCATCGCCACGGCCAGGCCATCCAACAGCAGCGAGAAGGCCACCGCCCAGAGCAGAAAGAGGTTTACCGGCGTGCCCAGCCACCCGAGGGCCGGCTGGTTGTGGACCCAGGGGCGGGCGGCCTCGAGGATCGCCTGCCAAGGGCTCACTCCGGCCGCCAGCGTTCGGGCGGGCAAACCGAAAACCGTCTGGCCCAATGCCCCGGCGGCCAGGGCCTCGCCCGCCGTCAGCCACAACACCAGCACCAGCACGGTCATGGCCAGCGTCTGGAAGGTCTTCTCCCGCCACAGGGCCAGCGTCGAGCCGAGGCTGCCGCAGCAGAGCACGGTGGCCAGCGTGACGGCCATCGCCCGGCCGATCTGCCCGTACGACACCCCGCCCAAGAGCGCCGTCAACAGAAAGACCGGCAGCCCGGCGGCCAGCATCACCAACACGCCCAAGAGACTGGCCAGGAGCTTGCCCAGCACCAACTCGCAGTTGGAAAGGTTCGTCAAGAGCAGGAGGATCAGCGTGCGGCGGTCCTTTTCGTGGGCGACCTCGCTGGCCGCCAACAACGCCGAGAAGAACACCACCAATGCCAATTGCAGGGGGGCGAGAATCTGGAACAGGATCGTGCCGAAGCGGGCCAGATCGCCGACGTCGCGGACCAACTGCGTGCCGGTCAGCACCAGCCAGGCGGTGCTCATCAGCACCAGCAGGGCCAGCCCGTACGCCGCCCGCGCAACGTACACCCTCACCCGTCGGGGGGAGATGGCCACTTCACGCGTAAACACCGGGCCGATCAGCAAGGCTCTTGCTCCAACAGGTCCCCCGCGGGCCGAGGACCAGCCTTCCATCATAACACGTTCCGGGCGGCGGCGGCAGTCAAGTAGGTCCCGCCTGCCGGGCGGGACAAAAGTCGGCGTCGGCAGAGGCCGCCGGAAAATTGCCCCGCTTGATCGCATGGGCCGCTTGACGCCCCAAACGGGAAGGGTAGGATGGTTGGCGTGACTCTTGGCGGCGGAGAGAATCCGTGTACGCCTCGCACTGTTGGACGGCGGCGTTGCAGCGGCTTTGGAAGGGATGGTTCATCTGGCCATGAAGAAGAAAGCGCTTGCGTATATCACGCCGCCAGGGCTGCTTTACTCCTGGCCGGAACTGGCGTCAGAGGCGGGCTTCCACGTCGACACGGATTCGAGCCCGTACGTCGTCATCGTGCCCGGCCTGCCGGGTGCAGAACCGATTACGTGTCGCTCCGGCAGAGTCCGTCGCGGTGACGTATCCGTTAGGGTCCGTTAGGGTCTTTCCATCGGCGGGCTCCCACGCCGCATCAAGATCGCCGGTAGCCGGCAAGCTTGTTATCTTGGTATTCTATTCCCCGGGGGGGACGGCAAGAGCAAGTCGGTGCCAAGGAATCGGACGTTGCGAAAGAATTTGGTGACCTTCTCGTCGCTGCCGGCGCGACACCTGTTCCCGTTGTTTGTCCCAGTGGTGATGCCAGCGTATTACCTGGAGCCGTCAATGATTAGCCGAACTTCGCCAGTAGGTGGCGATTTGGTGGGAATCTTGTCGTATTTGGTGCTCACGTGAAGGTGGGGTTTTTTGGCGCAACTCCTTATGGGCGACAGGCCGGGTTGTTTGCCGGCGCGGCCAAAGGCGTTGTAGTGAAGACCTTGCCCTTCGGAATGCCCCCGCACGGGGCTACAATTCGGGCATGTTCATTCGCCCGTGCTATCGCCGCAAGGACGGCAAGCGACACGCCTATTGGGCGCTGATGGAATCGTATCGCACCGAGCGCGGCCCGCGGCAGCGGGTAGTCGCGTATCTCGGGTAACTCGACGAACCGCATCGTTGGGGCGTCAAGGGAGCCGCCGAAGGCAGACAAGGGTTGCCGCAGAGGCGGCTCTTCGACGACGTCCGCCCGCGGTGGGTCGAAGTGGACGTCAAACGCCTGCGCGTGGAGAACCGGAAAGACTTCGGCGGGCCTTGGTTGGGGCTGGAGCTTGTCGAGCAGTTGGGATGGAAGGAGTTTCTCGACCGCACGATTCCGTCGGGCCGATCGGATTCGGGTCGGTGACCGCGGCATGGTCTCGGCCCACAACATCGCCTTTCTCAAACAGAGCGGACGGCGCTACATCGTCGGCACGCCCAAGAGCATGCTCAAGCGGTTTGAACGGGAACTGCTCTCGGAAGATTGGCGCACGATCCGCGACGGCCTGGAGGTCAAGCTCTACCCTTCGCCCGACGGCGACGAGACTTTCGTTCTTTGCCGCAGCCGTGACCGCCGCGAGAAGGAAAAGGCCATGCACGGCCGTTTCGAGCAACGGATTGAAGAAGGACTGTTGCGGATCGAGGCCGGCTGTCGGAAACAGCGCTTGCAGCCGGTCGTCGTCGCGCAGCGGTTGGGGCGATTGCTGGGCCAGAACAGCCGGGCAGCGGGGCTTTTTGAAACCGAGGTCCGAACTGCCGCGGACGGCCGGGCAAGCCTTGGTTGGAAAAAAGTCGAGACTTGGCGTGACTGGGCAGCCTTGAGCGAAGGGTGCTACCTCTTGCGCAGCAACGTGGTGGGGTGGAGCGACGAGGACCTTTGGAAAGCCTATATCCAACTGACCGAGGCCGAGGCCGCGTTCCGAATCCACAAAAGCGACCTGCGGCTCCGTCCGATCTGGCATCAGAAAGAGGAGCGGGTGTTGGCCCACATCTTGGGAGGAATTGGGCAAGATTCAGTTGGTGGACGTAGTGTTGCCGACACGTCAAGGGACGGAGATCCGTCGGCGTTGCGTGACCCAGCCCACCGACCATCAGGCCATCTTGTTGACCCGCTTGCGGTTCCGTCTCCCCGCCATCCGTCTAACGGAGGGTGTGTAGTGAAGACTTTCAAGAACCGCGCCTTGCGCCACAAGGACTTACGTTGACAACTGGCGAAGTTCGGTTAGGGTGCCCCTACTCGATGAAGCGGCCGACCAGGATCGCCTTCTCGACGTTCAGGTCCTGCCCCCGCTGGAAGCCCACGGGGATCGTCCGGTCGAAGATGTAGAACGCCCGGTGCCGTTCGATCTCGCCCGTGTCCACGCCCAACTCCCGGCCCAACGTATAGCCATCGGGATAAATCTGCGCTGCCGTCGATGAGTTATAGCCCGGCAACTGCGACGCCGGCGTCACCTCGAAATACCCCACCGTGATCCACACGGCGTAGACGTTCGAGCGGGTGGTCGCCAGGTTGCCCAGCCGCTGAAGGGCCTGGTAGCGGAAGTAGGGGTTGCGGTCCGGGTTGTTCGCGTCGGTGTAGCCCCCGGAGGTGCTGTCGTCGAAGGTAAACAACGGCTGCATCGTTATGGCGTTGGCCGTTGGCGAATCGCTGCGCAGCAGCGTCGCCTCGACCTGGGACGGGAGTTGTAGCACTGACGATGGCAAGGGAGGCACCAAGGTTCCGCCCGCGGACGAGCGGAACGGGCGGCCGAAGCGGGTCGGATAGGCCGCGTTGCTCGACAGCAGAGGAGCCGCCCCCTCTCCTTGCCGGCTCCCGGCAGACTTGGTCCATTGCCAAAGTGCCGGACTGGCGGCGTTCATGTTGGGGAAATAGTTCATCAGCCCTTGCCACACGTCCTGATTGTAGATTGTGTTCAGGTTGATCCGCCCCGGCTCGCGGTAGGTCGGAATGCGGTTGAACGGCGGATGGAACCAATGGCTGTTGACTCCGCCCTCCAACCCGCTGGACGTTGTTGGATTCGCCAGCACCTCCGTCCCCACAAACGCCGAGGGCACGTACACGAAATCCAGCAGCCGGTGCAGCTTCGAGGCGACCAGCGCGCCGACGCGCCGTTGGCGGACTCGAAGAAGTTCAGCAGGTGCGAATAAGGCAAGAGGCCGACGGCCCCCTGCTGCTGGTATCCGGGGGCCGTTGCCGCCTGGTACGGATTTGCCAAAACGGCCGAGGCGAAATTGTACTCCCACAGTAGCCGGCCCGGATGGCTCGACGGCACCAGCAGCAACTCCATCTGGCTCACAAACGGCCGGTAGTTGAACGTCAGCCACGGGAAGGGGCTCATCGGGTCGCCGTAGTATTCCGCCGTCGCCCCGCTGGCCGCGGTGCGCCACGGGGTGCCCGAGGTCGACTGGTACGTTGTGTTGATATAGCCCAAACTGTTTACCAGGTCGAAAGGGAAATTGATGTTCGTCGCGCTGGCGTCCTTGCTCGTGTACTTCGGCGGTTCGCTCAATTGCGTCCAGATGTTAAAAGTTTGGTTTGTCAGCGGCAGGAGGGCGTTGCTGAGATTGCCGCGCTCGCGGGTCTGGAACATCGGCTGGTTCGCGATGTGAAAATCGGGGTTGGGGTCGTCCGGATCCCACGTCTGCTGCGTCAAGCCGACCGGGCTCAGCAGGGCCGCGCTCGGCACCGTGTCCTCGCCGTTAAACACCGTCAGGTCGATCGGCATCCAGTCGACGGTCCGGTACGGGTTGGTCACGGGATGGAAGGGGGCCGAGGGGTTCGCCAGCCGTTGCAGGAACACGGCCTTGTAGTCTTGCGTCGTGCCGGTGTTCAACATGTCAAGGTGTTTGTTGCTGTCGTCGACGAGCGGTTTTCCCGGGGTCGGGGATGCTACTCCCGCCGCTAGGGCCGGGCTACGATAGCGTTCCACGGGCAAATTCGGAAAATATTGCGCGGGATTCGATTGTTTTAGATCGCCGTAGGCGTCGATGTCGGTCGTGTTCGGGTTCTGCAGCTTCGGTTCGGGATAATAGTTGCCGCTTGACGGGAGCGGCTCGGAGATGCTGATCCCAATGCCGTTGGTCTGGTGTTGCGCCACGGTCCACGCCACGGGGAGCGTGGGGGGATCAGCCGCAACCACCATCCCCCAGGCAGGCTTGATCTGGCTGCTGGGGTCCGGGGTGGCGTGCGGGTAGGCGGCAGCCGGCACCGACGTGTCCGCCCACGTGACGGGCGCCGGGTTGAGCACGATCTTCTGCGGCGAGGGGATGCCGTATTGGTTTCCGTTGGCAGCGGCGTTCATGGCGCCAACGTACGTCACCGGCCGCGGCCCGACCACGCAATACTCTCCGCCGCCCAACTCGATCCCCGTGGTGCGGCCATAAAAGATGCGGTCATTATCGAGGTGGCCGCCCGTGCCGCTGTTTGGCTTTGCCGCCATGAACCACACGATGCGGTCGATGGCCACGTTGCTGGGATTCGTTGTCGGTCCGTCCGCCAGCAGGCTGAACTGGCCGGGGGCGACGGACGCAGCGGAGGTGAAAGCGGTCGGGTTGGGCGTATGAAACTGCTCGGGCTCCAACGAGGTGCTATCCGGATACTGCTGCAAACGGGTGACCACGTCGTTGTTGTAGCCGGTGGGCTGGGGGCTCGTCACTCGGCTGCCCGTGATGACCATGCGCCACACGGGGTAGACGTTGCCGTCGGCGCTCTGCTGCGGGTTCGTCCGCCCGCCCGCTGGAATGCCCAGGTCCAAATACCATTTCTGTTGCCCGGAGTCATAGGCGTAAAGGTCGGTGGGCGCGGACGTGTCGCTCCGGTTGCGGGTGCAATAAAGCTCGAAGAAGGCCGAGCCTTGCGGGATGCGGGTCTGGTCGAGCGTCAGGTCGGCCGGTCCGGGGGGAGTTTTCCCGTCGCTATCGGTCCGTTTCTTCTGGTTGTTGTCGTCGAAGTTCGTGTCCGCCACGCGGCGGTCGTGGAACGCCACCGTTTCCGTCAACAGCAGTTCCGGCCGCTTGCACCCCCACACTACGCCCCGCGAAACACCGACGGTCGTCTCGTCGGTAGTCAAGTCGCCGTCGACGTCCCACGGGTCCGTGGCGGGTGTGGCGGAAAAGGTCTTCGCCGAGTATTCCACCGTGAACGGCTTGGCGTCGAACTCGAAGGGGACCATGATCGAGTCGTTGCTGCGGAAACAGGCGGCGTTGATCGCCCATTGGGCAATCCGCCGCGCCGTCAGGAACGTCTTCTCGTCGGACGACAGATTTTCCGTCCCCGTGACCGGGAAAGTGTAATTGTCGTCGATCAGCAACATCGCCAGCAAGTACAATTGCCGGGCGTAAGCCTGCCGGGCGAGGATGCTGTTGGCCTGCGCCGCGGCCAGACTGGCCGCCGGATTGCCGTTGTTGAGGTGGTCAAAAGGGACAGTGGTTATCGGATTGCGCGAGGCGTCCAACGCCGGGACGATTTCCGTGGTGCCGTTGCTCACGCCGCTGCCGAACGGCCGGTTCAGGTCCATCTTTCGCCCGGCCAAAAGCTCCAGCGGGAAATAGGGCGCGGTGGCCACCGTGCCGGAGATGGGATCGCGGAGCGACCCGCTGCCGAGGATGAAACTACGTCCATCGGCGAGCGTCCGCATCGACCCGCCGTGAAGGCTATTCTTCTTCACCAGCAGGGCGGCGAGATAATCGGTCACGTGTTGCGTGGGCAGAAGCGTCAACAGGTTCGCTTGAATCCCCGCGTCGCTTACGTCCTCCAGCAGCACGTCGGCCGAGAGCGCCGCGGGCGGGCAGGGGACGTCCCAACTCTCGGTGGTGATTTCGTTGCGCAGGGGGAGCAGCGCCGAGGTCGCGGGGTTGCCCGCCGTCGTCGCCGTGAGCATCGCCAGGCGGGTGGGCAACTGCGGGGCGTCCCTGTCAAAGGGGCGCAGCAGCCGCTCCAGCTCGGCCAGCGAAAACGGATTGTCGGTGGCCGCCGTGCCCACCAGCCCGCGGACCACGTTGGGCGAGAGGTTCAGCTCGTAAGGGGAGTTGACGGCGTTGCCCGACCACTGGCCCAGGGCCATGCCCCAGAGCGGCTGGCCGCGGAGGTCCAGCCCCACGGTCATCGCCTCCTTCGGGTCGGGCGGGCTGCCAAAGACCGTCGCAACAGCCGGATTGGCGTAGTTGAAGCCGCCGTACGGCTGGAACTCGAAGTGCTTGTCGTAGAACAGGATAGACTCCGTGCCGGTCAGGCCGGGCAACGCCGGCGAAGCCGCGACCGCGGTTTCGCCGTTTCGTCCCACCAGTCCCGTCGTTGCGTCGCCCGCCAAGAGGTTTTGGTACAGGCCGAAATTGTAGCCGCCCGTTGAGATGGCGAACAGCGGCAGCAGGTTGATTTCCGCCGTTCCATAGCCCACGCCGCGGGGCAACGGAAGCTGCTGGGCCCCGGTCGCCCCACCCGCAAACAGCAGCGGACCACCGTTGGCGGGAAGCACGGGCGGGTCGGTGCTCGCGTTGGCCTGCGAGTAGTAGGGGTAGGAGCTCGGATTGCCCGGGGCCGCCGAGCATTGCGCCAGGCAGCCGTGGGCGTTCAAGTTCAGCCGGCCGTCCAGATCGACGCAAAGGATGGCGAACAGCGGCTTGTACAACCGGCCGTCGCTGGTCGAGCGGACCGGCATCCCCAGGTCGACCCAAATGCTGTCCGCTATCCCGTCCCCGTCGTTGTCAACGTCCAATGGATCGGTTACGGGGTCCCAGGGATGCGTGGGCGTAACGACCGGATTGCTGCCGGTGAAGTTGGGATGATCGCCGCTGGGGTTCGTAAGGCCCATTCCCAGCGGCCGCAGGGTAATCATGCGGCACAGAGCGGGGTTCGCCTGCCAGAGGCCGGCCCAGGTTCCCGGCGTTGCGGCCACTTGATTGATCCAATAGCTGACCAACTCCGGCCGGTGGAGCGAGGGGCTGGGCGTGGCCATGCCTGTGGTATTCGGGATCGGCTGTTGAACCGCCAGCAGCATGTGCTGAAAGTCGGCGGCCGTGTAGTCCGAGTTGGCCGCGCCCGGCGGATTGCTGAGCGGGTTCGTCAGCGGAGTAGTCGCAGCGCTGTTGTAGTACGCCGAGAGGGGCACGTTCGGCAGCAGCGCCACCGGCCAGGTTGTGGGCGGATTAGCAGGCGTTTTTACAATCGGCGGGGTCTGCGTCGGGTCGTACGCAAGGTCCAACTTCCCGCTGGCCGGATTGAAGCCGGCGCCCGTGCCGCTGAACGGCGCGCCGTTGATGACGACCGCGATGGAATTGCCCGCGGCGGGCTGCGTGGGACTGCTGAAGGCGAGCATCTGAAGGGCATTGACGTTGCCCGGGTTGCCGCCCACGATCATCGAACTTTGTCCCAACAGCGCGGGGAAATTGGGATCGACCACGGTCAGCACGCAGCCCGTGCGCACCGCGGGGGGCGTCATCACGCCGTTGACAGGCGCGAACGTGAACTCGTTCAACTGGCCGCCGCACCGCGGGCCGATAATCCTGGCCGTGCCCTGGACCCAATTGTTTCCATAAATCTCTTCCAGCAGGCTGTGGGCGCCGATCACCGAGCCGGGGTTGGGAATGAAGCTGGTGGGGTCGGTGTTCGGTCCGCGGAAAACCTGCATGGCCGCCTGCTGGAGCAGCGTCTTGGCCTGGGCGGCGGGCATGGGCGCCCCCTGCTCGATCCGCGCAATGCTCAAGGCGCTCTGCTGCGCATGGCCGCTCAACAACACGAACGCCACCGCAATCAGCGCGAACAGGGCCAACAGCGCCAACACCACCAGCAGCACCACGCCGCGACGCGGGAGTGATGAATGATGAATGATGAATGATGAATGATGAATGCTCCGGGAGGCTTTCATGGTTCGATTCCTAAGCGACGGCTCCATTTGCCCAAGGCCCGCCAATGATGAACTCACAAGTCACGACTATCGACGCCCACTCTCCTGGGCCGTCCGACATTCATCACTCATCATTCATCATTCATCATTTCCTTCACTTCGTCCAAATCCCGTCGTTATCCAACTGCACGGTGCTCGCGTAGACGCCGATGACGCCGTCGACCACCACCAGCGTGACGTTGGCGTAATTGGTCGTGTCCCAGTCCGGCCCCACCAGGCTGACATACGACACCGGCGAAGCGAGGGTGGCGCTGCTGCGGTTCACGCCCACCACCCGATACCACTGGCAGCGGACGGGGATCCGAGTGGTTTTGGTGGAGTCCGGGACCCAGCCGCAGAGCATCACCCACTGGTTGTCCTTCAGCCTGTTGATGGGGTCGGTGAGCGTGGGGTCCGTGCCGGCCAACTGCACGGTTCCGCCGCCGTAGCCGATGCCGCCGAGAAAGCTCACGTCCCATGCCTGCTCGCCGGCCGGCTGGCCGCTGGTCAGCGAGAAAATCCGCTTGTAGCAGACCACCACCGAGACGTCGTAGACCCGCGGCTGCGGCTTCGGCGAAACGGTGAGGAACCAGGAGAAGCTCGGATCGCTCGCCGGGGCGGCCGTGGGGAGCGGCGACGGCATCGGCCGGTCGCCGTTGGTGGCCGTGCCCTTGTAGTCCTTCGGCAGGACGTAGAGCAGGTCGTCGTGCCAGCGGAAGACCTGCTCGGCCCGCGTGGGGGCCGCAGGGTCCGCAAAGACCCAACTGGTCGTCAGCCGCGGCAGGGGGAACCAGATCGAGGGCGCGGTCGGATTGATCGTAAAACCGGTCGTTGCCGTGCCGCCGAGGTTCAGCGCGGCGGTGCTCAGGCCGTTCTGAACTCCCAAGGGGTCAATGGCGTAGGGGCCGTAGAGGCCGTTCGGGAGGGGCCAGGCGACCCGGCCGGGAAAGGTTGTGCTCGGGTCGTACAGGTTCGTGGCGGCGGCGGTGGCGTTGACCGTAAGATCAATCATCCGCCGCACTTTGACCTCGCGCAGTCCGGCCCGGCCGAGGGCCCCGCTGCGGTCCGATTTGTTCGTCTCGACCAGGGCCAGTTTGCCGACCGGTATCAGCGCCGCCACGCCCAACAGGCCGATCGAGAGGATGAAGATCGAGACCAGGATTTCCAGGAGGCTCAGGCCGGAACGGCGATTGCAAATTGCAAATTGCAAATTGCAAATTGCAAATCGCCGGCCCCTGAACCCTGAACCCTGAACCCTGAACCCTGTCATGTTACTTCCCTCCCATCCCCTGGGCGTCGCGGGCCAAAAAGCGGGCGGCGCCGACGTTCGCGCCGACGGCGATGTTGTCGGCGGTGACCAGGCCCGTCTGCGGATTGACCACCACCCAGATGTTGTCCAGGTCTTGCCAGTTGGCCCATTGCGACTTGTTGGCGGGCGTGGGCGTGGCAACGCTTTGTCCCACCCGCTCCCGCTTGCCCACCAGCAGAAAGATCGGCTGCGTGACGGGGCCGTTCAATGTCCCGACGGGCGAGTATACCTGCTGAATCGAGCCGTTCGGCGAGAACAGGATGCACACGTCCTGGTTTAGCGGCACGTTGACCAGCGACATCACGTCGCTGCCGGACGGGTCAATGCCGACGCCCGACCACTGAAGATCGACCACGATAGGGGCGGGCAGTTGCAGCGGCGACGCCCCGCCCTTGACCGGCGCACGAAAAATACGGTACGGAACGGGCAGCGACTGTGTCCCGGTTGGCCACGGCACCACCGGGTTCTGGCTGATATCCAAGACGAGCGCCAGCGTTGCTGGGCTGCTGAGGTATCCGTTGCCATCGACGGGATTGGTGGAACCGCTCGTGGGGGCAATCGTGTAGTACGGGCCTTGGCAGTTGAATTGGACGAGGTCGCCCGGTCTAATCAGGCCGAGCGGCGTATCCGTGAGGAGGGTCGCCGTGATCGTGGTGGGGCTTGTGACGCTCAAGGTCGCCGCCGATTGTTCCGTGTCGCCGCAATAGCAGGGGGGCACTTCGCACTGGTCGATGCTCATTGAGCAGGGGAGCGTGCCGAAGCGGTGGAAAGTGACGCCGCAGGGCCGTCCGGTTTCCATCGCCCGGTTGCGGGCGGAGCCGAGATAGACGTTCAGCGCGCGGGCGGCCTCGCGCAACCGCCGCGACTCGCCGGCCGGCACCAGCGTCGTGGCCGCCAAGGCCATCAACATCACCATGATCGTGATGGCGATCAGCATTTCGATCAGGGTAAAGCCGCGGGGCGGGAAACGAGGGATTGGGGATTGGGGATTAGGGATTAGTTTATCGAGCGGCGGAAAACCCATGTCACAATTCCGTTCCGTTTCTTTTTCTCTAGCCCAGGCGTTTACGCCTGTGGAAACTCGCTCCGCAGGCGTGAACGCCTGGGCTAGAGAAAAGTCCGGCTCACCCGGCGCCAGCACCGGGCCGAATACCGCCGAGGCGGAAATGCCCGTGAACGGGCATACGGCCGCCCGCCGGTCGAGCCTCGTCGAGCGATCCGCATTGTCCGGCTTGGAGAATCCCATGTTACCGCTGCTCGATGTGATGGTTGGTGATGTTGCCGCGGCCCATGTTGCCGCTCGGACCGCCGATCTTAATAAACGCGCCCGAGCTGTAGCCAAGGGGCCCGTTGAACATCCCACCGGGGTATCTCGGATCGCCGAAATGATAATTCAGCATCGGATTCGTGCGGTTACTCGGGGTCTCGTCGTTCATGTTGAGCAGTCCCGGGTTGCTGTTGGTGCCGCCGGAGTAAATCAATGGAATAAGGTGGTACGCGCTTAAGTCAACCTGGCGCGGATCGAACGGGTCGTGGTCGGTGACGGGATTTCCGGTCTGGACATCCGACGGCATCGGCGGAGTAGAGGTGCTGCTGAAGGCCGGCGCCCAGCGGAGGAAGAAGATCGGCCGGCCCCAGCCGTCGAGAAACTCCGGAAAGCCGTTGTGGTTGGTGTCGCCGATCTCCGATTGGCTGAATTGCTCCATTGCCTCGGGCGAACCTATGCTCACGATCATATAGAGCAGTTCCGCCGCGCCGTTGTCGACGCCGTTGCTCGGCGGCGGATTCGCAACAAATGGAGCGAGGCGGTTGTAGTATTGCAGGGCGAGGGCCGGGATCGGTATGGGCGTTCCTATAATGGGAAGTGAAATCGGCGGGTCGCCAACGGTCGTCGTGGCGCCGGAGGGCGTTGGGACGTCCTCAATCCGGTCCGGCATCTCCATCCGCATAAGGTCCCGGATCGCGTAGAGGCGGACCTGCGCCGCATCGGTCGGGCTGAGCGGCTGGCCGACGTGCGGGCAAGTCGGCGACGGCGGGTAGATAAGCTGGCCCAGGGGCAGCCGCCGGGTCCTGTAGGACTGGTAGCGGGCCATGATGATGTTGTTGATTTTGGCGATGGTGGCCTTGGTGGCGTCCTCGCGGGCGGCGGCGCGGGCCATCTGCAAAGCCCCAAACACCAGTCCGGTCAGAATGGCGATGATCGAGATCGTGACCAGCATCTCGACCAGCGTAAAGCCGCCTATGCGTCTCTTCTTCATGGCTGCCGTCCATTATTTGCCGCCGCCGCTGAGTTTCTCGATCAGGGCGATCAAGGGGAGGAACATGGCGATGACGATAAAGCCGACCATGCCGCCGAGGACCACGATCAACAGCGGTTCCATCAGGCTCATCAAACTGTCGGTCAGCACGGCGACTTCCTCGTCGTAGGTGTCGGCGACCTTGTAGAGCATCGTGTCCAGTTCGCCGGTTTCCTCGCCCACGTCGACCATGTTGATGACCATGTCGTCGAGGATGCGTTTGTTCATCCGCGTGAGGTAGAGCAGGAGGCCGATGCCCGGCGGGCAGAACAGCCAGAAGAACATGGCCATCGGGTGGAAGGGGGGTTTCGAGTTCTCCTTCATCGGTTTGGCGATGGACTCGCCTTCGCGGATCGAGTCGTAGACTTTCTGGAAGAGGTTCTCGAAGACGCAGTTGCCCGAGGTCTCCTTGGTGATGTGCAGGGCTTCGAGGATGGGGACGCCGCTGGCCACCAGCGTGCCGAGGGTGCGCATGGTTCGGGCGATGATGTTCTTCTCGACCAACTGGCCGAAGACGGGCATTTTGATGGTGAACAGGTCCCAGCCCATCCGCCCGCCGTGGAACTTGCGGATCAGCTTCATCAACAGCCAGATGGCCAGGGGAATGCCCGGCAGCAAGTACCAGTAGTTCACGATGAACTTCGAGAGGAAGATCAGGGTTTTCGTCATGGCCGGCAGGGTGACGTCGAACTCCTTGAACATTTTCTCGAACTTGGGGACGATCCACATCATGATGAAGGTCACGATGCCGGAGGCGAAGGCGACGACCACGATGGGATAGACCAGCGCGCCCTTGACTTTGCGTTTGAGGGTTTCGGACCGCTCCTGGAACTCGGCGAGACGTTTGAGGATCACTTCCAGGGCCCCGCCGGCCTCGCCGGCCTTGATCATGTTGACGTAGAGGCGGTTGAAGGCTTTGGGCGACTTGGACATGGCCTCGGAGAGGGTGGCCCCGCCTTCGATCTCGTCGCAGACGTCGATCAGGGCGTTCTTCAACGCGCCGGGGGCCGATTGCTGCTCGAGAATCTTCAGGCTCCGCAGGATGGGGAGTCCGGCGTCCTGGAGGATGGAGAGTTGGCGGGTGAAGGTGGTCAGGGTCTTCGACCGCACCCCGCCCAGGGCGAAGCTCTTCCCCTTCCGCCCCTCCTTCTTCCCGGCGGCCGTTTTCCGGCTCTTCTTCACGGAGATCTTCGTGACGAAGTACCCCATCTGCTTGATGGTGGCCTGCGCCTCGTCCTGGCTGGGCGCTTCGATGATGTCCTTGATCTCCTGACCGGTGGCGTCCATCGCCTCGAATTGATACATGGGCATAGCGCTGCTCCTTCGTCACGACGCCCCCGCGACCGCAGTCGCGGGGCGTTTCTAATCCCTAATCCCTGATTCCTTATCCCTCGGACACCGTTTCGCGGACGACCTCCTCGATGGTGGTGATGCCGCTGAAGACCTTTTCCAGCCCGGAGGCCCGCAACGGCACCATGCCGGTGTGCAGGGCCAGGTCGCGGATCTGCTGGGTCGAGGAGCCGTGGTTGATCAGATCGCGGAGCTGGTCGTTCATGGGCATGAACTCGAACAGGCCGGTCCGCCCGCGGAACCCCGTGTTGTTGCACGCCGCGCAGCCCCGGCCGCGGTAGAACTTCTTGTCGATCACGTCGTCGGGCGTGAGGTCCAACTGGGCGAGCGTCTCGGTGCTGGGGGCCGTCTGCTCCCGGCACTCCTTGCAAATCTTCCGCACCAGCCGTTGGGCCAGGATCGCCTCCAGCGTGGCGGTCAGCAGGAAGGGCGGCACGCCCATGTCCCGCAACCGCGTCACCGTGGCGGGGGCGTCGTTGGTGTGCAGCGTGCTGAAGACCATGTGCCCGGTCAACGACGCCTGCACCGCGATCTCCGCCGTCTCCAGGTCGCGGACCTCGCCCACCAGAATCTTGTCCGGGTCCTGCCGCAGAATCGACCGCAGGCACTGGGCGAACGTGTTGCCGATGGCCGGGTCAATCGGCATCTGGATGATCCCGTCGATGTCGTATTCCACCGGGTCCTCGGTGGTGATCAGCTTGTCCTCGATCACGTTCAACTCGTTCAAGGCGCCGTAGAGCGTGGTGGTCTTGCCGCAACCGGTGGGGCCGGTCACCAACACAATGCCGTTGGGCTTGCGGATCACCTCGCGGAACGAGGACAGGATGCCCGCCGGCAAGCCGATGGCGTCCAGGTCGAGCATGACCACCGAGCGGTCGAGGATCCGCATGACCACGCTCTCGCCGAACATGGTGGGCAGGACGCTGACGCGGAGATCGACCGGGTGGCCGCCCACCGTCAGGCGGATGCGGCCGTCCTGCGGCAGTCGCCGCTCGGCGATGTTCAGGTCGGCCATGACCTTCACGCGGGTGGTGATGGCGAAGGCCAGGTGCCGCGGCGGCGGGACCATCTCGTAGAGCACGCCGTCCGAGCGGATGCGGATCTTGAACTCGTTCTCGAAGGGCTCGAAGTGCAAGTCGCTGGCCTGCTCCCGGATCGCCAGCAAGAGGACCATGTTCAGCAGCTTCCGCACCGGGGCGCTGTCGGCCAGGGCCTCCACGCTGGTCAGATCCACGCCGTGGCCTTCTCCATCTTCTCGGAGGCGGCCGCCAGCTCGGCGTCCTGCTCCATGGCCGTGATGATCTGCTCCACGCTCTCGCCGCCGGCCGAATAGTACCGCTCCAGCGCCTTGAGCATCTCCTTTTCGGTCGCCACCATCGCCTTGACGTCGCAGCCCAGGAAACTCCGCAGCTCGTCGATGATCGACAGCTTCTGCGGATCGCACATGGCGATCGTCAGCACGTTGTCGTCGAAACGCAGGGGAACGATCCGGTAAAGCTGCGCCATCGGCTCGGTGATGTGGGTGAGCACCTCCGGCGGGATCACCACGTCGCTCAAGCTGACCACCTGCATCCCCATCTGCTCGGCCAGCCCCTGGGCCAATTGATCGTCGTTGATCAGCCCCAGACTCACCGCGATCTGGCCGAACATCTCGCCGGGCCGTTGCGGCTGCTCCTCCAAGACCAACTCCAACTGGTCTTCCTTGAGGAAACCCAGGTCCACCAGAATCTGACCGATCCGCCGGATTGCCATAGCTACACCTGTTCCGCCCGCTCCGTGCGGCTGAGGGCTTCTTCCTCGTCTTCGAACATCCCCCGCTCGTGGCGGGCGATCTTGTTGTTCAACTCGTCGATCGCGTGGGCCTTCATCAAGATGTCGCGTTTCTCCACCTTGCCCTCCTTCCACAGCTTGAACATGTGGTCGTCGAGCAACTGCATCCCTTTCTTCTGGCCCGTCTGGATGGCCGACGTGATGCGGAACGTCTTGTTCTCGCGGATGAGGTTGGAAATGGCCGAATCGATGACCAGCATTTCGTAGGCGGCCACCCGGCCGCCGCCGATCCGCGGCAACAGGGTCTGCGAGAGGACGCCGATAATGGCCACCGACAACTGGGTGCGGATTTGGTCCTGCTGGTTGGTGGGGAAGACGTCGATGATGCGGTTGATCGTCCCCTGGGCGCCGGTGGTGTGCAGCGTGGCGAACACGACGTGGCCGGTTTCGGCGGCCGTGATCGCCGTCTCGATCGTCTCCAAGTCGCGCATCTCGCCCACCAGGATCACGTCCGGGTCCTGCCGCAAAGCGCGGCGGATGGCCTCGGCGAAACTGGGCACGTCCACCCCGATCTCACGCTGGTTGATCGTCGACTTCTTGTGCGTGTGGTAGAACTCGATCGGGTCCTCGACCGTGATGATGTGGTGGTCGAAGGTCTGATTGATGTAGTCGATCATCGTCGCCAGGGTGGTGGTCTTGCCGGAACCGGTCGGCCCGGTGACCAGGATCAGCCCGCGAGGCCGGGCACACAACTCCGCCAGAACCGCCGGTGCGCCCAACTCCTTGAAGTCCATGAGCCGGCTGGGAATCAACCGCAAGGCAATGGCCACGTGGGTCCGCTCCTTGAAGATCGACACGCGGAAACGGCCCTTGTCGCCGAAGGCGAAACCGAAGTCCGAACCCCCCACCTCCTGCAACTCCTGCTGGCACCGCTCCGGGCTGATGCTCTTCATCAACCCCATCGTGTCTTCCGGCTCCAGGGACTTCGTGTCGAGCCGGACCAGGTGGCCGTCGACGCGGAGCACCGGAGGCTGGCCGACCGCGATGTGCAAGTCGCTGGCATTGCGGTTGACCACCGTTTGCAGCAGTTTGTCGATGAGAATGCTTGCCATTGGCTATGGCTCCCCGCTTTCGAAGTGTGCGCCCGGCTCAGGGATAGAGCCGCCTCTGCCAGCGATCTGTTCCGCAGTCACCGGGCCTCGTAAGGATTATTCGTAGCCGGCCGCCAGTCGGCCAACTATTTCACTCTGCCTCGGATCGTTTCGCCGTTCTCAGGACTTCCTCCAGGGTAGTGACGCCCCGGAGCACTTTGTCGATGCCGTCCCAATACAGTGTCTTCATTCCCTCGTTGATCGCCGCCCGCCGGACGTGCTCGGTGGGCGCGGCGTTGAAGGTCAATTCGCGGATTTTCGGGGACATGAGCATCAACTCGAAGATACCCAACCGCCCACGGAACCCGCTCCCTTGGCAGCTTCCACAGCCGCTCCCCTTGGCGAAATTGGCATTGGCCGCCATTTCGCGGGTAATGCCTGCCCCCTCAACCAATGCCTCTGGAGGTGTATATGGATGCTTGCATTTCTGGCAAACGACGCGGACCAACCGTTGCGCCATGATGGCGACGACACTGCTGGAGACGAGATAAGCGGGCACACCCATGTCGATCAGACGTGTAATGGCACTGGGCGCATCGTTCGTGTGCAGCGTACTGAATACCAGGTGTCCAGTTAAACTAGCTTGAATTCCCATTTGGGCCGTCTCAAGGTCGCGCATCTCGCCAACCAGAATCACATTCGGCGCCTGTCGCAACATGGCCCGAATCACCCGCGCAAAATCCAACCCAATCTCGTGACGTATCTCAACCTGATTCACCCCCGGAAGGTAGTACTCCACCGGATCCTCTGCCGTGATGATCTTCCTGTCCGGCGTGTTCAGTTCATTCAGCGCCGCATAGAGCGAGGTGGTCTTGCCCGACCCCGTCGGACCGGTAACCAGGATGATCCCGTTGGGGCGTTGAATGAGCCCCCTCACCCTGTGGTAGTCCTCCTCCGAGAAGCCCAGTTGCCGCAACCCCACCTTGATGCTGTCCTTGTCGAGGATTCGCATCACGACCGACTGGCCGTGGCTGGTGGGGATTACGCTGACTCGCAAATCGAGTTCCTTCTCGCCGACGCTGACCTTGATCCGCCCATCCTGAGTCCGGCGGCGTTCGGCGATGTCGAGTTTCGAGAGAATCTTGATGCGGGAGAGGATTGCCCCGAGCAGCCGCCTGGGGGGACTGTCCCGCTCCACCAACATCCCGTCGATCCGGTAGCGGACCCGGATCCGGTCCTCGAAAGGCTCAATGTGGATGTCCGAGGCCCGAAGCTGCACCGCCTCGGTAATCACCAGTTGCACCAGCCGCACCACCGGGGCGCTGCTCTCGTCCACCTCCTCCTCGCCCGCCTCCGACTCCTGCATGGTTTCGGTGAAGTCGATGGCCGTGTCGGTGAACTCCTGCAACATCGAGTCGGCGCTTTCGCCCACCGTCTGGCCGTAGTGGCGGTTGATGGCCTCCAAAATGGCTTCCCGCGGGGCCAAGGCGATCTCGATCTGCCGGTTGAGGATGAAACGCAGCTTGTCGAAGGTGTCGTAGTCCATCGGGTCGCTGACGATCACGGTCAGCTTGCCGTCAGCCTCGGACAAGGGGATGGCGACGTTTTCCCGGGCGACCGACTCGGGCACCAGCTCGACCACCGAGGGGGGGATGGAGACTTCGGCCAGGTTGACGTAGTCCAGGCCGTGCTGCTCGGCCATCGCCCGCATCACTTCCTCGCCCGTGGCGTAGCCCAGTTTGGTCAGGGCTTCGGACAGGCTCGTGCCGGATTGGGCGACCACCTGCTGGGCCTCGGCCAATTGCTCGGGGCTGATGACGCCCTGCCGGATGAGGATTTCCGTGTAGTCGCTCTTGCGTTTGGCCATATGTTACTATATTACTGCGCCGAAGTCGGCACGAACCCCTACATCTACCCAGACTAACAGCGACCGGAGGGAAAGTCAAATTCATCGGCATCGGAGGGGGGCTTGACTACTGCCCCCGTGGGATTTCATGGATGTAAATGTTCTTGAACCACAGCGTGCTGCCGTGGTTCTGCAGTTCGAGCTGACCGGTTCGAGGGACCGGCTTGTTGCGGTCCCAGTAGTTCTCCAGCACCACGTTGTCGACGACCAGTTCGTCGTTGAGTTTCACCGTCACCCGATCGCCGACCATCTTAATATAGAAGGTGTTCCACTGGCCGATGGGTTTGTCGGCCACCTTCGTCGGTTTGGAGGGGTTTCTTGGGTCGAGGTTGTTGTAGAGGCCGCCGGAGCCGACTTCGCTGCCGAACTTCGTCGGTTTCGTAAAGGGGTCCCAAATCTGCACTTGCGGGCAGCCGCGGAGATAGACGCCGCTATCGCCGTGGGGACTGATCTTCCAATCGACGTACAGCTCGAAATCACCGTAATCCTTGACCGTGCAGAGGCTGCGGCCGCGGCCGTTGAACACCAACTCGCCGTTCTGGACGTGCCAGCCGCGGCGCATCGCCTTGTCGGCCTCCTTTTGGGCGTCGGCCCGTTGTTCGGGCGTGAGTCGGGCGCGGATCAACGGGTTGTCCAACGGCGGCTTCAACAGCCCCTTCCAGCCCGTGAGGTCCGCGCCGTTGAACAATGCGGTGAAGCCCGGCGGGGGCGAGTTGTCGGCCGCCCTGGCCGGAACAAGCGCCGCCACGGCGGTCGCTACGCCCAGAACAAAGCAGAATAACATTCGCATGACTTGGCTCCTCGATGGTTCAATGGGGACTGCTGAGTTCCAGCAGAGTATCGTTGCATCGGTGAAACGCCCCGCGACTGTGGTCGCGGGGGTGGCGACTCTCCCCCGCGACCGCAGTCGCGGGGCGTTCGGATGGCATTGCCTGTTTGACGTTAACGGCCGCCGCGGCCGATCTCGAAGGCGCGGCGGTTGACCTCGTACAGTTCGGGTTTCAGGTTCCGGCGGATGGCCTCCAGCCAAACGGCGGCGTCGATGGGCAGGTGGCGGCTCAACACACCCAGTAGGGCCACGTTGGCCGAGCGGCGGTTGGGGAGCGCGGCCGGGTCGACCGACTCCGGCGAGATCAGCACGCCCGCCTCGCGGAGCCGCGGCCGGTTGTTTTCTACCTGGTCCTCGGCCAGGACCAGCACCAGGTCGGCCTCGCCCGGCGGCACCATCGGGCTGAAGACCGTCTGGCCGAAGCGGACGTCGCTGGCTACCGAGCCGCCCCGCTGGCTCATCCCATGCACCTCCGACTTTTTCACGTCATAGCCGGCCAGGAAAGCGGCGTCGGCAAGAATGTCCGAAGCCTTCAGCACGCCTTGCCCGCCCAGCCCGGCAATGACGATGCTCAGCGTAGACGGTAGCGTGGCGGGAGATCGTCCCTGGTTCCCACGCTCCGCGTGGGAACGCACCTGCCCCGGTCTCTGGTTCTCCGTTGCTGCCGACTCTCCCACGGGGCACTGAAGTGCCCCGCCCTCGATCCTCTCTTTCCCTTTCTCTTGTTCCGGCGAGCTTTCCTTCTCCCGCTGCCTGATTTTCCCCGCCGCCAGCAGGCAAGGCCGACGGGCGACGATGACGCTCAGTTCGTCGCGCCCCAGCGCGTCGCGGAGGACTTGCTCGAACCGTTCCCGTTGGGCCACCGGATCGATCACAACGACGTTGGGCACGCCGAGCGACCGCGCCAGGTCTTCGAGCACCACCCGGCCGGTCGGCTCGTGCCCCAGGGTCCGGCCCGTGCCCGGATGCTCTTGCAGGCCGGTCATGGCCGTGGTGCCGTTGTCGAGGATCAGCAGCACGTGGCCGGTGGGCGGCGGGTTGTAGACCATTTCCACCAGGCCGGTGATGCCGCTGTGGACGAAGGTGCTGTCACCGATGACGCTGACCACGCGCCGGGCCTCGGCCTCGGGCAGCACGTGCCGCAGCCCCAGCCCCATGCCGATGCTGGCGCCCATGCACAGTTGCGAGTCCATCGCCTCAAACGGCGGCAGCGCGCGAAGCGTATAGCAGCCGATGTCGCCGGCAACGATGCAATCGAGCTTCCGTAGCGTCTCGAAGCTGACGCGGTGGGGGCAGCTCGGGCACAAAGCCGGCGGCTTGCCCGGCGGAAGCACCGGCTCCGGCGCGGTGTCGCCGGCCAGGATGCGCCGCACCCGCGCCACGTCCAACTCGCCGAAGCGGAACATCTCCGGCTTCTGCTCGACGGCCAGCCCCGCCGCGCGGAGCTGCTCGAACAGGTACGGATCGCCCTCCTCGACGATCAGGCACCGCTCATGGCCCTCGGCGAAGCGGCGGATCAGTTCCAAAGGCAGAGGATAGGTCAGGGCGAGTTTCAGCACGGCGGCTTGCCCCGCCGCCTCGCGGACGTACGTGTACGTCACGCCCGAGGTGATGATCCCCAGCGCGCGGTCGCCGTCGATCGCCCGGTTCCACTCGCACGATTCGTTCCAGGCGGCGATTTCCGCCAGTTTTTGCCGCAGCCGATGATGGGCGGGCCGGGCGTGGGCCGGAATCATCACTCGCCCGCGGATGTCCCGCTCGAACCGCCCCGGCGGCAGAAAAGGGGACAGGTCCAATTTGTGCGAAGCACCCGGAGGGCCGTTCCGGCAAATTGGACCTGTCCCCTTTTCTGCCGCCGGCCGCACCAGCGTCTTGCTGTGGCACACACGGGTGGTCATCCGCAGCATCACCGGCAGCCGCCAGCGGGCGGACAGTTCCAGGGCGGCGCGGGCGAAATCGTACGCCTCTTGCGAATCGGCCGGCTCGAACATCGGCACCCCCGCCGCCACCGCGTAGCGGCGGTTGTCCTGCTCGTTCTGGCTGCTGGCCATGCCGGGATCGTCGGCCGAGACGACCAGCAGCGCGCCGGCCACGCCGCTGTAGGCGGCCGTGAAGAGCGGATCGGCCGCCACGTTCAGCCCGACGTGCTTCATGGTCACCATGGCGGCGGCTGAGCCGAAGGCCGCGCCCAGGGCGACCTCGAACGCCACCTTCTCGTTGGGCGCCCACTCCGCCCGTCCGCCCAGTTCGTGGAAGCGTTCGAGGATTTCCGTCGAGGGCGTGCCGGGGTATCCGGCCCCCAGCGCCACCCCGGCATCCCGCGCCGCCAAGGCCACGGCCTCATTTCCACTGAGCAACTGAACCGGTTCGGGACGCACATCAACCTCCGGCTGGGGAATTTACGCAGGACCTTAATGGATTCCAGCGTAGCACGTTTTCCGACGCGCCGGAAGGGACAGGCGGTCGTGGCTTCCGTAGGACGGATTTCCCAATCCGTCCCACGATTTCGGTCCCTATGGCGTCAGACAGGCGGGGGGAATCAGGCCGCGGATCGTCACCGAGAGGCCGTGCATCTGTGCGGCGGCCTGCCGGCAGGCTTCCAGGCTTTCCGGGCTGTTGGCTGCGGACTGGCCGAGGGCCTTCATCGCCTCATCCAACGTCGTCAAGCTGCTGTTGAGCATGTCCGCCAGGTCGAGCAACCGCTTGCTCGATGCGGCGGCGTCTTGCGTCCAAGGGACGCCGCTCGGGGGCGGCGGAACCGCCTCGTAGAGCTTCTTGAGCGCTTCGTGTTGCTTGCGGAACTCATCCGGCTTCGGAGCCTTTTCCAGCAGTTGCGTCGCCTTGTCGAAGCCGTCCAAAAAGGCTGCCAGCTTCACGGCGTACGCCTTCTCGTCCGCCGACGGCTTCGGCGTCTCCGGCTTTGGCGGGGCGGGCGGCGGCGCGGCCGGCGTGGCGACGGGAACGGCGGGAGCGGGCGCGACCGGCGAGTTGAAAAACACCTTCCAAAGCACGCCGCCAATCAAGATGATGCCTGCGACGGCCGCGATGGCCACCCAAGCCCGTGGCGGCATCGTAGCCCGCGGTGCGGCATCTGGAACCGGCCGCCGGACCGCTGGCTGCTCTTCGGCCAGATACGAACCGCAATGCTTGCAACGGATCGCCACGGCCAGCACCCGCTCTCCGCAGTACGGGCAACTCTTGGTGGCCGGTGCGGCGGGCGATGTCGGCCGGGCGGCCGCTTCGCCGGCCAGATCCAGCCCTTCCGCCTCATCGTCCGACGAATCCAACAGGCCGCTGACGTCTTCGTCCAGGCCCTCGGCAATTCGCTCCGCGGCGGACGGGCCTCCGGCGGCCGGCCTGGGGTCCGGGGCCGGCACGACGGATTCCACCACAACGCCGTGCTCCTTGGCGATCCGGACGGCCGACTCCTTGTTGTCGGCGGCCAGCGTGACGGCGACGCGCCGCCCAGACGCCCGCTCGACCCCCTTGCAGTAGAATTTCTGCTTGGCCATAGCATTCTCCCCCAAGTTGATGAGATTTCGGGGCTACCGCAACCCCCTGCCATGCTACCGCGCAAGTACCCTGTCTGCAATCACCCGATGTCATGAACAAACGCCGCATGTTGTGGCCGGAAAACGCCCCGCGACTGCGGTCGCGGGGGGAAAGACGCCGCTCCAGCCCCTCGCGGCCGCAGTCGCGGGGCGTTTTGGCGACTTCTGCAACTACCGTCCGCAGCGGAAGTAACGGAAGAGACCGTGCAGTGCGAACCCGCCGCCGAGGCCGAAAAACTGCCCAATCGGCCGGTCCGGCTCGGCCTGGGCGTAGACGGCCAACGACTGCCGCACTTCCCGCAGCAGATCGTCGAACACGGGCGAGAGCGCCTGCTCGACCTGACCGACGTGCTGGGCCGACTCCGGCACCCGCTTGAGTTGCTCGGCCTGCGCCACGCTCAGATTGAACTCTTTCACCAGCGCGCGGGTGAAGCTGCGCCCGGCAACGCCGCAGCTATGGAACCAGAGCGACTGCGGCGAACTGACGATGACGTTGGTGACGTCGCCGCCCACGTCGAGCGCGGCCGCCACCAGGGGCGGTTTCGCGGCCGGCGATTCCCCCGCCGCGGCAAACTGCTCGAAGGCGAGAAAGTTGTGCAGGGCGATGAAGTCCGGCTGGAGCAGGTCGGCGCGAAGGCCGGCGTGCCCAAGGCCCTCCAGGAACCGCTGGACGAGGTGCCGTTTTGCCGCAACCAGCAGCGCCCGCGAACCGCCGGCGCGGTCGAAGGCGTGGAAATCCCAGATCAATTGCTGGACGGGAATATTGAACTGGAGCTCGACCTCGAACTCCACGAGCTTCCGCGTCTTGCCGGCGGCGGCCGGTGGCAGGTCGAACTGCCGCCCCAGCGTCATCCGGCCCGGCAGGCCGACGCACAGCCGGTCGGCGGCAAGACGCCGGCCGCTAAGAAATGCTTTGACTGTTTCCGTCACGAGCCTCGCCTCTTCGGCCTCATTCGTGGCATAGCCGAGCGGCTTGGCGTGTTCGATGACGACCGCGGCTTCGATCCGCGGCCGCCCGGCCGTTTCGTCCCAGGCCAGGCGGACCGCCTTCAGGGCGCTATTGCCCAGGTCGATGCCCCAGGCAGCCCGGGTGGACTTGGGACAGATTATCCCTGCCACGCGGTCCCGCAATCCCCGCCGCTGCCCGCGCAGGAGATCGATTCCCACGGCGGCCCGCTTCACTCCGGCCAGCGCCAGCCCGCAAGCGACGGCAAAGCGGCCGGGATTCCGCAGCAGGTCCGAGCGGTCCAACGTCCCGGCACAGACGAAACGCCGGAAGCCGGCGAGCCATTCGACGGGCACTCCCAGCGGCGTCTCCTGCGGCGGGCGGGCCCAGCAGACGGGGAAAAGGGGGACAGGCCCCAGCGGCAAAGGGGGCCTGTCCCCCTTTTCCCCGGCCGGCTGCCGCCGCTCGAGATCGTCGCACAGCCGTACCAGCCGGGCGTCGCCGGGCGCCGACCGCCGCGCCCGCTCGGCCACGGCCATCAGCGTCTTGTCAATCACCGGGGCATTGCGGAGGTCCCAACTGAGGCAGGCCAACTCCACCGCGTTGCGGCGGAGTTCTTCCGATCGCGGAGTGGCGCCGTGCGGGCCGATCCGCTCCAGCAGCCGCAGGGCGGCGTCGTAGTGGCGCTCGGCCAGCTTCTTCTCCGCGGCGGCGGCCAGCCGCTCTTGCACGCGCCCGGCCAAGGCCCTTGCGTAGGCGTGGTCAGGTTTCAGGGTGAGCAATTGCTCGATCCGGGGCGGCAGATCGAGGAGGCGTTTTTCGTGGACCGCCCGGCGCAGCTCGCTGCCCAAGACGGCGATTTCCCGCTTCCGCTCGGCAATGTCCGCCCGCAACGATTCGAGTTCCTCGCTCCGCAGCGGCGGCGGGACCTGGTCGATCAGCCGGGCGGCGGCTTCGTAATCGCCCCCGTCGAAGCATTGGCGAGCGCGGGCGGCGGCCTCTTGGGCGGCGATCCGCCCCCGCTGCCGCTCCGTCAACAATTGACGGCTGAGCTGCCTCGCCCGCGCGGCCCGCTCGGTGAGCCGGGGGTGATCGTGCTTGCCGATGGGATTGAGGAGGGCCAGAGCCTCCTCGAAGCGGCACGCGGCCTGCATTTCGGCCGCCTCGCGGAGGGCGGCATCCACGTTTTCGAGCTGCTCGGCGGCGGCTTCGTCGAGGTTCACTCCGCAGGCGCCGCAGAAGTTCTCGCCCGCCGCGCACACCTCGCCGCACTGGAAACACGTCTCCCATAGCGAGGTCCCGCACTTGGCGCAGAACTTCCGCTGCGGCAGGTTGGCCGCGGCGCACTCCGGGCAGAGCAAGGCGCCTGTCTGCGGGTCTTCCATTTCGCTGGCCGTCAACATGGGCGCCCTACGGGGCAGTGGTTGTCTCATCGGCTGGCGCTCTGGCGGCTCCTTACCGCGATGCCCCCGGCCTCGACCGCCAGAATCTCAACAATCAGTCTCTGGTCCTGGCCGGCGAGGCTGGGGAGGTCCTTGTTGGGTCTGGTGATCAAGACGTCGATCGACCGCGCCGCGGATTGGCCGGCCGGCAGCAGGGCATCCAGCCAAACGCCTTCCGGCAGCGCGTGCTCCTGGCAGTGGGGCAACTGGCGGCGATAATAGGCCAACACGGCGGCGGGCCGCGTCCGCTGGTCGGTGTGCAGATAGCGGACCCGCAACGGGGCCAAGTCGAGGCCGGCCGCTTTGCCGCTCAGCCCGGCCGGCCAGTCCAACCGGTACGCGGCGACGACCTCGGCGCCGGGGTGCGGCTTGATCGCCGGTGTGTCGTCGCCCTCCTGTTGTCCGGTGCGGTCGCCGGAGTCGGCGGTTAGCTCGGCGGCCGCACGGAACTGTCCGCAGGTGGCCCGCAGCACACTCGCGGTGAACTCCAGCCATTTCTGCCCGCTTTTGTCTTGCTGCCGGCGGGCGTCCCGGGCCGCCGCTGATCTTGGGGAGCCTGATGGTTTCACGGAGGTCCGCGGCTGGCTGCCGCCGCGGGCCAAGACAGCGTCTCCCCCCACCGGCGACTGGGCATCCTTGTGCGACAGCATCTTCAGCAACACCAGGAAGCCCGGCTCCAAGGTCACGCCTTTGCTGATGCCGGCCGTCTCCAGCGCTTTTGGATCCTCGTCGCAGTGGATCTTCAAGCTCTGCAAGAGGGCCGCGCGGGCCGGCTGCGTGGGGATCGTTCCCGCCAACAGCATCAGCCTGGCGCCGTCGCTGAGCGTATCCGCCGCCAACAGCCGCCTTTGGATCACTGCCGCGAAGTGCGGGTTCCAAAGCTCTCCGGCCACGAGGGCGGGGTCCGCCGCGTCGGCGACCGGCTGGGACGTTGGCTTCCGCTCTTTGGACGGCGGAACGCCCAACAGCCGGCTCACCGCGGCGCTGCTCTCGTCGAGGAACTGCCGTTCCAGCAGTTCGGTGGCGGTGCGATCCGGCCGCTCGCTCTGGTAGACGACGACTTGCGCGGCCAGGTTCTCGCTGCGGGCCTCCTGGAGGCAGGGCCAGAGTTCGTCGTACAGCGTCTGCCGCGTCTCGGCGGCAATCATATGGTTCGCCAGCCGAAGGCGGAACGAGGCGGACGCCGACGACTTGACGGCGTTCGAGCAGAGCGATCCGCGCCGCATCCGGAGCCGCCCGTTTTGCGCCGGCCGGCTGGGGGCGTCCCGCCGACGTGACCAGGCGGAACAATGCATCCTCGTTTTCGCGCGATGGCCGGCTTATGAGCGCGGCGACGGCGGCCGCCGCCGCGGCACGATTGTCAAACGTCTTGAGCTCTCCGGCGGCGAGTTGCTCGATGGCCTGCCGGGCCGACGGCGTGTCGATTGCGATCAGGGCGGCGACAGTCGCTTCGACGAGTTGGTTGCCGCCGGCACCGCGTCCAGCCGGTTCGTCCTCAGAATCCAGGACGGCCGGCGTCCCTTCGAGCAACTTAAGCAGTATCTCCACGGCCTTCTGCTTGTCGGCAAAGTCCTTGCCCAGATAGGCCACCGCCGCTGCGAGCCGGGGGTCATTGTCGCGTTTGGCGGCGTAATAGTCGTCCGGCCTCCAACGGGTGAGATCGTTGGGGCGGACGGGCTTCACCCGTTTCTGCGCCTGCATCCGCGGCCGCGGTTGCGCGTGGCGGAGGTGCTTTGGCCGGTGCGGGCGGCGCCGTCTTCGCAGCAGGCGGATGTTTCGTCCGCCACTGGTCCTCGACCGCCGCGTACTCCTTCTCCTCATCGGCCTTCGCCACCCGTCTGGCAGCCTCCTCCCCCTCCTTCTTCGTCATGCCGTTCGCGAAGCGTCCCTCGCGGCTACAGCTACAACTGCACCCGCCGCCGACGGCAGCCGTGAGCAAGGCCGCCAGAAGGAGTCCGGCGGTCATTGATTGGCTGTATACCCGGTGAACCACGCTTCGCCTCCCCCGAGAATGCCGCTATGGGCCATCATTTCTTACAATCCGCTACTATCCCATGAGCATGTTAGGATCGGATGAGGATCGTGTTAGGAAATGACGAAAACAAGAAAGAGAGCAGGCATCGGCTGGAGCCGATGCCTGCTCCTTGAAGAGACGACTGCCCGGCACTCGGCGAAGTCATCCAACTGGTTGAGCCGGGCATAGTCCGGAGCTAAAACTCCGCGCCGATAGCTTTGCCTTCCGCACGCGTCACCAAGTAACGCAGAGTGATCGCGTCCAGCGAGTCGCTCAGGAAATGCACGCTGCCGTCGACCATGACGCAATTGCAGCCGCCGGGATGGAACGAGAACGGCTCGTCATTCAGACCCTGGTTGTTGTACTGCCAACCACCGGCACCGGGGCCGTATTGAGGACCACCCAATGGATAGGCGTTCTGATTGATCACCTTGCCGGTATAGTTTCCGTTCGCGTCGAAATCCTGTGGGGCAAGGCCGGCCGCAATAGCCGTTGCGTTGGCCGGACCGGAAATACCGCTGCCACAAGCGTCCTCATCGGCCCAGCGCCACACGGCGGTCGGCTCGGCGTACTCGGGTTCGCGATCGTGTCCCTCGGCAAACCGGCATCCACGCAAACGACCGTACTGCCGTCCGGGTTGGTGGTCGGGGCGCTGTAGTGCGACGGCGTACCTTGGTACGGGTAGCTTGCCGGAACTGCTTGCTTATTCACCCGGCCGGCGTCCTCGATGAAGCAAATCGTGTTGCTCGTGCCGTCGAGGATGGCCGAGATCGGCACGCTCGTCGAGCTGGCGAAGAAGCCGCCTTCACCGGTGTCTACAGGCTGACAGAACTCCTTGGCGGTATTGTCGACGGCCAAGGCGCCGTCCGCACGGTAGTTCGTCTTGTCGTCGAGGCCCGTCTTGGGATTTGCCGGGTTGCTGCCGTCGCTGATGGAGGTGTAGACGGTGGCGAAGTAGTCCGAGGTGCCCCAATACCGGCCCGCGGCCGCAAGGGACGTCGTTGACGCGGCGCCGCCGTAAACAGAATCCGTATCCATCACGCTGCTAAGGCCGGCAGTATCCTTGAAGTTGACGAACGGGTTGCTCGGGCAGACGTAGGTGGGGATGTTGCGGGCGCAGGCGTTGACGTTGTCCGCCATGCGATAGTAATGCCCAAAGTTGATCTGCTGGTAAACGTCCAATTGCTCGATGTACGGCAACAGATATACCAGCACGCTGTGGTCGGAGAACGCCGTCTTCGTGGACAGCTGCGCCGGACCATTGCCCTCGCCGCCGGTTGGCAGCTTCTTGTGCGCAGCTTCAAAGCCCAGAACGGCCAAGCCGATCTGCTTCATGTTGTTGCTGCACGAGGCCCGGCGCGGCATTCGCGGGCGGATTGCACCGCCGGCAGCAGCAGGGAAATCAAAATGCCGATGATGGTGATGACCACCAACAACTCGACCAGCGTAAAGCCGTGTCGGGGGCAGGTCTTCGCCTGCCGGTTTCTACTCTGAGACATTTCTTGTCTCCTTGAAAGGAAAAGCGGGGGTTACACAAAGCCCGAGGCGCAACAGCGCCGGATTGGCCATCACTCGCTGGACGCCGGGGGGCAGTCTCCCGCCCATGCTTCGGACGCGGAGATTCCCGCCCTCCCCAACGCCGCCAGCCGGGCTGCCGCAATCGACAGGCGCGAACGGGCCGCCGCCGGCTGTGCCGGCCGGATTACCGCGGCGTTCCGTCGCTTGCCAAGTCCGCATCGCCGGCTCCCTTCTGGTGCGAGTGTGCCGACCGCCCCACCTCGGACACTCTGCCTTGGGATCACAACCGACCTCCAAGGCACCCGGAGTATCGGAAATGCCCATGAGGGTTTGATGAGCGCGATAAGAATGTCCGGTCAGTTTCGCGTTAGAAATCCGTTAAGGCGCTCCCAAATCCATATCCACGGGCACGCCTTCAGCACGGGTGACGAGCCTCCGCAGGATGGGCGGATCCAAGTCTTCGCTGAGGAACCGCACGCTGCCATCCAACATGAGGGCCTGGCAACCGGCCGGATGGAAGGCGAAGGGCTCGTCGTTGGCGCCGCAGTTTTGCGTGGTCCAGGGGCATCCCGTCTCGCCCAGCGGATACAACCCTTTGGTGTTTCCGCCGGAGGCTACGTGGGTGGCGGCGGGGTTGCCGCCGATTGGGTACGGATTCTGGTTGATCACTTTGCCGGCGTAGTTGCCATTTGCGTCGAGAAAACCTCGGGCATTGGCCGGGCCGGAGATGCCGCTGGCGCCGGCGTCGGGGTCCGCCCACCGCCAGGCCGCCCGCAGGCTGCCCGTGGTGGCGGGGACACCGCCGCTGGGCGGGTCGGTGATGTCGCCGTCGCTCAGCGTGCCGGTGAAGGTGTCGAAAAAGGCGGACAGGGTGTAATACGGCGCGGCGGTAGACGTGGGGCTCATGCGGCCGGCGTCTTCGATGACGGCCAGGGTGTTGCTCGCGCCGTCGATCACGGCCGACAAGGCCACGCCCGTCTGCGATGTGCCGTCCACCGTGCCGTTGATGGGGTTGTTGCTGCCGTCCAGGGTCACCAGGGCGCCATCCGCACGCGCAGCCCGGTTGCGGATTCCGGTGACGGGATCGATGTCGGTCCAGGCGGTGGCGAAGTAGTCCAAGCCGCCGAAACCCGCCGGGTCCGTCTGCTGCGACGAACGGATTGCTCGGGCAGACGTAAATGCTGATGCTGTGCTTCGCGGCGGCGACGTTCTGCGGGGCGGCAACGACGTCCCGGTAGCTCTTCGTCAAGTCCATCGAACTGTAGAGGTCCGTTCTCTCGATGAACGGCAGGAGATACGTGAACAGCGATTGGGTGGAAAATTTCGACGACTCGCTCATCCCGTCGGTCCCTTCGCCGCCGGCGGGCAGTTGCCTGTGCGCCGACTCGAAGTTGAGGACCGCCAGGCCGATCTGCTTCAGGTTGTTCGCGCACGCGGACCGTCGCGCGGCCTCGCGCGGCTTGCACGGCGGGGAGCAGCAAGGCCATCAGCACGCCGATGACCGTGATGACCACCAGGAGTTCGATGAGCGTAAAACCACCGGCGGAGAGGGCAGAGGGGAGAGAGAAAGCGGGCGAAGAACACCGCGGGACCGCAGTTCGGCGGACCAGCGGTGCGGGATACGCGAATCCTGCAACTCGCATGGTAGATGGTGGACCGCAACTCATGGCTATCTTCCTCTTTCGCAAGAGACAAGATACGCTGGCGGCGGAGGTTGGATGGTGGATGGACTCCGGCGTCACATCCGCCATCCACGGATAGAAAAGAACACGTCTTTCTGCTGCGTCCGTTTCCGCCAGGCATACGCAGCCAGGCCGACCAAGCCCGCGGCCAACACCGCCAGCGTCGAAGGCTCAGGCACGCCGACCGTCACCAAAAGGCTCCCCGAACCGGTGATGTAGCCGCCGGAGTCGCTTGCGTTGTACAAGCCCGGCGCCTGCTCAACGCCGTTGAGGTATAGGGATTGAATGATGTCGGTCGATGAGAAGGCAAGGTTCAGAACGGCGCCGGAGGCGACCGAGACGTTGCTGGCGTCGTAGAGGTCGGCTTGGCTGAGGCCGAGCGTGCCGGCGCCGACCATCGTGTTGCCGGTGTAGGTGTCGGGTCCGGCGAGGGTCAGTACACCGCTGCCGGTTTTCGTCAGGCCGACCTGGCCGCCGGTCACGGCGCCGGTAAACGTGAGCGACGCGGCGGCGTTTTGCACGTTGATCGTGCCGCCGCCCGTCCCCAGCGCAAACCCGCGGGTGGTGGAAACGCTCGGGCCGGTGTAACTCAGCGTGCCGCCGGCCAGCGTGAGGCCGCCTCTGCCAAGATTGCAGGATTGTCCCACGCCGGTGATTGTGGCAACACTGAGTGTGCCTTCGGCGACGCTTATCGGCCCGGAGAACGAATTGGTGCCGCTGAGGGTCAGCGTGCCGCCGCCGGTCTTGACGAAGCCGGGAGCGGGCAACTCGCCGTCGTCCCAAATGACCGCGCTGATCCCCAAGTCGCCGGCGACCGACCACGCTTGGTCATCGCTGAGTTGAATCGTTGCGCTGCTGTCGGTTCCAGAAATGTTGTCTGTCACGCCCGTCTGAGCCGCCACGGAGATGGTCGTCGCGCCTGTGCTTGAGGGACTCAGCCAGAGGGAATTGCCGGAACCGATCTGGATCGTAAGCGGGACACTGGCATTCCCGTTGAGGGGCGGATTCCCGTTGAATGTTAGAGCCGCTGCGTCCGGATTCCTGCTCGTGCCGTCGATGGCAATCGTAGTCTGCGTGGCATTCCAACCGCTTGCGGCGAAAACGTAGTCGCTTGGAGGCTCGTCAAGGGGGGCGACGGCGGCACTCCAATTGCCCGCCGAATACCAGGAGTTGGAAGCCCCGTTGTCGCCGGTCCAGGTGTAGGTGGCGGTTGTGGCTCGCGCGGGCAAACAAGCCGACAGAACGGCTGCCAGAACGGCTGCTGCGGTTGTGACTGGATGGACTCTCATGGTGAAACATTCCCTCGGTGAGTAGCTGTCCGGCCGGGTTTTCCTGATTTTCCAAAACTTCCGAGAATGACATTACCATCGGATTGTTGTTGAATCATTAGGCTACTGATAATTTTTCGTGAGATTTGGCGATTATGCGGCACAGGACGAAATCGAGCAAATCCGATCGGGGCTGCCGTCCGCTGCGGCTCCCTGCGATTAGAGACGTCTAACTCGCCGGCGCCTGTAGGCCGAGCGGCAGGCGCAGGGTAAACGTGCTCCCCATGCCGACCGTGCTTTCGACGCTCACCGAGCCGCGATGGGCCAAAGCGATGTGCTTGACGATCGCCAGGCCCAGCCCGGTGCCGCCCAGCTCGCGGCTGCGGGCCTTATCGACGCGGTAGAACCGCTCGAACAGCCGCGGCAGGTGCTTGGCCTCGATGCCGCAGCCGTGGTCCTGCACCTCGAGCACCAACTCCGCCTCCCGCCGCTCGGCCCGGACTTCGACCGCCGCGCCGGCGTCGCTGTACTTGACGGCGTTGTCCAGCAGGTTGACCACCGCCTGCTCCAACAGCGCCGCGTTGATCTCGGCAGAGAGGTCTTCCGGGCAGACCAGTTCGATCTTCACCCCTTTCGCCACGGCCTTCTTCTCGCACATCTCGACGGCCCCCTGGAGCACGCCGCGGACCGCTTCCGCCGCCAACTCGATGGTTTGCCCCTCGAAGCCCTTTTCGATCCGTGACAGGGCCAGCAGGTCGCCGATGATGGCGTCCAGCCGGTTCACCTGGCGGAGCATGATTCGCAGGAAGCGGGCCGCGTTCTCCCGGTCGTCCAGGGCGCCGTCCAGCAGGGTTTCGACGAAGCCCTTCAGCGACGTAATCGGCGTGCGAAGCTCGTGGGAGACATTGGCCACGAAGTCCCGCCGCACGTCCTCCAGGTGGCGCAGCCGGGTGACGTTGTGCAGGACCACCAGCACGCCGATCGTGCCCCGCTGCGGGTCGCGGAGGGCGGTGCCGTGGGCCATGAGCCAGCGGTCGTGCGGACCGCGGATCTGAATCTCCCCCTCCACCGGCGAGCCGCTCTCGAGCGCCGATTCGACGAACTCCAGCAGGTCGGGCTTGCGGATCACTTCGTACACACTGCGGCCCTGGAGCCGCTCGGGCTCGCCCCCCAACAAGCTCGCGCAGGTCTTGTTCAGGCTCAGGATCGTGCCGTTGTTGTCGATGGCCAAGACTCCTTCCTCCATGCTGGAGAGCATTGCTTCGCGCTCGTTCTGTTGGCTAAGCACGGTCTGAATCCGTTCGTCCAGTTGGCCCGCCATGCGGTTCAGGGCGGTGGCCACGGCGGCGACCTCCTCGGGACCGGCAGCCGGCAGCCGATGGCCGAGGTCCCCGGCGGCGAACCGCGCGGCCCCGGTCTTGATCTGTTCCAGCGGGCGGCTCATGCGGCGGGAAATCACCAGGCTTACGGCCGCGTAACAGAGGATGCCCACCAGCGCCGCGGCGAGGAACTGGCCGCGGACGACGCCCAGCGTCCGCGTCAAGGCGCTCGACGGGCAGGGAGGTCCGCACCACCGCCCTCGGCGCGCCGGCCGGCCCGAGCGGGACCGCCACGTAGATCCGCTCCTCCTGCTCGGTGGCGCTGTAGTGGGTCGAGTTGCCGGTGGCACCAGCCAGCGAGGCTTCAATTTCCGGGCGGTCGGGACCCTTGTGGTTCTCCATGCGGCGAGGGTCCTTTTCGGAATCGCCAATCACCTCGCCGGAAGGGAGCACCACCGTGATCCGCGTATTGGTCGCCCGCCCCAGTTCCTTGCAGAGCGGGTCGATCCGGGCGGTCTGGCCTTCCGCCAGGAGATCGCCGATCGGCTTGCCGCAGAGCCGGGCGCGGGCCTCCAGATCGGCCGTCACATGGTCCAGGTACAGCTCCTTCACCACGTGCGAGGCATACAGGCCGGCCGCCAGCAGCAGCATGGCCGGCACCCACAGGTACGCCAGGAAGAGCCGCCGCCACAATCGCTGCCTGCGCATCGCCTATTCCTTGAAGCGGTAGCCCACCCCGCGGACCGTTTCGATGTAGCTCCCGGCCGGGCCGAGCTTCCGCCGCAGCCCGACGACTTGCACGTCCACCGCCCGGTCCGTAGCGGCGTAGGTGTCGCCGTGGACGCCGTCGAGGATCTGCTGGCGGGTAAAGACCCAGCCGGGGCGCTGTGCGAGGAAATGGAGCAGCTTGAACTCGGTGGCGGTCAGCTCGACCGGCTCTCCCTCGACCGACACCTCGTGCCGCCCAACATGGATCGTCAACTCCCGGATTTCGACCGTCTCGGCCGGCTCCTCCGCTTCTTCCCCCACGGCCCGGTCGGCCGCCGCGCGGCGGAGCACCGCCTGCACCCGCGCCAAGAGCACCTTCGGGCTGAAGGGCTTGGTGACGTAGTCGTCGGCGCCCAGGTTCAAGCCGGCCACAATGTCCGCCTCCTCCCCCTTCGCGGTCAACATCACCACCGGCAGCGGCTCGGTGGCCGGGTTGCCCTTGAGTTGGCGGCAGACGCTCAGGCCGTCCAGCCCGGGGAGCATGAGGTCCAGGAGGATCAGGTCGGGCGGTTTGGCGGCGATGGCGGCCAGGGCGTCTTCGCCGGAGGCCACCCCCGCCACCTGATATCCCTCCTTCAGCAGGTTGTAGCTGACCAATTCCCGGATGTCGTCGTCGTCCTCGACAACCAGTACGGATTGCTTGAGCATGGCGGCAGTCTACCACCCGTGCGTTAGAACGCGGTTAGTAATCGGTCAGATTACGATAACCGGCCCGGCCTGGCAAGCCGGCCGGCGGCCTGAAATGTAGTCGGCACACTCCGTGTGCCGACAGAAGGGGGCCTGAGAGCGACCGCCCACCACCCTGTCGGCACACGGAGTGTGCCGACTACGTTGCGGCCTTGCACCGGCCGGAACCATGCTCGATAATGCCTCTCGGCGGGGGGAGCCGTAGAAGCGGCATCCTGCCGTTTCAGAGGACGCTATGCCCGAACGCGCCACCATCGACGACCTCTTGGCCGGGCTGAACCCGCAACAGCGGCAAGCGGCCACGCACGGTGACGATCCGCTGCTGATCGTCGCCGGCGCCGGCACCGGCAAGACCGCCACGCTGGTGCATCGCGTCGCCTGGCTCATCGCCGGGGGGGTCGATCCGGCACGGATTCTGCTCTTGACCTTCACCCGCCGGGCGGCGGCCGAGATGCTTCGCCGGGCGGAAAACCTCGTCCGCCGGCTGGGACGCCCCGGCACGACCCGCGTCTGGGGCGGCACCTACCACGCCATCGCCACCCGGCTGTTGCACCGCTACGGAAAGGCCGTCGGACTCCGCCCCGACTTCGCCGTCCACGACCGGGCCGACTCCGAAGACCTGATGAACGTCGTACGGACCGACCTGAACCTGGCCAAGACCGATAAGCGGTTCCCCAAGAAGGGGACCTGCATGGCCATCTACAGCCGCTGCGTCAACGCCCGCGAAAAACTCGAACCCGTCCTCCGCGACCACTTTCCCTGGTGTAAGGATTGGCAGGAGGAACTCAAGCAACTTTTCGATGGCTACGTGGACCGGAAGGAAGCCGCCGGCGTGCTCGACTACGACGACCTGCTGCTCTACTGGCACGCCCTGCTGGCCGACCCCTCGGCCGGCAACCAGGAAACGTCCCCTCTCCCTTTGGGAGAGGGGCAAGGGGTGAGGGCCGCCGGAGCGGAATCGCCCTCGCATCCCAGCCCTCACCCTAACCCTCTCCCAAAGGGAGAGGGGACTAAGGGCGTCGGTGACGCTGTCCGCAAGCTCTTCGATTGCATCCTCATCGACGAGTACCAGGACACCAACACCCTTCAGGCGGATATCCTCTACGCCCTCTCGCCCGAGGGAAAGGGCCTGACCGTGGTGGGCGACGACGCCCAGTCGATCTACGCCTTCCGCGCCGCCACGGTCCGCAACATCCTCGACTTCCCCAAGCACTACTTCGACGCCACGATCGTCACCTTGGAGCAGAACTACCGCAGCACGCAGCCGATCCTGGAAGCCACCAACCACGTGATCGGCCTGGCCCGCGAACGATATACGAAGAACCTCTGGTCCGAGCGGGCGGAGGGCCAGCGGCCGGTGCTCGTCAATTGCGAGGACGACGGCGACCAGGCGACGTACGTCATCCGGCGGATTCTCGAACACCGCGAGGCCGGCGTGGACCTGCGGCGTCAGGCCGTCCTCTTCCGGGCCTCGCACCACAGCATCCTCCTGGAGGCCGAACTGGCCCGCGCCGGCATCCCCTTCCACAAGTACGGCGGGCTGAAGTTTATCGAGACCGCCCACGTCAAGGACCTGATGGCCTTTCTGCGGCTGGCCGAAAACCCGCGGGACATGGTCGCCGGCTCGCGGTTGCTGCCGCTTTTGCCGGGCGTTGGGCCGGGCCGGGCGCGGCAGTTGATGGACACGCTGCTGGCGGCCGACGGCAACTTCGACGCCTGGGCCGACTGGCGCCCGCCCGCCGCCGCCACGAAGCTCTGGCCGAAGTTCATCGCACTCTTGAAGGGCCTGGTGCAGACCGCCGACGAATTGCCCGCCCAGTTGAACCGCGTGCGGAAGTTTTATACGCCGCTCTTGGAGGCGAAGTACGACCACGTTCGAGCCGCGGCTCCGCGACCTCGAACAATTGGAGCTGATCGCCTCGCGCTACCGCAGCCGGGCGCGGATGCTGCTGGAGATCACGCTCGACCCGCCCAGCTCGACGCAAGACCTGGCCGGCCCGCCGCGGCTGGACGACGATTTCCTGGTCCTCAGCACGATCCACTCGGCGAAGGGCTTGGAGTGGGACGCGGTCTATGTGATCCACGCCGCCGACGGCAACATCCCCTCCGACATGGCCACGAAAAACCCGGCGGAGATCGAGGAGGAGCGGCGGCTGTTCTACGTGGCCCTGACGCGGGCGAAGAACTGGCTCTACGTCTGCTATCCGCTCCGCTACTACTATCCCGGCCGCAGCGACCGGCACACCTTCGCCCAGCGGACCCGCTTCCTGCCGACGCCGCTGCTGAAGTGCTTCGAGCAGCGCGTGACCGACACGCGGGATGAGGACGACGACGATTTCGACGCGGTTTCATCCCGTCAGGCCAGCCGCAGCGTCCGCCGAAGGACGAAGGACTTGTGGGGGTGAGCCTCAGCGACGAAGGAACTTAGCCGGCTGGACACGGATTTTCCTATATGGTAAAATAGCTTATGGGGAAGTGCGATGGAATTTCGCTGGAATGAGTGGAATGTTGACCATATCGCCGAGCATGGAGTTTCCCCGGAAGAAGCGGAGTGGGTGGTGGAGCATCCCCGCCGCCCGTATCCGCAAGCGCGTCCCGAGGGGAAGCGACTGGTCGTTGGGCGTGGGCGCGGTGACCGGTGGCTTCAAGTGATCTACATTTACGACCCGGAGGACGTGGTTTACGTAATTCACGCTCGGCCGCTCGCGGATCGCGAGAAACGCCTTGCGAGGAGGAAGTTCCGATGAAGAAAGCTGGAAATTCGACAACGAAGACAAACGGACGCCGGCAATCGTCGAAGCAGCCCGTAAAACCGTACTGGGAAATGACGACCGCCGAGCTGCGGGAAGCGACCAAGGAGTTTGACCGGGAATTCATCGGCGAGACTTTCGGCCCGCCAACTGCCGAGCAACGAGCCCAGGATCGCCGCGCCCGTCAGAAGCGCGGGCGGCCCCGCAACGGCCTGGGGGCCAAGACGATCTCCGTGACGGTCGAGAAGCGCCTGCTGGCCCAAACCGACCGGCTGGCCAAGAAGCTCCAAGTCCCCCGCGCCGTCCTCATCGCCCGCGGACTTCAAGCCGTGGTCAACGCGGAAGTGCCGGTGTAGTTCGGCCTTTCGGCGGGCCGTTTGGCGTTGGGAATCAGGGATTCCGGCGGTTCGTCTTCGCCAACGCGCGGGTGCTGAAATGCTTCGACCAATGCGTGAGCGAGCCACGGGACAAAGACGGTTGCTAACGATTGACATTTTGCTATAATGGGTTTTCGTCTTCTTCGGTATTCCTGCTCGCGTATTGGGAGGTCACACAATGGCACGATTGACGTTGTTGGTGGCGACGTTTCTCGTCGTTGCCCCCGTAATGCTCAGAGCGGGCGAACAACAGCCCGATCAGAACAAGAAGCCGGTGGCGGCCAAGCTCCCCGTCCCCGACGAGGCTGCGCGCGCAAGGCGCTGCTGACGGTGCGACAAGTTTTCGACGCGGATTATAGGGCCGGCAACGTCGAGAGGTGGCGGTCGCTCGTACTGAAACTTCTGAAGCAGGCGGACGATCCAGCGAACGATGCGGCCATGCAATATGTGCTTCTGACCGAGGCGGCACAAGTCGCGGCAGAGGCGGGCGATTTGGACACTGCGCTCGGCACGGCCGAAAAGAAGGCGTCGCGGTTTGAGGACGATCCATTGCGATTGAAATTGGATATTCTGTCGGTGGCGAGCAGGGCTCTCGCCAGCCCAGAGGACCAGACGGCGCTGGTACAAAAGTGGACCTCGTTGGCGGGTGAGGCGGTATCCGCGGAGGCGTTCGATGTGGCTGAGAAGGCAGCCGCGGGCGCGTGTAACGCCGCGCAAAAGACGAAAAATAGCGAACTGGGTTTGCGGACCTCTCAGAAACGGCAACACGTCAAGGCAGCGGCAAAACTTTTTGTGGCAATGATGGAAGGGAAGGCAAAGCTCAGATCGTCGCCCGGTGATCCTGAAGCTAACTCGGCCTTAGGGAAGTACTTGTGTTTTGTGAGGGGGCGGTGGGACGACGGCCTTCCTCACCTAGCGATGAGCGACAACGTTGACCTGAAGGCCGTTGCTGAAGCCGACCGCGCCGCTCCGACGGCGGCAAAAGGGCAGGTCGAGATCGCAGACAGGTGGTATCAGTTGGGCGAGCACGAAAAGGACTGTCTTGGAAGGGCAAGTTTCCGGGCGCGTGCGCGGTACTGGTACAACCTCGCTTTGCCGGGACTTGCGGGGATGGAACGTGCCAGAGTTGAGAATCGCTCAGCACAGATCGACGGCGAAAGAGATCCTATCCTAAGGGAAAGCGCGTCAGGTGCGAAGAAGAAGAAAGCCGCGCCCTCACGACAGGGCCAAAAGGACAGCGATCCGCAAAGTCAGTGGCTTGGTTGGACGAGATTCAGCCTGCCAGTTCTTCGCAGGGGTATGGGCACCTTCAACGCCGCCTCTCCGTAGACGGGCATCCAATCAGAATCGCCGGAACACCTTATCCCAGGGGGCTAGGAACCCATGCGCGATCCGAGATTGTGTACCGGCTCGACCAACGCTTTCAAAGATTCCAGGCGTTGTGCGGCATAGACTCAGAGGTAATACTTGGAACCGCCGTCTTTGAAGTCTGGGCAGACGACAAGAAGGTCTTTGAAAGCGGGCTCATGCGCAGCGGTCAGCCACCGAAGGCCGTAGACGTTGACGTGTCGCGGGCGAGCGAGTTGCGGCTCATCGTGGGGGATGCGGGAGACGGTATCGCCAACGACCACGCAGATTGGGCCAACGCCCGCCTGTTGTACGAAGACCGAAAGAGATAGAGAGCAGAGAAGAAGGCGAAACATGATCGGAAAATCGCGAAGACAAGGGCTCGCTGCTTCTATCCCTCCCCAGGCCCCATGTGAAACGTGCTGGTGCTGTACGCGCTGCGGCCGGCATGAGTAGATGAGGAAGAATAGACAATCGCTCTTGGTAAAGAGCATAACCATGTCTTGGCGGATTCTCGCACCCCTGGCGGCATTGGCCGGCTGTCTGCTCTGGCTCGGGCTGAGTCAGGCCATCGCGCAGACCGGCGGCGACATCGACTGGAACCGGGCCAGAGAACTGCACCGGAAGGACCTGGACGGCCAGCCGCTTAGCCCGGACGAGCGGGCGTACCTGGAGCGGGCGCGGCAGGCCCGGCAGCGCCAGGCGGGGCAACCGCCCGGCAAGCCGCCCGTCGAACTGAAGCCGCTTACGGACATGGCCGCCAAGGACCGGTACAAGGGTGAGGACGGCGGGCTGTACGGCGGCGGGGCGAACCGGCCGCCGGAGAAGCATCTTGAGGCGGCGATGCGGGCGGCCCGGCTGATCCGTCCGCTTGACGCCCACGGTACGCCCGACCCGGACGGCAAAATCGTGCTGCTCTCGGTGGGCATGTCGAACACGACGCAGGAGTTCTCGGAGTTCATGCGGCTGGCGGCCGGCAACGCGGGCAAGTCGCCCAAGGTCGTGCTGGTCAACGGCGCCCAGGGCGGCATGACGGCCACCGCCTGGGCGAACCCCCAGCGGCCGGCCCGCCCCAACGCCCGCAGTCCTTGGGAGGTCCTCGACGAGCGGCTCCGGCAGGCGGGCGTGACGGCCCCGCAGGTGCAGGCGGCGTGGATCAAGCAGGCCGAGGCCGGGCCGGCCCGGCTGGGCGAGTTCCCCAAACACGCCGAAGCGATGAAGCGGAACATGGTGACGCTGCTCGACAAGCTGGCCAAGAAGTTCCCCAACCTGCGGATCGCCTACCTCTCGAGCCGCATCTACGCCGGCTACGCCCGCACGCAGTTGAATCCCGAGCCGTACGCCTATGAGTCGGCCTTCGTGGTCCGCTGGCTGATCCGGGATCAGATCGGCGGCGAGCCGTCGCTCAATTTCGATCCGGCCAAGGGCCAGCGCAAGTCGCCCGTGCTGCTCTGGGGACCGTACCTCTGGGCGGACGGCCAGAAGGGCCGCAAGTTGGGCGATCTGGTCTGGAAGCCGGAGGATTTTGGCGGCGACGGCACCCACCCCAGCCCGAGCGGCCGGCAAAAGGTGGCCGGGCTGTTGCTCCGCTTTCTAAAGACCGATCCGACGGCCAGGATTTGGTTCACGCAGCAGTGATTCTCCTGTTGCCGCCGGTGGCAGAACCCGCTATATTCCGCACGTTCTCCAGTATCCACGTCCGTCCTACTCTGTTTTTCCGGAGGTTTTTTCCCGTCATGGGCAACCCCTCTGCCACCCCCCGGCCGCCCGCCGTCCGCTGGTGCTCCGCGATCCTGGCCGTCCTGGTTGCCCTGTTCGGCGTGGGGTTCCTTTGCCACACCTCCTACGACCCGGTGGTTTTCGGCAAGTACAATCTCCGCTACGCGACGTTCCTGTCGATTTGGTACCTAATCTTTGTGCCGGGGACGTTCTTCCTCGTGCGGTTCCTGCTGACGGCGCACGAAATCCGGCTGGCCTCGGGCCGCACGATCGCGGTCCGGCCGCGGCTGAAGCTCACGCTCGCGCTGATCGCGGCGCTGGTGGGCTATATCGCCGTGGATACGCTGGCGCAGCGGCAACTGGCCTCGCGGCCGGTGACCCACGCCTCCAATGTCTTCCATCCCTATTTGCAAAACGCCCTGCGCCACAACGACGAACAGTTGCACACCAACTGCTGGGGGTTCCGCGGCGAGGAGATCGAGAAGACGAAGCCCGCCGGAACGTTCCGCATCTTCTTCTTCGGCGGCTCGACGGTAATTTGCGAGGAGGTGCCCTTCGAGGATTCCCACTGCCGGGTGCTGGAGAAGCGGCTGCGGGCGGCCTACCCCAACGTGAAGATCGAGGTGCAAAACCTGGGCGCCGAATGGCACTGCTCCGCCCACTCGGTGATGAAGCTGCTCTTTCAGGCCCAGGAGTTCTCGCCCGACCTAGTGATTGTCTGTCACGCCATCAACGACCTGACGCGGAGTTTCGAGGCCGACGCCTTCACCGAAGGGCCGTACCAGAACGACTACGGGCACTACTACGGCCCGATCATCGGCATGGTGCGGCCGCGCGACGCGGCCTCGGTCCTGGTCCGCACGGCCGGGGGCTTCTGGTGCTCCGATTTCCGCTACGTGCAGGTGCAGTTGCGCGGCCCCGACGGCAAGGGGCTCAACGGTATGCGGACCATGTTCTTCCCCCGCCGAGCCGGTGGAGATAAATGACTGGCCGAGCCTCATGGCCTTCGAGCGGAATCTGCGTGATTTCGTCCAGATCGCCCAGGCGAAGAAGTACCGGGTGATGATGGCCACGCAGCCGTCCCTGTACCGCGACGACCTGAGCGACGCGGAGAAACACGGCCTGCTGTTCTCCATCGTGCATCAGTTCCACGGGAAGATGGCTTCGATCGAGTCGATGAAGCGGGGGATGGAGCAATTCAACGCCAAGGCCCGGCAAATCGCCGCGGACTCCGGGGCGCCGCTGGTCGACCTGGAGCGGATCGTGCCCAAGTCGCTCGACTACATGTACAACGACGTCCATTACACGAAGCGGGGAAACGAAATCATCGGCCGGGCGGTGGCCGATCAGATCATCAAGTCGGGTGTGATCGGGGAAAAGTGATTGTATCCGGCACACTCCGTGTGCCGGCCGACCTACACCAACGGCACACGGAGTGTGCCGGATACATTATGACCGCCATCCTCGGAATCTCGGCGTTCTATCACGACTCGGCCGCGGCCTTGGTGGCCGACGGCCGGATCGTGGCCGCCGCCCAGGAAGAGCGGTTCACGCGGAAGAAGCACGACTACGAGTTTCCGGTCCACGCCATCCAGTATTGCCTCCGCGAGGCCGGGCTGAAGCCCGCCGAGTTGGACTACGTCGGCTTCTACGACAAGCCGCTGCTGAAGTTCGAGCGGCTGTTGGAGACCTATCTGGCGTTTGCGCCGGCGGGGTTCCGCTCGTTCTTGCAGGCCATGCCGCTCTGGCTCCATCAGAAGCTCTGCCTGCCGCGGGAGATGAGCCGCGGGCTGGGCGGCCAGTACCGCCGCCGCTACGTCTTCACCGAGCATCACGAGTCGCACGCCGCCAGCGCGTTCTTCCCCTCGCCCTTCGAGGAGGCGGCCATCCTCACTCTCGATGGCGTGGGCGAATGGGCCACGGCCAGCTTCGGCTACGGCCGCGGCAACCGCATCACGCTCAGCCACGAGCTTCGCTTCCCCCACTCGCTGGGACTGCTGTATTCGGCCTTCACCTATTTCTGCGGCTTCAAGGTCAACTCGGGCGAGTACAAGCTGATGGGCCTGGCCCCCTACGGCGAGCCGGTCTACGAGGACCTGATCCGCCGGAAGCTGATCGACCTGAAGCCCGACGGCTCGTTCCGGCTCGACCTCTCGTATTTCAACTACTGCCAAGGGCTGCGGATGACCTCGCGGAAGCTCGACCGGCTGTTTGGCGGGCCGCCGCGCCGCTCGGAAACGCCCGTCACGCAGCGCGAAATGGACATCGCCGCCTCGATCCAGAAGGTGACCGAAGACGTGATGCTCCGCGCCGTGGCGCATATCCATGAGCGGACGGGGATGAAGAATCTTTGCCTGGCCGGCGGCGTGGCCTTGAATTGTGTCGGCAATGGCCGGATCCTCCGCGAGGGCCCCTTCGAGAAGCTGTGGATTCAGCCGGCGGCCGGCGACGCGGGCGGGGCGCTGGGCGTGGCCCTGTTCATCTGGCACCAACTGCTGGGCAAGCGCCGCCGGGCGGAAAGCGGCGACTCGCAGCGCGGCTCGCTCTTGGGCCCGCGGTTCTCGGACGAGGAAATCCGCGGCTTTCTCGACGCCCACGGCGCCAAGTACCGCCACTTCGCCGACGAGCAAGCGCTTTGCGGCCACGTGGCCGACCTGTTGGCGGCGGAGAAGGTCGTCGGCTGGCTCCAGGGGCGGATGGAGTTCGGCCCCCGCGCGCTGGGCAACCGCAGCATCCTCGGCGACGCCCGCAGCCGCGCCATGCAGTCACAGATGAACCTGAAGATCAAGTTCCGCGAGTCGTTCCGCCCCTTCGCGCCGGTGGTACTCCGCGACCAGGCCGCCCGCTGGTTCCAAATGGGCGACGGCCTGGAGAGTCCCTACATGCTCCTGGTCGCCCCGGTGGCCGAGGAGCAGCGTCTGCCCTGCGACGGGGCCAAGGCCGCGGGCATCGACAAACTCAAGATCATCCGTTCGACCGTGCCGGCTATCACCCACGTCGATTACTCCGCCCGCGTTCAGACCGTGGACCCGGAGCGGCACGGGCGGTTCTTCAAGCTGATGAAGGCTTTCCAAGAGAAAACCGGCTGCCCGGTGATGATCAACACCAGCTTCAACGTCCGCGGCGAGCCGATCGTCTGCTCGCCGGAGCACGCCTACCGCTGCTTCATGGCCACGAACATGGACGCGCTCGTGCTGGAGGACTTCGTGTTGCGGAAGGAAAACCAGCCGGTGCGCGGGAGAACACGCTCAAAGATTACCTGGCACAGTTTCAATTGGATTGACGACCGATGAAGCTGATCCGCATCGAACACAACCTGTCCCGCCGGCAGTTGACCGTCTTCAGCGTCTGCTGGCTCGTTGCGCTTGGCATCTTGGGCGGGCTCGTGCTGGGCCGGGGCGGGCCGCTGTGGGTCGCCGTCACGGTGTGGGTCGCGGCCGTCGCCTTGCCGCTCATCGGCTGGCCGCTGCCCGCACTGCTGCGGATCGTTTACCTGGGCATGGCCTACGCAGCGTTCCCCGTGGGCCTGGTCGTCTCCCACGTGGTCCTTGCCGTCGTCTATTACCTGGTGCTGACGCCGACCGGGCTGCTGATGCGCCTGCTGGGCCACGACCCCATGCGCCGCCGCTTCGATCAGCGGGCCGAGTCCTACTGGGTCGAACGCAAGCCGGAAGACAACGTCAGCCGATATTTCCGTCAATTTTGACGTAGGACGGATTTCCTAATCCGTTCCGAAGAGGATGGACGGATTAGGAAATCCGTCCTACGATAAGGTTGCTAACCAACTGAGGTCGAGGCAATGTCATACCCGTCGACAGAACCCGAGAACCCGCAGCAGACCCGCCAGTTCGAGACGCAGGCTGCCGGGAAGCAGCCCAGCGTCACGGCCGACCTGGTCGATTTCCTGCTGCACAACAAGAGCTGGTGGCTTGCGCCGATTATCGTCCTGTTGTTGTTGGTCGGCCTGCTGGTCATCCTGGCCGGCACGGGCGCGGCCCCGTTCATTTACACCCTGTTTTGACACTTTGGGTGGCACGCCCTGAAAGGGCGTGGCGGATCGGCAGATTCGACCTTGGACCCCACCACGCCCTTTCAGGGCGTGCCACCCAACGCGGCTATGAGCCGGAATACAGCCATGCAATTGCTGATGATGGGCACCGGCCCCTTCGCCCTGCCGACGTTCCACGGGCTGTACCAAACTCGCCACAGCGTCGCGGCGCTGGTGACCGGCCCGCTGCGGACCCATCGCGGCCGGCCGGTCGAGCCGCCAGGCGGGCTCCGCGAAGTGGCCCAAGAGCACGGCACGCCGGTCTTCGACCCGGAGGACGTCAACACGCCGGAGTCGCAGGCCGCTCTGGCGGCGCTTAAGGCCGATTTGCTGGTGGTCTGCGACTATGGGCAGATTCTGGCCCCGGCCACGCTGGCGGCGGCCCGCCTGGGCGGCATCAACCTCCATGCCTCGCTCTTGCCGAAGTACCGCGGCGCCGCCCCGATCAATTGGGCGATCTACCACGGCGAGACGGAGACCGGCGTGACGGTGATTCACATGACAGCGGAACTCGACGCCGGCCCGTCAATCGCCCAGGCCCGCGTGGCCATCGGCCCGGACGAGACGGCGGTCGAGTTGGAGGCCCGGCTGGCGGGGCTTGGCGCGGGGCTGATCTACGAGACGATCGACCAGCTCAACTCGGGCAACGTGCAGCCGATTCCGCAGGACGCGGCCCTGGCGAGCAAGGCCCCGCGGCTGAAGAAGACCGACGGGGCGATCGACTGGTCCCGCCCGGCGGCGGCCATTAAGAATCAGATTCGCGCGTTGGAGCCGTGGCCCAAAACATACACCTTCTGGCATCGCCCCGCCGCCCCGCCGTTGCGTCTGATCCTTGGTGCGGCGTCGGTGGAGTCCTTGTGGTGCAGGCGTCCCGCCTGCACGGCCGCAGGCGAGACGCCTGCACCACAAGAGAAACACCCGCCCGGCACGGTCTTGGAAGCCGCCGGCGACCGGCTGATGATCGCCACGGGCGAGGGGGCGCTCCTGCCGGCCGCGATTCAGCCGGCCGGCAAGCGGGAGGTGACCATCGCCGAGTTCCTCCGCGGCCACCACGTCCGCCCCGGCGACCGCTTTGGGCCGGAGAGTTGAGGCGAGAAGCCCTAGGGAGAATTTTTCAACTCGCCAAACGGTGGCCGTCCTGCCGGGAAATCTTGCCCTGTCCTAACTGCCCGCAGTCCCCGTACAGCCGCTTGCCGGTGTGCCAAGTGGCCATCGGCCGGCTGAGCCGCACGCGACGTTGCTGCCGATTGTGCGCGATGCGACGGTTTCGCGCGTGGTTTCTCTCGGGCAAGAGCGGTGGGACGTCGGCCGCGGGTTGCTCGGCAAGCGGCGAGATTGTCGATACTTAGGGCGAGTAGCCCTGCTATGCTCGAAAACCGCAAGCTGAAACTCGATCTGCTGGCGCTGGTGCTGCTGGCGGGGGTGATATTTCTTGGGGCGGCGCTGCTGAGCTACGACCCGGCCGACCCGCCCAGCAAGCTCGTCTATCCGCCACACGGCCAGCCGGCGAATATGTGCGGCCACTGGGGCGCGGTCGCCAGCCGGCTCTTGTTCGAGGGGCTGGGCCTGGGGGCGTACTACCTGTTGGTTTCGCTCATGTTTCTCGACGCCGTGCTCTTGATCCGGCACGAAGTCAACCAGCCCTGGCTGCGGAGCGGGGGGTGGCTGCTCTCGTTGCTGGGCGTGACCGCTCTGGCGGCGATGGCCCTGCCCGGCCTCTCGCCTGGCCCCGTGATCGGCGCCGGCGGGTATCTCGGCGTGATGGTCAAGACGCTGTTGCAAACGCAATTCGCCAACTTGGGTGCGTACATCTTTGCCGTGAGCATGGTGGCGGGCGGCCTGCTGTTGGCGACCGACTACGCGCTGGTGCGGCTGTTGGTTTGGACCATCGGAAGGGCTACTCGTGGCTTCGGGCGCGGCGTCTTGCAGGTCGGCACGGCCTACGCCCAACGGCTCGGCGGCCGGCGCAGCGATCTCGATGGTTTCGACGGCGACGGCCGGCACACGGCGTGTGCCGACTACATTGGCGACGGCCCGGCCGTTCGGATGTCGGGCCGGCCGGCCGGTGACCAGCAGGACGACGATGACCAGCGACAAGAAGAGGAGGAACAGGACGAAGAAGACGAACAGTCCCCGTCGGACGGCCGGAAGTCGTTCGGTTCACGGGTGGGCATCAGCCGCCCGAAATCGAAGAAGCCCAAGAGAGTCCTGGAAGAGATGGACGAATCGGACGTGGGCGGAAACACCTCGGGCTACGAGCTGCCCGGCATGGACCTGCTGCTGGAAGGCGAGACGGTCGCCTTCGACGCCCGGGAGAAGGAGGTCCGGCGGAAGGCGAAAATCCTGGAAAAGACCTTCGCCGATTTCGGCTTCAACATCCGCGTGGTGGAGATTCAGACCGGCCCGGTCATTGCCCAGTTCGAGGTCGAGCTGGAGGCCGGCCTGCGGCTGAGCAAGATTACCGGCCTGGCCGACGACCTGGCGATTGCCCTGCGGGTGCCCAGCGTGCGGATCGTGGCCCCACTGCCGGGCAAGAACACGGTGGGCATCGAGGTCCCCAACAACGACCGGCAAATCGTCCGCCTCCGCGAGGTCATGGAAGAGGCCAGCGGCAAGGCCCAGAAAATGCGCATCCCGCTCTACCTGGGCAAGGACGTGGCCGGCAATCCGCTGGTCGTCGATCTCACCACGCTGCCGCACCTGCTGATCGCCGGACGGACGGGCACGGGCAAGAGCGTCTGCCTGAACTCGATCATCGCCTCGATGCTGATGACCCGCCGGCCGGACGAGGTCCGCATGTTGATGATCGACCCGAAGATGGTCGAACTCAGCCCCTACCGCTGCCTGCCGCACCTGATGCATCCCGTGGTGACCGACATGCGGAAAGCGGAGGCGATCCTGGCCTGGGCGGTGGAGAAGATGGAGGAACGGTACCACATCCTCGTCCGCGCCGGAGTCCGCCACATCAGCGTCTACAACCAGTTGGGCGAAGAGGAACTGATGGAGCGGATCCAGCCGGAGGACGATGAGGACCGGCAGCACATCCCCACCCACATGCCCTACATCGTCATCGTGGCCGACGAGTTGGCCGACCTGATGATGACCGCCGCCAAGGAGGTCGAGGGGCACGTCATCCGGCTGGCGCAGAAGAGCCGGGCGGTGGGCATCCATTTGGTGCTCGCCACGCAGAAGCCGACGGTGGACGTGATTACCGGGCTGATCAAGTCGAACCTGCCCGCGCGGATCGCCTTCCAGGTGGCCAGTCGCACCGACAGCCGCGTGGTCTTGGACGAGATGGGCGCCGACAAGCTACTGGGCAACGGCGATCTGCTCTTCCTCTGGCCCGGCACCAGCACCCTCTTGCGCGGCCAAGGCACGTACCTGAGCGACGACGAAATCTCCCGGCTGATCGGCGCGGTGGCCACCGAAGAGCCGCAGTTCGTCAAGGAGCTGGTGCAGTTGAAGGTGAACCTGCCGACCGGCGACGGCAAGAAGCTCAGCGACCGCGACGAGCTTTATGAAGCGGCCATCGACGTGGTGATCCGCGAAGGGCGCGGCAGCGTCTCGCTCTTGCAGCGGGCGCTGGGCATCGGCTACGGCCGGGCGGCGAGACTCATCGACTTCATGGCCGAGGACGGCATTGTCGGGCCCTATAACGGCTCGCAGGCCCGCGAAATCCTCGTCAGCCTCGAACAGTGGCAGGAGATGACCGGCCAGGCACCCGCCGCGCCGCCCGCCCCGGCGCCGGCCAAGCCGCGGCGGAGCAACAAGATCGTCATCGGAGAGCCGGAAGCGGATGAGCCGTGCGAAGAGGAAGACGAAGCCGACCAGGCCGATGAGCCGGAAGATGATGCAGAGGATGATGCGGACGAGCAATCCGACGCCGACGAGAGCGAGACGGAAGAGGACCTCGACGAGGAATCTGACGAGAAAGAAGAGGAAGAAGAGGATGATGCCGGCGACGAGTACGAGGAGGGAGAGGAGACAGAGGAAGACGATTACGAAGAGGAGGACGAGGAAGATGAACCTGAAGCAGAAAATGACGACGAATCGTCCGACTCGGAAGCGGACGACGCGGCAGAGCGGCCTGGCGCACGCCCCGCCCACCGACGGTGGAAGGCGGAGAGCGCGTAACGGCGTAGGTTATGCTTTACGACTTTCGCCGTAAGTGGCTTATGTGGAGGCGGCGGGAATTGGGAAGCGTCGTCCTAACTGTTGTCGGTAAAGGAGTTATGACAACAGCCGTTTTCCTTATCTGACACGGTATCTGACACATTTTGGAGGCATTGGACCATGTCGGCGTGCAGAGGCCGTCGCATGAATAGTGGAGGCACATCGCCTCGAACCCGTGTTTCGATACAATTTCGCCTACGAGAACGATGGCTGTCGGTCGCAAATAGCAGCCATGGTGCAGTCCTCACTTCCTGGGATGCTTCTGGAAGAACTCCCAGATGAGATCGTTGGCTGAGATGTTCTTGGTGGACTTGCCAATGAACCCCAGGGGCGGCTGCTGGCCGGGCCAGGTATGTCCGCCACCCTCGATCACGAACAGCACCACCTCGGCCCCGCCTGGCCCGTAGGTCTTCTTCGTGACCGTGGTGCCATCACCTGCCTTGTCGGGCAGTTTCACCACCCTCGGCTTCTTGGGACAGCCGTTTGCCTTGGCACAAATCCTGATCGTGTCCTCCACCGACTTGAACCCCAGGAACTTCGGCGTGCCGCTGTCGGGGCCACCGAAGGGGACGAACTTGTCTGCTGTCCCATGAAAGTGCATCACCGGCACGGGCCGCTTGGGGTGGTAGTTGTCAAGCGCCATCGTGCCAGCAACGGGGGCAATGGCGGCGATGCGATCCGAAAGTTCGGCAGCCAGCCGATAGCACATCATGCCGCCATTGGACATCCCCGTGACATAGACCCGCTTCGGATCGACCGTGACCACCGTGGCCAGGTCATCCAACAGCTTGGCAATGAACGCCACGTCATCAGGCGGTCGTGCTGTCCGACCCTGAACCCCACCAGCATTCCAGGTCAACAGGAGGTCGGCCAGCCCTGTGCCATTGGGATAAACGGCGATGAACCCTGCTTCGTCGGCCTTCTTGTTGAGGCCGCAGAACGACGCCATCATCTTCCCGTTCATGCCCGCTCCGTGCAGCACCAACACCACGGGCGTCGGCTTCTTGGCGTCATACTTCGGCGGAACATGAACCAGATAGGAGCGAGTGGCTTCTCCCAAGGTGATCGAACGGTCGTGGTCACCCGGGCCAAGTGGACCCAAGGCCAGCAGGGCGATCAGATGAAGGGCGAGGGCGGGCATCATGTGGCTCAATTTTCCACATAGGAGTCAAACACTCGGACTCGCTTCCAGTTGTCCTTGTTCTCCTCGATGAACTTCAGGTGCCGTTCGGACTTGGCGTATCGGTCGTGGACGGCTTTGCTCTTGAACACCAGATGCAGGGCCACGTCGAAGTCTCGGTCATTCACGTCCCGCTTCATTTCTTCGGCAAGTGGCCCAACGGCAAACGAGACGGTGCCAGGGTGATCCGTGAGATACTTCTTGCAGGCGGCGATGAGCTTCTCCTTGGCCTGGGAAGAGTTGTCCTTCAGACTGAAATAGACATCGTGGGCCAGCATCGGCGGCTCCTTTTCTGCTGCCTCGGCTTGAATGCAGCGGAAGATCGCCACCAGGGCTACAAGGGACAGCACGACGGTGAGATGGTTTCGCATGGCTTCTCCTTCGAGGATTCTACTGTTGTGGCGGGACGGCTTCCTTCCCGACGATAGAGCTTGTTTCAACTGGTCGAGGCCGCCTGTCATTTCGGTCGGAGGCATCACTTGCTCGGGGCAACCGCAGCAATCAACTTGGCCTTATACCCAGCAATTCCCGGCGATCAAGAAAGCCCGTGAAAATGGGGGGTGCTGCTGAGGCGTTTTCGTAAAGCCGGCCGGTGGACAAACGACCTCCACCTAAGGGCTGGAATCGGCGATCATGGCCGGGCGAGGAGCGAGTCCGTCCCTTCAGGCGAAAGGAATCGCCATGGTCCTCCCCCCGCCTTCCCGGTGCCAGGAAGGCGGGCAGATTCCCAGCGACACGCAGACGCGGGAAATCCTTGATCCCTTGGACCCCGAACACCTGCGGCCTGCCTTTGGCGACGTGTTTCGCCAGTTGCAGCGTGGCAAAGCCTTGGAACCCTTTGAGTTCTACAACAGGTGCTACCTGCTGTCGTTGGATGGCACCGGATACTTTTCCTCGCAGCAGATTCACTGTCCCTCGTGCCAAGTGAAGGAGCACAAGAACGGCACGGTGACCTACGAGCATCAGAATGCTCGCTGCGGTACTCGTCCACCCCGATTTCAAGGAGGTGATCCCCCTGGCGCCAGAGCCGATTCAGAAGCAGGACGGCCGCACCAAGAACGACTGTGAGCGCAATGCGGCCCGACGGTGGTTGCAGAAGATTCGCCGGGAGCATCCCCGCTTGAAACTGATTGTCGTGGAGGACGGTTTGGCCAGCAACGGTCCCCACGTGCGGGACTTGATCGAGTACGGCATGCACTTCATCCTCGGCGTCAAGCCGGGGGACCATGCGTTCTTGTTTGCGCAGGTGGAGGCGGCCCGCCGGGAAGGACGCTCCCCCACGCTTACGCGCAAGGAAGGGGGCATCACCCGCGAAGTGTCCTGGGTGTGGGACGTGACGCTGAACGAGTCGAACCCGGACCTGCGGGTGAATTTCCTGGAATACCGGGAGTACGACGCGAAGGAGAAGTACTGCAAGAACTTTACCTGGATCATCGATCTCCACGTCACCCATCGCAACGCCTGGTTGTTCGCGCGGGGCGGCCGCGCGGTGGCACATTGAGAACGAAACGTTCAACACGCTGAAGAATCAGGGGTACCACTACGAACACAATGACGGGCACGGGCAACAGAACCTGTCGGTGGTGTTCGCCCTGCTGATGATGCTGGCCTTCCTGGTGGACCAGACACAACAACTCTGCTGCGGGTTGTTCCGCGCGGTCTGGCAGAAGCGGGGAGCAAGCGTGCGTTGTGGGAAATCCTACGCTCGCATTTCTATCACTTCACCTTCCGCTCGATGCGACAACTCTACGAGGCCATGCTCTACGACCTTGCCAAAGGAATGCCGCTTCCGACATTGGACAGCTCCTGAACCTGTTGTGGGCCGCGGTGGCTACCGTGGCCTGCTCGGTGCAGCGCCTTCCCGTACGTCAGAGACTCGCTCGCGTCGATTCCCTGCGCGCTGCTGTAGTTCGTCGCCAACCTAAGGCTTGCGCGTGCCCGCTCACTTCGATCCGCAAACCCGCTGCCTTCCCTACGCGCACGTTCTTGCCAGCAAGTCCGCCGTGACACCGCCCCAATTGCACCGGTAGGCTGGCCATGGTCCCAAACCAGCCCTACGCCGGGAATTACTGACTGTTTGACGTGGTGGCGGTGTCGGCGGGGGTGCGGGGAAAACAGATGCTTCTGGCTCCTGACGACTACCTGCGTGCGACCCAGGCCACAACTGGGCCGATCAGTCGGAGCATCTCGTGATAGCATTGCTAGCGGCACTGAAGTGCGTGGTAAGGTGTTGCATTTGAGATTTGACACCGCCAACTTAGCCACGGGTGTTGCGATGGGCAAAATTGACCACCAAGAATTTGCCCTTCTGCGTGCCGCCTGCGATAATTGAAACGGTGGGGGGCGATCCTTCGAAGCCTGGGAGATCGCCCATGAGCTTTGAACTGCCTTCGACTTGTAGGGCGAAGTCCGACAAGGTTTTCAGCGGTAACGGGTTGACCATCTTGGCAACTCTGATTTCTCCGCTGCTCGCCGTGTGTCTCACCCAATACTTACGGGTTCAAGAGAAGCACCACACGACGTTCGCATTGCCGGTCCAGGACGCTGCCCCCAGCCTCCAAGCCGCTCATCCAGAGGCTCGCCTGGAATCCTCCAAGGCTTCGCCGAGAGATCACGTCCAACCCTGGCAAGCGTTTGCTCCCCAACCGGAGAAGCAAGCCTTGGCCAGGAAGCTCATGGGCAAGGCCAACGAAATGAAGAGCGATCCAGCCAGGCAGTTGATGCTGCTGCGGGCTGCCAAGGACATTGCTAACCGGGCAAGCGATGGGCAGGCGGCATTTCAGGCGATTGACACGATGGCCGAAACATCCGATGTCGATGCCAACACAATGAAGATGGCGGTGCTGACCAAGTTTGCCTCTGCCGCCCAAGAGCCAGCGCAGCACAAGTCCATCGCCGAGCAAGCGTTGAGGCTGGCAGATCAAGCTGTTGGCCAGGAGCATTTCATGGTGGCCAGTCAGCTTGGCAAACTGGCCCTTGCAGAAGCCAAGAGAGCAGCCGATAGGGAACTCCTTGCCCAAGCCCAAGGCCAGATCGCTGAAGTAGCAGAACGGGTCAAGGCAAAGGAGCGGCGCTCAAAGTGATGCTCAGGGCCAAGGCTCTGTCTCCACCGACGCCTTGCGGGATGAACGGTGACCATCAAGCCGTCACCGTCGAACGAGTGAGTTCCTCCCTGGTGATCAGGATGTCCTTCGGGGCTTCAATGCCAAGCCGAATCTGGCCGCCCTGAACCTTCAGGACGGTCACCTTGATTCGACCACCGATCACAATGCCTTCGTCGAGCTTTCGGGTGAGAACGAGCATCTTCAATCCTCCTTGAGTTACACGGCAGCCGCCGCCGTTTCCACGACGGTGATGCGGATGTTGGGGAACCGGGCCTCGTACTGAGCCAGCAGTTCCTCCAGAATCTCGCCCACGGGCTGAGGTTCGCCGTCCCGCTCCCGCTGCTCGTCGCAGAAGGTCGTGTTCATGGCGATCTCCACCTCGTTTTAGTATACGCACGTAAATGACACCCAGTTCGTGGCAAGATGGACAAGCCAGGGGGAATTGGACGGTGGGCTGGCCCCAAGGCAATCAGTGGCCGGGGATCAGCCGATACTCTTTGGCCCGGATCACTCGTCGCTACCCGAAGCAACAGACCATGAACGAATACCAAGTGACGTTTGCCAATGGCGAGATGGTCGAAGTTGAGGCTTGGACGCCGGACATCGCTCGGGTAATCGCCGAAGAGGAAGCGGACCTCGACGGGCAGTCCATCGGCGTCGAGTTGCTAGCCCCACAGCCGACCGAAGGGTAGCAAGGTGGACCAATCCATCCAAGAAAGGGTGGCGGCAACCCTGGCCGAACTCGGACTGCCCGCCCCCACCAGCTTCATCCAAACCATCCTGATGAAGGACGGCTACTTCGTCGGCCACAAGCTCCGCTACGACGGCGGCTATGCAATTCTGCGGGCGGGCACCATCGAGTTCTACGACGGGCAGGGACGGCTGCTGAAGACCGATGCCCAGGGGGCGGCGGCGTAGATGGAGGCATTGAAAAAGCTGGCGGCGTTGACGCCAAGGGGGAAGAGGCGGTAGCCACTTTACACTGACTCCAGTGCGAGATGCTGGGTGAGAGAGGCCATTGGGCTGAAGACAGTAATCCCCGTCAGTGGCCAGCAACCTTCGTCAAGCTGTCCCACCAATGCCCGGACCTCGTCTTCCAGAATGGCCATCGCCTCTTCCGGCTCGGCACAATCCAAGTCATCAATATGCCAGTATTCGACCTGTTCTGCCCTGGATGGAAACAGATCGACCAACATCTGCCGATGCTCAGCCTCTTTCAGGGCAACGACCACATCTGCTGCCACGAGGTCGGCCTCCGACAATTGCAGGGGAGATCGTGAATCGCCGTTGATCGGGATACCCAGTGCGTGTAGCCGTTCGACGATGTAGGGTGAGATTGGACCGACTTTTCCCACACGACCGACCGCCAGACCTCGGGAATCGGCACGCCACGGCAACCCGCTGCATTCAGCCAGCCAGTTGAACAGGTGCTCAGCGAAGCGGCTGCGGTAGTAGTTGCCGGAACAGAGGAAGAGGATGTGATTCATCGTTCGCTGGTGTATTTTCCCTTGAACGAACTGCCGGGCCAGTGTCTCATTGAGCGGCGTTTATAGCCAGAGTTGCGGCGTACCGCCAGACCGGTTCGGTGCGGCCTTGCCCCGCCGGGCGAAGGGGAACACCGGGCTGCACACGGCGATGTCTCGGCACCTTTCGGGGCTGCACCCACTACTCCCCGGTCTTGGCGATGTCCATTGCCTATGCCGTCAGAGAGTGCCGCCATGAAATCTTCCAAATGCCCGTGCCAGCATGAGTGCCATGACCAATATGCCCACCCCCAGGACGACAACATGCTTCGTCTGCCGAAGATCGAACCGGCCAACTCGGGCCACCAGCACGTAGGCCACAACCAGATTGAACATTCCCCACAGGACGTTGACCATCGAAGATGACAAGCCCTCGCCGGGGGGCGAGGCGAACGGACTCTGGAACGGATTTCCCGAAATGCCGTTTACCAGATGCGGAATCGTGTTTGCGAGGAAAGCCCCGCCGAAGAAGTAAGCGATCAAGTGATACCAGCGTGTCGCTGTTTGCATAAGACGCTCCAGTCAATCGGTATGTTCACTTCATCTTGCTGATCTTCGTCACCGGTCGGGCCTTTTCCATCTTCTTCCGCAGGTGGGCGAACTTGGTCGCCGGTTTGCGGGCCGTCTGTCGTCCTTTTCCACTCATCTCGATCATCCTTTTTCGACCGAATCATTCCAAAAGTTGTAATGCCGCCCCGGCTCACTCCATCTCCCGCCAATCCGGCAACCCCCGCCGCATCTCCTTGGTAGCGACCTCGGCAGAGAACTTCTCGGCATCAAAGGGGCCGCTCCATTCCATGAACTCCTTGTGACGCTTGTGCTTGGGGTTGGCCAGGGCCTCCAGATACTCCTGGTAGCCGCCCACTCCACCCACATCCTCAGGCGGGCAGGCCCTTTCGCCCTCCACGCACAGCGGATATCGGGTCCCCTTCTTGGCCCACAGGCACCCCTCGAAGAGGATCTCGTGCTGCCAGCCGTCGCCGAAGTCGTATTCGTAGTCGAACCCAAGCCGCTTGCCGTTCCTGGAGACGATCTTGCTCACCTTCGTCTGGAGCGAGTTGACGGGTGGTTCTTCCCAGCCCTCATCCAGCAGATCGGGATCGCCGTAGCGGACGCCGCCGATTGTAAACTGATGGAGGTGGGAGTTCGTCCAGCCCATCGCCGTCTGGATGCGCTCGTGGAGCTTGTCCAGGGTGCAATCCCGAACCTGAATCCGCCGCCAGATCGGTGGCTGGATCTCCTTCAGGGTAATCTTGACCTGGTAGAGCCGCTCCGAAGCTGGAATGCGACCAATATCGCCTTCCTTGTAGCGGTCGAGGGCATCTGTGGCCGCTTCTACAACCCTCTGAAGGGCGTCCTGTATCTTGCGTTTCCTTGCCCTGGGCACGGCGGCTTGGCACCGGGCGGCGATCTTCTCCATTTCGGCAAACGTCAGCGGAATCCTACGTGCCGCTGTCTCATCGGTCTTCAATCTGCTGGCCAAGGACGGGAGCAAATCGGCGATCAGCCGTCGCTGCAAATGGGAAAGGCTCAGGGGGAAAGCTGGGGCATGGGCAGACATGGGTTTCTCCCGGCCCCCATTGTCCAAGGTGGGGAAGTTCAGGTCAACTGCCCCCAGAATGCCTTAAAAACTTGTACACAATGTACAGGATGACGTTTACAAGCATCGAATGGAAAAAAGGGGTCTGGACAGGGTGAGGTGGACCTGGTTGTCTAGACCACTGATTACGATTTCTTAGATGGAGGGGACTAGCGGCCCGCGAAACCCATTCCAAAGGTTTCGCACGGCCGCAGCGCCGCCACCCCCACTAGGAGTACGTGAAAATTCTCCAAATTTTTCCGAGAAAAATGCCGTTGATTTGGACCACTACAATGACTCCGTTGGACGCCTCACGCCGCCGCGTACATCGCCGCCGGCGTGAGGTAATCCAAGGCCGCGTGCAATCGCTCGTCGTTGTAGAACAGAAGGAAACCAGCCAGCCCCGCCTCCAACGCACGCACCGTGGCGTAGTCGTGAAGATAGACGCACTCGTATTTCACCGTTCGCCACAATCGCTCCACGAACACGTTGTCCATCCAACGGCCGCGACCGTCCATGCTGACCGCCACGCCCGCCAACTCCAGCCGATCGCTGAACGCCTTGGCGGTGTACTGCACGCCCTGGTCGGTGTTGAAAACCTCCGGCGTGCCCTGGGCCAACGCTTCCTCCAACGCCTCCAAACAAAACTGCCCGTCGAGCGTGTTCGACAATCGCCACAACAGCACGTAGCGGCTGTACCAGTCCATGACCACCGTCAGGTACATCCAGCCGTGCGGCATCGGCACGTAGGTGATGTCGCTCGACCACACCTGGTTCGGCCGCACAATGGCCACATTCCGCAACAAATACGGGTAAATCCGGTGCTCGGCGTCGTTCCGCGAGAGGTGCGGCTTGGGATAAATCGCTTCCAAACCCATCAGCCGCATCAGCCGCTGCGCCCGCGTGCGGCTGATGCCCAACTCCTTGGCCATCTTCCGGCTGCCGTAGAACGGCGTCTTCAGGTACTGCTCGTCGATCCGACGCATCCATTGCAGATTCTCCGTCGATTCGCCCGTTGGCCGGTAATACCAACTCGACCGGTTCAGTCCCAGCAACTCGCACTGCCGTCGCACGCTCAGCCCCGCAAGCCCCGACTCGATGCACTCCCGCCTGAAGTCAATCGAGTCGGGCAACTTTTTTTTTCAACCACGCTGCCTCCATCTGCAAGCGGCCGATCTGCTCGTACAGTTCGGCAATCAGGGCGTCCTGGTTTTCCACCTTGCGACGTTGGTCGCCGGAGAACAACTCCACCGCGGCGTCGAGCAACTGCCGCTTCCACTGCCCGATCTGCGTGGGATGGACGCCGAACTGGCCGGCCAGTTCGCCCGTCGTTCGATCCCCCCGCACCGCTGCCAACGCTGCCTTGGCCTTCAAGGCCGCTTCGATACGTCGCCGTTTCGCTCCCATGTCTTTCTCCCAAAAACTGGACCAATCCTACCAGGGATTCGACTCAAAGTCGTGGTCCAGTTTCTTGGGTCCACTATAAGGAGCGACCGCGCACAGTCGTAGTTGTCGGCGTATACAATGTTCTCGTTCCGTGGACCGCACACAATTCCCATGAAGTTCTGGTCGTCAGCAGCGATTCCTCTTACGATCGGCTCCGGTATTGCAGGCGTATGAAGCAGGATCAAGACTTCGCTAAAGAGCTTCCGTAGGTCTAGTCGCGATCCGGGTGGCCCGAGCATCTCGAAGGTTGCCTTCTGGCCTGTTGGGATAGCTATTCCGTTGCGTATGAACACGTCAAAGAGGTGCTCAGGCTGATCGGCCTTCAGGCGAACTTGCCAGAAGTCACCGAGGCAGAATCGGTACGGGAGGCGAAATACGTAGCCAAACGAAAGAGTTTCTGCGCTAGCCTCGCGCTGATTCTTCCCATCAAGGCAGGTCGTTAGAACGACGGGCATTCTGGATCGGCTCCTGTGCCGTATACAGCGAACGGACGAAGATCGAAGAAAGGGGACATCACTGATTATCGCTTGCCAGGTTTTACCACAATCAGTGATGTTCCGTCTCGCGTCCCGGCAAGACCCCAACCTTGCGGGCAGTAGTCACAGATCAAACAGTCTTCCGAGGTCTTGAATCTCTCGGGCCTCGAATGAAAACCGGCGGCCTTGGCGGGCCTGCTCGATTAAGTCCTTAATTCGACGCACCGCCAGTTCCTTCTTTTCGGGTATAACCCAGTGTGGATACGGCAGCCGCTCGAAATCCTTGCTTTGAATGTTCAACGTGTGATTGATCACGGACTTGAGTATCTGGCTGCAAAGCGGCGACAACGTCCAGGCAAGAATGAAGAGCAGTTCCTCGTGAGGCACACCGGGCCGCAGGAACCCGCACGGCGAACCGCTGTCGAGAATGTATCCGGCGGGCAAGTACCGCGTCTTGAGACGGCTGGAGATCAATTGCCAGGTAAGGCCTTCCCGCTCAAAGAACGGTTGCCCCCCCACGCCGCGGAGATACCAGTTGCCCGATTTCTTGAACGCAAGGACCGCTTCCCCTTCATTACGCCAATAGACCATATGGTCGACGGGGGAAAAAACGATCTTCCCATTGCTCTTATTGTACGGCTTGTAGTCCGGGTGGGGCAGCCTAATCGTCTGGGGCTTGTTCCGACGCACAACCCGCACGCAGCGGCGTGTATCGCCCCGCCGTTGCTGTTGGCGGATTTGTTCCCTCTGTCGCGGCGAGAGCTTTCCGAGGCGCGCGCGGGCCAGTTCCGCCTCCAAGGTGATGGGCTCGTCGTAGAGTTCAAAGTCATAGGGCTCCTCGATCACACCGTTGAGGATCGGCCGGACGAAGTACTCATTCTTTCCAATCGTCATGCCGCTGCTGCCCACCATGAGATCGCCGACCGTCGGGCCGGCGAACGCGGCGGACAAGTCGCCATTCATCCCCCATGAAGCGTTTGCGGTCATCTCGATCGTCTCACGTGCGATCAATTCGCCGTCGCGGACTACCGCACCCGATGGGCCGCTGCGCCGGAAATCGAGGACGACCATCGGGTATTCGGTCTCCTCGGAGAACTCCGGCAAGTGCTCGACTTGCACCTGCCCTTCGCTCATCAGGAAGACGCGAAGCCCTTTCATCGTGGGGATGGTCAGCAGGGAATCGCTGCAAATGAACAGGAGCCGGCCGTTGGGCTTCAACCGTTCCACGCACTTGACGATGAAGAAGGCGTAGGTCTCCTTCTTGATCTTGCATCCACGGCGTTCGCCGTAAGCGCTGTCGAGTTCATCTTCGATCGCCGCGTCAAACGTGCCGCCGAACGGTGGATTGCCGACAATCAGGTCGAACGTCTGCCGGTCGTCCAGCCCGGCCGCCGCCCATCGCCAATCGCCGGAGAACTCGTGGCGGAAAAAATCCTCTTGCACGAGGTTGTGATCCGGCGGCAACGCGCCGAATTCCTCCTCGATGCGATGCAGGCAGCGGCGGTACAACCGTCCGTCGAGTTCCACGCCGTGGACGTTGCGCATCAGCGCCTTCGACAGCCGTTCCGCCGGGCTTCCAGAATGTTGTCCGACGAGCCTTCGCAACAGCGGCAGGATGAAGGCCCCGTCGCCGAAAGACGGCTCCAGGAGGCGCGTGTCAGCCGTCAATTCGATTCGCTCGGTGATTTCGCTTACTACCGCCGACGGCGTAATGAATTGGCCGAGTTGCCGCTTCGACGTCCGATGTCGCTTTGCGATGGTCATGGAACAAACTGCATGGAACTTTGATCAACGGTGAAGTCACCCGCCGCGTTGAAGGCATCGAAAAGGCCGCGTTGCCGCGCAAGCCGTTTCTTCCGGTTGTTGAAGAGGCTCTGAATGCCCTCTTCAAATCGGGTGAAGAGCTTCTCGACCTTTGCGGGAAGCGTCAACTTGGGCGGCTTGGTTCCGCTCTCGTAAGCCTCGTAGAAGTCGCCTTCACGAAGCATGATTTGACCGGGCCCCGCGTCGAATGCTACAAAGTCAAGCCAATCCAAGAGGTCGATGAGATAAGCCTTGTGTTCAATTGGGCTATCCAAACGAAACTTCACGATCAAGAGATAGTATGAGTCGATCCAGTGCTTGAAGATATAGTCCAATAGCTTCTGCATGGAGACGAGATTGGGCTGTCCGTTCTTCATCTGCTCGCCCGCCTTGACGTTCACCGGATTGTAGATGCCGTTTGAGTGGATCCAAACGTCGCCCATGGATCGTCGTCTTACCCCGCCGCGGGTATCCGCCTCATACCGAGTGTCGAAGGCAATCTTCAACAAGCTCACCGTCTTGTCGTCCACGTAGTCCGCCATGCGGTGCCCCGGCTCCTTGCCGGCGACCAGTGTGACAAACGTTGGCTCTTGGACGTGTTTCTCCCAATAGCGGTCCGTCATCTCAACGATCTTCTCTCGCGTGGCGTTGCCGAGCATCGAATTGCGCCCTAATAGACTTCGGGGGCCAAGTGTTTGTTTACAGATACCGCGTCAAATGGAAGCCAAATCGGGGACGCCCGACCCCTTATTCTTACCTTTCCATCCCCTTCCCGCAAGTGGCCCAAGACGCGGGCTTGAAATCGCACCGGCCGACAGGTATCCCTCATCATTTCTCCCCCCTGAAATTGGCCCAATTCTTGCCCTTGAAAACCCCCCGGCCGAAAGCGCATGATGGTCGGCGTGAAGAAAGATGAAAGATGAGAGATAAGAGATAAGAGATGAGGGCCGGCCGGTGGCGGCCGAACGCTGAAAGCTGACCGCCGAAGCCTGACCACTTCCCCCCAGTTGGAGTCCGAAATTGGCCAAAACGCAACCTGTTGACCAACTCGGGGCAAAGGCAAAGGGAGGCGGCAAAGGCAAAGGGAGGCGGGGGTGTTTTCCACGTTGCGGTCGCCGGGTCCGATCGGGCTTCGGCGCCCCCGACGGCCCCGCCGAAGCGCGAACGCTAATCTCCGCTAATCTCCGCTGATTCGCCACACCCTTGATTAGCGGCTATCAGTGGCGATTAATGTTCCCCGTTCTTACGGGTGAAAAGTCAAGGCGTATCCATCCCCAACTGCCGCATCTTGCGGTAGAGGTTCGAACGGTGCAGCCCCAGCCGGGCGGCGGCCAGGCTCATGTTGCCGTTGCTCCGGCCGACCTGCCGGCGGATAAACTCCGCCTGGAAACGGCCCGTGGCGTCGGCCAGCGATTGGTTCATGTCGGCCACCAGCGGCGTCTGGCCGCGGGGCGAAAGGATGAACGCCAGGTCCTCGGCCTCGATCCGCTCGCCGGCCGAAAGATAGGCCAGCCGCTCCATCAGGTTCCGCAACTCGCGGACGTTGCCCGGCCAAGGGTGCTCCATCAGCCGGCGGCGGGCCGCGGCGCTGAGTTGCGGCGTTTTGCGCCGCGCCCGGCGGCAAAAGTCGTCCAGAAAATGCTCGGCCAGCAGCAGCACGTCGTCGCCCCGCTGCCCCAAGGGCGGCAGATCGACCGTCACCACGTTCAGCCGGAAATAGAGGTCCTCGCGGAACCGCTTGGCCCGGACCATGTCGGCCAGGTTCTGGTTGCTGGCGGCCAGCAGCCGGGCGTCGGTGTGAATGGGGTTCGATCCGCCCACGCGCACGAGCCGCTTCTCCTCGATCACGCGGAGCAGTTTCGCCTGGCAGGCGAGGCTCAGCTCGGCAATTTCGTCGAGGAACAGGGTGCCGCCGGCGGCCAGTTCGAACTTGCCTTGGCGCATTTCGCGGGCGTCGGTGAAGGCCCCCTTCTCGTGCCCGAACAACTCGCTCTCGGCCAGCGTTTCGGGAATGGCTGCGCAGTTGACGGCCACGAACGGCTGGTCGCGGCGGCGGCTGAGGTAATGGATCGACTGGGCGACGACCTCCTTGCCGGTGCCGTTCTCGCCCAGGATCAGCACGGCCAGGTCGGTCTGGGCGACGCGCTGGATGATCGAGCGGAGGGCCTCGATGGCCGGGCTTTGGCCGATCAGCCGCACCTTGTCGGCCGCTTCCTGGGCGATCTGGCGGTTGGCGGCCAGGAGTTGCTGGCGGTCGCGGGCGTTTTCCAGGGCCACCGCCGCGTGGGCGGCCAGTTCCTGGAGCGCCGCTTCGTCTTCCGGCGTGAACGTGCCCGAGAGCTTGTTGATTAGCTCGAACGCCCCGAACAACTCGCCGGACCGGCCGCGGAGCGGGACGCAGAGCAGGGTGCGGGTCTGGTAGCGGAGCTGGGCATCGACTTTGCGGTCGACGGCGGCAGGCTCGATGGCGGCATCGACGCGGCGGGGCTGGCCGGTGCGGATCACTTCGCCCACCACGCCGCGGTCGTCGGGGATGCGGAGTTCACCGTCGGGGAGTCCCAGGGCGGGCCGGCCCACCAGCGTATGGTTCGGCCGGTCCCAGAGGAAGATGCTCGCCCGATCCGCCCCCAGCAGCCGCGTGGCCGCCTCCGCCATCTCGACCAGCAGCGGCTCGACCTCGCGGGTCCGGTTCCACTGGCTGGCGATTTTCAGGATCGCCTCCAAGCGGCGGAGCCGGCGGTTTTGGGCGGCCCGGCGGCGGACGGCCCCCAGCGCCCGGTGAAGGACCGGGGCCAGTTGTGCGATGGCCGCCAACGTTGCCCTCACCCCTGGCCCCTCTCCCAAAGGGAGAGGGGACACGTCATGCCTCCCCTCTCCCGACCAACCTTCGGTCGGTGCCCGGAGAGGGGCAGGGGGTGAGGGCGGCGCAGGCCCCAGGTGAACCACAAGAACTTCGGCCACTTCCGAACGCGGCCCCAACGGCGCAGCGATCCAGTCCGAGTCGGCTCGGGCGGCCTCCCGATCGAGGGCCTCGGCCAATAGCTCGACGGGCAGCGGCTTGGACAGCCCTGAATCGGCCACCACCGACCATCGCCCGGCGGCCGGGGCCGCCAGAGCGACATAATCCGCTCCAAGGGCCGGCAAGAGGGCCGAAGAAGTCCCTTGAACCACGGCCGCAACTTCCTCGGCCTCGACTCCGTGCCGGAGCAACTCCGCGGCCACGGACAACAGGGCCGGATCGGCCGGTAACTGCACTTCGTTGGGGTTGACGCGACTTGTGTGTGAGGTCGTTGTGGACTGCATGGCGACGCAACCGGGCGGGAAGGGCAACTCAATCTGACGGGTTGGGCGGCACGCCCGGAGCCGCTAACGGCGTGGTGGACGGCCGAACCACGCCCTTCGCTCCGCTCAGGGACGTGCCACCCGACGCAATTATGATACACTCGGCGTGTCAGAATGACAACCGTTGCAAGACCTGATTTACCACCCTGCGAACCGAGAAACCCGCTGGCTCCCCATGGGCCCGTTCACCGCACGTGGCAACTCGCCTGGCCGCGCTTCTCCAGAGTACTGCTGGTGGTACTCTTCGCGCGGTAGAACGTGGCGGTGGGCGAGATCTCGGTGACGATTGGCCGGCGGTGCTTGCCGCTGCGCTCGAGGCTCTCTTTCGAGCGGATCGCCGTCGCCTGCTGTTCGGGCGTGTGATAGAAGATGGCCGAGCGGTACTGCGTGCCCACGTCCGGCCCTTGCCGGTCCCGCTGCGTCGGATCGTGGCAGTTCCAGAAGGTTTCCAGCAGTTGCTCGTAGGAGATGGCCGTCGGATCGAACTCGACCAGCACGGTTTCGGCGTGGCCGGTGGTGTTGGAATAAACGTCCTCGTAAGTGGGGTTCTCCAGTGTTCCGCCCGAGTATCCCACCGTGGTCGACGCGACGCCTTTGAGTTGGCGGAAGGCGGCCTCGACGCCCCAGAAGCAGCCGGCGGCAAAGGAGGCTTGTTCCATGCTCGCGCCAATTGACGAACCAATAGGCGTAGTCGTCGATCAATTGGCAGTTGGGGTTGTCCTCGCGGACGCCGAACTCGGCCAGCGGAACTTGCAACACTTCCCTGTGGTTCTGCGCCTTGCAGAGCAGGCCGTGGGGGTTATGGCTCCGGGCTGGGCGAGGGTCGATCAACTCCGTAACCTGAACGTGATGGACCAATTGCCGCATCTCGCCCCCGTTCTGACAATACAGCGCGTCGAAAGGGAACGACAATTGGGCGATCAGGTGGTCGTAGTATACCGCCAGGGTTTCCTGGCGGACGGGAGGAATGGGCGATTCCTCCAATAGCCCGAATATCTTGCGAATCCGGTCGTCCTGGTTCCCAACGGGGAAGTGGAAGGGACGGCCGTCCTGGTGCCGGCCGCCGGCCTGCGTCTGAAGACGGGACTGATCAATCTCCGGCATGAGCAGCCCTCCGGGAGCCCGGGCCTTACTAGGGAGCATCACGCACGCCCCTCTATTGTGAGCCAAGGATGAGGAAATTGCAAGCAGGGGGTAAGAGAATTCCCCCGCCGGGAACGAATCAGGCCGGTTGAGGGCGCTACCCCCTGGCGGACCATTGCCGAGGGCCATCCGGGAACAACGCCTCATAGCGGACGCCCCGCCGCGGCTCGGCCATCCACGGGGCCACGGCCTCGGCCCAGCGGGCGTAATGGGGGGTCTCCTTATGGGCCTTCATCCCCCCTTCGTCCCGGTAGACCTCGTACAGCACGAAGCAATCGGGGGCATCCGCCCTATGGCTTCTGGTCTTTCTGTCGGGCCGCGGCCAACTGCCGTTCCAACTCGGCCACACGTCGCTCCAGGTCCTCCACGCGGCGCTGGAGTTGTTCGATGCGGGCCGACTCGCTCGGCGGAGGCGCCACCGGCCCCGGCGGCACCACTTCCCGCCCCAGCCCCGGCTCCGGCGGCTGGGGGATGGCTTCGCCGGGTGGAAGCGGGATCGCCTCGGGCGGCCCCCCCGGCCGCTCACCCGCCAGAGGCCGCTCGGCCATCGTCGCCCGCAGTTTCACCAGCCGTCCATCCCGGAGCAACTCGAAGTCAACACCTTGGCCTGGCATAAAGGTGTCGAGCATGTCGGTCATGTCGGTCATCTGCCGCACGCGGACACCGCCGACGGCCGTAATCAAGTCCTGTTTGCGGATTCCCGCCTTGTCGGCCGGTCCGCCCCGATAGACCTCGACGACGCGGACGCCGCGACCGCGGTCCTCCCGGTCGTCGGCCACCATGCCGAGGTAACCCGTGGCGGCGTTGCCGGCCCCGCGGGCTACGGCCGGCGCGGGCGAGGCGCAGCGTCTGCGGCCTGCGGATTTCCACTCCCTGGGGCGCCAACCCGTTGGCGAATCTGGCGTTCCAGACGCTCTAGGGCGGACTGGGCAAACGCGGGGGACAGTGCGCCGCAGACCAACGACAATGCCAATAGGATGCGCAGACAGTCGTGTCTCATGATCCGCCTCACTTTTTCAGGACGCACCAATTATACCGTCCGTCGAATCGCAGGGGCAGTGCCGTAGCCGGCCGTGACGCGGCAAGTTCGTGTGCGCCGTGGGGTTAGTGCTGGCGGGTGCGGGGCGTCCCAACACGTTTTCCACGGCACCGGCCGCTGCCCCCACGGGAATTCGGCCGCCGGCTCCAACGGCATAGCAGCTACATTCCGCAGGCTTTTGCCTCGCCGAAACCGCCGCGATAGAATTCCCGTCGCCGCCACCGCCCGACCCGTTTGACAGCAGTGCTAGCATCGGTAGAATCAGGGGTTCGCGGATGACAATCGGTGGAAGTCGTGCCAAGGATGCACCGGAAGTGACCAAGGACGATAGGGAGATCGTGCCGGCCTTACGCTCTTCGCTGGCCGGCAAGGTCGGACAAGAACGATTCGATCTGTGGTTCGGCGCGGCGACGCGGCTGGACTATGACGGCAGTGCCTTGCGGATCGGCGTGCCGAACCGGTTCTTCTTGGAGTGGATACGGGCGAACTTCCGCCGGCAAATCGAGAGCGCCTGCCGCGAGGTGCTCGGCCGGTGCCCGACCCTGGAGTTTCACCTCGACGCGGCCCCTAGCGAAGTGGACGGCAACTCGATGCACCCGACCAAAGGCAACGGCACGCCGTGTGCTTGCGGTGCAGGCGTCGCGCCTGCACGTGCAGCCGGCCAACGTGACCGTGCCGATCAACGTGACCATGTTGCCACTGCGACCCCTCGGTGGCCGCGGCTGCACCACAAGACGGCGCTCCGCCCCGCCGCCGCTTCGCCAGCCTCGAGACATTCGTGGCCGGCGAGGCGAACCGCATCGCCATCGCCTCGGCCGAGATGGTCGTCCGCCGGCCCGGCCAGGTGACGCCGCTGATGTTCCACGGATCGACCAGCGTGGGCAAGACCCATCTGCTGGAAGGAATCTGGACGGCGGCGCGGAGGTCGCACCACCGCCTGACGGCCGTCTACCTCTCGGCCGAGCAATTCACCAGCCAGTTCCTTGAAGCCCTCCGTGGCAGCGGCCTGCCCAATTTCCGCCGGAAATACCGCGGCGTCGGCGTGCTGATCCTCGACGACCTGCAATTCTTCGTGGGCAAGCGGGCCACGCAGGTCGAACTGCTCCATACCATTGACGGCTTCCTCCGCGAGGGACGGCAACTGGTCTTCGCCGCCGACCGCTCGCCCGCCGAACTGCCGGAGTTAGGGCCGGAGTTGACCACGCGGCTCACCGGGGGGCTGGTCTGCCGGATCGAGCCGCCCGACCACGCCACCCGGCTGGCCATCGTGGGCCAGATGGCGCGGCGGATGAAGCTGCACGTGCCCCCCGAGGTGCAACAGTTGGTGGCCTCGCGGTTGACGAGCCACGCCCGGCAGCTCTCCGGCGCCCTGTGCCGCCTGCAAGCCACCAGCGAGGCCCTCGGCCGGCCGATCTCCTTGCCGCTGGCCGAGGAGGCGCTGGCCGATCTGGTGGGCCACAGCGGCCGGGTGGTCCGCCTGCCGGACATCGAGAAGGCCGTCTGCGAGGTCTTCGGGCTAGAGCCGGCCAGTCTGCAATCGGACGCGAAGGGGAAGCGGGTGAGCCACCCGCGGATGCTGGCCATGTGGCTTGCCCGCAAGCACACCCGCGCCGCCCTGAGCGAGATCGGCCACTACTTCGGCCGCCGCAGCCACAGCACAGTCCTCTCGGCCCAGAAACGGGTGGCGGGCTGGATGCAGTCAGGCCGCACCTTGGAGCTGGCGGATCACCAGTGGCCCACCGACGACGCCATCCGTCAGGTCGAGCGCCGCCTAGCGACAGGGTGAGAGCGATACCATCGTTTAGCGGCCGACGGTACGTCGGTCCGGTTCTGCCGCAAGCCGCAGGAGCCGCGGCCGTCGGGGTCTTCACGGTCCTGGTTGACGACCACCCGGATGGGCGTTACGCTTAAGGTGCTGCAGTTGAGAGTTGGTAAGCGACATCGTCCAGACTTTCGGAGGGGGATTTCCACCATGAGCGTCATGGAAATTGAATTGGCCATTGCCCAACTCCCCGCCAAGGACTTCGCCGAGTTGATGGCGTGGCTTCAGGAATACCACGAGCGGGTGTGGGACCAGCAGATCGAGAATGACCTAGCGTCCGGCCGTCTCGATCCGCTGCTGGCTGAAGTGGAAAAGGAGCACCAGCACGGGTTGGCGCGACCGCTATGACCCACCTCGCCCTGCCGCGTTTCTGGCGACACTATCGGCAACTTCCCAAGGACGTACAGGAATTGGCGGACAGGAATTTCACTCTGCTCAAGGCCGATCCACACCACCCCTCGTTACGGCTCAAGAAGGTCGGTAAGACCAAGCGGCTCTGGTCGGTGCGTGTGGGCATGCATCATCGGGCATTGGGCCTGGACAAGCCGGAGGGAATTGTCTGGTTCTGGATCGGTGTGCATGCGGAGTACGATACACTGTTGCCGTGAACGGTTGCTGCCGATGGTTCTCCGCGCGATCCTGCACGATTGGCTTCAGAACGCGGCGAAGGCCAAGGTCCGCGAGGCCATGGTTCAGGCGGCGCGGGAACAACTCGCCCAACCGGCACCGCCGCCCGCCGAGGAACCCAAACCTTGCCACTTGGGCGTAGTGTTCGCACTGGGGATCGAGTCAGGGTGCCTCGAGGACCTGCTCCAGGGCGCGGTCACCATCCGCGCAGGCGGCTCCCGTTGTACTCCTCACGCTCCGCGTGAGGGAACTCCCCTCACGCGGAGCGTGAGGAGTACTTTCCGGCTCCGCGAAGGCGGACTCCACGGCCGCCGCGTCGTGCTGATCCTCTCCGGCCCCGGCCGGAAGAACGCCCGCCGGGCGACCGAGATGCTGATCGACGGCCACCGGCCCGGCCTGGTCGTCTCGGCCGGCTTCGCCGGCGGGCTGTCGCCGCAACTCGGGCGCAACGACATCCTCGTGGCCGATCGGATACTAGAGGCCGAATCGTCGATCGACGTGCCGGCCGGTTTGGCCGCGGCTACGGCCCGGCCGGGCGTGCATCGCGGTCCGCTGCTGACGCTCGATCACGTGGTCGGTTCACCATCGGAAAGGCAGTCACTGCTGCCAGCGCTACGCCGCGCTGGCCGTGGACATGGAGACCTTCGCCGTGGCCGAGGTCTGCCGGCAGCGGCAGACTGCGTTTGCGTCGGTCCGGGTGATCAGCGACGTGGCGGAGGAGAGGTTGCCCCGCGACGTGGAGTACCTGTTGCGTCAGAAGACCGGCGCGGCCCGGCTGGGAGCGGCGCTGGGCGCGGTCTGCCGCCGGCCGGCGAGCCTGAAGGCCATGTACCAGTTGCACGAGAACGCCTTGGTGGCTTCCGGCCGATTGGCGCGGTTCTTGGCGGATTATGTGGCGCAGGAGGCACAAAGCACGAATAGCGAATGACGAAAAGAAGCTCAGAGGCTGAAAGCCGAATTCGGATTTCGTCATTCCTTCGTCATTTCACATTCGGGCTTCGTGCTTCGCCCTTTTTCCATCCCCCCTGGCCAATCCTTGTTCGTAACCCTTTATGGTGGTTGGCGATAAGTATCTTGTCTCCGGGACCGCCTTGACACCCCATCAGCGGGTCTGTATGCTTACTGGATTGTCGAAACCACTAAGTTGTGGTGTCGTAAGATTTTGTAGCGTCTCGGCCGATTTTGGGGTCGAGCGGGGCGTGGAGGGTATTCTTCTAGCCAGGCCACGGACTGGAGGAAAGCGAGATCGGAATGGACCCCAACGAACTGCTGCGCATCGTCGACGCCATCCACCGCGATAAGAATATCGACAAAGAGATCGTCTTCGAGGGGATCGAGGCGGCGCTGGTCTCCGCCGCCAAGAAACACTACGGAGAAGAAGCAGAGGTCGTCGTTCAGATCGATCGCAGCAGCGGCGCCATCCGGGGCAGCCACAACGGCGGACCGATGGACCCCGCCGAATTGTCCGAGCGGATCGGCGCCCAAACTGCCAAGCAGGTGATGATCCAGAAAATCCGCGAGGCGGAGCGGGACGCCTTGTACGCGGAATACGATGAGCTAAAAGGGCAACTGGTCACCGGCGTAATCCAGCGCGCTACGAAGGGGGCGCCGCCACTGTGACGCTGACGAACGTCGAGGCCATCCTACCCAAAGGGGAGCAGATCCCCGGCGAAACGCACCACGCCAACGAGCGCGTGCGGGCGACGGTCTACGAGGTGAAGAAGGCCGGCAGCCGCGTGAAGGTCATCCTCAGCCGCACCAAGCCGCACCTGGTCCAGCGGCTCTTCGAGCAGGAAATCCCCGAAATCGCCGAGGGCGTGATCGAAATCCGCGCCATCGCCCGCGAACCCGGCTACCGCACCAAGGTGGCCGTCAGCAGCACGGACCAGCGGGTGGATTGCGTGGGGGCGTGCGTCGGCGTCCGCGGCAACCGCATCAAGAACATCGTCGACGAGCTGGCCGGCGAACGCATCAACATCGTCCGCTACAACGACGATATGCAGGTGCTGATCCCCAACGCCTTGCAGCCCGCCGAGGTCGAGGAGGTGATTCTCTGCCAGATGTTGGGCCGGGCGATCGTGCTGGTGCAGGAGGACCAGCTTTCGCTGGCCATCGGCCGCCGCGGCCAGAACGTCCGCCTGGCCAGCAAACTCTGCGGCTGGGACATCGAAATCATGACCCGCGAGGAACTCGACGAGCAAATCGAGCAGGCCGTGGCCGGCTATTCGTCGATCGAGGGGATCGAGCCGGAACTGGCGGAGCGGCTGGTGGGCGAGGGCTTCCTCTCCTACGACGATCTCGAGGTGATCGAGCCTGACGCCCTGATGGAGATGGGCAGCCTCACGGCCGAGCAAGCGGACCATATCGTCAAGCAGGCCGAAGTCAAGGCGAACATGGCCGAAAGGGCCGCCGCCGAGCAACGTCGCCAGCAGCGCGAGCAGGACCGGCTGCAAGCCGCCGAGGCGGCGGAAGCGGCGGCAAGCCAGTCCGCCTATTACGCCGACGGCAAGCCGGCGGAAGTCATCGAACAAGCCCCGGCCGGGACAGCGGCCGCTGAGCCTGCGCCGGCCGAGGCGGCCGTCGCCGAGCCGGTCCCTGCCGACCCCCCGGCGGCCGGCGATCAGCCGGCCGGTGTACCGCCGGAGCCGCCCGTGGAGACGTCCGATGACGCCGCCCCGTAACGGAGAGAACGCCCGAAGCCACGATCAGCGATTGTCCGACGCCACTTACCCGAGGAAACGGCCCCGTGCCCATCCGCATCTACGCCCTGGCGAAACAACTGAAGCTCGACAGCAAAGTGCTGGTCGAGATTTGCACCCGTGCGGGGGTGACGGGGAAGGGGTCTGCGCTGGCCAGTCTGACCGACGAAGAGATGGCGCGGGTCACGGCATTCATGGGCGGCGGCAAGCCCGGCCGGCCGGGCGGACCCGCCGCGCCGGGCAGATCGGAAGCGGCCGCCCTCGGCGCCGCTCCGCCGGCCTTCCGGCGTGAGGACTACATCGCTCCGGCGGGCACGATGCCCGGAAAGATGCGCGTTCTGCCGCCGAAGCCCCAGCCGCCGTTGGGGCTGAAGAAGAAGCCCGAGATCGCGCCTCCCGCCCTTCCGGTGGAGAAGCCGCCCGCCACAGACGGAAGAACCCCCCGCCAAGATCGAACGGCCGGCCGCACTGGCCGGGAAACCGGCGGTCCCCGCCTCAAAGCCGGCCGCTCCGGCCGCAAAGGGAAAGGAGAAGGAGCCGCAGAAGCCGCGGGAAAGGGAGGAACGCCCGCAGCAGGGGCCGGCCATCAAGTTGGCCCCCTTGCCCGCCGCCAAGCGGCCGCAGCGGCCGAAGGCGGCGGAGCCAGCCCCGCAAAAACCCGACATCAAGCTTCCCGCCGACGCTATCCGTGCCAGCAAGGCGGGCACCAAGCCGCTTTCCGAGCACCTCCGCAAGCACGAACAGAAGCGGGCAGCAGCCGAGGCCGCCAAGACCTCGCCCCGCAAGGAGGCGCCGCCGGGGAAGGCGCCTCCGCCGATCGGGCCGCCACCCCTACCCGGCGGCCGCGAACGCCCTCGCCGCGCCGGCCGTCCCGCGGCTGCCAAACGAGACGAGGACGGCGCGGTCACTCTCGGCGGCCGCGAGCAACGCCAACTCAAACGCAAGAAGACCGCCACCGCCCGGCGGCGCAAACCGGAAGACGGCGAAGAAGAATCCGGCTCGCCGGCGATACGGAAACGCACGCACATCCGGCGGACGGGGACCAACACGGCCGCGCCGCGGCGGGAAAACGTGACCATCTTCCTGCCCTGCACGGTGCGAAGCTTCTCCGAGGCGATCGGCATTCCCGCCCGGAACATCCTGGCCAAGCTGCTGGAACTGGGCACGATGAGCAACATCGCCGCCAGCCTGGACGCCGAGATGGCCGAACTGCTGGCCGTGGAGCTGGGCGCAAAGTCAATTTTCATCGCCCCGTGGACTTGGAGCACAGGGTCCTCCAATCGCTCGAAGGCGAGGACGACCCGGCAAAACTCCGGCCGCGGCCGCCGATCGTTACGTTCCTCGGCCACGTCGACCACGGTAAGACGTCGCTGTTGGACCGGATCATCGGCATCGACGTGGCCGCGCACGAGACGGGGGGAATCACCCAGCACATCCGCGCCTATCGCGTCGAGAAAGACGGCCGGGCGGTGGCCTTCGTCGATACGCCCGGCCACGAAGCTTTCACCGAGATGCGCGCCGCGGGGCCAACGTCACCGACATCGCCGTGCTGGTGGTCGCCGCCGACGACGGTGTGATGCCGCAGACCGAAGAGGCGATCAGCCACGCCCGCGCGGCCGAAGTCCCCATCGTCGTGGCGCTGAACAAGATCGACCTGCCCGGCGCTAACCCGCAGCGGACCTACGAGCAGTTGGCGGCCAACGAGCTGTTGCCCAGCGAATGGGGCGGCGAGACGGAAGTGGTCAAGACCAGCGCGGTGACCGGGGAAGGGATCGACAAGCTGATCGAGACGCTGCTGACGGTGGCCGAGTTGCGCGAGTACAAGGCTGACCCGGACCGGCCCGCCTGCGGCACCTGCCTGGAGGCGGAACTGCACGAAGGCCGGGGCGTGGTGGCCAAGCTGTTGGTGCGCAAGGGAACGCTGCACAACGGCGACGTGATTGTTTGCGGCAGCGCGTTCGGGCGGGTCAAAGCGATGTACGACACGCTCGATCTGCGGCAGAAGCACACCGAGGCCGGCCCCTCCACGCCGGTGAACGTGACCGGACTGGATTTGGCGCCGGCCGCCGGCGACCGCTTCTACGTGCTCCCGAACATTACCCAGGCCCGGCAACTCGCCGAGCAGCGGGCGGCCGCCGCCCGCGTCCGCGAGTTGGGCAACGTCCAGCCGCACGTCACCCTGGAGAGCCTCTTCGAGCGGCTGGGACAGGAGAGCCGGGTGCAAACCCTGAACATCATTCTTCGCGCCGATGTCCGCGGCTCGATCGAGGCCATCCGCAAGGAGCTTTCCAAGCTCCAGCACCCGGAAGTGCAGATCAAGATTCTCCAGGCCACGGTGGGGGGCGTCAGCGAGGCCGACGTCCATCTGGCCCACGCCTCCGACGCCGTGATCATCGGCTTCTCGGTGGTGCCCGACGAGGGCGCCCGCCAACTGGCCGACAAGCTCGGCGTGCAGATCCGCCGCTACGACATCATCTACCAGGTGACCGACGACCTGAAGGCGGCCCTGGAAGGGATGCTCAAGCCGGAGAGACAGGAGAAAGAGTTGGGCCGGGCGCTGGTGCAGCAAGTCTTCCACATCAGCCGGGTGGGAAGCGTGGCGGGGTGCCGGGTCCTCTCGGGCGTGGTGCAGCGCGACGCCCGCGTCCGCCTGATCCGCGAAAGCCGCGTCATCGGCGATTATCCCGTCGAGTCGCTGCGGCGCGAGAAGGACGACGCCCGCGAGGTCCGCGAGGGCTTCGAGTGCGGCATCAAGCTGGCCGGATTCAACGACGTCAAGGAGGGCGACGTGATGGAAGCATACAAGATCGAGGAGATCGCGAGAACTTTCTGAAGCTGACCGCCCCATGCCCTCCCGCCGCCTGGAAAAAGCCGCCGCTGCCATCCGCGAGGTCGTGAGCATGGCGATTCTGGCCGAGTTGAACGACCCCCGCATCCGCGACGTCACGGTCACCTACGTTGAAGTCTCGGCGGACCTGCGGCACGCCAAGGTCCACGTCTCGGTGATGGGGGACGAGACGCGCCAGAAGCTCTCGCTCCGCGGCCTGCAAAGCGCCGCCGGCTTCCTCCAGGCGAAGATCGCCGAGCGGATCGAAATCCGCTACACCCCCAAGCTGAGTTTCCTGCTGGATCAAGGAGTCAAGCGGTCGATCGCCGTGGCCCAAATCCTGCGGGAGGTCCTTCCCGAGGAACCGCCCGCCGCGGCAGACCAGCCAGAAGCGGAAGATGCTGTTGCTGAGAGTCAGGTAGCCAATGCCGATGAAACGCCCCGCAACTGCGGTCGCGGGGGTGAACAGCGCCACAACTGCCCCCCGCGACCGCAGTCGCGGGGCGTTTGACTTGCACGCGGCCGCTATTCCGAGGAGCACCAGTCGCTGAAACGAGTCATCCCCATGACAGCCCCCAGCCGCACCGCCCAGTTCGCCAAAGTCCAGAAGGTCTTGAAGAAGCATTACAAGCCTGCGGCCCACAACGCTGGCCGCACGGTGATCGAGCACATTCTATTCGCCTGCTGCCTCGAGGACGCCCCCCACGACGCCGCCGAAGAGGCGTTCGCGGCGCTGGTGCACACGTTCTTCGACTGGAACGAAGTGCGGGTTACGTCGATTTCGGAACTGTCGGAAGTGATGGCCTGTCTGCCGGACCCCCGTACCGCGGCCAACCGCGTGAAGCGCGTACTGCACGCCGTCTTCGAGGCCACCTTCAATTTCGACCTCGAAGACCTGCGGAAAAAGAACCTCGGCCCGACCATCCAATGGCTGGAAAAGCTCGACGGCACAACGCGATTCACCGTGGCCTACGCCGTCCAGGCGGCGCTGGAGGGACACGCCATCCCCATCGACGCCGGCACGATGGCGGCCCTGCGGGTGCTGGACCTGGTAACCGACAAAGACGCCGCGGCCGGCGTGGTGCCGGGGTTGGAGCGGGCGGTGGCCAAGTCCAAAGGTGTCGAGTTCGGCTCGATGCTCCACGAGTTAGGCGCCGAGTTCTCCGCCAATCCGTACTCGACGGCCGTCCGCGAAATCCTGCTGGCGATCGACCCGGAGTGCCAGGGCCGGCTGCCCAAGCGGCGGGCCGACCGGGCGCAGCGGAAGCCCGCCGCACCGCCTGCGCCGCCCGAGACGCCCCCCGCTCCGAAGAAGCACGCCGCCGGGCCCGTGAAGCCGCGGCCAGCGGCGTCCGACGCCCCGCCGGGAGACATTGGGACGGCAGTTGAACTGCCTACCAAGCAGGCCCAGACGCCGAAGAAGAGACCGGCCGCGCCCGCGGAGCCTCCGCCGACCTCGGCTTCGCCGCGGTGCCCGCCGCCCTCTGCCGAGAAGACGCTTCCCCGGACCGCTCCCCCGAAAAAACGGCCGGCCTCCGAGGGCCTCTCCAAGCGCAAGCCGCGGTGAGAGAGAAAGGATGAGGGATGAAGGATGAAGGATGAAAGCCGACAATGAAGAACTGTTTCCTAATGATCTGTTCTTGGCTGGTCTCAAGTGCGACCGGGCTTAGCCCGGCATTCGCCCTTCCCCCGTCCCCCGTCCCCCTTCATCCTTCATCCTTCATCCTTCATCCTTGTCTTGCCGCCTCCCCCGCCCCGTTGATCCTCGACGATACCCCGCAGCCGCTCAAGCCCCGGCAGGAGCGGAACGAAGCGGATCGCGATCGGGTCGAGGCAATGGCACTGTTCGCTACGGCCAGGACTCACGAGGACCGCGAAGAGTACGCCGAGGCCCTGCGCGGCTACCAACGGGCGTTGCGCTGCGATCCCCAGTCGGCGGCGGCCGCCGAGGCGGTCATTCTTACGGCGACCCGGCTGGAGCGTTACGGTGAGGCTGCCGGCTATGCCCTCGGGCCCGCAAAGCTGCAAGAACTCGATCCGCTGGTGCTGGGCCGGTTGGTGGTCTATCTGGCCGACAAGGGGGAGCCGGAGCAGGCCTTGACCCTTTACGAAAAGGCCGTCGCCGCGACCGGCCAGGCCAAGCCCTCCGCCGCCGACGTTCTCCTGCGGATGGAAATCGGCCAACTCTACTTCATGGCGGAGAAACCCAAGCCGGCCGCCGAGTGCTTCGCGGCCGTGCTCCACGCCCTGGAGCACCCCGGCGAGTCCGGACTGGACGACGGGCTGAAGAAGATGCTCCTTGCCGAGCCGGGGCCAACGTACCAAATGATGGGCGATTGCTTTCTGGCCGCCGGCCGGACGGTAGAGGCCCAGGCCGCGTTCCAGAAGGTCGCGCAACTCGCCCCCAATAAGGCCGTCGAGCAGCTCAACCTCGCCCGCCTCGACGCCAAGACCGGCAAGCCGGCCGAAGCGCTGAAGGCATTGGAGGCCGGCTTCACCGGAAACCTGGCCGACCAGGACATGGCCCGTTACGAAACCTTGGCCGAAGTGCTCCGTAAGCTCGGCAAAAAGGACGAGTTGATCGGCCGGCTGGAAAAACTCCGCGCCGCCAATCCGAAGGACCTGCCGCTGGGTGACTTTTTGGCCCAACAGTACCGCGCCGCCGGCAAACTGGACAAGGCCGAGACGCTCTATCGCGAATTGCTCAAAGCCACACCCACGCTGGCCGGCTACCACGAACTGGCGGATGTCTATCGCCGCGGCAAGCGGTTCGACGCCCTGCTGGGCCTGCTGGGCGAAAGCGTGGAGAAGACCGGCGTGCTGGAGACCCTCGACGGCGAAGTGCAGACGCTCGCCACGCAGCCGGAAACGGTCCGCGAGATTGTGGCGGCCGGGCGGGCCAGGCTCAAAGCGGGGTCTGACAAGTTCGGCTATGGCGGGCGGTTGGCCGTGGCCCTGCTGGCTCTGGAGGCCAAGCAGTACGACACGGCCGGCGAGTTCTTCCGCCTCGCCCTGGCCGCCAAACCAAAGCAGGCCGACGAAGTGTTCATGATCTGGGGCGTAGGGCTCCTGACTGGCGACCGCGCGGCCGAAGCCGCCAAGGTGTTTCAGCGGGCGATCGACGAGAAGGCCCTGCCGGCGGACAATCCCACCTTTCAGTTCTACCTGGCCGGGCGCTGGCCCTGGACGGGCGGACGGATGAGGCGTTGGCCGCCGCCCGCGTGGCCGCCGAGAAGAAGAAGGACGTGGCCCGCTTCGCCGGCCGCCCCGCCTGGGTCCTCTACCTCGGCAAACGCTACGACGAGGCGGAAAAGGCCTACCGCACGCTGATCGGCCGGTTCGACGCCGATTATGCCTCCACGGAAACCCGCGACGCCCTCCGCGAGGCGCGGCTCTCGCTCTCCAACCTCGCAGTCATTAAGGCCGACCTCCCCCAGGCGGAAGAATGGCTCGAACAGGTCCTCGACGAGTTCCCGGACGACACCGGCGCCATGAACGACCTGGGCTATCTCTGGGCCGACCGGAACAAACACCTCGCCCGCGCCGAGCGGATGATCCGCCAGGCCGTCGCCGCCGAGCCCGACAACCCGGCCTACCGCGATAGTCTCGGCTGGCTGCTGTTCCGGCTGGGAAAGTACCCGCAGGCCCTGGCCGAACTGGAAAGGGCCGCCGCCGGCGACAAGCCCGACGGCACAGTCCTCGATCACCTCGGCGACACCTATTCCAAACTCGGCCGCCACGACAAGGCCGTCGCGGCGTGGATCAAGGCGGCGGAGGTTTTTCGGCAGGAGAAAGAACTGGATAAGGCAAGAAACAGTGGAGAAAAAGATTGCAAATTGAAAATTGCAAATTTCAAATTTGCAATTTTCAATTTGCAATTTGGAGTCCCACATATGTCAGGCCATTCCCATTGGGCGGGCATCAAACACAAAAAGGCCCTGGTCGATGCCAAGCGCGGTAAACTCTGGAGCAAGCTGGCCAAGGCGATCATCGTCGCCGCCAAGCACGGCGGCGGCGACCCCGACCAGAACCTGCGGCTTCGCTACGCCATCGACGACGCCAAGGCCGTCAGTATGCCCAAGGAGAACATCCAGCGGGCGATCAAGCGCGGCACCGGCGAGTCGGGCGACGTGACCCTCGAAGAGATCATGTACGAGGGCTACGGCTCCGGCGGCGTGGCCATCCTCTGCGAGGTCCTGACCGACAACCGCAACCGGGCCGCCGGCGAAATCCGCAAGATCTTCGAGCTTTCCGACGGCAAGCTGGGCGGGGCCGGCTGCGTCGCCTGGATGTTCCAGAGCAAGGGCCTGTTCCTCATCCCCGCCGTCGCCATCGAGGAGGACAAACTGATGGAGTTGGCCTTGGAGGCCGGCGCCGACGACGTGCAGCGGATCGGCGACAAGTACGAGGTAACCTGCGACCCGGCGGTCTACCGCGACGTGTCGCGGGCGCTCAGCCACGCCGGACTGAAGCCCGAGGCGAGCGAAATCACCCGTATCGCCAAGAACACGATCGACATCAACGAGCCGGAGACCGCCCAAAAAGTTCTCCGGCTCATGGAGCGGCTCGACGACCATGACGACGTGCAGAACGTCTCGGCCAACTTCAACATCCCGGACGAAGTGCTCAAGGCGATTGGAGAGGGATGAGAACGCCGCCGCCATGGATTCCCGCAGCCTGCAACCCGATGCCCGTTCCCGTTGGTGCGGTTATTGCTTGGCCGTAGCGCTTGTGCTGGAGGCCGCCTGGATCGTGTTGTTGACGGTGCTGGCGGTGATGCACTGAGGCTGATCGGGCCGGTTGCGTTCTTCGTCTACTGTATCGCTAGGCTTTTCCCGGCGGGAGAGAGGAGGTGGTCTTGTCCGGCTCGACGTGGATCGCCACCCGCCCCAGCCCCGGCACATGGCTGCGGAGGTACTCCTCCAGCCGGACCGTGAGTTGGTGGGCTTCGGTGATGGCCGTAGCGGCGGCCAGGGTGCAATGGAAGGAGACGGCCAGCTCGCCGCCCGCCAGTTGCACCCGCAGGTCGTGCGGTTTGACCGGCAGGGGATAGTCCGCCAGGAAATCGCCGATCGCCTTCTGCACCTGCACATGACCCGCCGGCTCGCCATGCACTGTGGCCGCGGTGTCACCCACCGGCTCGATGTGGGTGACGATCCGCGTCACCCCCGGCAGGCTCTTGCGCAGCTCCCGCTCGAACTCGGTGGCCTGGCGGTGGGCCTCGTTGAGCAAGAGCGACTCGTTGACCTCCAGGTGCAATTCCAGCCACCGCTGCCGGTTCTCCTCGTAGATGCGGATGCCGTGGGCCCCCAGGCCGTGCCGGGCCGCCAGCAGCCGCACCACCGTGGTCACGTCCTCCGCCTCCGCAGCCACCGGCTCGACGTGAACTACGACGTCGGCGTTGGGTAAAATGGCCCGCAAAGCGGCCTCGACTTCGTGGGCGATGTCGTGCGCCCGCTCGAACGCCGCGCCGCGGCGGACGGTTAAGGTAACGTCGGCGAAGATTTCCGGCCCGCTGCGGCGTAACCGCAGGCGAGTGACCTCCTCGACCCCCGGCACCCGGCCGGCCGCGGCGGCGACCTGCTCGTGCAGCCCTGGTGGGACACTGTCCAAGAGGTCGTCAACCGATTTCTTGCCGAGTCGAAGACTGACCCACAGCACGATCATCGCCACGCCCAGGGCGGCGGCGGCGTCGGCCCCAGTCAGCCAGGGCAGATTGAGACGTTGGCCGGCCACCGCGCCGCAGAGTCCCAGCAACACCACCACGGAGGACCAAATATCGGTGGCGAAGTGCAGGGCGTCGGCCTCCAATGCTTGGCTCGAGTATTTCACCGCGGCCCGCTTCAGGGCGCGCGACCGCGACGAGTCAACCACGATCGACAGGAGGACCACCAGAAACGCCCACTCGTTGACGTTCAACTCGAATTGCTTGTGGAAGACAAGGCGGGCCGTCGCCTCCTTGATGATCCAGAAACACGTGACCAACAGGAGAACGGTCTCGAACAGAGCCGAGAGATTCTCGAACTTTCCGTGGCCGTAGGTGTGTTCCCGGTCGGCCGGTCGGCTGGAGACGCGGACCGCCCAGAGCGTCACGGCCGCTGCCACCAGGTCCAGCCCGGAATGGGCGGCCTCGGCCAGTACGCCCAAGCTCCCGGTCCAATAGCCGACGGCCAGTTTCGTGCCGGTCAACAGCACCGCCGCGGCCAGCGAGGAGGCGGCCACCCGCCGCTTCTCCCGGTCGGCTTGCAAGAATGGCTGATGCGTGGGCGAGTTGGCCATCATGGTTTTTCCATCGCGTCCCACTTTTCTTCCGCGGCGCTGCGGCGGAAGTAGCGGGGCACGAGTCTCCAGAGATCGTCCCGCCGTCCCTGGGCATGGTATCGGGCCGCCAATCGGCCGACAACCGCCGCCCGCGGCGACCATTCGCTGGGAGCCAACACCCGGACCCCCGGCGGCAGGCGATCCGCCAACCGCCCTAGCGCTGGTCCCGTCACAGTGGCGCCGGGTGCAAGCCGCGCCAGCCAGGCGTCCGCCGGAATCAGCTCTTCGGCGCCGAGGGATTCCAGCCCTTGCGGCGGACGGAAACCGAAGGATTGGGTGACCACGTCGCCGCGCTGGGCGTCCATCACCACCGATACCTTGCCCTCCGCGGCCGCAGTCGCGGGGCGTTCCAGGGCCGCGACTGCGGCCGTCGGGCGTTCGAGTGCCGCGGCCGCAATGGTCTCCAACGTGCTGACTCCCATCACTTCCGCTCCGACACAATAGGCGAAGACCTTCGCGGCGGTAACCCCAACCCGCAGGCCGGTGAAAGAGCCTGGCCCGATGGAGACGGCCACCAATTGGACGTCCTGCGGCATCCAACCAACCCTTCCGAGCAGATCACGCATGGCCGGGACCAACGACTGGGCGCTCCGCAGCACTGGGTCTAAGCTCAGTTCCATCAACAGGTTATCGTCACCAATCGCCGCCACGCTGCCGGTCTTATCTGTAGTTTCCAAGGCCAGGATTCGCATCATCCTACCCTAACGGGGGCCGCATCTGTAGGAGGCGACTCCTGTCGCCGACTGGCACCCCAGGAGACAATCAGCGACGGGAGTCGCCTCCTACAGAATGTTAGCATGGCGGATTCTTGGGGGCTCCACAAGAGGCATCTCGACTTGACCGGCTCCAGCGGTAACAATAGACTGTGAGGGAAGCGCAATGTACCCCTGGTTTGAAAGTCAACGAGCGTGAAACGAGCGCCTGATCAGCGATATTCACAGCAACATTGAGGGCCTCGAGGCGGTGTCGGCCGACATTCGGGACCAAGGCATCACGGAGGTCTATTGCCTTGGCGATCTGGTGGGCTATGGGCCGAACCCTCGCGAAGTGATCGACGAGATCATGAAGTGCCAGCTCTGTTTGCTGGGCAACCACGACCAGGGCGCCTTGTTCGACCCCGAGGGGTTCAATTCCGGGGCGGAGCGGGCGATCTTCTGGACGCGGAACCAACTGGAGAACGGCCCCGGCACGCCGGCCATGCGCCAGCGGCGTTGGGACTTCCTCGGCGAGCTGCCGCGGAACCGCATCGAAGGGACCACGCTGTACGTCCACGGCTCCGCCCGCAACCCCCTGAACGAATACGTCTTCCCCGAGGACATCTACAACAAGCGGAAGCTGGAGAAGATCTTCGCGCTGGTGCCGCAGTACGCCTTCCAAGGCCACACCCACGTGCCGGGCGTGTTCACCGAGGGCTTCAACTTCTTCAGCCCCGAGGAACTGGGCAACGAGTACCGCCTCGGCCGCGAGAAGGCGATGATCAACGTCGGTTCGGTCGGGCAGCCCCGCGACGGCGACCCCCGCGCCTGCTACGTCGTGCTCGAGGACGACCTGGTGCGGTTCCGCCGCGTGGAGTATCCGTTCGAGAAGACGATCTCGAAGATTTACGACATCCCCGACCTGGACAATTTCCTCGGCGACCGGCTGCGCGACGGGCGATAACGGGCTGTACGAGGCGACTCCCGTCGCCGATGGCTGTAGGTTATGCTTTAGCATAACGGAACGGCTGGCCTCGGCGTTATGCTGGAGCATAACCTACAATCTCCCCCAAAGGGTTCACGCGAATGGATCGTCGTTTCGTCCTGTTTTTAGTCCTCAGCTTTGCGATCCTGCTGGGCTATTCCGCGCTGACGCAGCATCTTTTCCCACGGCGGCCGCTCCCCCCGCAAGCCGCCGGCGCCGCCAAGGAGCCGGCGAAGGCCGAGCCTGAGAAGCCAAAGGCCAAGCGAGCGCCCGAAGGGCCGGGAGAGAAGCCGGGCGTGAAGCCGGCAGAAAAGCCCGAGAAGGCCCCGCCAGCCATCCAAGCGCCGCCCGAGCCGGAACTGCCCGAAAAATACGTCACGCTCGGCTCGGCCGACCCTGATCCGGCCAAGAATCCCTACCGCATGTTGGTCACGCTCACCACCAAGGGCGCCGCCCTGGCGCGGATCGAGTTGAGCAGTCCTCACTACTGCGACGTGGACAATCGCTACGGCTACCTGGGCCACCTGGTGATGGCCGCAGACGCCAAGCTCCACGGCGGTCTGGTGCAGGTAGTCGGCCCCGGCACGCCCGCCGCTGAGGCCGGGCTCCGGCCCGGAGACTTGTTGAAAGCCGTCGACAGGGAGCCGGTATCCGATCCACAGTCGCTGGAAGACGTCTTGAAGCGGACCAGGCCGGAGCAGAGCGTGCGGCTGGCGGTCGTCCGCGACGGCAAAGAAGCCACGCTCACGGCGGCGCTCCGCCGCCGCCCGCTGGAAGTCATCCGGCCCGAGGGCGACGACCCGCTCTCGCTCCTGTTGACGCTTGCTCAAGTGGGTGAACTGAAGCTGCAAACGCAATGGGCCCGCGACGTGGCGATATGGCACTTGGTTACCGGCCTGAAAGCCACGGAACAACAGATTGCGGAGTTGGACCTGACGGACGTCGTTCTCAACAAAGACGAGCAGAAGATTCACTTGCCACAAGAAGCCCGGCACGAGAAGCAATGGGTGCCCCTTTCCGACGAAGCAGCGAAGGCGTTGGACAAATGGCAAACCCTACGGGGCGAAAAAGGCGATCCGCTGTTCTTTTGCCTGCCGGAGGGGGCAACTCAGGTCAGGCTCTCCCACGACGAAATCCGCCGCATCGTGGCCCGAGTGCATGACGAAGAGCAAGGTCAGGGCCAGCCGGGGTTGTTCGCCGAGTTGGAAGGAGTGAACCTGCGCCGCGGCACGTGGAAGCTCGTCCGTGGGGAGCCGGACCGGGCCGTGTTCCGCCGGGCCTTGCCCCGTTGGGGGCTGGAAATCACCAAGACCTATCGCCTGGCGGAAGTGCCCAAGGAGTCCCGGGCCGACGCCGATTTTCCCGCCTACCACTTGGAATTCGAGATCGAGATCCGCAACACCGGCAGCCAGGCCCACAAGGTGGCGTACCGGCTCGACGGCCCGAACGGGTTGCCGATGGAAGGGGCCTGGTACGCCAGCAAAGTGAGCCGCAACTGGGGCGGATCGGGGCTCCGCGACTTCGTGATTTCCTTCGGCGGAGGCACGCCGGGCATGGTCAACACCACCACCATCGCCGGCGGCAAGGACCTCGACGTCTGGCCGGACACGCCGCCGGACAAGATGCTCACCTTCATCGGCGTGGATGCCCAGTACTTTTCCGCCGTGCTGATGCCCGAGCGTCCCTCCCCCGCTCAGGTTTGGTTCGAAGAACTCACCCCGATCTGCGTCGGCAAGGTCGATCCGAAACAAACGCGGTTCGCCAACGCCTCCTGCCGGCTCACGAGCGTCACGGCGTCGCTCGAGCCCCGCGAGACGCTCCGGCACCGCTTCAAGCTCTTTGCCGGGCCGAAGCGGCCGGCCCTGCTGGAGAACAACGCCTATCGTCTGGGCGAGTTGGTCTATTATGGCTGGCCGATCTTCGCCGCGGTGGCGGTGCCCTTGACCAAAATCCTGCACGTCTTCTATGCCGTGACCTGGAACTACGGACTGGCGATCATCTTGCTGACGGTGCTGGTCCGCGGCTGCATGTTTCCGCTGAGCCTCAAGCAAGCGGCCGGCGCCGGAAGATGCAACTCTTGCAGCCGGAGATCAAGAAGCTTCAGGAGAAGTACAAGAACAACGTCGAGGCCCGCACCAAGGCCCAGCAGGAGCTGTTCAAGAAACACAACTACAACCCGCTGGCCGGCTGCCTGCCGATCTTCATTCAGATGCCCGTGTTCATGGGGCTGTACCGCTGCCTGATGGTGGACATCGAGCTCCGCGATGCACCCCTGATTTCCAACGCCATCCTCTGGTGCTCGAACCTGGCCGCTCCCGACATGCTCTTCGACTGGAGCCGGTGGATGCCGGCCTGGTTCAACGCCGGGGTAGGCATGTTCGCGCTGGGGCCGTACTTCAACCTGCTGCCGATCCTGACGATCATCTTGTTCATCTGGCAGCAGAAGATGTTCATGCCCCCGCCCGCCGACGAGCAGGCGGCCATGCAACAGAAGATGATGAACTTCATGATGATCTTCATGGGGTTGTTGTTCTTCAAGGTGGCCAGCGGACTGTGCATCTATTTTATTGCCTCCAGCCTGTGGGGTCTGGGCGAACGCCGCTTCCTGCCGAAAACCACGCCGCTCCCCGGCAGTTCGGGCGGGCGTGGCGATCCGAAGTCGCCGCCAGCCCTGGGCAACGGCTTCGAAACCAGGGCCGAGGCGAAGGCGCGGGCGAGAGAGGCCGCCGCCAAGAAAAGAAGGTAGATGTATCCTCTCGACGACACGATCGCCGCCATTGCCTCGCCGCCGGGGGGCGCGGCCCAGGGCATCATCCGCCTCAGCGGGCCGCAGGCCGTCGCGTGCCTCAACCGGCTCTTTCAACCCGAGGATGGACGCCCCCTCCCATCGCGGCGGTTTCCCTGCGCGCTGGCCGGGTCGCTGCGGTTGCCGGAACTCTACGCGCCGCTGCCTTGCGAGGTGTACTTGTGGTGCGGGCGTCCCGCCGACACGGATGTAAGGGAGGCAAGCGGGACGCCTGCATTACAAGCGGCATCACACGTGCGGAGCTACACCGGTCAGCCGGTCGCGGAAATTCACACACTCGGCTCGCCGCCACTGGTGCAACTGGTGTTGCGCTCCCTCTGCGGCGCGGGCGCACGGCTGGCCGGTCCCGGCGAGTTCACCTTACGGGCGCTGCTGGCCGGCCGGATCGACCTCGGCCAGGCGGAGGCCGTGCTGGGGGTGATCGACGCGGCCGATCCCGGCGAGTTGGAGATTGCCCTGGGGCAACTGGCGGGCGGGCTGGCCCGCCCCTTGCACCGGCTGCGCGATACGCTGCTGGAACTGCTGGCCCGGCTTGAAGCGGGCCTCGACTTCGCCGACGAAGACGTGCCCTCGATCGCCCGCGACGAGTTGCAGCGGGGGCTTGCCGAAGCGGAAAGCCGGCTTGCGGCCGTTCTCTCCCAGATGGCGTCGCGCGGCGAGACGGCGTGCATGCCAAGGGCAGTCCTCAGCGGACAGCCCAACACCGGCAAGAGCAGCTTGCTGAACGCCCTGGCGGGCAAGCCGGCGGCGTTGGTTTCCGACCGGCCCGGCACCACCCGCGACTATCTCACGGTGGAGCTTGATCTGGACGGCGTGAAATGCCAATTGATCGACACGGCGGGGGAGAGGGGAGAGGGGAGAGGGGAGAGAGAAACGCCCCCGGACTGCGGTCCGGGGGGGGCGAACGCCGACTTCGCCGCCCAGTCCGTCGCCGCCGGGCAGCGCCGGGCGGCCGACATCGAACTTCTCTGTCTTGATTCAACCCGCTCGGCCGATGCGCGGGAACTCAACGCATTGCGGAGCGAAACGAATCGGTCACGGATCATCGTGCTCTGCAAGTGCGACTTGCCGCCGGCGGCCGGAGTGGAAAAGGGGACTGTCCCCATTTACCGGAACGGCCCGGAGGGTGCTTCGCACAAATGGGGACTGTCCCCTTTTCCGCACGCGGCGCTCCGCACCAGCAGCCTGACGGGCGAGGGGCTCGACGCCCTGCGGCGCCAACTGCGCCGGAGCGCGATTGCCGCGGGAGGCGGCCGCGGCGGGGTGTTGGCCGGAACGGCCGCGCGCTGCCGCGATTCGCTGCGGCTGACGACAGAATCGCTCCGCCGCGCCCGCCGCGTCGCCGCCGCGGAGCAAGAGGAACTGGCGGCAGCGGAAATCCGCGTCGCCCTGGACGAATTGGGTAAAGTCACCGGCGCCGTCTATACCGACGACGTGCTCGACCGAATCTTCAGCCGCTTCTGCGTCGGCAAGTAACACCGCTTGCGGTTTCGCACGGTGTGCCACTGCTTGCTTGCAAGCAGTGTGAACCATAGCACGTTGTCAACGCACTGCTTGCGAGCAAGCAGTGGCACACGTAATCAATCGCGATCACGGTGCCGGCTCCACCACAGCCGCTCCCGGTCTCGGCACATAGGCGCAGTCGGGATCGGTCTCCAAGAAATCGCCCGTCAGGGCGTACGCCCGCGCCCGGCTGCCGCCGCAGACGCGGCGGAACTCGCAGACGCCGCACCGGCCCTTGAACCGGTCCGGGTCGCGCAAGGCGCGGAACGTGGGGTGGTTCTGATAGACCTCGGCCACCGAGTCGCGGGGAAACCGCCCGCAACAAAGCGGCAGGAACCCGGCCGGATAAATCTCGCCCGTGTGGCTGACGAACATCACCCCCTTGCCGTCGCCCACGCCGAGCGTGGAGAAGGGGGCGGCGCCTGGTTGTTGAAGCACGAACCGCCGATAGTGCGGGGCCTCGGTCGTCCGCACCGCATAGGGCTGCCGCTGCGACTGCCGCCATAGCCGCGCGAAAACCATTTCATATTCCGCGGGCGCGATCCGCTCCTCCTCGACCCCGCGCCCCACCGGCACCAGAAAAAAGACCGACCACGTGGCGATCTCTTGCGCGGCCAAGAGGCCGGCAATGGCGTCCACCTGGCCCAGGTTGCGGCGCGTGACCGTCGTGTTGATTTGCACGGGCAGTTGCAGACGGCGGGCGAAACCGAGCATCTCCAGCGTGCGCCCGAAACTCCCCTCCCAACCGCGGAAGGCGTCGTGTGTGGCCGCGTCGGCCCCGTCAAGACTGATCCCGATTGCCCGCACGCCGGCCTCCTTCGCCCGCTGGAACGCCTCGAACGTGGCCAGCGGCGTGGCCGAGGGGGTCAGGGCGACGTGCAATCCCGCCGAGGCCGCATGACGGATCAACTCGAACAGGTCGGCCCGCTTCAGCGGATCGCCGCCGGTCAAGACCAGATGGGGCCGCCGCGGAAAGCCCGCCACCTGATCCAGCAGCGCCTTCGCCTGGTCCGTGGATAGCTCCTCGGGGTGCGGCTTCTCCTGGGCCGACGCCCGGCAATGCTTGCACACCAAGTCGCAGGCCAGCGTGACTTCGTAATAGAACATCAGCGGGCTGCGGCCCAACTCGCGGCGGGAGTAGTTGTGGCCGGCGGCGCTCACTCTTTTCCCTTCTCCTTGGACTCCCGGCTGCGGCGCTCGTCGGCTTCCATATCTTCGACCGTCACGCCGCTTTGGCTGGAATGGCGGCGGACCTTGGCCGGTTGGCCTTGCGGGGCTGGGACGATCTGCTTGACCACGACGTCGTTGAAATCGACGGTGCCCGGCTTGAGGTACGCGTAGAGCATGACGCGGCCCCACTGGGGCGGATACCTGGGGGCCGCCGGCGTGAAATCCCCGGTGTGCGTGTTCCAGACGCCCACCGGCCCTTTGAGGTTCTCCTGTTTGCGGTAGACCTCGCGGCGCTGGGCGCTCTGGGAGAGGTCGTCGTAGCACTTGATGAAGACCTTGGCGGCCGGCCCGCTGGATGCGCCAGCGGCATTGGAAGCGGTACTTGGCCCCCTCGACAACGGGGAAGTAGTCGCTATAGTACATCACGCCCTCGTTTTCGGCGACGCTCTTGTCGAGCGTGAAGCGGATCACTTTGTTAGTGGTGTTGCCGTCTTCTGTGGTCCAGCGGACCAGCCCGCCCAGCGGCTCGCGCTGCTGGCCGGCCCGAGAGTCCCAGCCCTTGGGCACGCCGTCGGCGCCGTGCTGGAAATCGCCGGCCACGAGGCTCGGGTTCTTCTTCCAGGTCTCTTCGGCCACGAGATCGGGGCCGGGCGGTGCGCCGGGTTTCCGGCCGTACAGGGCATCGAGCATCCGCTGGACGTAGACGTGCGGGATTTCGCTGACCGAGCGGGTGCGGGCCTTGGTCTCGTAGATCACCTTCGGCCGCGGCCGGACCGAGAAATCGACGCACTTGACCGTCAGATCGTAGATTTCCCCCTCCGTCCCCGGCGCCCGCTCCACGCTCCCCCAAATGCCGATCTGAGCCTGGAAATCGCCTTCGACAATCTTCCGCATCGCGCCCAAATCCATCTCCGGCGAGGGCTTCAGCTTGTGGCTCGCGCAGTAGTCGCGGACCTCCAGCATCGACTCGGGGATCACAAACCCGCCTTGCCGGGAGAGCTTCTTCCAGACCATCTCGCCCAGCATTTGGCCGTAGCGGCCGTCGTCGAAGTTCGAGACGAAATCGAAGGGAATGACGGTCTTGGGGGAATCGGTCGTTTGGGCGGGAGCGCCCGCCAAGCAGGAGAGCGCAACCAGATTGAGAATTGCAAATTGCAAATTGCAAATTGCAAATTGCAGAACCCCGCAGAATGTGGTCGGCCCGACAATTCCCAATTTGCAATTTGCAATTTTCAATTTGCAATTCCCTACTTCGCCGGTTTCTCTGCGGGATTCCCCCTCCCGCCGGCCAAGCGGTCGAAGTATTGCCGGTTGAGTTCCTCCCAGCCGGCGGGCGAGGGGTCGTTCATGCTGCCGAGGATTTCCTTCTGGACATCGGCGGGGAGATTGACGGTGGTGTCGCGGCGGACCTCGAACTCGCCCTGCAAGTATTGCTTTACGTTGCCCAGCCCCTCCAGCAGCACGTCGCGCTGCCGCAGGGCGCTCCGGTAGCGTCCGGCCTTCACGTCGCGCTCCACCTGCGACATGATCTCGATCAGCTTCTCCAAATCGGTGTGATGGAAATTGGAGACTTGCATCCGCAGATCGACGCCCTGGGCCTTGTTCCGCAACTCGGCTTGGCGGCCGACGAGCCGCTGTTGGTTGCGGGGACCGGGCGAGCGAGGGACGGGCCCTTCGAGCCCCTCGCCCCCCTTGCCGCTTTCCTTGCCGCCGCCGGTGGCCCCGCCGGTCGGCTCCTTGCTATGGTCTTTGATCTGGCCTTTGACGAAGGGGTCGGGCGTCAGCCGGCTGGGCGTCTTCCGGCCCCCTTTGCCCACCGCCTCGTCGCCCACAAACTCGCCGCTGGACTTCCCCTGCCGCCCCTCGCCCGACCGGCCGCCGATTTCGCTCTTGTTGGGCAGCCGGTTGCCGGTGACCCCCTTGGCGCTCATGTTCGAGATCGGGCCGTCCATCGCGTCCCAGCCGGCGCCTTTGTCGATCGAATCGGCGGCGCTGCTGGAAACGTCCTCCATCTCGTCGAACAAGTCCTCCTCCTGCTCCATCAAGTCGCCCACCAAGTCCTCCAACTCGCCGGGCAACTCGGCCATCGGGGCCTCCTTGTCCTTGTCGGTGAGCGACTCCTCCTGGCTCCATTTTTCCCGGTCGGGCGTATCGGGCAGCCACTTCTCCAGGTTCGTCTTCAGTTCCTCAGTCCGTTCGTAGCCCAACTGCTCCAGCGGGACGGCAATATCGACGGACTTCTTCAGCAGGGCGTCTTCCGCCATCTTCAACTCCGTCTGAATCTCCACCAACTCCTTCGCTACGGAAGCGTTGGCAAAGTCCTGCTCGGGCAGTTTGCTCAGGTCGGAGTGCAGTTCCTGCATCAGTTTCGACAACTGGTCCTCCGCCGCGGCCAAGCCCTTGAGCAACTCTTCCTGCTGCTTGGTGAAATCGTCGACCGGCGTCTTGGCCAAGTTCTCGCTGGCCTCGACCACCTTCTTCTGCTCACGGAGGAACTTGTCGAGCTTGGCCTTGAACTCTTCGAGCTTCTCTTTCGCGTCGTCGGGCAGGTTGCCGCCGGGGCGATTCTTCATCTCAGCCAGCAAATCGGCCTGGGCGCGGCGGATCACGTCCAACAGCTTCCGCAGCACGCCGATGATCCGCTCCTGCGAGGCCGTCAATTGGGCCGCCGCGCCCCCGGCATTCCCTTTCACCAGCTCATCGCAACGGGCAACCGCTTGGAGCATCTCGCCGAAGGCCAGCGTGCTGAGCGCCCGTTTGACCGTCACCCGCTCCTGGCGGTCCGTCGGTCCGACGGAGTGTACCAGTTCAACTGTGTCTTTCTGGATTTCAATCTGCCGCGTGCGGACGTCGGCCGCCGCTTGCGGTTTCACATTCAGCAGCGGCGCAGCGGCCGTGCGGGCGGCGAGCTGCTTCTCCAGCAATTTCCAGACCGCCCCGCGAAGGCTCTCCAACTGTTCCAGCGCGGCGGATTGTTCGGCGCCGTTGGCGACGATCTTGACCGCGTGCCAATCGCTCTCGGCCCGCTGCGGCCCAAGGTTCAGCCCCCAATCATTGACGGCCCGCTTGTCCCACGCCACCGCCCGCAATAAGACCGTCTGGCCGGGCTTGGCCGTTGCCGGGTCCAGCCGCAAGCGGTATTGGCGGACGGCCGCAGTCGCGTCGCCGCCAAAACCGGTCCACTGCTTGAGGATAATCGGAGTGCCGCCGGATTCACTGGGCACGGAAGTGCCCGGCCCTTGCTCGTCTGCCGGCGTCTGCTCCTTCATCATCTCCAGTTGCAGCCGTCCGACGCCGTGGTCGTCGCCGGCGCGGATCATGACGTGCAACTCGGTTCCGGGCGCGGCCGAGTCTTGCCGGGCCGGCTTGAGCAACTCCACCACCGGCGGCTGGTCCGTGATCGCAGTAATCCGGTTGAGCCGCGGGTTGGGGTCGGTCAGACCGGCGTTGTCCACCAGCCGCACGGTGTACGAGCCGCTCTTCAGAAGCGGCATCGAGGCCGCCAGCAGCCGGCCCCCCTCTTCCACTCGTCCCGCGAAACGCTCTCCGGCCGACTCCAAGTAGCCCTTGGCCACCGGGCTGGCCGTCCGCAGCCGCAACTCGGCCATGCTATACTGCGGCGCTTCGAGGTCCAAGTCCCGACGCAAAAACGTCTCATCCTTCCGGCCGAGATAGGCCGGGTAGTGGAACGTCACCTCCGCGCTCTCGACCACCGGCTTGCTATGCACGCCGACCGTAAAGAGCGGCGTCTGCGAATCGCCGATCTCCAGCCGGTACTTCAGCGGTTGGAGAACTGCGGGAACCGTCACGTTGTAGCGTTGCTGCTTCTCGTCCGCGGTCATCGCCAGCCGCGACTCTTGCCCCTTTTCCGGCGTGACGAACAGCCAGGCATGGTACGGCTGGTCGGCCGGGTTGCGGATTTCGGCGGCAATCGCCACGTCGTCGCCGACGAGAACTTCGGTATCGCCCGGCGAAACCCGCACGATCTCCACCGTTCCCCGCGAAGGGACGAACTCCCAGGGAGCCAGCAAGCGGGAGGCCGCCGAACCCCAGTTGGGCAACCACCGCTGGCAGAGCAGCGCGACCGCCAGCAACGCGGCCAGCACCAGAAACGACTCGGCCAGGTCTCGCTGCGTCTGCATGCAATGGACGAACCGCCGCCAGCGGGACTCCTTCACCGCGGCACGGTCGAAGCGGAAGCGGGCCACTTCCGTCGCCGCCTGCCGCACGGCCGCCTCGCGGAACGCCTCGTGCAAGGTATTCGGCACACTCCGTGTGCCGTTGTGCAATGTGTCAGGCACACTCCGTGCGCCGTCGGAAAGTTGCACCAGATTGATCAGACTGCTGCCGAGTTCGGGAAACTCGGTTTCGACCCGCCGGGCGGTGGCCTCCAATCCCCGTTGGCCCCCCAGCAGGCGCCGTTCCGACCGCAACCGCCATCGCCACCGTGACCAGCGCCCAGGCCGAAGCCATCCCCAGCAGCCACAACCGCGGCAGCCGCATCAGGGCGTCGGCCGCCATAAACGCCATGAAGATGCCCACGGACCCGCACGCCGCCAGCACGGTGCTGGCCAACAGCGACACCAGCCACCACTTCTGCCGCGTGGCGTCCAGCCGGTCAATTACGTTTTCGGCGGCAGGGGACATATCAATGCGTTACCGCGTACACCAACACGTTCGTACCGATTTGCAGTGCCGACCGGTCGCTCAGGCCGTAGCTGTAGGCGTGCGGGAACTGCTCCCAGCCGTTGCCCAGGTCGAAGCGGCTGTAGATGACCGCCAGCCGGCCGTCGATGCTGATCCCTTCTAGCTCCGGCGCGTCGAGCTGTCCGAAATCCTCGCGGACCCGCGGCGTGTACTCGACCCGCTTAATGTCGTTCAACGAGTGATACACCGGATGATCGGCCGGGAGGCGTTCGAGCTTCTGACCGGGCAGCGCCTTGGCAATCTGGCGGCGGAAGGCGGCATCGAAGTCAAGCCGGCCGCAGCAGGCATCGGCCAGCAGCAGCCCGCCCGCCTTCAAGTACCGCTGCAAAGCCGCCGCTTCCTCGCCGCTCCACGCGAACTCGTGATGGCCGGTGATGTAGAGCAGCGGATAGCCGGCCGCCCGCGGGTCCTTCAGACGGACGTTCTCCCGCTTGAACTTCACCTCCAAGGTGGAATTGTCGCGGGCGAACTTGAGCAAGTTGTGGACGGCCGACGGGTCCGGGTCCCAATCGCCCTCATGGATCAACTGGGCGAAGACGAAATCGTCGCGCGTCGGAGCGGTCGCCTCGTGATAGACCTTGGTTGTGCTCAGGAACCGCCCAAGCTGGAACGTGCCGAGGATGTACGTAATCAAGTTGGCGCCGACCTGCCGGGCCTCCTCTATCACGACGCGGGTGCCGCGGGGATGCTCGTGCCCGTCCCAGCCGCAGGTCAAGTCCCGCGGCGAGAAGATCACGCCCGCCCGGCAGCCGAAGTCGATCCCCTCCAGGCAGGGCGGCTCGCTGAAGGTCGAGCCGTCGCCTTTCTTATAGGTCAGATTGCCCAGCTTGTAGTACGAGGCGAAGACCGGCTCCTCGGGCAGCATTTTCCGCAGCGGCCGGCCGGGAAAGATCAATTCGATCTCCCGGCGGAAGCTCTCGGCAAAATCATTCCAGCCGCAACAGGCGTCGCCGATGATCGTGCCGCCGTCGAGCACGTAGCGGGCGAGCTTCCGACGCACTTCGTCGCTCAACTCGAACTTGTTGTGCCCGGCCAGGAGCAACGCCGGCAACTCCCGCGGATCGAAGGAGAAATGATCGAACTCGGTTTCGACCGCCCGATAGTGAATCCCCAGCTTGTCGGCGGTCCAATTCAAGAGCGTGATCACGTCGGCCGGGTCGGTCATCCAGTCGCGGTATTGCACGCGGCGGCCGTCTTTGGTCATCCAGCGGGTGGCGCCCAGGGCGGCCTTGCCCACCAGGGCCGGCGGGCTGGGGGGCCGCTTCTTCTCGCTCCGCCGCAGCGGCGTGGCCGGCAGCGGCAGCGGCGGGAACGATTCCCCGCCCGTCTGGTGATGCGGCCTGGCCGGCGGCGGCGGGCCGCAGTCGATCGGACCAGCGTCCCCCCCGTCCGCCCACGCGAACCTGGGCAGGCCGAGGCCGCCGAGACTACCGCCCACGGCCGACGCAAGTCCAAGCCGCTCAATGAACTTCCGCCGCGAGAAACCGCCGTAACGCGGTGTATCGGCTCCCATGATGGTTGACCCCTTCTGTGCCATTAGTCATTGTGTCGAAAGGGCATGGCATAGTCAAGTGAGGATCAATCATTGCTAGGCACCGCCGGTCCCCTCTATGGAGCCAGTTCGCCTGCATCCCTGCAATCGACTGTGCCCCGCATTCCAAATACAATGCAGGAAGGCCGCCGCGGGCACCGCCGCGAAGCGGTGGTCGACGGCCGCTAAACGGAGAGCAATGATGCTGCTAGTCGTCTCCGCCCGGCGTAGCGCTGCGATCTTGGCCCTGTTGCTGGCCGGAGTGACCGGCGCCGCCGAGCCGCCGGCCATCAACCCCTTCGGCAAGGCCCCGTCCGAGCGTGAGGACGCCGTGCCGGGCTACGTCGAACTCTCCGACGGCTCGGTTCATCCCGGCATGATCTACCTGACCCGCGACAAGCGGCTGCAAATCTACGATGAACAACTCGAGCGGCAACGCGAAGTCCCCTTGCAGGCCGTCAAAGAGATCGAGTGTAGCGTGAAGCGGGAATGGATGGAGCGGGAGTGGCGGTTCAAGGAAACCACCAGCGACGAGAAAGTCTATACCGGCCGCACCTATCCGGCGGGAGTATCTTCACACGATCACACTCGAAGACGGCCGAACGATCACCGGGCCGCTCTCGGCAATCGTCTACGTCCAGCCGCGGCCAAAGGAGCCCGCCCAAACCGGCCAGGACCAGCCGCAGCCGAAAGCCGAGCAGTTCTTGCTCAACAAGCGCAACAAGGGCGAACTCGGTCAGGAACTGAAATCACTGGTCTACGTCAAGCGGATAAAGGTGGGAAAAGACGCTTTGGAGGAAGCCGAAAGGAAGGCGACGAAGAAGCAGTGAACGTTCCGCGAGCAGCTTAGAAATAGCCGGGGGCTAACAGCCCCTGGAGACAGAGGGACCATCATGTTACTCCGCTTGTACACGCTGCTGTTGGTGTTTGCGGTGCTGTGGTCGTCGCTGGCAGTGTTCGATGCTGCAGGAATCGTCATTTTCCTCATCGTCCTTGCGGCGGCTGCGATCGTGCGCGAGCAACTATGGCGTCTTGGTTTCTGGATGCTTGTACTGCTATCGGTACTCGTACTGGCGTTCATGCTGTTTCTTCCGACTGTCCAATCTGCCCGGGAAAATCCTAACCATATGCAGTGTTCGAACAACCTGCGGCAGATTGCTATAGCCTTGCACAACTACCACGAAGCCAACAAGTGCTTTCCCCCGGCATTCATCGCCGACAAGGACGGCAAGCCGATGCACAGTTGGCGAGTGTTGATTCTGCCCTATCTGGGCCAACGAGAGCTTTACGATCAGTACGACTTCAACGAGCCTTGGAACGGGCCAAACAACAGGAAGTTGCTGTCCGCTCGTCCGTCAACGTATGTTTGCCCGAGCGATGAAGGGGCGCGTGCAACAGGCCCAGCTCGTACGAGCTACGTCGCCATTGTCGGAGCCAATGCGGCATGGTACGATGACAAACCCCGAAGCCTTGACGACGCCGAATTTCGCGCACATGCTTCCACAACGAACCTGTTGGCCGAAACGATCTTGTTGGCCGAGACGGCGAGTGCAATCGACTGGACGGAACCCAAAGACCTCTCGCTAGATGCGCTCCAGCGGGCGGGTGCCTCGCCCGATGCGGTGACCGTTTCGAGCAAGCACGGATGCTACGGTCACGATATGTTCTATGACTACGAATACGATATGCCCTCCGGGGCCTTTATTCTGTTGGCCGATGGCAGCACAACGTTCCTTGGTTTTTGGGGACGGGATGTTCTCGTAAACAAGAAGTTTCCGGACCTCTTGAGGATTGGTGGATTCAAGGGAGACATACTTGACGAGATTCGTGACTCGTCGCCTTATCGCCAACCACAGCTCGTCAAAGCCACCCTCCGATGGCGAACTTGTGCCGCCCTGGCCGTTTGGATCGTGTCGGTCGCGCTGCTGTTGCATCGGGCGTGGCGAAGCCGGAAGAAACCTCACGAGATTGTGACTTCTTGACACTTCCACCGGGGGCTGTTAGCCCCCGGCTATTGTGACATTATCCCTCATTCCCCATGGAACTAACCGTCGCCCAAGGTTACAGCGTGGCCACGATGCTGGCGGTTGCCGCCGCCGCGGTCTTGCTGGCGGGGGTCTTCTATTATCGGGCCTTTGGCACGCTCCCCCTGCGACAGTGGCGGACGCTGCTAGTGCTTCGGGTGGTGGCCATCCTGCTGGTGGTGATGCTCCTGTTCCGCCCCGTGTTGAGCTATCAGTACGTTTCCGTCGGAAAGCCGGCCCTGATCTTCCTGCTGGACACTTCGGCGTCGATGGGCATCACCGACGACTCGTCCGGCCAGACGCGATTCGACCAGGCGCGGGCAAACTGGAGAAATGGTGCGAAACGCTCCAGGGCGATTTCCGCCTGCTGCCAATCGCCTTCGCCGAGCAAGCGGAGCCGCTGGAGAGTCCGGGCCAATTGCCCGCGCTGAAGCCCACCGGCAAGGCGACCTCGATTTCGCGGGCCCTGGCGGCGGCTGAAAAGCCGTTCGCCCCGGCCGAGGTCGCCGCCGTGATCCTGCTGAGCGACGGCAACCACAACTCGGCGGGCAATCCGCCGGAGGTTGCCCGCCGGCTGGGCATGACCGTGCATTGCGTCGGCGTCGGCGCCAGTCTGCGCAACAATCCTTCCTTCCGCGACATCATGGTGACCGGCATCGACTGCCCGCCGCGGATGTTGCTGGGCAACCTGGCCCGCGCCACCGGCTCGATCGACGCGATTGGGCTGGGGGGCCGCGTGGTCCAGGTGTACCTGGACGAGGACGGCCGGCAGGTCGCCCAGGCCGAATTGACCCTGGACGACGTGGAAGGCTCGCAGCAGGTCACATTCGAGTTCCGGCCTGCCACCAAGGGCCGCCACACCTACACGGTTCGCGTTCCGCCGGTGGCCGAGGAGAAGATTGTCGAGAACAACCAGCGGTCGGCGGTGGCCACGGTCGTCGAGGCGGGCATCCACGTGCTCTATATCGAGGGGACGCTGCGGGCGGAGTACGGTGCGCTCAGCGACCGCTTCCTGGCCAAGGACCCCGACCTGGAGTTCTGCGCCCTGGTGCAGATCCGGCCCAACGTTTTTCTCCAGCGGACGAACATGAGCGGCCTGCGGCTGGCGGCTATTCCGACTGACCAAGAGACGATCGACAAGTTCGACGTCTTCATTCTCGGCGACATCGACAGCTCGTATCTCCGCCCGCAGCAGCAAGAGATGCTGCTGAAGCGGATTCGCGCGGGGGCGGGGTTGGTGATGCTGGGCGGGTATCATAGCCTCGGGCCGGGCGGATATACGGAGACACCGCTGGGCGCGGCCCTGCCGATCGAGCTTGGCGGCCGCAAGCTCGGCCAATTCACCGAGCCGGTGCTGCCGGTGCTGACGCCCGAGGGACTGCGGCACCCGATCTTCGCCAATATCGGCGATTTCTTCCCGACGCGGCAGGGCGAGCCGAAAACGCCTGGCCTGCCGCCGTTGGACGGCTGCACCCGCGTCGGCCGGGCACGGCCCGGGGCTAGCGTTCTGGCGACACTGCCAGACGCAGAGGCTTCGATGCCGGTATTGGCCGTGCAACCGCTGGACCGTGGCCGGGTGGCCGTCTTCACCGGCGACACGACGCGGAACTGGCAGCAAGGCCCGCGGGCGATGGACCGCCAGTCCCCTTTCCTGCGTTTCTGGGGACAGATGGTCCGTTGGCTGGCCGGCCGGGCGGAGCCGGTCGAGGCCCGCGCCAGCGTCGTCGCCGAAACCGACAAGGCCGGTTACGAGCCGGGCGAACCGATCCAGATTTCCGCAGTCGTCCGCGATAAGGAAGGCCAAGGCGCCGCCCAAGCCCAAGTCACCGCCCGTGTGAAAGGGCCGGCTAGCAGTGCTGGGGTGGCAGTTCAACTGCCATCCCAACAGTCAGTCGCGCTCGCTCCGGCGGCCGGTCCCAGCGGCCATTACACGGGCACTTTCGAGCCGCGGGCGGCCGGCCAATATGAACTGACCGTCGAGGCCCGCCTCGGCGAGTTGACCGTTGTCTCGGAAAAGGTTCTCACGGAGGTCGGCCGCCCCAATCTCGAGTTCGAGAAACTCGACCTGGACGAGAAGATGCTCGCGGCCATCGCCACGGCGGCGGGTGGGCAGTACGTCCACCTCTCCACCGCCGACCACCTCATCGACCAGCTCGACCGCAGCCAGCGGAAAAAGACGGTCGTTGTGGAGCATCGCCTCTACTGGCCGCCGGGGTTTTGGACGCTGCTGGTGACGGTGCTCACTACGGAGTGGGTGTTGCGGAGAAGATACCATTTGCGTTAGGAGTTGTCTTCGGTCGCCACGTTTATTTCCGTAACCTTCTCACGGTTCGATCCGGAACCCGTCGATGGCGACCGTGGAACCCTTCGCCCGTGGGCCGTGTTGGCCGAGGACCGTGATCCGCAACGTGTGCGGGCCGGCGGCTGAGAACTCCTTGCGGTACACGCAGACGTCCCAGATGTCGTCGGCGGAATACGTATCGACAGACTCGGCCGGGCCGTCGTCGATGCTGACCGTTGCCCGGCCCCCTTCTGCGCCGAGTTTCGAGAACCACAGAACCCGCTTGCCGTCGAAGACCAAGGAGACCGCCGCTCCGGGCTGGTTGGACGTAGTAAGCGTTCCGGCGTAGGCGGGCAGTAAACCCGCTTGGGATCGCCACGGGCCGGAGTAGGCCAGGCCGCCGCCGGGGGCGTCATCCACGATCCGCGCGGTCCGGGCCTTTGGGCCGGCGGCCGGCGTGCTCTGCGACACGTTGTCCGCCCCATCGACGGCACGGATTTCGTACTTGGCCGCCAGATCGGCGGCGGCGGAGTGGTCGAAGTAGTAGAGGCCCTTGGCCACGCGGTCAATCGCCGCGCCGTCGCGGAGCACCTCGTAATAGGAAATCCAATTGTTGTCCGTGGCCGGCTTCCAGGTGATCTCGACGCCAGGGTAGCCCATGTTTTGCGCCGCCCGCTTGCTCGCCCCCCCGGGGGCGGTCGGAGGCTCCCGGTCGAGCTTGCTGCCGGGATGGAGCGGCAAGTTCAGGTAGATCAACTCGCCGGGCGACATCTTTTCGAGGAGAATCCCTTGCCTCAGCAGGTCGGCGCCGGTGCGTTGCTGTAGCGCATCGGATTCATGGAAGCTGACCGTGTAGTTCTCCGCCGGCAACAGGCCCTTGGGCCTGATTGTGACGGCTCCAGAGGCGGGCCGCTTGGGGATGATGATTCCCCGCCGCCGGTCGCCGCTGAGCCGCTGGAAGTACATCGTCGGGTCGTCGCCCGAGACGGCAGGCCGGTAGACCAGCACCCAACGCCCAACCACGCCCTGCCGGTGCAGGTAATGGTAAATGTCGATCAACTCGCGAAGCCCGTCGAGCTTGGCCGGGTCCCAGGTGTCACCGGTCATGTCGAAATTGATGCAGAGCAGGCCGCGCCAGGTAGCCTTGTCGTAGTTGGCGGGATTCCAGGCGTCGGGGATGTCGCTGGTTTTGTCGGGCGGCAACAGCAGCGAGGCGTAGTAGTTGCGGACGATGCCCACGGCACCGTCGCTGAACGAGACCGTCGAGGCGTAGCGGGCGTAATCGTAGCCGGCGTCGTTGCCGCCGCCGTTGACCGCCTGAAACGCCGCAGCCGGGATGTTTGTCGAGGAAACCGCGGATGACCTGCCGCAAGCCGGCGTCCTGGCCCAGCAGCGGCGTATCATCGCCACCGCGGGGGCACGTCGGATTGCTGTCGTTGCGCCACTCGAAATCGCCCCAGCGCCGGTGGAAGCCGTCGAGCTGCCGCTGCATGTACTCGACGACTTCCGGTTTGGACATGTCGAGCGTTTCGCCGAGGAGCCAGCCGGGGTGTTCTCTGCCCACTTTCGAGCGCGGATCGACCGTGTAGAGGAAGGCATAGATCAATTGCCTCATGCCGGATTTGCGGAGGTAGTCGCCGGTGGAGCGGAAGTCCGGCCCGTTCCAATCGCCGGCCCGGTCCCACCAACCCCAGTCGCGATGATACACGTCCGCGCCGATGCGGCGCATCAGGTCGGCGACGCGGAAGACTTTGCGGTAGGTGCTTTCCACGTCCGGGTTGCCGCCGGTCCAGCCCACGCCCGGCTGCCCCCAGCCGGTGCCCTTCATCCAGTAGCCGAGCACGCGGATGGCGGGAAACCACGGCTGTCGGGTGTAATCCCAAAGATAGCGGTACTGCCAGTTGAGAACCTCGTTGCCGGCCTCGTCCAGATCGCCGTGAAAGAGGCCGACGAACGCCTGCGGCGTGACGACCGACTCGCCGGGGGCGAGCATCTGCTTGTGGCCGGCGACCTTCAACTGAACCGCGACGGCCCCATCTGCGTTCAATCGCAACGACGATGCCCAATGACCGAAGTAGTCCCAGCCGACGACCACTCCCTCGCCGGTGTCTTTGGCCAGCAGGGCGTACCAGGGGGCGTAGCTCGCCGTCCCCATGCGGAATCCGAAAGCGGCGTTGCCTCCTCGGCTGCCGGGAAAAGGCTCGTAGGAGTCGAACGTGCGCGGCTTGTCCGCGGGGAGCTTCTCCGTCTTCAGCATCCAGGAGCCGGGTTGGTTCTCGCCGCCGGTCATCCAATGAAAATCGAGCGAATGGGGATTACCCGGCCGGACGGTCTCGCACAAGAACCCCGGCTCTACGATCTTTAGCGGTCGATCGCCGGCGTTGGTGAAAGTGACCCATTGCCGGATGACGCTCGACGCCGGGTACACCACGTAGCTCTTGGTGACTCGCAGCGAATCGCGCGAGCGATAGGTCCAACTGAAGTTCCCCTTGTTTGAGCCTCGTCTGCCGGGCGCGGACGAGCCTCCAAGGACCCGTGGCGCCGGTGAGCGGCTCCTTGCCGTCGTTGAGCCGGACGAAGAACTCCTCCGACGCGCCGCGGCTGGCCAGCTCCCGGCCGGTCGTCTTGTCCTTGAGGCTCTTCAAGAGCAGCTTGCCGTCTTCCAGGGCGACGACGCGCTGGACTGCGGCAGTCCCCAGCGTCCAGCGGCTTGGCTCTACGTTAATGTATGCGACGTCTTTGCGGCTGCCCGGTTCCGGTTCCGCGGCGGCAATCGCGCAGAATACGCCCAGGATCATGGCAATTGCAGGCACGTGCTTCGTCACGTCAGTTCTCCCATCGCACGCTCGATATCGAGTCCGGCTGCGAGTCCCGTTCTCGATCCTCTCATAGTCTAGGGGCTTTCGCCCCAACGTCAACGACTCTGGTGCCTGACTTATCCCCAGTTTCAGCGTCTCGCGCAGAAAAACTGGCGGTCCCTCGAAAGTCGTTGGTACCCGCCCGGTATGTGGTGCAGCAACAATCGGCCCGGAGCGTGCGGTCTGTTCTTCATCGGCCGGAAAGTGATCCGGCGACTCGAACTCACAGCGCGCTACAAGCGCTTGCCGCCTTGCTTCACGCGATCCCGGCCGAGGCGGGAAAGTGGGGATAAGTCGAATGGCCGACGTATTGCAGGCCGGTGGGCAGGGTGGTATCCTAGGGGGCATTGGCCGGCAGGTATTGATCGCCCTGCCTGCTGTTCCCACCTCGCTGAGACCCCGCCGAACATTGCAAAGGAGACAACCATGAGCCGGAGCCAACATTCGCGTCGCGACTTTCTGAAGACCGGGGGCGCCGCCGCCGCCGGCATAGCGGCCCCGTACTTCTTCGCCCGCGCCGCGGCCAAGGCCGACGAACCCAACAGCGACAAGCTGGTTGTGGCGGCCATCGGCGTGGGGGGGCGCGGCTCGGACATTGGCCAGCAGGCAGCGAATCTGGGCAACATGGTTGCTTGCGCGGACGTCGACCTCGGCCACGCCCGCCAGTTCGCCGAGGGAATCGAAAAGATGGGGGGCAAGTGCGAGGTCTATCAGGATTACCGCAAGGTGCTGGTGCGCAAGGACGTGCCAGGCGGTGACCATCGGCACGCCCGACCACTGGCACGTCAAGATCGCCATCGACGCGCTCAAGGCCGGCAAGGACGTCTACTGCGAGAAGCCGCTGACGCTCTGCATTGACGAGAGCCGGCTGGTGTGCAAGGCCGTCAAGCAGACCGGCCGCGTGTTTCAGGTGGGCACGCAACAGCGGAGTGAGTTCGACCGCTGCTTCTTGGAGACGGTGGCCATCGCCCGCAGCGGCCAATTGGGATCGAAGCTGACGGCGCGGGTGACCATCGGCAAGGCGTTGTCGGGCGGGCCGTTCCCCACCGCCGAGCCGCCGAAGGAGCTGGATTGGGATTTCTGGCTGGGCCAAGCGCCGCTGGTGGCCTTCTGCCCCAAGCGCTGCTTCCACACTTTTCGCTATTGGTTCGATTACTCGGGCGGGCAGGTCACCGATTGGGGCGCCCACCATACGGACATCGCCCTCTGGGCCCTGGGCGGAGAGACCACCGGCCCGAGCGAAGTCGAGGGCAAGGGCGAGTTTCCGCTGGGACGCGCACTGACGGCCGACTACATGTTGGGCAAAAAGCCGCTGGGCGACCTGCCCAACAGCTACAACGTCGCCCGCTCGTTCGACTGCAAGATGACCTTGCCCAACGGTAACAAAATCGAACTGACCAGCGGGGGCAGTGAAGACATTTTCATCGCCGGTGAAAAGGGCCACCTGGCCGTCAACCGCCGCGGCCTCCACGGCAAGTTCGTCGAAGAACTGAAGAAGAGCCCGACGGACAAGCAATGGCTCGACCAGGCGGTGGCCAAGCTCTACCGCGGCATGACGATCCACGGCCACATGGCCAATTTCTTCAACTGCGTCAAGAGCCGGGCCCTGCCCATCTCCGACGTTTTCACCCACTGCGTCTCGGTCAACACGTGCCATACGGCCAACATCGCCATGCTCTTGGGCCGGAAGGTCACGTGGGACCAGGAGAAATATGCGTTCCTCGGCGACGACGAGGCCAACCAACTGACCCGCCGCGAGCAACGGGCGCCGTACACGATCGTGCCATGAACTTTTGGCAAGACAAGGTTGTCTTGGTCACCGGCGGCAGCAGCGGGCTGGGGCGGGTCATCGCCGAGGCATTCGCCGCCGCCGGGGCCAACGTCGTCCTGGCCGCCCTGGAGCCCAACGCCGTCGGCCGCGCCGCCGAGGAAATGCGGTCCGCCGGCCGCAGCGCCCTGGGCATCCCCGCCGACCTTACCCGCCAGGACGACGTCGAGGGGCTTTTTGCCCAGACGCTCCAGCGCTTCGGCCGGCTGGACGTGCTGGTGAACAACGCCGGCCGGTCGATGCGCGGCAGTGCGCTGGGGACCACGCCCGAGCAGTTCCGCGAACTGATGGAGTTGAACTTCATTGCGTTGGTGCGATGCACCCCGCGGCGGTGCCGCATCTGCTCCGGCGGCGCGGCCACCTGGTCAATATCGGCTCGCTGGCGGCCAAGTCGGCGGCCGAGTGGGTAGGGGCCTATCCGGCCACGAAGTTCGCCGTGGCGGCCTACTCGCAGCAATTGCGGCTGGAACTGGGCCCCCAAGGGCTGCACGTCCTCTTGGTCTGCCCCGGGCCGATCCGCCGCAAGGCCCCCCGGCTCTATCCGCTGGAAGGCGAACAGCACGTTCCCGAGCGGGCCCGCGGGCCAGGCGCCGGAATCCACGTGTCGGCCATCCCCCCGGAAAGACTCGCCGCCGCCGTCCTCCGCGCCTGCCGCCGCCGCCAGCCGGAACTAGTCATCCCCACCAGGGCCAAATGGCTCTTCGCTGTCTCTCAACTCTGGCCCAGCCTCGGCGACTGGATCGTGCGGCGCACGAGCGGATAACCGCCGGATGTCCGAGTCGGTCAGCAGACCGCGATTTTTCCAGCTTCCCCGTGAGAACGCTATGACCCGACAAGCCGCGGACGATCAAGCGTGGGACAACGAGGATTGGGATGGGGACGATATCGAGTCCGGCGACGGGAACGATGACGACGAAGACGAGCCGACGGTCCCTTGTCCCTACTGCCGGCGGGAGATCTTCGAGGATGCGGTGCGGTGTCCGCATTGCGGGGAGTATCTCTCGGAGGAGGACGCCCCGGCGGGCCCAAGGCCGTGGTGGATCGTCGTCGGCGTGCTGCTCTGTCTGGCCGCGATTTGGGTGTGGATCGCCAACCGTTGATTTCACGCCCGTACGCCCAGCGATCGGACGAAGCTCACCAGGTCCCATATCTGCTCCTGCTCGGGCGTGAGTGCGCCCGCACTGCCGGAGGCCGGGAAGCGGAAGAGCCAGGCGGGCTGGACTTTCGCCCTTTCGTGGACCACCGCGGCATGCCCGAAAGTCCACGCCACCGCACTGGGCACGTTGGTGCAGCGTAGCGAGGGCTGGGCACTTCAGTGCCCAGTGGAACCGCCGACAATCGCGATATTGCTGAGTGTAAGAGATGGCGGCGTACCTGGCGAGCCACAGTTCCCCCTTGCTTCCCCTCCACTCAGGTGGATTGTGAGATACGTCCTTTTCGCCTAAAATGAATTCTATGAGCGATCTGCACGAGGAATGTGGCGTCGCCGCCATCTACCATCTGCCGGGCCGGGGGGTTAGCCCGCTCTGGCCCGAGCAGGGACCCGAGGAAATCTCCCGCCTGATGCCGCGGATGCTGCTGGATATCCAGAACCGGGGGCAACTGGCCGCCGGAATGACCAGCTACAACCCCAGCCGCAACCAACTCATCGACACCTACAGAGACGTGGGGACCGTCAGCGAGGTCTTCCGGCTGAGCCATCGCGGCAAGTTTGAGAGCCTGATGGACAAGTACGCCGGCCGGGCCGCAATCGGCCACGTCCGCTATGCCACCTGCGGCGCGGACGACCGCAGCTACGCCCAGCCCTTCGAACGCCGCCACATCAAGAAGCACAAGTGGTTCAGCTTCGCCTTTAACGGCCAGTTGGCCAACTACCAGGACCTCCGCGAGGAGTTGCTGGACGACGACGACAACCACCTGGCCCGCGAAAGCGACACGGAAGTGATGATGCAGCAGATTTGCGGGGCGTTGGCTGCCGACCGGCGGCCGTCCCTGCTGGACGTCTGCCGTCATTTCGCCCGCAAGTTCGACGGCGCCTACAGCTTCGTGTTCCTCGACGCCTTGGGGAACATGATGGTCGCCCGCGATCCGCTGGGCATCAAGCCGCTGAGTTACGCGGTGGAGGGGCCGCTGGTGGCCGCGGCCAGCGAGAGCGTGGCGCTCTTGAACATCGGTTTCGCGGCCGAGAGCATCAAGTCGGTGCCGCCGGGCCAGGCGACTCACCGTGAGCGACGCCGGGCTGGAGATTCAGCCTTTCGCCCGCTCCGGCCATCACGCCCATTGCTTCTTCGAGTGGGTCTACTTTGCCAACGTGGCGAGCACGCTGGACGGGCGGAGCGTCTACCTGGCCCGCAAGGCCCTGGGCGAGGAATTGGCCCGGCTGGAGACCGCCCCCATCGACGGCGACACGGTGGTCGTGCCCGTCCCCGACACGAGCAAGGCCGCCGCCGACGCGATGGCCTACGCCCTGAAGGTCCCCTGCGTCGAGGGCCTGATCCGCAACCGCTACAGCGGGCGGACCTTTATCGAAGGGGGCGGCAACCGCCGCCGCAAGGCCGAAACCAAGTACACCCCGCTCCGCGAGGTGCTCGAAGGGAAGCGGGTGCTGCTGGTCGAGGACTCGATCGTCCGCGGCACCACGCTCCAGGCGCTGTTGAGCCGCATCCGGCAGTGCGGGCTGCCGCGGGAAATCCACGTCCGCGTGGCTTGCCCGCCTATCGTCGCCCCCTGCTTCTACGGCATCGACATGTCGACGGTGAGCGAGCTGTTCGCGCCGAAGTTCTTCCCGGGTGCGGAAAGAGAGGACTGTCCCCTTTTGCAAGAGCGCCCCGAGACGTGCTTCGCACAAATGGGGACTGTCCCCTTCTTCCGCCCGCTTACGCCGGAGATCGAGGCCCGCATGGCCGCCCAGCTCGGCGCCGACTCGCTCCGCTACCTGCCGGTGGAGGCGATTTCCCGCGCGATTGGCATTCGCGCCGAGGACCTTTGCCGGGCGTGCATCACCGGCGCCTATCCCACCCCCTGCGGCCAGCGTCTGGCCCGGGTCGCCATCGAAAACCACCGCAACAACGTCGCGGGAAGAACCTATGAGCGGGTGGGAGCAAGGGGTGAGTAGCCCCCTATGTAGTCGGCACACTCCGTGTGCCGACAGGATCGCTATCAATTCAAATCGCCACCTCCGCTCGTCGGCACACGGAGTGTGCCGACTACATTGAGGCGCCGCCACATGGCACGATACAAAGAGCCGGAACCGCCGAAACGCTCCGAAAAGATCGTCAAGTTCCTCACCCTCGCCCTTCTGCTTACGGCGATCGTCGCGGGCCTGCTCTGGGGATACTGGCTGTTGACCGCGCCGCAGCGGAACCTGCCCAACCCCACGAAGCAGCACGGCGTGGGCAACCGGTTGGCGGACCTCAATCTGCTCCCTTTGACCGGTGACTCGCGCCCGGTGTCGCTCCGGAACCTCAAGAACAAAGTCGTCCTGTTGAACTTCTGGGGGACGTGGTGCCCGCCCTGCCGCGCCGAGCTGCCCCACCTGGCCGAGCTTCGCAAACGCTATGCCGCCCAGGAGGCCTTCCGGCTGCTGGCCGTCTCCTACCCCGCCGGTGGCCAGGCGGACGACGTTCGAGTCGTTGCGCGAGAACACCGAGGAGCTGCTGACGCAGTTGAAGCTCGACTTGCCCACATACTCTGACCCCGACTCGATAACGCTCTCCGCGGCCGACGCGGCGATCGCGCTGGAAGGTTATCCGACCACCTTGCTACTGGACGGCAAGGGCGTGATCCGCGCCGTCTGGCTCGGCTACAGGGCCGGCGTGGAGACCGAAATGGAACGCTACATCGGCATGGTCTTGGAGGAGGAGAAGATCAAAGAGGGAAAATAGCAGTTGGTCAGCAGCTTTGCGTTTTTCCAAAGTTAGCCTCCTCTCCCTTCCCCCGCCAGAATTGCCCGCCACGACCGCCAGAGAACTTCACGCACACCATGATGCGCTTTGCCGCGGGCGTTGTCCAGAGCAAGAAATGGGCCATTTGCCGCCAAAGTTACCTATGGCTCCTTCTATTCCTTTGGCTCTTCGGCCTCAACCACCTTTGACGTGCTGTCGCCACCGGACGAGCCCAAGCGGCCCAGCGCCGTGGAGACAATCAAGGCGACCGTGCAGCCGATGGCTAAGAACACCATCGTCAAGTCAAATGGGGTGCAGCGGCGAAGGGGAGTATAAATGTCTTCGACCGACTGAAATTGGTCGATTTTGATGAATCCGACGACCATCGCTACGGCCACGGTAAGCGAGAGCATGTCGGCGATGGTGAACTGGAAGCGTCCGGAGAGTCTGTGCTCAAAACGCGATGTCGCAATGCCAGTCGCCGTAACCAGAACCACGGCCAAGAAAAGGTCGCAGATTGCTGCCTTGAAGCTCGTCAGGCGGAAGTCGCCCACAGCCCACGGGAGCGAGAATTGGTAGGTGCGGTACGCGACCGTGTGTTCCCCGAATGGGACCGGCCAACCATTTCGCAATTTGTATGCCCACTCATCGTAAAATCCCGGCAACTCCCCATCTTCGCATCTCTCCCCTTCCACCAAGATTGCCCCCCGAACATTCACGTGCGCGAACGCGATGCCGCTGAGCACCATCGCGAGTATGGCGATCTTGGGCACCATCCGGCGGCCTGCAACCGGTTGTCCTTGAGTCTCGTCCACGGAGGCCCCGCTGAAGTGAAAGGGCTACGTCTGACCCCATTCGCCGCCCAACTCCTCGACCACCGCCATCATCCGCTGCCAGAGTTCGTCTTGGCAGTCGCGATACCATGCGGCCTTCTCGAACTCGGTGGCGGCCACGGCCGCTTCCTTGGCAAGCTGCCACTCCCACTCTTGCATGGCCAGGCGGTGGACCTCCGCCCAGCCGGGGGTGCATTGGAGGCAGACCCAGGGCGGGCCGCCGGCGTTGTCGCGGGCGGCAAGAATCGCCTTGCCCGAGCGGACGTCCTCCTGCTTCTGACCCCACAAATGGACCCAATTCCACAGGACGCGGACAACCCGCGGCTGGCCGCACTTCGGACAGACCGCCGGCGGCACAACAATCGGCACAGGAGGTCTCTCAGCCGCCTTGCCGCGATTGGGGTCAAGCCCGTGTCCGAGAAGCGTCAGGATCTCGGCTCGGACCTCGTCCAATTCCAGGCCGAGGTTCATCAAGATTTGGGCGGCGACGCCCTCCTGCTCGCGCAAGAGGCCCAAGAGGATGTGCTCGGTGCCGACGTAGTTGTGGCCGAGGTTGCGGGACTCCTCCATCGCATATTCGATCACCTTCTTGGCTCGGGGCGTCTTGGGCGGGTTTTCATCGGTGACCTCGTCGCGGCCGCTTTGGATCAGCCTCTCGACTTCGAGCCGAATCTTGCGGAGGTCGACACCCAGATTCTTCAGGACATTGGCGCCCACTCCGTAACCTTCCTTGACTAGTCCCAGCAGAATATGCTCCGTGCCGATGTACTCGTGGCAAAGCCGCTGGGCCTCCTGGTTGGCCAACAGCATGACCTTCCGGCGCGGTCGGTGAATCGTTCGTACATGGCTAATGGCTCCCCGTTACGAACCTGCAATCAGCCCCAAGGGTCCCAGGACGACGACCAACAAGAGCACGAAGAGCACCAGGGCGATCAGTCCGCCGACGATGCCCATCACGATGGCCTGGACCCAGCCGGCGTCGAAGACGTACTTGTAGGCGACGGCCAAGGCCCCGATGCCCAGCACCCCGTTGCCCAGCGGCAGCGAGACGAACACGTACACCGCCGCGATAATCAGGTAGCGTTTGTAGAAGTCGAAAAACGACCAGTTATCCGGCCCGGAAACCTCGAAGGCGGAAAACGTCTTGCCCAGCAACAGGGTCAGGACGGAGAACACCAGGGCCGTGAAAGCGGCAAACACCACGCCGAGCAACAGGAGAGCAATGAAGTTCATGGTCTCAGGTCCGTTGTTTGCGGTGGTCAGGCGACGTCAACCAATTCGTACACCGTGCCATGTTGTTTGATCCAATCACGGTCGCCGCGGGCGGCATGTTCGGCCACTTCCCGGATCAATTGAACGGTCTCGGCCTCGTAGCACGGTTCGCTCGGGGCGTCGGGCGGAATCACCATTTCCACCTCGACCGCCACCACGAACCTGCCGCCTTGTACCAGACGAGTGCGTTTCAGTCCCTTTCCTGGAATTCGCATAAAGAAGCCGACCCGCGCCGCGGTCTATCTCCGTTTTGTCTTGACAAAATCTTCGATCTTCCCCAAGAACTCCTTGGAGTACAGGCTGACGCCGGGAAGGCTGCCGTCGGCCTGGAAGACCGGCCGCCGCGCCCGCTCCGAGAACAGCACGTCGCCGTGCCAAAGGGCGGGAGTCACTTTGAGAACCCGCGCCACTGTGCCGTCTTCGCTCCAGGCGACCAGCAGCGAGCAGTCCGACTTGCCGTCGAAGTCGTACCGCCACGCGCCATTCCAACTGCCGCCACCTTCGCGGGCCACCGATTCGATGTAGTCTGGCGGGCCGATCAACCGGTAAACCTGTTCCGACGCCAACCTCGCGTCAAGCTCCGCGGCCTTGAGCCAGCGATCGCCCGGCGCAATTGAATCGTCCTTTTTGTGTTGTTCGAAGTAGATTTGGGGGTAGCCCTGGGGCGAAAAGCCCAAACGCCTGAGGGCGAGATGTGCGAGCGGGCGGTCATCGACGGTCGCCGGACCGTCCTCCCGCATGTGCTCGGCGAAACCGTTCGCGTATGGGGGGTCCATCTCTATAGCAAACGGTCCGCTGTAGCTGTATCGCTCGATCTTCCGAATTTGGCCCCGGAGATCCGCCATACCGTACCTGCCAGCCAGGATCAGAGCGCCGCTCGTTCCGGCGTCGGGTGGGCCCCCGCGTGACAGGGCGTCGGCCGAGGTATTCAGGATTGACCGGATTTCTCTTCTGTCTGCATCCCGCAGCGCAGTAGCGTGGGCGCCGGGGGCCTCGAGCGTTCCCTTGTCGAGCCGGATGAGCAAGCGCTTTCCCGTCCAGAAATGCATGGTGAGGTAGTCGGACTTGTCCAGTGTGATAATGTAGGACAGCGAGTCCATGCCCCAGACCGGACCCGCGGTGGTCTCCGAAACGTAGAGGCTTCGCTCCTCCCCTGGAAATAGATCGTCCGGCGTCAGGACGCAAACTTGACGGCCTTCATCGACAATCACCAGGTTGCGCGTGTATTCCGGGGACTTCGGCCAATGCCATCGGCCGTCCTTTTTCGCGAGCAAGGTGTTTCCGAATGGTTTCGTGGCTAGCGCGAGTTGAGCGCTAAACGCGAGGATGAGTACGGCGGTTACGGGAAATCGCAAGGTTCTCATAGCCCTATTCTCCTGATTCATCGGGTTGAGGTTCGATCCTTGCGGCCGCGCGAACGCGATGCCGCGCCCCTTGGCTAACTCCATTTCACCCTCAGGCATCCCAACCACTTGTACTCCGCGTCGATGATCGTCTGGCCGAGGCTGTTCGGGGCGGCGGCGCGGAGGACCAGGCCGGCCATCACCGGCTGGCCTTGAACTTTGACCACTCCGGCCACCGAGGACCAGGGCGTCCCCTTGCCGGCATCGCCGGGGAGCCGGGCGTTGTTGAAAAACGAGTGGGCGAAGCCGCGGGCGCTCACCTGGCTGGGCCAGCGGCGGATGGCCGGACGGTGCAGCGCCGCCACCTTGTCCAGGCCCGGCAGGATGGCGTCCAGCAGCGGGGCAAGGCGATCGTCGGAAAAAATGGGGACAGGCACCGAGCCGGATGCTGGTCTGGCGGGCTTTACGCCGGCCGGCTCGGAGCCAGTCCCCATTTTTTCGGGCAGTTCCCGGCCCGGACCCACCGGCGCCAGCACGACCGCCGCCAGCCGCACCGGCAGGTTGTAGAACTCCAGGACGGGCGGGCCCTCGGGCGGGCCGCGCTCCGGCAGCGCCGCCACCTCGACCGAAAGATCGGGGGCCAGCCGCGCGGCCGGCCGCTTCCGCCGCCGCACGAGCCGCCAGGCGATCCAGAGCGCGATCACGCCCACCGCTGCCGCCGGGACGTACGTCAGCCAGTCGCCCGGCAGGGCGTGCAAGGCGTCGGTCAGTTTGTCGAGGAAGGAGAGTGGCATGGCGCGTCACGGACCCAAGAAGGTCTTTGGTCTTAGGTCTTGGGCCTTCGTCAAGACCCAAGACTTAAGCCCCAAGACCATAGTGTAGTATATTGGCCGCTTTTTGCGAAGCCGCAAGTCGGGTGGCATGGGTAAGCGCGGCTTACCCGTGCGGCGTCCGCGATCTCCGGCACACGGGTAAGCTGCGCTTACCCATGCCACCCGGGCGGCGAGGAAGCGGCAAGATGCCGCTTCTACTGGACGGCTACTGGAGGACTTCGATTCCCACGTCGTCGAGCCAGGCCTCGCCGATGCCGCTGAGCGCGAAGGTGACGCAGACCGGCCCCGACTGGGTCGCCACGCGGTACATGGCGAACTCCCGCCAGCCCTTGGTCTTCCCGATGCGGTCGGCCAACGCCTCGCCGGCGATGGAATCGACCACCAGCAGGCCGTCGGGGCCGGCGGTAATCGGGACGGGCACTTGCACCCAGCCGTGAATGCAGACGATCTGACCGGCCGCCACCTGCACCGCCGGGCTGGTGAACAGGACGGGCGGGCTCTCGATGGCCGCCGGCGGGTTCTTCGGGTCAAGCGGGCTAACGCTGAGCCGCAGGCCGAGCCGGCCGCTGCGGGCGGCCTGTGGGGCCAGATCGACCGACCCTTGCACGCCGGGCGCAGCCTGATAGATATACTGCCAGCCGGCCCGCTGCATCGTCTCCAGGTCCTCGAAATCTCCGCCGGCGATCAGGTCCCGGCTGAAGCGTGCGCCGCGGAGCCGGTCGATCAGCCGCCAATGGCTCCGTAGCGTGTCGAAGCTGAGCGCGGCGGGGCTGGTCACCAGCGAGACCAATCCCTTTTGGGCGGCGTCCCAGTACGCGCGCTCGACCAGCCGCAACGCCGCTGCGGCCCGCTGGGCATTCCGGGCCGCGCCGGGCAAATCGCCCGCGCTGAGCTGAGCGTCGCACGATTGCAGGCTCTTTCGCGGCCGCGAGCCACGCGGAGGCTTGCTCGACCGGGGTCCGGCCGGCAAGCTGGCTGGCCAAGGTCTCGACGGTGTTGAGTTTGTGAACGGCCAGATGGCGCTCGAGTTCGGCCGCCCGGCGTCCCGATTGGGCCGCGCGGCGATGGACCGCGGCGATGATCAGCGGGTCTTGGGCCAGGAGCACTTCGGCCGCCAGTCCGAACTCGTCGAGGGTGACGGAGACGCCGCCGGCAACCCGCTTGTGCCGCAGCGGATTGACGCCGTTGGGGGTCAGCTCGAAGGCGCTGCTGGCCTCGGGCACGCCGGGCACGAACCAGCGTCACGGCATTGCCCGCCGAAAAAGCCGGCACGCACTGGGCGCAGGGCGAGGCCCATAGCGGCAGCAGCAAGCGGGCGCGGTCCGCGCTGAGGACCGTGCCGCGGACCTCGCGCAGGCTGCACTCGGCCGCTGCGGCGGAACTGCCCGCCGCCGCCCACGGCTCGATCAAGTCCAGTTCCAGGTTGAGCAATTCGAGGGTCATTGCCCGCTGCCGCGTGTCGGCGTCGGTGGCGTCGAGCGGCGAGTCGGACGTGAACACGAGCCCCCGGCTGCCGGCGGCCACGGCCGTGTAGCACAACAGCCGGACCTGTTCCGGCGGGACCGCCAGCGGGGGCGGGACGCCGGGATCCAAGGCCGCCACCTGCTGCCGCAAGGCCTCGTTGGGCTGCGTCTGCACGGTGGTCCAGACGGGCGTGCCCAGGCTCGCCAAGAGCGGCTGCCGGCGGACCCATGCCGCGTAGCCGGCCAGGTCCAGGCTAGTACCCAAGGGGCGGCGGTCGATCAGCAGCAGATCGGCCGGCCGGCTGTAGCCCCGCAACTCGCTCCGCGGACGGCAGACCAGCGGCCGGCTCCCCCGCCGGTCGGCCGCGCGGATTTGCTCCGCCCACCGCTGGGTCGATTCGAGTTCGGCCGGGCCAAGATCGCCGCCGAGGTCCCAGGCCAGCACGCCATCGAACTGCGGACCGATTTCCGGGGGCGGAAGAAAGGGGACAGACCCCTTGATTGCCGATAAAGTGGCGGCGCCTTGCGGATAAGGGGTCAGTCCCCTTTCTTCCGGTTGGCCGGCCTGCGAATCCGCAAGCGGCGGCGGGCAGATCAACCATAGCCCCAGGCGGTCGGCCTCCTCCAACAGTTCCGGCCCCGGCGGCCGTTGCAGCCAAACGGCGTTGAAGCCGATCCTCTTGAGCACCGCCAACGGCTCGCCGCGGTGCTGGATGATCCGCGGAAACATCGGCCGCCCGTCGACCAGCAACACCGAGCCGGACAGTTTCACTGTGTGTTTCGGTGCGGAGGGCTGGCTGGGGCCGACGGGGGGAAGACGGACGATCCCCTTGGGAGTCCAGGAGGCACCCGCCTGCTCCACACTCACGCGGCCGACCAGTTCGAGGTCGTCGATCCAGACGTTGGTCGTGCCCGGTCCGCCGTAGACGTTCAACAGCACGGCGTCGATGTAGGCTTCGCGCTCGTCGACTTGCGGGCCGAACTGCGTGCGCAGCAGGCGGACCTCGCGCTCCAACAGCCGCGGAATCCCTTCCAGCCGGAGTTGTTGCCACCGGCCGACGTCGCTGTAGCGGCTGCCGGCCACCAGCGCCGTCACCACCTGGCCGGTCCGCGGGTCGGTAGATCGCGGCAAGACGACGCGGGCGGCCAATTGCAAGCCGGGCCGGTCCGACCGCAGCCACACGCTCACCGCCAGATCGTCGATCACCGCCGGGCGCCCGACGTCGTGGGCGATGTAAACGCTCGAGCCGCCGTCGGCCTCCAGCCGGAGCCATTCGCAGCCGTTGCCGGTGTGGGCGTCCCCCTGGAGCCGCTGGTGCTGGAGGATGCGGTATTGGGCGTCGCCGCCGGAGGGGCGCCAGAGTCGCCGTCGGCGACTCAAACCCTTCGTGCCACGTCGTCTGTGCATGAACCACCCCGGCGGCCAGCAGGGCGCCAGGAACATTGCGGCCAGCGTTGGTCGGACGGGAAACGGCATGCCGGGGGTTCCGGGAAGTGTGGCCGTGGCAAAAGCTCCACGTGCCGGGCGGGAATCCACCTCGACGTAAGTGATGCTTGTAGCAGGATTTGCGGATAGCATCCAGAGCAGTCGTGGCGGTTTATCATCGGGCGGGCCGCGCGGAAAGTGAGGTAGTCCGTCATAAGACATTGCCATTCAACGAGTTGTGGCATTTCTGCGGCCGGCCGGGTCGCTCCGGCACGCCGCGTGCTTTTCTGCCTGCTGCCCACATCACCGAAGGAGCATCCCATGAGCGAGCCGGCCCACACCGTCAACACCGACGAAATCTCCCGCGAAGTCCTCGATCTGGCGGAGGCCGTCAACAGCCTGCCGGCCGAACACCGCCAGGCGATCGAGCCGCTGCTGGGCCGGGTAATTGACAGTAACCGGCGTCGCCGGCGTATCTTGTGTCTGGTGCAGGATGCCCTGAGCCAACTGCGGCTGGACATGAAATACCTCGCTTTCGACCTGGAGGCTACCCGGCGGGAGCGCGACGAGTTCCGCCGGAAGTTGGAGGAAACGGCCTAAGCCATACCTTGGGAGGGGTTGCAGGCCGGCCCACGCCGTAATAGGATGAAGGGATAATTCGGGCATCATACCCTTCATACCACGTCATTGCGTGAAAGCGGGATCGGCATGGGATATCAGACGGCCGAGCAAGTCGCTCAGCGCCCCTGGATCTCGGATTGCTCGATGAGCGGCAATTGCGGGAAATCTGGGCCGCGTTTGGCAGCCGCGACGTTCCGCTCCAGGAGTTCGTCCAGTTCCTGGTCCGGCGGGAATACCTGACCAATTACCAGGCGGAACGCCTGGTCAACGGCGAGCAGACCGGTTTCTTTTTCGGCAACTACCGCGTCCTCTACCTGGTCGGCACGGGGACATTCTCGCGGGTGTATCGGGCCGTGCATCGGCAGAGCGGACAGATTGTGGCGATCAAGGTCCTCCGCGACCGCTTCAGCGACAACCGCGCCCAGGCCAACCTGTTTGTCCGCGAGGGCCGGGTGGGCTGCGCCTGCGGCACCCCAACATCGTCCCCATCTACGAGGTCGTCTCCGAGCGGAGAACGCACTTCCTGGTGATGGAGTTCGTCGAGGGGCAGAACCTGCGCGAGTTCGTCCGCGTGCGGAAGAAGCTCGCCCCGTTGGAGGCCACCCAACTGATGACCGGCATTGCCGACGGGTTGCAGTACGCCTTCGAGAAGGGCCTGACCCACCGCGACCTGAAAATGAGCAACGTGTTGGTCTCCAGCCGGGGGGACGCCAAGCTGGTCGACTTCGGCCTGGCCGCGGTCGACGAGGCCCTCAGCGACGACGCCCTGGCCAACCTGACCAACACCCGGACGATCGACTACGCCGCCTTGGAGCGGGCCACCGGCGTGCGCAAGGACGACGTCCGCAGCGACATCTACTTTCTCGGCTGCATCTACTACCACATGCTGACCGGCCAGCCCCCGTTGCAGGAGACCCGCGACCGGCTGCAACGCCTTAGCAAGCAGCGGTTCCTCGACGTGGTCCCGATTCAGAGGGCCGACCGCTCGCTGCCCACCTGTGTGACCGTTGCGGTCAACAAGGCGATGTCGCTCGACCCCGACCGCCGCTACCAGTCCCCCTTGGCGATGCTGGTGGACTTGCGCTCGGCGGCGAAGCGTCTGGCCGGCGGGTCCGGTGAAGGGGAAGAGGCCGCCGGGGCCGAGGGGTCCGACGTGCGGCGCAGCTCCGCCGCGGCCTCGGCGCCGTCCGGGGCCGGCCGGTCGGTGATGGTGGTCGAGTCCGACGCCCAGATGCAGGACGTCTTCCGGCGGGGCTTCAAGCAGGCCGGCTACCGCGTCCTGGTGACCGCCGACCCGGAGCGGGCGGCCGGCCGGTTCCGCCAGGACGCCGCGGTGGCCAACTGCGTCCTGTTCAATGCCCAGCAGATCGGGCCGCTGGCGATGAGGATGTTCAACGAGTTGGGCGAGGACAAGCGGACGGAGTCGGTCCCGGCGGTGTTGCTGCTGGACGAGGGGCAGCAGAAATGGAAGTCGGAGGTCCGCACGGCCCCGCACCGCATCGTCTTGTCCATGCCCATCACCATGAAGCAGCTCCGCACGGCGCTGGAGCAGTTGTTGCCGGCCGGGGTCAAAACGGACTGAGGCGGGGCCCGGGCCGGGACGGGTTGACGCTCCCGCGGCGGGCGCTATAATGACACCATGAAAAGTGTGTAAAGCCGCGGCCAGTGGTCGCGGCAACGCTCCTCCACCCGCAACCAATGGCCGCGGCTTTACAAAATGGTGCAAGGAGACCCTGGGATGGACAACGTCAAAGAGCTTTCCGACCACGATTTCGAGACTGAAGTCCTGCACTCGACCGAGCCGGTCTTGATCGATTTCTGGGCCCCCTGGTGCGGTCCCTGCCGGATGATCGCGCCGGTGGTCGAGGAATTGGCCCGCGAGAACCTCCCGGGGCTGAAAGTGGCCAAGATCAATATCGACAATAGCCCCAACACGGCCGCCGCCTACGGCGTCAGCAGCATCCCCACCCTGATGATCTTCAAGGGGGGCGAGGTGGCCGACCGCTTCGTCGGCGTCCAGCCGAAGAAACGCCTTCAGGACGCCATCGACCAGGCGAAGGCGTGATCCCTGCCCGGCCGACGGTGGCACGTCCCTGAGCGCAGCGAAGGGCGTGGTGAACCAGCAAACCACGCCCTTCGCTGCGCTCAGGGACGTGCCACCCTCCGCTATATCTTGACCCTCTCCCAAAGGGATGGGGATCGCTCTTCGGATAATCTCCGATCCGCGCCGCGTTAGATTTTGGCGTCAGCCCACGATACCATCATAGAGAGACGGTATCGTGACCGGCCTCTGATGTAGGACTGTAGGACGGATTTCCTAATCCGTCCAGTTTTCAGGGACGGATTTGGAAATCCGTCCTACGAGTTGTTTTTGCGCGAGCCGTTAGTTGCGCCGGGGGGCGAGGTATGGTTTCCGCGGACCGGGACCAGTTTGCCGAACAGATCGTGCGGAACGGGCGCCGCATCTTTGCCTACATCGTCACCCTGATGGCGAACCGGGACGACGCCGAGGACGCCTTCCAGAACACCTGCCTGATCCTATGGCGGAAATGGGAAGAGTTCGACCCGGCCCGCGACTTCTTTAGTTGGGCGTGCGGGGTGGCGCACAACGAAGTCCGCAACATGCTGCGGCGCCACCGCCCGGACCGGCTGCAACTCTCCGAAGACCTTTTGGCCCAGATCTCCGACGCCCGGCTGAAGGTGGACCGGTTCCTGGAAATCCGCAGCCAGTTTCTCGCCCGCTGCCTGCAAAAGCTCTCCGACGAGCAGCGCCGGCTGGTCGAGTTGTGCTATCTGGGCGACCGGCCGATCAAGGCGATTGCCGAGGAGATGGGCATTTCGCCGGCCGCCTTGACGATGCGGCTGCAACGCATCCGCAAGATTCTCTTCGAGTGCATGGACCTGGCCGCCCAGGACGAGCCGCCGCCGGAACGGGAGGACGGGCCATGACGCCGCACGGGGTCCAATCCGCTCCCGCCGACGGCCAACTTTGGGGCCTGGTGGCGGCGATGTGCGACGGCACGATTGCGCCGGCGGACCTCGCCCGGCTCGAATCGCTGCTCCGCAGCGACGAGAATGCCCGGCTGTTCTATGCCGCCTACATGGACCTGCACGGCCGGCTGCTGTGGCGGTTCCGCGGCGGAGAAGTTGAACTGCCGCACCAACTTGAGCACCAACCTATGGAACTGCCGCACCAACTTGATGCCGCGAGTCCCGAGCCTCTCATTCCGCCGATCATCATTGACTCGTCCCCCACTATCCACTATCCACTGTCCACTATCGGCTCTTCGCTGGGCGGTTGGCTGCTCTCGTACGCGGTTGCCACGGTGCTGACGGCGCGGCAATCCTCGGCGCCTGGCTCTACAAGGTGTCCTACGATTATGCAATCACCGGGCCGTCGTCGCCGTTGATGGCGGTTATCCAGCATGAGAAGCAGCCGGAGACGAAACCGGAAATGGTCGGGCGGATCACCGGCACGGCCGATTGCCGCTGGGCCGATCCCGATTACGCTCCGTCCGGCCCGGCTGTCCCACTGGGCGGCAAGTACGCCTTGGCCTCCGGCCTGATCGAAATCGCCTACGACTCCGGGGCCAAGGTTATCCTCCAGGGACCATGCATCTACGAAGTCGAGTCTCCTCGCGGCGGCTTCCTCTCGTTGGGCAAACTGACGGCCCGCGTGGAAAGTGTGAAGCCGCAAGCGGCAAATCCCAAATCCCAAATCCCAAATCCCAAATTTGCCGTCCGCACCCCCACCGCCGTCGTCACCGACCTGGGCACGGAGTTCGGCGTGGAAGTGAGCGCCGACCGGCACAACCGAGTCCACGTCTTCCGGGGCCGAGTGGCGGTGCGGCCCGCGGCCGGCAAGACATCCAAGCCGGACGACCTTGTGCTGAGCGAGGGGCAGTCCGCGGCGTTGGACGCCGACGGTGCCGTACTGGAATCCCCGCCCTCGCGCGAGGCCAAAGGCAAGGATTCCGCCGCCCGGTTTGTCCGCCGGATGCCGCTGCCGGCCAGGCTTGGCGTGCTCGATCTGTTGGACATCGTGGCCGGCGGCGACGGCACCGGCCGCCTGCGGGAGCAAGGCATCGATCCCGCCACCGGCGCGAAAGAGGTCGAGTTCCCGCGGATCGAACACCAAACCGACGGACATTATCATCCGGTCCCATGGAACCGCCTGATGGACGGCGTCTTCATGCCCAACGGCAAACTGGGCCCGGTGCAACTCGATTCGGCGGGGCACACCTACGCCCTGCCCGAAACCAGCGGGACTGCTCCAGGGTCGATCTGGGCGCGGGGGCCGGACATCGCCCCCGAGCGGCAGACGACCGACTGGGGCTACTGGGTCTACGCCATGCAGCGGGGCGGGGAGTACATGCCCGACAACCGCGGCCTGTTGGCCCTGCACCCCAATGCGGGCGTTACCTTCGACCTGGCGGCGATCTGCACGGCCCACCCCACCGTCGCCTCGCCGTTCCGCTTCCGGGCCTTCGTCGGCTTGGCCAACCCGTTGGGAACAGCCGACGTTTGGCTGTTCGCCGACGGGCGGCTGAAGTATCGGCGGGCGGGACTCCGGCAGGCCGACGGCCCGGTCCGCATCGACCTGCCGTTGGAGGCCGACGGCCGCTTCCTCACGCTGGTGTCCACCGGCGGAGACCATGGAAACCAAGTGCCGCGCTGCGCTTGGGTCGTGTTCGGCGACCCCGTTTTGCACGTCACCCTGAAGTCAACCGATGAGCCGGAGAAAGGAGATCAGCCGATGAATGGCCCATGAGAACGTGTTGGAAGTCCGTGCGGTGCGTGCGAGCACGCACCCTACGATTGTGCGAGCCTCGGGGCGGAGCGTGGAAGAGGCAAGATCAGCTTGAGACAGCGTAAGAGTGTCCGATTCGAGTTTACCCTATCCGAGTGTTTGTTTTGTCACCCTTTTTCTTGGAGAAGTTGCGATGAACCTTGCAAGAACCTTAGTGTGCTTGTCCGTATTGGCTTTGGCCGTGAGCCCCGTGGCGGCGGAGTCTGTCGCCGTGAATTTCGATAGCGTGCATGCGAGTGGGAACCCCTGGAGTACGGGCGTTTACACCCAGCTTGCGGCGACGGCTACCGCAGGGGTTGTTGCCCAGCAGAACTGGAACAACGTCGATCCCCTCCCGGAGGTCCTCAACCAAGCCGGCCCGTTCTCGGGGACCGTGGCTTCGCTGTTGAACAACTCGGGAGCAACCACCGCCATGAGCGTCAGTTGGCTGTGCGCCACCACCAACGGCATCGACGCTCTTTCGAGTCATGCCACCGGCGATCAGCAAATGATGGACGGGTTCCTGGCTGCCAGCATCTCGTCCGGGAAAGTAACCTGGACCCAGACTTCAGCCACGGTTACCATCTCGAACATCCCTTATTCGCAGTATGACATTTACACTTACGTGGGAAGCGACTTGAACGGCAGAGAGGCCTCGGTCGAAACTAGGAAGCAACAGTTCCACCCAAGTCTACTTTGCCGGCAACACACAGCCATACACTGGTGTGTATACGCAAGTGACTTCGACGAATTCGGCGTCCCCCACCAGCGGCAACTACGTGTGGTATCCCGGGGTAACGGGAAGCACCTTCACGGTAACCCTGGCGCTTTACGTCCCCGCCACCAGCCAGGACGCCGGCATCTTCGGGATACAAGTCGTCAACACCACCACTCCCGAACCGGGCACGCTCGCGCTGTTGGCGGCCGGACTGGCCGGACTGCTCTGTTACGCCTGGCGGAAGCGGAGATAATAACAATGTAGTCCGCACACGCCGTGTGCGGACGGTCGGATGTTGGATGGCGGATGGTGGATGCGCCGACGGGTGCGTCCACCATCCAATATCCGTTTGTCCGCGTTTACTGCCCTAAAGCGGCCCCAGGGCGTTGCCCTGGGCTGGGCGAACACAGGGCCTTCAGCTCAGGAAGGAATCATGAACTCGAATCGATCATCCAACACTTGCGGTTCACGGCCGCATCACGGTTTTACCCTTGTGGAACTCCTTGTGGTGATCACGATCATCGGTATCCTGATCGCGCTCTTGCTGCCGGCGGTGCAGGCGGCCCGCGAGGCGGCCCGGCAAGCGCAGTGCAAAAACAACCTCAAGCAACTCGCGCTGGGGTGCTTGAATCATGAACAGGCCACGGGCCGGTTTCCGACCAACGGCTGGGGGTTTGCCTGGACCGGGGACGCCGACCGCGGCACCGACTGGCGGCAGCCGGGGGGCTGGGTCTACAACGTCCTGCCGTACGTCGAACAACAAACCCTGCACAACATGGGGCTGGGCCTGCCGCAAGCGCAGAAATATGCGGCTCACATGCAGCGGCTGCTGACTCCCTTGGGCTTCTGCACCTGTCCCAGCCGGAGACCAGCGGCCGTCTGGCCGTGGGAGGCCGGCCTGTTGACGATCAACGCGATTGTCAACGCAGGCACGCCAACCCTGGCTGCGCGCGGCGATTACGCCGCCAACGGCGGCGACTATTACACAACCCCCGGCACCGGCGTCAACAATGCGTCGGCGCCCGTTTGGACGTCGGCCATTCCGGCAAACCCCGACGGTGGACCGGCCAGCACCAGCGAGGTCGAGAATCCCGCAGGCCAGATGGCGCCCGGCGCAAGGAACGTCTTTGCCGCCGTGGCCAAATTGGCCACCGGCGTGGTGTATTGCGGGAGCATGATCAAGATGGCGGACATCAGCGACGGCACCGCCAACACCTACCTGGTGGGGGAAAAGTTCGACAACCCCGACTGGTACACCACCGGCCAGGACCTGGGAGACAACGAGGACCTGATGATGGGCGACAACGCGGACATCGCCCGGTGGGGCGCCTCATCGGTCGACTACAGCACCTCGCCCGCCACGGTGCAATACGCTCCTCCCTGTGTGGACACGCCCGGCATCGGGTCCTATTACGGCTTCGGCAGCGCGCACGCCAACGGCTTCCAGATGGCCTTCTGCGACGGCTCGGTGCAGATGATCAACTATTCCATCGACCCCGAGACGCACCGCCGGCTGTGCAACCGCAAGGACGGCTACGTGATCGACGGCAATAATTTCTAAGACGGCCGTCTGGGCAAATCTTGCCGGTTATGCCTAATCTTCCGCCGCTTTCTTGCCGATCCCACGTATTGTGGGGGGGAATGCGCAATGTTGCGCCGCAATCCGATTGCCGGCGAGAGGGCCAATGTTCGGGCCTGGTCACTGCTGGCCGGCTGCTGTCTGTTGACAGCCCTGGCCGGTTGCCAGTTCCACCGCACCGGGCACGGCGGGTGGTTTGCCGGCCGTGAAACTGCCGCAAACCATTGTGCGGTGGCCGGAAAAGGGGACAGTCCCCATTTGCCGGAACGGCCCGAAGGGTGCTTCGCACAAATGGGGACTGTCCCCTTTTCCGGCCAGACTGCGAACCAACCTGAACTGTTGCCGTGGCGGACCCGTCTAAGAGGCCGGCTGGTGGCCCGAATCTTCGGCCGCAACGGGCCGGGCGGCACTGCGGGACCGGCCGGCAGTGGCCCCACGCCTGACCCAGGGCTGGCAACAGGTCCGCCGCGGTTGCCTCCCCCGCCGGAGGAGCCCAGCGACGGCAAGACGGAATAAGCTGGGTAATCTTTGCGGGTGGTATCGTTGGCCATCAAGGCGCCGTTTCTGCCGGGCCGATCTATCAGCAGTGCCAATGCGCCTTCGGCGGGCGGGACGGTTCCGCGCGGCGACCGGCCCGCAAAACAGCGTCGCCAACCAGCAGCATCCCATGAGCGATCGACGCCGTACAGAGCCGCGTGTGCTAGCCACTCTGGGCTACTGCTTCCTCGTCGGTTTCTTCTTTGTTCCTATAACCACCGCCGCGTCCGAGTTGCGGGAGACGCCGATCGTCAAGGCGATTCAGCGGGCCCGCGGCGCGGTGGTGAACATCCGCGGCGAGAAGACGGTCGTCGACCACGGCTTCGCCGCGGTGCCCGCGCCCGGCCAGACGGCCACTCCCGACGCCGGCCGCCGCGTCAACGGCATGGGCACCGGCGTGGTCATCGACGCCCGCGGATACATCGTCACCAATTACCACGTCGTCGACGGCGTGCGCGAAATCCTCGTCACCCAGGCCGACGGCCGCCGTCAGGTGGCCAAGCTCATCGCCCGCGACTTGGAGACGGACCTGGCGGTGATCAAGATCGACGCCCGGACGCCGCTGCCGGTAATCCCGATCGGCACGTCCTCCGATCTGATGACGGGCGAAACGGTGATCGCGGTGGGCAACGCCTACGGCTACGAGCACACCGTCACCCGCGGCATCGTCAGCGCGTTGCACCGGGCGGTCCAGGTGAGCGACGCCCAGTTCTACGACGACCTGATCCAGACCGACGCCAGCATCAACCCCGGCAACTCGGGCGGGCCGCTGCTGAACATCGACGGCGAGATGATCGGCATCAACGTGGCCGTCCGCGCCGCGCCCAGGGCATCGGCTTCGCCATCCCCGTGGACAAGGTCACGGCGGTGGCCGTCGGGCTGCTGGCCTCCTGCAACGCCGCCAAGGCGCGGATCGGCATGGCGTCGGCCCCCGACGCCTCGCCCTCGTCGCAGGGGATGACCGTCGGCGCGGTCGAGGCCCAAAGCCCCGCCGCAGTGGCCGGACTGTTGGCCGGCGACGTGGTGACCGGCGTCGATGACGCCGAGGTCCGCCGGCCGTTGGACTTTCAGCGGGCGATGCTCGAGCGCAAGCCCGGCGAGACCATCCGGCTCAGCGTGCGGCGGTCCGGCAATCCGCTCAGCTTGAGCCTCACGCTGGGCGGGGTGCCCGAGAAGGCGGCCCCGGCGGACCAGCCCGCCTGGGAGTTGTTGGGCGTCGAGCTGAAACCGATCCCGGCCGACGAGTTCCGCCGCAGCCACCAGACCCGCTACCGCGGCGGGCTCACGGTCACCGCCGTCCGCCCCAACAGCCCCGCCGCCAATCAGGGCATCACGCCGGGCGACATCCTGGTGGGCATTCACCTCTGGGAAACCGTCAGCCTGGACAACGTCGCCTATATCCTCAAGCGGCCCGACTTCGCCACCCTGGGGCCGGTCAAGTTCTTCATCCTCCGCGGCGACGAAACCCTCTACGGTTTCCTGCCGGTCGCCCCTGCCGAAACGGCGCAGCGGTAGGCGGCTGGACGCCCGGCGCCGGTTATGTTAGTCTTGCTGGTTATCCGCCTTCGGCGAACCGTGAGATCGGCGTGATCCTCGTTTGCGCAATCGGTATCGGTACGCGCGTGCGTGGCCGAAGGCGGAAAGGCGAGACTGTTATCTATGGCTTGGGCATGGACCATCCTGTTTGGCGCGATGTCGCTGTTCCTCATTGTCGGGAATCCGGTTGCTGGTATCATCGCGCGGATGCACAACAAGCACTACTCCTTTGTGCCGCTCCTCGGCGGAATCTTCGGAGTCTTGTGCCTGTTGGTCTGCCCGATCAGGCGGGCACATTACTTCGCTTGGGTTCCACTGATACTTGACTACACCTTTCCGGCATTTCTATACGCCGTTTTCGTGCTGGGAGCATTTCGGCGCAAGTAAGCAGCGCTGCCTAGCGGCCCTGACCTGAAAGGCGACTATTTACTGGCGGACTACTCATGGAACGGGAACTCATCCGCTGGCTCCGCCGCCGTTTGCCGCCGCATCCGCTCGTGCGGCTGGGGCCGGGGGACGACGCCGCCGTGCTGCGAATGGCTGGCATCGACGAGTGCGTCGTCACGGTCGATATGCTCACCGATCACGTCGATTTTGAGTTGGCGAAGGTCGATCCGCGGCGGGTGGGGCGCAAGTGCCTGGCCGCCAACTTGAGCGACCTGGCGGCGATGGCGGCTCGGCCGCTGGCCGGCGTCGTGGCCCTCTGCCTGCCGCGGCAGGGAGGCTTCGACTTGGCCGTGGCGCTCTTCGAGGGCCTGATCCCGCTGGCCCAACAGTACGACCTGGCCATCGCCGGTGGGGACACCAACAGTTGGGACGGGCCGCTGGCCGTGAGCATCACGCTCATCGGCAGCGTGACCGGCCGCGGGCCGCTGCGCCGCGGCGGGGCCCGGCCCGGCGACCGCATCGTCGTGACCGGCTCACTGGGCGGGAGCATCCTCGGCCGGCACCTGGACTTCGAGCCGCGAGTGGCGGAGGCCCTGGACCTGCACGCCCGGTATGAACTGCACGCCGGCACCGACATCAGCGACGGGCTGTCGCTCGATCTGGCCCATATTCTGGAGGAGACCGGCTGCGGGGCGGTGGTCCGCGCGGACGCCGTGCCGATAAGCGACGACGCCCGGCGGCTGGCCGAGAAACTGGCCGACGGCTCGACGGCGCTGGACCACGCCCTGGGCGACGGCGAGGACTTCGAGTTGATCTTGGCCGTGCCGCCCGAGGAATCGCGAAGGATGTTGGCCCAACAGCCGCTGGGCGTCCGCTTGAGCGACATTGGCGAGTTCGTGGCGGAACCGGGACTATGGATCGTCGGGGCCGACGGCGCCCGCCGCCCGTTGGAACCGCGCGGTTGGGAGCATCTGTAAAGCCGCATGTCCGCATTCATCTACAACGCCGCCGACGAGCGGGCCACCGCCGCCTTGGGCGCGGCCTTGGCGGAAGTCCTGCCGGACGGAACCACGGTGGCGCTTCTGGGCACGCTGGGGGCCGGCAAGACGCGGCTCGTCCAGGCCATTGCCGAGGCCGCTGGCGTGGACCGTCGCGGCGTCTTGAGCCCGACCTTCGTCCTCATTCAGGAGTACCACGGCCGGCGGACGATCTATCACATCGACGCCTACCGCCTCCACGACGCCGACGAGTTCGACTCGCTCGGGCCGGACGAGTATTTCGAGCAGGGCGGGCTGGTGCTGGTCGAGTGGGCCGACCGCGTCGAGGGCTCTCTGCCCCGCGAGCGGGTCGAAATCCGCATCGAGGTCACCGGTCCCGAATCCCGGCGGTTCGAGGTCGTGCCCATCGGCCAACAATACGTCGGCACGATTGAGCGGTTGCGGCAACGTCTTCAGAGCGATAGCAAGGTGACGCATGAGTGACCGCCCGGCCCGACCGCCGCTAAACCTTCCCAGCGGGAGCGTCCGGGCCTTGCTGACGCTCATGATCGTGGCGGTCGTCATGGCGCAATTGGTCCGCGGGCAAGAGGTCGAGTTGCTCTGGACCGAGACGCTGATGATCGCCCTGGCCCACTACTTCACGTCCCGGCGGTTCATCAAGCTCCCGCCGGAGACGATCCGCCGGCTGGCCGAGGAAGGCCAGATCGAATTGGAGGCCGACCCGCTCTTTCTGCCGCACTACACCATTCGCGCGATTCTCGTTCTGGCGTTTGGCGGCCTGGCGGTCTATCTCTACCACGAGGGCCGGCTGTTCCAATCGCAGGCGGTCTCCGTGCTGGGCGTGGTGTTTGCCTATCTGCTTGGGGTCGTGGCGCGGCTCCGAAGCGTCCGCGGCTGGGAAGACCTGAAGGCGGGCGTCGTGCTCCTGGTGCTGCTCTACACGGCGGGGGCGTATCTCGTGGACCGGCGCGACCTCGTGCCCCATCAGTTGCGCGACATCACCCTCGGGCTGGTGCTCTTCTACTTCGGGTCGCGGTAAATCACACTCACGCCTCGCGCTCTTGCGACTCGATCACTTCCTTGAGCCTTGCGGCCAACTCGGGCGGAAGCCGGCCGCACCAGCTCTCGTCGATCAGCCCCACTTCGAGCATGTCCAACAGGTGAACCTTGTCTTTCAGTCGGAACGACGTGAGTTTCATGCGCACCAGGGCGTCCAGCGTAGGCACGGCGAAGTCGGGACCCGGCTCGGATTCCGTCACGTCGGGGAGTGGCAAGAGATCATCCGGGCGGACCTTCTCGGCCGCGAACACCACGTGAACCGCGCTGCGGACCGACCCTTCCGGCCCGTCCAGGAACAAGTCCACGCCGGTGACGTTCTGATGAATGAAGCCAGCCGATTGCAGTGCCTCGACGGCCCGCGGGAAATCCTCGCGGCGGACCAGCACGTCCACGTCCCTGGTGTTGCGCACGGCCTCCTGATCCACCCGCGCGACCCAAGCGGCGACGGCATGGCCGCCGATCACCAGACAGGGGACACCCGCTTGTTGCAGTGCAGCGGCGGCGCGGCACTGCGCTGGCGGACGGCTTCCACGGCAGCACTCATCCTTTCCCAGGAGAACGGTTTCAGTACGGTGGAAATCATACGGCGATTCTCGGCTTTGTACGCTTACACCTATAGCATAGGGGGCGCTGCCGACTGAGGCAAGAGGCGGTCTCGCAATGTAGGCGGCACACGCCGTGTGCCGGCCATCGCGTCCGCACACGGAGTGTGCGGACTACATTTTACAGAAACAAGAGCGTGGCCAGCACAAACAGCGGAAGCAGAATGCCGCCGCTATAGAGGAGGTATCCGAAGAAGCTGGGCATCCGCACGCCGGCGCGCTCGGCGATGGCCCGGACCATGAAGTTCGGGCCGTTGCCGATGTAGGTCATGGCGCCCATGAAGACGGCCCCCAGGCTCAGCCCGACCAAGAGCGGCTCGGCCACACCCGCGATGGTCGGCGTCAGGCCGGTCTGGTGCGTGAAGGCCCTGGCCGTCTCGAAGAAGACCACGTAGGTCGGGGCGTTGTCGAGCACTGAGGAGAGGCTGCCGGTCGCCCAGAAGTAGTGCCACGGCTGCCAGAGGCCGAGGCTTGGCCCCTTGACGGCCAGTATTTCCAGCGGCGGCTGCATGCAGATGAAGATGCCGAAGAACAGCACGGCAACTTCGACGATCGCGTGGTAGCTGAAGCGGTTGGCCCGGCGGGCGTGGCCGTCGCCCACGGCCAGCGAGAGCGCCACCATCGCCAGTTGCATCGCTTCGCGGAGGTACAGCCACGGATGCCAACTGGTGCCGGGCAGCGGCTTGCCGGGGTCCAACAGGGCCACCGACAGGATCACGCCGCAAAGCAGCGCGGCATTGGGCCACAGCCCGCCGAACCGCAGCCGGTGGACGCGGCTCTCGTCGCGGGTAACGTCGGCCGGCCGCTCGCGCGGATAGCACCAGAGAAGGTCCCAGAGAAAGTAGATCGCCAGCAGCGCGAGATTGACGAACAACCATTCCTTCCACAACACGGCCGTCCACAGGAACGGCACGCCCATCAGGTATCCGAGGAACAACGGCGGATCGCCCAGCGGCAACAGGCACCCGCCGCAGTTGCACACGATGAAGATGAAGAACACGACCGTGTGCTGGACGTGCCTCCGCTCCCGGTTGGTCTCCAGCAGCGGGCGGATCAGCAGCATCGCCGCGCCGGTGGTCCCGATGAAACTTGCCAGCAGCGCGCCGGCGGCCAGAAACGTGCAGTTCGTCAGCGGATGGGCTGGCAGGTCCCCCTCGATGCGGATGCCGCCGCTGATGGTGTAGAGACTGAACAGAAGAACGATAAACGGCAGGTACTCGGCCAGCACCGCATTGGCCAGCACCGCGCCGGTCTGGGCGAAGTTCGGCCCGGCGGCCGCGGGCAAGGCGACTTGCGGGGCCGGCCAATGGGCCACGAGCGGTTGCGCGTGGAGCGCCAAGTAGTACGCCAACGTGACCGCCGCCAGCCCGCCGGCGATGTAGAACCGGTGCAGATTGCTCTCCCACCAGTGTGCGGTGGCGGGCAAGAGCGGCAGCACGGCAATCGCCCCCAACAACAGGACGAACGGGACGGCAGTCCAGTAGGGCGGGTGGCTGTTCAGGACGGTTGCTTCATGTGTGCCGCCGGCGACGATCAACTCGGTCGCCCGCTGCGGCAACTGAAAAGCGGCCGCCACCAAGTAGCCGCCGAGCGCCACCACCAGCGTCCAGAGCAATGCCCTGTGGTTTGCCATTCCCTATTCCCCGTCCTCCATTCGCCGTTCCCAAAGTCCACGGCTTGCAGCCCGTGGGCTTGTTGGGGTTGCTTTTCTATCCCGGCGACTAGGAGACGAGATTTCAAGAAAGAAATCAAGAGGAGGGCTTGAATTGTGTGAAGCTGGCCAATATGCGCGCGATTGGAGAAGTTTGGAGTGCGATTTCCCCCTCTGCGGCATGGCAACAAACGCGGTCGATTTGCTTGACAATTTTCACAAAAAAAGAATAATAAGGCACTCACTTCTACTCGTCTCATATCGCTAGCAAGAAGGAGCGGCGCCGTGCCCAGGTCCGTGCTGGAAGCGATCAAAATGGGGATTTGGGACTTCGAGCCGCCGGAGGTGGCGTTTAACAGGTTTGCGGCCTCCGACGCTATGCCGGGCACCGAAGAGAAGCTGTGCATTCTTGCCGAGCGGGCCCGCAGAGGGTTGCCGTTGTGGCACGTGCAGGACCGCGACGACGTGGAATCGCCCCCGCCGCCCAGCTTGCTCCGCCGCAAGCCGCGTTGACGCCGCCGGCCGGAAATGGCACTCTATAGACTTTGCGGAGCCTCGATTCACTTCTCACGGAGGGTGTGGCCGTGCAAATCACGGGAATGATACTCGGTTGGGTGTTGCTGGGCCAGGCGCCGGAGCTGCCGCCGCTACCCCGTTCGCCGGGCACCGAAATGCCCGGCCGTCGGTCGCTGCCGCCGGCCAACTTGTCGCCGATGGCCGCCCCGCCGGCCTCGACCGCCGCGGGGCGACGCCCGACGCGCGCCGCCGAACTGGTGGCCGACGCGGTCCGCTTGCCGGCCGACGCCCCGCTTGCCGGCCAGCCGCTCGGGTTGCTCGACGTACTGAGTCCCACGCCGGATCGGCGGGCGGAGGCGGAGATCGTGCGGGCGTATTGGCGGGTGTTCGAGGCGGTGGCCGGATACCGCTTTGCCCTCGAATACGACAAGTCGGTCAGTTCGCTCAGGGGCCGCGGTAGTGAAGAGGCGTTGTTGCGGGCGGCGCGGGAGGCGGCCGCCGCGCAACTGAGGCAATCCGAGTTGGACGCGGCACGCGCCCAGTACGAGTTGGCGGGTCTGTTGCGGCGGCCCGCCGCCGCGCCGCTGCCGCTGTGCGCCGATCGTCCCTACGTCGGCGGGTACGAGACGCGTTTCAAGGAGCAATTTGCCGCGCGGACGCCGCCGGAGCCGGCCCGGCTGGCCGATAAGACCCTCCCCTTGCAGCGCCAAGTGATCGACGGCCGGGCCGAAGCCGTGCAGGCCGCCGAGGACGCGATTCTGGCGGTGTCCGAAGATTATCAGAGCGGGCGGAGCGACGCGGCGGCCGTGGCGGCGTGCAGCCGCGAGTTGCTCCGCCAGCAGCAGGCGTTCATTCACGCGGCGTGCGATTATAACCGCAACATCGCCGATTACGTCTTTCTGGTCGTCCCGCTGGCGTATGGCCCGCAGGACTTGGTTGGCTGCCTGATTGGTCCGGCGCAGGCGGGGCCGGGCGGGGGCCAGCGGCAGCCCGTCCAGCCCGCCGGGGCCAGCCCGCCCACGGCCGCCAATCCGGTGCCGCCGCGCGAGCCGACGTTGGCCCGGCGGCCGCGCCCAACGAGCCGACGCCCGCCCCGCCCCGCGACGGTTGGCGGCGGGCCGCAGAGCCGACTCCCGCCCCGCCACTGGGCCCTGAAATGCCCAGCCTTCTGCCGGCGCCGCGGACAACGAACAAGCCGGCCTTGTCGTCCGGCTTCACCGGTGACTCGCCCGCGATGCGGGCCAAGCAGTTGACCCTGGCGCTGCACGGGGACCATGCCCTGTGGGCGGGAGACGACGGCAAGCCCGTCAGTCTTCGCGACTGCCTGCTCCGCGACGCCGGCGGCAACCGGCGGGCGACCATCGAGGCCTACTGGCTCGCGTGGCAACGGGCCGCCGAATACAAGTCGTTGGCCGACGAGCAGCGGCGTCTGAAGGCGCTCGACGCGGTGGTGCTGGAGCGTCGCAATCGCCCCACGGGGGCGACGGACATGCTCCGTTTGCAGGCGGCGCAGACGGCCGCGAAAGCGGCCATCGGCGAGGCCCAAGTGGCCCTGGTCGAGGCCCAATACGCCTTGGCCCTGCGGATCGGCGCCGTGGCCGACGCGGCCTGGCCCCGGCCGTCCACCGCTCCTCATGCCGGCAGCTACCTGTTGAACCGCGACCAACAGCCGCGGAGCATCGCCGAGTCATGGCCGGTCCGCCGTCTGGCGGCGACAATTCCCGGGCTGGGCGAGTGCGTGCAGCAGCGGGCCGCCGCGGTGGCCGAGGCCGCCGCCGCCCAAGCCGCCGCCGTCGAGAACTATCGCAGCGGCGCCGCCGCCGTCGGCCAGGTGCTCGACGGCGGCGCCGCCGAGACGGAGCAGACCGCGGCATTCCTCGATTCGCTGACCGAGTACAACAGGGCGATCGCGGAGTACGTGCTCCTGGTCCGCCCGGCGGCCACCCCCGCCGACAAGCTCGTCGAGTCGCTGGTGGTAAAGCCATGAGACCGCTGCGGATTGGGCCGTTGCTGGTCGACCCGCCCCTGCTCCAGGCGCCGATGGCCGGCTACAGCAACTACGCCTATCGGCAGATGGTCCGCCGGTTGGGCGGGGTGGGCCTGCCGGCGACCGAGATGGTAAGCGCCCGGTGCTTCTTACACGGCGACGCCCGATTGCCCGACCGGCTGTGGGGCGTGGGCGGCGAGCCGCGGCCGCTGGCGGTGCAAATCTGGGACAACGATCCGGCGGCCTTGGCTGCGGTTGCGCGGCGGTTGGTCGAGGACTTCGGGCCGAGCGTGATCGACATCAACTTCGGCTGCCCGGCCCGCGACGTTTCCGAAAAGGCCCAAAGCGGCTCGTATCTGTTGCGGGATCCGGATCGGGTGGGCGCGCTTGTGGCCGGCGTGGCGGCGGCCTGCCTGCCGGTGCCCGTGACGGCGAAAATCCGTCTCGGCTGCACGCGCGACACGATCAACGCCATCGACGTCGCCCAGGCGGTTGAGGCGGCCGGCGGGGCGGCGGTGACGGTCCACGGCCGCACCGCCGAGGATTTCTTCCGCGGCTCGGCCGACTGGAACGAGATCGGCCGGATCAAGCCGCACCTGAGCCGGATTCCCCTGATCGGCAACGGCGACATCCGCACGCCGGCTGCCGTGGCGGAGGCGTTCACTCGCTACGGAGTGGACGGGGTGATGATTGGCCGGGCAGCGTTGGGCCGGCCGTGGTTGTTCGCGCAAGCCGCGGCGGCGCTCTGCGGCGAGCCGGTCCCGCCCGATCCCACGCCGCGCGAGCAGCGGCAGCTCTTGTTGGATCATTTCCGCCTGGTGGTCGAGCGTTTCGGGCCGGCGAAGGGGACGGTCTTGATGCGGGCTTACGCCTGTTGTTACGGCCAAGGCTGCCCCGGCGCCCGCGCCTTCCGCCGCCAGATCGCCCAGGCCGCGGCGCCGGAGGAGTTTGTCGGCATCGTCGAGCGGGATTTTCCGGCGTCGTCACGGGGCGATTGGGCGGCGGGTGGCACGCCCTGAAAGGGCGTGGCGGGCGCCACGGTGGCGATTGGCAATTCACCACGCCCTTTCAGGGCGTGCCACCCACCGGCCTCCCCGGCTGGATCGAAGGGTACAGGGATGGTATGCTCAAGGGTCTGGAGATGCGGGCGATGAAGCTCATTTCAAGGCTCCTGGTGACGGCAGTATTGGCGTGTCTGGCGGCCGGAGTGGTCGTCTATGAACTGCGGCAGCGGTGGGAGAAGGACAGGCAGTCGCTGGCCGAGGCGGCCGAGAATCTGCCCGAGGCGGTCGTGGTCTACTGCTTCCACCCCAATCAGCAGTGCGAGACGTGCAAGAAGATCGAGAAACTGACGCACGAGGTGCTGGAAAAATCCTTTGCCGCCGAGTTGAAAGACGGCCGGGTGGAATGGCGGGTGGTGAACTTCGAGGAGCCGGGCAACACCTTCTTCGTCGATAAATACAACCTCGTCTCCACGAGCATCGTGGTGGTCGACGGCCGGCCGGGCAAGGGCCGCGCCGGGAAGGACTACCGGCAGAAAGTCTGGGAACTGGCCAACGAGCAGAAGGCGTTCAAGGATTTCATCCGCGGTGCGGTTCAGGAGGCGCTGAAATAGGTGAGCCAATCGGACCGATCCAATTTCGAGCAGTACGCCGTGCTGAGCGGCCTGCTGACGCAGCAGCAACTCGACGAGGCGCGGGCCGGCGTGCGCTGGTCGGAGGGGGACGAGCCTGACCCCGGCGCCCCCCCCGGCGACAAACAGATTGCCGATCGCGTGGTCGAGATGGGGCTGCTCAACCCGTGGCAGGCGAAGCAACTGCTCGACGGCCGGACGAAGTTCAGCCTGGGGCCGTACTTGATCATCGACTCGATCGGCCAAGGGAGCATGGGGCAGGTGTTCAAGGCCCAGCACGGCAAGATGGGGCGGATCGTGGCGGTGAAGGTCTTGCCCCGCGACAAGTCCACGCCGGAGGCCGTGGAGAACTTCACCCGCGAAATCCGCGCCCTGGCCCGGCTCGACCATCCCAAGCTGGTGGCCGCGCTCGACGCCGGCCTGGACGGAAACGTCTACTACCTCGTGACCGAGTACGTGCCGGGGATGGACCTCCGCAAGCTGGTCCGCGAGCGCGGGCCGCTGGAGAGCCACGTGGCGGCGTCGATCATCGCGCAGGTGGCCGAAGGGCTGGCGTACGCCCACAGCCAGGGGGTTGTCCACCGGGACGTGAAGCCGGCCAACGTGCTGGTTTCGCCCGACGGACAGGCGAAGCTCTCCGACCTGGGTTTGTCCGGCCCCTTAAGCGGCGCGGCGGAAAACGATCCCCGCTACGGCAAGATCGTGGGCACGGCCGACTATCTTTCGCCCGACCAGGTCGGTGACCCCTGGACTCCCACGCCGGCGTGGGACATCTACTCGCTGGGCTGTACGCTGTATTACGCGGTGACGGGGAAGGTGCCTTTTCCCGGCGGGACCACGGCCGACAAGGCCCGGGCGCATTGCGAGTTGCGGCCGTTGAACCCGCGGCAGTTGAACCCCCGCCTCAGCGTGGACTTCATCGAGACGATGGCCGACATGATGGCAAAGGACCAGGCGCAGCGGATCGGCTCGGCAGGGGAGGTGGTGGCGCGGATGGCACCGTTCTTGGTCCCGCCGCCGGAACCGCCCGTCGTGGCGGCCGAGACGATGCCACTCTCACGGCCCGTCCGGGCGTTGCCCACGCCGCCGCCGATCGTGGCGCCGCGACGCGGGGAGGATGAGGATTCGTCCCGGGAGATGCAGATTCCCGTTGCCGGTGCCCCAATGAACGTCTGGTGGCCCCTGGCGGCGTTTGTGCTCACCCCGTTGGCCATCGCGGGCACGGTTCTGCTGCTGTGGTGGGTGGTGAAGATGCTGCTGCGGTAAGAAGCCGCGGCGGGCTGGCCGAGTCTCGTAGGACGGATTTCCTAATCCGTCCATGTTTCCTGGACGGATTAGGAAATCCGTCCTACGTTCCGGCTCTGCTGCGATTACAGCCCCACGGATGAACTCTGCTTGCCCAGGCCACCCATCCTAACGCACCGGCTTTGCACCCGGTCGAGTGCCGACGATCGGCGCACGGGGTAGTGCCCAGAAAGGGGGATTGCCAAAAAAACAATAATTGCTACGATTCGATTGGGCAGGCTTTTCTTGTTATGCGGATTGTCCGCAACGTTAAGGGAGGACGTGATGCCGACGATCGCTTCCCACTGCGAGTTAGAGGTGCAACGGGGACCGGATTGGCTCTTGGTGCGCATCAAGGGCTTCGATCCTGATGACCTGGACGCCCCATCGCTGGCGGAGCGGATCCGCCGCCTGTTGCAGCAGCACTTCACCTACCGGCTGGTGCTGGAACTGGACGAGGCGCCGTTGCTGAATAGCCCGCTGATCGGGCAACTGCTGGATTTGTACCGGTGGATCGAGGAGCACGACGGCGTGATGCGGGTGTGCGGTCTCTCGCCGTACAATCGCCAAGTGCTGCACGCCTGCCGCCTGGACCGGCAGTTGCTCCCCTACCGGGATTGCCGGGAGGCGGTCATGGGCAGTCCGCACTGCCGGCGGCCGCGCTAGCCCGTCAAACCGCGGTTCTGGACCTACACCCAGCAGACCTCGAGTTCGTTGGCGATCTCGTCCACGCCGTCAATGTGGCGGATCGCCTCCTGAGCCATCTGCTTCTGGAAGTACGTGTTGACCACGCCGCGCAAGATGACGCGGCCGGCGCTGGTCTCGAACCGCAGATTGCGCCGCGCGATGTAAGGGTTGCGTTCCAAGGCCGTGAGCACCTGGTCTTCCAGTGGCGTGTCGATCATCTCTCTTCACCCGCGTTGCCAGAAGATTCGGTTATTTCCATCGGCAATCCACACGGATTCCCTAACAGATACTCACTGACGAAGATGGGTATTTTGCGTCAGCCGGTGGGGATTTTCCGGTCTTGCCGGCTGTCCGCCCCATAACTGCCGGCGGCCGGCTTGACCGCACAGCTGGGAGTTGCCGAAGGGGGTGCCTACCCACGCTGTAAGCCCGTTGTTTCAAGACTAGCTTACGATCCGTGGGCGGGGCAAACCGGGAGGCAAAAAATCGTTCACAAATTTGGCTCATCCGGCTGAAGCGTACCTGGGGGTTGAAAAAGTGTGGACATGCTTATCCCATAAGGGGTTGTGCAAACGACCCTTAACACGGGAGGAGTCAGCATGTCCACGAGTTTGTTGTACCACGGATTTGGGATTCGTGGCTATCGGTATGTTCGCACGGAGTACATCGAGGGCGGGGTAGTGTTTACCATCGTTCAAGACCCCAAGACGTGTCGTTGCCCGGCATGTGGCGGGAGGAGTATCATCCTCAAAGGCGGGGTGACACGGCGATTTCGCGGATTGCCCATCGGCGGCAGGAAGGTGACGTTCGTGTTTCGGGTGCCCCGCATACGCTGCCACGACTGCAACGTCGTCCGCCAAACGGCCCTCGGGTTTGCCGATCCCCGGCGGACCTACATCCGAAGTTTCGCCCAATACGTCCTGCATCTGGCACGATTGATGACCATTCAGGACGTCGCCTTGCACTTGGAAGTCAGTTGGGACGTCGTCAAGGAGATCGTCAAGAGCGACCTGCAACGGCGATTCTCCCATCCCAAGCTCAAGGACCTGCGGCAGATCGCCATCGACGAGATTTTGACGGCCAAGGGCCATCGCTATCCGACCATCGTTTTGGACCTCGAACATCGACGCCGTGACCACGCACCTGCCTGATGCCGTCTTGGTATTCGACCGCTTTCACGTCACGAAACTCTTCAACGACAAGCTTTCCGAGTTGCGGCGGGAGTTGTATCGTTCGACCAAGGACGGCTTGGAGAAAGACGTGCTCAAGGGAACCCGCTGGCTGCTGCTGAAGAAACCGGAGAACCTTGAGGCCTCGCGCAATGAGCATCAGCGCTTGGAAGAGGCCTTGCGTCTGAACGCCCCATTGGCCACCGCCTACTATCTCAAGGAAGAGTTGGGGGAATTCTGGGAGCAAGACAGCCAGGAGGAAGCCGAGGCGTTCCTCTTGGATTGGATTCTCCGCGCGGAATCGACCGGCATCCGCATCCTTCACCAATTCGCCCGGACGCTCCGTTTTCACGCCCACGGCCTCCTGGCCTACTACGACTACGCCATCTCCACCGGACCGCTGGAGGGCATCAACAACAAGATCAAAACCATGAAACGTCAAGCCTATGGCTTCCGAGACCACCAGTTCTTCATCCTCAAAATCTACGCTCTCCACGAAGCCAGGTACGCTTTAGTCGGATGAACCACAAATTAGCTCTCAGGGGGGGGCAAAGAGCATCTTCTGCTCCAACCACAGTGCAAGGGCAACCTGCCCGTTCGGATCGTCGCCCGCCTTGCCGAAGTAGCAGAACTTCTGCTTGACCTTCTTGCACTACCGTCCGCTGGCGTGTCGAAATAAGGGGAAATCGGGGTGGGGCTTGCCAGAGCCGGGTTTTCGGGTAGGCTTAGGTATGATGCTTCCTTAAGGCGTTTTGCACCCCTAGCTCAATTGGATAGAGCATCGGTCTACGGAACCGAAGGTTACAGGTTCGATTCCTGTGGGGTGCGCTTCCTCTTCAAAGCCGTCTGCCGCGGTGACGGTATGGACCACTGTGATCATGCCACGCGGCGTCAGTCCCAACCCGATGGGCGACAACCGTTCGGCACTTTGGCCTCTTTACGACGGCGGCTCGATAGGGTAAAGTTGAGCATTACGGCATTCACGATCAAAGACGGGTGGCGTCCCGCCACCGCTGGGCTACCCAGCGGCGGACGATGTTACCTTGGAGATTGTAAGTCATTGTGGGATAAGGACTTTGGGGGCGTAGCTCAATTGGTTAGAGTACCGGACTGTCGATCCGGTGGTTGCGGGTTCGATTCCCGTCGCCCTCGCTTGACGCAAATCTTGCCGAAACGCTCGCCCGCGGCCGCCGATCAATCGGCTGGCCGCTCGACGAACGCCTGATCCGGCGCCAAAACGTAGGGGGGCAGCCAGCCGGACGTGTTCCCCAGCGGCAGCACGGACGCATCCAGCGGAATGCCCAACGCCTCTTGCATGAACGCCCGGCGGCGCTCGATGCGCGCCCGGCAATCGGGATACAACCGCGAAAGTTGCTCTCGCAGCGGTTCGTCGGCCAGCACGACGCCGTCCTCGGCGTTGATGTAACAGAACGGCCCACGAGAGACGGGAATGATGTCCATTTGAAGGGCCGTACCCGAGCGGAGCTTCGTCCGGCTGCCGGGGGTGAAGGGGGAATGGGTCCATTCGTCGAGATGGAGGTAGTGGCCCGGATTCAGGGCGAAATCGAACAGTTGGGGATCGCGGCGGGACTCGACGGCGTCGACGACTTCGCCGGCGGCGGCGCCGACGCGGATCGCCCGGTACCAGGCGGCGACGACGCTGAAGTAATTGGCGGCCAGCCGCGGATAGAACTCCCGCAGTTGGTCGGGCAGGTCCGCCGGCCCGGCGGCGACGCACCCCGCTCGGCTCGTCAGGGCGCCGGTCACGCCCAGGCAGACGGTGAAGGGGTCGCCGAGGGCCGCCCGGCGGGCCGACGGACTGGCCAAGCCCCGCCGCGCCTTTTCACCAAAGCTGATCATGCGGTGGCAACTGAGCGTCAGCCCGCGGCTGTCCAGCAGGTGCTCCAGTTCGTCCTCGGCCGCGCCGGGCCGGATGTTCCGCAGAACCTGGCGCACCCCTTCCGAGGTGATCGCGGCGGCATACTCGAACTGGGCGATCTGTTCGGGTTCATTGAACAGCCGCAACCCGTCGTCGGGATTCGTGAACATGCCGGTCGCGTTGCTCACTTGCCCGTTGACGCCGGCCAGTTCGCGTAGGACATCGACGATGTAGGAGGGCAGATCGACGGCCGCCGCGGCCTCGCGGGGCATCGTGGCGCCGGTTTCCGCCGCCGCCGATGCGGCAACAAGCCGCGATTGGTAGCACTTCCAGCCGGCGCACCCCACACGGCTGCCGCGGCCAATGCCGAAACCGGCCAGAATCGTCCGCAGGGGGCGGGATTTCTCCCGCGGCTGCCCCATCAGGCTGAACTCCTGGAACAACTCCACTTGCAGCCCAAGATCGGCCTCCGGCAAATATCCCATGCACTCGTTTCCGACCAGGAGCAGGCGATTGCCGTGGCGGTCAAGAAGCAAGAGGGCCTCTTCAAACCGGGGGTCAAAGCCCGTCAGATAGGCCAGGTTGGCGCAGTGCTCGCGGTCGGCATAGACCACCAGCACATCCAGCCCCCATGCGCTCAGGCGGGCGGTCGCCTCGTCCATGCGGCGACGCAACACCTGCTCTGGAATCGGCGGACAGTGGGCGGCCCTGCCAAATTCTGGAAGCGAGACGGTGGCAAGCGAACTCATTCTACAACCTCCTTGGCATGATTCTTGCGGCAAATTGGCTCCGCGAGGCGGCCTGACACGTCGCCGATGCCTCGGACCACCATTGTAGAAGCGCGGCCGGCCAATGGGAAGCACACCGGCGGGGCGTCTTGGGGCGAGCCGGCGATTCCGGTAGAATAGTGGGAGAGGCTGGCGAAAAGGGAGATGATCGAGAAGATCCTCCACGGGCTCGTGAGAGGCGAAAAGTGGCTGATATGCTGCTCAACTTTCAAGAGCTGTGCTCCTTCCTGAAAGCAGATGAGGCGGTGGTCTTGTCGTTGATCGAATCGGGCGGTCTTCCGCCGCCGCTGAACATCGGCGACCGGCTCGTCAGGTGGGTGGAGAGCGATTTGGCCCGCTGGGTGCAAATGGGTTGCCCGAAGTTCCCCCCGCCCACGCCGGCGGAGCTTACGCTGATCCGCACCAAGCGCATCGAGGAGAAACAGCATCCGCCGGCCGACATCATCGCGGGACCGGCCGCCAATCAAGCCGCCAGTGACAAGTAATGCTTGCTTGCCGGAGGATAAAACGCATGACCGCTGGTGATTGTTTTCAGTCCCGAAGGGACGCAATGGGAAAGCCCAGGGCAACGCCCTGGGGAGAGGTTTCGCCTATGCCGCACAAGCCCTGAAAGGGCGCCATCGGTGAGCGTAATGCCGCCCTTTCAGGGCTAACCGGTCGGATTCGCCCTCTTCCCCAGGGCGTTGCCCTGGGCTTTCGTATCGCGCCCCTTCGGGGCTCATCCCCAATCCCGAAATGAAAACCTAATGGCCTAACGGAGGACCGGGCGGATGGAAACCGATTCCTTGCCTGCCGTCGAGAAGAAGCGGCCCAAGCTCCGCTGGTATCAGTACAGCCTGCGGTCGCTCTTCCTGTTGACGCTCCTGGTGGCCATCGGCATGAGCTACGTCGCCGTGACGATCCAGGGGCAAAGAAGACAAGGGGAGGCGGCTAAGGCGATCGAGAAGGCGGGGGGATGGGTGAAGTCCGAGCCGACGTGGCTAGGGAAAGTCTTGCGGGATGATTCATTGGTGAGCGTGATTTCCGCAGACCTTTCCGGAAAGTCAACCGACGACACTGGGCTGGTCCATCTCGAAGCATTGAGTCAACTCCAAGACTTGTTACTCGGCAACACCCATATCACCGATGCCGGGCTAGTGAGTCTCCGGGGGCTGCGTCAACTCCGAGGTCTGGAACTCCGCACCACCAGCGTCAGCGACGCCGGGCTGGCGTATCTTCAAGGGTTGCGTCAATTAAGGGACCTGGATCTCTCGGACACCAAAGTCACCGATGCCGGGCTAGTGAGTCTCCAAACGTTGAGTCAACTCAAAGTGTTAATGCTGAGCAACACCCTAATCACTGACGCCGGCCTGGCGCATCTCCAGGGCTTGAGTCAACTTCAAGCCCTGTTGCTCGAAAACACCCAAGTGACCGACGCCGGGCTGACGCACCTCCAAGGCTTTAGTCAACTCGAAGTGTTGAGGCTGAGTAACACCCGAATCACCGATGCCGGGCTGGTACATCTCCAAGGCTTGCGACAGATCAAGCACCTTTGGTTGCGCAACACCGAAGTCACCGATGCCGGACTGGGACATCTCCATGGCTTGTGGCAACTCGAAATACTCAGGCTGGAGAACACCAAGGTCACCAATGCGGGGCTCGCGCATCTCCAATGGTTCAGTCTGCTCCAACGGCTGTTGCTGGACAATACCCGCGTCAGCGATGCCGGACTGACGCAGCTCCAATGCCTGAGTCAACTCCAAGAGTTGCACCTCCGCGGCACCCAAGTTACCGACCAGGGCGTGAGGAGGCTCCAGCAGGCATTGCCGAACTGCACGATTGAACGCTGATACGAAAGGCGAATCATGGGTAACATCTACGAAAAGACCGTTACCACGCCGCTGCCGGCGGATACCCAGTGAACCGAACAGACCAGCACCGGCCGCATTACGGCGTCCTCTTCGGCATGGCCGCTTACGGCCTGTGGGGATTGATCCCGCTGTACTTCAAGGCCGTGGCCCAGGTCGCGCCGCTTACGGTCCTCGCCCATCGGGCACTCTGGTCTTTCGTCGTGCTGGCCGTGCTGGTCCTCCTGTTGGGCCGATGGGGCGAGCTGTGGCGGGAACTCGAGAGCCGCAAGCTTCTGCTCATGCTCGCCGTGAGCACGCTGCTGATCGCCGCCAACTGGCTGCTCTTTATCTACGCCGTCGAGACCCGGCAGTTGGTTGAGGCCAGCCTGGGCTACTTCGTCAACCCCCTGCTGAGCGTGCTGCTGGGCGTGGTGTTCCTCCGCGAGCGGCTGCGGACGGCTCAGACTCTGAGCATCGCCCTGGCCGTGGTGGGCGTGTTGATCCTCACGCGGCTGATGGGCCAGTTCCCCTGGATTGCCGTGGCGCTGGCCCTGACGTTCGGCTTCTATGGCCTGATGCGGAAGATCATGCCGGCCGACGGGCTGGTGAGCCTCACGGTGGAAACCGCGCTGATGACGCCCCTGGCCTTGGCGTATCTCGGCTACCTGGGCACGGCGGCGCCCACGAGCGGCAGCGGCACCGCGCCGCTCCTGCTCCTGATGCTCAGCGGACCGGTGACGACGGTGCCGCTATTGTTCTTCGCCGCGGCGGCCCGGCGATTGCGGCTTTCGACGCTGGGCATTCTCCAATACCTGAGCCCGACCCTGCAATTCCTGCTGGCGGTGGCGGCCTTCGGCGAGCCTTTCTCGTCGGCCCAACTGCTGAGCTTCGCCTGTATCTGGGCGGCCATCGCGATCTACGCCACGGACTCGCTGCGTGCGGCCCGCGGCGGCCGGATCGAGGTCGTCGAGCCTGACTGATTTATTCCCCCTTCACCCGCCCGGTGGCGCTCTCCAGCTTGGCCCAGAACGGGTGGAGGCGGTCGCCGCGGGTGCGGACGTCTTCCAGGAGGACGTGGAGATCGGGCTTGATCATCTGGTCGGCGCCGTTGACGCGCCGGCCGTTGACCGTCATGATCGCCCGCTTGTTGAAGTCGAGCATCTTGGGCGAGAGCCAGATAGTCACCTGGCTGGTGCCGGTGCGGACGTTCAGGCCATTCTTGTCGTTGATGTCGCCCTTGACCTGGACCGGCTGCGTGCCGGCCGGCGGCGGCCAACTCGACGGGTCCACCTCCGAGCGGGGCGGCAGGCCCCGGACTTCCAGCCACCAGAAGAAGTTGTCCCACGACCGCATCGTCTGGCAAGCGAACTTGCGGGGGAAGAAATCGCGGTGGAAGTGGCCCATCCAATCGAAGATGTGCAGAATCTCCTCGTAGAAGTCCTCGTGGCCCCGGCCGCGATACTCGACCACCGTGGTGTCGAAGCCGCGGCGGAGGTAGCGGTCGAGGTCCATCGCGTTATTGGCCAGCTTGGTGCCGTCCAGCTCGCCGGAGACGACGTAGAACGGCACGTACTTGGCGTTCTCCCAGTAGAGGTTGCAGTAGCGGCCGCTCTGGGCGACGATGGGGATCACGCCCGCCCAAAGGTCCGGGTGGGCCAGTCCGATGTCCCAGGCGGCGTCGCCGCCGATGGAACAGCCGGAGAGGTAAACGCGGTCGGTGTCGATGGCAAAGCGGCGGCAGGCATCGCGGAGCGGGCCGAGCACGGCGGCGTGCTCGCGGGCCGAGTAGCCGTACTGGTTCTGATGCTCACCGGTCCAGGCCGGGGCAATCACGATGTAGCCCTGCCGGGTGGCCTGGCCGACGCGGAAGCCCCCTGGGCCCCAATCACCCGCCCACCAGTTGATCTGTTGCTTGGCCGTGCCGCCCTCGGCGTGGAGGGTAACGATGGTCGGGTAGAGCCGATAGGGGTTGTATTCGGGGGGGAGCTGGACGTAGTACGTCACGGCCGGCTCGCCGCCCGGCCCCGGCACTTGCAACTCGTAATAGCCCGGCTTGCCGGCCACCGGCTCGCCGGCGGCGATGGCCGGTTTCATGTGGGCCAACAACTGGGCCACCGTCTCCAGGCCGCCGGCCTCCTCCTTGATGTAGCCAAAGGCCTGCTCCCGCTCCGGCGTGGACCCGCCGTTGAGATATTCGCGGATTAGGCCGCGGACCTTATAGGCGGAAATGGCGGCCGGCAGCCGGGGCGTGGCGGCGTCGGCCCCCAGCAGCCAGCCGCTGACGGCGAGCGCCAGCTTCTCGGTGTCGGGCGTCTGCGGGTCGTCGGCGTTTTGCAGGAAGGCCGCCATCCGCGCCAGCGTGTCCGGGCCGATCTCCGCCGCGATCTCGTCCAGGATCGGCTTGAGGTTTTCCTTGGCGATCGTGTCCTTGAGCCGGGCGGCCAGGGCGTTCAATTGCTTGATGACCTCGCGGCGGCGGGTCTCGCGGGTCTGGTAGTCCTGGATCATCTCGCGGACCGGCTGGAGAATCTCGCCGCCGACGCCCTCGGCGGGGAAGTTGTTGAGAAACTGCCAGACGAACTTGTGCTGGCCGGCGTTGTGGCGGGCCTTCAACTCCTGCGCCAGTTGCTCGGCTTCGAGCTGTGTGATCGCCCGAAGCGATGCTTGCAACTGCTCCTTCTCGTCGGCGCTGAGGTTGGGAAACGCCTTCAAGAGGGCTTGCAGGACGTTGCGGGCCTCCTTGTAACGCTCGCTCTGAATGTCGAAGCGGGCGATCTTCTTGTAGTGCTCGAGCTTCCTGGGATCGATCTGCTTCAGGAGGATTCTGTGCAGCGTGTCGTAGGGGATGGAGTTGGTGGCGATCCGCATGTCCCAAGCGTGCGAAATGCCCTCGACCTTGGCCCAATCGGGCGTCAACTCGGTGATGCCCTGGACAACATCGAGTGTCCCTTTGTTGGTGCGGATGGTGAAGATGCGGCGGCCGAACTCGTCGAAGGGCTGGACCCGCACCGGCGGGCCGACGCTCCTGACGGCCATGCCGCCGCTTTCAGAAGCGCCCGCTGGCGGATGTTGAACTTCTCCAGGACTTGCCGGTTCTCCTCCTGGCGGACCCCGTCGTGCGGATCGATCAGCCGCTCGGAGAAGAAGGTCCGCCGCAGCTCGTCGTCCAACATGACGATGTTTTCGATCGGTCCGCTGCCGTCAGGCTGTGAGGGGCGCGGGGCTTCGCCCAGCCCGGCGACCCGGCCCAGTTTGCCCCGCAACAGGCGGCCGTCCTTCAAGAGGATTTCAGTTGCCGCAGACACGCCCACGGCGCCAATGCACCAGAGCAGGGCCAAGAGTATTCCGAACCATGCCCGAAGGCGTTCGCGTGGAATGCGTTGCACAAGAATCCTCTTTGGTATTCGTCCCGCGTGACGGAAGTGCCTCACGCGGAGCGTGAGGAGTACATTGTGCCGTGTTCCGTGCCGGCCAACTGTACTTCATTGTGACCCATCGTGGGGGCAAGTCAAGCTGGCGGGACCATCATGGGGTCAGACCGTGATTAGTGATTAGCGGGCAATGACTTGCGCAACCCGACTGACGCAACCCGCTAATCACTAATCACGGTCTGACCCCAGGGCAGTCGGCAATTTCCCGCCCGGCAGGCCCACCTTGACAGCAACTCTGCCGGTCCGCAAAATTGGGAAAACTAGCGGAAGTGGACCATGCAACAGCCTCTCGTCCCACAACGGTTTCTCGTGACACTGGTGGCCACGGCCGTCTTGTTGCCGATCACGATTTGCGTGGTGGTCGGCGTATCCGCTCTTTTGACTGGGATGGGTGACAACTGGGGAGGGGCTGTGCTCCTCCGCATCGCCCTGGCCGGCGGCATCCTCTGGATCATCGACCTCGTTTGCCTCGTCCTGCTGCTGGCCATCGGCACGCTCCGCGGGCCGGACGAGCGGAATGGGCCATGAAGCCGCCATTGCTCGGCTTCGTCTTGGTGGCCATAATGGCCGACACACGTTCCATATTCAATCCTGATACACAAGAGGAAACAAACCGGCTATGCCCAAGATCATTGTGCTCGACGATCTCTCCCAGGACGGCATCCAATTGCTGAAATCCGCCAAGAATCTGACCGTGGAAATCCGCACGGGGCTGAAGGGGGAGGACTTGCGAGGCGCCCTGCTGGAGGCCGACGGGGCGATCTGCCGCAGCGGCGTGAAGATCACCGCGGACGTGCTCCGGGGGAATACCCGCTTGAAGGCCATCGCCCGGGCCGGCGTCGGCGTGGACAATATCGACGTCCCTGCCGCCACGCAGCAGGGGATCGTGGTGATGAACACGCCCGGCGGCAACACCATCTCGACGGCCGAGTTGACAATCGCCTTGATGCTGGCCATTTCGCGGCACATCGCCCCCGCCTATCAAAGCCTGATCGAAGGCCGCTGGGACCGGAAGAAGTTCATGGGCGTGCAACTGGCGGGCAAGACCCTGGGCATTATCGGTTTGGGGCGGGTCGGGCTGGCCGTGGCCAGCCGCGCCCGCGGACTCGAAATGCACGTGCTAGGCTACGATCCGCTGGTGCCCGCCGCCAAGGTGAAGGAGATGAGCTTCGAGCCGTGCGCTTCGGCGCGGGAAATGCTCCCCCGCGTCGATTACCTCACCGTCCATACCACCCTGACCCCGGAAACCAAGGGACTGATCGGCGCCAAAGAGGTCCAGATGCTCAAGAAGGGGGCGCGGCTGGTCAACTGCGCCCGCGGCGGAATCTACGACGAGGCGGCGCTGGCCGAGGGGCTCAAGAGCGGGCAAATCGCCGGCGTGGCCCTGGACGTGTACTCCACCGAGCCTTGCACCAGCAGCCCGCTGTTCGGTATGCCGGGCGTCCTCTGCACCCCGCACCTCGGCGCGAGCACCGAAGACGCGCAGAACAACGTCGCCGCCGAGGCCGCGGAACTGTTGATCGGCTTCTTCACCGCCGGGGCGATCAAGCAGTCGGTGAACATGCCGGCGCGGGCTGCAAAGGCGATGTGACTCTTGGTTCCGCGCGTATCGTTGAAGCCGATCAGATAGTAGCAGATCATCTCGTACCTCCGTTGCACCTTGCGGAGTTCGCTGGCCTGTTGGATAGCCCGCAACGAGCGAACCAGCCGGCCATCCCCTGATCCTGTCAAAATGGCACTCGAAACGCCCATTCTACCGAATGCGGAATTTCCGTATGTAGGGCATCTTGCGGGCAACCAGCTTGATGCAACGTCCGCTACGGGTTCTTGGCAACACGGAACCCGACAATGTTGCCGCGGCCAAACGGCCGGGCCGAGAAGCGTTCGGCCGAGCGGACACTGTCCGCGGTGGTGAGCCAGGAGCCCCCGCGGAGAACGCGATTCGAACCGGAGCTTGGGCCGGCCGGATCGTCCTTCGGGGACGCCGCGTAATAGTCCGCTCCATACCAATCTGCGCACCACTGCCAGACGTTGCCGTGCATGTCGTAGAGTCCGAAAGGATTTGCAGGAAAGCTGGCGACGGGCGAAGTATAGACGTAGCCGTCGCTGGCGCGGATCGCCCTCCACGAGGGATACCTACGCTTCCCCGCCGCATCGGCCAGGTTGGCCACCTTGGCGAGCGCTTCGGGGTCGTCGCCGTTCCAGTAGCGGGTGGTGGTTCCGGCCCGGCAGGCGTATTCCCACTCCGCTTCGGTCGGCAGGCGGTAGGCATCGTGTTCCTTCCGGGTCAGCCAATCACAGAACGTCATGGCGTCGTTCCAACTCACGCAAACGACGGGATCGTCGTCCGTCTGCTGGAAGCCGGGATTCCGCCAGGTGGATTCCGGCTCTTTGCCGGCCTGCCCGCTTTCCCCCTTGGCTTGCGCCGCCTTGAGATCGTTCTCCGCGTCGGTAAAGTACTTCGTTTCAGCGGCGAACTTGCGGAACTGGCCGACCGTCACGTCGCAGGCCCCCAGGTAAAAGGGCCGGGTAATCCGGACGCGGTGTACGGGGTGCTCGCTCCTGTAGTCGTTGGCGTTAAGATTGTCCCAGCCGTACGTGGTCTTGAAGAACGCCACGACGTTCGCCGGCGTTTCCTCGCTGCCCATCATGAACTGTCCGGCAGGAATCAGCACCAACTTCACGCCGATCGAGTTGGTAATCTGCTTCTTGCCGGCGGCCTCCTTGGGCGCCTGAGCAGTTGCGGGATTGAAGCTGCCGAGTGTCGTCAAGGCCGCGAAAGCCGCTGCACACGTTTGCCGGAGCATGGGTCGATCTCCTCAATCTGGTACTGTTGCCGGAGAGGGCGGTGATGCACGACGCCGGCGGCCAAAAAGCCTCGTGGGACCACAACCAGCCTACCGGCGGTTCTCGTTGCCGTCAATTGGGTTCTCCCGCACTATTGGTGAAAAGTGACCATAATCCCGTCGGATTGTCCGTCGGAATGGCTTGTGGCTGCAACGGATAATGACTTGCGGATTCTCCGATGATACACTGAACTGCCGCCAGCCTCCGTACGGTCCCCCGTGGGACCGCCTACACCTTTGACGGTGCCATAAACATAGGTCGCCGCAAGTCCAACCGGGCGTTCGGGCGTCCGCGGTCCGGAAGGGGTGATTGTCCGTGACAACGACACGTCCGCTCCACGAAGACTGGTACGACTATCCGCAGTATTACGACTTGGCCTTCCGTTCGGACACGCGGCTGGAGGCCGATTTCATCGAGGCGGCGTGCCGCAAGTACTGCCCTTTCGCGGCCCGCCGGCTCTTGGAACCGGCCTGCGGAACCGGCCGGTTGGTCGCCGAGTTGGCCGGCCGGGGCTACCGGTTGGCGGGTTTCGATCTGAACCCATCGGCGTTGGGATACCTGCGGCGCCGCCTGGCCCGGCGGCGGCTCTCGGCGCGGATATTCCAGGCCGACATGGCCGATTTCCACCTGGGCCGGCCGGTGGACGCCGCCTATTGCCCGGTCAACACGTTCCGTCACCTGCTGACCGAGCGAGCAGCCCGTCGGCACTTGCAGTGCGTCGCCGAGAGCCTGCGCCGGCGGCATCTACATCCTTGGTCTCCATCTGCTTCCACCCGACGCCGCCGAGGAAGACATCGAGCGCTGGAGGGCGCGGCGGGGGCAAACGCAAGTCACCGTGACGCTGCGAGTGCTCGAAACCGACCGCAGAGGCCGCATCGAGAGGCTCCGCGTCTGCCTCTTGGTCCGCCGCGGCGGCCGAGAACTCCGCCTGCGGCACGAGTTCCCGTTCCGCACGTACACCGCCGGTCAATTCCGCCGGCTGCTCTGCGCCGTTCCGTCGCTGGAACTCTGCGACGTGTATGATTTCTGGTACGAGATCGACCATCCGCTGGAGTTGAACGACAAGATGGCCGACACGGTCTTTATTTTGAGGAAGCGTGCCGGCCAACGGACGGCCTACGTTGAGTCGAGGAAACGTTGATCGGCCTCGCTGAGCCTGGAGAGGGGCACCACGATCACGGTGCCGTCTTCCTTCTCGAGCTTGACCTTGCCGTCTTCCACGCCGCGGAGCTTCGCCCGGACCTTGAACTTGCCGGTCTTGCTCGTCCAGGTGCGGAATTCGAAGCGTTTTTCGGCGCCTCCCGCGGATTTGGGCTTGTCGGGGGAGCCGCTGTTGGGCTTCTGCGTCGCCGCGCTGGCCGAGTCCGCGCCGGGGTCTTTCTCGGTTTCGTCCACGGTAGGGAAGTTCTTGTTGAAGATGCGGCTGAGGTTGATGCGGAGCAGATCGTACTCGGTGCGGAGGTTGTTCAAGATTTGTTTGAAGGCGTCGAGCCGGCCCTCTTCAAGGCCGTTGGCCGGCCCGGACTGCCCCGCGATGTCCTGGGAGAGCTGCTGGTATTCGTCGCCGATGCGGTGCAGCAGGTCCCCCTCCCTCACGAGCCAGATGACCAGTTCCGTATTGACGCTCCGGTCGGAGCCGAGTCCCTTTACGTCGGTGGCGAAGTCGGTATAGGCCTTGGCGTACAGTTTGTAGGCGGCGGCAAGTTTCTTGTTCCGGGGAGCGGAGCCCCGCCAAGGATCGCGGGCGTTGATCGCCGGGACCGCCTCTTTCCTCTTGTCCGCGTCGGCGATCTTCTTGTTGAACTTGATCATCGCCTTGTTGAACGACTTCCACACGGCCAGGGTCTTTTCGGGGTCGCCGGGCCCGGGGCCGCTGGGGCCGCCCTCGTGCTTGAGATAGTCCGGCACAGGAGGCAGAGTCTTAAAGGCCTTGATGTTCGAGCCCGCTCCGGCCAGCAGTTTTTTCAAGTGAATGGCCGAGATGGCGAAGTTCAGGTTCTCGCCTTGGCCGCCGCCGTACTTCCAGGTGTTCAGTCCGAGCAGTTCTCCCTTGGCGTTGGTCAAAGGCCCGCCGCTGTTGCCCGGCGAGATAGGCACGGCGTGTTGAATCCATTCGGCGTCCAGGTCGTAGCCCATTGACTTCTGATAGTACCCCGCGCCGCCCATGTGGGCGATAATGTCGCTGAGTTGTTTCCCCGAACGGACGGCGGAGACCGGTCCCTCCGTGAACGAGAGGCTCAGACCGAGCGGCGAGCCGAAGGCGTACACGTGCGCGCCCATCGCCGGCAGGCTTGCCGCTATTTTTAGAGCTGTGAGTTTCCTCTTCGTCGGATCGATGTGGATCAAGGCCAGATCCTTGCCCGGCTGGATCTCGATGAAGCCATCCGACGGATATGACTTGCCGTCGCTGTCGGCGGGGAAGACCACGTTGACCTCTGGTTGCTCTACGGCGTGCGCTACCACGTGGTAGTTGGTGGCGATGATCCCCTTCTCGGCGTCCACTACGCAGCCGCTCCCCAACGACCCCTTGAGGTTGACCTGGACAACGGATGGTTTCACCAACTCGACCAACTGTTCGCTGCCTTCCGCCCACGCGACGGATGCGCAAGCCAACAGCGCAACGATAGCAAGGGTCAACCTTCTCGCACCACTCTGAAACGGCTTCGACTGGATCATGATGACATTTCTCCCCCGGGAAAGTCCCTGGCGACAAGTAATCCACAATACGTTATTTAACTGTTGCCGCTCCGCGGGGCTTCTTGCCCGATAAGTGACGGCACCACCCGGAAAAAAGTTCCTTGCACCAGATGGAAACACCCTCTCCGCCTGACCCGCCGAGCGGCGGCCGGCCCTTTCCAACCTGATGCACTACCTAGTCCCGATTTTACCCCCTTCGACTAGTTTTGCAAGCCCCCTTGAGCATAACCCTTCTGTTGCGGATTGCCGGATTTCGGCCGGAATGACCGCAACTCTAGGATTTTCAATAAGTTACGTCTTGCGGTCCGGGAACTGACCGGTTCCCGCCGCCGCGCAGCCCGGCGACAAGTTCCCGCCGAAACCGGCCTCCCCTTGGGCAGACGGAATCGCTACACTACCGCGCCTTTTCTCGTGGCCGTTCGAGTCCAACGTACTCCTCACGCTCCGCGTGAGGAAGCCGCATCAACTGGAGCATCAAGATATCGCGTCACGCGGAGCGTGACGAGTACAGGTCGAAGGGTTTTTGCAATGTCCATCGGTCGGCATCTGTTGGGCTTCATCTTGGCCGCAATTGCCGGCGGCGGTGCGTGGCTGGTTTGCGCGGCGCCAGCCGGGGCGCAGGCGATGCCGCCGGCCGGCACGACGCCTCAACAGACCGCCGCCGACGGCGTGCCGGCGGCCTATCCCTCCACGTATCCTTCAACGCAGCCGTCAGCGTACCCCGCCACCAGTCCGCCCCTCTATCCCTCGACCGCCGATGGGACGGGTGGCACTGTGGGCTTGTCTGGCAGTGGCTACGGCACGGCTGAGCAAGCCGGCACCGGCACCCCGGCGATCGCCGGTCCGCCGGGCGGCCCGCAACCGCTCTATGGCGACCCCGGCCCGTTGTACACCCCCTACGGCAGCCCGGACGCCATGACCGCCGCCCGGCCGCTGGAGCCGGGCAGCAGCGTCGAGCGATGGCTGGTGGACGACGAGCCGTGGACGTGGCAGTTCCTGCCGACCGGTCTGATGTACAAATCCTACCTGGCCGGGTTGCGGGAGCCGCGGTTCGGCACCCAGTTCGGCTACGAACGCGGCCAAGGTTGGGTCTGGGACTCCACCCTCGGCGCCCGCGTCGGAGTGATACGCTATGGGACCGAGAACGACCTTTGGCCGGAAGGCTGGCAGTTGGACGTGGAAGGGGCGGCCTTTCCCCGGCTGAGCCTCCCCGAGCGCGAGCTGACCTCCGTCGACTTCCGCGCGGGCATGCAGTTGACGCGCCGCGTCGGCCCCTGGGAAATGAAGTTCGGCTACTATCACTATTGCTCGCACCTGGGCGACGAGTACGTGCTGACGCACCCGGAAGTTACCCGGATCAACTACGTCCGCGAGTCGCTGATCTTCGGGCTGGCGGCCTATCTTAATCCGGATTTGCGGTTGTACTCCGAGGTGGGGTGGGCGTTCGTGGTCGAAGGCGAGACGCAGCCCTGGGAGTTCCAGTTCGGCGCCGATTGGAGTTCCCCCGAGCCGACCGGCCCCGGCGGCGCCCCCTTCTTCGCCATCAACGGCCACCTCCGCCAGGAAAACGATTTTGGCGGCAACATGACCGTGCGGACCGGCTGGCAGTGGCGCGGCGCCACCGGCCACCTCTTCCGCATCGGCATGCAGTATTTCAACGGCATGAGCGAGCAAGGCCAGTTCTTCAACACCTTCGAGCAACAGATCGGCGCAGGACTCTGGTACGATTTCTAGCGGCCGCGGCTACAGCTTCTTCGCGTCGATCGCCTGGCCGTCGTTGCGGCTGCCCAGGTAGCGGTGGACCAACGGGTCGATGGCGTAACTCATCAGTCTCACCGAGCCGTCGCAGAAGGCCATGCCGAAACCGCTGGCGTGGGCACTGCCGAAGATGGACTCGTTGTCCAGCCCCGGCGTATCTTGTAGGGGCGGCTGGTCCGTCCAACCGAGCAGATCGTTGTCATCGCCGCTGAGGGCCGCACTGTCGCTGCTGGTATCTTGGCCGGAACTGCTGCCGATGCGGTCCGGGTCGAGGTACTTTTCGCCCGCCAAGTAGGTGCAGCTTGTGCCGTCCGTGATGTCACTGATCTTCACCTGGCTCCGCTCGGCGCAAATGCCGTTGGTCTGCGACATGTCACAAAATGGGTTGCCGCTGGCGCCTGCCGGCTGGTTGGCCCAATTTGCAGCGTCCGCCCAGGAGTCCGGCCCGGGGCCCCAGAAAACCTCCGTCGATCCCCCGTTGCACTTGTAGTCCGCGGCGAACGCCAGGCTGGTCGGCGCGCAATTGACCACGGGGTCGTCGGGGGTGATCTGAGTGAGCGTGGGCGAGTGCAGGGTAGGACACGTCCACCCCGTCAACGGAACCTGGCACATTTGCAGCGCCTTCTGCAACTTGTCGGCGTTGCTGGCGGCCATCAATTGCAGGTCGTGAAGCGGCTGCTGTTCCATGTAGGGAAGGATATTGTAGAAGAAGCCGCCGGGCTGGAGTGCGCCGAAGCCGCTGCCGGGATCGCCGACCCAGCGGTCGCCCCAACCGCCGGTGGGCAGCCAACCGTTGGCTTGTTCGTGGCCGAGCGCCGCCAGGCTGATCTGCTTGAGGTTGTTCTGGCATTGCAGAACCCGCGCCGCCTCGCGGGCAGCCTGCACCGCCGGCAAGAGCAAGGCGATCAAGATGCCAATGATCGTGATCACGACCAATAGCTCCACCAACGTAAAGGCGGCGCGGAATCCCCCACAATGGGCGGTCGACGGTGCTTTGGGCAAGACTTGATACTCCCGGCAGCAACTGCGGTCAGACCGCAAACAAAGCCGCATATCGCATACATTGTAACCCATTTCACGGTTCCTCTCCATACATACGGCTCTGCTGACCAACTCGGCTCGGCCGGCTACAATGGACATTATGCTCCGCCGCTTCTTCATCCAGACCGTCGGCTGCCAAATGAACGTGCTCGACAGCGAGCTGATCGCTGCCGAGTTGCTGCGGGCCGGGTATGAGCAGGCCGATAGCCTGCGGCAGGCCGATATTATCCTCTTTAATACTTGCAGCGTCCGCCAGCACGCCGAGGACAAAATCTACAGTGCCCTGGGCCGGCTGAAGCACGTCAAAGAGCGGCCGCGGAAAAAAGTGATCGGAGTCCTCGGCTGCATGGCCCAAAAGGACCGGCAGGAGATTCTCCGCCGGGCCCCGCACGTGGACCTGGTCGTGGGGCCGGGCCGGTTGGGGCGGCTGCCGGTGCTCCTGGAGCAGGTCATCGCCGGCGGCGGGCCATGCCTGGAATTGAGCCTTGATCCGGCCGATAGCGGTCGGGCGGCGGTGGGGCAGAGCTTCGTCCCCTTCAGCCCGCCGCGGACCGCTGCCGCGCGGCTCGTTCCGTATCAGGCCATGGTGCGGATCATGTCGGGCTGCGACAAGTTGTGCAGCTATTGCGTGGTGCCGCGGGTCCGCGGGCCGGAGCAGAGCCGCCCGGCCAAGGAAATCGTCGATGAAGTCCGCCAACTGGCCGGCCAGGGCTGCCTGGAAGTGACCTTGCTGGGGCAGACGGTCAACAGCTACCGGGACCGCACCGGCCCGCGGACGCTCCGGCTGGCCGACCTGCTGGAACGGCTGAGCCGGATCGCGGGTCTTCGGCGGCTGAAGTTCGTGACCAATCACCCGCGGCACATGACGGATGAGTTGTTGCAGGCGGTGCGGGACCTGCCGAAGGTCTCGCCCTACCTGCACGTCCCGGCACAGAGCGGCTCGGACGCCGTGCTGCGGCGGATGAAACGGGGCTACGGCGCGGCGTTCTACCGGGAGATGCTCGCACGCATCCGCCGGTTGATTCCGCACGCCGCGGTCACCAGCGATTTCATCGTCGGCTTCTGCGGCGAGACGGAGGAGGACTTCCAGCGGACGGCCGAGTTGGTGCGGGAGGCGCGGTTCAAGAACAGCTTCATCTTCAAGTACAGCCCCCGTCCCGGCACCCCGGCCGCGGAACTATACGAGGACGACGTGCCGGAGGCCGTCAAGCGGCGGCGGAACAACCAATTGCTGGCCATCCAGAACGCCGTCAGCCTGGAGGACAACCAGCCGTTTCTGGGCCGTTCGGTCGAAATCCTGGTCGAGGGGCCGAGCAAAGTGGCGAAGAAGCGGGCCGTAGGGCAGGCATCCTTGCCTGCCCAGGGCGAAGCGGCAACCTGCCCTCACCCTAACCCTATCCCAAGCGGAGAGGGGACAGTGCAGCTTGTGGGCCGGACCGTCTGCGACCGGATCGTGGTCTTCGACGGCCCCGCCGAGTTGACCGGTCGCATCCTGCCGGTGGCGATCGAGCGGGTGGATGCGTTCACACTTTTCGGCAAATGCATTGCTTGAGTTCCGGGGTGAGCATCATGCCGCTGCTGCCCGTTTCCGAGCGCCGCCGGGCTGCCGTGGAACTGCCTGCCAAAACGGCAGTTCTTACCCAACCCGGCAGGTCAGCCAACCCGCCGAATGTCCCCCGTTTTCTCTGTAGCTGTGAATCTACGAATGCTGTAAAATACGTTTCGAGGGCTACTTGTCGCCATTTCGGCCCCTCGCTCGGCAAGGATTGCCCTGGATGGCACGTCAGTTGCTCAGGAAATGGATTGCATCCCTGTCCGCCAGGCAAGCGAACCCATGCTCCTCGAAACGCCATCCCTGTTGATCACCGATGACGACCCCGGCTTCCGGGAGACGCTAAGGGTAGTCTTCGAGCCGCGGGGGTTCCGGACGCTGCTGGCGGGCGACGGCGAGCAGGCGCTCGAGATCGTCCACCAGGAGAAGGTCCACGTGGTCCTGCTGGACGTACACATGCCCAAGCTGACCGGGTTGGAGACGTTGCGGCGGTTGAAGGAGTTTCGGGCGATGCTGCCGTGCATCCTCTTGTCGGCCCAATTGGACGACCTGATCGTCGAGCAGGCCCGGCGGGCCCACGCCTTCTCCGTCCTCTCCAAGACGGTCACGATCCGACAAATCACCACGGCCGTGTTCCAGGCGTTGCAGCGGAGCTACGCCTGGCACGGCTGAGGGAAGATACCTGACACGGATGTCAGGGTAAGTGGTGTTCTGCAATGGCCAAGGTCTTGGTCACCGGCGGGAGCGGATTCATCGGGACGCACCTCGTTGCGGCCTTGGCGGCCCGCGGTGACGATGTGACCTGCCTGGTGCGCAAGAGTTCCCGGATCGGTCCGCTGTCCCAGGCCGGCGCCCGGTTGCTGCCGGGCGACGTGACCGACCGCGAGAGCCTCGACGGCGCGGTGGCGGGCCAGGAGATCGTCTACCACGTCGCCGGATGCACGCAGTCGCTGGCGCCGCGGCACTTCTACCGGGTGAATCAGCACGGCGTGGCGAACGTCGCCCGCGTCTGTGCCGGCCAGAGCAACCCGCCCGTGCTGGTTTCCGTCTCCTCGTTGGCGGCGGCGGGGCCGGCCGCCGACGGCCGGCCGAAGACCGAAGCCGACCGGGCGGCGCCCGTGTCGCACTACGGCCACAGCAAGCGGGCGGGGGAGCGGGCGGCCGAGGCCTTCGCCCACCGCGTCCCCATCACCATCGTCCGCCCGCCCATCGTCCTGGGCCAATCCGACCGGATGGGGCTGCCGCTGTTCCGCTCCATTGCCCGCTTCGGCGTTCACATGTCCCCGGGCCTTGACCACCGGCGGTTCTCGCTGATCCACGCCGACGACCTGGTGCAACTGCTGATCCTGGCCGCCGAGCGCGGCAAGCGTCTGCCGCCGCGTGGGCACCCCGACTCGCACGGCCCGCAGGGCTACTACTTCGCCGCCTGCGAGGAGGACCCGACCTACGCCGATCTGGGCCGGCTGGTGGGCGAAGCGATGGGACGACGCCTCGTGCTGGTCGTTCCCACGGCCACGCCGCTGGTGTGGATGGTGGCGTGGGCGGGCGAGGCCATCTCGCGGCTCCGCCACGACCCGCTGTTTATGAATCTGGACAAGGCCCGCGAAATCACCGCCGGCAGTTGGCTCTGCTCGGCCCGGGCGGCCACGGAGCAATTAGGTTTCGCGGTGGGCGCCCCGCTGATGGCGCGGCTGCACGAAACGGCCGAGTGGTATCGACAAGAGGGATGGCTGTGAGCGTTTTGCGCGTTTGTGTAGCTCACAAATGGTAAAGTGACCAACCGGCCAAGACTGGCATTGTGTCTGCGAAAGCCGCCCGAAAGCTGGGCCAATCTCCAGTCCCCTGTATCCTTTCAATTCTTGCTGTAGCTTTCCTCGGGAAAAGCCGCGCTTAACAGCCGCCATACGCACGCGGCCATGCGCCGCTGCCCCGCCTGCGTTAGATGGATCGTATCCACCGTCGAATCACTCGCCGCAAGGATGGATAGCAAAAAACGCTTGGGAACAAGCGATACATTGTATTTCCGGGCGAGCGAGCGTTGAATGCGGCCGTATTCGTGGTTGAACGGCGGAAGGGGCAACTCGAACATGAGCACTTGCCGTTGCGTGCGCAAACGTGGGCGAGAAGCGCGTCCAAGTCGCGTGCAAATTGAGCGGATGAAGTCGAGCCGAGCAGATCGTTGCCGCCGATTTCGAGAACGACAATGGGTGAACGGATTCCTCGATCCCTGGCCCGTTTGAAGCGCCAACGCCGTCGTTTCGCCCACGTGCGAGATGTCTTGAACTTCAAGGTTGTGTTCCCTGGCGAGGATTTCGGGCCAACGTTCGGATTTATCGTCGTCGCCCAGGCCGGCGGTAATCGAATCTCCGACGACGGTCAAGGCCCGGGACGGAGCGGGCCTGACCGTCGGCGCAATGTGATACGGCGCTTCGATCGCGGCGGCGAGGCCCCACGCCGCGATTACCGCAAACGGCGTCCACCGCCGCCATTTCTTAACCCATCCCGAGATTGCCCACGCGGCCGTCCCGCAAACGGCGACCGCATAGTACCAGTACGGAATTGCCGTGGACGAGATCGCAATGGCGATGGCCCCGAGTAAAAACGTCAAGACTACAACGCGTTTTGCGATTGGATTTGATCGGGTGGAGGCAACGGCGGCGATTATGACTAGCACGACGCCCGTGAAGAATGACTGACCACTGGCAATATGGTAAACAAGGCAGTTCATCGCCATGTATCCAGTATATCCAGCAGTATCCAGAGCACGGTATCCGGTATCCAGGGGCACAATACCAGTCTTGGTAGTTTACGAAGTTTGGCGGCCGACGGCGCGGGTGCCACTGCGGGGAAAGTAAACGGGACAGGTCTAATTATTGCCTTAATGGCCCGCAACCAGCGGCTTGCGTGACACGGGCCGCCGCAAAGGAAGCCAATAATTGGACCTGTCCCGTTTACTCTCCCGGCGGTGGTCATGGCCGGCTTCGGGGTTTGTCGGACTGGTCGGACAGGTCAGACCGGTTGGACGTGTCAGACTTGTCAGACCGGTCGGACTTGTTCAACCGGCGTTTCGCCTGTGTCCGCTGCCGGTACAGATTCTCGGTGAATCCGCCCTCCTGCATAAAGGTGCGCCCTTGGCTCTCGATCTGGCGTTTCAGGAGATAGGCCGCCTGGTTGACGGCGCAGAGCATGGCGTTGGCGGCCAGTTCGGGCTGGGCCTTTTCCACGAACTCGGCCAGCCCGCCAAGCCCGCTCAGGCGGACGGCTGCCGTCGGCGAGGGAGGCCGGTTTTCGACGCGGTCGGACGCCAGCCGCTCGCGCATCGCCCGCGCTTCCCGCGAGTCCTTCGGCCACATCCGCAAACCGTTCTGGCGGAGAAAGCTCTCGTAGTCGGGCAACAGTTCGTCGTTCAAGCTCGCGCGGGCCACATTGGTGAGCTTCATTTCCGTCTTGCGCGAGGTGGCCGCGGCGCCGCTGGCCTCGCTGATATTGCGGACGCCGCTGCGGGCCGCCTGCACCATCTGGTCGGTCATCCGCCAGTCTTTCGGGAAGAAGCGCCGGCAGAAGACCACCGTGGCGTCGTAGACCGCCTCCGCCACCTTGTAGCTGCGGAGCTTGCGGTAGCCGCCGTGCGGCAGCAGCGGGGTGTCTTCGGTGTTCATGGGCCGTCCTCGAAGAGCGCGTTCCGACCTGCCTGACATGTCCGACCCGTCTGGCTGGTCTGACAAGTCCGACCCCCCGTTATCGTCCCATGCGGTATTGAGGCCGTCAACCACCCCCGATTTATGGAGAAGGGGAGTGGACGAAGAAGACAGCCGGATGGTGCAGCACAGGATTCACCGCGCCGGCGGCTGGACCACCTCGAAGGCCGAGCCCTTGATCCGCCGCAGCTCTTCGTGCATGGGGCGGATGCGCGGGTCGGGGGCCACCGAGATGCACCACTCCAGCCCGTTGTCGGCCACGAACATCCCGTACTTCTTCAACCCCTTGAGGATCGCCTGGGTCTGCGGCGAGAAGCCGCGAATGGGATAATCGGCCTTCAGGCGGATCCGCTCGCCCATCCGCGGCAGGTTCGGGTCGGTGAGCCGGCTGGCGAAGTGGGTGGCGGGGGCGACGTACGCCCGGCGCGACCGCCGCACCGATACCCGCATCGCATGCCCCACCATGCCGCGACGCAACTCGTCGTAGCGGATGATGGCGGGAAAGATCGGCAGGCCCGCAGCGTCGGTCGAGGTCCAGCCGTCGGGGCGCAACTTGTTCGAGCGGAGATCAAACACCGAGGCCTGCGCGGCCTGCCAGCCGCCGTCGGTCCGCAGGGCCTGGTAGAACTCGTAGAGCATTCCGCGGGCGGGATCGACGACGATGGCGTGGCGGTCGGTCCCTTCGCGGAGCTTGTCCCGCTGCACGTCGGCCAGCGAGACATTCCTGCCCTGATAATACGCCGGCCAGCCCTCGATGGGCATGTTGTCGGGCACGGGGAATGGCCCCTTGTCCGACTCGTCGGGGTACGCCACGATCGCCACCGGCACGCGCTTCTGGTCGGGCGGCACTAAGACGAAGCCCATGTCCAGGTTTTGCCGAAACGGCTTGTCGGCGCCGATCGAGACAATGATGTTCCGCGAGTTCGGATGCACGGGCCAGCGCGAGACGTCCTGGTTCCAGGGGTTGTCGGGCGGAAAGACCTGGAGCGCCGCCAGGATCTTGTCGGCCTCGGGCGTGTTGAAGGGCACGGGCCTGGTGATCGGCGGCATGGGCGGCCGCTGCCGCCCGCCGGCCGGTTTTTGCCCCGGCGACGGTCCGGCGTCGCCGACCACTGCCGCCAGCAACCCGCACAGCAAGAGCACAAGCCTTCTCGTCATGGCAGTCTCCCCCGCAGAGATTCGATCCGGGCGCTCGACAATGCCGCCGGGGAATGATTATAGCAGAAATGGCGTAGGGTGGCACGTCCCTGAGCGCAGCGGGTGTGGCAAGAAATCCTGGCACACGGTCATTCTGAGCGCAGCGAAGAATCTCCCCTGCGCCACGGAGATTCTTCGCTGCGCTCAGAATGACAAAATCGCCAAGAAGAATGCGCAGACCCAGCACAGCGAACGGCGTGGCGCACGGTCAAACCGCGCCCTTCGCTGCGCTCAGGGACGTGCCACCATACGCGGCTCTTAACGCCGCCCTACGACGCTTGCACCAGTTCCTCGTGCCGCACGGCGTCCATGTACCGCTCCATCACGGCGTCCCAGTTGACGACGTTCCAGATTGCCTTGAGGTAGTCCGCGCGGCGGTTCTGGTACTTCAAGTAGTAGGCGTGTTCCCACACGTCGATGCCGAAGACCGGGACGTTGCCGTGCATGTAGGGGCTGTCCTGGTTGGCGGTGGTTTCGACCACCAGCCGCCCGTCGGGATTGAGCGAGAGCCACGCCCAGCCGCTGCCGAAGCGGCCCATTGCGGCCTTGGTGATCTCGTCGGTGAAGCGGTTGAAGCCGCCGAACTGCGTCCGGAGCGCGTCGGCCAGATCGCCCCGCGGCTCTCCACCCCCCTTGCCGGACAAGATGGTCCAAAACAGCGAGTGGTTAACGTGTCCGCCGCCGTGGTTCTGCACGGCCATGCGGATATCGACGGGCAAGGTGTCGATGGCGGCCAGCAGTTGCTCGACCTTCATGTCCTTGAGGTTGCCCAAGTCGCGTCCCTCCAGGGCCTTGTTCAGGCCCGCCACGTAGCCCCCATGGTGCTTGTCGTGGTGGATTTCCATCGTCCGGGCGTCGATGTACGGCTCCAGGGCGTCAAATGAATACGGCAAATCGGGTAGCGTGTACAACATGATCCTTCTCCAAAACGGGTTGTCAGGTTCTCGTCGTCCAGGCAGGTTGCGCTGATTCTCGCCGCCCCCTTCTGGCGGGCAAACTGCCAGCGCGATTTATGCCTAGCGTAGCTGGTACAATTATAGGCTCGGGCGACCGCCGGGCAAGTAATAATCGTTGCCCAAAACGAGCGACGCGGCGTACCTTGATGACGTTTCTCTACCCAGTGACGCTCACCATGCCGCCGGTGCAACGCTAACTCGTTGCGAAATAAAGTCTTGCAGCTTGTGACGACGACGCGGCACGGAAGCTGCTGTCCCTTCTCTCGGCGGCCGGCCGATAACAGAACTGTGTCTTGGGTTCTCCTATCGGCCGAGTGGCTGGACGCCGAGCGTACCCGCAACAGTCAAGGAGGTCCCCGATGAAGACCCAGGGAGTGAAGTTGCTCGACCCGGTGCTGGAAACTGTGCAAGTCGACTGGCTGGTGGTGCCTGCCGGGCAGTGCCGCGGCAGCCAGGAGGAGCGGCAGTTGATTTCCAGCCACTTCCGCAAGCCGCACGAGCCGTGGGGGCCGAGCCAGGCGTTTGTGCTGCCGGTCTGCGTCCGCCGCGGCCGCAGCCGGGTGCTGTTCTTACAGCGGTCGGGGCTGGAGTAGAGCGGCCGGCCGGGACCGTGGCACGGATTTCCAAATCCGTCGCCGGTGATCAGCGGATCCATCGGCACCAGTCTGACACGCGAGCCGCAGAGAACCGGCCGTACCGGGCGCTGGCGGTGGCTCGCTTTCTGTGGGGTGCCAACCCCGCCGGCGTGCTGTTTTGGATCGTGCCGTAGCTCTGATGCGCAGGCCGGCTCGCGCGACCGTCCAGTATCCTGGGAGGCCGCTTGCGTTCCCCCCCGCCTGTGATACTATAAACAGGTTTAATACTTCAGGGTCGGCGTTGGTTATTATAGGAACAGAGTTATGCCAATATCCGTGAAAGACGCCAAGTGTCCCGGCTGTGAGGAAGCCAGCGAGGAGGAGTTGCTGCGGCGGCTTGACGGGGTGCTGCGGGAATACGCCGACGTGCCGGGCGCGTTGATTCCGGTGCTCCAGATCGCCCAGGCCATGTTCGGATACTTGCCCGAGACGGCGCTGAAAAAGATTGCCTCTGCGCTCGGAAAGCCCTACAGCGAAGTGGCGGGCGTGGTGAGCTTCTATTCCTTTTTCACCACGGTTCCCCGCGGCAAGCACCTAGTCCGCGTGTGTTTGGGCACGGCCTGCTACGTCCGCGGCGGGAAGCAAGTGCTCGGCGCGCTCAAGGACCTGTTGAGGATCGAAGTGGGCGAGACCAGCTCCGACCAGTTGTTCTCCTTGGACGTCGGCCGATGTTTCGGCGCCTGCGGCCTGGCGCCGGTGATTATGATCGACGACGACGTTCACCAGCGGGTCAAGCCCACCCGCCTGGCAAGGGTCCTCGGCCAATACCGCGACCATCCTGCGACCGCCGAGAACGGCAACGGGGAGAGTGAAGAATGACGGAAGTCATCGCCAGCATCAATGAGTTGAGGGCGCTGCGCGACGTTCTGCGGCTCGAGCAACAAGAGGCGCTGGCCAAGGGCCACAAGTGCATCCGCATTTGTCTGGGGGCCAGTTGCATCGCCTCGGGGGCGCTAAAGGTCAAGGCGGCGCTGGAGGAGGAACTTGCCGAGCGGCAGATGCGGCAGGTGCAGGAGACCGTCAGCGTCGTTGGCACGGGCTGCCTGGGGCCGTGCTCGGGCGGTCCGGCGATGATGATCGGAGACGTGTTCTACGAGAAACTCCGCCCCCAGGACGCCAAGGACATCGTGGTCGAGCATCTTGGCCGGGGCCGGGTGGTGGAACGGCTGACGCACAAACGCCCCGACGGCCGCGCCATGGCCAACGCCGCGGAACTGGACTTCTTCAAGCGGCAGAAGAAAATCCTGCTGGGCAACTGCGGGCTGATCGATCCGCAGCGGATCGAGGACTACATCGCCCGCGACGGCTACCGTGCCCTGGCCAAAATCCTCGAGCAGAACGACCCCGAGCAGGTGATCGAAACGCTGCGGACCTCGGGGTTGCGGGGCCGCGGCGGGGCGGGCTTCGCCACCTGGCGGAAGTGGAAGTTCACCCGCGACGCCGCCGGCCACCCCAAGTACGTCGTTTGCAACGCCGACGAAGGCGACCCTGGCGCGTTCATGGACCGCAGCGTGCTGGAAGGCGATCCGCACAGCGTGCTGGAAGGGATGATCGTCGCCGGCCATACGGTGGGCGCGGAGCGGGGCTACATCTACGTCCGCGCCGAGTATCCGCTGGCCGTGGAGCGGCTGAAGATCGCCCTGGGACAAGCGCAGGCGCGCGGCCTGTTGGGAAAGGACATTCTGGGCACCGGTTTCCGCTTCGACCTGGAAATCCGCATGGGCTCCGGGGCGTTCGTCTGCGGCGAGGAGACCGCGCTGCTGACTTCGATCGAGGGCAACCGGGGCGAGCCGCGCCCCCGCCCGCCGTTTCCCGCCGTGCAAGGCTTATGGGGAAAGCCCACCGTGCTGAACAACGTCGAAACCTACGCCAACGTGCCGGCGATCGTCCGCAACGGCGGCGCCTGGTTCGCCGCTCAAGGCACCGAGCGGAGCAAGGGCACGAAGGTCTTCGCCCTGGCCGGGGCGATCAAGAACTCCGGCCTGGTCGAGGTGCCGGTGGGCACGCCCCTGGGCGATCTGATCTACGACATCGGCGGCGGCATCCCCGGCGGCAAGGAGTTCAAGGCGGCGCAGATCGGCGGTCCCTCCGGCGGCTGCATCCCCAAGCAACACCTCAACGTCCCCCTGGACTACGAATCGCTCTCCGAACTCGGCGCCATCATGGGCTCCGGCGGCCTGATCGTCATGGACCAGGATAGCTGCATGGTCGACGTGGCCCGCTACTTCCTCGAATTCGTGCAGGAGGAATCGTGCGGCAAGTGCGTCCCCTGCCGCGTGGGCACGAAGCGGATGCTGGAGATCCTCAACCGCATCTGCGAGGGCCGCGGCGAGGAGGCCGACGTCGAGCGGCTCATCGACCTGGGCGAGATCGTCAAGGACGCCTCGCTGTGCGGGCTGGGCCAGACCGCCTCGAACCCCGTGCTCTCGACGATCCGCCACTTCGGCCAGGAATACGTCGAGCACATCCGCGACAAGCACTGCCGGGCGGGAGTGTGTGCGGCGCTGGTCAATGCCCCGTGTTCGAGCGCCTGCCCGGCCAACGTCGACATTCCCGGCTACGTCTCGCTGGTGGCCGAGAAGCGTTACGCCGAGGCCTTGCGGCTGCACCGCGAGCGGAACCCCTTTGCGGCGGTCTGTTCCCGCGTCTGTTTCCACACCTGCGAGGACAAGTGCCGACGCTCGACGCTCGACGCGCCGGTCTCGATCCGCGGCATCAAGCGGTTCATGGTCGATCAGGAGGTGACGATCCAGTTGCCGGAGATCCGCGAGAACGAGCGGAACGCCCGGCAGAAGGTCGGCGTGGTCGGAGCGGGACCGGCGGGACTCTCGTGCGCCTATTTCTGGCCCGGTTGGGATACCGGCCCAAAATCTTCGAGGCCGAGCCGCGTCCCGGCGGAATGTTGGTCCAGGCCATTCCCGCCTACCGGCTGCCGCGCGAGATCGTCGCCCGCGAGGTCCGCATGATCGAGCGGATGGGCGTGGAAATCTTCACCAACATGGTGCTCGGCGAAGACGTGACGCTCAAGGCCCTGCGGGCCGAAGGATACGACGCCCTGTTTCTGGGCGTCGGCGCGCCCACGGGCGTGTGCCTGGGGTTGCCCGGCCAGGACGCCGAGGGCATCACCGACGCCTTGAGCTTCCTCCGCACGTACAACCTCCGCGGCTCGGCGCCGGTGGGGCGCAACGTGGTGGTGATCGGCGGCGGCAATTCGGCCATCGACGCGGCGCGGACCGCGCTGCGGCTGGGGGCCGAGAAGGTGACCGTCGTTTACCGCCGCGGCCGCGAGGCCATGCCCGCCTACGAGGAGGAAATCGAAGAGGCCGAGCACGAAGGCGTGCAATTGAGGCTGTTGACCGCCCAAAGCGAGATTGTCCTGGACGGCAAGCGGGTGGCGGGGCTGAAGTGCCTGCCCATGCGGCTCGGGGAGTTCGACCGTTCCGGCCGCCGCCGGCCGGAAAAGGGCGGCGACGCCTTTATCTTGCCGGCCGACCAGGTTCCTGGTGGCCATCGGGCAATCGCTCGACTTGCAGAGAATCTGCAACAGCGTGGCGCTGACAGCCCGCAGCCAGGGGCTCATTCAGGTAAACCCGGTGACCGGCCAGACCTCGGAGAAGTGGATTTTCGCCGGGGGCGACGCCGTGACCGGTCCCGCGTCGGTGGTCGAGGCAGTGGCGGCCGGCGAGCGGGCAGCCGTCGGCATTGACCTCTACCTCACCGGCCGCAATCACGCCTTCTGGCGCGACGACCGCCCCATCGACACCTCGTTCGATCCCGACGCCGAGCCGTCCGACGCCCCGCGAGAGAGACTCAGCCTGCTGCCGGTCGAGCGGCGGCGGGACAATTTCGACGAGGTCGAGCAGCCCTGGCGCGAATCGGTGGCCGTGCGCCAGGCGGGCCGTTGCCTCCGCTGCGACTACGGAAAACGCTGCGCAGGCAACAATGCCGAAGGAACCACGGCCTACCAAGAGTCCCAACGATGATTAGCCTTTCGATCAACAACGTGGCGACGGAAGTCCCCGAAAGGACCACGATCCTCTGCGCGGCGAAGAAAGCCGGCGTCCGCATCCCGACGCTTTGCTACCTCGAGGGATTGCAGGCAATCGGGGCCTGCCGCGTCTGCGTGGTCGAGGTGGAGGGCGCGCGGAACCTGGTGGCCTCCTGTTCCATGCCGGTCAGCCAGGGCATGAAAGTGCTGACCAACACCCGGCGGGTGCGCGAGGCGCGGCGGGCCGTGATCGAATTGCTCCTCTCCGAACACAACGGCGAGTGCCAAACCTGCGACCGCAGCCAGGACTGCGAATTGCAGGCCCTGGCGGCGGAGTTGGGGATCCGCGAGGTCGCCTACGCGGGCGAGAAGACCCGCCGGCGGACCGACACCTCCACGCCGGCCCTGGCCCGCGACCACGGCAAGTGCATCAAATGCCGCCGCTGCGTGAGCGTCTGCCTCGAGACCCAGCACGTCGGCGCCCTGTTTCCCCAGAACCGCGGCTTTGACACGGTGATCGGCCCGGCCTTCAGCCATGACCTGAAGACCGTGGCCTGCGTGCAGTGCGGGCAGTGCGCGGCCGTGTGCCCCGTCGGCGCCATCACCGAGAAGGAGCAGATCGACGAGGTGTGGCAGGCGATCGACAAGCCGGACAATCACGTGATCGTGCAGACGGCGCCGGCGATCCGCGCCGCTTTGGGCGAGTGTTTCGGCCATCCGCCCGGCACGCTGGTGACCGGCAAGATGGTTGCCGCCCTGCGGCGGTTGGGCTTCCGCGCCGTCTTCGACACCAACTTCGCCGCCGACCTGACGATCGTGGAGGAGGGCAATGAACTGCTCCAGCGGCTGAAGGCCGCACTGCGGCCCGATCTCCCCTCTCCCATTGGGAGAGGGGCCGGGGGTGAGGGCCGGCTTGTTGACAGCCCTAACCCTAACCCTCTCCCAAAGGGAGAGGGGACCGAACATCGTTTCCCCCTTCCCATGTTCACCAGTTGCTCGCCGGGTTGGATCAAGTTCATGGAGTATTTCCATCCCGACTTGCTGTCGAACCTGTCCACCTGCAAATCGCCGCAACAGATGTTCGGGGCCTTGGCGAAGACCTACTATGCCGCCAAGCTGGGCAAACGCCCCGAGCAAATCGTGGTCGTCTCGATCATGCCCTGCACGGCGAAGAAGTTCGAGTGCCAGCGGCCGGAAATGGACACCAGCGGCGCGCGCGACGTGGACATCGTGCTGACCACCCGCGAACTGGGGAAGATGATCCACGCCGCGGGCATCGATTTCGACGCCCTGCCCGACGAAGAAATGGATGCCCCGCTTGGTCTCTCCACCGGCGCCGCCGACATCTTCGCGAACACCGGCGGGGTAATGGAAGCCGCCATCCGCACGGTCTACGAGATCGTGACCGGCCGCCCGTTGCCCTTGGCCGGCCTGCACGTCCCCGCGGTGGCCGGACTGGAGGGTGTCAAGGAAGCCGCGCTCCGGATCGAGGGGGCCAAGCCCGAGTGGAAGTTCCTCGAAGGCGTGACGTTGGAAGTGGCCGTCGCCCACGGACTAGGCAACGCCGAGCGGTTGATTACGGCCCTCCGTTCGGGCCGGAAGCGGTATCACTTCGTCGAGGTGATGGCCTGTCCCGGCGGGTGCATCGGCGGCGGCGGCCAGCCGCGCTTCACGACCGACCAGGTCCGCCAGGCCCGCGCCGCGGCCATCTTCCGCGAGGACGAGGGCAAGCGGCTCCGCAAGTCGCACGAGAATCCGGACGTCACCCGGCTCTACGCCGAGTTCCTCGGCCAGCCGCTGGGCGAGGCGTCCCACCGGCTGCTGCACACCCACTACACGCCGCGGCCGCGGGTATAGGCGCCATTGCCAATCCGGCGAAAGCTGCTATTCTGAAGGTTGTCGACAACCTTTGATTGACTGATTGACTCCGCCCCCAAGGAGAACGGCCCAATGCTCGTCACCGAACGGGAGCGGCTCCGCGACGATCTGGTGAAGATGGTTGACCGCTGGGGCCGCGATCGCAGCGCCCTGATGCCCATTTTGCAGGAACTCAAGCGGACCCACTATCACATTTCCGAATACTCGATGCAGGTGATTGCCGACCTGCTGGACATCCACCCGGTCGAGGTATTCAGCGTCGTCTCGTTTTACAGTTTTCTCGACGAGCGGCCGCAGGGGCAGTTTGTGATCCGGCTCTGCCGGACGATCAATTGCGCCATGCGCGGCAAGGAGCACGTCGCCCGGCAGTTGGTCAACGATCTGGGCATCGACTTCGGCCAAACGACGCCCGACGGCAAGTTCTCGCTGGGCTGGGCGAACTGCTTGGGCATGTGCGACCAGGGGCCGGCCTTGTTGGTGAACGATAGCATCTATACCCAGGTGACGCCGGAGAAGGTACACGGCATCTTGGACGAGTGCCGGCAGACGTTCGGCGCCCACGCGACGGCCGGCAAGGAACACGCAATATGATCGCCAAGACGCTGCACGGAACGCTCACGTTTTCCGGGATCGAGGCGGGCGCCGGCTTGGCCTCGGCGCTGCGCCGGCCGCCGGCCGACGCCCTGTCGCAGATCAGCGCCTCCGGCCTGCGCGGCCGGGGCGGGGCCGGCTTTCCCACCAGTCTGAAATGGGAGCTGGCCGCCAAGAGCCCCGGCGACCGCAAATATGTGATCTGCAACGCCGACGAGGGCGAGCCGGGCACCTTCAAGGACCGCGTGATCCTTTCGGAGTTCGCCGACCTGGTGTTCGAGGGCATGACCATCGGGGCCCTGGTGATCGGGGCCAGGCAGGGCATCGTCTACCTCCGCGCGGAGTACACCTACCTTCGCCCGCACCTCGAGGCCGTCCTCCGCCGCCGCCGCCAAGAGAACCTGCTGGGCCGCAACGTCGCCGGCCAGGACGGGTTCGATTTCGACATCGAAATCCGCATGGGCGCCGGGGCCTACGTCTGCGGTGAGGAAACCGCCCTGATCGAATCGCTCGAAGGCCAGCGCGGCGAGCCCCGCAACCGGCCCCCCTTCCCCATCGACACCGGCTACCTCGGCAACCCCACCATCGTCAACAACGTCGAGACCTTCGCCTGGGTCGTGTCCATCCTCGACCGGGGCCCCAAATGGTTCAAGAGCATCGGCACGGAGAAATCCACCGGGCAAAAACTCTTCAGCATCTCCGGCGACTGCCAGCGGCCCGGCGTCTACGAGTTTCCGATGGGCATTACCGTCGCCCAGTTGCTCAAAGAAGTCGGCGGCGAGGGGGCCAAGGCCGCGCAAGTGGGCGGGGCCGCCGGCCAATGCGTCCCCGCCGCACACTTCGACCGCACCATCGCCTACGAGGACATCCCCACCGGCGGCTCGATCATCATCTTCGGCCCCCAGCGCGACATGCTCCAGGTGGTGGAAAACTTCCTCGAGTTCTTCGTCGACGAGTCGTGTGGCCAATGCACTCCTTGCCGCGAGGGCACGCCAAAGCTGCTCGATGGCGTGAGGATGCTCCAGCACGGCCGCTGCTCGATGCGCTATCTCCATCAACTCTGTTCGTTGGGCCGGTCCATGCAGTTGGCCGCCAAGTGCGGCCTGGGCCAATCGGCCCCCAACGCGCTGCTCTCCATCGTCGAACATTTTCGCGATGAAATACTGGGACGCACCAATGAATGACGACCTCCAACCGCACGGCCATCCCACCCGCGCCCCGGCCAGCCAGCGCGGCCGCACCGCCGAGGTGCTCGAACACGCCAAGACGCTCGGCAAGCAGTTGGACGTGACCATCGACGGCCACCCGATCACCGTGCCGCTGGGCACCACGATCCTCGAGGCCGCCCGGGAACTTGGCATCCGCATCCCGACCCTCTGCTATCACGAGGACCTGTGCCTGGCCGGCGTGTGCCGGATGTGCCTGGTCGAGGTGGAGGGGCAGCGGACCTTGCAGTCGGCGTGCAGCTACCCGATCACCGCGCCCATCCGGGTGAAGACCCACACCGCCGCCGTGCGCAAGGCGCGGCGGCACGTGCTCGACCTCTTGTTGGCCAACCACTACGGCGAGTGCTATGCCTGCGGGCGGAACAACAACTGCGAGTTGCAGGCCCTGGCCCAGGAATACGGCGTCGATTTCTTCCGCTTCGGCCACCCCGAAAAGCCGCGCTACGAGATCGACGCATCGAGCCACGCCGTGGTCCGCGACATGAACAAGTGCGTCCTCTGCCGCCGCTGCGTCCGCACCTGCATCGACCTCCAGGAGGTCGGCGTGCTGGAGGCCATCGACCGCGGCAACCGCATCAAGATCGCCACCTTCTGCGACAAGCCGCTGGCCGAGGTGATCTGCATCAACTGCGGCCAGTGCATCAACCGCTGCCCCACCGGCGCGCTGCGGGCCAACGACATGACCGACGAGGTCTGGGACGCCATCGACGATCCCGCCAAGCACGTCGTGATCCAGACGGCGCCCAGCCCGCGGGCCGGGATCGGCGAGTGCTTCGGCCTGGAGCCCGGCCACAGCCTCACCTTCCAGATGAACACCGCGTTGCGCCGCTGCGGCTTCGACCGGGTGTTCGACACCAACTTCGCCGCCGATCTGACGATCCTTGAAGAAGGGACCGAACTGCTCTTGCGGCTTCATCGCGCACTGACCGGCGCCGAGCGGGGCGAAGGCGGAATGGGGAAGGGGGACCGCTCCATTCCCGGCTCCGCTCTCCCCCTTCCCCGTTCCGCCTTCCCCCTTCCGATGTTCACCAGTTGCTCGCCCGGCTGGGTCAAGTACGCCGAGCATTTCTATCCCGATTATCTCGGCAACCTTTCCACGGCAAAAAGCCCGCAACAGATGTTCGGGGCCGTGCTGAAGACGTTCTACGCCCAGCAGGCGGGCCTGGATGCCGAGAACGTCGTCACCGTGGCCCTGATGCCCTGCTCGGCCAAGAAGTTCGAGTGCAACCGGCCGGAAATGTGCGCCAGCGGCTACAAGGACATCGACTACGGCCTGACCACCCGCGAGTTGGCCAAGATGATCCGCGAGGCGGGCGTCGATCTGCCCAACATGCCCAAGTCCGATTTCGACGACCCTTTCGGCTCGGCGACCGGCTCGGGCGTGATCTTCGGCGCCACCGGCGGCGTGATGGAGTCTGCTCTGCGCACCGTCGTGGAACTCGTGACCGGCAAGAAGATCGAAAACCTCTTCGACCACGCCGAGGTCATCCCGCTCCGCGGCTTCGAGGGCATCCGCTATGCCGAGCTGCCGATCACCGGGGTCGGGCCGGTGCCGCTGCTCGTGGCGCACTTGTTCGACGACTGGAATTGGCTCAAGGGCGTCACGCTCAAGGTCGCGGTCGCCCACGGCACGGCCAACGCCAAGCGGGTGATGCAAGACATCAGGGCCGGCGGCCGGCTCAGCCAATGCCACTTCATCGAGTTCATGGCCTGTCCCGGCGGCTGCTTGGGCGGCGGCGGGCAGCCGATTCCCACCAGTCCCCAAATCCGCGCCGCCCGCGCCAAGGCCATCTACGACGAAGACCGCTCCTACAGCGTGCGGAAATCGCACGAGAACCCCGCCCTGCTGCGGCTCTACTCCGAATTCCTCACCGACGGCCCTTGCGGCCACCGCAGCCACGAATTGCTGCACACCACGTACACGCCGCGGGGGAAGTATATCGCATAGCGCAAGGCCGCCGTGTATAATACATGAGTGCCCTTGAATTGAGGACATCTGCCCGTAGACCTGGAATCGAAGGCGTGAACACGTTTCTTATCCAAGAGTCGTTCCCGCTTACGGCAAAGGGGCTGTTTGTCTTCGTGGGTAACGTGCTTTCTGGGGCCGTCGCACCAGGGATGACATTTGAAGTGCCTGAGGCAGGACATAAGTGGCCCTTGACGGTAGAGTCTGTCGAGAGAGTAGTTGTGGCTGACGGAGCCAGAGTGGCGTTAGTCGTGAACAATGCGCGCAATGGCCCCGGTTTTCTTCCGGGCTTGGGGGTTGGGTATACGGCCGCGTTGAGTACACCGAGCGGATATGGACGGAAGAGACACGTCGCCGATCTTGTGGTGCACAACGAGTGCGTGGCAGCCGATGAATCGAAAACGTAATGTGTTCTTGAGTCGAACCGGCAAGACGGATACAACAGAACCTTGATCCTGTGTCCCTTTTCGGAAGGGATTGCCCATGTGTGAAATCACGCTGTCCATAGCAGACCAATCCCTGGCGGCATTGAAACTGTCGCCGCAGCAAGCGGGCGAGGAGTTGCGGTTGGCGGCCGCCATGAAGCTTTATGAAATGGGCCGCCTGTCTTCCGGCGCCGCGGCGCAGTTGGCCGGCGTTCCCCGGCCCGTTTTCTTGATGAAACTTGCCGACTACGGCGTCGACACCTTCCGTCTCAGCAAGGAGGAACTCCAGCAGGAGACGCCACTTGCCTGAAGTCATCTGCAACACGTCCCCGCTCCAGTACCTCCACCAACTCGGCCTGCTTCACTTGCTTCCCGCGTTGGTTGGCAAGGTGGTGGTCCCGTCGGCAGTTGCCCGGGAGTTGGCCGCGGGCCGGGCGTAGGCGTGGATTTGCCGGTCCCCGAGAAGTTGGAATGGGCCACGATCCGCGCCCCGCAGCGCCTCGGTGCTTCCCATGGTCGTTGACTTGGGCGCTGGCGAAACAGAGGTCTTGGCGTTGGCAATGGAATCCGGCGATGCCAAGGTGCTGCTCGATGACGCCCTGGCGCGGCGCATGGCAACAATGCTCGGTCTGGGTTTCCGAGGGACGTTGGGGTTGTTGCTCGATGCCAAGAAGGCAGGTACGGTAACAGCGGTTCGGCCGCTGCTGGATCGCCTCAAGGCGCTGGGATTCCGCCTTCGCCGCGATACCGAACGCGGCGTCCTGGAACTCGCTGGCGAGAACTCTTGAACTATGTGTAGCAGGTCAGTCGTCTGCGCAGTCAAGGCCGCATCGCCCGTTCGATCAGCCCGCGGTCGAAGTAGTTCATCGACATGCCGGCGTCGACGACGATCCGCTGGGCGTTGATGCCGCTGGAGTGCGGGCTGAGCAGGAATGCCGCCACCTGGGCGACCTCTTCGGTTTGCACCGCCTTCTTCCGCGGGATCACCTGCTCGGCGTAGAGGTAGGCATCGACGTAGCCCGGTATGCCCGCCGAGGCGGAGGTCTTCAACAGGCCCGGCGCCACGGCGTTGAAGCGGACCCGCGAGAAGCGGCTGAACGATTTCGCCAAGAACGCCAGCGACGAGTCCAACGCGGCCTTGATCGGGGCCATGTAGCCGTAGCTCTCGCTGGCCATCTGCGTGGTCGAGATGGAAATCGTCACCACCGAGGCGTCGGGATCCAGGAGGTCTTTCATCGCGTTGCAGAGCGCAATGAGCGAGAAGCACGAGATGTCCACCGCCTGCAAGAACGCCTTCTTCGACGTTTCGTGGAACGGGCGGACGCCTTCCGAGTAATCGGCGAAGGCGATGGAATGGACCATGCCGTGGAACTTTTCGCCCCGCCGGGCAAGCTCGTCGCGGAGCCGGGCGATCTCGTGCTCGTGTTCCACGTCGCAGACGTAGATTTCATCGCCGCCGAGCAGCTTGGCCACGTTCCGGCGCACTTCTTCGTTTTGCACAACGTGGACGCACTTGGCCCCCGCCTCGGCCAGCACGCGGCTGATGTGCCAGGCGACGCTCTTGCGGTTGGCCACGCCGAAAATGAGGACCGGTTTGCCGGTGAGTTGGAGAAAATCCATCGAGAGAGCTTGGGGATAATTGTGGTTCGCGCACTTCGTGCGCGGGGGCGTCACACGGAGTGTGCCGCCTACTTGGGCTTGGAAAGAACATCCTGTCGCGCTGGCGCCCGATCCGGTGCAATCGCTCGGGCATCATTCCCATAGAGCCATCGGTAATCGAGAGACATCAACTTCAGGCTGGCGAACCCCTGGTAGTAAGTCAGCAGGATGCGGTCGCCCAACGGCGTGATGCTCGTGTAGCAGCCGCCGTCGGCGTCAAGGCACCGGATATTGTGCCAACTCTCGCCGTCGTCCGTCGATATGGCGGAACTGAGCGGGCGGCGATCCTGGCTCTGGCTGTTGTTCCAGACGAGCAGCAAGTCGCCCGTCCGGGGAATCCGCTTGATGCTGGCCGGCGAATTGGGCGACACCAGGCCCTTGACCGCCTCCGGCGCTCCAAGTCAGGCCGCCGTCGCCGCTGTACGACTTGGCGATCAGTCCCAAGTCCGTGCGGATGAGCATCATCACCCGGCCGTCTTTCCGTTCCACCACCGCGGGCTCGTCGGCGCCGAACCGGTCGTTGGGCGCAAGGCCGCGGATGTCGGCGTCGCCGCCCTTTTTCCAACTCTTCCCTTCATCGTCCGAGTACAGGACAAAACTCCGTAGGACCGCTCCGCGGACCCACCCGTCGAAGGCCGGCAAGAGAATCCGGCCGCTCTTGAGCCGGACTAGCCGGGCGTTGTTTTGCCCGGTGTAGCCCGTGTATTTCTTCCCGACCGGGATTTGATACTTGTACCGCTCCGGCCAGGTGCAGCCTTCATCGGACGACTTCCGGAAGCAAATCGAGCAGTCTTCGGTCGAGTCCTTCACGCAGTAGCTCAAAAGGATTCCGCCGCTCCTGAGCCGCAGTAATCCGGCCTCGAAGGTGGTCAGTTTGCCCTCGTTGGGGACGATGACGCGGTCCTCGCCCCAGGTTTTGCCGTTGTCGTGCGAGGTTTTGCTCCAGAGTTCCGCCGGGCCGAAATCGCTGCCGGGTCTTCCGCCGTCCCCGTTCCACCGTCCATAGACGAGCAGCAAATTGCCGTTACGCAGCGGGAGGATGTCGGCCTCGCCGTTCCGCGGGTGCCGGGTGCTCTGGCGGACGAGGATGTGGCTCTCAGGCTCCAAAGTTCCTCCGGCAGCGACGGCGGCTGGCGACAAAAGCAGACTGGCGGCCAACACGGCCGCTGTTGGAGCGAGAGCGGCCGCGCAAGACGCCGGGCGCGTAAAGCCGATCTCATGGAATTACCCTCGCAAGCCGATGAACCAAGGCATTTTGCCACAATTTGCAGGAAAGGGCAACGTCGCCAGGACCGGTTTCATGCTTCCGTCGATTGCCCGCGTTGTGCCGCGGTACACGCGAACTCAAATCGCACCGCCACCTTGCCTTCAACCGTCACCGTGGCCTTGAGGAAGAAGGCGTCGGCCAGCCGCTCGGTCAGTTCAACCTCCATGACGATCTTCTCGCCGGGCCGGACCATGCGCTTGAAGCGGACGTCGCCCATGCGCGTGGCGACGGGCACTCTCGCCGGCCCTTCGGCTGACAGGAACCCGGAGAGGAGGATGGCCCCGCACTGCATGGCCGCCTCGCACAACAACACGCCCGGCACCAGCGGATAATCCGGATAATGGCCGGCGAAGAACCACTCGTCGCCGCGGAAGGTCTTGACGCCGACGATCCGCGTCTCGCTGCACTCGACGACCTCGTCGACCAGCAGGAACGGGTCGCGGTGCGGAATGGCGGCGAGGATTTCTTGGCGGGTTATCCCTTATCCTTCATCAGAAACGCATCCACGTCATTGGCCACGATCACGCCGTAGTTGACGGCCCCCAGCCAGCCGGACATGATAATGCCGACGCTGCCGGTATGATACAGCCCGGCAATCTGCTGGGGCAAGGCCCGGCTGACGGCCAGGCCCTCGAACTTCGTGCCGAAGCTGGCCCCCGCGAGGTGCCGGGTGTAGCGCTCGAAGGTCAAGGGCGTGGCCGCCTCGACGTGCGCCAGCCGGTCGCGGACGTCCGGCACGTACTGCTCCATCGCCCGAAGCGTGTCTTCGACCACGGCCCGTTTGCCGGCGGCGTAGTCCTCCTGCGACAATCCGGCCCAGTCGGCGTAGTTGGCGTTCGTGCTGGCGACGACCACGCAACGGTCCAGGCCCGGCCGGCTCTGCGGATAGTAGAACGAGAAGGTGCGGCTGGTCACGTCCCGGCTCAAGAGCAGGTCGGTCCGGAACGCGGGGGCCGTCGAGCTGAACAGCAGGTCGCCGCACCGGCTCTCCTCGATGGGCGTCTCGGGCTTCAGGGCCATGTAGACTTGGGTGCTGGAGTTGTTCAGGCGGACTGCCCTGGCTTGATCCAGGAAATCGCCGTCCCAATGCTCGGGGCCGATAAGGCCGAAGATGGTGCCCAGCAGGTTGGCGTTGGAAACCACCGCCTTTGTGCTCACGCCGTTGCGCCGAACGTGACACCTTCCACGCGGCGGCCGGTGACGTGGACCTTCTCGACCGGGCATCGCGTGCGGACATCGACTCGGTTCTTCCTCAACGCCTGTTCCATCAGCCGGATCAACTGTTCTGTGCCGCCGCGGAACGTGTACACGCCTTTCGACATGAAGTTGGAGAAGACGATCCCGTACGTCAGGGCCGGGTCTTCCAGCGTCGAGCCGTTGGCGTAGGTAATCGGCTCCATCAGCAGCCGCACCACGTCCTCGCGGCCGGGAAAGAACCGCTCGAAAAGCTGCCCGGCGGTGGTCGTCTGATCGTCGTAGAAGTTCATGTTCCGGGCCGCCACGAAGAACTCCTCGACGTTGGCGGCCGGCACCTGGAACCGCTCGACCAGCAGCCGCGTGAAATCCCCGCGATCGAACGTTGTGGAGAGCGAGAACATCGGGTTGTCGAAGCGGATGTCTTTCAACTGGACGATCGAGTCGGCGATCTCGCTGCTCCAATAGCGGCGGCAGCTCTTGATCATGCCGACGGGAAAGCCGTGCAGGGCGACGTCGAAGACGTTCTGGCGGCGGTGGAACCACGTGGCAAGTCCGCCGAGCTTGTAATGCTGCTCGGCCAGCAATACGGAGCGGCCCGCCCGGGCGAGGACGTTGGCGGCGGTCATGCCCCCAAGCCCGCCGCCGATGACGACGACGTTGTAATTATCACGGAGTTCTTGCACGGAATCGCTATTTCAACAAGTGCTGATTGGCGATGCTGATGCCGCTGATGATGGCGCCGACCACGCCGACCAAGCCTTGATCGTTGCCGCAGATGAAGAGGTTCTTCAGGTGCGAGGTGCCGTCGTGGCGTTTTTGGGCGGCGCCGTAAACCGCCCCTTCGGCGTGGCCGGTGAACCGCTGGATCGTCCGCGGCGTGAAGACGTCGGTCTCGACCACCGCCGGGCGGAAGTCGGGCACGAACCGCACCGCCGAGGCCGCCAGCCGATCGTACCAATCCCGCTTCGCCTGCCGGTAGGTCTCCGGCTCCAGCGATGCCCAACGCTCGTAGTTGGCCAGCGCCGTGATCCGCATGATGCCTTCGTCCAGCGGCTCGGGATAGGCGAAGTTGTTGGGCGAGCAGACTGTTCCGCTCCGCAAGTCGATCAGATCGTCCGGTTTCTCGTAGTAAAACCGGTCGGAATCGTTGTAGAAGACGATCGTCCGGTCGTAGCCCAAACTGCGCGGCATCACGTTGAGGACGGAGATCGATTCCACCAGCGAGATACGGGCGTGCGGCTGGTCGTCCGGGCGATTGTCGTTGCAGAGCCGCATGGTCTCGGCAAAGCCGGCCGAGGAAAGGACGTTGCGGGCCTCCAACTCCGAGCCGTCCTCCAAGAAGACTTTCTCCACGGCCCCGTCCTTGACGGCGATCTTTTCGACGCCGGCCCGGAGCCGCAGCTCGCCGCCGTGCTCCTTGAAGCGCCCGGCGAGCATTTTGAGGATGCGTTGGATTCCGGCCAGCGGCCGGGCCAGCCCTTCCAGGAAGATCGAACGGAAGAGGATGCTGAACTGGTCAAACTCGATGTTGTGCTCCCGCGCCCCGCCGTAAAAAAGGATGGGGCAGAAGAGCATCTCGACCAGCAGCGGATCGCTGATCACGTCGGCGACGACCTTGCGGGCGGAGCGGTCCGCCCCCGATTGGCCGAACTGGGCGTAATCGTGCAGCGAGGCCACCAGCCGGCGGAAGTTGTCCACCTGCCGTGGAAACCGCCAGCGGACCTCCGATTCCAAAAGCCCGAAATCATTGGAGAACCGCAGAATCGCATTGGGAAAGATAATGGCCGAGCCGAGCTGCGGCACCAGGGCCCAGTCCTCCCAGGCGACGCGGAGTTGCCGAAAGAGCTTGGCCAGCGGGCCGGTCTTCGTGCCTTTTGGGCTGAAGTTGGTGATGGCGTGCAAGCCGACGTCGTATGTCCGGCCGCGGTGTTGGTAGAACGAGTTGAGGCCGCCGATCGCGCTATGGCGTTCGAGAATGCAGACCTTTCGGCCGAAATGGGCCAAGCGCACGCCGGCCGCCAGCCCCGACATGCCCGCGCCGATGATGATCGTGTCGTACATCAGTTGCCAACGCTCAGCGTCGCGCCGTCTACGCCGGTTTGAACTCGGGCCCAGGCGGCCCCATCGCGAGCCACGCTCCGAACAGTCCGATAGCCAAGAGGAAGAATATGATTAGGGCAGCCTGACCCCCGGTTAATGCCGCTTTCCCAATTATCGGGTCGTAGCTTCGATGCTTCTTGCGCAGTGTGAAGTGGTAGGTCGTGGCCAACACGAAAACTCCGAAAACGACCCACGATTTCAGTGGTGCAGGCCACTTCCCACCAGAGAACTTCTGACCAAGCAAGACGAGCAATTCAAGGAGCCAAGAATAGACCGTGGCGAGGTAGCAGAGCATCGGAAGGACGGGAACGCGCCGAGGGGACGGATTCGTAGTCTCGTCGTTTATCGTCTTTGCCGCCATGCGGAGACTCCCGTAACGGCCCACACAACCTGTCGCTATTTTGCCACGACATCCTTCATTCTCGGCTCCAAGTACCGCACCGTGCTGGCCATGCTGGCCAGTTCGGTGTACTCCGTCTCGGGAACCTGAATGCGATACCGCTTCCGCAGTTCCATCACGATGTCCAGAAAGTCCATGCTGTCCAGCTCGAGCTGTTCGCGGAAGGGCACGTCCTCCTTCAGCCCGCCGAGGTCTTCGTCGGGGGCAATGTCGTGGAGGATGTCGAGGATGGCTTGTCGGATTTCGGCGGCCGTCATGGTCAGAAAACAGAGGTCAGAGAACAGGAGTCAGAGGTCAGAAATCAGCCGCTTGCGGCTTCGCAAGTGAGGCGTCTATATTTGTCGAACGATTACTACGGAATTGATCCCCAGCATCCCGAACGAATTGTTGAGTATCGCGTCAATGCGATTTGTTTGGCGGGGCTCGTTGGCCACGAGCCCTGGCAACTCGCACTGGGGATCGAGCCGCTCGAGGTTGATCGTGGCGTGGCAGACGCCGTCCTGGAAGGCGGGCAGATTGCCGGCCAGTTCCAGCGCCGGCCGCGCCCATGGCGTGGCCGATGAAACTCTTGGTGTTGTTGAACAAGGTGTGGCGGCCGTTCTGGCCCCACACGCGCCGCAGCGCCTCGCACTCCTGGGCGTCGCCCGAGGTGGTGCTCGTGGCGTGGGTGCTGACGATGCCGATCCCCTCGGGGTCCATCGCCGCCCGGTGCAACGCCAGGCGGATGCACTCGGCCTGGCGGGTTGGATCGGGCAAGACGAAGTCGGTGGCGTCGCTGTTCATGGCGTAGCCGGCGACCTCGCCATAGACCTTCGCCCCGCGGCGGCGGGCGTCAGTGAGGCGTTCGAGCACGAACATGCAGCCCCCCTCGGCGACCACGATGCCGTTGCGGTCCAGGTCGAAGGGGCGGGAGGCCCTGGCGGGCTCGACGTGACTGGCCAGCGCCCCTTGGCTGTGGAAACTGGCGAAGATGCCGAAGGTGCCGATGCTCTCCGAGACGCCGCCGCACAGGGCCACGTCGCAATCGCCCAGCCGGAGCATCTGCACGCCTTGGATCACCCCGGCGTTGCCGGCCGCGCAGGCCGCCCCGAGCGTGTAGTGCGGCCCGGTGATGCCCAGGTTCAGCGAGATTTCGCCCGCCGGGTTGTTGGCCACCGTGCGCGGGTTGTGGTGATGCGACCAATACTGGGTGTCGTAATCGAAGCCCTTGAGGAGGTGGATTTCGTTCTCGGTCTCGACGTTGCCGTGTTCGGTCACGCCCACGTAGATGCCGACCGTCGAGCGGTCGACGTTCTCCCAGTCGAGGCCGGAGTCCTGGATCGCCTCATGGGAGCAGAAGATGCCGATGCCGCCGGCGCGGGTGCCGCGGCGGACCTCCTTCCGTTTTTGATAGCGAAGCTCGTCGAAGTGGCAGACCCCCGCCAGCGTGGGGCCGAAGTAGCGGGTCTCGTAGGCCGTCACGCCGCTCCGCCCTTCGAGCAACGCCTGGCGGAACTCGGGCAGGGAATTCCCGTTCGGCGCGGTGAGGCCCACGCCGGTAATCACGATCCGTTGCTCGTCCGGCCGTTCCATCGCCATCGCTACATAGCGCCCAAGTGCCAAACTCTTAAGGCTACTCGGTTTGACGGTGGTTGGCAAGCCGGCTGGCGAGCGGCTGGGGCAACGAATGCGTCGCGGGTGGGGCGGTTACATGCTTTGGTGTTACCGAAAATCGCCCGCCGAATAGCCGATTTTCGCTCATCCCGCCCGTCCGACGCCAATCCTGACCAGGCAGAATGGTTGCTCCCTGGTCGAATTACGGGTACGATGCAACGGTTTGTGGCGCGCGAGTTGCCGCGTGACGGCTTGTGACGTTGGGCCGGATCGGTGCAAGACGATGACGGACGCTGAACGGTTCAACGCCCATGTCCCTAAAAAGCATTGTTCCCGCCGTGGACGAAAATCTCTGGGAGGCTTATGCCATGTCCCTGGAGGACGTAACCGACCGGCTGCGCCGCATCGCCCGCGCGCTGGAGGAGAAGTCGGTTCCCTATGCCGTCGTGGGTGGGCAAGCCGTGGCGCTTTGGGTGGCTGCGAAAGAGCCGGCCGCCGTGCGGACGACTAAGGACGTGGACCTCTTGATCCGCCGCGACGATCTCCCCCAGGCCCGGGCCGCGGCGTTGTCGGCGGGCATGGACTATTTCGAGGTCCTCGGCGTGGGCATGTTCCTGGACCGCAATGACCCCAACCCCCGCCATGCCGTCCATCTGCTCTGGGCCGGTGAGAAGGTCCGGCCGGAGTACGAGTGGCCTTCTCCCACGATCGACCAGCGGCAGCGCGTCGGGGGAATTCAAGCGGTTTCGCTGCCCGGCCTGGTGCTGATGAAGCTTCTGTCCAACCGCGACCAGGACCGCGTCCATCTCCGCGATATGATCGACGTAGGGCTGGTCGGCCGGGAGATGCTCGACCGGCTGCCGCGCAGTTTGGCGCCGCGTTTGGAGGCGCTGCTGGCGGAGTTGGGACGATAGCACCCTTGCAAACCGCTCACCGCAACCCCGCCGCCGCCAGCCGGCGCATCCCCTCGGCCATCGAGATTCTCGGTTCGTAGCCGAAGTCGTGGCGGGCCCGCGCAATGTTGAAGTAGTGCGAGGTGGACAACTGCGCCGCCAGGAACCGCGTCATCGGCGGCTGGCCGCGCAACCCCAGCAGCCGGTAGACCGATTCGTAGGCGGCGCCCATCAGCCATGCCGCCCGTGGCGACATCGACTTGCGCACCGGCGGCAGTCCGGCCAGGGCCAGAATCGCGTCGATCCACGCCCAGCAGTTGACCGGCTCTCCCTGGCTGATGAAGTACGCCCGGCCGGCCGCGGGCGAGCCGGGCTTCAGGGTGTCGGCCGCCAGCAGGTGGGCCGCCGCCGCGTTCTCGACGTACACCGTGTCGATCAGGTTCCGTCCGTCGCCGATCCGCCGCAGCCGGCCTTTTCTGGCGTCGTCCAGAATTCGCGGGATCAAGTGCCGGTCGCGCGGGCCCCAGATCAGGTGCGGCCGAAGCGCGCAGCAGAGCAGCCCAGCCTTGCCGTTGGCCGCCAACACGTGCTGTTCGGCCAGGGCTTTCGAGTGGGGATAAGGGCAGAGCCACCGTCGGGCATAGGGGACCGACTCATCGACCCCCTCTTGGCTGCGGCCGTCGTAGGTGACGCTCGGGCTGCTGGTATAGACCAGCCGGCCGACACCATGCGCGCGGCAACCGTCGACGACGTACCGCGTGCCCAGCACGTTGATTTCGTAATAGTCATTCCACCGGCCGCCGATGCCGGTCATTCCGCCAGTGTGAAACACGGCATCCATGCCACGGCAGGCCTCGACCACTGCCGGCCGGTCCCGCAGATCGGCACGGACGGTCTCGACGCCCAGGGCGTCGAGTTGCGGATGGCTTACACGGCAGAGCGCGCGGACACGGTCCCCCCGGGCTGTCAGTTGTTCGACGACGTACAGGCCCAGAAATCCGCCCGCGCCGGTGACAAGAGCGTTCATTTCCGGCTAATCCGCCAGTGGAAGGAGGAGACGCCAAGTCCTTTTCTTTAGCCCAGGCGTTTCACGCCTGGGATGAAGAAGCCACCCTACCCTTTTTCCCCTTTTTCATCAAGCCGCTTTCAGGCGGCGGCCTTTGCCTGCCTGGCCGATCCGCCCAGCGGAACTCCGCGGCCCCCTGAAGGGGGCCTAAAGGAAAAGTACTCTCGAACGCGACCACCGCTCCGCAGGCGTAAACGCCTGGGCTAGAGAAAAGATTCGCGTGCTAACCATTGCTTCCTTGATCTTGACCCTGGCGATCCAGTTCCAGCCTGACAACGACTTTATCGACGAGGCGGTTCGCCCACCAGAGCAGGTAACGCGCCAGCAGCGTCAAGGTGGCGTAGGGGAACAGGAACACTGCCATGACGATCGCGAACGTCAGCCACCAGTTTCCACCACCCTGTTCAGCAACGATCGCGGTGGTGAACTCGAAGTAGAACAACGCCAATAGGGCAAGACCATCCAACACGTGCCAAGACGCCAGCAACGTCCGAAAGCCTTTCGGTTGCAGCGACCGCGGCACATTCGGCCGGTCACCGCCACTGAAGTAGAGATGGAGCACAATCAAGAAAGATACCATCAGCGCGTAGACTACGTGCTCCTTGCCCCACCCACGAATCAACATGTCCATTGCCGATGCCCAAGGCAGGACAATGCGAAACAGAATCCAAAGGATTGTTGAGATTCGTCTCGACGTCATCAATTCGAGTCAACGCACAACCGCCAACATCGTCAACAGGACGATCCAAGCGCTCCCAGCACCGATCGCTGCGGTCAACCACCGCAGGATGAGACCACCGGATTTCCTATGTCGCCACCAACTGCCATTGCTTCGCTCGCGCCGCGAGTTCCTCGGCGTACAGTGGCCAGCCGTGGAGCGTTGCCGGGTCGAAGTCGGCGCCGTTCGGCCAAACCAGGGTGTGCGCCTCGGGGTCGAGGCGGACCTGCCGGAACAACGACCGCTCGCGCAACGGACCCAACAACCCCCCGGAGAGGACCGGCGCAAAGTCGATAGTTTGCTCGGTGCCGCCCTCGAACCGCATCCGAGGCGAATACTCTCCAATGAGGTCGAAAGCAGCGATGCGGTGGATCGGATGGTTCATTATATCGCCAAACAGCATATCGCCTCATGGCCCACCCGTCAACGGGGTGCTAATTCCCGCTGCGCCGAATACGCCTTCCCAGATCGCCCAGCATCCGCACTATACGCCTCTTCCTGCCTCCCATTCCTCACCTTCTGAACCGCTCTTGACCCCGCGGATAGGCGTTGGTATTGAAAGGCTCTACTTGTCCGATTTTCTCATCTTTTCTTGGTCACGCCCCCCTCCCGGCAGCAAAGGGGAATGGGATGAAATCTGCAAGAATACTCTACGGCCTGGCGGCCGTGTGGTGGGTCTTGGCGCTGTCGCAGGCCGTGGCTCAGCGGGTGCAATTTGCCACGCCGGTCGCCGCCGATCCAACTGCGCCGGCCAGCGTAGCCCCGCCGCTAGGTCCCGCGCCGCCCTCGGCCTACGGCCCGTCCGCGGCACCCTCGCCGTATCCAGCGCCACCGCCCAGCGCACCTCCCGCGGCGACGTATCCGCCGCCGGCCCCGGTTTGGGGCCCGGCCCCCGCGGCGCCCGGCGCGCCGGCTCCTGCCGCTCCCGGCGCCCCCGGTGCGATGGGGGCGCCCGGCAGCCTCCCGCCCACCTACACGGTCCCGCCCGGCGCGGCCGCTCCGCCGGGCGCGGTTCCGGGCGGGGGAATCCAGCCGCCGCCGCCCAATTGGGACCCCTACGCCACGCCCGGCGGCGCACCCAGTCCGCTGTTGCCGCAGGACCCCTATCTCCAAGGCGGCTGTGGGCAGTTCAGCATGGCCACGATGCAGAAGTTCATCCAGCACGTGGACCTCAACTTCGATTGGTTTGCCGGCAACGGCGACCACGAATTGGGCATCGACGATGTGAATCTGAGCGTCACGTTCTCCTTTCCGATGCTCTACAACTCGGCCACGCCGCTGTTGGTGACGCCGGGTTTCGCCGTCCACTACTGGTCGGGGCCGGTCTCCGTGCTCCCGCCCGCTATGGATCCCACGCCCGCCCCGGCCGACATGCCGCCGCGGACCTACGACGCCTATCTGGACTTCGCCTGGAACCCGTGGGTCAACGAGTTCTTCGGCGCCGAGTTGAACTTCCGCACGGGCGTGTACAGCGACTTCTACTTGGTCACCAACCAGAGCCTCCGCTACATGGGCAAGGGCGAGGCCGTGTTGCGGTTCTCGCCCAGTGTGACCGTTAAGGCGGGCATTTGGTATCTGGACCGCGTGACGACGAAGATTCTGCCCGCCGGCGGCATCTGCTGGACGCCCAACCCCGACGTCTATTTCGACATCCTCTTTCCCAACCCGAAGATCGGCAAGCGGCTCACCACCTGGGGCAACACCGAGTGGTGGCTCTACGCCCGCGGCGACTACGGCGGCGGCGTCTGGACCGTGCAACGCAACACGGATATCTACAACAACTCGGTGGCTGCCAACGGCGTGTTCTATCCGAAAATGAGCGCCGATCTGGTCGATTACGACGACATCCGCATCGCCCTGGGGCTGGAGTTCAAGACGCTCCATCAGTTGAAGGGCAACTTCGAGGTCGGCTTCGCCTGCGACCGGCAATTGAACTACAAGAGCGGCCTGCCCCCGGCGTTCTATCCCAACAGCACGGTCTTCGTCGGCGCGGGACTGTCGTATTGAGGAATGATGAATGATGAAGGTTACACTGAGACTGTTGTTGCTGGCATTCATCATTCATCATTCATCATTCATCGTCCTGTATGCCCAGGTCGTCCGGCTGCCGGACGTAGTTCCGCCGGAGGAAGGGCCGCCGGCGCTGCTTGTCTCGCATCCCGATTCGTCGTCGCAGATTCTCCAGGCGCCGGGCGAGACGGACGTGGCCCCGGCCACGCCCCCGCCCGGCCAGCCGACGCTTCCGCCGGGCGTCCGCAACGGCGTCTTTCAGAAGTTCCTCTTCGATTACACCTGGTTGGCCCCCGGCGGGGCCGACGGGCTTGGCAGCAACGACGTGCAGTTGCAAGCGATCTTCGCCCTGCCTTGCCCGACCGTCAATTCACCGCTGGTGATTACGCCCGGCTTCGCGGTCCACTACTTGCAAGGGCCGACCAACGCCGATCTGCCCCCGCAACTCCACGAAGGCTGGCTCGATTTCCGCTGGCTCTCGCAGGTCACTCCCAAGTTCGGGCTTGATCTGGCCCTGACGCCGGGCATCTACAGCGATTTTGAGCAAGGGAGCAGCAAGGCGTTCCGGCTGCAAGCCCACGCCGCGGCCGCCTGGACCTACAACGAGACAACCAAGCTCGTCCTCGGGGCGGCGTATCTCGACCGGCCGGATGTCAACGTGATTCCGATCGGCGGAGTGGTCTGGACGCCGTCGGCCGACGTGAACTTCGATCTGATCTTCCCGCATCCGAAAGTCTCGCGGCGCATCTACTGGAGCGGCCTGTGTACTGACACTGTGCAGGACTGGGCATACATCGCCGGCGAGTTCACCGGCGACGCCTGGGCCATCGCCGGCCCCGGCGGAATCGCCGAACAGGTCGTGCTCAGCGACTATCGGCTGATCCTCGGCTTGGAGCGGAAGGTTGCCGGGGGCTTGAGTTCCCGGGTCGAGGTCGGCTACGTCTTCGGCCGCCGCATCCGGTACAGCGACGGCCAGCCCGACTTCTATCCCACCGATACCGTGATGTTCCGCGGCGGACTGACCTATTAGTTTCTGCTGCGTGGGGCTCTTGTAGGGTGGGACAAGGCAGCCGCAGTCCCACCACAACCCGCCAGCGACAATCCGCGAACCGACCGTGGTGGGACTGCGGCTGCCTTGTCCCACCCTACCCCCTCCCGACGGCCCTGAAACGGGCGTTAGCCAGTTGGTCAGCAACTCGTCGAATTTCCAAAATTACACGTCTCCCCTCGCCCCTTGGGAGAGGGGCTGGGGGTGAAGGCAACAGCGGGCGACATTCTACCACAAGCCCTGGCCCAATTTCTACTGTTTTTCTACCGTCACCGGGCCGTTATCCAGGCCGCGGGCCACTTGACGCCCCGTGGAGGGAGGGTAGAATGGGCGATACCGCCGGGGCGTTGCCCGAGCAGGCCCGCCCGAACCGGCCCGTCAGATTAGCGGAGATTAGTGAGAATTAGCGTTCCCCGCCCCTTCCGGCACAGCAACGGGCACACTAATCGCCGCTGATTTCCACTGATGAGTTGCCCGCGCGGGGGTTGAAACCGCGAAGCACGCGGTATTGCTAGGGTTGGGGGCGAGAAACGGGCTGCGTCCCCGATTCGACTCCCATCGTGGCTCTCCTACCTTCATTCTAGGACCGCGACAATATGATCTTGAACCCGTAGGTTTGGTATGCGTACCTAGTAGTCGTTGATCTCCAGGTAACCGCCGTTATTGGTGTTCACGTTGTATACAAGATCTACCACCTGTATTACGCCATCCTTACAATTCCAATACCAATAATGGTTGCCGTTCAGTGTCTGTGTCCGAACTGGATCTCCGAATGTTTTGAATAGCGCAGCCTTCGGTACTTGGAGACCATTTCCACTCTTATCGAAGTACGATGACTTGAGTTGCTTGTATTTCTCTCGCCACTCCTCCTTGGTCATCTGGGTTGTATCGTAGGCGGTACTCGCACTCGCGCCAACCGTCCCGTTTGCCGTCGTGATTGGCACGCTCGATCGTTGCTGCACGAGGACCACGACCAAGATCAAACAAAGCAATCCGATTACGGCGAGGAGGGGCTTGATCAGCTTTTCCGTTGTCGTCTTGCGCGTCACTGGTCGTAGCGGCGGCGGTCCCTTCGGTAGATCGTTGAGGAAGTCAAGTTCGTCGCTCATCATTCTTCTCCTACTTGAACCAGGAAACGGGTCAGAACCTATGCCGTTGCGCTTTTTTCGGTAAATCGTTGTGAAACGCCTTGGTTTCTCGGTATTTGAGGGCGGTTGTGCGATGTTTGCCTTATGCGACCTGGCAAGGAGTCTGACGACGCAGTTCGCGGAGCAGGCGACACCGCCCGCCAACGGTACGCAGACGATGCTCGATCCACGCGACGTTCCATCGCTGGCAGAGCGATTCGAGCATCCGCAATCGGTCCGTCGCACGGGCCTGTACCCAGTCGGCTCCGATCTTCACGCCCTCCCGCTGCATATCGCGCAGCCGTTGCTGCTCCAGCAACAACAACCCCATCAGCAGCATGTCCAGGTAACGCTCCACCGCCTCGAACTTCATCAGCACATAACACTCGAACTGCATCCGACTCTTCAATTCCCGGAAGAACAGTTCCACCTGCCAGCGGACTTCGTACCACTCGATCACCTGCCGGGCGGTCGCCGTCAGATCGGTGCAAGCCAGCACCTTGCGGTGCCAACGCGCCGGCTTGCGACTGTCTTCGCGGCGATACGAAACTGGGGCGCGATGGTAGGCCCACCACTCGGCCGACTGGCCCGGCGAGAGTTGCACCTTCGGATTCTCCTTGTACGACGCCACGATCAGACAGTCGCCCAGCTTGGAGACCGTCGCTTGGCGCACCGCGACGGCGTACCGCCGCTTCGTTTTCTTGACTCGCAAGTTGTCGGCGTGTCGCCGACGGGCGAAGACGTGGTCTTCGTTGTCCACCGCGAGGTCGAGCAGGGCAAACTCCTTCCGTGTCCAGCGCCGCGTCCAGGCCACCACGGGGTCGCCCGAGACCAACGCCGCGTCCTGGTCTGGTGTGCGGGCCAGCACCCGATTCGGATCGAGCGGAAAGACCGCGTGAAAATGGCGTTTTCGGCACGCTTTGTGGATCGCGCCGGCATCGAAGGCGCTGTCGAAGGTCACGATCACGTCCACGTCGTCGGGCACGCGCAGTTCGCGGATCATAGCCGCCGCCAGGTCGATCGTCGTCCGAAAGCGCCGCTTGTGTTTGCGGCAGTAATCCGCCGTGTAGTAGCTCTTCCGCGGCACAGGCAGCCGCGCGCCGCGGTCGGTCAGCACCAGCCCCATCAGAAAGGCGTGCTGGCGGGTGTTCTTCCGCGCGGGATTCCGCCGCTTCGACATGAGGATCAAGTTTTCCATCTGCTCCGACATCGTGGCATGGTAGGTTGTGTCGATGGCCACGATCCATTGCCGCCGCTTGCCTTTCGCCTGTCGTCGCTCCCAGGCATCCACGTTGTCCAAGAGCCGGTCGTACAGGTCCACACACCAATCCCGCGTTCGCCATTGGGGGTTGGTCAGCCGGCGAGAGATCGTGGCCGCGTGACAGCGACCGCCCAGGACCTCGCCCGCGATCGTCTTGAGGCAGCGTCGATGAGGAGCCAGGAGGAAGGCCAGCACCATCGGAGCCAAGGCGCGTTGGATGGGCCGGGAGCACTTCGCCGTGGTTTTGGAAAAGAACGACTTGACCTCCCGAGGTACGCCCAATACGATCATGGCAGACTCCTTTCCTGGATGCGGACGGCGATCCTGCCGCCCGGTTTGTTGTGGACTCATCCAGGATACGGAGTCTTTTTGTTCGTCCCAACATCATTTACGCCACGCTAGCATTGCTTTCACAACGAAAAAGCGCAACAGCATAGGGTCAGAACCATTCATGATAGGATGGGCGTAGTTCTGCCCCATTTTGTGCGCCCAGCCATGGCTACCTGTCCTTCCCCTTCACCCATTGATCGTAGTAATCGAAGGACAACAGCTCCTGCACAAGTTGGTTGAATCTCTTCTTCCCGCCGTAACGCTCCACAATATCCTCGAACCCGAGTAAACGGACGCGATTGGAGAATGCAGGCCGCCTTTTCCCGCGCCACGACCGCAATACCGCGTTCTTCGCGATTACGAACCAAGTGCGAGTAAGCTTCAAGGACGCGTTCCCCGCAGTCTTGATCCGCAGATCGTCGCGATGGACGCCCCTGGGGAATTTGCGCTCAGAATGGACATCATGTTCCCGCGGAATCGTTTGCGGTCGTGGGAGAAACCGCAATTGCGGAGCCATTCTTCGTCAATACGCGTTTTGCTCAAGCGGGTGGTGCCCAGCTTGATCTCGAACGGCGTCCCCTCGTCCTTTGACAGCCGCACAACGAGGTCAACCCGGCTGGCACCGTCAAACAGAATGCCCCCAATTGGCATCAGCGGATGTTCACGGAACGCAATCTCGTGCCCGCTGGCCAAGAACCCGTTGTCGGCCGAAGCGTTCAGTCTACATAGGTCAAGAAAGTCGCCGCGAAGGTCGCTGACCATCCGAGTGACGAGAGTTTCGCCAAAGTGGCTCAGCGATATGGCCGCGTGAAACTTTGGGGAGCTAACATTCATCAGATTGATCCAAATAAGATTAAGGTGTGCAACCTAGATTTCCTCCCTGTATGACATGCCGTTGATCCACGTGACGGGGTTACAACAATCCCTCACGTGAAAAACGGGTCAGTTCGAACGGCCGCCGGTTCAACCACTCGCGGATCGTCTCTGCGTTCATCGCGCTCGTACGTCTTCCCGAGAGTCCTTGCCGCCGGAGTCCCCCGCCATTGCAATGGCGGGGCGTTTGGCAGCGGCACGAATATCACGGAAGCCGTACTAGCCCTACAACATGAGGGAAGAAACCTGCTACAATCCAATTATATCACCGCCGCCAACGCTTTCGAGGGGTCGTATGCCGGATTTCCTGTTCGTCACCTGTCAGATTGGCGCCGAGGGGGCGGTGAAGGGGGAGCTTGGCCGGCGGTGGCCGGGGTTCCGGTTCGCCTTCTCAAGGCCGGGGTTCCTGACGTTCAAGCTGCCGCCGGAACACGGTCTGGCGGGGGATTTTGATCTGGAGGCTGTATTTGCCAGGGCGTATGGGTTCTCGCTGGGGCCGGTCGGGGGACGTAGAGCAGGCATCCTGCCTGCGGCTTGTGGTGCAGGCGTCTCGCCTGCATGTGCGGCCAAGACGGCCGCACCACAAGGGGCCGGAAAAGGGGACAGGCACCTTTTGTGCGACCAGGAGTTAATTGGTGCCCGATGCGTCGCACAACAAGAGCCAGTCCCCTTTTCCGGCCCCCATGCAGGCGAGACGCCTGCACCACAAGAAGCGGAAACGGTCGCAGGCAGGATGCCTGCTCTACATGAGGAACTTGCGGCGGCGGCCTGGAAAGTCTGTGCGGGGAGGACAGTCCAGAGAATCCACGTTTGGGAGCGGGACCGCTATGCACCGGGCGTACATGGGTTCGAGCCGACGATCACGCCGGCGGCGATCGAGGCCCACCGGCTCTTGTTCGAGCACTGCCCACAGCCGCGTTCTCTGTCGGCACACGGCGTGTGCCGGATACAGCCGCCCTCCCTGCCGGCACACGGCGTGTGCCGACTACAATATCCGGCGCGGCCGGGAGAAATGGTACTGGATTGCGTGTTGCTGGAGCCCGGTCAATGGTGGATCGGCTGGCATCGGGCCAAGTCGATTCCGTCGCGGTATCCGGGCGGGCTGATGCCGCTCGAGTTGCCCCCCGACGCGGTATCGCGGGCGTGGCTGAAGATGGAGGAAGCCCTGCGGTGGTCTGAGTTGCCGATGGCCCGCGGGGCGCGGGTGGCGGAGATCGGCAGCGCCCCTGGCGGGGCAAGCCAGGCGCTTCTGGCCCGCGGACTGTGGGTGACGGGCATCGACCCGGCGGAGATGGCCCCGGCGGTGTTGGCGAATCCGCATTTTACGCACATCCGCCGCCGCAGCCCGCAGGTCCGCCGGAGGGAGTTCCGCAAAATCCGCTGGCTCACCGCCGACATGAACGTGGCCCCGAACTACACGCTCGACGCGGTGGAGGCGATTGTCACCCATCCGGAGGTGAGCATCCGCGGGCTGCTGCTGACGCTGAAGCTGCCGCACTGGGAGTTGGCGGCGCAGGTGCCGGAGTACCTGGAGCGAGTGCGAAGCTGGGGATACAACGTGGTCCGGGCCAGGCAGCTTCAATATAACCGGCGGGAGGTATGCGTGGCGGCCCTGCAAACGCCGTTCCATCGGAAGCCGTTTCTCACGTAGTTGACTTTGGCGAATGTGGAGGGGCCGTGTTCGTGCGATTCAAGGAATGGGGAAAATTCCGCCGATGCTGGCGGTAACGTGGGCGGCACGCCGCGGCGCCGCAGTGGTTGACTCGCCCGCAAATCCTCTCTAAAATACCCCGTTTCGACGCCGCTTGCTTGGGGATCATGGCAGGAGACTGGTTGATGTCATCGCGTCTGATACCGCTGCGTGCCGGACGTTGGATTGCTTGGGCTGCTGTAATTGCTCTTATTACGGCCGGCGGCGTCTGTGCCGCGGCCGAGGCGACGCCCGACGTGCAGGGCCCGGTCACGATCAAGGCGCCCGAGAAGACGCCCCAGTTGGGCGCGGTTGTGCAGCCGGACGGCTCGGCAAAGTCCGATCATCCGGCGCGATCCGACAAGACTGCCCTGTCCGATCAGTTGTCTGTGACGGTGAAGAAACCGCACGCCGCCAAGGCCGAGAAGAAGCCCGACACGGCCAAGACGGAAGCGAAGGAGAAAGGGAAAGAAACGGCCGAGACGGGCGGCGAGCCGCTGGCCCCCGGCATGATGAAGCTGCTCAAGGACGAGATTGTCGCCGGCATCAGCCGCCGCGGCATCACCGACCGCTGGGCGCGGTTCCAGAGCTACGCGATTGAAAAGCTCAACAGTTCGGCCGGGCGGTATACCGGCTCGGAGTTGACGGGCAATTGCCGGCTCCGCTGGTACGACCACATGATGCGGAACTTTCTGGATGCCCCGGCGGAAGCGGAGCAGTTCACGCGCGAGCTGCACGCGGCCGCCAGCGACAGCCGCCAAGGATTGGCCCAGGCGCTGGCCATCGCGGCGGTGAAGATGGACGCCGGAGTGCGGAAGCCGCGCAAGCCCGCGGCCGTAACGTCCGCCGAGCAGGCGTTGGAGGTGATCAAGCAGGCGTTGACCGAGGCCCAGGTTTCCTATTGTGCGGCGTTGGCCCCCTTGAGCAAGCAAGAGATCAGCGCGATGCAGCAGAACTTGGTTCCCGTGCTCTGCACGCAGAACCAGGTGGGCCATACGCTGGCCGACCGCGGCACGGGCCGCCAGCTTTGCGATCTGATGGAAAAGATGGATCGGGAGGCCCTGCACCAGGCCGGCGAGGCGCTGGCCCCCATCGCCGACGTGCAACTGCTGGAGCAACTGAAATCTCTGCCGGTCAAGGGCAACGTGCGGGTGCCCGGCGTCACCGGGACGGTAGTCCGGCGGATCGACACCCCCAGCGGCGCGATCATCATCGGCGGCCATGGGCCGAACACCTACCAGCTCGACCAGATGCGCGACGTGGCGGTGGTGATCGACCTGGGCGGCGGCAACACCTACTACGAAGGAACCGTGGGGCCGGACCGGCCCGTGCTGGTGGTCATCAACCTCGGGGGCCATAACGTCTTCCGCGGCACGCAGGCCGGCATCCAGGGGGGCGCGGTGCTGGGCGTCTCGATGCTCGTAAACCTCGGCGGCGATAACGTCTACGACGCCCAGGACGTGGCCCAAGGATCGGCCGTGGCGGGGGTGGGCATGTTGGTGGACTACGGCCCCCACAACCGCTACCGCGGGCTCCGCCGCGTGCAGGGCCAGGCCATCGGGGGCGTCGGCATCCTCATCAGCCGCGGCGGCGGGAACGACTATCACGCCGCCATGTGGGCCCAGGGCTTCGGCAACCCGCTGGGCTTCGGCCTGCTGGAGAACGTGGTGGGCAACAACCATTACTACTGCGGCGGGATGTGGCGGGATTCGTATCCCGAAACGCCCGGCTACGAGGGCTGGGGCCAGGGCGTCGGCGCCGGCATCCGGCAGGTGGCCGACGGCGGCATCGGCGTGATCCTCGACGGCGGCGGCGAGAACGTCTACGAGTTCGACTATCTCTCGCACGGCGGCGGCTACTGGTGCGGCCTGGGCTTCGCCCGCGACTTCAGCGGCAACACGCAGCGGCTGATCAGCCGCACGGCCTACAACGGCGGCCCGCGGACCCAGCCCAGTTTCCAGCGGTTCGGCTGCGGCTGGGGCTGCCATTACGCGATGGGCTTCCTCTTCGACGACTCGGGCGACGACGTCTACGAGGGGACGATCATGGGCACCGGCATGGCCTGGGACTGCTCGCTGGGCGTGCTCTGCGATTTCGGCGGCAACGACCACTACATGGCCACCGGCGGCCTGACGCAGGGGACCGCCCACCAGATGGGCATGGGCATCCTCTTCGACTACAACGGCGACGACATTTACGAGGGCTATGGCCAGGGCTACGCCCCGTCGAACATTTCGTATCATCCGATGCCCGCCTGCGGCGGGAACTTCGCCTTCCTGATCGATTACGGCGGCAAGGACAAGTACGGCTGCGAGGCCGAGAACAATTGCTACATTCAGCGGGGGGACGTGGGCGGTTTCCTGATCGACCGGCCGCGGCAAGACGAGTTGCAGCCCACGGCGACGGCCACGCCGCCGCGGACCACGGCGGGGTCGTAGGGGGCTGGGAAGAAACGAGGTTGTTAGACCAGGGTGGCACGTCCCTGAGCGAAGCGAAGGGCGTGGTGGACGGTCGAACCACGCCCTTCGCTTCGCTCAGGGACGTGCCACCCTCCGGAGATTATACGATGGTTCAGGTTCACGGACGGGTCTTTTCAGTTGGCGTGTTGACGGCCGGTCTGCTCGTGGCGGCCGGGCTTCTTGCCCGCGCGGATGACGCGGCATCTCCACCCGCGGCGAAGCCCGCGGTGAGTTCCAAACCGGCGGGGCCCGCTGCCCCGGCGAAGGACGCCGCTGCGAAGCCGAAGCGGCAGCTCCGGCCGGAGTTGGCCGAATTGCGCGACCGGGTGCGAAGCGTTCTGGCCGCGCAGCAGCAACAGCCTTTCAACACCCGCGACAACACCCCCACCGAAATCCTCAGCCGCTGCCTGGCCTTCGGTTGCGGGAGCGAGGTCTCGCTGGAGGCCCCCAACGGACAACACATCAACGGCATCACCTGCCTCTGCTGGAACTATCCTTGCGCCGGCTTCGAGTTGCTCGGCCGCAGCGGGAACCACGTCGCCGCGCGGATCGGCTACGGCTATCAGCAACGGCCGGGCGAGTTCCTGGCCACGCTGGCCCTCTCCCGCGTCCAACCGGACTACCCCGTCCGCCTCGGCCGGACCGTCCGCAAGGTCGCCGACCTGGTCGAGGCCGAGAAGCTCGGCTGCCGCTCGGGGAGCGACATGTCGTCCGTGCTGGTCGGCCTGGCGTACTACGTCGACGAGCCGCAGTGGAGGAACGACCTGGGCGAAACGTGGTCCATCGAGCGGATCGTCGGGGAGGAGCTGGGGCAGCCGGTCCTCGGTGCGCCGGAGGGCGGGCTGATGCGCCTGCTGGGCCTGAGCTTCGCCCTGGCGCACCGCGCGAAACACGATCAGCCGGTCGAAGGCGAGTTCGAGCGGCGCAGAAGTACGTCGCCCAGTTCCACCGCTACGCCTTCCGCCAGCAAAACGCGGACGGCAGTTGGGGGCCGTACTTCCTGGCGGCCAGGGGCAATAGCCCCGACCCCGCGGACCAATTGCGCGCCACCGGCCGCACATTGGAGTGGCTGGCGCTGTCGCTGCCCGAGGGGCGGCTCGAAGACGCCAATGTGGTCAACGCCGTGAACTACCTCAGCAATCTGCTCGGCACGGAGCGCTACCAATGGAACGCGCCGATGCTGCCGACGCGGGAGATCGTCTCGCTGGGGCACGCCCTGCACGCCCTGTCGCTCTACGACGAGCGGGAGTTCCGCCCCACCGACGCCGAGGAAAAACCGGCCGTCGAGAAGCCGTCCGCCGGAGAGCAGCCGCCCGCCAAGTAGTCCAATCAGGCCGCCACCGGGGCTACGGCGACGTTTCCGGCGGCGGATTGTCCTTGGGCGGCGCGGCCGCCTCGCCCGCCGCCACCGGTGCCCCGGCCTGGTCGGTGGTGATCGAGGGCAACTCGCCGGCCGGCTCGGTCTGGTCGGCGTCGAGGAAGACTTCGTCCATTTCCGTGGCGTCCACGTCGCGGCGGAGAAGGAAGTAGACGGCGGCCGAGGCGGTCCAGAAGTAGCTGAACACGTAGCCCACGGCCAGCAGCTTCACGCAGCCGGTCCAGAACATGACGAGCGCCGCGCCGAACCCGGCCACGCCGGACATTTTGCCGCCGTGCAAGAGGGCGTTGATTTGGTGCTCCCCGCAGCCCCAGCCGGCGGCCCAATAGCTCAGCCAGATCACGGCCGCGGCGAAGTTCTGCACCAGCAGCCAGCCGAGCCAGCCGATCGCCGCGGCCACCGCCGCGTAGAACAGGTAGCAGAGCGGCCGCTGGAAGGTATAGGCATAGGAGCGGCTCAGGGCGTCGAAACTGTCGGTTCCCTCGGCGCTGATGGCGCCCCACATCAGCGGCCAGCCGAACAGCCCGCCCAACAGCAGCAAGGCCATGACGAAGCCGGCCACGAGCACCAGCGGCCAGAGAATGCCGCCCAGCAGGAAGCCGAGCCAGTGCATCAACAGGCCCACGATCACCACGGGGATTGCCACCAGCACCACGCCGCCGACGGGCAAGAGCGGGGCGGCGAAGTAGGCGGGCCATTTCCGCCAGGCAAACCGCAGCGCAGCACCCCAGCCGAGTTGCTCGTCAGCCGCCAGTTGCACGGCGGCGCTGCGGCAGATGGCGGCCCCGAACAGCGCCCACACCGCCACGCCCCACAGCCCGCAGAGAATCAGGCACACGAGGTCCCGCCGGCCGAAATCCTTGCTCCACAGCGCCGCCCGCGCCGGCTTCGTCAACAGCCGCACGGGGCTGGCCACGGCATCGTGCGGGCGCCAACCCTCGTCCGTAGATTCCGACTGGAGCACGTCGCGCACGTATTGTCTACTCGATGGCGCGCCCGGCGCCGCGGGAACCGCTTGGTCGGTAATCGCCTCCCAGGGACAGTTGAAATAGGGTTCGAGCCAGCCCGTGGCCTCGGACTTTGTGGAGAAATCGCAGAAACGCGCCGCAAACAGCCACCAGCCGGTTGCCATGATGATTGCGCCCAGCGCGCCGAGGACCAGCGCCCGGACCCCGACGGCCAACCGGAACGCGCGGACAATCTTCAGCCAGGGAAACGTCTCCAACCACGCCACTCGCCGAATCGTGCCGTTATCGTGTTCTACCATGATAGGAATCCCCCAGATAAGGTGCCTCGGAATTGCCAGTACCGGCATTATACAAACCGCGGCCGGCAACGCAAGCGGGGTCTAATACTCCTCCTCGTCCGTCCGCGGCGGCTGCCCCTCGGTTTCCTCCCGCTCGACCGGCAGGCCGTAGCGTTCGTCGAGCCAGCGGCCCAGATCCAGCAGCCGGCACCGCTGGCTACAAAACGGCATCGCGGTGCTGTCCTCCGGCCGGAACTCCCGCTGGCAGATGGGGCAGTGTAACGGCGGCATTTTTGACCGGCGTGGCACGCCCTGAAAGGGCGTGGCGGGCGTCAGGGGCAAGTCCGACAATACACCACGCCCTTTCAGGGCGTGCCACACCGCGTTTCCTATTTCTCGGACTTCTTCTCTTTGGTCTTGGCATCCGTGCCCTTGGCTCCCTCGGCGCCGACCGCCTTGCCGGCCTTGTCGGCGGCCGCGGCCTTCTTGTAGGAGTCCGTGGGGTAGTCGGTCTGGTAGAAGCCCGACCCCTTGAAAACGATGGCCGCGCCGGGGCCGATCAGGCGGCGGAGCTTCTGCCGGCCGCACGCCGGACACTTCCGCTTTGGCCCCTCCTTGATCGGTTGGAACAGCTCGAACTCATGTTGGCAGGCGTCGCAGACGTAATCGTAGGTCGGCATGGCTTCTTCTTATTCGCAGTTGGGTGGCACGCCCTGAAAGGGCGTGGCGGGCGTCACCGCCGAATTCAACAGCCGCCCACGCCCTTTCAGGGCGTGCCACCCTACGCCTAGTTTATGTGACTTTTGACACGATCACCTGGCTGGGGCGCACCACGCGGTCGTGCAACTGGTAGCCCTGTTGGGCTACCGTCAGGACGGTGTTCTCGGGATACTCGTCGGAAGGCTGCTGCATGACGGCGTGGTGCAGGTTCGGATCGAACGGCATGTGCCGGGCCTCGATGCGGCGGCAGTGGTGCCGCCGGAGCACGTCCTCCAATTGCCGGTTGACCATTTGGAATCCTTCCAGCAGGGCGTTGGCGCCCGGTTGGGGCGGCAGTTCAACTGCCGCCCCAGCACTATTCATAGCCCCAGCGTCGGAATGCTTTTCCGCGGCGGCAATCGCCCGCTCAACGTTGTCCAGCACCGGCAACAGGTCGCGGAGCAGTCCGAGGTTGGCGTAGCGGAGGCGTTCTTCGCTTTCGCGGGCGGCCCGCTTGCGGTAATTGTCCAGTTCGGCGTGGCAGCGGAGGGCGCGGTCCTTGGCGGCCTCGAGCTCGGCGCGGAGCTGGGCCACGGTTTCTTCGGCCGCTTGCGGTTTCGCAGCGTCCTGCGCTTGCGGCTTCGCGGTTTCCGCTTCCGCTTGCTCGGGCGGCGGAGGCCCCGCACCGGGTTCAGTCGGTTTGTGTTTCGTCATGCTTCGTTCTCCGTTGGCTTGGTTCCGCCTGGAACAATTCTCTCACTTTTTCGAAGAAGCCCTTCCGCGTCGGGCTGACGTCGGTGCTCTCGATCTCGGCCAGCCGCCGCAGGGCGGCCTCGTGCTCGGGGGTGAGCGTCTTCGGGACTTCGACGTTGACTTGCACCACCAAGTTGCCGCGGCCGCGGTACCTGGGGTCGGGCATACCGCGGCCCTTGAGCGTGAAGACCGCGCCGCTCTGCGTGCCGGCGGGAATGTGCAACTCCTCGCGGCCGTCGAGGGTCGGCACCTCGATGGTGGCCCCCAACGCCGCCTGCGAGTAGCCGATGGGCACCTCGCAGAAGAGGTCCTGGCCCCGCCGGTGGAAGAGGGGGTGTTCGGCGACGTGGACGAGGCAGTAGCAGTCGCCGGGCGGGCCGCCGGCGGGGCTCGGCTCGCCCTCGCCCGGCAAGCGGAGGCGGGTTTGATTGTCCACGCCGGCGGGGATGTCCACCTTCCGCGTAACTCTCTTCTGCCCGTAGCCCGACCCGCGGCAGCCGCCGCACGGCTCGCGGATCGTTTGCCCGCTGCCGTGGCAGGCGGGGCAGGTGGTTTGCAGCGAGAAGATGCCGCTCTGCTGCACGACCCGGCCCCGGCCGCCGCAATAGCGGCAGGGTTCGGGCCGCGTCCCCGGCTTGGCCCCCGAGCCGCGGCACGTTTCGCACACCACGTGCCGGGCGAAACGGACGATCTTCACCGTCCCCTTGGCGGCCTCGAGCAAGTCGAGATCGACGTCGCAGCGGATGTCCTCTCCCTTGTGGACCCGCGTCCCGCGACGACCGCCGAAGATGTCGCCGAAGAAGCCCTGGCCGAAGATGTCGCCGAAGGCCTGGAAGATGTCGGCCACGTCGTGGAACTGGGCGCGCCGCCCCCTTCCAGGCCGGCCTGCCCGTAGCGGTCGTAGCGGGCCCGCTTCTCGGGATGGCTGAGGACCTCGAAGGCCTCGGCGGCCTCCTTGAACTTGACGATCGCCTCCTCGTCGCCAGGATTGCGGTCGGGATGGTATTTCAGCGCCAACCGCCGGTAGGCCTCGGAGAGGCGGGCCTCCGTCGCGTCCCGCTCGACGCCCAGGACTTCGTAGTAGTCGCGCTTTTCCGCCATCGTTGGCATGGCCGGGTTGGAGGCGGTTGCCGGAACATGATATTCTACCACGAAATGGGCGAAGGGTTCAGGGTTCAGGGTTCAGCGAACCCAGCAACCCGACACCTGAACCCCGAACCCTGACCCCTTCACCGCACGCTTCCCTCCACCTGCCGCTTCTTCTTGTCCTCCTTGTTCAGATCGGTGACCATGGTTTCGGTGGTGAGCATCAGTCCGGCGATGCTGGCGGCGTTTTCCAGGGCCGTGCGGACCACCTTCAAGGGGTCGATAATGCCCGCCTTGAACATGTCAACGTACTTCCCCGTGTTGGCGTCGTAGCCGGTGTTCACCGCCTTGTCGGCCACCTCGTCGGCGACCACCGAGCCGTCGGTGCCGCAGTTGTCGGCGATCTGGCGGATGGGCATGGGCAGCGCCCGGAGCACGATGTCCACGCCGATCTTCTCGTCGCCGCGGGCGGCGCCGCGGGCCTTCTCGACCGCCTCCCGGCAACGCAAGAGCGCCACGCCCCCGCCGGGCACGATCCCTTCCTCGGCCGCCGCGCGGGTGGCGTGCAGGGCGTCCTCGACCCGCGCCTTCTTCTGCTTCATCTCGGCCTCGGTGTTGGCCCCGACCGAAACCACCGCCACCCCGCCGCAGAGCTTCGCCAGCCGCTCCTGGAACTTCTCCCGGTCGTAGTCGCTGTCGGTCGATTCGATCTGGGCGCGGAGCTGGTCGCAGCGGCCGCGGATGTCGGCCTGCTTGCCCCCGCCCTCGACCAACGTCGTGGCGTCCTTGTCGACGGTGATCTTCTTCGCCCGGCCGAGTTGCTCGACCTCGACGTTCTCCAGCTTGATGCCGAGGTCCTCGCTGATCATCGTGCCGCCGGTCAGGGTGGCGATGTCGCCCAGCATGGCCTTCCGCCGGTCGCCGAAGCCGGGGGCCTTCACCGCGCAGATGTTGAGGATGCCGCGGAGCTTATTCACCACCAGCGTGGTAAGCGCCTCCCCCTCGATGTCCTCGGCAATAATCAACAGCGGCTTGCCCCGCTGCATCACCTTTTCCAACAACGGAATCAGGTCGCGCAGGTTGCTGATCTTCTTCTCGTGGATGAGGATGTAGGCGTCCTCCATGAGGCAGTCCATCTCCGGGGCGCGGTTGATGAAGTAGGGCGAAAGATAGCCCTTGTCGAACTGCATCCCCTCGACGATCTCGTAGGTGGTTTCGGCCGTTTTTCCCTCCTCGACCGTGATTACGCCGTCCTTGCCCACTTTGTCCATCGCCTCGGCCAGCAGGTTGCCGATCATGGGGTCGTTGTTGGCGCTGATCGAGCCGACGCTGGCCATTTCCTCCTTGCTGTCGACCTTCTTGGACAGCGTGCGGAGGTGGGCCACGGCGGCCTCGACCGCCTTCTCGATGCCGCGGCGGATGGCCGCCGGATTGCTCCCCGCGGCGATGTTCCGCAGCCCTTCCTTGAAGATCGCCCGGCCCAGCACCGTGGCCGTGGTGGTGCCGTCGCCGGCCACGTCCGAGGTCTTCGAGGCCACTTCGTTGACGAGCTTCGCGCCCATGTTCTCGAAGCGGTCTTCCAATTCGACCTCCTTGCTCACCGTGACGCCGTCCTTGGTGACGGTCGGGCCGCCGTAGGATTTGTCGAGGATCACGTTGCGGCCGGTGGGGCCAAGGGTCACGGCCACCACGTCGGCCAGTTTATCCACACCCCGGAGCATCCGCTCGCGGGCTTGCTGGGCGTATAGGAGTTGTTTGGGCACTGGATATGTTCCTTGTTAAGGGTTCATGGTTCGGGGTTCAGGGTTCGGGGCCGAATCAACTTGTCAGACCGGTCCCGACTGGTCCGACTTGTCGGACCAACCGTCCGAAGCCTGAACCCTGGCCGCTACTTCACCACCTTGGCCAAAATGTCCGATTCGCGGACGATCTTCACTTCGCGGCCTTCGATCTCGATTTCCGAGCCGCTGTATTTGCCGTAGATCACTTCGTCGCCGACGGCGACCGAGAGCTTGCCGCGCTCGCCGCTATCCAGCAGTTTGCCCGGCCCGACGGCCAGGACGGTGCCACGTTGCGGCTTTTCCTTGGCGGTGTCGGGGAGCACGATGCCCCCGGCCGTCATCTCCTCCGCCTCCATCGGTTCCACCACGACACGGTCATCCAACGGCCGCAAGTTGAGTTTCGACATAGTTCGGTTTCCTTCGGGTCAAGTGTAAGGCTAGTTTGTTGGTTTAAGTCGGGGCGGCAGTTGAACTGCCGCTCCAACACAGGTTCCCACAATAGCCGGCGGCTAACAGCCGCCGGAGAGTGACCATTGTTGCACGCACATTCCGGCGCCTGTTAACCGCCGGCTATTGCGTGCGGTAGGTTTGCTAGAAATCCATTCCTCCCATACCTCCCATGCCGCCGCCCATGCCTCCCATTCCGCCTCCCATGCCGCCGCCCATTCCGCCGGGGCCGGGGCCTCTCGGCTCCTCTTCCTTCGGAATGTCGGCCACGAGGCAGGAAGTGGTCAGCAACAGCGCGGCCACGCTGGCGGCGTTTTGCAGGGCGGTCCGCACGACTTTCGCCGGGTCGATAATGCCCGCCTCGACCAGGTTGCAGTAGACGTCCTTGTCGGCGTCGTAGCCGTCGGCCTTTCCCTTCATCTGACGGACGCGGTTGACGACGACCGCCCCGTCGTGGCCGGCGTTCTCGGCGATCCGCCGCAAGGGCTGGTCCAAGACGTTGCGGACGATTTTCGCCCCCAGCGCCTCGTCGCCCGTCAAGTCGAGCTTGTCGACCGCCTTGTCGCTCCGCAGCAGGGCAACCCCGCCGCCGGGCACAATGCCTTCCTCCAGCGCCGCCTTGGTGGCGTGCTGGGCGTCTTCCATCAGCGCCTTCCGCTCCTTCATCTCGGTCTCGGTGGCGGCCCCGACGCTGATCTGCGCCACCCCGCCAGCCAGGTGGGCCAACCGCTCTTGCAGCTTCTCGCGGTCGTAGTCGCTGGTGGTCGTCTCGATCTCCTTGCGGATCTGATCCGCCCGGCCCTCGATCGCCTTCTTGTTCCCTTCGCCGCCGATGACGGTTGTGTTGTCGGCGTCCACCACAACCTTCTTCGCCGTGCCCAGGTCGGAGAGCTTCACCGATTCGAGCGTCACGCCGAGGTCCTTGAAGATGGCGTTGGCGCCGCAGAGGGTGGCGATGTCGCCGAGCATGGCCTTCCGCCGGTCGCCGTAACCGGGGGCCTTCACTCCGACCACGTTGAGGATGCCGCGGAGCTTGTTCACGACCAGCGTAGCCAGCGCCTCGCCCTCGATGTCCTCGGCGATAATCAAAAGCGGCTTGCCCGCCTTGCTCACCGCCTCCAACAGCGGGATCAAGTTCTTCGCGCTAGAGATCTTCTCCTCGTGGATCAGGATCAGGCACTTCTCGAACTCGACGCTCTGATCTTCCTGGTTGGTGACGAAATGGGGCGAGAGGAAGCCGCGGTCGAACTGCATCCCCTCGACCACCTCGACGGTGGTCTCCGCCTGTTTGCCTTCTTCGACCGTGATGACGCCGTTCTTGCCGACCTTGAGGAAGGCGTCGGCCAGCACGGTCCCGACCGTCGGATCGTTGTTGCCGGCGATGGTGGCGACCTGGGTGATTTCCTTCTCGTCCTTCTCATTGATGGGCTGTGCCATCTTCTTGATCGCCGCAATGACCGCGTCCTTGGCGGCGTGGATGCCGCGGCCCAGGGCCATCGGGTCGGCCCCGGCGGCGACCATCCGCAGCCCCTCGATGTAGATCGCCTCGGCCAGCAGGGTGGCGGTGGTGGTGCCGTCGCCGGCCACGTCGGCCGTCTTCGAGGCCACTTCGCGGACCAACTGGGCGCCCAGGTTCTCGTAGGGGTCGTCCAGTTCGATCTCCTTGGCCACAGTCACGCCGTCCTTGGTGATTTTGGGGGCGCCCCAGCCCTTGTCCAGCACAGCGTTGCGGCCGCGGGGGCCAAGCGTGCTGACCACGGCCCGGGCCAACTTGCTCACGCCGATGGCGAGGGGCTGGCGGGCTTCGTCTTCAAAGACCAACTGTTTTGCCACAGCGGATTCCTCCTCTTGTTGGCTTACTTGCTCGGAATTGTACGGCGACAGCGTGGCCCGACCACAAAATGGCAGCCCCGCGCGGTTTGGCCGGGGATAGATGCAAGCGGTGTGCCAAAGAGCAATAGCGGACTCGCAACTCATTGCCGCGTAACATATTGAGACGTTGTATCCAGAATGTTGCCTAAGAGTGAGCGGCGCATTAACTTTCCGTGTATGTCATTTTGGCAGGTGCTCAAGCCGACATCCTTGAACAGCCTCGCCACCGGAACCTACGGGTGGATGCTTGACATCAGTTGGAAGGGATACCATAATCGCAAACTGCTTGGACGTTGATGGCGGCCATAATGCTGCCGGCGAAGTAATCCGCCATGATCCAGTTTGCATGTCCAGTCTGTGGAAAGAAATATCAGGCTCCCGACTCGGGCGCAGGAAGGCAGGCAAAGTGCCAACAGTGCGGGGAGACCGTTCGCGTTCCCAACGATCAATCACGCGTAGGAGGTGCCACGAAGCCTCCGCCGACACCACCGTTGCCGACAACTGATATTCGCGAGGCTGTGCCGACACCAGCTTCCGCGAACAATTTTCCGTTTCGGCGACCCGTCCAGTCTACCGCTCGCACTTCCTACACGGCGGGTAATCTAATGCCGGGCGAGAAGATTCTATTTGCAGCGAGCATCCATCCGATGATCTTCCTACCCGCCGGCATACTTTTCCTTGTGGCCTTGATCCCTTTCGCACTCGCATTCATCACATCTGGATCCCGCGGAGCGGACACATTTCTCGGTGGACTTTGCCTCGGAATGCCACTTCTCCTGGCGCAATCATTCTGGCGATTAAGACCCTAATCATATTCTTGACCACGGAGTGTGTCCTGACCGACAGACGTGTTATTGGAAAGAGGGGGTTGATTAGCCGCCAGTCGCTGGAGATCTTGCTGACAAAGACCGAAGGTTTGCAGGTTGATCAAGGCGTTTTCGGCCGCGTTTTCGACTTCGGAACCGTCACAGTGTCAGGCACGGGCGGATCAAAAACGCGATTCCCGGGTATTGCCAACCCATTGGACTTTCGCAAGAACGTCCAACAACAGATCGCTGTCGTGCAAGATTGACGATTTTTCCCCAGCGAGGCGCACGGGTGATCATATTGCCGCTTACAGTGGTAGAAATTCCACCCGGTTCTGCATGTCCACTGGATCGCCCGCCTCGGCAATCAGTTCAAGCTCGACGATTATCTGCCTCACCGTCAGCCGGTACTGATGGACATAGACGACGCCCGAGAATGGCCGCCCAGCCGCACACCAACGGTCGGCGATGGCCAGAAAGTGGCGGTCGTGCGTAAATAGCACCCGACCGAGCTGGGCGGCGCGATCGAGCAACGGTTCGTCGTCCAACTCGGCGCTGCCGTCCTCGTAGGCCGTCACGACGTCAACGCCCCGCTGCCGTAGACCCAGGGCAACCGCCTTCGGGACACTGTGATCGAGATAGAGGGCGACACTCACGGCAGCAAGCCCTTGGCTTGGAGCTTCAGCCGAAGAGGCGACGGCCCGGCCGCCTCGAACTTCTTGCGGTACTCCTCAACGGTCCGGATCCCCCGCTCAATGTCGGCGTCGACCTCGGCTTGGTGGTCGTAGTAGTAACCCAGGGCGCTATGGATTTGGCCGAGGCTCAAGTGCGGGAACTCGCGACATAGGTTCTCGGGCATCCCATCCGTAGGCGAGATGGGGGACGATGATTTCCACGACCTTGATTCGCGTGCCGGCCAGCATCGGCACGTTGTCGGGACCGATCGTGACATGGGCGTACTCGACTGTGGACATGGCCCTTTCTCCTGCGGCGGAAAAGCCTCCCTATCAGTATACCACGGGCCGGTGGGGATGTCACCCCGCCCGGCCACTTGCCCCTGATTGCAGTTCCTTACCGGGCGGGGTAGGATGGCAGTCGAGTCGAGCGGGTGCAAACCTTATCTCGAACCAGAGGAGTAAGCCATGAAACGGGCATTTTGGTTGGCTTGTCTCGGGTTGATCGCAGCCTCTTCCTCCTCCTGCCAGCGGCAAGAGCAGAAAACGCCGGACGCCCTGACCGGACACACCGATGCCGTCGTCTCCGTGGCCTTCAGCCCGGACGGAAAGACCCTGGCTTCGGCGAGCCACGACGAGAGCATCCGCTTTTGGGACCTCCGCACTGGAAAGAACACCCTGACCATTGACGCCGATCTCGGCAGCCTCCATTCCATCGCCATCAGCCCCAACGGCAAAATCCTGGCCTCGGCGGGCGAGGACAAACTGATCAAGCTCCGGGACGTGCAGACCCACAAGAGCACGGACGAACTTCAGGGACACGCCGAAACGGTCCGCTGCCTGGCCTTCAGCCCGGACGGAAAGACAATGGCCTCGGGCGATGTCGGCGGCTCGATCCGGCTCTGGGACGTGGCTGCCGGCACGAGCAGGGCCACCGCCGATAAGCACACCGACGTGGTGGCGTCCGTGGCCTTCAGCCCCGACGGCAAGACGCTGGCCTCGGGCAGTTTCGACAACTCGGTCAAGCTGTGGGACGTGTCCACCGGCAAGAACACCGCCACGCTCGCCGAGCACGCTGAGGCCGTCTATTGCGTGGCGTTCAGCCCCGACGGCAAGACGCTCGCCTCGGCCGGCGGGACCGCCTCCTTGGGTGAACTCAAACTCTGGGACGTGGCGGCCGGGAAGCTGCTGGCCGACCTGCCCGGCCACGCCAAGCGGGTCACCGCCGTCGCCTTCAGCCCGGACGGCGCCATCCTGGCCTCTGCCGGCGGAGAGAACACGATCCGGCTGTGGGACCTCGCCACGCGCAAATGTATCAATACTCTCGAAGGGCATACGGACGGCGTCGAGTGCCTCGCCTTCAGCCCGGACGGAAAGACGCTGGCCTCGGGCAGCCGCGACAACACGATCCGCCTGTGGAAAGTGGCGGCGGCCAAGGAGCCGGCCAAGTCGAGCGCGGCCTGCCGTTGTGGTAGAATGTCCTGCGTTGGTGTGGTCGGAGCGAAAATTGTGGCGCGAACCGGTGCTATCACCGCCGTCGCACAGGAGGTTGAAATGAAGACTCCATTCGCACTATCGTCAATTCCCAGGCAACCTGCGTGGCTAGCACTCACGTGCCTCTGCCTGGCTTTCGTCGCAACCGAAGTGCCGGTATGCGCGGGACCTCCGGTGGCCACCTGGACGACCCCGCAAGAAAAACTGCGCGTGGGAAGCGCTGCTCGCGTTCCACAAGGGTGGTTCGCGGAAGGAGTTCCTTGCGACGTGCAAGAAGTTGGTCGCCGAGGACTCCGGCGGCCGGTATGACGACGAGTTCAAGTCACTGATTACTTCGCTGGAGAGGGAGGCGGCGGCGCCGCGGCCGGCGTTCCTTCAGAAGTCGCCGAAGGATCGCACAGAGGAGGAGCGAATCCGTTACTGGATATACCAACTGCGCGACCTGTCCGCGGACCCGGCCTACGGCGGCGGACCCCCCACAATTTTCGGTTGGGATACGCCCGCCCGACGGCGGCGAATCAGATTATGGCGATCGGCGCGCCTGCCATTCCGTTTCTGATCGACTCCCTCGACGATGGCACCCCCACGCGAACGTTCGTCTGGCACCAACCGGGCAGGCACCCCGGATTGAGTATGCTGCGCCGTCAAGACATAGCAATCAACTGCCTCGAGCGGATCGTCGGCTGCAAGTTCTACGAAAGCTACACGTCGACGCCATTGCACGTGGATACGCCCGAACGCCGGTCGGCGCTCGCCAACGTCCGGGAATGGTGGAAGCTGAGCCAAGGGAAGCCGCAGGCGGAGATGATCCGCAATCAACTCGCGTTGCGCAGTAAGAACATCACCTTGCGGAACTGGGACAAGGTAGGCGACCTGGAGGCGCTGGCCATGCTAATTGGCCCGGGCGCCGTGATGGCCGAGGCCCGGGCATTGCCTGCCGACGACCCGAGCGATAACTCGCGCAGAGACCTCCTCCACCTCTTGGACCCGCGGTTGGTCGTTGTTGAGGTGTTCGCGCGCTTCCGCGAGAACCGTAGCCGGAGCGGTGACTACTCAACCTTGCTCAGGTTCGGGGATCGAAAGGTGTATCAGGAGATAGCCCGCCGATTCGAGGCGACGGGGACGCTCGACCCGGGGCCGTGGGAAGTACCGGGCCAGTTGCGCGAGGCCGTCGGGTGCGGAAAGAACTGGGCCATTCCGTTGATGGCCAAGGCCCTCGAAAGGACTGAAGTGAACGGGGCGCGGTACATTGCGGGCGGAACTCACTCGTTCTCGATCGCCGACGTGGCGGCAGAGTCGTTCCAAAAGTTGACGCGTAAAGATTTTGGCTACCACCCCGCCGACAGCCAGGAGAAACGCTCGGCGGCAATCGAAGCGGCCAGCGCCTGGTGGAGCGCGCACGGGCGCACAGAACTGGCGGCGAAGATCGCCGAGGACCACCCGCCCGTCGTCGATCCCGGCGATCTGTTCCTCTCCGATGACGACGTTGCTCGCCGGGTAGCGGCGATCGACGGCAATGACCCTCAACAGCGGGCAAAGACGGTCGCCTCCTTCGGCGACGTGCGTAGTTGGGAGGTCCAGCAGGCGCTCCTCCACGCCATGGACAAGGAGACCGGATCGAAGGAACGCCTTGCCATGCTCAAGGCGGTCGCCGGGCACCCTGCAATCTGGCAGTTTCCGGCGCTGGCGACCCGTTTCGAGCACGATCCCGACCCGGCGCTTCGCGAGTTGGCCGCGCAATGCATGAACAGAGTTCTTGCCGACAAGACGACCCCAATTTGGTGGGTGCGTCTGGAAACCCGCGATTGCGGACTGGCGGCAATTCGCCGCGTTGCCCAGGACAAGAAGGCCCTGGACTCCTTGCGGCGTATCGCGGTCGATGCGCTCATCGCGTGGGACTCGCTCGTCGACCAGCCGCTCTTGCGAGAACTCGCTACGGAACCCGCGATCCAGGGCTACAGACCATTGACCCAGTATCTGAAGCGGCAAGACATGTATCTCGCGATACCTGGGCCGCCAGCCGCAAAGAAGTAACAGTGTTACTCCGGCGTGACGGCCACCAGTTCGCGGCAGACCGCCTCGAAATGGCCGGGGCCGAGCGTCTGCTGCTCCTCGGCATAGCCGATCAGCAGGGCCAGGTCGCAGAGGCGGTTGATCTGCCGGGCGATGCCGTGGGTCAATTCCTGGAGGGTGGGGACGGCGTCGGGCTCGACGATCGGCCGCGGCGAGCCGGCCGCCCGGAGCCGGTGCTCGACATAGCTCTCGGTTTCCGGCTGGGTGAAGGGGCGGAGCAGGCATTTTACCGCCAGCCGTTCCTCCCACTGCGGCATGCGGTTGATGACCGGCAGGAGCGAGGGCTGGCCGACCAGCAGCAGCGTCAGGGCGGGCGTGCCGCCCGGCTCGAAGTTCAACAGCAGCCGGAGGGCCTCGAAGGTGGCCGGATCGCGGACGAGTTGAGCCTCGTCGATGGCGACCACGGCGTGGCGGCCCTTCTCGGCGTTGGCGGCCAGGAAGCGCTGGATGCGGCGGACGCTCTGCTGCACGCCGCCGGCCGGCGGGAGCAGGCTGGAAGCCCGCTCTACTTGCCCTGGGAGCAGGCTGGAAGCCTGCCCTACTGCGGGCTCGCCGTCCAGTTCCTCGGCCAGGTAGGCCAGCAACTCGGCGGTGGACATTTGCGGGAAGACGAGGTGGACGAAGGGGGCAAATTGGGCGTCCAGCGCCCCGCGGAGCATCACCATCAACAGCGTCTTGCCGGCGCCGGAGGGTCCGGCCAGCAGGGCGGCGCCGCGGCGGTTCTCGACCGCATAGCGCAACTTCAACAGCGCGGCCTGATGCGACTGGCCGGGGTAGTAGAAGCGCGGATCGGCGGCGTTCTCGAACGGCTTTTGCTTCAGTCGCCAGTAGGTTTCGTACATGGTTCGATCATCCTGAATGGCTGGGGCGGCAGTTCAACTGCCGCCCCAACAGTCGGGCTACGCCGCCACGAAGTTCTCGATCAGTCCGGCCAGGGGGATTCCGGCCGCGCTCAGCCGGCTTTCTGTTTCGGACAACTGCTCTTCCGGGGTCAGCCGGCGGTTGCGGACCAGCAGCAGCGCGTCGATGCCGCCGCAAGAAAAGGGGACAGTCCCCATTTGCCGGAACGGCCCGGAGGGTGCTTCGCACAAATGGGGACTGTCCCCTTTTCTTGCGGCGGCCCAATCGGCGTCTTCCAGCGGTCCCAGATCGACCAGCACCATCTCGTAAAGGCTTCTGAGTTGGTCGAGGCAGGCGGCCAAGCGCGGCCAGTCGAGGTTTTTCCGGCCGCCGTTCTGAGGGAGCGGCTCGCGGAGCGGCAAGACGGCCAGCCCGCCGGCAGCCTCGACGACCGCCTGGTCCAGCCCGCCGGCGTCCGCAGCGGCGGTTTCGTCCCAGCCCAGTTGCGGCTGCACGCCCAGCCGCTTGGCAAGCCGCGGCCGCTCCGGGTCGGCATCGACCAGCACCGTCTTGATGCCCCGCTCGGCTAGCCGGGAAGCGGCGCAGAGCAAGAGCGTCGTGGCCCCCTCGCCGCGGCGGCAACCGGCGATGGCCAGGACCTTTTGTCCTCGGGCGCTGGCGGCCAACAGGGCGTCGCAGAGGCGGTCCCATTCCTCCGCCGCTTTGGCCATCAGCCGGCGGCAGACTTTTGGCCAGGTGAAACGGTCGACCTGCCAGGCGGGCTTGAAGGCGGGCGAAGGGGCCTGTGGCAAGGGGCTCGGGGCGAGCGACTCGGGGCTAGTGGCCAGCGGCGAAGGGCCAGTGGCGACGGACTCGGGGCTAGAAACTGAGGGTTCGGGACTGGGGGTATCGGAATGATGATCGATGAATGATGACTGATGAATGTCGGCGGATGGTGCGTTGACAGGGAGTTCATCATTGATGATTCCGCCTGCCCACTGCCCGCTGCCCACTATCCACTGCCCACTATCCACGATCCACTGCTCACCGCCGATTTCAATGGGCGGTGAACCGCCCATCCCTCGGAGAGGCTTTTCCGGCTCGCTGGCGGCTTCGGTGGGCGGTAAACCGCCCATCCCTCGGAGAGACTTTTCCGGCACGCTGGCGGCTTCCGTGAGCGGCAGAGGCGCTAATCCCTCGGAGAGACCTTTCCGGCTCGCTGGCGGCTTCGGTGGACGGTGGACCGCCCGTTCCTCGGCCGCTTTCCGCCCTCTCGGGACGAGCGGGGCGGGTTGGCGTCTTCTCGAGCGCTGCCAGCACGCCGCTGAAGACGTCGGAGAGCGACAAGGGAGGGGGTTCCTCAGGCTCCGTCTGCCGCGTCGGTCCCGCGGCCGCCGGCGGCTGCACAGTCCGTCGCTCTGCCGGCGGGCACCACGGCTGGGCCGTGGTCGGCGGCGGATTGCTCGGCGCCGGCGGGGCCGGCTGCGGTGCTATCGCCACTGGGGTCGTGCCCTGTTGCTGAAACGCCCTAATCGAGCGCTTGGTCGAGTGCGGTCATAACGGTCCCCGGTGACGGATTTGTCGGAATTGGGGTTGGCCGGCGCCGCGGGATTGTCGGGGCGATTGCCGGCCCGTGCATCGGCCTGGTACTCCGGCGGACGAACCGCCATCGGCTGATTGGCTTCCGCCCGCGGCGGCTCGCCACCCGGGTTGTCTTGCGGGCTGACGGCGTGGGCCGGATTTGGCCATCTCGACGACACCAGCGGCACGTCGGCCGACGGGGTCGGCCGCGGCGCCGCGGCGGTTTCCGGCGGCGGCGGAAGGATCACGGGCGCCAGCGACTGCTGGGGCGTTGCCGGGACTACGGTTGCCGGCCGAGGCGCGGAGGACTGGGCCATCGTCGTCTCGCCTGGCCCGGCGGTTGCTCCCGCCTGCCACGGCAGCGAAGCGTCGGTGGCTGACGGCGATGCCGCGGGCCTATCGGCGCGGCTGGAAAAGAGCGGAAAAACGGCCACCGCCAGCAACAAGAGCGTCACCGCAGAGAGCAACTTGAAGGCGAGCGCCTGGTTGATGATCCGGCCGGCCGACGACGGCGGACTCGTCTCTGCCGCGCCGTCATCCCGCTGCTCCGTCTTGAACGAGTTGAGGTCTGGGAAGCAGGCGAGAACTTTGATCCCGAGTTGGTCCATGTCTTGGTCCCCTCTCTGCCGGGTGGTGTTGCAGCACGGGCACCTTGCCTATGTTGCCGTGAGCACGGGCAAAGATGCCTGTGCTGCCGCCGTGGGTGCCGGCCGCTACCTGGGTGCGCAAGTAAATCCCCAGCAACTACCCGGGAGATAGGTATCGGTTAGGATTGTAGGAATCTTGAGCATTGGCGCGATTCCGTAGGCTGGGTAACATGGGAAAGGATGGGTGCGCGTCCAGTAGAAGCGGCATCCTGCCGCTCTTGTCAGTTGTCGGCCGGACGCGGCAGGATGCCGCTTCTACGAGTCCCGGCGTTTGACCGCCCTTCGCCGTGCCCCTATACTGGACTGCCGGAGGTAGCACGGGCATCCTGCCCGTGTGGTGGAGGCACAGGCAAGATGCCTGTGCTACAAGTCCCGTGGAGGCGGACCATGACCCAGATCGAGGATGCGAGGGCCGGACGGGTGACCTCTGAGGTCGAGGCGGTCGCCCGCGCCGAGCAGCTCGATCCGGAGTTCGTGCGGCAGGAGGTGGCGGAGGGCCGGATGGTGATCCCGGCCAACAAGGTCCACCTGTCCAAGGGTCTTGCTCCCATCGGGATTGGGGTGGCGGCGCGGACGAAGATCAACGCCAACATCGGCAAGTCGGCCGTTTCGAGCGACTCGGAGTGCGAGTTGGAGAAGCTGCTGGCAGCGGTCCGCTACGGGTCCGACACAGTGATGGACCTCTCCACCGGCCCGGACATCGACGCCGTGCGGGGCCGGATCATCGACGCCGCCACCGTGCCGGTGGGCACGGTCCCGATCTACCAGGTGGCCGAGCAACTCGACCAAATCGCCGACATGCGGCCACGAGACTTTTTGGACGCGATTGCCCAGCAGGCCGCACAGGGGGTCGATTACATGACGGTCCACGCCGCAGTGCTCCGCGAGCACCTGCCGCTTGTGGAGCGGCGGGTGACCGGGATCGTCAGCCGGGGCGGCTCGCTGGTGGCCAAATGGATGACGGTCCACCATGAGCAGAATCCGTTCTACACCCACTTCGACGAACTGTGCGAGATCATGCACCAGCACGACGTCACGTGGAGCCTGGGCGACGGCTTGCGGCCGGGCTCGATCGCCGACGCCAGCGACGAGGCCCAATTCGCCGAGCTAAAGGTGATGGGCGAGCTGGGCCGCCGGGCGCGCGAGCGGAACTGCCAGGTGATGATCGAGGGCCCCGGCCACGTGCCGATGGACCAGATCCAACGGAACGTCCGTTTGCAGCAAGAGTGGTGCGACTGTGCGCCGTTCTACGTGCTCGGGCCGATTGTTACCGACGTGGCGCCCGGCTACGACCACATCACCAGCGCCATCGGGGCGGCGATGGCGGCGTGGTACGGGGCAGCCATGCTCTGCTACGTCACGCCCAAGGAGCACCTGGGCCTGCCGGACCTGGAGGACGTGCGTCAAGGGGTGATCGCGTACAAGATCGCCGCGCACGCCGCCGACCTGGCGCGGCACCGCGTCGGCGCCCGAGACCGGGACGACGCCATGAGCCGCGCCCGCTTCGCCTTCGACTGGGCGGAGCAGTTCCGGCTCTCTCTCGATCCCGAGACCGCCCAGCGGATGCACGACGAGTCGCTCCCCGGCGACGAGCACAAGCGTTCGCACTATTGCAGCATGTGCGGCCCAAAGTTCTGTGCGATGAAAACTACGGGGGAGTTGCGGGCGACGGAGAAGGCGGTTTAGCAGGCAAGCCCCCTGGACGCGCGGCAATCGGGAGGCAATAATACCAGTAATGAGGGGCGGCTGATGGCCGTAGCGAACTTGTCAGCCCCGTGACCAGGGAAATCGGCATGGACTCGAGTTACGAGCGGAACCGGGCTGCGTACGAGCGCTCGAAAGACGAGTTGCCCCGGCTGTACCCGCGGGGACGTTTCGTCGCCTTCGATGACGGCCAGATCGTGGCCGACGCGGCCAGTTTCGACGAGTTGACGGCGGCCCTGGCCGCCATCGGCAAGGACCGCCCTGACCTGTTTGTGGTACAGGCCGGCGCGGATTATCCGGACGAGGTCTTCATCCTGATGTAGCGACCATGCCGAAGGGGAGAAAGGACGACAAGTCCAATTACTCGGGAGCGACTTCCGATTGGCCCTCGCCCGGCGGGCACCCGGCAGAAATTGGATGTGTCCCCCTTTCTTTCGTTTTTCTCTCCAGGACGCCCTTCCCGTCGGGGCAGAAAACAATAGCTCTGGCACCTTCTTGCCGTCAAAATGAATTTTTAGAGTCTGACCCTATGCCGTTGCGCTTTTTTCGGTGAATCGTTGTGAAACGCCTTGGTTTCTCGGTATTTGAGGGCGGTTGTGCGATGTTTGCCTTATGCGACCTGGCAAGGAGTCTGACGACGCAGTTCGCGGAGCAGGCGACACCGCCCGCCAACGGTACGCAGACGATGCTCGATCCACGCGACGTTCCATCGCTGGCAGAGCGATTCGAGCATCCGCAATCGGTCCGTCGCACGGGCCTGTACCCAGTCGGCTCCGATCTTCACGCCCTCCCGCTGCATATCGCGCAGCCGTTGCTGCTCCAGCAACAACAACCCCATCAGCAGCATGTCCAGGTAACGCTCCACCGCCTCGAACTTCATCAGCACATAACACTCGAACTGCATCCGACTCTTCAATTCCCGGAAGAACAGTTCCACCTGCCAGCGGACTTCGTACCACTCGATCACCTGCCGGGCGGTCGCCGTCAGATCGGTGCAAGCCAGCACCTTGCGGTGCCAACGCGCCGGCTTGCGACTGTCTTCGCGGCGATACGAAACTGGGGCGCGATGGTAGGCCCACCACTCGGCCGACTGGCCCGGCGAGAGTTGCACCTTCGGATTCTCCTTGTACGACGCCACGATCAGACAGTCGCCCAGCTTGGAGACCGTCGCTTGGCGCACCGCGACGGCGTACCGCCGCTTCGTTTTCTTGACTCGCAAGTTGTCGGCGTGTCGCCGACGGGCGAAGACGTGGTCTTCGTTGTCCACCGCGAGGTCGAGCAGGGCAAACTCCTTCCGTGTCCAGCGCCGCGTCCAGGCCACCACGGGGTCGCCCGAGACCAACGCCGCGTCCTGGTCTGGTGTGCGGGCCAGCACCCGATTCGGATCGAGCGGAAAGACCGCGTGAAAATGGCGTTTTCGGCACGCTTTGTGGATCGCGCCGGCATCGAAGGCGCTGTCGAAGGTCACGATCACGTCCACGTCGTCGGGCACGCGCAGTTCGCGGATCATAGCCGCCGCCAGGTCGATCGTCGTCCGAAAGCGCCGCTTGTGTTTGCGGCAGTAATCCGCCGTGTAGTAGCTCTTCCGCGGCACAGGCAGCCGTGCGCCGCGGTCGGTCAGCACCAGCCCCATCAGAAAGGCGTGCTGGCGGGTGTTCTTCCGCGGGATTCCGCCGCTTCGACATGAGGATCAAGTTTTCCATCTGCTCCGACATCGTGGCATGGTAGGTTGTGTCGATGGCCACGATCCATTGCCGCCGCTTGCCTTTCGCCTGTCGTCGCTCCCAGGCATCCACGTTGTCCAAGAGCCGGTCGTACAGGTCCACACACCAATCCCGCGTTCGCCATTGGGGGTTGGTCAGCCGGCGAGAGATCGTGGCCGCGTGACAGCGACCGCCCAGGACCTCGCCCGCGATCGTCTTGAGGCAGCGTCGATGAGGAGCCAGGAGGAAGGCCAGCACCATCGGAGCCAAGGCGCGTTGGATGGGCCGGGAGCACTTCGCCGTGGTTTTGGAAAAGAACGACTTGACCTCCCGAGGTACGCCCAATACGATCATGGCAGACTCCTTTCCTGGATGCGGACGGCGATCCTGCCGCCCGGTTTGTTGTGGACTCATCCAGGATACGGAGTCTTTTTGTTCGTCCCAACATCATTTACGCCACGCTAGCATTGCTTTCACAACGAAAAAGCGCAACGGCATAGGTTCTGACACCTTTTTTGCCGATAGGAGACTTAAATATGGCACGAGAAGACAGAGGCCGCCGCGAGGTAGGCTATTGCCCCCATTGCGGCAACGATTCGCCGCAGAGGTCGGTGGGTGCCCACTCCTCCGGAACTGACGATCCCAAAGGCCCTACGAACTATGCGTTCGTGGTCTGCGAAACGTGCGACCGCGTGCTCTTGTACCAGGCGGGATACATAACGAGGACTATCGCCCAGTCGATTGCGCCCATTTTCAGCGTTAAAGACTATAAACTGGTCTGGCCAAATGCCGAAAAGTTGCATAGCTCGGTTCCAAACAGCGTGCGCGCGTGCTACGTGGAGGCGGCTGGCATCAAGAACCGATCACCGAATGGATTTGCGAACCAGATCCGCCGCACACTGGAGATGCTTTGCAAGGAACCGCGGCGCGACGACGCGGATTCTCGCCGAAAACCTCAAAGAGCTCTCTGCGAGAGGCGAGATTCCTTCCGTGTTAGCGGAGATGACCGACGTTCTGCGAATGCTGGGGAATATCGGCTCACATGCCGCAGAGGAGAGCGTCGAGCCGGAATTTGTGGATGCTATCGACGATTTTTTTGCGCGGTCGTTGAATATGTGTACGTTGCCCCGTACCGCGTTAATGAGGTTAAGGCTCAGCTCGACTACGCCAGAAAGAGTCGGGCTGCAGCGACGAAAAAATAGGTGGGGGCGGAAGACGGGGAATCACTCGGGCAGAAAGCGGGTCATCGCCGATATTTCCCGCCAAAAATCGGTGACGGCGCGTTTTCACGTCTCCGGCGTTATGTATACTGACCGGTCGGCATTCACCCCAAGCAGGTTTCGGAGGGCCGTGCGATGGCAGATAACCCGTGGAACGTGAGCGAGTCGGCATTACGGATCATTGACCAGCGCCCGTTTTGCTGGCCCGCGGATCTCTCTGCCAGGTTCTGGCCGACGAGGTCGCCGCCGGCCGGAACCTGATTTATTCGCCGCCCGTCGGCACCAGACCTAAGGTCGAACTTGCCGGTCTTCAACAGTGGGTCGTCGACCGAATGGAGTCGATGATGCGCGTTGTGATGGATTTTCAGAACTGGGTGAAGTCCGACTTTAGGCCCCTCTTCGGCGCCGAAGGCAAAGACGACAGGCAATTTATAATTACATTCCCGGCGGACGCCTCGGCAGAAAGCATCCCCAGAATCGTCGCCATTTCGAGGAGGTTTGGCGCGCTGTACCGCCAAGCAATCGAGTGGTCGCATTCTGTGCGGAACGCGGACGTCCATCCCGTTTTCCGCGAGGCAACTTACGAACTCGCTTTCGTTGGCGATGCGGCATTGCGCTATTTCGAAGGCTTCGGTCCGAAGCTTCTCAGCGCTCTTAGCTCGCGAAGGGGCTCCGCGAAGGTTGGGACGCCGGCGAAGCCGCTTGAGCCGCTCGATCTCAACTTGAGGCTGCCGGACGTCGAACGGTTCGAGAAAGCGTACGCAACCGCAATCGAGCGCCTGCAAAGCGGGGTTGCCAGCGCCGATTCTCCGCCTGCCGCGGCAGCGGCGGGCTACCTCTACATCCTCACGAACCCGTCGTTGGGCAACATGATAAAGGTCGGAAAGACGAAACGGAGCCCGCGCGACCGGATCGACGAGCTTTCGGCCGCGACTGGCGTTCCCACGCCGTTTGTGCTTGCCTTCGATGCCTATGTCGAGGACTGCGACGCAGCAGAAGGGTACGTCCACGCGCGCCTTGAAAGGGACGGCTACCGCGTGGCGAAGAATCGGGAGTTTTTCAACGTTGACTTGGCGACCGCTATATCCGTCATACTCGAGGCGCAGAAAAAGGTGACGGCGGGGGACAGAAACCGAACGAGGCAGAGCGATGGGTAGCGAGGTTCATTACCACTACACGTCAGTAGAGACGTTATTCAAGATTGTCGAGGGCCGAAAACTCCGACTGAGCAACATTTCGTTTATGGACGACAAAACGGAGTTTGAGTGGCTCTGGCGACTGGTCGAAGAGGAGATTATTAAAAGGCGAACGAGCGAAAACTCAACCGAAATCGACCGGAAAAATCTCGGGGATCTGCAAATCAAGATTGATCGTTGGCGGGGGCCGAACGCGGAAACGGGTGGGAGGCCGATTCCTTATCTGTTTTGTGGTTCATTCACCGAGTTGGAAGACGACCACGGCCAATGGACAGAATACGCTGCCGGTGGCAGCGGCGTTGCCATCGGGGTCGATCTGTCGAAAATCACGTTGGCTACGAAAGACCGCAATCTCGATATGCGTCGTCGGATCAGTTATGACGTACCGGAGCAACGCCGGAGCGTTAATAAGATACTAGACCACTTCATAGGACAGTTCATAGGACAGACTGCCAGAGGAGAGTTCTTCTCTGATCCATTTCTCGACCTCTTCCAACGCATTGCATGGCAGGCAGCGACGTGCAAGGACCCGAAATTTCTGAAAGAAAAAGAGGTCCGTCTTGTGCTCCGTCACCCGCTCGCGACCACCGTTTTTAGCGGGGATGTTGTCTCGGGGGATTATTGCACTGTTGATGAGTCTGCGCCTGAGGTGGTCTATGAATGTCATAAGGGAAAGTGCAAGCCATTTATGTACGTCGACTTTCCGATTGACGCGATCCGCAGGCTCTGGCTTGGCCCCAAATTTGGAGATGATAAAGCTAAGGCTGACCTTCAACAGTTCTTGGTGAACAACTATGTTGACGACGAGGTGATTCGTAATATTGAATGCTCAAAGCCGAAATCGGCCGAAATCGGAGGGCCGAAATCGGGGTCGGCCGAAATCGGGGTCAGACTCTATGCCGTTGCGCTTTTTCGTTGTGAAAGCAATGCTAGCGTGGCGTAAATGATGTTGGGACGAACAAAAAGACTCCGTATCCTGGATGAGTCCACAACAAACCGGGCGGCAGGATCGCCGTCCGCATCCAGGAAAGGAGTCTGCCATGATCGTATTGGGCGTACCTCGGGAGGTCAAGTCGTTCTTTTCCAAAACCACGGCGAAGTGCTCCCGGCCCATCCAACGCGCCTTGGCTCCGATGGTGCTGGCCTTCCTCCTGGCTCCTCATCGACGCTGCCTCAAGACGATCGCGGGCGAGGTCCTGGGCGGTCGCTGTCACGCGGCCACGATCTCTCGCCGGCTGACCAACCCCCAATGGCGAACGCGGGATTGGTGTGTGGACCTGTACGACCGGCTCTTGGACAACGTGGATGCCTGGGAGCGACGACAGGCGAAAGGCAAGCGGCGGCAATGGATCGTGGCCATCGACACAACCTACCATGCCACGATGTCGGAGCAGATGGAAAACTTGATCCTCATGTCGAAGCGGCGGAATCCCGCGCGGAAGAACACCCGCCAGCACGCCTTTCTGATGGGGCTGGTGCTGACCGACCGCGGCGCGCGGCTGCCTGTGCCGCGGAAGAGCTACTACACGGCGGATTACTGCCGCAAACACAAGCGGCGCTTTCGGACGACGATCGACCTGGCGGCGGCTATGATCCGCGAACTGCGCGTGCCCGACGACGTGGACGTGATCGTGACCTTCGACAGCGCCTTCGATGCCGGCGCGATCCACAAAGCGTGCCGAAAACGCCATTTTCACGCGGTCTTTCCGCTCGATCCGAATCGGGTGCTGGCCCGCACACCAGACCAGGACGCGGCGTTGGTCTCGGGCGACCCCGTGGTGGCCTGGACGCGGCGCTGGACACGGAAGGAGTTTGCCCTGCTCGACCTCGCGGTGGACAACGAAGACCACGTCTTCGCCCGTCGGCGACACGCCGACAACTTGCGAGTCAAGAAAACGAAGCGGCGGTACGCCGTCGCGGCGCGCCAAGCGACGGTCTCCAAGCTGGGCGACTGTCTGATCGTGGCGTCGTACAAGGAGAATCCGAAGGTGCAACTCTCGCCGGGCCAGTCGGCCGAGTGGTGGGCCTACCATCGCGCCCCAGTTTCGTATCGCCGCGAAGACAGTCGCAAGCCGGCGCGTTGGCACCGCAAGGTGCTGGCTTGCACCGATCTGACGGCGACCGCCCGGCAGGTGATCGAGTGGTACGAAGTCCGCTGGCAGGTGGAACTGTTCTTCCGGGAATTGAAGAGTCGGATGCAGTTCGAGTGTTATGTGCTGATGAAGTTCGAGGCGGTGGAGCGTTACCTGGACATGCTGCTGATGGGGTTGTTGTTGCTGGAGCAGCAACGGCTGCGCGATATGCAGCGGGAGGGCGTGAAGATCGGAGCCGACTGGGTACAGGCCCGTGCGACGGACCGATTGCGGATGCTCGAATCGCTCTGCCAGCGATGGAACGTCGCGTGGATCGAGCATCGTCTGCGTACCGTTGGCGGGCGGTGTCGCCTGCTCCGCGAACTGCGTCGTCAGACTCCTTGCCAGGTCGCATAAGGCAAACATCGCACAACCGCCCTCAAATACCGAGAAACCAAGGCGTTTCACAACGATTCACCGAAAAAAGCGCAACGGCATAGTGTCAGAACTATTTTCCGGTTCCATCGCGGCGTTTTGGTGGTCTGCCGCGGGGGCGGATCGCGAGGTCGATTTTCAGCCGTCGGCAAAGAGCATCGACCAGGGCGACGCGCCCCAAGGGCAAGCCCGTTTCGCTGCCGCGGCGGATGGCACCAATCTACCGCCGACGCGGCGCGGTCGCAAGAGGAAGACAGTTCTGACGGGGGGAGAAAATGTGTCAGGAACCATTTCAGGGGAAATAAAAACGACGCTACGGAAAGCAATGGTTCCTGACGACGCCCCTTTCCGCCAAATGGCCTATTTCTTGGACTTGAAAGGCCCCGTCGCGGGCGATTAGAATGTCCGCTGCCGGAACGTCCGGCCCTTCGGTGCGCTCTTTGGAAATCCGACCAGTGGACAGCGTCGGGCGGCGTCTAATTCTGGAAAACGACGATTCCGCTGACCAACAAACGGCCGAGGGCCGCCGGGGCTGTAACTTTGGAAATCCGCGATTCTGCTGACCAACAGGTCGCGTAGGGTGGGACCAGCGAAGCGCAGTCCCACCACGGCTACTGGCGGGCATTGGTGGGACTGCGCTTCGCTGGTCCCACCCTACTCTCCGCTGTCACCCGTTGAAGTCCGGCACACGGAGTGTGCCGAATACGTTACCGCACGCGGCAGCGGAAGCGGAGGAGTGAGGGCCGCTTCTCACGCCTGTTGTTGCTTCGTCTTCAGCAGCCAGCCGCGGCCGACCAGGAACAGGATCACGGCGAGGGCAAGGAACGTGATAACCGCGGTGGCCGTTTGGTGGGGGACATTTTCTCCGATCGCCAGTCGGTCGGTCAAGCCCGGGATCAATCGGTCAAAGAGAACCAGGAAGGCGATCAACAGGCCGCCCATCGTCCCGCCGGCGATGTACCCGGTGGAGAACAGCGCGCCGGGACTCATCTCGGACTCCAAATCGGAGGCTGGCCCAGTCTCCTTTTTCCGCTTCGTCCGTTCGACCAGATAGCGGACGAGTCCGCCAATGAAGATCGGTGTGGTCGAGCTGAGGGGCAGATACACGCCGACGGCGAAGGCCAGGGCGCCGACGCCGCTGAGTTCCAGCACGACCGCGATCAGCACTCCCAAGAGCACCAACGTCCACGGCAGTTTATGGTTGAGGATGCCCTGGGTAACCAAGGCGAACAGTTCGGCCTGGGGCGCGGCTAACCTGCCTTTCAACGCCTTCCCATCGTCCGTCTGCGTCAATTTGCCGTTGATGCCGGGATCGACGAAGAAGACGGGCTGTCCGTGATCATTCAGGAGGTACTTTCCCCGTTTGACGCCTTCAGAGTTGCCCTCGGCCGCGCGCAGGCGTGGTACGTGTTCTTGTCCGGGCCGGTTTCGCGCGGCAGCCGCGAGACGTCCAACGGCTGTTTCAAGTGGGGCACGTTTTCGGGCCTGGTCGAGTAAACCGTGCCGGCGTAGTTCAATGCCAGCAGCGTCCCGCCGATGACCAACGCCGACGACAGCGAGCCGACCAGAATTGCCACTTCCTGGGAGCGGGGCGTGGCGCCTACGAGGAAGCCCGTCTTGAGGCTCTGCGCGATGGTGCCGCCGTTCGAGCACGCGACGCACACGATGGCCGCCACGGAGAGGGCGATCAGTTGATCCTTTTGACTGGTCAAGCCCGAGAGGAAAAAGATAATGCACGTCAACAACAGCGTGGCCACGGTCATGCCGGAAATGGGGTTGCTCGATGAGCCGATCTCGCCCGTCAGGCGCGCGGAAACGACCACGAACAAGAACCCGAAGATTACAATGAGGACGGCCGCCACCAGCGAGATCAGCAGGGAGGTGGGCGTTCCGCCGCCTCCGCCCTGCGGATCGAACACCAGGAAGGCCCAGATTCCGGCGATCAAGACCAGGCAGCCGAAGATCACGGTCCGCATCGAGAGGTCGTGATCCGTGCGGAGCACCCGGCCGACGATGTCACCGGCGCTAGCCCGCATGTCGCGCAGTCCGGCGTAGATCGAGGAGATGATCAGCGGCAGCGTCCGAAACATGCTGATGATGCCGCCGGCGGCCACGGCGCCGACGCCGATATAGACCACGTAGAACTCCCGGATCTTATCGGCATCCATGTTGCGGATCAACGGATCGCCGGCCCGCGCCGGCGCCAGAGGCGTGTTCAGGCCCGCGCCAAAATAGGCGATCATCGGAATCAGCACAAACCACGCCAGGGCCCCGCCGGCCACCATGATGCAAGAGACACGGGTTCCGATGATGTAGCCGACCCCCAACAGCGCGGGATTGGCTTCCAAGGCCGGCGTAGCGCCCTTGAACCAGTCCAACGGGTGCGAAATCACGTCCCGCCAAAGTTTCATGCCGCCCATCAGGAGTTGGTAGACGAAGGCGATGCCAAAGCCGGCGAAGACCGTCTTGGCGGTGGCGCCGCCGGTCTCGCCGATCACCAGCACGTCGGCGCAGGCGGTGCCCTCGGGAAATTGCAGCACGCCATGCTGTTTGACGCAAAACGCCCGGCGCAGAGGGATCATCATCAAAATGCCCAGCAAGCCGCCCAAGATCGAGACGACCATCACGCGGAGCCATTCCATCTCGAAGCCCAGGATCATCACGGCCGGCATCGTCACGCCGACGCCGAAGGCGATGGACTCGCCCGCCGAGCCGGCCGTCTGCACGATGTTGTTCTCGAGGATGGTCGCGCGGCGGAAGCCGAAGCTGTGGGAGAAGCCCCGGAAGAGCGTGATCGCCAGCACGGCGACGGGGACGGAGGCCGAGACGGTCATGCCCACCTTCAACACCAGGTAGAGCGACGAGGCGCCGAAGATGATGCCCAGGATCGCTCCCACCAGCACGGCCGGCCAGGTGAACTCGGGCAGCGTGGTTTGGGCGGGCACATAGGGCTGGTGCGCGGGGAAGACTCGAGGGCGTCAGGGGGAGCCATGGGCGTGATCCGTCGGGTTGTGGGAGAGAAGCCGGTAGTCTACCGGAGTCCCTGGTTCCCTGCAACCCCCGTGCCGGTCCCTGGCCCGCAGGCGACATTCTCATCCGCGCTATGAAGATGGCCCACCACCATTTGGAGCAACCGGCCGCGATCGACGGGCTTGGCGATATAGTCCGTACAGCCGGCTTCCAGGCATTGCTCCCGGTCGCCACGCATGGTGTGGGCAGTTAGGGCGATGATCGGCGTGTTGCAACCCATCCGCCGGAGTTGCCGCGTGGCGCCGTAGCCATCGAGGACCGGCATCTGCATATCCATCAGCACGCAGTCGAACGGCCGGCCTTCCTCGGCGGCACGGCGAAAAAGCTCGACGGCAATCTGGCCGTCTTCGGCCACGTCGACCGTCGCCCCGCCCGCCTCAACATGAAGGCGATCAGCCGTTGGTTGTCCGGGCCGTCTTCGGCCAACAAGACGCGGCCGGAAAGGCGAAAGTCGGCAGGGCCGTTGCCACAAGGTTCAGGTTCCGCGGCGTGGGCGGCCTCGTGGGGACCGTCCAACATGCGGACGCCCTCTAGCGGGCCGGTGTCAACCACGACCAGAAACGAACTACCCCTTCCCGGCACGCTCTCGGCGGTGATGTCCCCGCCGAGCATGTGCGCCAGCCGCCTGCTGATCGTCAGGCCGAGTCCCGTGCCGCCGAACCGCCGCGTGGTCGAGTTGTCAGCTTGCGAGAACGGCTCGAAGATCGAGGCCATTTGCTCCGCCGTCATCCCCACGCCCGTGTCGATGACCTCGTAGCCGATGCGGGGGTTGGGGTCGTCCCGCGGAGTCATCATGCGCACCACGAGGCGCACGCCGCCGCACTCCGTGAACTTGATGGCATTGCCCAGCAGATTCAACAGGATTTGGCCCAACCGGGTCGGGTCGGTACGGATGGTCTCGGGGACCGGTCCGCGGTACTCGACATCGAGCGAGAGCCGTTTGGCGGTCGCCCGGACCCGCATCAACGAAGCCACTTCGCTCACCAAATGCACGGGTGAGCAGGTGATCCGCTCGACGGTCATCTTGCCGGCCTCGATTTTCGAGATGTCGAGGATGTCGTTGATGATGCCCAGCAGGTGTTTGCCGTTCCGCTGGATGGTTTGCACGAACTCTTCGCGCTCGTTGCCGCCGAGGTCGTCCTGCAGAAGCAGGTCGGAATAGCCCAAAATGGCGGTCATCGGAGTGCGGATTTCGTGGCTCATGTTGGCCAGGAACTCGCTCTTGGCGCGGTTGGCGGACTCGGCAAGATGCTTGGCCTTCTCCAGCGCCTTGTTGGCCGCCTCCAATTCGGCCGCGTAGCTTTCGAGCCGCTCTTCCGCCCGCTTGCGGCACAAGATGCGCCACATGCCGTCCATGAACAGCGTCAACTGTCTTACATCGTCATCGGCGTAATCCTCCGCCTTGTTGCCCACGCCGGCCACGGCCACAATCCGGCCGCCATCGAACACCGGAATGTTCATGTGGCGGGTCAGGCGGACGTGTCCCGGCGGGGTGCCCTTCTTCAGGGGATTGGGGGCGGCATAGTCGTTCGTGATGATCGGCTTCCGCTGGCGGATCGGTTCGCCCCAAAGTCCCGTGTCTTTCACCTGATAGATGATGGGTTTCTCAACCACGGCGCATTCCCGCATGGCGCTATTCGACCAGTAGTGCATCGTCAGGACCGTTTCATCCTCGTTGGCGAATGCAATATAGCCGATCGTGCTGCCGGTCAGCTCGATGGCGCTTTCCATGGCGTGCTTGGCGATCTCCGCCGCCGAGCGGTCCGTCATCTGACTCAATTCAAGGAGTTTGTTGACGCGCGCTTCGTCCAGTGTGGCCTTTTCTTCCGCGCGTTTGCGATCGGTGATATCGGTACTGGTGCCAAAGACGGCGATGTGTCCATCCGGCTGGAGATAGGTCGATCCCTTGGAACGAATCCACAGGGTTGAGCCGTCGGCTTTCCGCAATCAATATTCGCTGGTTGCGTCCTTTGCAAGCGTGCGAATCGCCGTCAAGAGCACCTCTTGCGCGGGCAACAAGTCCTCGGGATGGACGTAGGAGAAATACTTGTCGAAGCTGTTGCCGATCGTGCCCGCCGGCAAGCCAAGCCGCCGCTCCGTAGCGGGCGACATATAACCGTTGACGAACTGGCCCTGGCCATCCACCTCATAGCGCCAGAACGACGTCAGAAATCATCGAGACGACTTGTTCGTATTGTGCCCGGCTGGCTTCGGCAGCCTGCCTGGCCGCCTCGGCGTCCTCGGCGATGCTGATGGCGTTGCGGCGGCTCTGGTCGATCTCGGCGAGGCGTTCGATCACGGTGCGTTCGAGTGTCTCTTTCTGCTCTTGGAGGGCATCCTGCGTGAACCGCATGTTCGTGAGCAAGTCCCCGGCCAACTGTTCCAGCGCGCCAAAGGCGTCGTCCGCCTGGGCTTCGATGCTGGGCGACCCACGCCCGCCGGCGGCAGCCGCCAGCAAGTCGCATAGCTGGGCAATGCGTTGCCCGATGGGCGGAAGTCGAGTTTCACCCCGCTCCGCGAACGCGCAGAAAGGTTGCGACCGCGCGTAGCCGAAGGGATCGGTGACGCGAAACGTCTTGACGCTCTCCAGGTCCGGCCCCGGCTCCACGAAGCCCAGGGCCTTCGCGACCTCGCGCGTTTCAGCGTCAAAGCAACCCTCGACCACCTCGCGATAGTCCACGCGGCGGCACAATTGCTTCCATCGCTGCTGCTGCGAGAGGATCCAGACGCCGTACTCCGGCCAGGGCGTAGGCAGGAAGTCCATGCGGTCGTGGTCGATGCGGTGTCGCCCCCTGCCGTCGTCATATTCGCCCGACAGCGCCTGGGCCACGGGTTCGGGGTCGGGCTGGTTGAGAATGCCGGGCCGACTCAGTTCGGCGGCGATTTCCCGTCGCTCGCCTGGCGATGCCCGGTGCAGGGCCAGTTCCGCCTCCAAGACGCTTCTGATCATCGCACGGTAAGTCTTGGGATGCTTGCCGATGAACTCCTCCGTGCTGGCAAAGCAGCAGCAGGGATGCCCATGCCAAATATCCTTGGACAGCGCGTAGATGAACCCCGTGCCACGGCGCACCGGAATCTGGTTGAATGGCTCGGGTGCGAACACCCCATCTACCCGGCCGGTTTCGATGAAGTGCGGCATCCGCGGCGGGGAGACCTCGATGATGCTCACGTCGCGGAGCGGATCGAGACCGTGCTCAGCCAGGAACAGGCACAACAGGTAGTAGTGCATCGAGAACCGGTAGGGCACGCCAAACGTGAAGCCCTTCATCTCGCGCACGTCCTTGACGCCCGCATGTCTCTTCGCCAGCGTGAGGGCTTGACCGTTGACGTTCTGGATACAGGCAAGGCGGATCTCGGCGCGACGGCCGTCCAACCCCTGGCGGATGGCCAGCGGCATTGGCGAGAGCAGGTGCGCCGCGTCGGTGTGGCCGAAGGCCAGCAGGTCCTTGACCCCGCTCCAACCCGGCGCGGGCGTCAACGTCACGTCCAGGCCGTTCCGGGCGAAATACCCGTGCGTCTTCGCGTACAGCAATGGTGCAGAGCACAGAATCGGGATGAACGTTACATTCACCTCGGGCTTCTCCAAACCGAGGTCGCGGATGGGATACTGCGCAGTTGCGGGCGGAGCAGCGGCCTTGCCGGAAGCCTCGCCGTGACAGACCGTGTTGCTTGCGCCCGGCGTTGCTGAGGTCTGAACCGCGACATTTGAGAACGGTTGTTCATCCTCTTTCCCGTAGGCTGGCCCACGGCCCAGTTCCACGAGCAGGGCGTTGATCTCCTGCTTCAGAGCCGCGATGCGCAGTCTCGCGGCCCTGCATCAGACGGTTCACGCGCTCGGACTCCACCGGTACTTTCTGCAGCGTCTCCTCAGCCTGCTTGCGCTCGGTGACGTCGCGAAAGAAGCCACCTAAACACCTTACCCCGTTCAACGTCACCATGTTTGAGGTGATGTCAACGTAGATGCAAGAGCCGTCTTTGCGAATTACGGGAATGTTCGAGGATAACTGCCTACTGCCGATCCGATGCTGATCGAATTCTCGGGCGATTTGATCGCGTGCATCCGCGGGGTATATCTCAAAGAGAGACATGCCGGCGAGCTCTTCGGGAGACCACCCCAGCATGGTCTCCATCGCCTTGTTGGCGGAGAAGATCGTCATGGTGTCCGTGTCAATGAACACGATACCCTCTCGGGAGTTGTCGATGATGTCTCGGAACCTGCTTTCGAAATTCCCGCATGCCCTCTTCCGCCTGCTTGCGATCAGTAACGTCGCGGCCTTCGGGAATAAGAAATATGACCTCGCCGCCTTCGTTCCTTACGGGCTTGAGCGAAAAATCAATGCAGTGGATGCCCCCGTCAGGCGCCGGATGGGTGGCCTCAAAACGCACGAATTCTCCCAAAGAGGCAGCCTTGATCGCATCGCGCAAGCGATCCTGCATCTCCCTTGAATGGGTCCACCACGGCGTCTCCCAGAATGGTTTTCCCAGAACATCCGACTCCTCGATGCCGGCGAACTTCAGGGCTGCCCGGTTGGCCTCGACAAGCGTGCCGTCCGGCGTCATCAGGCCAACAAACTCAAAAGTCTGGTCGAGAATGGCGCGGTACTTGCGTTCGAGTTCGTACTTCGTTTCGCTCTTCCGCAGCGCCTCCTCCGCCTTCTTCTGCGCGGTGATGTCCCTGACCGTTGCCTGGACGATCGTCTTTCCGGCTTGCTCCGTCCTGGTCAGCAGTACGGTGGCGGGGAACTCCTCGCCGTCCATCCGTTTATGCGTCCACTCGAAGAAGTGGGAACCCTCGCGCATGGCCGTCTCGATCATCTCCTTGGCCCGCTCGCCAGAATCGCGTCCGTCCGGCTGCCGCTCGGGAGACAAGTCCCAAGGCCCAAGGGCCGTCAATTGCCGCGCGCTCCTCAACCGGAACATCTCCAGCATTGCCGGGTTGCCGGCGGTGACCTTCCAGGAAGGAGGCTCGACGGTCATCATCGCGTCGCGGGAACTCTCGAAAAGGCCGCGGTACTTGTGTTCGGCTTCGTAATTCTTTCGGTAGAGATTGAAGTGCTGGCGCCGCCAGACGAATCCCCCCGCCGCTGCCATGCCGAACAGCAGGATGCCGACGAAAAGGACCGTCAGCCAAAGCCACTCCTGCATCGGCGCGTACACCTCCGCGGCATCCATGCGGGCCACCAGAAACCAGGGCGAACCGGGCACGGCGGCGCAAAGCCGCCAGCATTTGTACGCCCCGGTAGTCAACCCCTTCCACAATCCCTTCCTGGCCCAGGGCCGCCCTCACCGAGGGAAGGTTTGTGTGGTCAAGCGATACGCGCAGGGCAAGGGCCGTATGCTTCAAAAACCTGAGTTCATTCAGGAAGACGGCCTCATTGCCTTCCCGGCGGATCAGCAGCGTTTCGGCCGTCTCGCTGGGCGTCGGCCAGCGTTGGATGAAGGGGTAGAGGTAGACACTCGGGTCAATCCTCAATATCAGAACGCCGAGCGGGCGTCCGCCGGCCTGCCCGTCGAGAATCGGCACGAATAGGCCGAGGTGAACCTTTTTGGTATACTCATTCGGATAGAAGTCCGCGAAGGTCAGTTGCCCCGAGCGCAGGGCCTCGCGGGCCTTCTGATGTGTAAGGGCAGAGAGCGGCTCCCCCGTGTTGGAAACCATCATCCACTTGTTGCCGGCGGCGTCAAACAAAGCGATTCGATCATAACCCTCGCTCGCCTGAAAGTGGCCGATCCAGGTCCGAAGTTCCTCTTGCAGAGGCAAGTCCCTGGGACGTTCGATACAGCGATGCACCAGGGCCGAGAAGGCACTGTTCTTGTAAAAGACGTTGGCGTCCGCCAAACGTTCCGTCCGCCACGCCGATAGCTCGCTCACCTTCAGATCGGCGATGGCGGCGAGTTTGTGCTCGGCCTCCCTTCGGCAACTGTCACGTTGGCTGCGGTAGAGAAGGCAGCCTGCCGCAACGATGCCTCCGGCCAGGATGACGAAAACCAGGAGTAGAAGCAGTAGGGTATATCGCTGTTTCATGCCGTGCGACCTCCTTTCGGTGACACACGATACGGCACTACCAGAACCCTAGCTCACGGCATTCTTAACGATTCCCACGTCATTGGATAGCGCAACCCCGCAAAATCGTTGTAATCGCACGGAACCTCCCCGAGTCAGTCCCGAGTGCCCGCTGCGACCGAGGGCGCGGCAGCAGTTTGCGGCTTGGCGGCGGGAAAGCGGTCTTGCACCGCTTGCACGGTCATTTTTTGCTGCCTGAGGGCCTCCATCGCGCCCAGCGCGGCCAGCGCCCCGTCAAGGGTCGTAATGCAGGGGATGCCGTGCGCCACGGCCGCCGCCCGGATGCGGCCCTCGTCGGTTCGGGCGCCCTTGCCGCTGGGGGTGTTGATCACGAGGTGCAGGTTGCCGTCGATCATGTAGTCGAGCACGTTGGGGTGCCCTTGGCGGAGCTTCATCAGGGTCTGCACGTGGATCCGCGCGGCCTGGAGCCGGGCGGCCGTGCCGCGGGTGGCCAGCAGCTCGAAGCCCATCCGCTCCAGCCGCCGGCCCAGTTCCACGACGTGCTCCTTGCCCCGCTCGGCGACGCTGATGAACACGGTGCCTCGCTTGGGCAGCACCGTGCCGGCCGCCACCTGGCTCTTGGCGAAGGCGATGGGGAAACTCTCGCTGATGCCCATCACTTCGCCGGTGGATTTCATTTCCGGCCCCAGCACGACGTCGGTACCGGCAAACTTGGCGAAGGGGAAGACGGCCTCCTTGACCGAGAACTGCCGGGGGACGGGCTCCTCGAAATAGCCCTGCTCGGCCAGGCTGACGCCCGCCATCACCTTCGCCGCCACCTTGGCCAGCGGCATCCCCGTGGCCTTCGAGACGAAGGGGACGGTGCGGCTGGCCCGCGGGTTGACCTCCAGCACGTAGACGTTCGGCCGGCCTTCCTCGCGCTTCACGGCGTACTGGATGTTCATCAGGCCGCGGACCGAGAGCCGCCGGGCCAAAGCCCCGGTGGCCTGGCGGATCTCGTCCATCACCGCCACCGACAGGCTGTAGGGCGGAATGGCGCAGGCCGAATCGCCCGAGTGCACCCCCGCCTCCTCGATGTGCTCCATGATCCCGGCCACGATCACCTGCTCCTGGTCGGCGATGGCGTCCACGTCCACTTCGATGGCGTCTTCGAGGAAGCGGTCGATCAGCACCGGCTGCCCCTGGGCGACGACGAAGGCCTCGGCCACGAAGCGATCGAACTGGGCGGCGTCGTAGCAGATTTCCATCGCCCGGCCCCCCAGCACGTAGCTCGGCCGGACCAGCACCGGATAGCCGATCCCCACGACGGCCGAACGGGCCTGCAACATCGTCCGCGCGATCCCGCTGGCCGGCTGCTTCAACCCCAAGCGGTTCAGCACGTTCTTGAACTTCTCCCGGTCCTCGGCGTCCTCGATCGTATCGACGCTGGTGCCGATGATCGGCACGCCGGCGTTCTGGAGGGCGCGGGCCAGGTTCAGCGGCGTCTGCCCGCCGAATTGCACGATCACCCCGTCCGGCTCGACCCGGTCGCAGATGTTCAGCACGTCTTCGGTCGTCAGCGGCTCGAAGAACAAGAGGTCGGACGTGTCGTAGTCGGTGGATACGGTTTCCGGGTTGCTGTTGACCATGATCGACTCGACGCCCAACTCGCGCAAGGCGAAGCTGGCGTGGCAGCAGCAATAGTCGAACTCGATCCCCTGGCCGATGCGGTTCGGCCCGCCGCCGAGGATCATGATCCGCCGCCGGCCGGGTTGCTTCGGCGGCGTCTCGTCCTCGTCCTCGTAGGTCGAGTAGTAATAGGGCGTGTAGGCCTCGAACTCCGCCGCGCAGGTGTCGACCGACTTGAACGTGGCCACGATCCCGCGGCGCTTCCGCTCCACTCGGACGTCCATCTCCGTCATGCTCCAGATCGTGGCCAATTGGCGGTCGGAGAAGCCGAACTGCTTGGCGCGGCGGAGGGTGGCGTCGTCGCAGCGGGCGATGCCGCCCAGGCCGCGGAGATGCTCCTCCAGTTCCACGATCTCCTTGAGATTCTCCAGGAACCAGGGGTCGATGCCGCTCAAGTCGTAGATTTCCTCGACCGGCATGCCGTACTTGATGGCGTACCGCAGGTGCCACACCCGTTGCTCGCTGGGCCTGATCAGGCTCGAACGGACCTCGTCCAGGGAGGGCTGCTTGGGCGTGCCCCAGAGGTCCTTGCCGTCGCAGCCGAAGCCGAAACTGCCCACCTCCAACCCCCGCAGCGCCTTCTGGAACGACTCCTTGAACGTCCGCCCGATGGCCATCGTCTCGCCCACGCTCTTCATCTGCGTGGTCAACACCGGGTTGGCCTCGGGAAACTTCTCGAAGGCGAACCGCGGCGCCTTGGTGACCACGTAGTCGATCGTCGGCTCGAAGCAGGCCCTCGTCTCGCGGGTAATGTCGTTGGGCAACTCGTGCAGCCGGTAGCCCACCGCCAGCTTGGCGGCGATCTTGGCGATGGGAAACCCCGTGGCCTTCGAGGCCAAGGCGCTGGAGCGGCTCACCCGCGGGTTCATCTCGATCACCACCATCCGGCCGGTCTTGGGATTGATGGCGAATTGGATGTTCGACCCGCCCGTCTCGACGCCGATCTCCCGCATCACGGCGATCGAGGCGTCCCGCATCCGCTGGTATTCCTTGTCGGTCAGCGTTTGGGCCGGGGCCACCGTGATCGAATCGCCGGTGTGGACGCCCATCGGATCGAAGTTCTCGATCGAGCAGATGATGACGCAATTGTCGTCCTTGTCGCGCATCACCTCCATCTCGAACTCTTTCCAGCCCAGCACCGACTCTTCGAGCAGCACCTGGTGGATCGGCGAAAGATCGAGTCCGTGCTGCACCAGATCATCGAACTCGTCGCGGTTGTAGGCCACGCTGGAGCCGGTGCCGCCGAGGGTGAAACTGGGCCGGACCACGCAGGGCAGGCCGGTTTCCTGCGCCGCCCGCCGCGCCTCCTCCAGGCTGCCGACCGTCTGCCCGCGTGGCACCTCCAGGCCGATCCGTTCCATCGCCGCCTTGAACTGGTCGCGGGATTCGGCCTTGGCGATCACGGCCGCAGTGGCGCCGATCATCTCGACGCCGTACTTTTTGAGCACGCCGTGCCCGTCGAGCTCCATCGCCAGGTTCAAGCCCGTCTGGCCGCCCAGGGTCGGCAGCAGGGCGTCCGGCCGCTCGGCCGCGATCACCTTCTCGACGATCTGCCAGGTGAGCGGCTCGATGTAGGTCCGGTCGGCCATTTCCGGGTCGGTCATGATCGTGGCCGGGTTGGAGTTGACCAGCACGACCTCGTAGCCCTCCTCCCGCAGGGCCTTGCACGCCTGAGTGCCGGAGTAGTCGAACTCGCAGGCCTGCCCGATGATGATCGGCCCGGAGCCGATCAGCAGGATTTTTCGGATGTCGTTGCGGCGCGGCACGGCAGTAGCCTTCCTTGACGCGGCCAATTGCCCAAGACCCAGCCAACCCCACCCAAAGGGGATGGGGTGGTGTCTAAAATCCCTTGATGATAGCACGCCCACAGCGGGTGCTTCAAGGGGCCTGCGTTTGAGAGTTCACCCAGTGGTTGATCCTGACGCGGGCGCGGAATAAGGGCTCCTCTTGCCGGGAGATAGGGAAGAAAGTGCGAAAGGAGGCCAAAGGTTGACGCCGCCGCCGCAAGTGTATACTGACGGCATGGCCGAGCCGCCGAAACCCAAACTCCGCTGGTTCCAGTACAGCCTGCGGTCGCTGCTGCTCTTCGTCACCGCCTGTGCGATTGCGTGCAGTTGGCTGGCCGTGACGATCCAGGGGCAGAGGAGGCAAGGGGCGGCGGCAGTGGCAATCGAGAAGGCGGGGGGACAGGTACAGTCTGAGCAGACGTGGCTGGGGAAACTCTTGCGGGATGACTCCTTAATGAGGGTGACCCATGTGTACCTATCCGCGAAGTCGACCACCGACGCCGTGTTGGTGAATCTCCAAGGGTTGAATCAACTCCAGGAGGTGTGGCTCCATGCAGCCCAAGTCACCGACGCCGGGCTGGTGAATCTCGAAGGGGTGAGTCAACTCCGATACCTGGACCTTGGCGGCACGAATGTCACCGACGCCGGGCTGGTGCATCTCCAAGGGTTGAGGGAACTCCAGTTGCTCGCGCTCGAAAAACCCAAGTCACTGACGCCGGACTGGTCCACCTCCACGGGCTGACGCAGTTGCGGTTGTTGGGGCTCGGCAATACCAGAGTCACCGACAACGGGTTGGCGCATCTCCGGGGCTTGAGCCAACTCCAAACGCTGGGGCTCGACAACACCAGCGTCACCGGCGCCGGGATGGTCCATCTCCGGGGACTTAGCCAACTCCACAACCTATTCCTCAACAACACAAAGGTAACCAATGCCGGGCTGGTGCATCTCCAGGGGTTTATCCAACTCGAATGGCTGTCACTGGGAAACACCGGAGTCACCGACGCCGGACTGGTTCATCTAAAAGGATTGAATCACGTCAGAGAGCTCAAGCTCGCCAACACCCAAGTCACCGATGCCGGCCTGGTGCATCTCAAAGCGTTGAGTCAACTCCGAACGCTTTGGCTGAACAACACCCAAGTCACCGACGCCGGGTTGGTGCATCTCCAAGGGTTGGGTCAACTCCGATTGCTATGGCTCAACAACAGCCGCGTCACTGCCGAAGGCGCAAGGAGACTTCAACGGGCACTGCCGACCTTTAGAATAAACCGCTGACGCTCATCGCGCGGTTCGCGGTTGTTATGCCCGTTCCGTCAACAGCGCGAGCCGGATGAAGTCGAGCGCGTGCTTGGCGAGGTAGATGCGCCGCAACTCGGGGTGGATGAGGGAGGAAACGGTTTTCGTTTGGGTCGCGTCGGGGGAGGCCAGGGCAATGCTGACCGATGGCGCCTCGCCGCCCTCACCCCCGGCCCCTCTCCCAGCGGGAGATGGGAGATTCTCGCCCTCGCCCCCGGCCCCTCTCCCGTGAGGAGAGGGGAGGTTGTCGCCCTCACCCCCAGCCCCTCTCCCAATAGGAGAGGGGAGTGCAATCGCCAGCCCGTAGTGTGCGCCGAATTTTTCTCGGCAACGGGCAGCCAGCGCATCGGCCGGCGATGTGTCATCCGTCAGCACCAGCCCGCCGCGATAAACGTCGGCCGAACCATCAACGCCGGCCAGCCATTGGGCGAGCAGTCCGGCCGTGGCGCATTCGGCCGTGGCGAGCGTCTTGCCCCGTTGGCGGAGCAGCCGGACGACGGCGTCCTGCAACTGGTCCTCCTCCTCGCCGAAAACGAGCGTGCCGAGCGATTGGCGGATCGTGGCCACGGTAGGCTCGATCGCAGAGAGGCACTCCGCTTCCGTCGCCCCTTCGGCGGCAATCCGCAGCGTGATCGTGGCCTTGCTGGCCGTAATGCCGACCGTGGGCTGCCGGCCGCGGCGGATCAAGTCGGGCAGCATCGACTCGATCTGGCTCTCGCCGGCCCCGAAACAATGGATGCTCCGGCGGCAGATCACCCGGCGGTTGCCGCCCAAGAGGCCCAGAATGGCCGGGGCGACCGAGCCGCGCCACATTTCGATCATTTCGGCGGGCACGCCGGGCAGGCAGAAGACGCGGCACGCCGGCCGGCCCTCGTGCGGCGCTTCCAGGTCGATGCCCGGCGCGGTCCCGTGCGGATTGTGGACCACGCGGCTGCCGGCGGGAAACATCGCCTGAATCTCGTTCTGCGGCGGCATCGGGCGACCACCGCTTCGCGGCGGTGCCCGCCGCCGGGCGAACATCCCGCGGACGTGCTCCAATGCCTGGCTGTCGAGTTGCAACTCCCGCCCGGTCGCCACGGCCAACGCCTGGCGCGTCAGATCGTCGGCCGTGGGGCCAAGCCCGCCGGTGGCCACCACCAGGTCGGCCCGGCCGATCGCCTGACGGAAAACGGCGGCGCAAGGCCCCAGTTCGTCGCCGACCGTGGTGTGGTAGAGCGTGCGGACGCCCAACTCTTCCAGCCGCCGGCTGAGCCACTGCGAGTTCGTGTCGAGCGTCTGCCCGCTGGTGAGTTCGTCACCGATGGCGAGGATTTCGGCGTGCATGGCGGTTGGCGGACGGCACACGGCGTGTGCCTGCTACATTGGGACGGCACACGGCGTGCTGGCTATTTGGGGGTGAAGCGGACGCCCCCGACGTACTTGCCAATGGTCATGTGCGGCCAGTTGCGGGTCAGCCGGGCACCAAGGATGGAGACGTTTTCGAACGTGACGCCGCGGATGTCGTGCTCGGCGTCCGCGCCCGCGAGTTCAATGAGGTAGTCGCCAGCTTCACCGGCCAACTCGACGTTCTTGAAGACGACGTTGCGGATCGAGCCCGGCGTCTTCTTCTTCATATACATGTTGACGGTCGGCCGCAGCCGGATGAACTCGCCCTGCCGCTCGCCATGGAGGCGGACGTTCTCGACCGTGACGTCCTCCAGCCGCATGTCTTCGCCCGGCTCCAGCAAGAAAGGGCAGGCCGAGAAATGGATGACGTCGAGGTTCCGCAGGGTGATCTCGCGCATGTAAGGCGCCTGGCTTTCGTGACCCAGCAGGAAAATCCGTGCGACGTCAGACCAGAGGACGCAGTTCTCGACCCGGACCCGCTCCACGTTGGCGTTGGGGGCGGAGGGCAAGAACACTGTTCCTTTCATGGCGACGCAATCGTCAACGGTGCGGATGAAACAGTCGGTGATCAGCACGTCCTGCGAATTGCAGGGGTCGATGCCGTCGTCGTTGCCCACGCGGGAGCCGCAAATCTTGACGTTGCGGATGGTCACTTGCCGGCTATAGTGCGGGACGATCGTCCATTGAGGGGAGCCGCGGATGGTAATGCCCTCGACGGTGACATTGTCGCCTTGAATGCCCAGCGTGGTGCAAGGGCCTTTTTCCCAGGCGTAGTCGGAGCCGTCGAGGATGCCGCGGCCGCAGATGCGGATGTTCGAGCCGACGGCCGAGATGCCTCCTTTGACGACCGCCCCGCCGGCCAGATAGACCGTCTGGCCGCTGGCGGCGTGGATGGCCCCCGCCTTGTGGATTCCCGGCCCGAAGTAGAGCACGCCCGGCTGGCCCGCCTTGGGCGCGTCGCGCTCGGGCGGATTGGCGAACAGCAGCAGCGGCCCCCGCTTGCCGTCCGGCTCGATGCTCAGTTTGCGCGGCCCGTCCAACGCCAGCGACACGGTGTGGTCATCCAGCGGCGTGAGCTTAACGGCCGGCGACTCCGGCCGGATCACCACCTTCCGCAAGGACCGCTTGGCCGCGACTCGGACGGTGACCGGCCCGGAGGTGTCGAAATTGGCGAAGGCGTAAGGCCCACCGGCGTCCCACTCCTTTCCGGCGAAAGGCGGGTCGAGCGTCCGGGCGGTGTACACATCGACCTTCTTGCCGTCGGCGAGGACCTCGTACTCCGTGGAGAGGACCTCACCCTCCGGCGCCCGATAGACCACGACCTCGGCCGTGGCCGTACTCCAGGCCAGCGCGGAGACAACGATCACCGAGAACCCTTGGAGCGGAAGACGTGCCTTCATCAGAGCCTCGGGATCATCGTTCCAGCCCGTCCAACAGATCGATCAGGTCGGCCATGCGGCCGTGGACGTCGTCGGAGGCGCGGGCGACCATTGCTCGGCCGGGTGGCCAGTAGCGGATTGTGCCCGGCCCGCCCATCCGCTCCCAACTGTTGGGGCGGATGACCCGCTGGATCAGCTCGACGAGGTCTTCGCCGGCGTTGCGGGGGCCGGCCGCCGCCGGGGGACCGAAGCCGCCGCCGGGCGCCGCGCCACCCAGTCCGGGACCGCCAGCCCGTTGCCCGAGCGCGCCGCCCTGGTTGGCGCGGCCCACGCCCGCGGGCTGATCGGCCGCGGCCTGTTTGCCGAGTTGCCGGGCCAGGCCCGCCAGCCGGCCGCGGACTTTGCCGCCAAGCTCTTGCCGGACGCTCCGGGCGAGCGCCGTGTCGCGCTGGAGTTCCTCGTAGAGGGCGAGGAACTCGCGGGCGGCCGGTTCGGCCTGATCCTTGGCCGGCTTGGCCCAGCGCCGCAGTGCGGCGCGGACGACTTGTTCCAATTCCCGGCCCGTGCGGGGCGAAGTCGCCGCCGGTTGCTGGGCGGGGCCGGTTGGCGGACTGTAGCTGCCCTCGGGCGCCGCCAACAACACGACTAGCGAGAGAAGTGCCGACATGACCGAACCTCCTCTGTTCCGGTTGTACAAGAAGTCCTGCCCTCGCCGGTCATCATACCAATTGCGGCGAGAATCGGCAAGCCCTGCGAAACCGCAAGCGGTTTGGCGGGGGCATTTGGCACCACGTGTGCCACTGCTTCGCAGAAGCAGTGCTTGTCGCAAGTTGGCGGCACGGTACTGCTTCTGCGAAGCAGTGGCACACTGCGGTCTATGGGGCGGAGCGGATTTCGAGCCGCCGGGAGCCCAGCCGCCCGTCGCCGTGGGCGTCGACCGTCACGCCCAGCGCCGCCGGGGCGTTGGGCAGATTGAACTCGAACGAAGCCTTGCCGTCCGGCCCCGCCACCAGCATCGGATTCCAGAGCGGGGATGCGGCGGAAGGCTGCGACGCCGGCTGGCTCTGACCCTCGTGGGGGAGGCCGGCGGCTTCCAGCCCCGGCGGCCGCTCCACCTTTTGTCGTGGGGCCTCGTAGCAGCAGAACGGCACGGCCACGTCCCGGGCGGGGGCAATCCGGACGGGGTCCATCAGAATCGCGCCGATAATCAGACAGCAGGTGGTTGCGCCGACGGCCGGAATCCACAGGTGCATGCCCGACACAATCCGCATCAAGCCCAGCATGGCCACCAGCAAGACCAGCCCCAAGCCGCCCAGGAAGCTGCTCACCGTCAACGTGTTGAGGGCCTGGGTGCGGCCGGCCTGGTAGTCGGCGAGGCATTTCTCGTAGTTGGCTCGTAGTTGCTCGATGTTGTCGTACATCAGCGGCGGGGTCTCGCCGGGCCGACCTCTTTCCGCGGCCAGCAACTGGTCCAACGCCCCATCGGCCAACTCGTCGGGATCAGCCAAGTCCGCCGGCGGGTCGGCATCGCCAGCGAAGAAGAACTCGGCGGGCATGGACGCCCGGCGGCCGTCGGCAGCCTTCCACAGGTGGTCATCCACCACGGACACGCCGAGCACCGCCGGCACGGGCCGGCCCCGCTCGTCGCTGACCAGCAGCGACATCCGCACCTGCTGGCCGGGAGCATATTGCTTGCGGTCCGGCGTCGCCTGAACGTTCAGCCTCCACCCCGGCCGGCGATAGACGAGCCGTTGGGCCGCCGGCTTGGGCGGGGTGACGCTGTAGTCGTACACCACCAGCCGGATGACGCCGCCGATGGACTCGTCCAAGGGGGCCGTCAAGAGGTTGTCCCCGATACCGCTCTCGCCATGTTGCTGCCAGACCTGAACGCCGCGGCAGTACGCGGCTACCACCAGCGGCAGACCGCCCTTGTCGGTGCGGACGTGGAACTTGAGCGGCGCGCCGGCGGCAAACACGCCCGGATCGGCAATCAGCACAACATGGTCTTCCGGCGATGCGGTCTTGGCGACGTGCCTTGGGGACCCGACAGCCTTCTCACCTCCCGAGACGGAGTGACGGTTGCTGACCAAGAACGTCCGCGACGCTGGCGGGAAGGCGTTGTCGGGGCTGCGGGCCACCAGCGTGTATCGCCCCTGGGCCAGCGTATCCGGAATGACAAAGCTGCCGTCGGCCACGCCGCGGTCGGTGACGACATCCCGTGACGAGCCCGGCACGACTGCCCCATTGGCGCCGCGGATTTCGAAATGCACCGGCGTAGGGCCGTCCGCCGTCAGACGGAAGCGGGAGAGCGTTAGCGACCGGTAGCGGACGGTTTCGCCCGGCCGGTACAGCGGCCGGTCGGTCGCCAGATAGGTAGCGCAGCGGTCCGGCTCGACGGTCAGCGTGGCCTCGGCGGCTGGCAGCTTTCCCCATGCCGGGCGACTACGCTGAGCCGGGGCCGGGCGGGAAACTCCAGACCGGCCGGGATGACGACTTGCGAGAGGCCGTGCTCGTCGGCCGTTTCCTTGTAGGCCTTCAGCCGGCTGCCGTCGGCCGCCGAGAGGACCACCTCGCTCTCGGCCGGCAACGGCCTGCCGCTGATCGACCGGGTGCTCACCGTGTACGTTGCGGCGGCCCCGGCCTGAAGCCGGGAGGGGCCGGTGACGATCAGCCGCAGATGTTCGGCGCCGATCGCCGCCAATTGGCCCCGGCAATAGAAGTAGCCGGCGACCGAGATCAGCACCAACATCGCCGCGGCCAATCCCACGCACCAGTTGGCGGTCCGGGCGAAGGGGCTGACGGCGGCGCTCCCCCTGACGACCGGCTGCGGCTGGACGGGCTCGGCGGACGTGGTCATGGTCTTCTTCCCCGATCTGTTGTAACGGAATCGGCCTCCGCCGCACACCCCCCGGTGAGCCTGCTGTGGCCGTTTGGAGGGGCGATGGCATAATCCGCACCGCCTGGTATACTATTGGGCTTGACCAAGACGGCTTTGCCGCCGCCAACAAGAGGGAAAACGACCATGAAAATCGGCTTCCATACCGACGCCTTCAACTCGGCCTATTTCGGCTTCGAGAAGTGCCTGCAATGGGCGCAACAGAACGGCGTCCATTATATCGAGTGCGGGGTGATGGACGGCGTGAGTTGGGGCCACGGCCTAGGCTATTGGCCGCACGTCGCCTTGTACGAGGACCCGGTCCTATTGCGGCGGAAAATGGAGTCCTACGGGGTCCGGTTTTCGCAGATCGACGCCGCCTATCCCCTCTCCGGCTTGGACGGCCCCCTCCGCGGCGTCCCCTACGTAATGAAGGCTATCGCCTGGGCGGCCCAGGCCGGCAGCCCCCGCGTCGACACCACCGACGGTCTGCACGCCCCAGGGGGCCTGACGGACGAGGAGGCCATGGACTTGATGAAGCGGAGCTACCGCCAGATCATCGAGGTGGCCGAGCGCACGGGATCGTCGTGAACATCGAGCCGCACGGCTACTTCACCACCAAGCCGGAGTTCATGGAGCGGATGCTGAAGTTCTGCGATTCGCCCTGCCTCCGCCTGAACATGGACACCGGCAACACGTTCATTGCCGGGCAGGAGCCGGCCAAGTTTCTCGGCCGGTTCGTCGACCGGGTGGATCACGTTCACCTGAAGGACGTCTCGCCGTCGCTGGCGGCGGCGACCCGCGGCAAACAGAGCGGCATCCCCGTCAGCCATTGCGCCCTGGGCGAGGGAGTCAACGCCGACAACATCAAGAACTGCCTCGCTCTGCTCCGCGACCGAGGCTACCAGGGCGTGCTGAGCATCGAGTGCGAAGGGCAAGGCGGACCAATGATCGAACAATCGCTCCAGTGGCTCCGCGGCACGCTGGCCGAGTTGAACATCCGCATCGAGTAGGTTGGGTGCCATGCCCACGCTTGCCGTGGGCATGTTGCAAATGCCGGAGACGCGTCACATGCCCACGGCAAGCGTGGGCATGGCACCCGTGATCACGCATAATCCCGTGAATGAACCCCAAGAAGTAACGGACGATCGCGTCGTCGCCAACGGCCGCATCCGGCAGTCGGTGGTCTCGTGGTGTTACGAGCCGATGGCGTTGGAGACGCTCGCCCGGCACGCCGCCGCCATCGGCCTGGAGGCCGTCGAAAACGTCCCGCCCAAGGACTGGGACGTTCTCAAGCGGCACGGACTGGCCTGCGCCATGACCGTCGGGCACCTCTTCGTCGACGGCATGAACCGCAAAGAGAACCACCCGGCCTGCATCGAGCAACTCAACGCCTGCATCGACGCCAACGGTGCGGCCGGCTTCCCCAACGTGATTACCTTCTCGGGAATGCGCCGCGGGATGCCCGACGACGTGGGCCTGGAGAACACCGTGCTGGGGCTGAAACAAGTGATCGGCCGCGCCGAGCGCAAGAAAGTGAACCTCTGCCTGGAGGTGCTCAACAGCCGGGTCGACGCCGAGATGAAGGGGCACCCCGACTACATGTGCGACACCGTGGAGTGGGCGGTCGAGGTCTGCCGGCGGATCGCCTCCGAGCGGATGAAGATCCTCTTCGACGTCTACCACGTGCAAGTTATGCAGGGGGACATTATCGCCCGCATCCGGCAGTACCACCCCTACATTGGCCACTACCACGTGGCCGGGGTGCCGGGCCGGAACGAAATCGACCAGACGCAGGAGATCAACTACCCGGCGGTCATGCGGGCGATCCTGGCTACCGGCTACACGGGCTACGTGGGCCAGGAGTTCGTCCCCACCCGCGACCCAATCGAGTCGCTCCGCGAGGCCGTGCGGATTTGCGACGTTTAGGAGCTGCGCAAAACAGGCTTTGACAGGTTCTCTCCGGGTGGCACGCCCTGAAAGGGCGTGGTCGCCCGCCAAGGTAAGCCGTACCCGCTACCACGCCCTTTCAGGGCGTGCCACCCAATCTTATTAGTTCACGAGCCCTCACCCCATCCATCCCAAGGATCCCGCCAATGACCCGGCAGCAAGAACTTCCGCCCTCCCAATCTCCCAGCCGCCGTGACTTTCTGAAGACCTCGCTGGCTGCGGCCAGCGCGGCGGCCATCGGCGGGTTGTCGCCCGCCCGCAGCGCCCACGCCGCCGGCAGCGACGTGATCCGCATCGGACTGATCGGCTGCGGCGGCCGCGGTCCCGGCGCCGCCATCAACGCGATGAACGTCGATCCGGGCGTCCGGCTGGCCGCGATGACCGACATCTTCCCCGACCGCGTGAAGAACGCGAGAAACCTGCTCAAGGAGCAAAAGCCGGACCAAGTTCAAGTGGACGACGCCCACTGCTTCTCCGGCCTGGACGGCTCCAAGCAAGTGATCGAGAGTGCGGACGTGGTGTTGGTGGCCTGCGCGGCGAAATATCACCCCGTCTATCTCCAGGCGGCCGTCGAGGCCGGCAAACACGTGTTCGTCGAGAAGCCGCACGCCATCGACCCGGTGGGAGTCCGCCAAGTCACGGCGGCGTGCGAATTGGCCAAGCAGAAGAAGCTGAGCGTGATGTCGGGCTTGCAGAGCCGCTACCAGCCGGGATACCGCGAGGCGATCCGGCGCATCCACGACGGGGCCATCGGCGAGATCGTGGCCATCGAGGAGAACTTTCTCCGCGCCGCCCTACCGGCTCTGTTACCGCCAAGCCAAGATGAACGAGGTCGAGTACCAGTTCAGCAACCAGTACCACTTCGCCTGGCTCTCGGGCGACGACGTGCCCCAATCGTTGGTCCACAACCTCGACCGCGCCACCTGGGCCCTGCACGAGCAGACACCCGTGAAGGCGCACGGGCTGGGCGGGCGCTCCGCCTCTTTCGGCGAAGTCTACGGCAACGTCTTCGATCACCACTCGGTGGTCTACGAATATGCCGACGGAGTGCGGGTGTACGCCTTCTGCCGGACCGAGAACGGCTGCTACAACAACTCCGAAAGCGTGATCCTCGGCAGCAAGGGCCGCTGCAACGTCAGCCAGTGTACCATTGAGGCCCACGGCCAGCCGACGTGGAAATATCACGGTCCCCACGGCGATCCCTACGATCTCGAGCACAAGGCCCTGTTTTCGGCGGTCCGCTCGGGCAACCCGGTCAATGCCGGCGACTACATGGCCCGCAGCACGCTGGTCGCCGTGATGGGCCAACTGGCCTGCTACAGCGGCAAGGAGTTGACCTGGGAGCAGGTCTCCAAGTCGGACTTCGTCTTTACCCCCAGGGTCGAGGACGTCCGCCTCGACATGGAGCCGCCGGTCAAGCCGGACGCCAAGGGCTGGTATCCCGTGCCGATGCCGGGATTGACGGAGTTCAAGATTTGACTTGGCCTGTGGAGGATTTCACGATGATCGAATTGGGAATGCACACCGACAACTGGCGGGCCTTGAGCGGCAGCTTCACCGCCGCCGTCGATTCGGCCGTCAAGCACGGGTTGTCGCACGTCGAGTTTGGGGTGATCCACGGGCAGTATTTCATCAACGGCCTGGGATACGAACCGTCCGTCTCGCTGCAATCGAACCCCCTGCGCTGCGGCGGTTCCTGGACGGGAAGCGGCTGCGGGTTTCCCAGATCGACGCCGCCTTTCCGCTGATGGGACCGGAAGGCTCGACCTTCGGCGTGCAATACGTCCAGCAGGCCATCCGCTTCGCGGCCGAACTGGGCTGCCCCTTCGTCGACACCACCGACGGCGCCGCCAAGCCCGAAGGCTACACCGACGACGAGGTGTTCCGCATCACGTGCGAGAACTATAAACAGTGCCTCCAATGGGCCGAGGACTACAAGGTCGTCGTCAACGTCGAGACCCACGGGCCGTACACCACCAACGGCGATTTCCTGGAGCGGCTGTTCACTCATTTTGACTCCGACTACCTCCGCCTCAACTTCGACACCGGCAACACGTTCATTTCCGGGCGCGACCCGCTGGAGTACCTCCGGCGTTTCCGCCGGCACCTTTCCCACGCCCACATTAAAGACGTCAGCCCCGGCCTGGCGGCGGCGGTCCGCGGCGAGGAGACCGGCATCGCGTGCAGCGAAGTCCCCATCGGCGGCGGGGTCAACGCCGAGAACATCAAGCAATGCGTCGCCTATCTCCGCCAAACCCAATGGAGCGGCGTGCTCTCGATCGAATGTTACGGGGCCGACGACAACATCCGCAAGAGCGTGGCGTTTCTGCGGGGAATCCTCTGACGGCGGAAAACCTGAAACGGAGCCCTCCCATGTTCCTTCCATCCATCGCCATCAGCGTGGCAATTGCCGCGATTGGCGCGGCGCCGGACCAAAAACCCCACGGCCAACACTTTCGCGTGCTGATCGTCACCGGTGTGGACAACCCGGGCCATGTGTGGAAGGAAACGGCGCCGGCCGTCCGCAAGTTGCTCGAGAAGGACCCGCGGCTCGAGGTGCGGATCGTCGAGGACCCCGAGTTCCTCGCCTCGCCCGTGTTGGCCGACTATGACGTCCTCGTGTTGCACTTCAAGAATTGCAAGCCGCTCAAGCGGGCCGCCGAGGCGCATGAGAATCTGGCGAATCTTGTTAAACAGGGAAAGGGGCTCGTTGCGATTCATTTCGCTTGCGGTGCATTCCAAGACTGGCCCGAGTACGCCAACCTTGTCGGCCGCGTATGGGATCCGAAGGCCGTGCCACACGATCCGCGCGGATCCTTCACGGTGCATATCACGCAGCCGCAGCACCCGATTACACGCGGCATGCGCGATTTTCAGGCCGACGACGAGCTCTACACCTGCCTGGTGGGCGATCGGCCGGTCGAAGTCCTTGCCACGGCGCGCTCGAAATTGACCGGCAAAGACCAACCGATGGCATTCGCGTTCGAGTACGGCCGGGGCCGCGTGTTCCACACGCCGCTGGGACATGACGTGCGTGCGCTGGAAATGCCGGGGGTGGCGGAGTTGATCCGCTGCGGGTGCATGTGGGCGGCGGGCGCGGCGCCGTAGCCGGTCTCTCGCGCGGTTTCTTGACAGAAAAAGTGTCTCGAAAGAAAAATTTCTTCCCGCCCCGCGCTCTTCGCCGTCGCACGTTCTTCTCTTGACACGATCGTTGCTGCGCCCAGGCCGGTTAGACGCCCGCTGAACGCCTCCGCCAACCCGGTGGCGCACACCAATCGGTCACACCCCGATTCAACTCGTGAGCCGCAGCAGAGGCCGCACGACGATCAAATGGCAGACGCCGTCGCGCAACTTCCCGCGACCGTCTTGCCGCGCCTCCGCGCGCCGCCGCGCAGCGCGCTCCGGGGTGCGGAACGGACAGATTACGGCTGGATTCAGCACGGCGGCCGAGTGCGAAGGGCGGGCGTGCCGACGATGTCTTGCGGGCCGCATGAGCACTCGTAACCCATTGCCGACCAAGGGGTTGCGAACATCCACCGACGACCGTCTCCGCCGCCCAGCAAGGTCGGACCAGCGGCTCGTGGACGGCGGGTACCGTTTGTGTTTCCATGCTCGGGCGATGAAGGAATCTCCGTTGACAGCCGGCGCTCTTGCGCGCGATCGCGCCGGACCGTTGCCGTGACCAGCGCGCTGTTGGCGTCGCAGCGATGGTCTGCCGGCGCCGGGTGGGCGGCGTGCGTCATGGCGGCGACGCGCCGCGTCTGCGCACGTCCGCCGCGCGATCACAATTGCAGCGCGAGAAGCGCGGAACGGCCGTGCGCAATCGGGTGCGCGGCCGCGCGGCGCTGAGAACCGGCGGAAAAATTTTTGCTCTTCAGCAAGAATTGTACTTGCAAAGATTTTAGAAATCTGTACGATCATTAGAGATTGAGGAGTTCGTTGTGTGGTTTCCGTGGCGAGAGGTCTGCCGCGCATCGGCCCCAGCCCGCATGTCGGCTTGACGCTCGCCCATCCGTTACTTAGGAGGACGTGTGGTGGCCAAGAGAAAGGCAGCCAAGAAGGCCGCGAAGAAGCCGGCCAGGAAAGTCGCCAAGAAGGCGGCAAAGAAGAAGCCGGCCAAGAAGGCCAAGCGGAAGGTAGTCCGGAGGAAAAAGGCTGCGAAGAAGTAGGCCGCTGCCGGCGGCTCACGGCCGCCGGCGGAAAGAGTCCTGCTTCGAGTCTTCCGGATCGCTATGACGAGAAAGAGACGCCCGGCCCAGCTTTGCCGGGCGTTTCTATCTTCTTGCCGCGCAGATCACTCGGCGGGAAAGGGCGGCGCCTGACCGCTCAACTGGCAAAGCGCGTTGCGCGCAGCCCGCTGCTCGGCCTCTTTCTTGTTGCGCCCCCAGGCCGGCTGGTAACGGTCCGCTCCCACCTGGGCCGCCATCTTGAAGCACTTGCTGTGGTCGGGGCCCTTCTCGTCGAGCAACTGGTAAGTGGGCGTGGTGCCGTGCTCCCGTTGGGCCAGTTGCTGCAACAGCGACTTGTAGTTGCTGCCCGTCTCCCCGCCCGCGGCCAACTCGATTTCCGGCCCCATCGCGTCGGTAATGAACCGCCGGGCGGCGGAATCCCCACCATCGAGGTAGATCGCCGCCACTAACGACTCGAACACATCGGCCAGCAGCGAGGAGGGCACGCTCGGGTGGGTCGTCATCCCTTTGCCCAGGATCAGGAACTCCTGCATCCCCAACGCCTCGCTCAGCTTCGCGCACGTCTGCCGGCTGACGACGATGGACTTCAGCCGCGTCAGCTCGCCTTCGAGGAAGTCGGGGAACTGTTGGTAAAGGATCTCGCACACCACCGCCCCGAGAATGGCATCGCCGAGGAACTCCATCCGTTCGTTCGACGCCAGCCGGTGTTCCGCGCCCGAGGCGTGGGTCAGGGCCGACAGCAGCAGGCCCTCGTCCTTGAATTGGTAGCCGATCCGCCGCTGAAGCCGCTCCAAGAGAGAGCCGTCGGGGAGATCGGATAAGGTCAAGAAATCCGTCGACATCGCACAACCCGTCCGTGAAACACGGCCAAACACCACCACCCCTCATGCTAACGCTACCGGCCCGGCGGGATTTTGTCAACTGCTGCCAAACAGACTGCACAGCAACAGCCCCAGCACCGTCAGGCTCACCAGCACGTAGGTCGGGTCGCGCTGCCAGGCGAAGCCGATCACCAACAGCAGCACACGCGCCACCGGGGTGGCCACCAACAGCAGGATTCCCAACTGGATCGCACCGCGGCAGCTCCCCGAGTAAGCGTCTCTCATGATCCCGGCCACCGAGTGGAGGTCCGCCGGCTGCGGGTGGAATTTCTCGTAGTGGGGCGGCGAGCCGCCGTAGCGCCAGAGATACAAGCCCCCGCCCACGAGCACGACGGCCGCCGCCGTCAGCACGCCGCCGCGGAGCAGGTTGCCGACGAGGATTTCCAGCCGTTGGCCGCTCTGCCGGGACGTGCCGGGTTGCTCGGACATCTCACACCCCTCCCACCGTTCCGCTCAAACCGCCGTAGATCATCTCCGCGGCGAGAAACAGGATGACCACCGCAAACAGGACGCGGAGCCACCTGGTCTCCGCGCCGGGCAGCAATCGCGCCCCCAACAGTGCGCCGGGCAGCACGCCCAACACGACCGGCATGGCCAGCCCCGGGGCCACGTACCCGCGGTTGAGGTACACCCCGCGCTGGCCGCCGCCGTCACTCCGATCATGAAATTGCTCGTGGTCGTCGAGACCTTGAAGGGGACCCGCATGATCTGGTCCATTGCCAGGACCTTCAAGGCCCCCGAGCCGATCCCCAGCAATCCGGAGAGCACGCCGGCGACGCCCATCACGGCGAACCCGCCGGGTACGCCGCGGACGTGGTATTCCACCCGGCCGCCGTTGGCCGGATACGAGCCGTCCAGCCGCAACCGGCTTGCCAAGAGCGAAAAAGGGGACAGGTCCAATTTGTGCGAAGCACCCGGAGGGCCGTTCCGGCAAATTGGACCTGTCCCCTTTTTCGCCGCGGGCCGGCGCGGCCGGCCCGAAAGATACGCCGACGCGGCCAGCACGACGCCGAACGTGACCGCCACGGACTCCGGCGCCATGTACACCGCCAGCGAGGCCCCGGCCAGCGCGCCCAGGGTGGTGGCGATTTCCAGGAAGACGCCGATCCGCAGGTTGGCGTAGCCTTCCTTGACGTAAGCCGCGGCCGCGCCCGACGAGGTGGCGATGACCGAGACCAGCGAGGCGCCGATGGCGTAGCGGATGTCGAAGTGAAACATGAGGGTGAGCAGGGGCACGATGACCACGCCCCCGCCCAGGCCCGTCAACGCCCCCAAAAAGCCGGCCAACAGCGAGCCGAGCCAGATGAGCACCGTCATTTCCAGCGTGTTCATGGCGATTTGCCGCACAATCTGGTATGATTGTATGTCACGCTCCCACACGAATCAACGCCAAGAACATGTCCCGCCGCGCACCCGCGAACAACGCCCGTCTAAACTTCCGCCTGCCCACGATCAAGCAAGAAAACTTCACCCGCCTGTCGAATCGTGACCGGGACGTCTTCACATCGTTGTTGGACGACAAGGGTGCCCGTCCCAATCGGTCGCTGACGGCTGCCGCCGGAACGTACAAGAACCGCCCTGAATGACGCGGGCCGGCGGTTCTATCTGAAATACGGCTTCGTATCCCTGCGGGACGATCAGCACCATCTTTTCCTGTCCGTCCAGGTGATTCGACAATTGCGGCTGCCATCGCTGTAGTCTACCGGTGACTGTCGGATGGGCTCGCGCATGGCGTCAGCCGGTAAATCCACTAAGAAACGTCCCCCGAGTTGTTCGGGAAGTCAAGGAGCCGTCGTCCGAGACGGGTCACGATCCGGCACACTTTCCGGCGACCCCCCATTTGCCCTGGACCTCGACCTGTTCTCATGGCGAGGCTGGGCCTGCCCGAAACGGCCCGGCAGGGTGCCCAACGAGAGCAATCCGCGGTATAATCTCAAACATGGGACGGCCGGCGGAGTTGAAGCGCCACGGCCAAACGAACCGGAGAGGCGGCCCGTCATTGCAGTCCGTTTGGTGACCGCTGCCCGGTTGGGGCCGGCCAGAAAGGGAGGGCTTTTTATGCGGTTTTGCGCCTGGGTCTTTTTCGTCGCCGGTTTTCTCGGGTTGATCTACGCGCTGATGATGGATACCACGGCGCCGGTACCGGGCGAGCCGGACGTTAATGGGCTTCCGCGCCGGGTTCACAACATCGGACTTATCGATGGGGGGTGCAAGTTGTACTTTGCGCCGTTTAACCGGCGGTCTGGTAGTGCCGTTGGCCGGTGGCTCGGCTCGTTCGCTCCCGCCAGAAGGTGGTAAGCGGTTGGGTGTCGCTCAGATAGTCGGCTGCCAGTTGCAGCAGCGCATCCGCTCCACCGTTCGACCAGAATTTTTCGGTGCCCTTGACACGCCGATTGATTTGCTTGATCGTCGATTCGATGTGGCTGCTGGTGATGGGCAGCCCTTCTCGACGGTACTCGTCGTAACGCATCCTTGGTCCTTGGTTCTCCAAATAACACAACGCATCGGCCACCTTACACCGCGGTGAATCTTCGGCCTCGTCTTTGTCCGGCTGCCCCAACTCCCGCTGACGTTCCCGCAACCCGACGAGCACCGACTCCACCTGCCCGCTCCACAACCACTGCGCCCACTGACAATAGATCGGCCACGCTTCCTCCATCGCGCGGCCTGCCATCGCGCCGGCGAACACGTAGCACAGTCCGTGGATGAAATCCACGATCGGCGTGAAATGCGAAAAGTGTCGCCGCCACACCGACCAATTGGTCTCCGAACCATCGCCCACGAACGCTTTGCGACTCGCCGCCATGAAGCCGCGCCGCCATGAAGCCGCCGCCAACTGTTTGCCGAACGCCTCGATGGGTTCGCGCGTCGCCACGACGCTTCGCGCCAACGGTTCCGGCTGGCCTCGCCGCTTTTCGGACGCCGGCGCTTCCGCCGATTCCTCGCTCGCAGGCGCCTCGCCAACCGCAGAAAAACCCTTGATTTCCCGAGAAATCTGCCCCATGCGACGCGGATCGACGAAAATCCCGGGAATCACCGGGCAAGGATCGGCCGCGGACGTTTCACTGGTCATCGACAGCAAGCATCCCACTTTCGTCTCGCGCCAGAAACGCCCCTTCCGCTTCTCCTCCGTCGGCGGCTCTTCTTCGTTCCGATTCCGAATCTGGATGCGTCCGCCGTCCATCTCGACGCACGCCACGCGCGGAACTTGCTGCCGCGGGCTGCCCTGTTGTTGCGGCAACGGCAACGTCTCCCACACCGCCTCCTCCGCCTTCCGTCCGGCCACGCGCTCCTGTCCGATTCGCTTTGTCGCCCGCGCAATCCGCTGCTGGGAGACGTCCAACTCCGCTAGATGTTTCAAGTCTTGCTCGGCCTGCCGGAAACTATGGCTCTGCGTCCCGGCGTACACCATCTTCTCCAACACCCGAGGACTCGCCGTGTCGTCCGGCGCAATCCCCAATGCCTGCGACTGAGGGAAAAAAAGCCTTCCGAGAAGGCTTGTCGTACCCCTTGGGTTCTGGCCATGCAACCTCGCCTCGCCGAGTCTGAACCATCCGCACTTCGACCTCCCCCCCCGCCCCGTCTGGACCTATCGCGGTTGTGGGAACTGCCATCGAACGCCCCTGGTCTTCCAGACTTTGACCGATAACCTCCCGAGCCAGGAGGTCTCCGATTTCGACCCCCAAGTCTTCAATCTCCGTGAACTTGGTTCCCCAGGTCGGCGTCCCCGATGCACCGTAGACTTCTTGCCGCAATTCCTGGGCGATTGCCTTGATCCGATCGTGCAAGTTCTGGTCAATGGCCATCCCTGGCTATCTCCTTTGTCTAAGTTCCCACCACCCGGCCTCTTACCAGGCAAAATCACCCCCCCTCTGTTTAACATCAATCCGACAACTTACAAAGTGCAACTTGCACCCATCGATGGGCGGCGCACCATATTGACAGTGTCCGCCGTCGGCATTATAGTTGGGGTCGTTGCGGAAGGCTTTGCGATTCTGGCGAGAGCACAAAAGCGGCCGGAAACCCCTTCGCCTAGCGCGTCGAGTGAACCGGTTGGTGGGATCGACCCGGACGACTGGCAGGACCAGAACGTGGAAATCAGCCAGCAGCGCGCGGACTGGGGGGCAATCGCGGGCAGGAGGCGCCGCTAAGTCGATCGACGAGTTTGTGGCTCTCGGCGGGCGCAATTGAGGCGGGTGCGTCTCATTGGATTGCGGAATCCAGGCGGTTGAATCGGTAGTAGTATAGCATTTCGGGAGGGCCGGAACCACCGACGGGCGACCGGTCAAGCGAACCAGACGGGCGGCCCACCTTCTCCCCGGCTCTTCGCCGACAGCGGCCAGGTTCGCCCCGACCAACGCGAAAGGGCAGTTTCCATGCGTTACACCCTCGCGATCCCACTGGCCATCGTTGGGTGCTTAACAGCTTGCGCCGATGAGCCGGCGAAACCAGCGGACCCGGTGGCGTCACTCAAGGTGATCTTGGTGAAGATCACGAATGACGGCACTAAACCCCGCGTGACCGACTTTTCGGCGCCAGATAAGTGGTGCAAGGCACGAAGGTTGGCCGTTGGAATCAAGTACGACGTAAGAAAGACCGACTCGCTTGTCTCCCCGTTCGTTGCGACGGTAACGTGGCTCGATGATGTTTACCGTACGCAGGAATTCCCGACGCGAGACGAGGCGGAGAAGGCCGAACTTCCCAAAAAACCAGTACCAGGAACGGGCCTTTCCTGGCAGGCCAAGTTGGCCTATCAAGACGGAAAGTGGGTTGTTCAGGATGTCGGATGGGATTTTTCCTGGGCCAAAGGCCACTGGCACTCGACGGCCGATGACCCCAGAGACCCGGTTATGGACTGGTGGTGGGCATTCGGCGGAGAAGTGCCCCCGAACTTGAAAGAGTTGGAGCGGCGAGCGAGCGAGGGAGCACGTCGACGGCAGGAAGAGGAGGCCAAGAAACAGGAGGCAGATCGCGGGGGGCAGACCGCGAAGCCGAGCGAGCAAACCAAACGCGCGGAGGCGAACATAAAAGAGCGCGAACGTCGAAAGGCCGCGGAGGAGGCGGTTCGGTGGCGCGAATGGAAACGGGCCGACGGAACGGCGATTGGTCGAGCAAGATTCATGGGCATGATCGCTGGCACGGTGAAGCTCAAGAAGGAGGATGAGACCGTAATCCCGATCCGACTGGAGGACCTCAGCGAAGAAGACCGGGCGTGGGTCCAATCACGAGCACGCCCGAAATAAGGTTCGGGTGCGCAATTCTTTAAGACGGCCCCGTCAGGGCGGCTTGACCTCGACAGCCATAACGAGGCAGCCCCGCGTCGACACCGTCGTTGGGCCATCGTGCAAAAGGCGGTTGTTTGGTAGAATCTTGGGCATGAACAATCGGGACGGCCGCCAGTTGCATCGGCCCCGCCAAACGAACCCCGCGGCGTTTCTGCCTTCTACCGGCCTTTCGGCGGCCGCTGCGCGGTTCGGCCCGAAGAATGAGAGGCAGAATCATGAAAAACGCTCTGGTCAAGTTGCGAGACGCGGCGGAAGTCGCCAACGGGAACGCACAAGAGATTCTCGGCCGATACCGTCGAAAGCTGGCCTGGAGCGACTATTCCAATTCCGGGTTCCCGCATATCGCCCGAGCGCAACAGCGGGCGGCGGCCCGCACCAGTCTTCTGAATGATTTTGCCGACATCCGGCGCATTCATTTGGCGGTTCAGTCCGGTGGCGACGCGAACGCCCTGGACGCAACGGACCTGATTCGGCGGGCGGTTGTTTCCGTGCTAAAGACACCACCGATTTTTGTGGGCAGCCTCTCCTACCCAACGGCGCATGAGGCCGCGCTGGCGCTCGGGGAAGCCGTACACGACGCATGGCAAAATGCTGGCGGCTACGATGCCGTTGAACGAGCGCCAGACAAGTCGCAAGCTGAAGCGGACGGGAATAATGCTGACATTGCAGTCGAGGTAAGCGACAGCCTTTGGCGGCGACTGCGAAGGCTTCGTAAGAGGCTGCCCGCCGACCTATGGGGGCAAATTCAGCAAGAGTTTGCGGCAGCGTGGACTCTCTTGGAGTTGGAAGAGGGGGGCAACGAGCCGAATCGCATTGGCCGAGACGAAGCAGACACCCCCCCGACGGAACCTGCAAAGAAAGGCCCCGCGTTTGTGGACGGCGGGAACGCGCCGGCTACCAACACAGTGCAAGACGCTGACACAACCGCGGGTTTCCACGTCTTCCTGTCACACAGCAGCAAGAACAAGCCGATCGCGCGCGACTTGAAACGGCTGCTGGCAGACCGCGGGCTTGATGTCTGGCTCGACGAGGATGAGCTTCGCCCCGGCGTCCCATGGCAACCGGTGCTTGAATCGGGGATCAGAACCTCGCGGAGCGTCGCCGTTCTCGTCGGCAGCGATGGCCTCGGACCGTGGGAAGATCAAGAAACGCAAGCCGCCCTTCACCGTGCGGTCGAAGATAAGCGACCCGTAATTGCCGTGCTTCTGCCGGGCACGTCCGCGCGGCCGGACTTGCCGTTGTTTCTCGAAATTCGCACCTGGGTTGACCTGCGCGACGGTTTCACCGAGGAAGGGCTGGACAAACTGGTGTGGGGCATTACGGGGCAAAAACTGCCAGAGACACCAAAGCCATGACCGGAGCCCAGAGGGTTGAGGTCGAGGGCAAGTGGTTTGTCTTCTTGCCGGGAGTCGAATAGGAGCGGTTGTGCCACGGGGCGGGCGAAGATCGCGACATCTTCGGGACAGGAGGAAACAGAGGCAACAGAGAGAAGCAATCGGCGTCTGGGGACCTCTGTTTTCTCCGTTCCCTCCTGTTCAGGTGATTCCGGCGGGCAGCATCCGCTATCCGCAGAACTCGGGCAATACACTCCGTTGATGCGTGGCTTTGCTTGCCGGACCTGCACCTGGTATAATTGCGGTGGTGGGAGATACGCGTCATGCCCGAACTCAGCCGGTTCTTGGGAATCGTGATTCGGATCGAGGTGAGACATGATCCATCCCATCCACCAGATTACGGCTTTTCAGGTTGTCGGCCCCTACTCGCTCCGCCTGCGGTTCGAAGACGGCTTCGAGCGGACGATTGATTTCTCGCCGGTACTGGCCGGCGAACTGTTCGGTCCGTTGCGCGATGCTTCCTTTTTCCGGCAAGTGTGGCTGGATGGGGAGGCGCAAACGATTGTCTGGCCCAACGGCGCCGACTTCGATCCGGCGACGCTCTACGATTGGCCACAGTACGCGGAGGCTTTCGCCGCGTAGGCCAAACAATGGCAACTGGCGCCCGCGTAGACGCCCGTGACGCATCGTCTGGTCCCTAAATGGCCCGATTCTTGCCGTTGAAACCACACGGCGGCAAGTTAAGATGGCCGCTGCCGGAACGTCCCGCTGCTCCTTGAAAAGACAAATTGGGCAAAAGACGCGGCCTGCGGGTTGCGCCTGGCTCAAAATCTACCCGCAACGGGGTGTCCAATCATTCTAACTTTGGAAATCCAGAGTTTTGATGACCAACACTCTGACGTTCAAGGGCTTGTGCGAAGCGTTGCGATACGGTGCAAGAGTATCCAGTACCCCTAGGGGAGTAGAACAGATAGCGGATTCCTCGGGAAATTCAGGGGTCGCGCTTCAAGGCGGCGCAAAATCCGGCGCACTTTCTGGCGATTCTGCCCCAATCGACCCCGACTTGGCGGCCGTGGTGGCGGCATGGCCGACATTGCCGGCGACGGCCCGCAATGCTATCGTGGCGCTGGCTAGGCAACAACGGCGTGGTTGAACACCCCCCGTCACAAAGTCGAAAGTGGGGCCTCCCGAAAAAGGCGGGGTGCAATCTCGACCGCGCCAGAGTCGATGTTTTCATAACAGCGATGGAGCTTCGGACACGGAGAAATAGGCAAGATATTCCGGCCAACAAGGCGATTGTTTTTGGCATAAAGAGGCAACGATGGGCGGACTCGGTAGTGGAGAGTATGATCGCGACAACTCAAAAATCAGAGTTGAAGCCTGTCTGACGCTCGGGGTGGGCGACTTGCGCGGCCAACTGTCCCCCGCAACCACCGGAACGTTGGTGTGGCGCAGCGGAAAAACGGTCACTGATTTCGTCGTCTTTGACGTGATAAAGGGCGAGTTGGGACTGTACCTCGCGCTGCACTACCGATTGCCTGACGCGGGCGGCAGCGGTCTTGAAGGCGCACTTCCATGCCCGCCCGAATCATACCCCCAATTTATTGAGACAAGAGAGGTCCACTTCCCAATTCGTTTGCAGGAAACCCGTCCGGCCTTCGGCGGGAAACGCTGGTGGCTCACCTGCCCGCTGACTGTCAACGGGGTTGCGTGCAACCGGCGGGTCGGCAAGCTCTACCTGCCGCCTGATGCTCGATACTTCGGCTGCCGGCACTGCTATGACTTGACCTACCGAAGTTGCCAACAGGCACACCAGAATGAACGATCACTCGCACGCGCGGAGCGTTTGACCGCGTGGCTCGAACGGCAATATGCAAATCTAGGCGATTTTGGCCGAGTGAGGGCCGTTACGGAACCCGGGTGAGCAGGAGTGCAGCCTTGCACGTCAGACTGCTCTCGCCAGCACCAGAATGCCACTGCCCCTGGTTGTTTATCCATGCCTTCCCGGCGGTGGCTATAATCTGGCCGCGGTCGTTAATCCCACATGCCGTTTCAATGTGCCAACCGAAGTTGGGTTCGATAAGCGTATTGAGATCAGTCACCGTGCTGCCGTCATAGATGAAGGCGTTCAACCATTCAGACATAGGCAACGAATCCTTAAAAGGCTTGGTCGGTCCGCCAAGAAACATCTCAACTTCACTGATACGCTTTTCTGGCTGAGGTTCCCCAGGTTCCTCGCCCGGTCCATAGGCCCCGACGATCTGGCCCCTGTTGTTGATTCCAAAAGAATAGGCACACTGGCCGCGCGGTGGGTTCGGGAGTCCGCGAAGGAAGATGGATAGGCCGGGGTCTAATGGCGGCATTTTGATGTTTCTTAGTTCGCCGCTAGCCTCGCGCAGGAAGACGCCCTGCCCGCCATGCGCGTCGTTAGCGGCAAACACAACTTGGCTCTTGCCGTTCATCCACAAAACAGACATGCTGCCCCAACTCCATTCTCCGCCAGGAATTGGGAGTTGGCGGAGCTCGCCGTCTGGCTGCAATATAATGGACAGTCTGCGTCCTTCTTGGAGACCTCTCATCCGAACGGTGGCTGCCACCTCTCGCTTATTGTTGACTACAAGCTGCTCGACTTCTCCCAACGCATTGATGCTTGCCAATTCCACAACGCGGCCATCGGCCCTCAATAGGAATCCCTTAGAGCCGCTCCGTCGTCCAACGATGTCGCCCTGATCGTTGATGGCAGTCACCTCGACCCATTCGCCTTCGGGACATCCGATGAGTTTATTCAGGTCGCGCATGCCGCGCCGACTATCCCACACAAATTCGTGGGTCGTCACGCCATTCCATTTCCCGCCCGTATCGGCTGTTCCCACAACCTGCCCGTCGTTGTTGATGCACTTGGCGCGGCTGTATTCCCCTCCAAGCGTTCCGAGGTCGCGCATCCCAATGCCCGCTTGCCAGAGAAAGGCGTGGCCCAGAAAGTCACCCTTCTTGGTTCCTGAATATCCAACGACCTGTCCCGCGTTGTTTATTCCGACAGGATTGGTGAACTCTCCTCCGAGGGTGCCGAGTTTCGTCACGGTGTAGCGTACCGGCCGGCGGATGGAAGACGGCCAATCGCCCGGCGGCGTGGCTTCGTCAGACGCGGTAATCGCTCCCGTGTTGGCCGTTTCGCCGGCGGGCTTGCGGAAAATGCCCCCGATCACAAGCACCAGCGCGACGGCGCAGCGAAATTGCCGCACACGAACGAGGAGCCTGCCCCGACGATCAAGCTCGCGCCATCGCCGTAAACGCGACGCGAAGATCAACAACCCGGCAATACCGACGCCCCAAAAGACGACGGTGGGCAATAGGACTGTGAGCAAGGTTAGGCCGACGGTGTAAACGACGAACGCCCGGCTGGTCCGGTCAAGGGAACCCCAGCCGCGGACACAAGCCTTGCCACACCGGGCTACCACAGTCCTCAGAGCGTCGGTGAATTGATCCCGCGGTTGTTGCGGTGGGGTCGGAGGCAGAACTGGCGGCCGGCGGGGCGGTGGGTCGCGCTTGGAGTCAAGCGGATCGGACATACGGCACCCCATTTCCAGCGCTGAGTTTACCACCGCGATACTACGGTTGCAATCCCCCGGCGCGAGGCAGTAAAATCGGGGATGTTCGGGACGGCCGGCTGATCCCCGGCTGCGGACCCCGGCGGCGGCGTGCTTGACCTGCCTTTCGGGCGGCGCTGCCGGTGGTCCGGCCCGACTGGAAAGGCAGGATTCTATGGCGAAAAAGGCGAGGCCAGTGGCGGGAAGTCTGAATGTTGGCAAACTGAACTTGGAATGCGTTGGCACGCTAGCCACTGCGATTCTGGACCTCATGCCGAATCTGTTTTATCAGGCAGATTGGGCAGTGGAGAGGGGCGCAGAGTTCCGCGTCAGTGAGCCGTCACGTGTGGACAGCATGATGAATCGAACTCGCAACCTACTGGAGGCGATGGCGGACCTGTTGACTAAGGCGGTGCCCCTTGAACGAGAACGAATGGTACAGCGGCCTTATCGGACAGACTATGGCACCCGACTTGAATTCCGTGAGCGGAGCCCATCGGAAACCAAATACCAGCCGGGGAACTGGACGGAGAGCGAGCGAGCGCCTGTACGGCCGGTCCTCTCGGGGCAATATCCAACCGTGATGGACGAATTGCGTGAGAAACAAGAGGCAAGCCCAACGGCTTGGCTGCACTCGGCGCGGGGTGCTGTGCTGACCTACGCCGCTGACTTCTGGTGGGAGTACGGTCTCTGGATCAAGCTAGCTGCGCCAAGCGAAGGCTTTGCGGGCTGGCCGTTGGACTTGCCAGCGGGGCAAAGGCTGGTGGTGCGCAGTGACATATTCCGTGACGGCGATGCCTGGCTCGGCTGGGGACGGTGTGCCGCCGACTTTCCGAGATTGGTCAACGACGCGGCGGTCAAAGCGTGGATCGTCAGTGAAGCAGCCTCTAGTAAAAAACGCCCGCGTGTCTCGAAAGACGAAGCGAACCGTAGAGCAGGTGACGCACTGAAAGGTCGGCCACCAAGCGGGAAGAGGTGGACCATACGGACGCTGGCGAGTGCTATAGGCTGTTCTGATGGGCTTGTGCCCAAGCTGCCGGAGTGGCAGGTATACTCGCAAGAGCGTGGGCTGACCAACGCTAGCAAACAACGGGCCCCAAAGGCCGTTGGGTTTACCAGGGCCGTGGAAGCGACCCAGGGGCAAGAAGATCCCGAGCTTGTGAGATTGATTGCCGAGCAAACAGACGAAGACGAGGCCGATCAAAGGCAATATCGACGCCGCAAGAAGGTCTGAGAACAGCCATTTCCGTGAGCGCTCACGGCGATTCTGTGAGCGCTTTCGGGCGGTTTCACCCAGGAAAACAAGGCGTTACCGACTTTCTTCCGTGAGCACTGCCTACTTGTAGATGGTGTCCAAGTTTCACCAAGCAAGTAGGAGCCTTCACTATGCGAACCCCAGCGGTTCCCTCTCTTTTGACCCCAGGTCGCATTGCGGACGAACTGGGCGTCCCCGTGCCGCGCGTGATCTACGTTCTCGCCACGCGACGGCACATCTTGCCCGCGGCGCGGGCGGGTACACTTCGCCTTTACGACCGGGCGGCGGTTGCGCTTGTTCGCAGTGAACTCGATTCCATCGACGGGCGGCGAAACGCACCCAGCGTGGCGGACAAGGTTTTCTTCGCCAGCGAATTGGCGAGGCGGAAGGGGGTGGACAATGACTAACACCCGAAACATCGAAGCGGTCGTTCCCGAACTATTGACGTTACGGCAGGCGGCGGAGTTGTGCGGCGTGTCAGAGCGTACCTTGTGGAGTTGGGCGCGAACCGGGGCTAGTCCGCCACCCATGCACATTCACAAAGGAACGTGTCGCTATTCGAGGGCGGCCTACTTGGCGTGGATCGCGGCCGGCTGCCCGCGCGTCGACGGAGGGCCGGGCCAATGACTGAAGGCTATACTCCGTTCCCCGTCGATCTACTTCCTACGCCGATTCGTTGCTACGTCCAGGAAGCGGCCCGCGCAATCCACTGTGACGCGGCCTTCACGGCGCTCCCGCTACTCTCGGCACTAGGGGCGGCTGTCGGTAACACGCGGCGAATTGCGCTGAAGCGCGGGGCGTTGCCCTGGACCGAACCGCCGATCTTGTGGGCGGGCATCGTCGGCTATTCCGGCACCGGCAAGAGCCCGGCGCTCAAGGTGGCGCTGTGGTGCGTCGAATCGCGCGAACGGCGCGAAATGGCTGAGGCCACCCAACGGCTGGGAGAGTACGCCAGCGAAATACTGCGGTACGAAGTCGAGTTGACGGCGTGGAAGCGGTCGGGTTGCAAGAAAGGCGAGCCGGAACCTGAGAAGCCGCATCCGCCGGGTTGCCAACGGTTTGCCGTTTCGGATACGACGGTCGAGGCCCTGGCGGATCGGCTGGCCGACAATCCGCGCGGCCTGCTGCTGGCGCGAGACGAGCTTTCTGGTTGGCTGCGCTCCTTCGACCAGTATAAGAGCGGAAAGGGCGGCGATTGCGCCACTGGCTGAGCATGTACGATGGAGGCCCGTTGCGGATCGACCGCAAGACGGGCGACCGGAAAATGATCTACATTCCCCACGCGGCGGTGTCGATATGCGGCGGGATTCAGCCTGACGTGTTAAGAGCCGCACTAGGCAAAGAGCATTTTGCCGACGGCTTGGCGGCCCGGTTCCTACTGGCAATGCCGCCACGCCGCGCGGCCGCATGGAGTGAAGCGGAGATTCCCGAGGCTTCCGGCAAGACGCTGGCTGACATTTTCGACCGGTTGTGGGGATTGGAACCGGAGCATGACGAGAACGGGCAACCGCGCCCGCGAATCTTAGGGCTAACGCCGGAGGCGAAACGGGTGTGGAGCGCCTACTTCAATCGCCATGCCGCCGAGCAGGTGGAACTTGACGGCGACCTGGCGGCCGCGTGGTCCAAGCTGCGGGGTGCGGCGGCCCGGCTGGCACTGGTCCTACACCATGCCGAATGGGCGGCCGGGGGCGACATGGAGGCGCACCGAATCGACCAGCGCAGCATCGAAGCGGGTATCGGACTATCGGACTGGTTCGGCAACGAGGCGCGGCGCGTCTACGCCCTGCTTAGCGAAACCAAGGAGCAGGGGGAGGAGCGGGAGTTGGTCGCGTGGATTGCGCGGAGAGGCGGCCGGGCGACGGTGCGCGACATCGAAAGAGGGCCGCGGCAATTCCGCGGCGAGGTGGCGGCCATCGAAAAGGCGATTACACGGCTGGTGAAGCGGCGGCGCGGTCGATGGGTGCATGGTCGGCGAGACGGCCCCGGCCGTCCGGCTTCCATCTTTGAGCTTCTCCCTGGTGGCGACGGCGACGAAAATGGCGATTCCCAGCGGAAAAGCGCGATTGTGTCACCGTCGCCAACATCGAACACCGAAAACGGGCCTCCGCCCCCCGACGACGCCGATTCGGTCAACCGCCTGCTGGCGGACGCTGCCGACGAAGAGGAAGGATCGGCTTGACCGACCCCCAGGATTGCGCCGGCCGCGTTCCGGGCGGCCGGGTCGATACCTTTGGACCCGGCGGCAACCGGCCGCTACAGAGCAAGCCGGAGGGCCTACGTGGGGCGTGACACTGGGCAAGGCAGGGCTGCAAAAGGGTGCAACGGTTCGCCACCGGAAGAAAATCGAAACAGGGTAGTTGACACAGAAACAACCAGCCGATAGAATCACGGTTATGACGAAGAAACAAGCCAAGCAATTCAGTGACGAAATCCGGGCGGCTGTCGAGAACTGCGGCAAAACCCGCTATCGGATTGCGAAGGAAACGGGTATCGACGCGGCGGCCCTCTGCCGGTTCGTCCAAGGGCAGGTGGGGCTTTCGATGGATAACCTCGACAAGCTGGCAGAGTGCATCGGCTTGCACGTTCACAGTGAACACAAGCCCCGAGCGAAGAAAGGCGGGTGAAGCATGGCGAGCATATCGACCGATTCCGGCGGCAAGCGGCGAATCCTGTTTGTAGATGCCACGGGTGCCCGGCGGCAGATTCGATTGGGCCACGTGCCGATGAAAACCGCCACAACCATCAAGGCGCGGGTGGAGAACCTGCTGGCGGCGACGCTGGCAGGCCACGCAATCGACGGCGATACGGCCGGCTGGCTGGGCGACCTCGAAAGCAAGCTGTACGACAAGCTGGCGGCGGTCGGGCTTGTGCCGCGGCGAGAACCGGGGCCGGACGAAGCCCGACCCGAGGGGGCGACACTGGCCGGATTCATCAAGCAGTACATTGCGGCCCGGCCGGGGATGAAACCGAACACCCTGAAAAACTACCGGCAGACGGAGCGGTCCCTTGTGGATTACTTCGGCGCGGGCCGGCTGTTGCCCGAGATTACGGCCGGCGATTGCGACGATTGGAAGGCCCACCAGGAGGCCAAGGGGCACGCCCCGGCGACCATTGGCCGCAACGTGAAACGGGCGCGGCAATTCTTCCGGGCGGCCGTCCGCAAGCGGATACTTGCCGACAACCCGATGCAAGACGTGAAGGCCCCGGCCCAGGTGAACACGGCGCGGGCGTTCTACGTCACCCGCGAAGCTACGGAGCGGATCATTGCGGCCTGCCCCGATGCCGAGTGGCGGCTGATCGTGGCCCTGGCCCGCTACGGCGGGCTGCGGACGCCCTCTGAGACGTTCGCCCTGACGTGGGCCGACGTGGATTGGGAGCGCAACCGGGTGCGCGTGCCCAGTCCCAAGACGGCCTGCCACGCGGGGCGAGAGTCGAGGATGATTCCCCTGTTCCCCGAGCTGCTGCCCCACCTGGAGGCGGTTTTCAACGAAGCCGAGCCGGGGACGATCCACGTTATCGCCGAGCATCGATTCGCCAGCGCCAATCTGCGGACCACGTTGCACCGGATATGCAAGCGGGCCGGCGTCGAGGTGTGGGAGCGGGGTTTCCAGAACATGCGGGCGAGCCGAGAGACGGAGTTGACCCAGGATCACCCCTTGCACGTCGTAACGTCGTGGATCGGCAACAGCGCTCCCATTGCGGCCCGGCACTATCTGACAGTGACCGACGGCGACTTTGACCGGGCAATCGCACCCCGCTTAGCACAAGGGGGGATGCAAGGCCAAGAAAGCGGCGCAAAAGCGGCGCACTTGAGCGCAAAATCCGGCGCAGCACGCGGCGGGCGATTCTGGCAGACTCTTGCAAGAAACGACACAAGCCCCCGAAAATCAAGGGCTTGTGCTAGAATCTGCCGGCGTCTGCAATAGTGTACAAGAGTATCTAGTACCCCCTAGGGGAGTCGAACCCCTGTTCTCGGACTGAGAACCCGATGTCCTGGGCCACTAGACGAAGGGGGCCGGTTTACATGGCCATCGGCCCGGCGGCCGACGGAACCCTAACTTTTACCAGCCGCCGCCGAGGTTGTCAACCGCTCTCCGGCGGCTGTTAGTCGCCGGCTATTGGGTACTGCGGTCAACCGCCCTCGTGCAACTGCTCCTCCATCCACTTGTCCCACTCGCGAGCGGTCTGCGGCCCTAGTTGCGAGCGGTTCTTGTTGATCGCGCTCCTCAACAACGTCCGGATTGGCAATTGTGGATCCCGGGGAAGTTTGCCCTGGATGGGCAGGAGCTGGCGGAGCACGACGTCCGACTCGCGGTATTGGCCGCGGAGGCTCAAGACGACGCACTGCCCGGCGAGGCCGAACGCCCGCAACTCCAATTCGTCGTCGCCACGATTGGCCAGGTCGTCGAAGATGCTCATCGCCCGGTCGAACTTGAGGTCGTAGACGTAGACCAGGGCAAGTTGCTCCCGCGCGGGATACGACGTACTTGTTCTCCTTCTCCGGGAAGTAGTCGATCACGCTCTGCCAGGCCGCCTCCGTGCCGACTTGGCTGGCGAGATACCACTGCCGCAAGACGGTGGGCTGTTTGGGGATGGCCGGGGCGGCGGGCTCGGCGTCGGCCAACAGCGGCGGCGGCACTGCCAACCACCAGGCGGCCGCACCGCCCGCGGCCAGCGCGGCGACCAGGCCCGCGGCAACCCATCCCCAACGCCACCGGCCGGGCCGGAGCGAGGCGGCCGATTTCATCAGCCCTTCGATCTGCCGGGTGACGGCCACGCGGGGATCGGCGGGCAGTTCCGCGGAGAGCGATTCCCAGGCGGGCAAGTCCTCCGGCCAGTCGTCGCCGAAATGTTCCAACTGCACCCGCCGCAACTCACGGAGCAAATCGCGGGCGGTGGCAAAGCGCTTCGCCGGGTCTTTGGCCAGCATCTGGTGAACGATCCGGCACAGCGCCGCCGGCAGATCGGGCCGCAGCGATTCGAGCGGCTGCGGCCGGGCCTTGAGGTGTTGCACCGCCACGCCCAGGGCCGTCTCGCCGGAAAACGGCGGCACGCCGGCCAGCATGTGGTAGCAGGTCACGCCCAGCGAATAGATGTCGCTCCGCGGGTCCAGCGGCTTCCCCTCGACCTGCTCGGGGCTCATGTAGAGCGGCGTGCCCAGTGCGATGCCGATCTGGGTCAGGTCGTTGGCGGCGCCTTCGCGGGTGAGCCGGGCGAGGCCGAAGTCGGCCACCTTCACCTCGCCGCTGGCCGTGAGCATGATGTTTTCCGGCTTGATGTCGCGGTGAATTACCCCCTGCTCGGCCGCCTTGGCCAACGCCGAGGCCACCTGGCGGATGATCGACAGGGCGTGGGGCAGGTCGGGCGGGCCGTGCCGGGCCACGTAGTCCCGCAGGTTCTGTCCCTGCACGTACTCCTGGGCGATGTAGTGCAACTGGTCGACGCAGCCGACCTCGTAAATCTGCACGATGTTGGCGTGGACCAGCGACGCGGCGGCCTGGGCCTCCAACTGGAACCGCTGCAAATAGACCCGATCGCCGGCCAGCTCGGGCCGGAGGATTTTCACCGCCACGCGGCGTTTCAGGCGTTCCTGTTCGGCCAGATAGACCTCGGCCATTGCCCCGCGGCCCAGCCGGCGGAGGAGGTGGAAATCGCCCAACTGCCGGCCGGAGAGGTCGGCGTCACCGGGCGAAGGGGGTGGGGGGAAGGGGGAAGGGGAAGGCATGGTGGATGCTGGCTCGTGGGTAGCGATGATAGTCCCGAAGGGACGGTAGACGCTGCTTCATCCTTTCCCCCATTATCGCCCAGCCGCGGGGAAGCTACAAGAAGGGGCTACGGCTTGAGCGTAACCCAGCGGACGAGTTGCCCCACGAGCATCTTGCCGTCCCAGGGGGACTCGTAGTTGTTCATGATGCCGGGGCGGACGCAGCGGGCCACGCCGGCTTGCGTGGCGGCCTCGGCAAAGCGGAGCGACTCATCGAGGCCGCCCAACGCCATGCCGACGGTTTGCACCTTCGGACTCAGCAGCGGGACGATGTCTTGCCAGGAGTCCACCTCGGTCAAGAAGATGGTGCGGGATTGGACGGCCTCTTTTAGCGACGGTTCGCGGTCCATGCAGACCGTCCAGTTGGCGCCGTCCGCGGAGGCGATCACGTCCTTCGACCCGTCGATGGTCCAGGCGGCGCGGACGTTCATGATCTGGGCCGTGGTGTAGGCGTCCAAGCCGGGCTTCGGGGCCAGGCGGGCGAGGTGGCGGGCAAACATCTCGCCGACTTCCCGCAGCGGACGGCGGCCGCTGCGCTCGACGAAGATCGTCTGCGGCGCGGAGCACGCCCGCTGATCGAAGATGGCGACGTCGCGGACAAATGAAGCGACGGCCGACTCCAGGCCGGCGTCGTCTTCGAGCTGCTTCCGCCCGATCAGGCCGATGGAGTATTTCGGGCCGAAGACGATCTGGGTGCAGTGTTCGCGGCGGGGGAGGAGCGAGATCGCCCGGACCGCCTCGGCCCCGCCCCAGACCAACGTGGCGTCGGCGGCCAGGGACATCTCCTCGTTGAGCCGGCGGTTGTGATAGTCGAACCAGACGACGGCCACCGCCTCCAGCAGGTCACCGCCGCGGAGTCCCTCCGCCTCCGATTCGCCCAACACGGCCAGCAACCGGTCCATGCCGTCGGGGTCCGGCAGGGCGAGCTTCACGAGGCAGACGTTCTTCGCCAGCAGCGCCGGCACCAACGAGAACATCGGCAGCGTGGCCACGTTGCCGGCCATCCACATCGCCACCAGGCCGTGTGGCTTGGCGGCCAGGTAGTTGCGCCCTGGGGCACGAAGCCGTCGAGATAGGCGGGATTGCCGTTGAGATTCAACTCCAAGAGCTGCCCGAGGTTGGACCGCCTCAGCCAGGCGGAGAGAAACATGGCCCCTTCCAGGCGGCTGGTGCGCGGATCGCGGAGCAACCGGGCGGCGAAATCATCGAACACGGCCAGCAGGCGCTCGACCGGCGTCCGGGCGATTGCTTCGCGCCTCTGCTGGAGTGCCTGGATGAGCGGGGCGAGGCTGTCGCCGGCGGGTTGGATTCCATCGGGCGTGATACGCAGCACACTCATCGCATCTCCCTGCTCTGGGCGAAGGTGTCGCCGCAACCGCGGATTTCGGCGCGCTCAATGCGGCTGGTGAACCGGAAGTACTTGCCCTTGCAGCCGCAGGAGCAGTCGTCGACGCCCAGCAAAATCCCCTGGTCCTCGGTCAACAGCGCCTGGCCGGGATAGCTGGTTGGCAAGACGCTGAGGACCTCGATGATGCCCGGCTCGCCCACCTCGGCCGGCAGGAGCGACAAGGGGCGACGGAGGATAATGTCGGCGAAGGCCGGGGCGTGCTTGTTGCCGCACCGGCAGTCGACGAAGACCGTGCCCACCTGCTCCACCATCCCGTAGAAGTCAAGGATGGGGCACGGATCGGCGCCGAGCACGGCCGCCGTGCGGCGGCTGAACTCGTCTTTGGAGACGGCCTCGGCGGCGAGCTTCTTCCAGCCGCCCGAGTGCAGCAGAATGGCCTCGGGGGCCTGGAAAGCCGCGCCCGGCGCTCGGCCTCCAGAGTGAATTGGGTCCAGACGACGAAGGTGAAGCCGAACGCCAACACCGGCCCGCCGCGATGCCGGGCGAAGAACCCGGCAATCCGCTCCCAATTTGCCGCCAGGCCGCCGTCGCCGCTGCGGTCCATGGCGAACGTGGTTTCCGAGGCGAAGTTACCCACGCCGCGGATGGCTGCCCCGCGCGCGGTGAGGCTGTCACCCTCGGTTAGCGCGTCGGCCGCATCGAGCACCAGAAACGGCCGCCGCCGGTTGCCGACGTGCTCCTTGAGGATCGACACCAGCGCCCGGGCCTGGCGGAACGCCGTGGTCTTGTCAATGATGATCCGGCTCGGCCGCTGGCCGGTGGTCGAGGAGGAGTGCAGCTCGCGGACGACCTTTTCCGGCGGGACGGCGCTGAGCAGGAACTGCTTGAACATCGACACGGGCAGCGGCGGCACGTCGGCCGGCGACCGCCCAAACATCCGCGTCGCCGCCGAACTTGTCGAGAAAACGGCGATAGGGCGGGCAGCGCCCGGCAACGTCGCGGCAGAGCGCACGGAGGATCGGCGTCAAGGCCGCGTCCTTCTCGGCCTGCCGCATGGCATACTGCGGTCCGTGGATCAGGGCGTCGATCTGCTCGTCCACTTCAGCGACTCCTTGTCCACCTTGCCGTTGCTGGTCTTGGGGAGAGCGGCAACGAACTCCACGTGCCGGGGAACCTTGTAATTCGGCAACCGTTTCAGGCAATGGGCTTGCACCTCGGCGGCGGCCAGTTGGCCCGGCCGGGCGGTAACGACGAACGCCTTGATGGCCTCGCCCCAGAGATCGTCGGGAACACCGGTCACCGCCGACTCGACGATCTCGGGCATCTCGGCCAGCACTTCCTCGACCTCCTTCGGTCCGACGCGGTGCCCCATCGGCTTGATGAAGTCCCGCGCCCGCTCGACGACGAAGATGAAGCCGTCGGCGTCGACGCGGGCCACGTCGCCGGTGAAGAGCCGGCCGCCGCGGAAGTAGCGGGCGGTTTCGGCCGGGTCGTCCCAGTAGCCCGGCGTGACGTTTTCGCCCGACGCCACGATCTCGCCCACTTCGTCCGAGCCCGGCGTGACGGGCGTGCCGTCGGGCCTGAGCACCTCCAGCCGGGCGTGCGGCAGCCCCCGGCCGATCGAGCCGAGCTTGTCCGCGAGCCGCTCCGGCGGCAGGTAGCTCAACCGCGCCGTGGCTTCCGTTTGACCGTACATGATGAAGAGCTTGACGGCCGGATGCGCCCGGCGGATTTCACCGATGAGCGGATTGGGCAATTTGCCGCCGGCCTGCTGAAGCCAGCGCAGCGCGGGGAACTGCCGCTCCAGGAAGCGCGTCTTGCGCAGGAGAATCTGGTAGGTGGCCGGCACTCCGGCCAGGCCCGTGCAGCGCTTCTCCTCCATCTCGTCGAGCACCTTTTCGGGAAACAGGAAGCGGTTGTTGAGCACGAGCGATCCGCCCGCCATCAGGTGCGTGTGCAACAGGGACGTTCCAAAGCAGTAATAGAACGGCAGGACGGCCATCACGCGGTCGTCGGCGCCGATGCCGGTGTAGCCGAGGATGTCTTCGGTATTCACGAGGACATTGTGGTGCGTGACCATGACCCCCTTGACGTCACCGGTGGAGCCGGAAGTGAACATGACGGCGGCCAAGTGCCGGCGGGAATCCACTGCGGCGGGGGGCCAGCCGGCCTCGGCAAGCGGTCCGGCGGGCTCGGCGATGACGTGTACGCCGAGTGCTTCCGCGAGCGGCCGCACCCGCGGCTCGAACCGCGTGGAGACGAGAACCGACCGGATTCCGGCCGAAGCGACGATCCGCCGCAGGACCGCGTCGCTGCAATCCACCTGGAAGGGAACGACGCACAAGCCGGCGCGGATCGTGCCCAGGTAGGCGGCGATGAAGAACGGGCCGTTTTCGGCAAACAGCCCGACGCGGCCGCCTGCCGGCAGCCCCTGATCGAGCAGGCGCGCCCCCAGCCGCGGGCCGCGGCGCGGAGCCCGCCGTAAGTGAGGACCTGGCGGCCGTAGTGGACGGCGGGGGCCTCGGCTTGGCCGCCGGCCAGGATCACCTCGGCAACGTTCATGGCGCAGGCACCGGGACGACCAACAGAAGTTCCGGACCGGGAAGCTCCAGGATCAGGGTCTTCCGGCGGTCCCACTTCCGGATTGGCTCGAGCTGGTAGGGGTCGCTGGCCAGAAGGATGGGAGTGTTGCGGAAGGCAGTCCGGCAGAACAGATCGTCCAAGAGGACGGGATGGTACATGCCCCAGTCGGCGTGGTAGCCCTTTCCGGCCCGGAGACGCTCCTGCGAACCGTTTGGCACAAACGCGACGAAGAGTCCGCCGGGTCTTACGAACCGGGCGGCCATCTGCAGCGCCTCGAGCGGGGTGGGAACGTGTTCCAAGACGTGCCGCAGAAAAGCGCGTCGAATTGGCCGTCAACGTTGTCGAGGTTGTCTTCGACTCGCACGCCGAGCGTTTCTCGGGCATAGCGGGCGCGTGCCTTGCCCAACTCGAAGCCAACGACGTCGTAGCCGGCCTCGCGAAGCTGCCAGGTCCCGTATCCCCAGGAAGGCCCCCATTCGAAGACTCTGGCGCCGCTGCCGATCCCCAGCGCCGCAGAACCTGAATGTATTGCGTGTGGTCCCGCTTCGTCCCGACGAACTTTTTGGCGATCATCTCCCGCAGCGCCTCCGGGGGAGGAACGTCCGAGTAGACCTCCGCCGTGTACTCCTCTTGATAGAGCGCGTGGGAGAGTTTCGGCGGATCATTCGGAATCCGATAGAGGAGCCTGCAGGATCCGCACCGGACCAGCGCGGTGACGAGCATTTTCCGGGAGGCGACCTTGTAGGCCGTTGCGCCGCAAGAGGGACACCGGCGACGGCTGCGCCGGGGCAGGGCCGCTGCCGAACGGAAGAAGTAAGCCCAGTATGCCTTGTGCCCGAGGTGCGAGAGAAGCGGCTCGAGCATCAGTCGCCGGCCCCTTTCGCCCGGAGCATTTCGATGATCTTTCCGCCGGAACTCATCTCGGTCAGCTCGTCCACGTCGAAGCGGAAGCCGAACGTGCTCTCCAGGTCCGTGACCAGGGTCATGTGGCCGACCGAGTCCCACCGCGGCACGTCTTCCGGCGTCACGTGCGGCGTGAAATCGGCCGCCTTGAGGCCCAGGTTTTTCTCGAACAACGCCGCCACGCGATCGGCCAAAGTCATATTGTAATTCACGGAGTATGCCTGTCGGGTTACAAGTTGATGGGGCCGTCGCCGTCACCCCGGTTGAAGTGCAGGTCGTCGTTGCCGATGCCCGACTGGCGGAGGAGATGGCTGAGTTGCGGCGAGGAGGTGAAGATGAAGTTGGACGGGCCGCGCATGAATCCCGCCTGGCGGAAGCCACGGCGCCAGGCGGCGTGCGAATGGTTGGAAACGATCAAGTCGACGCCTTGCGATTGCAGAAAGGCCGCGGCCGCGGAGACGACCGTGGCCGTGTCCCCAGTGCTGCCGAAGCAGCTTACGATCGATCCCAGCCGCATCTGGCCGAAGTAGTTGTGGTCCATCAGCGGCGTATTCATCAGGATGGCGTAGCCGATGGGCCGCTTCCACTCGCTCACCTTGAGACGGATGAAGCGGGGGTCTTGTTTAGGATACAAGATTTGCACGGTCTCGGCGTCGCGCACGGCCGTGAAGCCGTACTCGGAGCGGCAGCTCTCCCAAAGCTCGTCGGCCCAGCCGGCCAAATCGTCGACAACTTCCACGCCGATCATTGGTTCCAGCCGCACCCGGCGGTGAAACGCCTGCACGCTTCGGATGCCGAGCCATCCCAATCCGCTCAACGCCAGCGCGTCGAGCGCATAGCGCATGGCGGTTCCGCGCCGCAAGTAGGTCAGGTTCCGCAGGAAGGTCACCGGCCGGATCACGCGGAAGAAGAACGGCACCGTGAACATGCTCCAACCGGCGGCGTGCAACAACCGCGCCACGGGCTCCTGGTATCCCCCCATGCCCAAGCCGAAGAGCAACGGCTGCCTGGCCATCGCGTCGCGGAGCAGCCGCACGGCGACGCTGGAATAATGCCTGTCGACCGCGCCTTCGGAGATCGGCCGTTGAAAGTCGGCGATGGAGAGGGCGCGGTCCCTGAGCCAGAAGTCCTGATGTTTGAGGATGTAGCCGCCGCGGACCGCGCCCCCCTCGTCGGCGGCCAGGTAGTACTCCTGGAACAACGTGCGGCCGGCGATTTTCGGCAGCCAAGTAGGGGTGGACGAAAGAGGAAACGACAGCATTTGCCCGCCGGCCTTCAGGCGGTCATTGAACTGCCGCACCGCTTCAATCTGCCCGGCTCCGTACTCCTCAACAACGATCCTCATCGAAGACTCCCAACTGTTCCGTCCGTGAGAATGCTAACACGGATTGCGCGATGATGAAAGCCGCCCTGGTTCAAGCCTCACCGGAACGAGAGCACGACCTCCACCATGCGCACCGCGTTTTGTTCCGGCGTGAAGCGTGCGAAGCGGTCGGCCAGCTTCATGTTCTTGACCTGCTCGATCTCCTCGGGCCGGAGCACGCGGCCAAGCCGATCGACGGTTGCCTCGTGCCCGGCGAAGATTTCCAGAAGCTCCGGCTCCCGCAAGCGATTGACGAATTGAAGTTTGTTCATGGCGATGCGTTCCCATTGGGCGTCGCTGTAGCTCTTGATCCGACGGAGAGTTTTTCCTAGCGCACCGCCCGCCGTCAGGTGCTGCCGGTCCAGATTTTCTCGCGGAGCCACTTCCACTCGAGCCGCCGGCGTTGGGAATCGGTGATGTCGCGGCCGCCGTGAACCTGCAACAGATGGTCGAGCATGGTGGCCACGGGCACGAACCAGCCGTTCTTCCGCGCGAGGCAAGTCATCAGCCGCCGGAACTCCGCGTCCAGTGCCCCCGTCTGCCAGAATCCCTTGGCAAAGTGCGTATACATGATACAGGCCCCCCCTTCCGCTTCAAGACGGTCCTGATTCGCTTCATTGATGCAGCGCGTGTAGGCGTTGACGTCGTGGCCATCGGTAGAAGCGAACCAATAGTTGACGTAAGGTTTCAGCGGGTCATGGTAAGGCATCCAGGGACAAGTCTTCAACGTGTTGATGTCCCAGAACACGAAATTCCGGTAATACTTGATCTTTTCCCGGCACAAATCGCCCCAAAAGTAATCGTCTCCGTCGATGTGTCCCCGGTACAGTCCGCGGTTGCGAAAACCCGTGAACACATTGTACAGGGACGTGCGCCAACCGGTCAACCGCGCCTCTCCCCAGTAGATCGAATCTTCCACGCCCGTGTGATTGGTGCCCGTGGCGGGATTGTGGCCGAAGAGGTCGGCGTACTTCTGCAGCGCGGATTGCACCGAAGGGCGGGGCAATCCGTGCCAGGTGCAATTGTGCCAACCGATCTCAAACCCCCGCGATTGCAGGTCGAGCAGCCAGCGAAGGTACTCGTGGTCGTCGCACGTTGACCCGACAAATTCTCCCCGTTGGGGATCTCCGTCGACCATCCACGCGGACTTGGTGGTGCGAAAACCGCAGTCCGCAAGGAACGAATAGACCCCGCTCACGTTTTCCAACGTGGCGCTGTCGGTGTCGTCAAAGACGGAGAAAGCGAATCGCTTGCCGTCAGGCCACGCAACTGGTTTACGCATTGTCGCCTCCAGCGCCGAGAACCGGCGCAATTACGGTGACAGTCGGAGACATCTCGTCGAGAAAACCCCTTACGCGGCGGCAGAGGGACGGCACGTCCAGACCTTGCACTTTCCGCAAATAATCCTGATCTCCAACGGCTTTCAGGAACGCGGAGGGGAGGCCGATCCGCCGGAAACGGATGCCGGGGATGCCGGACTCGCAAAGCACCTCCGCAACGGCCCCCCCCAGGCCGCCGAGAATGCTGTGTTCCTCGATGGTGACGATGCGCCCTGTCTCGCGGGCCGCGGCCGTCACCGCCTCCACGTCCAGCGGCTTGACCGTGTGCATGCTCGAGAACCCTGGCTGCAATGCCATCGCGTGCAAGAAGCTCAGCGGCCTCGACGACGGACGCCAGCATGGCGCCCGTGACGATCAAGGTCACGTCCCTGCCTTCCCGGACGGTGATCGCCCGGCCGATCTGCCAACTGATCGGATCGTGGTGGACGATGGGTTCCTTGTCGCGTCCCAGGCGGAGATAGACCGGGCCGACGCCGGCGGCGACCGCTTTGGTGGCGGCGGCGGCCTCGACCGGATCGCCCGGCGCGAGGACGGTCATTTCGGGCAGCGTGCGCAGGACGCCCAGGTCTTCGGTGGCGTGGTGCGTCATGCCCAGCGCCCCGTAGGAATAACCGCCCCCCACGGCGACGACGACGACATTCGCGCGATGATAGCAAACGTCATTCCGTATCTGCTCGATGCAGCGAAGCGTGGGGAAATTGGCGATCGAATACGTAAACACGATCTTGCCCGACATGGCCATTCCGGCGGCGATTCCCGTCATGTTCTGCTCGGCGACCCCCGCGTTGAGAAACTGCTCGGGAAACCGTCGGGCGAAATCGACCACCACGCCGAAGCCGAGGTCCCCCACCGCCAGCATGACGCGGGGATTCTTCGCGGCCTCTTCCGTCAACGTCCGGATAAATGTGGTTCTCATGCCTGTGCGTTCAACTCCGCCATCGCCCGCTCGAATTCGTCGCCCTGCGGCGTGCGATAGTGCCACAACAGGTTGTTTTCCATGAAACTGACGCCCTTTCCTTTCACGGTGTGGGCGATCAGACAGCTCGGCCGTTCCGGCTCGAAGGGGACGCCGCTCAGAGACGTCGGTCAAAGCGGCGACGTCGTGCCCGTCCGCTTCGCGCACCGCCCAGCGGAACGCCCGCCACTTGTCCGCGAACGGCTCCAAGTCCAAAACGTCCTTCACGTTTCCGAGGCTTTGTATTTTATTGTAATCGACGATCACGACAAGATTGTCAAGCCGGTGCTGGGGCGCGAACAGAATGGCCTCCCAGTTCGAGCCTTCGTCGCATTCGCCGTCGCTCAAGACGGCGAAAATGCGGTGCGCAAGTCCGTCCCGCTTGGCAGCCAACGCCATCCCGCAGGCGACCGGCAATCCGTGGCCCAGCGAGCCGGTCGAAAGCTCGATGCCCGGAATCCCGTCCGACGTGACGTGGCCGGGCAACCTCGCGCCGTCGATGTAGAAGCTGTCCAGCCACTCCAGCGGAAAGAAGCCGCATTCCGCCAACGCGGCGTACAGACCGGCACAGGAATGCCCCTTGCTGAGGATCAGCCGGTCGCGGCCGGGATCGTCCGGCGCCTCCGGCCGCACCCGCACAATCCGCCGGTACAAAACGGCCAGGATCTCCGCCATCGACATCGAACTGGCCACGTGCGAACTCTTCGCAAGGCGGGTCATTTGGATCGCGTGAACCCTGATCTTGCGGGCAAGCTCGCGCAAATCCATACTCTCCTCAAGTGAAAGAGACATGGAAACATCGCTCCCAACGGGACGGATCATCTTTTCAGACGGCGAAAAACTCCTCGATGCAATCGCAAACGTACTCGACGTCCTCGTCGGCAAGCGACTCGTTCATCGGCAACATCAGCAAACGGGTAAACAAGGCGTCGGTGTAAGGAAGCGTCTGCGTGAACCCCAACTTGGGGAACTGATGGACCGCCTTGCCGCCCCATTGAATGAGCGTGCCGACCCCGCGCTGCTTCAGAAACGCCCGCAAATCATCACGGCGCTGGGCCTCGATCTCGTAGTTCTGGAAGATGTCGAAATGGTCGGGATCGTCCTCCGGGCCGGGCGGCAGCCGCAGTTGCGGCAAGGCGCCCAGCCGGCGGCGGTATGCTCCGGCGATCTGCCGCCGCCGGGCGATCTGCCGGCCGTAGCGCTGGAGATTGAAGTTCAGAACCGCGGCCTGCAAATTGTCCAAGCGGGAATTCAATCCCCATAGAACCGCGTCACCGGATGCCGGGTCGCGGCCGTGATCGCGCAAGAGCAGAAGCCTCTCGTGCATCGCGCCGTCGTTGGTCATCGCGCAGCCGCCGTCGCCAAAACAGCCCAGTGTCTTGGCCGGATAGAAACTGATGGCGCCGGCAAGGCCGAACGTGCCGGCGCACCGGCCCTTGAACTTCGACCCCAGCGACTGGGCCGCGTCTTCCAGGATCAACAGGCCATGCCTGTCGGCAATTGCCTGCAAGGCATCCATATTGCCGGTCCGTCCGTTGAGTTGCGTCGGCATGATAGCCTTCGTGCGCGGCGTGACGGCGGCCTCAACCGACGCCGGATCGATCAGATGGTCGGGGCCGCACTCGGCGGGCACGGGCGTCGCGCCGGCGAAGTGGATTGCCGCCGCGGTGGCCACCATCGTGTGTGAAGAAAAGATGATCTCGTCACCCGGTCCGACGCCCGCGGCGCGCACCATCAGATGAAGGGCGTCCGTGGCGTTGGCCATGCCGATGACGTGCTTGACGCCGACATAGGCGGCCAGATTCCGCTCGAACTCCTCCAGGTCGCGTTGCATGATGAATGCGCCGCGCCGGCAGACGTCGGCCATCAGCGCCGTAAACTCCGCCTCGTGGGCGGTGAAAACGTGCGGATAATTGAAGAAAGGAACGGTTCTGGCAGCGATCATCGTCGGCTCCGTCTAGTTTTCACGCGGGTGGAGACTAACGTGCGGATACGCCATCGCTTCCCGACACTGCCGGGAAAGGGCCGAATTACCTTTCGCTCTTCGCAATCAGTGTTTCCACTTCGGCCCGCAATTGCGCAAACGTGGGATAATCCCGGAGTTCGGCCGGAGTCCAGTTCTTGCGCAACATGCGGAGAAACGTGTAGAAAATGATCTTGATGTCGCCGAAGAAGCTGCGCGTTTCAAGATAGTAAAGCTGGAGCTTCAATTTCGTGGGGAAGATGACCTTTTCGTAGGCGGCGTCGGGATCGGGCGGCGCCGGCCAGCACGCCGCCCTCGTCGCAGTTCCAGATCGACGCCCAATCGGTAATGCCGGGCCGGAGGGCGAGCGTCTTCCTTGCCTCCGCGCCGAACTGCTCGACCTTATCGACGACCTCGGGACGGGGGCCGACGAGGCTCATGTCGCCCAGGAGCACGTTGATCAGTTGAGAGATCTCGTCCAACTTGCACTTTCGCACGAACCGGCCGCTGCGGGTCACCCGCGGGTCGTCGCCCGAGGTGGACGGCCCGCCGATCTTGTCGGCGTCGGTGACCATCGAGCGGAACTTGAAGATTCCAAACGGTTTTCCGTGGCGTCCCGCCCGGCGCCCCCGGTAGAACACCGGCCCAGGCGAATCCCATTTGATCCAAGCGGTAATGGCGAGCAACAGCGGCGAGAAAACGATCAACCCCGCCAGGCTGGCAAGAATGTCGAAGAGCCGTTTCACGGTCACTCACTCATCCTTCGTTGGGATTGGAAGTTTTTGCAGCACGTAGCTGACTTGGCTGACCAAAAACGGAAACATCGCGCCCGCGGCGAAGTAGACGCAGGAAAGCCGCGAGGAAAGAAAGCGGCCGACCGGAGGGGCCAACGCTCCTTTCGCCACGGTGACGAGCCGCGTTGTGACGCCGACATCGGAGAGAGATTTCAGTTGCCCGCGGGACAATGCCTTGTAGTCCGGATTGCGCGGCTTTGGCGTTCGCCAGTCCACCAACAACAGGTATCCCCCCGGTTTGCAGACCCGCACCATTTCGGCGGCAATCTCCCGGCGGAGAACGTCGTTGGGCAAGGTGACGAACATCGTTACTTCAAACACCAAGTCGAAATGACTGTCTGCGCAGTCCCTTCGTGCAGCGTCGCCGTGGATGAGCCGCACCTGAGGATACAGTTTCCTTGCCGCGGCCAAGTGATCCGCGCAAATGTCGATGCCCGTGATGTTCTCCGGTCGATAGCCGAGACGAAACAGATGATAAAGATCGCTGCCTCCGCCGATCCCCACGTCGAGGACGGTTGCCGTCCGCGGATCGTGGCCGATGGCGTACGCGGTGCGCACGACCGACGCCTCAATGGCCAGGTCCTGAAATAGGACGCCGCGGTTGGCACGAAGGTCATTGCGGTCGGCGCCTTTCTTCGCGCGATAATCCCGATACCATTGTGCAGTGGATTCTTCGCGAGTCATGATGCGGCCTTCGCCGTTGTGGCGATCTCTTCGAGATAGGCCGCCATGCGGCCATACACTTTCTCCGCGACGAAGGAGTCCTGGAACAACGCCTGCGCATGGGCGGAAAGCCGCCTCCGCTCGGCGGGACTTTCTTGAAGCCGGCGCAACCCGCGGACCAATGCCTCCGGATCGTCGCCGTAGGAAAACCCGCAGTCGCGCTTGCGCAACAGATCGTGGAGTACGCCGTGCCGCAGGCTCAAGGCAATGGGCAAGCCGCCGGAAAGATACTCGGCCGGCTTGTTGGCGATGTTCATGGTGAAGTTGAGGCTCTCGCGGTACGGCGCCAGGCCGATCGCCGCCCGCCGCATGAGGGCGAAGATCTCGGCTGCTCCGACCCAGCCGGGAAGAACGACGTTGTTCAGGCCGGCCGCGAGCGACTTGTAGTGCGCTCGAGCCGGTCGCCGGCGCCGCAGAGCACGAAGCGGATATTCTTATCCGCCGGTTCCAGCCGTGCGCCGCCTCGATGACCGGTTCGAGGTTGAACTGCCGCCCGATCGTGCCGAAGAAAACGGCGTTGAAAGCGTCCGCCGCCGCGGGAATCCCCTGCCGGTCCCAAAAAGCCTCTGCCGCCGCGAGCTTTTCCGCGGACGGCTGTGTCTGAACGTAGCCGAAATGAAAACTCCGGTCCAGCGGCGACCGCCGCCGGCCGCCGCGGCGCAGACCCCAATCGACGAAGGCGTCCGTCATGCCGGTGATCGCCGTGGCGTCGCGGCATGCTGCCCGCGCCTGCCGGAAAAGGGACGCCAACGGCAAGTAGCCCAGCGGACGAAGCGCGCGGCAAGAGCTCCAGAAAGACGTCCGGCCACATGTCGCGCATGTCCAAGACGACGGGAACGCCGTGCCGCTTGCCGTAGCGAGCCGATTCCAGGCACAATTCGATCGTCGGCAGCGCGGCGACGATGATGTCCGGCCGGCGAGGTTCGGCTTGCGCGGCCGCAGCGAAACGGCCGGCAACCTGACGATGATCCCGGAACCGCGCCAGCGACACGTTGGAACGGTAGCCGCAGCCGTGAAGCAGCCGGATCTCCAATCGCTCGTTGACCCTCAGCGCATGATCCTCCGCGAACAAGTGCTTCCTGCGGAAATGATCATACGTGGAGGTCCACCACACCACCTCATGGCCGCGTTCGGCCAGGAGGCGGGCAAAGAGCCCCGTCCGATGCGGACGGTCCTTCTCGCCCTCTTGAACGGGCAGCGGCTCGCCGATCGTCACCAGCCAAACCAACATGCTCGCGGTCCTTTCATTGTGATCCGTCGCGCCTTCCATTCCCACACGATTCCAGACGTCTTAGCAGCTCGGCGACGACCGGCCGCGCGGCCCAGCCCTCCTCGACGCGCCGCCTTCCGTTTTCAGCCAGCCGCCGCCGCAAGGCCGGATCGGCAATCAGACGGCGGATCGCCTCAGCCAGCGCCACGGGATCCGCGGGCGGCACCATCAGGCCGGCGTCTCCTTCCAGCAACTCCGGCACGCCGCCGACGCGCGTTGAAAGGACCGGAATCCCGTGGCCCATCGGTTCGATCAAGCCGGCAGGCACGCCTTCGTGGAGGGTGGGCAAGACCACGAAATCGACTTGCCCGCTGCGGAGCATCTCCAGCAACCGGGCATGTTCCACCTGGCCGAGAAACGCGACCTGCGTTTGCAGGCGGCTTTCCGCCACCTGGGCCTCGAGCGCAGACCGGTCCTCACCGTCGCCGGCGATCAGCAGCTTCACCTCCGTACCCGAGTCGCGCAGCAACCGGACCGCCTCGATCAGATACTTGTGGCCCTTGCGGGCAATCAAGAAGGCGGTGCACATCAGCACCGGCGGCGAAGAAAGCGTGTCGCGGAAAGCGACGTGCTCGGGCACGTTCACACAGGAATGAAGCAGGACGACGTTGCCCGGCAGGGGACGCCCGCAGATGGATTCCGCGATGGCAATTCCGTCCTTGGCGATAAAGCGCACGAAGGAGGCGCGGCCCAGCTTGACGGCCAGCAAGTTGTCGTCGACAATGTTGCCGCGATGCACCGTGCAACTCCAGGGAATGCCCGAAATCTCGCTGGCCACCATCCCCATCGTCCCCGTCGTCAGCGCCCATTGCGCGTGAATGTGCTCGGCGCCCCATCGCCGGGCCAGCCGGGCGATCCAGAGCGCCTTCGGAAAGACCGCGACGTTCTTCAGAAAGGTTGCAACGTCGCGGCTGCGGAACAACCGCCCGAAGGCGCGGAGCGTGCGGACCGGCCGGCACGCGGCCACACCCAGCGCCGTGGCCAGAATCTCCAGGTCGGCGAGCGGCTTGCGCACGCTTCGCTCCTCCAGCCCCGCCGCGTCCCGGTTAAAAGCGACGGCGGCCGGCGAGCGCTGCACGAGCAGCATCTCGCACCCCTGCCGCAGCATCTCCTGCACCTCGGGAATGAAGAACGGCTCTTCTTCTCCGAAGGGCATGGAGACCGTAATGTAGAGCAGTTTCATGTGCGCGGCCGCGTCGGCGACGTGCCGGATTCTTGACGGAAAGACGGATGGAACATGCCGCGGCTCACTGCCGGTGGAGAGTCACTGCGGCTTCAGGTACGCGTTGACCTGCGCGATGTACAATCGTGTGCTCGGGAACCATGCTCTTACCAGATTGTAATAGACGATGTAGAACACCGCCATCAGGCCGTCCTTGCCGGAGATCTTCTCGCCTTCTTCATACGTTCTGCCGTAATAGGAAATCGGCACCTCGTAGGTGCGGGCCCTCGTCTTGCAGATCATGGCCGTGATTTCCACCTCGAGACCGAAGCCCCTGCTGCTCAGCGAAAGCGGCTTGATGACGCCGGACCGGAACGCCTTGTAGCAGGTTTCGATGTCGGTCATGTTGCGGTTCGTCAGAAGATTGGAAAGGAACGTCAGCCATCGGTTCGCCAGATAGTGGTAGAAGTAGAGAACCCGAGTGGCGCGATGGACGAGAAAGCGGCTTCCATACACCACGTCGGCGTGCCCCTGAAGTATCGGCGCGATCACCTCCAACAGTTCGCCGGGATCATACTCGAGATCGGCGTCTTGTATGGCGATGATGTCTCCGGCCGCGTTCTTGATCGCGTGGGCGATCGCGGCCGTCTTCCCCTGGTTCCGCTTGAAGCGGAAGAGCTTCACCCGCGGATCGGCCGATGCGACGCCTTGCACGGTTGCGGCCGTCGCATCGGTTGACCCATCGTCGACCACGATGACTTCCTTGAGGTTCATTTCCAGTGCGAGAACCCGTCCTAGAACCTGGGCGACCGTCGTTTCTTCGTTGTAGGCGGCCATGAGCACCGACACGGATGGAGCCGGTTCAGTCACAACGGCGTTTATTCCTCCACATAGATGATCTTGCTGCCCTGCGGCTCGAGGCGGAACGGCGTCGGCAAAAGCTCCGCCAGCGCCGACACGATGGCCGGATGACGGTCCGGATGGGCGTACAGCAAGAGGAAGCCGCCGCCGCCGGCCCCCAGCAGCTTGCCGCCGATGGCGCCCCGCTCCCGCGCGCGTTCGTACAGGCCGTCGATCCGCTCGCTGCTGATCGCCGCGGCCAGGCTCTTCTTCAGCAGCCAACTTTCGTGGAGCATCTCGCCGATGTTGTCCAGGGAATTCGAGCACAGCGCGCCCGCATGGCAAACGCCATCTGCGCCATCTGCCGCAACGTGTTTCTCGTCCGGGCGTTGTTCGTCACGTTGGCGATTTGCTCGTCGAGGATGGGGTTGGCCGACCGCGTGATGCCCGTATAGAGCAGCAGCAGCCGCCGCTCCAGTTCCGCCTTGGTCTCAGGCTTGCAGACGATCGGGTCGACGAACACGCTGCCGTCCGGGTTGAAACGGATGCACTGGAAGCCGCCGTAGGCGGCGATATATTGGTCCTGCTTGCCGATCGGCTTGCGGCAGACGTCGATCTCGATCCGGCAGGCTTCCGCGGCAAGGCGTTCCGCCCCGGCGTGCCGGCCGTCGTAGGCGTGCAGCGAGTTCAGGAGCCCCACCGTGTAGGAGCTGGATGATCCCATGCCGGTGCCCGAGGACGGGATGTCGGAAATCGAGGTGATTTCAATTCCGGCGTGAACGCCGGTCATCCGCAGGCTTTCCCGAATCAATTCGTGCTTCAACTCGCCGAGGTGTTCGACGTTCTCCGTGACCGAGTAACTGGCGCGGATGTGACGGTCGAACTTCTTGTTGACGGTGATGTAGATATACTTGTCGATGGCCGTGCTGATGACGCAGCCCGGCTCTTGCTGGTAGAACGCCGGCAGATCGCTGCCGCCGCCCATGAAGCTGACTCGCAGCGGAGTGCGTGAGATGATCATGACGCGTACCCCCGGGGATGCCGCTTGCGCCATTGCCACGCGGTTTCCACCATCCGGTGCAGTTCCGGGAAGGCCGGCCGCCATCCCAGCTCGCGGCCGGTGCGGGTGGAGTCGGCCACCAGCCGGGCGGGATCGCCGGGCCGCCGCGCGGCGTCGCGGACGGCGAACTGCCGCCCGGTTACCTCCCGCACCGCATCGATCACTTGCCGGTTCGAATATCCCGCGCCGTTGCCGAGATTGTAAGCCGTCGGCCCGATGCGGTCAACGGCCTCCAGGGCCAGCAGGTGGGCGCGGGCGATGTCCGCCACGTGAACGTAATCGCGGACACACGTGCCGTCGGGCGTGTCGTAGTCCGTGCCGAACAGATCGAGGCCGTCGCGGTCGCCCGCCGCCGCCGCCAGGGCGATGGGAATCAAGTGGGTTTCCCGCTTCCGCGACTCCCCGCACCGTTGGCTGGCGCCGCAGGCGTTGAAGTAGCGAAGGCTGATGTGGCGCAGGCCGTGCGCCGTATGGTACCACGCCAAGGCGCGCTCGAAGGCCAGCTTCGAGTCGCCGTAGGAATTGCACGGGTTCTTCGCCGCGTCTTCCGGGATGGGGACCGCTTCCGGTTGTCCGTAGACGGCCGCCGTCGAGGAGAATATCAATCGCTTTACGCCCGCACGGAGCATCGCATCGAGCAAATTCAATCCGCCGCAGAGGTTCACGCGATAGAATAGGCCGGGGTCCCGGACCGAGTCGTCGATGAACGCTTCGGCCGCCAGATGGGCCACCGCGTCGAACCGCTCACGTTGGAAAAGCCGTTCCAGCAGCGGCTCGTCCAGGATATCGCCGCGGACCAACCGCGCGGGCGGCGTGACGGCCTCCGGAAAACCGTATTTCAGGCTGTCGAGCACCACGACGTCGTGCCCCTCGCCGACCAACTGCTCGGTCACGACACTGCCGATGAAGCCCGCCCCCCCGGTCACTAGAAGTTTCATGGGCTACTCCTTGCAAGTTCCGCGCATTCCGCTTCGGCAATCAGCCGCACGGCGGCAGGCAAATCGTCCACGACGGCGCAGCGGCCGTTCCATCCCGCGAGGCTCTCGATCTCTTGCTCCCTTCCGCGTCCCGTGCGGACGAGGATGCCGCGGGCGCCCACGGTGCGGGCCGCCTGCAAGTCGCTCACGGCGTCCCCCACCAGCCAGCACCGCTCGAGGTCCAGGCCCAACTCACGGGCGGCCTGTTGCAGCATTCCCGGCGCCGGCTTGCGGCAGGCGCAGCCGGCGTCGGGATGATGCGGGCAAAGATAGCTGGCGTCGACGCGTCCGCCGCGCGACCTGACGGCCTCCACAATCTTGCTCTGCACTTCCCACGCCTGCTCCAAAGTCAGGATGCCGCGTCCCACGGCGCCTTGATTCGAGACGACCACGACGGCCAGCGGCAGGGCCGCCAGTTGCGACAGCGCATCGAAGGCTCCGTCCAGGAACCGCACTTCCGCCCAGGTCTTGACGTGGTCGGGGCGGTTTCCGATGATCACCCCGTCACGGTCGAGAAACACCGCCGTCTTCACGTCGTTCCCTCTTGATGTGCCGCGGTTTCCGCCGCTGCCGGCGTCGGCCATTCCTGCCGGGCGCGATCGTACTTTTCCAGCGTGCCCATGTCGATCAGGTACGCGCCGGGGTCCAACGTCTGCGCAAACACCGGAACCTCCGCCCGCAACAGCGCCGGCAGCAGGTCGCAGGCAATGTCGCTGAATCCGTCGGCGGGAACGTGCTTCAGGACCGGCGGGTCCATCACCAAAACGCCCGCACTGGTCAGGTCCGAGAAAACATCGTCCCGCGGAGGCTTCTCCACGAAGCGCGTAACACGGTGGTTTTCGCCGACGGCCACGACGCCGCAGTCCCAGGGATTGGGAGCGTGGTTGACGCTCAAGGTCACGTGGGCCGCATCGCCGCGGGCACGGTGGAACGCAACCAGCGCCCCAAGGTCCATGTCGGTCAGCACGTCCCCATAGACCACGACGAATGCCTCGCTGAAGAGCCGTTCGACGCGCTTGATGCCGCCGGCCGTGCCGAGGATCGTCGGCTCGACGGAAAACGTCAGGCGCACGTCGAGGGCCTTGCCGTCGCCGAAGTGCCGAAGGACCGGATCGGGCTGATGGTGCAGGTTGATCACGATGTCGCGGATGCCGTAATGCCGCAGCCAGAGGATGATCCATTCCAGCGTGGGCCGGCCCGCCACCGGCAGCATGGGCTTCGGGACCGTAAGCGTGTGCGGCCTCAACCGTGTGCCTTCTCCGGCGGCGAGGATCATGGCTTTCACCGGTTGCTCTTGAATTCGTGACGAGAAACAACAGCCCATGCGACAGCAATCAGGGCGCCTTCGGCGGTTGCGGATCCGTTGCCATCCAGCCGAGCAGCAGCCGTTCTACTCGCCGTTGCACGCGAGCCGCACCCGACCACAGACGTTCAGAACATTCACCCAAGATCGGGAGCTTGCCCACCAGCCAAAAGACCGTCTGACTGAGAACCATCATGCGCAGCCAGAAGGGGCTTCCACGGCGGGCACACGCGTCTCGCAAGATCAGCAACCGGACGCGCCGGTAATGATTCAGCCGTTTCGGTCGTGTATGAGAGATGTTCTTGCCGTGAATGCGATACTCCGACAAGACCTGATCAATGTAGTCCATTCGGTACCGCTCCGACATGCGGACCCACATGTCCCAATCATCGGACCCGCTGACCCGCCCGTTGAACAGTCCGACTTCCCGCAAGCAGTCCCGACGGTGCATGACTGTGATGCGCAAAATAAAGCAGTGCTGGAGCAGGTAAAATGAATCCAACGGGTTGGACCTTTTCCGAAGGTTCCGAAGTTGCAACTCGGATTGGTACTTGTCGGCGGAGTAGACGACATCGACTTCAGGGTGCTCGTCCAAGTAGTGGGTTTGCACCTCGAGTTTCGTGGAAAACATGAAGTCGTCCGCGTCGAAGTATGCAAAGTACTCGCCCTGGGCCATGCCGACGGCGCGATTGAGTGCAAATGCCTGTCCCTGGTGTTCTTGGACGGCCCACCGGATGCGGTCGTCGTAGCTCTTTAGGATGTCGACAGTTCCGTCGGTCGAGCCATCGTCCACAATGACGACTTCAAAGTCCCGATAGGTCTGGCTGAAACGCCGTCCAACGTCTCCGGGAGATGCTTGGCGGCGTTGTAGGTGGGAATGATGACGCTAACCTTGGGCATCGGCTCGTTCCGGGAGTCTCATGCGCGCACCAATTGCCGGTACAGTGTTTCGTGCGCCCCGATCAGGGCCGCAAGCCCGTGCCGTTCATGCACTAATGCGCTTGCCGTTTTCGCCATCGCGCACGCCGTCGCATAGTTGTCGATGGACCATACAACGGCGTCGGCGAGCTCCACGGGATTGTCGGGCGGGACCAGCCGGCCATGGACGCCGTCCTGGAAAACCTCCGGAATCCCCCCGACGGCCGTGCAGGCAAACGGCAATCCAGTAGCCGCAGCGATGAGAAGCGTAAGGGGGAGCGCCTCCCGATCCGATGACATCGCAAACAAGTCCAACTCCTGGAATACCCGGGGCAAGTCCTCCCGGAAACCCCAAAACTCAACGGCGTCCTGCATTTGGTGATCGGCCACCCATTGCTCCAGTTCCCGCCGCAGTTCTCCATCGCCGACCAGAATGCCTTTCACCTCCGGCCGCACCTCGCGGGCGCGCAACCGCCTCGAGAAAGACCAGGGGCCGTTTTTGTGGAACGAGCCGTGCGACAATGCCCACCCGAAACGGACGGCTTCTTCGATCTGCCGCCACCGCTGGTGATTGACGCTGAACCCAGGGAAACCGGTCGAGGTCAATGCACTCGTCGATATAGCGGATGCGGCTTGGCGGCAGCCGGTGCTCCGTCCGGACTTGTTCGGCGACTTGCTTCGTCGTCACAACGACGCAATCGGTAAATCGCGCGAAACCGTGTCGACGAGCCGGTAGACACAGTTCTTTTGCTCGAATACGTGTTCCGTGCCGATGATGACAGGCACGCGCGCGAGGATGGCTCCGATTCTGCCGTAGGTATTCGCCGTGAACCGGAAGGTGTGGACGATGTGGGGGCGCCACTGCCGGAACAACCGGCGGATTCTGGCGATCACCGGCAAATTCACTCCCCGGCGCTTGTTCAGTGCACGGAATTCGATCCCGGCTTTCGCCAATTCTGCCTCCAGCAATGCACCGCCCGCCGTGGTTGCGCACACCTTGACGTCAAAGGCGTCGCGGTCAAGCCCTTTGGCAATATCTACCAAGAGACGTTCCGATCCGCCATAATTCAGCGTGTCTGTCACCAGAACGACCCGTATTCTACACACAGTTGAATCGTCCTTGTCTTGCCTTGCCCGCAACCGGCGTGTTGACGGCGTCACGATCTTCGCCGCGGCTGTCGCGTTTTCGTCCTCAACGGCCTTCCTCGCATTTCTGCCGCACCGCGGCCGATTGCCGCAAGGCGGCAGCGATGATCCCGCAAATGACCGTGATCTCGTGTTGGCCGACAGCCTGTCCGGTCGGCAGGACCATGATCCGGGCGGCCAGACGCTCCGTCTCCGGCAGCGAGAGTCGCGCGTTCCGGAAACCGGCTGCGATAGGGTTCCATCTCGTGGCAACCCGGCCAGAAGTACTTCCTGGCCAATACATTCTCCGCGCGGAGCACGGCCACCAGTTCATCGCGGTTCAGAGGCGCAACGTCCGGGTCGATCTCCACCACAACATATTGGTAGTTGGCTTTCTCGTTCTTCGGATAGCCGATGAGCGAGACGCCGGGCAACCGCCCCAATTCCGCTTGATACGATTCGTAATTCCGGCGGTTCACCGCGATGAGTCCGTCGATCGCATCCAGCGAGGTTAGCCCCATGGCCGCGCAGACCTCGGTCATTTTTCCGTTCGTGCCGAGGCAGACTACCTGCTCGCTGTTGGCGAAGCCGAAGTTGCACATCAGACGAAGCCTTGTGGCCAGAGCATCGTCATTCGTCGCCACCGCCCCGCCCTCGAAACTACTCAAGAACTTGGTCGCATGGAAACTGAACACCTCGCAGGCCCCGGAACTGCCGATCATTTGGCCGTGATGGGAGCAGCCAAAGGCGTGGGCGGCATCATACATCACGGTCAATCCGCACCGCTCGGCAACCGCCCGAATCGACTCGGTGTCGCAGGGGCGTCCCCACAGATGGACGCCGATGATCCCCGTGGTGCGAGGCGTAATCCGCCCCTCGATCTTAGCGGGGGCCATATTGTGCGTCGCGGGATCGATGTCGCAGAAGACCGGAGTGACTTCCTGCCATTGGAGCGCGCTGCGCCGTGGCCACAAAGGTATAGGAAGGCACAATCACCTCGCCCCGGAGTCCGAGTGCGCGGACGGCAATCTGCAGGGCCACCGTGGCATTGCACATGGCCACGCAGTGCCGCACGCCGACATACTCGGCGATGCGGCGCTCGAACTCCTTGACGAGGGGACCGTTGTTGGACAACCACCGGCTGTCCAGCATGCCGTTGATCCGCGTCAGCAGCGCGGCCCGGTCGCCGAGATTGGGGCGGCCCACGTGCAAGACTTCGGTGAAGGCAGGTCTTCCGCCAAGCAGGGCCAAGGGCTGGTCAGCGTCTCTTGTAGACAATGGTTGGCTATTCATGACGATGCTCGCAGAGCTCGGTAAGGTGCCTAAACGACCGGTTGTCTTGACGCACGATTTCCCCGCCGCCCATTCCCGGCCGTCCGGCAGTGTGACGGGTTACCGCTGCAGGCCGCAGAGTCCCGGACGACCTCGTCGCTCTCATCTTTCGGAAAGCAAACTGTTGACGTATTGCCCGTAGGCCGACTTGCGCCAGCGAACCGCGCACGCAGACTTTGTTTGTCGATCAACCCTAGGCGCAAGGCAATTTCCTCGGGGCAAGCGATCTTCAGTCCCTGCCGCGACTCAACGGTTTGCACGAAACTGGCCGCCTGAAGCATGGACTCGGGCGTGCCCGTGTCGAGCCAGGCGGTGCCTCGCCCAAGCTTCTCGACGCGCAGCGTGCCTTGGCGCATGTACACCCGGTTGACATCGGTGATTTCCAGTTCGCCGCGGGCCGAGGGTTTTATCTGTTCGGCAATGCGGGTGATTTGCGCGTCGTAGAAATAGATTCCCACCACCGCGTAATCCGACTTGGGGCGTGCCGGCTTCTCCTCGATGGAGATGGCCCTCCCCTCGGCATCGCACTCGACGACGCCGTACTGCTGTGGATCGCGCACGTAATAGGCGAAGACCGTGGCCCCACTTTCGTGCGAGGCCGCCTGTTGCAGCATTTGCGGGAGTCCCATGCCGTAGAAGATGTTGTCGCCGAGGATCAGGCAGACCGGCCCGCCGGCGATGAACTCCTTGCCGATCAGGAACGCCTGGGCGAGTCCCTCCGGGCGGGTTTGGTCGGCATACGACAAGCGAATACCCCACTGGCTCCCGTCGCCGAGCAGTCTCTCGAAGGACGGCAAGTCGGTAGGCGTCGAGATCAGCAGGATGTCTCGTAGCCCCGCCAACATGAGCGTCGTCAGCGGATAGTAGACCATTGGCTTGTCGTACACAGGCAATAACTGCTTGCTGACGACTTGGGTCATCGGGTGCAGGCGCGTCCCGCTGCCACCGGCCAGAATAATGGCTTTCATCTGTCGAGACTCCTAGCGGTGCGCATAATTCAGGGCAATCCACTGGGCATACTTCTCACTCATCAAGCCGTTGCCCCAGTCCTGGTTGTCGAGAAACCATTGAATTGTCTTGCGAATGGCGGTTTCGAACGACTCTCGAGGAATCCAGCCCAACTCGGCTTGAATCTTGCCCGCATTAATGGCATAGCGGCGATCGTGACCGGCTCGGTCCTTAACGTAGGCGATTTGCGCACGATAGCTGCCCATGTCCGGTTTCGGCCGAAGGCGGTCGAGTTCCGCGCAGATCAGGCCGACGATCTCGATGTTCGTCTTTTCCGTCCGGCCGCCGATGTTATAGGTCTCTCCCGTCCGGCCGCGCGTCAAGACCGTGTGGATGGCGGCGCAATGGTCCTCGACGTACAGCCAGTCGCGGACCTGCAAACCATCGCCATAGACGGGCAACGGCTTGCCGCTCAGCGCGTTGAGGATCATCAGGGGAATGAGCTTTTCGGGGTACTGATATGGCCCGTAGTTGTTCGAGCAATTGGTGGTCAGAGTTGGCAAGCCGAAGGTGTGGTGATAGGCCTGCACCAAGTGGTCCGACGACGCCTTGGAGGCGGAATAGGGCAAGTTTGGCGCGTAGGGGGTCGTTTCCGAGAAGGGAGGGTCCGGCAGTCCCAGGACGCCGTATACTTCATCCGTGGAGACGTGGAGAAAGCGGCATTCCGCCAACCGCCCGGCCCAGGCCTCGCGGGCAGCCTCCAGCAGGGCAAAGGTGCCCACGGTATTCGTCTGGATGAAGGCTGCCGGTCCGGTGATCGAACGGTCGACGTGGCTTTCCGCAGCAAAGTTGACGACCGCGTCAATGTAATGGTCCGCAAATATCCGCCGCACAAGGCTCGCGTCGCTGATGTCGCCCTTGACGAAGACGTAGCGGCGCCCTCCATGCACATCGGTGAGGTTGCTCAGTGAGCCGGCGTAGGTCAGCGCGTCGAAGTTTACTACGCGGACCTGCGGGCACCGGGCAAGAACGTGACGGATGAAGTTGCGCCCGATGAAGCCGGTGTCCCCGGTCACGAGAACGCACTTGTCCGTCAATGAAAACATCTCAAGAGCGAGTGTTGGAATGAGTAGTCAAGTCTCAACCAACAAGGTCTCGAATCCCATTGTCACTCAACGTCTTCCCGTTGTCAACAATCGGGTTCCTTGTTCCTTGAAGGAACCGCGGATTTCCCGCACGAGTCTCTCCGGTTTGGAGGGCCACGCGGAGGATGAGAGTCGCGTCAAAACAGGGTTGTGATGCTTTGCGGGCCTGCAAACCGAAGAAGACGTGCCGTCAGCGTGTGAGCGGGGTGATGCCGGCGCAGAGCCGCGTCGCCCCGCCAACCGCTCGTGACGATGCGGTCAATCTCATGACTTGCCCCGCGGCAAGTTGGTAGGCGAAAAACGTCCAGTGGAGTTTGACTGGCAAGCCTCCACTGATGCTATCGCCGACGAACAACGCCACGAAGATCGCCAGGGGCAAGACATTTTCGACGCCGCCGCGTGCCGAAAAAGCCTTTCGGAAAACCGTAAGGTACCCCCAGAAATAGGGGACGGTGCCAATCAACCCGGTGAAGATCAGCATTGCAAGTATCAGATTATGGGTTGCCCGCTCTTGTCCTCCAAAATAGTGTAACCGTTCGCCGAGTTCGACTCCACCCGTCGGCCCCCAGCCCACGAACGGCCTTTCCCTAATCATTCCGAAGGCTTCCCGGGCAATCTCGACGCGACCGGATGTCGTGCCTGTCTCGAATACTTCATTCCATCTTTTCACGAGAGCTTCTTGGGTGCTCAATATCCAAAACGCGACAACCGCGATTGCCGCCAACAAGACGAGGTTGCGCAATCTCGTCCAAAACGACCCTTTTCGCAAAAAGAAAGTGGCCAAGCCAACAACCAAGGCCAACGTCTGGCCTCGCGAGCCTGAAGCAGCGACAGCGGTCATTGTCACCAGTGCTATTCCCCATAATAGAGGCAAACTGACAAGGCTCTTTTCCCGGCGGACGTGCCCCAGTCCGATTGCCGACAAGGTTCCCACCAAAAGGATTTCCGACAACTCATTCGGGTTGATGCCCACGATAATCAACTGTCCTGCCGACTCGTAATAGCTGACGGTTTCCATGAATCCGGTGAGCATCAGCACCGACATAACGCCACAAGAAAGTGTATAGGACAAGAGCGCACCCCTGGTTGCCTGGCCAGTCAAGAACAGGTTGAAGCAGATGAAGAGCAGGACGATCATCTGGAGTTCCTGTAGCACCGCCGAAAGACCGGCGAAGTCCAACCGCACCATTGACAGCGTGAAAACCGCGAAGAACGCGGCGAATGCGATTGAGGCTGGCGGCAGCTTCCAAGGCCAAAGTCTCACGTCAAGCAAGAACGCCACCGTAAGCACTATCCCCGCGATCCGTGGTATAGATAAGGCGCCCTCAAATTCGGCGGGCAGCCACTGTGGAGTAAAGAGATCGTAGGGAAGCGAGAACATCCAGCCGTAGAACGCCCAGCGGGTGATAAGTCCCATTCTCCGTTCAGTGGAAACGGAGGCGCCGGCGCCGACCGCCGGGATTGACGTTGCTCTAGATTCTGCCATGAGCCGTTGTTATCGCTCTTTGGAGCATCGCGTCAAATTTCAGAACCAAGTTAGACCACGCGTAGGCTCCCGGCTGACGTGTCTCCGGTACTCTTCCATGTATAAGACCAGCGAGATACGTTGCCATGCCCTCGGACTGCGATCCTGCAAACACCGCCCCCTGCCCGGCCGTCTCCACCACGGTTTGAACGTCCGATCCGGGCGGGGCGACGACCAAGACCGGCGTGCCTAGGCCGATGGGCTCGAAGATCTTCGCCGGGATGACGCCTCGGTCGATAAGGTCAGTCGTATCATAGGCGGAAACCAAGACGCACGCGGCGCCGGCCCCACGGACGGACGCAAGACATCGGCGACGAGGCACCATCCCGTGGAGTTCGACCCGTTGTCCGACACCATGTGTCCTGGCGGCCTCGCCAACGTGGGTGTTATTGGGGCCGTAGTAATGGAATCGCCACGGCTTGGCCGGCTCCAACTCGGCCAGCCGTCGCAAGGCCTGCATCAGCGGGCCTGCATTGCTTTTGGGCGGCAGAAATTGCCCGGTGTACACGATGGCGAAATGGCCGAACTTCGCCGGTTCGACGCCATCGAAATCCCCCGGATCGTAACCGTTGGGGATCGTGTCGACTTTTTCTGCCACGCCGAAGCGCTCGACTCAGGTACTGTGCCCAGGAAGGCGACACCACGGACACCGCGGCGCAGCCTGTCAACAGCCGTTGCTCGAGGCGCCGGCAGCGATCCTGGCTTGCCGAGAGAGTGCGCGGATTCTCGTTCGAAGGGTTTCTCCCCGTCCATGGGTCCCGGTAGTCGAGGACATAGGGGCATTGCAGACGTTGCCCAATGCGCTGCGCAACGCCAAATGCACCGAATGGGCTGCCTGTCACCAAGATTACGTCGACGTCGCCGGGCCGCAGCTTGGCGCAAGCGTGTTCCAATTCTGGATACCAGCCAGCCATCTCATCGACGCCCATGATTCGGCCGAGCTTACGAGGAATTCCTTCCAGGAACCATTTCAAGCCGTGGCGATAGGAGCGCTTCAAGAAGCCGGAAGACAGACACCGCCATCGATGGCCGGTGTAGATCATTCGCACGTTCCAGGCGGCGATTTCAGCGACAACTCGCTCTGGTTCGTCCGGCGACTGCCATAAGTTTGGGTTTGGAGTAGCTACCGAAACGTCCCACCCGCTGCGGCTGAGGTATTTGGCGATGTTGGCTCCGCGCACGCTTGCCACGCAGCGCAACGGCGGAAAATAGAACGCCAGGAACAAGACGCGTGGTCTTCTAACCATCTAGGCTTCCCACGACATGGGCGACGTCCGCCATGTAGACCTGCCGGTCGCCCTCATGGGTGGAGTCGAAACACACGCGGCGTCCTCGCCGGTCAAATCGCGGGTGCAAATCGCAACGGAAATGGGCGCCGACGATCTCAGGCCGGGTATGATAGTTCCCCTGGTCAATCCGCGTTCCCGTGGCGGTGTCAAACAGAATGAGCGTGTGTTCTGATGCTTCGTTAGGACCATCGGTGTCCGTCAGAATCCAGCGGCCATCATGGCGAAACGTGCAGTGACCGTCGCAATCCAATATCCCCTCACCGATTACCTCGGCCTCGCCGGAGCGAACGTCGAACAGCCAATACCTCGATCCAACGGGCCGTCGTTCGGCCCAACAAAGCAAATGGTCGTCGTCGCGCCAGGAGTAGTGCGAAACGAGAACCGTCGTCCGCCAGACATCGCAGTGAGCCGCCATCGGCGTCCATCACCAACAGGCGGGACTGGTAGGTTGCCGTGGCCCTGGCGAGCGCCTTGCCAAAGAGGGTGCGCAGAATCGGCCGGGCCACTTGCATCAACTGCCGGCTTCGGAATCGAGAGCGGTAAGTCGAGTAGGCGCTTCGAATCCCTTGCCGGATTGCTTGATGCGCCGGGGATGCCCACCGGTAAATGAACACAAACTTGGTTGCGCTCGGATTGAAGAGCAGGTGCATGACCCAATGTTCGGAACGTCTCATGGCCTCGGAAGTCCGAAACTCGGCAATCTTCGCCAACGAGAGCAACAGATCTGCCCGGCCATTGTCGAGCGAAAGCGACCATACGCCGTCGTTTTCTGGGGCAAGTTCGCCACGTGTGGCGTCTGGCACGCCGGCGTACCCATAGCCCGCCACCGTGCGTGCCAAGCGGCTGAAATTGAGCGAGAGGGCTCTTCGACCATCCGCGGAAACATGGTAAACGGGCTGTGAAAAAGACCGCAACTCCTTCCCTTCGACGTTGCGGATCACCGAGACAAAATGTCCTTCCCGGCAATCATTGTGAATGAACGCCGGCTCGCCAAGACCATTGACCCATTGGAATTTCGTCCCTTCTTGGAAGTTCCAGGCGCAAGTCTGGGCGACTCGTCGGTAGGCTCGGTCGCGCGAAAAGTCGACAATGCCGAGGCCCGCCGCGTCATTGGCTGACGGTATGCGGTCTGCGAGGTCAGTTTCCAGTGAAAGGAGATAACGATCGTCGGGGTCCCAGGGGCAGCGGTCATAATAGCCGAAAAAATGGTGATGTCCTCGTGGTGTGACGCAGATGGCGTCCACCGATGGCCTTTGAGTTCCGATGTGGCACTTACTCGACATGGAGTTCTCTCCCCCGCCTTTGTCACGGGCGATTTCGAAGCTCATCTCGCGCTGAAGCCGGTCCCTTCGCTACTCTTCGGCGTATAAACGCTCACCTTCTAACTGATCACTTGTTCATAGAACGACGTCAACCGGCCGCATTGGCGGCCGATGCTGTGTTCTTCGCGGAATCTCATCAGGTTTCGTTTTAGTTGCGGCCAATCCGCCGCGTCCAGCAATCCCTTCAGGCGTCCGATGTCCGCGAAATCGAAAGTGACCCCGATGCCGTTTTCCCGCACGAGCCGCGAGCCAAACAACACCTCGTTGTTCACCAGCAGCGGCAACCCCGCCTCGGCATAAACGGTGAGCTTGTTGCCGACGCCGTACCAATAGTGCTCCGTCAGTTGTGGTGCCCGGCGGGGATGAATCCAGGCCCCCACGTCGTACTTGGTAAGCTCCCGGCAGAACTGGTGAAACGGCACTGGCCGGTGGAAGTGGAACCGTGGCTGTCGGGCAGCCAATTGCCGGTAACACTCGAAGTCCGCCCAGCGTCTTGCCTGTATTGGGCTGGGATAAAGGTGAAAATGGAGTCCCTGAACGGCCAGGGACTCCGCGATGTCGTGATATTGCTGGTAGCCGAACTCCTCCCTTGAGGCGGAGGCCGGAGCAATCGTGCCCCCCTGCACCAAATGCCATTCCGCCGGGCTGGGCCGGTCGGGGTCAATCGGACTCCACGAGGCGTCGTCGCAATAATCCAGTTGGTGCAGCACCTTCCGCGGCAACCGATAGCCCAACTTGCGGTAATAATCCAGCGTTTCTTCGGGGAACTTCGTGATGATGGCGTCGGCGTGCTCCAGGCAGAACCGCTCGGCTTGCCGCTCGTCCTCCGGCAGCGCTTCCACCCCCTTGCGGACGCCGGCAAAATCGTAGGCGTCGTAGACCACCGGGCAAGGGGCGTTTTCGAGGACGATTCGGGCCAGGAAGTTCGACAGCCCGCCGTAAACGTGCAGTACGTCGCAGTCCAGAGCCCGCGTCGCCCGTGCCAGCCGCAGCCAGTCCACGTGCTTCAGCCAGCCGCGGCAGAATTGGTCCAAAATCGGGCCGGGACGGCGAAGCCAGGCCAGCCGGACGTCAATAAACCGATCGAACAAACGCTTCCATGCGTCGCCGGGCGGCTCCATGTCATCGGTCAGGAGCGTGATCCGATGCTCGCCCGCCCGCCGGAGACACGCCATCTGCCGCTGCAACCGCATGGTGAGGATCAGGTCGAAGAAACCGACGTGCATGGGATTATCGCAACAGCGTCGCAATGAACTTAAAGAGCGGTTCCGCCTCGACGGACTGCTTGTTTCCCACGATGCGGACGGCCAGGGCGCCAGCGGCATTGCCGACCAGGCCGAGGACTTCGCTCGGCTCGCCGGCGGCGGCGAAGCGCGGCCACCGACAAGTACGCGTCCCCGGCGCCAACGGTATCGACGATCTCGCTGGCGAACACCGGCACGTCGGCAAACCCGTCGGCCGGCGCGTAAGTCGTCGAGCCCCGGCCCCCCCGCGTCACGGTGATCAGCCGGCAGTTGAGCTTCTCCGCCAGAGAGGAAACGATCTCGTCCAGCGGACCGTACTTGCTCTGGCCGGCCAGCCGCGCCTCCTGTTCATCGACGCACAGGTAGTCGGCGCGAGGATATTTCGTCACCAGGTTGAACCCCAGGTTCTGGCTGTTGGTCTGCACGTTGAGGGCCAGGAACCGCGACCGCTCGCAGAGGACCCGCAGAATCCTGCCGCCGATGAATCCGTGGCCGAAATCGCTGACGATGACCAGATCGTAGTCGCCCAGTAAACCGGCCAAGCGGCCGCAGACCTCCGTTTCGAGGTGCGGCGGCAGCTCCTCGTCGTTGAGAAAACAGACCTCGAACATCTTGCCGAGCATGAAGGCGTCGACGAACCGCCGCTTCACCACGGTGGGTGCGTCGGGCCGCAGGAAGAACTCCGGCTCGACGTTCGGCTTCAGGTGGTCGCGGAGGAACTGCTCTTGCGGATTCTCCTCGCCCAGGCACGTGACCAATTTGACCTTGCGGCAGAAGCCCGCCACGTGATTGGCCACCGCCACGCTCCCGCCGGCGTACGACTCGCCGTAGAGGAACTTGGCGGTGATATTGGCGCTCTTGGAGGCCTTGCCGATGGAACGGCAAAAGTGATATTCGTCGATGATCGTATCGCCGACCACCAGCACTTTCATGCCGGCCAGCCGTTTCAGCCGCCCGATGATCTCCGCGGCCGCGTACTTCTCGCGGAAGGATTTCAGGAAAGACGCCGCTTCTTCGTTGAACACGGGAAAATGCGTGTTCAACAACCGGCTGGAGCTGAAGGTGATGTCGTCGGTGAACGCCAGCCGCGTCCCCGCCTCTCCGGCGGCCTGCTCTTCCTCGCGGAACCTCCGGTCTTCCCCGGCCGACGAGGAGCCGTATTCACTCCCCTTCACGAAGACGCCGGGGTGGACCTTGCGGATCAACGCCGCGGCGCTGGGGGCGTGGTTCATCACCACGTAATCGACGACTTGCAGGGCCGCCAGGGACTCGGCCCTGAGGCGCTCGTGGAAGAACGGCCTTCCCGGCCCCTTCTCGACGTGCTCGTCAGCCGTCAGTGCGACGGCCAGAACGTCGCCGTGCCGTTTGGCGGCCTCCAAGTGACGGATGTGCCCCGGATGCAACAGATCGAAGTCGCCGTGGCAGAGCACCAGCGATTTGCCCTGCTGGCGCAAGCCCGCCGCCGCCTGCGCCAACTCGTCGATCGTGACGATCTTGTCGCGGCTGTCAGCCATGGCTTAGCTCTGCCTCCTCAAGCATTCGAACCACTCCTTCGTCGCCACGGCGATGCCCTCCGGCGTCCACACCGGCGCCTGTCGCCAGTAGTCGATGTTTTCCAGCATGATCGCGACGCCCCGGTCGAAGTCGACACGGGGTTGCCAACCGAGCAGGCGGCGGATCTTGGCCGTGTCAGCGAACGTGCAGTCCGGCTCGCCGGGCCGCCTGGGGATGTAAGTCACCTCCCCGCCGAGCAGTTCCACCAGGAGATTGACGCTGTACGTGTCGCCGCTGCCGACGTTCATGATCTCCCCCGAAACGTCCGACTCGGCCGCCGTGACAAAGGCGTTCACCACGTCGCTGACGAAGGTGAAGTCGCGCGTCTGGGTCCCGTCTCCCACGACCGTGAACGGTCTTCCCGCCAACTTTTGCGCCAAAAACACCCCAAACACGGCCCCGTAGGTCCCCGAGGTCCGCGACCGCGGCCCATAAACGTTGAACAGCCGTAAACAGACCACCGGCAGTCCGTAGACCAGGCCCCAGTGCATGACGCAACACTCGCCGAGATACTTGCTCAAGGCGTAGGGATACTGCGGACGGATGTCGGCGGATTCAGCCGTGGGATAGGTATCCGGGATGCCGTAACAACTGGACGAAGCGGCGTAGAGGAACCGCTTGACGCCCGCTGCCCGCGCCGCCTCCAGAACGCTGACCGTGCCGTCGACGTTCGAACGGTGATAGTCCAGCGGGCGTTGGATGGAGGGGACGATGTCGGCCAGGGCGGCAATATGGAACACCCAATCCACGTCATTGAACCACGGCCGGATCACCGCCGGATCGGCGATGTCGGCTTGCTGCACTTTTAGCCTGGCGCTGCCGCGTTGATGGGCGAGGTTCTCGGGCCGGCCCGTCGAGAAATTGTCCAGCACGACGACCTCGTGTCCCTCGTCGAGCAAGCGGTCCACGAGGTGGCTGCCGATGAATCCGGCGCCACCGGTGACAAGGCATTTTTTCGCTTCTACGGTCATTCGGAATCTGCTAGCGCTCAGCCAACGCGGTACGGACCAGATCAAACATGTCGGCGATCACCGGCCGGGTCAGCAACGCGAACGCGCCGCAGGAGGCCGCAGCCGCCGTAGGAACCATGATCCAACTCGTCCAGTGGGCCGATCCGGCCCAGGCGGACGCCGGCCATCACCCCGCCCATGACGGCGACCGCCAGCAACAGCCGGCCGAACGTCCCCCATATCTCTTCCAGCCCGTTGCGGAACTCATCCAGCGGCGGCAGGAACGGCTTGGTGACGTAAATCGGTTTCTCGAAGGGCTTAATCATGGCGTTAACTTTCCGAGAGCAGCCTATTGACGTATTGCCCGTAGGCCGACTTCACGCCGGCAAAACGCGCGCGCAGACTCTCCTTGTCGACAAACCCCATGTGCAACGCGATTTCCTCGGGACAAGCGATCTTCAGGCCCTGACGCGACTCGATCGTCTGCACGAAGCTGGACGCCTGCAAGAGCGACTCGGGCGTACCGGTGTCGAGCCAAGCGGCGCCCCGTCCCAGTTTCTCCGCGCAACGTGCCGCGGCGCAGGTACTCGCGGTTCACGTCGGTGATTTCCAATTCTCCCCGCGCCGAAGGTTTGACCTGCGCGGCGATTTCCGTGATTCGCGCGTCGTAATAATAAAGGCCCACCACGGCGTAGTCCGACTTCGGCCGGGCCGGTTTCTCCTCGATCGACAGGGCACGGCCGTCGGCGTCGAACTCCACCACGCCGTAGTGCTGCGGATCGCGGACGTAGTAGGCGAAGACGGTGGCCCCTTCGGTCCGCGCGGCGGCGGCTTGCAGCATCTGCGGCACGCCCATGCCGTAAAAAATGTTGTCGCCCAGGATCAGGCAAGCCGGCCCGCCGGCAACGAACTCCTTGCCGATCAAGAACGCCTGGGCAAGCCCCTCGGGACGAGGCTGCTCCGCATACGACAACCGGATCCCCCATTGGCTGCCGTCGCCCAACAGCCGCTCGAACAACGGCAGGTCCGCGGGCGTCGAGATCAGCAGGATTTCGCGGATGCCCGAAAGCATCAGTGTCGTCAGCGGATAGTAGACCATCGGCTTGTCGTAGACCGGCAGCAACTGCTTGCTGACCACTTGGGTCATCGGGTGCAGCCGCGTGCCGCTGCCGCCGGCAAGAATAATACCTTTCATCGGTTTCTCAGGTGCGCTGTGCGTAGTTCAACGCGATCCACTCGTGATACTTCTCGCTCATCAGCCCGTTGACCCAAGCCTGATTGGCCAAGAACCACTCGATCGTCTTGCGGATACCGGTCTCGAACGACTCGCACGGCGCCCAACCCAACTCGGCCTCGATCTTGTCGGCGTTGATGGCGTAGCGGCGGTCGTGGCCGGCGCGGTCCTTGACGTGGACGATCTGGTCCCGGTACGTGCCGCCGCCCGGCTTCGGGCGCAGCCGGTCCAATTCCGAGCAGATCAAGCCGACGATTTCGATGTTCTTGCGCTCCGTCCGGCCGCCGATGTTATAGGTTTCTCCCGGCCGCCCGCGCGTCAGGACCGCGTGAACCGCGGCACAATGGTCCTCGACGTACAGCCAGTCGCGGACCTGCAGGCCGTCACCGTAGACGGGCAACGGCTTGCCGGTAAGCGCGTTAAGAATCATCAGCGGGATCAGTTTTTCGGGATACTGGTACGGGCCGTAGTTGTTCGAACAGTTCGTCGTCAGCGTCGGCAAGCCGTAGGTGTGGTGGTAGGCCCGCACCAAGTGGTCGGACGACGCCTTGGACGCCGCGTAGGGGGAATTCGGGGCGTAGGGTGTGGTTTCGGAGAAGGGAGGATCAGTCGGACCCAGCGTTCCATACACCTCGTCGGTCGAAACGTGAAGGAACCGGCAGCAGTCGAACCGGCCTGCCCAAACCTCGCGGGCGGCTTCCAGCAGCGTGAATGTTCCGAGAATGTTGGTGCGGATGAAGGCGGCGGGGCCCGTGATGGAACGATCGACGTGGCTTTCCGCGGCAAAATTGACGATCGCGTCGACGGCGTGTTCTTCCAGGATGCGCTTCACGAGCACTGCGTCGCCGATGTCTCCGTGGACAAACGTATACCAGCCGTCGTGATCCAAACCGGCCAGGTTGCTCAACGACCCGGCGTACGTGAGGGCGTCCAGGTTCACCACGCGCAAGGGGGAAAGGAACAATTCGCGGGCCGCAGTGCAGTCGGAATGAGCGGACCGCCGGGCGTTCAGAAGATAACGGACGAAATTGGAGCCAATGAATCCGGCGCCGCCGGTGACAAGGCATTTTTTTGCTTCTACGGTCATTCGGAATCTGTTAGCGCTCAGCCAACGCGGTACGGACCAGATCGAACATGTCGGCGATCACCGGCCGGGCCAGCAACGCGAACGCGCCGCAGGAGGCCGCGGCCGCCGTAGGAACCATGATCCAACTCGTCCAGTGGGCCGATCCGGCCCAGAGGCGGACGCCGGCCATCACCCCGCCCATCACGGCGGCCGCCAGCAACAGCCGGCCGAACGCCCCCCAGAACTCATGCCAGCCCAGGTGGATCTTGCGGTACAGAAAACCGATGAAGAACGGCGCCTGAACCAGCCAAATCACCACCAGCGCGACGGCGGTGGTCACAATGCCTCCCCCGGCAAAGGCGATGCAGAACAACGTAGGCCAAGTGGCCGACACGCGAAACGCGTTGAAGTAGAAGTTGACATGGGCATAGTTCAAGGCCAGCAGCGGCGCGCTGACCAACGCGCCAAAGGTCTGCACAAAGCAGAACGCGGCGAACGCCTGAAACGCCGGCACCGACGGCCGCCACTGCTGGCCGAAAACCCACGGCACCAATGGTTCCGCCAACCCGATCAGTAGGACGTAAGCCGGAAATGTAGCCAGCGCCAAGAGCCGCGTCCCGCGGAGGTAGGCCCGGCGGATGCGGTCCAGGTCGTGTTGCACGCGGCTGAAGGCCGGATAGACCACTCCTCCGACTTGGCTGATGATCAGGTAGAACGGCTGACGTGCCCGCTCGAAAGCGAAATAGTATTGGCCAAACGCGACCGGAGGCCAGAAGCGGCCCATGATCAGGTAATCACTGTTGTCGCCGAAGTAATTCAGCACGCTGCCGCCGAGCATTGAGCCGCCAAATTTGCCGATCGAGCGCAGCTCGGCCCACGAGAAGAACCACCTCGGGCAATAGCGGGAGACCCAAAACACCCCAAGCGCCAAGGCAAGCGCGCCTCCCGCCCCGGGGATCACCAACGCCCAGTATCCGAAGCCCATCACCGCCAGAGCAACCGCCATCCCTGCCGAAATCATAGTACCAATCACACTGATGATGTTCTTCTCGCGGAACCGCATGTCCCGCGTGATGATTGCATCCGGCACCGAGCCAGCCAACGAAATCACCAAAACCACGCCCAGCACCAACAGTACCTTGGGCAGCGCCGGCTGACGGTAAAAATCGGCCAGCCACGGAGAGACTAGCGTGAGCAGGCAGAATAATCCAACGCCGATGGTCAACATGAACCAAAACACGGAATGACACTTGGACTGTCTTAACTCAGGCTCTCGGACCAATGCCGTGGCGAATCCTTGGGCCGATGTTGCATAGACAAGGCCCATCACCGTCCCGGCGATGCCGGCGACGGCAAAATCCTTGGGAGTCAATAATCTGGCCACCACGATGCTGCTGGCCAAGGCCAGGCCTTGCCGAACAACAGCCCCCGCCACATTCCACAACACGCCATGAAGCGTGCGAAATGTGAGCGACGAGGCTTCCGGGACAACTGAACTCACTCTTTGGGTTCCCAATGCGCGTCCGTATTGAAAACCTTTGTCGGCTTTTCGCCCACGATCATTTTGGGAGGAATATCTCTTGTGATGACGGAACATGCTGCGGCAGGCTCGTCGTGCATGTTAGACGATTTCCTTGCCAACACCACGTACACGGTTGCGTCCGGCGACAAACCTCCCCGACGGATGCCCTCAAGTAATGCAATAATTCCTTGGATCACCCACACGTAGGCGTGGCGGAGTCCTGCCGGCAGGTAGTCCATGGTCGCCAACTGCCAGAGATGAATCGCCGTCGTTTGCAGGCAGAGGATGCTCTGCATTGACAGGATCTCAAATCCCGCCGTTTCGATCTGGCGATGTAACCCCTGCGACGTCCACCGCCAATAGTTGTGCGGCGACGGATGGTAGCGGTAAAGCCCGTGCGTGGTCAACAACAGAAGGCCTCCGTCCGACAACATGCGGCGGGCCTCGGCGAGATACAGGGCGGGATCCTCGACGTGCTCCAGCACCTGCGTTGACAAGACCAGCGAAAACCTCCCGCCTTCCAACGGGATGCGACCGGCAGCGTCAAGGTCGAAGTCCGCCTGTGGATTGCCGGAAAGATCCACCCCGACGTAGCTATTGAACTTGTCGCGGAAAAGCGGCTCATAAGATCTGACGCCGCATCCGTAGTCCAGCAAGTTGCCTCCTGGTGGAATCAAGTCCGAGTTGATTAACTCCTTAAAGATACGAAGCCGCTCTCGATTGGAGTAGCGGTGGATGCAAAACGGTCCCGGTGCCAACTGCGGATCAGGCCGCGGTGACACATCCGCCGGCCGGCGTCGAAAAATCCCCAGCATAAATCTAGTCCTTCTCCAATCCCGGCCTTGTAAGCCCGCGAAGTGCCGCCGAAAATGCTGCACAACATGCCATTGATCAACAACGGGTTAAATCGGCAGCATGCAATCGAGGAGGTCGCGAACTCCAATCCTGTTGCGAAGCATCGGACGGGTTGATCGCCGCAAGGTTTTCCACGCGGATGCAATCTCCGTAGTGTCCTCACCCGTGAAAGTCCATATCCGCGGGATGCTGTGAATATCCCTTGTGTCGACACCAGGGTGCCGAAACGCGAGCCGCCAGCCTTGCTTGAGAAGATACCGGCCAATACGGAAGCGGTGGCTCGGCCGCCACCATTCAACGTCGCGGATGTAGAGTTTGCCGCCGGGGCGGATGACGCGGCGAAAGCAGTCCAGGATGGGCTGGACCAACCGCCCCGGTATCTCTTGAAGAACCTGACAGCAAACGATCAAGTCAAAGTAACCGTCCGGCAGGAGATCCATCCGCCACGTGGGAAGGTGCGCAATTACCTTGCCGCGGTTGTCCGGCGGCAGGGAGAACCCGTCCGGGCCGCCCATGTACTCCCGGAATTCCATGTCCGGGAGCGATTGGAACACGCGGTTCTGAAGCAGATAAGAACCCTCAATCCCGTCGATCGCTGCGTAGGCGACCCGCTCATTCAAACCCGTCCACAAGAAGGCTTGACGGCCATAGCCCGCGCCAAAATCGAGCACTTTGCCGGACGGCCCGAGCAGCGTCTGAAATAGATAGTCGGTGGCGTTGTAAAAGTCGATATGACGATACTTCTGGCTCTCGTATGGCCGTGCCAACACCCGCCGCACCACCGCTTCGTGGCAGCGCCGGCTGGTTTCGACCCATTCAAGTGGAATGTCATAACCCAGCGCCGCGTTCCACACGGCGTGTTTCGGCGAGACCCAATCCAACCATTCCCCCAGCAAGCCGTCGCGATACCGGAACATATGCGCCGATATGCTCCACTTGCCCGCATCGGCATGAAAGAATTGACCCCTTGTCAAATCTCTTTCCAGGCACGCGGCGAACGCGTCCGTAGAGAGAGAATCCATGACGTCGCTGCTCTTGCTCATTGGTAGAAACCCCGGATGGCTTCGACAACACGGCTTCTTTCAGCCGGCGTCAACTCCGGATACACCGGCAGGCTGAGGACCGAGTGGGCCTGTTGTTCCGCCACGGGAAAACTGCCCGGCCCGTAGCCCAGGGCCGCCGCCGCCGGCTGCAAGTGGATCGGGATCGGATAATGAATCTTGGTCTCGATGCCCCGTTCAAGCAGAAACCGCTGCAATTCGTCGCGGCGGCCGGTCTGGATGATGAACGTGTGGCAGACCGCCCGCTCGTAAGGCTTGTCCTCCGGCACTCGCACCACTTCGCGCAACGCGGCTTGATAGAACGCGGCGTGTTCCCGTCGCGCCGCCGTCCATCCGTCGAGATACTTCATCTTTACCCGCAACATGGCCGCTTGCAGGGCGTCCAGCCGGCAGTTGGGCGACCAGAACTCGCACTCATCGCGGTTGCGCAGGCCGTGGTTCCGCGCCTTCTTGAGCTGCTCGTACAACTGCGGGTCGCCGGTCGTAATCATGCCGCCGTCGCCGATGGCGTTGAGGTTCTTCAGCGGGTGCAGGCTGAAGCAGCCCGCCGCGCCGAAGGAGCCAACCCGCCGGCCGCGGTACTCCGCCCCGACAGCCTGGGCGGCGTCTTCGATCACGTGCAGGCCGCGGCGGCGGGCAATCTCCAGGATCGGGTCCATATCGGCCGGCCGGCCCGTCAAATGGACGGGCATAATCGCCCGGGTGCGCGGCCCGACGGCAGCCTCCAGTTTGTTGGGGTCGATATTGTAATCGTCGCGGACGTCGACGAACACCGGCCTTGCCCCAACCAACGCAATGGAAGACGCCGAGGCCAGAAACGAGTTCGGCGCGGTAATGACCTCATCGCCGGGGCCGATGCCCAGTGCCCGCATCGTCAAGCTGAGCGCGCTGGTGCCGTTGTCGACGCCCACGGCGTACTGGGTATGGCAATAGGCGGCGAACTCCCGCTCGAAGGCCTCGACCTCCGGCCCGAGGATGAACCCGCCGCTGTCGAGCACCCGACGGGCGGCCTCCAGCAACTCGGCCTTGACCGCCCTGTGCTGCGACGCCAGATTGATGTACGGAATCCGCGGCGCGGCGCTCGACTTCAGCCCAATCTCCTGCATCCGTTTGATGTTGTAGTACAACGGATTATTCATCGGATCGTCCAACAGTCCGGCCTCGAACGCATGGACCAGATCGCCCACCGCTTCTTCGATGCGATGCTTGGGCACGAAGCCCAGTTCACGGGCGATCTTCGCCGACGAGACGTGGTAGGAGCGGTTGTCGTTGCTAGGCAGCGTAACCATTCGGACCGTATCTTCGCCGATCACGCCCCGGACCATCTCGGCCAACTGCCGGACGGTGCGGTTCTCGTAGCCGACGTTGAAGGTCTTCCCGGCGATCTTTTCGGCAGGTGCCTCCAGCATCAGCAGATAGGCGTCGGCCATGTCCTGGATGTGGAGGTTGGGGCGGAGTTGGTCGCCGCCGAGCACCTTGAGCGTGCCGGTGTGATAGGCCAGGTTCGTCAGGATGTTCACCACCACGTCCAGCCGTTGGCGGGGCGAATAGCCGCAGACCGTTGCCGGCCGCAGCGTCACGGTGGTGAAGCCGTCGCCCTGGTACTCGGCCAAAATCTCTTCACACATCGCCTTATATTTCGAGTAGTCGGTCAGCGGCTCCAGCGTCATGTCTTCGGTCACGTCGGGCACTTGCTTGATGCCGTAGACGCTGGAGCTGGAGGCATAGATGAACCGCCGGACGCCGCTTTGCCGGGCGATCTCCACCAACGGCCGGAAGGCGTCCAGGTTGATGCTCTTGCCCAACTGCGGGTTCAACTCGAAACTCGGATCGTTCGAAATACAAGCCAGATGAATGACGGCGTTGCAGCCGGGCAACTCGCGCCGCAGCAACTCCTGATTGCGGAGATCCCCGCGACGATCATCAGCTTGGGGTCGTCCTTCACGGCCTCCAGCACGTTCCGGCCGTAGATGAACAGGTCCAGCGCCTTGACGCGGTAGCCCCGTTCGAGCAACCGCGGCGTGAGCACCGCGCCCACGTAGCCGCCGGCGCCGGTCACAAGAACTGTCTTCACCATGTTAGGTTCCTTGTTTCGTCATCGCTCTGGCCGGAACGCCGGCCACGCGGCCACCCGGCGGCACGGGGCGGGTCACGACCGCGCCGGCTGCCACCACCGCGCCGCGCCCGACCGTCACGTCGGGAATGAGAATCGCGCCAGCGCCGAGAAAAGCGTCTTCTTCGATCCGGCAACGGCCGGCCGTGTGCATGCCCGGGCCAAGGTTCGCCCCGTCGCCGATCACGTTGTCGTGGTCGATCGTGGCTCCGGTGTGGACGTTGACGCAGCGGCCGATGCGCGTGCCCGTCACCACGATCACCCCCTGGCACAGGACCGAGCCTTCGCCGACCTCCACGTCGGAATCGAGGTGTACTGTCGGATGAACCGCCGTTGCCACCACCAGACCGCAGTCCCGCGTTCTCTGCGCCAAGGCACGACGGCCCGGATTGTCGCCGATGGCCGGAACGGCGCCGTCAATCCGGAATTCTTGGGCTATTCTGGCCAAGTCGCTGCAACTCCCCAGTACCGGAACCCCGCGGATTCTCCCGCCGGCCTTGCGGGGATCGTCGTCCAGAAAGCCGGCCACTTCAACGCCCTTCATCGCCGACAGAATTTCCAGCACCACTTTCGCATGGCCGTCCGCTCGGGCGCCTAGGATCAATACTCGCAAGATACCTCGTTGGCAGTGCTAGGTCGAAGCTGGCGGGGTAGCATGCACTGTCTCTGGCGAATCGCCGACCTGGCCTCTTCGTACCGCTCCGGCGAGTCGATCGCACAGCGGTAGCCGGTCAAAGGGACGCCGATAAACTTCTCACGGCCGACGGTTTTCGCATACACGTCGCGGGGCAGGTCGGAGGGCCGGCCGACCGGGATGTAGTCGAGCACCCGCCGGCTCAGGACTTGAACGACCGAGTTGACCCAAGGATAGGGGCAGGCGGCCCGTTGCGATTCGTCGGGCCGCTCAATGAAGGCCGTGATCCGGCCGTCGCCGTCCATTTGCACCAGGCTGTTCGAGCCGGCCCGCTGATGGAGCAGCAGCGTGGCAAACGCGGCCCGCTCTTGGTGCGTCCGCCAAAGCTCGGAGAGGTCTTGGTCCGTCAGAATGTCGCCGTAGATCACGAGGAAAGCGGAGGCGTCGGCCAGCCAGGGCGCGAGATTCCTGACCGCCCCGGCGGTGCCCAACAGATGCTCTTCGTAAGAATAATGGATCCGCACGCCCAGCCGGCGGCCGTCGCCGAAGTGGGAGCGGATTTGCTCCGGCCGGAAGTGCAAGTTGATCGCCAGATCGTCGAACCCGTGGGCAGCCAGGTGCGCGATCACGTACTCCAGCAAGGGGCGCCCTTCCAGGGGGAGCATCGGCTTGGGGATTTCCTCCGTCAGCCCGCCCAGGCGGGTCCCGTATCCGGCGCTAAGGATGATCGCTTTCAACGCGGTTGTCGGGCCAAAATCCAGCGGGCCGCGGCCGGCAGGTTGCGGCACCGGTAGTCTTCCCGGACGGAAAGGTCGATGGGCCGGGCGGTCTCGATCGGGGCGTCGGCGTGCCGCCCGCTCTCCACCAGCACGGTTGTGCAGCCGGCGGCCCGGCCGGCGAGGATGTCCGTGATCCGGTCGCCCACCAGGTAGCTTCGCGGCAAGTCGAGGGCAAGGTCCCCGGCCGCCTGCAACAACATGCCCGGCGCCGGCTTGCGGCAGAGGCACTCTTGACGGTACTCGGGCAAGGTGGCGTTGGGGTGATGGGGACAGACGTAGAACGCGGTCACTTCGCCGCCGCCGGGGCGCAACAACTCCTGCAAACGCTCATGGATTGCCGAAACGTCCCGCTCACTCAGCCATCCTCGCGCCACGACGGGCTGATTGGTGATCACGACTACCGGAAAACCGGCCTGCTTCAGGTCACGGACGGCCGCGGCGGCGCCGGGGATAAGCTCGATCTGTTCGGGCCGGGTAAGGTTCTCGACGTCGGCCATCAGCACGCCGTCCCGGTCCAGGAAAACGCCCGCCCGTCCGCCGGCCATCGGTTAGGGAATGTTGTCCTCCAGCGTCCCCCCCGCGCTGAAGTTCGTGATGTCGTCGTAGGTGTTCACGCCGTAGTTGTCGCCGCTGGGGAAGTCCAGGCAGTTATTGGAGCCGGTAAACAGCGGAGAAGCACCCGGCGTCGAGTAGGCTGTATTCAAGCCGGCGCTGATAATCTGAATCGAAGTGGGGTTAATCCAGGCAACAGCCCCCGCTGTCGTCGACAAGCGCGTGTCGGCGGCGGGAAAAACGGTGGCGCCGCTGACGTCAGTCGCTAATTTGACTGCGCCAGCGGATGTCAGATACACGCCGTCCTCGGCGCGGAAGTACACGATGGCCCCTGCGCCGGTGCTCCTGTTGCCAATGGCGCCTTGCGGCCAGTAGCAAAATTGACTGGCTGAGGTGCTGCCCAGCCGGTTCCGGTCGAAGTCGAAGAACGGGCCAATGCGGCTTGGGCACGCCGCCGGCGCTTGAAACGGATTGGTGGGATCGGCGGCAAAACCGCTGGGCACGCCGTTGGTGTCACGCATTCCGCCCAGCCAGAAGGTCAGGGCTGCCTGCGGTGTGAGCTGGTTCGTGGTAAGTCCCGTTGCCGCTTGAAAATCATTCAGACCCGATATGCTGGTACAGCGCGGGAACGCTCTGGCCAAATGCCGGGAAATCGGCCCGGGCCATGAAGTATCTGCGAAGTCGGGCGGGTACTCGCCGAACTTCTCCTTGTAGGCTTTGCACGCCGCGTCGAGTTGGTTCATCTCGACGCCGATCACGGCGACTTTGGCGGTGTGGATGGCATGCATGACGGCCCCCGTTCCCAGGGCGGCCAGGATGCCGATGATCGTGATCACCACCAGCATTTCCACCAGCGTAAAGGCACGCGGAGCGAGAAAGTTTGATGGCCTCTTCATAACGTTACCCTTTGGCAGACCCGGCTGCCCGGAAAGCAGATCGATGCCCTTTCTGAAGGTGGTGTTCCGACCACCCGGCCCGCCTTTAAGATACCAGAATTGCGCCAATGCGGCAAGGGCCATCGATCCAGAGATCGGGCTATTCGTGGCGGATTTCTCTTGCTGAATTGGAAGCATGAACCTGCCGGGTTTTCTTTCACTTGCCCAGGAACCGGCCGATGGACGCCACCACCCACTCGGCCTGCTGGTCGGACAGCTCGGGGTAGATGGGCAGGGCGAGCGTTTCGCGGGCCGCCTTTTCGCTTTCGGGGAAATCTCCCTCGCGGTGGCCCAGGTAGGCGAAGCACTTCTGCACGTGCAAGGGGACCGGATAGTAGACCTCCGTGCTGATCTTCTGCTCCTTCAGGTACGCCTGCAGCTCGTTGCGGCGGGGGACGCGGATCACGAACTGGTTGTAGATGTGGCGGTTGCCGGGTACTTCGTAAGGGAGCTGCACCAGGCCGTCACGGCCCTCACCCCCGGTCCCTCTCCCATTGGGCGAGGGGAGAACGAGGCCGGCCGCCTCGAACAGGCGACGGTATCGGGCGGCATTCGCCTGCCTGCCGGCCGTCCACTGGTCGAGGTACTTCAGTTTGACGGCGATAATGGCGGCCTGAATCGAATCGAAGCGGAAGTTGCCGCCCACGTAGGAGTGGTAGTATTTCGGCTTCATGCCGTGAACGCGGAGGATTTGCAGCACGTCGGCCAGGGCATCGTCGTTGGTGGTGACCATGCCGCCGTCGCCGGCGGCGCCGAGGTTCTTTGACGGAAAGAAACTGAAACAGCCGTAGCGGCCCATCGAGCCGGCCCGGCGGCCCTTGTACTCCGCGCCGATCGCCTGGGCGGCGTCCTCGATCACCGGGATCCCGTGCCGGCCGGCGACGTCCAGGATCGGGTCCATCTCGGCGCACTGGCCGTAGAGGTGAACCGGCATGACCGCCTTGGTGTTCCCGGTAATGCGGGCCTCGACGGCGGCCGGGTCGAGGTTGTAGGTCTTCGGGTCGATGTCGACGAAGACCGGCTTGGCGGCGGTGCGGGCGATGGCCCCGGCGGTGGCGAAAAAGGTGTAGGGCGTGGTGATGACCTCGTCGCCCCGACCGATGCCCTCGGCCATCAGGCTCATGAGCAAGGCGTCGCTCCCGGAGGAGACGGTGACGGCATGAGGGCAGCGGCAGTATTCGGCCAGCTTGGTTTCGCACTCGGCCACGGCCGGGCCGAGGATGCACTGCTGCGAATCGAGCACGGCGTCCACGGCGGCGCGGACTTCCCCGCGGATGGTGGCGTACTGGGCCTTCAGGTCCAGCAGAGGGACGGCTACGGGCTGCGGCATGGCGTTCCAGCGCTCTTGAACAGGAGGGAACAGAGGAAACAGAGATAACTCAGTCGGGACAGTTCGCGTGAGGAAGGATCAGGCGTGATACTCCGTCAGTCAGCTTCTCGACATTGAAGTTGATCAACAGACCCAGCGGAATATCCAATAACTTCATGTAGCTCAACAATTGCGCCTTGTGAATCGGGTGGACCGTTTCGACGGCTTTGGTTTCAACCAGCAGGCACGCATTCACGAGGACGTCAAACCTGAGCGGCTCCTCACGGACGAAATTCTTGTAGCGTACAGCTACCGATTTCTGAAGCGCGGACATCGTAGCCGCGGAGTTCCAGTTCCTTGCAGAGACACCACTCATAAATGGATTCGAGCAGACCTGGCCCCTTGTCCCTGTGGACTTCGATTGCGGCAGCGATGACATCGCGAGTCAGTCCAGCGGCCCGCTGATAGAGGGGATGCATGGCCTTACATCTGTACCCCAGCCGGTGAATTACTTGAACAGGAGGAAGCAGAGGAATTCGAACAATCCCATCCCTCCCCTCTGTTACTCTGTTACCTCTGTTCTCTTCTGTTCAGAATCGGTTCTTCTGAAGCGGGCGTTTGGCGCAGACTCCGTTCCCGTGGGTGACATGAGTCCCCTTGGAACGGCTGCTCACGTCGCTTGTCCTGCGCCTCATTGCGCGTCCCCTGCTCGATCCACGTCCGTGGGAGCAGAACCTCCCGGAATCGTCATATGGGAGTGAGCGGCATCCTGCCTGAGACCTCTAAACTGTTCGGCAATATATCAGTATAGTGTTGCATTTCCGGCTTGGGTAGGTTCCGGCGGGGCATCCGCGGGGGCGGGCCGGGGCGGGCCGTGCGCCGGCTGGCAAGAGATGAGGATTGTGCGGGTTGTCGCAGATAGGTGCCCGTCACGTCCTTGCCTCGACCTCCCGCACTTCCAAGCGCACCGGAACTTCCTGCCGGCCGCCGGTGGCGAACGACGAGTTGAACTCGGGGACAATCTCACACAACCTGCGGCGGAGCAGCTCTTCCGGATGCGTTCAGGAGCCGTTCGAGTTGCGCGATCGCGCGGCGGACTTCCGCCAAGGAATAGGGGCGATGGTACGCCGCCCGCAACTTCGGGTGCGACGTGGGCAAGGTCTGCTCGTCGTCGAAATACAGTTCCTCGTACAGTTTTTCGCCCGGGCGGACGCCGGTGAAGGCGATTTCGATGGCGTGTTCGGGAAGCCCGGAGAGACGGATCAAGTCGCGGGCGAGATCGACGATCCGCACCGGTTCTCCCATCTCGAGCACGAAAATCTCGCCGCCGGCGCCCATCGTGGCGGCCTGGAGCACCAGTTGCGAGGCCTCGGGAATGGTCATGAAGAAGCGGGTCATCCGCGGATCGGTGACGGTGATCGGCCCGCCGCGGCGGACCTGCTCCTGGAAGATCGGCACAACGCTCCCCGCCGAACCCAACACGTTGCCGAAACGGACCACCGTGAAGCGGGTGGCCGACTCCTGCGAGAGCGTGTGCACGTCGCGCTCGGCGATCTGCTTGGTGGCCCCCATCACGCTGGTGGGATGGACGGCCTTGTCGGTCGAGATGAGCACGAAACTCAGCACGCCGTAGCGGTCGGCCAGATCGGCCACGCACTTGGTGCCCAAGACGTTGTTGCGGATCGCCTCGCCGACGTTGGCCTCCATCAGGGGAACGTGCTTGTGGGCGGCCGCGTGGAAAACAACTTCGGGGCGATGGGTCCGGAAGATCTGGTCCATCCGGTCCCGGTTGGTCACGTCGCCGATGCAGGAATACAGCACGGTCGAGGCGTGAACGTCCTGCAGTTCCCTGTCGATGGCGAAGATGCGGTTCTCGCCGCGGCCGACAAGGATCAGGGACTGGGGATGGAATCCGATGACCTGGCGGCAGATTTCGGAGCCGATGCTGCCGCCGGCCCCGGTCACCATCACCCGCCGCCCTTCCAGCAGCCGGCCGATGTTCTCCGTGTCCAGGGTTATGGGATCGCGGCCCAGGAGGTCGTTGATCTCGATGTCGCGGATGGGGACCCGGCTGTCGCCTTCCAAGCGGTCTTCCAAGGAGCGGATGATCTTCAAGTTCAGGCCGCCCTGCTGGCAGGCCTCCATCAGGCCGCGGAGCCGCTGGCCGGCCAGCGCACCGGCGACGACCAACACGTCCGTGGCGCGATAGGCGGCGGCGATTTCTTGGACGTCCTCCAGCTTGCCGAGAATGGGAATCTGGCCCATGTGCCCGCCCGCAGCCGTGCCGTCAGTGGCCAGAAACCCCCGCAGCCGGTAGGGCAGATTGGAATAGGATTGAATCTGGTGGGCGAGAATCCCGTTCGACAGATCGGTGCCGACCAGCAGCGCCCAGCGGCAGTCCTTGCCGTTGAGCATCGGACGGAACACCTCCCGGAACATGCGCCAACTCGCCCGCATCGCCCCCAACATGCCCACAACCAGCATCCAGTCAAGGATCAGGACGGAACGCGGAATCTGCTGCGACAAAGGGAAGAAGAAGTTGGCCGTGGCCAGGACGAACAACGACACGGTCAACGCGCGGAGCAAGGCCGTCAGATCGGCAAAGGTCACGTACCGCCACCAACCGTGCAGATGCCCCAGGAGAAAGAAGATCAACAGTTGCAGCCCGGCCACTCTGGGCAAACTGGACCAGAACAGGCTCGCGCTCTCCGGCGGGATGGCAAACTCGAAGCGGATGAGGTTTGCCAACCAGTACGCCGCCGCAAATACCGCCAGGTGCATCGCCGCCAGCACCCAGGAGCGGGGCGAGGCCAAGTCCAGGGTGGTGCGTCCCAGCTTGCCCATCAGCGCCGACCCAGAATACCGTACCGGCCCCGGATCTGCCGCGCCGGCGGAGTGCCGTCGAAACCTTCGTCGGAATCAAGGGAGCGATGTCGACTTGGCGTCATGAAAGCCGTTCCCCTCACGTCGCCCCTGCGAAAAGAGAAAAAGGGAGGAGCAAACTATACTTTATCCACCCTTGCGTGTCCTGTCAAATGTCGGCGCGTCTTTCCGATGCCCGGGCTGATTTCTCCGCTTTGCGATAGCGATTCTCGACGAATCCCGGGGTGCAAAGGACATGCCAAACCGTCATCTTCCCAGTTTTGGCGCCAAATGCGCCGGTCACCAACGCTTCTGAGCAGTCGTGACGGCGGCAGCAAGAGCAACCATCCGTCCCTTCGGAAACACCCGCGTTGACGGACGGCAACGGCGTCCCCTCAATCCATTCAGCTTGATCGAATTCCATCGGAATGTCAAGCAGTTGCCTCGTTCCCCCACTCTAAGGGGATCGCCGTAGTATGCCAGGGCGACGAGGAGACAGCCCGGCTGACCGGCCGTGGAATTCCGCCAAGCGCGTGACCGTCGGGCAAGAAGCGTTCCAAGAAAAAAGCTGGGGTGGCAGTTGAACTGCCACCCCAACAACAATAGGACTTTTTCGCACCGACGGGCGAAATGATGTGCCGTCGGATGGTTACAGCGGTGGCTCGGCCGCAACCTTGTCGGCCATGCTCCCCATCAGCGCAAAGAGGTTCCCGTCCATCGTCTGGATAAGAAACTGCACGGAGCCGTCGGCGAGGCCGAAGTTCGCGCCGTTGGCATGATCGCTGCCGGGCGAACAAATGTAGCCGTTATTCATTTGCGGGCCGTAGGGCGACGACCAGGGGCAAGGCATTCCGGTTGTGAACGAAACGCCGGTGCCCCCGATGGCCCAGCCGTCGTGGCTGTTGTATGGTGGGTTGTTGGGCCCGTACGGTATGGATGAGTTTGGCGTGGACGGCGCCGATGTAATCTTCTGCATCTCACCCGTCAAGATGGTGTTGGAGGTGCCATCCTTGATCTCGGCGAACGAAGTGCTGTAATTGACTCGGCCCAGGATACCCCAGCGCTTGTCCTTGGGGGCGGTGGCGTCGCCCGACTTCTGGCCGCTGTCGCCCGCAACGACATAGTTATTGTTAACGAAGGGGCTGAGGCCTGGCGTAACACAAACGTTCAGATTGTCGGCATTCTGAATCGTGAACGTAGGGCTGCCGCCCATGGTGAAGAAACGGCCGGCGCAGCCGCCGTAGTCCGTCCCACCACCGGGTGGAACCAGGACAGCGTTCGCCGCCCAATATGTCGTAAAAGTGCTCAGCATCATAACGTCGTCGGTCCCCCTACGGTACGCGTTTCGCCGGGTCGGGCAATAAAAGCCCTTCACGTCCATGCTGGCGACCCTGAGGTTAAAGTAACCAAGCGTGTTGGTGTTGGTCGTATTGGAGATGCCGTAGGACCACTGCCAGTTCCTCCCCAGCGTGTCCCCTTCGATGAAGGGCATGATGCGGAGCATCCAACTGGTGCCCTGCCACGGCGATGCCGTCTGGGCCGCCTCAGACCAACTGTCGTACGGGTAGTTGACACCCACGTAGCCCGAAGGAGTGCCGTTACCCGACACCGTTCCCGGCGGGAAAAGCTTGTTCGCCGTACTGTAGTTGTGCAGCGCCAAACCAATCTGCTTGAGATTGTTGGTGCATTGCATTCGGCGGGCCGCTTCGCGGGCCGCCTGCACCGCCGGCAACAGCAGTGCAATCAGAACGCCGATGATCGTGATGACCACCAGCAATTCCACCAACGTAAAAGCTCGACGCGCGCCTCGTGTAGTGTACATTGACACTCTCCTGTGACTTCAATCGACAAGGACAATTATGACCATCGCCATCCTCTGGCGATACAACAACCCTTATTAGAGCATAAGATACAAGTGTGTCAAGTGACGTGTGCGGAAAAATCGGGCGGCCCGTCCGTTCCCAGCAACTCACCGCGCAACGACGTGCGACAATCGCCCGATTACCCCTCTAACGTGTGGTGACATATATTGTGGCAGTGGCAATCAATTGCCGCCGATTAGGGGATCGATTAGCCTCCGCCTCGTTGGGCGACGGCAAGAACCGCCACTGCCAACGACAGCCCGCTCAAAGTCGGCCGAGCGGGCCAATTGTACGCCTTCTTCGGGATACTATAATCGTGTTGGTGCGGGGGATTGAACAGAACCGCAACGGCGGGAAACTATGCCTATTCTCAAGGAAGAGCAGAACCTTTACCCCGAGACGCTGCTGGACAGCCTCCCCTGCGGCACGCCCTTGCGCCGTTGGTTGGCCCTGTACACCAAGGCCCGGCAGGAGAAGTCGTTGGCCAGGGAGTTGCTGAAGCATCGGATTCCCTTCTATCTGCCGTTGGTAAGAAGAACAAGCGTCTCCCGCGGCCGCAGACGGACCTCGCTGGCGCCCCTCTTTGGCGGCTACATTTTCCTCTACGGATCGGAAGAGGAGCGGGTGCGGACCCTCACCACCAACCGGGTCTCCCGCGTCCTGCCAGTCGAGAATCCTGAGCAACTCGTCTTTGACCTCCGTCAGCTTCGGCAACTGATCGCCGCCGGCGCCCCGCTGACGGTCGAAAGCCGGTTGGCGCCGGGGCGGCGGGTCCGGGTGCGGCACGGCGCCTTCGCCGGCCTGGAGGGAACCGTCTTGAAACGCCGTGCCGAGACCCGATTGCTCGTGAGCGTGAACTTTCTCCAACAAGGCGCATCGGTCGAAATCGACGACTTTCTCCTGGAGCCCCTGGAATGACAGAACGATACCTGCTGACCGGTTGCGCCGGATTCATCGCCTCGAAGGTCGCCGACTTGCTCCTGGCGGCCGGACACGCCGTGGTCGGCGTCGACAATCTCAACGACGCCTACGATCCGCGCTTGAAGCAGTGGCGGTTGGCCCAGTTGCAGCCGCGGAAGAACTTCCGCTTCCTACAGCTCGACATCACCGACCGGGCCGCGCTCGGGCCGATCTTCGAGCTCTCCGAGGGCAAACCGCCCTTCGCGGCCGTGGTGAACCTGGCCGCCAGGGCCGGCGTCCGCCCCTCGGTCACCAACCCCTGGGTCTACTACGAGGCCAACTGCACGGGCACGCTCAACCTGCTGGAGATGTGCCGCCGCTCGGGCGTCCGCAAGTTCCTGCTGGCTTCCACCTCCAGCCTCTACGGCAGGCACAACCAGGCGCCGTACCGCGAGGACGCCGACACGAACCGGCCGCTCTCGCCCTACGCGGCCTCGAAGAAGGCGGCGGAAACGCTCGCCTTCAGCTACCACCACCTGCACGGGCTCGACGTTTCGATCCCCCGCTACTTCACGGTCTACGGGCCGGCCGGCCGGCCCGACATGAGCGTCTTCCGCTTCATCCGCCGGATTGCCGAGGGGGAGCCGATCGTGGTGTTCGGCGACGGCACGCAGAGCCGCGATTTCACCTTCGTCGACGACATTGCCCGCGGCACCGTCGCCGCCATCCGGCCGCTGGGCTACGAGGTGGTCAACCTCGGCGGCGACCGGGTGGTGACGCTGCGGGCGGTCATCGACGAGATTGCCGCGCTGCTGGGGAAGCAGCCGCAGATCGAGTATCGCCCCGCCCATCCCGCCGACGTTCCTACCACCTGGGCCGACGTCTCGAAGGCCGCCCGGCTCTTGGACTGGCGGCCCGAAGTCCCGATCGAAGAAGGGCTCCGCCGCTCGGTCGAGTGGTACCGCGCGAACCGCCAACTCGCCTGCGCGCTCGAACTGGGCGACCGGCAGGAATCGTAAGGGAGGAAATCCTTGAAACGGGCTTGCATTACCGGCATTACAGGCCAAGACGGCTCCTATCTGGCGGAACTGCTCCTGGAAAAGGGCTACGAGGTCCACGGACTTGTCCGCAGGGCCGCGCTGGAGGACCCCGCGCAGCGGTTCTCCCGGCTACGGCACATCACCGGCCGCATTCATCTCCACGCGGCAAGCCTGGAGAGCTTCCCCAGTCTGTACATGTGCATTTCGCAGTTGCAGCCGGACGAGTTGTATCACTTGGCGGCGCAGAGCTTCGTGTCGTACTCATTCGAGGACGCCTTCTCCACCTTCGACAGCAACATTCAAGGCACGCACTACGTCTTGGAGTCCGTCCGCCAAAGTGCCCCTCGATGCCGGGTCTATTTCGCCGGCTCAAGCGAGATGTTCGGCAAGGCCGTGGAAGTGCCTCAGTCGGAGACGACGAAGTTCCATCCGCGGTCGCCCTACGGCATTTCCAAGGTGACGGGCTATTACATGGCGCAGAACTACCGCGAAGCCTATGGGCTTTTCGTCTGCTCGGGAATCCTCTTCAACCACGAATCCCCCCGACGGGGGCTGGAGTTCGTCACGCGGAAGATCACCTCTTATGCCGCCAAGATCAGGGCGGGGCTCGAGACGAAGCTCCCCTTGGGGAATCTCGAAGCCAGGCGCGACTGGGGATTCGCCAAGGACTACGTCCTGGCGATGCACGCGATGCTGCAACGGGACCAGCCCGACAACTTCGTCGTTGCTACCGGCGAGACGCACTCGGTAAGGGAGTTCTGTGAACTGGCGTTCGCCCGCATCGGACTCGATTACCGCGGCTACGTTGTTGTCCAGGACAACCTCTTGCGCCCTTCGGACGTGGGGTTGCTTTGCGGGAACGCCGCGAAGGCGAAGGCCGTTCTGGGGTGGGAGCCCACCGTCGGTTTCCAGCAGCTTGTGGAGATGATGGTCGATCGCGACGTGGCCCTTGCGGCGGGGCGAGAGCCGGCTTCGTAAATCCCTACCCGCCATTGCTCGCCGTACTGCCGGACGGCATGGCATCTTCCCGATGGGCGGGCAGATTCTCCCACTTTGCGACCTGCTCCGCGAAGCCCAAAATCGTGGTTCTGGCGTCTTCCGGCTCGGGCGCCGGGATTTGCAGCATCACCTTGATCAGCGCCGGCCACTTCGGCTGCCCCCTGAACGACCAGCGGATCTTCAATCCCAAGTCCCATCTTCCGAACAGCACGTGCTCGCCGAGCTGGTACCAATAGATGACCAACACCCGCTCCCCCTCGCGCTCCCACGTTGTGAGGCTGACCGGGATGGTCAAGCCCTCGGCGATCGGCAAGTTTTCGCGGGATTCCTTCATCAATTGCCATCCCTTGGAGCGATAGCAGTTCAACGGACTGTGGTAGACCCCCGCTTCCAGCCTCTGGAACATTGCCGTGTGCATCGAAACCACGTGCCCCCGGTCGTCCACGTACGCCCGGTTGACGATCCGGTCCGCGCCGGTCGCCACGGCAATTTCGGGATCCATCTCGGTGGATTGGCCGCGCCAGCCGCCGAACTGAAGCGGCATTTCTTCGAACGTCCAACGCGGCAACACCACTTCCGGCGGCTCCAGTGCGGTCTGGACCAAATGGGCGACCCCGTACGTGGCCAGGATGAGAGCGGCCACGATATAGATCCGCGCCGCGGTACTGCCGATCATGGAAGTCATCCCTTATCACGCGCTGACCGAGGCTTCGTACCCCAAATGCTTGCCGTAGGAGTAGTCTTTGGAGCCGGTGACCACGGCCTCGACCGAATGCACGCCGAACGCCGCCAGAATCTCGCAAGCCGCCTGAATCTTCGCGGCCTCGCTGATGTCCCGGAACACGGAGAGCACCACCGCGTCGACGAGTTGGCTGACGAAGCGGGCATCGGCCACGGGCAGGATCGGGCTGGTGTCCACCACCACGAACGCGAACTCCTCGCGGAGTTGCCGGAACAACGCCGCCGCGCTGCCGTTGCTCAACGACGCCAGGCCTGCCGGTCCCATCGGCCCGCCGTCACCACCGCCAGATTGTCCGTGGCCGTCGGATGCACGAGTTCGGCAACCGTGCTCTGCTGCCGGAGCGCCTCGGACACCCCCGGCGACAACGGCAGTCCGAACACCTCATCGAACGACGGGCGCCGCAAATCGAAATCCACCAACACGGTGCGCCGTCCCGTGCGGGCAAGACTCAGCGCCAACTGAGTGGCCAGGGTGGTCTTCCCTTCGCCGCCGCCGGCACTGGAGACCATGATTACGCGGCACTGTTTCACGTCGGCCTTCAGGAGCAAGCGGGCGGCAATCCCGTCCACCAACTCCGTCAGCCGCAAGTGCCAACTCTGGTACCGCTTCGACGGCGAGGCCAAGCGGCGGATCACCCGTGAAGGAATCCGCGGCACCGAGCCGATCACCGGCAACCGCAGCCCCTTCGACACGTCGTCCACCGTGTTGATGCGACGGGTGCGGGTGTCCAAAAAGGCCAGGACGACCGCCGGGCAGCAGAATCCCACCGTCGCCAGCAACACCGTCGCCGCCAGCCGCGTCGTTCCGTTCGACGGCAACAGGGGCAAGTCGGCCGCCTCCACCAACGTGATCCGCGCAGGGGACCGAAGCTCCACCCTCAGCTTCTCCTTCTCGTTGTTCATTTCCGCCGCCAGCAATTCCTCGTGCCTGAACTCCGCCCGCAGCATTTCCAGTTCGACGCTGTAGTTGCCGATCTTCTCGGCTTCTTCTCGCATCTTATTGATTCCCTTTGCCGCCGCCGCCTGCCCTTCTTCCATGTCTCTTCAACTGCGTCTCCAACTGGATGATTTGTTCCCCGATCATGGTGCGCTGCTTCTCCCGGACCTTTTGGCGCAGCTTCTCCACCTGCGCGTCATATTGGTCCTGGAGCATCTTCACTTGATCGTGGTAGCGGGTGATATAGGGCGTCTTCGTGCCCTCCTTGGCCGCCCCCAGTTGATAGTTTTCATCCATCTTCTTGTAGCCCAACTCCATTCCCAACTCCCTCGCCACCGGATCGCTGTTGACCAGCATCTCCAACTCGACGGCGTTGACTTCGGCCTCGTCGGCGTTCTTCAGCAGGGCCTTCTCGCCCGCCAGTCCGGCCCGCAGTTTCCCCATCTCCGTTTGGGTCCTGGCCAACTCGCCGCGGGCCACCGCCAGCTCTTCCAGGATGAGCCGGTTCTTGACCGTCAGAACTTCCGTTTCCACGGACCCGGCCTCCAGGCCGAGGACCCTCATCTCTTGGCGCTTCTTGCGGAGGTCGTCCTCCTTGGTGGCGCAGACGCTGTCCAACTCGGTCACCCGTTGCCGTTTCTGATCGCGCTCGACGTTCACGACTTCGGTCAAGTACGAATCGACGACGGCTTTCACCAGGGTCTGGGCCTCGGCGGGGTCGTCGCGGGTGACGCTCACCGCCATGACCTCCGCCCTTCCCGGAAAGTAGACCGATACCCGCCGCATTAGCCAGTCGACCGGATCCCCGTTCTGCTGCGCGTCCCGGATGGCGGGGATCCGGTACACTTCGGGCTTGCGCAGCGCGGCCATCAGCACGAAGCGGCTCAGCAGCAATTGTTCTTGCGTGCTCTTATAGATGTCGAATCGGATGGGGTCCACGGCGTACGGATCGGTGCGACGAAACACCTCCGACTCCACCATCATCACGCGGAGGTACGAAACGGCCGTGTACTTGGTGCCCATGCCGAACCAAACCGCGACGCCAATGCTCGCCCCGCACGCCAGCCCAAGCCCCAGCGCCGCCAGCCAGCGCCGCCGCAGTGCGTGCAGGTAGATTGTCACGTCCGGCGCCGCCGCCGCCACCGGTTCCGCCAGGGTAGAAACGCCGTTCCACTCCCCGTTGCTCTCTTCCGCCGGGGCGGCCGGCAGCAGCGCCGTCGACTGAGACTCCAGCGGATCGCCCGGCACCGATGAACTGTCGTTTGCCATAGTCGTCCTCACTTGTCCTCTTGCGGCCGGTTCTTGAAATGACCTGCCGGCACGCGGTACTTGAACCTCACTCCTTGCTGCGGGCCATGCGTCTGCTGCCCATTCCGCTGGTGCGCTCCGCCGCCAGCCTGCCCACCACCAACGGCCGCTCCGGCAGCGGCGTGATCAGCAGCTTCGACAGCAACGCCATTTCCAGCCAGAGCAACAGCAGACCGACGATCGGCATCAACAGCCCCGCCGTGTCGTGTACGAGCTTCTCGGGGTCTTCGGGCAGGTGCAAGAAGCCGCAGACGGAGGAAATGACGCCGAACACCGAGGGCCATTGCCGGGCGATCTCACAAAGCACCGCCGTCAATACGATTCTGGTTACGTTGGAAGCAATGGCGATCGGCACGGCGCTGGCGATGATGACGAATTTCTCCCACAAGGGCTTCCGGATGATGAACGCGGCCCCCACGCAAGCCGCGAAGAACAACGACAACATCCGCAATCCGCTGCACGCCTCAGCCACCCGCAGAGGCTTGTCCGTCAAGTTGATTACAACGCCTTCCGGCACGGCGGGGATCCCCAGGGTCTGAATCACGAACACGCTTAGCTTCGTGGCGATCGGTCTGCATCTGCAATCGCGCCGTTCCCTGCACGGCCCCCGGCAGCGGAATCATGAAAACCAGGAACAGGACGGCCGGCCATGCCCAACGGAACCCCTGCCAGCCGCCTACGAAAAGCGCGACGCCCGCAAAGAACGGAACCATCGACATCTCGGGGAGGCTTTCGAAGTTGAAGTAAACCGCCGTCCACCGCATGACCGCCCAAAGGGCCAGAAAGGCCAATCCCCACCAACTCCCGCCCCGCGAAGGGCACGATCATCTCCCGCCTCAGCCACAACAGCACCACGGCGAAAATCGGCACCACGAACCCGTGCTGATAGTCCTCCTCCGACCACCACGCGTGTCCCAACCTGTGAATCGACGACCAATAGAACCACACGAACGCCGCCGTCAGCACCAACCACGCCAACAACTCCTTCGGCCCAGGGACCAGCCGTCGCAAGTCGTCGCGGAGGCGGTAGTCGGTGGTGGAGGCTGCTTGCATGGGTCAACGGCTCAAGCGATAATGCCCCGGGACGGACACCTTCGTCTGCAAAGCACGTGCCGAACCGCCAGTCTCCAAGTTCTGGCGCCGAACGTGCCGATCACAACGTTTGTCAGTAGCCCTGACGCCGACGACAAGAGCGGCCATCCGTCCATTCGGAAACACCCGTGTTGACGGGAAACATCATTATCCGCTCTTCCGGCGACACCCTACTCGAAACGGGCTCTCCGAAGGGGACAAACGTCCCCTGCCGCGTTGAAAACGCAGCGAACTCGCCGGAAGGCGCCGTCCCCTTAACCATTTCAGCTTGATCGAACTTCATCGAATTGTCAAGCACTTGCCGCCTTCCCCCAATCTGACGGGCGTGGTATGCTTGGGGACAGGAGCCAAGAACCATGTGCGGAATTGTCGGATACGTTGGACCACGGGACGCCACCGAATTCCTGCTGATGGGCCTCCACCGCTTGGAATACCGCGGCTATGACAGCGCCGGCGTGGCCACCATCACGCCCGAGGGCCAGTTTGCCGTAGTCAAGACGGCTGGCCGGATCGCGCGGCTCGAGACACTCTTGGCCGAGAACCACACCCCCGGAAAGATCGGCATAGGCCACACCCGCTGGGCCACACATGGCAACCCTAGCGATGTGAACGCACATCCCCACTTGGGTGGCAATGGCGAATTAGCCGTCGTCCATAACGGCGTCATCGAGAACTTTCAGGCCATCAAACATCGCCTCCTCAGCGAGGGCTACACCTTCCAATCGGCCACCGACACCGAGGTCATCGCCCACCTGATCGACAGTTGCCTCAAACGTCAGCCGCCGGTGGCCGACATGACGGCCGTGGACCATCAACCCTTGGTCGCCGCGGTCCAGGCGGCCCTGGCACAACTCCAAGGCACCTATGGGCTGGCCATCCTCTTCCGCCGTTGGCCCGACGTGATGATCGCTGCCCGGCTGGGCAGCCCGCTGATCGTCGGCGTAGGCGCCGGCGAGCATTTCGTGGCCAGCGACGCCTCGCCCCTGGCCGGCTTCACCGACAAGATCGTGTACCTGGCCGACCACGAACTGGCCGTGGTCACCGCCGACAGCCTGCGGGTCATCCACCGCGACCAGGGCCACGTCAACCACAGCGTCCACGTCCTCGACTTCCAGGCGGGCGATGTCGCCAAGGGTGGCTTCGACCACTTCATGCTCAAAGAAATCTTCGAGCAGCCGGAGGCCGTCGAGAACGTCATGCGCGGGCGGCTCGACCGCGACGCCGCCACTGCCAAGCTCGGCGGCTTCAACCTCACGCCCCAGCAACTCCGCACCGCGGGCCGCATCATCATGACCGCCTGCGGCACGAGTTGGCACGCCGGCCTGGTGGGCGAATACCAGATCGAGACGCTGGCCCGGCTGCCGGTCGAAGTGGAATACGCCAGCGAGCTTCGCTACCGTAACCCGCCCCTGGACAACGGCACCCTCGTCTTCGCCATCACCCAGAGCGGCGAGACGGCCGACACCCTGGCGGCCTTGCGGGAAATGAAACGCAAGGGCTGCCCCACCCTGGGCATCTGCAACGTCGTCGGCAGCTCCATCGCCCAGGAAACCGACGGCGGCTTCTATCTCCGCGCGGGCCCGGAAATCGGCGTCGCCTCGACCAAGGCCTTCACCTCGCAATGCACCCTGCTGGCGATGCTGGCCCTCTACTTCGGCCGGCTGCGGCACCTGAGCTTCTCCGCCGGCATGAAGATCATCGACCAACTCCAGGAGTTGCCCGAACAAGGTCCGCCAAGCGCTCCAGTGCAGCGAACACGTCCGTGAGATCGCGCAGAAGTACGCCGGCTGCGACAACTTCCTCTACCTCGGCCGGCAGTTCAACTTCCCCACGGCGCTGGAGGGCGCACTGAAGCTGAAGGAGATCAGTTACATCCACGCCGAGGGCTACCCGGCCGCCGAAATGAAACACGGCCCGATCGCCCTGGTCGACGAGCACACGCCCAGCGTGTTCCTCATTCCGCACGGTCCGGTGTACGACAAGGTGCTGTCGAATCTTCAGGAGATCAAGGCCCGCGGCGGACCAGTGATCGCCGTGGTTTGCCAGGGCGACGTCGAGGCGGCCCGGCTGGCCGACGAGGTGATCGAGATTCCCGCCGTCGAGGAATACCTCCAGCCGATCGTGATGGTGATCCCGCTCCAGCTTCTGGCCTATCACATCGCGGTGGCCCGCGGCTGCGACGTCGACAAGCCGCGGAATCTGGCCAAGAGCGTCACGGTCGAGTAGCGGGACTGACCGAGGCTGCAGTTGAGATTGCTCGGAATCCTTCAGCGAAGACCATTACCAACGATACTGGAGATCCCCGCGGCTCGCAAGAGCATCGCGAAGCGATTTGATGGCGCCAAAGTCGATCCACCACTTTGGTCCGACGCCTTTCGTGTATCGGGCTGCGATGAACTCCTCTGGTTCACACAGCACCAGGCCGCATTCGCGGTGCATCATAAGGAACAGGAAGGTTCCGAGGTGCTGCATCTTGCTTCCCAGACTGGCGATTACAATATGCCTTTCCGCGAGAAGTTCTTCCCACAACGCGTCAAGTCTCTGAAACACCTCCCTGTAATCTCTAGTCGATACAGCCTCGCCGCTGTTGCGGACGTTGTAAAGCACCGCAAGGGCGTCATAGCGCCAGCCATTCTTAACGCGGTCGGGTGGCTGCGCCAAGAACCACCGCACTTTGTCTTTTGGCACGCTGTATTGTGACTCCGTATGCGCGAGCATCGCCTTCATTCTAAGGAGGCTGAAGTTTGGGACGGCAACGAGTTCGGTTGCGAGCGGGCCAACGTTTTCGCCTGGAAACACATCGCTATCATAGGGTACGTCGATCCCTTTCGACTGAAAACACGTGTGTTCGTAGTGCTCCGCCATCAACAGGTTGTCGGTCGTGTCGGTAACGCCCACAATGAACGCGTTCCATTCCGACTCGGTCGGAGAATACTCGGAGGCTTCCGCGTAATACACGGCCAACCGAGCGTTCGGCAGTCTGTCACAAACCGCGCTCAAAACGCGATACACAACATACGACGCCATACCGGACATATCGACGACAACCCGGATGTCCTTGGCCCCCCCGTAAGGCTTCAGCGATTCCTGCAGCCGGTGTAGAAACTCAGCCCGGTTGTACTGGATCACCGTACGCGTTCCCGCCACCCGCATTTGTGCCAGTTTCGCCGCTGCCGGCAGGTTCTCCGACAGGTTGGTCGGGTATTCCACTATCAAGGAATTCTGCACGCAAACGCTTGCAAGATCATCCACGACGGCGGTCGCTCTCTGTTCAAATCCTGCGCAAGCGATTAGCAGGTCCACGCTGCTCTCCCCGGCGAGCCCTTGTTCCAATGGGACAAGCTCGGGCAAGACCCGCATTACGTCCGCGACGCCGACCTGCGTGATCTCAGGCATTTGTTGACCTCTTTCCGTCGTCGAATCCCGGCAATTGTCGTTGCCCCGTCCCGGCATCACGGCTCGACGTGCGCTCCAACTCATCCTTAACGAACCCGTGCGGGTCGGTGAGGAAGAAAACCAAGCGTTGCACGTCGTCGATCCGGATTGCCATATCCCTCCCTAATGCGGTTGTATATTTTGCCAGAAGGATACGTCGAATCATGAACCGCCGCGTTGCGTCGCGCCCTCGCCTCGATCTGCTCGCCTGTAACGGAAATAGGACACCCCGTCGGACGAGATCGTGCAGCAATTCGGCGTTTTCGCCATACAACTCTTCGAGCCTCCGTACGGCCGCCTCGGCAATATCGAGATGGTTCTTAACGACCGGCACCTGCTGCCCCTCCTTCTCGCGTTCCTTGGTCAGTATACACTCTTTCGATAGCCAACAAAGGCGGTCTGCGATTTCAACCTTCTTGCGCCCATCGCGGCAATGGAATCGGATGTGCTCAAACTCATGTTCTGTGTATTCGCGGATGGCGGTGTCTTGAATCCGTGGCGGAATGGTCTTTGGCTTGCGCCAGTCCACACGACCCTGCTCGAAAATGCGCCGCACCAAATCAATGCCCATAGCAAAGTCACCAGAACACAGAGCGCGTAATGGTATTGATCCCGTGATAATGGTACCGCTTGTTGTTCCGTACTGCCTCCCGAATCTCCTTTGCCATCGGCAGCGCAGGCTCAAGGCCACGCGGTGGCAGTACGTCGGCAAGGTTGACCGGGAAATCAACGTACTTGAACCGGAGCTCAATCACGTTTTGGAGGAAGCGATTGCAGTGCTGGTCCTGGAGTGTGACATACTCGAAGCCAACATTCACTTCATTGACCTCACGGCCTTCCTGAACACCCTCGAGGTCGACTCCGTCATATTCGGAACTGACCTTGAAAATGGGCGTTCCCTGCTTCGAGAACGTGATCGCCTGATTCAACTTCTTCTGGAGTGCGACTGGTATCCGCTGATTACTGTAGTCGTCGATCAAGAATACGAGACGGCGCGTCTTTAGAAGCGGCCAGACCATTTCAAGTTCTTCGCATATATCGAAAACCATTTGCGCATCAGGCCGAACTTGGCTCACGCGCCGGTCGAGGATTTGAATCCATAGTGCGTCGCGAGCCCGGCGCAATTGCTTCTTGAGGACACTGAAATGCGACAGCCCCGCGTACCGCGCCTCTGCTGCATCGAGGCCGACGCGGGTACGAATAACTTTGGCGCAAATCGCCGAGGTGCTTTCGCTAAGTCCGAAATGAGGCACGTGTGCGCCCTGCGCGTCCCACTGGAGGATCCGATCCAACGTCTCAACCAAGCCCTCGATCAATAGCAAGTTGAAGTATCGGACGACGTGCCCCTCGAGAGCGTCAAACTCCTCCTCTCGCATGAGCCAAAAGCGCGAACGCAATTCTTGGCTGCTAGAAATGTACACGCCAAGGAACGGTATCTTCGACAACTCCCGACTCGGGTTCTCGCTTTCGAGTATTGCCTTCAAGGAAAGCGATCGGAGGATCGTCGATTTCCCGCAACCTCGCGGTCCATACAGATAGACTGGAGCGTTGCTGCGGCACGCGTCGAGTCGAGGGTACATGTCCGAGAAAAGGTCCATCAACTCCCGGTCGCTCCGGATCAACTCCGCGGAAGGCAGGTCGAACGGGGACACCATCGACGATTTCGGTTGCGGCGTTGAGGCCGCCCAAACCCTCTCCACTTCATTGTAAATTTGGGTTGGGTCATCGAGCCTTCGCGATGGGTCAGGGTCCACCATTTTACGCAGGAGTTCCGGTAGGTTGCGGATAAATCGTCTTGTCACCGCGTCCGTTGCCGGCGAATTCCGTCGCATGCGATTGAATAACGTACAGAAGTGATACACGACCCATTCTTGGTCAGTCCTCCCAAAGTATTCGACCCGTTTCCGACATGCGTCGATGGCCTCCGCAACGGAAACGGTCTTGCCATCGAAGACAGGTTCCAATGTTGCCAACTGCTCTCGCCAGCGATCAAGGAGTTCGAGGCGTCTTTCTTCTGTCTTCAGTTGGCCTGAGTCGATCACGACCAGCCGGACCGTCTCTTCACCACCAAGGGCATCACTCTCTTGATGAACAAGGATGTTCTTTTCGTGCAGGTCGTTGTGTGACAGTCCTTTTGCCTTGAGCGCTTGTAGCACCTCACAAAGGTCTCTCACGAGCCGGCGAAACAGCGTCGGGCTCACCTCGGCACAGTCATCTTCGACGTGCTCCTGAAGCGTGATTCCGCGCACCCATTCAACGACGATCCCGTAAAAGTTGTTGCCGAGTCCCTCCGCCCCAGCATCCAGACTATGATCTTGATATTCCGCTCGCAGGACGAATTTGATAGCGAAGTTCCGCCCCATTGCGTCCGTTGCCCTCCAGGCAACCGCCGTGGCCCCGGGACCAAGGCGCTCCTTCAGCACGTACGCCCGTCGGTCCCGGTTCCACGTAATGTCAACACTCGTCTCCTTGAGTGCGTCATTTCGCAACGAGTCAAGTTGTGATCGATTAGGCAGCACGGCGCCGTTGCTCCCCCAATTCGGCCAAGAGTCTCCGATGGATCGACGGCGTTAATCCTCGAACCATCAGGAGTTTTGGCGCATTGCGATTCACGTGTTTCGAACCGCATTTTGAGAAACCGCGGGAATGTCCGATACAAACCCAGTTGGCGGCAAGGTAGCATGTACCGGCATACCGTGTCGGATCGACGAACGTCTCGGCGATCAATGGTACACAATGGAACTTGTCCCGCCAGTCGTGCGGCACCCGATGCAGACTCAGCGACAACACCCGCGACGCCAAGTTATGCACATTTACCGACGGAAGAATGAGAAAACGATTATTGCAGATCACCGAATCACGAATCCCATTTTGGTCGAAGCCCAGCCCAGCCAAGAGATCATCCCGCGCTCGCAAATTCCAGGCGCACTCCGAGAATGATATTGCACCTAGCAGTCTTGAAGCCCCGTAGATCAAGTACCGGACAAACCTACCGACCGGCGTTGCCAAGCCGAGGTAATGGTATTTGCCAACCAATCCGTTCCACGTTTGAGATTCTACCCGCGTTCCGACCAGCCTCACCTCGACAGTGTCCGGCATGGTGGTCATGCTTTCCGGAACAACGGCCTCTGCCAACTCTGGCCGCACGAGGGGTGGCCGCCCACCCCGCTCGATGATCCGCGGTGGCAACGCCAAATATCCGAGCGCCTCCAGTTTCAGGAGCGCTACCCGGCAAGCTCTCTCCTTTGCCCTACCATTCGGCTGAAACCAATCGAGCAAGGTACACGCCTCCTGAGATAGCCGCGTTCTCCCCCAACTCGGGTGGCATCGTATAAGGCGGCGCAATGCCGCCACGTCGGATTGCGTAAACAACCGATTACGAACCACCACCCCGCGGCAGACAGGCCACGAGACGCGTCTTCCCTTCCGCCCTAGTTTACCAAGTTCTCTTCGCGTAGCCAGTCCTCCATGACCTGCTGCCCGATGACGTCCTATTCGAACCGCCGGTATCGTATCGGCAAACCATTCAGGCCAGCGGCAGCCTGATGCTAACCCTGGCATCGGGCCCGCTTTGATTCGAAAGACTAGCAAAGAAAGGGGGCTTTGATTTGCCGGAAGCGTCCATCCGTCCCCCCTTACTCTTTCCACCGCCGTTTTGGCCCATTTCTTGACCTCGACAACGCCGGCCGCGAAGCGCATGATGGTAGGTGTGAGATGCCCTCCCCGCCTTTGCCGGTCTCCGACGCGAGGGGGGAGGGGAGAAGGCGTAAAACTGGAAATTCGAAGAGTTGCTGACCAACTCGCGGGAAGCGCCGCGATGAACGAGAAAGACCGCCCTGGCGGCGGAGGCCGCCAGGGCGTTACGGGCCATTCACCCGCCCTAACCTGGTTATTCCTTGTCGGGTTGCGTCCCCAGAGAGCCCGACGCTGCTTCACCAGGCAGAACGATTATAGAACAGACGGGGATTGCGGAAACCCGTTGACAGAAGAAAATGAGGAACCAGCAGAGCGGAAATGACGGTTGCATCGGCCCTTCCTTCGGGAAGAGGCCCCCGTGGATGCAAGGCCAGTCTGAAATTTCCAATGGACTCGGCGTGGGTTGCCGAGCGTGAAATGGATGGAAAATCGCAAACTTGATGACCAACAACTCCTGCCGTTGGCGCGAACTTGCCGAGCGGGTCATTGACGGCGGCCGGCTCACGCCCGACGAGGGGCTGGCCGTTCTTCGCAGCGGCGACGAAGAGCTGCTGGATCTGTTGGCCGCCGCGTACCGGGTGCGGCATCGCTGGTTCGGCAACCGCGTCGAGTTGAACTTCCTGGTGAACGCCAAGAGCGGGCTGTGCAGCGAGGATTGCGGCTACTGCTCGCAATCGCGGGTCTCGAAGGCCGAAATCCCCCGCTACCCGCTGCTCGGGGCCGATGAGGTCCTCGACGGCGCCCGAGCGGCGGCCCAACGGCACGCCAAGACCTACTGTGCCGTCATCTCCGGCCGGGCACCCAGCGACCGGGAACTCGACACGCTTGCCGAGGTGGTTCCGCGGGTGAAGGCGGCCTACGGGCTGAAGGTCTGCTTCTCGGTCGGGCTCTTGACGCTCGATCAGGCCCGGCGGCTGAAGAACTGCGGGGTGGATCGCGTCAACCACAACCTCAACACGAGCGAGCGGTTCTATCCGCAGATTTGCACCACGCACTCGTACCAAGACCGGCTAGAGACGCTGCGGAACGTGCGGCAGGCGGGCCTGGAAATCTGCTCCGGCGGGATCGTGGGCATGGGCGAGGAGGATGCCGACGTGGTGGAACTCGCCCTGCGGTTGGGCGAACTGGGGGCGGAGGCCGTGCCGGTCAACTTCCTGCTGCCCATTGCCGGCATAGCGCTGGAAGCCCCCAGCCGGCTCAACCCCCGCCATTGCCTGAAGGTCCTGGCCCTGTTCCGGTTTGCCAATCCGCGGGCCGAGTTGCGGGTGGCCGCGGGCCGGGAACTCCATCTCGGGCCGTTGCAGCCCTTGTGCCTCTATCCGGCCAATTCGATCTTCGTCGGCGATTACCTCACCACCCGCGGCCAGCCGCCCGAAGAGGACTACCGGATGATCGAGGCCCTGGGCTTCAGCATCGGCCGTTGACCCGCGGCGGCCGTTCTGGCATAATGACGGGTCTTGACCGCAGAAACAAGGAGCCACGTGTGAGTTGTAGCGAACGCAAGCGGGAGCTTCGGCGCCGGCGGCATCGCCGGAAAAAAGTCAACCTGCTGGCCCGAAAACTGAAAAAAGCCACCGTTTCGGAGCGCGGCGTGATCGCCGAGAAGCTCCGCGCCTTGACCCCGGGCGGAGAGACAATCGTCAGCCGCTGGGAACTGGAAAAACGGTAACGGCTATTCGGCCAGGAACTCTGCCAGATCGGCCCAAACGCGGCCCGTCTTCTGGTCGTAGAGCCAGCCGCCGCTGCCGCTGGGTGATTGTGGCGGGCACTTCTCGGTCGGGGTAACAATGCTCCGGCCCGTGACTGGATTCGCGGGAATCCCCCCTCGAAAGTATGGCCCATAGGGGTGCTTGCTGTCCTGTCGTAAGCGTCTGGCGGAACACGTACGAGGGAAGTTCCGGCTGGGCACGGGCTTGAGGGTGGGGAGTGATCAGGCTGGCTGCCAGCGGTGGGGGAGCAGGGCGAGCAGATCATCTCCGCTGGCCCCCGGCAGTATCTCCGGCAAGCGGGTGAGTACGTCGCGGTAGGAGGCCCAAGGATCATGGCCGTGACGCTGGCAGGAAGCCAGCAGGCTGAAATGGACCGCCGCCGCGCGGCCGCCGCGGTCGTTGCCCAGGAAGAGCCAGTTCTTCCGGCCTAAGGCCATGCCGCGCACCGCGTTCTCGCCCTCGTTGTTGTCGATGTCCAGCCAGCCGTCCTCAGGGTATACGGACAGGGCCGCCCAGTTCGAGAGCGTGTAATCCATCGCCCCACGAACCGCGCTCTTGGGCAAGACCTTGGGCGCTTCTACTTCCAGCCAGGCATGGAAGCCGCTCAAGAGCGGCCGAGAGCGCTCCTGCCGCTGGGCGGCGATCCGCTGGGCGCGCTCCGCCAACGGGAGCGCCTCCCACGCGCCCTGACAGCGCTGGTGCAAATCCTTCTCCACGGCGTCGAGCTTGCCGATCCAGGCCAAGGCCGTCTCCATGCGGGCCGCGTCCAGCCGCCGGCACTCGTGGAACTTCCGCCGGGCGTGCGCCAGCAGGCCACCTCGACGATCCGCCCCGGGGATTCCAGGTAGATGCCGTCATAGCCGTTGAAGGCGTCGGCCTGCAAGTAGCCGCGATAGTCCTTCAGAAAGGCCGCCGGCCCGTCCCGTTGGTGATTGGTCGTATCGTCGAAGACCGTCAGCGCGTGGAGCGGGTCGCCCACGTAGGGCCAGAACCGGCCGGTGTACTTCAACTTCCGCCAGGCGTCGCGGACCTTCACCGAAGTGTCGTCGGTGTGGATCACGTGCGAAGCCAGCACCACCCGCACGGCCAAGGCATACAACGGCCGCAAGAACTCGGCCGTCTGGAGCCACCAGCCGTCCATCGTCTGCCGCGAGATGCGGAGCCCCTGCCGCTGGTAGATCCCTTCCTGCCGGTGCAAGGGGAGATGGTCGGTTCCCTTGCAGACGATCACCTGCGCCATCAGCCCCGGCCCCGCCAAGGCGCCGGGAATGGCCTCGGCCGGCTTGCGGGCGACCACCACGTTCTGCTCGGCCAACGTCAGGCCGCTCTCGGGAAGCGGCTCCTTGCGGGCGTATTTCTTGCGGACGTGGACCACCACGAACAGCGTCGAGGGCCGCCAGTCCAGTTGCTCGCTCCGCTCCGGCGGCAGTTCCACCAAGTTCTCCACGCCGCCCAAGGCCGCCTTTTCGGCCTCCGTCAGGTCATGCACCCGCTCTTCACGCGCCATCTTGTCGGGAATCCGGCCGCGGCCGTGCCGGTCTGAGAATCGAACAAGGCGCCTTGCCGCGGATCGAGCTTCTCGCTCGTGCTGCCGTAGATCCGCTTGAGCAGCAAGTGCATGGGGTGCTCTTGCCGCTCCAGACGCGAGTGGGCCTTCTGCAACTCTTCCAACAACTGCACGACCAACTGCTTCAGCACCGCCGGATCGTCGGGCAGCAGGGCGGGATCGGGCACGAGTGGAACGTCCGGGCTCATGCCCTATTAAACGCCGCCGGGACGAAAAAGGTTCGCCGCCATCGCGAGTTTTTTTCCGCCCGCCGTCAGCTCGCGCGCTGATAACCCTTCTGCCGCTTCACGCTGGCCGGGTCGATGCCCCACAGCACCAGCGACAACTCCTGCGCCGAAACCTCGATGCTCCGCGCGTCCGCATCGCCGCTGGTCGGGAAGCGAAAGGTCCCTTCTTCCAACCGCCGGTAATACAGCGTCAGCCCGTCGCGGTCCCACCACAAGAGCTTGATCCGATCGCCGCGGCGGCTGCGGAAGACGAACCAATGGCCCGAGAGCGGACGGCCTGCTCCCAGGATGATCTCCACGCCCTGCGCCGCCTCCGCCAAGCCGTGCCCGCTGGCCGGCTTTAAGCTCTCGGCCGCCACCACGTGCATGGGCAGAAACCACGGCGACGAACTACCCTCCGGCGACACCCGCTGGGACAAGTGCGAGGCGGGTGTCACCGCGTGCGGCTGGGACCGGGGGCCGTTCACCGCATCGGCACGGTGGCTACGGCAGGCCACTCTACGCCGCCAGAAATAGAAGGCCGATTCCCGCAAGCCCGCGCCGCGGCAAAACGCCCGCACCGATTGGCCGCCTGCCCTCCACCGCTGCACCACCTCTTCCCAATAGCTCTGCTTCTGGGGATCACCCCGCCGAATACGTCTCTTCATCTTCGGGCTCCTGAAATGCATGCGGCCGAGCCTATCTCGGCCGACGCACATCAGGCTACCATGCCCCACAAGACGCATTCGGCCAGACGCTTACGAACAACTCCGCACCGAGCGCCAGCACACACAGGAGCAGGACCGAGATCCTCCAGAAGGGCCGTCAGGAGATTCTTCATTGGCAGCGCCCTCAAGCCGCAGTCTGCCGCCCCCTCACCTGCTCTCCTTCGTGGCGGGTGCCTCCCACAGCCTGATCGTGTTGTCCCAAATCCCCGCCGCCAAGGTCTTGCCGTCCGGGCTGAACGTCACGGAAGTGACCTCATCTGCCGCCGTGAAGGTCGCAAAGTTCTTGCCGCTAGCCACGTCCCAGAACTTGACCGTGTGGTCCTTGCTCCCCGATGCCAAGGTCGTGCCATCAGGGCTGAACGCTACCGACGTAACAGGTTCGGTATGCCCAGCGAGCGTGGCGGTGACGTTGCCACTGGCCACATCCCACAGCTTGATCGTGTAGTCCCAACTTCCCGAGGCCAGGATCTTACCATCAGGGCTGAACGCCACGGAAGCTACGTCCTGATTGTGGCCTATGAAGGTGGCGGTGTTCTTGCCGCTGGCCACGTCCCAGAGCTTGATCGTCTCGTCGGAACTTCCTGAGGCGAGTGTCTTGCCGTCTCGACTAAGCGCCACGGAGAGGACAGGACTGGTGTGCCCTTGCAAAGTGGCAATGTTCTTGCCGATGGCCGCATCCCAGAGTTTGATCGTGGTGTCCCGACTCCCTGAAGCCAGGGTCTTCCCGTATGCCACGGCATACACACACTTGGTGTGCCCAGTAAGCGTGGCGGTATTCTTGCCCGTGGCCACATCCCAGAGCTTGACCGTCTTGTCCCCCAGACCGCCCCCCGAGGCCACTGTTTTGCCGTCTGGACTGAAGGCCACAGAACTGACAAAGCTGATATGCCCTGTGAGGGTGGCGGTGTTCTTGCCAGTGGCTACGTTCCACAATTTGACGGTTTCGTCCCAACTGCCCGAGGCCAGAGTTTTGCCGTCAGGGCTGAAGGCCACAGAGGAAACGATGTTGGTGTGCCCTTTGAACACCTTGGGTTCCTGGGCCTCCAGCGAAGAGGCCATCAGGCTGATTAGGATCAACGACAGTAAGCGATTCATAGGTCACCTCCTATGCCGTTGCGCTTTTTCGTTGTGAAAGCAATGCTAGCGTGGCGTAAATGATGTTGGGACGAACAAAAAGACTCCGTATCCTGGATGAGTCCACAACAAACCGGGCGGCAGGATCGCCGTCCGCATCCAGGAAAGGAGTCTGCCATGATCGTATTGGGCGTACCTCGGGAGGTCAAGTCGTTCTTTTCCAAAACCACGGCGAAGTGCTCCCGGCCCATCCAACGCGCCTTGGCTCCGATGGTGCTGGCCTTCCTCCTGGCTCCTCATCGACGCTGCCTCAAGACGATCGCGGGCGAGGTCCTGGGCGGTCGCTGTCACGCGGCCACGATCTCTCGCCGGCTGACCAACCCCCAATGGCGAACGCGGGATTGGTGTGTGGACCTGTACGACCGGCTCTTGGACAACGTGGATGCCTGGGAGCGACGACAGGCGAAAGGCAAGCGGCGGCAATGGATCGTGGCCATCGACACAACCTACCATGCCACGATGTCGGAGCAGATGGAAAACTTGATCCTCATGTCGAAGCGGCGGAATCCCGCGGAAGAACACCCGCCAGCACGCCTTTCTGATGGGGCTGGTGCTGACCGACCGCGGCGCGCGGCTGCCTGTGCCGCGGAAGAGCTACTACACGGCGGATTACTGCCGCAAACACAAGCGGCGCTTTCGGACGACGATCGACCTGGCGGCGGCTATGATCCGCGAACTGCGCGTGCCCGACGACGTGGACGTGATCGTGACCTTCGACAGCGCCTTCGATGCCGGCGCGATCCACAAAGCGTGCCGAAAACGCCATTTTCACGCGGTCTTTCCGCTCGATCCGAATCGGGTGCTGGCCCGCACACCAGACCAGGACGCGGCGTTGGTCTCGGGCGACCCCGTGGTGGCCTGGACGCGGCGCTGGACACGGAAGGAGTTTGCCCTGCTCGACCTCGCGGTGGACAACGAAGACCACGTCTTCGCCCGTCGGCGACACGCCGACAACTTGCGAGTCAAGAAAACGAAGCGGCGGTACGCCGTCGCGGCGCGCCAAGCGACGGTCTCCAAGCTGGGCGACTGTCTGATCGTGGCGTCGTACAAGGAGAATCCGAAGGTGCAACTCTCGCCGGGCCAGTCGGCCGAGTGGTGGGCCTACCATCGCGCCCCAGTTTCGTATCGCCGCGAAGACAGTCGCAAGCCGGCGCGTTGGCACCGCAAGGTGCTGGCTTGCACCGATCTGACGGCGACCGCCCGGCAGGTGATCGAGTGGTACGAAGTCCGCTGGCAGGTGGAACTGTTCTTCCGGGAATTGAAGAGTCGGATGCAGTTCGAGTGTTATGTGCTGATGAAGTTCGAGGCGGTGGAGCGTTACCTGGACATGCTGCTGATGGGGTTGTTGTTGCTGGAGCAGCAACGGCTGCGCGATATGCAGCGGGAGGGCGTGAAGATCGGAGCCGACTGGGTACAGGCCCGTGCGACGGACCGATTGCGGATGCTCGAATCGCTCTGCCAGCGATGGAACGTCGCGTGGATCGAGCATCGTCTGCGTACCGTTGGCGGGCGGTGTCGCCTGCTCCGCGAACTGCGTCGTCAGACTCCTTGCCAGGTCGCATAAGGCAAACATCGCACAACCGCCCTCAAATACCGAGAAACCAAGGCGTTTCACAACGATTTACCGAAAAAAGCGCAACGGCATAGGGTCACCTCTGGGTTCTCTGGCAAGCGATGTAAAGTTCTGTTTCTAATCCCCTCCCTCCCCCTCCCCCATACGATGTTAAAATCATCGCAAGCCCAATCCGCATCAGGAGTTGCTGGTCTTATTAACCGATGCCGAAAACTGCGCCCTTTACCTGGGCATGGTCGTAAGGAGCTTCCGCCCGATCTTGGTGGTCGTCCCCAGATGCCTCCAAACATGTGTACAACACACCAGATAGCGTTTACGTGCATCGAATGGGAAAAACGACTGGGAACAGGGGCAATTCTTTCAGAACGTATAAATTGATTGTAGAAATAAATAGCAAGAAAACAATGGGGAAAACTCGAACGCCCACGTTATTCCGGGAAAAGGCGTTTTTGCACCGCGGCTAGTTCGCCCTTCTCTGATTCCCTCGTTGTCCTAACCGGCTGCTCGGGCTGCATCACCCAGGCAGCGATACACGCCTCAACGTAGTTGGGGCGAACCGCTATTTGTCCCCGGAACTGGTCCGTAAGTTCCTCGTCCCAAGGGCCGATGCCGTCCCGTGTCGTTGTGCCGAATCGCAGGACGCCGTTGTCCCAATACACGAACGTATATGTCTCGTCCAGGCACCGATAGATCATGCCGACGACGGTTCTGCCCTCATGCTCAATGGAGAGCCAGTCCCCCGGGGTGATGGATGGCCAATCCCGGCGACGGAAACTTCCGGGCAGATCGTCATTGCAGGGAGGAAAAAGTTCACGCTGGTCGTTGCCCATCATGCTTTCCCAGCGGCTCGCTCGGCTTCACCCCATATTTCTTCTGCCTTGCCCGTCCCCAGGGGCAGCCGCCAAACGTCACCACCATTTCGATGTGTTGGAGGATCTTGGCGAAGCGGTTGCCCTTCCTGGCCTTGGTGCAAACCGGGCAGCAGTTTTCACAGTAGTCGGGATCGAAGATGGGCATCCTACCCCTCGCTTTCGTCGTAATCGTGCTTCCGGGCGGCCCGCCAGCCCTCTTCCCAAGAGCGGCGTTCGTCCGTGTCTTCCTCGTGCGGATTGCCGCTGACCTCGATGCCATCCCAGTAGGCGTCGTAGCCCTCATCGTAGGTGTCGTTGATGGCCATGGGAATGCCCCGTCAATATGAATCTCAGAACGAATCGCCAGATTTTTTGGCGGGCAGCGACTCATCGGGGCGAACGCCGTACTTCTTCTGCCTTGCCCGGCCCCAGGGGCAGCCGCCAAAGGTGACGATCATCTCGATGGCTTGGAGGAATCGGGCGAAGCGATTCCCTTTCCTGGCATTGGTGCAGACCGGACAGCGATTCTCACAGTAGTCTGGGTCGAAGATGGGCATGGCGAAACCCACCTTCGGCCAGTTCTCTTCCATCGAATGATCTGTCCACACAAACGCCGCCTCGGTCGGGACATTGTGGGCGAAATCGAATCCCGCCTCCCTCAAGGCGACCTCCACCTTCTCCTTGCGGGGCGGCTCGCCATTCAGGTAGACAAGGCCCCAGAAAACCGTGGTGCCGCCGTCCACGTGAACCCCCGTGGCGATCTGCTTGACCGCAAGCTGGGGATTCAGCCTCGCCATCAAGTGCTGGATGGGAAGGAACTCATGCTCGTCCCGCACCGAGAACGCTTTTGGTAACTCAACTTTGCTGTGCATGTCGTGGCTCCTGATGACGTGGGAAAGGGCAGTGTAGAGGTGGAAGTCCATGACAATTGCCAGATTTGGCAAACCTCAGCCCAATTCGGGAAAGGCTGCAACCAAAGCCGGTCTCAAATCACTGCAATGTTCGTGCAACAGACGCAGCCAATGGATAATCTGGCAGCCACGCACATACTTCTCCTTTTCGTTCCACCTGCTCTGAATCCCGAAAAGTTGGACTCCCTCTACCTTCCAGAGTTCAACCTTGGTCAGAGAGCCCTGCCACAGCCCGCCACCACTAGTCCCCCAGAGTTCCGGTAGATTGTCGTCGCCCTCGTTCTTGTCGTTGTACCACATTTCCTTTTCTGGGTCGTATGGTAAGAAGATATCCACCGCTTTGTCGGATGCCGGATCAGCCGAGGATACATTGGGCCAATTTTCTGGCTTTATGGGAGTATTGCTGTAGCACATGGGTCGGAACGTCAGGTGAAGCTGAGATGGTTCTGTCTGCTCAGTTCGTACCGTTTCGGAGGGATAGCCGAACAGGAGACATCGGCATCCTGGGTGACCTGAACCACGCAAGCTGATATGGCCCAAGTCGATTGCCTCCTTGCGTAAAACAGGTAACGCCCCTGCGGGATCAAGTTCCAAGAACCCAACCTCGGGCCATTCCGATTCAATCTTGCCGCAACGTAAGATTGGAAGTGCTCCCGCATCAATCGCCGTAGTCTTCGGAACAACAAATGACAATCGGCCTCCCGGTCGGGATGGCACGGCGTGAGCAGCGGTAGCCACCAACAAGTGCCCGTCAATACTGACGACAACTCCACTCCTCATCCCCTCCAGCGGCTTGTTCAAGTCCACGAACGCAACGGTATGCCTGCTCAGGTTTTGGGCTACAGCCCAAGAGTCGTTCGTATTCACAACGATTCTGTCGAAGTCTTCCACATTCCAGGTCATCCTGGAGCTTCCTGCGTGTGCCTTTTCTTTCATGATTTTCCCTTTTCTTTCACTTCCCCGGCATACGCCAAGTTGTAGCCCCACCTCCATCAGCCACTTTCTGAATCGGGCCTCTGGATGCGCCTCGGGCCGGTCAACCCCGCTGAATCGTCGCCAGCCATGCCTTTGGGCCACCAGGACGGATTGCCACCCTACCCCGTCCTGCGACCGACTCGAAGCGGGTCGGCTCGATCTGCTTCACCTTCCATCCCGTCTGGAAGGCGTCTCGGATTTCCTGTTGGGTGATTCGCCTTGGCCCCTCTGTCCCTGGCTCCTCGTTGGAGAAACAGAGGATGTGCAGCAATCCTCCCGACCGCAGGACTTCACCAAGCCCCTGGACGAACACGGGGCGCTGCTCGTCGGTCAGGGTGTGAAACAGGCCGCAGTCGATCACCGTGTCAAACTGCCTGCCGAGTCTGTTCAATTTCAGGGCATTCCCGACGAGGAAATGGGCGTCGATTCCTCGTTGGGCGGCCTTGGCCTTGGCCCGCTCGATGACAACCGCCACGAAGTCGAGTCCCCAACTCTCATGGCCCTTGGCTGCCAAGTACAGGACGTTTTCGCCCGTGCCGCAACCAACGTCGAGGACACTACCCCGAATCTGGCCAGCCTCGGCCAATTGGATGATCGCAGGTTGAGGCCGCCCGATGTCCCACGGTGCTTGGCCTTGGTACATCTGCTCGAACTGGTTACGATCCACTACAATGCCTCCATCCCCCGTAGAAGATCAGGGCCGTTTGCCAAGCTTCTGCAACAGGAACAGCAGTACGACCGCCCCGACCGTCGCAGCGATCAAGTTTCCGAGCAGACCGATGGCCACAAGGCCCACGAGCCGAAACAAATATCCCCCCAGGATGGCCCCGACAACGCCGACGACCAGGTTGCCGAGGATGCCGAACCCCTGGCCCTTCATGATCTTGCCCGCCAGCCACCCTGCCGCAAGGCCAATCAACAGGAAGTAGATTAGATGAAACATTGGGTTATCCTCCAAAAGTAGGCCCGAACCCGCACTCTATCGGGGCATGGTCAACGGTCGTCTCCGACGTGGCAGACAACATCATTATGTCATGGAATGATCGTCCTCGGCCACAGAAACAGATAAACACCGGCCCCGATCAACAGCAGAATCATTGCCCACTGCCACACGTTCGGTATTCGTTCCAATCGCAATGGCTTGTTAGGACTGGCCTGCCATCCCCAACGTACTCCCATCGCTATGGCGACTGCGGCCAGAAGGAACAGAGCGTTGCACGTTTGGTAGCTGAATTTGAAATGGCCATACATCCAAGTCGCTACGCCCGCTGTATGGCCAAGTACAATGGCGACACTCATCATCAGCGCCAAGGTATCGGGGAGCAAAAGCAGCACCACGACAAAGATAGCGGCCCACACCGCCATCCCCACAGCAAAGGCTGCGGGGTGGACTGTTAGAAGGTAGTGGAAGGTTGGCGAGGTTTCGTTGGCAAAAGTCCGTTGGCCTTGCCAATACTCGGCGGATTGGCCGATCAAGGTGAGGCTGGCATCCAGCGCCCAAAACATCAGAGGCGGCACGCATAGGCCAAGGAAGCGTTGACGAAGGCCACTAATCATAACTGAATCTCCATGATAGCCCTTGCCCGCTCCTGGTTGAACCCCTCTGACCCAGCACCAAGGCGATGGACTGGAAGCCCCGCTTAGCGGCCAGTGCCATGGCGTTCCGCACTGATTGACGGATCGACCACATCTCACTCATCCCATTCGACATCAGCGTGGTCACTCAACATTCCCAGAAACCATCCACCACAGCGAACCCAGCCTCGCCGAACCCGCCCATCAGGCGTTCGCACGGTGACGTAGTAGACTTCTTGACCCTTGGACTTTCTCCACCAGAATGTCCCTCCGAACCACCGACGCTCACTGGACACGATCTCATACCCATTCTCCTCTGCCCAGCGTTCCAGTATCGACCGGGCTCGGGAGAAGTGAAACAGCATCATCAGAATAGCAAAGACCACAAAAGCGAGAATTCCGATGGCGGGAAAGGCACTTTCCATCGCTGAGTTCCTGTCGTGTTGGGCGGCTCTTTCTCAACTCCGCTATCCGTTACCCCCCAAACCCCATCGGCACCCTCTCCACCGCCTCCCGATGCATAATGCTTCCCCGCCTGGGCACGATCCGTGGCACCCGTCTACCGGCTCCAGTCCACACCAGGGCCATGTGCGGGCGGCGGTAGTGGGGGATGACCTCGATCTGCCGCCCCACATCCCACCCCACTTTACCACGGCGAACTGCTTTGTCCACATACCGCTGATCGCCGCTGGCCTCGAACCTGGCCCGGTCGTCGGCCAGGACATCAGGGGAAATCACCTCGGGGTCGTTTTCCAGCAAGCACAGGGAGCAGCAAAGCCGCACGCAATCGTTGACCAAGGAATCGGGAATGGCAATCCCAACTTCCGCCGACCAGTCCCGCTTGAGTTCCCCGAGGGCGTTCTCGACTGTCAGCCCCTCCCGACGACGGAAGTTGCGGTAGCTGTAGACGGGAAAACCGATCTGGGGCATCAATTCCCCGATGTCGATCAGCACCGAGATGGCGCTGCCGTCGTTCATGTCCCCAAGCAACATGCAGCGGACGGAAACCACCTCCCCTTTCCAATCAAACGCCAGGGGATTCTTGTCCTTGGGCAATCGGACACACAGGGCGGGGAGTGGAAGCTGGGTAAGCGTCTGGCCGAATGCGTCTTGTGGGGCATGGTAGCCTGATGTGCGTCGGCCGAGATAGGCTCGGCCGCATGCATTTCAGGAGCCCGAAGATGAAGAGACGTATTCGGCGGGGTGATCCCCAGAAGCAGAGCTATTGGGAAGAGGTGGTGCAGCGGTGGAGGGCAGGCGGCCAATCGGTGCGGGCGTTTTGCCGCGGCGCGGGCTTGCGGGAATCGGCCTTCTATTTCTGGCGGCGTAGAGTGGCCTGCCGTAGCCACCGTGCCGATGCGGTGAACGGCCCCCGGTCCCAGCCGCACGCGGTGACACCCGCCTCGCACTTGTCCCAGCGGGTGTCGCCGGAGGGTAGTTCGTCGCCGTCGTTTCTGCCCATGCACGTGGTGGCGGCCAAGAGCTTAAAGCCGGCCAGCGGGCACGGCTTGGCGGAGGCGGCGCAGGGCGTGGAGATCATCCTGGGAGCAGGCCGTCCGCTCTCGGGCCATTGGTTCGTCTTCCGCAGCCGCCGCGGCGATCGGATCAAGCTCTTGTGGTGGGACCGCGACGGGCTGACGCTGTATTACCGGCGGTTGGAAGAAGGGACCTTTCGCTTCCCGACCAGCGGCGATGCGGACGCGCGGAGCATCGAGGTTTCGGCGCAGGAGTTGTCGCTGGTGCTGTGGGGCATCGACCCGGCCAGCGTGAAGCGGCAGAAGGGTTATCAGCGCGAGCTGACGGCGGGCGGAAAAAAACTCGCGATGGCGGCGAACCTTTTTCGTCCCGGCGGCGTTTAATAGGGCATGAGCCCGGACGTTCCACTCGTGCCCGATCCCGCCCTGCTGCCCGACGATCCGGCGGTGCTGAAGCAGTTGGTCGTGCAGTTGTTGGAAGAGTTGCAGAAGGCCCACTCGCGTCTGGAGCGGCAAGAGCACCCCATGCACTTGCTGCTCAAGCGGATCTACGGCAGCACGAGCGAGAAGCTCGATCCGCGGCAAGGCGACTTGTTCGATTCTCAGACCGGCACGGCCGCGGCCGGATTCCCGACAAGATGGCGCGTGAAGAGCGGGTGCATGACCTGACGGAGGCCGAAAAGGCGGCCTTGGGCGGCGTGGAGAACTTGGTGGAACTGCCGCCGGAGCGGAGCGAGCAACTGGACTGGCGGCCCTCGACGCTGTTCGTGGTGGTCCACGTCCGCAAGAAATACGCCCGCAAGGAGCCGCTTCCCGAGAGCGGCCTGACGTTGGCCGAGCAGAACGTGGTGGTCGCCCGCAAGCCGGCCGAGGCCATTCCCGGCGCTTGGCGGGGCCGGGGCTGATGGCGCAGGTGATCGTCTGCAAGGGAACCGACCATCTCCCCTTGCACCGGCAGGAAGGGATCTACCAGCGGCAGGGGCTCCGCATCTCGCGGCAGACGATGGACGGCTGGTGGCTCCAGACGGCCGAGTTCTTGCGGCCGTTGTATGCCTTGGCCGTGCGGGTGGTGCTGGCTTCGCACGTGATCCACACCGACGACACTTCGGTGAAGGTCCGCGACGTCTGGCGGAAGTTGAAGTACACCGGCCGGTTCTGGCCCTACGTGGGCGACCCGCTCCACGCGCTGACGGTCTTCGACGATACGACCAATCACCAACGGGACGGGCCGGCGGCCTTTCTGAAGGACTATCGCGGCTACTTGCAGGCCGACGCCTTCAACGGCTATGACGGCATCTACCTGGAATCCCCGGGGCGGATCGTCGAGGTGGCCTGCTGGGCGCACGCCCGGCGGAAGTTCCACGAGTGCCGGCGGCTGGACGCGGCCCGCATGGAGACGGCCTTGGCCTGGATCGGCAAGCTCGACGCCGTGGAGAAGGATTTGCACCAGCGCTGTCAGGGCGCGTGGGAGGCGCTCCGTTGGCGGAGCGCGCCCAGCGGATCGCCGCCCAGCGGCAGGAGCGCCTCTCGGCCGCTCTTGAGCGGCTTCCATGCCTGGCTGGAAGTAGAAGCGCCCGAAGGTCTTGCCCAAGAGCGCGGTTCGTGGGGCGATGGATTACACGCTCTCGAACTGGGCGGCCCTGTCCGTATACCCTGAGGACGGCTGGCTGGACATCGACAACAACGAGGGCGAGAACGCGGTGCGCGGCATGGCCTTAGGCCGGAAGAACTGGCTCTTCCTGGGCAACGACCGCGGCGGCCGCGCGGCGGCGGTCCATTTCAGCCTGCTGGCTTCCTGCCAGCGTCACGGCCATGATCCTTGGGCCTCCTACCGCGACGTACTCACCCGCTTGCCGGAGATACTGCCGGGGGCCAGCGGAGATGATCTGCTCGCCCTGCTCCCCCACCGCTGGCAGCCAGCCTGATCACTCCCCACCCTCAAGCCCGTGCCCAGCCGGAACTTCCCTCGTACGTGTTCCGCCAGACGCTTACAGAACTCCCGCTCCCGCTGCCTGAGCCGGGCCAACAGAAAGGCGATGGCAGCCAGTGCTCCGACGCCGGTGGCGACCGGTAGTTCAACCTGGGTCAGAGACACATGCCGCCCCCCCGTGAGTGTAGTGTCGTCGCTCCCGCTGATGTTCAACCATAGCTCGCCAGAGTGGGAACGGAGGCGGCCAGCAGACAAACCGACCTGGACAGCCGCCCGAGTTCCGGGTACTTTCCCCATCCTTGTCACCGGAGGCACGGATGTCTTCTGTAGCCGTCCCGCGCCAGCCGCGCCTGGCGTCTGGGCACGTGTTCAGGACCTGATCCTACCGATCGCCATGGTCGCCAGCGTTCTGGTGATCGTGGTCCCGGTGCCGGCTGGGTTGATGGACGTGTTGCTGGCCTCGAACATCACCATTGCGGTGATTATGCTGCTGACGACGCTCTATGTCCGCACTCCGCTGGAGTTCAACATCTTCCCTTCCTTGTTGCTGGCCACCACCTTGTTCCGGCTTGTGCTGAACGTGGCCACCACCCGGCTGATTCTGACCCGGGCGGGGGCCGACGGCCTGCTGGCGGCCGGCGGCGTGGTGCGGACCTTCGGCGAGTTCGTGACCGGCGGGGCCACCGGGGCGGACAAGATCGTCGTCGGGCTGATTATCTTCTCGATTATCGTCTTGATCCAGTTCGTGGTGATCACCAAGGGGGCCACGCGCATTAGCGAGGTGGCTGCCCGGTTCACCCTCGACGGGATGCCCGGCAAGCAAATGGCCGTCGATGCCGACCTCAATGCCGGGGCGATCGACCAGCACGAGGCGCAACGCCGCCGCCAGGAAATCTCCGGGCAGGCCGACTTCTTCGGCGCGATGGACGGGGCCAGCAAGTTCGTCCGCGGCGACGCCATCGCCGGACTGGTCATCATCCTCATCAACATCATCGGCGGCTTGTTCATCGGCATCGTCGAGAACGGCATGAGCCTCAGTCAGGCCGGTGCCCTGTTCACCACGCTCACGATCGGCGACGGTCTGGTGACGCAGGTGCCCGCGTTTCTGATTTCGTTGGCAGCGGGCATGTTGGTCACGCGGAGCAATCAGGCGAGCAACCTGCCCGGCGAGTTCCTCCGGCAGCTCTTCTCCCGTCCGCAGGCGTTGGCACTCTCGGGCGGATTCCTGAGCATCCTGATCTTCACCAGTATGCCGCGAATTCCACTGTTCTTGCTGGCGGCGGCCTGCGTGGGCATGGCCGTGACCCTCTCCCGCCGCGAAACGAAGGTCCAGGCCGCCCAGGCGACGAAACAGGCCCAGGCCGCCAGGCGGTCGCAGCAGCGCGTCGAGGACTACTTGACCGTCGATCCGATGGAGTTGGAGCTTGGCGTCGGACTGCTCCGCCTGGCCGATCCCAATCGGGGCGGAGATATGTTGGAACGCATTGCCCGGGTGCGGCAGGCCGTGGCCGCCGAGGTCGGCATCATCCTGCCGAAAGTCCGCGTCCGCGACAACATGCGGCTCGGCCAATACCAGTACCGAATCAGGATCGCCGACCAGGTTGTGGCCCAGGCAACGATCGACGGCACGGTGGTCGAGCCCGGCAATGCGATTGCGGCGCAGTTGGGCGAAACCGTCCGCCGCCACGCCGACGAACTCTTGAGCCGCGACGCCGTCAAGCACCTGATCGATCAATTGAAGGAGACTTCGCCGGCCGCGGCCGACGAATTGATCCCCGGCGTGATGAAGCTGGGCGAGGTGCAGCAGGTTCTGCAACTGCTCTTGCGCGAAGGGGTTTCGATCCGGCAGATCGGCCCGATCCTCGAGACGCTCGGCGACGTTGCTCCGCGGACCAAGGACCCGGTTGTACTGGGCGAGCACGTCCGCCGGCGGCTTGCCCGCACGCTGTGCAGCCGCTACCGCGACCCGGACGGCCGGCTGCACGTCGTAACGCTCGATCCGGCGTTGGAGGAGCGGATCCGTTCGGGCGCCGAGCAGACGGAGGACGGCATTTCGATCCGCCTTTCGCCCGAGGAGATCGACGCCGTTCTGCCGTGCGATCGAGCCGGAGGTGGCGAAGCTCACCGCAGAGGGCCGGCCGCCGGTGGTGCTGGTCAGTCCCCAAGTCCGTCCCATCCTGAAGCAATTGACTGCCACGCACCTGCCGCAGCTTGTCGTCCTCAGTCACAGTGAGATCACGCGAGATACAAAGATCGAGTCAGTGGTAATGGTGTCGGGAGCAGGTGGGCGCGAGTCTGCGAAGCCGCAAGCGGCCTTTGTTCCTCACTTGCCGTCTCGCCTTTCCGCGCATCGCCAATCCCTAATCCCTAATCCCTAATCCCTTGTTCGCCATGGAACTCCGAACCTACCGAGCATCGTCGATGCACGAAGCGTTGACGCTGGTGCGCCGCGAACTGGGTCCTGAGGCGGCGGTGCTGCACACCCGCGAGGTGCGAAACCGTTGGCTGGGCGTCCTGCCCGGGCGGCGGCAGATCGAGGTCACGGCCTCATGCGGGGTGAACGTGCCGAGCCGCTTCGCCTCGCGCGCCCCGCCGAGCCGCCGGCCGAGCCCTCGCCTGCACCTGGCCCCTGCTCCCGTCCGGTGGACGAAGTGAAGGTCTCCCGCCAGGTGCAAAGCCAACTGAGCAACTTGCAGGCGATGATGAAGGACCTTTGCCGGCGGTCGAAGGGAGAGGGGCACGAGGATTGGCCCGAGGAACTGTTCCACTTGTTCACCGAACTGCTCGACGCGGAAGTGAGCGAGGAGTTGGCCCGCGAGCTGGTCGAGCGGGTCCGCAGCGATCCCCGCGCGGCGGGCCTTTCCGATCCGATGATGCTGAAGGCCCGGCTGGCCGGCCTGATCGAGGACGACATCCGCGTCGGCGGTCCGATCCGCGTCACGCCCGGCCGTTGCCGGTTGGCGGCGCTGGTGGGGCCGACGGGCGTGGGCAAGACCACCACCATCGCCAAACTGGCCGCCCACTTCCGGCTTAAGGAAAAACGCCGCGTCGGCCTGATCACCGTCGACACCTACCGCATCGCCGCCGTCGAGCAGTTGCGGACTTACGCCGACATCATCGACCTGCCGATGCACGTGGTCTCGACGCCGCGGGAAATGCGCGAAACCGTCCAGCGGATGAGCCATCTCGACCTGATCCTGTTGGATACCGCCGGCCGCAGCCCCAAGGACGAGGTGCGTATCCAGGAACTGCGGGCATTTCTCGGCGAGGCCGCCGCCGACGAGGTTCACCTGGTGCTCAGCAGCGTGGGCGCCGCGCGGACTTTGGAGCAGACCGCGGAGCGCTTCGCCGCCGTCGGCGTCACGGCGCTTGTGCTGACCAAGCTGGACGAGGCCAACGGCTTGGGCAACGTGCTGCCGGTGTTGCGCTCCAGCGGCCTGCCGCTGAGCTACTTGACCGACGGCCAGAACGTGCCCGACGACATCGAAGTGGCCGAGGCCCTCCGCTTGGCGCGGTTGATCCTCCAACTCGATACAAATTAAACCTTCCGCCATTATCGGTCGATACGATGCGAAGAGTGTTGGTAGCCAACGTGCTGTTAAAATGGCGAAGCCGTGCCGGTTTTGACGGCCGACTGGTTGGAAAAATCGCCGAATCCGCACAAATTGAAATGGATTTCTAGCCGCCCGAGTCCCGGCGGACCATCATGGAGGAACTTATGGCAACCACCGTAGCTCCCGAAGACGTCGAGCAACTGTGGATCGAGTACAAGAGGGATCCGTCGAATCAGGAACTCCGCAACCGCCTGGTGGAAATCTACCTACCCCTGGTGAAATACAATGGCGAGCGGATTTGGGCAAGACTGCCCGAGGGGGTCGAATTGGACGACCTCGTCTCCGCGGGCGTCTTCGGGCTGATGGACGCCATCGACCTGTTTGACCTGTCGCGGGGCGTGAAGTTCGAGACCTACTGCGTGCCGCGGATCCGCGGGGCGATGCTCGACGAGTTGCGGACGATGGACTGGGTGCCGCGCTTGGTCCGCTCGAAGGCCAGCAAGCTGAACGAGGCGGTCAAGGGCCTGGAGGCCCGGCTCGGCCGCCAGCCGAACGAACACGAGTTGGCCGAGGAGATGCAAATCTCCGTGCCCGAGCTGGAAAAGATGATGCTCGACGCCAACGCGGTGAACTTGATCAGCCTCAACAAGAAGTGGTACGAGACGGACAGCTACAAGGACGTCCGCGAGATCGACATTCTCGAGGACAAGAAGGGAGAGGACCCCACCCGGCGGATCCAGAAGAACGATCTCATGCGGCTCGTCACCAAGGGGCTGAACCGCAACGAACGGCTGATCATCATCCTCTACTACTACGAGGAGTTCACGATGAAAGAGATCGGCGCGACGCTGAATCTCTCCGAAAGCCGCGTCAGCCAGATGCACAGCTCGATCGTGCAGCGGCTCCAGAACCAGTTGGCCCGGCGAAGGCCGGAATTCGGAACGTAGACTCCTACCGGAACTGGTACGCCAGGAAGAAGAGGAACCCGCCTAACACGACGCCAAAGGCAATGCACCACGCCGGGGCCAGGATGGCTTTAATTCGGCACTCGGCTGGGTGGGTCGGATCGTAGCGGACAAGGATCGACTCAGCAGGCGCACGGTACGTCCCGACCCAGAAACCGTGCCGATGGCCGTCCACGATGTAGCAGTAGTGTGCCTTCATCCAACGCGTCTGCCCGTCGTCGGCCTGGCCATCCCGCAGGTCGGCTATCGGAACCGACTTCCAATCCCCGCCCGACCATCGTTCCACACGTACGAGGTTGGCCTCCGTGCTCCGCGAGTACTCACCCAGCAGCCATCCGTTGGTCACGGCGTAGTGGATTCCCGCGACGATCGAGCCCAGGGCGGCCAGCGCCAGCAGCACGCTCAACAGGCTGACGTCGTGGCGCGGGCGCGGCTCGGCCGCGGGCTCTTCCGCCGGTTCGCCGGCTTCCGCCCACGCCTCGTCCGCACCTTCCGAATCGGTGCCGGGAGACGGTCCGGTTTCAGCGGCGGCGTTGGTCCGCAACTGGGCGAGCAGTTCGCGGGCCGGCTGTTGCTGCTGCCTGGTGACCCATATCCGAGGAGCACTCGCCTCGCCCAGCGGCACTCCGCCCGCGGCCGTCGCCTGCAACACGTCGCCGACCACCGACGCCTTGATGCCGGCCGCCTCCAGGGCGTCGGCAATGGCGAACGCCTCCACGCTGTTGGCCGCTGAACAAAGCTCAACGACGTCGAGACGCTCATCGCGGCGCGGGTCGGGAGTTGCTTGAATGTCCGGGATCGAGGCCGTTTCCTCCGCTCCCGGGTCGGGCACGGCGGAATCCTCCGGCTCCCGATGAAAACTCGGATCGGCAGTTCCATCGGCATTGGTTCCGCAATTCCAGCACGTGCTGAAACGGTCGTCAATCGCTTCGTTGCACTTTTGGCAATGCCACATCGGTAGGATCCCCTTGGGCTGCCGGTGAAGTTCTGCGTCCGCCGCATTTTAGGTCCTGGGCGCCGGCGGAACAAGTTGCCCAAGCAGCGCGGAAATAGAATAGGCCCGATCTTCAAGATGAAGACCGGGCCTCGGGGGGGACAGTATGTGCTCGGTGCGAGCCGGGTGCGCGAGTATCGCTCTACAAGGCGCCCCGCCAAGAACAGTTATCGCCCCGAATCGGGCGGAACCCCTGGATTCCTCGGGCCGGGGGCAAAAGCGTCAGATTGCGTGCCGCCGGCGCAACCCGGCGGCGGCCGGAGAACCGGCAGGGTTTACCCGCGGCAATTCTGCCCCGCGCAACAGAAACGGCAAACCCGGAAAACCCGGGCCTGCCGCCTACGTCAACCGCACTGTCATTTCACGGCGGGCGAAACCGCAAGCGGTCCGCCGATTCTTCACCCCCGCCGCTTCCGCCACACGTAGCCCACCAGCCCCAGCCCGCCTATGCCCAACAGCACAAACATGGAAGGCTCGGGAACTTGGCTGAACGTTTGATAGAACTCACTCAAGTGCGCCACGCCCACGCCCAAGGTATCTGTCCCGCCGTTGGCAATTACGTCCTTACCGACCCACATACCGGTAGTCGGAGTGAACTGTGCCCCCATTGTCACCAGTTGGTTGGTGTCGCTCTTGTACCAAACCAACTCGTTGACAAAAGGGCTGCCTGGCAACGCGGGATTCTGTGCGTAGAGCTGCTCAGAAACCGAGACTTCCCCCAATGTGGTCGTGTTGCCGTACAACGTCATCTTCAAGTTGTTATCCGCGAGCAAATAGCCCTGAGCGGCGGCCGCAGGCGTGACGGCCACGTAAAACGTAATTGATGAATCAACTAACTGTCCGCCTGAAGCCGACCAGCCGCTGTTGAACCTCAAGCCGTAGTCGCCGTTTACCTCAACGCCCGTAACGTTGATGCCAGTCGCGTCTGGAGCGAGGGCGCCACCCTGCGCCGTCGTGGTCACCGTGAACCACTTGAAGATCTTGTCTCCGACGATATAACCGTCGTTTGGGTCGATACTCGCGATGCTGTATGAGGTAGGGACGTATGAGGTAGGAGAGCTAGAGTCGGCCAACAGACCGGCGCCCCTGGAACCGGCTGCAAATTCGCAACGATTGGTGTAGCGGAGGCTCCGCCGGCACAGACGAAGGTCGCTAGCAGAGCGGCGAGCAGACATGCCGCGAAACACCTAGTCGAAATGTGCGATCTCACCGCTGCCTCCTGGGCCGCTGGCCCCGCTGCGTTACTTGATGAATACGGTGAACTCTTGCCAGACACTCAGCGTGCCTGGACTATTTGACTCTCCTGATTTTAGCCAGATCGCCGTTCCTGTCAAGCAGCTAGCACTCGAAAACGCCGATTTTTCAAGAGTTTTCGTCAGATTCAGGCGGACGGCTTCAGTCTTGTCGAAGAACTCGAGGGGGGGTATGACTTGCTGCGGCAAGCACCCGATTGGGGGAACCGCGCACTTGTGGTACTCCACACATCCCCCCAGAATCCCGAAGTTTTCTTGGTTGGCGGCCGGACTGCAACCGGCCCCAGGATGGGGCAAAACGTCGGCCGTATCCCCCCCCATAGAATCGTTGTTTCGCCACACATTCATCCCCGTCGGCCGGCTGGGGAAAAATTCCGGATTTCCCGAAAAATTTTGGCTCCTCGGCCCCTGGGGGCGGCTTCGGGCGGGTGCCGGCAGGATGCCGCTTCTACATCGACCGCTGTCGGAGCCACATCTGAAGCCGCGGCGGGAGTTGCTCGGGGCTGGCCGTGCCGGTGGTCGCAAGCTGCTCAATGGTGATCGAGGCAACCAGGTTGCCTACCAGGGCGGCCTCGGCCAGGGCGGCGCCGGCAGCCAGCGCCAGCACGGCCCCCGCCGTCGCGCTATCGCCGGCGCCGGTGGGATCGGTTGGACCTTCGACCCGGACGGCGGGCACCAAGATCGGCTGCGGATCGCTGACCAGCATGCCCGCGGCGCCGCGGGTGGCGCAGATCGGGCCGCCCACCTCGCGCCGCAACTGGCCGAGCGCCAGGCAGAGTTGCTCCAGATCGACCTCCCTGCCGGGTGTCTGCTCGACGACGCCGGCGGCTTCGAGTTGGTTCGGCTTGATAATCACCCCGCGGAAGCGGCGGATGCGGCGGCGGCTGTCGGCCCAGAAGATCACCTTCGGGTGTCGGGCGGCGCGCTCGGCCAGGGCCTCGACGACCATCGGCGTAATCACTCCGCAACCTTCTTCCTCAACCTGGTCCATCGCGATCACGGCGTCGACCTGCGGCAACAGCGCATCCAGCCCGGCAATGATCCGTTGCTGGGCGGCCGCGCTGGTGGGCGTGCGGTTCTTCGTGTCATAGCGGTTGTGTTCGCCGGCCAGCCCGGGATCGGCCGCGTCCCGCGGCTTCAGGTAGGTGGGCGTCATCCGCTCGGGGTCGGAGTGCAGGTGGTTCGTCGAGCAGCCGATCGCCGCCAGGTCCCGCCGCAGATCGTAGGATTCGCCGTCGTCGCCAGTGAAGCCGACCGCGTGCAGCTCTCCGGCGCCCAGTGCGGCGAGATTGCCGACGATGGTGCCCGCCGCGCCGGGGCTATGGCGGACGGCCACCACCTGGTTCGCGGTCTTGCCGGTCTCAATGCTCCGCTCGGCCAGGGCCGGATCGACGTCGAGGTACTTGTCGAGAAAGAAGTCGCCCACCACCGCAATCCGCAGGCGGCGGAAGCGGCCGATCAGTTGGGCCAACCGTTCCGGTGCGAAATAGGTTAGTTCTTTCATGGCACACGTAGGATTTGGTCGTAAAGCGCCGGCACGGTCAAGGCGTGGTCGCCCTTGACGTAGCAACTGGTGCCGCCGTCGGCCACGGTCCGCACCAGCACCGTCTTGTAGGGGCGGAAGTAGTATCGCGGGTCGCTCTTGGGGGCTTCGGTGTGGAGTTGATCGCCCAGCTCCGCCAAATCGAACACGCCGGTGGTGAAGTGCCGTGATGCGGCGGCCCTGCTGGCGGGCGACGTTGCGGGCCATGGCCAGGGCCTTCAGGTAGACCTCCGGGCCGGTGACGGCGGAGCCGATGTTCAGGAAGACGCCCCCTTCCAACCGCGTGACGCTCTGGGTGAAGATCAGGAAATCGGTGTACGAGGCGGCGCCCACGGCGGCCCCGTCGCAGTTGGGATGCTCGTGGATGATGTCCAGGCCGATGCCCACGTGGACCGTGACCGGCACGCCCGCCGCACGCCGGCGGCCAGCACGCTCGTCTGGCGATAGGGGAACTTCTCGCGCTCGATCATACGACCGACGGCCTCGCCCAGCCCGATGCCGTCCCGCTGGGCCTCGCGGGCGGCGTCGTTGATCCGTCCGGTCTCGCTCCAGAGGCCGAACTGCCCCTCGGCGACGTATCGGGCGACGCTCTCGGTGGTCGCTCCGATCAAGGCCATCTCGAAGTCGTGGATCGCCCCGGCGCCGTTCAGCGCCAGGTGTCCCAACAGGCCGCGGTCGATCAGATCGACCAGCAGCGGCCCGCAGCCCTTCTTCAACACGTGCGCCCCGCAGAGGAAGATCACCGCCCGGCCGCCGCGGGCAGCCGCGGCAATCCGCTCGGCCAGCAGGGGCAGGGCCTCGTGCTCGAACGGCTGCCGAGGGCTGTCCGGAAAGATCAGCGCCGAGCGGTCCACGTCGTGTACCCGCTCGGACAACGGACGAAGACGCAGCAGGCTGCGGTCAAATTTCTCGAAAGGCATCAGCATTTCCTCTGGGTGGCACGCCCTGCAAGGGCGTGGCGGGCATCACGGTCAAACCAGTCAAGCTACCACGCCCTTTTCAGGGCGTGCCACCCCGTTGACGTTCCAAAGATACTCCAGCAGCGGGCCATAGTCGCGGTAGTCGGGAATGACGACGTCCGCTCCGGCGCCAATCAAGCGGTCGCGTTTCCAAGGATCGGGCCGGCCGCTGCGGCCCGCCTCATCACTGGCCACGGCGACCGCCGTGCCGCCGGCCGCCTTGATGTTCTGAATCTCCACGTAGCCGTCGCCGAAACCCAGCAACGACGCCCCGTCCAAACGGTTCTCCCGCAAAATCCGCTCGATCACCTGGGCCTTGGAGAACGCGCGGTAGTCGTCTCGGCGCCGTAGACGTGGGCCCCGAAGTAACGGTCCAGGCCCAACAGGCCGACCTCCTCGATCACGTACGGCTCGTCGGTGCCGCTGGCCACGTACAGCGCCGCGCCGCGCTCCCGCAAGGCGTCCAGCAGTTCCAGTGAGCCGGGCACGAGCATTTCCTCGGCCCGGATCCGCCCGGACCGCAACCCCTCGCGCCGGCCGCCGATCCGCTCCATCAGCCGGTCGAGATATCGCTGTTTGTAGACCAACGGGTCCTCGGGCCGGCCGCCGCGGCGGGCGATCTCCTCGGCCAGCCGGATCATCTGATAGATCGTCTGCTTGCCCGTCAAGGCCGTCACAAAACCGGTGCATAGCCGCCGCAGCTCGGCCGGCGACTGGCCGGTGCCGGTGGCTTGGAGCGACTCGACCATCAGCGGAATCATCACCTCAGGCCAGCCCTCGCGGATCAGGCTGAGCGTGCCGTCGAAGTCGAACAGCACGTGCCGCGGCGGTTGGGCGGAGACGAGGGGGCGGACGATCTCAATGGCCGTATGGGGCAACGTCCGCGTTGGCCCCACGTCCTCAACCACCCGGCGGTAGTCTTCCTCGTGACAATCCGAAACCATGAATCGGCCGCTTCTGCTTGCAATAGATATTCATCGTAGCCGCGTGCCGTGGGAGACGCAAGTGCCGCGGGAATTGGGCCGCCTTCGCCGGACGGGCGTAGCGTCTCGGACAGACGGTGATTTATGATTTGGGTGCCACGGGCAGCTTGTCTGCCCGTGCGGCACACTGGCGGACAAGCCGCCGGTGGCACCCAATTCACCTGCGGAAGCCCATTGCCGCCACGGCCCTTTTCTGGTAAGCTACGCTTGGTAGAATTAACGGATGTAGTGTACTCCTCACGCTCCGCGTGAGGCGGGCCACGTCACGCGGAGCGTGACGAGTACATCGCCTACATAGGCGAGCAAGGAGCCATTGCCATGCGAACGATCTCGCCTATCCTGGGGGCAACGCTGGTGTTACTGGCCGCGGACACGGCGTCGGCGCAGCGGCCCGGCCGCGTGGTGCAACTGCCCACCCTTTCCCAGTTCTCCGTTGACACGACGGTCTCCGTGCCGGATCAGGGCGGCGGCTACCTTGGCGGGATGGGTTATGGCGGATCGGGCATCGACGAGTTCGGTTCCCCCTTGTCGCCGTGGCGCAACTCGGCCCTGGGCTCCCAAGGGAGCGTTTCCGGCGCCTTTGCGACGGCCACGATCCATGACTTTCGCGCGATGGACGAGGCCCTGCTGAGCCAGCCGACTGCCCAATGGGGAGTGACGCTGATGGGCCCGGCGGGGACGAGTTTGGGTCCGCCGCTTGGCTTGTGGACGCCCGGCCGCACTCCGGCCGGGGATTCTCTCCTGGCAGGCGCCGGGAACGACTCGCCGGCCATGTCGGTTGCCGAGGCCCGCGCCCAACGCCAACGGGAGCAGGAGGCTCAACAACTGGAGGGTCAAGTACTTTTCAATCGCGGCTTGCGGGCCGAGCAGTCCGGCAAGCCGGGGCTGGCCCGTGTCTACTACAAAATGGCGGCGCGGCGGGCGGATGGCGAGTTGCAGCGGGAGGCGCTGGCGAAACTCGCGTCGCTGCAAAAGCCGGAGGCCGGCTCCGCAGCGGCGCGTCGCCATTGACAGCCAGGTGCCATGCCCACGCTTGCCGTGGGCATGTGAAAAACGAAGGAGAACCGCCACATGCCCGCGGCAAGCGTGGGCATGGCGCCGCGCAGTCGCGGGACGTTCAGACTTTTCAATCGTAGGGGAGGCGGCCATGGCTGAGCGGTCGGATTTTCCGGACGCCGGCCCTGACACGCTGGGACGTGTCTTGGCCGAGGCGTCCACCGATTTCGTCTGCCTGGCGACCGCCCGCGGCGAGCCGTTCTATCTCAACACGGCCGGCCAGCGGCTGGTGGGACTCAGCGACGGGCAGCCGGTCTCCGCGGTCGTCCTGCGCGACCTCTACGTCGAACAGTCCTGGGCCGAACTCCGCGACGTGGCCGTGCCGGCTGTCAACCGGACCGGCTGCTGGGAGGGCCGCAGCCAGTTGCGCAACCTCCGCTCCGGCGAGCCAATCGACGTCCAGACCAGGCTCTTCCGGCTGAAGTCCAATGGCGGCGGGCGCTCCTCTTGCCTGCTGTTCTTCCATCGCCCCCTCGACCGGAAAACCCGGCTCGAGGAATCGCTCGCCGAGGCCCAAGCCCGTAAACGCGCCATCCTCGAATCCTCGCTCGATCCCATCATCACCATCGACCATGAGGGGATTATCACCGAGTTCAACAAGGCGGCGGAGCAGACGTTTGGCCATCCGCGCGAGAAAGTGCTAGGGACGAAACCTTCGGAGGTGCTCTTTCCGGCCGGCGCCGGCGGCGGCCAGCAGGACCGCATCGACCGCTACCTGGACGCGGGCGAGGGGTCGTTGCTGGGCCGGCGCGTCGAGGTGACGGCCGTCCGCCGGGACGGCGAGACCTTCGACGCCGAAATGGCCATGACCCTCAGCCACGAGCAAGGCGCCCCGGTGCTGACGTTCTTTGTCCGCGACATCAGCCCGCGGAAGAAGGCCGAGCAGGAGCAAGCCCGCTACGCCGCCGAGTTGGAGCGCTCGAACCGCGAGTTGGAGATGTTCGCCTACGTCGCCTCGCACGACCTCCAGGAGCCGTTGCGGAAGATTCGGGCGTTCTGCGGCCGCCTGCAAGCCAACTGCGGCGACAAGCTCGACGCCGCCGGCAGCGAGTGCCTACAGCGGGTCCACGGCGCCGCGGTCAGGATGCAAGGGCTGATCGACGGACTCTTGTCGCTCTCCCGCGTGACTACCCAAGGGCAAGAGTTCGTCTCTGTCGACCTGGCCGAAGTCGCCCGTGAGGTCCTCTCCGACCTCGAAGTGCAGATCGAGCAGGCCGGCGGGCGGGTCGAAGTGGGCCACCTGCCCACCATTCAGGCCGATCCCCTGCAAATGCGGCAGTTGCTGCAAAACCTCATCGCCAACGGACTGAAGTTCCATCGCCCCGGCGAACCGCCGGTGGTCACGGTGGAGGGCCGGTTCGCCCATGGCCGGCAGGACCGTGCCGCCGGCCCGCCGGCGGCCGGGGAACAGTGCAAGATCGTGGTCACGGACAACGGCATCGGCTTCGAGCAGCGGCACCAGGAGCGGATCTTCGGCGTCTTCCAGCGGTTGCACCCCCGCGACGTGTTCGAGGGGGTGGGGATCGGCCTGGCCCTGTGCCGCAAGATCGTCGAGCGGCACGGCGGGCGGATCACCGCCCACGGCGCCCCCGGCCGGGGCGCCAGTTTTGAGATCGTTTTGCCGGCGCTGCAAAGTTCGTCGTCCGGTGGGAAAGGGGCAACGTGAGAGTTTCGCTGATGAAATGGTCTTAGGTCTTAGGTCTTAGGGCTTGGTTTGAGTCTCAGTTTTTGTGTGACGAACCACGATAAGGGCATGAGTCCCAAGACCTAAGTCCTAAGACCCAAGACCTAAGATAAGGGCAGTTCATCGTGCAGCGACGCATCAAAATCCTGCTGGTCGAGGATGATCCCAACGACGTCTCGGGTGATGCGCAATCTCCTCGGCGACCGCTGGGACGAACCGTTCGATCTGGTCCAGGTGGAACTGCTCTCGGCGGCCATCGAACGCTGCGAAGAAGGCAGTTTCGACGTCATCCTGCTCGATCTCACCCTGCCCGACAGCCAGGGGCTGGAAACCTTCTTCGCCATGCACGCCCACGCCGGCCAGGTGCCGATTGTCATCCTCTCCGGCCATGACGACCAACCGAGCGCGGTCAAGGCCGTGCAGACCGGCGCCCAGGATTACATCGTCAAAGGCCAGGTGACCGACCAGGTGTTGGTGCGCTCGATCCGCTACGCCATCGAGCGCGGCCGGCGGCACCGGGCGGAAGACAAGTTGCGGGACACCTCCGAGGAGTTCCGCGCCGCCGGGGAAATCCAACAGCGGCTCTATCCGGGCGAGGCGCCGAAGTTGCCCGGTTTCGAGATCGCCGGGGCGCTCTTCCCCACCAAGGCCACCGCCGGCGACTATTTCGACTACATCCCCATGCTCGACGGCTGCCTGGGGATCGTCCTGGGGGACGTGAGCAGCCACGGGATGGGGCCGGCCTTGTTGATGTCGGAGACGCGGGCCTGCCTCCGCACCTTGGCCCAGATGCACGGCGACGTGGGCGAGATTCTCACCCGCGCCAACCGCCTGCTGGCCACCGACGCTGGCGACTTCCACTTCATCACCCTGGCGATGGCCCGACTCGATCCCCGTGGGCGCTCGATGATCTATGCGAGTGCGGGCCAACGGGGCTACCTGCTCCACGCCGGCGTGGACGTGACGATCCTCGATAGCACCAGCCTGCCGCTGGGCGTCCGGCCGGACACGGTCGTGCCGGCGGCCTCGTCGATCGCGCTGCGGCCCGGCGAACTGGTCACTTTTTTCACGGACGGCGTCTCCGAGGCCGAATCGCCGGGCCGGGTCCGCTTCGGCGTTGCCCGCGCGCTCCAGGTCATCCGTTCCGAGCGCGAGAAGCCCGCCCGCGAGATCATCGAACTCCTCCATCAGGAAGTCCTCGGCTTCTGCCGCAGCCAGCCGCCGCGGGACGACGTGACGGTGGTGGTGGTGAAGGTGACGGAGTGACCGATACGCCGGAACAGGAGGAAACAGAGACAACGGAGATAGTCCGATCCCCTCCGTTTCCTCTGTTCCCTCCTGTTCAGCCCCGTGGCCGCCAGTTGGTCAGCAGGTCGGCGATTTTCCAGAATTAGAACCGTTGCCGTGTTCCCTGCTCCCGAAAAACGTTGCCGCGGCAGCCGAAGCCCGAGTGTCGCAAATATACTGTACACATATATCCTATTTTGTCAATGGGAAAAACCGGGCCACTTTGCCGGGCGGACCCACGGAGCCGTCGCAGGCCGTCACGTTAGAATCTCGCTGTACCGGTCGTGTCTGCCGGGCTATATCCAGCCCCAGCCCTCGCCGCGGCGCATCGCCAAGGCCCCAGATACCGCAAACGGAATCGCGCCGGCGAGAACACGCCAACGTTCGTCAGTCCCAATCGCGGCGCTCGTCTTAGGCGCTGCGCCCCATTGCAGGGTTGCGGGGGCGACTCCTGACACCCCCCATTGTAGTTGCTTGACACGGGTTTGTACAAGGCCCAGGAGATTGCTGCGAACCGACCGTCGGGCTGGGCAAGCCACCGCAATTCATCGAATGACGCCCACACCCAGCCGCATTCCGTCGAAACCTGCCCTCGAAGGACGGCATCTCCGGCCGCATGTCGGATACCGACGGTCAACCGCTTGCGATGCTGGTCGATTCCAGGGTATAACAGGTCTCGGTCCTCCTGTCTGTGCTATTGGTGAATGAAAGAAACGCTACACCGTGTATAGCATCAAGAGGACCGCTCTTTCATAGAATCAGAAATAACGTGACTGCCTCGAAAGTTCTGCCATTCCGAGACCGTGTTGCGCGCCCAAGGGCCTGCCCCTTGGGCCGACCGCGTTATGGGAGCCAGCCATGTTGAAGGCACTATTCTTCGACACAGCGGACACCCTCTACCGTAGCCCCGGGTTTGCGGCTGCACAGGAAGAACGGCCAGTTGAACTGCTCGCCGCGCGATTCGGCTTATCCCTCGAGGAAGCACGGTGGTTATTCGCCTCACGAGAATCCGAGTTGAAGACTTCACGTCAGCACGCCACGAAGACAGACGTGATGAGTTCTCTCGGAGTATCGCGGGGGGAACTGGAGGAAGCCATTTCCAAGCTTGACCCCGCCGACTGGTTGTCTAAGGATGAGGAGCTTTGCTCGCTCGTAGCCACTTTGCGCAGCACGCTTCGAACTCGGCATAATAACCAACCTCAATGCTGACTTTGTCGAACGAATACTGAAGTCCCTTGGCGTAGACGTGCGGCTATTCGCGTACATCATCTCTACAGATAACACGAACGAGAGCAAGCCCGCCCCCGAACCGTTTCTGAAAGCGATCTCACTTGCTGGATGCGCTCCTGAGGAATGCGCCTATATCGGTGACAGTCTGGAAAAGGACATGCTCCCTGCGAAGAAGGTAGGAATGAAGACGCTTTGGCTTACCGAGAATGCGCAATGTAATCCAAACGTCGATGTTTCAATACGGCGTCTGAGTGACCTTCACGACGCCCTCACAAGGTTTGACACGTGAGTACACGCGCATGCGCATTGCGTGCGTGAAAGAGCGTTGAGTATTCGTATGCGTCGTACCTCGCCAACACGTCCGCGGTTTGAGGAGCAGTTCTTGTGCTTTTTGGAGCACAGCCCGTTGTTTTCTGCCGTGGACGAGGCGGCGCAAGGTAGTCTTCGGAAAATCGCGGCTTCGAAATCGCGCTGCCTGTATGAGCAAGTAAACAGGACGCTGCAGCGATCTCTCCCGAATACTCTGCCATCGCTCGACGTATTCGCAAGTACCTACTTTCCGTTGGTCTTCACCTTGTTGGTCAAATCGCAATCCAAGCCAATTTTTGTATGCGGGGTCGTCGGCGGCCCCGGGGCGGGCAAGACCACGCTCGCGTACAGTCTTGCCGAACTTATCTCTATCCTCTCACCCAAGCGTGGCATAGCTGTGTCACTCGAAGATTTCTATTTTTCGGTGAAGGAACGAGCCCGTCGCGGTCTGAAATGGAGGGCAGTGCCTGGCAGCCACAACTTAACGCGGCTGCGACGATTTCTTGACGAGATTCATCGCAGAAAGGCACCACTTTCCATCCCGCGATATGACATGGCGGCGGACAGACCAGTGCGAGCGCGAAGAATTGCCACGCCGCCGGCTATTGTATTCTTGGAAGGATGGCTGGTAGACTATGAACATGATGGCTACGCGTTTATTCGAGACAATACTGACTACTTACTATACCTCGATGCGAGCGTGACGCAACTTCGACAGTGGCGATGTCAGCGCGAATGCGAGATTCGGCGAAGGAATCGCGGGCTCGGCTACGACAGCAATAGCGTTAACCATTTCTGGCGAGAAGTCCTTGGGCCCGGCATCAAGCGATATGTGGTTCCTGCTAAGCGCCATGCCGACCTTATTCTTCGGTTTGACAATGATCGACGCCTTAGTTCGGTCAAGTCAAGAGTTCCCTGAGTGAAAGTGATTTGTGGGAGTCATGCAAGCAATGACAACATCAGGCGAAGTCTGGTCAATACTGCTTACCGTGGTAGGGGCTATCATCGGCATTATTGTGACCGGACTGGTTGCTCGGAAGTACTTTGTCTCAGACCTGCACCACCAGGCAACTATAGCCGTGGCCCAGGTGACTGGTCTCGCCCATACTATTCTTGCGATCGACGAACGAAATGGATTGAGCAAGAGGTCAAGGAGCTAAAAGGCGAGGCGACTCGCAATGCAAGTATAATTGTCGAGGAGTCGCCGATTGCGGAGATGTTTTCGCTGAATCGACAGCTAACAATGCGGAGCTACGCCCGTGCCAGCCAAAAGCGTGCAATCGGGATGTACCTCAAAAGGCAGATCTCACCAGGATCGAACGTCATAGTTGATTGCGGAACCACCGCTGCTTGGGCCTTCTATGAAATAGTGCGAGACGGGCCGGCACTTGGCAGGATATTCACGAATAACATTTTTGTTGCGATGATCGTTTCTGATGTCTCGGATAATGGCTTGGGCGAAGGCTCCATCGTTGAGGAACTAGCAAGCAACTGCACAGTGTTTGGGGGGACTTATTTTCCGAGTTACGGGGGGATCTTTCAGCTTACCGACCGCAGCGAGGCACTCTACAAGAAGGTATTGGAAAGAGCCGCAGCGGTCTACTTACTGATGGGCGCCACTTCATTTAGAGTGGAAACGGGCCCCTACGCGCAGTGGCGCGAACAGGCGGTTCAAGTCGGCGTTGTTGCGTCATGCTGTTGAGCATCCAGAGACTCGCTTGGCGATCGTCGTGGAACCGGAGAAGATTGGTGTCACACGAGGCGAGGCATGCAATGTTGACTGTTGGAGGAGTCTGCGCACCACGGATCGTGTTGAAATAGTGTTTGGCGTCCCAGATTCCAGTGACCCTGATAGCTCCCTGATAAGCGACGTGCGAAAGCGGATTGTTGAAGAGTCGCTGGTAATGCAGAATGCCGGCTACCAGTTCCGGATGACCGCGGTTGACATACGGGGGCGACCGGTTCGAGTCGAACCCTAGCTACCGGAGGAAGTGCGGGGAGTTCGGGGCGTCCGGGGGACACGAACCGATAATGGCAGCCTGCGTAATCTCGGAGTCCGATTCTTCGCGGGGGAAAACGGGGTCGGGAGTCTTTGACTCTGCCCGATGGCGTCGTCATCCGTCCAACTTCTTTTCCAGCCGACGGGCGGTCGAGGGCCGGTTCCTTGCGGCGGGCGGAGATCAATTTCCAAAACCATCCGTCGGCTTGATGCGGGTGATGTGCAGCGGGTCGCAGTAGACCGCGTGCCGGGCAACTTCCTCGCCGGGCTTCGGCAGCGCAATGACGACCTCGCGCCGCATCACCAGGATCATTTCGGGTTGCTGCACCTCATACGTCGCCCCGTCAGACAAGAACACCCGGAACGGCTGAAAAGGGTGCTGGAGCACGCGCTTTTGGATGGTTTCTGGCGACATGGCTTTGCACCGCAATCGGGATGTCCAATTCTGCTCATATTTTACCTGCCCCAGGGCGTTGCCGCAAGCCCTCCCAGGGCGTTGCCCTGGGCTACCCCATTCGAGCCTTTCAGGCTTCGGAGTCCGATCTCACCGGAACTTGCACCGCCGCCGGCAGCCGTCGATCGCGGTCAGGGCGTCGGCCGTGTTTAGGGTGTGAGTGGCCAGCAGGCCGGGTGCCCATTGCGGCTCGATGGTGCGGACACGCCCCCGCAAGAACGGGGGGTTGTGCCGGTTTTGCCGGGCGACACACCAGCCCGAACGCGCCAGCGAGGGCAGCCTGTTGCCAGGCCCTCGCTAGCGCTTCGGGCTGGTGTTTGGCCGTGAATAATGCGTGCCAGTCGCCAAACGGCGGCGCATCAGTTATAATTGGGCAATAGGAAAGCGGGCCGGCCCACCGTTTTGGTGGGGGCCGGCCCACACGAGGAGCCCCATGCCTGCCGAGCCTGAGAAAAAGTCGCCATCGAAGGGGCCGCGTCCCGGTCCGCTGGGCCGCGCGTCCACCTGGTGGGTGGGACTGGTGGTGACTGTGCTGGCAATCGTCCTCTACTACGGCCTCATCCGCGGCGACGGCCGCTCGGACATCAGCTACGGCTTCTTCCATCGCCAGTTGGAGGAGAACAACATCCAGAGCGTGAACATCATCGGGCCGACGGTCTATGGGGAATTCGAGAAGGCCCCGCTCGATCCCGACGCGAAGACCAGCGACGACGGCACCTACCCGCGGCTGAAGAAGGAGTTCACCACCATTTTGCCGCAAATAGCCCTGCACGATCCGGGGCTGGACCGGGAGTTGCGGGAGAAGTTGAAGCACAACTATCGGGCCACCGAACCGCCCGACAACACCGTGCTCTTGCTGATGCTCTACATCTTCCTCACGGTAGGCGTGTTCTTCGGCCTGTGGTTCCTCTTCCGCAAGGCCCGCGATTCCTTCTTCGCCGGCGGCCTGAGCGGCGGGTTCGCCAAGAGCGGCGCGCGGCGCTACGAAGGGGGCGACAAGCCGGTGACCTTCATGGACGTCGCCGGGCTGGAGGGCGTCAAGAACGACTTGCAGGAGATCGTCGAGTTCCTCCGCAACCCGGCCAAGTTCAAGCGCCTCGGCGCCCGCGTGCCCAAGGGAATCCTGCTGATGGGTCCGCCGGGGACGGGCAAGACGCTGCTGGGCCGCGCCGTGGCCGGCGAGGCCGGGGTCCCCTTCTACTCGATCAACGGCTCCGAGTTCATCCAGATGTTCGTGGGCGTGGGGGCCGGCCGGGTCCGCGACCTGTTCAACACCGCCAAGGAGCACGCCCCGGCGATACTGTTCATCGACGAGATCAACGCGGTCGGCCGGCACCGCGGCACGGGCGTCGGCGGCGGCCACGACGAACGCGAGCAGACCCTGAACCAAATCCTCAGCGAGATGGACGGCTTCACGCAGAACGAGTCGGTCATCATCATGGCCGCCACGAACCGGCCGGACGTGCTCGATCCGGCCCTCTTGCGCCCCGGCCGCTTCGACCGGCACATCACGGTCGACCGTCCCAGCTACAAAGGCCGCCTGGCGATCTTCGAAGTTCACTCCAAGGACGTTCCCCTGGACATCGACGTCGACCTGGAGCAGATGGCGGCGGGCACGGTGGGCCTGACCGGCGCCGACATCCGCAACCTGGTGAACGAGGCCGCCCTGTGGGCCAGCCGCCACGACAAAGACTACGTCGACATGTCCGACTTCGAGTACGCCCGCGACAAGCTGCTGATGGGCTCGAAGCGGGAAGACGTCCTCTCGGAGCAAGAGAAGGCGATGACGGCCTACCACGAGTCGGGCCACGCCCTGTTGGCCTGGCTGGTCCCCGGCGTCGACCGCCTGCACAAGGTCTCGATCGTCCCCCGCGGCCGCTCGCTGGGGGCCACGCAATTGCTCCCCGAAGAAGACCGCCTGAACATCAGCGAGAGCGAGTTGCAGACCCGGCTCCTGTTCCTGTTGGGCGGCCGCGCGGCGGAGAAACTGGTCTTCGACCAGTACAGCGCCGGCGCCGAGGACGATCTGAACAAGGCCACGCAGTTGGCCCGGCGGATGGTCACCCACTGGGGCATGAGCGAGCGGCTCGGGCCGGTGGCCTACCGCGACACCGAGGACCATCCGTTCCTGGGCCGCGAAATGGCCGAGCCCCGCCGCTTCAGCGAACACACCGCGCAGGTGATCGACGAGGAAGTCTCGCGGTTGCTGTGCGACGCCTCACAGCGGGCCACCGCGATGCTCACGGAACACCGGGAGATGCTCGACACGCTGGCCAAGAAGCTCGAAGAAACCGAGACGCTCGACGAGGAGGAGATCGAGAAGCTGATCGGCCCGCCGACCTACAAGCAATCGGCCGTCGCCGCGGAAACAGTGCCATAGCGGTACTGCGGGCTGGGCGTCGAGTTGGTCAGCAGGCCGCGGTTTTTCCAAAGTTAGAGTCTGCCGGGGTGGGGTTAGTAGGCCACAAAGAGGGGGTGCGGTTTTTTGCCGGCCAGCAATGCGGCTTTCGGGTGCAAGTTGTACTTTGCGCCGTTTAACCGGCGGTCTGGTAGTGCCGTTGGCCGGTGGCTCGGCTCGTTCGCTCCCGCCAGAAGGTGGTAAGCGGTTGGGTGTCGCTCAGATAGTCGGCTGCCAGTTGCAGCAGCGCATCCGCTCCACCGTTCGACCAGAATTTTTCGGTGCCCTTGACACGCCGATTGATTTGCTTGATCGTCGATTCGATGTGGCTGCTGGTGATGGGCAGCCCTTCTCGACGGTACTCGTCGTAACGCATCCTTGGTCCTTGGTTCTCCAAATAACACAACGCATCGGCCACCTTACACCGCGGTAAATCTTCGGCCTCGTCTTTGTCCGGCTGCCCCAACTCCCGCTGACGTTCCCGCAACCCGACGAGCACCGACTCCACCTGCCCGCTCCACAACCACTGCGCCCACTGACAATAGATCGGCCACGCTTCCTCCATCGCGCGGCCTGCCATCGCGCCGGCGAACACGTAGCACAGTCCGTGGATGAAATCCACAGATCGGCGTGAAATGCGAAAAGTGTCGCCGCCACACCGACCAATTGGTCTCCGAACCATCGCCCACGAACGCTTTGCGACTCGCCGCCATGAAGCCGCGCCGCCATGAAGCCGCCGCCAACTGTTTGCCGAACGCCTCGATGGGTTCGCGCGTCGCCACGACGCTTCGCGCCAACGGTTCCGGCTGGCCTCGCCGCTTTTCGGACGCCGGCGCTTCCGCCGATTCCTCGCTCGCAGGCGCCTCGCCAACCGCAGAAAAACCCTTGATTTCCCGAGAAATCTGCCCCATGCGACGCGGATCGACGAAAATCCCGGGAATCACCGGGCAAGGATCGGCCGCGGACGTTTCACTGGTCATCGACAGCAAGCATCCCACTTTCGTCTCGCGCCAGAAACGCCCCTTCCGCTTCTCCTCCGTCGGCGGCTCTTCTTCGTTCCGATTCCGAATCTGGATGCGTCCGCCGTCCATCTCGACGCACGCCACGCGCGGAACTTGCTGCCGCGGGCTGCCCTGTTGTTGCGGCAACGGCAACGTCTCCCACACCGCCTCCTCCGCCTTCCGTCCGGCCACGCGCTCCTGTCCGATTCGCTTTGTCGCCCGCGCAATCCGCTGCTGGGAGACGTCCAACTCCGCTAGATGTTTCAAGTCTTGCTCGGCCTGCCGGAAACTATGGCTCTGCGTCCCGGCGTACACCATCTTCTCCAACACCCGAGGACTCGCCGTGTCGTCCGGCGCAATCCCCAATGCCTGCGACTGAGGGAAAAAAAGCCTTCCGAGAAGGCTTGTCGTACCCCTTGGGTTCTGGCCATGCAACCTCGCCTCGCCGAGTCTGAACCATCCGCACTTCGACCTCCCCCCCCGCCCCGTCTGGACCTATCGCGGTTGTGGGAACTGCCATCGAACGCCCCTGGTCTTCCAGACTTTGACCGATAACCTCCCGAGCCAGGAGGTCTCCGATTTCGACCCCCAAGTCTTCAATCTCCGTGAACTTGGTTCCCCAGGTCGGCGTCCCCGATGCACCGTAGACTTCTTGCCGCAATTCCTGGGCGATTGCCTTGATCCGATCGTGCAAGTTCTGGTCAATGGCCATCCCTGGCTATCTCCTTTGTCTAAGTTCCCACCACCCGGCCTCTTACCAGGCAAAATCACCCCCCCTCTGTTTAACATCAATCCGACAACTTACAAAGTGCAACTTGCACCCGCGGCTTTCGCCGGGTCGTGCCACGCCTTGCGAGAGCGCCGGATTACCCCTATACTAATGCGTTTGCCACGCGGCAGACGACCACCCGACACTTACCCCATTGTGGTGGAAGATAGCGAGGAGAGCAGCAGTAATGACGATGGACAAGAGCTTGAAGGTGCGGCTGGGACTGGCAAGGGCGCGAAGCGTTCTCGGCCGGGCGGAACGGATTCAGCGGCTGAAGACCGCCGACCGCTGGCAGGAAGGGGACAGCCCATTCGGCCTGGCCAAGGTGCGGGTGTTCAAGCTGGCCGTGAAGAAGAAAAAGAAGAAGAAGGAAGAGGAAGGGGCCGAGGGGGCCGAGGCTGCCGCCGCCGGCGCCGCCCCCGCCGAGGCCGCCAAGAAGGAAGCCCCCAAGAAAGAAGGCGGCAAGAAGGAAGGCGGCAGGAAGGACGCCGGCAAGAAGGACGCCGGCAAGAAGTAGCGGTTTCTTCTTGCCCGCTGGGGTGGCTTGCACTATAAACAGTCCCTAGTTTTCAGCCAGCGTAGCTTCAATCGGCAGAGCACCGCATTCGTAATGCGGGGGTTAAGGGTTCGACTCCCTTCGCTGGCTCTGAGACACAAAGCCGCGACCGATGGTCGCGCCCGCGCCACCGCGACCGCCGGTCGCGGCTTTATCAGTAGGAGCAGCCCACGATGGCCCAAACCGTCGAGTTCGATCTGAAACAGACTGTTTTGCGGAACGACACCTTCGGACCGCGGGAGGTGCGGCAAATGCAGGAGGCCATCGCCCACGACTTCTCCCAGTACGCCGTGCTGCGCGACGCGGTGGGCGAACTCCAGGGCCGCGAAGAAGACCATACGCCCGCCAGCCGGGTGCGGCTGGGCGTCTGCCTGTATTTGCTGGGGCGGTACTATCGGGCGATCGAGGTCCTCGGCCAGGCGGACGGCGGGGCCATGGCCCGCTACTACCTGGCCAAGTGCCATTTCGCCCGGCAGGAGTACCGCCAGGCCGTGGACAGCTACAGTGCGGCCGAGAAGGCGGGCTACGAGGCCGGGCAGTGCGCCTTGGGCCGGGCGGAGGCCCTCCGCTGTGGCGGGGACGCCGCCGCCGCCCTGAAAACCCTCGATTCGCTCTCCGGCGCCATCGAGCAGACGGCCGAGTATCTTGCCCAGCGGGCGGCCACCGTCTCCGCCCTGGGCGGCAATCCCAAGGAAGTGGTGGCACTGTACGAGCGGGCGGTCGAAACCGACCGCAATCATCCCGGCGCCCTGTTCGGCCTGGCCCTGGAGAACGACCGCTACGGCAACGATGAAGTGGCGCTGGAGTTGTACGACCGGGCCGTCAGCCGCTTTCCCGCCCACATCGGCTCGTTGATGAATCTCGGCCTGCTCTATGAAGACCGGGAGCAATACGACAAGGCCGCGCAGTGCTACCGCCGCGTGCTGGACTTCTATCCGGACCATTCGCGGGCGCAACTGTTCTTCAAGGATACGGAGGCGTCGCACGGCCAATACTACGACGAGGACGCGGCGAAGAAGCGGGACCGGATGGGCCAGGTGTTGAACATCCCGGTGACCGATTTCGAGCTTTCCGTCCGCAGCCGGAACTGCCTGCAAAAGATGGGCGTGATGACCCTCGGCGATCTCTGCCGCTCGACCGAGCAGGAACTGCTGGCCAGCAAGAACTTCGGCGAGACCAGTCTGGTGGAGATCAAGGAGATGCTGGCCACGAGGGGGCTCCGGCTGGGGCAATACGCCCAGGAGCGGCCGGTGTCCGAGTTGCTCGAGCCGGAGCTGCTCACGCCCGACGAGCAGGCGCTGTTGGCCCGCCCCATCTCCGAGTTGAACCTCTCCGTCCGCGCCCGCAAGTGCATGACCCGCCTGGCCATCAACACCATGGCCGACCTCGTGCGACGGACCGGCGACGACCTGTTGGAGTGCAAGAACTTCGGCGTCACCAGCCTCAACGAGGTCCGCGAGAAGCTCACCGCGCTGGGGCTGAAGCTGCGGGGGGAGTAACCGGGCGGACTTGAGCCTGAGTCAGTCCACGTTCTCGTCCCTCCCGGATCACAGCGCCGGCAATTGAAGCACGAAGGAACGGCAGGGCGAGCCGGCCTCAGAACTGCTTCCCGTCGATCGCCAGGCCGTCCATGCGGTCGCCCAGCCGGCGGTGGGTTTCCGGGTCGATCGTGTAGTTCATGATCTGCACCGAGCCGTCGCAAAAGGCCATGAAGAAGCCGTTGCTGTGGGCGCTGCCGAAGGCCTGCTCGTACTGCACTCCGGGAATGTCCTGCGTTGGCGCCTCCGCGGCGACCGGGTTCGTCCAGCGGACGCTGTCGTAGTCGTAGCCGGCCGACCAGCTCTGGTCGTCGCCGCCGTCCTGGCCGGTCTCGTAACAATCGGCGTTGATGTACTTTTCGCCCGCCAGGTAGGTGTTGGTGGTGCCGTCGGTGATGGAGGCCAGCTTGCAGACGCCGTGGCGGAAAAACACCCCGGTAACGCCGTTGGGCGGCGGGCTGTCGGTGCCCCCCCAGGACTCCCACGTGGCCTCGCTCCAACTGTCGCCGTCCGCCAAGGTACTCGGACCGGCGGTGCCGTCCACGTCGTACCCTGTGCCGGCGTTGCCCGTGTAATCGCAGCGGGCGAGGGGCGGGCGAGTGCTTCCATTCCAGTTGTACCAGCACGGGTTGATCGTACAATCGACGAAGGGATAGGCGGCGACCTTGCGGCGCGTCGGACAGTAGAAGCAGGCCAGCGGCGTGACGGAGGTCTGTGTCCGCCCCTGCTGGTTGGCGTTCAGGCCCAGGTCCCGCAAGGCCGGCTGTTCGAGATAGGGGAGGATGTTGAACCGCCAACTGCCGGGCTGGCGTTTGTCGAAGCTGCGGTCGGGGTCGCCGACCCAGCCGTAGCCCCAGCCCCCGGTCGGGAGGAAGCCTTGCACCTGTTCGTGGCTCAAGCAGGCCAGGGCGAGTTGTTTCAGGTTGTTCTTGCACTGCACTTGCCGGGCGGCCTCGCGGGCGGCCTGCACCGCCGGCAGCAACAGCGCAATCAGAATGCCGATGATCGTAATCACCACCAATAGCTCCACGAGCGTAAAAGCCGTGGATTTCTGATTTCCGACTTCTTGATTGGCGCGGCGCACAATGTGCTCCTTTCCATGCGATCGACACGTTTCCGATTTCCGTGAGCGCGACCGACAAAAGGCGCTCCGGGCGTCGCCACGAAGGCGCTTCGTGGCGACGCCGGAGCGGCGCCAAATCGGAAATCATAAGTCCCAACTCAAAAATCTATCTCCGCTTTCGCCAGGCGTAGGCCAAGAGCCCAGACAGGCCCGTGATCAACAAGGCGAGCGTGGACGGCTCGGGTATCGGCACCGCCTGCTCGGCGGCGGCAAAGTGGGCAGCCACTTGACCATTGGCGCCGCCGCTCAGCGCGTAGTTGTAGAACGAGAACTGACCAATCAGGCTCAATTGGCTGCTGCCGGTGTTGATCGCCGTGCCGTTGAAGCCAATTACCTTGAACAACGTGCTCACATCCGGGGCGGGATAAGCGGCAACGTCAAACGACGGACTGTAGCTGCCGCTCGCCGTGGACCTGAAGTCCGTAACGGGGCTGAGAGTAGTGGGGTTGAGGGTTTGCTGCACGCCGTTAATGTACTCCGCGTACACACCCGACGTGCGCGTGACAACCAAATCGTACAGCGTGCCCGTTGTCGGGTAGAACCCGTTGTTGGTGTCGGCACAGTGTATTCTGGGTGCCGCTACTCTGATAGTTGCTGTCGAAGATCCTCATGTTGGAGTTTACCGAGTTTACCATCACCTGCATTCCGGAGTAGCCGGAGTTGGCTGCACAATACGCTTGCCAGTTGAAGAGGTAATTTCGGCTGCTTGAATCCGGGACGAACCACTCCTCGATTGAAAAATCACCTTGGCCCACGTCCATCCCCGAGACTACGGCGGGGATAAACAGCCCCGAGGCGTATCCGTTCGAGACGGTAGAATACCCCCCGAATGTCCCCAGTTCAGCGGCATTGACGCCGGACAACGCGATCGCGCCCCCCTTGAACTGACCGGTAAGGCTTTGGCCGAGGGCCACGGTGTTGTACGTGTTCCCGCTCGAGCCGTACGTACCGTTTTTCGGGTTCGAGGGCGACGGCGTGCCGGTACTGTAATCGTAGGCGACCGACCCGGAAGTCTCGTTGCAGGGGTAGTAGAGGACGGGACTGCTGGCGATGACCGCCTGCTCGTACGGGGTAAGGGTGGTTGCCTGTGCTAGCCCGCTAACGGCCAGCACAACCGCCACTACACACAAAACACATGCGAAATAACGACACATGTTCAATTCTCCTCCCCATTGGGGAAAAAGCGGCTTCGGAAACGCCTTAAGGCCCCAGAAACATTCTGGATGAATTAACCCGGACGCCTCCTCGGGCCGACCGAACTACTCGAAGAATTCCTCAAAACATCACTCGAAACTCAACGCACGATCTACCGACGCGATTTCATGTGGTCAAGGCGGCCTGTTCATTTCATAGAGGTACCCTCCTCTCATGCATCGTATTGCGGGTCGGATGAGACATCTAGGGAACGACCGTGCGTTTCGGCAAGGTGTGTAAAAGGCGCGGTAAGTTGACTAATTTCTTCGCCGGTGCGTTTCACACACCCTTCCTGGCGCATCACCACCCTTTGGTTCCTTCGCGGGGGGCGGTGTTCGGGCGCCAGCACCGCGGAACTAATCTCTCTCTTGCTCCTCGTGAAAACAATGGAAATTTCCTCAAAGCGCACCGTCATCGTGCCGCAAATGCCGGTGCCGACCAGCAGCCGGCTGTTTGTCGCGTTCAGCAGCGGCGCGGTGGCCGCTAGGTCGATGACGGGGGAGTCAAAATCGGTGTGGAATTGCCCCTTGCAGTCGGCGTCGATGTCGAAACGGACCCACCTGCCGCTCTTCGTCATCCGGAAGCGGTGCCGGCCTGGTCCCAGGCTCGCCCAAGGCGTCGCTGCCGCAACGTTGGGGTTGTCGGCATCGTGGTCGACAGAAGACTGGGGAAACCTCGAGCCGGGGCGGCAAAGCCGCACGACCGCCCGGCCGCTGTCGACGATGAACGCCAACACCAGCCCGCACGTAACCTCGTTGTGGAAGTTCTTGTTGGGCAGCCCGTCGCCGATACCAAAATAGACATAGTGGCTCTCGTTCGCCTGAAACGCCGGGGCCAAGTCAACGCGGAGTGTCGCTTCAAAGATGAAATCGCGGTCACAGAAGTCGGTGGCAACCGTGCGGATGTAGCCGCGATACTCCAAACCGTCACTTGCAGGCGGCTGTTGGAGCACCGCTGCGCCGCGCACGATGGCGTAGCTTCCGGGCGGTACCTGCTCCAGGGCGGTCCCCAACCTTGGTCCGTCGAACTTTTCGACGATGCGTTTGGTTTCGGGCTGTAACGAACGGACAAAGTGGCCTGGCTCTTCGGTGCGGGCCGGCACGATCACGATCCGGCCACCCTCCTGGCAGCGGGCGGTCTGCCCCGCGCCAAGGGTCACCGCCTTCCGATCGTCCCCCTGGGCGTCGACACGGACGATCTTCACGCTACCCACGAACACGTGCGATTCGGTTCGCCCCTGCTTGTCCACTTCCACGCCGAACTCGGTGCCCAGGTCCGTGACAACGGCGGTCGGAGTCTTGACGACAAATTTGGGAATTGGGATTTGGGATTTGCGATTTGCCGCTTTCGACTCCGCACCCCCCACGCGCGCGGTCAGTCTGCCGAGCGACAGGTAGCCGCCGCAAAGGGAATCGACTTCATAGGTGCATGGTCCCTGCAAGATGACTTTGGCCCCACTCTGGTAGGCAATCTCCATCAAGCCGGAGACGAGTTCGTACTTGCGGCCCAGAGGGACGGTCTCGTTGCGGGGGGCACTTTGGGCACTGGCCCAGCGGCAATCGGCCGTGCCGGTGATCCGGCCGACCAACTCAGGCGCCGGCGCGGTGGCTTGCCCTCCGGGAGCTGTTAGCTCCCGGCTATTCTCCACCGTCGCGACGCGATAATCATTGGACATCCGCCACGCCCAGCCGATCAGAATGGCAGTGGCCACAATCACCGTCGACGCGGCGTAGGAGAACGGCCACCCGCCGGGGGCAAAGAAGGTGGATAACAGCGGCGGCGGGGCCGCCGGGGAAGTGTCGATGATGACGATTGGTTGATTTGGGAATTGGGATTGGGGATTGGACGAAACGGAACCCTGACCCCGGAACCCTGAACCCTTTCCGGCCATCAAGCCGAGGTCGGCGTGAACCTGCAAATAGAACAGATACTGCCGGCGGGCCTCCCGGTCCTGCGCAAGAGGGCATCGAGCCGGGCCGCGCTCTCCGCGGACAACGCCCCATCGCACAGATCGTCCAGCAGGACGTACAGTTCGTCGTACTTGCGGGCGGGGGGAGTCATGCGTCCTCCTCCGCGAAAAGGGGGACAGGCACCGTTTGCCGGAACGGCCCGAAGGGTGCTTTGCACAAACGGTGCCTGTCCCCTTTTTCGCTCATGCGTCCTCCTCCTCGCCCACCGCGGCGTCGATGCAGCGTTTCAGCTCGCGGCGGATGCGGCAGATCGAATGACGCACGGAACTCGACGTCCGGCCAACGGCGGCCGCGATCGCCTCCCACGACAGCCCGCGGAAGTAATGGTCCATGACCAGGGCCAGGTCGGCGGGCGGCAGCCGCTCCATGCAGCCCGGCAAGGCGGCGTTCCGCTGGTCCAGCAGCGAGGTCTGATCGAGGGCCTCGGCGGCCAGCAGTTCCACGGTGGACTCGCTCAGTCCGGGCGAAAGGCGTTTCTTCGACGCCCGGTACTTCAGGACCTCGAAATGGGCGATGCCGGTCGACCAGGCGAGGAAGTTGGTCCCCGGCTGGAAATGATCGCACTTCTGGAGCATCACCAGGTTGGTGTTCTGGAGGATGTCTTCCGCCTCGACCTGGTTGGCCACCAGGACGACAATGTACCGGTAGAGGCGCAACTGGCTCCCCGTGAAGAGGTCGAGGAATTCGTCGCTGGGGGCGCGGTTCGACACGATAAGGTCCCTTGCGTCTCTACATAGTAACCTCGCGGGCCGGCGAAATGCGAAGTTGGGAGGGGGTGGTTTTTCCGGGGGCTGGCCGAGATTCCCCGGAAATTGGCCGTGGCGGCCGGCCGGTCCATGCGCCGCCGGCACGGGAGAACGTGCCGCTAACGTCCTGTGCGGCAACACGTTATGCCGCAAGGCCGGCAGGCAAATATCTGCTCTTTACCCAAACGCCTTTAGCGGGCAAAATACCGCCTCTCTGCGAAACCAATGTCCGTCAAGGAAGACCGACGCAACAGCAAGGAGTGCTGACGTGAAGAAGTCCCTTTCTTGGGCCGTGCTGGCCACGGTGTTGTCGCTCTGCGTGTACTATTCGATCGGTGTCGCCCAAGGGCCGGCCGGGGCCGGCGGGATGCCGCCGATGGCCTGCGCCACCGATGACGGCTCAACCGGCGCAGCCCGCCACGCGGATCGCCCTCTTGGACGTCAGCTATATCTTCCAACACTACGCCCGCTTCAAGTCGATGATGGGGGACATGAAGCTCCGGGTGCAGCAGGCCGAGCAGGAGGTCAAGGACCAACGCCAACAAATCAGCAAGATGGCCGAGGAGTTGCAGCAGTACAACAAGGGAACCGACAAATACAACGAGTTGGAAGGCAGGATTGCCGACTTGCAGGCCCGGCTGGCCGTCAACGTGGACCGGCAGAAGCGGGCATTTCTCCAGGACGAGGCCCGTATCTACTACAACGTCTACCAGGAAATCTGCCAATCGACCGACTACTTCTGCCAGCAATACGGCATCGACCTGGTTCTCCGCTTCAACCGGGAGAAGGCCGACCCGAATATCCCGGACACCGTGCTGACCGGCATCAACCAGCCGGTGGTTTTTCAGCGGGGCTTGGACATTACCAAGAACATCCTTGACGACCTGAACAGCCGGAGCGCGCCGGTCAATCCCGGCGCTGCCGACCGTCGGGGAGGGGTATCGCCGCGGCCCGCAAGTCCCTTCGGCAGGCAACCGGAACTCGACCGGGACATTAGCCCGCCGCGGTAACACTGTAGACGCGGCATCCTGCCGCGTCGCTTAGCATATTTGACGCGGCAGGATGCCGCGTCCACCAGACGAATGGAAGCGACACGAAACCAGCGGACGATAGCCGCCCCCGCCGCGATCGACGGGGTGGGATACTGGAGCGGGCGGGACGTGCGGGTCGAGTTCCGGCCGGCGGCGGCCGAGGCGGGCGTCGTCTTCGTCCGCCGCGACTTGCCCGGCTGCCCGCGGATTCCCGCCACCATCGCCCACCGCATCGAGACTCCGCGCCGCACGGTGCTCCGCCGCGGCCCGGCCGGCGTCGAGATGATCGAACACCTGATGGCCGCGCTGGTGGGCCTGGAGATCGACAACTGCGAACTGTGGGTCGACCAGGCGGAGATGCCCGGCTGCGACGGCTCCTGCCTGCCGTTCGTGGAGATTCTGCGGACCGTGGGAACCGTCGAGCAGAACGCCCCGCGGCGGCAACGGGCCATCGGGCGGGTGATTCACCTGGGCAACAGCGAGAGCTGGATCGAGGCCCGGCCGTGCCTTTCGGGCAAGCGGATCCTCCGCTACGAGTTGGATTACGGCAGCAGCGGACCGATCGGCCGGCAATCGCTGGAAATCTCCCTCTCGCCCCGCCATTTCCACCTCAACTTGGCCCCCAGCCGGACGTTCATGCTCGAGTCGGAGGCCGAGGAGTTGAAGGCCCGCGGATTGGGCCAGCGGGCCACCTTCCAGGACCTCTTGGTCTTCGGCCCCCGCGGACCGATCCAGAACCAACTCCGCTTCCCCGACGAGTGCGTCCGCCACAAGCTGGTCGATATGGTCGGCGACCTGTCCCTGGCCGGCTGCGACCTGGTGGGCCGGTTTATCGCCTACCGCAGCGGCCACCGGCTCAACGCGGAACTGGTCCGGGCGATCGCGGAAGAACAAGGAATAGCAGAACCACTGAGACGTTGCGCGTGAATGGTCCCCTCTCCCAACGGGAGAGGGGAGAAAATCGCACCGTGAAGGAGCTGCGGACATGGCCCACTACTTCGCCCAGAACACCGTCATCGACCCTCGCGCCGAAATCGACGATGAAGTCGAGATCGGGCCGTTCTGCGTCGTCGGCCCCAAGGTGCGGATCGGACGCGGCACCCGCCTGGAAAACAACGTCACCCTGATGGGCAGCGTCACCCTCGGCTGCTACAACCACCTCTATCCTAACGCCGTCATCGGCGGCGACCCGCAAGACATCAGCTACACCGGTAGCGACACCAAGGTGCTCGTGGGCGACCACAACATCATCCGCGAGGGCGTCACCATCAACCGGGCGTCGGAAAAAGAGGACGGCTTCACCCGCGTCGGCGACCACAACTTCCTGATGGCCTGCTGCCATGTCGCCCACGATTGCCAGTTGGGCAGCCACATCACCATCGCCAACGGCACGCTGCTGGCCGGGCACGTTCATGTCCACGACTACGCCTCGTTCTCGGGCGCCGTGGCGGTCCACCATTTCGCCACCATCGGCAGCTATTGCTTCATTGCCGGCGTCAGTGCCGTCCGCCACGACGTGCCGCCGTACATGCTCGTGGAGGGCTATCCGGCCCGGCCGCGCTGCATCAACGCCGTGGGACTCAAGCGGAACAACTTCTCGCCGCAAGTGATCCAGGCCCTGGCCGAAGCCCACAAGCTGCTCTACCGCTCGAAAGTCGGCCTGGAAAACGCCTGGGAAATCCTCCGCGCCAACGGCCACCTGGTCCCCCAGGTCAACCACCTGCTGAGTTTCGTCCAGGGGCAGCACGAAGGGATGCACGGCCGCGGCCGGGAACGGCGGAAGGCAGCGTAGAGGGAAGCTGTCAGCTATGAAGACGCTGCGAATGGCCGTCGTGGGTGCGGGACGCTTGGGCGGGTTCCATGCCCAAAAACTGGCCGCCCGCAAGGACGTCGAGCTGGTGGCGGTCGTCGATCCGCTGCCGGCCAACCGCCATCGCGTGGCCGCGCAATGCCAAACCGAAGCCTGTGCCGACTGCGCGGGCTTGCTCGGCCGGCTCGACGCCGCGGTGATCGCCGCCCCCACCAGCCTGCACCACGCCGTCGCCCGCGAGTTCCTCGAAGCCGGCGTCCACCTGCTCGTGGAAAAGCCGCTCTGCACCAGCCGGGCGGAGGCCGACGAATTGGTGACGGCCGCACGGCGGCGGGGCGTCGTGCTCCAGGTGGGCCACGTCGAGCGGTTCAACCCCGCCTTCCACGCCGCGGCCGATGGAATCCGCACGCCGAAATACATCGAGGCCGTCCGCAGCAGCGGCTTCACCTTCCGCTCGACCGACGTGGGCGTGGTGCTGGACGTGATGATCCACGACATCGACCTGGTGCTGGCGATGGTCCGCAGCCCGCTGCGGAAAGTGGACGCCCTGGGCTTCTCGGTCCTCGGCGGCCACGAGGACGTGGCCAACGCCCGGCTGGAGTTCGAGTGCGGCTGCGTGGCGACGCTCTCGGCATCGCGGGTGAGCTACGAGCAGGTCCGACGGATGCAGGTCTGGTCGGCCGAGGGGTTCGCCGCCGTGGATTTCGCCGCCCGCACCGCCACGCTGGTCCGGCCCAGCGAAACGCTCCGGCGGCGGCAGTTCGACGTGGATGCCCTGACGCCTGGGCAAGTGGATTACTACCGCCAACACTTCGCCGAGGAGCACCTGCCCAAGGAGAAGCTCACCTTTGACGCCGTGGACGCCCTGGCGTTGGAGCAGGACGACTTTGTGGAGTCGATCCGCAACGGGCGAGAGCCGCAAGTCAACGGGGAAGCGGGCCGCGACGCCCTGGCGGTGGCCGAGCAGATTCTGGCCCGCATTGACGCCCATTGCTGGGACGCCTCGCTCGATGGTCCGGCCGGCCCGCTGGCGCTCCCCCGCCGGCAGGTCATCCCCACGCCGCACTTTGCCCCGGCGCCACGGCGTGCGGTCTCGTAAGGCCGCTTGTCGCGGTCGCGCCAGCGCCGATCCATTGCAAAACCGCAAGCGGCTTGGGTGGCGGAGCCGTAAGCGGTTTGCCCGGCAATGTTTAGTGCTTTGCCGATCTATCCGCCGGCCCGCGGTTTCGTCTTGATTATAATTCCGATCAAGTTACAATACTTTCGATCCGAATATGCCAGTAGGGGAACTTGTGCGAAGGAGAAACCATGTCGCGCCAGACGATCTATTCCGACATCGCTCAGACCACGTTCGACACGCCGCTGGTGAAGTTGAACCGGCTGATCCCGCCCGGCCAGGCCACGGTCCTGCTGAAACTCGAGTTCTTCAACCCCTATTCCAGTGTGAAGGACCGTATCGGCCGGGCGATGATCGAGGAGGCCGAGGAGGCGGGCGTGCTCGGCCCCGAGACCGAGATCATCGAGCCGACCAGCGGGAACACCGGCATCGCCCTGGCGTTCATCGCTGCCGCCAAGGGCTACCACCTGACGCTGACCATGCCCGAGTCGATGAGCCTGGAACGCCGGGCTATGTTGCGGGCCCTCGGGGCGCAGTTGGTCCTCACCCCGGCCAAGGACGGCATGAAGGGGGCGATTGCCAAGGCCCAGGAATTGGCCGCCGTCGCGCCCCACGGCTGGATGCCGCAGCAGTTCGACAACCCGGCCAACCCGGCGGTCCACGAGCGGACGACCGGCAAGGAAATCTGGGAGGACACCGATGGGCGGGCCGACCTGATCGTGGCCGGCGTCGGCACCGGTGGCACGATTACCGGCGTTACCCGCTACATCCGCGCCCGGAATCCCAATTTTCGGGCGATCGCGGTGGAACCGGCCGATTCGCCGGTGATCTCCGGCGGCAAACCCGGTCCGCACAAGATTCAAGGCATCGGCACCGGCTTCGTGCCCAAGAATCTCGACACCAGCCTGTTGAGCGGCGTGGAAACGGTGACCAACGAGGAGGCGTTCGCTTGGGCGAGACGGCTGGCCCGCGAGGAAGGCATTCTGGGCGGAATCAGCACCGGCGCCAACGTGGCCGCCGCCGCCCGGCTGGCCGCCAAGCGGGAGAACCGCGGCAAGGTGATCGTGACCGTCGCCGCCAGCTTTGGCGAGCGATACCTCTCGACGCCGCTTTACCAGAATGGGGAGTCCGAAGCGGCCGAGAGCCGTCCCGCCGTCAAACGTAACATCGAGTTTTCGCCGGCTGTATCCGCGTCACGCTCCGCGTGAGGCGGGTTCCTCACGCGGAGCGTGAGGAGTACATTTTACAGGCCGGCCAAGCGGGCCGTTTCCTCGAAGTCCCGCAGGCCGGCGGTGGCGCCGAAGCCGGTGACGCAACAGGCGCCGGCGGCGGCGGCCAGGCGGCCCGCCCGAAAAGCGTCAAAGCCCCGGAGCAGTCCGGTGAGCAATCCGGCCAGGAAGCAGTCGCCGGCGCCGGTCGTGTCGACGACGGGGCCGGGAGGGGGCACGGGGGAGATTTCGACGTATTGGCCGGCGGCCGGGCTGAGCAAGGCCCCTTGCGAGCCGAGTTTGACGCCCAGCAGGCCCGGCGCCGCAAGCACGGTAGGCGTCGATGATCCGCCGCGGGTCGGTTTGGCCGGTTTGATGGGCCGCCTCGTCGCGGCTGGGGCAGTAGACGTCCACTTGCGGCAGGATGCGGCGGAGCGGCTCCATGGTGCCCCCTTCGCCCGCCGCGTCCAACGCCGTGCGGCAACCGGTCCGGCGGACCGCCGCAAAGACCTCCGGCAAGTCGGGATCGAGGTTCGGCATCAGCGAGTAGTAGCCGATCAGCATCATGCGGCTGCGGGCCAGCAGGTCGAGATTCTTTAGCAGCAGCGCTTTGTCCATCAGTTTCGGCGCGCCGACGCAGTGGGCGAAGCTCCGCTCGCCGCCGGGGTCGATCAGCACGGCGGTGGTGCTGGTGGCGGCCGTCGGATGCACCAGCAGCCGGCCGCAATCGACCCCCGCGGCCTCGAGCCGGCGGCGCACCAGCGATCCCCAATCGTCGCGGCCGACGTAGCTGAAGGCGGCGGCCTTCATGCCGAGCCGGGCCAGGGCGATGCCCGCGTTGCAGACGATGCCCCCCGTGACCACCTCGATCGGCTCGGCAGCGAACAGCCGGCCGGGACCGATGGGCACGCTGAGAGGGACCGGCCGGACGAGGATGTCGGCCACGCACGAGCCACAGAGCACGCAGTCGAGGTCGTTGGGCATAATGTACTCGTCACGCTCCGCGTGACGCTTGGCGATGAGTGTTCCTCACGCGGAGCGTGAGGAGTACATTCAATACTCCCGCTGCGTGACGATGCCCGGCTGGGGAACGGGATACTTGCCGTCGGGGCCGGCCGGCAGCGGCGCCGGGGAATCCATCGTCAGCTTGTCCACGTCCGGGGCGAACTCGTGCTCGCAGTTGAGCATGTCGTTGAAGGTGACGACCCGGCCGGTGTGGGCGGCCATCCGGCCCATCGAGCTCACCAGGCTGGCCTCCGCGCCCCGCTTGACCTCGTTGTAAGGCTTATCTTGGCGGATGGCCTCGACGAGGTCGTCCCACTCCCACTGGTAAGGGCTTTTTTCCGGCTGGGGGAAGCGCCAGAGCAGTTCATGCTTGGCGATGTTCTGGCCCTTGTAGGTGCGGCAGCGGCCGGGCGTGTGCCCCGACGTGGAAATGACACCGAGGCCCTTGCTGCCGTGGGCGTAACTGGCCGCCTCCTGGTAGCAGCCGTTGATCGACCGGCCGTAGAGGAACAGCTTGACGCCGTCGGCGAAGGTGTACTCGACCGAGTAGTTGTCGAAGTTCTGGTCGATCAGGTTGCCGCGGTAGTGGCGGCCGCCGTTGGCTTGGGCCTTGATCGGCCAGGCGTCCTTCATCCAGCAACACTCGTCGATGAAGTGGATGTAGAAGTCGCTGAAGGTGCCGCCGCTGGCCCAGAGGAAGCCGTGGAACTTCTGCACCTGGTACATCAACTCGCTCATGCCCTTGGGCTTGGGGCCGATGTAGCCGACCACCGGGCCGTGCATCCGGTAGGTCCGCAGGGTAATCAGGTCGCCGATCTCGCCGTCGCGGATGCGCTGGTGGAGCGCCTGGCGGGCGCGGCAATGGCGGACCATCAGCCCCACCCCCGCCTTGAGGTTCTTCTTCGTGGCCTGCTCGGCCAGGTCGAGCATCTTGCGGGTGGTCGGGCCGTCGACCGTGACGGGCTTCTCCATGAAGACGTGGATGCCCTTCTCGATGGCATAGGCGTAGTGCGGCCAACGGAACGCCGGCGGGGTGGCGAGAATGGCCACGTCGCCCGGCTTCAGGCAATCCATCGCCTTCTTGTAGCCGTCGAAGCCGACGAACTGGCGCTCTTTGGGCACGTCGATCGAGCCGGGAAACTCTTTCTTCAGGGCGGCGTCTTGCAGGTGGGTGTAGCTGCCATCGAGCCGCTCCGGGAAGACGTCGGCCATCGCCACGAGCTTGACCGGGCCATTGGCCACCGAGAGGGCGTCCTTGACGGCGCCGGTGCCCCGGCCACCGCAGCCGATCAAGGCCAATTGGATCGTGTTCCGCTCGGCGGCGTGGACCCACGGCACGGCCACGCCCGCCAGCGCCGAGGCCGCGGCGATCCGCCCCGTGCTCCTCAGGAACTCACGACGCGTCCCTCGGCTGTCTCCACTAGTCATCCTAATGATCCTCCTGGGAACGAATCTGCCCTGGGCAAGACGGTCTGGTGAGCGGCTAATACTCCCGCTTTGTGACGATGCCCGGCTGGGGGACGGGATACTTGCCGTCCGCGCCGAGCAACAGCGGCGCGGGGGAATCCATCGTCAGCTTGTCCACGCCGGGGGCCATCTCATGCTCGCAGTTGAGCATCTCCTCGAAGGTGATTTCCCTGGCCGGTGTGGGCCGCCATGCGGCCCATCGAGGTCGCCAGGCTGGCCTCGACGCCGCGCTTTACCTCGTTGTAGGGCTTGTCGTTGCGGATGGCGTCCACCAGGTCGTTCCATTCGTTCTGATAGGGGTCTTGCTCGTCCGGGCCGACGTTCGACTTCCAGAGCATCTCCGAGCGCTTCGGGGCTTGGCCTTTGTAAGTGCTGGAAGGCATCCCGCAGTCGCCGGACTTCGAGATCACCGCCGAGCCCTTGGTGCCGTGGGCGTAGCTGGAGTAAATCTCGTCGCAGCCCAACATGCAGCGGCCGTCCATGATGAACTTGGTGCCGTCGGCGAAGGTGTATTCCACGGAATAGGTGTCGAAGTTCTGGTCGTAGCGCACCGTTGGGCCGCGGTAATGGCGGCCGCCCAGCGCCTGGGCCTTGACCGGCCAGGCGTTCTTCATCCAGCCGCAATGGTCGATGATGTGGATGTAGAAGTCGCTGAAGCAGCCGCCGCTGGCCCAGATGAAGCTGTGGAACCGCTGGATCTGGCAGAGCAGTTCGCTGATGCCTTCCGGCTTCGGCGGGGAGGCGAAAGACCCGACCGGGCCGTGCATGCGGTAGCCGCGCATCAGAACCAGGTCGCCGATTTCGCCGTCCTGGATGCGGCGGGCAAGTTGTTCGAGCGCCCGGCTGTGACGGGACATCAATCCCACGCCGACCTTGAGGTTCTTCGCCGTGGCCTCTTCGGCCAGCTTGAACATGCGGCGGGAGGCCGGACCATCCGCCGTCAGCGGCTTCTCCATGAACACGTTCAGCCCCTTCTGGATGGCGTAGGTAAAGTCCACCCAGCGGAACGCCAGCGGCGTGGCGAAGATGGCAATGTCGCCCGGCTTCAGGCAATCCATGGCCTTCTGGTAAGCGTCGAAGCCGAGGAACCGGCGGTCCTTGGGCACGTCGACCGAACCGGGGAACTGCTTCTTCTCGGCGGCATTGTGCAGGTTGTTGTAGCTGGACTCCAGCCGCGCCGGAAAGACGTCGGCCATTGCCACCAGCTTGGTCGGGGCGGTCTTGACGGCAAGAGCGTTGGCCACGGCGCCGGTCCCCCGGCCGCCGCAGCCGATCAGGGCCACTTGGATCGTGTTGTCTTCCGCGGCGTGGACCAGCGGCGCGGCCAGCCCCGCCAAGGCCGACGCCGCGGCAATCCGCCCCGTGTTCTTCAGAAACTCACGCCGTGTCCCTTTGCTTTCGCCGCTAGTCATGGTCTCGCTCCTGGGTAGGTAAATGCGCTTGGCAAGAACGTCTCAATACTATTTAACATACGGGAACTGCGTCCCGGTGGCAACTCACACCTAGTGCTCCGTCAGTCATGTTTTGATGTGTGGCACGCCCTGAAAGGGAGTGGTGAGTCGCCAAGTTCAACATTGACGCCCGCCACGCCCTTTCAGGGCGTGCCACTCGATTGACGAAGTTATTCCTGCGCAAGCCCTAATACTCCCGCCGGGTGGTTATGCCCGGCTGCGGGACGGGGTACTTGCCGTCGGGGCCGGCCAACAGCGGCGCGGGGGAATCCATTGTCAGCTTATCCACCTCCGGGGCAAATTCGTGGTCCAGGTTCAGAATCTGGTCGTAGGCCACGACCTGGCCCGTGTGGGCGGCCATCCGCCCCATCGAAGTGACCAGGCTGGCCTCGGCGCCGCGTTTCACTTCGTTGTACGGCTTGTCCTGGCGGATGGCGTCGATCAGGTCGTCCCACTCGATCTGGTAGGCGTCCGGCTTCGGTCCCGAGTAGTGCCAAAGGGGCTTCGAGTCGTCGGCCTGGCCTTTGACGATGCGGCACTTCCGTGCGTCGGCGTTCCACATCGAAATAACCGCCAGGCCGTTGGTGCCGTGGGCGTAGCTGGCGAACTCCTCGTAGCACTTCAGCATGGTGCGGCCGAAGAAGAAGAACTTCGTGCCGTCGGCAAAGGTGTACTCGACGGAGTAATTGTCGAAGTTCTGATCCACGTAGGTAATGCCTTCCGGGCTCTGACGGTAATGCCGCCCGCCCAGGCCCAGGGCTTGAACCGGCCAGGCGTCTTTCATCCAGCAGCACTCGTCGATGCTGTGGACGTTGAAGTCGCTGAAGCAGCCGCCGCTGGCCCAGAGGAAGCTGTGGAACCGCCGGATCTGGTAGAGCAGTTCGCTGATGCCCTCCGGCTTCGGCGGCGAGGCGAAGGAGCCGGCCGGCCCGTGCATCCGGTACGCCCGCATCGCCAGGATTTCGCCCAAGTCGCCGGCGCGGATGCGGTCGTGGAGTTCGATGCGTTCGGGGCTGTGGCGGGCCATCAGGCCCACGCCCACCTTCAGGTTCTTGCCGACGGAATCCTCGCCCAGCGCCAGCATTTTGCGGGTGGTGGGGCCGTCGACCGAGATGGGCTTCTCCATGAAGACGTTGATGCCCTTCCGGATGGCGTAGTCGAAATGGGGCCAGCGGAAGGCCGGCGGGGTCGCCAGGATCACCACGTCGCCCGGCCGCAGCGAGTCCATCGCTTTCTGGTAGGCGTCGAAACCGATGAAGCGGCGGTCTTCCGGCACGTCGATTTGGCCGGCCAAGCCCCGTTTCGCCAGGGCCTTGTAGCATCCCTCCAGCCGGGCGGGGAAGACGTCGGCCAAGGCCACGAGCTTGACCGGGCCGTTCTTGACGGACAGGGCGTTGAGGGCCGCGCCGCCGCCCCGCCCGCCGCAACCCACCAACGCCACTTGGATCGTGTTCTGCTCGGCGGCGTGGACCAAGGGCACGGCCACACCCGCCAGGGCCGAGGCCGCGGCGATCCGGCCGGTCTGCTTCAGGAACTCGCGGCGCGAGGCCGATGGCTGTTCAGCGTTCATGGTGTTGCCTTCCGGGGTAGGGTGATCTTGATGTTGCGGTACGCGATCGGCCCGTGGTCGCCTTGGAACATGAGCGGTCCGGCGGGGGCTTCCTTGCTCATGGCGCCGCCGGTGCAGCCGTTGATTTCCACGTTCTCGTGGATGACCCGGCCGTTGAGCGTACACTTGAGCAGCCTGGCGTTGGCGATTTTCTTGCCGGCGGCGTTGAACTTCGGGGCACGGAAGTCGATGACGTACTTCTGCCATCGGCCCGGGGCGAGCGAGGCGTTCAGCTTCGGCGCGGTCTTGCCGTAGACGGCGCCCATGTCGCCCGCGTCCACCTTCTTCTTGCCGAAGCTGTCGAGGACCTGGACCTCGTAGTTGCCCATCAGGTAGATGCCGGAGTTCGCTTCCTTGGGGACCATGACCTCCAGTTCGATCAGGCAGTCGCCGAACTTGGCTTCGGTGTAGAGGTCGACGGAACGGGCGGCGTTGATCAATTCCCTTCCGCCCGGGATGACTTCCAATTTCTTCGGGTTGCCGGGCTTCAGCTTGGCCGTCCCGACGACCCATTTGCCCTTGGCGGCAGTGCCGCGGCATTTCCAGCCGGTGAGGTCCTTGCCGTTGAACGGCTCGACCACGCCGGCTGCGAACACCTGTCCGCCGGTCAACAGCAGCACGGCGGAAAACAACACTCTGCCAACAGCCGACATCATAATACCATCGCGACACTTCATGGCGGGTCTCCATGCTGAGGTGGGAAAATCAACCAATTGGGCGGGCAGCCCGCGGGCGGCGTGCGACGCCGCGGAAGCCCATTGTAGCAGCCCGATGCGGGGCCGTCTACCGTCCATGTATCGCCGCTTTGGGTGCCATGCCCACGCTTGCCGTGGGCATGTGGCGGTGTTCCCACGCACTGAACATGCCCACGGCAAGCGTGGGCATGGCACCCGGCATGGCACCCGACAGTGATGCCCCCGGTCTTCAAGGGCGTCTGGACGGTATTCTTGCCAAACGCTATGCTGAGCGTGTGGCTTCCGCATTTCAGGCAACCACCACCATGACCTCTAGAGAACGCGTGCTGGCCGCCCTCGACCACCGGCCGGCGGACAAGGTGCCGATCGACTTTGGCGGGCATCGCTCGTCGGGGATCGCCGCCTTGGCGTATCCCAAGCTACGCGGCGCCCTGGGGCTTCCGCCCCGGCCGGTCCGCGTCTATGACCCCGTGCAACAATTGGCGGTCCTCGACGACGACGTGCTGGAGCGGTTCCAGGTGGATACGATCGAGTTGGGGCGGGGGTTTGCGCTGGAGGAGAAGGACTGGGCGGATTGGACGTTGCCCGACGGCACGCCCTGCCAAATGCCCGCTTGGGCCTTGCCCGAGCGGCAGGAGAATTCGGACCGGGGGCTGTTAGCCCCCGGCTATTCCGCTGCAAAGCAATGGATCATCCGCTCGGCCAGCGGGCGGGTGCTGGCCCGGATGCCCCAGGGCGCCATCTACTTCGAGCAGTGCTACTGGCCCTATGCCGAGCACGACGATTTCGACCGCCTGGAGGAAGCCCTGAACGAGAACATGTGGTGTGCCGTGCAGAGTCCGCCCGGCCCGCTGGTGGCCGGACCGGACGGCCACCGGCGGTTGGCCGATGGGTGCGCGCAACTCCGGCGCGGACCGGTCGGGCAATCATCGGGCTGTTCGGCGGAAATCTGCTGGAGACCGGCCAGTTCCTCTACCGCAACGATGTCTTCTTCATGCTCCTGGCCGGCAACCCGCGGCGGGCGCACGAGTTCCTCGACCGGCTGCTGGAAATCCACCTGGCGAACTTGGAACGGTTCCTTGCCGCCGTCGGACCGTATATCGACATCATCCTCTTCGGCGACGACCTGGGGATGCAGAATGGCCCGCAGATTTCGCCGGCCATGTACCGGGAGTTCTTCAAGCCCCGTCATGCGAAAATGTGGCGGCGGGCGAAGGAGTTGGCCCCGGTCAAGGTGATGCTCCACTGCTGCGGCGGCGTCCGGCCGCTCTTGGCCGACCTGATCGAGGCCGGCCTGGACGCCATCAATCCGGTGCAGATTTCCTGCGCCGGCATGGACGCGCGGGAGTTGAAGCGGGATTTCGGCAACCGGCTGACCCTCTGGGGCGGCGGTTGCGACACCCGATACGTCCTCTCCCACGCCACGGCAGCGGAAGTCCGCGAACACGTCCGCGGCCAGGTTTCGATTCTCGCTCCCGGTGGCGGGTTCGTTTTCCAGCAAGTCCACAACATCCTGGCCGACGTCCCGCCGGAAAACGTCATCGCCATGTTCGACGCTGCCAACGAATGAACTCCTCACGCTCCGCGTGAGGCAGTGGCATCGCGTGAAGCGTGATGCACAGAGGAAACCAAGGAGGAAGACCGGAATGCAAAAACAGGGAAGCAGCCTCTACTTGTCGTTGGCGTGCCTCGTCGCGGGGCTGGGCGGCTTGCTGTTCGGGTTTGACACCGCCGTCATCTCGGGGGCTGAGGGACCGGTGGCCGCGCGGTTCCAGTTGTCGGAGTTCACCGAAGGCTGGGTCGTCGCCTCGGCGTTGGTCGGATGTCTGTTCGGGGCGGCCGTGGCTGGCGTGTTGGCCGACCGCTTCGGACGCAAGAAGATCATGCTTCTGGCGGCGGTCTTGTTCGTGCTATGCTCGCTCGGGTCGGCCGTACCCAAGTCCGCTTGGCAACTCGTCATGGCGCGGCTGGTGGGAGGGACGGGCATCGGGATCGCGTCCATGCTCTCGCCCATGTACATCGCAGAGATTTCGCCCGCCCGGCTTCGTGGCGCGCTGGTGTCGACCTACCAGTTGGCAATCACGATCGGAGTCGCGACGGCGTTCTTCTCCAACTACTGCCTTGTCTACCTGTCGAAGCACCATGCGGGGATCTACCACGGCGAAATGCTGCGGTGGATCTTCGTCGACGAGGCGTGGCGAGGCATGTTGCTGGCCGGCGTCCTGCCCGCGTCGGTGTTGTTCCTGCTGTTGTTCTTCGTGCCGGAAAGCCCTCGCTGGCTGACCAAGAAGGGCCGGAGGGACGCGGCGCTGGAGATATTGAGGCGGATCAACGGGCCCGAGCAAGCGGCGCACGAACTGCGGGAAATCGAAGAGACCCTGGCCCAGGAGACCGGCCGGTTCCGGGAGTTGTTCTCGCCGAAAATTCGAACGGCCTTATGGATCGGGATCCTCTTGCCTTTTCTGTCCCAAATCTGCGGCATCAACGTCATCATCTACTATGGGCCGAAGGTCCTGGAGCATGCCCGTATGACGACGGACGCGGCCTTGCTCTGGCAAGTAATGTTCGGCAGCGTTTCCGTCGCGGCTACGCTTGCGGCGATATTCACCGTGGACAAGTTGGGAAGAAGGCCGCTTCTGTTGGTTGGGCTTAGCGGCGTCGGCCTGATGCTGCTGCTGGGCGGACTGATGTTCGCCTTGTCGGCCCCGGCCATCGCCGTCCTCATCGTGTTCGCTTTGTATCTTGCCTTTTTTAACTTCTCCTACGGATCGGTCTGTTGGATCATCATCGCCGAGATCTTTCCTACGGCGATCCGCGGCCGGGCGATGTCGGTCTGCGTGTTTTCGCTGTGGGCCGGGTGCAACCTCGTGGCCCTAACCTTTCCCGCGGCGCTGGCCGCCTTTGGCGCTGCCTGGACCTTCTGGCTGTATGCCGCAACCATCCCGTCGGCCATTCTCTTGGTGGTCTTCCGTATCCCCGAGACGAAGGGCAAGACGCTGGAACAGATCGAGCGGACCTGGGGGTAATTGCCAATCCGGCGATGACCGTCTATGGTGTCCCAATGGGCCGGCTGTGACGCGGACGGCCGCACGCAAGAGCGGAGAACCCGAGCCATGCCTGAAATCACCGTCAGCCCCGCCGGCTTGCGGATCGTGAAGTTGTTGGTGGGCAATCCGCCCCAGACGGTCGCCGAGCTGATCCGCACGATGGGTGTGACCCGCACCGCCGTGACCGAACAGCTCAACGAGTTGACGGCGGCGGGTTTCGTCGAGCGCCAGACGCAGCGGCTCCCTGGCCGCGGACGCCCCCGCCACCTTTACCGGGCCACCGACAATGCCCTGGCGATGCTGTTCCCCGGAAACCAGCGGTGTTGGTCCCCGCCATCTACCGCGCCATCCTCGACGTCGGCGGCGAGGCGGTGTTCAAGCGGATCCTCAAGCGGGTCAGCCGCACGATGGCCGAACACTATATCAGGCAGCTTACGGCCAAGAGGCCGCACGAACGGCTCCGCCAGTTGATCGGACTGCTGGCTGCCGAAGGGGGGTTGGTCGAGGCCGTGGAGACCGACGGCGGGCAATTGGTCCTCCGCAAGCGGAGTTGCCCGTTCATCAGCATGGTCGACGCGCGGCGGAGCGTCTGCCACGTCGATCAGGAAATGCTCAGCGCGGTGGTGGGGCAGGCCGTCCGCCGGACCGCCTGCCGCCACGACGGTGCGGCGTGCTGCACGTTTGAAATTGTGGATCAGTGACGATGGAAGGATTCGAGGTTCATCATGGCTACCTCATATCGCACGGACGCCGGCCGGGGCACGGCCCGGGTCAGCTCGGAAATTCTTGACCGCCTGCCGCCCCACAACCTGGACGCCGAAAAAGGGGTGCTCGGCAGCCTGCTGCTGGACCCGCAAATGGCCGACGACGTGGCCCTGGTGGTCCGCCCCGACGACTTCTACGCCGAGGCCAACCAGAAGCTCCTCGCCCACCTGCTGGCGATGCACGACGAGGGGGGCCGGATCGACACCACGCTGCTGTTGGAGCGGCTGGGGGCCGCCGGCGACCTCGAACTCATCGGCGGCGCCGCCTACCTGGCCGAGGTGGTCCACTCCGTCCCCCACGCCGCCAACGCCGTCTATTACGCCGAGATCGTCCGCGACAAGGCCACTTTGCGGGCGCTCATCCACGCCAGCACGGAAATCCTCCGCGACGCCTTCGAGCCGTCGCTGGAGCCGCGGGAAATGGTGGGCCGCGCCGAGGAGATGATCTTCGCCGTCCACGACCAGCGGAGCACCGACCAGATCATCAACGCCCACGACCTCATGGTGGAGGCCTTCGACCGCATTGACGCCCGCATGAAGGGGACAGCCGGGGTGGGGGTCCCGACCGGCTTCACGGACCTCGACAACCTGACCGGCGGGCTGCACGACTCGGAACTGGTCGTGCTGGCCTCGCGGCCGAGCATGGGCAAGACCGCGCTGGCCACGAACATCGCCGAGTACGTGACGGCCAAGTCCAACGTGCCCACGTTGTTTGTGAGCCTGGAGATGGCCCGGCTGGAGTTGGCCCAGCGGATGCTCTGCTCGCAGGGCCGGATCGACGCCGGCAAGTTCCGCAGCGGGTTCCTCTCGGGCGACGACCGGAAGAAGCTGGTCGAGGCCTCGGCGGCGCTGAGCACGGCCCCGCTGTTTGTCGACGACAGTCCCTTCCGCACCTGCACCGAGATCGCCGCCTCCGCCCGGCGGCTTCGGCGGAAGCAGAACCTCGGGCTGGTGGTGATCGACTACCTGCAATTGATCCAGCCGGACGATCCCCGCGACCAGCGGCAGGAGCAGGTGGCCAAGATGGCCCGGCGACTCAAGGGCCTGGCCCGCGAACTGAAGATTCCGGTCCTCTGTCTGGCCCAGTTGAACCGGCAGGTGGAGGCGGGCAAGGAAGGCCACCGCCCCCGGCTGAGCCATCTCCGCGAGTCGGGCGCGATCGAGCAGGACGCCGACGTGGTGATGTTCATCCACCGCGAGGAATACTACTACACCCGCGAGGAAGCGATGGACAAGGGCATTGCCGGCCAGGCCGACGTGATCGTGGCCAAGCAGCGGAACGGCCCGACCGGCGACGTGAAACTCGCCTGGTTCGACAAGCACACCCGATTCGAGAACTTCTCACCGAAGCCCTATGAGGAGTTCGAGGGGGAGCAGGAGGAGTTCTGAGCGGAAAGGGGCGACGAGGCGGAGAGTTCGGGAAAGGCAAGAGCGCGCGAATCAGAAGATCGCCGCTGCCAGGTGTTACATTTAACCACCCATTGGTGGCATTTCGTCTTTTGCCGTCGGGCGCCGCGTAAACGCGGCGCACCTGAGCGCCGGCTGTGGCTTGCAGGGAATCGTCGCTCGGATACACTCTCGGCGGCGTAATTGGTTACGTAGAAATCCCTTGGAGCCACGGGAAACCTAGAAAAGGGCGAGTTGGGGAGGCGGTTCTTCAAGAGATCGGCTCATTTCTCCGATGTAGCTCTCCATTTTGCCGAACTGCCGGTCGGTGACGGCCAGGACGCGGACATACCCCGCCGGGGGGAGTTCCGCCCGGATGCGCCCCCGGTAGGCGTCGGCCATCTCCTCGCTTGCGCAATACCGAGCGTAGACCGAGAATTGTAGCATCGAGAAGCCCTGTTCCAAGAGCACCTTACGGAACTCGGTATAGCGGGGTGCAAGTTGCACTTTGTAAGTTGTCGGATTGATGTTAAACAGAGGGGGGGTGATTTTGCCTGGTAAGAGGCCGGGTGGTGGGAACTTAGACAAAGGAGATAGCCAGGGATGGCCATTGACCAGAACTTGCACGATCGGATCAAGGCAATCGCCCAGGAATTGCGGCAAGAAGTCTACGGTGCATCGGGGACGCCGACCTGGGGAACCAAGTTCACGGAGATTGAAGACTTGGGGGTCGAAATCGGAGACCTCCTGGCTCGGGAGGTTATCGGTCAAAGTCTGGAAGACCAGGGGCGTTCGATGGCAGTTCCCACAACCGCGATAGGTCCAGACGGGGCGGGGGGGGAGGTCGAAGTGCGGATGGTTCAGACTCGGCGAGGCGAGGTTGCATGGCCAGAACCCAAGGGGTACGACAAGCCTTCTCGGAAGGCTTTTTTTCCCTCAGTCGCAGGCATTGGGGATTGCGCCGGACGACACGGCGAGTCCTCGGGTGTTGGAGAAGATGGTGTACGCCGGGACGCAGAGCCATAGTTTCCGGCAGGCCGAGCAAGACTTGAAACATCTAGCCGCAACAACAGGGCAGCCCGCGGCAGCAAGTTCCGCGCGTGGCGTGCGTCGAGATGGACGGCGGACGCATCCAGATTCGGAATCGGAACGAAGAAGAGCCGCCGACGGAGGAGAAGCGGAAGGGGCGTTTCTGGCGCGAGACGAAAGTGGGATGCTTGCTGTCGATGACCAGTGAAACGTCCGCGGCCGATCCTTGCCCGGTGATTCCCGGGATTTTCGTCGATCCGCGTCGCATGGGGCAGATTTCTCGGGAAATCAAGGGTTTTTCTGCGGTTGGCGAGGCGCCTGCGAGCGAGGAATCGGCGGAAGCGCCGGCGTCCGAAAAGCGGCGAGGCCAGCCGGAACCGTTGGCGCGAAGCGTCGTGGCGACGCGCGAACCCATCGAGGCGTTCGGCAAACAGTTGGCGGCGGCTTCATGGCGGCGCGGCTTCATGGCGGCGAGTCGCAAAGCGTTCGTGGGCGATGGTTCGGAGACCAATTGGTCGGTGTGGCGGCGACACTTTTCGCATTTCACGCCGATCGTGGATTTCATCCACGGACTGTGCTACGTGTTCGCCGGCGCGATGGCAGGCCGCGCGATGGAGGAAGCGTGGCCGATCTATTGTCAGTGGGCGCAGTGGTTGTGGAGCGGGCAGGTGGAGTCGGTGCTCGTCGGGTTGCGGGAACGTCAGCGGGAGTTGGGGCAGCCGGACAAAGACGAGGCCGAAGATTCACCGCGGTGTAAGGTGGCCGATGCGTTGTGTTATTTGGAGAACCAAGGACCAAGGATGCGTTACGACGAGTACCGTCGAGAAGGGCTGCCCATCACCAGCAGCCACATCGAATCGACGATCAAGCAAATCAATCGGCGTGTCAAGGGCACCGAAAAATTCTGGTCGAACGGTGGAGCGGATGCGCTGCTGCAACTGGCAGCCGACTATCTGAGCGACACCCAACCGCTTACCACCTTCTGGCGGGAGCGAACGAGCCGAGCCACCGGCCAACGGCACTACCAGACCGCCGGTTAAACGGCGCAAAGTACAACTTGCACCCGGTATAGCGTTTCCGCGCCTCGGCAATCGTCGCTCGGATACACTCTCGGCGGCGTAATTGGTTACGTAGAAATCCCTTGGAGCCACGGGAAACCTAGAAAAGGGCGAGTTGGGGAGGCGGTTCTTCAAGAGATCGGCTCATTTCTCCGATGTAGCTCTCCATTTTGCCGAACTGCCGGTCGGTGACGGCCAGGACGCGGACATACCCCGCCGGGGGGAGTTCCGCCCGGATGCGCCCCCGGTAGGCGTCGGCCATCTCCTCGCTTGCGCAATACCGAGCGTAGACCGAGAATTGTAGCATCGAGAAGCCCTGTTCCAAGAGCACCTTACGGAACTCGGTATAGCGTTTCCGCGCCTCGGCAGTGGTAACCGGCAGATCGAACATCGCAAACAGCCACATACCCCGATACCCGGAAAGTACGAGTTCTTTTCGCGGCATGGCAACCAAAAGCAGGCGGGACGCCTGCACCACAATTCATCCTCACCAGTCGGGCAACTCCAATTCCTCGGCATTGCCCAGGAAAACGTCGGCCAAGGAGGCGGCCAACCGGGCGGCCACGTCGAACAGGGTCCGCTGTTGGCCGTCCAGGTCGTAGCGCCGGTCAGTTCGCCGATAATATGCTGCTTGGCGGCGGCCTCCAGCTTGTACGGTTGGTCGTGGTTGCCCATGTATTCGGCCACCGCGCGATCGACCGCCGGGCGGAACGGTTCCATCAGGTCGTCGGCCAGGCAGAAGGCGTCGTAACGGTTATGGTGGTGGATGCCCAGCGACGGGTGCAGGCCGGCGGCGCAGATGGCCCGCGCCACGATCGCCCGCAGAACCGCGTAGCCGTAATTCAACAGCACGTTTTGGTCTTCGTTTTCGCGGTGGCGGCGGAAATCAAGGTCGGCGAACACATGGGGCCAATAGCGGCGGGCGGCGTGGGCCTCGACGTTGCTCGGGTCGCCGGAATGGACGCGGCCGGCCATCGCCTTGACGCCGAAATCCATGCCGCGCAGCTCGACCAGCAGGGCGGCCTGGGCGTTGATCTTCGCCCGGACGATCTGCCGCCAGAGCCGTTTTCGGACGGGCAGGGGGCGCGGGCCTGGGCGGCGAAGCGCTCGGCCTGGGCGTGAAGGACCGCCTGGGTGTACGTCACCTGCGGATGGGCAACGAGGATGACGGCCAAGTCGGCCAGAGGCATGGAGACCTCGGGCAGGTCTTGGCGGTCGACGATGAGTTGAGCGACGCGGACGCGGAGGCGCGCCGGGGCCTCGGAGAAGTCGAGGATGCGGTTAATCATGGGCCGGAAGGACGTTTCCCAAGGGGTCGATGACCACCTTCCGTGCTTTCGCCTTGAACAGTCTGGCGGGGCCGCCACGCACCCGCTCCCTACCTTCTACCATAGTTGGGCGGGCGTCGGTGTGCAAATGGAATTCAATATCGCCTTCGGAAATACCTACCACCCGGTAGAGTTTTCGCTCGCCGGGCCGATATTCCATTTCCACGTACTCGTCCTTCGCCAACGAGAAGCGAAACTCCTTCCTCGGATCATTCTCCTCCCTTCTCACAACGTTTTGCTTGTTCTTGATTCGAAGAACCGCCTCTCGGAGATCAACAATCTTGCCTTCCCATCGCTTATCTTCGCGCTTCTCATCGAGAATGGCGACAATCTCCAAGTGGTGGTTGGTCTCGGTCTTGACGTAACGTGGAGAACCGCCTTTGCCGATTGGTTTAGCATCAATTCTCTTTCGAATTCTCGCTTTGTGAATGGGCACGATACGTCCGTCCTTCGCCTTTAGATAGGGGTGGCTTGCCTCCTCTGAAAAAATGCCCTTGCGAAAGCCGCCGAGTTGCGCAATCTTCTCTTTGACCCGAAGGCGAACGGTATCATCGACGATATTGTCGACCATATCCGCCGTCATCAACCCCAGCGGTTTGCGCACGTAGTGATACTCGCCCTCTTTGCCACTCTTATCCTTGCCCTGATGCGGTTTGCTGTAATTGGTGCCTTCGTGGAGGGCACCGGTCACGCGGCGGTTGACACGATAGGAAATCTTCACGGCGTCGATCGCGTCGCGAAGGTCCTCGACCAGCGACGGCCAGGGCTTGTCGACGGGAGTAAAGAGGCGATGGCCGCGCTCTTCGGCCAGTTCGGCGGAACGGCTCAGAAGTTCGACGGTTCCCGCGTCGGTCAAGGCGATCACCGCGGCGTCGACGGCGTGGTGCCGGTGGTCCTCGCGGTTCTTTTCGTCCGCATCGCCGTCGGCCAGGATGGCGTTCAGGCCCCACTCGCCGCGGAGGTAGGCGGTGATCCGGCCGGCGCTCATCTGCACCCGCCGCCGCCCGTCGGCGTCGATCTGCCCGCCGTAGAGCAGGCCAAGGTATTCCGTAGCCAAGCGGGACATATAGCGGGTGTCCTGTAGCATCCGATTGGCCCACTCGTTGTCCAATTCCTTTTGCTGGAACTTCCGCAACTTGGCATGGCCGGACGGCCCGCGAAAGCGCTTTACGCGCCCGATGATCTCTTGCCACCGGGTCTCGTTCGCAGCGTAAGCCTGGTGGGGCGTTTGGTTCATCTTTACGCCGCGGTTTTCTTCGTGGTAACAAAGCGTCTTGTTCAGGAACGAATTGTCGAGGGACCGACTGAACGGGATGATGTGCTCGACGTCGAATTGCGAGTGTTTTCCAACCAGGGCCTCGAAAGCGATGGATTTGCCGGTATAAGGGCACTCCCAATTGCACTCCTCAGCCAGCCGTACCTTCAGAACATCGAGATCGCTCACGGCATCCTCGTCGCACGGCAGTCGCCTGGCTATTTTCTTTCGCGCCGCGTCGCGCGCGATCCTGTTTGTGTCATTCTGTTCCGATATTCTCTCCCGTTGTTTTCGCGAACGCTTCAGATCGCGGGCCAATTCGATCCGCACCAGTTGCGGCTTGCCGTACTGACGTATCAAGGCGTTGACCACCTTTCGCAGTTCCGTCAGCCCGCGGCAGACCACCGGATTGCGCAATCGTACGGCCTCCAGCACCGGCGGCAGCAACTCGCATTGAGCGCCACCCTTTTTTCGATTCGGAAACAATGCCTTCCACTCCTCGTCTCTGAGAGTGGCGAGACGGCGTCCGCTGCTAAGTATCGGGAGCAGCGTGCTGATTGCCTTACGCGAGAACGACATGTAGCCGTCCTCCAGCGTGAGCTCGCACAGAGCCTCGGCCTTCGCGGGCGCTATCCCATAACGATCAACCAGTCGCCGCGCCAGGGCGTCGGGCTTCTCGTACTCCAGTAGGTCGTCGACAATATCGCTCAACTGCTCCGAGGATAACTTGTCATAGTCGGAACCCAAGACCTTTCGCAGCTTGGGCGCGGTGGCGTTTCCCTTAAGCTCTCCGTCGCCGCCGACATCGATGATGAACGAATAGTTCCTCTTCGAGCCGCTGGGATCGGGTAGGCCTAGCTTGGATTCCAGGGGATCGGACGGGTCGCCGTCTTTCAGGAGCGCGACGACTCTATCGCGCAGCGCCGCATGTTCCGGGTCGGCCATGCTCCAGATCTCGCCCGTCGGCGTCGAAATCCTCATGTCCTCAAGTTTATGCAAGTAGTCGTCGCCAAGGGCCTTCCGAAGTTTTGCGGCCGTGGTGTTCCTCGGGAGCTTCCTGTCGGCGGCTTCGAGGTTGAATCGGTAATCCTTCCGCGAACCCTCCGGCCGAGCGAGGCCCATTTGTGATCGCAGGCTCTTGAAGGTGATTTTGGCGTGGGTTTCGAGCAGTTCGATCGTCTCTTGGCGAAGATGCGCGTGCTCGGCAGCGCTCAATGGCCACACCTCGCCCTCGGGTGTCGATATTTCCAAGTCGTTGACTTTTTGCAGATAGCGAAAGCGCTGGGCTTCCAAGCACGCCGCTGGCGCACGGCGGCAGGTTGGTTCCAACTCGCACATCCCGATCAAATGCTTCTGCGATTTCAAGGGGCGCTGGTGAAAGATGGCGTCGTGAAGCCGCTTCTTCCATTCGTCGTTCAGCGTCGGATGATGCGGCGATTGGGCCGTCCAAATCGCCTCAAATTCATCGCGGTACATCTGCCGGGCAGTCCAGGCCTTGGGGCCACGAATCCGCTGTTCCTCGGGATCGAGACCGGCGAAGTATTCACCCAACGTGCGGGCGTTCGCCTCCTCCATCCTCTTGCCCAACTCGCCAATCCCTTTCTTTACCGGCCCTGTCTCCTTCTCATTCTTCGCCGCTGATCGGCTGTTGGTTTCCGAATCCGCGGCGCTGAGCCAAGTGGAACAGCGCCCGGCCGAAGGCGAACGGCAGCAGCGCCTGGTCGAGGGCCAGAGTGCGGAGACGGTATGGCAAGAGGTGCCCGGCAACGCGGTCGTGCTCGGGAACGTACGTCTTGGCCAGTTCGGCGTCGAGCTTCTTGAGTAGCTCATGGCGCTGTTCCGGCGTTCGGGCTTCGTCCGCCGGCAGCAGCCCGGCTTTCTGAAGGAGGTGGAAGACCTTCTTCAGCCGCCGGCCGCGGCGCCACAATTGGCGGCGCTGGAGCCTGGCCTGCCGCCGCTTGATGTTTTGCGACTCATCCTTACCGCTGGCGATTTCGGTCTCGCTGCCGACGCCACTCTCGAAACAGCGGACCCCCGAACGGCGGACACCACACGGGCGGCCAGCTTCGTCCAGGTCGATCACGCTCCAGCCAGCGGATTGAACGCCCAGATCCAGCCCCAGAATGTACGGTTTTTCCGAATTCGGCATGAAAAAGCCCTCCTGCCTCTTGACGGGATGCGAACGGCCTGATAAGGTAGCCTTAAGTGTATCCGAGCGACGATTGCCCGCAAGTCACAGTAAGTGGACTTTCGTCCGCGCGAGGCAATGCTGAAGCGGCTTCGGCCGTGGAGCATCCTGGGACGCCCCTCCGGGGGCGTTCTTTTGCGCCCGTCCCGCTCGGGGCGACAAGCGGCCCAGACGATCCAAACGCGCGGTCTTTCAGGACGCCGGGGTAGTGCGCGGTGGGCGGTTCCCCCTTCCCCCTTCCGCCTTCCCCCTCCGCTTTCGTCCTTCCGCCTTCCCCCTTTCGCCAAACTGGCCTAATTCTTGACCTTGAAAGCCCCCGGCCCGGAGCGCATGATGGGAGAGTCGAGGGGTGAGAGTGGGCAGTGGGCAGTGGTCAGCTATCAGTGGTCGGTGGTCAGCGGGCAGAAGGCTGCGGCACACCAGAGATATTGGATGCACCAAAAGAGGGAGTTTCGCAACTAGGGTTATTCAATTGACTCCACCACCCCCAATATCTTGTAGTCAGAAGGGCTCGGCGGCCTCGGTGACAATAGTACGATAGGGGACCGGTTCAACCTGCATCGCTTGTTCGAGCAACCGATAGAAGAGCAAGCCACGGGATCGCGAGGTGCGTCGGTTAAAACGGAAGGTAAATTCGTCGAGATAGTAGTCCAGGTAGTTTGGACGAACTGCGCCTTGATGGGTGCCTAGTAGCCAGCGTTTCAGGAGGGAGGCGACCCTGTGAATCCGCGGAAGCAATTCCGTGGCCGCGTCTTTCCCACGACCGGTCAGAACTGTCACCTCATGCACATAGCCAATACCGTCTAATCCGGTGTATGACGCGTTTCCATCCGTGTGGACCGTGCTGCCAGTCGCAACCGAAGCTTGGATGAAGCGATGCAAGGAAATCCGTGACGCGGTGACAATCCGTGCCATACGGATACGCCCGATCCCAGCCCCATCCTCTTCCGCGGCAATCACTACCATTGCCTTGTCCAGACTACGACTGCCCGTCCGTTTGCCTTCCCCCCCTACGTAGGTCTCATCAACCTCCACTCGCCCGGCAAGGCGATCGCGGCCAGGGCGAACCATAGCACGTCGCAACTTATGCAACCACGTCCATGCAGTCACATAGCTGCCCAAGCCGAGAACTCGTTGGAGGTTCAGGGCGCTTGCCCCGTGCTTTTGACTGGTTACCTGCCAAATTGCCCGAAACCATAGACGCAAGGGTTTGTGCGTATCTTGGAAGATCGTTCCGGCGATCGCCGACGCCTGGCCGCGACAGCGCCTACAAATCAACCGACCACGTGTAGCCGGCCATCCGCCATGGTGCCCACAACGCGGGCATACAAAGCCATTGGGCCATCGCAACCGTGCCAGGTACGCCCGGCAGTCCTCTTCCGTGCGGAAACGATCCTCCAGATCGAGAATCGTCCGAGGATAGGTGTCGTCCATCCCCACATACTACCGGTTGTGGTAGGTGGAGTCAATTGAATAACCCTGTTTCGCAACAACAAGCATAATGGGTGGCTCGACGCGCGAGGAGAACCGGCGTCGCAAACCTATGCCGGGCAAGCGCTTCTGCCGTCCGAACCGCACCCCCCGAAACCGCTCCGTGAAAGAGGCGGTGCGAAACCTGACCGGAAAAGAGCCTGGGGGACGAATTTCCTAATCCGTCCCCGAACATTGGACGGATTAGGAAATCCGCCCTACGCGGCTAAAACCTGATCGCTGAAAGCTGCTATTGGCCGGCCAGCGCCGTTACATCGCCCGGATGACGACGAACCGCGTTCCCTGGGCGGTGCGCACCAGCAGCAAGACGCCTTCCTGCAACGACTTCTGGGCCATGGCGGCGCGGAAATCGTCCACCGATTTGATCGGCTTGCGGTTGGCCTGGACGATGACCATTTCGCTGGTCAGGCCGGCCAGGGCGGCGGGGCTGCCGGCGCGGACGTCGGTGATGACCACTCCCTCGCCGGCCTTGACGCCGAGTTTGCCGGCCACGTCGGCGGTGAGATTGGAGACTTCAATCCCCAGCTTGTCGAAGCTGGAGTTCCCGCGTTGGCCGGGGGCCATCCGTTCGCCCTGGACCAGCCCGTAGTTGGCCGGCTGCTCCTTGACGGTGACCTCCAGCGTGGTTCGCTTGCCGTCGCGCAGCACGTCCAGCGGCTGCCGGCCGCCGATCGCGGCCTGCTCGACGGAGGTTTGGAGTTCCTGCGGGCTGGCGACGGGATGGCCGGCGAACCCGACGATCACATCGCCGGCCTTCACCCCGGCCGCGGCGGCGGGGGTGTCGGGGAATACGTCCGCCACGACGGCGCCCTGCTGGCCCTGGGCGCCGAGCTTGTTGGCGAGGTCTTGGGAGAGCGGCTGCATGCTGATGCCGAGATAGGCCCGCCGCACCGCCCCTTGAGCGATCAATTGCTCGCTGACCCATTTGGCGAGGTTGCTGGGGACGGCGAAGCCGACTCGCTCCAGGCCGGTCCGCACAGCGATAGCGGTGTCGATGCCGATTATTTCGCCATCAAGGTTGACCAATGGTCCGCCGCTGTTGCCGGGGCTGATGATCGCGTCGGTCTGGATGAAGTTTTCACGCAGCGTCAGTCCCAAACCGCGTCCCTTCGCACTGACGATCCCTTGCGTAACCGTACCTTCCAAGCCAAAAGGATCGCCCAGGGCCAGCACCCAGTCGCCCACTTGCATGTCGTCGCTATTGCCAAATTTCGCCGCCGGCAGCTTGCCGGCGCCCTTGATGCGGAGGATGGCCAGATCGGTTTTCGGGTCGCGTTTGACGTCGATGCCGTCGAACTCACGGCCGTCGTGCAAGCGGACGATGAGCTTGCCGTGCCCGGCGACCACGTGGTTGTTGGTGAGAATGATGCCCGACGGGTCGATGATCACGCCGGAGCCGAGGCTTCCCGGCTCGACGCGGGGCATGTTGGGCATGGGCATGTGCGGCAGGTCCGGGAAGAGATGGCGGAACTCGGGCGGCAACATGTCGAAGGGGCTCTCGCCGGATTGGTCGTTGGGCGCGGCACTCTCGCCCGCCGGGCGCTCGGCCGCCACCGGCAGATTCTTGATCATCACCACGGCCGGCAAGACTTTTTGGGCGGCCTCTCGAAAGGCTTTCGAGAGGCTCTTGGCGTAGCTCGCGGGGGCTTGAGTCCCGCCGCCGGCGGCAATCGCCGGCCCCTGGGCCACGGCATGTTCCCTGCTCCCTATGCCGGCCATCATCGCGCCCGCCAGGGCCAGCATCGCCAGCACGGCGATCCAGGTCCGCACCTTCACGTTGAAAATCTCCCGTTTCATCGCAAGTTCCTCCATTAAAATATGTCACCGCCTCGTCACTGGCCCGGTCACACGCTTCTTCAGGTTAGTTGCCAAGATCGGGCAAGTCTTGCGGAATTATAGTTCTGGTCCCGTTGCGGGGCCACCGTCCGCCGGTGTCGGGGCTGGGCTGCCGAAAGGGGCACAATTATCTAACCAGGATGAGTATAATACGCACTATGGTTGGTTGGCAGTACCACTTGCAAGCTATTTCTTACTTGACACAGGTTCTCCAGTTGTTACCTTAGTAAGATATGTACCCGTCGGTCCAGACTACCAGGGGACGCCGCCGGCATCTGCTGGATTGCGGGAGCGAGCACTAATTCTTGGCCTATTGTGACGCTGTTCTTTCGCGTACATCGGAAGGAGACTGAGGTCATGGGGAGTTGGGGTCTACTGCACCGTCGTTCGATCGCCAAGCCGATCCGATCCCACCATCGCAAACAACAGCAGACAGTCAGGGCGCGGCATCACCGCGGGCTTCGGATCGAGCAGTTCGAAGAGCGGGCGCTGCTGAGCATCGCCGCCTGGGTGCCGCTCGGGCCGGCGCCGATCGACAACGGCCAAGTGGAGAACGTCGCCAACGCGGTCTCGGGCAGCATACTTGAACGAAGTCACCGGCGCAATTACGGCCGTGGCGGCCCATCCCACCAACGCCAACGTCCTTTACGTGGGGACGGCCAATGGCGGCATCTGGCGGACCGACAACGCCCAGACCGCCAGTCCCACCTGGACGCCGCTGACGGACACGGACACGTCGCTGTCGATCGGCGCGCTGGCGTTCGATCCGACCGACGCCACCGGCAACACGTTGGTCGCCGGGATCGGACGGTTCAGCGACGATAACCGGGTGGGGGGCGCACTCAGCGGGATTCTCCGCACCACCGACGGCGGCACGACCTGGACGGAACTGAACGGCGGCGGCACGTTGACCGGGCTGAACGTCATCGGCATCGCCGCCCGCGGCAACACGATCCTGGTGGCCGCCGACAACTCGCTGACGGCCACTTACGCCAGCGTGGGCCTCTTCCGCAGCACCGACGGCGGCGCCACCTTCACGCAGATCTCCGGCGCAACCGGCACCGGATTGCCCGCCGGCATCACCTTCGATCTGGCGGCCGATCCGACCCTCAACAACGTGTTTTACACGGCGGTCGTCGGCACCACCAGCAAGGGAATCTACAAGTCAACCGACTCGGGCGCCACCTGGACCAAGGTCAGCAGCACGGCCATCGACAACCTCTTGAGCGCCACCGGCAACAACACCACGCACCGGGTCCAAATCAGCGTGGGCAACTCCCACCAGGTTTACGTGGGGATCGTCAACCAAATGACCGGCTCGACTACGCTGGACCAATTGGCCGCGGTGTTCCGGAACGGCGGGACGGGGACGACCTGGTTGGAGATGGACGTGCCCAAGATCACCGTCAACGGCACGCCTCAGGTGCTGCAATTCCCGCGGGTGACCGCCCTGACGGGCGACCCCTTGGGGACCTTGCCGAGCGGCCAGGGGGCAGTCGACTTCTCAATCGCCGCCGATCCCACGAACCCCAACGTCGTCTACATCGGCGGCAACGCGCAGCCGGCCATCGGCACGGCGTCCTCGATTGGCGCCACGGACTACAGCGGCCTGCTGTTGCGCGGCGACGCCTCGAAGACCAGCGGGTCGCAGTGGGTTTCGCTGACCAATGCCGGTCCCGCCCCCGGCGGCACCGCCAGCAACTCGTCCCCCCACGCCGAGTCGCGGGACATGACTTTCAACGCTAGCGGCCAGTTGGTCGAAGCGGACGACGGCGGCGTGTACCTCCGCACCAATCCGCAGAACAACACCGGCGATTGGTATTCGCTGAACGGTAACTTGCAGATCGCGGAGGTCTCCTCGGTCGCCTACGACAGCATCTCGAACGTGGCCATCGCCGCCGCCCAAGACACCGGCGTCTCGACGGAAACCGCCGACGGCAGCAGCGTGTGGAACGAAACGACCAAGAGCGCCGGCGGCACCGTGGCCGTGGACGACGCGAGCCTGGCCGCCTCGAACCAGTCCTACCGCTACACCGCCGGCACCTATCTGAGCAATTTCCAGCAGCAGACCTACGACGCCGGCAACAATCTGGTGGCCGGCAGCACCGTGTCTCCGGCGCTGAAGGTCATCGGGACCACGAAGACCTTCGCCCAGGTCGACGGCGGCCAATACGACACCCCGATCGCCATCAACGCGGTCAATCCGTCGTGGATCGTGATCGGCGGGGCCACGTCGGTGTTTGAATCGACCGACCAAGGCGCGACGCTGACCAACCTCAACACGGTGACCGACGCCAACGCGATGGTCTACGGGGGCTACCAGAACGGCGTGGCCAACCCCTACGTGCTGTGGGTCGTCAACAGCACGGGCGTCTACTTGCGGACCACCGCCGGCGGCGCGCTGACGCAGATCGCCAATGGGGCGGCCGTGCTGGACATCGCCGTCAGTCCCAGCGATTGGACCAAGGCTTACATCGTCCTCGACGGCGCCATCTATTGCGTCGACGAGGTGGCGCAATACGGTGACCAACATTACGGGCAACTACGCCACCGTGGCCGGCGTAGCTGCCGCGGCCGGGCTCCGCGCGGTGACGGTCGTCGGCAGCGGCAAGGACGCCGCGGTCGTGGTGGCCGGCTCGCAGGGAGTCTATGTGAGCCAGACCCGCAGCCTCGGCACCTGGACCAAGCTGGGCACCGGCCTGCCGGACGCCGCCGATCTACAGCCTGACGTACAATGCCAAGGACAACGTGCTGGTGGCGGGGACGCTGGGCCGCGGCGTCTGGGAGCTTCCCGACCCGCTGACCGCAGATCTACAACACGCTCGAACTGCTCTCGGTGACCACCAACGTGACCACGTACCAGGCGACCGACTACCCCACGATCACGGCCTCCCCTACGCAGTTTACGCTCAATTTTAACGACACAACCATCGACGCCACCACGCTGGCCGGCATCCAAATCACCTGCGCCGCGCGGACGGCACGTTCTACGACCCGGTGACCAACCCCTACGACACCGACGACGTGGTGATCACGCCGGGTTACGAGGCCATCGGCGACCAGTCGAACGAGGTGCTGATCCGCCTGGACCAACCTCTGCCCGCCGGCTTGTACCGGATCACGATCGTCGGGCAAGGGTGGGACGGGGTTCACACTTATTACGGCCCGGACGGCAAGCCCTTGCCGCCGTTGACCAACACGGCGGGCATGCCCGTCGGATTCGGCCAAGTTAGCCCTGCCGGCCAGACGCCCTATTGGGACGGGGTGAACTTCAGTTGGAACTTCAATCTGACGATTGCCGCCGCAGGTGACAGCGGTGGTGCCGCAGCCGATCACGCGCAACGCCGACGGCACGCTCTCGCAGGCCCGCAACCAGATCCAGGTCTACTTCAGCGAGGCCATGGACCCGGCCTCGGCGCAGACGCTGAGCTTTTATAGCCTGATCGCCACCGGTGATACGGCGAACACGGCGGACGACGTGGTGTTCAACCCGATCGCCGCCGTTTACGATTCCACGGCCAAAATGGTCACGCTCACGTTTAGCGGCGACCTGGCCACTCTGGTGGCCAATCCAGGCAGCAACAGCTTCCGCCTGCGGATCGGGGACCAGTACCAGGCGATCGGGGCGGCGCAGGGAGGGCAGGGCGGTGACATCGTCACCACCGACCGCAGCAACGACGTGGACAGCATGAGTCTGGTGGGCATCGCCTCCACGTTTTCAACCGCGGCCGATCTGGGCGATTTCTCCACGTACTCGCCCGTCCCCGCCGACCCGTTGAGCTCCTCGACGGGCCAGACGTGGGTGCTTTCTGGGCAGATCGGCGCCATTCCCTACGACTTGGAATGGCCCGGCGGCCAGGACACGCCCGGCGAGCGGAGTCTGCCGACCGGAGCGACCGACGTGGCCGGCGAGAACCACACCCCGCTGGACAGCGGCGACACCGGCCCCACCGGCCTGATTCCCACCTACTATTACAATTTCCAGAGTGATTACGGGACGATCAACGGCACGCCGCAGTTGAACCAGATTACGGCGACGGAGGAGCAGCGGGTGCGGGAAATCTATTCCCTTTATTCCGCGTATTTCGGCGTGCAGTTCGTCGAGACCGCCGACCAGGGCGTTACGGTTGCCGTGGGCGACGTCCGGGCAATCAACCCCGACTCCCCCACGGGTGCGGGCAGTCCGGCGGGCATGGCCACCGGCGGCCCGACCGACGGCGAGGCGATCCTCAACAGTTATTACGATTGGGGGACCGGCGCGTTCGGCGGCTCGTTCATGTACACCATGATGCATGAAATCATGCACACGCTCGAATACGGCCATTCCTTTGACCTGCCGCCCGACGAGATCATGGGCAGCAGTTTGCCCGGCGTGGACGAGACGGGCGGCGAGACCACCACCCAAAGCGGCGGGGACGCGGCCTTCCCCAACAACGGCAACATCGTCAGCGGTCAGTACATGTACCGCGACGACAGCATGGACATCGACCTCTACCAGTTCCAGGTCGATCAGGCAGGGAACTTCAGCGCCGAGACGATCGCCCAACGGCTGCAAGACGCCAGCCTCTTGAACACGGCCCTGGTGCTCTACAACAGCCAGGGCCAAGTGGTGGCCCGCAACGATGACTACTACGGCACGGACTCCTTCATCAATATCCCCCTGACGCCGGGAACGTACTACATCGGCGTCAGCGCCAGCGGCAACGACCAGTACGACCCGGACATCGCCAACAGCGGCGTCGGCGGGACGAGCGAGGGACCCTACGACTTGCGGTTGACCTTCCAGCCGCAGGCCAGCACGCAATTAGTGAACGCCCAGGGCATCGCGCTGGACGGCGACGCGGACGGGACCCCCGGCGGCGAGTACGACTTCTGGTTCAACACCAACACCGCCAGCACAACCGCCGCGCAGAACAACACGCTGATCGTCGATAAGGCGGCGCCGACGACGGCGGTGACGGCTTGGGTGAAAACCAGCGCCAGCGCGGCAACGTGCAATCTGCCGTCGGGAAGCGGGCTGGTTTCAGGGACGTTCGACGTTTTCTGGAGCGGCGGCACCCGCTACGGCGTCACCGGCACGGTTGCGGGCAACGTGCTGACGCTCCAGGGCGGCAGCGGCACCGCCTTCCCCGCTTCCGGCAACGCGACGGTGGCGCTCTGCCTCGTCGACGGCACCCTTGCCCACCCCTTCACGACCATCTCGGCGGCGCTGACCGCGGCGCAACAGGGGGACATCGTTCGCGTCGTGGGCAACAATTTCGCCAACGACAACGGGGGCGACAGCATCCAGGCCGTGGCCGGCAATCTGCTGACCGACGGCCAGACGTTCACGGTCTCCGACACCACCAAGACGTTCACGTTCGAGTTGGACAGCAACGGCAAGGTCACCACGGGGAACATCGCCGTCCCGTTCAGCAGCACGTCGACGGCGGGCCAAGTCGCCACGGCGATTGCCGCCGCGATCAACTCGGTGAGTTGGATTCCGACCGGAATAGGCCAGACGACGACCACCAGGTACGCCGGCGGCCTGGATGCCGGAGCCGCCGTCGACGCCGCCAGCAACACGGTAGTGGATTTGAGCGGACCGACGGTGACGATCAACCTGGGCACGAGCAACCTGAAATCGACCCTTCAGGACGACAAGGCGTACGAGGTCGGCACCAACCCGGCGGGCGCCGCGCTCAGCGACGGCACGAACATCGACTTGCCCAAGGGCGTGACGATGATAATCGACGCCGGCGCCGTATTCAAGCTCGAGGGGGCGAACATCGACGTGGGCAGCACCGGCGTGACCGTCGACCGCAGCCTCAGCGCGCTGCAGGTGCTCGGCACGCCGGGCCAGTGCGTCTACTTCACTTCCTACAAGGACCAGAGTATCGGCGTCGATACCTACGCCCCGCCCACAACGCCGGCGCCGGGGGATTGGGGTGGATTGGTCTTCGCCAACGATTACGATGCGCAAACCAGCGATCCCACCTACGGCAACCTGGAAGAGCAGGGCATCTTCCTCGACAGCGTCAACTATGCCGACATCCGCTACGGCGGCGGGTCGGTCACGGTCAACGGGGTCCAGAGCGTGTACGACCCGGTCACCATGATCGATGCCCGGCCCACCGTCTCCTTCACCACGATCAGCCACAGTGCCGACGCGGCCATGTCGGCCGATCCGAACAGCCTCTTGGAATCGGAGTTCTACAACCAATTCGGTGAGAGCCTGTACACCAACGACTACGGCCGCGTCGGCCCGAACCTGTACGGCAACACCCTGGTGAACAACAGCCTCAACGCCCTGTTCCTCCGCGTTTCCACCAATGCCGGGCAGTCGACGGAGGAAATTGACGGATCGGCCCGCTTCGCCGACGTGGGCACGGTCCTGGCGGTCCCGGAAAACCTGACGATTGCGGAGGGGGCCGGCGAGGCGGTCGCCGTCGCCGGCACTTGCCCGCTGACGGCCGCCGGCTACAATCAACTCGTGGTGCCGACCGACACGACCACCTTCGTCGACGGCCAGTACTTCACCCTCAGCGACGGCAGCCAGACGCTGCGGTTCGAGTTCGACACGGCCGGCAACGGCGTCAAGTCGGGCAGCGTGGAGATCGAGATCTCGTCGGCGACAACCGCCACCGCAATTGCCACCGCCATCGCGACGGCGATCAACTACGCCGCTTCCACCGATGGCCTGAAGATTACGGCTACCTCGACGGGCGGGACCGTCATGCTCAGCGGCACCGGCACGACCGTGGCCGTCCAGGGCCTTACCGGCCAAGCGGCGGAAATGGCCGGCCGGCTCATGATCGACCCCGGCGCGGTCGTCAAGCTTTCGGGGACGCGGATCGAGGCCGGCTTCGGCTCGCAGTTCATCGCCGAGGGCACCGCCGCCTATCCCATCGTCTTCACCTCCCTGCAGGACGACCGCTACGGCGCCGGGGGGACCTTCGACACCAATAACGACGGCAACAAGACCACGCCGAGCCCGGGCAACTGGGGCGGCTTCTACTTCAATCCCACCTCCACCGGCAGCCTCGACTACGTCCAGGTCTTCTATGCCGGCGGCACCACCGCCATCGAGGGCGAGTCCGCCACCTTCGCCCCGGTCGAGATCCGCCAGGCGACCGTGCGGATCGCCGACTCGCTCTTCCAGTACAACGCCGCCAGCACGACCACCGACGACCGCAACGGCCGCGGCTCGATTGACCAGGCGGCCGTCATCTACGGCATCTTCTGCCAGCCGGTCCTGGTGAACAACATCATCCGCGACAACCAGGGGGCGGCAATCTCGTTCGACGTCAACTCGCTCAACTCGCTCCAGGTCAACGATTGGGGCCGTTGCACCGGTCCCGTCGACGCCTACAGCCAGTACGACGGCAACTATGGCCCATTGGTCCGCGGCAACGAACTCACCAACAATACGCTCAACGGCATGGTCGTCCGCGCCGGTACCTTGACCACCGAGGGCATTTGGGACGACACCAACATCGTCCACATCGTGCTCGGCGACATCGACGTGCCGAACCTGGACACCTACGGCGGACTCCGGCTGCAGAGCAGCCTGACGGAAAGCCTGGTGGTCAAGCTCAGCGGGGCCACCGCCGGCTTTACGGCCTCCGGCCGGCCGCTGGAGATCACCAACCGCGTCGGCGGGACGCTCCAGGTGTTGGGCACGCCCGGCAACCCCGTCGTGCTCACCTCCCTGGCCGACGACACCATCGGCGCCGGACTCGATCCCAGCGGCAACCCGATGCTCGACACCGACAACAATCCCACCGCTACTCCCGAGGCGGGCGATTGGGCGGGCATCACGCTGGGCCCGTACAGCAACGACAGCAACGTCGCGGTGATCAACGAGACCGAGCCGGCCACCGGCCTGAGCGTCGATCTCAACGGCACCCCGTCCACCGCGCAGCCCTTGGGGGAATTGGCCCAGGACCCCGAGGCTGGCGACGAGGTCTTGCGGTTGGGCTTCGAGGTCCACGGCACGATCGCCTACGACCGGCCCACCGACGTCGACGTCTACAGTTTCCAGGGCTACCCCGGCACGGAGGTCTGGATGGCCATCGACCGCACCAGTTTCTCGTTGGACACGGTGCTCGAATTGGTCGACGCCAACGGCAACGTGTTGGCCAGCAGCGACAACTGGCGCGACGACTCGACCCTTAGCGGGATTGCCTTGCCCTTGGACGACGGCTCGGGCTACGCGGACGTGTACAGCACCAACCCCAAGGACGCCGGCATGCGCGTGGTTCTGCCCGGCTCGGGGAGCGATCTGCGGACCTACTACGTCCGCGTCAGCAGTGCCCCGCCGGCGTTCCCCGGCGCCCAGCAGACTTACGGCCAGTACCAATTGCAAATTCGGCTCCAACCGATTTACGAGTTTCCCGGCTCGACCGTCCAGTATGCCGACATCCGCTATGCCACCAACGGCATCGACGTGTCCGGCTTGCCGGACCACTCGGTGTTGACCACCGACGTCTACGACACCGAGGCGCCGGGAAACACGACCACCACGTCGAACAACACCTGGGCCACCGCTCAGCCGGCCGGTAATCTGCTCCAGTCCGACGAGGGCATGATCAACATCGCCGGTTACTTGAGCAGTTGGACCGACGTCACTTGGTACGAGTTCAGCGTCGACTACGGCAATACCATCGAGAGGATCACCGGCGTGACTACTACCGGGTCGGTGTATCCGGTGGTCTTGGACCTCGACTTTGCCGATGGTCTGGTCCGGCCCGACACTACCCTGTGGCTCTTCGACGGCGGCGCGGTCGGAACCACCCCGGCCCCGGCGCCGACTCTCGATTTACACCGGGACCAACTCGGACGTCGTCGACGACCAGGCGGGGTTGGGCAACGGGAGCACGGACAGCATTCTCAGCAGCGGCTCCTACGGCACCAACGACCCGTTTATCGGGCCGATCTACCTGATGGAAGGCCACGTCTACTACGTTGCCGTGACGACCGCGGGCGCCACCGCCGACGGCGGCAACCCGACGCTCGATCCCAGCGTGCAGTGGGCGCCCTTGAGTTCCATCACGGCCGTGGCCGAGGACTACGTCGGCAGCCAGGGGTCCGCCCCTTACACCCTCTTCCCCGGAACCACCAACCAGCAGTTGAATCTTGCCGCCACTCCCTACGAACTGAACGACGTGAGTTTCTACGTGCTCACGAACACCGGCTTGGACATGGTCGATCCCTTCACGGGGACGGTCGAGGCGACCAGCGACCCTGCCCAATGCGACGACCGTCACTTACGGCGACTTGGTGATGCGGAACGACGGCGAACTTTACACGATGACGCGGGGGGCGGACACGACCGGCACGGACCAGAACGCCGCCGCCGGCGTCCTCTGTCAGATCGACCCGGGCAACCCCAGTAATGCCTTCCTTTCCCAGCAATCAGACGGCTTGGTGACCTACGAGTTGGACTCCGCCAATCCCCCCGCCGGCTTGATCGAGGCGGGTGCCGCGAACGACGGGGCCGGCGGCATCCGCATGGAGGCGATGGCCTACGGGTCGGGAAATTCCGTCCTCTACGCGATCGGAAACGACCCCGTGCCCGCCGCCGGCCTGACGCCGGAGACGCAAGGCTACGAGAGCAATCTCCTCTACACTTTGACCGAGAGCGGCACGGCCTACGACTATGACCCCTCCGACACCAGCGCCGGCCAGCGCCTGGTGACGAACTTCGTCCCCGTCGCTTCGTTGACCACCGACGATCAGGGCAACGCGGTCAACACGATCACGGGCATGGCGTTCCTCGACGGCAACCTGTATTGCGTGACGATTGACGGCAAGCTGTATCAAATCCTCAATTACGACCAGCCGGCCCTGGAGAAGACCGGCGACGGCAAGACCACGCCCGATGAGATTCAGCCGAACGGGAACGCCAACGTGGCGTCGCTGAAGTACATCGCCACGATCGACTCGGACCAGAACCCCACCACCGGCGTGGCGTTTGCCGGTTTGACGGCCGGGCCGCCGGACGTGGAGAACGGCGCGTACGCCAATATGCTGTTTGCCGTCTCCCAGACCGGCGACGTGTACGCCCTGACTGCCGACGGCACGAAACAACCGATCTTCCTCGACGGCGCGACGCACGTCACGATCCCCGGCATGACGGCTGTTTCCGGCCTGGCCTTCTCGACCCTGGACTACAACCTGTGGCACGTCACCACGGCGCCGGCGAACGCGCTGACCAATCCCGGCGACACGAGTGGAAAGAGTTTCTATTTCGGCCTGGAGCAAAACGCGGACCCCGTGCAGCCGGGCGCGGCCAACTATGCCGACAATGCCGGCGTTTACGACACGTACAACCTGCCCGGCGGCGCGCACGGCTCGATCGTCACCCAACCCTTCAGCCTCCAGGATTATGCGGCGGGCGATCAGCCGGTCATGTACTTCAACTATTCGCTGGCCGACGGCGCCGGCGATTACGCCTCCGTCTACGCCTCGACCGACGGGGGGATCAATTGGACCGAGTTGAACGCCTTGACCAGCACCAACGGCAGTTGGGAGCAGGCCCGCGTCTCGATGGCCGGATTCGCCGGTGAGAGCAACATCCAACTGCGGTTCGATTTTACCACCGGCGGCGCGTGGCCGAACACGGTCGCCGTGGCCGGCTCCAATCTCGGCGCACTCTCCGGCGAACAGTTGGAAGACGGCGAAACCTTCTCCGTCGCCTCCGCCGACGGCAAGACGGTCGATACGTTCGAGTTCGACATGGGCGTCAGTCTGCACCTGCCGGACGTGGCCGGCGACGCCATTCCCGACGGCGAAACGTTCAGCATTACGGACCCGTCGGGCACCGTGCTGAAGACGTTCGAGTTCGACAACAACGGCACCCTAAATAACCACAACGACGTGCCGATCGAGATTCAATCCGGCGAGAGCAGCTCGGAAGTCGCCGAACTGATCGCCAACGCCGTCAACGGCGCGGCTGTCACCAACAGCCTGGGCGTGACGATCGTCGCCGACGCCTACCAGGACCGCGTGATGCTCAACGGGGCCGAGGGCGTCAAACAGTCGGCCAATCCGACCATTACCACGGAAGGCAACGGCAGCGGCATCCTCAAGAAGCCGGGCAATATCGCCCTGGACATCACTTCCACCATGACCGCCGACCAGGTGGCCCAGGTCATCGCCACGGCGCTGGACAAGACGTTCGCCGGCGGGAACCCGACGTTCAAGGTCGACAACAACCTGGTCTACCTGATCGGCCACGCCGTCAAGGATGCCGGCCCGTTGCCTTACGTGGCCACCACGCCCGACGCGAGCTACAACAGTTACGCCCGCAGCCAGGACAACGACCACGCGGGGTTCTACGTGGACGACGTGATCGTCGGCTTTGCCGAGCGCGGCGAGGAGGCGATCGGGCGCTTCGGCCGGTGTGACGACCTTCACGTTCAGCACGGCCCCCAAGGGAGCGGTCACGCAGGGTTACTACCAGTTGCAGATCCGCCGGGCGAGCGACTTCGGCACCTTTGCCAAGGGCGACACCACGGTGACCATCACCCAAACCTTCGACACCACCGACCGGCTCAGCAACTCCTATACGCTGACCATTCCGGCGGCCATGGACATCAGCGACGGCATGACGTTCACCATCGGCGACGGCATCTCGTCGGTGACGTTCCAACTCCTCGATCCGACCGTTTCCGGAGTGGGGAACCCGAACGACGTGGCGGTCGATTTCACTGCCGGCCAGACCGCGGCGGAAGTGGCCGCGGCGGTGGCCAAGGCGATCAACGCCGCCGAGAAGGCCGGGCTGTTCACGGTGACCGCCGCCACCAACGGCGCCAGCAATCACGTCGACCTGCTGGCGGCCACCACGGTGTCGGGCCTTCCCGCCACCATCACGGTGACCGCCCCTTCCGGAAACGACATCCCCGCCGGAATGACCTTCACCGTCGACGGCGTGGCGCCGATCACCGGCGATCCGGTGACGGTGACGTTCCAGTTCGTCAATTCGACTTTCGGCGGCGGCAGTTCGACGGCGATCCCCATCGACTATTCCTCGACCGACACGGCCGCTCAGATCGCGGCCGCCATCGCCAAGGCGATTAACGAGGAAAAGACCGCCAAGGTGTTCACCGTCACCGCCGCGGTGGACAGCGTCTTCACCGACCACGTGGTGCTGACCAACGCCACCAGGGTCACGGTCTTGTCCACCAGCCAGACCTCCATCCACTACATGGACGAGGGGGACGAGAACCAAGTCTCTCCTCAAGGCCAAGTGCTGCTGGAAGACGACAAGATCACCTATTCCAGCCAGTACGGCATTACGGTCAACCCCGGGGCGTACCCGACGGACACGACGGGGTTTAGCTATTCCCCGCCCTTGCCCGGTCCGACCGCGCCGCTGTTGGCGGCCAGCGCCCAGGGCGGCGTTCCGAACCAGGTGCCCGGCGTCGTCATTGAAAACTGTGTGCTGGCCTTCGGCGGCACCGGCGGCATCAGTTACAGCGGCAGCACCCAGGCCGCCGGACAGTCGATCGGATCGGTTCCCTTCGGGCGGATCGTCAACAACACGCTCTATGGCAACGCCACCCCAACCGGCATCGGCATCAACGTCGGCGCCAACGCCAGCCCCACCCTGCTGAACAACGTCGTCGCCAATTTCGCCACCGGCATCGAGGTGGCCGCCACGTCGAACACCACGGTCGTCAGTTACACGGCGTACTCCGGCAACACGGTGAACCTGAGCGGCATCACCGATACGGATTCCATCACCATCGCCAACGGCGCCCCACTGTTTGTCAACGCCGCCGCCGGCAACTTCTATCCCGCCGAAGGCTCCGCGATCATCGACAGCTCGGAGGACTCGCTGCAGGACCGGCCGAACATGATCAATGTCCGCCAGTCGTTGGGGCTTCCCCTGTCGCCGATCCTGGCGCCGGACACGGACCTGTACGGGCAATTGCGGGTGAACGACCCCAACGTCGCTCCGCCCAGCGGCGGCGTGGGCAAGAGCACCTACAAAGACCGCGGCGCCATCGACCGCACGGATTTTGTCGGGCCGACCGCCGCGTTGACCGACCCCTTGGACAACGACGCCGCGGGAATCGACCGGGACCCAACGATCGGCAACGTGCTGGTGGCCATGGTCGGCGGCATCGAGTTCCCCGACTTCACCATCCAACTCAGCGACGCGCGCTCCGGGATCGCCGGTTACACGGTGCTCAGCAGCAACGTGCAGGTGCTCGAAGACGGCCAGCCGTTGATCGAAGGCCGCGACTACACCTTCACGTACAACACCAGCACTGACCAGATCAAGCTGGTGCCGGCCGGCGTCATCTGGGCGCCCGGACACACCTACACCATCACGTTGAGCAACGCCATCACGGACTCGGCCGGCAATCCGATCCAGCCGAACCGCGCGGATGGAACGACGAGCTTCGTGATCGACCTGGCCGGCTACAACTTCGGCACCGCGCCGATGTACACCGACCTGGCGCACACCATCAGCGCCACGTTGCTCCCCGACGGCGCCCGCCACCTCGTCGTCCCCGGCGTCTATCTCGGCACCTCGATCGACACCTCATCGGACGCCACCATCTCCCCCACCGGCGACCCGAACGAGAACGGCATCGTGTTCCAGGGCGGGACCAACCTCGTCAGCGAGCCCACCGGCCAGACCGCGGCCATCAAGACGATTACCGTCACCGCCTCTGTGGCCGGCGTGTTGAACGCCTGGATCGACTGGGACAACGACGGCGTGTGGGAGTCGGTCGATTCCCTTGGTCTCTCGGAGCAGGTGACGTGGACCGACGCCAGCGGCAACGCGCTGCCCGCGGCCGACCTGACCAACGGAGGGGTGAACGTCCAGGCAGGGGCCAACACCTTGTACTTCACCGTACCGACGGGACTTACCGGCGGGGCGGGCGTCAGCTCGTTCCAGACCTACGCCCGCTTCCGCTACAGCACTACCGGCACGCTTTCCGACGGCACGCCGATGCAACCCACCGGCGAGGCCCTTGACGGCGAGGTGGAAGACTACCAAGTCAACGTCATCCTTCCTCCCGGCACCATCAGCGGCACCGTCTGGAACGATTACAACAGCAGCGGAACCGCCGACACGGGCGAGCCGGGCCTGGCCGGCTGGACGGTCTTCTTGGACGCCAACAACAACGGCAAACTGGACCCCGGCGAGACTTCGGTCGTTACCGGCGCCGACGGGACCTACCAGTTCACCAACGTGGTTCCGGGCGATTATTACGTCCGCGAGGTGCTCCCGCAGTCCGGTTGGACGCAGACCGGGACGACCAGTTACCTCGTGACCGTCAACTCGGACCTGGACTCCGGAGGCAACGACTTCTTCGACCACGACACCACGCCGCCGGCGGTCGTTTCCATGGTCAAGGGCAACGGCGTCACGCCGGGCGTGGACCCGACCAACGCGAGCGTCGTCCAATTCGCGGTCCAGTTCACCGAGCCGGTGACGGGCTTGGACCCGACCGATTTCGTGATTGTCGCGCCAATCTGACGAACACTTCGGTCGGCACCATCACGGTTGTCGCCGGCACGAGCGGCCTGTATGACGTGGTCGTGAACACCGGCACGGGCGACGGCACGTTGCAGTTGAACCTCAAGGGCAACGGCACGATTACGGACCTTTCGGGCAATCCGCTGACGCTCGGCACCGGCACGTTCACCGGCCCGACGTACACCATCGACAAAACCCCGCCGACGGTCCAGTCGATTGTCCTGGGCAACGGCGTTGGCACCGTTGCCAATCCGACCAACGCCGCTTCGGTCACCTTCACCGTGACGTTCACGGAACTGGTGACCGGAGTCGCCGTGGCCGACTTTGTGGCGACCGAGGGCACGGGGCTGACCGGGGCCTCGGTGGCCGGCGTCGTCCCCGTTGCCGGCAGCAACGGCACGGCGTACATCGTCACCGTCAACAGCGGCACCGGCACCGGCACGTTGCGGCTCGACGTGATCGACCAGAACAATTCGATCGTCGATGCGGCCGGCAACCCGCTGGGCGCCAACTTCACCACCGGCCCCTCCTACCAAATCAATACGGTCCCTCCGACGGTCCTCTCGGACGTGGCGACGGACCCCAGCCCCACCAGCGCCGTCACGGTCCACTATACCGTGACCTTCAGCGAGACGGTCACCGGCGTGGCCGCCGGCGATTTCGCCCTTACCGCCGGCACGCCGGGCAGTCCCACGGGCATGTCGGTCACCGGCGTCGCCGCTGTTGCCGGCAGCAACGGCACGGCGTACGTCGTGACGGTGAAGACCGGCGCCGGCGACGGCACGCTGCGGTTGGACGTGATCAACAACGGTTCGATCGTCGATGCGGCCGGCAATCTGCTGACCGCCAACTACACCAGCGGCCAATTGTACACGATCGACAGGACCCACCCCACCAGCATCATCCTTTCCAACGCCAGCGTTGTCGAGCACGCCCGGCTGAACACCGTCGTGGGCAGCCTCTCCAGCGTTGGCCCGCACTCCGGCGCTTACACCTACGCCCTCGTCTCCGGCACGGGCAGCGGCGACAACGCCTCCTTCCGCATCGTCGGCAATCTGCTCCAGACCAGCGACCCCAATATCAACCTCACCAAGGGGACGTACAGCATCCGCATCCAGACCACCGACTCGCTCGGCTACACCTTGCAAGAGCCCTTTACCATCACGGTGGTCGCCGCCGCCAGCACGGTGTCGCTGGGCGGCTTCGCCTGGAACGACCTCAACGGCGACGGTATCGACGAGAGCGAGCCTGACATGGCCGGCGTGGCGGTCGATCTGTTCTGCTCGCCCGCCGGCGTCGTCGGCGACGTCAACGACTATTCGCTCGGCCAGGCCGTTACCAATAGCCTGGGCGTCTACCAGTTCAACCAGGTCCTGCCCGGCTTAAACTACTACCTGGTCTTCCACGCGCCCTCCGGCTATACGTTCTCGCCGCAGAACGTCAACAGCGCCGCCAACGCGCTGGGCGTGACTACCCTGATCAGCAACCTCGCCGCCAGCAACACGGATCTTAATGCCGGTCTAGTGACGGCCGCCGGCGCTCATTATAATTTCGCCATCGCGGCCGGGGCCAGCGGCAACGACGCCGGCCAAGCCATTGCCACCGACGCGGCGGGCAACGTCTACGTGACCGGCACCTTCCAGGGCACGGTCGATTTCGATCCCGGCCCGGGCGTCTACAACCTCACCAGCGCCGCCGGCGGCAGCGCCTTCGTGGCCGAGTATACCTCCAGCGGCGCGCTGCTTTGGGCCGACAGCATGGGCGGCACCGGCGACGTCTCCGGCAACGGCATCGCGCTCGGGCCCGACGGCAGCGTCTACGTCACCGGCAACTTCTCCGGCACGGCCAACTTCCTCTCCGGTCCGGGCAGCTACAACCTCACCGCCCAGGGCAGCCCCGGCGTCAGCACCCAGGACGTGTTCGTCGCCAAGCTGGACTCCTCCGGCCGGCTCGTGTGGGCCGACGACATGGGCGGAACCGGCGACGACGTGGCCAACGCCATCGCCGTAGGATCGGACGGCAGCGTCTACACTACGGGTTATTTCGAGGGCACCGCCAACTTCAACCCCGGCGCCAGCGTCTATAATCTCACCGCCATCGGCCCCAAAGACATCTTCATCTCGAAGCTCGATTCCAACGGCAACTTCGTCTGGGCCGACCGCATGGGCGGCACCGGCTGGGCCCAGGGCATGAGCATCGGCACCGGCATCGCCCTGGCCGCCGACGGCAGCGTTTACACCACCGGCAGCTTCCAGGGCACCGCCGATTTCGACCCCACCGCCAGCCAGACAACCCTCACCTGCAACGGCCAGACCAACGCCTACGTTATGAAGCTCACGTCCGCCGGCAGTTTTGTGTGGGTCCGCGGCATGGGCGGCCCCACCACCGCCGCCGGCGCCGGCATCGCCGTGGCCTCCGACGACGGGTCGGTCGTCGTCACCGGCAGCTTCCAGGGAACGGCCACCTTTGGCACGCTTCCCAACCTCAGCAGCGCCGGCTACCAACGCCTCTTCGCCGCCAAGCTCAGTCCTGCGGGCAACTTCCTGTGGGCCGACGCCTTCGGCGGCACCGGCTACGACCGCGCCGGCGGCATCGCCATCGGCGCCAACGACAGCGTCTACGTCGACGGCGGCTTCTGGGGCACCGCCGACTTCGACCCCGGCACGGGAACCTACCCGCTTACCAGCCTCGGCAACAAGGACGTCTTCCTCCTCACGTTGAACTCCAGCGGCGGGTTCCTCTCCGCCCAGCGGGTCGGCGGCAGCGGCGACGACTACGCCGCCGCGGTGGCCGTCTCCGCCACCGGGGCCGCCTACACCACCGGTTACTTCCAGGGCACGGTCAACTTCGATCCCAGTACGGCGGTCTATAACCTTACCGCCGCCGGTGGCGAGGACCTCTTCGTCGCCAAGTTCACGCCCGCTGCGGCCCCGCTGACGGTGACGATCAACCAGGCGGCCAACCAGGCCGATCCCACGACCGCTTCGCCGATCCACTTCACCGTGGTCTTCAGCGGCGCCGTAACAAACTTCACCACCGGCGACGTGACCCTCGGCGGCACGGCCGGGGCGACCACGGCCATCGTCAGCAACCCCAGCGGCGACCAGATCACGTACGACGTGGCCGTCAGCGGCATGACCGGCAGCGGCACCGTGACCGCCTCGATCGCCGCCGGCGTCGCCCAAAACGCCGCCGGCACGCTCAATCAGGCCTCCACCAGCACCGACAACTCGGTCACGTTCTCGGTGGTGCCGGCAACGTTTACCCTGACCGGACCTACCTCGGGCACGTACACCGTCGGTCAGTCGGTGCCGATCAACTGGACGACCGGCAATGCGGCCGCCGGCAGTTCCGTCGCCCTGTGCTACGACACGGGCACCTCGTTTAGCAACGTCACCTGGATCACCTACGCCGCCAGCGGCGCCAACGGCAACGGCACCTACAGTTGGAACACCACCGGCGTGGCCCCGGGCACGTACTACGTCGGCGGCTACCTCTGGTCGAACGGCAAGGCGACGTACTCCCACCTCACCAAGTCGATCACCATCCAGGCGGCGGTGGTGGCCGCGCCGACCTTCAAACTGACCGGGCCGACTTCCGGCACGTACACCGTCGGCCAGTCGGTGCCGATCAACTGGACGACCGGCAATGCGGCGGCCGGCAGTTCCGTCGCCTTGTGCTACGGCACAGGCACTTCGTTTACCAACGTCACCTGGATCACGTACGGCGCCAGCGGCGCCAACGGCAACGGCGCCTACAGTTGGAACACTGCCGGCGTGACGCCGGGCACGTACTACGTCGGCGGCTACCTCTGGTCGGGCGGCAAGGCGACGTACTCGCACCTCACCCAGTCGATTACCATCAAGGCCGCTCCCGCCCCGACCTTCACACTGACAGCCCCGACTTCCGGTACAGTCACCGCCGGAACGCCCGTCACCATCAAGTGGACGACCGCCAATGCGGCGGCCGGCAGTACGGTCGCGCTGTGCTACGGCACAGGCACTTCGTTCAGCAACGTCACCTGGATCACGTACAGCGCGAGCGGCGCCAACGGCAACGGCACCTACAGCTGGAACACCACCAATGTGCCGGGGGGCACGTATTACATCGGCGGTTATCTCTGGTCGGGCGGCAAGCCGTACTACTCGCACCTCACCCAGTCGATCACCATCGCCGAGCCTCTGACGCTGGCCACGCCGGCGTTCGCGCCGCCCGCACAGCCGCTGCCGGCCGACGAGGTCCTGGACAGCCAGCAGGAACTCACTCCCATCGTCAACGCGGCGATCCAGCGGTTGGCCTGGGTGACCGGCAGCCAGGTCTTGGCAAGCGTCTCCGTCCAGATTGCGGACCTGCCGGGCAACTTGTTGGGCGAAGAGATCGGCAAGACGATCCTGATCGACCGCGACGCCGCCGGCTACGGCTGGTTCATCGACCCCACGCCGCAGGACGACGCCGAGTTTACGCAACTGGCCGCCGACGTGCTCGTTGCCCGCCCGGGGACTGCCGCCCAGGGGCACGCCGACCTGCTCACGGCCGTGATGCACGAGATGGCCCACGTCTTGGGCTACGAGCACGACTCCGGCGAGGACCTGATGAGTCCCACGTTGCCGTTGGGCCAGAGGCGCTTCCTGGCCGGCAGCCCGGCCTACTTTACCGCGCTGGCCGCCAATTATGGCTGGAACCAGCCTGTCGTCGGCACCGGACTGCTCGATCAGGTTTTCGCCTCCTCGGACCAGGACGGCAATAATGAATGGTCGTGGCTATGACGTTTGCACGAAGCAGGCCGGTGTCCTGGGTTGTCAACCGTCCTGCCTGATTGCTGAGAAATGGTCAAAGGGGGCCACACAAAATGGCATCTACCACGCACCGGATCCTGCTTGCCCTGGGCGCCGCCGTTTGGGTTGTCCTGGCGGTGGGCGCCGCGGCGGCCCAAAACGCCGCGCCGCGCGCCGAGGACAAGCCGTCGCCGCCGGAACCCTCAGTGTCCGCTCCGGCCCGCGAGGGTCATGCCTTGCGCCGGGAGGACGAGCAGGCAATCCGGCAGGTCGTCGACGACTTCGTGAGGGCCTACAATGGCCACGATGCGGCCGCCATCGCCGCGCTCTTCACGCCGGATGGCCTGATTACCAGCGAGGACGGCAAGGCCGCGTCGGGCCGCAAGGCCATCGAACAGGTCTTCGCCGGGATTTTCAAGGAGCACCCCAAGACCCGCATCCAGGATACGATCGAGTCGATCCGCCGCGTCAATGCGGCCCAAGCCATCGAGGACGGCAGAACGGTTGTCATCCACGACGAGGCAATGCCGGCCGAGAAGAACCGCTACCGGGTCGTCCACGTGAAGCGGGAGGGCAAGTGGCTGATGGCCTCCGCGGCCGACCTGCCCGAGGACGTCTGGACCGGCGAAGAGGCGATGAAGCGGCTCGAAGGGCTGATTGGCGATTGGGTGGATGAAAGCCCTGAATCGCTGGTCATCACGTCCTACCGTTGGACGGACAACCGCCGCTTCATCCTTAGTCAGTTCACCGTGCAAATTGGGGGCCGGCCCGCGATGACCGGCTCGCAGCGGATCGGCTGGGACCCGCTCAACAAAACGATCCGCTCCTGGGTGTTCGATTCCGAAGGCGGTTTCGGCGAAGGGACGTGGACCCAGGACGGCAACCAGTGGATCATCAAATCGACGGGAGTGACGCGGGACGGCAGGCGGGCGTCGGCCACGAATACGATTGCGCTCGTCGGCAAGGATCGGATGACGTGGGAGTCACGCAACCGCGTGGTGGGCGGCGAGAAGCAGCCCGACGTCGAGAAGATCCCGATCGTGCGCATGCCCCCGCAGCCCAAGCAACATGCGCCGGCGCCGAAGCCGTAGCACACCACAGGAGACTGGGAGCCATGACGAAAGCCTTTCCGATCGTGGGGCTGATCGTCTTGACCTGCTGCGGCCCGGCGATGGCGGGTCGGGGCGGCGGCGGAGGAGTTCGCCCGGGTGGCGGCTTTTCGCCGGCGGCTCATACCCCGTCGTTCAACGTGCCACGGGCGTCGGTTGCGCCCAGGCCGCAATCAGGCTCGTACGTGCGGCCGGGCGGGGGCCAGGCGTACGTCAACCCGCGGCCGGCAGTCCGGCCGACACCCGTGCCGGGCGCCGGATCGCGCCCGGTGGCCGAGCTGCGTCCGGAGTCCAGCACGCGGCCTGGCCCCGACGTCCGGACGCGGCCCGGCACGCTGCCGGCCCCCGGCCCCGGTTACCGGCCTGGCTACGCCGGCGGGCCGCCGGGCCAAGTTACGCATCTGGCGGCGGATCACCCGTGGCATCACGGCGACTGGCACGAACATTGGGGTCCCTGGTACGGCCGGCCCGCGGCCTGGTGGGGAGCGGGCTACGCCGTCGGACTCGCGGCCAGCACCCCCTGGTCTTGGGGATATTGGCCTTACTACAACCCGTATTACCTGACGCCGGTCGTCGTGGGAGACACGATCATCGATTATTCGCAGCCGATCGTGGTGGCCCAACAGCCGGCCCAGCCGCCGGCGGGCGACATCGAGTCGCAACTGATCGGTCCGGCGCGAAGGGCCTTCGCCGCGGGCGACTACCGGCAGGCCCTGGGCCTGGTCAACCAGGCCATTGCGCAGCAGCCCGCCGACACCGCGTTGCACGAGTTCCGAAGCCTGATATTGTTCGCTACCAGGCAATACAAGGCGGCGGCGGAAAGCGCGTACGCCGCGTTGTCCGTCGGCCCCGGCTGGGACTGGACGACGCTGATCGGATTCTACCCCGACGTGAACGTCTACACCCAACAGCTCCGCAACCTGGAGGCCTACGCCGAGGCCCACCCCAAGGCGCCGGACGCCCGTTTCCTGTTGGCCTACCACTACTTGACTTGCGGCTATGCCGACGCAGCCGCCGGGCAACTCAGGGAGCTTGTCCGGTTGAATCCCCAGGACCGGCTGGCGGCCCAACTGCTCAGTTCGCTCGCCGGTCCACCGCAGGCCCCACCGCCCGCACCCGCCGCAGCGGCGGAGATGGCCCAGCCGGTCGACGCGGCCGCCCTGGCCGGCAACTGGACGGCCCGACAGCCCGACGGCACGAACGATCGCGCTGAACCTGCTGGGCAACTCGCAGTACACCTGGCAGGTCACGCGTCAAGGCAAGACCCAGACGTTCAGCGGATCGTATACGCTGGCCGACAACTTGCTGATCCTCAAGCAGGGAAACAACCCGGCGTTGGTCGGGCAAGTCGCGCTGTCGGCCGATGGAACGCTGAACTTCAAGCTGGCCAACGACAACCCGGCCGATCCCGGGCTGACCTTCAGCAGAATGATCGGCCGCTGTGGCGGGCCGCCCGGTGTGCCGTCCCGCGACGGTCCACGCCGTTTCCCCATTGACAGTTCGCGCCGCACGTGGGACATTTGCCATTTCACAATCTCTCCAGTTGCCGGCCCCCAAGGAAGCAGCATGGCCTCCGCGACGATGCCCTCTCGGGGCGAAAGCCGGGCGTCGAAAACCGCCGGGCACCCGTTGGACGCGGTGTTCGCGCCAAGGAGCGTCGCCGTTCTGGGCGTCACCCCCACGCCGGACACCGTCCCCTACGACATCTTTCACAACATCCTCAGCAGCGGCTACCAGGGGACGGTCTACCCCGTAGCCCCCGGCAAGCGGAGCATCTGCGCGGTGCGGGCGTACCGCTACGTGTTGGACATCGAGGATCCGGTGGACCAGGCAGTCATCGTCTTTCCCGCCAGCGTGGCGGACCGGGCCTTGGAGCAGTGCGGCCGGAAGGCAGTCCGCTCGGCGATCGTCATCTCGGCCGGTTTCCGCGAGGTCGGTCCCCAGGGGGCCGAACGGGAGCGGCGGCTGAAGGAGATCTGCGCGGAATACGGGATCGCCATGATCGGGCCGAATTGCCTGGGGGTGATCAACACCGACCCGCAGGTCCGGTTGAACGCCTCCTTCGCCCGCAAGATGCCCGCTGCCGGGCGGATCGCCTTCCTCAGCCAGTCGGGCGCACTCTGCACGGCCGTGCTCGACTACGCCCGCGAGAAGCAGATCGGCTTCTCGAAGTTCGTCAGTTTTGGGAACAAGGCGGGCGTGACGGAGATCGAGCTGTTCGACTACCTGCACCAGGATCCGCAGACGGACGTGATCCTGTTGTACTTGGAGGAGTTGCGGGACGGGCGGGGACTGATCGAGGCGGCCCGCCGCGTCACTCGCGGAGAAAACGCCAAGCCGATCCTGGCGATCAAATCGGGCCTGACGCCGCAGGGCGCCGACGCCGCCGCCAGCCACACCGGTTCGCTGGCCGGCGAGGACGCCGTGTGCGACGGCGTCTTCCGCGAGGCCGGCATCATCCGCGTCGGCAGCATCGAGGAACTGTTCAACGCCGCCACGCTCTACGCCTATCAACCGCTGCCGGCCGGCAACCGCCTGGCGATCGTCACGAACGCGGGCGGGCCGGGGGTCATGGCTACCGACGCCGCCATCCGCGTCGGGCTGAGCGTGCCCCGGCTGGCCCCGGAGACGATGGAGAAGATGCGCGGCCGGCTCCCCGCCGCCGCCAACCTGAAAAACCCGGTGGATGTGATCGGCGACGCCCGGGCCGACCGCTACACCGCCGCGTTGGAGGCCGTGCTCGAAGACCCCAACATCGACCAGATGCTGGTGATCCTGACGCCGCAGTCAATGACCGACATCGAAGCGATCGCTCGCGGCATTTGCACGTTCCGCCAATCTGCCGCCAAGCCGATTGCCTGCTCGTTCATGGGGGCGGCGGACGTGGGGCCGGGCATCCGGCTCTTGCAAGAGGCCCGCATCCCGCATTACATCCTCCCTGAGTGGGCCTGTGAGGCGATGGCTTGCGTGCAGCGGATCCGCCAGTGGCGCCAGCAGCCGATCGGCCGGTTCGAGCCGCTGCCGGTGGATCGGGCCGCCGCCGCCACAATCATCGACAGCGGACAGCCGGGATACCTCGACGAGGATCGGGCCTTGGCCGTGCTGGAAGCCTACGGCCTGCCGGTGCCCAGCTACAAGCTCTGTCGCACGGCCGACGAAGCCGCCGCGTTTGCCCGGTCCATCGGCTTTCCGGTGGTGCTCCGCGTGGTCAGCCCGGAAATCATCCACAAGTCCGAGGTGCAGGGCATCGCGCTCAGCCTTGCCGACGCCGCGGAGGTTCGCGGCGCGTTCGAGCTATTGGCGCGGCGGCTGGCGCAAGCGGTCCCGCGGGCGGACATCCGCGGGATGTTGGTCCGCCGCATGATCCCCGCCGGCTACGAGTTGATCCTCGGCGCGAAGCGCGACCCGGCCTTCGGCCCGACGTTGATGTTCGGCCTGGGCGGGATTTACGTGGAACTGTTCGGCGACGTGACCTTCGGCCTGGCCCCGATCGACGCGGCCACGGCCGGGCGGATGATCCGCCAGGTGAAGGCGTTCCGGCTGCTGGAGGGCGCCCGCGGCAAACCGCCGGCCGACCTCCGCGGCATCGAGGAGTCGCTGGTGCGGCTGGGTCAGTTGGCGGCCGACTTCGACCGCATCGCGGAATTGGACATCAACCCGCTGATCGCCGGACCGGCCCAGAGCGGCAATGCCGTGGCCGACGTGCGCATCCGGCTGGCGTAGAATTGTACTCGTCACGCTCCGCGTGACGAAACCGCCTCACGCGGAGCGTGAGGAGTACCGTTCCAGGAGAACCCTCATGGACCGCAATGAAGTGGAAAAAAGAGTGATCAAAGTCGTCTGCCGCGTGCTCGGCGTCGAGCCGGAGATGGTCACGCCGGAGAGCCATTTCGTCTTCGACCTCGGCGCCGAGAGCACGCAATCGGTCGAGCTGGTGGCCGCCTTCGAGCACGAGTTCGGCATCGAGATGGACGAAGACGCCGCCCTGGAGGTGCAGACCGTCGGAGCGGCCGTAAAGTTCATCGCCGCGTGCGCTCCCTAGGGGCGGAGCGGGATGGGCGTGAAGCCGACGAAGATGAAGGCCAGGGTGAGCCAGCCGAGGACGATCCGCCCGGCGCCCAACGGCTCCTCGTCGTTGGCGGTGGGCGGATGGAACGGTCCGATAATCAGCAGCAGAAAGAGGATCGCAAACGTCCAGTGCCAGAGGTGCTGGTAATCGAGAACCACCAGGAAGACCGCCGCCAGCAGCAACGCCGTGGCGACCGAATGCGCCCGGCGGCGGAGGATCGCATACAGGACGTGTCCTCCGTCAAGCTGGCCAATCGGGAACAGGTTCAGCGAGGTGATGAACAATCCGACCCAACCGGCAAACGCCATCGGGTGCAACCTATCCACGTTGATGGAGAAGTCGGCCGGCAACTGGCCGAATCTCCAGGTGCAAAGCGCCCGGAACAGCAGCGGGCAGCCGACGGACAATTGGCTGCGATGCTCCAGGACCAGAATGGCCTTCGGCGTCAGGTACAGGCCGAGGACGCAGAAGATCAAGGTCGGCACCAGCCCGGCCAGCGGTCCGGTGATGCCGATGTCGAACAGTGCCTTGCGGCCGCCGACCCGCGGCTCCATGGCGATCACCGCACCGAGGGTGCCGAACGGCGGGGCGGGAATAGGGATGAAGTACGGCAGGCTGGCGTAAACGCCGTAGCGGTGGGCCTGGAGGAAATGGCCCATCTCGTGGCACAGCAGAATCGTCATCAGCGGGACCGCATAGCGGAGTCCGGCCGCCAAGCCCGCCAGCCAGTCCATCTGCTGGTCCCAAATCTGCGTTCCGACCCACAACGTGCTCAGGCACGTGACGACGAACAACAGCAGCGGCAGCCGCCAGCGGCGCTGTGGCCGCGGCCGCCTGACCTCTTGCCACTCCCAGGGAGTGCCCGGCTCGACCTCAACCACCTCGGCCTGGATGATTTCCGGCTCGGGTCCCGGCTCGTCATTGATTGGATTATCCATCTTCTGCATTTTAGCTTCTGCCGTGCGGCGGGCAAGGCGGGCTTGCCGCCGGCGGCATAGAATCAGATACTACGGAATCACAGCAAACGAATAGGGAACTTCGCCATGTTCGACCGCTTCTTCCGGCTCTCGGAAAACAAGACCAACGTGCGGACGGAGTTGCTCGCCGGGGCAACGACCTTCCTGACGATGGCCTATATCATCGTCGTTCAGCCGATGGTTCTCTCGGGCAGGATGTCGCACAGGATCACGGACATGGACTTCGGGGCCGTGATGACGGCCACCTGTATCGCCGCCGCCCTGGCTTCGGCCATCATGGGCCTCTACGGCCGATACCCCATCGCCCAGGCGCCGGGCATGGGCGAGAACTTCTTCTTCGTGGCCACGATGATCCCGGCCGCCGCCCACATGATCGCCGCCCAACAGCAGAGCGGACAAATCGAAATGGGCTCGACCACCCCCTGGCAGATCGGGCTGGGCGTGGTCTTCTGGTCCGGCGTGATCTTCCTGCTGCTTTCCATGTTGGGCGTCCGCGAGAAACTCCTCGAGGCCGTCAGCCCCAGCATGCGCAGCGGCATCGCCGTCGGCATCGGCATGTTCATCGTGCTCATCGGGCTGGACAGCGCCGGGCTGTTGCTGAGAAATCCGGCCACCGGATGGACCCTGAATCACCAGTTCGCCTCGCCCGACCTCGTGGTGTTCTTCTTCGGCCTGTTGGTCACGGCGGCCCTGCACGCCCGGCGGGTCCGCGGCTCGATCATTCTCGGGATTCTCGCCGCCACGGCGCTGTCTATCGCGCTGAAGTACGGTTTGCCCCACTTGGGTGCGGGCCTGATGGCTTGGCAACCGGTGAGAGACTCGAAGTTGATGACGGAGTTGACAGTCGCCCATCGGGTCGTCGCGCTGCCGCCCCCGATCACGCCGACCCTCTGCAAACTGGACTTTGTGGGGGCATTGTCCCTGCCAATGTTGCCCTTCATCCTGATCTTCCTCTTCATGGTGCTGTTCGACACGCTGGGCACACTGATGGGCGTCGCCGAACAGGCCGGGTTGATCCGCGATAACCGGCTGCCGCGGGCCAGGCAGGCGTTGATGTCCAACGCCGTCGGCACCGTGGCCGGCGCCGCCCTGGGCACCAGCACCGTCACCAGCTTCATCGAGAGCGCGGCGGGCGTGGAGCAAGGCGGGCGAACCGGACTGACCGCCCTAACGGCCGCGGCGCTCTTCCTGCTGGCTCTGTTCTTCGGTCCGATCGTCGAGATGATCGGCAGCTACCGCCCGATCACCGCCCCGGCGCTGGTGGTGGTGGGCACGATGATGATGCGGAACGTGGTGAAGATCGACTGGAACAACTACGCCGAGAGCCTGCCTACCTTTCTGATTATCGCCGGCATTCCCTTGAGCTTCTCGATTGCCGACGGGCTGGCGCTGGGGTTCATCGCCTATCCGCTGGTGAAGCTGCTCTCCGGCCAGGGGCGGGAAGTGAAGTGGCTGATGTACGTGATGGCCGCCGTGCTGGTGGCGTACTTCATCCTTGTCCGCGCAGACGCTATAGAATCGCTAATACTCCCGCTTCGTGATGATGCCCGGTTGAGGGACAGGATACTTCCCGTCGGGACCAGCCTGCAAGGGGGCGGGAGAATTCATCGTCAACCTATCCACATCGGCAGCGAACTCGTGATCGTGGTTGAGGATTTGGTCGTAATTGACGACCTGACCGGTGTGCGCGGCCATCCGGCCCATGCTGGTCACCAGGCTGGCCTCGGCGCCGCGGCGGGCCTCGTTGTAAGGCTTGTCGCCGCGAATTGCGTCGATCAGTTCGTCCCATTCGTATTGGTAAGAGTCGCCCGGCCGGGGGGACTTCCAAATTAGCTCCTCTTTGCCGGGGTTTTGCCCCTTGAAGATTTTGCCGTCGGTGATCGCGGCAAGTCCCTTGCTGCCGTGCACAAAGCTGGCCATCTGCTCATAGCAGCCGGGGATGCACCGGCCGTAGAGGAAGAGTTTGGCGCCGTCGGCAAACGTGTACTCGACGGAGTAATTGTCGAAGTTCTGGTCGATGGAATTGCCGCGGTAGTGACGGCCGCCGTTGGCCTGGGCCTCGACCGGCCAGGCGTTCTTCATCCAACAGCATTCATCGACGCTGTGGACGTAGAAATCGCTATAGCAGCCCCCGCTGGCCCAAAGGAAACTGTGGAACCGCTGTACTTGGTAAAGAAGCTCCGTGATGCCTTGCGGCCTTGGCCCGGAAGCGGAGGCCAGGAAAGGCCCGTGCAGCCGGTAAGTCCGCATGGCGATGATATTGCCAATCTCGCCCGCCCGGATGTGCTGGTGGACCTGCTTGCGGGCCTTGCAATGGCGGAACATCAATCCGACGCCCACCTTGAGGTTCCGCTTCGCGGATTCATCGGCCAGCGCCAGCATCTTTCGGGTAGTGGGGCCATCGACGGTCGTCGGCTTCTCCATGAAGACGTGCAAACCCTTCTTGATGGCATAGCCGAAGTGGACCCAGCGGAAGGCGGGCGGCGTGGTGAAGGCCGCCACGTCGCCAGGCCGCAGGCAGTCCATCGCCTTCCGGTAGGCGTCGAAACCGATGAACCGGCGGTCCTGGGGCACGTCAACTTGGCCGCCGTACCGCTTTTTCAGGGCGGCGAGGCTGCCCGCCAGCCGGTCGGGGAAGACATCGGCCATCGCCACCAGCTTGATGGGACCATAAGGGACCGACAGGGCATTGGCGGCCGCGCCGGTACCCCGGCTTCCGCAGCCGACTAAGGCCACCTGGAGGGTGTTGTCCTCGGCGGCATGAACACGTGGAACGGCCATGCCCGCTAGCGCCGAAGCGGCGGCAATCCGGCCGGTGCTCCTCAGAAACGCGCGGCGGGTTGTGGTTGCTTTTCTGTTGTCCATCGGTTCGTTCCCGAAACTAGCGCGGTGTGATCTTAATGTTGCGGTAGGCGATTGGCCCGTGGTCGCCCTGGAGCATGAGTGGCCCGGTAGCGGTCTCTTTTCCGCTCATCGCGTTGGTGGTGGGGCCGGGGATATCGACGTTCTCATGGATGACCTGTCCGTTGAGCGTACACTTGACCAGCCTGGCGTTGGCGGTTTTCTTGCCGTTGCCGTCAAATCTCGGGGCGCGGAAGTCGATAACGTACTTCTGCCATTGGCCGGGGGCCTTCGAGGCATTGACCTTCGGCGCCGTCTTGCCATAGACGGCCCCCATGTCGCCGGCGTCCGCTTGCTTCTTGCCGAAGCTGTCGAGGACCTGGACCTCGTAGTTGCCCATCAGGTAAACTCCCGAGTTCGCTCCCTTGGGGACCATGACTTCGAGTTCGACGAGACAATCACCGAATTTGGCTTCGGTGTAGATATCGAGGGAGCGGGCGGCGTTGATCAATTCCTTGCCGCCAGGCAGGGCCTTGATCTCCGAGGGGGCGTGATCCTTGAGCGTCGCAGTTCCGACGGTCCATTTTCCGCCACCGCCGCCGCGGAACTTCCAGCCGGTCAGGTCCTTGCCGTTTAACGGCTGGACGGGGTCGGCGGCAGGGGCTTGCCGGCCGACCGACACCGCCGCGGCTGAAAGAATCGCCAGACACACTGTCAATCCCGCCAAATCGCAATATCTCACTACCGTTCTCCTCGGAAAATCGGGTTAGAACTTCTTGCCATCGATCGCCTTGCCGTCCGCGCGGTTGCCCAGGCAGCGGTGGGTCTCCGGATCGATCGAGTAATTCATCATCTGCACCGAGCCGTCGCAGAAGGCCATCTGGAAGCCGTTGCTGTGGGCGCTGCCGAAGGCATAGCTGTTCGCCCCCGATCCTGGTTGGTCTTGCATGGGTGGCCAGCCGATCTGCGTCACCCGATCAATGTCCCAATCGTTTCCGATGTACGCGTTTTGGTCGTCGGCCCCGTCCGTGCCGGTCTCATAATAGTCCGGGCTGGCCAATTTCTCGCCTGCCAGATAGGTGTTGCTCAGGCCGTCGCTGATCCAAGACACCGGCACCTTGCTCCGATTGTACGATACGCCCGTGGCCAGCACGACGGAGGGCGAGCAGGCGGCGCTCCAGTTGAAGGTGGTGTCGCCCTCCGAAAGGCTGCCCGGAAAATTGCAATAGAGGGCAACGTCGCCGCTGTTGGCGGCGTAGTCGCTGCGGGCGGAAGGCGGCGATAGGAACCCGCCATAGTTGTTCATCGAATAGTTGCCGGCATTGGGATAGGCGAGAGGTCGCCGCCGCGTGGGGCAGTTCAGCACGCCGAGCGGGGTGCCGATCATGGTCTTGGCCTCGGTCTGCCGGTAAGCTTGGTCACTGTTTCCCTCACCCAGGTCGTGCAGCGCTTCCTGCTCGATGAACGGTAGAAGGTTGTAGATCCAACCGCCCGGCTGTTTCTGATCGACGCCGCGATCAGGGTCTCCGACCCAGCCGTAACCCCAGCCGCCCGTGGGCAGGAAACTAGTGTAGTGTTCGTGGTCGAGGCAGGCCAAAGCGAGCTGCTTGAGGTTGTTCCGGCACTGCACTTGCCGCGCCGCCTCGCGCGCCGCCTGCACCGCCGGCAACAAGAGCGCGATCAAAATGCCGATGATCGTAATTACCACGAGAAGCTCCACAAGCGTGAAGGCGCGGATTTTGGGGCTTCTGATTTCTGATTTCTGACTGTCTCGTTCCATCGCGTGCCTCGTCAATAAACAAGTAGCGTGAAAAACCGCCTGCGCTACGCCCTCCACGGGCGCGTGCGCTTTACGTTGGCCAGCGCTTGCCTGGCAATCTGCGCGTCCTCGGCGACTTGGAAATCGAACATGCCCGCCAACACGAAATCGGCGCCCTTGTCGAACGCATACTGGAAGGCTTTTCGTGGCGGAATGGCGCCGGCCGCCATCACCTTGAACGCGATCCAAGGCTTCTCGACCTTCTTCATCACCTCGACCACCTCACCGGCGTTGTAACACCAGGCATTGTCGTAGCTGCCGAACTCGGCAGTCTCTTCCGGCCGCTGCGCCGTGGGGTAGTCCCTGGTGTGGAACGTCTTCTGGTAAAAATCCACGTCGAGCCGGGCCTTCTCGCAGGCGACGATCACGCTCAGCGAATGGGCGCCGACGCCGGTCGGCAGGCCCGTCTTCCGCATCCGCCCGGCGATCCGTTTCATTGCCTCCATGTCCTTCCGCTTCACCAATCCGTCGGCGGCGCCGCCCCACATGTAAATCGCGTGCGCTCCGCCGCGCACCGCTGCGTCGATCTCCTCGTAAGGATTGGCCGACATCGGGCAGGGTGTGATCGAGGCGATCCACTTGATCCTCTGACCGTGCTTCTTCCAGTACGCCTGTAATGCGCCGACGTCGTACATGGCCGCGGTGTTGATCGAGTTGATCCCGTGTTTTTCGGCGATTTCCAGGGTCTCGACGATCCTCTCGGGCGTGTTGTAGCGCCGCATCAATTCGCCGACGTAGCCGAGATCGCGGGCATGCGCGAAGCCGCCGATAAGGTTCCCGCCCAACATCAGCCGGCTCAATTCCAGGCTGCCGAGCTTCCCGCTCCAGGTTCCCGGCGATGTTGCAGGCACACTCCGGCGCCCTCCGCCGGCGCGGTGGACAAATTGCCTGCCGGCGGCGCCCCGGACGCGAGACGGGCGGCCACCGCGCCGCCGGCCGAGGCCAGCACCGACTCCCTGACAAACTCCCGCCGCGTCAGCCGGTGAGAACATCGTCGTGGACCTTCCTCGTGCAGGCGTCATTCTAGCCGATCCACAAACGGCGCGAAGGAACACGCCGAGCGGCTCGCCGTGTCCTTCGCGTCTTTTGCGGATCACCGTGAAATTAGGAACTGTTAAGGAACGGGGCGATTGCCCCCGAAGTCCACAGGTTGCAACCCGTCGGCTTTTTCGGGGCGAACAGCCGAGTTATCGTGTTACGGTGCCTTACCTTCTCCTGCGCCAGGCGTAGGCCAGCAGCCCCGCCAGGCCGGCGGCCAGCAGCACCAGGGTTGATGGCTCGGGAATCGGATTAGTGGTGGCGTGCTGGTACATCGTGTCGGCGCTCAGGAGCGTGTCGTAGACGGCCGCGTAGCTGACCACCCCGCCAAGACCTGCATCCCCGCTCGCACATCCGCCGACGATCACCACGCCCGTTGTGCCCACTGGGTTGCCGCTCGGCGTGTTCCCAGTGACGCTCCCAACCAGCGCCCCGCGGTGTGGTCATACAGATACTCGTTTGGCGTACAGCCGTTGGTGCCGGTAAACGTCGCCGCCACGTAATACCAGTCGCCTGCGACAAAGGTGGCGTAAGATCTTTGCATCGCCCCAACCACCACCCCAGTTTACGGCAGTATCGAGCACGCCAGGCTGGTAATCGATGTTCATCAACAGATTACTACTGCCGCTGGTCATTTCGGTGTAAATCCGCCTGTTTGCACCGGCAGGGGGAAGGGAAGGAAACTCGAAATACGCTTCGACCGTGTACTGGTGTCCATATGCCAGCGGGACGGTCACCGAAGCGTTTTGGGCACGGGTCCCAGTGTCGCTGGTGAAGTCTGCACCCCGGTCGGGCAGCCCCCAATAGCCGGCAACCGAGGAGATGCTCCCGCTGGCGAACGTATAGGTTAGAGGGAGGCCTCCTGTGCTCCCCGTGTCCGCGGTCGTAAGGCCGTTAGTGATTGGGTTATCGTCCAAGTTCCACTCGTGGATCGGGATCGTCGCGCCAAAGGTCACTCCCTGGAACATCCCCAAGGCCGCGATCACAACGCACGACGCCAGCACGAAATTCTTGCAGGATTCATGTCACACTCCTAAATTTGCAAAAGGTCCAAACAAAACGTTGAAAAAACACGCACGCAAACTTCCGTAAGCCGGTTGCCGCGGGTTGAATCCCGCGGACCTATGCTTTCTACCCGCCACGGCGGGTCAAGACGACGGGCCGGAGCCGGCCGTTCCCGGCACTTCCCCGATCTCACACCGCTGTTTACGGGCCGTTCATGATTGCACCTCCTGTTCTAAGACCATTAGTCGACCACTCTCCGGATTTCCCGGCCGGTGGCTGGGTGGCGTGGTTAAGGATCGTTGCCCAATCCAGGACCGTGTCGTAGACGCTCACGTTCTGGATCACCCCGCCAAAACTCCTGCCGAACACGTCGTCATAGGCGTTGCCGATGAGCACGTTGGCCGGTTGGCCCACCGGGCTGCCGGGCGCGGTGGACCCAACCTGCACGTGCATGGTCCTGCCGTCGTACAGGTATACCGTTGGCGTACAGCCATTGGTGCCGGTGAATGTTGCTGCCGCGTAGTACCACCGGTCCGCGACAACTGGTACGTTCGCCGCGGCGACGCCCCACTCCTGGGAGAAGGGAATCGCAGCCTCCAACTGACCAATCCCATTGGTGAACTTGACGCCGAAGCCCACCTTGAGGTCGCCGTTGCTGGCGCACTCCTCGTACAACCAGCGGTTGGTGTTGCCGATGGGGAGTGGGGAACCCAACTTGAAATACGCTTCGACCGTGACGTTGCGTCCGTACGCCACCTTCAGGGGGGCCGCGGGCCTGCTAACGTACTGGGCGAGTACGCGCCGCCGCCGGCGAAGTGTGCGCCCCGGTCGGGCAGCCCACGATGGCCGGTATCTGAGTAGATGCTCCCACTGCTGCCCGCATAAGTCAGATTGAGGCCTCCTACAATCCCCGAATCGGCGGCCAACGTGACGCCGGGAGTGATGGGGTTCTCGTCCAGATTCCAATGGTGGATCGGCCGGTCGGCCGCAGTGGCCGCCGGCGGGCCGAGCACCAAACCCTCCAACTCCACGCGGAAGCCCATGGGACTCGCCGGCCTGGACTCGGCGAACGGATCGCCGTTGAACACGTCGATTTCCAAAACGTTCTTGCCCGCGACAAACCCGCCGGCCGCCGTGAACTCCCACCATTGGACGAAGGGCGCGTTCCAGGAATGTACGGGCACCCGTATCTTGCGGCCGTTCAGACGGATGGCATCGACATGTTCGTCGGCGAGGAACCTTCCTCGAAGGGCTGCCGTACTCGGCAACGTCCCGGCAAGATCGAACGTCGTGCGAAAGGTGTACGTAACGCGGTCCGGCAACGGTGACGCGTCACCCACCGCTGAAATCCATTGCGACGCGGCGGCATCGTTGGCAAGCCAAAGTTCCGGGTCGGCGCGGCTGACAACGGCCGGCCGCGGCTTGAACTGGGGGTCATCACTGCGGGCCGCCAGTTGCCAATGCGGGTCGGGGGCGCCCTCCTTCAGGCCCACGCCCGTGTTAAACAGCTCGATTGCCGTCCACTTGGGCATGCGGCGGGCGAAGGAACTGGACGGGCCGGTCTTGTGAACTTCCACTGTCAGAACGCGGCCCGCACCGGCTACCACCCGCGCCGACTCGTTGGCCCTCAATTGGACCACATGGGCCGGCCCCTGGCCTTCCGCCACCGGCCGCAACTCGACCTTGCCTCGAAAGACGTGCGACTGCGTTGCGCCCGACTTGTCGACCTCCACGCCGAACTCCGTGCCCAGGTCGGTGACGATGGCGGTGGGGGTGCGGACGGAGAACAAGGATGAAGGATGAAGGATGAGGGATGGAGCCTCGGCCGCCGGGTCTGATCTCTGACCTCTGACCTCTGACCTCTCTACTCTCGCCGTTAGTTTGCCCAGCGAGAGGAAGCCGCCGCGGACGGAATCGACCTCGTAGGTGCATGGTCCCTGGAGGATGACTCTGGCCCCGGTTTCATAGGTGATTTCCACCAGCCCGGAGTTGAGGACATACTTGCCGCCCAAGGGGACGGCCGCTGATCCGATGGGGGCAGCCTCGGGAGCGGCCCAGTGGCAACCGGCCAGGCCGGTGATCCGGCCGACAGACTCCGGCTCCGGCTCGATGTTTTTCCGGATCGGCGGGACCGCGGCGGGCGGGGCGTTGGCAAGCTGGTAATCGTGGGACACCTTCCACGCCCAGAGGACCAGCAGCATCACACCGGTAATCGCCGTGGCGGCCGCGTAGGAGAATAGCCAGCCGCCGGGCGCAAAAAGGGTGGAAAAAAGCGGTGACGCGGCCGCCGGGGAAGTATCAATGATGATGGGAAGGATGAGCGGCTCGGAATCCGGGGGTCCGGGTTGGTGCGGCAGTTCAACTGCCGCACCAACCGCGGGAGTCGCGCCTGGGACTCGGAAGGATGAGGGATGAAGGATGAAGGATGAACATCAAGCACGGGTCCCGCGGCCAGCAGCAGCGAGCCGTGCAAGGAGAAATAGTCGAGGTAATAGCGGCAGGCGTCGTCGTCGGCCAGGAGCATGGATCCCAGCCGGTCCATTACCGGGGGAGCCAACTCGCCCTCGCACACGGCGTCGACCAGATCGCGCAGTTCCGCTTGCTCGACGGGAGTGAGAGTCATTTCCGCTCCTCCCGCTTGGACGAAAAAGGGGGACAGGCACCTTTTGTGCGAAGCACCCGAAGGGCCGTTCCGGCAAGAGGTGCCTGTCCCCCTTTTTCGTCCCGCTTGAGCGAGCGCTGGATGCACTCGAACAGCGCCCGGCGAATCCGCACCACGGCCTTGTAGACGGCGGCCACGCTCCGGCCCACCTCGGCCGCTACGGAGGCGACGGTCGCCCCCGGCTCGTAACGCCGCTCGATCAGGTCCCGATCCGGCTGGCTGAGTTGCTCCTTGCACTCCTGAAGGGCATCCTGCGAGGCGGGGAGATCGTCCGCGGTGGCCGCCGCGACGGCGGCCAGGCGGTCCATGACCTCCCGGCCAAACCGCAACCTGTCCCGGCCGCGGCGCTCCCGGAAGGCCTTCACCTTGTTGTAGGCCACCTGAAACGCCCAGGCGCGGAAGTCGCTCCCCGGCCGGAACTGCTCGAATTTCCGCCAGAGGACGAGGTTCGTCTCCTGAAGGATTTCGTCGGCATCGGCCCGGTGGGGCACCAGCGACAGAATGAACGAGATGCACCCGCTGCTGATACTGGGTGAGCAGTTGCACGAACAGTTCGGTTCTGTCGGGAGGAGCCATTGTCGGCGACGCGAAGGATGAGCGGAACCCCAACTGCGATTATAATGGGGGCCCACAAGGTACGGGTTCTGCCACACTAGTGAATCCGGCGAGGTTGGCTTTCTTGGAAGGCAAAAACCGGCGGAAATTGCGCATGAGCCTCTTCCGGCCGTAGCCGTGGCACCTAAGATGAGCGGAATCTACCGCTGGATGCGCTTACACAGCCACTCCTGCGAGTATACTTAGCCGGCTCGCAAGACGGGAATGGCGACCAGAGCCCGCAGCAGCGGACTATTCCGGCATCTTCTGCGGCTTGTATTCGTGCGGGCGCTTGCGGAGGACCTTGGCCTCGATGATCTTGTCGGGCCGGGGGGCTTCAGCGTCGCCGGGGTCGCGGTGGCGGATTTTCGCCAGCACGTCCATCCCGTCAATCACCCGGCCGAACACGGTGTAATTGCCGTCCAACGAGGCGGCGGGCACGAAGGTGAGGAAGAACTGCGAGCCGCCCGTGTCGCGGCCTTGCCCATCCGAGCCGCCGGCGCCCTCCTTGGCCATGCTCAGCGCGCCGCGGAAGTGCAGCCGATGGTCCGGCTTGTAGCACTCGCAAGGGATTTTATAGCCTGGCCCGCCCCGGCCGTTGCCGTTGGGATCGCCTCCCTGGGCCATGAAGCCGCGCAACACGCGATGGAAGGTGACGTCCTTGTAGAACCCGCTTTGGACCAGGGAGATGAAATTGGCGACGGTGTTGGGGGCTTCATTCTCGAACAACTCCAGCACGATGTCGCCCTTGCTGGTTTTCAACAGCACCCGCGGCAGGTCGCCGGCCTTGGCCTCGGCCTGGCGGATGGCCTTCTCCTTGGCCCAGGCCTGCTCAAAATGAGCCGGATTCTCGAGAAAGGCGCGAATCAGACGGTCCAGGTACTCGCAGCCGACGGTGCAGCGGCTCGCCCTCCGCTGCGGCCTGTTTGAGATACCGCTCGGCAGCATCGTAGTCGGACACGGCGAACGCGGCCACTCCGGCCAGCAGCGGTAACCGCTTGTCGTTGCACTTGTTGTCCATCAACAGCTTCCCGATCTCGGCGGCCGGCTCATAATCGTCGCGCTGCACCATTCGCGTCAGTTGCTGGCCCACCAGATAATCGGTGATCTGCTTGTCGGCGTTGGGGGCCTCGGCGTAGGCTTTTTCGGCAGCCGCGATGAGCTTCGGCTCCAACTTTTCTCCCTTGGCGACCAGGTCCTTCGATTGGTCCAGGATTTCGCTCCGCTGGTCTTCGGTGGCCTTCCGGTACTTCACTTGCAGATTGGCGAATTCGCCCACCAGGGTCTGCATCTGGGTGTTAAGGCGATAGAACTCCTCGGCCTGCGGCCCGCGTTTGGCGGCGGGGGCCGCCTCATCGGCCGCCCAGGCCGGCGCCAGCAGGCCCAACAGCAATACAGTCAACGTCAAAACGATCCGGGATGGCATGGTCTAGTTCCTTTGGTTGGCCCAGGGCGGCATCCACCTGTCTGCCGCACTCCTAGTACGGTATCATATCCTATGGCCGCGGGCAACTCTATCCCGGCATCGGGCGCTAGAGAGACTCGGAAGGCAGGAATGGCCAAGCGAGAACACAGACTAAGGGCAGCCGCCGGGCAGGCGTCCTGCCGCGCCCGGCAGTCCGTCGTAGGGCTGCGGATCATCGGCGGGCGGTTCCGCGGGCGACACCTCCATTACAGTGGCGATCCGCGCACCCGCCCCATGAAGGACCGCCTCCGCGAGGCGGTCTTCAACCTGATTGGCCCCGGCATCCAAGGCAAACACGCCCTGGACCTGTTCGCGGGCACCGGCGCCCTGGGACTGGAGGCCCTCAGCCGCGGCGCCGCCCAAGCCACTCTCGTCGAGCAGCACCACCCCACCGTGGCCGTCATCCGCGAGAACGTCGCGGCGTTGGGGGTGCAAGACCAAACCGAGGTCGTCGTCGGCAACGTCTTCGTCTGGTGGCAGAGACGAAAGGAATCGGGGTGCCATGCCCACGCTTGCCGTGGGCATGAAGGCGACTTCCCCACGATGCCCTCTGTCCCATCGAACATGCCCGCGACAAGCGTGGGCATGGCACCCGTTCTGCCCGCCAGCGTGCCCTGGGTCGTCTTTTGCTCGCCCCCCTACGATTTCTACGTTGAGCGGGCCGGCGAAATGCTGGAATTGCTGGCCGGGCTGATCGCGTCGGCCCCGCCGGGAAGCGTCTTCGTGGTCGAGGCGGACGGGCGTTTCGACTTCCGGCAACTTCCCGACCCGCCGGCGTGGGATGTGCGTCAATACCCGCCCGCAGCCGTCGGACTCTTGTGCAAGGAGTGACCCGCATGGACGTCCGCAACCTCAGCCGCGTGCCGGCGTTTGCCACCAAGGACGGCTCGGAAATCCGCGAGTTGCTGGCCCATCGCAATTCGTGCATCCGCCATCAGACGTTGGCCGAGGCCCGTTTGCCGCCCGGCCGCGGCACCACTCCGCACTACCACGTCAAGACCGAGGAGATCTACTACGTCCTCGAAGGCGCGGCCCTGATGCGGGTCGGCGAGGAGACGGCCGCCGTCGGCCCGGGCGACGCCATCGCCATCCCGCCCGGCACGCCGCATCAGATCACCAACACGGGCGCGGGCGTGTTGCGATTCCTCTGCTGCTGTGCGCCGGGCTATGAGCATGAGGACACCGTGTTGGAAGGCGGAGACGTGGGTAGCGGGTGAAAATCGAGGGCTGGGCACTTCAGTGCGCAGTGAATTGGGCGCAGGACGTCAACGCGGGCTAGCGGATGCGGGGTCATGGCCGCGAAAGAGTCGCTGGCAGTCGCCCTAACTTTCCCATGCTGGCCATGTTCCGCTAATTCGCGCCGCGCATCTTGGGCCGAATCCACTGGGCACTGAAGTGCCCAGCCCTCTTCTCTCTGGACTCCCCCGCTCCCGCGTGCCGATCTTACCAGATACCGGATTTTATCATTGTCCCGGTGGTATCGGATCGAGGGAACGTGCGATGGTACGGCAACATGTGTCTGTGTGGTATTCCTACTGCGTGTGGATAGCGGCGTCCGTTCTTGCCCTGACGCGCGGTTCCCGCGGGACGGTGGGAGCAGGGAGATTGGCACGCCGGCACCGCAGAGCTTGCGCAGATAGCCCAACTTCCGCTGGCCCCGATTGATGGGTCTGCTCCGCCTCGTCTCGAGCCCCCGCTGTCAGAAGGGTTGGATGAGGGCGCGGATGGCGATGGCCAGCCGTGCGACCTGCCGGAGGACTCGCCTGTTGGCCCGATCATCTTGGCCTCGGCGGACGGGCAGGACGGCCTTCTCCCCAACGATGCCACGGCAACGAAGACCGCCCAGCCACTGGCAACGTCCATCGAGCCAAGTCCCCTCCCGCACGAGCGGAAAATCGCTACGCCGAAGGCCGACCGGCCGCAATTGGCCAAGGCGGCCGGCCCGGTGGCCTCGCAGGTGATCGAACTGCCCGAGTGGCTCCAGCGTCTGCCCGGACATGGTGGCAAACCTTCCGGCGCCGCTTCGCTGGAACCTCTTTGAAGACATCCCGTCACCCGCCGATGACCGCCCTCCAGACACCGGCCGACAGCCTGCCATTTCTGCGCCGTCGAGCGTAGGGCAGACTGTCAGCCCGGCCCCCAATGCTGCCAACCTGCCCCACGATGTTGTCAACCCACCCCGCAATCCTGCCAATCTGCCCCCTGCTCCGCTGAGCGCGCCGACAACGGTAGCCGAGCTCGACGACTCATGGCAAGAGCCGACCACACTGGTTAAGAGCGTGCGAGAGTTGGCCTCCGGCGGGGTGACGGGCCAGTGGGCGGCGGACGTGTTGCAGCAGATTCACGCCCTCGGACCGGCAGTGGCCGGCCCTTCGGACCGCGCCGACGCGATTCTTCACCGGCTCGGCGAGTTGGGCCGCGACGCCGTGCAAACGGCCGCCAACATGCCCGACCGCGCACTGGCCGGCAAACTCCGCCGAGCCGGTTTTGCCCTGGCCCGCCGCGTCGACATCTGGCAACAACTCGTCCGGCTCCACGCATCGCCGCCGCCGACCGCTGCGGTCGCGCCGTTGGACCCAGACCGGTTGGCAAAGTGCCTGGCCAAGATCGAAGCGCTAACCGGCGATTCGGCCGAGGGCCGCGCCTGGCGAAGATACCTGCTGGTCGATCCCCTGCGCGAGTGTTTGTCGCGGCGGCCGACCGCCGCTGACGCTCCCATGCGGCAGACGGCCCAACGGGCGTTAGCCCGCTTGACCCAATTCCCCTTGACCCCCGAACAGCAGCAGTTTGTGGCCGGCGGGCCGGTTTCCGCGCTGCGGGACGAATTGCGTCACTGGGCGGCCGAGCCGATCGGGGCCGCCGCACTGCTGCGCGAGATCGAGCGTTACGAGCGGACGGGCCTGCCCAGCGATTCCCGCCGGCTGGCAATGGATTGCCAATACCTGTGCGAGTCGCCGGTCGCGGCCCGCCGCCAACTGGCCGCCCGCATCGACGACTTCTATCGCAACGCGAACTTCCGCCTGGCGGTGACCGACGAGTTGCTCAACGACCTGATGCCCGAGCGGAACCTTGAATACTCGCAGATCAACGACATGGTGCAAGGCCACCCGACCTCGGGCGGGAGCCTGATGGCCACTGAGGCCGTCGTGCGGATGGTCCCCGACCCGAAGCGGGTGCGGATGGCCCTGGAAGTGACCGGCGATATCCAGTCGAACACCACCACGGACGCCGGCGCGGCCCACTTCTATAACGAGAGCCAGTCGTGGTACGTCGCCAGCAAGATGCTGGAGGTCGACATGACGGGGATCATCCTCTTCCCGGCCGAGGTCCAGGTCCACAACGACACGGAACTCCGCGGCGTCGATACGAAATTGGGCAACGTTCCGGGCCTTGGGTTTCTTCTGGCACAGCTCGCCAGGTCGCAGTACGAGCAGAACAAACCGGCCGCCACCGCCGAGGTCGAGCAGAAGATCATCCGCCAGGCCAGCGAGCGGGTCGACGCCGAGGCCCGAGAGCAGTTGGCCGGGGTGGTCGCCAAGCTGAACCAGCGGGTGTTCGACCCGCTGAACTACCTCTCGTTGGGTCCGCAACTGATCGCCGCCGAGACCACCAAGCGGCGGTTCACGATGCGGTTGCTCGTGGGGGGCGAGGACCAGATCGGCAGCCACACGCCCCGTCCCCAGGCGCCCGACGACAGCCTGGCCAGCGTCCAACTCCACGAATCGGTCCTGAACAACGGACTGCGACGGCTGCAATTGGAGGGCCGCACGTTTACCCTCCCCCAGCTCGCCCAACACGTCGGCAAGAGCCTCAACTGCACCCCTTGGCAAACCAGTCCCGACAACGAAGACGTGAAAATCACCTTCGCCCGGCAAGACCCGGTGGTCGTCCGCTGCCAGGGCGGCCAAGTCGTGCTGACCTTCGCCGTGCAGCGCCTCGGCAAGGGCCCGCACCGGTGGAACAACTTCCAGGTCCGGGCGTACTACCGACCGGAGGTCGAGGGGCGGAGCACAAACTCGTCCGCGAGGGCGTGATCCACCTGATGGGGCCACGCTTGAGCGCAGGCTCGCAGATCGCACTGCGGGGCATCTTCTCCCACGCCCTGTCCAAGAAGACCCCCTTCGAGTTGATCCCCAAGAAGATCGTCGACGACCCGAAGCTCAAGGACGCGGCGATCACGCAGTTCATGATCGAGGACGGCTGGCTGGGGCTCTCGCTCGGCCCCAAGCCGCCCGTTGCCCCGCTGGCCGACCGGCCGCGGCGCGCCGCCGGATGAGGATGGGACTCGAACCACCCCCGAAATCCTCGGGGAATCCGGGGTGTCGGCGGGGGGCGCAGCCATAGGGCCCCGGCTTGCATTTCCCGTTCGACAGGCTCTAATCATTCTGTGCCCGTCGTGGGCGGACCCGCCGACTTCACCATTACGTGACAAGGAGAGAAAGTGCTATGGCCCAAGCCGCCACCCCCAGGAAACCCCTGACCAAGACCGAACTGATGTCCAACATCGCCGCCGCCGCCGACGTGCCCAGGGCGCAGGTGGCCGCCGTGCTGGAGGCCCTGACGGCCGAGATCAAGAAGAGCCTCGGCGCCGAGGGCCCGGGCGTGATCACGATCCCCGGACTGATGAAAATCGAGAAGAAGAAGGTCCCCGCCCGTCCGGCCCAGAAGGGCGTGCCCAATCCGTTCAAGCCCGGCGAGTTGATGGACCGTGCCGCCAAGCCCGCCTACGACAAGGTCAAGGTTCGGCCGCTGAAGTTGCTCAAGGACATGGCGACGTAAACGTCAGGCACCTCCCCGGACGGGTGATGCTGTACCAGGGGGCGGCAGAATTGTCGCCCCGCCACGGCCGCCACCGGCTGGTAAACGCCCCCGCTAAGAGTAGAATATCGTTATGCTATCGGTTGACCGCCAACGCGGAACCGTTCCCAAGGTCCTTTCCGTACTCCCCCTTTCACGCGAGTAGTTTCCAATGGCTCAACAAAGCAAAATCAGACTGTTAATCGCCGACGACCACGAAGTAGTCCGCCGCGGATTGGAGGGCTTGCTGGCAGGCACGGAGATTCAGGTCGTCACCGCCGTGGCCTCGGGACAGGAGGCCGTGAAGTATGCGCTGGAAAACAAGGTGGATGTCGTGCTGCTGGACGTCCGCATGCCCGACGGCGACGGCTTGAACGCCTTGGGACGCATCAAGTTGGATAAGCCCGACTTGGCTGTCCTGATGTTCTCTTTCGCCGATAACCCCACGTATGTCGCCCGTGCGGTCGCCCTGGGGGCCAGCGGCTACCTACTCAAGAGTTGCAGCCGTGACGAGTTGCTCGGCGCGATCAAGGCGGCGGCCGCGGGTGAGAGCACGTTCACCCGCGACGGGCTTCGTCGCGTGACCGGGGCCATGGCAACGCCCCGTCTCAACGCCGACGTTGAGGTCGCCTTGACCCAACGCGAAGGCGAAGTGCTCCGCCAAATGGCCTGCGGGCTGACGAACAAGCAGATTGCCGAGGCGCTGCACATCAGCTATGAGACCGTCAAGGAGCACGTTCAGCACGTTCTCGGCAAGATCGGCGTCACCGACCGGACACAGGCGGCGGTGTGGGCGGTCCGCAAGAATCTGGCCTAGACAAAAGGCACAGCGCCAAGCGGCGGCATCTCACAGCTCCGTGCCGGGAGGATTGTCACCAGCCACGAACCACAACTCATGGGCCTATTCGACAAACTGAAGCAAGGTCTCCGCAAGACCACCCAACTGCTGAACACCGACATCCGTGACTTGTTCAAGGCGGAGGGCCGGCTGGCAGAATGCCGTGTTCTTGAACGAACTGTTCGAGAAACTGGTGAAGATCGACATGGGCGTCGAGGCGGCCCAGGAGACGGCCGACGAGGTGGGCGAGGCCTTCCGCGCCGCGTCGTCCAGGAGCCGGAAGTGCTGGAGAAGATCAAGGACAAGCTCAAGACCTTGCTCGCCCAGCCCGCCGAGCCGGTCCGCTTCGCCCCCGCCGGGCCGACGGTCATCATGGTCTGCGGCGTGAACGGCTGCGGCAAGACCACCACCATCGCCAAGCTGGCCTACATGTTCCAGGCCGACGGCAAGCGGGTGGTCCTCGGCGCCGCCGACACGTTCCGCGCCGCCGCCGTCGAGCAGTTGACGGTTTGGGCGGGCCGGCTGGGGGCGGAAATCGTCACCGGCCCCGGCGGCAGCGATCCGGCCAGCGTGGCCCATCGGGCCGTCACCCGGGCGCTGGAGATCAAGGCCGACGTCTGCATCGTCGATACGGCCGGCCGGCTGCAAACCCAGCAGAACTTGATGCAGCAGCTTACGAAGATCCATCGCGTGCTGGGCAAGCAGATTGCCGAGGCCCCGCACGAGGTCCTGCTCGTGCTGGACGCCACCACCGGCCAGAACGGCATCAGCCAGGCCCGCCACTTCACCAACGCCGTCCGTTGCACGGGCCTGGTGCTGGCCAAGCTCGACGGCACAGCCAAGGGGGGCGTGGTGGTGGCCATCCGCAAACAGGTCGGCCTGCCGGTCAAGTACGTCGGCGTCGGCGAGACGGCCGAAGACCTGGCCCTCTTCGAGGCCGGCCCGTTCGTCGATGCCCTGTTCGCCGACGTGGGGTAGACGGTCTGGCCCTCGCTCTGTTCAAAGCCGCTTTGGTTTGTCCAAGGTGCTTGATGGTGGCAGCATTGTTGACCCCCCCTTTTCTGCCTTGACGCCCCGTGAGGGGATGATAAAATAGGGTATAAAGGAGGGGCGGGTCGGCGGCGGACGCGATTGCAGCAGAGGCCGGAAATGGAAAAACCTTACGTTGAACGACACGATGAAGGCTACTGGATCAGCGGCACCCGCGTTTCGCTGGATTCTGTTGCTCTGGCGTTCCTTGAGGGGTTGTCGCCGGAGACCATCGCAACGGAGTGCTTCTCCACGTTGACGCTTGAACAGGTCTACGGGGCCATCGCATACTATCTCGCCCATCGGCCGGCGATCGACGCATATCTGAAGGAGGCGGACGCGGGGTTTGAGGCGTGGCGGCAGGCGGCGCACCGCGACGCGCCCGAGTTGATGCGCAAGCTCGCCGAGGCGCGTCGGCAAGTGCAGACGGCCGTGTCATGAAGGTCCGGTTTCAAGCCGACGCCGATCTGAACGAGAATCTCGTCAAGGCTACACTGCGTCGTGAGCCGGCCATCGACTTCGAGACGGCGCAGGCTGCACACCTGGCGGGCATGAGCGACCGTGACGTACTGGCACTGGCCGCCGGATCAGGACGATTGCTGGTCACACATGATCGCCGCACAATGCCTGGGCATTTTGCCGGATTCATCGTTGCCCAGGAAAGCGCCGGCGTCTTGATCGTTCCCCAGAAGCTGCCCATTGCGCGCGCTGCTGAGGAACTCGTCCTGATCTGGAATGCCAGCGAGGCAGAGGAGTGGATCAACAAGATCGCCCTCCCTTTGTGACCGTGGTTAACGACCAAATTCCGCTGCCACGGAGGGAACCGACAGGCTAAGAGAGGTTTCTGCATCTCGCGAGGTGCGACCAATGACAAGGCGCAACGGGAAAACCGTCGCTGGCCGAGGCCCAGCGGCAAAGGTCAAGTACAGTCCCGCGTCAGCGCCTTCAATAAGGTCGGTGTCTGGCGGCGCCTGTCACTGTCGCTACGGGCATCGACGGATGCCGCGAGAAATCGACATCGTCTGCCCGCGCTGCTCCGGGCGCGTTGCTGCCAAAGGCACGTATCCGAGCGGTCAGATATATGCAGCCCCCGCTGACTGCCTCTGGTCGCTCGCCTGCACGCGCTGTACGTTCAGGAAGCACGGAGTACCCTTCTCGGCCATCACGCCCTTCTTCTACGAATTCCGCGTGTCGCGGTGCAAAGTCTGGGCGTGGAATCTTGAGCACCTGCGATCCCTGTGCAAGTCGCTGAATGGTGAATGCACCGAAGGTGATCCGTATCACGGGCACCAAACGTACGTCCCCGGTGCCTGGCTTCTCAAACGCAACCGCTATCGGATTGCCAAGGCGATCGAGCAGAGGGTGCGGAGCGGCAGTGAGGACGGATAATCCCGCTACGGCCGCTTCAGTTCCAGCCGGGCGTCGAGCACCTTGCGGATGCGGGCGGACAGTTCGCTCAGATGGGCGCGGGTGTAGGTGTCGAGCTGGGCCTTGCCGGCCAGCACGCTGTCGATGCGGCCCTCCAGGGACTGCAATTCGGCCGCGGCCACCGTCTGGCAGTCGGCCGGCCCGTCGGCGTTGCCCAGCGCCAGATCGGCCAGCCGCTGGAAATAGCGCTGCTGGAGGTTACGGCGGAGGCTGCTGATGGCCGGCGTGCGGTCTGTGAACTTCCCTTCCCGGAGTTTCTCCGTCTCGCGGAAGATGGCCGCGGTAAGCCGTCCAAGCAACTCCGCCGCGGTGAAGGCGTCCTGGTTGGCCGGAACTTTCAACTCTGAGTCCAAGAGCCGCGCCAGCGTGACCGGTGAAAGGACTTGGGCCAACACGTGGTCCTGCATGGCCAGCACCGTCTCGTGGACGGGAAAGTCCGGCCGCGACGGCTCTCTCATGCCCCACTGGCTCCAATGGGGCGGGGCGAGGTAGTTGTAAAGGTCCGTGGGGACTTGATAAGCCTCGGGGCCGAAGACCTGCTGTTCGAGCATGGCCAGGGCCTCCCTCTGCTTCTTCGCCTCGGTCACGACCAGCGGCGGCCGGGCGTCGGGGTCGCCCTTGTGGTCGCGGTGGACGTAGACGCCGCCGATGTAGTGGGCCACGTAGCCCATCGCCCGCACGTGCTCGCCCAGCAGGATGCCGAAGGCCAGCCTTGCCCGCTGATACCCTTCGCCCGGCTCGACCATCCGATTGACCAGGTCCGGCAAGAGCTGGCCGATCAGTTCCACCCGCCAGCGGGCGAACTCGATCGGGTCCTTGCTCAGGTCGTGCAAATTGACCAGCGGATCGGGGGCCGTGCCGTGAGCGTCGTCGTCGGTGGCGTAGTCCAGGGCCGGCTCCGTACAGCGCGAGGCGATCTTACGGAGTTCCGCCACTTCCCCCTCCGTGCCGCCGGGAAGCGGCTTGTAGGCGTACTCGATCGCCCAGTAGTCATAAGGGCCGGGCACGAGGCTGAAGTAATCCCCCTGTTTCTTTCCCTTGGGCGAGATGTTGACCGGCAGGTAGTCCATCACGGAGGCCGCCAGCCCGACGTCGCGGGTCTTTTCCGGGTCGTTGAGTTCCTCCATCGTCCACAGCGCGCTGGCCTTGAAGTTGTGCCGCAGCCCCAGCGTGTGGCCCACCTCATGGATCACCACCGACTTGACCCCTTGGACGAGGAACTTCTCGATCTGCTCCTTGGTGGGGAACCTGCCGCCGGCGGCCATTGCCATCCGGCCCAGCGCCATTTGCTCGGCCATCCCCTGCGCATATTGGCACACGCAGCAGTGGTCCTGGGGCAGGCAGAGGGGCATGACCCTCGTACTATCGAGGAGGCTCTCCAGGCCGGGCGCATCGCTGAGTGGAGCAGATTGCCCGCCTGCTCCCACCGGGGGCTTTTCCAGATCGAGCGCCCGGGTCCAATGCTCAATGAAGCTGGCGTCGAAGATGATGTCGGCGTCGAGAATCTGGCCCGTCAGCGGATTCACCCGGCTCGGGCCCATGGCGAAGCCGGCGTCGGAGGTGATCCAGCGGAAGGTGTTGTAATTGATGTCCTCGGGGTCCCAGGTGGCGTCGTCGGGCTGCTGGCGGACCTCGATGGCGTCGGCGAACCCCGCCCGCTGGAACGTCTTGTTCCACTCCAGAATCCCTTCCCGCACTGCTCCGCGGAACCGGTAAGGGACCGTATTCTCGATCCAGAAGATAATCGGCTTGGTGGGCGGCGAGACCTTGGCTGCCGGCTCCACCTTCCGCAGGTCCCAGCGGTTGATGTAGCGGATGAACTGGTCGTCCTGGCCGGTCTTCGAGTAGTCTTTAATCACGGTAATGAAGTGGCCCACCCGGTCGTCGGCCAGCCGCGGCTGGTAGCCCGTCTCCGGCAGCCGGCTGATCGAGTAATGAATGTAGATCGTCACTCCGCGGGCATCGGGGACGGACTCGATCGACGCCCCGCCGGCCGAGGCGTAGGTGGCCGCCACCTGAATCTCGATGTTGTCCTTGAAACCCTTGATCTCCGCCCAACTCGACCGGTCGGCGGCAAAAGCGAAGCCCCGCAGCACGGCCGAAATCTGCGGCACGTCGCTCATGAACACCGGCGTCAAGTCGACCACGTAGCTCCCGCCCGGGCTGGTGGAAACGATCGGCAGGCTGTACAGGATGCTGTCGGTGTAGGCCAGGCGGACGGCCTTCGCCTGCGGCGATCCCTTGGCCGCGCGGAACCGCACGTTCTTGCGCACGATCTGGATGCGGTCCTCGACCTTGCGGAACTGCCAAATCCAGTTGTCGCCGAAGCCCCAGCTCATCCCGCCCAGCAGCGGCCGCTCGCCGATGCCGCGGGCGATGGCGATGGCCACCATCAAGTCCCGGTTCAGATCGCCCGGCGACAGCTCGCCGTACAGGTGCATCTCCTTGTGGTGCAGCCGGATCATGCCCTCGATGGTTTCGGCGTCGGCGACGAGATCGGCGTAGGGCATGTGCTTTGTCTTCGCCTCGGCGGCGGCAGCGGCGCCCACGGCCGCGGCGGCGCGGCCGTGGCCAGCCGACGGCCTCTCGCCGGCCTGCACCTGCGGATCCCCGTTGCCTTCCGGCTTGTTGTCTTTGGCTGGATCGGCCCAACCGTACGAGAAGACGGCCAGCGAGAGACCGGCGGTGGCAAGGGATCGGAGCGCGAGCAGACGGGCGTTCATGGGAGTATTCCTGGGGAGCGGGTGAAGCGGCCTTAATGTACTCCTCACGCTCCGCGTGAGGAAACGTCCGTCACGCGGAGCGTGACGAGTACGGAACACGGCGGGGCAACGTTCCCCAACAGAGGGGAACCGTTGCGGCTTGGTGCTTGGTGGGTCTCACCAAATATAGCCCATTTTACCCTAATCTCCACCGGATGCTAGTGGGCCGCCAAGCCTGAACGGTTGCATTTGCCCTACCTTGTCACATCTCTTAAAATCCTCCTATGAAATACTCATGCCAGCGGTTGACAATTACGGTTCTGACACTCGCCGTTCTCGCAGCGGCCTGTCCGGCGGCGGCCCAACTGAACCCTGGCGGGGCTGGTGGCGGCCTGTTTGACTCGGCGCCCACTGACGCCAAGAGCGTTGTCTCCTTGGAAGGGCGTTTTACCGCCCCCTCGGCCGGCAAGCCAGGCCGCCTGTTCATCACCGCCACGATCAAGCCGGGCTGGCACATCTACTCGCTCACGCAGCCGCCCGGTGGGCCGATCGCCACGACGATCACGGTCAGCCCGCCGCCGGGCGTCCGCATTACCGGCCCCTTCCAGCCGTCGTTTCCCCCCGACAAGAAACAAGAGCCGATCTTCGACAACCTCACGGTCGAAACGCACCATGACTCAGTCACCTGGTCCGCACCGATCGAGCTGGCCGCAGGGGTCGATCCCGCCAAGTTGAAGATCGCAGGCAAGGTCACGGTGCAACCGTGCGATCCGAACGCCTGTCTGCCGCCGACGCCGATCCCGTTTTCTGCGGCGCTGGGGTCCGATGCGCTCGGGCCGTTCACGGCTTCGCAAGGCTCGGGTGCCACCGCTGGCTCCGCCAGCAATGCCGGCAAAGCCCGCTTTGATGCCGATCGAGTACATGCCGAAGAAGTCGTGGCGACGCAATCCACGCTGGTGGCGTTGTTGTTTGCTTTTGGCGGCGGATTAATCCTCAACGTCATGCCGTGCGTCTTGCCGGTGATTGGTCTGAAAATCCTCTCCTTCTTCCAGCAATCCGGGCAGAGCCGCGGCCGGGCGTTCGTCTTGAATCTCTGGTATTCCCTCGGGCTGCTCTCAGTGTTTCTTGTGCTGGCTGCCCTTGGGGTGGGCCTGAGCGAGATGTTCACCGCCGAGCTATTCGGCATCATCATGGCGGCGATTGTGTTCGCGATGGCCTTGAACCTGATGGGCGTGTGGGAGTTTGAGATGCCCAGCTTTCTCGGCACCGGGAAGATTCAGGCATTGACGCAGGACGAGGGGGCTTTGGGGGCGTTCTTCAAGGGGATCGTCACCACGCTCTTGGCAATCCCCTGCGGCGCACCGTTGTTGAGCCCCGCACTAAGCTGGCTGGACCAGCAGGTCCGCGCCGGCGCCACCGGCAGCGTCTACCTAGTGTTCGCCGTGATCGGCCTGGGAATGGCGTCCCCCTACCTGCTCATTGGGGCCTTCCCCGAACTGCTCCGCTTCCTGCCTAAGCCCGGCGCTGGATGGATACCTTCAAGAAGGCGATGGGCTATTTCCTGCTGGTGGCCGTGGTGTGGATCCTCTATTTCCTGCCGCTGCAAGACATCGTGCCCACGGTCGGCCTGCTTTTTGGTCTGTGGCTGGCGTGCTGGTTGGTCGGCCGCATTCCACCCACGGCCAGCCCGCAGACCAAGGCCAACGCCTGGACCGCGGCCGCGGTGATCGTCGCCGTCACAGCCATCGTCTGTTTTCCGCTGCTTCTGCGCCCGGCCATGCAGACCCGCTTGGACAAGTACGTCGAGCGGGAAATCGACAGGCGCGCGGAGCGGGACAAGGACAACTACATGGTGTCGGACGTTCAGGCCGGGCGGACGAAGCCCAAGCTGGCCTGGCAGCCCTTCCATCGCGCCGCCTTCGAGCAATTGGTGGCTGCCGACAAGACTGTGCTCGTGGATTTCACCGCCGATTGGTGCCTGACATGCAAAACACTCGAGGCCTTCGTGTTGAACACACGCCAGACGCGGGCGCTGGTCGAGCAGAACGGCGTGGTGATGATCCAGGCCGATTGGACCGACCGCGACCCCGAGGTGACGAAGATGCTCGAAATCCTCGGCGGCAAGCAGGTGCCGGTGTTGGCGATCTTTCCCGCCGGCGATCCGAACCGCCCGATTGTCCTCCGCGGCGGCTACACTCAGCAGATGCTGCTGGACGCGCTGAAGAAAGCCGGGCCATCGAAGCGGCAGTGAGTGACCAGACGCAGCCGGCTTCCCTCGTCACAGTCTGCAAGTTGAAACCGGAACGAAACTCACTTGAGAATGCCTTGGCCGGGCCTGGACGCTTCACGCAACAGATTGTCGAGCATGGGCGTGTCCGGTGAGTTGGGACGCCACATCGTCCAAAGATAATACGTGTCGCAAAAGCAGAATGCGGTCCGCCGGCTGTAACCATTCTTGATGCAAGACTTGAAAAGTGCATTTTCATACGGCACGCAGGCCTCGAAGGTGTCCCTGCTTCTCGAAATGAGAACAACGAGCGTGGGGTTTCGGGAAAGAATGTACTCTGACCGGTCCCCGTGAAAGTGCGTGGCGATGAAGGCGTCGTTGAGGCCAAAGGAGTCGATCGTCTCCAGCCGGGAGTAGTACGGGACGGCGCCGGCATCGGCAATCACGATCACGGGATGGGACTTCCACGGTATCCCGGCAAGCGTCCGGCCAAGGACGAGATGCGCCCGGTTCAAGCATTGCGCATAGCCGGAAAATCCCGGCGCGGAGTTCTGGCCCTCCCGGAGGCCGGCCGCCAGCGCAACCGCGACGACCGAGAGGAGCGCGGTCTTGATCCACGCGCCCGCTTGCGGCGAACGAGTTGCGGTCAGGCGGGCAATGCCCACGCCGCCCAGCACCGACAGGACCGGCAGCAGAGGATAGAAGTACCTGTCCGCAAACCCCATGACGTGGTCCACGGTCAGGAGATAGGCGAACATGGCCGCAAGCGGCAGGAGGACCGTTCTTTGTCGGGCGGGTGCATAGACGATGAAGGCGAGCACCGGCAAAGTCAGGCCGACGGCAACGTCCTTCAGGAAGCGCATAAAGGACCAAGCCCCGCGAAACCGACCTGGCCTGACTTGATGTAGAAAGGCAAAGGAAAGAGCATTCCGTAATAGCAACAACGCCAGGCGAAGTAGCCGGCGCCGGGCAGAACGTAGCACGTGAGACACCAGACGATGAAGTTGGCCCGTTGGCCCTTCGGCACGGAGAACAGAGAGACCGTCAGAAGAAGCGCGCAGAACAGATTCGCTTCCGGACGGGTAATGCCCAAGAGAAAGCACATGAGCGGAAGAAGCCGTCTCGCGTAAACCCGTTCGCGGAGTTGGAGATACACGCCGGCCGCAACGCAGTACAGCAGCGCTGCCAGGGCGGTCTCCATACCCGAAACGCAATGCACCGGGCAATATGGAAACGAGAGAAACAGGACCGCGGCCAACAGGGCGGCAAGAATCCGGCCTGCCTGCGGCGCGTCTCCGGCGGCGGAGTACACGGCCATCCCGATGACGATTACGGTGCCCAGCGTCAGCGACGTGCCCACGAGTTTCGAGAAGAGCACGGCGTCGATTCCTATTGCGTGGGGAACCGCCATGACGAGCGTCCACAGCAGCGACGTGTAGCCCTCGACGTGGGGAGTGCCCCGATTAAAGGAGAGCCCCCATCCGCTGCTGAGATTCTCGGCATAACGGAACGTGATGAATGCGTCGTCCGCGGTGTAGGGCCACGTACTGACGGTCAGCACGGCAACCCCCCCGATCGCCAGCAGAACCAGCGCTATCGCCGCGGAGGACTGAAGGTTGGCATGAAGCCGGCCGGGAAGGGGCAACGGCTGCGTCTTCATCGCAATCCCTTGCGGAACCTCTGTCATCGGCGCATCCTTGCCAGCGGCGGTCCCGGACCGACAAATCTGCCCCAAATCGCGTGTTGAAGGCCGCCACCCCGGAGATTCGTCGGGATTCTAATGCCTTTGCCCGGCCGCGTAAATATGAACTCCGCCGATTTCTGGACGGCGGATAGTCCAGGCCGACCAAGAAATGGCGGCGGGAACCGCCTCCCCCGGAGCCGGTTCCCGCATCGCCCATGTCTCTGTGCGCGTCACGCTCCGCGTGACGGAAGTTTCCTTACGCGGAGCGTGAGGAGTACATTGTCGCACACCGGCCGTCAGGCGGCCTTCGCCGGAATCCGGCGGATGGCCAGCGACAGCATGATCCACGTCCAGCCGTGGAAGAGCATCTCAATGCCGATCAACAGTCCGAGGATCCAGAACGCCGACGGGGGAAAGTGATGGTAGAGGCGGTAGATGATCACGCCCAGCAGGAACGTGACAATACCGTTCAGCAGCGACCAGCCCCAGTAGGGGAAATGGACCAGCAGGCTGGCGACAACGCGAAAGCCGCCGACCACAATGAAGAACGCGGCCAAGAATAGGGTCAACGCCTCGACTGACCTGAACAGAGGCTCGTCGATGATCATGAACCCTACGGCTGCGTACAGCACGCCGACGAACAACTGGAGCAACACGCCGCTCCATTTGCCCGCCCAAAACGCCGCAATGACTGTGGCGATGCCGGCCACCACCAACACGATTCCCAACGCCGCCACAGCGACGAAGGACGTCATTACGGTCAGTGCCGGGAAGATCACTGCGGCCGATCCGCAGACCACCAACAGAATGCCGAACAGCAACAGCCACCACCAATCGGACCGGAGGTGCTGAAACTCCCGTTCCAGTTGCTCGCAACCGCACCTTTCTGTTTCAGCGCTCATGACTCTCATCCTTTCCTGATTCTGGGAATACTGGGAAACTACCCCAATGCTTTAGCCAAAGGCGGGGCGCAGGACGCCCTGCCTATCAAGAATAGGACAGGATTTGGGGGCCGGTCTGAACCGCGGCGGGCAACGGGCAGCGCGAAAGACGCCCCATTGGTGTAGCCATATTCGCGCAAAATGGTTGCACCACTTGGATAGTTATTTACCCTACCCCAGTCGGGGCAGTCGTTTCTCGCCATCAAGGGCGTCTTTTTCGGCACCGCGCGTTGCCCAACGGCCGGTCGCCCCCTAGAATTGCCGCGGTACTTGCGATGGTCAGTCCAACCACCTGCGGCCACGGCAGACCGCGATTCAACGGAGGGACAACGATGGCGAGCCTGCTTCACCTGATTGCCAGCCCGCGGCCCGAGTCGTATTCGACGCGCGTGGCCAACGAGTTCACGGCGGCTTACCGGCAGACGCACCCCGCCGACCGCGTCGAGCAACTCGACCTGTTCCGGGCGGACATCCCGCCGTTTCTCGCCCCCGCGGCCAAGGCGAAGTACGCCGTGATGGGCGGCCAGGCCCCGAAAGACGAGGCCCAGGCCGCCTGGGCCGGGGTCATCAAGACCATCGGCCACTTCAAGGGCTTCGACAAGTACGTCCTCTCCAGCGCCATGTGGAACTTCGGCGTCCCCTACCGGCTGAAGCAGTACATCGACGTGATCGCCCAGCCGGGCCTGACCTTTTCCTACTCGCCCGACAAGGGCTACACCGGCCTGGTCACGGGCAAGCCGCTCGTGCTGGTGCTGGCCCGCGGCGGGACCTACGGGCCGGGCAATCCCTGCGAAACCTACGATTTCCAGGAGAGCTATCTCCGCGGCCTCTTCGGGTTCATCGGCTTTACGGACATCAAGACGATCCGCGTCCAGGGGACGCTCCAGAACGGGCCGGAGCAAGTCGAGGCCGACGTCCGCGCCGCGCTGGCCGCCGCCCGCCAGGCCGCCGCCGCGTTCTGAGGAACGTCGTGACCGATAGCCGGGGGCTAACAGCCCCCGGAGGATGATCCCGCAATTCGCGCGCATTCCGGGGGCTGTCAGCCCCCGGCAGTTGCGAGATTGGTTTCTTGAGGACCGCAAGGCGAGTCTCGCACTTCATCTTTTTCCGGCACAAGCCAGCACGCCGCGTAGAAAACCACGATTCCCGCCAGCACGTCGGCCAGGTAGTGCCAGCCCGTGGTCAGGGTTGCAACGATCACTGCGGCGTTGAGCACGACCGAAAACGCCTTGACCGGCCGCGGGCAGGCCGCCACCAGCAACAACGCCCACACCGTGTGGAACGACGGGAACGTGATCAGCCCTTCCGTATCGGCCAGGCTTAGCCCGCTGCGCAGCCCGCTCCGCAACGCGAGGAAGTGGTCCAAGTAATGGGCCTGGCTGGCGGAGGGCGAGGCGCCGCAGGGCCCTACCGCCGGCAGCAACAGGAACAGCGCCAGCACGAGAACCGCGGCCAGCATCATCCGCCGGAGGAAAGCCTCCAGCGGTTGGCGACGGCCCAACAGGCCCAACAGGGCGACCGTGGCCGCAGTCTGCGGCAAGAGCGAATCGTAAGCGGCATTCAGCATCACGCCGACGGCCAGGTGCCGCCCTTGCCAGGCCACCAGATTGGCCGTCGAGAAGCCCAGCCGCGCATCGCAGCCGGCCAGGCAGCCGTCGATCAGGGGCGGGGACAGCCGCGCCGCCAGGTACGTCAAGACGACAAAGCCCGCCGAGAACAGCACCAGCAGCAGCAGGGCCGACAGACAGAGCCGGAATTGCTCGACGCGCCGCCAGTGCCAGGCCGCCAAGGCGAGCACGCCGGCAAGGGCCGCCAGCCGCGGCAGTCCGGCCACCGTCAAGCCGCCGGCCGCGGAACCAACCACGGCCGCCAACCCGATGCAGCCGGCCATCGTCCAAGTCAGTCTGTTCATTTTCGATCCTTTGCAAGTCTAGCACGAGAGCAAGCCGCCGGCTGGCCGCCGCCACGGGCAAGTGGTAGGATTAACCTGTATGAACCTCCTTGCCCTGGAAACAACCTGCGACGAGACGGCGGCGGCCATCGTAACCGACCGTCTGGAGGTGCTGGCGTCGGTGGTCGCCTCGCAGGACGAGTTGCACCGCCGCTTCGGCGGGGTGGTGCCGGAGATCGCCTCCCGCGCCCACCTCGAGCGGATATTGCCGGTCATCGACGGGGCCCTGGACAAGGCCGGCCTTTCGCTGGCGGACATCGACGCCGTGGCAGTGGCGAACACGCCGGGGCTGGCCGGCTCGCTGCTGGTGGGCCTGGTGGCGGCCAAGGCGATTTGCCTTGCCCGCGGCGTTCCGCTCATTGCCGTCAACCACCTTCAGGCGCACGTCTACGCCTGCCGGTTGGCGGCCGGTCGCGAGGTTTTTCCCTGCGTGGGGCTGATCGTCAGCGGCGGCCACAGCAGCCTGTACCGCTGCCGCACCGCGCTGGATTTTCAATTTTTGGGGGGCACGATCGACGACGCGGCGGGCGAGGCCTTCGACAAAGTGGCGGCGATGCTCGGCCTGTCCTATCCCGGCGGGCCGTCGCTGGAGCAGGCCGCCACTGCCGGCAACCCCCATGCCTACCCCTTCCCGCGCCCTTTGCTCCGCGACGGCCGCTTGGATTTCAGCTTCAGCGGGCTGAAGACGGCCGTCCGCTACGCCGTCGAAAAGGGTTCAGGGTTCAGAGTTCAGGGTTCGGAGGTCAAAGGTCAAAGGTCAGAGATCAAGACCCAGGAACGAGGGCTGGGCACTTCAGTGCCCAGTCTGCCCCGTGAAGTGGTGGCCGACCTGGCCGCCAGTTTTCAGGAGGCCGTGGTAGACTGTCTGGTGGGCAAGTCGGTGGCGGCATTGGAGCGGACGGGCGCGCAGAGGTTGTGTGTGGGCGGGGGCGTGGCCGCCAATGGGCGGCTCCGCCAGCGGCTCCGCCAGGAGGCCGACCGCCGGCGGTTCGAGTTGCACGTCGCCCCGACGCGGCTCTGCACCGACAACGCCGTGATGGGGGCCATCGCCGTGGAAAGGTGGCGGGCGGGACTGTTCGAGGCCCTCGACCTGGACGCCTTTCCCGGCCCGCTGCGCCCGGAGGGCCGGACAAGCGAAATACAGTGACGCGCAGGCGCTAGTTTGCGAACGAGGAAAACAGCGGGTAGGGGAGCGAGGTATGGACCGAGGACAAGCCAACCGCGGGCCGGGGAACTCATCCGGCAATCCTCGCCATGAACGGGCCGGGGAGCTCGCCGTTTGCGGTCTGTTGTTGTTGGCGGTCGGACTGGTCTTTGGTCAGACGGCCGGCTTTGGTTTTGTCAACTATGACGATGACGCGGGCGTATATGAAAACCGCTTGGTCACCGGCGAATTGACCCTGCAGGGCCTCTTGGCGGTGTTCACCGACCGCCACGTGGAAAGCACGGTCCCGCTGACGTGCATCTCGCACATGTTCGTGTGGCACCTTTTAGGGCACGGCGCCGCGGTCCATCACTTGACCAACGTACTGCTGCACGCCGCCTCGGCGGTTCTGCTGTTTCTGGTTCTTCGGCGGATGACAGGACAACTGTGGCCGAGCGCGTTGGTTGCCGCCGTCTTCGCCGTTCATCCGCTCCGCGCGGAATCGGTGGCTTGGGTGACGGGGCGGAAGGACGTGCTCAGCGGGTTGCTGTTCATGCTGACGCTCTGGGCGTACGTGGGCTACGCGCGCAGTAGCGTGCGTGAAACGCACCGACTGGTCCGCGGTGCGTTTCACGCACCCTACGGTTCGCCCTGCCGCTACCTCGCGGTGATGATGCTGTTCATCCTGGGCCTGGCGGCCAAGCCCATGGCGGTCACCCTGCCGTTCTTGCTCTTGCTATTGGACTACTGGCCATTGGGACGGATGAATCGCGCGGAGCCGGACGCTCCCGCCCGGTTCTCCGTGCCGCTGAAGCTGATCCTCGAAAAGATCCCGATGTTAGTGATTGCTTGCCTCTTCTGCCTGTGGACCGTTCACGGCCGGACGGCGGCGGCGTTGGAAGCCAACCAACAGTATTCCTTTGAGTGGCGGACCGGCAACGCGCTGATTTCTTATGCCGCCTACCTGGGCGAGTTCTTTTGTCCCCAGGGGTTGGCGCCGTGTTATCCCCGCCGGGCCGAGTTGCCGCCGTGGCAGGTGGCCGCAGCGGTTCTGCTGCTGGTTTCCATCACGGCGGCGGCGGTGCGGTGGCGGCGGCAGCGCCCGTACCTGCTGGTCGGTTGGCTCTGGTACGTCGGGATGCTGGTGCCGGTGATTGGGCTGGTACAGTTTGGCGGCCAGGCCGAGGCCGACCGGTTCACCTACCTGCCGCAGATCGGGCTGACGGTCGCGCTTGTCTGGACCGCGGCGGACGCCTGTCGCGCCTGGCTGCGGTTTCGCCGGATTTGGGCCATCGCCGCCGCGTCCGCCGTGATGATCCTGGCCGTCTTTGCTTGGCGTCAGACGTCTTATTGGCGCGACAGCGAGACGCTCTGGCGGCACACGCTGGACTGTAACTCGCGGAATGCCGTGGCCCACAACAACCTGGGCACCGCCTTGGCCGACCGCGGACGGATCGACGGGGCGATCGAGCAGTACCAGCAGGCGCTGGACATCAAGCCCGGCTACGTTGAAGCCCACAACAACCTCGCCATCGCTTTGGCGAGTTGCGGACGAATCGACGAGGCGATCGAGCATTGCCGGAAGGCGCTGGACATCAAGCCCGACTGCGCCGAAGCCTACAACAGCCTGGGCATCGCTTTGGCGGACTGCGGACGGACCGGCGAGGCGATAGCGAATTACGAAAAAGCCCTGGAACTCAAGCTCGACTTCGCCGAAGCCCACGACAACCTCGGCATCGCTTTGGCGAGTTGCGGACGGATCGACGAGGCGATAGAGCATTACCGGAAGGCACTGGACATCAAGCCCGGCCACGCGGTGGCCTACAACAATCTCGGCATCGCCCTGGCGCGCTGCGGACGGACCGGCGAGGCGATGGCGAATTACCGGCGGGCCCTGGAACTCAAGCCCGGCTTCGCCGAAGCCATGCTGAATCTATCCTGGTTGTTGGCGACCTGCCCGGAAGAGCGGCTGCGCAATAGCGCTCTGGCGCTCGACTATGCGCGAAGGGCGGGCAGACTGTGCGGCGACACGCCGGACGTGCTCCACTGCTTGGCTGCCGCGTATGCTGAAGCAAGAATGTTCCCCGAGTCGCTGGCTGCCTCGCGCCGCGCCCTGGAACTCGCCAACCGGCAAGGCCAGCAGCCCTTAGTCAACGCCTTGCAGGCAGAAATCCGCTTCTACGAGGCCGGAAAACCCTGGCGGTTCATTCCCGACAACCAAAGATAGCGCCGCTCAAGGCCGGCGTCGGTCACAGTTCGTATCCCCACTCCTCGAAACTTCTCCGCCATGCGGAGCCGATCCGGGAGCGCAGCGCTCTGGGCAGTTCGGGATATTCCTTCGTCCGGTAGCCCGACAACGACGCGACGTACTCCCGCACCGGCGTCTCGACCTCGCTGAAATCGGGTAGACCGAGCTTCGCGTAGATTTCGCGCAACTGCCCTACCGGGTCCCGCTCCAAATCCTCAAAAGCGGTCTCATGATACCGGCTGGCGGGGATCAACGGCCGCTCGGCGAAGAACTGATCGTACATTTCCGAGTATCTGCGGATCAACGTCTCATCCGTGGCCGCGGCCGGCCGCTGGAGACGGAAATACTCAGCCACGGTGTCACGCCGGCGGCGGGTCGACAAGAAAACCACGTAGGGATTCCGATGAACGTGGACAAACCGGGCGTCCGGAAACAACTCCAGGAGCAACCGGATGCGGCAGGTGTGGGGCGGCGACTTCAACACGAGTGGGCGGCGGTGCTTCCAGGTGAGTTTCTGAAGGAAGAACTTCAAGCCCTCCTTCCACTCGGCGACCTCGCTTTGGGGCACGCTGCGCAGGGTCAGATACCGGTCGTAGTGTTCCGCACGGCGTGGAAACGACCAACTCAGATAGGGCGAGCGCAAGGTGGCGGCGCAGAGGGCAAACTCATCTTCGGCGGCCATCGCGAGATGTTGCGCCATGTCGTCGCCGAGACGGCGCTTTGGCACGAGCAACGCCAGCAGCCGGGCGCCGACCGGCTCCGAACAGAGAAAAGTGTGCGGGAACACGACTTGATACAGGTTCGGATAAGCGAACCGGTGATCAACGGCGAATAGATTGTGCAGGTGCGTCGTGCCGGACCGCCAATGGCCCAGGATGAAAACCGGCGACCGGACCTCCGTCTTCCGGACCCTCGGCCCATAGACCGCGTTCTCATAGCGGCGAAGCACCGAGTTGCCGAGACTATTGAGAGTAACCAGCGCCGCCCGCAACAGGTAAGGACGGTCGACCGCGTAACGGTTGTCGCGCAACAGGGAAAGCCAATCGCCAGTAGCGATGCCTGCGAATTGGCCGGAAGCGATGCGGAGGAGGAACGTCTCGCGCCAAGCTGGCATACCCGACCGCCGCAGGGATGTTACTAGAAGATGCCGCCGCCGCCCAGGCCGCTGCCGCCGTTGAACCCGCCGCCGCTGCTGAGCCCGCCGTAGCCGAGGCCGCCGGTGCCGCCGCTCCCCGTGCCGGTGCTGCCGGTGCTCATGTTGAAGGTGTCGACTTTGGCAATGCCGGAGAAAAACGGGGCCGCCGAGATGCGGACGTAGCGGCGATCCGCGGAGATCACGGCCATGGCGGTCATTGAGGCGCCTTCGGGCAAGATGGTGATCACCGGCTGGTAGCCGACGGCGCCGCCGCCGATAATGGGGAGCAGCCCGTTGATATTGCCGTCCAGGCCGCCGCTGGTGGCATCGGCATCGGCCACGCCGCCGCGGGCCATCGCCAGCCCTGCCATCGCCTGCGGGTCGATCGCCGCGGCAAGTTGCTGGGCGAGGATCTGCCGGTTCAGTCCGAGGACGCCGTTGATCGTATTGGCCACCTGCTGCTGGCTGAGCGGCTCGGTGCGGCGCCCCGTCTTCATGTCGAACGCCACCATCGCCTCGTCCTTATTCAAGGCGATTCTCTTGCGGACGTCCAGGGCGTTATTGGAGCGGAAGTTGCTGACGACCTCGACGTTCACTTTTCCCGCGGTGACGTTGCCCCAGACGCGGCGGATCAGCATCCGGTACGTGCCGTTGAATCCCTTCGGGCAGACGTAGACCTGGCTGTGGCCGCCGAAGTTGTCCCCGCCGGTCTGGCGGATGTCGTCGCCCAAGAGAATGCCGCCGCCGGTGGTCCGCGGGGTGCGGAGCGAGCAGACCGTGCCGCCCGGCTCCTCGACCATGATGTCGATCTCGCCCTCGCCGGTGAAGTTGACGATTACCACGCAATCGCGGCGGACGGCCTCATCGAGCGCGGCCTGGAAGGCGGCGGCTTCCTTGGTCCGCTTCCCGGCCCGCAGCTTATCCAGAACCTCGTTGGCTACGCCGATGCCCGCCTGAAAGACGTTGGCCTGTTCCTTGGGCCAAGCCTGGCTGAGAATGCCGACGCTCGCCCACTTCAATCCCTCCAGATCGTTGGCCGCGCGGGCCGCCTTCAGTCCGAGCATGTACGGCTCGGGCCGGATGGGATCCAGTTGGGCGGCCTGGCGGTAGACCTGCACGGCCCGCCCATTCAGCCCGAGCCGGGCCAGATAGGCGCCGATGTACATCAGGTCGGGGGCGGTCTGGGCGAAATCGACCGCCGACATCACCGCCCGCTCGATCTCCGCCTTTGGCCGGCCCGCGGCGTCCAGCGCCAGGGCCAGGGCCTCGTACATCCACGGCTGCCCCTGACGATGCCTGAGCGCGGCGCCGATCAAGGCGATCACGTGGTCAAACTTCTGCTGGTTCACCAGCCGGCGGACGGCGTCGCGGACGGCCTTCGGCTGCGGCTCGGTCTGGGAGAAGTACCGGTCCCACACGGTCTCCGGATTGGCCCCCTCCTCGATCTCAACTTCGATCTTGGCGGGCCGCTTGTCAACCACAGGGGCGGCAGCGGACCGTTGGGGCGGCAGTTTAGCTGCCGCCCCAGCCTTGTCCGGGGCGCGACCGGCGGTCGCGGCTTCATTGCTGGCCGCGGCTTTATCCAGGGCATTCAGATCATCCTTGACAGAGAAGGCCTGGAAGCCGCCGGGCGGGATTCTCGGCAGCAGGCCGGGCGGGATGTTCCACATGCCGCCGCCCATGCCACCCATGCCACCACCCATGCCGCCCATGCCACCACCCATGCCGCCCATCATGCCTCCTCCCATGCCACCCATGCCGCCGCCCATGCCACCACCCATGCCGCCCATCATGCCGCCGCCCATACCCCCGCCCAGCGCACCCGGCGGCGGGATCGGCAGCACCAGGTCGGCCACCGGGTAAACCTTGGTGACAAGCTGGTTGTCCGCCTCTTCCGGCGTGGTGATCAACAACACCTCATCCTTGATCAAGTAGGTCAGGCTGTGCTCGCGGAGCATCAGCCGCAGGGCGGAGCGGAGGCTGATCCCCTTGACGTTCATGGTGATCGGCGTGCTGGTGTCGATGCCGACCTCGCCCAGGGCCCTCGTGTCGATCTGAATCTCGATCTTGTGCATGTCCTTCAGATAGTCGATCACGTCCGAGAGCGGCGTATCGATGAACTCCAATTGCGTGGGCGACTTGAGCGCTTCGCGGATCCGCTTTTCGGCGTTCCCTTCCTTCGCCAGGTCCACCGCGCCCCACTTCTCCTTGCGGCGGATGGTCATTTGCTGCCACCACTCCGCGTCCGGGTAGACGATCGGCGGGTTGTCGGGGAACGGGATGTGCGATTTCTCGACCTCCAAAAGGGTATCCACGACCCCCTTCTGCCGGGCTTCGCGGATATCCATGATTTCCCGGTAGTAACCGACCGACCGGGCAAACAGGTCCCCCTGCGTGGCGACGTTGGGCAAGCCCGTGTAGGGCAGGAGGGCCCTCGCCTGCGAGGCAACGTCCTCGGCCGTGTGGTACTTCCCGTCGGCGAGCAAGGAGTTGAACCGCTCCATCAACTGCTTGATCTTGTCCTGATTGCGCAGCAGGTTGTCGGCAGCCAAGAGACGTTCCCTGCCGGTGGCCGCGTTCTCCATCCGTTGTTGCCGCGACTGCTCGACCTCGACCTTCCGCCGCGCCGCTTCCTGGAGTGCGGATTGAATCAGATCGACGTACTGGTCGCGGGCGTCGGGGTCCAGCTCCGGCGTTTGCCGGACCTTCTCCAGCAACAGTTTGAGTTGTTGCGAAGCCGCATCCGGGTCGGTGCCCATCAACGAGCGGGCTTTGTTCAGCACGTTCTGCACTTCCGTCTGGACCGCTTGCTTGATGACCTGGCGCTCGCGCTCGAAGCCCTCGGCCAGCACGCCGGGGGGCGGCTCTACCGGGGGCCCGACCAGGTTCAGATCGCCGCTGCCGGCCGGTCCTTTGGGTGCGGGCGGGGGCGGAATGACCTCCGGCGACGGGGAACCAGGGGACGGCACACGGCGTGTGCCGCCTACATTGGCCCCGCCCTGGAGCCGCTTTGTCACGGCATCCTGCAACGCCAGCGCATCGCTATCGTTCGGATCGCGACGGAGCGCCTCGGATACGAGTTGCTTGGCGCCGGGAAGGTTGCCGGCCACCAGGGCCTCGCGGGCCAACCGGTTCAGTCCCTGGATATTTGCCGCGATCGCCTGCCGCGCGTCGGCCAGGCTCGCCGAGCCCAACAAGGGCAACGTCACGCCGCCGTCCGCGCGTGCCTGCTCGACCAGCGAAACCAAGTAACTATTGCCGTCGGCTGAGGCGCTAGCGGGCACGGCGAAGTCGAACCGCTGCTGCCCGGCGCCGCTATCGGCGACGACCTGGACCGCGAGCGGCCCCTTCCCCTTCATCGTCCCGAGCACCACCGTTTCCCGGTCGGTCCGCAAAGGCGGCAGCCGCTTCGGGAAGACCTCGGTCAACTGCGCCGGCCAAGTGACGGAAGCGGGCCACAAGACGACCGCGCCGGCCGCCGCCGCCAAACGGCGCCCTGCTTCTTGGCCGGTGACGGAATCCGCGTCCGGGATTACCGTGCCGCCGCTCTGAACCGCCAGCGCGCCGAGCAACTGGGGATCCGTGTTCGCCCCGACGGCATAGCTGCTCAACGGAATCCGCGCGTCGGCCAATTGTCCGGCCAGCCTCGTGAACTCCTCGGTTCCGAGCAGGTTGGCGCGGCTGCGGCCGTCGCCGATGTAGACTGCCGCCCGGGCGCGGTTGGGATCGCCGGCGAAACTCTCCAGCGCGGCGCCGACGGCCTTCCCCATGTCGGTCGCGCCCAAGGGAGTGCGGAGATCGAGGGCCGCCAGCGCATCGCTCATCTCCTTGCCGGCCGGCGCCACAAAAGTCTTCGTCAAGGGGATGGCGTTCAGGTCGACGGCCACCAGCCGCACGCGGTCGCCGGCGGGCAGGCTTGCCAACAGCCCTTTGAGCGCATCCAGCGATCTCGCCCGATAATCGCCCGTCTGGCTGGCCGAAGTGTTCAGCAGCACAACGACGTCGCGCGGGGCCGCGGCCGGCGCAACGCCCTGGGGCTTCAAGCTGAGCGCGAAATACTGGCGCCGTCGGGGCTTGAGAAGGCATCCATGCGGGCAGTGAGAGGCCCCGGATCGGCCGCCGCCACAAGGCTGCTCCGGAGTGCGCTGGCGGCAACCATCGCCGCCGACAAGACGACCCATCGGACGAGACTTTTCTTGGACATGGTTTCACGCTCCCGCAAGTCAGAATTTAAATGCGCACGCTGGGCCGAGGCCGCGATCCGAAGCGGTCCCCCAGGCACGCAGAGTTTCCTATCTCCACTAAGCCAACGACTTAGCTACAGCTATTCTAGCCAACGGGGGAGCGGATTGCCAATCAAAAAAGCCTCCCCTGCGTCAAATTAGCCTACCGAGCAAACGCAGTGCCGGGGTGCAACGGGATAAACGTCCGGCCCGACACCCCCCTATCGAAGCAGTCGCGCTTTGGGCGTGCCGATAGCAGCACTCGCCACAAATCGTTAAATGTCAACTGGTTACACGCCGCTCCTGCGGCTGGGCCAACAGCACAAACTTCGCCAGGCACTCGGCGACGCCTCTTGGCTGGCCCCCACCATCGGCCGCATGGCGAAGGGGGCCATCCGGCCGGGCCGGGCAAAGTGCGGCAACATGTTGCAAAACGCCGTAGCGAAATCGTACAAGCCCAACCCACCCGCCAAAGCAAGCCACCCCAAACCGTTCGCCGGCGGCTCGAATTCCGCCGCCAATGCGGCTATACTTCTCTTGTAAAGCCGCGACCAGCGGTCGCGAGCAAGCCAGCGGCCACGGTGGCGGAATCGGTTCGACTGATAATGGGGTTGCGACAGCCATGAGAAGAATACTCCTGTTGTGTTTGTTGTCGGCGTCGTTGGGCGGACTGGCGGCGTTCGGCTGGCGGAGTCCGTTGCTGAGCAACGCCCCCTCGTCGGCCCAAGAGGCACCGGCTTGGCCCGCTCAACCGGCGCCGGTCAACCCATCGCCCGGCGCCGCTCGCGCCGTGGCCCCCGCTGCCACGACTCTTGACTCCCTGACCCCCGACGAACAAGTCAACGTCTTCGTCTATCAGCAAGCCAACCAGAGCGCGGTGAACATCAATACCAAGGGCCTCACGGGCGACCGCTTCCTGATGTTCGAACTCGTCGCCGAGGGAGAGGGGAGCGGTACGGTCATCGACCGGCTGGGGCACGTGCTGACCAACTTCCACGTGGTCGACGGCGCACGGGAAATTCACGTCACTCTTTTCGACGGCAAGACTTATGACGCCCGGCTCGTCGGCGGCGACGCCGACACCGACGTGGCGGTGCTGCGGATCGACGCCCCGCCGGAGTCGCTCTGCCCCGTCGCTTTCGGCAACTCGACCGGCCTCTTGGTCGGCCAGCGGGTGTTCGCCATCGGCAATCCGTTCGGCTTCGAACGGACGCTTTCCACCGGCATCATCTCCAGTCTGAACCGCTCGCTGCCCGGCAAGACCGGCCGGCGGAGCCTCAAGTCGATCATCCAGATCGACGCGGCGATCAATCCGGGCAACTCGGGCGGACCGCTCCTGGACAGCCACGCCCGCATGATCGGCATGAACACCGCCATTGCCAGCAAGACGGGCGAGAGCGCCGGCGTGGGGTTCGCCATCCCCGTCAACACCATCGCCCGGGTCGTGCCCCAGCTCATTCAGAACGGCCGGGTCCGCCGGCCGGAGACGGGCATTGCGCGGGTCTATCAGACGGATCGCGGCTTGCTGGTCCTCACGCTCGTGCGCGGCGGCCCGGCGGAACTCGCCGGACTGCAAGGCCCGCGGGTCGAAAAACACGAAAAACGCCAAGGCCCCTTCGTCACCACTTACCAGACGCTCAACGTGGCCGCGGCCGACATGATCGTCGGCGTCGACGGCCGGCCAATCAAGACTGCCGACGATTTCCTCGATGCGGTGGAGTCCAAGCAGCCCGGCGACCAGGTCGTGCTCACGGTGGTCCGCGGCGGCCAGCAGCGGCAAGTGCCGCTGCGGTTGGAAGCGGCACAATGAAGAAAGAGCGAAGCGGCGGTAGGGAGCGGCGAATGCGCTTCTTCGGGGCAGCCAGAGCGGCCTGGCACCGTTTCCCGCTGGTTTGGCATGATTGTGCTCGCCGGCGGCATTGGCAACGAGATCATCTACGCCGATCTGCCGGTGCCTCGTAAGCGGCCGGGCCGCTCTTCTCCCTGAGCGTCGCGCGAGTCATTTGTTGTGGAAACCGCCAAAGTCTTTGGCTGACTTTGCCGATTATTCCGACAATGCCGAGTTGGAAAACTCGGTTAGCCCCATTGCGCCTTTTCAGCTTGCCCAGATTACCGAGATTTCTGCCGACGGCTGTTCTGGATCGGCACGTGCATTAGTTCGAGCCATGAGAGCCAATCCCGCGCCAATCTGTCACCGACTGCTGGCAATGCTGGCACTGTGCTCGTTGGCGGTCGGTCCGGGCTGCCGTGCAATCGACTTCTACACGCCGTCGTTGCAGGCCCCGGTTCCCGACGAGTTGGAGCCGCCGCGGGAGCTTTCCATGGTTTCGCTGCCGGCGTACCGGATCGAGCCGCCGGACGTGCTCCGGCTGGAGGTGCTGAAGGCCGTTCCGCGGCCATCCTACCGGCTCGGCGCATTCGACATGCTTCTGATCCGCGCAATGGGAACACTGCGGGATCGGCCGATCGACGACTATTTCCTCGTGGACGCGGACGGCATTGTCACGCTCGGCGTGCCTTACGGAGCGGTGCGGGTGATGGGGCTGACGACCGTCGAAGCCGCCACGGCGGTCCGGCAGACCCTGCAACTCGTCTTGCAGAACCCGGCAGTCACCGTCCAGGTGTTCCGCTCGGCCAGCACCCAACAATTCAGCGGCGAATACCAGGTGGAGCCCGACGGCATGGTGCGGCTGGGCCGCTGCGGCGAAGTGCATGTGGCCGGCATGACCGTGACCGAAGCGCGCCAAGCGCTCGAGCAGCAGCTTGCCCGGTCTTTCGACTCGCCGCAAGTCGGCGTGGAGGTCACGCACTACAACAGCAAGAGCTACTATGTGATCATGCCGGGAGTGGGGTCCGCCGAATCGGTCCAGCAGTTTCCGATCACGGGGAACGAGACGGTGCTGGACGCGCTCGGGCAGATTCAGCAGTTTTCCAGCCTGTCGAGCAAGACGATGTGGGTGGCGCGGGCGGCGCCGGGCGGGTTCGGCGCGGAGCAAGTCCTGCCCGTCGACTGGGAAGCCATCGCCCGCGGCGGCGAGACGAAGACCAATTACCAACTCCTGCCCGGCGACCGGCTGTATATCGTCGCCGACAACCTGGTGGGCATGAACTACTACCTTGGCACGCTGACGGCGCCCTTCGAGCGGTTGCTGAACATCGGCTCGCTGGGCGTCAGTACCGTTCAGAGCAGCCAGGTTCTCGGGCGGAGGTACAACGCGCTCCGCTCGGAATGACCGCTACCGGGGCAACTGCCGCAGTTTCTCGAAGGCGGGCAGTTCCAACGGCTGGAGCATGTCGCCGGTAAGGCCCTTCTTCAGGGCCTTGTCCATCGTCTCCCTGGCCTCTTTCTCCTCTCCGGAAAGTTGGTAGACCTGCGCCAGATGGAAGAGCCGCACGGAGGTTTCGCCGTCTTTCAAGGCGTCGAGGATGTCTTTCAGGGCATTCTCCTGATCGTTCAGGGCCATATAGACGCTGGCCCGCGAATCGAGCATCGCGCCGACCCGCCCGGCAATCTCGACGGCCCGATTCATCAGCTTCAGCGCTTCGTCGAGCTTGATGCCTTGCATCGCCAGCAGCACGGCGAGGTTGTTCATCGCCACGGCGTCGCTGCTGTTCTTCCCGAGAACCTCGCGGTAGAAGGCCTCGGCGTCGGCGTAGCGGGCCTGGCGGCTGCGCAATTCGGCCATCACCAACAGCAGCGCGACGGGCCGGTCGAATCTCCTCAAGCGCCTTTCGCATGATGCCGTCCAGACGCTGGACTTGCTCCGCAGAGAACTTGCTGCCGCCTTGCCAAATGACGGAGCAGGCCCGGGTGAAGTCTTGGGGAGTGCTCTGCCCCAAGGTCTGTTCGAGCACGTCCAGGGCCTCGTCGGTCTTGCCGAGCGCTCCAGGAACACCGCCAAGACCAGGTCTTGCCCGGGGTTCTGCTTGAAGTATGCCCGGCCGAGCGTTTCCGCCTGCGCGCCGAACTCCTCGGCCAGCGGTTTCTGCTCTTGCCCGGCGAACTTCGGGAGGAGTTGAACGAGCTTCTCGGCCACCAGACGGCTGCGCGTGCCGCGGTCCTTGGGCTGCACGTCGGTCCTGTCGACGAACTCGTTGAGAAGCGCCAGCGCCTTCCGCGGCTCCTTCCCGGCCAAGAGCAAGTCGGCGCGGAGGCTGACGGTGAGAAACTGTTTGGGAACGAGTTTCTCCAAGCGGTCGAGGTAACTCTCGGCGCTCGAGGTCTCGCCGTGTTGCAGCAAGGCCACAATATAGGCGACCAGGTAGCGAGGCTCCTTGTCCGAGGTGGTCACGAGGCTGCGGAACTCGGCGCTGGCCTTGCCCCAGTCCCCGGCGGCCAGATACATCTGGGCCAGCCGAAGCGGTCTTCCGGCGTGGCCGCTTGGTTCTTGAGCATTTCTTCCATCTTCCGCGTTCCCTCGATGCGGCGGTTCGGGTCGGGATCCGAGGCGTCGATCATGGCGTCCAGCCGGTAATCGAGGGTTGACGGCGCTTCGCCGCTCAAGTTCTTTTGGACCAACTCCCGGGCCTTCTGGAGGTTCTGGTGTCCGCCGCGGGCGAAGTAGATCATGGCTTGTTGCTGCCGCGCCCAAGCCAGTTCCTCCTTCTTGGCCGGCAGTTTGCCGTCGAGAATCCGCAGCAATTGCGATTCGGCAGGCTCGATCTTGCCCGCGCGGACGTGAAACTCGGTGACGGCGCGGACGATGGTCACGTTCTGCGGGTCGGCGGCCAGCGCCGCTTTATAGTTCTCTTCAGCCCGGTCCATCTCGTTGATGGCTTCATAGCATTGAGCGAACGGCACGAGGGCTTCCTTCTCAGGAATATGCTCCTTCCGACTGGTTTCTTGGAAGTCTCGGATTGCTTTCTCGGCCTTGTCTTTCGCGCCGACGGCGGCGAGGAACCGCACCAGCGCCACCCACGTCTGGGGGAGCTTAGGCTCCAGTTCCACGGCGCGGCGAACCGCCTTTTCGGCGTCGGCCAGCAACTCCTCGCCCTTCTTGTCTTGTTCCGCGGCCTTGGCCTGACGGCCGGCCATTCCCAGCACCTGGGCCAGCCAAATCTGCTCCGGGTAATTCTTGGATTCGGCGGAGACGGCTTTTCGGGCCTTCTCCACCGCGCGATCCGTCTCGCCCAGCGCCAAGGCGACTTCAGCCCCGACCCGGATGATGTCCGGGGGGAGTCTCTCGCCCTGCTCCTGGTCGAATTGCCGCACCAACTTGTCGGCCTCGGCATACTGCCGTGTTTGCAGCAGGAGTTGGAGGAGCCGCAGCATGGCGCCGGGGTTGCGCTCTCCCATGTCGATCGCCTCGCGATAATTCACCAGCGCCTGGTCCGGCTTGCCCAGCGCATCGTAGACTCCCGCGGTCACCAGCGGAATGCGGGACCAGTCTGCCTGCAATTCGCGGGCCTTGGTCAGATAGTCCAGGGCCTGGTTGAGCAGGTCCTTGTCGTTCTTGGCGCGGAGCAGCAACAGCATCGCCTTGCCGTAGAGCCAGTGCGAGCCTTGGCCGGCGACGCGCTCGATCTCCGTCAGCGCTTTCTCCATGTCGGCTTGATTTCCGGCCGCCAACTTCCGTTCGAACTGCAAGTACCGGATTTGGGCGTCGTTGGGCCTTTTCTCAGCGATGTTCCGGCACAGGTCGTCGGCCTGTTTCGCATCGCCTACCTGCATCGCGGCATCGAGCAGACCGGCCCAGAGTTGCAGACGCTGGGCATCGGAAAACTTCTCCGTGTTGTCGGCCAGCTTCCGCAGGCCCGAGGAGGCCTCCTTTCCCTGGCGTCGCACCAGGTATTGCGCCTGCTGGAGACGTTGCGACGGACCGTCGCCGAGCAGTTTTTCCAATTCCGCCAGCAGCTTCTCGGTCTCCGCCCAGTCCGGCCGGCGCTCGGCCAAGGTAATCAGCGCCAGCAGGAACGCGGGTTGTTTGGGATCTTTGCGCGGGCCTCGCGGAGCAACTTCTCGGCCTCCGCCGCGCGGTCCTGCGCCCGGAGCGCATCCACCCGCAACAGCAGAACGTCCGGGGAATCCGGCACCGCTTTCTCCGCATCGTTGAGGGTCCTCTCCACCGTTGCCCAGTTCCGCCGGGCCGGCTCCTGCCGGAGGTTTCTTACCAGCAGCAAGCGGGCCAATTGGACCGCGGCGGCGGGGGCAAGTTTGCCGCGGATGGACGCCTGGCCGAACTCCTCGATCGCCTCGTCAAGCCGCCCCATTGCCAACAGCGTGTCGATCAGGGCGCCCCTGGCGGGGGCATAAAAAGGGTCGACGCTCAGCGCCCGGCGGTATGCCTGCAACTGCTGCGTGCGGTTGCCCAGCTGGCCGCAGCATTGCCCGATCCAGAAGTCGATCTGCCTGACGAGTTGTGGATAGACGATCAATGCGCTGCGCACCTTCTCGAAGTCGTCGCGGGCGGGCCGCCAGTGCTCCTCCGCGAATTCGATCCGCGCCCGCAGGTACTCGATGTGCTCCTTGGGAAGGTTCGTCTTCCCCAACTCGTCGATGGTTTGCTGCGCCTCTTTCAACCGGTTGACTTCGATCAGCACATTGGCCGTGGTCAGCAGGAGATCGACGTTCTGGTCGGTTGTCCCGGGACCCTGCGGCGTATCGGCTTTCCGCTCGGTCGCCTTCAGCCCCTGCCGCAAAGCGGCGATGGCCTGGTCGGGCTTGGGCGGGTTCGAGCGCAACTCCACGTCGGCCTTGGTCTTGTACATCTCGGCGTTGGCGGGATAGAGCTTCACGCCGCGGTCGGCGAGCTCGCGGGCTTTGTCCGGCTGACCTTGCATCAGATAGCAGTTGGTCGCCAGCCACAGCACGTCGGCGTCGTCGGGGGCGAGTGCCAGGGCCTTCATGGCCTCCTTCAGGCCGTCTTCGCCCTGGCTGGTGCCGATCAGATAGCGGCCGCGGAGAAAGTGGGCCCTGGCCGACTTCGGGTTGACCGCCACCAGCTTCTCCATCCACTGGTCAGCCTCATTAGGCTTCGCCACGGAGGGAGAACGCAACAGCCCCGCCAGCTTCTCATAGGCCGTGAGTTGCCCCGGGCCACACTGGACGGCCTTCTTGAGCGTCTCGATCGCCGTGTCGACGTTGCCGGTCGCCGCTTGGCACTGACCGAGCAGTTCCAGCAGTTCCGGGTCCTTGGGCGACTCTTTCAACAAAACGTTCAAGTGGTCCTTGGCGTCCTGATACCGTTGCACATAGGGCAGCATCGTCATCTTGACCAATTGCTGCCGCGCCGCCTTCCGCTCGGGATCCTGGCGCAGCGTCCCTTCCAGATCGTTGAGCGCCTGCCGGAACATGCGGCGGTCTCTCAGCATATTCCCCGCCTGCGCTTGCTCGGCCCTCATCAGCCCGAGCCGTTCCAGGGAGTCTACCTTGTCGGGCATCAGCCGCACGTACCACGACAGGTAGTTGATGGCCTCCAGCCGGGCCTTCTGCTCGTGCCATCCGTCCTTCTCCTTGGCGGCGGCCGCGGCCTGCTTGTCCGCCCGGTCTGCCTGGTCCAAAAACGCCTTGGCGTTACGGCGGACCTGGTACCCGTGCAGCAGGTAGACTCCGCCGCCGAAAACCACCGATAAGGCCAGCAAGATGGCCGCCAACCGGACATTGAACGTTCTCACGCCGTCATCCCCCCGTACAACGACAAGAACACCACGTAAGCAACCAAGACGGTCTTCATCAGGACTTGCATATCTTCTCTCGTGTCCCCTAGAAAGTTCATTCTAATTGAAAACGGAGCGGATGCAAGCTGGCGGATACGTCCAATGGGTTGTAATTGACCAGTCTGTGCTACGACTACCATCGACTAAGTGGGGTCCTGATGCCAAGTCAATCGTGGCATCTCATCGGGCCAGCGCAGACCAGTCCACCGCCGCATCGAGAGACTCTTCCCCCCATCGCACTTCGGCCAACACGGGCGGCACACAGCGTGCAGCCAGCTCCCGGCAATTCCACGCTAAGCTGGCGTCGTCCGGCGCCGGCGCCGCCGGATGGTTCAACACCACGCCCGCCACCGCCAGCCCCTCGCGGAACGCCGCCGCGGCGATCAGGGTCTGGAGGGTCTGATTGATGCAACCCAACACGTTGCGCGAAACCACCAGCAATGGAAAGCCGAACTCCTCGGCCAAGTCGGCCACGTACTCATTCTCTCCCAAGGGCGACATCAAGCCGCCGGCGCCCTCCACCAGGATGATCTCGGACCGCTGCCGCCAATACTCGAGGCCGCGGCGGAGCAGACCGGCGTCGAGTTGCCGGCCTTCCGCCGCGGCGGCCAGGTGCGGCGCCAGCGGGGCGGCGAAACGCTGGGGGCAAACGTGTTCCAGCTCTCCCGGCCGGCCCGCCGCCTCCCACAACGCCACGGCATCGTCCGACACCGGCACGTCGCCTTGGCAACGGCAACCACTGGCCGCCGGCTTGTAGACGCCCACCTTCCGTCCCTGGGCTACCAGTCGCCGCGCGATCAGTGCCGTCACATAGGTCTTGCCCACGCCGGTATCGGTGCCGGTGATGAATAGGCCGGGAACTCGGTTCATTCTTCCCCCACAATTAGCACCCAGCCTCGGCCCGGAGCGACGGGAATCGCCTCGGTTGCCGCGAAACGCCGGGCCGGTTGGAAGTCCTTGATCTCGGGCGCCGCGAGCACGGCCTTGGCCGGATCGAGCTTGAGCGCCGCCCAATCGATCTTCAGGCGGCACTCAACCGGCGCTTAGCCCAACTCGCCACCGCCAGGAGCGTCTTGCCCGGCCGGACGTAGGCCGTGGCCAGCACGTCGGGCGATCCGGTCCGCACCGGACAGGCCGGCTCCCAGTAGCCAATCATCCGCGACTCGGCGATGCCGAAACTGTCCCATACCGGCCACATCGCCAACGCATCCTTGCGCCAGGGGGCGCGGGCGGTCATGCCGTAGACCATCCCCCGCCACTTGTTTCCGCCGTTCTGGAGCATGTCGCCCATCAACCCGTACGGAATGCCCGAAATCTCGATCAGCCAGTAGTCGGGCGACTCGTCGTAGTTGAACATCTCACCGAACCACAATCGGTCGATATAGGGGAAGAACTCCATATACTGATTGGCCGGCTGGTGCGAGAAGCCCTCGCACGAGTGCAGGTCGATCAGGCAGCCGGGCCGCCTGGCCATCACCCGCCGCATCCGCTTGAGCGTCTCCCGGTCGTAGCTCACGTCGTCCAGGTAAAGGCCGTCGATCTCGACGTTCTCGACCAGCCACCGCAGCCCCTCGACGTAGTAGTTGTACCAGCGCGAGGCCCCGCTCGTGACCAATGCGGCGCTGACGCCGCCGCCCCGCACGGGACCGCGCCATGCCAGGATTTCGCGCCCCTCCAAGTTGTCGTACCATGCCGGGGCGTAGTCGGCCACGAGGTGCTCGCGGAGCCAGGGATACCCGCCGCCCGGACCCGCGGCCAGCACCTCGTGCCCCAGGCTCCTGAGCGCCCACATCTCGGTCACGTGGTTCGTGAGTTCGCGGACCGTGTAATAGATTTTGAGCTTCATGCCGCGGGCATGGGCGGCCTGCACGTACGCCCGCAGCTTTTCCGTCGCCAGAAACGGATAGTTGATGTACGGGTTCAGCGGCGTGGCGTGGTGGATGTTGATCACGTTGGCCCCCGCGCGGGCGGCCATCGCGACGCTCTCGTACGCATGATAATAGCGCTCGCGGAAATGGGCGGCCGTGTCCAGCGGCTTCACCGGCGTCGGCAATAGGGCGAACTCGAACCGCAGCGGACTCTGCGGCTCGATCCGGCGCGGGCCGCAATACGCCCGCAACAATACCGTGCCGCCGTCCTCGGAGAGCGTGCAGCCGCCGCGGCCGGCGTTGCTCCAGGCGACGGGCGGCTCGGGGCGGTAGAGATTGAGCATCGGCCCGCAATAGCCCGCCCCGCGGAGTTCACACTGCACCCCGCCCGGCACGTCGCCGATCCAAAAGCTGTCGTAAAGGATGGGTCCGCCCCATTTCCACGCCCACTCCTTCGGCCGCAGCCCGCCCTTATGGCCGATGCCCATGAAATACGGCGCCGCGTCGCGGCGGACCGGCAATTCCAGGCGGATGTCCTTCACCTCGACCGCCTGCGGCGATTGGCAGGTGAGCGTGAAGTCCAGGTGGCCGTCAAACTCCATGTTCCCGCCGCATTGGACCGCCAATGGGCCAGCCGTGCCTTGCGACTCCCACTCAACCCTGCCGGCGGCCTGCTTGACGAACCTCAACTGGCCGCCGGCAAATGCCCCGCCGCCGTCGGCCGTCTCGACGACGAAACGGAGCGGCGCGGCCAGCAACTCGCGGCCGGAAATAGGGGACATTCCCCATTTCTGCGAAGCCCAATTCGGGCCACTCCGAGAGACGAGAAAGTTCCCCTTTTCCCGGCCGCAATTGATTCGTGCCGGCAGGCCGGTCGGGGCAAGCTCCACCTCGCGCCCCAGGCAGCGGATCGTCTTCCCCTCGATCACCAGCGGCGTATACGGGGCCACCGGTTCGTCATTGATGCCCAGCGCGGAGTTGAGCCACCGGATGCGGGAGTATCGCTTCGGCTCATCGTCGCCGCGGTCCTCGCGGACCCGATCGCCGATCGAAAGCAGCAGCCGCACCGGCGTCGGCCCGACGCCGCTGGCCCGCACGGTCGCCACACCTTGGTACTCGCCCGGCGCCGCGTCGCGGGGGATGTCCACTCCGCACCAGAGCGATTGCACCTTTCCCTGCGGCACGGCGACTGTGGGATGAATCGGATGGCCGAGATAGTCGTTGCCGCTCAGGTTGATGCACGAGAGCCACGACGGGGGAATCACCCCGCCCTGCGGCGACCGCAACTCCATACACTCCAAGGCGATCCCGTCGAGCGCTCTTTTCGCCGCATAGACGCCGATCTGAAAGGCGTAGTACTCGTTGCGGTCGGCCTGACCGTGCAACTCGTGGACCGGCCCGCTGCGGATCCACCGCAACGGCAGCGCGTCGTCCATGCGGATCGGATGCTCCCGGTCCTCGGCAAAGACCAGGTACGGCTGCGGGTGATCGGCCAGAAACTTCGTCATCTCTTCCCGCGTCGCCACCACCTCCATCGGATCGAACCGCTCGAACTCGCTCCGGGCCTGGAACGCGAGCACGGTGGCCTGCGGGAACTTCCCCGCGTCCGCCGCGGCTGCTTGTCCCGCCGCCAACCCGTGACGCTTGAGCCACTCCGGCGCGGCGGTAGCCTTCGGCGGCAGGTAATCGCCCGCGTACCAACCGGAGCCGGGTTGAATCTTGTACGGGGCATAGTAGACGAAGTATTCGCCCGGCGCCGTGGCCGGCTGGAACACCAGGTCGGCCGACTCGCGGTCGATCCGCACCCGCGCCACGTTCTCGACCGTCTTGCCGGTGGCGGCGTCGACGATCAGGATGTCCTTCTTCTCCGGGTCGCGGTCGTGACGCCGCCAGGGGAGATGGACCCAGAACGGCGTCCGCCTTCTCGGTGACTTGAATCCGTGCCCGGTGGTTCCCCAGCGTATCGGACCACGAGCCGACGGAGTAGGCGACGTCCTCGGCTGCGGGACACGCCACAGGGAGTAATGAAGCCAACAGCCAGAGCGAAGTGTATAGGTGGGAACGGATCATCGGAACCTCGTTTTCAGATGGTCAAACACCCCGCGACTGCGGTTGGGTGGCACGCCCTGAAAGGGCGTGGCCGGCGTCGCGGTTGAATCTGCCGGCCCACCACGCCCTTTCAGGGCGTGCCACACCGCCGCGCGCGACCGCAGTCGCGGGGCGTTTGTCAACAGTTCACAATCCAAGAAACTCCTCTGCCGCCTCGCGCAACACCTGGCGGTTCGGATCCACGCCGGTCCACAGCCGCAACCCCACCGCCACCTGCTCGAGGAACATGCTCAGGCCATCGACAGTCTTGCAGCCGCGGGCGGCGGCCTGGCGGAGGAGCCACGTCTCGGGGCCGCCGGCCGTCGCGTCCGCCACCAGCAACTCCGGCCGCAGACTCTCCGGCAGAAGCGGCAGAGGCGCATCGGCATCGTCGTGCCCAAGACTCGTGGTGTGGATCAGTATCTCGGCCTCCGGCGGCACGGCATAATCTCCGCTCCAGACAGCGGCGGACGCCGGCAGGTTGAACTTCTCGGCCAGCAGGGCGGCCAGTTCGGCGGCCTTGGCCTCGGTGCGGTTGACGATCGTCAGTCCGCCCGCGCCCGCGGCGGCCAATTCGACGGCCACGGCTCGGGCGAGCTGCCCGGCCCCCAGCACCACCACCTGCTTCCCCGCCGCCCAACCTTGTGGTGCGGATTGTGGTGCAGGCGTCTCGCCTGCACGGGCACCCGCGCGCAGAAGTGCAGGCGAGACGCCCGCACCACAACTCCCCTCTCCCATTTCGGGAGAGGGGCCGGGAGTGAGGGCCGCTGCCGCGCGAATGGCCGCCACCACGCCCTTGCCCTCGGTATTCTCGCCCACCAGGGCGTCCCCATCGCGGAAGATGAGGTTGACGCTGCTGATCACCGCAGCGGCGTCGGTCATCCGGTCCAGCAACGGAATGACGGCCTGTTTATGTGGGGCCTGCGCAATGGCCCCCGCGGAACCCTAGCGCCCGCAACCCCCGCACGGCGTCGCCCAAGTCCTCCGGCCGGACCTCGAAGGTCAGATACCGCCAGTCGAGGTCATGATGGGCAAAGACCCGCTCGACCAGGTACTGCGTCGGGTTCCCGCCCACCGGATACGCCAGCAAGCACAACAGCGGTTGCACGGCGGGACTGGACATGTCGAAATGATGAATGCTGAGTGATGAATGCGGAACGGCCGGCCCTCAAATCCCAAATCATAAATCATAAATCCCAAATCCGACACCCCCCCTGATTGGCACACGCCAGCCGCCACGATAAGATGGTGCCATGCGACGGCCCAATCTCCTGATCGGCTCGTTCTTGTTGACGATCATCCTGGTTGATCTGACCGTGGTGGCGTTTCGGCCGGAGATGCACGGGCCGGGCTGGTGCGGCGCCCTGCTTTGGGGCCTATATTTGTCGCAAGTCAGTCTGACGGCAATCTGGCTCGGGCTTGGCCGGCCGGCAGCCCCGCTGCGGACTGTTGCGACGTTCTTTGTCCTGATCGAGTGGAATGCCGCCATCTTCTTCGTAACGAACGAGACCGAAGACCTCTACCGCGGATTCCTGTTGACCGGAATGGTTACCGCCCTGGTGGCAATTCCAATAATGGCTACGCGGCTGCTTGGGCTTAGGCTCGCCTGCCTGCATAACGGCGAATTGCGGGAGCTTTCGCCGCAGGGACCGGAGCGATTCCAGTTCTCGATCCTGTATATGTTCGGGCTCATGACCACGTTGGCCGTGGTTCTGGGCATGCTCCAATTCATGTTCATCTGCGACTATGTTCAGTTCAGGGATCTCGTGGATTGGTGGTTGGTCGTCAGGGGAATTGGGTTCCACGGACTGATTGCTTGGGCCGCCCTATGGTTGTTGCTCGACCGCCGCCCAATGCGGACAGCCGGCCGTATGCTTTGCAGTCGATTGACCTGGTTGATTGTGTTGCTCGTGGCCATCATCTGCGTTACGGTCGGCCTCTGGCGGCACAATCGCCAGAGCCTTGCCTCGGGCACGTACATATGGAACAGCTATTACTACTCCCCACCGCCACCCTACAGCCACTGTTACGGAGACCATGCCGAGACGTCCACCGTCACACAGCGAATGGCGACAGAGGGGGCACTGCTGTTAGGCTCGCTGTGGGTGTTCCGGCTGGCGGGCTATCGTGTGGTGTTCCGCCGGCCTATCGTGACGGAACGGCAGATCGGCGCCGAAACTGGCGCGAAAGAACAAGGTTAGGAGGACGTTTCGACATGCCGCACGAACGCGCCCGCCGTGTGATCGGCCTGTTGTTCTTGGCGACTGTCGAGGCCGACGCGCTCGCAGTGGCGGCTTTCCGCCCCTTGAGCAGTCACGGCGGACCGACCGGCACCGTGGTTCTTGCGCTCTTCCTGTCGCAGGTCAGTTTGACGGCAATCTGGGTGGCTATGGGGCGGTCGGCGTTTCCGGTGCGGGCCATGCTCGGGTTCCTGGCCCTGGTGGACTGGGCGGCGACCCTCGTATTGGCACGTGGATCGTACGCGACATCCCCACGGGGATGGTTGACGTACCGGCGGTTTCCGCTTGCCGGAGTTTGGTCGGCATACTGTGTAACCGATCTGCTGTTGTTTGCCGCCGACATCGTGGCGGCCGTCGCGGCGCCGTTGCTGATTGGCCGGGCGTTCGGCCTGCGGCTGGCGAAAACGCGTCCCGACGGCACGCTGGATGCCGGCCCGCCAGGCCCGCGGCGGTTCCAGTTCTCACTCCTCTACCTGTTTGGGGTGACCACGGCGACGGCGTTGATTCTCGGCACGCTGAAGTGGGTATCCGCGGCCGACCCGCTCGATTACTGGATGGTCGACCCCAACGTCGGTGTGTTTGTCCTCGGGCTTGCCGTGACCGGCTGGTATTTTGCCGGGGCCGCGCAGAGACGGGCGAGGGCCCCTAGTATCCGAATCGTTCGATGTACGGCTTCCATCGCCGGCCGATCTCGCGGCGCAGCTCGGCGCCACCTGGTAGCGGTTGGTTTGGTAATCGGCGTGGCTTGTGGCGTACGCCTGAACGAGCGGCTCGACCGGCGCAAAGTCCCCCAGCGATAGTCGCTGGTAGATTGCCCGCATCTGGCCGACCGGGTCTCGGACGAGGTCTTCATACCGCAGCTCGTAGAAGCGGCTGGGCTCGATCAGCCCGCGGGTGGCTTCGAGCCTGGCGTGCATGCGGCTGAAGGTCTCGAAGACCTGTTGATCGAGGCCCGCGTAGGTCGGCCGCTGGTAGCCGTGGGCCGCGTAAAGCGATTTCCAGAGCCGCAGGGTCGAGGGGAAGACGGCGTACGGATTGCGGACGATGTGCAGGAAGGCAGCCTGGGGAAACATCTCATTCAAGAGCGGCAGGCGGAACGTGTGCGGGGGCGATTTCAGCACCAGCCGCCCCGGCCTCTTCCAGGTCAGTTGCCTGAGAAAACCCAAGAGCGCGCGTTTCCAGCGCAACCGTTCGGCATCACCGACTTCCTCCAGATCGTAGTACTGCTGAAACTGCGGCGGCCGGTTGGGAAACGCGATCGTCAGGTAGGGGCTGGGGATGCCCAGGTTGCAAAGTGCAAACTCGTCCTCCTGCGGCCGGTCCCATCCCATCGCCACGTTGTCCGTCGGACGATGCCGCGGCAGGAGGAAGCCGGTCCAGCTTTTCAGAAACTTCTCGCTCAAGAGAAAGTGGTTGGGGACGAAACACTCGAAGGTCGTCGGACAGCGGTGCCGCGGATCGAGGGCCAACAATTCCTGCAACAGCGTGGTTCCGGTCCGCCAGTGTCCGATCACGAAGATGGGCCGCTGATGCGGCTCGACGGGACCGGCCCGCGGCTGAATCGTCAGCCGTTCGATCCCCTTGAGGCCCGTATTGAGCAGGCCGAAGGCGAGGTCGCACAGACAGCCGGGAACGTAGGTCGGGTGGACGCGAAACCCGTTCCGCCGGAGCAGGCGCACCAGGGCGAAGAAGTCGGCGCCCATCCAGATGGCCGCCTCGCTCCAGGAGAGCCGGGGAAAACTCGTCTCGCGGTCGGCATCCATCGGCGTTTGGGGGTCTATCGTGGCTGCAATCCCCGGATTATAATCCGCCGTGGAATAGGCTGAACGCCCTTTTTCGGGGGGGTATGACCCGTGCGTGCCGAGCCCGAGGTCCTCATTCGCGGCGAGAACGTGGCGGCAACGCCGATCGACCAGAAGAGCCGCGGCCAGGACCGGCCCGGCCCGAGCGGGACCGCCTTGAGCCGGCTCATGACGCGGCTCGCCCAAGAGCGCATGGTGCGGCTGGGCCTGATGTTCAAGGAGCGTTGCGCCGACACCCACCTGAAAGGACTGGTCGTCGAGCGTGCGGACGACGAGCGCCGGATCACGGTCGCCGGACGGCAACTCTATAGTTTCGGCTCCGACAGTTTCCTCGGCCTGGACCGCGATCCGCGCGTGCAGCAGGCCCTGATCCGGGCCGTCCGGCCTTGGGGCACCCACAACGGCGCGTCGCGGATCTTCTCCAGCATCGAGTTGTGCGAAGAGGCCGAACGCCGGCTGGCCCGTTGGCTTGGCGTCGAGGATACGCTGATTTTCGCCAGCGTCACGCTGGCTAATGTGGGGCTGATTCCCGCTCTGGCGGGCGCGGGCGACCTGCTGGCGGTCGACCGCCTCTCGCACGACAGCATCCACCAGGCCGCCAAGATCGCCGCCGCGGGCGGCGCTGGTCAAGCAGTTTTATCCCTGCCGCGGCGAAACGCTGGCCGGCGTTCTCGCCCGGGAACGCTACCGGGGCTGCGTCGTCGCCGTCGACGGCGTCAACAGCATGTACGGCACGATTCCCCCTTTGGACGAACTCGACGAAGTCACGCGCGGCTGCGGCGGGATTCTCTACGTCGACGATGCCCACGGCACGGCGGTTCTCGGCCTGCGCGGCCGGGCGCGGCCGCCAAACTCCTCGGCTCGCTCGACGACGTGCTCATGGTCGGCTCGCTGTCGAAGGCGTTCTCCTGCATGGGCGCCTTCGTGACCTGCACGACGGCGCTCAAGCAGGTCTTGAAGATGAAATCGAACACGTTCATCTTCGGCGGGCCGGTGCCGCCGCCCTATCTGGCGGCCATTTGTGCCGTGTGCGACATCATCGGCTCCCCCGACTATGATGAACTGCTGGGCGCCTGCACATGCGCGTCCGCCGGCTCACGGAGGGCATGGGCGCAATGGGCCTCCACGTGCTGGGGGGCGAGTCGCCGATCATTTCGATTGTGATCGGCGACATCGAACGCACCTTGGAGGCGGGAAAGTGGCTCTTCGACCGGGGCTTTTACGTCCAATCCGCCACCTTCCCCGCCGTGCCCATCAACGGCGGGTTACTCCGCATCCAGGTCAACGCGAACCATCCCCTCCCTGTGATTGACGGCTTGCTCGGGGCCCTTGCCGAGATGAAAACACATTTCCGCTTGCCCAGGTGTCCGTAAGGAAAATACCATGGCCTGGATATGGCTGACGGTTGCTGGTCTGTTGGAAATCAGTTGGGCCGCGGGCTTGAAGCTCTCGCAAGGGCTTTCGCCCGGCAAGCCCGGCTGGAGCGCGCTGACGATTGGCTTGAGCATCGCCAGTTTCCTGTTGCTGGGCCAAGCCACCAAGACGCTTCCCATCGGAACCAGCTACGCGGTCTGGACGGGTATCGGGGCCGCCGGCGCGGCGATTCTCGGAATCGTTTTCTTCGAGGAGCCTCGCGACCTGGCGCGGCTCGCTTGCATCGCTATGATCGTTGCGGGGATCATCGGGCTGAGGCTGACCATAAGCCGACCTGAGACTGCGAAACCGCAAGCGGTTGGTACGCCCCGTACGTCACAACAATCCGCGGAGCACCTCTAAGTTCCTCACGTCCCAATCCTCCCCGTTCTCCTCCCCCTTTGGTGTCTCCAGGTACATCGGCACGTCGCGGAAACGCCGGTCGTGGAGCAGCAGGCGGAAGGGCTCGAGCCCGAGCCGGCCGCGGCCGATGTGTTCGTGGCGGTCGATGCGGCTGCCCAGCTCGCGGCGGCTGTCGTTGAGGTGAAAGGCATTGATCCGCTCGAGGCCCAGCAGCCGGTCGAACGCTCGCATCGTCGCCCGATACTCCTTCTTGGGCCAGAGGGGATAGCCGGCGGCAAAGACGTGGCAGGTGTCGAAGCAGAAGCCCAGCCGGTCGGGCTCGCGCAGGCCGTCGAGGATGGCCGCAAGCTGCTCGAACCGCCAGCCGAGCGCGGTGCCCTGGCCGGCGGTGGTTTCCAGGAGGCAGCGGACCCGCAGACCGCGGCACTGGGCGTGGACTTCATCCAACGCCAGGGCCACGTTCCGCAAACCGGCCTGCTCGCTGCCGCTGGTGTATGCGCCGGGATGGCTCACGACGTAAGGGATTCCCAGGGTCTCTGCCCGGTGCAGTTCCTCGATGAAGGCATCGACCGACTTCCGCCACAACCGAGGGTCGGGACTGGCAAGATTGATCAGATAGGCATCGTGGGCCAAGGGATGCGTAATGCCCAAAGTGTCCAGAGCGCGGTGGAACCGCCGGGCCTCGTCCGCCGTGATCGGCTTGGCCGCCCACTGGTTGTTGTTCTTTGTGAACAAGTGGAGGCAATCACAGCCGCATGCGCCCGCGCGCTCCACTGCCCGATGGTATCCGCCGGCAATCGACTGGTGGGCGCCGAGAATCGCCATGCCGCCACGGTAGCAGAAAGAGGGGTAACGGACCAGCGGACGACGTTTATCGGCTGTCAGAGCGTCAATTTTGTGCAAACGCCCCGCGACTGCGGTCGCGGGGGGTGGGTGGCGATGAACCCCGTTTGCCCCCGCCGATAGTCATGTTGTAGAATAGGGGTATACTTGGGGCGGGCGAGTGTCGTACCTGGGGTGAAAACGCGATGTCCCACGCCTGGTGGATTGCCGGTCTTGCCGCGTTCTTGCTGGCGTTGGCGGCCTGGTTTTGGCGGCCGCGGCGGCGGAAGACTGCCCGGACGACGCCGCTCGGGCAGGCGAAGCGGCGGTTCCACGCCCAGCGGGAACGGCTGGAGGCCAAGTTCCTGCAATTGGCGGCGGCCCGAGCCGCACCCGATGCCCCCCGCTGGGGCGATTGCCGCTTCGCCGACGACGTGGCCTACGTCCGCAGCCGGACCACCGGCGAGCTGTCGGCCTTCGTGGCGGTTACCCTGGCGGCAGAGGATTCGGATGCCGCGCCGGACAGCCCCGCAGGTGCCGATGACAATGCCCAGGCCGGCACCGCCGTCTTCCGCTTCGACCGCGACCACTGGGACACGGACGGCCGGGCGATCCTGAATCTCAGCCCGAGCGAGGCCATCCACTACTACCGCGACCAACTGGAGATCGTCGGCGAGGAGTTTGCACACCGGGCATAGGAGTGTAGTCCGCACACTCCCTATGCCGCTCACATTATCCGCGGCCCGGTGGCACGCCCTAAAGGGCGTGGCGGATCGCCAAGTTTGACCGTGACCGCCCACCACGCCCTTTCAGGGCGTGCCACCCAACACAGAGCCCGACCACCGGCCGCGGCTTTACGTCCGAGCCAGTTTCCGCAACACGGCCGGCAGGATGCCGCCGTTGCGGTAGTATTCCATCTCGACCGGCGAGTCGATGCGGACTTTCGCCGCGAAACTCCTTGACCGCGCCGTCGGCGCCGTGGCGCGGATCGTCAGTTCGCCGCCGGGCTTGAGCGCATCGCTCAAGACCGGGGATGTCGAACCGCTCCTCGCCCTTCAGACCCAGCGATTCCCACGACTGGCTTGCCGCCAGTTGCAGCGGCAGGATGCCCATCCCCACCAGGTTGCTGCGGTGGATGCGCTCGAAGCTGGAGGCGATCACCGCCCGGACGCCCAGCAGATAGGGGCCTTTGGCGGCCCAGTCGCGGCTGCTGCCGGAGCCGTATTCCGCCCCGGCCAGCACCACCAGCGGCACGCCTTCGGCCTTGTACTTCATGGCGGCGTCGTAGATCGGCATCAACTCGCCGTCGGGCAAGTGGCGGGTGACGCCGCCCTCCGTGCCGGGGGCCAGCATGTTGCGGATGCGGATGTTGGCGAACGTGCCCCGCGCCATCACCCGGTCGTTTCCCCGCCGCGATCCGTAGCTGTTGAAATCGGCCGGCGCGACGCCGTGACTCTTGCAGGTACTTGCCCGGCCGGACTGCTGGCGGCGATCGAGCCGGCGGGCGAAATGTGGTCGGTCGTCACCGAATCGCCCAACGCCGCCAACACGCGGGCGCCCAGGATCGGCCGGATCGGGCCCGGCTCGGCGGCCAGTCCCGCCAGGAACGGCGGCTCCTGGATGTACGTGCTGTCGGGGTCCCAGGGAATAGACTTCGCTCGTCGGCGACCGCAGATTGGTTCCACGTCTCGTTGGCCCTCGAACACGTTGGCGTACCGCTGGCGGAACATCTCCGGCCGGATCGGCCTGCGACGACCGCCGCGGCGATTTCCGCCGGGCTGGGCCAAATGTCCTTCAAGTAGACCGGCCGGCCGTCGCTGCCGGTGCCCAGCGGCTCGGTGCTCAGGTCGATGTCCACCGTGCCGGCCAAGGCGTAGGCCACCACCAGCGGCGGGCTGGCCAGGTAGTTGGCCTTCACCAGCGGGTTGCACGCGGCCCTCGAAGTTGCGGTTGCCGCTCAGAACGGCCGCGGCCACGAGGTTGCCCTCGGTCGACCGCCTTCGGCCACGGCCGGCGGCAGCGGACCGCTGTTGCCGATGCAGGTCGTGCAGCCATAGCCGACGGTGTGGAAGCCCAGTTGCTCCAGCGGCTGTCCAGACCGGCCTCGTCGAAGATAGTCGGTCACCACGCGGCTGCCGGGGGCGAGGCTGGTCTTCACGTGCGGCTGGACTTTCAGGCCGCGCTCGACCGCCTTTCCTGGCCAGCAGTCCGGCCGCCAGCATCACGCCGGGATTGCTGGTGTTCGTGCAACTGGTGATCGAGGCGATCACCACCGCGCCGTGGCCGATCCGGCCGTCGCCTTCCACCTGGACGGTCTGGGCGGCCTGTTGCTCGGACAATCGCGAAACCGCGCTCCTTCGGCGGCAACCGCGAGCGCGCGGCGGAACGACCGCTTCACCTCGGCCAGCGGCACGCGGTCCTGCGGCCGTTTGGGGCCCGCCAGGTTCGGCTCGACCGTGGCCAGGTCGAGGTGCAAGACCTTGGTGTAATGCGGCTGCGAAGCGCCAGCGGCGGCCGCGGCGACGGAGCGGAACAGCTGTTGCTCCTTCGTGTATCGCTCGACCAGCTCGACCTCTGCGTCCGTGCGGCCGGTCTCGCGGAGATAGAGGAGCGTCTGCTCGTCGACGGGGAAGAAGGCCATCGTGGCCCCGTAGTCGGGCGCCATGTTGGCCACCAGGGCGCGATCGGCCACCTTCATGCTGGCCAGGGCCGGGCCGAAGAACTCGACGAACTTATCGACCACCCCCTCGGCGCGGAGGATTTGAGTGACGGTGAGCACCAGGTCGGTGGCGGTCACGCCGGGCGGAAGCTCGCCGGAAAGCTCGAAGCCGATCACCTCCGGGGCGAGCATGTACAGCGGCTGGCCGAGCATGACCGCCTCGGCCTCGATGCCGCCCACGCCCCAGCCGACCACGCCCAGCCCGTTGATCATCGTGGTGTGACTGTCGGTGCCCACCAGCGTGTCGGGCAGGGCGACGCGGCCGGCCGCGTCCTCGCGGAGACAGACGCATTTCGCCAGGATACTCGAGGTTCACCTGGTGGACGATCCCCATCGCCCGGCGGCACCACGCGGAAGTTCCGCAACGCCTTCTGGCCCCAACGCAGGAACTCGTAGCGCTCGCGGTTCCGCTGGAACTCCATCGCAATGTTCTCGGCCAGGGCGTCGGGCGAGCCGAAGCGGTCGACCTGCACCGAGTGGTCGATCACCAGGTCGACGGGCACCAGCGGGTTGATCCGCTTCGGATCGCCGCCGAGCCGCTTCATCGCGCCCCGCATCGTGGCCAGATCGACGACCGCCGGCACGCCGGTGAAGTCCTGGAAGCATGACGCGGGCGGGCCTGAAGGGACTTCGATCGGCGCCTGACGGACCGGCTGCCAGTTCGCCAAGTTCCGCACGTCGTCCTCGCGGACCTGGTAGCCGTCGCAATTGCGGAGCACGGACTCCAGCAACACGCGGATGGAATAGGGGAGTGCCGCCAGCCGGGTCAGTCCGGCTTCCTCCAGCTTGCTGAGCCGATAAATTCCCACCGGACCGGCGCCGGAATCAAAAACGTCGCGGGCGTGAAAAGGGTCGTGCATGTCTTGCTCCGTTCGTCATGTTCTGTTCTCTTCCGAACCGCTTGCGGTTCCGCATATTTGACCCCAGAGACTGCGGAACCGCAAGCGGGGGTCTGGCGCGGTTCGGCCGATTACTCAACTTGCGGCCAGAACTCCGGCGTCGGCGCGGTCACGGAAATCCGCTCCTTCGTCGTCGGATGCTGGAACTCGAGCGTCCGGGCATGGAGCGCGATGGCCCGCAACCGCTCGTCGGCGTGCTGCGGCCCGAAGGGCGTCTTGGCCCCGTACTGGAAATCGCCGAGCACCGGACAGCCGCGCGACGCCGCTTGGATGCGAATCTGGTGTGTCCGTCCGGTTTCCAGCTCGATCTCCAGCCAGCAGCCACAATCGGCGGAGGCCAGCGTTCGATAGTGGAGCACGGCCGGCCGGCCCTCGGGATGCTCGGCCGGGACGACTTCGGCCTGCGGTTTGCCATAGACCTTGCGGAGGTAATCCCGCCAGGTGCCGGCGGGCGGATCGGGCCGCCCTTCCACCCAGGCCCAGTACAGCTTCTTCACCGTGCGAAGCTCGAACTGCCGGGCCAGCCGCTGGGCGGCGCGGCGGCGGGTGGCGAAGACGATCGCCCCCGAGGCCGGCCGGTCGAGCCGGTGCGGAACGCCCAGATACACCTCGCCCGGCCGCTCGGCACGCCCGGCGAGAAACGCCTTGATGCGAACCTCCAGGCTGTCGATGCCCGGCGGGGCCTGCGTAGCCAGCCCCGGCGGCTTGCACACCACCAGGCACGGCGGTTCGTCGTAGAGTATGTCGAATCCTGGTTCCATGAACGTACTGTACTCCTCACGCTCCGCGTGAGGAATGGAGTGTACTGAAGGCGTCACGCGGAGCGTGACGAGTACTTTACAGATATCGGGCCATCAGCCCGTCAACCAGCCGCGGCGAAAGCCGATTGAGCCGGCAGAGCACGCGGCCCCAACGGTACGGAGTGATCTCGTGCCGCCCCAGACGGATCGCACGGATCGTTTGCCGGGCCACCGCCGCCGCGCTCACCGGCTTGTGCTCCGGCCAACCGGGCTTTGCCGTGTGCTCCAGCACGCTGTCGAAAAACTCCGTCTCCGTCGTGCCCGGACTGACCACCAGCACGTCGATCCCCAGCCGGGTGAACTCCGCGCGGATCGACTCGCTGAGGCCCTGCACGGCGAACTTGCTGGCGCGAATAGCCGCTGTTGTAGGGGACGCCGCGATGTCCCAGGATCGAGCTTATGTTGACCACGATCGGCCGGAAGCCCTGCTTCAGAAGCGGCAGCGCCAGCCGGGTCGTCTCGGCCAGGGCGAAGAAGTTGGTCTCCATGACGCGGCGGAGGGCTTGGGGATCGGAGTCCGCGAAGGCGCCCATCGCGCCCACGCCGGCGTTATTCACGAGGATGTCCAGCCCGCCGAATTTCGATTGGGCGGCGTTGATGGCCTGCTGCCGCGTGGCCGGCTCCGTGATGTCGCCCACCACGGTCTCCACCGGCGTGCCCAGGGCGGCGATTTGTTCTGCCAGTTGACGGAGCCGGTCCTCGCGCCGCGCGACGGCGACGACGGCTGTGCCGCAGCGGGCCAACTCGATGCTCAGCGCCCGGCCGATGCCGCTGGAGGCCCCCGTGACAATCGCCCGGCGGTTCTTTAGTTCACGTTTCATTTCCTTGCGAAACCACAAGCGGTTTGTTGAGATGCGGACGGACACTGACGGAATCGCCGTTGATCTGTCCGAGATAGTGCCGCGGAATCCGGCAGTGGACCACCACCCGGCTGTCGCGGTACTGCTTCGAGAGGACTTCGCCGTGGGCGGCCAGGTAGGCCATCAGCCGGCCGTTGTCCACGCTCAACTCCACGTCGACGTCGAGGAAGCTGCGGCTCAGCGCCTCGCTCACCGCGGCGGCCAGACTAGTCAACCCAAGCCCCGTCCGCGCGCTGATCGGCACCGCACCCGGGTAGCGCCCCAATAGGCCGTCCAGCCGGAGGCGGTCCGGCAGGGCGTCCACCTTGTTCACCACCAGCAGCGAGTCTTTGCGCTGGATGCCGATCTCCTCGAGCACGTCGTAGGCCGCCGTAATCTGATCATAGACGGCCGGGTTGGCGGCGTCGGCCACGTGCAGCAGCAGGTCGGCCTGCCGGGCCTCCTCCAGCGTCGCCTTGAAGCTCTCGATCAGATGGTGCGGCAAATCGCGGATGAAGCCCACCGTGTCGCTCAACAGCACCGGCCCCCAGCCGGGCAGTTGCCAGCGGCGGGTGCGGGTGTCGAGCGTGGCGAACAGCGCGTCTTGCACGAACACGTCCGCCCCGGTCAGCGCGTTGAGGAGCGTGCTCTTGCCGGCGTTGGTGTAGCCGACCAACGAGACGGTCATCAGGTCTCGCCGCGCGGCAACCTCCCGCTGCTTGCGGCGCTCGATGGCATCGAGCTGCCGGCGGAGGTCCTTGATACGGTTCTCGACCAGCCGGCGGTCCTCTTCCAATTGGGTTTCGCCCGGCCCCGCAGCCCCACCCCTTTCTTCTGCCGCGACAGATGCGTCCACAGCCGCTTCAACCGCGGCATGGCGTATTCGTACTGGGCCAGTTCGACCGCCAGCCGGGCCTGGGCGGTCTGGCGCGGCTGGCGAAAATGTCCAGAATCAGCTCCGTCCGGTCCAGCACCTTCAGCCCGACGGCCTTTTCCAGGTTGCGGGTCTGGCCGGGACTCAGGTCGTTGTCGAAGACCACGAGGTCGGCGTCTTTGGCGGCGGCCAGGCGCGTGAGCTCCTCGACCTTGCCGTGGCCCAGGTAGCAGGTCACGTCGGGTGCCTCGCGGCGCTGGGTGAGCCGGCCCACGACCCGCACGCCGGCCGTCTCGGCCAACCCCTCCAGCTCCTCGAGCGGCGGCCCGTTGGTTTTCCGTCCCGGCAGCAAGACGCCGACCAGCACGGCCGCCTCGCTGACAACGCTCTCGGTGCGGCTCAGTTCGTACACGGCGAAGAGGTTCCTCCAAGGTTTGACGTGGATGCCAATACGTCATTCTCTGGCCGGCAGCCCGGAGTACGGCACTCGTACCAGATCATTTCCTCTTTGAGTTGCTTAATGAGACGGCCCAGCGAACGCAGCGTCAACCGCCTGACACTAGGGTTGTCGATCTGGCGATTTTTCGCTTCCTCGTACCATTGCTGGAGGTCGGCCAGCTTCTTTCCGGTGCATTCGTATTCGTGTGGCGTAAGCAGCTTCATCATTTTGCGAGCCCACGGAATAGCTCTTACGATGCCATCAGCCGATCCTATCCGCAATGGCATACAGGAGGAAAATGCTGGCTTTCTGTAAAACTGATAGACCAACATCAACGTAAACGAGCATCCTACACACTCGTGAGGTGCTTTTCACAGCCACCAGACATACCGCGATGAAAATCGGCTGACAGAGCCAGATATTGAAGGCGTTCTCAGAAAGAAGGGGCTTTACCTCGTAGATGAACGCAAGTGGAAAAGCGAGAGTAAACAGGAAATGCACAACGACGAGAGCAAGAATGAACGCTACCAGCGGGGAGGAATCCTTCAGGGGCTTCTCGGAAGTGTTCTCGTTCATGGAACATCCACTGTTGTCCACTGTTGCAAGACCTTACAACAGCACCTCATCCCTTCTATGCGGTTCTGAGACGGACTCTCTTCGTTTCGCCCAACAAGACTTCGGCGGGGATGCCAAGCCCCTGGTGCAGGCGGCGGATCATCGCAAGCGTCAAGGGCCGTTTCCCGTTGAGCACTTCCGACACCCGACTGCGGCTGCCCAGCAGGGGAACGAGGTCTTGCGGCCGGAGGCCCTCCTGCTCCATGCGGAAGCGGATCGCTTCGATGGGATCGGGCGGCGGGACGGGCGCGTGCTTCTCTTCATACCATTCGATCAGCGCCGCCAGTAGTTCGAGTTCGTCGCCTTCAGCGGTCCCCGGCCGGGCGTCCATGAATTCCTCAGCACGCCGCAACGCCGCACGGTACTGTTGCCGGCTCTTGATGAGTTTCGCCGTCATTATATCGTCTCCGCATTGATGCGATCGTACTCGCGGTGGGTTCCGATGAATCGAACGTAAACGACCTGAAATGAGTAGTTGATCTTCACCACCAATCGGTACTTGTTTCCGCCAACGTTGAAAACCACCCGTCCGCCCCGCAAGACGCTTGCCGACCGATACTTGGCCTTCACGTCGGCGGGTGTCCTCCAGGTGGCCCGTTTGGCTTCACCGTGCCACGACCGCAACGGTTGTTCAGCGTCCGGATACCTTGCCCAGAAGTTCCTCAAAGCCGTCTTGGCGATAATACGCATTGCGGCTCCCGCCAACCTTGCCCGACTTCCTCTCCTTTGATTATATCACAGAGTTCCCAAGGTGGGAACCCCCAAAAGTCACTCAAACTCTCCCGCCCGCAAATGACAATAACTCTCGTACCGCCGCTCGTCCAGCCGGCCGTCGGCCACGGCGTCCTTCACGGCGCAATCGTCCTCGTGCGTATGGGTGCAGTTGGGGAAGCGGCAGAGGCTCGCGTAGGGACGCAGATCGCGGTAGAAGCCCGCCACCTCCTCGGCCGTCACGTCCCAGAGTTGGAACTGCCTCATGCCGGGCGTATCGACCACGTATCCCCCGCCCAGGAGCGGCAGCAGCCGGGCGGTGGTCGTGGTGTGTTTGCCCTTCTCGGTCTCGCCGCTGACCGGTTGCACGTGGATGTGGAGCGAGGGGTCGATGGCGTTCAGCAGCGAAGACTTTCCCACGCCGCTCTGTCCGGCCACCACGCTGGCCCTGCCCGCCAGTGCTCGGCGGAACCGCTCGACGCCGAAACCGGTTTTCGCGCTCAACAGCAGCACTTCGTAGCCCATCTGGGCGTACACGCCCGCCAAGGGCTCCAGGCCGGCCGGGTCCACCAGGTCGATCTTGTTGATGCAGACCAGCGGCCGCGCGGCCCCCTTTTCGGCGGCCACCAGCAGGCGGTCGATCAAGTTCGGCTTCAGCCGCGGCTCGGCGGCGCTGGAGATAATAGCCACCTGATCGACGTTGGCCACGAGGACTTGCTGCCGCCCGCGGCTCGCCCGGCAGATGCACCCCTTGCGCGGCTCGACCCGCTCGATAAATCCTTCCTTGGGGTCGGTGTTCTCGACCGGGCGGAAGCGCACGCGGTCGCCCGCCGCCACGACGTGCCGCTGATCGGTGGCCAGGGTCTTCAGCAGCCGGCGGGTGGCGCAGCGATAGACGCCGCCCTCTTGGTCCTCGACCATGCTGTCGAGCCCCAGCACGCAGAGCACCCGTCCCCGGCGGCAGAGCTTTTCGTCCACGTCCAGGTGGACGGCCAGCCCAGGCTCGTCCTGTCCGTCCCGTTGCTCTCCGCAGACGGTGCGACGCCGGGCAAGTTCCCCCTTGCCGCTCAAGCGCTCGCTTTGCGGAGGGGCTTCCTCCTCGAATCCGTGCTGCCGATAGCGCCGCGTCCAGTCCGTCGTCCGGGCGCGGACGCCGCGGTTCTTGCGAAATTGCGCACGGATTTTTTTCTTCTTGGCCATCTATGTAGCCCGCACACTCCGTGTGCGGGCGCCGGCACACGGAGTGTGCCGGCTACGTTAAAGGGGATGATGGCGGAATCGAATCTGTCCCGGCTCGTCTTTGGTAATGTCATAGCGGACCGGCACTTCCGGGTCGGAGGGTGTCTTGGCGGGGACGAACTTCCGCTTTTCCAACCCCGCCCGCTCCAGCAATGACTTGCCGAACACGTCGGCGTTGGGCACGTCCGGCGGCGGCGGGCCGACCGCCCCAAGGTCGATCGGCGAATAATGCACCTCATACTTGTGCCGGGCCACCGACAGAACGTCGCCGGGATCGATCCGCTTGTCCATCACCCGGACCCCGTTGACTTTCACCCCATTACGGCTCTGCAAGTCCCGAACGTGCCAGTAACCCCCGCTGAGGGTCAACTGACAATGGTGGGCTGAGACGTTCGAGAACCGCAACACGATGTCGCAACTCTCCCGCCGCCCCATCAAAAGGCTCTTCTTCAGCAAGGGAATCGGATCGCCACCCCCCACAGGTACGAGCTCGCCGTACATGGATTGCGCCTCTTGTGATGTCCGCCCATTCCGCCCTAAAATACTATGAATGAATCGACTACTACCTTCAGTGTAGCTGGGCACCACTTTGGCGTCAACTGTTTGGGAGCATCGGCAAGCCACGCCGGCCGATTGGCGTTCAGCCGGACTGGCGTACCATAGCCTCAACTTCTTCTATCGAAAGAAGTTCGGCACGAAGGTCTGGAAGCTGAGCGTCGATGCCGGCTGTTCCTGCCCCAACCGCGACGGCACCCTGGGCACTCGGGGTTGCATCTTCTGCGACCCCGAAAGTTTCAGCCCCAGCCGGCGGCGACTCCCCTCGCCCTTTGGGAGAGGGGCCGGGGGTGAGGGCGTGGGTGAAGGGGGAAGCGAGTCTGGGCCGGCAGCCCTCACCCTATCCCTCTCCCAAGGGGGGAGGGGACCTTCGATCGCCGGCCAGATCGACGAGGCAATCCGCCGCCGACCACCACTTCGTGGCGGTGCCCGACGCCGCCACAGAGCCGGCCGGTTCGTGGCCTACTTCCAGCCGGGCACCAACACCTATGGGCCAATCGACCGGCTTCGACGGGCATATTTGGACGCCCTTTCTCATCCCGAGGTGGTCGGCCTGGCAATCGGCACCCGGCCGGATTGCGTGGGCGATGATGTTCTGGACCTCCTGGCCGAGTTGGCCGGCCGGACGTGGCTGGTGGTCGAGTACGGCCTGCAAACCGTCCACGACCGGACGCTCGACCTCCTGCGTCGCGGCCACCATTACGACGCCTTCGCCGACGCCTACCAGCGGAGCCGCCGCCGCGGCTTGAACGTCGGCGTCCATGTAATTCTCGGCCTGCCGGGCGAGTCGCGGGCCGACATGCTCACCACCGCCCGGACGTTGGCCGGACTCGACCTGCACTCGGTCAAGCCGCATAACCTCTACGCCGTGCGGAATACGGCGTTGGCCGAGCTTGTGGCCGCCGGGCAAGTGCGGCTTCAGGAGTTCGCTGAACACGTCAGTTGCCTGGTCGATTTTCTGGAGGAACTGCCGGGCAGCTTCGTGATCGAGCGTCTTTGCGGCGATGTCCCGCCGGAGTATCTCGTTGGGCCGCAATGGTGCTTGGACAAGGCGGCGGTTCGCCGGGCGGTCGAGGCCGAGTTCCGCCGCCGCGGCACTTGCCAGGGCTTTCGCCGCAAATAGCCGGATTACCCGCCTGTGCCAATAGCCGCTTGCGGCTTCGCAGGGCGATGGCCGAACTGTACAATAGGAGAGTTCGGAGCGGATCGGATGGCCGCTGGCTTGCGCCGCCTTGGGCTGCCACATCAGCCCTCATGTGGCGCGGGCCGGAGGAAAGTCCGGGCTCCGCAGGACATGGTGGTGGGTAACGCCCACCGGCCGCAAGGCCCGGGAAAGCGCAACAGAAAGCAGACCGCCGCGCGGGCGTTGATTCCGGGAGCTGTTAGCTCCCGGCTATTGGCCCGCGCGGTAAGGGTGAAACGGTGAGGTAAGAGCTCACCAGCAGGTTGGGTGACCAGCCTGGCTAGGCAAGCCCCACCAGGAGCAAGGTCAAACAGGGAGCAGCGGATCCGGCCGGGCGACCAGTTCGCCCGGTTGGTCCCGCGGGCTGGTCCGGCCCGTCACGACTTCCGGGTAGACTGCTTGAGGGGCCGGGCAACCGGCCTCCTAGAGAAATGGCCATCGTCCCCTCGGGTTAATCCCTTGGGGGCACAGAACCCGGCTTACAGGTCCGCTCCGGACTCTTTACTCGCTATGTGCCCGGCACCTGCTCTCCCTCGATGAATTGCAGCAACTTCGAGATGCAGAGTTGGTTCATGCTGGTGCGGTGCTCGTGGGCCTCGACCCGCAGCGCCTCGTGAAGGCTTTTGGGCAGCCGAACCGTGATTACCCGCGTCGGCTCCGCCCGCTCTGGCGACGCGGGGCCATACTCGCGGAGCCTGTTGAGCGTCTGCAGGATCTCCTGGTAGGCCCCGGACCGCTCGAAGGCGGCAAGCGTTTCGCGGGTGGGGAACGTGTGGCGAACCACGCCGTGCGGGCCAAGAATCTCGCGGTAGAAAGTGACCCAGTCGGGTTCCTGGGCAAGTAGCTGTTCGGCCGCTTGTCGGACTTCCGCTTCCTGCTCGGTGGCGAGCATCGTTGTCTCCTTCCATGTGTGCCAATGTTAAGTCCCGACCGTCTCCGCGGCCGGGTCTGCGGAAATCGTCGCAACGAGTCAAGCGGGCGGCGGATGTTACTGCAATGCAAGCAGTTACGCCATTGCTGGCACTGTGCCCACGCATCGGGCAGTAGTGCGCAATCCCCGCAGACGATCTAGTGCCCAGGAATTGGGCGTGGCAAGAATTCACATTTTCTAAAGTGTCCGCCCCGAAAGGCCGATAAATGGCAGTTTGGGCAACCGCACCGACGAAGGCTCAGCCTTGCGCGGCCAATTCAGCCGCCGTCTGATCGAAGTACTTCACACATTGGGCAATCTCCGGCAGGGAGTTCTCCCAATTGTGCTCATACTCGATCGAGAAGACCGCCTTGACGCCCTGGCGATGCACTTCCGTGAGCATTCCCTTGACGTCGCAAACGCCGGTGCCCCAGGGCACGTCATAGGCCTTCGACCCCATCTGATTCACATCCTTGAAGTGGAAGGTGATCAGCCGGCCCTCGAGCTTTTTGAGGCACTCGACGGGCTTCAAGCCCGAACGGGCCCAGTGGCCGGTGTCGGCACAGGCCCCGATCCGCTTGCTGCGGCCCTTGCAGACCTTCAACACGGTGTCGGGATTCCAATAGTGCGAGGGCTTGGGATGATCGTGGATGGCCACGTTGATCTGATACTCCTCGCATAGCTTTTCGATGGTGTCAAAGGCATCCTCAGCGGGCTCCGAGACGATCGTCTCCAGGCCCATCTGCTTGGCGAAATCGAACGTCTTGCGGCTGATTTCAGCGTCTTTAACCAGGGGGACAACGCCGATGCTCTTCAGTTGAACGCCGCAGTCGGCGAGCTTCTTCTGGAACGCCTCGCGCACCTCCGCGGGCGAGTCCATGCCGAACGTCACACCCGGCCGGTCTTTGCTCAGCTTCAAGCCCAAGCCCGTCTCGATGTAGTGCAGCCCCAGGGAGGCAATCTTGTCGATGGCCTCATCCAGCGGGAACAACCGGAAAGTCCACGCCTGGCAGCCGAGCCGCCAGCCAATCTTCTCCGCGTTGGGGGCGCCCGCGGCCAGCGGGGCAGCCATCAGGCCGGCGCCGCCCACAATGGTCAATCCCATGCCGGCGCCCACGGCGCCGGTCGTTTTCAGAAAGGTGCGACGGTTCATCAGAGATCTCCTCGGAATGACGCTTTAGGGGGGTCGTGGAGGGAGGCACACGCTCGTGCGACCCATTGTCGTCTATTATAGGCCCTTGTCAATCTGATGTTGTGAACCCGGAGCCGTCGGCGGTACGATGCCAACTGTCGGGCGGCCCTTACGGTTCCCCCACGGCCTTTGTTGCCCCCGATCGACATGGAAACCTCGCTACACCGCGACTTGAAGCGGCTCTACGGCGGTCAGGACGTCCGGTTCGAGGTGCCGCTAGGCGCCCATCGCATCGACGTTGTTCCCGCGGCCGCCTGGTCGAGATCCAGGTCGCATCGCTGGCCGCCATCCGGGACAAAGTGCGCATCCTGGCCGAAGATCATCGCGTGGTGGTGGTCAAGCCGATTGTCGTGCAAAAGACCCTCGTCAAGCGAGCGAGCAAGGTCGGTCCGGTGGTGCAGCGGCGGAAGAGCCCGAAACGGGGCACGATCCTCGACCTGTTCGACGAACTGGTCCATTTTGTGCGGGTGTTCCCCCACCCGCGGCTGACCCTGGAAGTGCCCCTGATCGACATCGAGGAGTGGCGCTACCCGGGCCACGGGCGACGGCGCCGCTGGCGGCGGGACGACTACCAGGTGGAAGACCAAAAGCTGCTCGCCGTCCATAAGACGTACTGCTTCCAGACGGCCGCCGATCTGGCGCGGCTTATCACCTGCTCCCTGCCGCGGCGGTTCCAGACGGGGCAGTTGGCCGAATCGCTGGAGGTGCCTCGCGGGATGGCCCAGCGGATCGCCTACTGTCTTCGCCAGACGGGCGCCGTGCGTGAGACAGGCAAGCAAGGAAACACCCGGCTCTATGAGTTCGCCCGCGCGAGAAGGGCGGCGTAGGAGATGAACAATGGAATCCGCGCGTTGGCCATGAAGCGGCAAGATGCTGCTTCTACACAGTCGCCGGCCGCAAGCGGACCTCAGCCCGCCCGCCGCCGGGTCGCTCGCCGCAGCCAGAGCATCGCCAGACCAACGGCCAACAGCGCGAAGGTGGCCGGCTCGGGGACCGGCTCCGAGTCATTCAAGTCCAATCCCAGGGTGGCGTTTGGATCGTCGTACACGAGCCAGTCAAACGCGCCCGCGTGAATATCCGACATATCCAGCGACCAAGGCTCGCGGTCGATCACCAGCAACTCGACCACGCCCAGCCGGCTGTAGAAAGGGATTTTCTCGCGGGTCCGCTCGCTCGGGCTTTAGACCAGTTCCTTGCGGACCGCCCAGACGGCCGCTTGGGTCCGGTCGGAGACGCCGATCTTCCGCAGGATGTGCTGCACGTGTTCCTTGACTGTCTCATAGCTGATGTGCAGCGTGTTGGCGATCTCCTTGTTCGTGAGCCCGTAGGCCAACTGCTTGAGGACTTCGCTCTCACGCTGGGTCAAGGGGACTTCGACGTCGGCCGTGAGCCGTGGCGTGGCCAAGGCGCCGGTCACGCGGCGGAGTTCCTCGCGGGTCCAGGCGCTCTCGCCGGCGGCCGCCTTGTGGATGCAGTCGATCAGGTGCTCGCGGGTGGAACCCTTCAGCACGTAGCCGGCGGCGCCCAGCGCGACGGCCCGGGCCACGTAGGTCGGATTGTCGAACGTCGACAGGATCAGGATCGGCATGTTGGGCTTGTCGAGCTTGATCCGGCCCAGGGCCGTCAGCCCGTCGCCGTCGGGCATGCGGATGTCCAACAGCACGACGTCCACTTCATTCTCCAGGGCATACTTGACGGCCGCCGTCCCGCTGGCCACCTCCGCCGTCACCTTGATGTCGGTGCCGGCCAGCATGCTCTTCAGTCCGCTGCGGACCACCTCGTGGTCGTCAGCAATCAGCAACCTGACTTTGTTCGTCGTTGGCATTGGATACTCCCGCGTTCTCGAGAAAGAATGTTTGTGAAGGACAGTCTCTTGCCGGTGGGCGGGGGCTTCCGCGGTGCCCCGCCGGTCGGCCCCCAAAGCTAGTCACGGCGACTTACTACCCCATAATCATAGCAAAGTTTCTGCTGGGGGGGAGGGCCCTAGCGGATTTTTGGGGGAAACAATCCGGCGGGCAGGCAGATTATCGCCTGGACTGATGGGCAAGTAAACCATCGCTTGGGGGGTGCGGCAGGTCTAACGATGCGGACATTCGGCCTATTTCGACCTCTTATCCTTCGGGCGTTGGCCCAATTCCGTCTCTCGACAACGCCGGCTACCGTGCTACCATGGTTAGCCTGAGATGCCATTTTTTCGCCGTCTTGCGTTTCCGGACAGGAGGCCGGCGGGAGGAGCGGGAAATTGGAAATCTGCAAAGTTGCTGACCAACTGCCGGCGCACGGCGTGTGCCGCCTACATTACGACGAGGAGTGACGCCATGTTCCCCACGACCCGGCTGCGGCGGCTGCGTTATCATCCGGCGGTACGCGAATTGGTCCGCGAGACCAGGCTCTCGCCGGCCAATCTGATTCTGCCGTTGTTCGTCCGGCCGGGCAACGGGGTGCGGGAGCCGATCGGCTCGATGCCCGGCCACGCCCAACTCTCGCCCGACGTGCTGGTGGACGAAATCCGCGAGGCGGCCGAACTCGGGCTCGGCGGGGTGATCCTCTTCGGCATCCCCAATAAGAAAGACGCCCTGGGGAGCGACGCCATGAGCGACTCGGGCATCATCGCCCAGGCCGTGCGCGCGGCGAAACAGGCGGCGCCCGACTTCCTGTTGGCAACCGACGTCTGCTGCTGCGAGTACACCGACCACGGCCACTGCGGGGCGATCGGCCGCTCGACGGGCCGGATGGACGTGGAGAACGACCCGACGCTGGAGCTATTGGCGAAACAGGCGTTGGTCCACGCCCGCGCCGGCGCCGATATGGTTGCCCCCAGCGGGATGATCGACGGCATGGTGGGGGCGATCCGCCAGGCGTTGGACGGGGCCGGCTTTTCGCACCTGCCGGTCATGAGCTATGCGGCGAAGTATGCCAGCGGCTTTTACGGGCCGTTCCGCGAGGCGGCCGAGAGCGCCCCGCAGTTCGGCGACCGCCGCAGTTACCAGATGGACCCGGCAGCCGCCGCGGGCCAGGCGATGCGGGAGATCGAACTGGACCTGGCCGAAGGGGCCGACATGGTGATGGTCAAGCCGGCGTTGGCATATCTGGACATCATCCGCCAGGCCCGCGAGCGGTTCCCCGGCGTGCCGCTGGCGGCGTACAACGTTTCGGGCGAGTACAGCATGGTGAAGGCGGCGGCCGAGCGGGGCTGGCTCGACGAAAAGCGGATCGCCCTGGAATGTCTGACGGCGATCCGCCGCGCCGGGGCGAGCATCATCCTGACCTACTGGGCGAAAGACGCCGCCCGCTGGCTGGCGAATGCGCGGTGAGCGGCCGGCTTACAGCTTCTTGCCGTCGATCGCCAGTCCGTCGGCGCGATTGCACAGGCGGCGGTGGGTTTCCAGGTCGATCGTGTAGCTCATCATCTGCACCGAGCCGTCGCAGAAGGCGATCTGGAAGCCGTTTTGGCATTGGCGCTGCCCAAACCCCCGGTGGATATTGAGATTTTGCCTACCAACCTCCTAACTTGCTCCAGCGTAGCAGGTCGCAACCGGAAGGAAAACCAGGCGGCCGGATGTGGTTGCCCGGTCATGGCGCGAAGCGGCGCCAATTCGAGCAATTTCCACTGCTCGGGGCGATTGGCGTCGGGATTGGCCGTCAACGAGGCCGGCACCATCACGCGGCCATCCTTGGCTGGCAGTGCCGCAGCCCAAAGCACCACCGGCCGTGCTTTAGCAAGCGGACTGATCAACCAAGCGTTGGCCGGCACGCAGTGCGCGGCCAGGAGGTCGTTGCCTCGCAGCAGCACGCCCGCATTGCCCGATGCCGGTTCGCAGCGGAGAGCCGTCGGCAGATGCACCGTGATCTCCTGAGCGGCGTTCCAGACGCCGCGGACCAGCCAGGCGTCCCCGGCATCGCTCAGCGATAGCCCCGCCGGCTTATCGATTCGGCGCCCTCCTGCGCCCACGCCGGGCGATGGATGCGCACGGTGGCCTCGGTTGCGGTCGGGCTTTGCAGGGTCGCGCGCAGGCCGTCCACGGTTTCCCGCACGGCGATCTTCCACTTTCCGCCGGGCCCGGCAACGGCGCCCTCGCAGTCGATGGCGAGGTTGATGCACGGCCCGTGCTCGCCGCTGGTGACGGCGAAACGGGCGACGGCGACGGTCGCCCTCGCCCAGTGCTCGCTGCAGCACCACCAGGCGTCCCCGCCCTTCCACCAGCCATCCTCGCCCAGGTTCTTGAACGCCACCGTCTGACCTTCGAGCTGATAAAGGCGGCGGTGGCCGGCGCCGCCGTTGGGGAACTGCTGGAAGATGAAATGCCCCTTCAGGCATCGCTCGGCCTCATCCAGGTAGCGGCCGTCGCCGGTTAAGCGCCACAACGATAGGTTCAGCCGCAGCCAATCGCAAACCGCGCAGCCCTCGTCGAGATCCCAATCCGCACTGAGCAGTTCCTTGACGCCGGCCGTGGGCAGGCGGTAGCGCTCCATGAAAATCCCCCAGTTGCGCTCTGCGGCGTCGAGCCAACGTCGCTCACCGGTCGCGGCGTAAAGGTCGGCGAGCCCGCGCAACGTGCACAACCGGCCGTGGGCGTGCGCGTCGGTGAAGTTGTCGATCTTCAGCGACAGTTCGGCGATCCGCCGGGCCTCGTCCAGGTGACGCCGGTCATTCGTAGCAGAACTGAGTGCCACCAGACCCTCGATGGACTGGAAGTAGCAGGTTACGAAGTGCCAGTAACGGAGGTTCTCGGCCTTGTTGTACACGGCGTCGGTAGCAATGAAGTAGTCGCCGATCCGCTTCGCCACCGCCAACGCCTTCCGGTCGCCGGTGCGCTGGTAGACCTCCAGCAGGCCGATGAGCAAGCGGCCGTTGCCCCACAAAATGGGAAAGTCGCGGGCGCGGTCGATATCCGGCAAATGTTGCTCGGCGCCGAAGTGGCCGTCGGCCTTCTGATAGCTCGGGATTTCGGCCAGGATCGCCGGTAGGGCGGCAAAGGGTTTCGGGTACAGCGGCGCCAGGAACGCCCCGGCGCCAATCCAGCGTCCCGACACGTCGCCACTGTACCCGGTGAACAGCCGCTCCTGTTTCAGCGACAGGTCGGCAAGGATGAACGCCGGTTTGTCCAGGGCGCAGCCGCCAGGCGCTCCGCGCTTCGGGCCTGGGCCGCAGCCCACATGCCGGCAAGGCGCAGAATCATCGGGTGACGCCAACGCGGGCGTCTTCCAGGAAGCCGCCCCCGCAGCGGAAAAAACGACCGCCGCAACAAACGCCAGCGGCAAGAGACGTGTAGTTCTCATGTTTCTTCTTTCTTCAAAAGTTCTACAGGCCGTTCCCGTTGATCGGCCGGCCGTCCTTGCGGTTGCACAGGCGGCGGTGGATCTCGGGGTCGATCGTGTAGTTGAGTATCTGCGCCGAGCCGTCGCAGAAGGCCATCTGGAAGCCTTTGGCGTGGGCGCTGCCGAAGCCATAGCGGTAGCTGCCGCCGGGGGTATCCCGGTAGCGGGGAACGTACCGGGTGCTCGCACCGCCATACGTCCTTTCTCATCGGGCTGGAAGAAACATCAGGGACGCCAAAGACGCCAAAACCGTTGTTTCTTCGGGTCGTCGGATTCTTTGTACGACTGAATGATCTTTTCCATTCCCTCGCAGAGCCGGGCGGTGGTTTCAACATAGGACCGGTCCGCGGCTGTTTGAGACGCCGCCGGCAAACGAGGCAGCCCGCCATCGGCAACCATTCGCAGCCGCGCCGCAGCCGTGGCCAGATACGCGGCAACCAATCTGGCGTGGGCGGCCTCGTAGGTGTCTCCCAGGCCGGCATCGACAAGCCGCCGGTGGAAATCGCGCACGGCGGCCACGCGCAGCGCGAGCGCGGCGACGGCTTCCGACTCGGACGATTTCGGCAGATCGTCAATCCGGGCGCGGGAGCGATGGCGGGCGGACCGTGCTTTCGGGGCGCCCGCGGCGCCGCCTTCGCACCGCCCAGCGAAATCTCGATTACCGCCTCATCGGGCGTTTGACCGTAAGCCAAGAAGACGGATCGGGCGTCGAATGTCTTCCACGCCTGACCGTTGATGGTGACGCCGGTGACAGGTCCTTGTCCCGTCGTGGCCAGATACAGCCGCTTCCTGCCGAAGCGGATGGGAAACTGCTGCTCGAGCCGGGTGATTCTCGACGGGACGTGCGGAAGGATCGTCAGCCCGTCGGCCCGGTAGAGATATTCGAACAGCCCGCGGATCATCGCGGCGGGGACGCCCCAGGCGTCGTACCAGCAGTTGATCGGCCGCTTCGGTTCGTAGACCTCGGTGCCGAAATTGGTCAGGCTGTTGTCCATGCGGAAGCGGCGGGCGAACGAGAGCAAGTACTTCATCGACCGCCGGGCATCGTCGTAGAGCCCCAAGCGGTAATAGCCCATGATCATCCGCGCCTCGCAGGTGAAAAATTGCCCGCCGTTGGCGTTATATCCGTACTTGAACAATCCCTCGGGTGGAGAGTACAGGTCGTCGAGCGAAGGGCAATTGGTGAGAATCATGTGGTGGGGCCGCAGGCCGGGAATCGAGGCGATCTTGGCGAAAGATCTTCGCGGCCTGCGCGTCGCCGACGACCCGAAAACAGACGGCGTCGTGATTGCAGACGGCCTCGAAGTAGCCGTGCCTGGCCGCCCCGTAAACGCCGTGCTTCGTGCCGTCCGGGTCCATATACTTGACAAAGTAGCCCTCGTCGGTGGTCAGTTGCGGCAGCGCCTTGCGGGCCGACTGGCGGCGAATGGAATCGAGTTGGACGTTGTGGCGCTGCCGGCAAGCTTCTCCAATTCGATGAGCCGGTCCAGGGCCGCGATGTAGGTGACAGACAAGCCGGTCAAGTAGGCTTTGTCAAAGGAGCCGTCGAGTTTCTTCCAACCGGCGTAGCCTGGGGCGAGCAGATTGCCGCCGGGCCCCGCCAGAAAGAGATTGTTCTTCGGATCGCGCCGCGTTTCAATAAAAGCGGCGACTCTTCGCAGTTTCGGCAGATAACGTGCGATGGCCGCCGCGTCCCGGCTGATCAATAACAGTTCGCTCTGCATCAACAGTCCGGCGGCGGAGAACTCCATGCCCCAATCGTGGATCTCATATCGCTCGTCGCCTTGCTTGGGAATGCTCCAGTCGAGGCAGGCGCAGTCGCACAGGCAGCCGTCGGGCGGAATCCAGTGCAACTTCACGTAGGGCAAGAGCGGCCCCGAATCCGTGACCCGCCCGGCCTGCGCCGGCTGTTGCGTCTTCCCGTCGCCCATGTGCTTGAACCACAAGTCCTGGGCGTTTTGCAGAAACGTAGTCAACGGCTCCTGCAAGAAAGGCAGCGAGCAGTACGTCGGCCCATAGCTGTCTTGAACCCACCAATTGTCCCATCCAAAACCCCCGACAAAGCCGTTCCATGCGGGCGTGTAGAGCATGGCAATGTTTTGCAGTTCGGGATCGGGGGTAAACATCCGTCCGGCGGTCTCCAGGAGTTGAAGATACTCAACGTCTCCCTCGCCGCGGAAGAACCGCCCTTCAAAACGGTCGGCGGCCCAACAGCGGCCGAAACCGGTCAGGGACGGAAGCAGCACGAGAAACGCCGTCGCGACAACGTTGATCAAAACGCGCATCTCGTCGGTCTTCCTGGAATCCGAAGTGAGATATGGCCCCTTTGCCCCAGTCGTCCCTGGGTCCGTCACGGGCAGGGGTTCCTTTAGAACTGGTTGCCGTCGATCGGCTGGCCGTCTTTGCGATTGGCCAGGCAACAGTGAATTGGTGGGGCGGTCATGTAACTCATCAGATGCACCGAGCCGTCGCAGAAGGCCATGAAAAAACCGTTATTGTGCCGCCTGCCGAAGGCCCAGTAATTAAAAAGGCCCGGAGTGTCCGGCGTTGGCGGCCACCAATCGGCCGGGCTCTGGAAGGGGTAGTGGTTGGAACTCCAACGCGATATGTCCGCGTTCTCGCCCATCATGGCGTCTTCGTTGTCGCCACCGTCCTGACCGGTCGCGTAGTAGTCGGAATCCAAGTATTTCTCGCCCACCAGGTACGTGTTGCTCGTCCCGTCGGTGATATCTGCCATCTTGATCAGACTACCGAGATAGTGCACGCCCGTGGCGCTCTGGGCGACAACGGCGAAGTTAGTGATCGCGTTGGCGGTTTGCACCCCTGGGGGGTTCTCGACTTGGGAAATACTGACCGGCCCGCCGTTCGGGCCGGAGGGGTTAGGGGACCACTCCGGTTGGGTGAAAGTATCGCCGCCGTTGGCCGCGTAATCGGCGCGTCCCACGACTGTCGGCATGCCGGCGTTGACGACCGGCTGCCCCGCCCCCGCCCACCCTCCGGTCGCTCCTTGCCACTGTTCCACGGGTACGCGACCACGGCCCGCCGCGAAGGACAGTAGAGCACGCCCAACGGAATGGACATTCGCTGGAGTTGGGCGGCGTTCTTCTGGCTGGTGGGCAATTCGGCCCCCATGTCGTGGAGCGTTTGCTGCTCGATGTAGGGCAGAACGTTATAAATCCATCCGGCTGGCTGGCGCCAGTCGGTCCCGCGGTCGGCGTCGCCCGTCCACGAATATCCCCAACCGCCGGCCGGGAGCCGCCCCGTGGCCTGTTCGTGCGTGATGCAACCCAGCGCGAGTTGCTTGAGGTTGTTATTGCACTGTGTCTGCCGGGCGGCCTCGCGTGCCGCTTGAACCGCCGGCAGCAACAGCGCGATCAGGATGCCGATGATCGTGATGACGACCAACAACTCGACTAACGTGAAACCGGTTTTATGCAGTGTGCGTTTCATTTTATCACCCGCAGAGTGTTCAGGGAAAACCACCGCCGAGGACGCGAAGGACGCACAGAAGGGACCGGCAGCGGGCCGGTCGCCTCCTGACGGGGCAGTTGCGCCACCGCCCCGCGGGAGCACGGCTCCCGCTGCGTTCCTCCGCGTCCTCTGCGGTTCCATTGGACCTCCGTTCCCGCTCTTTGCCGTAGGACGGATTTCCTAATCCGTCCGGTTCTTGGGGACGGATTAGGAAATCCGTCCTACGAGTTGTGGCGCGAGCTCTTACCTCCGCTTCCGCCAGGCGTAGCAGAGCAGGCCCGCCAGCACCAGCCCAACAGCGTCAACGTGCCCGGCTCGGGGACCGCGCTAATGAGTTGGAAACCGTTAAAGGGAGAAAGGGCGGGATTGCCGCTGGGCGCCCATTGGCAGTTGATCTGGCCGTTGCTGTCGGCCGTAAGGGTACCGGTCACCACATAATTGACCCCCACCTGGAAACCCCAACCCGATGCTCCAGTAGTTGAGTAGGTGCCCCCCCCATTGGCGGCGTAAAAGGTGAACGCCGACCCGTAGGGGCCAGTCTGTTGTTCGGCGTACAGGTACATGAACCACTTGCTGCCTGGGATCAGGCCGCCTATCGTGAACGTCGGAGATATGTACGTTGTTCCGGCGCCGCAGATATTGCTCCCAAAAAGCGATTGAGGGTTGCAAGGGTCCACATCAGTGTTGCCGTATAGATAGTTAACGCCGAACGTGACAGTCGTAGGATTGCCGGCCGAATCCTCGATCGTCGCCGTAGCCGCGGTGAATTGACCAGCAGGGACAGGTGGGAAATAACAGGAGCTCGCGCTGCCTCCGGTTGATGTCAGGGGATTCCAATAATTGTTACCCGGGTCCGAGTATGCACCCTGGCCAGAGTACTCCCCTTGGTTCGCACCTCCGCTCGTGTTTGAGAGCTCCGCGTTGACCACCGTGGCGCCCGCCAGATTGGCCAGCAACAAAACAATCGCCAGACCGAGCACGGTTGTGCAGATTTTCTTGCACATTTTACACACCCTTTCGAGAAATGAAGTTACAGAGGTTTCGGCCGAAACACTCGGCCGAAGTCAACGCCGTCCGCCTTCTTTCGGAAACACTCCGAAGGCCAACGCGGCGGCTAAACGCACGCACGCACACGCGATCTCGTCCGTCCTCCGTGCCGGATCCATTGCTCGCCGGGACACCTCCTTTCCGTGAAGTTGCAGAACGCTCATTTGATCTGTCGCGTATTCGAGCCGGAATCGGCCGGCGGCGTCCGCGAGCCGCCCAGCACAAAGCCCCGCAATTCGGCCCGCAGCCCCATCGGGCTGGTCGTCTTCTTGCCGGCGTCGCCCGGCGGCCCGTTGTAGACGTCGATCTCCAACGTGTTGACCCCTTCGCAAAAATCCTTCTTGAGCGAAAACGGGGTGAAATCGCCATAGGGCAAATCGGTATCTGCGCACTTCGGCAGCAGGGCCTCTTTGCCGTTGATGCGGATCGCCGTCACGTCGTTGTCGGCGATGAACCAGCCCTGCACGGCCGCCGTTTCCGCTATCGCGTCGACAAGCTCGAACGTCGTGCGGAACGTGTAAGTCACGCCGTCGGGCGCCACACGGAGCCGCTGCTGATGGCAATCCATTGCGAGTGCGACGGTTCGTTGGCCAGCCACATCCCGGCCGGGGCGTTGGACACGGCGGCCACGAAGGCCGCGCGGGGCTTGAAGTGCGGATCGTCGCTGCGGGCGACCAGTTGCCAGTGCGGGTCCGGCTGGCCTTCGTCTAAGCCGACGCCGGTGTTGAACAGCTTGATCGGCACGCGCTGGGGCATCCGGCGGGCGAACCGCCCGAATGGCGTCCCGCCGCGGGTCACTCGGACCACCCGGTCCCGATCCAGTTCCACCCGGGCCGATTCGTCCGCCCCCAAGGAAACCGCGCGGCCATCTGCCTTGGTTCCGGCCGCGGGGCGCACTTCGATTCTGCCCCGGAAGACGTGCGAGTGCGTTGCGCCGGAGTTTTCAACTTCCACGCCGAACTCCGTGCCCAGGTCGGTGACCACGGCGGTGGGAGTGCGGACAACGAATTTGGGATTTGGGATTTGGGATTTGGGATCTGCCGCTTGCGCTTTCGTACTTTCCACCCGCGCGGTCAGTTTGCCCAACGAGAGGAAGCCGCCCCTGGACGACTCGATCTCGTAGCTGCATGGCCCCTGGAGAATGACTTTGGCCCCCGTGTTGTAGCAGATTTCCATCAGGCCAGAGGAGAGGGAATACGCCTGGCCCAAGGCGACGTTCCGGCCAACCGGTGCGGACTGGGGATCGGTCCATTGACAATCGACCATGCCTGTGATCCGGCCGACAAGCCCCGGCTGTTCGTCTTGCCGGGCAACGGCCGACGACGGCCGCGGCGTTCCGGCGAGTTGGTAGTCAAGGGACACCTTGTACAGCCAGGCACCAAGGATGGCCATACCCGTGATCACCGTGGCGGCGGCGTAGGAGAACAGCCAGCCGCCAACGGTGAAGGGGAAGGCGGCGGGGGCAGAGAGGGGCGAGGAAGTATCGATGATGATGGGCGGAATGAGCAGTTCAGGCTCCAGGGCCGGGGACTCGGGGCTAGGGACTCGGGACTGGGGACTGCGGACTTGTGGCAGTTCCGAGTCCGCTGCCCCGAATCCCGAGTCCCCAACCCCCAGCCCCACTTCTCTTGCCTGCTGGCCGAACTCCCAGCGCAAACAGCCGTCCAGGCGGACGCAGGCCAGATAGAACCGCTGCGCCTCGGGGCGGCCGTGAAGGAGTTCCTCCAATCGGGCGGCGTCTCGCGGCCGGAGCGTGCCGTCGCACGCGGCGTCGGCCAAGGCACGCAGTTCGTCGATCGGCAACCCGTCGGCAGTCATCGCTCTCCCCCGATACTCTTCTCCCGCAGAATGCACTCCAAGAGCGCCTTGCGGATGCGGCTGACGGCCTTGTAGACCCAACGCACCGGGCGGCCGAGGGCCTGGGCGACACTGTAGCACGTGGCCCGCGGCGCGTAACGCCGGCCGATCAACTCGCGGTCCTTGGCCGGCAGCAGGGCGACGCAGCGGCGCAGCTCGTCGATCAACTCCTCAAGCGCGTTCTCGCTGCCCGACATCTCCAGTGCCAACTCATCGACCAGGGCGTCCGAGAAACAGACTCCGGCCCGCTGCCGCTGGGCTTGGTGTTGGAGCAGTTTGTAGCGGGCGATCTGAAACGCCCAGGCCCGGAAGTTCGTTCCTATCTGGAACTGGCCCCGCTTCTCCCACAGCACCAGGTTGGTGTCTTGGAGAATCTCCGACGCCTCGTCGGGGTCGAGCACCAGCGAGCGGAGGTAGAGATAGATGTCCGGCTGGTGCGTGGTCAGCAGCCGGACAAACTCCGCCCCGCGGGCTTCGTCGTTGGCTGGACTGAAGGCGTCGGACAAGGGGCACCTCAGGACGGACGGTCCCGTTGGACGGACTTCCTAGTTCGTCCAAGCTTCGTTCGGATTCCAGCGGGGCTCTGGACGGACTAGGAAGTCCGTCCTACGCACCGCGGCTCTGGCTCTGAAGACATATCCGACTAGAACCCTTATTGTACCCAAGAAAATGGAAAAGTTCCCAAGAGGGACCCAGTAGTCGGCAGGAATACCCCCGTAGGGTGGGACAAGCGTAGCGTAGTCCCACCAATAACGGCGGACAAAGCATGGTGGGACTGCGCTTCACTTGTCCCACCCTACTCCCAGCCGCTTGCGGTTTCGTCCGCGTCGCATAAAATTGGGTCTGTGAGGGCAAAACCATGAAACCGATCTTGTCGCACACCGTCTTGTCCCGTATCTGCCTGGGGCTCGGGTTGGTGACGTTCGTCAGCCCGGCGGGCTGTCGGGAAGGAGAGGAGAAAATGACGCTCCAAGTGACCAGTACGGCGTTTGCAGAGGGGCACGCGATTCCGAAGAAGTACACGGGCGAGGGGGCCGACGTGTCGCCGCCGTTGGCCTGGTCGGCGATCCCGGCAGCGGCCAAGGAACTGGTGCTGGTCTGCGACGACCCGGATGCCCCCGGCGCCGAGCCGTGGGTGCATTGGGTGATCTACAAGATTCCCGCCGACGCGAAGGGCGTGCCGGAGGGCGTGGCGCGAAAGGCGAAGCCGAAGGAGCCGGCCGGGGCGATGCAGGGGAAGAACTCCTGGCCCGGCGGCGACGAGATCGGCTACCGTGGCCCGATGCCCCCGCCCGGCCACGGAGTCCACCACTACTATTTCAAGCTCTACGCCCTGGATGCGCCGCTGGAGGCCGAGCCGGGCTTGGACAAGAAGGCCGTGCTGGAAAAGATCCGCGGCCACGTGCTGGCGGAAGGGGAGTTGATGGGGACGTACGCAAAGGTAAGCTGTCAGTTGTCAGCTTTCAGCTCTCAGCTTCCAGGTGGCTGACCGCTGAAAGCTGACCGCTGATAGCTGATAGCTTTCCCATGCCCGACCGCCGCACCCATCGCGGTCCGCATCCCGAGGACGCCCGGCTGTTCGGCGTCGAGGCGCTGCCGCTGTTGCGCGCGGCGGCGGCCGATTTCTGCTGGCTGCTGGACCGCGGCTACGCCCACGATTCGGGCTTGAAACTGGTGGGCGACCGCTACGCCCTGGTGGCCCGGCAGCGGACGGCGGTCAGCCGGTGCTGCTGCTCGGCCAGCGACGCCGCCCGGCGGCGGGAGCATGAGGTTGGCCGGGAGCGGTTGCCGGGCGCGGCGTTGTGGCTGGACGGCTACAACGTGTTGACCACCATCGAGGCGGCATTGGCCGGCGGGGTCATTTTGATCGGCCGCGACGGCGCTTGCCGCGACATGGCGAGCATGCACGGCAGCTACCGCAAGGTGGCCGAGACGTTGCCCGCTTTGGAGTTGTTGGGCGGACGCTGGCGGAATTCGGCGGCTGGGGTGGCAGTTCAACTGCCACCCCAACTCCAACGGTGGCCGAGTGCCGCTGGCTGTTGGACCGCCCGGTCTCCAACAGCGGCCGGCTGAAGGGGATCATCGAGGAGTTGGCCGCCCTGCGGGGCTGGCCGTGGCGGGTCGAGTTGGCGGCCAACCCGGACGACGTGCTGGCCGGTCCGGTCGCTGGGGCGGCCACGGTTGGGGCGGCAGTTGAACTGCCGCCCCAGCCGAAGCCGCAACTGCCGCCCCATCCGGATGTCATTGTCGTCACGGCGGACAGCGCCGTTCTCGACTGCTGCCCGGCATGGTTCAATCTGGCCGCAGAAACCGTCTGCAGCCACGTGCCGTCGGCGAAAATCATTGACTTGGGGGGTGTGGGAGGGTCACTTGACGGCGACTCGGTGGATTGTTATCCTACGGAATAGTATCCTTTTCGTAGTTCCGTTGTCTTAACGAAAGGTATTTCAACCATGTCCAATCGAATGACGCTGTGCGGGGTATGGGTGTTGGCGGGTTTGTCGGCGGTTTGCCTGGGTTGCATGGGGGGGCCAAAACGATTGCACCCGCCGGCCATCAATGCCTCGGCGGCCGGGAGCGAAGCCATCGCCATGTTTGATACCGACAAGGACGGCAAGATCGACGGGGCGGAGTTGGACAAGTGCCCCGGCCTGAAGGCCGCGCTGAGCAAGGTCGACCCCACCAACCAAGGCGTCACCGCCGACATGATTACCGCCCGCATCAAGGCCTGGCAGAACTCGAAGCTCGGGCGGATGTCGTTGAGTTGCCGGGTGACGCACAACGGCCAGCCGCTGGCGGGGGCGGACGTGAAGTTCGTGCCCGAAAAGTTCCTCGGCACGAACATTCAAGTGGCCTCCGGCAAGACCGACCAGAACGGTATGGCCATGCTGAGCGTGCCGACCACGGGGCCGCGCGACCCGCCCGGCGTGGCCCCTGGTTTCTACCGCGTCGAAATCACGGCGCCGGGAACGAACATCCCCGCCAAGTACAACACCGAAACCACCCTCGGCCAGGAAGTCGCCCTGGACGCCAAGGGGATCCAAGAGGGGATCAATTTCGACCTGAAGTTCTGATTGCGGCCGCCTATCCCTTCAACGCCTGCACCACGCTGCCGAGCATCGCCTTGGCGTCGCCGAAGAGCATCAGCGTGTTGTCGGCGTAGAACAACTCGTTCTCGATGCCGGCGAAGCCGGGGTTCATGCTCCGCTTGACCACGAACACCGTCTTGGCCTTGTCGGCGTCGATGATGGGCATACCGTAGATCGGGCTGCTCTTGTCGTGCCGGGCCGCCGGGTTCACCACGTCGTTGGCCCCCACCACCAACGCCACGTCCGCCTGCGGCAGCTCGCCGTTGATCTCCTCCATCTCGACCAGCCGGTCGTAGGGAATCTCGGCCTCGGCCAGCAGGACGTTCATGTGGCCGGGCATGCGGCCGGCGACCGGGTGGACGCCGAACTTCACCTCCACCCCGCGCTTGCTCAACTCGTCGAACAACTCGCGGACCCGGTGCTGCGCCTGGGCCACCGCCATGCCGTAGCCGGGGATGATGACCACGGTGCGGGCGGCCTCCATGATCTGCGCCGCCTCCTCGGCCGTGGCGCTCTTGACCGTCCGCTGCTCGGCGGCGCCCTTCTTGGCGTGAACCTGCCCGAATCCCCCGAACAGCACGTTGGCGAAGGAGCGGTTCATCGCCTTGCACATAATGATCGAAAGGATCAGGCCGGAAGAACCATCCAGCGCCCCGGCCGCGATCAGCAGCTTGTTCTCGAGCACGAAGCCCATCGCCACGGCCGACAGGCCGGCATAGGCGTTCAACAGCGCGATCACGGTGGGCATGTCGGCCCCGCCGATCGGGATGATCAACATGACGCCGAACGTCAGCGCCAGCACGACGATCAATGGGAACAGCAGCCACCAGGTCGGATGTATCACCAACAGCACACCGGCCAGAATGGCCACGCCAAACAGAGACAGGTTGATCGCGTTTTGGCCTTTGTAGAGAATCGGCCGGGTGGGGATGATTTCGGTAAGCTTGCCGGCCGCCATCAAGCTGCCGGTGAACGTCAGGAACCCGAGAATCACCTCGGCCACCAACGCGCCGGTGGCGAATTTGGTGAGCGGCTCATGGTGTCCCGTGGCCGCCAGATAGAACTCCGCGGCGCCGACCAAGCCGGCGGCCAGGCCGCCGAAGGCGTGCGAAAGCGCGGTCCGCTGGGGCACGGCGGTCAACGGCACCATCGCCAGGGGAATCCCTAGCGCGAAACCTGCCACCACGGCGATGATGATCCAGCGGTAACTGAGCCAGAACGTGAACGGGTGAACTTCCGGCAACAGCAGCGTTCCTCCGATCGCCGCCACCATCGCCACCACCCCCGAGATAACGCCGCGGCGGGCCGTACTGGGATGGTTCATCCACATCAGCGAGAGGATGAACAGTCCCGCAGAAACCAGGTAGATCGGCTGAATGATATTGTCCATGTTCATGACTTGCCAGGCTCCCGCTTCTTGAACATCTTGAGCATCCGGTCGGTCAACAGGAAACCGCTGACGATGTTGGTCATTGAGGCGAACACCGCCACCGCGCCGAGAATCGCGCTAAGAGTGGTTTGCTGCTCCCCGGCCAGCATGATCGACCCCACCACGGCGATGGCCGAGATCGCGTTGGTCAGCGACATCAGCGGCGTGTGCAACAGCCGGGAGACGTTCCGTATCACCAGCAGCCCGGTGAACGTGGCCAACATGAATACGTACAACAGGGTCAGAAAGTCCGCTTTCGCGGGGCCTGCCGTGGCGGCCGGCGGTCCGGCCTGGGCCAGCAATACTAATGAATCAAGCGACATGATTCCTCGTTTCCTTTCATCGTAGGGTGCCTGAAACGCACCGTGTTGCACCATCAAGCCGCGCCAAGCAATTGCTGGATCCGCGGATTGACCACCTGGCCGTCCCGCGCAATCAGCGTCTCGCGGATGATCTCGTCCTCAAGGTTGATCTGGACCTGCTTGTCCTTGACCAGGTTCAGCAGGAAGGTGACAATGTTCTTGGCGTACATCTGGCTGGCGTGGTAGGGAGCTTCGGCCGGCAGGTTGGTGGGGCCAAGGATCGTCACGCCATGCTCCACCACCGTCTGGTCCGCCTTGGTCAGTTCGCAGTTGCCGCCCCGCTCCGCCGCCAGGTCGACGATGACCGAGCCGGGAGCCATGCGGGCGACCATCTCGGCCGTCACGAGCACCGGCGACTTCTTGCCCGGCACGGCCGCGGTGGTGATCACCGCGTCGTTCTCGGCGACGACTTTGGTCATCAATTCCCGCTGGCGGCGATAGAACTCTTCGTCCATCGCCTGGGCGTAGCCGCCCTTGGTTTCCGCGGCCGCCGTTTCCAACTGCATCTCGACGAACTTGCCGCCGAGGCTGTGGACTTGCTCCTTGACGGCCGGGCGGACGTCGTAAGCGGACACCGCGGCGCCCAAGCGGTGGGCCGTAGCGATGGCCTGTAACCCGGCCACCCCCGCCCCGATCACGAACACCCGCGCCGCATTGATCGTGCCGGCGGCCGTAATCATCATGGGGAATATCTTGGGCAAGGCCGCCGCCGCCGCCAGCACCGCCCGATAGCCCGCAATCGACGCCTGCGACGAGAGCACGTCCATGCTCTGCGCACGGGTGATCCGCGGCAGCAACTCCAGCGCGAAGAGCGTGACGCCCCGCTTTCCCAATTGGGCGGCCAACTGCGGCTCGCCCAGCGGGTCGCACAGCCCGATCACCACCTGACCGCGGCGATACTGATCGAGGTCGCCCGGGCCGGCCTGGCGGTTGGCCCCGGCCGCCCGGACCTGCAACAGGACGTCGGCCGCGAAAACTTCGGGCCGCGAGGAGACGATCTTGGCCCCTTTGTCCGCATACTGCCCATCGAGGTAACCGGCCGACATGCCGGCCCCGGCCTCGATGTGTACTTCCATCCCGGCTTTCACCAGCGGGGGCACGGAGGCGGGGACCAGGGCGACGCGGCGCTCGCCGGGGGAAGTCTCGCGGGGAACTGCAACAATCATGGTTTGCCTAGCCCAGCTAGCTTGGGAAGGGGATAAAAGTAGCAATCATAATAAGCAGTATTCAGGCTGTAAATGCCCCATTTTGGGGCACTTCATATACATCCCAACAACGCCCAGCGACTGCGGTCGCGGGGGGCTCGTGTGGCGTTTCCACCGCGACCGCAGTCGCGGGGCGTTTCCGGGTGGCAATACTTCTGCCATAATCTATCATCTTAATGCAAGAATCTGCTTGCTTTCCTTCAGCTTCTATGGGATACTCGGAATAGATGGATCGTTCCGTCCATTTCCCAATCGCCGATCCCATGCTGGCCGAACAACGCCGAGATCGTCTCCTGGAACTGGTCCGCGTCCGGCGGTTCGCCTCGCTGCCGGAGTTGGCCGAGCGGCTCGATGTGTCGGAATCGACGGTTCGGCGAGACCTGGACCAGTTGGAGAAGCAGGGGTCGGCCCAGCGGATTCACGGCGGGGTGCTCTACACGGGCGCCTCGCCCAAGTTGCCCCATTTCGACGCCCAACAGCCGGCCCAATGGGAACAAAAGAGACGGATTGCCGCCGCCGCCGCGGGCCTGATCGAGGATGGAGATACAATACTATTGGACGGTGGAAGCACCACCTATGAGTTGGCGCGACTGCTGGTCGGCCGGCCGCTGCACGTCGTGACCACGTCGCTGCCGGTGGCCAACCTGTTCGCGTCGGACCAGCAGCAGCGACCTAGTATTGATTGGTGGAAATATCTGCCCGCGGTCGGGTGTCGCCCGCGGTCCCTACGCGGACCGGATGTTGTCGATGGTGCGGGTGCGGAAGACGATCTTCAGCGTGGCGGGGATTTGTGACGAGGGGTTCTTCAACAACGACCTGTTGTTGGTGGAGACGGAGCGGGCGATGATGCGGGCGGCCGCCGAGGTGATCGTGGTGGCCGACAGCACCAAGTTCGGCCACCAGAGCCTCACCCACCTCTGCCCGCTGGACGCCGTACACCACCTGGTTGTCGACGACGGCATTACGGACAGCAGTGGCGGACGAAGGTGACGGCGGCGGGCGTGGACTTGATCGTGGCCGGAGCGAACGCAGACGAAGTTGCACGAACATGAGCATCGCACCACCCATTGACCGACGCCTCGTCGAGCAGATCGTCCGCGAGATCGTGTTGGCGCAGGTCGGCGGCCCGCCGGGCAAGCCGAACCTGGTGGTGAGCGTTTCCGCCCGGCACGTCCACCTGACCGACCAAGACGTGGAGACGCTGTTCGGCGCCGGGCACAAGCTGACGGTGGCGAAGGAATTGTACCAGGACGGATTTTTCGCGGCCGAGGAGACGGTGATGGTGGTCGGTCCGCGGCGGCGGATGCTGCCGACGGTGCGGATTCTCGGCCCGACGCGGCCGGAGAGCCAGGTGGAATTGGCCTTTACCGACGGGATTTCGCTGGGCATCGACCTGCCGATCCGCTCCAGCGGCGACGTCGACGGGACGCCCGGCTGCGTGCTGGTCGGCCCCCAGGGCGTGGTGGAGCTGAAGCGCGGGGTGATCCGCGCCGCGCGGCACGTCCACATGGGCCCCGCCGACGCCGCGTTCTACGGCGTCCACGACCAAGACCGCATGAGCCTCCGCGTCGACTCCGGCTGCGACACGACGTTCAACAATCTATTGGTGCGGGTGGGCAAGAAGATCAAGCTCGAAGTCCATCTCGACACCGACGAAGGCAACGCCTGCGACATCGATCACGCCAGCAGCGTGGAGTTAATGAAACCGTAGTCTTACCCCTGGAGTCACCCGTTACCGGAGAGACGTATCATGGCAAAATCAATGGAAGCGTTGGGAATGATTGAGACCAAGGGCTTCGTGGTCCTGGTCGAGGCCACCGACGCGATGCTCAAGGCGGCCAACGTCCAGTTCCTCGGCTGGGACAAGGTCGGCAGCGGACTGGTGAGCGTGTTCGTCACCGGCGACGTGGCCGCGGTGAAGGCCGCCACCGACGCCGGCGCCGCCGCGGGCGGACGCATCGGCGAGGTCCTCAGCGTACAGGTCATTCCCCGCCCGCACGACGACCTCGGCGTCGTGTTGCCGGTGCCCGCCAAGAAGGCGGACTAATTCGGTCCCCTCTCCCTTTGGAGCAGGGTTAGGGTGAGGGCCGTGTGTTCGTGACGCCGCCCCTCACCCCCTGCCGCTCTCCCAAAGGCGAGAGCGGAGATACGCAACTGATAACCACTAGCACAAGGGACATACAGCCATGCAAGACGCCATTGGATTGATCGAAACCAAGGGCCTCGTGGCGCTGGTCGAGGCGACCGACGCGATGGCCAAGGCCGCCAACGTGCGGATCCTCAAGCGGGTGCAGATCGGCGGCGGACTGGTGACCACCATCGTCCGCGGCGACGTGGGGAGCGTGCGGGCGGCCGTCGAGGCCGGGGCCAACGCCGCCTCAGCGGCCGGCGAACTGGTGGCCAGCCACATCATCCCCCGGCCCGCCGACGGCGTGATCGCGGCCTACCTGAGCTAGGCGCAAGCTGCGAAACCGCAAGCGGCCATGAAGATTCTCGTAGCCAACCTTGGTTCGACGAGTTTCAAGTACCGGCTGTTCGACATGCCCGGCGGAGTGCAGCTTGTCGCGGCGGCATCGAGCGGATCGGTTCGCCGGCCGTGCCGGACCACGCCGAGGCGGTCCGCCGCTGCCTTGCCCAGTTGACCGATCCGCAAACCGGCTGCCTCAAAGATGCGGCCGAGGTTTCGGCGATTGCCTTCAAGGCGGTGCATGGCGGGCGGATCACCGGCGTGCGGCGGGTCACGGCCGACGTGTTGGCCGCGATGGAGGAGATGCGCGACGTGGCCCCCGCCCATAATCCGCCCTACGTCGCCGCCATGCGGCTGTTGGGCGAGAAGCTGCCGGAGATTCCGCTGGTGGCGGCCTTCGAGACCGACTTCCACCGCACCATCCCCGACCGCAACCGCTACTACGCCGTCCCTTACGACTGGGCGGAGAGTGGACTGGTCCGCCGCTGGGGCTTCCACGGCGCCAGCCACCGATACATCGCCCGACGGACCGCCGAATTGCTCGGGCCGGGCCTGCGAATCATCTCTTGCCACCTGGGCGGCTCCAGTTCGCTCTGCGCGATCCGCGACGGCCGGAGCGTGGCCACGAGCATGGGCTTCAGCGCCCAGAGCGGCCTGCCGCAGAACAACCGCGTCGGCGACTTCGATCCGTTCGCTCTGCCGGTGGTGATGAAGCACACCGGAAAATCGTTGACCGAAGTGCTTTCGATTCTGGCCAACCAGAGCGGGCTGGCCGGCCTCAGCGGCACAGGCGGCGATTTCCGCGACGTCGAGCAAGCCGCCACGGCGGGCAATCCTCGGGCACAACTCGCCCTGGACGTGTTCGCCGCCGCCGTGCGCCACTACCTCGGCGCCTATCTGGTGGAACTCGGCGGGGCGGACGCCATCGTTTTCACCGGCGGCATCGGCGAGAACCGGCCGGCCTTCCGAGCCGCCGTCTGCCGGGACCTCGATGAATTGGGCATCATGCTCGACGCCGAGGCCAACGCCCGGGCCACCGGCGGCGGAAAAGGGGACAGTCCCCATTTGCCGGAACGGCCCTCCGGGTGCTTCGCACAAATGGGGACTGTCCCCTTTTCCGCCGGCGAGGTCAAGATCAGCGCGGCGGCCGGCCGCGTCCAGATTTGGGTCGTTCCCACCAACGAAGAACTGATCGTCGCCCGAGCGGCCGCACAACTGTTGTCGGAGGGCTAAGCCATGTTGATTGCCAAAGTTACCGGATCGCTGGTTTCGACGGAGAAGGTCGGCTCGATGATCGGCCGCAAGCTGCTGGTGGTCGAGCCGTACCGGCTCGACCCGCAGTCGCGCGGCAGCCTGGTCACCACCGGCCGCTCGATGGTCGCCGTCGATACGGTCGGGGCCGGCGAAGGGGAGTTCGTGCTGATTACGCAAGGTTCCAGCGCCCGGCTTACCCCGGAAACCAAGTCCTTGCCGGTCGACACCGTCATCATCGGCATCATCGACACCGTCCACGTCGATCATGCGTGCGTGTACGACAAAGAAGGAAACAGCCATGCACGTTGACGAACTGTTAGTCCGCAGGGTGGTCGAGCAAGTGCTGACGCGGCTGGGCGGCAACGGCAACGGCGCCCGGCAGCCGGCGGAAAAGGGGACAGTCCCCATTTGCCGGAACGGCCCTCCGGGTGCTTCGCACAAATGGGGACTGTCCCCTTTTCCGCCTACCAAGGCCGTCTCGGGCTGTTCACCGACGTCGATCAGGCGATGTCGGCCGCGCGGGAAGCCTTCGAGCGGCTCTCCCGCCGCACGCTCGAGGACCGCAGTCGCATCATCGCCCACGTCCGCCGCATCGCCATCGACCAATGCGTCGAGCTGGGCACGATGGAAATGGAGGAGACGAAGATCGGGCGGCTGCCGCACAAGATCGAGAAGCTCAAGACCCTGGGCGAGCGCGCGCCGGGGGTCGAGTTCCTGCGGAGCGAGGTCTTCAGCGGCGACCACGGCCTGGCGGTGATCGAGCATGCCCCCTTCGGCGTGATCGGCGCGGTGACGCCGGTAACGCACTCGTTGCCCACGCTGACCGGCAACGCGGTGAGCATGATCGCCGCGGGCAACACGGTGGTTTTCAATCCGCACCCCAGCGGGCGGCGCGTGGCCGCCGAGGGCGTCCGCCGCTACAACGAGGCCATCTACCGCGACTTGGGGCTGGACAACTTGATCTGCGTCATCACCGAGCCGACGCTCGAGACGGCCAACGCCCTGTTCAAGCACCCCGACGTGAACCTGCTGTGCGTGACCGGCGGGCCGGGCGTGGCCAAGGCGGCCATGCAGCAGACGAAGCGGGCCGTGGTGGCCGGCCCCGGCAATCCACCCGTGGTGGTCGATGAAACGGCCGACCTGGACCGCGCCGCCCGCTCCATCATCCAAGGCGCCGCTTACGACAACAACCTGCTCTGTATCGCCGAAAAGCAGGTCTTCGCCGTCGAGAAGATATTCGACCGTCTGATGTCGGCGATGGAGCGGGCGGGAGCCGTGCGGCTTGGGCGGGCCGAGATCGACGCCTTGTCCAAAGCCGCTATTGCCACCGTCGGCCAGGGAGAGGAGAAGCACGACGTGGCGCAGAAGGACTACATCGGCCAGGACGCGGCCGTGCTGGCCCGCGCCGCCGGCAGGAACGTCGCGCCGGAAGTGGAATTGCTCTTCGGCGAGACGGACGAGTCCAATCCGTTCGTGCCGGTCGAGCAGATGATGCCCTTCGTGCCGTTTGTCCGCTGCGGCGACGTGGACGAGGCGATCGAGAAGGCCCGCCGCAGCGAGCACGGCTTCCGCCACACGGCGCTGATCCACTCGAACAACGTCCACAACATGACCAAGATGGGCAAGGCGATGGACACGACGTTGTTCATCAAGAACGGCCCGAGCATGGCCGGGCTGGGGCTGGGCGGCGAGGGATACTGCTCGTTCTCGATCGCCGGCCCGACCGGCGAAGGCGTGACCACGCCGCTGACGTTTACCCGCGAGCGCCGCTGCTCGATGATCGACGATCTGCGGATTTTGGGGAAGTAACATGTTGTCTGGGCCGCGTCATCGGCAGCGCCACCGCGACCGTCAAGCATCCTTCGATGGAGGGCTGGAAGCTGCTGTTGGTGATGGCCTTGCAGGCCGACGGACGCACCATCGAGGGCGACCCGATCCTGGTGGTCGATTCCGCTCGGGGCGGGACGAGGAGAGACCGTGATTATCACCAGCGACGGGATCGGCGCCCGCGAACTGCTGCGCGCCGAAAACACGCCCGTCCGCTGGTCCGTGCTGGGGATTGTTGACCAATGAGCGGCCCGCCGATCGACATTGACCGTGTGGTGCGCGAGGTGCTGGCGGAGCTTGGCGCTGGGCCGGCAATCGTCGCTGAGCAGAAGTGGTGAAGGCCCCGCGAACTGCGGTCGCGGGGCGGAGGCGCTCGATGCCTCCGCGGGACCGCAGTCCCGGGGCGTTGGAGATGTCGCTGAAAGCAATCCCTCCAGCACAAGCGATCAACATCCCACGGCGAGTTGGTCGTCTCCGCCCGCGTGGTCACGATGGACGAACTCGTCGGCCGGCTGGGGCTCGGTGCGGCGGGTGGTGGTGCGGCGGGGGGCGTTGGTCACGCCGGCCGTGCGCGACGAGTTGCTCCGCCGCGGCATCGCCCTGGAATACGCCGACCCGGCCGACAATCATCCGGCGGCAATCCGGCTGGTCGTCGCCACCGTCGGCGACGGACTTCGATCCGGCGGCGCTGGTGGCCGGGCTGGGCCGCGAGGGTTTCCGGGTCGAGGGGTTCAACACGGATTGCCTGATTGCGGCGACCGATCAGTTGGCGCAGGAGTTGTCCCAGCCCGACACGCTCGGCGTGTTGCTGAGCCGTCACGTGGCGGCCGGCCTGTGTTTGGCGAACCGGCTCCGCGGCATCCGGGCCATCGGCGGCGGCGACGCCCCTTCGGTCGCTGCGGCGGCGGCGGCCGTCGGCGCGAACCTGCTGGTGGCCGATCCGCAGGCAGGGAGTTTTTTTCAGTTGAAGCAGATCGTTACGGAGTTCGCACGCGGCGGGGTCCGCCCCTGCCCCGACGTCTTCGGCGAGAAACTGGGCTAGGAACATTGCCATGCGGATCGGCGACGTGATTGGAACCGTGACGCTCAACCGTGGCACCCGAGCCTGACGGGCGCCAGCTTCAAGCTGGTCGCGCCGCTGGGTTGGGACGACCTGGCCGAACGGTAGTCCGCACACTCCGTGTGCGGACATCCGTGGCGGCACACGGAGTGTGCCGCCTACAGTGCGTCTGGAGGAGATCGTGGTCTTCGACGAGTTGGGGGCGGGCGGCGGCAGCCGCGTCGCCATCAGCGAGGGCCGCGAGGCCGCCATGCCCTTTCACCCGGAAATCAAACCGGTCGACGCCTACAACGCGGCGATCCTCGATCACTTGGATTACGACTCATGGTGAACATTCAGAAGATCAAGCAGGAAATCTGCGACATCGGCGAACGCCTGTACAAGAAGGGCTTCGCCGCGGCCAACGACGGGAACATCAGCTACCGGGCCGGCGAGAACCAGGTCGTCTGCACCCCCACGATGATCTCCAAAGGCTTTATGAAGCCGGACGATTTGTGTCTGGTGGACATGGAAGGGAACCAACTGAGCGGCCGGAAGAAGATCACCAGCGAGATCAAGCTGCACCTGGCGATCATGAAGGAGCGGCCGGAGATCAAGGCGGTGGTCCACTGCCACCCGCCCCATGCTACCGCCTTCGGCATCGCGCGGGAGCCGGTGCCGATGTGCGTTCTGCCGGAGGTGGAGATCTTCCTGGGCGACGTGCCGATCGCCAAGTACGAGACCCCCGGCAGCCAGGAGTTCGCCGACACGATCCTGCCGTTCGTCCACAAGTCGAACGTCATCATCCTGGCCAATCACGGCACGGTGAGCTTCGGCGAGACGGTGGAGCGGGCGTATTGGTGGACGGAGATTCTCGACGCCTATTGCCGGATGTTGATGTTGGCCCGCGGCCTGGGCTCGGTCAACTATTTCAGCGAGCCGCAGGCCCGCGCGCTGTTGGACCTGAAGCAGAAATGGGGGTTCACCGATCCGCGGTTGGAGGCCAAGAACTGCGACATCTGCGCCAACGACAGCTTCCGCGAGAGTTGGAAGGAGGCGGGCGTGGCCCCCAAGGCGTTTCAGCCGCCCAGCTTCTGCGGCACGCAATCCGCCGCCCCCGCCGGCGGCAACGGCGCCGCCGCGGCAGTCGGATCGCCCGACCAGGAGGCCCTGATCCAGGCCATCACCGACCGGGTGATGGCGACGCTCGGCGGACGGTCGTAACGCGCCTTATCCGGGCACTCTTCCGTTGTGCGGATCGCTGCGCACAACCTCCGTCATACCGGCGGAAGCCGTACCGACGTAGTGCTTCGCCACAACTGGCGACTTGCGGTTAGGTTCTAAGTCGTGGTACTATAATAACTTACAACTGCACGAGTGATTAAGATCAGACAGTTGACTTTAGCCGGCGAAGGGCTAGAATCAATTCGTTGACCTTAATGCATTACGGGACGGCTGATGCGAGAAGTACCCAGGCAAGAACTGATCGGACGAATCCGGGTGGAAAACCCGTGGTGGGAATCGAAGGCCATCGACCCAGAAGTGCGGAAGATGCGGCCGAGGGCCTATCTTCGCCTCTTCTTGAAGTTGGCGGAGATGGCCGAACCACGTCGTGCTTTGCTGCTAATGGGACCACGTCGTGTTGGCAAGACTTGGCTGATATACCACGCCATCCAATCGTTGATCGATCGCGGCAGAAATCCCAGGCACATCTGCTACATCAATATCCAGACCCCGCTGTACAACGGCCTGTCATTAGAGGAAATCGTATCGCTCATCTGCGAAGCAAGTGGCGCAGCTCCACAGGAAGGGCTTTTCATTTACTTTGACGAGATACAGTATCTGCGCGATTGGGAAATCCACCTGAAGACGTTGGTGGACACCTATCGCTCCGTGAAATTTGTGGCGTCTGGCTCTGCCGCGGCAGCACTCAAGCTGAAGAGCACTGAATCGGGGGCAGGCCGATTTACCGACTTCTTGCTGCCTCCCTTGACGTTCTACGAGTATCTCGACCTTCAAGACAGGGCTAACCTGGTCAAGATTACTGAGCCCCAAGAGAACGAGGCTATGCCCACGTTCCAGCCCGTCGATATTGATGAACTCAACAAGAACTTCGTAGACTACCTCAATTTTGGGGGCTATCCCGAAGTCGTGTTCTCTCCAACCATCCGTTCAGGATCCTGGGCGGTTCGTCCGCGGCGATATAATCGACAAGGTGTTGATGAAGGATCTGCCCAGTTTGTACGGAATTCAGGACGTTCAGGAATTGAACTCGCTGTTCCAGAGCCTTACATACAACACCGGCGGAGAAGTGTCGCTTGAGGACCTTTCCCAAAAATCGGGCGTCGCCAAGAACACAATCAAGAGATACATCGAATATCTGGAATCCGCATTCCTGATCAAGATCATCCATCGCGTAGATCGATCGGCGAAGCGATTTCAGCGTGCCACGCGGTTCAAAGTCTACGTCACCAACCCAAGTCTATACTGCGCGCTTTTCTCTCCCGTTGGGGCTGACGATAATGCAGTCGGCGGTCTCGTGGAGACGGCGGTGTTTGCGCAGTGGTTTCATTCTCCCAACATCCGACTGTATTACGCGAGATGGAAGGATGGCGAAGTCAATATCGTACATCTCGACAACGACTTCGATCCCCTTTGGGCTGTCGAAGTGAAATGGAGCGATAACCAGCCAAAGAATCCAGGGGACATTATCGGGTTGCTCCGATTCTGCGATGAGCATGAGAACTGCGAGGCGTGCGTTACTACTCGTACTGTTGAAGAGCATAAGCTGTTTGGGAAGCACGCAGTTGAACTGATTCCGGCGAGTCTGTACTGCTTCATACTCGGGTACAACATCATCTCTGCTGAAGAAGAGCGACGGGGCGCGAAGGCCCTCGATTGCCGGCCGAGTGACGCACGCGACGGTCCCCTTCCTTTCCCTTGGCGACTCCCACAACGCAAGCGGCGCCGGCAGGATTGCTGACCGATAGAAACAAGGCCACGAGCTGCAACCCGTGGGCTTCAATGTTCCACATGCATGTGCGCGTGAGGCGGAATCGAACGGCTCACTTGCCTCGACGGCGTCGCCGCGGCGGGGGCGTTCCTCCCGTGCCGCCCGGCACGTCCAGCGTATAGCCGGCGCGGTAGGTCGGTTTGATGATCGGCTCCAGGCCGGCGACGTTGGTGGACCGCATGTTCTTGGCGTCCCACTCGACGCGCTGGCCCTTGCCCTTGTCGGCCACCCAGACCGCCAGGTTGCCGAGCAGCATCGTCTCGGTCAGACCGGCCGAGTAGCCGGCGAAGTTGGACATGGCGGCCGGGCCGCCCCGGATGGCGCGGACCCACTCCTCGAAATGGCCGGGCGATTCCACGTACTTCACTTCCGGCATCGTCGCCCCGCCCAACAAATAGAAGTCCGCGCCGTAGTCGTTCGGGGAGTAGAGCTTGCCTTTTTCGCCGATCATCAGGGAGCCGCTTGCGCACATCGGCTTCCCCTCGAGCAGCTTCTTGTCGATCGACTTGCCGCCGTCGTACCAGAAGAGCTTCAAGGCGGGGCGGCCGCCGAGGGCGGGGAACTCGAAGGTGATCAACGACCACTTCGGATAGCTGTCGCGGTTGTGGCCGGAGGTCTCGGCCTGGACGGCGATCGGATCGCGGAGGTCCAGACCCATGTAGGCCATGTTGGCGGTGTGGCAGGCCATGTCGCCCAGGGCGCCGGTGCCGAAATCCCACCAGCCCCGCCAGGCGAACGGATGATAGCCGTTGGCATAGGGCCGCGCGGGGGCCGGGCCGAGCCAAAGGTCCCATTTCACGTGCGGGGGGCAGGGCTTGGGCGCCGGCCGCGGGCCGCCTTGCGGCCAGATCGGCCGGTTCGTCCAGACGTGGACTTCTTTCACGGCCCCGATCGCGCCGGCCCGCAGCGCCGCGGCCGCCTTGCGAGCCCCTGCCATCGCGGTCCCCTGGTTGCCCATCTGCGTGGCGACGTTCATCTCCTTGGCCACTCGGGCCATCAGCCGCGCCTCGTAAATCGAGTGCGTCAGCGGCTTCTGGCAGAAGCAGTGCTTGCCCATCCGCATCGCCATCAGCGCGGCCGGGGCGTGGCAGTGGTCGGCCGTGCTGACGGTCACCGCGTCGATACTCTTGCCCATCTCGTCGAGCATCTTGCGGAAGTCGGTGTAACGCTTGGCCTTGGGGAAGCGTTGCTGGCCGGCGCTGTTCAGGGTGTTCTCGTCGATGTCGCAGATCGCCACCAGGTCACCGGCCTTGGCCGCATCGCCCGAATCGCTGCTGCCCTTTCCGCCCACGCCGACGCTGGCGAAAGCGATCCGCTCATTGGGCGACTTGCCCGGCTCCGCCCGGACGCCGCCGGCAACCCAAAAGCCGACGCCGCTGATGGCGGTGGTTTGGAGAAATCGACGACGGTTCGTACGATGTGACATGAGGCTTGTACTCCTGATTGCTGGAAGAATGGTGATGGTGGGAGGCACCGGCGCTGGGGGCGGCACGTTGGGTAGGGCAGGTTGCGCTGGGCGGCCAACGCCGCCCTCCGCCGTCCTTTAGGGTAACGGACTCCCTGGCCGCCTGCAAGCGCCGCGCACCGCGGGAGCGCCGCCATCATGGGTGTTATCGCACCCCTCAAATGTTTCAGGATTTGCACGCCCCGCGGCCTTCCGCTAACATATAAGTCCGCTGTAACCCAGTGCGATGGGAGAATCCGCACCATGATGAGACATTCGATTGCCCTGCTGATGGCCTCGGCGCTCCTTCCTCCGGCCAATGCCGCCTGCGGAAACACTGCGGACGCCGCCGCCGCGGTCAAGCGGGTTGAGGCCCTCGGGGGCAAGGTCCGGTATGACGCCCAGAAACGCCCCGTCGGCGTGGACCTGTTGGAATGTCAGGCCACCGACGCCGACGTGAAGTTGCTGGCGGCGCTCGAAGGATCTGCGGGAGCTGGCGCTCTGGGCGCCGAGATTCACGACGCCGGCGTGGCGCAGATCGTCGCCTTCCCCAAGCTGACCGACCTGGTGCTGGAGAACACCGAAGTGAGCGACGCCGGTCTGAAGGTTCTCAGGCGGCTCCCCCAACTGAAATCCCTCAACCTCCGCCGCAGTACCTACGTGACCGACGCCGGCTTGGCCCCGCTCAAGGACCTGCCCAATCTCCAATCCCTGTCCTTGCTCTACAACAACATTACCGACGCCGGGCTGGCCGAGTTGAAGGGCCTCAGCCGACTCAAGCAATTGGACCTCCGCGGCTGCATGCAGATTGACGACGACGGCCTGGCCCAGCTCGCGGGGCTGCGGAATCTGCGGAGCCTCAAGCTCCGCAATACGTTGAGCGACGCGGGACTGGCCCATTTCGGCGGCCTGCGTCAGTTGACCACGCTCTCCATCGAAGACGCGCAAATCACCGACGCGGGCCTGGAGGTTTTGCAGAAGCTCTCCCAACTGGAGGACCTCAGCCTCTTCCGCTGCTATAACCTCAGCGACGGCTGCTTCCAGTACATGGAGGGGCTCAGCCGCTTGAAGCAGCTCTCGCTCCGCGACACGCCGTCGTCACGGGCTCGGGGCTCGCCCAGATCACCGCCGCCAAGGGGCTGAAGAAACTCGATCTCAGCGAGACCCAGGCCGACGACGACGCCATGCGGCACGTCGCCGCGCTGCGGGGCCTGCAATGGCTGGGCCTCTGGCACACCCGCGTGACCGACGCCGGCTTGCGGCATCTGACCGCGCTTGAGGGACTGAAGTATCTGAACCTGACCGACACCAACGTCACCGACGCCGGCCTGAAGGAACTCGGCAGAATTACCGGCCTGGAAACCTTGAACCTCGATCTGACCAAGATCACCGATGCCGGGCTGGAGGAACTGCGGAACTTGAAGGGCCTCAAGTCGCTCAGCCTGGCGCAGACCAAGGTTGGCCCGGAGGCGGTCGGGCGGTTGCAACAAGCCCTGCCGAAGTGCAAGGTGAAGCGAATGTAGTCCGCCATGTAGAAGCGGCATCTTGCCGCTTCAATTCGGGAAGCGGCAAGATGCCGCTTCTACGTGTGCCGGCTACGACGGTTCCGCTTCCAACGCCTCCTGCAACTTCCGTATCGCCCGCATCCAGAGCATCTGCACCGCGGGCCGTGAACGCTCCATCCGCTCGGCAACTTTATTGAACGACAACCGCTGGAGATTCCGGAGCAGGATCACCTCCTGGTAGTCCGCCGGGAGCGTGCTCAAGGCCGCGGTCACGCGCAGCTCCGTGTCGAGCCGGAGGAACTCCTGACTGGGTGTGGGCGTATCCGCGGCCGGCTCCGGGGCGCCGCGGGCGAGGCTGTCGTCCGGGTCGCGGAAAGGGATTTCGCGGCCGGCCGCCCGCTTCGCCGTGCCCCGGTAGCGCCGCACGAAGTCGGCCGCGTTGTGGCTCAGTATCTTCCGCAGCCAGGCCAGCCACTCCTGCTCGCTGTGGCCCTGGAACCGCTCGAAGTCGCGGTACGCTTCGAGCATCGTTTCCTGCACCAGGTCTGAGGCGTCGACCTTCCGCCGCAGCCAGGTCTCGACCTGCGAGCGGGCCACAAAGCCCAGATACGACCGGCACAGCCCGAACAGCCGCTCCCGGCACTCGGCGTCGCCCTGCCGGGCGCCTTCGATCAGTCCCGAATAGCGGACGGAGTCGCGCTCAACCATGCTTGTAGTTTACCGTAGCGGGGCGGGAGTTTCCAGCCCGAGGGCGTCCAGGTGAATCAACAGCACCGTGAGATCGGCGGGTGTGATGCCGCTGATGCGGGCGGCCTGGGCGAGGTCGGCGGGGCCGACGCGGGCCAGCTTCTCCCGCGCCTCCGCCCGCAGGTGCGGCACCGCCGTGTAGTCCAGTCCCGCCGGGATGCGGTGAGCGGCCAGGCGCTGCTGCCGGGCGACGTCGACCTGCTGTCGGGCAACATAGCCCGAGTATTTTGCATCGTAGGTCACTTGCGCCGCCACCACCGCGGCCACGCCGGCCAACTCCGGCAGGCGCGAAACCATCTCCTCCCAGCCGACTTCCGGCCGGCGGAGTAGCTTCACGAGCGGCCCGGACTCGCAATGGGTGGTGTCCAACAGCCGAACAACCCGAGCGATCTCCGTCTCCTTCGCTTGCAGTCGTTGCTGACGCTCCTCGTCGGCCAGTCCCAGCCGATGAGCCAGCAGCGTGAGCCGGCGGTCGGCATTGTCCGGCCGCAGCAGCAGCCGGTATTCCGCCCGGCTGGTGAACATCCGGTACGGCTCGTCCACGCCGCGGGTCACCAGATCGTCGATCATCACGCCGATATATGCCTGGTCGCGACGGAGCGACAGCGGCTCTTGGCCCCGCAGCTTGAGCACGGCATTTGCCCCGGCCACGAGTCCCTGGGCGGCGGCCTCCTCGTAGCCGGTGGTGCCGTTCACCTGGCCGGCGCAGTAGACGCCCGCGATGCGCTTCGTCTCCAGCGACGGCTTCAACTGAACCGGCGGGAGAAAGTCGTACTCGATGGCGTATCCGTAGCGGAGGATCTGAGCCTGTTCCAGGCCGGGGATCAGCCGCAGCACGGCCTCTTGCACGTCGCGGGGCAGGCTGGTCGAGAGCCCGTTAATGTACACCTCGTCCGTCTGCCGCCCTTCCGGTTCGAGAAACAACTGGTGCCGCGGCTTGTCGGCGAAGCGGACGATCTTGGTCTCGATCGAGGGGCAGTACCGCGGCCCGACGGATTGAATCTGCCCGCTGAACATCGGCGCACGGTGCAAGTTCGCGCGGATCAACTCATGGACCTCGGGCGTGGTGTGCGTGATCCAACAGGGAATCTGCTCCACGTCGATCCGCTCGGTGAGGAAGGAGAACGGCTCGGGTTGCGCGTCGCCGGGCTGAAGCTCCGTCCGGCCGTAGTCGATGGTGCGACCGTCGATCCGCGGCGGCGTGCCGGTCTTGAAGCGTCCCAACTCGAAGCCCAGCCGCCGTAGCGCCCGGCTCAAGCCGGCGGAGGTCGGCTCGCCGATGCGTCCGCCGGGCTGTGTGGCGTCGCCGAAATGGAGCAATCCCTGCATGAAGGTGCCGGCGCAAAGGACGACCGCCCGGGCGTGATACTCCGTGCCGCCGGCCGTGCGGACGCCGAGAATTCGTAGCGGGCATTGCGAAGCCGCAAGCGGCTGCACGAGCAAGTCTTCAACGGTTTCTTCCAACAACGAGAGTCCCGGTTGCGAGCGAAGGATGCGTTGAATTTCCTGCTGATAGGCGAGTTTGTCAGCCTGGGCGCGGGGGCCGTGCATGGCCGGTCCCTTGCTGCGGTTGAGCATGCGGAATTGGATTCCGGTGCGGTCGATGGCCCGGCCCATTGCGCCGCCCAGGGCGTCGATTTCGCGGACGATCTGCCCCTTGCCGACGCCGCCGATGGCCGGGTTGCAACTCATCAGGGCAATGGTGTCGAGGTTGCTGGTCAGGAGCGCGGTTCGTGCGCCGATTCTTGCCGCGGCCAGCGCCGCCTCGACCCCGGCGTGGCCGCCGCCGATCACCAGAACGTCGAAATCATGGACCGAAGCACCCATACAGCCACCCCAAGGGGTCTTGCACGATCTTAACGATATGTTATGATAGAGACGTTGCCGCGAGGCGTCAAGGATTTTGGCGGCTGGCGCTATATCGACGATGCGGGTTCTCGGCACGGACAAAATTGAAGGTTTCTGCCGCAAGCGCCGGGCGGCGCGGCGACATTTCGACCGTTGGGTGCAGGCTGTCGAAGCGGCAAACTGGAGGAATTGGGGTGACGTGAGGCAGAGCTACGCCAGGGCTTCCAAGGCGGGGCTGTGCGTGGTGTTCAACGTCCAAGGCGGCTCCTTTCGCGTCATTACGAGAATCGACTACGATTTTCAGGCCGTCTCCATTCTGCACGTAATGACTCACCAACAATACGATCAAGGGAAATGGAAACATGAGTGTGAATGTGACTAGGGAGATTGGCACAAACCTACCTGCTCCCGTCGTCGTGCCCGCAGACTACCTGGAATTGATCCGGCGAGTACCGCTGTGGCCGATTGAATCGGCCGACGTTCATCGGCGCGGGCTGGCGCTGGCCAACAAGCTGCTGGAGAAGAAAGCCCACGGCGGCAAGCTGTCTCGCGGGGAATCGGGCTACCTGTCGGTGCTGCTGGAACTCCTCGAGAACTACGAGAGGGCGAAGTTCCCCCGCCGACGGGTCGGCGACGGTGAGCTGCTCGCCCACTTGATCGAAGCGAAGGACGTCACGCAGGTGCAAGTCGAGCGCGACACCGGCGTCGCTGCCCCCACGCTTTCCGCCGTCATCGCCGGCCGAAGAAGGCTCACCCGCGATCAGATCGGAAAACTCTCGGCCTATTTCAACGTGGCGCCGACGGCGTTTTCGTTTGATGGGTGAGCGGCAACGTCGTGATTCATGAACTCAGGCTGGGGTGTACATTATCGTTTGCTGAAAGGATGAGGAAGATGTGGATGACACCGAGTACACTGTTCTGTAGTTTGAACATTGGCCAGGGAGAATTGGCCGAACTGGAGCGGTCGGCAAAGAAGCTTGCCGAGCACGTCAACAAGGTCCCGTCGTCGCCGGTACGAGACATTCCAGAACGCAGTCAGTACCTGCAAAGGAAATACTTGACGCCGTTAACCGGTTGTTTCCTGTTGGAACACGAAGACCACCGTGGGCGGTGTACTACGAGAATGTTCTTCCATGTGCCTTTATGTGCCTCCAACTCACCGGAGTCCTCGTGCAACGCACTTCCGAGAAGGCGGACCGGTTGAGCGGGCAATCCCCAGAAAGCCTCAGAGACATCTTTGAAAAGCTGATGGCAGGTGTCAACCCGCCTATGCTGTGGGCGCATGTGCGCGATCAGGGGCAAGCGGCAAGAGGAGACCTCGACGAGGCTTGCCTCTGGTTCGAGAGCGCAGCGAACGTCTTTCTCGCGGTGGTTGAGAACATCTACAATAACCTTTGCGTATTGTCGCATTAAGCAAGGAGGGGAAGATGAGATTAGCTATTGAGACCGAGCAAGAGACCGACGGCCGCTGGCTGGCCGAAGTTCCAGAGCTTCCGGGGACGATGGTTTACAGCCAAACCCGCGAAGAGGCGATTACCCGCGTCGAAGCGATGGCGTTGCGGGTGATGGCGGACCGGCTGGAACACGGCGAGGCGATTCCAGAGGTGACGTCCGCTTTTCTGGTGGTCGCATGACGCAATGGCGGACGATCAAGGCCAGACGCCTCTTGGCAGCATTGCTGCGGAGCGGCTGGATCGTCAAACGCCAACGGGGCGGATCGCATCGGGTCCTTGCCCGCCCCGATTGGCCCGATTTCGTCTTCTCTTTTCACGATCAAGAGGAAATCGGCCCCAGAATGCTCGCACGCATCGCCAAGCACACCGGATTGCGTCCGGAAGACCTTTGACCTGGCATTTCGGATTGAGCCGCCACAAGGCTCTATGCCGCCAGGTCGATCGGGCCGGACGGGCACTTGAGTTGGAACAGCCCGAACAGCTCTTCCTGCGTCAGCCCGAGCTTCCGCCGGCCCTCGGCGCCGGAGAAGATCGTGTCGAACAGGTCGCGCTTCTCCTGGAGGATGCCGTCGATTCGCTCCTCGATCGTCTCCAGCATGAGAAACCGCGTGACGTTCACCGGTCCGTCCACGCCGATGCGGTGGGCGCGGTTGATGGCCTGGTCCTCGACGGCCGGGTTCCACCAGCGGTCGAAGAGGAAGACGTAGTTGACGAACTGGAGGTTCAAGCCCACGCCGCCCGCCCCGTAGCTCATCAGGAGCACGTGCCGGCCGCGTTCGGCGCGGAACCGCTCGATGACGGCCTCGCGGCGGGCTTGCGGCACTTGGCCGTGATACTCCAGCGGACCGAACCGGTCGAGTTGCCCGGCCAGCCGCCGCAGCGTGCCCACCCACTGGCTGAAGACGATCGCCTTCCGGCCGCTTTGGGCGATTTCCTCGAGGTCGGCCTCCAGCCGTTCGAGCTTGCTGCTCAAGCCGGTGGCGGGATCGAAGTTGCAAATCTGCTTCAGCCGCAGCACCAACTCGAAGACGTGGCGGATGGTGGCCGAATCGCCCAACTCGGTCAGCCGCAGCACGCCCTCCTCTTCGGCCAGCCGGTAGCTCTCGCGTTGTTCCCCTTCCAGGTCGAGCGGCTCGTCATGGATCAGCTTTGGCGGCAGGTCCTTGAGCACCTGTTCCTTGGTGCGGCGCAAGACGTAGTCGCCGATCGAGCGGCCGATGGCCCGCGGTTTCATCTCCGGTGAAAGGAAGCCCGGGGCCAGGAACTCGAAGATGCCCAGCAGGTCGTCGGCGCTGTTTTCGACCGGCGTGCCGGTCAAGGCCCAACTCCGCTTGCGGGAGATCGAGCGGACGAGCTGGTTGGTGGAGCTTTCGCGGTTCTTGATCCGCTGCGCTTCGTCGAGCACCACCAGGTCGAACAGGTCCGTTTGCCGAACGGGACCTGGCCGCCAGTCCCGCCCGGCAGGCAGGACTACTGCAAATCGCGGAGCAGCAATTCGTAGTTGGCGATGCGGACCGGCACGTCGGGCAAGCGCCATTGCCAGTGCCGCTTGGCCTGGTCCCCCTCGATGAGCATCGTCGGCACTTCCGGCGCCCAGTGGGCGAACTCCCGCCGCCAATTGGTCGCCAGCGGCTTGGGGCAGACCACCAGCACGCTCCGCACCTCGTGGCGGTGCAAGAGCAGGCGGATGGCCGTGATGGCCTGCATCGTCTTGCCCAGCCCCATCTCGTCGGCCAGAACCACCGCCTGACGCGGGTAAAGGAAGGCGATCCCCTCGAACTGGAACGGAAACGGACGGCAGGGCAGACCCAACGAGCCTTCCGCCAGCAGCGACTCCAACGACGGCTGCAAAAGATACTGCAACCGGTCGGAGAGCTTGATTACGTCGCCGGGCGGCTTGATGCGGGTGCATAAATAGCCGGGGGCTAACAGCCCCCGGAACGTGTCTGACTTGCCGGTTTTCTCTCCGGGGGCTGTTAGCCCCCGGCTATTATCCACCACGTTGCTCGTCTGGCACTCCGCCGGCTCGGGAAAGAGGAATCGCCGAGTCCGCACCGCTGGCCGCACAATCGGTATCGACACCACTCGTGGCGGATCGGATTGGAAGTTTAGCGGCCGACGGCACGTCGGCCGGGCGAATTGCCGAGTTGTCCGCCGTACCAGCGGACGTCAAACGACAGGTCAATGCTGGTGATTGCCGGCGGCGGTGGGGCGTGCCAATGGATGCTCATCACGCTGCCTGCTGGGCCTCTTCGATCGCCGCCCGAATCCGCCCGAACGGCTCGCTGAGGTCGAACGACTCGGCCAAGCGGCCAGCCGCTCGGCGACCAGCCGGCGGTCTTCGCCGGCGTCCTCCGGCAGGGCCAGGCGGTTTCTGCCGAACTGCGAAGGTTACCAGCCGCGGGCCGCCCAAGTGAGCCGAGTCGAGCCGCGAGAGTCTCCCCGCTTCGCCCGCGGCAGGCACAGCTTCAAGGGCCAAACCGTTTCGTTCATCTTGCTCGACGTGGGGCCTCCGAGGGCAAGACGAGCACCACCGGCATCGCAATGTACTCTCGGGCGGCCAGCGCCGGCTCCTTGTCGGTACATACCAACAGAGGGGTGATGCCCCCTTGCCCGACCAGCGCCTGGCCAATTTGCTCGCCATAGAGGAACGACTCCAACGTCGGGCCGTAGAGAATCTCCTGTGCCCGGTTCGGCTTGATTGGGGCCGTGCAATGGAACTCCAGCGGCCGTCCCGCGGCGTTCAGGATCAGGTAGCCACCGAAAAGCCCATACTGTGGATGGTGGACGACTGTCAGAAACCCTAAAGCTGGTTTGGACTTAGAGTCAATGGTGTTCATCAGACGCCCCCGCGGCGGAAAAGTCTTTTCCTGGAATGCGCATACCCCCCAAGTTACGCATGGATGTCTGTCGCTTCCACGGGCATCGGGTGGACATGGCAAGCGACTTTAGCGATTAGGGCGGGGGAGTCTACCATCCCCGTGAGCTCAGAAGGCGATTCCGCCACTTGCGGCGATTCGACGCTGCACGGCACCGGGCCGCATCACACCTGCAACGGTGGTCGCCACTTTTTTCGCCAGCTACTCGACAATTTGGGTGGTTTCTGGTTATACTGGACTGTGAAAGGACCCGTGCCCATGAGTCACGAGCCGCCGCGAACTCGTCCTCCGCTTTTCAGCCAGATCGACGTCGCCCAGACCGCTTATCCCCCGGTTCCGGGTGGACGGCAGGAGGCCGAACAGACCCGCCTGCTGCGCGAACTCCTCGCCGCTCAGGACCGGCAGAACGAGTTGCTCGAGGAGTTGGTCAACCAGTTCGGCGCCGCCCAGAAGCAGCGGGCCAACGAGTTGGGGCAGTGGAAACAGGCCAATCCCCACTTGGCGCGGAACTGCCGCGTGGCCGCCGAGGCCCTCGGCAAAGTGCAGGCGGAGTTCCTCGAATCGCTCACCGCCGAAGTCAACGCCAACTACGAGAACCTCTTGGACGGCGAGTTCATGCTCAACGAGTTCGTCGACCGGTTTGGGCCGCGGATGGCCCATCTCAACGGCCTGCTCCAGGTGCTCTCGCAACTCAGCGCCATGCCCAACCCGACCGGCGCGCCGAATACGCCCTGACGGAAAGGATGAGGGATGAAGGATGAAGGATGAAGTGCGTGGGCACAACGGCCCCTTGTCGCTTCATCCTTCATCCTTCATCCCTCATCCTTTTCTTGTTGGCGTGCCTGTTCTGTGTGGCCGCTGTGGGCTGCCGCCCGGCGCCGTCCGGCGCCGGCGATTCAACAGCGGGCCGCTCGGCGTCATCCCCTCGGACCGCAGGCCGGGGGCGTTCGCGCCGGGTCCCGCGCCGCTGTCGGCTGGTCCCTCCTCGTGGCCGCTCATGCGCGGCGACGCCCGAGCCAGCGGGGTCGCCGGCAGCGCTTTGCCCGACAAAATGGAACTGCTCTGGACTTTTTCGACGGCCAAGGGGGGCTTTGAGTCCACAGCCGCGATCCTCGACGGCGTGGTCTATGCCGCCTCGACCGGCGGCATCCTCTATGCGATCACCTTGGCCGACGGAAAGAAGCGGTGGGAGCTGGCCGTGCCGACGGGGTTCAACGCCTCGCCCGCCGTCCGTGGCGGCCGCGTCTACATCGGCGACGTTGATGGACTGTTCTACTGCATTGACGCCGCCGGCCGGAAACTGTGGGAGTTTCCGACCGACGGTGAGATCGATTCGAGCGCCAATTTCCACGGCGGCCACGTCCTGTTCGGCTCGCAAGACTCCTTCCTCTACTGCCTGGACGCCGCGTCCGGCAAGCTCGTTTGGAAGTATCAGAGCGGGGACCAGATCCGCTGCTTCCCCACCGTGCTCGATGACCTGGGCTTCGTGGCCGGCTGCGACGGCTAACTGCACGTCGTCGATCTGCGGCGCGGAGTGGGCGTGGGCAAGGTGAACCTCGACGCCCCCACCGGCTGCTCCCCGGCCGTGATGGACGGAACCGTGTTCGTCGGCACCGAGGGGCACCGCTTCTTTGCCATCGACCCGCGGCGGGCGGAGATCCTTTGGCACTATGAAAACGCCGGGCACGGCGCGGCGTTCCGCTCCTCGGCCGCGGTGACGCCGGAGGCCGTGCTGGTGGGCGGCCAAGACAAACAACTCCACGCCCTGGACCCAAAGACCGGGCAGCAGCTCTGGGCGTTTGCCTGCAAGCGACGGATCGACGGCTCGCCCGTCGTGGCCGGCGACCGCGTCTTCTTCGGCTCGGCGGACGGGCGGCTCTATGGGCTAAGCCTCGAACGAGGCGAGAAGCTCTGGGAGTTCGAGGCTGGCGGCGAAATCCTCGCCTCGCCCGCCGTCGCCGACGGCCGGCTGGTGATCGGCAACGACTCCGGCAATCTGTATTGCTTCGGGGCAAGAACTGGGGAATAATGGAGAGTGCCGCGGAGGGTAAACCCAACAAGCCAATGACCGGTCTGAGGAGTTGCACGATGACAGACGCCGATCTTCTCAAACGAATAACTGCTGATCCGGCGATCTTCGGCGGCAAGCCGATTATCCGCGGGATGCGAATCTCTGTCGAAATGATTCTCGGGCTGCTCGCCCAGGGCGAGAACTGGGACCACCTGCTGGACGACTATCCCGATCTCCAGGTCGACGACATTCGCGCCTGCTTGGCATACGCGCACGCGGTCATCGCCAATGATTCGCTGGATACCGTGGAGGTCGGCAAACGATGAGGTTTTTGGTCGACCGATGTGCCGGCCGCCAGTTGGCGGAGTGGCTCGGCGGCAGGGGGCATGACGTCGTCGAGTCCCGTAACCTCGGGCCTGACCCTGGCGATGAGTCCTTGCTGCAGCGCGCGGCTGAGGAGCACCGGATCCTCGTTACGATCGACACCGATTTCGGAGTCTTGGTGTTCGTGCGCGGTGCGCCGCATTACGGGATCGTTCGACTTCCCGACGTGTCGGCAACGAGACGAATTGCCCTCTTCGAGGAGCTTCTTGCGAATTACGCGGAGGATCTCGAAAGCGGCGCGATTATCACCGTTCGCGGCAACAGAATTCGGGTGTCCCGAACGCCTCGGGAGTGAAATCACGTCCAACCTGAGTGTCGCCCTCCCGCAACCGCTGGTCGCGGCTTTACCGGGGGCGGGCCGCCCCGGCCGGCCGTCGGCGACGCCGCAACTCTTCGGCCACCTCGCCCAACTCGATGCGTTCCCCTCTCAGTAGGACGGAGAGGTGGTAGAGCACGTCGGCGGCCTCCTCGATGGTCCGCTGCCGCCCTTCGTGTTTGGCCGCCCGCACCACTTCCTCCGCCTCTTCGAGCACTTTGGGCCCGTAGGCGTCGATGCCCCCGTCCAACAGCCGCTTCGTGTAGGAGTCCTCCGAGCCGCACTCCGAGCGTTCCCGGATGGTCTCGATCAGTTGGCCGAGCGTTTCCAGGGGAAGCTCCTCCGCGTCGAAGCAGGATTGCCGGCCGGTGTGGCAGGTCGGTCCGTTGGGGATCGCGCGGACAAGGATCGCGTCGTCGTCGCAGTCTGCCGTGGCAGAGACGAAGCGGAGCGTATGGCCGGAGGACTCGCCCTTCGTCCAGAGGCGGTCCTTCGAGCGGCTGAAGAACGTGACCCAGCCCGCCTCTTGCGTCCGCTGCAAGGCCGCTTCATTCATGTAGCCGAGCATGAGCACCCGGGCGGTGGCGGCGTCCTGGACGATCGCCGGCAGCAGGCCGTCGGAACTCTTGCGCCAATCGAGTGTGGAAAGGTTTTCAATCATAGGCGTACCGGTAGCGAGGCGTTGTGAAGGGCGGTTTTCACCGCGCGGACCGAGAAAACGCCGAAGTGGAAGACGCTCGCGGCCAACACGGCGTCGGCCTTTCCCTCGCGCACCGCGGCGACGAACGAATCCAACGATCCGCCGCCGCCGGAGGCGATCAGCGGAGCGGGGGCCGAAAGTTTGATCCGGGCGAGCAAAGCCGTGTCGAATCCGGCGGCGGTGCCGTCGCGGTCGTGGGAAGTCACCAGCAGTTCTCCGGCGCCACGGCGGACGGCCTCTGCGGCCCACGCCACCGCGTCGATGCCCGTCTCGTCCCGCCCCCCGCGGACCAGCACCGTCCAGCCGTCGCCTTTGTACTCCGCACGCTCCGCGTGCGGTGCGGCACGCGGAGCGTGCCGCCTACATTTGGCGTCGATGGCGCAGACGGTGTTGGCCGTGCCAAGTTGGCGGGCCATGTTCTCCAACAACGAGGGATCGGCGACGGCGGCGGAATTGACCGCCACCTTGTCGGCCCCCGCCTCCAGCAGCCGCCGGGCATCGCCCACCGAACGGACTCCGCCGCCGATGGTGAAGGGGACGTTAATGGCGTCGGCGACTCGGGATGCCAGGTCCGCTGCGGATCGCCGACCGTCGGAAGTGGCCGTGATGTCAAGGAAGACCAACTCATCGGCCCCTTCGTCGCAATATCGCTTGGCCAGTTCCACCGGGTCACCGGCATCCCGGAGGTTTTGGAAGTTGGTCCCTTTCACCACGCGGCCCGCCGTGACGTCGAGGCAGGGGATGACGCGGATAGCCAGGCCGCTGCCGGTTGTCGTGTGACGGGCGGGTTCGCTGAAACGCCCCGCAACTGCGGTCGCGGGGGGAGGGATCGCGACTTCTCCCCCGCGACCGCAGTCGCGGGGCGTTTTCTCGCCGATGAGCGACGGGAGGCTCGTGGAGCCCTCCAGCAAGGCCCTGCCGACGACCGCGGCATCGCAGCCGGCGGCCGCCAACTCGCGGACGTCCGCAGGGCCGCGGACGCCGCCGCTGGCTGTGATCCGCAGCCGCGGGAATTGCCGCCGGCAATCCGCGTACAGCGCGACGTTGGGGCCTGCCGCCATGCCGTCGCGGGAAATGTCCGTGATGAGGACCTGCTGAATCCCGATCTCCTCGATCAACCGCAAGCCGGCCGGCAAGGTCTGGCCGCTCGGCTGCCGCCAGCCGCGGATTTTCACCTCGCCGCCTTCCACGTCGAGCGCCGCGATGACGCTGGCCGGGCCAAACAGATCGACGGCCGCCCGTGCCGCCTCGGGATCCGCAAAGGGCATCGTGCCGATCACCACCGCGGCGGCGCCGGCGTCGAGGTGGCGCTGGGCGGCCCGCAGGTCGCGGATTCCGCCACCCACTTGCACCTCGATGTTGCGGGAGAGCCGAGCGAGCAATTCCAGGAAACGCTCGTCCCCGCCGCCGTCCCGTGCCCCCGAGAGGTTTACCAGGTGCAGCCGCGTTGCCCCGTCGCGGCGGTAGCCCTCGGCAATCCTCAACGGATCGTCGCCAAAGCCGGTTTGGCGCGTGAAGTCGCCCTGCACGAGCCTCACAACCCGGCCGTCCAGCACGTCGATGGCGGGAATCACTTGCATGTTGTGGTGCAGGCGTCTCGCCGGCATAGGGCCGCGAAGGATTGAAAGAGCCGGTCGCCGGTGGGACCGGATTTTTCCGGATGCCATTGGACGCCGAAATAGTTCCCCTGCCGGATGCCCGCGCAGAGCGTCGCCCCGTGCTCGACGGTCATCGTCACCACGCGAGGATTCTCCGGGACGCAGACGTAACGGTGGACGAAATAGGCGTACCTGCCCGTGCTCAGCCGGTTCCAGCCGATGTGCGGGCTGGTCGCGCCCTCGGGCAGCGGCAGGACCTTTCCGCGGACGATTCCCAGGCAGTCCGTCGGGCCCTCTGCGGAGAAGTCCAAGAGGAGTTGCATGCCGAGACAGAGGCCGAGAAACGGCTTGCGGAAGCCCCGCAAGGCATCGACGAGTCCTCGCGCGCGGAGATCGCTCATCGCCGATTGGGCCGCTCCCGCGCCGGGAAAGATCAAGCCGTCGACAGCGGAAATCTCAGCGGCCGTTTCGACGCTGGCGGCGGGAATACCCAGCCGGCGGAGCGCCCCGGCGACGCTCCCCCAATTGCCCGCGTTGTACCGCACAATGCCGATCATAGCGAACCCTTGGTCGAGGGAATATCCCGCTCGTGCGGGCAGAGCCGGAAGGCCTGGCGACATGCGCGGCCCAGCCCCTTGAACAACGCCTCGATCTTGTGATGGTCGTTCGTGCCGCGGCGGACGCTGAGGTGTAAGCCACAACGGAGCGCATCCGCGAAGGACTCGAAAAAATGCGGGACCAGCTCGGTGGGGAGGTCCCCAACGTACTCGCGGCGGAACTTGCCCTTGAAGACCAGCCGGGGGCGGCCGGAAAGGTCCACCGCCACCTCCGCCAGGGCCTCGTCCATCGGCAGCAGGAATCCGTAGCGTTCCACGCCCCGCTTGTCGCCGATGGCTTCGGCCAACGCGGCGCCGAGGGCCAGCCCCACGTCCTCCACCGTGTGGTGCTCATCCACGGCCAAGTCACCCTCGGCCCGGAGCGTCAGGTCCACGAGCGCGTGCCTGGCCAGCAGATTCAGCATGTGATCGAAGAAGCCGATGCCGGTACTGATTTCCGTCTGGCCGCTGCCGTCGACGTTCAGAAACACGGAGACGTCCGTTTCGCGGGTCTTCCGCCGCAGCGAAGCGAAACGGGGGAACCGCCCGTTGGTCTCCATCCGCACGAAGCGGACGCCGATGTTTTCCGCAAACTGCTTGTCGCTTTCACGGTCGCCGATCATCAGCGAAGAGGCCGCATCGACGGGCGTGCGCTTCAGGTAATCGTCCACCAGGCCGGTGCGGGGCTTGCGGCAGGGGCACCCGTCCTCGGGCAGGTGCGGACAGATGAACACTTCCGACAGCGTGATGCCGCGCTCCTGGAGTTGGCGGAGAAGTTCCGCCTGCGGCGCCTCGAAGGCGTCCTTGGGGAAGGCGGGCGTGCCCAGTCCGTCCTGGTTGCTCACGACCACCAGCGCGTAGCCGCGGCGCTGGAGCGCAGAGAGCCCCTCGAACACGCCCGGCAACACCCGGAACTTCGCCAGGCTGTCGATCTGCTCGCTCTCGGGCGGCTCCCAGAGCAGCGTGCCGTCTCGGTCGAGGAATGCGACGTTCATGGCAGGAGTTGGCGGAGGGAGGAAAGGAAGAAATCGTTATGCTCGGGCAGGCCCACCGTGATCCGCAGCAGGCCGTCCAGTTCCGGCGTTCCACCGAACTGCCGGACCACCAGGCCGTAGCGATCGGTCAAGTCGTCGTAGAGTTTCCTCGCCGTCAGGCCCGCGGGCGGCCGGAAGAGGAAGAAATTGGCCTTGCTGGGAAAGACCTTGCAGCCCAGGCGCCGGCACTCGCCCGCGAGCCGCTCCCGCTCGCCGATCAGCCCGCGCACGTTCCGTTCCATCACGTTGCGCCGGCCCCAGAGCGACAGCCCGACCGCCTGCGTGAGAACATTGACGTTATATGGGGGCTTCATCCGCAACAGAACGTCGATCACCGCCGGTTGCGCGAGCGCGTAACCCAAGCGGATGCCCGCCGCGGCAAACGCCTTGCTGAAGGTCCGCAACACGACCACGTTCTCGACGCCGCGGCGGACCAACTCGATCGACGAACGGACGCCCTCGGCCTCGGCGAACTCGCCATACGCCTCATCAATCGCGACCAGTCCCGAAAACTCCGCGAGCAAGCGCTCGATGGCGTCACGCTCGATCACCGTCCCGGTCGGGTTGTTGGGAGAACACAGAAAGACCAGGTCCGTTCCCTCCAAGACGGCCGTCAGGGCGTCGCGGTCGAGGGTGAAGTCGGCCCGCAACGGGGCAACGGCGACGGCCGCCCCATGGGCAGCCGCGCTGACGCGGTACATGCCGTAGGACGGGGAGAGCACCGCCACACGCCTCCCCGGACGCACGAAACACCGCGCCAACAGGTCGATCAGCTCGTCCGATCCGTTGGCCATCATCAGATGATGGCGATCGACGCGGTGGAAGGCGGCCACGGCGTCCCGCAGCCCGTCGGCCGTCGGGTCGGGATAACGGTTTACCGGCGGCAGCGAGCCGAATGCTGCGGCGCCGCCGACGGGCGATTCGTTCGCGTCCATGAAGAGCCACCGGTCCCCCTTTCGCACGGAACGGGCGGATTGGTACGGCCGCAAGGAAGCAACGTGGGACGGCAACGGATTCATGGGATTGTCCCCTCTCCCTTTGGGAGAGGGCTAGGGTGAGGGCTGCGTGATGAAAAAGCGGCGATTGTTTCGTAGTCCCGTGACGCCGCCCTCACCCCCAACCCCTCTCCCAAAGGGAGAGGGGAGATAAACCGGAGACTCACCGTGCGGGCGTGGGCTTCGAGGCCCTCGGCCCGCGCCAAGGCCGTGGCGGAGTCCCGCAGCGATCCGAGCCCTTCCGGTGTGAGCCGCTGGACGGTGATTGTTTTCTGGAAAGTCCGCAGGCTGACGCCTCCTTGCACCCGCGCCGCCCCGGAAGTCGGCAAGACGTGATTGGCGCCCGAGCAGTAGTCGCCCGCCGCCTCGGGCGAGAATGGCCCCAGGAAGACGCTGCCGGCGTTGCGCACGCGGGCCAGAACGCTTTCCGGCCGTTCGGTCTGGACGCTCAAGTGTTCGGGGGCGTAGCAGTTGGCAATCTCAATGGCGTCATCAAGCGATTGTACCACGACCGCAACGCTTCCGGCCAACGCCGCCTCGGCGATCTCCCGGCGGGGAAGGGAGGCGATCTGGCGGGCAAGCTCCGCCTGCACCGCGCCGAGCAACTCGGCGCTGCTGGTGAGCAAGACGACCTGGCTTTGCCGGTCGTGCTCCGCCTGCGAGAGCATGTCCGCCGCCACCCAAGCCGGCCGCGCCGAACCGTCGGCCAGCACCATCAGTTCCGAGGGGCCGGCCAACAGGTCGATGGCCGCGCCGGCCGGGTCGATGCTCACCTCCGCCTTGGCGGCCGCCACGTAGACGTTTCCTGGCCCGGCGATCTTCGCCACCTTCGGCACGCTCTGCGTGCCGTAGGCGAGCGCCGCAATCGCTTGCGCCGCCCAGCGCATAGACCTCCTCGATGCCCACCATCGCACACGCGGCCAGGATCGGGCCGGGCACCCGGCCATCCTTTGCCGGCGGCGTGCAGAGCGCAATGCGATCCACTCCCGCAAGCACGGCCGGGACGCCGAGCATCAATACGGTGGACACAAGCGGCGCGGTCCCGCCGGGGACGTAGAGGCCGGCGCTTTCCACTGCCCGCACTTCGCGCCAACACGAGACGCCGGGTTGCGTCTCGACGGGTTCCTCGGCGGGCGCGTCCGGGCGATGGAACCGTGCGATGTTTTCCTTGGCGGTTTCCAGCGCCCGGCGCAACTCGCCCGGCAGGGCTTCGAGCGCCCGCCGGGGTTCGTCCACGGGCACGCGGATCGAGACCGGCTCGACGCCGTCGAACTGCCGGCTGAACCACAACAGGGCTGGGTCCCCGTCGCGGCGCACGGCGTCGATAATGGGCCGCACCTGCCGGCGGTAGTGGGCGAAATCCCGCGTCGGCCGCTGGAGGGCCGCAAGAACCTCCGCCTTGCTCGCCGGTGGGAAGGAAAGGATACGCATGGATGTTCGGGTTCTCACAGGAACAACTTCGTCAGTTGGGTGGCACGCCCTGAAAGGGCGTGGCCGGGGTCTGGATTAACTTCCGCTATTAACCACGCCCTTTCAGGGCGTGCCACCGGGGACCTATCTCAACGCAAGAACTTTTCCACGGGCGTCACCAGGATGTCCGTTCCGCCACAGCCGCGGATTTTCTCCACCACGTCCCAAAACGTCTCCTCCAGCACCATCGAATGGACCGCCACGTAGCCCGGCTCGGCCAGCGGCACGACCGTGGGGCTTTTGCAGCCCGGCAACAGTTCCTTGATCGGCCCGATAGCCTCCGCCGGCGCGTTGAACATGATGTACTTGTATTTCCGCGCCTCCTGCACGCCCCGTGCCCGCAGCAGCAGCCGGTCGATCAGCTCCCGCCGCGGGGGCAGAGAGTCCGGCCGCCCGATGAGCACCGCCTGGCAGCGGGCGACGGTGTCGAGAATCGCCAGGCCGTGCGTGCGAAGCGTGCTCCCCGTGGAAACGAGGTCGCAAATCGCGTCGGCGACCTCGAGCGCCGGGGCGATCTCGACACACCCCTTCAGGACGACCACTTCCGCGGCGATCTGCCGCTCGCGGAGATAGCGGCCGAGCGTCTCGGGGTAACTGGTGGCGATCCGTTTGCCGTGCAATTGGCCCGCGGCCGCGTATCCTCCCCGCTCCGGGGCCGCCAGGCAGAGCGAACAGAAGCCGAAATCCAGCGGCAGGAGCCGCTCCAGCCGGACCGCCCGCTCCTCCAGCACGTTGCTCCCCACAATGCCCAAGTCGGCCACGCCGTCCTCGACGTACTCCGGGATGTCGTCGTCGCGGAGGAAGAGAACGTCGATCGGCATGTTCCGGCAAGGGCTCAGCAGCCGGTCCTGATGGGTCTCGAACTGCAAGCCCATCTGACGCAACAGCGCAGCCGATCCCTCGGACAGGCGTCCGGACTTCTGGATGGCGATGCGGATGGTTCCGTTGGATTGCATGGCGGTCTTATCTCTCCTCGGGCGATTCATAGGCCTTCAAGACGCGGCGATAGCCCCCCTCGCCGTCCCGCAGGAAGCGGGCCACCCGCGTCACCGTGGTCGTGCTCGCACCGGTCAGTTCGGCGACCTGGCGGTAAGTTTTTCCCTGGGCCAGGAGGCGGGCGACCTCCAGCCGCTCGCTCCACGCCCAAAGCTCGCTCAAGGTGCCGATGTCCCGCAGGAGGTCGGCCACGGCGGCGGGCGTCTTGCAGGAACAGAGCGCCTTGCAGAGCGCCCTGAAGGCCGGGTTCTTCCGCCAATTCCGTTCGCTGTAGGCTTTGGAGGGCATCGCCTCGGGCTCCTGTGTATTAACGTATTAACACATTATAACATAGGGGAAAAGGGCGTCAAGGGCAAAACTCCCCCGGCCGCCAAAAATTCTTGGCGGCAGGGCGATCGGGTCTCGGGAAACCCACGCCGCAACAATAGCCGGGGGCTAACAGCCCCCGGAAGGAGCGGGAATCGGGGGACTTCCCTGCGGAGGCTATTCCCTCCGGGGGCTGTTAGCCCCCGGCCATTGTCGATATAATCCGCAAGCCGCGTCAGTTTTTCCACGGCATGTACCAAAGGTCGATTCGGATTCCCGCCCATGCACGAACTTGCCGCACAAATTGCCCAAGCAACCGATGTCATTCACGCCCATTGGCCCCAACAGCCCTATGCGGGCATCGTCCTGGGGACCGGCCTGGGAAGCCTCTCCGGCCAGATCGAGACGCAGTCGGCCCTGGATTACGCCTCGATCCCGCATTTCCCTCAGCCCACGACCGTCGGCCACACCGGCCAGTTGGTTTGCGGCGTCCTGCGGGGCGTGCCGGTCGTGGCGATGGAGGGCCGCTTCCACGCCTACGAAGGCTACTCGCAGCGGCAGATCACCTTTCCGATCCGCGTGATGCGGGCGTTGGGGGCCGAGTTGCTCATTGTCTCCAACGCCTGCGGCGGCATCAATCCGCACTACGCCCAAGGCGACATCGTCGTGATCGACGACCACATCAACCTGATGGGCGACAACCCGCTGATCGGCGTCAATGACGACCGACTTGGCCCCCGGTTCCCCGACATGAGCCGGCCCTACGATCCGGTGCTGGTGCGTCGGGCGCTGGAGGTCGCCCGGCGGGAGAACTTTGCCGCCCACAAGGGCGTCTACGCGGGCGTCACCGGCCCGAATCTTGAGACCCGCGCGGAATACCGCTTTCTGCGGACCATCGGGGCCGACGTAGTGGGCATGTCCACCGTGCCCGAGGTGCTCGTGGCGGTCCACGCCGGGATGCGCGTGCTGGGCCTGTCGATCGTCACCGATCTCTGTCTCCCCGACGCCCTGAAGCCGGCCAACATCGAGGAGATCATCGCCACCGCCAACGAGGCCGAGCCCAAGCTGCGGAAGATCGTGCTGGGGATTCTGGAACAGGCGGCGGGCGAGTAGAAATCCAATGGTAGAACGGATCACACGCGAGCGGCCGTTGACCAAAGAGGAAGCCGACCATTACCAGCGCATTCGGGAGCAGATTGCCGCCGAATGGCCTGAAATAAGGCGTCGCGCGATAGCAGCGAACCCCCGCGTCCTGTTCAAGCACGTCCTGAAGACTCTTAAGGAAGAACGTGAGCGGCAAGGACTCAGTCTCGCGGACGTGAAGGCCCGCTCGGGAATTGACCGCGGCACGCTGAGCAAGTTGGAAAACGAGGACGACCCGAACGTCACGATGAACACGCTGATGCGGTACGCCGAAGCGGTGGGCAAGACCATTCTCGTCCAACTCAATGACGCTGCCGTGTGACGGATCACAACGGAGACCCCGGCCACTGTCGCCTCCCTTGGTGTCCACATGTCCACACCCTAATCGAGGTAGCTCCATCGCCGTGTCTCAAAGTGGTAGACCTTTCGGAAATACGGTGGAGCTTCGCGCCATAGGAGTATGTGGTATTCCTCACCGCTATTGACATAAAGGAATTTGCCGCCCAGGCAATACTTGGCAGGCGGAATGGACGGCATGTACCGAGGCACAAGTTCCTCGAGGGTGTTGGGAAACGTACCGTGAGCAGCATGATATTCCTCGCAAGCGGTGATAATTCGTGCGGCGTTGGCCCCTGAAACCCTAAATTGAAAGACGGCGTTGGCCAAGACCAATGCCAGCGTTAGGGCCGGCATTGCAATCCTGAGCAGAGCAAGTCTCCAACCTGGGCGCTGGATTGCATTTTTGAGGATGCTGACAAGAAGCCAAATCGGACAGACCGCTAATGACATGAGACACGATCCGTCGGTCCCCGCATCCCAGATCAGCAGCGCCAACGCGCCGCCAATACTCACTCTGATGCCACGATGAGACCACATTTTGCGAGCAAGGCTCGTCGACCGTATACCCTCGTTCTGCGCCTGCTCAGGCGGCCGGGGTGAGTTCTTCTGCATCTCGTGAAGACGTGCGACAGCGTTCTTGGCGTAGACCGCTTCCGGCTGCTCGCCCCATTTGTCTACGGCCTGCTCGTACAGCGAAATGGCCTCTTCCCACGCACCGCGTCTTTCGAGCCGAAGCGCCTCGTCGAACAACTCGTCCATTTCATTCGCGGTCCCCACTTCAACCTCCTCCTCCATGCTGGGGGTATTCTAGCTGCGGCCCGCCGGCCGGTCAATCCCCGTTGCATCAATCGGGCCGGCTTGGTTTACTAGTGGTAATGTTCCAACCCGTCGATAGCTCCGTTTCCTTCCCCAAACTCGAAGAAGAGGTCGCCCGGCGCTGGAAAGAGCGAGGCATCTACGAGAAATCGCTGGCCGCCCGGGCCGGCGGGCCGGCGTTCGTGTTCTACGAAGGCCCGCCCACGGCCAACGGGCTGCCGCATCCGGGCCACTGCCTCACCCGCGCCATCAAGGACCTCTTTCCCCGCTACAAGACCATGCGCGGCTACCGCTCTGAGCGCAAGGCCGGCTGGGACACGCACGGCCTGCCCGTCGAGGTCGAGGTCTGCAAGGAGTTGGGCATCCACTCGAAGGAGGAGATCGAGGCCTTCGGCGTCGAGCCGTTTATACGCAAATGCCTGGAAAGCGTCTTCCGCTACACCCGCGAGTGGGAGCAACTGACCGAGCGGCTCGGGTTTTGGATTCGCCTGGACGACGCTTACGTGACTTACCACCAGAGCTACGTCGAGAGCGTCTGGTGGGCGCTTGAAGTCGCTGTTCGACCGCGGCCTGCTCTATCAGGGGCACAAGATCGTCTGGTGGTGGGCGCAGGGGGGCACGGCGCTCAGTTCCGGCGAGGTCGGCCAGGGCTACCGCGAGGTGGCCGACCCCAGCGTGTTCGTGCGCTTTCCACTGGTCACCGCCGGAGCCCACCGGAACCCGCACTCTCCGGAACGTACTGTCCCCGCTGGTACTGACCTGCTTGTGTGGACCACAACCCCGTGGACGCTGCCGAGCAACCAGTTCGCCGCCGTAAGCCGCGACCTGGAATACTCGATTGCCAGCGTCGACGGCGAGCCCAGAAAACTGATTCTCGCCTCCGCACTTGTCGAAACGGTCTCCGCCAAAGCGGGGGTGAAGTTCACCGTGGAATCAACCCTTCCCGGTAGCCGAATGGTAGGCTTGCGTTACCTTCCTCCATTCCGGTACTATTATGAAAAGCTGGGCCAAAGAACGGGCAGGCTTAGGCATAATTTCAACCAGTCGGTACGACATCGAGGAAGCGGACGGTGACGTTAAGGAACACGTCGCCTGGCGCGTCGTGCCGGCCGATTTCGTCACCGTGGATACGGGCACGGGCATTGTCCATCAGGCCCCGGCCTTCGGCGAAGTGGATTTCGAGTTGCTCCAGACCGAGCGGGCCCGGTTCGTCGAGGGCGAAGGCCCACCACTGATCTGCTCGGTCGCCCCCGACGGCACGTTCACCGCCGAAACGCCGGAATACCAAGGGCCGCTGGGTCAAGGACTGCGACCGCGACATCATCCGCCAGATGAAGGCCGAGGGGACGCTCTTCCACCAGGAGCAGTACGTCCACGACTATCCGTTCTGTTGGCGGGCCGAAGAAGACCCGCTGATCCAGTATCCGCGGAAGAGTTGGTTCATCCGCACCACCGCCTTCAAGGAGAAGATGCTCCAGAACAACAGCCGCATCAACTGGCTGCCGGAGCACATCCGCGACGGGCGGTTCGGCAACTTCCTGGAAACGAACGTCGATTGGGCCCTCTCCCGCGAACGCTACTGGGGCACGCCGCTGCCCATCTGGGTCTGCGAAAAGACCGGCTACACGGAGGCCGTGGGGAGCTACGAGGAGTTGCTCGCCAAGCCGGGCCTGAGCGGCATCGAGGTCTGGGAGAACGCCAAGCGGGAAAGCCCGACCCTGCCCGACGACCTGCGGGTCCATAAGCCGTACATCGACGCGGTGACGTACGATTCGCCGAAGGCCGCCGGGGCGCGGATGCGGCGGGTGTCCGAGGTGATCGACTGCTGGTTCGACAGCGGGGCCATGCCCTTCGCCCAGTGGGGCTATCCGCACCAGCCCGGCTCGGCCGAGCGGTTCCGCGACCAGTTTCCCGCCGACTTCATCAGCGAGGCGCTGGACCAGACCCGCGGCTGGTTTTACAGTCTGCTGGCGATCAGCACGCTGTTGTTCAGCGACCAGGAATCGCCGTTTGCGGTTTCGCAAGGGGCAAGAAATGCGAAACCGCAAGCGGCTGCTCCCCCTTCCCCCTTCCCCCTTCCCCCTTCCGCCCCCTATCCCCATCCGTTCCGCAACTGCATCGTCCTGGGGCTGATGCTGGGCGAGGACGGCGGGAAGATGTCGAAGAGCAAGCGGAACTACCGCGATCCGGACGACATCTTCGACCTTTACGGGGCGGACGCCCTGCGGTGGTACTTCTTCGCCAACCAGCCCCCCTGGACCTCGATCCGCTACAGCGAGCAGGCCATCAAGGACTGCATTCCCGAGTTCCTGCTGCGGCTTTGGAACGTCTACAGCTTCTTCGTGATCTATGCCAACATCGACGGCTTTGACCCGGCCGCGGCGATTCGTAGTGCAGGCATCTTGCCTGCACAGCTTGGCCCGGACGTGTTGGCCGCTGCCAAGGGCTACCGGTCCGTGCGCCGAACGCGGCGAACTGGACCGCTGGATTCTGAGCGAACTGAACCGCACAGTGCATGCGATTGTCGGCCACATGGACGCTTACGACAACTTCAACGCCTGCGCCCGCTTGACCGAGTTCCTCGACGCCCTGAGCAACTGGTACGTCCGCCGCAGCCGCGACCGCTTTTGGAGCAGCGGCCGGATCGAGGATTCCGCCGACAAGGCCGACGCCTATTGGACCCTCTATGAGTGTCTGCTGACGACCTGCAAGCTGATCGCTCCGTTCGTGCCGTTCCTGGCCGAGGCCATGTGGCGGAACCTGGCTGTGGAGGCGTTTGGCGCTTGTGGTGCAGCCGTCCCGGCTGCGCGTGCAGGCGGGACGCCTGCACTACAACAAGTCGCCCAAGTCGCCGAGAGCGTCCACCTCTGCGACTATCCGACCGGCGATCCGGCGGCGATCGACGAGGAGCTTTCGGCGCGGATGGCCTTGGTGCGGGAGATCGTCTCGCTCGGGCCGGAGCGCTCGGATGGGGGCGAAGCTGAAGGTCCGCCAGCCGCTCTCGCGGGTCGAGGTGGTGCTGGCCGACAACACTCACCAGGCATGGCTCGAAGAGCACAGTTCGCTCATTTGCGACGAATTGAACGTCAAACGGGTGGAGTTCATCGGGCACGCCGAGCAGTACATCAGCTACAGCGTGTTGCCCGACTTGAAGCGGCTCGGCCCGCGGCTGGGCAAGCGGCTGCCCGGCTTACGGCGGTTCCTCGACAAGGTCGACGCCGCCCGGCTGCTGGCCGAGTTGGAGGCCGCCGGGAGCGTGACGATCTCGCTCAGCGACGGCCCGGTCACGCTCGGCCCGGAGGACGTCCAAGTGCGGCTCCAGGCCAAGCCCGGTTGGGCGGCCGCCCAGGGCCACGCGGTCGTCGTGGTGCTGTCTACGGAGCTGACCGAGGAGTTGATCCTCGAAGGGCTTGCCCGCGAACTGGTCCGCACCATCCAAGACCGCCGCAAGGAGATGGGCTGCCAGTTCACCGACCGGATCGTGGTGGGAGTGGCAACTGAGTCCGAGGAACTCAACACGGCCATCGGACAATTCCGCGAGTACATTTGCGGCGAGACGCTGGCGGTTGAAATCAAGCTCGAACCGCTGCCCGGCGTCGAGCCGGTGGAGGTTGACGTGGCCGGCCACCGAATCATGTTGTACGTCAAGGTGGTGTGATTGCCTGTTGAGAAACTGGGCCTGTCGCGGTAGAATGCATATTGATGGACAAGTACGAAATTATCATCTTCTGGAGTGACGAAGACCAGGCGTTTGTCGCCGAGGTTCCCGAGCTTCCAGGTTGCATGGCCCACGGAGATACGCACGAAGAGGCGTTGGCCAGCGCCAAGGCAGCCATGCAGCTTTGGATCGACACAGCGAAGGAGTTCGGCGCCCCGGTCCCCGAACCGAAGGGCCATCGCTTGGTTTTTGCGTGACCCTCGTGCCGTTGAGATTATGGATGCTCCATCCGACACGCCGACCACCGCAACGCCGCGACGCTGGTTCTATGGGGCGGCGGTGCTTCTGATGTTGGTGGGCGTAGGCACCGCTTTTGTCCAAAAAGGGCGCGAAAGCGCGGTTGCCATCACCGGAGCGCAATGGGCCGACTCCGGCCGCAAAGATCCGGTCAAGCATGAGAACGACGTGCAGCAGATCATCCGCGACGCGAAACGCTGGGCAATGCTGAGTCTTGCAACAGTACTTGTGGCAATGGTATCTTGGGGGATCGCCGTAGGGCGGTGCGAGAGGCTCCGCGGGGCAAGGGCGCTTATCGTCTTGCTCTTGGCCCTCTGGGTTATGTTAGAGTTGATAATGGTGTAGAGGATCTTATGGATCGCGCCTACGTCGACACGTCCGTTTTCGGCGGAACGCAGGACGACGAGTTCGCCGAAGCCAGCGAACAGTTCTTTCGGCAAGTGCGGAAGGGCGCGTTTGTCATCTTGGTATCGGCTTTGACAACGGATGAATTGGATGGATCACCGGAGGACGTAAGGCGTGTTTTGCGTGAGTTGCCGCCGGAGCAGATTGAACCTGTAGTATTGAGCGACGAAGTGCGGGAGTTGGCCGATGAATACGTGCGCGCCGGAGTTCTCGGTCCTGCGTCTATGGATGACGCCACGCACGTCGCAGCGGCTACTGTGGCGCGTGCGGACTTGATTGTCAGTTGGAACTTCCGACATATCGTGAACTACAATCGCATTCGTGGATTCAACGCCGTCAACGTGCGGAAGGGTTACCGGCCGATTACCATCCTCAGCCCCCGAGAGGTCATCGATGTTGACGAAGACTAAGACTTTCGATTGCGTGGAAATGAAACACAAGGCTCAAGAGAAGCTTCACGCCGAGTACGAGTCCCGCAGGAACGAGTTCTCATCATACTTCGTTTTTCTCGAAGCCCGAGCCAACGAGTCTCCCTGGCAACGGGAGTTTTGGGAGAGAGTTGCCGCTGCGCGGACAAGAGCGGGGAGATAGCTGAATGGACCCGTTGCCCGCTTTTCGCATCGCCGTCCTGATCTCCGGCGGCGGAACCACGCTGCGGAACCTGATCGAGAAGACCGCCGCCGGGCGGTTGCCGGTCGAGATCGCGCTGGTGGTCTCCAGCAGTCCAACCGCCGGCGGCCTGCGGTTCGCCCAAGAGGCCGCCATCCCCAGCGTGGTGATCGAACGCAAAGCCTTCGCCGGCCAGGAGGAGTTCAGCCGGGTGATCTTCGACCGCTGCCGCCAGTCACAGGCCGATCTGGTCGTGATGGGCGGGTTCCTGAAGCGGGTGACGATCCCCCAGGATTTCGCCAACCGCGTGGTCAACATCCATCCGGCCTTGGTGCCGGCGTTTTGTGGCGAGGGGTTCTACGGCCACCGCGTCCACGAAGCAGTGCTGGAGTACGGGGCGAAGCTGAGCGGCTGCACCGTCCACTTCGCCGACAACCAGTACGACCACGGCCCGGTGATCTTGCAACGGGCCGTGCCGGTCCTCGACGACGACACGCCCGAGACGGTTGCCGCCCGCGTCTTCGAGGCCGAGTGCGAGGCGTATCCCGAGGCGATCCGTCTGATCGCCGCCGGGCGGGTGTCGGTCGAGGGCCGCCGGGTACGAATCCGGCCGCAGGGGGCTGGGGTCAGACCGTGATTAGTGATTAGCGGGAGGGACTATCGCCGAGGCGGTGGAATCCCCCTCCGCTAATCACTAATCACGGTCTGACCCCACGTGCGTTGGCCAGGCTCGCCGCCGGCCGGCCTTCCAACTCGGCCAGGTGCTCCAGCAGGATGCGGCGGACTTCGAGCACCGCCGCCGGATGACTGTGGACCGAACTGTGGTCGGCCGGGACGGTGATCTCCGATTCGGCGTCGTCCACGTGGGCGCTGCTGCGCGGCACCACCCCGTCCCCTTCGGGCGTGAGCTTGGCCAGCCACCAGTCCTTGGGCAAGACGCCGACGATGTTGTGATACGTCACCCAGGGCGGCCGCCGGCCGGCCAGCATCACGGGGAAGATCGGATCCTTGGGCGAGAGCGAGTCGATGCTGGTGTCGATCCGCGCCAGCGAATTGCCGGGGAAGGCCCCTTGGTTGTCGCGGAACAGCTCTTGCTGGCTGTTGACCAGCCGCGTGGGCAGGTGGATCAACTGGCCCAACAGCCATTGCGTCGTCTGATTGGAGAACGTGCTGCCGCGGCAGGGCGTGGCGATGGTGATCACGCGGCGAATCGACGGGTTGGGCTGGAAGTAGAACGTTTCCGCCAGCTTCTCCCGCACCTTCGGCTCGGCCTTAATCTGGCAGAGCGGCTCCCGGCTGGCCAGCCGCCAATAGTCCTCGCCGCTCTGGACGGTCTGCAAGCGCGACACCAGCCCGCCCATGCTGTGCCCAATCAGCACCATCTGGTCCAGCGCCGGGCTCGCGGTGGTCCGGGTCGACGACCTCGCGGACGCGGACCAGGTCGCGGCGCAATAGCGCGGCGCTTTGCCAGAACGGCTGGCCCGTCGGATAGAGATAGAACCAGAATTGGAAGTGGTCTCGGATTTCCGCCTGGCTCCGCAGGTCGTTGAACATCTCCATCCAGGTCATCGGACTGGACCACAGCCCGTGGACCATCAGCACCGGGATTTTGCCCGGCTCGTAGGGCTGCACCATGTACAGGCCCATGATCGGGTCGGGCCGGCCGGGCTGCAACGCCAGCAGGGCGTCTTGCGGCCGCGGCGCCAGCAGGGCCTCCGGGTGCAGCAGGCCGGCGGTGGCCATGTCCAACTCGGGCCGGGAAAGGAAGTAGGCCAGCGGAGTCGTCAGATCGCTTTCCAGCGGCACGTGCCGCCCGGCCACCAGCGTCTCGCCGGCGCTCAGCGGATCATACAATTCCAGCACGCACTGGTTGCGCACCGCGGCCTGGCCCGTCTGCGGGTCGATCTGCGAGAGCGGCCGCAAGAAGGCCGTCACCGGAAAGCTCAGCCCCGGCGGGTAGTATTTCGCCGCCGCCGGCTCGCCCGAGTATTCCCGCCGGATGGCGATCAGCGGCACGCCCAGCCCGTGCGTCACGTATTGGTTCTTCAGGCCCGTCACCTCGTAGTCCGAGACGAACTCGAAGTGGTCGAAGTCCTCCGGCCGCCAGGGGACTGCGCTGCCTTGCAGCGTGCAGGTCACGTCCCACGCCCCCGACGCCGTGTTGATCGTCTTGGTCACACCGGGCAAGAGTTCCTTGCCGGCGCAGACGATCCGCAGCGCCGACTCCAACGCCCCGTTATACAGATCGCAGGCCCCGCGGTACTGCGGATCGTACGGGTTCCGCGTGGCGGCGAAACGCTGGTCGAATAGAAAGTCATAGGCGTGCAAGACCGACGCCCCGTAAAGGTCCAACGCCACCCGCTTGTCCAGCGGCTCCGTCTTCTTGCCGCCTAGAAAGGCCAGTTCGGACATTGCATAGGCGTTGTCGGCCGAGGGCTCGCGGTCGTCGATGGCCTGGAGCTTCTTCAGTAGCGGGCGGAAGTCCCCCTCCAAATAGTCGCTGAGGTTATACACCCGCAGCAGTTGCGCCGTCCGCGGGCTGGGCTTCGGTCCGCGCCAAGAGCCGAGGTCGAGGGCCTCGGCCAGCGGGCTGTTGGGGACCGCCCGCAGCGAGACCTTGTTCGACGCGCACCCGCCCGCCGCCAGCGCCGCCAGCATCACCGCCGGCAGAAGCAATAGGGCGCAGCCGCCCGCCGCGCGCACGGAACCATCCTTGGAAACCCGGCCCGGTCCATAGGGTGCGTAGAATAGGCAAGATTGCCACGCCGCGTCAAGAGAGATGCGGGGCCAAAACCTGGCAATGTCGTTGCGAGCCTGACAGTGGCCGAGATGGGACTCGAACCCATACCCCTCTTACGAAGGACGGGATTTTAAATCCCGAGCGTCTGCCATTCCGCCACTCGGCCTCCTACAGTCAAGCTCGGCAAGCGGCTGCCACTTCAAGGTACATGACCGGCCAATTGCGGTCAAGTTGCCCGCCATCCCCCCTCTTGCATCTGCCTGCTGCCGCCATATTCAGTCTTGCGTCGAACGGCCGATTCCGCGTATCCTTCGCCGCCTCATTATCTATCCTGTTTCGTCATTCGTGCTTCGGCCTTCGGCATTTCCCCGATGGACTACGAGGTTCAGCATAGCACGCGGCGTTGCTCGACGACCGGCCGGGAGTTCGCGCCGGGCGAGACGTACTACTCCATCCTGGTGGCGGAGGGGGCGGAACTGAAGCGCTACGACTACGCGGCCGGCGCGTGGCAAGGTCCGCCGGAGGCGGCGGTCGGTTGGTGGAAGTCGCAAATGCCCGACCACACCGCCGCGCGGAAACGCTGGGCCCCCAACGACGTGATGCTCGACTTCTGGGACAACCTGGCCGGTCAGCCCGGCCGGGAAGACATGCGCTACGTGCTGACGCTGCTGCTGGTCCGCCGCCGCGTGTTCCGGTGGGAGGAAGAGACGCGGAATGAGGCGGGCCAGGAGGTGCTGGTCGTGTACTGTCCCCGCCGCGAAGCGACGTATCAAGTTCCGGCAGTCGTGCCGGCGCCGCCGCGGATCGACCAGATTCAAGAGGAATTGGCGGCGCTGTTGCGGTAGCGGCAGAAGAATGAGGGATGAAGGATGAAGGATGAAGGATGAAAGGAAACCACGTGAGAATTTGCCTGCCAATGGCGGTGGTCATCCTGGCAGTTGCGCTGGGTTGCAGTTGGTTTCCCGGTCCGAAGTGTCCGCCGCTTAGGCCGCCAGCGGTCAATGAACCGGCCAAAACGATCGACATGGATTGCGAAACGAAGGAAGCAGGCTGTGAAACCACAAGCGGCGACAATCGCTAATCGCTCATGCTTCATCCTTTATCCCTCATCCACTGCATGAACGCCTATCAACGCCGCTGGTTGTTCTTGGTTTGCACGGGGCTGCTGGCCCTCAGCGGCGCCAGTTGCCCGAAAATGTTCACGTACACGGAGCCCCTGCCGCGGGTGCTGCCGGCCAGACCGCCCATCGAGCAGGTGATCGAGGTCGTGAACCGGAACACGCGCAAATCCGGTCGTTCTCGACCAACCGGGCGTCGTTGAGCGGGTCGGGCCTGCCCACCACGCTGCGGGCCAGCGTGGCCTTCGAGCGGCCGCGGCGGTTCCGGCTGCGGGCGGAGACGGGCATCGGCGGCACGGAGTTCGACCTCGGCAGCAATGACGAGTTGTTCTGGTTCTGGGTGCGGCGGTGGCAACCCTCGGCAACGTATTATTGCCGCCACGACCGGTTCGCCGCCAGCCAGGCGCAGCAGATGGTCCCCTTTGATCCGGCGTGGCTGATCGAGGCCTTGGGCGTGGCCGAGTTGGATCCGGCCCTGCCGCACCAGGGGCCCTACTTCTTGGCCAACGACCGGCTGCGGATCGACACCATCCGCGACACGCCGCAGGGACCGGTGACCAAAGTTACGATTATCGACGGCTCTCAGGGGTGGATCCTCGAACAGCACTTGTTCGACGCCCGGCGGCGGTTGCTGGCCAGCTCGGTGGCCAGTGGCCATCGCCGCGACCCGCTGAGCGGCCTGGTCATGCCCACCACGGTGCAGATTCACTGCCCGCTGGCCCAATTGTCGCTGCGGATCGACCTGGGCAACGTCGCGATCAACCGGCCCTTGGGCGATCCAGCGGCGCTGTGGTCAATGCCGAGCTATCCGGGCGGGCCGGTGGTGGACATGGGCGATCCGAACTTCCGGCCGCCGGGGGCGCCTGCCCTGCCGCCTGCCGCCGCCCGCCAGCCGGCGCCGCCGTCGCAATGGCGGCGCGTCTCGCGGTAGGCGTTCGGTGCCATGCCCACGCTTGTCGTGGGCATGTGCCACGGCTGTATTGCCCATGCCCGCGGCAGCGTGGGCATGTCATCCGCCCCCCGGCCCGCCGCCCGGAATCCCGCGGATTTTTCCGGTTTTGCCGGTAATTACCCCCGCCGGCCACTATTTCCCTATAGGCTCGCACAACGGACCGGCCGGCATGGCAGGTCCGTGATTACACTGGAAGTTATCGGGCGATCCCTACGTTCCTCCTACGAAGGGCACGTTGACCGGCTCATTGACGCGGGAGAGTTCATGCCAGGGCAAAACCAGTCCGGCGAGCACGATTTCGGCCGCTTGTTCGTGCAGTATCAGCCGCGGATCTACGGACTGATCCGCTCGCTGGTGGTCCACCGCGCCGACGCCGAAGACCTGCTGCAAGAGACGGCCTCCGTGCTCTGGCGGAAGTTCGACGAGTTCCAGCCCGGCTCCAACTTCCTCGCCTGGGCGATGCAGGTGGCGCGCTATCAGGTGATGTACTTCCGGCAGCGGCAGAAGCGGGACGTCCTCCAGTTCAGCGAGAAGTTCCTCGACGCGGTGGGCGCCGACACCGTGGCCGAATCGGCCCGGCTCGGCGACCTCCAGGAATTGCTCGACCGGTGCATGGACAAGCTCCCGCCGGCCGACCGCGAGCTGTTCGAGATGCACTACCAGTCCGACGTGACGCCCAAGAGCCTGGCCGAGCAGTTGGGCCGGCCGTTGTCGACGGTCTACAACTCGATCAACCGCATCCGCCGCGTGCTGGCGGAATGTGTGGAGCGGGGAATGAAGCAGTAGGAACAATGTACTCCGCACGCTCCGCGTGCGGAAAGCCGTCACGCGGAGCGTGACGAATACGTTATGAACGCCGTGGACCACCTTACCGAACTCTACGAGCTGGCCGGGGCCCAGTGCGAGGGCATTTGACGCCCCCGCAGGCCGCCCGGCTCGAGGAGTTGGTATTGGCCGATGCCGATTTGCGCCGCCGCTATATCCTTTACATGCAAATCCACGCCCAGGCCGAGCGCGGCGGAGCACGAGCGGGCGGAAGAGGGGATTGGGGATTCGGGACTCGGGATCCGGTGGGTGCGGCAGTTGAACTGCCGCACCAGCCTGGAGAGTCCTCCACTCCGGCCCCCGAACCGCTGATTCCCGCCATCATCATCCGCACCTCCCCCGATCTCCGCCCCCCCCTGTTCGCTTTCGACTCTTCCGTGGGCGGCTGGTTGTTTTCCTATGCCGCCGCGACATTGTTGACGGGCGTGGCGATCCTGGGCGCCTGGCTGTACAAGGTGTCGCTTGGCAGTGGCGAGGGCACTCCGTCCGTCCACATTGCAGGCGTTGATCGGCCGCAATCGCCACCTGCCGAAGCGGCGCAGGACTATGTCGGCCGGATCACCGGCATGGCCGATTGCCGTTGGGCCGATCCTGCGGCCGCTCCCCCCAGCGATACGGCCGCCGTCCCCGTGGGCCGCAAATACCACTTGGCCTCCGGCCTGATGGAAATCTCCTACGACAGTGGGGCGAGAGTCATCCTCCAAGGGCCGTGCAGTTATGAGGTTGATTCCACCGCTGGTGGCTTCCTCTCGCTCGGCAAGCTGACAGCGAGAGTGGAGAGATCCGAAATCCGAAATCCGAAATCCGAAAGCTCCAATCCTTCATCCTTCATCCTTCATCCTTCATCCTTGTTCACCGTCCGCACTCCCACCGCCATCGTGACCGACCTGGGCACCGAGTTCGGCGTGGAAGTGACCGGTGACCGCCGCAATCGGGTCTACGTGTTCGAGGGGCGGGTAGCGGTGCGGCCGGCCGCCGGCAAGAAGGCCAAGTTGGGCGACCTCGTGCTAGGCGAGGGGCAGTCCGCCGCCGCGGACGCCAACGGCGCCGTGCTGGAGTCCCCACCCTCACGCGAGGCCGAAGGCAAGGATTCCGCCGCCCAATTCGTCCGCCGGATGCCCCTTCCCGCCAAACTCGGGGTGCTCGATCTGTTAGACATCGTGGCCGGCGGGGATGGTATGGGCCAATTGCGCGAGGTCGGGATCGAGGCGGCCACGGGCAATAAGGACGCCACCTTCCCCGCCCCGGACGAGTACCGAAATACCGATCGGCGGTATCATCGCGTCCCCTGGAACCGATTGGTTGACGGCGTGTTCATTCCCGACGGCAAACTGGGGCCGGTGCAACTCGATTCCGCCGGGCACAGCTACGCCTTGCCCGCCACCACGGGACAGATGAACGGCCCGATCTGGCGCGGGCGGCGAAGATCTCGGCGGAGCATGCCGCCCTGAAAGGGGAGTATTGGGTATACGCGATGGGAGAAGGGGACGAGTTCATGCCCGATGGCCGCGGCCTGCTCGGGCTGCACTCCAATGGCGGCATCACTTTCGACCTGGCGGCAATCTGCCAGGCCCACCCGAACGTCCTCTATCCCGTGCGTTTTTCCGCCTTCGCCGGGTTGGGGCACCGCTGGGGATTGGTCGACCTCTGGGTGTTCATCGACGGGCAGTTGAAATTCCGGCGGACGGGGCTTGTGCAAACCGACACCCCGCTCCACGTCGAAGTTGTGTTGCGGCCCAGCGACCGCTTCCTCACGCTGGTCTGCACCGATGGAAACCTCAAGGTCGGCTGCGACTGGGCCGTCTTTGGCGACCCCGTGTTGCACGTGGCCTTGAGACAAGGGGAGAAATAAAGCCTGTGGCCTGCCGGGCGTGTGCCGGGCGGCAGAAAGCGAGGTGTCCCTTGAATGGGCCATAGCGGATCAACTTGAGTGGGCAATTGTGCGGTTCGGAGTGCGTCTGTTTTTTTCGTTTCGGTTCCGGTTCCTTTCCTGGAGGGTTTCGTCATGTGTCGCGCGAATGTACAAAAACTGTTTGTGTTCTTGGGTTCCATCTCTTTTTCAAAGGGTTCCGCCATGAAAAGTTCTAAGTTGCAGAAGTTGGTTTGTTGTGCCTTGGCCGCGGCCGCCGTGTTGCTCGTTGTCGTCTGGCTGGGAGGCGTGGTCCAAGCGGCGACCGTCGATCCGATCACGGGTGGTCTTGTAGACCTCGACGCCAACCGGGGCGTCACGCTGAGCGGCAGTAACGTGTCGGCCTGGAACAACCAAGTGAGTGGGGATAATTTCTCGCAGGGCACCGCCGCCTACCAGCCGACGTTCAACTCAATCGCCGTCAACGGTCAGGCCAGCCTGAGTTTTGCACAAACCTCATCGGGAGGCTATACAGGCAATAACGCTACCTGGCTCGCGGGAACCAGCAACCCCTGGCATCCCGAACTCGTCGACGGCACGGGATACACGTGGTTTGCCGTCGTCAACCCGGGAACCCAGGTCACCACCACCGAAAGTCCCGATGAGCACGCCATCATTGGAGACGTTTTGACCGTCAATCCTTGGACCGGCTTTGGGGACGGCGTCAGCGACACCGGCAAAGCCTACTCGATGTACGGCGAAAAGGCTAGCCCCAATAACAACCAATGGGTATACTCCACCGCGGCCGCGAGTGGCTGGACGATTGCCTCCGGAACTTTGTCCGGAACCAGTTTGACTTGCAGTGTCAATGGATGGAGCACCGGTACACTTACCGTAACCCTCAATGCGGCGACGAGCACTGGCGCCTTGTGCATTGGCCGCCTCTCGAACGCTACTCCAGGAACTTCTACGGCTGAAGGCTATACCGGCCAAATCGCTAACGTCCAGATATTTGACCCCCTTGGCACGACAGCCCAGAACATCCTTCTGAACAACCTCGCCGCCCGGTACACGATCGCCCTGAGCGGCAGCAGCCCCGCCAATGGCCTCTACGGCGGCGCCGCGAGCGGCTATTACTTCAACGTCATGGGGATTGGATACACGTCGGCGACTGACTTGGTCACCTCCAGCCCGGGCAGCGGCAAGTCGAACGGCCTAGTTCTCTCCCAGTTGGTGAGCGCACCGTTGACTGCCGCGGGCCAATACCTGTTGGCCGGCGACCAGAACCTGGTCAACAGCTTGGTTACGCCTGGCGACCTCCCCGGCGGAATCACCAGCCGGTGGAATCAGATCTGGTGCGCCACCGCCAGCGGCGGCATCCCGGGGGCGAACTTCACGTTCGATTTTGGCGATGCCGGCATGACCTACAGTCCCACCCAGGCCTACACGCTGCTCTACCGCACCGACACATCGAGTACCTTCACCGCCTTGGGAAGCAGTCTGACGGGCGGAGGCATCCTTGTCGGCAGCGATTATCAACTCACGTTCGGCGTGAACGCCCCGGCCAGCGGCTACTACACCCTCGGCCTCGGGACCGCGGTCCCCGAGCCCGGCGCTGGCCATGCTGGCCGCGGGCCTGGTCGGGCTGCTCTGCTACGCCTGGCGGAAACGGAAGTAAAGTAAATGTAGTCCGCACACGCCGTGTGCGGGACTCCGTTGGGGCGGCAGTTGAACTGCCGCCCCAACCCGGCGGATGGTGGATGGCGGATGGTGGACGTGACACTCGAGGTCCGTCCACCATCCCATATCCCCGTCCATTTTCGTCTTATCGAGAAGGAGAAAATCGCATGAAGTCAGATCGACCATCCACCATCGGTCGTCCCTCATCCTTTCCCGCCGCCGGCTTCACCTTAGTGGAGCTTTTGGTGGTGATCACGATCATTGGGATTCTGATCGCGCTCTTGTTGCCGGCGGTGCAGGCCGCCCGGGAGGCGGCACGGATGCTGCAATGCACCAACAACCTCAAACAGATCAGCTTGGCGGCGTTGAACCATGAACAGATCAACGGCTGGCTGCCCACCGGCGGCTGGGGCTACCGCTGGGTGGGCGACCCCAATTGCGGCTTCGGCCGCGGCCAGCCCGGCGGTTTCTTCTACAACTGCCTCCCCTACATGGAGCAACAAACCCTGCACGATCTGGCGTTGGGCGTGGCTCCGGGCACGAATCAGTATCAGCAGCTTTCCATGCAGATGGTGCAGACGCCGCTGGTGGCCTTGAGTTGTCCCACCCGCCGTCCGCCGGTGCTCCATCCGGTACAACCGGGCAACATTAACACGATGCAGGGTGTCTACGGCACCTTGCCACAAACGTGGTTTCAAGCGGACTATGCCGCCAACGCCGGGACGTGGTTCTCGGTGTTTTGGCAGGACGGGCCGACCTCGTTCGCCGATGCCGCCCAATGGACGTCCGGCAGCCCCAACGGCGCCCACGGATTCTACGACATGTCGCACGCCACCGGTATCTGCGAGCAGCGGAGCCAGGTGAAGATAGCCGACATCACCGATGGCACGACGAACACCTACCTGGTCGGCGAAAAGTATCTCTGCCCCGACCATTACTTCACCGGCGACGATTACGGCGACGATCAATCCGCCTTTTCCGGCGACAGCGACGACGTGAACCGCTGGACCGGGAACGATACGGCCGCCGGCCCAGTGCCAATGACGCCGGGGCCGATGCAGGATACCCCCGGCCTCAGCGGGGGCACCTACGAGGACATCTTCGGCAGTGCCCACGCCATCGGCTTCAACATGGCGCTCTGCGACGGCTCGGTGAGGATCGTCAACTACACCATCGACCCGCTGGTCCACAACTATCTGGGCAACCGCCACGACGGCCAGGCGATCGACGGGAAGAAATTTTAAGGAGGAAGCCATGAACGATGCGTATTGCCCGCCGCAGGCGGACCGACAACCAGGCTGCTCGCGGCGGCGGTTCCTCGGCGGTGCGGTGAGCGCCGCCGCGGCCGCGCCGCTGCTGGGCGCCGCCACGGCCTCGCCGTTGGTGGGCGCCGCCGCGGGGTTCGCCGCCAGCCAGCCCGCGCTGGAAGCAAAGCCCGACGCCCCGAAACGCAAGATCAAGCTCGGTCTGGTCGGCTGCGGGCGCCGCGGAGGCTGGATCGCCAAGCTCTTCCAACAGCACGGCGGGTATGAGTTCCACGCCGTGGCGGACTACTTCCAACGCAACGCTGACCGCTTGGGCGAGGGCCTGGGCGTGGACCAAAGCCGGCGGTTCTCCGGCCTCTCGGGCTACAAGAAAGTGCTCGAGAGCGGCGTCGAGGCGGTGGCTTTGATCGTGCCCCCCTATTTCCTTGCCGAGCAGTGCGCCGCTGCCGCCGCCGCCGGCCTGCATGTCTACATGGCCAAGCCGGTGGCGATCGACGTATTCGGCTGCCGGCGGGTCGCGGCGGCGGGCAAGTTGGCCACCGGGAAGCGGCGCGCCTTCCTGGTCGATTACCAGATTCCCACCGATCCGGTCAACATCCAGGTGGCTGAGTTGATACGCAAGGAGGAGTTGGGCAAGCTGGCGAAGATCGTCACCAGCGGGATTGACGGCGATCGCCCCGACCCGCCCAAGACGGCCAACATCGAAAACCGGCTGGAGCGGGGAGTGTGGGACAACGACATGACCATCGGCGGCAGTTTCATCGTCTCGTTCGACATCCATGCGATCGACGCCGCGGTGTGGGTCGTCGGCCGGCCGCCCGTGGCCGCCATGGGGTCCTCGCGGATTTACCGGGCCAATCCGCACGGCGACAGCCACGACGTTTGCGGAGTCATCTATGAGTACGCCGACGGATTGATCCACGAACATTCCGGCATGGCACTGCCCAACGCCGCCGATGACGGGTTAATCTGCAAGGTCTTCAGCCGGACGGCGCACGCCGTAGTGGCCTACGCCGGCAAGGCGCACTTCCACCGCCGCCAGAAGAACCCGGCGGTCGACGCTAGCGTGGTCAACCTCTACGAGGCTGGGGCCGTGCGGAACATCGCGGCGTTTTACCAAGACGTAACTGCCGGACGGTGCGAGAATCTGACGGTTCGGCGTGCGGTGGACGGCTGTTTGACCTGCATTCTCGGCCGCGAGGCCGCGCTGCGGCACGGACGCCTCACGATGGAGGAACTGTTGAGGGAGAACCGTCGTGTCGAACCCGAGCTGAGCGGGCTGAAGCTGTAGTCCACGCCGTAGCGCGTAAACGAACGGTCCAAGGCACTACCGCTACGGAGCCCATCGTCCATCGCAGCATCCTTGACTATCTCGGGAACCGCCGCGACGGCTTGGCGATCGACGGAAAGAAGTTCTAGCGGGTGTTGCGGCGGCGGTGGCGATGGATTTCTTTGTGGGGTTCCTTCCATGCCAAGAAACTTACTCTACGGGTCGCTCTTCTGGCTGGTGTTGGCGCAGGCCGTGATTGGCCGGGCGGAAACCGTCACACTCGATGGGCGAGGTCCAGGCCGGACGTTTGAAGGCATTGGCGGGCTGAGCGCGGGCGCCGGCACCCGACTCCTGTTTGACTATCCCGAGCCGCAGCGGAGCCAGGTGCTCGATTTCCTCTTCAAGCCGAACTACGGCGCCTCGCTGCACCACTTGAAGGTGGAAATCGGTGGCGACGTGAACTCGAGCGAGGGGACCGAACCGAGCCATGCGCGCACCCGCGAGGAGTTCGAGCATCCGCGGCCCGAGTATTTCGACCGTGGCTACGAGTGGTGGCTGATGCGCGAGGCGAAGAAACGCAACCCGAACATCTACCTCGACGTGCTGCAATGGGGCGCCCCCACTGGATTGGCGACAAGGACTTCCCTGACGCAGGCGACCCGGACAAATTGAGGTGGCCGGAGCGGGCGCCGCTAAACTGGAAGAAGTTTTTCACGCAGGACAATGCCGACTTCGTGGCCGCTTTCATCCAAGGCGCGAAGAAGTATCACGGCCTGGATATCAACTACTGCGGCATTTGGAACGAGACGCTGCACGACAGTGCTTGGATCAAGCTGCTGCGGAAGACCTTGAACAACCGCGGCTTGGCGGGCGTCCAAATCGTCGCCTGTGACGAGTGTGACAAGGTTGGGAGCGGGAAATCGGATTCCATCAACGGAAGGGGGAAATGGGATATCGTCAACGAGTTCCGTCAAGACGACGAACTCAACAAGGCGGTTCAAGTGGTGGGGGCCCATTATCCGGGATACCAGAGCACGGCCGCCGCCAAGCTTTGCGGCAAACCGCTCTGGTCGAGCGAGGACAATCCGCAATGGAAACCGTCGGCTAACGAGTTTGGGACACTTACAGGATGGGCACCAGCCCCTGCGAGCACGAAAATGTACAACCGCAACTATATCGACGGACGAATGACCAAGACCGTAACTTGCTATTTGATCGATTCCTATTACGACAGCCTCACGTTGCCCGATCACGGGCCGATGAAGGCCAATACGCCCTGGTCGGGCCATTACGAGGTGTGGCCCGCTTTGTGGGCGATGGCCCACACCGGGCAATTCGCGCAGCCGGGCTGGAAGTACCTCGATGGCGCGTGTGGGCTGCTGAAAAACGGCGGCAGCTACGTCTGTTTGCGGAGCCCCCAAAGCCCCGGCGATTACAGCATCATCATCGAGACCAGCGGCGCCAAGCGTCCGCAAACGCTCTCGTTCCGCGTAACCGGCGGGCTGGCGGCTGGGCCGGTCCACGTCTGGCGCAGCAACGCACAAAGCCAGTTCGTACGGCAGGATGATCTAAGATTGGCCGATGGCTCGTTCAGCATCCGGCTGGAGCCCGGCTGCATTTACTCCCTAACCACGACGGCCGGGCAGCAAAAAGGCAAGGCCGAGATTCCCCCGGCGGCTGATTTTCCGCGGACCTATGAAGATGATTTCGAGGGCTACGCAGCGGGCAAGATGCCTAAGTATTTCGCCGACCAGGCCGGCGTCTTCGAGGTGGCCGAGCGCCCCGACGGCGGCAAGTGCTTGCGGCAGACGGTCGCCCGCCGCGGCATTGACTGGCGGTTCTATCCGAATCCCGACCCCTATACGATCATCGGCGGGACGAAGTGGCGCAATTACGAGGTATCTTGCGACGCCTACGTGGAGAAATCAGGCTACTCGCGCTGTTCGGACGCATTGCCAAGAGTCTGCAGGATCTCTCCCAGCCGCAGCCGCCACACGGCTATTGGCTGAAGGTGAGCACCGACGGCCACTGGGAACTCAAGGCATTCACCAAGACGCTGGACGCCGGGACCGTCCCGTTTGCCGCCGAACGGTGGCATCAGCTTGCGCTGAAGTTCGCCGGCTCGGACATTGTGGTCCGCATCGACGGTGTTGAAGTGAGGGCGATGAACGATGGGACCTTCAGCGCCGGCATGGCCGGGGTCGGCAGCGGTTGGAACAATGCCCTGTTCGACAACTTCTCCGTGCGGCCGATCCCGGGGCCGCGGTGAATCAACTTTGCCGCGGGAAGCCCGGCAACCCCAAGGACGGCCTGGCGACCGACGGGAAGAAGTTCTGAGGCGGAAAAAGGGGACAGTCCCCATTTGCCGGAACGGCCCGGAGGGTGCTTCGCACAAATGGGGGCTGTCCCCTTTTTTCGCCGTCACCGGCTCCCCTCGACCATCCGCGTCAGGCGGACGACCTGGATGCGGACCGCTTCCAGATCAGGATTCAGCCGCAGCGCGCGGCGGAAACACTCCAGCGCCGAGACGGGGTTCTCAAGCTGCAAATAGGCCTGGCCCATGCTCGTGGCCGCCACGAAGTGGTAGGGATTGATCTCCAGGGCCTGGTGGCAGTCGCGGATCGACTCGACCAGCCGGCCCAGGGCGGCGTGGGCCACCGCCCGCTGATGCCAGACCTCGGCGAACCAGGGTGCCCGCTGGATCAGCCAAGTGGCCCGGCCGAGGGCCTCCTTGGGCAATTTGGCGGCGTTGAGGCGGATGATCGTGCCCAGCTCGCGGCGTTCCGCTTCGTTGCCCGCCTTGGTCCAAAGCGTGCGGATGCCGCTCTGGGCCAGCGTGCGCACGGTGCGGTCCTCGTCCAACATCGCGCAGCCGAGGGTGTGGTTGGCCTCGTAGTCGGCAAGAAAACCCAGGGCCAGCACGGCCGCCCGGCGGACCTCGCGGCCGGCGTGCCGGGTCAGCCGCGCGAGCGTGCCCGTGGTGTAGAGCTTCGAGACCTTCTGGACGAACCCTGCCGCGTCCTGCCGGTCGAGGTACTCTTGGTAGAGGACCAGCAAGAGCGGCGGCCGTGCGGGATTGGTGCTCACGTAGCGTCCCCTCGAACGGGCAGGGCCGGAAAAAGGGGACAGGTCCAATTTGTGCGAAGCACCCTCCGGGCCGTTCCGGTAAATTGGACCTGTCCCCTTTTTCCGGCCCGGAGTATTCCTTGATTGTAATCGCAAACCGCCGGAAACGCCAACGAAAACCGCGGAAAGCGGAAATTTCTCCGCCGGCGATCGGGGGGTAGAATGGAGATGTATGAGCAGTTGCCGCGGGAATGACTTCTGCAAGCTTACCGGGGTGGCACGCCCTGAAAGGGCGTGGCGAGTCGCCGAATTTGAGCCTGACACCCACCACGCCCTTTCAGGGCGTACCACCCCCGCTGACAAAGTGACTCTTTCGGCAACCCCAAAGTGTCCGATGGCCCCACCTTGGAGGGTGCAAACGTGCAACCGCCCCTAATTGTTACACTCAACCGGCGGTGTTGGATCGCCGCGGCGCTGGTCGCCGGTGCCCTGGTCTGCGGAGGCATCGCCCAGGCCGCGGATCGCGCCAACTGGCTGACCGATGCCGCTCTCCAACAGCAACTCGTCGAGCCGGTGGATGTCCTCTGGGCGGAGAATCCCCTGCGCGAGGCGATGGCACACCTCTCTCGGGCCCGCCGCGTGGCCATATTGATCGATCGGCGGGTCGATCCCAGCCAAAAGCTGGATGTCTCGCTGCGGGGCGTGCCCCTGGAGACGGTCTTGGAGACGATCGTGCGGGACCGCGGGCTGGGGGTTTCGCGGCTGGGGGCCGTCGTCTACCTTGGTCCCAAGCAGGTCGCGGAGCGTCTGCCCGCGGTGGCCTCTGCGCTGGACAAGCAAACTCGTCGCCTCCCGCCGGCCGTGCAACACAGGTATCATCAACTCAAGGCGCTCCGGTGGGAGGACCTCGCCACCCCACGCGAACTGCTCTCGCAGCTCGGCCGCCAAGGCGGACTGGAAATCGCCAACTTGGAGCAGGTGCCGCATGATCTTTGGGCGGCCGCCGACCTGCCCCCCCTCTCCCTGGCCGACCGGCTGACGCTGGTAGCCATCCAGTTTGACCTTACTTTCCAGGTGGCGGCCAACGGGTCGCGGCTCGAACTCGTGCCGGTGCCGGAGAACATCCCGGCCGTCCCCCGGCGCGAGCGGGGCCTTGCCGGGCCGCGCGTGCCCACCAGCGGGCGGATCGTCAAGCCGGCCCCCGGCCAAGACCGCTTCCAGATCAACGTCCAGGAGAAGCCGCTCGGCCCCGTGCTCCGCCAATTGGCTGGCCGGCTCGACCTGGACCTTCGCATCGACGAGCAGGCAATCCATACGGCCGGCATCTCCCTGGACCAGCGGGTGTCGTTGCACCTGGAAAACGCCACCGTCGACGAGATTATCCGCGGATTGCTCCGGAATACCGGATTGCGGTTCCATCGCCGGGAAAGGGTGGTCGAGATCATGCCGGCGGAATAGCGCCTGCCGCCCTCACCCCCAGCCCCTCACCCAAAGGGAGAGGGGAGGACTTCTCGGATGCCCCTTTCCCAATGGGGGAGGGAGGACTTCTTAGAACCGCTTGGTCACGCCCAGGCTGAGCGAGTCGGCCGAAACAGTGCTGGTGACCGAGGTGTCGGCGACGGGCCCCGCCGGACCGATCATGGGACCAGTCACGCTGTTGGCGAAGCCGTGCGTGTAGGCCAGCGCGAGAATCCAGTTCTCGTCGAAGGTGTAGGAGCAGCCCACGGCCAGCACGTGCTGGACGATCACCGGCGAGGCCACGTTGTACGCCGCCGCGTCGGAGGCGATCGGGTTCTGGTTGAAGCAGTACCCGCCGCGGACGGTCCAGCGGTCACTGAGCCGCCGCTGGACCCCGACGGCCACGGACATGATGCTGTTCCACGCCAGCCCTTGCAGGGCGCCGTCCGGCCCGAAGCCCAGGTTGCGGAAGCCCGTGGTGTCCGCGTAGTCGAAATAACGGAGGTCGCAGGCCAGAACCCAGTCCTCGAAGCCCGAGTACGATGCCCCCACCGAGGCGATCAACGGATAGTTCATGTTGAAGGTGATGTCCAACGGCCGGCCCAACTCGTCCTCCGAGCGGTAACGGAACGGCTCCATCCACTGGGGGCTGCTCACCGCCGCGCCGAAGTGCCATCCGACGTCGGTCGTATAGTAGGCGCCCACCTGGAATCCGCCCCCCCACATGTACCGCGTGCCTACGCCCGACGACCACGTGGGGTAGCCGTCCTGGTTGGCGTCGTTCTTCGGTCCCAGAATCAGCGGGCTCGCGTAGAGTTTGCCAATCGTCACGGTGGGAGCGAAACCAACCGACAGCCGCTCACTGAGTTCGTACGACACCGTGGGCACGATCTGACAGATATCCACATTGGCCGAGAGCTGGCCGATCCCGAAGCCGTTGGGCGGCTGCGGCGTCAGGATCGGATTGGTCAAGCTGGAGGGGTAGTTCACCGACGAGCCACCCACGCCGAACATCCCCAGCCCGTAGCTCCACGGCGAATCAGGACACTTGTGGACGAAGGCCATCTCGGGGACAGGCGTCACTCCAGACTCGCTCCCGTCGCTCCCGGACATTGTCACCGGCGGCTTCCCGGCGCCAAAGGCGTTGGCGCCGGCATACGAGGAAAGCTCCGCGTTGGGCAGGATCAATTCCATCCCAAACGACACGTCGGAGCTGGGCAGTCCGCTGATCGAGGCCGGGTTCCAGTGAATCGCGCCGGCGGCGTCGATCGGGCAGCCGGTGGCGGCCCCGCCCATCGAATCGTTGACCGGGCTGACCCCCCGCAGGGCGATCCCCTGCCCCAATGCCGGAACGCCAGCCGTCAAGAATCCCGCCGTCACGACGACGGCCGCAAATATGCACCCCTTGCCACAACCCCCGGCCATACGGCCGGCGGCACGCGGTTCTGCCCTTTTTTTCGCGGTCATGGATAGTTACGCGATCGGTGCGTCCTTTGACATTTTGGGAAATCGGGTAGTATGGGTTCCTCTGGATATATCGGTTGTAACGAGCCGGTATTATTCGCCAAGGGTGCAAGTTGTACTTTGCGCCGTTTAACCGGCGGTCTGGTAGTGCCGTTGGCCGGTGGCTCGGCTCGTTCGCTCCCGCCAGAAGGTGGTAAGCGGTTGGGTGTCGCTCAGATAGTCGGCTGCCAGTTGCAGCAGCGCATCCGCTCCACCGTTCGACCAGAATTTTTCGGTGCCCTTGACACGCCGATTGATTTGCTTGATCGTCGATTCGATGTGGCTGCTGGTGATGGGCAGCCCTTCTCGACGGTACTCGTCGTAACGCATCCTTGGTCCTTGGTTCTCCAAATAACACAACGCATCGGCCACCTTACACCGCGGTGAATCTTCGGCCTCGTCTTTGTCCGGCTGCCCCAACTCCCGCTGACGTTCCCGCAACCCGACGAGCACCGACTCCACCTGCCCGCTCCACAACCACTGCGCCCACTGACAATAGATCGGCCACGCTTCCTCCATCGCGCGGCCTGCCATCGCGCCGGCGAACACGTAGCACAGTCCGTGGATGAAATCCACGATCGGCGTGAAATGCGAAAAGTGTCGCCGCCACACCGACCAATTGGTCTCCGAACCATCGCCCACGAACGCTTTGCGACTCGCCGCCATGAAGCCGCGCCGCCATGAAGCCGCCGCCAACTGTTTGCCGAACGCCTCGATGGGTTCGCGCGTCGCCACGACGCTTCGCGCCAACGGTTCCGGCTGGCCTCGCCGCTTTTCGGACGCCGGCGCTTCCGCCGATTCCTCGCTCGCAGGCGCCTCGCCAACCGCAGAAAAACCCTTGATTTCCCGAGAAATCTGCCCCATGCGACGCGGATCGACGAAAATCCCGGGAATCACCGGGCAAGGATCGGCCGCGGACGTTTCACTGGTCATCGACAGCAAGCATCCCACTTTCGTCTCGCGCCAGAAACGCCCCTTCCGCTTCTCCTCCGTCGGCGGCTCTTCTTCGTTCCGATTCCGAATCTGGATGCGTCCGCCGTCCATCTCGACGCACGCCACGCGCGGAACTTGCTGCCGCGGGCTGCCCTGTTGTTGCGGCTAGATGTTTCAAGTCTTGCTCGGCCTGCCGGAAACTATGGCTCTGCGTCCCGGCGTACACCATCTTCTCCAACACCCGAGGACTCGCCGTGTCGTCCGGCGCAATCCCCAATGCCTGCGACTGAGGGAAAAAAAGCCTTCCGAGAAGGCTTGTCGTACCCCTTGGGTTCTGGCCATGCAACCTCGCCTCGCCGAGTCTGAACCATCCGCACTTCGACCTCCCCCCCGCCCCGTCTGGACCTATCGCGGTTGTGGGAACTGCCATCGAACGCCCCTGGTCTTCCAGACTTTGACCGATAACCTCCCGAGCCAGGAGGTCTCCGATTTCGACCCCCAAGTCTTCAATCTCCGTGAACTTGGTTCCCCAGGTCGGCGTCCCCGATGCACCGTAGACTTCTTGCCGCAATTCCTGGGCGATTGCCTTGATCCGATCGTGCAAGTTCTGGTCAATGGCCATCCCTGGCTATCTCCTTTGTCTAAGTTCCCACCACCCGGCCTCTTACCAGGCAAAATCACCCCCCCTCTGTTTAACATCAATCCGACAACTTACAAAGTGCAACTTGCACCCATTCGCCAAGTTGCCGGGCAAGTCGTCTTGACGCGAGTTGGCGTTCCTGCGACACTCCGCCACCCCTGCCGTTGCGGTGGGGGTAGCCTGAATGTGCGACACGGAGGTCGAAGAAATGTGCAAGTTGCATGGCATCACCGCTTGGGCCATCCTGGCCTTGACCGTGGCGGGCTGCGGCAAACCGGCCGGAACCGGTCGGCCCGAAGCAACGTTCCGACGGATCGGACGCGGCCGCAGCGGCCGCGGGCGATGATGCCGGCGAGGTAGCCACCAAGGCCGATGGTCCCGCGGCTGCCGTCGCCGAGTTCTTGGAGGCCGTGCGGACCGGCAACGATGAGAAGGCCACCCGGATGCTCAGCACGCTGGCACGAGAAAAGACCGCTTCGCTAAACCGCAACGTTACCCCGCCGGCCAGCGACACGGCTAAATTCACCGTCGGCAAGGTGGACTATGTAGACGACGTGGGGGCCAGGGTCGCATCGACCTGGACCGATCTCGACGCAGATGGGCAACCGAAGACCGATGAGGCGATCTGGGTGGTACGCCGCGAATCCGATGGCTGGCGAATCGCCGGCGTGGCGGCAATGGTCTTCCCCGGTGAACCGCCACTGGTGCTCAGCTTCGAAGACCCGGAGGATATGCTGCGGAAGCAGCAATGGGTTCGGGAGGAGATCCGACGGCGTATGGAGAAGGGACAGGCCGGATCGCAGGCGAAAGGGGGAGAAAATTCGGAAAAACCTGTTCGGCGTTGAGGAGATAAATTAGGCAATCTTTTCCGGTTTTTCCTGGCTACCGCCGGATTTGGGGTGAAACCGCAACGCCCCAGCGAAGTCATTTCCAGTTACAGACGCAGTTTGCGTCTACATTGCTAAGTCGTTTATTCTCAACGACTTAATCTCTGCGCTCTGGAGTTGTTTCCAGACTAGACCCCTACTTTTCTCGCGCCGCTACGCTACGCTGCGCCTTTCGTGACCTAGGTTTTTCTATCTAAGCGGTGTAGTACCCCTAGAATACCGAGGGGTCCCAATAGGAACAATTTCGCCTCCCCCTGGTTGACATCTCGCCTGACTATGCTAGCTTATCGTCCCAAGCTGTGCATCCGTTACCGTCGCCTGCGGCCGGTGAGACTTCAGCAGGGGAATGGACTCGGCAAAAGCGGAGTAACGCCTGACACAGCCGAGTGTGCGTGAGATAAGGCTTTCCGGCCGATGGCCGTCGCGGTTGGGAAGCCTCGGATCGGGTGACGGCACAGGTGTATGAGTTTCTCAACGCTACGGTACCTTTTTTAGTTGGAGGTTACTCGAATGAATCGGATGTATCTATTCGGCATCGCGTTGGGTATCGCGGTGCTCGGGATTGCCCTGCTGGGCACTCCAAGCTGCGCGGTCGCCAGCGACTGCTGTGGCCCGGCGGTTTGTGCGGCGCCCTGCTGCAGCACCTGTATGCCAGCCACCTGCTGCCATTATGGGCATTGCCGCAAGGCCCGGACTTGCCGGCCGAAGTCGTGCTGCCACGTCTCGACTTGCGAGCCGAAGACGTGCTGCTCGCAGCCGTGCGCCCGGTGACTTGCGCGCCGAAGGTGTGCGCTCCGGCCGCCTGCTGCCCGCAGCCCTGTGCTCCGGCGACGTGCCAGCCGCAGACGTGCTGCCACGCCTCGACCTGCTGTGCGGACACCTGCTGCCACCACAAGCGTAGCCGCCGGTGCCGGACGTGCCGGCCGAAGTCGTGCTGCCACGTCTCGACGTGCTGCCACGTCTCGACTTGCGAGCCGAAGACGTGCTGCCCGCAGCCGTGCGCCCCGGTAACTTGCTGCGCCGAAGGTGTGCGCTCCGGCCGCCTGCTGCCCGCAGCCCTGTGCTCCGGCGACGTGCCAGCCGCAGACGTGCTGCCACGCCTCGACCTGCTGTGCGGACACCTGCTGCCACCACAAGCGTAGCCGCCGGTGCCGGACGTGCCGGCCGAAGTTGTGCTGCCACGTCTCGACGTGCTGCCACGTCTCGACTTGCGAGCCGAAGACGTGCTGCCCGCAGCCGTGCGCCCGGGTAACTTGCGCCGAAGGTCTGCGCTCCGGCCGCCTGCTGCCCGCAGCCCTGTGCTCCGGCGACGTGCCAGCCGCAGACGTGCTGCCACGCCTCGACCTGCTGTGCGGACACCTGCTGCCACCACAAGCGTAGCCGCCGGTGCCGGACGTGCCGGCCGAAGTTCGTGCTGCCACGTCTCGACGTGCTGCCACGTCTCGACTTGCGAGCCGAAGACGTGCTGCCCGCAGCCGTGCGCCCCGGTAACTTGTGCGCCGAAGGTGTGCGCTCCGGCCGCCTGCTGCCCGCAGCCCTGTGCTCCGGCGACGTGCCAGCCGCAGACGTGCTGCCACGCCTCGACCTGCTGTGCGGACACCTGCTGCCACCACAAGCGTAGCCGCCGGTGCCGGACTTGCCGGCCGAAGTCGTGCTGCCACGTCTCGACTTGCTGCCACGTCTCGACTTGCGAGCCGAAGACGTGCTGCCCGCAGCCGTGCGCCCCGGTAACTTGCGCGCGAAGGTCTGCGCTCCGGCCGCCTGCTGCCCGCAGCCCTGCGCTCCGGCGACCTGCCAGCCGCAGACGTGCTGCCACGCCTCGACCTGCTGTGCGGACACCTGCTGCCACCACAAGCGTAGCCGCCGGTGCCGGACGTGCCGGCCGAAGTTCGTGCTGCCACGTCTCGACCTGTGAGGCGAAGCGCTGCCACAAGTGCAAGACTTGCTGTGCGACGTGCTGCCACGCCTCGACCTGCGAGCCGCAGACCTGCTGCCCGAAGGCCTGTGCGCCGGCGGCCCCGTGCTGCCAGCCCACTGCCCCGAAGGCAGGGCCATCGCCCTCGCCGGCGCCCCCGCGCCGCCCGCGCCGAAGAAGGCCTGAGCGCTGTTGCTGCGGGTCATCGAAGTTTGAGCGAAGCAAGGCCGGACCTGCGTTGTGCAGGCCCGGCCTTTTTCTCGCGCTTGAACGGACAATTGCGCGAAACTGCCCGGTCGCACCATTTTTCGCCGTTTCACAACTCGCCCCTCTAATCTGTGCCAATTCCGGGAAAAATGCGGATTAGTCAAGATTTGCAGCCGAAGATTAACTCCGTAGCTCATCCTGGTTGAGCGCGACTGGTTCTTGTTGCCTTTTCGGGGAAGGGGGTGTCTGATGTTCCGCAGGGCGTTGGGATTGGGCCTGTTAGGATTCTTGTCCGCCGCAATGGGCTGCCGGATGTGCTGCCACCCGTATGACTACTGCGGCCCCGTCTACCAATACGACGGTTGCGGCTGTCAGTTGTGTTGCTCGCACTCCCGAGCAGGCTCAGTGCTGGAGCCCATTCCGCAACCGGCGCTGGAGCAAGGCCAAGTCGAGAACCAAGTCCGGGCTCAAGCCCGGAACCGGGTCCCAAGCCAAGCCCGAAACTACGTCCGGAGCCAAGTCCCAGCCGATGTCCGGGGCCAGTTTCGGGACCGGGTGCAAGCGGAAGCGCGGCCGGGAGACGTCCCCGGCTCCGAGCGGATCGTCTCGGTCACCGATCGCGTGGCGGGGCCGGCCGCGACGCCAACCGGTCCGTCCGTGGCTGGCGACGGGTCGCCGGCGGAATCCCCGCAGACGTTGCCCGCCAGCGGCTGGACCGCCCGTCAGCCGACTGCCGGCACGCTCCGGTAGCAATGAGCACCACCGAATTGTCGTTTGCCGGCGGGACTCTGCTGCTGGCAGGCGTATCCCGCGGGCTTGCGGCGGCGGTCCTGGAGCCGGGCAAGTGGGCCTGGGACCGGCGGGTGGGGGCATGGCGGGCCGACGCCATCGAGTACCTCGCCGTGCTCGGACGGCTCCACGCGGCGGGTGTAACCGTGCAAGACCACGTGCCCGCCTGGCATCCCGTCCGTTGGCCCAAGACACAGATGCACCCCTTGCGGCCCGAGCAGCAGGCGGCCGTGGCGGCTTGGATGGGCCCGCGGCGGGGCTGCATCGTCATGCCCACCGGGACCGGCAAGACCGAAGTCGCCTTGTCGATCATGGCCCAAACCGCCGCCTCGACGTTGGTGGTCTCCCCGGTCCGCGACCTGATGTACCAGTGGCACCGCCGCATCCTCGCCGCCCTCGGCTACGACGCCGGGATCATCGGCGACAACGTCTTCCGCGTCTGGCCGGTCTCGGTGACGACTTACGACAGCGCAGTGCATCCACATGGAGCGGTTCGGCAACCGGTTCGAGCTGGTGGTGTTCGACGAGTGTCACCACCTGCCGGGCGAAATCCGCCGCGACGCCGCCCGGATGTCGGCCGCGCCCTGCGGCTGGGCCTGACGGCCACGCCCCAACGCTCGGACGGCCGCCAGACGGACCTCGACTGGCTGATCGGGCCGGTGGTCTATGAGATGCCCATCGCCGCGGCCAAGGGCCGGACCCTGGCCGATTACGACGTGGTGCGGATTCCCGTCCACCTGAAGCCCGACGAGCAACGCCGCTATCAGCAGCTTTCGCGGCAGGTGCGGGCGTATATCATCGACCGCCGCAAGACCAGCCCGCACTACTCCTGGGAAGACCTCTGCGCGAGACGGGCCGCACGCCCGAGTCCCGCCGCGTGCTCCGGGCCTATTTCGCCAAGAAGTCGATTGAGGACCGGGCGGAGGAGAAGCTGCGGGTCTTGGAAGACCTCTTCCGGCTCCACGCCGGCCAGCCGTGCATGGTCTTCGCCGGCAGCAACGCCATGGCCCGTGACGTCTCCCGCCGCTTCCTTATCCCCTGCCTGCTGAGCCACTGCGGCAAGAAAGAGCGGCTGGAAATCCTCCAAGGACTGGCGGAGGGACGCTACCCGGCGCTGGTGGCCAACCGCGTCTTGGACGAGGGCGTGGACCTGCCCGAGGTGAAGGTCGCGGTAGTGATCGGCGGCACGGCCTCCAGCCGCCAGGCGAAGCAGCGGCTGGGCCGCGTGCTGCGCCGTTCGGGCAACGCCAAGGCGGTGCTCTACGAGATCGTCGCGGCCGACACCGCCGAGGCCGAGCGCTCCCGCCAACGCCGCTCCAGCGACGCCTACCAAGGCACGCGGCACAGGAAGATGTGAATGCGAACGTCTCCCCTCTCCCTTTGGGAGAGGGGCCGGGGGTGAGGGCCCGGCGGATAACGCCCGAAAACGTCGCCGTTTTTCTCGCCAACGGTTGACTCGCCCTCTGGACGCGGTAGAATCGACGGCAGTCAGGGCGTGCCGCGGCGTCCCAATTCGTTCAGCCAAGCCGCCCCATCTGATCCCTATCGACTATTGACGCCCTGTCCCAATTTCCCCTCATGATAGCAGCGTCGATTAACATCGCGGGCGTGTCCGAACGCGACATTGACTTGCTGTTGCTTGAGGAGTTCCTGTCGTCGCCGGATTTCCCCCAATGGTTCGCAGTTCGGGCCATCGGGCCAGATTTTTCCGTTGGGCGTCTGCTGGTGCTTGGCGATCCGTAACCCAGTCCACCGGTGAATCAGACCTTGAGGTCGCTCTCGAAGGCGGCGATGGCAATCCGGTACGGCTCTTGATCGAAAACAAGGTCAACGCGGGATTCCAACCGCAACAGGCGGAACGATACCGTACTCGCGGTAGCACATACGTTGAGCGTGGGGATTGTTCCTCCTTCCGCACCGTCCTTGTGGCTCCAGAGCGTTTCTTCGGCAGTGCAACTGATTTGAAAGGGTTTGATGCGCGAGTTACGTATGAGGCAATCAGGGATTGGTTCGCCAACGTTCCAACCATGGGCGCTCGCAAGCTGTACAAAGAAGCGCTCTTAAGAGTTGCAATGGAGAAAGGGATGCTTGGATACCAGGCCGTGGAGGACGCTCCGGTCACCAATTTCTGGCACATGTACTGGCAACTGGCGCAAGAATATGCGCCTGAATCTATGCCGTTGCGCTTTTTCGTTGTGAAAGCAATGCTAGCGTGGCGTAAATGATGTTGGGACGAACAAAAAGACTCCGTATCCTGGATGAGTCCACAACAAACCGGGCGGCAGGATCGCCGTCCGCATCCAGGAAAGGAGTCTGCCATGATCGTATTGGGCGTACCTCGGGAGGTCAAGTCGTTCTTTTCCAAAACCACGGCGAAGTGCTCCCGGCCCATCCAACGCGCCTTGGCTCCGATGGTGCTGGCCTTCCTCCTGGCTCCTCATCGACGCTGCCTCAAGACGATCGCGGGCGAGGTCCTGGGCGGTCGCTGTCACGCGGCCACGATCTCTCGCCGGCTGACCAACCCCCAATGGCGAACGCGGGATTGGTGTGTGGACCTGTACGACCGGCTCTTGGACAACGTGGATGCCTGGGAGCGACGACAGGCGAAAGGCAAGCGGCGGCAATGGATCGTGGCCATCGACACAACCTACCATGCCACGGTGTCGGAGCAGATGGAAAACTTGATCCTCATGTCGAAGCGGCGGAATCCCGCGGAAGAACACCCGCCAGCACGCCTTTCTGATGGGGCTGGTGCTGACCGACCGCGGCGCACGGCTGCCTGTGCCGCGGAAGAGCTACTACACGGCGGATTACTGCCGCAAACACAAGCGGCGCTTTCGGACGACGATCGACCTGGCGGCGGCTATGATCCGCGAACTGCGCGTGCCCGACGACGTGGACGTGATCGTGACCTTCGACAGCGCCTTCGATGCCGGCGCGATCCACAAAGCGTGCCGAAAACGCCATTTTCACGCGGTCTTTCCGCTCGATCCGAATCGGGTGCTGGCCCGCACACCAGACCAGGACGCGGCGTTGGTCTCGGGCGACCCCGTGGTGGCCTGGACGCGGCGCTGGACACGGAAGGAGTTTGCCCTGCTCGACCTCGCGGTGGACAACGAAGACCACGTCTTCGCCCGTCGGCGACACGCCGACAACTTGCGAGTCAAGAAAACGAAGCGGCGGTACGCCGTCGCGGCGCGCCAAGCGACGGTCTCCAAGCTGGGCGACTGTCTGATCGTGGCGTCGTACAAGGAGAATCCGAAGGTGCAACTCTCGCCGGGCCAGTCGGCCGAGTGGTGGGCCTACCATCGCGCCCCAGTTTCGTATCGCCGCGAAGACAGTCGCAAGCCGGCGCGTTGGCACCGCAAGGTGCTGGCTTGCACCGATCTGACGGCGACCGCCCGGCAGGTGATCGAGTGGTACGAAGTCCGCTGGCAGGTGGAACTGTTCTTCCGGGAATTGAAGAGTCGGATGCAGTTCGAGTGTTATGTGCTGATGAAGTTCGAGGCGGTGGAGCGTTACCTGGACATGCTGCTGATGGGGTTGTTGTTGCTGGAGCAGCAACGGCTGCGCGATATGCAGCGGGAGGGCGTGAAGATCGGAGCCGACTGGGTACAGGCCCGTGCGACGGACCGATTGCGGATGCTCGAATCGCTCTGCCAGCGATGGAACGTCGCGTGGATCGAGCATCGTCTGCGTACCGTTGGCGGGCGGTGTCGCCTGCTCCGCGAACTGCGTCGTCAGACTCCTTGCCAGGTCGCATAAGGCAAACATCGCACAACCGCCCTCAAATACCGAGAAACCAAGGCGTTTCACAACGATTCACCGAAAAAAGCGCAACGGCATAGCGCCTGAATTGGAAATGACGGAACCTCCGTCCAAACCGGCACGGGCGGGTTTCATTTGCTTTCACCCGACGAACCTGCCCAAAGGTGTCGACATAATCCGCAAGCTACCCCACGGTAATGTGGATCTCCAGTTCGCCGGAATGGGCAACCGCCTCAACGAATTGAGAGCCCAGTTTAGGCAATACGCTGAGCCGGATATGAAGTTTGCACAAGCAGCCAAGTCCGGTTCGTTTCGTCTGCGTGTTCCAGTGCTGAACACCGCCCTCGACTTCGCGAAGCAGGCAGACGACGCTCGCAGCGGCTTGGAGGCGGCCAAGCGGCTGCTCGCCCTGTACAACAGACATCAGGGAAACGTGGGGTCGGAGCGCACTTAGCCGTTGTTGTGATCTGCCGAAGCTGTGCCACACGAACATCGCCCGGGGAATCAAGCGGCGCAACGGACAGTTCAGCATTGGGCGACCTCTTGGCAGCCCGCCACGGGTGCAGCGAAGCCACCCATCGCTACAAGTATTCCATCCGGTTGATCATCTCCTCCGCAGTGACCCGACTGACGAATGCGGCCAATCGCCGGATTTTCTCGCCGACGGAGTGCCGCTGGTCGGGCAGGACGATGATGCCGCTATGACCGACGCCTTGCTGGAGACGCTCGCGGTGCAGCCGGGCGAAGTCGCCCACGTTGAACGTGTAAATTGCCCGCCCCTGCTCCACGGCAAACGCGAGTTGTTCCCCATCGGTCGTCCCGCATCGGTCCGCTTCGATGGTGGTCAGGACATCGATGCCGCGGGCGCGGAGCCCCTGCACAACAGCGTGTTCGCCAGCATCTTCATCCATGTAGAGACGCACTTCGCTCATGGTGCGTCGCCCTGCGGCGCAGGCCTCGCGCCTCAATTCATCGTACAGCGTGTCGGCAGCCGCCAATTCAGATTCGATCTCGGCGCGGTTCGAGTGATAATAGGCCAGTGCCGCATACACCTGACCCAAGGAGAGGTGCGTGTACGTCCGCGCAATCTCCTCGGGGCTTTGGCCCTGCTTGTAGAGAACGGCGATGCGATGGACCGTGATGCGGGTCCCCTCAATGCGCACTCGCCCTCCGCAAACGTTGGGGGTCGCAGTTAACATTGCATCCAGCGTTATCGACGACATGGTTCTACCTCCCGAGCGCGATGCCGAGACATCGGAGCGGGGATCGCCGTCGGTGCCTCACAGTCTACTTGCTATTGTACCCTGCCTTCACGGGGCCTCAAGCGGGACGCAGCCGCAAGAACGTCGCGGTTTCAGTAGAAAATGAGCCATCGGTTATGCTACAATGTCGCGCGGCTTTCTTCCTCCCCCACACCAACGGGTGGGCAGGCTGGATTGCAAGATTGGAAAATCGAGAACTTGCTGACCAACTGGCACGCGCCGTTGTCAGCGATGCCCTCACCTTAACCCTCTCCCGAAGGGAGAGGGGACCGAGCGATGTTGACCCGAGAACTCGCCATCGCCACGTTTGAGCGGGGGCGGATTCTGCCCGACCGGCTCACGCGGAAAACCCATCGGCCGTATCTCGACTACGCCGGGCGGATGTTGGCCGCCTATCGGGACGGCGTGGGGCGGACGCGGCGGGAACTGCACCGGGCGGTGTGGGACATCCTGGCCGAGGCCGACGATTGCCCCGCCCGACGCATCGACGCCTTCTGCAAGCTGTTGGACGACGCCAGCGTGTACGAGCGCGACCGCCGTGGCCGGGCGGCGGCCCTGCGGCGGGAAGTTTTTTCCGCGGCAGCCGCCAGCCACCCGCTCGTGCGCAAGGCCGACCGGCTCTTCGAGCACGAGGAGACGGCCGTCAAGGCCGCAATTGCCGAAAGACTCGGCCGCCCCTGGCCCGAGATCGACGGCGAGCTGTTCGCCGACGTGATCGACTTCCACCGGTTGGCGGAGTTCCCCGGCTATGCCGATGGGGCGGCCCTGTTGGCCCGCTACAACGTGGCCCAGGTGCAGGCGGCGCTGTTCGGGGCCACGTCGATGACGGTCTGGGCGGCGGACGACTTCAAGACGATCGTGCGCTATGCCAAGCTCGCCCGGCTGATGCACACGATCACCCGCAGCGGCGACGGAAAATACTGTTTCCGCTTTGACGGGCTGGCGTCGGTGTTGCGGCAGACGCGGCGGTACGGGGCAGCGATGGCCCGCTTCCTGCCCGCCCTGCTGGCCTGCCGCAACTGGCGGATGCACGCGGTGATCCAGACGCGGCGGCCGGGCTGGACAGTTGGCCTTGATCTCAGCTCTGACGACGGCCTGCACAGCCACCTGCCGCCGCCCGCCGAGTTTGACTCCCAGGTGGAAGAGGCGTTTGCCGAGAAGTGGGGGACGCAAGCCCGCCAGGGCTGGACGCTCTTGCGTGAAGCGGAAATCCTGCACCGCGGCCAGAAAGTTTTCGTGCCCGACTTCACGTTCCGTCACCAGGACGGTCGGACCGTGTTGATGGAGATCGTCGGTTTTTGGACGCCGGAGTACCTTCAGGCGAAGCTCGATACGCTCGGCGCGTTTCAGGACCGGCAGATTCTGTTGGCGGTCGCCGCCCCGGCCCAGCGTGAGATGGATGGTCTGTTTGCGGGGACGATTCCGTACAAATCGAGGTTGCTGATTGAGGACGTTTTGGAAAGGCTTAACGGACAGTCTGCTTAATAGGCCCCTGCCGTAGCAAGGAAAAAGGGGACAGTCCCCATTTGCCGGAACGGCCCGAAGGGCGCTTCGCACAAATGGGGACTGCCCCCTTCTTCCCATAGTTTCCCGCGATTCACCCGTCCGATACATGGTGTGTGTGTTATGGAAGGAGCCGCCGATGCTTGTGCTATCCCGTGGCCGCGACGAGAGCATCGTGATCGGCGACAACGTCATCGTGACGATTGTCGATATTCGCGGAGACAAGGTGCGGTTGGGGATCGAAGCCCCCGGTGAAATTCCGGTCCACCGCCAGGAAGTCTATCAGGCGATTCAGCGGGAGAACCGCAAGACGGGCAGGGCACCGACCGAAGGTTGGCCGCAGCCCAATGGTTCTGTAGGAGGCGACTCCAGCCGCCGATGACGCGATGGTGATTGCCCCACGAAAAGCCGACGGGCCGGCGTGCCGCATCCGCGTCGGCCACAGCCCCGACGCCGACGACGCCTTCATGTTCTACGCCCTGGCCCAGGGCAAAATCGACACGGGGCGATACCGCTTCGAGCACGAACTGGCCGACATCGAGACGCTCAACCAGCGGGCCGCGGGCGGCGAACTCGAACTGACGGCCCTGAGCGTCCACGCCTACGCCTACCTGAGCGACCGCTACGTCCTCTGCTCGTGCGGGGCGAGCATCGGCGAGGGGTACGGCCCGCTGCTGGTCGCGCCGGCGGAAGATGGCCCTCGGCGAGCTTGCCCACGGCGCGATTGCCGTGCCGGGGCTGCGGACCACCGCGTATCTGGCGCTGCGCCTCTGCCTGGGCGCGGATTTCCGGCACGTCATCGTCCCCTTCGACCGGATTCTCGACGCCGTGGCCGAGGGAGAGTTCGAGGGGTCGCCGGTCGACGCCGGATTGGTCATTCACGAGGGCCAACTGACCTACGCCAGCCAGCGGCTCGAGCTGGTCGTCGACACCGGCCAGTGGTGGTTCGAGCGGACGGGCCTGCCGTTGCCACTAGGCGTCAACGCGATCCGCAAGGACCTTGGCCCGGAGGCGATCCGCGACGTACACGCGCTGCTGCGCGCGAGCGTCGAGTACGGCCTGGAGCACCGCGAGGAGGCGCTCAGCTACGCCCTGAGTTTCGGCCGGGGCTTAAGCCGCTCGAAGGCCGACCAGTTCGTCGAGATGTACGTGAACCAGTGGACGCTCGACATGGGCCCGGTGGGCCGGCTTGCCGTCGCCCGGCTGCTGGCCGAGGGGCACGCGGCGGGCGTGACACCGAAGCTCGTCGTGCCGGAGTTCGCGGAGTGATTACCCGAAGTAATCCGGCTCGTTGCCTGGCTTCCACTTGATGTTGCAGCCGAGGCTGGCACGCTGCTCGGCGGGGACCGGCTTGCCAGCCAGCACCGCGTCCAGCGCCGCGCGGAGGTCCGCGCCGCTGACGGGCACGCCGCCGCCCGGCCGGCTGGAGTCCATCTGGCCGCGGTAGACGAGCTTCCGCTGCCGGTCGAAGACGTAGAAGTCGGGCGTGCAGGCCGCCCGGTACGCCTTGGCCACGGCCTGCGTCGCGTCGTAGAGGTACGGGAAACTGTAGCCCCGGAGCTTCGCCTCCTTGGCCATGTTGGCGGGCGAGTCGTCGGGGAAGGCGGCCACGTCGTTGCTATTGATGCCCACCACGGCCACCCCCCGCTTCTGATATTCCGCGGCCAGCCGGGCCAGGCCGTCGGCCACGTGCTTCACGTAAGGGCAGTGGTTGCACATGAAGATCACCACGAGCGCCGGTGCATCGGCGAAGCCGGAAAGGGACACCTTCTTGCCGGCAGCGTCCGGCAGCGAGAAGTCGGGCGCTACGGTGCCCAACGGCAGCATGGTGCTGGCGGTCTGGACCATGAGAAATCTCCTCCTATGTTGGTACGTTAGAACCTGCCGGTATTGTACGCTCCGCGGCAAGAGGCGCACTTGCCGCATTCCTCAACCAGTGCATTGGGTGGCACGCCCTGAAAGGGCGTGGTGAATCGCCACGTGAACCCTAAGCCCTGCCACGCCCTTTCAGGGCGTGCCACCCAACGGTTAATGTTTTTTTGCAGCCTCCGCCTCCACCCAGAGGTTGGCCGTGCGGGCCTTCACGTCGGGCAACGGAGGCAACGGAGCGCTGGGCAACGGCTCGTACCAAAAGGTGGCGCACGACCAGTCGTCGCGGGTCTCGACCATCCCGCCGGCGATCTGCTGGATGGTGATGCGGGCCTCCTTCTGCCAGGCGATCGGGTCGGGCAGGTGCCAGCGGTACATCGAGACGAAGTCCCGCTGGTTCAGGCTGCACCCGTTGTAAAGGAACGGGGCCTCTTGGACGCCCCAGGCGTGGCCCACGTAATCCTCGCTCCCGGTGCCGGCGATGGTGGGGAACTGGGTGTCGCCGTCCAGGTAGACCTTGAACTCGCCTTCGCCCCACCACTGCCGGGGATGGAGGTTGCGGACGCCGATCACCGACCCGATGAAACGTCCCTTGTTCTTCCGTTGCGGCAGCAACTCGAAGTCTTTCTTCTTGGCGGTGGGATTCTCGCGGCGGAACAACACGTGAAGCCGGCCGACGCCGTCGGGGTGCTTGTCGTGGAGCGTGTACGTGAGTTGATAGTAAAGCGGAACGGCTTTGTCCCCTTCGTTGGTCAAGGTGAACTTCGCCCGCCGGAGAAACGGCATCGGCAGCCAGAGGTTCATGCCGCCGTTGGGGCTGACCGAGTGGACCGCCGACTGATAGGGCATGACCTTGCCGTGGGCGAAGCCGAAGAAATCGCCCACCGGACACTCGATGCTCGGGTGCTGTTGGCCGTCCCACGTCCCGCGGATTACGAGGCTGCGGAGGTTGGCGGGCTCGGACTTCGTGGTCAGCCAGAGGTGGCGGATCGTGCCGGGCCCTTCGATGTCGCAGAGGGGGACGGTCTCGCCCGGCTTGATTGTCCGGCAGGCCGCGCCCTTGCGGCCGACGCCCAATTGGCTGGCCGCTTTGCCGCCCGCGCCCGGCGCCCCGTGGGGTTCTCGAACGAAATCGACCGCGAAACGAGTCCCGTATCCAAGAGATACGGCTGCCGCACGAGGTCCGCGGGCTGCTGGGCCGCCGCTTGCCGGCCGGCCGATGCCAACAACGTCACCGAAAGAACCACAGCGCCGGCGATTGCCGGCCGAACCGTTGCCATGACCGTTGCTCCTCGTTGTTGCAAGTCGGACGAGCGTCAATCTTCAATCTTCACGCCCGGATGGAAGACGGCGTGGCAGTCCTCGCAGCTTTGGGCGAGCTTCGTCATAGCTTTGGCGGCGGCCGGCTCATCGCGCCGGTGGATTGCGGCGTTCGCTTCCCCGGCGTCGTCCCGCATGGCCGTCATGAATTTGTACCACTGTCGGACTTGCTCCGGGTTCTTCGTCTCCGAGAGGTCGGCCACCGAGCCCTGGGCAATGGCCGCGATCACGGCCGTATAGCCCGCCGTGTCTTTGGCCTTCTTCTTGAACTTCTCGGGCTTGACGTTCCGCTTCAACTTGGTGTTGATCAACGGCACTTGCTTCATCAACTCGGGGAGCGAAGCCACCTTTTCCCACTTCAGTTCGCCACCGGCGTTCCGTTTGCCTTCCGCGGCGTCGCGCAGGGCGGCGACGGCCTTCCTGGCCGCGGCAAGGTCCTTCGTGGAGGCCAACTCGCCTTTGGCCAGGACCGGCACGGCGGCGGTCAACTCGCCGGCGGCCTTTATCACCGCGCCCGCGTTCGCCTTGTACTTGTTCTCCTGATCGTGCAGCCCCAAGGCCAGGGCAATCACGATCAGCGTGTTTGCGTCCTTGCCGATCTTCTCCCGACCGTCCTTGTACTCCTCCTCGTCGGCCACAACCGCCTCCAATCCCTTGATGTACTGGTCGGCCTGGCGGGCGAGGTCCTCGGCCGGGGCGAAAGTCGAAACCCTCGGCGCCCGCGGCATTGCAGAGGCGTCGCTTCCCACTTTCTTCGCCGGCTCGACGGGCTCCGCCGCCGGCACGTCGGCCCGGACGGGTTCCGCGAGCTTGGTCGCTTGCACGGGCGTTTGCCGACCGGCCGGCTTCGTTGCGGCGGCGGGAGAACAGGCCGACAGGACCAACACGGACACAATGACACACAACGCCACCGGCGCTGTGGTGACAGACATCAAGCGACGGTTCAACTGCATTGAAAATCTCCTCGAGGACACGACCAGAGAACACCGACTGGACCGCGGTTGGGTGGCACGTCCCTGAGCGGAGCGAAGGGCGTGGTGAACGGCCAGACCACGCCCTTCGCTCCGCTCAGGGACGTGCCACCCTCCGCCGCCGAAGGCGGGACACGCGACCCGTCGAAGCTGTTTGCACCTCGACTCACACCCAGCTTGCCATTCCGATGGCCGCTTGTCAAGAGCCGGCAGAGGCCGCTACAATGGGCAAGTCTCCGCGGAGGATTCCTACGGGCGATGGCCAAAGCGACGTACAAAGACGCCGGCGTGGACCTGGAGGTATACCGGCAGGCCATGGCCCGGCTGCCGCGGCTGCTGGGGCGGACGTACACGCCGCGGGTGATCCCCCTGGACGGCGGGTTCGCCGGCCTCTTCCAACTCGATTTCTCCAACCGGCTCTTCGCCCGGCACTATAAGGACCCGGTGCTGGTCTCTTGCACCGACGGCGTGGGCACGAAGCTCAAGGTGGCCGTGGCGACCGGCAATCCACAACACGGTGGGCATCGACCTGGTGGCGATGAGCGTCAACGACGCCCTGTGCTGCGGGGCCGAGCCGCTCTTCTTCCTCGATTACGTGGCCATGCCCAAGGACGATCCGGCCCTGCTGGAGCAGATCGTCGAGGGGATCGCTGCCGGCTGCATCCAGGCCGACTGCGCCCTGCTGGGCGGCGAGACGGCCATCCTGCCGGACATCTACGCCCCGGCGGACTACGACCTGGCCGGCTTCTGCGTCGGCGTGGCCGAGAAAGCACCGCCTGATCGACGGCCGGCTTGATCGACCCGGACGACCTGGTGATTGGCGTGGCCTCCAGCGGGCTGCACTCCAACGGCTTCAGCCTGGCCCGGAAGATCGTTTTCGAGATCGCCGGCCTGAAAGTGGGCGACCATGTGGAGGAGTTGGGCGAAACGGTCGGTCGAGGCGCTGCTTACGGCCGACGCAGATTTACGTCCGGCCCGTGCGAAAAGTGCTGGGGTATTACCGCGTGAAGAACGTTGTGCACGGCATCGCCCACATCACCGGCGGCGGACTCTGCGAAAACCTCGAACGCATCCTGCCCGAGGGGATTCAGGTGGTGATCGGCCGCGGCAGTTGGCCGGTGCCGCCGGTCTTCACCTGGCTCCAGCGGCTCGGCGAGGTCGAGCAGGAGGAGATGGACCAGGTGTTCAACATGGGCATCGGGCTGGTGCTGGTGGTCGCCCCGTTCTATGCCGAGAGCATCCGCCACCAACTGACCGGCGCCGGGCTGGACGAACTGGCCGATCGGCCGGGTACGGAAGGGGCCGCGGGGCGTGGTATGGGGAAAAACGTAGCCCGCACGCTCTCCGGGCCCCGGCCGTGGGAAGAGGGGCTTGTCGGCTGCGTGAGAGTTGGTAGAATGGCGAGCACTGGGCAATTGTGTGAGCGAAAGCCAAGTAATTGCAATGACTTATGATATCTCTGCCTCCTTAGCTCAATTGGTCAGAGCATCTGACTCTTAATCAGAGGGTTGAAGGTTCGAGTCCTTCAGGGGGCACTCAGAAAGCCTTGCGTGGCAACGAGTTACGCAAGGCTTCTTTTGTGAAATCTTGTAACCCGAGGCGTTGTTACCCATTTTGTAACCCAAAAGTCGGCTGGCCGGTCAAGCCCTCCAGAATAGCCCCGCGCTCGACCCCCGCAGAATGACCGGCCCGCAAACATAGGCAGGATGCTACGCGGGAAAGGACATCTCCGCGTACTTCTGCACGATGCGCTCGGCGATGCTGGCAGCGCCCGGAAAAAGCGTTTGCTGGTCGTGGATGCCCTTGAACGTCGAGAGGATGTATTCAACGTCGTCGCGGTCGATGCCGTAGAGGTGAAAGAAGGCCGCGTCCAACTCGGCCATCAGTTCGGGCCGCTCTGCCTCGTCCCACTTGTTCAGCCGGCCGCCGTATTCCGCCTGGAAACTCCCGCCCGTGAACCGGCAGGCGTCGGCCAGCGGCAGCATGTCCTCGGCCGTGCAGGTGAGCTTCAGCACCCGTTGGCTGATCCACGTTTCCAGCGCCGTACGGCGGTCCCAGGGGCAACGCTTCTCGTAAGCGTCGGGCGGCAACGTCGGGACTTGCTCGACAATGAAGAAGTTCAAGTGGATGTTGCTGATCTTTTGCCGCATCACGAAGTCGTAGGCGAAGCTGTTGAGGTTCCCCAACAGACAGCACTGACGCACGGGCGAGGTATCCGTCACAACGATCGGTGCAGGAGTTAAGAACTCCTGCAACCGGCGTCATCGCCGCGATCATCGTTCGCTGGTTCGTCGGGCTCGTTACGTCCTTGAAGCACAGAAAATGCGTCGTCTGTTCGTCGCACTGGCCTAATACCACTTCTTGCGCGACCCAGAACCTCGGCATCGCCAACTGTTCGGGATTCTGATAATTGACCAGCGATCTCTTCTCGGTTTGCCCCTGCCGCACCCAATTTGATTGGTCGGTCAGAACATCGGCCGCCCGGTGGTCGAAAGCCTGAAGCATCTTGGCTTCGTAAACCGGCAGAAAGACCTTTTTGCCCTTGATCCACCGATTGCCTTTCAGCTTGAAGCCGTCCGCCCTGAGCGCGTCGGCCTCGCGGAAAAGCTCGGCGTCGTTCGTTTGATGGAACATCGTCTTGAACTGGATGCCCCACGCGTTGCCGGTCGGTCCTTTTCGATTCGCGTCGATCAAGACGGGGACGCGGCGGTAGATGGCTTTGGTGATTTCCGCGTCGCGCCGCGTGCGGAAGATGGGGCACGTCCGCGTATTGGGATTCAGCAACCGGATGTCGGCGGCGCTCAGGGCGATGTGCCGCTTTCGGTCCTGCAACTCTTCGACTCGGTGGGCAAAGAAGACGAAATCGGCATGCGACGCAGCCGCTGCTGCTCGCCGCCGAAGTTGAGGATGGAGAACTTGAAGGACGCATGAACCTCGGGAAAGAATGCCCTCTTGTTCTCGAAGTCATACAACCGGATGAGCCGTTTCGATTCGGCGACCGCCGCGAAGAAATCTTTGGTCGTCATATCCGATGCAATGCCTGACGGAACGAGCAGCCCGACGCGGCCGTGCGGGGCGACCAACCGGAAAGCAAGTTCCGCGAACACCGCGTAGGTGTTGATGTCCCCCTTGCCCGTAAGCGGATACTGGTCGCTCGTGCGGCAGTAGGTCAGCAGGGAATCGGCGGCGGCCAACGTCTGCTGATAGCTCCCGTACAAAGCCGGATCGTCGGATTCCAGCTTGGCGACAAGCTGCCGCCGCTTGGCCGCATTGGTGGCCGTGGCAATCTCCGGAGCGGGCAACGAAAAGAACTCCCGCTCCTGCAACTTCATCCGCTCCCAGGGCGGATTGCCGATCACGCAATCGAACCCCGGTTCACGCCCGCCCTCACCCTGATTGCCCTCACCCCCGGCCCCTCTCCCAGAGGGAGAGAGGAAGACGTCGGGAAACCGCCCGCGCCAATCGAAGCCGGCGGGATGGACCGCCGGATCGTGAACCAGCGAGTTGCCGTGGACGATGTTCTCCGAGAGCTTTTCGAGCAGTTGCCCCGGACTGGCCGAGCGGATCCAGAGCGCCAGTTGCGTGATCTCGACTGCCTCGGGCGAAAGGTCCACGCCGTACAGGTTCTCCCGCAGAATGAACGTCGGAATCTGCCCGGCGAGTTTTTTCGCGTCCCGCTGGCCCAACTGCTCGAGGTGGCCGATGACCTCGTGGTAGCGGTGCTCCAGGGCGTCGTAAGCCTGGAACAGGAACGCCCCGCTGCCGCAGGCCGGATCGACGATCTTGAGGTTCCGCAACACGGCGAGGCAGCGGCGCCAGTATCCGGCGTCGTCGGGGGTCGTGCCCCGGCCGGCTTCCTTCTCGGGCACTCCGAACTCGACGGCCGCGGCCGCAAACCGCTCGGCGATCAGTTCTTCGACGGTGTACTGCACGATCCGGCCGGTCAACTCCGGCGGCGTGTAGTAGACGCCAAGCTGTTTCCGCTTGACCGATTGCGGCATCGAGGCATATCGGCTCGCCTTCTCGGCGTCGCCGAACAACCCCGACTCTTTGAGCCTTTCCAATTCCGTGATCGACCGCTCGAACAGGTGCCCGAGCACGTCGAGATTCACTTCATCGGCGAAGTCGTAGCCGCTGATGGTTTTGAAGAAGTCCGTCCAAGGCTCGTCGGGCAACTCCAGGTCGTCGACGGCATGTTTCTGAAACAGCCCGCCGTTGTACTTCGGAATGCCGTGCTTCTCGCTCCCCTCGTCGATAAAGCGAAACAGGTCCTTGAAACTCCGCCAGCGAGGATTGGTCACGGCGCGGAAGCCGGCCACACTGTACGCCTTGGGGATCGTCTTTTCGGGCAACAGCCGGCGGTCCTCGCAAAAGGCAATGAAGATGATGCGGTCCAAGAGCCGCTGGGCCATTTCGATCGCCTCGTCCTGCGGCCGTTCCTGCTTGAAGTGCAGTTCGGTCACGAGCGCGTTGCGGTTGCTCGAATAGACATCGTAGAGCTGGTCGCCGACCTTCCGTTGGCGCTCGGCCGTTCGTTGCAGCAACCCCACGGCGCGGGGCGGCCCGAGCATCCACCCCTCGATCAAACCCTGCCGGTGCATGAGCGCATAGAACTGTTTGAACTGCTCGAAGTCGCGCAGCGATTGCAGGGTGAAATGCTCGTATGCCCGTTTCGTCGAGGCCCGCTCATAGAGCCGGAAGCTGACGACGTTCGAGACGATGCCCCAGCGGCACTCGGGCGGCGTGTTGACCAGGTAATCCCAGCACTGGTCCACGGCGGTGCGGCCCCGGCTGCGGTCGCGGTCGAGGTGAACCGTCGGCCCCTTCAGTTCGATCACCGCCAGCGGCTGGTGCTCCTCCGTCTGCCGAAAGAAGCCCAAAACCGCATCCGGCGTCTCGCCGGCAATCTGATAATGTTGCTCCCGGTGCCAGACGTCGTTGCCTTCGGTGAATCCGGCGTATCCCAGGGCGTCACCGAACACGTCCGCCAGAAACTCCCCCTGCATCTGTGTTTCGCCGTGTTCCGCCAGCCGGCCCGAAGTCTCCAAATCGGCCCATTTCACCAGCACGGCGTGGGCGGGTTTTAACCCGTTCTCGTCCAGCCGCTTGTCATTGGCCGCGTCCCTCAGAAAAATCGGCAGGATGAGGCGGTCGGTCTTGGGCTGACGCTGCGCGACCGCATTTTCGACGGGAAAGAGACTCTTGGCAGCCATTTTTTCAGCGATCCATCGCGATGAGACTTTCAATATCAACTTCGGTTGCCCGAGCAGAGTCGGAGCGGGACGCAGCCCTTCTCGATCGCCAGTAACCGCGCCGGTCATGTTACCCCATCCCGGCCGGGGCGGCAAGCAGCCCAGCCGGTCCGAAGGGGCGATTTTTCAGGACGCACGGCAGGTGGGACCTACTTGGCCCACTTCTTGATCTTGAAAACCCCCCGGCCGAAGCGCGAACGCTAATGGCCGCTAATCTCCGCTGATTCACTACCCGGTCGATCAGCGGCTATCAGTGGCGATTAGCGTTCCTTTAAGTGGCCCAAAACGCGGGCTTGAAATCGCACCCGCCGACGGGTATGGTGTGTAAACGTGCGTACAGATCGACGAGGGCCACAACGAGCCGGACCCGGACTGGAATTACCCGTTGGCCCCGGGGAGATGCCGTGCCCCAGTCCCGAGTCCCGATCCCCAGATCGCAAACCCCGGATCGAAATCCCAAATCACCTAAGCCTTCCCCCAGGAAGAAGGAGTTTCGCAACACAGGGTTATTCAATTGACTCCACCTACCACAACCGGTAGTATGTGGGGATGGACGACACCTATCCTCGGACGATTCTCGATCTGGAGGATCGTTTCCGCACGGAAGAGGACTGCCGGGCGTACCTGGCACGGTTGCGATGGCCCAATGGCTTTGTATGCCCGCGTTGTGGGCACCATGGCGGATGGCCGGCTACACGTGGTCGGTTGATTTGTAAACGCTGTCGCGGCCAGGCGTCGGCGATCGCCGGAACGATCTTCCAAGATACGCACAAACCCTTGCGTCTATGGTTTCGGGCAATTTGGCAGGTAACCAGTCAAAAGCACGGGGCAAGCGCCCTGAACCTCCAACGAGTTCTCGGCTTGGGCAGCTATGTGACTGCATGGACGTGGTTGCATAAGTTGCGACGTGCTATGGTTCGCCCTGGCCGCGATCGCCTTGCCGGGCGAGTGGAGGTTGATGAGACCTACGTAGGGGGGGAAGGCAAACGGACGGGCAGTCGTAGTCTGGACAAGGCAATGGTAGTGATTGCCGCGGAAGAGGATGGGGCTGGGATCGGGCGTATCCGTATGGCACGGATTGTCACCGCGTCACGGATTTCCTTGCATCGCTTCATCCAAGCTTCGGTTGCGACTGGCAGCACGGTCCACACGGATGGAAACGCGTCATACACCGGATTAGACGGTATTGGCTATGTGCATGAGGTGACAGTTCTGACCGGTCGTGGGAAAGACGCGGCCACGGAATTGCTTCCGCGGATTCACAGGGTCGCCTCCCTCCTGAAACGCTGGCTACTAGGCACCCATCAAGGCGCAGTTCGTCCAAACTACCTGGACTACTATCTCGACGAATTTACCTTCCGTTTTAACCGACGCACCTCGCGATCCCGTGGCTTGCTCTTCTATCGGTTGCTCGAACAAGCGATGCAGGTTGAACCGGTCCCCTATCGTACTATTGTCACCGAGGCCGCCGAGCCCTTCTGACTACAAGATATTGGGGGTGGTGGAGTCAATTGAATAACCCTATGTTGCGAAACTCCCTCTTTCGGCTGCGAGCGATTCGATGCCCAAGCTGCGCCAGTTGCCTAGTCCTACTGCACAGGATTTCTTCTTCCTAAGGTGAGAGAGGAACACTAATCGCCACTAACCCGCATTTCTCACCGCCCCTATTGAAAAAGGGCGGCCTTCTGTGGCATAAGTTGTTTTGCTGAAACGAACAACGCCACAAGCAAGGAGGCCGCCCAATGTCTACAGAGTGTAACGCACGCCCGTTCGATTTCCAAGGGCTCGGCAGCCGGGCCGTCACCGCGCGCTTCGACGGCGGAGCCATCACTTCGGACGCCGGCGGCCTGCTACTGCGGGAGGTGGAGGCTAAGACCGGCATTCTGCGGCGATTTGCCGCCTGCTTCACCGACTACCGCGACCCCGACCTGGTGGAACACTCGGTCTACGAGTTGCTGGCCCAGCGGGTGTACGCCTTGGCCCTGGGTTACGAAGACCTCAACGACCACGACACCTTGCGTTACGATCCGCTCTTGGCGGTGTTGGTGGGCAAGGCCGATCCGGTCGGGCAGGACCGTCGCCGCGTCAAGGATCGAGGCAAGTCGCTGGCGGGCAAGAGCACGCTCAACCGCCTGGAACTGACCCCCGTGGGGGCCGACGCCTGGAGCCGCTACAAGAAGATCGTCGCCCGACACGGCGACATCGAACCGTTCTTCGTCGAGACGTTTCTGGCGTTGCATCGTGCGCCGCCGAAGCAGATCGTGCTCGACCTGGACGCCACGGACGATCCGATTCACGGCCATCAACTGGGCCGGTTCTTTCACGGTTACTACGACAACTACTGCTATTTGCCGCTGTACATCTTCTGCGGCGAACATTTGCTCTGCGCCAAGCTGCGGCCGTCGGACATTGACGGCGCGGCGGGCTCGGTGAAGCAGTTGGCTCAACTGGTCGAGCGGATTCGCCGCCGCTGGCCCGAGGTGCGGATCGTCGTTCGCGGCGACAGCGGTTTCTGCCGCGAGAACTTGATGCGATGGTGCGAGGAGAACCGCGTGGATTACGTCCTTGGTTTGGCGAAAAACGCCCGTTTATCACGGATTCTGGGCAAGGAATTGCACGAGGCGAAGGTGCAATTTGAGGCCACGGGCCAGGCGGCGCGGGTCTTCAAGGAGTTCACCTACCAGACGCGGAAAAGTTGGAGCCGCCCGCGGCGCATGGTGGGCAAGGCCGAGCACCTAGCCAAGGGGAGCAACCCGCGGTTCGTGGTGACCTCGCTTCCGGCGGAGGAATTCGATGCCCGCGGGTTGTACGAGGACCTGTACTGTGCCCGCGGCGAAATGGAGAACCGGATCAAGGAGCAGCAAATGTGTTTGTTCGCCGACCGCACGAGTTGTGCCACGATGCGCGCGAACCAGTTGCGATTGTGGCTCTCCAGCGTGGCCTACACGCTGCTTGTGGCCTTGCGGCAGTTCGGACTGCAAGGGACGGAGATGGCGGAGGCGCGTTGCGATACGATCCGGTTGAAGCTGCTCAAGCTCGGGGCGTTGGTGCGGACGACGGTTCGTCGGGTGTGGATTTCGTTGTCGCAGAGTTGGCCCTATCAGCGCGTCTTTGTCCAGGTTTACGAGAACTTGCAACGGTGGTCGTTGCCGTTGCCGGCCTCGGGATAACGGTGATCGGCCCTCGAATTGCGATGCGTTCCGGCGGCCGAGGCGCTGAAGGTTTGCGCGGCCGCCGCTCCCGCCGCTGCCAAACGGCCTGCCGTCCCTTGCCAACGGCTATCGCAGGTGACCGTCGGGCGCTGATCCGCCTACTCTCGGCCCTCACCCCCCTGTCCGCCCACCCGCCGCCCTGTCGGCAGCAGCGAAGCCGCGGTGTGGTGAGAAATGCGGGCTAATAGCCACTAATCACGGACGTGCGACGTGGTGAACCAGTGGAGATTAGCGGCGATTAGCGTTCCCGCTTCGGCCGGGCCGAAACCAGGCGGATTGCGGCGTGATCGAGTTGGTCAACACATCGCGTTTTGGTCAATTTCGGGCTCCAACTGGGGGGCAGCGGTCAGCTTTCAACTCTCGACTCTCGACTCCCAACTCTCGACTTTCTCCCGCCCATCATGCGCTTTCGGCCGGGGGGTTTTCAAGGGCAAGAATTGGGCCAATTTCGGGGGGGACGAAATGACGAGGGATACCCGTCGGCGGGTGCGATTTCAAGCCCGCGTTTTAGGCCACTTGTGGGAAGGGCATGGAAAGGCAAAAATACCGGGGTCGGCAGCGTTTCGTGGTTCAAGATCGGACCGGCGCATGAGAGACACCGAAGAACACAACGAAGGGGAAGTCATTCTGTACCAGACCCAGGACGGGGCTGTCAGGATCGAGGTGTTCTATGAATCCGAGACGTTTTGGCTCAACCAGAAGAAAATCGCCGACCTTTTCGGGGTAGAGGTTCCGACCATAAGTTACCACCTGAAAGAGGTTTACGACTCGGGCGAACTCAACAGGGAGGCAACTGTTAGAAGAATTCAAAGAGTTCAACGCGAGGGCAACCGTGACGTTGCCCGCGAAATCGAGTTCTACAACCTGGACGCCATCATTTCGGTGGGTTACCGGGTCAACAGCGCCCAGGCCACCCGCTTCCGCATTTGGGCCACCCAAACGCTTCGGGAATTCGTCATCAAGGGCTTTGTGCTCGACGACGAGCGGCTGAAGCTCAACAAGCGTTTCGCCAAAGACTACTTCGACGAGCTTCTGGAGCGCATCCGCGAGATACGCGCCAGCGAGCGGCGGTTCTATCTCAAGATCACCGACATCTACGAGCAGTGCAGCATCGACTACAACCAGGACGCGGAGGTGAGCAAGACGTTCTTCAAGACCGTCCAAAACAAACTGCACTGGGCCGTGACCGGCAAGACGGCGGCCGAGATCATCGCCGGGCGGGCCGACGCCGCTAAGCCGAGCATGGGCTTGACCACCTGGAAGGACGCCCCCCACGGCAAGGTCCACAAGAGCGACGTGTCGATTGCCAAGAATTACCTGATCGAGGAGGAGATCAAGGAATTGGAGCGGATCGTTACCATGTACTTGGACTACGCCGAGAACCAGGCGGCGCGGCAAGTCCCGATGCGGATGGCCGATTGGGCGGCCAAGCTGGATGCGTTCCTGGAGTTCAACGAATATGAGGTGCTAACCAGCGCGGGCGTCGTTTCCGCCGAGGTCGCCAAACGACTTGCCGAAGAGCAGTACGCGACCTTTCGCATTAGACAAGATCAGAGGTTTGAAAGCGATTTCGAGAAGGAGATTAAGCGAATCGAGGAGAAGAACACTAATCGCCGCTAATAGCCGCTAATCACGGGCGTGGTGAATCAGTGGAGATTAGCGGAGATTAGCGTTCGTGCTTCGGCGCGGCCGCCGAGCGCGCCGAAGCCCGATTGCGTCCGGCAACCGCACCGTGGAAAAGACTCCCCACCCCTTTATGCCTTTATGTCTGCTCCACCCCTTTATGTCTGCTCCTTTGCTCTGCCACAGTTATACTATCAGCGACAAGACTGTAACTTGTCGAAAAAGGCTTTGTGGTTGTCCGGGATATGACAAGGAGGCTCTGCCTTATATATGTCTGGTATGCTGGCAAGCAATTCAGGAAAACCAGTAAATGGAATAATGTCTTTCGGAAACCCTCTATCTAGTCCCTCTTGAATCCGCTTAACCATATAATCCCAAACGCTACCACTAGCCGCAAAGTATTGAATCTCACTTGCAATGAATTCCCACGCTTTGGAGCGACAGCACTTCATTACCTTTTGCAAGCACCCCGGTCTAAGCAAGTAATCCATCTCATCGAAAAGCGTCAACGACTTATTCAAAAACAGCCGCTGGTTCTCGTCACCTTCCCATTCTATTGGTTCTTTGTTGCGAATCTTGCTATAGAGTACCTCGTCATCTATTAAGGCAGCGTATATTCTGCCTATCAATTCCTTGCCTTTAATTGAATTGTTAGTCCTAAGTGCCATTACTCCAAAGAATATGCCGGTGAGTCCGCCGAATATGCCAGTAAGTGTTCCGACGACAGAAACGATATGCAGAAAACAGTCCATCATCCGCTCCTCTTAGCTTTGGGTTGTCATCAGGTGACGTAACAACTTGCGGGAATCGACGGATGGCAAGCCTTTGTCCGCAATCTTTTCGATCGCTCTAATAATGTCCGTAATGTATTCCTTCATAGCCATATTAGCAGCCAGCTTAATCATAAAACTGTTCTCCTTATTTGCGGAGAGAAGCGACGAAATATTAGCTACGGTGTGTGATAACAGCGCGCTCATTATTTCCTCCACCCGCTCGTCACCCCGCTTCCCAGACTCTGACTTTGTGCATTCTATGAATTCCGTTTCCGCTTGGTCGTTCCCCACGAAATATTCGCGAATAAGGTTTTCCCCTATGCCGTTGCGCTTTTTCGTTGTGAAAGCAATGCTAGCGTGGCGTAAATGATGTTGGGACGAACAAAAAGACTCCGTATCCTGGATGAGTCCACAACAAACCGGGCGGCAGGATCGCCGTCCGCATCCAGGAAAGGAGTCTGCCATGATCGTATTGGGCGTACCTCGGGAGGTCAAGTCGTTCTTTTCCAAAACCACGGCGAAGTGCTCCCGGCCCATCCAACGCGCCTTGGCTCCGATGGTGCTGGCCTTCCTCCTGGCTCCTCATCGACGCTGCCTCAAGACGATCGCGGGCGAGGTCCTGGGCGGTCGCTGTCACGCGGCCACGATCTCTCGCCGGCTGACCAACCCCCAATGGCGAACGCGGGATTGGTGTGTGGACCTGTACGACCGGCTCTTGGACAACGTGGATGCCTGGGAGCGACGACAGGCGAAAGGCAAGCGGCGGCAATGGATCGTGGCCATCGACACAACCTACCATGCCACGATGTCGGAGCAAATGGAAAACTTGATCCTCATGTCGAAGCGGCGGAATCCCGCGGAAGAACACCCGCCAGCACGCCTTTCTGATGGGGCTGGTGCTGACCGACCGCGGCGCGCGGCTGCCTGTGCCGCGGAAGAGCTACTACACGGCGGATTACTGCCGCAAACACAAGCGGCGCTTTCGGACGACGATCGACCTGGCGGCGGCTATGATCCGCGAACTGCGCGTGCCCGACGACGTGGACGTGATCGTGACCTTCGACAGCGCCTTCGATGCCGGCGCGATCCACAAAGCGTGCCGAAAACGCCATTTTCACGCGGTCTTTCCGCTCGATCCGAATCGGGTGCTGGCCCGCACACCAGACCAGGACGCGGCGTTGGTCTCGGGCGACCCCGTGGTGGCCTGGACGCGGCGCTGGACACGGAAGGAGTTTGCCCTGCTCGACCTCGCGGTGGACAACGAAGACCACGTCTTCGCCCGTCGGCGACACGCCGACAACTTGCGAGTCAAGAAAACGAAGCGGCGGTACGCCGTCGCGGCGCACAAGCGACGGTCTCCAAGCTGGGCGACTGTCTGATCGTGGCGTCGTACAAGGAGAATCCGAAGGTGCAACTCTCGCCGGGCCAGTCGGCCGAGTGGTGGGCCTACCATCGCGCCCCAGTTTCGTATCGCCGCGAAGACAGTCGCAAGCCGGCGCGTTGGCACCGCAAGGTGCTGGCTTGCACCGATCTGACGGCGACCGCCCGGCAGGTGATCGAGTGGTACGAAGTCCGCTGGCAGGTGGAACTGTTCTTCCGGGAATTGAAGAGTCGGATGCAGTTCGAGTGTTATGTGCTGATGAAGTTCGAGGCGGTGGAGCGTTACCTGGACATGCTGCTGATGGGGTTGTTGTTGCTGGAGCAGCAACGGCTGCGCGATATGCAGCGGGAGGGCGTGAAGATCGGAGCCGACTGGGTACAGGCCCGTGCGACGGACCGATTGCGGATGCTCGAATCGCTCTGCCAGCGATGGAACGTCGCGTGGATCGAGCATCGTCTGCGTACCGTTGGCGGGCGGTGTCGCCTGCTCCGCGAACTGCGTCGTCAGACTCCTTGCCAGGTCGCATAAGGCAAACATCGCACAACCGCCCTCAAATACCGAGAAACCAAGGCGTTTCACAACGATTCACCGAAAAAAGCGCAACGGCATAGGGTTTTCCCTCATTTCCTCTGGAAAGCGCTCTGAAGCTACATTTGGGAAAAACGAGCCTATCGCTGTTTGAGGTGGACCTGGTTGTCTAGACCACTGATTACGATTTCTTAGATGGAGGGGACTAGCGGCCCGCGAAACCCATTCCAAAGGTTTCGCACGGCCGCAGCGCCGCCACCCCCACTAGGAGTACGTGAAAATTCTCCAAATTTTTCCGAGAAAAATGCCGTTGATTTGGACCACTACAATGACTCCGTTGGACGCCTCACGCCGCCGCGTACATCGCCGCCGGCGTGAGGTAATCCAAGGCCGCGTGCAATCGCTCGTCGTTGTAGAACAGAAGGAAACCAGCCAGCCCCGCCTCCAACGCACGCACCGTGGCGTAGTCGTGAAGATAGACGCACTCGTATTTCACCGTTCGCCACAATCGCTCCACGAACACGTTGTCCATCCAACGGCCGCGACCGTCCATGCTGACCGCCACGCCCGCCAACTCCAGCCGATCGCTGAACGCCTTGGCGGTGTACTGCACGCCCTGGTCGGTGTTGAAAACCTCCGGCGTGCCCTGGGCCAACGCTTCCTCCAACGCCTCCAAACAAAACTGCCCGTCGAGCGTGTTCGACAATCGCCACAACAGCACGTAGCGGCTGTACCAGTCCATGACCACCGTCAGGTACATCCAGCCGTGCGGCATCGGCACGTAGGTGATGTCGCTCGACCACACCTGGTTCGGCCGCACAATGGCCACATTCCGCAACAAATACGGGTAAATCCGGTGCTCGGCGTCGTTCCGCGAGAGGTGCGGCTTGGGATAAATCGCTTCCAAACCCATCAGCCGCATCAGCCGCTTCGCCCGCGTGCGGCTGATGCCCAACTCCTTGGCCATCTTCCGGCTGCCGTAGAACGGCGTCTTCAGGTACTGCTCGTCGATCCGACGCATCCATTGCAGATTCTCCGTCGATTCGCCCGTTGGCCGGTAATACCAACTCGACCGGTTCAGTCCCAGCAACTCGCACTGCCGTCGCACGCTCAGCCCCGCAAGCCCCGACTCGATGCACTCCCGCCTGAAGTCCATCGAGTCGGGCAACTTTTTTTTTCAACCACGCTGCCTCCATCTGCAAGCGGCCGATCTGCTCGTACAGTTCGGCAATCAGGGCGTCCTGGTTTTCCACCTTGCAACGTTGGTCGCCGGAGAACAACTCCACCGCGGCGTCGAGCAACTGCCGCTTCCACTGCCCGATCTGCGTGGGATGGACGCCGAACTGGCCGGCCAGTTCGCCCGTCGTTCGATCCCCCCGCACCGCTGCCAACGCTGCCTTGGCCTTCAAGGCCGCTTCGATACGTCGCCGTTTCGCTCCCATGTCTTTCTCCCAAAAACTGGACCAATCCTACCAGGGATTCGACTCAAAGTCGTGGTCCAGTTTCTTGGGTCCACTATAGTTGAAGCGAGCGCAGGGTCAAGCCAGTCGGAAAGGCGGTCCAATTGTGTGCGATCAAGCCTCATATATGCCGCCTGCATCGTAACTGCCCGCATGAAGTAAACGAAGTGATAGAACGCATCCATTTGCTTGCAAAGGCGTGACTCCTCATCGTCGGTGTCTTCTTTTGTAATCTTCTTAACCGCGTCGCAGACGAGGGCAACACCCGCGATAATTGCACGGGAGATTTCGCCGACAGGTTGCGTCTCGTTTATTGACTGCGCTGCTATCTGCTCGCAACGCCTCTCTGTCAGGTGCGTTTTAGATGCGCCAAATAGCCTTGAGAAGAGTGACATACACGCCTCTACCAGTTTGAGCCGCAGATGGTTCTGGACTTCTAACACCACTCTACCAGCCACCGCAACCGGACGCAAGACGGCGGTGCTTTGTCCAGGGCCACGGAGGAGATGGGTAGTTCCGGTCGGGGGAGAAAAAGGGGATAAGTCCACTTATTGTAATTGGACGCGGTGATGATCGGACGTATCCGTTTTTCACACGCGGAACTGGCCAGAGCGGAGCGGTTCAATCTGCACTCTCAATGAACGCCGCCGGCGAGACGTGGAAGTAGCGGGCCAGCCGGACGATGTTCGCCTGGCTGATTCCCCGCCGGCCCTTCAGCACGTTGGTGATGACCGAGCGCGGCACTCCGGTCTGCCGCGACAATTCGGCCTGAGTGATCCCCCGCGCGTCGATCAGATGGCCCAACAGGCCGGCCTGCGAAACCTGCGGCGTGGGAAACTCGTTGGATTCGTACTCCTCGGCCAACGTGGCCAGCAGTTCCAGCAATTGGCCCTCCGCCCGCGAGAGTTTTTCCGCCTTCATCAGCCGGTCGATCCGTCGCATCGCCCGGCGATACTCCGCGTCGGTGCGGATCGGCCGGGGAATGAAGTCGAGCAGCAACGATTGGTATTCGGTGACGGTGGACATGGCTAGAAGTCTCGTTTCCAGTGGCCCTTGCTGTATTCCGCGTGGGTGAGAAAGTGCTTCACCCACACCGTGCCGTGCTGCACTTCATCCGCGTACTTGACTCCGACGATCAGCCGGTAGCGGTTGCCGCATGCGTTGAAAACCAGCCAACCTGCCATCTGGTCGGCGTTGGGATACACCCGGCGGACGTCGTGAAGTGAACTCCACCGCGATTTCGTCGCCAACAGCCACCAGTGATTCAACCAACCGGCGGCGTCGGGATGACGAAGGATCGCGTCGCGGATTGCCGGCCGGGAGATCACGTGCATGACCGCTCGCATCACTCTGGGTGACACTGGATTTAGTATACAATATGTCAACGCAGGCGTCAAGACGGCGATTCAAGGGCCGGCTTGCGGGCCGCCCGGCATAGGTCCGCAAGGGACGCCGGAAACCGCACCACGCCGAAGCACAAGAGCGGAGCGATCAGTGCGCCCCGGTACTGGTTGAAGCTCTGCCCAACCAGGGCGAACGCGGCCACGTACAGGCAGACGCTCAGGCCGGTCCGCGTGCCCAGCGGGGTGCTCCAGCCGGCCAGTCCGGCCAGCGCCGCCACCAGGTACAGGGCCGTCACCCATTGCGGCAGGAGCAACAGGTAGGCGTTCATCTGGGCGGTCGAGATCACGAAGCCCGCCCCGCCGAATTGAACCCAGCCGTGTTGATGGGCGATGGCGCCGGGGGCGATCAGGCCGCTCACTTGCCAGCAGTGCCAGGCGAAGAAGGCCAACCAGGCCGCCAGACCCAGCAGCCACGCCGCCAGTTCGCCGCGGCGGCCGTGCCAGCAGGCGATGCCCGCCCCCAGCAGGCAATAGGGCAGGGCCAATTCCCGGAAGAAAACCGCCGCCAGTCCGAACGCCACGCCCAGATACGGCCGGTTCACCCCATACGCGCAGACGGAAAGCCCGATGAACACGCCCGCCCAGAGCACCGGCACCACGAACAGGTCACCGAGGACCGTCGGCAGCAGCGGGCCAGTCAACAGCAGCGCGACCGCCAGGGGCCAAGCCGACATAAAGCCGCAACCGGTGGTCGCCCCGGAACGTTGGGGTGGCAGTTCAACTGCCACCCCAACCGCGTTTTCTCCCCGCGACCGCGGTCGCGGGGCGTTTGTGTATGAGCCAGCGACGCCATCGCGGGCCAACGCCTCGATTGCCATCAGCGCCAGCAAGAGGGCCAGCCCGCCCAAGAGCACCTTGCCGATTGCCGCCGCCGGCAGCTTGCCCAGCAGCCACATCGGCAGCGGCGTGCGCCAGTTGAAGACGCTCCGGGTGGGATAGCCGCGCGGGGCCAACTCGGCGGCGGCGGCCTGGTAGTAGCCTTCGCCGCGGCTGATGTGGTCCACTTCGGCCCGATAGAGGGCCACGTCGGCGCCTCCCTTGGAGCCGGGGTGGAGATTCGTGCTCCCCAGCGGCGAGAGCGTCACCGCCACGCCCGCTACGGCGGCAGCGAAAATCGCCCCCAAGACGATCCGCGCCGGCAGTGGCGCGAGCCGGGCGTAACCAGTGGCATGTCTCATGGAGTCGCTCAACGCAAGTACCCTCGACAACTATAGCTTCCTCAATGTAGTCGGCACACGCCGTGTGCCGGTGTTTCTGCCCGCACACGGCGTGTGCGGACTACATTGCGGCCCCCCTTGCCGGCCGGCAAGAACGATTATAGACTGAGCCAGCAATGTTCCTCGGCATTGAAATCGGCGGCACGAAATTGCAGTTCGGCCTCGGCGGTGCCGAAAGCGGCAGGCTGACGGCACTGGAGCGGGCCGACGTCCGCCCGGCCGACGGCGCCGAGGGCATCCGCCGGCAAATCCAGGAGACCGCCGCGCCGTTGTGCCGCGAGCATGGGGTCCGGGCGATCGGCTTCGGCTTCGGCGGGCCGGTCGACGTCGCCGCCGGACGGACCGTCAAGAGCCATCACGTCGCCGGCTGGGACGATTTTCCGCTGGCCGACTGGTGCCGCCGGACGTTGGCCCTGCCGGCGGCCGTGGCCAACGACTCGGACATGGCCGGACTGGGCGAGGCGCGGTTCGGGGCCGGCCGCGGCCGGCGGGTGGTCTTCTATACCAACGTCGGCAGCGGCATCGGCGGGGCACTGGTCGTCGGCGGGCGGGTGTACCTGGGCGGGGCGGGAATCGCCTCCGAACTGGGACACCTTCGCCCCGGACCCGAGGCCGACACGCCCGAGCGGATCGTCGAGCTGGCGGCCAGCGGCTGGGCGATTGCGGCGGCCGCCCGCGATGACGCCCGGCTGGCCGCGGAATTGCAACAGCGGCACGGTTGCCCCGCCGACCGGTTGACCAGCAAGATGGTGGCCGAAGCCGCGGAGTCCGGCAACGAGGCGGCGCTGCGGATCTTTCGCCGCGCCACGCGGACCTACGGCTGGGCCATCGCGCAGATGATGACGCTCCTGTCGCCCGAGGTGGTTGTCGTCGGCGGCGGGGTGCCGCTGGCCGGCGAGGCCCTGTTCTTCAAGCCGCTCCGCGAGGCGGTCGACCGCTACGTGTTTCCGCCGTTGCGGGGCAAGTGTCCCATCGTCCCCGCCCAGTTGGGCGAAGAGGTCGTCGTCCACGGGGCGCTGGCCCTGGCCGGGACCTTGGCCGAAAACGGAAGCGTCGCTGGCTTATTCATTCCCTAGAACCGTGATGGGGTCAGACCGTGATTAGTGATTAGCGGGGCAAATTGATGGAAAATTGACGAACCAATGCCCGCTAATCACTAATCACGGTCTGACCCCACGAGGACCCGAGGAGGACTGGAAGATGATGGAAACGTACACCGCCGCCATCCGCGACTATCTGGCGAAACTCCAGGACGCGATTGCGAAGGTCGATCCGGGCGAGATCGCCGCCGTGGCCGAGGTCCTTTGCACGGCCTACGACGGGCGGAAAACGGTCCTGGTGATGGGCAACGGCGGCAGCGGCGCCACCGCCTCCCACATGGTCTGCGACCTGAACAAGGGGGCCTGCTTCCGCAGCGAAAAGAAGTTCCGCCTCATCTCGCTTTCCGACAACGTGCCGATGATCCTGGCCGTTGGCAACGACATCGACTTCGAGTCGATCTTCGTCGAGCAACTGAAGAGCTATGCCCAGCCGGGCGACGTGGTGATCGGCATTTCCGGCAGCGGCAACTCGCCAAACGTGCTCCGCGCGATCGAGTACGCCAAGCGGCTCGGCTGCGTCACCGTCGGCGTCTGCGGCTTCGACGGCGGCAAGCTCAAGCCGCTGGTGGACCACTGCTTCCACGTCCGCCTGAACGACATGCAGATCGTCGAGGACCTGCACATGGTGCTGGTCCACGTGCTGATGCGGATCCTGGAGGCGGGGAAGTAGGCTGCCTGCTACGTCGCCAATTCCTGATAAACCGACTCGACCACTCCGGCGTCGATCTGTTCGAGGTCCGCGCCGGCGCCGGCCAGGAGCGACAGGTCGGCCAGTTGGGAGACGCGGCGGGGGATGCCGTGGGCAAGCTCGTGCAGGCGGTCCAGGGCCGCCTCGGCGAAGACCGGCGATGCGCAGCCGGCCTGGCTCGAGCGCCGCGCCGACGAACTCTTCCGTGTCGGCCCGCTGCCACGGCTCCAGGTCGATCCGGAGATCGGCCAATTCCAGCAGCGGCGGCCAGAGTCGCGCCATCCCCTCGTTGCGGCCCGCCAGCACAATCGTCAACCGCATCTCGGGCGAGGGATCGAAGCGGACCAGCCGGGTGACGTGTTGCAGCACGCCGCGATCCGCCTGGTCGGCGTCGTCCAGCAGCACCACCGCTTCGAGTTGCTGATAGCGGTACTCGATCAGCCGGTCGCCGATCGCCCGCCACAGCCAGGCCGTGGACGCCGACGGCTCGGGGCTGAGTCCCCACTGGTCGGCCAGCATCCGCAGCATCTCGGCCGGCTCGACGGCCAACAGGCTTAGCTTGGCGACCGGCCAGCCGTGGCGGCGGAGCTGATCGGCGAAGACCTCCAACAGGAGCGACTTGCCGCTGCCCGACGGTCCGACGAGCAGCCCCAGCCGGCGACGCTGCTCGACCAGGAAGCTCAGCCGCGCCAGGGCCTCCTCGTGCGTGGGGCTTTGGTGGAAGGTCTGCGGATCAAGACAGCCCCGGAACGGGGACTCGCGCAAACCCCAATGTGCTTGGTACATCGCTTTCGGCCCTCCCACGGCGACAGTATCTCCCGTCTATCCGTTCTTTTCGGTACAATCTGCGAGGAAACTTGAACGGGCTGCCATGTCCGACCGCTACTTCATCGACGAACCGATTGCCGCCGGCCGCGTGACGCTCGCCGGGCCGGAGGCCCATCACCTGATCCACGTGATGCGGGCGGGGCCTGGACAGCGTGTGATTCTGTTCGACGGCAGCGGCGATGAGTTTCCGGCCGTGGTCGAGCGCGTCGGCCGGGCGGAGGTCGAATTGGCAGTCCTCTCGCGGGACCATGCCGACCGGGAGTTGCCCTTCGAGTTGACTTTGGCCGTGGCCTTGCCCAAGGGCGAGCGGCAGAAGTGGCTCGTCGAGAAGGCGGTCGAGCTGGGGGTGACGCGGATCGTGCCGCTACGGACCCGCCGGGCCGTGCCCCAGCCGGGCGAGCAAACGCTCACACGCCTGCGGCGGGCGGTGATCGAGGCCTCGAAACAGTGCGGCCGCAACCGCCTGCTCTCGATCGACGGGCCGCAAGCCTGGCCGGACTTCGTCGCCGACCACCGCAACCATGCTTCGCACGGTGCGCCGGCGGTGCCCGCTGCCGGCCAGCCGTGCCGCCTGCTGGCGCATCCGGGGGCATCAAGGAAGTGGGACGCGGCTCTTGCGCCTGGCGCGTAGTGTTTTCGCGGCGATTGGGCCGGAAGGGGGATTTGCCGACGACGAGGCCGCGCTGGCTATCGCGGCCGGTTGGCAGACTGTCGATCTCGGCCCGCGAATCCTCCGCGTCGAGACCGCCGCCCTGCTGCTGGCGGCGATGATCGTCGATCGCCGGGCTCGGTGACAGGGGCTTTCACAAAACGGCTTCGTCACTTGGGTGGCACGCCCTGAAAGGGCGTGGTTGGTCGTTAACCGCAGCGTTGACGCCCGCCACGCCCTTTCAGGGCGTGCCACCCAACGATCGCCGGGCACGCTGAAAAAGCCCGTGGCCGGTGCTATAATTGGGAAATCCGGCAGTCAAGGTGATCTTCAAGGAGTTCACGGGTGGACGCCAATCGAGGAATTCCCGAACAGACGATGGTCGTCCTCCTGGCCGCCGGCAAGGGGACCAGGATGGGGCGCAGCGACCTGGTGAAGGTCTGCTTCGAGATCAACTCCGTCCCGGCCATCAACCGCCAGATTGCCGTTTTCAAACGCCAACGCTTCAGCCGCTTCCTGGTGGTCGTCGGCGCGCAGGTCGATCAGGTGTTGGAGACGGTCAACCGGGAGCATCCCGGCGTCCTCTTCGTCCATCAGGAGCCGCAACTGGGCACGGGGCACGCCGCCAAGGCCGCCGCCGAGGCCCTGCAAACAATCGGCTATCGGGACTACGTGCTGGTGACGATGGGCGACAAGTACATCGAGGAGAACGCCCTGGCCGCGCTCGTGGACGGCTACGTGAAGCAGCGGGCCGACCTGGCCTTGCTGACCATTCCCAAAACGCACTCCACCGAGGCCTCCGCCGGCCGCGTCATTGTCGCCGAGGACGGCCAGGCGCAGGACATCGTCGAACAAGTCGATCTCGCCCGGCAGACGATCGCCGACGATCTCCGGGCGATGCTGGCCAGGGAGGACGAGGAGAAAAGGGGGACAGGCACCGTTTGCCGGAACGGCCCGCAGGGTGCTTCGCACAAACGGTGCCTGTCCCCCTTTTCTCCTCCGTTGACGGGGGCCGACGTGTTGGCCGTCGTCGGCCGGCACATTTCCAGGCCGCAGAAGCAGCAGGCCGCCGTCGCCGAACTGATGGCCTTGGGCAACGCGGACGGGCCGGTCGACCGGGCGAAACTGGAAAAGATCCTACAGGCCGGCAAGTACAACCTGGAGATCGGCGGAAAGCGTTATCCGGGCCGGCAGATCGAAAAACTCTCCGCCGGCGTCAATCCCAGCCTGTACCTGATGAAAGCCGACGTCTTCTACCAGGGCGTCGGCATGATCCGCAACGACAACGCCCAAGGTGAATACTACATCACCGACGTGGTGCGGCTGTTGTCGGGCATCCGCGATTCCGGCGGAGGGCCGCGCTATCGCGTCCGCGCGGTGCCGGTCGACCGCCCCGAGTGGGTGCAGAGTTTCAATTCACCCGACGAATTGCTGGCCATCCAGGACTACGTGCGCAAACGGCGGCTGGAGCGGCGGGCGGCGCTCGAACCGCCCAGCCGGCCGCGGCTGCGGCCCGCCCAGTACGCCACCGTCCGCCAATGGCTGGCCCGGATCGGTTCCGGCCGGCCCGCCCTGAAACGTTGGCTCCGGAAAGTCTACGGCCAACACGAGGATCTCCACCGGCAGAAGTGCAAGGACCTTTGCGGCGTGCTGGAGTGCTACGGAAAACACTTCGGCATGGACCAGAAGGTGTGCGTCGTCCGGCGCCGGGCAGGGTGAACCTGATGGGCCGCCACGTCGATCACCGTGGCGGAACCACCAACTTCCTCGCCATCGACCGCGAAACCCTGGCGGTGGCCGGACTGCGCGAGGACGACGAAGTCCTGGCCGTCAATACCCAGCCGGGCAAGTACAAGCCCGTCCGTTTCAAAATCGCCGAGCTGATGGGACGGATGGGCTGGCACGACTGGCTCGACTTCGTCAACAGCGATTGGGTGCGGAACATCGTCTACGTCTCCGCCGGCCACTGGGGCAACTACATCAAGGCCGCCCTGCTTCGCCTCCAGCACCGCTACCAGGACGTCCGCGTGCGGGGCCTCAACATGGCCGTCTCGGGCAATATCCCCATCGCCGCCGGGCTGAGCAGCAGTTCCAGCATCGTCGTGGCCACCCTGCAGTCGGCCATCGCGCTCAACAACTTCGACGTGACCAGCCAGCAGTTCATCGACCTCTGCGGCGAGGGGGAATGGTTCGTCGGCTCCCGCGGCGGCGCCGGGGACCACGCGGCCATCCATCTCGGCCAGCGGGGGAAGATCGTGCAGGTCGGCTATCTCCCTTTCCGCGTGGAGAAGGTGATCGACGCGCCGGCCGACTACCAGGTAGTGATCGCCAACAGCCACGTCAAGGCGGCCAAGAGCGCCACCGCCCGCGATGAGTTCAACGCCCGCATCGCCGCCTACAACCTTGGCCTGGCCTTGTTCAAACAGCGCTGCCCGGAGATCGCCGGCGCCGTGGAGCACCTCCGCGACGTCGATCCGGGCAAGCTGGGCTATCCGACCAGCGACGTTTACCGCTGGCTGCTGCGGGTCCCGGAGACGATGACCCGCACCGATTTCCGCGTCATGCTCTCCCCGGAGCATCAGGAACTGCTCGAGGCGAGCTTCGCCACCCACGCCGAGCCGCCGGCTTACCATCCGCGCGGCGTGCTGTTGTTCGGCGTGGCCGAGATCCTTCGCGGCCGGATGTGCGTCGATCTGCTCGATTCCGGGCGGGTCGAGGAGTTCGGCGCCTTGATGAAGATCAGCCACGACGGCGACCGCGTCAGCCGGCCAGCCGGCGACGGCGGCTACCAGCGCGTCGAGGCGGACTGCGGCGACGAGTACCTGCAACGGCTGATGGGCGATCTGGGGAGCGAGAATCCGCAGCGGGTCTTCCGCGGGCAGCTCTTCATGCAACCCGGCGGCTACTCGTGCAGCACGCCGGAGATCGACCAGATGGTTGATATTGCCTGCCGCGTACACGGTGTGGCCGGGGCGCAGATCGCCGGCGCCGGACTGGGCGGCTGCATCATGGCCCTGGTGCGCCGGCAGAGCGTCCCGGCCCTGCGCAAGGCCCTGTCGCTCCACTATTACCGCCCCCGCGGCCTCGAGCCGGCGGCGATACCTTGCGTGGCGGTCGAGGGGGCGGGCCTGGCGGAGTTCTAACGGTGCGGGCCGGGCAACGGAGAATCGAAGACCATTCCTATTCCAACAGGCTCTTCCACGTCTCGCGTCCCAAGAAGCTCCCCTCGACGTTCCCCTCCATCCGCCGGAACATCCCCACCGTGACCGAAAGCGACATCACGTTTTTGCCAAGCTGCCGCCGAAGCAGCCGAACGTCTCGCGGCTGGCGACGGCCGTCTTCCCCTTGGCCGCTGCGGCCAGGAGGAACAAAACGCAGCCCCATTTGCCGGGGGCGAACTCCACGGCCCCCTCGGGCTTGTCGTCGGACCAGACGAGGGCCACGGACTCCAGTTCCAAGTGAATCGCGGCCGCGATCTTGCTTTCCATGATGGTCACCCCATTTCCAACACAACGGTTCTGGAAATGCGAAGGGAAGTCCCACGCCGCTCGATTATTGTCCGCCTACACAACGGCCTCGATGTTGGTCGGGCTGAAGCGTCCGGCCGGGCCTGATCCGCTGGGCTTTCATCCGATACTACTCCGGCTTGTATCCGAGACTCTTGGCCTGTGCGAAGTCGGCTTCGGCTTTGCTGTAGTCAACGTTGGTCCACCAGTAGGCATATCCACGTGCGTAGAACGCCTCCGCATGCTTTGGGTTCAGGCGGATCGCCTCCGTGTAATCAGCGATAGCTTTGTCGTAGTTGCTCTTCATCAAGTAGGCCATGCCACGGTCGTAGTACGCTTCGGCAGGCTTCGGATCGAGCCGAATGGCTTCTGTGAAGTCGGCGATGGCTTTGTCGTCATCGCCCTTCAAGTAATGAACCATGCCGCGTCCACAGTAAGCTTCGGCAGACTTCGGATCGAGCCAAATCGCCGCCGTGCAGTCGGCAAGGGCCGTCACGTACTCGGCCTTGTATCCGTGGGCCAAGCCTCGGCCACCGTAGGCTTCGGCAAGTTTCGGATTGAGGCGGATGGCTTCCGTAAAGTCCGTGATCGCCTTGTCGAGCGCAGCGTCCACTACCATGTGTAGGTGGTCGTGATCGATGTAGACCACCTCCTGGGCCTCCTCCTCTTTCTCTTTGTCCCGGCTGCCTACGCCGGTGACTTCGATGCACTTCACCTCACACCTGTAGTGCGTGTGATGGCATCTGGCCTGGCCGACCAGCGGATACATCCGTGGCGGATCAACGTAGTCGGCAATTGGCTCGACCACCATCCGTACGTCCTTCCGCTGAACCTCTCGGTGCAAGGGATCGTCTTTCGCCTTCTTCAATGCACGAAGTACTTCGTTTTCCGACGGCGGATCAAGGCCAGCGTCGCAACCGCCCGGCCTTATGGGACCGAGGATCGGCATCCGATCGTAACGTTCATGGTCCCAGGATTGACTTTCCGCTTCCTTCCGGTTTAGCCGAATTGCCTTGTCGTAACCCGGAATAGCCCTTTCGACGTGGCCTTTCCTACACTGTGCAAAGCCTCGGTTGCAGTAGGTTAGAGCGTTCTTCGGATCGAGCCGTATTGCCTCCGTGAAGGCGAAAATGGCCGAGTCCAACTCGCCTTTGTCCAGCAGGGCCTTGCCTTTCTCCAATGCCTCGGCTGCCGACTGGTATTCCGTAGCCAGCGACGACACGGGGCCAACGAACGCCAACAGGGCAACCAATCCAAACCACTGTCCGAGCCTATTCATGGCAAAGTCCTCCTGAACTTGCCCGGGAGTATACTGCGGACGGCGTTTTGAGTCATCCCCAGTGTTCGGGTGCCTGCCGTTGAATATTGGTGGCGGGAGCATCGTGATAGCCATCGAGATACGTACTGGCAGGTTGACGATGCTGCTTGCCTTACCTTTGCGGCCGTGCGGTGAGACAGTTCTCTTGGAAGGACAACACCGCCGTGGTGGAGGCCGTGCCGATGGCCGATCCCCGAGAGAGAATGCGAGACCTTCAGCGGATGGCGGATCGCTTCCGCAACTGCCTGGCCCAGAGGGTGAGCCACAGGGCGATCAGCACCATCAGCCACACGATGAACTTCAGGACCGCTATGGCCCAGAACCAAACCGTCTGAACGAAGGCCCAATCGAAGTTTGGCCCCCACAGCGACAAGAGCCACGCCGGCCGAGCGTGCATGACGGCCGGCAATTCAAGCCGCCGGGGAGCGTGCGCAAGAGGGTCATACGCCTTCTACGATCACGGCGCGATAGTCGGCGCCGCGGAAGCGATGCTCGCGTACTTCACGATAGGCGGGGCTGTCGTACCACGCCTTCGCCGCCGCGAAGGAGGGGAACTCCAGGATGACGACGCCTTCCACCGCCGGGCCTTCGAGCACCTCCTGACGGCCGTAGGCGGCCAGCACCGTGACCGGGTGGCCGGCCAAGGTGTCGCCGACCTTCTGCGAGTAGGTCTCAAGCTCCGCGGCGTTGCGGGTGTATTCACGGGTAAAGACGATATACGTTGCCATGGTTCCTCCGCGTCTTGTGTGCTTTGGCAATGTGGGGCAGCCGCCGGGTCATGGCGTTCGGTCCGACTTCTCTTCCTTCTCCGCTTGTTTCGGCTTTGCCCGCGATACGACCTGGATCTGCACGGCCCGCTTCCGCTCGTCGTAGGACCAGGCGACCTTGACTTTGTCACCGACGTTGAGCCCGGCGCGGCACGAGGTTGTCCTTGTCGCCGTGCATGATCAGAAAAGGGGCGGAGTCCTTGCTGACGTAGGTCAAGGGGCTGGCCTTGCGGGCTTTCTCCCTGTTCTCCTGGACCAGGCCACCGATCAGTAGGGCCACTGGCGAACCGGGCTTGTCGCCTTGCTCGCCCATCGTTGTCAGTTCCGTGGGGCCGAACCAGTCGATGACGCACTGCACCCGGCTGGACTGGTCGAGATTCGCACCATTGCCCTCCAAGTCCTTCACGCCGCCGGTCGTGCCCAGCAGGGCGACCAGGTGGCCCCCGGCCGATGCGCCCCAGACGCCGATGTGGTCCGGGTCGAGGTGGTACTTCGCAGCGTTGGCCCGCAGCCAGCGGATCGCCGCCTTGCAGTCCTCGATCTGCGCCGGGAAGACGGCGTGTTGGCTGAGCCGGTAGTTGATGCTGGCCACGGCATAGCCCTTGCCGACTAGCGGCAATGCGGGAACATCGTCCTTGCTGCCGCCGCGCCACGCCCCGCCGTGAATCCAGACCACCAGAGGCAACCGGCCTTCAGCCTTCTCAGGCAAATAGAGGTCAAGACGGTTCCGCTCGTGGCCGCCCTCGACATACTGGAGATTGCGCAGGACTTTGACGCCTTCCCGCAGCTTGGGCGGCGCCGTCCGCTCCTGGGCGGCCGCCAGGGTCATCCAGCCGAGCATGGCTGCCGACACAACCACCGAAATCCGCGCCGTTCTCATCTGCCACCTCCTCGGCCGTTTCCTGGCCGGAACCATTGTGTTGCTGAACCCGCAAACGCCCGAAATCATGATAATCGCCAGCGAGCCTATCTGCCAGTGGGGCATTCCAGGAACCCGACGCGAAAGGCGAGTTCAAGACGGTGGCGTCGGGCAACCTCGCGCCCAGCGCTAAGGAGGAGGTCAGTATCCAGTGTTACAACGGCCCTGCCGACGCCGAGCACTGGATGCGATTCGCTGATTTTGGATCGTGGAAATGGAATAAGGAGACCTGGATGCGGATCGCAAGACTGCCGCTGAGTTGGTAGAATTAACGCGGTCCGCGTACTACCCCGAGAATTCTTAGCTTCAATCAGGTCGTTCGTCATGGCCACTCCCCAACAGCTTGATGTGTTCTGCAATGGGGCCCGGCAAATGGGCGCCCTGGATGCCGTCGTGGTCTCGCCTCAGCAAGTGTTCACGGCAACGTGGGTCCGGCTGCGGTGTCAGTACGGCTGCTCGGAATACGGCAAGTGCCTGACCTGCCCACCGCACTCGCCCACGCCCGATACCACCCGCAAGATGCTCGACGAGTATCAGTCGGCGATCCTGCTGCACGGCAACGAGACTGAATCACTGCGGGAAATCGCCCGAGCCTTGGAGCTGAAGGTGTTTCTGGCGGGGTACTACAAGGCGTTTGCCTTCCTTTGTGGGCCGTGCCGGCTGTGTAAGACATGCGTGGTGACTCGGCAGAAACGGGGCGTGGTCATCGAGTGCAAGCATCCCGAGCAAGCCCGGCCGGCGATGGAGGCCGCGGGGATCGACGTATTCGCCACGGCCCGCGCGGCGGGGTTGCCTATCGAGGTGGTGCCCTCTGAGGAGTGCCCGCAGAACTACTACGCCCTGGTGCTGGTGGAGTAGGCTCCATGACTCTTGCTCGGCCCGGTTACCTGGAATTACTGCGAAGCGGCGAACTTGCCCGGCGCGCCCGCGAAGCAGTCGAAGCCCTGGCCGACTGCATCTGCTGTCCCCGCCAGTGTCACGCCGACCGGCGCCACCATGCCAGTCCTCGATCCTACTGCCGCACCGGGCGGCTGCCTGTGGTCAGCAATGCCTATCCCCATCATGGCGAGGAGGATTGCCTGCGGGGCTGGGCGGGCTCTGGCACGATCTTCTTCAGCCGCTGCAACCTCCGCTGCGTGTTCTGCCAGAATTTCGACATCAGTTGGGAGGGGCACGGGCGGCCGGTCAACGCCGAGCAGTTGGCGGACCAGATGCTCCGCTTGCAGGAACTGGGCTGCCACAACGTCAACTTCGTCACGCCCAGTCACGTCGTGCCGCAGACCCTCGAAGCGTTGGTCGTCGCGGCAGAACGCGGACTGCGGCTGCCGCTGGTCTACAACACCGGCGGCTACGACTTGATCGAAACGCTCCGCTGGCTGGACGGCGTGGTGGACATCTACATGCCGGACTTCAAGTTCTGGAAGCCCGAGACCGCCCAGGAGTTGGCGACGGCGGCCGACTACCCGGACGTAGCACGGGCAGCGATCAAGGAAATGCACCGGCAGGTGGGCGACCTGGTTCTTGATGAGCACGGATTGGCGCAGCGAGGCCTGCTGGTGCGTCACCTGGTCATGCCCGGCGGACTGGACGAGACCGGGCAGATTCTGCGGTTCCTGGCCCAGGAGGTTTCGCCCGACACGTTCGTCAACGTCATGCCGCAGTATCGGCCCGAGGGGTTGGCAAATCAGTATCCGGCGATCGCCCGGTCGTTGAAAGAGAGCGAATTTCAGCAGGCATTGGCAGTCGCGCGGGAAGAGGGCTTACGGCGATTCGCGAGAGAGTGAGACGATCCAAACGAAAGGCAGGATAGTGGCGGCCAACCCGCCCTGCCGCTTCTTCACGATAGCGGTGTTGGGCTGGCCTTGCTTCTGCTTCTGTCCGATTCGTTTTAGATCAGGTTTTCTGGTCGCAGCCGAGCTGTTCTCATGGTAAACTGATCCGCGACTGAAATCAGCGCTGAACGCTATGTCCGGCTCCGGCCTCGAATTGTCCGTCATCAGGGAAGTGCCCCCATGCCCGATCAGATCCCCGCCTCGCACGAGGACTTTCAACTGCCGGTAGCCGGTTTTCAAGGGACGGCCGAAGAAGTGGAACACCAATGGTTCGAGCAGGTCTACAAGGGGCGTGGCGACACCATGCTCCAGCTCACTTGGCGGGCCGTCCTAATGGGCTCGGTGCTCGGCGGCATCCTTTCGCTTACCAATCTCTACATCGGCCTGAAGGCCGGCTGGGGCTTCGGCGTGGCCATCACCGCTTGCATCCTCTCCTATGCCATCTGGACCGTGCTGTTCAAGGTAAGGCTGGTCAAGTCCCCGATGACGGTGCTGGAGAACAACTGCATGCAGTCCACGGCCAGCTCCGCCGGCTACTCGACCGGCGGAACGCTAATCTCCGCCTTCGCCGCCTACCTTATGCTCAACCCTGACAACCCCCTGCCGATCCCCATGATGCTGGCCTGGGTCTTCTTCCTGGCGGTCCTCGGGGTGACGATCGCCATCCCCATGAAGCGGCAGATGATCAACATCGAGCAACTCCGTTTCCCCAGTGGCATCGCCGCCGCCGAAACTCTCCAGGCACTCCACTCCCACGGCGACAGGGCCATGCGCTCGGCCAAGGCCCTGGGCATTGCGGGCGTCCTGGCCGGGCTGAATCAACTCTGGGCCGACGGACCGGCGTTTATCGACAAACTCAAACTGCTGAGCGTCCAGTGGGAGCCGGGCTCCATCGGCGCTTTGATGGAGAGGCTGAACAAGACAGTCTTTGGCGAGGCCTGGATGGGCAGAACCGTCTGGTTCAAATGGGACCCTGTCTTCCTGGCTGCCGGCGCCCTGACCGGACTCCGCGTCTCGGCCAGCATGATGCTCGGTGGGACGCTCTGCTGGGCGGTGTTCGTGCCCATTCTGCAATACTACCGGGTCATTCCCGCCTCCGAGTCCGGCTTCGGCGACCTGGTGCAATGGACCCTCTGGGGTGGCGCCGCCTGCATGGTCACTTCCGGCTTGTGCTCCTTTGCCATGCAATGGCAAAGCATGTTCCGGGCGGTGGGTAATCTGGCGAAACTCTTCGCCCCCGCCAAGGGCCGGGCCATGAGCGAAATGGCCGCCATCGAAACGCCCATTTCGTGGTTCTTTGCCGGGCAACTCATCTCACTGGTTGCCCTGGCCTGGCTGGCCAAAGCGACTTTCGACATGCCCATCTGGCAAAGCATGGTCGCCGTCCCGCTGGCCTTCCTGCTCTCCTTGGTGGCATGCCGAGTCACCGGCGAGACCGACACCACGCCGGTCGGCGCCATGGGCCAGACGACGCAACTCATTTTCCGGGCGATCTCCCCTTCGAGCACCAGCGTTGCCCTGACGACGAACATCACCCTGATGAGCGCGAACATCACGGCCGCCGCCGCAGGCTCCTCGGCCGACCTGCTGACCGATCTGAAGAGCGGCTATTTGCTCGGCGCGAATCCGCGCAAACAGTTCCTCGCCCAGTTCGCCGGCATCTTCGCCGGCACGATCGTCACGGTCCTCTGCTTCCAGGTCATGGTGCCCAACGCCAAGGCGCTCGGCGGTCAACAGTTCCCCGCTCCGTCGGCGCAAACCTGGAAGGCCGTAGCGGTCGTGCTCAGCCACGGGATCGCCTCGCTCGGCGCCGTCAAGGCTTGGTCCATCGCCATCGGCGCGATGGTTGGCGTGCTGCTTCCGCTATTGGGCAAGATTTTCCCGAAACACGAGAAATGGGTCCCTTCCGCCGCCGGAGTGGGCCTGGCCTGGACCTTCCAATGGTATTACAGCCTGTTGTTCTTCCTCGGCGCACTGATTGGCTACGGACTGGAGAAGAGGGTGCCCAAGCAGTCCGAAGAGTTTCTGTTTCCCGTGGCCTCCGGCGTTGTCGCCGGTGGCTCCTTGATGGCGGTCTTGATCATTTTCCTGGACAACGGTTCCGCAGATTTTGCGGCAACTGTTCGGCAGTTGATCCGGCAGAGAATTGCCGTGATGGAGACATCTGCCGCTAGAATCCAGCCTATATCTCCTGGGAGAGTTTTGAGATGATCTCCCACACGGAATTGTACAGATGCTGCCGCTCGCCACCGCAGCTTTGTTCAGGCCAGTCCCTTACGCACGGCCCACACCGCCGCCTGTGTCCGGTCGGTGACGCCGATCTTGCCAAGAACGTGCTGAACGTGCTGCTTGGCGGTCTCACGGCTGATGTGCAGCGTCTGGGCAATCTGCCGGTTCGTCAGCCCATTGGCCATCTGCCGCAGCACGTCGCCCTCGCGTTGGGTCAAGGCGATTTCAACGTCGGCGATGAGGCGTGGCGTTGCCAGGGCCGCGGCTACGTGACGAAGCCCATCGCGGGTGAAGGTGCTTTCCCCCGCAGCCGCGGCCTTGATCGCGTTGATCAACTCCTCACGGGTGCAGTCCTTCAGTAGATAGCCGCTGGCCCCCAGGGCAACCGCACGGGCGACATACGCGGGGTTCTCGAAAGCGGAGAGCATCACAATGGGCAAATCCGGTTTGTCCAGCTTGATGCGGCCCAGGGCCGTCACGCCATCGCCATTGGGCATGCGGACGGCTAGGAGCACGAACATCGACGACATTCCCCAAGGCGTACTTAACGGCCGCCGCCCCGGTGGCCGCTTCGGCGACGACCTTGATCTCCGTGCCACCCAACATGCTCTTTAGCCCGCTGCGGACTATTTCCTGGTCGTCAGCAATCAGCAATCTGATCTTGCTTTGTTGAGCCATTGGAAACTACTCACGGAAAGAGGGAGTACGGAAAGTACGTTGGGAACGGGACCTGCGGCAACACCCCCCGGATGTCCAGAGGACACTAGCGCCACAATCATAGCAGGATTTTTTCAGGGGAAACAGCCAGCAGCGAGTGAGAGGACCGCAGACTGGGCCGGCGACGCCGCGTTGCGTCCAGGGCGACGTTCCCGCCGTCCGCCGCCGGCAGCCTTCTCCTTGGGCCAGCGTATCGTACAATGGCCGGTTGGCGGGCGCGATCCTCGGTTCGTTCGATCGGCTTCAGGACCTCTCAATGGCCGTCGTCTTCGCGATTCTCCTTATTACCGTACTGCTGGCAAGCTGGCTGTTGACCCTGCTGGGCCTGCCCGGCAATTGGCTGATGGTTGTGGCAACGGCAGTTTATGCCTTCCTGATGCCCGCCCAATCGCCTGCCGCGCTCGGCTGGAAGATGGTTCTGGCCCTCCTCGTCCTTGCCGCGTTGGGTGAGGTCGTCGAACTCGTGGCGGGAGCGGCGGGAACGGCCAGGGTCGGCGGGAGCAGAAAAGGAGCCGTGCTGGCGCTGGCGGGCTCGATCACCGGCGGCATTGTCGGCATCTTCATCGGCCTGCCCATTCCGCTGGTGGGACCGTTGGTCGCCGTCGTGCTCTCTGCAGGGCTGGGTGCGATGGCCGGGGCCATACTCGGGGAGAGTTGGGCCGGAAAAAGTCTGGGTGAGAGCTGGCAGATCGGCAAGGCGGCATTCTGGGGACGGCTGGCCGGGACGTCGGGCAAGCTACTCGTCGGGGTTGTGATGGTGGCAGTCGTGGTGACAGCGTTAGTGCTGTAGCCAATAGCAGGCGCCTATTCCGGCCCCGGTCACTCCTTCGCCGCTGACAACATCCCCTCTTCCCACACGGTCCGGTATGTGCCCAACCCCTCGAAATACTCGATCATTCGTTGATAGAAGGGATGTCTGGCCAGGGTGGCGCTGTCGCCCACCACCACGAGCTTCCGCTTGGCCCGGGTCATGGCCACGTTCATCCGCCGCAGGTCGCCGAGGAAGCCGATCTCGCCTTTCGAGTTGGACCGCACCAGCGAAATGACGACGGCCTCCTTCTCGCGTCCCTGGAAGCCGTCCACGCTGTCGATCTCCAGGCCCGGGGGGGTGGCCAACCGCTCTCTCAGCAGCCGCACCTGCGCCGCGTAGGGGGCGATAACGGCCACGTCGCCGGCTGCCACGCCCGCATCCAGCAGTTCCTGCACCTTGCGCCGCACCAACTCCGCCTCCTGGCGGTTCAGCCGGCTCTCGCCGTCCGGCTCCAGTTCCTCGTCGAAGCCGGCTCCAGCCGTGTCGAGGAACTCCAGCGGCGACTGGGCCAAGGGTACGGCGGCCACGCTTGGCAGGTCTGCCAGGAGGTGGCTGCGCACCGATTGGTCAGCCTCCAGGTCACCGTCGTAGAACTCCCTCGACGAGAACCCCATGATCGACTCGTGCATGCGGTACTGCACTTTCAGCCGTCGGGCGATGGCGGGACCGTAGAGTGCCATGAGCCGCTCGAAGAGGCTCACGCCGAAACCCTCGGCCGCCGCTTCTTGGCTTACCACCGTGGGCGGCAACTGGCAGTGGTCGCCGGCCAGCACTACCCGATCGCAGCGCAGCATGGGGATCCAGCAACCGGGCTCAGTGCTCTGGCAAGCCTCGTCGATCACGGCCAAATCGAACCGCCGCGTGCCCAGGATTTGGCTGTCCAGCGCGGTGGTCGTCGCGCAGAGGACACTGGCCGAGCCCAGGATGCTTTCGACCGCCTGCATTTCCAGCCGCCGGGCGTCGGCCAAGAGGCTCTTGGCATCCTCGCGGAGTTGCCGCCGCTGGCCCGGTTTCGGCGCTGCCCGCGTGTAACGGTCCGCCTCACGGAACAAAGCCAGGGCCTGCTTGACGAGCTTGCGTGCCAGCCGGACGTCGGGATGCCGCTCCACGAGCAAGTCGAGCGTATGGGCGCGCAACTCGGGCAGCACGCGGGCGGGATGCCCCAGCCGCACGGCCCGCTCGCCAAAGTCCAAGAGCCGCTCGAATACGTTGTCCACGGCCAAGTTGCTTGGGGCGCAGGCCAGGACGCGGCGGCCGCGGCGAACTGCCTGCCGAATGACCTCCACCGCCACCCGCGTCTTGCCGGTGCCCGGCGGCCCGTGGATCAGGCCTACGTCCCGGGCCGATTGGGCGAACTGCACGACCTCCCGCTGCACGGCATTGAGGGTGGAGTCCAGCGGCCGGACCTCGGGATCGACGCCGAACTCGGGTTGCCGCACGCCCAGTAGCACGTCGCGCAAGATCGCAAAGCGGTCGCCGCGGGCTTGAGCGGCCTGCTGGAGGGCGACCCGCTGCCGCTGCGTTGCCACCTCATCGAACGACAGATCGAGCCGCCACGCCTCGTGTTCTCCCAAGTCCTCGGGCAGCCGGTCCAGCGCCACGCTGACCGACCGTTCACTGCGCTCGCAAACGACGCCTCGGTGGGACTCTTCGACCTTGGCGGCATTGGGCGACAGAACGACCGGGCTGCCCACGCCCAGGCGCGTCCAAGGCAAGGGCGTCTGGCCGCGCTTGCCAAGCTGTACGACGTATCGGCCGCCCAAGCCGGCCTCTTCGTCGGCAACCACCAGGTCCACCAGCGTATTGCCTGATTGTTGGGCCTCCTGCGGCGACAGCCGCCGGGCCTGCTCGGCTGCCCGTTGGGTCTCGGCACGGCTTTCCAGGTCCAGCAGCCTCGCCAGCCGGTCAAAATGGTCCTCCTCGCTGAGGATGACGCTCGGCTGGGCAGCGGCCCAGGCCCGCACCCGGCGGTCGCCCAGTGTCTGGCCGTCGAGGAGCCTGACCAGCCGCGCCTCCCAGTCATCGGGGACCTCGACCACTGCCTGCGTGCCCCGCAACTCGATTCGCCCCACGCGGCGACGGTCCAAGCCGCCGGCGTGGTCGAGCAAGGTTAGGATGTCGGCCTTGGAGGCCCGCCGAGGCAGGGGTTCGAGGTAGATCAGTGCCATGCAAGCGATTATACGGGGTCGTTGGGCTGGTGGGTAAGACTCTTGCCGCCCTGATCTCTCCTTGATTCTGCACGCGGCGTCGTCACAATGGAGGAAATCTGAAGGCGGACAAGGGTGAGGCCATTTCCGTGGCGTCCGAAATACTTACGATTGACGGCTCCCAGGGCGAGGGCGGCGGGCAGGTGCTCCGCTCGTCACTGGCACTGTCACTGGTGACGGGTAGGCCCTTCACCATCAAAAACATTCGCCCCAGGCGGAAAAAGCCGGGCCTGCTACGGCAACACCTGACGGCCGTATTGGCCGCAGCCGAGGTCGGCGCCGCGGAGGTGGAAGGGGCTGCTTTGGGCTCCCGGCAGTTGACCTTTTGCCCCAGCCAAGTCCGGCCGGGCGACTACGCCTTCCGCATCGGCACCGCCGGCAGTGCAACCCTCGTCTTGCAGGCGGTGCTGCCAGCGCTATTGCTGGCCGAGGGCGAGTCGAACCTGACGTTGGAAGGCGGCACGCACAACCCCTTCGCCCCGCCGGTGGATTTCCTGGAAAAGGCGTATCTGCCGCTGGTAAACCGGCTGGGGCCGCAGGTCGCGGTGCAGCTTGTTCGCCCTGGCTTCTATCCGGCTGGTGGAGGGAAGTTGAACGTCTGCGTCCAGCCTGCGCGGCAACTCGGCCGCCTGGAACTGGTCGATCGGGGCCAAATCGTCGCCCGGCGGGTGCGGGCAATGGTGGCCAACCTGCCGCGGCACATCGCCGAGCGCGAGTGCCGAACCATCGCCCAGGAGACCGGCTGGGGCGAGGCGTCACTGAGCATCGACGAACTGAAGGGTTCTCGCGGGCCGGGCAACGTCGTGATGATCGAGCTGGAGGCGGAACACGTCACCGAGGTCTTCACCGCCTTTGGCAAGTTGGGCGTCAGGGCCGAAGACGTGGCCGCGGAGGCCCTGCATCAGGCCGAGGAATACCTGGCGGCCCGCGTACCGATCGGGAGACACCTGGCCGACCAGATCATGCTGCCGTTGGGGATCGGCGCCTATCTCGGCTCCGGCGGCGGCGTGTTCCACACGATGGAACTTTCGCTCCACGCGACGACGCACCTGGAGATCCTACGCCGTTTCCTGGAAATTGACGTCCGGGTAGACTGTGCGGGACACGACAACTGCCTGATACACCTTGGCTGACGGAGCAAACGCCCATGATGAAGTTCGCGGGATTTCAGCCGGCGCTCTTCGAGTTCCTCGATCAGTTGGCCGACAACAACAACCGGCCCTGGTTCCAGGAGAACAAGTGGCGGTATGAACGTGACGTCCTGGAGCCAGCGATGGTCTTCATCCGCGATTTTCAGCCCCGGCTGAAGCGGATCTCGCCGTATTTCGTGGCCAGCGACCGGCGGCGTGGGGGGCTCACTCATGCGGGTTTACCGCGACACGCGATTCGCCAAGGATGGGGAGCCGTATAAAACGAACGTCGGCATCCAGTTCCGGCATGAGCAGGGCCACAACATCCACGCTCCTGGTTTCTACGTCCACATCGCGCCGCAGGAGTGCTTCTTAGCCGTTGGCATGTGGCGGCCCGACCCCAACTCGCTTAACCAAGTCCGGCAGGCGATCGTCGAGTGGCCCGACCGTTGGCGCCGGGCGCGCGACGATCGGAAGTTCCGAGGGCGGTTCTCGCTGAACGGCAACAGCCTCAAACGCCCGCCCCGTGGCTTTGCCGCCGATCATCCTATGGCAGAGGACTTGAAGCGGACGGATTTCATCGCCCTCGAAGATCTGGAGGAGCGGGACGTTCTCGACAAGAGGTTCCTCGACTACGTGGCAGCGTCCTTCACCGCCAGTCGCCCCTTCATACGATTTCTGTGCGATGCCCTCAAAGTGCCCTTCTGAAGGAAGCCGGCACGTATCCGCTCCGCAGTCTGCAATCAGGTCATTGCCTCCTGCCACGGGGAAGAGTGCGGGTATGAGTATGGGGATTGTGTACGGGGAGGCGGTTGCGCGCCGCGACGGGCCCGTTGCTGGCAGCTACGATCGCCGTCGAGAAAAAGTCATGGATCGCGCTTGACAAGCCCATAAAAGAATGTAAAATCAGAGCATCCTTAGGAAAGAAGATTAACCCCTGGTTGTGAAAGTGCCGAGAATTCTTGGGAATCTTTCGATACCTTGCGGCATCTAAGGGGTTCAAGAGATAAACAGCAGTCAGAAGGAAACCAGAGTTCAATGTTCAGGCTAAGTACCACACAACGCTGGATAGCAAGAAAGCAGTTCGCCGGTCATCCGGCGAATATGCTGTCCTGCTATCCATTACGCATGTGACACCTGGCCTGACATTCCCAAGGAATACCGAAAGCCCGGTGTCATAAGGACATCGGGCTTTTTTGTTGGGTCGGTAGCTGAGATGGTGTAGCGCCTGGCTGAAGACCAGGAGACGCGGATTCGAGCACCGCCCGACCCACTGCGTGAAAGGTGCGCCAACTCCCTGGAGTCAACTGCGTGGAAAATATGCACGACTTGGGCCCGTTGGTAGTCGAGGGCCGGTTGCCCACACCCGGCTGATAACCGGGTGACGCTGAGTTTGACTCTCAGGGCTACCACTGAATGGTTCTTTGACAATTCGGCACACCACGTTGGCGCCCATGCGGGCACCGACCGAAGGTTGGTCGGCGGCAGCCTGCCGCCTTGCCATGGCGGAAGTGCGGGTTCAACTCCCGCCGTCCTGACTTCCCTTGCGGTGGGGCCCGTGTTGGTACGGGCGGGCGCCTGTTAAGCGTCACGTCGCAGGTTCGATTCCTGCCACCGCAGCTTTCAGATCGAAAATGCTCGGGGATCGGCTAGTGGTAGGCTTCCTGGCCTTGAACCAGGCGACGGAGGTTCGACCCCTCCTCCCCGAACTCGCATCGAGACTGCCGTGTCTCGATGGGCAACGTGATGCGGAGTCATCTAACGGTAGGATGAAACGTTCTGGACGTCTTCATGTTGGTTCGATTCCAGCCTCCGCAGCTTGGTCCCGTGGTCCAACGGCCCACGACACCTGGCCTACACCCAGGAAACGATGGTCCGACTCCATCCGGGACCACTTTGGCCCAGATACGCCAACTTTGGCAGAGCGGCTCGGCCTAAACCCGAGCGTTTGCGTGTTCGACTCCTGGTCGGGGCGCTGGAGAGGAAAGTTATGGTGTCCGTGGTGTAGCGGTTGCTGCACGGCTGGCTGTGAACCAGAGGGTGGGAGTTCGACTCTCCCCGGACACCCCTGGCGTGAATGACGAAGCACGAATGACGAAACCGTTTAGCGGCCGGGCTTGCCCGCGCGCGTGCAGCAAAGGAGATGCAAGTGGTTTGTAGCGTACTCCAGCGGCCGACGCTGGTCCTGAACCGCAACTGGCAGCCGGTGAACGTTGCCACCGTGGCGCGGGCGCTGGTACTGGTGTGGAACGAGTCGGCCCGCGTGGTCGATCCGCAAGACTACCAAACTGGGAGAACTGCGTGCTGGCGTGCATGGCCTGCAACAAGCGGAAGGCCGACCGGACGCCGGAGCAGGCGCGGATGCGTGTGCGCAGACAGCCGGTCCGCCCGACGTGGAAGCCGCTCTACGCGGACCACAGCGTGCGGATCGAGAGCTGGTCGAAGTTCATCAGCGAAGCGTACTGGAACGTGACGCTGCGAGAGTAGTGGGAAAAGGATGAAGGTGGAAGGATGAAGGATGAATGACAGACATCCAATTCATCCTTCATCCTTCCGCCTTCATCCTTGTTGTCGTCTCGATGGTGTAACGGATCGCACAGGACCCTCCGAAGGTCCAGATCCAGGTTCGATTCCTGGTCGAGACACTTGCCCTGCGGGTGTGCCGGATTAGCACGGCAGACTACGAATCTGCAAGACGGGGTTCAATTCCTCGGCGGGGCGCTGGATAACGTGACGCTGGTGGCGCCCAGCGGCAACTGACGCTCTTGAACATGGTTGCCGAGGAGGCCGGCGATAACCGCCGGGCCAGCACAGCATTGGTGCGAGAGCCGCCCGATTGGCTGATGGACGAAGTAGAGCGGCTTACCGAAGGGCCGACGCTGTTTGCCCCGGCCCGCCAATGGCCGTGGACGAGTATTGCCGGCTCTACTTCGACCCCGCGTTCCTGGAGGGCCGCAACCTGAAGCACCTGGCGTTCGTGGTGTTGTTGCACGAGGCGAGCCAACCGGAAGCTGAGAAGGGCACTCCGCCTTCGGGCCGAGGACGAGGGCGATTCCGCCGAGTTCGTCCTCAGCAACGCTCCCTCCAAGCCCAAGCCTTGGCGTGGGGGCGAACCCGAGAACACCCGGCAAACCGTGCTCGTCGCGGGCATAAACTGCGTGGCCGGGCAGCAAGACCTTCTCCAGACTGACGGTGACGCCGCTGGACCGTCTGGATAGATCACGGCGCCAATGCCGAGGCGGACGAGGGGGGAGGGGTCGGGGCAAGGCTGTCTTTCCCCCCTCGCACGTTGTGGTACAATAGCGGCTGTCAGGATCAAGTGCGTCGTGCGGGCCGCCTGTCGAGCCCTGCTTGAACTCGGCCCGTTGACCATCACCAGGAGGTCGATTTCTCTACCACTTAACCGAAAAAAACGAGACAAGATTTCCTAAGGGCCACAGTGTGGGGTTTGCACGGCAAGTGCGGCGTTTGGCAGTGGGTTCCGCAGAAACCAGCCACGGGAAAGGAACATCACGATGCAGGAACACGCTCAAGCGCAAGTGACACCATTGCCGACCGACGATGGTGCCGAGCCTGTTGGGGAACACAACGCCTTGGATACTCCAGCCGACTCGTTTGAGGAGTCGGTCCTGGGGGAACTGGAGAAAATCCGCAATCCCAAGGGCAACTGGGTACAGGCTTTGTTTATCCTCGCCGTTTCCCTGTTGCTCTTCGTTGGGTTGGGTATGCGAAACAGCCCAATCGAGTTCACTGTGATGCTGATTGGCGTCTTGTTGTTTCACGAGGTGGGGCACTATGTGGGGATGCGGATCTTTGGCTACCGTAACGTGCGGATGTTCTTCATACCGTTTTTCGGGGCAGCCGTTTCCGGGCAGAGAACCGATGCGAAGAGCTACCAGGAGGCGATTGTCACCCTTCTGGGTCCGTTGCCGGGGCTGTGCCTCTCGGTCATGCTCTTGGGCGTGACGTTCGTGCCCGGGATTGGCAACGAGGCTCGACGCAACTTGCTGTGGGCGTCGGCACTACTGGGGCTCATCAATGGGTTCAACCTGCTGCCGGTCTTTCCGCTCGACGGCGGACGGCTGTTGAACCAGATTCTATTCTCCCGCAACCGCTACCTGGAGGGCGTCTTCCAGGTTCTGGCATCACTAGCATTCAGTGCCTACGGCGTGGCTCGGGAACGATACTTCTTTCTCGCTCTCGGCGTTGCGTTCGTGGCGCGTGTTGGACCGAAGCTCAAGATGAATACCATCGCCCAAGGCATTGGCAGGCGACTTGGGGACGAACTGCCGCCGATGAACGAACCGATCCCGTTGCCGATTGTCCGGGCAATCATCAAGCAGGTGAAATCCCTGTTGCCAGGCGTGAAGACCGCTAAAGACGTGGCTGGTGTGGTGTTCAACGTCTGGGAGAAGATGCATGTTCGACCACCCGGTGCCGCTGCAACCGTGGTGCTGTTGGTGGTCTATCTGCTAGCCGTGCTGCTCGCCATCCCGTGGCTTATGCCGGTCTTTCTGCACACCGCACGGAGATAGAGCGTTCATCTCACCAACCGTTTCGAGCAGTGTCGGCGTCGGGTTCCAGCGCATGTTCCCGTACGGTTGTGGCAGCGTTTTTCATCAATGATCCCGTTCCGATGGTGGCTCCTATGACTCGATACATGCTCCCCACGGGTCTTTTTGCTAGTCTGATCCTCGTCTTGTTGGAGTGCTTGTCCCATTCCGGCATCGGCCGCAAGGGCTGGCCTGCAACCGGGCCGGCTTTGGCATACGCAAGGTGGGCAAGCGGAGCGAGTGGGACTTCGAGCAGTTGGCCTACATCGCCGAGATCGCCGAGCGGCTGGGCAAGGGCGAGGACGTGGTGCTGGTGGTGGCCGACTTCTGGGGGCGGGGGATCAAGGACCATCGCGGGCTGCCGTGGGGCCAGGTCCAGTACAAGGAGGGCAAAGGGGCAGGGAACGGTTTCGAGTGGTTCTGGCGGGCCCGAGCTTGTCCCTGCCGCAGTTGAAATAGAAAATGGCGGTTCCTCAGGTCCGGGCGGTGTAGCCTGGACCGCTTTCCACCACGAAAGGAGAAACCGCCATGAGGAAAAGGTACACGAAACGAGGTAGCGTCCGCAAGCCTTCGCAGAAGGAGCGGCGAAAGGGGCAGACTGAGAAGGACAGGGAAGTTCAGTTGGTGCTGGACCGGGAGGAGATGCTGGCAATGATTCAGGACTCGCTGACCAGCTTCGCCACCGAGATCGGCCTGAGGGTGGCCACAGGGCTGTTGGAAGACGAGGTGAACCAGCGTTGTGGCCTGCGGTATGAACGGGCGCCGGAGCGGACGGTGACCCGCTACGGGCACCAGCGCGGGGTGGCGGTGATCGCCGGCCAGAAGCTGCCGATCCCACGGCCCAGGATGCGTTACACGCGGCGGTGCGGCGAGGCGGACCTGGAAACCTACGCCCGGCTCCAATCGCCCGACGCGATGCCCCAGGCCGTGCTGAAGCGGCTGGTGCGGGGCGTTTCCTGCCGGGACTACGAGGGCGTGGTGGACCTGGCCCGCGAGGGTTTTGGGGTGCAGAAGTCCAGCGTCAGCCGCTCCTTCGTCAAGGCGTCGGCCGCCGAGGTGCAACAGTTGTCCGAACGGCGACTGAAGGGCCTTCGGATTCCGGTGATCTACCTCGACGGCGTGGTGTATGCGGGCGAAACGATGACCGTGGCCCTGGGAGTGCTGGAAAACGGGGCGAAACGAGTGTTGGGGGTGCGGCAAGGGGCGACGGAGAACGCCGCTGTTTGCACGGCCCTGCTGGAAGACTTGCAGGGGCGCGGCTTGGACACCTCGCAGCCGACGCTGCTGGTGTTGGACGGCTCGAAGGCCCTGCACGCGGCAGGGACTTCGACGCGGCCCTGCGGCGGTTGAAAACAACGGCCCGTTGGCTGGACCGCCTGAACCCCGACGCGGCGGCGAGCCTGCGGGAAGGGCTGGAGGAGACGCTGACGGTGGTTCGTCTGGCCGTTCCCGACTTGCTTCGGCGGACGTTGGCGACGACCAAGCCGATCGAGTCGGCGTTCAGCGTGGCAGAGAACGTGACTCGCCGGGTGAAGTGTTGGCGCGAGGGCGACATGCGTCAGCGGTGGTGTGTGGCCGGCTTGACGCGAGCCGAGAGTAAGTTCCATCGGGTGAAAGGCTACCGGCATATGCCGGAGCTGCTCAGAGCGTTGGACCGCCTTGTTCATGGAACGGCACTTGACGAGAACAGGAGGATTGCGTGACAATTGTTCGAGGCGCCGCCTGACGATTTTCAACTGTCAAAGGGACATTCTCTTCTGGTGAGAACCAGCAGGGGAGCAACGTACTCTTGACCGTTCCGGGCAGTCCCCTTGCGAGTCTTGTCGGTAACGAAGACCACGGCACGGTTGTACGTTGCCTCCCCATCCTCGTTTGTTTCAACAGGCGGCGGCAAGAAGTCTCCATACGGGTCGCCATCCTCGTAGCCGCATCCGGGTGTCGGGCTGCCAATATGGGGCGGAACGGCCTGGGCTATCACCTTGCCCCATCTTGGCATCGTTGACGGCGAGGCCGGGGCCTGAATCTGAATTGACCAGAGTGTGGCGTAGATGCTCATGGTTGGACTCGGTATGATCCTGTAACCAACGCTCGGTGATTATACCCTATCCGGGCGAGACCTCCTACTGGGTAAGAGCCGCTTCCAGCGAAGGGGCGCTTGCCAAGATGCCTGTTCTTTCCGACAATACCCTTCAAAGGGGAGACCCATGCGACTGCCGGAAGAGAGAATAAAGCAGGCCATTTTGCATCCAAACCCCGACGTTCGGGAAATGGCCATCCGTTATTTTGCCGACTCGTTCAGCCCCGACCCGACCATCATGCCCTTGGTCGTCCAAGCCGTGGAAAAGTACGGCTGTCAGGGGTTTTCCAGCTTCGCCGTCCGGCATGGACTTGTCCAAACGGACGAGACAGTGCAATGGTTGCTCGGCGAACTTACCAAAGCGGGTGACCCGAGAGACGAAGACTGGAGGCACTGTTGCCGGGGACTACTTGGCCTGTTGGCCCAAACCGATGTTCGGCTCCTGGCAAGGCACCAGTCCGCTATTCTGGACATGCAGGGGCTTGATCTGGCAGTACGTGAGGCGATTACGGAGCGAATCCGCTTGCTCTCAGCGGACCCAGAATGCCTCCTGGGCAGAACTTGGGGATTTCTGTGAGCAGGAGAAGTCGAAGCACTACATCAACGAGGTGAACCTCGACCACGCCGACCGCCTGGTGGAGGCCATCGCCCGTCACGGCGAGAGATATACCGGACGAGTGCTGGGCATCTTGGCGGAGGAGGTCGAGGATTTCACCGATCATCCGATGGGATGGCTAGAGCCTTTGACGGTGCGATTGGCGGGGGAAATGCGGCTGGCAGCAGCAATCCCGCTCATTGTCCAGAAGTTGCACGAAGAAGGCGACCTGCTCCGCCAGGAATGTGAGCGGGCATTGTGGAGGATTGGCACCGATGCCGTGGTTGAAGCGGTGTGTGCTGACTACACCCGGTCTGAACGGAGCTATCGTTCATTTGGGGCATCGGTATTGGAGTGTATCCACTCCGACCTCACCGTGACGAAAACCCTCGAATTGTTGCCGCAAGAAGAAGATGCCGAAATCAAGGCTTGGCTTGGCCAGGCATTGTTGCGGCAATTCACCCCCGAGGGCATGGAACCGCTCCGCCAATTGATCCTGGCGGGTCCTCTTGATCCTGAGATGCGGGGCTTGCGGGAGGATTATCTTACGGCCTGCACGCTTGTGGGAGTGAACATCCCTGAGATGGAGCAGTGGCGGGAGGACGCCAAACACAACAGGGAAGCAAACAAAGCGTTTTATGCCAAGCGGTATCCAGGGCTGGCAAAGTTCACCAGTCTCCTGCTGGAGAAGTCGAAAGACGCGGTTGCAGAGGACGAGATTGAGGATGACCTCGAAGAGCCAATGGAACCACCCCTTCGGCAGAAAGTTGGCCGCAACGATCCATGCCCCTGCGGCAGCGGCAAGAAGTTCAAGAAGTGCTGCCTGGGGAAGGATCGCAGTTCGTTGGATGGCTGAAATTTGACCAGGAGATGACCAATGCCCAAAAAGTCCCATAGAGCATCCGGTTCCACACCAACCATCGTCTACCAACTCAAAATCACGCTCGATGATGTTCACCCACCTGTCTGGCGTCGGGTTCAGGTGGGCGATTGTTCCCTGGCCGAACTTCACAACATCATCCAGGTTTGCATGGGGTGGGGGAATTGCCACCTGTATGCCTTCGAGTTGGACGGCGTGGAATACGGCGATCCAGAAACGGCAGAAGATTCGGACTTCTGCGATTCCGGCGCTCGGATGCTGAGCCAGATTGCCAGTGAAGGTCCAAGCCGTTTCCGCTACCAGTACGACTTCGGCGACGACTGGGAACACGTTGTCGAGCTTGAAAAAGCCCTGCCACCCGAGCCGAAGGCGAAATACCCTCGCTGTATCGCAGGGAAGCGTGCCTGTCCCCCCGATGATTGTGGCGGGGCGTCTGGCTACGAGGATTTTCTTGAAGCTATACGAGACCGACACCACGAAGAACACAAAGAGATGCTGGAGTGGGTGGGCGGCAAGTTCGACCCGGAAGTGTTCGACATGACCAGGGTGAATCGACAACTACAACGATTGGGCTGAAGAAGATATGGGTTGAAGGATGAAGGCATTGGGAATAGCGGTTCGGCGGCAGGATACGGGGCAGAGATACACGGCGTTGAGGGGGATGAGGTGGACCTGGTTGTCTAGACCACTGATTACGATTTCTTAGATGGAGGGGACTAGCGGCCCGCGAAACCCATTCCAAAGGTTTCGCACGGCCGCAGCGCCGCCACCCCCACTAGGAGTACGTGAAAATTCTCCAAATTTTTCCGAGAAAAATGCCGTTGATTTGGACCACTACAATGACTCCGTTGGACGCCTCACGCCGCCGCGTACATCGCCGCCGGCGTGAGGTAATCCAAGGCCGCGTGCAATCGCTCGTCGTTGTAGAACAGAAGGAAACCAGCCAGCCCCGCCTCCAACGCACGCACCGTGGCGTAGTCGTGAAGATAGACGCACTCGTATTTCACCGTTCGCCACAATCGCTCCACGAACACGTTGTCCATCCAACGGCCGCAACCGTCCATGCTGACCGCCACGCCCGCCAACTCCAGCCGATCGCTGAACGCCTTGGCGGTGTACTGCACGCCCTGGTCGGTGTTGAAAACCTCCGGCGTGCCCTGGGCCAACGCTTCCTCCAACGCCTCCAAACAAAACTGCCCGTCGAGCGTGTTCGACAATCGCCACGACAGCACGTAGCGGCTGTACCAGTCCATGACCACCGTCAGGTACATCCAGCCGTGCGGCATCGGCACGTAGGTGATGTCGCTCGACCACACCTGGTTCGGCCGCACAATGGCCACATTCCGCAACAAATACGGGTAAATCCGGTGCTCGGCGTCGTTCCGCGAGAGGTGCGGCTTGGGATAAATCGCTTCCAAACCCATCAGCCGCATCAGCCGCTTCGCCCGCGTGCGGCTGATGCCCAACTCCTTGGCCATCTTCCGGCTGCCGTAGAACGGCGTCTTCAGGTACTGCTCGTCGATCCGACGCATCCATTGCAGATTCTCCGTCGATTCGCCCGTTGGCCGGTAATACCAACTCGACCGGTTCAGTCCCAGCAACTCGCACTGCCGTCGCACGCTCAGCCCCGCAAGCCCCGACTCGATGCACTCCCGCCTGAAGTCCATCGAGTCGGGCAACTTTTTTTTTCAACCACGCTGCCTCCATCTGCAAGCGGCCGATCTGCTCGTACAGTTCGGCAATCAGGGCGTCCTGGTTTTCCACCTTGCGACGTTGGTCGCCGGAGAACAACTCCACCGCGGCGTCGAGCAACTGCCGCTTCCACTGCCCGATCTGCGTGGGATGGACGCCGAACTGGCCGGCCAGTTCGCCCGTCGTTCGATCCCCCCGCACCGCTGCCAACGCTGCCTTGGCCTTCAAGGCCGCTTCGATACGTCGCCGTTTCGCTCCCATGTCTTTCTCCCAAAAACTGGACCAATCCTACCAGGGATTCGACTCAAAGTCGTGGTCCAGTTTCTTGGGTCCACTATAGGAGGTTGCAGGAAATCTAGTGTTGGTGTTCGTGATGTTGAAGCCGACCGACATCCGAAAAGCACGCCGCCATCTCCGGGCAGCAGACCCGGTGATGCGAACCGTGATCGACACCGTGGGGCCATTCACGCTACGTCTTGAGCGTGACCGTTTCGGCATGCTGGTTCGTTCCATCATCTCCCAGCAAATCTCCACAGGTGCGGCCCGTTCCATTCGCAGGCGGTTGCAGGAAATTGCCGGGGCGGACATGACAGCGGCGAATCTTGCCCGGTTCACCGTGGACGAACTGCGGTCGGTCGGTTTGTCGCCGCAGAAGGCATCCTACATTGCCGACTTGGCACGGAAAGTGAATGAGGGGATGGTGGATCTGCGGCAGATCGGGCGGTTGTCGGACGAACGGGTGGTGGAGCAACTGACGCAGGTGCGGGGAATCGGTCGCTGGACGGCGCAGATGTTTCTGATTTTCTCGCTGGGCCGTCTCGACGTGTTCCCTCACGACGACCTGGGGGTGCGGAGGGCCATTCGTGATCGCTACGGCCTGGACGATCTGCCCGACAAACAAACTGCCGTCGCCATTGCCGCTCCCTGGCGTCCCTATGCCTCGGTGGCAAGCTGGTATTGTTGGCGAGCATTGGACGGTAACCGGGAAACGGTGGCGAAAGGGTATCCGACGTAGAAGGCCCAGTTTGGAAATGTTGCCCGAGCGGATGCTGGAGCCAGCCATGAACTATCGAACGCTAGCAGGCACTAGGGTGTCCGCCCTCGGCTTCGGGGCGATGCGGCTGCCGATCAAGGGGAAGGAAAGCGATGTTGACCAGCCGCAAGTCACGGAGATGATCCGCTATGCCATCGACCACGGGGTGAACTACGTCGATACCGCCTATGTCTATCACGGCGGCAACAGCGAGGTGGCGGTGGGCAAGGCCCTGGCCGATGGCTATCGGGAAAAGGTTTACCTGGCCACCAAGTTGCCGCTGTGGAGCGTTCAGAAGCGTGAAGATTGCGACCGCTTCCTCGGCGAGCAGCTTGCCCGGCTTCAGACGGATCACATCGACTTCTACCTGTTGCATTGTCTCCAGAAGAAATCCTGGCAAAAGACGAAGGACTTGGGCCTCCTGCACTGGGCCGAGCAGGCTCGAACCGATGGGCGCATCGGACACATTGGCTTCTCCTTCCATGACACGTATGAGACGTTTGTGGACATCCTGGACGGCTACGACTGGTCCTTCTGCCAGATCCAGTATAACTTCGCCGGCGAAGACGTGCAGGCTGGAACAAGGGGCCTGAAGGATGCCGACGCCAGAGGCATGGGGATCGTTATCATGGAGCCGCTTTTCGGCGGAACCCTGGCCAACCCGCCGCAGCCGATCTGGGAAATCTGGAACAACAACCTCCATAAGCATCACCCCGCCGACGTGGCGCTGCGGTGGCTTTGGAACAAGCCCGAGGTATCGTTGGTCCTCAGCGGGATGAACAACCTGGAGCAGGTCCAGCAGAACATTGAAAGCGCCCACCGCTCCGGCATCGGCTGGCTTGACGAGGAGGAGGCCAGACTGGTCGGGCGGGTGCAAGAGGAATACAAGAAGCTGGTGTCTGTCCCCTGCACGAAATGCGGCTACTGCATGCCCTGCCCCAACGGCGTCAACATTCCGGTGAACTTTGAGCTTTTCAACAACGTCACGGTGTTCAAGGGAAACAGCATTACGCTGTGCAGGAACTTGTACGGTTTCTTGCCCGAGGCCGAGCGGGCAAGTGCGTGTCAGCAGTGTGGCATCTGCGAAGAGAAGTGCCCCCAAGGGATCGAGATCGGCAAGATGATGGGGCAGGTTCAGGAGCAGTTCAAGTAGCTGTTTGTCGTGGTCAATCTCCCACCACTGCCCCCACATGGCGTCGGGCCAAAGCAAAAGGAGGACTGCAATGGTTGGAAAGGGACGGCAAACGCCCCGCAAACCGGCGACCAAGTTCGCCCACCTGCGGAAGAGGATGGAAAAGGCCCGGATCGTGTCGAAGATTGGGAAGAAGAAGAGTAGCCCGTAGCGTGACGGTGACTCTTATGTTCAAACTCACGATTGAATGGGGTGTTTTATGCAGACAGTGACACGCTGGTATCACCTTCTCGCTTACTTTTTCGGTGGGGCTTTCCTCGCAAACACGATCCCACATCTGGTGAACGGTATTTCGGGTAGCCCGTTCCAGAGCCCGTTCGCATCGCCACCCGGCGAGGGCTTGTCATCTTCGATGGTCAATGTCCTGTGGGGAATGTTCAATTTGGTTGTGGCTTACGTACTGGTGGCCCGAGTTGGGCGGTTCGATCTGCGGCAGACAAGGCATGTGGTGGTCTTGGGGCTCGGCATATTGGTCATGGCACTCATGCTTGCACGGGCATTTGGACGGTTTCATGGCGGCATCCTTTGATGGCACAACACCGAAGATTGCGGCCTACAGGCTGTCATAGAGGTACAGGACCACTTGCCATGGCTATGGCAGCAACCAAACACCGTTCACCCCGTCGTCAAGAAACAGTCAGGGCATTGTGGAAAGAGAAGACTACTGGCACAAATCATTGTCACATCGTGACGGCAACTCCTAGACCGTTTCCAGGACCGATTCATGGACATGCAGACCATCGTTGATGATTGGAGGGCCAATGCCGAGCGGCATTTTGACCGCAACTTCGATTTCATCCACGGCCTGAAGATGAAGGACGACCGGGTGGTGGACCGGGTGGCCCACCGCCTGCACGCCGAGGCGTTCTCGATCATCGACTGCACCAAGTGCGCCAACTGTTGCCGGACGATTTCGCCGCTGTTCCGAAAGTCCGACATCCACCGCATTTCGGAACACCTCGGCACAAAGCCTGCCGACTTCAAGGCGACCTACCTGAAGGCGGACGAGGAGGGCGGTCTCCACTTGAAGGCCCTGCCGTGCCCATTCCTCGGAGCCGACAACCGCTGCACGATCTGTGACGTGCGGCCTCGGGATTGTGCCGAGTATCCCCATACGCAGAAGAAGGGGTTTACCTTCCGCACGCACGGCGTGGCCAGCAATTCCCTAACCTGCCCTGCGGTGTTCTACATCATCGAACAAATGCGGGCGAGGCGGCGACGATGATGCGCCGGGGGTGCTGCCGACGACTTGGTGGCGTCACCACACCCCCGGCACCAACTTGTGGCGAACCCGAGAGGCGTACTCCTTGTACCCTTCGAGTTCGTTCTGAAGTGTGCGGTCCTCCAAGGCCGTCCGCACAATGAGAAGTATGGACGCCACAGCCGCCGGGATCAAAGCCCAGAGCGATCCCAAGGCCAGGGCCATTCCGGGAGACACGAGGAGTGCGGCAGCGTACATGGGGTGTCGCACGACCGCATAAGGCCCGGTGTCAACGACCTTGTGTCCCCGCTCCATCTGGATTCGGACGCCCACCTCAGCGAACTTGTTTACGCTTACCACCCAAAAACTGCCGGTCATCCCGATGGTCATCAGGACGTAGCCGAGGACAGCGACCCACACCGGGGCTGACGACCAATGATACCGGCCATCGAACGCCGCTACCGGAAAGACTGTCAGGATGAGGCTTTCAAGAAGCCAGAACAGCACCTTGTCCCAATGCTTTGTTCCCTTGTGGAGCTTGCTTCGGGCAAGGAAAACGTCGGGATTCTTCCGCCAAAGGTAGAGGGCGGCAATCACAGTCTGGAGCAGGAAGACCGCCAGGAAGAGCCATCCCTTCCACCACCCGATCCCACCGGGCAGGAACAAGGCGACGGCCAGGAAGAGAAAGAAACAGACGAATGAGAGAACCGCCCAGCGAAGCACTCTCGTTCGTTCTTCCGGCATGGTCTGGTCCTCCACGGACAATCCTATCAGGTGGACGGTCTTCGGCAAAGCTCACCGCTCACTGTTGTCGATTTTCTCTTGTTATTTCTGCTTCCTATCGCAATATACGTTCTGAACAACTTGCCCCCTATAGTGGACCCAAGAAACTGGACCACAACTTTGAGTCGAATCCCTGGTAGGATTGGTCCAGTTTTTGGGAGAAAGACATGGGAGCGAAACGGCGACGTATCGAAGCGGCCTTGAAGGCCAAGGCAGCGTTGGCAGCGGTGCGGGGGGATCGAACGACGGGCGAACTGGCCGGCCAGTTCGGCGTCCATCCCACGCAGATCGGGCAGTGGAAGCGGCAGTTGCTCGACGCCGCGGTGGAGTTGTTCTCCGGCGACCAACGTCGCAAGGTGGAAAACCAGGACGCCCTGATTGCCGAACTGTACGAGCAGATCGGCCGCTTGCAGATGGAGGCAGCGTGGTTGAAAAAAAAAGTTGCCCGACTCGATGGACTTCAGGCGGGAGTGCATCGAGTCGGGGCTTGCGGGGCTGAGCGTGCGACGGCAGTGCGAGTTGCTGGGACTGAACCGGTCGAGTTGGTATTACCGGCCAACGGGCGAATCGACGGAGAATCTGCAATGGATGCGTCGGATCGACGAGCAGTACCTGAAGACGCCGTTCTACGGCAGCCGGAAGATGGCCAAGGAGTTGGGCATCAGCCGCACGCGGGCGAAGCGGCTGATGCGGCTGATGGGTTTGGAAGCGATTTATCCCAAGCCGCACCTCTCGCGGAACGACGCCGAGCACCGGATTTACCCGTATTTGTTGCGGAATGTGGCCATTGTGCGGCCGAACCAGGTGTGGTCGAGCGACATCACCTACGTGCCGATGCCGCACGGCTGGATGTACCTGACGGTGGTCATGGACTGGTACAGCCGCTACGTGCTGTCGTGGCGATTGTCGAACACGCTCGACGGGCAGTTTTGTTTGGAGGCGTTGGAGGAAGCGTTGGCCCAGGGCACGCCGGAGGTTTTCAACACCGACCAGGGCGTGCAGTACACCGCCAAGGCGTTCAGCGATCGGCTGGAGTTGGCGGGCGTGGCGGTCAGCATGGACGGTCGCGGCCGTTGGATGGACAACGTGTTCGTGGAGCGATTGTGGCGAACGGTGAAATACGAGTGCGTCTATCTTCACAACTACGCCACGGTGCGTGCGTTGGAGGCGGGGCTGGCTGGTTTCCTTCTGTTCTACAACGACGAGCGATTGCACGCGGCCTTGGATTACCTCACGCCGGCGGCGATGTACGCGGCGGCGTGAGGCGTCCAACGGAGTCATTGTAGTGGTCCAAATCAACGGCATTTTTCTCGGAAAAATTTGGAGAATTTTCACGTACTCCTAGTGGGGGTGGCGGCGCTGCGGCCGTGCGAAACCTTTGGAATGGGTTTCGCGGGCCGCTAGTCCCCTCCATCTAAGAAATCGTAATCAGTGGTCTAGACAACCAGGTCCACCTCACCTTGAACCAGTTTGCCACTGCATATGTAATCGCCACGGAGCGGCGCATCGGCATTAAGCCTGTCCGTCCGCTGGGTTTTAGTGAATGCCGCGACTTTTACTCGGCTTTTATAATCGTCATCCACGATAAGGCCTCGCCCATCGCCGAGCCCATCATTCGAGGGTGGTTCGACAAAGCGAGGGCACCGGGAATAGGGGGGGTCGGGTTCAATGACGCGGCTGGGGATGTGGACGAGGGCGCAAAGCAAGCCCTCGCCGCAGCGTTCCAACTACAGCAGGAGCACGCGTTCCATGAGTTTGCGTTACTGGCTTCGGTCCATTTAGATTACGGGGATGCGCCGTTGGCGCTCCTTATGGCGTGCGTAGCCGTGGAGGGCGTGCTTGCATCAGTCGTGCGGCAGCGCCTGGTTCAGCAGGCATCAGCAGGTGAAGAAGGCGAGGTAGGTCGATTGGCGAATGATCTGATGAGGGAGCAGGGCCTTCATACCCTGGTTCGCGCTCTGCGTCTCCTCGTGTTGCCGGAACCGTATCGGCCGAGCCGAGAACTTGTGGAGCGTTGTACTATGGCCATAGAGATGCGAAATGACATCATGCACGCCAAGTCAAAGCGGGGACGGTCCAAGCTGCGCACGCATAAACGAAGAGAGATCACCGATGGTGCTACGTCGCTGCTTGAGCTGTATAATCACCTTTTCGCGTTCCTGACCAAGACGCATAACGGACATCCTCAATAAGGCACGTCTCCTCCCGGGCCGGGTGAGGGCCGAGGCAGGGCTATTCCGGGTCGCTATTCCGGGACACAGTACGAATTACGGCGGGGTAGGCAAGTGACCGATTGGGTTCAGCAATTCCTATCCGTGGGGAGTTCAAGATGATCTCAAGACGCGGCATCTGCTGGGCGATGTTTGTTCTTGGCATGCACGTGCTGGTCCTGTCGGCGTCCGCGGCGGGCCTTGGGGCAGAGCCGGCCGCTCGGCAACTGCGGCAGTGGACGGACGCGACGGGCAAGCACTCCATCCAAGCCGAGTTCGTCGAACTCAAGGACGGGAAGGTCCGGCTCAGGAAAGAGGACGGCAAAGAGGTCACGATTCCCCTCGAAAAGCTGTCGGAGGCGGACCGGAAATTCGTCGAGCAGCAGTCGAACGGAAAACCGGCATCCGCGGGCCCGCCCAAGGAACTCACCGTCGAGTTGGGCAAGGGCGTGAAGTTGGAGATGGTACTGATCCCGGCGGGTGAGTTCATGATGGGCTCGCCGGATTCCGATGATGACGGGCTAAAGCCCGAGAAGCCCCAGCACCGCGTACGGATCAGCAAGCCGTTTTACCTCGGCAAGTACGAGGTAACGCAGGAGCAATGGCAATCGCTGGTCGAGCGGAATCCGAGCGAGCTGAAGAGTCCGCAGAACCCCGTCGAGCACGTAAGCTGGGAGGACTGCCAGGTCTACCTCGCGCGGCTGAACGAGAAGCTCGGCGGCAAGTATGGGAAGTTCGGCCTGCCGACCGAGGCCCAATGGGAATACGCCTGCCGCGCCGGGAGCACCACGCGCTGGTCTTTCGGCCCGAGCGACCTGGTGCTCGACGAACACGCCTGGTATTCGTCGAACTCCGACGACACGACGCACCCGGTGGGCCAGAAGAAGCCGAACGCCTGGGGACTGTACGACATGGAAGGGAACGTGTGGGAGTGGTGCGCGGACTGGTATGGGGAGGACTACTACGGGCGATCGCCGCGGAAGGATCCGACGGGGCCAAGTTCGGGGCGAGGCCGCGTGGTGCGGGGCGGGTCGATCAACAATATCGCGAGCAACGTGCGTTCCGCCCGCCGCCTCTTGAGCCGGCCCACAAACCGTTTCAACAACGACGGTTTTCGCGTGATGATGACTCGCGATAAAGAATAAGGGAGGCGGGAGTCTTTAGAACGAGTATTCCAAGCCGGCGGTGGCTCCGTGATAGAACACGCCGGAGCCGGTGTCGATGCCGATTTGTCTCGTCGTGATGTTGGTTTCCTGGATCTGCGCAGGGGCCACGGCAACGCCTTGCAGCCAGACCGCTTCGTAGCCGGCGCTGAGCACAAGACGCTTGGCGAGTTGATACTTGCACCGCAGGCCGACCTCGCCAAGGAAGGCGGCGCGGTCGGTCGAGTCGGAGTAGGACGTGACGATCTTGAAGACGCTGACGGCGGTGGTCTGTTCCGCACGGTTGTCGAAGATGCCGGCCTTCAGGAGCCCGTCGATCGAAAAGCGGCCGCAGTCCCAGAGTTTTCCGTCCGCGCCGATCTGGAGACCGTAGAGACTGTTTTCCGTGTTGGTAGTCCAGAACGGTTTGAAGATCGAGTCCACCAACGTCCCCTGGAGGTCTTCGCAGAGTCCGGTCCAACGGATCCCGGCCAGCAGGGTCAGCCGGTCGCAAGCGTTCCATCGCACGTTGAATTCGGCATTATAGAGTTTCGAGTCGTACGCCCACTGCATAGGTTGCGTGGGCGTGTCGGGCCGCTGGATAAAGCCGCCGGGGGCGTGGAAGGTGAGCACCTCGCCGTCGGGGTCGATGGCGCTGGCGTTGCTCCAGCCGTCGATCTGGAAATAGGACAGCTCGAAGTCGCAGCCGCAATCGCCGTGGCGGACCAGGCCCAACTGCGGTCCGCCGCAGAAGCCCTGGTGAAAATCGTCGGCGTTGAGCACTTCGACGCCGTTGTAGATGGTGGTGCCGCGCTCGACGAGCGTTTGGTTTACGCTGCCGACGCGGTCCAAGATGATGAAATCGGCCGAGGCGGTCCATCGGGGAGAACAGCCCGGCAGCCCGCAACCCGCATCCGAGCAGCCGGCGCACTGCGGCTGGCCGGCTGCCGATTCGGAAAACGACAGGGGCGAATCATTCCCATTGCCTGTGAGCAAGCCGTAGGCCGCGGGGCCGTTCTGACCCAGGACAACGGCGGAAGTTGCCGGCAATACGAAGGCCGCACAAATGACGGCTGCGAACAATTTGTGACAATTCAACGGTTTGCCTCCTTGCACAATAGGGCACGCCTCATGGAAGTGCCCCCAAGAAGTGCATCGGCCCGGCAATCCCGAGAATTCACAAAATAGAGGAGAGTTGCCCCAGGGTAGCCGCTCACGCGGAAACGCTGGGCTGTCCTGTCACGAGCCATTCGGGCTACCAGAGGCACTCGGCGGCGACCGGAACCGCCTCCGCTCGTCAGTACGCGAGCTTGTCCCTCTCATTGGCGCTCGCCCCCTGATGGGGCGGCAGTTCAACTGCCACCCCAACAGTGAGCATCCGCCCAACGCAGGCGCCTGCCCGTTTACTCGGGCAAGACCTTGACGCGGATGTTCTTGAAGCAGGTCTTGCTGATATGGCCGGGCATCGGCGGGTGGCCCTGTAGGGCGAAGGTGCCCCGCGGCAACCAGGTGTTGTTGGTCGGAAGCCGGTGCTCGGCGTCCGCCTGGGGAAGCTGGTACTCGAACATTGTCTTGCCATCGAGCTTGACCACGATCAGCCCGTCGCGGTAGATGACCTCTTGGTTGTACCAGAACATTGTCGGCAACCGGCGGCTTGGGCAGGATGGTGACGTTGTCCGTGTTGTTCTTGGGCGGTGTTTCCGGGCCCCACGAGATGTTGCGGATGCCGTACAGGCTGCCCGTCCGCCGCCAGTCGGCGTGGCTGTTGTCGATCTGACATTCGATGCCGAAACTGGGCCAGCCGGCCGCCTGGTACTTGGTGTGGAAATAGATGCCCGAGTTCGCCTTGGGGAAGGTCAGCACGTCCGCCTTGAGGTCGAAGTTCTTGAAGTCGTGCCGGGCGACGTCGCCAACGTAGAACAGGTGGGCGGGACTGTGGACCGTGGCGGGGCAATCCATCACGATCATGCCGTCGCGGACGCGGAAGACGTCGGCGTTCTGGCCCACCTTCCAGCCGTCGAGCGTCTTTCCGTCGAAGAGGCTCACAAAACCGTCTTCCAGCTTGGGCGCATCGGCGGCCAGGGAACCGCCGGCCAACAGCAGGACCAGGGTGGCGCTTAGCAGGGATTTCACGGAACACTCCTTTTCATCTAGCGGGCCGGGGAGGGCCAATCGAGCGCCGTGCGGGCGACGTCGAACGCCGCCCGCGGCCGCCCCAGCCGTTTGGCGTTGGTTGCCAGTGCGGCCAACCGGGCCGGCGTGGCGAGCAGTTGGCCCAGCTTGTAGGGGAGCGTGGCCACGTTGTTGATCTTCACGGCGGCCCCGTTCTCCAGGAGGAAGTCGCTGTTGCGGCTCTCCTGGCCGGGGATCGGATTGACAATGGCCATGGGCGTGCCGCGGGCCAGGGCCTCCGAGGTGGTCAGGCCGCCCGGCTTCGAGACCACCAGGTCGGCCGCCGCCAGCAATTCGTCCATCTCGGTGGTGAAGCCCAGCACGCGGGCCAAGTGGCGCGGAGGAGGCTCGATCTGCCCGAGCCGGGTCTTCAATTCCGCGTTGCGGCCGGCCACCGCCACCAGTTCCAGCGGCGTCTCCACGGCGAGAATGCCCCGGAAAAGCTGCTCCACCGGCCCTACGCCGAACCCGCCGGCCAGTTGCAGCACGACCGGCCGGTCGCCCGTCAGTCCGAGCCGCCGGCGGCACTCCGCGGGGTCTTTCGGCTGGCTGAAGGCGGGGTGAACGGGAATGCCGGTGACGGCCACGTCGCCGGCGGGGACGCCCCAATGCCGCAGATACGCGGCCCCTTCCTCGGTGGCCGTGAAATAGCGGTCGCAGGGCTGGTTGACCCACAGCCGATGGGTCTCGAAATCGGTGGTCACGGTCAGGTGCGGCGTGGCGAGGCCGCCCTGCCGCCGGAGCGCGGCGATCATCTCGGCTGGCAGGACGTGCGTGTTGACGATCACGTCCCACGTTTCCGTGCGGAGAAACCTGAGCAGCCGGCGGAGATTCAGCTTCTCGACCAGCAGCCGCAAGCGGTCGCCCTTATGACGTGCCGAGGGGGCCCGATCGAGCAGGTCGTAGAAGTAGCCCAGCGCATGGGGCGCCCGGTTGACCAGGTCGAGATAGGCCCGGGCATACAGCCGGCGGAAGGCGGCGTTGGTGAAGTCGAGGACGTCGAGATTCTGCACCGTGGCGGCCGTGTCGAGTTGCCGCAGCGCCAACTCGACGGCCTCGGCGGCGCGCAGAATGGCCCGCTCCCACCGACGCGGAAAGGACGAGAATGCGTCGGGACATGGCCGTTACCGTTGCTTCCGCTTCAAGTCGCCGTCGTGCTGTTTGAGGAACGTCTGGATTTCGGCGGCGAACGCCAACAGCCGCTCCCATTGCTCGATGTAGAGCGTGACCGGCATCCGCTGCAAGCCGTAGAGGCTCATCGCCCCCTTGGGACTGACCTTGCAGTACAGCGCGCCCCGCCGGGCGTTTTCCAGGTCGGCCAGTTGCTTCGCGGCCTCGTCGACCGAGAGTTTCCGGGCCGCCACTTGTGCGAGAATTTCTTCCTTCGTCATACCTGATCTCCCGAGAATGTGTCGCCAGCCCCCATGTTTGCGCCGGCAGCATCATCCTAGCGGAAACCCGCTCGATTTGACAGGCCCCCTGCAATCGACAAATTCTCCACAGGGAAACGGCGGAGAATCTTTCGAACGACGTCACCCCCCCAAAGGGTTGATCGGGGGGTTGTCCCGATTTCCCGCCTCTTTGGAAGGTCAGTTGGGGCTGCCCATTCTTCTTGGTGATTTTGTCATTCTGAGCGCAGCGAAGAATCTCCGTGGCGCAGGGGAGATTCTTCGCTGCGCTCAGAATGACCGTGTGCCAGGATTTCTTGCCACACCCGGTCAGTTTGGTTCAGCAAGGCGTGCCGCGACTTCGATGGCGGGGTAGCAGACTGGGTAGTATGGAGGGTTCCTGCCTGCTATACTATGGCAGACAGCGACCGAGATGGATTCAGGCTATCGACTACTTGCCGCAAGATACATCCGCCGGCAGGCGACACAGCTTGCCGAGCAACTGGACGGAGTGCGCGCGGCCGAAGACATCGAGTTCGTCCACCGGGCGCGGGTGGCCACGCGGCGGCTGCGGGCGGCGCTGCGGATGTTCGACGGCTGCTTCGCCCGCAAACAGGTCAAGCGGTGGCGCCAAGCGATCCGCCGGGTGACCGCCGCGTTGGGCGACGCCCGCGACCGCGACGTGCAGATCGAGTTGCTCTGCGGCACTCTGAGTGCGCTCCAGGCGAACGAGTGTTTTCCGGGCGTTGCCCGAGTGCTGGTCTCTCTGGAGCACGATCGGGAACGGTTGCAGCGGCGGGTCGTCAAGGCGGTCGGCCGTCTGAAGGCGAAGGGGGTTCTGCGAGAGATGCGGCGGGCGGGCAAGCGAATCCTCCGGCAGTTGCAGGCGCCGCCCGAGGACGCCCGGACCCCCGAGGCCCTTGCCCGCACCAGCCGGCACATTCTGCGACGATTGGACAAGTTGCTCCAGCGTCAGGGCGCCCTGGCGAATCCGGACGACCGCGCGCGTCACCACGCCATGCGGATCGCCGCCAAACGATTGCGTTACACCTTGGAGATCTGCCGTCCCATGTACCCCGGGCAGCTCGACGAGCCCGTGGAAGCGATCAAGCGGGTGCAAACGCTGCTGGGCGAGATCCACGATTGTGACGTCTGGCTGGAACATCTCGACCGCTTCGCCTCGGCCGAGCGAAAGCGCATCACGAAGATGTTTGGCCACGCCGGGCGGTTCCAGCACCTTCTGCCCGGCATCGAGCATCTCCGGCAGGACCGCTCCGGCCGGCGCCGTCAGGCGTTTGGGGAACTGGTGGAGTATTGGGCCGAATTGGGACGGCGGGGATTGTGGGACGGGTTGACGGGCGTCGTGCGTCCCCCGTACCAACTGCCGACGAACATTGCGGCGAATCGGGAGAATGGCGCGGCTCCCGTTTAGCGGCTGCCGGCACGGCGATCTGGGTGGCACGCCCTGAAAGGGCGTGGTGGGTCGCTTGGTTCAATGTTGACGCCCGCCACGCCCTTTCAGGGCGTGCCACCCAGATTTCACAAGCTCCCGGCCCTGAACACGTTGTCTCATCGCGCCCTTGACCGCCGGCCGCCAATCGGAACAATAGCCGTCATGGAGTCGAGTCCCGCCCAAGCTGCCGCCCATGTGACGGCCAAGCCCGTCGGCGCCATCGACGTGGGGGCCAACGCCCTGCGGATGGTCATCGCCGAGGTCTTCCCCGACGGCCGGATCGAGACGCTGGAGCAGCTTCATCGGGCCGTCCGGCTGGGGCAGGACACCTTCCGCCGGGGCCGGCTGGGCGGGCAGAGCATGAGGGCCGCCATCGCGGTGCTCCGCGACTACCGCCAGTTGCTCGATCTGTACAAGGCGGAACAGGTCCGGGCCGTGGCCACCAGCGCCGTCCGCGAGGCCGCCAACGCCGACATGTTCCTCGACCGCGTTTTCATGGCCACCCGGCTGAACGTCGAGGTGATCGACACCTCGGAGGAGAGCCGGCTGACGGTGTCCGCCGTGCGTCAAGCGGTGGGCAACGCCTTGGGCGTCAACCAAGGGCACACGCTCGTGGCCGACGTGGGCGGAGGGAGCACCCTGCTGACCGTCCTGGTGGGCGGCGAGATCGCCACCTCGCAGAGCCTCCGGCTGGGTTCGATCCGCCTGCAAGAGATGTTCGCCACCAGCGAGCAGTCCCCGCAGCGCTCCGCCGACCTCTTGCGGCAGCACATCTCCAACACGCTGTCGGTGTTGGAGAGCATCGTGCCGTTGGGGGAGATCGACTCGTTTGTGGCCGTCGGCGGCGATGCCCGCTTCGCCGCCCGCGAAATCGGCGCCGCCACCGGGCCCGCGGACTTGGCGGTCATCGAGGCCGCCGCCTTCGATCAACTCGTGGAGCGTTGCGAGCGGCACACCGCCGAGGAGCTCTCGAAGCGGCACGGTCTGCCCTTCGCCGAGGCCGAAACCCTGAATCCGGCGCTCTTGGTCTACCAGGTTCTCTTGCGGCAGACGAAGGCCGCCCAGATGATCGTCTCGGACGTCTCGATGCGCGACGGCTTGCTGCTGGAGTTGGCCCGCGAGGTCACCGGCAAAGAGGACGAATCGCTGCTGACCGGCGTGATTCATTCGGCGACGGCGATTGCGGAGAAGTACCGCGTCGATCTGGACCACGCCCGCAGCGTGGCCGAAATCGCCGTCCGGCTGTTCGACGCGTTCCAGTCGGACCACGGGCTCCCCGCGCGGCAGCGGCTGCTGTTGCGGGTGGCGGGATTGTTGCACGAGGTGGGCGGTTTCGTCAGCAGCCGCGCCCACCACAAGCACAGTGAGTACCTGATCGCCAACGCGGAGATTTTCGGACTGACCCGCGGCGAGATCGCCTTGGTTTCGCTGGTGGCCCGCTACCATCGCCGCAGCGTCCCCCGCTCTTCGCACCCGACGTACATGGCCCTGCCGCGGGAGTCGCGGATGGTGGTGAACAAGTTGGCGGCGCTGTTGCGGGTGGCGGACGCGTTGATCCGCGGCCACCGCCGCCGGGCGATGGACGTCCGCTTCGAGCGCCGCGGCGACGAGCTGGTCGTCTCCATGCCCGGCGGCGCCGACCTGCTGCTGGAACAGCGGGCCTTGGCAACCAAGGGCGACCTGTTGGAGGACATCTACGGCGTGAAAATCCGGCTGGAGGAGGCATAGGCATGCCGAAGAACCCCCTGAAATCGCCGCGACTCTATATCAACCGCGAGTTGAGTTGGCTGGAGTTCAACCATCGCGTTCTGGAGGAAGGGCTCGACCCGGAACTGCCGCTGATGGAACGCCTCAAGTTCCTGGCCATCGTCAACTCGAACCTGGACGAGTTCTTTCTGGTGCGGGTGGCGGGGCTGATGCGGAGGGCGGCCAAGGTCCGCCGCCGCGACCCGGCCGGCATGACCGCCGCCGAGCAGATCGCCGCCATCGGCCGCCGCGTCCACCGCATGGTCGAGCAACACGCCGCCGGGGTCCGCGAGGTCTTCGCCCGGCTGGCCGAGCACGGCCTGCACGTCTGGGGCCGGGAGCAATGGACCGCGGAACACCGCACGTTCGCACGGGCCTGCTTCGCCCGCGAGATTCAGCCGATACTGACTCCGCTGGCGATCGAGGAGTTGGCCCCCGGCCCGCTGCTGCCGAACCTGCAATTGCACGTGGCGGCGTTACTGATGGGCAGCGGCTTGGCGGTGCAAGCGGGACAGTCCCGTTCTCGCGGCGAGAAGGCCGGTTCCGATGCCGGCGTCGATCCCGCCGCGAAAACTGGGACAGTCCCCGACGGTCAGCCGCAGGAGCGCGTGGTCGTGGTGCCGGTGCCCAGCCAGTTGCCCCGCTGGGTTGCCCTGCCCGCGGAGGAGGGCGTTCACCTGGCGGCGGTCGAGGACGTGATTGCGGCCAGCCTGGGCGCGATGTTCCCCGGCGCCGAGGTGGCCGCCACTGCCGCCTTCCGCATCACCCGCGACGCCAACGTGGTCCTGCAAGACGACGAAGAGATCGACGACTTGCTGCGGGCGATGGAGGAAGTGGTGCTGTCGCGGCGGCGGCGGGACCCCGTGCGGCTGACGGTCTCCGCCCGGTCGGACCCGCGGCTGAGGAAATGGCTGGCCGGCTGGCTGAAGCTCGACGACCAGCAGGTCTATGAGGTAGACGGCCCGCAAGAAGCCTCGGCCCTGATGGAACTTGTGGGCCGGCCGGGCTTCGACGAACTGCGGATCGACGACTGGCCGCCGCAAGTCCCCCGCAACCTGATCGGGGCCGACGACCTGTGGGAGGCAATCCAAGGCCACGACGTGCTGCTGATGCACCCCTACGAGAGCTTCGACCCGGTGGTGAAGCTCGTCGAGCAGGCGGCCGAGGACCCGCAGGTGCTGGCGATCAAGCAGACGCTTTACCGCACCAGCGGCGATTCGCCGGTGGTCCGCGCCCTGGCCCGCGCGGCCCGGAACGGCAAGGAGGTGACCGCATTGGTGGAATTGAAGGCCCGCTTCGACGAGTGGCGGAACGTCAACTGGGCGCGGCGGCTGGAGGACGCGGGGGTCCACGTGATCTACGGCGTGGCGGGCTTCAAGACGCACGCCAAGGCGCTGCTGATCGTCCGCCGCCAAGAGCACATCCAGCGCTACGTCCACCTGGCCACCGGCAACTACAACGACCGCACCGCCCGGCTCTACTCCGACATCGGACTGATGACCTGCGACCGGGACCTGGCCTCCGACGTGGCGGCGTTTTTCAACCTCCTGACCGGCTATTCGGAGTCGGTGGGCTGGACGAAGCTCGCCGTGGCGCCCATCGGGCTGCTGCAAAAGTTCCTCGACTTGATCGAGCGGGAAATCCAGGCCTCCACCCCCGACCGGCCGGGGCTGATCATGGCCAAGACCAACTCCCTGGAAGAACCGGAAATCTGCCGGGCGCTCTACCGGGCGAGCCAGGCGGGCGTGAAGGTCATGCTCAACGTCCGCGGCATCTGCTGTCTGCGGCCCGGCGTGACCGGCGTCTCCGAAAACATCGAGGTCCGCTCGACCATCGACCGCTTCCTCGAGCACGCCCGGCTGTTCTACTTCCGCAACGGCGGCCACGAGGAGGTCTATCTGAGCAGCGCCGATTGGATGCGGCGGAACCTGAAGAAACGGCTGGAACTCCTGTTTCCGGTGACCGATCCCGCCCACCGGCGTCGGCTGATCGACGCCCTGCGGACCTACTTCGACGACAACGTCAAGGCGTGGCAGCTCTCCAGTGACGGCACCTACCAGCGGGTTGCCCGCAAGGGTCCGCGGGTCCGCGCCCAGCAGAAGTTCTACCGCGATGCGGTCTCTGCGGTCCGCGACGCCGCCCACGCCGCCCCCCAGTTCCGCCCGTTGACGCGGCCGAAGCCCGTATCGTAGTCGTAATGTAGTCGGCACACTCCGTGTGCCGACAGGTGAACGGGCAGTCGCTGGTGAGAGTACCGCTGTCGGCATACGGCGTGTGCCGACTACACTTGGGGCAACTCGTACAGTCCGCCGCCGGCGCGTTTGAGCTTCCCTTGCCGGGCCAACTCCTCCCAAACGGCGGGCGGGTATTGATCGGGCGGGGAAATGGCCACAATGCCCGACGGCCGGCCGCTGCTCATCGGACCCACGCCGATCCGCGACTGGTCGTCCAGGCAGGTCAGTTTCAACCGCTTCTTGAAGGCCTTCAAGGCGGCCTTGAGTTCCTGCGGATTGGGCTCGGCGGGCGGCGATGCGTCGGCAGCGGACATGAGATACTCCCGGAAAGGACGGACTCGATGTTTCCTCCATTGTCGCCGCCCGGCGTCCCCGGTGCAATATGGTTGACACGCCCCGCCACGCCGGGGTATCTTGCGCCAAGGCACTGACCAGGCGGCCGCGTCCCCGGCCTGGGAAAACCCGTTTGGACGCGACGGAAATCTCTTTTTTCCGAGGTGATGCCATGAAGCCGCGAAGACTCTTGTTGGCGATTGGTTTGGCCGGCGTCTGCCTTCTGCTCAGCTCGTGCATCGACACGAAGAACCCGCTTTCCGATCCCGAAAAGGCCAAGGCTGATCCGCAACTAGCCGGGGTCTGGCGACGCACGGACGCAATGGGCGACATGCAGTACCGTCACGTCGGACAGGCCGGCGGCCAACTTCCGCCGGGGATTATGCGGATTGTCTTCGCTGACCACGACAAGGACGGCCACCTCGGCCGGCCGCACGTCATGTTGGCGTTCCCCACCACCATCGCCGAGAACCATTATCTCAACATTCTGACAATCAACGATGAGAACCTCGAACAACTCCAGAACAACGGCTGGCAAGCCGGACTCGCGGACGGATACTGCTTGCTGAAATACCGCGTGGAAGGCGATTCCCTCTTACTTTGGCAGATCGATCAGGACGTGAAACGCCGGTTCATCGAGGCCGGCAAGATCAAAGGGACCATCGACAAGAAATCGGTCTTCTTCACCGACACGACGGCGAAGCTGAACTCCCTGCTGGCCTCCCCCGAAGGCGCCGGACTGTTCAAGAAGGAACCGGTCCGCTACCAGCGGGTGAAGTGAGCCGTGCCGTCGGTCTTTCCGGTCCTTCCTCGTTTCGGCCGCGATGCCACCAAAGCTGCGGAAGCCGACTTCCGCAAGCTACCCGGCCAGGACTCGAACCTGGAACGAGGGAACCAAAATCCCTTGTGTTACCATTACACCACCGGGTATCGACGCCTAATCTTACACTGGGGTGGCGAACCCCTGCAAGCCAGTCTCGGGCCGCACGAGGGCTCGTCCGATACGCGCAGCCACACCTGAAACGGCCGCCCCCCGTTCTACCTTGGATTTCGTTTTATGACGCATTCTTCGCCCCGCAAACCAATCCCTGGCCATTTTATTTGGCCCGAGAACGTCATCAACACGTAGATCATTGATTATCGCAAGTCATTGTTACACAAGATGTTAGAGTGGCCTCGGTACGTCATGTGAAAAAAAGCTGCCGCGCTATTGACAATCTGGGGGCAATGGCCGATACTTAAAGTACCTGACCGAAGGGCGAGTGGCCCTTAGCGTACAGGCCCGTTCTTGGCCTCGGGACTTGAGTGCTAGCTTGGTTTCTCAGTTTGTCCGGGTAGCGCGAGTTCCACTTAGTTTGGGGTCAGAGCGAAAGCTGAGGAAACATAATCCGACATTGAAAGCCCTATAGCCCGCTTATCGCGGGCTTTAGGGGCTTCCTATGCACAGCGGAGGTTTCCTCGATGGCCACGCCCGTAGATTCTCGTTCATGCTCTGTTGACGAATTGGTCCGGTTTATTGCGCGTGTTGTCGCCGACCGGTTCCGGGACAAGCGACTCTCGACCAACGGCGCACACCTGGCTGAGTTAATTCGGCATCAGCTTCCCGGCTTTTCCTACGAAAAGGTTGGGCTAGCGAAGCTGTCGGAAGCCGTAGCTATCGCCGAAAAACAGGGACTTGTTACCCGAAACAGAAGTGTGAAACACCTGGAAGTCTTGCCGCACGGCGCGATGTCTGTGTCCGCAGACGACCGAACGCTTCCTCAAGCTCCTCCTCCTCACATTCGTCCTGACGTGTGGCGTACATTCGTATATGTTGCACAGGATGAGGCCTCCTATTTCGACCGGGAAACTGGGAGTATCGTGACCTCATCGCAGGTTGGTCCAACGCCCGACGAAGGGCGTTTTATAAGGGTAGAACCCATTTCGCTCAGCGTTCAGCAGGAATGGATGCGGGAGTTTGCCCGTACCAGGACGCAACTCGATGTCAGCGAAGCGCCCATTGACGACAAGTACTGCTTCGTCAGGTTCCCGCTATGGCTGCGTTCCCACGAAGCCGGCCTCGACATGACATGGAAGCAGTACCGTGTGCGTCGCATCGCTGAATTCATTCGCACATGGGCCAAGCGCATCGGAGTGGACTCGAGCAGTTTCTTCTCAGCGCCATCGGCCTATGCGCGAGAAAAAGGTATCGTTACCGAAAGGTCTTCTTCGCCTGACGAACGAGTGATTCGCGCAGCAATAATTGCTGCGGCGAAGGAACTGCCTATTGAAAACCTAAAGGACATCGCCGTCCCAATCCGCTACGTCCTGCGCACTCTCCAGTCTCCTTGACGGGGTTCCAAATGTCTTGGAGGCTGCGCGATGTCAACGGAAGTAGTCCTCATCGGTGGGCTGTTGGACGAACCCGCCCCGGCCAAGTTCATCGAGCGCCTAAGACTTGAGGTCTCGGCCGAGGTGGCGTGGGACTGGGTGTACTGTACCCGAGCGAATCTTTTCCAACCGCCGGGAAGTGTGACCGCTCGCGTGTTTGACCGACTTAACTCATGGCGGTCGGCAAGAAAGACAGCGAGAGGCGACCTCAAGCCAGAGACGTTGCTTGTAGTAAAACTTTATGATCTACATGGCCGCACAGCGAGCCTCCTCTACCGTGCTTGGCCCGAGCCAATACTAGCCCCCGATTGGGCCCGCACCAGTGAGGGTGTTACAGGGTGGCTTGTCTCACCGGCGGCTAACCTGTTTCCTCCAAAAGAATGGTGGGCAGGCACCGCTGAGGCAGCCATTGTCGCAATACTGTGTAAACTTGTCAGGAACAAATCCTGGAACAGCAGCGTTTCCGGCCACGCCGGGACAAAAGAGGACGACTTGTTGACACAGTCTCCCGTTCAGCGAGCCGACTGGCCAAAAGTTGCCATCGAGGCAAGGAGAATCTTGGATTCTCTTAACGGCAGACTCCTACTGACAAAAGGCGCTGGCCAGGGTAAGACACCGAAAGAGTGGTCTATCGACACACAGTTCCTGCCGTTGGTGAAGCAATCAATCCTATCCAACTCACTTGCCCCGCTGAAGGGCGTGGCTGGCCTGGACGGCTTGCTGCGCCGAATCGAACAGACTGAACAACACCCGTTCCGATTGGATGGAGAGGTTGTTACGGAGCGTGTCCGAGCTATTTGCAGGGCACGAGCCTTAGACTGTTGAAGGTCGGGATTGGGCAAGCCATCACGCCGGCCTCACTTCGCCCGGAGCGGATACTTCGGCCGTTTTGGCGTTTGGGGCGGGTGCTTGGCCAACTCGGATAGGACGATTTCGATGGCCTTTTCCAGTTGCGGGTCTTTGCCGGCAATCACGTCGGCCGGCCACTGCTCGACCTCGACATCGGGGGGCACGCCTTCGTTCTCGACCACCCAGCGGCCGTCCGCCCAGATGGCCACGTTTGGCGCGGTCATCCGGCTGCCGTCCATCAGCGGCAGCATGTCCAGGAATCCGACCAGTCCGCCCCAGGTCCGCTTGCCCACCAGCGTGCCGAGGTGGAGTTTGCGGAACATCCAGGGGAGCATGTCGCCGCCGGAGCCGGCCGTCTCGTCGATGAGCATGACCTTCGGGCCGTGGATGGCGGCGCCCGGCTCGGGGATGTCTTCGCCGAACCTGAGCGCCCACATCGCCAGCGGCGGGCGGTTCAGTAGGCTGATGCAGTAGTCGGGAATCTCGCCGCCGCTGTTGAACCGCTCGTCGACGATGATCGCGTCCTTGTCCGACTGCGGATAGAAGTAGCGCTTGAAGTAGTCGTGGCCGTTGCCGGCCGTGTCCGGCACATAGACGTAGGCCACGCGGCCGCAGGTGGCCTCGCGGACCCGCCGCAGGTTCCCCTCGACCCAATCGCGGTTCCGCAGGGCGTCCTCGCTCGTGAGCGGCTCGACGGTGAGCGTGCGGCTCCCTTTGCCGTCCGGGCTGGGACCGACGGTGATCTCGATGCTTTTCTCGGCCGTGTTCTCGAAGAGCGAGAACAACTCGGTGGGCGGCCGGAGCTCAATGCCGCGGACCGCCAGCAGGTACTCGCCGGCCTTCACGTCCACGGCCGGGGCCACCAGCGGCGACCGCAGCCCGGGACTCCAGTTCAGCCCGCCGTAGACCTTCTTGAAGCGATAGCGTCCGTCGGCCACCTCGTAATCGGCCCCGAGCAGCCCGCCGGGGACCGCCTTCCGCGGCTCCAGCGGCTCGGCGGGGAAGAGGTAGCTATGGCCGACGGCCAGCTCGCTGAGCATCCAACGCATGACGCGGAACAAATCGTTGCGGGTGGCCAGGTGGGGCAGGAAGGCGGCGTATTTCTTCCGCATCGCCGGCCAGTCCGCCCCGTGCATGCCGGGATCGTAGAAATAGTCCCGGTTGATCCGCCACGCCTCGTCGAAGATTTGTTGCCACTCGGCCCGCGGGTCGATGCGGACCTCGACGGCGGCGATGTTCAGCGTCCCCTTGCCGGGCGCCGGCGGCGGGCCGTCGACTTCGGCGATCGACCAGGTTTCGGGCGGCGAAAAGACCAGGGCCTTCTTGCCCGCGGCGCTCAGGCGGTAATCGCCGACGCCGGAGAGGATCGTCTCGGTCTTGCGTTTGCCCAGATCGAAGCGTTTCAGGACCGCGCTGTCGAGGTAGAAGATCTGCCCGGCCTGGCCCGTCTGAAGGTTCGTGTAGTTCGCTTGCGGTTCCGGCAAGGCCACGATCCGCTGTTGGATGCCGTCGAAGTTGATCTCCACCGGCGCCGGCCGCTCCGGCTTGGCGTCCTTGGGCTTATCGTCCTTGGGTTTGGGTTTTTCGTCGCTCTTGCCGGCCGGTTTTTCCTCGTCGCTTTCGCGGACCAGCGGCGAGGCGACGCCCTTGCGGAGCACCACCAGATAGATCGACCGTTGCGAGCGCATGTCCACGGCCGCCTGCGAAAACCACTGGTTGACCGGGCCGGCGTCGGTCGAGGCGAAGAAGTAGAGGTACTTGCCGCCGGCGTCGAAGACCGGATCGACCGCGTCGCTCAACCCGTCGGTGATCGGCTGCGACCGGCGGGTCTCCAGACCGTAGGCATAGACGGTGCGATACCAGGTCCGGTTGACCAGGGCGTAGACGATCCAGCGGGAGTCGGGCGACCAGGCGGGTCGAGGGGTGAAGTACTCATCAGGGCCAATGACCGGCGACGAGGCGACCTTCTCGACCTGCCCGTTCTGGAGGTCGATCCAGAACAGACTCGCCGAGTTGTCGACGTAGGCGATTTTGCGGCTGTCGGGGGACCAGACGGGGTTCCGGTAGGAGCCGGCCCCGCGGGGGTCGTAAGCCTTCGGTCGGCCTTTGCCGTCCGCCGGGCGGACGCGGAGCCGATACTTGCCCCCCTGGTCCGAGAACCAGGCGATCGACCGGCCGTCGGGCGACCAGGCGGGGCAGCGGTCGTTCGCGCCGGGCGACTCGGTCAGATAGTGCGGGTCCCCCTTCTCGGCCGGCACCGTGACGATCTCGCCGCGGTACTCCAACACCGCGCGGGCGCCGCTGGGCGAGATGTCGGCACTGCGGACGAACTTCGCCGAGCCCTTGAGGTATCGCGGCCGGGCGTCGGGCAGATCGGTGGCCACGCCGATCCGGAGCCGCGTGCTCGTTGCGCCGGCCGGATCGAACAGGTAGAGATAGCCCGCCCGCTCGTAGCAGAGCCGGCCGGCCCCCGAGGCCACGTTGAGGACCGGGAAGTCGGCGAACGCCGTCAATTGCCGGACGGTCTTCGCTTGGGTGTCATAGGCGAACAGGTTGTACTCGCCGTTGCGGTCCGAGCGGAAGTAGATTATCCCGCCGATCCAATTCGGATCGAGGTCGTTGGCGCGGTCCTTGGGTTGCGGGATCACGTCGACGTGGTGGTCGTCGCGGTGAAAAATCCAGATTTGCGAGTGGGTGCCGCCGCGGTAGTGCTTCCACTGCGACGAGCGGTCGGCCAGCGGCGTGTAGGCGATCTGCTGGCCGTCGGGCGAGTAGCAGGCTTGGCAGGCGTGCGGGACCGGCAGTTGCGTGGGCATCCCGCCGGTCACGGGAACGGTGAACAGTTGGCTGTAGCGGAGCGTGAAGGACTGCCGCGGCGAGCAGAAGAGGACCGCACGGCCGTCGGGGGTGAAGCCGCGGGCGATGTCCGCCGCCGGGTGCCAGGTCAAGCGGCGGGGCGGGCCGCCCGCCACCGGCACAACGTACACGTCGGTGTTCCCCTCGTACTGCCCGCTAAAGGCGATCAGGCTCCCGTCCGGCGAGAAGACCGGATTGGAGACGCCGCCCAGGTCGCTGGTCAACCGGCGGACGTTCCGGCCGTCGAGGCCGGCGACCCAGAGATTGTCGGCGTAGATGAAGGCGACGTGCCGGGCACTGAGGGCGGGCTGGCTCAGGAGCCGCGTGTCCTGAATGTCCGGCTCGGCCAACCCTACGCCCGCGGACAACAGGAGAACTACGATCAGCAGCATTGGCGAGAGAACTGAGCGGCGCATGATGAACCTCTGGATGCAGGGTCAGTATCGGGGACCGGAAACCTCTATGCCTAAGTTTAGCAGCGCCATAGGATACGTAAAACTCGACAACGGCGGTTTGGCTGGCACGCCCTGAAAGGGCGTGGTGGGCGCCGCGGTTGATTGCCGTGACTGGCCACGCCCTTTCAGGGCGTGCCACCCTACGCCTACGCCTTCGACCACTGGCTACGGAGAAAGGCCATCGACTTGGGGATTTCTACTTGCGGATCGCCGCGGACCGAGCACTCGAAGCTGCAATAGTCCTGGTAGCCGATCCATTTCAGGCCGCGGAACCCGTCGACGAACTGCCGCTCGTCCTGGCCGGGCAGGTAGCGGGTGCGCGAGGCGAGGTGGACGTGGTGGACCCGCGGCCCGCCGGAGATGAACGCCCCTAGGTCGCTGGTCTCCTCCCGGTACATGTGGTAGAAGTCGCCCATCACGCAGATGCCGGGGCTTTGGCAATCACGGGCGATCGAGGCGGCGTCGGCCACCAGCCGCAGGAAGAACGCCTCTTTGCGGTTCAGCGGCTCCATCAGCACGCGGCTGCCCACCTTCACGGCGTACTCGCCGACCGCCGGCAGCGTATCCAAGAGAATCTTGCGGATTTCCTGGTTGGTCTGTTTGGTTTCCCAGTTGAAGGCCGGCGTGTAGACCACGCCGGTGGCGTGCATTGCTCCCGCAGAGGTCAACACCCGCTTGAGGGCCTCGACGGCGGCGGCCCGCTTCTCGGCCGACTCGGAAACGAGTTCCCCCTTGCACGAGCCCCAGCAGACGGCGCTTATCTTGAGTTTGCTGTTCTTAGCGGCGTCCTCGTACTTCTTCTCCTTGCCGACAATGTCGCCGGGAAGCTCGAAGGCGTCGAAGCCCCATTTCTCCATCAAGGCCAGCTTCGCCGGCAGGTCTTGGTCTTTGCCGGGAATGACGCTCAGTTGGCTGGAGAGCTTCAGTTGGGCCGGCGGATCGGCAACCGGCGGCGGCGGGTTGGCAGGCGGTCCCGCGGGCTCGCCGGCCGGCGCTGGATCCGGCTTTAACTCGTCGGCCGCCGCGCCCCCAGGGAGCAAGGCCGCGCCGGCGGCACAGGCGGCCCCGGTGGTCAGAAATCCACGTCGGGTAAGGTTCATGGGCGGTCTCCGGTTGTAGGGTGCGTGAAACGCACCGGCGTCCCGTGTTGTGGTGCGTTTCACGCACCCTACCGGGAAGGCTCGGCAGCGGGCGAGTGGAACGCGGACACCTCCACTTTACCGCACCGCACCCGGCCGTTCAAGGGCTTGTCGCTACCCGCATCTTGCCGCCGTGATAGTGCGGAAACCACGAAGATTTCGCCCCGGAGGGCCGTTTGGCCATCATTCGCTATTCCGCTTCGGGCTGAGCGGGGCGGTCAGCAGCCGCACGTTGCCCCGCCCGAGCAGTTCCTCCACCCGCGCCTGCATCTGGCTGCCCACAGCCACGTGCATGGCGTCGCAGCGGCACGCCACCCGGCTGCCGTCGGCGAGGCAGAGGACCAGTTGCAGCTCGCAGTTGCCCGGATAGCCGCGGAGGATTTCGTGCAGCCCTTCGAGCTTCTGGTGGCCCTGGTCCTCTTCCCGCACGCGGAGCACCACGCCGCGGGCGCAGCGCGATGCAAGGTCCTCCAGGGGAATGATCTCCTGGACAATCAGGTTCGCCTCTTCCGAGCCAGGACGTTTGTCGACCGCGCCGCGGACGGCCACGATTGTCTCGGGCTTGATCTGTTGCTCATAACGGACGAAGAGGTCGGGCCAGACAATGCAGCGGATGATGCCCTCGGTGTCTTCCAGGTCGAACATGGCATAGCGGCTGGGGCTGCCCGGCTTGGGGTTCTTCGTGTGCGAGAACTTGATGGCCGAGAGCATTCCGCCGAGCATCACGTCGGTGTGATGCTTCAGTCCGGCCGCCTCGACCGTGGTGTGCGAGCAGTAGGCCGTCAGGGCCGCCCGGTGCTCGGCCAGCGGATGGCTGGAAAGGTAGAATCCGAGCACCTCCTTCTCCTTGGCCAGTTTTTCGCGCTCAGGCCACTCGGGCAGGTCAGGCAAGTTGGCCGCACTGGCCTCGGGCTGGGCGTCGCCGCCGCCGAAGAGCGAGCGTTGTCCACTGCGGCGGTCCGTTGCGGCGGCGACGGCGGCCTGCACCGCCCGCTCCAGCCCCGCCGCCAGTTGTGCCCGGCGTGCGCCCAGCGAGTCGAAGGCCCCGGCCTTGATGAGCGATTCGATGGCCGCCCGGTTGACCGTGCCGGGATCGAGCCGCTCGCAGAAATCGGCGAGGCTGCGGTAGGGGCCACCGGCAGCGCGTTCCTGGGCGATGGCGCCGGCGGCCGCCCCGCCGCAGCCCTTGATGGCCGACAGCCCGTAGCAAATCTGGCCCCCGGCCACGGTAAACTCGGCTCCCGAGCGGTTCACGTCCGGCGGGAGCACCGTAATGTCCATCCGCTGGCAGTCTTCAAGGTGCTCGACCAGCGAATCCTTCCGCTTGAAGTTCCGGCCGGGGATGTCGCTGCTCAACAGCGCCGCCATGAACTCCACCTTGTAATGGGCCTTCAGGTAGGCCGTCATGTAGGCGATCAAGGCGTAGGCCGTGCTGTGCGACTTGTTGAAGCCGTAGCCCGCAAACTTCTCGATCAGTCCGAACAATTCGCCCGCTTCCCTCTTCGACATTCCCCGTTGGTGGGCGCCGTCGATGAACTCCTCGCGGAACCTGGCGATTGTCTCCAGCTTCTTCTTGCTGATGGCCTTGATGCAACTGTAGGCGTTGGCCAGTTGGATGCCGCCCAGCCGGTTCAGGATCCGCATCACCTGTTCCTGGTAGACCATCACGCCGTGGGTCTCTTCGAGGATTTCCTTCATCGCCGGGTGTTTGTACTCGGCCTTCTGGCGGCCGTGCTTCACCTGGATGTAGTCGTCGACCATCTTGCCTTCCAGTGGGCCGGGACGGTACAGCGCGTTGGTGGCGATGATGTCGCGGAAGTGGTCGGGATTGATCCGCTGCAAGAGGTCGCGGATGCCGCCGCTCTCCAACTGGAACACCCCCTTCGTCTCGCCGCGGCAGAGCAGGGCGAAGGTCTCCGCGTCGTCCAGCGGGAAGCTGTAGGGATCGACCCGTCGGCCGGTGGTCTCATGGATCAGATCGACGGCCTTCGAGAGAATGGTGAGGTTCCGCAGGCCGAGGAAATCCATCTTCAGCAGGCCGGCGCGTTCCACGTCGCCCATTGCCCACTGCGTAATCACTTCCTTCTTGTCCTGGACGTGCTGCAAGGGGACGTAGTCGGTCAACGGGCGGTCGGCGATGACCACGGCGGCGGCGTGAGTGCCGACGTTGCGGGCCAGCCCCTCGATGCCGCGGGCCAGTTCCAAGAGTTTGCGGACGTCGGCGTCCGTGTCGTAGGCTTTTCGGAGTTGGTCGCTCTTTTCGAGGGCTTTTTCCAAGGTGATGCCCAATTCCTCCGGCACCAGGGCCACCACGGCGTCGACGCGGGGAATGGGGAGGCCTAAGGCCCGGCCCACGTCGCGGATCGCCGCCCGCGAGGCCAGCGTGCCGAACGTGCCGATCTGGGCCACGTTCGCCACGCCGTACTTCTGCTTGACGTACTGGATCACCTCGCCGCGGCGCTGCTGGCAAAAGTCGATGTCGATGTCGGGCGCCTCGCGGCGGTTCTCGTCCAGAAAACGCTCGAACAGCAGATCGTACTCCAACGGGCAGACGTGGCTCAGACGCAGAGCGTAGGAAACCAGCGAGCCCACGCCCGAACCGCGGGCCGTGGCCGGAATCCCCTGCTCCCGCGCAAACCGCACAAAGTCCCAGACGATCAGAAAGTAGTTCGCAAAGCCCAGCTTGTTGATGACGTGCAACTCCCGCTCCAGCCGGGCCGTCACCTCGCGGGAGAAAACATCGAAGGGTTCAGGGTTCAGGGTTCGGGGTTCAGGGCTCGGGACCGACGTTCCTGTAGCGCTTGAATCCTGACCTCTGACCTCTAATGATCTCTGATCTCTGATCTCTGAACCCTGAACCCTGAACCCTGAACCCTGGTAGCGGTCGGGCCGGTCGGCGTAACGCTCCCTCAATCCCGCCAGGCACAACTCGCGCAGATACTGCTCCGAGGTCTTGTTTTCCGGCGGCGTAAAGATGGGGAAGTGCCGCTGGCCCAACTCCAACTCGATCCGCACGCTGTCGGCGATCTCCTGGCTGCGGCGCACGGCGTCGTCCATCCCCGGAAACGCCGCGTACATCTCCTCGGCGCTCCGCAAATAGAACTCGTTGGTCTCCATCCGCATCCGGTTGGTATCGGTGCGGAATTTGCCGGTGTTGACGCAGAGGAGAATGTCCTGGGCGTCGGCGTCCTCGCGGCGGATGTAATGGACGTCGCTGGTGGCCACCAGGGGGATGCCCAGCCGCCGGCCGACCTCGACCGCCCCTTGCATCGCTGCCCGCTGCGACTCCAAATGGTTGTTCTGGACCTCGATGTAATAGTCGTTGCCGAACAGATCGCGGAACCAGGCGGCAATTTCCACCGCCTTCGCCAGGTTCGCCTCGCCGCCGGCCAGGATCGTGCGGCTCAGCTCACTGGAGACGCACCCGCTCAGACAGATCAGCCCCTCCCGGTGGGCGGCCAGCAGTTCCTTGTCGATCCGCGGCTTGAAATAGAAGCCCTCCAGGAACGCCGCGGACGAGAGTTTCACGAGGTTCCGAAAGCCGGCGGCGTTGCGGGCCAGCAGCGTCAGGTGGTGGCTGGCCTCCTTCGACCCGCCCAATTCCTTGTGGAAACGGCTGCCGGGGGCGATGTATGCCTCCAGCCCCAAGATCGGGTTGATCCCCAGTTCCTTGGCCGTCTGGTAGAACTTCACGGCCCCGTGCAGGTTGCCGTGGTCGGTCAGGGCCAGGCTGCTCATCCGCAGGGCCTTCGCCCGCTCCAGCAGCCCGCGGATCGTTCCCGCCCCGTCCAAGAGGCTGTAATGGCTGTGGCAGTGCAGATGGGCGAAAGGCAGAGTGCTCATGGGGAAATCCTCCGTGCGGCGAGCTTGGCGGTCAGGAGTTCATTTTACCGCCGGACGGCAATCGCCGACAGGCCCCCGCGAGCGATCGACGGTTGACGGTTATACGTCATGCTATATCGTGCAAACGCCCGCCGGCTGCGCCCGGCGGGGGGCGGGGGCAGCTTGACGGGTGGCGGTCGCGGCGGTAGGCTTCTTGAGAGGGATTTTAGCGGGAGAACCAACACATGGGCGTTACCCACGTCACCACCCGAATTGCCAACCTCGCCCAGGATGCCGAACCTTGGGAGGCCGAGTTTCTGGTCGATACTGGCGCACTGGACTGCATGGCCCCTAGAGACCGGCTGACCGAAGCAGGCATCCGCCCCGAGGGGAAATCCGTTTACGAACTGGCCAACGGCGAGCCGGTTGAGTATGAGTACGGTTTCGCGCGAGTCACATTCCTCGGCGCCGAGACCGTGGTGCAGGTCATCTTTGGCCCGCCCGACACGGAACCGATCCTGGGCGTGGTGGCCCTGGAAAACACCGGCGTCACAGTCGACCCGGCCACGCGGACCCTCCGCCGCATGCACGCCAGACCGCTGAAGTGAGGATCGGGCCAGGGCGGGGCCGGTGTTTGACCCCGCTAATCCCTCCTAACGGGATGGCCGGCCGTCATTTGGAGCGAGCCGATAGATATATGTTTCCTCTCGGCTGCTCGGCTGGAAATGGCCTTCAAGGATCCGATACTCGCCAGGTTGTATCGGAATGACGTGGACGCTGTACACGCATCTTTTCGGATCATCACCAGCGAACATCAATACCAGATGTGAGGGCCACCGTCGCAGGCAAGGTATTGGAATTTCTTCATGCCGTTTGCGAGTTCTTTCTGGAGCGGACGGCCGGCTGGCGAGCGACTGCCGCACCCGACAATTTGCGTGCCTGCGACCAGCAGAATTATCCCCTTCGCTGTTCGGTTCATCGGCACCTCAACCCAAAGCGATTATGGCTCAAGCGGTTCCTACTTGCTACCTTCAATGGTTCTCCCCAGTAGCGAGGTGCTGGGCCACTTTTACGCGCCTCTACGGCGTCAGAACACGTGCCGTCACAAGACTCCGGGCCCCAAGATCATCCGCCGCCGCAAGCCGGCTGTCAAGCAGCGGACCCCGTATTGACGGGCGGTGGCCGGAGCGATAGGCTTCAGCGGGAATTCAATCCGGAATTGGAGTTCGCCATGACCGAGAAAGCGTATCTGGCGGTGGATATTGGGGCCTCCAGCGGACGGCACGTCCTGGGACTCTTCGATGGCCGGCGGCTCCGGCTGGAGGAGGTCTATCGCTTCGAGAACGGGCCGGTCGAAGTCGATGGCCGGTTCTACTGGGACCTGTTGGGCCAATGGGCGCACGTCCGGGCGGGCCTGCGGGCGGCAGGCGGAAAATGGGGCCGGCAGATCGCCAGCGTCGGCGTCGATACCTGGGGCGTCGATTTCGGCCTGCTGGGGCGCGGCGACGAACTGCTGGGCAATCCCTACCATTACCGCGACAGCCGCACCAACGGCATGATGCAACGGGCGTTCGACATCGTCGGCCGGCCGGAAATCTTCCGCCACACCGGCCTGCAATTCATGCAGTTCAACACGCTCTATCAACTGCTGGCGATGAAACTGGCCGGCTCGCCGCTGTTGGACGTGGCCGAATCGTTCCTGATGGTGCCCGACCTGTTCCACTGGCTCCTAAGCGGCGTGAAGTGCAACGAGATGACCGACGCCAGCACCAGCCAGTTCTACAATCCCGTCACGGGCGGCTGGGCGACGGAGCTTCTCGACCGGCTCTCGCTGCCGACGCGGTTCTTGGGGCGGATCGCCCAGCCGGGGACGGCGCTCGGGCCGCTGCGGCCGAGTGTGGCCGCCGAGAGCGGCCTTGGGGCGGCCCGCGTGGTGCTGCCCGGCTCGCACGACACGGCCAGCGCGGTCTTGGCCGTGCCTGCCCAAAGTGGCCGTTGGGGTGGCAGTTCAACTGCCACCCCAACCAGCACTGCCACCCCAGCCAACGCCGGCCAGCGGCCCGACTGGTGCTACATCAGCCTGGGCACCTGGGCCTTGCTGGGGATCGAATCGCCCCGGCCGGTGGTCAACGACGCCGTGCTGAAGCTGAACTTCACCAACGAAGGGGGCGTCGGCGGCACGACCCGATTGCTCAAGAACATCGGCGGGCTGTGGCTCGTGCAGGAATGTCGCCGCGTGTGGAACCAGGCCGGGGCAAATCTGGATTGGGAGGCGATGAACCAGTTGGCCGCCGCCGCGTCGCCGCTCCGGTCGCTGGTTGACCCCGACGCCCCGGACTTCCTGGCCCCCGGCGACATGCCCGAGGCTATCCGCGCCTTCTGCCGCCGCACGGGTCAGCCCGTGCCGGACAAAACGGGGGCCATCGTCCGCTGCGCCTTGGAGAGCATCGCCATGAGGTTCCGTTACGTCCTGGGGATGTGCGAGGAACTCAACGGCGGGCGGATCGAGACGATCCACATTGTCGGCGGGGGGACGAAGAACCGGCAGCTTTGCCAGTTCGCCGCCGACGCCTGCGGCCGCCGCGTGCTGGCCGGCCCGGTCGAGGCCACGGCCACCGGCAACGTGATGATGCAGGCGGTAGCCGCCGGTGACGTGGCCTCGATCGCCGAGGCCCGCGAAGTGATCCGCCGCAGCTTCCCGGTCGAGGAGTACGAGCCGAAGAACACGGCGGCGTGGGAGGAGGCGTATGGACGATTTCTGAAGGTCGTGACGTGAGGTAGATCATGTAGAGCCGCGACCAGTGGTCGCGGCGGACCTTGTTCCCGCCCTTTGCACGGGAGCAAGAAAGGAACGCAAGGAACAACGTCATGCGAAGACTACTACTGTGTTGTGCTGTTGTGCTGTTTGCCTCTTCGCAAGCATTCGCTAATGTGGGAGTCTTCTTTGGCTCGGGCAAACAATCGAGCTGATAAAGTCCGACCAAGTGCAACTGGTTTCCGAAGAGGTGACGATCTCGCCTACATGCGGCGCAACCATGGAACTTGACAAGGTTGAGTACCTGCTGCAAGTTCGTCCTGAAGAACCTGTCGAAGAAGCCGGTCAAGGTTCATGTGGGTTTTCCTTTGGACCGCGAAGTCCACGGGACGGGCCCCGCTCCCGACGCCACGGACATGGTGATGTCGTACCACTTCATTGCCCGCGATGCCGACAACACCTATCACGTGCAGTACGTCACCGGCGATAAGAGCAAGTATAACGAACTCTTCTTGTGGGATATGACCTTCGCATCGGAAGAGACGAAAGTGCTCCAGGTTGGATACATTATCCCCATGTCCTACACTGCGGCAGTCACCCTAAGAGGCAAGATAGACCTCCCTCTGCGGCCCGAGAAGCCCTGGCACGCGATGCTCGAAGGATGCATCGTGGAGCACTTCAGCTATATCACCGAGACCGGTAGTTCCTGGGCTGGGCCGATCGAGAAGGCGACTTTTCGAGTTGAGGCAGGCAGTTTCGAGTGGTTTCTGGATCGTCGACCGACAGAAAACGCAATCGAAATGGCGTTGTTTGCGGCGCAATTCGCGGCCCAGCCAAAGGCGAAGCCGGACCCAGAATTGATGAAGAAAATGATGGGTGGGCCTCCCGAGACGAGCCTGTCGGTGGCCGCCTACCGGGACGTTTCGCCCGATGGGTGGAAACAGGACTCCGAGCACGGGGCGATCACTTGGGAGTTTCGCAACTTCAGGCCGGGACCGCCGCTTCGGTTGCGCTACTACTCTGTGCTGTTTCCCAGAGATACCAAAAGCTGCGACGAATGGGTACGGCTTGTGCTCGGCGCCAAGCCTGCAAAGGCCGACCTGCTGGAACTTCGGGAAATCACCGCCGCCTTCTACGGAATCGCTCCCCAAAGCGAATCCGCCAAGAAGTTCGCCGTGCAACAGATTTGGTATCATCCGAAAAGCGGGTTGCGCGAATCAGAACTGAGTGATAATCAGCAAGCGGTCCTCAAGAGTCTGGATTCGATAGCCAAGAACGCAAAGTGACCCGCGACATTCTTTCGACACTGTTGAGGGAATTGACCGTCGCAGTCGTTTCGGCACTATCCAGTTTGCGGAGGTATCTCCCAGCTAGAACATTGTCGCCGCAGTGTGGCGGCAATTCGCGCGGACGTGATTTTGGAAATGGTGATTCGCGTATTCCCCCCAACCCTGGAGCAACACATGATCCGCGTCGGCATTGCAGGCATCGGTTTCATGGGCATGACCCATTATCTGGCCTATCAGAAGATCCGCGGCGTCAAAGTGGCGGCGATCTGCGAGCAGGACCCCAAGCGGCTGGCCGGCGACTGGCGCGGGATCAAGGGCAATTTCGGCCCGCAAGGGGAGATGATGGACCTCGGCCATCTCCGCCGCTACGCGAAGCTGGACGAGATGATCGCCGACCCGGACCTCGATTTGATCGACGTTTGCCTCCCGCCGGCGTGGCACCCGGAAGCAACCATTGCCGCGCTGCGGGCGGGCAAGCACGTCTTCTGCGAGAAGCCCATCGCCCTCGATCCGGCCGACGCCGCGCGGATGGTGGAGACGGCAAAGAACACTCGGCGGCGGCTGATGATCGGCCACGTCTTGCCCTTCTTCCCCGAGTACCAGTTTGCCTATCAGGTCATTACCAGCGGCAAGTACGGGCGGATGCTGGGCGGGCACTTCAAGCGGATCATCTCCGACCCCCTGTGGCTCCCCGATTTCTACAACCCGAAGAAAGTGGGCGGGCCGATGCTCGACCTGCACGTCCACGACGCCCATTTCATCCGGCTTGTCTGCGGGATGCCCAAGGCGGTCCATAGCGTCGGCACGATGCGGGGCGAGGTGGTCGAGCGGTTCACCACCCAATTCCTCTACGATCCGCCGCGGATGGTCACGGCCACCAGCGGCGTGATCGGCCAGCAGGGCCGGCCGTTCACGCACGCCTTCGAGATTTACCTGGAAGAGGCCACGCTGCTGTTCGACTACATGGCACTGCCCAAGCTGGGCGACGCCCTGCTGCCGCTCACGGTGCTGCTGGCCGACGGCCGGGCGTTGCGGCCCAAGCTCGGCGGCAGCGACCCGAGCCAGGTCTTCGCGGCCGAGCTGAGCGAAGTGGTCCGCTCGATCCGCAGCAACAGCCCCTCGCCGCTCTTGGCCGGCGAGCTGGCCCACGACGCGGTATTGCTGTGCCAGAAGCAGACGGAATCGGTCACCAAGGGCCGGACGGTGAAGGTGTAACTGGTAGGACGAGTTTTCCAACTCGTCACGAGCACCGGACGAGTTGGAAAACTCGTCATACGCATGGATTGCACGGCCTCGGCGCGGCTGTCGTAGTTGGTCAGCGACTTCGCCGATTTCCAATTCCAGACGGCCCGAACCCCCCGTCGGTATCGGGCACCGGCTGAAGACCGGATGTATCCGCAGTTGGTCAGCAAGTTGGCGATTTTCCAGAATTAGAACCGTTGCCACGTCCTCTGCTCAGGAAAAACGGCGACGCGGCAGCCGAAGGCCGGGTGTCGCAAGAATATACTGTACACGTATATCCTATTTTGTCAACGGGAAGAACCGGGCCATCTTGCCGGCCGGACCCACGGAGCCGCACCGACCAGGAAGAATAAGGGGGCCGGATGTTTCTTCGCTCGCCCGTTTTGCCGTCAAGGACTCCCGACTTGTCCATTCTCTCCTTTCACAGAATCAGAGTCTCCCAGCACCGAGGCTCTGCGGTTGTAGTATCTGGTGCCGCGCGCGTTGAGCTGCCATCGTGACCAGTGTTTCGCCGACAGCTTGAACGGGAGTGATGCTCCCAGCTTGCGAACGTAAGCCCGAACAGATGGTGTTACCTCGGCGAATGGCAGTGAGAGGAACAGCGCGCATGTCGACGGATTGGCAAGACGCAGGTATATGACCGAAAGACCGAGCGGTAGGTGAAAACCGGCCTGTTGGCCACCATAAAGCTCGCTACCTTGAAAGGGAAGCGGTTCGCTCTTGCCGGGGTCCCGGAGGCAAAACGCGGCCTGGATGCCAAGAAACATAGGACCGCCAAGCCAGTGCCTTGGGAAGGGTCCGAGAGACGCCATATGGTCGATTGCGCCGGAAATATCCTCACTACTGAGCGCCCAAGTATATTGAGTGTATTGAAACTCCTTCTGCGATCCGGCAGGGTTTAATCGCCGTTCTGCCGCGCCATACTTTTGCACCGTCGATGCGAGTGCCTTTACGAGCCGCGGTTCTACAAGGTGTCCCTCGTAAAGGACGAGATGCACGTCGTCCACAACGTCACATGTGGTGCATCTCTGTAGGAAATTCGAGACCGCGGTCCAGATGACTCTGTGGTCGCGCACACGGTACCGGTGTGCGCCGCCCGATGATATGGGGAGGCCGTCATACGTCAGGAGCGCCTGAGGGCGGTTCATAAGCCAAGCAGCGCCTAACATGAATTCGAAAGCTAAATGGCAGCAAAACGTTACGGCATTTTTGCACCCGAGGATGGCGTTGTCAATCCTGCGGGAGGCAAAGGGGGTAGAACGATTTGTGGTAGACTGGGCAAGGCAGAGCAGTTCTGCCCCTTTTCCACCACGAGCGCACGCACGCGCCACGGTGCAAGCGACGGTGCCCTCGGCAATCCGTGCGTAGGACGGGTTGGAAAACTCGTCCTACGGCCGACCAACCGGCAAGATGCCGGTTCTACCGCCGCTCGGCGGCCAGCAGGGCGGCGCCCAGGGCGCAGGTGCATTGCGGCTGCGGGGCGATGCGGACCGGGCGGCCCAGTACGGCGCTCAGGGCCGCGTCCATCCCCGGCACCATCGCCACCCCGCCGGTGAAGAGGATCGGCTCGGTTAGGGTTCCGCCGGTCATGGCGGCAATCCGCGTGGCAATGGCCGTCTCGACGCCCGCCACAATGTCTTCCAGGTGTACTCCCGAGGCCAACAGCCCGACGATCTCCGTCTCGGCGAAGACGACGCACATGCTGCTGATCACCGCGGGCGTGCGGCTCCGCCGCACCAGCGGCGCCAGTTCGCCCAGGGGCACGCCGAGCTGCACGGCGAGCATTTCCAGGAACCGGCCCGTGCCCGCCGCGCAGCGGTCGTTCATGGCGAAGTCGGCCACCGTGCCGTCCGCCTTCAGGCGCACCAGCTTGCTGTCCTGCCCGCCAACGTCGATGATGGTGCGGGCGTCGGGCGCACCGCGGCGGACGCCCCACGCCTGGCAGGTAATCTCGGTGACGGTCGCGGCGGCGCGACGGACGAGTTTCCGGCCGTATCCGGTGGCGACGGCGCTGCCCAAGTCGCTGCGCCGCAGCCCGTTCTCTTGCAGCAGCCGCTCCAGCAGGTTGTGGGCCAGCCGGTCCTGATCGACGCCCTGATCGACCACGCCGGCGGCAACCGGCGCCCGCGTTTCGGCGTCCAGCAAGACGATCTTCAAGGTCCGCGATCCCGCGTCGATGCCTGCACAGATCATTGCCGCCGGTTCTCCTTGAGCAACTGCACAAGAGTAACTTCTGCAAGTTTCCTCCGGGTGGCACGCCCTGAAAGGGCGTGGTCACCCGCCAAGTTCAAACGTACTCGCTACCACGCCCTTTCAGGGCGTGCCACCCAACTGCGGCCCGCCTTGACTGTTTCCACCAGGGCCTCCAGACGGGTCCGCAACGTCGGCTCCAGCGCGTCGGTGATGGGGGGGACTTCGATTTCGAGCACCGGCACGCCGCACTGCCGGCCCAGGAGCGGACCCAACAGCCGGCCCTCCCAACCGCAGTGGCTGGCGCCGGGAATCCGCGAGATCACCACCGCCTCGGCCCCGAACCGCCGCACGTCGGCGGCGATCCGCTCGCCGCGGTCGGCCGCCGAGCCGACCATCGGATCGGCCAAGGCCATTTGCGCCAGCGCTTCCATTGGCGGTAGGTCCTCGGGGATCGGGTCCAGGGCGTGGCAGAACAGGTACTCGGTTCCGCAGATGCGGCCGCCAGCGTCTTCCAGCAAGTTCATCACCCGCAGATCGGCCACGGGATTGACCCAGAACACCCGCACGGCCGCAGCAGCCCGTTGAAAAAAGGGGACAGGCACCTCACGCCCATGGTCTTTCACGAGGCTTTCGCTTGTCGGTTCGGAGCCAGTCCCCTTTTTCAACGGGCTGCCGGGATCGAGCACGCCGTCGCCGGCCCGCACGCGGCTCCGCACCTCGGCGAGCAGTTCGTCCAGCACGGCCGTCGCCTCGGCTTGATCGGAGCAGAAATGGATCGCCAGCATCTCGGCGATGAGCATTTCGAGCGCGGGCAGGGGGCTGGGGCAGGCCGTGTAGCACAGCCGGCGAAGCTCGTGGAGCAGCCCGCGGACCCGGTTCGCCCGGCCAATGCCGGCGGCCAGCCGGAGGTCGTCGAGCGTCTGACCGGTCAAGGATTGCAGTGCTTGCCGCACCCGCTCCAACTCGCCGCGGACGAAATCGACCTGCCGCTGCGGCGCGCGGAACCCGCCAGGCAGCGTCACGGCCGGCTCGCCCGGCTCGGGCAGGCGGCGATGGGGCATCTCCCACCAGAGAATCTCGGTCCCCAGGGCGGCCAGCCGCTGGGCAATGGCCGAGAGGTCGTCGCAGGTCGCCCCCACGCTGCACGTGACCAGTTCCGGCAACGGAAAGTGCGCCCCGCTGAGGAAGGCGCCGAGCATCGCGCGGACCGGGCAAAACGACTCGTCGATGCCGAACCGGTCGGCCAACTCCAGCATTCCGGTCTGGTTTTCCATCAGGCACGGCAGCCACCACGCCCCGTCGGTGTAGAATGCCACGGTGTCGTCCAGCGAGTAGGCCATCACGGGGATCGTGCCCAGGTCCTTCATGGCCCCCACGAGGTGTTTGCCCTCTCGGCGGGCCTGGCGGAGCCGGTCCTCCTCGGAGCAAAGGAAGTTCCACAGCCGCAGCGCGGCGGGCGAGTTGTCCATGCGGAGCTTCGCCAGCCGCCGGTCGCCGCGGTCGAGGTGCCGCCGCAGCGGGCCGCCGTAGGCCGGCTCGCACAGCCCCTCGGCCTTCAGCGACTCGATAGCGCCGGTCCCATTGGTCGAAGGTGATGCGTTGGGCGGATTCTCTCATCGGAGCATTTCCACGAAGGCCTCCACCCGGCCCGCTACCGCGGCCAAGGCGCCGTGGTCGTTGGCGGCAATGTCCAGGTCCAAGAGCGGCAGGGAAGTCTCTTGCCGCAACCGCGGCAACTCGGCGTGCCACAGGTCGCACCAGACGTGCCGCCGGACGATGACTCCCCGCACGCCACGCTCCACAATCCGCGGCCGTAGCCAATCGTAGAGCCGGTCGTTCGGGCGGCGGAATACGTCCGGGATGGCGTCGAAGTAGACCCGCACAAGCTCCTCGAAAGGGTTGGCTTGCAGCCGGTCCGGGTCGAGCGGGGCCGGCAGGGTGCGCTCGCCCCCTTCCGTGGCGTCGAGCACAATCCGCCCCCCGGCATTTTCGATAACTTCCAGCAGCTTCCCGTCGGACTCGAACAGCGGCCCGCCAACCAGGGCCAGTGCAACGGTGTTCGCAGGCGTGTGTGCCACTGCTTCGCAGAAGCAGTGCTTGCCGGAGCCCGCCATCACTGCTCGGCTCGCGCCAAGCAGTGGCACACTTTGCATTGGACGCGGCTGCGATCGGGCATGGTCGTATTGGAGCATCATTCGGCGAAGCGTTTCCTCGTCGGGCGGCTTTCCGCCGCAAGCGATCAGAAACTTGCCCAGCCGCTTAAGTTCGTCGCCGTAATACAAGCGCGAGGCCGCGGTTTGCCACGTCCTCGGCACGTGCATGAGGAAAACCGGCAACTTGCCCCATTGCTCGATCACGGCGGCGGCGTACCGCACCTGGTCGCAGGTGGTGGTCAACACGATGGCCGCGGCGGGCAACCCGCCTTCCGCCGCCTCGACGATCGCCGCGGCCACCGGGCACACGCCGCGGTGGGCGGGAAAAAGGGGACAGTCCCCATTTGCCGGAACGGCCCGAAGGGTGCTTCGCACAAATGGGGACTGTCCCCTTTTTCCCGCCCCGCCGTCCAGCCTCAGCCAAAGCGGGCGGAGTCCGTGCGCGGCGATCCATTCCGGCGGCACAAACGGCTGGCAGTAAGCAATCGCGTTCATAGAAATGTAGCAGGCACACGCCGTGTGCCGTTCGTTGTACTTTCGCTGCGGACGGCACACGGCGTGTGCCTGCTACAGCGCGCGTCTGCCACGGATCGTCTCGAACAGCGCCTCGACGCGCGTGGCAATGCGGGCGGAATCCGAGGGCGAGTAATCGGTCTCGACGCGGAGATAGGGCAACTGAAGCTCTTCTTCCGCCAACCGCCGCACCCGATGCGACTCGACGTCGTAGGTCAGACAGGCTTGCCAAATCAACTCGATCACGCACTGCGGCCGGTACTGCCGGGCCAACTCGCGGAGGGTCTCCAACCGGCGCTCGTTCGGGGTCATCACGGAGCAGGGGAGGTGAAAGTATTTGTCGGCCACGGCCCGGAGCGGATCGGCCGCCGCGGCGTCCACGTCTTCGAGGATCGGCTTCACTCCGGTGCAGTTCTCCATGACCACTACCCGGCCGCCGCTGGCGTTCGATGATCTCCAGCACCCGCTCCGCGCCAGAGACCATCGGCACGCCGGTCATCAACACGCGGACCGCGCGGGCAGCGCCGGGGGTAGGGGGTTGGCGGCCGTAGAGCGCGATCGCCTTTTCGTACTGCATGAGGTCTTCTTCGATGCCGGCGATGCTGCTGCGGAGCGAGAGCAGTTGCCGGCCGGTGAGCGGCGGCGGATCGGCCTGCATCAAGGCCGCCAACTGCCGCCGCAGCGCCCGCTCGCGGTTCATCACCGCGATGGCCTCGCGGAGCCGGCAGTCGCTTGGCGTGGTGTGGAAGCGGTCCTCCAGGAAACAGCGGAACTTCTTCAGCTCGGCGTACCAATGCTCGCGGGCGTCCGGGTCTTCGGCCTTCTGCGGCAGTTCCAGCACGTACATCGGCCGCGACTGGCCCATCAGTTCGTACATCTTCTTCTTGCCGTCGCAGGTGGTTTCGCCCACGACCAGATCGGCCATTTCCAGGAAGGGATTGCTCCGCAGGACATGGTAGCCGAAGGTGGATTTAATCAACGGACAGAGGTTCGCCGGCAATTGCTCTTCGGCGGCGGGGATGGTCTTGGCCGAGCCGCCGCAGAGGCAGACCGGGACGCCGCCGGCCGCCATAATCAACTCCCGCGGGGTGAACTCGCAAAGGATGCCCACCACGGGCCTGCCGGCCGACTTCGCCGCACTGGCATACTGATAACAGTGGTCCAGCATCTTGTCGAACCAGGCCAACGGGCCCAGTGTGTTCTCCCCTCTCCCGACCAACCTCCGGTCGGTACCCGGAGAGGGGCAGGGGGTGAGGGCGGCAGCAGCCTGCCCATCCGCGCACGTCACCCTCACCCTGCCCTCTCCCAAAGGGAGAGGGGACGGCTCTCCGCATTTCATGCTCGCCTACCCTTTCTTCCTGGCCACGAACAGCCCTTGAGCGAGTTTGCCGGCGTGGGCAAGGCGTTGCGTGAACTGCATCTCGCCGGCCAGCCCTTCCATCACGGCGGCGTCGAAGCCCAGGATACGCAAGGCGTCGTAGCTGAGTTGCTTATCGAGCATTTCCAGGTACAGATCGACGCACGGCGCGAAGCGGCCGGTGTCCTCGGCGGCCAGGACCTCGCAGCCCGCCTCGGCCAGCAGCTTCTTGTAACCGTCGAGGCTCTCGACGTTGGCAAACTTCATAAAGCGCAAGAACCGCTCCGCCTCGCCGTCGGTCATTCCGGCCGGCCCTTCGATCCAATCGGTAAAAGCGATGATTCCCTGCGACTTGACCAGGCGGGCGGCCTCGTGCAGCAGCGCCGGCTTGTCGACGACGTAGCACCAGGCGTCCTCGCCCCAGACGAAATCGAATTGCGCCGCGGGAAGGCCCGACCGGCAGGCGTCGGCCAGCGTAAAGGTGATTCTTTCGGCGAGCTCTTCGGCGGCGCAGCGCTGCCGGCCCTGTTCCACCACGGCCGGCGTAGCGTCCACGCCGTGCATCCGCGCCACGTTGCGGAAGCGGACGAGGAACCGCATTCCCGCCCCGGTGCAGCAGCAGAGATCGACGCCCGAGGTCCCGTCGCCGATGCCGGCCCGCTGGGCCAGGTCCATCGACGAACGGAAGCCGCCGAGGTGGACTTGCTGGCCCATCACCAACTCCCACAACCGGCCCTCCGCGCCGCCGTAGACGGCCTGCACGTCGCCAAGGCCGATTCCGGAAACGTGTTTCATGCGGACAGTCCTTTCACCCCTCTCGGTTATACGGGAATTCCCGCGGAACGTCAATCAAGACGGCCGATTGCGGCCGTCTCATCGGGGGCATAGAATGGGGTTATGGCCGCAGACGGACTGTTGCGAAAAATCCCCGCGGTGGACGTTCTGATGCAGGCGGCCGAGGCCCGCTGGCCGGCGGCCGAGGCGCCTCGTCCCGTCGTTCTGGGCGCGGTCCGGGCCGCCGCCGCCGCCGCCCGGCAATCGTTGCAAGCCGGCCACGTCCCCGACGCCGACCCCGACGCCCTTGGCGAGATGATCCTGGCCGACGTCGGTTGGCGGATCCGCGCGGCGATGGGACCACACTACCGCAAAGTGGTCAACGCCACCGGCATCATCCTGCACACGGCGCTGGGGCGGGCCGTCCTGCCCGAGCGGGCCCTGCGGCAGATTGCGGAAGAGCTGTCCGGCTATTCGCTGCTCCAAGCCGACCCGGCCACCGGCCTGCGGTCGCGGCGCGACCAGCGGATCGAAGAGCTGTTGCGCCAACTGACCGGCGCCGAGGCGGCCACGGTGGTCAACAACAACGCCGCCGCCACGGCCATCGTGCTCAACACCGTGGCGGCGGGCAAGGAGGTGATCGTCTCCCGCGGACAGTTGGTCGAGATCGGCGGCTCCTTCCGCCTGCCCGAGGTCATGGCCGCCGCCGGCGCCAGGCTCGTCGAGGTGGGCACGACGAACAAAACACATCTAGGGGACTACGAGCGGGCGATCGGCGAGAACACGGCCGCGATCCTCCGCGTCCATCCGAGCAACTATAAGATCGTCGGCTTCACCGCCGAAGTGCCGTTGGACGAGCTTGTCCGTCTGGGCCATGCCCGCGGATTGACCGTCATCGACGACGTTGGGGCCGGCGCGCTGCTGGATTTTTCGCGGTTCGGATTTCAGCCCGAGCCGACGCTCCCCGAGTCGGTGGCGGCGGGGGCCGACCTGGTCACCAGCAGCGCCGACAAGATGATCGGCGGCCCACAGGGCGGTATCATTCTCGGCCGGGCGCGGTGGATCGAGGCAATCCGCAAGAATCCGCTGGCCCGGATCGTCCGCGTAGACAAGCTCGCGCTGGCTGCGCTGGAGGCGACGCTGGTGTTGTTTCTGGACGAGACTTGGGCGCTCCGCGAGGTGCCGACGCTGCGGATGCTCGGCCGCGGTACGGCGGAGATCGGGGCACAGGCCCAGCGGATGGCCGCGGCCATTGCCGCCGGACTGCCCGGCGTGACGGCCGGCGTGGTCGAGGGATTCTCGGAGATGGGGAGCGGCTCGCTGCCCGGCCAAGAGTTGCCCACCCGGCTGGTGGCCGTCGAGGCCGAAGGCATCGAGGCGGGCGAGATCGCCCGCCGCCTGCGGCTGCACACGCCGCCGGTCTTTACGCGGGTGCATCGCGGAGTGGTGTTGGCCGATCCCCGCACGCTCTTGGATGGCGACGAGGAAATCCTGGTGGCCGCGTTCCGGGCGGCCCTCCGGCAGAGGACCGGCCCCGCATGCTGAACGTCACCCTCGGCACCGCCGGCCACATCGATCACGGCAAGACGGCCCTGGTCAAGGCGCTGACAGGCTGCGAAACCGACCGGCTCAAGGAGGAGAAAGAGCGGGGGATGTCGATCGACCTGGGCTATGCCCCCTGCCGCATCGCCGACCTGGAAGTGGGCATCGTGGACGTGCCCGGCCACGAGAACTTCATCAAGACCATGGTTGCCGGGGCCTGCGGCATGGACGGCGTGATCCTGGTGGTCGCCGCCGACGACGGCATCATGCCGCAAACCCGCGAGCATCTCGACATCCTCACGCTGCTGGGGGTCCGCCACGGCCTGGTGGCGCTGACGAAGGTCGACCGGGTGGACCATGAGCGGCGGCAGCAGGTCGAGGCCGACCTGGCCCACTTCCTCCGCGGCACGTTCCTCGAAGCCGCGCCGGTGCTGCCGGTGTCGAACCTGACCGGCGAGGGATTCGAGCCGCTGCTGGCGGCGTTGGAGAGTCTCGTGCAGGCCATCCCGCCCAGGCCCGTCGACGGCGTCTTCCGCTTGCCGCTGGACCGGGCGTTCTCGGCGAAGGGCTTTGGCACCGTCGCGGCGGGCATTCCCGTGGCCGGCTCCGCCTCGTTGGGCGACGAGGTGGTGCTGCTGCCGCAGAACGTGACCGGCCGCATCCGCCGGATCGAGGTCTACGGCCGGCAGAGCGACACGGTCCTGGCCGGCCAGTGCGCCGCCGTGAACCTGGGGCACTGCGACGCCCGCGAGATCGGCCGGGGCGACGTGTTGACGCTGCCCGGCTATTTCGCCCCGGCGGAGTTCTACCTCTGCCAACTGCGGCTCTTGCCGCAAGAAGGGGAGCGGACCCCGCTGAAGAACGCCACCGAGCTGAAGTTTCACACCGGCACCTCGGAGGTCAATGCGATCCTCTATTTGCTGGAGGCGGGCGAGCTTGGTGGTGCGGGCGTCTCGCCTGCCCATGCAGGCGGGACGCCTGCACCACAAGGCGAGCATTTCGTGCAACTCCGCACCAAGCGGCCGGTCGTCGCCGGACCGGGCGATCCCTTCATCCTGCGGACGTTCTCCCCGGTCCGCACCATCGGCGGCGGCCGGATCATCGAGGCCCACGAGCGGCGGCTGAAGCGCAACCGGCCCGGCGTGCTCGAAGACCTCCGCCAGCGCGCGGCGGCCGTCGGCGACCCGGCGCGATTCGTGGAATATGCCGTCCGCACGGCCCCGGCGCTGGCCGTCGGCGAAGCCGATCTGGCCCGGCGGACCAAAATCCCTCACGGCCGGTTGGACGAAATCCTGGCCGAACTAATGCGCCGGCGGGAGGTGATTGCGATCGGCGGATCGCTCTACTTGCACCGCGCCACGGCCGCCGAGGCGGGCGCCAAGCTGCTGGAGCACTTGGCCCAGTACCACCGCCAATCGCCGGAGAGTCCGGGCATGACGGCCGAGCAGCTTCGCCAGGCGTGCGGCTGGCAGAAGCCGGTTTGGGACGCCGTTGTGGCCCTCTTGAAGAGCGATAGCCGCGTGGTCAAGCACAACCAGCGGCTGGCCGCCGCCGGGCATCAAGCGACTTTCCGGGACCAGGACGCCCAGGGGCTCGAAGCGGTCGAATCGCTCTTCCGGCAGCAGTTGTTCAGCCCGCCGAGCGCGGCTGAAGTCGCTGAGAAGATGGGGCTGCCGGCCGCGAAACTCGATCATTTGCTTCGCACCCTCCAGGAGCACCAGCGGTTGGTGGCGGTGGGCGAGGGGATGCTCTTCCACCGCGAGGCCGTCGAGCGGGCCCGGCAGTTGTTGGTCGAGCACATCCAGCAGCAGGGGCGGCTGGAGAGCGTCGATTTCAAGTATCTCTTGGACACGACGCGGAAGTTCGCCCTGCCGCTGCTGGATTATTTTGACCGCGTCGGCTTGTTGCGGCGCGTGGGCAACACGCGGTTTCTGAAGTCGAAGCCGCCGTAGGGTGGCACGCCCTGAAAGGGCGTGGGGAACCGCCAAGTTCAACCTTGTGCTGCACCACGCCCTTTTAGGGCGTGCCACCCAACGCCACCCACAATCACGACGCCGGCGGCGGCCCCGGCGGGCGCTGCCGGTATCGCCGGTGCGCGCTCTGCAAGGCCTCGAGGAAGGAGGGAACACGGCCCGCCGCCATGAACGCCCGGCAAGTCACCGCCGGGCGGGGGAAAAAATTGGCGATGAAGTCGAAGCAGAACTCCTCGGGCGTGTGGCGGATCATCACCACGTTGGCGTAGACGCCGCCCAGCAGTTCGTCGGGCAATTTCAGTTGGTCGTAGAGGTCCTCGATGCGGGGCGAAGCGGGCGCATCGGGCCGGGCGGGGCTGCCGGCCGCTCCCACTGTGCCGCCGACAACGCCGAAGTGGCCGGCCGTGTCACCGGTTGTTCCGGCAGGGCCGCCTGGCACTGCCCCACCGCCCGCTGCCACCACTTCCTGGGACTCGCCGAAACCCTGGGCAGGACTCGGGGCGGGGCCGGCGGCGGCCGGCTGGCGGGCCCCCAGCCGGCCGAACTGCTGTTGGTACTTGCCCAGGTTCGCCTGCAACGCGCCGATCATCTGGGCGAAGGTGTTGGGGGTCAGCACGACCCGCGCCGCCACCTGCTGCGGCGGCACCATCGTCGCCAGAAAGTCGATGACAAACTCCTCGGCGGTCTGAAGAATCGTGGTCCCGGTGCAAAACACCCCGGCACGCACCCCCTCCGGCACCCGGGCGCCGATGGCCGTGTGCTTCAGATTTTGGGAGAACGACTGCCCGCCGGGCTGGGGGCCGGACGGCTCTGCACGCCAAGGTTCAGGTTCTGGGGTCATGGCCGTCGGTCGAAGTTTCAGGGATTCACTTCCGAAACCCATAATATGCCTCCGGCACGCTGGATTGTCAACTGCCGGGGGCGATGATATTATACCACTCGCGGTTCAGGATGGCTCGTTTAACCCGGAGCCAACGGCGACGGCGAGCCAGAATCGTCGCGCCCCGTCGCCGTTGGCTCCGGGTTAAACAAGGATGCGTCAGTCCTGACCGCGCGGCCTATGACCCACCACGAAAGGACCATGCCTTGGACCCCACCGCTCTCGGCTTCTTGAAGACGCTTCTGGAAACCCCCAGCCCGTCGGGCTACGAGGGGGGCGTGCAGCGGTTCGTCCGCGATTACGTCAAGGACTTCGCCGACGAGGTCCGCACCGACCTGCACGGCAACGTGATCGTGGTGAAGAACCCCGCCGCCCCGCTGCGGGTCATGCTGGCCGGCCATTGCGACCAGATCGGCCTGATCGTGCAGCACGTCGACGACGATGGCTTCCTCTACATCCAGCAGATCGGCGGCTGGGATCCCCAAGTGCTCATCGGCCAGCGGATGACCGTCTGGACCGACGCCGGGCCGGTCTTCGGCGTCATCGGCCGGAAGCCGATCCACCTGTTGACCGAAGAAGAACGGAAGCAGGTGCCGAAGATGAAGGACCTGTGGCTGGACATCGGCGCGGCCAACAAGGAGGAGGCGCTCAAGGCGGTCCGGATCGGCGACGCCGTGACGGTGGAGCTTGGCTTCCACGAGTTGCGGAACAACCTGGCCGTCTCGCCGGCGATGGACGACAAGGCCGGCTGCTGGGTGGTGATCGAGGCCTTGCGGCGGGCCTGCCGGGGCGGCAAGCTCACCTGCGGCCTCTACGCCGTCTCCACCGTGCAGGAGGAAACGGGCCTGCGGGGGGCCAGGACCAGCGCCTTCGGCATTGACCCCCAGGTCGGCGTGGCCGTCGATGTGACCCATGCCACCGACTGCCCCACCGTCGAGAAAAAGGAAGAAGGGGACGTGCGGCTGGGCAAGGGGCCGGTGATCCACCGCGGCCCGAACATGAACCACAAAGTTGTCCAGCGGCTCATCCAGGCCGCCGACGAGAACCAGATCCCCTACCAACTGGCGGCCTGCGGCAAGGCCACCGGCACTGACGCCAACGCCATCCAGGTGAACCGGGCGGGCGTGGCCACGGGCCTGGTCAGCATTCCCAACCGCTACATGCACAGCCCCGTCGAGATGATCTCGCTGGACGACCTCGACCGCGCCGCCGACCTGCTGGCCCGTTTCGCCGAGAACTTGGACGCGGACGCGGAGTTTACGCCGTAGGCCACCTCAACCATTGGGGGGTGTGGGCAGGGTGAGGGCTGCGATCGTCTTTTTCGCAGTCGAATCGGGGGTATAATAGACACGGCATGGAAACGGTGTATATCGAAAGCTCGATCGTCAGCTATCTCACTTCCCGTCCCAGCCGGGACGTCCGCGTCGCGGCTTGGCAGCAGGTCACAGCGGAATGGTGGGAGCAGGAACGGCCCGACTACGAGCTTTTCGTGTCGGAGTTGGTAATTGAGGAGGCAAGCGACGGGGAGGCGGAGATGGCGCAAAAAGCGGCTGGAGCGGCTGAAGGGCATCCCGGTGCTCCACATCGACGATCGGATCAGGCAGTTCGCGGCCCAACTGATCAATCGAGGCGGAGTCCCAGCGGAGGCTGGGCCGGATGCGCTGCACATTGCAACCGCGTCGATCCATGCCTTGGATTACCTGCTCACTTGGAACTGCCGCCACATCGACAATCCGGTCACCAAGCCGATTATCCGCTCTATCTGTGCGGTGGCGGGTTATTCATGCCCTGAAATCTGCACACCCATAGAATTTTTGTCCGAGGAGCCGAGAAATGTACCGAGATGAAGTCATCGAAGAAGTCTGGCGCATTCGCGATGAATACGCGAAACGGCACCACCACAACCTGGATGAAATGGTTGAGGATCTGCAGCGCCGAGAGGCCGAGCACCCGGAACGGGTTGTCGACCGACGGCCGCAACGCCCGGCGCAAACCACCGGCGAGAAGTAGCTGGCGCGCGGGCAGTTCGCCCAAATTCACTTCCTGCGGCCTGCCCGGAGGATGACCATCTCGCTACCTTCCGGTTCGAGGAACCGCCGCTGACGGAAGATCTCCTCGAACAGGCCGGGATAGGCGTCCTTGACCTCCCGCTCGTCCTCGTCGCTGGTGATTACATAGGACCGCTGGTGCTCGTGCCGGGCAAGGAACTCCCTTAGTTCCTTCTGGGCAGTCGCCGGCTTGCCGCTGCACTTCGCCACCGGCCGGCCGGCGTAGAACACCGTGCTCTCGCGGAACAGCCCGTAGGCGGCAATCGGCGGCGGCGACGGGTTTTTCCCCCAGTCGGCGCGGATGGCGGCGATCATCGGCTTGGCGTTTTGGTGGCGATCGACCCCCAGCGCGGCAAAGCCGAAGACGGCCGTCAGGAAAACAATCGCCGTGAGGGCAAAGACGGTTGCCGCCCGACGACGACGCCGGTGTGCGCTTTCCCACCAGCACCACCCGCCGCCGAGAACAGGGATCAGCCCGACCAGCCCGATCCACTCTTCGCCGGGCAAGAGATAGGCCGCCACGATAGGCACGACGATCCCAATCCCCACGCCCGCCAGGATCATCGAGATCCAGGCGTTCCGCGGCCCCCAAGCGGGGATGGCTCCATTCTTCTCTCCCAACCAGCGGTCGATCCAGCAGGCCACCAGCAACCCCAGTGCCGGATACGCCGGCATTAGGTAATGCGGCAGCTTGGTCTTGCAGACCGACCAGAAGACGAACCAGACGCCAAACCAGCACAATGCCAGCAAACAGCCGTCCCGCCAGGAAGGGTTCAGGGGTTGGGGTTCAGGGTTCAGGGGCGAAGGAGGAAGGAGGGAGAATGAAGGATCGGAGATTTGCTGACTTGGGATTTGGGATTGGGGATTTGACTCGTCTGAACCCCGAACCCTGAATCCTGAACCCTCTCCGTTCCTCTTTCCCCGGCGGATTCGCCGGATTGTATCGACCAAGGCCGGGCCCAAGAACACCGCCCAGGGAAAGAAGCCGAACAGGACGGCGGGAATCTGGTAGAAGTAGTAGAGGATGGTCACCAGCACGGCCAGGGCCTGGCGGAGAGAGCTCACGTCGCCGTGGGTTTGGATCGGCTGCCGGAATGGGCGAAGGTTGTATTCCAAGAGGAACCTTCGCGGCCACTCCCAGCCGGTCTCCCGGCCCACCTCCACGTACCACGGCAAGGCGACGGCCGCCATGACCACGAGCCCCGTCAAGGGGCGCATCTGCCAGGCCGAGCGGAACAAGCTCCGCCAGCCGTTGGCTACGAGCAGATAGAGTCCCATCGCCCCGAGCGGCAGCAACATCCCTACCGGCCCCTTGGCCAACACCGCCAGGCCGATGCAGGCGTACATCAGGATGGCGCAGGGCCAGCTCAAGGAGCAACTGGAGGGATGAAGGATGAAGGATGAAGGATGAAGGACTTGTTGATTTGAGATTGGGGATTTGGGATTTGACTCGCCTGAACCCTGAACCCTGAACCCTGAGCCCTTCCTCCCCATTACGAACAGCAACATGGCCAGCGCGGTAACGAAGGTTAGCGCCGAATCGAGGGTGGCGGCCCGGGCCGAAATGGTGAAGACGACGGTCGAGCAGGTGATCAGGCCCGCCCAGAATCCCACCCGCGCGCTGAACAGGAGCCGGCCGAGATGGAAGGCGACCAGGGCGGTGCCTATGCCCATCACCGCGGAGAAGAACCTGGCGCCCAGCTCATTGACGCCGAACAGCTCAAAGCCCCCCATCATCGTCCAGAACATCAGCGGCGGCTTCTCGAAGAACAGTTGGCCGTTGAAGCGGGGGACGATCCAGTCGCCGCTTTGGAACATCTCCCGCGCCACGGAGGCGTAAATCGGCTCGTCCACATCCCACAGGCCGATCCGGCCGAGGTTCGGCAAGAAGATCGTGCAAGCCGCTGCCACGATCACCAACTGGTAAGCCCGTGCCATAAGCGGCCTTGACATGGTTTGCAGGAACGTCTATGCACACACTGTAAACGATCCGCCTGCGCAGCCAACATCAGTTCTCCTGCATGAGTGCCCCCCGCCCGTACTGCCGTGGACTGCTCTTGCCGGCGGTATTCCTGCTGGCGGCGGCCGCCGCGCTTCTGGTCGATCTGCCCGTCACCGCCGCCCTCGAGCAACTCAAACACGATGCCGCCGCCAGCGAGACGGCCCGCACCTGGCTGGCCTACCTCGGCTACCTGGACATGTTCGAGCTTTTCGGGCATGGATTGGGAGTGGGCGTGGTCGTGCTCATGCTGCATCAACTCGATCCCTGCCGGCGTGGGCCATCCCGCGGGTGCTGGCCTGCGCCCTGGCGGCTGGAGGGGCGGCCGACCTGCTGAAAATGACCGTCATGCGCTGCCGGCCCTACGACCTGCCGTTTCCCTTCCCCGCGTCGGTCTGGAACACCTTTGGTGACTGGTGGCCGATCCTCAGCGGCGGCAGTGAGTCGCAGAGCTTCCCTTCCGCCCACACTGCCACGGCCGTCGGCCTGGCGGCCGGCTTGATCTGGCTCTACCCCCGAGGCCGCTTGGTGTTTGCGGCGCTGGCAGTGTTGGTGGGTTGCCAGCGGGTCGCCGCGGGGCGCACTACCCCAGCGACGTGCTGGTGGGTGCCGCCGTCGGGTGCCTGGTGGCATCGCTGCTGCTGAGCATCGGTCCACTACCGGCTTGGTTTGACGGTTGGGAGCAACGATGGAAACGGCCGTTTCTCTCCAATCAGGCGATGTAGCAGGCATACTCCGTGTGCCTGCTACGTCGCCTGGCTCCACATATTGACGCCGGCGGACCCGACCAGTACAGTAAACAGGAAGGACGCAAACAGGCTCAAGACGCCTATGTCCGCGATGTTGTGCGGGAGTAACTCAGTGGTAGAGTGCTAGCTTCCCAAGCTGGAAGTCGCGGGTCCGAATCCCGTCTCCCGCTCTTTAACAGCTACGGACCTCCCCGACACCGCCGATCGTGTGGCAGATCAGGGTGAGGCTGAGGACGAACTGTCACGGCTCGATCGCTTTCGCCGCACAGAGGACCGAACTCTCGGGCTGGCGGCAGACCTCCAGGACGTTACAACAAGCGGCCAAGCCTGTTTACTCCAGGCAACTGGGCAGCCATTTCCAGCCACTAGTCTGGGGGGAACAGCCAATTTAAGAAACCCCAAACTGCTCGGAACTCAACCGCCCGGCGGTCACTCGCAATTGAGTCAGGCCCAGCATTGACTTTCCGAAATGGTTTATGTATCTTAATAGTATAGGGCAATGAAGTGGTTGCGCCCGCGTGCCGGCCGCCCCGATGGATGGAAACCGATGAACCGCAACAACGCGATCGCGGACGAGGCCAAGACGGTCGCCGATCTGCTGCCGACGTTGATGCGGCAACTCACGGCCGGGTTGGACGATCCGGTGGTCAATCTGCCGTTGGGGCAACTGCGGGTCTGCGGCGTGCTCCGCGACGGGCCGCTGCCGATGTCGGCCATCGGGCGGGACCTCGGCGCCTCGCTCGAGCGCCATGACCCAGATCGCCGACCGCTTGGAGCGGGCCCGGCTGGTCAAGCGGGTTCCCCGCGGCGACGACCGCCGCGTCCGCTGTCTCCAGTTGACCGAGCGCGGCGAACGGATGATGCGGCTCCATGAAGAGGCCCGCCTGGGGCAGATGTCGAAGGTGCTGGACAATTTGACTCCGAAGGAACGGCAAGAGGTGACGGCCGCCCTGCGGACGCTGATCCGGGCAGCCGCCGCGGCCAGGGGCCAGGACGGCGATGCGCCCGAACCCGGCCCATACCTCGCCACGTCCAAGGTACTTTTGTGAGGGTAACGTTATGAGAGCCATTCTGATTCTACTGGTTGTCTTGGCCGCCGTCGGAGGCGGCGCCGCTTACTACACGACCAACTATCTGAACGCCGACCCGCCGATTACCTTCCACACGGTTCCGGTCAAGCGCGATGCGCTGGTCGTGACCATCGGCGCCACCGGGACCGCCGAGCCGGAAGACTCGATCGACGTGGGCGCCCAGGTGACCGGCCCGATCGCTTCGCTGGGAAAGGACCTCAAGGATCCGAGCAAGTCGATCGACTTCGCTCACAGGTCGAGGTGGGCACGGTCCTGGTGAAGATCGACGAGTCGGTCTACAAGGCGCAGTACGATCAGGCCGTGGCGAACCTGTTGCACGCCCAGGCCGACATGGGAGAACTCCAGGCCCACGTCGATCAAACCAAGGCGGAATGGAAGCGGGGCGAAGCCCTGCTGCCCAAAGGGGGCATCGCCGCCACCGACTACGACCTGGACGTGGCCAATTACAAGGTCGCCGTGGCGAACCTGGAGGTGGGCAAGGCGACCATCAAGCAGAACGAGGCGTCCGTGGCGATGGCCAAGCGGAACCTGGACTATTGCACCATCACCTCGCCGATAAAAGGCGTGATCATCGACCGCCGCGTGAACATCGGTCAGACCATGGTCTCGGCCATGAGCGTCTCGAGCGTGTGCCTGATTGCCAAGGACTTGAGCCGCATACAAATCTGGGCCCAGGTCAACGAGGCGGACATCGGGCGGATCCACGAGGGGCTGCCGGTGCATTTCACGCTGGCCACGTACCCGGGAGAGACGTTCGAGGGCAAGGTGACCCAAGTCCGCCTCAATGCCACCAGCACGCAGAACGTCGTCACGTACACGGTGGTCGTCACGACCGACAACCCCCCGACCCCCGACCATCCCATCGGCAAACTGCTTCCCTACATGACGGCCGATCTCAAGTTTGAGGTGGAACGCCACCCGGACGTGCTGTTGGTGCCCAACGCGGCGCTCCGCTGGAGGCCGCAGCCGTCCGAGATCGCTCCCGACCATCGCCGCAAGCCCAACGGCGGCGCGACGGGCGGGGCCGGTGGCAAGGGGACGCCTGCGCCGACCAAACGGACAAAGGGACGCCTGCGGCTGACAGTCCCGGCGGGCCTCAGGCCAAGCCCGCTGACGCCGACGCGAAGCCGCGGGCAGAGCACAACCGCGTTTGGGTGAAAGATGGCCAGTTCGTCCGCCCGGTGAGGGTTCAAGTCGGCCAGAGCGACGGCGCGATGACCGAGGTCTCCGGCGAGGGGCTGAAAGAGGGATTGGAGGTGGTGATCGGCGAAAGCCGCAGCGCGGCCGCCGACGATGGCGGCGAAAAGAACCCGTTTCTTCCCACGCTCCGCCCGAGCGGCGCCCCGAAGAAACAGTAATTGAATTGAGTAGTTCTGGTTCCCACGCTCTGCGTGGAAACGAGGGTGCTCGCATGGAACTGATCCGCCTGGTAGACCTCTACAAGACGTATCACCTCGGCGAGGTGGACGTGCCGGTGCTGCGCGGCGTGTCGCTGGTGATCAACCAGGGCGAACTGGTGGCGCTGATCGGCGCGTCCGGCTCCGGCAAGACCACGCTGATGAACATCCTGGGCTGCCTCGACCGCCCCAGTTCGGGACAGTTCTGGCTCGACGGCCAGGAGATGAGCCGGCTGACGCCGAACCAGCGGGCGATGGTGCGGACCGAGAAGATCGGCTTCGTCTTCCAGAGTTTCAATCTGCTGCCGCGGACCACGGCGCTGCACAACGTGGTGATGCCGCTGGACTACTCCTCGCACCGCCCCCCCACCAGAGAGGCCCGCCACCTGGCCGGCGATTTGCTCGAGCGCGTGGGGCTGGCCGACCGGGCACACCACGAGCCGTCGCAGATGTCCGGCGGGCAGCAGCAGCGGGTGGCCATCGCCCGGTCGCTGGTGAACCAACCTTCGCTGATCCTGGCCGACGAGCCGACCGGCAACCTGGATTCCCACACCAGTGTGGAAATCCTGAAGATGTTCCAGCGACTCAACGCGGAGGGGATCACCGTCATCCTGGTGACGCACGACCCCGACGTGGCGGCCTACGCGACGCGGACCATTCACATCTCCGACGGGCAGATTGCGGCCGACGACACCGCCCCGCTCGATGTCCGGCAGACCGCCGCCGCGGAGCTTCGCGGCGACGGCCACGATCCGGGCAACGGCTCGGGGCCGAAAATCCATCTGCGCAGTCATGCCGTGGACAGTCTCGATCGCCTGAATGGTCAGCACCCCGATACTTCCCTGCGGGAGGGGCGCCTCGACGGAGGTGATGGTGATCATGGAGGCGGCGCAGAGCCTGTGTTGCGCCAAGTGCCGGTTCTCCGCGGGTTTCCGCCGCCGCGGCAGCAACGGTCAGTGGGACCGTGGCAACCGTCAGTCCAACAGTCACTTGTGGTGCAGGCGTCTCGCCTGCCCGTGCAGCCGACCACCACGTTGCGGCGGTGCCCGCGGCCGCACCACCAGGCACAGCACTGGCGCCGCCCGAGGTAGAAACTGCCGCCGCCGCCACTCCCCTCGAGCCGCGGCCGGCGCCTGTTAACGTCCCCGCCCCGCGGCGGCGGCGGACCTTGGCGTCCATGATGCCCCGCACGTTCATTACTGCCATGAACGCGCTGCGACGGAACAAGATGCGTTCCGCCCTGAGCGCGCTGGGCGTGATTATCGCCGTCGCCGCGGTCATCGCCATGACGGAGATCGGCCAAGGCTCGAAGGCCGCCATGCAGAAGAGCATCTCCAGCATGGGCGCCAACACCCTGTCGGTGCAGTCGGGCGCGGCCAGCAGCGGCGGCATCAGCTACGGGGCCGGCACAGCCATGACGCTTACCCCGCAGGACGCCGACGAGATCGCCCGCCAGTGCCCCGCCGTCAGCTACGTCTCGCCGCTGGTCCGGGCCAGGGCGCAGATCGTCTACGGCAGCCGCAACTGGGTCCCCACGTACATCAACGGCGTCGCGACGAGCTTCTTGAAGGTGCAGGAATGGGAAGACTTCGACGAGGGCGAAATGTTCACCGACGCCGACGTCCGCAACATCAACCAGGTCTGTGTGGTGGGGACGACCATCCGGCGCGAACTGTTCCAGAACGAGTCCCCCATCGGCAAGAGTATCCGCATCAAGAACGTCTCCTTCCGCGTCGTCGGTGTGCTGAGCACGAAGGGGGCGAACATGATGGGCATGGACCAGGACGACATCGTGATGGCCCCCTGGACCACCATCAAGTACCGCATCAGCGGCAGTGCCCTGACCAACACCAACCAAAGCGCGGCCGCCGCCACCAGCGGCACCGCCGTCAACACGCTGAATAACCTCTACCCGGCGACCGTGACGCTGTACCCCCAGCAATCCGCCACGGAATTGGCCGACGCGCCGCAGCCGATCCGTTTCGCCAACGTCGACCAGATCAGCGTCAAGGCGGCCTCGACGGAGGAGATTCCCCAGGCCATCGACGAGATCACCGCCCTGCTGCACGAGCGGCACCGCATCAAGGACGGCCAGGTCGACGATTTCAACATCCGTGACATGAGTCAAATCGTCAATGCGCTGAGTTCCACCACGCAAACGATGAGCATCCTCTTGCTGGTCGTGGCCATGATCTCGCTGATTGTCGGCGGGGTGGGCATTATGAACATCATGCTCGTTTCCGTCACCGAGCGGACCCGCGAGATCGGCCTCCGCATGGCGGTCGGCGCCCGCAGCTACCATATCCTCCGCCAATTCCTCGTCGAGGCCGTGGTGTTGTGCCTGGTGGGCGGCGGGCTAGGCATCTTGTTCGGCCGGGGGGTGTCGATTCTGGTGAAGATGATCAAGCACTGGCCCACCCAGGTCTCCTTGCCCGCGATCGTCGCCGCCGTGGTGGTCTCCGTCGGGGTGGGCGTGGTCTTCGGCTTCTACCCCGCCTGGAAGGCCTCGCGGCTGGACCCCATCGAAGCCTTGCGCTACGAATAGGTCGGGATCAAACTACCGCACCCCTTGATGGTAGGTGGACGGTTAAGTGGGACTCACGTAGGATTAACGCAAGAAGGGAAAGGAGGGGCGTCTTCGAGATTCGCGTGTTAGGCATCCGGGCGACACGGCGCTGTCAGAAATATCCAAAAACAGATTCCGAAGTTGACACGCCCCGAATTTGGGTCTACATTTTGGCGGAAGACTATGCAACTCTGAGATTTAGGGAGTCCTTGTCTATGTTGCGCAGACCTTTTCTCGCGTTGGTCCTATGCGTTTTGGCCTGTCACCCCTGTTTGGGCCAGGAGTGGGCAGTCAAAATGTTCAAGGTGACGGATCACGATTTCGGCTCCGTGGCTCGGGGGGCCAAGGCCGAGTTCCGCTTCGTTTTCGAGAACCTTTACCTCGAAGACATCCACATCTCCGACGTACGGAGCAGTTGCGGATGCACAACCCCCAGCGTCGAAACCCCACTGCTGAAAACCTACGAGCAGGGGGCGATCCTTGCCCACTTTAACACCGATAAGTTCCTCGGACAGCGGGCCGCAACGCTCACCGTGACCATCGACCGGCCCTTCTACGCCGAAGTCCAACTCGAGATCCGCGGCTACATCCGCGGCGACGTGGTGGTCGAACCGGGTAGTGTCCAGGTAGGCTCGATCGACCAGGGAACTGGGGTCGATCAGACCGTGGCCGTCAACTATGCCGGCCGCGGCGACTGGCAAATCACCGGAGTGAATAGCTCCAACCCGCACATCTCGGCCAGGGCGGTCGAGACCGCCCGCGACAACGGCCAGGTTTCCTACGCCCTCCAGGTCCACATCGACAAGACGGCCCCGGCCGGATACCTCAACGACCACCTGATGCTGGTGACCAACGACGGCAACGCCCAGATTCCCGTGCTGGTTGAAGGGCGGGTCATGGCCGGCATTACCGTCAGCCCAACCGCGCTCTTCATGGGCGTAGTTCAGCCGGGCCAGCAAGTGACCAAGCAGCTTGTCGTCAAGGGCAAGACGCCGTTCCGCATCCTCTCGATCGCCTGCGACGACAAGTCCTTCAAGTTCGACACCTCGAAGGAGGACTCGCCCAAGGCGCTGCACATGGTCCCCGTGACTTTCTCGGCCGGGGCCGACGCCGGCAAGATCGTCAAGACCATCCGCATCAAGACCGACCAGGGCGAGATGATGCCCGAACTGGCCGCCTACGCGGTGGTAGCGGCGGCACAGTAGCCGATCAGAACTTCTTGCCGTCGACCGGCAGGCCGTCCTTGCGATTGCCCAGCCGCCCGTGGATCTGCGGATCAATCGAATAGTTGAGCATCTGCACGGACCCATCGCAAAAGGCCATTTGGAAGCCGTTGGCGTGGGCGCTGCCGAAGCCGTTTACGTAGGTCACGCCAGGCGAATCCTGAAGGGGAGGATAGGGGCTAACGATGATTCCCGTCTGAGGGTCGATCCCGGATAAAGCCGTCCAGCGTATCACGTCGATGTCGTCGCCGATCATGGCCGATTCGTTGTCGCCGCCGTCGGTTCCCGTGGCATAGCAGTCAGGGTTGAGGTACTTTTCGCCGATCAGGTAAGTGTTGGTCGTTCCGTCCGTGATGTCGGCCAAGGTGACGTGGCTGGCGCAGTAGAATACGCCCGTCGACAGTTTAGCTACGCCAGCGAACGTCGCTCGGGCGGAGGTAGTCATCTGATTCGGCGGGGACTCGACATCGGTAACGTCTGACGGTCCGCCCTCCTGCCACGCCGCGGGATTGTTCGTATCGCCGCTTACGAACAGATCGCCGGAGTTGCCTGTGTAATCGGAGCGAGCCACCGTGGTTGGCGTGTTGGCGTTGCAGAAGCCCAAGCCCCCAGTGCCGCTGGAGAGGACGAAGGGGAACGGCCCAGCTTGGCGGCGTGTGGGGCAGGTCGAGCGCGGCAATCGGCGTTTGCATCCGCCGGCAGTTGGCGGCCAGTTTCTCCGTGCCGTTCCACGGATTGGCGCCCAAGCCGAGGTCGTGCAATGCCGGTTGCTCGACATAGGGCAGGACGTTGTAGATCCAACCGCCTGGCTGCCGCCAATCGCTGCCGCGGTCGGCGTCGCCGACCCAGCGCCAGCCCCAGCCGTCACTCGGCAGTCGGCCGTTGATTTGCTCGTGGTTCAGGCAGCCCAGCGCCAGTTGCTTCAGGTTGTTCTTACATTGCGTCTGTCTGGCGGCCTCGCGGGCGGCCTGCACCGCCGGCAATAGCAACGCAATCAAAACCCCGATGATCGTGATCACAACCAAAAGCTCCACCAAAGTAAAACCAAATTTGGGATTTGGGATTCGGGATTTGGGGTTTGAAGGGAGAGACCGCGTGAAGGGACGATGGCGGATAGTAGGGTATACTTCCATAAGTCACCGCCTGAACCGATTTTGACCTTTTTCTGGTTTTGTGGAGTAGAACATGGACCGCGACGAACTCCGCAAACGCACCAAGGCCTTTGCCTTGCGAATCATTCGCCTCGTGGCCGCACTGCCGCGAAACCGCGTGGGCGGCGTCCTCGGACGGCAAGTCCTCAAGTCCGGCACCTCGATCGGCGCAAACTACCGCGAAGCCCTCCGCGCCTCTTCCCGCAAGCACTTCCCCAGCATCACCGAGATCGTCGTCCGAGAGACCGACGAGACGCTCTACTGGCTGGAACTGCTTACCGAATCGGGCAACGTCAAGCCCTCGCGGTTGACGGGGCTGATCCAGGAGTGCGGCGAGCTGTTGGCGATCTTTGCCAAGACGGCCAAGTCAGTCCGCCGGCACCCCTGAACCCAATCCCAAATCAAATCAACAAATCCCAAATCCTTTACCTCCGTTTCCGCCAGGCGTAGCAGAGCAGGCCAACCAGGCCCGCGGCCAGCAGCGCCAACGTGGACGGCTCGGGGACGTAGGTGAGCTGGTAGAAGTCGAAGTCGGCCTTGTTCTGGGTCGTGTTCGGAACGGACCAGTCCTTGGTAAGTAGCGCGATCTCTAGGTTCCCGCTCACCTTCCCATTCGGCAGCCAACTGTCGGGTTCGGTGCCCACCAGGGTCCACGAGTCCGCCGCGTTCACCTTATAGTAATACGACCACGTCTTGTTAGTGCCGTCGCGGTATATTTCGAGATAGGCCGCGTCGCCCGGGACAGACGCGGAAGGTCCGTCGGTACCCGGTTTCTGTACCTGAACCGAGCTCGAAAAGTTCAGATCAGCGCACATGAAGGTACACGCGTCCGGGTAGGTGGACAAGACATTTCCCGTGTCGATCACCATCAGGCCACACGCCAAATAAGGAAAAGCCCCCCCGCTGTTTGAGGTGGCCTTGTCGCAACGCGTCTCGACGTAAAAGCTGGCAGTGGGACTGATTACCGAGTCGCTGAGCAAATATGGCGCCCCGTCACGGTTATTGAGCCAGTAATCCTCCGAATTGACAGTGCTCATCTGGACCTCAAACCAGCCCGATCTTGCCGTCAGGCTATAGGCGCACTGCCCGTTTGAGTCTTGCCATGACCAAGCCGGGTTCATGGTGCCGTTGCTGAAATCGTCGTACAAGATTTCCGCGGACGCCACAGTCGCGATCCCGAACACCAAGGCAAACACCGGAAAAACTAACATCCGACACATGATATCTCTCCCGGGCTGATAGCCCTTCTAGGAACGCAAAAACACTGGAGTTTTCGCCCGCGGACCATCCGCGGGCCGGACTAACCTCGCACTCTTCTTTCCGTTTGACAATCTGCCGCCCCGGCCGGCGGAGCGGCCCGCGCATCGCGGGCGGTGAGTAACTTCAACTCAGGGTTGCTTGTCGGCAGGTCCTCCCTGTTGGGCGTTCTTGCCAGTTTCCGCCGCGGGCAACGGAGTCACGCGGTAGTAACCGAAGCCGGCTTTTGCCATCGGGCAATGGTAGTCGCGGGTCTTGGCGACCAGCCCTAATTGCTAGTTCCGGCCGTGCGCCTGCCATAGCCGCCCGTGCAGCGACGATCGGCCGCGGCGATCATCGGCCGCGGCGGTTGTGGACGGCATCGTCTACGATGCGGGTTTCATTTTACACCTCCTTCCTTGGCTTCCCCCGGCTTGGGCTGGGCGGCCCCCCTCCACTTGCCGGCTCGGGCCGCGCCCGCCCTCCTGTCACGCATGTCCCTTCCAGTTCGGCGAGGAATCCCATAGGGCTTGCGCCGCCGCCCCGTCCCAACTGCTGCCCGTTAAGCACGTCGAACTCCAGCACGTTGGCCCCTTCGACGAAGCCCTCCCTGATCCAGAAGGTCTTGTAGCGGTCGAGGAAGTCGCCGTCTTGCCACGGCGGCGCCTGCACCGGCTTGCCGTTGATACGGATAGCGATGACATGGTCGTCAGCGACAAACCAACCGCGCATCACGGCCGTCTCCAGCCGCGCGTCCGCAAGCTCGAACGTGGTGCGAAAGGTGTAGACGACCCCGTCCGGCACCTCGGGCGGGCCGTTCGCCAGCGAAATCCACTGCGACCGGCGCGGCTCATTCTCAAGCCAAACCACGCGTTCCCAGCCCGTCCCCCTACTCGTCACCACCGCGAGTCGGGCTTTGAAATGCGGGTCGTCGCTACGAGCGACGATCTGCCAATGCGGGTCGGGGGCGCCCTCCTTCAGTCCGATGCCCGTGTTGAATACCGCGATCGGACGTCTGCCTGGCATCGCCCGCACATAGACCATCGCCTTGGATTGTTCTCTGCCGTGCAGCACCCTTACCGCGGACTCCCCGCCGGCCTCCACCACCGCCGACTCACCGGCACCGAGGAGAGATGGGCGGCCGCTCGCATCGCCGCCGGCAAGCCGCAGTCTCACCCTGCCCTGGAAGACGTGCGACCGGGTGGCCCCGCTCTGGTCCACTTCGACCCCGAACTCCGTGCCCAAATCGGTCACCACGGCGGTGGGAGTCTTGACGACAAACAAGGGATTAGGGATTAGAGATTGGGGATTGGGGGCTTCGGATTTCGGATTTCGGACTTCGGATTTCTCCACTCTTGCCGTCAGCTTGCCCAACGCGAGGAAGCCGCCGGCGGCAGAGTCGACTTCGTAAGTGCAGGGGCCTTGGAGGATGACCTTCGCTCCACTGGCGTAGGCAATTTCCATCAGGCCGGAGTTGAGGACATACTTGTGGCCCAAGGTGACGGCGGCCGCGGGAGCGGCGTCCGTGCCGGCCCAGCGGCAATCCACCATGCCGGTAATCCGGCCGACGCACTGCTGTTCCGAAGAGGCGTCTTCTCCGGCGGCTCGCTCTCCGGCGACTGTTAGCCGCCGGCTATCGTCCGGCCAGGTCTGCGGCTCGAGCGAGACGTAGCAGAAAGAACTGACTACCGCCGCAACGCAGAATATCGCCGTGGCGATCAGGTACGACAGCGGCCCGACCTGGGCGAAGTACGCCACCGTCCCCTGCCAGGCGCCGGCAACAAAGCTCGGAACGGGGGTTTGCCGTGGGCGCGGCAGTTCCACTGCCGCGTCGGCCAAGGCGAGGTGCAGATCGACGTATTGAACGTAGAAGCTTCGGGCGGCCGGGTCCTCGCGCAGCCGCTGGGCCAGGTGTTGCTCTTCCTCGGCGGTGATGTTGCCGTTGCAAAGCGCGCCAAGGAGTTCCAGCAAGTGGCCGTCCTGCAAAGTCATGTCCCCTTTTTCGCCTCCTCGCGCCGCTTGGCCCGCCCGACGCAATCCATCAGCGCCTTGCGGATGCGGTTCATTGCCTTGTAGACGGTGTTGACGGGCCGGCCGGATTGCTCGGCGACCGCCTTGATGCTGAGCGCGCCGGCGAAGCACTGTCGGATCAGTTCGCGGTCTGCCGGAGCCAGCTCCCGCACGCACCCAGCCAACAGGATGCGCTGCTGGTCGAGCAATTCCTGGTCGGCCAAGCGGGTGGCGGCGATGGCCTCGATGAGGTCATCCGTCCAGAAGCGGAGGCGGCTTCGCGCCGCTTTCTTGCGGAAATCCCGCACTTTGTTGTAAGCGACTTGGCTGGCCCAGGCGAAGAAGCTGGTCCCGGCCGAAAACTCGGTGTACTTCTGCCAGAGGATGACGCTCGTGTCTTGCAGGATGTCGTCCGCGTCGGCATGGCTGGGGACCAGCGTGAAGATGAACTTGAAGAGTTCCCGCTGGTGTTCGGAGAAGAGCCTGATGAAGTCCTCGGTCCCCGTCGGCGGGTCGCTGACGGAGAAGAGCTCACCGGCGGCTGGGTCGTGCATTTCCATGTTCCCACCGCGCGGTGGTTGGGCTCACCGAGTCTCGGCTGCTGCTTAACTATAGATGGCCGCTGGATCGGGAATTGGTATCGGAAACCGCGCGATTTGGAACGAGAACCGCGATTCGACAAGAAATCCGGATTCCGCCACCGCCCCCGATCTTACAGACGGTGAAAGCCCCTGAGTAGACAGGCTTTCCGCAATCTGTTGAAGCGTCACGAGTTATGGCCGGCGGCCGTCGATGCCCGGTGGAGTAGAATTGCCGCCCGATCATCCAAACCAAGAACGACAGGGGACTGCCGCCTCGTCTTCCTCGCCATCGAATGCAGGCGGCTTTGTGTTCACAGGATAAACTTGCTCAAATCCTCGTCCTCGGTCAGTTCGGCCAGTCGCTCTCTGACGTAGGCGGAGTCGATGGCCACGCGGCCGCGTTTCATGTCGGGGGCCTCGAAACTCAGGTCTTCCAGCAGCCGCTCCATGATCGTGTAGAGCCGCCGGGCGCCGATGTTCTGCGTCGTTTGGTTCACCTGGAAGGCGAACTCGGCCAGGGTCTCGACGGCGTCGTCCTGGAAGCTCAACTCGACGCCTTCCGTGGCCAACAGGGCCTCGTACTGCTTCGTCAGTGCCCCTTTCGGCTCCTTCAGAATGCGGACGAAATCGTCTTTCCCGAGGGCCTTCAACTCGACGCGGATGGGGAAGCGGCCTTGCAGTTCCGGCATGAGGTCGCTCGGTTTGGCCCGATGAAACGCCCCCGCCGCGATGAAGAGCACGTGGTCGGTCCGCACGTAGCCGTAGCGGGTCTGCACGGTGGTCCCCTCGACGATCGGCAGCAGGTCGCGCTGCACGCCCTGACGCGAGACGTCGGCCCCGTGCGTTTGCTCGCTGGCCACGATCTTGTCCAGTTCATCGACGAAGATGATGCCCACGTTTTCGGCCAATTCGATGGCGGCGGCGTTGACTTTCTCCTGATTGATCAGGGCGTCGCACTCTTGCTCAAAGAGGACCTCGCGGGCCTCGGCGACGGTCAGTTCCCGCCGGCTGGTGTGCTTGGGCAGAATCTTCTCGAACATGCCGTGCAGGTCGATGTCCATCTGCTCCATACCCACGCCGGTGAGCATCATGGGCACGGCCCGCTGCTCGACGGTCAACTCGACGCGGCGCTGTTCCATTTCGCCGCCGGCCAGCATCGCCCGCATCTTCTCCCGCGTCCGCTCGTAGCGTTCGGGTGAGTCGGGGCTGCCGGGCATGGCGTCGAAAGCGGGGGGCTGCGGGGCCAAAAGGTCGACCAGCCGCTCGGTCACCCGCCGCTTCGCCTCCGCCTCGACGTTCTCCCGCTCCTGGGCGCGGACCAGGCCGATGGCGTTCTCGACCAACTCGCGGATCATGCTCTCCACGTCGCGGCCGTAGTAACCGACCTCGGTATACCGCGTGGCCTCGATCTTAATAAACGGGGCGCCGGTGAGCTTGGCCAGCCGCCGGGCGATCTCGGTCTTGCCCACGCCCGTCGGCCCGATCATCATAATGTTCTTGGGTGCCACCTCCTGGCGCATGTCGCCCTGGAGTTGCTGGCGGCGCCAGCGGTTGCGGATGGCCACGGCCACCGCCCGCTTCGCCGCGTCCTGGCCCACAATGTGCCGGTCGAGCTCTTCTACGATTTGCCGGGGCGTCAGGTCTCGCACGCCATTTCCTCCACAATGATGTTCGTATTCGTGTACACGTCGATCCCCGCGGCGATCGTCAAGGCGGTTCGCACGATCTCGACCGCCGAGAGGTTGGCGTGGGCGATCAGGGCGCGGGCGGCGGCCACGGCGAAATTGCCCCCCGAGCCGATCCCCAACACCCCATCGCTGGGCTGCACCACGTCGCCGTTGCCGGTTACCAGCAAGGTGTAGCGGGCGTCGGCCACGGCCATCATCGCCTCCAGCCGCCGCAGCACCCGGTCGGTCCGCCACTCCTTGGCCAGCTCCGTGGCCGCGCGGGGCACGTTCGAGGGATAATCCTTCAGTTTGGCCTCGAAGCGTTCCAGCAGGGCGAAGGCGTCGGCCGTGGCGCCGGCGAAACCGGTCATCACCTTGCCGTCCAGGAGGCGGCGGATTTTGTTCACGTCGGCCTTCATAATCGTGTTGGCCACGGTCACCTGTCCGTCGCCGCCCATGGCGACCACCCCCCGGTGGCGGACGGTCAGGATGGTTGTCGAGTGGGTTTTCATGCGTGGACGCTCCCTTGACGGACTCCCGGCAGTTTTCAGCCACCAATATGGCGGAAATCCGCCGATGGTGCCAGGGGGCCAACGCACCCAACAGAAAAGGCCGGCCCCCTGAGGAGGCCGGCCCGGCTTGGCTATCGTCCGTGTACTGCTCACGCTCCGCGCGAGGAAGCTGGGCGTTACACAAAGCGTGACGAACACCTGATCGCGGCGTCTAGTCGCCTCCCGACCTGCGGCCGCGGCGTCCGCCCCGATCCTTCACTTGCTGCTTCTGGTCGTCCGTCAGGATGGACATGGCCTTCTCGCGGACTTCCTTGGCCAAGGCGGCGGCTTCCTTGCGGATGTCCGCCAGCTTGGTCTTCTGGTCGTCGGTGAGCTTCATCGCCGCCCGGCCGGCTTCCATAACGTCCCTGCGGCCCTTTCCGGCGTCCTTGGCGGCCTTGGCAGCCTCGTCGCGGGCTTTCTTCTGGTCCGCGGTAATGACGCCCTCACGCTTTTCCTCCAGGGCCTTGAACTTGGGAGCATACTCCTTCTCGATCTCCTCCACTTTGGCCTTCTGGTCGTCGGAGAGGTTCAGTCCTCTGAGGAATTCAAGTCCCTGCACCACCTGCTGGCGGTTCCTGCTCTCTCGTGGCGTCTTCTCGTCGGCCGCCAACAGACTGCCGACCAGCGCCAGCGACACGGCCAAGGCCAACATGGCACTCACAACTCTCATGTTACGTCTCCTTTGATCCAAAGCTAACGGTGAAACAACCGACGGGGCGGCTGCTTGTCCTCGCCGGACAATCCGACAGCGGCCCGCGAATGCGACGACACGGGCAACTGACGTGCCGATACCGCCACAAGGGGGTGTGCCCGGACGGGCTTCCACTCTATCGTAGCACCTGATTAACTATATGAACACCGTCCAGGGCCGGCGGTTCCGGCGGATGTAGGAGTCGCCTCCTACAGCCCCACGGCCGACTTCTTCAACGGCCACGCTACCGGATCAACTTCTTCAACTCCGCCTCGAGGTCGACGGTAGAGACGGCGCGGTTGACGACCTTGCCCTGCTGGTCCACCAGGATCATCGTCGGCACGGTGAGGATTCCCATCGCGTTGGCCGGCCGGCTATCCAGCCCGCCCTCCTCGAAAATCTGCGGCCAGGGCAACGGGTTCTCGGCCAGATAGGCGTTCAGGTCCTTCACGTCGTGGTCCAGGCTGACGCCGATGATCGCCAGCGAGCGGCCGTACTTGTTCCACATTTCTTTCAACGTGGCCATGTCGGCCTTGGCCGGCCCGCACCACGTGGCCCAATACTGGATCAGGACCACTTTGCCGCGGTAGTTGGCCAGGTCGATCGGGCTGCCCTGCGGGCTTTGGCCGCGGAGCGTGATGGTCTTGCCCACCGAGTCGAGGCGGACCTGCGCCCGGCCGCCTTCCGGCCCGCCGGCGAGTTGGGGAACTCCTCGACGATCCGCACGTACTGCCGCCTTGCCTCGTCCTCTTGGCCGGTGAACTCCTGGCTGATGGCCAACTGGAGCATGGCCTCGGCGGCGTCGGGCGACGTCGGATACTGGGCGATGTAGTTCTCCAGAGTCTTGAGCCACTCGGCCTGCACCTTGGCGAAATCGGCCTTGGGGGCCTGCAAGGCGCGGAAATAGGCCGCGGTGAGCTGGCGGAACTTGACGTAGGCCGCCAGATTCTTGTCCGCGTTGTTTCTTTCCAGCTTGCCGAAGAGCGTGTTGAGCCGCTCGGCGCCGTCCGTGTAGGCACCCGACTGGACGGCCGCGCTGAGCATGTCGGCAAGCTGACGGAACCACATGCTGCGTTCGTCGGCGGTCTTGGCGGCCTCGGCGATCTGTTCGAGCAGGTCAGCCCGGCGGCCCGTGTACCGGGCCTGCTCCGTCGGCGTGGTTGCCCGAGAGGCTTCACGATCGAGGCTCTCCAAGTCGGCCAGTAGTTTCTGTGAAGTCTCGCCCGGCCCCGACCCGCCCGTTTCGTTGTGTACGGTCATCGAGGCTTGGAAGAAGAAACCGCCGGGAGTGGCTTCGGCCTGCCCCTCGGCCATCGGTTGCGGCGCGTCGATCAGCCGCCAGACGTCGCCGACTTGCACCAGGGTGCCGATCTGCACTTGCCCGTGCTTCCCGCCGCTTTCCACGATCGCCGTCACGTTCTCGTACACCCGCACGTCCTTAGTCGATTGGTCGGTTCCGGCCGGCACGATCCCCGGGCGGCTGGCGCTGAACTGGACCCAGGTTGCATCCGGGGCGAGGGCCTTCTGCCCGGCCAATACGGCCTTGAAACCGGCCATCGCCTTGCTCAACTTCTCGGCCACGGCCTGCGCTCTGGCCTTGCCCAGCCCCAGCGACCGCAATTCGGCAGGCGTCAACAGCAGGCGGGCGAAACGGTCGGCATCGCGCGTGGCGAGCGCCGCCACCGCTTCCGCGGTGACTTCCTCGGCCGAAATCTGCTTCCACGAACTGGATCACCCCGTCCTCGTTAGGGTCCAATCCCCAGCGGCTGCCGCCCGTGTGGAACCAGCGGTACTGGTCCGGTTTGCCGTTGTAATTGAAGTCGATGTCGCGGTAGACCTCCAAGCCGTCCTTGTAGTAGCTCCACTGGTCCACCACGCCATCGTCGTTGGTGTCGACGAACTTCCGCAGGATCACGCCGTCGGGACTCTCGACGATCCACCCCACGTGGCCGTCGATTTTCCTGGCGATGATCTTACACCGGGCGGCCACTTCCGGGCTGGGCCGGTCATAATCTACGCCAGGCTGGACCGGCACGAGTCTCAGGGCTTGCTCCGCCGTGGGGCTAGCCGCCCAGGACCATCCCGGCAACAGGAGCAGACTCAACGCGCAGAACAACACCATTTTAGGGGGGTAAAACCGCATCATCTCAGTCCTTCCTTCCCTGTAGAGGTTTGCCGACGGCGCCGGCGCGAGCCGGCAGACACGTTCTAGTGTTTCGACGCAGTTGGGGACGGAACATAAGCAGATTGCGGGATTTTTTCCGGTTGTAGCGACATTGTCGGGGGTTTGACACCACCGCGCCCTGCTGTAGAATTGCCGGATCGGGCGCATAGCTCAGTTGGTTAGAGCGCGTCCCTGATAAGGACGAGGTTTGCAGTTCGAGTCTGCGTGCGCCCACTCGCAAAGCCTTACGTGGCAAGCAGTTACGTAAGGCTTTTCTTGTAGATAGAAAGTGGTGTGGGCGGCGGTGCTATGCCGGTGCTAGGTGGCGACGGAAAACGGCGTCGATTTCCAGCCCAGCAGGGGGTGGGATAGCAAGTGAGAAAGCACCCCTGTCAGTGCGGGCATTTAGGACGTGGCGGGATTCGTCCCTACCGCCGTGGTTTTCCGCCGTTGCTTTTCAGTGCCCCTGTATTCCGGGGTGTACCCTTACCCTTCTCGGCGCGGTTGCCAGTGCTGTTGGCTCTCATCCTTTGGCGGGATACCGTCCAGGTGCGGATTCAACAGCCGAATCGTGGTTTCGGCTTTAGCCCATGTCTGCTGAATTGCAAGGCATCGCCTGCAAATCTGTTGGGGCGAGGGATCGAACCCGGGTCCACACCCACCAGCCAATGGCCCATCGTTCGCTTCAACAAAGGCTTGAGCGTTCAGGTACGGAGTGTCTTTCGTCGGTCGGCCAAGCTTCATGCCGGCATCGTACATACCCTACAAAAAGGGGGCAAGGCGTGTGAGCCTCGCGCGCCTGTGCCCGCCCGCCGAGACAGCCCCGGCCGTCTTTCTGCTGTGAAAAGCGGCTACGGGTATACTCCATTCCCTTCCTTCACTCAGCAACCGCCACTTGCGGGGCAGACAACCATTGATCGTCTTGACGGTATCGCGGGCCAGGCCAGGAGCACGGTTCCAACGCCAAGCAAAATCCGGTCACTACGCCCACCAACTCCTGCATCACATCGGTGTCCAACGTGGCACCGTGCTGGTCGAGACACTTCTGAACCTCATGCTCCACCGCGCTCTGGAGCCATTTGTCCAAGTCCCCGCGTGTTATCGCCCGGTTGGCCACTTCGCTGGTCGACTCCGATGGCTGCACGTTGACCGATTCGGACTCCGCCGGTCCTTTACCCAGTTCGGCCGGCTCGGGCGGGTACTTCTCAGCCAACTCCTCCCAAGCCTTAGTCGCGGCGTCGAGTTTCTTCATGCCCGCGGCGCGAAACTCCTTGATCCGGCCATCCTTCCAAGCGGCAGCTTCGGACCACAAGCCCGTTGCTCGAAGCCTGTCATGCAGTTCGATCTTTGATTCGCCCATCGTGAACACTCCTTGCTTAACAACTTGCCTAAATTAACGCAAAAAGCCATTCGGCTACCATTCCACCTATCTTAACTACAAAATCCACCATTGTGAGGAGTGGTATAGATACGCCGTATCGTCGCCATTTGACCCCAGGGGGTTGGTTCAATTTCCGGCCGAAAGGGGGGCCCCAGAGGGTCTGCCTAAAGATTGGGCAGTCATTGGCCCACCGCCTTGTGCTCCGCTTGCTGCCCGGTCAGCATGGCGGCCAGTCGCTCCCGCTCAGCTTGGGACAGACCGGCCAATGTCGCGGCGAGCTTGGCCAGCGGGTCGCCCTGGTCGATGGCGTCAGCGTTTGCGTTTTCGGCTTCGCTGGTACAAGCGGCCGAAGGCGTCGGCGTAAGTGCTGGCACGTTGCGCAGAAACGTTTTAGCTGGTCGATCATTGGTAGGGTTCCTTTCCTTCTTGGGAGCACACCGCCAAGAGAAAGAACTTGGCGGTGTGCTCTGTGATACCTCAAAAAAGTGGCAAATTCTCCGTGTTTTGGGGCACACCGCCCAGATCGCCAAGTTCTTTGTCTTTAGGGTCTTGGCGGTGTGCTTGGCGGTGTGCTCCGGCAGCGTCGAGTACCGAGAAAGAAGACCGCCACAACCAGGGGCCGGGATTCTCTGGACGGTACGCTTCGACGCCGAGAGCCTGCCTTGCACGTTCCAGCGTCCGCTTTGCGCCGCCTTCCCCGTTTACCCATTCGTCCGTCAACTCTTTTGCCGGTCGCGGGCCGTCGGCGAGGGCGGTATCCAACCAAGCTACCGCCGCGTCCAGAGCGTCGGAGTCAGGGCCGGGCTTGTGGGCGGTTTGTTCGGCGGCAAGCCCCTGGTCGGCCGACATGGCGATAGGATCGTCTTCCCACCAGAGGCGTGGCGGTTCGCCGCCAATCGAAAACGCCAACCCGTCACCCTCGTCGGCCAGGTTGTTCTTGCCAGGAAGCAACAGGCGACGGGTTTTGTTTTCAGGATCGCGTGACAGGTGCCACACCGCTCTGGCAATGCCCGTGAAGGCCCGGCTGCCAAGTGCGGAGTCATCGGCACTTTCACCAACGCTCTTGCGACGGTGGGCCAGCACCAGCACCGCCGGGCCATACTTTTCAGCCAACAGTGCAATTGGGGCTAACACGCTTCGGACTTCGTTGTCCCGGTGGGCGTCAGTTTTGCCGCCAAGAAAACTGCCGATAGGGTCCACCACGATCAACTTACAATCCGGCAGTTTCACCAGCGCCGCTTCGATGGCCTCCACGTCGGCCAGCGTTATCATCCGCTCATGTTGGCCTTCACTATCAACACGTCGCACCGCCGACAGCAGATGGACTCGCCGCACGTTGGCATGGTGTGCATCGAGCCGTGGACGGATCGTGTCGCCAGGATCATCTTCGGCAGAAATCGAAATAACCGAACCCATCGGGCACAATGCGCCATCGGGCCACGGTGTGCCGGTCGTCACACGCGCCGCCATATCGGTAGTGAGAAAACTCTTGCCTTCCCCCGGCCGGCCGACAAGCAGCGTGATTCGACCCAGTGGGATTCGCCCCTGCCACAACCAGGAGATCGAACGAGGTTCCACGTCGGCCAAGCAAATCAAGATCGGTCCCGATGTAGGCGTTTCTTCCGGCTCCGACTCCGGCGTGGCTTCGGCCAGCTCAACCAGCTTCTCTCGTGTGCCACCAGCCGCCAGCCAATCGCTTACGTCACCCTTGACCGGCAGGCCGGGAAGCTCGACGATCCGTACCGATGCCGCAATGCCTTGCAGTGTTATCGCAACTTGCTGGGCATGTTTTCGGCCGGCTTCGTCGTTGTCAGGCAGAATGAACACCCGCCGACCGCGAAGGTGCTGGGCATGGTCGGCAGTCCATTTTCCGGCCCCGCCCACGTTGCATGTTGCCAACAAGTTGATGCCGGCCAGATTGTCAACATCCTTTTCGCCCTCGGGCAGGAAGATAAACCGTTTCGGATTGGCCAACAGTTCCGGCAGGCGATACGGGACTTGCCGCACGCCTTTGGTTGACCACGCCCAACCGCCTTCCGGCTTTGGGCGCCGCTGGCGGAAGTCCTTCGGCTCGAATCGGACCACCTCGTACAGTAGATTGTCTTGCTCATCGACATAACGGTAGGTGGCGACGATCTTGGGCTTGCCGTTGCCTGTGCCAGCCCCGATGGTGGAGGTCCAGCCAAGCACGTGACCTTCGGTCGGCTTCGCGTCAAGATGCTTGGCCAGTTCCGCCACCGCTTGGGTGAAGTCCCAACCGCACGACCACATTAGCCCGGCTATCCCGTCGCCGTTTTTCTCCGCAAAACACTGGTTGCAAAACAGCGCGCCCGCTTCGCCGTCGATCAACCGGAACCGATTCACACCACCGCATCGCGGGCATGGATGGTGCTTGCCGTCCAGGACTTCGGCGGGGATTCCGCCGAGTGAGGCTAGTATTTCCGGCCAACGCCCGGCGGCTTGTCGCTTGATAGATTCCACGTCGTGATTAGACATTGTAGCCCTCGCAATCCGGCAGTAGCCGTTGCCAGGTCGTCAAAGTTGCACCCTTCCGCGAATCCAACCGCAGCGCGAATCGGTGGCCGCACTCGCCAAAGAACTTCAACTCCACTTCGATTCCCGAGTCATCGGGGCGGGACCGCACAGATTCCACGTGGATACACTCGTCGCCGCAGATGGCGCACGTCACACAATCGAAGCGGCGAACAACGTCCAGCACCGCGTGGCTCAGCGGCTCGATCGGGCAGGGTTGGGCGCGCCTTGCTCGTTGCCACGGGCGCGGAAGGGCGGTACAATTCATGCGTGCATTCTCCTAGCCCCGCCGTGGTTGCTATCTACGACGGGGCTTTTTTCGTGGGGTCACTCGGCCGCGCCGCCGACGGTGCGGGATTCAAGGAAGCGCTCGAGGTCCGCGACGCGATAGCGGCAGAGCGAACCGACCTTGACCATCGGCAGGTGATAGCGCCGGGTCGTCGCCCAGACGGCGAGCGTTTGCTCCTTCACGCCGAGAAACGCCGCGGCCTCACGTCGCGTGAGAAGGGAAGAAGGGGAGGAAACTGTAGTGCTCATAGAACCCTCAAGATCGAATTACAGGTTGGCAAGTTCAACTCTGTAATGGATCGTATTGAGGGGCGAGCATTCCGTCAATTTCCACTCTGTACAGGATGGACTAACTATTTTCGCCTTTTCTTCTTGGCCTTCATGCCGAGCGTGATTCGGCGGATTTGGCTAAACGAGTGGGGTTTCAACTCGTTGGCGAGACGGTCTGCGGCGACGCGGTGTTGGGCACAGTTCAAGCTCAGACCAGCATCAAGTTTCCTTTGGACGGCCGCGCGGATTGCGACGGTCTCTCCCGTCCTCTTCTCGGCCCTCGTCGCTCGGGCCGTCAGCAGCGATTTCAGTTGTTTGACTTGCCGTTTTATGGTGCGCGTGTCGTCGCGCCTTTTCACAACGTAGCCTCTTAAAAAGCCAATTTGCGCCGTTGCGCGGAGAACGTTAATCCACAGGTTGTTGACTTTGCTGACTGCGGCCTGAATTCTGGATTCCTGGAATGGGTGTTCGCTACTCTCCAACAGCAACTCCATGGCGGTACTCGCGATGGCGCCACTTTGCCCCTCCGCGAGGACAAGTATGGCGTCCTCCATTGCCGACCGGATGTCCTCCTCAACGTCACCCTCGATGATCCGATCTCCGAATGGGGCCTTGAAGTGAGCATGGACCTCATCCATGATCCTGTCGAGCAAAACCTTGTCAGCCCCGTACCCCATCAAAAGGTGCCTATAATTGGCGTTTTTCACGGTCGATCCTCCTGCTTTTCCAACAGCTTCACGCCGCCCACGTCAATTGTGAGATTGCCAGCCGTCAACATCGCGGTGGTAGCCGACTCGACCGAATCTCGCACGGGGTCCATTTGCAATCGGGCATAGATGGCGGTGGTGCTAACCTGGGTGTGCCCCAACGATTTCCCAATGATCGGCAGACTCGCGCCGCCCATCGCTTGCCACGATCCTAATGAGCGTCGAAGGTCATGGGGGCGAACATCGGACAAACCGGCGCGGGTGATAATCCGCTTCCATGCGCTCTTGGGTTTCGACGATATGGCCCGTCTTGCCACGGCTCGGGAATACCCACGGGCTGCCGTTGGTGCTCTGCCGACGGTTCTCTAGGATCGCCACGGCTGCCGGAACGAGCGGCACAACCACGGGCACGCCGCTCTTTGTTTCGGGTATTCGCCAATAGCGGGCTGTCAGGTCCAAATCGACCCATGCCATGCTTTGCACGTTGGCACGTCGTGCGCCGGTCAGCAGAGCCAACAAGACGAAGTCGCGTAGCATCTCGTTGGGTTCCTCCAGTAGGGACCGGAAAAACGCCGGCAGTTCGTCGCCCTGTAGGAACCGGTCGCGTTTCTCCTCAGAAAACTTCTTGACGCCGGCGGTGGGGTTGGTCCCGACATAGCCCATATCTGGGGCTTTGTTGAACATTGCTCTGACGAGGGCCAGCAGGCGATTGGCCGCGTAGGGGCCATTGTCGCGTGCCACTCGGGAGAAGAGCGATTGCACGTCAGGCTTCTTGATCGAGGATAGCTTCCGGCTCGCCCACGGTTTGAGATACCGATTGAATCGCCGCTCATCTTCCGGCCAGCCCTTGTTGCGTAGCTTCGCGTGCGAGTCGAGCCAAAAGTCAAACAGCCCTTTGATCGTCTGCTCATGGCGTGCGGCTTGCCGTGCGGCTTGGGGATCGTTGCCCTTGCCGACTTCGCCCACGATCACTTGGGCCTGCTTGGCGCCTGCTCGATGCTCATGGTTGGGAACCGCCCCAGCGGAATACGGACCGGCCGCCCGTTGGCCCACTTGTACAGGTAGAACGTCTTGGTTCCGGCGGGCGTGACACAGATTGTCAGCCCCTCCGTCTTGGCGTCGCGGTGGTAGACTCGGCTGCCCACGGGCACGGGCAGGGCCTCCAGCCGCGTCTTGGTGAACGGGAACCGATTGGTCTGGGTCATGGCAGGATCGCTCCTATCGCGTTTGTGGTGGCCGTGGCGGGCCGTCAAAACCATCCGGTGCTAGGCCGGTGCTATGCGCCGTAGGAAAACCGGGGCAATTACATCAAACCCGGTGCTATGGCATCATATCGGCTTTTGTCGGGAAAGTCAACAAGAATACAATCAGATAGGGATAGGGTCAAACCTCGTCAAGCCCGTGGGACTGAGACTGATAAGGACGAGGTCTGGGGTTCGAATCCCCGTGCGCCCACCCGAACGGGTGTAGACACTTGTACCCCTTGGTATCCTTCGGGAAATCGAGGGGTACTTGTGTTTTCTTGCAGCCCGTTACTCCCCGATCCTGACGTGTACTGTGCCGGATTCTGTGCCGCGCTTTCCGTCGCTGCTGCCACCATTCCCGACGCCCGCCGAAAGTCGGCGTCCGTAACCTGAACGTAGTGCTTGGCCGCTATCGCTACGGTGTTCCCAATCCACCGGCAGACGGTGGTGATAGGGTACTCTCGGGCCAGGTCGCTCTCGCAACTCGCCCGCAAAGCGTGGAACAGCCGGGGCCACGGTTCCAAGCCCCGCGCCGGACGATCTTCTCAAACGTGGTCCGCAGATTGCAGTTCACCCAGCCCCGCGGGCCGTTTGCCGCCGGCAGGTACAGGTTGTTTGTCCAGACAACCTTGCGGCAATCCGCAGGGCGGTCTTGCGCGGCCTCGGCCTACTTTCCACTTGATTCTTCCGCGGCGCCGGGCGATAATTCATACGTTCCCCTTCGGGGGCTTGCAAGACTGTGCCTTCGGGCACAGCAGGCAACGGCCGATGCGATTGCAAGCTGGCCGTTGCCTTGATCGGAAGGCCCTGGAAAGTCCAGGGCCTTGTGCTTTTCTTGGGCTTCACGAGCATAGGTACACGATGAAGCGTCGTATCCAAGTGAAGATTCTCCGAAAGGCGACAACAAGCCAGTTACCGTCACCGCTGTTATGAGTGGCCGGGGAATTGGCGATGTTCAAGCCGGCCACGTTACCGCCCCGTACAGGTCCGTAGAAATTGACGGAGTGGTCGTTGTTAACCATCGTCGTTGGCTCGAAAAGGGGTTGCTCATCAACAGACGCGCCGTCCGCGTCGCTTTGATCTGTCCTGCGACCGGCCGCAAACGCCAGAATGTCTTTCCCGAGAACATAAGACCGCCGGCCAATCTTCCGCACCGGCAGGCCGTGCCGTCGGGCTTCGCGCAGGGCATACCTGCCCAGCCCCAGCCGCGCCCGGATTTCCGCCAGCGTGTACATGCCGTCGGCGGAAATCTCGCCCGAAACCGCGCCGGGCTGTTTCTGTGAACCGCTCATCGCTCTAACTCCGTTGTGATTTTGCAGGCCGCACCTTGCCGCCTGCACAACGGAAATTGAACCGGGTAAACGTGAAAGAATGAAACGCGCGCCAATTCATTCACACAAGGGGCGCGGTTCGTTCACAAGAAAGCCCCTGAAAACAAGGGGCATTGCATCGGAAAAGGTTTTGATTCGATGCTGGAAAATCGTTGTGAAAGAATTTGATTCTTTCACATTCATTCACAACTGCCGATTCTCGGCGGTGTTGTCGCCTTTGCCCGATTCAGATTTCAGGTGTCGGGCAAGGTCCGCGCTGATACCGTACTTGTCGGCAACCGCGTCAACGTTCAATCCCTTTCGGAAGTCGGCCGCAATCTTGCTGTTGCGGACTTGAACGTTTGGGTCTTTCTTTCGCCCGCCGCCTCGCTTCGCCGGCGCCTTGGGATCGCCCACAGTCGCCGCTCCCGGATCGGGGCCGCCGGCCGCCGCCAGGCAATCTGCTAGCGCGTGCAAGCCACGTGCGTACCAAAAACCTTCCTCTTGGGATGTCGCCCGAGGTGATAGCTCGGACGGAAAACCGGGCAGCGCAGTCGAGCCCAAACGGAATAGCAGTTCGTACGTTAATCCCGACCACTCCGGTCGAGGAGGATTCTCATATGGGGCCTGGTCGAGGTTTAGCTTGCGATTCTGATCGGCCGCCCACTGAAGGACGGGCTCTTGTCTTAGCCCGCCGCGGCAGTGGGCCTGCCACAGCAACGCATCAGCCGCGTCTATCTGCGCGAAGTCGCCTTCGCTGATCTTCGCCGCAATCTGACGGAGTTGGTCGGGGACGCCCGAAATCGAAACGGCCACGATCCTGCCTTTCGATAGTCGGGCCGAACCGGGCAGGGGCCACCGAAAGGCGGGTAGAAGGCGGGCCGCCTGCCGGGTTCGCTTGACCGGGGCGTTGCAACGCCGCCGGCCGTCCCGATTTCCCGGATTGTACAGCCGTGCCGGCCGCGTTGCGAGAGGATCGAAGCAGCCGCGGGGCCTTGGGACGGGAAGCTCCCGCCGCGGCATTTTTGACCTCTGAAAATCGAATTGCGTGTGTATAAAACCCCGCCGATCGCCGGTGGCTAACCCGGCCCGGATTGGCCGTTGGAGAACCTACCCCCCATTGTGCCGCCGAGGTCTGTGGCCGGGACCGGAGTTGCGGTGGCTGGGTGCCGCAGTAGCGGCCGGCGGCGCTGCTGGGCTGACCTCACTCCGCCAGCCGGAACCGCAGGCCACAAGAGCAGCGTCCCATCGCGCCGAGCTTCTCTCGCGGGACCGTATGCTCCTTGCCACAATCCGGGCAGCGGCAAATGACTGTCAGCTTGGGGTCGGCCTTGGTGGCCGGCTCTAGGTTCACCTCTCGCGGCTCACTTCCTTTCGCGTAGAGGCTGGCGCCGCCGCCGAAGCGGTGGTCAATCCACACGAATTTCCTGGCCGCAATGCTGGCAGATTTCTCCCCGCCCATCAAGCCGGCCGCGGCAGCGGGGACACTGGTAGCGGTCGTCGAGGCCCAGAGCTGCGATCAGGCCAACAGGGCCGAAGAAGAGGCCGAGCAGAAATCCGCCCATAGCCGCGTTTCTCGATCCGCCCGCGAAGGCCCCGGCGATTGCCGACATTATCCACAGGACGACGATGAATCCTTCCATGCCCGATGTTCCTCCCTTCACTTCCGGTTCCGCAGGTGCCACTCGCCCTCGGTCACCTCGTCGCCGTACCAGTACCAGCGGTCGTGCGTCTCGAAATCCGACCAGGAAAACTCGGTCCAGTGGCCGTGGGGTTTGTTGGTGGTGCTCATAGGCCCTTGCGACGAAAACGGCTCGCCATTCCGGCCGTAGACCGTGAAATCGCGCCAGTAGATCGCGCCGCTCCATCGCCACCGGGAATCGTGGTAGACCGTGTGTTTTTGTCCCCTCAGCTCCAAATCGAAGCCATGATACCCCGGTAGCTGGGTATCCGGTTTCCCCCAATCTTTGCTCTCGATGTTCGTCCACGTCTCTTCATAGCCGTCGAAAGTTCCGAAGAGAAGAAGCGCGGCCGCCGCCAAAAGGAGGTACGCGACGCGCGGGATATTCCGCTTGACGTAGTTCCGATCGACGGCTTCGCAGAGCAGGAACACGGCGGCACCGAGGGCCGCGTAGTGGAAGAAGACCCAGCCGCCCGGCTCTTGTCGGAGGCCGGCTGCCCACCAGAGCGCGCAAAGGCGCAGATGGATATCGGCGCCCACATGGGCCGCCGGCTCGAGCGGGCGGCGCCGGCCACCACTTCTGCGCCGAACGTGCTTCCGGTTTTTGGCAGGGCTGGTGGCCTGCCGGGCGGCCGCGGTTCATCGGCCAGAGCGCCCATTCCCGACCTCCCTTGTGCGTGAGGAATGGCCGTTACCGCCACAATCCTCCCGCGCGGCGGCTGGGAATGCAACCCCCCGCGCCGGCCAATTCCGCCACCTGCCGGCGGGCGCCGTGGCGGCCCTGGTCGCCGGGTGAGCATCAGGCCGCCGAACCCGCCGCCGCCATGACCGTTGCCACGATGCCCGCCCGCACCGGCTCGGGCAGGCCGGGCCACGCCGCAACCACGGGCGTCAGGTCGGGGGAAACGGGGCGGATTGTGCGCCAACTGTGCCGGATTCTGTGCCGTGCGGGGTTGGCGATTCTTCGCAACGTGTTGGCGGATTGGCGGTTGTGGAATCCGGTTCGAGTCCCCGTGCGCCCACTGGAAAGGCATTGCGTGACACTGGGTTACCGGTAGGCGTGCTCGACGGCGCGTTCTCATGCTGGCCATCGTGGCCATGTCCCGTCCGAGCTTGCCGGTGGGGAGTGCAGGCAGTCGGGGCTCGGGTTCTCCGCCCGCTGCCGATCCCACCATTTCCCCTGAAAAGGGCCAGCTTTTCGCTCCCCACCTCCGGCATACTTGCGGAAGCCGGGTCGCCGTGGGTATGATAAAGGGAACGGGTACTTGACCCGGGGGGCCCTCACTTCCGTAAAATGAAAGAGGACAATCCCGGTATTTCACCTTTGGGGGGCCAAATTGGGGAGAACGATCATGTACAAGCAACTAAGTGTGGTGGCAGTGGCCTTCGCGCTGATCCTGAGTGCTTCGGCGGTGCTCGCTCAGTGCGGCTGCGGATCCGCCGAGACGACCTATGTGCCCGCGGCGCCGAGCTACTCGTATTATGCGCCGGCGGCGACGTACTACGCGCCGACAACCACGTATTACGCGCCGCCGACGGTGACGTACTACGCACCGACAACCACGTATTATGCGCCGGCGCCCTACGCCACGTACTATGCACAACCGTACGCGGCGTACTACGCCCCTGTGCCCTACGCCAGCTACTACGCGCCGGCGCCGTGCGCGACGTGCGCTGGCCCGGTGGTCGGGTACTACGGCGTGGCGGGGCGGAGCGTGTTCGGGCGCCGCGGCTTTACGTGCCCGGCCAGCCGATACGGAACGCCTTCCGGGCGCTCACGCCGTAAGGGCGGTGTCGGCGGGGACGGATTAGGAAATCCGTCCTACGCTGTTCGACGCTCGAGCTGTCGTTCGTGCGGCTAGTGCGCCGGCGGGGCCATCATGGGCTGCGGCGGCGGGTTGGCGGGCGCCACGTCGGGCGGCGTGGGATTGGTCGGGCCGGTCACCGGAGCGGGTTGTTCTACCGGCCGGCGGTACAGCTCCCAACCGTGGTCCGAAGAGCCGAAGGCGTAGACGCCCGGCTCCAATCCGTATCGCGCCTCGCCGAAATCCTGCGCCGCGGTTGAACTCGACCACCCAGGACCGGTCCTCGACCAGTTTCTGGCTATAGCCTGGCGGAATCGTGTAGACCACGCCGTTGAGCGTGTAGTTCAGAGTCACGCCGTTGGCGGCCGGATTGACGATCTTGATCGGCAAGCCGGAGAACGGCGGATTTTCGTAGATCGGGCGCTCGGCATAGTAGTAATGGTTGCGGTAGTAGGGGTACGGGTACTTCCCATTCCCGTTGTTGTTCCAATTCTTGCCGCTATTGCCACTGTTGCCACTGTTCCCGCTGTTGCCACTGTTCCCGCTGTTGCCGCTGTTCCCGCTGTTCCCACTGTTGCCGGACGGGTTTTTCGCGGTCGCCTGGCTGGGCCAAAAGGCCGCCACAGCCAACAGAACCGATCCGAAAATGGTGACGTATCTCATTGTGTACTCCTTCGTCTACAAAAGGGTAATCGCGCGGTCAACGCGCTGCGCCAAGCCGGCGAACAAATCGTGGCCGCGCAAAACGCATACAGACGCTACTGAATTGATACGCGGCGGCCAGGGACCGGGCTACCCTCTTTCGAGGCAAGGCATGAAGCGGCAAGATGCCGCTCCTTCAGCACTGCCCCTAGTACGCCTGGGAACGCGATGCGGAACTCACCGTGCTCTTGGCCCGCTCTTCGGCGGCTTGCTGGGCGATGAGCACCAGCCGCTGGGCGCCGAGAAGCTCGAATGGCGAGAAGCGGGCGGGATCGGCAAATGGGCCCATCATGCCGCGCTGCAACATCCGGCCCCAGTCCAGGCCGTTGTTGACGTGCCAGGCCGCCGCCTGCACCATCCGCATGTTGACGTTGCTCGAGGAGATCATGCGGCAAAGCTCGAAGACCTCCGGCTTGTCGGTGATCTGCGAAAGGGGCTTCACCTGGTAGGGGATTCGCGCCGACGGGCCGCGCTTGTACCGCTCCAGGCAGACCGAGCGGAGCATCACCCGGCTCAGCCCGCCGGCGGGCACGTCGAGATGGGCCGTCGAGCCGCCGGGCTGGTAGAGGGTCTCAGGCGGGGCCATCCCCAGGGCCTGCGTCGAACCCGGATTGCCGACCGGCGGGTCCCCAGCCGCCTGGCTGCCGCCGGACCGCTGCGCGAGGACCGGAACGCCGCCGAAGGCCTCGGGCAGTTGGACCTGGAGCGGCCGGTCCGTGGCATTGCGGACCATCAGCAAACATTGGTCGGCATTCTTGGCGGTCAAGCGGACTTTGATCTGCCCCTTCTCGATGGCCGGGAACAACTCGACCGACTCCGCCTTGACTTCAGGTTGCGGCGTCTTGGTCCGAGCTTTGCGCGGCTCGGCCGCCAGCAGCATCGCCGGGATCAGCAGGAGAGGAACCCAGACGCCGCAGCGAAACGCCGGCAAACCAAGAACTGTCCTCATCTCAGCCTCCCTCCCTCTCACCGTAGGACCCAATGTAGTCCGCACACGCCGTGTGCGGGAACTGCTGCCGGCACACGGCGTGTGCCGACTACATTGGCGAACGCCGCCTAACCATCAGCATAACCCGTCGCCTCGAAAAAAGGAAACCACCCTCGCGGGAAAGGGGACTAGCTCCGTCGCCCCGATCGGCCCGTGTTGCCGAAATGGCCTACGGCGACGGTGCCTGTCCCCTTTCCCGCGCGGCGTTGCGGCTCTCTCAGTTGGTCAGCAAGTTCACAAATTTGGCTCATCCGGCTGAAGCGTACCTGGGGGTTGAAAAAGTGTGGACATGCTTATCCCATAAGGGGTTGTGCAAACGACCCTTAACACGGGAGGAGTCAGCATGTCCACGAGTTTGTTGTACCACGGATTTGGGATTCGTGGCTATCGGTATGTTCGCACGGAGTACATCGAGGGCGGGGTAGTGTTTACCATCGTTCAAGACCCCAAGACGTGTCGTTGCCCGGCATGTGGCGGGAGGAGTATCATCCTCAAAGGCGGGGTGACACGGCGATTTCGCGGATTGCCCATCGGCGGCAGGAAGGTGACGTTCGTGTTTCGGGTGCCCCGCATACGCTGCCACGACTGCAACGTCGTCCGCCAAACGGCCCTCGGGTTTGCCGATCCCCGGCGGACCTACATCCGAAGTTTCGCCCAATACGTCCTGCATCTGGCACGATTGATGACCATTCAGGACGTCGCCTTGCACTTGGAAGTCAGTTGGGACGTCGTCAAGGAGATCGTCAAGAGCGACCTGCAACGGCGATTCTCCCATCCCAAGCTCAAGGACCTGCGGCAGATCGCCATCGACGAGATTTTGACGGCCAAGGGCCATCGCTATCTGACCATCGTTTTGGACCTCGAACATCGACGCCGTGACCACGCACCTGCCTGATGCCGTCTTGGTATTCGACCGCTTTCACGTCACGAAACTCTTCAACGACAAGCTTTCCGAGTTGCGGCGGGAGCTGTATCGTTCGACCAAGGACGGCTTGGAGAAAGACGTGCTCAAGGGAACCCGCTGGCTGCTGCTGAAGAAACCGGAGACCCTTGAGGCCTCGCGCAATGAGCATCAGCGCTTGGAAGAGGCCTTGCGTCTGAACGCCCCATTGGCCACCGCCTACTATCTCAAGGAAGAGTTGGGGGAATTCTGGGAGCAAGACAGCCAGGAGGAAGCCGAGGCGTTCCTCTTGGATTGGATTCTCCGCGCGGAATCGACCGGCATCCGCATCCTTCACCAATTCGCCCGGACGCTCCGTTTTCACGCCCACGGCCTCCTGGCCTACTACGACTACGCCATCTCCACCGGACCGCTGGAGGGCATCAACAACAAGATCAAAACCATGAAACGTCAAGCCTATGGCTTCCGAGACCACCAGTTCTTCATCCTCAAAATCTACGCTCTCCACGAAGCCAGGTACGCTTTAGTCGGATGAACCGTTTTTTGTCTCTCACCCCTCATCCTTCATCCACTCCGCCACTTGCCGGGCAACCTCCTCAGCGTTGGTCAGGTAGTGCCGCCAGCCGGCGCGGCGGAGCATGATGTCCTCGGGATATACGGCCCACTCGTTGCGGCAGTAGTACACGACCAGCTCGCGCGAGACGGGCGGCGGCAGGATGCCGCTGCCGGCCAGCGCCGCCTCGCTTGGCGGCAACAGCGGCTCATCGGCGGTGCGGCAGGGCGGGCACTTTCGGCCTAGGCGGCCCACGATCCGGTCGATGACCTGTTGGGCGATGAGGCGGTGGGTGGTGAGCTTGCCGCCGGCCACGTCGAACCAGCTCGGCTCCGGCATGGTAATTTGATGGGCGCGAGAGATATTGGAGGGGCCGCCCCGCTTGGACGCAATCAACGGCCGCAGCCCGGCCCACGTGCTGATCACGTCCGCCGGCTCCAGTGCGGCCGAGGGGAACGCCCGGTTGACCACCGCCAGGATGTACGCCACGTCGGCCGGCTCCGTGGGCACGTCGTCCAGTGGGCCGTCGTAGTCGGTGTCGGTGGTGCCCAGGATTAGCCGCTCGCCCCAGGGAATGGCGAAGAGGATGCGATTGCCATCGGCCATCACGACGGCGTCGGGCAGCGGCAGCCGCCCGCGGTCGATCACCAGGTGGACGCCCTTCGTGAGCCGCAGCCGCACCCGGCTGTGTTCGAGCGACTGCGCCCAGGGGCCGGTGGCGTTGACGACGTTCCGCGCCGTCACGTCGTAGTGGCGGCCGGCAACCGTGTCGTGCAGCCGGCATTGCCAGGTTGCGCGGCCGGGCGACGCCGACAGCAGCCGCGTGTAGTTGGCCACGATGGCCCCGTGGCCGGCCGCCGAGCGGAGCGTGTCGATGACCAGCCGGGCGTCGTTGGTCAATCCGTCGAAGTACCGCACGGCCCCGGTCAGCCCGACGGACTTGATGCCGGGCAGGTGGGCTTGGACTTCCGTCGCGGACATCGGCCAGGACGGCCCGAGGTTCCGTCCCCCGCAGAGCAGATCGTAGACTTTCACGCCTATCCGCAGTTGCCAGAGCGGCCAGGGGGCGCCGCGATAGGTGGGAAAGACAAAGGACAGCGGCTCGGCCAGGTGGGGCGCGATGCGGTGCAGGATGCACTTCTCCCGGCTGGCCTCGTAAACCAGTCCGATCCGCCCCTGGGCGAGGTAGCGCAACCCGCCGTGCAGCAGCCGGCTCGACCGGCTGCTCGTGCCGAAGGCCAGGTCGAATTGTTTCGACCAGCCCGACGCGCAAGCCGCGCAGGGCGGCGTCGCGTGCCGCGCCCGCGCCCACGATCCCCCCGCCCACCACCAGAACGTCGAGCGTTTCCGCCGCCAGTTGCCCGGCCGCCGCAGCGCGGCGTTGCAGCACGGAAGGGGGAGGGGAGAGGAAGGTCTTCATGCTCTACATGAACTTCGTCAGGCCCGGCATGGCGATCGGGTACTTGCCGTCCTTGTCGGGCTTGGTGGGCGGGTCGGCGTCCAGGGCATAAGCAGCCGGGGCGAAGCTGTGCTGCGAGTTGATCGCCTCCTCCCAGGTGAGCGGCTGGCCGGTGTAATCCACCATCCGGCCGAGAATGGCCCACATGGTGCTGCGGGCCATATAGAGGCCGTTGTTGACCGGCTGGCCCGAGCGGATGGCGGCCAGCAACCTGCGATGCTCCTCGTCGTACGCCTGCGAAAGGGCGTGTGGACCGGTGAACTGCCAGGGTTTCTCCCCCTCGATCCGCGGCTTGTTGGGCAGGATGGCCCGGCCCTTCGTGCCGACAATAATATCGGTAACGTCGTTGTAGCAACCGGGCATCTGCCGGCAGTAGGCGTGGACGTGGACGCCGCCGGGATACTCGTACCTGACGGCGTGGTGGTCGTAGACGTCGCCGTCCTTGCGGTTGCGGAGCAGGCAGCCGCCGAGGCCCCACGCCCGCTGGGGCGGCTCGTCACGCATTGCCCAGGCCGCCTTGTCCAGACTGTGGACGTGCTGCTCGGTGTTGAAGTCCCCGGAGAGCCATACGAAGTATTGCCAGTTGCGCAACTGGTATTCCATTTCGGTCCACTGGGGCAGACGGTTGCGGTGCGAGAGGACACCGGCCAGATAGGTCTCCTGGATGCTCTTGATCTCGCCGATCGCGCCGTCCAGCACGCGCTTCATGGTTTCGCACACGCCCTGGTCGTACCGCCAGCAGAGGCCGGAGACGAGACTCAGTTTCTTCCGCTTCGCCTCTTCCACAGTGCTGAGCACGCTGCGGATGCCGGGGGTGTCGACAGCCACGGGCTTCTCGCAGAATATGTGCTTGCCGGCTTCCACGGCCGCCTTCAGGTGCGCGGGGCGAAAGTGCGGCGGCTCGGCCAGGATCACCACGTCCACGTCGCTCTGGATGAGCTTATCCGCGGCGTCCAGGCCCACGAAGCAGTGGTCCTTGCCGACGGCCACTTTCTGCGGCGCCTCCATCTTGGCAGCGTGCTTCCGCAGCGCGTCGAGGCTGTTTTCCAGGCGGTCGGCAAAGGCGTCGGCCATCGCCACGAGCTTGCAGTTCTTGTCGGCGCCCAGGGCGTTGACGGCGGCGCCGGTCCCCCGCCCGCCGCAACCGATCAGGCCGATCCGCAGCACGTCGTCGCCGGCGGCATGGGCGCCGCGGGCGACCGACAGGCCGCCGCTGAGCGCGCCGGCGGCCGCCAGGCTGGAGGCAGTTTTCAGAAAATCCCGCCGGCTAGGGGCCGGGGAATTGTTCGTGTGGGGTTCTCGTGCCATGAGCGTGGCTCCGTGTTGGGTGGGTAGCGACGTGTGAATGGGCGCGGCGAGGGCGCATAGGGGCATCCAACCGCTGCCCAGTTTACGCCAACGGCACACGGGGTGCAAGCAGGGTGCCATGCCCACGCTTGTCGTGGGCATGTGGGGCAATCGCACGACTCATGCCCACGACAAGCGTGGGCATGGCACCCAACGCCGCATGCACTATCTTAGCCTGGCGGTGGATCGCAGGAACTCGGCGTCCAGGGGCCTCAGTTCGCCGAACGCCTGGCGGAACTGCGCCAGCCGCCGCTCGGGGCCGTCCTCCAAGAGCGCCTTCTTCTTCGACAACATGGCCAGATAAGCCACGTATTCCTTGGGGTGCTTCTGGAGAAGGAAGTACGTCAACGCCCAGGCCTCGGCATAGGCGTCGAGCGCCTGTTTTGGGTCGCGGAACCGCCGGTCATCGCGGAGGAGCGTCTCCAGCGAATCGGCCGGCCGCGCGTCGAGCCACTGCCGGAACCGCTCGAGCCGCGATTGATTGACCGCTCCCAGGCCGCTCCAGCCCTTGGGGCTGCGGAGGTCGGGCGTCTCGAAGTACATCGCAATCCCTTCGCTGAACCAGAGCGGGCAATCGCTCAGCCGCGCGTGCAGTCCGCAGTTGAACGCGATCTGGTGCGTGGCCTCGTGAACGATCGTGGCTACGGTGCGCTCGGCGTCGGGCTGGGCCAGGATCTGGTCGATCTGGGCCGCCGTGTGGTTCCGCCCGGCCCCGCGCCCCTGCGACTCTAAGCCTGTCAGATCGTACATCGTCATCCGGTTGCTGGATGCCATGCCATAGTAACCGAGCATCGAATCCGCCGCTTCGCCCGCCTCCGACCGGGCGTACTTCACGTATGATTGCTTGTCGGCAAAGACGACGGCCACCAGCGGAAACTCCGGCTGACGCAACTGGAAGCCCTTGCGGGTCCAGAAGTTGGTGAATGCCACGTAGAGCCGCTCGAACAGCGCGCCGCACCACTGCGCATAGGCCGGCGAGGTGTCATGGAAAATCAGGTAGTGGGCCGTCTGGTGAACGCGGAACCCCGGCGGCAGTTCCGCCAGGAGCCGCTTGCTCAACTCGTCGCGGCTGTAGGGCTGGAAGGGTTGCTGGTCGGTGGTGTGCTGGACTTGTTCCTCGGGCGGGACCGCCCAGAGCACGCCGTCCCGCCCCAGCACCAGCAGCCCGCCGTCCTGGGCCTCGACCAGCAACCGGCCGGCCACGTCCAACGTCTTTCCGTCGCGGCGGAACGTCACGTAATCGAGCGCCGCCACATGGCCGGCGCAAGTCAAAGACACGAACAAGAAAACCAGCACACCTCTCATCATCCTTCATCCCTCATCCTTCCTATTATACTCCATCCGACGGCGGCCAGGGCGCCGAAGAAGGCCAACTGGGCCAGGCAGACCCCCGCCACCTGGTCTTCCACGCCGTAGTGCAATAGCCCAAAGATGTGGATCGACAGGGTTTGCACGCCGGGGGGCACCACCAAGATGCTGGCCGCCAGGTCGCCCAAGGCCACGGCCAGCGAGACGACAAACGCCAGGCCCACCGCCGGCCAGCGGAGGGGTAGGGCGATCAGCCAGAACCGCGCGACCGGTCCCGCGCCGTCGACCGCCGCCGCTTCCAGCATCTCCCGCGGGACCGTCCGCAGGGCGTACCAGAGGACGAAAATCGCCGGCGGCAGTCCCCGGACCAGAAGGGCCAAGAACGGGGCCAGAATCGACCGGTCGTAGAGTTCCACGAGCCAGGGCAATTCCGGGCGGTCGAGCGCCTTAATGATCGCCAGGCCGAGTATCGGTCCGGGCACGGCCAGGGCCAGGGCCGCCGTCAGCAGCGCCGGCAGCGATTTCAGTCCGCCCCGCCGCGCAAACCACGCCAGCGGAATTGCCGCCAGCACCGCCGTGGCGGCCGCCAGCGGGCCAATCAGGAGTGACCATCGCAACTCGCGTCGGCAGCGCCACGGCGCGGAGGCGATCATCGCCACGCATTGGCCGGGCGAGAACTCGCGGACCCGGCCCGTCTCGGTCTGCGAGACGATCACGCCAGCCTTGTACGCCAGATTGCCCAGCGGCACGCCGATCAACAGCAACAGCAACCCGGCCGCCAGCACGCCCGCCGGCAGCCGCCAGGCGCCCAGCCGATAGCCCCACCGCGCGGGCCGAGCACGAGCGGGTGATCGCCCGGCATTAGCCCGCGGCAGAGCACCATGCCGGCCACAACCAGCAGTGCCGTCATCGCCATGCCGGGCAATGCTCGCAAGGGCGCCACGCCCGGCTCCTGTCCGACGGCCAACAGCGTGTAGACCTCTTCGGCATAGGTCCGCACGGCGAACAGGTCGGTGACGGTCATTTCCCCGGCCGCGCTCAAGGCGACCCAGAGCGCGGCCACGCCCACGGCCGGCAACGCCGCGGGCAGGGTGACGTGCCGGAACACTTGCCAGCCGGTGCAGTCCAGCGCGGCCGACTCTTCCAGTTCCGGCTCGACTTTGGCCAGTCCGAAGCCGGCGATCAGCACGACCCAGGGGACGGCCGCCATGCTATGGACCCAGATGGCGCCCCGCCAGCCTTCCAACAGCACCGGTGCGAAACCGGCAAACGGTCTTGGAGCAGCCAGCGTACACCATCCTTGCAGTCCGAAGCCCGCCTGCCACGCTGCCGCCTGGAGATAGAGCGGCACGAAGAGCATCAGCCCGAGCATGGCCAGCCCCAGCCGCCGGCCCGGCAGGTCGGTCCGCACCAGCAGCCAGGCCAGGAAAGTCCCCAGCGGGACGCTCACGGCGGCACGTCGCGCCGGCCAGCAGGAGCGTGTTCAGGAGAAGGGATAATGTTCGTTGATCCACGATCGCTGCGAAGCCGCAAGCGGCTGCAAACATAAAGCCGCGACCGGTGGTCGCGCCGCGGGGGGTGGCACGCCCTGAAAGGGCGTGGCGGGCGTCGAGGCTCAATCGAGCGATCCACCACGCCCTTTCAGGGCGTGCCACCCGACCGCTAGTTTACGTCACCGCCGACGAGCTTTTGCTCCACCTGGTCGGCCTGCCAGGCCAACGCCGAGAGGACGCGGCTGACGTCCAAGGGGGTGACGGCCTCGGCCAACTGGTTCGTTTGCAAGACGACCATTTCGGCCGTGCCGACCTTCTTGACGGCGAAGGCCCCGTGCAACGTGCCCGTGTTGAAACGCAGCAGATCGGCGGCGTTCTTCTCCTGGTAGGGGCCGCAGACGGACCAGTAGTGTACCGTGGCGTGGCCAGAGGCATCGCTTTGGCCGAACTCGACGTTGACCACCTGCTTCCGCAGTCCGCCGATGGGCACGGTGATCTGCACGGCGCCGGCCGACTCGACAATGGCATAGCCGGCGGCGGTCGCCACGGCGCGGACCACCGCCGCGGGATCGGCGGCTGCCGGGGCCAAGCCGGAGAAGTCCGGCCCGACCGACACGCCCGCAGCGGCCCCGCCGGCGGGACTGGTCCGGGGGCCGGCGACACCCGCTCCGGCGACCATTGCCTGCTGGATCATGCCGGGCATCATCATGCCGAAACCTGCGCCCATGCCCATTCCCATGGCCCCGCCGGCCATGCCGCCGCCACCCCCTTGCTCGGCCAGCTTGGTCAGGCTGCTGGCGGCCTGGAACTTCATGAAGGCGTTCAGGTCGCCGACCGCGCCCATTGCGCTGCGGGCGTCAATGGCCTTCTGCACGTCCTCCGGCGGCGTGATGGCGTTGATGAAGAAATCGACCAGTTCCAGTCCGTACTTGGCGAACTCCTCGGCCACCTTCGCCCGCGTGTCCGCGGCCACCTCGTCATACTTCGCCGGCAGGTCCAACAATCCGATCTTGAGCGTGCCCATCAGGTCGGCCAGGCGGGCCAGGATCAAGTCCCGCAGATACGAGCTAACCGCCTCGGTGGTGTACTTGTTCTGCGTCCCCACCAGCGTATTCAGGAACACCGGCGAATCGGACACGCGGAACGAATACTTGCCGAAGCTCCGCAGCCGGACCATGCCGAACTCGGCGTCGCGGAAGGCGATCGGCTGCAAAGTGCCCCACTTCTGGTCGATGAACGTCTGACGGCCGATGAAATAGACCGACGCCTGGAAGGGGGATTTCTCCCAGGGGATGGTCAAGAGCCGGGTCAGGATCGGCACGTTGGCCGTGGTCAGCGTGTGCCGGCCGGGGCCGAAGGTGTCCAGGGCCTTGCCGTCGCGGAGAAAGACCGCCTCCTGATTTTCTTGCACGATTAGTTGGGCCCCGAGCTTGATGTCGGCCGACCCTTCCGGCGGGATCCGCGCGATGATCGACTGGTTCGTGTTGTCGAAGAACTGAATGACTTCCAAGCGGATGGCCATGATTGATAGTCTCCCTGTAAGGACGGCTGGCTAACACCCATAGCATACTGGGGGGAACGAATACTGGGTAGTGGCCGAGGACTCGGGGTTCGGGGTCCGGTGGCCGGAGTTGGAAACCAGTCCCGAGCCACGAACCTTGAGCCCCGAGTCCCCAGTTGCCCCATTTTGACGCAATTTGGCCTATGATTCGTCTTGGCCCGCCGGGGTGTCGATGCTATAGTCCCGCCCGGCTGGTTGCGGGTACGTCTTGGTTCAGGCGAACCGCACCGAGCAATGGCCGGGGGCTAACGATCCCCGAACGGAAAGGCCCGGAGCTTGGACACACTCCGGGGGCTGTTGGCCCCTGGCTATTACGGTACATGGTTCAGCTATGAGCGGTGCGGGCGGCCGACGACTTCTGCTGGTGCTTTGCGGTCTGGCAACCGTGGCGGCGGCCGGCTGCGCCGAACTGGACTTTCTGCCGTCCTGGGTGCCGTTTCAAGGGCCGGCCTCGGACGTGTTGCCCGGGGTAGTGACCCCTGCACAACGCATCTCCGAACTTCAGAAGCTGTCGGAGACGGCGGCCGGCAAGACCGCCGACGAGAAGCTGAAGATTTCCGAGCAGTTGGCCTATTCGATCCGGACGGAAAAAGACCCGCTCCTGCGCGTGGAGATCATCCGTGCGTTGGGGTGTTATCCCGGCCCGGCGGCGGACGCCATCCTCAAGGCGGCCCTGAGCGATACCGATACGAACGTCCGTGTGGCGGCGTGCGAGGGCTGGGGGCGTCGGGGTGACGCCAATGCCGTGGCACTGCTGAGCGAGGCGCTGCGGAGCGACGTGCAAAGCGACGTCCGGCTGGCGGCGGCCAAGGCCCTGGGCGAGACCCGCAACCCGGCCGCCGTGCCCGTGCTGGGCGAGGCCCTGGCTGACGCCGATCCCGCCATGCAATATCGGGCCGTCCTGTCGCTGAAGCAGGCCACCGGCAAGGACCTGGGCGACAGCGTGGACCGCTGGCAGCAGTACGTCAAGGGAGAGCAGCCCGCGCCGGCCCCGACGCTGGGCGAGCGGATTCTACACTGGTTTCGATGACCTGACCAACCGATACCGTTAGTGATGGGCACGTTGCCGTTGATTCCGAGCACGAAAACCCCTAGTATAGGACTGGTCCCGATCGCGCCGTGCCGCTTGCGGATCTGCTACCCGCAGGGCGGACGGCCGGCGCTGCGGCCCGTGTGGCGCGGCGGCGGCCAGCACGAAGGCGGTGAGCGCATGCAGCCGGTACGTATCACCGAGCAGTTCAAGACCCTGCTGGGGGTCGCCCGGCAGATGACCGAATCGGCCGAGGCGGAGGCCATTCTGCTGCTGCTGGAAGGCCCGGTGGAATGGTCGCGGGTGAAGACCCTGGCCGGCAAGGCGAAGGTCGTCGTGGCCGGCAACGTGGCCGAGGAGTTGGCCGGGGCCAAGGAGGCGGGCCTGTTGTGCGTCCGCCTCGACATGCCCGACAACCCGGTCTACGAACGCCTTACCCAATCGGTGCTCGAGGCCGTGGCCGACGACATCCTGACGGCCGGCTCGAGCGTGGTGGCCCTCTACAGCGGCTTCGACGCCAGCACGGTCGACTCGCTGAGCGTCATCGACCTGGACGAGCACCTGAACCGGCTCACCGGCCGCGACCTGCGGCAGTTGGAAACCCGGGTCCCCCTGGACACGCTGAAGATCGTCGTCGATCTGGCGGTCGAGATCGGCCGCGAAGGCCGCGAGGGGAAGCCCGTCGGCACGCTCATGGTGGTGGGCGACAGCCGCAAGGTGCTGGCCTCCAGCCGGCCGACCGGTTTCGATCCCGTCCGCGGCTACAGCCGCAAGGAACGCAATCTGGACGACCCGCGGGTCCGCGAGGGGATCAAGGAAATCGCCCAGATGGACGGGGCCATCATCGTCTCGGCCGACGGCGTGGTCGAGGCGGCCTGCCGCTACCTCGATTGCTCCGCCGCCGACGTGACCTTGAGCAAGGGCCTCGGCGCCCGCCACTGGGCCGCCGCCGCCATCAGCCGGGCCACCAACGCCGTGGCCGTCACCGTCAGCCAGAGCAACGGTACCGTGCGCATCTTCCACAACGGCGAGGTCGTGCTGCGGATCGAGCCGTATCTCCGCCGCCCCATGGTCTGGCGGGAGTTCGAGTACGAGCCGCCCCAGCCGGAAGTGAAGCCGAAGCCCAAGGGCGACGGAGCGGCATAGCTCACCGCGGCCGGTCCATCACCAAGTCCACCTCGAACCGCGAGTACGGCTGAGTGGCCTTGACCACCTTGGCCGAGCGGATTTTGAGCGAGCCGGCCGGCTGGTTGTTGGAATCGACCGTCTCGTAGAGCACCACGCCGGGATCGTTCGTCAGCCGCCGGGCGAAATTGTGCTTGCCGGCCAGGATGGCCACTAGCGCGCTCGGGTCGCCGGTCGTGCCGCGGAGGGTGATCCGCTCGACCTGCTGGGCGGCGTTGAAATAGTAGGTCAGCGAGCCGGCCACGTCGCGGAGGCTCGTGCCGCTGACCAACGGCACGCGGTAGCCCTGCAATTGCAGGTACGGCAGGCCGGTGGAGACCCGCGGCCAGCGCTGCATCACCCACTCGACCGTCACGTCAAACCGCAACACCTCGGCCAGCGGCGGCGTGGGCATGGTCTCCAGCGGCGACAAGGCGGCCGGGATCGCCAGCGGCGTGGCCGACGCGGCGTCGGGCGGCAGTGCGTCGCCCGACGGCTGCGGGACCGCGGCGCTCTTGGCCGTCCAGCCCGCGATGCTCTTCCGCACCTTCGTCACAAAGTCGGAAGTCGAGAACAGGCTGATCGGACCGCCGACCGCCAAGGCCAGCCCGAAGGCATAGAGCACAGTTCGCTTGATGTTCATATTCGAGAGGATCGGCTGGCCGGGGCGCCGGGCTTGCCGCAACCCGAGACCAGCCGCCGCAGATTGCCCAGACCGAACGCCGGGAGCAAGCCACAGAGGCGGCACAGGCGGAAACGGCGCAAGTAAACGCCCTGCAACTGCGGTCGCAGGGGGAACGTGCGGCTCCGCCCCCCGCGAGCGCAGTCGCGGGGCGTTTTCCACTCAGCCCAGCGCACTTCTGAGAACCGGAAAATCCGGAATTGTCAACCCGCTACCGGCTGCTCCCCGCCCTCTCCGCCGTTCGGGCCGGCTCGGAGAGAAGCCGTTCCGAGAAGCGGTTGACGTAGTGGATGCTGCTGGCCTCGCCGCGGAAGCCCACCACGTGCTTGTCGATGTCCATCTGTTGGCCCAGCACGCGGCCCGCGTCGATGTCGAACCGCACCCGGCCGGCGCTCTCCCGTTGCACGAGTTGCGACTCGACCGCCGGGTCGGTGATGGGAGTGAGCACTTCGGTCGAGACGCGGATCGTGGCCACGCCCGTCTTCACGCCCTCGAGCACGAACTGCTGCACCGCCTTGACCTTTTTCACCCCGCCGGCCTCCAAGGGGATGTCGATCTCCTGCGGGATCGACCACGTGTGCCCGACGGCGACGGGCTCCTCGGGCAGTGGGATGGTCATCCAGCCGTCGTCTTGGGAAGGAACCATCGCGATCTTCGGATTGGTCTTGCCTTCTTCCTTGCTGACGGAACGCCGCTGGCGTTTGATGACCTTTCCTTGCCGGTCGATGGTCACGGTGGCCAGCAGGACGCCGACCGACCGAGCGGCGGTCTCGAAGCCCGGCGGCGGCTTGGCGGCGGTGCGGCTGTCGTAGTGGACTTCCTCGCGGCCGGTCGAGCTTCTGCCGCATGTCGACCCACTCGACGCGGTGCTCGAAGGTGGCGGTGCCGTCGGGCCGCACGTCGGCCACCCGCCACGCCTTCAGCGACGTGCTCGACGTTTCGGTGGTCTGGGTGTGGCGGGAAACCGTGGCCCGGACCATCGAGAGGTGTTCCACCTCCCAGCGGATCGTCTCGCCGGGCTGGAACTTGTAGCGGAGGGTATACTTCTGGGTTTCACCGGCAATGGCGGTCAGAGCAATGGCGGCCAACAGCAGCGCGGCCGCCGTGCCGCAAATCAGGCTTTTCATACTCGCATCCTTTCGAGCGTATTGTACAGTATTGTACTCGTCACGCCCCGCGTGACGCCCCAATTCCTCACGCGGAGCGTGAGGAGTACACTACGAGTTGAGTTTCAACCGTCCGCCCCAGCCGAGTTTCTCCCGCAGCGAGCGGTAGTAGGTGTGGCCGGGATTGCCGACCAGCTTGAACCGCGGCTCGGCCCGCTGGACGCGGACGCGGTCGCCCGGCTGCAAGCGGCAGATCATCCGCCCATCGACCACCACCGAGGTTCCCTCGTTGGGCCGCTCGACGACCATTTCATACACGCAGTCGGCCGAATCCACCACCGGACGGATCGTCAGCGTGTGCGGGTTCAACGGCAGCACAACAAACGCTTGCAGGTGTTTCCGCAGGATCGGCCCGCCCGCCGAAAGGCAATGGGCGGTCGAGCCGACCGGCGTGCCGACCATCAAACCGTCGCAACTATACGTGGTGACCAAATCCGAGTCAACGTAAAGATCGACGTCGATCAGGGCGAAGGGCGTGCCGGCGTGGATCACGGTCTCGTTCAGCCCAAGCTGCCGGCCGCGGATTTCCTCGCCCCGGCGGATCGTACACTCGAACATCAGGTGCTCGGCGACGGTCAGCCGTCCGGCGGCGAAGTCCCGCAATAGCTCCGGCAGATCGGCGGGGGACATGTTAGCGAGAAACCCCAGTTTACCCAGGTTGACGGCCATGACGGGCACCTGTCGCGTGCCCATCTGATGCGCCGCCCGCAGGATCGAGCCGTCGCCACCCAGTACGATGGCCAGGTCGGCCTCGGCTTGGGAGAGGTCCTCCGCGCCGGTGAAGTCGGTGCGGACGATGCGTGCGTGTTGCTCGATCAGCGGACGCAGCCGTTCGGCCTCGCGGAGCACTTCCGGCCGCCCGCCGGCGCCGAGCAGGAAGGCACGTGGGAGTCCGTCGGAGGCTTTTTTGGTGGTCATTGGTTGTAATCTCTGCTCGGGATTGTAGGAGGCGACTCCAGTCGCCGATTGCGTGGCGATCGTGACTCCATCATCGGCGACTGGAGTCGCCTCCTACAAAGTGGCTGCTCTTGCGGTTTCGCAGCGGCGGCCAGTCCGTTGGTGGCACGCCCGCGTGATCCCGGCGGCGTCCAGCCCCAAGTCGGCCAGGAGTTCGTTGCGGGTGCCGTGCTCGATGAATTGATCGGGGATGCCGAGACGGCGGACGTGGCCGGCATCCAGTCCGGCCTCGGCGGCGGCCTCCAAGACCGCGCTGCCGAACCCGCCCATCAACACGCCCTCCTCGACGGTGACCACCAGCGGACATTCCCGCACGGCCCGGAGGATCGTCGCCGTGTCCAGCGGCTTGACGAAACGGGCGTTGATCAGGCCGAAATCAAGCCCGTCTGCCGCCAGCCGGTCGGCGGCCGCGACGCACGCCGCCAGCAGCGTGCCGCAGGCAATGAACATTCCGTCGGCGCCCCAGTGCAGCACTTCGGCCCTGCCCAATTGTATGGTTTGCATCCCACCCTGGCCCCAGTCAGCCGAGTTGGACCGGTCCGACCGGTCTGACCTGTCGGTGGCGGCGCTGGCGGCCGGCCGGTCGACCGCCTCGGCGGCGGTCTTGGGATAGCGGATGGCCACCGGGCCGTCATGGTGCAAGGCCCACTGGACCATCCCCGCCACGTCCAGGGCATCGCCGGGGGCCATCACCACCAGGTTCGGCAGCGGCCGCAAATAGGCCAGATCGAACACGCCGTGGTGCGTCGGTCCGTCAGGGCCGACCAGACCGGCACGGTCCAGCAGCAGCACGACCGGCAGATTCTGCAACGAAACCTCCTGGAACAACTGGTCGTAGCTCCGCTGGAGGAAGGTGCTGTAGATGTCGACAACCGGGCGGAGTCCGGCCTTGGCCAGCCCCGCGGCGAAGGCCACCGCGTGCGATTCGCAGATGCCCACGTCGAAGAACCGCTCGGGAAACTCCTCGCGAACCGGTTCGAGCATGGTGCCTTGGCACATGGCGGCGGTGATGGCCAGGACCCTCGGGTCGGCCCGCATCTCGGCCAACACGGCGTCGCGGACCAACTGGGTGTAGGAGGGCCGGCCGGCGGACCGCTTCACGGGCACGACCGAGCCGTTCTCGCGCTGGAAGGGGGCCGGGGCGTGGAAGGTGGTGGGGTCTTCGGCGGCGGGCGGAAAGCCGTGCCCCTTCTCCGTCACCACGTGCAGCAACACCGGTCCCTCGACCTGCCGGACCATGCCCAGATACTTCTGCAACTGGCGGATGTTGTGGCCGTCGACCGGCCCGATATAGCGGAAGCCCAGGTCCTCGAAGAACATCCCGCCCAGCAGGCCGGCCTTCAGGGCGTCCTTCACCTGAGTAATGAACCGCTCGACCGGATCGCCGATCACCGGCACGCGGTTGAGCAGTTTCTGGACTTCGAGTTTCAGTCCGGTGTAGAAGTGGGCCATGCGAAGCCGGTCGAGCGTAACGGCCAGTCCGCCCACCCGCGGACAAATCGACATCTTGTTGTCGTTGAGGATGACGATCAGGCTCTTCTTCAGTCCGCCGGCGTTGTTCATGGCCTCGAACAGCGGGCCGGAGGGGAAGGCGCCGTCGCCGACCACGGCCACCACGCGGCGGTTCTCCTCGGGCCGCAGCAAATCGTCGCCGCACTTCAATCCCAGGGCCGTGCCCACGCTCGTGCCGGCGTGGCCGGTCATAAACAGGTCGAAATCGCTCTCGGCCGGATTGGGATAGCCCATCAGCCCCCCTTTCGCCCGCATCGTCTGAAACTCGTCGTAGCGGCCGGTGACCATCTTGTGGGCGTAGACCTGGTGGCCGGTGTCCCAGATCAGGCGGTCGCGGCTGAAGTCGAAGGTGGTGTGCAGGGCCAGGGTCAGCTCGACCACGCCCAGGTTCGAGGCGAAATGGGCGGTTCGCGTCGAGGCCAGCCGGCACAGCGCCTCCCGCATCTCGCCGGCCAACTGCGTAAGCTCCGCTTGCGAGAGCCGCTTGAGGTCCGCCGGCGAATGGATGGTCGAGAGCAGTTTGTCCATCAACGATTCCTTTCCAGGACGTACTGGGCCAGCGCCCGCAACGGGTCGGCTTCGGCGCCGAAGGCGGAAAGGGCTTGGCTCGCCGCCGTGGTCAATTGTCGGAACACGTTCGCGCTTTGGTCAATTCCGAGAAGGCCGGGAAAGGTGAGCTTCCCACGCTGGGCGTCCTTGCCGACCCGTTTTCCCATTTGTGCCTCGGTGCTCCGCACGTCGAGCAGATCGTCGGTGATCTGAAACGCCAGGCCAAGGCATTTCCCATACGTGTCCAAAGCGGCGATTTGTTCGGCTACAGCCGAGGCCACGATGGCCCCCAGCCGCAACGAGACGCAAATCATGGCCCCGGTCTTGCGGTTGTGAATCGACTCCAAGTGATGATTGATGAATGATGAATGATGAATTGGTGGACATTCATCATTCATCATTCTGCATTCATCATTCTTCTCTGCCTCCACGTCATCCGCCTGCCCACCGACCATGTTGCAAGCGCCAGCCGCCTCGGCCAACGCCGCACAGCACTTCGTCGCAGTGGCTGGCGGTTTGATTTCCTTGGCCAGAACCTCGAAGGCTAGCGTCAGCAGGGCGTCGCCGGCCAGAATGGCCGTGGCCTCGTCGAACGCCTTGTGGCAGGTCGGCCGCCCCCGCCGCAAATCGTCGTTGTCCAACGCCGGCAGGTCGTCGTGAATGAGCGAATAGGCGTGGACCATCTCGACCGCACAGGCCGCCGGCATAGCAGCTTCCATCTCTCCGCCACACGCCTCCGTGGCCAACAGGACCAGGATCGGCCGAATCCGCTTGCCGGGTGCCAGCAGGCTGTGCCGCATTGCCTCGCGGAGCCGCGCGGGGCAGCCCTCGCCGAACATCGTCCGGGCGTCCAGGGCGGCGTCGATCCGCGGGCCGAGCGACTGGGCAAGATCGGCAAACAAGGAAAAGAACTCTTGGAGCACGGCTTGATCGTTCATGCTCCCAACAGTTTACGCCCCCCGCTATGTCTAGTCCATAGCGACATCTCCGACGATGGATCGTAGGATGGTAGGTTATGCTTCAGCATAACGGATCGCCAATCCATTGCAGTGTTATGCTGAAGCATAACCTACAGCCCCTCGGCGTCCCCACTGGTGGGTGGCTTCTTGGTCGAGCCTCGCCGCCCGCGGCGATTGCCAGGCTCGCCCTGGTCGATCGTGGCCATATCCTCCAGCGGCTCGGTGATGGGGTTGCCCTCGGCGTCGATGCCGCTGAGGAGTTCGATCCGCCGCTCCGCCCGCTGAAGCAGTTCATAGGACTGCCGCAGCAGCTTGACCCCTTCCTCGTACCGCTCCAACGCCTCGTTGAGCCCGACGTTTCCCTCTTCCAGCGAGTGGACAATCTCTTCCAGCCGCTTCAGGGCGCCCTCGAAACCGGGCTGGTCCGGCGTCGGATCGTGAGTTGGTTTGTCGGCCATGCCCAGAGATTACCCCACGGTGCCCGAGCCGGCAAGTAGCCGTCGCTATTGATCCACCCGGCGATAGACGCCGAAGTTCTGCTCGGCGAGTGTCTTCAGGAACGTGTCCAGCGGCCCGCCGGGCTGCCCGGGGGCAATGCCGATCGTGTAGATGGACAGCCGGCGGGTGCGGTTAGCTTGAGTGACGGCGGCTATGATCGGCGCGGGCAGGGGAATCGTGCCCGCGTTCGGCTCTCCGTCCGAAAGGAAATAGATCGCCTCGGCGTCGAAGTGGAAGGCCGCCTCCAGGGCGTCGTAGGCCGCCGTCTCGCCGCCGGGGCGGAGTCCGTAAACGAAGCGGTCTGCGGCCCGTTGGGTTTCGAGAGTCGCGGCCACGAGCTTCTTCCGCCAGACCGTGGTTTGATTGCTGAAGGCAACCACGTTGAAGGCCGACTCGCCCGGCAGGCCGTCGATCGCCTGCATCAATTCGCGTTTCGCAACCGCCAGCCGCGGGCCGGCCATGCTCCCCGAGACGTCGATCACAAAAACCATTCGCCGTGCCTGAATCGCCAATCCGTAAAAGGACGGCACGCCCGGCGAAGCCTTGGCGGCGGGCGATCCGGCCTCCAGCCGCGGGAACTCAAAGTGCTCCTTATGCGTCTCCCACCAATGTTGCCAGTCCTTGGTGTCCGTGCCGTGCCATTGGCCGGAGAGGGCGGCCGGATGCCGGAGCGCATCGCCGCGGACCTCTCCGTCCAGCTTGGGCAGCAGCGCAATGAGGGCCTCGACAGCCTCCGGCAAGCGGACGGCTACCATTGCCTGGACCACGGCCCGGCGACAGGCGAACGTCTCCGAGAAGCACTTCAGCTTGGTCATCTTCCGCAGCGAGGCGAGCGATTGCCGGTCGCCCATCGCGCCCAACTCGTCGGCCGCGGCCAGCACCGTGGCGAGGCCCTCCGGCGAGCCGGGCACGATCACGTCCAGCAATTTGCCGAGGCCCTGCTGCACCTCCGGCACTTGGGAGTCTAGGAGGATGGCCACCAAGGGAACGGCGCAAGACGGGCCTTTGCCCCCCTTCGCCCGTGTCGCCTTGTTGAGCGCCTTCAAGAGAAAAGGGGCGACCTGCGGGTCATCCTTCCATGCCAAGAGGGTCTTGTACGCGGCGCGGCGGACTTCCGGCGCGGAGTCGACCAACCCCAGAGGCACGATCACCCGCGCGGCGTCCACGCCGGACAAGTCCCGCAACCGCTCGATTCCCTCGACCCGCTGGGCGACGATCGGGCTGCGGATCTGCCGCTGCGCGATGCGGAGTTCCGACGCCTCGCCCCGGTTGCCGTCGGCGGCCGCCGCAGCGGCCGGCCCGCCGCCGCAGACGAGCATCATCGCCAGAAAGACAAGCTGCGAGTGCCGCATGGCTGTCCCTCCCAATCATTCCCACTCGATCGTCGCCGGCGGCTTGCTGCTGATGTCGTACACCACGCGATTGACGCCTTTGACCTCGTTGATGATGCGGGTCGAGATGCGGGCCAGCAGTTCGTAGGGCAGGTGGCTCCAATCGGCGGTCATGAAGTCCTCGGTGTCGATCGAGCGGACGGCCACGACGTCGGCGTAGGTGCGGGCGTCGCCCATCACGCCCACCGATCTGCACCGGCAGCAGCACGGCGAAGGCCTGGGCGGTCTTGCGGTACAGCCCGGCCCGCTTGATCTCGTCCACCACGATGGCGTCGGCCTCGCGGAGCACGTCGAGCCGCTCTTGGGTCACCTCGCCCACGCAGCGGACGGCCAGGCCGGGCCCGGGGAACGGGATGCCGCCAGACGATGTCTTCCGGCAGGCCCAACTGCCCTGCCCAACGCGCGGACCTCGTCCTTGAACAGGTCGCGGAGCGGCTCGATCAGCTCGAAGGCCAAGTCCTCGGGCAGTCCGCCCACGTTGTGGTGCAGCTTGATCGTGGCGGCCGGGCCGTCGCGGGCGCCGCCGCTCTCGATCACGTCGGGATAGAGCGTGCCCTGGGCGAGGAAGCGGGCGCCTTCGATCTTCGCCGCCTCGGCGGCGAAGCACTCGATGAAGGCGTGGCCGATCCGCCGCCGCTTCTCTTGCGGATCGACCGCCCCGGCCAGCGCCGCCAGGAACTTCTCTTCCGCCTTGACCACGTGCAGGTCGGTCTTGAAGTGACTCGTGAACTCGGCAATCACCGACTCTTCCTCGTCCTTGCGCAGCAGGCCGTTATCGACCAGGATGCAGGAAAGCTGCGGGCCGATGGCCTGGGCCAACAGGGCGGCGACCACGGACGAATCGACGCCGCCGCGACAGCCCGCAGATCACCCGGCCGTCGCCCACGCGGCGGCGGAGCGCCGCGACCGTTTCGCGGGCGAAATCGCCCAGCTTGCCACGTCCCCGTGCAGCCGCAGACCGTCTGGAGGAAGTTGCCCAGGATCTTCGCGCCCTCGGGCGTGTGGGTGACCTCGGGGTGGAACTGCAAGCCGTAGATCGGCAGCTGGCGGTGTTTCACCGCCGCCACCGGGCAGGTGTCCGTGGCCGCCAGCGGCTGGAAATCGGCCGAAGCTGCCGACACCTGGTCGCCGTGGCTCATCCAGACGTCGATCTGCCGGGGAACGCCGGCGAACAGCTCGTCCGGCTCGACGACGCGGCAACTGGCCCGGCCGTACTCGCGGGCGGCGTGCCCCTCGACCTGCCCGCCGAGGGCCTGGCAGGCCAGGTGCAGCCCGTAGCAGATGCCCAGCACGGGCACGCCGAGGCGGAAGATTTCCGGGTCGCACTTGCGGCGCCCCCGGCTCGTAGACGCTGGCCGGCCCGCCGGAGAGGATGATCCCCTTCGGGGCCAGCTCGCGGATCCGCTGGGCCGTGATGTTGTGCCGGACGATCTCGCAGTAGACGTGCTGCTGGCGGACTCGCCGGGCGATCAGTTGCGCGTACTGCGAGCCGAAATCCAGCACCAGGACCTTTTCGTCGGCAACCCGCTTCATCGCCCACCCTCTGGGGGAAACCCCGGATTATAGACGCCGCCGGGCGGCACGTTCGGAGCCCTAGCCAGGGGTGCTTGCCGATGCTAACTGTATGCTCAATCGGTCTGCGTCCATTGTCACATCCCCTTCGTAGGCAGACTGGATATGATTCAAACACATGCTGATCCTGCTGACCAACGACGACGGAATTTACGCCCCCGGGCTGGCGGCCTTCGAACAGGAGTTGCGCGACTTGGGCGAGGTCGTGGTGGTCGCGCCCGGCCACCGAGCAGAGCGGCGTGGGCCATTCGATCACCTACCTGACGCCGCTGATCGTCAAGGAGGTTTTCGCAACGAGGCCGCCACGGGCGACCCGCTGGGGTTGGGCCGTCGAAGGCAGCCCCGCCGATTGCGTGAAACTCGGCATCCAGCAGTTCTGCCCCCGCCGCCGGACCTGGTGGTCAGCGGCATCAACAGCGGGCTGAACGCCGGGATCAACGTGCTCTACTCGGGCACGGTGGCGGCGGCCATCGAAGGGGCCTTTTTCGGCATCACCAGCGTGGCCGTCTCGCTGGAGTTCGACGAGCACGCCCGCTTCGACAAGGCCGCCCGGCTGGCCCGCCAGATCATCCGCAGAGTCCTGGACCAAAAAGGCCCCGAGCCGCAGCTCTACAACTTGAACATCCCCACGGCCGCGCTGGGCGGCACGCCGGAAGTCTGCGTCGTGCCGATGAACGTCACCCGCTACGGCGACCGCTTCGAGAAGCGGACCGATCCCTGGGGCCGCGACTACTACTGGCTGACCGGCGGCCCGCCCGGGCCGCCGCCCGGACAGGAAACCGACCTCTCCGGCCCTGGCCAAGGGAAAAGTGACGATCACGCCGCTCGATTACAACTTGACCCGGCAGGCGGTGCTGGCCGAGATGGAGCAATGGCAGTTCCAACTGCCGGGGGCGGCTGCCGAGCCGTCGGCCGGCCCCTCCAAGACGTTCACCCCGGACGTGCGGATCGTACACAAGAAGAAGAAAGGAGGGTGCGCGATGAACCGGTTCCTGCTGTTTGGATTGACCGTTGCCGTGCTCGTCGGTTGCAGTGCTCAAGAGTCGGCTCGGCCAGCGGCGCCGCCGCAGCCGGTGGCCAAGGCTCCGCCGCCTCCTCCTCCGCCGCCGCCTCCGTCGCTGGAAAAACCGCCCGAGCCCGCCCGCGAGAAAGCCGCGGTGGGCGTGGGCGAAAAGGGCCGCGGCTATCGCGAAATCTACCCCGCGGCCACCTATTGGGCCATCGGCGAGAAGATCACTTTCGAGATCCTCATTCCCAAGGCGATGCAGCTTTTCAAGGCCACCGAAGGCCGGGCCCGAAGGACCACGAGGAGTTCATGCAGCGGATCATCAAGGAGAACATGATCAAACTGCCCGACTTGCCCCCCGGCGACCGCTACGTGTACGATCCGAAGCGGGAGGAGTTGATGGTCGAACACACCGGGCCGTAACAGAAACTAGTTTGGATGCAGGTCGATAGGCTCGCCGTCCGCCATGCTGCCCAGCAGTGCGAAGACGTTGGGATCGATCGACGTGGAAAGGAATTCGACCGAGCCGTCGGCCAGGCCGAAGTTGACGCCGCCGGGATGGTCGCTGCCCGGCGAGCCGAAGAAACCATTGTTCATCAGCGAGCCGGCGGCCGGCGGGGCCACGTTGAGAAGCGTTGTGCCGCTTCGGGCGAACATCGCGCCGGTGGTGAAGAGCGTGGCCGGGCCGCCGATCGCCCAGCCGTCCTTGCTGGCGGGCGTCAAGTCGGTGATCCGCTGAAGCTCGCCGGTCATGATCGTGTTCGAGAGGCCGTCGCGGATTTCGCCGAAGGTTGTGCCCCGCCGGCCATAACCCTCCTTTTGGCCCACCCGCCCGAAGATGCCCCAACGAGCCTTCTCGGTGTCGTCCGCCTTCTGGCCGCGGTCAATCGGGCAGGAAGTCCGGCTGGTAGTGCATCGAGGCGTCGCAGAGGTTGTAGCCGGTCTGAAGGGTGAAGGCCGCGTGGCGACCGGCACAGCCCCCATAGTCGGTCCCGCCGCCGGTCCAGGCGGAGGAAAGCATCATCGCCTTGTCGCCTGGCCGAACCCCGCTCCGCCGGGCCGGACAATAGAACTCCTTGACGTCCGCGTTTGCGAGCGCGTAGTTGCTGTAAGTCCCGAACGGCGTGCTGCTGGAAATGCCCTCGCCATAGTGCCAGTTCTTTCCCAAGGTGTTGTTCTCGATGAACGGCAGAATGTCCAGCAGGAAGCCGGTGCCCTGTGGCCCCGAGCCGGCCTGGGCTGCCTCGGCCAAGACGTCGTATTGATTGGAGGGCTGAATCGGATCGCTGGTGCAGATTGTCCCCGACGGAAGGACCTTGTTCGCCGAGCCGAAGTTGTGAATGGCCAGACCAATCTGCTTGAGATTGTTCACACAACTGGCCCGCCGCAACCTTTCGCGGGCGGCCTGGATGGCCGGCAGCCCCAGGGCTAAGAACGGGCAAGAATGGCGAGCACCGCGGCCAATTCGATCCAGGTATAGCCGCGCCGGTTCATGGCTCGCCTCCGCGCCTTTCGCCCCAAAGCACGCCTTGACCGCTGTCATTCTGCCACAACCGGGGTGGGTGCAAGTTGTACTTTCGCCGTTTAACCGGCGGTCTGGTAGTGCCGTTGGCCGGTGGCTCGGCTCGTTCGCTCCCGCCAGAAGGTGGTAAGCGGTTGGGTGTCGCTCAGATAGTCGGCTGCCAGTTGCAGCAGCGCATCCGCTCCACCGTTCGACCAGAATTTTTCGGTGCCCTTGACACGCCGATTGATTTGCTTGATCGTCGATTCGATGTGGCTGCTGGTGATGGGCAGCCCTTCTCGACGGTACTCGTCGTAACGCATCCTTGGTCCTTGGTTCTCCAAATAACACAACGCATCGGCCACCTTACACCGCGGTAAATCTTCGGCCTCGTCTTTGTCCGGCTGCCCCAACTCCCGCTGACGTTCCCGCAACCCGACGAGCACCGACTCCACCTGCCCGCTCCACAACCACTGCGCCCACTGACAATAGATCGGCCACGCTTCCTCCATCGCGCGGCCTGCCATCGCGCCGGCGAACACGTAGCACAGTCCGTGGATGAAATCCACGATCGGCGTGAAATGCGAAAAGTGTCGCCGCCACACCGACCAATTGGTCTCCGAACCATCGCCCACGAACGCTTTGCGACTCGCCGCCATGAAGCCGCGCCGCCATGAAGCCGCCGCCAACTGTTTGCCGAACGCCTCGATGGGTTCGCGCGTCGCCACGACGCTTCGCGCCAACGGTTCCGGCTGGCCTCGCCGCTTTTCGGACGCCGGCGCTTCCGCCGATTCCTCGCTCGCAGGCGCCTCGCCAACCGCAGAAAAACCCTTGATTTCCCGAGAAATCTGCCCCATGCGACGCGGATCGACGAAAATCCCGGGAATCACCGGGCAAGGATCGGCCGCGGACGTTTCACTGGTCATCGACAGCAAGCATCCCACTTTCGTCTCGCGCCAGAAACGCCCCTTCCGCTTCTCCTCCGTCGGCGGCTCTTCTTCGTTCCGATTCCGAATCTGGATGCGTCCGCCGTCCATCTCGACGCACGCCACGCGCGGAACTTGCTGCCGCGGGCTGCCCTGTTGTTGCGGCAACGGCAACGTCTCCCACACCGCCTCCTCCGCCTTCCGTCCGGCCACGCGCTCCTGTCCGATTCGCTTTGTCGCCCGCGCAATCCGCTGCTGGGAGACGTCCAACTCCGCTAGATGTTTCAAGTCTTGCTCGGCCTGCCGGAAACTATGGCTCTGCGTCCCGGCGTACACCATCTTCTCCAACACCCGAGGACTCGCCGTGTCGTCCGGCGTAATCCCCAATGCCTGCGACTGAGGGAAAAAAAGCCTTCCGAGAAGGCTTGTCGTACCCCTTGGGTTCTGGCCATGCAACCTCGCCTCGCCGAGTCTGAACCATCCGCACTTCGACCTCCCCCCCGCCCCGTCTGGACCTATCGCGGTTGTGGGAACTGCCATCGAACGCCCCTGGTCTTCCAGACTTTGACCGATAACCTCCCGAGCCAGGAGGTCTCCGATTTCGACCCCCAAGTCTTCAATCTCCGTGAACTTGGTTCCCCAGGTCGGCGTCCCCGATGCACCGTAGACTTCTTGCCGCAATTCCTGGGCGATTGCCTTGATCCGATCGTGCAAGTTCTGGTCAATGGCCATCCCTGGCTATCTCCTTTGTCTAAGTTCCCACCACCCGGCCTCTTACCAGGCAAAATCACCCCCCCTCTGTTTAACATCAATCCGACAACTTACAAAGTGCAACTTGCACCCGACCGGGGTTGGGCGTCCAGACTGCTCTTGTCGATCCGGCGGCAATGACATAAGCTAGGACGTTCTCGTCCGCCCTATCTCAAAGGGGGGCGGGTCAGGGAAGACCGTATCGAACGCCTGGAAAGGGATGCCATGAGTTCGGTTCAGAAGCAGTCCGTCGCGCCGGATGAGGCGTACGATGATGCCGCGGGGACCGCCCCGGGAGAAGCCCCGGAGGCCGGCAAGCCGCTGGCCGCGCCGGTCCGCCGGGCGATCCACCGGACCCGGCAATGGCTCTTGAACCGGCAGGACGCCGACGGCTCCTGGTGCGCCGAACTGGAGGGCGACACGATCCTGGAGAGCGAGACGATCCTGCTGTTGGCGTTCCTGGGCCACGAGGATCGCGAGCTGGCCCGGCGCTTTGGCGGCCTATCTGGTCGAGAAGCAGCTTCCCGACGGCGGCTGGGCGATGTATCCCGGCGGGGCGGTCGAGATCAGCGGCAGCGTGAAGGCCTATTTCGCCCTGAAGCTGACCGGCCACGACCCGAGCGCCGAGTACATGCGGCGGGCCCGCGGCGGCCATCCTGGCCCACGGCGGGGCCGACGCCGTCAACAGCTTCACGCGCTTTTATCTGGCCCTGCTGGGCCAAATCTCCTATGAGCAATGCCCGGCCGTGCCGCCGGAAATCGTGCTGCTGCCCAAGTGGTTCCCGGTCAATCTCTACGCCGTCAGCGCCTGGTCGCGGACGATCATCGTGCCGCTGTCGATCATCTCGGCGCTGCGGCCGGTCCGCCGGCATCGAGCCGCGGCTGGGCATCCGCGAGCTGTTCCTGCGCGAGCCGGAGGATTGGCCGCCGCTGCGGTGTCCGGGGTTGGCGCGGCGGGACGCGGCCTGCTTGAGTTGGGACCGTTTCTTCCGCACGATCGACCGGCTGCTGAAGTGGTGCCAGCGGCGGCGGCTGTTGCCGCTGCGGCGAAGGCCCTGGCGGCCGCCGAGCGGTGGATGCTCGCCCGCTTCGACCGCAGCGACGGCCTGGGCGCGATCTATCCGCCCATGGTCTGGAGCATCATCGCCCTGAAGTGCCTGGGCTATCCCGACGACAGCCCCGAGATTGCAATACTGCCACCAGGAATTGCGGAAGACCTGGCGTTGACGACGAGCAGTCGGGCACGGCCCGGCTCCAGCCCTGCAAGTCGCCCGTGTGGGACACGGCGATTGCCGTCCGGGCGCTGGCGGCCGAGCGGCGTGCGGCCGGAGAATCCCGGCCATGCGCGAGGCGGTCGCGCTGGCTGCTGGACCGGCAGATCACACCGCCGGGGCGATTGGGCGGAGACCGTCGCCGCCGAGCCGGGCGGCTGGTGCTTCGAGTACGCCAACGATTTCTATCCCGACTGCGACGACACGGCGATGGTGCTGATGGCCCTGCAGACGCAGTTCGTCCGGCCCGCCGCCGACGCGCCCGATTGCGGCCTGAGCTGCGCGAGCTCGGCAAGCCTCGAGCGCGCTGGCGGCGGCGTCGGCCGCCGAGCGACGCGGGAAGCACATGCAGCGGACGACGCATCGCACGGCCGAGTTGGAGGACACCGTGCCGGCAGTCGAGCGGGGGCTGCGCTGGCTCCTGGCCATGCAGAACCGCGACGGCGGCTGGGGGGCGTTCGACCGGAACAACGACCGCGAGTTCCTCTGCCACGTCCCCTTCGCCGACCACAACGCCATGATCGACCCGAGCACGCCCGACCTGGCCGGCCGCGTGCTGGAGGCGCTCGGGCAATTGGGCCGCCGGCTGGGCGATCCGGCGGTGGACCGGGCCGTGGCCTACGTCCGCCGCACGCAGAACCCCGACGGAAGCTGGTTCGGCCGCTGGGGCGTCAACTACATCTACGGCACCTGGCAGGCGATTACCGGCCTGGCGGCCGTCGGCGTCCCCACCGACGATCCGGCGGTGGTGGCGGGGGCCAACTGGCTGTTGGTCCATCAGCAGCCCAGCGGCGGCTGGGGCGAGTCGCCCGAAAGCTACGAGTCGCCGCACCTTCGCGGCCAAGGCCCGCCGACGGCCTCGCAAACCGCCTGGGCGCTGTTGGGCCTGCTGGCCGCCGGCATGGAGGGCCACCCGGCCGTCACCCGCGGCGTCCGCTACCTCCTGGCCATGCAAAACGAGGACGGCACGTGGGACGAGCCGCAGTTCACCGGCACCGGCTTCCCGCGGGTATTCTACCTGCGATACCACTATTATCCGATCTACTTTCCGTTGATGGCATTGTCGCTGTGGGCGGTGAAGGCCGACACGGCAATGTCGAATGACGAAACCCAAATGACGAAGGAATGTCAAATGACGAATGTCTGAATGACGGCCGTTCGTCATTTGAATTTCGTCATTCGTCATTCATTACCCCATGCGTTTTCCCCTTTCGCTGACTCGCTCGATGACCGGCTACTTGTTGCGGAAGCGGCTGGCGGGCGAGAAGCTCTTTCCGCTGGTGCTGATGCTTGAGCCGCTGCACGCCTGCAATCTTTCGTGCTTGGGCTGCGGGCGGATCCGGGAATACGCCGACACCATGCACCAACGGCTCTCGATCGCCCAATGCCTGGCCGCCGCGGCCGAGTGCGGGGCGCCGTGGTGAGCGTCTGCGGCGGCGAACCGCTCATTTACCCGGAAATCGAGGTCCTCGTCGAGAGCCTCTTCCTAGAGCGGAAGCACGTCTATCTCTGCACCAACGGGCTGCTGCTGGCGAAGAAAGTGCATTCGCTCCGCCCCAGCCGCCGGCTTTTCATCAACGTCCACCTCGACGGGATGGAGGCGACGCACGATCGCCTGGTCGGGCGCGACGGCGTGTTCGCCGAGGCGATCCGCGGCATTGTGGACGCCAAGATCGCCGGCTTCCAGGTTTGCACCAACACGACCGTCTACCGCGACACCGACATGCACGAGGTCGCCGTGCTGTTCGAGTATCTCCGCGAACTTGGCGTGGACGGGCTGATGATTTCGCCGGCCTTCGGCTATGAGTCGGTGTGCCAGTCCGATCCCCAGAGCGGGGCGGGAATGTTCATGACCCGGCGGGAAGTTCACGAGAAGTTCCGCGGCGCCGAAAGACTCCTGCGGCGGTTCCGGCTGACGGCCTCACCGATCTACCTGGAGTTTCTCCGCGGCCGGCGGGAGTTGCCTTGCGCCGCCTGGGCGAACCCGACGTACAACGTCCGCGGCTGGCGCGGCCCCTGCTATTTGCTGGGCGACGCCCACTACGAAAGCTACCGCGAGCTTCTCGAATCGACCGATTGGGGCCGGTTGGGTCCCGGTGATAGCCGGGGGCTAACAGCCCCCGGAACTGATCGCGACCCGCGTTGCGCCCACTGCCTGGTGCATTGCGGCTTCGAGCCGGCGGCCGTGCTGCTCGCGCACAAGGGCTTCCGCGACGTGCTGAGGATGGCCGTCTGGCAGATGACGTAGCAGGCGTGAGATCAGCCCAAGCACACGGTCCCGGAGACGCGCCCGATCCGCCAACGCGGGATTCCTGCCCACGATCCCCTCGCGGCGGTTATCGTAGCGGTAGGTCATGTTCAGCCGCCAGATCAAGTAAGCCGGCAACAGTCCAACGCCGAGCGCGGCGCGGATCGTCCGCAGGATGATCCGGTCGAGCCGGTAAAACTCGCGGTACAGCCAGTCGGCCCCCTCCTGCAACTGCCGGGCGGTCATCCGCGCGGGCCTGATCACCGTGTGGCGGAAGTCGTAGTGGCTCCAGTCGCGGTCGACGATCCGGCCCGCCCGCTCGAACTCGTCGTACAACGGGGTGCCCGGCTGGGGAGTCAAAATGGCCAGTTGCAGGGCGTCGATGCGGGCCCGCTGGAGGAACCGTAGCGTCCGCTGGAAGACCGTCGCGTCGTCGCCGTCGAGGCCGACGATGATTCCCGCCTGGACGCCGATGCCCGCGGCCCGGATCGCGGCGATCCGCCGCAGGTAGCCGTTTCCGTCGTTGAAACCCTTGCCGACCGCGTCGAGGTTCTCCTGGCTGATTGTTTCCACGCCGACGAACAGGCCACAGCAGCCGGCGGCGCGCATGAGCGCGAGCAACTCGCAGTCGTCGGCGATCTTCAGCGAGCACTGGCTGATCCATCGCTTCTTCATCGGCGCCATTGCGCGGAACAGCCGTTTGGCATACTCGGGATCGGCGATGATGTTGTCGTCGACGAACATGAAATGGCGCGGCGCGGCGCGAAGTTCCTCGATGACGTGCTCCAGCGGCCGGTTGCGATGGACGCCGCGGGCGAAGGCCGTGATCGAGCAGAACTTGCACCCGTGGCGGCATCCCCGCCCCGTCTGGACCGCATGGGTGGTGACGTAATGGCGGCTGGAGCCGGCCATCAGCTCGCGGCGAGGGAGCGGCGTGGCCGAAAGGTCCGGCGGTTGCAGGGCGCGGTAAAACCTGGCCGGCCGGCCGTGCTCGACATCTTCCAGGACCTTCGGCCATAGCCCCTCGGCCTCGCCGATCACCACGGCATCGAAATGCTCCGCCGCTTCCTCCGGCCGGAACGTGGGGTGAAAGCCCCCGGCCACGACGGTCTTGCCGCGGCGGCGGAACTCCGCGGCAATTTGGTACGCCCGCGGCGCCAGCGCCGTCATGAACGACACGCCGACCACGTTGCACGGGGTGTCGAAATCCAGCGGTTGGACGTTCTCGTCGCACACCGTCACCTCGTGCTGCGGAGGGGTCAGTGCCGCCACTGTCGTCAATGACAACATGCTGAATCTCAGCATCTTCCGCCTGGGCACGTCGTTCCCCGTTACACGCAAATGCTCTGCCGCCGGCAAGACCAAGAGAATCTTCACCGTAGTGCTCCTTTGTGAATTGCCTTGGATTTCGGTCAGCAAGACATAGGCGGGACTCGGAAGAAAATGCAACGGCGGGGCCGGAAAACCGCGGGTATTGCCAACCATTGACAACGGGACTGCGGTTCTCCACAATGAAAATGCGGGGGTTGGGGCGTTTCAGGGGAGATTCTCCATGTTGTCAGTCGCTCGGCGATCCATCTGCTGCCCGCTGATTCTCTCTGCGATTCTCGCCAACGCCTGGGCCGAGCCGCCGCGGGTGCTGCCAGCCGGCAAACTGCCGCAGGACAAGCGGCTAGGGCCGCTTAAGGACCTCGACGGGTACTTTCCGTTCACGCCTTGCGCCACGCGGGAGGCGTGGGAGCATCGCGCAGGCCAACTGCGGCGGCAGGTCCTGCTGGCCGCCGGCCTGTGGCCCATGCCGCCGGTGACACCCGGCCAACCGGTCATCCACGGCCGCGTGGACCGCGACGGATACACCGTCGAGAAGGTCTACTTCGAGAGCTACCCCGGATTGTTCGTCACGGGCAATCTGTATCGTCCCAAGGGCCGCAGCGGCAAGCTGCCCGCCGTGCTCTGCCCGCATGGCCATTGGCCCGAGGGGCGGTTCTACGACGCCGGGCCAAAGGAAATCCGCAAGCAGATCGTCATGGGGGCGGAGCGGTTCGAGTTTTCCGGGCGGTATCCGTTGCAGGCCCGCTGCGTGCAACTTGCGCGGATGGGCTGCGTCGTGTTCCATTACGACATGGTCGGCTATGCCGACAGCAAGCAGTTGGACCATCGCGCCGGAATCCGGCCGGAGATGAACGGCCCGCGGCGCTGGGGCTTCTTCAGTCCGCAGGCCGAGGCCCGGCTGCAAACCGTCTTCGGCCTGCAAACCTACGACTCGATCCGGGCGTTGGATTTCCTCTGCGGGCTGCCGGATGTGGACGCGACGCGCATTGCGGTGACGGGGGCCAGCGGCGGCGGCACGCAGACGCTGATACTCTGCGCGGCCGATCCCCGCCCGGCGGTGTCCGTGCCGGCGGTCATGGTTTCGACAGCCATGCAAGGGGGCTGCCCTTGCGAAAACGCCTGCTACCTGCGGATCGGCACCGGCAACGTCGAGCTGGCCGCCGTCATGGCGCCCAAGCCGCTCGGGCTGTTGGCCGCCGACGATTGGACCAAGGAGATCGCCACCAAGGGTTTGCCTGAGCTAAAGAAGCTCTACGGCCTGTTCGGCGCCGAGGAGTTGGTGATGGCCAAGCCGCTTCTGCAATTTCCGCACAACTACAACTACGTCAGCCGCGAGGTGATGTACCACTGGCTCAACAAGCACCTGAAACTGGGGCTTGAGGAGCCGATCGTCGAGGAGGACTTCCGTCCGCTTTCGGTGGCGGAGATGAGCGTTTGGGACGCCAAGCATCCGGCGCCGCCCCGCGGCGAGGAGTTCGAGCGAGCGCTGCTGCAGCGGATGACCGACCAGAGCCGCCGCCAAATCGAGGCCCTTCGGCCGCACGACGGGCCGTCGCTGGCGGAATACCGCCGCGTCGTGGGTGGGGCCGTCGAGACAATGATCGGCCGCGGACTGCCCGACAAGGCCACGCTAGAGGTCGTACCCCAGGGATGGGCGGATGGCGGCGGTTCGGAAATGAAGGACTTCCTGCTCCGCAATCGGGCCTTCGGCGAAGAGTTGCCGGCGTTCTGGCAGGCGTTTAGCAATTGGCATTGGAAATCGAACCGGCGGGTCGTGATCGTTGTGGATCGCTGTGGCAGGGAATTGGTTCTCTCCGCAGAAAACAGGCTCGGCCCAGAGCGCCGAGCGTACCACTCGTTATATGAAAAGGGCTGTGCCGTCCTCGTCGCCGACCTGTTCGGCCAGGGGAAGTTCATCCCCGACGGCAATCCGCTAACGAAACAGCGCCTCAACAAGTCGAAGGCCTGCCCGGACAAGGAACAATGGGGCGAATTTGCCGGCTACACCTTCGGCTACAACCCGCCGCTGTTCTGCCAACGGGTGCATGACATTTTGTCGCTGGTGGCCTACGCGCACAGCATGGGCGACGGCGATGCCCCGGTCAAGGTCGATGTGGTCGGTTTGGGCGGGGCGGGTCATTGGCTCGCCGCGGCCAGGGCCATCGCCGGCGGGGCCATCGACCGGGCAGTGATCGACACCGCCGGCTTCCGCTTCGCCAACGTCACCGCAACCGACGATCCCGATTTTCTGCCCGGCGGGGCGAAGTATGACGATCTGCCGGGCATGTTGGCCCTGAGCGCCCCGCATCCGCTCTGGCTGGCCGGCGAAGACGCCGCCGCCGTGGCCCTGGTCTCGGCCGCCTACCGTGCCGCCGGCCGGCCGCAAGCGTTGAACATCTTCCGGGGAAAAGACCGCGACCAAGAGTCCGCGGCCGTCGAGTGGCTGTTGAAAGGACGTGCCCTAGCCCGCATTTCTCACCGCCCCTATTGAAAAAGGGCGGCCTTCTGTGGCATAAGTTGTTTTGCTGAAACGAACAACGCCACAAGCAAGGAGGCCGCCCAATGTCTACAGAGTGTAACGCACGCCCGTTCGATTTCCAAGGGCTCGGCAGCCGGGCCGTCACCGCGCGCTTCGACGGCGGAGCCATCACTTCGGACGCCGGCGGCCTGCTACTGCGGGAGGTGGAGGCTAAGACCGGCATTCTGCGGCGATTTGCCGCCTGCTTCACCGACTACCGCGACCCCGACCTGGTGGAACACTCGGTCTACGAGTTGCTGGCCCAGCGGGTGTACGCCTTGGCCCTGGGTTACGAAGACCTCAACGACCACAACACCTTGCGTTACGATCCGCTCTTGGCGGTGTTGGTGGGCAAGGCCGATCCGGTCGGGCAGGACCGTCGCCGCGTCAAGGATCGAGGCAAGTCGCTGGCGGGCAAGAGCACGCTCAACCGCCTGGAACTGACCCCCGTGGGGGCCGACGCCTGGAGCCGCTACAAGAAGATCGTCGCCCGACACGGCGACATCGAACCGTTCTTCGTCGAGACGTTTCTGGCGTTGCATCGTGCGCCGCCGAAGCAGATCGTGCTCGACCTGGACGCCACGGACGATCCGATTCACGGCCATCAACTGGGCCGGTTCTTTCACGGTTACTACGACAACTACTGCTATTTGCCGCTGTACATCTTCTGCGGCGAACATCTGCTCTGCGCCAAGCTGCGGCCGTCGGACATTGACGGCGCGGCGGGCTCGGTGAAGCAGTTGGCTCAACTGGTCGAGCGGATTCGCCGCCGCTGGCCCGAGGTGCGGATCGTCGTTCGCGGCGACAGCGGTTTCTGCCGCGAGAACTTGATGCGATGGTGCGAGGAGAACCGCGTGGATTACGTCCTTGGTTTGGCGAAAAACGCCCGTTTATCACGGATTCTGGGCAAGGAATTGCACGAGGCGAAGGTGCAATTTGAGGCCACGGGCCAGGCGGCGCGGGTCTTCAAGGAGTTCACCTACCAGACGCGGAAAAGTTGGAGCCGCCCGCGGCGCGTGGTGGGCAAGGCCGAGCACCTAGCCAAGGGGAGCAACCCGCGGTTCGTGGTGACCTCGCTTCCGGCGGAGGAATTCGATGCCCGCGGGTTGTACGAGGACCTGTACTGTGCCCGCGGCGAAATGGAGAACCGGATCAAGGAGCAGCAAATGTGTTTGTTCGCCGACCGCACGAGTTGTGCCACGATGCGCGCGAACCAGTTGCGATTGTGGCTCTCCAGCGTGGCCTACACGCTGCTTGTGGCCTTGCGGCAGTTCGGACTGCAAGGGACGGAGATGGCGGAGGCGCGTTGCGATACGATCCGGTTGAAGCTGCTCAAGCTCGGGGCGTTGGTGCGGACGACGGTTCGTCGGGTGTGGATTTCGTTGTCGCAGAGTTGGCCCTATCAGCGCGTCTTTGTCCAGGTTTACGAGAACTTGCAACGGTGGTCGTTGCCGTTGCCGGCCTCGGGATAACAGTGATCGGCCCTCGAATTGCGATGCGTTCCGGCGGCCGAGGCGCGTGAAGGTTTGCGCGGCCGCCGCTCCCGCCGCTGCCAAACGGCCTGCCGTCCCTTGCCAACGGCTATCGCAGGTGACCGTCGGGCGCTGATCCGCCTACTCTCGGCCCTCACCCCCCTGTCCGCCCACCCGCCGCCCTGTCGGCAGCAGCGAAGCCGCGGTGTGGTGAGAAATGCGGGTTAGCCGATCTGGGCCAACGGGATGGCTTCGTCGGCCAGCAAGACGGGAATGTCGTCGAGGACCGGGTAGAGGAGCGTCTTGTCGGCGCGGAGCAGTCCGCCTTCGATGGGCTGCTCGACGGGCCGCCCCGCCTGGTTCCTCACCCGGCCCGCCGCAATCGCACGGTTCAGCCGCGTGATGAGTTGCTCGCCGGCGATGCTCAGCGGCGTGTGGTCGGTAGGACAGACGAGGATGCCCAACAGCTTCTTGTCGATCATGTCAGGTCGTCGGCGACTGGCTGCGGGAACGGCGGCGGACGGGTTTCGCCGCACTCCAGTCCTTGGTCAGGGTCTCGAAGACCTCCGGCGATTCGTAGCGGATGACGTTCTTCCCCTCCGGCATGGGACCGACCAGCCCGCGAAACACCGGGAGCCCTCGCAGCCCCAGGTCCGTGCTGCAATCGTCCACGCCCACCTGGCAATGGCGTTTCAGCAGGGCCTCCTGGTTGTCGTAGTCCCGGATGCGGATCTGGCCGTCGGCCCCCCGGGTGACGACGCGAAAAGTGTCCTTGTCCATCGGCGGTGTTCCTTTGATTGCCCCCAGGGCGGTATCGGCTTCCTCAAGTCGTTGGAGCGAAACAATTTCGGCGTGCCGCCACAGCACGGGCATCCCTGCCAACCGGCAGATCTCGCGCCGCAGCCACTCTCGCTACCACGCAATCGCAACGCGACGGCGGCGGGTGGAGAAGTGCCGGTCTTGCCGGCCGTTCGCCGGAAAACGGCCGTTGCGGGCGTTGCATTGCAAGGCGGCCGGAATGCACCGGACGTACCCGGCGTGCCGTTTGCTCCGCGATTGCCGGCCAAGGCACGCCGCAGTTCCCTTCGGTTGTACAGGGGTAGAAATGTCCCCTTGGTGGGAGGCTCGGGGCCGTGCGAATGACACGGTTGGGTGGTCCCGATCCCGTTGTTGTCGGCAATGAGTGAGGTTGACGCGTGTACTGCGTCTCGGTAGCATCCGCAGTCCCGATTGGCAACGTCGTTGCGCAGAGCGCAACGAGTACGGTGCGGCCCGAAGCAGAGGTTACACAACGATGTGGCGATGGATTCTCGGCACGCTGTTGATCGTAGGCATCCAGCCGGCCTTGGGCGATGACCGGTACCCCGTCTTGCCGCCGGCCGGTCCGTCGGCGGGACCGGCATTTGGCCAACCGGGGCTGGGTCCGCCGCAGCCGGCGTCACCTTACGAATCGGCGTGGCCGCCGCCGGGCGGGTCCGCCCGTGACGCCCACCCCGGCGACCTCGGCCCGACGGTCCCGGCGAGTCCTGTGGCCCCGGCTGCCGCTTTGCCCGCGGATCGTCCGGCGACGGTCTTTGCCGTGCCTGGTTCAACCTCGCCGACCGGCCGGTCGAATCCACCTGGTACTTCCGGCAGGATGCTTTCTCGTGGAACGAGCGGTCGGGCGGGGTGGATTTCGTCAACGAGTACGGTCCGCTCTCGACGCTGGGCTACCTGCATCGCAACGGCGCGGAGCGGTTCCGGATCGAGCTCTTCGGCGGCACGATGGCCTACTACGGCGCGGCGATGTACGACGATGGATCGACGGAACCCTACAACCAATCGAACGGCACCGACTACCTCGGACTGCGCGGCGAATACGATTTGCTGATCGAGCCGGCCGATTGGTCGCGGGTGCGGTTCGTGCTGGGGATCGGCACGCGATTCTGGTTCCGCAACCTCGAGAACGCCGTCACGCCTTCGGGAGACCCCGTGGCGGGATACCAAGAGACCTGGTGGACTTTCTATCCTTACTTGGGCCTGGAGACCAGGGATTCCCCGGAGCCGGGTCCCCAATTCTTCGCCTCGGCGCGGATCGGCGCCACGCCGCTCACCTACCAGTACGCCACCTACTTCGAGAGCGTGGCGTGGCCCCGATGCGGACTCACCGGCAGGGTCGAGCTTGGGGTGCGGTTCCAGCGGTTCTCGCTCTCGGCGGTCGCGGAGGCGATGACCTGGGGCGAGTCGGCCATGGTCCAAGACGCCTATGGCGACGGCTCCTTCCAGCCCGCCTCGCGGATGCTCACCATCGGTGGGCAGATCGGCTATACGTTCTGACGGCAACGCGGCGTGTGCCACTGCGGTGCATCTGCTCATGCGGCGCGGCGGCCTGCGCCGGCTGCGGCCAGGGCGTCGATCTCAGGCCGCGGCATGATATGAAGCGTCATCCGACCGTCGTCCAACACCCGTTGGACAAACACCAGCGACCGCTGGTGAAGCATGCGGGGGACAAAGAACCAAATCCATGCCAGGGACGGTAAATCGATCTCGGCCGGGACGATCAGCAGATCGACTTTTCCCAACGAGTTCGCCGCTCGCACGAGCGATTCAGGCGGGTTGCCCGGGCAGAAGCTCACCCGGGCTCCGGTGCTGCGGAGGAGTTGGTGGGCGGCCTTCAGTGTTAAGGCAGGTTGGCAACCTGCCCCACAGCGCCCCTCGAACGGATCGATGCCGACGTAGAGAATATCCTGCCTCAGGGACGTCAACCTGGCGGCCTGAATCATTCTGAGCGCCCGCCGACCGTCGCCGATCCCCAGTTCGACGATTTTCCGTGTATGTTGGCGGCGAATTGCCCGGTAAACTGGGCGATCGGCGGCCGGTTTGGAGAAATAGCAGAAATAAGACAGCCGCAGTTGACTGAGTATGGACAACGTCACCCTCCTTTTCTATCCATCAATATCGGCGACTGGAGTCGCCTCCTACAACTCGCCGGCCAGTAGTGGGTCGTAGCCCGCTAATTGAGGGGACCGACGGGCATCGGCCTATCCACCCGCCGCCCAATCCGGTATCTTGGGGAGGATCGTGGACCGGGTTGACAACCTGCCCCATGAAGATGCCATCCGTCAACTACGGTTGAACATCGTCAGGTGGGTTTCGGTACTCTTTGCCTTTCTGCGTGGGAGGCGGGCGGAGGCTATTGGCGATGAAGTATGCGGCAATCGGCCCTGTGGCAATCCACTTGCCCGAGAAGGTCGAAGACAACGATTTCCTCGGGTCTCAGTTCCCCAAGTGGGACATGGAGCTGGTCTACGCGAAGACGGGCATCCAGGAGCGGCACATCGCCGCGCCCGACGAGTGCTCCTCCGATCTGGGGGTGGCGGCGGCGGAAAAGCTGTTCGCCGACCATCACATCGACCGCGACACGATCGACTTTCTGCTGTTCTGCACGCAGACGCCCGACTACCCTCTGCCTACCACCGCCTGCCTGATGCAGGACCGGCTGCGGCTGCCCACCTCAATCGGCGCGTTGGATTATAATTTGGGCTGTTCGGGGTTTGTGTACGGGTTGTCGCTGGCCGACGGGCTGATCCGTAGCGGGGCCGCCCGACGCGTGCTGCTGGTGACGGCCGAAACCTACTCGAAGTTCATCGACCCGACGGACCGCTCGCTGCGGACGATTTTCGGCGACGGGGCGGCGGCGACGCTGATCGAGGCCGCCGACCGGCCGTCGTTAGGCTCCTTCGTGTTCGGCACGGACGGCAGCGGCGGCAACATGCTGCTGGTGGCCGAAGGAGGGCGCGGCCGAAAGAGACGGCCATCCAGTCGCGGAAGCGGCGCCGCTGGCCGAGCAGCCTCTACATGGACGGCCCGGAACTGGTCAAGTTCAGCCTCGACGTGGCCCCGCCGCTGGTCGATCGGGTCCTGGCCGCCGCCAAGTGGCGCCGCGAGGAAGTGGACCTGTACCTGATTCACCAGGCCACCGTGTTCATGCTCGACCATCTCCGCGAGCGGCTCGCGCTGGACCACGAGCACACGCCCGAGGCCCTGCGGCACTGCGGCAACACCGTCTCGTCGACGATCCCCATTCTGATCGACGAGCTGCGCCGGTCGGGCCGGCTGCGGCCGGGCAAGCAGACGGTGATGATCGGTTTCGGGGTCGGACTGTCCTGGGCGGGTTGCGTCTGGACGGAGACCTGGGCCGCCGAGCAAGTTCAAGCCGTCCAGCAAGGCCCCAAGAAGGCAGAGGCGGCCGCCGAGGAGCCCGTCGCCGCGCCGGACGGCAAGAAGGCCGCGGCCAAGGACTCGGACAAATCCCGCGAAGCGGCATAGCGCGGCAATTATTTGTGGTGCAGGCGTCTCGCCTGCCCGTGCAGCCGGGACGGCCGCACCACAATCAGAACTGCCGTGGATCCAGGGGCAGGCCGTCATTGCGGTTGCCCAGCCGGCGGTAGACCTCGGCGTCGATCGAGTAGTTGATCGTGCCGACCGAGCCGTCGCAGAACGACATGTTGAACGCATTGGCGTGGGCACTGCCGAACCACTGCACGTGATTGCCCTCGCCGATTGCCGACCTATCCTGCACGGGCAGGTTGTTTTCGGCGCTGTTGCCGACCGTGCCGATGATTCCCGTCCAACGGAGCAAGTCCAGGTCATCGCCGCAGTACATCGTTTCGTCGTCGCCCTGATCCTTGCCGTCGGTGTAGTGATCGAGGTTGATATACTTCTCGCCAATGAGAAATGTATTGCTGGCCCCGTCCGTGATGTCGGCCATCCTCACTTGGCTTCGTTGATAGGAGATTCCGGTCTGGTGCGACATGTCGGCGTAAATCCACGTGTTCGGATCGTCGCCGTTGGCCAGGTCAGTAGGCGAGACATCATCTGTTTGTCGATAATCTCCGGCATTCATGGCATAGTCGCTGCGGGCAACCCAGTTGATGGGACCATTCGTCAATCTGAACTGGGTAAATTCATCGTACATGCAGTAAAACAGAACAGCCGGCCGGCGGCTGGGGCAGTTCAAGCCCATCAGCGGCGTGCCAAGCCGCTGTGCGTTGGCGTCCTCGATCGTCATGCCGCTGCCGTTCGCGCCCAAGTTGTGCAGGGGCTGCTGCTCAATAAAGGGGAGGACGTTGTAGATCCATCCGCCGGGCTGGAGTTTGCCGAACCCGCAATCCGGATCCCCGAGCCAGTCTTTGCTCCAGCCCCCGGTCGGAAAGAACGTGATTGCCGACTCATGGCTCAGAGTGGCCAGCGCCAACTGCTTGACGTTGTTGGCGCACTGCACTCGCCGGGCGGCCTCCCGCGCCGCTTGCACGGCCGGCAGCAACAGGGCAATCAAGACGCCGATGATCGTGATGACGACCAATAACTCCACCAAGCTGAAGCCGGCGGGTTCACGGTCATCGGTCTCTGCCTTGCGGTCTATCTGCGGTGCCATTTCGCCTATCCTTCCCAGCGAAACGATGCCGGCAGTATAGAGAATCGTGCGGAACTGTGCAATCCGCCGGCTCACACAAAGATCCAATCCTCCGCCACATTGGAAAGGATACCCTGCGGGTTAGTGGTCTGCGCCGTGGCTGTACCGCCTTGCAGGCCGACTAGCTCAGAGGTCACGCTGAACACGCCGTCCGCACCCACAGTGGCCGTGAGGTTGTAACTTGCGAGCACTCCGCCGAAGGTGACGATGTCGCCTTGGACCGGATCGCCGAAGTCGGAAACATTCCCGGTAAGGGTCCAGAATATCACCAATTTCGTCTATGCAAGAGAAATCGCTGATGGCCGGGGCCACGCTGACGTGGGTGGCCAGCGTGGCATCCACAATCAGGCCGACGCCGTCGGTGGCGCGAATCGTGATCACGCCGTCGCCGATGACCCCGTTGGCGAACGTCAGGCTCAGATTGCCCGAGTTGATCGCCACCGAATTGAACAGCGCGGGGTTGGTGTTCTGGACGACGGAAAAGACCAGGTCTTGGGGCGGGGTTTGGGCGTCGGCAAAGAAATCGGTCAGCGTCAAAACTTGGTCCACCGTGCCCACGGCGACGCTGACGTCCGGAATGCCGCTGGTCGTGGGGGCGTCATTGCTCATGCCGGGCGGGTTGCCGCTGGGCAGCACCGATCCGCCGTTGTTGGCGACGAGAGTTGTGTCCAGGCTGCCGATCTTCCCACCGCCGTTGACATCGTAGAAGATCGAGTATCCGGGATCGCCGATCACCTGCCCGCCGGCGTTGGCGACCAGGACTGTGTCCAAGCTGCCGACGCCCCCGCTTTGGTTCACGTCGCCGGGGAGGACGTTGAAGCGGAAATGAAAGTCCGTGCCGCCCTGGCCGTTGCCCGAGGGATAGGTGCTCTGACAATCGGTCCAAGCGCCGTCCAGGACCTCGCCGGTCGCCGCGCTTTTGACGGGCGCGAGTCCGTTGGCGTCGAGATCGAGGGCCAGCTTGTCGTCGCCGATCGGGGCGTTGAGCGTCCAGGTGGCGGTGTACGTGGTGGGGTCGTAGCTGAACCCGCTGAAGGCATAGGCCGTCTTGTTGACGCCGCTGACCGAGAGATCGGCCGCAACGACAACCACGTTCTCGGTGAATGTAATGCGGATCGTGTCGATGTTCGTCCAGGGGAGGGTCTGGAGTTGGGCTGAAGAACCGACCGGGATTGCGTATCCGCCGGCGCCCAGCCCCGAGGACTCCAGATAGGACACGAAACTTGGGGCCCAGTTGCTGCCCGCCACGTTCACGGCGGCGACTGCCGGGTGCGACAACATGCAACGGGGCTCGAGGGACTCCAGGCGAAGGCTCCGTCGCTTCACCGCCGAAAAACGGCCGCATGGTGTACGAAGTGACATGATAGTATCTCCCTGATGTTCAGCGGAAAAGGCTCGACTAGAGACACACGGCAACCGCCGAAGGCTCGGGCGGCGAGACGTGATTGGGGCAGACGTTCCGTGCCACAAGGTTAATTGTGAATCTCCGCCTGAATAGGGCGTCGGTGCGAAGACGTGGCGGGAACCAGGAGCAAGTGCCGTGCCGCCAAGACGCCGGTCGACGGAACTGCCCATCCCGGAACGAGTAACGCCGCCAAGATTGCCCGGTGCGTTGTCGTTTGGCAACATGATGCGGGGTAATTCAGCCCGATTTAGAGTTCGTCCGCCTTTCTCGTGTTGGTACGCAAGTCGGGCAGAATAGCCCGAAGGGCTTGTGATGGGACAGCCCAGGGTTGCCGCTCCGAGCGGCTACCCTGGGAGGAAGGCTAGTGGCCAATCCCTCGTTCCGCCGGGACAAGCCCGGCGGGGACGAGGAGCTACGGCTTGTCGAGCGGATCGACCAATTGCACCGCCCTTGGCGACTTCTGCGGCAATACGGGCCTTCTCAGGGCCTCGCGGAAGGCCGGCTCCGTTTGCAACGCGGAGTAACGGGCGTCGGAAGTGAATGTCTCCGGGTGAGCGCCGAGTTCCACAGCCTTTCCGACGAACTCGATGGCCGGCCGGATCAACTTCGAGTCCCCTCTCGCGGCCATGGCGTAAAGGGCGGCAACATTACGATATAGGTCCGCCGTCTGAGGCCCGATCGCAATCGCCTTGGTTGCATGAGAAAGTGCGGCATCCAGAGTCGATTGTCCTTGCGATTGCGTGTTTCAGGAAGAGTACCGCCAAATTATAGTGAGCGGCCTGAAGATTGCCGTCAGCCCGAACCGCACGCTGAAGATACTTTTCGGCGTCGTCGAGCTGGCCGAGCATCAGGTAGGTGTAGCCGATGTTGTTGTACAGCACTGCCGGCCGGTCGAAGCCCGACTTCAACGCCAAGTCGTACATAGCTGTCGCAGCCTTGAAGGACTTGATTCGGCTCAAACAGTATCCTCTACAAGCGTTGGTGATTGGAGTTGATTTCAGCCGGTTGGCCGAACTGAAATCCTGAAACGCCGTCTGAAACTCCCCGAGGCGCTGGTACGCCCGTCCGCGGGCGAACAGCGCCTCGCTGGAGTTCGGGTTCGAGCGGATCGAATTGCTGAGATAGTCCACGGCTGCCGCGTACTCTCCTTGCTCGATGCGCGCCAGCCCGAGTTGAAGTTGGCGGACACTGTAGGGCGGCCGGAGCGCGAGGAAGAGCGTTACCGCAAGGCTGAGCGACAGCAACGCCGCCCCCAGGCCGACGACCAGACCACGGTGATTGCCGATCCAACGGCGGCCGCGGCGGGGGAGCGAGAGTTCCCGGCGCAGCGCGGCGGCCAATTGCTGCGCGGTCTGCGGCCGCCGCTCCGGCTCGAATGCCAGGCAACTCTCCACGAGCCGGGCCAAACGCCGGTCGACCCGGCCGTTGAGGTCCCGGACCGGCCGCGGCCCCGACTCCTGTTGTTTCCGCAAGCGGATGGCCGTCTCTTCCAGGGGTTGATCCCGCGCGATGGACCCGAACGGGAGGTTGCCGGTGAGCAACTCATAGACGATCACCCCCAACGAGAACAGGTCCGAGCGGGGATCGTAGCGCAGGGGACGGGAATCGGTCTTCGGGCGGGCGAGATTCGCCAGCTCCTCCGGGGGCATGTAGGGCAACGTGCCGCCGACCTTCCAGGCCGGCAAGCCCGCGTCCACCGAGAGATTAAAATCCAACAGCAGCGGCCGCCCTTCGGACGCCATGAGCACGTTGGAGGGCTTCAAGTCGCGGTGGTAGATGCCCCGCCCGTGCGAATGGGCCAGCGCGTCGGCCAGTTGGGCGGCGAGATGGACTACGCCGTCAACGTAGGAACCTCGGCGGAGGATTGCCACGGGAGGCGGCGACTCCTGCGAATCGAAATCCTTGTTGGCGGCCGCGACCGCATCCAGGATCGCGCGCGCCCGGAGCGGCGGACTTTCACGTCCGGTGGGGAAAGACTGGTCGAGCACGTCGCAGAGCGTCGCTCGCCCGAGGTAGGGCATGCAGAATGCCGCCAGCCCGGCGGTTTCGTCCTCTTGGAGGGAATAGACGGGAACGATGTTGGGGTGCCGCAGTTTGCCGAGGATTTCGGCCTCCACGCCTCCGCCCGGCGCAATTTTCACGACGATCGTCCGGCCGCCCAGGGCCGGCTCGGTGGCCAAAAACACCCGGCCGAACGCCCCCCGGCCGATCTCGGCAACCAGGTCGAACTGGAGGAAGCGGCTGCCGGCCTCGGGCCAGCGCAAGCTGTCCTGCAAAAGTTGCAAGTCGGGGTCCTGGGAGAGCAAACCGTGAACCTCGATCAGCAGGCACAGCGACCGCTCCAGCGAGGGAAACCGTCCGGCAAAGGTCACGGCATCGACCGGCTCTCCCGCCTGCAACCGCTGGCGGTACTCGGCATAGGCCAAGTCGAGCACAACCGACTTGTAACGCCGCAGGCCGGGGTGGCTGGCAAGCGCGCCGTTGACGTCCGGCGGTTCCCCTTGCCGCCAGCGCAGCTTGATCGCGTCAGCAACCCGATTGGCGTCCAGAAGCCCGCGCTCCTCGCCAAGCCTGGCGGTTGAAGCGTGCCGGCTCGTGGATACTTCCGCTTTCATGCGGCGGCAGAGTGAAGCAGTCTCTTGAGGAAACGGCGCACGGTGCGCTCGTCCAAATGGACGGCGTGGGCGATGCTCTCGAAGGTGTGTCCCTGCAACCGCAGTTGGATGATCTGCCGGTAGTGCTGAGGCTGGCCTTCGAGCAAGCGGTCCCACCTCTCGCGGGCGATGGCCACGTCGATGGGCGAGGGCTGCGGACTGGCAACGTCCATGCAGCCCATGGCCTGGAGTTGATCCAACGACTCCTCGTGCCCCACGTTGTACCGTTGCGTCATCAGGCGGTGCCGCACCTCCATGCCGACTTTGTTCCGCGCCATGGTCACCAGGTAGGCGGTCAACTCCTCCGGCCGGTTGAAGCGGTCGAGCTTGTCGCGGACCCGGAAGAGGGAGTTCCAAACGACCTGGACGAAATCCAGGGAGTCGAATTTGGACCGCAAGCGTTCGTTCAGTGCCCGCCGAACCGCCCGGCGAATTGCCTCTCCGTACTGGTTCACCAGTTCCCAGGCGGCGTCTTCGGAGCCTTCCCGCACGCGGCGTATCAGGCTAGTGAAATTGTCGTCCCATTCTGCCACTGGAGCATACCCCCCATATTATATTCGCCCGATTCTTCGGCTGAATCACAATAAAGATTATGGGGTTGTAGCGCCGGATCACGGTGTGCGCGGCGGGGCAGCCGCGTGGGCCGCCGGCGCTACAACTTCCATCAAACTCCCTCCTCGTTGCGATTTTTCGCGTGGCACAATACCCCCTACACGCGGGCATCCGCCGACGCACGTAACGAGTGCAGTCTTACACTTCTTGAACATAATTGCAAGGGGACGAGACTATCAATCTTGTCCCAGATATGCCAGACTGCCAAGAAAATGGCCGGTGGTGCAGCGGTAAACGCGGCCCGCCTTACGCCCCATACTTAGCGAACACCTGATCGGCGGCCAAGTCCCAACGGATGCCCAACGGCAGAGCGCCGCCCATCAAGTCGCCGCCGGCGTCGTCTTCGTAGCCCAGCACGTGCCCCATTTCGTGCATTACGACCGTCAGTAGGTCGGCGTGCCCCTGGGCGGCACTCTGCGGCAAAGCGGCCAACTCATCGTTGGCAAGCGGGGTGAACTCGGAATCGTCGCTGGGCGTCGGGTCGATGAACCAGCCGTAGCCGGCGGCGTCGCGGTCGATCAGGATCGTCTTGCCAATCGTCTCGCCCAGCAAATTGCCCGGCAGATCGGCGATCTGGACCGAAACGCCCGCCAAGACCTGGCTGCCCGCCACTCCGGCCCACCGCCGGATGGCCTCCGCGACAATGGGCGTCAACTCGCTCTGGCTCTGCAGAACGTCGGCGGCCGGCAAGGGCTGCTCGGGCGCCGATGTCGGCGTAGCCAGCGTGAGGAGCGCGGCCACCGTAATGGGCGTGGTGAGGTGGGAGTAAACCGGCGTGCCGTTGGACCACAAATAGCCGGCGATGTAGTATGTGCCGGGCGCGACGCCGGCCGTGTCCCAGGTGTATTCGCCGTAGCCGGTGGCGGCGGTCTGGCTGAAGGTAATCCAGGTCTCTTTGCCGTGGCCCCAGACGGCATCCGTATCGTAACAGAGGCAGACCACGGCGCCCGGGGGAACGTTCTGGTCCTTCCAGGCAATGGTCACGGTTTGTCCGACGTTGTAGGCCCCGGAAGTCGGCTCCGTCAGGGCGAAGGTCGGCGGGGAGATGGTGATCGCCTGGGTAAGGTGGGAGTAGACCGGTTTGCCGTTGGCATACAAATAGCCGCCGATGTAGTACGTGCCGGGGGCGACGCCGGTGGTGTTCCACTGGTAAGTGCCGTAGCCGTTGGCGGCGGTCTGATTAAAAGTGATCCAGGTCTCTTTGGCGCCGCCAAAAACGGTGTCCTTATCGTAGCAGAGGCTGATCGTGGCGCCGGCGGGCACGTTCGCGTCCTTCCAGGAGATGGCCACGCTTTGCCCGGGGGCGTAGGTCCCAGAGGTCGGCGCCGTCAGGGCAAAAGTCGGCGCGGCGGGGCCGAGGATGGTGATCGATTGGGTGAGGTGGGAGTAGATCGGCTTGCCGCCCGACCAGAGATAGCCGCCGATATAGTACGTGCCCGGGGCGACGCCGGTGGTGTTCCACTGGTAAGTGCCGTAGCCGGTGCCGACGGCGGCGGCCTGGTTGAAAGCGATCCAGGTCTCTTTGCCGCCGCCCCAGACCGCGGCCGTGTCGTAGCAGAGGCAGATCGAAGTGCCCGAAATAATGTTCGTGCCCTTCCAGGCAATGGCCACCGTCTGTCCGGCGTTGTACGTTCCCGAGGTCGGCTCCGTCAGAGTAAAGGTGGGAATCTGCGTCAAGATGAATTGGACGGTGTTGTCGGTGCTGGTGGACGCCATACACCCGTTGCCGGCGGCGTCGTGGGCTTTGTAGGCGGCAATGGTGGCGGTCAGTGTGCCGTTGGCAGCCATGCCGACCACCGCCACGTCGTAGGTCGTGCCATCGCTGGTGGTGGCGGTGACTGTCCCCGTCAGGTTGCCCACCACGGTGCCGCCGAAGGTCACGTCGCCGGTGACGAAGTCGCTGACCGCCTCGCTGAAGACCACGGTGAAGTGGATCGTCGACGAGCCGGTCGGGTCGGCCTGTCCGGCCGCCTGGTTGATCGTCACGGTGGGCCGGGTGAAGTCGCAGGTCACACTGTTGTCCGTGCCGGTGCTGGTGGAGGCGGCGCTGGGATTGCCGGCCGCGTCCTGGACTGCGCCGGCTAACAGGTTGGCGATCACCGTGCCGTCGCCGGTCATGCCGCTGACCGTCACCGTGTACTCCGTGCTGCTGCCGGGCCAAGCCGAGACCACGGCGGTGGTGGCGCCGGCCGTGCCGCTGATGGTCACGTCGCTGCCGGTGAACCCGGCGACCGGCTCGCTGAAGACCACAGCAAACTCGATCTCGGTGGCGTTGGTCGGGTTCTTCTGGGGGGCCGCCTGGTCGATGGTCACCGTCGGCGCGGTGGTGTCGTAGGTCACAGTGTTGTCGGTGTTGGTGGAGGCCAGGCTGGGATTGCCCACGGCGTCATGGGCGGCCCCCGCCGCCAGGCCGATGATGACGGTGCCATCGCCGGTCATGCCGCTAATGGCCACGTTGTAGGTCGTGCCGTCGCTGCCAGTGGAAGTGACCGTGGCCACCAGCGTTCCCGTCGCCGTTCCGCTGATCGTCACGCCGCCGGCGGCGAAGTCGACGACCGCCTCGCTGAAGGTGACCGCGAAGTTGATAGGCGAGGCGTTGGTCGCGGCCGCCTGGCCGGCTGCCAAGTCAATCGTCACGCTCGGCGCGATGAGGTCGCTGGGGTTGAAGCTCAACAGCACGCCCGCGGCGACGTAGTTGCCGTGCGAGTCGCTCACCTGGTTGGCCTGCATGGTCGCGGTATAGGTGCCGAGATTGGTGCTGTCCCACGCCCCGCCGGGGGCGTCAATCCGGTAGGTGGCCGTTACCTGCGAGCCGTCCGCGTTGGGCGTGGCGCTCAGCAGCGTGGCAAGCTGGCTGAACGAGTTCGGGCCGGTCACGAGCACGTTGTTGTCGTCAATCGTCGAAAGCGCGATCGTGTCGCCCGCGTTGGCATAGGTCACCACGAACGTGGCGCCGTCGCCGGTGTTGGTCACGCCGCTCAGGTCGGCCGTGGCCGTCGGCGGGGCGTCCACGGTGAAGCTCACGGTGCTCGCGGAAGCAACGCTGTACAGGCTGCCGGCGGGCACGGTGCGGTTGCCCACCGTCGTGTCGCTGTAGGAGACGAACTGCTCGACGGTGAAGGTGTGCGAACCGTCGGCCAGCGGCACGGTAGTTGTTACGTCCACGGTAGTGCCGGAGGCCACGGCGGTGCCGATAGGGGTGGAACCGCCGTCGGCGTAGATCGCCACGGTCAGCCCGCTCACGACTCCGCTGACGGCGAAGGTCAGTCCGTTGTTGATGGCCGTTGTGCCGCCAGGCGTAACGCCCGCGGTCGCAATGCTCAGCGAAGCCGGGGCCGCCGGACTGATGAAGACCGCCACGTGCTGCGCGTCGTAAGTGCTGCCGCCGCTGCTGGTGGCCCAGACGCCGACCTCGGTGTCGAAGACGCCGACGAGGTCGTTGCTGGGGGTGACGGTCGCGCTGCCGTCGGTGGGGCCGGTGCCCGTGGCGCTGATGGTCAGATCGGACGTGCTGGAGACCACAATCGCTCCGTAGGAGAGCGGAACGCCGACGTCGCCTTCCACCACGGGGATGGCGAACGTGGCCGCTGTGTTCATCGTGGTGTACACGTCCGGGACGGGCGTGATGAAGGCGGGACGGTCGTTGGGCGAGGGCGTGTCGGTGGCCAGCGTCACGCCGAGCGATGACTGTTGGGTGCCGTCGCTGGCGGTGATCGTGACGCTCGATCCGTTGCTGGCGGTGACGGTGACGGTGGCCGTCTGCCCGGCGGCCGCGCCCGTGCCCGACTTGAGCATCAGCAGGCCGTACTGGACATCGGGGACGATGGTGATCGAGTCGATGATCGGGGGATTGATCGGTTGGCTGTCCTCCCCCGAGCTGTTGTCCTCGACGGGCACGCTGGCGATGGCCTGGCGGATAGCGTCGCCCGCCACCAGCTTGCCGATGATGCTGTAGCCGTAGTCGAGGGAGCGGTAGGGGGCGTTGGTGATGAAGAACTGACAGTCGTTGGTGTCCGGCCCGCTGTTGGCCATGGCCAAGATGCCGGAAGACGTGAAGCGGAGATCGACGTTGAATTCGTCATCCTGGACTTGGCCTTGGGCGCCGTTGAAGCCGCTGCCGCCACTGCCGGTGCCCAGCGGATCGCCCCCCTGATCCATGAAGTCCTGGATGATGCGGTGGAAGGTCAGTCCGTTGTAGAAGCCCGAATCGACCAAGCTTGTGACGTGCGCGATGTTGTTCGGGGCGTACTGGTCCAAGAGCAGGAAGTCCATCACGCCGCTGACGCCGACCGAGCCGTCGGGGTTGACCGTGTGGACCTGCATCTCGAGCATTTCGCTGGTCTGCAACACGGTCGCGGTTAGGGCAGCCGAGTTGGTGCTCTGGGCCGTGAACGTCGTCCCCGCCACGGCGGCCGGATCGTTGAAGGCCACCAGCACCGGCGCGCCGATTCCGACCGTGGTGGGCGCGGGCGAAGACAGGACCAATCGCGGCTCGAGCAGCTCAAACCTTCCCCGCCGCGATTGCCAGGAAGAAGAACGGAAAGCCTTGGAACGCGGAGAAGTCCGCCCGAGCTGACCGACGCGAGATCTGTACATTGCTGTGTTCCGTGAAAAAGTTGGGAAGAGTGGCGGGGGGATATTTCTGCACCACGTCGATGGCACGAATCGTCCGATGCTGGCCTATGGCATCGCGTCTCCGCCAAGCCCTACATACCCTTATATATGCGCAGGTTCCGCCAATTTCGCAAGCGAAATCCATGAGCGGGGAGGACTGGTGGCAACGGCCGGTAGGGGGGGCGCCGCCGACTGCGAAGGGGAATTCCGCCTCAACGGCGACTCTCTCGATCGCCATTGACGCACGATTTCGCTGGAAAAATGGAAGTAGAAGGCGCGCGGCACCGGCAGAAGACGGGCAGGGGAGCGAGTCCGGTCCGTGGCGCCCTGGCGGATCGGGTTACGACGGCTTTGCGCTCTTTGCGGCCTCTGCGGCCGACTGAAACGTCACCCCGCTTCGCCGGTGATCTGCTCCATCGGCAGGGAGACGCCCTTGAGGACGCCTTCGCAGACCAGGTTCTCTTTGACGAAGCACTGGAACTCGCAGGTCATGATCGAGCGGCGGAGCTTCAGCAAGCGGCAGACGATGACGAAGCGGTCGCCGGGCCGGACCACGCCGCGGAAGCGGACGTCCTCCAGTCCCCCGAAGCCGATCACCCCCTCCATCAACTTGTACTTGTGGCTGTAGTAGCTGGACAACTGGGCGGCGGCCTCGCACATGATCACGCCCGGCATCAGCGGCATTCCCGGCATGTGGCCCCGCACCCAAAACTCGTCCGGACGGAGGTCCTTATAGCCGACGCAAATGTGCCGCCCGGGGTCCTCGTGGCAGATCGCCGTGAGTTGCTCCATCTCATAGCGTTGGGGGTTGTAGCGGCGGATCTCCGCGGCGTCGGCCACCAGGTGGTTGACGTCGTACTCGCCGAAATCGAGAATCGGCTCTCTCTTGCCCACAACCGGACTCCTCCAGGACGGATCAAGTGCGAACGAGGTGACGCTTGGTCTTGCGGCCTTTGGCGTTGGCGGGGCGCTTGCCGTGGTTGGCTTTCTTGACGGGACGATGGGGTTTGGCCATTGCCGGGACTCCGCGGGGGACATTTGCCATCGGAATCCCTGAGTTTATCAGGTCGGCGGTTACGTGGGAAGCGGAGCACGGGATGCCGTGGCAGGCGCCCCCCCTAATGGCAGACCGCGCTGCGACTATCCAATGAGCACCACTCTATCCCGCCAGCCGCGGTAGGCCCGCTTCACAGGTATTCCGCGGGGAACTTCCACGGTGCGCAGTAGTCGGGCCTGCTCAGCCGCGACGCCTCGTCGTCGCCGACGATCTTTTCGCTGGCGGCGTCGAACCGGATCGAGCGGCCCAGCCGCAAGGAGAGGTTCGCCAGCACGATCGGCACGTCGATCTTGCAGTGGTATTGCGGATTGCAGCTCGGCGGCGTGCGGCTCTTGATCGAGTCGAGCCACTCCCGCTCGTGGCCGGGCGACGGGCGGATGCTCTTTGCCGGCGGCTTGGCGTCTTTCAGCCGGTCGCCCTCCGGCACAACGTGGTGCGAGCCGTAATCGCAGAAGAGGGTGCCGTTGAGGCCGTGGAAGTAGATGCCCAGCCGCCGCGCCGGCACGCCCCGGCCGAAGTCGAAAGCGAAACTGTTCACCAGCGACATCATCCAAGTCATGGTGAAGTCCGGGTACTGCCAGAGCACTTCCTGGGTGTCGGGGGCGTCGCCCGCGTCCTTGATCGCGTACCGTCCGCCGGAGCTGTAGACGGCCGTGGGAAAGCCCAATTCGAGGGCCCACACCGGCAGGTCGACGATGTGCGGGGCCATGCCCGGCGTCCATCCGCCGCTGAACTCCATGAATGACCCGTGCTCATAAGCACCCTTCACGATCAGCGGATTGAACGGCCGCATCGGATAGGGACCGACCCACTGGTCCCAGTCGATCTCCTTTGGCGGGGCACAGTCCGGGGTGTTGCCGATGCCGCCGGGTCCTTGATTCATGACACTGAAGGTGCGGGCCACGCTGATCTTCCCCAGCCTGCCGGAGCGGATCCACTCGACCACCCGCCGGTAGTTCTCGCCGGCGTGAATCTGCGTGCCGATCTGACAAATGCGGCCGTGCTTCCGGACGGCGTTGCGGACGGCCAGGCTTTCGGCCAGGTGCAGCGTCATCGGTTTTTGCAGGTAGATGTCCTTGCCCGCCTGGCACGCATCGACCGCCATGCGGCAGTGCCAGTGCGGAGGGGTGGCGATGATCACGGCGTCGACGTCCTTCCGCGCCAGCATTTCGCGGTAGTCGTGGTATGCCTGGGCAGTCTGTTGGTGCTTGGCGACGGTTTGCTCCAGCCGCGGCTTCCAGACGTCGCACGCGGCGGTGACCACGACGTCCGGCTGCGCGGCGCAGGCGGCGAGGTTCGCGAGTCCCATCCCGCCGCAGCCGATGAGCCCTACCCGGATGCGTTCGCCGGCCGCCGCCTTGCCTCCTTTCCCCAGGGCGCCGGCCGGAATGAATTGGGCAGCGGAGACGCCGGCGGCGCCAACGGCCGTCGTGCGGAGAAAATCGCGACGGGATACTTCGGAAGCGGACATGGCAGGGCTCCCCAGGAAGGTGGGATGGCAGGGCAGAGTGAATTGGATCGGATCGTTCTCGTTGCGTCCTGAGTTTACCGCGGGTCCCGCCACCCGGCAACCCGACGCCCCGCACGAGGCTGCGACCGGCAGCCGGGGGCGAACTGCTGAAAGTGCCGCAATTCGCTTGACCGTGCTCGTCACGCTCCGAGTGACGCGATACGCGGTCCTGGCCCCAGGAACTTCCCATAGACGGCTGGCTTCTGCTGCCGATAAGGATTTTGAGGCCGAGTCGGATCACGGATGCCGGCGCGGGAAACTCTGCGCAATCCGCCTGGTTTAACTGTCGTCCACACACGCCGTGTGCGGACACCGCCGGCACACGGCGTGTGCCGGCTACACTGTCGCAAAGGAAGACCGAAATGCCCGCCCGATCGCTTGCCGTTGTCGGCCCGCTGCTGATTGCGTTTGGCTGTGCCACGCAGGTCTCGGCCGAGTTGTTCTCCGACGTTTTTAACAGCATCGTGCGGGACGTGAAACGCCGGCAGTGCTGGCCCGACCCCTTCCAGTGCCCCGACCGGGCAGCGGTGCGGGCGCCCTTCTGCGCCATGGTGCAGAACGGCTGGCGGCGGCAAAACATGCTCGGCGAGTTCCACTTCGCCCCCCAGAGCGGCCAGTTGACCGAGGCCGGGCGGCTGAAGGTGCAGTGGATTCTCACCGTCTGCCCCGAGCAACATCGTCTGATCTACGTCCATACGGCCGGCACCAGGGAGGAGACTGCGGCCCGAGTGGCTGCCGTCGAGCAGTTGGCAGCCCAGTTTGCCGCCGATGACATGGCCCCGATGGCCCCAGTGCTGACCACGTTGATCGCGGACGATGGCTGGCCGGCCGAGCAGGTCGACGCCATCGCGCGGAAGCTGCTGTCCTCGACTCCCATTCCGAGGCTGCCCGATACGTCCGGCACCGGCGGCGGCAGCGGCAGCGGCAGTAGCGGAAGCAGCGGCGGCGGCAACTAAGCCCTGTTGGGGGGGCTCTGAGGATGGGTGCCATGCCCGCGGTTGCCGTGGGCATGAGGCGGTTCTTCCGCGGATTCGACATGCCCACGGCAAGCGTGGGCATGGCACCCGACTCTGAGACACTCTCCGAGATGGCACGCGACCGATCTTCTCCATTTTAACTCGCCACGTTCCATCTGCCGCCGCCATAACCGCCAAATCCGCCAAATTCCCCCTAATCGTCAAGTTCGGTTACAGGCCCGCTGGCGCTCAGGTCGATCACAAGAAGGTTGGATAGCCTGCGGAGGTATGGCGTGACAAGGCAGCGGGCGAAGTTCTGGACCGTGCCGTTGGCGCTCCTGGGCTTGGGGGCGGCCGGCGCTCTAGGGCTGCCGCCTTCCGCTGCCCTGGCCCAACAATCGCCCCCCTCCGGCGACCAGTCGTGGACCGGCTCGATCTCGTCGGGATTCAAGCAGGGCGTCGACAAGTTGGGCAATCTCGTCAATCCCAAACCCAAACCACAGGCCAACACGCCCACCACCAGCAAGGACGATCCCGTTTCGCTCAAGAACCAGGGCAAGCCCGGACCCGAGCTGAACGTCGCCGTTGCCCGGCTGTACCAGGAGTCGGGCCGGCCGGCCGACGCCGAACAGCAATACCAGTTGGCGCTGAAGATGAACCACGACTATCTGCCGGCGCTGCTGGGCTATGCCCAGTTGCAGGAGCAGGCCGGTCAGCCCGACGAGGCGCTGCGGCTCTACCAGCGCACCGCCAGCGTCCATCCGTCGCAGGCGCCGGTCTACAACAACATGGGCATGTTCTACGCGCGGCGGGGCCAATTGGACGAGGCCGTCGCCGCCATGACCCGCACCATCCGGCTCGACCCGAAGAACCCCCGCTACCGCAACAACGTCGCCACGGTGCTGGTCGAGCAGGGGCGGCTCCGCGAGGCGTTCGGCCAGCTCCGCGACGTTTACGGCGACGCCGTGGCGTACTACAACCTGGGCTACCTGCTGAACAAGAAGGGGGAAACCCAGGTCGCCCTGCAACACTTCGCGCTGGCCCTGCGGGTCGATCCCACGATGGCCCCGGCCCAACGCTGGATCGAGTACCTGCACCGGCAGACCACCCAGGCCCGCCTGCCGCAGCACCCCATGGCCGCCGGCGTGCGGATCACGTCGCAGACGCCGCCGGAGGACCCACAGGCCGGCACTCCGACGGCTCCACAAAGTCCCGTCCGGCAGACGGGACCTACAACGCGCCGCCTGCCGCCGACCGCGCCGAGCCAGCCGGCGGGCGCGGGGCCGGCCTTGCCGGGCATTTCCTATGACCATTCGAGCCCTCCGGACGCCCCGATGCCGCCCCCGCGCGATCCGGCCGTGCGACCGTTGCCAAGCGTGAACTGAGCAGAGGTCAGGGGTCAGAGGTCAGTCTTCAGCGGTCAGCTTTCAGCTTTCAGCTCTCGACTCTCAACTTTCGGCCTCCACCGCAGTTGGTCAGCAGGTCGTCGTTTTTCCAATTCTACGCCGCTCTCAGCCCTCGACTCTCGACCTCCGCCGCAGTTGGTCAACAGATCGTGTTTTGGCCAATTCCAGGCTCCACGTGGGGGGAAGCGATCAGCTATCAGCTTTCAGCTCTCGACCCTCGACTCTCGACTTCTCCGCGCCGCCATCATGCGTTTTCGGCCGGGGGGTTTTCAAGATCAAGAATTGAGCCAATTGCAGCGGCGGGAGAGAGGCTGATGGTTGGCGTTCGAGACGTCCCCGCCGGGCTTGTCCCGGCGGAACGACGGATTGGCCACTACCCGGCCCACCCATCCCAAGACATTCTCCCCGCCGGGCTTTCCCGACCAAAGAGCGGAGGCACGCCGTGTACCCGCGGCCGTAGTGACCGCAATCCCCCGTTCCGCCGGGACAAGCCCGGCGGGGACGTGGGACAATGGCTCGCGCTGCGTAGTGTGCCCAATCCTTGGTTCCGCCGGGACAAGCCCGGCGGGGACCGGCCGCAACGCCTGCCGTCCCGCCGCTGCCGGCTGATCCCTACTGCCATGCGTCCCGAAAAATCGCCCCGTCGGATCGTCGGGGCTACTTGACGCCCCGAGACGCGGGGGGTATGATGGGCGGCGAAGCCACATGGAGGGCGGGAGACGGTGCGTCCCGTCTCCGCTGTCGGGCGTCTGGACGCCGTGGTCGCCCGCCCAATCAGGAGTTTGCGGCGTTTCACTGCCGCCGTGCCGAGGCAGGGGCTCATATGCTATGCCGTTGCGCTTTTTTCGGTAAATCGTTGTGAAACGCCTTGGTTTCTCGGTATTTGAGGGCGGTTGTGCGATGTTTGCCTTATGCGACCTGGCAAGGAGTCTGACGACGCAGTTCGCGGAGCAGGCGACACCGCCCGCCAACGGTACGCAGACGATGCTCGATCCACGCGACGTTCCATCGCTGGCAGAGCGATTCGAGCATCCGCAATCGGTCCGTCGCACGGGCCTGTACCCAGTCGGCTCCGATCTTCACGCCCTCCCGCTGCATATCGCGCAGCCGTTGCTGCTCCAGCAACAACAACCCCATCAGCAGCATGTCCAGGTAACGCTCCACCGCCTCGAACTTCATCAGCACATAACACTCGAACTGCATCCGACTCTTCAATTCCCGGAAGAACAGTTCCACCTGCCAGCGGACTTCGTACCACTCGATCACCTGCCGGGCGGTCGCCGTCAGATCGGTGCAAGCCAGCACCTTGCGGTGCCAACGCGCCGGCTTGCGACTGTCTTCGCGGCGATACGAAACTGGGGCGCGATGGTAGGCCCACCACTCGGCCGACTGGCCCGGCGAGAGTTGCACCTTCGGATTCTCCTTGTACGACGCCACGATCAGACAGTCGCCCAGCTTGGAGACCGTCGCTTGGTGCGCCGCGACGGCGTACCGCCGCTTCGTTTTCTTGACTCGCAAGTTGTCGGCGTGTCGCCGACGGGCGAAGACGTGGTCTTCGTTGTCCACCGCGAGGTCGAGCAGGGCAAACTCCTTCCGTGTCCAGCGCCGCGTCCAGGCCACCACGGGGTCGCCCGAGACCAACGCCGCGTCCTGGTCTGGTGTGCGGGCCAGCACCCGATTCGGATCGAGCGGAAAGACCGCGTGAAAATGGCGTTTTCGGCACGCTTTGTGGATCGCGCCGGCATCGAAGGCGCTGTCGAAGGTCACGATCACGTCCACGTCGTCGGGCACGCGCAGTTCGCGGATCATAGCCGCCGCCAGGTCGATCGTCGTCCGAAAGCGCCGCTTGTGTTTGCGGCAGTAATCCGCCGTGTAGTAGCTCTTCCGCGGCACAGGCAGCCTGTGCGCCGCGGTCGGTCAGCACCAGCCCCATCAGAAAGGCGTGCTGGCGGGTGTTCTTCCGCGCGGGATTCCGCCGCTTCGACATGAGGATCAAGTTTTCCATCTGCTCCGACATCGTGGCATGGTAGGTTGTGTCGATGGCCACGATCCATTGCCGCCGCTTGCCTTTCGCCTGTCGTCGCTCCCAGGCATCCACGTTGTCCAAGAGCCGGTCGTACAGGTCCACACACCAATCCCGCGTTCGCCATTGGGGGTTGGTCAGCCGGCGAGAGATCGTGGCCGCGTGACAGCGACCGCCCAGGACCTCGCCCGCGATCGTCTTGAGGCAGCGTCGATGAGGAGCCAGGAGGAAGGCCAGCACCATCGGAGCCAAGGCGCGTTGGATGGGCCGGGAGCACTTCGCCGTGGTTTTGGAAAAGAACGACTTGACCTCCCGAGGTACGCCCAATACGATCATGGCAGACTCCTTTCCTGGATGCGGACGGCGATCCTGCCGCCCGGTTTGTTGTGGACTCATCCAGGATACGGAGTCTTTTTGTTCGTCCCAACATCATTTACGCCACGCTAGCATTGCTTTCACAACGAAAAAGCGCAACGGCATAGGCTCATATGCTAATCGAAGAACTCTTAAGACGAGGAAACGACGGCACGACCGGCAAGATGGCGACAAGCCTGTATAGGTTCGCGCAGACCGTTGCAGAAAAGGCCAAGGAACACGCGAAACGAATTCTCGCACAGCTACCCGAGTTCGACCTCCACGACGAGATTCATCTTTCTGCGGTACTTGGGAATTTGGAACAGATTATCGGCGCCGATACCACTTCTAAACTATCGGTTTACGAACTGTTCTTCCTACACGCAGCCAGCCAGTTGCATGACGTGGGGATGGCATTGCCTGATTGGGAGCTCAATGCAATAGTCGCGGTGGAAGCGGAGAACAAACCTGACGGCGGATCATGGCACGAGGAGTTTAGCACCAATGGCGGTCGCCCCCTTTCGTTCTCGGCCGCGCGGGAACTGGTCCTTCGCCATGCCGAGAACCTCTACCGCAGCTTCGACGCCGTTGGCGAGTGGTTCTTTGCGCCGGATTCAGAGGCCCATCTTGTTGATCATCTCGCGGAAACGGTCGTCCAATATCAGGAGTTCCGGAGTGGCTTCGCAAAGAAGATGGGATCGTTTTCGGGGGCGCAATTGCACCGTTATGTGCGGTCGCTTCGGATCGATTTTCTGCGAAGAACGCACCACGTACGTTCGCACCATTATGTCAAGGCTCTAGCTCGCCGAATGCCTGCCGAGATCGTGCAGCCATGGGGGGAGGCCATTGCACGCGATTTGGCCGCTATCTGCCAAGCCCACGGAGAACCACTTTCGTTCATCGAGCGGATGAAAACAGAGGCCCAGTACTTTGGGCCAGACACAGCGAACCTCCAGTTCGTCGCATCGCTTCTTCGAGTGGCCGATATTGTTCACTTCAGCCTTGACAGAGCACCCCTAGTATTATCTTCAGAAATGCAGTTCATGAGTGGGGAAAGTCTGGTCCATTGGGCGGTAAAGCAACAGGGTGTCAACTACGACGTTTCCGAGTCCGGCACCGTCGGCAAAAAGACGATCAGATTCAAAGCATACTGCACCACTCCCCGCCACTACTACGAGCTGCACAAGTACCTGGATTGGGTGGACAGTGAACTGGGCAACTACGCCAGGGTGTCGCGCAGATGGGAGCTGGCGTTGGGAAAGCACGCAGCGGAACGGTGGATCATCCCGCTGGCCGACGAGGTTGATCGGTCGGGCATTGAATACGATTCCGACAAGTTTACCCCAGTTCGCGGGCTGTCCTTCAGTCTTGAACAGAAGCGAATCCTTGAACTTCTGATGGGCGTACGCCTCTACAAGGACCAATATGCTTGCCTTCGCGAGTTGTATCAGAATTCGCTTGACGCGTGCAAATGCATGATTGCCCTTTCGGATGGCAGGGAGACCGGGCGGGTGGAGTTCTGGCTCGAGCGCAGGAACGATAACAGGGAGGTCCACCTGTGCTGCCTGGACAATGGCGTTGGCATGACGAAGGACACAATCGTCAACCACCTGCTCCGTATTGGGAATTCGTACTATACGTCGCCCGCGTTTGAAAGGCTTCGTGTCTCCCACGAGCGTCAGTTCACACCGACTTCGCAGTTTGGCATTGGAATACTTTCATGCTTTATGCTTGGCGACAGCCTCGACATTGTTACCAGACCTATGCAAGAGGTTTCTGACGACACGTCGCCGATTCGATTCACCATCGACGGCGTGCATGAGAATTTCTATTACGCCGTACCCGACCCGGCGGACGTAGAGAAGACCGGAAAACACGGCACTATTGTAAGAATCCGCCTCCACAACACCGGCGTTATTACCGACGCCAACGACCGCAAAGTGTGGTTTCGGCATTTCGCACTTCGCAGAACTAACATTTTTGAAAACGCGGACAAGGCCCTCTTCAACGACTGGGATAAACACCTTCACCGGATTGTCTCGAAGTTCGTCTCACTGCCTCGGCGGGACGTCGATGTCAACGTTCAACTTGTTGATGGAGAACGAGAGCCGATTGTCAGGTGGGATCGCCCGTTTCGGTCGCAGGACTTCAAGATCGACGAAGCGGACGTCCGGCTCCTTGAGGATTTCTGTCAACAGAACCGTTTGAGTGCGGACGAGAACGCACAAGCGTCTCCGTCCCGGGTCCGTCAATATCCGTGCGCAGTGGAACATGGTGGCACTGAGTTCTCTTGGCTGCTCGGATTGCCGACATCTCGCGAGGGGGCTGCTGCGGTTCGAAACCTTCGGCCCGAACGGTCTGTCTGTCGATGGCGTTAGTATTGGCGCGGGGGCTGTTGGAGGACGCGACGATATTCTTGACTGGTTCTGCGACTCTGGGCATCTGGACTTCACCGGAGAGATTCGCCCTGTTCTTTCAGTCGACCGCGCCTCGATCACTTCCTGGCCCAATGCAACGGCGACTCTTTCCAAAGAGGTCCTCCGCAAGGTCGTCGTAAAGACGATTGCGGTCGCGCACGGGCACATCAATGAGGAGGGCCTCACCGCCGATAATCCAATTGTCCTGGCCACATGGGATAAACTGTTCGACTGGTTTTCCGTGTGCAAAGGGGAACTCCTTACGGCCTTGTCGTCGGACGAGCGATATTCTAATGTGTTGCTTCGAGACTTGGGCAAATTGACACGCAGCGGCACGCGGACGCTGCGTGAATTCCTCGACGCTGACAAGGTGTGCTTTCCTCGGGTCGCGTTTCGCGAACTGAGCAGCACGGCCCAATTGCTGTTTCTCGGGAAGTGTGGAAATGCCACGAATCTCGCAGTCTGCGACGATGGCGTCGTCGCAGAGGGGCACGGCTTATCGCCAGTGGTCGCGACAAAAACCTCGCGGCACGGTTTCGAGTTCACCCAACTCCTCGTAAAGTGCGATCAATGGACGGGAAGGCTTTCTGACTATGATTTGGTCACGGACGTTTGGCCGGTTGTCCCTGCGAGGCTATTCGACCGATTGTTTAGAACGCGCCGTTCGGTGACAAAGCTTGAAGGCAATCAAAGAACCGCGGAGATACACAAGTTTGGCAATGGTATCACTGCTGTCGCAGAACAGGAGCCGCTCTTTGTTCATCCGAGCTTTGGTCCGTATCGCGCCGACCCAAGTGTGCGGTCTGGGGCGGCGGAGAAATGCAAGGTCGGCAGATTCGAGCAGGCGTCAGAAAATCATTGGCTGTTTGAACTCAACGACGGCTCATCGGAAGAGCACGTTCGTTTCGTGCTCTTTGCGTTTATTTCACCGCGACCACTGACGCAGGAGGAAGCGCTTCGGCTGAAGGATTATGAACGACGCGAGCCTGACTACGTAAAGGGCGTGCGCGGCGGGTGGAGCCTGCTCTTCTTGGGGCAGAAGCACACTCCCCCAATTATTCTTCCGGGGCTGGTTTCGCGAGACGCGATGGTTAACGCTATCCCGGCGGAGATATTGCGAAAACTTGACGGGGATAAGTACTGCTTCCTTGATGGTACACCAGTTCATAAAGCTGGGGATACCACTCGTTGATCAGCGGGACGTTCCGACGGCTTGGGACCCGTCGTCTTGCGGCGGCAGCGTAAATCAGCGGCGATGAGCGTCTGTCCCGGGTGGATGAACGGCGGGGCGGGAAGAGGAGGGGCGGCGGGGCGGGCGGGTCCCGCTGCCAATTCCGGCGTGCCGCGGCGGTGGCCGCCTGCCGTCGCCCGCCGCCGTTACCGCTTGCCCAATCCGTCCCGAGACGTGGACGGATTAGGAAATCCGTCCTACGGCCGTTGGCCACCTCATTGTGTTGCAACGCCTCAATGTGTTGGGTGGCCCGGCGGCCAGGCATCCAGCGCGGCCGGGGCGGCGCCGGAGGATGGCTCCAGGCCGAGATAGCCGAGGCCGGTGGCCGCCGCGGCCGTGATCGGCACCGGGCGATCGACGGTTTGGCCGGCCCGGACGCCCGGCCCGACGGCCAGCATCCAGACGCGGCGGCAGCCCTCGTCGGCCCCCTGGTTCGTGTAGAAATCGCTGTGATGGAGGAAGCCGGGGCCGCCCGGCCGCTCCAACTCCCGGCCGTGGTCCGGCAGAACCAGCAGCAACGTCTTGTCCCGGTAGCCGGGCAGCGACTGGGCCGTTTGCCACAGCCGACAGGTCAAGAGGTCGGTCCGCTCGATGGCCTCGACGTACCGCGACCAGGAGCCGTAGTGGGCGCAGTCGATCTCGCCGAAATCGACGCTCATCACGGCCGGCGAGAACCGCTTCAGGCACTCACAGGCGCAACCGGCCAGAAAGGCGTCATGGCTAGTCGTGCCGCCGGTTTTCCGCCAGGCCGCATACTGGCCGTCAAACCAGCGGCGGGCGGCGTCCGATTGCAGCCCGGCGGTGGCGACGTGGCTTGCGCTGCGGGCCAAGCGGGCGCACTCCTGAATCGCCTGCTGTTCCGCCTCGGGCGAGCCGGTGGCGCGGGCGGCCGTCATCAGCCCCTCCATCTCCTCCGCCGTCGAACGGGGGATCGTCGGTGGCTCGACCACGTTGGCGGCGAACCGTTGGCCGTAGCCCGCGGCGCTGCTGTGGCCCGTCTGGGCCAGGATCGAGGCATAGACGAACGCCCAGGCGGCCGTTTCGGGAAGATTGCGGGCCTTGCGGACGATCTCGAAGATGGTGGGGTGCTTGGGCGGCTTCGACCAGTCGAGGTCGTCGTATTCCCAATGGCCCGTCTTGATCGAGGCGTTGCAGTTGGGATGGACCACCCGGTGCTCGACCCGCATGTTCGTAAAAAGCGTGCCCCGCGGGACAAGCTCCTTCCAGAGGTGCGGGATGTAGCGGTGTTCGGGATCGCCGACCGATTCGCTCGACCGGGTGCCGCCGCCGAAGAGGACCAGTATTAGCTTGCGGTCGGCTGGCGGCGGCAGTTGAGCGCGATCTGTAGACGCGGCATCCTGCCGCGTCGGCTTTCCGGCAGCGACGGGTGCGGCGGCCGATGGCAAGACGCCAGCCCCGAGCAGCGCCGCCCCACCCTCGGCGGCGATCCGCAGTAGGTCCCGACGGTTGACACAAAGACGGCTGCCGTTCATCGTTGGCAATTATCGTTGCACGGCTGGCGCGCGCTGTTGATTGGCGGCGGGGCGCGGCGGCTGCGATGGCTGCTGGGCCTGTTGGCGCGGGGAGTCGGGCTTGGGCCGGGTGGCAATGAACGCCTTGTCCCACGCGGCCTTGTCGATGCCCACGAACAACTCGCCGCTCTTTTGCGCCGGTTCCGTCAGCGTGACCTGATAGACGCTCATCGCTGGCGTTGGCGCGTCGCTCTGAGACAACTCGGGCGTCGGCCCCGGCCTGGAAGACCCGGGGGACGCCGGCTTCTCGCCAGTTTTGTCAATCGCCGCCGACGCCTTGCAGGCGATGCCCTTGGGCACGTGCAACGCGACGTGGATCGGCCCGAACTCGTTCCACAACGTCGCCGGATGGAGCACGTAGGCCAACTGGTAGCTGCCCGTGCCGCGGGTGTCGGCATAGGCGTGTTGCCGGTACGTGACCGTCACCGTCCGTGTGGCGTTGGGCGGGAACTTGACCTGGTAGTGCAAGAGATTCATCGGGGCGAACGTGAACACGACGGGCAGATTCCTGAGGATCGCCTCGCAGGATCCCCGCTCCGCCTTGCTGATCTTGGCGTTCGGGTCGAGATAGTCGATGCGGGCATAGACGGTTGGATCCGCGGTCAGCCGCGAGTCGACGGCTTCCGGCGTTAGACCCCTGCGCGGATCAAACGGCTTGGGCGCGGGCAGCTCCAGCTCGCGCGGACGGAGCTGGCCGGTCTCGATGTCGACCGCCCGCTCGCGGACGTCGCCACCCCAGGCGCTGAAGATAGCTTCATAGGCCGTGCCGGCGTCCTTGTCAAAGCGGGCAGCGAGTTGGGCGAACAACTGCGTTGCCTTCTGCTCGCCAATGGCCGCCAGGGGACCCAAGTTGGCTTGCTTGATCCTGTCGAGTTCATTTGGGTTCCACAACCCCCAGTAATCCCAGCGGTCACGCGGACCGGACTTCGCCTCGGTGCCGAACTTGAGGCTTGCATACTCAATGAAGAGCGCAGCGTCGCGATCGTTCCAGTGACGACTGCCGGTCAGATACGTTTTCAGATTCTCACGGGCCGGGCGATAGCCGGTGGTGGCGATTCGTTCCAATCCGCCATCTGCTCCGCTGCTGTTGCCCGATCGGACTGGTGAGGCGCCTCTGGGCGTGCCCCGCACCTCGCGGACTGCGGCCGTCCACAGGGCCAGCTCCGGGTCGGCGGTAATGCCCTTTTCGATCACCGCGCGGGCGTTTTGCCGGATGATGCCGTAGATGACCGAGTTGGAAATCATGGTCGGGCGGGACCACTCCTTGTCTACCGTGACGCCCACGTCGGCAGCCGCGCCCGCCATACCGAAACGCAGGTAGACGCCGCGGAGGATGGGGAAGCCGAAGTCCTCCTGGACCTCGCTGCCGGTCGGGTTCTCGATGCGGTAGGCGGCCGTGACCTCGACCAACGGCGGCAGTTTTCGCTTGTCCCCCTCCCACTGCCGCTCGGGGACAAACCGGATTGTCAAATCTTCCTTCACAACCCGCAAGCGTTCTTCGCGGGCGGGTTTGAGCGTGGGATCGAGCCGGGCCAGCACGCCTTTGGCGGCCGGGTCGCCGTTGGGGGCTTTCACGACGAAAGGCCCACCGTTGCCGAGGGCCCACTTGCCCACACACAAGGCGGCAAGCAGGGCCGCCGCCAACGTCAATTTCGCCGCCTGTGCCGTTTTCATCGCCATGCTCCTTTCCGGTTTTGGTCTGGTCGGCTGGGGAACCTGCCGACGATTATAGTCCCTGCGGGCCGCGCGGATTGTAACGGGTTTGTAACTCCGGCTAATCCTTCACTCCGATCTTCAGTTCGTCCGAGTTGGCCTTCAGTTCCGGCGCGTACATTGCCCAGCCGCGGGCGGGCAGGGCGGAGAAGCGGCCGGGGATTTCCGCCCGCATCCGGTACGAGACGCTGTGCTTGCCGCGGGCCAGGGCGCGGCGAAGAACACCACCCGGTTGTCGCGGAACTCCACGTACGCCCCCAGATCGTTGCCCGTGTAGCCGCTCCGCAGATCGACCGGCTCGAACCCCGAGGGCTTCATATCCTCGAACACCAGGTACTCGTAGTCGTTCTTGCTGTCGATCTCCAGCTCGATTTCGACCAAGTCGCCGCTCTTCAGCACCGCGTCGTTGGGCAACTCCTGCCGCTCGTACTTTTCGACCTTCTGCTCGACCGCCTGCCCCCGCGAGCCGGCGGCGTGAATCGACTTATCGGCCTCGACCAGCTTGTAGTACTTGCGGTTGACCTTGATCTCCAGCCCGGCCCGTCGGATGAAGTCTTCGAGCGTGAAGGTGGTCAGGTAGCCGTTGAAATAGAGGGGCCCCAAGCCCTTCTTGCGCAGCTCGATGGTGTGCTGCCCGGCCGTGAGGGCGTCACCCTCCAGGACGAACTTGTTGTCGAACATGAACAGCGTCTTGGGCGTGATCTCGACCGCCTTCTGGAGTTTGCCGTCGAAATAGACCTCGACAGTCATTTCCGGCCGGTCCTCGCCGCTGGCCCTGATGAAGTCGGCCATCGCCTCGATGCACAAGGCCGTGTCGCGGGTCGAGTTCCAGTAGGTGGCGTTCTTGCGGTTATTGAGCAGATACTTGACGATCCGCGGGGCAAGCTCGCCCTTGGGATCGGTCCGCGCCAGCAGCTTCAGGTAGTAGGCGTGGGCCTCGTACTCGCTGCCGTACCAGCACCACCAGAACCCTTCGGGCAGCCGGAGCCAAGCGGTCTGGTTCTCGTCGTCCTGCTCCACATACTGGCCGATGTTGCGGAGGATCATGGCGAGTTTGTCGCTGATGCTGCCGCCCTCACCCCCTGCCCCTCTCCCAGAGGGCGAGGGGAGTTGCTTCTCCAGGGCCAGGCCGTACATTGCGAAACCGTAAACGGCTAAATGGGTGCGGTCGCGGTAGAGGAACTCCAGCATGTCGGCGTTCTTGACGCCCGCATCGACCAACACCATGTAGACGAAGGCGTCGAGGTTGTCGGCGTATTCCTTCCATCGCAACTCGGGCGGCTTCTCCTTGATGGCGGCGTTTTTGATGAGCTGCACCTGCTCGGCCTGGTAGCGGGTGAGCCACTCGACGCCGCGCTCCAAGACGCCGGGAACCAGGGCCACATCGTTCTGCTTGGCCGTTTGCAGGCCGTGGACCACCAGGGCGGTGGTGTGCGGGCTGGAGTATTCGCCCCAGCCGGAGAACCAGCCCCAGCCGCCGTCCGAGCACTGCATCTCGGTCAGCCGCTCGACGCCCTGCTTGACCATCTTGCGGACCTCGTCCTCGTCGAAGACCGGATTGTGGGGAGAAGGGGGAAGGGGGAAGGGGGAAGGCGGATTACTGCCGACCTCGGTCCCCTCTCCCTTTGGGAGAGGGTTAGGGTGAGGGCTGGCCGGGTTGGTTCGTGCCCATTGCTTCGCGCGCTCGGCGTCGTTGCCGATCTCCTGGGCGTTCAAGTTTGTCCGCTTCCTCTGGATTTCCTTGAGGTCCAGGTGCATGTCCAGGAGAATCTTCTGCGTAATCACGGTCGGCAGGAAGCGGTTCAGCGTCTGCTCGGTGCAGCCGTAGGGGTAATCGACCATGTACGGCAAGGCATCGACCATGGCCCCGGCCAGCGTGGGCGAGTAGCGGACCTCCAGCCGCGACTCCTTCGGCCGCCGTTTGTCGGGCACGTTGATGGTACACTTGCCGGTCTCGTCCTTCGGGCGGATCGAACCGCTCGCAGAGTCCATCTTCAGCATCCCGTGGATGTAGCAGGGGAACTTCTGCTCCATCGCGTCCGATTCCTCGTCGGTCAGGGCCTTCACGCGGATCACCGCTTCGCCCTCGTCGAGGACTTTCACCCGCCAATCGAGGCGGGCCTCGCTGTTGGGTTCGACCGTCACGTTGCGGTCGATCTCCTCCGCGAATCTGCCTCTAGGTGGGTCATAGAGTGCGAAAGCCTTGTCCAATATGGAGAGTGGTGCGCCCTTTACTTCGAGTTGGACTTTCACGCTCTTCTTCGTCTTCAAATAGTTATGCACGATGGCCGACAGCACCACCTCGTCGGTCTGCACGAAGAACCGCGGGGCCTCCAGCCGGATGATGAGGTCCTTGCGGGTCACCACGTCGGCAAAGCCTTCGCCGACGCGGGTGCCGGCCCCCATACCCCAGACCTTGATCCGCCAGGTGGTCAGATTCTCGGGCATTTCGAGCCCGACTTCGGCCGTGCCGTCCTCGGCGGTGGTGAGAGCGCCGACCCAGAAGGCCGTATCGGCGAACTTCGTGCGGATGGTCGGCTGCACGAGCGGCGCGTTTGCTTCCCCGCCGGCTTCCTCGTCCCCCTTGCCAGCCGTCCGCCCTCCAGAGCGCGCCATTGCCGCCATTGGCGCAGGCCCAGCGCCAGGCATCGCGCCGCGCACTCCTCCGACCGCCGACTTCATCATTCTCCTGTCTCCGCCGCCGCTTCCGTCGTAGCCGCCAAATTGCGGCACCGCAAGGCCAAAGGAGTTCTGAGTAAAGGGAATGTCCAAGTCCGCGTTGAACGTGGTGGGGCTGGGCATGCCTACATCGGCCACTGTTCCACCGAAAACGCCGATGTCGTTCATCCCGATCGTTTTGGGCGGAACCAGGTTGCCGAACCAGCGGCCGAGGCTCGATTCGGTTTGCGGGTTGTGCTGGCGGCGCCATTTCCAGAAAAACGCCTTGATCTCCGGCACGTTGCTGCCGCCGGAAATGTACTCGACCGACTTGTCGTAGATCGCCACGACGGTCGAGCCGACGAACGGCTGGCCGGCGAAGTCCGTCAGCTTGAGCTTCACCTTGGCCTTCTCGCCGGGCTTGTACGTAGCCGCGGGCTTCCAGCCTGCGGTGTCGGTGACAGGCTGGAAGCCTGTGCTACGCGCCAACGGCTGGATTTCGACGTTCAGCACCCGTTTCTCGGGCGGAACGACGATCTCCTTCATTTCGGTGTAGACCCGGCCGTCGGCGATGGTGTCGGCCTCGATGAAGAAGTTGGGCATGTCCTTCTTCACCACGCCGATCTCCTCGAGCGTGCTCTTGCCGTCCAGGTGAATCACCTTGGGCGGCAGATAGATGCCGTTGGCCGGCCGGGCGAACAACAGCACCGTGCCGCCGGTGCGGTCGGTGTTGATCTGGAGCCGCACCACGTCGCCGGGGGCGTAGGATTGCTTCTCGGGGATCAATTCCAGGTGGTTGAAGCGGAACTGCGAGCCGTCAAAGCCCTCGCCGATGATCGTGAAGACGTAGCCGCCCTCAATGGTGTGCTCCTTGGCGTCCGTGAGCTTGTATGAGAGCCGGTACTGGCCGGATTGCGAAGCCGCAAGCGGCTGTTGGGCCACCCCTTCGGCGTTGGTGTTCAGGTGCAACATTTCGACCGGCGTTTCCACCGGCTTGCCGCCCTTGTAGCTGATCTTCAGCAGCCGCAACTCGCCGCTGCCCTCGACCGGTCGGCCGTCGAGGGTACGGGCGGAGAAATGGGCGTCGATCGTATCGCCCACGCGGAAGTAGCCGCGGTCCAACCAGGCGTAGACCGTGAACGGCCGTCGGGCGACCAGCACGCTGCCCTCGCCCACGATCGTCCGCCGCGACTCGTCGACCACCTCGGCGGTGATCGAGTAGCTGTGGTCCTGGTCAGGGTGAATCGCCTTGGCCACGGCCGTGTCGATTTCGACCTTCACCGTGCCGTCCGGGCCGATCTGGACCTCCTGCTCGGCCACCAGTTCGGGCGGCTGCTCTTGGTGCGGCCACCAGAAGGGCATCGGGCGCGGGCAGCCCCACGACCGCCAGCCGGGATACCAGTTGTAGTCGCAGCCGAACCACCAATAGCCCGGCCCATAGAGCCAGTCCCACGGCCGGATTGGATACCACCGCTCCTCATAGTTGGTTCGGCGGATCGTGTACTTGACCTTGGCATTGACGACCGGCGAGCCGAAGTAGTACTTGGCCTTGATCGTGGCGGTGATCTTCTCGCCCAGCATGACCGGCCCGGCGGGGGCGTCAACTGTCACCTCGAACTCCGGCTTCTTGTACTCCTCGACGCGGAAGCTGCCGCCGCCGAGCTGGTTTTCGGTGCCGGGTTGCTTGACCGTCATGCCGTAGACGCCCAGCGTGGCGTCGGCGGGGAGCTTGTAGTCCCCCTCGATGCCCCCATAGGCGTCCGTCTTCCTGCGCTCCGAGACGATCTTGTCCCCCTTGAGGTTGCGGAACTCGACGGTGAACTCGCGGCCGGCGAACTCGGACGTGTCCTCCATGTCGTACTTCGCGTGCCGGACCCAGAACTTGTAGTGGACCTTCTGCTCGGGCCGGTAGACGGGCCGGTCGGTGATCGTAAAAACCTTGGTGGCGTTGTACTCGGCGTCGTACCAGTTGCCGTACCAGACGCCGGTGAAGCCGAGATAGGCGAAACGGCCCTCGGGGGTCCGGGCCGTGATGAGCCACTGAAAGCCTTGCGCCTGCTGTTGCGGATCGGGAATCACCTGGCCGTCGGCGTCGGTCAGTTCGGCGAAGTCGCGGGTCAGGAGCACCGTTCGCGGCTGCGTCTGGTTGCGCAAGTCTGCTGCCAACCGAAGAACTCGACGTTGGCCTTCGGAATCGGACGGCCGGTAACCGCGTCGGCCACGAAGTAATAGGTCTTGCCCGGAAGCGGCTTCTTCAGAATCGCCATGTCATCGACCCAGACGATCACGAAGCAGGTGTTCCCGCCGGCCATCGTCGCCCGGACCAGGTACGCGCCGGGCTTCTGGAGCGGCGTGGTCACGGTCGCCCGCTTGTCGAAGTGGTCCGGCCGTGGCTCGAGCGGCAACAGCCACCGGGCGATTTCCGGCCCGAGGTACTGCTTCTCGTTCTGCTCCACCAGCCGGTGGCCGATGTCGCCGATGTTGACTTTGTTCCAATCGAGTTGGCGCGGGCTCGATTTCAGGTAGGCCTTGATGTCGGCCAGCAGCTTCACGACCTTGATCGGCTGCGCGGTGAACTCGACCCGCTGGCCGTTGCGGAAGCGGTATTCGAGCGTGGCGCCGCGGCCGGCGGGCTGGGTCTGGTTCGGCTCGAAGCGGCCCCAATTGCCCACAATCTGGTCGAGCCGCTGCTGCCAACCTTGACGCCGGTTGAGTTGCTCATTGGGGAAATCCGCGAGCAGCCGCCGCCAGTAATCGGCCGCTTTGGGATACTGCCGGCGGTTCTCGAAGATTTGGGCCAAGTGTTCCAACGCCTCGACCGCCTGGCCCGTCTGCGGGTTGGCCGCAACCTCCTGGAAAATCTTGATGTAGTTGAACTCGTCGGGCAACTCGAACCGTTTGATGCCCGTGGCCAGCTTGGCAATCGTCTCGTTCTCGCCGAGCGTGTGGAGCGCATACGTGCCGTTCTCGTTCTCCTTCGTGTCGTCGGTCTCCATTCGGCCGAATCGCCATCCCCACTGGGCCATCGTCTGGACGCCGAACTGATTGAGCAGGAAATCGGCGAATTGCACCCGCACGGTATTCAGCCGGCCGGGGTTCATCTCGACCGTTTGCTGGAGGCACCACCGCCAGCGCTCGCCGTCGGTCTTGGCTGCCTCGAAGCTCTTGGGCACGTGATGGAAGACGGGATGGCCGTCGGCATCGACCGGGGCGCCGGGCGTCTGCTGGCCGCGTCCCCATCCCCAGCCCCAACCCTCCTCGTAGTCGGGCAGGACGCGGAGGTCGCTCAGGTATTGCAGCCGCCAGGCCTCGCCATAGCCGCGGTTGCCCAGCAACATGCCGGCGAGCGATTGCAGATAGTCGCCGACCTCGGCGTGGTTTTCGTCCCTCATGGCCAAGGGCATCGCTTGGACCATCAGTTGCAGGGCGCGGATGCGGTCGCGTTCGGTGGCACTGACCACCCGGCCGCCGCCGCGGTGCTGGCCGCGATAGAACTTGCCGGCCACGATGAAGCCGTAATGGGGCACACTCGGGCTCATGTAGTCCTGGGCCGCGCTCCACAGCAACCGCCAGTTCGCCTTGTGGACCATGACGGCGTCCTCGATCAGGGCGTCGGTCTCATCGACGCGGTTGAGCCGCTGGAGGCATTGCAGGGCCATGTTCAGGTCGTTGCCCACCAGGCGGGGGTTGTATGGCATGGTATCAGGTGCCGGTGGGGCCAGCGCCAGCTTGCGGAACCCCTCGTAGGCGTCCTTGAAGTTGCCTTGGTTAAAGTCTTGCTGCATTTGGTTTCGCAGTTCATCCTCGCCGGAAGGGGGGGCGGCCGAGGCCGAAAACGTGGAGAAGACGGTCGCCATCATACCGGCGGCGGCGGAAAACCGGAACCATGAGGTCGGTTTCATCGGAGTATCTCCTTAAATGTCAGAATGTTATGACAATAGCCGGGGGCTAACAGCCCCCGGAATGTGCTCGAACCGCAGGACGTATTCCGGCGGCTGTTAGCCGCCGGCTATTGTGCTCTGAGGCTTCAGACGCCGCTCAGGATACATAAGTTCCCGCGGGCGGCATACGCCCCCCTATTCCTTTGCCGCCCTCTTGACGATAATACAGTACATGTGTACACTAGTTTTGGAGGGTTTAGGGACGTGGAAGAGCGGACGGAGCGGACAATTTGCCTGGAAGAGTTGCGGCGGCGGATCGCCCGGCTCGAAGCCCCGCGGCAACGCACCCACGATCCGCCGCTGCAGAGCGGCTGCGAGGCCCTGGACCGGCTCCTGCCGGAGGGGGGATTCAGGTGCGGCACGCTGGTCGAGTGGCTTTCGGCCGGCGAGGGGATCGGGGCAGGCACGTTGGCCCTGCTGGCGGCCAGGGAAGCGTGCCAAACGGACGCCGCACCGGGGTTGGGGTGGCAGTTGAACTGCCACCCCAACGATGCACCAGGGGCTGTTAGCCTGGGGGCTGTTAGCCCCCGGCTATTGGCCGTACTCGACCCTATCGAGTTGGGGTGGCAGTTGAACTGCCACCCCAACTCGATAGGCGAGTTTTGCCCCACGGCCGCCGTCCGGCTGGGAATCGCGCCGGAGCAACTGCTGGTGATTCAGCCCCAAGACGCGACGGACCACGATTGGGCCATCGACCAGGTGCTGCGCTCGCCGGCCGTAGGGGCAGTGCTGGCCTGGCCTGCGAAAATCGGCGCCCGGACCTTCCGCCGCTGGCAATTGGCCGCCGAAGAGGGGGGCTCGCTGGGGCTGCTGCTGCGGCCGGCCGCGGCACGCTCCGAACCCTCCTGGGCCGACGTGCGGCTGCTGGTCGAGCCGCAACCGGCCGCATTGCGAAACCGCAAGCGGTTTGACAACGTGCGCCCGCTGCGGATCACCCTGCTGCGGTGCCGCGGGGCCGCCGCCGGCCGCAGCGTGGACGTGGAACTCGACGATGAAACGTATCGCCTGCATCCGCTGGAACAACGACGGTTGCAAATTGCCAATTGACGATTGCAAATCGCAAATTGCCGAACGTTGCCGCCGCTTCAGCCCGATCGTCGGCTGGGAGGCGACAGACGGCGAGAGCCTGCTGTTGGACATCACCGGCCTGGGCCATCTCTTTGGCGGCGAGGCCGCACTGGGCGAGGCGATCGTCCGCGAATTGGCGCCGCTTGGGCTACCGGTTCGCGTGGCGGTGGCCGACACCATCGGCGCCGCCTGGGCCGCGACGAGGTATTGCAAATTGAAAATTGAAAATTGCAAATTGCAAATTGAGGAGCCGGCGCAACCAATTTTCAATTTGCAATTTGCAATTTGCAATTTGCAATCCTCCTTCATCATCGTTCCTTCGGGAAAAACCTCTGCCTTCCTCCGCCCCTTGCCGGTCGAGGCCCTGCGGCTGCCGGCGGACTCTGTGCGGCTGCTCCACGAGTTGGGGCTTGTGAGCGTCGGCCAGTTGGAGGCGTTGCCGCGGGAGGGTTTTTTGCCGCGTTTCGGGCCGATGTTGCTCCGCCGCTTGGACCAGGCGCTGGGGCGGATCGACGAGCCGGTGCCGGCCTGCCAGCCTCCGCCGCGGTTCGCGGCCCGCTGGTCGGCCGAGTATCCGACCGCCCGGCGGGAAACCATCGAAGCGGTGCTGGAGCGTCTTATTGATCGGGTGGCGGACATGTTGGCCCGGTGCGGTCGCGGCGTCTTGCGGCTGGAATGCCGGCTGGCAACGGAAATCCGAAATCCGAAATCCGAAGTCCGAAATCTCTGCTTGTCGGTGGGCTTGTTTCAGCCAACGGCCGCGGCGAAGCACTTGTTCGAGTTGGTCCAACTCCAGTTGGAACAGTTGAGGATTCGGTCGCCGCTGAGCGCGATCCGCGTGGCGGCCACGCTCACCGCGCCGCTGGAACCGCCCCGGCAAGCGACGTTGTTCGACTTCGGTGGGCAAAGTAGCCGGCACACTCTGTGTGCCGGTCCCGCACGCGGAGCGTGCGGAATACATTACGGACATTTGGCCGCCCTGCTGGAACGGCTGAGCAGCCGGCTGGGAGCGGCGGCCGTGCTGGGCGTGCGGCTGCGGCCCGAGGCCCAACCGGAACTCGCCTGGCACTACGACCCGCTGGTGGGAAACCGGCGGCGCCGCCGCAATGTAGCCGGCACACGCCGTGTGCCGTGGCCGCACGCGGAGCGTGCGGAGTACATTACGGACCCGCACACGGAGCGTGCGGAATACATTACAGCCCCGCACACGGTGTGTGCGGACTACATTCCGCCGCGGCCGTTGCGGTTGTTGCCGCGGCCGCAGTTGCTCGACATGGTAGGCGGCACACTCCGTGTGCCGGACCCGCACACGGCGTGTGCGGAATACATTGCGGTCCCGCACACGGAGTGTGCGGAATACATTGCGCCGCTGTGGTTCCGGCTGGATGGCCGGGAACACCGGGTCGCGCGGCACTGGGGACCGGAGCGGATCGAGACCGGCTGGTGGCGCGGCCGTGCGGTGGGGCGCGACTACTTCCGCGTCGAAACCGCGGCCGGCTGCCGCTACTGGCTCTTCCGCCGGTTGCGCGACGGGAAATGGTTCCTACACGGGGTGTTCGAGTAGAAACATGTACGCCGAACTCCACTCGAAAACGAACTTCTCATTCCTCGAAGGGGCCTCGCATCCCGACGAGCTGGTCCGCCGGGCGGCCGAGTTGGGTTATCGGGCCTTGGCCGTGACGGACCGCAACAGCCTGGCCGGCGTAGTCCGGCGCACGGGGCGGCCAAGGAGGCGGACCTGAAGCTCGTGGTCGGCGCCGAGATCACTCCCGCGGATGCCCCGCCGCTGGTGCTGTGGGCCGCCGACCGCGCCTCCTACGGCCGGCTCGCCCGGCTGATTACCCAGGGCCGCCGCCGCGCGGAGAAAGGGGATTGCCGGCTGCGGTTCGAGGACGTTGCCGAGCACGCCGAGGGGCTGTTGGCGGGAATCAATTGCAAAATGCAAAATGCAAATTGCAAATTGCAAATTGACTCGCACGATCCGCCGGCCGGCAATTTGCAATTTTCAATTTGCAATTCTCAATTTGCAATCCTCCGCCGCTACCGCGACCTCTTTCCCGGCCGCTGCTATCTGTTGGCCGAACTGCACCGCGGGCCGGACGACCGGCGGCAACTGGAGCAATTGCGGGAAATCTCCCGGCAGACGCGGATTCCGCTGGCGGCGGCCGGCGACGTGCATTACCACGTACACGAGCGGGCCGCCCTGCACGACGTGCTGACGGCCGTCCGCTGCAACTCGACCGTGGCGGAGGTGACGCGGCACTTGTTCCCCAACGCCCAGCGGCACTTGAAATCGCCGGAGGAAATGGCCGCGCTGTTTGTCGACGCGCCCGACGCCCTGCGCCGCACGGTGGAGATCGCCGACCGCTGCGGGTTTTCGTTGGACGAGTTGCGGTACGAGTATCCCGAGGAATTGGCGCCGCCGCCGTCCCGTTGGGGTGGCAGTTCAACTGCCACCCCAGCCTCGCGCATCACACCCGGTGAGCACCTTGCCCGGCTCGCCTGGGCCGGGGCGAAGGACCGCTATCCCCGTGGCGTGCCGGAAAAGGTCCGCGGACTGCTGGAACACGAGTTGCAACTGATCGCCGAGTTGCACTACGAGGCATATTTCCTTACGGTTTGGGACCTGGTGCGGTTCGCCCGGCAACGGGGCATCCTCTGCCAGGGCCGCGGCTCGGCCGCCAACTCGGCCGTCTGCTACTGTCTGGGCGTCACCGCCGTCGATCCTGAGCGGATGGACGTGCTCTTCGAGCGGTTCGTGAGCCGCGAGCGGAACGAGGCCCCCGACATCGACGTCGACTTCGAGCACCAGCGGCGCGAGGAGGTGATTCAGTATCTTTACGGGAAATATGGGCGGGAACGGGCCGGCATGACGGCTGAAGTGATTACCTACCGCCCCCGGTCGGCGATCCGCGACGTGGGCAAGGCCCTGGGGCTGCCGGCCGAGGAGATCGACCGCCTGGCGAAACAGATCGAGCACGGCCACGAAGATTGGAAATTGGAAATTGCAAATTGCAAATTGCAAATTGACGAAGCCACTGGTGGCCCAACGTGGCGGAACCAGCGATTCGTCGACCTTGTCAACCAGTTGGTCGGCTTTCCCCGGCACCTCTCGCAGCACACCGGCGGGATGGTGATGACTCGCGGGCCGCTCTGCGAGCTGGTGCCCATCGAAAACGCCGCCATGCCCGACCGCACCGTCATCCAGTGGAACAAGGACGATCTGGACGAGTTGGGCATCCTGAAGGTCGATTGCCTGGCACTGGGAATGCTCACGGCCATCCGGCGGTGCTTCGAGCTGGTCGGGCGGCACTACGGCCGGAAACTTACACTGGCTGACGTGCCCGAGGGGGATGAAGACGTCTACGCGATGATCCGGCGCGCCGACACGATGGGCGTGTTCCAGATCGAGAGCCGGGCCCAGATGAACATGTTGCCGCGTTTGCAGCCGCGATGCTTCTACGACCTGGTGATCGAGGTGGCGATCATCCGCCCCGGGCCGATCCAGGGGGGCATGGTCCATCCGTACTTGCGCCGCCGTAGCGGGGAAGAGGCGGTGACGTATCCCAACGAAGCCGTCCGCGGGGTGCTGGAAAAGACGCTCGGCGTGCCGTTGTTCCAGGAGCAGGCGATGCGGCTGGCGGTGGTGGCGGCGGGCTTCACGCCCGGCGAGGCCGACCAACTCCGCCGCGCGATGGGGGCCTGGCGGCGGCCGGGCATCATCGACCAGTTCCGCCGCAAGCTGATCGACGGCATGATGGCCCGCGGCTTCTCCGCTGAATATGCCGAGGCGGTATTCGGCCAGATCCGCGGCTTCGGCGATTACGGCTTTCCCGAGTCGCACGCCGCCAGCTTTGCCCTGCTGGTCTACGTTTCGGCGTGGCTGAAATACCACTACCCGGTGGCCTTCACGGCCGCGCTCTTGAACAGCCAGCCGATGGGTTTTTACGCCCCGGCGCAACTGGTCCGCGACACCCGCGAGCACGGCGTCGAGGTGCTGCCGGTGGACGTGAACGCTAGCCAGTGGGACTGCACGCTGGAGGGGAATTGCAAATTGAAAAATGCAAATTGCAAATTGCAAATTGACGAGCCGGCACAATCAAGAGACAATTTGCAATTTGCAATTTGCAATTTGCAATCCTCCTCCTTATCCCTCCGCCTGGGCTTCAATATGCTGCTGGGCATGCGCTTGGCGGATGCCGAGCGAATCGAGCGGGCGCGGCGGCAAGGGCCGTTCCGCTCGCTCGAGGATTTCGCCCGCCGCACCGGACTCCACCGGGCGGCAATCGCCCGGCTGGCTAAGGCCGGCGCGCTGGGTTCGCTCGGGCTTGACCGCCGCAACGCCCTCTGGGAGGCGCTGGGGCAGGACCAGAGGGAGCTGCCGCTGTTCGAGCGGAAGCATTGCAAATTGCAAATTGATGAGCCAGCGCCACCAGTGACCAATTTGCAATTTGCAATTTGCAATTTGCAATCTACTCCCCTTCCCAAGATGTCCGCCGCCGAGGAGGTGCTGGCCGATTACCGCGCGGCCGGGCTGTCGCTGCGGGCACATCCGCTGGAATTCCTCCGCGCGGAGCTAACGCGGCGCGGCATCGCGCGGGCCGAGGAACTGAAAACCCTGCCCGACAGCAAGCCCGTCCGCGTGGCGGGCATCGTGCTCGTGCGCCAGCGGCCCGGCACCGCCAAGGGAATCACGTTCGTCACGTTGGAGGACGAGACGGGCACGGCCAACCTCATTGTCCGGCCGGCAGTGTGGCGGCGCTGCGCCAGGCCGCCGCAGGGGCCACGCTGCTCTTGGCCGAGGGACCGCTCCAGCGCCAGGGCCAGGTGATCCACGTCTTGACCACGAAGCTGGAAGACCTCTCCGGCTGGCTGCGGCAACTCGGCCCGCAGTCGCGGGACTTCTGTTGACGGGATTACAACATATCTTCGAGGATCTGTGTCAGTTCGGCGTCGCTCAACTCGCGGGGGTTGCCGCTCATGCTCGAGCCGCGGGAATCCCGTACGATCGCGGGAATCTGTTCGCGCGTGACCCCCACTTGAGAAAGCCGCCGCGGCAGGCGGAGGCGGTCGCACAATCCTTCGATGTCCCGCAGGAACACCTCCCCCGCGACCGCAGTTGCGGGGCGTTGTGGTGGCTCATCGTTCCAGCATTGGCGCAGTTGTGCAAACTCGGCCCGGCAGACTTCCATGTTCACGCGGATCGCCACCGGCAACATCAGCGCGCAGGCCACGCCGTGAGGCACGCGGCAATGCGTTCCCAGCGCCGCCGCCACGCCGTGCGCCATCCCCAACCCTGAATTGGCCAAGGCGATGCCCGAGAGCAGAGCCGCGTTCGACATGGCCTCCCGGGCCGAGCGCGAGCGGCCATTCTCGACCGCCTCGACAATCGCCGGCAGCGCTATCTCCAACCCGTGGATCGCCAGGAACCTCGGAATCGCCTGCCTCTTGCGCGACACGAAGCTCTCGATCAACTGCGTGACGGCGTCCATGCCGCCGGCCGCGGTCACTGCCGGCGGAACCGTCACCGTCAACTCGGGATCCAGGAGGGCAATGCGCGGCATCAGCCGGTCGTCGCGGAGGCTCTTCTTGAACGGCGGATCGTAGCTGGAGATGACCGCGTTGCGGGTCGCCTCGGCGCCGGTGCCGGCGGTGGTGGGCATGGCCAAGAGCGGCAACGGCGGCCGCGAAATCTTCAGCCCCCGGCCGACGCCCTCCAGATAATCCTTGACGGTTGCGCTCTCGTGCTCGTGCGGCAGGCTGGAAGCCTGCCCTACGTTGACGGCCATGGCGGCGGCCGCCTTGGCCAGGTCGATGGCCGCCCCGCCGCCAAGGGCCAGCAGGAAATCGCCCTCGCCCACGCCTCGGCCGCAGAGATCGGCCGACAGCCGGTCGACGTCCTCGACCTCCGGCTCGTGCAGGAGGGTGGCCGCAGGGACCAGTTCGATTCCTTCCGCCCGCAGCGAGGCGTCAATCTCGTCCACCACCGGGCCGGCCACCTCCGGCGGCAGGCCGCAGACCAGCCAAGCCCGGCGGCCGAGCGTCCGCCCCCACGTGCCCGCTTCGCGGCGGCGTCCCCAGCCGGAGACGATCCGCCCAGGGGCGAGGAAGTCGTAGGAATGATTCGCTTCCATGACGCCCATTTAGACCCGCTTGGAGTGAAAGATCAATAGAGGTTTGCGCGGATTGTGCCGATTACTCCGCCGGGGGGGCGGTGCGGGCAGAGGAGCAGGGGAGGGGTGCAAGTTGTACTTTGCGCCGTTTATCCGGCCGTTTGGTAGTGCCGTTGGCCGGTGGCTTGGCTCGTTCGCTCCCGCCAGAAGGCGATCAGCGGTTGCGTGTCGCTGAGGTAGTCGGCGGCCAACTGCAACAACGCATCCGCTCCTCCACTCGACCAGAACTTTTCGGTGCCCTTCACACGCCGGTTGATTTGCTTGATTGTCGATTCGATGTGGCTGCTGGTGATCGGAAGCCCTTCTCGGCGGTATCGGTCGTAACGCATTCTCGGTGCTTGGTTCTCCAGATAGCACAACGCATCGGACACCTTGCAACGGGGCGAGTCCTCCGCCTCGTCTTTCTCCGGCTGCCCCAACTCCCGCTGACGTTCCCGCAACGCGGCAAGCACCAACTCCACCTGACCGCTCCACAACCACTGCGCCCACTGACAATAGATCGGCCACGCTTCCTTCATCGCGCGGCCCGCCATCGCGCCGGCGAAGACGTAGCATAGCCCGTGGATGAAATCCACGATCGGCGTGAAGTGCGAAAAATATCGCCGCCACACCGACCAGTTCGTTTCCGAGCCGTCGCCCACGAACGCTTTGCGACCGGCCGCCATGAACCCGCGCCGCCATGCTGCCGACGCCAACTGCTTGCCAAACGCCTCGATGGGTTCCCGCCTGGCCACCACGCTCCGCACCAGCGGTTCCGGCTGGCCTTGTCGCTTTTGGGTCGCCGACGTCTCCGTCGGCTCTTCGTCCGTCGGCAACTCGCCGACGGCGGAAAAACCCTTGATTTCCCGAGAAATCTGCCCCATGCGACGCGGATCGACGAAAATCTCGGGAATCGTCGGGCAAGGGTCGGCCGCGGAGGTTTCACTCGTCATCGACAACAAGCAGCCCACTTTCGTCTCACGCCAGAAACGCCCTTTTCTCTTCTCCTCTGCCGGCGACTCTGCTTCATTCCGATTCCGAATCTGAATGCGTCCGCCGTCCATCTCGACGCAGGCCACGCGCGGAACCTGCGCGTGCGGGCTCCCCTGTTGTTCTGGCAACGGCAACGTCTCCCATGCCGCCTCTTCCGCCTTCCGTCCGGCCACGCGCTCCTGTCCAATGTGCTTTGTGGCCCGCGCGATCCGCTGTTCGGAAACGTCCAACTCCGCCAGTTGTTTCAAGTCTTGTTCGGCCTGCCGGAAACTACGGCTTTGCGTCCCCGCGTACACCATCTTCTCCAGCACCCGAGGACTTGCCGTGTCGTCCGGCGCAATCCCCAATGCTTGTGACTGAGGGAAAAAAAGCCTTCCGACATCGCTGGCAATGTCCGTAGGATTCTTGCCAGACGGCTTCTCCTCGCTTGGCCTGGAGGAGCCGTGCGACGATCTCGTCCAAGGGGATCGCCTGCCCGCATCCGCTGCACTTGCCCCCCGTATGGCCGGCCGCTTCGGCTTGCTGTTGCAGCCCCTCGCAGAGCAGGCCGCAGGCCAGCGCGTCGCCGACTTCGCCCGTCTCGTCTTCAATCTCGACAAAGGTTCTTCCCCAGGGTGGTGCGCCCGATGGCCCCCACATTTCCCGCCGCAACTCGGCCGCCATGCCCTTGATCCGTTCACGCAATTCTTTGCTCATTGCCATCCCTGGCTACCTCCTTTGCCTAAAATCTTGCCGCTCGGCTTCCCACCGAGCAAAACTTCCCCCCTTTTGTTTACCATGCCACGGCGGACTTACAAAGTGCAACTTGCACCCGCAGGGGAGGAAGAGGGCAGGCTGCCGTTGACGACCCGCCGGGGGCCGGGTATCCTGAGACTTAGACAGGTCGCTTGGGACGGTCCCAGGCGCATGGGGAAAGGCCGAGGAGATGGAAACACGCAAGATATTGGTGAATAGAGACTTAGAGTGATGTAAGAAGCCTCGGGGCGTAGCTCAGCCTGGCTAGAGCGCTTGGTTCGGGACCAAGAGGTCGCTGGTTCAAATCCAGTCGCCCCGACTTCATAAGCCGTTGCGAGAAGAATACTTGCGACGGCTTTTGTTATGCGCATCATCCCTTGCCGCCGGTGCCCCGGTATACGTGCTGCATCAAGACGTTCTTCTTCGACGTTACCGGGCCGGGGTTGGTGTCGTCGCGGAGGACGCCGACCATCATGGCGTACTTCGCGTCAATGTCGTCGGCAAAGTGGACCAGGAGCGCCTCGGGGGTCATGGGCGGCTTGGGTGAACCCCATTCCGGCAGCCGCTGGTGCGAGATAATCAAGTGCTCCAGCCGTAGCAGCAACTCAGGGTCGAGCGGCGGCGAGCCCTTCATGGCGGCCGCCGACTCGCGGACCATGTCGCGGCCGATCAGGATATGGCCGATCAACGACCCTTCGGGCGTGTGCCCGGCGCCCTCGGGGCGCTGCTCGATTTCCCGCAGCTTGCCGATGTCGTGCAGAATCCCGCCGGCGACAATCAGGTCCTTCTCCAGCGGCGGTTTCATCTCGGGATAGTACTCGGCGTATTTGTCGGCCAGGTAGACGCAGGTGCGGGCGACGCTCAAGCTGTGCTCCAGCAGTCCGCCCAAATAGGCGTGATGATTCCGCCGCGCGGCCGGATGCCGCATGAGCGCCTCGCGGTTGTCCTCCAGGAGCGACTCGACCAGCCGGCGCAGCGGGGCATTCTTGACGTGCTGCCGGGCCATGCCGAGCAACTCGTCGAACATCTCCTGCGGATCGAACCGCGACCGCGGCAGGCAGAGCGCCGGGTCGAAGCCGTCGGCGGCGTCCGCGTCGACCGCCTCGCGGATTTTGCGGATTTCCAACTGCGGGCCGAAGCCGGTCTCCTGATAGACCGCACGGACCTTGTAGAAGAGGCCGGGGGTCCAGTGGTCGCGGCAATCGACCGCCCAGGGCGAATCGCCCCAGATGGGAAAACTCACCTCGCGGCCGCCGTCACGGAAGCCGACGCGGAAATACGGCTTGCCCGTCTTGGTCTTCAACTCCTCCTTGGCGCTCATCAGCAGGAACAGATCGGCCTCTTGGCCGGGCGACATCTCGGCGAGCGTGGCGATGGGCATGGTGCGGGGCATGGGAAGAAGGGTTCAGGGTTCAGAGGTCAGGGTTCAGAGGTCAGCGGTCAGAATTCAAGAGTGAGGGCACTGGGCGGTTCACCGCCCAGTGCAGTCAGTGTAGCGGAAACGACGCTTCCTGACGAGTGGCTGGGCAGACTGGCACGGCCCCGGCGAATCTGCTGGAGTCTACGCATTGTTCCGTCCGAAACTTGAGATATGCCCAAGATTCGCCGCCGCTTGCTCCGCCCCCAGCCGCCCCAGCCCGCCGTCATGGCAAAGACGTGGCTGGAGGCGTTCGTGGCCTATGCGGCCGGCGAGTGCCACCTGGCCGAGAACACCGTGGCGGCATACCGGCGGGACCTGGTGCGGTTCTTCGCGTGGCTCGACGGGCGGAACATGCCCGAGCTGTCGATCCGCGACCTGGCCGATTACGTCGGCTGGCTGCACGGCCGGGAGCTTGCCCCGGCCTCGATCGCCCGGCACATCGTTTCGCTCAAGGTCTTCTTCCGTTACTTGCAGTTGGAAGGGGCGCTCCTGGAGAACCTGGCGGAACTGCTGGGGAGCCAGAAACTTTGGGAGCGGGTGCCGAAGATACTCAGCCCCGAACAGATCGACCGGCTCTTCTCCGCCCCCGGCGAGAGCGACCCGTGGTGGCGGCGCGACCGGGCGCTGTTGGAACTGCTCTATGCCACCGGTTGCCGGGCCTCGGAGCTTTCGCGGCTGAAACTGCACGACATGCACCTGGACGAGGGCTTTTGCATCTGCCGCGGCAAGGGGGACAAGGAGCGGCTGGTGCCGCTGGGCGGCCGGGCGGTCGAGGCAGTTCGGGCGTACCTCGAACACGAGAGAAAAAAGCTGGCCGAGCGCCGCCACCCGCCGGCCGATTGGACGCTGCTGAGCTATCGCGGCCGCCGGCTGCGGCGGGAGCGGATTTGGGAACTGCTGAAGCGGTACGTCCGCCGCGTCGGCGCCCCGCCGGAGGTCAGCCCGCACACCCTCCGCCACAGCTTCGCCACGCACCTGTTGGCCGGCGGGGCCGATCTCCGCCAGGTCCAGGAGATGCTCGGCCACGCCAGCATCGCCACCACGCAGATCTACACCCACGTCGACCTGACGCGGCTGAAGGCCGTACACCGGAAGTTTCATCCGCGGGCGTGACCCGGCGGCGGACGGATTTCACTTTTCCCCCTTCTTCGCCCAGGGGCTGTCCTTGTATTGCTCCTGGAGCGTTTGCCGGGTGCGGTTGGCCCGCTCGCCCTTGTGGACTTGGTCCCAGAGGTCGGCCAGGTTGGCCAGGGCCTCGGCATGGGCGTCGGGCACGCCGGGATAGAGGATGTCGACGTGGAGGAAGGCCAGCAGGGCCTCCTTGACGCGGCCGGCCTGACGGTGGGCCGTGCCCAGCACGTTGTACGCCCGGGCCACCAACGGGACCTCTTCGGCATTGGTGTCCGTGTCGGTCTGTTTGAGGACCTCTTCGATCAGTTTGACGGCGTCGTCGGGTTTCTTCGAGCGCGACCAGCACGGCGGCCTTGCCGACGGTGGCGGCCAGGCGTTGCTGCTGGGCTGCGTCCCCCTCGGCGTCGGTGGCGAGCACCTTGTCGAAGGCGGCCAGGGCTTCGGCGGTCTTCTGTTGTTCGAGCAATGCCCGGCCCGAGGCCACGCCCGCCCGCATCTTGTAGTCGGGCCAGGGGGCCTTCGCCAGCCGGGCGTAGTATTCCGTGGCCACGGCGTACTGGCGGATGGCGACCAGCAGATCGCCCACGGTTTCCGAGGCCTCGAAGTAGTGGTAGCTCTTGGGGTTGGCGTCGGCGAAGGCCTTCATCATATGGCCGGCGTTGGTGATTTTGATCGGGTGGCTGGTGTCGCCGGTTTTGATTTCCCCGATCCCACCCAACGCCAGTTTGGCGGTGGCCAGGGCCTTGTAGAACTCGACATCCTGCTGGATTTCCGGGCGGATCGATTCCTCCTTGATCCGCCCCAGCGCGGTAAGGGCCTCGGCGTAATGGCCCAGCAGCACGTGATCCTTGGCAATCCGCAAGTCGGACGGCTCGCCTTCGTAGCGGATCATTTGGATTAGGTTGACGGGGACTTCCTTGATCGTGGCGGATGCGCCCTGCTCCAACTCGACGTTGACCGAGTCCATGCCGGCGACGCGGCCGGAGAGCGACTTGTTGCCGGTCGTCTTGATGGTGTCGAGCGCGAAGGTCGCGCGACCCATCGCCAAAACAAGCAGGCATGCGAGGGCGGAGTGGAGAGGTAGTGTCCGCTGCAGGGAACTCTTACGCCCGTTTACGGGCGTTTCCGCTTTAGCGGTATTAGGCCCGGCGTTTACGCCGGGTTCGTGGACGACCGGCGTTGGCGGCTGGTCAGGCCCGTTCACAGGCCTCCTGGCCGGATGGCGGGCCAACGGCAGGACGCCCGTAAACGGGCGTGACAACGGGGAATGAGGGCAGGAGGTGAGCGGTTCGCCCAACCCGGCGTAAACGCCGGGCCTAATACCGCCTTCGGCGGGAAGGGCCATGAACGGCCCTGGTTGGCCGCCTACGAATGGCACCCCGTTGGGATCTGGTTCCCACGCTCCGCGTGGGAACCCGCTCTTCCCGACGCTCCGCGTCGAGCGGGGCGACGCGGAGCGTCGCAGACAGTGCGTTCCCACGCGGAGCGTGGGAACGAGGGTAGGTGTTCCACTATGCCAACGCGGTATCATAATTATCTCCTCGACGTTCCTATTCTGTTGCCTGCGAGAGCCGCTCTTCGGCGGCTTTCAATCCTTGCTGGTCTTCGCTCAGGCCCAGCAGCCCTTGAATCTTCCTCAACAGTGCGTCGTACTGCGGATACCATTTCTTTCCTCCCATTTCGGGCCGGAGCCGCTGGATCAGGAGGATATCCTGCTCGGCCAGCCGCAGGAGTTGGGTCTTTTCACCGCCGGGCCGCGTGAGCGCGTAGTTCAGGCGGCAGAGGGCCATATTGTAGCGGGCCTCATCGAAAAGGTCCTGGTAGGCGTCGCGGAACTGGGCTTGGCGGGCGATGAGGGCCCAGCCCCAGATCAGATTCATCGTGCCGCGGGGTTTCCGCTCCACCTCGTGCCCGCCGCGGATCGCCAGCAGGAATTTTTCCGGGTCGCGCTCGCCCCAGGCCTGGTAGGTGTAGGCGGCCTCGCGCTGGCCGTCAATGAGGGCTTCGTGGGCCGTGAGAACTTCGACGAGCAAGTCCAGCGACTGGTTGAACCGGCCTAAGAGGCGGAGGCAGCGGGCCAAGCGGATCTGAACTCCCGTCACCGCCCCGGCTTTCGGGGCGAACTTCTCGTCCCCCCGGCAGATCTCGATGATCCGGCGGTAGACCTCGGCGGCCTTCTGATAGTCGCCCTCCGCCTCCGGCGAGAGTGATCCGCTCTCCGCCGCGGACCCCAGGCTCATCAGCGTCTCCGCCACCCAGCCGAGCGAGTTGAACGTGGTTTCCTGGGCGGGGCGGGCGGAGATGCGGGCGAGAAACGACTGGAAGCCGCGGGCCACCTTGGCCGCCTGCTCCCGCTTCCCCTCCGCGCGGATGCGGCGGAGCGACTCTTCCAGTTGCCGGCCCAGACTAATGTAAATCGCCGTAAGATTGGCCACTCCGCCGGCCTTCTCCAGGGCGTTCATGGTCTGCTCGGCCTTGTCCAACTGTTGGGTGGCCACGTAGGCCCGCAAGGCTGCCTTCAGGGTCTCGACGCGGAAACTGCCCAGCCCAACCGCCTTGCTCTCCGCCTTGACGAGCGTGTGGGGGCCGAGCTTAGGATCGTCGAGCCAACGGGCGGCCTTCTCGCCCACGCCCATGTCCAGGTCGATTTGCGCCAGCGAGAGGACGGCGGCCAGCAGCCGATGGGAAACCTCCTGGCCGGCGTCGATGGCTTTCCGTTGCCGGCCGATGCCGTCCTCGAGCGCCGTCCGCGCCTGCGCGAGCATGGCGGTCATGTCGGCCTTGGCGGGCTGCTGCGTTTCGGGCAGCCGCATGGCCTCGAGATACGCCGCCCACAACGCCTGGCCGGTGATCAATTCCGCGTCGCTGCGGCGGGGTGAAGCGGCGGGAACGTGGGCCAGGTACTCGGCGGCTTTGGCCGGCTCGCGGTTCAGGATCGCCGCCCGGATCGCCGCCATCCACGCCTCGTCGGCCACGGCGGCTCTCCGGCCAGCGTTGGGAGGCGTAGCGGGCGAGGCCGAGAATCCGGCCGGTCTCGAATTGCCGGTCTTCACCCGGCGCGGCGCCGGACAGTAGCGCCGTGTAGGCCCGCCGGGCGACCTCGGCGCCCTGCTGCCCCTGCAAGCGGTCGGGGTATCGCCGGGCAAGGAACTCGCCCAGCACCGCCGCGTCGTAGTAGTCGCCCACCTGCCAATCCAAGTACGCCAGGCACCCGCGGAGGACGTTCCGTTCGTCGATCTTCACGTCGGCGGCGGGGTGGGCCAGGGCGAAGCGGAAGCATTGCAGGGCCTCGTCGCGGAGCCGCTCCACGTCCGCCGGCTTCAGTTCCGGGTCCTGCAACTCCTTCCAGGCTTGCAGGCCGCGCCGGCGGGCTTCATCGTAGCTGCCCGGCGGCTCGATGCGGACCGGGCCGACGGCCAGCAACGGATCGCGGAGCATGGCCCGCGCCTTCTGCTGATACTCGCCCGGCGACCGCGCCACCGGCCCGAGCAGGTCGCCCGCCCGCTTCCGATAGACGTTGCGGCGCTGGGCCTGCTCGGGAATGCTTTCATCCGACGAGCGGGCAAGTTCCAGCGCGGCCTCGGCGGCCAGGCAGCGGAGTGACGAAACTTGGTCGTCCGACTCGCCCGGCCGTTGAAGCTTCGCTTCCCAGTTTTCGTACAGCCCCAGGGCCTCGCGGTACTTTTTCACTTGCGGCAGCAGGGTGGTCTGCATGGCCAATTCGGTGGCCTCGCTCCGCAAACGGCGCATCGCGTCGTCGTCATTCTCCTGCGGCTTGATCAGCCTGCCCAGGATCGCCAGGCACTCCGTGTCATCGCCCAATTCCTTGTAGCAGCGGGCCTGCTCCATCAGACCGTAATAGGCGACGGGGAACCGCTTGTGCTTCTCGTAGTACCGCCCGAGCTCGTTCGCCGCCGTAGTGAGCAGGTCCTTGTTGTCCTTGCTGCCGGGCTCGTAGGTCTGGGCGATGTCATAGTAGATCTTGGCCAGGGCCAGCCGTTGCAAGAGGCTGTCGCGCCACACCTGGTCCCGTTGGGCCACCAGCGCGGCATTGCCGAGGTCGATCTTTTTCAACTCCTCACGCCGCTGGGCAAGTTCACGCCCCAGTGCCAGGAGCACCTGCTGCGCGTCCTCGTAGCAGCGGCGGGACTGCGCCAGCAGTTGCTGCTTCTGCTGCGGCGTCGTGCCAGGCCGCCGGGCACGCTCGGCGTCGCTGCGGCCACACTCCACCAAGAGATTGGCCAGATACTTATCCGCTTCGGCCACGCGGGCGTGCCGCGGATGGCCGGCAAGGAACTTCCGAAAGCAATCGCCGGCCTGTCGAAGCTGCTGCTCCCGCTGCTGGGAAGGCAGGAGCCGGGCACCCTCGAACCAAGGTCACGCCCACCTCATAGTCGATCACCTCGCGGTAGGCCTTGTCGCAAAGCGGGCTGGTCCGCATCGCTTCGAGGTAGTCCAGGGCCAGGTCATAGAACCCCCGTTCTGGGGCCCTCAGACCGTCGATAAAGTCCTGGCAGCGTTCACCCCCAAAGAGGTGGCCGCCCGGCAGTGCCAGGCAGCCGGCAGCCAAGCTCCCGGCCAGCAGCCGCACGATCGCAGGCCAACTTCGCATTTGGGCTCTTAACATGCTCGGCAGTTCAGTTTTCGGCACGGTTCGTAGTTCCGGCTTTAGCCGGTTGCCTGAAGCGGTGGCCGGCAACTCGACAGCCGGCTGAAGCCGGAACTACGAACCACGCCGAACTCCCGGATACCGTGTATTGTACCCTAATTCTGCCCGGTATGAAGCCGCGCCATGGCGTGGAGCGGGCGGCTCAGGTACAATTCACAAGGTGCGTGACGCCTTCTTCATCTCCAACCCGGGAGATCATGGCCGTGCTCGATTTTCGCCAGGGCCACAGACGTCGCGACGGGCAAGACGCCGGCGAGCGCCAGCGGCTGGTGTTTCTGGTGCTGGCGCTGGGCATGGTCATGGTGCTGATCGGCTGGGCCAGGGACCCGGGCGTGTGGCGGGGACTGGACCGGCTCATGGGCGGCGGCGCGAAGCCGCCCGCCGGCGCCGGCGACAACCACCCCGCCGCCGCGGAGCACAAAGACCTGCCCCCCGACACGTTTCTGATGCCCAAGGAACACAAAGCCGCGGCCGGCGGCCGCGCCCGACACAAAGCCGCGACCGGTGATGGCGTCCTCTCCGCGGCAACTCTTCCGCGACTTGGACGTCGGCGACCGCTACTTCGACCGGCTCCGCGACGGCGGCCCCATCCGGCCGGCCGAGGCCGAGACGCTGTTGCGGGTGATGTACCGGCTGCGGATGTTCCCTAAGTCTGCGTTGGATCACTGGGCGGCGGACGCGGGGAAACTCGACGAGGCAATCGCCCGGCCGGAGGCGTTCCGCGGCTCGATCTTCCCACTCCGCGGCACGGTAACAGCGGTCGAACCATGCAAGCCGTCGGCGGACGCGGCCCAGCGTTTTGAACTGGCTGACTACTTCGGCTGCCGGCTGCAACTCGACTGGCCAAAGCAAACGGTCGAGATCTATACGGAGCACGTCCCCGAGGCGTGGCAAAAGGGGGCCAAGCCGGATGCGCCTGGCAGCGCGACGGGCGTGTTCTTGAAGCTCGGCGACAAGGCCGATGGTGTTTCGGCAATCTTCGCGGCGCCCCGCCTGGCCTGGTATCCCGACAACCTGCTGGGCAATCTCGGCATGGACGTGGGCCTGTTGGACAGCGTGCAAGACCAAGAGGGGCTTACCGGCGGCGAACAAGAGGCGTTCTACCAGAATGCTCGCCGCGGCGGGCCGGGCCGAGCCGGACGAACTCTTGCACAGGCCGAAGCCGCTCTGCCCAACTGCCCGGAAAAATGCCGTTGGACCGACCCGGCCGGAAAGGAATTCTACGCCGTGGCGCCGTTGTTCGAGGAGCCGGCGGCCCATCGGGGAGAACTGCGGTTTTTCCAGGGCACGGCCAGACAGATCGAGGAGGTCCGCGTCGACGATCCGGCCATCGCCACCCGTTTCGGCTTCGACCACTACTACCTGGTCTCGTTGTTTACGGGCGACTGCGAGTTCAAGTTGGCGCCGAGCAAGATCGTGCTGCCCTACCCGGTGACGTTCTACGTCCGCGAGTTGCCCAAGGGGATGCCCTACGGCAAGGTGAAGAGCTACGCGGAGAGCGTCCGCGTGGCCGGATTCTTCTTCAAGACGTGGAGCTATCCGGTGCCGGCGATCAGCGATTCGACGCTCCCGCCGGGCGAAGTGCTGGGCAGGCAGCAACTCTCGCCGCTGCTGATCGGCCGTGGGCTGGTCTGGCTGCCCCCGCCCATGCCCGTCGACCCCATGCCCGGCAACGCCGCGGTTGTCGGGCTGCTGCTGGTGCTGCTGGTGATCGTGGGGATTGTGGCCTGGCAATGGCGCCGCGGCCAACGGCGGTATGACCGGCTCACCGTGGGCGAGCCGCCAAGAGTTCGACTTGGGGGTCGATCTGAGCCAGCCCGGCCGGGATGCCGGCGACGCCCCGGACTTCAGCCGCCTGGCGGAGATGGACCGCGGACCGGAAGGGGAGGACGGCGGTCAGTGAGCGTCGGCGAAGGGATGTTGTCGAAAGAATGTTGTCAGGAAAACGCCCCGCGACTGCGGGCGCGGAGAGCGGGGAAACGGTCGCGCCGCCGCGCCCGCAGTCGCGGGGCGTTTTGTGACCGCGCGTCAATTCGCTGCAAGTCGGCCGCCCGCCACTCCGGCCGCGACGGCCGCCGCGGCGACCGCCTTGGCCACGGTCGGCGCCACCCGCTCGTTGAACACGCTGGGAACGATCGAGTCCGGGCGGAGTTGGTCTTCGGGAATGGCCGCGGCGATGGCCTCCGCGGCGGCGATCTTCATCGACTCGGTGACCCGTCTGGCCCGCACGTCGAGCATCCCGCGGAACAGGCCCGGAAAACAGAGCACGTTGTTGATCTGGTTCGGGTAGTCGGACCGGCCGGTGGCCACCACGCGGACGTAGGAGAGCACGGCGTCCGGGTCGATTTCCGGGTCGGGATTGGCCAGGGCGAAGACCACGGCGTCCTTGGCCATGCTGCGGACGTCCTCGACCTTCAGCAAGTCGGGGCCGGAGACGCCGATGAACACGTCGGCGCCGCGGACGGCGTCGGCCAGGGCGCCGGTCAAGTTCTCGGGGTTGGTGTTCTCGGCGATCCACTGTTTCACGCGGTTGCCGTCCGGGCGGCGGGCGCGGCTGATTGCCCCGCCGCGGTCGCAGACCACGATCTGCCGGCAGCCGACGCTCAGCAGCAGCCGGGCGACGGCTGCGCCGGCCGCCCCCGCCCCGCAGATCGCCACGCGGACCTCGGCCAGCCGCTTGCCGGCGACCTTCAGTGCGTTTTGCAGCGCCGCCAGGACCACCACCGCCGTGCCGTGCTGGTCGTCGTGGAACACCGGAATCTCCAACTGCTCGATCAGCCGTTGCTCGATCTCCACGCAGCGCGGCGAGGAGATGTCCTCCAAGTTGATCCCGCCGAACGTCGGGGCCAGGTAGGCGGTGGTGCGGACGATCTCGTCCACGTCCTGCGTATCGAGGCAGATGGGAAAGGCGTCCACGCCGGCGAAGCCCTTGAAGAGCATGCACTTGCCCTCCATGACGGGCAAGGCGGCCTTGGGACCGATGTTGCCCAGCCCCAGCACGGCCGAGCCGTCGGTGACCACCGCCACGGTGTTCCGCCGGATGGTCAGGGCGAAACTCGCCTCGGGGTCGGCGTGGATGGCGCGGCAGACGCGGGCCACGCCCGGCGTGTAGACCATCGACAGGTCGTCCTGCGTGTGGACGGGCGTCTTCAAGCAGACCTCGATTTTACCCCCCCGGTGGACCAGAAACGTCCGATCCGTCGCCTGCAAGACCGTTACGTCGGGGATGCTCTTCACCCGCTCTACGATCCGCTGGCAATGTTCGGCGTCGCAGGCATTGACCACGATGTCGCGGGTGATTTCGCCCTGTTGGACGCCGAGACCTTCCAGCGCGACGATTGAGCCGTTGGCCTCTCCGATGGCCGAGGCGACCCGGCCCAACATGCCCGGCCGGTCAGGGTAGCGGAGCTCCAGCACGACGCTGTAGGAAGAACTATGGCGTTTCATAGAGTGTCCAATGTATCGGCCGGCCGTAGTGTCCGTCAAGGCGTGGGAGATTTCAGCGGGCAGTCTTGGCGGCTTGACCGGACATTGTACAATAAGTCGGCAATCTTCCTTCCCTTGGAGCAACTCGCTATGGAACGTGCAAAGATCAGTATTATCGGCGCGGGCAACGTGGGCGGCTCGATCGCCCATCACTGTGCGGAGGCCCAGTTGGGCAACGTGGTCGTGCTGGACCTGCCCCAGACCGAAACCATGCCGTGGGGCAAGGCCCTGGACCTGTTGCAAACCGGCCCGATCATGCGCTTCGACGCCCGCATCAGCGGCACGAACGACTATGCCGACACGGCCGGCAGCGACGTGGTGGTGATTTCGGCCGGTGTGCCGCGGAAGCCGGGCATGAGCCGGGACGACCTGCTCGTGACCAACGCCCGCATCGTCACCGACGTCGCCCGCCAGGTCAAACCCACCAGCCCGGACGCCGTGCTGATCGTGCTGACCAACCCGCTGGACGCGATGGTGTACCGGGCCTGGCAAGAGACCGGTTTTCCGCCGCGGCGGGTGATGGGGCAGGCGGGCGTGGTCGATACGGCCCGCTTCTGCTGCTTCATCGCCGCCGAACTCGGCGTCAGCGTCGAGGACGTCTCCGCCACCATCGTCGGCGCGCACGGAGACTCCATGGTGCCGCTGGCCGGCTGCGCCAGCGCGTGCGGCATCCCGGTGAACAAACTGATCCCGCCGGAGCGGCTGGCCGAGCTGGTCCAGCGGACCCGCCACGGCGGGGCGGAGATCGTCGCGCTGCTGCGCTCCGGCAGCGCCTACCACGCCCCCGCCGCCGCCACCGCCGAGATGGTCGCGGCGATCGTCCACGACAAGAAACGCCTGTTGTGCTGCTCGGCCTATTGTGACAAGGAGTACGGCGTCGGCGGCTGCTTCATCGGCGCGCCCGTCGTGCTCGGCGCCGGCGGCGTCGAACGGATCATCGAAGTCGAGCTCTCCACGTCCGAGCGGGCGGCGTTCCAGCAGAGCGTTGCCGCGGTAAAAGGGCTGATCGACTCGATGTCGCGGCTGGCAGTCTAACCCGACGTGAATACCCCGACGCCAATCTGAAACCCGTAGGTCAGTTTCACGCGCCCTACGCCAATGTCCGACTTCCATCGCGTCTGCAAGGCGTCCGACGTTCCCGACCCCGGCAAGGCCGTGTTCGAGGTCGAGGACCGGTTCGTGGTGGTCTTTCACGTCCGCGGGCAGTTCTACGCCTTGAACGATTGTTGCACGCACGACGGCGGGCCGTTGGGCGAGGGGGAACTGGAAGGGTTCGAGATCGTCTGCCCCCGGCACGGCGCCCGCTTCGACGTCCGTACCGGCGAGGTCCTTTGCATGCCTGCCACGTGCGGGTTGCCGCCGCACGAGGTGAAGGTCGAGGGGGAGGACGTGTGGGTGAGAATCAACGAGTAGGGCGATCATGCTTTCCGAAGAAACCATCCTGGAAGCGATGCGGCAGGTCCGCGACCCGGAATTGCTGGTCAGCGTGGTCGACCTCGGCCTGGTCTACGGGGTCGGCGTGGAGGAAGTGGAGGGCAAGACCGACATTCAGATCGTGATGACGATGACCACGCCGGCCTGTCCCTTTGGGCCGGAACTGATCCAGGAGGTCAAAGATACGCTAGGGCAGTTGGGAGGCGTGGGCAACGTCGAGGTGCAGATCACGCTCAGCCCGCCCTGGACACCCGACCGCATGAGCGAAGAGGCGCGGGATGAGTTGGGGATGTTCTGAGCAATGTAGTCCGCACACTCCGTGTGCGGACACTGCCGGTACACGGCGTGTGCCGGCTACATTGGGCCTTACGGCACCAGGTTGGGCACGCCGATCGACTTGCCGTACTGCTTGGCCAGTTCCTCGGGCGTGAATCCATAGGCTTTTTTCAGGGCTTCCTGCCAGGTTGCCCCCGCCTTGATGTAGTCGATCATCTCGCGGAAGCTCTTGCGGTGGGTCTTCAGCAGGAAGTTGACCATGCTGGCGGCGATGCCGTATTGCCAGGCGCCGATGTGCTCGGCGGTGAAGAAGTCGCCGCCGAGGTTTCCCTGCTGCTTGGCCTGGGCGATGGATTTTGGCACCCGCTGTTTGGCCCGCACGTTCTTCTTCACCACCGCCATCGCCACGTAGTCGGCGATCCCTTCGTCGAGCCAATTGGGCAGCCGCCGCGCCGATTTGTAGCGGTGGTTGAAGCCGTGCGTGGTCTCGTGTACGAGCACGCCGGCGGAATAGGCCGGGTCGTCGCCAAAATAGCAGCCGACGACGACCTCGCCGCGGGCGTTATTGTTGTTGGCCCCTTGCACGTTCGCCGGCGGATTGATGTGAAAGAACGTCTGCTCGAATTGCATGAAGTCCTCCGGCCGGGTGAAGATCACGAACTGCGCCCTTTCCCAGCCACAGCTTGTCCGGGTTTTCGATGGCGTACGCCTGGCACAACTCCTTGTGCGTGGTGTCGAGACTGGGCTCGCAAACGGCGGTCTGCGCCGGGGGCAAGGCGCTGAGGATGAGAAAGTACTTCGTTTCGCTCAGCCGCATGTTGAGCGAGGGAAAGTGCTCGGCGACCTTTTTCAAGAACGCCTTCTCCTTTTCGATCTCCGCTTTCTGCTCCTCATCGGAGAGTTCCGCCCAGGGCATCACGCCCGTCTTCTTGAAGAACTCCTGCCGTTGGGCCTCCTTCTGCTTGCGGCGGGCGGCGTCCTCGCCGGGCGCGGCGCGGGAGGCCGGCCCGGCGGAGTCCTTGGGGCCGGCCGAGGCCGCTTTGCGGATTTCCGCGAGTTTCTCGGGGTCGGTCGGGGCCAGGGTCTGCGACTTCTTGTCGAAAGCCAGAAGAACCGTCCCGTCGGCCGTCGCCACCCGCTGGATCGCCGACGCCCCCAGAACCGACCGCAGTTGCTTGGCCGGATCGTAGACCCGCAGCGTGGCCACGGTGCCGTGTACGTCGCCCGGCCGCACTTCCACAATGGTCACCCCGCGCAGGACTTTTCCCGACCGCAGGGTGATGTCCACGCGGCTGCCGACCAGTCCCTCGGCGCCGGATGAATCTTCGGCCAGCGCGGCGGGCGGGCCGCCACAGGCAACCAGCAGGAGAACAGCGTGCGCCACTGCTTGGAACAAGCAGTGCCCAGGGGCCAACTTACGCCGAACACTGCTTGTTCCAAGCAGTGGCACACGCTTTGCGGTGGAACAAATGCGGATCATTTTACACTCCGGCTCACGGTGTCAAATTCGGCACCCCCACCACCGCCATGCCGAACTGTTGCGTCAGTTGCTCGGGCGTCACGCGGTAGGACTTCTTCAGCGCGCTTTGCCAGCTATCGCCCAACTTGATGTTGTCGAACATGGCGCGGAATCCCTTGGGATTGGTGCGGAGAAGGTAGTCCACCATCGCGGTGGCAATGCCGTACTGGCCGGCGGCGATGTGCTCGGCGGTGAAAAAGCCGCCGCCCAGGGTCCCGGTCTGACGCATGGCCAACATGGCGGCTTTTATCTTGTTTTTGACCCCCTGGTCCTTCAGCACCACGTTCATGGCCACCCATTCGGCCATTCCCTCGTTGAGCCAGTTGGGGATGAGCTGCGCCGACTTGTAGCGGTGGACGAACCCGTGCGTGGTCTCGTGGACCAGCACGGCGGCGAAGTAGTAAGGATCGTTGCCGCAGTGGCAACTGACCACGACCTGGCCGGTGGACTCTTGATGGGCCAGCCCCTGCGTCCTGCTCGGGTCCACGCGGTTCTTGAAGAACTCCTCCTCGAACGCGGCGAAATACTCGCCGCGGGAAAAGGCGACCACCGGCACCTTTCCCCCCAGCCAGACGCGGTCCCGGTCCTTGATCGCGAAGGCCTTGCACAACTGGTGGTGCATCTCGTCCAGGCAGGAGGTGTAGAGATTGGCCGCCGGCGGCGGCAGATCGGTGAGGAACAAGAAGTTCCGCGTCTCATAAAGATGCATGTCGAGCGCGGCGAACCTCTCGGACACCTTGCGGACGTAATCCTTCTGCTTGGCCAGCGCTTCCTTTTGCTCGTCGGCGCTGAGGTCGGGCCACAACCAAACACCGGTTTTCTTGAAGAACTCCAGCCGTTTCTCTTCGTTCTGCTTGCGGCGGGCGGCTTCGTCGCCGCCCGCGGCGGCCGGTTCGTCGCCTTTTTTGGCCGGGCGTGGCGGCCGGGTCCGGGCCGGCTTGGGCGAAGCAGCCGGCGGGCTGGCGGCCTCGGCAGCCGCAGCCGCCCGGTGGATCGCCGCCAACTTCCCGGCGTCCGGCGGCGCGAGGCACTTCGTCGTCTCGTCGAACACCAGCAGGCGTGTGCCGTCGGCGGCCGTGACCTGCTTGACCGCCGCAGCCCCCAGCATCGGGCGCGGAGCCGCTCTGCGGATCGGCAACCCGCAGGCGGGCGATCGTGCCGGGAATCTTGCCCGACGCGGCGCTCTCAATGACCACGCCCCGCAACGTCTTGCCCGACTGGAGCTCGATGTCCACGTGCTGGCCCACCAGCGGCTGTTCGGCCGGGGGATCGGGCGGGGACCGCGGCGCTGGCCGCCCCGGCGCCGAACAGCAGCAGCATTAAGACCACACTAGTCCGAAGCGCAAGCGACGGGACGCTCGTCGGGGTGGCAGTTGAACTGCCACCCCAACAATGTTCCACGCCCTCGCTTGCGATTCGGGCTAGTGTCCCGCTTGGCAAGGCGCAGAAGAAAACCGAGGGCTGGCGCTTCCGCAGCAACATGGCACTGCCGTCCGGGCGGGGTGAAACAGGCGGGGATCACGGGCTGGCACGCCGTCGCCGAGCAGCCTCTCTCCGCTCAGGCGGGTCCCGCGCGAAACCAGACGCCATTATACGCCGTTCCGGCCGGCGCCGCAATCCCTGCGGCAAGAAAGCCGCAACCTGTGGCCGCGCGCACGACCGCGTGGCACGCCCTGAAAGGGCGTGACGAGGGTCGCATTGAAGGGCGATTCAACACGCCCTTTCAGGGCGTGCCACCCGTGGGCTTTACACCGGGTGCCCTCAGTTCCACCACCAGTTGGTGCTCTCGGTGGGGGCGGCTTTTTCGCGGACAGGGGCAACGGCGTCGCTCTGACGGGCCTTGTCGGCGATCTGCCACGACGGAATCGAAACTCCGCCCGAGGTGGTGATGAGCCAGTTGTGTCCCTTCTTCAAGACGCTGGCGACGCTCTCGGTTTGCTTCGGGGCGTTGAAAGTGTCGGTCTGGACGGCCGCAGTGTCCAGCAGCGTGGGGAAGCTGTTGCCCGCCCGTTGGGCCAGGCGGTCTTTCACGATCAGTGCCCCGACGACGGCCAATTCCATGCAGTTCTGCAACTGGCCAAAGATCGGATCGGCCACGGCCAGCTCGGGGTACTTCTCGGTCATCTTGTCCGCCCACCGTTGGGCGATGGGGCCTGCCTTGCCGCTGTGCTGGATATTGCCGCCGGCCGCAACGTGGTCTTCCTCGGTCATGGCCTTCACGCCCGAGCCGCAGAACTCGAACGCCAGCGAGTCGGCGTCGTGCAAGAGGGCCTCGAACTTCGGCTCCAGCCAGAACCGCGGGGTCTGCATCGTGCGGGCGCTGGCCGGGGCCATCTCCAGGTAGCTGGGCAGCCCACGCACCGCGCGCGCTCGAAGTTCATTGCCAGCCGCTTCATGCGATAGTCGGCCGCCACCAGGACGCGGGCGAAATGGCTCGTGTCGGGCACGCCGTGTACGCTGATCCGCTGCATCCCCAGGGCCTTGGCGCGGGCCTCGGCGATCTCCTCCGCGTCGCCGCCCCGCGTCACCGGCATTTGCTGCAAGCGGGCCATGCCTTCCGGCGTCGGATCGATTGAGCAGTTGATGCCGCCGCGGGCGGCCGCCTGGGCCGTTTGCAGCGCCACCAGCAGGTCGTCCAGCAACATCACCGGCCGGCCCGTCACCACGCCCACCACGTTCCCCTTGGCGTCCACTTTCCACCCTTCGCCCGGCCCGACCAACACGATGTCCTTCTGTTCGGGATAGACGAGGACGTAGTGAATCCGCTGCAAGCCGGCCAGATACTTGGCGGCGTCCGGGATCGGCTTGTGATTGTTGGCGCAGTCGGCCAGGGTAGCCTCCAACCGTCGAAGCGAAACCTTCCGCATAGGAACGGCGGAATTCAGCGCCTTGGGAACCGGCTGCATCAAGTCCGCCCGGAATCTGCTCAGCGCGCCGAACGCGTCCTGTTGCGCGTTTCGCAGGATGTTGTCGGCGTCGACCGAAACTCCGCCCACGGCCTGCTGGACCCCGACGACGCCGGGGTTGACGACTTGCCCGTCGGCAGCCAAGCAGAATGTCAAGACAACCGCGCAAACAGCCGTGGCCAGTGCCAGCAAGCCACAGCGACACGAGGCCGCAAAATCGCGATGCAACATGAGCAAGCTCCTAGAAAGGGCATATTCCGCGTAGGGTGGGACGAGCACGGCGCAGTCCCACCGGGATCTCTCGCGGTTCTAGGTGGGACTGCGCTCCGCCTTGTCCTACCCTACCCGCAACAGATCACATAATAGGTTAGTGCGCCCGAGGGCAAAATGCAAGAACCTGGCAGCCATAATGGGTGGTATGATATGACCAGCTAACAGCCTGCGCCCTTGCGATACCCACTACAGACGAGTTAAGCTAATGGGAGTGTGCAATTTCGCTACACGTGAGGAGTTGGCCTGTGTCCCAGTTCGCATATCTCGTGATCCGCGAGGGGGCCAAGTGGAGCGACGTGTTCCGGTTGGTGCCGGGTCAGTCGGTCACCATCGGCCGGGCGCCTACCTGCCAGATCGTCTTGAAGGACGAGCGGTGCAGCCGGAACCACGTGGAGGTGTTCATCTCCAGCGGGCAGTGGACACTCCGCGACCTGGACAGCCGCAACGGCACAATTGTCGGAGACCAGATGGTCCACGGGGACTGGTTGCTGAAACCGGGCGACGTGATCCGGATCGGCCGGACGCAATTGGTTTTCGTCCACAAGCTGTCGGATGCGTTTACCAGTTCGGGCGACGGCAGCTCGGTGGTGCGGCGGGCGCCGGCGGAGGCGGCCGATGAGGTGGAGGCCCTGCCCATCGCCGCGGACGACGACGCCGACGTGTTGGCGGCCAGCGAGCCGACGACCATTACTCACCGGCGGGTGAAGACGAAGTTTCTGGCCCCCGGCGAAGAGGAGCCGGGCGGCATTTCGCGGATGGGCCGGGCGGCGGCCAAGCTCTGCCGGCTGGCCTTCGAGTTGGCCAAGGCCCCCGACCTGGCCGCCATGGCCGAGTTGGCCCTGGGGGGACTGGCCGAAGGGACTCAGACCGACGCCGGCGCGGTGTTGTTGTTCTCCGCCAACTACCAGGGTCAACCCCGCGGCGAGGACCTGGAACTCATCGCCTCCCGCAGCTCCTCCGCGCACCGTTACCATCGCGTGTCGAACTTCCTGGCTTCGACCGTGATGCGCGAAGGCGAGGCGGTGCTGGCGCGGAACGTGATCGACGACAGCACGCTGGGCAGCCGCGACAGCCAGGGCGAAATCCTCGCCACCAGCGTGCTCTGCGCCCGGTCCGCCGCGGCAGCCAGGTGTTCGGCCTGATCCATCTCTATTCCACCGACCGCGCCGTCGTGCCCGATCCGGACGACCTCGAATTCACCCTGGCGGTGGCCGACACGGTGGCGGTGGCGGTGGAAAACATCCGCCGTCGGCAGGAACTGGCCGAGAACCTTACCCGCGTGCGCACCGAAAACGTCGAGCTGCGGGAGCGGCTGGGCATCCGCAGCGAGATCATCGGCCGCAGCGCCGTGGTCCGCCAGGTGACCGAGGAGATCGGCCGCGCGGCCGCCACCAACTCCACCGTGCTGATCCGCGGCGAGAGCGGCGTGGGAAAGGAGCTGGTCGCCCGCGCCGTCCACGACAACGGCCCCCGCCACGAGAACGTCTTCGTCTGCCTCAATTGCGCGGCCCTCTCGGCGGACTTGCTGGCCAGCGAACTGTTCGGCCACGAGCGGGGGGCGTTCACCGGCGCCACCGAACGCAAGATCGGCAAGTTCGAGGCCGCCCACAAGGGCACGCTGATGCTCGACGAGATCGGCGAAATGACTCCCGGGCTGCAAGCCAAGTTCCTCCGCGTCCTCGAGGGGCACCCCTTCGAGCGCGTCGGCGGCAGCAAACCGGTGAAGGTGGACGTGCGGGTGATCGCCGCCACCAACCGCAACCTCGAGCACGACGTGGCCGAGGGCCGCTTCCGCCGCGACCTCTACTTCCGCCTCCGCGTGCTGGAGATCGTCGTCCCCGCCCTGCGCAAACGCCAGGAAGACATCCCTCTGCTGGCCGACTACTTCCTCCAGAAATTCAACGCCGAGACGGGGCGGAAAATTAAAGGCTTCACCCCCGAAGCCAAGGAACAACTGCTCCGGTACCTCTGGCCCGGCAACGTGCGGGAGTTGAAGAACGTGGTCGAGCGGGCGGTGGTCCTCTGCCGCGGCCAGGAGATCGGCGCGGAAGACTTGCTGCTGACCAAGCTCGCCACCGCCGGCGACACCGAAATGCCGGCTGCCGGGCCCGAACGCTTCGCCCCGATCTCGCTGGACGACGTGGAACGCCGGCACATCTTCAACACGCTCAACCACACCAGTTGGAACAAGAGCAAGACGGCCGCGATTCTGGGCATCGAGCGGTCCACGCTGGACCGCAAAATCCGCCGCTACCAACTGGACGAAGCCTCGCCGCCGTAGGGCCAGGCTGGCCAGAGTCTTCGTCTCTTCTGGATTCTCCGCGGTTCCAGCCGGGATCACTGCTGGAACGCGTGGGTTCTGCTGGGTGTTGATCCCCGTCCGGGTTCGTTGTCCTGTTGCGTGGGGCTTGCTTCGCCGGGGATCGGACATCCTATGGCGCGATAAAGCCGGAATTGCCACTCATCATAATCGCCGACCGCCCGCAGGTACTCCCGGCAGCTTTGGTCGAGCGCTTGGAGCGACTGGAGCACTTCCAGCGGCAATCCTTGGCCGCCCCGGATGCGTTCCAGATTCCGGCGGTACGACTCGCCCGCCACGCGGATTCCGGACTCCGCTACGGCAATCTGACCGCGAAGGGATTCCGATTGGGTGTGCGCCTCGACAATCTCCCGAGCCACCCGATCCATAAGCTGAATCTGAAGTTGTCTGGACTGCTCCAATCGTGCGCGGGCGGCCTTCTGGGCGGCGGCCTCCCCCAAGCCGAAGTTGCGGAGTTCCCAATACACGGTGGCGTCGAAATCAAATCGCCCGCGAGAAGTCTGCCACCGTGGAGCCCGCTCCGCCGCCATATCCGCTCTGGCTCACATCCAGGAGCAGACTCGGCAAGAGCGGTGCGTACCGCTCACGATCCAAGCGACGGACGGCTTCTTCGACCAGATGGCGGCTCTGGGCCAACTCCGGGCGGCTCGATAATCCCTCGGCAACCAGTTGCGCGACTCCCGCATTGGGCGAGACCAGCTCGATCGGCACAATCGTCGGTTCCTGCGGCATCAAGACGCGGGCCGGCTCCAAGTGCAACAATTCCACCAGCCGGGCCGAGGCGACGTTGGTTTGAGCGGCGGCCTGCGCCAAAGCGTTTTTCCGCACGGCAAGCTCCGTTTGCGCGATCGGCGTCGGCCTGGTTGCCTTGGCCGCTGCGGGCGAAGGCAGCCGTCAGTTCGGCAAGCCGCTGCGTGTGGCTGAGTGTCTCTTGCGCAATTGCCTGCTGCTGGAACGCCCGCAAGAGATCGAGATACGCCACCGCCACGAAAAGGAGCAGGTCGTTCGTGGTGGCCGTGATGGCGTGCTGCCGGGCTGCCACTTCCTGGTCCGCAATGCGGGGCTGGAAAACCGCGTCCGCGAAGGCGAACTTGGCCGAGATGCCGGGAATCGCCGGAGCGCCGCCGCCCACCGCATACATTCCCAAGCCGGCTTCTAACGCCGAGCGGCTGGCCACCGGGACCGTGCCATCACTGTCTTGTAACGGCCCGTCATGGTTGATGTAGCCGACGCCGGCGCGAATGGCCGGCAGCCACAACACCCGTGCTCCCCGCAACTGGGCAAAGGCTTCATTGACTTGTTCGTTCGCAAAGGCGATCTGCGGGTTTTGCCGTGCTACGAACGTCAGGGCAGCCGCGAAACTGATGGAATTCTGGTTCTCGGCCGGCGCGACAGCATCTGGCGGCCGGGGAACGGGCATCGAGGGCTTGTCCGCGGCGCATGCTCCTGGCTCCGACGCCGGCAAACGATGTCATCCCCAGGCCAGCAGCAAGCCGCGCGGCCAGATAATCGCACCGGCCCGTGGTTAGCGTCACCGTTTTTCTCTCCCCCGATATGCCACCACCTGCCGAAGAGAGCCTGCAAGCCGCCGAGCGGCGCATAGGTTGCCCACGATAGCCGAGGGCGTCCTTCGTAGGTCTTCGTCCAGGTTCCGCATCCTTTATCAGGAAAAATCCGCAAACCGTCATAATCGGAAAGATTGCCCGTCCAGTCGAAGCCGTAGAAGAATTCAATGCATCCGAAGCGGCCTGGCCGCCGCTCTATTTCGCCACCTCGACGGTCACACCCGCTTGAAGTGACCCAACCTGGGATTGAACGACCACATCGTCAGGCTTCAACCCGGAAGTCACCTCTACGTCATTTCCGACCTGGAAGCCCAGAGTGATCGGCGTCCGAACTGCCCGGCCGTCTTGGACTGTCCAACAAAATGCGAGCCCTCCGTCGCGGACAATTGCAGACAGCGGAAGAACGTAAACGTCGGGACGCTCTTGGAGCAAGATGTGGGCGGTAGCGTACATCCCCGGCCGCAGCAGGCCCTTGGGATTGGGAAGGTCCAATTCCGTGTGCAAGGTCCGATTTGCGCCCAGCACCCAACTCGTCCGCGTCACCTTCCCTTCCACGATCCGGCCGGGAAGGGCCTGCACGCTGACGTACCCCATCCGCCCCGCCTCAACCCACGGAGAGTCCATTTCCGGGACATCCACGAAGATACGGACAATATCGGTTCGGGCGACGGTCAAGAGCGGCTTGGCGGTCATAGTGCTGGCCGGCTGGACGAAATCCCCACGGTTCACGTTCCGCTCGGCCACGACTCCGGCATAGGGGGCACGGATTTGCGTGTACTGGAGGAGGGCCTTCACGCGCGAAAGGTCGGCTTCCGCGTTTCCGTGGCGGGCGCGGGCCGCTGCTTCGTTGGCCTTGGCCTTCGCCAAATCAGCTTGGCTTTGCACAAACGTAGCCTTGGCAGCTTCCACCTTCGCGCGGGCCTCTCCACGCGCCGCCTCCGCGGCCTTGAGCGCGTCGCGCGTTTCGTCTTCGAGTTTGCGGTCGAGCGAGCCGTCCGCCACCAGTTGCTTGATCCGCGTGTACTGGGATTGCCAGCGTGTGACATCCGCCTCGGCGCGAATCGTGCCGGCCTCCATCAGGCTGATGTTGGCTTGGGCCGTTGCCACCGCCGCCTCGGCAGCACGGATCGCAGCCACGGCTAGCTCGATCTCCGCCTGGGCCTGTACTTTCGCCGCCTCCTTCTGGCGAAGTTCGTCTTTCAACTCAGGGAGGAACAAGTCCACGAGGAGTTGATTGGCCTCCACGCGGTCGCCGATGTCCACGTAGAGCTTCTCGACGTAGGCGGGCAGCTTGGCGAACAGCGGTGTCTGCTCGAATGCCTCGATCTGACCCGGCTGCACGCTCTCCAGGCGGAGCGTCTTCCGCACCGGACGGGCGGCGGTGACGCGCACCGGGGAAGTAGCCGCAGCCGTCGAAGATGCCGCTTGCTGCGGATCGGCAGAAGACGACGAGTGACAGCCGGTGAGGGAACCCAAGATGGCGGCAGCCGCGGCCAGGCTGGCGATAGAAAGAATACGATTCATTTCACGGGGCTCCTGGAGTGGCCGAAGGAATGTGGTAGGCGCTATGGGGGTCGCCGGGATCGAGCGAAGCCGACTGGGTGGTTGCGCGCGATTGTACCAGGGCAAAAACCGAAGGAAGCACGAACAGCGTAGCAGCGGTTGCCGCCGCCAAGCCGCCGATGACTGCCCGACCCAAGGGCGCATTCTGTTGACCGGACTCACCCAAGGCCAGCGCCATCGGCAACATGCCCGCCATCATAGCGCAGCTCGTCATCAGGACGGCGCGGAGCCGGCTCCCTGCGCCCTCGACCGCCGCACCGGCCGCGGCCTCGCCCTGGCGTCGCCGGCCTTCGGCGAAGGTGACTAGCAGAATCGCGTTCGCCATTGCCACGCCTACAGCCATGATTGCGCCGATAAAGGACTGGATGTTCAGCGTCGTATGGGTCAGGTAGAGCATCACCACCACGCCAGCGATGACCGCGGGGGCCGTGGAGACGGTGACCAGCGACAGCCGCAACGACTGGAAATTGGCCGAAAGCAGGAGGAAGATCACGACCACGGCCAGCCCCAGCCCGAGGGCCAGCCCGCCAAGCATGTCGCGCATTGGGGGAATCTGCCCGCGGACTTCGACCTTGGCACCGGGCGGGGGCTCGCCCGCGCGCTTCAGGGCCGCCGAGACTTCCCGTGAAATGCTGCCGAGGTCCGTGCCGGCAACGTTCGCCGTCATGCTCACCTCGCGTCGCATGTTGTAGCGGTCGATCTCGCCCGGCATGGTTCCGGTGGAAACTGTGGCCACGTCGCGGACCAGCACTTGGCCGGCGGCGTTGCGTTTGACGGGAATCATCTCCAAATCGGCGATCGACTCCAGCGGCTTGATCCCGCGCGGCGAACGCACGACCGGGCGCGGCACTTCCACCTGCACTTGGTAGCCGATGCCCGTCTTCGGATCAGCCCAGAAGTTTGGGACGGTGAACCGGCTGGAGGAGGTGGCCTCTGCCAAGGACCGGGAGACATCGACCGGCGTAACGTACACCGTTCCCGCCTTCTTGCGGTCCACGTCCACTTGGACCGTGGGGTAATCGAGCGACTGGACGGTTTGGAGGTCCCGCAGCCCGGAAATCTTCCCCATCTCGGCCTTGACTTTCGCCGCGTAGGGACGGGTCTGGTCAAAATCAGGACCACTAACGGCCACCTCCACCGGCGTAGACGAGCCGAAACTCATCACCTCGTTGATGATGTCGGCCGGCTCGAAGGAGAACTGCACGTCCGGCAGCGCCTGGGCCAATTTCCCACGGAGTTCCTCCTTGAACGGCTCGATGTTGATTCCGCTTTCCCTCTTCAAGGCCACCCACATCACCGCGTCCTCCGGTCCACGCATCCATTGATACACGGTGTTGATCGGGTAGGTGGAGGGAATCGTGCCCAGGTATCCCAAGGTCATCTGCACGTTGTCCGCTCCCGCGGTCTCCTGGATCACCTTGAGGGCCTTCAGGACAACCTGCTCAGTCCGGTCGATGTCCGTTCCGTCCGGGGCGCGCATGCGAAGCCGGAATTGTCCGGTGTCGATAGTCGGGAAAATCTCCGTACCCAGCCGGGAGCCCACAAGCCCGATGATCGCCAACGACACGGCCAAATACGACACGACAAGGACCCAGCGGAAGCGGACGATCTTCGCCAGCAGCCACTCGTAACCGAGTCGGAAATGGTCGAAGGAAACCATCCGCAGCCAGGCCAAGGGGAAAGCCCGCCTGCGTCGAGGTGCAATGTCGGCGGCGGGCGAGGCGGCATCTTGAGAAGCGCCGACGTGCGCATGACGAAGAATCCAAATCGAGAGTACGGGAACCAGCGTGCTCGACAACAGGTAGGAGGCCATCATCGAGAATCCGACGGCCAATGACAAGGGGACAAACATCGCTCTAGGCGCACCTTGCATGAAAAACGACGAGATGAATACCGCCAGGATGCAAACCATCGCCAGCAGCCGTGGAATGGCCGTCTCGCCGGAGCCGTCGCGGACTGCCAGCGCCAGCGGTTGGCTGTGCTCCAAATGGCTGTGGATGTTCTCGATGGCCACGGTCGCCTCATCCACCAGAATACCGATAGCCAGCGCCAATCCGCTCAGCGTCATCAGGTTGATCGTCTGCCCGGTAAGCCAAAGCGCCACCACGGCCGCCATCAGCGCCAACGGGATGTTCAACAAGACGATCAGAGCGCTCCGCCAATCACGGAGGAAGAGCAGAATCATCAGCCCCACCAGGACGGCCCCCAATGCCCCTTCGCTTACGACGCCCCCAATGGACCGGGTAACGTAGGGAGACTGGTCGAACTCGTAACTGACGTGAATGTCCGACGGCAGGACGGCCTGCATATCGGGCAGGGCCGCTTTCACCGCGCCCACCACGCTTAGGGTCGAGGCGTCGGCACGCTTTGTCACCAGGATGTACACGCTGCGGTGGCCGTTCACCAGCGCATAGCCGGTGCGAAAGTCCGCGCTGTCTCGGACATATCCCACGTCCTCGATATAGACGGGCGCTCTGGGACCGGCTCGCAGGGGGATTGTCGCCAGGTCGTGAATGTCGCGCACCACCGTGTTGACCGGCACGAAGGGATACTTCCCGTCCAGCGGAAGGTTGCCCGACGGGCTGATCGCGTTGCCTTGGGCCAGAGCATTCACGATGTCGTCCGGGGTCATGTCGTAGGCCCGGAGGCGCTCTGGATCGACCGTTATGACCACGGTTCGCTGGTTGCCGCCAAAGGGAGGCGGCGCGGAGACGCCCGGCAGGCTGGCGAACATCGGCCGCACGCGGAACAAGGCCAGGTCTTGGATTTCGCCAATGCTGCGGGTCTCGCTCGACAGCACAAGATAGCCGACCGGCACGCTCCCCGTATCGAAACGTATCACGAACGGAGAAACCGTGCCGGGCGGCATAAAGGCCCGAGCCCGATTGACGTAGTTCACGGTCTCCGCCATCGCTTGCGCCATGTCCGTTCCCGGGTGGAAGAACAGTTTCATCAGGGAAGTGCCCTGAATGTTCCGGGACTCGACGTGGTGGATTCCCGTGATGTAAAGAAAATGGTACTCGTAATAGTTGGCCAGATAGCCTTCCATCTGCGCGGGGTCCATGCCGCCATACGGCTGCGCCACATAGATCACAGGCAAGTTCAGGCTGGGAAAGATGTCAACCGGCATTAGGCGAAGTGCCAGGAAGCATCCCAGCGCCACGGCCGCCAGCGCAACGATCACGGTAATAGGACGCCGCAACGCAAAGAGAATTAGACGCATGGCAAACCACTTGTTCCGACGTTACCCAATCGTCCGCGCCGCTCTCCAGCGAAGACGGACAGCCCCATTCCCGTCTCCATACATAATACCGCCGCCGTCAAGAACCTGAGGGCACGCGAAACCCGCCCCTACGTGCAAAAACAGCCAGTGGTGAGCTTCACGCACCCCGTCATCCACGGCCCAGCCGTTCACTCCTTCTTGAACTCCGCCCGAAAGACCGGTTCCTTAGCCTGGCGGACGCGGCGCTCGAAGTGGGTGCGGTAGGCCATGTCGTGCGCGGCGGGAGTTTCGGGCACGGGCAGCGGCCCGATGAGCGTGGTGTGCGCCGCCAGCAACGCCAACGTGGTCTGAAAATACTCCTCCACGTCGGTCCAGAAATGGAGCGATCCGCCGGAGAGGAGCGTCCGCTCGATGTCGCGGAGGAACGATTCCCGCATCACCCGCCGCTTCCGATGCCGCTTTTTCCACCAGGGGTCGGGAAAGTAGACGTGGACGGCCGCCAACGACCGTTCGGGCAGCAGTTCGTGAAAGACCCGCAGGGCGTCGCCGTGGACGACCATCGCGTTCTTGCGGCCCGCTTTGGCCAGGCCGGCCGCGGCGAATTCTGCGTACTTGCGGGCGACTTCGATGCCTAGAAAATCGGACTGCGGCAGCGCGGCCGCCGCGCCGCGAAGGAACAGCCCTTTGCCTGTCCCGACCTCCACCTCCAACGGCGCCGCCCGGCCAAACAGGGCCACGGCGTCCCAGGGCCGCGGCAACTGGTCGAACGTCTTCAGACGGCCGGCCAGGTCGATTGCCGGATCGATCTTTCTCAGTGCGCGGCGTCCCATGATTACCGCGGCGGCAACGGATGGACCGGCTGGCCGCCGACGCCCTCGGGCGCAGGAACGACCTCGGCGCCGGCCGGCGGCGGAAAGGCCGGGGGGCCAACGGCCGGCGGCCCGCCCAACCCAGTTGGCGGCGGGCACCGCTGCGGAGCAGTGGTCGGCGGCGCCGTGCCGGTCGCCGTGTGAACCCCGCGCCGGAGCTGCTCGGCCCGGGCGATCAACTCTCCGCTGGGCACGACCGTCTGCGGCTTCAACTGGAAGTCCAGAGTCCCTCCGACCCGCCGATCGTAAATTTGGCCCGGCACGAAGTTCTCCGACACGAAATCCAGCGGCGGAAACTCGTACCACGGCGGCGGAATCCACTGCATCACCGTCAGCGTCTCGTAGCCGTCCTTGACCAGCCGGATCTTCCGCGTGCCGTAGTAGGTGAAACTGGCCGAGACCGGCGTGGTGCCGATCTCATAGTCGTCCACGTACAGCAGCGCCCCGGGCGGATTGGTGCGGACCGTCATCCGCCGTTCGACGCAGCCGGTCAAACAGATGCAGAACAACATGCCGCACGCCGCCCAGCCTGCCGCATATTGCCGCCGTGACCATGCCATAGAAACACCCAGACAAGGTTGCACAATGGGCGGGGAGTATAGCCGCCGACCGGGAACGTGACTAGGCCGTTTTTTAGGCCGTTTTTTTCCGGGGACACAATACTAGTATTGACAAAATGGGGGGTATTCGCTAAGTTCCAAACATGGCAAGATTGGCCCGACTGGTCATCCCTGGTTTGCCCCATCATGTGACGCAGCGCGGCAACCGCCGGCAACAGACGTTTTTCAACGATGGCGATTATTCGGCCTACCTGGAACTAATGGCCGAGTGGTGCCGCGAAGAGGGAGTGGAGATCTGGGCCTACTGCTTGATGCCCAATCACGTTCATCTGATTGCAGTGCCGAAAGCCGAGGACGGCTTGCGGCGGGCCATCGGCGAGGCCCATCGCCGCTACACGCGGCGAATCAATTTCCGGGAGAAATGGCGGGGCTACTTGTGGCAAGGGCGTTTCGCCTCTTTTATCATGGACGAACCGTACGTGCTGGCGGCCGCGCGCTATGTCGAACTGAATCCCGTGCGAGCGAAATTGACGCTCAACGCCGACGAGTGGCCTTGGAGCAGCGCGCAGGGCCCATTTGTCGGGCCGCGACGACCGACTGACGAAAGTCGCTCCCTTGTTGGCGATGGTCGGCGATTGGCGCGGCTTTTTGAACAGTGCAATCCGTGAGGAGCAACTCCGGGATTTGCGCGAGCACGGACGTACTGGCCGGCCGCTTGGAAGCGCAACGTTTCTTGAACGTTTGGAGGCCATCGTAGGTCGCGTCTTGACACCGCAGAAGGGCGGCCGCCCGTCAAAACTACGCAAAGCGCCATAACTAGTAATGTGTCCCCGGAATAATGTGTCCCCGGAATAACGCAAATCGCCATAACTAGTAATGTGTCCCCGGAATAATTGTCCCCGGAATATGCCCCGGAATACCGGAATATGCCTGTCCCCGGAATATGTCCCCGGAATACCAAGCAGTGGGCGGTCCAGGGAATATGCTTGTGGTTCGCCCAGGAGCGACGGTCAGCGGACCTGCGATTCAGGCGTTTGGTCATACGCCGACAGCGCCTACGATATTTCGGTTCAACCCCGCAACCGGAACCTTCACCCCTTACTGACGTGCGAGGGTCGCCGAGATGTTGTCGGTAAGGTGCTTTTTTCGTCACGACTTTATGGTTGTGCCGGCGGCAGAGAGACTGCTACGGGCTTTGTGCGCGGTGCCAGAATTGACGCCCGAGTTTTGGGGCATCTCAGAGCCAGTCGAAAATCCGTTTGGGCAAGAGAACCTGAATGACGTTATTCATGGCTCTATGGTTCCAGCCGAGAAGGCAAGAAACCATCTCACGAGAACCCTGGCACTTTTTGCCCGAAGGACGAAGCCGCAGAGCGATTTGTCGATTGACCTTCGCTTGGCTCCTGTCCAGGGCGGTTCGCCACACAACAGAATCTCAATTGAGATCAAAGACCAATGGCCTGGAGGTGAATACAAACTGGCCGAGTATTTGCCCCAGAGCGTGTTGCCAGATTCTCCAGACTATGCTAAGGTCAGTGACCCGTCACAGGAAGACCAGGATCGGTTGAACGAGTTCCGACGTTCCTACACCCCGCAAGAACTTCTCCAAATGATGGCGGAACGGCAGAAAAGGCCGCCTGAACTGCCATTTGGACCGTATGGCTGCCTTGAAGACATCTACTGGTTCAACTACTTCGGCCGAGTCTACGTCGATTTCATCGGCAAGAAGCGTTTGATGGCGGCGGGATGGGCGAAGGTAGAAGAGGTTGGCGACGGTCTAGCCTGCTACGCCACGGAGACAATAGCCGATCCCAATGCACGAGAACGGCGACTTCGCATTGTGAGCGCCCTTGAAGAGTTCATCTGGACTCCCGGTTGCAAAGTCGAAGATAAGCGAGTGCCGGTTTTCGATTTCTCTGAGCAGCTTGCGGCATTGCCTGCTGATGCGGCTGCAAAACTGGGCTTGCGTCTATCCGCGAGTTGAAGAACAGCCACCTGCAAGGCATGAAGGGAAACAACTCAGGCTTTGTGCCTAATATCTCCTCGCAAGGTCGCCATTTTCCAGATTCACTGTTTCTCATCAGCAGTGCGGCCGCAGTTGGATGGCGTTGACAACTGGCATCCGTGTTGTTGGCAGGTCGAGCGCCGTGTTTGCGCCGCATTCGCGCCGGATTTGGGATTGCCGCGTCGGTCGCTCACGGCGCTGCACCACCAGAGACGATAGACCAAGACCGGGTGATTCGCGGTCGGGTTGTGTTGGTGTTGCCATTTTTGACCCACCCTCCCCCATCCCTGTCGGCACAAGCGGTGCGAACGGATCGGAGGAGAACCACATGCACAAATCGGAACGTGTTTCATTGCGGCAATCGTCGGTCTGCCACGGTGGGAGTCGAAACGGGGACGCAGCTAGTTTTGGCAAAGTGGCGAACCATAAACGTGTCCGGGATTTACCTCAATACGGTGGTGGATCATCGGGTGTTCAATTCCTTCGGCCAGATGACTTCGGAAACGGTGGCCACAGATTTCGCGTTCGGCTATGATGGGATGTTTTGGGACGCGGCGTCGGATACAAACGTTACGCCCACGCGGCGTTACGATCCGGTGTCATGGTCCAGGGAGTCTTGACAACCAGGATGAAGGAGCGACAGACCCCACAAGATAGCGGACGAAAAAAGGCGTGAACGAGACACTTTCCGGCGGCGTCACGCCGAGTGGCGCTGAGAACCGGCTTGCTGTTTGACAATTCGGTTGGAACTTGGCAATGTGAGCACCGTGGGCGCACACCAACAGCGCGACGGTCACAAGAGGGCCGCTCCGCCAATCAGGCTGCCCGCTTGAGCGTGACGACGGGCAGGTGCTTCCGTCCACGGTGGAAGCTGACTTCCAACGTCAGCCTGGCACCGGGCTTGCCGCTCACCAATGCGTGTGGCTTGGCACAAGGCGATCCCCGCGGCCACCTTGCCCGCGGCTCGAATCGTGGCTTCCGGTTGGCGGGATAGTGACCGTGGTATACCTCGTCAGGCGTCTTGCCACCAAGCCACGTGTGCGGACGACAGGCATTGTACCAGTCCGCAATCGCCGTAAGCTCCCGCTGGAAGCCATCCTGCCGGTAGGGCACCAACGGCACGCATTCGAGCAGGCACTTCATCGTCAAGATGAATCGCTCGACGACTGAGATGCTGCCGTGTTTCCCCACGGCACCATAGCGAGGTCGCTTGATCCCCTTGCGGCGGCACCAATCCCGGAAGCCAGGGCAATCGAACTGACGGCCGCGGGCCAAGGTTTGATGGAATCCTGCCACCGGCGTTGCCGGTTCCGCAGACTTACCCGCCGGGCTGGTGGTCCCCCAAAAGGGCAGCTATAATTGTGACATGGACCAACCCACGGCCGTCTGGAATCACTGTCTCGATTGTGCCGCATTGACCGATGTCGGGCTGCGCCGGGCGAATAACCAGGATTCTTATGCCGTGGTGTTGGCCGGCGACCAGGCGGATTTCCAGCAGCGCGGCCATTTCTTCATGGTTTGCGACGGCATGGGCGCCCATGCCGCCGGAGAGCTGGCCAACAAAATGGCCACCAACGTGGTCTCGCTGGCCTACCGCAAGCTGCTGGACCAATCGCCGCCGGAGGCCCTGCTGTCGGCCATCCTCGACGCCAACCGGCAAGTCAACATCCGCGGCCAGGCAAGCCCCGGGGTGTTCGGGGGACACGAACCGATTTTGGCGCCGTGGGCGAGCAGGTTGATCGTCTCTCGTTCTCTCTGTTGTTCGTTCATCTTGGCCGTCGGTTAGCCGTGCGCTGATCGTGCGCTCTCGTACGGCCCCTGGAGTTGGCGGCAGACGTGGATGATGCGGCGGACGGCCTCGTCGATCTCGGATTGCGTGGTGGTGGCGCCGAGGCTGAACCGCAGGGAGGAGGCGACCAGTTCCTTGGGCAGGTCCATCGCCCGGAGCGTCGGCGAAAGCTCGGTCGAGCCGCTGGAGCAGGCCGCGCCGACGGAGCAGGCCACCCCGGCCAGGTCCAACGCCATCCGCAGCACCTCGCCGTCGAGGCCGGGAAAGGCGACGTTGCTGGTCTGCGGCAGGCGGCTGGCCGCGGCGCCGTGGATCACAACCTCGGGCAGGCCGGCGCGAAGCGCCCGCTCGAAACGATCGCGGAGCAGGGTCAGGCGGCGGGCAAACTCGGCCTGCTCCCGCTGCCAGATTTCCAGGGCGGCGGCCATGCCCACGACCAGGGCAACCGGCTCGGTGCCGGGGCGGAGGCCCGATTGATGATGCCCGCCGAACATCAACGGCGCCACTGGAACGTCCTGGCGGAGCAGCAAGGCGCCGATGCCCAGCGGCCCGCCGAACTTATGGGCGGCAACGCTCATGGCGGCCACGCCCAGCCGGTGGAAATCGACCGGCATCTTGCCCACCACTTGGACGGCGTCGGTGTGCAGGGGGACGCCCGCGCGGTTGCACAGCGCGGCCAGTTCCTCGACCGGCTGGAGCACGCCCGTCTCGTGGTTGCCCAGCAGGACGCTGACCAGGCGGGTGTCGGCGGCCAGCAGCGGGGGGAGTTGCTCGACGCGGACGACGCCCTGGGGCGTCAGGCCCAAGGTGTCCATCCGCCAGCCCTGCTCCAAGAGGTGTTCGGCCGGCTCGATGACGCTCTGATGCTCGCCGGCCGAAATGACGATGCGGCCGGGTGAGGTGGGCGGAAAAGGGGGGACTGGCTCCGTGGCGTGAGTTGGTTCGGCAGTCCGAGAAACGTTGCTGCCACGGTGCCTGTCCCCCTTTTTCCGCCGCGCGCGGTCCCGGTCGTCGCGGGAAAGGGGACAGGCACCGTCGCCGTGGGCCGTTTCGGCGAGGCTGGCCGATGGAGGCGACGGAGCCAGTCCCCTTTCCCGCGACTCGCCGGCCTGGGCGATCCCCAGCACGGCCAAGTTGTTGGCCTCGGTGCCGCCGCTGGTGAAGATCAGCCGGTCGCGGCGGGGGGGGGCCAGTTGGACGCCCAGAATTCCGGCGATTTTCTCGCGGGCATCTTCGAGCACCCGGCGGGCCTGCTGGCCGGGCCGGTGCTGGCTGGCCGGATTGGCAAGGCCCTGGGCATAGCAACGTGCCATTGCCTCCGCTACTTCCGGGTGGGTCGGCGTTGTGGCATTGTGGTCGAGGTAAATCAGTTCCATACCGGGATTGTACTCGGCATTGGGGCGGCAGACAGGTTCCCAGACCACCCAGCCTGGATTGACGGGAAACAGGTAGGTTATGCTTCAGCATAACAACTTGGCGTGCAAGGCTTTTCGTTGTGCTGAAGCATAACCTACCGTTGCGCCGGAATTTTCCGCTGCCTGGGGTTGCATTTCCGGCCGTTTACGGGAGAATCAGAGATTCGCCCAATGTAGCCCGCACATGCCGTGTGCGGGCAGACGGGCTGGCACACGGCGTGTGCCGCCTACATTAGTTGAGGACGCCCATGGCGCTACAGTTGGCCGTCGAGCCCCGCGACACCCAAGGAAAACACAGAAACCGGCGGCTCCGCCGCTCCGGCCGGATCCCGGCGATCCTCTATGGCCACGGCCTGGAGTGCGTGCCGTTGAGCGTGGCGGCAGACGTTTTGACGGCGGCCATCCGGCACGGCAGCCGGCTGGTCGAGTTGACCGGGGCGGCCAACGAATCGGCCTTTATCCGCGAGCTTCAGTGGGACACCTGGGGGACGCACGTCGTCCACGTCGATTTCACGCGGATTTCCGAGCACGAGATCGTCGAGGTCCGCGTGCCGATCGAGCTTCGCGGCGAAGCCCCCGGCGTGCGGGAGGGCGGGGTGGTGGTGCAGTTGATTCACGAAGTCGAAATCGCCTGCCCCGCTTCCGTCATCCCCGAAAGGTTGGCCGTCAACATCAACCAACTCATGCTGGAGCAGTCGGTCGCCTTGGGCAGCTTGGAGCTGCCCGAAGGGGCCAAAATACTGGCCGCCGACATGGAGGCGGTGGTGGTCCAGTGCATCGTTCCGGTCGGAACTGCCGGAAGAGGGCGCGGCCGAGGCGGCCCCCGGCGAGCCGGAGGTCATTGGCGCCAAACCGGAGGAGGAAGGAGAGGCAAAGGAGGACTGAGAGCACTGATGAAGCTTGTGGTTGGGCTGGGCAATCCAGGCCGCCGTTACCAAGGAACTCGGCACAATGTCGGCTATGCGATCCTCGCCGAGTTGGCCCGAAAGTTCGGTTTCTCCCCGCCCCGGGAACGGTTTCATGGCGAGGTGGTCGAGGCCGACCTGGGCGATGCGGGAGCAATGCCTTGTGGTGCAAGCGTCTCGCCTGCCCGTGCAGCCGACCGCCGCGTGGCGGCGGTGCCCGCGGCCGCACCACAAGGGGGCGGAACAAGGGCCTTGCTGCTGAGCCCCACGACCTTCATGAACCTCAGCGGAACCAGCGTCCAGGAGGCGATGAGCTTCTACAAGCTGCCGAACCACGAATTGCTGGTCCTCTGCGACGACTTGAATTTGCCGGTGGGCAAACTGCGGTTCCGGGCCGGCGGGTCGTCGGGGGGGCAAAAAGGGTTGGACGACATTATCGCAAAATTGGGTACGGAGGAGTTTTCGCGGCTGCGGCTGGGCATCGGCGCCGCTCCCGACGGCTGGGACTGGGCCGACTACGTGTTGAGCAAGTTCCCGCCCGACGAGCTTCCGGTCATCGAGCAGACCGTGGGCGCGGCGGCCGACGCCGTGGCCGTTTGGGCCAACAAGGGCATTGAATTCTGCATGAACCGGTATAACTAGAGGAGTTTCGCTTTGGCCGCCAACGTCTATGAAGGCATGTTCATCCTGGACGCCAACCGCTACGGACGGGACCCCGAAATGGTTTCGGGCCAGATTCCCGCCATGATCGAGAAACTCGGCGGCGAGATGCTCGTCAGCCGTCTCTGGGAGGAGCGCCGCCTGGCCTTTCCCATCAAGGGGCAGCGCAAGGGCACCTATTGGCTCACCTATTTCCGCCTGGACAGCAGCCGGCTCGGCGACCTGCGGCGGCAGTGCCAGATCACCGACGACGTGCTGCGGATGTTGTTTTTGAAGGTCGAGCCGCGGATCGTGGACACCCTGGTCGCCCACGCCAAGTCGGCGCCCGTGGTCACCCGCAGCGCCGAGGAGGAGAAGCCCGCCGCAGTGCCGGCCATTGAGGCCGTGGTCGTCGCCGAAGCCATCAATGCCATCGAACTTGATGAGGAATGAAAGGGGAATCTTCATGGCCAGCTACAACCGCGTCATCCTGATGGGTAATCTTACCCGCGACCCCGAGATCCGCTACGTCCCCAGCGGCATGGCCGTGACGGACATCGGGTTGGCGGTGAACGAAAGGCGGAAGAACGCCAACGGCGAGTGGATCGACGAAGCAACGTTTGTCGACATGACGGCCTGGGGGCGGACCGCCGAAGTAATGAGCGAGTATCTTAGCAAGGGTTCGCCCGTCCTGATCGAAGGCCGTTTGAAGCTGGATACCTGGGAAGGGCAGGACGGCCAGAAACGGTCGAAGTTGAAGGTAGTTGTGGACCGGATGCAGATGGTCGGTCCGCGGCCCCAGGGCGGCCCGGATGGCGGCCCGCGGCCCGCCGCCCGGCAGGGCGCCCAGTCGCCGCAATCCCAGTACAGCCAGCCGGCGCCGCCGGAGGATTACCAAGACGCCCCGCCGGCCGGAGAGCCGCCTCCGGGCGACGACATCCCCTTTTAGCTGGAGAGAACATGGCCCAAGTCAAGTCGAAGAAATCCACCGTGCCCCACCGCACCAAGCGGCTGCCGAAAGGCCCGCACGGCGGCGTCGAGTTGCTGCTGGTCCAGCCGGTCGAGCACCTCGGCAAGCAGGGGGACGTGGTCGAGGTGAAGCACGGCTACGCCATGAACCACCTGATTCCGCAAGGCCTGGCCACCATCGCCACCGACCACCACAAGCGGATGGTGCAGAAGCACCGCGCCCAGTTGGAGGCCATCGAGAAGGCCCGCCTGGCCGGCCTGCAAACCCTCGCCGCCGAATTGGGCCGGCAGAGCATTACCATCGAGGCCAACGCCAACGACGAAGGCCACTTGTACGGCTCCGTCGGCGCAACGGAAGTCGCCAACGCCCTGAAACGCAACAACTTCCACATCGCCGCCAACCAGGTCCGGCTGAAGGGGCCGTTGAAGGAGCTTGGCCTGTACACCATCGCCGTCCACCTCGGCGCAGGAGATCGAGGCCGAAGTGAAGGTCTGGGTCGTCCCGTCGGTGGCCGAAGAGGGGGCGGCGGAACCGGGCGGCAATCCGTAGGCCGGGCTGCCGAGAAGGCGGAAGTTTCCCGTCGGCGCCCAAGTCCTGGGCTAAATAGCCTTGCGTGATCCTGGGAGGAATTGGTACTGGGGAGGCGTGCCACTGCTTCGTCAGAAGCAGTGTGAGCCAGGAACCCGCTACGGCACTGCTTCTGACGAAGCAGTGGCACACCTCCCAGGATCACGCAAGGCCATTTAGAATTTTTTGCCGTCGATCGGCAGGCCGTCGGCCCGGTCGCCCAGCCGGGCGTAGGTCTCCAGGTCGATCGTGTAGTTGATCATCTGCACCGACCCGTCGCAAAAGGCCATCTGGGAGCCGTTGGCGTGGGCGCTGCCGAACACCCAGCAGTTCGAGTAGCCGGGCGTGTCTTGAAGCGGCTGGTAGGCCGGGTTGTTGTGCGGCTGGTCCCCCGTGTGGCCCGTGTAGCGGCCGATGTCGTAATCGAAGCCGATGGTCCACCCCTGATCGTCCCCCGCATCGCTGCCGGTGGAGTAACCATCGGGGAGCAGGTACTTTTCGCCGCAGAGGAAGGTGTTGCTCACGCCATCCTTGATGTCGCTCATTTTGCAAGCGCTGTGCTGGTAGATCACCCCGCCGTCGTTGGTGTCGATGGCTTGCTGGAGCCATTGTTGATCCGTCAAGGCCAGCCCCGCCTGCAACGCAGTGTTTTGTTTATCGTCGACTACATTACTAGGGACGTCGCCGAGATTCGGCAGGTATCGGGAGCCCGCATCACCGGCATCGGTGCAACTGCCGGCGTTGCACGCGTAATCGGTCCGCCCGACGTACGGCCGCGCGAGGAGGAGAGAGTTGTCAAGGTTGTAGTACTCGGAGTAGGTCAATAGATACAAGATCGGCGTGCGCCGCGTGGGGCAGTTCAAAGCGGTCAGCGCCGTGGTGGCCACCTGCCTGCGGCCAGGCTCGTTGTTATTCAGTCCCAGGTCGTGGAGGACCGGCTGTTCGATGAAAGGGAGGATGTTGAAGAGCCACCCGCCAGGCTGCTTGTTGGTGAAGCCCAGGTCGGGGTCGCCGGACCAGACCCACTTCCAGCCGCCGGCGGGCAAGGTCCTGTTAATTTGCTCGTGGTTCAAGCAACCCAGGGCGAGTTGTTTCAGGTTGTTGCGGCACTGCACCTGCCGCGCGGCCTCCCGCGCCGCCTGCACCGCCGGCAACAGGAGCGCGATCAGGATCCCTATGATCGTGATCACCACGAGAAGTTCCACCAGCGTAAAGCCGGTGTATCCCGGACGACGGATGGCAAATGCTGAATTCCGATTCATGCTTCCCTCTCTATTTTCTGACTCCCCATAAGCCGGGATCAAGATGTGACAATTTGTGCGGCACTATTTAGAATTTCTTCCCGTCGATCGGCTGGCCGTCCTTACGGTTGCCGAGATAGTCGTGGACCAGGGCGTTGATCGAGTAGTTGATCATCTGCACCGAGCCGTCGCAGAAGGCCATCTGGAACCCGTTGGCGTGGGCGCTGCCGAAAAGCATCCGAATTTCGGCACCGGGGGTGTCCGGCATGGGCGGGGACGCCGTCCACCGGCAAATGTCCTCGTTGTCCCCCATCAGTGCGAACTCGTTGTCTCCCCAATCGAGACCGGACGTGTAGTAGTCAGGGCAGAGGTATTTTTCGCCCACCAGATAGGTGTTGCTGGTTCCGTCCGTCACGTCGGCCATTTTAATCAGACTGGCGTCAAAGAAGATGCCGGTGGCCAGCGTCGCAACAGTGCTAAAGCCGGTCCGCGCAGTTGAGGTCATTTGCCCGGGCGGGTTCTCGATGTCGGTGACGTCGCTCGGCCCCGTGGCGTTCCAGACGCCGCCGTAGCCGGGGTCGGTGTAATAATCGCCGCCGTTGCCGGCGTAATCGGTCCGTGCCACGCTGGTGAGCGGGGCGGTGGCGTTATAGAAGTAGTCAGATTGGGCCCAGGGATAATCGACCGCCGGCCGCCGCGTGGGACAATTGTAGATGGTCAACGGCGTGCCGGCGCGTTGTTGGTTGGCCGCCAATTTTGCCGCGCTGTTCCACGCCCCTTGCCCGCGCCAAGGTCGTGCAGCGGTTGCTGTTCGATGTAGGGGAGGATGTTGTAAATCCAACCACCCGGCTGGCGCCAGTCGGTGCCCCGGTCTGGGTCACCGGTCCAGCGGCAGCCCCAGCCATTGGTGGGAAACCGCCCGATGGCCTGTTCGTGGTTCAAGCAGCCCAGGGCGAGTTGTTTCAGGTTGTTGCGGCATTGCGTCTGCCGCGCCGCCTCGCGGGCCGCCTGCACGGCCGGCAACAGGAGCGCGATCAGGATGCCTATGATCGTGATTACGACCAAAAGCTCCACCAGGGTAAAAGCCCTGGATTTCTGATTTCTGATTTCTGATTTCTGATTTTTCGGAAACATCGTTCGCCTCCCGGCTGAACGGAACGCGTTCCTGATATAAACCTGAAAAGCCTCACGCCAAGGCGCAAAGGCGGCAACGAGTCCTTTCCTTTGCGTCTTGGTGCCTTTGCGTGGGCTATGTTTACGATTTCCTCACGTCGGGCGGTGCTCCGGGCGTCGTCACGAGAGCCGCTCGTGACGACGCCGGAGATCGCCGCCCGAAAATCAGAAATCATCAATCCTAAATCACAAATCCTTACCGCCGTTTCCGCCAGGCGTAGCAGAGCAGCCCGAGCAGGCTGGCGGCCAACAGGGCCAGCGTGCCCGGCTCGGGAGTAATCTGAGCGTACACCCCGCTGGTCCCGTCCAGTTGGATGTAGTCGTAACCGCCCGTGTAAAACGTCTGACCGGCCCCATATCCGCCCGGGAAGTTGGAGTTGATATAGTTCCAGGTCAGGCCGTCGCCTGTGGTGACCGGGGTGTGTGGCGCAGTGGACCACAGTGCGAACAGGTTCGACATTGTACCGGCACCGTAATAGCCCGTGTTCAACTTCCCGGCGCCCCCACCGCCGCCGGCAAAGGTCGGCGCGGTGTAGAGGGCTTTCGCCTCTGCCGCAGTCAGGGTTATTCCCCAATTGGCGGCATCATCCAGGCCCATTGATATGACATTGCCGTTTCCGGTGGACCCAAGAATCGAGATGTTGGTGGCACCGGTGTTATGAACAAACCCGCTCTGATAGCTACTGCCCGTCCCCAGTAGGACACCATTCTCGTAGACGGCCAGTGCGGTGCCATTTATGGTGGCGGTTATCAGGTTCCAAGAGCCGGGGCCGTAGGCTGTGGTATAAATCGTGCCTCCGTTATTGGTATAGGTTTCCTCAACCCTATAACCGGAGCTGGCTAGGTTGCCGAAATTGTACTGCTGATTCGGGGCGGTGCCCCACCCGTAGTCAAATTCGTAACCGTAGGTGGAGCCGCTTTCGTTGTCCTGCATTATCCTCGTGTTGGTCCCCCATGCGCTCGATGCGGTTTGGAACCAAATGCTCAGCGACTGGCCGCCCGAGGTCATAAGGGCTGAAGTGGGGTCCAAGATGCTGATCCCAGTTTCGTTCGCTGTGGCGTTTAGGTTGTTGAAATAGAAGCCCTTGCTGCCGGTGCCAAGGGCCCCGGGATAGCCCTGAACGACATCGAACTGGCTGAGGGTTTGGCTGGGGCCGGTGTACTGTACGATAGAGTGATAGTTGGTAATCGTACTGCTGAGCGAATTCGCGCTCTCGGCAACGCTTGCAAGGCCGCTGGTATCGGTCAACGGCCAATACCCGCAAAGGCTGGGGTATGGGTTGGTGGCGTTGGCGACGGGCGCAGAACCCAGCAGAACGACCACGGCCACGAGGGCGACACACAGAACTAAATTGATGCGCACTAACATGTTCTCATCCCTTTACGTAACAGGTGACGGACTGAAATTGAAGGTAAACGCGACGAAACGCGCCTCCATGCACCGGAACCACGCGGCGGGGCGGCTCCCTCAATAACCCCGCCTTCTTTGGCCCGCACGGCGGGCCTTGACTACTGGCGGAAGCCAGGCGGATTCCGCCCGCACCCTGCCCTCTCCCACGGGGCGAGGCGACATTCCGCCCCCACCCGGCCCTCTCCCGGAGGGAGAGGGGAAATCTCGCCCTCACGCCGCCATTCCTCTCTGGTCGGGCGCGAAGGCGTCAGGTTAAGGTCATGGGGCACCTCCTTTCTCCGGCTGTCGCGGGCCGGCTGGATTGCCCGCCTCGAACATGGCTTTGACTTCGGCGCCGGACAAGGCGCGGGCAAAAATGGCGACCTCGTCGATCACGCCGTGGAACTCGCGGTTGGGCTTCATGCTGTTGCCGCCCAGCCACACCGGTTCGCTGTTCTGATTCAGCGGCTCTGGCGTTCCGCTTTCCGCATCCGAACGGCCGTCCAGGTACAAGCGTTTTTCCGCCCCGGCCCCCGCAGGCTCGTACACCGCCACGGCCAGGTGCCAGCGGTGGTCGGCGACGCTGGTTTGGCCGGATGTTGTGTTGAATGGTGTCGCCTTCCCCGCGCCCACTCCGGTAGTGTCAAGCGTAAGCTGTTCCGTTGTGCCCACCTGTTGGAGCCGCCAGGAACTGTCCCCTTTCGTAGCCACGCCTGGCCCGCTCCGGTAAACCGCTCCGCCTCGAACCAAACAGCGACGGAGAACGGGCCGGTGAAGTTGAACCGCTCTTGCTCGGGCAGCACAACCTTGTCCTCGGAGCCGGGGCCGTGGAAATAGAGGCCGAACTTTCCCGGCCAGCGGCCGTGGACCCACTCGGCCCCCGCGATCCGGCCGTCCAGAGCGGCGCCGGCGGCCGTCAGGTTGGGCAGTACGGACGGACTGCCCCCGGCGAGCGGTTGGAAGGTGTAGTACGCCACCAAGGCCGGATCGTTGCGCAACTGCTCGCTATAGGCCAACCAACGTTCGCGGCGGCCGTCGGCGCTGACGATGCGCATGCTCTCAAACTCGGCCCGCCTGACCGGGATCATGGCGGCGCGGCCGGTTCCGCGTTCGAACCGCCGGGCCTCGCCCTCCTTGACCCGCACCCCCGGCGACGTGCGCCCGTCAGCGCCGACGAAATCGGCGTTGACGGCGCCTTTCAGCACGTGGACCTCGCACGCGCCGTCCTTACCAACCGCCACGCCGAACTCCGTGCCCAGGTCGGTCACAATGGCGGTGGGAGTGCGGACGGCGAACAAATGATGAGTGATGAATGATGAATGATGAATGTCTGGATCGGCGTCTTCAATTCATCATTCATCATTCCGCCTTCATCATTCTTCTCTACCCGCGCGGTCAGCTTACCCAGCGAGAGGAGGCCGCTGCGGGGAGACTCGACCTCGTAGTTGCACGGTCCCTGGAGGATGACCTTGGCCCCGGTCTCGTAGGAGATTTCCATCAGGCCGGAGGCCAAGGCGTACTTGCCGCCCAAGAAGACGGGCACCGTGTTGCAGGGGGGCGCGGTTCGCGGATCGGACCAGCGGCAATCGGCCACGCCCGTGATCCGGCCGACAATCTCCGGCGGCGGTTCGACGTTTCCGGCCGCCGGCCGGGGGCCGGCCTCAACGACCTCCTGGTGCGTGGACACCGGCAATTCCCACGTGATCAGCAGGGCAATTCCCAAAAGCACCGCCGACACTCCGTACGAGAACAGAAAACCGCCGGGGGCGAAAAGAGTGGAAAGCAGCGGCGCGGGACCCGGCATGGAGGTGTCAATGATGATGGGGGGAATAAGAGGCTCGGGGCCCACGGCATCAGTTTGGTGCGGCAGTTCAACTTCACTGGGCACTGAAGTGCCCAGCCCTTCGCCCCCATTCCTCGTCTCTCGGCCGCCTTCCCAGGCCAGCCGGCTGTGGACGTCCATGTAGGTGATGAAGTATTGCCGCTGAGGGGCACCGGCCTGGAGCAGTTCGTTGATGCGCAGCCGGTCGGATTCGGTGAAGCCGCCGTCCTGAAGGCGATCCAAGAGGTCGTGCAATTCGGGCAGCCAGTCGGGATGACCGCTCATGGCTGATCCTCCTCGAGCCGGTCGTTGGGGCCGGGGATTGGGGGCTCGGGGCTGGGGGTTCGGGAAACCCCGAGCCCCGAGTCCCCAGCCCCGAATCCCGACTTCCCAATTCCCCCGTTGCCCCCGTCCGTCTCCTGATTGATGCAGTCCCAGAGGGCTTGCCGGATGCGGCCCAACGATTTGCAGACGGAGTTGGCGGGCCGGCCGAGCCGCCGGGCGATGTCCTTTACCGTCGCGCCCGGCGTGTAACGCATGTTGATCAACTCGCGGTCGATCGGACTGAGCCGGTCGGCGCAGCGGAGCATGGCCTCGCGGCGGGCCTCCAGCAGATCGCTCTGGCCGTCGATTTGCACGGCGATCTGCTCGAACACGGCATCGTCGAGGATCGTCACCAGCCGGCTGTTGCGGCGGCGGTAGTTTTGCACCTCGAGGTACGCCACACGGCTGGCCCAGGCGTAGAAACTCGTGGCCGGGTGGAACTGTTCGAACTTCTGCCACAGCACCAACAACGTGTTCTGCATAACGTCTTCAGCGTCCTGCTGCCGCGGCAGCAAGGCGTGGATGTACTGGTACATCCGACGCTGATGACGCATCAACTCCGTCATGAACCGGTCGACTTTGCCGGGCAAGGGATCATCCATCGGACAAGGTCCCGTGGCAGCGGGCATTTCCTGTTATCTTAACGTCGCAAGGGCAAAAATGTGTGTCGGCTGGCGCTAACTATTCGGGGGATTGCCTTGGCGTGCCCGCGGCAATGTGCCATAATGAAACACCATGATGCGTTTATCGGATGGTGAGCCAAGCGGGCCCGCCGTCGGCGGGGACCCGCCGCCGTTGGCCTGTGCGGACCGCACACGGCCGCGTGCCTGTTGCGTTGGCCGAGTTGGAGCGGGCTGTCCGGGCGGCCGATCCGGCGGCGCTGTTGGTCCTTCCCCGCATTCTCCGCCGGGTCATCAAGCAGGACCGGGGGCTGACCGGTTTCGGGCTCCGCGTGCCGCATCGCAAGGGCTACACGATCGGCCGCGAGGCGCTCTTGCAGATCGTCGAGAGGGCGGAAATCGGGCTGGCGGCGGACGCCGTGCTGCCGGAGAAAGTCATCCTGCTGGCCCGGCCCAGCCCGCAGAGGCTTGCCGACAGCTCGGTCCAAGACCTGCTGGTGCGTTGCTGGCGGCTGCTGTTTCACGCCCGCGTCCATCTTGCCATTGAGGCGAAGTTGTCCTTGGACGGGTGCCATGCCCACGCTTGCCGTGGGCATGTCGAAGACGCGGGAGGGCCGCCACATGCCCACGGCGAGCGTGGGCATGGCACCGAGGCCTTGGCGGCGATGATCCGCGGGCGGATTGCCCGGCTCGGTCCGGCCGAATTCGACGAAATCCGCATGGTGCTGGGGCAGGAGGACCTGCTCCTGCCGCCGCGGAGCGATTCGTCGGTTTACTTGGAGTTCGCGGCGACGTATCTGGAGTTGCGGTACTTTACCCCCAGCTTCCTGCCCCGGTATCTCCCCGGGCTGGAAGACTTCGGTGCGGTGGACGCACTGCTCGGCGAGGACGTGGACGCGGAAGGATTGTATGCGGCGACGCGGCCCCTGGCGCGCGGCCGATCCGCACGATCCGCAGGAGTGGGACCAATGGGCCGACGTGCCGCCGGAACAAGGTGTGGCACAGCCGCCCTCGGCTGCGGCAGACGCCGACGCCGCGCCGCCCGTGGTCCCTTCCGGGGCGAGATACCGCGCGCTGATGCACAAGAGCCAGCGGCCGGCGTCGCTGGGCAACGTGGTGCGGGCGGGGATCTGCCATGCGCGGGCGGCGCGGTCGCGCCGCCGGAATTGGTCGCCCGCACGGAGGCGGCCGTCAAGGCGGACGTCCACCGGCTGGCCGCCCGGCTTCAGGCGGCCCTCGAGTTGGAGCCCTCCGGCACGGCCCTGGGAGGAATCGCTCCTGGCCTTGGTGCGGCAGACGCCGCGCGGCATCTGGACCGTCGAGGCGCGGCTGCTCTACGACCTGCAAAAGGCCTGCGTGGACCACGAGCGGGACGTGTACACGATCGACGTGGTGGAATGGGCGTTGTCGTGGGGCCGGCGGCCGATGAAGCGCCGCCTGCCCGCCCAGCGCGACGTGTTGATGCTGAAGCACCTGCGGAGCGCGGCGCGGCGGTTGGCCGCGGTGGGGATTTCCGCAGCACCGGCGGCAGCTTGCCCGGCTCCTGCGCGACGCGATGCGCGCATCGAGGCGCGGCTCCGGGAGCAACTTCGTCCGCGGGTTGTCGCCGCCCTGGACGGCGTGGGACTTTTGCCGCAGAACCTGCCCGAGCGCGTGGCGCGAAAAAAGCTGGTCGAGGAACTGCTGGACCGGATCGTCGACCGGGGCTTCCTCGCCATTGGCGACCTGCGGGACGCCATCTCGCGGAACAACCTCAAACTGCCCGATCTGCTGAGTCCACTCGACTTTTCGCCCGATGACGGAATCCTCCGCCGCGCCCGCCGCGTAAGCGGTTGGCTTTGGCGGGGAACGGCCGATTTCCTGCACGGTGACCAGTTGCTCCGTGCCGACCGGCGGCTGGCCCTGACGCTGGACGGCGTGTACCGGCGGGGCGAGATCTACATGCGCTGGATGCAGCGGTTAAGTTCACCCGGCTTTGGCACGGGGCTCGGCCGGTTCCTCACCCGCTTTGCGGTGATCCCCTTCGGCGGGGCGTTTGTGACGGTGGCGTTCGCGCACGCGGTGTGGGACCATGCCGGGAATGGACCACCGGCGTGCGGATCGAGGAACCGCTGATCCGCCGGCTCTTCACCTCACCGCTGACGCTGGGAACAATGCTGCTGCTAGGGTTGTTCCTCTTGGGCCTAGTGAATTCCTCCCGGTTCCGCCAGGTTCTGGCCGGTTTCTTCAAGGCCGTCTACCTGGTCTTCGACACCGCGTTGATCGAGCCGATATGCTGGATTGTCCGCTCCCCGCTGGTGCAACGGTTTTTCCACAGCCGGCTGTTCACCATCTCGTTCCGCTTTGTGATCAAGCCGCTGATTTGGACTGCCGCCGCGTGGTGGGCATTGTGCGTGCTGCCGGTTGAGGAGGCCGACTGGCGAGCCTCCGCCGGCACGGGCGCCTCGCTCTTCTTGGCCTTCAATCTTCTGTTGAATTCGCGGCTCGGGCGCAACGCCGAGGAAGTGCTAACCGATTGGATTGTGCAGGGCTGGCACCGCTTCGGCGTCCGGTGGATCATGGGCCTGTTCTGGTTCTTCGTCGACGTGTTCCGCGGCATCGTGGAAGCCGTGGAACGCTTGATCTATTCGGTCGATGAGTGGCTCCGCTTCCGCAGCGGCGAGCGCGGCGGGTGGCTGATGGTCAAAGCGATGATGGGGACTCTGTGGTTCTTCGTCGCCTATGTGCTGCGGTTCGCCGTCAATGTACTGCTGGAGCCGCAGATCAATCCGATCAAGCACTTCCCCGTCGTCACCGTCGGTCATAAGCTGTTGCTTGGAGCATATGGCCCATTCGTCGGCCTCTTGGAAAAAAGCGCGGGGATGGGCAAGTTTGACGCATGGATTGTCGGCACGACAATTATCTGGTGTATCCCCGGCATTTTCGGCTTCTTGGTCTGGGAACTCAAGGAGAACTGGCGACTCTACGCGGCCAACCGCCGGCCGGGGCTGGGGCCGGTGATGATCGGCGCGCACGGCGAGACGATGGGGCGGCTATTGCGGCCGGGCTTCCATTCCGGCACGCTGCCGAAACGCTACGCCAAACTGCGGCTGGCCGAACGCCACGCCCGCCAGGGCGGCGGCTGGCGGGCCGTCCACAAGCACTTGCAGGCCCTTGGGCGGGCGGAATTGTCGCTCCGCCGCTACGTCGAGCGGGAGTTCCTCGAACTGTTCGCCGAGAGCCGGTCCTGGGGACAGCCCCCGCCGCAGATCGAGGAGATTCGCCTGGGCACGAACTCCGTGCGGCTCTCACTCCGCTGCGACGCTACGGCCGATGCGCCCCTGCGGATCGCCATCGACGCCGAGTCGGGCTGGCTGCTGGCCGGCGTCGGCAGTGCCGGCTGGGCCGAGCGGCTCCCGCCGCGCGAGCGCCCGATGTTGACGACTGCGCTCTTGGGGCTCTACAAGACGGCCGGGATCGAGCTGGTCCGCCAGCAGATCGAGGGCGAGTTTCCGCCGCCCGTGCCGCTGTACGACCTTTCCGCCGAGGGGCTGATCCTCTGGCCCGACGAGAAAGGCGACGTGGAAGTCTTGTACGACCTGCACGAAGGTCCGTGGATTGCCCCGCAGGCGATCCGCGGGCTGGCGCGGAGGCTGCTGCCGATGGTCGAGCGGCAGCGGATTCTCTTCAGCGAGGTCCCGTTGGCGTGGCAGCGGTGGGTCGAGGCGTGGGATCAAGACCTGGCCGGCCAAGGCCACCCCCGCGACCCGATTGCCCCGGTGCGGGTGCTGCCGTAGCTGTAGAAGCGGCATCCTGCCGCTTCGTGTTGTGAGGGAAGCGGCAAGATGGCGCTTCTACGTTATGATGCGGCGGTGTCGGTGCGTCCGATCTGGGCCTCGAACACTTTCTGCCGGCGGATCTTGCGGATCACCACGCGGAGTCCGGGGCGGACGAGGATGTCGCCGCTGTGGAAACGCCCGCCAAGGTGTCCGATGATCCAATCGCTCAAGTTCCGCACGCCCTCCTCGGGCGGCTGCTGGGGCGGATCGGCCGCCAGATCGATGCCGGTCAGCTCCTTCAGCCGGGCGAGACTGATTCCGCCGCCGGCCACCCACGCCCAGCCCGCCGGCACGGCGTGGACCGGCAGGCGGTCGTACTCGTCCTGAATTTCGCCGACCAGTTCTTCGAGCACGTCTTCGAGCGTAATCATGCCCACCAGCTTCCCGCCGGCGTCGCGCACCAGCGCGATGTGCGTGTGCTCGCGGATCAGGCGTTCGAGGCAGGCGGTCAGCTTCAGATCGGCGCCGAGGCTGGGCAAGGGGCGGAGCACCGCCCGCAGCGACGCCTCGTGCGGCCGGCTCAGCCGCATCAAGGCCACCAGGTCCTTGAAATTGACGTAGCCCAGGATCGATTGCGGATCGCCGGCTCGCTCGGCCACCGGAAACCGCGTGTGCATGTCCAGATGGGCCGTCACCAGACTTTCTTCCAGCGAGGCGTCGGCCCCCAACATGCTGATGTCCGCGGCCGGGAGCATGATCTCGCCCACCGTGCGGCTGGCGAAGCGGGCGGCGCCGAGAATGATCCCCTCCTCACGCTCGCCGATCAACCGCGAGGCGCGGGCGGAAGCGGCATCGGCGCGAAGCTCGGTCAACTCGGCCGCCTCCCACTTCGCCCCCGGATGGATCCGCGGCCGCCAACGCCGCTCGCTCCAGGCCATCATCGTGGTCACGCAGGTCTCGAACAGCCACACCGCCGGCCAGACGCTGAAACAGAACCAACGCATCGGCCGCGAGAGCCGCAGGCACACCCAGTCCTTGTTGCGCAGCGAAAACACCTTCGGCGCCAGCTCGCCGAAAAGGATCGTAAACATCGTCAAGGGGAGCACCACCAGGGCCAGCGCCAGAACCGTCGCCACGGCGGGCGACACGTGGAACTGCGTGCTCAAGAACGGTTTGATGGTTTCGTTGGCGCCGGCGCCGCCGATGGCCGCGGCAATGGCCGCCAGCAGCGTGACCGCCACCTGCACGGCCGCCAGGCTGGCCTCCATGTTCTCCTTCATGTACAAGGCGGCCTTGGCCCCGGCCCGGTTCTCGCCCACCAAGACGCGGAGCCGGGCGACGGTGACCGAAGCCAAGGCGATTTCGTAGCCGGCGAACACGCCGTTGAAAAGCACCATCGCCACCATGATGCCCAGTTCGATCAGTCCCACCTGTCCCACCTCCCAGAGATGGTTTTAGCAGAGTGACGCCGATCGGGGAAGGGAGAGGAGGAGACCAGAGGTCAGAGGTCAGGGGTCAGAGATCAGAAGTCAGCGGTCAGGGACGAGGGCTGGGCACTTCAGTGCCCAGTCCGGTAGGGTGGGACAAGCGTAGCGCAGTCCCACCGAGAGTCGTGAGCAACGCTTGGTGGGACTACGCTACGCTTGTCCCACCCTACGGTTACTTGCCAAGAGCGGTTGGCGGCGGGCCGCCGGTTGCCCGTTCCAACGCAGCCTGGCGCCGCAGTTCGTCGGCCACGGCCTGTTGGTGCTTTTCCTGCTCGGCGTAGAGCCGCCGCTGGGCGTCCAGGAGCCGCAGAAAGTCGATGGTCCCGGCGGTGTAGTTGGCGCGCGCGCTGCGGACGTTCTCTTCGGCGGCCGGCAGGATCTTCTCGGCGTAGAGCCGCAACAGCGTGCGTTGTTCGGCCAGCCGGTCGGCGGCCGATTGGACCTCGAAGCGGACTCCGTCGAGCCGGCCCTGCAACTCCGCTCGGCGCTGTTGCAGCCTGGCCGCCGCTTCGTTCAACGCCGCCGAGCGCCGCGAGCGCCGGATGGGCACATTGAGGTTCATTCCCACTTGCGGCCGCATGTCCACGGGCATGAAGGCGTCGTACTTGGCCACAAGCTCCAGGTCGGGATAGAACTCCTTGTCGGCCAGGCACAGTGCGGCCTCGTCGGCGCGGATGCGGGCTTCCTCAGCCGCCAGGTCCGGCCGCTCCTGGACCGCCCAAAGCTGCAACGTCTCGACAGAGGGCAAATCGGCCGCGGTTTCAAGCTGCTTCGGCGGCGGGGGCAACGGGGCGTCGGCCGGGCAGTGCAGCAGGGTATTGATCCGCGCCACGGCCACCTTCTCCTCACGGACCACTTCCGCCCGGCGGCCCTCCAGCGCAGCCAACTCGACGTCGGCTTCCAGCACGTCTTGCGCGGACGTCTGGCCGGACTCGTAGCGGGCCTTGGCGGCCTCGCGGAACTGGCCGAGCAACTCTACGTTGGCGGCATTGATTTCCAGGTCCCGCCGGGCCTGATAGTAGTCGGCCAGCGCCACGGCCGTGGCTTCGGCCAGGCGGAGCCGGACGTCGTCCACGTCCCGGCTGGCGGCGTCGGCCTCGGCCAAGGCGATGGTCCCCCGCAGCGCCCGCTTGCCGGGCCAGGGTATCTTCTGCGAGCCTGCGACCATCCAGCCGCCGCCGGCGTCCCCCAACCCCTCCGGCCCGAGCATGAACTCGAACATCGGATCCTGGAGCGCGATCACCTGCGGATAGCGCTCGGAGGCCGCCCGCCACGCCGCGATCATCGCCTGGACCGTCGGGTTGCGGGCCTGCACCTCGGCCGTCAACGGGCCCAGCGACAACTCGCCGGCGCTGGCAAGGAGTTCATCCGGGGCAAGCTGCGGAGGGGCGCCGGCAGGTGTTCGGACGCCGCCGCCTCTGCTTCCGCCGACATCAACCCAACCGGCGCCTCGCGCAGGGACGGCTCCTCGCCCGCTGCGAAGCGCAGCCGGCACATGATGCCGCCATCAACAGGGCAATGATCCAACGGAACATCACAGCCGTGTCAGCCAGGAGGATTGCAAGCATACCAATGGGTGGTGGGTGCTGTCACCTGCACTGGTACGCAATGCCCCTCTTCGCGCTATTTCGGCCTCCTAAAGTTTGCGCATGAGGAGTTTCCGGCATTTTCGGCAAAGTCATGGCGGCTATCGACTGTAGGAAGCGGCCCCGGCCCCCTTCTGGCGGCCCGTTGACGGCGGCGGGGCGACGGCCTAGGATGCGGGAATGTTGCCGTCCCCACCAGCCGAGAAAGAGGCTCGCCATGCCGCTCTTTGAAGTTGAAACCACCTCGCATATCATCATCACCTGGGCCGAGGGCGAGGACGCCGCCACGGAAGTCGTGCGGGAAAGCTACCCCAATGAGCCGCCGCTGCGGGTCACGCGCCGGCCGCGCGACACCTGGGTGATCTCGAAGTCGGCCCTGGGCATCAGCGGCGCGACGGACCCCTGCTCGACAGCCCGCGACTGCCTGGCCAAGGCCGCCGGCGACAAGCTGCACGCCATCCGCCTCTACATGCAGCACACCGGCGCCGATCTGGAACGCTCGCGCAAGGCGATCGAGTCGAACATGGTGATGGGCTGGTAGGGCTGGCAGCCACCCGCTCAATCGAGGAACGCCCAGAGGTCCGCGCAGAATAGGTGGTCAATCGTCCGGATATGGGACCGCAGCAGGGGATCGGTCTGCATGTTCGGGCGGATGTCGCAGTAATAGACGCCGTCAAGCGGATTCAGCTTGATCGTGTATCCCTTGAAGTGACCAGGCAGGAAGGTTGCGCTTACGCCGAACTGGTTCTCCTTCCGGGTCTTCTTCCTCTGCACGTCATTGAGGAAGACAGCGATGTGTGGAATATCCGTTTCCGCAAGACGGCTGTAGAGAAACTTGTCCATGAAAATCTTGTCGATGCGGTCTTTGCTGGAAGTCTTGACCGACCCGATTACCTTCACTTCACCCTGAAAGCGCACGACCAGATCGTGCTGGTAGGTCATTTGGAACAGTTCAACGCCGTCCGCCTCCACGGGGATGTTGACCACGCCGCTTTGACAATCGACCCCCAATTCCACAATGAGCAGACGGATCAGCCGCTCGAAGAGGTCCCCGTTCACCTTGCGGGCGTTATTGGACTTGCCCGCGGGCAGGGCATCCAATGCCGCGCCGATTGACTGCTGGATCGTGTAGATGGAATTGCGGATGAGACGACGGCTCTTGTCGTCTTCCGCGGGAATGTCCCTGGCCCGCCGCAACGCCTTCAAGAATCGCGCCCCAACGACGTGGCTGTTCGCCGCATCGTACATGAGATCGGAGTTGATCGGGCGCGTGACATTGAAATTCCCGTCCTTCCTGTACTGGTAGAAGCGGTAGTGGGACTCGTTCTGGGAAACGATTACCGCTTGCAGGCCGTGGGCGGCAAAGTCGAGGAAGCGGACGCAGAACCCCACGTAGTCGGTGAGCTTCGTGAAGTTTCCCTTGTCGGACGCCGTGGCGACCAGTTCGCGGAGGTTCATCGGATGCTCTCTCTCCGCAAGGCGGTCCTCCGGTCCAACTCCATCCACTCCTCGACGGACCGGCACGGGACCTGCTCCAGCCGCATCACCGCCCAAGAGCAATACTCGGCGCTCAAGTCGCAGCCCATCCACTTCCGCTTCAACTGCTCTGCGCACACGAGCGTAGTCCCGGATCCGGAGAAGGGATCGGCGACCAGATCGCCTTCGCGGGAGGAAGCGGTGATGAGCTTCCGCAGCAATTCCTCCGGCTTTTGGGTGGGGTGGGGCGTCTTCTCCGGCATCCCGTTGCTGGTAACGGGAATCTCGAAGACGTCCTTCGGCTTGGCGCCCTGCGGGTGAGGCCGCCAGTCTTCCCGGCCGGGCTTGCCGTTGCCGTACTGGCTCGATTCCGCTTGAGGGTGGACGGGATATTTCAGCGTGTGCCTTCCGTAAGGAACTCGCACGTCATCGACGTTAAACGTCGCCTTCCGGCTTTTGCGATAGTGCAAGATAGACTCGTGCGACCGTCCCCAATCCTTGGTCAGGTTCGCCTTGTTCTTGTAAAACCAGACCAACCATTTACAACCGGCAAAGAATCGCGCCGCCGGCCGCCGCAAGTCGGCGAGGTACTCGGAAAAACCGCACACGTACAGACTCCCGTGCGGCTTTAGGACTCGGGCCGCCTGCTCGATCCATCGCAGTGACCACTCGATGTAGTCGTCGTGTGAATCAAACTCGTCCCAATCCGCCTTGCCAATGTTGTACGGCGGATCGGCGAAGATCAGGTCCACCGAGGCGGGTTCCAGCGATCTGAGCCAGCGCACGGAATCGCCAACCGAGAGCGTGCCGTTCGGGTGCGTGTAGAACAATCGTGGCTCTTCCGGATCGGCCGGCTTCTCCACATCGTGCCGTCGCCCCACGGCCGGGAGCCGGTCGAGTAACGTGCGGGATGGCTGCCGCTTGAGGAACGTGTTTCCGACAGGTATCTTCGGCATTTTGGCCCTCGGCGTGACGAATCGTCCGGCACGTTCAGTCCGCAAGGCCATCATGCCACGGCGGGAAACCTGTGTCAACACGGCCCCCCTTTTCGTGGCGGCCGTGGCGGCTTACGATCTGCGGATGGACCTGAACCCCGCCCAGTACGACGCCGTGCAGACGCTCGCCGGGCCGCTGCTGGTGCTGGCGGGGGCGGGAACCGGAAAGACCCGCGTTGTCACCTACCGCATCGCCGAGCTCGTGCGCAACCGCACGCGGCCGGCGCGGATTCTGGCCGTCACTTTCACCAACAAGGCGGCCGACGAGATGCAGCAGCGGGCCGCGGCCCTGCTGGGCAAGCGGCTGCCCGAGCGGCCGGAAATCTCCACCTTCCACTCGCTCTGCGTCCGCATCTTGCGGCGTCACGCCCGCGAGTTGGGCTACCCGGCCAGCTTCGCCATCTATGACCGGGGCGATCAGGAGGGAGTTGCCCGCACGGCGCTCCGCGAAATCAAGGCGGCGGACGGGCTGCTGCGGCCCGGCGACCTGCTTTGGTTCATCGGCCGGTGGAAGTCGGCCTCGGTCCGCCCCGAGCAGGCGGCCACGCTGGCCCAGACGGACAAGGAGCATCTGGCGGCCGCGGCCTATCGGCGCTATCAGAACGCCCTGCGGGCCGCCGGGGCAATGGACTTCGACGACCTGCTGCTAATGACGGAGGAACTCTTTGCCAAGTTCCCCAAGAGCCGCCAGGCCGAGGCCCAACGGTTCGACCACCTGTTGGTCGACGAATATCAAGACACCAACGCCAGCCAGTACCGGATCGTCAAGCACCTGGCGGCCGGGCATCGCAACCTGTGCGTCGTGGGCGACGACGACCAGTCGATCTACGGCTGGCGGGGCGCGGATGTGGCCCACATCCTCCGCTTCAAGCAGGACTGGCCGGACGCCAAGGTCGTCCGCCTGGAAGTGAACTACCGCTCGACGCACGAAATCGTCGAGTGGGCGAACCGGCTGATCGCCTTCAACAAGCTGCGGCACGTGAAGGTGTTGCGGGCGACCTGCCGGGGCGAGCCGCCCCGAATCCAACAACTCAAGGACGAAAGCGAGGAGGCAATATGGGTCGTCGGCCAAATCGAGGCGCGGATCGCCCAGCACAAACGCCGGCCCAAGGACTTCGCCATCCTCTGCCGCACCAACGAGCAGCCGCGGGCGTTCGAGATGGAGCTGCGGCGGGCCAAAATCCCCTACGTGCTGCTGGGCGGGATGTCGTTCTACGACCGCAAGGAAGTCCGCGACGTGTTGGCCTACTTGAAGGTGCTCGTGCATCCCGGCGACGAGCCGTCGCTGATGCGGATCATCAACGTCCCCGCCCGCGGCATCGGACAGACTACCGTGAAACGGCTCTTGGAAGAAGCCATCCGTTGCGGCAAGCCGCTGGGCGAGGTGCTGGGTGACGTTGAGAAGGCGGCCGTTCCGGGCCTGCCGGCGGCGGCACTGCAATCGGTCGCAAGGTTCCAGGCCATGATCGAACGGTTCCGACGAAGGATGCAAGAGAAGCCTCCGGTCGACGTGGTGAAGACTCTAATCGCCGAAATCGCCTACAAGGACGAACTGGCCCGTCAGTACCCCGACGCCAACGAGCAAGAGGCCCGCTGGGCATCGGTCGAGGAACTGGTCAACGCAGTGGCGGGCTACTCGGGGCGGGGTGCGAAACCGACCATCGCCGGCTTCTTGCAGGAGGTGGCTTTGACCGGCAGCGAAGCCGAAGAAGACAAGGAGTCGAAGCTGGAACGGAACGCCGTGGCGCTCCTGACGCTCCACGCGGCGAAAGGGCTGGAGTTCACGGAAGTTTACATGGTGGGCATGGAAGAAGGGACGCTGCCGCACCACCGGTCGATCGCCGAGGTGGGCAGCGCGGTGGATGAGGAGCGGCGGCTTTGCTACGTGGGCGTGACCCGCGCCAGCGCCGGCTGACGCTGACCATGGCGCTAGGGCGTCGCAAGTGGGGCAAGGCCCGACCTACCCATCCCAGCCGCTTCCTCTACGAATTGACCGGCCAGACCGACAACCCGAACTATCAAGCGGCCACGGCGTCGCAAGGGCGAGTGGCACGGCGGGCGACGTGATTCTCCTTGCTATTCGTTTTTTTCAAGCGATATGGCCGCACTATTATCTACGCTTGTGATTCGCCGTCCTGTCATGCGTCCAAGTGGTCATCTAGCACCACTATTCTTGGTTGCTGTGATGCTGTCGGTGGGGTATGTTGGCAAGCATGCCGCCGTTTCGGTGTCACTATTATCTGTGACAATACCTACTATTTCCTATACGGGGCTTGCGGCGAATTGCAGCCCGCGTAGAATAAGCATTCTGACACCTGCGCCGAGCGGATGGCGGGGCAAGCGATGTCTCGCACCCAAAGGCGCCCCACAAATCGAGTTCGAGGAGAGTCTAACAGCTATGTCTAAAGTCATTGATGCAGTCAGCGCGTTCATGGAACAGTTGGTGGCCAAGAACCCTGGCCAGCCCGAGTTCATTCAGGCCGTTCACGAGGTTGCCGAATCGGTGATGCCGATCGTCGAGGCCACGCCCGCCTACCGCAAGGCGAAGATTCTCGAGCGGATCGCCGAGCCGGAGCGAGTAATCATGTTCCGCGTGCCGTGGGTGAACGACAAGGGCGAGGTCCAGGTCAACCGCGGCTTCCGCATCGAGATGAACAGCGCGATCGGCCCTTACAAGGGCGGCCTGCGGTTCCATCCCACCGTCAATCTCGGGTTATTGAAGTTCCTGGCCTTCGAGCAGGTCTTCAAGAACGCCCTGACGACGATCATGATGGGCGGCGGCAAGGGGGGTTGCGACTTCGACCCCAAGGGCAAGAGCGACAACGAAGTGATGAAGTTCTGCCAGGCGTTCATGTCGGAACTGTTCCGGCACATCGGCCCCGACACCGACGTGCCAGCCGGCGACATCGGCGTGGGCGGCCGGGAGATCGGCTTCCTCTACGGGCAGTACAAAAAGCTGGCCAACCGCTTCTGCGGCGTGTTGACCGGCAAGGGCCTGGAGTGGGGCGGGTCGTTGATCCGGCCCGAGGCCACCGGCTATGGGGCGACCTACTTCGCCCAGGAGATGCTGGCCACCCGCGGCGAGGGCTTCAAGGGCAAGACCGCGGCCGTCTCCGGCTCCGGCAACGTCGCCCAGTACACCGTCGAGAAGGTGACGCAGTTGGGCGGCAAGGTCATCTCGCTCTCCGACTCCAACGGCACGATCGTCGATAAGGACGGCATCAACGCCGAGAAGCTGGCCTGGGTGATGGACCTGAAGAACGTCCGCCGCGGCCGGATCAGCGAGTACTCCGACAAGTTCAAGGGGGCCGAGTTCCGCGCCAACAAGCGTCCCTGGGACCTCAAGTGCGACTTGGCCTTCCCCAGCGCCACCCAGAACGAGATCAGCGCCGACGACGCCCGGACGCTGGTCCGCAACGGCTGCATTTGCGTGGCGGAAGGGGCGAACATGCCCACCGAGCCGGAAGGCGTCGACGTCTTCCTCGGGGCGAAGATTCTCTACGGCCCAGGCAAGGCGGCCAACGCCGGCGGCGTGGCGGTCTCGGGGCTGGAAATGGCCCAGGACAGCCAGTTCTACCAGTGGCGGCGGGAAGAGGTTGACGCCCGCCTGCAAGGCATCATGCGCTCGATCCACGAGAACTGCGTGAAGTACGGCAAGGAGAACGGGTTCGTCAACTACGTCCGCGGCGCGAACATTGCCGGCTTCGTCAAGGTGGCCGACGCGATGCTCGCCCAGGGCGTGGTCTGAGCGGCGCTGGGCTTTTTTTGTCCCCTGGCTTGTGGGAATCGTCCTTTGGGGGCAAAATGCCCCCTATGGAGCCGCCGACGGACAATTTGGCCGGGTCTTGTGGCGCAGGCGTCCCGTCGGCGCGGACGTGCAGGCGAGACGCCGGCGCCACAATCGGCGGCCGACTACCAACCGTTGGTGCTCGTGTTGGCGGCGGCGGCGGTCGGCATCTTGCTCGATTGGCTCTGGCCGCTGCCCCCCTGGACATGGGCGATTTCGGCGGTGGCCGGCTTGATGGTGTGGGGCGCATCGGTTTTGGCGGGCCGAAGAGTCTCCCCTCTCCCCGTGGGAGAGGGGCCGGGGGCGAGGGCGAGGCCAGACTGCACTGACGGGGAGATTGCCTTCGCAACGGATCGCCCTCACCCTAACCCTCTCCCAAAGGGGGAGGGGACTGCCCATGCACAGACCTGCTGGCAAACTGCCGCCTTGATTGTGGGCAGCCTTGCGGTGCTGGCGGCGGTGGCGAGCACGGCAGGCGCGTGGCACCATTGCCGGTGGTCTCTGCTCGGGGCCGACGACTTGGGCCGCTACGCCCGGCACAAGGCCCAGCCGGTTTGCGTCGAGGCGGTGGCAGTCCAGTCGCCCCGCCGGTTGCCGCCCGTGACGTTCGACCCGATGCAGGGCATACCGCGGGGAGACTCGTTCCGGCTTCAGGTGGACCTGGTCGCCCTGCGGAACGGCGCGACGTGGCAGCCCGCCTCCGGCCGGGCAACGCTATTGGTCGTAGGCCAACGGCCGGAAATCCAAGCCGGCGACCGGTTGCGATGCTTCGCCCAGCTTTCCGCGCCCCGCGGCCCGCAGAATCCCGGCGGCTTCGACTCTGCCGCCCGGCAGCGCGGGGACGGCATTCTCAGCCGGCTGCACGCCGAGGTCCCCGAGTGCATCTCGGTAGTCCGGCCGGGCGGCGGGCTGAGTCTCACGCGGCTGCTGGACGGGGTCCGCGCCCGGAGCAACCGGCTGCTGGAAACGTACATGGACCCCCGCTCGGCCGAGATGGCCGAGGCCGTTCTGCTGGGCCAGCGGGAACAACTCGAATCGGGCCGCACCGAGAACTTCATGGCGACCGGCGTGGTCCATTTCCTGGTCATCGCCGGACTGCACGTGGGCATTCTGGCGGGGGCTTTTTTCTGGCTGCTCCGCCGCACGCCGCTGCCGCGAGGCTGGGCCCCCGCCCTGGTCGCCGCCGCCACGCTCTTTTACATGCTCCTGGTCGACGCCGGGCCGCCGGTGGTGCGGGCGACCGTGCTGGTGCTGGTGTTCTGCGCCGCCTCGTACCTGGGCCGGCGTCCGCTGAGTTTCAATTCGCTGGCCGCCGCGGCGCTCGTGGTTTTGGCGCTGAATCCGAACCACCTCTTTCACGCCGGGCGCAACTGTCGTTTCTCTCGGTGGCCGGGCTGATGTGGTTCGGCCCGCGGTGGATGGCCAGCAGCGACGATCCGTTGGAACGGTTATTGCGACGGAATCGTCCCTGGCCGGCGCGAATTCTTTGGGGCATCGGGCGCATCGCGAGGCACCTGGCGCTGGTCAGCTTAACGATCTGGCTGCTGGCGATGCCCTTGGTAATGGCCCGGTTCCATCTCTGCACGCCGGTCGCCATCTTGCTGAACGCGGTGGTATGGCTGCCGATGGCCGCAGGGCTGGTTAGTGGAGCGGTGCTGCTGGTGTTGGGCGGCATTGCACCGCCGCTCGGCCACTTTTGCGGTTGGTTCTGCAACCTGAACTTCGGGCTGCTGGAATGGTGCGTCACCGCCGCCCGGAGCGTTCCCGGCAGCCATTTCTGGTTTCCCGGCCCGGCGGACTGGTGGCTGTGGGGTTTTTACGGCGGGCTGGGGTTGCTGGCCGCGTTTCCGCGGCTTCGCCCGCCACGCCGCTGGTGCGTCGGGCTCCTGGCCGCGTGGATCGCCGTGGGTTTTACGGCGAGCACGTGGCGGCACGACCGCAACCGGCTCGATTGCACGCTGCTGAGCATGGGCCACGGCTGCGCGGTGCTGCTGGAGCTTCCCTCGGGGCAAACGCTGCTCTACGACGCCGGCCAGTCGGGCGAGCCGGCGACGGCCAGCCGGGCGATCTCCGAGTTCCTGTGGTGGCGGGGACTCACACACCTCGACGCCGTCATGCTCTCCCACCCCGATCTGGATCATTTCAACGCCTTGCCGGGCCTGCTCGACCGGTTCTCGGTGGGCGTGGTCTATGTTTCGCCGGTGATGTTCGAGAAGAGCAACCAGGCGGTCGCGGCGTTGCGGCAGTCCATCGACCGGCACGGCGTGCCGCTCCGCGAGGTCCGGGCGGGCGACCGGCTGCGGGGCGGAGAGGGCTGCCGGCTGGAAGTGCTCCACCCGCCGCGGCGCCCATCGCTGCGCGACATGCTCGGTTCGGACAATTCGAATAGCCTGGTGCTGGCAGTGGACGGTTTCGGCCGGCGGATTCTGCTGCCGGGCGATCTGGAGTCGCCGGGGCTGGAGGACTTGCTGGCGGAGGAACCAATGCACTGCGACGTGCTGATGGCGCCGCACCACGGCAGCCGGAAGAGCAACTCGCCGGAGTTGGCCGCCTGGTGCCGGCCCCGCTGGGTCGTTTTCAGCGGCGATGGCCGCTGGAATCTGCCCGAGATCGACGCCACTTATCGTGCGGTCGGCAGCCAAGTGCTCCACACCTACCAGAGCGGGGCGGTCCAGGTGCGGATCGCCGCAGGGGCGATTGAAGTGTCCGGGTTTGTTAAGCCCTGACACTTCGGCCGGCGTCTCCCGGCATCGGGTTTCGTAGGTTATGCTATAGCATCATCCAAGAGCAGCAACTCCATGTCCGACCGCCCATCCGTGTTACGGTTCGCCCACCCCCTTCCGTATGGGGCTCTTGTCCACGACGGCGGGGTGCAATTCGTCGTCTTCAGCCGCCGGGCCACGGCGATGCGGGTCCTGCTGTACCAGAGCGCCGCTGACCCCGAGCCGGCCGACGCCGTCGAGTTCGACCCGGATTTGAACCGCTGGGGGGACATTTGGAGCGTCTTTGTGCCCGGCGTCGGTCCCGGCCAGCTCTACCACTTCCAGGCCGACGGCCCGCACGAGCCTGACAAGGGATTGCTTTTCGACGGCTCCGCCCGGTTGATCGACCCCTACGCGAAGGCGCTCTCGGGCAATTTCCTGCTGCCCACCGACGGCATCGTCCGGCCGCCGAAGTGCGTGGTCATCAGCGACGAGTTCGACTGGCAGGGGGACCGGCACCTTCGCCGCGGCCTGCACGAAACGGTGATCTACGAGATGCACGTCCGCGGCTTCACCTGCGCCAAGTCGAGCGGCGTGAGTCATCCGGGCACGTATCTGGGTCTGATCGAGAAGATCCCCTATTTGCAGTCGCTGGGGGTGACGGCGGTCGAGTTGATGCCGGTGTTCGAGTTTCCCATGAACGACTGCCTGGGCCAGCCTGGCCGGTGGATGAATTACTGGGGTTACGATCCGTTGGCGTTCTTTGCCCCGCACCGCGGCTACGCCGTCCACGGCGAGCCGGGCTGCCAGGTCCGCGAGTTCAAGGAGATGGTGCTGGCCCTGCACCGCGCCGGCATCGAAGTGATCCTGGACGTGGTCTTCAACCACACGGCCGAAGGGAACGAGAGCGGTCCGGTGCTGAGTTTCAAGGGGTTGGAGAACCGCGTCTACTACATGCTCGAAAACGGCGGCGGGAGCTACCGCAATTACTCCGGCTGCGGCAACACCCTGAACGGCAACCACCCGATCGTCTGCGAGATGATCTTCCACTGCCTCCGTTATTGGGTCCACAACTACCACGTTGACGGGTTCCGCTTCGACCTGGCGTCGATACTGAGCCGCAACCGCAACGGGGAGCTGGTGCCTAATCCGCCGGCGCTGGAGTCGATTGCCGAGGACCCGCTGCTGGCCGACACGAAGATCATCGCCGAGGCGTGGGACGCGGCGGGGGCCTATCAGGTAGGCAACTTCGGCAGCCTCCGCTGGGCGGAATGGAACGGCCGCTACCGCGACGACGTGCGGCGTTTCTGGCGGGGCGACCCGAGCATGACCGGCCCGCTGGCCACCCGCCTGGCCGGCTCCAGCGACCTGTACGAGGCCAGCGGCCGGCGGCCGTACCACAGCATCAACTTCGTCACCTCCCACGACGGCTTCACGCTGAGCGACCTGGTTTCCTACAGTGAAAAGCACAATGAGGCAAACGGCGAAGAGAACCGGGACGGGGAGACCAACAATTTCAGCTACAACTACGGCGCCGAGGGCCCCACCCGCCGCGCCGCCGTCGAAACCGTCCGCCTGCGGCAGATCAAGAACATGCTGGCCACGCTGTTGCTGAGCCAGGGTGTGCCGATGCTCCTTTCCGGCGACGAATGCCGCCGCACCCAACTGGGCAACAATAACGCCTACAGCCAGGACAACGAAATCTCCTGGTTCAACTGGCGGCTGGCCGAGAAACACGCGGGGCTGCGGCGGTTCTGCCAAGGGCTGATCGACTTCCGCAAGGCCGAGCCGACGGTGCGGCAGACCGACTTCTTCCGCGGCGAGCCGAGGCGCCCCGGCGGCCTGCCGGACGTGAGTTGGTTTGGCCCCAGCGGCGGAGCGGTCGAGTGGTCGGCCGATTCGCGGAGCCTGGTCTGCCTCTTGGCCGCCGCGCCGCCGGAGGACGGGCAGCAGCCGCCGAACCATCACGTGCTGATGCTGATCCACGCGGGGACCGACGCGCGGCATTTCATCCTGCCGGCAGCCTGCCGCGGCCTCGGTTGGCGGCTATTGCTGGACACGGCGGCCGAGAGTCCGGCGGACATTTATTCCGGCCTGGACGGCCCGCCGGCGGCGGAGAACGGGGTGGTGCCGATGGAAGCCCGGTCAATGGTGGTCTATGTTGCCCGCGACGTGCCGCCGGCCGGTGAGTCTCCGGCGGCCGAGCGTCGTTGAAACGCCCGGCGAGCGCAGTCGCGGAACGTTTTCCGAATCTACTGCTTTCCCGCCGCCCCGGCCGACTCGTACCATGCGATCCTTGTCCGCGCGGCATCCATGACGGCACGGTTGTTCTGCTGCGTGGCCAGGTCGAGGGCGTGACGGGCCGCGGCCAAGGCATCGGGCAGCCGGCCCGCTCGGACGTACAGGTCGGCAAGGTTGTTGTAAGCCCCCGCGTAGTCGGGCTTGATCTCCAACGCCCGCCGGAGACATGCGAGTGCCTCCTCCAGCCGGCCCTTTCTGACCAGTGCGGCGCCGAGGTTGTTGCAGGCTTCGCCGTAGCAAGGTTTGTCCCCCTCGATGTCCTGCTGATGGCGATCGGCGGCCTGCTCATAGGTACTCGATAGCCTGCTGATAGTGCCCGATGGCGTCGTCGAGCCGCTCCATGCGGACCAGGAGGTTGGCCAGGTTGTAGTGGGCGTCGGCATCGTCGGGCTTGATCTTCAGCGCCTCGTGGTAGCGTGCGATGGCCTCGTCCGTCCGCCCCAAGGCGGCCGCGGCAACGCCGAGACTTCGGATGGCCTTCACGTAGCCGGGCCTGATTGCCAGCGCCCGCTGGTAGTGCGGGATTGCCTCGGTGAACTTCTTCTCGTCGGCCAGGCACGCGCCCAGGTTGAGTTCGGCCATCCAGCAATCGGGATTCCGGTCAATGGTCGTCTCGTAGAGGGTCTTGACGTCGGCATACATCGAGCTTTGCCGCCAGGTGAGGGTTCCCAGAACCGTCAACAGCGTCAGGCACAGCCCGATCCCGGCCGCGGACACCAGCCCGTATTTCTCACCACCGTGTGCCACTGCTTCGCAGAAGCCGTGTTGCCCCGCCGACTTGCGCCCAGCACTGCTTGTTCCAAGCAGTGGCACACTGTGGGGAGAGAAGCAGGCCAAACGTTGCCAGAGCACCGTGATGCCGGCCGACACCAGCGTAATCACGCCCAGGCTGGCCAGGTACTGGAAGTGATTGGCGACGAACGAGTAGACGAAGGGATAGACGTTGCAGAAGCCGAGCACCGGGAAGAGCGTGCCCACGAAGTAGAGCAGCGCAGCCAGCGGGCCGCGCCGCCGTCTCACCGCCCACGCCGCCCAGGCCGCCGCCAGCAGTCCGATTGCCGCGGCGGGATAGAGATATTGCCGCCAGTCCGAAGGGTCGATGTGCCAACGGGGGTAGATGAAGATCAAGTCGGCGGGCCAGAGGAGCTTGCCCAGGTAGAAGCAGATGGCGCGGCCGGCGATCAGGCAGCGGTCGAGGACCGGCAAATCGAACTCCGCCCCTTCGGCGCCGATCAGCTTCCGCTCAAAAACCGCGGTGACCACTCCGGCCGCCGCTCCCAGGACGAGAAACGGCAAGAGCGGCAGCACGTCGCGCCGCCACGGCAACCGTCCGCGCTGCCACCAGAAAATCACCAGCAGCGCCGCCGGCAGGGTCGCCGTGATGGTCTTGCTCTCCAATCCCAGCACGAACAATCCCAGCGCGCAGCAGTACGGCAGCAGCTTCCGCGATTGGTCGAAGCGGAGGTAGACCAGCATGGCGGCAAGGTAGAACACGGCGAAGAGGGTATTCTTCTGCTCCGTGATCCAGGCCACGGATTCGACGTGGACCGGGTGCAGGGCGAACACGGCGGCGGCCAGGTACGCGCCGGGGACCTCCAGCCGGCGGAGCACGAGAGCGGCCATTACGGCGGCGGCCGCGTGCAAAAAGATATTGAGCAGATGATAGCCCAGCGTGGCGTCGCCCCACAGCCGGTGCTCGATTCAGAAGGCGGTGTGCAGCGCGGGATAGTATTGCTGCGTGGCCCCCGGTTCGTACCAGATGCGGTACAATCCCTGCCAGGAGCGGAGTTCCCCACGGGTGACGTGCCCGTCGTCGTCCCAGATCAGCCCCCCACGCCACGCCGGCCGATAGGCCAGCAGCACCGCCGACACCAGGGCGGCGGCCAACAGCACGTCGCGGACCGCAAGTCTTCGCTGCTCGGTCATAGTAGGTCCCGCCTGCCGGGCGGGACTTGGATGGCATGACGCGACGCGGGCAATGTCCCGCCCGGCAGGCGGGACCTACCCGCTGCCGTCGCCGGCCGAGGAAGACCAGCCGCGTTCGAGCACCCACTGGACGGCGCGACGGCTCAGTTCGGCGCTGCTCTTGAGGTTGAGCTTCTGCTTGATCTTCTCGCGGTGGGTTTCGACCGTTTTCGGGCTGAGGTGCAGGCGGACGGCGATCTGCTGGACCGTCAGGCCCTGGCCGATCATCTCGTAGACCTCGATCTCGCGGTTGGAAAGGCTCTGGATGGGGTCTTCCCGCGGCGGACCGCCCCCGGCCACGCGATGCAGGAGCCGGCTGGTCATGCGCGGGCTGAGATACACTTCTCCGCGGAGGACCTGCCGGACGGCGCGGACGAGCATTTCGGGCGGTTCCTGTTTGGTGATGTAGCCCATCGCCCCGGCCTGCAACACCCGCTCGGCGAAGAGCGTCTCGTCCTGCATCGACGAGACGAGGGTCTTGATCTGCGGATTGCGGGCCTTGAGCTTTTCGAGCAGTTCCAGCCCGTGGCCGCTCTTCAAGGCCAGATCGACCAGCACCAAGTCGGGCTGGGTCCGCTCCACTTCCTGTATGGCCTCCGCCACGTCGGCGGCCTCGCCGCAAATCTCCAGGTCCGCTTCGTGGGCAATCACGTCGGCGACGCCGCGGCGGACCAAGGGATGGTCGTCGACCAGGAGGACGCGGGACTTGCCGGACCGGTTCCTCATCAGGTTTTCCATGGAAATCATTCTCCTGCTGCCTCTGTAGGACGAGTTGGAAAACTCGTCCTACGCTTGGACTTTCTCACGGGTAATCAGCCGCCGGCGATGGCGGCACGGCCTTTCTGAGTCTCGTCAAGTATACGTTGGGTCCGGCGGCGGGGCGCCACGATCGTTACGCGGGTGCCGCGGCCGGGGGCGGCGTCCACTTCCATCCACCCGCCCAATAGTTCCAGCCGCTCGCGGATGCTGAACAGGCCGAAGCCGTCGGCGGCCGTCTCTTCGGCCTTTGGCTTGGCCGGGTCGAAGCCGGCGCCCTCGTCGGCGACGACCAGTTGGAGGTGGCCGTCGGACGGCGTCAGGGTTGTCACGCGGGCCCGGCCCGTCCCGGCGTGTTTAGCGACGTTGAAGAGGAGTTCCCGCGTGGCCTCGAACAGCAGAATCTGGAGGTCTTCGCTCGCGGGCTCCGCATCCGCGGCCGCCTCGACCTCGACCGTCAGGCCCAACGTCTCCTGCACGTGCCGGCCCAGCCATTCCAAGGCGGCCGCCAGACCCGTCTCATAGAGCACCGGCGGGCTGAGTTGCACGGTCAAGGAGCGGGAGCGGGCGATTGACTGGCTCAACAGCTCGTCGATCCGCCCGATCAGCTCCTGCGCGGATTCCTCCGGGGCGTGGCTTTGCAGCGCCCCCAGGTTGAGCCGGGCGGCATAGAGCAGTTGCTGGAGGTCGTCGTGAAGAATCTGCGCCAGGCGGCGCCGCTCGCGCTGCTCGGTGCGGGTAAGTTGGGAGGCCAGGGCTTGCAGTTGGGCGGCGCGGCGGGTGGCCACGGCCGTCCGCTCCGCCACCCGCTGCTCCAACGTCTCGTTCAGTGCCTTCAGTTCCTGTTCCGCTTGCTTCCGCTCGACGGCGTAGCGCAGGGCGCGGGTCAAGAGCCAGCCGTCGGTGTGCCCCTTGATGAGGAAGTCCTGGGCGCCCATGCGGACGGCTTCCAGCGCCATGGCCTCGTCCTCGAGCCCCGTCATCACCACGATCGGCACACCCGGCGCCGCCGCGCTGGCTTGCTCCACCGTGGCGATGCCGCTGCTGTCGGGGAGCGAAAGGTCCAGCAGCACGGCGTCGAACGGCTCGCGGCCAAGATGGCGCACCGCTTCGGCCATCAGTTCGGCGTGCGTGATCCGGAAGGCCCCCCCGCCCGCCTCGATCAACGCCTGCTTCAGCAGCAGGGCGTCGGGCGGATTGTCCTCGACCAGCAGCAGGCGGATGGGGGATGGATTCATTTACGCGCCGTCCGGCAGCTTGACCACGGTGAGCCAGAAGTCCTCAACAGATTTTACCACTTCCATGAAGCGGTTGAAGTCCACCGGCTTGGTGATATAGCAGTTGGCGTGGAGGTCGTAGGCCCGCAGCACGTCCTCCTCGCTGCGGGAGGTGGTCAGGATCACCACGGGGATGCGGCGGAGCGACTGGTCGGCCTTGATCTCCCGCAACACCTCCCGCCCGTCCTTCCGGGGCAGATTGAGGTCCAGCAGGATCAGGTCGGGGCGGGGGGCGTCGGTGTGGCCGTTCCGTTGGTGGAGAAAATCCATGGCCTCCACGCCGTCCTCCACCACCCACAGCCGGTTCTTCACCTTGGCCTCGCGGAGGGCCTCGATCGTCAGCCGCACGTCCGGCTCGCTGTCCTCGACCAACAGTAGTTCGATTGGTTTGACGTTCATCGGAAATCCCCTAGACTACGGAAGAGTGAAAAAGAAAGTGGTTCCTTGACCGGGCCGGGAATCGAGCCAGATGGTCCCGCCGTGGCGTTCGACGATCCGTTTGCAGATGGCCAGGCCGATGCCGGTGCCGGGGTATTTTTGCCGCGTGTGCAGCCGCTGGAAGATCACGAAAATCCGCTCCCAGTACTGCCGCTCGATGCCGATGCCGTTGTCGCGGACGGCCAGCGTCCAGTGGTCGCCGTCGCGGCTGGCGGAAACGTCGATTTCCGGCGGGCGGCCGCTGCGGAACTTGATCGCGTTGGCGATCAGGTTCTGAAACAACCGGATCAACTGGATTTCGTCGCCGCGGACAGTCGGCAGGGGGCCGCATTTCAGCACGGCGCCGCTCTCTTCGATGACCCCCTTCAGGTCCGCCAGGACGCGCTCCAGGACATTCTGCAAATTGGTCGGCTGGAGGGGCTTGCCGCGGGTGCTCACCCGCGAGTAGTCCAGCAGGTCGGTGATCAGTTGCCGCATCCGCGTGGCGCCGTCGACGATGTAGTAGATGAACTGGTCGGCGTCGGCGTCGAGCCGGCCCTTGTACTTGTGCTCGATCAACTGGACGTAGCCGCTGATCACCCGCAGCGGCTCCTGGAGGTCGTGCGAGGCGACGTAGGCGAACTGTTCGAGTTCTTCGTTGGAGCGGGCCAATTGCTCGGCCGTCTGCTTGAGCGATTCCTCGGCTTGCTTGCGGTCGGTGATCTCCACGCCATAGATGCGGACCTGCCCGGTGTCCTGCGAGTAGTGGATCGTTTGCAGGAAGCACTGCTCGCCCACCATCACCTCCCGGCGACAGACCTGCGCATTGCTTTCCCGCAGCGCGAGAACGACCTGCTCCCAATCTGCCAGCCAAGGGTGGGCGAGTTGTCTCTGCGGGAGGTCCGGGAACAATTGCTCGGCGGAAGGGTTGAGATAGCCGACCCGCCCTTCCAAGTCCATCTCGGTGATAGGATTCGGGTTAAGCCTGGGGAAAGTGGCCAGCCGCTCCGCCTCCTCGGCGGCCCGCTTCCGCTCGGCGGCCTCTTTCTCCAATTGCACGTTGGTCGCTCTCAGTTCCTCGGTGCGTTGTTGGACGAGTTCTTCGAGATGGGCCCGGTACTGCTGAAGCTCCTTCTCCGCCCGCAGCCGCTCGGTGACGTCGCGGGCGGCGGCGAAGACGCCCTGCACCTCGCCCGCCTCGTTCCGGTAGACCACGGCGTTGTAGAGCACGTCGGTCGTCCGGCCGTCGGCGTGGCGGATTGTCAGCGGGTAGTCGTGGACCAGCCCATCGGAGAGCACCTTCCGATAGCCCTCCCGCGCCCGCTCCGGCTCGGTGAAATAATCGGAGAAATCGCTGCCGACCAACCGTTCCCGCGGCACGCCCGTGGCGGCGATGGTCGCCTCGTTCACGTCGGTGACTTTGCCTTCCGGGCTGATGGTGACGAGGGGATCGAGGCTCGCTTCGATCAGGCCGCGGGCGTACAACGAGGCGGTGCGGAGTTCCTGCCCGATCCGCAGCCGCTCGGCGACCTCGCTTTCCAGCCGGCGGATGGTGGCGGCCAGTTGGGCGGTCCGCTCGCGGACCCGTTGCTCGAGGGCCGCATTGGCCGCTTCCAGTTCCTGCCGTGCATCGTGGACCGCCGTCCCCATGCGGTTGAAGGCCGTGGCCAACTCGGCCAGTTCTCGCACGCCCGTAATCTCCGTCCTGTGCTCCAGATCGCCGTGGGCGATGGCGTCGGCGTGGCTCTGCAATCGCCGCAGTTGGCGGATCAGGCCGCCGCTGGTCTTCACGGCCAGCAGCCCCGAGCCGACCGCCACCAGCAGGTTCATTCCACCGGCGATCCACAGCCCGGCGTAGACGTCCGCCATGACCTCTCTGACCGGCCGGCGTGCCCCCGCCACCCAACCAATTCCTTTGATGGGGACGCGGGCGACGAGGTAGTCTTCGTTGTCGGCCGGCAGCCGGAGCACATCCGACCGCTCCGCGCGGCTGTCGAGCACGGCCTTCAGCAGCGGGTCCTGGCCGCGGCAGTCTTCATGGCCCGATTGCCGCTTATCGCTGTCGTAGACCCGTACCCCCTGACGGTCGAAGATGCTGACGGTGCCCGGCCCGCCATGGCGCAACTCGCTGATGTGCGTGGCGAACTCGCTCGGCTCGACCACCGCACTCACGATGCCAAAGAGCTTCCCTTTCTCGTCGTTGACGCGGCGGGCGATGACAAAGATTGGGAGTCCGTTGGTCCTCTCCGTCAAGAGGTCGCTGATCGCCCAGGGTTGCCCGCTTCGCAACTTCTGAAAGTAGGCCCGGTCGGCCAGATTCAACCCGACCGCCCGCGGGCTGCTCGAAGCGATGACTTTCCCCTCCGGGTCGAGCCAATTCCAGGTGCGGACGGAAAGAAATTCCCGCACGTTGGTGGTCAGATACGCGGTGGCCTGGGCGTTGGTATACGGCTGCAGCCCCGCCAGGGCCTCGCCGATCGCCAACTCCGGACGGCGGATGTGCTGCACGTAGTCCTCGAAGGCGGCCGCAATGCCTCGCGCCGCCTCCAGATTCGCCTCCTCCTGGCCGGACCTGCGGGTGTGGTACCAGGTCGCTAAGATCCCCGCCTCGACCACCAACAGCGGAACGAGCACCACCAGCACCAGCCGCATCAGCGCATGGCGCATACTGGCCGGCGGTCTTGGACGGTTCACGGCTCGGCGCACTAGATGCTTCCCTCGACGAACGCTGCCGGTCACTTCCGACACTCCTACAAGTCTACTCAGCGGCGGGGCGTTTGTCAGCAGGGTTTTTCGCAATTTACGCAATCCCACGGCTTCCGAAAAGAGCGTGCGGGGCATGAGACGCGCCGTTTCTTGCCTTGCGCGGCGCGTTTCACGCCCGCCACACGCTGCCGGCAGAGCGGCGTGCGCCGATGGCCCATGCGGGGTAGGAAAACTCCCGACCCACCGCCCAAGAAACTCCCGATGCGGAGACCATCAAACTTCGGATTTGCACGTCCGCCGTGGAGCGTAGAATCAGGGCACTTGCTTGTCGCATCGGCGGAATTGGATACGAAGCCAAGCAGTTTCTCGAGAATCCGACAGGAGGAGATGCAGATGTCGCCCCATCGACAACCAACGGCCGTGCTGGACCGGCCCAACCCGTTTGCCGCGTTGTTTCAGGAGATCACGGAGATTGCCCAGGCGGCGCTGCGGCGGTCGGCGTACTTCGAGTTGCGGGAGGTGAGCTGCGAGTTCCGCGGCGGCGTGCTGACGCTGCGGGGCGCCTGCCGACCTATCACTTGAAGCAGCTTGCCCAGACGGCCGTCGCCGAAGTGCCGGGCGTGGTCGAGGTGGACAACCGCGTGGAAGTCACCGTGCCCCGCCCCTCCCCCAGTTCCGTTTGGAGCGACCAACGTGTTGGGGCAGCAGTTGAACATGTTGGGGTGGCAGTTGAACTGCCACCCCAGCGCGTGCTGGTCTCCGCTGGGAGCAGCTAGTTTGTGGACGTTGGGTCGGCAGTTCAACCGCCCCAACGCATGTTTGCCAACGAGGGCCCGCTTTTTGTCAAGGAGGATTTCCCATGCTCGTGCTTTCCCGCAGAACCGATGAGTGCGTGTGGATCGGCCGCTCGATCCAAGTCAAGGTTTTGGAGATTCAAGGCGGCCGGGTGAAGCTCGGTTTCTCGGCCCCGCCCAACGTGCCCGTCCAGAGGGACGAGATCCGAGACGTCGCCGCCCAGCTCCGAGGCGTGGCGTCTCTCGCCGCCGTCGGCCAGCCGTGCGGCGCATGAAGAGCGGCGGCGCCGCGTAGGACGGATTTTCTAATCCCTCCCTGGACACTGGACGGATTGGGAAATCCGTCCTACGATGTCGCGCTCGGCGCAGGCGGGCATGATCGAGGATCACTTCGCGGGGCAGCCCCCGGATCGCCGCGCACTCGTCCACGCTGAAACCGGCCGACAAGAGCCGCCCCGTCCAATAGTGCGAGGGCTGGGCGGGAGAAGGTTCATCATTCATCATTCCACATTCATCATTTTCCTCCGCCTCGGCCACGATTTCCAGCAGCGTGGTTCCATAGCGCTCGGCCTTGGCGGGACCGATGCCCTTGAGTTCCAGCAGTTGTTGACGGGTGGTGGGGCGGCGGCGGGCCAGCTCCGAGAGCGTGCCATTGCTGAGGATGAAGTAGGCCGGCACGCCCGCCTCGTCCGCAACCTCTTCCCGCCAACGCTTGAGCGCGGCGAGGACCTCGGGGTCGGGAGAAGAAGGGGGAGGGGAAGACGAAAGGGGGAAGGCGGAAGGCGGAAGGCGAGTATCGGTTTCCAGTTCTCTCCCCCTTTCCCCCTTCCTCCTTCCGCCTTCCCCCCTTCAACTTCCGCAGCAGATCATCCGGTAGCGGCAAGGCACACCCCAACGCCGCCTTGCCGCGCATCACCTCGCCGCCAAACTCCGTCAGCTCGACCACCGGGCGGAAGCGGTCTACGTCGATCTGCTGGAGGCAGCGCAGCTCGATCAGGGCGTCGATGATCGCGATCACCTCCGGCTGCGTCAAGTGTTTCAACAGTCCGAACGTGCTCAGCTTGCGGAATCCCAGCTTTTTCACCTTGGCATCGCCGGAGCCGCAAAGCATCTTGGCGATGAGATTCTTGCCGCAGGAGCAGCGGGCCTGGGTGCGGGCCACGCCGCTGAGCACCTTGCGGGCGGCCTCCAGCACCTTCTCATCGGAATGCCCGGCTATGGCCGGCAAACGCCCGCCAACTGCGGTCGTGTCCGAGAAACGCCCGCTGACTGCGGTCGGCGGAGGCACTTCGTCCGGCGTCTCCCCCCGCGACTGCAATCGCGGGGCGTTAGACGACAAATTGCTCTCCTCCCTCCCCTCTTCCCTCTCCCCTTTCCCCTCGCCGTGCAGCCGGCAGTTGTCGCAGTGGCCGCAACGCTGGCCGTTCTCCTCGCCGAAATAGCGGAGAATCTCCCGCTGCCGGCACGAGCCGCTCTGGGCGAAGCGGACCACCCGTTCCAGCTTCTCGTATTCCAGGTCCTTGCGGCGCTGGAGGGCCTCGAAGTCGATTTCCAGTTCCGCGAACGGCTGGTCGCGGCGGATCATGCGGATCGCCCGGCCACGGAACGGCGGCACGTAGGTCAGCGCCTCCAGCTTGTTCAGCTCGCGCAAGCGCGTGGGCAATCGACGTCTGATCCAGCTCGTCGTGGACCGTCAACTCGCGGAAATTGAACTGCACCAATTCCTGCCGCCGCGGGCCGACGATCCGCTCGACCGCGTGCAACACCTTCCGCTGCGTCTTCGCCTGCTTGGGCAGAAGGTCCACCAGCGTCGGCAGGTCGCTGTCGATCCGCACGGAGGCCAGGTTTTGCGAGGCGATGAGCCGTTCCAGGACGCCCGCGCCTTCCAAGAGCTGCTCGCAGTTGCCCACGCCGTCGCTGCCAATGGGCAGCCCGAGCGTTTGCTTCAGTTCGTCCTGCGTCAGTTCGATGGGGTTTTCGTCGCGGCCGCGGAGGAAATCGTAGACCGCCTCGACGTGCTCGCGGTCGGGATAGGCGCTCTCGATGAAATACTCCTGGATGTAGCGGTCGGAGGCGTGGTAGAGCATGAGGCAGCGGGAAGGGGCGCCGTCGCGGCCCGCCCGCCCCGCCTCCTGATAGTACGCCTCGACGCTGCCGGGGACGTTGTAGTGGACGACGAAGCGGACGTCGGCCTTGTCGATGCCCATGCCGAAAGCGTTGGTGGCCACGACGATCTCCCGCCGCCCCCGCATGAAGTCCTCCTGGGCCTTGCGGCGTTGCTCGGGCAGCAGTCCGGCGTGGTAGACGGCCGTGCGGCGCTGGGCCTGCTCGGCCACCAGCTCGGCCACCTCTTCCGCCCGCTTGCGGGTCGAGGTGTAGATGATGCCCGCGCCGGGCGTGCGGCGGAGGAAAGCCACCAGCCGCTCGGGTTTCTCCCGCTCGCTCCGCGGCGACTGGACTTCGTAGAACAAGTTGGGGCGGGCGAAGCCGGTGATGTAGGTCTTAGGCTCGCGCAGGGCAAGCTGCTCGATGATGTCCCGCCGCACCCGGTCGGTGGCCGTGGCCGTCAGGGCGATGGTGGTCGGGTTGCCCAGCAAGCGGCGGAAATAGCCCAGCCGGGCGTAGTCGGGGCGAAAATCGTGCCCCCACTCGCTGATGCAGTGGGCCTCGTCCACCGCCAGCAGCTTCGGCCGCACCTGGCGCACCGCGTCCAGGAACCGCCCGCTGCGGAACCGCTCCGGCGAGACGTAGACCAGGCGGAACTCGCTCGCCGCCATCCGCTCGAGCCGGGCATACTGCTCGCCCGCCGGCAGCGCACTGTTGATGAAACTGACCGGCAGGCCCAACGCCTGGAGCTGATCGACCTGGTCCTTCATCAAGGCGATCAGCGGCGAGACAACCAGCGTCAGGCCGTCCAAGGCCATCGCCGGCAACTGGTAGCAGAGGCTCTTGCCGCCGCCCGTGGGCATGACGCAGAGGCAGTCCTGGCCGGCCAAGACCGTGGCGATGACCCTCTCTTGCCCCTCGCGGAATGCTGAGGCCGAAGCGCGGCAGGTACGATTCCGGCGTCGTCATCTCGTCTTTCTGGTCAAGCTTCGGAAGCGTCTGCACCCCAGTTGCACGAGGCCACCCCGATGATAGCCGGCAGGGGGTGGCAGGGCAAGAATGCAGGTCATTGCTCTGCGGGTGCATTCCGCACTTTGCAGGGTCGTTTACGACCCTTTCCGCCGAAGGCGGTATTAGGCCCGACGTTCACGTTGGGTTGGATGCTTTCTCGTGTTGGTGTACAAGGAGTTAAGGCGGGCAAAATAGCCCGAAGGGCTTGTGATAGGACAGCCCAGGGTTGCCGCTCTGAGCGGCTACCCTGGGAGGACGGTGGGACAGGACGATCATACCCCGAAGGGGTTTCGTAGAGCGGCGTAATGCTCGCCTACACAACCCTTTCAGGGTTAAACGGATAAGCATGGCCGTTTTCCCAGGGTAGCCGCTCGGAGCGGCAACCCTGGGCTGACTTATGCAATCCCTTCGGGATAAGAACGCTGCTCCCATTAAGCGGGAAAGGCGGACAGACTCTAAACGGGCATCCGCGCCCTTAGCCGCCTCGTCGTACCGCTGAACGTTCGTTGCAAAGTGCGGAATGCACCCCGCTTTGCCGGACTCCCCCCTCCTTCCCCTTAACCCACTTGGGGGTGGAAACGTGACGTAACTCCCCGCCACAGAGTTAATTTCGGAATTTTTTTCGATTCCGTGTCAGGAATCGCCCTTCGGCGGGCTATAGGCGGGTGAAACGAGGGCGCAAGGATGCGACGATGGCCGCAACCGGTTGTCGGGCCTTGAATCATGAGGGTGTTTGCCCCGGAAAGAATCAAGAAAAGGGAGATGCGATCATGAGAGCGAAACTGATTTTCGGAGTCGGGCTCGTGTGTTGTGTGTTGGCGATGGCGCCGGCGGCGCGGGGAAGCATTGCCCTTACCGTTCCGAGCGGGGGGGGAACCCAATACGACAACCTTTCGGGCAACGACGGGATGCTGTTCACGACCGACACGAGCATCTATGTTACGGCGCTCGACTATTATGACTTCCACACGCCTGCCGGCACTCCCCTCGAAGCTGACCATCAGGTGGGGATTTATGCCTATACGACGAACCCAATAAGCGCCGTCCCCTTGGTCGAGGCCACGGTCGGGCCCAGTCAGTCCGGTATCAGGCGGGTTGGCCTACGAGAGCATCACCCCTTACCTGCTTCCGGCGGGTACTTACATGCTCGCAGGCTATTTTCCTTTCTACAACCTCGATGCTCAGGACAGTGGCCCCAACCAATACGGCATCCCGTTGAACACCATCGTTCCTGGCCCGGGCATCTCCCTGGACAGTTATTCTTTCGACTTCAACGGAAGCCTAGACTACCCGACTCAGGAGGTGTATCAAGGTTATGACTATAGCCAAAGTGCTTTCCTCGGCCCGAACTTCGAGTCCTGCATTCCCGAGCCGGCCACGATGATCGTCTGGTCGTTGCTGGGGGCGGCGAGTTGGCTGGGGATGCGGGTCTGGCGGCAGGGACGGCGGGTGGGCCGGCAGCCCTGGTCCGACGGGAACCGCCAGGCGATCCATGAGATCATCGCCCGCGGGGTCCATCGCTAAAACTTGGGTTGGGGCGGCAGTTTAACTGCCACCCCAACGGAGGAGAGAATTGCGAGTCAAGTGTCTTTTTAACATAACGGCTGCTTCGGTTCCTTTCAGAGGCGGGCGCCTTGAACCGGAGCGGCGGACAACGAATCGGCCCGCAGAGGGCCAAGGGAGGCTGAGATGAAACGCTTTATGATTCTGGCCCTGTCCGTGGTCTTGGTGCTCTGGCTCGGCGGGGTGGCCGGGGCGTCGGTGTGGTACGAAATCAGTTTTACGGGTGCCGACATCTGGAATATGTCAGCGGACAACGCGAGCCAGGCCGCTTGGCAGCAGGCGGCGCCGAGACGCTACAACACTTTCGACGCAAACGGAGACTACGTAATTAACGCTACGACGTACGGCGTCAACGGCCCTACGGCGTCGACGGCGGCAAACCTGGGGTTCAATGCGTGGGCAGCGGGTGCCGGTAGCACCTTCGCCTTCCAGTCGATCAACCTTTGGGGTGCGGGCGGATCGGCGGCACTCTACTGGGGCGAGACTTACCAGTCGGTCGGCACACCGGGCCCTGATTATGGCGTCAGTTCCTGGAAACTGGTTTCCGCGCCTCCGGGGTGGCAGTCTTCAATTGTCGAAGGCGGCCAGGGGTACTCGGCCAGCCCAACCCAAGCCTTCCCGTATTGGACGTATGGAACGGGCACGGCGTTGAGCCAAGCGAACAAGGACGACCCCTCTTTCGTTTGGACGTACATGGTGGATATCGCGAATCCTGAAACCGCAATCGTCGACGGCAAAATCGCAGTCTGGTTCGGCGGGTTCAGTGACGACCTTAATGGGACAGGGCCCGATAACTACGAGGTCGCCGGCGTGATGTACCTGACCCCCATTCCCGAACCCACCACGATCCTCGTGTGGGGTCTGCTGGGCGTGGCTGTCGTCGGCTTCCGCGCGTGGCGGCGCCGCCGGGCGGCCTGAGCGGACCAAACCAAAAGCCTCCACTGTTGGGGTGGCAGTTGACCTGCCGCCCCAGCCGGGGAAAATCCGAGAGCCAAACCAAGGGCCGCCCCCAGCGGGCGGCCCTTTTTCGTCGGCCCATTGGCCAGCCCCGGCCGTCCGCCGTCTGCCCTTTGCGGCTTCGCGCCTTGGCGTGAGACCTGGCAGACTGATCTCGCGCCAAGGCGCAAAGCCGCAAAGGGCCACGCTTTCCCATTCCCCCTTGCCGCCTTCCCCTTTGCCGCCTTCCCCTTTTTCCTTTCCTTAACCCGGCTGGCGGTGAAGAAGTGGCGTAACTCCCCGCCACAGAGTTAATTTTGGAATTCTTTTCGATTCGATGTCAGTAATCGCCCTTCGGCGGGCTATAGGTGGTCGGAAAGCGGGCGGAATGAGAAACCAACGGTTGTGGCATTCTTACAAAAAGGGGAGTTGCCATGAGAGCGAAAGTTATCCTGTTGAGCATCGTCATCGGGTGCGGCGTTTTATATGGCGGGCCAGCGGCCGCTGCCGTAGGCGACCGGGCATGGAGTCTTGGCCAACAATGGGACATATTCTGGGCGTCCGTCTGGCCCGCCACGTTGACGCCCGACCAGGAGAAAGCGGCCAATGATTACGTGACCTCAGTGGAAGACAAGGTACTACGGCACGACGCTTGGATATTCAATGGTTGGCCAATCGGAGGAGGACGGATCGTGGTTGACCGATTTGATCCCGGGTTCCGCATCACCAACAACAGTCGCACTGACTTTTGGCTGGGCTGATCCGGCCACCGGGGCGCCTGTGAGCGGCGGCCCGGCAATTGGAAGCGTTAAGTATTACGCTTTTGTGGGAACGGCATCGACGCCGATCAGCCTCGACCTGAATGACCCGACGGTTTGGTCGTTAGTGGGCACATCGGCCGCTTCGTCGAGTGATTACTTGTATGAGTACACGTTCCCGACCTCTGAGCAGATTATTGTGGCAGAGCCATTTGATGGCTCCGGCGATCCGATATTGTTGGGGGGAGTTGACGGCTACAACGCGGCGCTCGACGACGAAATGATCGTCGTGACCCCCGAACCCGCTACCATCATCGTCTGGCCGCTGTTGGGGCTGGTATCGTTGGTTGCCGTGCGCGTCTGGCGGCGTCTCCGATCGCGGTAAGGCGGGAAATCCCCCCGCAGAGTTAATTTCGGAATTTTCGCACGATTTTTTGTCAGGAATCACGGCCAATCTTCTGAAAGAGGTGACCTATGAAAAGGGTTGCTGCAATTCTGGTTCTGTTCTCGCTGGGGCTGTTCTCTCTGACGCCCTGCCCGGCACTGGGCAGCGTGAACATCTTTGCCAATCCGCAAGTCGGTGAGCAGGTCGTCTTCACCGGCGGAAATGGAGTCAACGACGGCGGCCCGTTCTTGGGCACACTGAGCGACGGGAGCACCTGGTCCACGTTCTGCGTCGAGGCGGACGGCTCCGTCGAGTGGTTTGTGCCGGGGGCCCAGTACAACGTGCTGAGCACCAATGCCGTAACGGCGACCGCCAGCGGCAACACCGTGACGAACGAGGCAAAATGGCTCTACTGGCAATATGGGACCAACCCGTCGGCAATTACAGCGGTGGTGGACGGCGTGGTCCACACCTACGACGACTCGAATCTCGCCAAGGCAGAGCTTCAGGAAGCGATTTGGAAGGGCGTTGATCGTCCTGACGCCCACGGCGGGGGACGCTCGTCGATCCGCCGAACGGCGAAGCGTGTGACGACGTGGCTGCGGCCTGGTACGCCGTGGCCGAGACCGCGGTGGAGGCCGCAGAGGACGCAGGCATCGATCTGCCGTGTTTCGACGACGTTTTGGTCGTAAACCCCGGCCCCGCGCCCCCCGGCTACCCCGGCTACGGCGAGGCCCAAAGCATGTTGTATGCGATCCCAGAGCCGGCCGCGATGATCGTGTGGTTGCTGCTGGGGATGGCGACCTGGCTGGGCGTGGGGGTCTGGCGGCGTCGACAGGCAGGATAATTGGCGGCGCCTGCCGCGATAGCGCGGTGCATATTGCCACCCGTTAGTTGGGTTTACGCCCCCACATTGGAAACTTTTTTGGAATTTCCGCATAGCCGCATGTCAGGAATGGCGGGTCGGCGGGCTATAGGTGGGTGGAAGAGCGGGGGCAATGTATTCCCAGAATCCGACCTTGGAGAAGGAGCATCTTATGAGGCGATTTGCGGGCGTTTTGGCGGTTTCCATCGTGCTATTGGGCGCAGGCTGGGCACAGGCGTCGCTCACCAACATCAGAGTGTGCGCAGGCGACTATGTCGAAATGTCGTTCGGTTCCCAGTATTATGTGGAGAACAGCGAAACCGGCGGCGAGTTCGGAATGACGGTCTTTGACAAAGACAAGAACCCGATAGGGACATTTTATACGTTCTGCACGACCCGACCACGTTCATGGACATCGGCGTACTTTACAAGGTCAATAAGGTGACTGATTCGAACTATCTGGGCTACAACCTCAGTCCCTACGGCAAGTGGATCTACTACGAGTACGCGAAGAATGACAACGGCACTGCACTTCCGTCGTACATTCCCGGTCACACAACCACAACGTCCAACCCGAACGGTGTCGCTATAGCCGGGGGAGACACCTTCAGTGCCCAGGTGGCGGGCGCCATTCAAGAGGGAATTTGGAGCCAGTTGACGGACAACGGCGTCGTCGATTGGCCGGCAACGGGCTGGGGGTCGCCCACCGACCCAACCAACGCCTACAACACGGTTTCGGCTGCTGAGAGTTGGTCTTCCCATTTTCAGAGCAACGACGACCCCACCTTCGCTACCTATGAGAACGCTATTGGGATTGCCCAATTGCAGTTGACTGCGGACGGGGTAACCCAGGACGAGCAGAACCAGAATGGTTATGACGTGTGTGATGAACCAAGGTGGAGGGCCGCCGATCCCCGAGCCGGCCACCATCGTCGTCTGGTCGCTGCTGGGGGCTGCCGGTTGGCTGGGGATGAGGGTCTGGCGGCGGCGGGCGGCGTGAGTTGCCGCCGGGAACAGGGGGACAAGCTTCAAGGGCCATCCTGACGGGTGGCCCTTTCTCATTTACCCCCCTCGGGCCAAGTGGACTGGACGGGGCGGCGGCGACGCGGTAGCATACCGGGCGCTGGAACGGCCCTTGCCTAGCTCGATTCGACCGCGCAAAAGGGGACAACCATGGCGGACAAGGCTACTGACGTGGCAATCAGCTACGTCGTCCCGGCCGATAGCGTAGCCTCGGGGCTTGACCTGCTGCAAAAGGCGCCGGGCGAAGGTTGCCGGGTTGTCGATCTGTTCCTGACCTCCGGTACACCAGGTGGTCCAGACAGCTCTTCGGGCCACGCGGTGGTCACCGTGCTCGTTGATCGCCGCCGGCCGCCAGATTGACGGCCGGCAAGTCGTCTCAAACGGGTGTTGACACGTCTTGTTCCGGTGGTTACATTTCTTGCCGTGTCACGTCAAGCCGATAGATTGCTGCTTGTGGCAAGAGCGTGCAACTGATATGGGCGACTTGTCGGCAACGACCGCGGTTGTCTTGGCAGGCGGATTGGGAACGCGGCTGCGCGCGGCGGTCCGCGACCGTCCCAAGGGATTGGCTCAAATTGGCGGGCGTCCGTTCCTGGCATATCTGTTGGATCAATTGGACTCGGCCGGCGTCCGGAAAACAGTGTTCTGCACCGGGTATCTTGGAGAGGAGGTGAAAGAGACGTTCGGCGCGGAATACCGCGGTCTGCAACTGGCGTATTCGCAAGAGGGGTCGCCGTTGGGCACCGGCGGCGCCCTGCGGTTGGCGCTGCCCCTGCTCGCCTCCGATCCGGTGCTGGCGCTGAACGGCGACTCCTTCTGCCAAGCCGATCTGACGGCCGTCCGGGACTGGCACGCTGCCGCACGGCGCGGAGGCCACCTTGCTCCTTGCCCGTGCCGACGATACGCGGCGCGATGGGCGAGTCGCGGTGGGCGGCAACGGCGCTGTGACGTCGTTTCAGGAGAAGGGGGAGGCCGGCGGGCCCGGCTGGATCAATGCCGGCATCTACGTCCTCAGCCGCCGGTTCTTGCGGAGCATCGCGGCAACGGGCGCCGTGTCGCTGGAGCGGGAGGTCTTCCCGGCCTGGATCGGCCGCGGCTTGTCCGGTTGCCCGGGCGAGGGGCGTTTTCTCGACATCGGCACCCCGGAATCGTACGCCGCCGCCGAGGATTTCTTTGCGGATGAGCATTTGACGCGGGAGGAGTGTCCATGATTATCAGCAGGACGCCTTTCCGCATTTCGTTTTTCGGCGGCGGCACCGATTATCCGGCCTGGTATCGGGAGCACGGCGGGGCGGTCATTGCCACGACCATTGACAAGTACTGCTACTTGACCTGCCGGTATCTGCCGCCGTTTTTCGAGCATCGTTTCCGCATCGTTTACACCAAGAATGAGAACTGCCAGACGATCGACCAGATCAGCCATCCGGCCGTCCGGGAAACTCTGAAGTTCCTCGCCGTGAACCGCGGGGTCGAGATCCGATCATGACGGCGATCTTCCGGCCCGCAGCGGCATGGGGTCGAGTTCCGCCTTCACGGTCGGCCTGCTGCACGCCTTGCACGCCTTGCACGGCCGGATGGTGAGCAAGCACCAGTTGGCCATGGAGGCCATTCATATCGAGCAAGAGCGCCTGAAGGAGACCGTCGGCTCTCAGGACCAGGTGATGGCCGCCTATGGCGGCTTGAACTACGTGTCGTTCCTCCCCGGCGGCGAGGTCGCCGTCCGGCCGATCATCATGCCGGCCGAGCAGCTTGCCCGACTCAACGCCCACATGATGCTCGTCTATACCGGCATCAAGCGCACCGCGTCCGAGGTCGCCGACACTTACGTTGCCAACATCAATGACCGGCGCCAGCAGTTGCGGGTTCTCCACGGCCTCACGGAAGAAGGGCTGGCGATCTTGTCGGGCAGCCAGGACCTGACGGCCTTCGGGCAGCTTTTGCACGAGGCGTGGCAGGTCAAACGGAATCTCAGCCGGAAAGTTTCCAACGACCGCGTCGACGCAATCTACAAGGATGCCCTGTCGGCCGGCGCCGTCGGCGGCAAGCTGCTGGGCGCCGGCGGAGGCGGCTTCATGACGCTGCTCGTTCCGCCCGAGCGGCAGCCGGGCGTGAAGCGGAAACTGGCCGGCCTGCTCCACGTCCCCTGCAAGTTCGAATTCTCCGGCAGTCAGATCATCCTTTTCGATCAGGAAAGGGACTATTCCGGCGAAGAGGAGGTCTCCGCCCGCCGGCACATCCTGCCGTTCCGCGAGCTCTGCGACGAGCCTACTTCCGCGGCGGGATGACGCGGCAAGAAAGGCGATTGACACCATGTCCGCACCCGCCAAAACCCTGATTACCATCGCTACCTATAACGAGATCGAGAATCTGCCGTTGCTCGTCGAGGAGATTCAGCGATGCGCGCCGGAGGCGGATATCCTGGTCATCGACGACAATTCACCCGACGGCACGGGCCAGTGGTGCGACCGGAAAGCGGCCGCCGATCCCCGCGTCCGGTGTCTTCACCGCCCGGGAAAGCTGGGCGTGGGCACCGCGATCGTGGCCGGCATGAAGTACGCCATCGGCCGCGGCTACCGGTACGTGTTGAACCTGGACGCCGACTTCAGTCATCCGCCCAAATACCTTCCCGCCTTGTTGGCCGGCATGGAGCCCGCGGACGGCCCGCCGGTGGACGTGATGATCGGGTCGCGGTACATTCCGGGCGGGGGGGTGGAGGGTTGGCCGCTGAAACGGCGCCTGATGAGCCGCAGCGTGAACTTGTACGCCCGCTGCCTGCTCGGCTTGAAGCCCAAGGATTGCAGCGGCGGATACCGCTGCTACCGCACGGAGGCGCTGGCCAGGCTCGATCTGGACGCCTTGCACAGCCACGGCTACTCGTTTCAGGAGGAGATCCTCTGGCGGCTTGCGCGGCGGGATCGCGCTTCGAGGAAACGCCCATCGTCTTTGTCGACCGCACGCGCGGCACGTCGAAGATCAGCGCCAACGAAGCCTTCGGCGCCATGTGGGTGATTCTGATCCTTGGTCTCAAGGGCAGGTTCCGCGGACACTAACGTTTTTCAACCGGGCGGGTTCTCTCCGGCGCGGCCGGTTTTGGTTGCCGCGGCGGCTCGGCGGGGACCTCTTCCAGGCGGACCTTCAGCGGGCCGGGGGCCACCCGCAGCGTGATTTCCTTGCCGTCGCGCAGGAGGACGACTTCCCGCGGCCCCGTTCCCTTTTCGGTGCAGGCCAGGACGAACGCCCGACGGCTGGTGATGGGGTGGCCCGCGTAGCGCACGATGACATCGCCCTCTCGCACGCCCTTCGCCGCGGCCTCGCCGCCGGGAAGAACCTCCGTCACCGTCACTCGCTGGGGCGGTCCCGATCCTTCCGCCGGCATCTTGAGGGCGGCCACCCTGAGGGCTTGAGCATAATCGAGCGGCTTGCCTTCGCAATCGAAGTATTTGTCTCCGAGAAACCGTCCGTCCGGGTCGTAGATTGTCACGGCGCGATGATAGCCCAGTTTGGGGGCGATAATGGGTTCCCCCCTCATGCCGAAGTAGGACATACTTGCTTGCCTTCCCCGGTCGTCGTAGGTGGCCCTCCACCCGGCAATTCCATTGATATTTAGGCAGGGCTTGCCGTCGGCGCCGAAATAGGACACGCTGGTCTGGTTTCCGCGTTCGTCGAAAGCGGCCTTCGTTCCGGCGAATCCGTTTTTCAACAGGCACGGCTTGCCGTCGGTCCCGAAGTAGGACCAGCTTATCCGGTTTCCCCGTTGGTCATAGGCGATCTTCGATTCGGCAAATCCGTCTTTGTTCAGGCAGGGCTGGCCGTTGGCGCCGAAGGTGGACTGAGTTATGAGGTTTCCCCGCTCGTCGAAAGTGGACTTGAATCCGGCAAACCCGTCTTGCAGCAGGCAAAGCTTGCCGTCGGTGCCGAAGCAGGACTCGCTTGTCCTGTTTCCCCGCTCATCGTAGGTCCACGTCGCCCTGGCATTTCCGTCCTTGCACAGGCAAGGCTTGCCGCCCAAGCCGAAGTAGGACTGGCTGGTGATGTTTCTCCGCTCGTCGTAGGTCCACCTCATTTCAGCATACTGGTTCCTGTAGAGGCAGGGTTTGCCGTCGGTGCCGAAGTAGGAGACGCTTGTCCGGTTTCCCCGGTCGTCGAAGGTGGACTTGAATCGGGCATAGCCGTCGTCGTTCGTGCAGGGCTTGCCGTCGGCGCCGAAGCAGGACTGACTTATCAGGTTTCCCCGCTCGTCGAATGCGGCCTTCCATCCGGCATACCCGTCCCTGCGCAGGCAGGGCTTGCCATTAGTGCCGAAGTACGACTGGCTTGTCTGGTTTCCCCGCTCGTCGTAGGCGGCCTGCCATTGGGCAATGGCGTTTTCGCCGAGGCAGGGTCTGCTGCCGGCGCCGAAGTAGGACTGGCTTGTGATGTTTCCCCGTTCGTCGTAGGTCCACCTCACTTCGGCATACCCGTTCTTGTGCCGGCAGGATTTGCCGTCGGTCCCGAAATAGGACTCGGAGGTGCGGTTTCCCCGCTCGTCGTAGGTCATCGCTGCGGCGGCGAACCCGCTCCGGCAGAGGCAAGGCCGTCCGTCGGCGCCGAAATAGGACCAATTGGTCTGGTTTCCCCGCTCGTCGAACCCCGCCTTCCAACCGGCAAACCCGTCCTTCAACAGGCAGGGCTTGCCGCCCAAGCCGAAGTAGGATTCGCCGGTCATGTTTCCCCGCTCGTCGTAGGTCCGCCTCATCTCGGCATCCCCATCCTTGTTCAGGCAGGGCTTGCCGTCGGCGCCGAAATAGGACGCGAGTGTCTCGTTTCCCGACTCGTCATAGGCGGCCTTCCATCCGGCATACCCGTCCTTGATCAGGCAGGGCTTGCCGTCGGTTCCGAAAAAGGACACGCCTATCTTGTTTCCCCGCTCGTCGAAAACGCGCCTCACTTCGGCGTTTCCTTCCTTAATTACGCACGGCTTGCCGTCGCTGCCGAAGTAGGAGGCACTTATCTCGTTTCCCCGGTCGTCGAAGGTGGCCGTCCATCCCGCGTAGCCGTCCTTGCTCAGGCAGGGCTGGCCGTCGGCGCCAAAGTAGGAGACGCCGGTCTCGTTTCCCCGCTCATCGAAAGTGGCCTTCCACCCGCCATAGCCGTCCTTGCTCAAGCAGGGCTTGCCGTCGGCACCGAAGTAGGAGACGCTGGTCCGGTTTCCCCGCTCGTCATAGGTGACCTTCCTTCCGGCATTCCCGTCCTTCAAGAGGCACAGCTTGCCGTCGGTGCCGAAGTAGGACACCTTGGTCTCGTTTCCGCGGGCGTCGAAAGTAGACTCCCAGCCGGCGTAGCCGTCCTTGTTCAGACAAGGCTTGCCGTCGGCGCCGAACAGGGATTCGGCGGTCTTGTTTCCCCGCTCGTCGTACCGGGCTTTCCAGCCGGCAATCCCGTCCTTGAGCAGGCAGGGCATGCCGTCGGCGCCGAAGCAGAAGGCGCTGGTCTGGTTTCCCTGGCCGTCGAACGTGTTCTTCCACTGGGCAACTCCATCCGTGGCCAGGCAGGGCTTGCCGTCGGTGCCGAACAAGGACAGGCTGGTCTGGTTTCCCCGTTGGTCGTAGGTGTTTTTCCACTGGGCAACCCCGTCCGTGAGCAGGCAGGGCTTGCCGTCGGTCCCGAAGAAAGACCAGCTTATCCGGTTTCCCCGCTCGTCGAACTGGGCCTTCCAGGCGGCAAACCCGTCCTTGTGGAGGCATGGTCTGCCGTCCGTGCCGAAATAGGACACGTCCGTCTGGTTTCCCCGTCCGTCGTAGGCGGCCTTCCAGCCGGCGCTTCCCTTCTTGTGCAGGCAGGGCTTGCCGTCGGTCCCGAAAAACGCCGCTTCGACCAGATTTCCATCCCCGTCGTATTTCAGCTTCTCGACGGCATAGCCGTCCGCGTTGAGAACCGGTGTCCCCTTGCCGCCGATCCAGGTAATCTGGATTCGATTTCCTCGGTCATCGTACTGGTCCCGCAGGCCGGCGATTCCCCGCTTGGTCGGGCATGGCCGGCCGCCGACGTCCAGATAACGCACGGATTCCACCCTGCTCACCGCGGTGTACGTGAACTCGTGGACGTAAATCCCGCTGGCATCGCAGGTCGGGTAACCGCTCTGGTTCAAGTAGGTCCGCCGGACGACGCGGCCCAGGTCGTCGTACTTCAACTCCCAGGCCGCGATTTCCGAGCGCACGCTCCGATCGGTCGTGCCGGGACCGCTGCTCCGCGCCCCCATGTCGGCGGGCAAGAACTGGGCCTGCATCTGCAACCGCCCCTTGCTCCCCCCCTTGAATTCGACGATCGACAAGTCCGGGGCATAAACCGACTCTCGGAACTCCTTGCCGGTCGGAGTGCGCTCGACCGTATACTCCAACTCGCCGTTGTCGCGGTAATGGAACGACCGGTCGGCCGGACAGTCGACGGCGCCGCTGTCCGTCGGCTGGCCGCTGCCGTTGACGCTCGTCAGGCGGTCGACGCGATAGCGGGAGGACTCGAATTTCCAGGAAAGGTGCCGGCGTCGGGCCTGTGCGTCGGTCAATGCTCCAATGCCCTGCGGCACGCCCCGGCATTCGACGTAATCGGCATAGTAGGCGGTCTTCGTGCGGTGGTAGTCCCAATAGGCGAAACCGCCCGTGGCGGCGGCCAGGAACAATGCAATCGCCATCAGCCCTCGCACCAGCCGCTGCCGCCGCTGGCGGCGGCGGTGCCGGTCCCAGAGTTGATCGAACTTCAACCCCAGCAGCTTGGCGATGACCTTGACAAAGGCCTTTTCCTTGCCGAGTTCCGGCACGCTGACGCCGAGCATCCCCCGCTCCGCGCCGCGGAGGATGGCGGGAAAGCACTCCTCGTCCGGGTCCGAGGCGTTGGGCGTGCCCGCCACCACGAAGGGAATGATCCGGTCCGCCCGGCCCATGTCGATGAAGTGCTGCACCTCCCGGTTCACCCACTCCGATTTCGCGGCCGAGGGGGAACAGAGCACGATCAGGAAACGGGAATCCTGCAACTCCTGACGGAGGTTTTGCAGCAGCGGTCCGGTGCTGATGTCGGTCTGGTCGCGGAAGACGGGCCGGATGTGCTTCGGAAGGTGCGGCGCCTGCTTGCGGATGATGGCGGGAAGGCGATACGTCTCGATCTGCTGCTGAAGCCACCTGGCCCACGCATATCCTCGTGCTTGTAGCTGATGAACGCAAAATACTCGTATCGCTTGTCGTCGGATGAGTCCCGCGAGGCGCCCGTTGTGGAATCCATGCCGCACCTATTTCCACTACTTCAAGCTGACCTCCACCCTCCACACCTTGCCGTCCTTGTCGAAGTTCGTATAGAACTTGGCATCGAGGTCTTTCAAATCATAACCATAGGCAGTGACAACGCCATTCTTGTCCTTGAAGGTCGTTGGCGCGGTGCCCAGGACTTTCACAACGTCTTCGCGGCTGTCGCCGATCTTGATTCCGCGGATCGGCCCTTTCCACTCCGTCGCGAAGAAGCAAGTCCGGATCACCTTGTCGCGGACTCGGAAAGAGTAGGTTCCGTACTCGCATAACACGTCGTCCTCGGCGGGCGTATCTCCGCGAATGGTGTAGACGTCTGCCGGCGTGCCGCACTTGGCAAACATCTTGAACAAGCGGCCGCCGCAAAGGTTGATGATCGTTGCGTCGGTAACTGCATCCTTGGCCGGGGCGGCGCCGTTTTGGGCTTCGGCGCCCGCGGCAACCAGAACCATTAGCGTGCCAAATGCCATGATCATGCGCATGTCGGATCTCCTTGCTTCGAGTGTCAACCGTTTGAGGAGTACCGCCGTCCTTTTTCGGGCGACGCCAGCGTGATTGTAGGCTCCGCCTTGCGACAATGGAAGGGTCTGGCCCCCACAGGTGGTAGATGGCGGCGTCGCCGCGACATTGACGACTATTCGGGCCGGAGCGGTTCCGGCCGGGGACCTTTGGCCGCCGGGCCGACAGCCTGTGTCGGCGGACGGCGTTCTTGTTGACTTTCGTTCGGTTGGGCACCGATAATTTCAGTGAGCCTCCCCTACTTTTGAGGATCGATCATGTTCCGAACGAACCTTCGCCTTGTTTTGTGGGGCGCCCTGTGCTGCTGGGCTGCCGCGGCCTCGGCCGCGGATCCCTGGCAGAACGCCCGGATTATGCCCAAGTCCGATCAAGTGCTGTTGCGGTGCGGCCGGGAAATCACCGGCGACGCCTACCAGATCGCGTGGCCGGCCGCCGTCGAGCGCATCGAAGGACAATGGCTGCGGGTCACCGATCAGGGCGGATACTGCGTCCCGCCGGTCTCCGGCTGGGTCCGCAAGGATGAGGTGCTGAAACTCAACCAGGCGAATAGCCACTATACGGACCTCTTGCAGACCGCGGACTCGCCCTGGATACATTGGCTGGTGGGGATTTGCCTGGAAGAGCAGAAGGAATCGGCCACCGCCCAGGAAGAATTCCTGAAGGCCCTGGGCGCGGTTCCGGGCGACAACGATGCCGTGTGGATGGCGGTGCAAGCCAATCCGAACCTGTTGGACGCCGCGGTGCGCCTGGAGCGGCTGAAGGTGGCTGAGACCAAGTCATCGGGCGAAGCCGTGGCGGCGGCAAAGCGGATCGAGAGCCTTGCGGAAGCCGCTCAGGCCAACGGCATTCGCCGGCCGCAGGCCATCTTCGAGCAGGCCGAGGCGCTGCAAAAGGCCTTTCGCCTCAAACTGACCGAAGAACGAAAGAAAATCCGCGGCATCGACCAACAGATTGGCAGGGCCAATTTGGAAACCGACGGCGGCAGCGCCGAAGACCGGGACCTCTTCAAATTGGCCGACGGCGTCTACCAACTCACCGCGACGGCCGATCCCGACTACGCGCGGACGGGGCCGCACCGCTGGAAAGGGAGCATGGGCCGGGCCGAACTTTACCTGACCCGCATCGCCTTTCTCAATGATGAAGCGTGGTCGCTGATCGGCGGCGACGCGGCGCCGGTCGCAGCGGCGGACGCCGTTTCCACAAGCCGCCTCGGCGCAACCATGATGCCCATCGATCTGAAGAAACTGGAGGCCTTCTGCAAGCGATGCCGGGCGCCCGGGCAGAGCCCCGCAACGGCAAGCCGGGCCCGTGCCGTGGGCGTTTGCCTGGCGATGGAAATCCAATTGTTGCGGACGGCGCTGAAGTGTTTCGACGAGACCGTCCGGCTGAGTCCGGACCTGGTCGAAGCCTATCGGGACCGGGGCTCCGCCTATCTTGCGCTCGCCCGCTGCGAAGCCACGTTGGCGGCCGTGGAAGAGGCCGATCCGGACGTGCAGAGGCAGCTTGCCGGCCTCGATCCGGAAGGGTCGCTTGCGCCGCAGAAGCTGGATCGCGCTGGTGGACGGGCGAAAACGCTTCGACGACGCGCTCGACACGTTGGTCGCCGCCAAGGCGAGCGAAGCCCTGATCGCCGCGGAAAAACTGGAAATTGCCGCCGCCGCGGATCAGTTGGCAAAGAATTGCGTTACCACGGCGGCTAAGCACGGCGGCCCCGAAGGCAAGGAAAAAAGGGAAGCTGAAGCGGCGGCGCAGGCGAAGTCAAATCTGCTGACAGCCTGGGAGAAGATCGTCCAACTCCGGGCCGACGCCGCCAAGTTGGCCGGTCAGTTGAGCCAGGAGGAGGAAAAGGCCAAGGAGAATCTACTGAGCGCCAGCCTGACGCTGGACGAGTCCGATACGATGCTCCAAAAGAGCGAGTACTTGCAGCAGGCCAAGCGGTCGGCGCGGACCGCCTGCGAAAAAGGCAACTTCGCCAGCGCCGAAAGCTTGAAGATTCTGGCCGAAATCTATGCCAGCCAGTGCAACTTCGACCGGGCCGAGTTCTATCAGAAACTGGCCGTCATCTTCGGCTCCGAGGACGAGCGGCCCCAACTGTTGCAGACCGTACACACCTACCGCGCCATGGACGACCTGATTACCGAGAAGGCCAAGGCGAAGACGCCGCCTTCCCCGGCGGGACACGGCAAAGGCTCACAACCGTCGAGTGGAGGACCGTCCGGCGACGATTCGTCCGACTAGAACGGACCCGGCCGCCGGACAACCGTCACGGCGCCGCCCCGAAGTTGGGCATGGTGTTCTGATACATGTCCAACTGCAAGAGATTCGGTCCGGTGGGGAACGGCGAACGGGGGTAGTACTGCTCGCGGAGCCCGCCCGTCCGCAGTTGCTCGTGCAAGAAGTCCAGCTTGTTCTGCAGCATCTGGTCTTCATCCAGCAGGGCTTTGCGCTCCTCCGGGTTGGTCGTGGCCGCCAACCGTTCCTTGACGTGCTTGTGCCGATAGTCGAGGAACTGTTCGATGCGGGCCTCGTCGGCCTGGTCGATCTTCAACAGGCCCTCGACGCGCTCATCAATCGCCACCTGGGCGGTCACCTTGCCTACGGCACGTTGTGACGTGGTCGGCAATCCATATTCGTCGATGTTATAATCGACTTGCTTGGTGCGCTTGACCGGCGGCTCGTGCAACGCGTAGTCCAGGATGGTCAAGGTGAGTTTCGTTAGTTGATCCTGCCCCTCGGGCAAGACCCACACGTAGCACCCGCAATACTCGCCGACGGCCATGCAGGGGCATTTTTTGGGCAGGCATTTCTTGCAGCCGATGTGAAACCAGCAGCACTCCGACTTGAGGCATTCCGACGTAACGGCGCCGTTGGCCCCTTGACGGATGTCGCCGTTCGGATCACCCGTATAGAACACCTTGAAGCGGGTCTGACAATCGGGACAAGTCGCCGAAACGGCGTCGCGCCCGCAGTGGCTGACCGCCAACTGGTAGGCACAGCGCATCAGCTCCAGCTTGCGCGGATCGTTGACCGGCGTGACGGTGAACGCTTCCTGCTGCGACCGCTGGCCGCCGCCGCCGAAGCCAAGCGCGCTGAACAGAAATGGAAAGGGAAAAGGGTGTACAGCGCTGGCGGTGCCGGCGGTGCCCAGATTGCCAAACTCACCGACGCGGCCCCAACCCACCGAGGCGTTGGCATTTAGCTGATCGGTGACTTGCGCGCCGCTTTGGTTGGCATAGGAAAAATAGGGCATCGAATTATAGTCATACACGAACATGGCCAGATTATCCAACACCTGCTGCTGTTGCAGGTCGTGTACCGTTGCGGCCTGGCGGACGCTGTTCTTTTGCAACTGGATGTGCGTACATCCTGAAGCCGCCCACAAGATACACCCAATGATTAAGCAATGGCGAATCATCATAGGCAACGCTGGCAAAGGGGTTCGAAAAGTGGGGCTGTAACGGTTGTATCGGCTATGCGGGCAAGAGGGGTACACGGAATTGGTGCAAACGATCATCGCGACCCTCGCCAGTCGAGTGCTGGCGGCAGACCAGGAAGGCTGGATAACATGGGCAATTGCCCGAGAAGACCCCCGCACGGCCATGCAAGCGTGGCCTTGGCGCCCGCGCTCTCTTGGAGGGCTTCTCAGCGCTTCGTGCGATCCCAGAGTTCTCTTACCGCCTCGCTCCTGAACTCCTCGGGGCAGGTCTTGAGCGCCGCCTGCAATTGGCTCTCGCAGTCGAAAGGGACCTTCTCGCGCTCGAGCAACCCCAAGAGCTGTTGCGCCATGCCCTCGAATTGGTCGGGGCGATTCTGCCGTTGGTAACAGCGGAGCAAACCAACCGCCGCGAAGCACCGGTCGATCGGGTCGCCGGCCAACCGCCAGGACCGCTCATAATGGGCCAGGGCCCGGACGAGATCGTCTTTTTCCAACGCGCAGGCCCCGAGCAGACTGTGCATCTTCACCTGTGCGATGATGTCGCCGATCGCTTCGGAGATTTCCAGGTTCTGCTCGAAATGCTTCTCGGCGGCAACGACGTTCTTCCGTTCCGCGTACCATTCCAGGCGGCCCAATCCGGCGACCGCCATAGCGGTGCCGCGGAGATCACCCAAATGGCGCTCGGCATCCAATTGCAGCCGGCGCTCGAAGAGCCGATTTGCCTCGCTCCGCTCCTCCGCCGTCCCCTTGCTGAGTTCCTTGGCCAGCGAAATCACGATCTGTGCGAACCAGTGCGACGCCTCCCGGTCTTCGGCCGCCGTGTGTTCCAAGAGTCCGTACGCTTTGCGCAGCTCGGCGATGCGTTCCGCGCGCCGCTCGGACGGTTGGCTGACCGCCATGATATGCCGGGCCTCGGCTTCCTCTTGGGGCGAGGCCGGCTGGGCGACGATTTGCCGGCAAAGCCGGGCCGCGTCTTCATTCCATCTCGGGTCGTGGCTGCGGTGCCCGACGTCGTAACACAACTGGGCGACCGCCAGGACCAGCCGGGCCGGAGCGCCGGGGTGTTCCGTCAAGTACGCCAATTCCGCTGCCGCCGCCCGAGCGCAGCTCTTGGCCCTGGGACGCCACCTGGGCTTCGCGGCAGCGGATGACCTGTTTCTCGATTTCGACCAAGGGGCCGGCCGCCGAAAACTCAGCGCACTCTTCGGCCATCTCCAGGTAACTCTTGGCGCGGCGAAAATCATAACCGGCGGCAGCGTCGCGGGTCGCCTGGAGGCAATACTCGACTCCCTTCGCCGCATACCGCGCCGGCCGCATAGAAATGATTGGCGACTTCATAGAGCTTGCTCTGGGAGGTCTTCAGGGCTCCTTCCAGAGCGACGGCCAACCGGGCGTGGTACTCGCGGACGATCTGGGGGACGTCGGCCTTGCGCGGGCCGTGGCCCGCAATGTTGAGCTTGCCACGGATTGCCTCCAACAGGAAGGACGAATGGAAGGCGTACACGTCATCGCGGTCCCGGACGTCGTGGACCATGCCCGTCGTCCGTTCAATCTCATCCAGCACCAGCAGCAGGTCGAGTCGCGTCCGGCCCAGGGCGTCGGCGAGCGTGCTGACGCGGAACTCGCGGCCGTCACATCCGCAGGCCGCACACGCCAGGACCGCGTGATGTTGCGATGCGTTGTCCCATTGCTCCTGGACCGCTGCTTGCATGTGGGCCGGAAGGGCGAAGTCTGCCGGCCAAGCGCCATTGGCCCAGGCGAACCCTTCCTCGGTGCGCGCCAAGGCGCCCGAGCGGGCGAGCTTCGCCGCCACCTGTAGCGGCCAGAGCAGGCCCCCGTCGGTTTCCCGGGCGGCGCCCGTGCGCCGAGGATGTCGTCCGCAACGGCTGCCTGGAGACCGGCTCCGCGCACGAGAATCTCCGCCTGCTGCGCCACCGGCGGATACGCCAGCTCGATGCCGTCCCGGCTGACGTCGAATCCCAGAGCGGCGAGGCATGATTTGCGGTTGGCGACGAGAATGACCGCCAGCGGCGTGTCGCTGCCCGCGGGAAACTCTTCGAGCAGATGCTTCACCAGCGCCGCCGACGCCTCGTCGAGCCATTGCACGTCGTCAAGGAAGAGCAGGACCGGCCGGGTCTTCGCCAACCGACGAAGCATCCACACAATCGAAGCATTGATCTCATCCGGTTTGGCGGCGGCGTCGCCCGTGCCTGCCACGTGCGGAAAGAGAATGCGCGCAAAGGGAATGACCGACCCGAAGAGGCCGCCGAGCGCCTGGCCGATTTGCCGCATCTTGGGCCCCGGAGGCGCCAGCAAGTTCACCTCAAAGTGCTGGGCAAGCACTTCGCGGAAGGGAGCGTACGAGATGGGCTCGCCGACCGCCTGGGGGCAGCTTCCGCACAAGAGCGCGGGACGAGAACCCCTCTTTTCCCATTCCTGTGCCAGACCCGCTATGATCGCCTGAACGGTCGCCGTCTTGCCGGCGCCGCGGGGGCCGAACAGTCCCAGGCGGCAGCAATGACCCTCGAGAACGCCGCTCATCCGCTCCCACGCCCGGTCAAAGGAGGGAAACCGCTGATAGTCCGGGTTCTCGGCGCGCCGGATGAACTCTTGAACGTCGGCCGGAACGCCGCCAATCCTTGCCTGGCCGGCGAGAGACGGATTGAAGTCCGATCGGAGAGCTTGGGAACGCCGCTTCCGGACGAGCGCGCTGCCGGAAACAACCGCCGCCCCGGTCGCGACAATCGCCGCCGCGGCGAGCCCTAACCACGTCGTATCGGCGTGGAGCAGCGCGGCTCCCGCCGGCATTGTAAGAATCAAGAGAACAAATGCCAGCGACATGGGCAGCGGATCGGAACGGTCCAAGGTCCGGCCGAGCAAATAGGCCAGAACCATGACGCTCGTACCCATCAGCATGACGTCGATTGCGGGATGCTGTTCCGAGCAGAGGAGCACGGGGCCGGCAAGGTACGCGGCGATCCCCGCTCCCATCGCGACGAACAGCGCGCCGCCGCGGTTCCCCGGACTCAAACTTGGCCACAGCTCGGCGAACCAGGGCGAGGCCAACCAATAGGCCAGCAGCGGTGCGCCGAGAAAACCCAGTCCCGCCAGACAGGCAAACCAGAGGGAAGCCAGCGCCGGCGTTCCCGGCGGAGGCCGTACTGATCCCAGCAGCGAGGACACCACGTAAGGCAGGGTGCGCCCCACGGCAAAAGCAACCAAGGGCAGCAGGAGCAGCGCGATCCGCGAGCTGCCGCCGGTCATGGCGCGGTGGGTGTGTGCGATCAGCACGTAGGCGGCATAGGCGACGGCCAGCAGTGCGGCATTGGCCCATAAAATCCAGGCCAGGCGGCCGCGCCGGTCGCGGCCGAAACCGGATGTCGAGAACGCTTCTTGCGGCGGCTTGCCCGCCTCAAGGAACCGCCCTTCCGTCCGGTAACAGCAGACGTCCGCGACCGCATCGGCTTGGCGGATCACGACGGCCAGCAACCTCGGCCCGAACGTTTCGAGCAACCTCTTCTGGACCGCGGCGGTGATGTGCCCTGCCAGAAAATCGTCGCCCGCCTGCTGCGGCGTCTCCTTTCCTGCGGGGGCGAGCGCCTCCTCGACGGCGGCGTGCGTTTGCACCTGGAACTGCGGCGATCTGCGGAATACTTGCCGCACCGCGTGCTCCAGAGTCCGCGCCCGGAGGCGGTCCGGGCCGCTGTCTTCCGCTTGGGCCGCCGTGCCGGGCAACAATTCTCTTGAGGGAACGCAGGTGAATACCACCGGCAGTTGAGCTTGTTTCTTTTCCAGTCCGGTTGCACGTGTTAAAAGGTCCGCGGCGGCTTTCCTGGTTGCCGTGATTGCCGGATCATCGGTCAGGCGGTAGACGGCGGTGGGCCCGGAGCCGGCAAACAATGACGACGTAAGAAACCCGGACAGGGGAAATACGCCCTCCAGGGTCCACCGCGACATCTCGATCTGGTCCTGCAGATCGTTCTTGAGGGCCTTGATTTGTCGGCCGAGCCGCTCCGCCTCCTCCGCCGGCAAGGTTCCTTGCTTCAACACTTCCTCCGCGTGTTCCAATTCGCGCAGCCCTGCCTGGGAAGCAGGCACGTCCCCTTGTTCCGTGACGCTCAGCAAATAGTAGGTTTCGGCGTGCCGGAGGGAGGCGTCAACCTGGCCGGCGACGCCCTGCCCGGCGGCCAGGCCGCAGGCCGGCACGTGGAGCAGTACGAGGAGCGCGATGCGCCGGAGCGCCAGGAAGTTTTCATGGATCGATGACTCATTTCGCCCTCAACTGCCGGCAGCCTCCCCAAGAGAGTATACCTCCAGCCCGGCCTCGCGGAACTTCCGCGGCAGGCTGCGGACGGCATCCAGGTCATACTCCCGGATTTCCGGCGGGAGCTTTTCCCAGGGGACGAGATAAGGAGAAAGTTTCCGGCCGACGTCCTTGGCCTCGGCCCAGCGCCAGCCCAACAGCAGGCGTTCGACGTTCCAGCGGCCGTGCTCCATCGCGGCCAGGCGCTCCAAGCCGGCCTTATCCAGGAGTTCCGTCATGTTCACCAGCGGCTTGCCGGGATCGGTGATCGGCCGGATGCCCAGGCCCGCCGTCTTGAGGATGTTTTCGGCGTAAACCACTTGGTGGAAATTGGAAAGCTTCAGGGCCTCGGGAAGGTCTCCCCACGGCAGCAAGGAGGGCTCCTCGGGAACTGCCGCCCTGACGTATTCCTCGTGGGTCTTTCGCGCGGCCTCGGCAAATTCATCGCGCCGGCAGGGGAGTTCGTCCACCAGGAGGAAGGCGCGGAGGGTCATGGGGTCCAGGGGGAGCTGAACCAGATTGGGACACTCTTGCCAGGGGAGCTCGTCGGACGGGCGATGGTCCGGCAAGGCCGGGTCCTCGATCACGCCGACCCGCGCTCCCAGCGCAACCGCCACGATGCACTCGGCCTGCGAGATCCGTCCGCCGGCATAACTGAGCAGCTTGACGCGCCGGGGGTCTACGCCGGCGGCCACAATATCGGTCCAGCCCTGGAGCGGCTCGAGCGGACTGAAATCGGAGCCCGACGAATTGAACCGCCGGGCGTAGCGGGCGGGATTCAAGTCCTCCTGGACGCCGCGAGGCAACAACCGGGGCAGATAGCCGAAGGCCCGCACGCGGCCGCCCGATTGCTCAGCTACGTCGCCCGCCAGGCCGCTGATGCCGGCAGTGGTGCCGCCGCCGAAAAGCGTGAACGAGAGTCCCTCGCATGCGCGGAGCAAGACGGGCTTGAGGAGGTCGATCGCGCTCTGCACCTCCGCCCGGCAACCCCCCGACAGGATGACGATCGTTTCGTCGGGAGAAAGATGCGGCTCTTCCTGGCCCCAGGAAGCACACTCCCGCAAGGCGCCGGCCGATTGGCCGTCTTTCGCGGCCGCGGCCAGGCCGAGCAGAACGGCCCGCCGGCACCAATCGAAGCCCGGCAGCTTTTCACGGATGCACTCCAGCCGCGTGAGAGCGTCGCGGGTGCGCAGCAGCGCACGGCCGGCGGCGGAAGGCCGCCCCGGCGATGCCACTCCCTCCGCGGCGGCCGGCGGGGCTGCGGCCGGCTCGCAAAAGCGAATCAATTGGGCAACGGCCCCGAGGGCCTCGTAGGGCTCCTCCAGCAAGAGATGGAACAGGGCCCGGCTGGCCCAGGCCCAGGGCAGGTTGACGCGGGCCTCGATCTGCTTGCGGCAGCGGTCGATCGCATTGCGGATCATCGGCGCCGCCAGGTCTGCCACGCGATTGCTGGACGAATGGGCGATTTCAAACTCGAGGTAACGCACCAGCGCCACCGGCTCGGTGGCGTCCGCCGCGACCGCCTGATGAAAGAGTTGGCGGGCCTTGGTCTCATCATCGCGCACCCAGCTTTCGGCCAACGCACACAATGTCTCCGCGTCTTGTTGCCGATGGGCACAAGCCGCTTCAAGAGAGCGGCGGCCTTCCGCGTACTCCCGGCAGCGCGGACGGTCCCAGTGCATTTCGGTCAGGGTAAGGCCGCGGACGCGGTCCACGCCTCGATTCACTTGCACCGCGTAAGGCTCCAGGATTTCCAGGGCAGCCTCGTGCCGGCCGACGGAAAGCGCAAGCTGGGCAATCTTCACGGCCAGGTCCACGTTGTGCGAATCATAAGAGAGCACGATGCGGAGCCGGGCAATTTCCGCGTCCACTTCCTTCCGCTCGTGGTACGCGCCAAAGTTGGATTTGAATTCCTCCAAGCCCTGGACCAACGCGCCGAACTGGCGGTCCACCCCCTCCAGCACCGCGGCCAGCGAGGCGAACTGGCGATGGATGCGGTCCGGCACGCGAAGTTCGGTCTTGTAAGCCATTTCATGGCCGATGTCGGCCCAGGCGTGTTCCAGTAGCGTGCGGACCTGGATCTCAGCCTTTAATCCCAGGATTTCCGGCGGAACGGCGGCCGTGACGCCCGCGTCGCGGAGCTTCTTCGGATCGGTCACAACGATGTAATGCACCGAGCGGTAGCCGAACTCGGTCGGACGCAGCCGCCGGCTGACGTCCTCGCTGTTGGGCCAATCGATACCGAACGCCTCCTCGATGAACCGGCACACGGCCCGCACCTGATCCGAAGTCTGGGTGATGACCCGCCCGCCGCAGAGGTCCGTGATGCGGGCCAGTGGATCGGCGGGCAAGGCGCCTTTCGGACGCAGATAGAGTTTGCGTTTGCGGAGGATCTTCTCCGCAAAGCTGGGGACGCTCTTGGCGCGTGCCTCGATCAAGGCCAGAGGCGCAGAGCGGGCGCATCCCTCTTTGAGAACCGCTTGCAGGAACTCCGCGTAGAGCAGGCAACGCGGGCGGATGGCCGCGAACCGCGGCACTTGCAGTGCTACCCAGTCCTCATCGGACAGGGCCGCCCATTTTCCGGTCTCTTCCGTCGGCGGAGTCATCTTCCTTTGCTCCTGGTCCTATTCCGGCGGCGGCGCGGCGGCAAAAAGCCCCGAAATGCCCGCCGCCATCGGGATCGAGAGGAGAGCCAAGGCCCTCAGAATCTTCCCGAAAGAAGGGGTGGCACACACCCTCAGCCCTTTGCATCAGTGCCGTCCCGGCCGGCGGGTCACCCGCTACTTGGTTACTTTAAGCTCCGAAAACTCCAACCGGCCTTTCGTCTTCTCACCGGATTCGCCGCCCACTCCTATCGTGCCGCCCCCGTCAGGAGGCTGGCCCTTGAAGGTTACCACCTCTTTGCCGTTGACGCTAACGGTGGCCTGGTTGCCTCGAACCACCACCTTGAGAAGATTCCACTCTCCAGCGCCTTCTTGATATCGGGGCAGTCACGCGCGCTGACCGGAGAAATCCAGCGGCCGCTCACCATGCGGCTGACGCTGACCTTGCCTTCTTTCGGGCTGATCTGGAACTGGTAGAAATTGTTTTGGTCCCTGGCCCAAAAGACGAGTCCTCCCCACGTCTCTTCGTCGCCGGCCGCCATTCGTACTTTGATCGAACAGGTCATGTCTTCGAATACGTTCGTCTCGTTCAAGTACCAGCGTGTTGAAGAGAGATCGGGTTCCACGGTGAGCTTGCCGTCCTTGATTGGCACATCCGTACCCCAACCTGGATCCACGGTCTTGAAGTCGTCGGAGAAGAGCACGTCTTCACCCTCGCAGCGTGGGGCGCCGCAAACCGACGCAAGGGCGGCCAATGCGAGCGCAGCGAACAGTCTTGTGGCCGTCGTCGTGTGTCTCATGAGCGAGTTCCTTTTGTCTGTCCTCGGATTCTCTGCGTATACCCTTCTATGCTAACAAGAAGCCGCGCGAAATGCCAGAGCTGCGAAAGAGCACGTGGGACTTGCCGCGACGGAAACAACGTACATAAGCTCCTTGCAGAACAGCGGTTACGACCATGTGTCCGCGGTTCAATCGCCCGATCCCTCCAAGGTGTTTTCGCGTTTGGTAGAATCCAGGGCCTTCGAGAAACTGCACGGGATCATCCCGCTTTTCCGTCGGCCGTCGGCGGACAGCACCAGATTGCGGCCGGGCGGCTGGCAGGCTACGTCCCCTCCGTCACGCCCTTCCACGTATCGGTGCGGAAGGGCGAGGCGGGCAGGCCCTCCTTGTTGGCCAGGTTCGGCGCGGCGTCGTCCCGCCAGGCGTAGCGGACCGCAACCGGGCGGGTGATCTTGTCGGCGCGGACGACGATCGTGCCGCCGTCGATCGTGGCCACCGCGGGCACGAACTTCCGGTCGGCCCCAGCAATGGTGAAGTCCGTAAGCGGCTTGCCGTCGGCCGCGATCAAGCCACCGCCGAGGTGATCGAAGCGGAGGCGGATTTTGTTGCCCTCGACCGCCATCGACCGGTAGACCGGGCCGGAATAGACCAGCTTGCGGCCGTAGACCTTGGCCAACGCCCAGAGCGCCAGGCGGCGGCCTACCTCTTGCTTGTTCTTCGGGTGGATGTCCGTCGGGTCGCCGACGTCCATCGTGACGGCCAGGCCGGTGTTGGGGACGGACTTGGCGGTCATCAATTGGGCCTCCCACAGCTCGGCGCAGTTGGCCGGATTCTGGCCGCCGTAGCGGAAGGGGGCGAGCTGGACGATGCCGAAGGGGAAGTCGCCCTGGCCCCAACCGGCCCGCCAGTTGGCGATCATCGCCGGCAGGAGCGTGCGGTATTGGTAGGCCCGGTCCACGTTCGCCTCGCCTTGATACCAGATGGCGCCGCGGATGGCGTAGGGCAAGAGCGGGGCAATCATGGAGTTGTATAGGCAGGATGATTCGCCCTGGACCAGCGGCCGCAAGGCAGGGTGCGCTTCGAGCGATTGGCAACTGGTCCAGAACTCGGCCGGCGTGCCGCTCCAGGAGGTGTCGATCAAGCCCACCGGCACGTTCAATTCCTTGTACAACTGCCGGCCGAAGAAATAGGCCGCCGCGGAGAATCCGCCGACGTTGCCCGGTCCGCAGGGCGTCCAGGCGCCTTGCACGTCCGTCACCGGCTGAGAGGCTTTCACCTTAGCTACTGCGAAGAGGCGGATGTCCGGGTAGTTTGCGGCGGCGATCTCTTCCTTGGCGTGGTTGCAACCGGCCACGCCCATTTCCATGTTCGACTGGCCGGAACAGACCCAGACTTCGCCCACCAAGACGTTCCTGAAGGTGAGCATGTTGCCGAACGAGCCTTTGACGGTCATCGTCAAGGGGGTCGGTATCCAAATGTAGCGGGTATCCCCGGGCGGGTTCTTGACCGCCACTTCCGTCATTTGGCTATCCAGTTTGGCGACGGTGACTTTCCAGCGGCCGTCGTCGCCGGCCTTGGCGGTGAGCGTTTGCCCGCCCAGGGCCACGGTGATTTCCTCCCCCTTCTCGGCCCAACCCCAGACGGGGATGGGCTGGCCGCGCTGGAGCACCATGTTGTCGCCGAAGATGGCGGGCAGGCGGACCGCCGCAGGGGCGGCCGCAGCCAGGAAAACGACCAACGCAAAGCACACCGATGTCCGCACTAGACGGCGAAGACGCATCATAAGCTCCTTTTTTGAGTTGGTTTGCGTCACGTTATTTCATGCCGCTGCCGTTGGGTTCCTCCTCATCCGGTTGGCGCAGGTCGGCGCCCCTCTTGGCCTCACCCTTGTTGGGCGAGGGCATGGGGCCAAGGAGCTTCTCCAGGCCCTCCCTCAAATATGGGCCGCGGGCATTCAGAGACACCACCTTGCCGTCTTTGCCCACCAGGATCATCGCGGGAGGGGAGATGCCGTAATAGGCCACGGTAGGGCTGGGCCGCTCCCCGCCGAAGACGATCGGCCAGGGGATCTTCTTCTCCTTGACGTATTTCTCCAAGTCGGCCAGCCGGTGATCGCAACTGACGCCGATGATGTCGAATCCCTTGTCGTGGTAGAAGTCATAGTATTTCCGCAACTTGGGGATTTCGGCCAGACATTCGCCGTTCCAAGTCGCCCAGAAGTCGACCAGCACCACCTTGCCGCCGTACTTCGACCAGTCGAAGGGCTTTCCGTCCAGCAGCTTGCCTTCGATCTTCATGTTGTTTCCCACTAAGGTCAGCCGGCGGGCGGTGCCCTCCATGAACGTGGTGAACTCGGCCAATTGGGGGTCTTTGCTGGCGGCGAAGGCCTTGGCCACCGAGCGGTAGGTGGCGACCGTCAAATCGTTGTCGTCGGTCATCCTGGCAACCTGACCGGCCAAAGCCGCTAAACGGGCGTCGGCCAATTGCGGCGGCGCCTCCTGAAGGAACGTCACGACGTCCTGCACCGCTTTCTTGACCTTCTCCCGCGTCCTGCCCGACGGCTGCCTCAACCTGCTCTCGATCTCGAATTGCTGCGCCGACGTGCCGAGTTCCGTCCCCAGGGTGAAGCGGCGGACCGTTCGGGCGAGGTTGGCGCGGCCCGCCTTCTTCAACTCCTCGCCGAAGGCGGCGATTTCCTTCGCGTCCCTCAGCACGGCGATCTTGTACTGCACCGCAAACTCCGCCTCTTCTTCGCTGGCTTTGGCGGCCAGGATCTTCTCGGCGGCCTTCCGGATCGCCTGCCGCGCTCTCTCCGCCGCCTTCGCGTCCGGCGGACGCGTCGACGCCGCCTTTTGGATGAACTGCACCAACTCCTTGGGCGTTCCCTCGGGCACAACGTAGGGATCGGCGGTGTCCGCGGGCTTCCCGCCGACCGCCTTTCCCTGGGCCGGCTTCTCGGCCGCCTTATCCGGCGCGGGCTTCTCCGCCGCCGGCTGCCCATCAGGCTTCTTCGGCCCTTCGGCGGCCAATACCGGCCAAACCGCCCACGCCGCGAGACAGAGAACGGTCGGCCAAATCCCTCGCCGCACGCCAATCATGACACACCCCGCAAGCGAGAAAGGTTTTAGTTCCCGTGCCGGCCGCAAGCCCCTCGTTGAACGAGCTGCCACGCTTCCGCCGCGGTTTCGGCGTAACTCACCAGATCAAGGTCTTCGTCGTCGATGGTCCCCTGGTCGGCGAGGAACTGGAAGTCGATCACCCGCCGCCAATACTCCCGGCCGAAGAGGATAATGGGGATGGCCTGCATGCGGCCGGTCTGGCGGAGCGCCAAGGCGTCGAACAGTTCGTCGAGGGTGCCCAAGCCGCCGGGAAACGCCACCAGGGCCTTGGCTCGCAACACGAAGTGCAGTTTCCGGATGGCGAAGTAGTGGAACTGAAAGCAAAGGTTGGGAGTGATATACGGGTTGGGCTGCTGCTCGCGGGGCAAGCGGATGTTCAGCCCGGCCGACTTGGCCCCCGCGTCGTGTGCGCCGCGGTTGGCGGCTTCCATGATGCCCGGTCCGCCGCCGGTGGCAATCACGTAATCGCACGGCGACCGGCCCTGGCAGGTGGCGGAGACGAGGCGGGCGAACTCGCGGGCGGCTTCGTAATAGTGGCTCCGCTCGTGCAATTGTTTCGCCCGACTCACCGCCCGCCGCCGCAGGGGATCGTCCGGCAAGGCGGCCAGATCGCGTTGGGCCTGGTCGAGCTGCCGCCGGGCGGCCGCCGGCTCGACGATCCGCGTGCTGCCGAACACGACGATCGTCGAGCGGACGCCGCTGTGCTGAAAATACAACTCCGGCTTGAGGAACTCCAACTCGATCCGTGCCGCGCGCATTTCCGGCCCGGCCAGAAAATCGACGTCCTTGTAGGCCACGCGATAACTGGGCGACTGCAAGATCTTCGACAGGTCGGCGGCGGGGTCCTCGGCCATCACGGCGGGCTTCTGCTCGGGAGAATCTCCGTAACCTATCACGGTTTCCAGGGCGAAACAAGTCTTGCCCAGAGAAGAATCCAGACGAGCGAGAGTATCATCAGCACCATGCTGGCAGGGACTTGCAGCCTGCGCCATAGTGGGGGTGGAAGTGCCCCCAATTCGAGTTTGACCACGCCGGTAGCCAGTGCCAGCACCACTGTCGCCTGCCAGCCGAGAAACACCCCCACGCAAACGAGTCCGAGACTGAGGCCGGTAGGGCGGGACCAGCGCAGCGCAGTCCTACCACGCCGTCCGTCGCCCTCTTTTTCGGTGGGGCTGCGCTGCGCTTGTCCCACCCACCACACGGCGGCGGCCAGGAGAGCCCCGGCGGCCAGACCGGCCAGACCGTCCACGGCGCCGGCCGCCCAGAGCGGCAGGTCGGGCCGGGCCAGCCACGGCCACGAGGCGGGCCACGGCCGCAACGCCGGCCAGATAAGCGGCACGACGATGCCCACCGCCAAGGCGGGGCGGAACAACCGCAGCGGCGGCCGCTTCCCGTCCACCTCGATCAGCGCGGCGCACAGCAACGTACACAAGAGAGCCAAGTGGTACAGGTAGACTCCGTAGAGTTGCGCCGCGCTGAAGCCGATGACATAGATGCCCTCGCTGGCAGCGGGCAGCGCCCGCGGCGGCAGATTCACCCCCGCCGAAAGATACTCGACGGCCGCCAACGCGCCGAACATCACCGCCGTCAGCGCCTCCACCAGCGGATAGCGGACGGAGATCGTGCTGCGGCAGTACCGGCACCGCCCCCGCAACTTGATCCAACCGAAGACCGGCACGTTGTCGAACCAGCGGATCCCCCGCTTGCAACTTACGCAGTGCGAAGGCGGATCGATCAGGCTGATCCTCGCCGGCAGCCGGTACACCACCACGTTCAGAAAACTGCCGATCACCGCGCCGATGGCGGCGAACCACAGGACGATCAGCCAGTAGGCGGCTTCGGGGGAGAGCATGGGGGAAAATGCCAAAGCTCGAATGACGAATGACGAAGGAGGCTCGAAATCCGAATTCGACCTTCGGATTTTGGACTTTGGGCTTCTTTCGTCATTCGTCTCTTCGTCATTCGTGCTTCCTCATACCAGTCTCCTCGGAGCCAATCTGTCAACATCTGGATCCGATGCGGATCAAGCGTGTTCTGGGCCGGATCGGCGCTGGGGCGTAAGCCGGCATGCGGTCGTTGAGCTTGCCGTAGAATTGCTTAGTGGCCGGATTGCCGATGATGCCCGCAAGCCACTCCGGCGAGCCATAGCCGGTCAGCAGCGGGGCGTCGCCGAGTTTTCCCTTGTCGTGGAACTTGTGGCAATCGGTGCAGCCGAAATCGGCGGTGAGGAGTTTCCGGCCCTCCGCGATCAGGTTGGCGTCGGCCCTGTCGAGTTTCTGCTGGGCGGGCAGTTCCGCTTCCGCCGAAACGGCCGCGATCACCTTCTCCAGGTTCTTCTTTTCGCCGGCGTCCAAATCGCCAAGGTTTTCCTTCACGAAGCCCGCCATTTTGCCCCCGCGGAGCTTCGTGTTGCCGAAATACTTGGGGCCGTTGATCTGCTTCGCGTCCAGCAGGCCAGCGAGCCAGTGCCGGCTGGCGTAGCCCGTCAGATTCGGCGCCGCGGGCTTTTCCGCCAGAATGTCAGGCATCTCATAATCGTCGCCGGCGTGGCTGTGACAACTGGCGCACTGTTGTGCGAAGAGCCGCGGGCCTTGCGTCTTCGGATCGCTGCGCAAGAGCGTCAAGGCGCCGGTGGGCGGGATGCCCTCGTGCCGGGCAAGCTCCCGCACCCGCCGGGCCTGCCACTCTTCGGCGGCAATCGCCTTCTGGTGCAGCGGATCAGCCCGGTCCTTGGCGTACGAGGAGTACGTCATGCCGATCGCGCCCGCCAACAGCGCAAGCGTGAAGACAACATTGAAAGCGTGCCCGACCGGATGCCGGGCAAGAAACGGCATCGCCAGCACGATGCACAGCAGCAAGCCGGGCACGATGAAAATCGGAATGATCCCCAACTGGCCGGGAAACAAGTGCGAAAACTCGTACACGCCCACTAGAAACCACTCCGGCCGGGCGGCCGCGTAGCTGTTGGCCGGATCGGTGTCGGCGGGCGAAAGCAGCCCGGCGCCGGCCTCCGGCAAGGCCACGCCATGTTGGCAGGCCAGGAGTAAGACCACCGCCAGCACCACCAGGCAGGCTACGGCGCCCGCGCCACGCCCGGCGGCCGCTCAAACGCCCCGCGACTGCGGTCGCGGGGGAGAATTCCCGCTCGCCCCCCGCGACCGCAGTCGCAGGGCGTTTCTCGACCGTCGTATAGGTTTCCACACGCTCTTCCGCCACCGTGGCATTGGGCCGACGGGCCAGTACGCCGCGGACGATCAGCAACAGCAGAAAGCCCCCGGCAAACAGACCGACGTGCAGGGCGAAGAAGCGGGTAAGCGTGAGATGACCCAATGCCGGCCCCGGACCGCCGATGGCCAGCTTCAGCAGGCTGTCGCCCACCCACGGCAGGAACGTCAGGAAGCCGGTCCGCGTCTTGGTCGCCGCGTAGCCGTTCTGGTCCCACGAGAGCAGGTCGCCGGTCAACACGGCCGCCAGGCGCAGAGGCCCAGCCCCACCGTGGCCCAGAAGACCAGTTCCCGCGGCGCCCGGCAGGCGCGGGTGAGGATGCTCTGCACAACGTAGAGGATGAGCATCGCCAGCAACACGTGGGCCGAGTAATGGTGCATCGCCCGCAAGAGCCATCCGCCGGCGACGTGATATTGCAGGTAATAGACGCTCTCCCAGGCGGTCTGCTCGCTCGGGCTGTAATAGACCCAGAGGAAGAAGCCGGTGATCGCTTGCACGCAGAAGGCAAAAGCGATGGCGCAGGGCCAGACCTTGCACCAGCAGGCCCCGCCGGGCGCCGGCGAACCGGCCAGCCGGCCGCACCAATCGCCGAAACCCGTCCGCTCATTGAACCAGAACCAGAGGGCTTTCATCCTAGGACCACTTTCTCCGTTGTGCCGACGCGGAAGCTCTGGAAGTTGACCCACACCTCGGTGTGGTTGCGGATTTCGACCGCCAGGCCGTCCATGTCGCGGGGGCTGGGCGAGGTGGCTTGCGTGCGCTTGCCGGAAAGATCGAAGGTGGCGGCGTGACAGGGGCAAAGGAACTCGCCCCCCTGCGGCGCGCTCTGGTAGCCGATCGAGCAGCCGGCGTGGGGACAAACGACCTGGAGCGCCTTGACTTCATTTCCCACCCGCCGCAGGAACACCGCCCCGACCGGCTCGGCGGGAAAGTGGGTCCAGGCGTCGGTGCGGTCGGTGATGACGGGGACCCGCTGCGGCGTGCCGTCGGTGGGCAAGGCGTCCAGGGTGGCCAGCCGCATCCACCCGCCCCCTTGGCCTTTCTGCCGCAAGGGATTCAGAAACGCCGCAACGCCCACGGCGGCGGGAACCAACACCGCCACGCCGCCGCAGAAAACCGCCGCGGCCTGCCCCAAGAAACCCCGTCGGTTCTCACCATCGCCGGGCGGTTGGCTTTCGCCGCAACAACAGAGTCCCTCTCTCATTTCCCATTCCTCTCCGTATTCTCCGTGTCTCTGTGGTGCGTTCCCACAGCCTCCATCTTCATTGCTGCGCGGATGGCGTCGAGGATTTTCGCACGGGCAGAATCCAACGGCTCGGCGAAGAAGGCCCCGGCCGCTCGGCGGTGCCCCCCGCCGCCGAACCGGGCCGCCACCCGGCTGCAATCGACCTCGCAGCGGCTCCGCAGACTGACCTTGAATCCGCCGCGGGGTTGCTCGACCAGGATCACGGCCATCTCGGTGCCGCCCACCGAAAGCGTCAGGTTGATGATGTCTTCGCTGTCGGAGGGGACGGCCCCGACGGCGGCAAAATCGGCCTGTGTAAGCCAGGTGTAGATCAAGCGGCCGCCAAGCTCCGTCCGCGTGTGCGCCAGCGCCCGGCCGATCAGTTGCAGCCGCCCCAGCGTGTCGGTCTCGTAAAGTTCCTTGTAGAGCTGGGCGGGCGCCGCCCCCGCCTCGACCAACCGCGCGGCCAGCCGCAACGTCCCGGCCGTGGTGGAACTGAAGCGGAACCAGCCGGTATCGGTGGCCAGGGCGACAAACGCGGGCCGGGCAATTTCCGCCGATAGCGGCACGCCCAACTCGTCCGCCGCCTCGACCACCAGCCGGCCGGTGGCCTCCGCCTCGTCGTCCTTGAACAGTTCGGCCCCCAAGTCGTCCCCGCCCTGGTGATGGTCGATCACGGCCCTCAAGGCTTTGCTGTTCCTGATGATTTCGCCCATCGCCCCCAGTTGGGCCCAGGCGGTAGTGTCCAGCACGATCAGCACCTGGCGGTCGTCGAGTTGCTCGGCGGAGACATCGACGCCCAATTGCTGAAGCTCCCGCCGCGGATCGAGGAACCGCAGGTTGGGCGGCGTGGCGAAGGCGTTGCACACCCGCACCTCCTTCCCCAGCGCCTCAAGAATCCGCACCATCGCCAACTCGCTCCCCAGCGCATCCCCGTCCGGCCGGATGTGCGTGGTTAGCAGGAACCGCTGGTGGCCGCGGACGATTTCGACAAAACGATGCCAAGGGATCATGCGGTAATCTCGATCGTTCGGGCCACGTCCCGGGCCATCTGGGCCAGCAGCTCCTCGACGGTGGCGAATCGCTTAATGTCCCTTAATCGGGCGAGGAAGTCAACCTCCAGGCGTTGTCCGTAGAGAGTGCCCTGGAAACCGATCAGATGCGCCTCGGCCTTCAGACCTCCCTCGTCGAAGGTCGGATTCGGTCCCAGGCTGACCGCCGCCGGATGCCAAACGCCCCCGGCCGTTGCACGGGCGGCGTAAATCCCCTCGCCGGGCAGCAGCGTGTCGATCTGCTCCAGGTTCGCGGTGGGGTAGCCAAGCTGTGCGCCCCGGCCCGCCCCGCGGACCACCACGCCCCGGATCCGGTACGGCCGGCCCAGCATCGCCCGCGCGTCGTCCAGCCGGCCCCCGGCCACCAACAGCCGAATCCTGGAGCTGGAGACGATCTGCCCCTGGATCTCGACCGGCTCGGCCACCGCGAAGGGCATTTCCGCCTCACCGCAGAACCGCCGCAACAGCTCGACGTTGCCCGAGCGGTGGTGGCCGAAAAAGAAGTTCGGCCCCTCGACCATCGCCCGGGCCGCCAGCCGGCCGCGGACAATGCGGTCGAAGAACTGTCGGGCCTCCAATTCCAGCAGGGCCTTGTCGGTGGGATAGACCAGCACGGCGTCGGCGCCCAGGGCGGCCAACAGTTCGATTTTCCGCTCGGGCCACAGGAGCGGCTCGGGGGCCGCCTTGGGCCGCAGGACCCGCGTCGGCGGCGGGTCGAAGGTGAAGACCACGGCCGGCCCGCCCACTGCCGCGGCCATCGCCCGCAGCCGCTCGACCAGCCGCGCGTGCCCCAGATGCACGCCGTCGAAATTGCCGATCGCCACGGCGCCGCCGCGGAGAGAATCAGGAAACTCGGCGAGGCGATGAAGAAGGATCATGCGAGAAGAGGCAGCACGTTGCCCCCCGAGTTATGCCGAAGAGCGTGGTTCATCAATGTTAAAGGGCCACGGACTCTCGGCCGCGAAAGACCGCAGAGATCGCAAAGATATCTCTTGCCTCTTTGTGATCTCTGTGGCCTTTCGCGGCAAGCGGAGAAGATGGATGTTTCCCTGCGCCGTCACGCCTTCTCCTTCCTTTCCTCGCCAAGTTTGCGGATTTGATCGCGGAGCCGGGCGGCCTCCTCGAACTCCTCGGCGGCGACCGCGGCATCGAGCTTCTGGCGGAGAATCTGCGCGGCGCTCTTCGGCCGGCGGGCCGCCGCCCGCTGCTCCTTGCTGAGAATCTCCTCCCGCCAACGCTCGAGGCTCACCAGCTCGACGCACTCCTCGGCCCGGTCGCCCTGATTGTATTCGTCGAGGAACTCGCGGATGGCCTCGATCCCCGCCTCGATCACCCGCAAGCCCTCGTCGTAGAGCCGTTGCTGGAGCAAGGGAGTGGCCACGGCGCGGCTGTGCATCATCGCCACGTAGGGCCGCCACTGATCGAACTGGAGCTTGTGCCGGTCGTCGCCGGCGTGGGCCCGCACGAACCCGAACAACCGCAGGTTCCGCGCGGTGTCGCGGGCGCAAAGCTCGTACAGCTCCAGGTGCCAAAAACTCAGGTAGCGATGGTAATACTGCACCGCCTCGCGCCAAAGCTGGATGCAATCCTCCTCGCTCAACAGCAGCGGCGCAGCATCGGGATGCGTCTCATCGTGCTCCTGCTGCCGGTGCTCGTAATACTCCAGCCAGGAGTCGAACCCCTCGGGGCGGAACCCGTCGGGCCGGCCGTCCAGCTCCATTTGCAGGATGCCCAGGTCCACCCGCAATTGGACTTTGCTCCGGCCGTCCTCGCCGGGGATGATCCGCACCAGCACTTCGTCGGGCTTGAACTGCCACTGGCCGAGGATGCTCGTCAGATCGTTGGACATGCCGGCATTGTACCCAAGGGAAGGGGGAAGGCGGAAGGGGGGAGAGAAGAAGCACGAAGCTCGAAATCCGAAGCCCGAATTCGAATTTCGAGCTTCGGGCTTCGAGCTTCATTCTCCCCCGTCGTGGCTGACCGGCTCCATCACTTTCGTGTTCCGATCGACGGCCAGCACGATGGTCCGCTGCTCGGCGCCGTCGCGGCTGCTGGCCACCATCGGCAGGACGTGGCGGCGGTCGGGCAGGTTGAAGCGGACGGCGAAGGTGCCGTCGCTCCGCAGCCGCACCGGCTCGCCGCGGAGCGTGACGTGCGCATCGGGATGGGTGGTGCCGTGGACGATAAGTTCCGTGTCTACCTGGAACTCGAAGCCCGGCCCGTTGGCCGAAGGGCCGGCCGCGCCGGGACCGAACCGCACGGCCGCCGGATCGCCGATCGGCCGCTGGAGCCGCTCTTCGAGCACCTCGCGCAAGTCACTGTTGGCTTCCGGCTGGCTGTAGCCGCCGCTGAGGGCGAAGATGCGGTCGTAATCCTTGGCCACTTCCGCCCAATTCCGGTCGAAGGCGTCGCCGACGGTCGCCGGGGGCGTGCTGACGACGTTGCTCCGCGCCAAGCAGTAGAACTTGCCCCCGGCCGCGCGGTAGCCGATGTCCAACTGATAACTCTTGGGAGGGTTGTGGACGTCGATGTACCAGTTCTTCACCCCCCCGTGGATTTCCACGTCGCGGATCGGCTGCCGCGTGGAGGTGGTCGTCCCGTCGCGCAGCACCTCGTAGAGCCGCAGCACCGGCCGCGCCCGTGCCAATACTGCCCCAAGGCGACCTTCGCCCGCTCGATCGCCTTCCGGCTCAGCTCCCAGTAGGCGTGCAGCCAGTAGGGATCGCGGACCATCACGATCAAGCGGTCTTTCGGCGGAGCACTCCCTTCGGCGACGCTGCGGAAGGTCAAATCCTTCCCCTCGGCCAGTTTCGCCTGGATCTGCACCAGGCGCCGGGATGCCCGATCCTGAGAGACCGACGGCTTCTCGCCGTTGGCGGGCCGGCGCCCGTCGCTCCCGCCGCGCCGGACCAGGGCCTTGACCAACTCGCCCTTCGTCATGGAGTGCCAGCCGCGCACTTTCCTCTTCTTCGCCATCGACGCCAAGTCTCGAACCGTCCGATTCTTCAAATCTGCTGCAGTCATCACGACCCTCTTCTCCACGTCCCTGGACCCGCGGCCGTCTGGCCTCTGCGAGCCCCTCGGGTTCAGGCGTCGTCCGTGACAGGCAGGCCTTTGTCACCGACTCACACGACAGTCCGCGACTGCCGTGGTTCCCTCCCGCGTTGGCAGGCGCTCGACCACTGGTCGGGCAAAGCGGGCATACTCGATAGTCTTGATTGTAATCAAACTATGTCGAAAACGCAACAATTTTTCTTGGCAGCGCCGGCGACTTGAACCGCCGGCTTCATGCGTAAACCCTTACAAATGAGTATGTTACCGATGGCAGGCCCCTTCTTGTTGACAGCGGCGAAGCAACCGGCTAGATTAGCCATTTTACCAGCCGATCCAGACGATGGAGCCCTCCCACGTGCCGAAACAGCACAACCAGCCCCCACCATTGGTGGCGGCCTTGCAGTGGACTTCCAGGATCACCACGATCGCGCTCGAAATGGCCGCTCCCGGGCTGATTGGGTATTGGCTTGATCGGCGGCTGGGCAGCGGCATGGTACTACTCGTGCTGGGGGTGGTTATTGGCTTCGTCACCGGAATAATGAGTTTGGTAAAGTTGGCGCAACAGCCGCCACCCGATGGCCGACACAACCAGTAACGGGCACATGACTACTTGGCTCGGCAACCTTCGGAACCGAGGCGTCGCGGCGCGGGGGGCGATCCTGGCCATCGTGGCGGCGGCGGCGCTGGCGATGGTGGCGCCCGTCGCTTGGCGGCTGGGGGGGGCGGCGGGCGTGGCAGCCGCAACGCTGGCCGCCTCTCTGTGCCTGGCCGGCGCCGTCTTGGCGCTGCTGGCCGGCCACCGGCTGCGGGAGCCACGCCAGGCCGGGACCGCACTGCTGGCCGCCATGGCCGCCCGCACCGGCATCCCGCTGGCCGCCGCACTGGTGATCCACCTGCGGGGCGGTCTACTCGCCGACGCCGGGTTATTGTATTATCTCCTGGTGTTCTATCCCGTGACATTGACGGCGGAAACCCTCCTGTCGCTTCCGCCCAGCCGGGCCGGACACCCCGCCAACGCCGTGGCTGACACAAAGTCAAACAATGGATATTGACCCCCTCAAACTGGCCGAGCACGCTAAAGACTCAACGGCGTTCGATCTGCCGTTTGGCGTCGAATTGCCGTTGCCGAACCTTTGGGGCTTCCAAGTCACCAAATTCATGGTCCTCGAGGTACTCGTGGCGCTGCTGTTGGTGGCAACCTTCGTGCCGCTGGCACACCGGCTGCGGGACGGCAAGCCCCCTAGGGGACGCCGGGACAACTTGCTCGACCTGATGATTCTGTTCATCCGCAACGAGATGGCCTGGCCGGCGTTCGGCCGCCGTGAGGCCGCCCGCTTCCTGCCGCTGATCCTGACCTTCTTCTTCTTCATCCTTTTGTGTAATCTGATGGGCCTGTTGCCCTGGCTCGGATCGCCGACCGCTTCGATCAACGTGACCGCTCCGTTGGCCGCCGTGGCGCTGTTGGTGGGCATTGGAGCGGGGATCCGCAAGGCCGGCCCCATCGGCTTCTGGCTGGGATTCTGCCCGCCCATGGACCTTCCGCCCCTGTTGCGGGCCATGCTCGTGCCGCTCGTGCTGGGACTGGAGATCACCGGGATGTTGATCCGGTACACGGTCTTGGCGGTGCGATTGTTGGCCAACATGTTCGGCGGTCATCTCGTGTTGGCCATGATGCTGGGCTTCATTCCGGCAATGGTCGGTTCGCTGTTGTGGTACGGCGTGACGCCAGCGGCGGTGTTCGGCGGCACGGCCATCAGCCTGCTGGAGTTGCTCGTGGCGTTCTTGCAGGCCTATATTTTCGCGTTTCTTGCGGCTTTGTTCATCGGCATGGCCGTTCATCAACACTAGGAAAGCAAGGAGACTCCTTCCGTGAATCGCTTGTCCAGAATTGTGGTATTGTCCGTCGTGGCGTTGGGGTCCGTCGGCGCGCCGGCGTTGGCTTTCGCGGCCGGAGAACCGGCGGAAAAACAGGCGGCCGAGGCCAAGACGCAGGCCGCGTCGCCGGTCCCGGGCGGCACCTGGACCGTCCTAGCCGGTGGCGCCTTCGGCGCCGGCCTGGTGCTGGTCGGCGCCGGCTACGGCATCGGCAAGATCGGCTCCTCCGCCGTCGAGAGCATCGCCCGCCAGCCCGAGGTCGCCGGCAGCATCCAGACGGCCATGATCATCACCGCCGCCATGATCGAAGGCGTTACCTTGTTCGCGCTCGTGGTGTGCATGATCAAGTAACCATCGGCGAAGGTGGCCGTATCATGTCGATCTCCGTTCCCGTTCGTCTGCTGGTGCTGGCGATTGGCGCGGCGGCCTCGCCCGCGTTGGCCGCCGAGCCGGAGCCGGCCGGCAGCAGCAGCCTCAACCCGCTTGACCCCTCGGCCTGGCAGAGCGATCTCGCCATCTGGACCGCCGTGGTCTTCCTTTGCCTGTTGGCGATCCTCTGGAAGTTCGCCTGGAAGCCGATCGCCCAAGGGCTCGACAAGCGCGAAAGCGGCATCGCCGACCAGATCGCCCAGGCCGAGGCTGCCAACCAGCAGGCCAAGGAGCTTCTGGCCGAGCACCAGCGGAAGCTCGCCGCCGCCGGGGACGAGGTCCGCGGCATCCTCGGCCAGGGCCGCCGCCAGGCCGAGCAACTCGGCCGCGAGTTGCTCGACAAGGCGAAGCACGAGGCCAAGGCGGAGCACCAGCGGGCCCTGCGGGAGATCGACGCCGCGACGGACGCCGCCATGGGGAAGCTGGCCGACCAGGGCGCCGCCTTGGCCGTCGAACTGGCCGGCAAGATCGTCCACGCCAAACTCAATCCCCGCAACCACGCCCAACTGATCCAACAGGCCGTGGCGGGGTTCGTGCGGGAAAAGGCTGAAAAATGAGAGATATGAGAGACAATGGGACTAGATGAGAGATATGACACGTCGTGATGGGAAGTGGGAGATGTGAGCCGTGCCTTGATTTCATATCTCCTATTCGTCCCCTATCTCCCATCCTGTTGCGGCCCCTAAGTTTGTTTGCCGATTATGGCCGACTCGACTGACATATCCGCCCGCGATGCCCGCACCGCCGCCCAAATGGAAGGCGAGGTGGGCGCCGAACACGTTGCCGGCGTTTATGCCAAGGGCCTGCTCGCCGCCACCGAGGTGGCCGGCCAGACCGCCGCCGTCATCGAGGAGTTCGACGCCCTGATGGCCGAAGTTGTCGGCCACTTCCCCAAGTTCCGAGCCGTATTGGACTCGGTCCTCGTCTTGCCGGAGGAGAAAGAGGCGCTGCTGAACCGGGTGTTCGGCGGCCGCGTCTCGCCGACGATGGTCAATTTCCTCAAGGTCGTCGCCCGGCACGGACGCCTCGACTGCCTGCCGGCCATCCACCACCAAACGCACGTCTTCTACGACCGCCTGCGGAACCGCATCCCCGTCACGCTGACCACCGCCGTGCCGGCCAGCCCCGACATGATCCGCCAAATCGTCGACGACCTCCGCACGAAGCTCGGCGGCGAGCCGGTCCTCGACCAGCAGACCGATCCCGCGCTGATCGGCGGGGCGGTCCTCCGCGTCGGCGACACCATCTACGACGGCTCGATCGCCAACCAATTGCAGAACCTCCGCCAGCACATTCACCAGAGCACCGCCCATGAAATTCAAGGCCGACGAGATCGCTTCCGTCATTGAGCAGGAAATCGCCCAGTTCGAGTCGCGCGTCGACGTCCGCGAGGTCGGCCGCGTGATCGAGGTCGGCGACGGCATCGCCCGAGTCTATGGGCTCTCCGGCGTCATGTCCGGCGAGATGGTCGAGTTCCCCGGCGACGTGTTCGGGCTGGCCTTCAATCTCGAGGAGAACTCCGTCGGCGTCATCATCCTCGGCGATTTCCTCTCGATCAACGAGGGGGACGAGGTGCGCAGCACCGGCCGGTTGCTCTCCGTCCCCGTCGGCGACGCCGTGCTGGGCCGCGTGATCGACCCGCTGGGCATCCCGCTGGATGGCGGCGGGCCGGTCGCCACCACCGAGCACCGCCCCGTCGAGTCCGAGGCCCCCGGCGTGGCCCAGCGGCAGCCGGTCAACGTCCCGCTCCAGACCGGCATCAAGGCCATCGACTCGATGACCCCCATCGGCCGCGGCCAGCGGGAACTCATCATCGGCGACCGCAAGACCGGCAAGACGGCCATCTGCATCGACACGATCATCAACCAGAAAGGGACCGGCGTAAAGTGCTTCTACGTGGCCATCGGGCAGAAGGAATCGACCGTGGCCGGGCTGATCGAGGTTTTGCGCAACCACGGCGCGATGGAGTACACCACGGTGGTCGTGGCCGGGGCGAGCGACCCGGCCCCGCTCCAGTATGTGGCCCCCTATGCCGGCTGCGCGATGGCCGAGTATTTCACCTACAAGGGCCAGGACGCGCTCATTATCTACGACGACCTCTCGAAGCAGGCGACCGCCTACCGGCAGATTTCGCTGCTGATGCGGCGTCCGCCCGGCCGCGAGGCCTATCCCGGCGACATCTTCTATTGTCACAGCCGGCTGCTGGAGCGGGCAGCCAAGCTGAGCGACGCGCTGGGCGGCGGATCGCTCACGGCGCTGCCGATCGTCGAAACCCTCGAAGGCGAGGTCTCGGCCTACATTCCGACCAACGTGATTTCGATCACCGACGGGCAGATTTACCTCCAGCCCGACCTGTTCTTCGCCGGTCAGCGGCCGGCCATGAACGTAGGTATTTCGGTGTCCCGCGTGGGCGGGGCGGCCCAGGTGCCGGCGATGAAAAAGGTGGCCGGCGGCCTGCGGCTCGACCTGGCCTCCTTCCGCGAGTTGGAGGCCTTCGCCCAGTTGGGCACCGACCTGGACCCCGCCACCCAATCGCGGCTTGACCGCGGCTACCGCATGACGGAACTCTTGAAGCAAGGCGTGTATCGTCCGATGCACGTGACCGACCAGGTGCTGAGCATCTACGCCGGCACCCGTGGCCATTTGGACAAGGTGCCGCTCAAGGACGTTCACGCCTGGGAGGAGGGCTTCTTGAAGTTCGTCCGGGACGAAAAAAAGGAGTTGTGGCAGAAGATCACCGACACCCGCAAGCTCGATGACGAGGCCGCCGCCGCGGTGGATCAGGCGATTGCGGAGTTTCAGAACCGGTGGGCGGGGGCGAAGGAGACGGTGCGCGTATAGCCGCTTGCGGCTTTGCAATGTGAATTGACAATTGCAAAATGCAAATTGCAAATTGCAAAATGAAGAACGCAAAATGCGATACGTGAAGTGCGATACGTGAAATGCGAATCGGCGATTGTGTGTTTCACAGGGTCGTTTACGACCCTTTCCGCTTGAGCGGTATTAGGCCCGACGTTCACGTCGGGTTGGGGAGGTTACGATCATTGGTGTCGAGTTGTCAGGCCCGTTCACGGGCCTCCTGCTGTGCCGACAAGCAAGACGCCCGTGAACGGGCGTGACAAACCACGAAGCAAACAACGAAACAACGTGCCGCGATGGCCAACCCGACGTGAACGTCGGGCCTAACACCGCCTGCGGCGGAAACGCCCGTGAACGGGCGTAAACAATGTTTTCGCAGAATCCCCAGTTGTAGGACCAGTTGTATTGCGAGAGAGCCAAGGGAGCCGCCAATGACAACCGCTGTTCTGTCTTTTCTCGGGGTGGTCATCGGTGCATCGCTTCAGTACATTTTCACACGCTATCTTGAGAATCTTCGGCATCACCGGAATCTGCGAACTGAAGCATACATGGACTACCTAAAGTGTGTTTGCGAACATGCTAATCTGCGTGGCCACCTACAAACTCCGGAGGTGGCTAAACTCTTTTCCAAGACCGCCGACGCCAAGGCCCGAGTCTGTCTTTACGGCTCAACGAAAGCAATTCGGAGGTTCGCCGTTTTGAGAGGCTTGGTGCTTCTATGAATACCGAAGACCAGCGGCAGGCGTTTCTTGAAATGGTATCATCAATGCGTGACGATTCAGGCAGCGAATCTGGAGCGAGCCTTGACGACTTGGAAATAGTCTTGATGGGGAAGCATGATGCTGCGACATAGCGACCCAGAGAACATGGTGCCATCGACCGGGACGACGACAGAGTTCTCAGCCCATAATCAACAATCATGGCCAAAGCCCGCGCACTAGACCGACGCCGGAAATCCATCCGCAACATCCGCAAGATCACGCGGACGATGGAACTGATCTCGACTGCGCGGTTCAAGCGGGCGATGGACCGGGCCAGCGCCGCCACGGGCTACGCCCGGCGGATGACCGCCCTGGTGGGCCATCTGGCCACGAGCGGCCTGGAGGTCACGCATCCCCTGCTGGAGCCGCGGCCTGAGCCAAGACGGGCGATCCTCCTGGTGCTGGCGGCCAACCGCGGCCTTTGCGCCGGCTACAACTCCAGCGTGTTAAGGCTGGCTTACGCCCGATATGAAGAACTCCGCGACTTCGTGCCGGACGTGCGGCTGGAGGTGGCCGGCAAGCGGGGCATCTCCGCTTTCCGCTTCCGCAAGATCAAAGTGGACGAGGCGTTTACCCATTTCGAGGACAAACCCACCTTCGCCGAAGTCGACGTGCTGGCCAGCCGCTACCTTGCGGATTTCACGGCTGGCGAGGAGCGCGCGACCGCCGGTCGCGGCTTTATGTTGGACCGGCTCGACGTGGCCTACACCCGCTTCGAGAGCGCCAGCCGCCAACAAGCGGTGGTGGAGACGATGCTGCCGCTGGCCGGCCTGGCCGGCGAAAACGTATCCGGCACACTCCGTGTGCCGGACGAGCGGCACGCGGAGCGTGCCGGATACGATGTGGGCCCGCAATACGAGTTCTTGCCTTCGGCCGCCAGCATCCTGGACGAAGTGGTGCCGATGAGTTTCAAGGTGCGGCTGTTCAAGTGTCTTCTCGACGCCGCGGTGAGCGAGCAGATCGCCCGGATGATCGCCATGAAAGCCGCCACGGAGAACGCCGACCAGATGATTTCGCATCTTTCGATGGCCTACAACCGCGCCCGGCAAGGGCAGATCACCAGCGAGTTGTTGGAGGTCATCGGCGGAGCGGAGGCGCTCAATGAGTGATTGTAAATTGCAAATTGGTAATTGCAAATTGCAAATTGAACAAGGGAAGTCGTATGAAGCCCGATGATCTCTCGGAACGTCTGTTGGATTTTGCCGCTCGTATTGGCAACGTGGTGGACGCTTTGCCCGACACGCGACTGGGCCGACATATCGCGTCGCAACTCGTCCGTTCAGGCACGTCTGCCGGGCCAAACTATGAAGAGGGAAGGGCAGCGGAAAGCCGTGCAGACTTCATCCACAAGCTGAGCATTTGCCTCAAAGAACTGCGAGAGTCCCGATTCTGGCTTCGCTTGATCATCAAGTCAAACCTGGTTCCCAACCTGAAAATGGCCAATATCTTGGATGAATGCGAGCAACTGATGAAGATCATCGGGAAATCCGTCACGACCGCAAAGCGCAAGTCCCCAAAACGCGTACGCGAGTGAACTTTCGTTGTTCATTTTGCAATTTGCAATTTGCAATTACCAATTTGCAATAAGACCCTATCCCTTCCTTCCAATGCCCACCACATCCGCCATGTCCGCCGCCCCGAACACCGGCCGCGTGACCCAGATCATCGGCTCGACCTTCGACGTCCAGTTTGCCGAACACCATCTGCCGGCGATCTATAATGCCGTCACCATCAACAGCCAGCACAAGGGCCTGACGCTCAAGCTGACCGGCGAGGTGCAGCAGCATCTGGGCGGCGGCCGGGTCCGCTGCGTCGCCCTGGGCAACACCGACGGCATGGTCCGCGGCATGGATTGCCTCGATACCCGCTCGCCGGTCAAGGTCCCCGTGGGCAAGTGTACGTTGGGCCGCGTGTTCAACCTGACCGGTGAGGTGATCGACGGGCGCGGGCCGATCCAGGCCGACGACTACTGGCCCATCCACCGCGACGCCCCGCCGGTGACCGATCTTTCGACCCGAACCGAAATCTTCGAGACCGGCATCAAGGTGATCGACCTGTTGACGCCGTTTGTCCGCGGCGGCAAGGCGGGCCTGTTCGGCGGGGCGGGATTGGGTAAGACGGTGATCCTGACCGAGTTGATCGCCCGGATCGCCTCGACCCACGGCGGATACTCGGTCTTCGCCGGCGTCGGCGAGCGGACCCGCGAGGGAAACGATCTCTGGCTCGAAATGCAGCACGCCAAGATCGGCGACACGGGCCGGCACGTGATCGACCAGACATGCATGGTCTTCGGCCAGATGAACGAGCCGCCGGGGGCCCGATTGCGCGTCGGGCTCTCGGCCTTGACGATGGCCGAGTATTTCCGCGATACGACCGGGGCCGACGTGCTCCTGTTCATCGACAACATCTTCCGTTTTTCGCAGGCCGGCAGCGAGGTGTCCGCGCTGCTGGGCCGGATGCCGTCGGCGGTGGGCTATCAGCCCACACTGGCCACCGAGATGGGCCAATTGCAGGAGCGGATCGCCTCGACCAGCAAGGGGGCGATCACGTCGGTCCAGGCAGTGTACGTGCCGGCCGACGACCCGACCGACCCCGCCCCCGCCGCGGCCTTCGCCCAGCTCGACGCCTTCATTTACCTGGAGCGGGCGATCAGCGAGAAAGGCATCTATCCGGCGGTCGATCCGCTGGCCAGTTCCAGCCGGATTCTCGATCCGCAGTACGTCGGCGACCGCCACTACGCCATCGCCCGGCGGGTGCAGATGACCTTGCAGCGCTACCGCGAGTTGCAGGACATCATCGCCATCCTCGGCGTGGACGAGCTGAGCGAAGCCGACAAGCTGGTGGTCCACCGCGCCCGGCGGATGGAGCGGTTCCTCTCGCAGCCGTTCCTGGTGGCCGAGGTCTTTACGGGCAAGCCGGGCGAGGTCACTCCGCTGGCCGAGACGGTCCGCAGCTTCGAGGAGATCGCCGACGGCAAGTGGGACCATCTGCCCGAGCAGGCGTTCATGTACGTCGGACCGATCGAGCAGGCGGAGGAGCAAGCGAAGAAATTGGAAGGAGGGAAGTGACGGGAATGTTGCAGTGCATCGTCGTCACTCCCGAGCGGACCTTTTGCGACCAGCCGGCCGATTTCGTCGCCCTGACGTTGTTCGACGGCGAGATCGGCATCGCGCCGGGCCGGGCGCCGCTGATCGGCCGGTTGGGCTGCGGCGAGATGCGCGTCCGCCATCAAGACCGTACCGACTGCTATTACGTCGAGGGCGGATTCGTCGAGGTGCTGGCCGACGTGGTAACGGTGCTCACTCAGCGGGCGGTGCCGGCGGCGGACATCGACGCGGCAGTGGCCCAGGAGCAACTTACCTCCGCACGGGCCCGCCGCGCCGCTCTGCCCGAGGCGGCCGCCGCCCGCGATCTGGCCATTCAACGAGCCCGCGCCCAGTTGCGCGTTGCCCGGCGGGAGTGAGCATGTACTCATCACGCTCCGCGTGATGTGATTGCAAAGAGTAACGAGTATCCGCCGATTCCCTCACGCGGAGCGTGAGGAGTACGGTAGAGGCGGACGATGACCATAACCTACCAAGAAGCCCTCTCTCAATTGCACGCCTGGACCCAGACGGAATCGTTGCGGAAGCACGCCCGCGCGGTGGAAATTGCCATGCGGGCGGCGGCCGGGAAATACGGTGGGCCGGCGGCCGACGCGGAAGCCTGGGCCATCGCCGGCCTGCTGCACGACGCCGACTACGAGCAATGGCCCGACGAGCACCCGCGGCGAACCGTCGATTGGCTGCGTGGGCGGGGCGAAGAGGAAATCGCCTACGCCGTGTCCTTTCATCAAACCGCGTGGGGATTGCCGCCGAAGACGATGATGGACAAGTGCCTCCTGGCCTGCGACGAACTGGCCGGGTTCGTGATTGCCTGTTCTTTAGTCCGGCCGGAGGGAATCGGCACGCTGGGGCCGAAGAGCGTCAAGAAGAAGCTCAAGGACAAGGCGTTCGCGGCCAAAGTGGATCGGCAGCTCATTCAGCAAGGGGCCGACTTGCTGGGCGTCGAGTTGGGCGAGCACATCCAATTGGTGATCAACGCCTTGATGCCTCACGCCGCGGAGTTGGGGATCGCGAGGGAATAAGTCCCTCGATTGGGTGGCACGCCCTGAAAGGGCGTGGCTGGGGGCAAGGGCGACGTTTGGCAGTTCACCACGCCCTTGCAGGGCGTGCCACCGAGACGGGCGTGCCAGCACGCAGTCTACGTCCCGCCTCTCTTTTTTCTGCGCATTCCACGCCCGCCTCGGCTAAAATGGGGTTGGCGAATGTCAGAAATCCGCCCCTTCGCGGAAGTGTATAGCGGGGGAGAAGCGAGGGAGCGGAATCGCCCTCTCTTCGGGCGATGAGTCTCTGGCCGGGGGGTGTCGCCATGCACAACACGGAAGCCCGCAACCGTTTCGACCAGGAGTTCGTCCGCGCATCGCCACATTTTCCGCTACGTCGCCGCGTTGGTGCCCCATCGGGACGACGCGGAAGAGGTGTTTCAGGACACCTGTTCTGAAGATTCTGGAGAAGTGGGAGGATTGGGATTCCGCCCGCCCGATGGTCCCCTGGGCGTGCGGCATCGCGCAGAACATGGCGCGGAAGTTCTACGACCGCACGCGCCGCCGCGGCTATCCGCTGAGCGAAGTCCTGATCGCGGCTGTCTCCGAGACGCAACACCGGTTGTCCGCCGAGCTTGACCGCCGCCTGCAAGAGTTGCCCGATTGCCTGCGGAAGCTGACCAACCAGCAGCGGTCGTTGCTGGAGCAGTGCTACGGGCAGCAGGCCTCGATCAAGGCGGTGGCCGAGGCGAACCACCTGGACCCTGCCACGGTGTACAAGCGGCTGGAAAGGATCCGCCGCACCTTGTTCGAGTGCATCGAGTTGGCCGTGAGCAAGGAGCAGGGGCAATGAACGGCGAGCCGAAGATCACGACGGCCGAGGTGCGGCAGGAGTTGTGGGAACTGGCGTCCCTGGCCTGCTGCGGCGCGCTCCGGCCGGAAGATCAGGCGCGGCTGGAGTCGCTGCTGGCCGGCGACGCGGAGGCCCGCCGCTTCTACGGCCTGTATATGCTGATGCACGCCGAGTTGATGTGGCGTTTCCGGGGCGGCGCGAAGGAGAATGATGAATGCGGAATGATGGACGAGGCCCCTATCCCTCCCATTATCATCGACACCGGCGGCCCGCTCCAGGCGTCCCCCTTTACTCTCCACAGCTTCGTCGGCAGCCCGTTGTTCGCGTACGCGGCGGCCACGGTCATCATGGGAGTGGCGATTCTGGTTTTGTGGGCATGGAAGGTATCGCTCCACTACGAGCTTGCAGCGTCCGCCAATAGCCGGGGGCTAACAGCCCCCGGAGAAGACACCGCGCGCGAAATGGAGCCGGTCGGCCGGATCACGGGCATGGTCGATTGCCGCTGGGCCGATCCCCAGGCCACTCCCCTAGTCGCGGCGGTCGCCTTGGGCCGCAAGTATGAGCTGGCCTCCGGGCTGATGGAACTCAGCTACAACTCCGGGGCAAGGGTCATCCTCCAGGGACCATGCACCTACGAGGTCGATTCCGCCACCGGCGGCTTCCTCTCGCTCGGCAAGCTGACCGCGAGAGTGGAAAGTGTAAAGCCGGAAACAGCAAATCCCAAATCCCAAATCCCAAATCCCAAATTTGTCGTCACAACTCCCGCCGCCACCATCACCGACCTCGGCACCGAGTTCGGCGTCGAGGTTGATAAACATGGTGCGGTGGAAGTTCAAGTAATCCAAGGGAGAGTCATCACACAAATCAATGACCCGCAAGGCGGCAGCGATGGCCGCAGCATTGTCACCAAGGAGAGTGCAGTCCGGGTTGATGCCAGGAGCAAGACCATTGTAGCGGTCGCTTTTGCGCCTCGGTCGTTTGTCCGTACGATCGGCGCTACGGCGGAGCCTCCCGCGGAAAAAGCCTATATCGACGCCGTCCTGGCCGACAAGCCGTTGGGATACTGGCCTCTCAACGAGCCTGCCCGCTCGCGCAGGTTTATCGACCGATCGGGCAACGGCTTTCACGGCCATGCAATGGCTGAACTTTTCGCCGGCGCCGGCGGCCCGTTTTCGGGCCGGTCGCGGGCCGTCTTGTTGCAAGGCAACGGCTGCATCGACATCGGCCGCCAAGACCGTTTTGCGATGGCCGACGGGTTTACCGTGGAGGCGTGGGTCTGGATCGACGAGACCGCGGAGAGGACTCGAATTCTATCTGCCGGCAGCAGTGAATCCCCGACTCAACAGTCGGGCTGGAGCCTGGCATATTGCCGTGAGACGCCGCCGGAGTGGACCGGTCGGAAAAGCACAGCGCCTTGCGTCTTCTTCACGACCTACCTCGTTCAAGACGTGGCGTTCGCCGACGTGGAGATGCCCATGAAGCGGTGGACGCATCTGGTGGTCGTTTTTGGCTCGGACCATATCGCGCACCTTTTTCTCAACGGCGAGCACCGCGCGTCGGCCGGCTCGAGCGGCCCTGCGCGGACCGGCCCCACTTGGGTCACCGTCGCCGGGGCTTCCAACCACACGGACTATTGGCGGGGCAGGCTTGCCCACGTCGCCGTCTACGCACACGTGCTTGACGGGAAACGCATCAAGAATCACTACCGGCAGGCGAGAGACGCCTTGCCGAAAGGAGGTGTCCCATGACCTAAGAGAATCCGGCGAATTTGCGCGTCACTGCGTTTCAAGTGCGTTTTTACCGGTTTGTTTTTTGGATTTTCACTTTCTTTAATTGGAGTTGAGACAATGAACGCGATCAGACTTTTTGGCTGTGTTGTCATGGCGGTCTCGGTGTTTGCCAACGGGACCCAGGCAAGCCCAATCCTAGTTGCATACTACAACATGGAGGAGACGGCCGGACCAACGCTGCACGACCAATCTTCCACCGGAGCCCTGGCAACAGAGACCGAGACGGGGGGTGGCAGCGCCGGATTCCTGTACGGCCAGCCCGGCGTGCCCGCCGGCACCTATGGCGCCATTACGACCGCGAGCACCGGTTACGCTGCCGAGCTGACCAATGCAACCAGCCAATGGAACATGAACACCGCCGGGTCGCAGGCGATGAGCTTGACCAACAACTTCACCGTGATGGCATGGGTATATATGCCAAGAAACCTCAACGGCACCGAGGAGGAAACCACGGTTATTGGTCAAGCACCAGGCTGGTTCCCGCGCGGCTGGACGCTCTGCCTCAATAATTCTAGCGGTCAAGCCGCCGACCCCATCCGCTTCACGGGCGATGGAATTGCGGACTACTTTAGCACCGCGTCCGTTGATTGGACCGGTGGGCAGTGGCACAACATCGCCGTAACCAAGTCGTCTTCCAGCGGCATTACCTTTTACGTGGACGGTAATGTGTTGGGGTCAGTCTTGTCTTCTGCTACGGGAAATTTCAATGCGCTGTCATCGGGAGATGTAATGTGCATCGGCAACAACAGCGCCGGCACCGACAAAACGATACCGGGAACGCTGCTCAACGAGGTCAGGGTATACAACGGGGTCCTCACCCAGAGCCAGATCATCGCCGCGGCCACTGTTGTTCCCGAGCCGTCGACGCTGGCGCTCTTGGCCGCTGGCCTAGTAGGACTCCTGGCCTACGCATGGAGGAAGCGGAGATAAGGATGATTTCTGATTTGGCGCCGCTCCGGCGTCGTCGCGGAGCCTTTTTCGCGACGACGCTTGGAGCGTTCCGCCCATGTACGCCAACGGAAATCTGAAAACCGGCGACTAACCTGATGGAAAGGATCAGCCCATGCAACGCGCCAACCATAAATCAGAAATCAGAAACCAGAAATGCGCGGGGTTTACTCTCGTGGAGCTTTTGGTCGTGATTACGATCATCGGGATTTTGATCGCCTTGTTGCTGCCGGCGGTGCAGGCGGCGCGGGAGGCGGCCCGACAGGTGCAGTGCAAGAACAACCTCAAACAGATCGCCCTGGCGGCCCTCGGCCACGAACAAAATCGCGGCTTTTTCCCCACCGGCGGCTGGGGCATCAGTTGGGTGGGTGATCCGGACCGCGGCCAGACGTTCGGAGACGCGCAACATCAGCCCGGCAACTGGCTCTACAGTTGCCTCCCCTTCTTGGAACAGGAGACCCTGTATCTCCTGCCGGCCGACGGCCAGCCCAACGTCATTACCACCCACCAATGCGCAGGCGCAAAATCCTGTGCCAGACGCCGCTGTCGGTGTTCAATTGTCCGACGCGGCGGCAGCCGGCGCTCCTTCCCAACCCAGAAGGCTGTACGTTTTACAACAGCGACTACTGTGACGTGATGGTCCGGGCCGATTACGCCGCCAACGCCGGCGATACGGGGCTTCACGGCGAGGCCGGGCCGTCGTCGCTTGCCGACGGCGACAACGGCATAGGCTTCGACAGCCGCGGCTATTACGGCGCGACGCCGCCCGTGCTGCTGACCGGGATCATGTATATGTGCAGCAAGGTGAAGATGTCCGACATCTCGGACGGAACCAGCAACACCTTCCTTGCCGGCGAGAAGTACATCGACGCGGACTATTATCTCGCCGGCCTCGACCCTGGCGACGACCAGAGCGTGTACTCCGGCGCCGACATCGACAACCAACGGTGGACCGGCTACAACGGGGGCGTCGCGCTGACGGCGCCGCGTCAAGACACCCCCGGCCTCGCCTTTTCCACCTACTATATCCCCTTCGGCAGCGCGCATGCCAATGGCTTCCAGATGGCCTTTTGCGACGGTTCGGTGCAAATGATGAGCTACTCGATCGACCTTGAAGCCTACCGGTGCCTGGGCAACCGCCAGGACGGCCAGCCGATTGACGCCAAGAAGTTCTGAGCGGACCGGGGCAGGCCGAAGCCCGACCCTCGCGGCCGTGCAGAAAACCGTGACCGATTATCCCGATTGTTCCCCCAACACTTAGTGCAAGGAGTCCGTGCGATGACGCTTCGCCTTACGTTGCCATTGGTGTGTATTCTTGCCGGAACGTTGCCTGCGGCTCCGGCCGCTGCTGCTACCCCTGAGGAGGCGGCGCGGGGACTCATTGCGCGGCTCGTGCCAACCACGGCCGGACGGCTGGTGCTGGAGACCATTCCCGCCGAGGCCGGCCGGGACGTGTTCGAGATCGAGAGCCGCGACGGGAAGATCGTTGTCCGCGGCTCCAGCGGCGTGGCCATCGCGTCCGGCTGGAACTGCTACCTAAAGAAGTACTGCCACTGCCACCTGTCGCTGTGGGGCGACAACCTCGCGATTCCCGATCCGCTGCCGACGGTCCCGGCGAAGGTCCGCCGCGTAAGCCCCTGGAAACACCGCTATTACCTCAATTTCTGCGCGTTCAGCTACAGTCTCGCCTGGTGGGACTGGCCGCAGTGGGAGCGGTTTATCGACTGGATGGCCCTACAAGGGGTGAACACGCCGCTGTCGATCACGGGGGAGGAGGCAATTTGGCGGAAGGTCTACGGCGACTTGGGGCTAACGGACAAGGAGCTTGAGAGTTTCTTCGCAGGGCCTGCCTTCCTGCCGTTTGGCTGGATGGGCTGCCTGGACGGTTGGGCCGGTCCGTTGCCGGGGAGTTGGATCGACCGCCACCTGGCGCTGCAACAGAAGATCGTTGCCCGCGAGCGCGAGTTGGGGATGACGCCCGTGCTGCAAGGATTCACCGGCCACGTGCCGGTAGCCTTGAAGGAGCGGTTCCCGGCGGCGAAGCTGCTGCGATTGCCTTCCTGGTGCTGTTTTCCGCCGACGCATTTTCTCGATCCGCAAGACCCGCTGTTCGGTGAGATCGGCCGGCGCTTCATCGCGGAGCAGACCCGGCAGTTTGGCACCGACCACCTTTACGCTTCGGACACGTTCGTCGAGATGTGCCCGCCCAGCAACGATCCGAAGTTCCTCGCGGCGATGGGCAAGGGGGTCTACGAGGCGATGCGGGCGGGCGACCCCGAGGCGGTGTGGGTCATGCAGGGCTGGATTTTCGTCAACAACCCCGACTTCTGGAAACCGCGGCAAGCCAAGGCCCTGCTGGGCGCCGTGCCGGACGATCGGCTGATTCTGCTTGATCTTTGCTGCGAGGCCGCGCCGGTGTGGGACAAGACCGAAGGATTCTACGGCAAGCCGTGGATTTGGAACGTGGTCCAGGACGGCGGCGACGTGCTGAGCCTGCACGGCGGCCTGCCGCAGATGGCCGGAAACCTCCGCGAGGCGATCCACAGCCCGTGGCGCCGCCAGTTGCTAGGCATCGGCATGGTCAACGAGGGCTTGGGCAACAACCCCGTGGTGAACGATTTCCTGGGCGAGATGGCCTGGCGGGAGGACGTGCCCGCGCTGCCGGAGTTCGTGCAAGGGTACGTGCGGAGCCGCTACGGCGACTCTCCCGCCGCGCTCCGGGAGGCTTGGCAATCGCTGTTGGCCACGGCCTATGGCACACCCGGACAGGTCGGTTCGATCATCTGCACCCGGCCGGAGGTGATGAAGTCGGCGACGAGGAATTCCCGTTTCCAGGACATTCCCTACGACAACGCGGTGCTGGCTCGGGCCTGGGGCAAGCTGCTCGATTGCCCGGCGGAACTGCAACGCTCCGACGCCTACCGCTTCGATCTGGTCCACGTCGGCCGGCAGGTCCTGGTCAACCTTGCAGCGCCGCTGCATCGCCGGATTCTCGCGGCCTACGAGCAGAAAGACCGCCGGGCATTGGCCGATCTCTCCGGCCAGTTCCTCCAACTGATGGACGGTCTGGACGAGTTGGTTGCCACGCGCAAGGAGTTCTTGTTGGGCAGGTATCTGGCCGACGCCAGGCGTTGGGGAAGCGACGAAGGCGAGCGGAAGTTCTACGAGTGGAACGCCCGGACCATGCTCACACTTTGGGGTCCGCCCGAGGGGATGCTGTTCGACTACTGCCGCCGGGAATGGTCCGGGCTGGTGTCGGGCTTCTACCGCCCGCGGTGGAAGATGTTCTTCGAACAACTTGACAAGTCGCTGGCCGAGGGCAAGCCACTGGACGCCGCGGCCTTCGATCGCGCGATCCGCCGGTGGGAGGAGCGATGGACGCACCGAACGGAGTCGTATCCGATCGCACCGAGCGGCGACGCCGTGACGGTATCGCGCCGGCTGTGGGAAAAGTACGGCACGCCCCTCCGTCAAGAGGACGCGAAGAGAACGAAATCGGACTCGGAACGTTGAGCGTAGCGCGCGTCCTTGCACGCACGCGCGGTGTTTTCCCGCAAAATTGGCCCCCTCGGGTCGGTCTTCTTGTCGCGCCTTCTCGCGATGGCCTGGGCCGGTTGACGCTCTTGGGGGAATTCGAAGGATGGCTGGCGTGGGCGCCAGCGGAGAAAGCGCCCGTCCCGCATTTCCTTTATTTGCCCCCGCCATTTCCATTGAAGATGCACGAAGAACGCAATCAGCGGCTCGCCGCCTTCGCGGCGTGGGCGAAGTAGTACATCAAGGGCGACGAAAAGGGGGCGCCGAATCTTCCTCGACCACCTCTTCCAAGCCCCCGGCCTCAAGGGCGCCAAAGAAGCCGGGGCCGTCTGATGGCCTTTTGCGACGGTTCGGCACAAATGATGAACTACTCGATCGACCTAGAGACCCACCGCCGGCTGGGCAACCGGAAGGACGGCCTGCCGATCGACGGCAAGAAGTTCTAGCCGCCCCTCACCCCCCGCTCACCCTGGCCCTGTCCCGGCACCGGCCGAAAGTTGGACGGGAGAAGGGACTTCCTTCGTCGCCTTTTCGGACAGCCTCGAAGCGGCCGTAGAAATTGGGCCAGCACTTGTGCTACAATGTCACCCACCAATTTCAACCGTACCAGCTACCACGCCCTTTCAGGGCGTGCCACCCAGTCGCCTTTGATGAAATTCGCCCTGATCATTCCCGACGGTTGTGCCGATGAGCCGCAGGAATCCTTGGGCGGCAAGACGCCGCTTCAGGCGGCCAAGCTGCCGGCGATGGACGCCGTGGCGGCCGCCGGGGTGGTCGGCCGCGCCAACCACACGCCCGCGAGCTTGCCGCCGGGCTCCGACGTGGCCAATCTGAGCCTGCTGGGCTACAACCCGATCGAGCATTTCACCGGCCGGGCCGCCCTGGAGGCCGCCGCCCAGGGAATCGAACTGGGACCGGACGATTGGGCCGTCCGCTGCAACCTGGTGACGGTCGAAGACCAGGTGATGAAGGACTTCACGGCGGGACATATCTCTTCGGCCGAAGCGGCCGAGCTGCTCCGGGCCGCCCAGGAGAACTTGGGCGACCGGCGGCTCCAGTTTCATCCCGGCGTAAGCTACCGGAACCTGCTGATCTATCGCAGCATGGGCGGGCCGGCCCCCTTCTCGCCCGACACCCGCACCACGCCCCCGCACAACCTGACCGACAAATCCGTGCTCGACGATTATCCCCGCGGACCGGGCAGCGGTCTGTTGAACCACTTGATGAGCGAAAGCGTCGGGCTGTTTGCCGGGCATCCGGTGAACGTCGCCCGGCGCGCGGCGGGCAAGCCGCCGGCCACCAACGTCTGGCTCTGGGGACTCGGCAGCGCCCCACGGCTTGAGTCCTTCGCCGCGCGGTACGGCAAGCAGGGGGCCATGATTACCGCCGTCGATCTCTTGCGCGGGCTGGCCGCTCTGATCGGCTGGCGGCGGATCGACGTGCCCGGCGCCACCGGCTACCTCGACACCGATTACGCCGCCAAGGGCCGCTACGCCGTCGCGGCGCTCGACGACGCGGACCTGGTCTGCGTCCACGTCGAGGCGACCGACGAGGCCTCGCACGAGGGCAACGCCGCCGCGAAAGTCGAGGCCCTGGAAGAGATCGACCGGCACATTGTCGGGCCGCTCCACGAGGCGCTGAAGAAACACGGCCGATACCGCATCCTGGTGAGTCCCGACCATCCCACGCCGCTCAGGACGAAGACCCACGCCCACGGCGATGTCCCCTTTGCCCTGGCCGGCAGCGGCATTGTCCCCGACGCGGCAACGACCTATGACGATCCGACGGCCGCCGGCTCGCCGCTGGCGTTTGCCGAAGGGTGGCGGCTGATGGGGTACTTTCTGGCAGCAGGTTGAACGCCCGATGGCCGGGCGAACCGCTACTTCCCCGGCGCCGGGTGCCATGCCCACGCTTGTCGTGGGCATGTCGAGCGCATAGGGTTATTCAATTGACTCCACCACCCCCAATATCTTGTAGTCAGAAGGGCTCGGCGGCCTCGGTGACAATAGTACGATAGGGGACCGGTTCAACCTGCATCGCTTGTTCGAGCAACCGATAGAAGAGCAAGCCACGGGATCGCGAGGTGCGTCGGTTAAAACGGAAGGTAAATTCGTCGAGATAGTAGTCCAGGTAGTTTGGACGAACTGCGCCTTGATGGGTGCCTAGTAGCCAGCGTTTCAGGAGGGAGGCGACCCTGTGAATCCGCGGAAGCAATTCCGTGGCCGCGTCTTTCCCACAACCGGTCAGAACTGTCACCTCATGCACATAGCCAATACCGTCTAATCCGGTGTATGACGCGTTTCCATCCGTGTGGACCGTGCTGCCAGTCGCAACCGAAGCTTGGATGAAGCGATGCAAGGAAATCCGTGACGCGGTGACAATCCGTGCCATACGGATACGCCCGATCCCAGCCCCATCCTCTTCCGCGGCAATCACTACCATTGCCTTGTCCAGACTACGACTGCCCGTCCGTTTGCCTTCCCCCCCTACGTAGGTCTCATCAACCTCCACTCGCCCGGCAAGGCGATCGCGGCCAGGGCGAACCATAGCACGTCGCAACTTATGCAACCACGTCCATGCAGTCACATAGCTGCCCAAGCCGAGAACTCGTTGGAGGTTCAGGGCGCTTGCCCCGTGCTTTTGACTGGTTACCTGCCAAATTGCCCGAAACCATAGACGCAAGGGTTTGTGCGTATCTTGGAAGATCGTTCCGGCGATCGCCGACGCCTGGCCGCGACAGCGCCTACAAATCAACCGACCACGTGTAGCCGGCCATCCGCCATGGTGCCCACAACGCGGGCATACAAAGCCATTGGGCCATCGCAACCGTGCCAGGTACGCCCGGCAGTCCTCTTCCGTGCGGAAACGATCCTCCAGATCGAGAATCGTCCGAGGATAGGTGTCGTCCATCCCCACATACTACCGGTTGTGGTAGGTGGAGTCAATTGAATAACCCTGTCGAGCGCACGGGAAAACCGCCACATGCCCACGACAAGCGTGGGCATGGCACCCGACCTTTCCGCAACAGGAACTACTTGGCCCGCAGGGCGAACGTCGCCGTCACGAAGCAATTGAAGCTCAGCGGGCTGGGGTTGCTGCTGAGCGCCTCGGTCGGCTTCTCGCCGGCGTCGCCACCCGGCTCCCCCACAATGATTTGCCGCAATTCTGCGGGAATGAAGCCGCCTCTGCTGTAGGGGTTGTCATCGTCGCCGAAATTGCGCTGGCCGGTGCAGCCGCCGCTTAGCCCGATCAGCGGGCCGAGTCCGACCCCGGCGGCCTTGGCCAGGTCGGCGGCCCCGGCGGCAGCCTTCTTGAAGGCGTCGGCCGTCGCCTTCTGGCGGTCCTGCTTCGAGAGCACGGCGACGAAGAGGAACGTCGGCTGCCCCAGCGGCTGCTGCTGCTCGCCGTAGCGGCCCATTGCCTGCTTCGCCTCTTCGGCAAGCTCTTCTTCCTCGGGCGAGAGCTTCTGGACTTCCTGGCTGCCGGAGAGGTCGGCCGCCTTGATCTTCTCCTCAATGCCTTGGGCCAGCACCAGCAGTTGTTCCTGAGACTTCGCCTCCAGCGGCCACTCGGCAGTGAGCGAACCCGTGACCGTCACCGTTTGCGGGACTTGCAGCCCCTTGGGCTTCTTGCCGCGGGCCCGCATCTGCTCCATCACCATCGCTTCGATCTGCCGTTTCTGGGCCGCCTGGGCGGTGGACACGGTGGGACCGTCGAACGCGACCGATTGCTTGTCGGCCTTGAGCGACTCGAGTTGCAGCACGGCGGCCTCGCGGCGCTCCTTGAGCTTGGCCAGGGCTTCTTCCAAGGTCTTGGCCTTGCCGAACAGTTGGATGTACATTCTCATGCGGGTGGGTTTCTGTTGGACGGTGGCGGCGCCGGTGGCGCTCAGCGCCGGCCGCCCGCCCGCTTGCACTGCCGCCCACTCGCCCGCGTCGCGGTCCATCTGGGCCCGGACCGCGGCGGGCCAGCCGGCCGCCGCCAGCAACGCAATCAGCAATACACGTTTCTTGCACGCCATGACGGATTCCTCCCAGGGTATGTAGGGTGGGACAAGCCAGAGCGAAGTCCCACCGTGCCTTATCGTGGCCCTTGGTGGGACTTCGCTCTGGCTTGTCCCACCCTACCTTCTGTAACAGAAACGAGTCAGAACGAATCCGACGCCTTCATCGCGTCGCGGACTTCCTTCCGGAACTTGAGAATCTCCTCGCCGCTCATGATGCGGATGGTCCAGTAGAACTCGCGGACCTCATATCTTTCGAGTTTGGCATAGATGTCCCGCAGCACCGGGATGTACTTCGGATCGTCGGCGACGGCGATGGCCCGATAGACCGACTTGGCCCAGTGGTCCGACGCCCTGTTGGCTTCCCCGCCAGTAGCGCAACAGCGGGGCCATGCCGTCGCTGTCGCCCAACAGCACCGCCAGATAGCCGGCCGAGGCCGCGGTTTCCGCATCCGCGTCGTCCATCAGCGGGCGGACGTCGCGGAGCTTCAGTCCGGCCGGCGGCTGGGGCACGATGGGATTGCCGTCGCTGCCGCTCGAATAGGAATAAGTCGACACGAAAAAGAGCATGAAGCCGCTGGGCAGGGTGTTCAGCGACCCCGGCCCGTGAGCCAGGTACCGCAGGGCGATGGCCTTGCGTTTCGGGTGGCTGTTCCTCAGCGCCGCCAAGGCGGACCGGCGGGCCTCGGATTCCGGTTGCACCACCAACTGCACCTGAAACGCCTCGGTCCGCACGGCGTCGCTCGAGTCCGGCGTCGGCGGCGAGCTGGGCCGCCGTCGCCGCCGCCTCGTCCTTGGCGGCAGTGGCCAAGAGCGCCAGCGCGGCGCGGCGCTGCCACTCGCCGCCGGAGAGCGCGCGAGGCCTCGCCGCCTCGATCACCCTGCGGCGCACGGCGGGCGGCACGTCGGAGGAAACGTACCGGGTGCCGAAGTACGCCTCCGTCAACGCCCACAACAGATACGGCGCCGCCTCCGCCTTGATCTTCGATCCGGCCAGCAGTTGCCAGAACAGGTCGGCCGCGCGCGGATCGGGCATCGCGCTGATCCCGCCGGTCAGCTCGGCGATGGCCTCATCGCTGTCGGCCGTCGAGCGGAAGGCCCGGAAAGCCTTCGCGCGATCCTCCCAGACGAGCCAGGGAAGCACCTTCACGGCCGTCTGCAGCAGCTCCGGGTTCGCCCGGACGGTTTTCTGGAGGACCGGCACGGACTCGCTCGCCTTTCCCAGCGGGGCCAGCAGGACCGCGGCCGCGGCCCGCTCTTTCGGTGCTTCCGCCCCGAGCATTTTCTCCAGCACGGGGACCATCCGGGCGGTCCACTTCGGGCGGTTCCGTCCCGCGTAGCACTGCCGCAGCCACTCGTCCCACCAAGAGTCCTCGTGCTCCGGCTTGGCGTCGGCAGGGTTCTCCTTCTTGAGGTCCTTCTTCTCTGCCGCCTTGGCGGCGGGTTTTTCTTTCTTGATGTCCTCCTTCTCCGCCGGCTTGGCGGCGGGCTTCTCTTTCTTAACGTCCTCCTGCTTTGCCGGCTTGGCGGCCCCGCCCAGCAGCCTCGCCACCATCGAGAGCACGTCCGTGTCCACGGCCGCGGGCGACGACTGGTAGATGATCTGCGCGAGTGCGGTTGGCGGCCTCGCGGTTCTTCTGCGCGGCACTCTCGCGGAGGCCGTCCATCGCCTCGATGGCTGCCGACGCCGCAGCCAGCCGCACCTGGCTCTCCTTGTCGCCTAGCCCGGCGAGCATCTCTTCCTCCGCGTCGTCCAAGGAAAGTGAGCAGATGGCGGCGATGGCCGCCGCGCGGATCCGCGGCTCCCGGTGCTTGGTGAATTTCCGCAAGTACGGCATCGCCTTCGGGCGCATGGTGCTGCCGCGGGCCAACATCGGCAGGATCGTCGGCGCCAGGTCGGGATGCCGTTCCGCCGCCTTGGCCAGCGGCTCGACGGCCACGGCCATGTCCGCGCCCGCCAGACCCTCGACCCCCTTGGCCACGACGAACGGCTCGGGGTCGTCCAACAGTTCCAAGAGGGCCACGTAAACGTCGGCTGCCAACTGGGTCGCCTCGTCGGGCTTGCCCAGCCCGCCGCCGGGCGACGAAGAGAACGAGCGGTCTCCCTCGACCACCTTGCCGATCGCGGCGGCCGCCTCGGCGCGGACCTGCCAACTCTCGTGCTTCAACAGCCGCATCAGGCACTTCACCGCCTCCGCCCCCTTGGCCGCCTGCAAGACGCGGATGCCGTGACCGATCAGGTCGGGGTCCTTCTCGTGTCTTCAAGTACTTCACGATGGCCTTGGTCATCGCCGCGCTGGGGCTGGCCTCGAGTTGCTTCAAGACGGCGGCCCGGACGTTCGGGTCCGGATCGTCGAGCAGTTTCACCAGGGCGGCGTTGGCTTCCTTGCCGCCGATGTGCTGGAGGCCGCGGAGGCTGATCTCGCGCACCAGCGGGTCCGGGTCGGCGAACAGTTCCAGTAGCAGCGGCTGATCGGTCCCGGCGGCCCTTTGAGCAAGCTCCGCCGCCGCCTTCTGCCGCTGCCGCGGATTGCGGTCGGCCAGCCGCTCGATCCCCCCCGGCCAACTCAACGCCAAGGCGCCGTCCGCCACCAGCCGATAGCGGAGCACCAACAGGCGCCGGTGGTCCTGGTCCGTCGCCGCGTCCTTCAGCCGCGCATAGACCTCCGGCAGCAGCGCCGCGCCCAGCCGAGCCAGCCGGTGGCCGGCGGCGTCGGACTCCGCCTCGCCGGCCCGCAACATCCACTCGATCTGCGCCCGGGCCGAGGCCAATTGCTCCGGCGTCAACTTTGCGGCGCGGACTCCGCCGGCTGGATCGCCCGGTCCTTCCACTTCTCCAACCGCGCGAGCCGCTCCGGCGTGAAGGTCTCCGGCCGCCAAGGGTCAAAGCCTTCCAGTGGGGCTTGCCACCCGTCGAGCACCTCCATCGCCGCCAGCCGCGCCGAGAGTCCGCTCTCGCGGAACGCCTTGACCACCGCCGCCTTGGCGGCCTCGGGATAGGGCGTCAAACGGCGGATCGCCGCCTCGCGCAACGCGGCATTGCGCTGCTCGAACTGCCTGACCAGCTTGACGACTGCGGTGATGTTCGGCTCACCCGTGGCCAACAGCACGTCATCCGCCGGCGGCAGAGCGGCGTCGTAATGTTTCTTCAGCCACGCCACAAATTCGTCGGGGGGCAGGTAGCGGTCGCAACCGGTGACGTACTGGCCGCCAGGGGTGAAGATCCGCAGGGCGGGCGCCGTCACCACGCCCAACTCCTCGACGTCCCCGGCCTGCGCGTCCAGATCGAGGAAGACCGGCGTCCAGCGGGCCAACTCCGCCGCCACCGTCGCTTCCTCCAGTTCCTTGGCCATCTTCCGGCTCGGCGCGGACCATTTCGCCCCAACGCAGATCAGCAGCGGCTTGCGGTCCCGAAGCGCGCGGCGGTAGCCCTCCTCCAGGCTCGACGGCCATTGCGCGGCCGATCCTTGCTCACCAGCCGCCGCCGGGGAGATGTCGCCCAAACGCCCCGCGACTGCGGTTGCGGGGGGGCTGGAGCGGCGTTCTTCCCCCGCGACCGCAGTTGCGGGGCGTTCTCCGGTTACGACATTGCTCTTCTGAGACTCAGTAGCCGGTTCGGCCGCCGGCGCGCGGATCGCCAACACCGCCCCGCACGCTGCCACCAGGACCAGTCGTATCGTTGCACGGCGATTCATGGTCAATTCCCTCCCGTGTCGTTAATCGGTGGCACGCCCGGAGTCTCCCCATGCTCGATTTTCTTCCAATACTCGTCGTAGACGAACTTCGGGCTGTTCTCGCGGTCGTGGCAGCCGCTGCAATGGTTCCGGGCCTGGGCGAAGTAGGCCGTCTTTACGGTCGGCTCGGCCGCGTGACCCAGCGACGGCCCATGACAGCTCTCGCAGCCCACGTCGAGCCGCTTGCCGCTCCGCCGCACCGAGACGAACCCGGCCGGCAATCCGTAACCGGTGGTGTGGCAGCGCTGGCAGTCGGGATCGGCCTGGGCGGTCTTCTCCACCAGCGACTTCCAGGCCTTGGCGTGCGGCGAGGCCTTCCAGCGCCGCTGGTCGTCCTCGTGGCATTTTACGCACGCCGCCGTCCCCGCCACCGCAAAGCCCTTGGGCAGACCGGCGGGAAACGGCTCGACCAGGGACGTTTGCTCGGGCGTGAAGTCTGCGCGCTGGAGCGCCTCGCGGAAGCGGCCGAGGTTGGCCGCCTGTTGCGGATCGTCGGCAAATTGTTCATTCAACTCCACGACGCCGCCGGTCCACGGGTCCGTCGCGCCGGCTCCGGGGGCATCGAGCCGGACCACGAATTTCCCTTCGTTCGTGGCCGAGGCCAACAAGACCGGTCCTCCCCGTTGCGGACTCATCGGCTGCCCCGTCGGCCCGCCCACGACCGCGTCGGCCTCGGGCAGGGCTTCGGCCAATTGCCGCAACTCATCCTCGGGCAAGTAGGCCAGCACGATCAGGGCGTCGTACCGGTCCTGTGCGGTCCGCAGCGCGTCGAGCACGGCCTGGCGCGGCGGCGTCACGTCAAGCTCCGCCGTGGCGTAACGCTCGGCCAACACGCCGACCAGGGCCACCCTCCGTCCGGCTGCGGCAACGATCCGCAGCGGCGCGGCGACCAGCCGGCCGGCGCGGTCGCGGACGTTGGCCGACAACAAAGGCGCATTCTCCGCAGCCGCCAAGGTGCGGAGGCACTCGGGACCGAAGCGGGCCTCGGCGGCGCCGATGTTGTGGGCTGCCAGGCCCATCGCGGCCTCGCCCCGCAAGATCGCCTCCAGCTTGAGCCGGTCGTAGGGCGCGTTTCCCTGAACGGCGCCGCCCACGTCGGCGGCGATCACCGCCGACTGGCGGCGCAACTGGCCGAGGTACGTCGCCCGCCGCGCCAGTCCGCCCGACTGGTTCGAGGCGCAGCCGCAGGGGGCAATCCAACCGGCCACGTCGCCGCTGAGGACCACGGCCAGCGGCCGCGCGGCGGCGGGCCGGCACCCGGCGCAGACCGCGCATCCCAGCACGGCCGTCAACAACAGCATCAACTCGCAACCGTTGCCCGTCATCGTCTACCACATCAAGGCATAGGCCAGCAGATTCACGTTGATCTCCACGGCGTTGGCCAATTCGTTGCCGCCGCAACAACAGCAGCCGGTGGTGTGGGGCGTGTCGTTCAGTCCGTCTTGCGAGTAGACCACCCCGATCCGGTCGCCGATGCTCACGCCCATCAGCGGCCGCGGCGTGCCGTGTTTCGCCCGCAACCGGGCGATGTCGTAAACCGTGTGAAACATCGGATGGCTCATGGCAACCGCCCGCAGCGGCGCATTGGGAAAGATCGTGGCCATTTCACGGCGGAACGCCCGGTCCCACTCGCTGGAGGAGCAGCCGGCCGAGGCCAGCAGGAGTCCGCCCCGCTCGACGTAGCGCCGCAGGCTCTCCCGCTCGGCCCCGGAGAGTTGGAAGTCCCCCTCGCCGGTCATCACCAGCAGCGGAAAGTCGTAGATGCTCTCACTGGAGAGCTTCACGGCATGGAACCGGCGGCTGGTGGAAATGGCCGTCTCTTGCTCCGCCTTCACCAGGAAATGATCGGAGAAGCAACGGCTGCTCTTCGTGCCGGCGTAGACGAGATTCGCCACCTGCACGATCCCGTCCGGCTCACCGCCGGAGGGGCTGGTGGCGGCTTCGACCCGCCCCGCGCCGGGCAGCGTGATCGCCGCCAAGGCGAGGGAGAGAACAATCGCAGTCTGCCGATGTCGCTGTCTGACGCTCATATAAACCTCGGACGGTAAACCTGCTGCGTTGGTCATTGACACAAGAATGCGATCCGCTATTGCACGTTTCCCTGGGTGGCACGCCCTGAAAGGGCGTGGTCAACCGGCAAAGTAAGCCGTCTCCCTCCGCCACGCCCTTTCAGGGCGTGCCACCCAACCGCGTCATAGAAACATCACCTAGTCACGTCGTTCCCTCGTTCGATCATCCTGGCTACCGCCGGTTTCTTCGCTGATGCGTTGGAAGTATTGCCCCACTTGACGGCGATAGCGGGCCGGGATGGCGCCTTCGCTCACTCCGCCGGCCTGACCGGGGACTACCGCGTCGGCGGCGGCCTGGTCGGAATTCGCGCCGGCGGGCGCGGCGGAATAACCGCGCAACCGCGCCAGGTCGTTGGCGCGGCTCTGGCCGGTCTTCTCGAGGCCGGTCATCTCCGGCAAGCCGCCGAAGAGGCCGACCGCGCCATTTCCGCCCATGCCCATCCCACTGCCCGGCCCCGTTCCGCTGCCCGTGCCGGAACCCATGCCAAGCCCGGCCAGCAGTTGGCCGAGCGTGTTGTCCATCGACTGGCAGAGTTTAGGCTTGAAGACGAGCCGCATTCCGTTGCAGGCGCAGTTCTTGCAGCCCTGGCACTCACTCAAAAACTTGGCCAGGATGTCGGCGGCCTCCTTGGCCTTTTCGTACCCGCGCGTGCCGGCGAACTCGGCCAGGGCGGTCTCGGCCGCGGCCATCGCCTCCGATGCCCCGCTCTTGCGCACTTTCCCCACAAACTCCTGCGCCGTCTCCCGCAATTCCTTCAACTCGGGCTTCTCGGGCAGCTTGTCCACGTGCTCCTGAATGTCGTCGAGCAACCGGGCCAGGGCGTCGCGGACCTGCCGCTGCTCCTCTTCCAGGTCGCGCATCCGCGCTTTCAAGGCCGGGTTGTCCTCCTTGTCGTGCCCCCGGAGCGAAGAGAGCCGCTCGGCCAGGTCCTGCTGCCAGAGAACGAGCATCACGAAACGCTCCTGGTCGGCCATCAACGGGAACGCCGCTTCGAGATACGCCAGCGGCTCTCCGGCCATCTCGTTGTAGAGCTTGCGGGCGGAGGCCAGCCGCCGGGCCATCTCGTCCAGCTTGTGGGCCAGCTTCCCGTTGATCAACTCCCGCTCCCGTTCGAGTTGCTCCAACTCGTCGGCCATCGCCTTGGTGGTCTTGGCGAGCCGCTCCAGTTCCGGCGTGAGCGAATCGTCCAAGTCGAAGGGCAACTTGTGCCCGGCGGCCTGGCGCATCGCATCGGCCTCCTGGCTGAGCATCTGCCGCAACCGGCGCAGCTCGCGGCGGAGTTCGTCGTCGGCCTTCTCGCCGGGCGGGTGCTTCTTCGCCTTCTTCCGCAGCCCCTCCACTTCGTCGTTCATCCGTTCCATCCGCCGCTGCGCGTCGTCGTACTTCGACTGAAGCGACTCGATGCCCTCCTGCGTTTGCAGCAGCCGCTGGAACTCCTCCTCGCTGATGATCCGCACCACGGCCACGGTGCTCTCCGCCCCTTTCGCGCCGGCCGGGTCGTTGTCCTCGACGCGGCCGAAGAGCTTGATCACGTCGCCAGGCGCCAGCCCGTACTGCTCCAGCGGCAGTTGTGCCGGCGCATCCAGCCGCCGCGGCTGCTGCGGGCCCAACGGCAGATCGACCGGCAGCGGACGGGAATCGTTCAGACTGCGGAACAATTGCAACCGGGAAATCCCGCAATCGTCCTCCGCCGACAACACCACCGGCAGCGCAGCCGAGGGCGTGGCCAGCGAAATCTTCGGCGGTTGGATGAGCCGCACCAGCGGCCGCTCGTCCGCCAGCAGGGTGACGTTTCCCGCAAACGTCTGCTGCGACGCCTGACCGGCTTCGTCGATCACCCGGCACTCGAACTTCCCGTCGCCGGCGATGGTAAACTCGCCCGACGCCTCCTGGCTGCCCGGCTCGGCAGGCTTCATCGGCAGATCCAAACGCCCCGCGGGCACCGCCGCGGAGCGGTGGTCGGCGGTGGCGGGGGGTGCCGCCGGCGACTTTCCCCCGCGAGCGCCGTCGCGGGGCGTTTTCCCATTCGTGACACCGGTCTTCTGGGATTGAGCAACTGCGCCGCTGAGGGTAATGCAGCCGCCGCTGAGCGGCCGGTTGCTGGTGAGGATGACCTCGACCTTCGTGCCGCGGAGTCCGCTCACGCCGTCCTTGGGCAACGGTCCTTCATAGGGCGGGCGGCGGGCGTAGGCCGGCTGCACGATCCGCACCTTCGCGCTCTCGATCCGCGGCACGGTAATCACGCCGAGGTGGTACGCCACGCTCCGGGCCCGATAGGCGCGGACGAAATACTCGGTCGGCTCGACCACATTCGTCAACACGGTCCGCCACCGGCCGTCGGCCTCGGGGAACATCGGCAGCGGCGGCTCCCGGCCGCGGGCCGAAGCGAGCACCAACTCGACCTGCTCCACCGGGGCGCCGTGGACCTTGGCGCAGATCTCCAAGTCGCTGCCGTAGAGCACGTCGGATTTGTTGCCGGGGGTGACCTCGAACGTGGTCAGCGAGAACGGCGGCACGTCGTCATAGGGCCGCAAGAAACGGTTCCACTGGATCGCCGCCATGCGCGGCAGCCCGACAGCCACCGCGGCGACGATTGCCGCCAGCAGCGCGATCGCCGCCAACGCCCGCCCGAGCGGCCGCCAAGGCGCGGCCCGGCCAAGCGGAACCCCACGGGCTGCCACCGCCGCCTCTGCCGCCGCCAAGGCCGCCAGACCCGCGCTGAGCGGCGCCGGGGCCTCGCCTGCAATTCCGTAACGGCTCTGCTCGAACTCCCAGCCGGTGAAAATCCGGCCGCCGGCCTGGCCCGCCCGATCCAGCCGGCGAGCCAAGGCGAAGCCTCGGGCGGCACGGCAGGCGACCGCCGCCAGCACGGCCAACAACATGGCGCCGCTGCCGCCGGCGGCCCAAAGCGTAGCGATCCGCCACTCGGGCGGCAGCTCCCAGAGCAAGTCCAACCATGCGCCCAGCAGCAGCAGCACGACGGCCGCGGCCAATCCCCACACCGTCCCCGCCGCCAGATGAACGCCCACCAAGCGGCGCCGCAATCGGCCAATTCTCGTCTGAACGGTTGCCATGTGATCCTCCTACACCAAGCCCGACCGCCGCCGCAGGCTCCAGGCGGCGGCCCAAATCATCAGCGCTCCGCTCAAGGCCCACCACCGGTCCCAGGCCATCGTTCGCGCCGTGCGTTGGGGACGGGTGCGGGCGAGATATTCGTGGAATTCTGTCGCCAGCAGGCGCGGCTCGACCCTTTCCAGGACCGCTCCGCCGCTCTCGCGGGCAAGCATCTGCATCACGGCCGGCTGGGCGCGGACGTCGAGCCGCTCGGCGGTGTTCTGGCGGACCTCGAAGGCGGTGGCCGCGGACGGATCCGCCCTTCGCCGCCCAGCACGCGGAGCGCGTACCGCCCTTCGGGCAGCCGGCCCAGGCCGACGTGGTACTGGCCAGGATAGCTGCCTTGTGGCACGCAGGCGAAGGTCCGCGGCCGCTCCAGCGGTCCCCCGCTGAGTTCCACTTGCGGCGGCTCGCCCTTCCAGCCGCGGGTCAGCAGGGTCGCCGTGACGCTTTCGTCGGCGTTGAAGCTGATCGCGTCGGTCCGCAGGGCCAGCCGCTGCGAAGGCAACAGGCCCACTTGCGCCACCAGCCAGCGGACGAGGCTTTGCCAGAGCGAGCCGTAGATTTCCTCCTGCTTCTGGCGGTCCGGCGGGAGAAACGCCCAGCGCCACATGCCCGCCCCTTCTACGACGACGACCCGTCCGTTGCCCACGGGCTGATAACTGATCACCGGAGCGGGCTGGGCGGAGCGCGCCGACCACGCCGGTGGCCAGCACCACCGACAGCGCCTTGGCGGCCTCCGGCTGCGCCGCAGTGGCCAGCGGCGGTAGCTCGGCCAGTGGACTGAGGCCGTCCTTGCCGGCCGGCAGCCAGTGCAACGCCTGGGCCGTGCCCGTCAATTGCATGTTGTAGTGCGTCTCCGCCGTCGGCGTCCAGCGGACGGGCATCAACTCGCCCAGCCGCTGGCCGATCTGGGAAGCGGGCGCGCCGCGGAAGCAGACCAGCGACCCTTCCGACTCGACAAGCCACTTGCGCAGCTTCGCCAAGGCGTCGTCGGTCAGGAAGACCTCGGTATTCCGTCCGAGGACCACGACTTGATAGGAGTTGAGCGCATCGGCGTCGGCCAGCAACTTGGCGGCGTCCGTTTCGATGGTCCATTCTTCCCGGTCCCCCGCGGTCGCAGCCGCGGGGCGTTTCTCCTCCGCCGGCGGCGGGTGGCGGGGGATCTTCCGCCGCAACAGCCGCCCCTCGGCAAGCTGCACGACGCTCGTCAATTCCACCGACGGGTCGTTCGAGAGCGTCCGCACCAGGAACTTCGTGTCCCAGTACGGCTTCCCTTCCAACAGCAACATGCGGATCGGCTGATCGATCACCCGCAACAGCAGTGGCGCGGCGTTGTTGGCGGTGGTGGCCTCGCCGGGCAGGGCCTCCGCACGGACTTCATAGCGGTACAGCCCGCTCTGCTTGTGCGTGACGTAGAACACCTCTTCCACGGCGTCGTCCGGCCGCAGCGCCACGTCGCGCTTTTCGACGAGTTCCTCGCCCCGCCACAGCGAAAGCGTCGTCTTCTCGCCCAGCTTGCCGCGCTGGCGGAGGTTTACGGCCATCGGCACGCGCTGGCCGGCGAAAGCCAATTCCTGCGGCTGTTCAACCGTGACTTCCAGATCATTGACCACGGCCGGGCCGCCGATGGTCTTGGCGTAGACAGGCACGGCCATCGCCCTGGCCTTTGCCGCCGCCTGCCGCAACGGTTCTGCTCCGCCCGTGTTGTGAATGCCGTCGCTCAGCAGCAGCATGGCCTGGCCTTGCGGCCGGTCGTCCTCCAAGGCCCCCTGTACCGCGGCCGCCAGGTCGGTGGCCGCGCCGTCGGGCGACGCCCCGGCAAGCGCTTCCGGCGAGCAGGGCGCGGACGTGGCGGCGAACCACCGCAACCGCACCTCATACTGATCCTTCAACTGGCCGGCCACGGCCGTGGCCAGCGCTACGCCGGCTTGGTAGCGGGTTTCCCCGCCGGGGGCGTCGCGGGTCGCCATGCTCGCCGAGCGGTCCACCAGCACCGTCAGCAGGGGCTTGCCGGCCGGCGGCGGGACCTGCTCGAGCCAGGTCGGGTTCAGCAGCACCAAGAGCGGCACCGTTGCGGCCAGGGCCATCAGGGCCACCACCGCCCACCACCGCCGCTTGGGCAGCCGGCGGCGTCCCGCTGCGGCATACCACGCCAGCATCGCCGCGGTGGCCAGGGCCAGCGGCACCCACAACGCCAGCGGAATGTAAGGATCAAAACTAATTTGCGTCATATAGTCAAGTGCGTTGGGTGGCACGCCCTGAAAGGGCGTGGCCGACCGTCGAATTCAACCGCGTCCCTCCACCACGCCCTTTCAGGGCGTGCCACCCAATCCGGCTATCAAGTCCGAAAACCCAACAAGGTGGAAATCTCCCCGATGATGCATACAACACATGCCACGGCGAACCATTTCCAGAAGTCGTCGCGGCTCTGACCTTCGTCGGCGGCGCCGCGATAGGCAGCCACCCGCCCCGCCGCCAACCGGCCGGTCAGGTCCTTGGGGCGCAACAAGTCCAGATCGCTTTCTTCCGGCGGGATCGTCAGCGCGGCGGCGAAGACGGTCCGGCCGTCGCGCTCGACCCGGTAGACGCCGGGCGGGCCGGGCGACGTCCAGCGCCACTGCGTGCCCACCGCTTCGTCGGCCAGTTGGCCGTAACGATCGCCTTTGGCGTCGGCAGCTTCCCCTTCCGGCCCACGGAGGCGAAGCCCGGCCGCCGCGCCGGCCTCGGCCGGCAGTTGAACCACCAGGGGCTCGCCGCAGGCGGCCGATCCGGCCCGTTGGTCCCGTTCGAGCATCTGTCCGATCAATTCGGCCAGCAGCGGGACGAAAGCGGAGGTTTTCGGCAAGTCGGAGGCCGCCAGGTCGGCGTTGATCACGGCCAGCGCGCCGGCGTCCGAAGAACTGAGCACGATCCCCGCGGTTCCGTCGTTGTAGGTGGCCAGCACGTCGGATTCCAGGCCGGTCTCCAGCCGGCGCGAGCTGATTCCGCCAGCGAAGCGGAGCCGGCCCACCAACGGAGTGAGGCTGTCGCCGAAAACGCGGAACGGCGGACTGTCGCGCCGCATCGAGGTGAACATCAGGTCGCGGCGGGGTTGGCCGGCGGGCGGCGGGAGAAACTCGACGGGCAATTGCAGCCCGCCGCCGGCCGCCTCGCACAGCCGCTTGAGGTTCGTCGCGTCGATCAGCTCGGCGGCCACGTAGACGACCGGCCGGCCCCGCCGCAACAGATCGGCCAGCAACTCGACCGTCTCGGGGGCGAGCCTTCCCGGATGATCCAGCAGAATCAGGTCGCTGCTGGTCACGGCTGCCCGGTCCAGCGCGGCCGGATCGACCCGGACCACCGTCGGCTCGGGGCGTTTCTCTCCGTCTTTGGCGGCGGTTCTTCCCGGCGGCCGGCGCCAGGGCGCACTCGAGGAACATGCTGGAGGTGGGCCGCCGGCCCGCCGCCTGCCGGGTCAGCAGCACATACTTGGGCGGCGGCCGGGTATGGAGGACGAAAGGGCAGACGTTGTCCGCGGCCAGGGCGTCGTCGACGCCCAACAGGCCGCGCCTCGCCCGGCTGCCAGCCCAGCCCGCGAGCCGATCTCTCCGGTCAGCGTGGTGACGCGGTGCGCGCGGGCGGTGTCCGTCAGCCGCCAGCTCGAATTGCCGATTGAGACCTCGACGGTAACTTTGCGGTCGTTGGGCGAGTAGTTGCCCACTTCGACGGCAAGCTGAGTGCTGCCCGAAACGTCGGCTGCGTGCCCCTCGACGCGGAGAATGGCCAGGTTCGCCGGCGGCTGGGGCGGGGCAACCGACTCGAACTGGATTTGGGTGTCGGCCGGGAGAGGAGAGAAGTTGGCGCCGCCCCAACTGGAACGCTGGAAATCGCTCACCAGAACCAATTCCCGCCGCGGACCACCGCTTCGCGGCGGTGCCCCGTCGTTCTGGCCGGTTGGGGCCAGCACCCGCGCGGCCAGGTCCAGCGCCCGATTGGCGTCCAGCCGTTGCGGCAAGACCCGGCAGCGGGCCAACTCGTCGCGCAAGGCGTCGAAATTAGTCGAGGGACCGTCGAACACCGCCTGCGGCCGGGCCGCGGCCAGGATCAGGTCCGCCGCTAGTCCCGGCCGGTAGCGGAGGTATTCGGCGGCCACGGTCCGCGCCCGCTCGAAAAGCTCGACGTTTCCCAGCCGGGCGGCCATGCTCTGGCTCAAGTCCAGCAGCACCACCCGCACGGCGTCGCTCTGCTGGAGATCGGACACCGGCCGCGGCTGTCCCCACTGGGGCCGGGCCACCGCCAGAGCAATCAGCAGGATCGCCAGCGTCCGCAGGCACAAGAGCAACAGATCGCGCAACCGCCGCCAGCTCCGCCGTTGGTGGACGGCCTCGCGCACGAAGCGGATCGTCGAAAGCGGCATCCGCACCGGCCGGGGACTGGTCAGCCAATGGATCAGCACCGGAGCGGCCGCCGCCGCCACGCCGATCACAATCGCCCAGGGGTGCAGAAATGTCATGGTGTAGTAAAGCCTGCGAAACCGCAAGCGGTTGTTTATCCGGCCCGATCCACCAAGAACCCTCTCAACGTCTGCAAATACGGAATCGCCGTCGAGACGCGGCGGTAGTCGCAACCGCCGGCCAGAGCCAACTGACGGACCATCGCCAGGTGAGCGGCGAACCGCTGCCGGTAGACGGCGCGGATCTCCGCTGGCGAACAATTCACCCGGCCCTCGTTTTCCAGCCCCTCGAAGCGGTAGGCGACGCCCTCGGGCAGCCGCTCTTCGTCGGGATGGACGACGTGCAGCACGACAACGTCCCAACCCCGGTGGCGGAACAGCCGCAAGCCGCCGAACACGTCTTCCAGGTCGTCCATGAGGTAATCGCTGATGAGCATGAGCACGCCCCGGCGGCGGGAACGCTCGAAAAGCTCCCGCAGCCCGCCGGCCATCCGCAGGCTGGCATGGGTCTGCACGTGCTCGACGATCTCTTGCAGGCTCTCGACGTGCGAGGCCATGGCGGCCGGCGCCAGCCACTCGCCCAACGAGCCGTTGAGCACGGCCAAGCCGACGTGGTCTTGGCTGCGGGTGATGACCTGCGATAGGGCCGTGGCGAGGTATTGCACGTATTCGAGCTTCGAGCCGCGCGGATCGCGCCGGCCGGCCGCGCCGAAGCGCATCGAGCCGCTGGCATCGATCGCCAGGGTGCAGGCCAGGTTGGTTTCCTCTTCGTGCAGGCGGACGAAGGCCTTTCCGGTGCGGGCGAACACCCTCCAGTCCAGCCGCCGCAGGTCTTCGCCGCCGGTGTACTCGCGGAAATCGACAAACTCGCCCGCCCCCCCAGCGCCCGCGACTGGTGGTAGCCCATGAAGGTCCCTTCCACGCGGCGGCGGGTGGTGAATCGCATGTGCTCCAGCGCCGCCAGCGCACGGAGATCGAGGAACCGGCTGATCGCGCGGGTGGTCATGCCGCCACTTCCTTCAACAAGTGGTCGATCACGTCGGCCGAGGAGATCGAATCGCCCACCGCCCGGTGGTTCACGATGATCCGGTGCCGCAGGATCGGCAGGGCCGTCGCCCGGACGTCCTCGGCGGTGGGGGCGGGGCGGCCCAAGAGCAGCGCCCGCGCCTTGGCCGCCAGCACCAGGTTCTGCGAGCCGCGCGGCCCGGCGCCCCAGGCCACATAGTCGCGGACGAACTTGCCGCTGCGGGGGTCCTCGGGGCGGCTCAGGCCGCAGAGCCGCACCGCGTGGGCGGCGACGTTCGCCGCCACCGGCACCGCCAACACCAGATCGCGAAGCCGCAGAAAGTCCTCCCGCTCCAGCGAGGCCGTGGGCAACTCCGGCATCCCGGCCGTCGTCCGCAGCACAATCTCCTCTTCCTGCGCCGGCGACGGGTAGCCGATGCGGATCTCCATCATGAAACGGTCGAGCTGCGCCTCGGGCAGCGGATACGTCCCTTCCTGCTCGATGGGGTTCTGCGTGGCGGCGACCAGGAAGGGCTCGTCCAGCGGATAGGTCTTTCCGCCCACCGTGACGTGCCGCTCGGCCATCGCCTCCAACAGCGCCAACTGCGTCTTCGGCGCCGCCCGGTTAATCTCGTCCGCCAACACGAGGTTGGCGAAGACCGGGCCGCGGCGGAAGACCATGGTTGGGCCTTGCCCGTCCGTGCTCCGCCCCAGCAACTCGTAGCCGGTCACGTCGGCAGGCATCAGGTCGGGCGTGAACTGGATCCGCGAATACTTCCAGCGGAACGCGGCGGCCAGGGCCTTGACCATCAACGTCTTCGCCAATCCCGGCACGCCCACCAGCAAGGCGTGCGAGCCGCAGAGCGCACAGATCAACAACTGGTCGATCACCTCGTCCTGGCCGACGACGACCTCGTGCAAGGCCGCACGGATCGTCCGCACCTGCGCCACGAACGACTCGACGTGCTGTTGGGCCGACTCCACACCTTCCAGAGCGGTTGACATGTGTTGTTCCCTTTTGCGAGTGCGTCAAGAAACCGTCCCAAGTTGGACGCCGGGGCACGGCGGCAAGTTCCAGCCGGCAAGAGTGGGGCTGGAAACCTGCCCCCCATGATAAGGGCCGGACCGGTCAAATGTCAAGTAGCCCACCGCCTGACTTTCCCCCAAATTCCCCCCAAATGCACATTTTGACCTAAATTTGCGTGGGAAGGGGGCGGCGCAGTTTTCCGCTTGCCGCAAGCGGCGCCGCAACCTCCCGCCACAGCAATCGCAATAAGGAGCCGGAAAATGAAGACCCGTGGACCCACAACTGCGTCGGTCGCCCTGGTCACGGCCGCAATCGCACTCGCCGTTCTTGCCTCCTTGCCTTCAACCGCCGTCGCCTGCACGGGCATTCGGCTGGTGGCGGGCGACGGGGCGGTCATCTACGCCCGCACGATGGAGGTCGGCGCGGACCTGCAATCCGAAATGCTCATCGTTCCCCGCGGCTGGCAGTACGTGGGCGAAACACCCGACGGCACGCCGGGACTTCGCTGGACGACCCGCTACGGGTTCGTCGGCCCCAACGTCCACGGCCAGCCCTACGTTTGCGACGGGCTGAACGAGAAGGGATTGGCGGTAGGCAATTTCCTGTTCCCCGGCACCGCCGGCTACCAGAAGATTGAGAAGCCCGACGCCGGCCGCACCATGGCTTCATTCCAGGTTGCCGTCTATCTGCTCGGCACCTGCGCGACGGTGAACGAGGCCACCGCGGCGCTGGAGGGCGTGCGCGTCGCCTGGGTCGACAAGGAGCCGTTCGGCTGCCCTCTTGCAGTTGCACTACGCCGTCCAGGACGCCGAAGGCCACGCCGCCGTGATCGAGTACGTCGACGGCCGGCTCCACGTCCACGAAAACCCCCTGGGCGTGATCACCAACTCACCGACGCTTCGACTGGCACCTGACGAACCTCCGCAACTACATTCACTTGAGCCCGGACAACGCGCTTCCGGTGGTGATGGGGGGCGAGAAGCTGGCCGGCTTCGGCCAGGGGACGGGCATGTGGGGCCTGCCCGGCGATTTCACCCCGCCTTCCCGCTTCGTCCGCGCCGTGGCCTTCACCCAAGCGATGGTCCCCGCCGACACGGCCGAGCAAGGCGTCTGGCAGGCGTTCCATCTGCTGAACCAGTTCGATCTGCCGCGGGGCGCCATCCGCGCCAACGAGAACGGCAAGACGGTCATTGACTTCACGAATTGGACCACCGCAGCAGACATGAAGAACCTCCGCTACTACTTCCACACCTACCAGAACCGGCAGGTGAAGACGGTCGATCTCAGGAAGATCGACTGGAACGCCGGCGGGATCAAGGCCATCCCGATGCAGGAAGCGGAAGCGGCCCAAGACGTTTCCAGCACCGCCCAGAATTGGACCGGTCAGGACACGCTGTGAGGACGGCGGGAGGTACTCAGCGGCCGCCTGCCGACGTCGGGTTCGGCACCGGGGCGCCGCGGGCGACGACCACTCCAACCACTTCTTGTGCGGTTTGGATGAGGTCGCGTAGGGCACTCCGTGCGGCTGCTCCTCGGCAGCCAGCCGCTTCAGAAACTCCGGCGAGACGTGGTCCAGCATGATGACCTCGCTCTGGGCGTCCGGGTTGCCGCGGGGCCGGACGACCACCACCACCTCCGCGCCTTCCCTCAGGCTGCGGCGGATTTCATCCAAGGCCGCCTGCTCGTGCGAGGCCAAGCCAGCAGGCGGCGCCACCGTCGGCCTTGCCGCGGGACCGGAAGTGGCCAAATCGGCGGGGCCGGTCGGCGAGCCAAACCCCGCCGGCGGCGCGACGGGTGAAGCACCCGCCGGGTTGAACCCCTCCGGCGCTCCGACCGCGCTGCCGGCCGGCGTTTTGTAGACGAACGCCAATTGGTCCTGATCCAACTGGGCGCAGATCGCCTCCAGGGCGACGAACAATCCTTCCCTGTCGGTGGGATTGGCGGCGTTGCAGACGCCGATCACGTAGCCCTCGCTGGCGAACAGCCCGCCGCCGCTGCGGCCCTCGACCGGCTGGCCGGCAACCTCGATGTTCGGTGGCCCTTGAAACTTGTTCAGGCGGGTTACCTGGCTGTGGCGGGCCGTCGGCGGGCCGTCGTTGTTGCAGCCGACGCTGACCACCGCCTGCCCTTCGGCAGCGCGGTAGCCCGGCGGGGCCAAACGGGCCGTCGTCACGGGCAACGGCGGGCGGATCGCCACTAGCCCCACGTCGCGGTCCAGATCGTAGGAGATCAGCCGGCCGGGGATCGCTTGTGGCGGATTCGTGCCGAACAGATCGACCTCGATTTTCCCCTTGCCGTGCGAATCGCGGAAGATGTGGCCGCAAGTCAGCACGAGGGCCTCGCCGTCGCGGCTGTCGATGATCGTGCCCGATCCACAGGAACGGCCCGTCGGGTCTTCGACCCGCAACCGCACGCTGGCGGCGATCAGGGTCGCATCGGACGGCTCAGGCGCGGCGTTCGGTGGCGCGGGGAGCGGTTGATTGCCCGTCGGCGGGCCGGCTCGCCAATCGGCCGGCGCGGGCGGCATGGAAACGGTCGGCGGCGCTGCGAGGCCGGCCGGAACGACCGCCGCGCGGGGGCGCGTCTTGTAGGAGGCGACTCCCGTCGCCGATTGCGGCGCGACTCCGGTCGCCGATTGGCTCTTGCGCCCGCATCACGGGCGACGACGGCGCGGCGGCCGCCGAGGCGCCCAGCCTGCACATCCGTTCCAACCGGCTGAAGGTGGTCGTGTTGGTCACGCGGTCCACTTCCCGCCCGTCAACCAGCATCACGAAGCAGGGGATGTTTTGCACCCTGTACTTGGCGGCCAGCGGCCGGTTCTGGTCGATATTGATCCGCTGGACGGGATAGCCTTGGGCGATGAGTGCTTCCACGGTGGGACTCATTGCCCGGCACGGTCCGCACCAATCGGCGTAGAAGTCCAGCATCACACTCTGGCCGGCGCCGGTAAGCGCCACGGCCACCAGGGCCGCATGCAACGTGACCATTGGATCCCTCCCGGTCTGTGGGCGAAGTCCGTTTCGCCGTTGTTCGTCGTCCCGGCCCGGGGCCGGTTCTCTGTGCTGCCGGACTATGTGAGGAGGGCGTATTGTCCCAACGACGGCGATTCGACACAACGCCAACTTTCGCGGATTTTCGGCTGCCGTAAGTCCCCTCCCCCTCTTGGACAGGGTTGCATTAGAGGTTCCATCTCCCTCTAGGGGAGGGTTGGGGTGAAGGCTCCCGGCTTGGGAAACGGCCGATTGCTCGTAGCACAGGCATCCTGCCTGTGTAGAAGCCACAGGCAAGATGCCTGTGCTACGGCGTCCAATTACCCGCCAGCGTTTCCTGCCGCGCCCTGCGTTGGCCATACTTGCGGGAGGCGGCGCCGGTTGTCAAAATGTGGGGGTATCGCTCCCCGCTCGGCGCCGGCCATCTGGGGCCAGGGGAATGCACTGCTCTGGCGCCTTTTCCGCCGGGGGAAGATGAAAAAGTCAGTTCTCGATTGGAGGAGGTAAAATGTCTCTGCTCGGTGAGGAAGTAGTTGAGGAGTGGCTGAACCGAAGCGGCTACTTCACGATTCGTGGGATCAAGACTGGTAATAGTCAAATGGACATCCTTGCCATCAAGCCACTGCCAAGAGGTAAACACGATTGTCGCCACATTGAATGTCAATTGTCCATCAGACCAGTCAGCTACATCACGATTCACAATGCGAAGAAACTGGACGATGCCGAGCTCATGCCACACGTTTCGGGATGGCTTCATAATAAGCATAATAAGTTTGACAAGCCGAAAATGGTGGATTTGCGGCAACGGTTGTGTCCTGGAAAGTGGACGAAGGAACTGGTACTCGGGAACGTCAAACATGAACAGGAAATCAATCTGTTCAAGAAACACGGAATCGGTGTCCACCGGCTAACGGACATTCTCTTGGAGATGGCCAAAGGAAACACGGTCGTCCAATCTGCGACCGGTGCCGACTTGTTTGATCTCATGCGGATCCAATCATGTTGGCAAAGCTGAAAACCTTCTCATTGTTAGGCATCGACGCCTTGCCCGTCGAGGTCGAGGTGGACGTTTCGCCGGCCGGACTGCCGAAAACCGTGCTGGTGGGCCTGCCGGAGGCGGCGGTCAAGGAGAGCACGCACCGCGTGGAGCGGGCAATTGTGAACTCGGGCTTCCAACGGCCGCAAAACCGCGTGGTCATCAACCTGGCCCCCGCCGACCTGCCCAAAGACGCCTCCTCCTTCGATCTGCCCATCGCCCTGGGCATTCTAGTGGGCAGCGGGCAGATCGCCGCCGAGCGGCTGGGCCAGTACGCGGTGGTGGGCGAGTTGGCGCTCGACGGCGGTGCCCGGCCCACCAAGGGCGCCCTGTCGATGGCGATGGCCGCCGCCGAGATGGAAGGCGTGCGGGGAATGCTCGTACCCAGCCCGAGCGCAGCCGAGGCGGCTGTGGTCGAAGGCGTCGAGGTCATTCCTGTGGCCAGTCTGGCCCAGGCGGTGGCCTTTCTGGCCGGCGAGATCGAGATCGAGCCGCAGCCCTCGCGGATCGACGAGTGGTTCCGCACCTTCTCGACCTACGAGGTCGATTTCGCCGACGTCCGCGGCCAGGAGATGGCCAAGCGGGCGCTGGTGGTGGCGGCCTCGGGCGGGCACAACATTCTGATGCTCGGTCCGCCCGGCTCGGGCAAGACGATGCTGGCCAAGCGGATGCCCACGATTCTGCCCGACCTGACGCCCGGCGAGTCGATCGAAACCACGCGGATCTATAGTGCGGTGGGGCGGCTGAAGGCGGGCCAGCCGCTCCTGGCGGTCCGCCCGTTCCGCTCGCCGCACCACACGATCAGCAACGCCGGCTTGGTCGGCGGCGGCTCGATGCCCTCGCCCGGCGAAATCAGCCTCGCCCACAATGGCGTCCTTTTCCTCGACGAGTTGCCCGAGTTCAACCGGCAGACGCTCGAAGTGCTGCGGCAACCGCTGGAAGACGGGACAGTCACGATCGCCCGTGCCTTGAACAGCACGACTTTTCCGGCCAATTTCATGCTCATCGCGGCCTTGAATCCATGCCCCTGCGGCTATCGGGGCGACTCGCGGCGGAGTTGCCACTGCACGCCGCCGCAGATCGAGCGGTACATGTCGAAGATCAGCGGGCCGCTCTTGGACCGGATCGACATCCATATCGAGGTCCCATCGGTTGCGTTCCGGGAGCTTTCGGGCGGCACGCCGGGCACATCGAGCGAGGAGCTGCGGCGGGAGGTGGCCGTTGCCCGGCAGGCCCAGGCCGTCCGCTTCGACGGCGGCAAGACCCGCTACAACGCCGACATGACGCACCGCCAGACCCGGCAGTTCTGCAAGCTGGACGACGAAGGTCAGAACCAACTGAAGGCCGCCATGACCGAGCTTGGCCTCTCGGCCCGCGCCCACGATAAAGTCCTGCGCGTTGCCCGGACCATCGCCGATCTCGACCAGAGCGACGCCATCCGCCCGCCGCACCTCAACGAGGCGATCAACTATCGGACATTGGACCGGCATTTGTGGACATGAGAACAGCCGAGCGGTCCGCTTGACGCCGCTCCACCCCGCAGGTATCCTGAAATAGGGGTCGGGACTGTTCCGGTCCCCCTTTCCCCCCCGCGGCAAGCCCGCCGACAGACATCCCATGAGAGACACACCATGCAACCCTCCCCATCCGGTTTCCGCAGGCTGCCATGTATCAGATTTCCCGGCGTGCTGCTGATTCTGTCAGCGTGGGCGGCGGTGGCGGCAAGTCCGTCGCCGGCCAACGCCTGCACGAGCATCCTGGTCAGCCGCGGCGCGTCGGCCGACGGCTCGGTAATGACCACCTACAATTGCGACGACGCCGGCTGCTACTCCACCCTGGGCATCACGCCGGCCGCGGACCACAATCCGGGCGAGATGATCGTGGCCGGTCCGTGCCTGCCGACCGACAAAGGCCCTCGCGGCAAGATTCCCCAGGTCCCGCACACGTACAAGGTGTTGTCGGGCCTGATGAACGAGTACCAGCTCTCCCTGGCGGAGACCACCTTCGGCGGCCGGCCGGAGGCGCTCAATCCGCAAGCGGTTCTGGGCTACGGTCTGATGATGAGGCTCGCTTTGGAGCGGGCCCGCACCGCCCGCGAAGCAATCCAGGTGATGACCCGCTTGATCGACGAGTACGGCTACGGGGATGAGGGTGAGTCGATCTCGGTGGCCGATCCGCGGGAGGTGTGGATCTTCGAGATTGTCGGCAGCGGTCCGGGCGGCAAGGGAGCGGCCTGGGTGGCGGTGCGGGTCCCCGACGGATACATCACCTGCCACTGCAACCAGTCGCGGATCGGCGAAATCCCCCGCCACGATCCGGCCAACTGGCTCTACTCGGCGAACGTCGAGAGCTTCGCGGTGAGCAAGGGGTGGTACGATCCGAAATCGGGCCAGCCGTTCCGCTTTGCCGAGGCTTACAGCCCGGCAAAACCCTTCGTGCGGCGGACGTGTGATACGCGGGTGTGGAGCATCCTGCGGCGGGCGGCCCCTTCCCAGCACTTCTCGCCCGACTACCACCGCAGCAAGCCCGGCGCGCAGCCCTATCCCCTCTTTGTCAAGCCGGACGGGAAGCTCGGTGTGGCCGACGTGTTCGCCCTGATGCGCGACCACTACGAGGGGACGGAGTTCGACATGACGCAAGGGGTCGACGCCGGGCCGTTCGGATCGCCGCGGCGCTGGCGGCCGCTGCCCTGGAAAGTCGACGGCGTCGAATACGGCTGGGAACGGCCCATCTCGACCCAGCAGACCGGCCGTTCGAGCGTCACGCAGTCGCGGGCCTGGCTGCCTGACCCCATCGGCGGCGTGGTCTGGTGCGGCCTGGACGACACCTACACAAGCTGCTACTTGCCCTTCTACTGCGGCATCGACGCCGTGCCAAAGAGCTTCACCGGCGGCTCGGTCGACAAGTTCTCCTGGGACTCGGCCTGGTGGGTCTTCAACCTCACGGCCAATATCGCTTATACGAAGTATTCGTACATCATGCCGGAGATCCGGGCCGCGCAGAAGGACATCGAATCGAACCTGCTGGCCCTCCAGCCGGCGGTGGAGAAGACCGCGGTCGAGTTGTCCCGGACCAGCCCCAACCTTGCTACCCGCTACCTTACCGATTATTCGGTGATGCACGCCGAGCTGACCGTGAGCCGGTGGCGGGCGCTGGCCGAGCACCTGATCACCAAGTACAACGACGGCTACGTCCGCGATCCCGGTCAACAGAAATCCCTGGAGGTCGGCTACCCGGAGGCCTGGCTGCGGCGCGTGATCCGGGAGCGGCCGGAGCAATTCCGCATTCCGACGGAAAAGCCCGCCCCGCCGGCCCATTAGAGACCGCGGGGATTCGGACAATCCTGCGCACGCGGTCACCCGCCCATTATCGGGAACAACTCGCGCATCATGGTGATGGCGGCCGGGCCAACCAGGACCACGAAGATGCCCGGGAAGATGAACAGCACCAGCGGGAAGATGAGCTTGACAGCGGTCTTGGCGGCCTTCTCCTCGGCCAATTGGCGGCGGCGGATGCGCATCGAGTCGCTTTGCGTGCGGAGCGCCTGGGCCACGCCGCTGCCGAACCTGTCGGCCTGGATCAGCACCGCGGAGAGCGAGCGCAGATCGGACACGCCGGTCCGCGCGCCCAGCTCGTGGAGCACTTCGGCGCGGGGCCGGCCCATCTGCAACTGGAAGTTCGAGAGCGCGAACTCGTCGGCCAGGATGCGGTAGGTCCGCTTCAGCTCGTCGGCCACCTTGCGCATTGCCTGATCAAGTCCCAGGCCCGCTTCGACGCAGACCACCATCAAGTCCAAGGCGTCGGGCAGGGCGAGAAAGACCGCCTCCTTGCGGCGGCTGCCGAGGAAATTGACGGCCAGATCGGGGAGGTAAAAGAGCAGACCGGCCAAGGCGACGGACCAGCCCAGCGAGCTTTGATTGACGCCGCGGAGCGAGGTGATCGTGCCGCCGCCGAGAAACAGCCCGACCACCAGTCCGGCGAACTTCAGTCCGAGGAAGATGGTGCCGGCGGCTTCGCCGCGGAAGCCGGCGACGGTCAGCCTGGTTTTCAGTTTGCCGAGTTCCGCCTCGCTTTTCGGTTGCAGGGGTTTGGCCAGGGAAGGGGATGCTTTTTCCAGGACCCTGGTCAGGGTGTCGGATTGCTTCAAGGCGCTTTCGGCGTGCGCCTGACGGCGTTTGCGGGGGTCCTTCAACTCGTCGAGCCGTTCCACGGTGCGGGGCCTGCCCGCCGCCATGACATCCAGGGCCCACCAGGCCAGCGCGGCAAAGGTGCCGAACAGCGCCAACGGCACCAGGCTCTCGAAGTTGATCAGGGTTTGGGCGAGGACCACGGGTTACACCTTGATGTTGACGATCTTGCGGATGACCAAGGCGCCGAGGACTTGCATGATGACCGCCCCCGCCAGCATTTTGGTGCCCGTCGGGTCCGTAAACAGGACCATCACGTAGTCGCGATTGAGTTGGTAGACGGCGAGGAACAAGACGAAGGGGAGGGCCAGCAGGACAATGCCGGAGAGCCGGCCTTCGCCCGTCAACGCCTGCACTTGTCCCCAGATGCGGAAGCGGTCGCGGATCAGGGCCCCGATCTTGTCGAGGATCTCGGCCAGATCGCCGCCGGTTTGCCGCTGGAGCACCAGGGCGGTGACGAAGAATTGCAGGTCAAGGTTGGGGATGCGGTCGGTCATGCTGCGGAGGGTTTCCTCCAGGGGAACGCCCAGATTCTGCTCCTCGAAAACGCGGCCGAACTCCTTGCTGATCGGCGGGGGCATCTCCGCGGCCACCAGGTTGAAGCCGAACGCCAGGCTTTGGCCGGCGCGGAGCGTGCGGGCGATCATCTCCAAGGCGTCGGGCAGTTGGGCGGCAAAAGCCTTCAGGCGGCGCTTGCGGCGCATCAGCAGCCACATCAGCGGCAGCGATCCCATCAGCAAGGCGACCAGGGGCAGCAGCGCAGGGTAGATGCGGGCGGCCGCGCCCACGCCGGCTCCCGCCAGCGCCAACCCCCCGGAGATCGCCGCCAGCGTTGTGGTCGTCAGATTGGTGTCGGCTTGCTCGAACAGCAGGCCAATGTTGCCGAAGCGCTCCAGGAACGTTTGGACCAGTCCCGGGCGGTTGTCCAGCGGCTGGGAGAGGATGCTGGCTTGCTGGGCCAGGCCGTTCTTGCCGCCGGCCGGGGTATTGGCGCCGGTCAGTTGGTCCAACCGGTCCTCGATCTTCTGAACCGGCTTGTCGCGCCACAGCAGCGCCGCGCCGCCGACCATCGCGGCGACTCCCACGAACGCCAAGACCGCCATCAGCAAGGGGTTCACGGGATCAGTCCTCCAGCATGACCCGCTCGCGGAAGGCGCTGCTGGGCAGGCGCACGCCGTTCGACTCGAGCCGGGACATGAACATCGGCCGGATGCCGGTGGCGATGAACTTGCCGTACGTCCGGCCGTTCTCGTCCACGCCCTCCCGGTCGTAACGGTAGATGTCTTGCATGACGATGGTGTCCTGCTCCATGCCCACGATCTCGGTGATGCAGGTTACCTTGCGGGGTCCGCCCTGGAGCCGGCTGGCCTGGACCACAACGTCGATGGCGCTGGCGACTCTGCGCACGCATGGCCTTCAGCGGCAACTCGTAGCCGGCCATCATGATCATGGTTTCCAGGCGGGAGAGAGCGTCGCGGGGACTGTTGGCGTGCAGCGTGGTCATCGAGCCTTCGTGGCCGGTGTTCATGGCTTGGAGCATGTCCAAGGCTTCCGAGCCGCGGCACTCGCCGATGATGATCCGCTCAGGCCGCATGCGCAGCGCGTTCCGCACGAGGTCGGTGGCGGTGATCGCCCCCTTGCCCTCGATGTTGGGCGGGCGGGTCTCCAGCCGCACCACGTGGTCCTGCTGCAATTGCAGTTCCGCCGCGTCCTCGATGGTGACGATGCGGTCGGTGTTGGGAATGAAGCTGGAGAGCGTGTTCAACAGCGTCGTCTTGCCCGAGCCGGTGCCGCCGGAGATGAGGATGTTCAGCCGGGCTTTGATGGCCCCCTCCAGCAGCATCACCATCTCCGGTGTGAACGCCTTGAAGTTCAGCAGGTCTTCCAGCTTGAGCGGATTGGCGCCGAAGCGGCGGATCGAGACGCACGCCCCGTCCAACGCCAACGGCGGGATGATGGCGTTGAAGCGGGAACCGTCCAACATGCGGGCATCGACCATCGGGCAGGTCTCGTCCACCCGTCGCCCCACCTTCGAGATGATCCGGTCGATGATCTGCATCAGGTGCTTGTTGTCGCGGAAGACGACGTTGGTCTTCTCGACCTTGCCGCGCCGCTCGCAGTAGACGTTCTTCGGGCCGTTGATGAGGATGTCGCTGATGGTCGGGTCTTTCAGCAGCATCTCCAAGGGGCCCAGGCCGAACGTCTCGTCGAGCACTTCGCTGACCAGCCGGTCGCGCTCGTTGCGGTTCAGCAGCGTGTCCTCGGTGTCGCAGAGGTGCTCGACCACCAGGCGGATTTCGCGGCGGAGGGTTTCTCCGTCCAGCTCGCCCACCCGCGACAAGTCGAGCTTATCGACGAGTTTGCCGTGGATCCGCTGCTTCATCTCCTCGAAGGTGCTGTCTTTGGAGTCGGCGGACCGCAGCGGCGTCATCAATTTCGGCATGGCAAGGCGTCCGGTTTGTCGCTTCCTATGATCCCGTAAACAATAGCTTACAGACGGACCAATCGCTCGGCGAACAAGAACTCTTGGCGTGCCGGTTGTGGCGATTGCAGGGGGACTGCCGTTGCACGCGCGGGAGGGGAATGGTAAAATGCCGGCAAAGCCGCAGCACTGCCCCCGTCGATTCGTCTCTTGCAGCGAGGCGCCACATGAGACTCATCCCCCGTCACATGCCGCCCCAGTTCCCGTCGTTGCTCGAACAGGTCGTAAGAATATCGCAACCCCTAAAGATCATTCTTTTCGGCTCCTCGGCTCGCGGCCAGATAGGACCGGAGAGCAATATCGACTTGTTAGTGGTCGTGCCTGACGGAAGTCATCGCCGCCATACGGCGCAACGGCTTTACGCTGGCGTCCGGCACGTGGGCATTCCGTTTGATCTGCTGGTCGCGACGCCGTCGGACCTGGAGAAGCATCGGCAGAACGTCGGCCTGATCTATTCGACGATCTTGCAGGAAGGAATTGAAGTGTATGCGGCCGAGTGACGCTCCCAAGGGCAGCCCCGCCGACTGGCTCCGGCACGCACGAAGCGACTTGGTGCTGGCCAAATCCATGCCGGCCGACGAGGACGTGTTGCGGGAGACATTGTGTTTCCATGCCCAGCAGGCCGTCGAGAAGGCGATCAAGGCGGTCTTGGTTCTCCACAACGTTCCGTTTCCCAAGACTCATAACATCGGCGTCTTGCTGGACTTACTGCCGCCGGAAAGTCCACGGGACGCGGCACTGGATGAGGTGGCGATGCTGACGGAATACGCGGTAAGCGCGCGTTATCCGGGTGAAGCCGAGGATGTAACGGAGGAGGAGTTGTCGGCCGCGGTCAGCACAGCCGAGCGGGTGCTCAACTGGGCATCGAGCCTCGTCGCGGGCTGATGTCGCCTACTTCCCGCTCTTACCCGGCCAGAGCCGGAACAGCCCGCCGAGGTTCTTCTTGGCGGCGGGTTCGGCAGGCGGCTGGCTCTCGTCGCCCGAAAGAGCCTTGGCCAGGGCCGTCAACGATTGCGTGATCGCCGCCCGCGGTGCGCTCTCGATCAGCGGCACGCCGTTGTTGCGGGCCTCGATCATGGTACGGTAATCGTTGGGAAGCTGCCAGAAGATTTCCTTGCCGATCGTCTCTTCGGCCTTCTTCAGCGTGATTTGCCCGTTCTCCAGGCCCACGCGGTTGACCACGATCTTCACCTTGTCGGCCAGCCCCTCCATGTTCCCGAAAGACATCATCAGCCGCACCACGTTCCGCAAGCAAGGGAGGTCGAGCTGCGTGCAGAGCAGGATTTGGCTGGCCATCTCCAGCGCGATCAGATCGATGGGGCTGTAGCCTTTCGAGAGGTCCAACACCAGGTGGGTGAAGGTGGCCTTCAGCAGGCCGATCACCCGTTGCAGGTCCTCCGGCGTGACCAGGGCGACGTCTTCCAACTGCACCGGCCGGGGCAACAGGTAGAGGCCCGAGGAGTGTTTCGTCAACGACCGCTTCAGGAGGCTGAAGTCCAGCCGGGTGACGTTCTGGGCGACGTCGACCAGCGTGTAGTCGGGGATCGTGTCGAGAAACACGTCGGCATCGCCCAGGCAGAGGTCCAGGTCCAACAGGGCGACGGAATTGTGCGGCTCCTTGGCGAGAATGCAGCCGAGGTTGACCGCGAGGCTGGTGGTTCCCACACCGCCGATGGCGCCGGCCACGGCGATGACGTGGCTGCCGCGGGGGCGCGTGTCGCCGTGGCCGAATCTCCGCTGGCTGATCCGCCCTACGGCCGCCAGCAGGTCTTCGATCCGCACCGGTTGGGCAAGGAACTCCTTCGCCCCCGCCCTGAGCGCCTGCAAAATCAAGCTGCCATCGCTGGAGGAACTGATCACCAACACCGCGCAGTCGGGCGAGGCGACGGCCAGGCGGCCGACCAGTTCCAGCCCTTTCTGCGGGTCGGCGTCGATGGCCACCAGACCGATGTCAGGGTTGGTCTGGGCCACCACGTCGGCGAAGAACTCGTAGCGCGAACATTCGGCCTCCAGCCAGATCATGTCCATGCCCAGCAACATCCCCTTCAGCGACTCGCGCTGCAGGTCGTTGGGATCGACGATGGCTAAGCGGAGGACGTTGCTCATGAGGTTGACAAGGCTGCCAAGCACTGCGCGGTTCCGTGTGCGCGCAAAACTACACCCGCCCTCTCTACTTTACTACGTCATAGCCGATTGGGCCGATGAGTCCAGGCGGGCCACTCCGCGAGCCAGCCGGCGAAGCGGCTTCTGCCGGCCCGGACGGATTGTAGCGGTTGTAGGGGCCCGCAGCGGCCGGCGGCGGGGCCGGAATCTGCTCGCCCGGGCCGGGCATCATGCCGTCCGGGGGCGGGCCGCCCGAACCGTCGCCGCCCGGCCCGCCGGTAGGGCAGCAGTTCGGCACCTCCAGATGGCCCTTCATGAACAACTCCCAGTCGCTGGGACTGGTCGTTTGCGTGCCGGGGCCACAAGGGGGCACTTCGCTGGCGTCCATGGCCTCAACCAACTCCGGCGTGACCATGATCAACAACTCGACCTCGTTCTGTTGCTCTTTGACGTGGCGGAACGGCACCCCCAAGTACGGCACCTCGCTGATCCAGGGCAAGCCCCCGTTCTCAGCTTCGATCTCGGTCTGCACCAATCCGGCAATGGCCAGCGTCTGTCCGGCCCCCATTTCCACGGTTGTGTGGACGTCGCGAGACTTAATGCCCGGCACCGTCGTTCCCTGGATGGTGGTGCTGGTGGCGTAATCCAGTTCACTCACGACGGGATTTACGTCGAGTCGAATCCTTCCGTTGCCAAGCACGACGGCAACAAATTTGATCTGCGTGCCGTACGGCTGCCAACTGATCGAGAGCGTGCCCAGGCTTTGCGGCGTTGGCACCGGGATTAGCCCGCCTTCGTTGAACGACGCCTTTTCGCCGTTGATCGCCACCAGCGTTGGCTCGGCCATGATCTTCATCAGGTCGTCTTGCCGCAGCGCATCAAGAACGCCGAAGAACGCGCTGGTTCCATTGGCGACGCCAAACGAGAAAGTACCGCCGGTAGTGGCGTTAGCGACGCCGCTGGAGACGATAGGTGACCACGGCATGCCCGGGGTTGCGGGGGTGCTGTCGAAGGCGTTTGACAACAGGCCGGCAGGGCCGGAGGTGACAACGTTGAGGCCCGTGATTTTTGAGAAATCGAATCCCAGCCGCCGCAACTTGGTCCGCGAGACTTCCATCACTTTGGTGTGCAGCAGCACTTGCTGGCAGCCGCCGACCTTCAGGTTGTTGATCACTTTGGGATAGAACTCCTCGGCGATACGGATGATCCGCGCGACCTCCTCCGGCTGGCCGACGAAGCCGGAGATCAACACGGAACTGGCCACGGGCACGATCTTCAGCGGGGCGTGCGGAAACGTCGACCGCAACACCAATTCGAGTTCCTTGGCGTCGCCGTGAACGATCACGTCGACCGTGAAGAGTTTCTTGTCCTCGTCCCAGATGTTCAGTTGCGTCACTCCGGTGGCCTTCGCCGAAACTTGAACCTGGTTGGGCGACAAGGGAGTTATTTCGAGGATGTCCGCCTTGTCCACGTGAAACTGGGCGATCTTCCGTTCCACCGTGAGGATGCGGCTGCTGTGGACGGTCATCTCCAGCCGGTCGCTGGCGTACTGGACCTTGTAGAGGACTGACGGCTGGGCCGGCAGACCGGGGGACTGCTGCTGGCCGGGAAGCGCCAGCGGGAACGACCATAACATCGCCAGTGGCCCGGCCAGCCGCATGAGAGATCGAATGCACATCCTTGTGTTCCTTGCCGTCAAGTCCAGGCGTTGCCGCCCGGAACGAGGTCGTCCTTGATCCGGCGATTTCAAATTGAAAATTGCAAATTTGCAATTTTCAATTTGCAATCACGCCTTGCCTGCCTTATCCTTCGGTTTCGGCTCCGGCTTGGACTGCGGTGGTGGGGCGGGCGGATCGGCGCCCGGCGGTTCGGCCTTGGCCTCTGGTCCGCCGCCCGCGCTGCCCGCAGCCATTATCTTCCACCCACTCGACGGCGAGCCATTGCCGGCCGTCCCTTCCTCCGCCTCGAACTGCACGTCCTCGACCGTCCCCGGCTTCAGCACCCGCATCGTCCATGTCGCCCGCGCCTTGGGCGCCGCCGCGGCATCGGCCGCCGGCTTGGTCTTCATCGAGTTCAGGAAATCGACAAATCCTTTGTCTTTGGTTTCGTGCGGGTCCGCCGGGCCCTCCTTCTCCGGCTCGCCCTTCGACACCACGCCAAACAAATCGCTCGGTTTGGCCTGGGCGTTGGGCGATTGCTTCTCCTCCTCAATGCCCCGCATCATCAGTTGGACATTGCCGAGCTGGCTGGCCAGCATCACCTTTGCCGCCTGCTCCGGCGTAACCAGCAGGGAGATGGTCTTGGCGATGATCGACTTGCTGCCGTCTTTTTGGCTCTCCAGCCCGAACACGTCGTTGACGGCAAAGACCTTGATGTCCTGAAGGAACGTCCGGGTAACCGTTTCGGGGACGTCGTGCGTAAGGTCCTTGACCAAGTGAACCATCACGTCGACGCGGTCGCCGGGCAGGATCAGGCTGCCCCCGCCGCTCACCAGGTCGACTTTCACGGTGACCACGCGATAGCCCTTGGGGACCTGGGCGGCTGGCCCCTTGATCGCGGTCCCCTTTGCCCAGCAGCTTGTTCTCCAGGATCGGCTCGCCGGCGTAGAGTTTGGTCCGGGCGCGGCGGCCCTCAATGTCTTCGATCTTCGAGATCGTCCCCGGCGGGGCTTTGTCCTTCGGCCACTGCTCCTCCTTTACCAACTGGGACGAGAGCGACTCGCCCAGTCCGATGTCGGCCAAGGCCAAGAAGACGGGCACGGTTTCTCCCGGCGATCCGGTCTGTCCGTCCCGTCGCGTCATCCATTGGTGGATGCCGATGGACGCCACCAGGCCGCAGCCGAGCGCCAACATCAACAGGGCAAACGATTTGGGTCGCATGGGTCTACTGTACCGTCTCCCGACGCATGACCGTAGTGGCCGTCAGTTGCGTGGTCTTGGCAAGGAACATGGGCGATGGAAGCCAACTAACGCTGGTAAACGGAATCGTGACTGTTACGGTTACCGGCTGGCCATACCCCGCCGTGGTAGGCTCCGAGGGATTGATTGTCACAGTTGCTCCTGAAATCCCGGCGTTGGCCAAGTAGGTGGTCACAGTGCTGTTGACACTGCTGGCAGTCGGGGTTGGCGAGTCCAACACCGCCAGTCGGGCCCCTTCCCGCGAGGCGTTGGTCAGAATCTCCTGGACCATGATCGCGCGTCCGAACTCGATGATCCCGAACACCAGCAAGAAGAATATGGGCGCAACGACGGCGAACTCCAACAGAGCCGCGCCTCGTCGCTTTCTTCGGCACGTCCGGCAAGGCCGCTCTAGCTTATATCCAGGTAATCTGGGCAAACTCATGGCAACATCCCCATCCAGAGAAAATAGGCAATTGACCCAATCGCAATCGGAATTCCGTAGGGCAGCAGCAGCATGGTGCTCTTGCGCCCGGCGGCCGTCTCTGCCAAGGCGGTCGGATCGCGGACCACGAGAATCTCTTGGGTGATGTTCCAAAACTGGGCGAGATGGTGACGCCAGTTGCGTCGCCAGAGGACCATGGCCAGTGCGAGGGCCCCGCCCACGATCGCCGAAACACAAAACGCATAGAGGGTATCCGTGCCCCCGACCCAGGCGCCGACGCCGGCCAGCAGTTTCACGTCGCCGGCGCCCATGCCGCCGATGGCATAAGCGGGCAGCAAGAGCGCCAGGCCGACGATGGTTCCCAGCAGGCTCCAGCCCAGCCCTTCCCAGCCGAAGCAGGCGGCGCCGTAGACCCAACCGCCCATCACCAATGGAAAGGTGATCCAATTCGGCACCCTCAATTTCCAGCCGTCGATGGCCGCCGCCAATACGAGCACCGTGCTGAGGAGCCAAATGGGCCAGTTGTGGGCAATCGAAGGAAGGACGTGGTCGAAGATGGACATCACGGTTTTCTCCGTGTGACGGCTCTCTTTCCTGGTTCCCACGCGGAGCGTGGGAACCAGGTGCATCCACAGTTTTCAGTTTGCAGTCTTTCTCACGCTTGCCCGCCCACCATGACGCCAAGTGCGATTCCAGCGATGGTGACGAAGTACACGACGAACTGCACGGCGCTCTCGGCGAGTTCCGCGGGAATCAGAGGGCACATGGTTAACCTCGTCTTGCTAACGGCCGACGCCACATCGGCTTTGGACTGCCGCAAGCCGCCATGTCGGCAACTGCCAAAACTCTTGCAGCGGACTCCCGCATGAATTCTAGCTCAAAAAAACGACCCCTCGGCGCCAAACTTCTTGGCACCGAGGGGGTTCTTGCGGTTTGAGCGGGTTCCATCCGGCCGCCTTTACGTGCTGGCCCCCAACGAATTGGCCGTGCTTTGGAACACGGCCTTGGCGTTGGTGCCAATCGCCGTGACCGCAGTCAGGCACACGATGACGATCAGGGCCAGCATCACCGCGTATTCGACGGCGGTGGGGCCATCCTCACAGACGAGGAAACGTTGCACTTTCTGAGCGAGCGACTTCATTGGTATTCCTCCATTCCAGCTCGGATCCCCTGCGGAAACCAGCCGGAATAACAAACCATTTCGGGTTCCCTCAAGCGGAACGTCGGCTGCTGAAGACCGGCGCCGGCCTGCTATCCGCCCTCCGGATCCCAAGTCTAGTAAAACCAAAACCGCTGCCTCGCCATGTTGCCATGGTCGAGGATCAGAGGTTACAGGCCAAGGAAACGCGGCAGCCCCGCCGGTCGGACAAGCTCACGTAAACGTACATCCGGCAGAAAATGCTCCCGCACGGGCCGCCTTGCGGCTGGGCCTTTCAGGCGGCCGCGACGGCGTCCCATTCCACTATGAAGCCTAGGTCGGATTTCCGGTTTGTCAAACCGGGGATTCTGGGAAATCGCGTCAGACTAGGGGGGTTAAATCAAGATTCGCTGCGAAGCCATCCGACTAGAAGCTACGTCACGTACCGCGCTGCCCCACCATTAGGGACCAAGAATGACTTGGCTTGCCGATGCGGTCCAGTTCCTTCTGGCACACCAGGTGTGCGGATACCAGCAAAAGGCGCTGCCGGCTGTCGAGCCGACCGCGCTGGCGGCGTTAGCGCTCTTGGCTACCGGCCCTGGCGGCCAGGCGACGCCCGCGCTCGACTGGCTTGCCACGGCGCAGTCGGCCGACGGCAGCCTGGGAATCGACGCCGGCACACGTCACCCCTGCTGGCCGACGGGTTGGGCAATCCTGGCCTGGAACAGCGGCGCAAAGGACGTCCGCCGCTAAGGCCGTGTGGTCCGCCGCCGCCCAACGGGCCGCCGGCTGGCTGTTGACTGTCCGCGGCCTGCCCATCGAGCCGTCGGATATCATGGAGGAAGGACGCCCGGTGTACGGTCACGACACCATGTTGCAAGGCTGGCCTTGGGTCGAGGGGACGCACTCTTGGGTTGAGCCGACGGCGATCAATCTCCTGGCCCTGCGGAGTGCGGGGCGGGCCGGTCATCCGCACTGCCGCGAGGCCGTGAAGTTGCTCCTGGACCGTCGACTGCCCGCGGGTGGCTGGAACTTCGGCAACACAACGGTGTTCGGGCACGTGCTCCGCCCACAGGTGCAGCCCACCGGTCTGGCGCTGGCCGCGCTCGCAGGCGAAGCGGACGTCCTCCCCAAGGTGCAACGTTCGCTCGATTTTCTGTCGCAATCGCTCTCCCGGCGTACCACGGCCGCCTCGCTTAGTTATGCGCTGATGGGACTTACCGGGCACGGGTTGTGGCCGCCGCAGGCGGACGACTGGCTTCGCTCGGCGTCCCAGAAGACGCTCCGTCACGGTGGCTCGCCGTACCACCTGGCGCTGTTGATTCTGGCGGCGAAACGCCAGATTTACTGAGTATGGTTCCAAATCCTACCAACGAACCGTGTCACGTCGAACTTAGCCGGCGCCGTCTGTTGTTAGGAGCAGGCGGGGTGGCTGCGGCGGCGCTCGGCTACCCGCTGCTGCGGCGGTTCTTCTCCGCCAAAGCGCCCGTGTTTCTCGCCCGGAATCAACGCTACGACGGCCCGCTGGCCGACACCATTGCCGCCGGGCTCGTCGCGGTGGGGTTCGACGAGCGGTGGGTTCGCGGGCGGAAGGTGCTGTTGAAGCCGAACCTTGTCGAGCCGGCGGCTGCCGCGCCGCAGATCATCACCCATCCGAGCGTGGTTGTGGCCGCGGCCGAGGTGTTCCGCCGCTGGGGCGCCGAAGTGGTGGTCGGCGAGGCCCCCGGCAACGTCCGCGACACCGAGATGGCCCTGGTCGAGTCCGGCATGAGCGAGGCCCTCCGTGGCGAGAAGCTGCCGTTCTTGGACCTCAACTACGACGAGTTCCGGCAGGTGCCGAACGCCGGGGGATGCAGCGCGCTGGGGCATTTCACGTTTCCCACCGCGGTGATGGAGGCCGATTTGATTGTCTCGATGCCGAAGCTCAAGACGCACCATTGGATCGGCCTGACGGCGTCGATGAAGAATCTCTACGGCGTTCTGCCGGGGCTCGTCTACGGCTGGCCGAAGAACGTGCTGCACTACGCCGGCATCCCGGAGACGGTCGTCGACATCAACGCCTCGCTCCCACGGCGGATGGCCATCGTCGACGGCATTGTTTGCATGGAGGGGGACGGCCCGATTCTCGGCAGCCCCAAGCCCCTGGGCCTGCTGGCCATCGGACTGAATCTTCCTGCCGTGGACGCCACGCTGGCCCGCTTGATGGGCTTCGATCCCCGCAAAGTTCCCTATCTGGCGCTGGCTGACGGCCGGCTGGGGCCGATCTCCGATTGGTCGATCGTCCAGCGCGGCGAGCGCTGGCAAGAACTCGTCAACCCCTTCTCGATCATCGACCTGCCGCACTTGCGGCAAATGCGGCAATAGGCCGGGCGAGCCGGCAGTGGCGCCGGCCCAAAATGTATAGTATGGTTATATTGGGAGCTTCTCGTCACGATTGTCACCTCCTGCGGCGGGGTGAAATATGCATGCACAATGTCCCAATTGCCAGGCCTTGGTCGTGCAGACCAAGAACCGCGAGGGGCCGAACTTCTGCCCCCACTGCCAAGTGCTGTTCCGCGTGCCCGAGCCGCCGAAGATGCCCCCTTGGATCCTCGGCGTGTTGACGGTCCTGGTTGCCAACTGGCAGATCATCTGCCGCCGGTAGACTGATAACCTATGCTTGGGGTGGGCAATCTCCCGGAATGTAGTCCGCACACGCCGTGTGCGGACACGTCCGGCACACGGCGTGTGCCGGCTACAACGGGTTGTGAGTCCGCCTATGTCGGATCGCCTTTCGCAGATTACCGGACCGCCGGCGGAGGACGGCAGCCGCCAGTTGACGGCCTGGTCGCTGCTGGCGGGAGCGTTGCTGTTGGGCGTCCTGGCCGGGCCGTTCCTGGCCGGCCGCGTCTACACGGCCGACGACCTCGGCGCCTTTCATCTTCCGCTGCGGGCCTTCTACGCCGGGCAACTCGCCAAAGGCCAGCCCTATGACTGGATGCCGGGACTGTACTCCGGCTTCTATCTGACCGGCGAGGGTCAGGCCGGCGTCTACCACCCGCTGCACCAATTCCTCTACCGTTTCCTTCCGCTTCGCGCCGCCCTGGGCTGGGAATATCTGCTCTCCTATCCGCTGATGATGCTCGGCAGTTGGTTGTGGCTCGGGCGGCGGCTGGGGCGGGGCGAGGCGGCCGTGTTCGGCGGGCTGCTGTTCGCGTTCTCCAGCTTCAATCTGCTCCACTTCGTCCATCCGAACGCAGTGGCGATCGTCGCCCATATCCCCTGGCTGCTGTGGGCGATCAACGTCGTCTTGACCGATTCGCGGCAGCGAAGGGTCATGCTGGCCACTGCGGCCATCGCGCTGTTGACCGGCTCGCAACTGCTGCTGGGCTATCCACAGTACGTCTGGCTCTCGTTGCTGGCCGAGGTCTGCTACGCCGTCTTTCTGCTCTGGACGCACAAGTACGCCGCGCGGACCGGTTGCCAGAGCCGCGCCACCTGCCAGGGCTGCGTCGGCTGCACCACGCAAACCTGGCCGCGGCTGGTGATCGCCAAGGGCATCGGCCTGCTGCTGGGCGCCGTCCAATTGCTCCCCACCCTGGATGCCTGGCTCCAGAGCACGCGCAGCGCGGCCGGCGCAGTCCTTCGCCTCCTGGGGCTCGCTGCATCCCTTGAACCTGCTGCAACCGGTGGCGCCCTATTTGCTGGCCGGCCGCGTGGTCGAAGACAACACCCACGAGTTCGCCTTGTACGTGGGGGCCGTGCCGCTGGTGTTGACGGCGTGGCTGATCGCCCGCCACCACGAATTGGGCTCGCTGGGGCCACTGGTGCGGGCGGCGGCCGGCTTCGCCGTGGCCGCACTGCTCTTGGCCCTGGGACAGTATGGACCGCTTTACCGGCTGATGAGTTGGCTGCCGGTGTTGCGGAGCTTCCGGCTCCCCTGCCGTTACCTGGTCCTCGTCCAGTTGGCGGCCGCCGTGCTGGCGGCGGTCGGAATGTTGCTGCTGATGCGCAAGCCGCTGGCGCCGGAGGCGGCGGAGCATGAAACCGCAGCCGCTGACCGTCCATCCCCGCGTCTGGCGGAACCTGTGGCGCGATTTCAAGCCGGTCTGGTGCGTCGTCGGCTTGTCGGTGGCCGTGGCGCTGTTGGGCGTCGGACTGCGCGACGAGCCCTACATCGCGCCGGTGGGGGCGGTGCTGGCCGGGCCGGCATTGATCGCCGCCGCCGCCCTCTTGCTGGTCGCCGCCGCGCGGGGATACGCCCCGGCCCTGGTGGGACTGGTGCTGCTGGCCGCGGGCGACCTCGGCTGGTACGGCATGAGCTACGCCGTCTATCCCCAGAGCACCGCACTGGAAGAGTACATCGCCGCGGTGCGCACACCGCCCGGCGACCCGCACGGCCGGGTCATCGGCTCGTTGCTGCGGGCAGATGAGCCGGGCCTTCGCACCGGCGATCAGATGACGCTCCGCGGCTGGCGCCGCGCCGACGGCTACGCCGGACTCGAGCCGCGGCGGCAACTCGACTATCGGCTCTTGCCCGCCTTGCGGGTGGCCGGCGTCCGCTGGGTGCAGCGCGACATGGCGACGGCCGACATCGCCGGTCTGAAGCCCTACAATGAGGATTGGGCGGAAGTGCCCGACCCGCTGCCCCGCGTGCGGCTGGTCGCGCGGTGCAAGCCAGAGCCTGGAGCCGGCCGCCGACATCGCCTCCATCTCTCCCGACACTACGGCGCTCAGCGAAGTGCCGCTCGCCTTGCCCGCCTCCCGGCCCGGCCGCGCCGCCTTGACCGCCGAGCGCCCCGGCCGGCTGGAGGTCGAGGTCGAGTGTCCCGCGACGCAGTTGCTCGTGGTGGCCGAGAGCTATCACCCCGGCTGGCGGGCCACCCTGGACGGCCGTCCCTGCGAAGTGTACCGCCTCAACGGCGATTTCCTCGGCTGCCTGGTGGAACCGGGCAAACACTGGATAGTCCTCGATTTCCAGCCGGACAGCCTGTGGCGCGGCTGGCTCACTTCCTGGCTGGCAGTGGCAATGATATCCCTTTGTTTCCTGGGCTGGACGGGCGCCCCTCAGCCGGGACCGCTGGAGGTTGATCTGCGATGACCGATCTGCTGAGCGTCGTGCTGCCGGTGTATAACGAGGCCCGGGCGCTGCCGGTCCTCACGGCCCGCATCGCCGCCGTGCTGGCCCCCTTGCCGCTCAGGTATGAGATCGTTTTCGTCAACGACGGCTCGGACGACGAGAGCCTGCAAGTGCTCGACCAGTTGGCGGCCACGAGCGACGCGGTCCGGGTGGTCCACCTGTCGCGGAACTTCGGCCACCAGGCGGCGGTGCAGGCCGGCCTGGCCCACGCCCGCGGCAACGCCGTCGTATTGATGGACTCGGACATGCAGGACGCCCCCGAGGCCATCCCCCGCTTCCTCGCCGCCTGGCGCGAGGGCTACGACGTGGTCTACGCCGTCCGCACGCGGCGGAAGGAACATTTCCTCAAGCGGCTCCTGTTCGCCGCCTTCCACCGGCTGATGTCGGCGGTGGCCTCGGTGCCCATTCCGGCGGAGGCGGGCATCTTCGGGCTCGTGGACCGCCGCGTGGCACGGCACATCCTCGCGCTCGGCGAAAGCGACCGCTACTTTCCCGGCCTCCGCTCGTGGGTCGGCTTCCCGCAAAAGGGGATCCTGGTCGAACGCAACGCCCGCTACGACCGCAATCCCCGCGTCTCGATGCTCGGGCTGGTGCGGCTGGCCAAGACCGCCATGTTCTCCTTCTCGACGTTCCCGCTGCGCGTCTTCCACGTCATCGGCGCGCTGGCGGCAATGGTCTTTCTCTCGCTCGGCGGCTACGCCCTCTTCTGCCGGCTGTTTACCGATCAGGCGATTCCCGGCTGGACGTCGCAGTTGTTGGCCGCCAGTTTTTTCGGCGCCTTGAACGCCCTGGGCATCAGCATCCTCGGCGAGTACGTGATCCGCATCTACGATCAGGTCCGCGCCCGGCCGCAGTACGTCGTCGATCGAACCGTCAATATGGTCCCCACAACCGGCCCGGTCGATTCCGCCAGCGATGAGCCGTATGCCGATCTGCTGGAAGAGGCCGAGCATTTGCTCGCCGAGGCGTCGATGGCGGAGGACCGCTGCACCCAGGACTAGTTTCGCACCGCCTCTTCAGTGCCAACTATTCCAGGGGGTGCGTTGAAATCGTCCGAAGCACTTTCGCGCCAAGGTGTTGTGGCGACGGCATCATGCGATTCTGACGATCCTCAGTGGGGTGGTGTGTTGCGAACAGGGTTATTCAATTGACTCCACCTACCACAACCGGTAGTATGTGGGGATGGACGACACCTATCCTCGGACGATTCTCGATCTGGAGGATCGTTTCCGCACGGAAGAGGACTGCCGGGCGTACCTGGCACGGTTGCGATGGCCCAATGGCTTTGTATGCCCGCGTTGTGGGCACCATGGCGGATGGCCGGCTACACGTGGTCGGTTGATTTGTAGGCGCTGTCGCGGCCAGGCGTCGGCGATCGCCGGAACGATCTTCCAAGATACGCACAAACCCTTGCGTCTATGGTTTCGGGCAATTTGGCAGGTAACCAGTCAAAAGCACGGGGCAAGCGCACCTGAACCTCCAACGAGTTCTCGGCTTGGGCAGCTATGTGACTGCATGGACGTGGTTGCATAAGTTGCGACGTGCTATGGTTCGCCCTGGCCGCGATCGCCTTGCCGGGCGAGTGGAGGTTGATGAGACCTACGTAGGGGGGGAAGGCAAACGGACGGGCAGTCGTAGTCTGGACAAGGCAATGGTAGTGATTGCCGCGGAAGAGGATGGGGCTGGGATCGGGCGTATCCGTATGGCACGGATTGTCACCGCGTCACGGATTTCCTTGCATCGCTTCATCCAAGCTTCGGTTGCGACTGGCAGCACGGTCCACACGGATGGAAACGCGTCATACACCGGATTAGACGGTATTGGCTATGTGCATGAGGTGACAGTTCTGACCGGTCGTGGGAAAGACGCGGCCACGGAATTGCTTCCGCGGATTCACAGGGTCGCCTCCCTCCTGAAACGCTGGCTACTAGGCACCCATCAAGGCGCAGTTCGTCCAAACTACCTGGACTACTATCTCGACGAATTTACCTTCCGTTTTAACCGACGCACCTCGCGATCCCGTGGCTTGCTCTTCTATCGGTTGCTCGAACAAGCGATGCAGGTTGAACCGGTCCCCTATCGTACTATTGTCACCGAGGCCGCCGAGCCCTTCTGACTACAAGATATTGGGGGTGGTGGAGTCAATTGAATAACCCTGTTCGCAACACAGCACCATGATGGGTTATGATATGTGCCACTGTGGGCGTAGTCACAAGTACTTGGCGTACAAGCAGTTCGGACAAACTAACACCCCCCACCCGCGCTCCGGCGTGAAAGAGGCGGTGCGAAACCGCCCGGGAAAAAAACCATGCCTTCAGTGGGGATTAAAGTCAAGTAGGGTGGGACCAGCTTCAGCGCAGTCCCACCGCCGATTTTACCGCCATTGGTGGGACCGCGATGAAGCTTTTCCCACCCTACACCCCTCGCCCCTCCTCAAATGTCGAAGTACAAGCAGAACTCGAACGGGTGCGGGCGCAACTGCATTGCCTGCACCTCGTTCACGGTCTTGTACCAGATCCAGGTGTTGATCACGTCGGGGGTGAAGACGTCGCCGCGCAAGAGGAACTCGTGGTCCGCCCGCAGGGCCTTCAAGGACTCCTCGAGCGAGCCGGGGGCCTGGGGGACGTTCTTCAACTCCTCGGGACTGAGGTCGTAGATGTCCTTGTCGAGCGGCTCGCCGGGGTCGATCTTGTTCTGGATGCCGTCGATGGCCGCCATCAAGACCGCGGCGAAGGAGAGATACGGATTGCAGCTCGGGTCGGGGCAGCGGAACTCCAGCCGCTTGGCCTTCGGGTTGGGGCTGTACATGGGGATGCGGACGGCCGCCGAGCGGTTCCGCTGCGAATAGGCCAGATTCACTGGGGCCTCGAAGCCGGGCACCAGCCGCTTGTAGCTGTTCGTGGTGGGATTGCAGATGCCGCACAGCGCCGGGGCGTGCTTGAGGATGCCGCCGATGGCGTGGACCGCCATGTCGCTCAGGCCTGCATAGCCGCTGCCGCCAAACAAGGGCTGGCCGGCCTTCCAGATCGAGATGTGCGTGTGCATGCCCGAGCCGTTGTCGCCGAAGAGCGGCTTGGGCATGAAGGTGACCGTCTTGCCGTACTTCTTCGCCACGTTCTTGATGATGTACTTGAACATCATCATCTTGTCGGCCATCCGCACCAGCTCGTCGAACTTCAAGTCGATCTCCGATTGCCCGGCGGTGGCCACCTCGTGGTGCTGGGCCTCGACGTCCATGCCGCAGTCGATCATCGTCTGCATCATCTCGTTGCGGATGTCCATCATCTGGTCGGCGGGCGGGACGGGGAAGTAGCCTTCCTTGTAGCGGAGCTTGTAGCCCAGGTTGGGCGACTCCTCGCGGCCGCGGTTCCATTGGCCCTCGATGCTGTCGAGATAGTAGTAGCCGCTGTTGGCGGTCTGCTCGCAGCGCATCTCGTCGAAGATGAAGAACTCGGCCTCGGGGCCGATGTAGCAAGTGTCGCCGATGCCGGTCGTCTTGAGATAATTGGCGGCCTTGCGGGCGACGTTCCGCGGATCGCGGCTGTAGTCCTCGCGGGTGATCGGGTCCTGAATGTTGCAGACCATCGAGAGGGTGGGAATCTGGCAGAAGGGGTCCAGCACGGCCGTCTCCGGCTGCGGCACCACCAGCATGTCGCTCTCGTTAATGGCCTGCCAGCCGCGGATGCTGGAGCCGTCAAAGCCCAGCCCGTCCTCGAAAACGTCCTCTTCGAGCTTGTCTACCGGAATGGTGAAGTGCTGCCACAAGCCGGGGAAATCCATGAACCGCAGGTCGATGGCCTTAACGTCCTTTTCGCGGCACAGCGCCAACACTTCTTTCGGGGTCATGATCCCTTCCTTCTTATTGTGGGGAGAATGGTACATGATTGGGCAATCCTCTCGAACAGGTCGGAGGCATTCAATAATAGGATACGTCGCCGCGTGCAAAGCATGTGCCGTGTGGCGACATGCACTGGCACTATGGGTTACAAATCGTTTACACAATTGACTTTGTGACCGATATGGCACCTATCGGCCAGCGGCTGGCCGGCACCCGAATGCGCATTTGTTGCGCATCGTCGGTCTGGCAGTTGGGCAATTCTTGCAAACCTAAGTAAGGTGAGACAAGCGAAGCGCAGTCCCACCAGAAAGTCCGGCTGCTCTTGGTGGTTCCTGGCGATGCTGCTAGAATATGCCCCCGCCGTGCCGGTTGCCCTAGGCATCGGGTGCGGCGGAGGTCTTCTTCCACCTCGCCCTCCGGCAAGATGCTGGGCGGGCGACGGGGGTGCTGTTTCCGCACACGGAGTGTGCGGAGTACATTGCGGAAAGGACACGATGCCCTGGGAACGGATGCCGAAGGATAATTCCTCTTGGATGTCGCGCCCCTTGGAGCGGTTCACCCGCTTGGTGATTCGCTTCCCGGTGCCAACGTTGGTGATCGCGGGCGCGGCGGTCGCGGCGGCGCTGTGGCTGAGCACGACGCAACTCGGCTTCCGCACGAGCCGGGCCGAATTGCTCAACCCCAAGAGCGACTACAACCGCCGCTGGCTGGAATACACCAAGGAGTTCGGCGACAAGGAGGATGTGGTCGTTGTCGTCGAAGGGGAGAGCCGCGAGCAGGTCATCCCCGCGTTGGACGACGCCTGCCGCGAGTTGGCCCGGCGGAGCGATCTGTTCGGCGCGGTGCTGCACGACACCAACGCGCCGAAGCTGCGGGCGAAAGGTTTGTACTACCTGAAGCCCGAGCAGCTTGCCGAGATCGACGGCTTTCTGAACCAGGCCGGGCCCGTGCTGCGCGGCGACTGGTCCGCGCTGAATCTCGGCAACATGGCCGGGTGGATGAACACGGCCATGACGGCCGGCTCCGAGCAGGAGCGCCGGCAAGTCCTGGCCGCCATGCAAACCGAGTTGCCGCGGGCAATGGAAGGGCTCCGAGCGGCGTTGGGGCAGACGGGCGGCTATAAGTCCCCCTGGCCCGACATGTCCTTTTCCGGCCCCGCGGAGGCCGGCGCGGCGTCCACGCGGCTGATGTCCGACGACGGTCGGATGGGCTTCATCCTGCTGCGGTTGCTCGAGGAAGACAAGCAGAGCTTTGCCCAAAACAGCGGGTCGATCAAGGTCTTGCGGCAATTGACCTCCGAGGTGAAGGGCCGGCATCCCGGCACGCAGATCGGACTGACCGGACTGCCGATCATCGAGCACGACGAGATGCAGTCGAGCGAGAAGTCGATGTCGGCCGCCACGGTCCTCTCCTTCCTGGGCGTGCTGGCGGTGATGATCGTGGCCTTCGGCGGATTCCGGCACTCGACAATGGCGATGGTGGCGTTGGTGGCGGCCATGATCTGGACCTGCGGCGGCGTAGCGCTGCTGGTCGGGCACGTGAACATCCTCAGCATCGCCTTCGGCTCGATCCTGCTGGGGCTGGGCATCGACTACGGAATCTACTACGTCGCCCGCTACTTGCACTTGCGCCGTGAAACGGATTCGACCGAGGAGGCGTTGGCGGCCACGGCCAGCAGCGTGGGGCCGGGCGTTCTCACCGGCGCGCTCACCTCGGCCATCGCCTTCTTCGCCGCCGGCTTGACGGAGTTTCCCGGCGTGGCCCAACTGGGGATGATCGCCGGCGGGGGCGTGCTCCTCTGTTGGCTGGCCGAGGCGACCGTCCTGCCGGCGATGATCCGCCTCTGCGACGCCGACGGCCCCCGCGAAGACCTGCCGCTGCCGCTGAATCTGCGGTTCTGGCTGCGTCCCTTGTTCGCCTGTCCGCGGCTCTCGCTGGCGGCGGCGGCGGTGGGCACGGCCCTGTGCGCCGTCGGGCTTCCGCACTTGCACTACGACTACAACCTATTGAACCTTCAGCCGGTGGGGCTGGAGAGCGTCGAGCTGGAGCATCGGCTGTTCAGCCAAACGAACCGCAGCGCGTGGTTTGCCATCTCGGTGGCCGCCACGCCGGAAGAAGCCTCTCGGCGGAAGGAGGCGTTTCTCCGCCTCCCCTCGGTCGAGCGCGTGGTGGACGTCGCCTCGCGGATTGCCTGCGAGACGCAACGGAAACGCCCGTTGATCGAGCGCATCCACCAGCGGTTGGCGGACCTTCCCCGGCAGGCGCCGGAGATTCCGGTCACGCCGGCGGCCGATTTGGACCGGGCGTTGGCCGCCGCCGGGACAATGCTCCTCGCGCAGCCGGGGGCGGAGCAGGCCGTCGCCGGGCTGGGGCAGTTGCGCGACGTGCTGCGGCAAATGGGCCCCGACGAGTACCGCCGCCGCGTCGCCGCGTACCAGCAAGGCATGGCGAGCGATTTGTTCGGGCGGCTGCAAGCGCTCGAAGCCGCCTCATCGCCCGAGCCCCCCGGCCCGGCCGATCTGCCGGAGAGCGTCGCTTGCCGCTTCATCGGCCGCCACGGCCGCTACGCCATGCAGGTCTACAGCAAGGCGAACATCTGGGACGTCCGCCCGATGGGCGAGTTTGTCCGCGACGTGCGGAGCGTCGACCCGGAGGCCACCGGCAACCCGCTGCAAGTCTACGAGGCGTCGCGGCAGATGAAGCGGAGCTTCGAGCAGGCCGCCTGGTACGCCTTGTTGATTATCTTGCCGGTGGTGCTGGTGGATTTCGGCCGGCTCAATCACACGCTGCTGGCGGCGCTGCCGATGGGGATCGGCCTGCTCCAGGCCCTCGGTCTGATGGGCCTGCTGGACATCCCCCTGAATCCGGCCAACATGATCGTGCTGCCGCTGACGCTGGGGATCGGCATGGAAAGCGGCATCAATCTCCTGCACGAACTCCGCTGCCAACGGGGGACCTACCGGGCGCCGGCAACGCGGTGGTCGTCGCCGTGGCGGTCAATTCGCTCACGACCATGGTGGGGTTCGGCGCTAATGATCGCCAACCATCGCGGCCTGCAAAGTCTCGGCCGCGTGTTGACGCTTTCGATGGGCTGCTGCCTGATCTCCTCGTTGTTGCTGCCGAATCTCTTGGTGCTGGGGCGGTTCGCGGGCGGGCAAGAGCCCGCGGACGACGAGGACGCGGAATTCGAGGACGACTGGGGCGACGCCGATTCGGCCGACGAGCCGTCCCCCGCTCTGGCCGCCTAGCCGCAGGTTATGCTTCAGCATAACATCTTTTGCGGCAACACGTTGTGTTATGCTGAAGCATAACCTACGGCGGCCACCCAGCCCTTCCGGCGAAGCAATTCGCCGGAATTCCGAGGTAGATTCCGCCGCCTCTAAACATAATAGAGGTAGAGAGCGCTGCGCACGGCACAGCGAGCGTGCCTGCTGTCCTACGGACCATCAACGGCGGTTGGGAGCATTTCGCGTGATTGATCCGCGTGACCAACGTGGCGAAGAGTTCGCCGGCCTACTGGCCGGGTGCGAGCGGCAGTTGTTCGCCTACATTCTTGCCCTCGTCTGGAACGTGCAAGACGCGGAAGACCTCTATCAGCAGACCGCGATGACGTTGTGGGAGAAGTTCGACGGGTTCCAGCGGGGAACCAACTTTTCGAGTTGGGCCTTCACCACCGCCCGGCTATTGATCCTGAACTTTCAGCGGGCGCAACAACGCCACAAGACGTTCCTGACGGCCGAGTTGGCCTCGACGCTTGCCGACCGGCAGTCCGCCCGGCCCGCCGGCGAGCCGGACTTGCTGGCCGACGCCCTGGTCGATTGCATGAATCAACTGAGCGACGTGGACCGGCGGCTGATCCGCCTCTGCTACGCGGGCGGCGAGACCATCAAGCAGATTGCCCGCAAGTTGGGGCGGCCGGTGCAGAGCACCTACAACTCGCTTTGCCGCATCCGCCGCCGGCTCTTCGATTGCGTCCGCCGCACGGCTCCGCGGAAAGACGACATTGGGTGGCACGCCCTGAAAGGGCGTGGTGAACCGCCGAGTTCCGACGTGACGCCCACCACGCCCTTTCAGGGCGTGCCACCCAGAACGGCGCGGAAGAACGACCCATGATCGAGCAGTACCAGCCGAAGCCTGAAATCTGGGCGCTCCTGGACGCCGCCTGCGCCGACGCCTTGACTGCCGGTCAGGTGGCGGAGTTGGAGGCCGCCCTGCGGGCCGACGCCCGGCTGCGGGACTTGTACCTCGATTACTTCCATCTCCACGCCGAACTCTGCCGGTCGACTCGCCTGGAGCGGTCGCGGAACAGCGTCTTGGACGCGATCCGGCAGCCGGCGACGGAGAGTGATGAATGCGGAATGATGAATGATGAATTGGCCGCCAGCGCGTCGTCCACTGACATTCATCATTCATCACTCAACGTTAATCATTCCGATGCCCCCATTCCCGAGCCCCCAGCCCCGAACCCCGAACCCCTCAGTCCTCCCGTCATCATCGTTGATACTTCCTCGCCGGCCGACTCTCCGGTGCTTTCCAGCCTCTTTGCCCCCGGCGGCTGGCCGTTCTCTTACGCGGTTGCCACGGTGCTGACGGGCATGGCGATCCTGGGCGCTTGGGTTTACAAGGTCTCTCACGATTACGCAATCACCGGGCCGTCGTCGCCATCGATGGCGGTTATCCGGCATGAGAAGCAGCCGGAGCCAAAACCGGAAATGGTCGGCCGGATCACCGGCGCGGCCAATTGCCGCTGGGCCGATCCGCAGGACGCCCCGCCGATGCCGTCGTCCCGCTGGGCGGCAAGTTTGCCTTGGCCTCCGGCCTCATGGAAATCACCTACGACAGCGGGGCCAAGGTCATCCTGCAAGGACCATGCACCTATGAAGTCGAGTCCGCCGCCAGCGGCTTCCTCTCGCTGGGCAAACTGACCGCACGGGTGGAAGAAGGGGGCGAGGGGCGAGGGACGAGGGGCGAGGGATTGGCAAATCCCAAATCCCAAATCCCAAATCCCAAATTCGTCGTCCGCACTCCCACCGCCACCGTCACCGACCTGGGCACCGAGTTCGGCGTCGAAGTGGACGAGTCGGGGGCCACGCAGTCGCACGTCTTCCGGGGCAGGGTCGAGTTACGGGTGGGTGATGATAAGAACATGCAGGCGGTTCCCTTGGGCGAAGGCGAGTCGGCGCGGGTGGAACGCGGCAAGGACCGAGGCGCTGAGCGTTGTCAGGGTTGCCCGCGGCCAGTCCCGGCCGGACGCCTTCGCGCGGCAGATGCCCCGGCGGGTTGCGATCAAGCTGTTCAACACGGGCGTCGGCCTCCAAGAAGGCGACGCGGACCCACATTGGCAACTTGTGGCCCGCAGCGACGACCCGCACTTCAAGCCGCGGCCCGCCGTGGTGACATGGGTCCGTCCAGAGTTTCTGCCGAATTTTCCTCGTCGGTCGCAGTGGATTTCGGCCGTCGCGGACATGTCCGACCTGCCCAACGGCGTTACCTACACCTTCCGCACGACGTTCGAGCTTGCTGCGGGGGCGCTGCCGGGCACGGCGGTGCTGCGCTGCTGGTCAATCGCGGACAATCGCATTAGCGCGATCCGATTGAACGGCAAAGCCGTACCGCCCCCCGAGTACCGGAATGACGATTTCTTTGACCGGTACAAGGTGTTTTGGATCAGTGGAGGTTTCGCCGAGGGCGCCAACGTGCTGGAAATCGACGTCTATAACGGCTCCCCCCTCGATCCCCCTGAGAACAAAAACGCCGGCCCAATGGCGCTGCTCTTCGAATTGGAGGGATCGGTCCTTTCCTGCGGACGGCCGGACGATCCTGGTCAACCGGGGAGGAAGGAGGGTACTTCTATGAACTGACGCGAGTCTGTCAGACGCTGGTGCGGCGTTTGCAATGCCGCGCCCGGCAAGGGTGGCAGTGTAATTGCCCCCCCAACATCGTCGTCCCAGGGGCAGTGGTGCAACTGCCGCACCAAAAATTGGATTTTAAAAATCGAGATGAGGCACTGAAGCGTCCGGGTTGATTCATCCAGAGTGTTTCTGGGGACCGCGGACGTTTCGCAAAGGCGTTTGTTCCCCAATCGGGGAGGAGAAATTAAGATGTGTCGCAATTTCGTGCGTTCGATACTGGTGTCGCTCCTGGTCGTTGCGGTTTTGGCCGTATGTGGAAACGCAACGGCGGGAAATATCTCCGTGAGCACCTTCCTTACGGGTTCGCAGACGGCCCTCAGTTGGACCGGCGCCACCGCCTACTCTTCCACCGTAGCAAGTGGAGTCCCGGCCTATGCCTTTGACGGTTATACTTCCGACAATAATGCGGACACCAACTCGTTGATTTTTTCGGACAACGACACGGACCAAAGACTCGCCGCCACCGGGTTCACGGCTACGACGAACACCTATGAAGACGTCCGAGTCTACAGTGACGCAACGGACAGCACGCGGCTCATCACCACCATTTCGGTTTATTACTCGACGTCAACGATGGCCTCGTCGTCGGCCGCCCTGAATTCCGCGAATTACACGTTTTTGATAACCGCAACTCCCGCGTACCCTGGCTCATGGACGTCGTACCTCCCCGCAATCCCCAAACCTTTAGATCGGGCTTACACCGACGTCGGCGTGACAGTGCCCGTGGGGACAAAGAGCTTGCTCTTCGACTTCGGCCCGGCCGGCGGGGCGAGCTGGGATGGCGACCGGGTTTGGGAGGTGCAACTCATCCATGCCGTGCCCGAGCCGGCCTCGCTGGTGCTGGTGGTCTTTGGGCTTATCGGACTGCTCTGCTACGCCTGGCGGAAGCGGAAGTAGACTTGGGATTGATGACTTCTGATTTGGCGCGGCTCCGGTGTCGCCACGAAGCGTTTTCGTGGCGACGCCCGGAGCGCGCTTTGTCGGTTGCGCCAACGGAAATCGGAAGACTTGTCCGTGTCGGAGAAAGGAGCACATTGTGCGCCGCACCAATCAGAAACCGGAAACCAGAAATCAGAAATCCACGGCGTTTACTTTAGTGGAGCTTCTCGTGGTGATTACGATCATCGGCATTCTGATTGCGTTGCTGTTGCCGGCGGTGCAGGCCGCCCGCGAGGCCGCCAGACAGACGCAATGTAAAAACAACCTGAAGCAACTGGCGCTGGGCTGCCTGAACCACGAGCAAATCAACGGCCGACTGCCGAGTGACGGCTGGGGCTGGCGCTGGGTCGGCGACGCCGACCGCGGCAGCGATTGGCGGCAGCCAGGCGGTTGGATCTACAACGTCCTGCCCTATGTCGAGCAACCGGCATTGCACGACCTCGGCTTGGGCGCCAATCCGTGGAACGGCACGGAGAAGCTGGCCGCCAACTGCCGGCGGATGCAAACGCCGATTGCCGCGCTCACCTGCCCCACACGCCGCCAAGCTGGGCTGTTCCCCTTCGTCCTCTCCAGCGGCACTCGGGGCTTGGGCTTCTGCAACGCCAACACGCCAACCACGGTGGCTCGCTCCGATTACACAGGCAACTCCGGCGATCTGTTCGTAAGCGGCGATACGAACAATCCCGCGGCGTGGCACGACGGCGGACCGTCAGACGTCACCGATGTCGAGTCCCCGCCGAATCAGATGACTACCTCCGCCCGAGCGACGTTCGCTGGCGTAGCTAAACTGTCGACGGGCGTATTCTACTGCGCCAGCCACGTCACCTTGGCCGACATCACGGACGGAACGACCAACACTTACCTGATCGGCGAAAAGTACCTCAACCCTGACTGCTATGCCACGGGAACCGACGGCGGGGACAACGAATCGGCCATGATCGGCGACGACATCGACGTGATACGCTGGACGGCTTTATCCGGGATCGACCCTCAGACGGGAATCATCGTTAGCCCCTATCCTCCCCTTCAGGATTCGCCTGGCGTGACCTACGTAAACGGCTTCGGCAGCGCCCACGCCAACGGCTTCCAAATGGCCTTTTGCGATGGGTCCGTGCAGATGCTCAACTATTCGATCGATCCGCAGATCCACGGCCGGCTGGGCAATCGCAAGGACGGCCTGCCGGTCGACGGCAAGAAGTTCTAACCTGGACTTAGCGGGCGACTGGAAGGGAGATCTACCAAGTGATTCCGAATACCGGTTGGGCTCTTGCCGTGGTGATCTTGGGGGCCGTCGGCGCGGCGGCCGCAGGTCCCAAGTACCCCGATGGCCGCCCCGAAGCGACGCTCCGTATGGAGGCAAAGGACCAGGGCGTGTTGCTAAGACACGGCGGTGGACCCGGGCAGTGCGACAGCCTCGGATCGCGGGAATCGCTGATCTTTCAGGAGAACGGCGTGTATCACTTATTCTACGACGGCGCCGGACCGATGGGATGGCTGGCCTGTCTGGCCACGAGCAAGGACCTGAAGACCTGGGAGAAGAAGGGGCCGGTCCTGGGCCTGGGCAAACGGGGCGAAATGGACTCCGGCACGGCGAGTTCCCCTTGGGTGATCTTCGATGGACAGCGGTGGCACATGTTCTACGTCGGGTCGCCAAACACATCGCCACCACCGGACCGAGTGCCGTCCTTTCCCTACCTGACTCTGAAGGCCGAGAGCAGATGGCTGGCCGGGCCGTGGATCAAGCAACCGCGCGTGGTTCCATTCCGCCCGAAGCCCGGCACTTACTACCGCGACACGGCCAGCCCTGGACACATCGTGAAACAGGGGGAGGAATACCTGATGTTCTTCAGTGCGTCGATGAAGCGCACAATAGGCATCGCCCGCACGAAAGACTTGAATGGATCGTGGACACTCGATCCGCGGCCGATCGTCTCGCCCGAGGAACAGATTGAAAATTCCTCGCTCTACTACGAGCCGACGAACAAGACCTGGTTCCTGTTCACCAATCACATCGGTCTCGACCGCGGCGAGCACGCGGGCGAGTACACCGACGCCGTATGGGTGTACTGGTCGAAGGATCTGAACAGGTGGGACGCCAAGGGTAAGGCGGTGGCGTTGGACGGGCGAAACTGCACCTGGTCCAAGAAGTGCATCGGCATGCCGTCGGTCGTCAAGGTCGGCAACCGCCTGGCAATGTTCTACGATGCGCCCGGCGGGGACCGCACGTGCGGCATGGGACATGACATCGGACTAGCATGGCTGACGTTGCCACTGAGTCCGCCCAAAGCTCCATGAGCATATCCCAGCGGACTGGGCATGGGCCTTTGCAGCGGCTCGGTGCAGATGATCAGTTTCACGATCGACGTGGAAACGCACCGCCGTCTGGGCAACCGTAAGGACGGCATGGCGATCGACGGCAAGAAGCTCTGAGGCTGGCTCGCCTTGCCGCCGGATACTATACTGCACGCGGTTGGGATAGAGTGTAGGGTGCGTGAAACGCACCGAGAGGTACGGATTCCCTGCGATCCCGGTGCGTTTCACGCACCCTACAACTCCGCTGGCCACCGCCTTAGCAGGAGATACAATGACATTCAGGATATTGACCGCGCTCGTTCTCGGCGTCCCGCTGTTGCTGGCCCGTGCGGTGGCGGCCGAACCGCCAGTGAAGATCACGGAAGGGAAAGACTCTCTGCGGGCGGCGAGCGGGTACTTGGAGGTGGAGGTCTCGCTGACGCAGCCGCAGTTGATGCGCCTTGCCGTGGACAGCTTGGGGCGGGGACATTTTCAGCCCGGCACGCTGCGGCCGCCAGCCGCCGCGCCGCGGCCGACCACGGCCAAACGCACCGGCACGACGCTGGAATACGGCCGCCCGGGCGCGCCGCCGTCGGCTCCGGCCCGCTGGACGTTCACACTGGACGGCCAAGGGATGACGCTAGGCTCCCGCTGGTCGGCAGACGATCCGCCCGAGCCGGTGGTGCTGGATTTCGATCCGCGGCTGGGCCATCCCACGCTCTTGGGGCGGATCAACCCGGACGGCAGCGTTCAGTTGCCCGCGATTCTGCACCTGCCCGATCAAGGCACGTTCCGCATCACGGCGGCGGGCGTGGGCCAAGCCGCGTTGGGCTACGACGCCCACCGCGCTAAGAAGGGCTACGTGAAAATCACCTTCCCGCCCGCCACCAAGGAGCGGCCGCAGGTGGAGTACCGATGGCAGGTCGTCAGCATCTATCCCCGGCTTGCGGGGATCGAAGGAGACCGGCGTTTCGACGGTTTCCGCCGCAATTGGTTGAACATCCTGCAACTCAACCCCAGCTTGCGGATGCTGGCCAATCATTCGGCCAGCGACAGCGCGGCGTTGTGCTATTACGAGTACGCCGACGTCGCCCGGCACACGCCGCCGCTGGCCGAGGGCCTTGACGCCCTGGTCATGGTCCGCCAGAGCTTGGATCGCATCCTCTCGGCGCGCCGGCCTACGGGATGCCCGGCTACGTGATGTTCGACCAGACCGGCACGGACCAACGCTATCCCGTCGCCTCGCTGGACACCTATCCGTCGCTATTGATCGCGGCCCACGAGTACGTCTGCGGAAGTGGCGACGATGCCTGGCTCAAGAAAAACTATGCCGGCCTGCGGCAGTGGGCCGACAGCTTGCTGGCCACCGACCGCGACGGCAACGGCCTGTTCGAGTATCACATGAGCGGCAATTCCAACTCCTGGCTTCCCAAGGGCGCTCGGGAGTCGGCGGTCAACCCGAGCAACTGGTGGGACACCATCGGCTTCGGGCACGAGGACGCCTACGCCAATGCGCTGGCCTACCGCGCCCTGGGCGGCATGGCGGAGTTGGCCGGGCGGCTGGGCAAAGACGCCGATGCCGCCCGCTTCCGCGCCGCCGCCGAGAAGCTCCACGGCGCGTACTTCAGGGCTTTCTACAACCCGGCCACGGGTGTGCTGGCCGGCTGGCGGAGCGCCGACGGGCAGTTGCACGACTACTACTTCCTCTTTGTCAACGGCATCGCCATCCATTACGGCCTGGTCGAGAAGGACCGGGCCAATGCGATCATGGACCGGTTGCTGGCGAAGATGAAGGAGGCCGGCTATACGCGTTTCGACCTGGGCCTGCCCGGCAATCTCATCCCCGTGGCTAAGAAAGACTATGTCAACACGGATCCGCGCTGGGGCGGCGGGCAGAAGGAGGACAACTCGGACGGTTTTCAGCGTTACGAAAACGGCGGAGCGACCGCCTGCTTCGCCTATTTCACGCTGGCCGCCCTCTATGATCTCGGCCGCCGCGAGGAGGCGGACCGCATCCTGTTCCCACTGCTGGAGGCCATCGAGAAGGGCGGCTTCCGCGGCCGCGGCCCCAACGGCCGAAGCAACGACTGGAAAGCCTGGGACGGCACGCCCTGGGGCTACGAGGGCTTCCTCGGCGACAACTACTACGCCCTGCTGGCCGTGCTTCGGCGTCAAGCGTATATTGTAGGGCATGGCCGATAAACCGATCGCCGCCCTGGATTACCTCGCCAAGCCGGAGAAGCACCCGCCGCGGCCGGTCTGCGCGGTGTTTGGGGATGAGGCGTTCCTGCGGCGGCAGGTGATTCTGGGGCTGCGGACGGTCGTCTCTGGGGGGGACGACGGCGACTTCTCGCTCAGCACGTTCGACGGCCGCAGCGCCGTGCTGCGGGACGTGCTCGATGAGCTTGCCACCGTGGCCATGTTCGGCGGGGGCAGGCGGCTGGCCGTGGTCGAGGAGGCCGGCGAGTTCGTCTCGCGTTATCGGGCGGAACTCGAGGACTACGTCGCCCGGCCTAGCGCGAGCGGCGTGCTGGTGCTGGAGTTGGATTCGCTGCCCAGCAACACGCGGCTCTATAAGTCGATTGCCGCCGAGGGGCTGTTGGTCGATTGCGGCGCCCCCGCGCCCGCGCGGCTGACAAAATGGCTCGCCGACTGGGCGAAACAACGTCACGGCGTGCAGGTTCCGCCGGCGGCCGGTGAAATGCTGATCGAAACCATCGGGCCGGAATTGGGGCTCCTGGACCAGGAACTGGCCAAGCTGGCCCTCCTGGCCGGCGAAGACCGGAAGATCACCCCGGAGATGGTCGGCCGGTCGGTGGGCGGATGGCGGGCCAAGACCACCTGGGAAATGCTCGACGCCGCCCTGGACGGCAAGGTCCCCGAGGCCATGCTGCAACTCGACCGGCTCTTGGCGTCGGGCGAGCAGCCGGTGGGGCTTTTGGGGCAGATTTCCGCCTCGTTGCGCCGCTTTGCCGCCGCCACGCGGCTGGTGCTCCAGGCCGAGGCGGCCCATCGTCGCCCCAACCTCCGCAATGCTCTCGAACAGGCCGGCGTCCGCTCGTTCGTGCTCCAGAAGGCCGAACGGCAACTCCGCCTGCTGGGCCGGCATCGCGGCGCACAGCTCTACCGCTGGCTGTTGCAGGCCGACTTGGACCTGAAGGGCGAGAGCACGATGCCGCCGCGGTTGATCCTCGAACGGCTGATCGTCCGGCTGGCCGCGCCACAGAGTGCTATTTGCGCCGTCCGCCCAGCTTAACGCAATCGCCGCCTATTTCACCCTTGCACGGGGCGGGCTTTTCCACTAACATCCAACCCCTCTGTGCCGGGGGGAAGAAGACATGTTTCCGGCATTATTGGCGGCTGGAGTTGCCTCCTACAGGTACACCGCGGCACCATGTCCAGGTCCTGGCCGATCATCGCCGTAGTCCTTGCGAGCCTGGGCGTTCCGGGCTGCGCCTCGTCGCCCTGGTCGGCAGGCAATGCGGCATCGACCGCCGCGGCCACGCCGGTGGCCGCCAACCGGGCGACCGAGGTCCCGTCGCCTTCCGGCACGCCGGGGCAAGGGGACGCCGAACGGCTCCAAAGCGTGATGGCCGAGTTGCGGCAGCTTGGCGCGATCGACCCCGCCGCCCAGGACCGACTGCTCGAGGACCTCCGCCGCAGCGACCCGGCGATCTGGCCGCTGGTGATCCAGCAGTGCCGGGCGACGCTGGCCTACCGTCGCCGGGCGATGGAACAGCAGGGCGGAATGGCCGAAGGGCGTGAAAAAGGGGACAGTCCCCATTTGCCGGGACGGCCCGAAGGGTGCTTCGCACAAATGGGGACTGTCCCCTTTTTCACGCCGCCGCAAAGGGAATATCCGTCGACTTGCACGCGGGCTGCCGATGAAGCGAACCCCTGGTGGAGCAGACCTCCGGCTCCCGCAGCCGCAGGTCAGCCGCCTGCCCCACAGAACGGGATTGCCGGCCAGCCGCCTTATCGGCGCACGGATGCAACGCCCGCACCACAAGCCGGCCCGCAGGACGTCTGCGGTTTCCGGCCCGCGAGTGCCGCGGCGCCGCCGTCGAGTCAGGTGATGCAGGCGTCCTATGCGGCGCCGGTGGCGCCGGCGGCGGGGGACTGGCGGGGGTGGCTTACTGCGGCGATTGACGCGATGGAGGCCCAGACGCCGGGGAACCCGCGCACGCCGGCCGAAGTCGCCCAACAGGCCCGGCTGCGGATGCTCTACGCCGCGGCGGGCCGGCGGGAGGACGCGGCCCGGCCCATCCCCGGCGCCCCGCCTGCCACACAGCAGTTCGTCTCGAAGGAGCTTGACGGGCTGGGGGCCTGGCTCGACGTCGAGCGGACGCCCGACGCCGCCCGGCGGGCCGCCGAGACCAAGCCCGTCCTGGCCGAGGCGCTGGGCAAGCTGGCCGAGTCGGCCCCCTTGACGGTCCGCCACCTGGCCTTCTGCACCGAAGTCCTCAGCTTCGGCTGCGCAAAACGCTTCGACAAGTACGAGTTTGCGGCGAACCAGGAGGTGCTGCTCTACGCCGAGGTCGAGAACTTCGCCTCCGAGCCGACCCCCAAGGGCTACCATACGTCGCTGCGGAGCAGCTATCAGATCCTCGACGCCCGCGGCGGGCGGGTCGCCGAGCACACCTTCGCCCCCACCGAGGAATACTGCCAAAACCTCCGCCGCGATTTCTTCATCGGCTACCACCTCCGCCTGCCGAAGCAACTCACTCCCGGCAAGTACACGCTACGGCTCTCGATCGAGGACCTCATGTGCCGGAAGACCGGCCAGGCGTCGGTCGAGTTCTCCGTCAAGGACGCCGGCGGGGCCGGCAAGTAGCCGGGAGAACGTCGCGGGAAAGCCTGGTGAATACGCATTAGGCTTGTCAGAACGCTTCTGTAACTCTGCGAGGATGTTATGAAGGCATACCGTATTGAATTCGCGGGTAGTCCTCTCGGTTCTGTGTTTGCCGTGATTTTGATAACCCTCCTGTGTTTCAGTCTCATAGGATTGCCGCTCGCCATCGCCATTCTTCCGACTTTGTACCGGATTGTGGAAGAGTAGCGAGCCATAAATCGGTGGTCTCCAACTGACCCACTACCTGAACACGGAGGGCACTGACAATGGGTGCCTTCCGCTCTATAATAAAGGATTCGCAGTACCCGACTGCAAATCGGAAACTGCACGTCCGCAGCCTCTGTGTCCTCGGTGTCTCCGTGGTGTTTCCCCCTTCGCCCCCTGAAATACCGCTGCCGCTGCTGATTACCGGCGTAGCCGGCGTGCCGGGCTACAACGCCATGGCCTACTTCGCCGCGAAGTATCCCGGCCGGGTCGTCGGCATCCGTCAGGCCGAAAACTTCCGGCTCAAGGGGCCGGGCATTTTGGCCTGCAACGCCGAAGACCGCGTGGCCCTGGCAAGGCTCTTCGCGGAACAGCAATTCGCCTCGGTGCTGGATTGCGCCGGCAACTGCGCGCTCAGGCAGTGCGAACTGGCCCCGGAGTTGGCGTGGCGGATCAACGTCGAGGGGGTGCGGAACTTGCTCTCGCAAACGGTGCCCCGCGGCGTCCGGTTGGTGCATCTCTCCTGCGATCTGGTGTTCTCCGGCGCCGACGGCCGCGGCGGCTACGTCGAAACCGACGCGACCGACCCGGTGACGGTGTACGGCCGGACGATGGTGGCGGGCGAGGAGGCCATTCTGGCCGCCTACGCCGGAAAAGGGGACACGCCTGCATCTTGCGGATTTCGCTGCCGATGGGCGTCAGCTTTAACGGCCACGCCGGGGCCATCGACTGGATCGCCTCGCGGTTCAAGAAGTCCCGGCCCGCCACGCTCTATTTCGACGAGGTCCGCACGCCCACCTACGCCGATTGCCTCAACCGGCTGTGCGAGCGCGTGCTGGGCAACGGGCTGAGCGGCATTTTTCACGCCGGCGGGCCGCGGCGGTTGACGCTCTACCAGATCGCCCAGATCGTCAACCGCGTGGGCGGATACGACCCCGACTGCCTGATGGGCATTCCGCGCCACCAGGCCGGCCCGATCCCGCCGCGGGCGGGCAACGTCTCGATGGATTCCAGCAAGGTCAAGGCCGCGCTCGGCGGCGATCCCTTTACCCCCTGGCCCTATTGCGAGTCGCTCGTGCCCACGCACCCGGACTGGCACCGCGAGCGTCCGCCCGGCGAGCCCCGTTCGCCCATGCATCTCCGTAGGGTGCTTTGCACGAATCCAGCCAGAAGAGGCGGCCATCCAGCCTGTCTTGCAACTCCTTCCTAATTTGTACGGCCGTCTACTCTGAGGCGGCATGGAGACGCGGCATCCGGCCGCGTTGCGGCACGTTTCCCCGATACGCGCCTCAGCATTACTCTGCTTGACACACCGCCTTCCGATCGGAGAATTACCGCATACCAAGGGAGGGGTTTTTATGGACCGGCCGGAATGTGAAATCGGGATCGTGGGCCTGGGCGTGATGGGCCGCGTCACGCTGTCCGCGACAGGAGCTTGGCGGCGTGCTGATCGACGAACCAAGTGAGTGTGCCGTCGCGGGGTCGAACGCCCGCCGCGGGCCGGCGGTCGGGGTCGGCCCGGCCTTCGAGCACATCGTACAGGACCGCCGCCTTCCGCTCGCCCGCCACCAGGAACGCCACGTGCCGGGCGGCGTTCAACACGGGATAAGTCATCGTGATCCGGTCCACCGGCGGAGGCAGGACGCCTGGCGGACTCGACGTGACCCAGGCGTCCTCAACCTCTAACGCCGCCGCACTGGGAAACAACGAGGCGGTGTGGCCGTCTTCGCCCAGGCCCAGCAGAATCAGGTCGAAGCGGGCCGGGCTCGTAGAAGCGGCATCTTGCCGCTTCCGTGCGAAACCCGCGGGCGACGTCTCTCCGCAACAACGCGGCAGAATGCCGCGTCTACATAGGGATGCCAACTCGGCCGCGTACCGCACGGCCGCTGCCGCCGCGGTCGGCTCGTCGGTCGGAATAGGAAACACATGCGATGGCGGCACTGGCACGGCCGCCAACAGCGTCCGCTTTGTCATGCCGAAATTGCTGCGCGGATCATCCGGCGGAACGAACCGCTCATCGCCGAAGAAGATGTACGTCTTCGACCAATCGACCGACTCCCTCCTGGCCGGCCGGGCGAGCAGGGCATACGTCCTTTCCGGCGTTGCGCCGCCGGCAAGAACGAGCGTGAAGCGCCCCGCTGCTCGATCGCTTCCCCGCGCAGCCGACAACGAAGTCGGCCGACTCGGCCGCGAGCGTGTCGGAGTCCTTGCAGACCACAAGCCTTGGTGATTCCACGTGAACTTCCATCGAGCATCAACGGGGCGATGCGACTGTGCGATCGGGGTTGGCCAAATCGCGGAAGGCTTCGGGAGTAATGTTGCAGTCGAGAATCTCGATGTGACCGTCGCAAAAAGCGGCACAGAACACCCCGCCGTGGCCGCCTGCGCCGGATTCTTAATCCGCTGCAGAACCTCGTCGACCGTCAGGTCGCGAGGCTCCATCCAATGGACCTTGGAGCCGGGGACTTCCACCGCGAGGATGGTCACGGCGGCTCCAGCGTGCGAATTGATGTAGTCCAGGCTCCGGTCTTTGTCGCTCAGGCCGCCGACGGTTCCTTTGCCGGTGAACATGACATAGCTGGTATCTTCGGCGCCGGGCGATAAATCGCTTGGACAACGGTAGAGAGTCGGCATCGGCGCGGCGATCGCACGATTTTTGAGGCTGTTCCACAACTCTTTGGGATCGTATTCCTCGTACAGGTCGCGCCGCCCTAAGCCAGGCAGGATTGCGACTCGCCAACTCTCAAGCGGCTGGCCATCGGTCTTCGTCGGGCCTGCGGCCGGGAAGTGCCCGTGCGCAGTCCTCATACTGTATCAGCGCCAAGGCGATGTTGTGGAGGTTGTTCTGGCACTGTCCCCGGCGCCCCGGCACCCGGGATTGACACCCCGGCAGGGACTGAAACAGCATCATGAGCGCGAGGAACACAACCATTCCCGTCACGACGATCAACGGGAGCCTCGACAGTTGAAGGTCGGCCGCAAGGACCGCTTCTTCCGCCGTATCTTTCGGTTCTGTTGTCATGGCACGTCGGCCTCCATGAGGTTAGGATTTGCGAATCAACAATTGTCGTGGGGCAGGTTGTCAACCTGCCTCGAAGCGGGCACAGACATGGCAGGTTGACAACCTGCCCCACATCACGATTTGCCGGTCCCTCCGATCTCCACTACCTCCTTTTCGCCTGCACCACTCTCGGCAGACGGGCGAGGTCCTTGATCGTCGGACCAAGCTCGAAATGGCCGTCGGATTCCAGCAGCTTGCGCACGGCGTCGTGGATCGTGGGGCTGATCTCCATCAAGAGATGCCCGCCGGGGCGAAGACGCTCGGCGGCCTGCGGAATCAACCGCTCGATCACTTCCGTGCCGCGGGGGCCGGCCAAGAGCGCGTTGCGCGGCTCGAACTTCCGCACGTCCGGCGCCAGCCGCTCCATCTCGGACTCGGCGACGTAGGGCGGATTGCTTACAATGAAATCGAACTGCCGGCCGTCGGGGATGGCCGCGAACAGATCGCTCTGGATGAAGTCGATCCGGTCGGCGACGCCGTGCGTCCGGGCGTTCTCCTTAGCAACGGCCAAGGCGGCCGCGCTCAGGTCGCTGGCTGTCACGCGACAATTGGAGAGGTGCTTGGCTAGGCAGACGGCGATAATGCCGCTGCCGGTGCCGACGTCGGCGATGTCACTGGGCACTGAAGTGCCCAGCCCTCGGTCGCCGCTGGCCGCACTTCCCCCTTCCTCCTTCCCCCTTCTCCCTTTCTCGTTGGCCAAGTCGAGCGCCGCCACCACGAGCAATTCCGTCTCCGGCCGGGGGATCAGCACGTCGGGGGTGACGCGGAACTTAAGCGAGTAGAACTCCCGCGAGCCGACCAGATAGGCCACCGGCGTCCCCTCGGCGCGGCGGCGGACCAGGTCGCGGAACGCCGTGCGGGCCGGCTCGGCGGGGGCGTCGTCGAAGGTGGTGTACAATTCGATCCGCTGGCACTGGAGCGCGTGGGCCAGCAGCACTTCGGCGTCCAGCCGAGGGCTGTCCGAGCCGTGCCCCGCGAGATAGTCCGCCGTCCACTCCAGCAACCGGCCGACGGTCCAGGGCTCGGCGGACATGGCAGAAATGATGAATTATGAATGATGAATGATGAATGTATGCTGAGACGGATAGCAGAAGAATGCCGAACGTGATAATTCATCATTCAGCATTCATCATTTCCTCCAAACGCGGCCCGCTGCTCCTGCCGTTCATATTCCATCAGGGCGTCGATCACCGGCGTGAGGTTGCCCTGGATGATGCTGTCGAGTTTGTGGAGAGTCAGGTTGATGCGGTGGTCGGTGAGCCGGTTTTGGGGGAAGTTGTAAGTGCGGATGCGCTGGCTGCGGTCGCCGGAGCCGATCTTGGTGCGTCGCTCGTCGGAGCGCTTCTTGTGCTCGGCCTCGCGCTTGGCCTCATAGAGGCGGGTCTTGAGCACCCGCAGGGCCTTGGCCAGGTTCTTGTGCTGGCTCTTTTCGTCCTGGCAGGAGACGACGATGCCCGTTTCGTAGTGGGTCAGGCGGATGGCGGAGGCGGTCTTGTTGACGTGCTGGCCGCCGGGCCCGCTGGCGTGGAAGATGTTCCTTGCGGTAGTCGTCGGGCTTGAGCTCGATTTCCACGTCCTCGGGCTCGGCCATCACGGCCACGGTGGCGGCGGAGGTGTGGACGCGGCCCTGGGCCTCGGTTTCCGGCACGCGCTGGACGCGGTGGCCGCCGCTCTCGAATTGGAGCTTGCGGTAGGCCCCTTCCCCCTCCAGCCCCAGGATGATCTCCTTGAACCCGCCCAACTCGGTCGGCGACATGTCGAGGATCTCGACCTTCCAGCGGTTGTCCTCGGCGTAGTGGTTGTACATTTGGTAGAGGTCGCGGGCGAACAGCGCGGCTTCCTCGCCGCCGGTGCCGGCGCGGATTTCCAAGACGCAACGGGTGCGGTTGGCGTCCTCGCCGCCGATGGTCATGTCCAGGAGGTCGGTCCAGAGCGTTTCCCGCTCGGCCTTGAGTTGTGGCAACTCCTCTTCGGCCAGCTTCCGCAACTCGGCGTCGTGCCCCTCGATCATTTCCTTCGCTTCGCGGACCTGCGTGTTAAGGCCCTTGAAGCGGCGGTACTTGGTGACCAGCTTGGCCAGCGAGCCGCGCTTGCGCATCACGGCCGTCAGCCGGGCCTGGCTGGCCAGCACCGCCGGATCGGCGAGTTGCTGTTCGAGTTCCTCGAAGCGGGCGAGTTTTTCTTCCAGCGGATTGGGCATGAGATCGCCGGAGGCCGGGTGCCATGCCCACGCTTGCCGTGGGCATGTCGTGGTTATCCCGCGTTTTCGACATGCCCACGGCAAGCGTGGGCATGGCACCCGTTCCAAAGACCTTCCGCTACTTTGCCGCCTCGGGCTGGGCGGCCGGCTTCTTGCCGCGGCCCAAGCTGGCGTAGCCGGTGGCGGCAAACTTCTTCTGGAACTTCTCGATCCGCCCTGCCGTGTCCACGTACTTCAGCTTGCCCGTGTAGAACGGGTGGCAGGCGTTGCAGATATCGACTTTCAACTCGGGCTGGGTGCTGCGGGTGGTGAAGGCGTTGCCGCAGCCGCAGGTGACTTTCGTGACCATGTATTTCGGGTGGATCTTTTCTTTCATGGCTGGCTTCCTCGCGCACTTGGGCGCTACCGGACGATCTAACGGCTCTTGTAGGAGGCAACTCCTGTCGCCGATCTTGGTTTGATGTCGGGGGCAATCGCCGACGGGAGTCGCCTCCTACAGGGGGGCGGCCGGGGTCAAACCCCTAAGTCTAACACTAGCGGCCGTCCGTGACAAGGGTCATTTGGCCGCTTTTTCCGCCGGCTTTTTGCCTGCTGCGCCGGTGGGCTGCTGCGGTTGCGCCTCGCCGTGCTGCTTCCGGTAGTTTTCGATGACGTCCTGAAGGATGAACGGCTCGGGGAACTTCTCGTCGAGTTGGTTGAGGATGCGGCGGTAGCGCTGGATCACGTCCAGCAAGTCCTCGCCGGTGGTCTGGTCGGTGATGTACTCCCGGTGGGCGTCGAGCACGCGGCGCCAGGCCCGCAGACCCTCGCGATAGGCATCGCGGGCGGGGACCAGATCGCCCTCGGCGTACTTCTGGTCGCCTTGGAAGATGAGTTTCCGGGCGGTGAGCAAGTCGTTGGTCTGTTCGGTTTGGGCGCGGCCGCGCGAATAGGTGAAGTTGACAATGTCGCGGTTTTGGCGGGTGTAGCGGGCCAACTGCTCGTGCTCGGCCGCCTCTCGGGCCAGGTCGATCGCCTCCTTGCGGCGCGGGCCGGTGATGCGGCGGGCAACTTCGTCGTGCGTGGTGGCGACGGCCTCCTCCGCCTGCGCGGCCAACTGAAATTGGTTTCCGGTGCGCTTTTCGGGCAGGGTGTCCAGCGCCTCGCGCTGGGCCGGGGTGAGCCTGGCCCTCTTCTCGGCGACGATCTTCTCCCGCAGGCCCGGCTGAATGGACTCGAGCTGTTGGACCAGCTTCTTGGCCTCCGCATCTTCCGACTCCTGATCGTTAAGGCGGATCATGATCGGCTCGCTGGGGCCGCGGGTGAAGGAGGTGGGCAGGGCCACGCCGCCGTAGCGGCGCCACTCGTCGCCCGCCTCGATCCACGCCCGGCTGGCCACTTCGCCAAAGGTGCCGTCTTTCTCCAGCGCCTCGGCATAGCTCATCAGGCACATCGGTCCGCTGGAGCGGAAGATCAGCGGGCTCTGGCCCATCATGCTCACGCCCAGCGTATCGACCATGTTCACGGCCCGGCCATACCACTCCCGGCCCACCAGCCAGTTGTCGCGCAGGGCCAAGGGGACGTCCGCGTTGAAGTCGTCGTCCTGCTTGAACAGGCGGCGGAACTGCTTGCTCTCGTCGGCCTTGCCGATTTTCTGGGAGATCATCCGGCCCAACTCGTATTGCAGCCGCGGCTGGCGCTGGTTGTAGGCGATGCCGTCCTTGAGGAAGTCGAATCCCTTGATGACCCAGCGGTAGCGCTCGCGGTAGTCGTCGCGGAACTGGACCGAGATGTTGTAAGAGACGTTCCACGCCTGGTTGATCCAGACGTTGATGAAGTTGGGCTGGATCTTGGTGATTTGCTTGAGGGTGGCGGCGCGGTTGGCCCAGTCCTTCTTCATCTGGTAGTCGTTGGCCTTTTCCCAGAGGATGTTGGCCGCCACGCCCCGCAGCCCCAGCGTGGAGAGCTTGATCGTGACGCTGGTGGGATCGATCTGGCCGAGTTCGGCCGGGTTGAGGTGATAATCGCCACGGAGCCGGGCGAGCACGCCGCCGGGCGAGCCGGGCGAACCCTTCGTGGCCCTGGTGGCCGGCTTGCTCAGTCCGAACAGCGGAAACAGCAGCAACACGATGAACGCCAGATAAATGATCTTGCGGATGAACAGATCGTGCGAACTCATTGCGCCACCTCCCGGTTCCTCAAGCACAAATAGGCCACCACAAACACCGGCACGACGAAGGCGAACGTGCGGCAGGTGTACGTCAGCACCGTGTCGCCGGGGACGTTGAAGCCGCTGGCCACAAACTCGGCGAAACTGAAGCGGCTGAAGTCGGGCAGGATCGCGGCCAGCAACCACAGGCCGAACTTCGCCGCCGCGTCCAGCGCCTGCTCGACCGTGGTCGCCAGGCCGGGCTCCGCTTCGGAGGTCATGTTGGCCGAACTCAAGATGCGGTCGATCGACTCGAACGGCCCGCCCCCGAGGGTCTGGCCCGTGGCCAGCCGGAACATGAAGTCGTGGAAGAATCCAGCCACCAGCGTCCCCAGCGTGGCCAACATGGCCACCGGACCGCTCAAGAACGTGCTGAACATCACGCCCAGCGCGATCACCAACAAGCTGGTGAGCCAGATGCCGAGATAGCCCTTCACGAAGTTCCAGGCAAAGGAGCCGTCGCGGGCGCGGAGGTACATGTCGGCCTGATTGGCGCCGAAATACTGCTGCCTGTCATCGCATTTCAGCCAGACCTCGACCTGACCGTCCTTGCCGACGATATCTTTGAACAGCTCGATCTTCTTTCCTTCCGCGGTCTGCCACTCGCGCGGAACGTGATGCACGTCGATGACAAAATCCTTCGATTCGAAGGTTTGCACCATCACCGGCTTGTTCTTGTCGCTCGTGGGGTTCCTCACCCAAAGGCTTCCCAGGACCGGCGTCTCGATGTTCCCCTTATAGGTCCGGAAGGCCTCGATGGTCATCTCGACGGGCAAACCGTTGGGGAACCGTTCCGGGGTGATCCCCTGGAAAGTCCACACGGCCGCCGCCAGCGTTCCCCCTTCGATGAAGCTGCGGTAGGTCCATTCGTCGCCCACGTTGATCCCCTTCTCCGCGGGCTGGCCGGTGCGGTCCCGGAAGGCGAGTTTTCCGTAGACGGGGACGCGGGCGACGAGCATCCCCTCGGCGGGACCGATCCGGTACGTCACTTTGCCGCCGTCTTTCTGCACCACGAGCGGGTGGGTGTGCCGCTGTTCCATTTCCACTTCGCCGCGGCCGGCGGCGTCGATGAGCACCTTGTGGCGGTGCCCGTGAACCCGGCTGGTGCGGCCCTGGAGCGCGGCCGGCTGCCCCGGCACGCTCCCTTCGGCGGGCTGAAGATCATCGGCGGTAAGCTCGTGGGTATGGGCTAGGCCGCGCTCCACGAACACGTAGCTGATCCCGCCCATCACCACCAGCAGCAGGGTCGTCACGACGGTGAAGCCCACGATCCGCCCCAGCACCACTTCGCTGGCCCGGACCGGCTTGGTGACGATCGTGTGCAGCGTGCGGCTCTTCAGGTCGGCCGGCAGGCTCAGCGAACTGAGAAACAGCGCCAACAACAGCACCAGGTAACTCGTGGCGGTGAGCACGAAGTCGAGGTACACCCGGGCGGGATCGATGCTCTCCTGATCGAGATACCAGCCGGCGAACAGCAGGACCAGGATAAACACCGCGAACACCACCACCACGCGACGGCGGACCGATTCCTTCACCGCCAGGGAGGCCAGCGCCCCGACGCGCCGCGGCGAGATGAAAACCAGATCGACCACGGCGCTATGGAGCACCTCGCCGGTAAGCCGGGTGGCCGAGCGGGGACCGCGCCGCACGGCGGCGACCAGCCAGCCGGCGGCCGTCGCCCCAACCACAACACAGGCAACCACCAACAACCACTGCCACAAGGCCGTTTGAAACAGCCACGTGAAGAACGGCGTAACGTCGTTGAGATCGACGACCATGAGAGGGATCAGAGGTCAGGGGTCAGAGGTCAGGGGTCAGCCGCTTGCGGTTTCGCAACAAAGCCGGTTCGCTCTACGTCCGTTCCGCCACGCCGCGGACCCGCCGGCCGGGATGCTCTTCGCTCTCGCGGATGATTTTCAGGAACAGTTCTTCGAGGGTCGTAGTGGGGTTGCCCATGGCCAACACGTGCCCGTTGCTGCGTTCGATGGCCAGCTTGATTTCCTCCTGGGCCAGCGGGCTGAGTCCCGTGGCGCGGATCTCGGTCACGTCGCGGACCTTCAAGAGGTTGTCTACCCGGCCCATCTCCTTCAACTCACCCTGGTACAAGATGGCGATCCGGTCGCAGACGTCCTGCACGTCGGCCAGCAGATGGCTGCACATCAGCACCGTCTTGCCTTGCTCGCGGAGCTTGATGATCAGGTCCTTCATCTCGCGGGTGCCGATGGGGTCCAGGCCGGTGGTCGGCTCGTCCAGGAGGATCAGCTCGGGGTCGTTGATCAGGGCCTGGGCCAGTCCGATGCGGCGGGTCATGCCCTTGCTGTATTCTTTTAACTGCCGCCGCTTGGCCCATTCCAGCCCGACCATCTCGATCAGGTCGGCCACCCGCTGCCGCCGCACAGCCCGCGGCATGTTGAATAGCCGTCCGTAAAAATCGAGCGTCTCCTCGGCGTTCAGGAACTTGTAGAGGTAGGATTCCTCGGGCAGGTAGCCGATCCGCTGGTTCTTGGTCACTTCGCGGGCGTCCTGGCCGAAGACCAGGGCCTGGCCGCTGGTGGGGAACAAGAGGCCGAGGATGAGCTTGATGGTGGTGGTCTTGCCGGAGCCGTTAGGCCCCAAGAGACCAAAGATTTCGCCGCGGCGGACTTCCAGGTCGAGTGCCTTCAGCGCCCGGACCTTTTGACGCCCCCAAAAATCGCGGTAAACCTTGCTGAGACTTCGGGTTTCGATGATGACTTCGGGCGGCATAGGGGACCTCGCGGGGGCGCGGCACAAAACAATGCTACGTATTCACTTCTACGTTGGTGTCACGCCAGGAGTTCGTTCTGGTTGATATTCTTGGTATTTTGGCGGACTACCAGGGGCGAAACTCCTACTATAGGGCACCAGCGGCGGCGTTTCAAGCCACCCCAAAGCCCCCTCCATAGCTGGGGTGCGGCGACGTGTGGCCGCGGTTGCGGTAGAATACATCGCGTCTCGGAAACACTGGACGACAAGTGCAAAACGCCCCGCGACTGCGGTCGCGGGGTGGCGTCCGGCAGCGGCTCCTTCCCCCCGCGACCGCAGTCGCGGGGCGTTCAATTCCGCTCCGAATTCTCCTGCAATTCGCCAAATTCTCGCATTCTCGCACATGCTACAAACTCCCAGCTCAGAACGGCGAGAAGCCGCCCTGCGGTTCCTCGCCAGCCGCATCGACTACGAGCGGGGCCAGTCGATGCCCAGTTCGGAGGCGGCATTGAAGCTCGACCGGATGCGCGAGTTGCTCCGGCGGCTGGGCAACCCGCAAGCGGACCTGCCTATCGTCCACGTCGCCGGAACCAAGGGCAAAGGCTCCACCTCGGCGATGATCGCCGCGGTGCTGTCGGCGGCCGGCTATCGCACCGGGTTGTTCACTTCGCCCCACCTCGATCGGGTCGAGGAGCGGATCGTCATCGACAGCGGGCCTTGCTCGGCGGAGGATTTGGCCGGCCTGGTGGAGTCGGTCCGGCCGGCGATCGAGGGCTTGGACCGTGAGGCGGCCCGGCAGAACCCGGCCGAACATGGCCCCACCTACTTCGAGATACTCACCGCCATGGCGCTTTTGCATTTTGCCGGGCGGCAGGTGGATGCGGCCGTGCTCGAAGTGGGACTGGGCGGCCGGCTGGATTCGACCAACGTCTGCACGCCGCTGGCGTCGGTCATCACCAGCATCAGCTTTGACCACACCCAGCAGTTGGGCGGCTCGCTGGCGGCGATCGCCGCGGAAAAGGCCGGCATCATCAAGCCCGGTGTGCCGGTCATTAGCGGAGTGACCGGCCCAGAGCCGCGCGAGGTGGTCCGTCGCATCGCCGCCGAGCGAGGCTGCCGATTGGTGGAATTGGGCGTCGATTTCGACTTCGAGTATCGCCCGCCCCGCCATTTGGAGCGAGCCCCTTCGCCGGCCACCTTCGACTTTCGATGTTTGGCATCCGCGATTGGTTCGCAGGAAACCAAGAACAATAGCCGGGGGCTAACAGCCCCCGGAGGAGCCGCCGGAGAATCTGCTACGCCAGAAAGCACATTCCGGGGGCTGTTAGCCCCCGGCTACTTGTTTGAGAAACTCGCAATCGCCTTGTTGGGCCGCCATCAGGCCGCCAATGCGGCGATTGTGCTGGCAGTGATGGAAGAACTCCGCCGGGCCGGTTGGACGATCCCGAAGGCCGCGATCCGCCGGGGGCTGGCCGAAGTAGCATGGCCGGCGCGGGTGGAAGTGGTCGCGCGGCGGCCCTGTGTGGTGCTCGACGCCGCCCACAACGCCGCGTCGATCGGTGCGCTGGTCGAAGTCCTGGACGACAGCTTTTCCGCCCGCCGACGGCTGCTGGTCTTCGCCACTACCCAGGGGAAGGACGTTCCGGGCATGTTGCAGCGTTTGTTGGGCCGCTTCGATCAGGTCATTCTCACCCGCTACTTGGAGAATCCGCGCGGGATTCCACCCGAAGAGTTGCAGGCGCTGGCGGCTGCATGTTGGGGCGGCAGTCCAACTGCCGCCCCGGCCGCGGTCTCCCCTCTCCCTTTGGGAGAGGGGCAGGGGGTGAGGGCAGCGCCAGGCGTCGAGATTGCCGCGACTCCCGCCGAGGCCTGGGACACGATCCATCGCCTGGCCCAGCCGGACAACCTGGTCTGTATCACCGGCTCCTTCTTCCTTGCCGCCGAGATGCGCCGGCAAATCGCCGCCCGGCCACTTGCGGAGCGTTGAGTCCGGGCCGACAATGCGTCTCGTTGAGGACACGATTCGGAGCAGGAACGATGGATCGGTTTCCAAATGGCATTGAAGACGCGGCTCGCTATTTTGCCTGGTTTCCCGAGTTTCTCCAGTTGGGCCAACGGCGAATCCGCACTCAGGTTCGGCTCTTGGGCTTGGCCATGTTGGTCGGCGTCGTGGCGGGCCTTGGGGCAATTGTCTTCTATGTGGCCACCCGCACCGTAGAGCGTTATGCCTTGGGAGTCGTTGCCGGCTACGACGCCCAGCCTCGTCCGGCCGGAGAGGTGACGATCCGCTGGCTGCCTGCAATCGGCCATCCGCTGTATCCGTGGCTATTGCTGGTGATTCCGACCGTGGGAGGACTCCTAAGCGGTGTACTGGTCTTCAGCCTGGCACCGGAGGCGGAAGGGCACGGCACCGACGCCGTGATCGACGCCTACCACCAACGCCAGGGACAAATCCGGCCGCAGGTGCCGTTGGTGAAGATCGTGGCCAGCGCCTTGACGCTGGGAACGGGCGGGTCGGGCGGCCGCGAAGGGCCAATCGCCCAGATCGGAGCCGGGTTCGGCTCGTTGCTGGCCAATCTGTTGCACTTGAAGGCGGCTGACCGGCGGGTGCTCATGGCGGCCGGAATGGGCGCCGGCATCGCCGCCATCTTTCGCGCGCCGTTGGCCGGCACCCTGTTTGCCGCCGAGGTCCTCTACAGCTCGCCGGAGTTCGAGGCCGAGGTGATTATGCCCGCCGCGATTGCCTGCGTCCTCTCCTACTGCACGTTCGGCAGTTACGCGGGCTGGCAACCGCTCTTTGCGATCCCGGACGGCCTCACGTTCAGCAACCCTTGGGAGCTGGGTCCGTATTCGCTGCTGGTTCTGCTAATGGTCGTCTTGGCCGCGCTATACACCCGGACGTTCTACGGTTGTGTGCGCATCTTCCACCGCTTGCCGCTCCGCCCGCACTTCCGGCCGGCCCTGGGCGCGCTGTTGACCGGCCTAGTGGCGCTGATTCTCTACTTCCTCGTGGGAGGACAGCAGCAGGTGCTGGCCGTGCTCTCCTTCGGCTACAGCGCCATTCAGGGCGCGGTCATGCAGGAGACAACCGTCAGCGCCTGGGTGCTTCTGGCGATCGCCCTGGGCAAAATCCTGACCACCGGCCTGACCATTGGCAGCGGAGGCTCGGGCGGCGTGTTCGGACCGTCGATGGTCATCGGCGGCTGCGGCGGCGGCGCCCTGGGGCTGTTCTTGCACAGTCTTTGGCCGACGCTGGTTCCCCACCCGGCGAGTTTTGTGATCATCGGGATGGCCGGCTTCTTTGCCGCCGCCGCCAAAACGCCCTTCTCCACGCTCATCATCGTCAGCGAAATGACCGGCGGCTATCACCTCCTGCTGCCGGCACTCTGGGTGTGCGCCTGTCGTACGTTCTCTCGGACAAGCGGTCGATCTACTCTTCGCAGGTGGAGAGCCGTTCGCGTTCGCCGGCCCACCAGGGGAGCTATGCCCGCGAGGTGCTGGCCGGCGCAAGTGAGCCAGTTTCTCAAGCGGGGGCAACCCCTCATGGTCGTCCACCCGGACGATCCACTCGAACAAGGTCGTCGGGTTCCTTGCCGATGCCCCGTACGCCATCTTGCCGGTCGTCGATGAGGATCGCCGGCTTCTGGGCATGGTCGGCCTGGAGGAGATCCAGTTGGTCCTGCAATCGCCCCACGTCCACGATCTTCTGCTGGCCGAAGACCTGATGCAGAGCGACGTCCGGCCGCTTACGCCGGATGATTCACTCGACCGGGCGCTGGAATTGTTCGTGGAGAACGACTTGCTGATCCTGCCGGTTGTGAACGATCTCAAGAAGCGGGAATTGATCGGCATGGCGCCTCGCTCCGAGATCTCCGGCGCCTACATGCGCCGCATCCAGGGACCGTCGATGGAAAGGCCGGTGTAACCGAGGCCGCCTGCCCGCCATTTTGCCGCGTCATGGCTGGGCTGGCGTTTTCCGTGGGGGTTTGGTAGGCTACACAGTGGAGGGTACGGCCATGATCGAATCGATCGAATTCAAGAACTTCAAGGCCCTGCGCGACACCACGCTGCCGTTGGGACCATGTACCGTCATTGTTGGCCCGAACGGCAGCGGCAAGAGCACGGTGCTGGAGGCGTTGGATGCGGTTCGCGGGCCGAAACGGGGAGAATTCTCACGTTTCGCCAGTTTTGCTGTCCGAGGCGATCGAGAGGAAGTTGTCTCGGTGAAACTCTTCTGGAGCCGTTCTCCCTCTCCGACGGCATTCGGGTATCAATGGCAAGGAAACATCGTAGCACAGCCGAGCATCAATTTTCCACCTGGTCCCGCAGCCGATCAGGTCAAGGCACGAATCCAGAGAGACGTCGATCGTATCCGCGTCTTCTCCCTCGACGCCAGGAAGGTTGCGATGGCAGTTCCCGTGAAGAAAGGCACCGTCGAATTGGCGAGCGACGGCGCGGGTCTTCCTGCGGTTTTGGATGCGATGCGCGACGATTCACCCGAGCGATTCAAGGCGATTGAGAGCCAGATTTGCCAGTGGCTGCCGGAATATGACTGTATCCAGTTTGGGCGACCCGAAGAAGGCAAGAAGTTCGTGGCGCTGCGAACGCGGGAGGGCGGGCATACGGTGCCGGCGCCAGACCTTTCGCAAGGCACGCTAATCGCGCTCGCACTCCTAACGCTGGCCTATCATCCCGATCCGCCTTCGCTAATCGGCTTAGAGGATCCCGATCGTGGGATTCATCCCTATCTACTCCGTCGTGTCAAGGACACGCTTTTCCGTTTGAGCCACCCCGAAAGTTATGGCGAGGACCGTAAACCGGTCCAGGTAATTGCGACGACGCATTCGCCATATTTCGTCGACCTGTTCCGCGAGTCCCCCGAGGAGATCGTGGTCGCCAACAAGGTGGGACTGGACGTCCAATTCCAACGGCTCACCGACCAGCCGCAGTTCCATGACATCGTGGGCGAGGCCGCACTGGGCGATGCTTGGTTCAGCGGCGTTCTGGGAGGAGTGCCGAGCGGATCATGAAGATCGCCGTCTTGAGCGAATCCACCGCGGACGAGGCGGCGGTGCGCGTCTTGATCGAAGGGCTGCTTGGCGCCGCCGTAGAAATCGTCCGCTTCCCGGAGCCATCGACTCGTGGCTGGCAAGGAGTCTTCAAGTCGCTCGAGCCCGTCTTGCGCCGTCTGCATTACCGGACCGACGCGGAAGCCCTTGTAGTCACCCTCGATTCCGACGAATCGCCCGTTCATCGCAGAGTGCATGATGAAACCGGCGATTGCGATCCCAAGTGCCGCTTATGCCGGCTTCGGAGGGAAGTCGGGCGGATTCAATCGGGCCTTCGGCCGCGGCGGGGCCGCGGATCGAATCCGAGTAGCCCTGGGCACCGCCGTGCCTGCGATCGAAGCGTGGTGTATGTGCGGCTCGGATCCACATGTTACCGAGTCCGCTTGGATTCAGGCCCTGCAATCGCGCCGCTTTCCCTACACCAAGAAGGACTTGAAACAGAGAATCTACGGCTCTCCCGAGCCTGCCTTGGAGCTCGAAACGCGGCGCCTCGTTGAGCAAACGAAGCGGATTCTGGCCGAAGATCACTTGGCGTTGCTGGGAAAGCAGTTCCCTGTCGGCTTCGGCTCACTCGCGGATGAAGTCCGCAGTTGGCTGGCGCAGCCGTTCACCGCCCCGCGGCCTTCCGCAACTCCGTAGACGAGACGTCCTCGCGGAACAGTTCCGGGGGGACTTCGCGGCAGAGCGCGCGGAGCGAATCGGGCAAGTCGAGGTCGCCCAGGCGGATGAAACTGCCCCCCAAGTTGCGCCCGAAAACCAGGAACCGGCAGCCCCGGCCGGCGATCCGTTGGATCGCGCACTGGCACGCCGAGAGGCTGTTGCCGTAATACTGCGGCCCGGCGATCCGCTGGAGCGTGTCGGCCCCGACCAGGAACGTGACGGCGGCAAACAGCCGCGACTTCTCCTCGAAGGTGGCCGCCCGGCTGAGATAAACCGTCTGCTCTGCCGGGAACTGTGCGAGCCGGCGCTCGATCTCCATGTAATCCAGCGGGGGCTTGTCGACGTTGAGGATCGCCAGTTCGTAGGCCGCCGGCCAGCCGAGCAGTTCCTGGGCGACCTGGACCATGCGGCGATGGCCGGCGTGCAGGGGGTTGAAGGCCCCGGGCAGGACGAGTTGCGGCAAGGTCTCCTCTCCCACTGGGAAAGGGCCAGGGTGAGGGCTGTCGGTCGGCGACGCCCTCACCCCCTGCCCCTCTCCCATAGGGAGAGGGGAAACCCGGACGCTTTCGACCTTGCCCAACAGGAGGTCTTGCCAGGCAGGCGGCGCCTCGATCCGCGACTCCTCCACCCGCTCGCCTTCGAGGAGATCGAGATGGAGCCGTTCGTGTACGTTGCAGGCGGCGGCCATGACGCACAGTAGCAACCGGCCCACCAGCCGTTCCTCCTCGGCCCGGGTGCGGCGGTCTTTCTGCAATTGCAGTTGCCAGGCGGCCGTCAGGGCGGCGGTTTGCAGAGCGAGGTGGACGCGGTGCGGGCCGCGCTTCGGCCGGTCGGTCGCCAGGCTGGCCGTGCAGGCCACCCCCGCCGGCAGCGCCTCGGGATCCTCGTACCGGCGGGCCCGATGAAACGCCGTCATGGCCATCGCCCGAGCCGTCGCGGCCGAGCAGAATTCATCCGGTAGGCCGCCCAGCCAGGCGATCATGGCGGGGGCCGAATAGGGGACCACGGCCTCCAAGAGGGTTCGGGACCCGCCGGGCACGTCCAGCAGATCGGCAATCGCCCGGCTCCCCCCGCCGGTCGCCACCAGCACGATCCGCGTGGGCGAATCGTGAATCTGCTGCACAAGTTGTTCGGTGGAAAGCAACATCGAGAGCCAAGCACCCCCAACCCCCCCAAATTGTAGCTCGCGCGGCCGTCTCCGACAACCCTATCCCAATATCCGCAGCCCGGCGGCGAATGACTCTCCAGAAGCGTCCTTTCGCATCCTCATATCAGGAGGTCCCTTACCATGATTAGGAAACTGTTTATCGTCGGCGGTGGCGTGATTCTTGTGGGCGCATTGGTGGCCGGCCGCGACGTCTTCAGCTATCTCCGCACGTCGGCCGGCTACGTCACCGACGCCGTGCGGGAGAGCGTGCCCATCGAGTTCCAGGTCGACCGGGCCCGGGGCATGATTCAGGACCTGGTGCCCGAGGTCCGCAAGAACATGCACGTCATCGCCAAGGAAGAAGTCGAGGTCGAGCGGCTCGACGAGCAGATCGCCGAGAGCGGCACAGGCTCGCCAAGGAAAAAGAGCAACTGCTGCGGTTGAAAACGGACCTGACTTCCGGCAAAGAGGCGTTCAGCTACGCCGGCCGCAGTTACACGGCCGACGAGGTCCGCACCGATCTGGCCAACCGCTTCGACCGCTACAAGACCGGGGAGGCGACATTGGCCAGCCTGCGGGAAATCCGCGGCGCGCGGCAGAAGAGCCTCGAGGCCGCCCGGCAGAAGCTCGAAGGCATGTTGGCCTCGAAGCGGCAGTTGCAGGTCGAGATCGAGAACCTCGAAGCCCGCTGCCAGATGATCGCCGCCGCCAAGGCCACCAGCAACTACCAGTTCGACGACAGCCGGCTGGGCCGGGTCAAGGAATTGGTGACCAACCTCCGCAGCCGGCTCGAAGTGGCCGAGAAACTCGTCAATGCCGAGGTCTATTACCACGACGAGATTCCCGTGGACAAGGCCACGCCGGAGAACATCGTCGAGCAGGTTACCGAGCACTTCGCCGCCAAGGTGCCGGCGACGGCCAAAGTGGCGAAGAAATAGCCGGGGTGTTGGCCCCTGTAGGAGGCGACTCCCGTCGCCGATTGCCCGCTCCCGTTGCCGATTTGGGGGGGGGCAACAAATCATCGGCGACGGGAGTCGCCTCCTACAACCGTGCTGCACGCGGCGGTAGAATAGGGGGACGCTCTCCCATATAGAAGCAGGTGGCTCCCGTGGCGCCGAACGGTTACGAACCGATCGCCCGAGCAGCCGGCGCGCCGGCCGGTCCGCCGTCGTTGCGCCGGCCGGCGGGGCGATTCCTGTATGCCAGCGGCGCCCGCCCTCTGACCGGCTACACGATCAAGCGGGGCGTCGGCCAGGGCGGTTTCGGCGAAATCTATTACGCCACCAGCGATGCCGGCAAGCAGGTTGCGCTCAAGCTGATCCGCCGCAACCTTGACGTCGAACTCCGCGGCATCCACCAGTGCCTCAACCTGAAACACCCCAACCTGATCGACCTCTACGACATCCGCCGGGACGACGAGGGCGACACCTGGGTGGTGATGGAATACGTGGCCGACCGGAACCTCGAGGACGTGCTGGCCGACCATCCTGCCGGCCTGACGCCCGCGGAAGCGCTCCAGTGGATCGAGGGAGTGGCCGCCGGCGTGGCCTATCTGCACGGCCGCGGCATCGTCCACCGCGACCTGAAGCCGGGCAACATCTTTTGCGACGAGGGCACGATCAAGGTCGGCGACTATGGGCTGTCGAAGTTCATCTCGTGCAGCCGCCGCAGCGGGCACACCGAGAGCGTCGGCACCGTCCACTACATGGCCCCCGAGGTGGCCAACGGCCGCTACGGCAAGGAAGTTGACATCTACGCCCTGGGCGTCATCTTGTACGAACTGCTGACCGGGCGGGTCCCGTTCGAGGGCGAGAGCGTCGGCGAGGTGCTGATGAAGCACCTGACCGCCAAGCCCGACGTGTCGATGCTCCCGGAGCCGTACCGGGGCGTGGTGGCCCGGGCGTGGAAAAGGACCCGACGCTGAGGTTCCGCTCGGCGGCGGAAATGATGGCGGCGCTGGTTGCTTTGCCGCACGAATCGTTGAATAGCCGGCGGCCGAAAGCCGCCGGAGGTGCAGCCGGCGAGCCACACGCGACGGTGCCGTCGGCGCAGCCGGCCGCTGGCGGCTTGATGGCGGCGCGGGCTTACCGCCGGCCCTCCGAGCGGCCGGTCCCGGCCATGCTCGTCAAACCGCCCCGCCAGCGGCTGACCGAACTGGTCGGTTCGCTGCTGGCCGGCTCGCTGGTGGCCACAGCGGCGTGCGCGGTGATGATGCTGATCGAAGGCTACCGCGCAGATGCCGCGGGCGTGCCCAGGCCGGAGCAGTTCGCTTGGCTGTTGTTGGTCAGCATCGCGGGGACTTGGGCGGTGCTCGTGCCGTCGAAGTATTGGGAGGGCTTCCGCGGCGAACCGATGCTCCGGCGGTTTCTGCTGATGGTTCTCGGCATGGGGCTGGGCGCGATCGCGTTCGGGCTGTCCGAGGCGCTGCTGGTCGGTCTGCCGCCGGCGGCCGGATACCCCACGCCGCCCACGTACAAGCTGCCGCCGAATTTCTACGCTGCCGATGGCCGGCCGCTGCTGATGGCCTACGTGGCCTGTTTCGCCGCGCTGCTGCTGTTGGTGCGGTGGTGGCGTCAGGCCGATCCGTTGCGCAAGACGCGGTTCAGCGTGTGGACGTTGTTGGTGAGCGTTGTGGTGGCGGGCTGTGTGGCCCACGTGCTGCAATTCCCGCAGCCTTGGCTGCCGATGGCCGCCGGCGTGATCTCCGTATCGGTGCAGTTGGCCAGCCCACGGTCGAGGCGCGGCAGGAGCGTGGGATGAGTCGTTTGCTGAAGGATGCAAGCACGTGCGCCTGTTTGGGGCACAAACGCCCGCCGACTGCGGTCGGCGGGGGAGCAGTTGTGTCCGTGAAGCCGCATGAAAGGAGCGGCAGACAATGAATTGGGCGGTGCTAATCATCGTGCTCATTCCGCTGTTGCTATGCACCATCGCAGGCGTGGCAGTGCTGCTGGTCTTTCCAAGAACCCGCAGACTAGGGTTGTCGCTCTTGGGCACGATCGCAGGGATCGTTGCGCTGCTATTTGCCTGGTGGACTTGGTGCCGTGTAGAAGTTCAGCCACCCGAACCTCCTTTAGACCCACCCTACAGCGTCGAACGGAGGGAGCCCCCCGCGCGATTCCTGTCCCGTCGGCGTCCGCAGAACATTTCTCCCCTTCCGCCGCCGAAAAAGGCGAGGACGAATACTCGCAGGCCGTGGCGGCCCGCGCGGTGGGGATGCTCCGGGCGATGGTGCGGGCGTTGAGCCAGGCGCTGGTCGAGGAAGAGAGGACGCTGGCGGCGAAGAAGGGCGCGGCCAATTCGCCGGCCAGAAAATCGCCCGATTGGGTCGAGGCCCCGCCGCGCGCCCTCGGCGGCGTCTACCAAATGAGCATCGCCGTCGGCCCCTATACCACGCGGGCGGAATGTGACGCCAAACTGCCCGACGCCCTCCAGGAAGCCCTCGACCACTACGTCGAAGTGTGCTTGGGCGGGCAGGTCGATGAACCGGTGCTCCTGCCCCCCGATCAACTCCGGCAACTCGTCAAAGACCAATGGGAGGAGGTCCGGCAATACTCCGTCGGCCCGATGGTCCGGCTCCACGTGCTGTTGGAATTCGACCGGAAGGTCAAGGATCGCGCTGTTGAGGAGCACAAGCGGGGCGTGGTTGGCCGACGCTTGCGGCTTACCGGGATCGGCTTGGCCGCCGGCCTGGCGCTGCTCGGGGCATTTTACGGCTATCTGAAGGCAACCGGGATGAAAGCTGAGGGATCGTGACATGTTCACCGTCTCACGCGAAATCGACTTCTGTTACGGCCATCGGCTGCTTGGCTACGCCGGCAAGTGTTGCCATTTGCACGGGCACAACGGCCGGGTAGAGCTTGTGTTTGCGGCCTCGCAGCTCGACGCCGCCGGCATGGTGCTCGATTTTTCCGAGATCAAGCGGGTCGTGAGCGGCTGGATCGACGGGAATCTCGACCATCGCATGATCCTGGACCGCGCCGATCCGGCCGTGCCCGCACTGCAAGAATTGGGCGAGCCGATGTACCTGATGGACCAGAGCCCGACGGCGGAGAACATCGCCAGGTTGATTTTCGACGTGGCGCAGAACGCCGGCTTCCCGGTCAGCGAAGTCCGCTTGTGGGAGACGCCCCGCTGTTGCGCGGCGTATTGCCCCTGAAAATCTCCCCTGTACCTTTGGGAGAGGGGCCAATTCGGCAAGAAACGCAACAGTCCGGGCGGCCCGTCGACGGGCCAGCGCCGGACTGTTTCCCCCCCTGGGAAGCCGCACCGTGTATCGGAGGCGGCACTGCGAACCATGCACTAGATTCTCATCATCGGTATTCCGCCGAGATTCCCTTTGGCAAACTTTGCCGGCCGGTGGAGGGCAACGGGAAAAATTGCCCATTCCACCCGTTTGCCTCATTCTCTCTTTACATCTCTCCCTTTCTCCCCTATATATCCCACTCCCAATCAGGCGGCCGATTCGGCTCATAATCTGTGCCGATTAGGTCGATTTTGAGGAGGCCCCGGCCCTTCGTGCGCGCCTCTCCTGTAGGAGGCGACTCCAGTCGCCGAACGAAACCTGACCACTCTCCATCGACAACGGGAGTCGCCTCCTACAAAACGAAAAGGACTTCATTCGAAATGAGCAAGCTGAGCCAATCCATCCAAGCCGTCGGCAAGTCCCCGTTCTTGTGGGGAGGGTTGGGGGCCGTGGGGTTTTACGCCCTGATTCACGGCGGTCCGCTGGACATGCCGCTGGTGAAACGCTACTTCACCGGCCATCCGGTCGAGTACATGGAAACCGTGATGTTCTCCATCGGCCTGGCGGCGCTGGTTATCAAGGCGTTTGACACGGTTGCGCAGCGGGCGGGATTGAGCGGTTCCTTGCTGGGACCGGCGGCCGAGGCGCCGCTGCCGGTCGGCCAGTGTGACGACGGGCTGGCCCTGCTGGACCGGCTGCCCGCCCGGCGCCAGGGAGAATACTATGTCCGCCGCGTGCGTGCGGCCTTGGAGCACGTCCGCCACCGCGGCTCGACCGACGCCCTGGACGACGAACTGAAGTACCTCTCCGACGTGGACGCGGCCCGGCTACACGCCGGCTACGGCCTGTTCCGCGTGATCGTCTGGGCGATCCCCATCCTCGGCTTCCTCGGGACAGTGATCGGCATTTCGATGATGTTGGGCGGGGCCGCGGAACTGGCCGATGGGGCGACCCAATCGTCGATGTTCAAAATCTTCCACGGTTTGGCCCTGAAGTTCGACACCACGACCTTGGCATTGGCGTTCTCAATTCTCCTGATGTTCGTCCAGTTCCCGGTTGAGCGGTCGGAGAACCGGTTGTTGGAGCAGGTGGACCGGCGCGTGCAGGAGGAATTGGCCGGCCGCTTCCCCGTCGAGCGCCATCTGGCCGCCAACGACGCCGACGGCCAGTTGGCCGCCATGCGGCGGATGGCCGAGACGCTGTTGCAAGCCACCGAGTTGCTCGCCCAGCGCCAGGCCGAGTTGTGGCGCACTTCGGTCGAGTCGGCCGGCCGGCAATGGGCCGAGATGACGCAATCCGCTGGCAGCGGACTGAAGGCCGCGATGGCGGCCGCCACCGGCGAGTTGGCCGGAGGGGCCGAGGTCCTCGGGCGGGCGGTCGAGGCCGCCGGCCAGGTCGTCCGCCTCGAAGACGCGTTGAACCGCAACCTGGCCGCCCTGGCCGGCGCGAAACACTTTGAACAGACGGTCCTCAGCCTGGCGGCGGCAGTGAACATGCTCAGCGCCCGGCTGGCGGAATCGCCGGGCCCCGCCGCGCCGATCCGGTTGGAATCCGTGCGGCGCCCGGCAAAGGCGGCATGAAACTCAGTCTTCAATTCCAGCGCCGACGCCCTCCCCGGCCGGGACCCAGCATTGCGCTGTTCCCGTTTCTGGCGGTGTTGATCTGCACGATGGGGGCGTTGGTCCCCTTGCTGCTGGCCATCAGCCGCACTGCCCGGCTCCAGGCCGAGGCCGCCGCGCAGGCGCAGGCCGCCCAACAAGCCGCCCAATTCGCCACCGAAGTCAAGACGCAGACGGAAGACGCCAAGTGGCGCATCGAGCAGTTGAAGCTGTCGCGCCGGCAGACCGAGGAGCAGTTGGCCGACGCACGCCTCGAGTTGGGCCACTTCGAGGACCATTCGCGGCGGTTGCGCGGGCAAATCGCCCAGTGCGAAGACATCGTGGCCAACCTCGACCGCCTGGAGCAGGCCGGCGGCCAACAAGTGGGCCAGGCCGAGGCCGAGTTGCGGCAAGTCCGCGGCCAGGTCGAAACGGCGAAGCGGCAACTCGACGACGCCCGCCGCGCCGCCGCCGGCCGCGCCCGCTCCTACGCCGTGGTGCCCTACGAAGGGCCGAACCAGACGCACCGCCGGCCGATCTACATCGAGTGCCTCGCCGACGCCGTGGTCTTGCAGCCCGAGGGGGTCCGGCTCACGGAAGCCGACTTCGACGGTCCGCTGGGGCCGGGCAATCCGCTGGCGGCGGCGTTGCGCGCCGCCCGCGAATACATGCTCGCCGGGCACGACTTCGACCCGCAGGCCGGCGAGCCGTATCCGATGCTGCTGGTCCGGCCGGAAGGGATCGCGGCCTACTATGCGGCCCGTTCTGCCATGAAGTCCTGGGGCGGCGACTTCGGCTACGAACTGATCGGTGACGATTGGAAACTCGCCTACCAGGCCCCCGATCCCCGACTGGCCCAGGTCTTTCGCCAAGTGATCGCCGCGGGACGCGACAGCGAAGCCCAGTTGGCCGCCGCCGCACCAAGGCATTACGGACGGGGAAGCGTGGGGGGCAGGGGGCGAGGGGCGAGCGGCGACGGACAATGGACGATGGACGATGAAGCGGATCGGGCGCCGAGCAATTCAGTGCCCAGTGGCAACGGAGGGCTGGGCACTTCACTCTCCGGTGACGGGCGAGGGCCGGGCACTTCAGTGCCCGGTAGCGTTGGACGAAGCACTGGGGGCCAGGGACCAGCGGCTGCGGGCGGAGAAGTCGCCGGCTCCCCTCTCCGGTCCGCAGACGGTTGGAACGAAGGAGCCGTCGGCAATCCTTATCGCTCTTCCACCCAATGCCCGGGAGGAATTCCCAGTGGAAATATGTCAGGCCCTCCGGCGCTGGCCGGCGATCCCCGCACATCCTCGGTCGGAAACCCCGAGGCTGCGATCACGGGAGCAACGGGAAGCGGGGATCAGCTCTCCGACCCTGGAGGAAGACGCGATGGAACCGGGGCCGCACCGGCAGCGCCCGGCGGTCCTTACGGTTCTTCCCCAGGAAGTTCCGCCACCGCGGCGCAGGGCGGCGGAACGTCCGAACGGCCGGAGGGTTACGTCGCGGGCCAGCCGCCGCGCGAGCACGATCCCGCACCCCCGCACCGCAGTGACTCGGCGGACGAACCGGCCGACGGGGTTGTACGCGGCCGGGCACTGCGGCCGGGCGAGTGGGAGCCGACCCCCGACTTGCCCCCAGACCGGCCGGAGAAGAAAGACAAAGACACGGATGATCAGTTCGGCCGGAAGCACAAAAAGACTCCCCCGGATCGCCGCGGCGAGGACTGGGCGCTGCGCGACTCGGCCCGCGGCTCCGTCGGTATCAGCCGGCCCATCCGCGTCGCGTGTTACGCCGACCGGCTGGTGGTGATCTCCGACCGCGGCCCGGCCGACAACCGGACCGTGCCGCTGGGAAAGAGCACCGGATCGTCGATCGACACGTTCGTCTCGGCCATTTGGGAGCAGATGGAGGCGTGGGGGATGGCCGGCCGCGGCATGTACTGGCGGCCCGTGCTGCAAGTCTCTGTCGCTCCCGACGCGCAACAACGCTTTGCCGACTTGGCCAGGCTGTTGGACGGAAGCGGCCTGGCGGTGGAGAGGAATTAGCGTTCATCCTTCATCATTTTGATCCATGCCCCGCCCCATTCCCCAACACGCCGAGCCGGTCAACGGCGACTCCTTCCTGGACATCGTGGCCAGCGTGGTGAGCATCATGATTATCATGGTGGTCATGGAGGGGATGCGGATCAAGAACGCGCCGCCGAAATTGGCGGTTCCGGCCAGTCCGGCCGCGAAGGAATTGGAGCGGCACCTGGCCGCCGAGGAGTCGCTGCGGGGCGACGTGTGGAAGATTGCCGAAGAGGTCCGCGACGTGAAGCGGCAAGCCGCCGCCCGCGGCGCCGAGCGCGACCTGCTGGCCACCGTGGTAGCCGCCGCGGAAGAGAAGATCCAAGAGCGGCGCGAGAAACTGGACCACGCCAAGCAGGCCGACTTCGATCTGCTGCGCGGATTGTCGCAGTCGCGGTTCCAGCTCGAACAGCTTGTGGGCGAGCGGGAGCGGGTGGAGAATCAGCCGGCCGCGCCAATTGTCGTCGAGAGTTACCCCACCCCGATCAGCCGGGCGGTGGACGGCCCCGAGGCCCATCTACTCTTGAGCAATGGCCGCGTCGTGTTTGTGCCGATCGAGACCCTGGTGGAACAGGTCAAGGCGCGGCTGAGGCGGCAAGGCTCCCAGCTTGCCAACGGCGACGAATTGACGGATACCGTCGGCCCGGTGGACGGTTTCCGGCTCCGCTATACGCTCGGGCGTCACAACATCACGCCCGAAACGATGAGGGAGACCGGACGGGGCGGCAGCTACGTGCAAGTACAGCGGTTCGAGATCATTCCCGACTCCAATGACCTCGGCGAGCCGGTCCGCTTGGCGCTCGAAGAGGGCTCCGACTTCCGCCAGGCGCTTGCCAAAATCTTGCCGGGGCGGACGACGATCACCATCTGGGTCTATCCGGACGGCTTCGAGGCCTTCCGACAGGTCCGCAAGGAGCTGTACCGTCTTGGCTACGCGATTGCCGCCCGGCCCCTGCCGCCCGGCACACCGATCAGCGGGTCGCCGCAAGGATCGAAATCGGCCGCACAATGAGCCGTTGCCCGCGGTATTCCCGCTTCCACTGCCGCCATGATCTTGTCCAATTGTTCCAGCGTGACGGCCAGCGGGGGCATGATGACGATCACGTTGCCCAGAGGGCGGAGCCAGACGCCTTGGGTGCCGGCGAAATCGCACACTCGCTGGCCACGTTTCTCTTCCCAGGGATAGGGCTCCTTCGTAACAACATCGCGGACCAGTTCCACTGCCGCGATCAGCCCCCGCTGACGCACGTCGCCCACGTGCGGCAGCCGGGCGATGCGGGCGAGATGCTCCCCCAGCCGGGCGATCTTTGCCGGCAGCTTCTCCAGCGTCCGCTCTTCCTCGAAGATTTCCAACGAGGCCAGCGCCGCGGCCGCGCCCAGCGGGTTGCCGCCGTAGGTGTGCCCGTGATAAAACGTCTTGCTCTCGGCGTATGTCCCCAGAAACGCCCGCCAAATTTCCTCGGTCGCCAGCGTGGCGGCCATCGGCAGGTAGCCGCCGGTAAGCCCCTTCGCCAGGCACAGCAGGTCCGGCGAAACTTCCTCGTGGTCGCAGGCGAACATCTTGCCGGTGCGTCCGAAGCCCACGGCCACCTCGTCGGCAATCAGCAGCACGTCGTATTTCCGCGTCAGTTCGCGGACGCCGCGGAGATAGCCCGGCGGGTGCATAATCATCCCCGCCGCCGCCTGCACCAACGGCTCGATCACCATCGCGGCGATCCGCCGGTGATGCTCAGCCAATATCTGCTCCAGCTTCTCCAAGTGGTATTGGCAGAGGTTCTCGCGGGCCAAGCCCGGCGGCGTGCGGTAGCTGTCGGGGGCGGGGACGCGGAGGGTATCGAACAGCAGCGGGCGGAACATGGCGTGAAACCGTTCTACCCCGCCCACGCTCACGCTCCCCAGCGTGTCGCCGTGATAGGCCTCGCCCAGGGCCAGGTAGCAGGTCTTCTCCGGCCGCGGATCGGGCCGCTGCCGCCAATACTGGAAGGCCATTTTGACGGCCACCTCGACGGCCGTGGCCCCGTCGTCGGAGAAGAAGACGTGCCGCAGGCCCGGTGGGGCAATGTCCACCAGCCGCTTCGCCAGCCGGATCGTGGTGGGATTCGAGCCGCCCAGGTTGGTCACGTGCGCTACTTTGTCGAGTTGCCCGCGGATGGCCGCGTCGATCTTCGGGTGGCGGTGGCCGTGGATGTTGCACCACAGGCTGCTCACCCCGTCGATGTACTCGTTCCCGTCAATATCGACCAGTACGCACCCTTCGGCCCATTCCACCACAAACGGCTTGTACTCGGCCATTTGCGTGAAGGCGTGCCAGACCAGCGTCCGGTCCCAATCGCACAACTCGCGCAGGTTATGCTTTAGCATAACGCTCGGGTCTCCATCAATGATGCGCTGCAAAGAGGCGTCTTCGCGGCCGTTGTCATGCTGAAGCATAACCTAGGTGGCCGGCAGGGGGCAGTGGGGGCAAGACCGGCACGGCGGGGAATTGACAGAACGCCCGCCGCGGCGTACAACGCGATGTACACGTTGAATCGCACCTCAGCAAGCAACCGGGAAGCTCCCATGCCCGACAACCCGAACCAATACGACAACCCGCTGGTGGCCCGTTACGCCTCGCCGGAGATGAGCGCGCTGTGGAGTCCGCAGCGGAAGTTCAGCACCTGGCGGCGGCTGTGGTTGGCGCTGGCCGAGGCCGAGGCGGAACTGGGTTTGCCCATCACCCGGCGGCAGATCGACGAACTCAAGGCCCACCTGGACGACATCGACTTCGAGGCGGCGGCCCGGCACGAGCGGCGGCTGCGGCACGACGTGATGGCCCACGTCCACGCCTACGGTGAACTGTGCCCCGACGCCATGCCGATCATCCACCTCGGGGCCACGAGTTGCTACGTGACCGACAACACCGATCTGCTGTTGCTCCGCGAGGGGCTGCAAATGATCGCCCGGCGCACTGCTGCGGTGATCGACGCGCTCGGGGAGTTCGCCGCCCGGCGCCGCGATCTGCCCTGCCTGGCGTTCACGCATTTTCAGCCGGCGCAACCGACCACGGTGGGCCGGCGGGCGTGTCTCTGGGCACATGACTTCGCCCTGGACCTGGCCGAGATCGAGCACCGCACCGCGGGCCTCAAGGCGCTGGGCAACAAAGGGACGACCGGCACCCAGGCGAGTTTCCTGGAGCTTTTCCACGGCGACCACGCGAAGGTCCGCAAGCTGGAGGAATTGATCTGCCGCAAGATCGGGCTTCGACGCGGCCTACCCCATCAGCGGCCAGACGTACTCGCGGAAGATCGACGCCCAGGTGCTCGGCGCGCTCTCCGGCGTGGCCCAGCGCGCACAAGATGGCGACCGACATCCGGCTGTTGGCCCATCGGAAGGAAATCGAGGAGCCGTTCGAGAAGGACCAGGTTGGCTCGTCGGCGATGGCCTACAAGCGGAACCCGATGCGGTGCGAGCGGATTTGCGGGCTGGCGCGGTTCCTGACGAGCCTGGAATCCAGCGCAGCCCAGACGGCCTCGCGTCCAATGGCTCGAACGGACGCTGGACGACAGCGCCAACCGCCGGCTGGTGCTGCCGCAGGCCTTCCTGGCCGCCGACGCCGTGCTGATCCTCTGCCAGAACGTGGCCGCCGGACTGGTGGTCTATCCGAAGGTGATTGCGGCCAATCTGGAGGCGGAATTGCCCTTTATGGCCACGGAGAACATCCTCATGGCGGGCGTGGCGGCGGGCGGCAGACCGGCAGGAACTGCACGAGCATCTCCGCCGCCACTCGCAGGCCGCCGCCGCCGTGGTCAAGGAGCAAGGCGGGCGGAACGACCTCATGGACCGCCTGGCCGCCGATCCGGCCTTCGCCAAGGTCAACCTGACTATGCTGATGAACCCCGCGCAGTTCATCGGCCGCGCGCCACAGCAGGTGGATGAGTTTCTGGCCGAGGTGGTTGAGCCGATCCGGGCAAGATATGCGGACCAATGGACCGCGACGGCGGATGTCCGCGTGTAGGCGGCGTGCTTACACGCCGCCAGCCAAACGGGCCGGGCTAACCGATCTCGTCCAGCAGCCGCTCGACGGCGGCATTGAGCTTGTCGCCGGTTTCGTAGGTGCCCGCGGCGATCTGCTGACGGACCGCTTCAACGCGGTCCTCGCGGATCTCGGGCATCTGCTGGACTTGCTCCACCAGCCGAGCGGCTTCGGAGATGTCCACTTCGTCGGCGGTCTGGGGCGCCTCGGGCCGGGTCATCGGCTGATTGGGCCGGATTCCGTGCGGACCCCCGAGCGGTTGCGGACCGTGCATCTGACTAGGACCGTAAATGTGCATTGCTTCTTCTCCACCAAGACAAGTCGGACAGTCGGTTCATCGGCCGTCGCCGCGACGCGGATTCAGCCTCGTCGCCCGGCGAGCTTGTAGTGAAAAAATCTCCTCCACAGTCTTGTAACGCCTATGATGGCGCGATCTCTTGCCCAATGATGCGAAGCGGAATCGGCGGATGTCTTCCGTCAACGTCACGCCGCCTGCAACCGCACCGTTGGGCACCCGACCGCAGCGGCCGTGTCGGTCGAATCTCCTCCATGACTTCTGCGTGCCATCGGGGTGCTGGCGAATATACCTATTATGCACCGCCGCCACCCTCCGGCCAAGCGGACTCTGAACCGAGCCCTCGTGAATAGCACTAGCCAATATACGGACTTCGACGGACGGCGGTTCGTAATGCCGGCTTTAGCCGGTGGCCGGCGAGCGGTGTCTGCCAACTCGATGGCCGGCTGAAGCCGGAACCACGAACCGTCCGAGGCGGGATTATAGGTGGTTGCCGGAAACTGGACAAGATCGATCTAGCCGTGAGCCACCCCTTACGGGTGGTACATCCTGGAACTTTGAGATTCCCGGCCTCCGCTGCGGAACCTCTCCCGCTGCCAAGGGTTTATCAAGGCGTAGGAGTGGTTTTTGTTCCCCACCAGTATCGAGGAGAAATGCGATGCAGAGGGTTTTTTTAGGTTTGCTGACGGCCTTGGCGGTCGTCATGTCGCCGCAGTACTTGGCGGCCCAAGACGGGAAACGGCCCGATGGGCCCCGTCCCGAGATGAAGGGTCACTGGCCGGGTCCGCGGCCGGAAGCCGGTCAGCCTTGGCAACACGGCGCCAAGCCCCCGAGACGGGGGCCAGCAACACCGCGGCAGCCAATGGCGAAGGCCGGCGGTCCCCAGGCTTCGATGCCTAACGCAAGGGCGATCTTTGACGCCCTGGACACCAACCATGACGGAAAACTCAGCTTTGAGGAGTTTTGCGTCGGCTTGCGTCATTTGCGCCAAGCGCTGGCGACGCGGGCCCAAGCGTGGTCGGCTCCCTTTCAACGGGGCGTTTTTGCCCAAGCCCCCAAGGGAATGCCCGGCTTCGGACAACAGCCTGGCAACAGGTTTTTCCTGTTCACCCAGAAGCCTCAGCTTCCCCATCCGCAGGGCGCGGTGCGGTCATTATGAAGAGGCCGCAGCAGGCCGGACCAAAGGGTTGCCCATTGGCTAAGGCATGCCCCGTGCACCAGAAGGGGATCAAGGGGCGGAATGGCCCCCCCACGGAATGAACGGCCGCGACGGCCACAAGCCCGCCTTTGCGATGAAGGGTGGCTTCCAAGGTCACAGGCATCCGCAAGGGATGCGGGGTTTCCAAGGCCAACAGTGGGCTCGTGGATTCCAGGGCCATCAGTGGGGCCACCACAAGGGCGGCTTCCAAGGCCATCAGTGGGCTGGTGGATTCCAGGGCCATCAGTGGGGCCACCACAAGGGCGGCTTCCAAGGCCAACAGTGGGCTCGTGGATTCCAGGGCCATCAGTGGGGCCACCACAAGGGCGGCTTCCAAGGCCAACAGTGGGCTCGTGGATTCCAAGGCCATCAGTGGGGCCACCACAAGCACGGCTTCCGAGGCCACCAGTGCCGTCATCATGGCATGAAAGGCTTCCAAGGCCGCCAGTGGGCCCGTGGCTTCCAAGGCCGTCAGTGGGGCCACAACAAGGGTGGCTTCCGCGGCTTCCAGGGACCGCGTCCCTGGGGTGGCTTCCAAGGGTTCCGGGGCCCAGGATTTCCGGGGCCGCAACAGAGAGGCGGCTTCCGCGGATTCCCTGGCTTCCAGGGACCGCAGGCGTGGACCGGCTTCCCCGGTTTCCAAGGTTTCCAGGGACAGCATCAGAAGAGAGGACGGCTTCCAGGGTCACAAGCGGCCCGACGTGAAGAAGTCGGCGCCGAAGGCCCCGCCGAAGAAGTTCGAGAAGAAGGCTCAGGCCGGCGACAGGTCGATCGAGGCCCGCTTGACCGCCCTGGAGAATCAGCAGTCCGCCATTCTGGCCGCCTTGCAGGAGCAGCAAGCCGCCGTGATGTCGGCTTTGCAGCAGACCAACGACATGATCAACGCCAGGCTGGCCGCGCTGGAGCGGCCGCAGGGCGGATTCGAGCCGATGGTCCGTCAGCCCGGGCCCGAGCGCGGCCCGCGGGAACTCTCCTCCAGGGTCGGCAGGAACCCCTGGGGTCCGTCCAGCGATCCGCAAGACGACGATCGGGACTAGTGCCGGAGCCATCCGGTTGCTAGCGTCGTCCTGACCGAGGCGCCCGGCGAGGAGCCGCTTTCCTCGCCGGGCTTTTTGCTGCGCCGACTCCCGTGCTGAACCACTTCCGACCGTTCTCCGTAGTAGGAAATGAGGGCGGGAGGGCGCTGCCATGAGCAACGAACAACCAAGCACCGACGAACGCGTGCTGATCGGCGGCGATTATTGGGACATTCCCGTGCGGATCAAGTTGCGGGCTTACCTGCACTTCGGCCGGCGGATCGACGGCCAACTCCGCCGGCTTACCGAGGAAAGTTCAATGTTGGGGCGGCGGTGGAACAGCCGTCCCAACGCAAGGCGACGTCCGCCGTAGGGCTTGTCCCGCGCCGCGGCGCATCATCCGAGCCTCCCTGTCCGCGCCGCGCCGGGCAAGTCCCACGGCAGCATCCACCGTTGGGGCGGCAGTTCAACTGCCGCCCCAACGCGGTTTCTTGGCTCACTCAGTAGATGAACACGGCCGCCGCCACCACCGTGGTCCACAGCCCGTCCTTGTCCCCCTCGGCGGTCTGCACGCAGGCGCGGGTGTTGATGATCTTGTGCGACATGTGGTAGATCTCTTTCCGCTTGTCGTAAGCGGTTTCGGGGTCGAACTCGATGCCCAGCGTGGTGGCCAGCATGGTGGCGGCCATGTCCTCGACCAGGTCCCGCATCTTCGGCTCGGTGATCCCGTAGTCGTGGTGCTCGGAGATATATCCGTACTGCTCACCCTTGGCGGGGACGGCCAGCCCGACGCCCGCTCCTACCATCCGCGACGGCTCGTTGGTCGAGGCCTCGGCCAGCACGACATGCACGATCTGGCCGGGCTGGAGCTTGGGCAGCCCACGGGCCTTCGAGATTACCTTGCAGTGCGGGGGATAGATGCTCGATACCCGCACCAGATTGAACACCTCGATACCGGCGTTGCGCAGGGCCAACTCGAAACTTTGCAGCTTGTTCCGGTGCTTGCCGACGCCGTCGGTAAAGAAGACTTCCTTCGGTACGAAGGGTTCGCCCATCAAAGTGCCTCCAGGGTTGGGAAAGGGGTGGCGTAGAGGGTTTGTCCCGCCGCTGTTTGGCAGGGCGTATAAACTACCCGATCCTCCCGGACTCCGCAAGTAACTCCTCTTATGGGAGGCGGCTCCCAGCGCCCGCAATCTCTCCATCGAGTTGGTCAACGAATCGCGTTTCGGCCAATTTCAGGCTCCAACTGGGGGGCAAATATCAGCTTTCAATGGTCAAATCAGCGTCTCCTTTTTCACGCCGACCATGATGCGTTTTTGACCGGTGGCTTTCAAGACCGGGAATTGGGCCAATTGGGCCACGGGGCGGGCGGGCGAGGCGGAGTAAACAGCCACTTGCCAGCCCTGTGAGGAATCAGCTAAAAAGGGCATGAACGCAACCGGCCGTTTGAATCCCCCCGTGACACGGGATGAACACAGGGCAATAAGCCGTGGCAGCCACGTTGGGATTGATCGTTGGACTGGCGATCGCGGGGGGGGCCGTATTGTTTGCCGCGTTGGGCTGTCTTAACTGGGTACTGAGACCGCTGGATCGTGCCGCCAAGAACCGACCATTCGCCATCCAATTCAGTCTGGCCGATCTCCTCTGCCTGTTCGTGCTGGTGCAATTGCCGTTGGGAGTTGTGCATTCGGTCTTGCATTGGGTGCCGCGCGGCGGCGAGGTCCACGTGGGGGTGTTGGTTGTCGACCTCGTAGTTGGCCTACTCGCCGCCTCGGTCTGGTGGGCCTACGTGCGGACGCTTTCTCGGGCGGGCATTCACGTGGTCTGGCACCGCTGCGTCGCCCTGACCATCGCTCTGCCCGCCGCCTTCCTCGGCAGCATCGCCATGACCCTTCTGCCCGTCCTGGCGGTCGGTCTGCTGATCGGGCGGGAAACCTCCGCCGGCCTCTGGATGCTTCTGGCGATGGTAGCGGTTGGCGGCGTCCTCTACGGTCTCGGCCGGTTCACCCGCGCGATCGTGGCGGCGGCCGAGGCCCGGCGAAGCGGTCGTCTCCTGGCCGGGGGGCTTGACATCCACAACAATGGCGGCGAAGATAGAACTGTATCTTAGGCGGCCTCGGGACGTGAGGGTTAGCCGTGTCCGGTTCGCAGTCCTCCAAGGATTTTCTGGATCGCCTGAACGCCGGGAGCGAGTCGGCCAAGGAAGAGGTGTACACCCGGTACTTTGATCGGCTCTATCGAGCCGCGGAACGTCTGATTGGCGAGCGTTTGAGAAGGGTATTTGCGCCCGAGGACGCGGCCCAGTCCGCGCTGGCTTCCTTCTTCCGTGGCATGGCCAAGGGGAGATACCACTTCGATCAGTCAGGCAGGCTGTGGGGTCTGCTGGTGACGATCATGCGTCACAAAATCCAAGAACATGGGGGTGCCGGGCCAGAGCAGTTGCCGGAGCCGGAGAAAATCATCAATGGTGAGCCGCCGCCGGAAAAGGCGGTGGAATTGGCCGACGCCATCGAAGCCGCGACAGTCGAACTGAAACCGCGCCATCTGGAGATTTGCCATCTCTTCTATCAGGAAGAACTCTCGTCGCGGGAAATCGCCGCTCGGGTGGGGTGTTCACGGTGGACGGTCCGCCGCGTCCTGGACGAGTTCGGCTACCGGCTGCGCGATCGCCTGGATGACCAGTTGGCCGGTTGAGAGGACATTTTTGCACCCAACCCCGGCTCGCCGCGGCTTAAACAATTGGGAAGCGGCAGGTCCGCGTGACAATTGGGCCCTGTTAAAGGGGAGAAAAACGTGGCTAACTTGTTGGTGCAATCGGCTCCGAGACTAAGCGTCCAGGAGTGGTCGCTACTGGATGAGGCCGTGGAGGGATTGGAGCAGTCCTGGCGCACCACCCACCGTGGGGATTTGACCCGGTATGTGCCGCCGGCGGGTCATGCAATGCGAGGGCGGGTGCTGGTGGATCTGATCAAAGTGGATCAGGAATACCGGTGGGCGTCGGGCCAGAAGCATCTGCTCGAAGCGTACCTTGCCGACTGGCCCGAGTTAGGCGGCACGCCGCATGTTGTCGGCGAGTTGCTGGAAGCCGAGTGCCTGACGCGGGCGGCGCTGGATCATCTGCCGGCCCGCGAGGAACTCCAGTCCCGCTTTCCCGCGATCGCCGAAGAAATCGACCTGGAAAAGATCGCCGCGGAGGCGAAAGATGAGCCCGCGGCAAGTCCGTCGGCGTCCTCCTCGCTCTACTCCTTGGCGCCGATCAATGGCGAATCCCTATCGGCCACCTCTGCGTATCCCGCTTCCCGTCGTGATGCGCCCCTGCCCAACGGTCATCGGCTCGGATCGTACGAGATCGTCGAGCTGCTGGGCCAGGGCGCGATGGGCGCCGTCTACCTGGCCCAAGATCTGGAACTCCCCCGGCGGGTCGCCGTCAAAGTGCCGCATCGCGACCGGTTCCGTTCCCCGCAGGAGGTGGAGCGTTTTCTCGAAGAGGCCGGCACGATCGCCCGCTTGAAGCATCCGGGAATTGTCCCGATTTACCATCTCGGGCGAGACGCCGAGGGAATGCCGTTTATCGTGATGGAGTACATCGAGGGCGTCTCCCTGGAAAAGGTGCTCCTGACGGAGCGGCTGCCGCCGGCGCGGATTGCCGGGCTGATGGCCAAGATCGCCGATGCGGTCCATTACGCGCACCGGCAGGGTTTCGTCCACCGGGACCTCAAGCCTTCCAACATCTTGCTCGACAAGGAAGGCCGGCCGCACGTCGTGGATTTCAGCTTGGCGGTCCACGAAAGCGTGCAGCGGCGCAAGGCGGGGCAATATGCCGGCACGCCCCCCTACATGGCCCCCGAACAGGTCCGCGGCGAAGCACACCGCCTCGACGGCCGGGCCGACGTCTGGGCGCTGGGCGTGATGCTCTACGAAATGCTCTCCGGCGGGCACCCCTTCGCCGGTGAAAGCTGGGAGGATTTGGCCGACGAGATCCAGCACCGCGAGCCGAAACCGCCCCGGCAGACCAGCGACGGCGACCGGATTCCGGCCGAACTCGAACGGGTCTGCCTCCGTTGCCTGTGCAAGGAATTGGCGGGCCGGTACAACACGGCCGGCGACGTGTCGCGGGACTTGCGGCGATGGCTGCACCCCCGCCCCCGTTTCCGCCGCGCGGCCTTGGTGGGCGGGCTTGCCGCGGCCGCCCTCCTCTTGGCTCTCGGCGCCCGGCAGTTGTGGCAGCGGGCACACGAGCCCTTTCCCGCCGCCACACCGGCGCTGTCGGGCAGCATCGACGTGTTGCTTTGGAATCCCACCGACCGGTCGCGGCGCGGCCTGAAGCTGCACGACCGCGGGGCGCTGCCGCTGCGGCCCAACGACCAGATTCGCGTCGAGGCCCAATTAAACCGCCCGGCCTATCTCTACCTGGTGTGGATCGACAGCGAGGGCGCGGCCTGGCCGGTCTTTCCCTGGCAGCCGGGGCAATGGAACCGGCACTTGCCGAAGCAGTCGCCGGCAAGCCGCCTTAGCCTGCCGGAAACGGCCGACCAGGGCTGGCCCATGAAAGGTCCCGCGGGCATGGAAACGCTGATGCTGCTGGCACGGGAGAGTCCCTTGCCTGACAACGTGGACTTGGCGGGCCTGCTTGCGGGGCTGCCGAAGGCGCCGCTGCAAGACCCGCGGGCGGTGGTGTGGTTTGCCGACGGCCAGATGGTTACCCGCCTGCAAGACGCCGACCGCGGGCCGAACTTCTCCGGCCCGCAACAGATCGACGACCCGGTGCTGCGGATCCAACGGAAGGTCCAGGAAAGGCTCGGCCCATACTTCCATCTGAACCAGGCGGTCAGTTTTGCCAAGCAAGGGAGCGACGGAGAATGAACATGATCGAGTCCGACCGATCTTGCAGGGGGCTCATGCCGCCCGTGGCCGGCGGCTTCGCGAGCGTGGCCGTGCTGTTGCTGTTGGCAGCCGGAATCGTGCTCTACAGCGTCCATGCGAGTGCCGCCCGGGCCGAAGGCCAGCCGAAATCCCTTACTGCCGGACAGCAAGCCCGCTTGAAAGAATCGGAACGCCTGAGCGCCAAAGTCGTCGAACTCTGGAAGGTCGGCAAGTACCAAGAGGCCATCCCACTGGCAAAAGAATCGCTGGCGATCCGGCGGGAAGTCCTCGGCGAGCAGCATCCTGACTACGCCGAGGGCCTGGACAAGCTGGCCCGCCTGTACAGGTCGAAGGGTGAGTACGCGAAGGCCGAGCCGCTCTTGCTCCAGGCCCGCGACATCTGCAAGAATGCGCTGGGCGAGCAGCATCGCCACTACGCCACCAGCCTGATCAGCCTAGCCTCGCTATACGATGAGATGGGCGAGTACGCGAAGGCTGAGCCGCTTTTCCTCCAGGCCCTCGACATCTACAAGAAGGCGCTGGGCGAGCAGCACCCCTACTACGCCACCGGCCTGAATAACCTGGCCGGGCTGTACAGAGAGATGGGTGAGTACGCGAAGGCCGAGCCGCTTCTGCTCCAGACATGCGACATCTACAAGAAGGCGTTGGGCGAGCAGCATCCCTACTACGCCAACGCCCTGCACAACCTGGCCTCTCTGTACTACGCGATGGGCGAGTTTGCGAAGGCCGAGCCACTTTACCTTCACGCGCTCGACGTTTGGAGGAAGGTGTTGGGCGAGCAGCATCCGCAGTACGCCGACGCGCTGAACAGCCTGGCCATGTTGTACGAGACGATGGGTGAGTACGCGAAGGCCGAGCCGCTTTACCGCCAGGCCCTTGACATCCGCAAGAAGGCGCTGGGCGAGCAGCATCCCCGCTACGCCATCAGCCTGAACTGCCTGGCCGGGCTGTACGGGACGATGGGCGAGTACAGTAAGGCGGAGCCGTTGTACCTCCAGGCCCTCGACATTGAGAAGAAGGCGCTGGGCGAGCAGCATCCCGACTACGCCGCCGGCTTGAATAATCTAGCCTATCTGTACTACGCGATGGGCGAGTTTGCGAAGGCCGAGCCGCTTTACCTCCAGGCCCTCGCCATCGACAAGAGGGTGCTGGGCGAGCAGCACCCCGACTACGCTAACGGCCTGAACAACTTGGCCGGGGTGTATAGGACGAGAGGTGAGTACGTGAAGGCCGAGACGCTCTTGCTCCAGGCCCGCGACATCTGCAAGACGGCGCTGGGCGAGCAGCATCCCTTCTACGCCATCAGCCTGAACAACCTGGCAAGGCTGTACGAGCAGATGGGTGACTACGCGAAGGCCGAGCCGCTCTTGCTCCAGGTCCTCGACATCCGCAAGAAGGCGCTGGGCGAGCAGCATCCCGTGTACGCCCGGAGCCTAGACAACCTGGCTGAGTTTTACTCGTCGAGGGGAGAGTACGCGAAGGCCGTCGATCTCTACCAGCAGGCCGCCAAGATTGAGTACGATCTGGGCGTCACGGTTTTGGCTGCCGTTTCCGAAGCCCAGGCGCTGAACTACGCCGCCAAAGAACTCGGGCCGCCGAGCCGCTTGATGTCCGTCTGGCGGCATACCACCAGGCCGGATGACGAACTGTATGCCTGCGTGTGGCTGCGCCGCGGGCTGATCCAGCAGATCACCGCCAAACGTCAACAGCGGTTGCACGAAACCGTCAATGCCGACGTCCGCCAACAATACCAACACTACCAGGATACACGTCGGTCGTTGGCCCGGCTGATCCTGGCCCCTACCGATCTCGATCCCAAACGATTGGCCGCTAGGCGAAAGCGGATCGACGAGCTAAATGAGGAGAAGGAAGGGCTGGAACGGCAGTTGGCGGCCGAACTGCCCGAGTTCCGCCGGCAACTTGAGTCCGAGCGCCGCCCGCACACGGACCTCAGCGCAGCTTCCAGCCGACGCCGTATTTGTCGATCTCCTGCAATACTGCGATTTCGAGCAAGACCCCGAGGCCCCGATAAAAGGGGGCAGCCGTGCGACCCCATGTTATGCCGCGTTCCTCGTCCGGCCGGGAGCGTCCGCGGTCCGCGTGGAGCTTGGCCCGGCCGCGCCCATCAACGCGGCCATCGCCCAATGGCACGATGACATCGCCAGCGGAATCGACGGTTCCGCTGCCCAGGAAGTCCGCCGGCTGGTTTGGGAGCCCATCGAGAAGCAATTGCCGCCGGGAACAAAGACCGCCTATCTGTGCCCCGACGACAAGCTCACGTCCGTTCCCTGGGCGGCGCTGCCCGGCCGCAAGGCGGGAACGGCGTTGTTGGAAGAGTATGCCCTGGCGATGGTTCCCAACGGCCAGTTCCTGCTCTCGCAGTTGACCGCGGCGCCGCAGCCGGCCCAAGAGCAAGGGCAATTCCTGGCGGTCGGTGACGTCACGTACGACAGCAAACCGGTGGAGACCGCTCCTCGGCCCGAGTGGCTGGCCAGCCGGGCTGCCGTGCGGGGCGACAAGGAACTCTTTTGGCCGCCCCTGCCGGGGTCGAAGCGCGAGCTGGAAACCGTGGCCGGTCTGGCTGGAACGCGGACCGTGGCCAAGCTCGACGGTGCCTTGGCGGGCACCACGGCCGTGCTGACGAAGTTGCCCGAGGCCCGCTGGGCGCATTTCGCCACCCACGGTTTCTTCGCCGATCCGAAGTTCCGCTCGGGCCTGCAAGTGGACGAGAAGGCGTTTGAGCAAGGGCAAACCCTGTTGGGCAGCGAGCGGCGTACCGTGGCCGGCCGCAACCCGCTGGTCCTCTCGGGCCTGGTCCTGGCGGGGGCCAACCTGCCGCGGACGAAAGATTCCTACGGCATTGTCCAAGGCGACGGCGGCATTCTCACCGCCGAGGCGATCGCCGCCCTGCCGCTGGACAAACTGGAACTGGCCGTGCTGTCGGCCTGCGACACCGGCCTGGGCGACGTGGCCGGCGGCGAAGGCGTTTTCGGCCTTCAACGCGCCTTCCACTCGGCCGGTGCGCAACGTCGTGGCCAGCTTGTGGAAGGTCAATGACAAGGCGACCGCCGCACTGATGGGGCTCTTCTACCGCAATCTCTGGGGCGAGCAGATGCCACCGTTGGAGGCCCTCCGGCAGGCGCAGCTCCAGATTTACCGCCATCCGGAACTGATCGACGCGCTGGCAAGCTCCCGCGGACCCGCGTTCGATCAGCCGGCGCCGCTTGCCGCGGGCGGCGGCCGGAAGTCGGATTCTGCCACTGCCCCAACCAGGCAATGGGCGGCATTTGTGCTGTCGGGCGCCGGGCGGTAGTCCTGCCGCCAAATGCCCGACGTTGGGCGTTGCGATTGTCTCGTAACCTCAGACGGCCGTCGAATCTCTCGCGCTCTTGTTCGGTTACGTCGCGGTAACCAGCGCGCTTCGGTCACATCGACCGGCACTCGAACGAGCCGCCTGAAGGCGGGACCACGAACGGTAAAACAGGCTTCCAACCTGGGTCGCCACTATCCTGGTCTCCAGTGTCCTCCGGCTGCACGTCCGGGCAGCGATTCCCGGCGATGCTACCGGCCGGAAAATCTCACTCAGTAGTTTCAAGTTTGGTTTACGGTGGCCGAATGACGCAAGGTATTGAGCCGTCGTGAAATAGGGCGACGATTTCGCAGACGATCCAATCGAGCATGCGCTTGAATCGCAACAGTTCCAGATGCAGTTTCAGGGTGTCGCCCGATCCTTCGGCAAGGTGTGTGTGATGAATCCACACCCAGAGGTTCCGCAGAATCAACGCCACGGCCAGGAAAAACAGCCGCAGCCGAGGATTTCGAGTGCAGGTGTAAATGCTGCGCCTGCCGCATTTGGCGAAAACTGGTCTCGATGCCGAATCGCAGACGGTACAGTTCGCGGATTTCGGTGGGGGAACCCTGTACGCGCCACGCCGCGAACAACAACGTCTGTGTCGAAGACCGTCATCCGCGGGCCTCGGCGTTACGCCGCTTGTAGATCTCGGAACAGAGTTGCGGGAGGGTTGGATCGTCGTCGTAGCTGCCGGCCAGTTGGGAAACTCCCGCCACTTCGACCTCGACGGAGAATAGTTCGCCGTCGGCAATTCGCCCAGCGATTTCGCTCTTCAGCGCAGCAATGGCTTGATCGCGGCTTGGGGCGACACTGCGGACTTCGGGCGCGCGCAACCAGGGTTGCCGCAAAGCACCCCTCACAGGCTTCAACGTGAACGGGAAAGGTCATAATACACCCGCAAGTACTGTCGGCTTCCGCCAGGCTTCCACTGTATGTTCAACGCTACGCATTATAACAGGGAATCACTCCAACCGCAAGGCCCCACCGTCATTGAGCAGTTCGCGGGCGGCCGCGGCGAGGACCGAGTAGAGGTCCCCGAGCCGGTCCACGTCGACCGAGGAGAAGGCGATGCGGACGTCGCTCTGTTTGTTGGCGATCACGCCCACCCCGTACTTCTCCAACAGGTGCCGGCGGTAGGTCTCGGCGTCCAGGCCCTTCAGCCGCAGGCACATGAAGTAGCCGGCGTTGAAGGGGTACGGCTCCCAGAGATCGGCGTAATCGGGCGAAGCGAGGATTTCGTGGACCCGCTTGGCCCGGGCCTCGAGAATCGCCTTCTTCTGCCGCCGCTCGGCGGCGAGCGACCCAGTGGACATGGCCTTGGCCAGGACCGACTGGCTCAAGTGGGAGCAATTCGAGACGGCGCTGCGGATTGCCCCGGCAGCCTTCGTCTCCAACGCCTTGTAAAGCGCCTCGGCGTCGCCGGCGGCAGGGGCGGCGAAGGTCAACATGCCCGTGCGGAAGCCCCATACGAACTTCTCCTTGGTCGGACCATCGACCTTGACGGCCAGGAGCCGCCCGTGGCAGCCGGCCAGCCGGGCGAAGAGCGATTCCTGGGCGACCTCTTCGCCGTAGAAAAGGCCGAAGTAGGCATCGTCGGTCACCACGATCAGGTTCCGGCCTTCTTCGGCCGCCTGGCGGAGCACGGCCACGGTTTCGTCCATCTCGCTGCGGGTGATCGAGTAGCCGGTCGGATTGTTGGGGAAATTGAGGATCAGGATGGTTTTCGAGCCGGCCGGCCGCGTGCTCGAGCGCGTCGCGGAGCGCGGCGACGTTGAACCCGCCGGCGGCGCTGAAAAACGGATATACTCCGATCTGCGCCAGCCGGCGGACGCCGAAAATCAAGTCGTAGTTCTCCCAAACTTGGTCGGGCAGCAGCACCATGTCCCCTTGATCGACGAACAGGTCGGCCAGCACGCTCAGGGCGTGGGTCACCCCTCCGGTCACCACCGGCAGCGAGAACTGCTTGCCGGCCAGGCTGGGGTTCTTCTGGATCAGGGCCTCGCGCCAGAGCTTCCGCAGATCGAGCCGGCCGGCGGCGGGGGCGTAGGTCAGCGCCTCGGCGGGGCTCAGCCCGTTGAAGAACCGCATGACCGAGGGGAGAAACATGGGCTGGCCGTCCTCCCAGGCGATGCCGATCGTGGCGTTGTAGCGCTTGGCCTTTTCGCGGGCTTCGTCGCTCTGGGCCAGGATGCCCTTGGGAAAATAGAGCCGCCGGCCAAAGTCCGAGAGCATGGCGAAGACGTGGGGGTTCTCGCGCTCGATCACCTGGTTCAGCTCGGCGGCCAGCGGGCGGATTTCCCCGCCTGGCGGCAGCAGCCGCAGGCCGTTGCACAGGCATCCTGCCTGTGTGGACGACGGCACAGGCAGGATGCCTGTGCTACTTCCAAGCCGCTGGCGGAGCCGCCCGTGTTCGTCCCATATCTCGCCGGGAAGACGCTCGCCAAACTGCTCGAAGAACGTCGCTACGCGGTCGGCCTCATCGAGCCAGTCGGCCGGATCGACGGCCACGAGTTTTTCGAGCGTCTCGCGGGAGAGGCTCAGACCGGTCAGGTCGAGGCTTTCGGGCGTGGGGACGTAGCCGATGGGCGTTTCGGTGGCGTCGGCCTCGCCCCGGCAGCGGTCGAGAATCCACTCGATCACCCGCAGGTTCTCGCCATAGCCCGGCCAGAGGAACTTGCCGCTCTCGTCGGTGCGAAACCAGTTGACGTGGAAGATTTTGGGCGGGTGGGCCATCCGCTTGCCCATTTCCAGCCAGTGCCGGAAGTAGTCGCCCATGTGGTAGCCGCAGAAGGGGAGCATGGCCATCGGGTCGCGGCGGAGCTGGCCGAGCTTGCCGAACTGGGCGGCGGTCCGCTCCGAGGCCATCGTGGCCCCGACGAACACGCCGTGCTGCCAGTCGAACGACTCGTAGACCAGCGGGGCGAGGTGCGCCCGGCGGCCGCCGAAGATCAAGGCGGAAATCGGCACGCCCTGCGGGTGTTCGGCCTTGGGGGAGTACGACGGGCACTGATTGACCGGCGCGGTGAAGCGGCTGTTGGGATGGGCGCCGACGACGGGCTTGCCGTGCTCGTCCTTCATGCCCGGCCGCCAGGGCCGGCCTTGCCAATCCCAGCCCTCGGCGGGCGGCGGGCCCTCGCCCCCTTCCCACCACACCGTGCCGTCCTTGGCCAGCACGACATTGGTGTAGATCGCGTTCCGCGCGATCGTCTTGAGCATGTTCGGGTTGCTCTTGGCGTTCGTGCCCGGCGCGACGCCGAAGAAGCCGGTCTCGGGATTGATCGCCCGCAGACGGCCCTCGGCGTCGATCCGCATCCAGGCGATGTCGTCGCCGACGGTCCAGATGCGGTAGCCCTTGATGCGGAGCCCCTCGGGCGGGACCATCATGGCCAGGTTGGTCTTGCCGCAGGCGCTGGGGAAGGCGGCGGCGATATACTCGACCCGGCCGGCCGGATTCTCGACGCCCAGGATCAGCATGTGCTCGGCCATCCAGCCCTCCTGGCGGCCGAGATAGCTGGCGATCCGCAGGGCGAGGCACTTCTTGCCCAACAGCACGTTGCCGCCGTAGCCGGAGCCGACGCTCCAGATGGCGTTGTCCTCGGGGAAGTGGAGGATCAGCCGCCGCTTGATGTCCAGTTCGGCCTTGCCGTGCAGGCAGCGGGTGAACTCGCCGTCCGTGCCGAGTTGTTCGAGCACGCGCGGGCCGACGTGGGTCATAATCCGCATGTTCAGCACGACGTAGATGCTGTCGGTCAGTTCCACGCCGATCTTGCTGAAGGGCGAGCCGACCGGGCCCATCGAGAAGGGGATCACGTACATGGTCCGGCCCTTCATCGAGCCGGCGAAGATTTCGCCCGCCCGGCGGTAGCCTTCTTCCGGCGACATCCAGTTGTTCGTCGGCCCGGCGTCCTCCTTCCGCCGGCTACAGATGAAGGTCAGTTCCTCGGTGCGGGCGACGTCGTTGATGGCCGTGCGATGATAGACGCAGCCGGGGAGCTTCTGCTGGTCGAGCTCGATCATCTCGCCGGTAGAAAAGGCCTCCCGCGTGAGCCGCTCTTTCTCTTCTTCCGATCCGTCGATCCACACGACCTGGTCCGGCCCGCAGAGGCGAGCCATTTCCCCGACCCACTGCTGCAATTTCCGATGTTGATTCACGTGACGGACAATGCCTCCCACCAATGACGCTGTTTCCGGGTTAGTTATAATGACCATAAGTATTGCTGGATTGGAGGGCGAATGCAAGGCCATTGCCATATCCCCCGCGTGGTGTACGATGCTTCCGATGAACCACTCCTGTCATCCCGCAGAGTTGCCGCCGGAGAAACTGTTGGCCGAGTGCGATATCCGGTTCCTTCGCCGCTCGGGACCAGGCGGGCAGCATCGCAACAAGGTCGCCACTGCCGTGGTGCTGCGGCACCGGCCGACGGGCGTCATGGCGGAGGCCAGCGAGCGGCGGAGCCAGGCCGAGAACCGCGCCGTGGCGCTCGGACGGCTGCGGATCAACCTGGCCCTGGAATGGCGGACCAGCCGGAAGCCCGAGGCAAGCCCAAGCCCCTTGTGGCGGTCGCGGTGCGGCAGCGGCCGGCTGGAAGTTTCCGCTGTCCACCCTGACTTTCCCGCCCTGCTGGCCGAGGCCCTCGACGTGCTCGCCGCCACCGGTTTCGACCCGCGATCGGCCGGCGAAATCCTCCGCTGCACCCCCTCTCAACTCGTAAAGCTCTTGAAAAAGGAACCCAGGGCGATAACGCGGGTGAACGCGGAGCGGGCAGGGCTGGGGTTGCACCCGCTCCGATAGGCGGATTGCCCAATTTTCCTAATCGCACCAGTTCTTCTTGACGGCGACCGGGTATCTTCTGGATAATCCGCCCCGCTTGCTCCAACCCCTAATCGGCGATGAGGAGACTCCCGTGACACGGATGCTTTCTTTGCGACAATTGACTCCGTTGGGCTTTATGGCTCTTTGGTTGACCGGTTGTGCGTCGGACAATCACACCGGCAATGGCGCACTGTTTGGCGGGCTGCTGGGGGCGGGCACCGGCGCGGTGGTCGGCCACGCCGTTGGAAACACCGCGCGGGGGCCCTGATCGGCGCCGGCGCCGGCGCGCTGACGGGCGCCGCGGTCGGCAATGCCATGGACCAGTCCGACGCCCGGAACCGGGCGATGGCCCAGCAGGCCGGCCGGCCGGTCAACGTCGGCGACGTCATCGCCATGACCCATCAGGGAGTTCGTGAAGACCTGATCATCAACCAGATCCGCGCCCACGGCATGGCCGCGCCGCTGACGACCGACGATCTGATCAACCTGCCCCGCGAAGGGGTCAGTCCGCAGGTGATCGCGGCGATGCAAGCCGCTCCCCCACCACCGCCGGTGATCTACGGAGACCCATACTACGGGCCGGGCGTCTATATCGAACCCCGCTACCATCACCACTATTGGTGGTAGCCGTAGGACAGGCTTCCAGCCTGTCGTCCTGCCGACACAGGCAAGATGCCTGTGCTACGATTGGAGGCCGCGGAGCTGGTCCACGTCGCGCTGCAACCGGCCCACCTGCTCTTGAAGTTCCGATAGCTCGCGGCGGATTTCGTCGAGCGATTGGGCGATTGCCGGCGCGGGCGGGGCTGCCGCCGCCCCCATGGCCGCGGGCGCACAAGAAGACCCGGCAGCGGCCTCTTCACTCGGCTGCCGCGCCGGCCCGCCTCCCCGGTACTTCTCCCGGAGCGTTTCGAGTTCGCGGGGCGTGTAGAGGGCGTGGCTGACGGCGTGCCCTCGGCCCTCGGGCGTCAGGCCCAGCACCAACCCTTTCGCCTTCAGCGAGTCGAGCACGGGCCGCAGGGCGGCCAGGTCGGCAATGGGTTCCATCCTGCGCGGCCCGGCTGCGCAGCTCGCCCACCGTCTGGTCGCCGCGCAAGAGCAACTCGGTCATCACGGCCATCTCGGCCTTGTCGACGCCCAGCCATTCGTACAAGTAATGGCGATACTTTTGCACGCGGCCGCCCCCCTCGACCAGCCCCACCGCCCCCAACGCGCGGAGCCGGTCGAGCGACTCCTCCACCTGGTCCGGCTCGAGTTCCACCAACGGCCAGCGGTTGCTCTTCTGGTTGCAGCCGGTGCGGACGGCGTTGAGACTCATGGGGTATGCGTCGGGGGTGGTTTTGGCCTTTTCGGCCAGCACGCCCGCCACCCGGCGGTCGATCGCCCCGAGCGGCTGCCAGCGGCGCTGGGGCGGCGTGGACTGCGGCTCCATCGCTGTTTCTCCTTGAGATGCCGCTATCGTAACACACGGCCGGTTGTTTGCCAACATTACTGATCCAGCCCGGCCAGGATTTCCCGCACCGTCCGGTCGAAGGGGAAGTCGGCATAATGGACCAGCCGGTGGCGCTCGACCTTTAGCCTGGCGGCGTCGGCCTCAACGACGGCGGCGGCGATCTGGCGGTCGAAATCGGCGGCTACCTGGCGGGACTTGGCCTGGCCCTGCTCGTAGAAGCGCTGGGCGTCGGGGCCGTGCCGGACGATCGCCGCATCGAGCGTCTCCAAGGCGGTGGCCGAGGGGCGGCGGGGCTCCTCCGCCGCAACGGCCGCAAACTCCCGAAGCTGGCCGACCCAAAAGAACGTCTGCTGGAGGGCGTCCGTGTACGGCTGGCCGGGCTTCTTGGGGGGCGGAATGGCCGCGACCAACTCCGCCAGCCCGTCCACGCCCGATGGATACGCCCGGCGGTCGAACCGCGCCCAGGCGACGGCCATCAGCGGCGGCAGCAAGTCGGGACGTTCGAGCCGGAGTTGGTCGAAGCGTTTCAGGGCCTGGTCGCGCTGCTTGGCTTTCAGCAGCAGCAGTCCCCAGAGCAGTTTCGGCTCAGGCTCCTTGCCGGCCGCCTCGGCCGCGGCGTCGTACTCCTTCTCGGCCTCCTGCACGTCGATCTTGTCCTGGCCGAGGTAGCCCGCCAGCCTGCGGATCGCCGCCTTGGCATCGTCGCTCAGCCGCGGGGGGCGGTTGTCGGGCAGGAACAACTCGGGCGTTTGCGCCACCTTCAGTTGCCCCGCGGCAGCGGCCATCGCCCCCTGGAGATAGCCGAACAGTTCGGTTGGCTCGATGCGGCCGTCGCGGTTGGCATCGGCGGCCCCCGTGTAGCCTTGGGCCAGGAGCCAGGCAAACAGGCCGTGCTGCTTCTCCGGCCAGTCGGCGCCGCGCTGGCCGGCCTTGCAACTCACGATGGCGGTTACGGTGCGGAGGCCGCAGAGCGGCCGCCGGGGGCCGGCAGCCCGCGGAGCATCTCCGCCGGTGACGGCTCCTGGGCCAAATCCGCCCCCACCCCGGCATGACTGCAATCCAACAACAACAGCTTCTCGCCGGCCGGGCATTTTTCCAACTCATCGACCAGCCATTGCAGCGGGAGTCCGGTGTTCTGCATCCGCCGCAGATCGAAGTTCTTGGCGCGAGGTACACGCGGCCGTCTTCCGCACGGTAGGCGTGGCCGGCGAAGTACACCACCAGCTTGTCTTCCGCGGTGATCCGTCCCAAGACGGGGGGAATGCCCTGTTCCAGCCGGACCAGACTGTCGTCGCTGAAGAGCACCGCCTGGTCGGCCGGCACCTTGTACCAGTCGACCAGCGTGTCGTGGAGCAGTTTCGCGTCGGCGTCGGTGTGGTCCAAGCGGGCCAACGACTGGTCTTCGTAATTCTGAACACCGATCAGGATCGCCCAGCGGGTCTGGTCGGCCGGCCGCCGGGCAGTGACGGAGAGCGCCTCGGGGCTGGCCGCGCCGGGCGAATCGTGGGCCACCTCCACCAGGTCGCCGCGGCGGAGATCGGCCAGTTGGGCCGGCCGGCCGCCCACGGTGATCTTGCACTGCGGGCCCACTAGGCAGGTGACCGGCTGGCCGCTTTCCTGGGCCACTTCGATGCTCTTGGCGTCGTAGTGGACGGCTTCGATCGTGCCCGACACTTCGAGCACGCGATAGGCGTCCACGCGGACCGCGCGGCTGTCGTGGGCCAGCTTGACCTTGTTGCCGGTGCGGAGATCGGCCGGCTTGAGCACCTGATTGTTGATCAACTGCCGGCCGTTCAAGGTGATCTGGCAGTCGGGCGCAAAGGGAAGAACGAGGAAATCGGGCTTGTCGTCCGTGCCGACGTTCACTTTCAGTTGCGGCTCCTTTTTCGCGTCAGCGGCGCTAAGCTCGACGATCTTGCCCTCCACGGTGACGACCCGTTCAACCGATAGCTCGGTGGCCTCGCGGCCGGTATCCTTGCCGAGGTGATGGACCGTGACGCGATCGTCGCGGCGGAGATCGGCCAGCTTGACGGGCTGGCCGGCAAGTTGCGGCCGGCCGTTGAGGGTGATGGCAAGGTCCCGCGGCACGGAAACCGTCAGTTCCTTGCCGCGCCGTTCGCCTTCGTCGATCGTCAGGGTAAGCTGCCGCTCTTGGGGTTTGAGGTCCTTCAGGCGGCCGGCGTCGATCTCCGGCCGGAAGGCGAGGATTTCCTTGATCTGGCGGCCCGAATCGTCCTTCGATTCCCGCACCATGACTTGATCGTGCGCCCTCAAGTTGCGCAACAGTTGCCGCTTGTCGTTGATGTAGATGAGGTCATTGGCGGCCAACGAAATTTCTTTGGGCACGCCATTGTCGGCGCGGATCGCCAGCTTCCGCGGCCACTCGTCAGGGTAGACGTTGGTGATCACGCCGCGGACGGGCGCCGGGGGGCCGGCCGGCTTCAAGGCCGGGCTTCTCGGCCAGAGCATGACCGCGCAGAGCACCGCCGAACAGGCCGTCGCCGCCACGGCCGCCAGCCGCATCCGCCGCTTCCGTTTGGTGGCCACGGCCTGGGCGGCCTCGGCCGCCGCCTCCGCCTCGCTCGGTCTCCGCGCGGCCGCCAAGAGCGGGTCGATCCGCAATTCCCACAGGGCCTCCTTGGCCGACTGGCAGCGCCGCGCCTGGTCCTTCGTGACCAGGTGCTGAATCACCCTGGCCAGGTCCTCGGGCACGCCCTCCAGCACGCGGTTGATGGGGGGCAGATTGCGGTCGGCCGCCGCCTGCCACATCATCCAGGCGATCTGCTTGTCGCGGCCGAAAGCGCCCAAGCCCGGAAAGAGCGTTTCGAATTGCTTGCCGCACATCAACTCGTAGGCCGAGAAGCCCAGCGAATAGAGGTCGCTGGCCGGCCCGACGGCGCCGAACTGGTCGGAGACCAGCTCGGGGGCCATGTACTTGGTGGTGCCTTTCAGGAGGCTGCCGCCTTCGTTGCTGGCGCGGCGGGCCAGCCCGAAATCACCCAGCTTCACCCGCCCCTGCTGATCCACCAGCATGTTGCTCGGCTTGATGTCGCCGTGGATCACGCCGTTGGCGTGCAGAAACCCCAGCGCGCTCAAGCAGCCCGACAGGGCGATCCGCAGGAAGTCCAGGTCGATGCCGTCGCTTTGCGTGGCGGGCTGCAAGCTGCCCCGCATCAACTCCAAAATCAGCCAGCCCTTGGGCCGGACGACGTCGTAGATCGTCAGGATGTTCGGGTGCTGGAGCGAGGCCAGCAGTTGGGCCTCCTGCCAATAGCGGGCCAACTGGTGCGGGTCGGTGAGGAACTGCTGATGGATCTGCTTGATGGCCACCTCGCGTCCCAGCTCGCGGTCGCGGGCGCGATAGACCACGGCGAAATCGCCCGTGGCGATCGTGTTGACGATTTCATAGCGCGGGGCGCCGTCCATCGCAGACTTCCTCAATCAACACGCTGGGTGCCATGCCCACGCTTGCCGTGGGCATGTGCTGGTGTTCCTGCGTTTTCGACATGCCCACGGCAAGCGTGGGCATGGCACCCAGCCCCAAGGCCCAAGAGCAAATCGCCCTACGAACCGCTCAACAGCACCGAAATAGCCTCTTCCAGTTGTTTATCCCGATTGCGGCTGCCGGTCAAGCCCTTCTCGTCGGCGCCGCGTTCGGCGCGGAGCATGTCGAGCACGCGGCGGTATTGCCCGCGCTCGGTCTTGAAGTCGCCGCGGTTGTAGGCCCGCTGGGCCTCGCGGAGGAGCACCTGATAGGGTTCCAGGCTCGGGTTTTCGATGTTTCCGGCGCCGAAGAACTCGCTTTCGATCTTCTGCCGCATGAAATCCTGCCGTTGGGTCGCCGCGGCGTCCGGCCGGTCCAGGCCGATCCACACCAGCGCGAGTGAAGCCAGGACGCTTGCGCTCAGCACGCCCGCGAGGACCAGCGGGTTCATCGACCGCTGCCCGGACTGCGGTTTCTGCTGGGCCGGCCCCTCTTCGAGCCGCAGGTCGGGCAGTTTCCCGTCGGCCGCCAGTTGCAGCGTGGACCGGGCGGACTCGGCGGTAATGAAACGGGCGACCTTCTTCCGCCGCGCAGGGGCCGGCGGCGGGGCGGGGACATCGGCAAAACGCCCCGCGACTGCGGTCGCGGGGGTGTCGGGCGGCGCACTCCCCGCGACCGCAGTCGCGGGGCGTTCCACCACCCCGACACTTGACGCCGGTGCCACGGGCGCCGGCGGCGGCTGGCCCTGCTGCGGCGGCGGCGCGGCGGCTGGCCCCGTCCGGGCCGCCGGCTCTCGGGCCACCCACACCCGGCCCTTGCACTGCGGGCAATGGACATAGCTGTCGGCCAGCTTGCTGGGCACGTGCAGCCGGGTCTTGCAGCGGGGGCAGTCGAGTTTGATGGCCATCTACAAGGATAATCCGAAAACCAGGTAGTTGAGAAAGAATGGTCCGATGATGATCAGCACGGTGGCGACCATGACCAGGACGGCGGGCAGGAGCATGTTCACGCCCGCCTCGCCGGCCAGCAGCTCCGCCCGCTGCGTCCGCTTGATCCGCAGCAAGTCGGCCTGGGTGCGGAAGATGTTGGCCAGGGGGGTGCCCAGCGTCTCCCCCTGCACGATCGAGCCGATGATGCTGGTGACCTCGTCGTCGGCCAGGCGGTCGCGCATGCCGAGCAGGGCCTCGGTGCGGGTCTTGCCGAGGCTCATGTCGGCCAGCACGCGGCCGAACTCCTGGGCGACGGGATGGCCCTGGAACTCGTCGACGGCCTGCCGCAGCGCCGAGGAAGGTGGAGCCGGCCTCCATCAGCAGGGTGAGCAAGTCGAGCAGGAAGGGCATGCGGCGTTTGATGTTCTTGAGCCGGGCCCTGGCCCGCCCCGCCAGCCGCCGCCGCGCCAGCCAGGCGGTGGCCGCCACCGCCGCCACCGTCACCACCAGGCCGCTCCGGCCGAACCACCCAACCAGCACGTACACGTAAACCGGCGAGAGGCACAAGGCGATCAGTTCCATCTTGCCCAGGTACTCCTCGGCGAGCCAGAAGCGGGGCAAACCGGCCGCTTGAATCTCGCGGCCCACCGCCGGCAGGCTCTCGGCGAAGAGCTTGCGGTTCAAGCGGGCCAGCAGTTGAATCGCCGGCTGCAAGAGGCGGTAGAACCAGTCCGCCCGCCGCAACTCGTTGATCCGGCTGACGTCGTACCGCCACTCGATTCCCTGTTGCAGGTCTTCGCTCCGCAAGACAGTGACGGTCCACCAGGCGACGGTCGCCGCGGACAACCCGGCCAGCGCGCAGCCGGCGGCCTGGAAGGCGGCTCCGGGAGGCAAATCGGCGAAAATCAAGACGTGTGTCATATATCGGGATTCAGTATCGCCCTGGCCCACAAGTAGGCCAACACGTTGAGCACCACGGCCGTGGCCAGCAACATCTGCCCGAACACTTGGGTGAACAATAGCGTCGTGTTGCCGGGATCGACGAAGTAGTAGACCGCCAGAATGAAAGCCGGAGCCAGGGACATGTAGACGGCCGACTTGCGGGCCTGGGCCGTCTCGGCCAGCACCTTCCGCTCCAGCCGCTGCAATTCGAGCACCGACTGGGCGATGCGTTCCACGGTTTCGTTCAGCCGGCCGCCGCTTTGGTGGCTGGCCAACAGCGCGGCGGCGAACAGCGCGAAGTTCTCGCTCCGCAGCCGTTCCTTGGCCTCCGTCAAGGTCCGCTCCAGCGGCTTGCCGAGATTGTACTCGGCCACGATCTGGTGGAACTCGGCGTTGATCGGCTTGGGGCACTGGGCGGCGAGAATCTCCAGGGACTGGGCCAGGGAAAGCCCCGCCCGCACCGCGTTGGCCAGCGCGACCATCGCGTCGGCCAGTTGGTCCTCGATCCTCTGGCGGTGCCGCTCGGACAAGCGCCGCAGTAGATACCACGGGGCAGCCGCCATGAACGCCACGATCAGCACGGCGAACACCAGGCTGCCCAACCCCAGCCAGCAGCCGACGAAGGCGCAGCCCATCAGCGCCAGCCAGGCAATGAGATACTTCCGCACGTTGCGGGCCGAGGTCCGCAGCCGGCGGAGCTTGTCGGCCACGTCGCGCTCGACGGCGGCAAACATGAGCGCGAGGTACTCCGCCCCGGCGTAGCCGGCAAACCCGCCGGCCAGCCCCATCGACAACGTGCCCAGCCAAACTGCGATGTCGGAGGTCATCGGTTAAATTCACCTCGTTCCTTATCCCTCATCTCTCATCCCTTATCCTTTCGACGTCCCGTCCGTAAAGAAACTCCAGGTCCAACAGTTCCTTCTGCACCAGCGAATCGACAAACGAGGGCAAGTAGCCGGTGGGGCGCAACGACTCGCCGGTGCGGAAGTTGAAAATGTTGTGCAGGATGATCTGCTTCTCGTCCGGGTCGTAGCGGAGGACTTCGGTGACTTGCGTAATGGCCCTGGCCCCGCCCGGCAGCCGGCTGATGTGGACGATCAAGTCCAGGGCCGAGGCGATTTGGCGGTGGATCGAGGTGATGGGGAGGTCGGCCGCCATCAGCACGAGCACTTCGAGCCGCTCGATCACCTCGCGGGCGCTGTTGGCGTGGACGGTGGTCATCGAGCCGTCGTGGCCGGTGTTCATGGCCTGGATCATGTCCAGGGCCTCGGGGCCGCGGCACTCGCCCACGATCACCCGGTCGGGCCTCATGCGGAGCGAGTTCTTCACCAGGTCGCGGACGGTGTACTCGCCGGCCCCCTCGATGTTCGGCGGCTTCGTCTCCAGCGTGACGACGTGCTCCTGGTGCAGCCGCAGCTCGGTGGTGTCTTCGATGGTGACGATGCGTTCCTTGAAGGGGATGAAGCCGCTCAAGATGTTCAGCGTGGTCGTCTTGCCGGTGCCGGTGCCGCCGCTGACGAGGATGTTGCGGCGGTCGATCACGCAGGCCCGCAAGAATGTGGCCGCCGACGCGGTGATGCTCCCCATCTCCACGAGGTCATCCATCGTCAGCCGTTGGGCGGGGAACTTGCGGATGGTCAGCGTCGGCCCTTTGCAGGCCAGCGGCGGGATGATGGCGTTGACGCGCGAGCCGTCGGGCAGCCGGGCGTCGACCAGCGGCTGGCTGCGGTCGATCCTGCGCCCCACCTGGGCGACGATCCGCTCGATGATCGCCTCGGTCACCTTGTCCGAGATGAACCGCCGGCCCGATTTCTCGATGATCCCGCCCTGCTCGACGTAGATTTGGTCGCTGGAGACGACCATGATTTCGGTCACGGTCGGCGCCCGGAGCAAATCCTGGAGCGGCCCGTAGCCGAAGATCGTGTCCTTGAGGTCCTTCTTGAGCGTCCGCAGGATGAGGTACTTGCGGAGTTCGTGGTGCAGATGGGGGCGGACCAGGTGGAACACTTCGGCCAGCCCCGTCTCCACCCGGTGCACCTGCTCGGTCACGTCGCGGCACTCCTGCAAGGCGAGCCGCTCGCGGAGAAATTGCAGCAGGGCGTACAGCTCCGCCTCCCGCTCGGGGACCAGCGTGGCCGGCACGTCGAACTCGTTGCTGCTCAATGAGGCCAGATCGAAATACTCCTCCGTGCCCGTCTCCATAATCAACTGGTTGACCACGTGGTCGCGGAGCACCAGTCCGGTGATCTCCTCCAGCAGGGGCTCGTTCTCCGGGGCAAAGACCTTCAGCCCGCGGCAGACGTCCTCGATGTTGTTCTCCAGCAGGAGGATGCTTTGCGGATCGCTGCCGCGGTCGCTCTCGAACTCGTAGAGGTCCAGCCGTTCGAGCAGCTTGCGATGGATCCGCAACTCCAGGTCGGCCATGATCGAGCGGAGGTGGGCCTCCAGCTCGTCGCGGGTGACGGCCGTCGCCTTTTCGGCCTCGAAGGTCAGCGTGTAGGGCCAAATGCGTATCTTCGCCCCCGGCTCGAAGAGGGCGGATTGCCCGCCGAGCACCTCTTCGTCGCCCACCACGCAACTGTTGAGTCCCACGTTCTCCAGTTGCAGCCGGCCGTCGCTAAGGCGCACGACGGCGTGCCGCCGGGAGACCAGGGGGCTTTGCAGGCAGACGGCGTTGGCCGGATCGCGGCCGATGGTGACCTCGGCCGCGTCCACTTCCAGCACCGACCGCCGGCTTTCGTTGACTTTGTTGAACCAGACTTTCATGGTGGTGAAAGCACCCCAGCCTGAAAGGCTGAAATGGGACAGCCCAGGGCAACGCCCTGGGTAGCGGGTAACGTGTTCGTTGCGGTCAGCCCTGAAAGGGCGAGATAGGGCGAGATAGCTGCCCGGCGCCATGCTCTATCACGCCCTTTCAGGGCTGTGACTCCCGTGGTTTCTCCCGTTCCCAGGGCGTTGCCCTGGGCTGTCCCATTAGAGCCTTTCAGGCTCAAGAGCCGACTGCTACCGTCCCTTTCTTGATTCACAGTTTACGATGCTTTCCTGTTGTGCAACGTGACTCCCACCTGCCGGAAATTGGTGGCCTGCAAAAGGCTCCAGAGCTTTTCGGCCCTTTCCCGCTCGCCGGCCACGTGGTTGCTCACGCGGATCGCCAAGACGCTCTCCTGGAGCTGAGGCATCTTGGCCGCCCGCATCACCTCCGGGTTGCCCAGCCGGTTGCCCAAGGCGAGAATCTTGAACGGGCCGATGGTTTCGACGGGGCTGGCGGAGGCATTGTCGTTCGACGGGGTGGAACTTTCCGCGCCGCTGCGGATGGGCGTGGGGACCACCGGCCGCGCAACCAGGAACGAAACCATGTCGCCCGGCACCACCAGCGAGGGGACGAAGGCGCGGGTATCGACCGGAATCCACATCACGCTCTCCCCCTCGTCGAGCTTGAGTTCCTGAGGCGGGGTCTTCAGGTCCTCGCCCAGCAGGAGGCACTCGCCGGCCAGCGTCCGCCAGACGGGCTGGCCCACCACGGTCTGCTTCGCGGCGTAGGGGACGGCGAAGTCCTTGAGGTTGCCGACCCAGCGGGCGGGAATCCGCAGCGGCACCAGGTCGTCCTCGTGCAGGGCGTCGCCGCGGTTGATCGTCTTCCCCTCCTTGATTCCGACGAAGGCAACCATTTCCTCTTCACTCGTTCGGCTGTGCAAGTACGCCCAATTCAACAGCGCCGCGGCGATGCCCAACACGCCCGCCACGATCAAACCTTGAATGCCTTTCATATCCTACTCTCCTGGACCACTTATCAATACTCCGCTCGATCCGCCCCGGCCGTCGGGGCCGAAACGGATTTCCAACGTGCCGCCGCCATGCGCCGGGGCAAACTTCGCGTACCACGCCGTGCCAATCGGCTGCCAGGCGCCGACCGGCCGCCAGTCTTGCCGGGCGGACCACTGGTCGTAAAACCGCCGCCAATCGTCGGGCCGGTCGGGACCGCAGAAGGCGGTGATCCCGCCCCCTTTGGCCGCCCTCAGTGAAAGCATACGACGGCAGCCCGGCGGCAAGGGCACGTCGGTCGCGCTGGAATCCCCCTCTGCGGAGTGGTTTTCCGGCTGAAAAACGCACAGCGACCAGCCGTCCTCGCCCGTCGGCGCCGCCAATCCCCAGATTATCACGCGATAGCCCAACTGGGCAAGGTCCGGCAGACGCGGCATCTTGCTGCGTCCCGATTCGTCTGCGGCAAGCCGGACCAGACCCACGGCCATCGGCAACGCCTCGTGGAACTCGTACAGCCGCCACCGGCCGGGCGACTCGTCAACCGGCTTGGAAGCGGAGAGGAACTTGAGGAACTTCTCGTCGTTAGAATAGCCGGGAGCTAACAGCTCCCGGTGCGCCTGGGCGTCGCTTCCGGCGGCTGTTAGCTCCCGGCTATTGGACCTGTCTTGCAGTGCTTCCCGGCACATCGCCCGCAGCCGCTCGACCGCCCGCTGCTTGTCGCCCCGGATCGTTTGCCGGCGCATCGACCAGCCGCCGTCGCCGAACTGGATCAGGTGCTGCTGGGACGGGTCGCCCAGGGCGTCGGCAGGCAGCAGTCCGAGTGTGGCAGGTCCGCCTGTGGCACGCCCGCCCTCGGGCGTGATGTCATCCGCCGCCCACCATTTGAGCACCTGCCGGCCGAAGCCCAAGCCGGCCACCAGGATCATCGCGCTGAGCAGCCCCTTGGTCGTCCAAGCGGAAATGCGTTTCGCCAGCGCCGCGAAGCTGGGCGGTCGGGAGGTCATTGAAGCGTTTGCAAGAACCGGTTGAGGATGTCGATCTTCTGCTGGAGTTGGTCGATCTGCGCCTGCATCGCCTGCACCTGGGCCTGCGGCGGGGGCGGTTGCACATTCATCATGTTCTTGTACGCCTGAATCACCTGTTGGTAAAGGCTGATGAAGGCCTGAGTCATTCTCTCCGCCACGCTGGACGTCTGGCGGTCCTTGTTGCCCTGAATCTGGTCGATCAAGTCCTGCACGCGGGCGTCGGCCAGCGACCGGTCCAAGTCGCAAAAGCCGGCCAGCCGCGGATAGAAGTCCGGAACGCCCAGGTGAACCAACGGGCCATATAACATGAACTCGTCGTCTTGGTCCAGCGGTTTCAGTGCGTTGAGGAACGGCGCGTTGAGAATGGCCGTCACGGCCTGCACGTAGGCGCCGGACATCTGCTTCTGTTTATCGTACTCGTAGATGACCGGGATGCGCGGCGTCAGATTGCTTCCCAAGCTGTATGTTTGGGTTTCTCCCGGCGGCAGCCAACTCATCTGGCCGTAGGGCCAGCAATCATCCAAAAGGAACGTCTCCGCCTGAAGGTTGAACGATCCCATAGTGGCGAGCATGGCGAAGGGGCGGTTCAGCGAGGCGGAGCCTTCGCGGAGTCCCTGGGTGGGATCGAGCAGGTCGGTGTTCACGATGGCGGCGCTGCCGTAGGTGGCAATGACCGGTCCTCGCGCCACCTGAGCGACGGGCTGACCCGCCAACGGGTCGACGCTCTGGGGCAAGTTGCCCGCCGCGGCGGCGCCCAAGCCGGCGGCGGGAGGCCAATAGGCGGGCCAAGGATTGGCCCCGCCTCCGCGCGGCCAGCGGGTGCTCCATACCGCGTTCCGTGCCACGCTCAGCCCACGGACCTTCCAGCACGCCACCACGCCGAAGTTGACCATCAGCGCCATCACGAACAACAAGATCGGCAGCGCCAGGACCAATTCCAGCGTGGCAAGGCCGCGGCGGTTGGGGGGGTGTCGTGAGAATCTCCCCTCTCCCTTTGGGAGAGGGGCAGGGGGTGAGGGCAGCGCGACGGAACGACGATGTAGTTGCCGCTTTCTCATCACACGGCCCTCACCCTAGCCCTCTCCCAAAGGGAGAGGGGACCGAACGGTTTCCTAATGCGGACTAATGCTCTCGATGTCCTGGGAACTCAAACCGCCGAGGGTCGGCACGACAACATTCTGGCCGGCGAAGGCGGGCAAGGCCGGCGTGGTTTGCAGGATGGCCGCCAGCGCCGACATCGTGGCGGGCGTCAACTGACAACTCCAACGCTGGTCGAGCAAGGTCCAGTCAAAAGGCACCGGTTCCCGCCCGACGACCCACTGTGCCGCTCCCCCGCCCCCTGGGCCGGGCTGCGGCGGACTCTGCGGAAGGGGCTGGATGTCCGTGGGCACGCCACCGATGTACGTCGGCCCGCCACCGCCGCCGCCTCCGCCCCCGACCGGCTGCCACACCAGCCGCGGCCGCGGAATGAACACCCGCACCTGGGCGTAGGCCACCGGGTCGCTTGGCATCGGACTCGAAAACACCTTCGGCGCGAACACGGCGGGCTTCTTCCAGTACGCCACGCCCAGGAACGTAAAGTGCTGATCCAGTTCGGCATTGGCGTCCGTGACTTCACTGGCCTCCGTGTGGATCACAAAGGGAAGGTTCCGATCGGTGTACTCGTCCAACAACTGGTTCAGGTATCCGCAGGTGAAGCTCCGCCAGAGGGCGCCGAACTGGCTCATCTTGCCGCGCTGGTCGAAGAACGCCAACGTCTGATTGTTCCAGATGTTGAGGTAGAATTGAGCGAGCATCTGGCGTTGCTGGCGGGCCTTGTCCGCGTATTGGGCCAGGTTGGCCACCGTGCCCAGTTCGGGGTCAACGACCGGCAGCGAGGGGTCGGCCGATTCATTGTCGCCGCCCACCAATTGGCCGGAAGACCGCCACAAGGCCCCCAGCATGTTGCCGCGGCCGAAGTCGGGCTGGCCGTTGCGGAGCGCGGTCTGCATGGCGGCGGCCTGGGCGATGTCGGGAAACGCCGCCACCACCGCCCGCTGATATTGCGGAATCAACTCATCCGACAGAATCTGCTCCATCAGCGGCAGCACGGCGTCGCTGACCGCCTTGGCCCAGACACCGAAAGCCGTCACCAGGTTCTGTTGCAGCGGGACCTCCTGAGTGATCGCCTGGCCCAGGGCGTCGAACTTGGGGAATCCGGAGCGGCCAAACACGGGTCCCTCTTTCGCCCACGCCGCCAGGATCGAGGGGACGTAGGACTCGGAGTTCCGGTCGCGGGCCTCGCGGAGCCAGGCCGTGTTGGCGAAGATGTCGCAGAGCAGGTGGTTGGTGAAGGTGAGGGTGTTCATGCCGCGGGCGATCGTCACGCCGCCGGAGTACGCCGCCGCGTCGGCCGCGTTCTGGAGGCGGATCTTGCCGTCCACCTGCCGGCCGACGTTCATCACCATGCCCAAGAGCATCGTCAGCACCAGCACGGCGAACACCGAGAGGATGCTGATCGTACCGTCTTCGTCCCGGTGGAGGTCGAGGGTGCGCCGACGACACATTGAGAATTGCAAATTGCAAATTGCAAATTGCAAATTTGCAATTTTCAATTTGCAATTTCCAATTTGCAATCCGTTCTCAGAGGCCTTGGTACACATACGGTATCACCGGTTTCTCGCCTTCGTTGCCGATCGTGGCCGACGCCGTAAGCGGATAAGTGTAGACGTCGCTGTAGACGTTGGTTGCGCTCCCCTGCTGCCCGCCGATGCCGGCGACGTACCGGGCCAGCAGCCGGCCCGGCCCAGGCAGCAAGGCGAGATTGTAGTTGACTGTGACCGTAATCTGATCTTGCCAACCGATCTCGTCGAGTTGGAATTCGTCGGGATAAGGCGCGATGCCGTACGCGCCGCCCCATTGCTGGCTGAGCGGCGGCTCGCTGTTGCTGTGGTAGAAGCGGATTACCACGGCCGTGTTGGCGGCGGCATAGGCCAGCTTGTTTTCGATGCGCGTTGGGATGGCGGCGTTGGCCGTGGAGCCTGGGGCCAGCGCGGCATAGGCCGCCTTGATGACCTCCGCCGTCGTCGAATCCTGGCCCGACAGGCCGGCGCCCAAGTTGCGCGAGGGAGAGACCGGCATACAGGCCATTACCGCCGCGGAGGCGATCTTGTTGTACTTCGGGCTGCCCGGCGAGACCAGGAACGTCTCCCCGCCGTCGCTCGGACCGGCCGAGTTGGGAGGGACCTGGTTTAGGGCGGCCGGATCGAGAGAGAACGAGCTGATGCAATTGGAACCCTCGCCGCTGGCCAATCCGGCCGGAATCCACACGGCCGCCGCCCGCGCCCCCGCAAAGGCCGCATATTCGACCACGACCTGGCCGATCATCAACTGGCTGACTTGCACAATGAACATCAAGACCATGATGAACAGCGGCAGGGTGAGCACGAAGCTGAGGCTCTGGGCGCTCCCCTGCTGATCGGCGTGCAGGCGGCGCAGGCGGCCAAGTTCCATCCGTGCCCGGCTGATCCTGACCAAGATGTAGAGCACGCTCACCGATGCGATCAGCACCAGGAGCCACGGCACGCACGCCAGTAGAACCGCGCGAGTCATAATCTCACCCAATCCATCAGCCCGAACCGCACGATCACCACCGCCGCCAGGGCGCAGGGGGCCAGGAACAGGGGCGGCTGCAACTGGGCGCGCTCGGCGTCGGTCAACGGCTCCCAGTGACCCAACCGCAGCGACCACATCACCTGCCGCAACACCCGCACCAGCAACCGCACCGGGCCGACGCGCCAGACGAGCACGACCAGGCCCGTGCAGCCGCCCAGCACGAAGGTCCACAACATTGCGGTGACTCCTTGCTCCAGCCCGAGGAAGGCCCCCACCATAGCGATCAGTTTTACGTCGCCGCCGCCCACCTTGAACAGTACGAAGCAGGACAACATCACCAGGCCGCAGGCCGCCAGCCCGAGCAGGCTGTCGGACAGGGCAATCCAGCCGATCCAGCCGAGGGCGCCGCCGAGCCGCCGGAACCGCTCTTCGCTGAGCCAACCGGCGGCCACCGAGAGCGATCCGGCCGCGCTCAGGCCCAAGGCCGCCAGGATGCCGGTGTAGGTGGTCCAGTTGTAGATCTTGTGCCGGCGGAGGTCGGTCACGGTGGCCGCCAGCACCAGGCCCACTAGCAGGATCGTGGCCAGCATCGGCGTTGGTCCCGCGGCGTCTACGAGCCTGTCTGGGCGGCGTCGGAACCCGTTTGCAGGTTCGTCATTCCCGTGTTGAAATAGGTCTTGATCTTCGGCCAGGCGATCGTGATCAAGAAGATCAGGATCGGCAAGGCGATTGCGCCGATAATCAAGATCGTTTCAATGCTGACGGCCCCTTCTTCGCTGTCGTGGACCTTCCGCAGAAGGCCCCAGAGCGACGGCTTCTTCATGTCTGCTGCTCCTATAACGAGACCCATGCCCTTGCGTCTGTAGCATAGCCGCCCTCGGCTGTGCCCCACAACTCGCACAGCCGAGGGCGGCTGTGCCACATTACATGAACGGCCACGCCACCAACGCACACACCATCTCGTAGGCCAGGCCCATGATCTGCGGGCCAAGCCAAAGGATGAACGCCACCAGCGGGAGGACCACGCCCAGGATCAAAACGTAGTCCAAACTTGCCACGCCGGCCCGCGATCCGGTTCTGCGTCGGTGCTTCATCACCTCCAATTGTCGCATAAGCCGCGGTTTAAGGCAAGCAAAATCGGCCCCTGTAAAGCCGCAACCAGTGGTCGCGGGAAGCGGATCGCGCGACCACCGGTCGCGGCTTTACACGGGCATTCTTTCCCACACCCCCTCTGTCAGGTGGATCATCTTCTCCATCCCCTGCTCGTACGGTTCCCGGCAGAAAGTCGGCCGCTGGCCGGTCGGCGCCAGTTCGGCGATCAACCGCCCGTCCTTGTCCTTGCCACGGAGCTTCGAGACGAACAGGTCGCAGGTCTGGTATTGGTTGTTTTCGTCGAGCCCCACGACTTCCGTGATTCGGGTCACCTTCCGCAACCCGTCCTCGGTAAACCGGGCAATCTGTACGATCAGATCAATTGCCGAGGCCACTTGCGCCCGGGCCACATAAACCGGAATTTGCACGTCGGACATCAGCGACAACGTTTCCAGCCGGATCAGGGCGTCCAGCGGCGTATCGGCGTGGATCGTCGAGAGCGAGCCGGCGTGACCGCTGATCATCGACTGGATCAGGTCGAGGGCCTCGCCGCCGCGCACCTCGCCGACAATGATCCGGTCGGGCCGCATCCGCAGGGAGTTGACGAACAACTGCCGCACGTCGAGCCCCCCGCGGCCGCTCCGGTCGGCGTGCTGGGCCTCCAGATAGAGGGCGTGCCGCTGGATCAGCCGCAGCTCAGACGTGTCCTCGATCACCACAATCCGCTCTTCCTCGGGGATTGCCCGCGAAATGGCCCCCAAGAGCACGGTCTTGCCCGTGCCGGTGCCGCCGGAAATCAACATGCTCTTCCGCAGGCGGACGGAAATCTCGAAGAACTCCTTGACCGCCTCGGAGAGACTGCCGAAGCGGATGAGGTCGTCCAGGGTCAGCGCCTCGCGGGTGAACTTGCGGATCGTCAGATAGATGCCCGTCCGGGCGCTGGGCGGGATCACCGCGTGGACGCGGGAGCCGTCGGGCAGCCGGGCGTCGAGCACCGGATGCTCTTCATTGATCTCCCGACCCACCCATTGGGCGATATTGTGGATCGCCGACAGCAGCGCGTCGTCGCTCTGGAACCGCAGCCCGGTATGCTCCAGCTTGCCGTGGCGCTCGATGTATACGTCGTCGAAGCGGTTGACCATGATCTCGCTGACCGACTCGTCATCCAGCAGATGGCCGATCGGCTCGAGAAAGTAGTGGACGCTCGCTTCAAAGATGGCTTGCCGGGACATGGCCGTCTTTGTACCGCCGCCCGGCGCGACCGTCAAGCCCGTCCAGGGGACCGTTTGTTGCGTGAGCAGGCTTGCCAGACCATGCCGGCGCGGTATCCTTAGCGGTTTTGGCGGGCGCCCGTAGCTCAATTGGATAGAGCATCGGTCTTCGGAACCGAGGGTTGGGGGTTCGAATCCCTCCGGGCGTACTCTACCATCAATAATGGCAGAATCGAGGGAAAACATCAATATCGCCGTGGACGAGCCTTGACGGAGGTGACCGGTGCCTGGTGGTGCCCCTGGTCTTCAAAATCAGTGTGGGGCCCGCAAGGGTCCTTGGTGGGTTCGATTCCCATTCACCTCCGCCATTTTTTGACTTGCCGGCAGTCAGATTTCTGCCCTACGTCAGTGAAATGAACCGGGGCATGGCGTCCCTGGCCAACGACAGATTTCTTTGACAGTCTCGCCGATAACTGGTAACTTGACTGGTATTGGTGAACGCCGGCCGTGAACAGGGCGGTAGGTGGGAAGGGGCGGCGCCCCCTCTTGCCGCCCTATGAGGAAGAGGCATAAGAGAATGAAACGACTGCTGTTTCTGCTCTTGGCGGTTGCGTTATTCGGCCCCGTCGCTCTCGCCGCTTCCAGGACCTGGAAGAGCGCCGACGGCCGGTTCAGCACCGAGGCGGAATTGCTCGGCGTCAAGGACGGGAAGGCGCAACTGAAGAAGACCGACGGCAAGGTGATCCAAGTGCCGCTACGGTCGCTCAGCTCCGAGGATCAGGAGTACGTCAAGAAGCAGTATCCTGACGCCGCCGCGCCGCGCAGGCCGGCCGAAGAGGAAGAAGAGGCCGAGCCGGCGGACAAGCCGGCCGCCGCGAAAGGCGTCGAGGGGACGGACGCTCAGGAGATTGCGATGAAGCTGCTGCGGCTGGATCCGCCCAAGCGGAAATCGCGGAGCAAGTCGGTTTCGCTGGCGGAGTACGTTCTCCGTCTGACCCAACCGCAGCAGTTCGTCCAACGAGCGCAAGGGCGGCGGGGCGGGCGAGGCCGAGTTCCGCCGCCTCGTCAAGAAGGAGCCGAAGTACGTCGCTCCGGTCCCTTTCCGCGGGGTGGTGAAGCTCGGCGACCGTCAGTTCTGCTTTGCGCTGGACGCGGTGTCGCCCAAGGCCGCCGGCTACGACAAGTTGTACTTCGATGCCAACGGGAACGGAGACTTGACCGACGACCCGCCGGAAAAGGCCACGGAGGTGACTCAGCCCGGTCCCAAGATGTCGCAGTCGCAGTTTCCGCGCGTCAACGTCACCCTGGACGTGGGCGGCCAGCCGGTGGAATACGCGTTTCTGTTGAGCGTGCTGTGTACCGAGGCCGGCGACAATTCGTACGCCACGGTGTCGTTGTACTCGGCGGTAGCCCGCGAAGGCTACATGGTGCAAGGGAAACGGCGGTTGAAGGTGCTGTTGGTGGACCGCAACAGCAACGGCCGCTTTGACGACGTGGTCTCCGTCCAGCCCGGCGGGAACGTTGCCGAGGGTGATCTGCTGCTGATCAACCCCAACCCGAAGAAACCGCCGGCCGGCGACGGCGGCGCGGGCCCCGACCGGAACCTGGTCGGCAAAGTGCTCTACGTCGGCAAGAGTTTCTACCGCATGGCGGTGACGCCCGACGGCAGCAAGCTGCAACTGACGCCCATGAAGTTGTCGCTGGGAAACGTGGCCGGTCCCGGGCCCAGCTTACCGCGCGGTGCTGACCAGCGACGACTACGGGGTGGTCGTGATCGCCGGCGTGAAGGACCAGAAGATCGCCTTGGCGGAGGGGACGTGGAAGGTGGTCAGTTACACCCTCGACGCCACCGTGGGCAACGGCGGCCGCACGGCCATCGAAGCCACGTTCGCGGAACAGCCCACCCGCGGTGACGGTCAGGAAAGGGGAGACCGCCCGGCTGCCGTTCGGAGGCGGCTTCCGGGCAGTTGTCACGGCGGTCCGGGCGGAGAAGACCAAGGTCTGCGCTCCAGTTGGCAATCGTCGGCCCCTCCGGCGAGCAGTGCAAGAACGTCTCTCTGAACGGCGGCAAGCCGCCCAAACCGCACTTCGTCATCAAAGACAGAACGACAAGATCGTCCAGCAGGGCGATTTCGAGTATGGCTGAGGTCTTACCTGCCGGTACTTGTGGCAAGTACCCACCGAGTCGAAAGGCGAGTTCCGGGTGTACGTCCAACTGAAGACCGGGCCCTTTCCCGCCGACAACAGCAAACCGAGCACCATCAACCTTTGACGGATCCCCGTGCGGCTGCTGAAAACCATTGGGAGACGGGAAGTCTGCACGGTCGTGCTGCTGCTGGGCGGCGGCGGCGCGCTCTGCTATGGATGGCTGTTCCACAAAGTGCGAGGTCTACCAGGAGGAGGAGCGGGAGGTTTCGATTGCGTTCCCGACGCCCTTCGGCCAGGGAGAAATGCCTTCCGGGCAGCCTCCATCGAACGAGGGCGCGGCGGCCGGTGGCGTTGATCCGTTCCGCAGCCCGCCCGACGAGCCTCAGCCGAAGGTCAAAGCCGCCGAAAGCCCCTTTGTGCCGCCTCTCTCCGGCATCACCTTCCAGAAGGTGACGGAGAAGTACTGGGAGGCCCGCTTTGAGCCGGAATGGGTGGTCACCCGCGACGTGACTTTCGGCGGCCTGACGCGGTCTGGCCGACGGCCAACTGCGGAGGACTTACACCGGCACGCCCCCTTCGCTCTGCCCTACCTGAGTGAACTAACCCCCGGATCATGGTGTCCATGATCGAGAACAACCCGCGGCGCAAGAGGTGGCGGCTGGCCCGCTGGCGGATTTGGGTCCAGGCGGGCTTTCTGCTGGCCTGGCTCGAACCGCTGCCGCTTGCACGGCATCTGCGGGCCGGTGTTCCACTGCTATTCCTGCCCGCTTGGCCACCTTCGCCTGCCCGATCGGGGTGATCGCCAATTACAGCGCGCTCCACGTGATCCCCTGGCTGGCGGTGGGGACGCTGCTGATGGTCGGGGCGACGTTCGGAAGCCTGGTGTGCGGCTGGGCCTGCCCCTTCGGATTCCTCCAGGACCTGGTGGGCCGGATTCCAACTCCCAAGGTCCGCCTGCCCGGCTGGCTGGGACTGTCGCGCTACGCGGTGCTGGTGGGGCTGGTGCTGCTGATTCCCTACTATTACGGCGAGGACCACTGGGGCTTCGTTTGCCGGCTCTGCCCGGCCGGGGCCGTCGAGGCATCGGTCCCTTACAGCGTCCAGCAGTCGGTGGCCGCCCACCATATCGTCTGGCCGACGGTCAACAAGACGATCATCCTGGCGGTCTTTGTGGTCGCCATGCTGTTTACGCTGGCGGCCTTGGTGTACGCTCTTTTGCCCGCTGGGGGCGATCTTCAGCCTGTGCAATTACGTGTCGTTGGTGTTCCTGCGGTTCCAGCCGGCCCGGTGCAACGACTGCGAGCTTGTGCCGCGATCTGTGCAAGTACCGCGGCCCTTCGGAGCGGCGCGGGAGCGATCTGCGGTGCATCCGTTGCCTGGAGTGCGTCAACTGCCAAGCCCTGTCGGTCGGCACGGCTTTTCTCACGCGGAAAGGCCCCCCGCCGGGCGGAGTAGACACGCTCGCCAGCCATCGCTAGAATAGCGGCGCGTGGTTCCTGGTTCCCACGCGGAGCGAGGGAACCAGAGCGTTTATTCTAGTTTCCAGCCGAAAGGACACGATCATGAAACGTCGGCGTCTGCTTCTACTGCTGGGCGGAATGGCGTTCTATGGCGCGGCCCTGGCCGGCGCGAGCCAGGCCGCCCAACCCGAGCGCTTCAAGCTGGAACTGGTCCGTCTGGAGCCGGTAGCCTCCGACGCCGGCATGACGGCGGCCCAGTGGCGATACCGCAACGTCTCGCCGCAGCACTTCTTCTGGCCGCTGGGCAAGACGATGGGTTATGAACTTCCTTTCGAGCGGGAGTTCAAGACTGCCGTCAAGAAGGACCGGGAGAAATACCTGTCAAAACAACCACTCCGCGGCGTGGCGACACTCGGCTCCCAGAAGTTTGGCTTCGTGCTGGACCAGAAGGACGAGAAATCCAAGGGCTACGACCGGCTCTACTTCGATCTCAACGGCAACGGGGACCTGACCGACGACCGGCCCATCGACGCCGCCTCCACCAGGCAATTGCCAATCCTCGTGGCATCCTACACACAGAGCCATTTCCCTCGCGTGGACCTGAGCATCGACGTCGACGGCAAGAAGCTGGATTACTCCTTCTTCCTCGAACTGCTCACCTACGGCTCGGGGGACGTCCGATACGTCTCGGCATCCTTGACGGCGGCCGTGTACCGCCGGGGGGAAATCACCCTGGACGGAAAGAAATGGACGGTCACGCTGCTGGATCACAACAGCAACGGCCGCTTCGACGACCTCACGTCGCTTCACGAGAACATCCGCGGCGGGGAAGGGCAACTGTACCCCAACTACGGCGACGTGCTGTTGCTGGAGGGCGAGAGACTCACTCCTCCCCGGCCGCGGGCTCCGGCGGCTGCCGGCGAGTCGCAGCAGTACCTCGGCAAGATCAACAGCCTGGGCGGCAAGCTCTACGAATTGAAGGTCACGCCCCGCGGCGACGAGTTGACGGTGACTCCTTCCACCGTGCCCCTGGGAAAGGTCGCCAGTCCGCACGCGCCGTGTTCGTTGGAATTGATCGGCCCACAGGGCTACCTCTCGCTCAATTTGGAGAAGGACGGCGCGGCCAAGGTCCCGGCCGGCCAGTGGCGGCTGCTCTCTTATACCCTGACGGTTGAAAACTGGCAGCCGCCGGCGGCAAGAGAGGAGAACAAGAAAACGGACGAGGCCAAGAAAAAAGGGGGCGGCAAAGCGGCTGCCAGCGCCAAACCGTCGCTTTGGAAGGCCCTTCAGAAAGCCTTCCTCGGGCCGATCGCCGATGTGATCGAACCGCTCTACGGACCGGCCGCCACCAGCCAGCTTTCCGCCAGCGGCACGGTCGTCGGCCGCCCGATCACCGTCGAGGCGGGCAAGACGGCCACGCTCAGGTTCGGCCCGCCCTACCAGGCCGCCGCCAAGCTGGTCTACGTCCACGAGGGAAAGGCCAAGATCTCGCTGGCCATCACCGGCGCCGACGGCGAGGTGGTCTCGAACCTCTTCGTCAACGGCCGCCGCCCGCCAAAACCCAAGATCAAGATCACCGGCCCCGACGGCAAAACCGTCGCGGAGGGCGACTTCGAGTATGGCTGAGGCTTCACCTGCCGGTACTCGTGGCGAGTACCTTCCAAGTTGGCCGACCAGTATGAAATCCGCGCCAGCATCGACACCGGGCCGTTTACCGCCGCGGAGCCGCAACCGACCGTCATCCGCAAGTCCGATCTCAGCGAACCCAAGGGCGTCGCTGTGCCGGCGGACTGACCAGGAGAATCGTGGGTGGCACGCCCTGAAAGGGCGTGGCAGGCACCGCGCTTCGATTCGCCGGCTAATCACGCCCTTTCAGGGCGTGCCACCCTCCGAAACAACCGGGACGTTGACGTCACGGGTTCCGCAACCGCACCATCGCGCAGCCGCGCTGCACCGGGACCTCCAGAATTGCGGTCTTGTCCTTGACCGTCAGGGCAACCTGAGTGGCCTTGCCGCCGCCGGGGTGCAGTGCCTCGCAGACCGTCTTTTCCGTGACCTCATCGAGCCCGCGCAAGACGACCTGCACGCGGGCGGCCTTGCCGGCAAACGTCACGGGAAGCGAGTAACCGCCGGGGACCTGGAAGAGATTGACCTTGGCGGCGTTTCCGACGGCGGCGACAACGTGCGGCGTCAAGACCCACTTCCTCCCCCGCATCGCGCGGAGCAACGGGCCGTAATCGAGGTACTGCCGGTCGGTCCAATCGCTGGGATTGATGCAATGGTGGTTGCCGGGATAAGGGGCCGTGGGAAACACGCCCAGGTGCAGGTGCCGCTGGAATAGGGCGTCGGGGTTGGGCCGCAGGTCGGACTCGCTCGCCGTCCAGCCGATGGCCGGCCGCCGCAGGGAGAGCAGTCCGGTCGCGTTCAGCGCCGGCCCCGCCTGACAAAACTCACAATAGATGCCGTCCACGTGCCGGAGCAACTCGATCCGCTTGACGTGATTGTTCACAAAAATCACCTTGCCGGCGTCATGCATCAGTGGCCCCAGCTCAGCCATCAATCTGTGCCAGGATTGATAGAGCGAGCGGGCCGGACGGCCGTCCACCCAACTCAGTCCATCGTCGTCGCGGGGATTGTACAGCCGCAGCCAATCCAGCCGGTCGATGCAGATGCCGGCGGAGTCCGGCTGTTTCTCGATGTGCCGCCGGGCCTGCTCCAGCAGGAACCGCCGGTAGGCCGGCGCGCCCGGGTCCATCACAAAGGCATGGTAGCAACTCAGCACCGGTTTGCCCTTCTGAAAGAGCAACGCCTCCGGAAATTTGGCATAAAGGTAGTCGCGGGGGTCTTTCCAGAGGTCCGCCTCGCCGGCGGCCTTCCGCGGCGGCGCGGGATACTTCATGTCGCGGCCAAACTCCGTCACGTTGAAGTAGCTCAGCACGTAGAAGCCGTCATCACGCATTCGATGGCAATAGTCGTTGAGACTGCGGAAGGAGTTGTACGGCGATTTTCCCGGAATCAGCGGCGTCTCCGCTTGCCGCTCCCACCGGGCGTTCTCGTCCTCAAGCGGCGGTAGAAACATCCCCATGTAAGGAAAGTCCTCGCTGCACTGCCAGTTGATGCGGAAGGCCATCCGCCGCAGCTTCTCGGCGTCGATCGCCCGCTCGTCGGCCGAATAGGCCCCGCAGCCGGCCATCTCGTCGGCCTTGGGGTTGGGCGGGTCGAAGTATTGCGGGTATCGGGCGGCCATCCAGCCCAGCCCCGCCCGCCAATCGGCCGGATGGCCCACCAGGTCGAGCGAGAACCGCAGCGCCCGCGCCGGAAAAGGGGACAGGTCCAATTGGTGCGCAGCACCCTTCGGGCCGTTCCGGCCAATTGGACCTGTCCCCTTTTCCGGCACGCCGCCCAGCCGGTGCCGCGTCCGGCTGAAAACGATCGCCCCCGACTCGTCCGTCGAGAGGCCCAAGTCGAGCAAGGTGTCTTCCGGCGAGAGGATGACGCTCAGGGCAACGTCCTCGGCCGGCTCGGCGGCCGTCGCCAAGGGCATGGCGATGAAGTCGCCGGCGGTCGGCGTGCTCTCGCTCACATTGGCATACGTCCAGCTTGTGTTGCGGAAGGGGCGGAAGACCAGCGGATCGCGCCAGCCATCGCTGCGGTGCTCAGGATCGGACCAGGCGGTCCAGAAGACCCGCGATGCCGCGGGGGGATAGTTCAGCCACGTGCTGATGGCCGTGGTCCACGGCTCGCCCGGCCCGCGGATCTCGATCTCCCAGCGGACGCTGTCCTTGGCCGGCAGAAACCGGTCCACCAGCATGCACTGCCGCGGCGGGTTTGTCGAAACCAGCGTGCGGGCAAACTCGACGCCGCCGCCATCGAGCTTCCGGGCGGCCACGGCCCCTTGCAGGCGGCAGCCGCCCAGCCGCGTGCCGCCGGTCACGCGGCGCTCGACCTTCCCATCCCCAAGCACCACGCCTACGATGCTTCCCTCCGCGGAGAGCTTGACCGCGATTCCGGGCGAGCGGACCTCGTACTTGGGCGTCGCAGCAGCAGCGGCCAGGGCTAGCCAGAGCACACCCGCGGGACTCAGCACCATAACCGCTCCCCTCTCTTAGCATGATATACCGAACGCGAGGGGCGCGGTAGGGCGCGTGCCTACACGCACGCGATGAGCCGGCAATCGCTTGCGTGCAAGCACCCCACGGGCTACCGTGGGCTAGAACTTGTTCCCGTCGATCGCCACGCCGTCGTTGCGGGTGCCCAGGTAGCAGTGGGTCGCGGGGTCGATCGTGTAGTTCATCACGTGTACCGAGCCGTCACAGAAGGCCATGTTGAAGCCTACGACGTGGGCGCTGCCGAAGGAGGACCAGTAGATCACGCCGGGCGTGTCCGGATAAGGCGGCATCGGCGTCTGCGGATTCGTGCCCGTCCAACGGTTCAAGTCGTGGTCGTCAGCCGAAACCATGAAATCATTGTCGCCGGGGTCGCCGCCGTCGTAATAGTTGTCGGTGCAGATGTTCTTCTCGCCCGCCAGGTAGGTGTTGCTCGTGCCGTCGGTGATTTCGCCCATCTTCACGGTGCTCCGCTGCGCCGTGATGCCGTTGGTAATCGTCGTCGGCGACACGTCACACCACCAGGCGGCGTTGGTGGGATCGTCCTGGGTCGGCCAGCCGGGGGGCCAGGAATACGGCCCCCGCAACCAGGGAATGAAGTTCGAGCCGGCGTTGGCCGCGTAGTCCTGGCGGAACCAGCCTCGCGGGTCCGTCTGGGAAATGTTTACCCGCTGAACAATCGACGAGTCGGTGATCATGGGCAGCGCCATCGGTTGCCGGCGGGTGGGGCAAGTCTCCGACGGCACGACCGTCTCGGCCATGTGCGTGGCCAAAGTTATCCGCGCGGCGTCTTCCTGGGGCGCGCCCTGTTCAAGGTCGTGCAGTATGCCTTGTTCCATGTAAGGCAGGATGTTGTAGAAGAAGCCGCCCGGCTGGAGCTTGCCGAAGCCGCCGTCGGGGTCGCCAGCCCACTGGTATCCCCAGCCGCCGGTGGGAAACCAGCGGTTGATTTGCTCGTGGTTCAAGGCCGCCAGGGCGATCTGCTTGAGGTTGTTTTGGCACTGCGCCATCCGCGCCGCCTCCCGCGCCGCCTGCACGGCCGGCAGCAACAGTGCGATGAGGATGCCGATGATCGTAATGACCACCAAAAGCTCCACTAACGTAAAACCGCGCCGGGAACGGCGCGACAGGGGAGCGGGGAGGGAAAGACGCCCCCGGACTGCGGTCCGGGGGGAGTTCCGTGAATGTCGCCGGAACCTCGGATTTCGCATGATGGATGGTAGAATCGAGAACATGCTGTTTCCCTTTGTGAAAAAACGTCGGGCGGCGGACTTTGGATGACGGATGAGCGCCTCCTGGCCCATCCGCCATCCGCGGTCCACCATCCAACACGCTCATGTTGCGGCCGCCGCACCTCGGCCGCCGCAAACGCCCGCACACGGCGTGTGCGGACTACATTACCTCCGCTTCCGCCAAGCGTAGGCCAGCAGACCAATCAGACCGGCGCCCAACAGCGCCAGCGTCGACGGCTCCGGAGTGTCCGTGTTCGTCGTGGCATGCGCCACCAGCGTGCTAGACGGCGTGCTAGTAGAGGAGCACAGGGACGTATTGTAAACCCCCACGTCTTCAAGCGTGCCAATGAAGGGATCGAGGGCGCGGGAGTCTCCATTGTCGACGTCGATTGTGTAGGGCGCGGTATAGACGCCACCGTTGGCATTGCGCGGTTGTGTGTAGGTGGCCGTGCCAGTGGCCGACTGCCATTGGGTGGTGGCGGAGTTGTAGAGCCAAAGCGTGGCTTTGTCACTGTTAACGCACACGGCCGTGTAATACCAGGTGTTGGCCTGAAGCCCGCTGATCGAGACGCCTTCCCACCCGTTGCTGTCGAGCACGTAGTACTCGAGGGCACTGCCGTTGGTCCTCAACTGGTCGTCCGGCCCGCCCCATTCGCACTCTGTGTACATCATCCCAACGCCAGAGGTGGAGTCCAATTTGAAGAACGCCTCGACGGTGTAGTTATCCAGGTTGTACGTGGGAAACGCGCTTGTGCTGGCCACGGTGGTGTAGGCCCCATCGTTGCTGGTGGCGGCAAAATGCACTGCCGTGTTGGGCACCCCAAAATACCCGGCGACCGAGGTGGTGCGGGGCTGGGCACGTTATGAGAGTAGTTGTCGTAGGCCAGGCTGTGGTTGCCGGTGGTGTCAACCATGGTTGTGCCCCCCTGGCCGTAGGTAATGGGATTTTCGTGCAACTGCCACTCGTCAAGCAGGGTGGCGTTGGCCCGTGTCTGGAGCGCGCCAACAACCACCGCGGCCACCAACGCAACTCGAACGAAATTCTTGAGCGAACTCATCTCACACCTCCAAGGAAAGGAAAAAAGGTTAAACGACGTTGAAACACACTCGCATCGGAGCAGACTCTCACGGAACACGGTCTATGGTCCCTTGACCTCACCTCCTTTCGGCTTCTCCGCGGGACCTTTGGTTTCCGGCGGCCGCGGCGGCGCAGCCTGCCCGTTGGCGGTTTCCGTGTACCCAACCGACAACTCCTCGAACCGGACTGTCATGGTATCGCAGTTGCCGGTGCCGACCAGCAACCGGCTATTGGTTGCATTCAACAACGGGGCCGTCGCCGGCAACTCGATCGGGCGGCTGGCGAAATCCGCCCGGAATTCCCCTTGGAAGTCCGCGTCCACCGCGAACCTGACCCACTTGCCGGTCTTCCACATGCGGAAGCGGTGCCGCCCCGGACCCAGGCCGCGGAATGGGGCCAAGTGAGCCACGATCTTGTTGTCGGCATCGGGGTCGGCGGACGCGCGGGAGAAGAGCGCATCCGGGTGGCAAGACTTCACGTAGACCCGGCCGTTGTCGGCAACGAAGGCCAAGACCAGCCCGCACGACACTTCGTCACAATAGCCGGCGTTGGGCACGCCGTCGCCCATCCCGAAAAAGACCTGGTGACGCTCGGTAAGCGTCTCCGAGGGGCGAAGCTCGACCTGGAACGTCGCCTCGAAGAGGAAGTCGCGCCGGCAGAAGTCGGCCGCTATGGTACGGATGTAACCGCGCGACTGCTGCCAGTCGCGTGCCGGCGGCTCCTGGTGTTGGTGTTCGGCCGCGCCGTGTCCGATGCGGTATCGGCCCGGCGGCATCTGCTCGAAAGCGGCGCCGAGCCTCTCGCCGTCGAACTTCTCGACGATGCGGGCAGTAGGGACAGGGGCGGGCTGAAGCGAACGGACGAAGCGGGCGGCATTTGTGGGCGAGGCGGACCGCACGATCCCGTCACTCCGGCCGCAACGCGCCGCCTCGCCGGCCTGCAAGGTCGCCGTCTGGTCGGGTTCGCCTTTGGCGCCGACCAGCGCGATCTGCACCGCGCCGACGAAAACGTGCGATTCGGTCCGCCCGCTCTCGTCGACCTCGACGCCAAACTCCGTGCCCAGGTCGGTGACGGTGGCGGTGGGCGTGCGGACGGAAAACAAGGATGAGGGATGAGGGATGAAGGATGAAGGATCGGAACCTTCGGATTTCGGATTTCGGATTTCGGATTTCTCCACTCGCGCGGTCAGCCTGCCGAGCGAGAGGAAGCCGCTGCGCGACGATTCCACTTCATAGGTGCATGGACCTTCGAGGATGACCTTGGCCCCGCTCTCGTACGTGATCTCCAATAGGCCGGAGTCGAGGACGTATTTGCGGCCCAAGGGGACCGGCGCCGTGCTGCCGGCGGGTGCGGTCCGTGGATCGGACCACCGGCAATCGGCCATGCCGGTGATCCGGCCGACGGACGCCATTTCGGGCTCGTGGGCTGTCGGGGCCGACGGGGCCGGCGAGTGGGCGAACTGCGGCGTATGGTCGGAGACCTTCCACAGCCACATGCCGAACAGGCCCGCCGCCGTAATCACCGTGGCCATCAGGTACGAGAAGGGGATCACTTGAGAGAAGAAGCCGACGCCCCCCTGCCACGTCTGGCCCAGCAGGCCCAGCGGCACCGCCGCCGCGGGTTGCGCCGCCTCGCCCGTGTGGATGACGATCTGGTCCCGCCAACGCCAGAGCAGCAGCCCGTGCATGCGGAGGTACGTGACGTAACAGAGCGCGGCCTCTTCGTCCGCCGGCAGCAGCGCGTTCAGGCGCGCGTACTGCTCACGGGTGATCGTGCCCGTGCAGACGGCCTCGGCCAAGGACCGGACCTCCGTCAGCACAGCCGCTCTCTGTTCGTTTGGATTCACTACTTCCCCTTCTCGATGCACTCGAACAAACTGTTGCGGATCCGCTCCAGCCGTTTGTAGAGCGTGTCGGTTTCGATCTGGAGCCGGCCGGCGAGGTCCTTCAGGGCGCCGTGGTACGAATAGCACTCGATCAGTAGTTCCCGCTTCTCGGCCGGCAGGGCCTCCAAACACTCCGTCAGCAGGTCGAGCTGCGACTCGATTTTCCGGGCCGACTTGAACTGGACGCTGGCCAGCGACTCGATCACGGCGTCGTCCAACTGCGTCCGCTCGCGGTAGTGGGCGCGGCGGAACCGCCGCACCTCGTTCAGCGCAAAACCGCAGGCCCAGGGAAAGAACTCCCGCCCCGGATCGTACTCCGACTGCTTCTCCAGCAGCGCCAGGCAGGTCTGCTGATAGATGTCCTCGGCATCGTTCCGGTCGGGCACCAGGGTGAGGACGTAGGCGAAGACGTCCTTCTGGTGCCGCAGAAACAACTCGTGGAGTTGGTTCGACGAGGAGGCCATACCTAATATCGCGCGGGAAGGCGGAAACCTGACATCGGCGTACAATTTCCATGATAATCAGGGCTTGAAGACGCTGCCGGCCCGGTTTTCACATTCCACCCGTGGTGGCACGCGCCGCCGCATGGTATCTTAGGCACATCCGTAACCACCCCCCCACGTAGGCCCCATCGCCGGAAAAGGGGACAGGCACCTTTTGCCCGAAGGGCCCGACGGGTGCTGCGCACAAAAGGTGCCTGTCCCCCTTTCCGGCCCCCCATCGTGTCTGATTTGACGCTCGAAAATGTCGGCAAAGTGTATCCCGGCGGCCTGGCGGCCGTCGCCGCGATGGACCTCCACGTCCGCGACGGGGAGTTCCTGGTGCTGGTCGGGCCGTCGGGCTGCGGAAAATCGACCACCCTGCGGATGATCGCCGGCCTGGAGGACGCCAGTTGCGGAACCATCCGCATCGGCGGGACCGTCGTCAACCGGCTGCCGCCGCGGGACCGCGACGTGGCAATGGTCTTTCAGAGCCACGCCCTCTATCCGCACATGAGCGTGCGGGAGAACATGGCCTTCGGACTCCGGCGCCGCGGCTGCCCGCGGGACGAGATCGGCCGGCGGGTCGCTTGGGCGGCGGAACTCCTCGGGCTTGTGGGGCTGCTGGACCGCAAGCCGCACACCCTTTCCGGCGGCCAGCGGCAGCGGGTGGCGCTGGGCCGGGCGGTCGTCCGACGCCCCAAGCTCTTCCTCCTCGACGAGCCGCTCTCGAACCTCGACGCCCGCCTCCGCACCGATACCCGCGCCGAGCTGAAACGCCTCCACCGCAAATTGGCGACCACCACGCTCTACGTCACCCACAACCAGGAGGAGGCGATGACGCTGGCCGACCGGATCGCGGTCCTCCGCGGCGGACGGATTCAGCAGTGCGGCACGCCGCTGGAGGTCTACAACGCCCCGGCCAACCGCTTTGTCGCCGGTTTCATCGGCACGCCGGCGATGAACTTCATCGACGGCCGCTTGCAGCAGGACGCCTCCGGCCAGACGTGGTTCGAGTCCCCCTGCCTGCGAGTGCCCGTCCCGGAGAGCCTTGTCCGGGCCGGAAAAGAGGACAGGCACCTTTTGCCCGAAGGGCCCGAAGGGTGCTGCGCACAAAAGGTGCCTGTCCCCTTTTCCGGCCTGCGTGTCTCGCTGGGCATCCGGCCCGACAACCTTCAGTTGCAGCCATCGTCCGGCGACACGGAAAAGGGGACAGGTCCAATTTGCCGGCACGGCCCGGAGGCGGGCACCGACGCGAAGCGTTGGTCGGCGCACAAATTGGACCTGTCCCCTTTTCCGGCCTCAAGCCCTTGGCACATCGCCGGCACGGTCGAGGTGGTCGAGCCGCTGGGCGGCACGATGGACGTGCACGTCACGGTGGCGGGCGGAGCGCGGTTGGTCTGCCGCGTCCCCGCGGGGCCAATCCGGTGCAATCAGCCGGTAAGCCTCCGCGTCGACCCGGCGAAGATTCACCTCTTTGCAGCGGACGCCTGAAGCGCATTGACGCGTTGGTTCTCTCAGAACTTCTTGCCGTCGATCGGCAGGCCGTCCTTGCGGTTGCCCAGCCGGCGGTGGGTCTCGGCGTCGATCGTGTAGTTCATCATCTGCACCGAGCCGTCGCAAAAGGCCATTTCAAAGCCGTTGGCATGGGCGCTGCCAAAGGCGCCGCGGTATCCGTTGCCGGGCGTGTCTTGAAGCGGGGGGAGGTACTGGACCGTGGGGGGCGAGGTGCTGTAGTTGACCGACAGCGCTGTCCATCGGACAATATCCTCGTTGTCTCCCATCAGCACATCCTCGTTGTCGCCGTTGTCCTGGCCGGTGGCATAGCAGTCGGGGTTGATGTATTTCTCGCCCACGAGATAGGTGCTGCTCGCTCCATCGCTGATGTCCGCCATCTTAATCATACTCCCGCAATACGCTACGCCGGTGGCCAGCTTGGCGATGGCACTGAAGACGTTCCTTGCCCCAAGCGTCATTTGGCCCGGCGGGTTTTCGACCTCGGTGACGCTGACTGGACCGGCGTCGCTGTTCGGCTGGGCGGACGACCAGATCGGCTGTGGCGCATTGTTGATGCCGGTGGTCGGACTGGTGTAATAATCGCCGCCGTTGGCGGCATAATCGCTGCGCACCGCCACGGACAGGGTGCCGGCGTTCATCACCGGGTCTCCCGAACCGAGGGCGTCGCACGGCCAAGCTCCCGGCGGTCGCCGGCTGGGACAATTGTAGATGCTCAAGGGGGTGGAGAGCCGCTGCATGTTGAGGCTCATTTTGTTGCCGTCGTTCCACGCCAATCCCGCCCCCATGTCGTGCAACGTCTGCTGCTCGATGTACGGCAGGACGTTGTAGACCCAGCCGCCCGGCTGGCGCCAGTCGGTGCCGCGGTCGGCGTCGCCGGTCCAGGCCGTGCCCCAGCCGTTGGTCGGAAACCGGCCGGCGATTTGTTCGTGGTTCAGGCAGCCCAAGGCGAGTTGCTTGAGGTTGTTGCGGCACTGCGTCTGTCGCGCGGCCTCGCGGGCGGCCTGCACCGCCGGCAACAACAGCGCGATTAGGATGCCGATGATCGTGATCACGACCAGCAACTCGACCAGCGTAAAACCGCGCTGGGCGCTGGGCTGGCGACCGGTGGATGGCAAGTCACAGCTCATAGTTTTCTCCGTCACAAATTGTTGAGTCAAAGGGCGCGTGCGCCCCAGTGACCGGTCCCGTTAACGACGGATTTTGGATGGTGGACGGACTCCGGAGTCGCATCCACCATCCGCCATCCACCGTTCCGCGAGTTGCGGCGGCAGGGCGGCTCGCCGCCGCGACGATTTCCGTTTACCGCCGTTTCCGCCAAGCGCAGGCCGACCCCGCGGCCAACCCGACGGCCAGCAGCATGGCCGTCGTCGGCTCGGGGATATCCGTGTTCGCAGTGGCGTGGGCCCATACCGTGCTGTCGCTCAGGCTCGTGCCGTAGATGGCGACGTTGTCGAGCACGCCGACGAACGGCGCGGCGGCGGAGCCGTTGTCGTATCCGCCGCCAACGCACGCATGGATCAGGTCCGTGTCCCGGTCTGATCCGACACTCCAATCGGCCGCCAGGGTCGTTTTAGCCCCGGTCGACTCGTCGTAAAGATAGGTGGTCGGCGTGTCGTTGGTCATGACTGCCGCCGCGTAATACCACCGGCCCGGTACCAGGGACACCGAGTCCATCTGCAAGCTCTGCCAGTCATTGTCCTGGTCCTTTACCTGAAAATAGAGGTTGTTGCCGTACCGGACTTCCAGGCTCATTTCTTCGCCGCACCAGGTATTTTCAGAATAGATGGTCCGCTCGTCATCCGACGAGCCGTCCAGCTTGAAGAACGCTTCGATCGTGTAGTTGGACTGGTAGTACAGCGGGACGGCGCTGCCCGTCCAGTAGGCAAAGTCGCTGCCGCCGAAGTGCACGGCCGTATGGGGAACGCCCCAGACGCCCGTGGTCGCGTAGCAGGAGCCACTGGCAATTCCATAGGTCATATTGTAGTTATTGTACGTGTCGTGGCACGTGGCGCCGTTGGTGACCGGGCTGTCGTTCAGCGACCAGTACGCCAAGGGGACGGCCCCGGCCGGCGCCTGGAACACGCCGACGACCGCCACTGCGAACGAAAACAGGAGAATACTTCTGAGCGGTTTCATCGCACACCTCCAGTAGGGAAAGTAGTCATCGTCAACCGCCAGGGAAGAACACAGCCACGATGCCGAAGGACTTCCGCTGGCGGTGTACATCAATAGTCCTCATACGCCGATTGCCGCGATTGGGGCGACAGTTGCGCCCCCGCGGCCTCCTTCCGGTTACCTCCGCTTCCGCCAAGCGTAGGCCAACATGCTGACCACCCCGACGGCCAACAGCGCGACGGTCGAGGGCTCCGGAACGGGGTTCGTGGTGGCGTCCGTCAAGACCTGCGCAGCGCTCAGGTTCGTGTTGTAGGTCGCCACATCGGAGATGTCTCCCACCCACACGTTGGTAGGGGGGGACTGCTTGTTGGAGTTCCCGCCGATGCAGAGGTACCAGGTGGTTGCCGTCTGGGCGTACCCTGTCAACGTGCTGCCGGAGAGAGGCGTCGCCATGGTCCTGGTGCTCTCATTGTAAAGATACACTGTGGGCACGTTGCCTCGAGACCACCACTGCTGCGTAGTACCACACGCCCGTCGAGAGCTGCCCCGGCGACGTCAACTGCACGTTCTGCCAACTGCCGCTGGAGTTTTTTGCCTGGAAGTAGAGGTAGCCACCCCTGATTTCCAAGCCCAAGTCCGGCCCGCCCTTCTCGCCCTCTTCGTAGATAACCTGCTCGGCGCTTGATAGTGGGCTATCCACGTTGAAGAACGCTTCGATGGTGTAGTTGGACAACGTGTGGCAGGGCCAATAGGTGTATCCAGAGTATTGAGAATTAGCCCCGTTCCCGTAGAAAATCATGCCCGTGCCGTCGAAGTGTACAGCCGTATTGGCCATGCCGAAAGGTCCCGGGACCGAGGTAGGAAGGTCGGCTTTCTGCAGCGTCGTGGGCGTGTACTGGTCAGTTCCGCAAGTCAAAGGTCGCGCACTCGTCGAATCAGAGCAGGTGCAGCCATAGCTGATCGGGTTGGTGTTCAGCAACCACTGGTCGATCATTGTGGCGCCGGCCGGGACCTGAAAAAACCCACCTACCGCCACCACGGACAAAACCAGAAGCAAACTTTTGAGCGAACTCATCTCACACCTCCAAGAAGGAAAAATGGTTAAACGCCGTCGGAAAACAAAACCACAAGACTCGCAAGCTTCCAGCCCAAGTCATCGGTTCATCGGAGTACCCTCCTTTTCACGCGGTCGTTGCTGTTGCGGCAGCGCGGTCTTAAAGCCGGAGAGGACCGATCCCTCCAGTTCGACGCGCAGCGCCATCGGGCTGCTCGGGTGGGGGTCATCCGGGTCCCCGTTGTACACGTCCAACTCCAGCGAGTTAGCCCCTTCGACAAAGCCCGTCCGGGTCGCGAATTCGTGGAAACGGTCATAGGGACCGTGACCTACATGCTCGGGAACCGCCGCTTGCGTGCCGTTGAGGCGGATGGCCGTCACGCGATTGTCGGCCATGAACCAGCCCTTCAGCACGGCCGTACCCGGCACCATGCCCGTCAACTCGAAGGTCGTACGGAACGTATAGGTGACGTCGTCGGGCAGGTCGGGCGCGTTCTTGCCCGTCGAAATCCATTTTGAGGGGCGACAGTCGTTGGGCAGCCAAGTTGAATTGGGCACCGCCGTGACAATTGCAGGCCGCGGCTTGAACCGCGGGTCGTCGCTACGGGCAACCAGTTGCCAGTGCGGGTCGGCGTCCCCCTCCTTCAAACCCATGCCCGTGTCGGACAACTCGATGGCCGCCCGCTTGGGCATTCCACGGGCAAACTTGCCCGGCTCGCCCGGTTCACGGGTCATCGCCACCACATGATCCTGCCTGACCCTGACCGTGGCTGACTCGTTCTCTCCTAGGGTAATCACGTGGATGTGACCGCCGTCTTCCTTGTCGACATTGGCGGAGCGCAGCTCGACCCTTCCCCGGAAGACGTGCGGTCGGCTAGCGCCGGACTTGTCCACTTCCACGCCGAACTCGGTGCCCAGGTCAGTGACGACGGCGGTGGGAGTCTTGACGACAAATTTGGGATTTGAGATTTGGGATTTGGGATTTGAAGAATCTGACCCCTGACCACTGACCCCTGAACCCTGCTCCACCCTTGCCGTCAGTTTGCCCAGCGAGAGGAAGCCGCCCGTGGCGGAATCGATTTCATAGACACACGGTCCCTGGAGGATGACTTTGGCCCCGGTGTTGTAGGAGATTTCCAACAGCCCAGAGGCCAAGGCGTACTTGCCGCCCAAGGGGATGGCCGAGCGGGACGGGGCGTCTTGCGGATTGGCCCATTGGCAACCGGCCGTGCCGGTGATCGTGCCGACCATTTCTAACTTGGGCTCCGCCTGGTTCGCCTGCTGGGCAACGGCCGCCACCGATGGCCGCGACGGCTCGGCCGCCGGATAATCATGGGACACCTTGTACAGCCAGGCGCCGAGGATCGCCGCGCCCGTGAGCACTGTGGCAGCCGCATAGGAGACCAACCAACCGCCCAACGAAGAGTGGATAGCGAAAAGCGGATAGTGGATAGTGGAGGAGGTGTCGATGACAATTGGCGGGATAAGAGGCTCGGGATTGGCAACATCGGAAGGATGATGAAGGATTTGCCGATTTGGGATTTGGGATTTGGGATTTGGGGATTCTGACCCCTGACCCCTGACCCCTGAACCCTCGTTTCTTTCGACCGCGGCCCAGTGGAGCGAGGCGCAAAGATCGACGTACTCGAGATAGAGGCGGCGGGCGGCGGCGTCCCCGCTCACCAGGGCGTCGAGCCGCGCCAGACCCGATTGGTCGAGCTGCCCCTCCCGCAGTTGACCCAGCAGGTCACAAAGCTCCCGGCGGACGAAAAGGGGACAGGTCGCGCTTTGTGCCGAGCACCCTTCGGGCCGTTCCGGCAAAGCGCGCCTGTCCCCCTTTTCGTCCGCTGGATTCACGGCTGGTCCTCCAACTTCGCCTCGATGCACTCCAGCAACTGCTCGTGAATGCGGTTCAGGGCCTTGTACACCGCGTCGGGCGACCGGCCGACCTGCGCGGCGACGCTCTTGGTGGTGGCACCCGGCTCGTAGCGGAGGTCGAGCAGTTCCCGGTCCGGCGGGCGCAGCAGGGCATAGCAGTCGGCCAACAACTCGTGCCGCAGTTTCCAGAGGTCGCCGCCCGCCAGGGCGTCCCGGTCGATCGCATCGACGAACTGGTCGCTCAAGCGGAGCACGTTCTTTCCCTCGGCCTTGCGGAACTGGAGGACCTTGTAGTAGGCGAAACGGAAGGCCCACGCCCGGAAGTCCGTCCCCGGCCGATAGTCGCCATACTTTGTCCACAGCATCGCGCTGGTCTCTTGGAAAATCTCGTCGGCGTCGGCCCAATTGGGAACCAGGGCGAAGATGTAGCCGTAGATTCGCCTGGCATTCTCCGTCAGGTTGCGGACGAAGCGTTCGGTGCTGGCCGGCTCTGCGGACATGGGCGCGCTGCCTTCCTCCACAAGGGATATCTCCATAGTAGCCAGAAATTGGAAGGCGCTGGGGACCGGCGCGAGATGGTCCCCTCAGTAGTGGGGCCGCAGATGAGAGAATGCGTTGGGTGGCACACCCTAAAAGGGCGTGGCGGACCGCCAGATTCGGCATTGACGCCCGACACGCCCTTTCAGGGCGTGCCACCCAATAGACCCTATTCCTGCGCGGCTCCCAAGATGCGGCCTACCACCGCCGCCAAGGCCCCCAGCCGAACAACTCCAGGGCGATTTCGCCCAGGACGACAAGGATGTTCGGGGCGGTGTCCTCCGGCTCGGCCCAGCCGCCGCCGCCGGCTCCGTGGGCAAGGTCCCGCTCCCGCTGGAACTGCTTGGCGATCGCGTCGAGCCGCTCCTGGTGCGCGGCGTCGTGGGCCATCTGGCGGTCGGCCTCGGCCTTGCCCCCCTCCCGCACCCACACCAGAATCCGCGACAGTTCGTCGGCGTCGAACCAGACGCCGTGCTTCTGGCAGACGTCGATGATCACTCCGCTGCGGCGGGCGTAGTTCACCCGGTTCATCATCGCGCCACAGACCGGGCACTGCCGGTAGCGCGGGCCGGTCTGCGCGGCGACGACGCCACCCTCCGCCGTGGCTGGCGGGGCGCGGAGGCGGAAATCCCCAACCGCCACGCCGTGCGACGCCTTGTCCACCAAATCTTCCAACACATTGGCGGCAAGCCAGAAGCCGGCGCACCGCTGACATTCCATCAGGGACACGCCCCCCACTTGCCGGTGGCTCAGCGACGACGCCTTGCCGCATGCCGGACAGGACAGCTCCGTTTTCTCGCCCGCCAGCGTTTCCGGCCTGAGCGCCACGCCGCAGTGATGGCAGAACTTCGCCCGGTCGCTGACGCAGGCGAAGCACTGCGGGCAGACGGTGTCGAGGTCCTGCTCGTGGATCGTGAAATCGGCCCCGCAGTATTTGCAGGCCGTCGCCCCTTCCGCCCGCGGCGCCCCGCACGACGAGCACCGCACGACCGCGGCGTCGTGCCCTTGCGGTTGCTGGACCGTCACGGTCGCCCCGCAATAGCAGCGGAACCGGCTGCCGACCGGCCGGCTGCCGACGTCGAATTGGCGTTTGCACTGAGGGCAGGCAACGAGCAGTCGCATGGTCACTCCAACATCAAGTCCCCTCTCCCTTTGGGAGAGGGTTAGGGTGAGGGCGAGCAGCGGGAGAAATCCCGAAAACCAACTCGCCATGCCCTCACCCCCGCCCCCTCTCCCAAAGGGAGAGGGGAGAACGGTGTTCCCTCAAATCTTCTCGTAACTCCGGCGGCGGTCTTTGCGGCGGCCCAATTCGCTGGCGTACCTCCGCCCCAGCGAGCCGGCGTGTTCTCTGGCCCAATCGCTGAGCCGGGTGCGGCCGGCCGGCGCCGACGCCGTCGCGAGCAGCCCCCGCATCAGCCCTTTGATCTCCTCGCGGGTAAGAAACACGTCTCCCATCATCTTACCAAGCACCCACGCGGCGAGATAGCCCAGCCACGGCGGGACGGAGACGACCGGCCGCCGCTTGCCGATGATCCGGGCGATGGTTTGCACCAGTTCGCGGAACGTAAAGGTCTCCGGCCCGATGGCGTCGATGACCTCGTTCTCCGCCGGAGCGGCGTGTTCCACGGCCAATGCGGCCAGATCGTCGACGTAGATCGGCTGCAAGCGGTATTGCCCGTCGCCGAAGACCCCGAACACCGGCAAGTGGCGCAACGTCCAGGCGATGTTATTGACCAGGATGTCCTCCTTGCCGAAGAGCACCGTCGGCCGGAGGATGCAGTAGGACAGGCCGGAGTTGGTCAGGCCGCGTTCCAGCCGGGCCTTGCCGCGGTAGTATTCCAGGTCGCTCTGTTCCGACGGGTTGGCGATGCTCAAGTGGACGACCCGGCGGACTCCCGCCTCGCGTGCCGCCGCAAAGAGCTTCAGGGTGTTCTCCACGGCCATAGCGTGGGTGAAGTTGCGATGGTTGAAGCGGACCCAGTACGTGTTCAAGAGCGCGTCGGCCCTCCGCAGCGCCTCGACCAACCGCTTGGGATCGTCGAAGCAGAGCGGCGTCGCCGAAACCCGGCCGCCGAACGGGTTTTCGCGCTCGGGCGAGTTGGTCAGCGTATGGACCTCGTGCCCCGCATCGAGCAACCGGGCGGTGATGTACTTGCCCGAGTAGCCGAACGCGCCGGTAACGACGTATCTGCCCATCGTGCAGCCCACCCATCTTCCAATCGGGAAAACGCGATCGTCGTTCCGCTCTGAGCGGTCATTCTCGCCCTTCCTGCGACATTCCGCAATGGCGGGCTAGCCGTCACGAGACGGGCTGCCAGCCGCCTTTGTGAATCATGGCTCCGGCGGCAACACGGAATGTCCGTGTAGCCAGGGATGCGGCGGCGGAATCCTTCGGGTGTTAGCCGTTATCACCCAATAGTGGTACTCGGGGAACCGTGGATGCATAATCAGAGGCAAACCAACCCCGCCCCATTGAATACCCCCGACGATTGGTTATACTTCTGGACACAGTTTCGACCCAAGAAGGCAATAGAACATCAGTCCCCGTAGCTCAATTGGGTCGCATAAGGAAAAGCGTGAAAATGCCTTGTTTTATGGCATTTTCATTGCTTTTGGTGGTCTGAGCGAGTGCCCAAATTTGCCCTCGAATTCGATCTTTTCCCACGGATTTACTGCCAGTTTACTGCCAAGCCAGCCGCGGCCGATCCACCGCTGACGGCCGGCGGCCCCGCAGAAAAGCAAAAGTCTACCCCGGCCAGTGAGTCACAACCCAATGGGGCAGGAATTGGGTAGCGTCTACGGCCGGGGCAGACCGAATCAAGCCTACCACGTTGCGGGTGATTATCAACTGCTGGCTGTCCCCGGCCAAGGCACGCGAAGAAGGATGGCTGCTTCACATTGCTGCCGGGACTGACCCCTTAACGGCCTTTGCCGCCCTACCGCCTGACGAAGAGAAGCCGAAACCTCCGCGGCGCTCCACGGGCTGGCTTGTCGCCCTTATCGTGTTTGTGTGCGTTGTGTGGGCTGTGCCTTGGTTGCTGTAGTCTGCCCCCGTCGCCACCCGGTGGTGTAATGGTAACACAAGGAAATTGTGGTTCCCTCATGTCAGGTTCGAGTCCCGCTCGCCGGATGCACCGGATTCGGGAGTGCCGACCACCATGAGCGACTTGCGGTGTGTCGTCTTGTGCGCCGGCGGGGTGAGGGGAGCTAACCGCCTTGCTGACCCTGCGGCTGTGGAGCCGAGCAGATTGAGCCAGCGACCTCGGTGGTGGTGCCACCAATTGCCAGTGGAGTCGAGCATCGGGTGGCCCCGGCGGAAGGCGACTATGACGCTAAGCATCTCGCGGCCCTGGCCGCCGATCTCGCCCGCATTGTTGCGGCTTGGCCGGTGCCCGCAGGGCACCTTTCTTACTTCGGGGGGTATCCTGTCGCCGTTGTGAGCCGATTCTGGTGGCAAAAGAGGGGCTAGTGCAGCGTCACGACTACGAAGTGGGACTGAACGTTCGGTTTCGCCCTTATAATCACAGGCTGTTTCGCATCGACGATCCCAAACCCAAGGTGTGCCACAGCACTAGTAATCAAGAGAAAAAAGGCCACCCGACAGAAACTACTTAGAACAGCGGTAAAGCGATGTTTTTCAAGAGGTTGCGTCGATTTCTCGAAGTTAGCTCAGACACCGCAAATCGCCGACAAACATTGCAAACAGGCGTCAATGACGCCTGGTGTCGGCAAGGTTCTTCATCGACCGCAATAGCCACCTGGGGGAGCCAGTAAACCGCAGTGGTAGAGCAACGTTGCCGGTGAGACATTGCTCGTGTCGCGGCCTTCAGACTCTTCACAATCCCGCAAGCCGGCGAGCGGGATGTGTGGCAAGGAGCGGCTGATTGGCGGTGACCGTGGTTCGCCCCTTTGTCACTCCCAGTGGGGCAGCCTTCATCAAATGCGTGATCCGTATCCAGAGATCAGTCGAAAGAGTAGACTACTTCCTGCGCACCTTGCGTTTCACTCCCTTCGGATCACTGACTTGCTTCATCTTCAGCGCCTCTTCTCTTGCCGCGTCAGAAACCGCCTTCAGATGCTCCCGCCAGATGATGACATCGGTGGCCCGCAACGGCTGCTGCAATGCACCGCTAAACCAGAACTTGATTTCCGGCGCGCGGTTCTTCGCCCGCGGTCGTATAATGTCGGCCTGGATGAACATGTTGGTGTTCTTGTGCGTGAAGGGATTGTCCATCAATCGCACGCCCCAGTCTGTTTCTTCGCATTGCATGGCTTCTTCTCCGCTCGTTGAAGAATACGGCACACAGTAGGACCATTGAATGGCGTGCCGATGGTCGTCTCGTGGCCAAGGGCATTGAGTTGTTCCGCGATCTTCTCGAAGATCGGGTACGAATAGGGCTTCCGAGCCTCTTTCATGGCCTTACGGCGTGTTTCAACCAAGTTGTTCAGGACTTTCTGAGCGCCGGGCAATCCTTCCTTGACTCTCGCCCTTGCCGCGTCGATCCTGGCGGCCATCCGCCCCTTGACCTGCTTCGCTGCCGCCTCGGCCAACTCCCGCATCTCCGCCGCCCTGGCGACGACTTCGGAGCGAATCTGTTGCATCTTGGGCACCAGATAGGCATAGGCTTGTCTTGCTCGCTCGGTACGCGATATTGCGCTGGCTCGGGCGGCCTTCTTCGGGTCGCGCAGATGCTCGCGGCCTTTCCAGTGGTCCGGGCGGGCGGAGGCGAGCTTGACCCCCTTCGCCCGCAGGGCGGTGAAGGTCTCGTGCTTACGCCGGCTGGTCTCTTGCGATTTGGCCCAGGCACGCTCCATGCTTTCCTCGATCGAGGATGGAGAGATGTTGGGCTTGTCCAGGCACAGGAATTGGACACCGGATTCGGCCAAGAGCCGGGTGACGGCCAGATTGAACTCCAGCCGGCCGAGTTTGGCGATCACTAGCAGGCTGCCCGTCGTCCTGGCACGCTCGATTGCCTGCGACAACTTGGTCCACGGATGCTTGCGGTCCCATTTCTCAACATACTGGGCTGCGATCTTGGCGCTGTGCGATGACGCATAAGCCTCGACGGCCTCTTGCTGGCGGTTGAGTTCCTTGTCGGCCAAGGAATAATAGGCGACGATCATCCTGGTTTGCTCCGTTTGCTAAAGTATTACACCAGCTTTGTAACTTGTCAAACGGTAGGGAATTGGCGATGAGATCGGCCCAGACTCTGAGATGGATCAGATGGCTCTGGTAGCCGGCGACGTCTTGCCGCATCAGAGGTCCGATTCGGATTCCCGGAGGATTCCTTCGGCCGGTAGACCACTATCGAGGGAAGCCCGAGGAGAGGTATGCCGAGCGGCGGCGGAAGCTGGCGGAGGTTCGGCGCCGCCGGGATAAGAACTTACAACGTCGGCAGCCTACGCTGCCATTGACCAGCGAGGAGACCGTTGTTTAACCGACCCAGGGTCTTGTGCCAAATCCTTTGAAACAAAACATCAGGGTTCACTCCCCTTCCACCGAGATTACCGCCACGTCGCGCACTCCAACGGAAACCTCGTCGGCCAAACAGTGCTCAAAGCCGTTGTCATACGCAAATTGCAGCGCGTTGGAAACGGCTTGCTTGGCGGCCAACCGGATTCGATCCGTCGGCTGAGGTGCGTCGGCGTCAATCTGTAAGGTGACTTTCACCTCAACCTCAAAGAGCCGTTGCTCTTGTCTCATGGTGCTTGCTCCATTACAGGCGGATTCCCTCGTACTCCAGCGGCAGCACGAGAACGTCGTCAACTTGGTTAGCGTCATCGACGGCTTCGTCGTAGCTGTCATAGGTGCGGGTGGTAAGCAACGTGTTCGTGTCGATGCTGTAGAGCACCCAGCGGCGAGCCACGGTTCGGTCGGCCGATGGCGTCAACTCCGGCCCAGCCGCTTTCATCGCCGCTTCAGTGTCCGTGCCCACGAGTTTCTCCAACGGCCACACGGGGTACTCGGCGACGTTTGCCAGTTGCGTCCGGCCCCACTTGTCGGCAATCTCGACAATGCCGTTATCCGACGGATCGCAACCTTCCGTGTCCCAATCGCATAGCAGGACGCTGATAGCCGGGTCCGAACCGAACACGTCCTGCAAAACCCCGCCGGAAATGTTCAAGACGACCTTCGGGGCGGGCGACGCGGCCGTTTCCTGGGCGACGAAGAATTCGCCGACGGCTGGGTTCCCGTATTCGTCCAGGATGTCGGGCGTGGAAAGAGCAGTCTCCAGTAGCCGGTCCATAGCGCACGCCAAGCCTTCCGGGTCGGTTTTCTGTGGATTGTACTCAATTTCGACGGTCAATGTGGTCTTCATCGTTGCTCCCCTTGTGGTGGTTGCCTCAGACTTGCTCAATGCTGCGGATGGACGGGATCACCGCGTCCCCCGCCCAGACGCCGAGTTTTCGTAGCGCCTTGACAAGTTCCGGGTACTCATCGACCGGCAGGCCGTAGTCTTCGGCGACTTCGACGTATTGCAGGCCCTGGCACACCGGCTCCGCTTCACCTTGAAACAGCCTGGCAACGGCCTCGGCCTCGGTGGCCGCTTCGATTCGGTACTTCATCGAATGAAGCTCGTACTGTTCAATCTCGTAGATCAAGGCCGTTTGTCCCTTGTGTTCGGCTCGCCCTGGATCAGCCGGGCGTAATCCGACTCGTCCATAGCGTGCGTTTCGTAGGGAAGATTCTCCAGATAGGTGGCGTCAACAGAAACGCGGCAATAATTGCCGTTGGCCCGCCAAATGGCCACGGCCAGCCGTTCAGCAAATGCCTCTTCGCTCTCGCCACCGTACAACGAGTGCTGTGCGGATGCGTGCATCTCCACCCCCTGGTCCTGGTTGTCCGAGAGCCACCAGTCATCAAACGGCCACTCCTCTTCCGCCGCCGCCTGAATTTGAGATGGTTTCGCGGCGTCATGCCCAGATACGGCTACGCTCATCTCGTAAAGTCTGCTCACGCTTTGTCCCCCTTGTACTCGAAGACGATCCCATCCGACTCCCGCAACTGCTTGCCGCCGACTTCCACGTACTCATCCGTCAACGCGCTACAGGATTCGGCGCCTTCCTGGTTCGCGGCCGGCTCGATGTTGGAGACGTGCAGCGTTGCCGGATCAAACTTGCACGGGGAGCGGCACGTAATCGTGTCGTCCCATACGGAGACGTAGACCGCCTCTTTCCGCCGGAGTGCCGCCCGCTGGTCCTCGACGAAATCGTAGGCGTTTTCCCAGCGGATCGTATCGGCCATAACAAACACCGCCCCGCCACCAAACTCGCCCACGCGGGGTTTCGAGCAGGTGGTGGAGTAGGTGAGCGACCAGCACTGGTCGGGCTGGAACTTCTTGAGAAACTTCTGTACCAGCCAAGCCACGTTGTCCGGCGACCCGGATTCTTCCGCGTAGACCCAGAGGTGGCGGCCCCAACCCTTTGGATCGTGGTCGTCATGGAAGCTGTACTCGAACCCCAACGCATCCCACTCGGGATCGTGGTCGGTCTTGTCGCGCAAGAAACGAACGCCGGCCCAATCCGCATCCTTGTCGGCCAGGTTGGCTGGCACAGCGTCTTCGGGGTATTCCCTGTCGCCAAAGACGCGGATGGGCTGAAGCTGTTCCTTCAGCCATGCCTCTTCCTTCTTCGTCAGCTTGGAAATGACTTCCGAAAATTGCAGGTAATTGTCTGCCACGGCTGGTCTCCTATTGCTTCCAATCGGGTACGTTGTCGGTTGTTGCCTGCCAGTGATGGCTATTGGGGCACTTCCAGGGATTCAGTCGCATCTTATTGTTCCTCCTGTTGTCGTTGTCGCCGCTGGATCAACTCATTGAGTTGCCGCTCCGTGTGCTGCGCCCCGAGTCCATCGACCAAATAGGCGATTTGCTCCTCCAGCCCGCCGTTGTTCACATCGGCGGCGACACTGGCCGCCAACTCGTGAATGGTTTCATCCAAGTCTTCGGCCGCCATGCCGGCAGCATAGGCTTTGTTCACCAAGCGTTCCACAGCCGCGACACGATCATCGGCGATCGGTGCCGGCTGAAGTTCCATGTCGTAGTCGCATTTCTCGCAGACCGGCCCACGGTGTTCGGCCAGCCAGTCGTAGCTGATCTCCTCTGTATGTCCGCACTGCGGGCATTTCCAGGTCCGGGCGGTGCTCATCGGTGGTGTCCTCTCTTCTGCGTTTTCCTCTTGAAAAAGTCGGCTTGGTGGCAAACAGGGTGCAATGCCCTGATTGCCATCTTGGCTTTCTCGATGTGGGTGAAGGCATTGACAAAATGACTGTCGTACTCCTCCAACGGCATGAACGGCGGCTTCTTCAGCCGCGACTGTAGTACGGCGCGGCAGGCTTTCAAGTCGGCCGCCAACGACGCAAGCTGTGCGCCGACGGAATCCAACTCGCTCAGAACCCGCTCTTTGGTGTAGATCATGGCACCATTCCTTCCGGTAAGGGGATCAACCGTCCACAATCTCGAACGGCGGCAGAGGTGGCAGCTTCGGGGGAATAGAGCGGATCAGTCTGCGGTAAGTCCTCTCCCACGCCTGCAAGCGTTTCGCAGCCGGCTGCCTCTTGTCGTCCACCAGTCTTGCCATGCTCTCGATGGCCTCCTCGATCTCTTCGCGGCAAATGATCGGAGCGCCCTCCTGAGTGGTCAGTGTGTACCTGTCCGGCTTGCCCAGCAGGTCGGGGCGAAACTCCACAAAGCAAGGATCGTACTCGTACTTGCCCGACGACTGCCGCTGGAATGGGATGGCGTGCTCCCGCAGCCAGTCCTCCAACTCCTGAAACTCCCCCCACGCAGCCTCGCACTCGGCAAGGTGTAATAGGCCGCTTTCGTCGCGGGCGCTCAAAATGCCTTCCTCCGATGAGGCGTCGAAAGGGGTTGCGTCCCAATCCAATCTCATGTCGGAAATGGGGAACTCGTCCAGCAAACTGCGGGGGAGCTTGCCCCCGATCCAAATCTCTGCTGGCATACGGTCGGCCATGAAACTTCTCATGCGGGCGAAACCCGCTGTTGGGGTTGCTCTTTGCAGTTCTGTTCGGCCATGTTGTGCCGGAATTCCGCATCGGTGCCGCTCCTGGAAAGGGCACGCAACTCTTACGGATTCAGGCCCTATGCCGTTGCGCTTTTTTCGGTGAATCGTTGTGAAACGCCTTGGTTTCTCGGTATTTGAGGGCGGTTGTGCGATGTTTGCCTTATGCGACCTGGCAAGGAGTCTGACGACGCAGTTCGCGGAGCAGGCGACACCGCCCGCCAACGGTACGCAGACGATGCTCGATCCACGCGACGTTCCATCGCTGGCAGAGCGATTCGAGCATCCGCAATCGGTCCGTCGCACGGGCCTGTACCCAGTCGGCTCCGATCTTCACGCCCTCCCGCTGCATATCGCGCAGCCGTTGCTGCTCCAGCAACAACAACCCCATCAGCAGCATGTCCAGGTAACGCTCCACCGCCTCGAACTTCATCAGCACATAACACTCGAACTGCATCCGACTCTTCAATTCCCGGAAGAACAGTTCCACCTGCCAGCGGACTTCGTACCACTCGATCACCTGCCGGGCGGTCGCCGTCAGATCGGTGCAAGCCAGCACCTTGCGGTGCCAACGCGCCGGCTTGCGACTGTCTTCGCGGCGATACGAAACTGGGGCGCGATGGTAGGCCCACCACTCGGCCGACTGGCCCGGCGAGAGTTGCACCTTCGGATTCTCCTTGTACGACGCCACGATCAGACAGTCGCCCAGCTTGGAGACCGTCGCTTGGCGCGCCGCGACGGCGTACCGCCGCTTCGTTTTCTTGACTCGCAAGTTGTCGGCGTGTCGCCGACGGGCGAAGACGTGGTCTTCGTTGTCCACCGCGAGGTCGAGCAGGGCAAACTCCTTCCGTGTCCAGCGCCGCGTCCAGGCCACCACGGGGTCGCCCGAGACCAACGCCGCGTCCTGGTCTGGTGTGCGGGCCAGCACCCGATTCGGATCGAGCGGAAAGACCGCGTGAAAATGGCGTTTTCGGCACGCTTTGTGGATCGCGCCGGCATCGAAGGCGCTGTCGAAGGTCACGATCACGTCCACGTCGTCGGGCACGCGCAGTTCGCGGATCATAGCCGCCGCCAGGTCGATCGTCGTCCGAAAGCGCCGCTTGTGTTTGCGGCAGTAATCCGCCGTGTAGTAGCTCTTCCGCGGCACAGGCAGCCGTGCGCCGCGGTCGGTCAGCACCAGCCCCATCAGAAAGGCGTGCTGGCGGGTGTTTTCCGCGGGATTCCGCCGCTTCGACATGAGGATCAAGTTTTCCATCTGCTCCGACATCGTGGCATGGTAGGTTGTGTCGATGGCCACGATCCATTGCCGCCGCTTGCCTTTCGCCTGTCGTCGCTCCCAGGCATCCACGTTGTCCAAGAGCCGGTCGTACAGGTCCACACACCAATCCCGCGTTCGCCATTGGGGGTTGGTCAGCCGGCGAGAGATCGTGGCCGCGTGACAGCGACCGCCCAGGACCTCGCCCGCGATCGTCTTGAGGCAGCGTCGATGAGGAGCCAGGAGGAAGGCCAGCACCATCGGAGCCAAGGCGCGTTGGATGGGCCGGGAGCACTTCGCCGTGGTTTTGGAAAAGAACGACTTGACCTCCCGAGGTACGCCCAATACGATCATGGCAGACTCCTTTCCTGGATGCGGACGGCGATCCTGCCGCCCGGTTTGTTGTGGACTCATCCAGGATACGGAGTCTTTTTGTTCGTCCCAACATCATTTACGCCACGCTAGCATTGCTTTCACAACGAAAAAGCGCAACGGCATAGATTCAGGCCGGATTCGGCGCGTCAACGTGATGAGTTGCCTAGATACTCTAGTATATCACAACGCTGGTGTATTGTCAACTCTGCCAGAAGGATTTCTACGCCACTTCCCCGGTTGCCTTCCCCAAGCCTTCCTTGAGGTGGTCGCGTCGCTTACGGATGTGCTGGTACACCACTTCAACAACCCTATCAACGGGCTGAGTCGGCGCGTCGTACCTCTTCCATGCCGCTTCTTCGCCTTCCGACTGACCGGCCGAGCGAATCGGGCGGCCCTTCAGGTTGACGTACCACGCCTTGTGAGGCTGTTTGTAATAGGGGCGTCGCATGATGGGCTCCTATCTTCAAGTATACTCACAACGCTGGTGTACGCAAGAACAAAAGTCTGAGTTTTGCCCGCATTTTGTCCGCTGCCGGTCGGACTGGACCCTGTTTGCACGTCGTAGAGAAGTCTCAGATTGTCCGGTTGACATTTGCGCCAAGTGTGTATACTGGAGGCAACAATCGGCGCAGGTCAGCGCACTTGTCGGTCACGGGGCCACGTGAGGTTCCTTGATTAGCGGCAGCGGATGCACGCCAATCAGACGGGGAAACCGGCACAGAACCGAGGCTCGGAGTTAGCCCCGGCCATTTCCGGCAAACGTCGCACGGAAACGCCCATAACCGGGCCTCAAAATCGGCTCTGGCCATTTTCGGCTGACGCCGATCCGGCCATCCTCTTGCGAAGATTCGCAATGGCCCGATGGACCTGCACTCCTGGTCGGTTGACGGGGACTCCTAGCCATGGCCACCGATCCGATGGTTTCTCGACGGCGGTTCCATGGACGACACATCCTTGACAACCCGCTACCGGCCCGATAGCATAGCGTTCCTTGCAGACAACCATTCCAACTCTGGCGAGGGTATTGAGATGGCGGAGAAAACGACCCCCAAGAAGCGTTCCTCCCGACAAACCATGGTGGAGCGTGTTGCCGACGCGGAAAAGGCCGTTGCCGAGCGGAAGGAAACCGAGGCCAAACCCGAAGAGCGCCTCGCGGCCAGGGCCGTCCGCGACGCCGTGGCGGTAGCCGACGCCCTGTCCAGCGAGGACTTGGTGCGGTCGATCGGGGAGATGAAATCGACGGTCGCCCGCACCCTGACTCAGCTCTCCGACCGCCTGGAGGAGGAGATCGGCAAGTACAACCAGATCCGCCGCGCCATTGCCGCCAAGGACGCCGAGTTGCAGGAGATCTACGAGATCCGGCGGTCAGCCTCCACACTGCTGGCCATCATGGAGACCCAGCAGCGGCAGCAGGAGGAGATGGAATGTAACTTTCGGACAGAGAAGGAGCAGTTGGAGCATGAGATCGAGACGACGCGGGCGCAGTGGGAGAAGGAGAAGACGGAGCGGGAGCAAGACATCAAAGAGCGCGACGACGCCGAGCAGAAGCGCCGCCAACGGGAACTGGAGGAGTACAAGTACAACTTTGCCCGCCAACAGCAGCTTGCTCGGGATCAGTCGAGCGACGCGCTGGCCAAGGGCGAGAAAGAGTTATCGGAGCGGAGAACCCAACTGGAGCGTGACTGGGCTGAACGCGAAAAGGCGCTTGCCGTGCGAGAAGAGGAGTTGGTGCAACTCCGCGCTCGCGCGGCGGGCTTCGCGGAGGAATTGAAGGCGGCGGCTGATGGCGCGGCGGCCGAAGCCATCACGCGGCTCGAACAGCAGCACCACGCGGCCGACGAATTGCTCCGCCGCCAGTTCGAGGGTGAGAAGAACGTGATGGCCGCGAAGATCACCGCCTTGGAGCGCACCGTGAAAGATCAGGCCGAGCAGCTTACCCGCTTGCAGGAGCAGGCCGAGAAGGCTTATGCGCAGGTCCAGGAAATCGCCGTGCGGGCGATCGAAGGCTCGGCCAGCACGAAGCAACTCGCACATCTTCAGCAACTCCTGGCGGACCAGGTGCGCAAAAGCGGTCCGCCCGAACGATGACGGCGTCCGGCAGTGGCTGACGTTCGACCTCGCTTGCTGTTCCTCGCGGAAGAACCGGCTGTAACCTCCCGATCTGTCGATCCGGCTCCATCCTCGATAGAATGACGGGGCTCTTGCGGCATCGCCGTCAGTTCCTTTCCTGTCGCATCCGTCTCGTGGGGGCAGAATCATGTTGGTCAATCCTTGGCGGCCGCGCATTCCCTTGCCCAAGGGCTGGACCGCTTCGGTCAGGTCCGGCGTCATCCACGCCATCGCCCTGGCCCGTTACGCCATCGTTTATACCCGGAGTTGGGCAGCCGACAGCCGCAACGCCCGCGTGCGGCTGCGGGCCGAAGTCGAACGGCTCAAGGAGGAGGTCTCCCTGCTGCGGGAGGAGATGCGGATCAAGGACGCCCGCATGGGCGTGATACCTCCGCACCGCCGGCCCCAGTACCCGCCCACCGAACGCATGGCCATCCTGGAGTTGAAGGCGGCACGTGGCTGGTCGCTGGAGCAGACGGCCAAAGCGTTTCTCGTTACGGCCGCCACCATTGCCTCGTGGATGAATCGCCTCGACGAAGAAGGCCCCGATGCCTTGGTGCAACTCCGGCAACCAGTCAACAAGTTCCCGGAACTGGTGCGCTACGTCGTCCAGCGGCTCAAGAGGCTCTGCCCCACAATGGGCAAGGTGAAGGTCGCCCAGACACTTGCCCGAGCAGGGCTGCACCTCGGATCGACTACCGTGGGCCGGATGCTCAAGGAGAAACGCCGCCGCTTCCAACCGCCGGCCAAGGAGACCAACGAACCGGCGCCGGATCGGGTGGTCGCGGCCAAATACCCCAACCACGTCTGGCATGTCGATCTCACCACAGTACCGACCAGTCTGGGCTATTGGTGCCCCTGGCTTCCTTTCGCGCTGCCGCAATCCTGGCCATTCTGCTGGTGGGTTGCGGTTGTCGTCGATCATTTTTCACGGTGCGCAATGGGCGTCACCGCCTTCAAGAGCCAGCCCTCCTCCGAAGCGGTGCGGACGTTCCTTGGACAAGCGATTGGCAAGGCGAAAAAAGCGCCTCGGTATGTGGTATGTGACCGCGGCCGTCAGTTCGACTGCCCTGGCTTCCGGGACTGGTGCCGCCGCAAGGGGATCAAGCGGCCACGCTACGGCGCCGTGGGGAAACACGGCAGCATCTCAGTCGTGGAGCGATTCATATTGACGTTGAAGTGCCTCTTGCGATGCCTGCGGCTGGTTCCCTACCGGCGCGATGCATTCCAGCGGGAGCTTACAGCCATTGTGGACTGGTACAATGCTTGTCGTCCGCACACGTGGCTCGGTGGCAAGACACCTGACGAGGCATACTACAGCCACCATCCCGCCAACCGGAAGCCACGATTCGAGTCTCGTTGGCGTTGGCCGCGCGGCTCGCCTTGCGCCAAGCCCCGGGCGTTGGTGCGCGGCAGCCCCGGCGCGAAGCTGATGTTGGAAGTCAGCTTCCATGCTGGACGGAAGCACTTGCCGATCGTGAGACTTCATCGCGCGGCATGAGCAGCGAGCGGCCCTCATGTGGTCACTGCGCTGCCCGTGCGCGCCCAGGGCGCTCACGTGGCCGAGTTCCAACCAAGATTTCCAAACAGCAAGCCGGTTCTCCGCGCCGCTCGATGTGACGCTACCGGAAAATGTTTCGTCCGGCCGCTTTTCATCCGCCGTTTTGTGGGGAGCAGTCATCCATCCGTTGGCTTCTCAAATCTCCCTGGACCAGGACAGTGGGGTCAATTCGTCGATCCGCAAGAAAAACTTTCCGCCGCCAAAGCGCGACGCCCTAGCGACCGTGGTTGGCCGGCTCGCTAACCCGCCGACGCGGCAATCCAGTACACCACGGCATCCGGCTCGCCGTGTCCACTGTGTTGCCCGACGCTGGGCTTCCCCGTTTCCGCTCACCACAGTACACCCGATAGCCGCCCGACATTCCCCGTCCGGGCACCGCTGGACAGGGCAGCCGTAACCAACGAACCCGACGATCGGCGATCCACTGTTTCAGCGGCTATAGGATAGATTGCCGGCTTGTCGCCAAGCGAGTCACGAAGCGGCTGGGTTTGTGTTGCATCAGTTGGGCAGATGGCGAATCAAGGACTTCCACCCCCTTTGCTTTTTCGGGAAGATCGGCCGGCTGACTTCTTTCGGTCAGTGCTGCCTACATCCCACAACCTTATCGTCTTATCGTTACTCGCCGAAGCCAGGGTCTTGCCATCTGGACTCCACGCCACGGACTCAACAGCGCCAGAATGTCCTTTGAGCGTGGCGATATTTCTGCCGCTAGGCACGTCCCAGAGCATGATCGTCTTGTCCTGGCTCCCCGAAGCCAGGGTCTTGCCATCTGGACTGAACGCCAGGGATTTGACAGCGGGAATGTACTGCCCACCGTAGTTTCCGTGACCGTATGTGACTAAATCGCAAAAATGTCCTTCGAGAGTAGCAATGTTCTTGTGGCTAATCATGTCCCACAGTCTAATCGTACAGCCATCCCCCGACGCCAGTATTTTGCCATCAGGACTGTACGCCAAAGCAAGGATATTCAAGTCACTATCTCCGTCGAGTGAAGCGACGGGCTTGACGCTCGCCACGTCCCACACCTTAATCGCACCGTCGGCATTTCCCGAAGCTAGGTTCTTGCCGTCTGGACTCCATGCGACGGAGTTGACCCATTCATGGTGCCCTTTGATGCTGGCGGTCTTCTTGCCGGTGCCAACTCGCCAAAGCTCAATTGAACCGTCACCTAGCGATGCCAGGGTTTTGCCATCTGGACTCCACGCCACGCAATCGACCGGATCAGTATGCCCATCAAGCGTGGTGATGTTCTTGCCGCTGGCGGCGTCCCACAGCCCGACCGCCTGATAACTCCCCGACGCTAGAGTCTTGCCGTCTGGACTCCAAGCGACAGACGTAACCCAATCACGGTCGCGTCCTTCGAGAGTAGCCGTGTTCTTGCAGGTAGCTGCATCCCACAGCTTGATCGTCTTGTCGTGACTCCCGGAGGCCAAAATCTTGCCATCTGGACTCCACGCCACGGAATAGACCCCCTCAGAATGTCCTGTAAGGGTGTTCCGCAATTTGGGTTCCTGGCCCATCAAAGGAGAAGCCGCGATCACTCCGATCCAAGCCAAGCATAACGCTCGCTTCATGGCTCACCCTCCGTTGTCTGTTGGACAGCAGGGACAGCGCCCCAAAACATCCGAACCGCGTTCGTCCGCGTGCTCCGGTTCACTCTCCCAATTGGCCCATCATGTACTGATCGCAGAGTTTTTTGCACCCCTCTTTTATTGTTGCCTCGTTGACCGGCCCTGTACTCTTCTTCATGTTGGTTTTTGTACACTCCTCAATTTTTTGCCTCATTTGAGCTGGCGTCATGCTGCATTTCCAGCACTCCTGTTGGGCTTGAATCTGGCAACTCTTCCTATATGCGGCCTCTTCGTCACCGCCATGCACATGGACGAATTCATGTTCCAGTGCCTGAATTGCGGAGCATGTGTCACTGAACGTCGTGGTGTTAATGCAGACCACGTTCTTCGCCTTCTTGGCCTTTCCTTTAGAACTCACCGGACAACTGCACCGCAGGCTAAAGCCCGTGCCACCGCAATCGCTGTTGAAAACAACGGCCACATTTCCGCCGCCAGCCTTGAGTCTCCGCGCTCGGCGCTTGAGTATGTCCAAGTCGAAGGTAAAGCCAAGCTGATCTCTACAGGTGAGGGGGCAAGCGGAAGGGTCCCAATCGGTGAAGATCGGCGGATACACATTGAAACTGGGGTCTATCCACGAACCAGGGATATACTGATAGAAATTGGGATCAATCGTGAAAATGGAGAGGGGGCCATCAACTGTGAATCCGGGATCGTGGACCCACCCCATCGCCCCCGAAGCGCACAGTCCGTTCGGGTCTGTGGCAGTTGTTGGGGCATTGCCGACATACTCGTACAGGTTCACGCCATCTTCCACTGGATCTGTGTTTATGAACCGTTGAAGCGCAGGGCTGTAATAGCGGTGGTTGTAGTTGTAGAGGCCGGTCTCGGAGTCCAGTTCCCGGCCCGTGAAAAGATAGGGATTGCCGAAGTGGGAGGCGACCGTTTCGTCGCCGTCGGAGGTCCGGCGGCAGGTCGACTTGCCGTACGGTTCGTAAACCATCCGCTCCTGCACCTGCCCGTCCGTGTCGGTCAGCGCGACCACGTTGAAGAGGCGGTCCTGGAGAAAGTAGAAATTCTCGTTCGGGTCGGTGAAGTCGCCGTTCAAGTTCGAGTCGCGATAGACGCGAATCGGCTCGTCCACGTACTGAATGCCGTAGACCCAGCGGTTCATTACAACGCCCGTGGCGTCGTCACGCTTCTCGATGATCCGCGAGCCATCGTAGAGAAAACGTTCATCGCACAACACCGTCGTGCCATTAGCGGCATAAGTGGTCTTACGAATCCGGCGGTTCAAAGCGTCATAGGAAAACGCCACAAAGAGCGTGTCGTCTTGACGCTTGACCTGCACGAGCCGGTGGCGGAAATCATAACCCAGGTTATAATTCTCGCCGTCGAACGTCATGTCGCCGGCAGGATCGAACGTGGGATTCTTCGCCACCCCGCCCACGGTGCGAGCCGTGATCTCGTTGCTCGTGTTGTGGGTCCGCTGGTCAACAGTCCCGTTGTTGTAGAACGTGACGAAGTTGCCCATCGCGTCGAGCGAGTAGGTTTCCCCGGCGAACGTGTCGTTATAGACCCACTGCTTCTGTGGCGAGATGCTCTGTCGGCCCCCTTGACCCTGCCAGTTCGCCACCTCGCCCTGCATCGCGCAGGATAAGCGGTTCAAGCGGTCGTATTCATATTTCTGGCTCCATTGCGTGGCCCCGGAATTCTGCAACGCGTCAAATCGCCAAGTGGGATTTCCATCGTCGTCATATTGGTACCCGAGGTCCATCACCGCGGCGGCCGACCCATCGGGGTCGCGCACGGCGTGACTCCGCAGCAGCCGGCCAAACGCGTCATAATTGTTTTCGCTCGGCGACCAAAACGTTTGCCGAATAGTCTTGGTTGGGTCGGATTGCGGATACTCTTTCTCAGCGACACGGCCGCCCAGGAACTTGTACTTCACCATGTCGTTGTAACAGCCGCCCACGCAATTGCGGATCGACCGGGGCCGGCCAAGGCCGTCAAAATCGCTGTAGGCGACGAAGTTGTTCACGAATTGGCCCGACACGTAAGGCCAAAACATCCGCGTCGTTCGGCCGCCTTGGTCGAAATTGTACCGGACCCGCTCAACGGCGCCGCTGGTGTCAACCTGTTGCTCTTGCCAGCCGAGCGCACCCCAGTATTCGTAACAGTTCGTCACTTGCGACGTTTGCGCCGCCGGGCGTGGCGTTGGCCACACCGTTGACCAACCGGCCCAGCCCGTCGGTGACGGTGACGATTTCGCGGTCGCCCAGCGGCGAGCCGGAGGAAACGTATTGACGGGTTTCGATTCCGTACTGCCCGCCAAGATCGAGCACCTTGTACGTGTACGTGCTCTCGGTCGAGTCCTGGTCGGTCACGCATTGTAGCGCGCCGTTGTGGACGTGCCAGGTGTCGTAGACGCTGTGGCCGTCGGGATACGTCGTGACGGCCAGCCGGCCGTGCGTGTCGTAAGTATAAGCGGTCGTCTGGTTGTCGGCGTCGTTGGGCGGATCGACCAGTCCGTCGGCCCCGCCGGAGACCAGCGCCGAGAGCCGGCCGCCGGGCTCGTAGTCGAAGCGGGTCTCCGTGGCGTACTGCACAGCGCCCGACATTTCAACGCCGCCCTCCTGCGAGCAGCGACGCCGCCCAAGGCCGTCGTAGCCGGTCGTGGTGTAATGCGAGAGCGGATCCATCACCGTCACGTAACTCTTGAACGCCTCTTCCGAGTACATCGTCTGCGTGACCAACGGGTTTGCCGCATCGCCCACGCCGTCGTAATCGACGTCTTCGCCCTGGTCGGTGACGGCTGTTGTGCGGCCTTCCGTGTCGTAGACGAAGCTGGTGACGTACCAGAGGTAATCGGCGTCGAGCGTGCCGGCCCCCGGCTCGTGGTCCTTGCGGATCGTTTTCACAACCCGGCTCGCGGCGTCGTAAGAGGTCTCGACGATATTGCCGTCGCCGTCGCTCTGGCGCACGGCGCGTCCGGCGGCGTCGTATTGCGTCACAGTCTTGTGGCCCAAGGGGTCGGTCACCTGCCAAACCCTCCCCAGGGCGTCATAGTCGTAAGCGGTCGAAAGGCTGTGCCCGTTGCCGTCGGCCACCGACTGCGTAACGACCCGCCCCATGCCGTCGTAAGTCGTATCGGCCTCGTTCAGTTCCGTGCCCCCGCTGGCGGTCATGTTGACCGTCTGCGTCACCAGCCCGCGGTTGTCGTAGGCGTAAGTTGCGTAGAGCGTGGTCTGCAACGTGCCGCCACCCTGGCCATAATCGACGTTTTGCTTCTGCTGCGTCACCGTCGCCTGCCGCCCCAGGGGGTCATAGGTGTACGCCGTAACGCCATCAGAATAGCCGTCGCTGG
>CAVWEY010000003.1:0-1537500 GCA_963754135.1 uncultured Planctomycetaceae bacterium
TCCTGACAGTCGATGAGCGGAAGTTCTTGGAAACGACGCCCGCCGTCTCCGGCCCTGCCGCCGTCACGATCAGCTTCCAATTTACGTAGAGCAGCCGGACTGTCAGCATGTCCTGGTGCCATTGAATGCCCCAAAAGTGTGTCAGTGCATTCCGCAGTATATGAAATCGTCTTCTTGGGTCCCTTTGTGTCCTTCGTTGTCCCTCTGCACTGGCTGGCTGCCAGTTGCGGCAAGACCCAACAAAGAAGGCCGAAAAGCCCGTGAAAGAGGGCGTTTCCGGCCTTTTGGGGATTTCTCTATCGAAGCGGAGGGCACGGGAATCGAACCCGCAACCCCTTTCGGGGCACCACATTTCCAGTGTGGCCGCTAGCCATTCGCTTACCCTCCCGGGCTTCTCTAAGTCGCTTAATCTATTGATCTTACGTCTCGACACTTCCGTGATTGATGCCCTGGTGTCAAGAGCTGTGCCCAAGACTACGCCAGGCGCCTACCCCTGTGACACCTAACGCCCACGCCCGGCACCGACTCCGGAGACACCCGTGGCTAAACATAAGCATACCCCATTTGAGAGACCGATCAAGCCGTGGCCGGATTCCCCCATTTCCAGCGCGTTTGAAGGCCCGGTTATCGAACTCCCCGCGAAGTCCTTCGACCAGGACTACTCGTTGCATTTCAAACTTGACACCAGATTCTCATCACGGGCCTGTCGCTTGACTCGAGCGGGGCACGGGGTATATTGACGTTCGTCCCGCCCATGCGACACGATTGCCGGAACCCGCCGCAGCGTTGTCGCGTTTAACGGCCGCCGGCACGGCGGCCTGCGGTTGAATTCGGGTCGATGTGCCGAAGAAGGGCCTTCGGCAGCCATCGGTTTCCGATCGGTGTCGCACGTACGACGCTCGGGGAGTTCAGCCATGCGATGGCCCTGGGGAGCGGCGTTGTTGGTGGCTCTGCTGGCGAGTTCCGCGCCACCGGTTTGGGCCGAGGCGGCCGGTGGGCTGCGGGTGGCACTGCAATGCGTCCATCAGCACACGGCCTCGCTGATCGACTTCGACGCCTGCGAGTTGCTCGCGCACTCCGGCGGCAAGCCGTCGGCAATGCACGTCGATCCGAAGGTCTTCGAGGAGACTGAAGAGCGGCTTGCCGCAGCCGTCGAGCAGTCGCTCGGGCGGTTCGAGGCGTTCGATCGAATCGGCACGGGGCAGGCCAAGGTGGACCGCGTGGCTTCCAACCGCCGGCCGCTGGACCGGCTGCACTACTACGCCACCCGCCCGCAGACGAAGTACGGCGGGCTGGGCTACCTTTGCCCCGAAAAGGCTTATTCCGAGGGGGGCTACGAGCCGTGCGCCTCGAACGTCAAACCCGAGTCCGAGACTCTGTTGAAGAAGGCCATCGCCGAACTACTCGGCGTCGGTCTGACCGCCACATACCTCAGTAAAGGAGGCTCCTTCCTATGCAACGGCAAACCAGTGATCCGCAGCAGCGGTCCCCGCGGCGGCAATTCCTGAAATCGGCCGGCGCCATGGCCGCCGGCTTGTACCTGACAGGCAGCGAACCGCTTGCGGTTTCGCAAGAGCCGGCGGCGGCGGCCGGCGGGAAGCCGGCGCTCTTGGGCGGCACTCCGGTCCGCACCAAGCCCTTCCCTGCCTGGCCCGTCATGGACCAGCGGGAGGACAATTCGCTGCTGGAAGTGCTCCACAGCGGCAAGTGGTTCCGCGGCGGCGGCCAGCGGGTCAACCGGTTCGAGGCCGCCTACGCCAGGCTCACCGGCGCGAAGCACTGCGTGGCCACCGCCAACGGGACCGGCGCGCTGTTGGCCTCGCTGGCGCTCTGGACATCGGGCCGGGCGACGAAGTGATTCTGCCCCCTTACACGTTCGTGGCCACGCTCAACGTGGTGCTGATGCAGTACGCGCTGCCCATCTTCGTCGATTCCGACCCGGAGACCTTCCAGATCGACGCCGGCAAAATCGAAGCCGCCATCACCGGCCGGACGGCCTTGATCCTGCCGGTACACCTGGGCGGGTCGGTGGCCGACCTGGATACAATCCTGGCGGTGGCCGCCAAGCACAGGCTGCCGGTGGTCGAGGATGCCTGTCAGTCCCACCTGGCCGAGTGGCGCAGCCGGAAGGTGGGCACGCTGGGCACCACCGGCTGTTTCAGCTTCCAAGTAACCAAGAATCTCTCTTCCGGCGAAGGGGGCGCGATCTTGACCAACGACGAGAAATTGGCCCAGAAGTGCTACGCCTTCCACAACAACTCCCGCCCCAGGGCCACGGCCAGCTACAACTTCGCCTACTTGGGCGGACGGGTGCGCAACCTGCGGATGACCGAGTTCCAGGGCGCACTGTTGACGGCCCAGATGACCCGCCTCGAAGAGCAGTCCAACATCCGGCAGGAGAACGCCCGGTACCTCACCGGCATGTTGCGGGAGATTCCCGGAATCGCCCCGGCGCGGATGTACGACGGCTGCACGCGGAACGCCTACCATCTCTATATGTTCCGCTACGATCCGCAGCAGTTTGCCGGCCTGCCGCGGACGAAGTTCCTGGCGGCGCTGACCGCCGAGGGGATTCCCTGCTCCGACGGCTATTCCCCCTTGAACAAGGAGTCGCTCGTCAAGGAAGCGATCCATTCCCGCGGCTACCGCAAGATCTACCCCCAGGCGGAGCTTGACCGTTGGGAAGAGCGGAACGAGTGCCCGGTGAACGACCGGCTCTGCCAACAAGCGGTTTGGTTCTTCCAGAACATGCTTCTGGGCCTGCGCGGCGACATGGACCAGATCGCCGATGCGGTCGGCAAGATTCACGCCCACGCCGCGGCGCTGGCCAAGGCTTGACAATTTCTTCTTTCCTTCTACAAGAGGTTTTCAAGATGCGTGCGAAGATCGCGGATGTTGCCGTCCTGGCTTTGGCATTGTGGTTGATGCCAAGTGTCTTCCCGCCGCCGGCGGCCAAGGCGGCCGGGCCCGCGGACAATCCCCCCAAGCTGACCGCCGAAAGCTACGACTCCGGCTTCAAGTGGGCCCACGATACCTACAACGGCATGGGCGCCGGCAGCGACGGGAAAATCTACTACGTCCTCTGCTCCGAGAAGCACAACGTGGCGGGGCAAATGTTCCGCTTCGATCCCGCTAGCCGGCAAATCAAGCGTCTCGGCGACTTGACGGAAATCTGCGGCGAGAAGGATATGAAGGCGGTCGCCCAGGGCAAGATTCACAACAACTTCGTCGAGAGTCAGGGGAAACTCTACTTCTCCACCCACACCGGCTACTACGTGATCCTCGACGACATGGAGGTGATCGGGCCGCCGCCGCCGGGCTGGAAGCCCTACCAGGGCGGACATTTCCTCGCCTACGACACGGCCACCGGCAAGTTCGAGGACTTCGGAATCCCCTGTCCGGGCGAAGGGATCATCGCCATGAACATGGACCCCGCCCGCGGCCGGCTCTACGGACTGAGTTGGCCGCACGGCCGTTTCGTCACCTACGACTTGGCCACGAAAGAAACGAAGGACCTGGGGCCCATGTCGCGGGACGGCGAGGCCGGCCGCGGCGCCCGGTATCGCACCATCTGCCGGTCCCTGGCCGTCGATCCCACCGATGGCGCCGTCTACTTCACCACCGGCGACGGCGTGATCCTCCGCTACGACTACGATCACCAGACCCTCGCGGCCGTCCAGGGCGAAAACCTCAAGAAGGACTACTTCGGCCTGTACGATCCGACCAGCCCCGGCCACATGGGCTATAACTGGCGGCAAACCACCTGGTGCCCGGCCGAAAAGGCGTTCTACGGAGTCCACGGCAACTCGGGCTACCTGTTCCGCTTCGATCCCCGCGGTCCACAAGTGACCGTGCTGGAGCGGCTCACCTCGCTCCCCTCTCAGCGGAGCGGCATGTACGACCAGTTCAGCTACGGATACCTCGGCTTCACCCTGGGCCCCGATGGTCGGACGCTCTACTATCTGACCGGCGCCCCGATCTATGTCGACGGCAAGCGGCTGGCCGGCAAGGACAGCACCGGCAAGGGCGAGGCCAAGGGCCTGGAAGACCTGCACCTGGTCACCTACGACATTCCGACGGCCAAGTACACCGACCACGGGGCGATCTTCCTCAAGGACAGCCAGCGCCCCCTCTACGTCAATTCGATCGCGGTGGGCAAGGACGGCTCGGTGTATACGCTTGGCCGGATCACCGCGGCCGGCCACACGCGGGCCGACCTCATCCGCATCCCGGCGGAAGCCATCACCCTGGGGTGCCATGCCCACGCTTGCCGTGGGCATGTGGCGGTTTCTGCGTCCTCCGAACATGCCCACGGCGAGCGTGGGCATGGCACCCAGCACCCCGACGCCAAGCCAACCCGGCTGGAGAATCCGCTGGCGATCCGCATCATGAACTACGGCAAGTACCAGGAGGACGCCTGGACCCACTTGCCCAAGTTGGGGATGAACTACGTGTTCCTCGCCACGCCCGCGCCGGACAAGGTGGCCGGTCTCGAAGAACGGCTGGCGGAGCACCACCTCAAGCCGCTGGTGCTGCGGGGCGACACCGACCTGGGCCGGGCCACGAGCGTCGACGAACTGGCCGGCCAGTTGGCCGTCTGCGGGAAGATGGGCGTCAAATACATGTTTCTCTCGCCCAAACACACCGGCGTGAGCAAGGAAGTGGCCTGTGACCGCTTGCGGCAGGCGGGCGACGTGGCCCGGCGGCACGGCGTGACCATCGTGCTGGAGACCCATCCTGACTTGGGGACCAACGCCGACGCCCACCGCGAAACCATGCGGCGGATCAATCACCCCAACGTCCGCGTCAACTTCGACACGGGCAACATCACCTATTACAACAAGGGGACCGACGCCGTCGCCGAGCTGAAGAAGATCATCGACTACGTTGCCACGGTGGAAGTGAAGGACCACAGCGGCCGGTACATGGACTGGACGTTTCCCGTGCTGGGCACGGGCGTGGTCGATTTCCCCGGCGTCCTGAAGGTGCTCGAAGAGCACCACTTCCGTGGCCCGATCACCATCGAGGTCGAGGGAGTCCACGGGGTCGAAATGGACGAGGCCCAGACGAAGCGGTACATCGCCGAGTCGGTGAAGTACATCCAGTCGCTGGGCGATTTCCGTTAGCAGACGGCAATGGTCTCGTGCTCCCTCAACTCCAGCAAGACGAGCACGTTGGATCGTGGCCGCCTCAGCAATTCCCGGCGATCAAGAAAGCCCGTGAAAATGGGGGGTGCTGCTGAGGCGTTTTCGTAAAGCCGGCCGGTGGACAAACGACCTCCACCTAAGGGCTGGAATCGGCGATCATGGGCGGGCGAGGAGCGAGTCCGTCCCTTCAGGCGAAAGGAATCGCCATGGTCCTCCCCCCGCCTCCCGGTGCCAGGAAGGCGGGCAGATTCCCAGCGACACGCAGACGCGGGAAATCCTTGATCCCTTGGACCCCGAACACCTGCGGCCTGCCTTTGGCGACGTGTTTCGCCAGTTGCAGCGTGGCAAAGCCTTGGAACCCTTTGAGTTCTACAACAGGTGCTACCTGCTGTCGTTGGATGGCACCGGATACTTTTCCTCGCAGCAGATTCACTGTCCCTCGTGCCAAGTGAAGGAGCACAAGAACGGCACGGTGACCTACGAGCATCAGATGCTCGCTGCGGTACTCGTCCACCCCGATTTCAAGGAGGTGATCCCCCTGGCGCCAGAGCCGATTCAGAAGCGGGACGGCAGCACCAAGAACGACTGTGAGTCGCAATGCGGCCCGACGGTGGTTGCAGAAGATTCGCCGGGAGCATCCCCGCTTGAAACTGATTGTCGTGGAGGACGGTTTGGCCAGCAACGGTCCCCACGTGCGGGACTTGATCGAGTGGTACGAAGTCTGCTGGCAGGTGGAACTGTTCTTCCGGGAATTGAAGAGTCGGATGCAGTTCGAGTGTTATGTGCTGATGAAGTTCGAGGCGGTGGAGCGTTACCTGGACATGCTGCTGATGGGGTTGTTGTTGCTGGAGCAGCAACGGCTGCGCGATATGCAGCGGGAGGGCGTGAAGATCGGAGCCGACTGGGTACAGGCCCGTGCGACGGACCGATTGCGGATGCTCGAATCGCTCTGCCAGCGATGGAACGTCGCGTGGATCGAGCATCGTCTGCGTACCGTTGGCGGGCGGTGTCGCCTGCTCCGCGAACTGCGTCGTCAGACTCCTTGCCAGGTCGCATAAGGCAAACATCGCACAACCGCCCTCAAATACCGAGAAACCAAGGCGTTTCACAACGATTTACCGAAAAAAGCGCAACGGCATAGACACAGACGTGTTTGTCGAGATTCTTGCGGGCAATATTCGTTTCGTCGAGCGCGCGGCCGCAATCCCCCTCGATCAACAGGCAATCGGCATCGTCACCGTGGAGGAGATTCTCCGCGCCAGACTCCACGCCATCCGTCGGGCGGAGGCGGGCAAAGGACGGATCACGGTCCAGCGGGCCTACGAGCTTCTTGGCCGCACGGTGAACGATTTTCAACGCTTGACCGTTCTCTCCTATACGAGCGGCTGCGATTCTCTTTTCCACGACTGGCGGCAGCAGAAGGTCCGAGTCTCTACGCACGATCTGCGGATCGCCGCGATCTGTCAGGACCATTCCGCAATCCTGGCCTCCCGGAACCGCGGCGATTTCGAGCGGGTGCCGGGACTATCGGTTGAGTTCTGGGATTGAGGCCGGCTCCTGTGCCGCTACGGCTTTTCTCGTCGTAGGGAGCGTTTTCGGGGGGCGTTCGTGGCCTCGGGCGTTGTCGCCGGCGGGTCGTTCCTGGCCGCGTTGCTGATTTTCGTGAACAACAGCCTGCAATCGGCCCACAACTGCCGTCCGTTACCCGTCGGCCGTCTTGATGCGACAGGTGTGGACGTACCGGAAAATCACGACCGCCACGGGACAACAGAACGCGACCAACATCGCTGTAGCCGTCAGAGCCATCCGTGAGTTCAAGTTCGAGGGCGTGAGCGGCAACTCAGCCGGTTCCACAAGCGTGATGCGAGTGGGCGCACGGAACTCAATTCTCAGCCGCTCCTTCTCCATGTTCAGCTCGGAAGCCAATTGCTCCTCACTCTTGAGTTCTTGCCGCAGCATTTCCAAGTCAACCGTGGTGATGCCGATCTCCTGGGTTTGTTTCAGCATTTCGCTGATGACCTTCGCTGCCGCCGCCTGTTCCTCATCCAGGTCCTTCAATTGGGCCTCCAACTCGATGATTTTCCGTATTACCACGCCGCGCTGCCTGTCCAGGACTTTCTTGCGCAGCGCTTCCACCCGCGCATCGAATTGGGCCTGGAGCACCTTCCTCTCGTCGCTGGGCGTCGTGGCGCCCCCCTTCAACACCCGTTCGTTGTGCAGTTGCTCCAGGGCCTTGTAACCCAGCGTCACGGATAGCTCGCGGGCCACCGGATCGCTGTTGATGAGTATTTCCAGCTCGACGGGATCGGCCGGCACGTCGTCCGCGTGCGACAACAGGGCTTTCTGGCCCGCCAATTCGGCCCGCAGTTCCCCCATCTTCGACTGGGTCCTGGCCATCTCGCCGCGCATCGTCGCCAACTCTTCCAGTGCGAGCCTGTTCCTAACCGAAAGCATTTCGGTGTCCGTCGTTCCGGTTTCCAGGCCAAGGCTCTTCATTTGTTGGTGCTTTTCGCGGATGTCTTGCTCCTTGGCGGCGCAGACCGTGTTCAACTCGTTCAGGCGCTGCCGTTTCCGATCGCGCTCAACGCTCACGACTTCGGTCAAGTAGGAATCGACGATGGCTTTCACCAGGGCTTGGGCCTCGGCAGGGTCGTCGCGGGTGACGCTCACCGCCATCACCTCGGCCCTTCCCGGAAAGTAAACCGATACCCGCCGCATTAGCCAGTCGACCGGATCCCCGTTCTGCTGCGCGTCCCGGATGGCCGGAATCCGGTACACTTCCGGCTTGCGCAGCGCGGCCATCGACACGAAGCGGCTCAGGAGCAATTGTTCTCTGCGAGTTTCTGGTAGATCTCGAAACCGACAGGGTCCGTCTTGCGCGGCTCGCTGGGACGGATCAACGCCGGCTCCGTCATCTCAACGCGAAGGTACGAGACGGCCGTGTACTTGGTGCCCACGGCAACCCAGACCGCGGCGCCGATGGCCGTCCCCCACACCAACCCGAGCCCCAGCGCCCCCAAAGCCACTTTCCCGCGCGTCTTCATGTGAACCTCCGAGACGGCTGTTTGCGCCCCGTCGGGTTGTGGATTCGCTGTTGTGGCTTCATGGGGCGGGCGACAGCGGCCTCCCGACGGCCGGCAGCGGAAGCGGGCCGCTGCTCGCCTCGACCCCCCACGGCCACACCCGCTATCCTACTCCCTCCCGTCTTGGGGCGTCAAGCGGCCCACGCGATCCGAAAGGCGATTTTTCCGGGGCACCTGGGGGCGGGAACAAGGGATCGAGGATCATTTCGTTGAAGTCACCGAAATGATCGAAATCGGCATTTCGGGCGACCAGCGGCATGCAGTGAGCAGTTCACCCCTCCGCCTTCCTCTTCTCTGCCGCCCCCTCTACCATTGGCCCAATTCTTGATCTTGAAAACCCCCGGCCAAGAGCGCATAATGGTCGGCGTGAGAGAGCCGAGAGTTGAGAGCCAAAACCTGGTAGCTGAAAGCTGACCGCTCTCCCCCCGATTGGAGTCCGAAATTGGCCAAAACGCAGTCTGTTGACCAACTGCTGCCCGCTCGCCGGCCTCACGTCCGCAGCGTTTCCAGTTCGGCGAGCCGGGCGGCGATTTGCCCGTCGGCGGGAATCACGCCCCGCTGCCGGTCCCCTTGGAACTCCAACTCCAGGTCCCGCAGGGCCTGCTTGATCGACAGCAGTGCGGCGGGCGAGAGCCGGTCGATCATCAGCACACCGTCGAGGTGGTCGTATTCGTGCTGGAAGGCCCGGGCCATGAGCCCGTCCAGCCGGTGGTTCACCTCTTCGCCGGCCAGATTGTAGGCGGAAATGACGACCTTGTCCGACCGTTTCACGGGGGCGTAGATTTCGGGAAAGCTGAGGCAGCCCTCCTCGGCCTCGACGGTGCCGGTCCGCCGGCTGATGACCGGATTGATGAACACGTGTTCCGGGGCCTTCTGCGGATCGGCTTCGAGATTGAGGATGAAGAGGCGATAGGGGAGTCCCACCTGATTGGCGGCCAGCCCGATGCCTTGTTTTTCGTACATCAGGTCGAACATCGTGCGGACGACGTTCTTCAGCTCGCCATCGACGCGGCGGAGCAGCTTGCTGGGGTGACGCAGTGCGGGATGGGGATACTTCAGGACCTGCAACACGGATTCGGCTCCGTCGCGGGGAAGGACATTCTAATTCTCGGAAGGTCCCGTGGACGGGTGCCATGCCCACGCTTGCCGTGGGCATGTGACCGTTTTCCGACGGGTTCGCCATGCCCACGGCAAGCGTGGGCATGGCACCCAACCTTAAGAGGACACTATAATTATAAGCCATTTCGCCGTCGGGGCGAAGAGGAGAGCAGGTCCCGCGTTGTTGCAGCCGGGTGCTCCTCGGGTTACAATCCCGGCATACTGAGAGAACCCCCAAACCCAGAGGTGCCCGCCATGCCCCCCCCACGCCAGCGAATCGTTGCGTTTTTCCGCGGCCATCGTTCCACGGCCATTCTTGCCGGTGCGGCCGGCCTGCTCGCGGCGGCGATGCTCGTCTGCGCCGAGGCGGGGGAATGGGTGAGCGGAATCGCCTGGCCGGAGCCGAAGGTGGTCGATCCCGGCCCGCCGGGCGGGCCGCCCAGCGACGCCATCGTGCTGTTCGACGGCAAGAGCTTGTCGGAGTGGGAAGGGGGCGAGAAATGGCCCGTCCACGACGGATACGCCACGACCGCCGTGAGCGACATTCATACCAAGCGGGCCTTCGGCGACTGCCAACTGCACGTGGAATGGGCCACGCCGGAGAAGCCGACCGGCCACGGCCAGGAACGCGGCAACAGCGGCGTCTTCATGATGGGCCTCTATGAAATCCAAATCCTCGACAGCTTCGATAACCCCACCTATTACGACGGCCAGGCGGCGGGCGTGTACAAGCAGCGCCCACCGTTGGTAAACGCCTGCCGCGGGCCGGGCCAGTGGCAGACGTACGACATTGTTTTCGAGGCCCCGCGGTTCGGTGGGGACGGCAAACTCATCCGGCCCGCCTACGTCACCCTTCTCCATAACGGGGTGTTAGTGCTGAACCACTTTCAAATCCAAGGCACAACGGCGTGGGACGGTGCTCCGGCGTACACGGCCCATGCGGCCAAGCTGCCGCTGGGTCTGCAATACCACCTGAATCCGGTCCGTTTCCGCAACATTCGGATTCGGGAGTTGCCCCCGGCCGACGCCCCGCCGCCGGGCAAGGGGAAGTAGAAGCCGCGTGGCACGCCCTGAAGCCGGGTGGCACGCCCTGAAGCCGGGTGGCACGCCCTGAAGCCGGGTGGCACGCCCTGAAAGGGCGTGGCGAACCGACACGTTCAACCTCCATGCCCACCACGCCCTTTCCGGGCGTGCCACCCGACGCAATACAAGCCGATGAGCGATCGCCGCCTGGTGCTGCTGGTGCAGTTGCCGGTTCCGCCGCCGGGACCGGGGGCGGTGGAAGGGAACGTGCCGCTGGCGGCCGCGTACCTGAAGCTCTTCGCCCGTCGGCGGGGGCTAGAAGACTTCTGCCACATCGAGGTGCTGCCGCCCGCGCTGGCCAACGCCCTGGGCGATCAGGCCTTGATCCGTGCGATCCTGGCGCGACAGCCGTGGATGGTGGGCTTCACCTGCTATCTGTGGAACATCGAGCGGACGCTGTGGATTGCCGGGCGGCTGCGGCAGTCGCGGCCGGAACTGAAAGTCCTCGTGGGCGGCCCGGAGATCACTGCCGACAACCTGTGGGTGCTGCGTAATCCGGCGGTCGATTACGCGGTGCTGGGCGAGGGAGAGACGACCTTCGCGGAACTGCTCGCGGCATTGGCGGACGAGCGGAACACTTCCACCCGGCCGGGCGCAGCCGGCGGGCGTTCGATTCCGGGGCTGTGGCACGCCGGCGGACAGATGCCGCCACCGCGGACGCCGCTGGCCGAACTGGACGCCATTTCATCCCCCTACGTCGAAGGCATCGTCGACCTGTCCGACTCGCGGCGGATGCTGCTGGAGACCGCGCGGGCTGCCGCTTCTGCTGCAAGTATTGCTACTATCCCAAAGGGGACGACCCGCCGCGGTTCCTCTCGCCCCAGCAGGTGCTGGCCAACCTGAACTATGCGGCCGAGCACGGGGCGGACGAGGTGGTGCTGTTGGATCCCACGCTCAACCAGCGGCCGGATTTCATCGGTTTCCTCGGGGTGCTGCACCGCGGGAACGCCGCGGGCCGGTTGCGGTTCTCGGCCGAATTGCGGGCGGAAGGGATTGACGCGGCCACCGCCCGGCTGATGAGCCAGGCCGGGTTCCACGAGGTTGAAATCGGTCTGCAATCGGTCGAGCCGCGGGCGTGGGAACTGATGGGCCGGCCCACAAACCTCGCGGCGTTCGAAGAGGGCGTCCGGGCGATGCTCGGCGAAGGGATCAAGGTCCGCGTGGACCTGATCCTCGGCCTGCCGGGCGACACGGCCGGCTCGATCCGCCGCGGCATCGACTTCCTCCATCGCCGCCGTCTTTACACGGAGGTCCAGGTTTTTAACCTGTCGGTCCTGCCCGGCACGGCCTTTCGGCGCGAGGCCGGCCAATTGGGGCTGGCGTATCAGCCTTGGCCGCCGTACTACGCGCTGCGGACGCCCACGCTCGACGTGGAGCTTCTCTGCCGGCTGATGGAGGAGGCGGAGGAGGCGTTTGGAACCGAGTTCGATCCGTTGCCGCCGCCGCGGCTCGATCTCTTCCAACCAGGAGGTGATCCGTGCCGAGGCTATCGGATCGATTTGGACGCCGCCGACCATGAGGAAAACGATTTCAATAGCCGGCGGCTAACAGCCGCCGGAGGAGCTGCCCGTGACTCATTGCCGGCGCTTTGCTTCACGCTCTGGCTGCGCTCGGCCGATTTCCACCGGCAACGGCGCGAGGCCGCCGGGCTGATCGCCGGGCTCTTGGACGACAATCCCCATACGACTTTGCAGGTCGTGTTGGAGCCGGCCGGCGACCCCCGGCGGCTTACGGCCGAGACGCTGGAATTGCTGCTGGCCACCTGTTACCGGAATCCGACGTATCTCGACCGGCACTACAGCCTGCACCCCGGCCGGCTGTTGGGGTCGAAGCGGCTGGCGGTGCTGTTGCCGCCGGAGTGGCGTGGGCGGGCCGGCGAGGATTGGCGCCGCGACGTGAGCGAGTACGCGGCGCTGCTGTAGCAATGCCGCGACTGCGAAACCGCAAGCGGCTACACGCAGGACGTGTCCGCAAAATGAAAACAAGGGACGGCGACGTGCGGCGCGGCGATCTTTCCTTCGCCCGCCGGCGCGGATCGCCAGCGGCGGACCTCGCACGCCATATCCAGTTCGCGGCCCTGCCGGTCGTCGACGTACTCGAACCCACACTTGCGGTAGACGTGTCTGGCCCGCACGTTGGCGGCGTCCACCGGCAGCCAGATCCGTTGGAAGCCCAGTTCGTCGGCCAGGTCGATGCAGCTCCGCACCAACTCGGTGCCGACGCCGAGGTTTTGGAAACCGGGGCAGACCACGACCAGCATCTCGCACTTCTGCCGGTTGATGGGAAACAATGCGACGTGGCCGATGAACGGGTGCCGGCCGGGCGGCAGCGCGACCACGTGGAGGCCGGTGCGGAGCATCTCCCGCACCCAATTGACACAGACTTCATCCTTGATCGGCGGCAGCCCCTGGAACGAGTTTCGCGGCTGAAAGGCCAGGTACATGTCCACCAGCCGCTGGCCTGCATCGGCCGGGAGGCGGTGCAACTCGACCGGCACGCCACTCTTGCTCTGAAACGTCCGGGGAAGGCAGCAAAGCGGCGCATCGGGGGGAGGAAGACTCATGCAGAGGTGCTCCGGGAGGGGACCACGTGTCCGGCCCCCTAATCACCTTCGCCCAAAGGGGTGGCGGAACTTCAACGGGGCGGCCTTGGCCGGCAACTCCGCGCCAATTGGCAATCCCCCGTAGGTAGGGTTCCATAGGGAAATTTTCTACCCCCCGCGGCGACCTACACTTATAGTGCTGACACCCACACGGAGGCAGGCCGTGAAGAAGCAGATTCTCGTCGTCGACGACGACCAGCGGATGTTGGATGCACTGCGCCGGGCGATGCACCGGCAGAGCGATGATTGGTCGGTCACGTTCGTCCGCCACCCGGAAGCGGCATGGGAGGCGTTGCTCGAAACAGCCTACGACGCCGTGGTGACCGACGTCCGCATGCCCGGCATCAGCGGATTGGACCTGCTGGCTCGGATGCAGCAGTCCGACAGGACGAAGGACGTGCCGGTGGTCGTATTGACCGGGTTGAACGACCGCAACCTGAAGGAGAAGGCGCTGGAGCAAGGGGCCGCCGATCTGTTGAACAAACCGGTCGACGCGGGGCAGTTGATTGCCCGGCTCCGCAACGTGCTTCAGACGAAGACGTACCAGGACGGCTTGAGGGCCAATAACGACCTGCTGACGGACAAGGTCCAGCGACAGGAACTCGATCTGGCGCAGTCGCGGATGAGCGTCATTTGCCGGCTGGGGATGGCCGCCGAGTTCCGCGACGAAGACACGGGAAACCACGTGATCCGGGTGGGCTGCTTTAGCCGTGCGGTGGCGGCGGCGATGGATATGCCTCGGTCGTTTCTGGAGATGCTTCTGCTGGCCGCCCCGCTGCACGACATCGGTAAGATCGGCATCCCCGATAGCGTGCTCTTGAAGCCCGGCCCGCTGAGCGACGAAGAGTGGGCCGTCATGCAACGGCACTGCGAGATCGGCGAGTGCATCCTCCGCGAGCAATCCAAGGTCGTGGTCCCCTTGTTCGACTGGTACGCCGTCGATTCGCCCGCCATGAAGGACACGCTGGTCAACCGCGATCCAGTGCTGGAGATGGCGGCCACGATCGCCTTGACGCATCACGAGAAATGGGACGGCGGCGGATATCCGGGCGGGCTGGTGGGCGAGGCGATCCCGCTCGAGTCGCGGATCGTGGCCGTGGCCGACGTGTTCGACGCCTTGACCTCGAACCGTCCCTATCGGCCGGCCCGCCCCGAGGACGAGGCCCTGACGATCATGGCGGCCACGGTCGGCAGCCATTTTGATCCGCGGGTGCATGCCGCCTTCGTCCGCGCGTTGCCCGAAATCCGCACGATCCGCGCCCGCTTCGCCGACGATTCGCCGCCGGGGAATTCGCCACTGGGGTGGCAGTTGAACTGCCACCCCAACCGCGACGACGCGGCCGTCTTTCCGCAGACGGAAGGAGCGCTCCCTTGACCGAGAGAGTGTTATACATGGAGGACGACGAGGCCCAGGCACGGCTGGTGCAGAAGTGCCTCCAGCGGGCGGGTTATGCCGTCGACCTGGCCCACGACGGCGCCGCCGGCCTGGCCGCTACGGCCGCCACTGCCTACAACGCCGTCGTCGTCGATCAGACCATGCCCGGACTGAGCGGCCTGGGGGTGATTCGCGCCATGGCCGCCCGAGGACCGTTGCCGCCGACGGTCGTGGTCACGGGAACCGGCAGCGAGCGGATCGCCGTGGAAGCCATGAAACTCGGCGTGAGCGACTATCTCGTCAAGGACCTCGAAGGCGGCTTCGTCAACGTGCTCCCGTTGGTCGTTGCGCGGGCCATCCAGCAGCGGCGGCTGCTGGAAGAGAAGCAGCGGATGGAGAAGGAATTGGCGCGGGTGCAACGGCTGGAAGCGATCGGCCAGTTGGCCGCCGGCATCGCCCACGAGATCAACACGCCCACCCAGTATATCGGCGACAACACCGGCTTCCTCCAAGGCGCATTCGCCGACATCGACACGGTTCTGGACGTCTTCGACCGCCTCTTGCACGCCGCCCAAGCCGGTCCGGTCAGCGACGAGCTGTTGAAGGAAACGGAGGCCGCGCTCGGCAACGCCGACCTCGGCTACCTCAGCCGCGAAATCCCCCAGGCCATTCAGCAATCGCTGGAAGGGGTCGAGCACGTCTCCGGCATTGTCGGCGCGATGAAGGAGTTCTCCCACCCGGCCAACGGGCACAAACAGCCCATCGATCTGAACCACGCCATCGAGGGCGCCATCACCCTCTGCCAAAGCGAATGGAACTGCGTGGCGGAGGTGGTCACCGACTTCGACCCCGAGATGCCCCCGGTCTGCTGTCTGCCGACCGAGTTGAACGGCGTGGTGATGAACCTCGTCGTCAATGCCGCGCAGGCAATTGCCGAAGCCTCCCGCCACGCCGGAAAAGGGGACAGTCTGGGCACGATCACGGTCCGCACGCGCTACGACCCCCCCTGGGCGGAAATCCGCGTGGAAGACACGGGCACGGGCATCCCCGCGGAAATCCGCCCCCGCGTCTTCGACCTCTTCTTCACCACCAAGGAGGTCGGCCAAGGCACCGGCCAGGGCCTGGCTGGCCCACGCCGTCGTGGCCGACAAGCACGGCGGAACCATTCGCTTCGAAACGGAAGTCGGCAAGGGAACCGTCTTCATCGTCCGATTGCCGATCGACGGACAATCCGAGCCGTCCCCCACCGCCGTCGCGGAACAAGTTCTGTAAGACCACGTCAGCTTGCCCCCCAACGGCAGGCTCCCCTTTTCGACGTTCCCAGATCTCATTACAATCATGCTTCTCCCGTCGGGGTCTCAAGGAAGGGTATCGCATGAACATTTTGGTCGTCGGCAACGGAGGGCGGGAGCACGCCCTGGCCTGGAAGATCACCCAAAGCCCTCGCGCCGACCGCGTCTTCGTCGCCCCCGGCAACGCCGGGACCGATGTCGACGGCGAGAACGTTGACATTCAGCCCCATGACTTTCCCGCCCTGATCCGCTTCGCCAAGGAAAACGAGGTGGGACTCTGCGTGGTTGGGCCGGAGTCGCCGCTGGCCGCCGGCATTGTCGACGCCTTCGAGGAGGCGGGGCTGCGGGCGTTCGGCCCTCACCGGGCCGCCGCCGAACTGGAAGCCAGCAAAGTCTTCTGCAAAGACCTGCTCCGCCACGCCGACGTCCCCACGGCCGACTACCAAACCTTCGCCAATCCCGACGACGCCCTGAAGTTCCTCAAGGACCGCGAAGACGTGCCGGTGGTGGTCAAGGCCGACGGGCTGGCCGCCGGCAAGGGGGTCGTCGTCTGCTCCGGCCGCGACGAAGCGTGGAAGGCCGTCGAGCACATCGCCCGCCAAAAAGCCTTCGGCCACGCCGGCGACCGCCTGGTGATCGAGGAGCGGCTCGACGGCCAGGAGGCCAGCGTGCTGGCGATTACGGACGGGCAGACGATCGTCACCCTCCAGCCTGCCCAAGACCACAAGGCGGCGTTCGATGGCGACACCGGCCCAAACACCGGCGGCATGGGGGCCTATTGCCCCGCCCCGCTGGTCGATGACCAAATGCTTCACTGGATTGAGGAGCACGTCCTGGTGCCGACGGTCCACGCCATGAAGCGGGCCCGCCGCCCGTTCCGTGGCGTGCTCTACGCCGGGCTGATGATCACCAAGCAAGGGCCGAAAGTGCTGGAGTTCAACGTCCGCTTCGGCGACCCGGAATCGCAGCCGCTCTTGATGCGGCTCCGCAGCGACCTGCTGGACGTGCTGGAGGCAACCGTCGAGGGACGCCTCGATCAGATCGGGCCGCTCAACTGGGACCCCCGCCCGGCCGTCTGCGTCGTCATGGCCAGCCAGGGCTATCCCGCCGAGTACACCAAGGGCCATTCCATCCGCGGCCTGGGCGACGCCGATTTGCTCCCCGACGTAAAGGTCTTTCACGCCGGCACGGCGTTGAGCAACGGCAACGTCGTCACGGCCGGCGGCCGCGTGCTGAACGTCACCGCCCTGGGCGAGAGCATCGCCAAGGCCAAGCTCAACGCCTACCGCGCGGTGAAGTGCATCCGCTGGCCCGGCGCCTGGTGCCGCAAAGACATCTCCGACAAGGCGCTGCGGTCGTAGGGTGGGCAAACGGCCGCCACTATTTCGCAAACTACCAAATCGAGGTCACGAACTGTGACCTCAAGTTCCGCGTCCCATGGCGGCCGGCGTCACCTGCCCCGGCGGCGCATCGGCTTTCACCAGGAGAACCAGCCGTGAGTTCGCTGAGGGACTGCCAGGAGCGGGCGCTGCAATCCCTGCGGGGTTCCGTCCGTCAACTGCCGCGGCCGGCTTGTCCGGCAGGGCGCGTGTGTGGATAATGGGGGCGTCTTCAGTTCGTTCCGAGCCGGCCGGCTGCTTGACGCGACTGGTAAACACCGCTGGGCAAGCCGGCAGCGGCGCCCGCGCGCTCGGCTGCCAAAACTTCGTAAACTACCAAAACTGGCGTTGCGTCCCAGGAATACCTGGGGGTTAACAAGTGCGACTATATGTTTCCCCTCCACAACTGCAGTGCGGGTCGCACATGCGGAAACCCATCCCAAATCAGGAGAATGTCCCTTTGACAGTTGAAAATCGTCAGGCGGCGCCTCGAACAATTGTCACGCAATCCTCCTGTTCTCGTCAAGTGCCGTTCCATGAACAAGGCGGTCCAACGCTCTGAGCAGCTCCGGCATATGCCGGTAGCCTTTCACCCGATGGAACTTACTCTCGGCTCGCATCAAGCCGGCCACACACCACCGCTGACGCATGTCGCCCTCGCGCCAACACTTCACCCGGCGAGTCACGTTCTCTGCCACGCTGAACGCCGACTCGATCGGATTGGTCGTCGCCAACGTCCGCCGAAGCAAGTCGGGAACGGCCAGACGAACCACCGTCAGCGTCTCCTCCAGCCCTTCCCGCAGGCTCGCCGCCGCGTCGGGGTTCAGGCGGTCCAGCCAACGGGCCGTTGTTTTCAACCGCCGCAGGGCCGCGTCGAAGTCCCTCTCGCTGTACGCGGCGTGGAGTTGCCGGGAAAGCTCCTCCCCGTGCTTCTCCGGCAGGTGTGCCTGCACGTTCCGCTTCTTGTGGACCTGGCAGCGTTGGATCAGCGTGTTGCGGCCCCAGACCCGCTTCCCTGCCGCGTGCAGGGCCTTCGAGCCGTCCAACACCAGCAGCGTCGGCTGCGAGGTGTCCAAGCCGCGCCCCTGCAAGTCTTCCAGCAGGGCCGTGCAAACAGCGGCGTTCTCCGTCGCCCCTTGCCGCACCCCCAACACTCGTTTCGCCCCGTTTTCCAGCACTCCCAGGGCCACGGTCATCGTTTCGCCCGCATACACCACGCCGTCGAGGTAGATCACCGGAATCCGAAGGCCCTTCAGTCGCCGTTCGGACAACTGTCGCACCTCGGCGGCCGACGCCTTGACGAAGGAGCGGCTGACGCTGGACTTCTGCACCCCAAAACCCTCGCGGGCCAGGTCCACCACGCCCTCGTAGTCCCGGCAGGAAACGCCCCGCACCAGCCGCTTCAGCACGGCCTGGGGCATCGCGTCGGGCGATTGGAGCCGGGCGTAGGTTTCCAGGTCCGCCTCGCCGCACCGCCGCGTGTAACGCATCCTGGGCCGTGGGATCGGCAGCTTCTCCGCGCCCGTTCATACCGCAGGCCACAACGCTGGTTCACCTCGTCTTCCAACAGCCCTGTGGCCACCCTCAGGCCGATCTCGGTGGCGAAGCTGGTCAGCGAGTCCTGAATCATTGCCAGCATCTCCTCCCGGTCCAGCACCAACTGAACTTCCCTGTCCTTCTCAGCCTGCCCCTTTCGCCGCTCCTTCTGCGAAGGCTTGCGGACGCTACCTCGTTTCGTGTACCTTTTCCTCATGGCGGTTTCTCCTTTCGTGGTGGAAAGCGGTCCAGGCTACACCGCCCGGACCTGAGGAACCGCCATTTTCTATTTCAACTGCGGCAGGGACAAGCTCTTCGCTGCGTGGCATTGGTCAAAGAACGACGCGAAAAGTCTCGCGCACGCGGAAAGAGATATTTCGCCAGGGGGTCACTTGGCTGCCCTTGAGGAAAGTTACAAAGCCTGGAGCATAGTTACTACGTATGGATACTCTCCGGAAGTACCCCCCGCCACCAACCCCAACAATGGGTGGCATGGTGACATAATTCCAGGCGTATGAAAGTAGCTAGCACTGTGAGACCCGAGAAAGCCGAAGGCAGCGGATTCACGGCGTGCAGCCCGGTGGGACCGACCGTTTGGACTCCCAACCATGTCCACCTCTTGAACAACAACGTTTCGTTGCACTAGCGTGTTTTTTAACGTCACTTTCCCTTGACAACCGCTCGGCGAGTTAGGATAATAGACGTTCAGGTCTCTGGTCGGACGCACGTTGTAGTTTTCTTGGGAGTGTCTGACCGTGGTGCGTCGGCCCGCCAGATCACTGCTAACTTGGCTTCTCGCCGTCACGATCGGCGGGATGTCGCTTCTGGGCGAGGGCCTGCACGAGCTTCTTGGATTGCACGAGGGGCCAGTTGTTTCTGGCTCCCATCTGCTAGGGTTTGCCCTCAGTTGTTATTCTAGGCACGGAAATGCCCCCTATATTGGTGAGGCCAACCATCGTGGAAGCTGCCACGACAGCGCTACATGCCCAATCTGTCAGTATCTGGCACAAGGGAGAGTGGTCGGCCAGCGAGTTGTGGTCGTTTCGGTTGCGGTAAGCGTACCGGATCGAAGCCCGACAATTCCGATCTTCCTGCCAAGTCCTCATCTTCAGCCATTTCAAGCGCGAGCGCCCCGGCTGCCTAGCCCTTCTACACTGATTTGGCGCTCCCTATCAACCGTGCGCATCGCCGGTTGTGTCGTTTCTCTCGCGCTACCTGACTCGCGGGATCATCGCCGTCCGTGCGCGTGTGGCTTCGTTTTGCCATCACATGCGCCAAGGATGGCTTGGAAAATGCTCCGTCGCGTGCAGCGTGAGACGTGCTAAAGGTCCGACCAGACTGTCGGCATGATTGCGCTGCCGCGGCGGAGTGTTATGACCGTGTTTCCATTGTTTTCTGTCACTTTTTCTTTCACAAGGAGAGTTGAGATGTTTAGGTTATTTCGCAACCGTAAGGGCCAGGCACTTGTTGAGTACGCCCTGCTTGTGGCGGGCGTGACCTTGGTGTCCGCTTGCGGAGTCACGATCTTCGGCCACAAGGTGGCCGGCATGATGGACGTGGCGGCCGTAATCCTGCCTGGCGCTCACGACGACTGCAACGTCCCGATTGCCGATGGCCAGTTGATCGAAACGACGGTGGATGCCAACGGCAATGAAGTTGTGGACGCGACGACCATCGCCGCCGACCACGGGACTGTCGCCCGCCTGACGCAGAACCTCTTTGGCAATAGCGCGGCCGGCGAGTTGTTGGCTCCGGATACGGCAGCGGCCGGCGCCGGCAATGGTGGCGGGTAATCCCGGCCCCAATGGCGGGTTTTGCCCGCGAGCGCCGGCAAGGACGGCCGGCGCGACTTGTGAGATGAAGGATCGTTCGGCATGGCAGCCACCCTCTGCGCCCGGCTTCGGGCGCAGAGGCTTTCGTTTCTTTCTGTGGCGAGGTATGTTGTGCATTGGATCATCCTGTCTCTGGTCATCGTCGCAGCCATCGTTGACTTCCGCACGCGCGAGGTTCCCGATTGGATTGCGCTGGCGATCTTGACTTGCGCGGTGCTGGCGACGGGCTTCGCTTGGAGTGAAATCCGGTGGCCGGGCCTGATTGCCGGCTTGCTCCTGGGGTTGGCATGTTCGGCGGCCGTGTTTTACCTCGGGGGACTGGGCGGCGCGGACGTGAAACTGATAGCCGCTTTGGGAGCCGCGTTGGGGCCAATCTCGCTTCTGTGCGTTCTTTTCTGGACCGTGCTCGCAGGCGGTCTGCTCGCACTTGCGGCCAAATCTCGTGGAAGGGGAGAGTTCGCTTACGTGCCGGCAATTGCCGCCGGGCTGCTGATTCAGACCTTGTGGCCGGAGGGACTTCGCAATGTGCTGCTCCGCTAAGAGACCGCCGAAGAGTTTCTCGAAGCCCTCGCGCCGAGGCCGCAACCGCCGCGGCCAGTCGCTGGTGGAGTTCGCCATCGTGTCATTTGTCGTCTATATGCTGTTGGCCGCGATCCTGACCTTCGGCCAAATGCTCTTTTACGATCAGACGCTCCAGCAGGCCGCGGACGTCGCCGCCAGGGAAATCAGCCGCACGCCGCTGCCGCCGACAGCCGATCTCATGGATGTTCTTTACAGCAACGATCCCCAGTGGAGCAGCGTCCGGTTATCGCTATTCAATCCGCTGCTGCTGCAATATGACCTGACGCAACTGACCGCGGGCCAGTCGGTCCTCGATGTCGTCGGGACGTGGCCGATCATCAATCAAATGCTGTTCCCGGCAATGATTGTGGCGCCGGACACCCAAATGTTGTGTTATCCGGGCGCTGTTGCATGCACGGACAACTCAAACCCAAACTCAAACCGGAGCGTCCCTTGCATTGCGCGAGTTGACAGCCTGCAAGCCAATGGGGCCGAAAGCATTACCTGGGTGCCGGTCATCGAGGAAATCACTTCCCCGGCGGATGCGGCGGCCGGTGTGACGCCGTTTTCCGTTGCCTCGCCCGAGCGCGGGCTGGTGGCGTTGCGCATCAACTATGGTTTTGAAATCGGCGGCCATGACCGGCTTTCAACCGCTGCCCGACCCGTCGTCGCCGCCCGGTCCGGGAAACCCGTCGGTTCCCATTCAGGCCAATGACGGCGGCGTGGGCTTGACGAACGGCAGCGGGCAGTACAGCCCGACGGGCACTTTGCCTCCATCCAGCAGTCTCTACGGCGGGCAATACGGTTTGGGAGTGCAGTATGCTTGGGCCACCACCGTCAGGCCATACCGGAGCCTGATTTCGGCCCAAGCGATTTATCGGCGCGAGGTTTTTTCTTCCGAATAGCGAAATTAGGAAAGGTGCAATCATGCGACCCATCCGACCAAACACTCGTCACCGATCACCGTGGCGCACCGTGCTGTTGGCTATTGCGGCACTTGCCGTCGGCGGCGCGGGAACTGTAGCCGCGCTGGCGTACTTCAACGTGATTGATGCGGCGAAGCTGGCATTCTGGAGGAGCAACCGGGCCAGTCACAAGGGCTTGATTCCCGTCCCCGTCGCGGCACGGTCGATCAACGCCTTCGCGGAAATCACGGGCTACGACTTGACCGACCCGAAAACAGGCGAGTTGGCAATGGTTTACATGCCGCCCAGGGCGGTTCCGAAGGGAACGATTTTGGACGTCTCGAAAATTCGCGGGCGAGTCGCGGCGCATGCCATAGGGGCCATGTACAATTTCACGGAAGACGCTTTTCTGCCCGAGGGCACTCATCCGGGCGTTGTCGGAGGCACGCCGGAAGGAAAACGCGCGATCACTTTGGACGCGGGCAAGATCCACGGCGTCCATGACTTGAAAATGGGCGACCACTTTGACTTGTTTGTCAGCATTCCCGTGGACATGCCGGGGGCGGGCCGTTCCAGCGCCGGGCAGTCGGGAATGAGCGTGGTGGCGGCCCCTGACGTGGCTTTGCAGAAGAAACAATGTATCGTCAGGCCGTTGGTGCAAGACGGAGTGGTCGTGATCCCCGTTCGAATCCGCGGTGTGCCGATCGGTTCAAGCGCGGCCGCTCCGGGGAAAGCCACCCGTACCAAGCCGGTCGAGGAAATAGTGCTCGCCGTGGAGCCGATCGAGGCGGAGCGCTCTGCGCAAGCGATCAACTTGAAATATGAGATCACGTGCGCGGCGCGGTCGGGCAGACCGACGAAGCATACGCTGCCTGCCGCACAGTCATCGAAGGACGACCCGCCCGCTGGCCGTGCGGGCCGTGGCCGCGCGGACAAGGACCAGGCGGCGTCGGACATCCTGCCCGACCTCGACCCTTTTGCCAACATCCGGTATCTGGAGATTATGATCGGGGCTCAGCGGCAGTTTGTGCTGTTCAACGGACCTGGCAACAGCCCCGTGGTCGCGTTTCAAGACGGCAACCCGGCGAAGTCCAAGTCGGACGTGGAAGAGGACACAGAGTAGGCTGACGCAGGTTATGCTTCAGCATAACATCTCCAGAGTGTTATGCTATAGCATAACCTACGGGAGTCGAAGAGAGCCAGCAATAGGCGCATTATGAAACCACGTCGCGGCCGACGGACACAGCGGGCGGGCTACACCCTCGCGTTGTTCCTGATGATGTTCTTCGGGATAATGGGGCTGGCCGCGCTGGTGATCGACATGGGTTTTGCCCGGCTCGCCCAACACCAGATGCAAACGGCCGTGGATTCCGCGGCGCTGGAAGGGCTGCGCTGGCGGGACGTACAGCAATGGGAAGACCTGCCGCAAGGGTGGCTTGCGGACCCCAATTTCCAGAGCCAAGTGGGGCTTCCGGGCACGGGCCCGTTGAGCCCGCAACAACGCGAGATGGTCCGCCGCTGGGCGGCCAGCCAGGTTGTTGCCGATGGGCCTGTTGCCAATGGATCTTCGGCACAGCCAAGTATGTTCGCTGATTACCAGGACAGTGCGGGGACGGTGCATTACGGCGCGGGGCCGGTCGTGAATTTCGGCGGCGGGTTCGGTCCCGCTAACTTGGCAGCCGGGCAGTACGTCATTTCCCCGTCCGATCCGCAGTCGCCGTATGCGCCGGTTTACCAACCGAAGCGATCCGACGGCACGCCCGGGCTGGAACTGAATTATCCGAACGGAACGCAAGCCGGAATCGAAGGCGACATGGTTTCCGGCACCTACGGTCAGAATAACGCGGACCCGCCGGACGGAGCGGCGGATGAGGGGACGACCGCCACGGACAGCAGCGGCAATCCATACCACCGCCGCGACTTTTGGAACACGTCAAACCAAGCATTTCTGGTCCGCATGCGGCGCACCAGCGACACCAGCGGCATCGACAATGAGCAGGATGTCAGTTCCGGCGGCAGCCAAGGACTGCCGGGCGGCCAATATAACACGATTCCATTTCTCTTCGGCCGCGGTTCGACGATCTATCAGCAGCCGGGGTCCAACTATTCGCCCCGACAACAGGGCCTCACGGTCCGCGCTACGGCCATCGCGGCGGCGGGCGACAACATACAGTTTGGCGGCGCCTCCTATTCGGCGGGCCGGGCCAAGACGGCAGGCCCGCCCTATCAGTACATCGACCCGGGCAATCCGGCCAGCGCCGTTAACGTTCCTGGAGTCACTCCCTTTGCAGTGGCGTCGAACGTTTTGACCGGCGGCCAGCCTCTTACGGTCGCGTCCAACGGCTCCATAACTGGTGGCGGGCAGGTTATACAGCTCGCCCTCATCGAAATCGGCCAACAGGTCGGCAAGAGCATCACCGGGCAAAATGCGGCGTGGCTGTCGCAATACGTAGCGGCTAATGGTACAAATCCGGTCAACTACACCGGTCCGACTCTGTTGGCGTTATCGCAGTATGTTCCCGTCGTTGATTCAAACAACACGATTATTGGATTCGGGTACGTGCAGAGTTGGACGTGGACTGGAGACGCAACGGGCGGCACCTTGAACCTCACGATCGGGCCCTCCGGGTCCGTGGGCTGTGGCAACGTATCCGGCGCCTTCGTCCCTGTACTGACGCTAGACACAACTGATTTTACTACGCTCTTCCAAGAACACGCGACGCTCAGCAATCCGCTATACGCCCCGGTCCTGGTGAACCACTATATTGGCCCCACTCCTTGATCCGCCCCCGCCAACCGCCGTCGGCGGGCGTTCTAATCCCCAATCCCCAATCCCTAACCTCTAACCCCTGACCTCTGACCCCTACTCCACCTGTGCCGAACACGATCAACATCCTGATGGTGAGTCCCGATCCGCGGTTCCGCGCCGAGTTGGAGAGCGCGCTGGCCTCATTGGACGAACTGCACCCGGTGATTCACCACGCCGGAGACATCCGCCAGGCGATTGAGGCGGCCCGCAGCCGCCGTCCGCAAATCGCGCTGGTGGAAATGGGAACCGATGTCCGGCCCCTGCAAGCCTTTGCCGAGGAATCGGCGGTGGTCTCGCCCGAGACCATCGTTGCTGCCGTCTTTCGGCCGGACGCTTTTGAGCCTGATGTGCCGGAAAGCACGATCATCATCCAAGCGATCCGCGCCGGGGTGAAGGATTTCCTGCGGCGGCCCGTATCCAGCAGCGAACTGGCGGAACTGCTCCGCCGCATCCAGCGGTCTCCCGTCCGGGAAACGGGCCGCGTAGGGTCGATCATCTCCTTCATCAGCAATAAGGGCGGCGTGGGCAAATCGACCATCGCCGTCAATGCGGCCTGTGGCCTGGCATTGCGTCACCCGGAGCGCGTGTTGCTGGTGGATGCGTCGCTCCAGATGGGCGTCTGCGCATCGTTGCTCGATCTGACGCCCGCAACGTCGCTCACCGACGTTGTGCGTGAGACGGAGCGGCTGGACGAGACCCTCATCCGGCAACTGGCTATTCCGCACTCCAGCGGCCTGCACCTTCTGGCCGCGCCCGCTGATGCCGTGGAGGCTGCCGACATCGACGACGAGGTGCTCTCCCGGATTCTCACTCTTGCCAGACGCACGTATGACTTCGTGCTAGTGGATACGTTTCCCATGCTGGACCGTGCCATCGTGGCGGTGTTGGACCTCAGCGACCGGGCCTACGTCGTCTTGGAAAACGTCGTGCCCACGCTGCTTGGTGCAGTGAAGCTCGTGCAGGTTCTCCGGGGCCTGGGGCTGCCCAAAGAGCGCCAACGCATCGTGCTGAACCGCTACACAACGCTGCCGGGATGCGTGAAGCCCGCCGATGTCGCCAACCGGCTGGGCCATGATGTCGATCACGTAATCCCGTTTGACAAGGGCATTGTGGTTGCCGCCAACACGGGGGAGCCTTACGTGTTGCGGCCGAGCCGGTTCTTTGGCTGTGGCCGTCATCTGCGCCGCTTGGTCGATGACATCGACGCGATGGGCGCAGCCCGGCCGGTTTGCCCGCTCTGTCCCGCTGCGTCCGGGGACGGCGAATTGATACAACTCTCACGAGCCGGAACCGGGCACGCGGAGCCAAGCGAGGACGATTTGCCGTGAACGAAGAGACCCGCGAACAATCGCCCGAGCTTGCGCAGGACTGGCGACAGCAGCTTCGGAAGTCGAGCCTCATGCTGCCGGCGGGCCGGGTGCGGACCACGAAGAAGGCGGCTCCTACGCGGACGATGACTGCGGTTCCCGTCGCACCCCAACTCCCCACACATCCCGGCGGCGCCGAATACCTTTCCGTCAAGGGGACTTTGCACCAGCGGTTGTTGGACGAACTCGACCGGCGAAACCTGCTGGCAGCCAGCGAGGAGACGTTGACGGCATTCGTGCAGACGTTCGTCGATGAAGCGCTCCAGGCCGAGGACTTGCCCCTGAACGAAGACGAACGTCGTCGGCTGGTCGGCGACCTGCTGGAAGAAACGCTCGGGGTCGGGCCGCTTGCGTCGTTGATGGCCGATCCGGCGGTAACCGATATTCTTGTCAACTCTCCTCAGCAAGTCTACATAGAACGCTTCGGACACCTGGAGAAGACCGATGTCCGCTTCCGGGACGCGGACCACTTGGTGCGCATCATCCAGCGGATCGCGGCCCGAGTTGGACGGCGGATCGACGAAAGCTCGCCGATGGTGGATGCGCGGCTCCCCGACGGCAGCCGAGTCAATGCCACGCTTCCTCCCGTGACGATTGACGCCCCCACGCTGTCGATCCGGCGATTTGGCCGCCAGCGGTTGCGGCGCACCGACCTGATGCGCTGGGAATGTTCTCGCCCGACATCCACGGTTTTCTCGATGCGGTGGTCCGCGGCCGGAAGAACATACTGATTTCGGGGGGCACGGGCTCGGGGAAGTCCACGTTGCTCGGCGCTATTGCCGAGGCCATTCCTGACCGGGAGCGGATCGTCACCATCGAGGATTCGGCGGAACTGATTCTCGATCAGGAGCACGTGGTACGGATGGAGACGCGGCCGGCAAACGTCGAGGGGCGAGGACTCATCACCGCCCGCGACCTGGTTGTCAATGCCTTGCGGATGCGGCCCGACCGGATCATTGTGGGCGAGGTCCGCAGCGGCGAGGCCCTGGACATGCTGCAAGCAATGAACACGGGCCACGATGGCGGGATGACGACCGTTCACGCCAACAGCCCGCGCGACGCCTTGGCGCGGCTGGAGACGATGGTGTTGATGGCCGGACTGGACCTGCCCTCGCGCGCCATCCGCGAACAGGTCGTCTCCGCCCTGCACCTGATTGTCCACGTCCGGCGGTTCGAGGACGGCGTCCGTCGGGTGGAGAGCATCGCGGAGATTGTCGGCATGGAAGGCACGACGCCCCAGTTGCAGGACATCTTTCGTTTCGAGAGGCGCGGCCAGAGGGGGCGGCAGATTGCCGGAGAGTTCGTCGCCACCGGCATCGTCCCGCGCGTCGTCGAGGAACTGCAAGAGCGCGGGATCGAGATTCCCCGCGCCATTTTCCAGAAGAGTAAGCCTGCCTTCCATGATTGACGTTCTGCTCTTCTTTGGGCTGCTGTTGCTCGGCCTGGGCGTCGTGGCCTCGGCGTGGCGGAACATACGCGCCCGTTCGCTCGCCCGCCAACGGATGGAGGGTCCACCCGAGGTCTCCGGTCTATCGCAACCGGAACCAATTCCGGCGGCCCATTCGTTTCTCGTTCGATACCGTTTTCTGCCGTGGATGCTCGGTCTCCTGGCGGCGGCGCTGATACACTTCGCCTGCGGCTGGGCTTTGCCCTTTGTGATTGCGGTCGGGCTGATTGTCGGCCTGCTGGGAAGCCAACTGGAGTCTTATCTGGCCACGCGGAGGACCGCGAGAATTGAATCCCAGTTGGCTGATGCCATCGACCTGATGGTCGCCGCGCTGGGGGCGGGAGCCGGCGTCAGCGATGCCTTGGACAGCGCCATGCGCGAATCACGCGGCCCTCTGCGTCCCCAACTGGAAGACGTGGTGGGCCGTATCCACTTCGGGGACAATCCTCGGACGGTCTATCACAGCCTCACCGAGCACGTTCCGCTGGAGACCTTTCTGCTCTTCTCGTCAGCCCTGTCCGTCCAATCTGAGACCGGCGGAAGTCTGGCCCCAACCTTGGCGAGCGTAGGCAGGACGATTCGTGATCGCATTGAGATCGCACGGCGCATCCACTCCAATTCCGCCCAGTCCGAAGTCTCCACGCTTGCCGTGTTACTGCTAACGTACTTCATCGCACTGGTGGTGTGGCGCACCAATCCCGAGCAAATGCGGCAGTTCCTGGCCACATCGGTTGGCCAATGGGCGGTCGCGGGAACGATCCTGATGCAGGCCGCCGGTTTGGCGTGGATGTCGTTCATCAGCCGCTTACGATTTTGAGGCACGTCGATGAGATCACTCGCAGCAATGGGCCTCTGGCTGGCGCCGGCCGTCCTGATGTATCTGGCCTACGCTCTGTTCCGCCGCCTGGGCACGAACCGGCGGAGTCTGGAGAGGCTGTTCACGGAACCGGCCGATCCGACAGGGCGGCCCGACGGCGATTCCGTGGTCGGAGGGTTCCTTCGCCGTTGGCTCTTCCTGGCAGGCTACCGCCAGCCCGCCGCGCCGGCTGCGTTCGTTGCGGCAATGCTTTTGGCAATGGGGCTGGGGCTTGCCGCCGTGTTCGCCGTTCGAGACTCCGGTTTGACGAACGAAATGTTCAAGAACATTACTCGCCTTCCGCCGGGCGTGGGTGATCTCCTCGTGCCGGTTGTGTACCTGGCCCCTTGGACTGTCTTTCTGACCCTGGTATGTGTGCCGTGGCTGATTATCCGGCGGTCACGTCGGCAGCGTGTGGAAGCGGTGGAGCAGGATTTGCCCATCTCCTTGGAATTGCTGGCCACGCTCAGTGAGGCCGGGCTGGGTTTCGATGGCGCGTTGGCACGTGTCGTGGATTCCGTGACCGAGGATCGCCCCTTGGCCCGAGAGTTCCGCACCTATCAGTCGGACCTCTTGGCGGGCAGAACCCGTGTGGAATCGCTCCGGCGGTTGGCCCACCGCTTGGAAGTCTCCCCGGTAACAATTCTCGTATCGGCGTTGGTTCAGGCCGAGCAGATGGGCAGCGGGATCGCCCAAACGCTTCGTCGGCAGGCCGACGATCTGCGCGACCGGCGCCGCGAACGAGCGAATGCGTTTGCCATGGCGCTGCCCATCAAGCGGATGTTCCCGCTGGTGATCTGTTTCCTTCCGGGCGTCTTCGTGTGGACGCTTGGCCCGTTCTTTGCACAGTTTTTCCAGTTTGCCGACACCTTCATCCGGGTAAGGAACTTCTAACGTACTCCTCACGCTCCGCGTGAGGTATTTCGTCACGCGGAGCGTGACGAGTACAATTTCGGAAGGAACACAAATGGTTAGCACTTGGCGTTTGGTGAGCAAAACGACCGGCGAAACGGTGGTTGCCCAGTTGAGGATCGCCGATGGCTTTTGGTCGCGTCTGGTTGGGCTGCAATTCCGTCGTCCGCTGCCTTCCGATGCCGGCCTGCTGCTGGTGCCCTGCAACTCCGTCCACACGTGTTTCGTGCGTTTTCCAGTCGATGTCGTTTTCCTGGACGATCGTGGCTGCGTCTTGGCAGTGCGCCAAAATCTTCGCCCGTGGCGGTTGGCGTTCGGCCCGCGCAAGACCCACGCGGTGCTGGAGACGCCCGCGGGTGCGATAGGAGTCGAGCGCGGCGAGGAACTGCGGGTGGAGCCGGCTGACGGAAGCGAGTCCACGCCCCCGCCGTCGGTGGCATTCTTGCAACAGTAGATGAGTTGGGTAAAGTTTGCCGCCGCTACAACCGATACAATCCACAGAGTCGGTGGCGACACGAACGCCATTGCTCTATCCAAACTGGTCGGACCACGAAACACCATGTTGTGCGAATCTTGGGAAGACTTGGCAAGCTGCGCCGTCCCGATCTGATGGATACGGCAGAGAAGCGCGGCTTGCAGAGGCATCGTTGGTCGGTGCTTGGCCCAGATTCCACCGGGAGGAAGCGGTGCCGGACCAATCTATTCACGCAACTGCCCGGCGACCGGGGAAAAAGGGGACAGTCCCCATTTGCCGGAACGGCCCGAAGGGTGCTTCGCACAAATGGGGACTGTCCCCTTTTTCCCCGCTCAGCCGGCTCGTGACTGACCTCGGCTGTGGCTGTGCCGTCAGCCTGGTCATGGCGATCGCCGCCGTCAGCCTGATAGCGCAAGAGCCAAACGCCGGCGGCCGAGCCGCCGTCGGCCAACCGTGGCCCGGAAGCCAACCGGAACGCCTGGCGCAGAACACGGCCGGCCCACAGTTCATGCAGCCGGGCGCTTCGGCGGTTCCTGCGCGCAGCCGACCGGCGCTGGGCCCGCGGGCGTTCAGCCTTCTTCCGAGCCGGCACGGCCCTACCAAGGCATTGCATCGCCGTTCGACCCGACTCAATTCCGTCTGCCGACGCTTGGGCTTCCGCCAGGACTGGGCACCCCCGAACCGTCGCCGGAGGTACAGCGGGAATACGGGCGATTCGTCGAGCGCGAAATCCGCCCGGAGAATACGATTCAGATCGTGGTGGGGCAAGCCAAGGTAATCGTGTTGCGGGAAAAACCTCGCCGCATCTACATTCCCGATGAAACCGTGGCTGGTTTTCAGATCGTCACCGACCAGCAATTTGCGCTGGTCGGCAAGAAGATCGGCCGGACGGTGCTCAACCTCTGGTTTCCTGATCCCCGCAGTCCCAACGATTCCAATCGGGACCGCACCTTGAGCTACTTGATCGTCGTCCTGCCCGATCCAGAACGCGCGGCGCTTGAAGTATTGCAAGAAAGGAAGCGTTTGGAGGCTCAGGTGAAAGCCTTCCAGCAGGCTCTCAAGGTGCTGGAACGCGAAATCAAGGAAGCGTTCCCGGACAGCGCCGTCCAACTTTCGTTGGTGGGCGATCAGGTTGTAGTGCGCGGCGAGTCGAAGGATGTCGTCGAGGCGGCACAGATCCTCTATATCGTCGCGCAACACACACCTACGGGAAGGCGGACGAGGGTTGACTCCAGGAATGTCAACGTGGCTTTCATCCCCGGCCTGGGTGACGAGCAGGCCGCCGTCAATGCCATCCGCCAAATCTTGGAGGGAAGCCCGAATATGGTCAACCTCCTGCGGGTGCCGGGTGAGCAACAGGTCATGCTCATGGTCACGGTGGCCGAAGTGAACCGCACCGCGGCCCGGACGATTGGCATGGATTTCAGCATTGTCAACGGGCGATTCGCCATGGCCCAGGTCACGGGTGGGCTCCTCGCCCCAGGTGCGGCGGCCGGGGCTACGAGCGTCGCGCAGGCCCTCACCAACGTCGGTGGGAATCTTCCCACTGCGATCGACAACGGGAACGTGCTCATGGCGATCCAGGCCCTGCGGACCTTGAACTTCGCGCGGAGCCTGGCGGAGCCAAACCTGACCACGCTCAATGGCAGGCCGGCGAACTTTCAGGCTGGCGGTTCCTTCCCGATCCCCAACAGCATCGTTCTGCCTGGGGGCGCTGTGCAGAGCGTGACGTACCAGAACTTCGGCGTGGCGCTGCAATTCACTCCCTACATTACCGACCGCGACCGGATTCGTCTGCAATTGAATGCCAGCGTATCGACCCCCAGCGTGGCGACCACCCAGGTCAGCGGGGCCCAAGTGCCCAGTCAGATTACCCAACGCTCGTTCACCAACACCGTTGAACTCCGCGAGGGCCAGACGCTCACCGTGGCGGGCTTACTCCAGAACACTTTTAGCGGCACATCGAAGCGAATCCCGCTCTGGGGCGATCTGCCGATCATCGGGCGGACCGGCGGGAACGATAGCCTGACCTCCGGCGAGCAGGAGTTGGTCATCCTAGTGACGCCGCTCTTGGTGCATCCTTTGGACATGTGCAAGACGCCGCCGCTGCCGGGCAACGACATATTTGAGCCGGGCGACGTAGAGTTCTATCTCCTCGGTCATTTGGAAGGGCGACGCACGGAGGACTATCGCGCCTCGGTTCGCACCGACTTCCGCCGCCAAGAGCGGTACATGCGTTGCAACGACCTGTTCATCATCGGCCCACAGGGTACGACATACGGTTGCTGTAGGTCGGGCGGTTGTCCGTGCCCGAATCCAGACCGAAGTCCCTGCCCGCCGGCCAGTAGCGACAATTCGCCGCCGGTGTCAGCGCCCGAGGCTGTTCAACGTCCTGCTGGTCAATAGAGGATGGATTCCATGTACCGTCTGAAAGCAACGTCAGGGCTTTGCGGACTTTTCTTGGTCCTGTCCGTGCTGGCAGCCGCCTCCGGCTGTCGTACGTGCAATAACATTACGCCTGGAGCCATACCACAGCCCAACGGAACGTATGCCTGCCAGTGGGTTCATGCGGAGAAGGCCCGTGCCGATCAGGACAAGTTCGTGATCTACCAGTATGAATGGTCGCCAGAGGTCACGAAGCTAACCGCGTCTGGACAGGGGCACGTCGCGCAGATTGCTCAGGAGTTGTGTCAGACGCCCTTTCCGGTCGTGATCGAGTCCTCCTCCGACCGTCGTGTGGATGAGTGGCGTCGGGCGGCAGTCTTGGAGGCCCTGGCCAGCAGTGGCAATCCAGTGCCTCCCGACCGCGTGATTCTCGGGCGGCCGGAAGCCGAAGGGCTGTATGGGCAAGAGGCCCCAGGTGTCGCCCGTGGAATGCTCAGCAATCAAACCGGCGGACAAAACACGGGAACCGGCACGCTTGGGACAGGCGGGACATTGGGTGGAACACAGGGAAGCGTGTACGGCGGCACCGGCGGGGGCGCTGGGACCGGCATCGGTATCGGTGTTGGAACAGGCTTCTACTAACGGTGGTGACAATGTTACCGGCAATCCGCGCCAAGTCAGTCTTCTGGGCCAGCGTGCTCTGCTTGTCATCGTGCCTGGGCTGCGCTACTTCCGGCCTCGTGCCCTTACAATTCGCTGGATTGGCGAAAACGCCTGCCGAAGAATCGGATTTGCCGAAAACCACTTCCGGCGACTTGCCTCCCAAGGAGGCCGCGCGAGCTTGCTTGGTGGCCGCCGAGGAATTGGAAAAGAACGGACACACGGAACAGGCCATCCTGCTCTATGAAAAGGCGCGAAACTACGATCCGGCCTCGAAATCCGTCGCTCACCACCTCGCCGTGCTATACGACGCTCAGGGCGACAGTGCCCGGTCGCTGGCGGAGTACAACAAAGCACTAGAGTCCGATCCCAAGAACGCCAACCTACTGAGCGATTTAGGCTACTATTACTACGAACGGGAGAACCTAGCCGAAGCAGAACGGTTCCTCCGAAAGGCTCTGGCAATTGATCCGAACCATCAGAAGGCCATCTGCAACTTGGGGCTGGTTCTTGCCGGACAGGGACGGTTCGACGAAAGTTTCGTGGTCTTCGCCAAAGTGGTTGGCCCCGCCGCGGCTCATTCCAACGTTGGCGTGCTCATGGCCAAGCAAGGACGCTCCGATCAGGCAAAGCAGGAATTCCATCAAGCCCTTGCGTCAGACTCCACCTTGCAACAGCCCAAAGCATTCTTGGCATACCTCGACAAGCAGCAGCCTGTTCGCTGACCATCCCCACCATGAGGAACCTTGCCACCGATGGTGAATGCTCGGTTGCTCACAGTCAACACCTTACTTGGGGGAAAATCCACTTGGTGGATGCACGGGGAAGGCAAACCTCTCAGGTTGCGGACGCCAACCCGCTAGTGGAATGTGAGGGTCTATGGGCGGGGTGGGCATTACGGAGCATTTAGGCGGTCAACCAGCAGGATTGACGGATTTCCAGTCCCATACTACTGCCGCCAATGCTGTCTTCGTGGTTGGTTACGGATTCGAGAAACTCCCATACCATTTCTGGTGGTGATGTTCCTGCGATCTTGCTGCTGCCCACGGAGTTGCCTACCCTCCTATGACTGCTCCTTCCTACTGCTTGACTTCGATTCCGATTTCTCTGGTCAGGTGTATGGGGTTGTCTCGCTCTGCTTTCAGCCCGGCTTAGTCCATCCTACACCTTGACCAGAGAGATTGTTGATAGCCCTCACCCTGTTATTGACCGGCGCAGCCCGCAGCAATGAAAGGGTGAGAGCGGTGCCGCTTCGGCACCGCTCTTGCCGCCGCCTTCTCGCGCATGCGCGTGTACAACTTTACCTGCCTGAAAGGGAAACCTCCTTAGCGTGCTCGTTTCACTCGCACGCTCAGTCTATCTTGCTCGCTGCGCGAGCTCTGACAGACTGAACGGGTATAACTATTTCTCCTGTTTCAAGGTTAGACCTGCAAACAGGTACATCGTTGACGTAGTTAGGGTGCAAGCGTTGCACTGCCCATCACTCCTAATCGGGGGTCTATGTTTTCAACGTCCTTGTTGCTCTTCAACACCCCCTCTGGATTCTCGAAGGTGTATGTGTTCGCGATTCCCGTGAATCCGCTTTGGACCTTGATTAGGCCGATCTCTTTGAGTCTCTTGATGGAATACAGAACGGTGCGTCTTGACAGGGCCGTCTCTTCCATAATGGTTTCGATCATCGGCCACGACGCCTTATTCTTGCCAAGATGGCCCAGGATGGACGCATAGACCAATTTGTCGCTTGGCTGCAACAGCTTGGACGAGAGGACGCAGGACGGCACGCTTGCATAGCCGCCGGGCTTTAGAATCTCACAGCGGAGAGCCATCGCGGTGCCTGGATACAGAGAGGGGACGCGGAGTACGAATCCGCGTCCCCATAGGCACCAACAATCCTGCTTGTATTTGCTTGTACCTTCACTGCTGGTGCCTCTTGCCGTTCGTACCGGCTGTTGCATTCACGCATTTTAGTTTTGCCTCCTACCTGGCACGTCCTCTTCCACGAGGCTGCCGCGCTGTGGAGGAGGAACTGCACGTGCTGGTCAGCACCAATCAAGAGGACCACATCCGAATCTCGTTGCGGGCCTTTACTGTTTGCCTCCCTTGCAGGTCAGCGAGAGAGCAGCCTGCAACAGGCGAGAGGCCGGAATACCGGTCTGTTTGCTGGCGACCTTGTAGGCACCGAGCAGCGAATCGGTCATCGGCAGCCGTGCAGTTTGCTTCTTGCCGTCGAAGCCCAGGCCCATCGTTTTGAGCGTGGCAACGATTTTCGGCAGCGATTCGGTGGTCGCCGCCTCGATTACCGACTGCAAAGTGACGTTGTGCTTTTCCCGTTTTGCCTTGACCCGCTTCCGCAAGTCCTCCGGCAAGCGATCGACCCGATAAACGGTCTCCAGCGTCTTCTTGTTGGCTCGATGGTGAGCAGTCACGATTCGTAGCTCCTTACGTGTAGTGTTAGTGATAGCCGCCGCGAGCCGTAGCAGAATGGTTCGCGGTCAGTTTCTATTAGAATCCAGGGGAACAGTTTCTTGCAATTATTTGCATCGAAATGGTTCTGCCCGAGAGAGGACAGACCGGCATGGAGACGGTTCCCGCCAACGGTCCAGAGAGGGGCAAGCAGAACGATTGAGCCGTGGAGAAAAGATGTTGACCGCTGTGCGGTCAACTGGGGCGTCGGCATCGCCGCCAAAGACGGTCACGCCGCCTGCTGGCGGCGCGACGGCGGCGAGCTACCGCCCCACTTGAAACTGAGGTCGAGAATTCTGGTTCCGGGTACCTGTCCTGGACACTACAAGCGACACTAGCTATACTCAGAAGCACGTAGCGTAGGGCCTTTGTACCAGCCTGGAAATGTGGTGCCCCGAAAGGGGTTGCGGGTTCGATGCCCGTGCCCTCCGCTGTAGGAAGTGCTTATTCAGAAAGGGTTTCCGTCGATCCGTCGCCGGAGCCCTTTTCGTTTTTTTTGGCCCATTTCGGGGGGGTGTTACCTAAAGTGTTACCTATAACCCGAATGGGCCTTCCAAAGCTCGTCCGCTACCTCGTCGGCATCCTGGTCGACGTAGTACTTCAAGGTTGTCTCAATCGACTTGTGCCGCATAAGGAGTTGCCGCGTCGCGGGCTTGACCCGCCAAGCCCAGCGGGCGCCGAAGGACCGCCGTAGGTTGTGGGCACTGGCGTACTTCCCCTTGGCTCTATTGACCACGACGTTGGCCTTCTTGCCAATTGTGGCCCTTGGCGGCCTTCGGCCGGTGCATCTCGGGGACCTTGGGGATCGTGCCCATCGATACGGCCCAACTCAAGGCCGGACGAAGGTGGCTCAGCACGACACCGATCGTCGTTTCCTTCATGCCTTCCTTGCGGAGTCGGGCTTGAAAAAGGCTCAAAGTGTCGGTCGTGACCGGTCGAACGTCTACATTGCCATATTGCCTTCCGCCTGCCCGGGGGCCGACGGAAATGACGATGCTGAAGGAAGTTGTGTCGAAATTCGTATCGCCTGCCCAGTGATCGGACTTGGTTGGAGGTGTCTCGCAAAGTTGTGCCGGCTGCGGATGCTCGGCGAATGGCTGAAGGTTAATGACTCCAGGTTGGGCAAGCGCCACCGTTGGCGCTGCGCTGGGCGCCAGACTCTCAGAACATTCCCATTCCACCCATTCCGCTCATGCCTCCCGTGCCTCGTCCGCTACGGTGGGACCTGCCGGGGCTCGGGCGCTGCAGCGGGGACGGTTCGGGCTCGCCGGTTGCCGCCCGCTGGGCATCGCGATCGCGTCCCACCGCCCGATACGCGACAGCCAGGTCCACCAGCGCGGTGGTGTTCAGGGCGAACGAATTACCGGCGCGGAGCCACTGTTCGGCCGCTTCGATGACGTGCTGGGGCTGTCTCGCCGCGTTCCAGGCGCGGTACGCGGCGTCGAACTGGTTCTCCGGAAGCTGCCCGCTCGTGTAGACCCGCCAGTAGAGTTCCGCCTGGGCGTCGGCGTCGTCGGTCAACTCCGCCTGCCGCAGCAGGAGTGCCGCTTTCACTTCGGCGCCGGGCGCCCGTCCGGCCAACTCAGCGGCGATCTCCATCTGGCCCGGCTCGGTCAACTCGGCGAGAATCGCCTCGACCGGCTGGCGCCGGCCGGGCGAGCCGGCCGGGGCGGCCGCGGCGGCATCCATGAGGATTCGCCACCGCTTCGGCCCCTGGTTGATTTCGGCGCGGCGGCAGAGCAAGCCGAACTGCTCCCGGGCAGCAAGGCCCTTGGCCGCCAGGGCCTGGACGAACAGCCGGTCGGCGGGCTGCCGGCGGCCGTACTTGGCCAGCAGTTCGGCCATCCTGGCCAGTTGCTCAGGGGCTGGCGACTCGGTGGCGGCCCAGTGATTCGCTGTCTCTACCGCTTCGTCGGGCTTCTCCAGCCGCAAGAGGAGTTCGACCACCATAGATTGACGCTCGAGCGGCTGGCCGTCTTTGGCCGAGGAGAGAGCCGCGCGGGCGTGCCGACAGCGCCGCCTCCAAGCGGCCCGCCGCCGCCGCGGCGCCGGCCAGCGCGTCCTCGGCCGCCGCAGTCCGCCCTTTGGCCGGCTGGCAGAGCAAGATTTCGTACCGCTCAAGCGGCGTTAGCGACGGGAAGCCGTCCTCGATCGCCGTTTGCAGCATCGGCCCTGGCCCCTGGCTGGCGAACTGCTTGAGCATTGCCACCATCTGCTCGTGGTCGCCCAGGCGGGGATCATGCTGGCAGCACAACGCGGTGAGCAACAGCAGCAACGGCTGCCGAGGCTGACCCTTGCGGAGATCGGCCAGCCTGCCGGCTGCCGTGGCCCAGTCCAGTTTGGTAATCGCCTCGACGGCCTGGCGCAGGGGCCGGTCCACGGCCGGCTCCTTGGAACGCCAATCGAGCCGGACGCAGCCCGGCCAGCCGGCGTCCAGCGCGGGCACCGCAACATGGCCCGATTCGGCGCCATTGAATTCCCACTCGCCCAAGACCTTGCCGGCGGCGTCCTCCATCGTGAGCGACGGCCGTTCGGAATGGTCCGCAAGACGCCACAGGCCGAAGAGCAACCGGCCGGTCAGCTTTCCGTCCAACTGCGACTGCCACCACTGCGGCAGATTCGCCGATCCATTGAACTCGACATCGAGCCACGTCCGGGCGGAGGCCGACAGGCCGGCCGGGATCAGCCGCACGCGGCCTTCGCCGGTCTTGCTGACCTGGAACAGCCGGGCGAGTTCCTCGTTCGTGCGGTGGGGCAGCCAGGGGAGCCAGCAGTCGGCGATCTGGCGGACGGCTTCGCCCCAGTTGCCCAGTTCGACCAGCCCCAGCCGCGGCCAGGCGACGGCCCCGGCATCGCCTTCGGCCCGCAGAATGCAGTCGGGGAGCCGGATTTCGAGCCGCGATCCCTGCCGCCGGACTTCGATGGTTGCTGAGTGCCCACCCGGCCAAGTGTGCCGCCACTGCCAGACGCCCGACTCGGGGACGTGCCGCACCACCAGCGCCGCGAGTGACTCGGACCGCGGCTCCGACAGGCCAGAAAGCGGCATGGGGAGCGAGTCGCTCGAAATCCAAGGGGCCGCCAACGGCAGCTCCGGCGTTGTGCCGGCCGTCTGCCACGGCCGGTCGGGCCGGAGCGCCTCATACCGGCTGCGGCGCAGCAGGCACAACAGCCGGCTGACGGCGTCGTGCCCCTCTTGCGTCTGCGAGAGGACCAGGGCTACGTGCGGCTCATCGGGCGCGATGCTCCCCGCCCCGCCGACGTCATCCCAGGAGGTCGGCAACACCGTCGACTTGAGCATATTGATGAGGCTGTCGAAATCGACGCCCGTATCCGAAAGGAGGGGTTGCGGCGTGGCGGGCCGCCCGCCCTGCCGGCCCGACACATACGTGGGAAGCTTGCGGAGCCGATCCAACACCACGTCGATCTCCTCGTGCATGTCTTCCGTGGCATTGATGACGATGTTGAGCGTGGGCTCGAACAGCGCAATGCTCCCGGCCCCGCCTACGTCGTCCCAGGAGGTGGGCCGAACGGTGCTCTTGATCATGTCGATCATGCTGTCGGAGTCGGCCCAGGCCGCGCCGCCGGCAGGTTGCGGCCCGAACTGGTTCGGCGGCGCCGTGGGTTGCGGCTCGGGCCGGTCGGGGGGCGCACCGGCGTCGCCGCCGGTGGAGAGGCCGGACGCGGGAGAACCGGGCCTAGGACTGCCGGGGCCGGGGCCGCCGTCGCCGCCCCATGTGCCGCCGCCCATGCCGAAGCCGCCAAAGCCTCCCATGCCGCCGGCCATGCCGCCACCGCCACCCCACATGCCGCCCATGCCCATGCCGCGGCCGGCCATAGCCCGCGAGAACTGGCCGACCGGCAACTCGTACTCGTACAACAGGCCGCGGCCCGAGTGCAACTTGGGCACGATGTGATTGTCAGCCTCTTCAGGCGTAGTGATGACCAGGGCCTCATGCTCGACAACGTAGGTCAGTCCCACGTCGCGGAGCATCCAGCGCAACAGTTCCTTGGCCGGCACGTCCCGCCCAGCGGCCGTCACCGGCCGGTCGGCTTCGATGCCGACCTCGCCCAAGGCTCGTTCATCGACCAACACCGTGTCGTCCAGCAGTTTGGCGACGCGGTCAACCGCCTCGCGAAGCGGCGTTCGGCGGAGATCGAGGCTAACGGGCCGCTCCAGTTTGGCCCGAATCCGCGCTTCGGCCGCCAGCTCGCGATCGAGATACGGATTGGCCAACTGGTTCCGCTCCGGCAGGCGATCGGTGGCCATCAGATCGGCCACCGGGTAGATTTCCGTGGTAAGCCGGTTGTCGGCCTCTTCGGGCGTGGTGATCAGAAGCCGGTAAGGCTCTTCCTGGAGGACCAGGCCTCGTTGGCGCAGGACAAACCGCGCATAGTTCCGCAGCGACATGCGGCCGCGGCCGTAGAGCTCCGCGCCCGTCTCGTCCGGGTCGATGCCGACTTCGGAGAGGGCCCCGCGGTCCAGCGCCACATTGACGCCTTTTTCGGCGCCGAGCATGGCCATCAGGTCTCGCAGGCTGAAGCCGTCTGCTGCGGGCTCGCCAAAGAACCAACGGGAATTGACTCGGCCGGGCGACTGTCGGGCCGACTGCACGATGGCTGCTTGCAGGGCGTCGCGGGCTGCGGCGAGCCCAGCAAAAGGGTCGTCCCGAAGGTGGGATTTCGGCGCCGGCTTCTGCTTCGGCGCCGGCTTCACCTTCGGCTCCGGCGGCGGCGCCGTCGGGTTGATTTTGACCTCCTTGAGCAACTGTTGGGCGTAGGGGTGCCGCCGCAGGAAATCGGGGCTGACCGTCAACGGCGCGGCCGCCAGCGGCAGGAAGTTGGCCTCCGGCAACGGCGGGGCCGGCTCCCGGGCCGGGTCCAGCAGCGGGCGATAAGCGCCCAGCCTCCGCAGCAGGGCCTCGCGCCGCAGGCCGTCCGCCGCCTTTCGCTCCAGTTCGGCAAACTCCGTCGACTTTCTCACGGCCGCGGAACCGCGGATCTCGTCCAACATCCGGCCGGCCAGCGAGGGATTTCCCGCCTCGACGGCCGCCCGGGCCAGGCCGAGAACCCGTCGGAAGCGATGCTCATCCGATTCCCTCTCCTGTCGGGAGACCTGCCGCTGAGCGCGGCGCAATCCACTCGGGAGGCAGCGGAGCCTCGGGCCGGGCATCGGCCGGCGTCCAATAGCGGTGCCGCTGCCGGCGGTCGATGCGCCACGTGCTGTACTCCTGCTCGCTTTCCAGGACCAGGAAGGCGGTGTACGGCGTTAGCAGGCTCCATTCTTGCGAGAGGCCGACGATCTGTTGCTGCGGTGCGGGTTGCCGCCGCCGCAATTCGTCCAGCTTCCGCTGCGCCCAGAGCCGGCCGATGAACACGTCCTCATCCCGCGACTGCGCCGGCAGCTCCCAACGATGTGTAACGGACTTGCCGTCGCGAGCGGTGGTCAGACTCAGCCGCACTTTCTGCGCGGAGCCATCCGTCCCACGATGTTGAGGCTTCGGTCGGGAAGCCAAGCCGTGGGATAGTAGAGGTCCTCGGGATCGACGCCATCGATGTCAACGCTCACGATCCGCTCGGGGCTGGGAAGGCCGGCCAACAACCAGGCGAACAAATCCCGTTGGCCGGCGCCGGCCAGATCGAACACCAGCCCGCCGGTCGCCTGCGGCACGGCGTCCAGCCAAGGGCGGTCGGCCGTGCTGCCGCGAACAATGGCGGCGAACATCGCGGCCTGCGCCGCGCGGAGCGGCTCGGTCAGCGTGACCGCAAGGTGCTTCGCCCCCGGCTCGGGAGCCGTATCCTCGCCGTCGCCTACATAGATCACCAGCCGCCGCCGCCGCGGCGCCGACGGGTCGAAGCGGAGGGCCTCGCGGAGGCCGCGGGCCAGGTCAGTACGACCGAGGCAGAACTGCTGATCAAGCTGCCCGATCGCCGCCTCCACCGCCGCTCCGCCGGCCGGCTGCCACGAGTTCTGGAGTGGTCGGGCCCCGTCGTCGATGCAAGCCAACCGGAAGCGATCCGCGGGACGGAGGTTGTGCAGGATCGTCCGCACCGATTGCCAGAGCAGGGGGCAGTTCCGCATGCTGGCAGACGTGTCGGCCAACACCAGCACGTCGGCCGGCGGCGCGGGGCTTTCCAGGGCCGCCCCGGGGGCCGTCGCGGCAGCTTCGAGGTTGGGCGGCAACGACGCCTGGAAGTACATCGCCCGGCGGCTCGACCAAGCGTCTACCGGCGTGTTCGAGCGGTTCTCCGGCAGTGCCGGCAGCGGTTCCGTCGTGTAGGCCCGTAATGCGACCTCCGGTTTCGATGATTCCGTGAAGTGTAACAGGAAATCCGACTGCGGCCGGTAGTCCGTTGCTTTGAACTCAAAGGCGACCGAGTTGTCGCAGCGGTGGAAGGCCGTGGCCGGGTGCGACGGGCTGGCGGCCCCGCCGGGCAGGACAGCCGCACGCACCACGCCGTCCACGTGAAAGTCCCACACCGGGTCCAGGTCAGAGAGTAGCGGCAGGCGGAAATCGCACGCCCCGCTCACCACTTCCAACGGAATCGTGTAGTCCAGCAAGATGCGCTTGGTGTCCTTGGGGAAAACGGGGAACACCCGCATCTTGAACAAGTTATCGCCGATCTGCTCCAAAATGGCCGGATCGCGGCGCTGGGTGACGATGGATTGATAGATGCCCGCGGCCCGCTGCCGTTCGATCAACTCCCCTTCGATCAACTGGCCCGGCGTAACGTACATGGCGAACCGGCTGACCGACGCCCCCCGCGGCAGATTGAAAATGAACGTCCCTTCCTCCTGCCGGCTGTATGGGTTGTAGAACGACTGGTCGATCTGCACCAGCGCCACCGGGGGCTGGAGGACGACGTGGGCGTGATAGCGGGCGACGCTCAACCGCACCGGCGACTCCGCCTGCGAATCCTTTACCACCAGTTGCCCCAAGCCCTGCGCGGGCCGGGCCAGGTTGGTCCAGGTGTCAAGCCGCTGCTGCCGCTCGTGCTGCGGTAGTGCGCCAAGGGCGTCGATTGACACCAGCTTGCCTGGCTCGACCGCCAGTTCGGCACTGCGTCCTGCGTCGAGCGTCACCGTCTGCCCGGCGGCCACCGCCACGTCGAGCTTCTGCCGGGCCTGGACGAGAATCCGGCCCGAGTCGAGCGTGATCTGCCTACCGGCGGCCTTGATGCGGAGCCGGGAGTCGGGGGCGAGGTAGATATTGCCCTGCGGCAGTTCCACCAGGCACGGGCCGGAGCCGCCGCTGTGAAGCCGGCAATTCTCCGGGAGCGGTTGGCCCGGCTCGCACAGCCGTCCCCGCTGTGAACCCTCCGGCACGACGCCGAGCAGGCCCGGCGCGTGTCCGACCCGCGGGACAGAGACCACGTGCGCCGCCGAACCTGCGGTCGCCCAAAACAGAACGACGACGAACGACAAGAGCTGCCGGGGACAAAACATCACTCTCCTCCTTGCCCGAGGAAGATGGTCGGAGCAAGAACGCTCGTTCCCCCGAGAGACGAAAGCTATTGTCGCCGATTTCCCCATCACATGCCACCCCCCCGGACGGGGATTTTCGGGAATGGGAGAGAGCACGACTGAGCACTGATTTCTCTGGCAGGCGCTTTCGTAAATCGGGACATAAGCAGAGGCCCCGAGCACCTCGATCACAAAGACTGCCGCACTCTAGGCAGTCCTCGAAACGCGACTACTGCCGGGTTGCGGCGGGTCGGGCTTCGTCGGTCTTGAGCCACCGGTCTAGCCAATCGATGACCGTGTCGTGCCATTGGATCGAATTGTGGGGTTTTTGGACCCAGTGATTTTCGTCGGGGAAGTAGAGGAGCTTACTGGGAATGCCCCGCCGTTGCAGCGCGGTGAAGGTGGCGATGCCCTGACAATCGACAATGCGGTAGTCCTTTGCCCCCTGGACCACCAGCATGGGCGTTTTCCAGCGCTGCAACGAAGTTTGCCGGATTTTGCTTCTCGTAGGCGCGGGGGTTGCTCCAGGGGGTGCCGAGGTGCTCCCACTCGTCAAACCACAGTTCCTCGGTCTCGAAGTAGTTCATGCGCGAGTCGAAGGTGCCGTCATGGTTGACCAGGCAGCGGAAGCGGTCGGGCCAGTTGCCGGCGATCCAATTGATCATGTAGCCGCCATAGGAAGCGCCCAGCGCACCGACGCGCGTGCCGTCCATCCACGGATATCGCTCGAGGGCCGCCGCGAGACCCTTTCTGGAGATCCTCCAGGGGCTTTCCGCCCCAGTCGCCGCGGATGGAATCGGTGAAGGCCTGGCCGTAGCCTACCGAACCGTGGAAATCGACCATGACGGCGGCGTAGCCGGCCCCGGCATAGGCCTGGGGGTTCCAGCGATAGTGGAACTCGTTGCCAAAAGCCTGTTGGGGACCGCCGTGGATCAGCAGTACGACGGGATACTTGCGCGGGATCGAAATCAACCGGCTTGACCACGTAGCCGTAGACGGTGTCGCCTTGGTATCCCGGGAACGAGAATTGCTCGAAGTCGCCCATCCGCGCCGCCGCGACCTTCTCGGCGTTGATGTGACTGAGCGGGCGGAGGCCCGAGCCGTCGGATCGGACCCAAAACAGTTCGGCGGGAGATTTCAGATGATCGAGGGTGTAGACGACGCCGGCGCCCGAAGCGACCGGCGAGTTGGCGTTGCCTTCTTTGACGACCAGGCGCACGTTGCCGGTGGCGGCGTCGACGGCAAAGAGCGATGCCTGGCCGAAGTTCGGCGCCACGGCGTACACGGATTTGCTGTCGGACGACCAGGCCATGGCCGTGGGCGACCGGTCCCAAGCCTCGGTCAGGACTTTCGGCTCACCCTCCGGCCAGCGACGAAGGATGATCCGAAACCGATCGGCCTCGTAGCCGGGTCTCTTCATTGCCAGATAGGCCAGCCACTTGCCGTCCGGCGAAAACGAGGGGCAGCAATCCCATGCCGGGTTTGCCTCGGTCAGGCAGGTCGGCGGCTGCGAAGCGTCGATCGGCGCGCGGAACAGATCGAAATTGGTCGACCAGGCCTCCTTGCTCCCGGCGTCGCGGGCGGTGAAGACGACTTCTTTGCCGTCGGGGGTGAAGGTGAACTCTTCGGGCCCGCCCCAGGGCTTCGAGGGCGTGTCGGCGTCCATGAGTGCCATGACGTCGATGGGGGATGGCTTCCCGGCGGAAGGCATCACGAACAGGTGGGAGCGGCGACCGTCGCTCCAGGTGTCCCAGTGGCGTATGAAGAGCCGGTCGTAAGTCCGGCCGGCGGCTTTCCGTTTCTCTTTCTGGTCGAGCTTCTTCTTGGTGTCTTCGAAGGAAGTGCCGGGAAAGACTTCCATGGTGAAGCCCAGGTGATGGCCGTCGGGGGAGATGATGAGGTTGTCGACGTCCAAGGGCAGTTCGGTCACTTGCTCCGCTTCTCCGCCGTCGGCTGAGATACGCCACACTTGGGACGATCCCGAGCGGGTCGATACGAAGAAGATGGTTTTGCCGTCGGGGGCCCAGCGGGGACTGCGATCGTTGCCGCGAGGCGAGGTCAGACGCCGCAGCCCGGTCCCATCGGCGCCGACCAGCCACAGCGAGTACTTGCCGGCGTTCGCCTCGAGGTCGGTGGTCCTGACGACGAACACGATGCGGTTGCCGTCCAGGGACGCGCGGGGCTCGGAGATGCGATCCATGGCCACCATGTCATGAACGGAAAACCGATGGGAGGGGGCTCCGGTGGCAGACGCGGCTGACAGAACCGCGGCAAATGCGAACCAGAGAGGGCTGGTCATGGCTTGCTCCGAGTGAGTGAGGATGAATCAGGGCGCGTGTGGGCCGGTAAGAGAACTGCCGGGGCGGGTGTCGCGGCCGCGCGGGCTGGTTCTCAAAATGTCCGGCCGAGGTTCAAGGATAGCCGAGACGCAGTCCTAGATCAAGCGGGCAGGCAGTCCGGCTTCGGACATGGACGTCGAACTGCCAGTTCATCCTCCAATACCAGGGCCGCTCGCCCAACGACCGGCGGCACCCGCGAAACGCCCTCAAAGGCTCCGGGAGCCCCTATGTCCCCGGCCTAACGAACCGCTTGAACCGCGGATCGGCCCGCAGGGGGTCGAACCGCGGATCGACGCCCAGCGACGCCCGCCCGGTGGCGCAGGTCCTGGAACGCGCGGTCCAGCCAAGTCAGCGCGCTGCCGTTTTCGCGCAACGCGGCATACACCGCGGCGATCTCATACGCCAGCGGCTTCTGCCCGGCCGAGGCTTCGAGCCGCTTGAGCAGCCCGCGGGCCGCTTCGCCGCGGCCGTTGCGGGCGTAGGCGTAGGCCCGCACGCCGACCAGGTCCAGCCCGTCGTCCGTCAAGCCCTTGGCCAGATCGGTCTCCCGCAGCGATTCGTCCAAGTTTCCCATTTCCGCATACACCAGGGCCAGGTCGCGGTGCGCCTTGCGGAAATCGGGGCTCAACTCCAGGGCGTATTTGTGCTTCTCGACGGCCAAGGAATAGTCCCGCCGCAGGTAGGCGATCTTGCCGGCGTTGTTGGCGATGATGACTTGGTCCGGCCCAAGCTTCTGGGCCTCGTCGATCTGTCTGGCCGCCTCATCCGGCCGCCCGTGCTGCACCAGGAACCAGGCGTACCAATGATGCGCGGCCGGCAGCTTCGGACCCAACCGCAACGCCTCAAGGTATTCCTGTTCGGCCCGGCGGCTGTCGCCGTCATAGCTGTCCAGCGCGAAGGCCAGGGCCAGGTGGGCCTCGGCCAGCTTGGGGTTCCGGGCCAGGGCCTGCTCGGCCGCCTCCTTGGCCTTGGGGAATACCTCGTCGGCCTTCGCCCAACCGTAGTCGCCGCAGAGGTTGTAGGCGTCAGCCAGCGTGGCATAAGCAAGGGCAAAGTCGGGGGCAACCTCGACCGCGCTCCGCAGACGCCGGATCGCCTGACGTGTCTGCGGCTCCTGGCGTTGCCCCAGCAACAGGACGCCCTCGCGGTACAGCCGCTGGGCCTCGGGCGGTGCCGCCTCCGCTTCGTCAACGGCGCCGCCGGACGGCGTCCATCCGGTCTGCCAACCCCAGAGCGCCAGTCCGCAGAGCAACAGGCCGGCGGCCGCCAAGCCCCAGCCTCGCCGGCGGCCGTGCCGCGATTGCTCTTTCACTTCGGCAGCGCGCGGCGCCGCCATGCCCCGGCCGCCCCAGGGCGCCAAGGCGGCCGCCACCTCGCTGGGCGTTTGATAGCGATCGGCGGGCGACTTGGCCAACATCCGCTCCAGCACCAGCGACAACTCCGGAGGCACGTCGTCGCGGACCTCGGCCAGCGCGGGCGGCGGCCGTTGGGCGTGCCGGCGGATCTTTTCGGCCAACTGCCCGTGCGGAAACGGCGGCTGCCCGGCCAGCAGAAAATAGAGCGTGCAGCCCAGGCTGTACACGTCGGCGCGGATGTCGGCCCAGTGCGGGTCCGCCGCTTGCTCCGGCGCCATGTAGTCGATGCTCCCCAGCAGGACATTTTGCGTCGCCGGCCGGTCGCCGGTCTTGGCCTCGCTGACAAAATATGCCAGTCCGAAATCCAGTACCTTTACCTTGCCGTCGTCGGTCAACATCAGGTTCCGCGGCGTGATGTCGCGATGGACCATGCCGTGCCGGTGAGCGTGTTCCAGCCCCAGGGCCGCCTGGGCGATGTAGTCACACGCGGCCGCGACCGGCAGGGGGCCGCGTTCGGCTACCAGCCGGGCCAGGTCCGTCCCTGCCACGTATTCCATGACCAGGAAATGCCCGTCGCCGGCCGTCTCGGCGTCGTAAACCGCCACGACGTTAGGATGGCTCAGGCAAGCGGCGGCCCGCGCCTCGCTGCGGAACCGTTCCAGCGCACCGGGATCGGAGAGCAGCTCGGGATTGATGACCTTCAAGGCAACGGGACGGCCCAAGACGCGGTGCTCGGCCAGATAGACCGATCCCATTCCGCCCGAACCCAACAGCCGCACCAGCCGATAACGCGGATGATCGGGCGGCAGCGGCGGCGCCACCTCCGGCCGCCGGCGGGCCGATTCCTCGAAGACGAATTGTATGATCTGCTCTTGCCCGGGAAACCGCGACAAGTACTCGCCGGGCGATGGACGCTCGCCGCGGCGCACGCGGTACTCCAACTCCAGCGCCAACAGCTCTCTGAGCAGCGGCGCTTTGCTCCGGGCCGCCGGCCGGAATCTCGGCCAGAAAGCTCTCCACCGTCGCGGCCCGGCCCGCCTGCAATGCCGACTCGAACCGCTCGGCGATGCGGTCGATGCGCCGCGCCGCCTCCACGGAGAGATCGTCGTTGCCTGCCGGGTGTAGCGCGTCGGCCGGTCCGTCGGGTCGCTCACTGTTCATGCCGTTCAGCCGCTCCGCTCGCTACCGACACGGGTCCCAAATTCGCCGGATCAGCTCCAGACGCCGCTCGACCGTCCGCAGGGCGAAACCCAGCCGCGAGGCGATCTCGGCGTTCGTGTAGCCTTCCAGCCGCAGCAGGACGATCTGCCGTTGGGCCGGTTCCAGCCGGTCCAACAGCCGGGCGCAGTTCTCGGCCATCATGGCCGAAAACTCGGGCGACGGCTCGCGGCTCAGCACTGCCTCCAGGTCCCCGTCGCCGGGTAAGCGGCCGTTGCCCTGCCCGCCGCCGCGTTTCTCCCGCTGCTCGTGCTTGATCAAGTCCTGCCTTCCGGGCCGTCAGCACGACCAGCAAGGGCCAGAGATTGTCGCGGTCGTGGAGTTGCGGGAAGCGTCCCCGCGCCGCCCCCAGGCATAGGCTCTTAAAGGCGCTCAGCGCCACGTCTTCCTCGTCGGCCAGCGGCCTAGCCCGCGGTCCCAGTTTCGCTCGCGCCAGTCCGACCAGCCGCTGGAAGTAGGCCTGCCAGAGCCGCTCGGCCGCCGACTGCCCGCCGGCCTTCAGTTCCGCGATGCACCGGGTGACCGAGCCGCTGGCACTCATGAGATGGGTTGCCCCTCCACTGGACCGCACCGCGCTATTTTACAGCCGCCCTGCCGGCCAGGCAATCGACCACTCGGAATGGCAAGAACCGGATTATTGGCGGGCCGCCGCCCGATTTGTCGAGTACCTTTTGGGACTTCCCCCGAGTGCCAAGGCGTAGGGTGGGACCAGCGACGCGCAGTCCCACCAATACCGTCGTGAAGGCCAAACCATGACGACTTTGATTTGCCGATCTCTTGTTCCCCTTCTGCTTTTCGCCTGGGTCGTCCCAGGCCGGGCGGCCGATGCGGAGAAGCCGGTTCCGCCGATCACCAATTCCATCGGAATGCGGCTGGTGAAGATCCCGGCTGGGGCATTCATGATGGGCAATCACGAGGCGCCGGAAGAGATGCGCAAGTCGTATCCGCTGTATGAGGCCGAGCGGTTCCAACTCGACGACGAGTTTCCCGTGCACAAGGTCCGAATCAGCCATGCGTTCTACATGGGCGCCTACGCGGTCACCGTAGGCGAGTTCCGCAAGTTCGTCGAGGCCGCGCACTACCTCACCGACGCCGAGCGGAACGACGAGCTATCCAGCCCGCAAGGCAGCGACCGGCGCCGCAGCGGTTATGGCGGCTACGGCTATAACCCTCAGACGCAAGAGCTTGATGACCAGCGCAACCCGAAGGTCAATTGGCGCAACGTGGGCTTTCCGCAGACCGACCGGCACCCCGTGACCAACGTCAGTTGGAACGACGCGGTGGCCTTCTGCAAATGGCTCGGCCAGCAGGAGAAGAAGACCTACCGCCTGCCCACCGAGGCCGAGTGGGAATACGCCTGCCGCGCCGGAACGACGACTCGTTTCTACGCCGGCGACGATCCCGAGCTGCTGCTTGGGATCGCCAACACCTACGACCAGTCGACGGCCAAAGTCGCGGATCGGCAGTGGGCCAAGTTCGCCCTGAAGGGCAACGACGGCTTTCCCTTTACGGCCCCGGTGGGGAGCTTCGCGCCGAACAAGCTCGGCCTGTATGACATGCACGGCAACGTCTGGCAGTGGTGTTCCGACCGCTATGCGCCCGACTACTACGCCCATTCGCCGGTGGACGATCCGCAAGGTCCGGCCACGGGCGGCCGCCGGGTCCGCCGCGGCGGCGGCTGGGCCACCTGGTCCTTCTATTGCCGCTCCTCGTTCCGCAACTTTAACACGCCGCAAAGCCGCTACTTCAATCTCGGCTTCCGCGTCGTGCTGGAAGACCGCTGAGTCTGCTGGTTGGGTGGCACGCCCTGAAAGGGCGTGGCAGGCAGCAAGGCTGACTTTGGCCCTTTGCCACGCCCTTTCAGGGCGTGCCACCCAAGGCGCATCGTGCTGGAAGACCGCCAATGAAATGTCACGCCCGCCGCACCGATGCCCGGCGCATACAGCGATGCTGTTTGCAGATGGCGATTTGCGCATTGGCGGCAACGGCCCTGGCGGCCACGTTCGCCCCGGCGGGACTGCCCTGCATTTCTCACCACAGTGTGCCACTGCTTGGAACAAGCAGTGCCGCCTTGCCAAGTTACGCCAAACACTGCTTGTTCCAAGCAGTGGCACGCTGTGGTCAATTCACCCCGTGTGGTGAGAAATGCTCGCTGTCTGCTCCGGCCGGGCAGGGGACCTGCGTGGCGATCGGCGGCGCCCTGCGGCGCGACAACGCGGCCGTCTATCGGCGGCTGATCGAGTTGGCCGGCGGCGCAGATCGCTGCCGCTTCGCCGTTTTCCCCACGGCCAGCGACGGCACCGGCGGCGCCCAGCGGGTTATGGACACGCTGGTCCACTACGGCGTGCCGCAGCGGCAGATCGACATCATCGACATCCGGCCGGAAAATGCCGCCCGAACCGCGTTCGACCGGTCGGTCGTGGAGCGGATTCGCCGTTGCGGGGCGGCCTATTTCTCGGGCGGCGATCAGGTCCGCATTACGGAAACCTTGCAGAGACCCGACGGCAGCGACACGCCCGCCCTAGCCGCGTTGCGCGACGTGTGGCAGCGTGGCGGCGTGATCGCCGGCAGCAGCGCCGGGGCGGCCGTGCAGAGCGAGATCATGATCTCTGCCGCCGGTCAGCCTGCCGGCACGCTCGACGAAGGCATGGACACGCTCGATTTCGGACTGACCACCGACCCGCTCCGCCGCGGGCTGTTGGTCTCGCGCGGGCTGGGCTTCTTTCGCGACGGCGTGATCGATCAGCACTTCAACCAACTGCGGGGGCGGCTGGGCCGGCTCGCCCGGCTGATCGCCCAGCGCAGAATCCGCTTCGGCTTCGGCGTGGATGAGAACACGGCCATGATCCTTTCGCCCGACGGCGGGCTGGAGGTCGCGGGGGCCGGCTGCGTGACCATCCTCGACGCTGCTGCCGCCCGCTGCCGGGACGATCCGCTGGGCTTCCGCGTGACGGGCATCCGCCTGGCCTGCCTGCAAACCGGCGACCGCTACGACCGCCGCACGGGCTGCCTCCAGCCGAATCCGGTCAAGGAGCCGGTAACGCCCGGCAGCGAGTGGATCGCCGGCAACTACCTGATTTCCGACATCGGCGCCGCCGGCGCCGTCCCCGACGCCCTGTTCAGCGGCGTTCTGGCCAACACCAGCCGGAAGCAACTGGGCACGATGCTGCGGTACACCCGCACGTTCGCGCACGGCTACCGCTTCACTTTCCGCAAGACCGCGGCCACGCAGGGCTGGGTGGGCCACCTGGACGACGTTCTCGGCCCGATCCGTGGCGGGGGTGGAGTTGGACATCGAGCCGATCGTCCACGGGCTTCTGCCGCCGGAGAGCGCCGCCCCCGTCGATCTGCCTGCGGGGCGGGCGGGCGCCGCGTGCCGGGCGCTGTGGTTCCGCGGACTGTTGTTGGCCGACGGCCAACGGCGTTTCCGCCCGGACGCACCGCTGACCCGTGCCGATTTTGCCACGGCACTGGCCGGCGCCGTGCGGCTTGTGCCGCCCGAGGGCCAACCGCGGCTTCCGCCGGACGTCCCGGAGACGGCGCCCTGGGCCGAAGACGTGGCCGAGGTTCTCGAGGCGAGACTCCTGGAGTTGGACTCCGAAGGCATGTTCCGGCCCGCGGGTTTCGTGCCGCGCCAGTTGGCAGCCGCAGCGCTGACCCGCGTGTGGCCGATGGGCTGTGGCGAGAAGCTGTCGCTCCGGCCGGTTGCGCTCATGGACCTGGCGGACGTGGCGCAGTTATGCCGCCCCTCGGTCTTTGCGGCGATTCACGCCGGCTTGCTGCCGTCCGACCAGGGGTACTTCCACCCCTTGCGACCCGTGACGCGCGCCGAGGCCGCCGAGGCCATTTGTCGTCTGATCGGCCTATCGTGGGAAGAGGGCGGCCGCCGGCCGGTGTCGGAAACGTCATTTCCGACGGCTTTCCAACGACTTGATATCCGAGATGGCGGTCTCGGAGGCTCGCTGCTGGGAAATCGGGCAAAACGGCAAGCGTTCGTCTGGGTGCGGCAAAACGAACCCTTTACAGGACAATGCCTGACCTGCTTTGGTGGCACGTCGATGCTCGCAGATAATCGGTCGTCCGTTCAGTGAACAACCGCACGCTCCATCGCCGACTGCAACACGCCCCATTTTGCCCAGCAGCAGCACTTTCACCATCATGCCAAGATGCGGCAGCTCTTGCTAGCGTGGCGGAATTTTCTACTCGTTTTGCCTGGATTATCCAGCTAAGGCAATCCGATTAAGCAAACCACTCCATACAGTATCTCATCTCTTCTGGATATCGGCGATCGCCATTCCCACTTCCCGGGACTACGGTGACCATGTGGAGCCGAATTGCCTATAGCCGCACAGGAGGTTGCCGGCCCACATACCTATCGGGCTGCGCATCCACTTTGAGCATACTGTTCGTTGCGGCAATTCTTCTTCAGCCATCGCACGGCGCACAATTTGGGGGAACGGCCGGGTCTGTTTCGGCCGAAGATGGCGACTTGACTCTTTCCGCAGCCGCGACCTGGGCTGAAGATCGCCCTGTTCAACGCGACGACACGACTTGCGTGACATCCGACCCGACAATGAACTGTGGGGGCCGTAGATACTTGTTTGCCGACGCGCTTTTCTGGACCGTGCGGGAAGGGGCCGCCGAAAACTGGGCGCAGATCATCACGCCCAGCAACTCCTGTGGACAAACGTTAGCACGGCGACGCTGGTCGATGCCCCGTTCGATTGGAGGGCCGGTTTGCGGGTCGGTGCGGGATATGAGCGGAACGACGGCCTTGACGTGACTCTCTACTACACGAACCTCCACACCTCGGCCACGAGCCAGGCGTCGGGCGAAGTGTACTCGGCCTTTATGGGAAACTTCTACATCGACAACCCCAACGGCACCGACTACGGCCCGCACTATCACCAGGCGAGCATCTTCTGGGACTTCGATTTCCACACGATCGACTTCGAGATTGGCCGCAACTACGCGATCGGCACGAACCTCGAATTGCGGCCGTTCCTGGGGCTCAAGACGGCCATCATCAACCAAGCCATCAAGTCCAGTTGGCTCTATCCGATCGACACCATCGGCAAAGTTCCTCATTTCTACAATTTCACTTCCGCGACTGAGAACATGAATCTGGGATTCTGGGGGATCGGCCCCTCGCTGGGCGCGACGATGGCGATGCCCTTGTGCTGCAAGGATCGCTACAACCTCAGACTTTTCGGCACTCCGTCGGGCGCGATTATGTTCGGACACTGGACGTTCACGGAGCAATACAACAACGACGCCCAGACCTCGGTTGCGATTGACATGAGCCCTATTACCAGCGCGGCAACTATGTTGAGGGGCGTTATCGGTTTCGAGTGGCAGCAGTGTTTCTCCCGGGCGACCAGCACCGTGCGATTGGGCTATGAAGCCCAGTATTGGCTGAATCAGATGCAGTTCTATTCGTACAACATCGGACGGCTCAACAACGTGACGAGCCTCGAAGGCGGCTTCCTCGAGTGGCAACTCAACTTCTAGCGTAACCCGGCGATGACACGGTTTGCGGGCTTGACATTGGCCGTTGCCATGATCGCGCGTTGCTCGACGGCGCTGGCCGACGGCGTGACGCCGTTCTGCGACGTGCTCTACTGGCACGCCTCGGCAGAAGCCTCGTCCGTCTGGTCGAACGCCGGCGTTGCAGGTTCCTTCTCCGCCGAAAACGTGCCGTTCGATTGGAGTCCGGGCTTCCGCGTCGGATTCGAACACAAACTGGACGAACAGTCGTGGGACGTCAAGCTGTATTGGACCTACTTCCGCACCTCGGAAGACGCCCAGGCCTCTATCGGGAGCGGTCAAGCGGGCGGGGTCGTCCCCGAGTTCTTCAGCGGCTTCATCGGCGGCATGGTCGACGACATCCCACTCTTCAGCCAAGGATCGCTCGACTGGAACCTGAACTACAACACGATCGACCTGGAACTCGGAAGGAGCTTTGCCGTCGGCGAGTCGGCCTGGATCCGTCCGTCCCTGGGCGTCAAGACGGCGGTCATCCAGCAGAACGTGCATCTGAACTTCGCGCGTCCCAGCCTGGGCCTGAGCGCGGAGGAAGACATCGCACACGATTTCTGGGGCGTCGGGCCGAGTTTCGCGGTCAGCGGCGGCTGGAGCCTGCCGAACCGCAAGAACCTGAGCCTCGTCGGTTCATTCGCGGCCGATCTGCTGGTCGGTCAGTGGAACGTCAACGATGCTTTCGCCAGGACCGACGCCAACTATCAGTACGGCAACTACAGGGCCTTTTCCACCAGCATGACGGATTCATATCTGGGCACGCCCGTGCTCCGATACTTCCTCGGTCTCGAATGGGTCCATCAAGGAAACATCACGCTTACCGCACGTGTCGGCTATGAAATGCAATGGTGGGCCAATCAACAGCGAATGCTCGCCTTTCAGCAATTGCCCATGCACGGCGATTTGACTTTAGAGGGTCTTACATGCGGCGTATCCGTTGGCTTCTAGTCTGTTGCCTGGCGCTCATGGGCCCCAGGGCCTGGCCCTGGAGTTCTTCGGCGACGTGCTGTATTGGCAAGCGACAGAGCCGGTGGATTGGGCCATGAACACCAACGCCTCTTCAACAGACCAGTGGGTGGCCTTCAAGACGCTGAATTTCGATTTCGCCACGGGATTCCGGGTCGGAGCCGGCCTGGAATGCGATTGGGGCGCCAAACTCTATTACACCCGCTTCTATACGGACACCGAACAGACGACCGCGGGAAACGTGACGCCGAACTTCCTGGGCAGCCGACTGTGGGTGAATGAGCAGACCACGCCCTCGTATTTCCAAAGCGGGGACATCCGGGCCGCGATCGACTACAACGTCCTGGACCTCGATTTTGGCAAGTCGTTCTGCCCCTCCGAGTCCTGGCAGTTGCGGCCGGTGCTCGGCCTCAGGGGCGCCTGGATCAATCAAGAGTTCGATACCGAGTATCGAGGCACGTGGTCGGGCGCCGGCGTGTCCTCCGACGAACACATCGACAACGACTTCTGGGGAATCGGGCCGAAACTCGGCGTCGAGAACACTTTGAACTTGTGGTGCGGGCAGGAGTGCAAGGTCGATCTCACGATGAACTTCTATACGGCCTACCTCTTGGGCTTCTGGACCATCAACGACGTCACGATCAACACTAGCAACCAAGGCGTGTCCACCCAGGTCATCCCCATCGACAATCGGCACTTCGGTGCCCTGACATTCCAAGCCATGATCGGCCTGCATTTCAACTACCGCAATTGGAACGCCACCGCAGGCTATGAATTCAACGATTGGCTGAACCAATGCCAGATATTCGACGACGCCACCGGTCCACACAACAATGACCTGATCGTACAGGGATTAAGCGTAAGAGTCAGCTACAGCTACTGAAGTGCTTAATCACGGCGGCGTAGACGATCGCCCAGCAAGGCGATCCAGCGGACGTCCTGCAGCGGCCGCTGATTTCTGCGTTCGGCCCCCAACGTTTCATCAACTCATTCTTATCACGAAACCCATCATCAAACGACCGATTTCCGGGACACTTCAGCGGGGAGTCCCGGCGACCACCCGAACTCGCGACCGCTCTTGCTTGTTCTACCCATAGCGATCCGCCTCCGCTTACTTCTTGACTTCCCCGTTTTCCCGAGTAGACTCGGTACTGTCGGGGAGGATCGGGGATTTTTCATTGATTGCGACCGTCGGCAGGGAGTCTTCATGAATTCCGCCTTTTTCCGAATGCTGTTCTGGGCAGTGTTGTTGAGCCTCGTCACGGGGCGATTCTGTGGATCGAGCGCCTGCGCCCAGGACAACCCGTTCGGCCTTCCCGAACCGACAAATCCGCAAAAGCTGGGGTCGGTCATGCTGCACGGCGGCGGCAGCGGGGTCCGGGAATACGTGCTGCAAGAGTTTCTCCGCTTGGCAGGAGGCAGCAACGCCCGCGTCGTTCTGCTCCCGTCGGACTACGTGCAGCGCGAGCCGGGCGAAAAGCTCGAGGCGTATGAAGAGCGGCTCAGCGGCCCCGGCGGTTACGGGCGGTGGAAGGAACTGTGCCGCGGCAACCATGCCCATTTTCAGTTCCTTCACTGGGATTGCCCCGAAGATCCCGATAACTCGCGGTTCTTTTCCGCGCTGGAGCAGGCCACCGGAATTTGGATGCCGGCGGAGGATCAAGAGTGGGTCATCCGGCGTCTTGCGGGCGATCCGCTCAAACCGACCCGGTTCCAGTTGGCCCTGCGCAACCTCTTGGCTCGGGGCGGAACCGTCGGGGCCTCGGGCGGGGGAATGGCCAGCCTTTCGGAAACCGTCATCGCCGGGAATGCCGACGACGAGAAGGCCGGCTGGACTCGGGCCCGCCTCGCGTTCGGCCTGGGGCTGTTCCAAGGAACCCTGCTGGATCAGAACTTCAACGTCTGGTCGGGACGAGTCGAGCGCTTGACCGACGCCCTGAGGAACGGACCGCAACTCGATCGGCTCGCGCGGAAGCCGGGCGTCCAGCGGCGCACCATTGGAATCGGCGTCGATCGTCAAACCGTCGCCATCATCCGCGGCAATGTGGTTCGAGCGATTGGTGACCACCACGTTCACGTGTTCGTGCAGAGCAACGGCGGCAGAACTATCGCGTGGCACCGCCTGGCGGCGGGAGACAGGCCGCTCGTGCTTACAACCGGCTCCGCCCAGGAGGCGCCGCTCCCGAGGCGGCGACAGCCGACATCGCCGGAAACCCGTTCGGCGCGCCTCCCGGCAAGGGAACCGTCGTCTTGCACGGCGGCGGGAGCACCGCCGAGATGTATGACTTGTTTCCGCGGCTTACCGGCAAACTGCGCCCCGCGATTCTGCACTGTCCGTCGGCCAGCGAGCGTTATCACCGGATGTCGGACGAGGAATTGATGGCCAGCGACCTGGCCGGAATATGGAAAACGGACGCAGCCGGGAGCCTTCGCTTCATCAACGCGGATACGCCGGCCCGGGCCGAGGAGCCCGCATTCTGCCGGCTTCTCGACGCCGCCGATGGATTGTGGATCATGGGCGGCGATCAAGAACGCCTGACGGCGCTCTACGTCAATCCGGTGCGGCCGACTCTCTTTCAGAAGAAGGTCCGGAGTATCGTGGAGCGCGGCGGCGTCGTGGGCGGCTCGTCCGCCGGCTGTGCCGCCCTCTCGGATGTGATGATCGTGGGGACCGTCCCCGGCGACGGCCGCGGTCCCGCCCGAGCCGAGCTTTCGCGGGGCCTCGGAGTCCTCTCGAACGTCGTGGCCGAGCAGCACTTCGACGCCCGCCAGGGCCGCATCGAGCGGTTCGCGGAGCTGTTGCGAGACAAACAGCAGCTTGCCAATGTATCGCCCGGCTGCGATCCGGGGCAAATGGTCGGTCTGGCGGTGGAGGAGAGCACCGCGCTTCTGGTCCGAGGAAATCGGCTGAGCGTGGCCGGGAAGAACAAGGCCCATATCTTCCTGAAATCGGCGGCCCATGATACGTTGACGTGGCATACTCTCGCTGCCGGTGATATTGGCGTTGTCCGCACCGCCCCAGACGGCTCGCATCAACTTCATTTTGAGGAATCGGAGCGCCGCAGAATAGCCCGAAGAATGCCGGACACAAACCAAGTGCCATTCAAACGGCAGCGGCCGCGATCCATCGAATCCGCGCCGGGGCGTGCGTCATTTGGTCTGCTTTTCTCCTTTGCTCATGTCGCCTGCCCAACGGCGGACCAGGGCGTCGCAGGCTTGGATGCCGGCTTTCTCCAGGGCGGCCTTGGCGGCCAGCGGCAGCGATACGGCGCTAGCCGTCGAGCGCGGCGGCAAGCGTCTGCCAATTCTTGTCCACAACCCAAGCGAACCGGCAGGAACCATTGCTTCGCTCGGCCCAAAGTTCGCCGACGGCCTTTTTGTACTGCTCTTCCGGGTCGCTAGCCATCTTCCCCATCTTGTATTCCACGAGGACAGTACCGCCGTCTTTCATCTCGACGATGAAATCGGGGAAGAACTTGCCCGGCGATTTTGGCAGCCAGAACCCGCCCTGTGTCGCGCGCTCGGTGTTGCGTATCCACCGGGCGATGTCCGGGTGGCCGTCAATTCGCTTCGCGCACTCGAATTCCTCGCCGTTCATGTCGAAAATCAGATCGAAGGCGTGATGCCGGAACTCGCGAGGACGGTCAAATAACGGCTACGGAAGATAGTCATGCTCCTCGATCCTTGGCCTCATTGTAGAACATCATCGTCGGCGAGCCGCCAAAGGCGATCGCCAGCCAGGCGGCTTCGTCGATCTCCGCGGACGTGAATCCCTCTTGCCGGGCCTTCTGCACATGGTGCTTCAGGCAGGGGCCGCAGCGGGCCAACACCGACAGCGCAACGGCCATCGCCCGCTTCGTCCGCCCGCCGAGCGCGCCCGGCGCATTGGCCGCTGCGAGGAACGCCTGGAACTTCTCCTGGACCGCGTCGCTGCCGCCGGCCGCCAGGTCGGGCTGATGTCCTTCACTACCGCCGCAGCAATTCATGCCACTAGGCTCCTGGGAAGGAAATGTTATCTGTGCCGGGGGCTTCACGCTGCGGGCGAGAGGCATCTGGCGGCGCCCCTCGCCGCGGATGAGGATTCGCCCCGTCCCTTCGGCCACCGCCCGGCCGATAACCGCCGCCTCGGTCATGCCTTCCGCGCGGAGCCGCGCCACCAGCGGTTCCGCCTCGGATTCGGGGAGTGCAATCAGCAATCCGCCGGAAGTTTGGGCGTCGAAGAGGACGTCCACGCCCGCCGGCTCGACGCCCTCGGCCGCCGCCAGGGCGTCGCCGGAGGATTCCTTGTTCCGCTCCACCGCGCCGGGCAGGATTCCCTCGGCCGCGCACTGGAGCACGCCGGGCAGCAGCGGCACGTCGTCCCAGACGATCTCCACGTCCACCCGGCTGGCCGCCGCCATCGGCCGGAGATGGCCCATCAGCCCGAAACCGGTTACGTCGGTGCAGGCGTGGACGCCGGACTCGGCCATCAGTTCGGCGGCGCGCTTGTTGAGCGCGGCCATCGACCGGGCGGCCACCGCCGACCAACGCTCCGCGTCGGTGCCCGGTTGGCCGTTGGCCCGGCCGATCCGGGCGGCAAAGGCGATAATCCCCGTGCCCAGCGGTTTGGTCAAGACGAGCCGGTCGCCCGGGCGGACGGCCGCGTTGGTGGCGATCCGCCGGGGATCAGCCAGGCCGGTCACGGCGAAGCCCGCTTTGACCTCGCTGTCCTTGATGCTGTGGCCGCCGATCACGGCCACGCCGGCCTCGGCCATTTTGTCCAGCCCGCCGCGGAGAATCTGGCGGAGGATTTCTTCAGGCAGCTTGCCCGCGGGGAACCCCACCACGCTGAGCGCGGTGATGGGCCGGCCGCCCATCGCATACACGTCGCTCAGGGAGTTGGCCGCGGCGATTTGCCCGAACAGGTACGGGTCGTCGACCGGCGGCGAAAAGACGTCCACGGTTTGCACCAGCGCCGTCCGCTCGTCCAGCAGATAGACGCCGGCGTCGTCTCCGGCCGGCATCCCCACCAGGACGCGTGGGTCGGCCGGCGCCGGCAGCCCCGCGAGAATCCGCTGCAACGTGGCCTGGTCGATCTTCGAGGCGCAGCCGGCGCTCTCGGCCAGTTCGGTCAAGCGGACCGGCCCCGCCGGGGCGGCGTACTCGTCGCCCGCGCACGGACAAATGCCGTCCGCTTGAAAGACATCGCAAGGGCACGCCTTTCGCGGATCGCAGATGCAGTGGCCCAACTGCATCGAGCGTTGCATGACGCGGCGGCGCTTCTCCAAGTCCCTCGGTCCCGCCATGGCCACCTCCATCCCGTCGGCCCTCATTTTACGTCCCTGGACGCAGGGCCGCAAGTATCCGGCTGTTCCGATGCCGCCCCGCGGCGTTCATTGGGCCGTCGTGGTTCCCTTGCCGCGGCGATAATAGGCCCGCCAGAGGACCGCAGCCGCCAGGGCGCCCACGCAATAACTCAGCACGTCGTACGGATCGGCCACGGCGGGGATCGACCACTCGCGCCGGGCGGGTATCAGGACCTCGAACAGGAACGACCAGATCAGGAGCGGGATGACGATCTCGAAGCCCTCGGGCGGACCGTCGTGCCGCCTCAGCCCGAGCCGCCGATGCGCCCAGAGCATGATCGGCACCCAGAAGGGGATGCAGATCAGATCGTTCAGATGGGCGCGGAGAAACGGCGTACTGAAGCCGTAACTCCTCAGGCAGCGGTGGAGGAAATAAGCGCTGAAACAGGCCAGAAACAACGGGTCCTTGAGATACCGGAACCGCATGGCTCAATGTCCCGATTGCTGCATGACGAGAGAGAAGCCCGCGAGGAACACCGCGACCACAACTGCCGAGATGATCATCAGAGTAGCGTTTACCAACAGTCTGACCCTCAACGCGCCTTCTCCATCCTGGCGTTTTCCGCGCACGTACCAGATCGAGGCGGCGACGCAGGCTTGCCAGGAGGGCCACGACAAAGAGGGTGCCGCTTCCTCTGGCATCGACGATGAACTGAACGAATGTTGGGGCTGGCAAAGACAGGCTCTTTCCGTCGAACTGAATCTCACCGTCAAGTCCCACGCCGCCCGGCTTGCCGGTCCTGCCAAGACTGGACAACCGGTATCCCGCGTTCGTCTTCTCGTACCGGTAGGGGTTGCCCCAGGGGTCGGTGAACATGCGGGCAAAAGACTCTGGGGAATTACTTTCTCCTGGAAACGTCTTCTTGATTCTTTCGAGTGACTCAGGATAACGGCCGTTCTTCGCTGCATATTCCGAAAGTCTATCGCCGAGGTAATGCGTGTCGGAAAACAGGTGAATGGAATTCTCATAACCCAACGTCATCATGGGGTTGTCGCGCATGGCGACCCAGGCGCTGAGGTACGTCAGAACGAAGATCAGCAACGCCGTCAAAAGAGCCACAACCGGCCGTCGCATGGCTACACCTCCATTCGATTGGCGAAAAACGATCCGCGCTACAGCAGACTCTCCAGCAGCAACCGCATCTTGCGCATTTCGGTGAGCTGATCCACGTCGGGCATGGGGAGGATGTCGACGCACAGCGCCCGGTCGTAGCGGACCTTGTTCAACTGGTTGATCAGCCGGCCGTATTCCACGTCGCCTTGGCCGACGCGGACCTGCAACTGGTCCTTGGTGGTGTCGCGGAGGCGGACGTGGTAGACGTGCTTGACCACTTGCTCGTAGTTTACCCCGCCGCGGGGACCGTAGACGTAATGGCTCGGATCCAGCGTGATGCCCAGCCCTTTGACGCTGTCGCAGAGCACCACCGCGGTGTCGGGATTCTCGGTCATCCGCCCGACCTCGGTGAGCAGTCCCACGCGGACGCCCTCCCGCGAGGCCAAGGCAACCATCGTCCGCAACCGCTCGACCTCGGCGTTGAACGGGGTGCCCAATTCACCCGACCGGACCGTGACCGTCACTACCTTGATGGCCTTTGCCAAGCGGCAACAGGCGGCAAACTGGTGGTAGTAGTCGGGCTCGGGGGCTTCGATATCGACGCTCAGGGCCACGGGCGTCAGGCGGTGGGTCTGGCGGCAGAGCGTCATGGCCCGCTCCGTGTCGGCCAACACGGCCGAGGGCTTCAAATGCCCGTCACGCTCGTGAATCATGATCTCCACGGCGGTATATTCCAGTTCCACCAACTGCAAGAGAGCGGCATCCAACGGCAGGTGGGCAAAGCAACGGCTAGAAGCGGCGACAAACACTTGGGCGACTCCTTTCTGGCTTGGATCAGCAACGGCCCCCTAGCTTACTTCTCGACCCCCGTTCTGGCAACACCCCCTTGGCGGCCGAGGCGGGTGTGCTTATACTTTGTCGTTTGCCCGGAATCGCCTCGCCTCGAACGGCAGTACAGGCCCCAGCCATGACACGCATTGCCATCCTCGGCGCCACCGGCTATACCGCCCTGGAACTGATCAAGATTCTGCTCCGCCACCCGGAGGCGGAGATCGTGGCCGTCACCAGCCGGCAGGAGGGGCAGCCGCACGTGGCCATGATCCATCCTTCGCTTACCGGCCGGCTCGACCTCCGGCTGGAGGACCTCAGCCCGGCCGAGGTGGCCGCCCGGGCCGAGTGCGTCTTCAGTTGCCTCCCGCACGGCGCCAGCGCCGCGGTCATTCCAGCCCTGCTGGACGCCGGCCGGCGGGTCGTCGATTTCAGCGCCGACTACCGGCTCAACGACGCGGAGGTCTACGCCCAGTGGTACGGACAGAAGCACGCCGATCCCGGCCGGCTCGGGAAAGTCGTCTACGGGCTGCCGGAGTTGTTCCGCGAGCAGATTCCGCCGGCCCAGTTGGTGGCCAATCCGGGCTGCTATCCCACTTCGGCCATTCTGGCGCTGGCCCCGCTGTTGAAGGCGGGCATGATCGACCCGCGGACGATCATCATCGACTCCAAGAGCGGCGTCTCCGGCGCCGGCCGCAGCCTGAAACTCACCACCCACTACCCCGAGTGCAACGAGAGCATTTCCGCGTACAACGTCGGCCGGCACCGCCACCAGCCCGAGATCGAGCAGGTCCTCGGCGCGGCTGCCGGCACGGCGGTCGAGGTGGTCTTTGCGCCCATCTGGTGCCGATGGACCGCGGCATCCTCACCACGACCTACGCCCAGCCAACCCGCGAGTTGAGCGAGGAGGCCGTGTTGCAGACGATCCGCGATTTCTACGCTGACGAGCCGTTTGTCCGCGTAGTCGATCATCTGCCGGGCACGAAGGACTCGCTGGGGACGAATTTCTGCGACATTACCGCGCGGGTGGTCCGCGGGCGGGTGCTCTGCTTCAGTTGCCTGGACAACCTCGTCAAGGGTGCCGCCGGGGCCGCCGTGCAGAACTTCAACCTCATGTACGGCTACGGCGAGGCCACCGCACTATAACCCCGATTGCAGATTAAAAATGGCCATTTCCGTTCCCAAGGGCTACTTGCTGGCCGGCGTCCACTGCCGGATCAAGCGGGATCCGCAAAAGCTGGATTTTTCGTTGGTGATGTCGGAGACTCCGGCCAGTGCGGCGGGCGTGTATACCCAGAACCTGGTGTTTGCCGCCCCGGTGGCCTTGGACCGCAGCCGCACGCCCAGCGGCCGCATCCGCGCCGTGGCGATCTGCTCGGGCGTGGCCAACGCCTGCACGGGCGAGCGCGGGCTGCGCGACGCCGAAGAGATGGCCCGGCTGGCCGCCGCCGCCTGCGGAGCGGAACCGGATCAGGCCCTCGTGCTCTCCACCGGCGTGATCGGGGCGTTCCTGCCCATGGACAAGGTGGCCCAGGGCATCGCCGCCGCCGCCGTGAAGCTGGGCCGCAGCGAGGCGTCGCTGATGGCCGCCGCCTGCGGCATGTTGACCACCGACACGGTCCACAAGCTGGCCGGCCGGAGCGTGACCATCGCCGGCCGCCAGGTGCAGATCACCGGCATGGCAAAGGGGGCGGCCATGATGGGGCCGAACATGGCCACGATGCTCGGCCTGATCCTGACCGATGTGGCCTTGACCCCCGCGGCCGCCCAGGCCGCCCTGATGCCGCCACCCAGGAGAGTTTCAACTGCATGAGCGTCGACGGCCACGTGAGCACGAACGATACGGTGCTGCTGCTGGCCAACGGGGCGGCCGGCGGCGAGCCGCTGACGGGCGAGGACCTGGCGGCGTTCCAGGCCGCCCTCGACGAGGTCTGCGTCGATCTGGCGAAGGCCATCGCCGGCGACGGCGAAGGGGCCACCCACCTGATCACCATCGAGATCGGTGGCTGCACGAGCCGGGAGTCCGCGCAGCAGATCGCCCGCACGGTGGCCAACAGCCCGCTGGTCAAAACGGCCCTGCACGGCGCCGACCCGAATTGGGGCCGGATCGTCTCGGCGGCGGGCTATGCCGGAGTGCCGTTCAATCCGGCCGGCGTCACGCTCCGGCTCAACGGCTTTCTGCTCTACCAAAACGGCACCCCGGTCGAGTTCGACGGCCCGGCGGTCTCGACCTCAATCCGCGACCACCGCAACACGCTCATACAGCTCGATTTCAGCGAGGGCTCGGCCCGCTGCCGCTTCTGGACCGCCGACCTGACGGCGGAATACGTGCGCCTGAACGCGGATTATCACACGTGACTCCTACGTGGCCGGAACACGGCGTGTGCCGGCTACATTCTACAGCCCGAACAGCAGGGCCATCAGGTCGCGGGTGCCCCAGGGGGTCGGGCTGGCGAGGACTTCCCCGGCCGCGAAGCCGGCCGCCATGCCTTGCTGAAGGGCCAACGCACGGAAGCCGTCGAGATAGTGCGCCTTCGTCGGCGGGAACTGCGTCTGGTAGCAGGCGATCGCCGAGAGCTTCTTTTCCAGCGTGTCGCCGATGTCGATGACCATCGTGCCGCGGTCGGCCGGCCAGTGCGTGTGGAAGCCGAGGAAACACTCCAGCCGGCGGGGGACCGTGAACACGGGCAGGCCGTCGAAATGCTCGTCCCACTTGGTGAGCTTCGCGTAGAAGACCGCCGCCTCGATGATAAGCGACGCCTGGTAGTGGTCGGGCGAGGCGGTGGGCGTCTTGCCGCCCAGGCCGATCACCAGCCGCGGGCGGAACTTGCGGAACTCACGGGCCAGGGCCACGCGGGCCTCGAACGTGTCGAACAGCCGGCGGTTGGGCAGATCGAGCGTCACCCGCTCCTGCACGCCGAGCACTTCGGCCGCCCGGCGGGCCTCGGCCAGCCGCACCTCGGGACCGGGCGAGAGCGGCGTCGGCTCGCCGTCCGTCAGATCGACGATGCCCACGCGATGGCCCTGGGCGGCCAGCTTGGCCAGTGTGCCGCCGCAGGCGATTTCCACGTCGTCCGGATGGGCGCCGACGGCTAGGACGTCGAGGGGAGAATTGTTCATGTGCAGGTCAGATTGCAAATTGCAAATTGAGAATTGCAAATTTGACATTTTCAATTTGCAATTTTCAATCGAGATCACTTCTCCGGTTTGACTGCCCGCACGCGTATATTCCGCACGGCGCCGGTGGTGCCCCAGGTGCAGATGCCCAGCGGGCGGCTGAGATCGACCTCGTCGCGGATGGTGAACTTGTGGTCTTTCCGCGGCTGGTTGAGCACTTGCTCGCCGTCGATCCAGGCCTCGACCGCCGCGTCGCTGACACGGATCCGCACGCGATACCACTGTTTGTCCTTAAAGTCGATGTTCCTGGTGGTGGCGTTTTCGGAGGCGTCCATGCCGTCGATGCTGGACAGCCCGACGACCATGCCCCCCCAGCCGCCGACGACCAGCGAGCAGGGGTCGTCTCCGACGGGGAAGGTGGTGGTGCAGAAGAAGTCGCTGCCCGCCAGCCGCATTCCCTCCAGCTTGAGCTCGTAGTTGTTCCGTAGCGGCTTGCCGGTCCAGGTAACGCCGGTCATCATGCTGCCGGTTTCCATGACGATCGAGCCGTCCTTGACGTACACTTTGCCCTCGCCGCCGAACTGGGGGACCTTCCAGCCGTCGAGCGTCTTGCCGTCGAAGAGGCTCTTCCAATCGGCAGGCGGCTTGGTTGTAGGAGGCGACTCCAGTCGCCGATCTGCAGGGGCGCCGTCCTCCGCTTGGCGACTGGAGTTGCCTCCTACGGGCTTATCAGGCTGGCGGCCCTGCTGACAGAGCAGCACCAAGCCCAGACCGATTTGGGCCAGGCCGAGAAACATCCAGGGGCGGGAATAGGTCATGGCGGCACTCCTGCGTTGGCGGGCCGGCGAAGGGTTAATCGGGCAACGGTTTTCCTTTGGTTTCCGGGGCGAACCAGATAAGGAACAGACCCAAGATGTAAATCAGGGTGATCGCGCCCATAGCGCGGCCGTAGTCGTTGCCAAACAAGCCCACGAACCGGCCCATGCAGAGGGTTCCGACGGCGGCCAACACGCGGCCGCAATTGAACGACAGCCCTTGACCGGTGGCGCGGACGCGGGTGGGAAACAGTTCGGGCAGGTAGAGCGGCAGCCAACCATAGAAAGCCGCCGTCACCAACCCGAGGAGGCCAGCCATCAGCACGAACGCCATGTCGTACGAATGAAACAGGCCAAACATGCACTGGCAGGAGATTAACGACAGCAGGCACAGCCCGAAGTAGACGGGCCGGCGGCCGTAGATGCCGCCGATCAGCGGTGCCGCGAAGCACCCGAGGATGGCACCGATGGACAAGACGACCTGGACGAAGGCCTTGGCGCGGGCGGAGTTGCTCCGCACCTCGTCAAACTGCTGCGGACTAAGGGCGCTCTTCAGGACTTTCGCCCGTTGCTTGGGCGTGGCAGCCGCGTTGAACTCCGCCAGGGCTTCCTTGGCCAACATGGTCTTGGCGACTTGCTCTTCCCGCTTCTGGTCGGCCCAGGTGGGGACGTAAGCTGAGACAGCGGCCCAGGTCCCGACCAAGGGAATGGCGGAGAAGGCCATCGCCAGCAGCGTCTTGCGCAGAAGAGGAGGGCTGAAGATCTCGAGCACGGGGCTGCGGCCTCCCTTCTTAGCCGCCGCCTTCCATCGTTCCGATTCTGGAACAAAGAAGATGATCAAGAGCGCCAACACGGCGGGGCTGGCGCCGACGAGCATCATCCACCGCCAGTCGGCCACCGTCACCGGCCGGGTGAGCGCCACCAAGGCGACGAACAAGAACCCAAAATTGGCCGCCGCGCCGATCAGCCCGGCGAGCTTGGGCCGGTGGTGTTCGGGCCAGCACTCGACCACCAGGGCGACGGCCAACGACCACTCTCCGCCCATCCCCAGCGACGACAGGAACAAGCACGCGCCGAACTGCCAAGGCGCAGCGACGAAGAAGCAGGCCCCCATGCACAGCGAGTACATCAACATGCAGACGACCATGCCGCGGACCCGGCCCACTTTGTCGCCGAGCCAGCCGAACGATATGCCGCCAATGGCCGCCCCGAGCAAGAAGCACGCCATGATCACGCTGATCCACGTGGCGACCTCATCTTCTTCGGCGACTTGGAGGAGGCTCTGAAGGGCGGGGCGGGCGACCAGCGGAGACAGCCCGATTTCCACCCCGTCGAACATCCACCCCAAGAACGCCGCCGCCAAGACGAGCCACTGCCCCCGCGTCAATGGCTTGCTCTCGCTCATGCGCGCTTCCTTCGGCCGACCGGTGGCTCTGCTCTTGGGGTTGTAGGAGGCGACTCCTGTCGCCGATCTTTCGAGTGTTTCCCGCGCCATCGGCGACGGGAGTCGCCTCCTACAAAAGCGCAAGGAATCCCATAGTATAGGCGTCCCGACGCCGGGGGGCAACGGGTGGGGGCGGTCGGAAACCCTTGTTGACCATTGTTTAGAAACGTGTGTATAATTCCGCCTGCCGGAAAGGACCAGCCGATCGTGAGAATCTCCGCCAAAACCGAATATGCCTGCATTGCCATGCTGGAACTGGCGTCACAGTACAAGCTGGGAGAGCCGGTCCGGATCCGGAGAATCGCCGAACGGCACGATGTGCCCCCGCGGTTCCTCGTGCAGATTCTGATCCAGTTGAAAGGGGCGGGGCTGGTGACCAGCGTCCGCGGGGCGGCCGGCGGCTATCAACTCGTCTCCCCCCCGAGGAAATCTCGCTGGGACGCATCATGGACGCCATCGACGGCCTCTTGGACGAGGAGGGGCAGCAGACGCAGCGCCTCGCCCGACTCGCCCGCCGTCAAGGTCCTGATGCAGGCATGGAAAGAAGTCGCCGCCGCCCAACGGAGGATGCTGGACGGGATCACGCTGGCCGATCTGCTCGAAAAGGCCAGCCAGCAGGGCGAGCAAATGTACAATATCTAGGTAGACGCGGCATCTTGCCGCGTCGGATGCTGTGTGGGATGCGGCAAGATGCCGCATCTACGTAACGAAACCGGAGAAACGACTTATGACTTCCCTGGTGCCTCCGCACGGCGGCCTGACGGAGCCGGTTTGCCGGACCGTGGCCGCCGAGGCGATCGACGGTTTTCTCACCCGTGCCAAGACCTTGCCTCAGGTTCCCGTCTCCGACGCCGACCTTTCGACCGTCTATCGGCTGGGCGACGGGGGCTTGAGCCCGCTTACAGGCCCGATGGACTCGGCAACCTACCGGCGGGTGCTCGACGAGTCGGTGATCGAACACGCCGGCAAGCGATATGCCTGGACGATCCCCCTGGCCCTGCCGGTGACGGAGGAACTGGCCCATCAGCTTCGGCCGGGCCAACAGGCGGCTCTGGTGACGGAAGAACGTACTCCTCACGCTCCACGTGAGGTTGATCCAAGCACCGGCCTTCCTCTCGCGGAGCGAGAGGAGCACATCGTCGCCGTGCTGGACATCACCGACGTCTATCCGTGGGACAAGAAGAAGTACCTCCGCTGCGTCTACCTGACCGAGCGGACGGACCATCCCGGCGGGGACATGGTCTTGAAGGCCAACGCCGACAAGACGCACCTTTTGGGCGGCACGATCCAAGTCCTGCCGCAGCCCAAGGACCTGCGGTTCGGCCGTTACGTGCTCACGCCGCGTGAGGTCCGCAAGCTGCTGGCCGAGAAGGGCTGGCAAAGGGTGGTGGCCTTCCAGACCCGCAACCCCCTGCACCGCGCCCACGAGTACGCCTTGGTTTACGGCTTGGAGACGCTGCTGCGGGCGGGGCACAACGCCGGTGCCTGTCTGAATCCGCTGATCGGCGAGACCAAGGGGGATGACGTTGACGCCGACGTCCGCATGCACACCTACGAGGCCCTGATCCAGAACCGGGCCCTCGGCGACGGCGACGCCGATCCGACCCTCTGGGGGCCGCGCGGCGAATCGGTCCCCGACCGCGTCATCCTGCTGGGCCTGGATATCAAGATGTTCTACGGCGGCCCCAAGGAGGCCGTGATGCACGCCATCTACCGCCAGAACTTCGGCTTCACCGACATCATCATCGGGCGGAAACACGCCGACGCCCCTTACCACGACGGCAAGCCGATCTGGGGCGATTTCGACGCCCAGGACATTTTCGACCACCTAGCCGGCGACCTGAAAATCCGCCCCCTGCGGGTCGGCTTCGCCGCCTTCTACCAGTCGCTCGGCCGCGTCGATCTGATGGACAACCATAAGGACGAGAAGCCGGTGTTCATCTCCGGCAAGGAAGTCCGCAAGTGCCTGCTCGAAGGCCGGCCGGTCGATCCGCGCGTGATGCGCGAAACCACCGCGGCGATCCTGGCCGCCGCCATGGCAGGTCATCAGTAGACGCGGCACCCTGCCGCGTCGGATATGGGGCGATACGTAGACGCGGCATCTTGCCGCGTCCGGGTGTGGCAACGAACGGTAGGGTGGGACAAGCCGGAGCGCAGTCCCACCGTCAATCCTGCCCCAAAAGGGCCTTGTTCGCCCAGGCCAGGGGAAATCTCATTGTCCTACGTGTTGGGCATGCAACGCCAGCAGCGGAGCGAAATCGCCCTGGTCGGCCGCTCTCAAGGCTTGGAGATAATCGTTGCGGATAGGGCTCTCTTGCCCGATGCTCGCTTCGGGCCAGAGGATCAACGGCGCCTTGTGGCGCCTTAGCCAGATATTGGCCAAGTTGCCCGCCACGGGCCTAGATCGGGCTCCATAGTCTTCGCCTCGAACCGGCCATGAGTTCATGCACGGTCTGGCTGACCATCTGCCGGTAGGTATCAGAATCCACGGCTTGCGACTCCAGCGCGGAGGTCCCTTGGACCATGCGTGCGATGACTTCCGTCTTGGCCTGCGCTTGCCGCTCTGCAAAAGTCTGTGCGTCGGAGGTGCTTTTCAGCTCGAACTCCATTCCCAACGCCCGTGCAACTGCCGCCAGATTTGCGTACGTCGTATGCTCCCCGCCGTCGCGAAGGATTCTCTGGACGGTGGGCAGCGACACGCCGCTCCGCAGCGCCAGCAGCGGACAACTCATCCCGAGGGCCCTGCGCCTCCGTTGCAATTGTGCGGCAATTCCAGACTGTGACCGTCTTGTAGCAGCCATGATTCCACCGAAACAGGGTCTTGGGGCTTTGGTCTTGGGTCTTCGTGCCAAGACGTAAGACCAAAGTCCCAAGACCAGAATCTTGCCGTCGTCCATGAAATCGTGCCAGACAAGATCGTGTCCTCATCGGTAAGTATATTGTATCTATTCTAGTTGTCAACTGACATTATATCATATATGATTATATTGTGTATGCAACCGATTGTACAGTCAAATGTTACGAGTCGTAGGCAATCGCCCTCGCACGGGTTACTCGCCGCGGCGCGCCTGCCGACCATCGACGTCCCCGCCGGGCTTGTCCCGGCGGAACGAGGGATTGCGGCCACCACGACTGCGGCTACGCGGGCGCCTCCCAATCCTTCCCTCCGCTGGGACAGGCCCGGCGGGGGGAGAAGTCTGGGGGTGCCGCGGCGTCTAGTGGCCAATCCTCCGTTCCGCCGGGACAAGCCCGGCGGGGCGTCTTGCTCGGGCGGCTGGCCGTGGACAAGATAACGCTGCCCGGCGGTTCTATCTGAAATACGGTTTCGTTTCCCTGCATGACGATCAGCGGCATCTCTTCCTGCCCGTCCAGGTCATTCGACAATTGCGGCTGCCACCGCTGTAGGCTACTGGTGATTGTCGGATGGGCTCTCCCCTGGCGTCAGTCGGGGAATCCACCGAGGAACGTTCGTCCGGCCAAGTCCTCGGCTTCCCAGTTCCGGGGCCGTTACTGTTAGACCGGGGGGATTGACGGCCACAATATCGCATGGGACGATAAGCAGGGTAGGCGGGGATGCCGAAGGTTGAAAATCTCCTGTTGCATGTGGGCCTTTCGGCGGCCCGTGCCCGGCTCGGTCCGACCAACGATAAGGCAGGATCCAATGGCGGTCACGCCTGGCGAGGACAAAACAGAGAGCGGCTTTCTCTTCTCCTCTTCTGAGAGTCGAAAGAAGGCTTTCGAGGAGCTTGGTCTTCCCGAAAGGCACGAGATCGCGCACCTCTGGAAAGAACTGTTTCCAAGAGTTGAATCCCCCGAATTCCTCCCAGAAGAGTTTGCACGCATCGAGATAAGGCTGTCCCGGCAGTCTTTTCTCAAGGAGGTCGCGCTTAACGAGAGCAAGAAAGAGGGCGAGTCTTCTTGCTTTTCTTCGGAGTTTCTTAGAGGGGTGCTCGACGAGCTTGGTCCAGCCAAAGAAGAGGACATTGCCTACATTCTCAAAAACGAGTTTCCCAATGCCGAATCACCTGAAGCGGCTGAACGCGTCTTGAACCGGATTGCCTCGATTCTGAACTCCGTCCAACCCCGCCCGAACTTAAGCCCCAGCGACTGGGTGAAGGTCATCCAGAGCGTTCTCGCGCCGGGCTCTGTCCAACCCGTTCCGTCCATCCAACCCCTCCCAAACTTAGGCCCCCCTGCGGAGTTGCTCCAGCGGTGCCATGAGTCTCCCGATGCTCTAATCCTTAAACAAGCGAATGCTGATGGTCTGTGTCCGTTGTTGTGTTGTGATTTGCAGGGGTAAGTGAGAGCGGCCCGGCGTGGCTGGCGTCGGGAGGAGTTGACGGGTTGTGGATTGCTTCATGTTGGGACTCGGTTGCACCGTTGTGCGGTCAAGGGTTGCGGCGGACCGGAGCGTCCAGACTCCGGCTTCAAGGTCGGCTCCGTCAACAACGCAGCGCCCGGCACAGCCGGAAGAACACCGGCAACCGCGGGTTGTAGTTCAGTACGCGATAGATCAACCGCCGGCCCGCCCGGACGATCTGGCAGGGAATCTTGATGAAGGCATTCAAGAACGTTTTGAACTCCATCCGCAGTATTTCCTGTTTCTGTGCCCGGTGCTCTTCTCGCCAGCAGCCGTCCTCGGGCAGCCACAACGCCCACCATGCTTTCAGGTTCCACGCCAGGACGGTCATCACCATGTAGGCCCAATTGCTCAACAGGTTGTCCACCGGCGCCGACAAGGCCCGCACCCCGCCGGCCAACTGGGCGATCAAGTTCTCTTGATTGCAACGGTCGTTGGCCTCGAACACCACCTCTTCCGCGTCAATCGCCCAGTCGTTGGTGATGTAGAAGAAGTAGCGGACCTCGTTCGAACAAGCGCGTCTGGCCCTTCTCGTGTGCGATGATCTTGCGGAGAACGATCATGCGGTACGGCTGCTGGCACTCCGTCGGCGTATACTCGAATTCCGCGTAGTCTTCGCCGCGCAGCCGCAGCACCTCGAACTCGCGGCGGCGGACGATCCGCTGCTTCACGTTCGGAGGTCTCTGCCGCGGTTCGGTCTGCGCTTCGTAAGGCGGATCGCGGAGGAGCTTTTGCCAGGCCGTTTTCGGCAGGTTTTCCGCGATTTCCCCCAGGTTGGGCATGGCCTTGAAGCCGAAGTAGAAGGTCACGCCGCTGGCGTCCCAGGCATCAAGTTTCTCCGACTGGCTGAAGGCCGTGTCGCCGCGAAGCACGATCTGGCGGAAGCCTGCACGGCGGCACAGAGCGATGGCCTGGTCCGCTTCCTCGGCGGCCCCTTCGTGGCTGGGACGGTTCCCGGAGCGATTGACCAAGCGAAGGACTTCGCCGGTTTCCGCCAGCGTGGCCAGCAGCGGATGATAGCCCCAGGTGCCTTTGTAGGAGATGTCCATCCCGGCCTTGCACTCGCCGGTGGTCACTACCAGCGTGCCGTCCAGGTCGATCGTGGCGCGACGGAAGAACTTCTTTGGCTGTCTGGCCCAGACCTTCGAGCGGGCGTCGTCGGCTGCCCGCATCAAGGAGCGGATGTCTGCCTCGCCGAAGCGGCGGCAGAAATCGCCGGCGGTGGTGGGATCGGGGATCCGCTCTGCGCCCAAGGCGTCGAGGAACACCTCGTCGTTGCGCCGCAACTCGATGTCTTCCAACCGCGTGCCGTCGCACAGGGCGTTGTAGGCCAGGTTCAACACGTGGTCCGACTCGTGATAGGGCATGTGGACTTTCAGCAAGTGCAAACGGCGGTCAATGGCCTCGATCAGTCCGATTTCCCTCGCCAGGCGATGCACCAATCCGATGCCGCCCGTGCCAATGCCGCGGACTTTATCGGCCAGTTCCATGCGAATGTTCGCCGCTCCAAACACTGGCGCTCCCCGGTCAAATCGCGGCCCGTCCAGTCGTCGCTGGACGCCCCGCTTGGCTTGCCACAGTCGTTTCGATATACTGCGTTTCACTCGAAATCCTCCTTGCATCGTGGAGTGGGTTTGTGTTGTATGCCCATTATACCCGCGAAAACAGGGATGGTTTCGAGTTCTTATATGCACTCCGCTTGAAGGTTCGCTTGCTTAAGGTCTAATAGAGATTCTGGGCCAACTTAGGCCGGCTGATGCAGAATCGCTTGTCCGCACTTGCAGGAATTTCTTCCCGTTGGCAAAGTCACCCGACGAGAAGTTAACTGCCTCTTTTATGCTAATGTCTGGCTTACAAGAAATCGTGGGGGTGCTAGCGGAGGGCAGACCTCTGGACATTGAAAAATGCACCAGTTTTCGCGACAGACTCGGATTGGGTGGGGCGACGCCGCACGATCAGAAAGACGCCCCCCTTGCAAATGCCCGACCGGTCATTCGGGATGCTGCTGTAAAGACAGGGGTTTCGTTGCTATACGTGACAATTCTGCGATCGGTCGCGGAGCTAGGTTTGCAGGTTGCGGCGCTTGGTGAAAACATGATCCCCAGTTTGGCCAAGTCGGTCCAGCAACTCTCGATCTGTGCCAAGCAAGCAAGAATCGCCGTTGCAGCCGCGCAGGGCGACTTCTTGCGTGCCACGAACGTGCCCGTTAGTTATGCAGGGTGTTCCGGGACGACATGGCATGATGTTGCCGTGAAGATTGCGGAACGACTCCTCGAATCAATTTGGAGGTTGAACCCCTGTCTATTCGCCAACGCCCTTTCACCGGGTCTTAGTGTGATTCCCGACCCGAAACCCCTGGAAATGAACTGGGACACGGTATGCGGTGCGCTGAGAGAACTTCCGTTTACCCCTTCTGACGGTCGGAACCTGCAAGACCGTCTCATAGCCGAAGCCATTAACGCAGCCGAGCTTGCCAAAGCCCTGCCCACAACGCCGGCCGCCAAGCGGGGGCGAGGCGAAGGGGACCGCGGGAAGGAAGAACGATTCCGCGTTGCCCTGTCATTTCCGGGGGAACATCGCGAATTCCTTGCGCAGGTTGCGAACAGTCTGGCTAATGGCCTTGGGCGGGAGCGAGTCTTCTATGACAAGTATTACGAAGCGGAGCTAGCTCGCCCAGACCTTGATACCTACCTTCAACGGATTTATCACGACGATTCCGATCTAATCGCGGTATTCCTCTGTGCGGACTACGATAAGAAGGAGTGGTGTGGGTTGGAATTGCGGGTGATCCGCGACCTGATAAAGAAGAGAAGCAGTGCTGCCATTATGCCCTTCCGTTTTGATGACACCTCAATTCCCGGGCTTTTTTCAATCGACGGCTACATTGACATTGGGCAGCGGTCACCAAACGATGTTGCATCGCTCATTCTGGAACGCTTGCAACACAACGACCAATAGAGTCTCGCCGCCGCATCCCGCGCGAAGTACAGCGAGCGGGTTGAAGTCGAGGGCAAGTGGTTTGTCTTCTTGCCGGAAGTCGAATCGGAGCGGTTGTGCCGCGGGGCGGACAAAGATCACGACATCCTCGGAACAGGAGTAAACAGAGGCAACGGAGAGGGCCGTCGGCGCTTTGCGGACCTCCGTTTTCTCCGTTTCCTCCTGTTTGGCAGGGCCCACGTAGGACGGATTTCCTAATCCGTCCGCAAACGTGGACGGATTAGGAAATCCGTCCTACGGGGTGACGTGCGGTACGCAATGCGATAGGTGCGTGACAATTTCCACTGGCGCATTCTGCGGGGTTTAGGTAAACTGCTTGCATGGAGCGTTTCAATCAGAAACCCGAGCAAGGAGCACGGCATGAACCCGACAGCGAAAGTCGCGCCAGAAAAGTTCGTCGAGACCATGAAGGACGAGATCGAGCAGTATGCCAAAGAGGTGATGGAGGCCGTCAACAACGCCCCGGACGGCGCGTGGATTGCCGGCAGCGAAGAGCAGGTGCGGGACCTTTCCGCGGAGATGCGACGCAAGGTCTTTGAACGTGCTCTGCAAGAGCGGGTCGATGCGGCGGAAGCCGCTTTTCCCCCCTCCGCACCATCCGACGACGGGCAAGCGACTGGCGAATAAGGGCCGGCAGTCGCACCGAGTTCTCACCGTCAACGGCGAGGTCAAAATCGTGCGCCGCTGGTGGCATGGTCCACAGGTCGGCAGTATCGCGTTGGCGGATGAGATTCTCGATCGCAGCGGGACAACCATCACGCCCGGCGTCATCGAAATGGCTTGCCGAGTGAACTTGTCGGCGACGAGTTTCGTCCGAGCGGCTGCGGCCCTGGAGCGCACGGCGCAAGTGAAACTCAGCGGCGAGCGGTTGCGGCAAGTGGTGGAAGCGGCCGGGCGTCGCGTGTTGAACGCCCAGCAAGACGACGCCATCGCCGTGACGTGGCACGCGGAAGATTGCGTGGTGCCGGACAGCGAAAAAGGCAAGAAAACCCGCATTTACACGGGCTGCGATGGCGTGATGGTTCCGATCATCACCGACACCGAGAAGATCAAACGCCGGGAGAAAGTCAAAGCCAAACGTCGTCGTCGCGGCAAGAAGTGCCAGCCCTTGCCGCCGCGAAGGCGCGGGTCGGACCTGTCCTGGAAGGAGTTCAAGGTCGCCTTCTTTTACAGCGAGGACGCGAAGCGTCAGCAGGTGGCTTTCACGCATGGCAATCACGTCGCGGCGGGAAAGCTGTTGCGTCGCGAGGCGGACAGGCTGCGGTTCCAGAAGGCCGACCAGCGCGTGGGCTTGGTGGACGGGGCGACGTGGATTCGCGAGCAGATGCAGTTGCACTTCGCCGAGTTGGACGGCTTGGGCTTGGACTTCTACCACCTGAGCGAAAACGTTCATCGGGCGCGGCGCAAGGTGTTTGGCGAGGAATCGCCCGAAGGCAAAGGGTGGGCCGACGAGCTGATGCACGTGTTCAAGCACGAAGGATGCTCGGCGGCCTGGGAGCGACTCCTCCCGTGGCGTACGGCCATGCGAGGCAAGGCAAAACGCAAAGCCGCGGATCGGTTGCTGCACTTCATCTCGGCGCGTCGAGACATGATCCGCTATCCGGAGTTCCGAGAGCATGGTTGGCAGATCGGCAGCGGCCCGACCGAGTCGCAGTGCAAACTATGCACCAAACGGCTCAAAGGCTACGGCCGCCGTTGGGACCGGCCCAACGCCACAGCGGTTGCAGCCCTGGATACACTGGACAGGAACGGCCAATGGCGCCAAGTCTGGCCAAACGCCAGCTACGCCGCGACTTAACGCCGCCCAGAACGCTGGTCACACACTGCGATAGCCAGCCATTGACAAATACATCAATATGCGGTAGGATAGCAATATGGCCCGTGTGCTGTTGTCCGCCGAGGCAGCCGATCAGCTTGAAGCGCTGGCCAATCCCATCCACGGCCGGATACTCAAGCTGCTGATACGTCTGGAGCAGTGGCCCAGGGTGAGCGGCGCGAAACCGCTGGTGGGCGGCTTGGCCGGCCGCTACCGGCTGCGGACGGGCGATTACCGCGTGCAATTTCATGTCGTGGGCGAAGTGGTGACGGTGGAGAAGATTGGACACCGCGACGGATTCTATGGGGACTGAAGACATGGCAACGCAACAAACGATCATGGTGGAAGGCAAGCCCTACGTGTTCTTGCCGCGCGACGAATACGACAAGTTGACCACGTTGGCCAAGGCAGCGGACCTGCCCGAGCTGCCGAAGCCCGATGCCGACGGCAACTACCCGGCCGTCGAGTATGCCCTCGCCAGCCTGGCCCGCAAGATTATCCGCGGCCGCGTAGCCGTCGGGCTGACGCAACGCGGACTGGCGAAGCTGGCCGGAATCAGCGTCGAGCACCTGTGCCGCATTGAAACCGGCAAGCACACGCCCGGCATCGCAACAATCGACAAGATCGACCGCGCGTTGAAGCAAGCGGGCAAACAAGCACGCCCCAGAAAGCGCGGATGAGTGGCCCACCCCCCTACCCCCAAATGGCCCGATTCTTGCCGTTGAAACCGCGCGGCGGCAAGTTATGATAGCCGCTGTCGGAACGTCCGGTCGCTCCTTGAAAAGACAAGTTGGGCAAAATGCGTGGTCTGCGGGCCGTGCCCCTGCCGAAATTCAACCAAGACAAGGCATCCAACGCTTCTAACTTTGGAAATCCAGAGTTCTGCTGACCAACAACCAATCACCAGGAGAGAGGTCATGCCGTGCCGAGGGGTCCGCGGGGCGACGACCGCCGACGGGAACAGCCGCGAGGAGATTCTTGAGGCCACCCGCGAGTTGCTCACGCAGATGATCGGCCGGAACGGCATCCGGCCGGAAGACATCGGCAGCGTCATCTTTTCGACCACGGCCGATCTGGACGCGGAGTTTCCGGCCCTGGCGGCGCGGCAGTTGGGATGGCTCGACGTGGCGATGCTCTGCGGCCGAGAGATGGCCGTACCCGGCTCGCTGGGCCGCTGCATCCGCGTGCTGTTGCACTGGAACACGGAGAAGCCGGCCCACCAGATCGTCCACGTCTATCTCAAGGAGGCGGTCCAGCTCCGCCCCGACCACTAGTCCTTAAGCAAGCGAACCTTCAAGCGGAGTGCATATAAGAACTCGAAACCATCCCTGTTTTCGCGGGTATAATGGGCATACAACACAAACCCACTCCACGATGCAAGGAGGATTTCGAGTGAAACGCAGTATATCGAAACGACTGTGGCAAGCCAAGCGGGGCGTCCAGCGACGACTGGACGGGCCGCGATTTGACCGGGGAGCGCCAGTGTTTGGAGCGGCGAACATTCGCATGGAACTGGCCGATAAAGTCCGCGGCATTGGCACGGGCGGCATCGGATTGGTGCATCGCCTGGCGAGGGAAATCGGACTGATCGAGGCCATTGACCGCCGTTTGCACTTGCTGAAAGTCCACATGCCCTATCACGAGTCGGACCACGTGTTGAACCTGGCCTACAACGCCCTGTGCGACGGCACGCGGTTGGAAGACATCGAGTTGCGGCGCAACGACGAGGTGTTCCTCGACGCCTTGGGCGCGGAGCGGATCCCCGATCCCACCACCGCCGGCGATTTCTGCCGCCGCTTCGGCGAGGCAGACATCCGCTCCTTGATGCGGGCAGCCGACGACGCCCGCTCGAAGGTCTGGGCCAGACAGCCAAAGAAGTTCTTCCGTCGCGCCACGATCGACCTGGACGGCACGCTGGTAGTGACCACCGGCGAGTGCAAGGCCGGGATGGACATCTCCTACAAAGGCACCTGGGGCTATCATCCGCTGCTGGCCACGCTGGCGGAAACCGGCGAAGTCCTTCGCTTGGTCAATCGCTCCGGGAACCGTCCCAGCCACGAAGGGGCCGCCGAGGAAGCGGACCAGGCCATCGCTCTGTGCCGCCGTGCGGGCTTCCGCCAGATCGTGCTTCGCGGCGACACGGCCTTCAGCCAGTCGGAGAAACTTGATGCCTGGGACGCCAGCGGCGTGACCTTCTACTTCGGCTTCAAGGCCATGCCCAACCTGGGGGAAATCGCGGAAAACCTGCCGAAAACGGCCTGGCAAAAGCTCCTCCGCGATCCGCCTTACGAAGCGCAGACCGAACCGCGGCAGAGACCTCCGAACGTGAAGCAGCGGATCGTCCGCCGCCGCGAGTTCGAGGTGCTGCGGCTGCGCGGCGAAGACTACGCGGAATTCGAGTATACGCCGACGGAGTGCCAGCAGCCGTACCGCATGATCGTTCTCCGCAAGATCATCGCACACGAGAAGGGCCAGACGCGCTTGTTCGACGAGGTCCGCTACTTCTTCTACATCACCAACGACTGGGCGATTGACGCGGAAGAGGTGGTGTTCGAGGCCAACGACCGTTGCAATCAAGAGAACTTGATCGCCCAGTTGGCCGGCGGGGTGCGGGCCTTGTCGGCGCCGGTGGACAACCTGTTGAGCAATTGGGCCTACATGGTGATGACCGTCCTGGCGTGGAACCTGAAAGCATGGTGGGCGTTGTGGCTGCCCGAGGACGGCTGCTGGCGAGAAGAGCACCGGGCACAGAAACAGGAAATACTGCGGATGGAGTTCAAAACGTTCTTGAATGCCTTCATCAAGATTCCCTGCCAGATCGTCCGGGCGGGCCGGCGGTTGATCTATCGCGTACTGAACTACAACCCGCGGTTGCCGGTGTTCTTCCGGCTGTGCCGGGCGCTGCGTTGTTGACGGAGCCGACCTTGAAGCCGGAGTCTGGACGCTCCGGTCCGCCGCAACCCTTGACCGCACAACGGTGCAACCGAGTCCCAACATGAAGCAATCCACAACCCGTCAACTCCTCCCGACGCCAGCCACGCCGGGCCGCTCTCACTTACCCCTGCAAATCACAACACAACAACGGACACAGACCATCAGCATTCGCTTGTTTAAGGACTAGCCCGCATTTCTCACCACACCGCGGCTTCGCTGCTGCCGACAGGGCGGCGGGTGGGCGGACAGGGGGGTGAGGGCCGAGAGTAGGCGGATCAGCGCCCGACGGTCACCTGCGATAGCCGTTGGCAAGGGACGGCAGGCCGTTTGGCAGCGGCGGGAGCGGCGGCCGCGCAAACCTTCAGCGCCTCGGCCGCCGGAACGCATCGCAATTCGAGGGCCGATCACCGTTATCCCGAGGCCGGCAACGGCAACGACCACCGTTGCAAGTTCTCGTAAACCTGGACAAAGACGCGCTGATAGGGCCAACTCTGCGACAACGAAATCCACACCCGACGAACCGTCGTCCGCACCAACGCCCCGAGCTTGAGCAGCTTCAACCGGATCGTATCGCAACGCGCCTCCGCCATCTCCGTCCCTTGCAGTCCGAACTGCCGCAAGGCCACAAGCAGCGTGTAGGCCACGCTGGAGAGCCACAATCGCAACTGGTTCGCGCGCATCGTGGCACAACTCGTGCGGTCGGCGAACAAACACATTTGCTGCTCCTTGATCCGGTTCTCCATTTCGCCGCGGGCACAGTACAGGTCCTCGTACAACCCGCGGGCATCGAATTCCTCCGCCGGAAGCGAGGTCACCACGAACCGCGGGTTGCTCCCCTTGGCTAGGTGCTCGGCCTTGCCCACCACGCGCCGCGGGCGGCTCCAACTTTTCCGCGTCTGGTAGGTGAACTCCTTGAAGACCCGCGCCGCCTGGCCCGTGGCCTCAAATTGCACCTTCGCCTTGTGCAATTCCTTGCCCAGAATCCGTGATAAACGGGCGTTTTTCGCCAAACCAAGGACGTAATCCACGCGGTTCTCCTCGCACCATCGCATCAAGTTCTCGCGGCAGAAACCGCTGTCGCCGCGAACGACGATCCGCACCTCGGGCCAGCGGCGGCGAATCCGCTCGACCAGTTGAGCCAACTGCTTCACCGAGCCCGCCGCGCCGTCAATGTCCGACGGCCGCAGCTTGGCGCAGAGCAAATGTTCGCCGCAGAAGATGTACAGCGGCAAATAGCAGTAGTTGTCGTAGTAACCGTGAAAGAACCGGCCCAGTTGATGGCCGTGAATCGGATCGTCCGTGGCGTCCAGGTCGAGCACGATCTGCTTCGGCGGCGCACGATGCAACGCCAGAAACGTCTCGACGAAGAACGGTTCGATGTCGCCGTGTCGGGCGACGATCTTCTTGTAGCGGCTCCAGGCGTCGGCCCCCACGGGGGTCAGTTCCAGGCGGTTGAGCGTGCTCTTGCCCGCCAGCGACTTGCCTCGATCCTTGACGCGGCGACGGTCCTGCCCGACCGGATCGGCCTTGCCCACCAACACCGCCAAGAGCGGATCGTAACGCAAGGTGTCGTGGTCGTTGAGGTCTTCGTAACCCAGGGCCAAGGCGTACACCCGCTGGGCCAGCAACTCGTAGACCGAGTGTTCCACCAGGTCGGGGTCGCGGTAGTCGGTGAAGCAGGCGGCAAATCGCCGCAGAATGCCGGTCTTAGCCTCCACCTCCCGCAGGAGCAGGCCGCCGGCGTCCGAAGTGATGGCTCCGCCGTCGAAGCGCGCGGTGACGGCCCGGCTGCCGAGCCCTTGGAAATCGAACGGGCGTGCGTTACACTCTGTAGACATTGGGCGGCCTCCTTGCTTGTGGCGTTGTTCGTTTCAGCAAAACAACTTATGCCACAGAAGGCCGCCCTTTTTCAATAGGGGCGGTGAGAAATGCGGGCTAGTGGACTCGCTGTCCCGGTTTGGCGCCGGGGTCGGGGGCCAGCAGGAAGACTTCGCCGCCGCCGCCAGCCGCGACGATCATCCCTTCGCTCAAGCCGAACTTCATTTTCCGCGGGGCCAGATTGGCGGCGCAGATCACCAGCCGGCCCACCAAGTCCTCCGGCTTATAGGTCCCCTTGATGCCAGCCAGCACCGTGCGATGGTTCTGGCCGCCCAGTCCGAGCGTCAGTTTAAGGAGCTTCTGTGCCCCGGGCACGTCCTCGGCGGCAATCACCCGGGCCACCCGCAAATCGACCCGGGCGAACTCGTCGAAGGCGATTGTCTCGGCCAGCGGCTCGGCCAAGAGCGCCGCGTCGTTGTCGAAGGGCACGCTCTCGGCCGGCGGTTCCGCCTCGGCCGGCTCGGCGCTGGCGGCCACCATCGCCTCGACCCGCTTCGGGTCGATCCGCTGCATCATGTGGCTGAACTTTCCCACCGGCTTGCCCAGAAGCGGCTGCTGCGATTGCTCCCACGAAACAATTGGATCGCCCAGCAGTTCGCCGGTTTGCTGGGCCAGCCGCGGCAACACGGGCGCCAGGTAGATGGCCAACTGGCGGAACAGATTCAGGCCGATCGTGCAAACTTGGCGAAGCTCGTCCGTCTTGGAAGGGTCTTTCCGCAAGTTCCATGGCGCCTGCTGCTCGACGAACTGATTGGCCCGGTCGCCAGCGGCAAGGATCAAACGGACGGCCCTGGCGTAATCCCCGGCGTCGTAGGATTCGGCAATCGCCTGGCCGCCGGCGGCGGCTTGGGCGAACAGCCCACCGTCATCGGGATACGTCGCCGCCAGGCCCGTCTCCGCGGCGAACCGGGCGGTTCGGCTCGCCAAGTTCACAATGTTCCCCACCATGTCGGCGTTTACTTTGGCGACGAACTCCTCGAAGCTCAGGTCGATGTCGTCCACCCGCGAGGTGAGTTTCGAGGCATAGTAGTACCGCAGGTACGCCGGGTCGAGGTGCTCCAGGTAGGTCGAGGCCCGGATGAACGTCCCCTTGCTCTTCGACATCTTCTCGCCATTGACCGTCAAAAAGCCGTGGATGTGGACCTTCGCCGGCAGATTGAAGCCGGCCACGTGCAGCATGGCCGGCCAGAACAGCGTGTGGAAATAGGCGATGTCCTTGCCGATGAAGTGGTGGATTTCCGTCTCCGGGCTGCGCCACCAATCGTCGAGCTTCTCGCCCTGCCGCCGGCACCACTGCAACGTCGAGCCGATGTAGCCGATCGGGGCGTCGAACCAGACGTACCAGTAGTTGCCGGGGCTGTCGGGTATCTCGAAGCCGAAGTACGGCGCCGGCCGCGAAACGTCCCAATCATGGAGCGGCTCGCCGAGGAAATGGCCGGTCAGGTAGTTGGCGATTTCCGGCTGGAGGTGCCCGCCCCGCTGCGTCCACTCTTCGAGGAACGGGTGCAGCTTCTCGATGTTCACGAACAGGTGGGCGGCCGTGCGGATTTCCGGCTTCGTGCTGGAAAGGGTGCTCACGGGATCGATCAACTCGACGGCGTTGTAGTGATGTCCGCACCTGTCGCAACTGTCGCCGTATTGGCCGGGTGAATGGCAATTCGGGTTGGGGCAGGTCCCCTTGACGAAGCGGTCGGCCAGGAAGGTGCCGGCCTGGGCGTCGTAGAGTTGAGTGACCTCTTTCTCTTCGACCAGGCCGGCCTTGCGCAGTGCTGCCCAAATCTCGACGCAATACTCCCGCGTTTCCGGGCTGTTGGTGCTGCCATAGTTGTCGAACTCGATCTGGAAGCCGGCAAAATCGGCGACGTGGGCCTGCCGCATCCGGGCGATCAGCTCCTCCTCGCCAAGGCCCTCCTGCCGGGCGCGGATCATAATGGCCGTGCCGTGGGTGTCGTCGGCGCAGAAGTAGACGCATCGCCGCCCGCGGAGCTTCTGGAACCGCACCCAGATGTCCGTCTGAAGGTACTCGACCAGGTGTCCGATGTGGATGTGCCCGTTGGCGTAGGGGAGTGCGCTGGTGACCAGGATTCGCCGCATGTCCGTCCTCCGTATTGTACTCGTTACGCTCCGCGTGACGCCGGTTCCCTCACGCGGAGCGTGAGGAATACATTGTCAAGGGAGCATTGTAAAGCATAAGCCCCCCCGAGACAAGCCTTTACGTGGGTCCTCCGGGAATGGTACAATGGGAGTGTAACCATAACGATTGAGCCTTCTCTGGCTGGAGGCGCGAAAAATGACTAACGTGAATGTCGATGAGGCCGGGTCTCGCCTGCCGGAAATCATTTCCGGACTGAATCCGGGAGAACAGGTGGCCATCGTGCAAGATGGCAAACCGCTAGCCATGCTGACGAGGACCTGTCCGAATCAATGGCCCTGCACGGCCGGAAGCGTGCAGGACAGCAAGCATTGGATGTCGCCTGATTTTGATGCCCCGCTCGAAGACTTCCGGGAGTACATGGAATGAGCGACCTGCTGCTGGACACCCATGCAGTGCTTTGGTTCTTTTGGGATGACTCACGGCTGAGCGCCGCTGCACGGGCACTGATCGAGGACGCCAACAACCGGAAACTGGTCAGCATCGCAAGCTGCTGGGAAATCGCCATCAAGGCGGGTCTCGGGAAACTGGACCTCGGCGAGTCGAGCCGTTCCTTCCTGCCCCGCGAGATCGCCCGCAACAACTTCGAGTTGTTGCCCATCAGCCTTGACCATGCAACCATGGTCGAGGGTCTGGCGCCGCACCATCGCGACCCCTTCGACCGGCTGCTGATTGCTCAGGCATTGGTCGAGGGGCTATCGTTTGTGAGCCGCGATGCCGTGTTCGATCAATACCACGTCTCTCGTTTGTGGTAGCCCCGCTCCTTGAGGCAAGACTTATGATGCGAACTGGAGAATAATCAATGGCAAAGTCCATGTGGATGGTCCGTGCCGGCGAGAATGGGTATTTGTTCGATGACTTTCGGAAGAACAACTGCGTGGCAATTGGATGGGACAAACTTGGCGACCTCAAGGAGGCCGCGACGCTCGAGCAAGTACGGGATCGTTACGTTAAGCTGTATCCTGGAGAAAAACCTGTCAAGCTCAACAATGCTGTTGCGATGATATTCAAGTTTCAGACGACCCTCAGGGAAGGGCACAAGGTGGTCACCTACAATCCGCAACAACGTGAGTATCTCATTGGTTCGGTGAAGGGTGAATGTCGATTCGATCCGGCGCGTGAGCATTACCAGCATGTCCGCGACGTTGACTGGCTCGGAGTTGTTAGCCGTGACGATCTTCGTGCCGCGTCTCGCAGTTCCTTGAGTGGGAAACTCGCACTGTTTTCCATCAACGATGACGTTGCTGAAGACCTTCTTCGAGTATTTCACGGGAAGAAGGAGAAGACCGAAGAAGAGGAAGAGGAAAGAGAGGAGCTTGAGCAAGTTAGGGAGGACACGGTAAGCCGTGCTCACGAATTGATCGAGGACAGGATTCTACGGCTTAGCGACGAGGAAATGGAGCAGTTGGTGGCTGCTATCCTTCGGGCGATGGGCTATAAAGCGAGAGTAACGCCCAAGGGTCCCGATCGGGGAGTCGATGTCATTGCTTCACCCGACGGACTTGGCCTTGAGGAGCCGAGAATCAAAGCCGAGGTGAAGCATCGGCCGAAAACCGCAATGGGATCGCAGGAAATCCGAAGCTTCTTGGGTGGTTTGCGCCAGGGAGACCGGGCTCTCTATGTGAGCACGGGCGGTTTCTCCAAAGACGCCGCGTATGAAGCGGACAGAGCGAACGTTCCGATCACCCTCGTTGGACTCGATGAGCTTGCGTCTCTTGTGGTTGCCCACTACGAGACCTTCGACATGGACGGAAAAGTGCTGATTCCACTAGCACGACTGTATTGGCCCATCGAATGAGGAAGCCTTCCTCGATCGCTTGCCTTCGCGTTTCGGGAGCATAACAATGGACTGTCTTGGCTACATCGTTCGCGACCCGACGATCTGCGGTGGCAAGCCGGTGATCAAGGGAACTCGCGTGACATTACGAACGGTTCTGGCCAGTCTGGCCGAAGGGGCCAGTGACCACGAGATTCTTGCTGACTTTCCCACGCTGAGCGCCGAGGACGTCCGCGCCGTTGTCGCCTTTGCGGCGGCGTCCACGGACAGGGAGCATTGCCCATGAAACTAATCATCGCCATCATTCAACCCCATCGCTTGGAGGCCGTGAAGCAGGCCCTGGCCGACGTCGAGGTCTTCCGCCTGACGGTGATGGACGTGCAGGGCTTCGGCCGGCAGCGGGGACAGGCCGAGGTCTACCGCGGCCACGAGTTCTCAGTGAACCTATTGCGGAAGGTGCAGTTGATGATCGGAGTGAACGACGCCTTCGTCGAGCCGACCATCGAGGCCATCATCAAAGGCGGTCGCACCGGACCGGCCGGCGAGATCGGCGACGGCAAGATTTTCGTCCTCCCCCTGGAAGATTGCGTCCGCATCCGCACCGGCGAAAGGGGCGGCGAGGCAATATGAAAAGGATGAGGGATAAGGGATAAGAGATGAGGGCAAGAGATGACCATAGAGCAGGCTGCACGTTCTCACCATCCCTCATCCCTCATCTATTATCCTTCATCCGTTTATGCACGAACTGACCATCGTCGACGCCCTGATCGAGCAGGTGAAAGAGACGCTTGAGCGCACCGGCGAGCGGGGGCGGGTGTTGCGGATGGAGTTGAGCATTGGCCGGCTCTCGGGCGTTAGTTGCCAGTCGCTAAAGTTCGCCTTCGGGCTGCTGGCGGCGGGCAGCGTCATAGAGGGGGCCGAGATCGTGATCCACGAGCCGAAAGCCGTTTGCAACTGCCGCACCTGCCACGCCCGCGTCGAAATCGACGGACTGGTCGTCGAATGTCCGCAATGCCGCAGCGGGGAGATTTCGATCGAAGGAGGGCGGGACTTGATCCTGCAAAGCATTGAAGTCGAGGAATTGCCGCCATGAAGATCGTCGCCGCCAAAAAAATACTGAAAGCCAACGACCAGCTCGCCGCCGAGAACCGCGCCCGGCTGGAGGCCGCCGGAGTGTTCGGCCTGAACGTGGTCGGCTCGCCCGGCTCGGGCAAGACCACGCTCTTGGAGGCCCTGTTCGCCCAGCTCAAGGGCCGCCTGCGCCCCGCGGTCATCGAGGGGGATATCGCCGGCTCGATCGACGCCGACCGGATGGAGCGGATCGGCGTGCCCGTCGTCCAGGTCAACACGGACGGCGCCTGCCACCTGGACGCCAACATGATCGCGGTAGCCGGCCGGGAACTTGACCTGAAGGAAATTGACTTGTTGGCGATCGAGAACGTGGGCAATCTGGTTTGCACGGCCGGCTTCGACCTGGGCGAGCACCTGCGGATCGTGGTCTTGAGCACCAGCGAAGGGGACGACAAGGCGGTCAAGTATCCGGCGATTTTCCAGGGTTCCGACGCCCTGTTCATCACCAAGATCGACCTCTTGCCGCACGTGAACTTCCGGGGCGAGCGGATCGCGGCCGACATGCGGCGGCTGCGGCCCGAGGCGGCCGTGTTTCAGGTTTCGGCCCTTCGCGGCGACGGCATCCCGGAAGCGGCCGAGTGGCTCGCCGAGAAGCAGCATCGCCAGACTGCCGCGATTCCCAAACGCCAGTGAGGGCTTTGGGCCTAAACGGAGCACGTCCAATGAGAATTCGAAGGCGGTTTACCGTGGTGGAGTTGCTCGTCGTAATAGCGATTATCGCGCTTCTAATCGCTCTCTTTCGATCCCCTTCTACGGGCCTACTCGGTCCCCTCTGTGCTGCGGCAAGCGGTGGCGACGCACTTGAAGCAAGGAGGCTAATTGACGGCGGCCTCGCCAATGTAAAGGAACACAACGGCAGGGGAAGAACGGCGACTCCATTACGCTGCATCTTATGGCCACAAAAACGTCGTCCAATTGCTCATAGAGAAAGGAGCGAATCTTGACGCGAGGGATTATTGGCTCAAGACTCCGCTGCACTATGCTGCATCCTGTGGCAGCGTTGAAGTCGTACGGCTGCTAGTGGCTGGCGGCGCAGGTTTGAACGCCGAGAGCAGTATGAACGGTACGCCGTTGGACTGCGCCGAAAGCGCGGCACGGAAGGTAGCTACAAGCAACGGAAATGCAAACGCACAGGACAAAGATCGGCACGCGCGGTTGGACGATGCGGAAAGCAAGAATTACGCTGAGGTCGTCAAATTCTTGATCTCTAAGGGCGCAACAAGGTCACCGGCTCTCAAAGATCGGCGGTAAGGAGAGAACCGCAGCCGTGAATCGCGCAACCCCATCCGCAGTTCCGTCCTCACGCCGTTTGGCGATTACCGTGCGCGGGGTGGTGCAAGGGGTGGGGTTCCGGCCGTTCGTCTACAACGCTGCCCGGTCGCGGGGCTTGAGCGGCTGGGTCCGCAACGAGGCCGATACGGTGCGGATCGAGGTGCAGGGGGACAGGGCCGCGGTGGAGGCGTTTGTCGAGGCCCTGCGCCGTGATCATCCGCCGCAGGCGCGTGTCGAGGCGGTCGAGGTTGAATACATCTCCCCTCTCCCAAAGGAAGAGGGGACATTTCAGATTCGCCCCAGCGAGGGTCGCTCGGCGCCACGGCCGACCATTCCCGCCGACCTGGCCACGTGCCGCGATTGTTTGGCCGAGATTTTCGATCCGTCGCAGCGGCGTTACCACTACCCGTTCACGAATTGCACGAACTGCGGCCCGCGGTGGTCGATCATCGGGCAGTTGCCCTACGACCGGCCGCGGACCTCGATGGCTTCGTTCGCAATGTGTCCCGAGTGCCGGGTGGAGTACGAGAATCCGGCCGACCGGCGGTTCCATGCCCAGCCGATTGCCTGCCCGCGGTGCGGCCCGGCGCTGCAACTGCTCGACAACCGGGGGCGTGAGACGGCCGCCGCCGACGCGGCTCTGACGGCCGCCGCGGAGGCCCTGTTGGCCGGTCAGATCGTGGCCCTGAAGGGCTTGGGCGGATTCCAATTGCTGGTTGATGCGACCGACGCGGAAGCGGTTGCCCGGTTGCGCCAACGGAAACGTCGGCCCGACCGGCCACTGGCCGTGATGCTGGCGTCGATGGACGAGGTGCGGAAGTGTTGCGACGTTTCGGAAGAGGAGGCCCAATTGCTCTCCTCGCACCGGGCGCCGATCGTGCTGTTGCGGCGGCATGTTCCCTCTTCCCTCTCCCCTCTCCCCTCTCCTCTCAAAATCGTCCCCGGCGTCGCCCCCGGCAATCCCTACCTGGGCGTAATGCTCCCCTACACGCCGCTGCACCACCTACTGATGGCGGCCGTCGCGCGGCCGGTCGTCTGCACCAGCGGCAATCTGTCGGAAGAGCCGATGGCCATCGACACCGCGGACGCCATGAAGCGTCTTGGCCCCATCGCCGACCTCGTGTTGACCCACAACCGGCCGATCGTCCGGCCGGTGGACGATTCGATCGTCCGCGCCGGGCCGGCCGGTCCGCAGGTGCTCCGCCGCGCCCGGGGATTTGCCCCCTTGCCGATCCGATTGCGCAACGGACTTTCCAACTCGCGGACGGTGCTGGCTGTGGGCGGGCACCTCAAGAACGCCGTGGCGCTGGCGCTGGGTAGGGTGCGTGAAACGCACCATGAGCCTACCGAGGTCGTAATGAGCGCCCACGTGGGCGATTTGGATAGCGTGCTCGGCGTGGAGGTTTTCCGCCGGGCGATCGACGACCTGGTTGAGTTCTTCCAGGCCGCGCCGGAGGTGGTGGCCTGCGATCTGCACCCTGATTACGCCTCGACGCAACGCGCCGAGCGGTTGTCGGCCCGCTGGGGCGTGCCGCTCCGGCGGGTGCAGCACCACCACGCCCACGTGGCGGCGTGCATGGCGGAACACGGATTGCAGGGAGCCGTGCTGGGGTTCTCCTGGGACGGCACCGGCTATGGCCCCGATGGAACCGTCTGGGGCGGAGAGGCGCTGCTCTGCGAGGGAGCAGAGTACCGTCGTGTGGCCCACCTGCGCACCTTCGCTCTGCCCGGCGGCGATCGGGCGATCCGCCAACCGCGGCGCTCGGCCTTGGGGCTGCTTTTCGAGTTGCTGGGCCAAGACGCGGCAGAGGTCGCCGCAGCCTGGTTCAGCCGGCAGGAGCTAAGTGGGCTGCTGTCGATGTTGGAGCGGCGCATGCACTCGCCGCGCACCAGCAGCATGGGCCGGCTGTTCGACGCCGTGGCCGCGCTGTGCGGCCTGCCGCCGGTCATCACTTTCGAGGGCCAGGCGGCCATGGCGCTGGAGTACGCCGCCGACGAGAAGGAACGGGAGACTTACCGCTTCGCCTTGTCGCGGGATGAAGTTTCCGGGGAAACTGTCCTCGATTGGGCGCCGCTCCTGCGCGGCGTGCTGGCCGACCGTGCCGCGGGCGTGCCCGTCGGGCGCATCACGCGCCCGCTTCCACAACGCCTTGGCGGAGGTGGCCTTGGCGGTTGCACAATCGCTGCCGACACGGCCGCCGGTGGTGCTCACGGGCGGGTGTTTTCAGAACGCCCTACTGACAGATCGCGTCCGCTCCCGGCTGTCGGCGGCCGGCTTCCAGGTGTATACTCATAATGAGGTGCCGCCGGGTGACGGCGGCATCGCGCTGGGGCAGGTCTTCGTCGCCTTGCATCAGCTTTAGCGACCGGCGAAACGTCCGCCAAGGAATGTTTAGCGGCCGACGGCACGTCGGCCTGTAGTTCGAGAGATCCGTCTCATGTGCCTAGGAATCCCCGCGAAACTGGTCGAAGTCCACCGGGAAGATGATCCGCCGATGGGCAAGGTCCACTTCGGCGGCATCCTCAAGGACGTCTGCCTGGCCTACACGCCCGAGGCCCAGGTAGGCGACTATGTCCTGGTCCACGTCGGCTTTGCCATCAGCCGCATCGACGAGGCGGAGGCGCAGGAGACGCTCGCCTTGTTGGAACAGATCGACAGGACGTTTGCGAAACCGCAAGCGGCTAATCCCCAACCCCCAATCCCTAATCCCTCGTGAAATACCTCGACGAATACCGCGACGCCGACACCGTCCGCCGGCTGGCCGGGGCCATCCGCGCCGCGGCCACGCGGCCGTGGAACATCATGGAGGTTTGCGGGGGCCAGACCCACGCCCTGATCCGCTTCGGGCTGGACGGCATGTTGCCGCCCGAGATCAACATGATCCACGGCCCCGGTTGCCCGGTGTGCGTCACGCCGATCGAGATGATCGACAAGGCCGTGGCCATCGCCGGCCGGCCGGAGGTGACTTTCTGCTCGTTCGGCGACATGCTGCGGGTGCCCGGCTCCGAGAAAGACCTGTTGACGGTGAAGTCGGAAGGCGGCGACGTGCGGGTGGTCTATTCGCCGATGGACGCCGTGGCCCTGGCCCGGAACCACGCGGACCGGCAGGTCGTGTTCTTCGCCGTCGGCTTCGAGACCACGGCCCCGGCCAACGCGATGGCGGTCGTGCAGGCGGCCAAGCTGGGGTTGGAGAACTTCTCGGTGCTGGTTTCTCACGTGCTGGTGCCGCCGGCGATGCGGGCGGTGCTCGACTCGCCCGCCAACCGCGTGCAAGGCTTCTTGGCCGCCGGACACGTCTGCACCATCACCGGCATGGCCCCCTACCGGCCGATCGCCGAAAAGTATCGCGTGCCGATTGTGGTGACGGGCTTCGAGCCGGTCGACATTATGCAGGGCATCTTGATGTGCGTGCGGCAATTGGAGGCGGGAAGGCACGAGGTCGAGAACCAGTACGCCCGCAGCGTCCGCCGCGAGGGCAACCTGGCGGCCCTGCGGCAGATGGCCGAGGTTTTTCAGACCGTGCCGCGGAAGTGGCGGGGCATGGGCGAGATTCCCGAAAGCGGCCTGGGACTGGCCGATAAGTACCGGAACTTCGACGCCGCGCTGCGGTTCGACGTGGCGGAGATCACGGCCCGCGAGCCGGCCGAGTGCATTGCCGGCGAAATCCTTCAGGGTCACAAGAAGTCCTACGACTGTCCGGCGTTCGGCATCCACTGTACGCCCGACCGGCCGCTGGGAGTCGCCGATGGTTTCGTCCGAAGGGGTCTGCGCGGCGTATTATCGGTATCGGCGACGCACCGTTTAGCGGCCGCCAACACGGCGGCCAATAGTGCGGAAGGAGATCAAACTCAAATGCGTGAAATCCTTCCCAAAAGGCTTTGGCTCGGCAACGCGGCGGACGCCCGCAATGTTGAACGTGTGATCCAAGCGGGCATTCTCGCGGTCGTCGATCTGGCTGCTGAGGAGAAGGCTCCCAACCTGCCTCGCGGCCTGATCTACTGCCGTTTTCCGGTTATGGACGGCCAACAGACTTCGCAGGGCGTCTTGCCCGCCGCCATCGAAACGCTGGTGTCCTTGCTGAAGCGTGGGACGCCGACGCTGGTGTTCTGCGGCGCAGGCATGAGCCGCTCTCCGGCTCTGGTTGCCGGCGCGCTATCCATTATTGAAGGCGGAAGCCCCGATGACCGGCTGCGCGAGATTGCACTGGGACATCCCCATGACGTTTCGCCGCAGCTCTGGCAAGCGGTTCGAGAGACCTGCGCAGGAATGGTGCAAAGGCCGCATCCATGAGCGATTTCAACTTGAGCTGTCCCGTTCCCCTGGACGGCCACGTCACGGTGCAACTGGCGCACGGCGGCGGGGGACGGCTGATGCGCGGCCTGATTGAGGGGCTTTTTCTGCCGGCGTTCGCCGACGGCCCTCACCCTTGCCCTCTCCCGAAGGGAGAGGGGACATGTGGCCGGCAGCCGCCGCACGATAGCGTTGTGTTGCCAACAGCCGGCTCGCGGCTGGCGTTTACCACCGACAGTTTCGTGGTCAGCCCGCTGTTCTTCCCCGGCGGCGACATCGGCCGGCTGGCCGTCTACGGCACAGTCAACGACCTGGCGATGGCCGGGGCGCGACCGGCGTACCTGAGCGTGGGCTTTGTGCTGGAGGAAGGGCTGCCGATGGAGACGCTCCGCCGCGTGGTGGCGTCGATGGCCGAGGCCGCCCGGACAGCCGGCGTGCGGATCGTCACCGGCGACACCAAGGTGGTTGACCGCGGCAAAGGGGACGGCGTTTTTATCAACACGGCCGGCATCGGCTGGGTGCCGGAGGGGACCGACATCTCGCCCGCCCGAGTCCAGCCCGGCGACGCGATCCTGCTGAGCGGCGACCTCGGCCGCCACGGCATGGCGATTATGTCCGTCCGCGAGGGGCTGCAATTCGAGGGGGCGTTGGAGAGCGACTGCGCCCCGCTGGCCGGGCTGGTCGAGGCCATGCTCGCCGCCGAGCCGGACATCCATTGCCTCCGCGATTTAACGCGCGGCGGGCTGGCCGCGGCGCTGAACGAAATCGCCGCCGACGCCGGCGTGGGCGTCGAGATCGAGGAGGCGGCGATTCCGGTGGCCGAGCCGGTGGCCGCGGCGTGCGAACTGTTGGGACTGGACCCACTCTACGTGGCCAACGAGGGGCGGCTGGTGGCGTTTGTGCCGGCTTCTTCCGCCGACCGGGTGCTGGAAGTCATGCGTCGGCACCCTGCCGCGGTCGGCCCAGCCCGAATAGGCGTTGTCACCCGGAGCCATGCCGCAGTGGTAGAGCTTCGGGTCCGTTTTGGCGGGGGCCGGATCGTCGATCTGCTCTCCGGCGAGCAGATGCCGCGGATTTGTTGACGCAACCGGCTTGCCAATCCGGCGGTTGCGGACTAATATAGGCATACCTTCCCCGATAGCTCAGTTGGTAGAGCGAGCGGCTGTTAACCGCTAGGTCCAAGGTTCGAGCCCTTGTCGGGGAGCTTTTCCGTTTTCTCCGGAACTGACGGCCCCGCCAATCTGGTAGAATCATCGGTTGTCGGCGGCCGGCACGGCCTCTTGCTGTCCGTGCAACGGCTCTCACAACGGTGTGCCGCAGACTCCACCCCTGCCCCAACAAAGGAGCATCAAGATGTCGCGTCGAACGGCCATCCTGCGTTTTCAGATCGTCGCCTTGGCCGTCTTTGCCCTCTGCTATTCCGCAGCGGCCGCCGATCAGGGGGCCAAGCCTACGCAGCCCGGACGCCATTGGACCGTCTATCTCTTGCCCCATTCCCACGTCGACATCGGCTACACCCATTTGCAGTCGGAGGTGGAGCGGAGGCAATGGCAGAACATCGACGTGGCGCTGGAACTCTGCCGCCAGACGGCCGGCTACCCGCCCGAGGCGCGGTTCAAGTGGAACACCGAAGTCCTCTGGGCGGTGGATAGCTATCTCCGCCAACAGCCGCCGGAGAAACAGCAACGGTTGATTGAAGCCGTCCGCGCCGGGCAGATCGGGCTGGACGCGCTGTATGGCAACGAGCTGACGGCCCTCTGCCGGCCGGAGGAATTGCTGCGGCTCTGCGAGTGCGCCCAGCGGTTGTCGCAACGCTGCGGGGTGAAGATCGAATCGGCGATGCTTGACGACGTGCCGGGCTGCACGTGGGGCATCGTGCCGGCCTTTGCCCAAGCCGGCGTCAAATACTTTTCCCTCTGCCCGAACTTCATCACCCGCGCCGGCCGCGTGATCGCCCCGTGGAGCGACAAACCCTTCTGGTGGGTTGGCCCCAACGGCCGCGACCGCGTGCTCGTGTGGCTGCAAGATGCCCGTTACTCTCAGGTCGTTCAGTCGCCGCGGCAATTGCAGGAGCATCTCCGTCAGCTCGAGCGGGACGGCTATCCCTACGACGCCGTCCAGGTCCGCCATTGCCTCGGCGACAATCACATGCCGGACGCGGAACTTTCCCGTACGGTGAGGAACTGGAACGAGTCGCACGTCTATCCAAGGCTTGTCATCGCCACAACCGCCGAGATGTGCCGCGCGTTCGAGACGCAGTATGGCGGCAAGATTCCCGCGTTCCACGGCGACCTTACGCCCTACTGGGAGGACGGGGCGGCCTCGTCGGCGCGCGAAACCGCTCTGAACCGCACTGCCGCCGAGCGGCTGGTGCAGGCCGAAACCCTGTGGGCGATGCTCGACCCCGGCCGCTACCCCGTTGACCGGTTCTCCGCCGCGTGGCGGAACGTGGTTCTCTACGACGAGCACACCTGGGGCGCCCACAACAGCATCGACGAGCCCGATCTGCCGTTTGTCAAGAATCAGTGGAAGAACAAGCAGGCGTTCGCACTGCACGCCGACGCCCAGTGGCGGCAATTGCTGGCCTCCGCCCTGGCCGGACACGGCGACGAACGCAGTCCACCGGCCGCCGTGGACGTGTTCAATACCTCCGGCTGGCCACGGACGGACTTGGTGGTGCTGCCGCGGGAATGGAGCGCGGCGGGCGACGTGGTTAGCGGACCCAACGGTGTGGTCCCGTCACAACGTCTTTCCACCGGCGAACTGGCTTTTCTTGCCAAGAATGTCCCGGCCCTGGCCGGCCGGCGGTTTACGGTCGTCGCCGGCACTGTAATTAACGGTCCCCTCTCCCCTGGGGAGAGGGTTAGGGTGAGGGGGGCTACTGCCACCGTTGCCCTCACCCCCTCCCCCTCTCCCAATGGGCGAGGGGAGTTGATTGCCGATGCGACGCTGCGCAGTCCGGCCGTCACGCTGCGGGTGGATCCCGCCTCGGGCGCCATCGTTAGCCTCCGCAGCCCCGCGATCGACGCCGAACTCAGCGACATGAAGTCGGGCGTGGGCCTGAACCGCTACTACTATGTGCTCGGTAAAAGGCTGGAAGAGATCAAGAGGGCCGAGGCCGCACCGGCCAAGGTTATTGTCAAGGAATCCGGCCCGTTGCTGGCGTCGCTGCTGGTCGAGTCCGACGCGCCGGGCTGCACGAAGCTGAGCCGTGAGATCCGCGTCATCGACGGACTGGAACGGGTGGACATCATCAACGTGCTCGACAAGAAGGCCGTGCGGCAGAAAGAAGGCGTACACTTCGGGTTCGCCTTCAACGTGCCGGCGGGCGTGATGCGGATGGACATCGCCTGGGCCGTCATCCGTCCTGAAACCGACCAACTCCCCGGCGCTTGCCGGAACTATTTCACGGTGGGGCGTTGGGTGGACGTCTCCAACCAGGACTACGGCGTGACTTGGGCCACCCTGGACGCACCGCTAGTCGAGGCCGGCGGCATGACGATCTATGACATCGGACCCCAAAACGGCGGCCCCGCGGCCTGGCTCGAACACCTCAAGCCTTCGCAAACCCTCTACTCCTACGTGATGAACAACCACTGGGGCACGAACTACAAGGCGGACCAGGAGGGACCGACCACGTTCCGTTACGCCCTGCTGCCGCACAAGCGGTACGACCCGGCGGCGGCCGAGCGGTTCGGCATCGAGTGCAGCCAGCCGCTGGTGGCGGCCCCGGCGCGGGGAGCGGCGCCCGCCGGGCGCCCCTTCCTCGAATTGGACACGCCGGACGTGATCGTGGCCTCGATCAAGCCCAGCGCCGACCGCAAGGCGTGGATCGTCCGCCTCTTCGGCGCCGGCGGCCGGCCGGCCGAGGCCGGCCTGCGTTGGGGCGGCACGCGGCCGAAGGCCGTCTACCTCAGCAATCTGGCGGAGGACCGCGGCCCGCGCCGGACGGGTCCAATCCCCGTGCCCGCCTGGGGACTTGTCAGCCTCCGCGCGGAGTTGTAGGGGCCGCGCCGGCACCCAATCCCCAACAATGGCTACATCGTGCCCCGCTCCTTCGATCTATTGCCGGGCATCGGCGGCCGTTCCTTTCGGGTTGCCGGACCGGCGATGACAAAAAATATCGCCGCCGACACAGATTCTTGTCCGTCGGTGGGATTATAATGAGAGGGAGATGGCGTGTCCGGCCGGCGTAGCCGGCACACTCGATGTGCCGGCCGCTTGACGGGCCAGCCGGGCCGAATAACCTCCTCAACAGCACACGGAGTGTGCCTGTCACGTGTCATGCGTGGTGGCACGCTGCGCCGATGAATCCATTGCCCCCGGAACACGTCGACCGGTTCATGAAGCTGCTGGTCAGCCACCAGGGCCGGCTCTACCAGTACGTGCGGATGTTGATGCCGCGCGGGCAGGACGTCGACGACGTCTTGCAACAGACCTTTCTGGTCATGTGGCAGAAGTTCGACGCGGGCTATCCGGAGGAGAGCTTCTACGCCTGGGCGACCCGCATCGCCTACCTGGAAGTCCTCAAGCTCCGCCAGCGCAAGGTCCGCGACGTCCCCGTGCTCGACCGGGAGATACTCGAGCAAATTGCCGCCGAGGAGGCCCTCGAGCCGGAGTACCTGACGCACCTCAAGACGCTGTTGGAGGCGTGCTTGGACCGCCTTAGCGCCGGCGACCGCGAGTTGATCGAGCGGCGCTATCAGCCCGGCACGTTGGTTGCCGCGCTGGCCGCCGAATTGGGCCGGCCGGTCAACTCCGTGTCGAAGTCGCTGGGCCGCATCCGCCGCACGCTGTGGAAGTGCATCAACGAGGCTGAAGACGGACCGCCTCCGCCACCGTTTCAGAGCGAGGATGCGCCATGACGCCCGCAGCCGATTGGACGGCGGAACTGGAGGCCTTGCTCGAACGCCTCATCGACGGCGAGTTCACCGCCGCCGATCGGGTGCGGCTGAACGCCTTGTTGGCCGGGGGCGAGGCGCCCCGCCGCTACTATCGCGGCTACATGAAACTCCACGCCGGCCTCGAATGGCGGACCGGTGAAGGCCATCGGCAACCGGCGGTCTTCAAGCGTCCGGCGGAAATCCCCGCTCCCGCGCCGCTCTGCGCCCCCATCGTCATCCATGCCTCCCCCGCGTGCCCCCCTCCCTTTTCCTCCGTGCTGGGCGGCTGGCTGTTCTCCTATGGCGTCGCCACGTTGTTGACCGGCGTGGCCATCCTCGGCGCCTGGGCGTACAAGGTTTCCCACGATTATGGCGTCGCCAAACCGTCGCCGTCGGCGGTGGAGACCTTTGCCGGGCCGGAGAAGCAGCCGGACATTGTCGGCCAGATCACCGCCGCCGCCGACTGCCGTTGGGCCGATTCCGAAATGGCCCGTTCGAGCAGCACGCCGGCCGTCGCCTTGGGCCGCAAGTATGACTTGGCCGCCGGCCTGTTGGAAATCACCTACCAGACCGGGGCGAGGGTCATCCTCCAGGGACCGTGTACCTATGAAGTCGACTCCCCGAGCAGCGGCTTCCTCTCGCTGGGCAAGCTGACCGCGCAGGTGGAAAAATCCGAACTCCAAGAGCCGGAATCCAAGAGTTCCGATCCTTCATCCCTCATCCTTCATCCTTCATCCTTGTTTTCCGTCCGCACTCCCACCGCCACCGTGACCGACCTCAGCACGGCCTTTGGCGTCGAAGTCACCCGCGAGGGGCACACCGACGCACTGGTGTTCCAAGGCTCGATTCGAGTGACCTCTGCCGCCGGCGGAGCAGACAACGCGGCTCACGAGCGCGTCTGCCGCGAGGGCGAGGCCGTACACGTCGGCGCCGGCGACACGGCCGTCCATACGGTCCCCCCCGAGAAGAACACCACCGCGCTGGGCTTTGTCCGCGTCATGCCGCTGCCGCAATCGATCCGCGATAGCCAGGCTTACGCCGGACTCGTTCTGTCGCTCAAGCCGGCGGCCTACTACCGCATGGAACGCCCCGGCAGCGAGAACGACCGCTATCGGGTTGTCGATTCCTCGCCGGGCGGTTGGAACGGCGAGCTTCGCTTGGGCGGCGACGACCGCTCGCTTTACATGTCCGGCCGTTTCGGCGACGCCCTCTGTTTCCGCGGCCCGGAAACGGACGACCGCCTCGGCGACCGTGTGATCGTGCCCGACTACCCCAAGGCCACCGGTGACCGGCTCACCGTGTCGGCGTGGGTCATCGCGGTCGGCCGGCCGGAGTGGGCCATGATCGCCAGCAATTGGGGCGTCCCCGCCGACGGACGCGAAAACTCCGGCCAGTTCCACCTCGGCCTGTTCCAGGACCGGGGCGACCTCTCCGCCCGCGTCACCCAGCGCGACGGGCGGCCGACGGAAGTCCGCGAGGGAGAATCCAACCCGCTGCCCTTGTATCTCTGGCAGCACGTCGCCTTGGTGGCCGACGGCGGCACCCTCCGCCTCTACCGCAACGGCAAACAGGTGGCCGTGACCTCGTGCCTCGGCGTCTTGCCCAATCCGCCGGTGGCCAGCCTGGGCATCGGCTGCCGCACGAACAAGGCGGGCACGGACGGACACTACAACCGCGTCTACTCTTGGTACTGGCGCGGGGGGATTGACGAGCTGGCCATTTTCAACCAGGCCCTCCCGCCCCAAGCCATCGAACAGCTTTATCTCGGCAAGCCATCGCAACCGCAGAATGCCGAAACGCCGGCAAAAAGGAGATGAGCCTATGAATGGTCCGTAACCAACTGCGAGCGCGCCTTAGCCCAATGTTTGTCGCCGCAAGGCAACGCGGGCCACCGGATCGTGGCCGAAGTCGTCGGCAGGAGCCCAGGAGTGAACCTTAACCAATTAGCGTTTGTGCGAGATCGGCCGTTTTCGCGCCGGACTGCCGGAGTGGTTCCGGCAGGGCGCAGGGCGGCCTTGTTCCGAACCGAGGGATTCATCCCTCAACCCTGAAGGAGAGATGTCATGAGTTTTGTTTCCAAGATCGCTCTGGTTGTTCTGGCTGTAACCCTGATCGCCTCGTACGCATCGGCAACCATCGTCGACACGGGCACGGGCATCGCGTTCGGCGCCAGTTATGCAAACGGCGGCGTGAGTAACTCGGATCTGGTAAACTATAATCAGCCGACCCTTTCGAGCATGACCGTCACCAGTACCAGCAACCCCCCGGGTTCAGGCCCGTCGAACATCATCAACGACGGTGGTGACGAGTACGCAGGCTGGAATGCAACGGTCTGGGGCTACACGCCCAATGGAACCTTTAACAACGGCCAACAGAGCTGTGTCTGGTGTCCGTACCGGCCAGGCAACACCGTCGACAGCACTGTGATTTTCACGTTGAACACGACAACGATGAACTCGCTCGGTTACGACATTACGTCTGCCAGCGTGTTCACTGACGATGTCACCTCCAGATACGGGCAGAATTATTGGAGCATCTCCTACGCCACCGTCACGGCCCCGAGCACCTGGGTGAAGTTATGGACGACGACTGATTACACCAGCCCGAGCGGTGGGGAGTTTCGCGTCACGGTAGCGAACACTGGCGGGGGAACACTGTCGCAGCCCGGCGTGGGAACGGCGACCGGCGTGGCCGCGGTCATGATTACCTTCCCGGCCAACGGAGCCTACGATCCGAGCGTCACTGAGATTGACGTTTTCGGCACGGCGACCACTCCCGAGCCGGGCACGCTGGCGCTGCTGGCCGCGGGCTTGGCCGGTCTGCTCTGCTACGCATGGAGGAAACGGAGGTAAGAGGTAAATGGACAACTCTCCTCCCCTCTCCCACGAGGAGAGGGGACGTAGTTGCGGGGGCGGCCTCGCCCTAACCGTTTCCCACGGAGAGAGGGACGCGGTTGGGGCGGCGGACGCCCTCGTTGGGGCGGCAGTTGAACTGCCGCCCCGACACGCGCGGTTATTGATTTCGGCGGCATCCGGCGTCGTCGCGGTGTGGTTCCGCGGCGGCGCCGGGGCCGCCTGCCCGTAGGTTATGCCTTGGCATAACGCGCGAAAGGCGGATCGTTCGCCGTTCGCGGCATCGTGTTATGCTGAAGCATAACCTACGAGGCGGACGCCGGGGCGCCGAGACGCAAAGGAGTGGACTTCCTGGCGTCTTTGTGTTATATTGCACATACGGCGTCCGGTTATGCTGAAGCATAACCTACGGAACTATTCTCAATACCCTCTCTGTCGGACTGCGAGACGCATGATGCACCAGAACAATCGCCCATCGGGAATCGCGAACCGGAAATGCGGGGGCTTTACCCTTGTCGAACTCTTGGTAGTGATCACGATCATCGGGATTTTGATCGCGCTCTTGTTGCCGGCGGTGCAGGCGGCCCGCGAGGCCGCCCGCCGGGCGCAGTGTACCAACAACCTCAAGCAGATCGCCCTGGCCTGCCTCAGCCATGAGCAACAGAACGGCTTTTTTCCTACGGCCGGCTGGGGAGAATTCTGGAGCGGCGAACCGACCCGCGGATTCAGCAAGCTGCAGCCCGGCAGTTGGGTCTACAATATCCTCCCCTACATGGAGCAGCAAACATTGCACGACCTGGACATCGGCATCAGCCCCTACAGCGGCGCGTCCCGTCCGGGGCTTACGCAGTGTGTGGAGACGGCCTTGGTGACGTTGATTTGCCCCACCCGTCGCGCAGCAATACTCTATCCTTTCGCCAATAGTGTGAATGCCGTGGGTTTCGCTCATTTTGTCAACGCGGGTATGCCCCAGCCCACACTCGCCGGCCGCAGCGATTACGCGGGGTCCGGCGGGGACGCCCAGATCCGGGCCGACGCGGGCTATGCGGGTCCGCCCGACCTTGCCACAGGCGACAGTTGGAGCGACGCCACGTGGATCAGCAACACCTCCCTTTACGGCCCCGGTTAGAGCTACGCCCAAGGCAACGGCATTTTCTACATCCGCAGCATGAGGAAGATGGCCGATATCACCGACGGCGCCAGCAACACCTACCTGGTGGGTGAGAAGTACATTAACACCGATTTTTACTACACCGGCCAATGCTGGTCCGACGACCAAGGGTATACCGCCGGTTTTGACTGGGACTCGGTCCGATATAGCACGGATAAACCTCACTGGTGCCCGAGCGAATGTCAGAATCAAACACCCTGGCCGGACACTCCCGGCGATTGGACGCATTGGGCGGCTTTCGGCAGTGCCCACGCCACCAGCTTCGGCATGGCCATGTGCGACGGGTCCGTGCAGGCAATCAACTATTCGATCGACGTTGGCGTACACCATTGCCTTGGGGCGATTAACGACGGGCAGGTGGTGGACGGAATGATGTACTGAGGGAGGAGAACCGATGAGCTTGTCTCGACCGGCGCGGCGGCCTGTGGCTGCTGGTTGGTCTATTGGCGGTTAGCGCGGGTTGCCCGGGAGGGCCGGGCGGGTCCGTCCGCCCTCGATCGACGCCGCGGCGGCCGGGAAGAAGGCCGTCGAGATGTTCGACGCCGACAAGGACGGCAAGTTGAGCGGCAAGGAATTGGACAAGTGTCCGGGCCTGAAGGCGGCCCTGGCCCGCGTCGATCCGTCCGGCAAGGGAGAGGTCACGGCCGAGATGATCACCGCCCGCATCCGCGTCTGGCAGCAGATGAAAGTCGGCCGGATGGCGGCCAGTTGCCGCGTCATGCACAACGGCCAACCCCTGGCGGGCGCCGAAGTGAAGTTCGTGCCCGAGAAGTTCCTCGGCGAGAGCATCCAAACCGCCGTCGGCACCACGAATGAAAACGGCTACGTGGCACCGAGCCTGCCGGGCGAGGCGCGGGGCCTTCCCCCCGGCTTCTACCGTATCGAGATCACCAAGGCGGGGCTGAATATCCCCGCCAAGTACAACGCCGACACGGTTCTCGGCCAGGAGGTCGCCCCGGACATCCCGACCTTCCAGAGCGCGTCGACGTTTAACCTGGAGTTTTGAGAACATGAAAACGCATTCATCTCGTGGTTTTACCTTGGTCGAATTGCTGGTGGTGATCACGATCATCGGCATTTTGATCGCGCTGTTGCTGCCGGCGGTGCAGGCGGCGCGGGAGGCCGCCCGCCGCGCCCAGTGCCAGAACAACCTCAAGCAACTTGCGCTGGCCGCCATCACCCACTCCCAGGCCAACACCTTCTTTCCCACCGGCGGCTGGACTTGCCTCTGGGCGGGCGACCCGGACCGCGGCTTCGACCAGAAGCAAATGGGCGGCTGGATCTTCAACGTCCTGCCGTACCTCGAACAGGCGCCGCTGCACGACCTTGGGGCGGGAAACGCCTGGAACAGCCAAACCAAGCTGACGACCCGCGTCACGCTGATGCAGACGCCGCTGACGATGCTGATTTGCCCCACGCGGCGGCGGTGCGTCCTCTATCCGTGGAGCGTTTATGCCAACCAGATGTGCAACGTGGCGACGGGGTCCAGCCAGGCCGCCCGGTCCGATTATGCCGGCAACGCCGGCGACATTTACGGCGCCAACAACGGCCCCTGGGGCATGAACGGCTCCAGCGGCTGCGTGGGTCCCACCGACGTGCCCTCGGCCGACAACGGAACGTTCGCGTGGCAGTGCCAGGACAACAGTTTCAACGGCGTCATCTACCAGCGGAGCAAAATCACGCCGGCGCAGATCACCGACGGCTTGAGCAGCACCTACCTGGCCGGCGAGAAATACATCAATCCGGATTTCTACGAGACCGGGCAGAGCGGCAGCGACGACCAGGGTTGGCCCGTCGGCTATGACGGCGACGTCATCCGTTTCTCCAGCGTTCCGGACAGCGGCCGCAACGTGCCCTACTGGCCCCAGCAGGACACGCCGGGCCTGGAAACGCCCGACGACGGCTTCGGCAGCGCCCACGCCATCGGCTGCTACATGGCCTTCTGCGACGGCTCGGTGCAGTTCATCAATTACACCATCGACCACGAGACCAATCGCCGCCTGACCAACCGCGCCGACGGCCTGGCGGTCGATGGAAATCTGTACTGAGCGCCATTAGAGGCCGCGCGGGAATGGCTTGGTATTGGGTGGCACGCCCTGAAAGGGCGTGGCAGGCGTTAAGTTGAATCCCGGCGATTCACACGCCCTTTCAGGGCGTGCCACCCCGGGGAAACTTGCAGCAACTACTTCTGCGCGGCCTTCGCGGAGATACGCCCGGTAGAGACCGATCGCCTGCTGGTCGGAGATCATCTTGGCGATGACCAGCCGCGCCGGGCGGAGGCCGTGTGGCCGGCCTTCAGGTCGCGGCCCAGGAGGGACAAGTACAGCGAGCGGTGGTCGTCCTCGCCGTAGGGCGTGGAGACCGCAAAGCAATCTTCCGCCGGCGCCATCACCAGGGCCGTCAGGCCGGTGCGGGCGTCGCGCCGCAGGGCCAACGGCGCCGCCAGCCGGGGTCCGATCTTCCAGGGCGGGGGATCCGGCGAATAGAGCCACCGGCCGTCGGTGATCATCCCCACCGCGTCCTGGTCGCGGGGAACATCTGCCAGTCGCCGGCCTGCCTCGTGACTTCCAGGAAGCTCGGTTTGCCGCCGGTCTGCGGCGCGCTCCCGACGTAGACGAAAGAGGCCGGAAAGCCGGAGAAGTAGGAAGCCAGGAACAACTCGAACCGCCGCAACTCGCGCTGCGGCGTGACGGCGGCCCGGAAATCCAACGTGTTGGCCGCCGCGAAGCGGTACACGGCCTTCAGCTCCAACGGATGCTCCTTGTCCGGCAGCCAATGCACTTCGACGCCGCCGTCGGCCAGCAGCCGCGCCCGGCTGGGCCACTCCCAGGCCGCGTGACCGAAGCGGGCCTCGGGCGTGAGCAGACGGTAGGGAGAGAAGAGGCCCATCCCTCCGCTCAGGCGCGTGCCCGAGGCGGCGTCCGTGACGGGCCGCAACCCCAGCGATTTGCCTCCTTCCCGCAGGGCGCCCTGCAACGCGCCCGTGTCGAACCGGTACTCTCGCCCCGCCGCCGTGAAGGCCAACGGGCCCGGCGCCGCATCCGGTGCGCCCGCGGCGCTGCTCTGGTCGCCGCCGAGCACGGAGATGGTTGCCGCCCCGGCGGCGGCGGCCAGAGAGGTCTTCAAGAAATCGCGGCGGCCGGGGAATTGCTGAGACGGGCGGCTCTTATTTCGGGTCATCGGAGGGTTTCCTTGAATGGGAGCAATGTCCCAAAATCGTGCAACCGTATTTAGGCCGTCCGCGGGAAGAGCCCCTTCAGATACTTGCAGTCCGCCGTATAGTCCGGGACCAGCCCGTGCGGCGCGGCGGCCTCGATCTGAATCCAACCGCTATACTGAATGTCGTCCAGGGCCTTGCGGACCTGCCGGAAATCAATCCGCCCCCGGCCGAGCATGTAATTGCCGTCTTTCGCGTGGAACTCGCAAATCAGTTTGCCGAGGGTGCGGATCTCTTTGAGGATGTCGCGGCCCTTGTCGGTCGAGTTTCCCACGTCGTAATAGACTTTCACCGCCGGCGATCCGACGCGCTCCAGGATCCGCATGTTGTCCGCGGCGCTGAGGTAGTTCTCCAGGCCGATCAGGACGCCCTGTTTTTCCGCCTTGGGGGCCACGTCCCGGAGCGCCTTGACCACGCGGCCGATCTCCGCGGCGTTGCCCATGTCGAGATCGCCGGGGCCGAAGAAGCCGGGCATCGAGACCCGCAGCCGCATTGCCTTGCAGATGTCCACGCTCTGGGCGAGCCATTGCGCGGCGCGGGGGTCGGTGCCCTTCAGCGGCACATTGCACAACTCGCCGATGGCCAGCGAGGCGATTTCCAGCCCGGTCCGCCTCGCCGCCTCGCGGTAGCGCTCTTGCACGTCGGGCCGGCGGAGGTGCATGCCGTTGGCCGCGGTGCCCATGCTGATTTGCACTCCGTCCAGCCCGATTTCCTTGGCCACGTCAAAAGCGGCCGGGTCGCAACGCTTGTCCAGCGACCAGTCGCAGGCCCCGATCTTGAACCAGCGCGACTGCGGCGCAGCCAAGAGCGGGGCCAGCGGAGCGCCCGCCGCGGCCAGCGCCGCCGCTTGGAGGGAACGGGCAAAAAGGGCACGACGGGTGATCTTCCGGTTAGAAAGGCTCATGGGAAAAAGGGGGCAAGGGGACCAACGGCAATCGATGACACGCCCTATTCTATGCCGGTGCCGCGCCGCTTGCAAGCCGCGAAACGGCCGCTGCGCGGCTTGCCGGCCCCGCCGTCAGCCATTATGCTATGGTGAGAGTCCCACCCCCTGATACCCTTCCGATTGGGAGCCATCGCATGAGTAGCTGCTATCGTTGTCTGCGCCTCGCGTTAGCCTTCGCGCTGATGTCGTCGTCTGTCTCGGTTTGGGCCGGCCCACCCGACGCGCGGGTGCGGAAAAAACTCATTGCCACCGGCTGGGACAACCCGGTCAGCCGGCAGTTGGCGGCGAATCTGGCCGAGATGGAGAAGCGGCCGTTCGACGGGGTGGTGTTCAACATGGCCGGCCGCAATGCCAAAGGCGAGCCCTGCGACTTTTTCCCGGCCTTCAGCAACGAGAAGTGGCAGCGAGACTGGTTTCAGGCGAGCGTCGAGCAACTTCGCTCCTGCAAGTTCACCCGGCTGACCGACAATTTCATCATCATCGGCGCTAACCCCGGCAACGTCGATTGGTTCGACGATGAGGGCTGGCGGCAGATTGTCGCGCACTGGCGGATCGCCGCCTGGGCCGCCAAGCAGTCGGGCTGCAAGGGGTTGTGCTTCGATCCCGAGGCCTACACGCCGCCGCACCAGGCATTCGGCTATTCCGCCCAGCCGCAGCGGACGCGGCACAGTTTCCAGGAGTACACGGCCAAGGCCCGCCAGCGCGGCCGCGAGATCATGCAAGCCGTGGCCGCGGAGTATCCGGAGATCACGCTCTTCTGCTACAGCATGAATTGCGGGAACCTGACGGCGGCCTTGCAGGCCGATCCCCGCGCCGTGTTGGCCGTGCAGGACTACGGCCTGTATCCGGCGATGATCGACGGCTGGCTCGACGCCGCCCCGCCGACGGTCGTGCTGGTCGACGGCTGCGAAAGCGCCTACACCTACAATAGTCCTCAGCAGTTCCTCGAGGCGACCGTGCAGATCAAAGGGATTTGCCAGGAGTTGCAGTCGCCCGAAAACCGCGCCAAATACCGCGCCCAGGTCCAGGTCGGTTTCGGCCTCTACATGGACGCCTACACCAATCCCAAAGGCTCGCCGTGGTACATCGACGGGCAGGGTGGTCCGCGGGTCGAGCGGCTGCGGCTCAACGCCGCCGCCGCGCTGGCCGCGGCCGACGAGTATGTGTGGGTCTACGGCGAGAAGTACCGCTGGTGGCCTGTGCCAGCCGGGGGTGCGGCCCAGAAAAGCTGGCCGGAGGTCCTTCCCGGCTGCGAAGAGGCCCTGCGCTTCGCCCGCGACCCGCTTGGCGAAGTGGCCAAGCTGAAACAGGCCGGCAAACTCGTGAACCTCACTCGCAACGGCGATTTTAGCTCGTCCACGGCCAAGTCGATCGACAGCGTCGAGCAGAAATGGCAGGCGGGCGGACCGCCGGCCGGCTGGGGCACCTGGCAGCAAGAGGACTTGCCGAAGGGGACCTTGACCTGGGACCGGGAAGTGGGCGCCGCGGGCAAGGGCGCGGCCAAGGCCAGCCGCGTGGCGTCCGGCTGCTTCATCCAGCCATACAAGGCCAGCCCCGGCGAGCGCTACGCATTTTCGGCCGCCGCCAAGGTCCGCGGCAACGGCAGCGCCCACTTGGTAGCCTGCTGGCAGAAAGCCGACGGCCGCTGGACGGCCCGCGACCGGGATCAATCGTTCTTCTTCGGGCCTGCCTCGGACAGTTGGCAACCGTTGTCCGGCGTGGTGGAGGTGCCGGCGGGGGCCGAGCGGCTGTTGATCCTGCTGTTTGCCGACCATCAGGCCACGGCTGAGGACGTGGTTTGGTTTGACGACGTCGAGTTGTACAAACTGCCTTCCATGCCGGAGGCGCGCCGGCTTGCGGAAAATGAGCCGGCGGCGAAGGCAAGTGCCGCCGCCGATTGGGTCCTCTGCTGCCGGGCGGACAACGATCTTTACCGGGTGCTCGTGGCCGGGCGGGCGAAGTGTGTCCGTTTCGCAACGCCCGCCGAAGCCGTCCAAGCCGCCGCGGAAGGGACCGGCCTGCTGATCCTGGCCGACGGCTACCCTGAGAAGACGACAGTCATCGAGCCGGGCCTGTTTGACGCGGCGGCCCGCAAAAAGCTGCGGCTGTACGTCGAGTATCCCTCGGCGCTGCCGACACTGACGGTGGGCCAGCCGAAAGAGGACAAGCTCCTGCGTGGCGTGGTGATCTCGGACATTTTCGGCGACGCGCTGCGGCCGATGCGGATTATGACCGTCAACGGCTGCCGCTACGTGCCGGTCGAATGCAAGTCCCCCTTCGTGAACCACCTGGTGCTGGCCAGGGTCGCCGGCGTCGATACGGCCGTATTCGGCCTGAAGGACACGCCCAGCGAGCCGCTGCTGTTTGAGCATCCCCGCGCCAATGTCCTGGTGGCCACCACGAAGCTGAGCCAATTTGTCAGTGGGCGGTACATGCCCGAAGAAGCCTGGCGGGCGGTCTGGCAGACGATTCTCCACCGGCTCCAGCCGGGCGCGGCGGTTCCGGCGTTGCAATGGACGCCTTCCGTCCGGCCCAGCTACGGCCGCGACGAGGCGCTGCCGCCCGACGTTGAACGGCAGGCGGTGCGCCGTTCGGCCGACTGGATCATCCGCAGCCGCATGTTGCGCCATCCGCAATGGCCCAAGGAGGCGCTAGACCAATCGCTCAAGTACAACACCGTCCGCAAGGAACCCGCCGCCGATTGGCCGCAAGGCGACGGTTCGTTCGGAGTGCTGGAAGGCTTCAGTTCGGCGATCCGCTCGGACGGCAGCCAGCCGATGCGCTACGGCGTCCGCACCGATTGCGCGTGCGAGGCGGCCATGCTGATGGCGCTGGACGGCAGGATCGACTCGCGGCCCGCGCACGGCAAGATCGCCGCAAACCTGCTGGACTACGTCTTCACCACTTCGGGCCTGGCCGGCAGGAAGGACACCACTGCGGCCGATCCGGCATACGGCTTGTTGGGCTGGGCATTGGACAGCCCGCACATGTACTGGGGCGACGACAACGCCCGCGCGCTGCTGGGCACGCTGGCGGCGGCGGCCGTGCTCAAGGAGCCGCGGTGGAACGGTGCCGTGGCCCGCTGCGTGCTGGGGAACCTCCGCACCACCGGTCCCAACGGCATCCGCCAAGGGTGCATCCACGATGAGGCCCTGCGGAAGGACGGCTGGAAACACTACTGGAACGGCCGTCAAACGCACTATTCACCCCACTTCCAGGCGTGGCTCTGGGCGTGTTACTGCTGGACCTACGACAAGACGCATTTCGAGCCGCTGCTACACCGTTCGCAGGCCGGGGCGAGGCTGCTGATGTCCGCGTATCCCAAGTGGCAGTGGTGCCTCCGCAGCGGGACGCTCGAACGCTCGCGGATGATCCTGCCGCTCAGCTGGCTGGTGCGGGTGGACGACACGCCCGAACACCGCGGCTGGCTCCGCCGCGTGGCCGACGATCTGGTGGCCTTGCAGGACGGCTCGGGCGGCATCCGCGAAGTCATCGGCAGCGGCGGCCGCGGCCTGCACCGGAACGCCGACTACGGCGGCGGCGAGTCCACGCTCATCCAGACCAATGGCGACCCGGTCTGCGACATGCTCTACGCCTGCAATTTCGCCCTGATTGGCCTGCACGAGGCGGCGGCCGCCACGGGCGATCCGTTCTACGCCGAGGCCGAGGAGAAGCTGGCCCGGTTCCTCTGCCGCATCCAGGTCCGCTCGCAGGCCCATCCGCAACTGGACGGGACGTGGTACCGCGCGTTCAACTTCCGCAACTGGCAATACTGGGCCGCCAACGCCGACTGGGAATGGGGGCCGTGGTGTACGGAGACCGGCTGGACGCAGCCCTGGATCGCTGGCACGCTGGCCCTGCGGCAAATGAAGACCTCGCTGTGGGACCTGACCAAGGACGTCGCCCTCGGGCCTTCGTTCCAAAGGTACCGGGCGGAAATGCTGCCGGACGACGTGCTCGGGACCGGCGGCACGCCCTGAGAGCCGGCACAGCCTGAGAGGGTGTCTGCAAATTGGTCCCCTCTCCCTTTGGGAGAGGGTGAGGGCGAGGGTGAGATTTTCAAGACGCGCTCTGAGCGCCAATATCGTCGTCTGTCACGTTTTGGCCCGGCCCGCCGCCACGTTCTTCTCCCGCCCCACCATCCTTCCGCCCGGCGCAGAGCAAGTACGCTCATCGCCGCGGAGCTTCGCTCATGCCGGGAAAGGATGGCTCCCGAGCCCTCCTATTCATCCGAAGTTGGAAAGTTGTTCCAAATAGCCGGGCCGAGCTCGTTTTCTCCCCAGACGCAGGAATTCCCAACGTACGGGCCCCTAGGAAGCCCGGTTGACGAGTCGTCAGGACGGTCGGGCCCAACCAAACTCCACCCATCTTGACTCGCCCTGCCTGCTTGCTAAGCTAGGGGTTCAGCCGCCCGACACTTCTCCAGATATCGACGACTGTTGATTCCGAGCCAGCCGGCACTACGCGGCGCCGGCGGGGGCGTTATCCACTCCGCGGTTTGGGCGATTGCAATGGGATGCCTGAGCGTGATAGCCGACCTCGTGAAGTTAGCAGCCGCGGCGCCCGCGATTATCGACGCCGTCCGTGGCCGACCCTTTCATCTGCAGACGCCATTCGTCGTGGTTCCCGCCGCGGATCTGCACGCCAATGTGCCGTCTCCCATCCGCGTTACGCCTCAGAGGATCGAACGGGGCGTCGAGACGGAGGCGTTCGCTGGCGTAACCATCATCCTTGGAACGTCGGGCGTTGGCAAGACGCGTGAAGCGACTGATCTTGTTGCGCGTCTTTCAGCCGTTTCCGGGGCAGGTAGTGTGTATCTCGCAAAGGGGTACGTCGATTCCCTGGTCCCCCTTCCGTCTCCTGAAGACGTCCGACGCGTCGTTCTCTTCCTAGACGACTATGATTGGGGGTATGCCGCCGCCGCCTCGGACTTCTTTCTCGAGCGTCAAGCGGCTTGGGGCGACGCCGTCTCGCAACTGAAGCGCCTTTATGATCGTGTCTCGCGGATGCGCGAGTTGCACGGAATGGTTGTTACCATAAACACTCAACGTCTTCCATTGCCAGCCGACGCCCTCAAGAATGTCTTCCCGGAAGGCCGCGTTTACACACTGCCACCGGTAACACCAGCGGAGTATCGTGACTTTGCTATTTCCCTAGGTAACGCTCTCAACTTGCGACTGCCCGCGAGCGTTATTGATGGTCTCGTCGCCGCCTGCGACGGACGCTTTGATTCGCTAGCCACTTTTCTGCGGACGTTTCCTGCCGGGACCACGCTGGGCGACGACGACGTGAGTAGTTTTTCGCGCTCGCGGCAGTTTGCTTGGAACCTCTTTAGAAATCAACTTTCTCGGGAACAAAGGTGGGGCTACGACCAGGTAAAACTTTTGAGGGATTTTGGTCTTGCCCCTCATCTCGACTATTTGGCGGCGCGTCCCCGGCCGACCGCCCTTGGGTGGGCGAATATCGAAAGCGTGTTGGCGAGCATCTGGCCAATCAGTGACGGGGAGCCACTGATCTACGATGGTCAGTTCGGACCGCCAGAGAGGAATCCTGAGACTGCGAGCCGCGCAGTTCAAACCGCCATTTCCGCGGCGCGGAGGCGACGTCGGAACCGATACATTTTTCAGGACGAGATGAAGTCGCTTGGGGCATATCTTCAGGCGTTCCCTCCTCGGGCTGATAGCGCCCGCTTGATTAGTCGCCTTGCCAAGTGGTACCCCAGAGACCGATTTTTCGCCTACCTCCTCGCCGCTCTGAATGCAAAGCGCGGACACTACTTGCGTGCAGCGTTCTCGCTCTACCGAGTGTTCCGAAATCCCCATCCATCCGCAGTTTATTCGGGAAAATGGATCGAGATACAGTGTCATTTGCTTCTTGCCCACATTTACCAGGCCATGAACTGGCACAACAGTCGTGACTGGGACACGCATCGGAAGCTCGAACACGAGTTCGAATTGTGCGCAACGCTCGCTGACCTGGAGATCCCCGACATTGGGGCGGACGGTTATGAGGTGGTCGCGTCTGCGTCTGGCGAAATGGACGCGCGAGAGAGACTTGGACGCGAGCTCAAAGAACTCGGATACACGGCGCCATCTAAGGTGCCGGTAGATTCAAGGATATTGCGTGCAGTCGTTCACCACGAATACTCCTGTTACCTTTTGCGTCAGACGCACAGGGAGTTTGACGCAATCCGACACGAGGAAATCGTTACAGAACTCGTCCCGGACTACGGCGAAGCGCTGCTAAACTGTGCCACAGCCTGTTACAATGTGGGGAACAGCGCTCGCGCGTTGGAGTTCCTCCGGCGCGCGCAACAATCGGCACCTCGGGAAATGAATCCTGTCACCTTCGCGTTTATGCTTTCGAGAGAGAACTGGCGGTGTAACGCGGATGCCGGAAGGATGGAGGACGCAAGGGGATCGTTTGATCATTGTGTGGAACTGACCAAATCCCCCCCGCTTTCGGCTGACAAGGACCTAAGGGCAGCCATAAGGACGGTCGCCGACGACTCCGGGTATTGGGCGCGCGCGGCGAAGCTCGCTGGAGCGCGCGAGAAGCATTTCTCAGATGTGCTCACGTATCGGATCCATCCCATCGGCATTCAGATCGTTCTGCCTCCAGATTGGAAGATTGACTGTGAAGGGGTGACCGGAGGTGATGGAGTAGAGATGTTCGCCGTTGTCTTCTCATCACAGGTCACTTGGGACAACGACGCCAAGTGCGCCAGTGACGCGTCTGTCGATATGCTCTACAGTTCCCGTTCGGAAGATTTGGCTCGGAGCGGGGAAGCCTTCGGAGTATTCTGGCTGCAACAGTTGAATAGGACGCTCCGGAACAGGGTCCGCTGGTCTCCCAAGGCAGCCACTCGAAACCTTGGCAAAGCTGTCGAGCACCGCTGGAAATTTGAAGCCAAAGGTCGTTGGCCTAAGGTGGGTGTCCTTCTTGCTTACGAACTGAGCACCGCGCGCATTAGGTTCAGCGTAATGTGCGAGAAGTGCGGCGAGGCCAAGTTCTGGCCGTTGCTGTGTTCCGTTGCCGAAGATTTCAGCCGACAGGGCGCCCTGAGCGCGTTAGATTGACATGGGCGGCCGCCGGAAAGGGCTTTCAGACGCCCGGCAGCGGAAACGGACGCAGCCTTTCTCGGCCGCCAACAGTCACGCGGGCCATCGTACCCCCCGCGTCTCGGGGCGTCAAGCGACCCCGCCGATCCGACGGGGCCATTTTTCCGCGACGTCTGGCTGCGGGGAGCGGCCGGCGATGGTACGGAGCGGGTACGGCGAGGCCCGTTTCGGCCCGTCGGGAGGATTGACGGCCCGCCGGCCGCGTTGTACTGGTAGGGATCGAGCGAAACGGATTGCAAACAAGCCGGTGGAAGAGAAACAAGATGAGCAACGAACTTCAGCCGTCCCCGCCCGAAGGGCATCTGTCGCCGTTCGAGCGTATCCGCCGCACCAATCCCGCGGGGATGGAGTTCTGGTCCAGCCGGGACTTCGCCCAGGTGCTCGGCTATACCGATTACCGCAATTTCGAGCAGGTTGTCCAGAAGGCCCGGACCGCCTGTTTTAACAGTGCCCAGCGGATCGAGGATCATTTCGTTGAGATCACCGAAATGATCGAAATCGGCAAGGGTGGCAAGCGGTGGCAATGTTCCGCCCGGCAGGCGGGACCTACTTTGGCCCGATTCTTGATCTTGAAAACGCCCGGCCCGAAGCGTATGATGGTCGGCGTGAGAAAGTCGAGAGTTGGCCTGCCAAACCGTAGGACGGATTTCCTAATCCGTCCCCGAGCAGTGGACGGATTGGGAAATCCGTCCTACGGTGCCGAAGGCTGACCGCTGAACCCTGACGGCCGCCCCCCAAGTGGCGCCTGAAATTGGCCAAAACGCGACGTGTTGACCAATGCCGCAGACCGATTCAGACCGTCAGGCCGCTCGTGTCCATCTCGCGCCGCCGGTTCTCCTTGAGCAGTTCGTCCATGGTGAGCCGTCCGTGGCGCAAACCGGCCTCGCGGCCGAGGATGCACGTCAGGCAGCCGTCGACCGCCCGCTTGACGGTGGGATTCTCGAAGCGGCCGCCGGTGACGTCCTGGTAGAAGGAGGCGATGTTCCGCACGGCGCCGGCTTCGTAGAGGTTCACGACCGGCTCCGTATACTCCTTCTGGCCGCGGACGTGGAAGTGGGACTTCCGCCAGTAGTTGATGAAGGCGTGCCCCTTCTGGCCGTAGACCTTGCAGGCCAGTTCGCCGTCGGCGCCGTTGGGCAACGCCAGATTGGAGTGCTCGTGGATCAGGCCGTCGGCGTACTCGAAGACCTCCCCGGCCACGTCCGGGCTGTCGCCGTGAGGATTGGGGCGGGTGATCCGCGCGGCGCCCATGGCCGCGACGGGCCGCCGGCCGAGGACCCACATGGCGGCGTCCACGGCGTGAACGTCGAACGACACGCACCAAGCGCCGCCCAGCGGGATGTCGTAGTTCCAAATGCCGTCTTGCAGGCGGCTCTCGATGTTGGCCGTCAGGGGCGGGTCCTTGTGGCCGCCGCTGGTGCCGATGGTGACAATCTTGGCGATCGCCCCGAGTTCCCCGTTGTGGATCCGCCTCACTACTTCGATATTAATCGGATCGGTGGGAATCTGGTAGTCGACGAAGAACACGCGATCATGCTTCGTGGCCAGCTTGCCGGCGGACTGGATGCGCAGGCAGCCGGGCGCGTCGACGGCCACGGGCTTGGCCATGTAGACGTGCAGGCCGGCTTCGGCCGCGGCGGCGGCGTGTTCGGGCAGGAAGCCGGGGGGCACGATCAAGACAGCGGCCTCCACGCCGCTTTCGATCACCCTCTGATAGCCCGACAGGCCCGAAAACCGCCGTGACTTGTCCACGTGCAGCGCCTCGCCGCCGCGGTCGGCGACCTGGGGGAAGTAGTCGGCGACGGCGTGGAACTCGTAGCCGCCGTGTTTCTGAAAGAGGGCTGCGATCCAACTTCCCCGGCCGCCGCAACCGACCAGCCCGAGCTTGATCTTACGTTTCCCCACGGCGGGCACTGTCTCCTGGGCCATGCTCTTGGCGGCCAGGCCCGCCGCTCCAATCAGCAGCGGCGCCGTTGCCGTGGCGCCCAGCGCCCCGCCCAGGAATTGGCGGCGCGAGCAGCCCTGTGGCCGGTCGTAACGTGGCGTGGAGTCATAGCGTCTCATGATGTTCTCCTTGTTGGCGCGGGGGAGGTGGGGATGGTGGAAGGCGGTCCGGTTGCCCGGCCCGGAAAGTGAAGCCTCTCTCGGTGTTAGTGTAGCACAGCCGCCTTCGGGTGTAAATGGTTGTGAGCCGACGCCGGCGATATTGGTCACCGTGCCGCGCCGCCTCGACCGGACGCTTATCTTCATCATCAATCGCGGTAATTCGAGACGCTGGAAGCCATAACCGCCTGCGGCGTCTTACCGCTTGGCCCGATCTCTAGACTTGCTCGGGCACAACGTACGGCGCCCGGTAGGGTCGGGTCAACAGTGTGTCGGCCTCCGGGTCGTTGAGGAAACGTTCGTTGCCGGGATCGAAGCTGAGCGTCCGTCCGGTGCGATAGGCGATATTGGCCAAATGGGGCAACGCCGCCGATAGGTGCCCTTCTTCGATCTCCGAGTACAGGTCGCCGGGCTTGCGGCTGCGGACCGCGGCGATCCAGTTGCGGAAATGGTCGGCGTCCATCATCGGATTGCCCGGCACGCTGCGGCTGGGACCGGGCTTGCGGTCCGGGCCGAGGAAGACGTAGTAGCTCGAATAGTCGGGAAAGATCATGTAGCCGCCGGTGCCGAGGAAGATCACGCCCACCACGTTGCGATGATCGACGAAGGGGTACTCGATTCCCATGCCGGCCTCGGAGTTGGTGTACCACTCGCGGGTTTCGACCTGGACCAACAGCCGGCGGCCCTCGAATTGAAAGGCGGCGAGCTGATTGGAGGGCGTGTCCTCGTCGTCGTCGTGGACGAGATTGCCGCCCATCGACTGGACCTTGTTGGGATGCGCGTCGAGCTTGAGCGCCCAGCGGATAATGTCCAACTGATGCACGCCCTGGTCGCCGATCTCGCCGTTGCCGTATTCCCTAAGGAACCGCCAGCGGTTGACCGCCAGCAGATTGTAGGGGGCCACGGGCGCCGGGCCAAGCCAGAGGCCCCAGTGCATCTCCTTGGGCGCGGGGCCGAACCTGTTGCGGCCGCCGGCGCGAATCTTGAAGACGACGGCGCGGGCCAGATACACCCGGCCGATGACTCCCGCCTGGAGTTTTTCGATCCCTTCGCGGATTTTCGGGCTGGAGCGGCATTGGGTGCCGCATTGGACGATGCGGCCGTACTTCCGCGCCGCCTCGACCATCTTGCGGCCCTCGAAGATGTTATGGGAGGCGGGCTTTTCCACGTAGACGTCCTTGCCCGCCTGGCAAGCCCAGATCGTTTCCAGCGCGTGCCAATGGTTGGGCGTGGCCAGCGGAACGGCGTCGATCGACCGATCTTCAAGCAGTTTCCGCTGCTCGACGAAGGTGGCCGGCCGCTTGCCCGACCGCTTCTCAACCGCGTCGGCGGCGTCGTTCAGGCGCCGCTGGTCGCAGTCGCAGAGGGCGGCGATTTCCAGGTTCTCCTTGTCCTTTTGGGCGATTTCGAGCAGGGCGCCGCAATGGGAGTCGGCCCCGCGGCCGCCCAAGCCCACCACCGCCACGCGGAGGCGGCCGTTGGCGCCGGCGGTTGCGCCGGCGATGGCGGGGACAACCAGGGCAGCAGCCCCGGCGGCCGCCGAAGAGGCCTTGAGGAAATCACGCCGGTGCGAGGTGTGCATGGTCTTTCTCCGCTACGGGTTTGTCATCGGGCCGTCAAGCCGGAATTGTATCACGCGCGCCGTGCCCTGCACAGGCGGTGGTCCCGTTGTCCGCGCCCGCCGCCCGCCGCGTCCCGCGATGAGGCCATTCAGTCCCTGCGGCAGTGCTCGAGGGCATTGCGGCCGCCGTCTATTGCCGCAGGAAGCCGTGGCCTTGCGGGCCGCTTGACCGGCATGGCGGCTCGATTGTCTGACAATACCCCCTATTGGGAGAGGAACAAAGGCCCGCGGACTTCGCCGTAACATCGGGTTTCCGGGCGGCGTCACCAGAATCTCAGGATTTCTTGCGGGGGCGCTTTACTTTTCGCAAGGGCAAGGTAGAATCGCGGCCTTACCGTTTGACTCGATTCGCCGGCGCACGCTGGGGGCGGATTGAAATTCCTGACTGTTCTTTGCCAAAGGAGAAAGGAGGCGCGTCGATGCGACCAGTTTATGTTGTTTCAGGAGGAGTGTCAAAATTTGTTAAGGCTCGCCCTGATAAGACCTTTCCCGGTCTGGTAAAGGAGGCTTATGATTATGCCCTTGCCGATCTGGGGATTGAGCATGCCCAGTTCTTCGAGTTGGTGGACGGCAGCGTGGCCTCGTACTTCTCCGACCATTTCACCCGCCAGTTGATGGCCGGCATCATGGTTCAGGACTACCTGGGGCTGTGCCCCAAGCCGTCCCACCGGGTGGAGGCGGGTGGCGCCACCGGCGGCGTCTGCTTCCAGGAAGGATGGAAAAATGTTGCTTCCGGCTACATGGACATCTGCCTGTCGTATGGCTTTGAACAAATGAGCCACGTCGAGACCTGGAAGGGCAATGAGTTTATCGCTCTGGCCTCGGATGTTTCGTTCGATTACCCCGTGGGTGGTTTTTACTCCGGTTACTATGCCATGATGGTTACCCGCCACATGGCGGAGTTCGGGACCACGGCGGAACAGCTCGCCCATGTTTCCGTGAAGAATCACATCAACGCCTACCACAACCCCTACGCCCAGAAACGCCAACGGTTGACCATTGACGACGTGCGCTCCTCGCCGATGGTGGCCTGGCCTCTGACGCGCAACGATATTTGCGTGATGAGCGATGGCGCCGCCGCGGTCGTCCTCTGTTCGGAAGAGGGCCTGGCGAAACTGGAGAAGGCCGGCGGCCGGCGCATTCCCCGCGTGAAGGTTGGCGGCATTGGCCGGGGCACCGATGCCATGCGCATGGCTGACCGCCCCCACCAATCTTACGAGGATTTCTATAAGTATAACGCCCTGCCCAACGAGTTGAACGAGGATTCGCGCGGGTATTACAAACAACTATGGAAAAAGGGATTCCGCTATCCCGGCGTCCACTCATTCCGGGCCGGCCGGATGGCTTCGCGCGAGGCCTACAAGAATGCCGGCGTCACCGATCCGCTGAAGGAGATTGACTTTGTAGAACTGCACAACGCCTATACCTCGTCTGAAGTTCAGACATATGAGGATATGGGATTGTGCCGTTACGGAGAAGGCGGTCCCTTCGCGGCCAGCGGCAAGACCTTCATGCCGGGGATTGATTACGGGCTGAAACTGCCGGAAAAGCCGGTCTGCCCGGTCAACCCCTCCGGCGGCTTGATCGCCTGCGGCCATCCCGTCGGCGCGACCGGGCTGATGCAGGGTGTCTTCGCCTTGTGGCAGCTCCAGGGGACGATCAAGAAGCATTTTGGCGACGCGGCCCTTCAGGTCCCCCAAGCGCGGCGCGGCGTCATTCACTCTCACGCGGGAACCGGGACTTACGTGACCGTCAGCATTTTGGAACAGGAGAAATAGGAGAAAGCCGCCATGCCCACAAAGACGATCAAGTGTGCGAAGCCAATTTCCAAGAGAATGGAAGACAATCTGGAAGGGACAATCGCTTTCAGCGTTCCGTTCCCCACCGGCGACGATCTCTCGGCCTTGAAGCAGATGTCGCCCATCGTGGTCAAGCAACCGTACTCGATGGACTACAACTATTCATACGGCCAGGATTCCCCTTTCTTCGCCGCCCTGGCCAACGGACGCTTCATCGTTTGCCGTGAACCGCAGACCGGCTACACCTATGCGACCCCGCGGCCACGATATGTACACCGGCCGGCCGACCGAGTGGGTGGAGATCAAACCGGAGGGCAAGATCCACGCCTTCACCGTCTGCCATTTCGGGTCGGAGGCCTTCCTGCCGGAATGTCCGTTCGTGCTGATCCAGGTGGAATTTGAAGGATGCGACACCCTCTTCCTGGGACGTTTGATCGGCGTCGACCCGCACGAAGCCAACATTGACTGGATCGGCAAGAAGGTGCGGGGGCGGTTCCTGCGCAACGCCAAACTCAAGCCGACGGACATTTACTTCAATCTGGCAGAATAGCGTCCCAGACCATGAATGATCCGGTTGAGTTTAGCGGCGAGCTGATCGGCTGGCACGATCCGGATGAGAACCGCCGGTGGGTGCGGGAAAACAAGTCCCGGAAACTGGTGGACAAGCGCACCACAGTGGCCGAAGCCGTCCACAAGTATGTGCCCGACGGCAGCCTTGTCGCCATCGGAGGCTTCGGTCACATCCGCGTTCCCATGGCGCTCGTCTACGAGTTGGTGCGCCAGCGCAAACGCGACCTGACCGTCGTCTGCAACCCCGGCTGCCATGACATCGACGTTCTCATTGGCGGCGGCTGCGTCAGCCGGGTGGATGTTGCCTATGCCTTCGGCCATGAATTGCGGGGATTGTCGCCCTGCGGCCGCCGGGCCGTCGAGAGCGGCCAGGTGAAAGTCACCGGCGAGTTGAGCAACGCCGGCTACCAGTGGCGTTTCCTGGCGGCAGCGATGGGCGTGCCGTTCATGCCGGTTCGGTCCTTGCTGGGTACTGATACCATCAAGCGCAGTTCGGCCAAGGTGATCGAAGACCCCTGGAGCGGCAAACCGATCTGCCTGGTTCCAGCCTGCTACCCCGACGTGGCGCTCTTCCACGTCCCGCGCTGCGACCGGTATGGGAACGCGCAGATTGACGGCATCCTGGCCGACGACTTTGAGTTGGCGCGCGCCACCCGGCGGCTGATTATGACCACGGAGGAGATCATTGACGACGAGGAAATCCGCCGCCGTCCGTGGCGCACCGTGATCCCGTTCTACCTGGTGGATGCGGTGATCGAGGTCCCATTTGGGGCGCACCCCACCGAAATGTCCGCCGACTACTACTCGGACGAAGAGCATATCGCCCACTGGCTGAAGGTCTCCAAGACGCCGGAGGGCACGATGAAATACTTCGAGGAGTACGTATTCGGCGTGCCCGATTTCGAGTCTTACGTGGAGAAGATCGGCGGCCTCCGCAGACTCGCCTCTCTCAAACGTTTCATGAAGCTGCAGCCGGGGCCGGCCTCCTCGAAGGACGGTGCGTCATGACCCAAGAGCCTCGCTACAACCTGATGGAACTGCTGGCCTGCGTGGCAGCCGGGCTGCTGGAGGATGGCTGCTCGGCCTTTGTGGGGACCGGTTTCCCCGTCGTCGTGGGAATGCTGGCACAGCGCACTCACGCCCCGGGCCTGCTGATCATTTTCGAGGCGGGCGGCATTGGTCCCCAGGTGCCGGGCCTGCCCATCTCCGTGGGCGACTCGCGGACCTACTACAAGGCCGCGGCGGCCTCCAGTATGCACGATGTGATGTTGACCTCTCAGGCCGGTTATGTGGATTACGGCTTCCTGGGCGGCGCGGCGATGGACTGCTATGGCAACGTCAACACCACCGTGATCGGCGACTGGAGCCACCCCAAGACCCGACTGCCCGGCAGCGGCGGGGGCAACGATGTGGGTTCCTCTTGTTGGCGCACCATCTACCTGATGCGCCAACAATCGACCCGTACCTTTGTCAATAAGCTGGATTTCATTACCACCCCCGGTTATCTGACCGGGCCCGGGGCACGCGAGCAGGCGGGACTCCCCGCCGGCACCGGCCCCTATCGCGTGATCACCCAGTTGGGCGTGTACGATTTCCACCAGGCGGCCAAGCGCCTACAGTTGCAGGCCCTCCACCCAGGCGTAACCATCCAACAGGTTCAGGCGGCAAGCGAATTCGAAATTCTCATCCCCGAGCGGATCGCCGTCAGTCCGGAGCCGACGGCTGAGCAATTGCGCATTCTGCGGGAAATCGACCCGTGTGGAATGGTGATCGGCAAGTGAACAGTGCCCCGTGATTTCATTAGAGACATCGACAACGGCAGAGGTGCAAGATGGATTTCCAGTTGAGCGACGAACACGTATTGATCAAGAACACCGTGAGGGAGTTCGCCGAAAAGGAGATTGCCCCGCGCCGAGGAGATTGATGTCAGCGACCAGTTTCCGGCTGACATCTTCAAGCGGATGGCCGAACTGGGGCTACTGGGGATTCCTTTTCCGGAGGCGTATGGCGGCGGCGGCGGCGACCATCTCAGCCTGCTGATTGCCCTGGAAGAGATTGCCCGGGTTTCCGGCTCGGTGGCCGTCATCCTGGATGCCCACAGTTCGCTGTGCTGCGAGTTGATCCACGTGTTCGGCACGGAGGCGCAAAAGCGGAAATACCTGCCTGGGCTGTTAAACGGCGAAAAGATCGGCGCCTTCGGCTTGACGGAGCCGACTGCCGGCTCCGACGCCGGGGCCACCCGCACCCGCGCCCTCCGCGACGGCGATCATTGGGTCATCAACGGCCAGAAACAATTCATCACCAACGGCTCCGTGGCCGACGTGGTGATAATTACCGCCAAGACGGATCCGGATAAAGGAACTCGCGGCATCTCTTCGTTCATCGTCGAAAAAGGGACCCCCGCTTTCCAGTTGGGACGCGACGAAAAGAAGATGGGCCTGAAAGGATCGGTGACTTCGGAGCTTTTTTTCGAGAACTGCCGCATCCCCGCCGAAAACCTGCTGGGCACGGAAAATGAAGGCTTTAAGCAATTCCTGACCGCGTTGAACGCCGGCCGGCTGGCCATCGCCGCCATGGCCGTGGGCCTGGCGGAGGGCGCCTTCGAGCGGGCGGTGGCTTATGCCAAGGAGCGCGTGCAGTTCGGCCGGCCGATTGCCCAATTCCAGGCGATCCAGTGGATGATCGCAGACATGGCCACGGACATCGAAGCCGCCCGCCTGATGGTCAACCGGGCTGCCTGGCTAATGGAACGTGGCACCCGCTTTACCAAAGAGGCCGCCATGGCCAAGCTATTCGCAACGGAAGTTTCGGAGCGCGTTTGTTACAAGGCCATCCAGATCCACGGCGGCAACGGGTACATGCGGGAATATGCCGTCGAACGCATGTACCGCGACCAGCGCTCGTGCGCCATCGGCGAAGGCACCAGCGAGATTCAACGCCTGGTCATTGCCCGGCAGGTGTTGGAGCCTTGAGAAGAAACGCACCTCCCGGCAAGTCAACAATGAAATACGGACCAAGCGGACAGGGGCGTCTTGAAACTGGACCAATGCCGCGCGAAGCATCCGCTGTGCGGTGTCGCCAGTGGCGTCAGATACGACATAGATCGTGAACATCCTGCGTGATGGCTACCCCCCCTACGAGGACGACGGCTCGACGCGCCGCCGTTCGGTTTGATCTCGGTGCCGGTGACCCGCAATTCGTCAATTCTAATCCTCGCGAACGGCGGCTGGCAAGCTCGGATCAGAATCAGCGTATCGCTCAGCAACGAAATTGGCTCGCCGGAGTGCAGGTCGCTCGATGTAAGCTTCGCCCCGGAGTTCGACGGCGAGTCGTCCGGGGCGCTGCATCCTGAGACCTTGCAACGCAACATCCTCTCTCCGCCAGACGAGATCGCAACGGTGCCAGATTGCTCCCCGGTGCCGTTCGATGGAACTGCAAGGAGCGCCTGGGCGTTGACCGGGTAGGGCTACAGCGGTATAATGGCGCTAGTTGGCCAGGCTGTAGTGGACCGGCGCGGAATCATGGCCAGTCTGGTGAGGATTTCCAAGGCTGCTTCGTTGGCGATCTGCATCTGGCCTGAGTGATGCAACGATTGTTGTTCGAGTTGGCTTGCGTGGGAGGACGGTAACGTATTCTGCAGCCGTGGCGCCCCCCACCCCGCCGGACGGGCCGCCGCGCGGCACCCCTTGGAAGTCCGTTAGATTGGCAGCGGGAGGTTAAGGCAGCGCAGCCCACTTATCGCGCCGTTCGGGCCGAGTTTTCGGTGGCTAAGTGTGAGAAGATTATGTCGCGAGCCAAACTGGCGAAGGAGAAGCGATTCGTCCAGGTGCGCGGTGCGACCGTGCGCTTCGCCGGCGATTCCGGCGACGGTATGCAGTTGGCGGGCAGTCAATTCGCCGACATTGCCTCGGTGACGGGGACGGTGGTTTGTACGCTTCCGGATTATCCGTCTGAAATACGGGCGCCGGCGGGTTCGTTGGGAGGGGTTAGCGGCTTCCAACTCAATTTCGCCGACCACGAGGTCCGCACTCCCGGCGATTTACCGTATGTCCTGATCGCCATGAATCCGGCCGCCCTGAAGGTCAGTCTCCCCGACCTACAGCCGGGCGGGATTATTGTCGTGAACGAGGATGAGTTCACGGCGGCCAACCTGGCCAAGGCGAAATATGCCTCCAATCCGCTGTCCGACGGCGAACTATCGGCATTTCGGGTCATTCCGGTAGCGATGACGCGGCTCAATGAAGAAGCAGTGAAACCGTTGCAGTTGCCGCGCAAAGACGTGGCGCGGTGCAAGAATTTCTTCGCGCTGGGGTTGAGCCTCTGGTTGTACGACCGGCCCCTTCAGCCGGTGTTGGAGTGGCTGGTGAAGAAGTTCCGAAAGAGCCCGTCCATCATGGCCGCCAATGCCGCCAGCTTGCGGGCCGGATACAACTTCGCCGATACGGCCGAGCTTTTCAGCGTGCAACACACGGTGGCGGCGGCCCGGCTGCCGAAGGGACGTTACCGGCGCGTGACGGGCAACGAAGCCGCCTCGCTGGGCCTGGTTGCCGCCGCCCATCGTGCCGGCCGGAGGCTCGTGTACGCAAGTTATCCCATCACGCCGGCCAGTGAGATTTTGCACGAGTTGTCGCGGCTCAAGGAGTACGACGTACTGACGCTCCAGACCGAGGACGAGATCGCCGCCTGCGGCGCAGCGATCGGAGCGTCTTTCGGCGGAGCGGTCGGAGCGACCGGCACCAGCGGCCCCGGCCTCTCGCTGAAGGCCGAAATGCTGGGCCTTGCCGTGATGGCCGAGCTTCCGCTGGTCGTCGTCAACGTGCAGCGCCGGCCCGAGCACGGGCATGCCCACAAAGACGGAGCAGTCCGACCTGCTGGCCGCCATGTACGGCCGGCACGGCGAGTGCCCTCTGGCCGTGCTGGCCGCGGCCACGCCCGCCGATTGCTTTCCGACGGCGTTCGAGGCGGTCCGGCTGGCCGTGAAGTACATGACGCCGGTCGTGCTTCTGTCGGACAGCTTCCTGGCGAACAGTGCCGAGCCGTGGCGGGTAGTTGACCCCGATCTGCTGCCCGACCTGCGGCGCAACGGAACAGCCGGCGCCACGGCCTTTGCTCCCTACCGCCGGGACCCCGAGACCCTGTCGCGGCCGTGGGTTGTTCCCGGAACGCCGGGATGCGAGCACCGGATCGGCGGTCTGGAGAAGGAAGACGTTACCGGAGCGGTCAGCTACGACCCGGCCAATCATCAACGAATGGTTACGTTGCGACGCGAGAAGATTGAGTACATATCGCGCGATATTCCGCCGGCAACGGTCACGGGGCCGGCAACGGGCGATCTCTTGGTGATTGGGTGGGGCAGCACGTACGGCGCGATTGCCGCCGCCGTCGATGCCGTGGGGCAGAAGGGGCGGGCGGTGGCGCACTTGCACTTGCGCTACTTGAACCCCTTCCCCGCCAATCTCGGCCCGATCTTGGCGAACTACCGGCGCATTCTCGTTCCGGAACACAATCTCGGGCAGCTCCGTCTCATGCTCCGGGACAGGTTCCTTGTCGCGGCGGAGGGGCTGGCGATAGTGGAAGGCCGGCCGTTCCGCATCGCGGAGATTCAGAAGCAAATCGAACTGTTGCTGGGAGAACCAGCCCCATGATCAGCCGCCCCCCGGAAGGCTGTGCCGCCACCCCTGACGGCCGGCCGTGCCCTTCCTTGACGCCGGATGACTTCCGGTCTGACCAGGAGATCAAGTGGTGTCCCGGCTGCGGAGATTACGGGATTCTTGCGCAGGTACAGAAGATATTGCCCCGGCTCGGCATCCCGCGCGAGAAGGTCGTGTTCATTTCCGGAATCGGGTGTTCCTCGCGGTTCCCGTATTACCTGAACACCTACGGGATGCACAGCATCCACGGCCGCGCCCCGGCCATCGCCATGGGCTTGAAATGCGCGCGGCCGGAACTGTCCGTGTGGGTCGTCACCGGCGACGGCGACGGCTTGTCGATCGGCACGAATCACCTGATTCACTGCATGCGGCGCAACCTGGACGTCAATATCCTGCTGTTCAACAACCAGATCTATGGCTTGACCAAAGGACAGTATTCACCGACCTCCGAGTTCGGCAAGAAGACGAAGTCCAGTCCTCTGGGCACCATCGAGCAACCGATCCATCCGGTCGAGATTGCGCTCGCCGCCGAAGCGACGTTCGTCGCGCGCACGCTGATCGCCGATCAGGGACATCTCGGAGAGACGATTGAGGCGGCGGCACGCCATCGGGGAACGTCGTTCATCGAAATCCTCCAGCACTGCGTGGTCTTCAACGAGAAGGTGCTTGAAACCTTCCGGGACCGCTCTGGCGCAGCGACAATTGGGTCCGCTTGGAGCACGGCAAGCCGGTCCGTTTCGGAGCGGACGGCCGCAAGGGGATCGTGCTCCGCGGCATGGCGCCGGCAACCGCCGTCGTAGGAGAGGACGGGGTGCGGGAGGAGGACCTGTTGGTGCATGATGCCCGCTCGTCCTCGCGGGCGCAGGCGTATCTCTTGGCCGCACTCAGACCTCCCGATTTTCCCATGGCGTACGGCGTCTTTCGCCAGGTGGAGAAACCGACGTATGAGGGCCTGCTGTCGGCGCAAACCGAGGCCGCGCTTGCCGCCAGTGGGCCGGGTGATCTGTCGCAATTGCTGAATGCCGGAACGACGTGGTGCGTCGATTGACGGTCGCGAGCCAACGGAAGTGCGGGGAGTTTCCTCAGCACCAGGAGCGCCGGACTTGATGATTGAAGCCGCCGATGCCACTTGGGCCGCCTACGATCTGCCCTTGCAGGAGCGGGTTTCCGCTGCCGCCCCCGCGCCGCTTCTTGCCGAGGACGACGAACGTCTCCTGCTCCAGAACGGGGCGTGGTTCTGCACGCTGCGATGGTTGGTGTGCGTCGTGCTGGCGGGACTGGGCGTGCTGGCGTGGACGGCGGGCAGCAGGCTCGTGTACTATAACATCCGCTTGGACACGGCATGGCCCCTGGGGAGCGCCGCCGTGCTGCTGGCCGTCAATGTGGCCTACCTGATCATGGTCCGCACGCCTTCTCCTGACGGGCGACGCGCTTCACGGGCGCTGGAGGGTTTGTGGATGCAGATCTTGGTGGACCTGGCGGTGCTCACGGTCGTCGTCCACTACCTGGGCAGCGTGGAAACCTATGCGCCCTTCATGTACCTGTTCCACATCGTTCTGGCCTGCATCTTCTTCCCCCCCAGGCAGAGCCTACTAGTGATCCTGACGGCCATGGGGATGTACCTTGCTTGCCTTCTCTTGGAAAGCGTGGGGGTGATCGCGCCTGCTTCGGTGCTGACAAGCCCGCTCATGCCCGATCGCAGTGCGATGCCCTTGCCCGTCGCCGCTTCGTATTTCTGCTCCGTGGCGTTTATTTCCGGCACGGTGTGGTACCTTGCGTCCCGCCTGGCCAGCGCCTTGCGGCAGCGTGATGCGGAGTTGGCCGCCGCCAACCGGCGTCTGGTGGCCGCCACGGAAGAGCGGGCGCAGTATATGCTCCGTACGACGCACCAGTTGAAGGCGCCGTTTGCCGCCATCCATGCCAATGCCCAACTGCTCTTGGGGGGCTATTGCGGGCCAATCCCGGACCGCGCCGTTGCAGTGATCGAGCAGATCGCGGCCCGTTGTGAAATGTTGTCGCGGGCAATCAAGGCGATGCTGCAATTAGCCAACCTCCGCTCCCACGCCGCGGCGCCGCCGCAGCCGGTCCCCGTCGACCTGCCCGCCTTGATCCGCGCCTGCTTCGTCAACCTCAAGCCTCAAGCGGCAAAACGAGGCATCTGCCTCGATGAAGAGTTGCGCGACACCTCGGTGCGGGGCGTCCCGGACCACATGTTCATGCTCATCGAGAACGTCATCTCCAACGCGGTCAATTACTCGCGCGACGGGCAGCACGTGTCGGTGTCTTGCCGGCCGACGGCGGGCGGCGGAGCAACGGTCGTCGTCCGCGACCGGGGGATCGGCATCCCGGCCGAGAAGCTGCCGCGGATCTTCGACGATTACTTCCGCACCAATGAAGCGGTCGCACACAACCGCGCATCGACCGGCCTGGGCCTGGCCATTGTGCGGCAAGCGGCCGTGGCCGGCCGTGTCGGCGTACACATCGAAAGCGCCCCCGCACAAGGCACGGTCTTCGCTCTCGATTTTCCCGCTCCGCACGAAGCCGCGGAGCCGGGCTAGCAAGGAGAAACGTAGATGGCGTATGTACTGATTGTGGACGACGACCTGGATTTCGCCGGAGCCGTGCAGACCGCGCTGCAAAGTCGTGGTCACGAGGCCGGCATCGAGACCGTCGCCGACCGAGCCATTCCGCGCATCGAACAGCGCCGTCCCGACGCCGTTATTCTCGACGTCATGTTTCCGGAAAACGACGTGGCCGGCTTTGAGGTCGCCCGTTCCATCCGCCGCCGGTTCGGCGGTCTGCCCGTGTTGCTGTTGACCGCCGTCAATCAGTCTCTTGCCTTGGGTTTCAGCAACCGGGATCTCGATCCGACGTGGCTGCCGGCCGTGGATTTCCTGGAGAAACCCGTCGATTTGCAGCTTCTTTGTGAAAAGGTGTCGGCCGTTGTCAAGGGCGCGGACACATAACCCACAAGCGAAAGGGAGAACGCATCGTGTTCGTCTGGGTATTCCATCGCGTTAGCGGGCTCCTGCTGATCGGGTTGTTGTCCGTCCAGTTGTTTACCGGCTTTTTCCAGGCCAGCCCGTCGAATTCCCCGCCGGTGAAGGCCATCGCGGACTTGCACAAGCATCCGGCGCTGAATTGCCTGCTGGTTTTCTGCGTCATCTTCCATGCGCTGTACGGGGTCCGCACCATCGTGCTGGACTTGGGAAGCAAGCGGGAACGGCTCCTGTTCTGGAGCTTCACCCTCCTGGGATCCTTGCTCTTTATCGGCTTCCTGATCGTCTACTTCAGCTACGTCGCAACATGATCGAGCATGATGTGCTAGTGGTCGGCGGTGGCCTGGCGGGGTTACGCGCGGCGATAGAACTCTGCGCAAACTGGGACGTCGCCGTCATTTCCAAGGTCCACCCGGTCCGTTCGCATTCCGGGGCCGCACAAGGAGGGATCAACGCCGCGTTGGGCAATTCCCCGGACGGGCGCGACGATACGCCGGAGAAGCACGCTTTTGACACGATTAAGGGGAGCGATTATCTTGCCGACCAGGGCGCCGTGGCCAGGATGTGCGCCCTGGCGCCGGAGGTGATCTACCAACTCGAGCACTGGGGGGCGCCCTTCAGCCGCTTTCCGGACGGCACCATTGCCCAGCGCCCGTTCGGCGGCGCCGGGTTTCCACGGGCATGTTACGCCGCCGACAAGACCGGCCACGTGCTGCTGCACACGCTCTACGAGCAGGCCCTCCAACGCGGGATCAAAGTGTACGACGAGCGCGTCGTCACCCGGCTGGCGGTGGACGAAGACCGCTGTCACGGAATGATCGCTTACGATCTGAGGCGGGGGCGGTTGGAAAGCTACGCCGCGAAGTTCTGTGTATTTGCCACCGGCGGCTACGGCCGGCTATACCGGAACTCCACGAACGCCTTGATCAACACCGGCAGCGGCATCGGGATCGCCTTGTTGGCGGGGGTTCCCACGAAGGACCTGGAGTTCGTGCAGTTTCATCCCACCACGCTGTACGGGAACAACATCCTGATTACCGAGGGCGCCCGCGGCGAGGGGGGCCACCTGGTGAACCGGCAGGGGGAACGGTTCATGGCCCGCTATGCGCCGAAGACGATGGAGTTGGCCCCTCGCGACATCGTCGCCCGCTCCATTCAGACCGAGATCGATGAGGGACGAGGGTTCGAGGACGCTTACGTTCATCTGGACCTGCGCCATCTCGGCCGGGCCAAGATCATGCAGCGGCTTCCCGGCATTCGGACCATCTGCATCGAGTTTTCCGGGATCGATCCGATCGACGAGCCGATCCCCATCCAGCCCGGGCAACACTATTCCATGGGCGGCATCGACACCGACGCGACGGGCAAGACGAGAATCGATAATTTCTACGCGGCCGGCGAATGCGCCTGCGTCAGCGTTCACGGCGCCAATCGCCTCGGCGGCAATTCGTTGGCCGATACCGTCATCTTCGGGCGTCTGGTCGGCGAAGCCATCAACGCCCGCAAAGGGCACGGCAACTTCCTGCCCAAGGAAGCCGTCCTGGAACGGGAACTGGCCCGACAGACCGGCGATTTGGACCGTATTTGCGCCCGCCAGCGGGGAATTCCGTACTACCAGATCCGCGATGAGATGCGGCAGCTTTGTGCCGACAAGGTGGGCGTTTTCCGGCAGGAGAAGGAGTTGGCTCTTGCCGTGGACAAGTTGGCCGAGTTGCGGGAGCGCTATCGGGAGGTCTGCTGCCGTGCGCCGCGGGGGCCGTTCAACTTCGAGATCCAACACGTGTTGGAACTGGAAAGCCTGCTCTGTCTGGGGGAGATCACCGCCCGCGGCGCATTGGTCCGGCAAGAGAGCCGCGGCTCCCACTTCCGCACGGATTATCCCGCCAGAAATGACTCCGCATGGTTGAAGCATACCCTGGCCCGGCTTGACGGCGGCCGGATTGCCATTTCCTATTCCGAGGTGGATTGCAGCCTGTATGAACCCAAAGAACGGACGTACTAAGACCTGGCGCTTCGAGATTCTCCGGTATGGCGGGTCTTCGGCCGCCGCACCGCAGTTCCAGACCTATGAGCTGGCCGTGGACCGGCAGATGTCGGTGCTCGAGGCGCTGTGGAAGATTCAGGACGAGCAAGACCCCTCGTTGGCGTTCCGCTATTCCTGCCGGGGCGCCATTTGCGGATCGTGCGGCATGTCGATCAACGGGAAGCTCAACCTGGCTTGCCGGGTGCAATTGCAGGCCCTGCCGACCGAGCGCGTGGTCCTCGAGCCGCTGCCGGGGTTGGAGGTCCTCAAGGACCTGGTTGTCGAGATGGGGCCTTTCTGGGAGAAGTACGAGCGCATCCGGCCTTGGTTGCACGCGGAGATTTCCGCGGCCGAGGAGAGCCGGATGACCGAGGCCCAGCGGGAGCGGATCGACCAATACGTCCAGTGCATCCTCTGCGGAATATGCTATTCGGCCTGCCCGGTAATCCAGTTCGATCCGGCCTTCACCGGCCCGGCGGCCTTGGCGAAGTTGCAGCGATTTCTGGCCGATACCCGAGACCATCGCGGCGGCGGGACGTTTCAGCGGGAGGACTCGGAGCAGGGCGTCTGGGGGTGCCACACGATCATGAAATGCGTCGTCGCCTGTCCCAAGGACGTCCGGCCCGCCGACGGCATTCGCGCGGTGCGGCGGCGGCTTTTCGTCCAACGGGCAAAACACCTCGTGCCGAGGAAATCCCATGAAGATTGACCAATCGTACGTGGCCCGCAGGCGGTTTCTTTGTGGCATGATCGGTGGCGGCGCGGCGGCGATGGGTGCGGGCATGGCGGCCCCCTTGCTGGAATACGCCGGGAACCTCCGCGCAACGCCGCCCCCGGATTTTCTCGTGCTTCAGAATGGCCGATTACGAGTTGCCGCCGGGAAAGGCGAAGATGATCTTGTACGGCCGCATCCCCGTGCTGCTCTTGCGGCCCGCCGAAGGGGACGGGGCGCTCTGGGCGTTGGTGGCCACCTGCACCCATCTCAACTGCACCGTGACCTATCAGGAGGACCAGCATCGCATCTACTGCGCTTGCCACGACGGGATCTATGATACCGAGGGCCGCGTCATCTCCGGCCCGCCGCCCCGCCCCCTGCGACAATTGTACAGCAAGCTGAGCAATGGGAAGCTGATCCTCGCCTTGGAGAAAGCAAACCTCGAGAAGGCAAACCTGGAGAAAGCGAACCTTGAGAAAGCATCTTGACGATTACCGTTGGGAAGTCCTCCGTGCCAAGGCCGCTTCCTGGTTCGGCGAGCGGATCGACTGGCAGCCGCTGGCCGGGCTGCTGGCGAAAAAGACCGTGCCGATCCATCGCCATAGCTGGATCTATTTGCTGGGCGGCGCCTCGCTGTTCCTGTTCGGCTTTCAGGTGGCCACGGGCTGTCTCCTAATGCTGTATTATCAGCCGTCGGAGTCCACGGCCCACGAAAGCGTGCAACACATTATGACTCAGGTCCCTTATGGATGGCTGATCCGCTCGGTTCACGCCTGGGGGGCAAGCCTGTTCATCGGCGCGGCGATCCTGCATTTTCTTACCGTCCTGTTCAGCAGGGCCTACCGCAAACCGCGCGAGTTGACCTGGCTCTCCGGCGCTGATGTTGGCGCTGGCTCTGGGCTTTGGGTTCAGCGGTTACCTCTTGCCCTGGAACGAGTTGTCCTACTACGCCACGCTGGTGGGCACGGAGATTCCCGCCGTGGTTCCGGGCATCGGCGACTTTGTGGTACATTTCCTCCGCGGCGGCGACCAGGTGACCGGCGCCACGATTACTCGCTTTTTCGCCGCGCATACGGTGATCTTGCCGTTGATTTTCGCGGCGCTCTTGACAATCCACTTGCTGCTGATCCAATTTCAGGGGCAGAGTCTGCCCTTGGGCATGGCGCCCAACAAGGTCCGGGACCAGCGGCCCTTCTTCAGCGAGTTCCTGTTGATCGACGGCTGCTTCTGGTTGCTGCTCCTCGGGGCGATTGCCACGCTGACGGTGTTTCTGCCGGCGGAGGTAGGGGAGAAGGCCGACGTGTTGAAGCCCGCGCCGCTGGGCATCAAGCCCGAGTGGTATTTCCTCTTCATGTTCAAGACGCTGAAGCTCGTGCCCGAGGTTCTGGGCGTTGCCCTGTTTGCCCTGGGCGGCGTTGTTCTTTCTGGCCGTTCCGTTTCTGGACCGCAACGCCCGGCAGGAGCGCAGCAGCCGCGGCTTGACCGCTCTGTTTTTGGCCGCGCTGGTCTACGTGGCTGTCTTTGAGGTCCTGGCGTGCCTTGAGCCCGGCGTGAAACGGGCGCCGAGGCGCTGACGGCGGACACGTACAGCGTCTCCCGCGGCATCATCGACCTGCTGCTTCTCTGGGGCGCGATCGTGTTCCTGTGGTTCTATCTTGGGAAACTGTTGCGGGAGAGCACGCGGATCAGGAGACTCTATGCGAAAGCCGGCGAGGCGGCCGGTTCCGCCGCGGGTTGCAGCGGAGTGGAAAGGATGACGCGCCCGTGAAGTATCCACGAATACCAAGCCAAGCAGATCCTCCGCGAAGCGGGTGTTGCCGTGCCCCGCGGATTCGCCGCGGACACGCCCCAAGCCGCGGCGGACGCCTTCTTCAACCTCGGCGGAAAGACGGCCGTGCTCAAAGCACAGATCCATGCCGGCGGCCGCGGCAAGGGAACGGTCGCCGATGTCCCCGGCCAACGCGGCGTGCAAGCGGTGCATAGCCGGCAGGAGGCGGAAGAGGCCGCCGGAAATCTCCTGGGGCACCGGCTGGTCACCGTCCAAACCGGGCCGGAGGGGAAGACCGTTCACCACCTGTTGGTCGAAGAAAGTTGTGCGGTCGCCCGCGAATTCTACCTAGCGGCAGTCATCGACCGGACGGCCGAGAAGCCGGTGTTGATCGCGTCGCCGGAAGGCGGCATGGAAATCGAGCAGGTGGCCGCCGCCACGCCCGAGCGGATCTACAGCGAGCCGTTCGATCCGGACGCGGGACTGCGGCCGCATCAGATCCGCAAGATCGCCTGGCGGCTCGGCCTGCCGCGGACCGCCTTCCGCCCGGCCGAGGAATTCATGGCGGGGTTCGGCCGCATTTTTCTTCAGTACGATTGCAGCCTCCTGGAGATCAACCCGTTGGTGCTCAGCGCCGACGGCCGCCTGCTGGCGTTGGACGCCAAGATGAGCTTCGACGACAACGCCTTGTTCCGGCATCCCGAATTGGCCGGCCTGCGCGATCTGGCGGAAGAGGAGCCGGCGGAACTGAGGGCCGGCGAGGCGGGGCTCAGCTACGTCAAGCTCGACGGCAACATCGGCTGCCTGGTCAACGGGGCGGGCTTGGCCATGAGCACTATGGACTTGATCAAGCTCCACGGCGGCGAGCCCGCCAACTTCCTTGACGTGGGCGGCGGTGCCAGCCTCCCGCAGGTTACCGAAGCCTTCCGGATGCTGGCCGGCGATCCCAACATCCGGGCGGTGCTGGTAAACATTTTCGGCGGCATCATGCGCTGCACAACCGTCGCCAATGCACTGGTGGAAGCCTGCCGCTCGGTACGTTTCACCATCCCCCTGGTCGTGCGGCTGGAAGGAACCGAGGCTGGCGAGGGATGCCGTATCCTCGCCGAGAGCGGGCTGAACATCATTAGCGGGACCGGCCTGGCCGACGCCGCGGAAAAGGCCGTCGCCGCGGCCCGAGGAGTATGAGACCGGCAAACAAGTAGGTTATGCTTCAGCATAACAGAAGCTCGGCGTCATGCTGAAGCATAACCTACGTGGGCGAAGCTAGCCCCGGAGGGACCATGAGCATCCTCGTCAATCGCAACACGCGCGTCCTGTGCCAGGGAATTACCGGCAGAGCCGGCCAGTTCCACGCCAAACACTGCCGGGAGTACGGCACGCAACTGGTCGGCGGCGTCACGCCCGGCCGCGGCGGCCAGACCATCGACGGCGTGCCCGTCTTCGACACGGTGGCCGAGGCCGTGGAAGCGACGGGGGCCAATGCCACCATGATCTTCGTCCCGCCGGCCTTCGCGGCCGACGCCATTCTGGAAGCGACCGACGCCGGCATCCGGCTGGTGGTTGCCATCACCGAGGGCATACCGGTCCTCGACATGGTGCGCGTCATGGAGGCGGTCCGCCGCTCTTCCTCCCGCTTAATCGGTCCGAATTGTCCGGGCATCATCACGCCGGGGGAGTGCAAGATCGGCATCATGCCCGGCTACATTCATCGCCCCGGTCCCATCGGTGTGATCAGCCGCTCGGGCACGCTCACGTACGAGGCGGTGTGGCAACTGACGAGCGTCGGCCTCGGGCAATCCACGTGCGTGGGTTTGGGGGGCGATCCGATCGTGGGTACTTCGTTCGTCGATGTGCTGAGCATGTTCGAGCAGGATCCCGCTACGGAAGGGATTCTCATGATCGGCGAAATCGGCGGCTCGGCCGAGGAACAAGCGGCCGCCTTCATCGCCGGGCACGTCAGGAAACCGGTGGCCGCGTTCATCGCCGGCCGCACGGCCCCGCCCGGCAAACGGATGGGCCATGCCGGCGCGATTGTCTCCGGCGGCAAAGGGACCGCGGCCGACAAGATCGCCGCGCTCGAAGCCGCCGGCATCCGCGTCGTCCACAGCCCGGCCGAAATGGGCCTCTGCATGAAGGCGTTGATGAAAAATTTGTAGGACGGATTTCCTAATCCGTCCCCAAAGATTGGGCGGATTTGGAAATCCGTCCTACGTGTACTCTTTCAGAAGGAGTTGATCACGTGACACAACTACTGGTGGTTGACGACGACGAAGACTTTGCCGGCGCGGTGCGGATGGTGCTTCAGTCGCGGGGTTTCGACGTGGCCATGGAATACGACCCCGCCAAGGCGCTCGAGCGGATCCAACAGCGGCAGCCCGATGCGGTAATCCTCGACGTCATGTTTCCCGAGGACCCCCTGGCGGGCGTCGAGTTGGCCCGCGTGGTGCGGAACCAGTTCCCCACCTTGCCGATCCTGATGCTCACCGCGATCTGCCAACAGATGCCGCTGGCCTTCAGCAGCCGCGACATCGACCCGTCCCTTCTGCCGGTGACGGAGTTCCTGGAGAAACCCATCGATTTCCGCCAGTTGTGCGACAAACTCGACCGCCTGCTCCACCGGCCGACGATTGCCACGGAGGGGTGAAATCGCGGCGCTTCCGTCCTGGCGGATTGTGCGTCCCTCTTTCGCCGGCGTGGCCAACGTGGTAGAATGGACGGGGAGGCAGGCATGAGTGCCGAAGCATCAACAGTGCCTCAGACGTACGACGAGTGGCTGCGTTGCCCGGACGTAGACGCCGTGGCGGCCATGTGCAGGTTCTTTATGGGCGACGATCCGGTTCACCAGACGCTGCGGAAGATCGCCGCCGCGCTGGATGGGCTGGGGATCGCGTACGCTGTTGCCGGGGGCATGGCCCTGGGTGCGCATCGGTTCGTCCGAGCCACCGTGGACGTGGACATCCTGGTGACGGCCGAGGGGCTGGCGGCCATTTACCGCAAGCTGGAGGGTCTGGGATACGTCGCTCCTTTCGCCGGCAGCAAGAATCTCACGGACGCTGAGACGCGCGTTCCGCATCGAGTTTCTCGTTGCCGGCCAGTTCCCCGGCGACGGCAAGCCCAAGCCGGTCGCCTTCCCCGATCCGGCCCAGGCCGGCGTCGCAATCGACGGCATCCGATACCTCGGTCTGCCGTCGCTGGTCGAATTGAAGCTGGCTTCCGGCATGACCAACCCCGGTCGTCTGAAAGACCTGGGCGACGTACAAGAACTGATCCGCGTCGTGGGTCTGCCGCTCGACTACGCCCAACAGCTTAATCCATACGTCCGCGCGAAATACGAGGAATTGTGGCGCGGACTGAATACTTGAAACCGGGACGTAGCTAGTATCGGTAGACTGCGATGCGGAAACTAGCTGCGTCCCGGTTTCAACTCCCGTCTTGGGGCCGTGGCTCAGGGTTCGAGCGAGCAGCCACCGGCGGCATGCTGGACACGCCGTAAGTGGCGCACGCAAAGCACATTGCAACCACCCCCCGCCGAAAGATCAGCCTTCAACTTATCTTTGGCCATCCGTCGTGAGTGGCACGTTAAGTCAAGTTTTTATGTGGAAAGATGTTATTGAAAGATTACTAACTGGCTGATCGTTACCGAAAAACACTTGACAAAGATTCACACGTCTGCATAATGGAGCATTGGCTCCTGCATTACGGTAGCCCCACGCTAAGGATCATCCGCGTCCCAAAGGCAAGGGGGGGAAGGGGTCGGGTGTCTTTTGCCACAGATCGGCAAGAACAAGGGTTCCCCGCCCCATTTCGCGACTCAAAATCCCTCATCGACAGATGGAGGTAATCAGGTCTCTAAAAACTAGATTCAACCGCATCCTGGCCGCGACGATCGTCACCGCCTTTTCCAAGACCTTTTACCACGGGAGTTCAAACATGAAATCTTTGGAGAACCAGGGAATGAGAAATAGTGAGGCGGCCCGTCGAGGCCGCCCGCAGAAAAGGAGAACGACAATGAAAACGTTTATGCTAATCGCCGTGGTGGCGACGTTGTTCGCGTTCGTCGGCGCACTCGAAGCTCAAGACGTCGTCCCCCTTGGCACCTATACGGGTGGTATAACTGCGGGTGCCAGCGGATTCTTCGGCACGCAGAGCAACTTCTTTCACCAAGCCGATCCGGCCGCCACTTTTACGGGCGCCGCCACAGCAGGACCGTATTCTCCGGCGGGCGTCGGCGTACCGTTAGTGGGCGTGCCCGCCCCGCCCACGCCCGTGTATTATCCGTCGATGGCAGCCCCAGCCGGCAATCAGTTCAACCCGCCCGCAGGCTACACCTTCCATTTTACAGACGGCAGCACGACCGCCACCACCCAGATCACCAATGCGACCGCCTTCGCCGGGCTCACGACGGACGCGTTCATTAACTTTGGCCCCAGCTCCAACCCGTGGGCGTTTGACCAGGCCACTAGCGCGGTTGGGTACGGCTATGAACAGATCAACTTTGACGCCCAATTTGCCGTGCTCCCCGGCCTCATCCTCAACGGGGTAGCGGCCCCCAACCTTCCGATACTTATCACCGGCACGTCGAACAACGGTCTTTACGCCCAGTTTGACGCCGCCGTCACCTACACCTTTATTCCCACAAACACCACCTGGGTGCCCATCGGCTCGCCCTCCACTCTGGGCACGATCCACTACACCTGGATACAACAGCCGGTGAACACCTCCTGGAGCGACGTTGTATACCCCACCGGTCCCTTGGCGGGCACGACGACGGGCCCAGGCGTCCTGGAGCTGACTGGTTACGCCTACGTCGCCGGCGACCCCGTTGACATCAACATTCAATCCGTTCCGGAACCCTCGGCCCTGGCCCTCTTCGGCATCGGTGCCGTCAGCGTGTTCGCTTTCGCTTGGCGGCGGCGACGGGCGTGTCGCTGATCCAAACCCAAAGCAAACTGAGCCATCCGTATTCGTGCGGGTGGCTCTTTCTGTTGTCGGCAACCGGGTTGTTGGCGCTGGCAGGGCTGCGCAGTTGCGCGACGACGACGTTCGGCAATGACCTCTCAGCGTTTGTCCATCGGAACGTAGTCAGCTTTCGTCGGGCCGGTATAGATCTGCCGGGGCCGCTGAATCTTCGTGCTCGGATCGTCGTGCTGCTCCTTCCACTGGGCGATCCAGCCGGGGAGCCGGCCGATGGCGAAGACGACGGTGAACATGTTGGTGGGGATGCCCATCGCCCGCAGCAAAATGCCGCTGTAAAAATCCACGTTGGGATAGAGGTGCCGCTCGATGAAGTACGGGTCGGACAGGGCCAGTTCTTCCATTTTCCGGGCGATGTCCAAGAGTGGGTCCTTCCGCTTCATTTGGGCGAAGACCTTGTCCATCTCTTTCTGGACGATTTTTGCCCGCGGATCGTAGTGTTTGTAGACCCGGTGGCCGAAACCGGCGAGCTTGAAGGGATTGGTCTTGTCCCTTGCGGCGCGGATGCAGTCCTCGGGCTTGAGGCCGCCCTGGTGGATCCGCTCGAGCATGTCGATGACCTCGACGTTGGCGCCGCCGTGCAGGGGCCCCCACAGGCGCAGACGCCCGCGGCGCAGGAGGCGAAGAGGTTTGCCCGCGCCGAGCCCACCACCCGCACCGTCGCCGTGCTACAGTTCTGCTCGTGGTCGGCGTGAAGGATGAAGATCAGGTTCAGGGCGTCCTCGATCTCCCGCGTCACGATGTACTGGCTGTAGGGAATCGAGAACATCATGTGCAGAAAATTGCGCAGTAGCGGAGGTTCGGGTCGGGGTAGGTGAACGGCAACCCCAGCGAGCGGCGGTAGGAGAACGCGGCGATGGTGCGGACCTTGCTGATCAGCCGCGCGGCGGCCTCCTCCAGCGATTCTTCCGTCTCCAAAGCGAAGAACTCCTGGTGGTAGCAGGCCAGGTTGCTCAACGTGGCGGAAAGAATGGCCATCGGCGGCGCGTTCATCGGGATGTGCTGGTACTGGTGCTTCATGCCCTCGTGCAACAGCTCGTTGGCCGTCAAGAGACCGCTGAACCGTTTGAGTTCGTCCGCACGCGGCAACCGCCCGAAGATCAGCAGCCACGCCACCTCGACGAAGTTCGGCTTGCCCACGAACTGCTCGATGGGGATGCCGCGGTAATGGAGAATACCGTTTTCGCCGTCGGTGAACGTGATGGCGCTGCGGCAGACGGCCGTATTGCCCAAGGAAGGGTCATAACTGACCAAGCCGGTCTGATCGCGGAGCTTGGTAATGTCCAGCGCCCGCTCTCCCTCCGTCCCCGTCAGCAGGGGTAGTTCATATTGCCGGTCGCCGACCGTCAGAATCGCCTTGTCCAGCATGGGCTGTCTCCCGAGTTTGGGCTGCCAATCCAAGAATCTGCGTACACCATTGTTCGCACCACCGCCATTATAGCCGGAAACCCGGCGGGGCGGGTAGTCAAGGGGACTTCGCGAAGCGCTGCTCGGTGAAGCTCGATCGGCATTAAATGGGAGGCTGAGTTGCAGGAGGGGCGATACCAAGCGCCGAGCAATATCCCCTGGAAGACGAGTTGTGGAAGGCGTTCTCCGAGGAAAGGGAGGCGCCGGTTCCAGAGGACCATTTATCTGCCGCCCAAAGGATGACGGTTTGGCACACTTTTGCGCAAAGCACGCCGAAGAGGGGCGCAAACGCGAAAGGGGTTCCGGCGAGCGATCGCCGGAACCCCTTATCTGTTAGCCAGTTAAGAGAGCGGAGGGCAAGGGAGTCGAACCCTCAACGGCTTGCGCCGCACCTGATTTCGAGTCAGGCTGCTAACCATTCGCGTACCCTCCGGCCGCTGGTGTGTAGTTTAGCCTGTCAGCCCTCCGATGACAAGAAGCGAACTGCGGCGTGTTATTCACAGATGGTGGCGGCCACTTCATTCTTCCTCCCTCATCCACTCCGGCACCGGCTGGACCTTGCCGCTGCGGTCGAGCACGGCCAGCGTGGTCTGTCCGGTGGCCAGGAGTTCGTCGCCGCGGAAAAGTTCGTAGCGGTGCTCGATCTTGGCCGTCGTCACACGGACCACCGTGGTGCGGAGCCGCAGAAGGTCGTCGTAACGGGCGGGACGATGGAAACGGCACTCGGCCTTCACTACCACCACCAGGAGCCCATCCGCCTCCATCTGCCGGTAATTGCCCCCGGCAGCCCGAAGCAGCTCTGTCCGGCCGATCTCAAAATAGGTAAAATAGCAGGCGTGATGGAGGAAACCCATCGGATCGGTCTCCTGGTACCGCACCCGCAACTCGATTTCGTGCTGTTTGAGTGTGCTCATGGCTTCCCAAACACCCTTTTGGGGCGTATAGTTGTGTAATACGCGGGCAGAATATCAGCCTCCCTTGAGTGGTTCACATGGCCTTCGACCAAGCCGCCGGCACCGACTATGCGACCATGCGAGGGTGCAACTACCCGGCTATCCGGCAGTTTACGGTTTTCTTGGAAAACAAGGTAGGGAAGCTGCTGGAGGTGATCCGCCGGTTCGAGGGGAGCCGGGTGCGGATCGTGGCCCTCTCGATCACCGATACCGCCGAGTGCGCCTTCGTGCGGTTCCTGTTGAGCCATCCCGAGCAGGGGCGGGAAATTCTGGAGCGGGCGGGCCTGGCGATCATCGAAAGCGACCTGATCGGCGTGGAGTTGCCCGAGGGACACCAGGCGTTGTTGGACATTTGCACCGCCTTGTTGCAGGCCGAGGTGAACATCGTGCAAGTCTATCCGCTGTTGGTGCGTCCGCGGGGCCAGGCGGCGGTGGCCTTGATGGTCGACAACATCGAGATCGCCCAAGAGACGCTGGCCGCCAAGGGTTTTTCGATGGTCACCGAGGCAGACTTGCAGGAAGAGGACGCTTAGCCGGCCAGTTCCTTGGGCAGCTCGGTTAGCCCGCGGACGGTCACCCGTGCCACGGCGTCCCAGGCCGCCAGCACGATCGAAAGGCGTCCGTCGGCGTCCCTGACGGCAAAGACGGCCTGACCGCTTTCTTGGGAGAGTCTCTTGAGGAATTGATCGGGCACGATGGTTTCGCCGTCGCGGAGGCGGAGTTCGACGGTGGCGCCGGCCGGCCGTAGGTCCCAGAGTTGGGCAAACAGCGCGGCCAGTCCGTGCCTGGGCACGTCTCCGCCGAGGACGGCCGCCGCCGGCGCCGCTTCCTCGGGCGGGGCCGCCGCCAAGACGGGCGGCAGGGCCGGCCGAGCCTCTGCCGGCGCCGGCGCGGCAGTCGGGCCTTCCTGCCCCTCGACCCGACCCAGGTGGATCTCCTCGGACGAGGCCTCGTCGTAGGTGGGGATGCGGAAACGTGAGCCGCAATCGGGGCACTCGCCCGGCTTGCCCTGAAGGCTCGCCGGCCCGTGCAGACGGTGCCCATTGGGACAGAGGAACTCGATCTGAGGCTCTTTCGGCGGCCGCCCCCCCACAGCCGGCGGCTTCTTGCTGCCCAAGTCCGAGTCGGTGAACTCCGGCCGGGAGACGCCGGAGTCGGAGCCGACCGCTTCCGGGACGTTCAACTCGGCGGCGTCGGGGACCCGGAACTTCACGCCACAGCGGGGGCATTTTGCCCCCCTGCCCGCTTGTTCCGCCGGACAACGGATTCTGTGCCCGTTTGGGCAAAGAAACTCGATCACGGGACTACCATTTGGAGAAAAAGGGGCTTTCGGGTGTCAGCGACCGGCTTTCCGCTACTTGATCGTACCTTACCGCAACGGGGGAAACAATCAGGTACTACCGGAAAAGCCGGTAGTGGGTCAGTTTGCCCGCCGGATTTCCAAGACCGCAGTTGACCTGCCGGCAGCCCCCCGCTAGAATTGGGGTATGCCTAAACGCTCAAGCAAGCAGAAAGACCCGTCCGAAATCGCCCGGCACGTTCTGGACGCCATTGTGCCGAACGCGGAAGCTAAGCCAGAGAAGAACCCGGCGGCAGTCGCTTTAGGCCGACTGGGGGGGCTAAAGGGCGGGAAGGCCAGGGCGGCTAAACTAACGGCCGAACAAAGGAAGGCGATTGCCAGCAATGCCGCAAGACGACGGTGGACAAAATGACCCTTATCGCGGCTTCTTTTTCGATAACGCTTCTGTCGCCCCGATTCCTCGGGCCTCGGTTTGTCCTACCGCGGTTTCCCCTACTTTCTCGACAGATACAGGAATAGGCTCTTCCAACATAAATGCAAATTGAAGGAACTGAGATTCACACCCCTTGGCGTTCGGGTTATTGTCAATGAAGCTGTGAACGTTGCGCGTTGCCGCTAGCCGTTGCTTCTCGATAAGCTCATCGCATTGCGAAAATGCTACTAGCGCATGATGATTGCTCGTTGTGTGCAAGTAATCCCACACTACATCAATAATTCTGTTTCTGTTCTTGTCGATTCGCTCATACTTTGCCGCAATCATTTTGCGAACATGTTTTCGGCCTTGCCGGTCTGTGCCTTGCCAGCGTCGCGCAGCTCTCTTCAGTTTCTTAGTGAGCAATCGCTTCCGAGTCATGCGGGAGTTGTCGGGAAGCAGATTGTTTTCGATGATCCAATCTGCCAAGTCCTCCATCCGATACATTCCCCCGCCGCATCGCTTGGAGTACGAGTCCATCAAGTCCCACAGAAATTCATCGTGGCTTTTTGCCAGTCTTTTCCTCAACATGGATAAGTAACTCCGATTCTACTTGGGCGATATGCTTATGTAGGCTTTGAAGCAGATGAAGGGCGTAAATGGTTTTCCCCTCGTCCCACGCCGGATGTTTCGACCATTTCGGCAATCCCGCCATACTCCGCTCCCATTCGGGTAAGCATCCCGCTAAGACTGTGCGCCCAAACAATGAACTCATCAGACGCCGTAAATGTTTTGGCGCGAGGCATATCTCTACTCCCATTCCACTTTCGTCTTGAGATCGTTGAACGCAGAAGGGTAAAGAAGCTCGTCATGCTGAAGACGGCCGAGTACGATACCAGGTGTAATCCCGATGGATTCAGCAAAGGAAGTTATCTGCGCCCGTGTTCTCAAATAGGCCAGTCGATGTTGGTACGTTGGGGGGATTAGATTATCACCTGCGAACTCGTTTGCCTCCTGTTCCTCGACTGTGGCATCGCTAATTCCATATTCAACGAAGACCTGCTTCTTCCCGTGAAGAAGTATATGGCCGGCTTCGTGAAAAAATGTAAACCATAGTTGGTCATGCGTCTTGTATTTTAGGCTCAACTGAATTAACGCCCTGTCTTTGCTGAGCCACCGCACAGCGCCGCTAACACTGGCATCGCGGATTTCCTTCGTAAGCACGACCACCACTCCAGCGCTTGCACATAGGTCAGTTAGCTTTGCGATGGCCTCCTGCAGCGGCAATCGGGTAAGTTCTGCGCCTCCGTCAAAACGGCTCTAAAGCGTCCCGCATCAAAGGGATTGGTCTTGATGGACTCAGCCTGAAGTTCGCCCATTCGGAGCCAGGCAGCCACATATCCCGGACGCCTCTCTTGCGCACCGCTGCCTCGATACTGTGCGGCGGGCGTGTGCCAAGTATCATGCCAGGATTGCACGCTACTGACGCCAAAGAAACGAAGGGCCTCTCGCACAAGTGATCGTTGGTCTTTGTTGTGCTGAACGTACCCACGGGTGATGAGTTCAGACAACGGAATGTCCTTTAACCAGGACACATCACTTTCGAGGCGATTCAGCTCCTCGATCCGAACAAGTGATTCTCGATAGGAGCGTTCGCGGGCGTTCCAAAAACGCGCCGGAATTCCCAGAACCAGCTCCAGTTTTTCGGAAGTCTCGTAAGTAACGGGAGCTATACCATTGATGATCTGACTGACAGTTTTCTCCGCAAGTCCGGTGCGGAGAGAGAGGTCGGCTTGTGACAACCCTTTTACCTCAAGTGTTTCCTTGAGCGTTGTTCCTGGGCACACTGCGTAATCGGGAGCGTATGGATATTTTGCAGCCATTGGATTTTCCTTGCTGTGGGTATTACCCGTGATAATTGCCAATGCCGACAACCTCGATATTCCTAACCTGTTTCCAGTCGAGTCCTCCATCGGGCTTGCGAGGAATTGGGCAGTCAGACGGTTTGAAAGCCAACCGGTCAGGATGCACTAGGCCTTAAACAAGCGAATGCTGATGGTCTGTGTCCGTTGTTGTGTTGTGATTTGCAGGGGTAAGTGAGAGCGGCCCGGCGTGGCTGGCGTCGGGAGGAGTTGACGGGTTGTGGATTGCTTCATGTTGGGACTCGGTTGCACCGTTGTGCGGTCAAGGGTTGCGGCGGACCGGAGCGTCCAGACTCCGGCTTCAAGGTCGGCTCCGTCAACAACGCAGCGCCCGGCACAGCCGGAAGAACACCGGCAACCGCGGGTTGTAGTTCAGTACGCGATAGATCAACCGCCGGCCCGCCCGGACGATCTGGCAGGGAATCTTGATGAAGGCATTCAAGAACGTTTTGAACTCCATCCGCAGTATTTCCTGTTTCTGTGCCCGGTGCTCTTCTCGCCAGCAGCCGTCCTCGGGCAGCCACAACGCCCACCATGCTTTCAGGTTCCACGCCAGGACGGTCATCACCATGTAGGCCCAATTGCTCAACAGGTTGTCCACCGGCGCCGACAAGGCCCGCACCCCGCCGGCCAACTGGGCGATCAAGTTCTCTTGATTGCAACGGTCGTTGGCCTCGAACACCACCTCTTCCGCGTCAATCGCCCAGTCGTTGGTGATGTAGAAGAAGTAGCGGACCTCGTCGAACAAGCGCGTCTGGCCCTTCTCGTGTGCGATGATCTTGCGGAGAACGATCATGCGGTACGGCTGCTGGCACTCCGTCGGCGTATACTCGAATTCCGCGTAGTCTTCGCCGCGCAGCCGCAGCACCTCGAACTCGCGGCGGCGGACGATCCGCTGCTTCACGTTCGGAGGTCTCTGCCGCGGTTCGGTCTGCGCTTCGTAAGGCGGATCGCGGAGGAGCTTTTGCCAGGCCGTTTTCGGCAGGTTTTCCGCGATTTCCCCCAGGTTGGGCATGGCCTTGAAGCCGAAGTAGAAGGTCACGCCGCTGGCGTCCCAGGCATCAAGTTTCTCCGACTGGCTGAAGGCCGTGTCGCCGCGAAGCACGATCTGGCGGAAGCCCGCACGGCGGCACAGAGCGATGGCCTGGTCCGCTTCCTCGGCGGCCCCTTCGTGGCTGGGACGGTTCCCGGAGCGATTGACCAAGCGAAGGACTTCGCCGGTTTCCGCCAGCGTGGCCAGCAGCGGATGATAGCCCCAGGTGCCTTTGTAGGAGATGTCCATCCCGGCCTTGCACTCGCCGGTGGTCACTACCAGCGTGCCGTCCAGGTCGATCGTGGCGCGACGGAAGAACTTCTTTGGCTGTCTGGCCCAGACCTTCGAGCGGGCGTCGTCGGCTGCCCGCATCAAGGAGCGGATGTCTGCCTCGCCGAAGCGGCGGCAGAAATCGCCGGCGGTGGTGGGATCGGGGATCCGCTCCGCGCCCAAGGCGTCGAGGAACACCTCGTCGTTGCGCCGCAACTCGATGTCTTCCAACCGCGTGCCGTCGCACAGGGCGTTGTAGGCCAGGTTCAACACGTGGTCCGACTCGTGATAGGGCATGTGGACTTTCAGCAAGTGCAAACGGCGGTCAATGGCCTCGATCAGTCCGATTTCCCTCGCCAGGCGATGCACCAATCCGATGCCGCCCGTGCCAATGCCGCGGACTTTATCGGCCAGTTCCATGCGAATGTTCGCCGCTCCAAACACTGGCGCTCCCCGGTCAAATCGCGGCCCGTCCAGTCGTCGCTGGACGCCCCGCTTGGCTTGCCACAGTCGTTTCGATATACTGCGTTTCACTCGAAATCCTCCTTGCATCGTGGAGTGGGTTTGTGTTGTATGCCCATTATACCCGCGAAAACAGGGATGGTTTCGAGTTCTTATATGCACTCCGCTTGAAGGTTCGCTTGCTTAAGGACTAGGCTTACGGCCAGCAAGCCTTTCAAATTCTGGGTTAGCTCGTGGCAGTTGGCACCGGGGATCGTCCGCATCTCCTCAAGGGTATCAGCGTCCACTAATTCAGCGAGTCTTTGTTGGATTAGGTCGGCCATTCGTGGACCGTAGTCACCACGCAGCTTCTTGGCGGAGTTACATATCTTCTGAAGTTTGCTATTGGTGAAGGATACTTCCATTATTGGCCCTCTTGTAGTAGAATCTTACCTGAAAGGTAAAGGAAATGCAAGCCCAATTGACAAGAAATCTTTACCGCACACGTAAATATCTATTGACTACTTGACCGCTCAAGCATATAATAGGGGCATGAATACACTAACCCACGAAAAGCGTTGTGCCGCCGTCCGGTGCCTTGTTGACGGCTGTTCGATCCGGGCAACCACCCGAATGACGGGGGTTGCCAAGAACACTATCCAAAAGCTCACCCGCGAACTGGGCGAAGCGGTCGCCCAATACAGCGACAACGTACTGCGGGGCATCAAGGCCCGGCGGGTCCAGTGCGATGAGGTGTGGTGCTTTTGCTACGCCAAAGACAAGAACCTGCCCGACGAAATGCGGGGGCAGCCGGGCGTGGGCAGTATGTGGACCTGGACGGCCCTGGACGCCGACACCAAGCTGATGATTGCTTGGTGCCTTGGGGCGCGTGACGCCTCCCACGCCCACGCCTTCATCCGGGACACGCAAGAGCGGCTTGCAAACCGTATCCAGCTAACCACAGACGGCAACCGGCTGTACCTGGACGCCGTTCTCGACAACTTCGCCCAGATCGACTTCGCCATGCTCCAAAAGCTCTACGGGCCGGGTGAGGAAGGCCCGGAAGCTCATTACAGCCCCCGCAAGTGTAACGGGACTAAGCGGAAGGTGGTGCTCGGCAACCCCGATCCGGCCGACATTTCGACCAGCTACGCCGAGCGGCAGAACCTCAATATCAGGATGCAGAACCGGCGGTTTACCCGCCTAACGAACGCCTTTTCCAAGAAGGCCGCCATGCTGGACTACAGCTTGGCCCTCACCTTCTTCCACCACAACTTCGTGCGGATTCACCAGACCCTACGTTGCACGCCGGCCATGAAGGCGGGTATTGCCGACCACAAGTGGAGTATCGAAGAAATGGTAGACTTGCTGCCCCTGGACATACCCGGCAAACGGGGGCCTTACAAAAAGCGAAATTCAGACTGACCCACTACCGAAAAGCCGCGATCCTTGACAGTCTTACGGGGTATGCGAAACTAGGGGCATGTCGATCATCGTTACCTGCCCCGGATGCCGCAAGAGTTTCAGAGTCAGCGACAAGTTCGCGGGCAAATCGGGCCCCTGCCCCAAGTGCAAGCGGACGCTCCAGGTGCCCACCAAGGCCGAAGAGGTCACGGTCCACGCCCCCGAAGCCTTTGCCGGCGGCGGCCGCAGCACAACCGGCAAACTCGTCACAAAACCTATTGCCCGAACCGACCTCAGGGCGCATCCGGTCGCCGTCGCCCTGATCGTGGCCGCCGTGCTGCTGGTGTTGCTGCTAACCTGGGTGGCGGGGCGGTCCAAGTTGTTCGAAGGCACGCCGGGCATGATCGTGGCGACCGTCGGCCTGCTGCTGGTCTCGCCGCCACTGGTGATCGCCGCCTACGAGGTCCTCCATGACGACGAGCTGGAACCGTTCCGCGGGCTGTCCCTCTACGTCCGCTCGGGTCTGTGCGGCCTGGGATACGTGCTGCTGTGGGGCATCTTCTCGCTGGTGGCTTCGGCGGGGCTCGTGACCGGGGATGTCTGGAACTGGGTCTTCATTGTGCCGCCGTTCGTGCTCGTGGGCGGATTCGTCGCTTTCGCCGCCCTCGATCTGGAGTTCGGCAACGCCGCTTTCCATTATGGCTTCTACCTCGTGGCTACGCTGCTCTTGCGCTGGGCGGCGGGAATGCAGTGGGTCTGGTTGAAAGGATGAAGCGGTGAGCGACATCCTCGACATCCCGGAAGTGGTCGCCCTGGACGCCCGGCGCGGGCTGGTGCGCATCCCGCCGGAGACCGACGTGCCGCTGACCTCGCGGGTGCGGCAGTTGATCGACACGGCTGACTTCCGCCGCCTGGCCCGGATCAGCCAGCTCGGCCTGGTCTCGCTGGTCTATCCGGCGGCGATCCACACCCGGTTCGAGCACTGTCTGGGCGTCTATCGGCTGGCGCTGCTCTATCTGAAGCAGCTTGCGCACGACGAGCGGTTCGCCCGAACCGTGGGCCGCGAGGAAGCCGAGTCGCTGGTGGCCGCGGCGCTGCTGCACGACCTGGGCCACTGGCCGTTCTGCCACCCGATCGAGGACATGCGGCTGCCGAGCGTGCCGAGCCACGAGCTTTTCGCCAACAGCTTCCTGTTGGAAGGGGAGATTGGGGACGTGCTGCGGCACAACTGGGGGATCAATCCCCGCGAGGTGGTCGCCCTGTTGAGCGAGAAGCCCCGCACGCCGGCCGGCAAAATTCTGGCCAGCATGATCTCCGGCCCGATCGACATCGACAAGATGGACTACCTTTACCGCGACAGTCTGCACGCCGGCGTGCCCTACGGGCGGCACTTCGACCAGCAGCGGCTCTTGGGCAGCCTGTGCCTGAACCAGGCCGGCGACGGGCTGGCCGTGACGGACAAGGGCCGCACCGCCGCCGAGCTGATGGTCTTCGCCCGCTACGTCATGTTCAGCGAGGTCTACTGGCACCACGGCGTCCGGGCGGCCACGGCCATGCTCCAGCGGGCGTTCTACCTGCTCCACGGGGCGCTCGATTTGGACGCCCTCTTCCGCATGACCGAGCACGAGATGATCGACGAGCTTCAGCGGGCGGCCGGCGCGGGCACCGCCGCGACGCGGTGGTCGTCGGCGGGCGAACTGCTCCACGGACTGTTCGGCCCGACGCGGCAACTCTACAAGCGGTTGGCCCAGTACAGCTTCCTCGAACAGCCGGAACTCTACCGGCGTCTGGCCCGGCGGCCGTATCCGTGGCTGGCAGCCTGCGGCGAGCGGTTCGCGGCGATTGTCAGCGCGGTGTTGGGCCGTATCGTGGCCCCGCACGAAATCCTCTTCGACTCGCCGCCGGTGGCGCTGGAAGTGCAGTTCGACGTGCAAATCCACTTCCCCAAGGAGAACCGCTGGCGGCCGCTGGGCGAGGTCTCGCCGGTCGTGCGGACGCTGGCCACGGAGCAGTTCGACGACTATGTGAAGCGGGTCCGCATCTTCGCCCACCCGCGGATCATCGCCGACCTCCGCCGGCTGGACAACCTGCCGGAGTTGCTCGATGAGGCGATTACCCAGACGGAGTGAATTGGTGTGGGCCGTCGGGGCGGCACCGTCAACCTGATGGAAGGGAAGTCCGTTGCGGCCATTGCGTAAGTCCGGCAATTCGGCTAGGATGTCGTGGCGCGTTGCCACTGACCTACAAGACGTCTTCGGAGGGTGTGCGATGGGCGATCCAACCGACAAGAATCTTTTCGACTTCGAGGTGCTCAAGCGGTACGGCGCGAAGTGGGCGGTGCTGGCGGCCATGACGGCGGACATGACCCGAAAGGGCATCCAGGTGCCCCACGATGTTTTCGGACTGCTCCAGGCCGCGCGGAGCAGAATCGTCTCCGGCTGCTTCTCGCCCTGCGAGGTCGGCTGCGACCTTGCCCAGGTCGAGGCCCCGCTCTTCTCGCAAGGCTATCTGCTCGATCAGCAGGACTTCCAGCAGTGGAGCGACCTCCTGGCCGAGGCCATGCAAGGGAAACTGGACTACGAGCGGATCATGGGCATTCCGGCCTTGGACCCGGTGAAGAGCGATTGCTCGTTCCTGGGCTGCAAGTGCTCGTCATAGGGCCGAGGCTGCGGCAGGCTGCCTTTCGCCGGCAACCCGCAGGGTAGCCGCGCCGACGTAGAGGAATTGCAGCGCCACGGCCGCCAACACATAGCCCTGGCCGCCGCCGCCGGCGCCGTAGCTGTGCAAGCCCGTGCCGAGCACGAAGTTCACTCCGTACCAAGCCATCAAGATCAACGTGAAGCAAAGGACCGAGAAGGCGGGCATACCGAAATGGCCCACCCAGCCGGCGCGGCGGGCGTGCAAGAAGGCCAGGTAACCCAGCAGCGTGATCAGTGCCCAGGTCTCCTTGGAATCCCATCCCCAGAAACGTCCCCAGGCGTAGTCGCCCCAACTCGCGCCCAGGAACGTGCCGAGGATCAGCAGCAAGACGCCCGCCTGCAATAGCTTGTAGGTAAGCCTGTTGATGGCGGCGACGGCGGCGCGGTCCGACGAGCACCGCAGAATGGAAGCCGAGCGTGATATTGCCCATCAACCATGCCAGGGCAAAAGCCGCGTAGCTGAGCATGATGGTGACCACGTGGACGGCCAGCCAGAAGTTGCTCCGCAGCACCGGCGTCAACGGCCGGATGCTGGGCTCGAGGATTGTCGGGCAGGTGTCGGCCAGCAGAAGCGCCAGGGTGGAAACGGCGGCGGCGGCCGTCAGCACGTAGCACTTCCGGTGTACCATCTCGAAGGCCAGCCCGAAACGGCGGTCCCGAAGGCGACGAACACCACCGATTCATACATATTGGTGACCGGCACCCGCCCGGCGATGACCGCGCGGAGGCCGAAGCCGAGCAACATCGCCAGCAGACCGGCCCCATAAAGGGCCAGGGCGGACCAGTAAACGGGCCGCCAGCGCGACGCCCAACCCACCAGCGCGACGAGCAACGCCACCAAGGTGCAAACCAAGGCGATGCGGAACGGCGCCCAGCGGTTATAGGCCACCTCCAGCCCGATGATCCCGGCCGAAGGATAGTTGCCCAACTGCGGGCCGGCCTCGCGCAGCGCGGCAATGAAACCTGCCGACGCCGCGTTGAAATCCCCGGCGGCGTTTGCCAGATAGGCCGCCCGCGCCTTTTGCAGTGCGGCCTTCGCCTTGCGGATGCCGCCGGTGGGATCCGTCTTGTCGTCCCAATTGGTTTGAATCAGCCGGGCGACGGAAACCCACTGCTGTGTCTTACTGTCCTCGACCGGCACAACTTCGAGTTCCTGCCCGCGACGGACGCCCTGGTACGTCAAGTATCTCTCTGCCAGTTCCAGGCCCTTTCGTTGCAACTCGTCCGGCCGGCGTGGCCTATTGCGGGAGAGGTCTTGCGCCCAGGCGAGGAAAAGGCTCTTTTCGCCGGTCTTCGGCATCTCGATCGTCGCCCGGCCGAGATCGAGGAAGGAGATGTAGTTCTGGTTGGCGAGTAATCCTAACGCCGTGCGCAGGCCCGGCCGAGCCGACCAGCAGCAAAGGCTCGCGGTCCCAGGCATCGGGCTTGGACGTGGCGGGCTGGCCCGGACATCCCGCCGCGCTCGGCATCCCATGAGGGCTTTGCGGCCGGTCCCAGCCCTGCCAGGTGAAGAGCAAGGTGAGATACAGCGCAATGGGATCGAGTTTCCGCTGCGTCTGCGGGTCGGAGAAACCCGACGGGTTGCCGATCGTGCGGCAGGTCTCCCGGGCCAGCGTGTCGAACGGCTTCTGCCGGCCGCCTTCCTGCACCGGCAGGGATTGCCATTGCCGCCAGTCCAGTGTCGTGTCGTCCCGCTCGGCAGCACGTGCTGATCCCGCTCCGCCGGTCAATAGGGCCAGAGCCAAGACAGGTAGGACGGATTTCCCAATCCGTCCGCGCTCGGGGACGGACTGGGCAGTCCGTCCTACCTGATCGACGGACTGGGAAGTCCGTCCTACGAACGGGGCCGCGAGAAACGAGAACGCGCCCCCGTAGAACACAACGAAAACACCGAAACACGTCATCAGGCAGCCAAAATACTTCAGGAATCTGCCCGGATCGGAAGCGACCGTGAGAATCGAGGCCTCCTTGCCGCCCGCCACGGGGTCATAGCCGGATTGGTAGAACGTGAACCCGCCGTAGACGAGCGGCTGGTTCATGGCGATTTCGGCGGGCAGATCGACGTTCCGGGCCTCGTCGGTCACGCGGACCGAGCTGGCAAAGGAAGCGTCGCCCATCATGCCGGGGTTCATCTCGTGCCGGAACTCGGTCAGTTTCAGCGAGAAGCCCAGCGGTTTGGTTTCGTAGCCGAAGCCGATGGCAATTGGACCCTCGGCGGTGGAAATCTGCTGGTAGCCGTACTCAGGATCCGCCCGCCGCAGCCACACCTCGCTGGCTTCGTCCCCGGCCTCCACTCGGACGAGCACCGCCGGTTCGGGTGCGGCCGTATCATTGTCCGCCATGCTGACCGGAAGGAAGCTGATTTTCTGGCGGGCGTGCGGGAGGTACTTGACGACAGCCAGGCGGAGCCGGCCGGCGGCCGGAATCCGACTCCCCTCCTTCACCTCACCGTGCGAGAGCAGTTTGCCGTCCGCGATCACCCGGTAGTGCAGCTTGCCGTCCGGCGTCTGCAAGAATTGTGTGCCGGCTTCCGGCGGAACCGCCGGATGGTGATACCAGAACTTGACCGGGCAACTCCGCCCATGAATCGCGTCGAGGCTCAGCAGCGGGGCCTTCGCGAAGGCGATTTGCCGCAGCGGCTGGTCCTTGCCGGGCAGATAGACCTTCAACTCCAGCATGGGATTGTTCGGCTCCCGGCTGGCGGTGCGGAAATGGGCCGTGGCGTCGGGCCGGGCGTCGGGCAGATAGGCGACGATTTCGACGCGGATGCCGCTCTTGCCCACCGCCACCTTCTTCCCCACGTTCTCCCTCACCGGAATCCGGTACATCCGGCCGTCATGGTGCATCGAGAGGATTCCGTCGCTCTTCACTTCCTCGTCCTTGCCCGGCGGGCTGACGAAATCTCGGAGCATCGAGGCCGCTTCCAATCGCTTGAACTCCACCCGGACGGGCCCCAGGAACACTTCGTCGGCCAGTGGATCCGCCGTGAGCCATTGTTGGACCATGGGCGTGCCGTCCGGGCTCGTCAAGGCCACTTGGACGGCCGGGCCGGCGTCCGCGGCGGAATCGGCTACCCACTGTTCTTCGATACGGGCATGGCGGTAGAACTTCCGCACCTCCAGCTTCACATTGCCAACGGGGCTTAATCGCAGGGTGGTGCTTTCCGGCCAGTCCACCGGTCCAGGCTCGAAACTCAACAGCGAGCGCAAGCCGCCATCGTGCCCGGCCCGGACAAGCGTAAGCTGGCTGCGGTCGGCCATCACCAGCGTATCGCCGGATTGGCCTTCTTCCAGGGCGAGTTGGCCGTCGATGCCGGCCGTGAAGGTTCGCAGCGCGCCGGCCAAGAGGACCAACACGCCGGCATGGGCCAGGAGGAAGCCACAGTGCCTCCCCCGCCAGGGAAAGCGGACGATCATGGCCGCCAGAATGTTCAACGCCAGCAGACCCGACAGGGCCATGAACCAAGGGTTGGTGTAGACGTACCACTGGGCGTATTCGTGCCCTTGCCACTTTTCCAACAAGGTGGCTGCGGCCAGCACTGCGGCCAAGCCCACAAGCAGCGTCACCGCCAGCTTCAACGATGCGAACCAATCCAGGATCCGTCCGGCCAAAGCCCGCAGTCCGAGGCTTGCCCCATTCTGTGCCCCCGACTCATTCATCAGCGTATTCCTATTCATTCAATCAACCGACCCGAGTGTGTGAGCAGCAGCCAGCGGTGCTTCGAGCAAGCGGATGATAGCCGTTCCCGGTGGCCCGAGTAAACGCTGATTCAAGCCGGTTGGCGGCGGAAGTTGTCCCCAAAGTCGTACAAAGCGATTTCTCGTAACAGGGACGGATGCTGTGAAGATGGGGTGTATGGGCGAACGGGATCGCCCAAGATGTCGCGAGAACTTGGCAGCAGATTGGAGAATACCGCTTTTTAGGCGTAATTACAACGAGTTTACCAGGAATTCCTAATTCTCCGATTGTATGCCTGGCGAAAAAAAGAGCAAAGGATTGTCGGCTAGTAGCGGCGCCGTCAACGCTTGGGCCGCTGTTTTGTCGCGTGGAGGAGAAACCTGTGGCTACCGGAAGACACGGAGCGAAGGCAATCTGGGCTTCCATTGCGGCGGTTCTGGGCGGATGCCTATTGGTGACGGCGGCGGTATCCTGCCGGGCGCCCCATGAGTGTACCCGCCGCACGGAACCGAATCTCGATCCGGGCTCGCCGCGGCCCAACAACTTCTTCACCCAGGTCTGCTATCAGGAAGTCAAGGGGACGGTGCCCACGATTGCGGGGGCTGAATACGTCAATGACGACGAATTGTGCGCCAACTGCCACGAGGCCTATTGCAAGTCATTTGCCGAGAACGTGCATCGGGGCGACTCCTGCGAGGGCTGCCACGGCCCCGCCAGCCGTCACCTGGAAACCCAGGGCCGGGAGAAAGGGCTGATCTTCAGTTTCAAGTCGGGCGACCCGATCGCGCGGGCCGAGGCCTGCCTCCATTGCCACGAGCAGAACACTTGCACCGAGGGCGCCAAGTGGCGGTGCTCGAAGCACGCCAACTGCAAAGTGACCTGCGTCGATTGCCACCGCGGCCACTACAACGTGCCGGCGGGAACCCCGGCCACCAGTCAGCCGGGTGACACGGCCGGGCTGCAGCGCCTCCCGACCGTCAGGCCGACGGCGTTCCAGGCGGCCGCCGCAGGGACTGCGGCGGGCGGCGAGGGATACAAACCGCCGACCAAGGTTCTGCCCTCGCTCCGCGGGACCTCGTGCCACTTGGGCGCCGTCGCGCCCAACATCTGCTACAAGTGCCACTGTGACATGCAGGAGTTCCAGCGGATTGCCGGCCCGCACCAGATTTGCGGCGCCAACGGCTTCAACTGCACCACCTGCCACGATCCGCACGGTCAGATTCTGGAATCCAGCCGCAAGGACCTGTGCCTGAGTTGCCACACCGGCGCCCCGACGATGGCCTGGCACTCCTCGATCCACGAGCACAACGGAGTGGCCTGCACCGATTGCCACAATCCCCACCCGCGGACCTGCGTACCGCAGGTCGTGGACATTTACCATGGGAACGGCCCGAACGTCGTCCGGCCGAAACGGCTGATGATGTCCGTCGATGAGCCTTACACCTGTTACAAGTGCCATCCGAAGATCTATGGCCTCAACGCGCTGCCTTCGCACCACCCGATCAAGGAAGGCAAGATAGTTTGCTCCGATTGCCACGATCCGCACGGACAGTACGGAAATGAGCACAACCTCAAGGAGGCGACCATCAACCTGCTGTGCTACAAGTGCCACGCGGAGAAGCAGGGGCCGTTTGCCTTCGAACACCCGCCGGTTCGGGAGAACTGCTGCATTTGCCATGAGCCGCACGGCAGCGTGGTCAACAACCTGTTGCGGTATCCGCCCACGTTCCTCTGCTTGCGGTGCCACGCCGGCCACAATGGGCTGCACACGCCGGGAGGCGTCAGTCTGCAACTCAGCGTCGATAAGACGGCCGGTCCCAACGGCATCGCCCAGCCGTTTTACACCAACTGCACTCAGTGTCACACGCAAGTACACGGCACGGACCGGATTTCCCAGCGCGGAGCCGCGTTCTTTACCCGCTAAGAAGACACGAAACCCTTACAAAGAAGAGATCTCGCCGATCATCAGAGGGGGGACCTATGGCACGGCGGCAACCAATCTGCGCCGCGATGGCGCTGCTGTTGCTATCTTCGTGGGGCTGGGCAGCGGATGCCCCGGAATCCCAATCCGACAGCAAGCCGCCCGACGGCCAGGTGTTCGGAGACATCCAGTCGCGCCTTACCGGCGAGCCGGTGCTGGTGACCGAATCGGAACGTTGCGCCGAGTGGGACGTGCGGTTCGGCTGGTGGGCAATGTCGCACACCGGTTCCGCGGCCAAGGTCGGCGAGTACCAGGACCTCAGCTCCTCGCCGTTCTTTGACGTGGACGGCTTCTCCAGCAACGGCACCAGAACGCTCGCCGTCACGGCCACCGGCAGCGACCAGGACACGGATACCGGCAAGCTCTATTATTACCAGCCGGGCGTGACCGCCAAGGTCGATTACGAGCGGTTCCTGCACGAGCTCGATCACGATCCGCTGAGCGACATGGCCCCGATCAGCGCCTCGCAGGCCACCCCCGCCACCACGAACCCGAAAATCATTGAGCAGGACCTGGGCGTGGGGCAGGACTATGCGGTGCGGGTGCAGGAACTGAAGGCTTCGATCAAGGGAATCGTGTGCGAAGACAACCTCAAAGTCCGCGTCGACGTCTGGGGACAAGAGAAAGACGGAACGCGGCAGGTCAACGCCGTGGGCATGTGCTACTCGCAGACGGCCACGCTCCCCCCCGACCATCCGCCCGTGAACACCTTCACGGGCAGCAGGTGCCACGTGCTCAGCCAGCCGCAGCAGATCGACTGGATGACCACCGAAGTCAAGCCGGTCATTGAGGCCCGTCTGAGCGACGGCCTCACCCTGGAATACTCCCGCCCGATGCGGACCTTCACGGCCGACGATTCGACGACGACGCGGTTCTACAACGGGGTCGGAAAGCTGACCTACAGTGCGACAGTCAATGCGGATCCTTATGCCTACGCCGTCGTGCCGGATAGCTACACGCAAATGGACCAACTGAAGCTGAGCGGCCGGATCACGGATGACAATCGGGTCTACGCCTACCTCATGATCGGCAACACCGTGAACGAAGAGATCGACATGAACCGCTGGTTCAACGACATGGACGTGCGGTGGACCAACACTTCGATCGAGCACGTGAGCCTTACCACTTACGGCACGATCTACAACGAAGACGAGCAGGACCCGAACATCTTCGCGCTGGGGATGTTGAGCCCGGAGACGGCCCCCAGCACCCTGGCCCAGGCGGTCCGGGAGCCGCTCGACTACCACAAGTCGACGGCCGGTTTGCGGGGCACCTGGCGGCCCTGGGGCGGCGGCTACGAACGGGGAGGGCTGGCCATCGTCGGCGGCTACGAATACTGCGATCTCCAGCGGCAGGACGCGATCTACACCTTGGCCACCAGTACCTTGCCGCCGGTCCCGGCCGGCTCCGTGCTCGACCAGTCGCACACGATCACCAACAGCTTCCAGATCGGTCCCACCTACCGGTGGTCGTCCTCCCTTGACACCTATCTCCGCTACAAGTATCAGGACGCCCAGCAGCCTTTGGTCGGCCTGAACGCCTCGAATACCCTCGGCGTGAACACCGGCATTTTCGACACGTTGTTGCCGCAGCACGACCACATCGTGGAACTGGGCTTCAACTGGTTCCCCTCCGAGTGGTTCATGTTCAACGCCTGCATTGGCGTCGAGCGGGGCGACAACCACTCGCAGTACGCCAATTTCGACGAGGAAAACTACCCGATGTCTTTCAACGCCTGGTACGCGCCAAGCGGCAGATGGTCGTTGTCGGCCGGCTACGCCGTTTACTCGGACTTCGTGGCGCAGAACATCACGGTGGCCGACCAACTCAGCTACACCGGCCCGGGGACGGCTGCCCCGCCGATTACCTCGCCGTGGAACTACGGCGGGCAGGCGCACGTCGTGACCGTCGGCTCACGCTACGCCTTGACCGAGCGGGTGTCACTGATGGGCAACGTGGAATGGGTGCGGGGCCAGGACCTGATCTACAACTCGGCGATCACCGGGGTGCCGCTCACTCCCGCCCTGGGCACCTACTCCGCGGTAATCAACGAAACCACCCGCGTCACCGTGGGCGCCGATTGGAGGGTCCGTCCCAAGATGGTCGTCTACGGCCGCTACGAGTTGTACAACTTCAACGACATAGCCCCCGGCTACCAGACCGGATTGGCCCAGGGCGTTCTGGGCGGACTCTCGTGGCTGTTCTGAACAAGAAGTCTCCCCTCTCCGCCTGGGAGAGGGGCAGGGGGTGAGGGCAGCGAGGGTTGGACCGTTCACCCTCACCCTACCCTCTCCCAGTGGGAGAGGGGACTCGCGCCATTCTTTCCGCATCGGCGGAAGCACCACCTTCGGCTCCGGCGCCTTCAACTCGCGGCAAACTCCGCCGACCTGTTCCAGCAGTGCGCGCGTCAACTGGCTGGCATAGTGGATGTTGTGGATGTCGTTCCCCTTGCGGAGGAACTCCAGGTCGGACTGGATGCGGTCGAGTTCCTTTCCGATTGCCGCCGCGCGGTCCGCGGAGAGTTTGGCCGAAGCGAGGGCCTTGCGGGCGGCGACGATGGCGGCGCCAATTTCCGGCACCGCCGCCCGCAACGCCTCGTGATACGACCGCAGCCGCTCCACCTCCGACGGTTCGTGGCACATCGAGCAGACCTCCGCGGAGGCCTTCCAAAGGACCGCTCCGCTGGGCGTCACCTGCTTGAAGCGGTGGCAAGTGCGGCAACTTACGCGGGCGGCCGTCATGCCGCCGGCCTGCGCGGGGATCGTCTTGCCGCCCAGCCCCTCGAACATCTTGATCTGTTCCTGGTGGTGGTCCGGATGGCAACCCGCACAGTCCCCGGCGGCGTGGACGAGGCGTTGCTTGTCGAACGAGTGCTCAATGCGGAGGTGACAATCCAGGCAGTCGATGGCGTGTTCGGCGACGTGCTTGGCATGCATGAACTCGTGGTCGTTGATCCGCGCCAGGTCGCCTTCGCGGTTGTGGCAGACCAGGCAGCGCTCGCGGGGCACCTCCCCCTTGCCGCGGATCAGGTCGGCGTGGCAATTGGCGCAATCGACGCCCTTCTTGTACGCCAACTCGTGCGTGAACTTCACGCCGCCGCCGAGGTCATATTCCTTTTCGGGGATTTGGTGGCAGCGGGTGCAGGCGGCCAGCCCCTCGTTGAACGGCTCGTCCTTGAAGTGGCAGAGGAAACAAGTGGTGGCGGTCACCGCCATGTGCTTGCCCTGCACGATCTGGCTGTGGCAACTGGTGCAGCGCAACTGCTTGCCGCGGCGGAGTTCACCCAGGTGGGGCCCGTGGTCGAAATGGATCCCCTGGTACTCGACCCGGCCGGAGAGCAGTCGGGTCTCGTGGCAGCCGGACCGCAGGCAACTGGCGTCGGGCACCTCCGCCGCCGGCCGGGGACCCTCGCTCCTGGTGACGTACTTGGCCAACTGCACAAGCCCCAGCATCTTGCCGCGGAGTTTGCCGCCGGCCCCGGGGGCGAAGTGGCACTCGATGCAGGGCACGTCCCGGTGGCTCGACTCCTGCCACAACTTGTAGTACGGCTCCATGATGTGGCAGGAGTTGCAGAACTCGGAGCGCGAGGTGTACCAGCCCGCCGCCCCCACCATCAACACCAACAACAACAAGAACGCCCCCAGCACGGCGGCCGCCCGCAAGAGAAACCATCGCAGCTTGTGCCACACCCGACGTAGGTTATGCTTGAGCATAACATGCCTCGTTCACCGGTCCGTTATGCTAAAGCATAACCTACGCACTACGCACCTCAGCCGCCAAGGCTGGCGACGACGATTCCCGCCAGCAACGCCAGCCCCACCGCCAGGGCGGCAAATCCGGCCAGCTTCACCAGCCGTAGGCGCCACTTCGAGGGCACGGTCGCCCGCAGTCCTTCCAACTTCCCCTCGTGCCGCAGCCGCTGGAAATAATCGGGCCGCTCGGCCAGAAACTCCTCCTCGCTCACCAGTCCGATCAGCAGCGACATGTCGGCGGGGAACTTCTCCGCCCGCAGGTGAATGCTGAAAAAGTGGATCGCGAAGACGAACCCCGTGGCCAAGAGCGCCTGCGTGGAGTGGATCACCTTGGCCACGTTCAAGGTCACCCCAGGCAGGAAGGCGCAGAAGAAATTGGGGAGCCAGAGCATGAGGCCGGTCGAGCCGATAATGACGATGTCGGCGCAGGCGCCCCAGAAGTCGAACTTCTCCCAATAGGCCCAGCGCTCGAAGGTGGGCTTCCGCCCCAGCCCCACGAACCAGCGGAGCATCTTGAAGAAATCTTTCACGTCGCGCCAATTGGGCACGGGTGAATCGGGCCCGAAAACCACCCGCAGCCAGGGCACGCCGCGGCGGTGGCCGGCGATGAATTGCCGCGCCAGGCGGACCATGTAGATTCCGAAACACGTGAAGGTCACCAGAGCGAACACGCGGTGCCAGAAGCTCGTGGATTCAAAGCCGCCGATGCAATTGGCCAACTGTTTCGCCCAATCTTGGTGGCTGTACTTCAGCGGCAGCCCGGTCAACGCCAGGCCGAGGAACGACAGCAGCAGGACGGTATGCGCCCGGCGGTGCATGGGCACAAACCGCACGTAGGCCGTCTTGCCGGGCATCAATCCCTTGGGCCGGCCCTCCTGGAACACTTCCACCAGCCCGCGAATGAACCAGAGGACGGCGTGCAACCCAAAAACTCCAAACGTCCCGAGCAACAGGGTCAGCAGCACCCGGTAGACCCAATAGACCACAGGGTTGGAGCGGGGATCGTGGTAGTCAACGTGCGGGTCGAATCGGGCGAAATTGGCGGTGGCGTGGGCGTGGCACTGCCGGCACGTCGTCAGGCAGTTGGCCTTCGAGACCAGCGAAGCGGGATCCGCTGCCGCCAGAATGCTGTGAGAGCCGTGGCAGTCGTGGCAGTTGGCTGCCGGCTGGTAGCCCAGTTCCGTCAATTCGCCGTGGATGGTCATGGCGTAACGCTTGGACAGGTCGGCGTGGCAATTCTCGCAGAAATTGGGCAAGAGCCGACGGAACCGGGCCGAGGCGGCCAGGACAATCTCGTGTTTTTGGTGGCAGTCGGTGCAACTGGGATGCCGTTGGGACTTTCCACCCGGGGCCAGCCGCTCGGCCATTTCCCCCGGTCCCTTGCCCCGGCCGTGGATGCTGGCCAGCAACCGTTCGGCGATGAAGCGGTGACACTTGCCGCAGGTTGTGGCCACATTGCCCGTATAGAGAGTGGACCGCCGGTCGGCTGCGTGATAGATGCCGTGGGCGCCGTGGCAATTGGCGCAGGTGGCGGTGACCAGCAGCCCCGACTCGTACAAGCCGTGGCCGTGCGAGGTGCTGCCGAAGCTGTCCCGCTCCTTTTCGTGGCAGCCGCCACAGGTCTGCACCTGGTGGTCGACGAACACCGGGGAGCGGCTATCGGCCACCGGTAAGATATGGTGCTGCTCCGCTCCGTGACACCGACGGCACTCCAGGGGCGTGCCGCGGCCCTGCTCGTCCTTCGGGCCGGCCTTGTCGTGGACGCTCTTGACCAGGTCCAGGGCTTGACTCTCGTGGCAGGCGGCGCACATTTTCCACGCCGTGGCGGCCGGCCGGCGAAAGCCGTTCTCGTCGGCATGGGCGACGTTGGGCTCGAACGTCTTGGGATCGCCGCCGTGGCAGTCGCTGCAATTGACTCCCTTCTTCCAGTGGACGTCGTCGGCCAGGGCCTTGCGGTCGACGTACAGCCGCTTGGTCTTGGCGTCCCACAAATCGGGATCGCCGTGGCACTGGATGCAGTTGTTTGCGTCCGGCGGGATGTGCGAGCCGGCCTTGGGCGGCAGATGCCGAGGGCTGGGCACTTCAGTGCCCAGTACAGCCGGTGCGGCCGGCCTGGCGCCCGCCGCTTTCGCGGGGGGCGAAACGCTTTGGCCGATGCCGACCGTCAGCGGAACCAGCAGCGCCAAGATCGGCAGGAGCTTTCTCATGCTGACAGCTTCCGAGAAAACCGCCCACGGCTGCTGTGGCTACTCTTTGTCGTACGCCGGATGTTCCTTGTGCCCCTTGCTCACGTGGCAAGCAACGCAGACGTTCCGGGGCTGGACCTTCCAGATCGAGTCCCTGGCAATCTTCTCCTCGTCCGGCGAGAGCGTCTTCTTGTTGAGGAACGGCTTGCAGGCCTCCTCGTGTTTGCTGCCCGGCCCGTGACAGGCTTCGCAGGTCGTGCCCGCCAGGTTCGGCGTCGCGGACTCATCCGTGAAGCCGGTAGTCTCGCCATAGCCGGTGGCATGGCATACCAGGCACTCGGCCGAGGCGCGATACTTCGCCGGCACGCTCTCCCACGCCTCCTTGGCGTGCTTGGTCTTCTTCCATGACATGTACTGCTTGAAGTGGCAGGAGGAGCAACGCTTCACCCCAACGTAGGTCTGCCCGGTCGGCGGGGCAGGCTCGGGCACGGCGTCCTTCGGTGGCGGCGGTTGCGAGTTCACGCTGCTGCCGGCCAGCAGACACATGACGGTCAATGCAGCGATACCCACTCCTACAATCAACCCTCGTGATAGATTGCCCATACGCGAACCCCTTTGCAGAATCGAGGCTGGAAACGGCCAACACGCCGGGACAAACGCACTTATCGCATATTGTACCGGGCGGGAAAGCCCCCGCTTGTTGAAACTCTACCGCACGCTAGCGTACTTCGGTTTGGCGCCGCTGTCAATGACTAATCACCACTTGCCCAATAATAATGTGTTTATCGCATGGATTTAAGCAATAAGGTGCTGTTATGACGCAGGATATAGCAGCCAGACGAGTCGCCTGACGATTGGATACGGACTGAATGGTCACAACCCTGGTGGCCATTCGTCATTCCCGTTGGCGGCACTATCCACTGCCCGCGACGTACTTTGACAGACACCTCGGAACCTGTTACACTTGCCCACAATGGCTGTGGCCCGTTGGCGGTCACTACTCCTTGCTCACCACCCTCTACGAGCCAATCATGGCTGGAGCACATGGGCGGCAGTCCCGGCGAAACTGGCTCTTGCACGGACTCCAGACGAGTATTGCGGCCACGCTGGCGGCCATCTTCTACCCGGTCGTCCGCTTTGTCCGGCCGCGGTCGGCCACCAGTTCCGGCGCCCTGGAGGTGGTCGCCCCTTATAAGGTGAACGAACTGAAGCCGGATGCCCAGGGACGCTGGCCGCCGCCCTTCAACTTCGGCGGCAAGCCCTGCCTGGTCATCCGCACGCCGGAGGGTAAGGTCCTGGCCTTCAACGCGGTCTGCACCCACGTGCAATGCACCGTCGAGTTCCGCGAGGCCCAGCAGGACATTTTCTGCAATTGCCACAACGGCGTGTACGACCTGAACGGGCACAACGTGTCGGGCCCGCCGCCCCGCCCCTTGGAGATGTACAAAGTGACGCTCCGGGGAGAGAAAGCCGGACAGGAGGAGATCATTGTCTCCCGAACCGCATGATCGCCGACCGCCGGCAAGGCAGGGGTGGCCCCAGCGCGTCTGGGCGTTCCTCTTCGAGCGGCTAGGACTGGAGGACGCCCTGGCATTGGCGGCCCATAAGCGCGTTCCCATCCACCGGACCACGGTTTTCTATTTCCTGGGCGGAATGGCCCTCTTCCTGTTCGGCGTCCAGGTGGCCACGGGAATCCTGCTCTCGCTCTATTACAAGCCGACGCCCGACCAGGCGTTCGAGAGCGTACGGGCGATCATGACGGAGATTGACTTCGGGTGGCTCATCCGCTCCGTCCACGTCTGGAGCGCCAACCTGCTGATCGGCGTGCTCTTTCTACATATTCTGACCACGTACATGATGCGGGCGTACCGCGGGCCGCGGGAAATCACCTGGTTCACCGGCGTGCTGCTGCTGGGCTTGTTCCTGGCGTTCGGCTTCAGCGGCTATCTGCTCCCCTGGAACCAATTGGCGTTCTTTGCCACGCGGGTGGGCACGGCCATCATGGGTGCGGTCCCCTGGCTGGGCAAGTACCTGTTGTTGCTGGCCCGCAGCGGCGAAAACGTCACGGGTGATACCTTGGCCCGCTTCTATGCCCTGCACGTGGTGATCCTTCCGCTTTGCGCCTTTGCCCTGATCGGGCTGCACCTGTTCCTGGTGCAGAAGCACGGAATCAGCGTTCCCGAGCGCGTGGCAAGACGATACGGCGGGGCCGAAAAGGCGCCCACGATGCCGTTCGTGCCCCATTTTCTCCTGCGGGACATGGTCGGCTGGTACGTGGCCCTGGGGCTGCTGGCGGCCTTGGCCGCGCTCTTCCCCTGGGAGCTGGGTCAGAAGGCCGACCCCTTCGGCTCCGCCCCCGAAGGGATCAAGCCCGAGTGGTATTTTCTTTCCATGTTTCAAACGCTCAAGAAGCTCCCTCCCCATATCCTGAATCTCGAGTGGTTGGAGGGAGAAATGGCGGGCGTGCTGTTTTTCGGCTTTTGCGGGCTGGTTGTGCTCGCGGTGCCTTTCCTGGACATTGGCGGCCGCACGCGCCGCCTGTTGAACGTCCTGGCCGCGCTGACCGTGATCTTCTTTGTGGTAATGACCGCCAGAGGCTTGTCTGACGCCGTGGACGCCTGGTTTGCGCCCTGGAGCGATGGCTGCTGCACTTCATTTCGTAAGCGGCGGAGAGTTGGAGCATGACATCAATTTGGAAAATCCTCCTGCCGATCGCCATTCTGGCCGTCGCGGCGTCCACGTTGACCGGCGAGAAAACGGCCCCGGTCAAGCCGCCCGCGTGCCGGGAAAATCGGCCGAAAAACCTCAACCGCGGCCCAACAAGTGTCTGGAGTGTCATGGCAACGCCGACTTTTGGGACGGAGAGAAGCTGCGGTTGCACGTGACGGAAGCGCGTCTGGCTGGAGACATCCATTGGCAAAAGGGGCTCCGCTGCGCCGACTGCCACGGCGGCAATCCCGCCACGGAGGAGGTCAACCAGGCCCACGCTGTGGAAGACGGTTTCCACAGTCTCAGACCGTCGCCGAAAGACTACGCCAAGTCGCCCGAGCCGGCCAACGTCGTAGAACTTTGCGGCAATTGCCACGCCAACATCGAGTACATGAAGCACTACCTGCCTTCGCCCCGCACCGATCAGTTGAGCGAGTACTGGACCAGCGGGCACGGCAAGGCTCTGAAGGCACACGGCGACCCGAAGGTCGCCACCTGCATCGCCTGCCACGGCAAGCCCCACGGCTCGGCTCAGGACCAAGCCACGCATGGAATCCGCGCGGTCGATGACTTGGAGTCGCCGGTCTACCGGACGCACGTCGCCAAAACCTGCGCCAAGTGTCACGCGGACGAGAAAACGATGGCCGGCTATCAATATCACGGCCAGCCCTGGGACACGAGCAATATGACCAATGGCGGGCGAGCGTCCACGGCCGGCGCTGTTGGAGAAAGGGGACCTGAGCGCGGCCACCTGCAACAACTGCCACGGAAACCACGGCGCCGTGCCGCCAGCCGTCGGCTCGGTGGCCAACGCCTGCGGCAGTTGCCACGGAAAGATCGCCGGTCTCTTCGCCGGAACCAAAATGAAACATCGTTTCGAGGAGGTCGAGTTGCCCGGCTGCGCCACCTGCCACGGCAGCCACGCGATTCAAACACCCTCGGACAAATTGGTGGGCATGAGGGAGGGCGCGTTTTGCGTCCGTTGCCATGAGAACGGTAAGTACGGCGCCACCCTGGCCGGGGCAGATATTGCCAGGACGATCCGCCGCGGGCTGGACGATCTCCGCCAACAGATCGCCCGCGCCGATGCCACGCTCGCCGAGGCGGAACGGCTCGGCATGGAGGTCAGCCAGCCGAAGTTCGAGATTCGCGACGCGGTCAACGCCCTGACCAACGCCCGCACCCTCCTGCACTCCTTCAGCGCCAAGCCGGTGGAGGCCGCGTTGACCGACGGCGAGAAGGTCGCCACGGCGGTCCAGAGCAAGGCCGATCACGCCCTCGCGGAATATCACTACCGGAGGGTCTGGCTGGCCGCGTCGTTGGTGCCCATCTTGATCGTCATCGGCGTGCTGCTTCTCTACATCCGCACGCTGCCCGCCCCAAGAACGGACGATCCGGGCTGACAAAATAGATTACGACGCGCCGCCGGCGGGAGGGACCGTTTGTGTCACTTCCATCCCGTGCAACCGGGCTAGCTCGCCGCGGAGCCGATCGCCGCCGGCCGCCACAAAATCCGCGAAAGACTCGCCACCGCTGCCTTGGGTCGCCGGTACTCTTGGGCCAGCCAGGCCACCGCTTCGTGAACGGTCTGGGCCGGCACGGCGGCATGAAGCTCGCGGGCCAGCAGCGGCGTCTCGCCCTTGCCGCCGCCGGCCAAGAGCCGGAAACTTTCCACGCGGTCCTCCCCGCCGCGCGAGAGACGCCCAACCAATCCGATGTCGGCCGTGGCAGCCTGCGGACAATTGTTCGGACAACCGGCAACCGCCACCAGCAGCCCGCAACCATCCGGCAGCGCCCGGCGGACGCGGCCGGCGGCAGTGCGGGAATCGGCCAGGCCGCGCGTGCATAACGCCGCGCCGGGGCACGCAACGACCGGGCTTCCGCATCGCAAGGCCGCCAACGGCGGGCTCAGCGCCGGCGCCGCCGCCGCAAACACGAGCAAGTCGTGACACAGGCCCAGCCGGACTTCCCCTTCCGCAGCCCTCATCGCTCCGGCCAATTCAGCAACCATGGCGGGGGTGATGTCACCCAGCGGCAAGTACAGCCGGTCGCACAGCGGCACCGGCGTCTCCACCCGGTGCAGACCCGTGCGGGGCCAACGGCCTTCCCCTCTCTCTTCCCGAAGCAACTCCGCCACGCGGCGGCGGAAAACCTCCTCGCCCAGCCGTTGCCGCATGTGCCGCAGTCGGGCACGGCCGCGGCTGGCGCGGTCGCCTTCCGCATGGAACAACCGCAGCGCGGCTACGACCATGGGCAACACGTCGTCCAGCGGGAGCGATTCATAGGCCAACAGGCCCAGATCCGGTTTTGCGCCGAACGAGCCCGCCAGGATGACGCGGAACGTCCCGTCCGGATTTGCTGCCAGCCCCACGTCGTTGATCCAGGGCCGGCCGCACGCCGCCGGGCAGCCGGAGACGCTGATCTTGAACTTGCGCGGCAGTTCCTCTCGCCACGGCAACGATTCAACGGCCGCACGGATGGCACGCACGAGCGGCCCCACCTCCCACGCGCCGCCGCAGCAGCCGTCGCGGGGACAAACGGTGATATTGCGCACGCTGTCGCCGCCAGTTGCCGCCCCCGTCAACCCGAGCGCGTCGATCCCCCGTTGCACTGCCGGCAAGTCCTCCGGGCGGATTCCGTGCAACTCCAGGTTCTGCCGCGTTGTCACGTGAAGTGGATAGTTCGGCGTGCATCGGGCGGCCAGTTCCGCCAGCCCCTCCCACTGGTCTAACGTCAGCCGCCCCTCAGGCGCCTTCACCCGCTGCATGAAGAGACCTTCCTGCCGTTGCGGATAGATTCCCAGCAGCCGGGCCTGGGACGGGTTCTCGGGCAGACTGTCGCAAGGAAATCGCACGCAGCTCAAGTCGGTCAAATTGCACTCCTCCTAGCCCGTGTGCAGCCCGCACTCCGTCTTCGCCCGGCCGCTCCAGCGCCCCGCCCGCTCGTCCGCGCCGAACACCACCGGGCACGTGCAGGGTTGGCAACCGATGCTCGGGTATCCCCGGTCGTGGAGCGGATTGTAGGGAATCTGTTCCTTCACAATCCTCGTCCACACGTCCTTTTTGGTCCAAGAGGCCAACGGGCTGATCTTGACCAGGCCGAACTTGTGGTCCCAACGGACCACGGGCGTGTCGGCACGGCAAGGACTTTGGTCGCGGCGTATCCCGCTCGCCCAGGCATCGAAATGCTTGGCCACGCGGTGCAGCACGGCGACCTTCCGGTCGTGGCAGCACTGATCGGGATTGGTCCGGTAGAGCGGGCCGCCATGAACCGCTTCGTACTGTCCGACCGGGAGTTCCGGCCGCTGGAGATCGACCACGATGCCGTACTTCCGGGCGATCCGCTCGCGGAGTTCGAGCGTCTCAGGGAACTGGTAGCCGGTGTCGAGATTGAAGACGTACACGCGGGGTTCGATCTTCGCCAGCATCGAGATAATCAAGCAGCCCTCCGGCCCCAGGCCGGTAGCCATCGTGAAACGGGGAAAGTAATGGTCGATGGCCCAGGTGAGGACCTCTTCCGGGGTAGCTCCTTCGAGCCGCTGACTCTGCCGGCGCAACCAGTCGAACTGCTCGGGATTTGCGCTCGGGACCGTCGTTTCCAGGGCCGGTCCGCGGGGGTCCGTGTTAGCGTGGGACAGCCTACTACGGCGTACATACACATGCGCCGTTGTGGGGGATTCCCTCTCTTCGACTGCAATGTTCATTCTGATCGCTCCTTGCTCAAGTCAGGTGCATCCTGGTTGCCTTGAACTTCGACATTTGTCCTTGTGGCGACTGGACTTGCGGTAACACAGGCCAGAAACTACAGTAGCATGATAAACATACTAATCATATCGGCTCGGGAGTGCCGATACAAGAGGCAAATCCCGAAAATTCCAATCTTCCCCCGATAGGCGAGAGGCCCCGTGAGCATCGAAGTATCCCACCTGTCGAAGACGTTCGGAGACTATGCCGCGCTGGCCGACGTCAGCATCAAAGTGCGCGGCGGTGAATTGCTGGCCCTGCTGGGGCCATCGGGCTCGGGCAAGACCACCCTGCTGCGGATCATCGCGGGGCTAGAGACCGCCGATCCGGGCAGTGGTCCCATCCTTTTCTACGATCAGGACGTGGCCGGGACCGGCGTTGGCCGGCGCGGCGTGGGCTTTGTCTTTCAACACTACGCGTTGTTCCGTCACATGACCGTGTTTGAGAACGTCGCCTTCGGACTTCGGGTACGCCCACGTCACTTACGTCTCTCGCGGGAGGAGATTCGCTCTCGGGTCCTGCACCTGGTCAAGCTGGTGCAACTTGAGCAACTCGAGGGCCGCTATCCGTCGCAACTGTCGGGTGGCCAGCGGCAACGAGTGGCCTTGGCACGGGCGCTGGCCATCGAGCCGAAAGTGCTCTTGCTGGACGAACCGTTCGGCGCGCTGGACGCCAAGGTGCGGCGGGAATTGCGGCGCTGGCTCCGGAAGTTGCACGACGAACTTCACGTCACCAGCGTGCTGGTGACGCACGATCAGGACGAGGCCCTGGAAGTGGCCGACCGGATCGTCATTATGAACCGGGGCCGGATCGAACAGGAGGGGACGCCGGCCGAGGTCTTCCAGCACCCTGCCAACCCCTTCGTGATGGATTTCTTGGGCAACGTCAACCTGTTCCACGGCCGCGTAGAGGGAGGCAAGGCGGTGTTTGGTTCCCTGGTTTTCGACTGTCCCGACGGGAGCAGCGCCAACAGCAGGGCCGCCCGCCTCTTGGTGCGGCCGCACGACCTGGAGATCTCTACGCAGCCCAACGGCCATCCCGCCTTCCCGGCCCGGATTTCAAGGATTCTCGCCGCCGGCCCCCAGGTGAAGATCGAGTTGGTAAACCATAGCGGCGGGCAAATCAACGTGGAAATGGCCCACGACCGCTTCCAGGGGATGCACATGAAGACGGGCGCCGACGTATTCGTGAGTCCGCGCGATGCACGAGTATTCCTGGAAGGCCCCGAATACTGCATCTAGCAGAGCGGAATCCACCGTCTGGGTGGGAGTCGCGAGTCATCCCCAATTGCCTCCTCTTCCCAAGTTTCCATAACCCAGCCGCCACCAGGCCAATTCACTTTGACGCGTTGCGGCCGGCCTGCTATAGTCCGCCGCCCCGGCAAACAGGACGATCTTTATGACGACCGGCAGGAAGTTGGTGATGGGTGGCGTGATCGTGGCGGGACTGACCGCCTACGTGGCCTACCGCGGCGCTTCGGCCAGTTGGCAATACTACCTCACGGCCGACGAATGCCTCGCCAAGAGCGCATCGCTGACGGGCTGCCGCGTGCGAGTCAGCGGCCGCATCGCCGCCGGCACTCTTGCCGTGGACAACGGTCGAATGCAAGCCTCCTTCGCCTTGGAAGGAGACACGTCGAGCCTGAAGGTCGTTTGCCGGGGTCCGTTGCCCGACAACCTGGCCGAAGGAGCCGCCGTATTGGTCGAGGGCCGGCTCGACGGCGCCGGCGTCATGCATGGCGACAAAGTGTTGACCCGCTGTGCCGGCAAGTATCAATCTCGACAATCGACAGCGACGGCGGGGGAGTGACCCGAAAAAGGCCGGAGGAGCAGCGGTGACAGCTTTCGGCCAACTATGCCTGTTGACGGCCTTTGTGGCCACCGGCTACGCGGCCTTCGCTTGCTTCGTGGGCTGGCGGCGCCAACACCTCGTGTTGCGGCGGGTTGGAGCCGCCGCCGGCGCGGCCGGCGTCCTGGCGATGACGTTGGCCGCCGCAATCCTCGCCGTGGCGCTATTGGCTCACGACTTCCGCTTCGCCTACGTGGCTCAGTATTCCAGCCGGCCGCTGGCCTGGTACTACGCGCTGTCGGCGTTCTGGGTGGGCCAGGCAGGATCGTTGTTGTTCTGGGCGTGGTCGGTCGGCGTGCTGGCGGTGATCTGCCGTTTCTGGCCGCGGCGCACGCCCAGCCCGCTCACCGAACCGGCCTTCGCCGTCTTGATGGCCTACCAATGTTTTCTGGCGGCAGTGATGGTGTTCGGCGCCGACCCGATGCAACCGAGCCTTGCCCTGCCGCACGACGGCGCCGGGCTGAGCCCGCTGCTGCAACACCCGGCAATGGCGCTGCACCCGCCGCTGGTGTTCCTCGGGTACGCCGGTTGCGCGGTCCCCTTTGCCTTGGCTCTGGCGGCGCTCATCAGCGGCCGGCTGGACGCCGGCTGGGTCCGCGCGGCCCGGCCTTGGGTCTTCTTTAGTTGGACCGTGCTGGGAATTGGCATCCTCGTCGGCGCCTACTGGGCCTACGAAGAGCTGGGTTGGGGCGGGTACTGGAACTGGGACCCGGTGGAAAACGCCTCGCTGATCCCCTGGCTGCTGGCCACGGCCACGATTCATGCGGCGATGGTCTACCGCCAGCGCGGCGGCTTGAAGCGCAGCACGCTGTTGCTGGCCGTGACCACCTTTGCGGCCTGCAACTTTGCCGCCTTCCTTACCCGCAGCGGCATCTTCAGCAGCCTGCACGCCTTCAGCCAATCGCCGGTCGGCTGGATGTTTCTGCTGCTGATTGGCGGATTGGCGGCGTGTACGACGGCCCTTCTGCTGTGGCGCCGCGAGGCGACTGCGCCCGACGGTCCGCTGGCCGCTCTATCGGCCAAAGAAGGCGTTGCCGCGGCGTCGGCCGGCGTGTTGTTGCTTCTGGCGGCGGCCGTGTTCCTCGGCACGGCGAGCCTGCCCCTGTCGCAGGTCTTCTTCCCGCACAGGGTCCTCGTCGGCGCCGGCTTTTACAACGGCGTGCTGGTTCCGACCGGCTTGCTGCTGCTGGCGGCGATGGCCGCTGCGCCGCTGCTGCGTTGGGGCGCGCCGCCGGAGAATCGCCAAGTGGCGGCGCTTCTGACGGCGGCGGGCGTGGGCGCGGCGGCAGCCGGCCTGGCGTGGCTCGGCGGCTTTCGGCATCCGTTGGTCCCGGCCGTCGTTGGCCTGGCGGCCATGACGGTGGCGGCTTTGATTGGTTCCTGGATTCTCGACGCCCGCCAATCGTCGGCGGCGACGTCTCGGCTCGGCTGGCTGCAAGCCCTCCGCAACCGGCACCGCACTTACGCCGGCTACCTGATGCATCTGGGCTTGGCGTGCTTGGCCGTCGGCGTGGCCGGGTCGTCGCTGGGCACACGGCAGCATGATGCGACGCTCGGCCGGGGCGAGTCCCTACGCTGGGCCAATCGCGACATCCGCTTCGTCGGCCTCCTTCAGCAACGGCTGCCCGACAAACTCCTCGTGCGGGCGGAGTTGGTGGTGACGCCCGATGGGGCCGCGCCGTACACCGTGTTGCCGGCGCAGGAATACTATTTCCTCCAGAACCAATGGCGTGCGAAAGTCGCCGTCCATTCCACGTGGGGTAGCGACTTCTACACGATTCTCCACAGCGGCGAGGGCCAGGACCGGATTCAACTCACCGTCGTGGAGAATCCGCTGATGCGGTGGCTCTGGCTTTCGGGCGGGATCGTCCTGGCCGGGGCCCTGCCCTGGTTCTGGCCGCCGGCTATTGGACATTTGATGAAAACTGAATCAAGATGACCGGACTTCCAGCGGCGATCCAAGCCTGTCAGTTGTCGAAGGCATTCGGCGGCCAGACGGTGCTCGACGGCATTGACCTCGAGATTGCCGGCGGCCAGTCGGTGGCGATTCGCGGCGTCAACGGGGCCGGCAAGACGACGTTGTTGGGCTGCCTGGCGTCGGCGCTCCGGCCTGACCGCGGCGAGGTGCGTTGGTTCGGCCGGCTGGCCGGCCGCGACGTGGCCCTTCATCGTTGCATCGGCATGGTGGCGCACGAAAGCGGCCTGTACGGGCACTTGACGCTCCGCGAGAACCTGCTGTTTGCGGCGCGGATGGGCGGAATCAGCCGTGCCGGGCGCTGCGCCGACCGGTGGCTGGAGATGGCCGGCCTCGGGCCGCACGCCGACGCCCTGCCCACGCGGCTCTCCCGCGGCACGCGGCAGCGGCTGGCCGTGGCGCGGGCGTTGATTCACGACCCGCCCCTACTGCTGCTCGACGAACCGCTGGCCGGCCTCGACGCCGCCGGCGGCCAATGGCTTCTTGGGCTGCTGGCCGAGCGGCGCGACCGTGGAGTCACGATCTGTTTCGTTACGCACGATCAGGAGAAGATGCGACGCCTGGCCCAGCGCGTCCTGGAATTGCGCGGCGGCAAACTCTACGAGGTAGAAGCGGCATCTTGCGACGTAGAAGCGGCATCCTGCCGCTTCGGAGAACTGAAGCGGCAAGATGCCGCTTCTACATTGCGGGCAGCATGATATGTCTATCTGGTGGATGATCCAAAAAGACCTGGTCTCGGAATGGCGGAGCCGGCGGGCCTGGCCGGCCATGATGCTGCTGGGCATCATCGTCGCGGTGGTCTTCTCCGTGCAGATGGACTTGCCCCCCGAGTACAAGCGGCAGATGGCGGCGGGGCTCCTCTGGGTGGCGATTTTCCTCGCCGCCGCGCTCGGCCTCGACCGGTCCTTTGCCCTGGAGCGCGAGGACGGCCGCTGGCGGGCCCTGCTGCTCTATCCCGTCTCGCCGTCGTCCGTGTACCTCGCCAAACTCGCGGTCAACGTGGTTTGGCTGGCGGCGCTGGAGGGCGTGCTGATCCCGCTGTTTGTGGTGCTCACGGACGTGCCGCTCTTGAGCCATCCTTGGGCCATGACCCTGGTGGCGATCTTGGGAAACCTCGGCATTGCCTCGGCGGGCACGCTGCTTAGCGCCTTGGCGGCGCGGGTCCGGAGCGGAACGAATTTGACGGTGCTGTTGGCGCTGCCGGCGGCGATTCCCGTGGTCCTCGCCGCGGCCGAGGCCACCCGGCTGCTGGCCGAAGGCCGGCTGGAGGCCGCCTGGTGGGACTGGAACGGACTCCTGGCCGCATTCGCCGCCGTCTTCACCGTGGCTGGAATGGTATTGATGGACTTCGTGGCCGAGGAGTGAACCCATGCGCACGAGCCGACACCAACCGATGCGCCGTGGCCGGATTCTTCTCCCGCTGGCCGCGGTTCTGCTGGCGGCCGTGGTGTTGCCGCTGGCCCTGTTGGCCCCCACCGAGGCCACGATGGGAAGCGTGCAACGCATCGTCTACCTCCACGTGCCGGCCGCCTGGCTCGGCCTGCTCGGGCTGTTGCTGATGGCCGGCTGCGGCGTGCCGTATCTGCTCACGCGCAATCTGTCGTGGGACCACTGGTCGCAGGCGGCGGCCGAACTGGGCTGGCTCTGCTGCGGCCTGACGTTGGCCACCGGATCGCTGTGGGCGCACGCGGCGTGGGGCACCTGGTGGACCTGGGACCCGCGGCTCACCTCGGCGCTGGTTTTGTGGCTGATCTACTCGGGCTGCCTGATTCTGCGGGCACAGGTGGACGACCCCCATCGCCGGGCCCGGCTGAGTGCCGTCCTCGCGGTGCTCGGGGCAATCGACGTCCCGCTGGTGATTGTGGCGGCGCACTGGTTCCGCGGCATCCATCCGGCAGCCGTGGCGATGGAGCCGTCGATGCGGGCCGTGCTCTGGCTGAGCGTATGCGGATTTACGGCATTGTTCGGCGTGTTGCTGGCGCATCGCCGGTCGCAACTACGGCTGAACGCGGTCAATATGGCATGTAGGACGGATTTCCCAATCCGTCCCCAAACTGATAAGACCCCGTGAACCTGAATCACTATACGAGGTTCGCCGCCATGTTGCTCACCCTGCTCTTGCTGGCCGGCTCGGTGTCCGGGGCCAACCCGCCGCGGCCGGAGGGAGTGATTGAAGGCGTGGTAGTCCGGGCTGCCGGTCACACGCCCGTTGCCGGCGCCGAGGTCGTGCTGCGTGCCAAGGTCAACGGGCAATTGCTGCCCGTGGCCGAAACGGCCGCCGATCGACAGGGGAGGTTCCGCTTCAGGCGCCTGCCGGCCGACGGCGGACAGGTCTATTTGCCGGGCGCCAACCGCGACGGCGTTCATTACCCCGGCCCGAGCGTGCGGCTGAGTCCCCTGCGGCCACGGGCGGAAGTGACGCTGGCCGTGTACGACGCCGTTGCCTTTCCCAATCCGCTCGTGGTGCGCCGCCACACGATCACGCTCCGGCCCGAGCCGGGCGTGCTGCGGGTGACCGAGTCGATACTCATCGACAATCCTGGCGCCGCCTGTTACGTCGGCCAGGCCGCCGGCGAGAACGTCGAGCCGGTGACGCTGCAACTGGCCATTCCCGCCGGCTTCGCACAGATTACCTTCGCCAGCGAATTCTTTGGGCGGCGGTTCTCGCTGACCGACGGAAAACTCGTCACCGGCGTCCCCTGGCCGCCGGGCCAACGTGAGTTGACGTTCTCGTACGTGCTGGCCAATGCGCAGCGGCACTACGTTTGGCGCCGCCCCCTGGACCTGCCGAGCACGAAGGTGCGGGCGGTGGTCCGCGGCAACCAGCCGGAGCGTCCAAGGCCCGGCCCGAACGGTGCCCCGCAGAAGGAGGACGGCGAAATCGCTTTCGACTCGGGCCAGCACGTCCTTTCTGCCGGATACGTGCTGTGCGTTGAACTGGAGCACATGCCCGTCACGCTCATGACGTATGCCCCCTGGGCGGCAACGGCAGTGCTAGCCGGTCTGCTGCTGGCGACGTGTTTGCCGGCGATCCGCCGCCGGCGCTGCTCGGCGCCCGTCAAGCCCAACTCGGCCGACGCCTAGAACCGGTACTCCAGCCCGACGTTCAAGCCCTGCGCCGAGAAGTCGGTCGTGCGCAAGGCGAACTGCGGATGCGGCGCGCCCACCAACAGCCCCGGAGGGTATTGCGACGGGAACTGCGACGGGTTGAGTTCCGTGTCGATCTGATCGCCCGGCCGGGCCACCTTGCTCCAATAGAGAACCGTGTAGCCGCACGTTACCCGCAGCCGGCACGTGAGGTCATAGCCGACCGCGACGCCGAGTTCGGGCATCACGGTGAAGAAGTTCTGCTCGTAGACGCCGATGTTCGTCGGCTGAGCGAGTATCCCTCCGGCGTAGGTGACGGGGACCGTTCCCGGCACCGTCGTCGTCGTTGTGCCGTCGATCGCAATCCGCGTGTGGGTGCTGCCCAGCGCAAGCTTCATGAGGATGTCCAGCGACCATCCGCAGTAGTGCTCTTGGAAAGCGACCCCCACCACGCCGCCGTTGAACTGGTTCTGCGTGTCGAAGCGGTCGACGACCTGGAAGGTGGTGTTCAGCGGGGCCGGGCCTTCCCGGCTGAGCGAGGTCGTCAGCTCGTTGATCAACAGGCCGTCTTGCAGTTGCCCGTAGCGGTATCCGAGCAAGAAATCGACGTAGAGGTCGCACTGCTCCAAGAGCCTCGCCCGCGACAGCACGTCGGCGGCCTGGAACTGGCTCGTCCCGGTGACCGCGACGGAACCGCTGGCGACGCCGGGAAAGGAGACGAGGGCCGCATCTTGCCCTTGACTGCCGCTCTGGATGTCATAGAAGGGCCGGGCGAGGATGGGAAAGTCGCTGCTCTGCGCGTTGAACTGCGCCGTCTGGGTGCCGATGCCCAGGTAGCTTCCCTCGATGCCGAACAGGTGGCAGGGGGTTAGCCAGCCGCCGAGGGTCACGCGGCCGCCCGAGCCCGCCCCGTCGTTGAGGGCGGAATCGCCGAAGAGAATTGACGTGCCCGGCTGGCCCAGCCTGCCCGCCTGGCTGCGGGGCGTGCCCGCCGGGCTGGTCGTCACCAGTGCCGGGACATTGAATCCCGGCATCCACCAGAGAAGGTACTCGCCGCGGACCCACAACCGCTCCATCGCCGGCTCCCGGCAGCAACCGGGGATGGCGCTCCCACAGTCCTCGCCCCAGCCGCAGCCGACGTCGCCGTAGTCGCCGTATTCGGCAGGGCCGCTGCCACAGCCGGCCAGCGGCGTCCGTGCAACGCCGGGGCCGTTCTCGTCTTGGAGGTATTCCTCCCGGAAGGCGGGGCCACCTTGAGCGATTCGCGCCCTTGGGGCGGCGGCCGGCCCCGGCGGCGAGTCCGTCTCGAACGCGGCTCTTTCCACTTGGGAAGCCTCGCCGCGGCGAGGCTGCTGGCGCCGGACGCTCCGCCACTGGGGCCGCGAGTCGTCTTGGTCGTCGATGCCCTGCGGAGCGGAAGGCCGGCCGTACCGCTGCTGAACTGCCGGATCGCCGCTGCCGGAGGGAGACTGGTAAAGGTCGGGAGTTGCCGGGTCGTACTGGGCACCGGCGCCAGGTGCCGCAAACACGTTGCCGCCGGCGAACCATGCGGTGGCGACCAGCAGAACTTCGATTGCCGTGAACGTGGACCGTCGCAACTGTCCGGGGGAGCCGCACAGAGCCATAGATTCCGCTCCTGTACGTTGGTTCCCCCCACGGCGATTTAGACGAGAGAACAAAGCAGACTTTGGCGGCCAGTCATGGCAACTTCGGCCGCGAAGGTCCCGGCGAACGCCATGAACCTAGGGTGGGAACCATACCCCTTGGGCAGCAATGACACAAGGCCAGTTTGGTATCCAAAATCGGCGGCGCAAGACCCGAAAACCCGTCCCCACGGAGAGCACCAGCGGCTGGCACAAGAAACTTGCATTGATTTGGTCCGCCACTTGTGATACCGGTAGTGTATACGTCTGTATGCGTGCGCCACCACTGTGGAGCCACACAACATTTTGATAACTTACGCATTCATCCGATACATCCCAGTTTGCCGCGGCAAGCCGACCCGGGTGGAGTCTAATTCTGGAAAAATCGCGGTTTGATGACCAACTCTGTAGAACCGTGAACAATGCGGGCCAACGCGCCATGCGAATCGTCCTCTGCTACCCGGTCGAAGCGAAACACGTCGCCCAGATCGCCGCCGCCATGCCGGGGGCCGAGGTGGTCGATGCCGGCCAGGAGCGGATCGCCGAGGATCTGTTTGCCGCCGACATTTTCTGTGGACACGCCAAGGTCCCGGTCGACTGGGACGGCGTCGTGCGCCGCGGCCGCCTGCGGTGGATCCAGTCCTCCGCCGCCGGAATGGACCACTGCCTGGTCCCCTCGGTGATCGGCTCGGACATCGCGGTCACGAGCGCCTCGGGCGTGCTGGCCGACCAGGTGGCGGAGCACACGATCGCCTTGATTACCGGCTGGTACCGCGGGCTGCCCACGTTCTTCCGGGCCCAGCAGAAGAAGGAGTTCATCCGCCGGCCGACCCGCGACTTGACCCGCAGCACGGTGGGGATCGTCGGTCTGGGGGGCAACGGCCGGCGGCTGGCCGAGTTGCTCGGGCCATTCCAGACGCGGATTTTGGCCACCGACCTGTTCCCGGTCGATAAGCCGGCGGGCGTCGAGGCCCTCTGGCCGGCCGACCGGTTGGACGACCTGCTCAGCGAGGTGGACATCCTCGTCCTCTGCCTGCCGCTGAATGATTCGACCCGCGGGATCATCGGTGCCGCCGCGCTGGGTAAGATGCGGCCTCACGGGCTGCTGGTGAACGTCGCCCGCGGGCCGCTGGTCGTCACGGCCAACCTGGTCTCCGCGCTCCAGAGCGGACACCTTGCCGGGGCGGTGATGGACGTGACCGAGCCCGAGCCGCTCCCCTCCGAGAGCCGCCTGTGGGACCTGCCCAATGTCGTCATCACCCCGCACGTGGGCGGGCAGAGTTCCTGGCGGATCGACAACATGACCCGGCTGTTCTGCCGCAACCTCCGCCGCTGGCAGGCGGGCCTGCCGCTGGTGAATTTCCTCCCGGACAAGCGGCTTGGGTTTCCCATCCGCGGTGGGGGGTATCCGCTCTGGGGGGAACCGTGCGAGCCGTAGTAGACGCCGCATCTTGCCGCGTTGGCGACTTGGCAAACGCGGCAGGATGCCGCGTCTACAATAGGGGAGTGGCCCAACTTCGCTCTTTACGGCCGGCCGGCCGACGGGCTAAGATGGCTGCGGCGAATCTGTGAATATGCACCCGGATTGTGGGGTAACCAATGTCAACGACGACTTTCCTTGAAGGGACTGCAACCCATACCTGGGGGGGCCATCCGACCGTCTCCTGTTCCGATGAACTGCTCAACCGGTACAAAGAAATCATCGCCGAACAGCGGCTCAGTTGGACGGAGCACCATCGGCTCATCAGCCTGTTGGGCTCGGGCGGGCAAGGGGTGGTCTATCTGACCGAACGCCGCGGCACCGACAGCTTTACGCTCCCGGTGGCGCTGAAAATCCTCTCGCCCGAACGATACGAGAACGAGCGGTCGTACGACGAGGCGATGGCGCGGATGGCCAAGATCGCCGCCCGCGTGGCCCAAATCCAGCAAGACAACCTGTTGGACGTCCACAACTGGGTGGACCGCAGCCGCATCCGCATGATGGAAATGGAGTGGGTCGATGGCTACGACCTTTCCCGGCTCTTGACCCGCACCATGCTCGAACGGCTCGAGAAGCACGTCAGCAGCAAACGCTGGACCTACATCAACCAGGTGATCGTCACGGCCGGGGCGATGCAGCCGCGGGTGAAGCCGGGCATCGCCATCGCCATCGTCCGCGATTGCCTGGCCGGCCTGGCCGCCCTGCACCGCGAGGGGATCGTCCACGGCGACCTCAAGCCGTCGAACATCATGCTCAAGCGGACCGGCAACGCCAAGATCGTGGACCTCGGCTCGGCGTTCGACTTCGAGCAGGCCCCGCCGCGGCGGACCTGCACCCCGGCCTATGCCGCGCCCGAGGTGCTCGAAGGGGGCCAGAGCACGCCCCGCAGCGACTTGGCCAGCCTGGGCTACGTGCTGATCGAAATGCTCGGCGGGGCGCCGCCGTTTGCCGGGTTGACCAACTACCGCAACCTGCTGGAGGCGAAGCGGTTCCTTGCCCAGCGGCTCCCCCACGTCCTGCCCAACGAAGTCGTCTGCAACGAACTCTTGATGAGCTTCTGCCGCGGGCTGGTGGCCCCCGACCCGACGCGCCGTTTCCCCAGCGCCGAGGCGGCCGACCTCGTGAAAGAAGGCGCCGCCGCCTTCCACCGCCAACTCGTCAAGGGCGACCTGGCCAGCGAATACGACAACGAAATCCGGGTGTGGCTGGAAGAGCTGCCGGAACTGGATTAGCGTCCTCTACAGTTCCACCCGCCGCCCCTCTTCGTGGCTCCGCCGGGCGGCTTGGACGACCTCTACGCGCAGACAGGCGTCGTCCAGGTCGCAGGTGCGGCGGACCAGACTGGTTACGGCGCGGAAGAACTGCGTCAAGAGTTGCTCGCCCAGTGGCCGCTCGCTTTCCAACGACTCCTGGTGCCGGCCCGCCTCGTCGAACCAGACCAGCGTGGCCGGCAGATCGACGAAGGCAATCCCCTTGACGCAGGAGACCTGAAGCGCGGCCAGCGGCCGATAGGCAATCGCCTCGTGCCAGTCGGGGGGAATGTAGCGGCCGCAACTGATCTGGGCGGTCGGGCCGGTGCCGGGCTTGCCGCGGGGCGAGAAATCGAGGCTCATCATCCGGTAGTCCTCGACACCATCGGCTTCGCCGGCGTAGTGCATCACCCCCACCACCGAGGTCGGCCGGAGATCGGCCACATAACGGCACCAATCGACCTGACCGACCATGTGCCGGAACGTCGGATGGATCGAGGCCGAGTCTGCCGGGCCGCCCGCCGGCGGCTCGGCCGCTGTCCGCTCGTGACAGAACAGCAGCCGGGGCGTGCCCAGCCGGGTGGCGATCAGTTCTTTCAGCCGGATGGTGGCCGGGGCGTGGCGCCGGGGCAGTTCGGCCATGAAGGCGATGCCCGACTCCTCCACCCGGCGTTTGATCGTCTCCGCCTCTTTGGGGTCGAGTTCCAGGCCGACGGCACAATAGACGGCCTTGCCCGACTCGCACGCCGCCAGGATCGGCAATTCCCGGAACCACTGGGGCGAAAGCACGAGCACGGCGTCGATGTCCTCCCGCTGGACGAGCACGTGGTAGCCGTCGACCGCATCGCAATGGAAGTCGGCGGCCGCTTGCTCGGCCCGATGCCGGACCGGGTCGCAGATTGCCCGGACCTCGAACCGGTCGGCTAGCGCCGCAGCGCCGGGGCGTGCCGCGTCTGCCAGAGATCGCCGAGTCCAATCAGACCAGCACGGAGCCGCATGGGCGCATCGCCTCAAGTGGGTTTGACGCCTTTGCCATCTATGCCTTCGATTATATCGACCTCTGAGCGATGCATTCAATCGGTTCGGTGTCGAAGTTCTTGATTTGTCGGGAGTTGTGGCAATTGTATGCGTGGTGCCGTTACTTCCCGTTCTTCCTATTTATCCCAATTTGCGCACCGTCGTTTGGCCGACCAAGAAAAGCGAGGGCGTAATAAGTCGAAATCAGAGGGGTTAGAAAAAACCCCTATGTTATGTAATCCGTAAAATATGCCCCGCCCCCACTTGCCAGTCCACGTTATCCAGTTACACTAAGACAATTCCCGCGTGGCCTGCTAAGGCAATTGCCGCGCGGGAGATGAGGTAATCCCCGCATGGGAATGCAGCTACAGTCGGATGCTTTTGCACAGCAGGAAGTCTGTAGGAGCCAACGGGTGTCGCCGACGGCGTACCGAGAACACGGAAAACCGGCGATCGGAGTCGCCTCCTACAATCTCCCGACCAGCTTTCCCACCTGACAGTCCGTCCCCCTAAGACAAAGGATGTCCCCCCATGACAACCATACTGTGCGCTACTATCGTGCAAACTGCGTTGCTGTTGACCGGAGCGGAGGCGACAGCCGCCGCCGCCGAGAGTTATGCCGAGGCCCATCGCACTGCGGTGGAAACCGGCAAGCCGATCGTCGTCCTGGTCAGCACCAACTGGTGCGTCCCCTGCCAGACCATGAAGCGGAGGATCATGCCGCGGGTCCGCACGCACAAGAGCTTCAGCAAGGTCGCTTTCGCCGTGGTCAACCCGGACGAGGAGAGCGAGCTGGCCGAGCAACTGACCGGCGGCGGGCCGATCCCCCAACTGGTGATGTACCGCAAGACAGCCAACGGTTGGGTGCGGCAGAAGCTCGTCGGCGGCCAAACCGAGGAGGACGTCGAGAAGTTCATCAACGAAGGTCTCGCTTCGGATGAGTCCGAGAAGAAGGCCGAGGCGGCGAAGGCGTCGGACCCGCCGGCCGCCGAGCACGCCACCGCCCACCGCGCCGACCCCGCCGCGGACGACAAGACGACGCGGCACGGCTAACGTCTACAGCCAGGTCAGCCGATAGCCTTCCGGCGCCCGCAACTCCTTGGAGACCTCCTCGGCCAGCCTCTCGCATACGCGCGGGCCTGAGAAAGAGCAACGCCAGGCGCAGGCTTGGCGGTGATTTCGACCATCGGCCAAAGGTCGAAGCGGTCGAGGACGGGCGGAACCATCGTCTCGCGGACGGTGACGACGCTGGAGATCGGCACCATCTCCCCTTTGCGATTGCGGACTTTGAGCTTCGTGATGTCTGCCGCCTGCTTGGGCCGGCCGTCGCCGGCGGGGGGCTTCAACTGAAGGGATCGGCCGAAGTGGTTGAGGTCCCTGACGTCCGGCCCGCTGAGGCCCGCTTGGAGAGCGGCAAAAATGTCCCCGACCGCGACACCGGCCGTCCGGGCCTTGGCGCGGTCTATGTCAAAGTACAACTGGCGGACGAACGCGAGATCGGGGGTCGTCCCAATATCTGTCAACTTCTTGCTCTCCTTTAGTCGGTTGACGAGTCTCTTGGCCAGTTGCCTCAGTTCATCCTCGCCCCTGTCGCGGACACCATAGACTGCAAAGTCGATGGGAGCCCGCGTCCCGGTTGAACTCCTTTTGACCGTGACGCCGGCGTGTATGACCGCGTCGGGAAGAACCGGCAACGCCAAATTGACCCGACTCTGGATCAGCGTCCGGGCGGCGTCCAGATCGACGCCCGGCTTGAAGGCGACATCGAGCCGGTACGCACCGTCATCGGTCGAGCGCGACCGCATGTAGAGCATGTATTCGACGCCGTTGACCTGTTGCTCGATCGGGGCGGCGACGGTGTCGGCCACTACCTGGGCACTGGCGCCGGGGTAGACTGCATGGACTGTTACGACCGCCGCGTTGTCACGGCGATCAATCGCCTTCGCCACCACGTCCCGCCAGTTTTGGTGTGTCCCGTACACGCTGATCGCCAGAATGGCGAACACGCCGGCATCAGCACCGGGAGAAGCACAACCACCGTAACGGCGGCTTTGCCGGTGCGCAATTTCCAGGCGAGAATCCCCAGGATCAAGGCGGATACTTCGACACCGAGGAAGAGAGCCGTCGCCAAGGACTCATTCAAGCCGGCGACCGAGATGCCAAACAGGGGTCCGGCAAGAGCCAGCACCAGGGCGATGAGGCCCATTTGCGAAGGTCGCGGCTTGACAGTTTCATCGGGTGCGTGAAACGCACCATGATCGCCCGACAAAGTGCTTTTCGTGCCGCTTTTCACGCCCCCTACCATCGGCGTAGTGACGATTGTCTCGACATGCGTTCTTAACTCGCTGGCTTGCTGGTAGCGCCGCTCCGGCTCCTTTTCCAGCGCCGGAGCACGACCTCGTCGAGCCGCACGTCGATTTCCACCTTTTTCGATGGCGGGGCGAAACGGCCGATGGGCAATTCGCCGGTGAGCATCTGGTAAAAGACCACGCCGAGGGAATAAATGTCGGCCCGATGGTCCACGGCCTGTGGATGTTCGAGTTGTTCGGGGGCCATGTAGTGCGGCGTGCCCATCACCTGGCCCACGCCGGTCAGCGAAAAGCCAAGGTCCCTTGCCTCACGGCCCATGAGTTTCGCCAGGCCGAAGTCGGCGATCTTCACCCGGCCGGCCTTGTCCAGCAGGATGTTCTCCGGCTTGATGTCGCGGTGGACCACGCCGTGGTCGTGGGCAAATTGCAGGGCTTCGCAGATTTGCGGGACGATGGCCAACGCCTCTTGGGACGAGAGCTTGCCGGCGTCCAGCAACCGGCGCAGGCTGACGCCGTCGACGAACTCCATGAGGAAATAATAGAGCCCGTCGGTCTGGCCGAAGTCGTACACGGCCACGATGTGGGGATGGCTGAGCATGGCCATCGCCCGGGCCTCGCGCTGGAACCGCTCGGCGAATGCCGGTTCTTGGCCAATCTTCGGTGAGAGAATCTTCAGGGCGACCAGCCGGTCGAGCCCCTTTTGCCGGGCCTTGTAGACCACGCCCATGCCGCCGCGGCCGACGAGTTCAAGGATCTCCAAGTCTGGGAAATAGGACGCCAGTTCGGCGGGCGTGGGCGGGATGTAACCGGCGGCCGACGGCTCCCCTGCCGTGGCAAAAGTCGCTGATTCCAGCCCCCGCTTCAGCAGACAGGCCGGGCAAAGTCCCTGGGGCGCATCGGCGGCCAACATGGCCCCGCACTGGGCACATCGGTTTTCGTCGGCCATCGGAGGGGTTCCTTGCTTCTCTGCCACCATTATCTACAGAAGCAAACGGAGAGAAAGGTTACAGGCACAACAACAGATAGCGGATTTCTTCGTCGATTTCTTCCGGCGTGGCGACGGTTTGGGCGATTTCGTCTTGCAGCAGTCTCCGATAGCGGCGACGGAGACGGTGGACGGCCACCTTCACCGCCCCCTCCGTCGTTCCCAACTCGGCGGCAAGCCGGGCGTAGCGGACCGACTCGCGTCCGGCCGTTAGAAACGGCTTCAGTGCTTCGAATCAGCGCCTCTTTGCCCTCGGCGGCGAATTCGGCTTGCAGCCGGGCCAACACCTGCTCCAGGACCGTGATCGCCCATTGCTGCTCGAAGAGTTTCTCGGGCGTCAGATTGTGGGCCGGTTCGAGGCGATAACGGCCTTCCGCCCGGATCGCATCCAACGGGACGATGACTTGCCCGCCGCCGCGTTTCTGCGCCTGGCAGCGGTCCCACTCGTTGGCCAGAAAATGCTTCAGCGACGCCAACAGGAACGCCCGGAACTTCCCCTTCCGGCGATCCACACCGGCCAGGTAGTTCTTGGCCAACAGCCGCAGGAAGAACTCCTGCGTCAAATCTTCGGCCTGGTGCGTGTCGTAGCCGCGGCGGCGGACGTAGGCGTAGAGCGGATACCAGTAGATGCGGCAAAGCTCGGCCAGCGCTTCGGCCGCGGTATGTGAAACGTTGCCGCGGCGGGCCGCCAGCACCAATGTCCACCTCGTAGCCGCAAATCCCCCCGCATCCGACTGGCTATGTCCGCTTTGTTTCCTGTTCATCGGAGTCAATTTACCATGCCCCCCAAACCGACACCACCGGCGGTGCCGCAAAGCATTGCACGGAACATAGTTACGATGCCTGGCCAGGCTCGGGTGACGCAAACAAGAGCTTCCGATTCGGCGTCCGAAACCGGGGTTTTTGGCAGGCCGCCCTTGACAGCATTTTCTTATTTTGGTAAATTACTTTGCGGTACAAAGCTGATGAACACTGACGGGGAGGTCTGCCATGGACGCTGACGAAGCCCAAGCCCGAATGCAGGAAATCCAGCGGATCATGGAACGGGCAACGCTCTTTACGCTGCTGCCGGGCACGCCGGCGGTTGTCGGCGGGCTGCTGGTGTTGGCCGGCTGCGGGGTCAGTTATGCCATGTTCCGCTCTCTCGACTTTGCCGACATCCTCGGCCTGTCGTTCGCCGGCCAGGCCGCCTTCTGCGTGATGTGGTTTGTGATCGGCGTGACCGGCGTGCTGGTGGAGGTGATTCTCACGGGCCGGGCGGCGGCCAGGCAGCAACTCGTGCCTCCGCAGCGTCCGATGCGCGTCGCCGCGTTCTCGCTGACGCCGTGTGTGGTGGTGGCCATGGTGTTGACGTACAAGTTCCTGATCCCGCTGAAGCCCAGAGCGGAAGAAATCCAGTACATCGTGCCCGTCTGGATGATGCTCTACGGCACGGGCGTTTACACGGCGGGGTTGTTCTCGATCCGGCCGCCCCGCGTTCTCGGTTTGACGTTTCTCGCCTGGGGCGTTATCGCTTTGATGTGTTTCCCGCAGTACGGCGTCGTTTCGGCGGCGTTGTCGTTCGGTTTGCTCCATATCGTGTTTGGGCTTTACGTCATTTGGAAACAACGGCAGACGGTGGCCGCATGAGCGAGCCCGTCAAACCCGACGACCTCAACGCGGTCATTCACGAGCGCGTACGTCTGGCCATTGTGGCGGCCCTGGCGGTATCGCCGCAACTGAGTTTCAACGAGTTGAAGTCGATGCTGGGACTTACCGACGGCAACTTGAGCGCCCACTCGCGGACGCTCGAGGAGGCGGGGTACATCGTCGTCGAGAAGAGCTTCCGGGGACGCCGCCCCTACACGGCCATGCGGCTCACGCCGAAGGGCCGAAGGGCCTTCGGGCGTTACCTGGAAACATTGCGCAGATCGTCAACCGAGGAGAGAAAGCTCGGGAGGATTCGTCCTGAGTGTTGCGGATATGCGTTGTTTTTTTTGGCTTTAGACTTTGCAGTGCAAAGTGCTTTGCAGGAGAACAAAGATGAGTTTCCGAATTGCGCTGATTTTCGCCAAGGCCAATCTGCGGCGCGGGACGCGGATCAAGCACTTCATGACCCCGCCGCACAGCCTGCAACTGATTGCCGCCCTGACGCCACGCGAGCACCAGGTCGAGATCATCGACGAGTACCACCATCCCGCGGATCCCCGACTTCAAGCCGATCTGGTGGGAATCAGCGTGTGGACGGCCGCGGCACCGCGGGCATACGCCCTGGCCGACCACTACCGGAGCCGCGGAATTCCCGTGGTGCTCGGCGGGCCTCACGTTACGGTCTGCCCGGAAGAGGCGCAGAATCCACGCCGACGCGATCGTGGCCGGCGAGGCGGAATCGGTCTGGCGGCGAGTGCTCAAGGATTTCCGGCACGGATGCCTCAAACCGCTCTACCGCGGCGAACCGTTGCCGCTGGAACACACGCCGGCGCCGGATTGGTCGCGGATTGCCCCCAACGATTACGCGATTCTGCTATCGGTGGCAACCACCCGCGGTTGCACGCGCCGCTGCGATTTTTGTTACGAGAGTTGCCGGCCGAAGCCGAGTTTCCGCCGGCGGCCGTTGGAAGCGGTTCTCCGGGAGATCAATGCCCGGCCGTATCCGGTCATCGCCTTTCTCGATAATGACATTATGGCCGACCGTCGGCTGGCCCGTGAACTGCTGGAGGCCCTGGCGGCAAGGAACCGCTGGTGGTTGGGAATGACGTCCATCGAGGTTGCCGACGACGAGGCCCTGTTGGACCAAATGCAGCGGTCCGGCTGCCGCTCGCTGTTTGTCGGCTTCGAGAGTATCGTTACCGAGAGCCTTCAGGAGGTGCACAAGCGGTGCAACCGCGTGGAGACCTATCTGCGGAACGTCCGCCGCATCCACAACCGGGGAATCATGGTCAATGGGAGTTTCGTGTTCGGTTTCGACCACGATGGGCCGGACGTCTTCGCGCGAACGGTGCGGTTTGGAATCGAGGCCTGTTTGGAGACGGCGACCTTCACGATCCTCACCCCCTATCCCGGAACGACGCTCTACCACCGTTTGCAGGCCAAGGGGCGGATTGTCGATCGCGACTGGTCTCACTACGACACAGACTCGCGTGGTCTTCAACCCGGCGAGAATGTCCCGGCAGGAGCTTGAGGCGGGCTACTTCCATGCGTATCGGGAGTTCTATTCCTGGCCGTCGATTCTCCATCGCTGCCGATGGAACGAAGCGGGGTTTGCCAAGCGGCTCTTCCTCAATGCGGCCTACAAGCGCAGTCGAACCGTTGTACCGGCTGCTGGGCCGGCCACTGCCCATCGGTTGGCTGCGTTGGCTGTTCCATTGGTACGCGCCCCCTTTACTGTCCGGCGCCGCCGGGCAACTTGCCCCGGCAACAAAGTCGCGTTAGGCGGCCCTTGGACTGAACTGGAAGCATACACTGCCGGTGATCCTCTTCAGGCCCGGCAAGAAGCGATCCCTACGAGCTAGTGGAAGGAGGCGTATTATGCCAGTCCGCACATTCGACGTCCGAAAGGTAAGACGAAACTTGAAAATCGGGTTCCACCTCACAGTATCCGGCGTGGTGATTGCCCTCTCACTGATGTTCTTGATTTACCCGGCGGTCACCATCTGCATCGTCGTGATGGACTTCCAACTGCGGCAGACCGGTCAGTGCCGATTGGTCCCCATGTGGTTCAACTCGGCCGCGGGGCGATTCCGGTCGTGGGCGAACATGTACCTGGAGACGAATTACGCCGGGTCACTCTATCACAACGACATTCCCGCCACGGAATGGCCCATGTTCGGCGCGGTGTTCTTCCTGGTCACGGCCGAAGACCTGCAAGAGCAGGCCAGATCGATGCAACGCAAGGAACCGTCCGCGAAGCGGTCGAGAAGGCCGCGCAGATCGTCGCCTCGCCAGTGACGGCCACTTGGGTAAAGACCAAGTGGGGAAACGGCTATCGGGAAAAGGAAAACGTGTTCTACCGGATGCTGCTGATCCTGGGGCTTTCGTCCTACGAAAGAATCACCGGCGATGTGCAGTATCATGCGCTCATGTCGCGGCAGCAGGTGACGTTGGCGGAAGAGTTGGGCAAGGCCAAGCTGCACCTGCGGGACGACTACCCCGGCGAGTGTTATCCGGCCGACATGCTGTGGGCCGTGGCGGCGATTCAGCGGGCAGCGCGGCTTGAAGGGGCCAGCCACGATGAATTGGCCAAAGGGCTGATGGCCGCATTCGACGGCCCGATGAAGGCGCCAGAAGGTTTGCCCGCTTTTCAGGCCGACTCCCGCTCGGGCCGCATCCTTCAAGGGGCGCGCGGCTGCGGAAACTCAGGGATCATCGTCTTTGCCGCCGAGCTAGACCCAGTGGTTGCGGGCCGTTGGTACGGGGCCTACGAAAAGAACTTCTGGAAAGACACCGGCTGGATCGCCGGCTTCACGGAAATGCCGCGCCAGTCGCACGACCGCTTCATGGACGTCGATTCCGGGCCGGTGCTGTTCGAGGTGGGTTTCGTCGCGTCGGCCTTCGGCATCGGTGCGGCCAAAACGGCCGGACGGACCGATCACGCTGCTCCGTTGACGATGGAGGCGGTCGCCTGCTCGTGGCCTACGCCCTTCGGCTTTCTGCTTCCCGGCGTCATGGGGCGACTGGCCGTCAAGAGCTGGAGCCTGGGCGAGGTCGCTCTGCGGTTCTCGATGACCAGACCCACTCTGGCGGCGGAAACAGTCCCGTTCGAAGGCCACACGCCGTTGATCGTGTGGGTTCTCCTTGCCGTCTATGCGGGCGCGGGGCTGTTTCTCATCTGGTTCGAGATCCGCAGTTGCCGTCGCCTGATCCGACGGCACAAAGTATAATAGGCACATCATGTTGGGGTGGCAGTTGTACTGCCGCACCAACGGCAGGTCTTTCACGACGCACGGCGCCGCAGGAGCCCCGTCATGGCGAATGCCTCGCACACGATCCGGGAGGAGCTTTACGGCATCGTAATCTTCGTCGGCAGTATCTGGGGCGTATTTCTGGTGACTCTCGTCTTTCCGTCGCTCGACGCCTTTGGCGTGGTTCCCCGGACGCTTGTCGGGCTTGTCGGCATTGTCACGTCGCCGTTCCTCCATGCCAACCTGCACCACCTCTTGAGCAATACCGCTCCTCTTCTCGTTCTGCTGGCGTTGTTGGCGGGCTCCAAAGCGCGGTCCTGGGAAATTGTCCTCGACGTGGCCTTGCTGGGCGGTCTGCTGCTCTGGCTTTTCGGGCGGCACGCCACCCACGTCGGCGCCAGCGGACTGATCTTCGGACTGGTCGCTTTCCTGATCGTCTCTGGATTGAAAGAAAGGCGGACCATCCCGCTGATCGTCGCCGTCGTCGTGGGTTTTCTCTACGGCGGCACGCTGTTGTGGGGAGTTCTGCCGAGCGCGGGTCCCGAGATCTCCTGGGACGGACACCTTTGCGGGGCCATTGCCGGCGCGACGGTGGCTTATGCCCTGGCGCGCACGCCGGCGCACGAGGAGGCCCCGGCGAAAGAAGAGTAGACCGCAGGCGGCGTTACTTCTTCGCCGCGGCCGTCTGGACCCGGAGCAGCGGCGGCGGTTCGTTGTCCACGGCGTTCAGGCCGGTGGCGAATTGCAGCTCGTTCATGGTCCGCTCGGTATCGACCATGCTCGAGGCAACGTGGTCCACCTCGCTGCTGATGAACTCCGGCTCCTGCCGGTTGATGGCCATCTCGCTGAGCGAGCGGATCTTGTTCTCCAGGCGGTCGATTTCCAGGCCGATGAACTGGTAGTTCTCCTGGGCCTTGGTGAGGTTCGCCAACCGGCTGCGGCTGGTCTCCAGGTTGTCCTGGAGGGCGGCGCAGACCCGCGCGGCGGGGATCCGCGTCGTCGGGCGGCAATTGGCCGATCTGCTTCTGCAAAGTGTCGATGTTCTTCTGGATTTGGTCCGTGCTGGTCTTCTGCAGGAACTTCGCCAAGGCGTAGTGCGTGTAGAGCAGCCGCAAGTGAATCCACAACAGCCGGTCCAGGCCGCTCAACTGAAGCTGGTCCAGCGGCACGTCCACGGCGCCCATGCCGGGCCGCTTCAGGTCCAGGGCGATCTGCCGGAGTTCCACGCATTGGGCACGCAGCGACTGGAAACGCTGCAACGACTCCGGCGGCAGCGAGCCGAGGATGTGGTCGCATCGTCTGCTGGCTGGCCACCGAGGTCTCGGCCCTTTCCAGCTTCGCCTCCTGGGCGTCGACATAGCTCTGAAACTTGGGATGGCTGCCCAGCAGGCCGACGTAGGCGATCTCCCCCGCGAGCACGATCGGCAGGAGGACGTCCGCATGGCCGCTCAACAGCGCGGCCGCCGCGCCGCCGAGAAAGGCCAGCAGGTTCCAGTGATTCAGGAAAGCCGCTTGCAGGTATTTGCCGAAGTGCACGCCAGTGCTCCGCACAAGTCCGTTATGCTTCGATTCCACCCTGTTTTTCCAGGCGTGTGATCAGGTCGCGGATGTGGTCCACGGTTTCGCGGAAGCGGGGCTCGCGTTGCATGAGCCGTGCCGGCCGGTCCGCGGGCTCGACTTCCAACTCCTGAAGAATGGTGCCCGGCGAGCCGCCCATCACGTAGACCCGATCGCCCAAGAACACCGCCTCTTCGATGGAATGGGTCACGAAAAAGACCGTGGCCTCAGCCTCCCGCCACAGCGAAACCAGCAGGTCCTGCATGTCCATGCGGGTCTGCGGATCGAGCGCGCCGAAAGGCTCGTCCATGAGGATGATCCGCGGCCGGAGGATCAACGTCCGGGCGATGGCCACGCGCTGCCACATGCCGCCGGAAAGCTCGTGGGGGTACTTGTCGGCATCGGCCGCGACGTTGAGACCCACGTGCCCGATCCACTCGCGGCCGAGCTGCTCGCGGTCCGCGCGGCGGACGTTCTGGCACTCCAGGCCGAAAGTGATGTTTTCCAGCACCGAGCGATGATCGAAGCTGGTGTAGTCCTGGAAGACCATGCCGCGGTCGGCGCCGGGTCCGGCCACCGGAGAGCCTTGCACCAGCACTTCGCCGGCGGTGGGCGGATGCTGCGGCGGCAGACCGGCGATCAGCCGCAGGATCGTGCTCTTGCCGCAGCCGCTGGGGCCCAGGACGCAGACGAATTCCCCCTTGTCCGGCAAGTCCTCGACGAAGAAGCTCACGTCGCGGATCGCCGTGTAGCTCGTTCGGCATGCCGGCGTTGTAGGTCTTCGTCACGCCGCGGAACTCGACGACCCGCGGGAAGACCGTGCTCCTTCGGTCTTGCGAAAGCGATCGACGATCTGGCCCATGCCGACGGGGGCAGGGATCGTGGCGGGCTGCGGTGCGGGCGAAGTCACGTGCTCGGCGTTCACGGCGGCGTTCCTCGCCTCGGCGTCCTGCGTGGCGGGCCGTTGCCATCTCCGCCGGCCGGCGCCACGGCAACTTCCATCGGCTTGCGGAACAGCGCCGCGAAATCTTCCCAGCCCGGCAGACGGCCCTTACCCCGCGGTGCAGCAAGCCGTCGCCGCCGTACTGGTAGGGGAACAACTGGCGTTGCACCCAGAACAGCAGGCGGTCGATCGCCAAGGCCACCAGGGGAATGAGCATCAGCACCAGCAGGATATAGGTGCGGTGGCCGCCGCGGCTTTGGCCGAAGTTGATGATGCTTCCCAGCCCCCCCACGTCCTGCGTCTGGATGACTTCGGCCAGCATGATGTAGCCGAAGGCCAGCCCGAACAGCAGCCGCAGCGAGTTGAAGATGGCCGGCATGGCCAGCGGCACCAGGACCTTCAGGACGATCTGCCGGCGGCTGGCGCCCAGGGTGTAGGCCGTGTCGACGTAGCGGCTGCTGACGTCGGCGATCGCCGTGGCGGTGTCCATGACGATGAACGCCACGCAGGCGATGAAGATGAACATGATTTTCTGGAACTCGCCGATCCCGAACAGCGAAAGCGTCAGGGGGATCACGGCCGCCACGGGGATATTGCGGCCGACGATCATCAGCGGCGCGAAGAAGGCGCTCGACGCGGCGGAAACAGCCGCAGAGCACGCCCAGCGGAATCCCCACCAGGGCCGCCAGCCCAAACCCAGAACGACGCGCTTCAGGCTGACCAGCGTGTTGCGCGTCAGGGCGTGGTCGAACCAGAGGCTGTGGAAGTCGTCGAACGTTTCGTCGGGGCTGGGCAGGACGGTCGGGCCAAGGAAGCGCTCCTCAGGGATCGGCGCCGCGGGTCAACGCCCACCACACCACGCCGCAGAGCCCGATGCAGAGCGTCCCCAGCAAGAATGCCTGCCACGCGGAGATGTCGCCGCGCAGCGCGAAAGCGTCTTACGTGGGGCGAGGGCACGCCGGCCAAGGGGTTCGCCACCGTCGCGTGGCGGGCAGACGGCGCTCGCCGCACGGGGCGGCCCTCGGACCGGACTGCGCCCGGCCGAGGCGGCTCGTTCTTCTTTCGATGTCGTCCATCGGCACGATTTCTATTGCCTTTCGGCCGGATAGACCTTGATCTCCACGCGGCGGTTCTTCGCCTGGTCGAACGGATTCTTCGGGTCGGCCGGCCGGTCCCAGCCCAGCCCGTCGACCATCAGCCGGTTCGGGTCGATGTTGAACTTCTGCACCAGCGCCTCTTTGACCGCAGTTGGCGCGGTTCATCGAGAGTTCCTTCACCAGGTCGACGGGCACCTGGCCGCGCAGCGAGCTGTCGGTGTGGCCTTCGATGACCACCCGGGCGGCGCCGAACTGGCCCACCAGCTTGGCCACGCCCTCCAGGACGTTGTCGACGTTCGGGTCGTAGGGTTCCTCGACACTCTTGCCGTCCACGTCGCGGGTGATCTTCTTGTGCAGGTCCCAGTCATTGGGGAAGAAGTGGATGACCACCGTGTTGGTGAGGATTTCGTCCGACTCGGCGCGGATCTCGCCCACCGTCTTCGGGGCCAACTGAACCTCGTATTCGTCCCGCTGCGACTTGTACTTCTCCTCGCTGCCCAGCTTCTGGATGACCGAGAAATCCATCACCTGGTCGAAGCGGACGAGGCGAGTTCTGGATGGTGCCGATCTGGCGGTAGAGATAGTAGGCTTGCCGCCAGACGCGCTCGAAGTTGGTGGGGTTGTTCTGGTTGAGGAAGAACTGGTAGTTCTCGGCCCAATTGGTGTTGTGGGCGTCGCCGAACATGGCCATCGCGTCGTCGGCGGGGATGTTGTAGCCGGCGGCCATGAGCTTCGAGCAGGCGGCCTTCTGGTCGGGCTTCTTCATCTCCTCCATGGCGTCGAAAATGCCGCGCACCAGCCCCTCGATGATGCCCGGATGGTCCTTGGCGAAATCGGCGCGGGCAAACCAGATGTCGGCGATCAGCTTGTTGGCCGTCTGCGTGTTGACCAACATGCGGTTGCCCTTGGCCTTGGCCAGGTTGTAGATGTCCGGCGACCAGGAGACGGCCCCGGCGATGTCCTTGTTGGGCGGCGAAGGCGGCGGCGGCCTCGAACGCCGTGTTGGTGTAGATCATGTTCACTTCCGACGGCTGCACGCCGCCGGCCACCAGCATGTTCAGGGCGAAATACTGCGACGGCGAGTTCTGCGCCAGCACCAGCTTCTTGTCGCGCAGGTCGGCAACTGTCTTGACGTTCTTCGCGGACCACGATGCCGTCGCCGCCGTTGGACCAGTCGATCTGCTGGTAGATGCGGGGCATGACGCGGCTGTCCTTGGGCTTGCCGGTCCGGTCCACCATTCCGTCGACGAACAGCGGCACCATGTCCAGCGTGCCCCAGCCGATGTGGACCTGGCCGGCGGCGTAGGCCGCGATCATCGCCCCCGGGTCGTCGATCAGCACCAATTCCACGCGGAACTCCTCGCCGTCGGGCGTCTTCCAGACCTTGCCCGGCTTAAAGCCGTTGTTGGCCAGGATGATCGGTCCCCAGCCGGCCCAGACGTTCAAGGCGAACCGCACGGTGTTGTTTTCCATCGGCTTGTAGGCCGAGGTGCCTTTGATGTCCGGCAGCCGCTCGGCCGGCTTGAACTTATACTCCTTGACCGTGGTGGCGGGCGGCGCCGCGTTGTCCGGCGATTCGGCCTTCACCGGCAGGTTGGCGGGGGCGGCGTCCGGTCCCGGTTTGACCGGGCCGGCGTTCTGGCCCAACTGTTTCGGGTCGATCCGGCCCAGCTTGTTGGCGTTGCCTCGCGGCGCCAAGATGTCGGAGCGGTAGACGGCAAATACCACCAGAGCCGCCACGACCAGCGCCAGCACGACGTAGAACGGGGTTTTCGGTTGTCCTGCCATGATTCTCTCCTTGTGGACGGATTTCCCAATCCGTCCATTGTCCGGGGACGGATTTGGAAATCCGTCCTACAAAAACCATTAGCCGCGGAATACGGTCTTGGGACGCGCTTGCCCGACCGAGTGCATCGCCTGCATGAAATCATAAACCGTCAACTCACACAACAACTCCGTCACCTTGGCGTGCAGGCCGGGGTCTAACCGGGGCTCGACTTCTTCCATCAACGCCACCAGGCGGCGTTCCTGGTCCTTGATTTCCGACTCGTCGAGCCGGCCGTCGGCCATGGCCGCGACGAACGATTCGGTTCGCCGGGCCTTGTCGGCGATGGTGGGAGTGTGAGAGGCTTCGTCGAACCACGCGGATACGGACTTCGCTCGTTGCACTGGCATTAGCAAGCTCCTCTGGTCAGAATTGTTACGTTCGTCAATTGGGTGGCACGGCCCTGAAAGGGCGTGGCGGGCGTCTCACTCGACATGTGGCGATTCACCACGCCCTTTCAGGGCGTGCCACCCAGGGGATTACGTTTCCATCAGTTGCCGGATGGCCGCCGTCCGCTCTTGCAGACGCGAACGGCCGTCCGGTTTCGACACCTTTTCGCGCCACGCGGGCGGCAAGAGGCTCAGTTGCGTACATTCCAGCACGGCGGCGGTCTCTTGCAACTCCTTCTCCAGGCCCTGCGACGACGGAATGAAATTCACTGGCCGCGGTCTGCAAATCCTCGGCCGAAGGCTCCTTGCGGCCGGCCGCCAGCGCGCTGCGCTTCGCCCCGAGCACGATGCTCTCGATGTCCGCCCCACTCAGGTTCCAGCCGGCGGGCATCTTCGGCAGCACGTCGGGGCCAAGCGGAACCTTGTTCTTGCGGGCCATGACTTCGAACATCTGCCGGACTTCGGCCTCCTGGTAGGGATAGAACAGCGGGATATGAACCTCCGCCCGGCCCTGGCGCTTCAGGTCGATGGGCAGCAGGTCCGGCCGGGAGGTCAACAACATCCAGACGATGCGGCCGCGGTAGCGGGTATTGCCCATCTGCGCGGCGATCATCGAGAAGACGCGGGCCGACGTGCCCGAATCGCCCTCGGCTTCCCGGTTGCCCAGCGCAGCGTCGGCCTCGTCAATAATCACCACCACCGGCCCCAACGACCTCAGCACGGCCAACACCTGTTGCAGGTTGCCCTCCGTCTCGCCGACGTATTTCGAGCGGAAGTTCTTCAGGGACACGCAGGGTATGCCGATCGAGCCGGCATAGCACTCGGCCAGAAACGTCTTGCCCGTGCCCACCGCGCCGCAGATCAGGTAGCCCATCGGCGCCGCGTCGAGCCGGCCGTCGGTGATCAGCCGGGCGTCGTCCTGGAGCCGTTTGACGGCCTCGGTCTGCCCGGCGATCATGTCCAGCGTGTGGTCGGGCTCGACGAACTCGACCAGCCCCTGGCACTGCCGCTCGATCACCGTCTTTTTCAACTGCCGGAACGACGCGCCGTCGAGCCGGTGCCCCGAGCGCATGGCCTGCGACAACACGACGTTCAGGTTGACCAGACTCAGCCCGTTCGACACGTCGGCAAGCTGGTCGGCCGAAAGGTCGGCAGCCCGCGGAAGGTCCTGGCCGCGGGCTGTCCACCGGCTGAAGCGGCACCGCTCGTCGCGGTCGGGCAACGGAACCTCGATCGCCGCGACGTGCGGACTCTGCACCAACCGCTCGTTGACCTCGGCCAGCCGCTCGGCCACCAGACAGAACGCCATGTTGACCTGTTTGATCAGCGGGTTCTGCGCCCAACGCAGGAAGCGGACCAGCCGGGCCCCCTGGCCGCGGACCAGGGCGTCCAGGTCGCCGGCCGGGAGCATGTACTGGGCGTAGTCGAACAGAAAGGCGACGCTCTTCCGCTGGGGGGCCTCGTCCACCAGGTTCCGCTCGATGAAGGCGTCCAACAGCAGCAGGGCCGGCTCGGGATCGCGCGGCCACTGCGTCGGGTCGCCCCAACGGGAAGTGAGCGTTTGGAACATCGCCCGCAGCCGGTCGCCGTTCCGCCCGGCCTGCGGCCGCAACCCCTGGCTCAGATCGTAGCCCAAGACCAGGTCCCACGTGCCGAAGACCTGCGTCGTGAGAAACTCGGACAGGCTGCAATAAGCGTCCTCATTGCCCTCGGGGCAATGAATCAGGTCGTGGACGTTGCCGTGCAGGATGAACAGGCAGGTGGTGCCGGAAAAATAGAGGTCGGCAAGCTCCCGCGCCCAAGCCGGGTACCAGGCGGGCAGTTTCTCCGCAGGGCTGGCCGCTTTGGCCGCCGGCAGGGGATCGACGCGAGTGCTGGGCGACGAAATCACGGGATTGCCTGGCATGTTACTTCTGCGTCGCGGTTTCCGCGGTCTTGGCGGCGGGGCCCAATTCCTTGGCGGCCTCGGCCACCTTGGCTGTTTCCGGCGTGACCAAGCCCATTTGAACCTCGAAATCCTTCAGCGCCTGCTCTCCCATTGCCTTTTCCATTGCCTGCTCGTGTTGGATGTCGGCCAGCCCGTCGCTCGACAGATCGGCCGCCACCCGGACTTTCGCGCGGTTCAGGCCGATCTTGTCGTTGATGACTTGCTCAATTTGGCCGAAGTCCGTGGTAACGTCGAAATTAAAATCGGTGGCCAGCTTCGCCATCTCCGCCTCGGCGCGGCTCATTTTCAGTTCCGCGTCGTATTTCTGAATCTTCTCGCGGACATCGACGAGCTTCTTGGAGGCGTGCTTGATCTTGGCGACGTTGTTGTTGTAGGCCTCTTCGTGCAGCTTGAGTTGGCCTTCATTCTCGGTCTGGTCCTGCTTGGCTTTTTGCAGCTCCAGGGCGAACCGGGCGGCCGTCTCGCGGTCGCCCGCGGAAAGGTATGCCTTCACTTGGGCTTCGAGCTTCGAGACGTGCTGCTTGTCCATCGCCGCCTGACGGCCCACCCGCTCCACGAGCGCCCGGTACTGCTCAAGTCCCTCGCGGCCCTCCTTCATCTGAGCCACCGACTGATCGTACTCATATTGCATCTGGGCAATCGGATCGGCCGTCCAGAAGACGTTCGCAACCTTATTGATCTGCGCCATCAGCGTGTGCCAGAGCTTCCGGAAAATCATCGTCGCACCTCCCTTTCGTCTCGAAGGACCGGCCAGAGTAGAACCCTTAAAATCTCACCCACCTGTATACCGGCGGAGTGCCCCACCGTCAATAAGCCCCCGAGCCGTGCAGGCCAACGCTCCAGTCCATGCATGAACGTGCGTGGGTGCCACGGGGGGCCGGCCCGCGACTGACCGGGCATGGGGGGGACGCCGGCGCCGCCATGCGTCGTAAACTCCTGGGCAATAAGACGTTGGGAACACAATCAACGGCCGTGCGGCGCCACCCAACCGCCGGAACCTTGCGGGACCGTGGCCCGACGACGATAATTGGCGGCGCTGAAATCCGTTGTTTGCGTCCACCTGTCCTTGGGCTGAATCCTCGGAGGAAAGCAACCATGAGCCCCCCTCGATACGCGACCGCCCCCGGCCGGGCCCACCCCTTGGGTGCAATCCCTGATTCGGCGGGCGTCAACTTTTCCGTCTTTTCACGCAACGCCACGGCCGTCGAGTTGCTCTTGTTCGACGAGCACGATCAGCCGGAGCCGATTCAGATCATCAGGCTCGACCCGGCGGTGAACAAGACCTTTTTCTTCTGGCACGTATACGTCAAGGGGCTGCGGCCGGGCGCCCATTACGCCTACCGGGCCGACGGTCCGACAGACCTCCACGGCCAGGGCTTCCGCTACAACCCAAACAAAGTCCTCATCGACCCCTACGCCCGCGGCGACACGAACTCGCTCTGGAACCGGGCCAACGCCTGCGGACCCAACGACAACCTGGCCTCGTCCATGCGGAGCGTGGTCATTGACATGTCCGATTACGACTGGGAGGGCGATCGGCCGTTGACTCGGCCGATGAACGAACTGGTCATCTACGAGATGCACGTGGGGGGATTCACGCGGCATCCTTCCGCGGGCGTCAAGCATCCCGGCACCTTCTCGGCGGTCGTCGAGAAGATCCCATACCTTACGGATTTGGGGATCACGGCCGTGGAGCTGCTCCCCGTGATGGAGTACGACAGCAAGGAAGTCCTGCGGATGAAGCCCGACGGCAGCGGCCCGCTGAGCAACTATTGGGGCTACAGCACGGTCAGTTTTTTCGCCCCAGAGCCCAGCTATTGCGTCGCGCCCGAGCAAGGGGCGCACGTCCGCGAGTTCCGGGACATGGTCAAGGCCCTGCACCGGGCGGGAATCGCGGTCATCCTCGACACCGTCTTCAACCACACGAGCGAAGGCAATCATCTCGGCCCGACCATCAATTTCAAGGGCCTTTGCAACGAGATCGCCTATCATCTCGTGCCCGCGGACCGCCAGTACTACATGGACTATTCCGGCTGCGGCAACACGGTCAACTGCAATCACCCGATCGTGCAGAAGTTCATCCTGGAGTGCCTGGAATTCTGGGTTACGCAGATGCACGTGGACGGCTTCCGCTTCGACGAAGGATCGATCCTTTCGCGGGGCGAGGACGGCGTTCCCATGGCCCATCCGCCGGTGGTCTGGAGCATTGAGTTGTCCGAGGCCCTGCTGGACGCCAAGATCATTGCCGAGGCCTGGGACGCGGCCGGCCTGTACCAGATCGGCTATTTTCCCGGTTACCGCTGGGCGGAATGGAACGGCCGCTTCCGCGACGACGTTCCGGCGGTTTGTCCGCGGCGATCCGGGCTTGGTCGGCGCGGTCGCTTCCCGCCTAGGCGGCAGCGCCGACATCTACCAGACCAGCGGCCATCTTCCCGTCAATAGCATCAACTTCGTCACCTGCCACGACGGCTTCACGCTCAACGATCTGGTGTCCTACAACGGCAAGCACAACGAGGCCAACGGGGAAGAGAACCGGGACGGCATCAACGACAACCTCAGTTGGAACTGCGGCGCGGAGGGAGAGACGCCGACCCGGCCATCGAGGCCCTCCGCAGCCGCCAGGTCCGCAACTTTGCCACCATCCTGCTGTTGGCCCAGGGCGTGCCGATGATCCTCTCGGGCGACGAGGTCCGCCGGACCCAAAAGGGCAATAACAACGCCCACTGCCAAGACAATGAGATCACCTGGTCCGACTGGCGGGCGCTGAAGGAACGTGCCGACCTCTTCCGCTTCTGGAAATTGATGATCGACTTCCGCAAGCGCCATCCGGCCGTTCACCGGCCCCGCTTTTTCGACGGCAAGCTGAACGAGCGCGGCTTGCCGGACGTTAGCTGGCATGGTTGCCAACTCTTGCACCCTGGCTGGGACGATCCGAACGCCCGTGCCCTGGCATTCACTTTGGCGGGCTTCGGCGCGGAAGCCGATATTCACGTCATCCTCAATATGGCTGCCGAAGAGTTGGAGTTCGAAATCCCCGCCATAAAGGGGCGGCAGTGGCATCTGGCCGTCAACACGGCGGAACCATCTCCCCAGGATATCGCCACACCGGGCAATGAGCGGCCGGTTGCCGGCAACCGCATCCGCGCCGAGGGGCGCAGCGTCGTCGTTTTGCTGTCTCAATGAAGCGTTTGTCGGGGACAGGCTGCGGCGGGGTGGCACGCCCTGAAAGGGCGTGGGGAATCGCCGGATCCAGCCCTAACATCTCCCACGCCCTTTCAGGGCGTGCCACCCGAATGCTCATTGCTTGCCGAGAACCAGATCGAGCGAACAGGCGACGTCCAGCAGTCCCACCGCGTGGACCCCTTCGATCAGGCCTTGGCCGCCGGTGTCCGAAGCCAACAAGGAGGCAAGCCCCGCCTGCTCGGTCATCCGGACCACGATGGGGACTTTCTTGCCTTTCAGACAATCGTGCACCGCCAGCGCGGCAAAAAGCGCCGACGAGTCGCTATCCACACAAATATAGACGGCGGTGACGGGCGGCATGCCGTCGCTTCCCTCCAACAGGGCCCGCTCGGGGAAACGCGGAAAATGGATGTCCATTTCCACAAACGTGATCCGGCAAGTCTCTTCCAGGTCCGGATAGCACAACGCCATCCAGTCCTCTCGCAGCTTCGCGTGGCGATCGATGGCGGTCACGCACAACCGGTCGGCGGGAGTTTTCCGGCGGCCGCGCCACTCGGCCGCGGCTTGCACCAGGAGCGATTCGCCCAGCCGCCCCAGCCCGACGATGAGCAGGTGCGGCCGGCCGGCGTCTGCGGGGCTTCGCCGTCTGCGACCGGGTGCCGGCGGAGCATCGCCTGGGCGCCGATCTCGAAGGCGTTGAAGAGCCGCAGATCGAAGGGGTCGGTGGTGTCGGTGAAGATGCGATGTTGCTTCAATGCCCGTTGAAGCCGCGGATCGAACACGTGGACCACGCACTCCAACGCGCCGGAAGTGCGCTTCTGGTTCAATTGGTGGGCGAGGACTGCGATCTCGATATTGGTCCCGTCGTCGCCGACGATGGCAATCAAGGTCTTGGCGCGGTGAACGCAGGCTCTGTCCAGAATCCGCCGGTCGTTGGCCGCCCCGACCAGCACGATGGCCCCCATCTGCCGGCAATGAGCCAGCTCGCCGTTGCTTTCATCGCCCTCGACCACCACCACGCACTTGCCCTGAGCGCGCAATTGCTGCACCAGCTTCGAACCTCGGCGGCCCAGCCCGCACACAATTGCGTGTCCGCCGATCAGCCGGGGGCGAAACAGCAGCACGTGATAAAAGAAGATCGACAGCAGGGCACAGAATCCGGCGTAAGCCGCAACGACCGGGGCGGCGAACCGGGCAAAATCGAGCTTCCAACCCACCGGGCCGTCGAGATCGCCGCTCTGGACCACGAACAACTGCAAGGTCACATACGTAATGTCCGCGATCGAACGCTCACGATGGGCGGCACGGTAGTATTCGCGGAAGCCGGCGTAACCCAGCACGAACACCAGCAGTGCCAGGCAAGAGATTGCAATCCAGCGGAAATAGGAGCGAGGAAGACTTGTAAACACGCCCGCGATTTTACACGCTCGGGCCTGTATTCGATAGCCCCCCGCCGCATCCACTGCATTTCTCCTACGCAGACTTGGCGCTTGCCCCACCCCTTGCCCGCCAAACCGCATAGAATGGAATCCCCGCCAGGATCAGCAACACACCGATCCCCGAGGCCAGCGGGTTGCCCTGAATCACACACACCAGGAACGCCAGGCACATTACCAGGTACAGTGCCGGCGTGACGGGATAGCCCCAGCACCGGTAGGGCCGCGGCAAGTCTGGCCGCTTGATGCGCAACCGGTAGACCGCCGCAACCATCGATCCGGTAAAGAAGACCGCAGCGAACATGGTGTACGTCAACAGTCCTGAGTACGAGCCGGTGAACGTCAGCGCCACCGAGACGATGCCTTGATACACCAGTGCGGTTGCCGGCGTGCCCGTGCGCGGGTGCAGGTTCCCACAGCCGCGCAGGAATAGTCCGTCCCGGGCCATGGCATAACACAGCCGGGCGCCGCCGAGAATCAGCCCGTTGAGGCACCCGAACGTCGAAACCAGCACGGCGATGATCACCAGCGTGGCACCGACGTTGCCGAACAGGGCGCTGCCAACCGCGACCGCCACCCGGTCGTCTTCGACGCCTGCGATCCGGTCCACGGGCAGCACTGCCAGGTAGGCGAGGTTCGCCAACACGTATACGACGGTCACGGCGACCGTCCCCAGCAAGAGCGCATAGGGCAGCGTGCGCTTCGAGTCCCGGACTTCCTCGGCCGCGAAGGTCACGGTGTACCAGGCGTCGTAGGCAAACAGGGCCTTCGACAGGGCCAGCGCCAGTCCCGTCAACAATCCGGCCCCAAGGACCTTCTGCGCAGGGAGCGACGCCGCGGGTGGAATAAAACGGGGGCTGCCGATCCCGTGCCACAGCCCGGCCAGGATCAGCGCCGCCAGCGCGGCCACCTTCAACACGGTGAACACGTTCTGCACCCAGACGCCCTCTCGAAGGCCCCGGATGTTCACCGCCGTCAGAAGCACAATCACCCCGCAGGCCACCACTTGGGCCGAGTTGATGTCAAGCTGTTCCAGGCCCTTGGGCAGGTGTGCATGCACGGCGGCCGGGAACAAACTGCCCAGGGGGATGGTTGCCAGCACGCTCTTCTCGCCGCAGCCCGGCACGAGCGAACCGAGATACTTGGCAAAGGCGATGGCCACGGCGGCGTTGGTGCCCGTCTGAATGATGAGAAATTGCGTCCAGCCGAAGAGAAATGCCCACAGATTGCCGAACGCCTCGCGGAAGAACACGTATTGTCCGCCGCTTTTCGGCATCATCGCCGCCAATTCCGCGCAGCAATTCGCGCCGAGAACAGTGAACAGCCCGCCGAAGATCCACAGCCCGATCAGTACTGCGGGAGAAGGCGCTTCGCGGGCCATGATCGGCAGTGCCAGAAAAATGGCCGACCCGATCATCGAGCCGATCACCAGCGTGGTGGCGTCGAACAACCGCAATCGTTGCTGAAGCTGCTCTGGCTTGGGCATAACCATTCTTATACCGCAAGACGGCCGCGCATAAGAGTCCCGCACGCAAAATGTGCGGACTACATTGCGGCCGGGACTGCGCCGCGGACTACTTTGCCCGGGGGTGATCTTCGGGAGCAGGGTCGCGCGCGGCTTGTTCGGCGGCAGGCGTATCGCCGTAGTAGAGGTTGGTGGCCTCACGGATCAGCCGGGTGCCCAGCGGCTTGCAGTGGGCCTCGGCGCGGAAGACGTGATTGCCCGCCACCTCCGCCTTCGCCCGGACCTTCAGCACCACTTCGGCGCCGGGGGCCAGCGAGGGAATGGTCTCGAAGACGACCTGGCCCGGCCCGAGGCGGTTCGGGGCGCCGTCGGCGGCGGTCGGCTCGATGCCGCGGGAGAAGTAGGCGAAGACTTCGACGCCCTGGGCCTCCCGCGTACCCCGGTTGCGGACGCGGATTTCGTAGGCCGCTTCTTCGCCCACCGGCACCGGTCCGGCAGGGTCTTTCACATCCATCGACAGGTTGGCGACGGATTGGACCTGGACCTGCATTTCGGCCGAGGTGGCCAGGTCGTCGTCGGCGGTGGCGTCGAGGTGGATTTGACCCGCGCCGGCCAGCCCCATCGTGGATTTCACCGCGAAGCTCTGCTCGACCTCAGGACCGAGGGCCTCGATAGTCCATTCCAGCCGGCCGCCGGTGGCGTCCTGGTGGGCGCCCTCGATGCCCGACAGGTAGCGGTGCCGGCGGGGAGGTTGATGGAAAGGTTGATGTGGTGGGCGGGGGCATTGCCCGGATTGCGGACCGTCACCGCGTAGGTGGCGGCGGCGCCGACGAACTGGACCTTCGGGCCGTCGATGGCGACCTTCAAGCCGGCGCGGCGGACCAGGACCTTCTCGGACAACTCGGCGTGGGCGCCGCCGTCGGCGCGGGCCTCGACCTGGATGGTGAGGTTTCCGGTTTGCCGGGCGGTCAACTCGACGTCCAGGGTTTTCTCCTGTCCGGCGGGCAAGAGGCCCGCCCGGTGTGAGGCCGGCACGTTCGCGCCGGTCCCAACGGGCAGCAAGCTGAGCACGACGTTCTCGGCGTTGCCGGTGCCGGTGTTGGCGAGCTTGAGGTGATAGAGTTGCTTCTTGCCGTAGAGGACCTCGCGGGGGCCTTTCAGTTGCAGCAAGAGCTTCGGCTCCTGGACTTCGATCGACGCCTGCGAAGCGGGCGGTTTGTAGTCCCAGTGTACCGCCAGGTCGAACGAGCGGCTCTGCCGGGGCACGATCTTCAACGTCAACCGCTCGCGCGCTTTGGCGTTCAGGTAGCCCACCTTCCACTGGATGGTTCCGGGCGGCTGGCCGGCCCCGGCCATCTCGGCAGAGCCGGCGCTGGCCCCGGCGCCGGCCACTTCGGCCCATTCGGGCAGGGAGACGAACACGACCAGCCCCTCGGCCGGCACGTCGCCCGAATTGGTGATGCTCACCTCGTAGGTCGACTCCCGGCCGACGGCGATCGTCCGCGGCCCGACGGTCTCGACGCTCAATGCGGGCCCCTTGCGGGTGATGAGCACGCCGTCCCGGCTTTCCGGTTTCGCGGCCTCGGCGGGCTTATCGGCTGGCGGCGAGCCGTCGATCCGCCGGGGCATGTCCGGCGTGTTGGCGGCCGTCTCGGACGCAGGCTCGACGAGGCGCCGACCGGTGTGCGGGTCCGGGGTTGTGCGTTCCGCGATCACGGCCCGCCCCGTCGTATCTCCCGCCGCCGGCTCCAAGTCCCTGGGGGCTTTGACGTGCCACAGGTCGTAGGTCCCGTCTGTCGGATGGGACTTTGCGGAGCGTTCGGGCTGGAGGTCGGGCTGGGGGAGGGGATTCTGCGGGGTATCGGGACCGAACACCGATTGACGGAAGGCGGCCAACCGTTCGTGCAAGGGACGCACGGCCGGCTTGCTCGCCTCAGACGGATCGGACGTATCGCCCGGAACGGCTGACCGGCCACCAGTGGTCTTGCCTGGCGGGCCGGCGGGCGTCCCTTGCAGCGAAGGCACTGCCGGGTTGTCCGCCTCGTCGGGCAACGACGTATGGGCCGACGGACGGCGAACCGGTTTCCTGATGCCGTCCCAACTGCGATCGGCCGGCGGGGTGTCCGCGGGCGTAATGTTCCGACGTGTCGGCTGCGGAATTGGCGGCGGGCAATCGCTTCCCGCTTCCAGCCAGGACGCTCCCCGCCCGCGACGAGTCTCCCTGGGCCAGGTCCGACCCGTCAGACATCGACGGCTCTTGGGCGGCGGGGCCGCTCTGCGTCGTTGGCGCTGCCTTGCTCTTCGCCGGCGGAAGGATGGTATCGAAGATCGACTTGCCGAAATTGTCGAGCCGCTCGAGGCAGGGTCTTCCCTGGCTGGTTCGTTGGCTCGGTGTCGCTTTGTGCCCAGGCCGCGTCCGCGATGGCGGCAACGGCGAATCCCATGAGGACAACGGCAAGTCTTCTGGCGATCATGGCTATTTCCCGCCCAATTGAGGAGGCAGCACCCCTAATATCACAGAATCATCAAACGGTATCGGTTAGGATGATTTTCGCGGTTTAGCTAAGTTTTCCGGATTGGGCGAAAAATAGGGATGGGATGAGCTGGCGGCAGGGAGGATGCGATGACGCGGCAAGCTGCGTGGAATGGGAAGTTTTGACTCGCAGCCTGCCTGTCATCGAATCCCGAGTACCGAGCCCCAAGCCCCTACACCGGCCGGCCGTAGAAGCTGCTCAGCACCCGCACCCGCTCGACCAAGTACGACACGACCGAGCCGAGAACCACCAGCGAGACGGCGAAAATGACGTGACGGTTGATCTCAGGGTACAACTGCAACCGCACCGCGTCGGGCCGCCAGTAGTAGAAGTCGAGCACTAGCACGCCGTAGGACAACAAGGACAGCAGCGTGATGAACCAGACGAACCGAACTCGGAACCACAGGCCCGAGCCGACGATAATCAGCGGGTAGCCGATCACCAGCGAACTGGTCGCCCCATGGCCCATCAAGAGGACGCTCAGCAGGGCCAGCGAGTCGAGCACGCCCCAAGCGTATCGGGCGGGGAATGACCAGCGGCGGTATTCGAGCAACCGCTGACAGACGATCGAGGCCACCACCCAAAGCGCCACGACCACCGACACCCGCCCGTGGAACTTGGCATCGACGCCGTGGGCCAGAAAGTTGACCGTCTCAATGCCGTAGAACAGCCCGAGCGCGCCAGCCGCGACGCCAGGGCCGGCTGCCGTCGCGTCCAACTCCAGAACCGCTGAACCAACGTGGGCGGGCGGACCGCCAACACCTCGCCGCGGGCGAAACGGTCCAGGTCGTCCGCCAACGCCGCCGCCGACGGATAACGCTCTGCCGGCTCCTTGCTCAGGCACTTCAGGCAGATCAACTCCAGGCCGATCGGGATGCGCAGATTGAGCGTCCGCGGCTTGGGCGGATCACCGCTGAGGACTTCCATCAGCGTGTCCAGCGCGGTCTCCGCCCGGAACGGCGGCACGCCCGTCAGCAGTTCGTAGAGGATTGCGCCGAGGCTGTAAACGTCCGTGGCGGGGCTGACCGCGGCCCGGCGGCCCGAGGCCTGCTCGGGGGCCATGTAGCTAGGCGTGCCGGCGATGATGCCCGTCGCCGTGGCGTCCGTGCCGGGCAAAAATACCTTCGCCAGACCGAAGTCGGTCACGTACGGCTCGCCGTCGGCGTCCACCAGGATGTTCGACGGCTTCAGGTCGCGATGGATGATCCCTTGTTGGTGGAGGTGTTCCACCGCCCGGGCCACCATGGCCACGAGCCGCACGGCGCCGGGCGGGTCCATCGGCCCACGGGTGATCCGCTCGGCCAGGCTCTCGCCCTCGATGTACTCCATCGCAAAGAAGTCTTGGCCGTGGAACTGGCCGACATCGTGGATGTGGACGATGTTCGAGTGGTGCAGCCGTGCGGCGGCCTTTGCTTCGGCCTGGAAGCGGCGGACCAACTCGGGCGAGGCCAGGTGGCCCGCCAGGATCATTTTCACGGCCACGGAGCGGTCGAGTCCCTTTTGCCGGGCCTCATAGACCACGCCCATCCCGCCCCGGCCGATCTCGCGGATCAGCTCATAAGGGCCGAAATCCCGCGGCAGTTCGCCGGTGGCTGGCTCGCCGTCCGACTCGCCGCCGGCCGACAGTGGCGAATGTTCCGCGGGCGGGGCCAGCACTTCCAACGCCTCCAGGCAATCCAACGCGGATTCCAACTCCGGGTGTTCCCGCAGCAGCGCACCGCGATCCGGCCTCTCGCCCGCCTGGAGTTGGGCCAGATAGGCGTCGAGGAGTCCTAGTACCGGTTCATCGGGTTGGCCATTGCCCATTATTGCACCAAGTGCCCCAAGTAACCGAAGAACACGGCGACGGGGATAAAAACAAGAAACAGCTCTCGCAGAGAGAACTGCGTGGGACGGTGCCCCTCCTCGGACGTTTCCCCGCCTGCTAACGCCCCTGCGTAACTGCTGACGCTCAGGACAGCGCAAATGGCGGCGATCAACCAAACCTGCTCGCGAATCGTCCAGATCGCGTTGACTTCCCTTGGGTCCGACGCGGGCACCAACAGCGCGGTCCAAGCGAACAGCGCAAGCACTACTGCACCGATAGCTGTGGCGCGAAACGACAACCTGCGGGCTGCGCCGGCAATTCCCATTCCCGTTCCGAGGAGTATTACTTGTGTGCCTAGCTCAATCCAAGTGGTGCTTACCCCGGCGGGATGGTTCTCCAGAACGAACGATTTCGGGTCGCGATGGACAATGTTCGTTCTCATAGCCACGCCGGCAATGCCAACGAGCACGGCGGCAGCTAGCCCTCCGGCGGCGGCTGCTCGCCCGTATCGCGCCCATTTGCGTAGTTTCTCGCCACTCATTTCACCCGGCAAATGAATCACATCAATGGCCGGCCGCGCGGCTAAGCCAGCAGCAGGCCTGCTCATCTGCATCTTGATCCGTCGTCGGGCACACTGGAAACAGCGACGTTGGGGAGAACGTTGCCGGAATATGGCACCTCCCCCTTTGAGCACCACTCCGCCATCAGGTCTGATGCCCGCCGGGCGGCCTCTTCCGACAGGCGCAGGAGATAACGAGTTCCCGGATCACCCCCGGCTCGCCCAGCTTCCCGCCGAACGTGTCCAACCAGTAGCCGAACTCCACCGCACTCGACGTGGTGGGATACTGAATCACTCGGATTCCACAACCGGTTACGGGACTGTACGCACTGAAGATCGGATTGCCGTCGCGGAGTCTTTCACCGTTGCCCATTGTGCCGTTGGAGAGCCACGGCTGCCGCCAACCGCGCCGCCGTCCGTGGCGATCGTCGATTTGCCGCCAGAGTCGAAGCCAATAATCCTCGGCCCTTTCATACTCCGAAAGGTCTTCCAGGAATTTTGGGAAAAGATGCTTCACCATGTTCATCGGGCCTTTGCTGTGGGAACCACGTCGGGCACGAACGCGATTCCCTTTTGCACTTCGATGTCAATCCGCTCGTTCCGAGGCGTCCTCGGCGAGACAAGGAACGTCTTTCTGACCGGAGAGCCGATGCCGCCTCCTCTTGCCGCTTCCTCGACAAACCGATGGGCTTGTGCGAGGGCCTGTTTCCTTGTCCGTTGCGCTCACGGGGCAACTTGGAATTCAACCGCTCCAGCATCGAATGCCCTTCCGACTCCGCGGGCGGATCAATTTGTGCCCATGCGACCGACTCCTCAACCCCGCCGCCCTGGGCTTGGATGCGGCCTCGATGCTTCCATTCCACCATATCCATTATATCGTGCCGATCGTTTTCTGCCAACCTGTTCTACAGGTCCCTCAATTCACCCGGCAAATGAAACACTTCAGGTATTCGCTCTCCAGGCAGGCGGCGCTGATGGGATGATCGGGGGCGGCACCGCGCTGTTCGAGGACTTGAATCTCGCGATGCGTCTGCTGGGCCACGCCGACGAGCATGTAAAGGAAATCCTCGCGGCTCACGTGGCCGGAGCAACTACACGTCACGAGGATGCCGCCCGGTTCCAACAGGCCGACCGCCAGGCGGTTGAGCCAGTGATAGGCCCGCAGGGCTTCGTCCAGGGCGCCGCGGGTGCGGGCGAACTTCGGCGGATCGAGCACCACCGCCCCGAACCGCTCGCCCGCGTCCAGCAGTGCCTGGAGCGTCTGAAACCCGTCGCCGCACTGGAAGCGGACGTTCTTGAGCCCGTTCCGCTCGGCGTTGGCCCAGGCCAGCGTGACGGCCCGCTGGCTGGTATCGATGCCCAAAACCTCTCGGGCGGCGCCCAGGGCGGAGGCCGTCAGGCTGAATCCGCCGCTATAGCAAAACATGTCCAGCACGCGGCGGCTGCGGCAGTAGCGGGCCGCGGCCAAGCGGTTCTCGCGCTGGTCCAGATAGAAGCCCGTCTTCTGCCCTTCGGCCAGGTCCAATTCGTACCGGAGCCCGCTTTCGACGATCACCACCGGCCCGTCGGCGGGAAAAAGGGGACAGGCACCGTCGCCGAGCGCGGGTTCCGCGGGGCCGACCAGTCCGGGCGACGGAGCCAGTCCCCTTTTTCCCTCGGGCGGCGTGCCCCAATAGGGACCGTCGCGGACCTCGATCCCTTCCGCCCGGCTCACGCCGCGCTCCGTGCGGATCATAATGCCCTGCGGATGCGTCATCTCGACCAGCATCGGCACGAGTTGCGGCAGCCGGACGGCCATCGCCAGGGCGGTGACCTGCACAGCCAGATAGCCGGCGTAGCGGTCGACGATCAGGCCGCTCAGGGCGTCTCCCTCGCTGAAGACCAGCCGGGCGGCCCCTTGCGGATCGTCATAGCCGAGTTCTCGGCGGAAGCCGACGGCCGCCTCCAGCCGCCGCCGCCAGAACGGCTCGTCCAGCATCTCGGCCGGGTCCCAAGTATAAAGGCGGACGCGGATGCGGCTGCGGGAGTTGACGACGCCGCGGGCGATGAACTTCCCCTTGTCGCTCAGCAGATCGACGGCATCCCCGTCGGCGGGGGACCCTTCGATCCGCTCAATGGCCGAATCGAGCACCCAGGGGTGCCGGCCGTAGAAGGGGCGGGCCTTGCGGGGTTTCAGGATTGCCTGTGCCATTTGCGGGGAAGCAAGGGAACAACCGGGGGCTAACAGCCCCCGGAGGAGAATCGCGAATCCATACGAATTCCGGGGGCTGTTAGCCCCCGGCTACTCGGCCATTCTATGGGTTAGAACAACAGCCGGCAATGACCTTGCACGCCGCCGCGCGGCCGGTCAAAATGCAGCATATCCATGCCCGCCCCCCAGACCACGCCCGACCCTTACGCTCCCTGGCGGCTTCTCGACTACCGGCGGTATGCGTGCAGTTGGTTCGGCATGACGTTCGCCAAGCAGGTCGAGACCCTCACGGTGGGCTTCCTGCTGGTCAAGACCTACAGTCCCGCCGAGGCGCCATTGGCGTTGGGCATGATGGCCTTGGTGATGGCGCTGCCGGTGATGTTCCTGGCGATTGCGGCCGGCCAGCTTGCCGACCGCTTCGACCGCCGCCGCGTGCTGATTTGGACGTTATCCCTCGGCGTGCTGTCTTCCGCGGGGCTGCTGGCGGCAGCGGTCCTGGGCGCCCCGCCGTACTGGTTCTTCGTGCTCTTGGGCCTGGGAGCGGTCGCGAACGCCTTGGGAGGACCGGCCCGGGCCGCCATCCTCCCCCAACTCGTACCGGCGGAGATATTCTCGAACGCGGCCACGTGGAGCAGCACCGTGTTCTACATCTCCTCGGTCACGGGGCCAGTCATCAGCGGCTTGCTGATCGAAGAGTTTAATCAGCAGCCCACGGCGGCTTTCGCGTTGGCCACCTGGTGCCGGTTGATCGCTCTGATAGGCGTCGTTTCGCTGCGGCACCGCCAGGCGGACCGTTCCGACCGGTCGATCTCATGGGGAAGCGTCGTGGCGGGCGTCCGCTTCGTCCGCCGCACGAAGCTCATCCTGGCTACGATCACGCTCGATCTGTTCGCCGTATTGCTCGGCGGAGTGACCTACCTGTTGCCCATCTACGCTGAAAATATTTTACACGTCGGGGCACAAGGATTGGGAATGCTCCGCGCGGCCGATGCGGTGGGCGCCATCTGTATGGCCACGCTATTGGCCCATCGGGCGCCGCTGCGACGGGCCGGCGTTACCCTGCTCTGGGCCGTGGCGGGATTCGGGGCCGCCACCATTGTCTTCGGACTGTCGCAGTGGTTCTGGTTGTCGCTAACGATGCTATTCGTCGCCGGGGCTTCCGACAATATCAGCGTCGTCGTGCGCCATACGCTGGTTCAATTGCTCACGCCCGACGAAATGCGCGGCCGCGTGTCGGCCGTCCACGGCGTGTTCATCGTGGCCAGCAACGACCTGGGCGGACTGGAATCGGGGCTGACGGCCTGGCTTTTTGGTCCCGTGCTCTCCGTGGTTGGCGGCGGTGTGGGAACAATCTTCGTCGTCCTCGGCGTAATGCGGCTCTGGCCGGAGATTCTCAAGATCGGGTCGCTAGGCTCGATCCGACCGGTATCGCCGGAGGAGCCGGATCGGGAGCTGTAAAGCCACGGGGAAACCGGCCTTGACCCGTTCCCGCAAAATCCCTATCCTCCCGGCCATCATGCTGCGTCAAATAGCACGAACGGCCGCAATCGCGGCAATGATCGCCTTGGGGTTATCGGCCATGAGGGCGGATGAGCCCCTAGCCGGATCGTCCAATCAGGGGATGCTCGTGCTCCGCAACGGCGAGGTCCTCGAAGGACACATTACCCTCGCCGACGACGTCTACGTGGTCGACCTGCCGGACGGACAGATTCGCGTCAGGCAGAAAGATGTCGAGGTGGTCTGCCGCGATTTGGAAGACGGCTACCGGCGCAAACGGGCGTCCATCCAGGTCGGAAACGTTCACCATCATTTGGAGTTGGCCCAATGGTGCCTGCATCACAATCTGCTGGGGCCGGCGGCCGTGGAACTGGCCGACGCCACGGTGGCCGATCCGCAGAACCAAATGATCGCCGTCTTGCAGCGCCGGCTGAAAATGGCGTTGGAACCATCGGCGCCCTCGGCGCCCAAGAGCACTGGGGCGGCGGGGCCATCCAATGACGAGCTCGACCGGATGGTCCGCGGCCTGCCGCCGAAAGCCGTCGAAATGTTCACCCAATCCGTTCAGCCGGTGTTGCTGAACGACTGCACAGGATCGGGCTGCCACGGTCCGCAGTCGGACGGGGGCATGAGGCTGGCGCGGATTCCGGCGGGCAGGCCCGCCACCCGGCGGATCACTCAGCGGAACCTGTACTCCGCCCTGAAATACGTCGACCGGGACAATCCGTCGGCCAGCCGGCTGCTGAGCGCGGCCGTCAAGCCGCACGGCACGGTCCAACACGCCATCTTCGACGAGCACCAGGCGTCGCAATACCGGCGGCTGGCCGAGTGGGTGGCGCAAATCGCCGAGCAGTCGATGCCAGACTCGCCCGCCACGGTGACGCCCACGGCGGGGACCGAGCCGGCGGACGCCGGCGACTGGGAGACTCCGCCGCGGGCGCTGCCGAGGGAAGCGCGCAAGGGGCAGCCGCTGCCGGGCAGGGCAGCCCGTCAACCCGGCAAGAATGCGGCCGACGGCCAATCTGCCCCGCCGCCGGACAAGCGGCAGGCAGTGGGCGGCGGCGCCAAGCCGGCCCAACCGCCGTCGAAGGCCGCGCCGCCCCGCCAACCCGCCGACCCCTTCGATCCCGAGGTCTTCAACCGCCGTTACGGACCGGAGAAGAAGTGAGCGAATCAATCACCGGGAGTTGTTAGCCCCCGGCGGCTCAGCGCGACGTTGCTTCTCCGATTCACACCGGGCGATTCTCGCCCGCAACATATCGGCCAATGCCGGCTGACGTTGCCGCATGGCCAGTTCCAGGGCTGCCCGGTACGCGGCCAGTGCCTCGCCTGGCCGTCCACTGGCCGAAAGCGCCTCGCCGAGCCTGCACTGGGCGTACAGGTAATCGGGCACGAGTTCCACCGCCCGGCGAAGCTCGTCCACCGCCTTTTTGGGTTGGCCTCGAAGCAACCAGATTTCGCCGATGCTGTAGTGGGCCTCGGAAAAGCCGGGGACGATTTCCACCGCCTTTTGGCAGCATTTCATGGCCTCGTCGAGTTGGCCGCACAAAACCAGGGTGCTGCCCAGGTTGTTCAGGGCGGTGGCGTAGTCCGGGGCGATCCGGATCGCTGTCCGATATTCGTCAATCGCTTTGTCATATTGGCCGGCCGCGGCCAGTGCTACGCCCAAGTTGTAGTGGGCCTCGGCGTAGTCAGGCTTGATGCGGATCGCCGTCCGGAATTCCGCCATTGCCTTGTCGAGTTCATTGAGGTCGACCGAGGTGTCGGCACGGGCGCGTTCGGCCAAGGCATTGCCCAGGGCGTTGTGGGCCAGGTGGTTTTCCGGCGTGCAAGCCAGGGTGTGCGTCCAGAGCGTGACGCTGTCGCGCCAGAACGACGTCTGCCGCCACGCGCAGGCCATCAGCGCCGCCAACGCCAATACCGAACCGGCGCCGCAGAGCCAACGACGATATGGCCAAGTGCGGCATACGTCCGCCGCTCCCCAAACCAAAGCGATGCACAGACCGATCTGCGGCAGGTATGTGAACCGGTCGGCGGGCGCTGGGTTCCGAAGGGCACCAGGCCGATCACGGGAAGGAGCATCCCCAAGTACCACAACCAGCCGACCAACAGATAAGGGCGTCTCCGCCACAGCGCGAAGGCGGCCGCCGTAAGCCCCAGCAGAATCAGGGCCGTTCCGCCGACCTGCCAGAGCGGCAAGTCCAGCCCCCGCCGCGGAGCCAGCGGCGCCAAATCCACCGGATAGAAGACCTGTCGCAGATAGACGACGTAGGAGAGCAGAAGGTTGTCGATCTGCCACCGCAGGGGAAGATACTCGTGCAGCGGTACAAGCTCCGCCCAAACGGTTACCGCGCAGCAACCGGCCGCCATCGCCAACAGCGGGAGCTTTTCGACGACAAGCCGCACGAATGAGGACGGATTGAAATTGCCCGGTCCCTGAACCCTGAACCCTGAACCCTCGTTCCGCTGCCCTTCACTGGGCTCTGAAGTGTCCAGCCCTCGATCATCCGCCTTCTCCATCCGCCCCAGCGGCCAGTAGTCCAACAACAGCAACACGCACGGCAGCGTCACCAGCATCGGCTTAGCCATCAGCCCGAGGGCAAACAGGACCATCACTGCCAGGTATCGGCAAGGTGCGTGAAACGCACCAAGTGGTCCGTGGTGCGTTTCACGCACCTTACTGCGCACGTAGCCCAGGTACGCCCACAGCGTCAGCACGAAGAACAGCCCGCTGAGAACGTCCTTCCGTTCCGTCACCCAGGCCACCGATTCCACGCGGAGCGGATGGATCGCAAAGAGCGCGGCCGCCAATGCGCTCGGCCAGAGCCGGACGGTCAGTTGGCGGAGGACGAGGAACAGCAGGACCGCCGTGGCGGCGTGCAGCAGCACGTTGGTGAGATGATGCCCGCCCGCCCAGTCCCGGTAGAGTTGCCAATCGAGCATGTGGGAAATCCAGGTCAGTGGGTCCCAGTTGCCGAAATAGCGGTGGGTAAAGGCCCAGCCGACCGACTGCCAGGTCAGCCCCTGGGTGACTTGCCGGTTCTCGGACACGCACACGTCGTCATCGAGGTTGATGAACTGGTGGTAGACCGTCTGGCCGAAGACCAGCCCGACCGCCAGCAGCAAAAAGCCGCAAACAGCCAACGTCAGCCGGCGGTCTCGCGTCTCGGATTGCACGGGTTGCCTCCTACAGGTCGATTTCTCCCCGCGCCACCAGGTCGAGAAACTCCCGGTTGCTTGCCAGGAGGTCGGGCAATTGGGCCATTTCGGCGGGGGTCAGCCAGTGGACCGACTCGACCTCGTCGGGGTTGGCGGCCGGGACGGCCTCCGGCGGCAACCGGCCGAACCACCACGCCAGCTCGACTTTCCACGGGGTTACGCACTGCCACAGCCGCCGCACGGGCCGGATCCTGAGCCCGAGTTCTTCGCGGAACTCCCGCACCAGGGCCTCCTCTTCCGATTCCGCCCCCTGGATGCCGCCGCCGGGAAAGCAATAGACCCGCGGCGCCACGACCGACCGCGACCGGCGGATCACCAGCATCCGGCCGTCGCGCAGAACGATCCCCACCACGCCTCGCCGGCCGGGATCGTCGGGAATCGTCGTCATGGCGTTGGTGGTCGGCGCGCCGCCCTGGTATATTGAAGTTATCCGGTCGGTGGAGCGATCCGGCCGCTCGGCGGCTGGCTCCGCCGGGTCCCTTGACCGCCGACGTTCCGGAGATATACTATCGTTTCACTTTGATTGAGTCAATTGTTGGGGCAGCGCCGAGGAGCAAGATGCCGTTAGTTCCGATGATGGATCTCGTGCGGCCGGCGTTGGCCGGGGGCTATGCCGTGCCGTCCTTTTGCGCCTGGAACGCGGAGGTGATTCTCGCCATCCTCCGCGTGTCCGCGCGGATGCGCGCGCCCGTGGTGTTGATGAGCGGCCCGGGGGAGTTTCCGCTCCTGCCGCCGGGCGAGACGGCGGCCGTGAGCCGGGCGTGGCGGCGCGTTTCTCCCTGCCCGTGGCAATCCATCTCGATCACGGCAGCTCGTTGGAGGAAGTGCGGAGTTCTCTTGAGGCGGGCTACACCTCGGTGATGCTCGACTACTCGGCACGGCCCTACCGGGAGAACGCCGCCGCGCTGCGGCAGGTCGTCGCCGAGGCCCATCGGCGCGGAGTCACGGTGGAAGGCGAATTGGGGCACGTAGGCCGCGCCGACGGCGCGTCCGTCGAAGGCGGCGACACCTCGACGCTGACCGACCCGGCCGAAGCGGCGGCCTTCGTTGCCGAGACCGGCATCGACGTCCTGGCCGTTTCGATCGGCAATGCACACGGGCAGTACACGCAACTGCCGACGCTCGACTTCGATCGGCTGGCGGCGATCCACGCCCGCACGCCCGTGCCGTTGGCCTTGCACGGCGGGTCGGGCACGCCGCGCGACGGACTCCGCCGGGCGATTTCCCTGGGGATCGCCAAGGTGAACGTGGCCACGGAATTGAGCACGGCCATGCGCGGTTCGCTCCTGAAGCAGTGGCAGGCGGGCCGGAACTTGTGGACGCCGGCCGCACAGGCGGAGGCCGTCAAGGCCCTGGCGCCGGTGGTGGAGAAATGGATCGAATGGACCGGCGCCGCCGGCCGGGTCTAAAGCTGGCAGGCAGCGCGTGTTGTAAAGCCGGCAGGGGCGGGCCGCCGGCAATTCTCTCGCGGCATTTCAATAACCGGCGCGAATAGACACACACCCCACGCCTTACAGGCCAGCCGGTAGCGCAGGCGGGGTAATTCTTCCTCACCCGCCGGATAATCCGAAAAACCGCAGGCAGATTTTTGGTTCCAGCCACGACTTGTATTAGACTGGACCCATAGACCATGTCCGCGTCGAATCCTAGCGACTTTGTCTCTCTCTATACGCGCTACGAGCGGAAGCTCTACCGCTACGTCGCAACGCTGTTGTCCCGGCCCGACGACGCCGAGGACGTGCTGCAAGAGACCGCCCGGGTGTTGTGGCAGAAGTTCGATCAGTACCGGCCGAGCGAGCCGTTTCTGCCCTGGGCGTGCGCGATCGCCCGCTACGAGGTGCTCAATTATTGCCAGCGGGAGCGGACCCGGCGCAAGCACTTCCGCCCGGCGGTGATCGACTTGCTGGCCGATGCCCGGTTAAAGCACGACGACCTGCTGGAGGCGCAGTCGCGCTGGCTGCAAGAGTGCGTGCAGAAGCTCGCGGAGATCGACCGCCAACTGATCGAGCAGCGTTACGCGAGCGAGGAAACGCTGGCGGCGCTGGCCGCGCAATTGGGCCGCACGCCCAATTCGCTCTACAAGTCATTGCAGCGGCTGCGTCGGACGCTGTTGGAATGCATCGAGAACGGCCTGCGGTCGGAAGGTTGGAAGTAAGCGGTATGTCGAGCGGATTCAACCATCGCGAACTGATCGACCTGGCGTTCGCCGTCTGCGACGGCGTCGCCTCGGAAGAGCAGATCGAACGGGTCGAGGAGATCCTGACGGCCGACCCGGCGGCCCGGTTGCTCTATCTCCAATGCCTGGAGATGCACTTCGACATGGACCGCCGCCACGGCCGGGGCACTTCCGTGTCCGGTGAAATGGCCGGTGGTCAGCCGTCCGTGGCCGGCCAATCAGAATTCAGGAATCAAACGTCAGAAATCCCGGGTCCCCATTCCCCACACCCGGCTCCCGAACCCCTCATTGCCCCGATTGTCATCGACACTTCCCCGCTCCCTCCCCCGCCGCTGCTCTCTACCCTTTTCGCCCCCGGCGGCTGGGCGTTCTCCTACGGGGTGTCGGCAGCGATTCTGGGGATTGCCATTTTGATCGGCTTGGCATGGCGGGTGTCCCACGACTCGGAAGTCGTGCGGAGTGCTCCCCGGCAAGACACCCCAACCACCGAGTTGGGACCGGAGTCCGTCGGCCAGATCACCGGCATGGCCGATTGCCGGTGGACTGGCGCCGCCCCCAGTGGGAAGACCGTTCCCTTGGGCCGCAGGTACGCCCTCCGTTCCGGCCTGATGGAAATCACGTACCAGACAGGCGCAAGAGTCATCCTTGAAGGGCCATGCACGTATGAAGTGGACTCTACCCGCGGCGGCTTCCTCTCGTTGGGTAAGCTAACGGCACGGGTGGAAACAAAGGCGGAAGGCGGAGGGGGGAAGGCGGAAGGAGTCACCGGTCAGAACTCCCCCTTCCCCCCTCCCCCTTCCCCCTTCGTTGTTAGGACTCCCACCGCCGTGGTGACCGACCTGGGGACCGAGTTCGGCGTGGAAGTGAACGAAGCGGGCCACACCGAATCGCACGTCTTCGTCGGCCGAGTGAAGATCGTTCCCACCGGCTTCAACGGGGCCGAGGGGGAGACGACCCTCGGCGCCGGGCAGTCCGCCCGCTGCCAGAATGGTGAGCGGATCGTGATCGTGCCGGCAACCGCCGCGGAGCCCGGCCGTTTCGTCCGTTCGCTGCGGCCCGAAACCATACGCATTGTCGAGAAGTTCGACGGCCCCAAGCTGGGCGCCGCTTTCGAGCAGACGCCGCCGGGGCGCTACGCACTCGTGCGCGGGGCGGCCGTGTACCAGCAGCCGCCGGACAAAGGCGGCCGCCAATCGCGGGGCTACATCCGCACTGTGGCCACTGATTTCTGCAATTGCGACTTCGTTTGCGAGGCGACCATCGACGTCCGCTTGGACGCTCCCGACCTCAAGTCGCTCAAGCACGAGATTTTCTTCGGCATCGGCAGCGGCGAGCCGAACCCCAATCTTTACGACGAAATGACCTGCGGGCTGGCAATGGTGTTCGTCGTCGACACGGGCCGGATTTACGTGCAAACCAGGCGGCCGGATTGCGCCGTCGGGCAGCCGTTCAAGGACGCCGACGATATTGCCGACTTCGCCCCCTCGGGCGCGCTGGGGCCGGGCCGGCATCGGCTCCAAATGGTGAAGCGGGGCAAGTGGCTCCAGTTCTTCGTGGATGCGGACTTTAATGGCCGGTTCGAGGCGGACTTCCAAACCCGCTGGCTGGACCTGGCGGCTGTTATGCCCCTCCTCGACTCGACCAACAGCCGGCTGGCCTTGGGCACCGGCAACTGTGACACCATGACGGTCCGTTTCGAGGACCTCTCGATCATCTATGCGAAGCGTGGCGGCACAGTTGAGCTGCCGCCACGGGACGGTGCCGCGACGCAACAGAAAGGAGGTGGGTGATGAATGGTCCGTAGTGAGCCTTTAGCCTCGTTCCGACGCTCTGCGTCGGAACGCACCGTGCTTGACGCTCTGCGTCGGCCGGTTCGGCGCGAGCGCCGGAAAGAACGGGTTCCCACGCAGAGCGTGGGAACCAGAAGAAAGGGTGGCCCTGGAACGGCCGCCTCAACCGGGTGTGCAGGGATGTGTCTGTTACGGAGTCTACGTTTACTAACCAATGTTCACGTTTGCGAAAAGGGATGAAAACCATGTTTTCTCGATTCAATCTGACTCTCGTCCTCGGTCTCGCGGTTGTGGGTTTGCTGCTAGCCTCGCCGGCCGCCGCCAACCTGATCACGGACCCCAGCTTTGAGAGTGTCGGCACGGCGTCGGGCCAGGTGGGGTACAGGGCCATCCACAACTCCTACTACGGCACCTATGCGTCCAACGGCGACATACCGGGCTGGACATCGACCGGAACCTACACCTCCTCCGGCGTGGCTCAGTTCTGTTACGGGGCGGGTACCGGCAACAACAGCGGCCTACCCAATAAGCTCGCGGAGGATGGGAGCTTCGCGTGGTACTTTCGCCCTGGCTACACGGACGTCCTCTCTCAGGCATTCACCGTAACGCCCGGGTACACTTATAGCCTCAGCTTTTGGTCCGGGGTCCAGTCCGGCCAATACGGCAGCTACAGCGTGACCCTCACTCCGAACGCCGGCACCTTGACCGGCAACACGACGGGCTCTCCCATGACGTGGTATAGCTTCGCCCAAAGCGGCTCGGCATTGACGGGCGCCTTAAAGGCGACGCAGTCGGGAAACAACCAAGTCGACGGGTGGGGCACCACCGCGGCCACCGGAAACGGCGGGTGGGTCCAATTCACCGCCAGCTTCACGGCGGGCGCGACGACCACCAGCGTGACGTTGCTGTTCAACAACCCCACCGCTACGTACAGCGAGGGGGCGTGCCTCGACAACGTCGACGTCGAGCAAACCGCCACTCCCGAGCCGGGGACCCTGGCATTGCTGGCGGCCGGATTGGCTGGCCTGCTCTGCTACGCCTGGAGGAAGCGGCGCTAGAGCGACGATCGGCGATGCATCACTCTCCTGTGCGCCTGCTCGCAGCGCGTGCGGGAGGGTGGCGCCATCGCAGATGTAGCCGTTGACAGTTCCCCTCTCCCTTTGGGAGAGGGGCTGGGGGTGAGGGCGGCCCCGGCCCTCACGCCAACCCTCTCCGGCCTAAGATGGGCCGGCCGAGGGGACATTGATTGTCGGATGGTGGATGACGGATGATGGCCGGTAACCCATCACTTCGAACCGTTCGCCCCAGGGCGGCCCCGGAACGGCCGCCACGACTGACTGCCGCGGGCGATATGCTTGTTACCGGGTTTACGTTTGCTATCCGTTGTTCACACTGTGCATAAAGGAACAGAGCATGTTTTTTCGGCTGAATCGGACGCTCGTCATCGGCATGGCGGCAGCGGCTTTGCTGTCGGCAGCGGCGGGCGTTGCGCCGTGCGCCGCCGCCAACTTGATCCAGAACGGCGGCTTTGATAGTCCGGGCACGGCCGCCGCGGCCAGGGCCCAGGCCGACGCCTACCACGAAACCGTCTTGGTCGGCGGGGCAAACGACGGGCTGAACCAGGGCGACATGCCCTATTGGACCCTGTCCGGGACCTACACCGCAAGCGGAGTGAGCGGTTCCGGCGTTGGCGCATTTGTCTACACGGGCCCCGTCGGCAGCCACCAGAACGGCCTGCCCAACAATCTCCCGCAGTCCGGAAACTACGCGCTCTACCTGCGTCCCACTTACTCCGATGTCATCCAACAGTCCTTCGCCGTGACGCCCGGGTATACTTACAGCGTCAGCTTTTACATCGGTCAGAGTGCGCCCATCGTAACGTCAGGCAACAATATAAACGGCGTGGGGACCCAGAGCTTGGACGTGAGCCTCATTCCGGACGCCGGCGCCTTGAGCGGGAGCACGGCGGGCTCTATCCAGGCGTGGACCCTCTCCGGCTCGTCGACGCTCAGCGGGACCGTGTTGGCCCCTATTTCCGCAATCGCGCCGACAACCCAGTCCTGGTTGAAGTATTACTGCACCTTCGTGCCGTCGGCGACGACCTCCAGGGTGACGTTGCAGTTCACGCCCCCACCAGCTTGGACGCCGCTGGGCCGGGGCTGGACACGGTCGACGTCGAGCAGATCGCCACCCCCGAGCCGTCCGGGCTGGTGTTGCTGGCGGCCGGGTTGGCGGGGCTGCTCTGCTACGCAGCGAGGAAACGGACGAGAACACTATTGCGCTGCTTCCGAAAGGCAGTGAATATGAACAAAGCAGTCATGTCGATCGTTTGTCTGGGGCTGCTCCTGTTTCTACCGGCGCTGGCCGCCGCGGCCCCACTCCCCGGGGGACCATCCACAGTAGTGACGGCAGCAACCCACGTCGCCCTGCCGGACGGTTACACGGGGTTCATTGTTTACCCGAACAATCCTACGCCCAATACGCCCTGGGTCTGGTACGCGCCAACGCTGTTTTATCCCGCTTCTCAGGGCAATGCGATACCGGATTCTTCGCCTGACTGGCTCTTTAACCAGCTTCTCAGCAGGGGTATTGCCATCGCCGGGGTTGACGCGGGCGAGTTCCTGGGCGATCCGGCCGGCTGTGTGGTCTACAACGACTTCTACACTTATGCGATGCAACAGGGCCTTGCCCCCAAGGCATTGATGATCGGGCAAAGCCGCGGCGGGCTGATGGCGCTCAGTTGGGCGGAAAAAAATCCCCAAAAAGTCAGCGGCATCGCCGGAATCTATCCGGCCTGCGACCTGGCAAGCTGGCCCGGCCTGAGTGACAGCGGCCTCCAGCAGGCGTACGGCATGACCCAGGCGCAACTCCAGGCCAATTTGACCTCGATCGATCCGATCGACAATTTGGCGCCGTTGGCCCAGGCCAAGATTCCCATTTTCTTCATTTTCGGCGCAAGCGACACAACAGTTCCCCCGGCCCAGAACGAATACGCCCTTCAGACCAACTACCAAGCCTTGGGCGGCGCCTGTACATGCGAGGCCATCCCCGGCCTTGGCCACCAAGAAGATTCGCTATTCTTCCAAAGCACGGACCTGTTGAACTTCGTTGTGGCTAACGTGGACCCCCTCCCCGCGCCCGAGCCGGGGTCGCTCGCGCTGTTGGCTGTGGGCCTGCTGGCCGCGGCCCTGGCCGGACGGCTCTGTTACGCCTGGAGAAAGCGGAGATCATGATAATCGAGTCCGCACACTCCGTGTGCGGAACGTTGGATGGTGGATTCGCGGGATGGTGGATGTGACGGCAAGTCCGTCCACCATCCCCAATCCGCCTTCCCACCGGAAACGTGTGGGGTGCGCGCACGCACCCTGTAATCAACAACCTGAGAAAGGGAATCCACCATGACAGCGAATCCACCAATCGCCGCTGGCCATTCACCGTTGCGACGGGCATTTACGCTTGTCGAACTTCTCGTGGTGATCACGATCATTGGCATCCTGATCGCGCTCTTGCTGCCGGCAGTGCAAGCGGCGCAGGGAGGCCGCGCGGCAAGTGCAGTGCCGCAACAACCTCAAGCAGCTCGCCCTGGGCTGCCTCAACCACGAGCAGATTCAGGGTTTCTTGCCTTCCGGCGGCTGGTACTTCGGCTACTACGGAGACCCCGACCAAGGCTTCACGAACAGGAGCCCCAGCGGCGTACCCATCACGATCGGGTCGGGCACGGTAGAGACCAACTATAACGGGCAGCCCGGCGGCTGGCTTTTCAACCTGATGCCCTACTGCGAACAGCAGCCGCTGCACAACTTGGGCTTGAGCAACAACAAGGCCGGGCGCACGTTGACGACCATGACCCCGTTGAGCGTGCTCAACTGCCCTACCCGCCGTCCCCCGATCTTGTTTACCTACTTCCCCAATGATTCGGGGTCGGCGAGCGGTATTACCAACGTTGATACGAGCCAGTTCACGGCGGGGATCGCGCGGTCGGATTACGCGGGCTGTTCCGGCAGCACCTCCCAGCCCAGGATCAGCGGAACCCCGCCCAATGTGCCGCCGTTTCAGACTAGCGATTGGCTGAACCAGTCGGCCACCGCGGGCCCCGCCTCGGCCCACGGCGTGATCTATATGCACAGCGCGTGCAAAGTGGCCGACATCAGCGACGGTCTGAGCAACACCTTTCTCTGCGGCGAGAAGATCGTCACCCCCGATGCGTACTTCACCGGCACAAGCGGCGGCGACGACCAGGGCTGGTCGATGGGCTGGGATTACGACAACTGCCGCTTCACCGGCCATGCCTATCCAACACTCACGAACCATGATGTGTACAACGACGTCGATGGCGACGGAGCGTATACGCCGCACCAAGACACCCCCGGCGACTATACCTACGCGAGCATGGACTGTTTCGGCAGCGCCCACGCCAACGGCTTCATGATGGCCTTCTGCGACGGGTCGGTGCAGATGATGAATTACAGCATCTCCCTGGAAGCCTACTACCGCTTGGGCGACCGCGCCGACGGCCTGACGGTCGACGGCAAGTCGTTCTAGCCCGCATGGTTCAGCACCCCCGGGGAAGGCGAGCGGCCTTCGGGGGCATACTGCGCTACTCCCGGCTGCCTGCGCACCGACGTCCCACCCCACTCCGGAGCCTCCCGATGTGCGCCCTTTGCCTGATCAGAAACCGTTGGTGGACCGCGGTGTCTCTGGGCCTTCTGTGGTGCGCGCCCTGCCGAGCCTTGGGCTCCACAACCGCCGTGGAAACGCCGGCTCAGAAGGCCCAACGCATGGCCTGGTGGGTCAACGGCCGCTTCGGCATGTTCATTCACTTTGGACCGGTAAGTCTGAAGGGCACGGAGATCGGCTGGTCGCGCGGCAAAGAGGTGCCCGTCGACGTTTACGACAACCTCTACAAGCAATTCAACCCCGTCAAGTTCGACGCCCGGCAGTACGTTTCCCTCGCCAAGGAAGCGGGCATGAAGTACATCGTGCTGGTCACGAAGCATCACGACGGGTTCGCCATGTACGCCACCAAGCTGAGCGGCTACAACATCATGAACACGCCCTTGCGGCGCGACCTGGCCAAGGAGCTGGCCGACGAATGCCGGAAGCAAGGCATCCGTTTCTGCGCCTACTACTCGATCATCGACTGGCGCCATCCCGACTATCTGCCGCGGGGGCCGGGCGACAAGCGGCCGCCGAAGGACGCCCGGTTCGAGAACTACATGGCCTTCATGGAAGGTCAACTCCGCGAAATCGTGGAAAACTATCATCCCGGCGTGCTCTGGTTCGACGGTCAATGGGACAACCTGTGGACGGCCGGGCGCGGGCGGGAGATCTACGCCGTGTTGCGCGAACTCGATCCGCAGATCATCGTGAACAACCGGCTGGGCACAAATTGGTCCGCCGCCCAAGGCGGCATGACCCCGCCGGAAACCACCGTCGGCGACTTCCACACGCCCGAGCAAACGACCGGCCGTTTCTTCGGCGACCGCAACGTGTACTGGGAAAGCTGCATGACCCTCGGTCAGCAGTGGGCCTGGAAACCTCACGACAAATTGAAAAGCCTTAAAGAATGCATCGACTTGCTGGTGACCAACGCCGGCTGTGACGGGAATTGGGTGCTCAACGTCGGGCCGATGCCCAGCGGCGAGATCGAGCCCCGCCAGGTCGAGCGGCTGCGGGAGATCGGCCAATGGATGAAACAATATGGCCAAAGCATCTACGGCACCCGCGGCGGACCCTTTCGGCCGGCCAAGTGGGGCGTCAGCACGTGTAAAGGCGACACAATCTTCGTCCACGTCCTCCGTTGGCCGGGCGAGGGGCCGATCAGCCTGCCCGCCCTGGCCAAGAAGATCGTCGCCAGCCGCCTTCTCGGCGGCGGAAATGTGGACATGAAGCAGAACGACGCCGGCATTACCATCGCCGTTCCGTCCGCCAGCCGGCAGGTGCTCGATACCGTGATCGCTCTGAAACTCGACGAGGATGAACTTGCGCGGTGGCATGTTCGGACGCAGGCGTTATAATACGGAATCGCAGCCTACGCCCGTGCCCCGGACCCGAAAGGCCGGCCATGCATCAGCGCAAGAGCACTCGTTGTCCGTGTCCTGATCGGGATCGGTGCCCTGGCGGCGGCCGGCCGGGCGTGGGCGGCGGCCAGTCAGGCGTGGCCGCCTTGCGGCGTCGTGAAACATGAAAAGCAGGTCGAACTGTACTCGCCGTTTTTCGTGCTTCGCCTCGACACCGCGGCCGGGCTGCGGGCGCAGTCGTGGGAGAACCGGCTCACCGGCCGGACGGTCTCGCTGGGGAACGGGCCGGAATTGGAGTTCGAACATCGGTCTGCCCGGCCAACCCCTACAGACGCCGGCCTTGGAAGCCGCTTTTGCCGGCGAGGCCGACAGCGGAAGCGGCGCGATAGCGCAATTCAGGTTGCAGTCGCGGCAACCGGCGCTCTGCGCGCACCGTGACGTACCAATGGAACACCGGGCGGCCGGTTCTGCGGAAGTTCGTGCAGATTACCAACCAGAGCCGGCAGGAATGGGACCGCTTGTTGAACGTCCGGCTGGGAACCTATCGGCTCGATGCCAAGTCCGGCACACGGAGTGTGCCGGCTACATTGGTTTCGGGGCAGGGACAGGGATTTCCGCTCTATCTGGGCGACGACCGGTTTCTCAGCCTCGCGCATCCGGCCGGTTGGGCCACCGGTAAGGACGGCCAGTTGAGCCTGCGGCAATATCCCGGCGTCAAGCTGGCGCCGGGGAAGACCTTCACCTGCATGGAGACCGTCTACGGCGTGGCCAAGCCGGGCGAGGCACACCAGGCGTTCGTGGCCCACCTCCGCAGCCGCATGCGCCGCGTCCAGCGCGGACACAACGAGCCTTATGCGATCCTCGATTCGTTCGGCGGCAAACCGGACGGCTCGTTTGAAGAATCCGAGCAGTACGTGCTGGACAATATCGCCAAAGTCGCCGCGGCAGAGCGCGAGTCCGGCTGCCATTTCGACTTCTACTCGCTGGAGTTCTGGGTCGATTACAACGGCGATCTGAAGCGGTTCGATCCGCAGCGGTTTCCCAACGGCTTCCGCAGCATCCGCGAGGAACTAGCCAAGTTGAGGACGGCGCCGGGCCTGTGGATCGACAGTTCCTGGGCAGCCTGGTCGATCGGCGGCAACCCGGCCGTGCAGAACACGATCAACTGGGGACCCGGCAAGGACCTGAGTTCGGTGCCGCACAACCGGCGTCCTTCTGCCGCGCCACGGAGCCGGTCAAGTCGATGTACACCGACGCGTTCCGCTACCATATCCGTGAGAACGGCGTGCGGCTGCTGAAGTTCGACAATTTCGCCACGATTTGCATGAATCCCGGCCACGAGCACTTGCCTGGCCTCTACTCGACCGAGCCGATCGAGAACGCCGTGATTGAATTCCTGCACGCGCTCGATAAGGAGTGCCCCGACGTCTTTCTCATGCTCTATTGGGGCTACGGCTCTCCGTGGTGGCTGCTCCACGGAGACACGTTGTCCGAGTCGGGCATCGACGCCGAGGCGGCCAACCCGAGCGAGTTGGCGGCCCCCTCCGCGCGGAGCACGGCCATTCATCAGGTCGATCAGGCGCAATGGCACGCGACGAAGGTCCGGGACATCCCCGCGTTGGGCAGGGACTCGTTGGGCGTCTGGCTCTCCGACTGGCCCTGGAACGGCCGGATCGGTAAGGAGCGGTGGCAAGACGGGATGGTGATGGACCTCTGCCGCGGCAACCTGCTGGCCCAGGTGTGGACCGATACGCCGTGGCTTTCGCCGCCGGAACGCAAGAAACTGGCCGGATTCATCGGGCTGTTGAAGGCCCAGCCCGAGTGCTTCCGCAACTCGCGGTTCATCCTGGGCAATCCGTGGAAGAACGAACCCTACGGCTATTGTTGCACGCACGGCCACCGGGCGTTTCTGGCTTTGCACAACACCTCCTGGCAAGATAGCCTGCTCCGCCTGGAACTGAACTCGGCTTGGGGGCTGCCGGATGATGAAGCCTGGGACATCTTCCGTTGGTATCCGGACCCGGCCAAGCTGCAATGCCAACGCGGCACGTTCGGCGAAAAAGCCTCCATCGCCCTCCGCCCCTTTGACGTCGTGTTGCTGGAGGTCGTCGGGCACGGGCAATCGCCTTCGCTCGGCCGCCAGTTCCACTCGAAACCAATCCCCCTCGGCTTCGCCCAGCCGACTCAACCGATCAAGATTCGCGTCGTCAAGGATGTCTCGACGCAGAACCAGTGGGAGTCGCCGATTGCCTGGACAGTCCTGGAACCCCTCGACGTCCGCTCTGTCGGCGGCGCCACGCTGAGCAGGCAAACAGATAACTCGATCCTCGCCGGCGGCAAGAATCCATCGCCCGACACCTACACCATCAGGGCAAGTACCGGCTTGACCGATGTCACGGCGATCCGGTTGGAGGTAATGACCGACCCGAGCCTTCCCAAGATGGGTCCCGGCCGGTCAAGCGAGGGCAACTTCATCCTCAACGAGTTCTCCGCGAGGGCCTGGCCGTCGGCGAACCCGACGACAGCCTCGCCCCTGGCGTTTCACGATCCCCTGGCCGACTATGAGGAGTCCTATCCCGGCAACCGGCCAGTGGGCGCCACGATTGACGGAAATGCGAAGACCGGCTGGTCGGTTCATCCCGAGGAGGGGCTGCCGCACGCCGTGATCTTCCCCACCCGGAAACCGGTCGGCGTCCCCGGCGGCACAACGTTGGAGGTAACGATCGGGCAAGGATCCGTTCCGGGACACAACCTCGGCCGGCTGCGGCTGTCGGTTACGGCGGCGAAACCACCGCTTGCGGCGCCCAAGCCGGCAACGTCGGCGACCTTGATCGAAGGCGAGACGCCCGCGTCACCCGGCGGCGGCACGGTCATGCTCTGTGCTCAGTTGTCAAACGGCGGCCGGCCGGTACACGTCGCAGCGCCGGGCAAGTCCCTTCTGGCCAAGGCCGAACTGGCGGGGCAAGCCGTCAATTGTCAGCCCGTGCTGGCGGCGCCGTCGTCCTGGCAGACGTGGCGGATCGACGTGCCCCCTTCGATGGAACCCCGCCCGTTCGCAGTGCATATTTCCGCCTCAATCGCCCTCTCGGTCGAATTGAAGTGCTATGCCCATTTCATTCCGAAATGAAGACTCTGGAGAATCGTCATGCGATGCCTGTTCTCGATCCTGTTCTTGCTGGCTGCCGGCGGTCTCTCGTCGGCCGCAGGACCGAAGGCGGAGTTGCTCTGGCCTCAAGGGGCGCCGGACGCCAAAGGCGACAACGGATTTGTTCCACTGTTTAACGGTAAGGACCTGACCGGCTGGGAAGGCGACAAGACAGTCTTTCGCGTGCAGGACGGAGCGATTGTCGGCGGGAGCCTGAAGAAGCCGTTGCCCAGAAACGAGTTTCTTACTGCCGCCCGCGAGTACAAGAACTTCGAGTTGCGGGCGAAGTGCAAGTTGATCGGCAAGAAGGCCAACGGGGCGATTCAAATCCGCAGCCAGCGCGTCGCCCACAGCAGTGAAATGATCGGCTACCAGCCGGACATGGACGTCGACCGCTGGGGCACGATCTGGGACGAATCCCGCCGCAACAAGGTGTTGGCCGGTCCGCCCTCCGGTCAACGCGACAAGTACGTCAAGGCAAACGGCTGGAATCAGTACGTGATTCGTTGCCAGGGTCGGCGGATTCAGCTATGGCTGAACGGCGTGCAGACCGCGGACTACACGGAGCCGGACCGGTCGATTCCGCAGACCGGGTTGATCGGCCTCCAAATCCACGGTGGCGGCCCCAGCGAGGCATGGTACAAAGACATCCAGATTCGTGAGCTGCCGGAGAAGTGACCGGCCCGCAGCCTGGCCACGATGCCGTTGACCAGTTCAACACAGCGTTGGGACATGATATTTCCCTGTCGCTATTCGAGGAACAACGGCATGGATCGCCTACCCTGGGTGGTATGACACCAATATAACGGGTGGGCTCCCAATCCGCAACGGCATTGATGGCGTCACAACGCGCCGTGAGGCGTTGACCTGCCGTCCCCTGTCTGGTACGCTACTAGGTTCACTGCCCTGAACGGTCCAGGGCGGTAAGAACTTCGCTGACCGGATGATCGACCTAACGCCGGACGCCCTGCCGGAGTAGCCCGCACACGCCGTGTGCGGGCGCGGCACGCGGAGTGTGCCGCCTACATTGGATGGGGACTTAGCCGGTGTGCCTACTGTGAAGGAGTTTCTGTTTGGCCACTGTACTGGTAAAGGACTTGATTGAGGCGGGGGTTCACTTCGGGCATCGAGCAAGCCGCTGGAACCCCAAAATGCGGCCGTACATCTACGCCCGCCGGAACCTGATCCACATCATCGACGTCCGCGAGACGATCCGCGGGCTGTTGCGGGCGCGGCGATACCTGCAGAAGGTCGCCGCCCAGGGAAGCCTGGTGCTGTTGGTGGGCACCAAGCGGCAGGCCTGCGACGTGATCGAGCAACAAGGCGTCCGTTGCGGTATGCCCTACGTGAGCGACCGCTGGCTGGGCGGCACGCTGACGAATTTCCGCACGATCCGCAGCCGGCTCACCCGCCTCGAGGAATTGGAGGCCCTGCGGAGTTCCGACGAGCTTGCCACCTATTCCAAGAAGATGCAGTCGTCGCTGAACCGCGAATACCGCAAAATGTTCCGCAACCTCAACGGCATCCGCAGCATGAACCGGCTGCCGGAGTGCCTGGTGGTGGTCGACCCGCGCAAGGAGAAGAACGCCATCGGCGAGGCCCGCAAACTGGGCATCACCACCGTGGCCCTGATCGACACCGACTGCGACCCGGATGAGGTGGACCTGCCGATCCCCGGCAACGACGACAGCATCCGCTCGATCGAGTTGATCGTCACGCTGATGGCCGACGCGTTGTTGGCGGGCAAGCTGGCCGCTGGGGCGATGAAGCAAGAGCAGGCCGAGGGGGCCGCGGCGGCGGCGGCCGTGTAGTTGCTGGTGGTCCTGTCGGACAAGTCAGACTGGTCTGACAAGTCGGACGAGTACGACGCCCTTTCAGAGAACGACCACGGCTATTGCGAATCATCAATTGTAAAAACGGAGGAAAGTTGAAATGGCCGAAATTTCCGCGGCAGCCGTGAAATCGCTTCGCGAGCAGACCGGGCTGCCCATGATGGACTGCAAGAAGGCCCTGCAAGAGGCCGCCGGCAACGTCGAGAAGGCAATCGAATTGCTCCGCAAAGGGGGCGCCAAGCTGATGGAAAAACGGGCCGGCCGGGCCACCACCTCCGGCCGGATCGCCGTCTGCGTGGGCCCGGACGGCCAAGGCGGCGCTATGGTTGATCTCCGTTGCGAGAGCGCCCCGGTCGCCGCCAACCAGGAGTTCGTGCAACTGGCCAACGATCTGGCCCGGCAGTTGGCCACCGGTCCCGGCGCGGCCACGGCGGAGGATCTGCTCTCGCAGCCGTCGCCGAGCGGCAAAGCGCCCAGCCTTAAGCGGCAGCTCGACGACCTGGTGAACCGCATCCGCGAGGTATTCAAGTTGGAACGGATTGTGCGGCTGGACGGCCGGACAGGCGGCTACGCCCATCACAATGCCGCGGCCGGCGTGCTGTTGGAGTTCGAGGGGGGCAGCCCGGAGCTTGCCCGCGACATTCTGCATGCACATCGCTGCGTTGCGGCCGAAAGTCACCACCCGGAAGGAATTGGACGCGGCGGAAGTGGCCAAGGAGCGGGAGATTCTCTCCGCCGCCGCCCGCAAGGAGGGCAAGCCGGAGAACATCATTGCCAAGATGGTCGAGGGCCGGCTGCGGGAGTTCTACGCCGTGGGCTGCCTCGAAGACCAGCCGATCGCCAACGAGATGAAGTTCGGCAAGAAGACGGTCGGCCAGGTGGCCAAGGAAGGGGGGATGAAGCTGGTCCGATTTGTCCACTGGGAACTGCCCAAGGAGTGAGCGTGATGAGCGAGTCCGTGCAACCGGCAGTGACGCCCAAGTACCGCCGCGTGGTGTTGAAGATTTCGGGCGAGGGATTCGTGCATCCGGGCGAGCGGGGCATCGCTATGGACGCGGTGCTGCACATCGCCCGGCAAACCTACCACGCCGCCCAGCACGGCGTGCAGATCGCCATCGTCATCGGCGGCGGCAACATCCTCCGCGGTGCGCAGTTCACCGCCGACGGCTCCTGCGTCCACGAGGCGACGGCCCATTACATGGGCATGTTGGCCACGATGATCAACGGCCTCGCCTTGCAGGACGCGCTGGAATCGCTCGGCAGCGACACCCGGCTGATGACCGCCATCCGCACCGACGGCGTGGCTGAGCCGTACATCCGCCGCCGGGCCCGCCGGCACCTGGAGAAAGGGCGGATCGTGATCATCGCCGGCGGCACCGGCAGCCCGTTTGTCACCACCGACACGGCCGCCGCCCAGCGGGCGCTGGAACTGGAGGCCGCCATCCTGCTGAAGGCCACCCGGGTGGACGGCGTCTTCAGCGACGACCCAGAAAAGAACCCCCACGCCGTCCTCTATAGCGAACTGAGCTACGACGACGTCCGCCGGCAGAATCTCCGGGTGATGGACCACGAGGCGATCACCAAGTGCGCCGAATACAACATGCCGATCCTCGTGTTCAACTTCCGCAAGGAAGGGAACATCGAGGACGCCGTGCTGGGGCAACGCATCGGTACGCTGATCCATGAATAAGTGGTCAGTGGCCAGTGAATAGTCCGAGAGATTAATTTGCCTTTGCAGGTATGGGCGGGTATTAGGGAAGGTAAGTAAGAACAATCGAGGGCAACGACCATGAAGATTGTTCGATTGGTGCTTCTCGCGTTTGCGTTGATTTCGACCGTGTGCTTCATATTTGGACCTATTTTTATGCCTATAGGATCGCGTTTGACTGCCCAAGTGTTGGCACTTTCGATCCTCGCGATGGCGATAAGCCAATTGATTTCCTTATCGCGTGAACGATAAATTGCATTCTCTATTCTGCTTCTCACTGACCACTGACCACTGATTCCCATGACCACCGACGAAATCCTCCTGGACGTCGAAGAACGCATGGAGAAAGCGATTCGCAAGCTCAAGGGCGACCTGGCCGGCATCCGCACCGGCCGGGCCAATCCGGGACTGGTCGATTCGCTGCGGGTCGAGGTCTACGGCTCGTCCGTGCCGATCAAGCAGGTGGCCTCGGTCGGCGCCCCCGAGCCGAACCAGATCGTCATCCGCCCCTACGACCCGGGCACGCTCAAGGACATCGAGAAGGCGATCCAAACGAGCGACTTGGGCTTCAATCCCCAGAGCGACGGCCGGCTGATCCGGCTGAATGTGCCGCCGTTGTCGACCGAGGTCCGCCGCAAGATGGTCGGCCGCGTCAAGGAGTTGGCGGAAGAGACCAAGGTGGCCATCCGCAACGTCCGCCGCGACGGCAACAAGCAGGCCGACACCGGCGAAAAGGATAAAGACTTCCCCGAAGACGACCGCGACCAGGCCAAGGAGGAAATCCAGGAACTGACCAAGACCTACGAGGCGCAGGCCACGGAACTGGCCAAGGCGCGGGAGAAAGAGGTCATGGAGGAGTGACTTCCTCCGCATAACCACGACACAAGCTACAATCCGGCTCTCCTACGCGACTGCGGAGCGAGCAAAAACATGTACATAACATCCGTACGCATCGAGAACTATCGTGCGATCTCGTCGCTCCAGATTTCGTTCACGGACTCATCGGGAGCGCCGCGGCCGGTCTCAGTGATAGTTGGACCGAACGGCTGTGGCAAGACGAGCATTCTCTTTGGGATCATGCAAGCCCTACGAGGCGTCATGGGCTACCGGACCACGGATGTGCCTGAACCCACCAGAGACGACATTCGACTTCCCGCATCCACGCAGACTGGCTGGACCGATAGGCCTCCCGAGAGCACGGTTGACGTGGAATTGCAGTTCTCGGCCGAAGAACAAGAGATCATTCCTAAAGTAATGGGCATCCTGAAAAGGAAGCCGCCTCCGGCGCTTCCAGACGGCCGCGTTGTGGTCACGTGGAAGCATCCGCCCGGCTTCGATGCAGACGGAAAGAAACGAAACTGGTGGAATGCGGCCGTGAGCCCCCACCATGATGAAGTACGTTCTTGGCTGATGGCAAAGGCATTGGCGATCGGAGCGGGGAAGGAGTTGGGATTGGACCTCGTGGCGGAGGTCGGTGGCTTCGAGTTCTTCCCCCAGGACAGAAACTTGCTGCTTCGCGTCGTTGGTGAAGGCGATCGGGAAGTCTCTCCACAACGAGACGCCGCGGAATCCGAGGAAGTTCAAGAAGACGATACTGCCCATAGGCGCGGACGCCACGATCGGCCAGTCTCCGACATCTTAGAGTCTCTCGCCGCATATGCCCGCAGTCGGCTCGGCAGGCTGCCGGATGAGTGGAATCGGGAGAAGCAGGTCCAGCAGATCTTTAATCGCGTGTGCTCCCCAAAGGAATACCTGGGGATCAAATATCGAGAGGGGATTCCCTCTCCCGTGCTTCGGGATGGCCCACATCTTTATCCACTAAGCAACGCCGCGTCGGGAGAACAGGTCATTTTGGAGTACATAACGCGGCTTGTCTACCGCGGTCAGATACAACGGAGCATAATCCTAATCGACGAACCAGAGATTCATCTTCACCCCAAATGGATCCGCCAACTGTACCTAGCCCTGCCCTACATTGGGCGTGAAAACCAGTTTATTCTGACGACCCATTCCGACGAGCTTCGAAGGAGGGCGGCGGCGGACAACGCCATTATCGAATTGGGATCGCTGGGGGTGGAAGAATGACCATAAGTGCCGCCTATAGCCGCTACCCACGCGCTGGCGATATCGCCGTTCTGTGTGAGGGTGATGTGGCTGGATTTGAGGTTGACCTCATCGAGAAACTGGTCGCCGTGGTGGATGTCTGGCCGTGCGGGACGCAAGACTCGATCTTTGGATTGGCTGATGCAATCGGGCGATCGCGTCCGTTGGTCGTTGTGGAGGACCGCGACTATCGCACTCGCGAGCAGGCGAGCGCGGACTGTGAGCGAAAACGGCAAGACCGCCTCAAACGCTTGGTTGCAGTGGATGCCTGGCGAACATGGGACAGAAACGAGATCGAGAACTACGTAATTGAGCGTTCCGTTGTGGTTCCGACGCTGGCACATTATTTCCAGTGCGAGGAAAACGATGTGGAGGAACGGCTAGAATCAGTTGTGACGAGCCTCCGCATTGATCAGGCGGCGCAATTCGCCCTTTACCAGTTCCGGTATAGCATTCCACCAAAGTCTCGTTACATGCGTGGGTTGCCCAGAAGCACGGCTCGGCCACGATGGAGTGCGAGCGTTGGGACGATCGTGGTACCAGACAGGCCGACGATGCATGACGCCCTTCGGCGCGTGCTTAAGGAGACGACCGACTTGTATAGACGCGATGGCGAGAAAATTGATTGGGAAGGGTGTCTGGAACAATTTCGAACAGAAATGCGACGACTGGAATGACGTGACCGCTCAGTCCGACGTGTGGCTCATAGATTGGGCGGGGAAAGACGTTCTGGCTTACCTTTGCAGATTGCTCGCGGCTGACGTCGGGATCCCTGGATCACCGCACCAAGCACCAAATAGAATAGACTGGGAGGCCCTCGCCAGGGAGAAAACACCCGACGGCACCCCGGCGAAAGGATGAGGAGGCTGAACGAAACCTGATGCACGAGCTTCAACCCAGACTGGTCCAGTCATTCCTGGACCATCTCGCCGACGGCGGCGAAGAACTCCAAAACGAGTGGGGCCTGTTAGGGGAGGCTGTCGCTCGTGCTGCAAGACACGCAAAATAATTCGGTTCTGCAATGGTTGAACAGTCGGTGGTGAGCGCCGTGCAACGTTATCTGCGGGCTCTGGAAGCGATGGGGCTGCCGGTGTGTTTTGGGGTGGTCTTTGGTTTTCGGACGGCTGGCGGGGCCGATTCCGGTTCACGGCACGGGCTTCTTCTCGATCAATCGGAGCCGCGCCGGTAGACGGCCGCTGTCCAGCATCACGCCCAACTTGTAGGTGAAGCCGGTGAGCTTGTCGGGGAGACGGTTGACGGTCATCTCGCCGAACAGCATTCCGCCTACGTTGCTGAAAGCTGACCGCGGAAAGCCATCGCCTACACCTTGCCCGCCGACTGCGCTTCGGCCAGCACGGGCGTCTGAAGCTCGGCGGGGCGGAGCGTTTCGCCCGGCGACAGTTGACCGGCTGCCGCAGGCGTCTTGGCCGGCTGGATGAGGGCTTGCTCGACCGCGGCGGCGGACGTTCTGTCCGCGAGCGTCTCAAGATAACCACGGAGCCACTGGATGGTCTCGTCGACGGTGTTGGCCTGGAGGAGCATCAGTTCGTCAGGGCGGACGGAACGGAGCGCGGCTTCCGCCGCCTTCGTGGCCCCCTGGATTTCGACGATCTCGGTGGTGCGGGCGGCCCCGGCGAGTCCCTTCCGCAGCAGGCCCATGATCTCACCCGAGGCCCGGCCGCGGACGTAATGGTCCTCGTAGAGGATCACGCGGTCGAAGGCTGCCCCGAGCAGTTCGCCCTGGCGGACAATGTTGCAATCGCGGCGGTCGCCGGCGGTCGAGTAGACGCAGGCGCGGCGCTGCTGCGGGAACTTGCCGATCGCCTCGATCACCGCCGCCAATGAGTGCGTGTTGTGGCCGTAATCGACGACCACCGTGGCGCCCTCGATTTCGAGGACGTTGAACCGGGCGGGGACCTTGTTGATGTCCGAAGCGATCGATTCAGCCCGGCTGCGGACGACCTCGACCGGAACGTCCAGCGACCAGGCGGCGGCAATCGCCGCCAGGGCGTTCTCGACTTGGAAGGCCACCTGGCCCTCGCGGGTCAAGGGGAGGCGGTCCAACGAGATGATGGACTGCTCCCGGTCCCCCTCGGCCAGCACGACCTGGCGGTCGCGGACGAAGGCCGCCCGTCCGCCCACGCCCCGGTGGCGGACGATCACCGGGTGCATCGGGTCGATGGCGAAGAAGACGATACCGCCGGGGCAGTGGGCGGCCATCTCGACCACCAAGGGATCGTTGGCGTTCAGTACGGCGTAGCCATCGGGCGAGACCGCCTCGACGATGCACCGTTTCACCTTGGCCAACTCGGCCGGCGTGTTGATGTCGGACAGCCCCAGGTGGTCCCCGTCGCCGATGTTCGTGACCACGGCCACGTCGCAGCGGTCGAAGGCCAGCCCTTCGCGGAGGATGCCGCCGCGGGCGGTCTCGAAGACGGCCATTTCGACGTTCGGGTTCAGCAGCACGCGGCGGGCGCTCTGCGGGCCGGCACAATCGGAGGCGTCGATCCGCCGCTCGCCGATGAAGATGCCGTCGGTGCAGGTCATGCCCACGCACTTCCCCGTGCCGCGGAGCACGTGGGCGATGAACCGCGTGGTGGTGGTCTTGCCGTTGGTGCCGGTGACGGCGACAACCGGCACCCGTCCGCTCTCGTCGTTGGGGAAGAGGAGATCGGCGATCGCCTCACCCACCGGCCGGGAAATGCCCATCGACGGCTCGAGGTGCATGCGGAGTCCCGGGGCGGCGTTGACCTCGACGACCACGCCCCCTTGCTGGTTCAAGGGGTGCGAGATGTCTTGCGCCGAACACGTCGACGCCGGCCACGTCCAGGCCGACGGTCTTGGCGGCGTCGACCGCGCAGGCGGCCACGGCCGGGTGAACCCGCTCGGTGACGTCGATGGCCGTGCCGCCGGTGCTCAGATTGGCGTTCCGCCGCACCAGCACCGTCTGGCCGGCCGCAGGGACCGACTCGGGCGTGAGCCCCTGATCGGCCAGCACCGCCAAGGCAATGGCGTCGAGCTTGATCTTGCTCAGGACCGTAGCATGGTGTTCGCCGCGGCGGGGATCGGCGTTCGCCTGGTCGATCAGTTGTGTGACGGTGTGGATGCCGTCGCCGAGGACTTGGGCGGGCTCGCGCCGGGCCGCCGCCACCACCCGCTCCCCCACCACCAGCAGCCGGTAGTCGTGCCCGGGCGCGAACTTCTCGACCAGGATGAGGTTGCTCTCCTGACGGGCGGCCTGGTAGGCGGCGACGACCTGCTCGCGGGTGGTGAGATTGGTGGCCACGCCGCGGCCCTGGTTCCCGTCCTGCGGCTTGACGACCACCGGCACGCCGATCTCGACGGCGGCTTGCCAAGCGTCTTCAGCGTCCTTCACCGGCCGGCCGTAAGGCGTGGGCACGCCCACCGGCGCAAGAGCGTGCGGGTCATCTCTTTGTCCTGAGCGATCGACTCGGCAATGGCGCCGGTCCGGTCGGTCTCGGCGGCCTGAATGCGGCGCTGCCGCCGCCCATGACCGAAAACCACCAGGCTTTCACTGTTCAACCGCTGGAAGGGAATGCCCTTGGCCTGCGCCGCCTCGACGATGGCGCGGGTGCTGGGCCCCAGGCACACCTCTTGCGCCAATTCGCGGAGCCGGCGGACCTGCCCGGCAACGTCGAATGGGCGGTCGTACACCGCCGCGAGGCAAAGCTCGCGGGCCGCTTCGAGGCACGCGCGGCCCACCGTCTCGTCGCCGTACTCGACGATCACTTTGTAGACGCCTTCCTCCGAGGTTTCGCGGGCCTTGCCGAAGCCGACCTCTGTGCCGGCGAGCGTCTGAAGTTCCAGCGTGACGTGCTCGAGGATGTGGGCCTGGTAAGTCCCCGTACGCAGCCGCTGGAAGAAACCGCCGCGCTGGCCGATGCTGCACCGGTGCTCGATCATGCTGGGCATCCAGCCCATCAAGCGCTCGTTGAAGCCGGGGATTTCGTTGGAGGGCCTGTCCTTCAGTTTGCCCAGGTCGACCCACGCCTCCAACACTGGAAAGCTCGCCCAAATACTCGGCCCCCGAAGCGCCAACACCTTGCGGAATTCCATTGCGGTCTCTCTCGCTGAATCACGTTGCCGGCATCGCTGAAGCAGCCGTGGGTCGAAATCTCCTAACCCGCTCCACGCTGCAAACAGCCAAATGGTTGTATCGGCAGGTCTTACCTATCCGATAACAAGGGGAAACTCCTCATCGAGCGTATATCCTCGCGCCAGGCAAACTGCCCTGCGCCGAATTCAGTTGTCACACCGTGCAAGAAGCGTTCCACATGAGCGGCGGAGAACCGCCGCGGTGCGCATTGCTCCAAACATCCGCCCTTACCCCATTCACTGCAAATGCCAGACCACGCGCAGACGACGACCCACAAAAATCACGTTGGGAAGATAAAGCGTGAGCATTCGGGTAGACAACGTCCCGGGAAGACACGTTTGCCTGGGCGGGATACACTCCGCCATCGGCAAGGTAATTGCTCTATTTAAGTCTCGCTACATCGAAAAAGCAATTGGCAGGCGTAGTTTTCCAAGGATACCATTTTCGACACGCCCGCTTGTCCGAAAAATCTGACTACACGCTCGCACAATAGGACACACCTTATTGGGTGGTACGTGATTGCGGTATCGGGCCACCAAGCCCCGGATTCACACTGATTAACCGTCTCCTGTCCCATGCTGTGTTCCGACCAAAGATAGTCTATGATGGGGTGGACTGGAGGCCGGCAAGCACCGGTGGCGCAGGCGTGGTCTTCCTTATGATGAGTGTGCTGTGAACGGGACCAACGACGATTGGCAGCAGCTTCCGGCCGACTTGCGAAGCGCGGCCGAGGCTGCGCTGTCGCCTGGCGAACCCCCCCTGTGCTGGGTCGACCTCGACCTCGACACTACCCTGCACTACACGCGGGGATTGCTCGTTCTGACTCCGCAACGGCTCTTGGATGTATGTAGTCCGTGCGCTCCGCGTGCGGACGGCGACACACGGAGTGTGCCGCCTACATTTTCGGTCAGCTCTTGGCCGCTCCAGGCGGCCACCGCCTTGCGCGCCAGAGACCAAACCGGCACAGGCCGGCTGGAATTGCTCGGCCCGGCCGGATTGCTCTGCACGTGGCGATATACGGTCGGCCGCTCGGCGGCGGCGCATCGGCTAGCCGACCGGTTCGAGCGACTTCGCCAAGGGGAAATGTCCGGCAGGGAAGAGCCCGCCGAGCCGCCGACTGTCATTTGTCCCAGTTGCGGCGTCGTCCTGGCGGCTGACCAACGGATATGCCCGGATTGTGGCGCCGTCAAAGACAAGCCGGCCCTCGGGGCGTTGCTGCGGCTCCTGGGCTTCGCCAGGACGCGAAAATGGTCGATCCTATCGGGATTTGGCCTGATGGTGGCCGCCAGCAGCGCCAGCCTCGTCTCGACATATCTGACCATTCCGCTGATCGACAACGTGCTGACACCAGCCGAAGGCCGACTGGCGGTCGGCTTCAGCCGGGTGCTGCCGTACCTGTACGGGTTCGCCGGGGCCTGCGTGCTGACCTGGCTCTTGACCTGGGCCAGGACTTTTGTGCTGGCGCGTGTGGCCGAACGGATTTCCGTTGATCTCCGCAACCAAGTCTACGGCCACATGCAATCGCTTTCGCTGGAGTTCTTCGGCGGAAAGCGGACCGGCGACCTCATCGCCCGGGTGAGCACCGACACCGACCGCATCTGCTATTTTCTCACCGTCTACCTGCTCGACTTCGCCAACGACACCCTGACGCTCGTGATGACCGCCTCGATTCTCCTTTGGCTCAACTGCTGGCTGACCATCGCCACGCTGCTCCCCTTGCCGGTGATTGCCTATCTCGTGCATCGCGTCCGCAACCGCTTGCGGCGGGGCTTCGCGCTGGGAACGCGGGCTTGGGGCGAAATGACCAGCGTCCTGGCCGACACGATCCCCGGCATCCGTGTGGTCAAGGCCTTCGCCCAGGAGAAACGCGAAATCGACCGCTTCCGCGCCGCCAATGACCGCGTGCTGCGGGCCAACGACCGGGTGAACGTGATCTGGACGTTCTTCGAGCCATTTGTCGGATTGCTCACGTCGCTGGGCTTGCTCGTCGTGTGGGCGGTCGGCGCGTGGCAGATCATCCGGCACGTCGGCGTGACGGAGCATGTCGTAAACGGTCGGATTGTCCTCCAGGGAGGCATGACGGTGGGCGTCCTACAGGGCTTCGTCCAATACATCGCCCGTTTCTACGGCCGCATGGATTCCATGAGCCGGATGGTGGCGGCCGTGCAGCGGGCCGGGGCCAGCGCCCAGCGGATCTTCGCCATTCTCGACCGCGTCCCCAGCGTCGCCGAACCCGTCCACCCCGTCCACCCCGGCCGGCTCCGTGGGCAAGCCGAGTTCCACGGCGTGGGCTTCCATTACGGCAGCCGGCCCGTCCTGCAAGCGGTCAACCTGAGCGTCGCTCCCGGCGAGATGATCGGGCTGGTCGGCCCCAGCGGGGCGGGCAAGACCACCATCGTCAACCTCGTCTGCCGCTTTTACGACGTCACCGAGGGGGCTATCCTCGTCGATGGCACGGACATCCGCTCCTTCCCCCTAGAGGAATACCGCCGCCACGTCGGCATTGTTTTGCAGGAGCCGTTCCTGTTCTACGGCACGGTGGCCGAGAATATCGCCTACGGCCGGCCGGACGCCGCGCGGGAAGAAATCGTCGCCGCCGCCCGCGCCGCCCGCGCCCACGAGTTCATCCTCCGCCTGCCCGACGCCTACGATTCCCTGGTCGGCGAGCGCGGGCAGTTCCTCTCCGGCGGCGAGCGGCAGCGAATCAGCATCGCCCGGGCGCTCTTGATCGACCCGCGGATCCTGATCCTCGACGAGGCCACGTCCTCGGTGGACACGGAGACCGAGCGGGAAATCCAATTGGCTCTGGAGAACCTCGTCCAGGGGCGGACCACCATCGCCATCGCCCACCGCCTGAGTACGCTCCGCCGCGCCGACCGGCTGGTGGTTGTCGAACGGGGCCAGATCACCGAGGTTGGGCCGCATGACGAACTGCTCGCGCGCGGAGGCGCCTACGCCCGGCTGCACCGCGCCCAGTTGGAGATGAGCCGCGCGGGAGCGTGAAGGATCAGGGGTCAGAAGTCAGCAGAACGCCGCTTGCGGCTTCGCATCATCACCATGAACGCCGCTTCCTCAACTAATCCCGATTTCACCCTCGAGCGCGACGCCTGGGGGCAGCTCGTTTTGGTCTATGCCGACGGGCGGCGGATCGTGGGCGTCGAGCCGGCCCGCGCGTTCCCTATTTCCGCGCCCGAGGGGCTGCTGTCGATCTGTGACCCCCAGGGGGGAGAATTGCTCTGCGTCGAAGACGTGGCCGCGCTGCGGCCCGAGGTACGGCAGATCCTCGAAGAAGAACTGGCCCAGCGGGAGTTCGTCCCTGTCGTTGTGCGCATTGAACGCGTCTCCGCCGAGACCGATCCGGCCCAATGGCATGTCGTGACCGACCGCGGGCCGACGGAGTTTCTGATGGAGGACAGCGACAACGACGTGCGGCGGCTCGGTCCCAACCGCATCCTCCTGGTGGACAGCCACGGCATCCGCTATCTGATTCCCGACACCCGGCAGTTGGACGCCGCCAGCCGCCGGATTCTGGACCGCTATCTCTAGCACAGCGGCCGGTGAACGACAACCGGAATTCCGCCAGACGCTTACGAAAATCGCTGCCTTTCCACGGCGCACAGTATTTCGGCGGGCCGGGACTGCCCAATTGCGGCCCAACCTGCTACGGGCAAGTATCATAGCCACGACCAGTCTCTCTTGCCGTCCTGGTCCGAGGAGGCGAAGACCTGATCGAAGATGCCGGTGCCGACGGGGCTCTGGCCCCAGCCATAGTTGGCGACCAGCGCGGTCAAGTAGGCCGGACTGCCGGCCAGGAAGCGTCTCTGCCCCAGCGGCAAGGTGGGGCTCATCAGGTCCTCTGCGGAGTCGTGCCCGTAGCCCAAGACGTGGCCCATCTCGTGCATCACGGCCGTGAGCAGGTCGGCGTGGCCGGCGGCGGCGGTCTGCGGCCTGGCAACGAGCACGTCGGCGGACAGTTGCGTGAACTCGGCATCGTTCTGCGGCGTCGGGTCAATGAACCAGCCGTAGCCGGCGGCGTCGCGGTCGATCACGATCGTTTTGCCGATCTCTTCGCCCAGCAAGTTGCCCGGCAGGTCCGCAATCTGGACCGAAACGTCGGCCAAAACCTGGCTGCCGGTTACCCAGGCCAGCCGCCGGATCGCCTCGTTGACGATGGGAGTGAGTTCCTGCTGGCTGTCCAAAACCTCGTCGGCCGGCAGGGGCTGTGCGGGCGGGGCGTACGCCGGTGCGGCCAACGTCAACGGCGCGGCAATGGTGATCGACTGGGTGAGGTGCGAGTAGATCGGCGTGCCGTTCTGGTATAGGTAGCCGCCGATGTAGTACGTGCCCGCCGGCACGCCGGTGATGGTCCAGTTGTAGCTGCCGTTGCCGTCAGCGGCGGCCACTCCGAACTTGATCCACGTCTCGTTGCCGTTCCACACGGTGTCGGTGTCATAGCAGAGGCAGACCGTGCTGCCGGCGGCCACGTTGCCGGCCGTCCATTGAATCGTAACCGACTGGCCGGCGGTGAACGTGCCGGAGGTTGGGCCGGTCAGGTTGAATGTGGGAGCGGCGGCAGCGGCTTGAATCGTGATCGACTGGGTGAGGTGGGAGTACGTCGCCTTGCCGCCCGACCAGAGGTAGCCGCCAATGTAGTACATGCCGGGGGCCACGCCGGTAGTGTTCCAGTTGTACGTGACGTTGCCATTAGCGCCGCTGGCGCCGTAGGTGATCCATGTCGCGTTGCCAAAGGAGATGCCGGTGTCATAGCACAAGGCGACGGAACTGCCGGCAGCCGCATTGGCCGCCGTCCACTGGATCTGGACCGACTGGCCGGCGGTATACGTGCCGGAGGTCGGGCCAGTCAAGTTGAACGTTGGGGCGGCGGCAGCGGCCTGGATCGTAATCGACTGGGTGAGGTGGGAATAGTACGGCGTGCCGCCCGACAAGAGGTAGCCGCCGATGTAGTACGTGCCCGGCGCCACGCCGGTCGTGTTCCAACTGAATGTGCCGTTGCCGTCAGTGGCGGCCACGCCATACTTGATCCAGGTCTCGTTGCCGTTCCACGCGGTGTCGGTGTCGTAGCACAGGGCGATCGTGCTGCCGGCAGCGACCCCTCCGGCCGTCCATCCGATGGTGACCGTGTTGCCCGCCGTGTAGGTGCCGGAGGTCGGGCCGGTCAAGTTGAACGTGGGAGCGGCAGCGGCAGCTTGGATCGTGATCGACTGGGTGAGGTGGGAGTACGTCGCCTCGCCGCCCGACCAGAGGTAGCCGCCGATGTAGTACGTGCCGGGGGCCACGCCGGTAGTGTTCCAGTTGTACGTGACGTTGCCATTAGCGCCGCTGGCGCCGTAGGTGATCCATGTCGCGTTGCCAAAGGAGATACCGGTGTCATAGCACAAGGCGACGGAACTGCCGGCAGCCGCATTGGCGGCCGTCCATTGAATCGTAACCGACTGGCCGACGGTGTAGGTGCCGGAGGTCGGGCCGGTCAAGTTGAACGTGGGAACGGCAGCGGCCTGGATCGTGATCAACTGGGTTAGGTGAGAATAGTACGGCGTGCCGCCCGACAAGAGATAGCCGCCGATGTAGTACGTGCCCGGCGCCACGCCGGTGGTGTTCCAACTGTATTTGCCGTTGCCGTCAGCGGCGGCCAGGCCATACTTGATCCAGGTCTCGTTGCCGTTCCACGCGGTGTCGGTGTCGTAGCACAGGGCGATCGTGCTGCCGGCAGCGACCCCTCCGGCCGTCCATTCGATGGTGACCGTGCTACCCGCCGTGTACGTGCCGGAGGTCGGGGCGGTGAGGCGAACGTCTGACCGGCAACGTAGGTGAACTGATCGCCCGGGCGGTTCACCAGCGAAGTGCCGCCCGGCGCGATCACGAGCACGTCCACCGCACCCGTCCCCCCCGGGCTCGTGGTCGTGATCTGCGTGGCCGAGTTGACTGTGAAATAGGCCACCGGCACCAGGCCGAACCACACCGCCGTAGCACCCGTAAAGCCCGTCCCTGTGATCGTCACCGACGTGCCGCCCGCCGCGGGCCCCGATGCCGGGCTGACGCCTGTCACGCTTGTTGGCACAAGGTAGGTGAACTGATCGCCCGGGCGGTTCACCGGCGAGGTGCTGCCCGGCGTGACCACGGTCACGTCCACCACACCCGTCCCCGGCGGGCTAGTGGCCGTGATCTCTGTCGCCGAGTTGACCGTGAAAGTGGTCGCCGCCGTCCCACGGAACTTCACGGCCGTGGCGCCCGTAAAGCCCGTCCCGGCGATCGTCACCGTCGTGCCGCCCACCGCAAGACCCGACGCAGGAGTGACGCCGGTCACCGTACACGCGGCGTAGGTGAACTGGTCGGCCGAAGAGTTCGGCGAGGTGCCGCCCGGCGTGGTCACAGTCACATCCACCACGCCCGTTCCGGCCGGGCTGGTAGCCGTGATCTGCGTGGCCGAGTTGACCGTGAAACTACCCGCCGCCGTCGCGCCGAACTTCACACCCGTGGCGCCCGTAAAGGCCGTCCCGGCGATCGTCACCGTTGTGCCGCCCGCCGCGGGACCCGACGTGGGAGAGATACTGGTGACGACGGGGGCCGGCCCAAACACGTAGGCCTCCCCCTTATTGCTGCTGGGGCCCGCCGCTCCGACCACCACCGTGTTGCCGTTGGTCGACACCGAGAAGCCAAGGAAGTCGCCCGCCTTGCCGTCATTCGCGGTGAGCGTGGCGGTCTGGGGCGTGTTCGTCCAACTGGAGCCATTCTCAGTGAACACGTAGGCCGCACCCTGGGAATCGTTGCTGCCGAACGCGACGTAGGGCGCTCCGACCACCACTGTGTTGCCGCTGATGGAAACCGACCAGCCAAACTGGTCGCCCGCTTTGCCGGTGGACACGGTGAGCTTGGCGGTCTCGGTCATGCTGCCCCAAGCCGGGCCGGTCTCAGTGAACACGTAGGCCGCCCCCTGGTTGACGTTGCTGCCGACCTTGGCGTTTTCCGCTCCGACGACCACCGTGTTGCCGCTGATCGAGACCGAGCAGCCGAAGTCGTCGCCCGCCTTGCCATCGGATGCGGTGAGCTTGGCGGTCTCGTGCATGTTCGCCCACGTGGAGCCGGACTGGGTGAAGACGTAGGCCGCCCCCTGGCCGGCTCGGCCGTCGATGGCGGCGGAGGGCGCCGACCACCACCGTGTTGCCGCTGATCGAGATCGACGTGCCCAAGTTGTCGTTCGCCACGCCGTCGGACGCGGTGAGCTCGGCCTCCTGCACGAACGGATCGATGGTGATCTGCCCCTGGGCCCCCGCAGTGTTGACGTGGATCAACAGGTCCTGACGGCCCCCCTCGGCCCGCAATTCCAGCGAGGCCGGCAACGCCTTGCCCGTGGCGTCGTAGGCCACCAGCCCGGTGTAGCCCAGCGCGGTCGAGCCGTCCGGCCGGGTTAGGGTGAGTCCGTCCCCCGCCGCGTTCACCGTGCCCCCCAGGTCGCCGCCCAAGGCCAACTCCACCGTCAGCGACCCACTGGCGTCGGACGTAGGCGGCGGGGTGACGTTAAAACCCTGCTCCAATCCGCCCGGACCGTTGACGAACCACTCGTCGATCGCCCCGTAGTCGCAGTCCACCCGGTTGCCGTTAGCCGATGTCTGCGACGTGCCCACCGGCTGCACCGTCCCGCCATAGCCCAGCCCCACCAACGACATGTCCCAGGTGTCCGACCCGGCGGCGACGTGCAAGGCCCCCGACTGCACTTGGGTATGGGCGACCGGAGCTCTCGTTGAGAACTGTGGGCGTTGGTAGTCCCGGCGGTGAGACAATCCGCCGCCGGCGACGGTCCGACCGCGCGATACCCCTGGGGTAGCTCTTGTGGGTTGCTCCTCAGCACACGTTGCTGGGAAGGCGTTGTACCACTTCCAGCGTCAGTCTCCTCAGCCATCGACGCGTTGGCCTTTTGGCCCGTCGGTCGCACGCTGTCGGTGGGAGAAAGCTATCCCTTCGACTTCCACCAGCAACTCCGGCCGACAAATATCGCCTACGACGTAGATCGTGGGCAATTCGCCCAACCTAGCCCGGCAAATCGCCCGTACCGTGTCATATTCTCCCTGTCGCTTAACGTAGACTCGGGCCACGGCGAGGTCGTCAAGCGTTGCCCCCAGACCACACGGACTGTGATCGGGGAAACAATCGGAGCCGATCAATGCCTCGATGTTGTCGATGGATTGGTGCGTCTGCTGTTCGACGCTGTTGTCGTGCCGGCTTTCGGATGCCGTGATGCTGGCTGTGCCGGAGATGAACGTGGTGACTAACGCGCCGGTCGCAACCGCCATGCCTCGCGCGAACTTGGGCGTTTCTGTTCCGTTCGGATGGGCGTAATCATAGGCTGAGGTCTGGAGCGGATTCTCCAGTGGAAACAAGGCGACATCGGGGCGGTGGGCCCGCAACGCAAGGCAACTGAGCGCCACGTCGTCGCCGCGGGCGCCGATGCCCGTGCTGGCGGGAAAGACGGCCCTCTTCCACTCGCCGGGACCAGGCCGTCGCCAAACTTCAGACTCCGGTAGAACTCGACCGCGCCCGGTTCAGTGCAAGATACCGATAGGATTGCCCTTCCGCGCCGGTAATGTTGCCCAGATAGAGCCACGTGCGAATCACTTGATCGAACCGCCAGCCGATGGAGTTCAACCGTCCGGCGGCCGCGCGAAAGGCGGAGAGCGACCGGCCGTAAGTCGGTCCTGCCGCCGTTTCGGGATGGACATCGGCCAGATAGGCCCAGGCTTGCGCCATTGTGCCGGGCGGTAACCATTCCTCTGCCGCAGCGCTCGATTTGGAGGTCATCGCTGCCGCCGGCAAGGCCCCAAGCCTCGATTGCCAGCAGCGTTCCGTCGCAGGGTGGTTGGGGAACGTAGCTCGTTGCCGGCAGTTCCTGCCCATAAAACGTCTCGACGATCTCCCGGCAGGCGGCCTGATCCTCGATGTTCTTCAGGAAGACCGTCTGCGTGACGGCCGGTTCAGAAACCCCTGTCTCGTGAAAGAGCCTTCGAGTGGCTTGCAACGCTGATTCGGCCTGTTCCAACAAAGTGACGCCGCGGCTGGGCGCGACCGTGGCGAAAACTCGCCGCACACCATCACACTCGATGACGGAACAGCCCACGCCGGCACGGATCTCTTTGCGGATCATTGGAGCACGGAGGTTGCGGCGCCGATTCCGTTCCCTATGGGTGTTGTGCGACGACTTCAAACGGTATGGCGGGCAAACTGCCCAGCGGGATGAGTCTTTTCGCGGCTTGCCCTTTGCCGTTGGCCGGATTCACGGTCCTTTCCACGGAAGCGTCGATAATCAGGTTTCCTTTCAGTCCGGGCTTCAGTTTCTCGGCATCAGCTCGCAGCAGGACGGTCGCGCTGTCTTGATCCAACAATATGTTCTGGAGGGAGATTCCCGCCGGCGGATCGTGCAAGGTCAACTGAACCTTGTCCAACAGCGGTCCGCGGGGCATCGAAAACCGGACGGACACCGTTCCGCCCAACGGCAGTTTCACGGGCACTTCGCCGAGAAGCCTCCAAGGGGGCGCGAAGCCGCTCGCGTCCGATCACCGCCACCATGAGGTCTTGCGCGGGAACAAGATGATGGTAGATGAACGCCTGCATCATGTCCTCCGCCGGGACGGCCTGCCGGACGGCTCTCCCGCCCCTCGATCATGGCGCGGCCTTCAAATGCACAGATGGACCGGTTCTTGCGGTGGCGTCTGCGGGGCCGTCAGCGTGAGCCGGGTTTCGATCTTGATTGGCCGGCACGCGGGCGCCGCTCAAGGCGAATCCCTTGGGCGCGTCCTTCAACGCGATCGCAATTTCACCGGCGAAACCGTCTTTTCGTATGGCGTGGACCGTAACCGGCACCGATGCCCCGGCACGGACGCTGATGCTGGGCGGCACCACCAGCAACGCAAAATCCGGCCGCGGCTCGCTGATCCGCAGGCGGTAGGCGTACTCCGGGCCGCCCTTGTGCTGAACGTCGGCCAGATGGAGGTAGTATGTGCCGTCGGCGGGCAAAGTGACCGCAATCAGGGAGTCCGCGTGGTGCGTAAGCAACCCGGCGCCCTTGTCGATGTAATCGTCGTTATACGCCAATTGCCGGCCGCTTGCATCGGTCAGCCTGAGCACGGAATCCAGCGGGGAATCGAGCCTGCGGGCATTCACTTCCGCGACGATCTTCTCGCCGGCCCGGCCTTCAAAGCGGAACACGTCGCAATCGCCCGGCGGATCAATGCGTCCATTGATGATGATTGGCAACGTGACGGGCTGAGCGCTGGCCGGCTCGTCGTTTGGCTCCCGTTCCAGACATTCCGGGAGAGAGTCGATCGCAAACGGCACGTGGTTGGAAGTCAGATTGCCGTTATGCACGCGGATGGGATGAACGCCCACCTCGCGGTTCGCAGTGTCCACCGTCAGTGTGTTGGTGTGTAGGTTCCAACCCTTCAGTTCCAGGGTGGTTTTCTCGCCAGCCGGGCCGCCCAGCGGGAAAATGTCCGTCACGAACGGCAACTCGCCGAGGGCAACGCGATAGACGAAATCCTCGCGGCCACGGTACAGGGAATCCCGGATTTCCAGCACATACCGCCCGTTCTTGGGAATCTTGCAGTAGACGACCGGATCGGGATGGAAACGGTAGTGGTCGGCATACGCGAGTTCGCCTCCCTCGGAATCGCGGATCGTCACGGCCACCTGAAACCAACCGGGAACGGCATCGGCCAAATACGGCCTCAATTCCCGCGCGTTGACAATGACCACCAACCGCTGGCCTTTGCGGGCCTCGAAGCGGTAGCGATGCACGCCACCGGGCGGAATCTGGCCGTTCAAGGTGACCGGCAGGGTGATATCTTGCTCGGGCGGCTTCGGATCCAGTTCCGGGTCCATACTGAACTTCGCTTTAGGAACGTTCTTCCAGTCCTTCTTGCTGAATTCCGGCAGTGCGCCCACGTTCAATACGAGCGGGTTCGAGAGGCCGGCCGGCGTTCTCAGCCGGATCTCGCGGTTGCCCAGCGAAGCAGCCGGCGTAACCGTAACCTGAAGGGTGACGAATTCACCTAATGAAGGATTGGTCAGCCTTCTACCGAAACTCGTGAGTTTTCGTCTTATCTCCTCGGCCGACTTTGCCTCCTCCGGCGTCAGCCGTTGCCCTTGCTTCCGCTTCTCTTGAATCGCATTCAATTTCTTTTTTAATTCATCTTGCTCTTTCGGCGTCAACTGCCGCTCTTGCTCCAAGACCGTTGCGCTGACTCCCGTGCCAGAGACGTAAACGTTGTTAGCGGCGTTGAGATATTGACCGCCGATGGTCGCCTGAAACGTCGTGCCCTGCCGCCCGCCAGCGGGATATACATAGCCGACGTGCGGCGGGTTCTGCTGTGCCTGCACCGCCGGCACGGCCGTCAGCAGGAAGCCCAACGCGGCGACGAGATAGCGTGGAAAGTGGCTCATGGGAAGGTACTCACACGAGGGTATGATGTCTTAGCAGCGGTCTTGTTGGCCAAAGCCCCATCTGCTCATCACCCCTACGCCGATTCCTCAACGATCCTGGTGACACGGTCCTTTAGGACACCGAACAGATATTTGGTATTGCATGGGGTAATCTGTATCTTGCCATCCACGACGTAGAACAGCTCGCCCTGCAATAGTGGAGGGGTCGTTCCGGTCGCGTCCACAAAGCGAGCCTTGTACTTGTCAAGAGGAGGCGCAAAACGTCCGCCGTTGTGGGCCAATGCGTGCCTGACGAGCCGCGCAAGATCGACCTCATCGTGGTTCCAACAGTAGTCTGTAAGCGGATCGCCGAAGTGCTTGGCGAACGCGACCTTGATGGGGTTGTCTCTTGACGAATAGGCAGCCTCTTTGGTCCTGATCGTATTCGCAAGAAAATCCTCATACGCGAAGAACAAGGCGCCGTAATTGATGCGCTGCGAACCAAGGATGCAGAAGGGGAATTCCGACGTATGGGTGATGAAGTCCCAATACCGTTCAACGTCAAATCTAACCTGGGATTGAGCGGTCTTGAGTGTGTGAAGTGCCTCTCTTTCAATGTCGGTAAGAACTCGCCTTAGTGCCATCCGTTGATTGAAGTTCAAGACTGGCATCCGGACTTCCAGCTTGTCGCAGATGCCTTTGATAACCGTACCAGAGTAATCGGCCCGAAACTGCAAGCTTCCCTTGTACTCGCCGTCCGCGAATTCCCTCAGAGATTGGACCAAAAGCCACGGCAGCAGGTGTACCCCGTTCGTCGAGCGCCAAGCAACCATCAAGGTATCAACAGCGTGTTTCAATACCGAGTTGTTGACCAAGCCGAAGATGCGTTTGCACCAGTCGTGGTCAAAGAACTGCTCATACGAGGCGAGGTTCGGTTCGATCAGCGCGTGGTCCATGACCTCGTTTTCCACTCGGACGGCTCCCTATTGCGCGCTCTTACAAATCATCCTTTACGGGCATGAAAAGCGACCGAAGACGGGAAATCATTAAATTGTCAAAGGCGCTTGTCCGCCGAATCGGCTAAGGCACCTTCTTAGGCCAGAACAACTTGCGGTTCTATCTCCACCTTCCGCACAGTGCAGCCCGCTTTCTGCACGTCTGCGATAGCGGAGCGGATGGCGGAGATGAGGCTGTCGGCCTCGCGGTCAAACGTGACCGCGGCCACGCCGTCACTCGACCAAGGGTGGCCATCGTCGCACCCGGCAGCGAACAGGGCATTCGCCAGATCGGTGGTCATTTCGTCCAGATTCGCCAGGATTACAGTGAACTCGTAATTCACGGTTTTGTCTCTCCTTTGTCTTTGTCGTGTTGGCAGCCATCCACCTTGCGACGGATGAATCGTGCATGATATTCCGGCACTCGCGGAGTGCTGAACACGGGAATATGATGTCCTCCCCGGCGTTGTGCCGGGCAATACAAGGTGCCCCAAACATGCGCGTGTCCGCCAGCCAACACCAGCCGCCACCCACGGGACAGGGCGTAGTCAACCGCTGCCCGTATGTGTTTGTTCTTGTGGTCGTTCATACCACCCTTCATCTTACCATATCCCATCCGTTGGGGATAGCGGTAGGACTCGAAACAAGGCTCCTCGTGCCGAACGGCTAAATGATTTCCTTCAGCCGTCCGCCCGTCTTCACGCCTTCCTCGGCGGTGGGCATCACGCGGGCCGTCAGCCCTTCGGGATTGGGCAACTTCGCGTCGGGGTCAATCCCGAGCAGTTCATACATGCTGCCGATCAGATCGCAGGGATAGACCGGCCGCTCCTTCACTTGTTCGCCCTTGGCATCGGACGCCCCGACGACGCGGCCGCCCTTGAATCCGCCGCCGGCCAGCACCGCCGAAAAACACTGGCCCCAATGTCCCCGCCCGCCGTTCCAGGGCTCTTCCCATTGGACCTTGGGGGTCCTGCCGAACTCGCCGCTCCACCAGACGATGGTGCTGTCCAACAGTTTGCGGTCGGACAAGTCCTGGAGCAGGGCCGCCATTCCTTTATCCATTTCCGGCAGCTTCCGGCGCATGATCTGAAAGTGCTGCTTGTGCGTGTCCCAGCCTTTGTAGTTGATCGTGACGTAGGGGACGCCGCGTTCGACCAAGCGCCGCGCCATGAGGCACGATTGCCCGAACGTATTGCGGCCGTAACGTTCCCGCAGATCGTTCTTCTCCGTCGATAGGTCGAACAGTTTCGCGCCGTCGCCCAGGATCAACTCATACGCCTCTTCCTCCGCTTTGGCCAGTGCCTTGAGGGCCGGGTCTTTTTCCAGGAGATGGCCCAACGTATTCAGCTTGTGGAGCAATTCGCGCCGGTCGCGCTGCTGGGCGTCGCTAACGCCTTGGGCGACGATGCCTTCGACGACGAACTGGCGCTGCGCCGGATCGCCGCCGGTGGCGAAGGGTTTACAGCGTGACGGCAAGAAGCCCGCCTCGGAGAACCGTCCCTGCAACTCGGTCAGGACGACGTAGGGTGGGATCAGTCCGCGGCTTGCCGGCGTCGCCGCCCTTGAACAGCGAGACCACGGCGCCCACGCTGGGGAAGACCAGCCGCTCGCCCGGCTTTCGCCCGGTTTGGACCATGTAGGCCGCCGTTTCGTGGGCGTTGATGCCGTGCGTCATGCTGCGGATGATGGAATACTTGTCGGCCTGCTTGGCCAAGAGGGGAAGCAGCTCGCCGATCACGATTCCGTCCACGTTGGTGTGGATCGGCTTGCTCAGCGGGCCGCAGTAGTCATAGCCCGCCGCCGGCTTCGGGTCGAAGGTGTCCAAGTGGGACGGGCCGCCCCACATCCAAATCTGGATGACCGACTTGGCCTTGGCGTTGGCCGCCGGCTTCTGGCCCCGGGCAGGAAGGGTAAAGGCGCCCGGCAAGAGCAGCGCCGTCGCGCCGCCAAGGCCCCATCGCAGTGCCTCACGCCGTGAAAGGTCCATTCCACACCCTCCGAAAACACCACATCAATGGCGGTAGAGAAACTCCGCGCTATTCAACAATGCCCAAACAAGGTCCATCATCGGGCGTCTGCCCTTGTGGCCGGGCTGGGCATAGTCCTTCAGGATTTTCAATTCATCCACCGTCGCCGGCCGCGAGAGAACCGTCAGGTAAATCTCGTCCACGATCTCGCGCGGTTTGCGCTTCGATTGCAGCAACTCGCGGAGCTTGGCGCTTTCCTCGATCTTGCGGCGGATATGGCTCGAATTCAACATGTGCAATTCTTGGGCGGCCGTAGGACGGTTGTTGCGCTCCGATTCCAGACCGGTGTCGCGCCGGACGGCCGAACAACTCCAGAAACGAACTGCTGATGCTGCCGTCGGCCAACTCGATCGAGCGCTGCTCCTCGGGAATGAAGGTGAACGGCTCGGGAATGGGGCTGGAATACTTCTCCGTCGTGCCGGTCACCTGGCAAATGGCGTCGATCAGCACTTCCGCCTCCAGCCGCCGCGGCAGATAGCGTGCAAAACAGGCGTCGCCCTCGGGATGACCGGCATCCGGGATGGAGGAGGACTGATATGCGTTCGAGTTGCAGAATCAGCCGGAAAACGTGCTTGAGGTCGTAGTGGGCGGCGACCAGTTCCCGCTCCAGACAGGCCAACAGTTCGGGGTTGCTCGCCGGGTTGTCCGGGCGGATGTCGTCCGGCTCGTTAATGATGCCGCGCCCAGCAACCACGCCCAAATACGGTTCACGGCCGCGCGGGCGAACCAGGGATTCTTCGGCGCCGTGAGCCAATCTGCCAGCGCCTCGCGTGGGTCCTGTCCGGAAGGCAGCCGCGTGGAGGCGCCGTCGGGAAAAACGGCTTCGGCCGGCCCGCCGACAGCCGATTCGCCGGAGTCCTTGCCGGGATCGAAGATGACGATTTCCTCTTTCCACTGTTCGGTGGTCTTGTAAGCGATTTTGGCGAAAAAGACCGCCATTTCCGACCAGCGCCGTTTTGGCCAGCTTTCGGGGCGCACGCCCATGAAGCTGAGCGCCACCGCCTGTGCGATGGCCGTTGGTTCCCGGCTTTGCAGGGCGCGATAGAAGTTCACGGGGGGCACGGTGAAATTGCTGCCCGAGGCCGTCAGCATCTCCCGAACGAACCGGTCGTACGGCACGTTCTCCTTGATGCAAGTCCGGATCCAGCGGTGATAGCCTTGCACCGCGTTGGGCCACAGGTTGATGGGGTACTCGGACTTCACCCGGAGCAGATCGCACCATTTGGTGGCCCAGTAGTCCGCGAACTCCTTCCGCTCCAACAGGCGGTCGATCAGCAGGGCGCGTTTTTTCGGCTTCTGGTCCGAGAGGAAATCCCTTGCCTCCTGGGCGGTGGGAAGTGTGCCGATCACGTCCAGATAGACGCGGCGGACAAATACTGCATCCGAGCAAAGGGGGGCGGGTGAAATGCCCAACCGCTTCAGCTTCTTCAGAACCAGCCTGTCGATCTTGGTTTGGGCAACCGGGCCGCTTGGGTTCTCAAACGGGAGTATCGGCGTCCGCGTCCCCCCATTGGCGAGGGCCACTGTCAAGACGGCCGCAAAAACCAGGAGTGCCTTCATATTGCGAGCGGATCGGTGGATTCCGGCCCAAGAAGCCCCTCAATCCGTTATAACCCATCAAGAGATTTAACACCAGAATTCGTGCAAAGTTCCCGTGGCATGGCACGTCCGAGTGGATTGTACCGGCCCAATCTAGTGCCTGGTGACCAGACGGCCCGAGTTTGCCGCAGAATCTCCGGAGCCGCCACCCTGGCTGACGGGCCGCTGTGATCCCACCTGGCCGGCGATCAATAGCGCCATCTCCAACGCTTGCTCATAGTTCAGACGCGGATCCACGTCGCTGCGGTATGCTTTCCCCAAGTCGGCTTCGCTCAGGCCGCGGGCGCCGCCGATGCACTCCGTGACGTTCTCGCCGGTCAACTCGAAGTGCACTCCGCCAAGGATCGACCCCAGCCGGGCATGAGTCTCGAATGCCTTGTCCAACTCGCAAAGGATGTCGTCGAAGCCGCGGGTCTTGACGCCGTCTTGCGTGGCAATCGTGTTGCCGTGCATCGGGTCGCAGCACCACAGCACGGCCTTTCCGCGGCGGGCCAGGGCCTCGACCAGCGGGGGCAGGCAGGACTCGATCCGCGCCGCGCCGAAACGATGGATCAACGTCAGCCGGCCGGGCTCGTTCGAGGGGTTGAGAACATCCGCCAAGGCGAGCAATTCGTCGGGCGTCATCGTGGGGCCAACCTTCAACCCGATCGGATTGGCGATGCCGCGGAAATACTCCACGTGGGCGCCATGGATCGCGCGGGTACGGTCGCCGATCCAGGGGAAGTGGGTGGTGAGATTGTACCACTGCCCGCCCTGCGGAGCCCGGCGGGTCTGCGCCTGTTCGTAAGCCAGGTGCAGCCCTTCGTGACTGGCGAAAAACTCCATGCGGTCCAATTCGCCCGGCGGCGTGCCGTTGGCGGGCTGCGCGCCGCGGATCGCGCTCTGGACGGCCTCGACAATCGCCAGGTAGTCGCGCAACTGCGCCGCGTGGCGGACGAAATCCAGGCCCCACAGCTCGGGACGGCGGAGGTTGGCCAAGCCACCGGCGGCCAGCCCGCGAAGGTAGTTCAGAGTCAACGCCGCATGTTGATAACCCCGCAGCAACAACCGCGGGTCAGGCGTGCGGGCTTCAGCGCTGAAGGCGGGCCGGTTGATCAGATCGCCCCGGTAGCTGGGCAGAGTCACTCCGCCGCGGGTCTCCGTGTCTGTGGAGCGGGGTTTCGCATACTGACCGGCAAACCGCCCCACGCGGATCACCCGCTGATTGCCCCCGAAGATGAGGATCAGGCTCATCTTCAGCAGGATTTCCAGCTTGCCGGCGATGAGTTCCGGCCGGCAGTCGTCGAACCGCTCGCAGCAGTCGCCGCCTTGAAGGAGAAACCGCCGGCCGCGCTGTGCCTCGGCCAGTTGCCGCTTGAGCGTCTCCACCTCCCCGCTGGCGACCAGCGGCGGCAGCCGGGCCAGTTCCGCCAACGTTTGCCGCAGTAATTCGCGGTCGGGATAGTCGACGCCCTGCGCTAGCGGCCTAGTCTGCCAGGAGGAAGGGGACCAATCAACTCGCATTATCCCATGTTAACCGGGAGCCACGAAGAATTCCAGTAAGCCCGCCGGTCTTCCCGCCCATCATCTGGTTCCAAAGGCCGTTGCTTTGATGGGCCTCCCACCGGCACTTCTTCGCCAGGCGATGTCACTCGCGTTCCAAACGTCTGCCGGGAAGGCGCGCACCGGTCGATGTGACCGACGCGCTACGTGGCGCGGTGGCGGAGCCAAGCGGCGTCGCCTGGGGTTGGCGAAGGGGCAGTGATGTAACGGGTCGGAGTTGCAGGAGGAGGCCGTCGCTGCTGGCGGTGCCGGGAATGAACAGGCCCCAATGTGTTCGCTCAATCAACAACCACCCCGCGGGGGGTCTGGTGGAGTCTCGGTCTTGGGCCGTGGCTGAACCTGCCTTCGTGACGGGGCTTCTTTCAACGGTTTTCCGGGCGGGGGATGGCGGAAAGGACGAGGGAGCTTGCTCCCGGCCCCTTTTTCGCTCTCGCAGGACTTGCCAGCCGCGGCCTTAGCCACCATATTTAGCGGATTGCCCAGCAAGCTCCATTCACGAGGCGTAATCCATGAGCACCGACCCCAATAACCCCGGCAACACTCCCGGCGGCAGTGAGCCCCGCCGCTTCGTCCCGTTTGTGCCCGAGAAGACGAGCCTGCGGGAAATGACCATCCGGGCCGTCCTTCTCGGCTTGGTTATGACCGTGATCCTTGGGGCGGCGAACGCGTATCTCGGGCTGCGGGCCGGCATGACCATTGCCGCCACCTATCCGGCGGCCATCATCGGGATGGCCGTGCTGCGGCTGTTCAAGGGTTCGATCCTCGAGGAGAACATGGCCCGGACCATCGGCTCGATCGGCGAGTCGATCGCGGCCGGGGCCGTGTTCACGATTCCGGCATTTCTCATGGCAGACTGCTGGCCCAGTTTCTCGGGACGCATGGCGTGGGCCAAATCGAGCGCCCTGTTGATCGTCGGAGGGTTCTTGGGAATCTTCTTTGTCACGCTGCTGCGCCGCGTCATGGTCGAAGACCCGGAGCTTCCGTTCCCGGAATCGACGGCGGCCAGCGAGATCCACAAGGCCGGCCAAAGAGGGCTGGGCGCCGCCCTGGACCTCGTTTGGGCGATGGTCGTGGGCGTGCTCGTGTTTCTGGGAGGCAAGTTGAGTCTCTTCACCGCGTCGCGCAGCTTTCCCATCTACATCGGCCAGTTGGGCAAGAGCGCGATCACGGGCATCAAGATCGGAGGCAAGCCGCTGGCCGTGGGCGGAATGACGACGTTCGACGCACCGAGCATTAGCCCCGCCTACCTGGGCGTCGGCTATATTATCGGGCCCGAGCTGGGCGCTCTGAATTTCGCCGGCGGCCTGTTGGCTTGGGGTCTGTTCGTGCCGCTGCTGATGTACTTTTTGGGGCCTCAGATCAGCGCCCACGCCGCGGCCAGCGGGGTCAAGGTGGACGACGCGTTCTGGGCCGCACAGGTGTTCGACGTCTGGAAGTTCATCGTGCGTCCCATTGCCGTGGGCGGGATGCTCGTCGGAGCGGCCACCACCCTCTACAAAATGCGCAAGAACCTCGCCAAGGGCATGGCTCGCGCCGTGAGGGATCTCAGGTCGAGCGCTACGGCCGGTGCGGCCACCAGCCGCCTGGACCGCGACATGAATATGCGGGTCGTCTTCGGCGGCCTGGCCTTGGCCGTGCTGGCGATGATCGCCGTGTATTTCTGGTTCTCACAGAGCATCATCGCCGCGGTAATCGCCGCCATCGTGATGGCGATTGCCGGTTTTTTCTTTGCGGCCGTTTCGGGCAACCTGGTCGGCCTGATCGGCTCCTCGAACAACCCGATTTCCGGCCTGACGATCTGCACCTTGCTGGTGGCCGCGCTATTGCTGGTCGCCTTTGGCGCGGAAGGGCGGTTGGGCGTTGCCGCTGTCCTGGGCGTCGCCGCCGTCGTCTGCGTCTCCAGCGCGGTGGCCGGCGAGATGCTCCAGGACCTCAAGGTGGGCCACATTCTCGGCGGCACGCCGTCGCGGATGCAGTGGGGCGATATCCTCGGCATCGTGGTAGCCGGTTCCGTCATGTACTTTCCGCTGCTATGGTTGTCCCACGGAGGAACCGGCTTCGGCGGCAAGGAGCTTCCCGCGCCGCAGGCCGGGTTGATGGCGTTGCTGGCCAAAGGCATCGTCGCCCACGACATGGCCTGGCCGCTGGTCGTCGTCGGCATGCTCATGGGCCTCGGATTCGTATTGGTCAAGGTCCGCAGCCCGATGCTGCTTTCCGTGGGCATGTATCTGCCGCTCGAAACGACGTTCGCCATCTTCTGCGGCGGCATCATCCGCTGGGTAAGCGACAAGATCGCCGCCCGGCGCCGGCTGAACGCCGCCCAGCGCACGCGCACCGACAACGCCGGTGTCCTGGTTGCCTCGGGCCTGATTGCCGGCGAAGCCCTGACGGGCTTGGCGCTGGCCGCCTACTTCTATTTCAGCGACACAAACAGTCTCCCAGCGGTCTTTGGGCGCCTGGCAAGCTGGTTGGCACCGCCCGCGGAGAAGGTGGGTCAGGCGGCCGCGGCCGTACCGCATTGGGCCGAGGCCCTGCCGAATTGGATCGCCCCGCTGGTGCTGGTCGGCCTGGCCGCGTATATGATCTTCCGTCCGCATCAGAGGTCCGGCGCGGCCGACGAGCCGCCGCCGCCCAGCGCGGTTATGTAATGTGACCTGGGGCCCAACGCCGCCGAAGGACCTACAACTCAGTAACCGTTGAATTGTCGCCTTTCGCTCCGCGAAAGTGGCGTTCTTTCGGCGAGCGAAAGGCGACCTCTGAAAGGAATATCCCATGTCGAGTCCACTTGCTTCGCTTGAGCCGTCCATCCTCTGGAATCATTTTGACGCCCTGCGGCGCATCCCGCGGCCTTCGGGCCACGAGGAAGCCGTGATGGCGCACCTCCGCTCCTGGGCCGAGGCCCGCGGACTGAGGCACCGCAGCGACGCCGTCGGCAACCTGGTCATCTACGTGCCCGGCACCAAGGGCCGAGAGAAGGCCCCCGCCGTCATCCTCCAGGGCCACGTGGATATGGTCGCCGAGAAGGACAAGTCCACGGAGTTCGACTTCCTCAAGGACCCGATCGAAGTGGTCGTCGAGGGCGACTGGGTCGTTGCGCCGAAGACCACGCTCGGCGCGGACAACGGCATCGGGGTGGTGGCCGCGCAGGCCGTCGTCGACGACAAGGCCGTCGCCCACGGCCCGCTCGAACTGCTCTTCACCGTGGACGAGGAGACCGCTCTGACCGGGGCGACGAACCTCGACGGGAGTCTGCTCAGCGGCCGGACAATGCTCAACCTGGATTCCGAGGAAGACGGGACGCTTTTCGTCGGCTGTGCCGGCGGTTGCACGACCGAGATGGTTTTCGACCTGTCGCCGAGCACCACACCGCAGGGCTGGACGGGGCTGGAGATCAACGTCACCGGACTGAAGGGCGGCCATTCGGGAATCACGATTCACGAGAACCGCGGCAACGCGATCAAGGTCCTCGCCGAGTTGCTCGCCCGCACACTCGCCCGCGGTCCGGTACGGCTGGTTCGCATCGAGGGGGGGAACAAGCACAACGCGATCCCCCGCGAGGCGAGCGCGGCCATCGCCGTCCCGGCCGGTTCGGCCCCCATCGTCGAGGAGTTGGCGGCGGCAGTGGCCCGTGACACGCTCCAGGAAATCGGCGGAATCGACCCGGACCTGCGCATCGAGGTCCGCCCGGCCGAAGGGCGCGGCACGAGCGCCTCCGAGACCACAACCACGCGCCTGGTGCGCCTGTTGCAAGCATTGCCGCACGGCGCGTTGGTCATGAGCCGCGACATTCCGGGCCTGGTCGAGACCTCGACGAATCTCGCCGTGGCCTCGACCGCCGACGGCCGGGCCGGGATCATCACCTGCAGCCGTTCTTCCGTGGCCCCGGCCTTGCGCAAGGTCCTCGACCAGATTCGCGCCGTTGCGGAGCTTGGCGGCGCCGAAGTCTCCGAGCGCGACGCCTATCCGGGCTGGCAGCCCGAAATGGGCTCGCCGTTGTTGGCCCTCTGCCGCTCGGCCTGGAAGAAGTTGCACGCCACCGAGGCCCGCGTGACGGCCGTCCACGCGGGCCTCGAGTGCGGGATCATCAACGAGAGGCTCGGCGGCGGGGCGGACATGATTTCCTTTGGCCCCTGGCTGGAAGGCGTCCACGCACCAGGCGAGAAGGTCAACTGGAAGACGGTGCAGCGTTTCTTCGCCTTCCTCCGCGCCATACTCGAGCGATTGAGTTCTTAGAGAAGGAGTCCCGCGCCGACAACTCGCTGTCGGCAGAAACAACCTATCACCGGGGGGGGAATCTCACTGGCTGATACTCGCTGCCTTTCACGGCGCACAATACTTTGACCATACGGGATTGCCAATCTCTCCGTCATGGGCGTCATCAAACTGCCCGGGAAATGCCGCATCAAGGCGCGACGCGAGGTCTTGCATGCGGCGGACGTATGCTCTTGCTTCTGCCATCTTGGTGGCTTTTGCGAGTGAGGAGAATCGATCGACCACCGGGTTTATTAGGTTAGGGCCGAGCTCGGTCACATCGGGAATGTCCCGCGACGGCGTGCCAAAGGCGATGCCGATACCCCCCGCCAGCCCGAGTAGCTTCCGGATGTCTGCGCTGCCACGGGTGTCCTCCCAACGCACAGCAGTATCACCCAAACGGCGAATGCCGCCGCGCCAAGGTGCTGGCCTAGCTGCTGATCGCCAAATACTCGTAGCGTTGCTCTTCCGCCGCACGGCTCGGAATGTCGCTGGCGATCGTCTATTTCTTTGGAGAGACGTTCTTCCAGGGCAGAGATACGTTCTTCTCGGGGACCTTCTTGGCGACATCTGGCGTCGCAGGCAATCAGGATTCCTTCCCTTGCTGGGGATCTGCGAAGCATTCCCCCCAAGCGACGTCACCGCCGACCCAGATTGCTCGCAGGCACCGTTTGATGGAACCGCAGGGAGCGCTCCGAAAAAGCGGCCCTTTGCTAGATCAATTCATTTACGGGACACCTCCAGAAGCTCATGGCAATAGGATACCGCCAGCGACGGTTCGGAATCAGCGGGGACGGCGAAACGCCGGTGGACCGTTGCAGCGTTCCCGACGCCTTACGCCTCGATCGTGTACGGCGCCCGTTGCTTGCGGCGGGTCAGTTGGTCGGCCTCGTCATCGCCGAGGAACGCATATTTCTCCTGGTCCCACGTGACCTTCCGGCCCAAGAGCATGGCGATGTTGGCCGTATGGCACGTGTTGACCGAGACGCAGTGGGTGAAAACGTCGGAGATGGGCAGGGCCCGGCTCTTGACGCAGTCGAAGAAGTTGGCCATGTGGCCGTGGATCGTCATGCCGCGGTAGAGCTTGGCCACCGCCTGGTCGAGCCATTGCTTGTCCGTCGGACTCTTCTTCAGTTCTTCGACGAACTTGCCGCGGATGCCGCCGCGGTTGACCGCCAGGTGGCCCTTTTCGCCGGCGATGAGGATGTCTTCGTTACCCCCGCGGGTGAGCTCGAACGCGTTCCCGTTGGGCAAGGTCATTTTACAGTCGAACGAGCAGGCGACGTTGTAACTGTTGGGCAGGTCGCTGACCGGCTTCTTGCCCAACATGTAGTCGGCCGTCAGTTCACGTCCCAGCGGAAACTCGCCCTTGCCTTCGACCTCGCTCGGGCCGGTGGTCTCTCCGCCCAGGGCCCAGAGGGCGATGTCGGTGTGGTGGGCGCCCCAATCGGTGATCATGCCGCCCGAGTAATCGAACCACCAACGGAAGTCTTCGCTGGCGCGGTTGCGGCAGAAGGCCACCAGCGGCGCCTGGCCCAGCCAAAAGTCCCAATCCAGTTCCTTCGGCGGCTCGGCGGTGGGAAACGGCCCGCCCGACTTGGCCTTGCCGATGACCACCCGCGCCTTCAACTTGGACCCCAGCCGGCCGCTGCGGGCGATGGCCACCGCCTCCAAGAAGCCGCGGCCGAACTCGCTCCGTTGTTGCGTGCCCACCTGAAACACGCGGCCGGTCTGCTTGACCGCCTTGCACACCAGCCGGCTCTCGTCGATGCAGAGCGTCAACGGCTTCTCGCAGTAGACGTCCTTGCCGGCCTTCAGCGCGTCGATGGCGATCTTGACGTGCCAGTGGTCGGGCGTGCCGATCGTCACCGCCTGCACGTCCTTGCGATCCAGCACCTTGCGGTAGTCCTGATAGACCTCGCACTTGCCCCCCATTTTTTCGATTCCATCGGCGAAGCGATGGGCGTGGCCGAGGTGGACGTCGGCGCAGGCGACCAGGTGGCCCAGCCGCGCTGCCTGGCGGCCAATGTCCGAGCCGCGCCCCCCCACGCCGATGGCCGCCACAACCAGCTTGGCGCTGCTGGGTTCGTCGGCCTTGACCGTAGCGCCGGCGAAGAAGTACGGGGCCATCATGCCGGCCGCCGCGGCGCCGCCGGTCTTCAGGAGGTCGCGACGCGAATGTTTGCTCTGGCTCATGGGTGTCTCCTTTGCGATGTTGGGCGGGGTCTCAGCGAGGTGGGAACAACAGGCAGGGCGGTCAATACCTGCCGGCCAATGTCCCCCAAGATACCACCCTGCCCGCCGGCCTGCAACATGTCGGCCAGGCGATTTAGCCCCATTTTCCGGTCGATGAAGAACAGGCCGCATGCTCCAATTCACGCCGCGTCCGCCAGTGCTATACTGTCTTAGAGCGTGTCTTGATACTCTCCTTTCTCCTAAAGGGAGAGGGAACCAAATCGTCTCCCACGGCGTTTTGAGCGACGTGCCAACGGTGCTGAGGAAGCGATGACCACACTGAGCAAAGCCGGAAAAAAGCTGCGTCTGACGATCAGTAAGGCGTGCCGGCCGAGTTTCTGGCGGCGGGCTCCGTTGCGGCTGAAGATCCGATACGTCGATCCCGAGCGTCCCCGGCGTTTGCCTAAAAAAGTCCAGATCGAGGCCACCAGCAAGTGCAATCTCCGCTGCCCCTGTTGCTCCCATTCGCGGGAGAGCAGCGCCGGGCAGCACCTCGGCATTGAGACATTCCGGCAAGTTCTGCGGCGGCTGCCGTCCGCGCCGCGGCGGGTGATTCTCAGCGGGATCGGCGAGCCGCTGCTGAACCCGGATTTCTTTGCCATGGCTGATCTCCTGGCCGAGCGCGGAATCCGGTGTGAATTCTATACCAACGGCACGATGCTCACGCCGCCCGCGCAAGAGGCCATCCTCTCGCGGGCCAACATCGACACGGTGAACATCTCTTGTGACGGTGCGCAGAAAGCGACCTTCGAGAGTCTCCGGCTCGGCGCCGATTTCGAGCGATGGAAACAACTGGTCGGCCGGTTTTTGGCGGAAGCCCGGCAACGGCGCGGGCGGACCTTGAGCGTCGGCGCCAACGTGGTGCTCTGCCGCGAGAACCTGACCGAGATCGGCGACATCCTGCGGCTGGTGGCCGATCTGGGCTTCGGCGGCGTCTACGTCATGCAGCCGATTCCCGTGGACGAGACGGCGGCGGCCCTCTGTGCGTCGCCGGCGGAGTTTGCCACGGTAAACGAAGAAGAGTTGGTGCGGCTGGCCAGGTCCCTGGGACTGCGGATCACCTGCTCCTTTCAGCGCCCCCGGCCGCTCGCCAAGATGCTCCCGCGCTGCACGCACCCCTGGGAGTACGTCTTCATCCGGGCCAACGCGGACGTCGCTCCCTGTTGCGCCCTGTTCGGCTCGGAGCGGGGCGAAGTGGTGGGCAACCTGCTGGCGGAGGATTTTTCCGCCATCTGGCACGGGGAGCGGTTCCGCCGCTTCCGCCGGTCCAGCGCGGAAGGGACTAACGCCCTGTGCCGCGTCTGCCCCTATTATTGAGCCCTCGGCGTGCGTCGTACAGCGCGGCCAGCGCCTGATCCACGGCCGGCGGGAGGGGCATGGAATGCGGCCTCCAAGCGGGCAGAAACGGCTGCCAGACAAAAGGGTGCAAGTTGTACTTTGCGCCGTTTAACCGGCGGTCTGGTAGTGCCGTTGGCCGGTGGCTCGGCTCGTTCGCTCCCGCCAGAAGGTGGTAAGCGGTTGGGTGTCGCTCAGATAGTCGGCTGCCAGTTGCAGCAGCGCATCCGCTCCACCGTTCGACCAGAATTTTTCGGTGCCCTTGACACGCCGATTGATTTGCTTGATCGTCGATTCGATGTGGCTGCTGGTGATGGGCAGCCCTTCTCGACGGTACTCGTCGTAACGCATCCTTGGTCCTTGGTTCTCCAAATAACACAACGCATCGGCCACCTTACACCGCGGTGAATCTTCGGCCTCGTCTTTGTCCGGCTGCCCCAACTCCCGCTGACGTTCCCGCAACCCGACGAGCACCGACTCCACCTGCCCGCTCCACAACCACTGCGCCCACTGACAATAGATCGGCCACGCTTCCTCCATCGCGCGGCCTGCCATCGCGCCGGCGAACACGTAGCACAGTCCGTGGATGAAATCCACGATCGGCGTGAAATGCGAAAAGTGTCGCCGCCACACCGACCAATTGGTCTCCGAACCATCGCCCACGAACGCTTTGCGACTCGCCGCCATGAAGCCGCGCCGCCATGAAGCCGCCGCCAACTGTTTGCCGAACGCCTCGATGGGTTCGCGCGTCGCCACGACGCTTCGCGCCAACGGTTCCGGCTGGCCTCGCCGCTTTTCGGACGCCGGCGCTTCCGCCGATTCCTCGCTCGCAGGCGCCTCGCCAACCGCAGAAAAACCCTTGATTTCCCGAGAAATCTGCCCCATGCGACGCGGATCGACGAAAATCCCGGGAATCACCGGGCAAGGATCGGCCGCGGACGTTTCACTGGTCATCGACAGCAAGCATCCCACTTTCGTCTCGCGCCAGAAACGCCCCTTCCGCTTCTCCTCCGTCGGCGGCTCTTCTTCGTTCCGATTCCGAATCTGGATGCGTCCGCCGTCCATCTCGACGCACGCCACGCGCGGAACTTGCTGCCGCGGGCTGCCCTGTTGTTGCGGCAACGGCAACGTCTCCCACACCGCCTCCTCCGCCTTCCGTCCGGCCACGCGCTCCTGTCCGATTCGCTTTGTCGCCCGCGCAATCCGCTGCTGGGAGACGTCCAACTCCGCTAGATGTTTCAAGTCTTGCTCGGCCTGCCGGAAACTATGGCTCTGCGTCCCGGCGTACACCATCTTCTCCAACACCCGAGGACTCGCCGTGTCGTCCGGCGCAATCCCCAATGCCTGCGACTGAGGGAAAAAAAGCCTTCCGAGAAGGCTTGTCGTACCCCTTGGGTTCTGGCCATGCAACCTCGCCTCGCCGAGTCTGAACCATCCGCACTTCGACCTCCCCCCCCGCCCCGTCTGGACCTATCGCGGTTGTGGGAACTGCCATCGAACGCCCCTGGTCTTCCAGACTTTGACCGATAACCTCCCGAGCCAGGAGGTCTCCGATTTCGACCCCCAAGTCTTCAATCTCCGTGAACTTGGTTCCCCAGGTCGGCGTCCCCGATGCACCGTAGACTTCTTGCCGCAATTCCTGGGCGATTGCCTTGATCCGATCGTGCAAGTTCTGGTCAATGGCCATCCCTGGCTATCTCCTTTGTCTAAGTTCCCACCACCCGGCCTCTTACCAGGCAAAATCACCCCCCCTCTGTTTAACATCAATCCGACAACTTACAAAGTGCAACTTGCACCCCAGACAAAACAAAACCCGCTCGTGTGCTAGACACGGGGGAATGCCTTGGTAGAATGGATGGCGGAACACCTACGCTACAATCTGGAGAAATGCCATGAAGAAGTTGAGCCTGCTGGCGGTCGTAATTGCGTTCGGATGCGCCACGTGCCTGGCGGGGCCACCCGTTCCGAGCTTCAAGAGGATCGTCCTGAGCGACAAGTTTCTGGCCGAAGGGGCATACTACGGCGACTTCAACCGGGACGGGAAGATGGACGTCGTAGCCGGCCCCTATTGGTACGAGGGCCCGGATTTCCAGAAGCGGCACGAGGTCCGCCCGCCAAAGACATTCGACCCGAAGGAGTATTCCGACAACTTCCTCACGTTCGTCGGCGATTTCAACGGCGACGGCTGGCCCAATATCCTCTACGTCGGCTTTCCCGGCGGCGACGCCTATTGGTACGAGAATCCCGCCGGTAAGGAAGGCCACTGGAAGCGGCATTCTGGCGCTGAAGAACGTGGGCAACGAGTCGCCCGCCTGGGCCGACATCAACGGCGACGGCCGGCCCGAGTTGATCTACAACATCGACGGCTACCTGGGCTACGCCACCTATGACCCGGCCAAGCCCGACAAGCCATGGGTTTTTCACGCTATCACGCCCAAGGGAAACTACGGTCGGTTCACGCATGGCCTCGGCGTGGGCGACATCGCCGGTCATGGCCGGATGGATATCGTCGAAGCCACCGGCTGGTGGGAGCAGCCCGCCGATGCCAAGCCTGGCCAGCCGTGGATCAAGCACCCCTTCCACTTCGCCGACGCGGGCGCGCAGATGTTGGTTTACGACGTGGACGGCGACGGGCTGGCCGACGTGATTACCGCCTGGAATTGCCATCAGTACGGCCTGGTCTGGTACAAGCAGATTCGAGACGCGAAGGGGGAGATCGGTTGGCGGCAGCACGTCATCCTGCCGCCCAAGCCCGACCTGAAATCCGCCGCCCTGCGTTTCAGCCAGCCTCACGCTTTGGACCTGGTTGACATCAACGGCGACGGGCTGAAAGACTTCGTCACCGGCAAGCGGTTCTGGGCGCACGGCCCGAAGGGAGACGCGGAACCAAATGCGCCGGCCGTGCTTTACTGGTTCGAGTTGCGGCGCGACCCGCGGCAGGGCGTACAGTTCGTCCCGCACCTGATCGACGACAATTCCGGCGTCGGCACGCAGGTCGTGGCCGCCGACCTCAACGGCGACGGCATTCCCGACGTGATTGTCAGCAACAAGAAGGGGACTTTCCTCTTTCTCAGCCAGCCGGGGAAATAATTCCGTTATTGAGTCCGGAGCACGGCGCCGCCGAGTCATGACCTTTGCGACCGACATTCTGGGACTTGGGACGGTGACGGTGGACGACTTGCTCTTCGTTCCCGCCTTCGGTGGGGCGGACAGCAAGACGGAAGTGGAGCGCCGCGAGCGGCATTGCGGCGGTTTGACCGCCACGGCCCTGGTGGCGGCGGCGCGGTTGCGCACCGCTGCACGTTCGCCGGGGCGTTGGGCGACGACGAGCTCTCGCGCTTCGCCTGGGATTGCCTGGCCCGGGAAGGGATCGACCTGAGCCACGTGCGGCGGTTGCCGGTGGCCCGTCCCATCCACGCCACGATCATCGTGGACCGGTCGGCGAAGAGCAGGACGATTCTCTTCAGTCTCGACGGCGCCGTGCCCCCCGACCTGGAATGGCCCGACCGGCGGTTGATCGAGGGGAGCCGGCTGCTGTTGGTGGATCATTTCGGCGTCGAGGGGATGCTTCGGGCGGCGCGGATCGCCCGCCAGCGGGAGATTCCCGTCGTGGCGGACCTGGAGAGCGACGCCGGCGACATGTTTCCGCAGTTGTTGGCCGAGATTGATCACCTGATTCTCTCGCGTGATTTTTCCGCCCGGCTCACCGGCTGCGCCGAGCCCGCGGCCGCCGTGCGGGCGTTATGGACGCCGCAGCGGCGGGCCGTGGTGGTCACCTCCGGCGCGGCCGGCTGTTGGTATCTTTCCGGCGACAATCCCACCCGCCCGCAACACCAGCCGGCCTTTGCCGTCGAGGTTGTGGACACCACGGGCTGCGGCGACGTATTTCACGGCGCATACGCCGCGGCCCTGTTGCGGGGAATGGACCTGCCGCAACGGGTCCGCTTCGCCGCTGCCGCAGCCGCGCTAAAGGCCACTCTTCCCGGCGGGCAAGAGGGGATACCCTGCGGCGATGCCGTTGCCGCCTTCCTCAACGGACCAGGGCGAGCCGTCTGAACTTGCGGGTGATAATGGCGGCAGCGGCAGCCGGAAGGAATTGGCCAGTGACGCGGCCGGCCCGTTGCTGTGAGGAGGTTATTGCTTGTCGGCGGGCCAGGGCACTTCCTCGTCCATGGGCGGATCGGAGATGGATGGAGGCGAGGCCGGTTCCTTGAGATGGCCGCCAGGGGCGGGCAGCGGCGCAGGCACCTCTTCCGGTGGCCCAGCCGTCTGAGGCCCGCTCTCCGGCGTTCCCCCCGCGGCCGGACCGCCGCAGAGCCGGATTTCCCAGCCGCCCCCCAACGCCCGATACGTGGCGATCAGCCCCTGGGCGATCTGGCCGTGGGCCTGCACCGCCAAGAGCTGTTGTGTCACCAGAGCTTGCTCGATCGTCGCGTAACGGTTGAAATCGACCGCGCCCTGTTGGTACTGGAGAACGACGATTTTGACGGCCTTGTTGGCAGCCCTCACGCTTTCGTCGTATAGTCTCGCCTGCTCCTGCGATCGCAGGAAAGTCACCAGCCCGTCCTCAACTTGCTGGCTGGCTTGGAGCACGAGTTGCTGGTAGGCGACCACCAACTGCTGAAATTGCGCGTCCTGCGAACGGACATTGTTCACGATCCGGCCGTAGTTCAACAGGTTCCACTGAAATGACGGACCGACGCTGCCGTTGAACGCCGTGCTTCGGAACAAATCCGGGAAGTTTTGGGCGGAGTAACCCAGCGTGCCGTTGATGTAGAAGGCGGGATACAAGGCGGCGTCGGCGATGCCGATCTGCTCGCCTTGGGCGGCGGCCAAGCGCTCCGCTTGACGCACGTCCGGCCGACGGCGCAGCAGGTCGCACGGGATGCCGATAGCCACTTCGGGTGGAGTGGTCGGGATTGGCCCCACGTCCAGCAGTTTCGCCAGGTCCGCCGGCGGCATGCCCAACAAGACGCAGAGGGCGTCCTCGGCCTGCCGCGCGTCGATCTCCAGCGCCGGGATGGCGGCCTCGGTCTGCTTCAAGTTGCTCTGGGCCTGGTCGAAGTCCAACTCGGTTTGTCGAAAGCCTGCTTTCAGTCGCTTTTCGATGAAGTCCAAGACTCCCCGTTGCAGTTCCACGTTGGCTTGCTGCGTTTTGATCTGTTCTTGGTCCGTGCGGACCCGCACGTAGTTTTGGGCGATGTCGCCGAGCATGGTGACAACGGCGGCGTCGTAGCCCTCCACCGACGCATCCAAGTTGTCGTCCGCTGCCGCCACCGCCCGGCGGAACTGACCCCAAAAGTCCAGTTCCCATTGGAGATTGAAACCGTAGTTCCAACTGTCATAGAATCTCGTAGCCCCGACTGTCCCCGGGGCTACGGCGACCGCGGTCCAATCGTAACTCCCCGAGGCGCCTTGACTTTGTGGAAAGAGGTTTCCCTGGGCAATCGCAAGCTGAGCCCGCTCCTGAAGCACTCGGAAACCCGCTTCCCGGAGCGTGAGATTTTGGTGATACGCGCAGCAAACCAGGTAGTTCAACTTGGGGTCGTTGAAGACCGTCCACCACCGCGATAGGCTCTCAGTGTCGGAAGTCTGCCGGATGTCGGCGGCGTCGATCCAGTGGTCGGCCACGGGGGCGTCGGGCTGACAGTAGTTCGGCCCGACCTTGAAACCGTTGTGGACGTATTCGCGCCAACTGGTGCAGCCGCCGCTCAACGAGATAACCAGGGCAGCGGCCGCCGTCAGAGCGGCGAACCCAGGTCGGAACATTCGAGACATGCGCATCCCCCCTGTTTAATCGGGCGTCTTTCTTGCCTAATCGGCAGAACCGATACAATCGGAACAGTCGAAAAGGCCGCCATTGGCCTGCCCGGTGTTTGCGCATATTACCCATATTCGCCATGCTAACCCTTGTCCGGGAACTCCTGCGAAAGGCTGCGACCAGTGGTTAGGGACGAATACTCGCGCGTGGTGGAATCGTAAGTTCTTGACCCGACCCACTTCCGCGACCAATGGTTGCGGCTTTACAATACCACCATGCAAGTGCTTCCGTTGTTGGTGTGCGTTCTGTTGGGAGCCGACCCGGCTGCCGCTGGCGCACCGGCGGGTGACGCCGCCCGGCGTGAGGTGTGGGCGGTGTCGCTGGTGCCCAATCCGCGTTTCGACCAAGGGGACGCCGCACCGCTGGGCTGGACGCTATCCGGCGGGCAGGGCCGTTGGGTCGATCGCCACCTGTTGGAAGTGACCGGCAACGGCAACGACAGCAACCAGTGGCAATGCACGTGCCGTTTTACGCCCGGCGGATTGTACCGCTTCCAGGTCCGCGCCCGCGGCGTCGGCGGCAGTAACGAGGCCATCTCCGGTCCCGCCTTCGCCAACCGAGACTGCGCATTGACTGGCGATTGGACGTGGTACGGCCATGTGTTCCGCGTGCCCGACAACGTGAGCGAAGACGCTCTACGAATAGGGCAGTGGCACAGTCCGGCATCGAGCCAATTCGACGCCGTGCGGCTCGTGCCGGTTATGCCAGTTCACGCCATCGTGCGTCCGGAGGGCGTTTTGGAGTTGTACACGCTGACTGCCGGGCGGATTCAAACCGTATTGGGTGACGGCGAGTCCGTCCACGCCGGCCGCTACACCTTCTCGGCGGATTTCGCGCACGAGGGGAGCAATTACCACCGTACGCTGCAAAGCGCCACCGCAGCATTTAACACCAATCAATGGTGCTTCTCGGGCGACAGCCAGGTGACGTACCGGTTCGGCCTGCCGGGCTACACATTTCGCTCGGCCGACGTGAGTTTGACCGTGAACTACCACGAACGCGGCGGCTGCGTGGCCGAAATCAGCCGCGATCAGAAGTCGTGGCGGCCGCTGGCCACACAGAACGGCCTGGGCACGGCCGCGGCCCAAGTGCCCGCCAATCTGCTCCCCGCCGAAACGCTCTATCTGCGTATCCGGCCATCCACAACCAACATCAGTTTTCAGGTGAACGACATCGAGTTCTCGGGCGACTTGGCCGGCCCACAACCGCCCGAGGGCGTCGGCCGGACGGAGTTCGCCGAGGTCGCCGACGGCAGCGGGGGTATGTCCGTCAAAGAGATCATTTTCGACAACTTCGAGTTCACTTTCAACGATAGGAGGATCAATACGACCAGGGCACGGCCGCAACTTCGCCTGATCACCACGGAGAACCGGGTTCAGGCGGTCTTGCCGGCGGTGCTTTCCTGGCAAGCCGCGCCGTGGAAGGCCGACGAGGAGCGGCCAACGCCCGCGCCAAAACAATACAGCCCTCCCGTGGCCCAACCGGCTCAAGACTTCGTTCCCGGCGGGCCAGGCAACTTCTTGGCCGAGCCGACGTTGCCACATCCCGGCCGTTACAGCGTCCGATTGACGCTTCGCGTTGCCGACCGCGAGGTCTTGACGGCAACCGTGCCGCTGACGCTACCCGATTACTACCGCGAGGACTTCGGCCGACGGATTGAAACGGGGTGGAGCGGCGCCGAGTTGTGGTGGTGCGAGTCGACGTGGAAGGTCTCGCGAGATCGCCCCGCGCCGACGGCCGCATCGCCCGCCGCAACGCTCTCCGCCGCTCGCAACGACCGCGAAGCCGTGCAGGTTGTGGTGCGGCCGGCCAAGGCGTTAAGGCAATTGACCGCCGCGGCCGGCAGTCTGGTGGGGCCCGGCGGGGCCACGATTCCGGCGGAGAACGTCCAAGTGCTCCGCGTCTACTATCACCGCGTCCGGACGCCGACCGATTCGACCGGCGTGCGCGACGAGTGGCCCGACGCCCTGCCGCCAATGGACAAGCCGTTGGACTTGCCGGCCGGTAAGAACCAGCCGCTCTGGGTGTTGGTCCGCGTGCCCAAGGACGCCAAGCCGGGTGATTACGCGGGCACGCTCAACCTGAAAGCGGAGGGTTGGTCGGCCGCCGTGCCGCTGCGGTTGCACGTCTGGAACTTCGCCCTGCCGGAGCGGAATCACATTGAGACCGCCTGGGGCCTGTCGCCGGGAAACATCTTCCTCTATCACGGTCTGAAGACCGAAGCGGACCAGCGGCGGGTGTGGGAGATGTACCTCCAGAACTTCGCCGAGCACCGCATCAGTCCCTATGACCCGGCGCCGCTGGACCCCATCCGGGCGAAGTTCCTGCCGGAGGCCGATCCGCCGCGGGCCGAATTGGACTTCACGGCGTTCGACGCCGAGATGGCCGCGTGCTCGAAAAGTTCCACTTCACCAACTTCCGGCTGCCGATCGTGGAAGGCATGGGCGGCGGCCGGTTCCCCCACCACGCACCGCCGACCATCGGCCGGTTCGGCGAGAAGACGCCCCAATATCAGGCCATGTTTTCCAGCTACGTCAAGCAACTGGAGAGCCATCTGCGCGAGAAGGGCTGGTTGAAAGTGGCCTACATCTATTGGTACGACGAGCCGTCGCCGGGCGACTATCCGTTCGTGCGGGCGGGCATGGAGCGGCTGAAGAAGTACGCGCCGGGCCTCTGCACCATGCTCACCGAGCAGCCGGAAGACGCCTTGGCCGGCCCGATTGACCTCTGGTGCCCCATTTCCTTCAACTACGACCACGCCAAAGCCGAAGCGCGGCGGGCGCACGGCGAGCGGTTCTGGTGGTACGTCTGTTGCGGCCCGCACGCCCCCTATTGCACGCTGTTCATCGACCATCCGGCCACGGACCTGCGGGTCTGGCTGTGGCAGACGTGGCAGCGGAAGATTGCGGGCGTTCTCGTGTGGGAATCGGACTATTGGACGTCCCGCGGCGACCCGTGGCAGAACCCCTACGAGGACCCGATGGGCTATGTAGCCGGCTCGCGGCCCGAGGAACATCATTACTGGGGCAACGGTGACGGGCGGTTCCTCTATCCGCCCCTGGCCGCCGCGGCGCCGGGCATTTCCGGAGAAAAGCCGGTGATCGAGCCGCCCGTCTCCAGTATCCGTTGGGAAATGCTCCGCGAAGGGATCGAGGACTACGAGTTTCTCTGGTTGCTGCGGGACTTGATCGCCAAGAAGCGGTCCTTGTTGCCGGCGGAGCGGCTGAGGGCCTACGAGTCCCTCTTGCAGGTGCCGGAATCCATTACCCGCAACGCAAGGACGTTTACGACCGACCCAGCGCCAGTTTACGCCCGCCGGGCCGCAGTGGCGGAGGCGATCGAACAGTTGCTGAAATAGTCCCTGTTTCCGAGAATCGGCAGCCAATCAAGAGGTCGTCTTGCCGGTCTCCAATGGTGCTAGCCGCCGGATCGGCACTACCTGACGAAAACGTTCCATCTCTAATGGCAGCGGCAAGGGATCGGCGGTCGGCGGCGCAACGGCGCGGTCCAACTCCAGCACCAACTTGTACGGCTTGGTGGGCCGCTCTGTCCAGAGCCACCAGCCGATTTGGCCCGCCAATGGCTTGCCGTCCGCCTGATAGTTGTCGATGGTCAACTCGATTTGGCTTTGCCCGGCGGGAACGTCAAACTTGAACCACGCCCAAGACCGTCCCGGTTCAGTATCGTCGAACTCCAGTTCCAGCTTCTTCCGAATGATCTCGACCTTCGCCGGCCGACCGTTGATGGCCGTTTGGCAGGTCAGCGGTTGTTGCTCTTTGCCGCGAAAGTCGCAGAGCACGTGAACGCTCGCCGTGGCCTTCGGGGGTACCCGAAGCGTGCAACTGCCCCCGACCTTGAAGCCCTGGCCGGACGGCTGCAGCACGAATTGCCCGCCGGCGGTCGCAGGCTCGGTGGTTTCGCCGGCAGGCAGGGTCAATTCGAGGCGGTCGCCGTGGGCGGTCAGTTCCACCGGACGCCCGTCGAGTTCGGCTCGAACTGGCGCCGGTCCGAACACCGCCACTTGTTGCTTCTGGCCGAGCAGCCCGAATAATTCGTACTCCGCCCGATCGCCCGCCGACGTGCTCTGCTTGTAGCGCACTCCCGCAACAACCAGCTCGTTGCGCGACAGCGGTTCCACCTGGAGCATGAGCGTTTCGTAGGCCGAAAGCGACAATTTCAGCGCGTCGCCGTAGCGAACAATTTGGGGCAGAATCTCGTGCCGGGGATAGACGATTCTTGCCAAGAACCGGGAATCGTCTCTGCTGGCAAGTGCCTCCTGGCGCTTCCAGCCAACCGTTTTATCTAGCTTCACTTCCACGTCTTGCCGCTCGATGAAAGGATTGCGCAGGGCCAGAATCCCGCGCCGGCCGCAGAAGTGCGCGTAGCCGTAAGGCTGGCGGCGCATCGGGTCGCCAAGGATCAGTTGAGTATCATTGTTAAGCGTGGTTCCGTTGTGCCTGGCCCACTTGAGGATCGACGCCAAGAAAGCCCAGTCGCGGTCGCCGTTCTGGAAGCACTTGGGGTTGATGTAGAGCGTCAGCAGCCGGCACCCACGGCCCAGCACGGCCATGGCGTCATCTTCCCAGGGCTCGGGCGTAACCACGATGATCCCCAAGTGTTCAATTGCCGCCGGCGGGAAGCCTTGATAATCTTTACAGCGTTGGCTGAACGCCCCGTCGCGCGTGGTGGTCGTGCTGTAGCGCAAAATGGGCGACGGCACGACGGCACTGGGGTAGTCGCCCGAGACCTCGCCCCAAATCGAATCGGCCTCGCGCAGCCACCAGGGGCTCAGCCACATCCCGCTGGTCGGGTCGATATAGCAGCCGGGCCGGGTCTGGCGCACGGCGGCCATCAACTCCTGATAAGCCTCGATACTCGCTTCCCTCGCGTAATCGCCCAACAAGTGCCCGTGATCCGGCCTCTCGCAATCGGCCCCGAAGCCATCAAACTTGAAAAAGGCCACGTCGTTCTCCCTTGCCAGGCCGGTGACTACGCGGGCGATGTCGCGCCGGTACTTGGGCCATGATTGGCAGAGATAGAATTCGTTGGAGTTCCGGGCGTAGCCGTGGGCGGCGCCCCAAGGCGCGTGGCTGTAGCCCGACGACGGAGACAGCCACAGTCCCAGCTTCGCACGGATCGTCTTCAACCGCTCGACAAGCGGGGCGAAGCCGTTGGGAAAGCGGTCTCTGCGTATCTCCCATAGGCTGTCCTGATTGTCCCAGCCGTCGTCGATCGTGAACGTGTCGATCGACTGCCTGTAGGGCAGAAAGAGCTTTTGGCGGAACAGGTCGATCAGTTCCAGACAGTTCTTCTCGTCCGGCGGCATGAGCGTCCACCAGGTATTATAATTGACAAAGAGTCTCAGGTCCTTTGGGGTGGCCTGAAAAGTCTTCACGTACTCGAGGAACCTCGCCCGGACGCGGCCGGGCTCGGCCATCCCAACGACGGCCTTCTTGGTGGTGTACGGCTCGGCGATCGTCCGGCCCGGATGATGGGTGAGGCTTACCGCGCCGTCGGCATAGACGTTCCGGCCGCCAGGAAACTCCAGACCCCAGAAGGAGTCTTCGAGAAAGACCGGCACACCATAGCCCTGATAGGCCGCGGCGCCGGCAACGCCGACGCGCCACGCCTCAAGCTCGCGCAGCGCCAGCGGTTCTTCTTTTGCCGGCATGATCCGCAGCCAGCGACGCAGGAAGAAATCGGCGTCCTGCAACTCGTAGATCACGTCCAACTCGACGGCCGGCTTGCGGGCCACCAGGTGAAACACTAACCGCTGGCCGTGCGGTAACGTTTCCTGGCCGATCCGTTGCAGGCTGAAATCAGCCGATCGAAGCGGCTGCCGCCCCTCCAGGTGTAGGCGCGAAATCATCGGAGGCAACGGGTATGGTGCGACCCGACAGCTTGTTCACTAGCCGGGAAACTCTGGGGTAGCCCTCGGCGGTACCAATGACGAGCCCCAGGTCGCCGTTCTCCAGCACCACCGCCGCGTCGGTCCGCGACACCGTAACCTTGCCGGGGGCCGCTTGCACCTGGCAGGTCAGTCCCGCCAAAACTATTCCAACACAAACCGATGCGGCCAGCGAAAAAACGTCTCTCATGGCAGGTCTCCGGAGACAGGTGGCGAGGTCTAGTGCCCGGCTCGGCAACACGCGGCGATCGAGAACGCCCGGGTGAGACCGTGCCGTTCACCACGGCCCGGAGTCTAAGCGGCGCCGCGCGGATGTCAACGTCCCTTCAATAGACGCCACGGGTCATTCGTGGGGGAACTTGCGTTCCTTCCACGTCCAGTCCCGCGACTCCTCGCTCTTTTGCAGCCGGCGGTAAACGAAGTCGGCAATCAACCCTTGGACGTTGAACTTCGGGTCGAGCAGTTTCGTTCCTTGCAGACTGGTGGGCAGCTTTCCGAAGAAGAGGGTTTGTTTGTCGATCTTGTCGTCGCCGGTAGGCTCGAGGTGGGAGTTCTTGAACAGGCCGTTAACCCGATTGGCCTCGGCCAACTCCTTGGCGTCCTCTTTGCCCACCAGGATCAACATGGCAATATCGCGCTGGACGACGGGGTTCCTGGCGGCCTGAGCGATTGGCAGCCCCGGCGATGACCACCTGGGCGAAATCAGCACCAGGGCCTTGACGAAACGGCCGACCTTCAACGGCCCGTAGTAGACGCGGCCGTCGGGGAAATACTGGTAGCCCACGGCGTCATAGGCGGCGAAGTTCAGGGCGACGGAGGCGCCCATGTCCGCGCCCACAATGCAGAGCTTGTCGATGTTCAACTGGCCCGCGTTGTTCCGCTCCCAGAGGAAATCCTTGACCGCCTTCATGTCCTCGCGGACCATCAGGCCGAACTGGGCGGGGGCCATCTTGGCCGCGTCGAGCAGGTCGTCCTTGCGGGCGCCCCTGATGCGCGTGCTCTCCCCGTGCCCGCGCAAGTCCGGGGCCACCACCGCATACCCCAACGCCTGCAACGCCGGGGCAAGGTCCTTGTACTCGGTGCGGCTCTGCTTCCAGCCGTGCAGTAATACAATCGGAATCGTTTCCTTCCCCTTGGTGCCGGGGTAGTACGTCACGGCAAGCTGTAAGCCGTCGCCGGTGCGGAGCACGAGGTCCTCGGGCTTGGGGATCTCTTCAGACTTGTCGCGTTTTCTGTCGGGATTGACCGCCTGACAGCGGGCCGTGGCGGCCATTCCGGCGCAAACCAGAGCTGCCGCCGCCAACGTTGCCGCCCAACGTATCCCGGTGGGAAGAGCGGCCCACTGACCGGTGCGAGAAGATCGCAGGATTTGCATAAGACTTACCCCCCCATAAGAAGCAGCGACTGCCGAAAGGAAGGCTGACCGCACACTGTATATATGGTAAGTGCGCCGCCGCTTGGCGTCAACAATCAGCTTTCAGCGGTCGGCCATCACCCGGGCGCCGGCTACTTGTCTAGTGCCGTCGAGTCTTGGGCCAGGTCGGCGTGCTCATCGTGGGCGTAGAAGTGGCGGCCGATCTGATCGGCCAGCACGAGCATGAACTTCTTGCGGAATTCCGGCTCGGTCATCTCCGAGGTGTCAATGCCGGTGTTGGGCGGGTAAACCGACTGCGGCAAGCTCTTCTCGAACAGCATTTTCCCGCTCTTGCAGTCGTAGACCTGGACGGTGGCATTAGCCTTGCCCTGGTAGAGCGTTTGCATCTGATAAAGGCTGAAACTCTCCAAGTCGATGCCCACGACCAAGTCGGCCTTCACCGCCTTGCCGACCTCCGTGTACTCCTCCCAGCGGTTCTCGTCGCTCCACTTGGCGACCTTCCGTTGGTCGATGATCTTGATCTTGGGCACGTTCTGCGCGAGCAGCAGCGTGATCTGCCCGGCTAGGTCTCGGCCGACGTTCGAGTTGCTATACTGGAGCGATGGCAGCGGCCGGCAGACCACGGCCACTTTCTTGCCCTTCAGTCCGTCAAACTCGGGGGGCACGTCCGTCCCGTTCCACAGATACGCCACCGTGAACATAAGGCTTTGGCAGCCGACGGCGGGCAGCGCCGCCACCGCCAAGAGCACGAGCAAAACAATTCCACGCTGGATAGAGGGACGAGCCATCGTGCCACCTCGTGTGAGTAGTTCGAAAACAGTCCGTATCTGCCGAGAGAGTCTGGCGAAAAGAGGCCGGAGGATAGCCGGAACGGCCGCCGCGGGCAAGGCCGATTATCGCTATTCTTGCCAAGAGCGGCGACGGATACAATGATGGCGGAAAGGAATCCACTACCGATGAACGGAATCGATCTTTTTGCGGCATTTTGGCTGTTGGTGGCCGTGCAAGTGTTCGGACTTTCCAGTGCTTGGGCCGCCAGGCTCAGCGAAGGCTTCGCCTGCCAGAGTGTGAGTCAATGGGTATTTCTTGCGGCCTTACCTCTAATGGGGGCGGCAACTTGCGTCGCCTTGGTTGTTGGACCGGGAATCTGGCTGGCCTGCGCCACGTCGCTGGCCGTAATGGTGCTGACAGCTACCTGGGACCTGCGGGTCAGGCCCGAAGTGGCGGTGTGGTAGCCCAGTGCCGGATTCTTTCCGCCAAGTTCTCCAGTTTGGCGGCAGGCGGCCTGTTACGACCGCGCAGACCAGCAAAATCGAAAAAAAGGTTCCGTTCGGTAGAACCCGCAACCGAAACCTATATTCAGGCAGCAATCATCGGAAACGGGTATTGCCAGGGGGGCAATTCCGCCAGTCCCGCCCGCTGCGCCTGCGGCGTGGGCGGTCCCTCCCCCTGCCATAATCGGCCGGTTCCGTTGCTGGACCCATAGACCAGTCATTGACTTCCCCAGAATCACTTTCTCGGGGGTGGAGCCACAGAGGAGGGAGAAAATGCGACGTTATCTAACAGGTTTCGTGGTCGCTGCCGTCATCGCAGTCGTCCCCGCGCTGGCGCTGGCCGGCAACCAGGAAGTTGCCAAGCAGATCGCCAACAGGCTGGACAACAGCGGCCAGTTGATCGACTACAAGATCGGCGTGAAGTATCAGGATGGGACGGCGTGGCTTCGCGGCCGCGTGGCTAGCCAAGAGCAAATGGAGACCGCCTTGCGGTTGACGTTCCAGACGCCCAACGTCGGCAGAGTGGTCAACGAGTTGACCATCGGCAGCGAGCCGGCACAGGCCGCGGAAACCGCGCCGGCCAACACGGCGCCGCCCGCCCCGAACGCGACGCCGGCGGCCTATAATCCGTTGCGCGACCACGATGCAGCGCCCGTGGCGGCGAAAGCGGCCCAGCGGCCCCAGCAGTTGGGTCTGGTCGAGCGCCTAGAGGCGGCGTTGAGAGGTGGTTCCGAGCAACCGAAGCCGCTGCCGGTTCGTGAAGCGGCCCCCGCACGCGCCGACCGGGTGCCTAGTTCCTATGCCCCGGCCAACGTGGAACAAACCAATGCCGAAGAGCCGCAGGAGCTTCCCAGGCAGATGGCGGCGCCCGTGCGAACCGCCATGCAACAGCCGATGATGGTCCGCGGGCCGGTCGCACCCAACGGTGGCCCCATGCCAATGTACTCGGCGGCCAATAGCCAAGCGGGTGTGGCGCCGGCACGATACGACCAGCCGTGTCTGCCTAACTACGCTTGGCCAAGTTACGCGGCTTACCCGAACTACGCCTGCGTTACCTATCCGAAGCAGTACTCGCCGACGGCCTGGCCGTACATCGGCCCGTTCTACCCATATCCCCAAGTTCCCCTGGGATGGCGGAAAGTGACCTTGGAATGGGATGACGGTTGGTGGTTCCTGGACTTCAAAGATCAGCCGTCAAGCCCCTGGCATCGGTAGAAGTTGGGTAATGCGGCGACGGCCGCGCAACAAGCGACGACAGACGCCCCCAGTCGGTTGATCCGGCTGGGGGCTTTGCGTTGAGTACGCAACATGCCTGGAGAATGAACATTCTCCCCTACAACCGGAAAAACCCGCAAGTTCCTCACAATTTAACTCGATAACTAGTGTAACCACGGGTTTGATCCCAAGCTGTCGAGGAGATATGGGATGTCCAAGAAGGCCGCTTTCTCGGTAATAGGTGTCCTGAGTCTGTTCTGTCTGGTTTCCGCCAGCGGGTGCAGCTCGGTCTCCGGTCCGAACTTCGGGATGCTCAACTTTCCGATTCCGGTGTCGCCCTACTTCCAGAAACTGCCCGAAGACTACTTCTGGAACCATCAGCGTTACGAGCGGATGCCGGTCCTCGGGCCGATCACGCCGGGCACGCCGGAAGTGGCCTTGGATACGCCGTCGCAAGACGAAGTGATGCGGGCCTTGGAGAAGGCCAGGCCGGTCCAAGGCGGTCTGCCCTTGCTCGAAGAAGTTCAACGCTCCAACGTGCGGATCGTGGTCGAGCCGGTTGCCGACTACATCGATCCGCCGCGGGTGTATCCGCTGGTTGGCCCTGCCCAACTCCATCACTGCCATTACAAGTGCATTGTCTATTTTACCGAGACGACGCACGTGGGCTGGCCGCTCCCCTACACGACAGTTGATGAGGAGTGCCAAGAGGTGGTCTACATTGATCACGACCACTTGCACATGGTGGGGAACGTTGATCCGGGCCCGGGCACCGGCTATTGAGCGACACCGCCTGTTGGGGGCATGAAATAACATCGAAGACAACAACAGACCCCGGTGGCCTTGGCCACCGGGGTTTTTCCGTTTGCGCATGAGGGCAGCAGTGGAAATGGCCGGCCCTCCCAGCGGGGCATGCTCTTGTCTACCACCCGCCCGCGCGGATACTTAAGGATTATGTGTCGCCGCGTTTGCCGAATCCTGGTTCCCGTCTTGCTCGTTTGGTGCCTGGCGCCGCCGGCGAGCCTGCTGCGGGCCGACGAGGCGGACGACCAGTACGCCGTGGCCGTCGGCCACTACGAGCGCGGGCGGTGGAAACTGGCAACCGAGGAGTTCCTGAAGTTCCGGCGGGGCTTTCCCAACGACCGCCGGCAGAACCTCTGCAGCTTCTGCCTGGGCGAGTCGCTTTTGCAGTTGGGCAAGTTCGACGATGCCCGCGGGTACTTCAACGAATACAACAGCCGTGAGCCGGCCGGCCAATACGCGGGAGAGGCACTGTTTCAGTCTGGTCAGTGCGCCTACCTGGCCGGGAATCTCCCCGCGGGCAAGTCGGACCTCGAACGCTTCCTGGCGAAGTATCCCAACGACCGGTGGGATGAGGCCGCACTGTTCTACCTGGGCGAGATCGCCCTGGCCCAGAGGGACGCGGCGGCGGCCGCCGCACGCTTCCGCGACAGCCTGAAGCGGTTTCCTGACGGACACCTCCAAGACGATTGCCGCGTGGGACTCGCCCGCGCGCTGGAGAAGCAGGGCCAGCGGGACGAGGCGGAGCGGCTGTACTTGGCGGTGGCGGGCAAAGCCAAGAGCCCCCAGGCCGACGCCGCCCAGTTCCATCTCGGCGCCCTACAATACGAGGCGGGAAGGTATCCGCAGGCGATCGAGAGCTTCGCGGCCTTCGAGGACCGCTTGCCACAAAGCCCCTGGCGGCCCAACGCCCGCCTCGGCCACGGCCTCAGCTTGCTGAAACTCAACCGGCCGGCCGAAGCGATCAAGCAATTCGACGCCGTGCTGGTCACGGCCGCCGCCGGCGACGAGCTTTTTCAGCGGGCCGTCCGCGGCAAGGTCCAGGCGGCGCTGCAAATGAAGGACTACGATGCCCTGGACCGCCAGGCGGCGGAGTTCGAGAGACGTTTTCCCGCCAGCCCGTTCCGCGCCGACGTGCAACGGATGATCGCCCGGTCCTTGGTCGAGCGCAAGCAATATAGCCGGGCGGCGGCTTTGTTAGAGGGCGCATTGAAATCGTCCCGTCTCCCATCCAGCCTCCGGTCGGTGCCCGGAGAGGGGATCAGCCGGCAAGACCTGGAGAACCGTTACCTGTTGGCCTTGAGCTACGAGGGATTGAAACGCTACGAGGACGCCCTGGCCGCGCTCCTGCCGGTGACCGATAGCGCGGCCGGTGGGCTGAAGGCCGATGGCCAATTGGAGCAAGGAGTGCTGTTGTCGGCCCTGAAGAGGTACGCCGACGCGATCCCGCCCTTCGAGAGCTTCCTCAATGGAAAACCCACGGGCGAGGCGGAAGCCAAGGCGCTGGGCGGGCTGGCCATCGCTCTGGCCCGCGCCAATCGGATTGACAAGGCGAAGCAAGTCTATGCCGAACTGCTGGCGAAATACCCCAAGCATCCGCTCATCGCCCCCACCACGGAACACTTGGCGGAGGCGGCGTACGACGCCAACGACACCGCGTGGTCGGCCGAATTGTCGAGCTGGTTGGCCGCCGCCGGCAACTCGGCGGAGTACGAGTTGAAGGGCAAGCTCAATCTCGGCTGGAGCCAGTTCAAGGCGGGCAAGTTGGCGGAGGCCGCCGACACGTTCGACCAACTGCTCAAGCTCAGCCCGCCCGAGCCGATGGCCGCCGAAGCGGCCTTGATCCGCGGCCATGTCCTCGAGCAGCTTGGGCGGAGCGAGCCTGCCTTGGCGATGTACGGCATGGTGATCGAAAAGTACCCGGCCAGCCCGCAGCACGCCGACGCCTTGCTGGCCGCCGCCCGGCTGCACAACAACTTGAAGCAGTGGCCCGAGGCCGTCGCGCTCTGCGGGCGGTTGGCGCACGATCATCCGCAGTTTCCCAAGTTGGACGCCGCGCTGTACGAATGGGCGTGGGGGCTGCTGGAACTCGGCAAAGCGGAGGACGCCCAACACGTCTTCGAGCGTCTGCACAACGAATACCCGCAAAGCCGCTTCTGGGCCGACGCCACCTGCCGGATGGCACAACGGGCATTCGACGCCAAGGATTACGACCGCGCTAACCGGTTGATCGATGCCTTGTTGCCGCGGCAGACCGATCTGCAGGTCCGCCAGTGCGCCATGTACCTGCGGGGGCAGGTCGCCGTGGCCAAGGCCGACTGGCCGAAGGTCCGCGCGGCCTTTGAGGCCCTGGTCAAGGAGTTCTCCGCCACCAACAGGCGGCTGGCCGCCGAGACCTGGATCGCCGAGGCCGATTATCAGCGGGGCGATCTTACCTCCGCCAGCGCCCGGCTCGATCAGCTCACCGGACAGATTCAGGGAAAACACGAACCGTGGATGGCGCTCATCCCGTTGCGGCGGGCCCAAATCCTCGCCAAGCGGGACCAATGGAACGACGCCTACGCAGATCGCTGCCACGATCGAAAAGGATTATCCGCAGTTCCAACAGCAGTACGACGTGGACTGCTTGTTGGGACAATGTCTCGCCATGCAAGCCGACTTTGAGGGCGCCCGCCGGGCGTACAGCAATGTCATCCACTCGCCCGCTGGCGCCAAGACCGAGACCGCCGCCCGCGCCAGTGGTTCATCGGCGAAACTTTCTTCCACCAGAAGAACTACGATGCCGCGTTACGGGAGTATCTCAAGCTGGAAATCCTCTACGCCTACCCCGATTGGCAGGCGGCGGCCTTGTTGGAGGCGGGCAAGTGCCACGAGTTGCTCGGCGAGCAGAAAGAGGCCGCCGAACTCTACCGGCGGATTCTCAACGTCTATCCCCAAACCCGCTTGGCGGACGACGCCAGGAAGCGGCTGAAGAACCTCCCCTCTCCCGTTGGGAGCGGGGCAGCGGGTGAGGGTGACGGTTTGACTCACCCCCGCGGCCCGTAATTTACGATTATGATGAAGGGATGGTATGCTCCCGCAATATGCTATTTGGGGGTTGGGCAGGTACGCGCCGCACAGGGAGGCGTCAACTATGGACAGTCGTGAACAATTCGTAGAAGCGGCATCCTGCCGCTTCATGGTGGCGGGACGCGGCAGGATGCCGCGTCTACTAATTCCCCTGGCGGTGCTGGCATGGCTCTGCTGTGTGGCCCTGGGGCCGGTAGTTCTGGCCGCGGGAGACACGCCCGAAAACGTGGCTGTCGCCGTCAAGCCGGCCGAGACCCCCGAGCCGGCCGATGCATCCGAAGCGGGTGGGCGGGGCTTCATCCCCACTACCAACATCCGCCGGATCATCGAGGATGCCGGCCCGCTGATGTACGCCATCCTCTTCTGCTCCTTCCTCTTGGTGGCCTTCCTGCTGGAGCGGTGTGTCAGCCTCCGCCGCCGCCGCGTGATCCCTAAGCCGTTTGTCACGCGCTTCCTCCACCAATTGCGCGAGGGACAACTCGACCGCCAGACTGCCCTGGAGCTGTGCGAGGAAAACGGTAGCCCCGTGGCCAACGTCTTCGCCGGCGCCGTGCGGAAGTGGGGACGGCCCGGAGTCGAGGTCGAGCAGGGCGTGATCGACGCCGGCGAGCGGGCCACCAACGGCCTGCGCCGCCATCTCCGCGTCTTCTACGGCATCGCCACCGTCGGCCCACTGCTGGGACTGATGGGGACCGTGCTGGGGATGATTCAGACTTTCAACGTGATCGCCGATCCGGCCGCCGATGCGCTGGGGCGGACCGCGCCCTTGGCCGGCGGCATCGCCAAGGCCCTGTTGAACACCGCCGGCGGGCTGGCCGTGGCCATTCCCGCCTCGATCTTCTACGTCTTCTTCGTCAGCCGCGTGGACCGGCTGGTGATCGAGATCGACAAACTGGCCCAGGAAGTCGTCAACGTGATTTCCGCCGAGGAATTGCAGGAAAGGAGAACCGCCACGCCGAAGTCGCGCCGGATCAGCTCCGCCATTGCCTCGTAGCGGCCGATCGCTGCGAAAATCGCAAGCGGCGTGCATACGTTGCGTGCCGCTTCATCCTTTGTCCTTTATCCTTCATCCTTTCCCCCATGCCCCTGAAGACCCATCTCGACGACGAACCGACGTTGAACCTGACGGCGATGCTCGACGTCATGTTTCTGCTGATCATCTTCTTCATGCTGGGAACTCGCTTTATCGACGACGAGCGGAAGATCGGGCTGCGGGTGCCGGAAGTGATCGACCGCGGGGCGCTCACCGCGGCCCCCGCCCGCAAGGAAGTCAACGTCTACCGCGACGGCACGATCACCCTGGACAAGACCGCGGTAACGCTCGACCAGCTTACCACGCGGCTGGCCGCCGCCCGCCGGCAGTACAGCGACCTGGGCGTGCTGGTGCGCGGCGACGCCCGCGGCGAGTTCCAGAACGTCGCCGCCGTGCTGACGGCCTGCAAACAGGCGGGCATTCACGACCTGGGCATCACCGTCCGGTCGATGCCCCTGAGACGATAGGCCATGCGCATCCCGCCACTCCACCGCCTGCTGGAGTTCTTCACCGGCATCCAACCGGTGCTGGCGGTGTTCTGGCTCGGGCTGGCCATTTTCACCGCCGGTCTGGCCGTGCTGCTCTACACGCGTTGGGGGCAATACAAGCCGTTGCGGAAGTGCATGGCGCTGTCGCTGTTGGCCCACCTGTTGCTGGCGACTTACGCCGCCACGATCCACATTGTCACCCCCGTCTTCCAACTGCCGGACTCGGCCGTGCAGGTGACGCTTGGCGATGGCCCTGCCCAGCAGTCCGTCGCCGGCGGCGCCGGCCGGCTGGTGGTGCCCAAGGCGGCCGATCAGCCTTGGGAGGTTCTGCCCGGCGATGCACCTGCTCAGCCGGAGAGCGCGGAACTGGAGCCGAGGAGGACCGATGAGCCGGCGGAGCCGGCACGGCTGGTCCGCGCCGAAGCCCCGCGGTTGCCCGGCGATCCGCCGCTTGACAACGTGGCCCTCGCCGACGCCAAGCCGCTGACGCCGAAGGCGGCGCCGAGCACGGCTGGGGCAAGCACGTCGGGCGTGCCGGCCGCGGCGGTCGAGGCCCCGCCCGCCGTGCGCCGCGATGCCACACGCGCCGTGCCGCCCAGTGCCCTCGAGTCGCCCGAACGCTTGGCCGACGATCCCTTGGCGCGGCCGGTCCGGCCGCCGTCTGAGGATGTCCCACTGGCTTTGCTCCAGCCGCCGGAAGCCCTGCCGCGGATCAGCGATGGCGATGACGCGGGTGGGGCGGATTGGCAATCGGCCCCACAACCGGGCGCGGGCGGCCGGCAATCGCCGGGGATGGTGACACCGTTTGTGCGCGTCGCGGGCAACGCGGGCGGCGCGGCCGGCCAGGCGGGTTCTTCATCGCGAAGTGGCGCACCGGGCGGACTCGCCTCATCTTCGTCCGGCCCGCTGGCAGCGGGCGCGGGTGGCACTGCCGGCTTGTCCGGCAGTGGTGCCGGCACTGCCGGGCAAGCCGGCGGTGGCACCCCTCTCCCCGACGCCTATCGCCTCCGCGTCGTCCCCAATCGGGCCGGTGTGGCCGAGAGTCACGGCGGCACGGCCGAAACCGAAGCCGCCGTCAAAGCCGCGCTCAAGTGGCTCGCCGATAATCAAGCCGCCGACGGCCGCTGGGATCCCCGCACGCATGGCGCCGGCAAGGAAACCAGCGCTTTGGGCCGGGACCGCCAAAGCGCCGGCAGCCATGCCGATGCCGCCGTGACCGGCTTGGCCCTGCTGGCGTTCCTGGCTTCGGGCCACACCCATCTCGATGGCCCTTACCGCGACGACGTCCGCCGTGCCTTGGAATACCTGATGCGCAGCCAAGCCCCGGATGGCAATCTCGCCGGCCAGGCGGCCACCTTCGAGTTCATGTACTGCCACGCAATCGCCGCCTGTGCCGTGAGCGAGGCTTATGGAATGACACACGACGGCCGGCTGCGGGAACCGGTCCGCCGGGCCGTCGCGTATACCGTCGCTGCTCAGGATCCCGTGGGCGGCGGCTGGCGATACAAGCCCGGCGATGCCGGCGACACCAGTCAGCTCGGCTGGCAACTGATGTCCCTGAAGAGCGCCGAACTGGCCGGCCTCCCGATTCCCGACGCTACTCGCCAGGGCATCATCCGATACTTGCGGAGCGTCTCGTCGGGCAAGTTCGGCGGCCGGGCGTCCTATCGGCCCGGCGAGCAGGCCACCCGCTCGATGACCGCCGAGGCCCTGGTCTGCTGGCAGTTCCTCGGCCTGCCCCGTCAACATCCGGCTTGCAACGAGGCCGGCGACTATCTGCTGGGCGAACTGCCCGACAATGGCCAGAGCAACAGCTATTATTGGTACTATGCCACCTTGGGGATGTATCAGTTACAGGGCGACCACTGGCAGCGGTGGAATGAAGCCCTGCGGGCCGCAGTCGTTAGCCGCCAGGTGAAGAAAGGATCGCTGGCCGGCTCATGGAACACGGACGACCTCTGGGGCGGCTACGGCGGCCGCGTCTACACCACCGCCTTGTCTGCCCTCACCCTTGAGGTCTACTACCGCTTTCTCCCCCTCTATGGAGTGGCAGCACCGGGGGAAGCTGGGGCAAAATAGGTTGTCGCGCTCCACGGCTGCGACATTAGCCCGAGGCGCAAGCGAGGGAGGTCTATGCCGCAAGCGATGGAAGTTTGCTGATTTGCCCTCGCTTGCGCGTCGGGCTAGTGTCTGTTGGTGCCACCCTCCAGACTGGTGGGCCATTTGACAGGCCATCGGGGTCTTGTACAATACAGACGTGGGTGGTATTGCTGCGCCCCCAAGGGAGAATTTCAATGGGTGGTTTTGGTTCGCCGCTTCACTGGCTGATTATCGCCGTGATTCTGTTGCTGTTGTTCGGCAACCGCCTGCCGAGCGTAATGCGCTCGCTGGGGCAGGGCGTTGTCGAGTTCAAGAAGGGCCTGCAAGGCGTTGAAGACGACGTCAAGTCGGCCGGCAAGATCGAAGAGCAGACGCCCAAGCCGCAGGCCAAGGAAGAGGCGAAAGCTGCCGAGGCCGAGCCTGCCCAAAGGTAGCGCCAATGTGCCCGCTCTTCGCGTTTCTCGACAACCCGGTGATGCTGTTGATGCTCGGGGTGATCGCGGTGCTGCTGTTCGGCGAGCGGTTGCCGGAGGTGGCCCGCTCCGTCGGCCGTGGGCTGACGGAGTTCAAGAAAGGGGTCCACGGCATTCAGCAGGAGATTCAAGGGGTGATCGACTCGGCAACCTCGACGGATACGGCTGCTTCCGCCCGTTATGAGGAGCCGTCAGAGAACCGCGAGGAGGCGACCGCACCGAAGTTCGAGCCTCCCCCTTCCCCTTGAATTCCGCCGGCAGTTCGGCTAGACTTTGGTATCTTCGGGCGGCTAGCTCAGTCGGTTAGAGCGCCATCCTCACACGGTGGAAGTCGCAGGTTCGAGTCCTGTGCCGCCCACAGCCGTGGTTCATCTTGGGCCGTTTTCGGGTAGCAGCTACGAACCCTGGCTACTGCCCGTAAGCAATGACACCGCGGATCGAACTGTGGCAGATCAGGGGCAGGCCGAGGACCAACTGCCGCGCTCAGGCCTTTGTCACCGGCAGGGGAAAGAGCACTTGGCCGTCGCCGCGCCCGGCGAACGAAAAGGCCTCGTCGAGCGCATCTTCGGCTTTGGCAGCCTCCTGGTAGAGGCCCCAAAGTGCATAGAACCCAACCGCCCGACTGTCACCCGCAATTGAGCCAGACCGAATAGCGCATGGTGCAGACCCGCATTGCCCTCTGTATCACCGACCTGGATATCGGCGGGGCCGAGCGGCACCTGACCGAATTAGCCATCCGGATGGATCGCCGCCGCTTCGCTCCGGCGGTCTACTGTCTGGCGCGCAGCCGTCGCGGGAAGAAGCGTCCTGCTTGCCGGCCCTGCTTGCGGCCGGCGTGGAGGTCCATTGCCTTGGCGGTCATGGAATATGGCAATTCCCGGTCGTGGCACGCCGCCTGAGGCGTCTGCTGGCGGCCCAGAAGCCGCAAATTGTCCAAACGTTCCTGTTTCACGCGAATATCGTGGGCCGAATCGCCGCCCGACGTGCCGGCGTGAAAACCGTGGTTGCCGGCGTCCGGGTGGCCGAGCGTGCGGCACGCTGGCACCTATGGCTGGACCGCCTGACGCAACGGGGGGTCGATCGGTACGTCTGCGTCAGCCAGTCGGTGGCGGATTTCTCGACCAAACAGGGCGGCTTACCGCCGGAGAAACTCGTAGTGATTTCCAACGGGATTGACCTGGACAAGTACCCCGCGCGGCAGCCGGCTGATTTGCAGGCATTTGGCGTGGAGGCCGGCTGCCGCGCCGTGACGTTCGTCGGGCGTTTGGAGCCACAGAAGGGGGTGGACTGGCTGATCGAGGCCGCCCCACGGATGCTGGCCAACTTGCCCGATTGCGACCTACTGCTGGTGGGCGAGGGGCCGTTGCGAGGGTCGCTCGAGGCCGCCATCAGGACTTCTGGCATCGCCGACCGGGTCCATTTCGCGGGCTGGCGGCCCGATGTGCCGGAAATCCTGGCCGCTAGTGCCCTGTTAGTCCTCCCTTCGGGGTGGGAGGGTATGCCCAACGTGGTGTTGGAAGCAATGGCCAGCCGCCGGCCGGTGGTCGCAACGGATGTCGAGGGGGTGCGGGAATTGCTCGGCCCCAGCGCCGAATCACAGACAAGCAGCTATCGCGATACGCAAATGCTTGTGGAGAAGATAGTTGGACTCATGTCTGACCCAAAGGTCTTGACTGCCGTGGGGCTGGAAAACCGCCGGAGGGTTGAAGAGAACTTCGGGATTTCGCGGACGGTTGCGGCCTACGAAGACCTCTGGGAGTCTCTCGCGCGGCATTGACGCACGGGCGACGGAATGTGGAAATCCGACTTACGTCGAAGCCCGTCTCCGGAAGTCATTTTCAGACCTTGAATTACGGGCCGCATGGCAATCGAAGCCCTGAATTCCCGCGAAAAAATCGCCTTGTGCCCGCCCTGACAAATCGTTATCTTTGGGGCTTTGTGGGGCTAAGTGGGGAATCGTGGTGAGCCATGCTCCTGACCGGCATCTTCAGCCGCTCGATCGATCAGAAACTACGGGTGGCGATTCCCCGCCGGCTCCGGGACTGTTTTCAGGGCGATGGCAAGGGAGTGACCTACATCACTCCGGGAACCGATCAATCGCTGGCGATCTATGCGGAGGATGCGCTGGCCCGGCTGGCCGAGCGGCTCGCCCAAGGCTCGCCGACGCGACAGGACGTGCGGACGTTCAATCGCTTGTTCTACGCTCGGGCGCAGCGGGTCGAGTGGGATTCACAAGGGCGGGTGCGGATTCCACCCGAACTGGCCCAACTGGCCGGGCTGGAGAAGGAAGTGGTGTTGCTGGGAGTACAGGACCACGTGGAGTTGTGGGATGCCGGGCGGTGGCGATCGTATCTGGCCGAGAAGCAGGGACAATACGACCAGATCGCCGAGGCCGCCTTCCGGTAGCGTCAACATAAGAGGAGTTGTCCGTTTGCCACGCGCGAGAACCATGTCGCCGGCCTGCGGCCACCTGGCCGGCGCCAGGGCTTCACCGGTGCGAGGGTGAAGCGGGTTCTCCCGGACGGGGAGCGAAGGAGGCCCCCGTTGCGATTTGCGCGAGAGTCCGTCGCCTTCTTCGGCGGGTTCGAGCGCAAGCACTCGACCTCACACGGGCGCAAGGAAGCGCCCGAGGTGGGGTGTTTTCGATCCTCTCGGAAATGAAATCCCTCGACGCGGCATGAGTTAGACCTTTTCGGAAATGACCGAGCCGTCATCGGTTCACGTGCCCGTACTGTTGGACCAGGTGGTGTACTGGCTGCAACCGCGGTCGGGCGGGGTGCTGGTCGACGGCACGCTGGGCGGCGGCGGCCACACCCGGGCGCTGGCCGCCGCGGCGGGGCCCACGGGCCTAGTGATTGCTATCGACCGCGACCCGGCGGCCATCGAAGCCGCCCGCGGGCGGCTTGGCGGCCTGCCGGTAAGGCTGGTGCGGGCGAACTTTTGCGACTTGCCCGAGATCCTCGGACAACTGGAGGTTATGAGCGTCGACGGCGTGGTGCTGGACCTGGGGTTGTCGAGCGACCAATTGGCCGACCGCAGCCGTGGGTTCAGCTTCTTCACCGACGGCCCGCTGGACCTGCGGTTTGATCCGATGTCCGGCGAGCCGGCGCGACGGTTGATCAACCGGCTAAGCGTGGAACACTTGACCCAACTCATCTCGACATTCGGAGAAGAACGGTACAGCCGGCGGATCGCCCAGGCGATCGTTGGGCGGCGGCGCCAGCAGCCGATTGAGACGGCTGCCGAGTTGGCCGAATTGGTCCGTGGCTGCGTCCCCCGCGGACCCCGCGGCCAACGGATCGACCCGGCCACGCGGACCTTCCAGGCCCTGCGGATCGCGGTCAACGACGAACTAAAATCGCTGGAGATTGCCCTGCGGCGGATTCCCGGCTGCCTGCGGCCGCGGGCGCGGCTCGCCGTAATCAGTTTCCACTCGTTGGAGGACCGGCGGGTGAAAGAGGCGTTTCGGGCGGACGACCGGCTGAAGGTGCTCACCCGCCGGCCCGTTTGTCCCGACGAACAGGAGATGGCCGATAACCCCCGCTCCCGCAGCGCCAAACTGCGGGTCGCGGAACGAGTATAGCGTTTAGCCCCGGCACTCGTGCCGGGGGATTTCAGCACGGAGGCTCGACGATGAATCCAGAAGAAAATGAAAAGACGAAAGAGAAAGCCCCGGAGAAACCGGCCGGATCGTCGCGATTGGGCAAAGAAGCCAAGATCGGCATGGCCGTGATCCTGCTGTTGCTGGCCGTCCTGGTAGCCGTGGTGATCGTACGTATCCGCGTCGGCGGCTCGGGCGAAAAGGCCGTCGCCGCTGCCGATCGGGACGCCGGCAAGCAAAAGTCGGCCGATCGGGCCAAGGGCGATAAGCTGTTGAAGGACGATAAGCTCTTTCAGGGCTTCGACACCAAGCCCCTCGGCGTTGCGGGGCCAACGGTCGTGCCGGCCAAGGCCGCGGTGAGCAGGCCGCCGAAAGCTATCGACGCCGATCTCGGCCCGTGGAAACTGGCTTCGGACAAACCTGAGGTCAAGCGGTCCTCCGGCGGCGAATTGCCGCCCGTTTCCCCATCGCTGCTGATGCCCGAGCCATCCAAGCCGCTTCCCGCCGGGCGGCACGATGATCGCGCCAGTGAGCCACCGTCCCGTTATGGGCCTCTGCATCGCGGCGATCCGGGCGGCTTCGCCTCGGCCGGTGATGGGCCGTCGGCCAAGGCCGCGTTGCCGCCTCCGGGTCCGCCCGCTGGCGAGAAGGGCCGCCATGACGGTCCCAAGGCCGCGCCGACGCCGACGATGACGCGCGAGAACCCGTCCGTCGCTTCCGCGGAGCGGCCGGCGCCGGCGTTCCCCGAGCCACCGCCATCGTTCCACAGCGACCTGCCGACGCCGCCGTTCCGCGATCCACCCGTCCGGCGCTATACGGTGGTGGACGGCGACACGCTGTTCAACATCGCCCGCTATGAGCTGGGCAAGGCATCGCGATGGGTGGAGATTTACGAGCTGAACCGGGACGTGCTGGGCAAGGACTTCAACGAACTCAGGCCCGGCATAAAACTCGTGCTGCCCGAGACCGACCGCCCCGACGTGATCGCCCAGCCGCCCGGTGGGACGTACCGGCGATGAAGATCATTTCCGGCGGACAGACGGGCGTGGATCGGGCGGCGCTCGACGCGGCCATCGAACTGGGAATCGCGCAGGGCGGCTGGTGCCCGCTGGGCCGGCTCGCCGAGGACGGGCGCATCCCCGATTGCTACCAACTCCGCGAAACCGATTCGCCCGAATACGTGGTCCGCACCGAGCGGAACGTCGTGGAGAGCGACGCTACGCTGATCCTCTACCGGGACCGCATTGCCGGCGGCACGGAACTGACGCTGCGGCTGGCCCAGCGGCACGGGCGGCCGCACGTGACCGTCGATCTCGACGCCGCCCCAGAGCCGGCCGAAGTGCGCCGCTGGCTCGACCAAGAGCGGGTGGAAATTCTCAATGTGGCGGGACCCCGCGAGAGCCAATGTCCAGGCATCGGGGCGCTGGCCCGCGAGTTCCTGGCCCGCGTGCTGAGCGGGTGAGGGCGCGGCCGGCTTCTGAACCCCGGGCGGGGTTGCACCGTAGAGAAAGGAAGTCACGGCGGCCCCGCCCCCTTTCGGCCGGCAAAGCGGGGTTGCCAAAACGCAACCGTTGAGGCAAAATGTCCCCCCGGAAGCGCCACGGCGGGCGAAATCCGCTCCGCCATTTGACCCGAGCCGGCTTTTGACACAGACTTCCTGTAGCGGCAACTTTTCTGCTACTGGTCTTGTCACCAAGAGTCTTGTCAGCAAGAGAGCCGACTGGCCGCCAAGCGGTGCGCTCGTTGACGCTGCATCACGGTACTCATCATGCGCAACTCCAGAATCAACGCTGGACCGTTGGGTATATTCAGTAAGAGGCACCGGCGCTTGCGGATCGAGCCGCTGGAAGTGCGGCATTTGATGGACGCCGCCGGATTGGCCGCGCTGGTGACTCCCACCTGGTTCGGCACGGTCACTAGCGACCCCGCCGAACAACACGCCGGCGTGGCCGCTTGGACCGCCGAGGACACCATCGTTTCCTCCGCACAAATCGGCACGCCGCAAGCCGCGCAGCCGGGCGTCTACGATTGGATCGTGCAGTTCGACACCGCCGCGCTCATGGGCGTCAGTTCCGTGGCCCAGACGGCCAGCCTGCTGGTGGGCGGGGGAATCGACTTCGAGGTCCTCCACGGCTTAGGGCTTGCCGGCCAGGTGTTGGTCCGCAGCTCGGGTGCGAGCTTGGACGCCGTGGAAGGTTTCTTCCGCAACGACGCCTACGTGGCCACCTTCGAGCAGGACGCGGTGAGTCAGCAGCAGGTCCAGCCCAACGATCCGCAGTTGTCGAGCCTTTGGGCCATGACCTCCATCGATGCCCAAGCCGCTTGGGGCATCTCCACAGGCAGTTCCAGCGTGGTCGTGGCGGTCATCGACACCGGCGTGGACTATACCCATCCCGATCTGGCGGCCAATATCTGGACGAAGCCGAGTTCGATTACCAACGACGGCTTCACCGGCGACATTCACGGCTACAACTTCGTCAGTGACAACGGCAACGTAATGGACGACAACGGCCACGGCACGCACGTCTCCGGCACGATCGGCGCCGTGGGCAACAACGGCACGGGCGTGGTCGGCGTGAACTGGTCCGTCTCGATCATGGCGCTGAAGTTCATGAGCAGCAGCGGCACCGGCTATCTTTCCGACGCCATCGAGGCGATGAATTACGCTACCATGATGCGGACCCAGTATGGGGTGAACGTCCGCGTGGACAACTGTAGTTGGGGGGGCGGCGGGTTCAGCGCGGCGATGCAGACGGCCATCCAAGCCGCCAACGACGCCGGCATCCTGGTCGTCGTGGCGGCGGGCAACAGCAGCGCCAATAACGATGTCACTCCCCAATACCCGGCGAACTATGACTCGCCCAACGTGATCTCCGTGGCGGCCCTGGCCCAGAACGGCCAGTTGGCCAGCTTCAGCAACTACGGCGCCACCACCGTCGATATCGCCGCCCCCGGCGTCTCGATCTACAGCACGATCCCGAATGACAGCTACGCCTACTATTCCGGCACGAGCATGGCCGCGCCGCAGGTCTCTGGCGTGGCCGCGCTCTGCTGGGCGGTCGATCCGAACGCCACGGTCGCCGAAGTCCGCAATGCCATTCTCCACGGCGCCGATCTGCTCCCCGCGCTCAGCGGGAAGGTGGCCTGCGGCGGCAAGCTGGATGCCTACAAGACGTTGCAACTGATTGAGGCATTGCTGCCGCAGGGACCGGCGGTCTCGTCCTTGACGGCCGCACCCGGCTCCGTGACCGCCGGCGCGTCGCTCACGCTTGTCGCCGGGGGAATCACCGACGCTGCGGGCATCGTCACCCAAGTCTTGTTCTACCGCGACGCCAACAACAACGGGCAATACGACGCCACCGACCCGCTGGTCGGCTCGACGACCGTCGTGAGCGGCGGCACGGCCAGCGTCACGTTGAGCACCACCGGGCTGGCCGCCGGCACCTACCACTACTTCGCCAAGGCCGTCGATAACCACGGACATTCAAGCGCCCTGGTGAGCGCGACCGTGACCGTGCTGGTGGGCGACGGCATCGGCAACACCGCCGCCACGGCCGGGGCGATTGCCGTGCCCAGTTCCACTTCCGGTACGCTTGAATTCACCGGCGACGTCGATTGGTTCACGTTTCAGGCCACCGCGGGCAAGGCCTACGTTTTCAGCACCGTGCTCGGTACGCTGAGGGACTCGGTGTTGTACCTCTACGGCAGCAACGGCAAGACGCAGCTGGCCTTCAACGACGACTACGGATCAAGTTTGGCGTCGCGGATTGCATGGACCGCGCCTGCCAACGGGACGTACTATCTGATGGTGGGCGGATACGGCGGCAAGCTCAGCGGCAGCTTCGTGTTGAGCGTGCAGATGGCCGGCTCGACGGCGGTTCAGACCAAAGCGGCGGCGGCCGGTTTCCCGGCGGTCGGCGCGGGTACGACGGACGTTCCGGCGGTCCCGCCGGCGGGGTTGGCCGACGCGGAGTGGGCGTCGATGGCATGCGCCGCCGACGACGGCTTAGGTCGAGAATGGAACCGTCTTGCCGCGGCAGTGGGTTCGGCATGGGGCCAGGACGCGGGTTCACTGTGGCACGACGAGGCATTCCCGGGGCAGCAGTGGGATGTGCTGCCCATTGGACGGCAGGATTCTCCAGGGACTTGGGACACAGCCCTTGGGCAAACGCTTACCGGCCGGTTGGACGGAATCGGACTAGTTTCCGTGGGGAGGCAGTTACACGGGACTCTTCTTGCGGCGGGGGATGAAGATGCCGCACCCGACGCGGCACCAGCGGACGGACTGCCGCAATCGGCGTTGTTGGAATGGGATGCAAGTGGACGCCGTCTTTGGCGACGAGGGCTGAGGGGAAATAGCCAGGGGCTGTTAGCCCCGGCGATTCTTCATGGGATGATCCCCTACAGAGACCGATCCAGAATCCGGGCGGCGCCGGAGTGGAGTCGGGTGCGTCTTACTCGGGCGCGGACGGTGGCGGCAGCTTCGGCCTGGGCTTGTGGGTAAGGTAGTTGTCGCGGGTGACAACCTTGCGGCCTGACTTTGCTTCCAGCCGGCGGCGCGCGCCGCCGGCCACCGAGCCGCCGTCCCTCGCCGCCCGCCGATTTGGAGCAAAGCCGCGGGCATCGCGGTTGCGGGCGATCTCCGTGGTGGCAGCCTCCCCGAGCATCGTGAAGATCAGTTCCAGGTCGGTCATGTGGTCGCGGAGGTTTTCGCGGCGGAGGCCCTTCAGCCGCTTGTACTCGGCAGGCGTCAATCCGAAGGTGGCCTTGGAGATTTCGGCCGTGAGGATGGCGAACTCGTCTTGCTCGCGGACGCCGCGCCGCCTCCACTCGCCGGTGAGTTCGTCGCGGACGGCGATGCCGCGGACGCGTTTTTTGATCCAATCGTCGGGGTAGCCCTTTGCCCGATAAAGTTCCCTCATCCGCTGCTGGGCGAGTTCCGGGTTTTCGATCTCTTGGACCCGTTCGTAGCCGACCTTGGCAAGCCACCGCTTGAAGGGCTCAGCCTTTGGGCTGGGGATCGACTGGATCACACGAAAGGCGGCCTCGACGTTGACGCAATCCGTTTTGTAACTCTTTCCGTCAACAGAGGTTAGCTTCAGTTGTACACAAAGTGTGGACAACTGGACCTCGCTCTGCTTCTTCTCGCGGGCCTTCATCATGTTCCAATAGTTCCGCGGATTATCGCTGTCGGTCAGGGCGGCAACGATGTCCACCACGGAGAAGTACCATTGCCCTTCGTGCCAGATGCGCCGAATCTGTTTCGCTCCGAAAACAACCATCTTGCCCTGCGAATCAGCGGGATGTTGCTCGCTCATCAGCTCGTTCCTTTCCGAAGGGTTGACTCCGAACACGGGCGCAGCTTGCGTCGGCCCGTCAATAAGTGTGCCGGCCATCGTATTCCTCCGCTCGGCAGGCGTCAAGCAGATCGGAATTCTGTAAGCGTCTGGCGGAACACGTACGAGGGAAGTTCCGGCTGGGCACGGGCTTGAGGGTGGGGAGTGATCAGGCTGGCTGCCAGCGGTGGGGGAGCAGGGCGAGCAGATCATCTCCGCTGGCCCGGCAGTATCTCCGGCAAGCGGGTGAGTACGTCGCGGTAGGAGGCCCAAGGATCATGGCCGTGACGCTTGCAGGAAGCCAGCAGGCTGAAATGGACCGCCGCCGCGCGGCCGCCGCGGTCGTTGCCCAGGAAGAGCCAGTTCTTCCGGCCTAAGGCCATGCCGCGCACCGCGTTCTCGCCCTCGTTGTTGTCGATGTCCAGCCAGCCGTCCTCAGGGTATACGGACAGGGCCGCCCAGTTCGAGAGCGTGTAATCCATCGCCCCACGAACCGCGCTCTTGGGCAAGACCTTGGGCGCTTCTACTTCCAGCCAGGCATGGAAGCCGCTCAAGAGCGGCCGAAGAGCGCTCCTGCCGCTGGGCGGCGATCCGCTGGGCGCGCTCCGCCAACGGGAGCGCCTCCCACGCGCCCTGACAGCGCTGGTGCAAATCCTTCTCCACGGCGTCGAGCTTGCCGATCCAGGCCAAGGCCGTCTCCATGCGGGCCGCGTCCAGCCGCCGGCACTCGTGGAACTTCCGCCGGGCGTGCGCCCAGCAGGCCACCTCGACGATCCGCCCCGGGGATTCCAGGTAGATGCCGTCATAGCCGTTGAAGGCGTCGGCCTGCAAGTAGCCGCGATAGTCCTTCAGAAAGGCCGCCGGCCCGTCCCGTTGGTGATTGGTCGTATCGTCGAAGACCGTCAGCGCGTGGAGCGGGTCGCCCACGTAGGGCCAGAACCGGCCGGTGTACTTCAACTTCCGCCAGGCGTCGCGGACCTTCACCGAAGTGTCGTCGGTGTGGATCACGTGCGAAGCCAGCACCACCCGCACGGCCAAGGCATACAAGGGCCGCAAGAACTCGGCCGTCTGGAGCCACCAGCCGTCCATCGTCTGCCGCGAGATGCGGAGCCCCTGCCGCTGGTAGATCCCTTCCTGCCGGTGCAAGGGGAGATGGTCGGTTCCCTTGCAGACGATCACCTGCGCCATCAGCCCCGGCCCCGCCAAGGCGCCGGGAATGGCCTCGGCCGGCTTGCGGGCGACCACCACGTTCTGCTCGGCCAACGTCAGGCCGCTCTCGGGAAGCGGCTCCTTGCGGGCGTATTTCTTGCGGACGTGGACCACCACGAACAGCGTCGAGGGCCGCCAGTCCAGTTGCTCGCTCCGCTCCGGCGGCAGTTCCACCAAGTTCTCCACGCCACCCAAGGCCGCCTTTTCGGCCTCCGTCAGGTCATGCACCCGCTCTTCACGCGCCATCTTGTCGGGAATCCGGCCGCGGCCGTGCCGGTCTGAGAATCGAACAAGGCGCCTTGCCGCGGATCGAGCTTCTCGCTCGTGCTGCCGTAGATCCGCTTGAGCAGCAAGTGCATGGGGTGCTCTTGCCGCTCCAGACGCGAGTGGGCCTTCTGCAACTCTTCCAACAACTGCACGACCAACTGCTTCAGCACCGCCGGATCGTCGGGCAGCAGGGCGGGATCGGGCACGAGTGGAACGTCCGGGCTCATGCCCTATTAAACGCCGCCGGGACGAAAAAGGTTCGCCGCCATCGCGAGTTTTTTTCCGCCCGCCGTCAGCTCGCGCTGATAACGCTTCTGCCGCTTCACGCTGGCCGGGTCGATGCCCCACAGCACCAGCGACAACTCCTGCGCCGAAACCTCGATGCTCCGCGCGTCCGCATCGCCGCTGGTCGGGAAGCGAAAGGTCCCTTCTTCCAACCGCCGGTAATACAGCGTCAGCCCGTCGCGGTCCCACCACAAGAGCTTGATCCGATCGCCGCGGCGGCTGCGGAAGACGAACCAATGGCCCGAGAGCGGACGGCCTGCTCCCAGGATGATCTCCACGCCCTGCACCGCCTCCGCCAAGCCGTGCCCGCTGGCCGGCTTTAAGCTCTCGGCCGCCACCACGTGCACGGGCAGAAACCACGGCGACGAACTACCCTCTGGCGACACCCGCTGGGACAAGTGCGAGGCGGGTGTCACCGCGTGTGGCTGGGACCGGGGGCCGTTCACCGCATCGGCACGGTGGCTACGGCAGGCCACTCTACGCCGCCAGAAATAGAAGGCCGATTCCCGCAAGCCCGCGCCGCGGCAAAACGCCCGCACCGATTGGCCGCCTGCCCTCCACCGCTGCACCACCTCTTCCCAATAGCTCTGCTTCTGGGGATCACCCCGCCGAATACGTCTCTTCATCTTCGGGCTCCTGAAATGCATGCGGCCGAGCCTATCTCGGCCGACGCACATCAGGCTACCATGCCCCACAAGACGCATTCCGCCAGACGCTTACGATGTGTCGAAGTACTACCCATAGATGACAAAGCTCTCGGGGTACCGAGACGTCATACCTTTTCTGTGAGCGAGGCCCAACCGGCAAGGTGCCCCCAAATTGGCTGTCGGCACGGGCTGATTTTCGAACAGTTTTCGACATGGGGGTGAACCACTCCTGACTTATCCCCAGTTTCAGCGTACCGCGCAGAGAAACTGGCGGTCCCTCGAAAGTCGTTGGTTGGTGTACAGTTGGGTGTGAATCGGACCAACCCAACCACGCCTCACGGAGGGAACCGCCATGAACGGCATGGAAGCCGTGCTCTGGATCAGGAGTGTATGTCTTGGGCTGCGAAAGAGCCAGACCAAAACTCTGGCGGATTTGGTGGCCGTGGCAATTCAGGTCGGCCGGGTGAGCCTCTCGGAACTGGGCCGATTGCTGGCGGAGGAACGCCAGGGCGCCGCCCAGCACGGCATCAAGCGGGCCTGGCGGTTTACAGCCAACGACCGTGTCCACGTCGGCGATGCCATGCAGGGCCCGCTACGTTGGCTTTTCCAGAACCGCAAGGCCTGGAAACACCGCCCGTTGCTGGTCACCTTCGATTGGACCGAGGTGCGCTCGTTCCACACCCTCATGGCGGCGGCGGTGATTCGCGGCCGGGGAGTGCCGCTGCTTTGGGCCAGTTACGAGGCGTGGGTGTTGTCCAAGAGCCAGAACAACCTCGAAGAAGGTCTGCTCCGGCTATTGAAGGCGCTCCTGCTGGATTGGATCACGGTCATTGTGGTGGCGGACCGCGGTTTTGGCCGCACGGAACTGGCCCGTACTTGCCAGCAGATGGGCTTTCACTACGTCATCCGCATCAAGCCCACGGTGCATGTGGAGTGCCGCGAATTCCGCGGCAAACTCGACCTTTTGCCGGTAAAGCGCGGCACCGAGCGGCTGTTGAAGGACGTGCAGTTCCGCAAACAGAACCCGGTGACGCAGCACGTGGCCGTGTGTTGGAAGAAGGGTTTGCCCAAGGACCGCGACGAGTGCTGGTTCCTGATGACCGACCTGCCCTACTCGGTGAGGAAGCGGACCGACTTGTACGGGCGGTGGATGACGATCGAGGAGTTGTTCCGGGACGAAAAGAACCGGCGTCACGGCTGGGCGTTGCGCAACACCCAGCTTACGCGCCCGAGCGTTTCGACCGCTTGCTCTTGCTCTTGACCTTGGCGTATTGGCTGTTGCTTGGCATCGGTCTAACGGCCCTGAGACGTTACCCGCCCGGTACGTGGTGCAGCAACAATCGGCCCGGAGCGTGCGGTCTGTTCTTCATCGGCCGAAAGATGCTCCGACGGATCAAACTCACAGCGGTACAAGCACTTGCCGCCCTGCTTCACGCGCTCCTGGCCGAGGCCGGAAAGTGGGGATAAGTCAGTGAACCACATTCTTGACTGCCGTGCCCCTTACGACTCTAATTGGGATGGTTGGGAGTGCTGTGCCTATGCCCAGACAACTCATGGGAACAGTTGGCTGCTGGATCGCGCGGTTGACCGGGCTTGTGTTGGGGGTATGGGGTATTTCCTACGCCTTGATGTCAAACGAACAGCGGGCCGTGCAAGCCGCATACCCGCTCCAACGGCAGCACGTCGGCCCAAACGAAAACGACGGCATCATCGTGCCGACCGGCCAACTTATTCGCCCCGCCGGTCAAACCTTGGCGTTCGGCGGCCGGCCTGTGGACATCGCGCTTTCGCCCGACCAGCACGCCCTCTTCGTCAAGAATACCGGAAGCTTGACGGTGCTCGATGCCACCCAATGGCAGTTGATCCAAAACCTGGCCTACCCCAAGGGCGAAGCCGGTTCGATGCACGGTCTGGCCGTGAGCAGGGACGGCGCCGCCGTCTATGTGACCGGTTCCTACAAGCACCTGTTAGAAGCCCGGCGCAACGGCAAAGGCCACTGGCAGTGGGCTCGGGAAATCCCTCTGAGCACAAGCCCCGTCAACCCTTCCGGCGTGGCCCTGGCGGCCAACGGGCGCACGGCCTACGTCGGCCTGTCGATCAACAACGCGTTGGCCGTCGTTGATCTGGGCGCCGGCAAAGTGACCGCCCAGATCCCCACCGGCATTTGCCCCTTTGGTGTCTTGTTGTCCGCAGATGGTCAGACCGCCTACGTCTCCAACTTTGGCGGCCGGCGCGCCGGGACGGCGAGCACACCGAACCATCCGCCGGAACGCCCGTTGTCGTTGATGACCGTTCGCTAGCGATCAGCGGCACGATTACCCGAATCGGCCTCACCGCGCGCAGGACCACCGGAGAACTGAGCGTAGGTCTACATCCTTCGGACATGGGGCTTTCGCCTGATGGCGCCTTCCTGTTCGTTGCCAACGCCAACTCCGATTCGGTGTCGGTGGTTGATACGGTCTCCTTCCGCGTCCGCGAAACCATCTCTGTCCGCCCCGATCCCAACCTGCCCTTCGGCAGCATTACCAACGCCCTGGCGGTGAGCAAGGACGGTCGTACGCTCTTTGTCGCCAACGGTGGCAACAATGCCATCGCCGTGGTCAAACTGTCGGCCAAGTCCGGCAAGTCCAGCGTGGTGAGGGGTTTCATTCCCACGGGCTGGTTCCCTGGCGGTGTCTGCACCGATGGCACGAATCTCTACATAGCCAACGTTAAGGGCGAGGGTTCGCGCGAGCGAGAGCCCGGGGCCACGGCTTGGAATTCCCGTGAGGTGCGGGGCAGCGTCACCAAAGCCGCAATTCCCGACGACGCGCAACTTGCCACACTCACCAGGCGGGCGCTAACCGATGCCCGGGTGCCGCAAACGTTGCTGGCGCTGGAAAAGGCGGAGAGCGGCCTCAAACCCGTGCCCGTGCCACGGCATCCCGGCGAGCCCTCCACCATCGAGCACGTGGTCTATGTCATTAAGGAAAACCGTACCTACGACCAGGTGTTTGGCGATCTTTCCCAGGGCAACGGCGACCCCAAGCTCTGCACCTACGGCCGGCGGATCACGCCCAACCAACATGCCCTGGCGGAGGAGTTTGTCCTGCTCGACAACTACTACTGCAACGGCGTGGTGTCAGCCGACGGCCATCAGTGGGCCACACAGGGTACGGTCAGCGATTACCAGGAAAAGGCCTTCGGCGGCCACCCCCGCGGCTATTTCTTCGGCACCGACGCGCTGGCCTACGCCGGCTGCAATTTCATCTGGGACAGCGCGCTCTTGCACGGCCGGTCATTCCGCAACTACGGCGAGCTCGATTTTTCCCGCCTCGTGCCGGGCGGCAAATGGTTTGACGTCTACCGGGACTTTCAAGGCAAAGCAGGCAAGATCACGTTCAAGCCGTCGATGCAATTGGAGACGCTTCGCAAGTACACCTGCCCAACTTTCCCCGGTTGGAATCTGGCCATTCCTGACGTGGTGCGGATCGAGGCGTTCCTGAAAGAATTCAAGGCATACGAAAGAAGCGGTGATTGGCCGGACTTCGTGATCGTTTATCTGCCGCAGGACCACACCGCCGGCACGAGTCCGGATTACCCTACGCCGCGTGCCCTCGTGGCGGATAACGACCTGGCGGTGGGGCGGCTGGTCGAGGCCATTTCCCACAGCCGTTTCTGGCCCAAGACCGCCGTCTTCGTGAATGAAGATGATCCGCAGAACGGTTGGGACCACGTCGACGGACACCGTTCGCTCTGCCTGGTCATCAGCCCCTATGTCAAGCGCCACGCGGTCGTCAGTCAATTCTACAACCAACTTTCGGTGCTGCACACGATCGGGCACATCCTGGGCTTGCCAAGCACGGTTCAACTTGCCGCCCAGGCGCCGGCCATGGAAGCCTGCTTTACCGGCACACCGGCTTTGACGCCCTACACCGCGCGGCCCAACATCATACCGCTCGATGAGCGGAACAAACCGGCCAACGTCTTGCAGGGTGTCGAACGGCAACTTGCGTTGGCCAGTGAAGCGATGGATTTGTCACAGCCCGACCGGATCAATGAAGACTCATTTAACCGCATTCTTTGGCACGCCAGCATGGGCATCAATACGCCGTACCCCGCTCAATTTGCCGGTGCCCACGGCAGAGGCCTCAAGGCGCTCAAGCTGAAACGGACGTTGTTGAAGGACGACGATGATTAAAATTGGGCTCGCGTGTTGTGACGGCCGCAGGGCTCTGGTTGCCCGTTTGCCGTTGTCGTGAACTGAACCACATCAAAACCCGAGGAGAACGACCATGAAAGACCAAAAGAAGGAATTGACCACTAACGCCGGGGCTCCCGTCGCCGACAACCAGATCACCATCGTCATGAGCGACCATCAGCATGTCGCCCGCCGCGTGCGGGCGTGGATTGAAACCTTCCGCTTCACAGGTCTTGGCTGGCGTGAATGACCACCAGCCGGCCCACGGTACTGTCCATGTCGATGTTCTGGCCGCCGAGCAATTGGATCACGATCACCCGCACGCCCCGCTTGGCGAACTGCTCCAGCGTGTCGAGGATTTCGGGCTCGGGCAGTTGCACGGCGGCGCAATGCTGGCGGATCAACTCCGCCTGGACTTCGGGCGACGCCTGCTGTTTCCGGGTGCTGGCGCGGGTAATGCCGTAGACTGTCATGGCGGTGTGGTCTCCTGGGTGAATACGGCCGTGCGCGGGCAGCCCGCCGCCGGGTAGGAGTCCGGTCACGCAGGCGGTCGGCGTACCCCTACGCCCAGCCCGCGCACGGCACGAGACTTGGCTGTCACACTTCTTGGACGGACTATCGAACGGGCAGCGGGACGCTCACATGGCCGTTCGTCGCTGGCCCCAACGCCCCGGCAGGGCGAAGCGGACGCTGGACGGAATCGCCTGCCCGGCGGCAAAGTGAAGCGGGCGGTACCAGAGAGGGCGGTTGAAAAGGGGCGGGGCGTCGGCGGCTGCGCTGCTTGCCCGCGCCTGTTGCACGGGCACAGTCATTTCTCCACGACTTTAAGCTCCGCGCGAGGGCAGGATTATGGGAGATGGGACAGGTTTCGTTGCCGACTGGTATGTATAGTCCGTCGTAGGCTGGCCGTCAACCCACTTCCCCTTGTTCCCTCCGGTTTCCTCGGCGTGGGCCTCGCCATCGTCGCTTCCCAGTAGCCCGTCGCTCAATTCGGCTGGGAAGTGCGGCATATTCCCTTGCACGGCAGGGGGTGCTATAATGTCGGTTGGCGGTTGACCTCACAGAGAGCGAAGGGGACTTGTCATGAACACTCCAAGATGGTTGGTGGCGGTGATGATCGGGCTTCTGCTGGCCGTCCAGTCGTCGCTGGCTGCGGAGTACAAGTCAGCAAAGGAGGCTGTCGAGAAGGGCGACGCCCTTTTGGACAACGGCGACTTCGACTCAGCCATCATCGCCTACACCGAGGCGATCCGGCTTGACCCGAAGAATGCTGAGGCACGGAACGGTCGGGGACGTGCCTACAGAACGAAGGGTGACCTCGACAAGGCATTCAACGACTTCACGGAGGCGATCCGGCTCAACCCGAAGTTTGCCGATCCGTATAGGGGTCGGGGTAATGTCTACAACGAGAAGGGCGAATTCAACAAGGCGATTGAAGAGTACAACGAGGCCATTCGGCTCGATCCGAAACTCGCCAAGGCATATTGTGGCAGAGCCATTGCCTACGATGATAAGGGTGAATTCAAGAAGGCGATGGCCGACTACAACGAGGCCATCCGGCTCGACCCGAAACTTGACAAAGTGTATTACAACCGTGGTCTGGCCCACGGGAGGAGGGGCCACTTTGACAACGCCATCGCCGACTTTACCGAGGCCATTCGGCTCGACCCGAAGTTGGTCCAGGCGTATTACAACCGGGGCGTTGCCTACGGGAAGAAGGGCGACCCCGACAAGGCCATCGCCGATTTCACAGAGGCGATCCGACTCACCCCGAATGATGCGGAGACGTATTACAACCGGGGCGTTGCCTACGGGAAGAAGGGCGACCCCGACAAGGCCATCGCCGACTACACAACGGCGGTCCGCCTCGATCCAAAACTCGCCAGGGCATATTGCGGCAGAGCCAATGCCTACGATGATAAAGGTGAATTCAATAAGGTGATTGACGACTACAACGAGGCCATTCGGCTCGATCCCAAGTATGCCAGAGCGTATTTCGACCGAGGCATCGCCTACGGGAAGAAGGGCGATTACGACAGGGCCATCGCCGACTACACGGAGGCGATTCAGCTCAGTCCGACGAACGTCAAAGCGTACTACGGTCGAGGCACTATCCACTTGCGGAGAGACGACCCGGACAACGCCATCGCTGACTACACGGAGGCCATTCGGCTCGATCCGAAATCAGCCGAGGCATACTATGGGCGAGGTTGGGCCTATGGGAGGAAAGGCGATTACGACAGGGCCATCGCCGACTACACGGAGGCAATTCGCCTAAATCCAAAGTTTGCAGAGGCGCACTATGGCCGGGGTCTCGCCTACCAGCAGAAAGGCGAGCAGGCCAGAGCGGACGAGGATTTCGCCCAAGGCAAGAAGTTGGGATTCAAGGGGAAGTAGTCTGCCGCACCGCCTGCTACGCACCTTGTCTGTCCGGCAGAACTCCCTGCAAACTCTCTGCTTGCAAGGAGTCCTCTTGAGTTGTTGCCCCTGGTTTCGTCGGCGACCGTCCATCGACTTCATCATCCGTCTGGAAAAGTCTTGCTGTCCGGCCACGCAATCCATGCCCCCGACGAGCACGGTCTGCCGGACGTTCTCGGGTTCCCCTCCACGCCAAAGCTTGGGCTTGGGGGAGCGTTGCTACGGACGAACTCGGCGGAATCGCCCTCCTCCTCCGACAGCCAGCGGACTTCCTCGATGCTCAAGTTGCTCGCGGAATACTCCACCAGGCCCCGGCCAGGCAATCAGTATCCGGCCTTCGCAGTCCGGGCAGCCGGCCTCCAGGATGTCCGCCAGCGGCTTGCCGTGTCGGCGTCTCACGAGTGGAACTCCCCTTCCGCGGTAAACAGGGATCCGTCTTGAGTGTGATCCTCTGCCAGTATTCGCCTCCCCAGGTGGATCGCCGTCCCCCACTCCGTACCGTACTTGCCTCTTGCGGTTTTTCAGCGCGAAACCACACGCGGTCCTTTTTTGCCATCTCTCTTGACAGTCTCGTCGGTTCTGTTAAACTCAGATTTGTTACAATGTGCGTTGGTGGCCGGTCTTTCTTGTGGGAAAGGCCGGCGAACAGGGAACTCCGGTGCAAGTCCGGGGCGGCCCCGCCGCTGTAACCGAGTATCCGTCGACTCCGCACACGGCGTGTGCGGGCGATATTAGGGCGGTTCGTTCCGTCGGGCCATTGCCGTGCCCCCAAGCGCGGTGAGAAGGCAGGACCGGCCCAAACTCGGGAGCCAGAAGACCTACCAACGCACGACTGCGGCCCGTTGCGAGGGACAGTGGCCGCCTGAGTAGTGGCTCTGTACCCAATCGATCCCGGAACAAATGAGGCAAGAAATGAACCGCAAACATCATCAATCGCAAGCCGGGGATCGCGGATCCACGGGGTTTACCTTGGTGGAACTCCTCGTGGTGATCACGATCATCGGCATCCTGATCGCGCTGTTGTTGCCGGCGGTGCAGGCCGCCCGCGAGGCGGCCCGGCAAACGCAGTGCCGCAATAACCTCAAGCAGCTCGCCCTGGGCTGCCTCACCCACGAGCAACAGTTTGGCTATTTGCCTACCGGCGGCTGGGGAGAACAGTGGACCGGGGACCCCGACCGCGGCATCAACCAGAATCAGCCGGGGGGATGGATCTACAACATCCTCCCCTATATCGAGCAACAAGCGCTGCACGACCTCGGCAGCGACGGGAGTTCGACGGACGGTGACAGCAACGCGACCAAGAAGGCGGCCGCCGCCGTAAGGCTGGCGACGCCGCTTGCCGCGCTGATCTGTCCTACCCGGCGGGGGGTCGTCCCCTACCCCAACACCGCAACCGTGACGATCTACAATGCCGCCACGACTACGGTGGCTGGACGGTCGGACTACGCCGCCAACATCGGCGACGCCATGTGGTCCTGCACGTCTCCCGGTTCACTTAACCTGGGCGACACGACGTTCGTGTGGGGGTTCCAGCCCGCGAACCCGGGCGGCTGCTGCACGGCGCTGATTGCATCCCCGTTTCCCGCCAACGCGCCCACGGGCGTCATTTACCAGCGCAGCAAAGTGCCGATGTCCTGGATCACGGACGGCACGACCAACACGTTTCTGGTGGGGGAGAAGTATATCAACCCCGACAACTATACAACGGGGACCGATCCCGGCGACAGCCAGAACGGTTATATCGGCTCCTACTTCGACGTCCACCGCGCCGGCGGCGTTAATTACGCTCCCGCCCAGGACCAGTCGGGCGTCTCGTCGTACAACACGAGCTTCGGCAGCGCCCACAGCAACGGCTTCCAGATGGCCTTCTGCGATGGCTCGGTGCAGATGATGAGCTACACGATCGACTTGACGACGTACGACGAACTGGCCAATCGTGCCGACGGCGCAGCTCAACGGGAACAAGTTCTGAGAACTGGCGGCTTTCTACGAACCTGGCCGTGAAGCCGACGCCATCGCCCTGGCAGTAGCCCAGGCTCCAACTCAGCACGGGCGTGCCGTTGACAGGCCCTTCCGGCTGCGTTTCGGCTTCGGTGTCTGGACAGCACGTCCCACAGGCGGCCCTTGATGTCCTGGCAGGGGGCCAGCTTCTCGTCGTCGCCGTCCAGGGGCGAGACGTGGCGGCAAAACGCCGTCGTGGTCATGGCGACGGGGTAGCGGAAACCGGCCTCCGCCACCATCGCCGGCATCCAGGGGTCACCCTGGTAGCCGGGGCCGCTGAGTTGCACCAGCACGCCGTCCTCAATGGCCTGCCGGCGGGTGTAGATGTCGATGATGTCTGCATCACTCCAAGAGTCACCGGGCATCGGTTCACTCCTCTGGCGTCACGGCCAGTCTGAGGGTCTTGAGTCGCAGGCTGCGTCTCAGTTTGGCGTGCAGGTGACGAAGCCTTGCTTCCGGTGGGGGGGGCAAATACGCCGAGATTCTCGGCAAATTCCGTGTCCGGGGGGGGTGCGGTGTCTCTAATCGCACGGGAAACTAGAGTTGGTCTTCGTGGTGTTCCCAGCTTGTTCTGGCTTGAGGTCACACACCTCCTGATGCAGACGGAAGAAGCAATGCACTATCGCAACTGGATGATGGCGGCCGCAGTGGTCCTGGTGGCGATGCTGGCCAGCGTTGTACAGGCCGACGTGTTCAACATGGGTGGCACGCGCGACCCAACGACGGGAACGTGGACGGGCTTGGCGAGCCTAGAAATGGTCACCGTGGGCGATCCGAACAATGCGGCGGATACAACCGGCTACGGCTCGGTGGGCTACACCTATCAAATGGGCAAGTATGACGTGACTGTTGCGCAGGTACCTGCCAGTTTCTCAACGCCGTGGCAAAAACGGACACTATTGGCCTTTACCCCAGTAACCTGACCACGGACCTTCCGACCATCGGGATTACCCAGACCGGCAGTTCGGGCAACTACAGCTACTCGGTCACGGGCAGCGACACCCAAGGCGTAAACTGTCCGATCTTCGATGTCAGTTGGGGCAGTGCAGCACGCTTCTGCAACTGGCTGCAAAACGGCCAGCCCACGTTCCCGGCGGGAACCCCGGGTGAAGTGGCGGGCTCTACAGAGACCGGGGCGTACACGCTCAATGGCGATACGACCTCGCTCATGGAGAACCGAAACGCTGGGGCCAAATACGTCATCCCATCCGAAAACGAGTGGTACAAGGCGGCGTATTACAAGGGCGGTAGTACCAACGCGGGCTATTGGACCTATCCTACGCAGAACAACGCCGCGCCTAGCAATGTGCTTTCGGCGACCGGCACGAACAATGCCAACTACTACAACGGTTCCAGCTTCACTGCCCCGGCGAATGATCTAACGCCAGTTGCGGCGTTTTCGGCCTCGCCTGGACCGTACGGCACGTATGACATGGGCGGCGATGTTCTACAATGGGATGAGGCAAGCGGCGTCGAGTCGCGCGGTCTGCGCGGCTACGGCTGGAACTCGTACTCTTCCAACGGCTGGCCCGCGTCCAACCGCAGCTTCGGCTCCCCGACGCTAGTACGCGACTCCATAGGTTTCCGCGTAGCAATTGTTCCTGAGCCCGGTAGCATCACCTTACTGGCGTGTGGAGTGATAGCCGTCTTGATCTGGTGGAGGCGTCGCGTTTAGTTCTCCGGGCTGAGAACCACGGTATCAATCCACTCCGGCACGCTGTCGGCCGTCCGGGCTTGCGTGAGACAGGCCACCACCCGCGGCGCAACAGGTTCTCGCGGCCAGCCGGTGTAGCCATCGGTCACAACCAGAATCGCCTTGGGGGCAGGCCGCTCATCGGACGCCGCCACAATCAGGGCGGCCACGTCCGTGCCACCGCCGCCGGCCAACTTTACCTGTTCGGGGCGAAAGACATTCTGGCGCAGGCCACGGCCGTATCGCCAGCCAGCACCCGCAAGCCCCGCGGGTCGGGCAGACTCCGCAGGGGATTGCCGATCACGCCCAGCGCCAAGGCCAGGTCGCTCTGTTCCATTGACCCGCTGGTATCGACAACGACCGTCACGCGGGGAATGGGCTTGACGTGGGCCGGCAATACTCGTCCACGGCCATTTTCTGGTTCATGGCATCCCCCGGTGTAATGGCACAAGGCTACGCAAGACCGTAGTGGGGCCTCAACTCGGGATTGACTGACAATCTCCAAATGCGGTAGGTTGTTTTTGTGTGCTCCGTCAGGCGAACCAGCTCTTTGGCGGTAAACAATCACAAATGAATCACGGAACTCGTTCGCGGAAAGGAGATTCCCATGAAATGCGACGTGCTGCTAGCATGTATGCTCGGAGCGTCGGCCCTCGCTTCTCTGTCCGGCCGGACGGTTGCAGCAATTCCTGGACAAGAAGCCGCCCTTGCAGAGATCAGGCGGGTTGCGGGCAGAATGGTTGTTGACCAAACGCAATCCGATAGACCTGTGGTCGAGGTCGCCATCACGGGAGCCAAGATCGACGATGGAGTGCTGTATCATCTCCAAGGGTTGTCTCAACTTCAGAAGCTCGACCTCGCGTGGACTCGCGTTACGAGCGCGGGCCTGGACTACCTCCAAGGAATGTACCAACTCCGAACACTCAGCCTTTGGCATACCGGCGTCGCGGACGCCGGGCTGGCACGCCTCAGGGCTTTGCACCAACTCCAAACGCTGAACCTTGGACATACCCCAATTACGGATGCCGGCTTGGCGAAGCTTGCCGGCTTGGGCCAACTTGAACGATTGGACCTCACTGGCACAAAAGTGACGGACGTTGGGCTTGTGCATCTAAAAGGGCTGGCACAACTCAAATGGCTGGTTCTCGACGGCACCAAGATCGACGATGGCGGGCTGGTGCAACTCAAGGGGCTCACCCAGTTGGAATGGCTGGTTCTCGACGGCACCCAGATCAGCGACGCCGGACTGACGCATCTCAAGGGGTTGTTCCAACTCCAACGACTCGACGTCAGCCGCACCAAGGTTACCGACGCCGGAGTGAAAGACCTTCAGAAGGGACTGCCGGAGTTGAAAGTGAATCGCTGACACGACGCACAGTCGCCTATTGAGTGGCCGTTTTGATCTGGGCTGCGATTGGGTCGTCGCGGGGCCGGACGCGACCTGGGCGATCCGCAACTGCGTCAGCCTACTTGCCAACTACGACGCCCAGTCGAGCGCCGCGGAGGTCTTTCACGTCGGCAGCGGCAGCGCCGAAATCACCTGGTGAGCACAACTGTCCACTGGTCCAGCCACTTCAATGGCTCGATGCCGCCGGAAGGGTCAAACCACAGCGGCGCCCAATACTGAAAATCGTGCCCCGGCGTTCCATCCGGGGATGAGTGCCACCGGTCACCCATCCAAACATAGAGCAGGCCGTTGGCCGTGGGAATCCGCGCTACGTGCGTTTGCTGGGCGCGAATTACGGTCTTGCCGCGGGCGTCGCGGTTGATGTTGATCTTCTGCCGCGTGTAGGGCCCAAGCGGCTTCGAAGCCGTGTAGACGCGGACGCCGCTCCCCTGGGGGCAGGCGCAACAACAATAATCGAACAGGGCGTAATACGTTCCGCCGCGCTTGATCAGCGCCGGCGCCTCGCAATCCTTCGCCAAGACGCCGCCGTTTTCTTTGGTGGAACGCAAGTAGTCGTCCGTCAGCTTCTCGACGGAGACGGCGTGATCCTCCGCAATCGAGGTGTAGATCAGGTACGCCGTGGCGTCGTCGTCCACCAGCAGGTCCAGGTCGCCAGGCTTAGACCGCGACACCGGCACGTTTTGTTCGCGGATGGTGAACGGGCCCTGCGGCTGGTCGCTGGTGGCCACGCCGTACTGGCCGTCCCAAAGCGTCCGATACCAGTTGTACCAGAGGACGTATTTCCGCGTCTTGGCGTTGTACACCACGTAGGGCCGATAATAGACGCCGTCGGGATGCTCCGGGAGCAGCTCCCCTTCGAGCTTCCACGTAACCAGGTCGGCCGAACTGTAGCAGCGATAGCAATTGTTCTTCCCCACGTAATCCGACTTGCCGTAATTCGTGCCGTAGAGAAAGTAGCGGCCGCCGAACTTCTGCAAGCAGCCGTCGTGGGCGTCAACGATCTTTCCCTCCACGTCCCTGCGCGGCTTGACGTTGCTGATGGTGACTTCGACGGACGGGCCTTCCCTCGCCAGCACCGCCAGCAGGGCGTAATAATTGTCGCTGAGAAATCCTTCGTAGCCCCAAGGCGCGCCGTCCCAGGATTTCCAGTCGTAGCTCCTGCCGTCGGGGCCGCGGCCCTCGAACCCCCCCTTCGCAAACGCCGCCAGCATGGGAAACAGCATCCGGTCGGCTTCTTCGCGACGGCCGAGGTCATAGAGCGCGGCGAGGGTGAAATAGGCGAAACACGCCGTGGCGCCCCCGTTCTCGTAGTGCTGGAAGCCTTCGGAGCCGTCTTCCTTCTGCCCGCCGCCGAACCTCGCCCGCAACTCCCGGTAGTCTTTCATGGCCACCGGCGTCAGATTTCCCGGCAGGCCCAGGTCGAAGCGCCGGTAGCCGACCTCCTTGATCTTGGCCAGCAGGCGGTCCATGATGGCGTTGGCCTTGTCCGTCTCGATCAGCCCGTAATGGATGGCGGCCCCGTTGACAAAGAGGAAATGGTAGTCGTGGAGTTGGCCGTCGGCGCTGCGCCAGCCCGCCAGCACGCCGGTGGCCGGGTTGTAGAAGGTCTTGTAATAGGCATGGCGGAGCCTGTCGGCGGCGGCGGCGTAGCGGGCGGCGTCTTCGCGTTGGTCCATCGCCTTGGCCAGCCCGGCCATCTCCCGCAAGGCGCGGTATGCCAGCGCATTGCCGTAGGCGTCCTGATGGCCGAAGCCGATGTCGTCCCACCAGTTCGACACGTTGTTGTTGGGACGGCGGAGCGGGTCGGAGTTGCCGCTGCCGTCATACTCGAACAGGCCGTCGCCGTTGCGGTCCATCGCCAACAGCGCGTCTGCCCAGCGTTTAACGCCTTGGTAATGGCGGCGCAGCCATTCCGGGCCGCCGCTGCCCCCCGCAGTCCGCCGCGGCAATCAACAACGATGGATAGGCGTCCACGAATGGCGGCCGCTGGGACCAACTTGGCGCCGTCCCGTCCAGGTCCCGGTAGCCCGGCAGGCCGAAGCCATGCACGCCGCTCAGGTAGCGGTCCAACGTCTGCCGCACCACGTCGAGCGCCGTCAGGCCGTCGGCCAGGGGGGGAGCGTGCTTGGCGATGTCGGCGTATTCATACATGCAAATCACGCACGGATCGCTGCCGATGTTATTGCACAGCAGCCGCCAGCGGGGGCTCGGTTGGAGGATGTTCAACCAATTCCGCTCGAAACCCGCCAGCCGCGGGTCGCGGGCGTCGCGGCCCAGGGAAGGATAGACCGCCGCGACCTCCCAGCGGAACTCCACTCGCGGCTGGGCCGGGGTGGCGGCCGGGAACGTCACTTTGACGAAGTTTTCATCGTCGCGGTCTCCTTGGCGGGTGTCATAGCCCAACGCCGGGCGCGGGTTTGCCGGCGAGGTGATCCGCAACGAACCCTGGTTCGGCAAGTGCAGCAGCGCCGGCAATGCCACCGATCCGTCCTGGTTCATTAACCCCAGCAACGCCGCGTGGCACCGCTGAAGGTCGAAGTTCAGCGCCAACGGCGCCGGTCTCTCCGCTTCCGACCATTGCGAAATCAGCCGGCCTTGGCGGCGGCCGACCTCCAGGCGCCAGCCCGGCGCCGCGTCCGCAGGCGTGCCCTGGCGGCGGTACTCGATCCATACCACCCCCTCTCCCTCACCCCAGACAACGCGGTAGGCAGTCCCGGCCTTGGCCGGCGCACGGAGGAAATTGGCCCCCGTCTTGCCCTCCCCGAGGCCGTCCAGGGCGAGCGACGAAAAGGCGGGCTGCCGAAGCGAGAGCGTGGCGCCCCAGTACGGCGACGAGCAGCGAAGGCCATCGGCGGCGACCTGTACCGCACCTTTGCACAAAGGGACGAGGTTATCTGGAATCACAACCGCCGTTTGGTTGATCGTCGGCGCCGAAGCCGGCCAGACGAGATGGGCACCATCTTCAGAACCCCTTCCAGATAGTCCTCCACCGCCCCCTCGCTGCGCGGGGGCAGTTGCACCCGGTAAGCCTGACGGGCCACGTGCGACTCCCTCGACTTTTCGGAAATCTCCCCTGCCAAGCGGACGCCAACAGAGGGTTACGCCCGTGCTCTTCGCCCGCGACAGGACAAAGGCCCTGATCTCCTGGGGCTCTCCCGGGTGGAGGTGAGACCGCTTGCAGGGCACATAGAAACGCGGGCGCCGGTGTAAGCGGTGCGCACCGCAAATTCCGGCGGGAGTGCATTTCCCAGGATGCCGGCGATTTCCCCGTCGTAGCGGGTCACCACTTCGGTCCCGCCGCCAAGACTTGAGATGACACCCGCGTCGCCCGGCGTGTCCGCACAAGCGACGTGAGCGCCGATCCAGTTTTCACAGGTCCGCGCCAACTGTAGACGCAGGGGAAGGACCTGCTCCTGAGCAAACTCCCTCTTCTTCATTGGATCGCGTATGTCACGGCACCGCTTCATGGCATCCTCCAGACGATACGCGCGGGCAAAGGTGTACGTGCGGTGATACTGGGCGCGGCAGAGATTCAACCAGAAATCATACCTCGCCCGGTTGCCGGGCCCTTCGACCGCAGACCGCGCGTTTTCCATACGTTTCAGCGGGGCAAAGGCGGCTTCAATCTCCTCGTCGGCGGGCCGCCTGCCGTCGCGGATCAAGTTGGAGATGTCAACGCTCTTGCCGTCGAAGGCTTGGAGCGCCCTGCCGGCCTCGGCGCCGCCTTCCGGCCCGAACCACGCCCGGCCCCACTCCGCCCAGTAGGATTCCATATCGGGCGGGTCCTTGTCGGAGTAGTCCCAACTCGCCCGGCTGAGCGCCGCCACATTGGGATTGATGGCCGAGGTCCGCCAATGAATGGCCATCAGACCATCGCAGCCGTACCGCTTGGCATCCCGGGCATTGGAGAACGTGCGTGCGACCCAGAGGGGAGCGTCGACGACGCCAATTTCATCGTCTTCCGCCCACGGGATGGCCCACTTGGACCGGCCGGAAATGGCGGCGTATGCGGGGTCCACGGGCCTGCGGCCCAGCCCGAAGACGATCGACGCGGAGGCCCAACTCTTGGGCACGCGCCGGTCGCACCACAGGTGGTCGGCCTGCGTGCCCAGCCGCCAGCCGCAAGTCGCCAGGCGGAAGGGCGCCTTGACGGCCTTCGCCGCGGCGTCGGCCAGCGTCAGGTCCTGCGCGACGTTCTCTTTCGTCGTGATCTCCCAGTCTTTCAGCCCTTCGCCGCCCATCCAGACTTCGGGCGTCCAGAGCCAGTAGTAGTCTACCGGCGACTTGCGCATCAGCCGCAGGAACGTCCCCTCGTAGAGCCGCTGTAGCGCCTTGGGACCGGCGGGGTCCATGCCTCTTGCCTTCAGGTGTTCCTGGAGTTCCTTCGGTATTCCCAGCGGGGTCTCGGTGCCGGTGCAGACCCTTACCCCCAAGCTCCGCGCATGCTCGAACGTCTTGCTCTGCATCTCCCCGTAGCGGTTGAACATCTCCACGCAACCGGCCTGGGTTTTGGGCCATTCCGGCCACTCCTTCAGGAAGTCGGCGGCGAATTCGTCCCCCTCGAACAACAGGCCGGCGCCGGCGGCGTAGCGGCTGGTGGGGCAGGGATTGGGGTTGACCTTGCCCCAAAAGACCCGTGACGTGGCCAACCCTGCCCGATAGGCGAAGCGGACGTTGCCCTTTTCGTCCACGTCTTCCGGCAGGCCGATCCACACGTTTGCTTCGGGACCCCACGAATTCCAACTGGGATAGGTATGAAAGCCGATGAAATTCATCCGCAGTTTGGCCATTTGCGAAAGCACCGCCTCGTAATCCGGAAGGTTCCACCAATCCGGGCCCATCTGGAAGTCGTGGAACGGCTGCAAGCCACGGAGGGAAAAACGCGGCTTCCCAACTTCATCCAGCGCCGGCATGCGCCACGGCAACCGCTGGTCCGGAATCACGTCCTCATCCAAGCCGAAACGGACGCCGAGCCGCTCCGCAAACCGATAGGCCCCGTAGAGCGTTCCCACGTCGTCGCCGCCGACGATCCAAAGCCGTCGGTGGCCGTCGGTTCCGACGGTCTTCAATAGAAATTCCTGCGCCCCGAGCTTCTCGGCTTCCGCCTTCAGGGCCGACTGGGCTACCATCGGTCGGTCCTTGCGGGCCACAACGATGGCGGGCGACGCGGCGACGCCGTGGTCGCCGGCATCCTCGCCCGCCTGCGATACGGCGGGAAGAATCCCCGTGCGCAAGTAGACGTAGCGTTGCACTTCCTGCGCCGCCAGCCGTTCCAACCGCGAGGCGTCGGGGGCCGCCGTCACCGTGAGCGCCGCAGCCCGCGGGCCGGCGGCCAAGATCAGAGCACAGCACAGGCAGGCAACGTTCATTCCGGGCATGGTACTCGTCGCTCTCGGCATTCGTCAAGAGCTAGAGCTTGTTGGCGTCGATGGCCTGGCCGTCGTGGCGGTTGCAGAGGCAATCGTGGACTGTCAGGTCGATCATGTAGCTCATCATCGTCACCGACCCGTCGCAGAAGGCCATGTGGAAGCCGTTGTCGTGCGCACTGCCGAAACCCCAGGTATAGATATAGCCCGGCGTGTCCTGCTGCGGCGGGACCCCGGCTGCATATTCGTTCTTGCAGGAGCCGAAGCGGACGATGTCCGTGTTGTCGCCCATCAGCGCGAACTCGTCGTCGGAGGGGTCCGTGCCCGTATAGTACATATCCGGACAACAGAGTTTTTCGCCCCCCAGGTAGGTGTTGCTGGTGCCGTCGGTGATGTCGGCCATGGTGATCATGCTGGCGCAATACATGACGCCCGATGCCGTTTGCGCAACGCAGTTGAAGGTGACGCGGGCCTTGCTGGTCATTTGCCCCGGAGGGGACTCTACGGCGACAAGCGAGCCCGGCCCGAACTCGTTCACGCCCAATCCCAATCCGTTCTCAGAAGGGTGAACGCCGACGGTAGAGTAAATGTCGCCGGCGGAGCAGGCGTAATCGCTGCGGGCCACCGGTGAGACGACGTTGTAATTGCCGCAAGTCCCGGGGTTCCAGGCCGGATTCCACGCGAAAAGCATCGCCGGCCGCCGGGTGGGGCAATTGATCATGTTCAGCACGACCTGAATTCGCTGCGTGTTGGCGGTGCGCTTAGCCGTTCCCACCGTCCCGTCGCCCTCGCTTGCCCCATGTCGTGCAGCGGTTGCTGCTCGACGTAGGGGAGGATGTTGTAGATCCAGCCGCCGGGCTGGCGCCAATCGGTGCCGCGGTCGGCGTCGCCTGTCCACCCATATCCCCAACCATCGCTGGGGAACCGCTTGATAATGCTCTCGTGGGTGAGGCAGCCCAGGGCGAGCTGCTTGAGGTTGTTCTTGCACTGCGTCTGCCGGGCCGCCTCCCGCGCCGCCTGCACCGCCGGCAGCAACAAGGCGATCAGAATGCCGATGATCGTGATCACCACCAGCAGTTCCACGAGGGTGAACCCCGTCGGTCCGTGCCCTCCAACTTGCGATTGACGATTGTCGCGGTTCATCACTTGCCTCGCGTCCTAAGGTTAACCCGTGCGATCGAAGCGCGCTCCGGCGCCGCCATGAGAACGACTCATGACGGCGCCGGAGCTCGTCAATCGCCAAACCAGAAATCAAATCATATCGTCCGCCGTCCGCCTACGGTTGGGGTGGCAGTTCAACTGCCACCCCAACGGAACCGATGTCCCGTACGCGGCGGTTGCTCGCGTTGGGGCGGCAGTTTAACTGCCGCCCCAACGTTGTCTGGACTACGTTACTTCCGCTTCCGCCAGGCGTAGCAGAGCAAGCCCGCCAGGCCCGCAGCCAACAAGGCCAACGTACCCGGCTCGGGGGTCAGCGTCGTCTCCATGCCCGTGTGGCCGGTGGCGTCGAGGACAACGTAGTACTGTGTGCTGCTGCCGCTGCCGACGGTGCCCGCGAAGCCCGCGGCGCCGGTCAGGCCCGTGGCGTACTGCCAAGTCTCGGCGTTGCCGCCGGTGCCGATCACGCAGCTATGCCCGGTGCCAAGGCCATACGTGCTGAAGAGCGTCGACATGTCCTTGAGCCCGTAGAGCCCGGTCGAGTTGGTGTTCAAGCCGGTGTTGCGGAACGTGGTCGGCACGTTGTAGATGGCCGCAGCGTCCGCCGCCGTGAGGGAGGTGTTAAACCACCCCGCGTCGCAGATGCCGGCGTTCATCGTGTAGGCTCCTCCTTGCAGTGGCGACCCGCCTACCGCCCCGTTGATCGCCATTGCGGTGATCGCCGGGATTGACCCGCTGCAGGCGTTGCTGATCGGCCCCACCTGAACCCCGTCCAGGTAGAGGGCCATGTGGTTTCCGGCACCGGGGCTGACACCGGTGATCTGAATCCACGTACCTGTCTGTGCCGGGCCTACCGGGCTCGTAATATTGCTCTGGTCAACGCCTCCGTCCTGCGGGTACCACCAGATGCGATTGTTGGTGGCTACGCCCAACTGGCCGGAATTGCCGGAGCCGGAGAAAAGCAGCGGATCGGCGCCGCTCATTGTGGTCGGGAGGTAATACCAGAATGCATTCCGTAAAGTTGGAGGTGCCCCCCACCGCGGCAAACGCGCTGCCGCCGGTAACGGTGATAGAGACCCCGCTGCCGGTACTGACGCCGCTGAACAACGCGTACGTTCCAAAGGGGCAATTGTTCCCCGTCTGATCTAAGGTCGCGGCGACGTAGGTGCCGGGGTTTGTGATGGCGGCGCCGCTCATGTCGGCGGCGACGGTGCCGCTGGTATCGTTCAGCGGCCAGTACCCGACTAACGATGCCTGGGCGACGCCAGCCGAGCCGATGACAAGCGCCAAAGCTGCGAGGAACACAACCGATAGACTTACAAGACTGCGAGACATTTTCACTTCTCCTCCCCGTAACGGGGAACAAACACGTTTGGAAGCGTCCACAAGGCCCCAGAAACATTCTGGATGAATCAACCCGGACGCCTCACTAACCTCACCTCAGTCCTCCTTGCTTCCTTCCATGGCACGCTTTCCGTAGGACGGATTTCCTAATCCGTCCGGCTTTCGGGGACGGATTAGGAAATCCGTCCTACTCTTGTGGGCCGAAGGCCCACCGTTTCGCCCAGCCCAGGACGTTGCCTTGTTGTTACACACAAGTCACGCCCTCGGCACGTCCCCGCCGGGCTTGTCCCGGCGGAACGAGGGACTGGCCACTAATGGCGGCCCCCCGTCTGTAGTTTCCCAATCCTCCGTTCCGCCGGGACAAGCCCGGCGGGGACGTGGGGAAACAGAATCGTTTACGGACCATTCATGGCTGCTTTTCCTTTGCTGACGGGGTTTTTGTGTAGACGATGGAGAGGTCCTCGAAGCGGACGCTCATCGTGTCGCAATTGCCGGTGCCGATCACCAGGCGGCTGTTGCTGGAGTTCAGCGAGGGCATATCGGCCGGCAGGTCGATGTAGCGGGTCTGGAAGTCGGTCTTGAACTGGCCGTTGTAGTCCCGGTCCACCAGGAACTGAAGCCACTTGCCCTGCTTGACCATCCGCAGCCGGTGCCGGCCGGGGGGCAGCGGCCCCGAAGAAGGCATGAACTCGGCCACCGCCGGCTCGTCGACGACCCGCGCCGCGGTCCATTCCGGCCGCTTGGCTTGCACGTGAATCACGCCCGAATCGACGATGAATCCCATTGCCAGGCCGGAGGTCATTTCGTCGTAATACTTGGGGTTAGGCTCGCCGCTGCCGATGCCGAAGTACACGTCGTGGCTGACGTGCGCGGGGTCGGCGGCGTCCAGGCGGACGTCGATCGTGACCTCACAAACGAAGTCGCAATCGCAGAAATCGGTGGCCACGGTGCGGATGTAGCCGCGGGATTGCCGGCCGGCGGCGGGCTGCCGGTACACGGCCGCCCCGCGGCCCACCGCGTAGTGCCCCGGCGGCGCCTGCTCCAGCGCGGGACCCAACGTCGGTCCCTCGAACTTCTCGACGATGCGGATGGTCTCCGGCTTCAGCGAGCGGACGAAGCGACCGGGCCTGGCGGCGGCGGCGGACAGGATCACGACCCCCTCTCCGTTGCCGCAGCGGGCGGAACGCCCGGCGCTGAGGGTCTCCGTCTTGCCCGCGCCCACGGGGACGATCCTCACCTTGCCGACGAAGACGTGCGATTCCGTGCGGCCCTGCCGGTCCACTTCCACGCCGAACTCGGTGCCCAGGTCGGTCACGACGGCGGAAGGCGTCCTAACGACAAATTTGGGATTTGGGATTTGGGATTGGGGATTTGCGATTTCTGATGGCTGATCGCTGATCGCTGACGGCTTTTCCATTCTTGCCGTCAGTTTGCCCAGCGCGAGGAAGCCGCCGGCGGGGGAATCGGCTTCATAGGCGCACGGCCCTTGAAGAATGACCTTGGCCCCCGTCTTGTAGGTGATTTCCATGAGCCCCGAGGCCAACTCATACCTCCGGCCCATAGGGACGGCGGCGGGCGGGGCGTCCTGCGAGCCGGCCCAGCGGCAGTTGACCGCGCCCGTGATCCGGCCGACGTCTTCGGCCGCTTCGGGCGGGCGTGGCGGCTCCCCGACGGAGACCATCCCGGAAGGCTGCACCGGGCCAAGGGAAACGCTGATAAAGGAGCCCACCGCGAACATCGCCGCGAAGAAGACCGTCGCCGTGAGGTAGCTTAACGCCCAGGGATGGCCCGAAAGGTAGGCGGCCGCGCCGTGCCAGGCGGCGGCGAAGGCGGAGGAAGGCAGCGGGCCGGCCTGCCCGAGCGGCCCACAGTCGATCACCGGCCAGGGCGCCGCTTCGAGGGCGTCGGCCGGCTCCCGTCCGTCAGGGGCCTCGGACTCGGCGACCTTGGCCAGTGCGGCGTGGTTGGCCGCCCCCGCCCGGCAAAGGCAGCGGAGTTCCGCGTGCAACCGGCAATACTGCAAGTAGGCCCGTTGCAGGGCGGCATCGCCCCGCAACAACTCCTGCAACTCCTGCAACTGCCGGCCGGAGATGGTTCCGACGCAGGCGGCTTCGATCAGGGGCCAGGCGCGGTCGAAGGAGGAGGGGCCGTCGGCGGTCATGGATCCAGGCCCTCCGTTGCCCGCCGGATGCAGTCGAAAAGCGCCCGCCGGATGCGGCTGAGCGAGTTGCAGACGCTCTGCGGCGAGCGGCCGAGCTGCCTGGCGGCCTGGCTGATGTTGCACGTCCCGCCGTAGCAAAGCTCGATCAATTCCCGGTCCCCCTCCGGCAACAGGTCCTTGCAGTGCCGTAGCGCTTCGGTGTACGAGTCCATTGGGGAAGCCGAGAGGACCTCGAGAGTCAATTGCGTTTCGGCCAGTTCCTCCAACAGGCGCTGATCGAAATGCACGCGCCGCCGGCTCAGGCGGCGGAAATGGTGCTGGATCTCGAAGCGGGCGGCGGCCCGGGCCCAGGCGGCAAAGTTCGTTCCCGGCCGGTACTCATCGAACTTCCGCCACAAGGCCATGGCCGTGTCCTGGTAGATGTCCTCGGCGTCCGCCGTGTTGAGCGTCAGCGCATAGATGTAGCCGAACAGGCGCGGCTCGTATGCGCTGAGCAACTGGGCGAATTCGTCGGCGCGGTTGCCGCCGCGGTCAACCATGCCCGCACCTCGCACCTTTCCGGCTATGAACGCTTAAACGCCGCCGAGCATGTGGAAAACACCGCCCGGAACGGACGGCCTATCATATACTTTACACCCGGCCGCGGCGGGTTTACATCCGCCGGGCCGAAAAAAGAATTTACATCCGCGGGGCGGAACTTTTGGGTCCCCCGGGGCTTGTGCCCAGGCCGTGAAGTCCGTAGCATTGGTGGTCGGGAAGTGGATCGGCTAATGAATCCTGCACCGCCACCACGCCCTTTCAGGGCGTGCCACCCAATTGAGATGGAAAACATAACTGACTTGAGGAGGTATTTGCGATGAACGACCGTTCGGTCTTCGCTCGGGTGGCACGCCCTGAAAGGGCGTGGCGAATCGGCTAATGAATCCTGCACCGCCACCACGCCCTTTCAGGGCGTGCCACCCAATTGAGATGGAAAACACAACTGACTTGAGGAGGTACTTGCGATGAACGACCGTTCGGTCTTCGAGGACTTGCGGCAGGGGCTGGCGGAGACGCCGATGCTCGACGCCCACACCCATCTGACCGGCGGACGGATGTTGGCCCACGGCCTGCACGACGTGCTGTTGTATCACATGGTCATCAGCGACCTGTATGCGGCCGGGTGTCCGAGCGGGGCGCGGCTGACGGAGTTTCCCGGCTGGCCCAGCCGGGAGGAGGCCCATCACCGGCTGCGGGAGGCCCTGCCCTACCTGCCGCACATCCAGAACACCAATTGCGCGTGGGGCGTGCGGATCATCCTCCGCGACCTGTATGGCTGGACGGAGCCGGTGACGGCCGACAACTGGGAGAAGCTGGACGCCATGATCCGGGAGCGGGCGGACGACCGGGCGGCCACCCGGGCCCTGATCCGCGGCATGAACATCCGCCGCTTCACCACGGAGTTGGCCCGCCGCAACCCGTCGGGCCAGGACGACGACATCCTGCACTATTCGATGGAGTGGGCCTTCTTCACGCGCACCCAACGGGGCGAGTACGATACGGCGTTGTTCGAACTGGAGCGGTGTTGGGGCAAGCCGCCCGGTAGCCCCATTCCCCACGCCGCGACGCACCGGCCGCCGGTCGAGCGGACGGTGCGCTCGGTGGAGGACGTTCACCAGGCGATGGCCCATTTCGTCGGCCGGTTGGCCGCCGCGCCGGTGGTTTCCTTCGCCACGCACGTGTCGGGCGACGTGGCCTTCCGCCCGGTGAGCGACGCCGAGATGGCCGCCGCGCTCAGCCGCCGCAACGTGGCCGGACCGGCCGAACGCGACATCTACGTCTCCTACGTCCACGAGGCCTTTCTCAACGCCCTGGAGCCGTATGCCGGCCGGATCGCCTTCCAGTTCAGCCTGGGGGCCGAGCCGCTGCCGCACGAGACGAGCAGCCTGATTCCGCAGCGGGCGCTGGCCGACACGGCCGACATGATCGCGCGGCATCCGAAAATCCGCTTCGTCTGCCTGTTGTCGAGCCGTCACGCCGACCAGTCGCTCTGCACGTTTTGCCGCGAACTGCCCAATTTCGCGCTGGCCGGCTACTGGTGGCACAACTTCTTCCCCGGCGCCATGCGCCAGGTAATGGAAGAGCGGCTCGACATGCTGCCCGTGAACCGGCAGATCGGCTTCTTCTCCGACGCCTACACGATCGAATGGACGTACGCCAAGGCGGCGATCGTCCGCAACCAATTGGCGCAGGTATTGACGCAGAAGGTCTTGCAGGGGCAATACACGGTGGAGGAGGCGTTGCGGACCGCGCGGGCGATCCTCTTCGACTCTCCGCAGCAATTGTTGAGCAACACGCCGGCGGAAGTGTAGCGGCTTGGTGCCCGTCCCTGTGTCACGTCTGCCTGGACCAGGGCAGGCGCCGGAAGACGCGCGGCATCCCTTTGCTTCAACGCCACTGCCGCACGGCATCGCACAAGGCCAACAAGTTTTCGGTGGGGGTGCCGCACTGCACGATGTGGACCGCGGCGAACACGAAGCCGCCGCCGCGGCCGAAAATCTCCATCCGCTCCCGCACCTGCCGGCGGATTTCCTCCGGCGTGCCGAAGGGGAGGGTCTTTTGCGTGTCCACGCCGCCGCCCCAAAACGTCAGCTTGCCGCCGAATTGCTCCTTGAGCGTCCGCGGGGCCATGCCCGCCGCCGAGCACTGCACCGGGTTGAGGATGTCGAACCCGGCGTGGATGAGATCGGGCAACAGCGCGACGACCGATCCGCAACTGTGAATGAACGTCTTCCAGGGCGTGCGCTGATGGACCCAATCGTTCACGCGGCGGTGGAAGGGCTGGAAGAGCTTCCGGTAGGCGGCCGGGCTGATGAACGGCCCCTTCTGCGTGCCGAAATCCGTGCCCGTGAGGTACACCGCCGACACCCGGTCGCCCACCGCACCGTAAATCTTCGCCAGATTCTTCAGGGCAATTTCACACTGGCGGCGGAACAGTTCGTAACAGTAATCGAAGCGCGTCACCGTGCTCATGTACCACTCGGCGACGTCGCGGATGCCTCTGGGCCGTTTCAGCCAGGGGGCCGGGACAAGCGCGATGTCGCCGAAGGCCGTGCCGCCGAAGGCCGCCAGAACCGCCCGATCGCTCTCGCGCCGCAGCCGGTCGGCCTCGCCGGCGTAATACTGAAGCATCCCGTCGGAGACCGGACCAAACTCCTCCAGGTTGTCCTCGACGTTCAGCTTTGCCTCGTCAACCGGCTCCTGGCGGACGATGGAATCGAAGTAGAAGCCCCCCTTGGGCATCCGGCCGCTGGGCGGAGCCGACTTGTCGCCCTCGGGGTACATCAAAATGTCGCCGTTGGGTTCCGGCCCGGTGTTGAAGCCGCCGGGCACCAGGACGGGGGTGCCGTCAAAGGTGGTCCACGGCTTCCAGTCTTTGTTCTCGAAACCGAACATCGTTGTGGGACTGCTTAACCCCACGACATCCACGTCCAGCGCGTCTTGCAGGTCGGGCGCGATCTCGCCGGTCATCGAGTATGAATCGACGACCTTCACCGGCTCGCCCGGCTTGTCCAACTTGAGCGCCTGGCGGAGCTTGTAGACGCAACTGACGTGCATCGTCGTCAGCCCGCTGCCCCCAAAGTCCAGCGGAATCCGGTCGGGTTGCCGGTGGTTCAGGGCACATTCGACACGTTGGCGGGAATTCATGATTGGGGCTCGGTGGCGGAAGAATGGCTCGTTTAACCCGGAGCCAACGGCGACGGCGAGTTGTTCGGCGAGCCGGAACCGTTGCCCGCCGTCGCCGTTGGCTCCGGGTTAAACCAAAACGCCGGTTATTGGATTCTTCTGTCCCCCGCTTGTCAAGTATGGGCGGGGACGGTTAGCATGGGAGACTGTCTCGATTGCTCGCCCGAAGAGGACGATATGGCAACAACGGCAAACCAGCGCGGCAGCATTGCCTATGTGACCCTGTTGACACTGGTGGCCGCGCTGGGGGGCATGTTGTTCGGCTACGATACGGGCGTGATTTCCGGCGCCATCGGCTTCTTGCAGGTCTACTTCCCGCTCGACCCGCAGGTGGAAAAGGGCTGGGCGATGGCCTGCGCCTTGTTGGGCTGCGCTGGGCGCGGGGCTGGCGGGCCTGCTGAGCGACCGGTTCGGCCGCAAGCGGATGCTGGTGCTGGCTGCGGTCCTGTTCTTGCTTTCCTCCGCGGGAACCGCCTTCCCGCCCAGCTTCGCCGGTTTTGTGCTCTTCCGCATCATGGCCGGACTGGCCATCGGCGCCGCTTCCGTGACGTCCCCCATGTACATCGCCGAGGTCACTCCCGCCCGCATCCGCGGCCGCATGGTCTCCGTCAATCAGTTTGCCATCGGCATCGGCTTCATCGCGGTCTACTTTGCCAACTACGTGATCGAGTTCTACGGCAGGTCGTACCCTGACCGGGCGAAAATTGCCGCCACGGCGACGCTCAGCCCCGCGGAGCAGGTCCGCTCGCTGAGGGTTTTCATCCCGACTGCGGCCGACGTCAGCAACAAGAGAATCGACGCGAAGGCCGTCGACGCCTTTCTCGCCACCCAACACGGCGACATCCGGCCCCAAGACGTGGTCGCGTTCTTGAGGGCGCAATCCGTGACGACGACGGCCACCGCGGTCGAGCTGGCGATGCGCGGACTGGTTTCCTGGAACGTCCGTTACGGCTGGCGGTGGATGTTTGGGGCGGGCATCCTGCCGTCCGGATTGTTCCTCCTCTTGTTGCTGCTGGTGCCGGAAAGCCCTCGCTGGCTGGCCAAGCAACGCCGCGAGGACGAGGCGCTTCACATCCTCTCCCGCGTCGGCGGGCCCCGGCACGCGCACGCCGAGTTGGCCGACATCCGCGATGCCCTGGCGCAAGAAACCGGCTCCATCGCCCAGCTCTTCATGCCCGGTATGCGGGTCGCCCTGCTGATCGGCGTCCTCCTGGCCGTCTTGCAGCAGATCACCGGGGTCAACGTCTTCGGTTACTACGCCCCCGAAATCTTCAAAAAGCTCGGCTACGAGACCAGCGCCGCGCTGTTGACGACCGTGGTGCTGGCAATCGTCGATCTGACGTTCACGGTCGTTGCCATCTGGACCGTCGACCGGGTGGGAAGAAAACCGCTGATGATCGTCGGCTCGGCAGGCATGGGACTCTGTTTGGTGTCGATGGGCCTGGCATCCTTTGCCGGAGAGACTTCCACGTGGATGCTGGTCTTCATTATCGGCTATAAGGCCTGTTTCGCCATCTCCGTCGGCCCGGTCACCTGGGTGATCCTCTCCGAGATCTTCCCCACGGGCATCCGCGGCCGCGCCATGGCCATCGCCACCGTATGCCTTTGGACCGCTAATTTTGCCGTCATCCAAACCTTCACGATCATGGACGAAAGCCGTTGGCTGATCGACCGGTTCAACCACGCCTTCCCCTTCTGGCTCTACGCCGTGTTTTGCGTCGTCAGCGTGCTCTTCCTCTGGCGGTTCGTGCCCGAAACCAAGGGCAAGACGCTGGAGGAGATCGAGCGGGGATGGCTGAGGGAAAAGGGACAAGAGAGGTGTGACCGTGATGAAAAGTAGGACGTGCTTATGCCTGGGGCTGACGGCGGCGCTGGCTTGGCCGGCGGAGCGCTTGCCGGCCGCCCCCTTCGATCCGGCCGTGCTGCCGTTGCTGGAACGGCCATTCTTCTACGGACGCGATTACTACCTGCTCAACACCGGACACTGCAAGATGCTCGTCCAGGCCGACAAGGCCGACCTCGCCCCGGCGCTTCTCTACCTGCTGTTCGATGCCGAAGATTACCGGCAGAGCAAAGACAAGAACCGGGCATTGAACTTCGCCGGCGGACAAGGCATGGTCAACAGCGCCCTGGAGGTCGTCCTGGGCGGCTATCCGTTCACCGCGCTGGGCCACGAAACCGAGACCCGCTGGACTACGGCCGACGGTATTCCCGCCGTGGAGGCCGTCTGGTGGGCCGGCGGATTGCGCGTTACGGAACGCATTTTCGCCCTCCTCGGCGAAAACACGTTTGTCCGCCGCATCGGACTCAACTCCGTCAATCTTGCCGGCCCGGAAAAAGTCACGTTGCGGTTGTCGCTGCCGCCGGGAGAGTGTGGAACCTACGAAGGCGGACTTGTCCAGCGGACCAGCCAACTGACCACCGTGCTGCGGGCCGTCGGCAAGCCTCCGGGCCGACCCATCCCCCGGCAAGCCGTTTACGAAATCGGCCCGCTAAGCCTCTTGCCCGGTCAATCGGCGTCGGTCGATGTCGTGTTGTTTGCGGCGGTCGGGCCGCCCCAGCCGGCGGGGCCGTCGTTGCCCGCGCTGTTGGACCCGGCGGGACTTGTCCGGGCGACGGAAGCCACTGCCGGCCGCTGGGCCGCCGGCTCGTCGATCGCCACCGACGACGTGCTGGTGGGCGAGTTGTTCGATAGTGTCCGCTTCGGCCTGCCCGGCATGATCGCCGCCAACGGCGTGGCCGACTACGGCATGTTGGAATATGGTTCCCAGGACGTGCGCGACGCCGCGAACACCATGCTGGGCCTGCTTCACACCGGCCAGTTCGAGCTCGCCCACGCCGTTGCCGAGCACATCGTAAAGAATATGGTCCGCGACCAGGGGGCCGCGATGATCGACAACAAGTTTGACGAGCCCGACCGGGAAGAACTCGACCAGATGGGCGAGTTGCTGCACGCCCTGAAGGCCTATCGCGACTGGACCGGCGACGATTCACTCGTGCGGCAATATCGCGCGAAGCTCGTGGCCTTGATCGAGCGGCCGCTCCGGCCGGCGTTCCGCGACGCGACCGGCATGGTCCACAACCGCCGTGAGTTTTGGGAGCGGACGCTCAAGGACGGCTATGAGCTGGCGTACCAAACCTACATGGTGCTCGGCCTGCGCGACGCCGCCGAGTTGGCCGGGCCGCTTGGCGCCCAAGACCAGGCCCCCCGCTGGCGCGCCGAGGCGGACCGCATCCTGCAAGCGATGCTGACGCACCCGAAGTGCCGGCTGGTCGAGCAAGGCCGGTTCATCAAGCGCCGCGGCACGGACGGACGGCACGTCGTCGAGGTGCCCGGCGGGGGCCAGCCGGATTCGCCCGGAAGGGTCGAGCGCGTTCACCTGGCGGACCCCGACACGACCGCGGCGCTGCCGATGGCCTACGGCTTGATCGACCCGCGGTCCGCCTTGGCCCGCACGACTCTCGACGATTTGGAAACACTCTGGAACAGCCGCTGGTTCGGCGGCGGGTACGACCGATACCATTCCAGCGGCCAAATGGATCAACCGGGGCCCTGGCCGTTTGCGACCTGCTTTGTGATGCGGGCCCAACATGAAGCCGGCCTGCTGGACCGCAGCCGGCGGGCGTTGGAGTGGCTCCATTCGATCCCCGGCGGCCGCAGCGGGGCCTGGCCGGAAGAGATTTCCCTGATCCGTTCGACCCTCCCCGGCATCCTGCCCTGGACCGCCGGCGAGGTCAGTCTGTTCGTCGTGCGGCACTGGCTCGGCGTCCGTTTCGAGGGGCGACGGCTCATGTTGAAGCCCGCGCTCTATCCGCACAGCGGACCGGTCAAGGCCGATCTACGGTTCCGCACGGGCCGGCTGAAGCTGGAAATCCCGGGTCCCGGCCCGATCGGGTTCGCTGAGGTAGACGGCCGGCGGTTGGAGCCCGACCGGGACGGCGGCCTGCGGCTGCCGGCCGGCTTTCAAGGCGGCCACCTTGTCCTGCACGTGAAACCGGGGGAGTGACTATGGCGGTAAACCCCCGTGGCGAGGACGGAACGCTCGCCGCGGCCCGCTCTAGCGGAACACCTTGAACTCAAAGAGCGTGTAGCCGATTTTGTCCTGCGGATCGGAAGGCTTGGAAGTCCAGCGGGTCCAGGCCTTGCCGTCAACGGCGTTGGCGGGGGGACGGCCGGCAAGGCTCGAAGAGGCCGTGACCGGCCGGCCCTGGGCCAACTCCACCGTCCGCTGGGACTCGGGAACCACTGTGAAATCCCGCAGGCTCTTGACGGCCGGCCGGCCGGGGCGGAGGAGTTGGGCGACCAGTTGATACCGGCCCGGCCGGGCGGCGCGGTGACATCGAACGAGACCGTCTTCGTGCCCAACCGGGCAACGCGGCAAGCCTGCTCCCGCACGAGCACGTCCGACCCGTTGCGGACGACGGCCAGGCGGACCTTTCCATCCCAGTCCTCGTCCCGGTCGTTGACCACGACCACGGAGACAGGGCGGGATTCGGCCGCTACCATTTGGTCATCCCAGAAATCGACCATCAGTCCCACGGGGGCAAAGGCGTCGCGGACGTAGCGGGCGAAAAAGGGCTCCAGCGTGAGCTGTTCGACGTTGGCAAAGTGATCGCTGGTGGGCACTCCCGGTTTAGAGTAGTTCAGGCCGCAGAAATGGAGCACGCCCGCCACCTGCCGCTTGGCCCGCCAGAATTCGGTTTCGGCGGCCAAGAGCCGGGCGTGCAATTCCTGACGCTCCGCGGCTGTTTTCGTGGGCCAGGGGACATCTTGGTAAAACCGCGTGTGTCCGGGGTCCGTCGGCTGGCCGTCGCGGCGGAGGTGCCCCCAGCCGTACTCGTTGATGATGACCGGGTTCTTGCCGGTATTGGGCACTTCCGAGGAGGGCAGCCCGCCCGGAAGGCCCGGTGCGCCGGGAAACCAGGCGAAATCGGCGAAACGGAAGCCGCGGAAGCCGAAGACGTAAGGATGGGCCTCGAAGCTGTCGGTGGGAGAGACGGGCGGGTCCCAGCCGTTATCCCAAGGACGGTGGGAGAGATCCAAGCGGCGCACCGCCCGGATCGCCTTGCCCGTCTCCGACAGCGCCGCGTCCGCCTTGCCCGTCGGGTTGGCCACGGTCTCGTTCTGGGCGTCCCAGATCGCCACGCAAGGATGGTTCCAGCGCTCGCGCATCCACTCGGTATACTGCGGGATCAGGCTTTGGCTGGTGATTTCCTTGGGCCAGGAGTTCATGTACCAGATGGGAAACTCATCCTGAATGAGCAAGCCCTCTTCGTCGGCGATGCGATACCACATTTCGGGCGGGAAGCCGATGCAGTAGCGGACCGAATTCCAGTGCATGTCCTTGAAGGTGCGATGCAGTTTCCGCACCCACTCTTCCCGCCAGGGCAGGCCGCCCCGCTTCGGATCGCCGAAGAAACGGAAGATGCAGACGTTGGTGCCGCGGAGAAAATAGGTCTGGCCGTTGAGCACTGCATAGCCGGTCTTGCGGTCCAGGCGGAAACTCCGCATGCCGAAGGGCGTCCGCAGCACGTCCCCGCCCGTGGAGACCTCCAACTCGTAGAGGAACGGGTCTTCGGGCGACCAGAGCCGGCAATGGGGGATGGGAATCCGCACGTCCACGGTCCGCCGGCCGTCGCCGCCGGGGCAACCCGTCTCGACAATGCCAACCTGCCGGTCGCTGTTGGCCTCGCGGACGACGCAGGTCACGCCGGCGCCTGCCGCGGCTGCGCCTTCGATCTTGGCCACCACGCGGACGGCCTGGCTTTCCACGTCTGCGCCGCCTGGACGTTGGCGATCCGCGGCAGCCCCGAGAGGATCAACTCCACGGAATCGTAGATTCCGGGATAGTAATCGTTGGATCTTTCGGGGTCCGTCCCGTCGGGCAGACATCTCGGGCAGAACGCCGCGTTCGGCGCCGACGCGGATCTTCAGGTCGTTCGGCTCTCCCGGCGGGGCGAGAAACCGGCGGATGTCGAACTCGGCGGGCGTGAAGCAGGGCAAGTGATCGCCCACCAGCCGCCCGTTGAGAAACACGCGGATACCATACATCGCCTTGTGGATTTTCAGCCTCGCGGACGCGGGAAGGGGACCGGAAAGCGTGAAACGCCGCCGATACCAGAACGCCTGCCGGTGCGCGGCGCTGCGGTCGGTGCCGACCTCGGCAAACGCCGGCTTGGCCAGGTCGGCCAGCCCCGGAACGGGAACCCGGCGGTCGAAGCCCCGCGGGATCGCGTCCATTGCCCCCTCGGCGACCTCCCAGGAACCGTCCAGAGAGACGACCCGTCGAACGGGGCTCAAGGCGGATGCCTCGGTAGCGGCGACGGACAAGCCCGCGACAAGGCCGGCCCTCAATACGGCACGAAACAAGGGGAGCAGAGTAATCATGTCGGCGTTGCGGAGGTTGGTCCGGTCAATTGACGCGGCAAGACCTTCATTATCATGCTTTGCCATCAGCCGGGCAAGCACCACAGGGCCTGACTTATCCCCACTTTCCGGCCTCGGCCAGGAGCGCGTGAAGCAGGGCGGCAAATGCTTGTACCGCTGTGAGTTTGATCCGTCGGAGCATCTTTCGGCCGATGAAGAACAGACCGCACGCTCCGGGCCGATTGTTGCTGCACCACGTACCGGGCGGGTAACGTCTCAGGGCCGTTAGACCGATGCCAAGCAACAGCCAATACGCCAAGGTCAAGAGCAAGAGCAAGCGGTCGAAACGCTCGGGGCGCGTAAGCTGGGTGTTGCGCAACGCCCAGCCGTGACGCCGGTTCTTTTCGTCCCGGAACAACTCCTCGATCGTCATCCACCGCCCGTACAAGTCGGTCCGCTTCCTCACCGAGTAGGGCAGGTCGGTCATCAGGAACCAGCACTCGTCGCGGTCCTTGGGCAAACCCTTCTTCCAACACACGGCCACGTGCTGCGTCACCGGGTTCTGTTTGCGGAACTGCACGTCCTTCAACAGCCGCTCGGTGCCGCGCTTTACCGGCAAAAGGTCGAGTTTGCCGCGGAATTCGCGGCACTCCACATGCACCGTGGGCTTGATGCGGATGACGTAGTGAAAGCCCATTCTGCTGGCAAGTACGGGCCAGTTCCGTGCGGCCAAAACCGCGGTCCGCCACCACAATGACCGTGATCCAATCCAGCAGGAGCGCCTTCAATAGCCGGAGCAGACCTTCTTCGAGGTTGTTCTGGCTCTTGGACAACACCCACGCCTCGTAACTGGCCCAAAGCAGCGGCACTCCCCGGCCGCGAATCACCGCCGCCGCCATGAGGGTGTGGAACGAGCGCACCTCGGTCCAATCGAAGGTGACCAGCAACGGGCGGTGTTTCCAGGCCTTGCGGTTCTGGAAAAGCCAACGTAGCGGGCCCTGCATGGCATCGCCGACGTGGACACGGTCGTTGGCTGTAAACCGCCAGGCCCGCTTGATGCCGTGCTGGGCGGCGCCCTGGCGTTCCTCCGCCAGCAATCGGCCCAGTTCCGAGAGGCTCACCCGGCCGACCTGAATTGCCACGGCCACCAAATCCGCCAGAGTTTTGGTCTGGCTCTTTCGCAGCCCAAGACATACACTCCTGATCCAGAGCACGGCTTCCATGCCGTTCATGGCGGTTCCCTCCGTGAGGCGTGGTTGGGTTGGTCCGATTCACACCCAACTGTATACCAACCAACGACTTTCGAGGGACCGCCAGTTTCTCTGCGCGGTACGCTGAAACTGGGGATAAGTCAGCCACAGGGCAGCCGACACACGCTGCCCATATTTCCCACCGGTGAAAACGTGCCAGAGCGGTTGCCGGCGCCGTCGGAGTCGTCTAACATTAGGAGGTTCCGCGGTCGAGCAGCCGCCACATGCGATCGAGGTTGCCCATGCCCGTCATGTATTCGATGCAGACGTTTGGTCGGTTCCGGCTGGGACTGGGACTCACTTATAAGTTGCTGCACGACCGTTTTGGTTTCGCCTTCGGCGAGCGCTATCACCGCGACCTGGACTACCGGGTCGAGACCGCGATGGAGATCGACCGGGCGGTGTTCGAGGTCTACGGCAAAATCGGGTTAGGCTACAAGGAGCCGTTTCCCCGGGTGAGCATCGAGCCGTTTGGGCACCGGTTCCTGCCGGCAATGTACGGCTGTGCCTGCGGCTATGCCGACGACGCCGAGCCGTGGAGCCGGCCGCGAGTGTTGTCGAAGGAGGAGGTCGAGGCGCTGCCGCCCTGGAGCCAAGAGCGGTTCGAAGCCAGCGAGCCCGTCCGGCTGGTGCTCTCGCAGATCGAGCAACTCAAGCGTCGCTACGGAGCTTACCGGATTCCCGACAAGGAGTTCAATCCGCACTGCCGGGGAATGAGCGGGGTACAGAACCTGGGGTCGGCGATCAACACGGCCTTCTCCGTTCAGGGCCAGCAGTTGTTCATGGATTACCTGGCCCAACCCGAGTCCGTCCGGAGACTCTACGCGAACGTCACCTGGTTGACGCTGCTCTGTCTGGACCGTTTTTCGCGGGCGGACGGTTGGCCGCTCGGCGACGTCTTCGTCGGCGATTGCGCCGTCTCGATGATCTCGCCTCGCCACTACGCCGAGTTCAATTATCCCGAGGACCGGCAGCTTATGGAATATGCCCGTTCGGCCGGCGCGGTTCATGATCCACCAGGATTCCGGCGTTACGCCGCACCTGGAGAACTACGCCCGCTTCGAGTATTTGCACGCCGTCGATTTCGGCCAGGATACCGATTTTGAGAAGCTCGGCCGGCTGTGTCCGCACGTGAAGGTCAACTGCATCCTGTTCCCGTCGTGGGTCGAGTCGCGTTCCTTGCCCGAGATACGGGAAGAACTGTTGCGGCTGATGCAGGTGGGAAAACGATTTCCGGCATTTTCGTTTACGCTGCTGGAGGTGGACGAGGCGCTGGGCGGAGACCGGATCTTCGCCTTTTGCCGCGTCTTTGAGCAGTGCGCGGGCGACGCCTCGTGAACCGCTCTCCACAACCGTGGACCATCGTCAACATCAACTCGTGGATCAGGAGAAGCTCATGCGAAGCACGACCAGGTTCCTCGTTCCCACACTCCGCGCGGCGGCGCTTGCGCTGCTGGCTGCATCGTGCGTGCCGACGCCTTTGCCGGCTGCCGCCGCCGGGCCGGCAGCCCGGCCGGCGTGGCCCTTCTATGCCTTCGACAACGGCACCGGCGGCCCCGACGTGCCCTTCGGCCAACAGGCCGCGTTGCTGAAGGAACTGGGCTACGACGGCATCGCTTATTGCGGCCGCTTGCCGCTCCCGCCTGCCCGAGATGCTCAAGGCCATCGACGCCCACGGCCTGAAAATGTACATGCTCTACACCGGCGTGATCATCGATCCCGCCAAGGCCCCCGATCGCAGCAAGGTGCCCTACGACCCCCTTCTGAAAACGGTCATCCGGCAGCTCAAAGGGCGCGAGACTCAAATCTGGCTCCCGATCATCGGCGGAAAGCCGCGGGCCGACAATCAGGACGAGTACGTCGTCCGCATCGTCCGCGAAATCGCCGGCATGGCCGACAAGGCCGGCCTCAAGGTGGCCATCTATCCGCACATCAACTGGTACATCGAACGCTACGAAGACGCGATCCGTTTGGCCAAAAAAGTGGACCGCAAGAACGTGGGCGTCGTCTTCAACCTCAGCCACTTCATGATCCGCGACGACGACCATCTCTTGGAGCAGCGCCTGCCCGAGGCCGGGCCGTTGCTCTTCGGCGTCAGCATCAACGGCGCCGACCACGGCTACCGCTACGCAAAGGACTGGAAGCACTTGATCCTCACCCTCGACCGCGGAGACTACGATGTCGGCCGCGTCCTCAGGACGCTCAAGAAGATCGGTTACGACGGTCCGATCGGGCTTCAATGCCACAACCTCGAAGGCGACCCCCGCGAGAACCTCACCCACTCGATGGCCGGCTGGCGGAAACTGACCGCCGCCGCCGCACAATAGAATCACCCGCATCAAGCCGTAGTCGCCCCGGTGGACCGCCCGGGCATGGCGGCGGGCATGAAGCCCTGCGATCCGCTCGATGGCTGACGTGTTGCAGGCCGGCGGGCAGGGTGGTATCTTGGGGGACATTGGCCGGCAGGTATTGACCGCCCTGCCCGCTGTTCCCACCTCGCTGAGAGCCCGCCCAACATTGCAAAGGAGACACCCATGAGCCGGAGTCAACATTCGCGTCGTGACTTCCTGAAGACCGGGGGCGCTACTGCCGCGGCCGGCATGATGGCCCCGTACTTCTTCGCCGGCGCCGCAGCCAAGGCCGACGAGATCCAGCAGCGACAAGCTGGTTGTGGCGGCCATCGGCGTGGGGGGGCGCGGCTCGGATATTGGCGGCCAGGCAGCGCGGCTGGGCCACTTGGTCGCCTGCGCCGACGTCCACCTCGGCCACGCCCATCGCTTCGCCGATGGAATCAAAAAAATGGGGGGCAGGTGCGAGGTCTATCAGGACTACCGCAAGGTGCTGGATCGCAAGGACGTACAGGCCGTGACGGTCGGCACGCCCGACCATTGGCACGTCAAGATCGCCATCGACGCGCTGAAGGCCGGCAAGGACGTCTACTGCGAGAAGCCGTTGACGCTCTGCATCGACGAGAGCCGGCTGGTGTGCAAGGCGGTCAAGCAGACCGGCCGCGTGTTTCAGGTGGGCACACAACAGCGGAGCGAATTCGGCCGTGGCTTCTTGGAAGCGGTGGCCATCGCCCGCAGCGGCCGGCTGGGGTCCAAGCTGACGGCGCTGGCCAACATCGGCAAGGCCAAGTCGGGCGGGCCATTCCCCACCGCCGAGCCGCCGAAGGAACTGGATTGGCACTTTTGGCTGGGCCAGGCGCCGCTGGTGGCCTTCTGCCGCAACCGCGCCAGCGAAGACTTCCGTTGGTGGTTCGATTACTCGGGCGGGCAGGTTACCGATTGGGGCGTTCATCACGGCGACATCGCCCTCTGGGCCCTGGGCGGAGAGACCACCGGCCCGAGCGAAGTCGAGGGCAAGGGCGAGTTTCCGCTGGGACGCGAACTGACGGCCGACTACATGTTGGGCAAGAAGCGGCTGGACGACCTGCCCAACAGCTACAACGTTGCCCGCTCCCTCGACTGCAAGATGACCTTGCCCAACGGGAACACGATCGAGTTCAGCGGGGGCAGCGAAGACATCCTCATCGCCGGCGAAAAGGGCCACCTGGCCGTCAACCGCGGCGGCATCCGCGGCAAGTTCGTCGAAGAACTGAAGAAGAGCCCGACGGACAAACAATGGCTCGACCAGGCGGTGGCCAAGCTCTACCGCGGCATGACGATCCACGGCCACATGGCCAACTTCTTCGACTGCGTCAAGAGCCGGGCCCTGCCCATCTCCGACGTTTTCACCCACTGCGTCTCGGTCAACACGTGCCATGCGGCCAACATCGCCATGCTCTTGGGCCGGAAGGTCACGTGGGACCAGGAGAAATATGCGTTCCTCGGCGATGACGAGGCCGACCAACTGACCCGCCGCAAGCAACGGGCGCCGTACACGATCGAGGCGTAAGGCGGCCGTCGTCCATGTGAGCGGTTTGACAGAGGGAGCCCGCTACACCACTGCGAGCATTGAGCTTATACTGGTTCCTGCTGCCAGGGTAACGCTCACCATGTCGGAAGTGGACCAATACGATTACGATCTGCCGAAGGGGCTGATTGCCCAGTCGCCGGCGCTCTGCCGGAGCGACGCCCGGCTGCTGGTGGTGGACCGCCAGCGCAACTCCTTGGACCACAAGCACATCCGCGATTTGCCTGAAATCCTCCGCCGCGGCGACTGCCTCGTGATTAACGACACGCGGGTCGTGCCTGCCAGGCTGGTCGGCCGGCGGCACGGCACGGGCGGGCACTGGGAAGGGCTGTTCCTCGAGGCCAGCCCCGACGGTCTGTGGCGGGTGATGTGCAAGACCCGCGGCAAGCTCAGACCCGGCGACACGATCACCCTCCTGAACGCCGTCGGCCGCGAGGACGTGCATCTCGAATTGGGGGCCAGCCAGAGCGACGGGACGTGGATCGCCCGGCCGTTGGCGCCGGAAGATGCCTTCTCGCTGCTGGATCGGGTTGGCCGGGTCCCCTTGCCCCCGTATATCCGCAAGGGGGAGATGGTCGAGAGCGACCGGGAGCACTATCAGACGGTCTACGCCCAGGTGCCCGGCGCGGTGGCGGCGCCGACGGCCGGCCTGCACTTCACCGCCATGCTGCTGGACCGGCTGGCCGAGCAAGGGGTGGACATTTGCCCGTTGACGCTGCACGTTGGCCCCGGCACCTTCCGGCCGATCGCCGCCGAGACGCTCGCCGCCCACCGGATGCACAGCGAGTGGGGCTGCGTCCGGCAGGAGGCCGTCGAGCGGATCACCGCCTGCCGCCGGCGGGGTGGGCGGGTCGTCGCCGTGGGCACCACGTCGGTCCGCCTGCTGGAAACCGCTGCGGCCGACGGCCAACTGAAGCCGTTCGTGGGCCATACCGACCTGTTCATCCGTCCGCCGTATCAGTTCCGCACGATCGACGCCCTGTTGACGAACTTCCACCTCCCCCGGACGACGCTCTTGGTGCTGGTCCGCACATTCGGCGGCGACGAACTCATGCGCCGGGCCTACGAAGAAGCGATCCGCGAGCAATACCGTTTCTACAGCTACGGCGACGCGATGCTGATCCTGTAGGAGGCGTAATGTAACAGGCACACCCCGTGTGCCGTCAGCCGGGTCTTGCCAGTTGGTCAGCAACTCGTCGGATTTCCAGAATTAGGGCCTTGGGTGTCCCCCGCTCTGGTCGGGTTTTCAAGGAACAATTCGGCCATCATCCGAAACAACTGTATACAGGTTGCCTACGCCGGTTTCAACCGGAGTTTTTAGGCCAGGTTTTCCGTGGTGGGCGTTGCGGTCGAACATCCCTGATGACGTTCGGCCCTCCCTCTTGTCGCGGGCAGCGTCGCCCGCTATACTACGGGCTTACCCACGTCGAGGCAGGAAAGTCGCGGCGGTCGAGTGTACGATATGACTGACGGCGGCTCCTGCTTTCGGCAACAAAGGCACGTGGACCACCTCAAACACCATTCGCGTTTTCTCGTCCCGTGAAGCCACAATCGCCCCGTGATCTTCTCTGTGCTGACCCGAAGGATAGAGACCTTTACGGGCGCTTCTCCCTCGCCCACCTTACGGCGTATTCTGTGCACTGGCTCAACGCATGGGATATTCTCGCCACTTACGAAAACGTGAGCGTCTTAAATGCTCACCTGTTTCCTGCTGACTTTGGGATGAGTGGTTTCCCGGAGTTGCCCGATGGGTTTCGCACGAACCGCAGCCTTCTGCAAATGCGCCCCAAGTATCGTGGCTTTGCTACCTCGGATCCGCGCAAGGGTGCATACCTAACTGAGAAAGGTTGCGCGGAGGTGGCGCGCGTGATCGAAGCAATTGGTGCGCGAACATTCGAAGGTAAGTCAGTTCAATTAGAGGATTACGCGGTTGACCCCCGGCGACCCGCTAAGAACAGAGAGCGAACCCATAGCCCAACACAGATTCTCGAAGATCGGCGTTCTCGACTACTGTTCCGGAGATTTAAAGAAGGGCAATTTGCAGAGACCGACGTAGTGCATCTCCTGGGATTGCTCGGCTTATATGACCACACGCCACCCGGTGAGGTCCGCCGCGAATTCAAGCAGTTGCGAGATCTAGCAAACGCTGTCCACGACGATGAGTTCCTGAAATTCCTAGATGCAGTTTACGAGAGATTCCGTAATTACCTCGAAAGGCCTGACCAATCGCATCGAAAGGAGCAGAAGAATGGGGCATGATGTGTTTCAACCGCGCACCGCAGTGCGCGAAGAGAAACGGCAGGCTAATGAAGCGCTTGGCCGGAGTTTCTGCAAGACGTTGGCAGAGCCCATTACGAACAGCGATTCGAGCGCCAAACGAAAGTTTAACATTCCCCAAGCTAGCGGTCTCGTCGATCTCATGCTCTCGGTTCCAAAGGGAACCCAGATGGACACGGACGCGCTGCGCTGCGCAGTTGGCTGGTAACTATCCCCGGCGAGTTTTCGTTGTGGAGGTTGTGACCGCAAGATCGAGCGGCCGTCAAGTTGGCGAGATTGTCGTTATTGACCGGGCTGAAGGAATGAGCGCCGCCTATTTGCGGGAGGCTCTCGAAGATATTGCCGGCGATAGGACAGGCCAAGCTGGTGGGATGCCCGGCCGAAATCTGTTTGGCCGCGGTCTGTCGGATGTGATGCGTGCCCACTCTATTGAAGGTGGTCCCAAGAATTTGCAGCCGGTGGTCCAGACCTTCGACGGCAAGCAGTTGACAATTGCTCAAGGGGAGTGGCGAAAGAAGGAGGGCTGGACGATTGAACTGGACGACGAGGATAGTCCACCAAAGAGCAGGTTCGAGGGAACATTTCTTGATCCTGCCAGCAGCGGCACCGCTATCCGTTTTGTGATCTCGGACCGAGCGCGCGCTCACGGCTGCCGGATTCCAGATCATCCCGGGATTCTTTGGTGTTTGGGCAATTTCTACATATTGAGGTTGATTGCCAGTGATCCCAATGTCGACCTTGTACTTCGTCAGTATCGCGCTCAGGGAGTCATCGAGGCTCCCATTCAATACAATTTCCCCGTTGGGCAAGTCATCGAGTCCTTTTCCCGAACGTTTGAACCCGCCAAGTTTGGGCTCGAGGTCGATCCGCTCAAAGTACATTTCGTGTTCGTGAGGTCTGATTCGGAACACCCCCTGGCAGGAGCGAGTCCTGAGCGTGACGCCCGTGAGCGAGGCATCTTGATTGTGGATGAACTCGATGCGGTCTACGATCTCACCTTTGTTGACCCCGATTATGAGAAGGCTGATTTTCTCGCGCGCATCTATGGGATCATTCGAGTTAACGGTTTGCGGAAGGTTCTGGAGTCCTATCTGAACGCAGAGCCTCCGTCGTCGCCGTTGCTTCCGACCCGCGATGGGTTCAACCGTGACCACGAATTCGCGAGAGCCATGCTCGACTTCCTCGCCGAGAACCTGCGCCCAATCTACGAGAAGGAACGCAGGATTGTCGAGGAGAAGGAACACGCCGATTTGTCGTCAGAGACCAAGAAACGCATCGACGACGCACTCAAGCACCTGAACAAGTATTTTCAACGAATCACTGAGCTTACCGGCGAAGGTGCCGGTATCGACCACCCGGTCATTCCGAAACCTGACGAACCAGTCGTGTTCTTCCCAAGGCACACGAGACCCATCGCAGGTCGTCCACGCCAAGTTCTGCTCCTGGTGCGCGATGACGTCGTCAAGAGCGGTGCTGAGCTGGTGGTAAATGCGAGCGAGGGGATTTCGGTGCAGCCAGAAACAGGACAAATTGATAAGAAGGACTGCCCCAGGTGGCGGCCACATAAGGAATTCTTCGCCATTCAATTTTCGGTAATTGCATCAATCATGGGCCACAAGGGTGAAGTCGTCGCGGTAGTCGAGGGCAAGGACGGTGAACTTCTTGAGGCACGTCTTCAGATCGATGACGTGTTGGCAGAGCCAATGATCGAGGTTCCTGAAACACTTGAGTTCAGGCCCACCGAGTCCACGGGCCGGCCCGGTCGACGGAACAACTTAGTGCTTTTCGTGAATCCGGCAGTGGTTCCCGCCGGTCATTATATCCGAATCCATATTACAAAACGCACGGGAGCCATTATGTTGATTGGCTCGGACGGAAATCAATACGAGGCCGTCGATGTCAAACTCGACTCCGCTCTGCATCGCGTCAAGGGCCAAGATGTCTTTCGCATCTTGATCCCCTGGAGGGGTACGGGTTGGGGGCAACACGCTCAGGTACTAGCCGTACCCAGCGTGAAAGTTGGTGGCAAGAAGGTCGCGGCAACGGCCACGATGCGATTGGACGAGTCTGAGGACGGAGGATTCTTCAAGGAAGTGAAATACGGGGAAATCGACCCGAAGGCTCCCAGTCAGTATGCGGCCAGGGTGATCACGGTGAATATCAATGATCCCCTAAACCGCCATATCTTCGGTGATTCCAAAGAGGAATTTGACAAACGGCTAAGCACAAAGCAGGAGGCCCAACATCGGCTCGTTGGCCTGTTGCTAGAGGAGGCGTCGTTCAAAGCGCTACAGCAACGGTACGATGACAACAAGGTGCTATTTGCAGAGCGAAAGGAGATTGGCGTAATACATGAAGAGATAGACAGATACAAGTTTGAGTCGGCGATTGACGTTTACAAGGCGCTCACCAGAGGCAAATCGTGAACGCTATCTTGCCTTCAGGAAGGGGGAGGTTGTTAGTGCGGTATCCGGCTCGGGTACATAGACAGGCTTGCCCAGCGGCCGATACCGCAGATGCCCAGTTATGGCGTCCTTTATTCGCTGTCGCGCGGTCTCCAAATAGGACTTCACGAGGTCGGCCCCTGCAGCCCGCCTACGGTGCATGATTGCTGCAACAGGCGTTGTTCCAACGCCGAGGTAGGGATCCACTACCAGCTCTCCCTTTCTGGTCAGAGCGAGAATTAGCCGCTCAGGCAGCCCAATTGGAAATTGGCAGGGGTGCTCAGTTTTCTCAACGTGCAAGCTCTTCACGTTTGGGAATATCCACACATCGCCGGGGTTCTTACCTAGCGGATGTCCAGAGTATTCGCCACGCCGAGGCCCCTTGTATGCTCGTTTTCCAGGATACTTTTGTGGAACCCGGATTGCATCGAGGTTGAAGCGGTACCGGTCACCTTTGGTATACCACAGGATTGTCTCATGCCGTCCAGAGAAGCGACTTCTACAGTGTAGGCCATGTTCGAAATGCCATACAATTCGGTTGCGTAGACGCAGCACGTCATGCTCTGCGAACAGCGGATGCAATGCCAAATCGAGAGGCATGATCTGCCCGTGACCGTTGACGTGATGGCCAACCTGCCAGCAGAGGCTTCCCCCGGGTTTGAGCACGCGTACGCATTCGGCGATTACGCGCGCCTGTTGCGACAAGTATTCATCAAAGCTCAGCCGATTCTCATAGCTCTTTCCCACATTGTAGGGCGGTGATGTTACGACCAACTGAACGACCCGCTCGGGAATGGCTCGCAGGAGGTCCAGGCAGTCCCCATGAAACAGCGTGACGTTGTTCTTCAACGAGAACCTGGACCGAACCCTGATTCGTGGTTTCGCAGGTGTGTAGACCATCCTTTCGCCTCCAATGTTGGGAGTTGGCCGGAGCAGAGCCGGCGGTGCCGACAAACATACTAACATAATACTGCCCGTAGATCCAGCCCACTAAGTAGGGGCGAGCCGGGTGCGTTTGATTGACGGCACTCGGAGGCTCGATTTTGCTGATCGAGACCCGGCAACGAGAGCGTCAAGAGGGGGGCGGGCGGATGGTTTCCGAACCGAAGGCCCCGCATCTGCCAAATTCCGGGCTGTTAGCCCGGCCGCGGGTTTCGACGTCGGCGACGACTGATCACCGCGCCCGCCAGCATGACGACGATGCCGGCCAGCAGGATGGCGATCGACCAGAGTGCCTCCCAACTGCGGTTATGCACCGCGTAGTCCAGGCCGGCGTAGGCCATGAAGGCGCTGGAGAGGGAAAAAAGGATCGGTGTGACCGGATAGCCCGGCACGCGATACGGCCGGGCGACGGCCGGCTCCCGCCAGCGGAGCACGATCAGGGATACGCCCACCAACGCGAGGAAGAACCAGAAGCCCGGCGTGGTGAAGATCACCATTTTCTCGAACCCCTTTTCGCCCCGGCTCAGGCCGAACCAGACGGCCAACGCCAAGGTGATCGCGCCCTGGATCAGCAGGGAGGAGACGGGCGTGCCGCGGCGGGCGTTCCACCGGCCCAGCCAGGCGTAGAGCCGGTGCTCAGTGCCCATCGCGTAATAGATTCTCGATCCGGTGAAGATTTGGCCGTTGATCGCGCCCAGGGCGGAAATGCAGATCAGCAGGCTGATCGCCTGGCCGGCCCAAGAGCCGATCGCCAACTCCAGCACGTCGGCGGCGGGCACCTTGGTATGGCCCGTTGCCGCCAGCCCCAGGGCGTGGACGAAGGCCAGGTTCACCAGCAGGTAGATCGCCGTCACTGCCAACGTGCCCACCAGCAAGGCGCGGAGGATGTTCTTCCGCGGCTCTTTCACCTCCGCGGCAACGTACGCCATCTCGTTCCAGCCGCCGTAGGCGAACAAGACGAAGATCATGGCCAGGCCGAAGTCGGCCAACGGAGAATCGGGCGGTTTGGCTGGGACGGCCGCCGCTGCCCTCACCCCCTGCCCCTCTCCCAAAGGGAGAGGGGAGCTATGAGGTGCGACGCAGGCAAAGCCGATCACCACAATGGCCGCCAACCCCAATACCTTGGCGGTGGTCAGGACGTTCTGCGTCCACTTCCCCTCCCGCACACCAAGAATGTTCACGGCCGTAAGGACAACGATCGAGCCGGCGGCGTATGCGACCGAGACCAGAACGGCCGTTTGGCCTTCCGCTTGCGGCCAGATGCGGTTGGCAAAATCGGCAAAGGCGTAGGCCATCGCGCCGATCGAGCCGGGGCGGACGATCCAAAGCTGGCACCAGGCGAACAGAAACCCGACCGGGCGGCCCAGGGCGCGGGTCAGATAAACGTAGTCGCCGCCTTCCTTCGGGTAGGCGGTGGCCAGTTCGGCGTAGCAGAGCGCACCGAGCAAGGACAATGCCCCGCCCAAGAGCCACAGCCCCGTCAGTGCCGCCACATTCGGTGCTTTTGCGGCAATATCGGGGCTGCTACGGTAGATTGCCGCCCCGATAATGATCCCCACGATGATGCAGGTGGAATCGTAGAGGGTCAGCTCCCGCCGGGGGGCAGCGGAGGGGGGACGTGGCGGCAGGTTGCCAACCTGCCCCACACTGTTGCAAGGTTCCGGTGCCGACATATTGATAACATAGCCGGCAAAACCCGGTGTAGCACAAGCGTCTTGCCTGTGAAAACCGGCACAGGCAAGATGCCCGTGCTACGTCCGGTTTCCCCCTTTTCTCCCGCCCCATCTGGACGCCCAGAGAAATAATGATACGATAAGAACAATTGTCGGGTGCGGCATTGTGCGGGGGAGAATAACCCACTCTCGGGAGTGCTCTATGGGGAAGAAGGAAGAAGCCATCGAGGTCGAAGGATCAGTGACCGAGGCCCTGGCCAATACGCGGTTTCGGGTCCAATTGGAGAGCGGGCACACCGTCATTGCCCACGTCGCCGGCAAGATGCGCAAGCACTTTATCCGCATTGTGCCGGGCGATCGAGTCAGGGTGGAGCTTTCCCCTTATGACCTGACCAAAGGACGGATCACCTTCCGCGAACGGTAGCCACCCAAGTAGGTTATGCTTTAGCATAACACGTTCCGTTATGCTGAAGCATAACCTTCGGCCGGCTGCCAATGTTCGTCCGCCGCCAACGAATTACTGCCGTAGAGTTGTTCATCGGGTTGCCGATCCTCTGCCGTCTACCTACTCCAAATCGCTGCAAAGGAGAACGAACTGTGAGAAAAATGCTGCTGTCGATGCTGGCCGTGGCGGTCTTGCTGGGGGCTGTGGCCTGCTCCCCCGCCCAGGCGGAAATGAAGCCGCTGCTGACCGTGTCCTTCGCGGGTTACGACAAGTTGATGACCAGCATCGGCATGTTCGGCCGGCTGGGGGGTAACGCCGACGTGGGCAAGGGCCTGGAGTTCATGCTGCAACTGATGACCCAGGGGCGGGGCCTGACCGGGCTGGACAAGACGCAGCCGTGGGGCGCGGTGGTCCTCAGCGACGGCCAGCAGTTTGCCTCCTACGGGTTCATTCCCGTCAGCGATCTGAAGCAGCTCGTCGAGACCGCCCAGAAGAGCCCGCAACTGGGCCAGGGTATCAAGCTCAATAACGACGTGTACGAGATTCAGGCCCAGAATCAGACGATCTATGCCCAACAGAAGGGCAAGTGGGCGTTAATCGCCAACAACAAGGAGCAGCTCTCCGCCGCACCGGCCGATCCGCTCAAGCTGCTCGGCGAGATGCCCAAGAACTACGACCTGGCGGTGCGGCTGTCCGCGAAAAACGCTCCCCCGCAGTACCGTGAGATGGTGCTGACGATGCTCCGGGCGGGGGCCAAGAAGGGCATGGTCCAGGGGCCCAACGAAGGCGACGACGAGTATGCGATGCGCGTCCACCTTACCAAGCAGTCCCTTCAGCGCATCACGGACTTCGTCAACGACTTGGAGGACGTGATGCTCGGCTGGAACGTTGACCCCAGTGCGGGCACCACCCATCTCGATTTCGAGTTGACGGCCCAGAGCGGCACGAAACTGGCCAATCAATTTGCGCAGATGAAGCCCGCCAGAACCGATTTTGCCGGCTTCCTCATGCCCGAGGCTGCGCTCGCGGCCAATTCGGCCGGCACCTTGAGCGACGCCGATGCCGCGCAGGCCAAGGAGTACCTGGCCACGCTCCGCAAGTCGGCCGTGAAGAACCTGGATGGCCAGGGCCTCTCCGAGGAGGAGTTGAAGCTGGCGACGCAATTGATCGGCGACGTTTTCGGCGTCCTCGAGAAGACCGTCGACGCCAAGAAGAAGGACGGCGGGGTGGCGATCCTTCTGGATCCCGCCGCGATTACCCTGGTCGCGGGCGCCGCCGTGGCCGACGCCCCCAAGCTGGAAAAGGTGCTCAAGCAACTGGTCGACGAGCTTGAAAAGAGCGCACCGGAGCAGGCCGGGTGGTTCAAGCTCAACGCCGACAGCCACAAGGGCGTCCGCTTCCATATGCTCTCCATCCCGACGTCCAAGGTAGACCAGTGGAACGTCATGCAGCCCTACGTAGGCGACACGCTGGAGGTAGTCGTGGCAGTCGCCGACGACAAGGTGATGGTGGCGGCCGGACGGGACGCCGCCAAAACGCTGAAGAAGGCCATCGACCAATCGAAGGCCGCCGCCGGCACGGAAGTGCCGCCCTTGCAGATTTCCCTGGCCGTCACGCCGATCGCCAAGTTCGTCGCCGCGGTCGGCGAGGACGAAAAAGTCAAGGCGCAGGCCGCGGCGCTGGCCGCCGCACTGGAGCAAGCCGGCGGGAAGGACCACGTTCGGATCACCACCACACCCATTTCCCGCGGCGTCCGCCTGCGGCTGGAACTTGAGGAAGGGCTGTTGAAGGCGATTTGCTCGATGGGGAAAGCCTTGGCGCCGATGGGCGGGATGCCTCCCGGCGGGATGCCGATGCCTCCTCCCGGCGGTATGCCGCCTCCGACCCCGCCCGCAAAATGACGGTTCCCGCTTCCCGCACTGAAATCGCCGGCGTGTCCGTTGTCGAGTTGGCGCGGCGGTTCGGCACGCCAACGTTCGTCTACGACGCCGCGGTGATCCGCCGGCGGATCGCCGACCTGGCGGCCTTCGATGTGGTCCGTTATGCGCAGAAGGCTTGCTCGAATCTCGCCGTCCTCGACCTGGTGCGGCGCCAGGGGGCGCTGGTCGACGCGGTCAGCGCGGGCGAAATCCGCCGCGCCCTGGCGGCCGGCTTCCCACCGGCCGGCGATCCCCCGCCCGTGGTCTACACGGCCGACGTCTTCGACGCCGAGTCGCTCGATCTCTGCGTCGATCGCGGCATCCACGTCAATTGCGGCTCGCCGGAGATGATCGGCCAGTTCGGCGGCCGGGCTCCCGGCCGGGGCATCACCCTGCGGATCAACCCCGGCTTCGGCCACGGCGAGAGCCGGAAGACCAACACCGGCGGCAGCCAGTCGAAACACGGCATCTGGCACGCCCAGATCGCCGAGTGCCTGGGACGGGCCGGGCAGCACGGGCTTTCGGTGGTCGGCCTACACATGCACATCGGCTCGGGAACGGACATGGAGCATCTCGGGCAGGTGTGCGGGGCAATGGAACGGGCAGCCGCCGACGTGGGACCGTCGCTGGTTTCCATCAGCGCCGGCGGCGGGCTGCCGGTCGTCTATCGCCCCACCGACTGCTACGTCGATCTGGCCGCCTATTTCGCCCTCTGGGACGCCACGCGGAAGCGGCTCGAAAAACGCTTCGGCCACCCCCTGCGGCTGGAGATCGAGCCGGGCCGGTATCTCGTGGCCGAAAGCGGCCACCTGATCGCGGAAATCCGCGCCGTCAAACGGCAGGACCGGAACACGTTCTACCTGCTCGACGCCGGCTTCAACAATCTCGCCCGGCCCATCCTCTACGGCTCCTACCATCCGATGTCGGTTGTGCCGGCCGATGGCGGCCCGGGGCGGCCCGAGCGGGAGGTGATCGTCGGCGGGCCGCTGTGCGAGTCGGGCGACATTTTCACGCAGGAAGAGGGCGGATTGGTATCCACCCGTCGGCTCCCCGAGGCCAAGGTTGGCGACCTGCTGGTGATCGGATGCGCCGGCGCCTACGGCTTCGTGATGGGCTCGAACTACAACAGCAAGCCCCTGGCGGCCGAGGTGTTGATCGACGCCGGCCGCGTCCATCTCATCCGCCGCCGGCAGAGCTTTGAGGACCTGATCCGGGGCGAGGAGATTCCCGAGTGATGGTTCCGTACCGGCCGGTTTCGGCGAGGTAGCGTCTCATTCCATTACTCGGCTATCCCAGCCCGTGCTTGGCGAGCTTGTCACGGAAGGTGGAGGGCTTCATCCCCAAGGCGGCGGCGGCGGCCGTCTTGTTGCCGCCAGAGTTGCGCAAGGCGTCTTGCAGCAGTTGCTTCTCGGCATGGTCGATGGCCGCTTGAAAACCGCCCACCGGCAGCCGCTGGTTGGGGTCGGGGACGCTCAGCTCCGCGGCGAGAATCTCGGCGGTGACTTGCCCGCCGCCAATCAAGTACGCCCGCTCTAGCGTGTGGTGCAGCTCACGGACGTTGCCCGGCCAGTCGTGACGCAGGAGCAGGGCCATCGTGTCCGGCCCGATGCGGGCGGGCTGGCCGCCCGCGATGCGCCCCAAGAGGTGTTCGGCCAGCAGGGGCACGTCGTCCATCCGTTCCCGAAGCGGCGGGATGTTAATCCGCAGCACGTCGAGCCGGTAGTAGAGGTCCTCGCGGAAGGCGCCCTGGCCAATTTGCTCCAGCAGGTTCCGCTTGGTCGAGGCGATGATCCGCACGTCGGCCTTGATGGGGGCGGAGCCGCCGACCCGTTCGAAGACCTTTTCCTCGATCGCCCGCAGGAGCTTCGGCTGCTGCCCCAGGGGGATGTCGTCAACGTCGTCGAGATAGAGCGTGCCCCCTTCGGCCAGGTCGAAGCGGCCTTTGCGCTGCTGGTCGGCGCCGGTGAACGAGCCTTTTTCGTGGCCATACAACTCGCTTTCGATAAGCTGCGGGGGGAAGAGGGTGCAACCGGCTTTGACGTAGGGGAAGCCGTGGCGGTGGGAGTTGCGGTGGATCACCGCGGCCAGGAGGTCCTTGCCCACGCCCGTCTCGCCGCACAGCAGGACGTTGGCGTCGGTCTTGGCGCAGATTTCGACCATCCGCTTGACGCGGTCCATGGCGGCCGACTGGCCGACGACCGCCGCGTCGACGTCTTCGGTAGAAAACGCCGGTGCCCTGGCTTCGGCGGTCGGCTGCCGCTGCCGCTCGATCCGGGCCAAGAGCGGAAACACGTCCTCGTTGCGGAAGGGCTTGGTCAGGAAGTCGAAGGCCCCGAGCTTGACCGCCTCGACGGCCACGGGGATGCTCCCGTAGGCGGTCATCATAATGACTTCCACGTCGGCCTGCGGCCCCTGCTTGATCCGCTTCAAGAGTTCGATGCCGTCGAGCTTGGGCATCTTCAGATCGGTCACCACCACGTCGAACCGCGCGGCGGCGAGTTTTTCGACGGCCTCTTCTCCGTCGGCGGCGGTGACGACTTCATGCCCCTGCGTGGCCAGATCGTCGGCCAGCGTGACCCGCTTGATCTTTTCGTCGTCGGCGATGAGGATGCGCATGGGCCCGGCGGAGCTACTCGATGAGGTTGTTCTTGCGAAGGTTCTGCTTGAAAGCCTCGTAGACTTGGTCGACGGCTTGGACGCCCTCGGCCATTCGAGACCAGCGGAGTTGCAGCACGTAGCCGTGGTGGACGACGTGACGGAATCCCCGAAACATTTCCAGCGGCTCCCGCAGCGTATTGTTGATCAGCACCGGCAGGCCGGCCCTTCCTGGCTCACAGAATAGCTGGAATAGCCGCCGATGCCACTTCTCTCCGGCCGGCACTTCGACGCGGCGAGCGACGCAGAATGCGTTTCAGTATGTTTTCGATTCCGCCGTAGAAGTCCGATAGGAAGCTGCCTGCGGCTGCGACCTCCCGTAGCGTCGGTTCGCGCAAGAGAGATCATTCCGTAGGAGACAAAGTTCCTGGACCGTCGCGTCGAGAAAGCCAATCTGGATCGCTATCTCCTTCTTCAGACGTTCCTCGGTCATAAGAGCCTCTTTCCTTCGGCTTCGATCAACCGCGTAAACTCATTGGGTTCATCGAGCGGCACCACATCGACTGGCATGTCTAGGCGATCCTCCAAAGCCGCGCCAAAACCGAAGATTTTCCAGCCCTGGATTCCTCGGCAGGCAAAGTCCAGGTCTCTTGGCTCAACGTCCGGGTCGAGCGCGCTGCCAAAGAGGATCAGTTCGGTGGCGCCGTACTCCCGCGCCGTCGCCACAGCGGCGTTAAGAACTTCAGCAGTGGGGCGTTTCATCCTCGCCTCCGGTGTCCGCCAAGGGTTTCTGTTGTTCCTTCTCCGGCCCGCTGAGCGACGGCATCATGCGGAAGAAGTTGTCGCAGCGAACCATTACCTCGTCGATGGAACCCGCTCGAAAGACTTCTGTGTGAACCTGTTCACAGCCTGCGCAAACGCAGTCAATGGCCGTTTTCCCCCATAAGCGCCGGCAGGGCCAAGTCTTCCTGACGTCGGCGAACGGCGCCGAACAGCGAAGGGCCCGCAGTCGCTCACCGATGCTGGCAGCGAACCCCACCTTGAATCGCTGCGGATCATGCCCTGGTTCCAACTGGATCAGGTAAAAGACACCCTCCTCGGCCGAATAGAAGGCATTATCTTCAACTTCGTCGTCAACCGCCCTGCCGCCCCTATAACGGGAACGAAATTCGCCACGTATTTGGTCAACCTCAGATCGCGTGACGTAGTGGGCCACCTGGTTGCCTCTCGATGGATCGCGGCGTTTCGTTCCGGTGATGTTAAGTCGCCGCATCACTTTGAAGATGTTTTGCTTGCGCGTGCCCAATTCTCGCGCCACGTCAACCACAGAGACCATATCGTTCTCGGTCATGGTGACTGCTCTAACGAAATAGAAACTGTCAGGACTGCAACAGCCGGTCGTACTCCGCGTGGGGACCGATCCAGAACCAAATTAGTCCTTCGGGCTGTTCTACCGCGAGGGCACGATACTTTCTCCCAACTCTTACCGACCAGTGGCGACCGGCTCGCTTGAAGTGCAGGGAGGGATGCGTCGGATCGGCCTTCAGCAAATCGAACGAACGGTCGGCTAAATCACGGATGGCCGGCGGAAGCCGCCGGTAATGTCGCCAGAACGCGGCAGGGGCAAAGTGCTTCACAGCTCGGTGTACCGGCCTGCGCGGAAATCTTGAATGGCCTCGTCGGCGAGCCGGTCAAGCCTTCCGGCGGCGACGTCCTCTTCCCACTGCTTATCCCAGGAATCAGCGTCGAATTGCTGGAACCACTGGCGAAACCGGCGCAATTCTTCGGCTGGCAGCCCGGATACGGCGGATTCGATTTCTTCTGTAGTGCTCACGCTATTCAGTCTATCGGATTATCGCCGCCGAGCAAGCCCGCGGAGGCGACAGCGCCCTCACCCCCGGCCCCTCTCCCAAAGGGAGAGGGGAGGATCGGCTCACGTCGCCGTGGCGTGGGTTTCGCCCGATCCGCCGGCCCCGGCACCGACGGGCTCGGGCGGCTCGGCGTGTGGCTCGCCCACCGAGCCGTGGAAGTAGAGTTGCTTCTTGTCGCCCACCTCGCGGACCTCGATGCTGATCGTGTCCATGCCCTGGAACTCGCCCTTGAGGAGTTCCTCGCTCAACGGGTCTTCGACGAAGTTTTCGATCGCCCGGCGGAGCGGCCGGGCGCCAAAATCGAGGTTGCTCCCCTTGCGGATGAGGAACTTCTTGGCCTCGGCCGTCAGTACCAGTTTCAGCCCGCGCTCCTCGAGCCGCTCGCGCACCTTGCTCAACTCCATCTCGACCACCAGCGCCAGGTCGTCGGTGGTGAGGTGGCGGAAGACGATCGTATCGTCCATGCGGCCGAGAAACTCCGGCCGGAAGACCTTCTCGACCTGCTCCTGCACGCGGGTCTTCATGCTCTCGTAGGTGGCGTCCCCGTCGGGCTTCTGGAAGCCGAAGGCCGCCTCGTTCTTGATCGCCTCGGCCCCGGCGTTAGTGGTCATGATGAGGATCGTGTTGCGGAAATCGACGTTCCGCCCGAAACTGTCCGTCAGGCGGCCCTCCTCCATGATTTGCAGCAGCATGTTGAAGACGTCGGGGTGGGCCTTCTCGATCTCGTCCAGCAGGACGACGGCGTAGGGGCGGCGGCGGATCTTCTCGGTCAACTGGCCCCCCTCCTCGTAGCCCACGTACCCCGGCGGTGCCCCGATCAGCCGGCTGACGTTGTGCTTCTCCATGTACTCGCTCATGTCGATCTGGACCAGGGCGTCCTGGTCGCCGAACATGAACTCGGCCAGGGCCTTGGCCAGCAGGGTCTTGCCCACGCCCGTCGGGCCGGCAAAGATGAAGCAGCCGGTGGGCCGCTTGGGGTCTTTCAGGCCGCTGCGGCTGCGGCGGACCGCCTTCGAGACCGACTTGATCGCCTCGTCCTGGCTCACCACCCGCTTGTGCAACTCCTCCTCCATCTTCATCAGCCGCATCGAGTCTTCGCTGGTCATGCGGGTCAGGGGGACGCCGGTAATCTTCGAGACCACCTCGGCAATCACTTCCTCGTCCACCACGCCGTCGGTTTCGCGGGACTTCTCCCGCCACTGGTGCGTGATCGACTGCTTCTTCTTTTTCAGTTTGTCGGCCTGATCCCGGAGCGCGGCGGCCTTCTCGAAGTCCTGGTTGGCCACTGCCTCTTCCTTCTCCTTGTTGAGCTTCTCGACGGCCTCGTCGATCTCCTTCAGGTCCGGCGGGCGGGTCATCGACTTCAGGTGGACCCGCGCCCCGGATTCGTCGATCACGTCGATCGCCTTATCGGGCAGGCAGCGGCCGGTGATGTAACGGTTCGACAACTCGACGGCCGCCTCCACGGCGTCGTCGGTGATCCGCACGTGGTGGTGCTGTTCGTAGCGGTCGCGGAGCCCCTTGAGGATTTCGATGGTTTCCGATTTGGTCGACGGCTCGACCATCACCACCTGGAAGCGGCGGTCCAGGGCGCTGTCCTTCTCGATGTACTTGCGGTACTCGTCCAAGGTGGTGGCGCCGATGCACTGGATTTCGCCGCGGGAGAGGGCGGGTTTCAGCACGTTGCTGGCGTCAATGGCCCCTTCCGCCCCGCCGGCCCCCACCAGGGTGTGCAGTTCGTCGATGAAGAGGATCGTGTTCTTGCGCGGCGGACCTCGTTCATCACCGCCTTAATGCGTTCCTCGAACTGGCCGCGGTACTTCGTGCCGGCGACCATCATCGCCAGGTCCAAGACGACGATGCGGCGGTCCAGGAGCAGTTCGGGGACGTTCCCCTCGACCACCCGCTGGGCAAACCCCTCGACGATGGCCGTCTTGCCCACGCCGGCCTCGCCCAGCAGGACGGGGTTGTTCTTCGTCCGCCGGCCGAGGATTTGCATGGTCCGCTCGATCTCCTTCTCGCGGCCGATCACCGGATCGAGCTTGCCCTGCCGGGCCAACTCGGTCAGGTCGCGGCCGAAGCTGTCCAGAGCGGGGGTCTTCGACTTGCCGCTCCGCGCGGGGCTTCGCCGCCGCCGCCACCGCCGCCGGGAAGTCCGCCGGGCCGCTCCGAGCCTTCCGGGCCTTCCATCCCGTGGCCCAACAGATTCAACACCTCCTCGCGGACCTCTTCGAGTTTCAAGCCGAGGTTCATCAGCACCTGGGCGGCCACGCCCTCCTGTTCGCGGAGCAGACCCAGCAGGATGTGTTCGGTGCCGACGTAGTTGTGGTTGAGGTTGCGGGCCTCCTCCATCGAGTACTCGATGACTTTCTTGGCCCGCGGCGTCTGGGGCAGCTTGCCCATCGTGACCATGTCCGGCCCGCTCTGCACGAGCTTCTCGACCTCGAGGCGGATCTTGCGGAGGTCGACGTCGAGATTCTTCAAGACGTTGGCCGCCACGCCGCTGCCTTCCTTGATCAATCCCAGCAGAATGTGCTCGGTGCCGATATACTCGTGGTTGAACCGCTGGGCCTCTTGGTTGGCCAGTTGCATGACCTTTCGGCGCGGTCGGTGAATCGCTCGTACATGAATGTCCTCCGGGTATGCTCACGCGGCGGTTGCCGGCCGGGTTTCAGCCTCGGCCAGCAATTGCCGCTCCTCTTCGATTTCGAACTGCCATTTCTCGGCGCCTTCGAGCCGCCCGAGGGCGTCCAACTGCCCGGCCGCCTCAGCGGCTCGGCCGGTGTGCCGCATTAGCGTGGCCAGCATCAGCCGGGCCTCCAGGTCGCGGGCGTTGCGGCCCAGGAGCCCGCCGAGGAGTTGTTCCGCCTGATAGTAGTCACCTTTCAGGTAGTGGTCCAACGCCTCGACGAAGGCGTCTTGTGGTGCGGCCGCGGGCACCGCCGCGAAGCGGTGGTCGGCTGCACGGGCAGGCGAGACGCCTGCGCTACAACTTGTCGCATCGCCGCCAAGCGCGGCTTGACGGCGGCGCTGCCTGATCGACCAGCCGACCGCGACGGCCCAAGCCGCAGCGAAGACCACCCACGCTGTATTACGCAGATTCTGACCAATTAGTTCACTCCAGCCGAAGCTGGCCAGCAACAACGCGTCGAGCACAACCGCTGCGCCGACGGCCAAAGCCAATCCCCGCCAACTTCCGTGCGGCCAGAGCTGCGCAAGGCCGGGCCACAAGCACGCGGTCCACGGCGTCCTGCGCATGATCTCGGCCTCCACTGGCTTGCCCAAGGGATTGTAACTCCCAAAACCAGGCGAATCAAGGCAACCAGGGGCGCCGCCGGGAGTGAGGGTTGCCGTGGCGTTGCCGATTTGCGACACTGTAGAAGATATGCAATTCTGCTTTACTCCTGCCGCCCAGCGCGCATTGGCCTATGGGTCCGGCTGGTCCTGTCGCGCCGGCCATGACGAGTTGGAGGCAAAGGCACTCTTGCTGGGCCTGCTCTGCGAGCCGGAGTGCCGTGCGGCAGTAATGCTGGCACGTGTGGCGGTAGATGCGCCGTTGGTCCGCCGGCAATGGCCCGGCTTGTCATGTGATGCCCCCCCGCACGAGGGCCTTCCGCCTCCCAAGCCGCTTTCCTCCGACGTCGAATTATCACTGCGATTGGCCTCGGATCGGCTGCAAGGGCTGCCCCAGCCTTTGGAGTTGGCCACCGAACACGTCCTCTTGGGCTTGGCGGCGGCGGACCATGAGGTGGCCGTTTGGCTCCGGCAGCGAGGAATGGACCCTGATCGGCTCGAGGCGGAAATCCGTGAGTTGTATGGATGCCAGGTAGAAGGTGGCAACGACAATAGCAACAGCCGGGGGCTAACAGCCCCCGGAGAAGAACCTGAAGATTCAGCCGCATTCCAGCGGCTGTTAGCCCTCGACTATTCTCCCCGGTCAACTGCCATCCTCCGCGTCGTAGACGCCGCCGCCAACCGTGCCCGCGAAGGGCTGCGGGTGGTCGAGGACCACGTGCGGCTAGTGCTCGACGACCGCCACTTGACCGGCTTGTGCAAGCAATTGCGTCACGACTTGGCTGACGCCTTGGCCGGTGTTTCCCTGGACTACCGTTTGGCGGCGCGGGAGACGCAAGCCGACGTGGGCACCAGTTTGACCACGCCCTCCGAACGCCGCCGCGTCAGTCTGACCAGCGTTCTGGCGGCCGACTTTGCCCGCTTGCAGGAGTCGCTCCGCAGCCTGGAGGAGTACGGCAAGCTAATCGACCCCGAACGTGGTAGTTGGGGTGGCGGTTGCACTGCCACCGCAGGGGCGGCAGTGCAACTGCCACCCCAACTAAGCGACCGTTTCAAGCAATTGCGCTATCGCGCCTACACGCTGCAACGGGCCGTAGATATCACCCGTCACAGCATCCAACGGCTGGCCGCAGCCAGACTGTGCGTCTTGCTCGACGGCCGGCAGTCGCCCGACGAGTTCCAGCGGCTTGCGCGGTCCTTGGTCGACGCCGGGGTTCACATGATCCAACTCCGCGACAAGCAGCTTAGCGACCGTGAGGTGCTCGCCCGCGCCAGACTGCTGCGGGCCGCGACTCGCGCAGCGGGGACGCTGTGCATCATCAACGACCGGCCCGATCTGGCGGCCTTGAGCGCGGCCGACGGCGTTCACGTCGGCCAGTTCGACGCCGCGGTAAAGGACGCCCGCCGGATCGTCGGGCCGGAGGCGCTGGTGGGCGTATCGACGCACAACATCGAGCAGGCCCGGCAAGCGGTCCTCGATGGGGCCAACTACATCGGCGTGGGACCCACGTTTCCCTCGGACACCAAGGCGTTCGAGCAATTCCCCGGCGTCGAGTTGCTGCGGGCCGTGGCGGCGGAGATCCGGCTCCCCGCCTTTGCCATCGGCGGCATCTCGCGGGAGAACCTGGCCGAAGTGCTGGCCGCCGGTTTCACCCGCGTCGCCGTCAGCTCGGCCGTCACCTCGGCCGACGATCCGGCCCAGGCAGCAAGGGAACTGCTGGCGGCAATGACGGGTGAGAATTGATGGCTTGGCAACACGTTTTTCGAGTTGGTCAACACGTCGCGTTTCGGCCAATTTCAGACTCCAGGTGGGGGGAAGCGGTCAGGTTTCAGGATGTAGGACGGATTTCCTAATCCGTCCAGTGTTCGGGGACCGATCAGGGAATCCGTCCTACCGTGCTACGGGCGTTTTTCCGGTCATGTTTCGCACCGCCTCTTTCACAAAACATTGTCGGGGGGTAAGGTTCCGACGATCTGAAACGCTTGCACGACAATTGGTTACGACGCCCATTTTTCCATCGCATGGAGTGACCTATTAGGGGGGATTGTGCGAAACTCCCTCTTTTGGTGCGTCCAATCCTCTCAAACCACCTCTTTTGGTGCATTCAATCCTTTCGGTGCCGCCGACTGCTGAAGACTGACTGCCGACCACTGAAAACTGACCGCCCGGCTGCTGAAAGCTGACCGCTTCTTCGGCCTCGCTATCATGCGCTCTTGGCCGGGGGGTTTTCAAGATCAAGAATTGCGCCAAATGGAAGGCGGAAGGCGGAAGGCAGAAGGATAAACCGCTCGCGCCCTATTGCCGGCTGCTCCCTAATGCCAGGCGTCCGGGAGAATCGCCCCATCGGATCGCCTGGGCTGCTTGACGCCCCGAGACGCGGGGGGTACGATGGCGGGCGCGGCGACTGGCGGTCGGAAAAGGTTGCGACCCGTTTCCGTTGCCCGGCGTGTGGAAGGGGTTATCGGCCGGCTCCCTCGGACGACGACAATTCAGCCGAACACGGGCACCAAACGCGGAATTGGTCATTAGCCTCGGCCTCGGGGCAACGTTTCGCTCGCCGGATCGTTGAGCGCCTCGCAAGGGGATAAGAAATGCCTGAGAAAAAACGGCTAGATGAGGTTTTCAAGACGGTGGGCTTGCCTCCGTACACATACGTTAAGCCTGCCTATTACGGTGAAGTGCGAGGGGACATCTCGCAGCCCGGAAAACATCTGCTGATCGAGGGCCCCTCGGGCATCGGCAAGACATGTGTGGCCTTCAAGGTGTTTGAGGAACTCGGATGGAAGAAAGACGAGGACTTCACGTATATTAGTTGCCGCGACAACGACTCGTCGCTCCGGATTGGAGAGTTCTTTGACGTCGCCGCGACGGGCGATGTCCCACGTCCTCCGGTTGTCGTGATTGATGACTTCCACCTGCTCGCCGGTTCGAGGCGCGCTGAGATCGGGTCTTCGTTGAAGCGAATGAGTGACCGCGCTTTCGAGCGCGCCGCGCCGCCCAAGGCAATTCTGATCGGAATTCCAACCACCGGGGTATCGCTGCTTTCAGAAGCCTACGATCTGGGCCCTCGACTCGGCACCTACGTGCTATCCCGAGCTTCGGACGCCGACATAGATCGACTGGTCAGCGAGGGGGAGATTGCACTCAATGTTCTATTCGAGGACAGGGACATCCTGTTGGCGGAGAGTGCGGGCAACTTCTGGCTTGCCCAGTACGTCTGTAGCAAGGTTTGTGCGGCTCAGGAGGTCTTTGAAGCACAGGACGACACGAAGATACTTACATTCGATCTGCTTGGGATTCGCCAACGCCTGATGACTGAACTTACGCAACGCTACTTGCCTACCGCGAAGACTTTTGCGAAAGGCAAGAAGTGGCGGCCGGGTGGAAACAAGCCGTACCTGGAAATCCTCCTGGCTCTCTGCAAGATTCCTGAGTCCGTTATAACCTTTGACAAGCTGCTGAACGTGGTACCGGAGCGTCGGCGGCCAGGGATCAAAGCCGTCCGCCCTCGGATTGCGGAGGTCATTCACGACCATACGAAGACAAGCGACCTGCGAAAGCAGGTCGCGTTTGATCCTGACGCAGGGTTTTCGATCGAGGATCCTTTATTCAGGTACTTCCTCACGAACCTTGACTACAGGCGTCTTTTTCAGGAGCTGGGGATAGAAGACGAGACAGTCGAGAAGGGTCGACTCTACTCATACGACATTGGATTCTCTTTCTCTGGCGAAGCCAGGCGAATTGTCGAGGCAGTGAACGCAGAAATGAAAAGCGAAGACGTAATTACGTTCTACGACTATGATCAGCAGGCGTTCCTGTTGGCTCTCGATCTCGAGGCGACGCTCGGCCGGATTTATGCGGAGTCCTGTCGGTATTATCTCGTGTTTCTCGACGGCCACTACCGGCAAAAAGTATGGACGAAGTACGAGAAGGACATTATGACTCGCTCTGGGCGTAAGGAGCATATCATCCCTGTCCTTCTTGATGACGACGGCGCGAAGGGCGCAGTGGGAATTCCCGCAACAACCGGCCGGATAGATCTTCGCGACATATGGGCGGAATTGACAAGGACCGGCGCCGTAACAAAGGGCTCTATTAATGCTCTCAGGAACCGGTGTGTGCTTCCAATTCTGGAAAAACTTGACGCTCTGAGCTCAACGGTGTAGTCTGCTCGTTTACCGGCGGGTAACCGGGGGCGCGACTTGCGTGCTCGGCGGACGCTGGTAGTCCCGGAATTGTGAGAGGAAAGGGGCGGGAGTCTTTATGCCTTCCTATTTTTTCAAGGGACTCCCGACCCCTTTACCGTTACCTCCTTTGATGAGCAACTTGGGCCGTTATCGATGAAAACGCACGTACAGAGGGCGCTGGCTGCCAAGCGTGAGTCGAAGTACGTCGACTTCAAGGGCAGTCTTGACTTTGCCGAACCGCACGCGTGGTGTGAAATAATCAAGGACATGATCGCGATGGCGAACTCGGGCGGCGGTGTTCTGGTGATCGGCCTGGACGACAAAGGCTCTCCAACAGGATTTGATCCAACGCCAGGTACTCAAACTCGATGGAGCCGTCGTGATTGATCAAATCGAGAAGTACACGGGTGAGCACTTCGATGATTTCAGCATTTCGGAAGAAAGCAAGGCAGGCAACCGCCTCGCCGTGATCCTCGTCGAGGCAGTCTCTATTCCTATCGTGTTCACAAAGCCTGGAACTTACGCGGTGAGCGATAAGAAGCAGAAAACAGCGTTCTCAGCCGGCACCGTTTACTTTCGACACGGGGCGAAGAGCGAGCCGGGCGATACGAGCGACATTCGGAGGGTACTTGAGCGGCAGGTTGAGTCCATCAGGCAGTCATGGCTCAAGAGCATACGAAAAGTCGTCAAGGCTCCCCCGGGGAGCCAAGTCTATACATTCCCCTCCGGTGTTGAGGTGCGCGAATCGGCTTCTTCGGATGCGCGGGCCATCCGAATTGTGGACGATCCCGATGCCCCAGCGTATCGGAAGCTCGACTACGATCTCACGCATCCATTTCGCCAGAAGGAAGCGGTAGCAGAAATCAACCGGGGCCTACCAGGCAAGAAGAAGATCAACTCCTTCGATATCCAATGCATCAACCGTGTGTATCAGGTGTCGGAGAAGGACAATTTTTGTCACTGTCCCAGGTACTCGTCTCCCCAGGTACTCGCGAGAGTACGTCGGTTGGGTGATCAGTCAGTATCAACAGGACAACGAGTTCTTTCAAAAGACCAGGGAAACAGACCACAAGCGAAGGCATTGATGGTTTTGTGGTTTTGTGTGGTTTTGGGGTCAGATCGCCATTAATCATTGGGGAAACCTACCACACGTGACTAACGGTGGTATGGCCCCAAGTTTTGCCAATGAGCGTTCGTGCCCTCTGCCGGGCGGGAGGATGGCGGGGCGGGGAACGGGGGCGGGCGCCAGCGGCGGCGGGCAGCCTGTTGGAAAACGGGCAGGCACCGCACGACCGCCATTCTTCGCGGGTTCTCGCCGGGCGGTTCGGAGCCAGTCCCCTTTTTTTCCGGCGTGGTTCCTGCAATCAGCGGAGATTAGCGGCGATTAGTGTTCCGGTTTCGTGACCGGGCGGGGGGAACACTAATCACCGCTGATTCACGCTAATGGACGAGAGGAGTTGGAGAACACGGGGATAGGGTTGGTCCGCCTTTCGTGGTTGATGCGAGCAGCGTTCTCATCCCGAAGGGATTGCATAAGTCAGCCCAGGGTTGCCGCTCCGAGCGGCTACCCTGGGAAAGGGGCCGGCGTCTATCCATTTAACCCTGAAAGGGTTGCGTAGGCGTGGGGGACGCCGCACTACGAAACCCCTTCGGGGTATTATCGTCCCGCCTTGCATTTCTCCCAGGGTAGCCGCTCGGAGCGGCAACCCTGGGCTGTCCTATCACAAGCCCTTCGGGCTATTCTGGCCGGCCCAATTCCTTGCGCACCAACACGAGCGGATCCCGAGCGCACGGCGGTTGAAAGGCGGCGGCGGGTCAGGTAGACTCGGGTGTAATACGTGATCCGGGGTTGGCAGCGGAGGGATGGAAGGCGGCATTTGGCCGACAACGAAAGGACTTGCACGTGGCTGAGGAGCAGATCGAGCGGGTGTTGGTGGTGCCGGCGGAGTTGTTCCGCCGGTTGGGATATTTTCAGGGGTTTTGCGGCAGCGTCGAGCGATATCTCGACGAGTTGCTGCGGCCGGAGAACACCAGCTACCGGCCGCGGGACCAGGTGGAAAAGGACCCCGGCTTCAAGCAACTGATCCCGTATATGATTTTCCGGCACGTGGAGCGGCCGGAAAGGGTGCCAGGCACCGTTTGCCTGGAAGGCCCAGAGGGTGCTCCGCACAAACGGAGCCTGGCACCTTTTCCGGCCGCCGGAACGAGCGTCTTTCAGTACACCCGCGGCGCCGGCATGGGCGAGGGGCGGCTGCACCGCAAGCGGAGCGTCGGCATTGGCGGACATATCTCGGCCATCGACGCCGAAAAAAAGGGGACAGTCCCCAACAAAGCCCTGGGGGGGCAGTCCCCTTTTTTTGCAGGAGCGGGCACAGTCCCCGTCCACACCCCAGGGGGTCAGTCCCCTTTTCTGGAAGGGCACGCCGCCGGCAATCCCTACGAGGAGGGAATGCGGCGGGAGTTGGACGAGGAGGTCGCCGTCGAATCACGCTACACCACCCGCTGCGTCGGGTTGATCAACGACGATCAGACGGAGGTTGGCAGCGTCCATCTCGGGGTGGTTCATCTGTTCGACCTCGAGCGGCCGGCCGTGCGTCCGCGGGAGCCGGAGATCATCGAGTGCGGCTTCCGGCCCGTCGAGGCCATCCTGGCGGACATGAGCGGGTTCGAGACCTGGTCGCAGATTTGCATGAAGGCGCTGTTTGGGAAATAGTGAGGGGCGGGGGGTAGGTCCCGCCTGCCGGGCGGGACTTGGCTCGCGTCGAGAGGAATTGCCCATGTCCCGCCCGGCAGGCGGGACCTACTTGGCGGCCGGCCGTTGTCGGGGTACTATTAGGTTATGGCAATCACATTGACCGATACGGCGGCGGGGGAGATCAAGCGGTACATGGAGGAGCAGAAGGTCGAGGCGGGATCGGTGCTGCGGGTGGGCGTGGCCGGCGGGGGCTGTTCCGGCCTCCAGTACACCCTCGGCTTCGAGACCGGCTTCGACTCCACCATCGACGCGAGCTACCCGCAACACGGCGTGACGCTGGTGGCCGCGAAGAAAATGGCGCTGCACCTGGACGGGACGACCATTGACTTCCGCGAGGGGCCGATGGGCGCGGGTTCTCGATCGAGAATCCCAATGCGCCCCGCGGCGGCGGCTGTCCCGGCTGCGGACACCACTAAGAGCTTCGAGCGACCAGCTTTCAGCTATCAGCTTCCGAAAGTCCGTCGAAAGCTGAAAGCTGACCGCTGAAAGCTGAGAGCCAGGAGAATGAGCGACCGGCAGCAGCGCGAGGTTTATTACCTGGGCAGCGTCCAGGGGGTCGGATTCCGGTACACGGCCCGGTCGCTGGCCGTCCGGTTCGACGTGACCGGCTTTGTGCGGAATCTGCCCGACGGGCGGGTACACCTGGTCGTCGAGGGGGCCGCGGACGAGGTGGGTGAGTTCCTCAGCGCCGTCAAGGCGGAGATGGGGCATTACATCGGTCAGACGCGGGAGACGGTGCTGCCCCACAGCGGGCGGTTCCATTCGTTCGAGATTCGGCACTGAAACAAAGGGTCACAAGCGTGGACGCGAGTCACTTGGCGTTGTTTGGCGTGTCGTCGACCTGGTTGCGGCCGCTATGGATGGTCGGCCTTGGGTTCTTGGCCGGCGCGGCGGCGCTCGGGCTGATTGGCCTGGCACTGCGCACCGATCGTGCCGAAGGTGGCCGCCATCGCCCGCGTCACCGCCAAGGAGGCCATGTCGCAGCCCTTGTTCTACGTGCTGATGACGTTGGGCGTCTGCGGCCTGGTCCTCTTCCCGTTCATCCCCTATCACACCCTGGGCGAAGACATCAAGATGGTCAAGGACGAGGGCCTGACGTTGATCATGGTCCTGTCGATCATCCTGGCGCTGTGGACGGCCAGCGTGTCGATCGCCGACGAGATCGAGGGGCGCACCGCGCTGACGTTGCTCTCGAAGCCGGTCGGCCGGCGGGAGTTCATCCTCGGCAAGTTCCTGGGCGTGCTGGTTCCGGTGGCGGTCATGTTCCTCGTGTTGGGGGCGATCTTCCTGGCCAGCGTGTCCTACAAGGTCGTGTATGACGCGCGGGAGACCGGCCAGGCCGAGCCGGGACTGGAAATGTGCAAGGCGGAGATGCTCCAGATTGTGCCGGGCCTGGTCCTCTCGTTTATGGAGGCCGTGGTGTTGGCGGCCATCAGCGTGGCCATCTCCACCCGCCTGCCGATGTTGGCCAACCTGGTGATCTGCGGGGCGATTTATGTCCTGGGCAACCTCGTGCCGAGCCTGGCCCAAAGCGCCGTCGGGCAGATCGAATTCGTCCACTTCGTGGCCAACTTGCTGGCCGCGGTCATCCCCTTGCTGGAGTACTTCAACATCTCCGCCGCCATCTCCACCGGCCAGGTTGTGCCTTGGTCCTACGTGGCCGCGGACGGGCTATACTGCCTGCTGCTCTGTTCCGTGGCCATGCTCCTGGCGCTGTTGCTGTTCGAAGACCGGGACCTGGCGTGATGGCCGCTTCCGCTCCGACTTCTTCGTTGGGTGGCACGCCCTGAGCAGCGAAGGGCGTGGTGGACGGCCGGATCACGCCCTTCGCTGCGCTCAGAGCGTGCCACCCTCCGTTTGCACAGGCTGGAAGCCCGTGCTACTGCTCCCGCAGGAGGTCCTCGCCGTAGCCGGCGGGGAAGGGATTCAGCGGCTCGTCGCCGGGCGGGCTCTCGCCGCACTCTTTCAGCAACGGCCCGCCGCCGAATTGGCGGATCCAATACTCGACGTCTTCTGCCAGGAGCGGCACGGGCGGCTGATCGGACGGCTCGGTAGCCGCCTCGTTCCGCTCCCGCCGGGCGCGGAGCAACTCGGCATACCAGGCGTCGCTGGCGACGGCCTTGGCCCGGCGGCGGCGGGCGGCACGCTGTATCTCCCGGTCGCTGGAAACGACCACCAGCCGCCGCGGGGCCGATTCCGCCCGGATCAACTCCTCGATGAGCGCGTCGGCCGATTCGTAGCCGGCGGCGTAGCGGACGGCGATGCCCCGGTGCTGCACCACCCGCGGAAGGCCCGACGGGGCGTCGTGGGCATCGAACACCACCGTGGTGTGCGGCAGGTCCGCCGGATCGAGCGCGTGGGCCAGGAAGTTGAGCAATGCCAACCGGCTGCGTTCCAGCCCGCCCGGCCCAGAGCCCCGCCCCACGATGCCGGTGGCGTGCAATAGGTTGTAGCCGTCGATCAGGAGAGGCATTCTGCGTCCCGTAGTTGTGTGTCGCGCTCAGTTCCGTTTTCGGCCGCGCAGGTGAAGTCGCCGGAGAAGGCCGGTTTTCGAGAGGCTGACCAGTATCGCGAGGACAAACGAGACGATTCCCCAGACGATATAGTCCAGCCCCACGATGGACCGCCGTGCCTGCCGATAGGAACTCCAGCCGCTGGCCGCCAACCACCCGCAGAGGCAGCCGACGGCACTGGCAAAACACCAGGGGTTCTTCACCAACAAACCGTAGACCAGGGCGATGGTCCCGGCCAACAGCGGGTAGAGAACCAACAGCCAATGCGGCGGATTACCGAGCGTGCTCGGGTCGCAAGCAACGGTAACCAGTGCCAAGCAGAGCAGACAGGCCGCACCCAACCCTTGAATCCACCTGCCGACGGCGTCACGGAACAAGACGCCTACCAGGAGCGCGGCCGCCAGCAGCACATGGACGAGAATCGCCGCTCGGTGGGCCGCTAGGGGCCCGTTGTAGAAGTCAATCCACAGCCCCACCACGCGCACCAACCGCCGAGCAGGCAGGCAGCGGCATGGCGGCACCGGATGGCTACTGCGAGAAACACCGCCGCCGCAGCCAGGATCGGCAATCCCCAAGGCGCGGCAAGGGTGAGCGGGTTGAACGTCCCGGTGCGGCAGACCGAGAACGCCGCCAGCGCCAGCGAGAACCCCAGGAAGGCCCCGGGCACGCTCCGCAACCATGCAACCAGGTAAAACACACTCACGGCCGCCAAGGTCAGGAACAACGGGGACGCCCCCAGCGTGCCGTAGAAGAGCTTCAGAAAACCGAGATCGGACGCCCTTTCGGGCGACGCCGTCACGGCGAGGACCGCAAGGCCCGCGGCGAGGATCAGCGACAGGTACAGGACCGGCTTCTGCGCGAGACAAGCCCCAGTTCCAACAACAGAAGGGCCACGACCCAGAGGAACGGCACAAGGAAGTAGGGCGCGAAGATCGTCTGTGGGACACCGACGAAATGGAACGAGACGCACAAGTAGTACGCCCGCACACACACGCCGAACCCGAGCACGCCGAACAATGTCCAGGGGTACCAGGGCCACTTCCAAGGGCTGCCGTTGTCGCAAACATACTGCGGCCCGCGCCGGATCGCCGGCAGAAGCGTAAGAAACACGCCGCCCGCCACGGCGGAGAAACCGAACAACCCCCAACATAGCGCCGGACTTTGCGGGTCGCGGATCCACTGGCTCAGCACAACGGGGTATAGGAAGAACACTGCCAGGGCCCCGTGGAAAGGTAAACGAAAGCCAGCCGCCAAACGAAGCCCGATTCCGCGCAAAAGCCCCTCGCTCAAACCGCACGCGAAGGCCAGCCCCACCAGGAAAAGGGGAATACCCTTCCACGAATTGGCCGCCAGCGCGTCGTCGAAGCTCACCGAGATCGCCAACAGCATCAGCACGATCACCAGCAACAAGGTGCGAGCGTCTTCCCACAGGTTGCCATAGCGGATAAGAAACCAAGCCGACCCCGCCAGCAAGAGCGTGTACGCCACAAGTCCAATCATCAAGGCGCCGGATTGGAAGGCGGAACCGCTCGTGTTGAAGGAGAGCCGCAGGCCCACGAACGTCAGCGCGGCGCTGACCGCATAAAAGGGATTGTTCGTGTAGAGCCAGCGGACCAGCGTCCGCAGATCGTCCGTGACATTCGCCGGGCGTGCGCCGGGGTGTGCGTCCGGTTCCGACTGGGCCTGGCCGGGTGCCGCAATCGTGGGGGCTCTGGGGATCGTCCATTCCGCACCTCCCGAGACTGCTGGTCGCTGATGGCGTCAGCGCCGATCAAACTTGATTCTTCCGCCCACGATCACCGCCTCCGCCCGGCCGGTCAGTTCCCAACCGGCAAAGGGCGTGTTGGCGCTCTTCGAGCGGAAGTGGCGGGATCGACCGTCCAGCAGGCCTGCGGGGCAATGATGGTCACGTCGGCCGGGGCGCCGATCTGGAGCGTGCCCTTGTCGAGGCCCAGGATTCTGGCCGGATTGAGCGACATTTTGCGGATTGCCGCGGGCCAGTCGAGCAGTCCCGGCTCGATCAGCTTCGTGACCACCAGCCCGAGCGAAGTCTCCAGCCCGACGACGCCGAACGGGGCCCGGTCGAGCTCTTGCATCTTCTTTTCTCTGGCGTGCGGGGCGTGGTCGCTGGCCACGGCGTCGATCGTGCCGTCGGCCAGCCCGGCCAGCACGGCCTCGACGTGCTCGCGCCCCCTTAGCGGCGGGTTCATCTTGAAATTGGCGTCGAACGTGCGGAGCGACTCGTCGGTAAGCGAGAAGTGGTGCGGGGTGGCCTCGGCGGTGACGCGGACGCCGCGGCTCTTGGCCCGGCGGATGATTTCCACGCTGTTGCCGGTGGAGACGTGCATCAGGTGCAACCGCCCGCCGGTGGCCTCGGCCAGGGCGACGTCGCGGGCGGTCATGGCGTCCTCGGCGGCGGCGGGAATGCCGGTCAGGCCGAGCACCAGCGAGGACAGCCCGTCGTGCATCACCCCCTGCTGGGTCAACTCGCGGATCTCGGCGTGGCTTAAGACCGGCTTGTCGAACATCAGGCAGTATTCCAGCGCCCGGCGCATCAGTTCGGCGTCGTAGACCGGCGAGCCGTCGTCGCTGAAGCCGACCGCGCCGGCCTCGACCAACCGGCCGATCTCGGCCAGTTCCTTCCCCTCGCGGTTGCGGCTCACGCAGGCGACCACCAGCACGTTGCAATTATTGGCCCGCGCGGCCCGGTCGCGGATGAACTCCACCGCGGCCTGTGTGTCGGTGGGCGGGTCGGTGTTGGGCATGCAGGCGATCGAGGTGAAGCCGCCGGCCAGGGCGGCGGCCGTGCCGGTCTCGATGGTTTCGTCCTCCTCGAAGCCCGGCTCGCGGAGGTGGACGTGCATGTCGATCAGGCCCGGAGCGACGATCTTGCCCGCGGCGTCGATCACGGTCTCTTGTCCGGCCGGCGTCGCGTCATAAGCGGCGATCCGGCCGTCGGCCACCAACAGATTCGTCACCCGATCCATCCCCTGCGAGGGATCGATCACGCGGCCGTTTTGGATTAAGAGGTTGGGCATGGAAGAAGCCGGGGGATGAGTGCGAGTTACGACCCGCCGCTGAACTCGTTTGTCAGTATCGCCTCCACTTCTCTTAGAAGCGGAGGCAGGTCTTCGGTCAGGGCCTTCCAGACTTGCTCGTAGTCGATGGCGAAGTATGCATGAACGAGCCGGTTGCGCCATGCCGATGATCTCGTTCCAGGGAATCCTGGCGTGGCGTGCGCGAAAATCCGCGTGAAGCCGGCCAGCCGCTTCCCCGACGATCTCCAAACATTTTACGAACCCAAGTGTCCGCACATGGTCGGAGGCTAATGCCGTGAGGTCGCGTCCCTCGGCTTCGGCTAGCGCCAACCGGCCCGCGTCGAGGATGTCGCGCAGAAGCGTTTGGTCGTCACGTTTGGACATACTGCGTCCTTGCCTCCTTCACGACTTCCTCGCGCATGTGACGGCTCAACTCCGCCGCCGTCCGCAGGTCCGCCTTACGTCCAAGGATTTCGGACAGCTCGTTCTCCAATCCCGCCATGCGGATCAGTCCGGGCACGTGCCCCGGCTCGAATTCCACCAGCACGTCAATATCGCTTTGTGGCCCAAAATCGTCGCGAAGGATTGAGCCAAACAACGATAATCGGCGGATGTGATTTCGCCGGCAAAAATCGGCGATGGCCTCCTCAGAAACGTCAACGCTGTGATAGTTCATTTTAGCTGGACAACCTTGGGAGAACTACCATGACGAACCTGTCTTCCGTTTCAAACTGCGCTGTGCCATTGGCGGCGATCAAAGCGCCCGCAATCGCAGCCCCGACACCAAACATGAATCCCCAGCCGTCGCTGCTGCCGAGGAATTTCTTCGGTGAGAACCGCCAGCGGTACGGCTCTGGTGCACGTATGAGGCCAGTGGTACCGATAACCCCGGGCAATTGAGGTGCCGGATCGGTTTCACGGTCGAACCACGCGGACTCGGCTGGGCCAAAGAGTTGCACACGCTCAGCGGAACCTTCCCTCCAGCCGATTGCGCAAATAACGCCAAATATTAGGAATACCGAACAGCCGGCGACCACGCGGGTTCGGGCATCCCGAACGTCTTTTCTCCAGCTTGTGCATTTGGGGCAGCGGACTGCGCCAGGTGGAAGTGTTTCTGAACATCGGTCGCAAACATCGCCAAGTGGTGGCGGAACCGGATTTGGGCTGTCGGTCACGGCATTCCTCCCATAGCGAAACTGGGGACATGAAAATCGTGCTTCGGCACCGCCGCCGGAAGGCCGGCGCGTCCTCACTTGGCCTTGGCCCCTTTCGGACGCCCGCTCGCCTGCTTCCGGCTACTGCGGCGCTCTTCTTGCTTGAAGCGCTTTCCCGTATGCCCGGACATCGTATCCGTACTTGGCAGCGATCTCGTCCTTGATTCGCCACACTTCTCTCATTATGGAATCCTCTCTCATGGCAACTCTCCCATTAGCTCCTCGGGCGTGCAAACGATTGGGAGTTGATACCCCATAGCCGCCACCACTTCACCGATCGGAACCCTCAACTCAGGGTTGGCCAAGTGTCTGTAGTTCCAGGTGAGGAGGAAGTCGATCCTCTTCACCGCTGCGATGGCCAAGTGCGTTGCGTCGCCTACCACTTTGGGTGGCATTGCTCCTTTTTCGATTAGCGTCGCCGCCAACTCCAGAGCATCCTCCGTAGTATCGAGCAGAGTCAGCCGATCGAGCACTCGTTTCCGGCGTGCCGCGGCCCGCTTGTCTCCCCTGCCCGCTTCGTCGAGCACAACTTGCGACACGAAAAGATCGAAGTTACCGCCGCGGCGTCTCCACCATCGCCTTGTGATCGCCTGCCGAGCCGCGCGAATTACGTCACGCGACGGCCAGCCGGTGAGATAACTGACAATCGTGGTCTCGATGTAAACCGACTTCTTCACGAGGCTACACCGCCTTCCCTCGATACCCAGTTGTCTTCGCCCCCGCTACTCCAGCCGGGCGCCGCTAATCAGGTTGATGAACTCCTGATTCGTCTTGCGTTTGGCCAGTTGCGTGGTCAATTGCTCCATCGCGTCGACCGGGTGCATGGTGGAGAGCGTGCGGCGGAGCATGGTCACGGCCCGCAAGGTCTCCGCCGAGAGCAGCTTCTCCTCCCGCCGGGTGCCCGACTGGCTGATGTCGATGGCCGGCCAGACGCGGCGGTCGGCCAGCTTGCGGTCGAGCACCAATTCCATGTTGCCGGTCCCCTTGAACTCCTGAAAGATCAACTCGTCCATGCGGCTGCCGGTGTCGATGAGCGCGGTGCCCACCACGGTCAGCGAGCCGCCCTCCTCGAACAAGCGGGCGGTGGCGAAGAGCTTCTTGGGGATGTCCATGGCCTTGATGTCCACGCCGCCGCTCATGGTCCGGCCGGTGTTGCCCACCCACTTGTTGAACGCGCGGGCCAGCCGGGTGATCGAGTCCATCAGCAGCACGACGTCCTTGCCCATCTCGGCCAGGCGCTTGCAGCGTTCGACCACCAATTGGGCGAGGCGGACGTGGCTCTCGATGTCGCGGTCGAGGCTGCTGGCCACCACTTCGCCGTTCACCGCCCGCTTCATGTCGGTCACTTCCTCGGGCCGCTCGTCGATCAGCAGCACGATCAGCTTCACGTCGGGAAAGTTGGTGGAGATGCCCAGGCTGATGTGCTGCAAGAGGATGGTCTTGCCGGCGCGGAGGGGAGACGATCAACGCCCGCTGCCCCTTGCCCAACGGCGTCAAGAGGTCCATCACGCGGGTGGTCATGGGCTCGGGGCCGACCTCCAGTTTCAACCAGGATTCGGGATTGATCGCGGTCAACTGGTCGAAGTTCTTGACGTTCTTATAGTCGTCGGGGGGCATGCCGTCGACGTCGGTGATTTCCCGCAGCCTGGGGCCTTGCTGGCGACGGCCGGCCTGCACCATGCCGTGGATGAGCACCCCCTCGCGCAGCCCGTACTTCTCGATCATGCTTCCGGGCACGAAGGGATCGGTCATCTCCCGCATGTAGTTGTTGGTCGGGTCGCGGAGGAACCCGTAACCGTTGGGGTGCAATTCGAGCACTCCGCTGCCGGGCTCGACGGGGCCGGGTTCGCCGTTGTCGGCCGGCTCGGCGTTGCGGTTCTCGCCGTTGCCCATCGACGGTTGGTACGGTCGGGCGGAATGCTGACGATACCCGCCGCGCGCATGGAAACCGGAACCCCCGTTCCGGCCGCGCGGACGGCCTTTCTTCCTCTTGGCCATGTCCATAATACCTAGTGCGATCCCCGTTTGCGCGGTCGCCTGTCTCAAGAAAGGACCGCGGTTGGCAGTAAGCTCCCAAGCCACAAGAACTGATGCCCGTCTTGGGAACCGGGCATCCTACGTCCAGAAGTCACTTCACGTGCGGCGACAAACTACGCCCTGCGCCTAGGCAGACCGAGAACCTTCTATCGGTCCGCAGCAGAAAGCATGGGGTCGAGAGGCGTCTACATTCCTTCGCCCGGATCATTCCCTTTCGCCCGGGCGGCCCGATCATTCCAGATCCAGGGCCAAGAAACGCCTGCCTGCCAGGCAGAACTCAAACAACGGTATCTTAACCGCACTACGGCTCGTGTCAAGCGGTGCGGGTGAGTTTCTTGCTCAAACCCAACCGCTGTATTGTACGCTGCCGTTGCATTCTTGGCAAGCCGAACAAACCAGCCGTGAAACAGGATGGGGTCAGACCGTGATTAGTGATTAGCGGGACCAGGTTCCAGACGGATGGAAGACCTTTCCCGCTAATCACTAATCACGGTCTGACCCCATGTGTGGTGGGTTCAACCAGCAATTCCGGCACATTCGCCACAATTTCCCCACACTTCCGCCCCGCTCATCTCCGATAAATAGAGGACGACGCGGCCCGCTGCCGCCGACATCTAACGCGCGAGGATGGCTAAAATGGGTAGAACAAGTGGACTATTCTTGCTTGTCGTTGCTGTCTTAATACCACCTTCGGCTAGTATGTCACAACAGCCGATCCGTTGGGAGCCTACGATCAAGAGCGCCCAGCGGTTGGCCGGCCAGACGAACCGGCTCGTGGTGATCCATTTCTGGGCCCCGTGGTGCGACCATTGCAAGTGGATGGAGGCGGAGGTGTTTACGCAGCCCTCGGTGGCCGCCGCGCTCAGCGCCGACTACGTCCCGGTGAAGGTTAACGCCGACTATTTTCCCGCCACGGCGCGGAAGTATGGGGTGACGGCGTTGCCAACCACGGTCATCGCCCTGCCCGACGGCCGACCGCTGGAGACGGTGCAGAAGCGGATGGACGCGGCCCAGTACGTCGCTCTTTTGAGCCGCGTTGCGGCCGACGCAAAGCAGCGGCGGGCTGGGGTTTACGCCCAGATTCCCGGCGGGCCCGCGGTGGCCCCGAGCTACCCCCCGGCTGCCCAACCCGCGGCTCAGCCGCCCGTTGCCGCGGCGGCCCCTGAAAACCGTTATGCCGGTTTCCCCCGAGACGCCCAGCCGGCGCCATCGGCGGCACCGGCCGGCCAGCCGCCCTATGGCTACAATCCGCCGGGGCCGACGGGCACTCAACTACCGAATTATGGGCCACCGCCGGCCATGGCGCAGCCGCCAGTTCCGGCGCCAGTGGCGCCCGCCTACGGCGCCGCACCGTCGATGCCGCCAGCCGCGCCCTCGGCCAGCCCGCCGCCAGCCACAACAAGTCTCCCCCCGACCATGAACCCGCCGTTGGGCCTGGACGGGTACTGTCCGGTGTCGCTGTGCGAGCGGCAGCAATGGGTCCCCGGCGACCGCCGCTGGGGCGCGATCCATCGCGGCCGGACCTACTTGTTCGCCGGCCCTGAGCAGCAACGCCGCTTCTTCACCGATCCCGACCGCTACGCCCCGGTCGTCTCGGGCAACGACGTCGTGCTGGCCACCGAGCAGGGCCAGGCCGTGCCGGGCAGGCGCGAACACGGCGTGTTCTACGAGAACCGGGTCTATCTGTTCTCCAGCGAGGCATCCTTGGACCGGTTCGCCCGCAACCCCGGCGCCTACGCCAGCCAAGCCCTGGAGGCCCTCCGCTCCGGGGCCTATCCCGGCCGGGAATTGCGGTAGCTCCGTACGCTACTGGCTCTGACAAGAGCGATGATTGGACGGGGATTGTGACCCTCCGGCGCCGCGGGTATACTGTCTATCGGCTGCCGGGATGTTGAAGGCCCGGCGTCAGTAGGGAGCGTCCTATGGTCTATCGTGGCAAGGTGAAGAATGGCTTATCTGCACGGGACACCTAAGCGATGACACGTGTCTTCGCCGATTCGTACTTCTTCTTCGCTCTGCTGAATCCGCGTGACCCGGCGCACGCCAAGGCGGCGGATTTCAGCCGGCAGAACCGCGGGCCATTGGTGACCATCATTTCGAACAAGCAAGATTCAGGGCCTTGCTGAAGGAGCCGTGATCGACATGAAGATTCTAAAGAACATTCTGCTGACGTGTCTTGGGCTAGCCGCTTGGATGTGGGTGCAAATCTGCATTTCAGTCCCCATGCCGGAGAAGACCTGGCCACTGACCGCATACAGTTATGTTCATTCATCGCTGTTGATCTGCTCCGTGGTCTATCTCCATTGGGCAGTTCGCACATTTCTTATGCCTTGTCAGTGCCTCTCCAAAGAGCAGCTTCTCAACCTCCGTCGGGCGATCAACGCGAAATATGCGAAAGGTTTTCTGGCTGGAACGATCGGGCTTGGATACCTTCTCCTGATTCTTCACACTGGCGAATTCTTGGATCGAAGCATTTCCCCCAGGCCGAGCTTCCTGTCGGGGGCGCTCTTCCTGATCGTGCTGGGAACGCTGGCGCAATCGCGAGCCGCTATGCAATATCTTTGCGAAGTTCAAACCAAAGACAACAAGAAAATCGAGCAGGAGACGGTGGCGCAAGGTCAATTGAGCGAACGCAAGACAGACGAAAAGTGATTCCCAAGGATTGACCATTTCCGCACCTTGGGGTATCCTTAAGGAGTAGGTGGGAGTGACTTTTTCGGTCTTCTTCGACGGCTTTCGGAGCCTGACCGTGGCAACGCTGGAAACGAGTGATGACGGCGGGCTGCGCCTGCCTCCGGAGTTGATCGGCGGGGCAAGACCTCACGCCAAGTTCGAGTTGGAGGTCTTGGGCGATACTCTGCTCTTGCGGCCGGTCGACAGGGACCGGCCATTCTGGTGACGGGCAACCTCGCAACAACGGGCGGAGGCGTTCAAACGTTGGGCGGATGCGCCCGACCGCCTGCGCCCGATCTTACGGACGAATCGTTGCGGCGCGAGAATCTCTACGACTGATGACCCGCTATCTGATCGACACCAACGTGTTGCTTCGCAGTGCGGTGAATACGTCTGCCCGCAATCCCGCGGCGGCGGGCGTCCAGAGCAGCACGCGACATCCCAGCCCGTCAAGCCGGAGCGCCCGCGCTCGTTAAAGGACACCAGGGAATCATGGCGGTATTCAACAAAGTTCCGCACAGCGGTGGACTCTCTCAGCACACGCGGAACGCGGCGGGACCGGCAGGGGTGAGAAAGAACCGGGCTTGTGGAACACGCTGCGGAAACGCCGCGCCGTAGGCGTCGCTCCAGGCCGTCAAAAATCCGTCGGCCGAGGCCGCCTCCACCAAGGCCCAGACGCTGCCGCCGAAGCCCGCCCCAAACGCCGACGCCGCCGCCGCGCCGAGGCGCCGGGCGGACGACGCCAGGAACACCGTTTCCGGCACCTGGTTGCCCAGCAGTTGCTCGGCGGCCCGCTGGGAACGGTCTACCAGCCGGCCGAACAGCCGCAGATCGCCGCCGGCCAAGGCATCGCCCGCCGCAGGGATGATCTCACCGCTTTCGAGGATGAAATGCTCCAGCCGCGCCAAGAGGGCCCGTTGCTGGGGCGACAGTTGCACGGCCGCGCCTGGAGCGGCCGTGGAACTGCCGGCCCGGCCCGCCGGCAGGTTGACTGGGCACTGAAGTGCCCAGCCCTCGGCCAGCGTGTCGGTCTCCTGGACCAACGTCCTCAGCCGGTCGGCGGCCTGCGGCGAGCTACCCAACGCGGCGGCCAGGTGCGGATCGGCCCGGCCGGTCTCCCGCCGCCAAAGCTCCACCAGCGCCGTAGCCAAGCGGGAGGCGGCGTTGTATTTCTCCATCGCCGCGCCGGTCTTCTCGGCCGCCACTCCGCTGGCGGCAATGGCGAACACACAGCCCGGCGGCACGGGGATCGCCTTCTCGAACTCGGTCGGGCAATAGGCGAATTGGCTGATCTCGCCCGGCTCGGTCGCGAGCATGGCGGTCTGGTCCTCGCTGCCGCCGAAGGTGCCCACGCCGCGGTCGCCGGCCAGCGTGCCGAAACTCTGCCCGTTCTCGATGGCCCCCAGGTAGCCGGCCAGGTCGACGTCGCTGCCGATGTTGTGCCAATATTCGTTGCGGGCGCTGAGGCGGTTGACCTCGGCCAGGACCAGGAACACGGCCACCATCAGCGCGCTGGAACTGCTCATGCCGGCGGCCGGCGGCAGGTCGCTCACCAGCGCGATCCAGGCGCCGCGGGTAGCGCCGGGGAAGTCCCTCGCCAAGCGCCGCGCCACGCTCATCGGATAGTTCGACCAGGCCCCCGTTTGCGGCGTCAGATTGGGGGCCGCGAGGAAGACGATGGTTTCGCCGCTGGCGGCGTCGATGACCACGATCTGGCGGTCGTCGCGGGGGAGGGCGGCCACGCAGAAGCCCCGCTCGACCGCGGCCACCATCGTCCGCCCCCCGGCGTAGTCGGTGTGCTTGCCGAGGACTTCAATCCGGCCGGGCACGAAAAACCCGAGCGGCCGGCCGCCGCCGGTCCCGGCGGTGACGGACAAGGCGGCGGCGGCCCGGCCCAGCAGCCCCGCCTTGGACGCGCAGGCATGGGGGCTCAGCCCGGCCGCAGCCAGCGCCGCGGCCAGCTCGTCGCTCTGGTCCAAAGTGCCCGCGTACGACAACTCGATCACAGTCTTACCTCCACCTTGTCCAAGATGGCGGCGACGGCGGCGATGTCGGCCCGGCTGGTCATGTCGAGCACGGCCGCGCGGACCTGCACGGCGGAAAACGTCTCGCCCAGCGCGTGGATGACGTGCTGGACGGCGTCGGGGATTTCAAACTCGCCGCGGGGGGACGGCCGGATCGCCCGGCACGCCCGGAAGATCGACGGCCCGAACCGCCAGCAGTTCATGCTCAGCCAGAGCGGCCGCGGCAGCGCGGCGATCGTCGCGTTGTCGGGCTTCTCAAGGATCCGCTCCAGATTGCCGCCGCCGTCAATGGTGGCCACCGCAAACTTGCTGAGCCGCTCGGGGGTCACGTTGCCGCCGGCGAGCATGGCGTCGCGCTCGAACAGCGCCACCGCCGAGCCGGGTTGCTCGCGGAGCCCGCGGAGCGCCTCGACCGGATAGTAGTTGTCCGAATTGATCACCGCGAAGGGATCGCCGCCGGCGAACCGCTCGGCGGCAGCCACGGCGTCGGCCGTGCCTCTCGGCTCGGCCTGGTTGGCAAAGGTGAAATCCAACCGCTCGGCGGCCACGTCTCCATAGTACTGGCGGATCGCCTCTTGCTCCGGCCCGATCACCAGGCAGACGTGCCGATAGCCGGCATCCGCGGCGGCCGAAAGGACGTAGTCGAGGAACGGCCGGCCGATCGGGATCAGGGCCTTCACGCCGGTGTCGGCGATGGCCGCCTGACGGCCGTCGATCGGCGCGGCGGCGTCGTCGCGTCGCACTGCGCGTTCCCAGTCCCCGGGCGAGAACCACGATCTTGTCCATAGGATACTTCTAATGTAGCCGGCACACGCCGTGTGCCGGCCGCTAATGGTGTTGTCCAGGCCGGTATTATTGCCACTCCGTTGGGGGCTGCCAAGGGGCCGCTGTAAAGCCGCGACCCGTGCTCGCCGGCTCAACAGACTCATTGCCACCGATACTTCTATATTACGCTTGTTCCCACGCTTCGTGTTGGCACCAACGCTACCGGAAACCAGAGATGCTAGCCATTGCAAAAGTGCGTAAATGGCGTGGTGTGGGCAAACTTTGTCAATTCTCTCGACTTTGACGAAAGTTCTGGTCCGGCAAACTCCGATGTCTCTACCGTCTACGACTAGCCCGTGGAAGCTCCGTGGACGGTTCCCGCTGACAGAAGGGTATGACGATGAATCTCACCAGAACCTGGCGAATCGGGATTCTGCTCTTGGGCGTGGGGCTTGGGTCCACGTGTGCCAGCGCCGGGCGCAATCATGGCAGGCCGCGCGGCCGGCCGACGACGGAGACACGTCGTGGCAAACCGCACGGCCTGTCGATCGCGCGGTGACCCCCGTTCGACTGGGAAGAACGGACGCTGAGACGCCCGTTGAATTGGCAAAGTCCGGCCAATCAGCCGTCCGCCAGTTCCGATCCGGTAGACCAGGCTTCCGACCAGGGGTCGCAGCGTTACGGGCAAGATGGCCGTGCTGTGGCCCCACGGCAGTACGGGCAAGATGGCCGCGCAGAGCGCCGGCGGGCGCCTATCGGACCGCCCGGCGGTCGTACTACGATCAAAGCTCCGTGGGCGAGGCGTCGATGCCGGCCGAGCCGACGGCGCCGAGCCAGCCGCGGGCCAGATCCAGCGGCAATGGCGGCCCGGAACCGATCCCGCCGGGCACGCAGTTCGAGGCGTTGACCCCGGACGGGGCGTTCGCCGGCGAAGGCTTCCAGGGACGCGACGGCTGCGGAGCCGACGACGGCGAGTGCGACGAGTGCGGCTCGTGCGACGGGCCGGCCTGCCGGGCCTGCTGCGACGACTGGCCGGTGTTCGACGGCTGTTGCGGCCCCTGGCTCCGCGGGCTGTCGGTCTTCCTCGGCGGAGACGCCTTCAAGGGACCGCTGGACCGCGGCACCAACGGGGACTTCGGCCTGAACGAGGGCCTGAACCTCGCCCGCCCGCTGGGCGATCCCTGGGGCTGCGGCTACCAGATCGGCGCCAATTTCGTCCAGAGCGACTTCTCGGGCGCCAAGGAACTGGTGATCGGCAACAACGTCTTCAGCGCCCCTACCGAAAGCAGTATTTCGCCACTGCGGCCATCTTCCGCCGGGCGGAATGTAGCGGATGGCAGTGGGGCGTCGCCTACGACTTCCTGCACGACATCTTCGTCAACAACGAGAACCTCCAACAAATCCGCAGCGAAACCAGCTACCTCTTCGACAACACGTGGGAGCTGGGATATTTCGGCGCCTATAGCGTGTCGACGGACGAGGACCGGCTAGTCACCGGCAAGCTCAACGCCAGCGACATGTTCTGCCTGTACGTGCGGCAGAACTTCGAGTGCGGCGGCAACGGCCGGCTCTGGGCCGGGGCCACCGGCGACGGCGACGGCCTGCTGGGGGCCGACCTGTGGGTTCCGCTGGGCAGGAGCTTCGCCCTGCAAAACGAGATCAACTACCGGATTCCCAAGCGGGGCAAGAACGACAGCGCCGACCCCACCGCTTTGCCCACCGAGTCCTGGGGCTTCGTGATGCAATTGGTCTGGTACCCCGGCCAAGGCGCCCTCTGCGAGCGCCAGAACCCCTACCGGCCGATGTTCAACGTGGCCGACAACTCGTTGTTCATGGTCGACCGGCTGGCACACTAACCGTTGGGCTGCGGTCGCCAGAAGTCAGTTGTCGTCGAGGACTTCATCCAGAGGCTTCGTTCTTCCGGCGGCAATGTCGGCGCGGGCACGGTCGATCACGCCCTGCAACCGGCCGCCCGGCTGGCTGTCGCGCTCCATCTCCCGGTCCCACTCGTCAGCCTGCTCAAGCTCGTAGTCGGCCAGCCAAGCGAGGAACTCGTCGAGATCGCTTCTCGGAAGCGCCGGACCTCGTCAGCGATTTTCTTGACGGCGGTTGTCATGGCGCTTCTATCATAGCACAATTCGGGCGAAAATGGAACAGCCGGACAAACTGCGGGCGTGCGCCACTTGACTTGCCCGTGCCGGCCTGCTGTAATGGTCCAAAGTCTGCATTGCGTCCCTGGGGGCGCTCGCGGAGTTTCGCCGCGGCGTTTGCGCCCGGTTTTCCCGTTTTTTCAACCTCTTTCCTTCACGATGGGAGTCGAATCATGTGCAAGACGATCTGCCCGATGTTGACGATGTTGCTGATTCTGGCCGGCGCGGCCTTGGCGCGGGCCGAAGAACCCAAGTCCGAGCCGTCCGGCAAGGAGGGCATCGAGCAACGCCAGCAACAACGCAAACAGGCGTTCAAGGAGGCCGTGGCCGCCAAGGACTTCGACAAAGCGATGGAGGTCATGGAAGAGATGCTCAACGACAAGGATTCCTCGGATCAGGACCGGCTCGCGGCCGCTTGCACGCAGTTCAAAATCCTGGCCACGAAGAAGCTGGACGGCGCCAAGGCTTGCGCGATGGGCAAGAAGATCATGGAAATGAAGCCCAACGAGGCCCAGTTGTTGAACACGCTGGCCTGGATGCTGCTGGACACGCCGAACTTGAAGAATTGCGACATGGACGTGGTGTTGGCGATAGCCAAGCAGGCGGCCGAGGCGACCAAGTACGAGAACAGCACGATCCTGGACACGCTGGCCCGCGCCTACTTCGAGAAGGGCGAACTCGACAAGGCCGTCGAGTTCCAGTCCAAGGCCGTCGAGAAGCTCGACGCCGACCCGCAAGCCACCGACGAAGTCAAGGCGAAAGTCAAGGAAACACTGGAAAAGTACAAGGCGGCGAAGGCGAAGAAGAACGGCTGAGGCGGCCGGCTGAAAACGGTCCGTCCCCTGTTGGCAAGGAAGCTCGGAGATCGACGAAGCGAAGACGCCGTTTGACTGGGGGGTTGACATTTACTTCCCTCTTGGTACTCTCTTGTTCACGCTTGCGTCGGGTGACACAAGGGTTCAATGCCTTTCCGTTTCTCAAGGAGTACGACGATGGGAGCCATAAGTCCCTTCCACGGTTTGCTGATGATGTTGATCGGTATGATTGGAGGCGTCGGGCTTCCGTTGGGCATGCCGCCGCTGCCGGAGGACCCCGTGGCCGCCAGGGTCGCCCCGCAGGAGTGCCTCTTCTACATGAGTTCGGCGGGCATGGCCTCGCCGGACGGCAAGAGCGGCAATCAGACCGAGCAACTCCTGGCCGAGCCGGAAGTGCGGCAGATGGCCGCCCAACTTCGCCGGGCGATCACCGCCGGCCTGGCCCAGGCCATGAAGAAGCAGGACGTGCCGGAGGCCGTCTCCGCCGAGAAGGTCGTTAACCTGGCCATGTTGCCCCTTACAAAGCCGCTGGCCATCTACGTCTCCTCGTTCGAGATGCAGCCCGGCGGGCCGGCGGTCCGCGGCGGGGTGATGGTGAACCTGGGCGACGACGCGGCCAAGACAGAAGCGTCGCTGGCCGAAGTGCTAAAGCAATTGCTGCCGATGCCCACCGAGCCAGTCGAGATCGGCGGCCAGAAGTGGCAGCGGCTTCGGCTGCTTCCGGGTGCCCCGGTTGTCTGGAGCATCAAGGACAACCGCCTGTGGATCGGCGTGGGCGAGGGGGAGATCGAGGCCATGTTGAAGCGGGCCCAAGGCGAGCCGCCCGCCTGGCTGACCAAGCTGCGCGAGGAGCTGCCCGTCGAGCGGGTCTCGACCGTCACCTACGTCAACCTCAAGGCCGCGCTGCCGCTGGCTGGTCCGCAGGCCGCGGAAACCGCCAAGGCCCTCGGACTGGGCAACGTCACCGCGATCCGTAGCGTTGGTGGCTTGGACCAATTGGTCTTCGTCAACAAGACGCTCCTGGCCATCGAGGGCCAGCCGGAGGGCATCTTGCGGCTGGCGGATGCCAAGCCGCTCACGGCCGCCGACCTGGCCGTCGTGCCCTACGACGCCACAATCGCGGCGGCGTTCAGGCTCGACCCCGAGGCCGCCTGGAACACTGTTCAGGAGATTGTCGGCAAGATCGATCCGGGCATGAAGAGCGGGATGGATGCGACCGTCGGTCAGATCGAGCAAGCCATCGGGCTGAAACTGCGGGAGCAATTGCTCGCGCCGCTGGGCGACACGTGGCGGATCTTCGATTCGCCCAGTGAAGGGGGCGCCCTGATGGGGCTGACCGCCGTGGTGTCTCTGAAGGACGCCAAGCAGGCGGCGGCCACCCACGCCAAGCTGCTCGGATTGCTGCGAGCGGCGTTGGAAGACGTTGAAAAGGCGATGCGGGCGGCCCGGGAGGAAGGGGGGCCGCAGTCTTTTGCCAGCCGCTTCCACCCAACCTTTAAGCTGCACGACCTGGAGTTCGCCGGCCAGCACATCCACGTGTTCGAGGAGAGCGGGTTGGCGGCCGCGCCTTTCAGCCCCTCGTGGTGCCTGACCGACAAGGAGTTGATCGTGGCCCTTTGCCCGCAGAGCATCAAGGGCTATCTTGCCCGCGGCGCCGATTTCCGGTCGCTGGACAAACAATGTGCGGTTGTCCTGGCGTTACAGGCGAAGCCGGGGCCGGTGAAAATGGCCTACCTCAATGCGCCGCGGATATTCGACGTCTTCTATCCGATGTCGCTGGTCTGGGCGAAGTATGCCGGGGCAATGTTCGGGCAAAGCGGCGTCGAGCTTGGCCCGGGGTTCCTGCCGTCCGCCCGGGCGATCCGCCCGCATCTGCGTCCGACGGTCATGTCCGTGCGGCGGACCTCCGCGGGCATCGAAGTGAGCGAGCGGGGCACTCTGCCGGGCGTCGGCGTGGCGTCGCTGGGGCCGGTCGTAGTGCCGGCTTTGCTGTTCGCCGGCCGCTCGACCGTGCAAAGGACGGAGGTGCGCGCCGTCGAGAAAGCCGCCGCCGAGAAGGCCGCAGCCGAAGAGGCCGCCGAAAAGAAGGCGCCGGCCGGCAAATGACAGCTCAGTTCCGTAGGTTATTCTTCGGCATAACGGGACGGCGATTCAAGCGGCGTTATGCTAAAGCATAACCTACGCCGCTTCGGTCAGTCGAGAATCTTGCACTCCGGCAGCGCTGTGGCCAGCCGTCTGACGGCGGAGGGGGAAAGACCGGTTTCACGGACATCGAGGCTGCGCAGGCGGGCGAGCGTCCGGAGATGCTCGACGGCGGCGTCGGTGATCAGCGTTTGGCGGAGTTCCAGGCGGGCGAGATGCTTCAGGCCGGCGAGGTGCCGCAGGGCGTTGTCGTCCACGCCCGTCTCGTTCAGCCGCAGCACAGCGAGCTTGCTCATGCCACGAAGCTGGGCGAGTCCCTCGCCGCTCAGGGGTATGCCCCGCAGACTGAGCTGTCTGAGGGCCGTAAGGTGCTTGATCTCTTGAAATCCGTCGTCGCTGACGCCGTAGCAGCGGGAGAGGTTGAGTTCCTGCAAGGGGAGGCGGGCGAGCCGGGCCAGGCCCGCGTCGGTCACTGCGGCTTCGTCGATGGTGAGGCTTTCCAGCGAGCCGAACTGACCGACGATGCCCAAGCTGTCGTCGTCGATCGAGCTGCCGCCGAGGCGCAGCACCTTGAGATTCTTGAGCGTCCGGAGGCGCTTCAGGCCCGGATTGCCCACCTGGGCGCAGCCGCGGAGATCGAGCACGCGGAGCCGCCCGAGGCCGGCCACCCGCTCCAGGCCGGCGTCGGTAATGCCGACCTCCAACAGGCCCAGGCTGGTGAGCTTGGCCATTTGCCGGAGATGTTCCAGCCCTTGGTCCGTCAACAGCGGGCTGCGGCGGATGCTAAGCGACGTCAACTCGGGCAGCCCGGCGAGGGCTTGCAGGCCAGCGTCGCTCACTTGGACGTCCCGAAGCGAGAGCGAGTTGAGGCCGGCGATCGAGGCGAGCCGGCGGACGCCCTCGTCGGTCACGCCGCCGCCGGAGAGCTTCAGTTCTTTCAAGTGAGAGAAGGCCAGCAGGTGCGGCAGATACCGCATCGGCGGCCGAAACGCGATCACTCGTCAGGTCGACGCCCACCAGCCGACCGGCAGGGTCGAATTGCAGTTCCCCGCCCAGTTCGTGGATGCGACGGACTGCGGCGGCAAACTTGGGGTCCAGACCCCCGGCCTCACTGGGCACTGAAGTGCCCCGCCCTCGTACGTTTTGGCCGGCCAGCACGGTGTCGGCCTGCGACTTCTCGGAATCAACGGCGCGACCACCGGTCGCGGCTTTATGGAGTGGATCGGCGCGGGCGACGGCACAAAGCGCAGATTCCGACCACTGCGGCTAAACGGTGCGACACGATGGCTCTCATCTCTCATCCCTCATCCCTTATCGTTGGATCGTTACGGCGTCCACGGCGGCCGCAGGTCGCGGTGCATCATCTTGGCCGCCTCGCCGTCGCCCAAGATCGTCTCCTTCTGCGGGTCCCAGGTAATCCGTCGCCGCGTGCGAACCGCGATGTCGCACAAGAGACTGATCGTGTCGCTGCGGACCGCGTCGGCCAAGGGGCTGATGGTCGGCTTGCGGGACTTCACCGCGTTGATGTAGTCCTGGCAGTGCGCCTGCGATGAGGGGCTGTAGCGAGATTCCAGTCTCCCCAGTTCGGCCGGGCCGTCGCCCAGGTGGACGTCGCCGGGGCCGATCTTCGAGCTCAAGAGCTTCTTGGGCTCGGCGTCGATGCCGCCGCGGCAAATGCGGACCCAGCCGTCTGCGCCGATAAACTTCGTCGAGTCGCCGCCGGGCTTGAAGGTCATCTTCACGCCGTCGCCCAACTGGATCTTCATGTTCCAGTTGTAGACGACGTCGTAGAGCCCCTTGGTCGGGATTTCGCCGGTCCCCTCGACGATGATCGGGCCGGCCAGGTCGGCGTTGCTCCCCCAGACCATGATGTCCAGCGGGTGGGCGCCCCATCCGCCCAGATAGCCGATCGAGTAGTCATAGATGAAATAGGTCCCTGGCGGTTGGCAGCGGTCGGGCGTATACGGCCGGACGGGGGCGGGGCCACACCACATTTCGTAGTCGAAGCCGCGGGGGATCGGGGCCACCTGCGTGCTCCCGCCCGCGTTCCCATTCGGCGCCACCACCTCGATCGTATGTACCTTCCCGATCCGGCCGCTCAGAACCAGCTCGCAGCCGAACTGGCAGTGTTTCAGGTTGCGCTGCTGCGTGCCATACTGGAAGACGCGGGCGTTTTCCGCGAACACCTTGCGGCAGGCGAGGTCTTGCTCGATGCTCACGCCCAAGGGCTTCTCCACGTAGGCGTCCTTCTTCGCCCGGGCGGCCGCGATGGCGATCGGCACGTGCCAATGGTCGGGCGTGGCGACGACCACGGCGTCGATGTCGTCGCGGGCCAACAGTTCCCGGAAATCAGCGTATGCCTTGCCCTTGACCAGGCGGGCGTAGGATTCGCGGCGGTCCTTGTAGGCGTCGGCCACGGCGACGCTCTGGGCGGCTTTGCAGAACTGGTGCATGCGCAGCAGCGTGCCGCCCTGATTGCCCACGCCGATGTGCCCCAGCGTGACCCGTTGGCTGGCCGGCGGAGTGTCGGCATTGCCCAGGGCGGCCGACGTGATGACCAGGGGAGCGGCCGCGGCGGCGGCGGTCCCTTTCAGGAAACGGCGTCTGCTGAAACGGGAATCAACCATTTTGCATCTCCAAATGTAGTCGGCACACTCCGTGTGCCGACGGGTAAACGGGCGAGAAAAAAACCAAATCACACCAGCACGAAGCGCAAGCGAGGGCAAACCGTTGCCGCCCTCGCTTGCGCCTCGGGCTAGTGTACGGCGACGCACGGTCCCAAGCTAGCTGCCGGATTTTTTCTCCCCCGGCTTGAGCTTGGGGGCGGGCTTGCCGGCGGACTGCTTTTCTTCGGCGGCCTTCTTCTCCTTGGCGGCCTTTTCTTCGGCCGCTTTCTTCTCGGCAGCAGCCTTGTCGTCGTGGGCCTTCTTCTCCTTGGCAGCCTTGTCCTCGGCCGCTTTCTTCTCCTTGGCCGCCTTTTCTTCGGCGGCTTTCTTCTCTTCAGCGGCCTTCTTTTCCTTGGCGGCCTTTTCCTCGGCCGCTTTCTTCTCGGCGGCAGCCTTGTCGTCGGCGGCCTTCTTCTCGGCAGCGGCTTTCATCTCGGCGGCGGCCTTTTCCTCGGCAGCCTTCCTGGCCGCTTTCAAGAGAGCGGGCGAGAGCCGGCCGGACATCAATTCGTACATGGGCACGATCAGCACGTCGGTCGGGAGGCAGTAGGTCTCCGTGCGGCCGCCGTGGGCGATGTTCACGCCGACCACTTGCCCGCTGAGATCGATCACCGGTCCGCCGCAATCGACGGGCCTCAGTACCGTGTCATGCTGGATGACGGCGGGGAAATCGTCGGCCCGTGCGCTCACGCCCACGCCCATGCTGTTCATTGCCTGTTGTTGCTGGAGCGCCTGGGAGGAGAGCTTGCCCAGGCGGACGGGGATTTCGAGCATCTGCCCTCCGCGCTTGATGGTGAGCTTGACGGTTTCGCCGGGCTTGTGCCGCCCAATGACGTTCCGCAGCGCGGGGGTGTCCGCGACCGCCTCGCCGTTGACGCGCGTAATCACGTCGTTCACTTTCAGTCCCGCCGCGCTGGCGGGGCTGTTGGGCAGGACCTGGGCGATTTGGGCCGGCCCCTGCTTCATGCTGAGTTGGACGCCCATCACGCCGCCGATGGGCGGAATGGCGCGGCGGGGTACGCTCACCACGCCCAGCGCCAGCGGGTCTTCGTCCATTCCGGCCGAGGCCACCCACTCGCCCACGGCCGCCTGCCCCACCTTCCAGGGAATCACCGGCAGGTTCAAGGCGTCGATCTTCAGCATCGCCAGGTCAAGTGGAGGGTTGAAAGGCGGGTCGAGGACGCCCACCACCCGGGCCTCCAGCTCGCGGCCGTCGCGGAGCCGGCAGGTGATCCGGCCTTTCGGGTCGCCGGCGTCGGTCAGTATCTCGCTGGCCTTGGTCACTACCCAGCCGTCGGGTCCGACGATGGTTCCCAGCGCCGCGTCCTGCCCGTCGCGCTTCACCCGCACCACGCACTGATTGGCCAACTGGACAACTTGGCGGAAGGCCTTTTTCACGTCCGGGCCGTTCCGGCTGGGACGGGTGGCGTTCCACGACTCGGACTTCAGCAGCCGGTCCCAGTTTTCACGGAAGACATCCACGGGGACGTGCAGGTTCACGTCGGTGGGATTGGCGATGCGGCTGTTGATGCCGATCACGTTGCCGTCCAGGTCCAACAGCGGTCCGCCCGAGTCGCCGCCGACCAGCGGGCAATCGGTTTGGATCAGGTCGTCGGACTTTTCGAGGATGCGTCCGACGCGGACCACCGGCGGCCGGCCCGGCCGATAGCCCAGCGGATGGCCGATGGCCAAGCACCAGGCGCCGGGCCGCAGCGGGGCGGAATGGCCCATCGGCGCCGAGGGCCATTTGCCGGGGCCGGTGATCTTCATCAGCCCGGCGTCGGCCGAGACGAAATCGCCGAGGGTCGTGCCTTTGGCCTGTTTTCCGTCGGCGAAGAAGAACATGACCGGCTGGCCCGGTTTGCCCACCACGTGCCCGGCCGTCATCACGATGCCGTCCTCGCTGACGATCACGCCGCTTCCCCAGGCATTGCCGACCTGGATGCCCACCACCGCCGGCAAGACCTTGGCTACCACCGCCTTGATCTGTGTTTCCAGCGCCTTGAATCCGGCCAGGTCTTTGGGGGCCTCGATTGCCGGCTGCCCTTGCGCCGTGGGGACCGCCTGACCGTGGAGCGGAGCGGAAAGCGGAGCCAGGGCCAAGATGAGCAACAGAACCAACGGCAACACGGAACATCTTGAGGATTTCATAACGGAACCAGTCCCCGGGGGGGTGAATATGGGATGACTACGGCGATATTTCGGGCTTGGCCGACAACCTCTGAGTATGCGCGAAGTCCACACGAAACGCAACAGTCTGCCACGTTCACCGGCAACAGTCCGCCGGGCACTGGTCGGGCCAAGGACCGAGTGTGCCCAGGGCAAGCCGCGGGGAGGCCGGATCGAGCCGCTCCAGGATCAAGTCGCGGATCAGACAGACCAGCCGCGGATGGTTGCCCACCGCCGGGGCACGGACCATGTTGATTCCCAGTTCCTCGCACAGTCCGCGGACTTCAATGTCCAAATCGTAGACGAGTTCCATGGATTCGACGAGGAAGCCGATGGGCACGAGCACCACGTCGGTCACGCTGCCGGCCTGGCGCAAGCGGCGGAGGTGGTCGCGGACGTCCGGCTCGAGCCAGGGTAGCGTGGGCGGCCCGCTGCGGCTTTGGAAGGCGAGGTCCCAGGCGGCGTGCGAAACCGCAAGCGGCTTTCGTGGCATGTGTTCCACCACCAGCCGGCACGCCTCGCGGAGCTGCGCGACATAGGGAGAACGCTCGGCCATCGCCGTCGGGATGCTGTGGGCGGTGAGGATCAACCGGGCGGCCCCGCGGCGCCCGGCTGGAATCTCGTCAAGTGCCGCCTCAACCCGCGCGGCCGTCGCCTCGATAAAGCCCGGATGATTGTAGAAAAGCCGGAGCTTGTCGATCGGCGGGGCCGTGGGCCCGGTCTCTTGCCGGGCACGCTCGATGTCGTCGAGATACTGCCGGCAGCCGGGATGCGAGCCGAACGCGGAAGTCACAAACGCCAGGGCATGGCGCACGCCGTCGTCGGCCATCTGGCGGACGGCATCGCCCAGTAGCGGGTGCCAATGGCGGTTGCCCCAATAGACTGCCAGCGGCGGGCCGTGGGCGCTGAGCTCAGCGATCAACGCGGCCAGCAGGGCGCGGTTCTGGGCGTTGATCGGGCTCAGGCCGCCCAGCAAATCGTAATGCCGGGCGATTTCCCGCAGCCGCTCGGGCGGGACGCCCTTGCCGCAGGCGACCCTGTTCAGGAAGGGCATCACGTCGTCCGGTCCCTCCGGCCCGCCGAAGGAAACCAGCAGAAAGGCGTCGTAGGGAAAGGATGAAGGATGAAGGATGAGGGATGAGGGATGAGGGATGGGGGATGGCTCGACGTTTGACAGCCCCCCGCAGGAACGGCCAACTTCATCCTTCATCCTTCATCCCTCATCCTTTGGTTTCCATCGCCGTAACCTCTTCGATCAGCACCCGCAGGAACGGCTCAACGTCCGTGACCAGGCCCGCCGTCTGGAACGAGCCGCGGTCGGAAAGCTTGATGACCGTCGAGGGGTTGATGTCGACGCAGACAACTTTGACCCAGGCGGGCAGCAGATTGCCCACGGCGATCGAGTGCAGGGTGGTGGCGATCATCAGGCAGAAGCTCACCTCTCGGATCAGCTCCCGCATCCGCTGCTGAGCAACCATCGTATCGGTGATCACGTCGGGCAGGGGACCGTCGTCGCGGATGCTGCCGGCCAGGAGGAAGTCGACGCCTTGGCGGACACACTGGTACATGATGCCGGAGCGGAGGACGCCGCTTTCGACGGCCGGGCGGATTCCGCCGGCGCGGCGGATGCGGTTGATCGCCCGCAGATGGTGCTCGTGGCCCGCCTCGGCCAGCCCGCCGTGATCCAGGTAAACGCCCAGGCTGGTGCCGAAGAGGGCCTGTTCGATGTCGTGCGTGGCCAGGGCGTTGCCGGCGAAAAGGACGTTGACGTAGCCGCGGCGGATCAACTCCTCGACCGACCCGCCGCTGCCGGTGTGGACAATGGCTGGCCCGCCCACCAGCAAGGTCTTGCCGCCGGCGGCACGGGTCTGGAGCAAGGTGCGGGCGATCTCGCGGATGGCCGCCCCCTTGGGCTTCTCGGTCGAGACGCTGCTCTCCATGAAGGCGAAGGTTTGCACGTCGCGGGGGCGTTGCTCGGGGAACACCCGCACCCCGGCGTGGCCGGTGACGATCGTCTCGCCCCGGCGGACGTCGGTCATGGGGACGCAGCGGGCGGCCGCCGCCGCCGTGTCCACCCGGATGCCGCAGTCCATCTCCTGGTCCGCCACCGGCACCCATTGCCCGGCCAGGCGGACCTCCGTCCGCTGGTTGGTGGTGCTGTAGAAGCCCTCGGGAAAGGCCCCATTGATGTCGGCCACGGTCAGCGTGCAATCCTGAACCGTGGTGGGCACGGCCCCATGATCGGCGATCTGCGCCAGGATCAAGTCCAGCGTCTTCCGGTCGGCCGCCTCGACCGCGATCAAGGCATAGCTCGGATCACAACTCGCCTTGCCGATGTTGACCCGTTTGATCTGGAACGTGCCGCCGTGGGCCAGAATGGCGTCGAGGACCTTCGGCAGGATCAGGCTGTCGATGATGTGGCCGCGGAGTTCGACTTCTTCGACGTACACCGACGGTTTCTGTCGCGCGGCGCGGCATGACGGGCCATAATTCCTCCAACATTCCGTAAGTGCTCGGCAGCGAAACTCTGCGAAGCCTAACAGACGGGTGCTTTCGCGTCAAGAAGGGCTGCCGTAGGGTGGGACAAGCGGAGCGCGGTCCCACCATGTTCGGGTCCGGCTATCGGTGGGACTGCGCTACGCTTGTCCCACCCTACCTTTCTGCTCTTTCAATCGTCCTTGGAGAGCCGCTTCCAACGGGACGACTCGTAAACCATCTCCTTGCCGTCCACGATGCGGACCATCAGCGCGGCCGCGCCCGGCGTGTCCTCGATCAGCTTCATCCCCTCCTGCGGCCCAAGGATCGCCGCGGCCGACGAGAGTCCGTCCGTGCTCAGGCCATCGGGGCCGACAACCGTCACGCTGCAACGGCCGGTCAATGCCATGCCGGTGTGCGGGTCGATCAGGTGCGAGTAGCGGACGCCGTCGATCACGGCGAATTGCCAGAGATCGCCGGAGGTGGAAACCCCCGCCCGCGAAAGCCAGAGATACTCCCTGGGCGGGCGCCCTGTGTCGGGCGGGGCCACGCCGATCCGCCAGCCGGGCCTTTCCGGCGGAGGATCGCCCAGGCCGATGTTCCCCCCCGCCTCGACCATCGCCGCGGCGAAGCCCCGCTGCCGTAACGCCCGCATCGCCTCGTCCACGGCATAGCCCTTGGCGATCCCGCCCAGATCGAGCCGCATCTGCGGCCGGAGCAGTTCCACCGTGTGCCGATCCGCGTGCAGGCGGAGGAAGCGGTAGCCGACCTTCGCCCGCGCCGCCGCGATCGACTCGGGCCGGGGGAGTTCCTTCGTCCGCCGGGCGTTGCGCCAAAGATGCGTCAGGGGGCCGACCGTGACATCAAATGCCCCGGCGGATTGCTCGGAAAGCTCCACCGCGCGGACCAACACTCGCCACAGGTCGTCGCTCGTGTGGACGGCCTTCCCCTCTGCGGAAGTATCGCACAGGCGGCGCAATTCGCTTTGCGGGTCGTAATCGCTCATAATCGAGTTGAGCTGGTGGAACCGGGCAAGTGCCGCGTGGGCCGCACGGTCGGCCGTTGCATTGTCGGCCCCATACAGTACAATCCTGATTGGCACGGCCATCTCGGCGCCGCTGAATTCGAGCCGATGGACGGCCGCACCGGCGGGGGGGATGGATGCCAACCCCATGCCCAGCAACCACACCAGTAGTAGAGCGTTTTGCACGGATGGGTGGCATGGGTAAGCGAAGCTTACCCGTGGACGCAAGTTCCCGCGAAAAGCCTGCACCGGTAAGCTTCGCTTACCCATGCCACCCGTGCCACACGCCAGTCGAGTCCGCTCTAGCCTGCCCATACGAGCATGTCCCTCTGCCATCAGAAGCCCCCCTGTTACTCACCCACGAGGATCATCTAATGACTAGCGTAGTGCATGGCCGGTACTCTCTGCAACCATTTTTCTGCTTCATTGCGGTCCTTGGGTTCCTGGCGTCAGAGGGCCAGCCGGCCCGGTGCGCCGAGGAGGCCAAGCCGGTGCCGCCGGCCGAGGAGTCCGCGGCCAATCCGACGCTGGAAGTGACCGTCAAGTGGCTCCCCAAGCCGGTCGAAAACTCCGCCGCCGAGGCCAAGGACCAGGCCGGGATGAAGCCGTACACGGAGAAGATCATCGGCACGGACGTGACGTTCGACATGGTGCCGATCCCCGGCGGAACGTTCATGATGGGCAGCCCGACGAGCGAGAAAGACCGCAAGCCCGACGAAGGGCCGCAGGTCGATGTCAGAATCGAGCCGTTCTGGATGGAGAAGCATGAGGTCACGTGGGACGAGTACGAATTGTGGGGCCTGGGTCTGGACAAGCAGCGGCGCTCCGTCCGGCAGACCGCGCCCAACCTTTGGGACAAAACCGCCGACGCCCTGGCCATCCCCACCAAGCCCTACGCCGACATGACCTTCGGCATGGGCAAGGAGGGCTATCCGGCCGTCTGCATGACCCAGTTCGCCGCCAAGATGTACTGCCGCTGGCTCTCGGCCAAGACCGGCCGGTATTACCGCCTGCCCACCGAGGCCGAGTGGGAGTACGCCTGCCGTGCCGGCACCACCACCGCCTACTCGTTCGGCAACGATCCTGAGAAGCTGGGCGACTACGCCTGGTTCGAGGGCAATAGCGACGAAAAGTATCACAAGGTCGGCAAGAAGAAGCCGAATCCCTGGGGGCTGTACGACATGCACGGCAACGTCTGCGAGTGGTGCCTCGACCAGTACGTCGCGGACCGGTACGAGCAATTGGCCAGAAGGAACGCCAACGACGCCCCGGTGGTCATGGTCACCAAGGAGTATCCGCACGTGGTGCGGGGGGGGCGTGGACCGACGAGGCGCCGCTGTTGCGGACGCCGCCCGCCGCGGCTCGAGCAAGGACTGGAAGGCCCAGGACCCGCAAATCCCCCAGAGCATCTGGTATCATACCGACGCCAACTTCGTCGGGTTCCGCGTGGTCCGGCCGTTGCGCATTCCGAATGCAGAGGAGGCCGCCCGTTACGATATTACCGAGTTCGAGAAGGAGGAGTATCTCGACTATCGCAAGGCCCAGGCCGGCAAACAGTAGACCCAAATCTCACGCCATTTTCCCACAGGAGCACAGCAGTGACCGATACAAGAAAACCATCCCGACGGGATTTTCTCAGAGGCACGACGGCCGCGGCGGCAGGCATGGCTCTGGCCGGCGGCTGGAACGCCGCCCGCATGGCCCATGCCGCCGGCAGCGACGAACTGAAGGTCGTCCTGATCGGCTGCGGCGGCCGGGGCGCCGGCGCCGCCAAGGACTGTCTCGGCTCATGCGAAAACGTACGGCTGATCGCCGTGGCCGACGCCTTCGAAGACCGGGCCAAGGGTTGCCTCTCGCAACTGCGGCGGGACAAGGACCTGGCGGCTAAGAATCTCGTCGGCCGGATCGACGTCCCGGAAGACCACATTTTCATCGGTTTCGACGCCTACAAGAAGGCGATTTTGGCCGGGCCGGATATTGTGCTCCTGGCCACTCCGCCCGGCTTCCGCCCCCTCCACTACCTCGCCGCCATCCAGGCCGGCAAACACGTCTTCATGGAGAAGCCCTGCTGCGTCGACGCGCCGGGTTTCCGTTCGCTGATGGCGACCAACAGGGCGGCGGACGAGAAGGGCCTGAAGGTGGCCGTGGGCCTGCAACGCCGGCACAGCAAGGAGTTCCTCGATCCGGTCAAGAAGATTCAGGACGGATCGCTCGGCGACGTGATCGTGATGCGGGCCTACTGGAACGGCGGCCCCATCTGGATCCGCCAACGCCAAGCCGGCCAGACGGAAATGGAGTACCAGATGCGCAACTGGTATCACTTCGTCTGGCTCTCCGGCGACCACATCTGCGAGCAGCACGTCCACAACCTCGACGTCTGCAACTGGGTGAAGAACGGCCATCCCGTCGAGGCCAACGGCATGGGCAGTTGCCACTGCCGCGACAACCGCGGCGTGGGGCAGATCTACGACAATCACTTCGTCGAGTTCACCTACAAGGACGGCACGAAGATGTACAGCCAGTGCCGCCAGCAGCCCAACACGTGGGAGATCGTCACGCAATTCGTCCACGGCGGCAAGGGGATGAAGAAACTGCCCGGCAACGGCAGTGACGGCTACGGCCAAGAGCACGCCGATTTGGTCAACGCCATCCGCCAGGGCGAGAAGCTCAACGACGGCTGGCACGGGGCCACGAGCAGCTTCACCGCGGTGCTGGGGCGGATGGCGACCTACTCGGGCCAGGTTGTGAAGTGGGACGAGGCCGCGGCCAACGGCCCCAGCGAGATGCCGGCCCTGACCCACGCCGCCTTTGACGCCGATCCGCCGGCCATGCCCGACAAGGACGGCAACTACCCGATGGCCGTCCCCGGCCGGTATAAACCATACGCCTTGCCCGTGGAAAAATAGCCCGATATAGCCGGCGGGCAACAGCCGCCGGAAAGGAAACCGATGGGCGACGTTCTGGATGCGGCGTTTGGCAAGCTCGATCCGGACGGGGCCGACTATGCTCCGCGTGCGGTCGATGCCCTGCTGGCCGCCGCCGGCGACGCCGGCGCTACCGATATTCATTTGCAGCCCGGCGCAATGGGGCTGGAGGTGAAGTTCCGCGTCGACGGCGTGCTCCTACCGGTCGCCACGCTGCCCGCCTCGGTCGGCGGCAACGTCGTTGCCCGGCTGAAAGTCCTGGCCGGGCTGTTGACCTACCACAGCGACCGGCCGCAGGAGGGCCGCATCCGTCTGCCCGTAGGGCAGGCTTCCAGCCTGCCAGGGCAGGTTGCCGGCCTGCCCCACGGCGAGATGCGCGTCTGCACCTATCCGACCTTGCACGGCGAGCGGGCCGTGGTGCGGCTCTTCGGCGGCGCCGGGCAGTACCGGTATCTCGACGACCTCGGACTGCCCCCTGACGTCCTCCAGCCGTTGAGGCGGCTGTTGGGCGAGACCTCGGGGGCGATCATCGTCTCCGGGCCGGCCGGCAGTGGGAAAACCACCACTGTCTACGCCTGCCTCCGCGAAATCGCCGGCCAGTCCGCCGGCGCGCGGAGCCTGGTCTCGATCGAAGACCCGATCGAAGTGGCCGTTGACGGCGTGGCCCAGTCGCAGGTGCACGCGCCGTCCGGGCTGGACCTGGCCGCCGGATTGCGGTTCCTCATGCGGCAGGACCCGGAGGTCATCATGGTGGGCGAGATCCGCGACCGGCCCACCGCCGAGGCGGCCTTGCAGGCGTCCCTGACCGGACACTTGCTCCTGAGCACCTTCCACGCCGGCAGCGCCGCCGAAACGGTCGGCCGGCTGTTGGACATGGGGATCGAGCCCTATGTGCTCCGCAGCGGGCTGCTGGCGATCCTCAATCAGCGCTTGCTGCGGCGGCTATGCGTCTGTGCATGCCCGAGCGATGCCCCCGAGGACCGGCTCGGCCTGCCGGTCGAGCACGTGATACTTCCGCGGGGCTGCGCCGCTTGCGGCGGAACCGGCTACCGGGGGCGGTTCCTGCTGGTCGAGATGCTCGCCCTCTCCCGCACGGAGTTGGCCCGGGCCATCCTCTCCCGCGCCGACACGGCCACAGTCGAGCGTCTGGCGGTCGAGGGCGGGATGCTCGGCCGCTGGCAGCGGGCCTGCCGCGCCGTGGCCGACGGCCTGACCAGCCCGAGCGAAGTCCGCCGCGTGCTGGGATTCTCGGAATAGGGGAAAAGGAGTATACTGGCGTGGGTGCCATGACCCTCGACCAATTCATTGCCCTGAACGACGAGATTTCGGCCCTGGTCCGCTCGGGCGTGCCGCTGGAGCGGGGATTGGCCGAGTTGGGCGGCGACATGCCCGGCCGGCTGGGTGAAATCGCCGCTGCCCTGGCCGAGCGCTCCGCCCGCGGCGAACCGCTAGACCAGTGCATCATGGAGCAGACGGCTGCGATGCCGCCGGCGTATCGGGCGGTGGTGCAGGCCGGATTGCGGGCCGGCCGATTGCCCGCCGCGCTCGAGGCCGTGGCCGGCTCCGCCCGGCGCCTCAACGAGACCAGTCGCGCCGCCGTGATCGCGGTCAGCTATCCGCTCTTGATCTTCGCGTTAGCGTGGATTGGGGCGGCCCTGTTCACGTCCTTGCTGGCCCCGGACTTAGCCAGGGGCTTCCGCTCGATGGACGTGCCCGGCCAACGGTTCTTCGCCCTGCTCACCTGGATTGGCCGGGGGGCCCGGTTCTGGGGGCCGGTCGGCCCGGTAGCCGTGATCCTGCTGGTGCTTCTCTGGTGGTCGGCCTGCCGCCGGGCGGCCATGCTCGACGCCCGCCGGTCGGGCGGGCTGTTGACCGGCCTGCCGTGGATGGGCCGGATGCTCCGCTGGTCGCGGACCGCCACGTTCCTGGAAATCCTCTCGCTGCTGGTCGAGAACGAGACGCCGCTGCCGGAGGCGGTGCAATTGGCGGCCGAAGCCTCCGGCGACCCGCAAACGCTCCGCGCCGGGCAACAATTGGCCGCGATGCTCCAAAACGGGGCCGCGTTTGTAGTCCCGGCTTCAGCCGGTCATCAAGTTGCGGCACAGCCTGACGGACTGCCGGCTAAAGCCGGAACTACGAACCGCGTGGGCGGGCTTTCGCCGCTCTTGGCTTGGCTGATGGCGTCGGCCGGCCGCCAGGGCGCCCTGCTGCCGGCACTCCAGCACGCGGCCGCGACCTATCACCGCCGCGCCCGGCACCAGGCCGACCTCGTGCGCACGTTGCTGCCGGTGTTGCTGACGGTGGTGTTTGGGGGCGGAATTACGGCGGTCTACGTCCTGGCGTTGTTCTATCCGTATACGGCCATGCTCAATGCGCTGGCAAAATGATCTCCCCTCTCCCTTTGGGAGAGGGGCAGGGGGTGAGGGCCGCGAGTGACGGCCGCCCTCACCCTAACCCTCTCCCAAAGGGCGAGGGGACAAACACACACCATGCAATTCCACTGGCCCGGTTTCGACTCGTTCCAGAAACTCTCGGCCGAAGAGACGGCCGAGCTGGCCTCTAGGATGGCCGAGTTGACCCGCGCCGGGCTGCCGCTGGGGGACGGCTTGCGGGCATTGGCCGATGAATTGTCCGGCCGGCGGCTGCGGCGCGTGCTCCGCACCCTGGCCGATCAACTCGATTCGGGCGTCGATCTGGCCGTCGCAATCGAGTCGCAATCCGCCCGGCTTTCGGTGTGCCTCCGCGGGCTGGTCTTGGCCGGACTCCGCAGCGGGCGATTGGCCGAAACGCTCGAGGAGTACGTCGATCTCCAGCGGAGCCAAGCGGAGTTGCGCCGCCGGCTGTGGACCAGCCTGGCCTATCCGTTTATTCTGCTGGTTTTCCTGGCGCTGTTGGCCGTTGTGGCCAGGTTCTACATCGTCGAGCAATTCACGAAGATGTATAAGGAATTCGGCATGGCGTTGCCTGCCGTGACGAAAATCTGCTTGTACAATTCGTGGTCGGCAGTGTGGGGGCTTGTCTTCCTGGTGTGCGCGTTTTCGGCGATTCCGCTGGTGTTGGCCGTCGCGCCCGGCGTGCCGTGGATGTGGCCAATGTTGCACAAATTGCCGATGATCGGGCCGCTGTTGCGATGGACCCATTTGGCCCAATTCTGCCGGCTCATGGCCCTGCTGTTGGAGCAAGATGTGCCCCTGCCCGACGCCTTGCGGCTGGCGGCCGCTGGGCTGCACGACGCCGATTTGGCCCACGGATGCCGCCGGCTTGCCGAGGACGTGGACAGCGGCCGGGCGCTCTACGAGAGCATGGCGGCGCGGCGGCAGTTTCCGGCCAGCCTGATTCCGGTGATGGAATGGGGGCAGCGTGCGCCGGCCCTGCCCGATGCCTTCCGCGCGGCGGCCGAGATGTTCGAGGGCCGCACGCATTCGCAAGGCTCGCTGCTGGAGGCCATCCTATTGCCAATCATCTTTTTGGTCATCACCGGATACGTGGGCATGTTCGTAGTTTCCCTGTTTCTGCCGCTCATAGTATGCATTGAGTGCCTGTCGGGCGGCGGATACGGTGGATACGGATATGGATACGGCGGAGGCGTATTGAACGAACAAGGTCCGCTCACCGCCCTGGCCATCTTCGCGCCGATCCTGCTGGGGATCGCCGTATTGGTGTCGCAACGCCTGATCTCCGGGCCGCGCGATAAACTGCGCGACAACGTGGTCAACCTGACCCTGACCGTGACCGGCTGGGTGCTGATCGCGGTGGGCCTGGCGGGCAGTTTCATCAGTCTCTTCGTCATGATCTGGATTCCGTGGTGGATCATTGCCGTCGTGGTGTTGATCGAGACAGTGCGGAAGCAGCGGGTATCGCAACAGTATGCGTTGCTGTGGCTGCTGGCAGTGTCGGCGGAGCGGTTCATGCCGCTGGTGCCCGCCATCGAGGCATTCGCGCGGGAGCGGGGCGGGTTCTTCGGCCGGCGGGCGAAGCGGCTGGCCGAGATGCTCGCCTCGGGCGTGCCCCTGCCCGCCGCCTTGGACGCCTGCCGCAACGTGCTGCCGCGGAGTGCCCTGCCGATGATCCGGATTGGGTGGCAATCGGGGGCCCTGGCCCCGGCCCTGCGGGAGGCCGCCACGGTTTCGGGCCAGCACCACGGGCTTTGGACCTCGCTGGTCGGCAAGCTGACCTACTTGATCCTGATGCCGCTATTTGGGTTCGGGATTCTCAGTTTTGTCATGCTTTGGATCGTTCCCAAGTTCGGGAAGATGTTTCGGGAGTTTGGCATCGAATTGCCGTGGATGATGCGGCAATTGACGGCCGCCGCCACGGCGCTGGTCAACTACTGGTTTTTGTTCTTTCCGTTCTGGTTTGCGGTGGTCTTGCTCCTTTGTTACGCAGGCTTGCGCCACTACGGCTTGATCCGCTGGAACCTGCCGGGAATGGGTTGGCTCGCCCGGCGGCTGGATTCGGCCAATGTGATGGACGCCCTGGCGATCGTAGCCGGTCAACAGAGGCCGCTGCTGGATGGCGTCGCCGGGCTGGCCAGGTCGTATCCGACGGCGGGCATCCGCTGGCGGCTATGCCGGGCGGCGGATGACATCGAAACCGGCACGGATTGGGCCGAAAGCCTACAGCGGCGCGGCTTGATCCGCCGGACCGATCTTGCCATACTTCAAGCAGCCCAGCGGGCGGGGAACCTCCCCTGGGCCTTGCAGGAAATGGCCCAGAGCAACCGCCGCCGGTTTGCCTACCGGCTCCAGGCGGCCGCCCAGACGGCCTTTCCCGTGGTGGTGATTTTCTTCGGCGCGATGGTGGCGTTTATCGTGGTGGCCCTGTTCCTGCCGCTGGTTACGTTAATTCAGTCGTTGTCGTAGAATGGGGTCAGACTCTATGCCGTTGCGCTTTTTCGTTGTGAAAGCAATGCTAGCGTGGCGTAAATGATGTTGGGACGAACAAAAAGACTCCGTATCCTGGATGAGTCCACAACAAACCGGGCGGCAGGATCGCCGTCCGCATCCAGGAAAGGAGTCTGCCATGATCGTATTGGGCGTACCTCGGGAGGTCAAGTCGTTCTTTTCCAAAACCACGGCGAAGTGCTCCCGGCCCATCCAACGCGCCTTGGCTCCGATGGTGCTGGCCTTCCTCCTGGCTCCTCATCGACGCTGCCTCAAGACGATCGCGGGCGAGGTCCTGGGCGGTCGCTGTCACGCGGCCACGATCTCTCGCCGGCTGACCAACCCCCAATGGCGAACGCGGGATTGGTGTGTGGACCTGTACGACCGGCTCTTGGACAACGTGGATGCCTGGGAGCGACGACAGGCGAAAGGCAAGCGGCGGCAATGGATCGTGGCCATCGACACAACCTACCATGCCACGATGTCGGAGCAGATGGAAAACTTGATCCTCATGTCGAAGCGGCGGAATCCCGCAGGAAGAACACCCGCCAGCACGCCTTTCTGATGGGGCTGGTGCTGACCGACCGCGGCGCGCGGCTGCCTGTGCCGCGGAAGAGCTACTACACGGCGGATTACTGCCGCAAACACAAGCGGCGCTTTCGGACGACGATCGACCTGGCGGCGGCTATGATCCGCGAACTGCGCGTGCCCGACGACGTGGACGTGATCGTGACCTTCGACAGCGCCTTCGATGCCGGCGCGATCCACAAAGCGTGCCGAAAACGCCATTTTCACGCGGTCTTTCCGCTCGATCCGAATCGGGTGCTGGCCCGCACACCAGACCAGGACGCGGCGTTGGTCTCGGGCGACCCCGTGGTGGCCTGGACGCGGCGCTGGACACGGAAGGAGTTTGCCCTGCTCGACCTCGCGGTGGACAACGAAGACCACGTCTTCGCCCGTCGGCGACACGCCGACAACTTGCGAGTCAAGAAAACGAAGCGGCGGTACGCCGTCGCGGCGCACCAAGCGACGGTCTCCAAGCTGGGCGACTGTCTGATCGTGGCGTCGTACAAGGAGAATCCGAAGGTGCAACTCTCGCCGGGCCAGTCGGCCGAGTGGTGGGCCTACCATCGCGCCCCAGTTTCGTATCGCCGCGAAGACAGTCGCAAGCCGGCGCGTTGGCACCGCAAGGTGCTGGCTTGCACCGATCTGACGGCGACCGCCCGGCAGGTGATCGAGTGGTACGAAGTCCGCTGGCAGGTGGAACTGTTCTTCCGGGAATTGAAGAGTCGGATGCAGTTCGAGTGTTATGTGCTGATGAAGTTCGAGGCGGTGGAGCGTTACCTGGACATGCTGCTGATGGGGTTGTTGTTGCTGGAGCAGCAACGGCTGCGCGATATGCAGCGGGAGGGCGTGAAGATCGGAGCCGACTGGGTACAGGCCCGTGCGACGGACCGATTGCGGATGCTCGAATCGCTCTGCCAGCGATGGAACGTCGCGTGGATCGAGCATCGTCTGCGTACCGTTGGCGGGCGGTGTCGCCTGCTCCGCGAACTGCGTCGTCAGACTCCTTGCCAGGTCGCATAAGGCAAACATCGCACAACCGCCCTCAAATACCGAGAAACCAAGGCGTTTCACAACGATTCACCGAAAAAAGCGCAACGGCATAGGGTCAGACCGTGATTAGTGATTAGCGGGAGCAGCCGATGCCAATCGAGAAATCTACCCCCGCTAATCACTAATCACGGTCTGACCCCATGACGGTGCCAAAATGGTCCGACGCGGAATGACGCTGATGGAACTGGCCGTGGCCGGCGTGCTCCTGGGCACGCTGCTGGTGGTCTGCCTGCAATTGCTCACGGCCACCGCCGCCATGCGGAAGTCCGTCGAGCAGCGGCAGTTGGCCGTCATTGAGGTGGGCAACGTGATGGAGCGGGTGGCCGCCCGCCGCTGGGCCGAACTGACGCCCCAGGCGGCGGCCGCCGAGCGGCTTTCCCCCTCGATCCGCGACCGGCTGCCGGGGGCGGAGCTGAAGGTCGAGTTGACCGAGCAACCGGCGGCGGCGAACGACCCGCCGGCCAAGCGGATCACCGTCTCGCTCCGCTGGCAGGACCATGCCGGGCAGTACCTGCCGCCGGTCGCCGTGACGACGTGGCGGTATTGGAAGGATGAGGGATGAAGAACAGGAGCGGATACTCGTTGATCGAGATGATCGTGGTGATGACCGGCGGCACGGTGCTGATGGGCATCGCCGTGACGTTGCTCTGCGCGTTGTTGCGGGCGGAGGGAACCGGGCGGGCGCTGGTCGAGCGGAGCGCTTCGCTGAGCCGGCTGGCCGACCAGTTCCGCCGCGACGTCCACGCGACGGACCAGGCCGCCAAGGGGATATGGCGGTTGCCCGGCAAGGAAGGCATCACGTTGCGTCTGCCGGCGCGGAACGCAGGTGGAAAATCCGGTGTGCCGGCACCGCAGGCGGAGCGTGCGGAGAACACCCCGGAAAGTGCGGAGCCAATCCGCTCCGTCGAGTACCTCGCCGACGGCGGCACCGTGACGCGATTCGAGTGGATCGGAGACAAGCTGGCCGGCGAGGAGTCGTACAACTTGGGCGAGGGCTATTCGGCCAACATCGAAACTGTCGCGGCAGACGGCCGCGAGTTGGTCTGCCTGGCAATTGCCCCGACGGACGCCTCATCGGCGGGTAGCCGCCAGGTCCGCATCGAGGCCGTTTTGGGTTGGGACCAGCGGTTTGTGGAACGCCGCAGGGAGGGCAAGTAGGATGGAGCGGATGAGTCACACTCGCGCCGGCCACATGGTCTCCCCTCTCCCTTTGGGAGAGGGGCAGGGGGTGAGGGCTGCAGCGCTCGGAAAGCCAGCACGCAGACAAGACCTCCTGCTCGGCCGCCCTCACCCTAGCCCTCTCCCAAAGGGAGAGGGGACCAGAACGTCGCGCCGCGGGGCGATCCTGCTGGTCATCCTGGTCTGCTTTACGCTGGCGGCGGCGATGTTCGTGGTGTTGGCGCGGCTGGCGGTCCTGGCCCGCAACGCGCAACAGACGCAGCACTGGAGCGTGCAGTCGCAATGGCTGGCCGAGGCCGGCCTGGAGCGGGCCGCTGCACGGCTGGCCGGGCAGCCCGGCTACAGCGGCGAGACCTGGGCCATTCCGGCCGGGCAGCTTGCCGGCAGGGAGGGCGGAATCGTGAGAATCCGCGTCGAGGGCCTCGCGGGCCCGCCCGCCCGGCGCCGCGTCGCGGTCGAGGCCGATTATCCCGACGATCCCGTGCATCGCAGCCGGTGCAAGAAAGAAATCACGTTGGAGGAGCGTCATGAGAAACACAAGTGACGGTGCGCGGAAGCGTGGATTTACGCTCGTGGAACTGCTGGTGGTGATTACGATCATCGGCATCCTGATCGCCATGATGTTGCCGGCCGTGCAGGCGGCGCGGGAGTCCGCCCGGCGGATGTCGTGCCTGAACAACCTTACCCAGATCGGCATGGCGCTGGCGAACTATGATTCGGCCCACGAGGTGCTTCCGCCGGGCACGATCGACAAGCACGGGCCGGTCTACAACGTTGCCCTGGGCTACCACATGAGCTGGATTGCGCAAATCCTGCCATACCTGGACGAGGGCCTGGTCTTCCGCCACATCGACTTCTCGGTGAGTGCTTACAGCGGGAGGAACTCCGCCGCCCGGGCGGTTCGCATTCCGCTGCTGGTCTGCCCGTCCTATAACCGGGCGGCGGGCGAACAGTTCCCGGTGAGCAACTATGCCGGTTGCCACAACGGCACCGAGTCGCCGATCGACGCCGATAACAACGGCGTGCTGTTTCTCAACAGCCACATCGGCCGCAAGGACGTGACCGACGGCCTCTCGCACACGATCTACGTGGGCGAGAAACTCGGCGGCGAAGGGGACTTGGGCTGGATGTCCGGCACCCGCGCCACCCTCCGCAATACCGGCACGGCGTTGAACTTGACGGCCGACGGTCCGGGCGGCACTGCCGGCGCGCCCGGCAGTCCGGGAGGCACGAGGAACTTGCTGTGGGTGGGCGGCTTCGCCTCGCCGCACACGTCGCTCTGCAACTTCCTGTTCGGCGACGGCCGGGTCGATACGCTCAGCGAGACAATTGACTTGCGGGTTTTCCAACAACTCGGCAATCGCGCCGACGGGACATTGTTGAAGCAAGACCCGACGCGAGGCGAGTAGACATGGGAAATCCCCCCAACAACGCACCCCGGCACGGCTTCTCCGTGGGCACCCTGCTGCTGTTGACGGCGGTGGTCGCCATCGGCCTGGCGGGCGTGCGGACGGTGGTGGTCGATTCCGACAGAATTGCCTTGGACGCCGTCGGGCGGTCGGGTACAACGCCCACGCCGTCGGGCGTGGCTTCGATCATCGCCCAACGGGCGCAACGCCAAGAGGAGGGCCGCCTGCGCGCCATGGGCGGCTGCATGATCGGACTGTTGGTGGGCATCGGCGTCGGCGCCACCCGGCCGCGGCCGGTCTTGGGCGTGCTGCTGGGGATTATTGTGGGCTGGTTCGTGGGCGGGGTGGCCGGCGGCTTTCTGGCCCAGCCGGAAAGCCTGCCGCTGGCGGCCATCGGCTCGGCTGTGCTGTTGCTGCTGGGGGGCGTCGTGTACCTGTTTTCGAGCCGCCGTGCCGAATGATTCTCCTGGACGTCGTCGATCTGAAAAAGCGGTTTGGTCCCGAGCCGGTGCTGCAAGGGGTCAGCTTCGAGCTTCGCCCCGGCGACCGCGTCGGGCTGGTCGGTCCCAACGGGAGCGGCAAGACCACGCTGCTGCGGATCCTGGCCGGCAAGGACGAGCCGGACGCCGGTTCGTGCGCGGTGCATCCGGCCGCGCACTTGGGCTATCTGGAGCAGCAGCCCGCCTTCCAGCCGGCGCAGACCTTGCACGATGAAGCCCGCACCGCCCTGGCCGATCTGGTCTCGTTGCAGCAGGAGGCCGTCGAGGTGGCCCAGTCGATTGCCGTGGCCGCCGATCCGGCCGAGCAGAAGCGGCTCTCCGCCCGCTACGACCACCTCCAGCACGAGTTGCACCGCCAGGACGCCTACAACCTCGACCACCGGATCGGTCGGGTGCTGGACGGCCTGCGCTTCCCGCGGCAGAGTTTTCAGCAGCCGGCCGGCTCCTTGAGCGGAGGCGAGCAGAACCGCCTGATGCTGGCCAAACTGCTCCTGGCCGAGCCGAACGTGATGATTCTCGACGAGCCGTCCAACCACCTCGACTTGGAGGCCACCGAGTGGCTCGAAGGCTTCCTGCTGGAAAGCTCGGCGGCGATGATCGTCGTGAGCCACGACCGGTATTTCCTGGACAAGGTGACCAACCGGACGCTGGAATTGTTCGACGGCACGGTGGACGCCTACGCCGGCAATTTCTCGGCCTACTGGCGGCAGAAGCGGCAGCGGCTGCTGGTCCAACAGCGGACGTACGAGAAGCAGCAGATCGAGATCGAGAAGACCAAGGATTTCATCCGCCGCAACGCCTATGGCCAGAAGCACGCCCAGGCCGAGGACCGGCGGAAGAAGCTGGAGCGGATTCGTGCGGTGGCCCGGCCGCGGGAGATTGCCGCGCCGCCGATGCGCTTTCCGGCGGCGGCCCGCTCGGGGGACATCGTGGTCCGGGCGGAGGGGGTTGCCAAGGGCTTCGACCGGCCGTTGTTCCGCGCGGTCTCGCTCGACATCACACGGGGCCAACGTTGGGCCTTGCTGGGACCCAACGGTTCGGGCAAGACGACGCTGCTGCGGTGCCTGCTGGGCCTGCTGCCGCCCGACGAGGGGCAAGTGCAACTCGGAACCGGCGTGGTGGCCGGATACTTCGACCAGCAGTTGGCCGAACTGCCGGACGACGCGGCCGTGGTCGACGCCGTGCGGCCGGATGACAAGTTGCTCGGCGAGCCGGCACGCCGCCATCTGCTGGCGCGATTCGGTTTGACCGGCCAGCGGGCGTTGCAGAAGGTGGGCGAGCTGAGCGGTGGGGAGCGCTGCCGCGCCGCGCTGGCCCGGTTGGCCGCGCGGGAGGCCAACTTCCTGGTGCTCGACGAGCCGACCAATCACCTCGATCTTTGGGCCCGCGATGCGCTGGAGAAGGCGCTTCTGCACTTCGACGGGACCGTGCTCCTGGTCAGCCACAACCGCTACTTCGTCAACCGCGTGGCCGACCACTTGGCGGTGATCGAGGCGGAACAACTCCGTGTGATCGAGGGGAACTACGATACGTACCAGATGCTGGCCGGCCGGGCGGGGAGCGGCGCCGCGGCGGAGACGATCGGGCAGGGCAGCCCCGCCGCGCCGCAGAACGCCGCGGGAGAGAAGAAGACCTTCGCCAGGCCCGCCGGTAAACGCCGCTTCCCTTACCGCAAGGTAGCCGACTTGGAAGACGAGATCTTCCAACGCGAGACGGCCCTCCACCAACTCCAATGCCGGCTGGCCGACCCGGACGTGCTCCGCGACGGCCAGCGGGTCCGCCAGATCAAGGCCGAGATCGAGGCCCAGGAGGCGACGATCAAGGGCCTCTATGAGCACTGGGAAGAGGCCGTGGAGTTGAATTGGTAGGGGGCGTGGAGTGCACGATCCCCCACCGGTTGCGGTGCGTTTCACGCACAGGGTTATTCAATTGACTCCACCACCCCCAATATCTTGTAGTCAGAAGGGCTCGGCGGCCTCGGTGACAATAGTACGATAGGGGACCGGTTCAACCTGCATCGCTTGTTCGAGCAACCGATAGAAGAGCAAGCCACGGGATCGCGAGGTGCGTCGGTTAAAACGGAAGGTAAATTCGTCGAGATAGTAGTCCAGGTAGTTTGGACGAACTGCGCCTTGATGGGTGCCTAGTAGCCAGCGTTTCAGGAGGGAGGCGACCCTGTGAATCCGCGGAAGCAATTCCGTGGCCGCGTCTTTCCACAACCGGTCAGAACTGTCACCTCATGCACATAGCCAATACCGTCTAATCCGGTGTATGACGCGTTTCCATCCGTGTGGACCGTGCTGCCAGTCGCAACCGAAGCTTGGATGAAGCGATGCAAGGAAATCCGTGACGCGGTGACAATCCGTGCCATACGGATACGCCCGATCCCAGCCCCATCCTCTTCCGCGGCAATCACTACCATTGCCTTGTCCAGACTACGACTGCCCGTCCGTTTGCCTTCCCCCCCTACGTAGGTCTCATCAACCTCCACTCGCCCGGCAAGGCGATCGCGGCCAGGGCGAACCATAGCACGTCGCAACTTATGCAACCACGTCCATGCAGTCACATAGCTGCCCAAGCCGAGAACTCGTTGGAGGTTCAGGGCGCTTGCCCCGTGCTTTTGACTGGTTACCTGCCAAATTGCCCGAAACCATAGACGCAAGGGTTTGTGCGTATCTTGGAAGATCGTTCCGGCGATCGCCGACGCCTGGCCGCAACAGCGTCTACAAATCAACCGACCACGTGTAGCCGGCCATCCGCCATGGTGCCCACAACGCGGGCATACAAAGCCATTGGGCCATCGCAACCGTGCCAGGTACGCCCGGCAGTCCTCTTCCGTGCGGAAACGATCCTCCAGATCGAGAATCGTCCGAGGATAGGTGTCGTCCATCCCCACATACTACCGGTTGTGGTAGGTGGAGTCAATTGAATAACCCTGAGCGTTCGTTGGGTGGCACGCCCTGAAAGGGCGTGGCGGGCATGGAGGTTGAACGTACGGGTCCGCCACGCCCTTTCAGGGCGTGCCACCCAACGCAGCGTTCGGCAACATACGCAAACACGGCAAGTGGGGCTAGTTGGCATCGCCGTAGTGGAGTTGCCGCCGCAGACGTGCCGAAGCTAAAGAGAGATACCACACTTCCACTCTCCGCCACGGACCACGCCACCGTGTCCTTCGCCGCCGCCAGTTCGTTCCAGCGGTACGGCCAGCGCGACGAGCGCCGCCGCCGGTTGCTGACTGATGAGCTGTGCAACTCGGACGAGCGGCCCGCGTGCCAGGCCTGGCCGGAACAGTCTCCGCCGCCGCAAAAGTCGGAACACTATGGGGATGCCGACTTTATGGAGCGGCAATGGCGGTTGCTCGATCTCGTGCCACGCCGGCTGGTCGTGTTGGGGCCGCTCTTGGCGGCCGGTGGGGCGATCGTTGTCGGACTGGAGGCCGCTTACGCCTGGATGTGCCCACGGGCCGCCGCCGCCGGGGCCAATCTGGCCGCACTGGACATCGCCGCCAAGGGGAGCCTCGCCTGCTGGTTTTCGTCGCTGCTGTTGCTGGCGGCGGCGGTCATGGCGGTCTTCGTCTATGCCGTCCGCCGCCACCGCACCGACGACTACCAGGGGCGATACCGCGTCTGGCTCTGGGCCGCCGCCGGCTGGCTGTTGATGGCCACCGACCAGGCGGCCAGCCTCCGCGAGGCGTTCCAGGCGGCGATGATTGCCCTGACCGGCACCCCGCTGCTGGGCGACGGCACGCTCTGGTGGGTCGCCGCCTATGTCCTGATTTTCGGCGCGGTCGGCTCGCGGCTGCTCTTGGATATGCGGCCCAGCCAGCTCTCGATGGGGGCCTTGCTGGCAGCCGCCGTCGCCCAGGCCCTGGCGATGGCCGGCCGGCTAGGCTGGATTTCCACCGGCGGCGGCGTCCGGGGAGTGATGTTCCAGGCGGGGAGCGAAATGGCCGGCAATCTGATGCTGCTCTGGGCAATGGCCCTGCACGCCCGATACGTCCTCTTGGACGCCGAGGGGCTGCTGCCGCGCCGGCAGCCGGCGGCCGAGGATTCGACCAACGAAGGGGACGGCGAGGAGACGCCGCCCTCCGCGAATGCCGGGCGGTGGACGAAGATCGACCCGCCCCACGCCGCGCGGGCACCATCGACAAATGGTCGGCCGGTATACCAACGGGCGGCCACGGCCGCCGCCCCCGCCGCCGCGTCACCTACTGCATCCCGTGTGCCACTGCTTGGGACAAGCAGTGCTACCCCGGCCCCCGTCAGCCGCAAGTTGACCAAGGCCGAGCGAAAGGCGCTCAAGGAGCGGTTGTTGCGCGAGCGGCTGGAACGGCAGAGAGGATTTTAGGATTTGGGATTTGGAGATTTGGGATTTCGGACTTGGCACTTGGGGCTTAGAATAGTGCTTGCCAACTGCAAATCTCCAAATCTCCAAATCCCATGTTCCGCACCCGCTTCGCCCCCAGCCCGACCGGATACCTGCACATCGGCGGCGTGCGGACCGCGTTGTTCAACTGGCTGCTGGCCCGGCAACACGGCGGGCAGTTCATCCTGCGGATCGACGACACCGATCAGCAGCGGAACGTGGAGGAGGCATTGCAGCCGATCCTCGACGGGCTGCGGTGGCTCAAGATCGACTGGGACGAAGGCCCGGACGTGGGCGGGCCGTTCGCCCCGTACTACCAGTCGCAGCGGCTGGACCGCTATCGGGCGGCCGTCGAGCGGCTGCTGGCCGGCGGCCATGCCTACTACGACTTTGCCACCACCGCGGAGCTTCAGGCGGAGCGGGAGGCGGCGGAGCGCGAAAAACGCCCTTTCCGCTACAGCCGCCGTTTCATGGCCGAAACGCCTGCCGACCGGGTCAAGTTCGAGTCCGAGGGGCGGCAGGCCGTGGTGCGGCTCAAGATGCCCACCGAGGGGACGCTCGTCCTGGACGATCTGGTCCGCGGCCGGGTCGAGTTCGCTTGGGCTGCCGAGCAGGACCACGTCATCCAGCGGACCGACGGCACGTGCCTCTATCACCTGGCCAACGTCGTGGACGACCGCGACTTCGAGATCACCCACGTCGTCCGCGCCGAGGAGCATCTCTCGAACACGCCGCGGCAGGTGTTCATGCTCGAAGCCTTGGGCTATCCGCGGCCGGCCTACGCCCATCTGCCGTTTGTGGCCGAGCCGGGCAGCCGCAACAAACTGAGCAAGCGGAAGCTCGACAAGTATCTGAAGAACCGCGACTTCGCCGAGTTGGTCGAGCATGGCCGGAAGATCGCCGAAGCGATCGGCCACCCGGTCGAGGCCGACGCCTTCAATCCGGTGATCGTCGATTTCTACCAGACGGTGGGCTATTTGCCGGAGGCGGTCATCAACTACCTCGCGCTCTTGGGCTGGTCGCTGGACGACAAGGCCGAGCATTTCAGCCGGCAGGAGTTGATCGAGAAGTTCTCGCTGGATCGCGTGAACAAGGCCCCGGCCAGTTTCGATCCGAAGAAACTGATGGCGTTCGAGGATTGGCACTTCCAACAGCTTCCCTTGGAACGCAAGACCGCGCTGGCCGTGCCGTTTCTGGAGAAGGCCGGGCTGATTGAGTCGCCGCCCTCGGCCGACCAGCGGCAAATTGTCGTGAAGGTCGTCACCGCCGCGGGCGACCGGATAAAAGTTGCCGGCGACGTGCTGCTGTTCCCCTACTTCTTCCAGTCTGACGAGGAGATGGAATTCGACGAAAAGGCCGTCGCCAAGCACTTGCAGAACGCCGCGGCGGCTGAGTTGCTGGCGAAGTTCCGCGACCGCCTGGCGGCCGTCGAACCGTTCGACGCGGCGGCTATCGAGACGACGATGCACAACTTCATGGCGGCCCAGGGGATCAAGATCGGCCAGATCATCCACGCGGTGCGCGTTGCCGTGACCGGCCAGTCGGTCGGCATGGGCCTGTTCGACACGCTGGCCATTCTCGGCCGGGAGCGGTCGTTGCGGCGGATTGAGCGGGCGCTGGGGCGGCGGTAATTGAACTTTGCCAAGCTGGTGGTAGAATAGTGGTGGGAAGACATGCCACAGGAGACGGACATATGACCACGGCCACCATCGAGGAAGCGCAGGCCCATCTGGCGACGCTGATTGCCCAGCTCAAGCCCGGCGAGGAGGTTATGATCGTCGAGCGGGACCGGCCGGTCGCTCGGCTGGTCGGGGAACGGAGCGGAAAAACCAGTCCCCGGCAGCCCGGCAGCGCGATCGGCAAGCTGACCATCGTCGAGGACGATGACGCCCGCTTCGCAAATGCGGCGACCGAGCGGGACCGCCATTTGCGCACCGCGGCGGCGGGAGTGAAAGACCTGTATGAAGCGGGCAGCGAGCTAACCGAATGGACCGCCCTGGACGCCGAAGGGTTCATGGATGAGCATCCTGCAAGGTGAAATCTGGCTGGTGAACCTCGACCCGGCCGTGGGCGACGAAATCCGCAAAACGCGGCCGGCGATTGTAGTCAGTCGTGACGCGCTCGGCGTCTTGGCGCTGCGCGTTGTGGTTCCCGTGACCGGTTGGCAAGAGCAGTTCCAGGGCTGCGACTGGCTGGTGCGGATCGATGCCGACGCAGCGAACCACTTGGACAAACCGTCGGCGGCTGATACGTTTCAAGTGCGATCAATGTCTACTCGCCGTTTCGTGCGGAAATTAGGGCGGCTGGGGGATGCTGATCTCAAGCGAGTAAAGGACGGACTGACGGCCGTATTTGAGATGTGACGCCTCGGGCTCATATCTCCCGCACCCCGTTACACATCGGATGAGCGACAAATACGCGATGATTATCGAGTGGAGCGAAGCGGACGATGCCTACCTGGCAACCGTTCGCGAGTTGCCCGGCTGCATGGCCGACGGAAAGACTCGGCAGGAAGCCGTTGCAAATATCGAGCGCGTCATTCAAGAGTGGATCGAGACGGCAAGAGAACTCGGCCGGCCGATTCCGAATGGTAATGTCGGCCAGGAAAAAAAGAATCGTCGCCGGCAACCCGGCAGCGCTATTGGGAAATTGACGATCATCGAAGACGACAACGCGCACCTAGAAGACTTCAAAGAGTACATGCCGTGAGATTCCTGCTGGACACCACGCCTTTCTTTGGGCCGTACTCGACGATCATCGCCTCAGCGACAGAGCCAGGGCCTTGACGTCATGCCGCCATGAAATTTGAACTGGAAGAGAACAATCGAGGCATTTCTGACGTCGAATTGTTGGACGATATGCGCCGTTGTGCCAAGGCAATTGGAAAAGATTCCATCACATACGGCGAATATAATGAGATCGGGAAGACCCGCACATCCATCTTCCGTCGGCGATTTGGCTCGTGGTCCAGGGCACTAGAGCTTGCCGGCCCACAGCCGACCGGATGGAAAAGAGGGATTACCGATGAGGAACTCTTTGAGAACGTCCGCGCCGTATGGGTACGCCTTGGCCGTCAACCCAGCAAGAGTGAGGTAGAAGAGGACGCGAACTCGCATTTCTCTGTCAAGCCATATCAGACTCGATTCGGTTCGTGGACGAGAGCGATGCGGGCGTTTATCGCCTGGATCAACTCTGATTCGTCGGAGCAAGATGAGCCAGGGATCGCGGCGAAGGGAGGAACAGCGGAGTCAAGTTCCAAGAAGTCCCCGGCGAAACGTCGCCCCCGCCGTGAAATATCGGAGCGTCAGAGATTCCGAATCTTGGTGCGGGATGGTTTTCGTTGCAGGGCTTGCGGTGCTAGTCCATTAACCACGCCGGGCGTTGAATTGGACGTCGATCATATTTTGCCTTGGTCAAAAGGCGGCGAGACAACGGACGATAACCTTGAGACCAAGTGTAAGCAATGCAATCTGGGAAAAGGAAACGCATTTGATGTCTGACAATCGCGACGTCGAACGAGAGGCAAGCAGAGGCTTCGTGAGGGTCGTTTACGACCCTTTCCGCGGAGCGGTATTCGGCCCGGCGTTCACGCCGGGTTGGCGGAGGAAAAGATACAAGTGCCGAGTGTCAGGCCCGTTTACGGGCCTCCTGCCCGTGACGCGGAAATTGTCGGCGGGCGCAACGGGGAGGACGCCCGTGAACGGGCGTGACATGAGAAACCGGTACGCGGCCCCGCGAACCCGGCGTGAACGCCGGGCCGAATGCCGCTGAAGCGGGAACGCCCGTAAACGGGCGTAGAAGTCGGACGGTGCGTATGCCGACAGAACGACGCGATTAGAATCGAATGGTCAACGGGAAACAAAACATGAGCACCGACAATCCATCCGCCGCCACATCCCAATCCACCGATTTCATCCGTGAGATTATCCGCGAGGACAACCGCACCGGCAAGCACGGCGGGCGGGTCAATACCCGCTTCCCGCCCGAGCCGAACGGCTACCTGCACATCGGCCACGCCAAGTCGATCTGTTTGAACTTCGGCATCGCCCGCGAGTTTGGCGGCCTGTGCAACCTCCGCTTCGACGACACCAACCCCGGCAAAGAGGACGTCGAGTACGTCGATTCGATCATGGAGGACGTCCGCTGGCTGGGCTTCGATTGGGAGGACCGCCTCTACCACGCCTCGGACTACTTCCAGCGAATCTACGAGTGGGCCGTGCAGTTGATCAAGGCGGGCAAGGCGTATGTCTGCGACTTGGACGCCGACCAGGTCCGCGAGACCCGCGGCACCCTGACCGCGCCGGGCACGAACAGCCCCTACCGCAACCGCTCGATCGAGGAAAACCTCGACCTCTTCGAGCGGATGAAGGCCGGCGAGTTCCCCGACGGCAGCAAGACCCTGCGGGCGAAGATCGACATGGCCTCGCCCAACCTGAACCTGCGCGACCCGGTGATGTACCGCATCCTGCACGCCACGCATCACCGCTCGGGCGATAAGTGGTGCATCTATCCGACCTACGATTTCACCCACGGGCAATCCGACTCGATCGAGCGGATCACCCATTCGATCTGCACGCTGGAGTTCGAGAACCACCGGCCGCTCTACGACTGGTACATCCGCGAGTTGGGCATCTTTGCCCCGCAGCAGATCGAGTTCGCCCGGCTCAATTTGACCTACACGGTGATGAGCAAGCGGCTCTTGTTGCAGTTGGTCAAGGAGAAGTACGTCAGCGGCTGGGACGATCCGCGGATGCCGACGATCTGCGGGCTGCGCCGCCGCGGCTACACGCCCGAAGCCATCCGCGATTTCTGCGCCACCATCGGCGTGTCGAAGGTCGATAGCGTGGTGGACATCGCCTTGCTGGAGCATTGTCTGCGGACCGACTTGAACAAGCGGGCTCTACGGGTGATGGGCGTCTTGAAGCCGCTCCGGGTGATTATCGACAACTACCCCGAGGGCCAGGTCGAGGAGATGGACGCCGTCAATAACCCCGAAGACGCGGGCATGGGCACGCGCAAAGTCCCCTTCTCCCGCGAACTGTGGATCGAGCAGGACGACTTCCGCGAAGTGCCGCCGAAGAAATACCACCGCTTGTGCCCCGGCCAGGAAGTACGGCTCCGCTATGCGTATCTGGTGCGTTGCACGCGCGTGGTGAAAGACCGGACCAGTGGCGAGCCAGCCGAGGTCCATTGCACCTATGACCCGGCCACCCGCGGCGGCAACACGCCGGACGGGCGGAAGGTGAAGGGGACGATCCACTGGGTCTCGGCGGCCCACGCGCAGCCGGCCGAGGTCCGGCTCTACGACCACCTGTTCACCAAGCCCGATCCGAGCGAAGTGCCCGAAGGTCAGGATTACAAGGTGAACCTGAACCCGAAATCGCTCGAACGGCTTTCCGGGTGTTTCGTCGAGCCGGGCTTGAAGGGCGCCGCGCCCGGCAGCCGGTTCCAGTTCGAGCGGCTGGGCTATTTTTGCGTCGATCCCGATTCGACGCCCGAGCGGCCGGTCTTCAACCGCACGGTGTCGTTGGTCGATACGTGGGCGAAAATCGAGCGGAAGGGGTAACGATGATCGTGGGAGTGATGATCGGCATCCGACCGCCTCCCGCCGTGCGGTCACAAATTGTGACCGCATCCGAATCATGACGCTGACGAATACGATCCGTTTGGCAGGCGTCGCCGCGATCCTGGTCCTGCCGACGGTCGGCTACGGACTGCTGGCCGGCCAAGACCGGCTGGTCCGCTTCTTTCCCGACGATGGGTTCTACTACCTGCAGCCGGCGTACAACTTTGCGCGGACGGGGTTTTCGAGTTTCGACGGGCGGCACTTCACCAACGGCTATCACCCGTTGAACTTCCTGGTTGCGGCCGCCGAAGCGAGCGTCTTGTCGAAGCCGGCGCTGCTGGCGGCGATGTTCGTGACCGACGCCGTGCTGCTGGCGCTGGCGGTCTTGCTGGCCGTGGCGAGCATCCGCCCGCGGTGGGATGCGCTGTCGTGCGCGCTCATGGCGGTGCTGTTGTCGCCGCCGCTGGCGGGCCTAATCGTGTACAACGCCGGGACGGAGGCGTCGCTGGTGGTCCTGGCCACCGTGCTGCTGGCGGCTGCCTTCGAGTCAGCCCTGGGCGGGCAACTCCGCTTGGGACGACGGAACCTCTTCTTGGGCGCGGCAATGTCGGCGTTCCTGCTGGCGCGGCTCGAACAACGTCATCGCCATCGCGCCGCTGGTGTTGATGTTGCCGCTGGCGGTGGCCAAGTTTGGGCCGGGGCAATCGGCGGCGGCGCGGCTGCGGACGCTGGCCGCGGTCTTCTGGTTGCCCGCAGTGCTGGGTATCGCCTACCTGACCCTGAATTACTGCACCACCGGGCATCTGGTCCCCATCAGCGGCCACGTCAAACAGGCCACGGACATGCCGTTGCGGGTCTCCTGGCACGCCGTGACCGGAGGCCATCCGCTCTGGGCGGCGATTGCCGTTGGCCCTCTGGTGCTGAGCGTGGCGGTGTTGGCCGCCGTCGCGTGGCGATGTAGACGCGGCATCTTGCCGCGTCCTGCTGGCAGAATTTCCGTCCCGAGCCGAAAAATGAAGCAGCAGGATGCCGCTTCTACGCTACGGCGGTGGGCCATCGCGGCCGTCAACGCCGGCAATGTCCTGTTCTACTTCTACCTCTTCTTCTTCGCCAACAATTTCTTCCGCTGGTATCTCGCCCTGCCGATCGGCTGCACGATCGTCAATCTGGTTTTCCTGGCGGCGGCGTGCGAGGCGTGGTTGGCGCCGCGGGCGAAGTCCGGCTGGCCGGCCGTCCGGCTCATGGCCGTCTTGTTGGTCGCCGCGAGCATGGCCGCCGACGTGGCGATGCTCCAGTGGCTGGGAAGCCGCCCAAACACCGTTTCCTACCGGCTCAAGCAAGTGGCGGAACTCGTGGACCGGCACGGCGGCCCCGCGGCGGTCACCGGCGTCTTTGACGCGGGCGTGATCGGCTATTTCGCCCACGGCACGGTGATCAACCTGGACGGTCTGGCCAACAACTTCGACTACTACGACAATTACCTCCGCCGCGGAAGGCTGCGGGAGTACTTTCAAGCGGCCGGAATGACGCATTTCCTGGTGCGGGACTTCTACCTTGAGAATCTGCCGGCGGTGGAGCGAGGCGAGTACGAAACGGCCGTCTTCCGGCCCGATCCCCGGATCGTGCTCCGCCGCGAGCGGGAGTTGTTCCGCTACACGCTGCCGGGCAGTTTCACGGTGTACTACTTTGCCTTGGAGCGGCCGTAGGGCCTTGCGGTAGTGCCGTTCGGCCTTATTGCCCGATCATATCGTTCGTGGTACAATGCTTTAGGTTGAGATTTTGCGAGAGCAAGGAAACGAGGTGGGCTAATGGAAACGGAAAACTTCGATCACATTCTGAAAACGCTCAAGGGGCGAAAGCCATACCGGCCGTTTACCGTGGCGTTGGTCAATGGAGACCGCTTCGAGGTGGACCATCCTGATGCCCTGGTCGTCCGAGACGGCGTGGCCGTTTACATCGCCGCCGGCGGCGTGCCTGTTCTTTTCGATCACGAAGGCGTTGGTCAGTTTGTCGGCGATCTCATGGGCCAATCGAATACGTGACCTTGTGCTCGCGGTGTTGTACTGGCCGCTCCTGATTCTCTTCATCATCAGCAATTTCAAGGTCACGCGGCAGCCGTTGCAATGTCGCCGCTTCGCCCAATCGCTATAGTCGATTAACAACAGGTGGTAACATCATGCCCTTATGCGTCGTCGGTTCCGTGGCCCTGGACAGCGTGGAAACGCCCACCGATCAGCGGGACAACGTGCTGGGCGGGTCGGCCGTGTTCTTCTCCTACGCCGCCAGCTTCTTCACCAGCGTGCGGCTCTCCGGCGTGGTGGGCGAGGACTGGCCGGCGGAGCATACCGCCATGCTCCAGGCCCGCGGCATCGACACGGCCGGCCTCCAGGTTGTCCCCGGCGGCAAGACCTTCCGCTGGCGGGGCAAGTACCTGCCGAACATGAACGACCGCGAGACGCTCGAACTCAACCTGAACGTGCTGGCCGATTTCGACCCCGTGCTGCCGGAGGCGTACCGCCGCTGCCAGTTCCTCTTTCTGGCCAACGGCTCGCCCGTGTATCAACTGAAGGCGCTCGGGCAGTGTCCGGCGGCGTCGCTGGTGGTGGCCGACACGATGGACCATTACATCCGCAACGAGCGGGCCGGGCTGCTGTCGCTCTTGCGGCGGATCGACGGCCTGGTCTTGAACGACAGCGAGGCGAAGCTGCTCTGCGGCGACGACAACCTGGTCCGGGCCGGCGAGGCCGTGCGGCGGATGGGCCCGCACTTTGTCGTCGTTAAGAAGGGCGAGCACGGGGCGATGTACTTCGGCAGCGGCGAGATGTACGTCCTGCCCGCCTATCCCACGCCGCGGGTGGTCGATCCGACCGGGGCCGGCGACAGTTTTGCCGGCGGGATGATGGGCTACCTGGCCGAGCAAGGCAACTTCGAGCCGAAAACCCTCAAGCAGTCCCTGGCCTACGGCACGCTCATGGCCAGTTTCACCGTCGAGGACTTCAGCCTCGACCGGCTGCGGAGCATCAGTCGCAAGGACCTCAACCGGCGGATGGAAGAGTACAAGAGGATGCTGACATTTTAGGCCTTAGGTCTTTGGTCTTAGGTCTTGGACCTTTAGCCTTCGGCTGACGGTGGACGAATCCAAAGCCCCAAAGACCAAGCCCCAAGACCAAAGCCCTAAGACCGAAGTCCCATGAAGAACACCCTTCGCACCTTCGTCGCCGTTGAGATCAGTGGCGCAATCCGGGCCCGTGCCGGCGAGCTGATTGCCGCGCTCCAGGGCACGGCCGCGGACGTGAAATGGGTTGAGCCGCAAAACCGGCACCTGACGCTGAAGTTCCTCGGCGACGTTCACCAGCGGGAAATCGCCGAGGTCTGCCAGGCGGTGGCGCGCGGGGCGGCCGAGGTGGCGCCCTTCGAGTTGGAGGTCCGCGGCGCCGGGGCCTTTCCCACCGCCGCCCGGCCGCGCACCGTCTGGCTCGGCGCGGGCGACGGAGCGGAGGAGATGGTCGCGTTGCACGACCGCGTCGAGGACGCCCTGGCCGGGCTGGGCTACCGCAAGGAGCACCGGCGGTTCCAGGTCCATTTGACCATCGGGCGGGTCCGCGGCGGCGGGGCCGGAAAAAGGGGACAGTCCCCATTTGCCGGAACGGCCCGCAGGGTGCTTCGCACAAATGGGGACTGTCCCCTTTTTCCGGCCCTGCTCCAACAGCACGCGGGCTTCCTCGCCGGCCGGATGAGCGTCGAGAAGCTCACGGTTTTTGCCAGCACGCTCAGTCCCGCCGGCCCGGTCTACGAGGTCCTCGGCACGGCCCGGCTGGGCGGATAGGGCTCCTTCCATCAGAACGTCTTGCCGTCGATCGCCATGCCGTCGTTGCGGCTGCCGAGGCAATTGTGGACCACCGGGTCGATCGTGTAACTTATCATTTGCACTGAGCCGTCACACATGGCCATGAAGAGGCCGTTGCTGTGGGCGCTGCCAAAGCGCTCGACAATTGCGTTACCGGGCTGATCTTGCAGAGGGGGGTACACGATCCCGGTGATTGATGTAACGCGAACGGTGTCCCAGTCGCAGCCTTGGTCCCAAGTCTGGTCCGTGCCGGTGTCCATGCTGTTGGTATAATCGTCGGGGTCGATGTATTTCTCTCCCGCCAGGTAGGTGTTGGCCGTGCCATCAGTGATGTCCGACAAACGGCACGCGCCATGGGTGTAGATGACGCCCAACACCCTGCTGGGATCGGCGATCGAGATCGCCAACCACTGGGCTACGGTCCAAGTGTCGGCATTGGTGAGCGAAGTTGGCGAGTCGGGCTTGATGCGCTGCCACGCTTGACCGCCACAGCCGGCGTAGTCGCTCTGGCCAAGTACGGTTGGCTGCGAGACGCCGGCGTTGCTAAGGTTGCGGAAGGTCACATTTCCGGTAAGGCCCCAGGGGTACGCGATTGCCGTGCGGCGCGTGGGGCAAATAAACGCGGCCAGGGGCGTCATGAGCACCTGTTTGATGCCGTTCGCTTTCTTAGGGTCCTGGTCGCCCGTGGTGGGATTGCCCGTCTGCCCCAGATCGTGCAGCGCTTGCTGCTCCATGTAGGGCAGGACGTTGTAGAGCCAGCCGCCGGGCTGGCGGGGCGTGAAGCCGCGATCGGCATCGCCCGCCCAATAAGGTCCCCAACCGCCGGCGGGCAGAAAGCCCTGCGCCGCCTCGTGCTCCAGGGCCGCCAGGGCGAGTTGCTTGAGGTTGTTTTTGCACTGCGCCTGCCGGGCCGCCTCGCGGGCCGCCTGCACCGCCGGCAGCAACAACGCGATCAGGATGCCGATGATCGTAATCACCACCAAGAGTTCCACCAGCGTAAAACCGCGGGAGTTCTGATTTCTCATTTTTGATCTCTGATTGTTGTGAGGCATTTATAATCCATTCTTTGTGAATTGGCAGGAGCAGAGGAGTCATGGGCCGTAGCCGGCCACAGGCCGGAAGTATCCAGGCGACCGGCTCCAGCGCGGCCTTTGATATCCACCACCCACGTGCTCCCCCAAGTGCCGCTAAGCCTTCGCTGCGCGACGATCATCTTTCCGTCGCGGACCCCGACCGCGTAAAAGCCGTCGGTGCGGTCGTTCGCGCCCTTCCCGCCCTGCGCGTAGGGGGCGACAAACGTTGGAATGCCGTGCCAGTCGACCCGCTCGCACTTGTGCTCGTGGCCGCTGAAGATGGCGGCAACGTTGTAGTTTTGGATGACGTGGTAGAAGGCGTCGCGTTCCGCTTGCGACCACCAGTCGCCGTTGGTGCTGAGGCTGTCAAAACCGAAGTGCTGGCATAGAATCACGGGCCGGCCGTTGCCGCCAACCTTTGCGGCCAGGTCCGACTCGAGGAACCCCAGGCTGTTCCGCGCGTCGGCGCCGGTGCCCGGATAAACGTTCAGACACACGAAATGGACGTCGTCCCAATTCCAGGAATAATGGTATCCATTGGACGACTTGTTGACCGGCGTGGCGCGGTTATTGTTGCGGCCGGCGATGCCGCTGAGGACCGAGCCGTCGGAACCTTTGACGACATCGTGGTTGCCGTAACATTCGTAGACCGGATAGTGCAGGTGGACGCCCGTGCCGCCCCGCACCGGGAAATCATCCTCGAATCCGGCGACCGACGGAGAACCCGACCATTGGAGCGACTTTCCGCCATCCGTCAGGTCGCCGCACACGAGCACGCCGCGGGGTGTTGCCACGTTGCCCCAGCCGGCCTTGGGATAGGCTTTTCCCGGCAGACCGTTCATCTCGGCGATAACGCTCTTGTTGCCCGGCTCGTTGTCCGGCCGGTTATCCCGACCGTAGCGGCCGTAGTGGGTGTCGGAGACGACGAGGAACGAGACGTCCCTTGCCGCCGCCCAACCAACGGGAGCGAAAACAGCCGCTGCGATCAGGAAACCCAGAGCCCTTTTCATATCCGGGTCGCTCTCCGGGGCGAATGAATCTCCCCTCTCCCAACAGGAGAGGGGAGTTTTTGATTACTTCCGCTTCCGCCAGGCGTAGCAGAGCAGGCCGAGCAGACCGACGGCCGCCAACACCAAGGTGCTCGGCTCGGGAATCTGCCCAAGATACACCACGCGCAAGCCGGCGACCGCCGCGGTTCGGTCGTTACCGCTCGGATATGAATCCCCGGCGCTGGTGCCCCTGCCGACGCCAACCCCCGACTGGTCATAGCCTGAATTGGCGTACCCCCCTCCCTCGTAGTCGGCGTAGCCGGAGCCGGCCCACTCGTCGAGTTGCCAGCAGTTCCCGCCCGCGTCGTACAGGCCGTATGGACTCGTGCTTAGATTGCGAAGGTTCACCTTTGATACGCCGCAGATCGGGTCGCCGCCGCCGCCGCTAACAGTGATGGTATTGCCGCTAAGGCTCTCCGGCCACGTGGCGGACGGGCCGGTGTTGCTGCCGGTCGTGTACTTGAAGTAACCGGCGTTAAGATTGCCGGTGTTGGCGCCCTTGTAGAACGCGGCCTTGTACCACTCTTGCTGCGTCGGTATGGCGAAACCGGTGAAACTGGTATGGTCCAGCGTCACTGCCGCGTAAGCCGCGGCGGTGCCGCCTGCGGCCACCGCAGCGGCGAGATTATAGGCGCCGGTCTCGGTGCTGCCGGCCACCTCGCCGAGCCCCGTCGGGCAACCATTGTCAAGCCAGTTGACGTACCGCGCGGCCATCGTCCAGGAGAGCTTGAATATCGGATAGCCGCTATAGTTAAAAGGGTTCCCCACGTACGTTCCACCTGCGATTATTCCGCTGCTGGGGGCGTAAGTGTACGGATTGGCGACCGTGCCGGCGCCGCTCTGGGTGACCTCGGTTACGTTATTTTGGGTCCCCGGCGCTTGGAATTTGGTCGTTGGTATCAGTCCGTAAGTGTCACCGAGGCCCGCTACGCCATTGAGAAACGTGCAGTATTGGTCCACCGTAACGTCGTACTGGCCGGCGTAGTAGCTGTAGGCCACGGAGCCGCAACTGTCGGTGTTGGCCGTATTGCCTGCATCGCCGACTTGCACCAACGGCATTCCCTCATAGGAGGCGGTTACGACGCCGCCGAAGGCGCAGGGCGAAACGGCAGCCAGCGCCGCAATTGCCAAAACAGTCAAAATAATCCGCGACATGACAAATCTCCCTTTCTGTTGCAAACACTGTTGCAAGATGCACTTGTTGAAAAACGCAACGCAATTGGAAAACCACTCGCCCGGACAACGCGCCCGGGCCATTGCCACACACTCCTCGTCTGCCCCTTGTCGACGACCGGTTGCTTGCTGTTCACCTCCTTTCGGGGACCTTGTCCCGTTCTGCGCCCGGCTCATCGGAAACGATTGGAACCAATTCGATTATGGGGTCGCCGAAGACGGCCCAACTGATCGAGCGCCTTGCGCCGCCGTCGGTGACGGCCAGCGTAAGGAACCCATCCACGGGACCAATCTCGACGTTCATGTTGACCGCGCCGTCCCGCGGGCGAAGCCCGTCGCGACGGAGTTTCAACCGGCCGTCCAGGAAGACCCAATAGCTGGCCATGCCTTCCGCCCTCGGCGGCAGGACAGTTCCGTCGCCCACGCCCGCGACGGCCCGGAACCGCGCCGCCGCATGCCCCGGTACATCTTGCGCATGGTCGCGAGGTTGAATGTGATCGCGGTGTTCGGATTCATGCAGAGCAGTCCGCGGCCGTCCGGCATGAACTGCTCGCCACGGCCCAGCGCATACATCCACCGCTCGTTCTCCTTGGCGCTGTTTTCCGGGGCAATGTCGGCCGCGCGGGACCAGATCGGACCGTACGTCGTATTCGAGGTCTTCGGAAACCCATCGAAGGCGTGTCTCGCGGAGTCGAGTTGCACCGGCCCGGCGCTGCCGTCGGGGATGAACACGCCGTCGATCAATTCGTGCCAGGAGACGAAGTGGTATTGGTGGTCGCCGATGCTGTTGGGTCCGCCGACGAACGCATGCTCGTAGACGCCGTTAGCGGGGTGGACGCCGTGTTCCCGGCGGTGGCCCGTCCCATTGCCGGCGGCGACGACGTCAAGCAAGTCGAGCAGTTTCGGCGGTTCAACCAACCGCCGGGCGAAGCGCGGAGGGTTGCCGGCCGCGCCAGGCGGCATCAGACGCGGATCGCCCGCGCCTTCGCCCTTCTCCACGCGGGCCGACTCGTTCTCCCGCAACACCACGTCCCGCTGCCCGCCTCTCTGCTGCTCACCGGCGTCGGCGACGACTTGCACCCTCACGGAGCCGCGGAAGACGTGCGAAGTGGTGTTGCCCTCTTTGCCGACCTCGACGCCAAACTCGGTGCCCAGGTCGGTGATGGTGGCGGTGGGGGTGCGGACGGAAAACAAGGAATTAGAGACTGGCGATTGGGGATTAGAGATTTCGGATTTGGGATTTGAGATTTGGGATTTCTCCACCCGGGCGGTCAGCTTGCCCAGCGAGAGGAAGCCGCCGCGGGTAGAGTCCACTTCATACGTGCATGGCCCTTCAAGGATGACTCTCGCGCCTGTGGCGTAGGTAATCTCCACCAGCCCCGAGGCCAGAGCATATGCACGGCCCAAGGCGACGTCCCGGCCAGTCGGAGCGGCTTGGGAATCGGCCCAACGGCAATCGGCCGTGCCGGTGATCCGGCCGACGGACTGCGGCTCTTCCAGCCGGGGGCTACCAGTCCCCGGAAGAATCTCTCCGGGAACTGTTGGCTCCCGGCTATTCTTGGCAATGACGGGCGAGTAATCGTGCGACACCCGCCACACCAAGCCGATCAAAATAGCAATCCCCACAATCGCTGCCGACACCCCGTAAGAGAACGCCCAGCCGCCGGGGGCAAAGAGGGTGGAGAGCAGCGGCGGGGGAGGGAGCGGGGAAATGTCGATGATGATGGGGGGAATCAGGGGTTCGGGATCGGAGATTTGTTGATTTGGGATTTGGGGTTTGGGATCTGGCGACTCTGAACCCTGAACCCTGAACCCTGAATCCGCGTGGCCCATGCGGACCAGATAGTGCAAGTCGCCTTCCAGCGTGCAATAGCGGAGATACAGCCGCCGGGCCTCCTCGCTGGCCTGGAGCGCGGCCTCCAGCCGGTCGAATTGCTCGTCGCTCAGGGCGCCGCTGCACGCGGCATCCAACAACGTTTGTAGTTCCGGCTTCAGCCGGTCGTCTCCGCCTGAAGGCGGGACTACAAACGCTGTCCCCTTATCCGGCTCGGGCGTCATCGGCCTTCCTCCGGGCCGCGGGGATGCTCACGCCGGGCCGCCGCACGGTCGATGCACTCCAGCAGCACCCGCCGGATACGGCTCAGCGAGTCGTAGACCGACTGGGGCGAGCGGCCCAACTCCTCGGCCACCTCGCGGAAACTGCGTTGCGTGCCGTAGCAAAGGTCGAGTAGTTGCCGATCCGCGTCGGAGAGCCCCTTCATGCAGTCCAACAGGGCCTCTTGCTGGAAGCCGGCGTCCTCGGGCTGGATCCTCGCCTGGAGGGCCGCCAACTCCTCCTGGAGCGCATGGCTGAAGAAGCGGCGGCGGCGGCGCTCGCCCTTCAGGAAGTTGGCCACGCGGAAGCGGGCGATCGTACACGCCCAGCCCATGAAGTTCGTACCCGGCTCGTACTCCTGGAACTTGCTCCACATGACCATCGCGGTGTCCTGGTACAGGTCTTCCGCGTCGTCCAGCCGGCGGACCAGGGCGTAGATGTAGCCGAACAGGGGGCCGCGATGCTGCGTCAAGAGTTCCACAAACCGGTCGTGAGAACGAAGATCGGACACTCCCACCTCCGCGGGCCGCAGGGGGTCAGACCGTGATTAGTGATTAGCAGGCAACGGTTTCCCGTTCGATTGGCACGTCACTTCGCTAATCACTAATCACGGTCTGACCCAATCTATGTTGGATTCCTATTCTCTATTATTTCCAGACTTGCGGAAACCTAGGGGAGAAATTCCGCGGAGAGGGCGGATTGTTCCCTAACTGCTTGGCCCGCATGACTTTGCGGCTGAGACGGCGCCCGGCCGCAAGTGTGGCACGTCCCTGAGCGTATCAAAGGGCGTGGTCTTGCGGTTCACCACGCCCTTCGCTGCTCCGGGCGTGCCACCCAAGTGCGAGCGGCCTGAGGATAGGAGCTATTTCAGCGCCTTGATCGAGATCGGCGATCAAGTCGCCGGCGTCTTCCACGCCCACGGAGAGCCGCACCAGTCCGTCGTCGATTCCCAGCGCCGCCCGCTGCCGGGGCGGGATCGAGGCGTGCGTCATCAACGCGGGATGCTCGATAAGACTTTCCACCCCGCCGAGGCTCTCGGCCAAGGTGAACAGCCGGCACCGCCCAAGGAACCGCCGCGCCCGCTCCAAGCCGCCGGCTAGCACGGCCGACACGATTCCGCTGTAGCCGTTCATCTGCCGCCGCGCCAGGGCGTGTTGCGGGTGGCTTGGCAGGCCGGGATAAATGACGCGGGCCACGCCCGGCCGGCCTTCCAGCCACTCGGCGATCCGCAGGGCGTTCTGGCAGTGCCGCTCCATGCGCAGGCTGAGCGTCTTCAGACCGCGGAGGGCCAAGAAGCTGTCGAAGGGGCCGCTCACGGCGCCCACGGCGTTTTGCAGGAACCGCAGCCGCTCGCGCAACTCGGCATTCCCGCCCACCACGGCGACCCCGCCGACCATGTCCGAGTGGCCGTTAAGGTACTTCGTCACCGAGTGGACGACAACGTTGAAACCCAAGCTCAACGGCCGCTGGCAATAGGGCGAGGCGAACGTGTTGTCGGCCACCGCCAGCAGGCCCCGCCGCCGGGCGAGTCCGGCGATCGCGGCCAGATCGGCCAGCTTCAAGAGCGGATTGCTGGGGCTCTCCATCCAGATCATCCGCGTGTTGGGGCGGATGGCGGCCTCGATCGCGGCAAGGTCCGTAGGATCGAGGTACGTGAAATCGAGGTCGGCGCTGCGGCGGCGGACGCGCTCGAAGAGCCGGTACGTGCCGCCGTAGAGATCGTCGCACACGACGACGTGGGAGCCGTGCTCCAGCAGTTCGAGCACGGTGGCGGTGGCGGCCATCCCCGAGGCGAAGGCAAACGCCGCGGCGCCGTCCTCCAAATCGGCCACACAGCGCTCGAAGGCTTGGCGGGTGGGATTCTGGGTGCGGCTGTACTCGAAGCCCTTGTGGACGCCCGGCGCCTGCTGGGCGTAGGTGCTGGTGGCGTAGATCGGAGTCATCACGGCGCCGGTCGAGGGATCGGGCTCCTGGCCGGCGTGGATCGTCCGCGTGCCAAAGGCCAGGCGAGGATTGGGGGATGGAGTTTCGCTCATGATTCGCTCATCAAGCCGCCAAGTGTTGACGCCGCAGGTGACTGAGCACGTCCACGCGGGTGATCAGCCCGTAAAATCCGTCTGTATCGGCGACGATCGCCACTCTTCCCGCGTCGAAGATCGGCAGCAATTCCGGCAACGACGCTTTCGGCGCGACCGTTTGCAACCGCGTGGTCATGAAATCGCGGGCTGGCCGGCCGAGCGCGGCGGCATCGCCCATCACGGCCAACAACAGGTCGGACTCATCGAGGATGCCGACGATTGCCGCGCCATCCAGGACCGGGACCTGCGACACGTCGTACATTCTCATGCGGGCGTAGGCGACGTTCAAGGGGTCGTCCGGTCCCGACGCTTACCACGGCCCCGTCGCTGAACCGGTGGCTGATCAGGTCGCGCAAGTCGCCGAACGAGGCGCTGCTCAGGAGCCCGCGGTCGGCCATCCAGAAATCGTTGAACATCTTCGAGAGGTACTTGTTCCCGGAGTCGCACGCCAGCGTGACCACGCGTTTCGGCCGCGATTGTTCGCGGCAGTAGCGCAAGGCCGCGGCGACCAAGGTGCCGGAAGACGAACCGGCCAAAATGCCTTCGCGGCGGAGCAGGTCGCGGGCAGTCAGCAGGCTCTCGGCGTCGCCGATCCTGTAGGCGGCGCGGACCCGCGACAAATCGGCAATCGGCGGAACGAAGTCTTCACCGATCCCCTCGACCGCCCACGAGCCCGCCTCGCCGGTCCGTCCGGTCTCGACGAAATCGGCCAAGACCGAGCCGACCGGGTCGGCCAAGACCATCTCGACCTGGGGGGCGACGCGGGCGAAGAAGCAGCTCAGTCCGGTGATCGTCCCGCCGGAACCGACGCCGCAGACAATCGCGTCCAGGTCGTGGCCGGTCTGGTCCCAAATCTCCGGCCCCGTGGTGGTTTCGTGGGCCAACGGATTGGCAGGGTTGTTGAACTGGTTGACGTAGTAGGCGTTGGGTGTCTGCCGGGCGATCTCTGCGGCCATGTCCTGGTAATACTGGGGATGGCCGCGACAGACGTCGCTGCGGGTCATCACCACCTCCGCGCCCAGGGCCTTCAGGTGCAGCACCTTCTCTTGGCTCATTTTGTCGGGGATCACCAGGATCAGGCGATAGCCCTTCTGGGCGGCGACCAGGGCCAGCCCCAAGCCGGTGTTGCCGGCGGTGGCCTCGACCAAAGTGAATCCGGGGCGGATACGGCCGTCGCGCTCGGCGGCCTCGATCATCGACCGCCCGATCCGATCTTTGATCGAGCCGCCGGGGTTCTGACTCTCCAACTTGACCAACAGGCGGCAAGGGCCAGTATCCAGCGAGCGGATTTCCACCAGGGGGGTATTGCCGATCAAATTCAGGATATTGGGATATGGAACCACGGCTCACCTCCGTATCGGGCTAGTCGCGTCGAGAACGAGAACACCTGCATCGTCGCGGCGGTCCAATTATAAGTATGTCGATCAAGATACACAAGGTCATCGGGAGACTATACCGGGCTGATTGCAGCAGAATCATCACTCGCGTAGTAGTCAATGGATTTCTGACGAAGCAGGGTATTGCGTAACTTATTAACTGGTGATAGTATCATGACTCGCAGAACGAGCGGTGCGGCGCTTATGTATTCGTCCATAGGTGTCCTGCTGTAGTGTTCTGTCCGGCGAAAACGAGGAGGTTCCCGATGCCCACAACCTTACCAGCTAGCATTCACGAAGACATTACTCAATGTGTCGGCCGAACGCCGTTGGTGCGGCTCAACCGCATTGCCGGCGATGCGGGGGCTTCGATTGCGGCCAAGTTGGAGAGTTTCAATCCGTTGGGGAGCGTCAAAGACCGCATTGGGCGGGCCATGATTGACGCCGCAGAGCGGGAGGGAAGAATCCAGCCGGGCACCGTGATCATTGAACCCACCAGCGGCAATACCGGCATTGCACTGGCATTTGTCTGTGCGGCCCGTGGCTACAAGCTCCAAGTGACCATGCCCGAGAGCATGAGCTTGGAGCGACGGCGCTTGCTCAAGGCGATGGGAGCGGAGTTGATCCTTACGCCTGCGGCCGAGGGGATGTCGGGCGCCGTGCGGCGCGCCGAGGAGTTGGCCCAAAGCGACAAACGGTACTTCATTCCCCAACAGTTCAATAACCCTGCCAACCCGGAAATTCACCGTCAGACGACCGCCGAGGAGGTTTGGCGGGGGACGGAGGGGCAGGTCGACGTTTTCGTGGCCGGCGTCGGCACCGGGGGGACGATCACCGGCGTGGGCGAGGTCCTGAAACAACGCAAGCCGGGAGTGCGAATCGTGGCGGTGGAGCCGGCGCTGAGCCCGGTGATCAGTCAATGCCGCGCCGGCCAGCCGCTGAAGCCCGGTAGGCACACCATCCAGGGCATCGGCGCCGGCTTCATTCCCGGCGTTCTGAACGTCGGCGTGATCGACGAGGTCGTGACCGTGGCGGACGAGGACGCGGTGGAGACGTCCCGACAGCTCGCCCGTCTCGAAGGGCTGACGTGCGGCATTAGCGGCGGAGCGGCGGCCTGGGCCGCAATTCAGGTCGCCCGCCGCCCGGAGAACCGCGGAAAACTTGTCGTCGTCGTGCTGCCGGACCTCGGCGAACGCTATCTCTCAACCAGGCTATTCCCGGAGTAAGGCGTGTTGACGCCGTTTCCCAACGGGGTTTCTTCAGCTAATAGAACAGACCAAGACTCAAACCGCAGGGGTGCAAGCATGTCAGACAATTTGTTGCAGCGGAGCGTGACCACGTTGGTCGCCAGGAACCTGGCGCATACGACGAAGACCTCGCCGAAGATGATGTCGATCACCCCGCGCTGGCTGTTGAGCCAATTGCCGTGGGTGCAGGTCAGCGGCGGCATCTACCGCGTGAACCGCACGAAAGTGGAATTGCCCAAGGCCGAGCGGATCGCGGTAGACGTGTCGGCCGGAGCGGCCTCCTTTCCGCCGGAAGCGCTCCGCAGCGTGCCGCTGTTTTCCAAGTTGCCCGAGGCCGTGATCGAGCGGATGGCAAGCCGCTTCAAGACGGAAGAAGTCTCCCTGGGCAATAAACTGATCGTCGAGGGAGAGGACTTGAGCAAGTTCTTCATCATCGCCCAGGGGCAAGTGGAGGTGCTCAGCAAGGGCGCCCACGGCAGCGATCTGCGGATTGCCCTGCTGACGGAAGGCGAATTTTTTGGCGAGACGGACATCGTTTCCGACAAGCCGTCGGACGTGACCGTCCGCACCAGCACGCCCTGCGTCCTCTTGACCCTCTCGCGAAAGGACCTGGAGGGGGTGTTGGCCGAGCATCCCGACTTGAATGAGGAGTTCCAGAAGGCCATCGCCGACCATCAGGAGTTGCGGTCGACGGTCAACCGCTACGGGGAGCGGAACATCGATCTCGTCTCGGGTTTTGCCGAGAACGTGGAGATTCCGGAAACCTTCGTGGACTATTCCAACGCTCCCCGCGAGTACCCCCTCTCGACCGTGCAAACGGTCGTCCGCGTGCATACCCGCGTCTCGGACCTGTACAACAATCCCTACGACCAACTCGAAGAGCAGATGCGGCTGACCATCGAGGGGATGAAGGAGCGGCAGGAGTGGGAGTTGGTCAACAGCAACAAGTTCGGCCTGCTCCACTCGGTGGACCCCGCGATGCGGATCAGCGCGCGGTACGGCTCGCCGACGCCGGATGATCTGGATGAGTTGCTGGCGATGGTCTGGAAGAAGCCGGCCTTCTTCCTGGCCCATCCGAAGGCGATCGCCGCCTTTGAACGCGAGTGTACCCGTCGCGGCGTGCCCCCCGTGACTGTCAATCTGTTCGGTGCTCCGGTGGTCACCTGGCGCGGAGTTCCGCTGGTCCCCTGCGACAAGCTGGAGATCAAGAACCGCCCCCAGTCGAACCAGTGGATCGGCACGACGAGCATCCTGTTGATGCGCGTGGGCGAGGCGGACCAAGGGGTGGTGGGGCTGCATCAGGCCGGCATTCCGGGCGAGGTCCTGCCCAGCCTGTCCGCCCGGCTGATGGGCCTGGACAGCCTGGGGGTGGCCTCCTACCTATTGACGCTCTATTTCTCCTGCGCCGTGCTGACCGATGACGCCCTGGGGGCGCTCGAAAATGTCGAAGTCGGCTATTACCACGACTACGAACATCGCGGCAGCGGCCGTCTCGACAACGGCCTTGGGATATAGAACCGGCAGGGTGACTCCATGAACGACGTGACGCCCGAATTGATTGCTGGAATCGCCGCCCGGCTCCGCAGCGAAATCCCGGCGGCGGGCCTTGTCCCGAAAACGGAGGCGGAGGCTCAAAGTCTCCTGCCCGAAACGGCCGGTGGACCGGCGGGGCTGGCCGGGATTCCCGCCGGCGGGCTGCCTCCGCCGGTCGCCGTCGAGACCGGTTCCGGGGTTGCCGACCCGCCGAGGGCCGCCCAAGGCGCGGCCGACGGCGCACGGGCATTTGCAGAGCGGATTAGAACCGCACAGTTCCACTCCCATCCGCACCTGCGCGCCGACGGCCTCGATCAGGGCCTCCTCCAGCGGTTATCGGTGGGAAAACTGCCCTCGGCGGACGGCGCCCGGCCGCTGGACGTGCCGGCCATCCGCAAGGATTTCCCCGCTCTACACCAGCAGGTCCGCGGAAAGCCCCTCGCCTGGCTGGACAACGCGGCCACGACGCAGAAACCGCAGAGCGTAATCGACGCCCTGTCCGGCTTCTACGCCCACGACAACTCGAACATCCACCGCGGGGCGCACACGCTGGCCGCCCGCGCCACCGACGCCTTCGAGCACGCACGGCAGAAGGTCCAAGCCTTCCTGGGCGCGTCCTCCTCCAAGGAAATCATTTTCGTCTGCGGGGCCACCGAGGGCATCAACCTCGTCGCCCAGACCTACGGCCGCAAGTTCCTCCAGCCGGGCGATGAGATCGTCCTCTCCACGCTCGAACACCACGCCAATATCGTCCCCTGGCAGATGGTCGCCGGGGAAAAAGGCGCCGTCCTGCGGATCCTTCCCGTGACCGACCGGGGCGAGATCATGCTCGAACAGTACCAGGCGCTCCTCGGGCCGCGGACCAGGATTGTCGCCTTGACGCACGCCTCGAACAGCCTGGGGACGATCCTGCCCGTGGCCGAAATGGCCCAAATGGCCAAACGCTTCAACGCCCGCGTGCTCATCGACGGGGCGCAGTCCGTCTCCCACTTCCCGGTCAACGTGCAACAACTGGGCGGCGACTTCTTCGTCTTCTCGGGCCACAAAATCTTCGGCCCCACGGGCATCGGCGTCCTTTACGCCAGGGAAGAGCTGTTGGAAATCATGCCGCCTTGGCAGGGCGGCGGCAACATGATCCGCAACGTGACCTTCGAGGAAACGACCTATGCCGAAGCCCCGGCGAAGTTCGAGGCGGGCACTCCGAACGTTGCCGACGCCGTTGGCCTGGGCGCCGCGTTGGATTACGTCAACCGGTTGGGACTGCCGAACATCGCAAAATACGAACAAGGGCTGCTGCAATACGCCATCGGGCAGCTCTCCGGGATCAAGGGCCTCCGCCTGGTCGGAACCGCCCGCGAAAAGGTGGGCGTGATCTCCTTCGTCCTGCACGACCGCGACACCGAGGAAGTCGGCAGACTCCTCGATCTTGAGGGGATTGCCGTGCGGGCCGGCCATCATTGCGCTCAACCGTCCTTGCGGCGTTTCGGCTTGGAGGCTACGATTCGGCCTTCGTTGTGCCTTTACAACACGGCCGGCGAGATCGACCGCTTGGCCGACGCCGTCCGCCGCATCCTTCGCATTTGACCGTTTGGGGCGCCGATCATGGGCATTTCCGCCGTTTCGCCCGCCAAGCTCTGGGAATTTCCAAGCAAGGCAAGCCGATCGAACTGATCGACGTCCGCACCCCCGTCGAATACCGTGAGGTCCACGTCGAGTTCGCCCGCAACGTCCCGTTGAATAAACTCGATCCGGCGGCATTGATGCAAGGCCGCAAGGACGCCGTTGGCGAACCGGTCTATTTCGTCTGCCACTCGGGGAGCCGGGGGCAGGAGGCGTGCGAGAAGTTCCTCAAGGCGGGTTTTGCCAACGCCGTCAACGTCGAAGGGGGCACCACGGCTTGCGTGGCCGCCGGGCTGCCGGTGGTGCGGGGAAAGAAAGCCGTTTCGCTGGAGCGGCAGGTCCGCATCGCGGCCGGATCGCTCGTGCTCCTGGGCGTCCTGCTCGGCTGGTTCGTCCACCCGGCCTTCCTGGGCTTGGCGGCTTTTGTCGGGGCCGGCCTGGTGTTTGCCGGCGTCACCGGCGCCTGTGGAATGGCCTTGCTCTTGGCTCGAATGCCCTGGAACCAGTGTGACCTGCTGGAAAAATGCACATCTGACTCATGACGCAGGCCCCCACGCCAAGCTGCTAAATACCCCTCTCGTTATTGGCCGCCCTCGACAGACGGACCCTGCCCTCCCTTCTTCTTGCTTCGCTGGTAACGGTGGTGCGCCCGCAATCTGCCGACGAATCGGCCTTGACAAGATGCGTAATATGGGGCATATATTGGATGCGCCAGTATGGGGGCAGGAGGCAAGAAGTAGCGATTACGCCGATCCTGACTGTTACAGCGACGAAGGATCGGCAATAATTGGCCCCGGTTGAGGCGCTGTGTTGGGGCGGTAGTTGCACTGCCGCCCCGGAACCGCCGACGGGGGTGGCAGTGCAACTGCCACCCCAACAAGGAAACCGATCGTGAACATTTTGTTGGCCACCAGTGAGGCGGTGCCGTTTGCAAAGACGGGCGGACTGGCGGACGTCTGCGGGCGCTGCCGGTCGAGTTGGCCCGGCTGGGGCACCACCCGGCCGTGATCCTGCCCGCCTACCGCCAGACCCGCTATTGCGGCCAGCCCATCGAGCGGCTGGGGATCGACTTCATCGTGCCGATCGGGAGCAAGATGGTCACCGGGCATCTGCTTCGCAGCGCCATGCCCGGTGCCGCGGTGCCGGTGTACCTGGTCGAGCAGGACCAGTACTACGACCGCGACCAGCTCTACAGCGTCGACGGCAAGGACTACATCGACAACTGCGAGCGGTTCGTATTTTTCAGCCGGGCGGTCCTGGAAGCGATCCGGCTTCTGGACTTGCAGGTGGACGTGCTGCACGCTAACGACTGGCAGACCGGGCTGGTGCCGGCCTATCTGAAAATCGAGTACCGCAGCGTGCCGCGCTACGAGCGGATCGCCAGCTTGCTGACGGTCCACAACATCTCCTACCAGGGCCAGTTCTGGCACTGGGACATGCTGCTGACCGGCTTGGATTGGAAGTATTTTAACTGGCGGCAGATGGAGTTCCACGGCAACCTGAACCTGTTGAAGGCGGGGATGGTGTTCGCCGACGCGATCAGCACGGTCAGCCCGCGCTATGCGCAGGAGATTCAGAGCAGCCCGTTGGGTTGCGGGCTGGAGGGCGTGTTGCAGTACCGGCGCGACGTGCTGTCGGGAATTCTCAACGGCATCGACCCGCGCGAGTGGGACCCGCAGCGCGATCCGCACCTGGCGGTACACTACGACGCGAAGTCCGTCGGCCAGGCCAAGCCGATCTGCAAGTCGGCGCTGCAAAAAGAGTTGGGGTTGCCGCGCGAGCCGTCGGCGCCGCTGGTCGGCATGGTGGGGCGGCTGACCGACCAGAAGGGCTTCGACCTGGTGGCTGACGTGATGCAGCGCTGGGTGCAGACCAGCGACGTGCAGTGGGCCATTCTGGGCACCGGCCAGCCGAAGTACCACAAGGCGCTGGAGCGCTCGCCGAGCGCTTCCCGCAAAAAGTGGCCGTGCGGCTGGAGTTCTCCAACCCGCTGGCCCATCGGATCGAGGGCGGGGCCGACCTGTTTCTCATGCCCAGCCGCTTCGAGCCCTGTGGACTGAACCAGCTCTACAGCCTGCGCTACGGGACGGTGCCGCTGGTGCGGGCCACCGGCGGGCTGGCCGACACGATCGTCGGCTACGACCCGCTGTCGCCGAACCCGGCCGCCAACGGGTTCGTGTTCCAGGAGTACAGCACGCTGGCGCTGAGCGAGGCGCTGCGGCAAGCCTGCGACGCCTATCGCCGGCCGGAGGTGTGGAAACAATTGATCGCGGTCGGCATGGCTCAGGACTGGTCGTGGGCCAGGCAGCGCCAAGGAGTACGTCGAGTTGTACCGGAAGATGATGGAACGCGGGGGCGGAGTGCAAATTGAGAATTGAGAATTGACGGGTGCCATGCCCACGCTTGTCGTGGGCATGTGCAGAGCGCCGCTGCCCCGCACGACATGCCCACGACAAGCGTGGGCATGGCACCCGGCACCTGCTGGAATCTCCGCCGAGGGTGAAGGACCGCCATGCACGAAGTCGCGTTAGCCTTTTTCTGGCATCAGCACCAGCCGTACTATCCCGACGACGTGGGCGGCGAGAATCCCATGCCTTGGGTCCGCTTGCACGGGACCAAGGACTACTGGGGCATGGCGGCCCTGTTGAAGGAAGTGCCGGAACTGCATGCCACGATCAACCTGGTGCCGAGCCTGTTGGTCCAATTGGCGGCCTATACCGAGGACGGCCGCCAGGACACGCACCAGCGGATTTCGCGGACGCCGGCCGACGGGCTGAGCGAGGACGACGCGAACTGGCTCTTGGACAATTTCTTCATGGTCCACCCGGACCAGATGATCCGCCCCTTCCCGCGCTACCACGAACTGTACAAGAAACGCGGCCTGGGGGTCGATCCGGCGCCGCGGGCGCGGAAGCGGTTCAGCAAGAAGGACCTGATCGACTTGCAGTGCTGGTCGAACCTGGTCTGGATCCACCCGTTGGCGTTCGAGCAAGACGCCGAACTGGCCGAGTTCCGGCAGAAGGGCCGCGGTTGGACGGAGCAGGAGAAGCAATGGCTGCTGGACAAGCAGATGGAATTGCTGCGTCAGGTGGTGCCGCTGCACCGGGAGTTGATGGAGCGGGGCCAGGTCGAGTTGACCACGACGCCCTTCTATCACCCGATCCTGCCGCTCTTGTGGGACAAGCGTTTGGCCCGCCGGGCGATGCCCAACGTGGCGCTGCCGAAGCACCTGGAGAGCTACCCCGACGACGCCCGGCAGCAGGTCCGCCAGGCGGTCGAGTACCACCAGCGGCTGTTCGGCCAGAAGCCGCGGGGGATGTGGCCCTCGGAAGGCTCGGTCTGCCAAGGGATCGTTCCGGTGCTGGCCGAGGCCGGCGTGCAATGGATCGGCACGGACGAGGAAATCCTCTCCTGTTCGACCGACGGCTGGGTGTCGCGCGACGCCAATGGGTATCTGCGCAACCCCGAAATGCTCTACCGCCCGTGGCGCGTCGAGGAACAGGGCAAGTCGCTCCAGATCGTCTTCCGCGACCACGCCATGAGCGACCAGATCGGCTTCCACTACTACCGCTACGCGCCCGAGCACGCGGTCAGCGATTTTGTCGGCAAGCTGGAGGCCATCGGCAACGCCACCGGCGGCAACGGGCATCGGCCCACGTTGGTGAGCATCATACTGGACGGCGAGAACTGTTGGGAGTATTATCCGAACGCCGGCGTGGAGTTCCTCCGGGGCCTTTATCGCGGGGTGGTGAAGCACGCGAAAATCAAGCCCGTCCGCGTGGGCGAGTATCTCGCCCGCTGGCCCGCCGCCGACAAGCTCGGCCAACTCTTCCCCGGCAGTTGGATTCAGCACAACTTCGGCATCTGGATCGGGCACCCCGAGTGCAATCAGGCCTGGGACTTGTTGCACGAAACGCGGCGGCACTTGACCGCCGTGGCGGCGAAGAAATCGAAGCCGGCCGACAAGATCGCGGCCGCTTGGAAAGAAATGTCGATCGCCGAGGGGAGCGATTGGTTCTGGTGGTTCGGCGATAGCCACAGCAGCGCCCAGTCGGGCCTCTTCGACCGGCTCTTCCGCAAGCACCTGCAGAACGTCTACCTGGCATTGGACCAGGAGCCGCCCACGGAGCTTGCCAAGCCCATCCGGCAAGGCGTCCGCCACGCCCAGCCCTACAGCGAGCCGACGGGCCTGCTGCGGATCAAGGTGGACGGGCGGCGGAGCTACTTCGAGTGGATCAACGCCGGGCGTTACGTCTGCGGCGGCTCGCGCGGCGCGATGAGCATGGTCACGCAGGGACTGGTTTCCGACCTCTATTTCGGCTTCGACGCGGAGCGGCTATTCCTGCGGCTGGACGCCCGCGGCGGCCCCTTCCGTGAGCAATTGGCCGAGATCGAGGCGGTGCGGGTGGTGTTCGTTCAGCCCGAGGGACTTGAATTGTCGGTCCTCCATCCCAGCCGGAAAGAGTCGAAAGTGCAACTGCGGCGGCACGGCGCGCTGATGGCCGGGCGCACGCCGTCGCCGCGGCCGAGTTGATCTTCGAGTTGGCCGTCCCCTTCCGCAGCCTAGGCCGGAAGACCGACGAGCCGGTCCACTTCTACGTCGAACTGCTCAAGGAGGGACAATCGGTGGAACGCATCCCGCACGAAGGGGCCATCGAAACCACCGTGCCGTCGCCGGACTATGAATTGATAATGTGGCAAGCATAGAGAGACAACAATGCCCGACCTCCGCAAAGACCCGATTGTTGGCCGCTGGGTGATCATCGCCAGCGCGAGGGCGAAGCGCCCGCACGACTTCGATTCGACCCCACAACGCCACAAGGGCCGCTTCTGTCCCTTCTGCGAGGGACATGAGGACAAGACCCCGGACGAGATTCTCGCCTACCGCAAGCCCGGCTCGCAGCGGAACCAGCAGGGGTGGCGGGTCCGCGTGGTGCCCAACAAGTTCCCCGCCCTGGAAATCGAGGGCCAACTGAACAAGCGCGGCGAGGGCATCTACGACATGATGCGCGGCGTGGGCGCCCATGAAGTGATTATCGAGTCCCCCCGCCACCTCATCAGCACCTCGGAGCTAAGCGAGGAAGAGCTGCGCGAGGTGTTTTGGGTCTACCGCGACCGTCTGGTGGACTTGAAGAAAGACCCGCGGCTGGTCTACGGGATGATCTTCAAGAACGTGGGGGCGGCGGCGGGGGCCTCGCTGGAACATACGCACAGCCAACTGATCGTCACCCCCATCGTGCCCATCAACGTCTGGGAGGAAATGACCGGCTCGCTGGAGTTCTACAATTACCGCGGCCGCTGCGTCTATTGCGACATGGTGCAGCAGGAATTGTCCGGCGAGGAGCGGATCGTGCTGGATACGCCCGGCTTCGTGGCCTTCTGCCCCTTCGCCAGCCGGTTCCCCTTCGAGACGTGGATTCTGCCGAAAAACCACGCCAGCCACTTCGAGAACATCCAGAAGAACGAGGTGGAGGATCTCTCCGGCGTGATGCGGCAGGTGATTGTGAAGATCGAGGCCGCGCTTGACCAGCCGGCGTACAATTACATCGTCCACACGGCCCCCTTTGACAGTCAGGAGCTAGGGCATTATCACTGGCATATAGAGATTATGCCGAGTTTGACGAAGACGGCCGGTTTTGAATGGGGGACCGGTTTTTACATCAATCCGGTCCCGCCCGAGCAGGCCGCCGCATTTCTCCGCGAGGTCGAGGTCGAATCGTTGGAGTCACAAACTATTCCGTCCAGGCAGACTGGATAAACTGGGATGCGGCTGCCGATGAGGGAAGTATTCCCGTTTCGGCAAATTGTTTAACCCGGAGCCAACGGCGACGGCGGGCACCGATTGCAACTCGTCGTAAGGCACGCTGTCGCCGTTGGCTCCGGGTTAAACGAAGAGCGCCCTATTACCGCAAACGATCATGCCTAACCCCATCCGTTTCGTCCTGGCCCTGCACAACCATCAACCGGTCGGCAATCTCGACGAAGTTTTCCAGCGGGCCTATGACGACAGCTACCGCCCCTTCCTGGAGGTCCTGGGCCGCTACCCTTGGCTCAAAGTGTCGCTGCACGTGAGCGGCTCGCTGATGGAATGGATGGCGGCCCATCAGCCCGAGTATATCGACCGGCTGGCGGAACTCGTCGAACACGGGCAGGTCGAGATTCTGGGCGGGGCGTGGTTCGAGCCGATCCTGCCGATGGTCCCCTCTTGGGACCGCATCGGGCAGATCCGCGGCTACACCCGCTGGCTGCAAAACCGGCTGGGGGCCACCGTCCGCGGCCTCTGGGTGCCGGAGCGCGTCTGGGAGCAGTCTTGCGCCCGCGATCTGGTCGACGCCGGCATCGAGTACACCGTGCTCGACGATTTCCATTTCCGCTGCGCCGGCCTCAGCGAGTCGCAACTGGTGGGCCATCTGCTGACCGAGGACGAAGGCCGGCTGTTGTCGGTCTTCCCCGGCAGCGAGCGGCTCCGCTACCTGATCCCGTTTGGCGACCCGCAGCAGAGCATCGACTACCTGGCCCAGATCGCCCAGCAGCAGCCGGGCGCGGTCGTGGTCTTCGGCGACGACGGCGAGAAGTTCGGCGTTTGGCCCGAGACGAAGAAACACGTCTACGACAACGGCTGGCTGGTGCGGTTCTTCGACGCCCTGGCCCAGAACCAGAGCTGGATTCAGGTGACCACGCTGGCCGAGGCGTTCAACAACGTCCCGCCGGTGGGCAAGGTCTACCTGCCCGATTGCAGCTACCGCGAGATGACCGAATGGGCCCTGCCGACCCCACGGCTGATCGAGTACGACCGGATCGCCGACGAGATGCGCAATGACCCCCACTGGGCGGCCCTGCGGCCGTTTATCCGCGGCGGGTTCTGGCGGAACTTCAAGATGAAGTACCCCGAAGCCGACGAGATGTACGCCCGCATGATGGCCACCAGCCGCCGCGTGCAGGAGACGATCGCAGCCGCCGCGGCCGGCGACCCGGTCAATGCCGAGATGCTCGAACAGGCCCGGCTGGACCTCTACCGCGGCCAGTGCAACTGCGCCTACTGGCACGGGGCCTTCGGCGGCATCTATCTCCCCCACCTCCGCAACGCCGTCTATCAATGCCTGATCGCCGCCGACAACTGGCTCGACCGGGCCACCGGCAAACCGGAGACCTGGATCGAGGCCATCGCCGAGGACTTTAATTTTGACGCCCGGCAAGAGGTCCGCCTGACCAACGACCGGCTGATGGCCGTCGTGGCCCCCAGCCGCGGTGGGCAAATGACCGAGTTGGACGTCCGCCGCGTCCCGCACAACCTGCTGGCCACGCTCGACCGCCGGCCGGAAGCCTATCACGAGAAGGTCCGGGCCGGCCAGAACCAACAGCACGACCAGGTGGCCAGCATCCACGACCGCGTGGTCTTCAAGCAGCCCGACCTCGACCGCCGGCTGCAATACGACGACCACGCCCGGAAGAGCCTGGTGGACCTGTTCTACGACAACGACGCCGCGCTCGAAGCGGTGGCCGCCGGCACGGCCATGCAGCGGGGCGATTTCGTCCACGGCTCCTACGAAGCCCGCATCCGCCGCAACCCCGACCGCATCCAGGTGCAGCTTGCCCGCGAGGGGAACGCCTGGGGCATCCCGCTGCGGATCACCAAAGGCCTGACGCTCGACGCCGGCAGCTCGACGCTCCAGGTCGCCTATCTGCTGGAGAACTTGCCGCAGGGCCGGCCGCTGCACTTTGCCGTCGAGATGAACTTCGCCGGCCTGCCCGCCAACGCCTACGGGCGGAACTTCTGGGACATGGACGGCAAGCTGCTCGGCCAGCTCGGCACGAAGCTCGATCTGACGGGCGCCTTCGGACTGACGCTCACGGACGAGTGGCTGGGGATCGACGTGGGCCTGAAGATGTCCCGCCCCAGCAACTTCTGGACCTTCCCCATCGAGACCGTCAGCCAGTCGGAGGGCGGCTTCGAGTTGGTCCACCAATCGGTGGCCGTGCTGCCGCACTGGCTTGTGGAGGCCGACAAGGAAGGCCGCTGGAGCGTCACCATGCAGCTTTCGCTCGACACCAGCCGCGCCGAGCAGAAGCACCGCGAGCACAATCACGAAGAAGCGGTGGCGGCGGCGTTGTAGTTCTTAAGCTAACGTGCCGTTGCGAAAGAGGGCCAGATACGGCTCAAAGGCGAAAACCCGGCCGTAGGATTCGCCCGCCATCCTGTTCTCCTTTCGATCGCACGCATACGTCTATGGCGTTATATTATGCCACCTTCTATGACGGGATGCCAACCTCCAGAATAGGCTATTGTTCCTTGGACTTAGAGCACAAGTATCGCGATTAGGCCGATTGGGAGGCCATGCAGCGTTTCAGACGGCGACGGTGTCGCTGGGGACCTCCCTTTCGCCATTTGCGCGTGCCGATTATAAAGACTGTTGGTTCTACCCTGAACTATCGCGGTGTCAGCCGATGCTCAATCGCGTCGAAATCAAGCAGTTCCGCTCCTGCCGTGATGTCGTTCTCGACAACCTGAAGCCTGTGACCGTGCTGGCCGGCCGCAACGCTGTGGGCAAGACGAACATTTTGCGAGCAATTGAATGGCCGGCAAGGGTTGCAACCGCCGCGGTACTGCCAAGACTGGAGGGGGGGCATGTCTTGCTGGACGCGGCCGTTGAGCGGACCATTTACCACTACTCCTTGAGCGTCCAGCATCGCCGTAAATTGCGCTCCAAAGCCGATGTTTCAGTTGGTGGCATTCACCTTACCGAGACGCTGAGGTCCGAAGACAGTAATGGTGTCGAAACCGTGGTGTTCGAGCGCGAGAATCAGCGGGTCAGCATACCACAGACAGGATCGGAGGTTAACATCGGGGGGTCCGCGCCATGCATGCCTGCAATTGTCTCGCTAATGCCATCTGACTCTCCTTTGGTGGAATTGATCAGCCCATTTCTTTTGTTTCTCGGAAGGGTTCGCTATTACCCTTTCTTGGCCACGCCTGATCTCGACAATTATCAGGGAATACGCCAAACCGTTTATGACGAATGGCTAGCTCGGTATCGTAGCACGGGAAACCCGGGCGAATCAGTGTGCATGCGCCTCTTGCACGCTTGGCTGACAAACCGGGGGCAGTGGGACGAGGTCAAGAGTCTTTTGGGCCCAAACGGTCTTGGGCTGCTCGACGACATTCTGATACACACGGTCCAAGTGCCAACAAAGTCGGAAGACCGCAAGGAGCCGACAGAGAAAGAAGAGAAGTTCCATCTGTTCTACTTTCTACCAGCTCTGCAGTCACATAGTCATGTGGAGTATTTCGGCTTCGAGAACTTGTCGGCCGGTACCCAGCGCGTCATTCGCATACTTGTCTCCCTCATTTTCGACCAATCCGCGGTGATGTTGTTGGAACATCCCGAGGACGGAATACATAGGGGATTGCTGCGGAAACTTATTGACGTGCTGCAGAAATACGCCGACCAAAGTCAATTGATTGTGTCGAGCCACTCATCCGTGGTATTCGATACCCTTGATCCTGGAACCGTCCGGCTGGTGACTATGGGAGAAGGCAATACCAAGGTTCGTTCGCTAACGCCGGAAGAACTTGGGGTTGCTGGCAGATTCCTGGAGGAGGACGGGTCACTGTCGGACTTCCTCGAAACGGTCGAGGAGGACTGACTCGTGTACGGCATCCTGGGGGACGACGAGTCTGATGTCGAGACGCTAAAGGTCCTTGTTCGCAGGCTTGCCCACAATCAAGCACTTCCGGTGAAGACGAAGGGCTACGGCGGTTGTGCTAAGATGCTCCGCAAGGGTGCGAAGCAGTTGGCTCTCTTCAGAAACCTCGAGTGTACCCGATTCATTGTCTGTTACGATGCTGACGGGCCCGACCCCAAGCCCAAATATGAGTTGGTCAGGACGAAGATCGTTGAGCCATCGGGTATAGATGAAGGGGTTTGCATCGTCATACCGGTGCAAGAACTTGAGGCTTGGATACTTGCCGATCTTGAGCGTGCAACCGAGATATTTACATCTTGGAAGCCCAAGCCGATCAACAACCCCGAGCAGATTGCCAGTCCGAAGGAATATCTTGAGAAGCTGAGCCGCGACAGTCGACAGAAGCCCCGCTATAGCCACGCCACGCACAACGAGAAGATGGCAAAGTACATCGATTTGGGCAAAGTCTCCAAGAAATGTTCGGCATTCAGGGTTCTGGCTGAGTTTGTGACTGGACGGCGCGTCGCCTGAATAGTAAGTCGGTCTATCGGCGGATCAAGCCTTCTTCAGTCCGAGGACGAAGTACGCCCCGGCGGCGACGGTGGGATCGAGCCGCAGGTCGCCGCCCATGTCGCGGGCCAGGCGACGGCTCAGCGTCAGGCCCAGGCCGATGCCGGGGGCGGTCTCCGCCGCGTCGCGGGCAGACTTCGAGAAGGAGCGGAACATGCGGCGGCGGGCCGAGGGGGATACACCCGGCCCGTGATCCCGCACCACCAACGCGGCCTCGCCCGAGTCGGACCGCAATTCCAGATGGATCCGCTTGTCGGACGACCCGGCGGCGTACTTGCAGGCGTTATCCACGAGGTTCAACAGCACCTGCTCGACCGCGGAGGGATTGGCCAGGACCACCGCGCCGGCGGCCGACTCGCCGCCCTCGACCGCCAGCGTCATGCCCGATTGCTCGGCGTGGGCGGCCAGGCGGTGCTCGGCGCGGCCGATCAGTTCGCCGAGTGTGACGGCCTCGAGAGCGCCCGGCCGCGGCCCCGTTCCAGCCGGGCGTAGCTCAGCACGTTCTCCACCAGATGGGCGAGCCGGTCGGCCTCGCGGCGGAGCGAGACGAGGTACTCGCGTTGCCGCTGGGCGTCGGGGACCATGCCCTCGGAAAGCATCTCGGCGTATAGTCGGAAGGTCGTCAAGGGTGTGCGCAGCTCGTGGGTGACGGCCGAGACGAAGGCGGCCCGGCGGCCGCTCAGGCGCATGACGCCCCACAAGAGCGCGGCCACCGCGGCGGCGGCGGTCAAGACGCACGCCCAGGCGATACCCAGCGAGAGCAGGATCGGCGACGCGCCGCCGCCCAAGGCTTCGACGATTCCGCCCGGCACGAGTTCCACGGGCAGCGCCGCCAGCATCCGCGATCCGCTGGCTGCCGGTGCGTCCGGCATCGGCTTGAGGTCCGCGTGGGGCAGGAGGTCCGCGATGGACGCCAAGAGCGACTTCTTGACCGCGGGCCAATCCAGCAAGCACCCCTGCACGTACTCGCGGCCGGCCGTCGTAATGCGCCGGGCCAACAGCAGCCGGCCGCCTAGCCAGAGGGGCGTCATCGGCGCGCCGCCGTCGGCCGCGGTGGCCGGCGTCTCGCGGACTTCAGCGGGTCCTTGCGGCGGGGCCATTGTCTGCGCGAGTTGGTTCCGACTTCCTTGCACCACCTGACTACGCATGTTATTGCGGAGGTTGAAGTCGTTGTCCGAGACGGCTTGCTGCACCCCGCTGTCTTGCAAGCGGTTGGCGGTCTGCGGTTGCGCCGACGGATTGAGGATGGCAACCGCTTCGGCCGCCGCCGGTTGAGGGGGCAGGAGGGCCAACAGCCGGCCGCGATCGGCCACGGCCCGCCACTGGCCGAGCAGCTTTGCCGCCTTGGCGATCCGCTCGGGGTCGATCCGTCCGCGGGCGAGCAGACCCCGGAACCGCTCGGCCGGCACTTGGGGCGAGGTGATTGCCCCGTCCGGTCCGATCTCGAAGTACAAGAGGACCTCCGGCGGCGGGTCCACCAGCAACGGAGAAGGCGTCCAAAGAGCCGCCTTGGGCGGTCCCTTGGCGGAAGACCGGTCCAAGAACTCGGTTGGCAAGAAGGCTTGATAAGCGGCGGACGATCGGACACTTTCCTGGGCCAGCAGCGGGGCCAACGAGGAGTCCATCCGCCACAGCGCCAGCCGCGTCCGCTCTTCCACCAGCGCCTGCCGCCGGGCCTCGGCCTCCGCTCGCTCCAGCCGCACGGCCGCCAGGCTGATCCAGCCCATCGCCGCCAACACCACCGCCAGACACGCGGCGAAAACGGTCCAAAGGAGAAGCCGGCGGAACATGGGAACTGGTTGCTCTTTCCGTTGGGAGCGTAGGGTGGGACAAGCCAGAGCGCAGTCCCACCGGGAAATTTCGCAGGTATTTTGCGGCTCTTGGTGGGACTGCGCTCTGGCTTGTCCCACCCTACAAGGTTTCGAGCTTTGTGCTTTGGAACATGTACCCCTTGCCGCGGACGGTCAAGAGGATTTTCGGCTCGGTCGTGTCGTCGCGGAGTTTCTCGCGCAAGCGGGTGACGTGCATATCGATGGTGCGGGTGGTGACGCCGCGGGGCGAAATCCGCCAGACGTTGGCCAGCAGTTCCTCGCGGGCGATGGCCCGGCCGGCATTGGCGGCCAGATAGCGGATCAACTCGGCCTCCCGCTCGGAAAGCTCCGTCCGATCGCCCTTCAAGAACCGCACCTCGCGGCGCATGAGGTCGATCGTGCCGCCGGGGATGGCAATACGGGAAACGTCGCCCGGCCGCTCGGCGCTGCGGCGCAACACGGCCTCGACCCGTGCCAGAAGCTCCTTGACGCTGAACGGCTTGACCACGTAATCGTCGGCCCCGTCCGATAGGCCGCGGACCCGGTCGGCCTCTTCGCCGCGGGCGGTCAGGACGATGACCGGCAAACTGGGCCGCAACCGGCGGACTTCCCGCAGAATCTCCAGCCCGTCGCGCTTCGGCAGCACCAGGTCCAACAACAGCAGATCGAACTCTCGCGTGGTGGCCATTTGCAGGCCGGCATCGCCGTCGGCGGCCTCGATCGGCTCGTAGCCGGCGAACCGCAGGGCATCGACCACGCCGCGGCGGATCGCAGCATCGTCTTCGACGGTTAATACTTGCAGCCGGGGCATCGCGCCCTCCCTGTGTCCAGTCTACCACTCGGCTCCAGTTGAACAAGAGGGAACGGAGGAAACAGAGAGGGCCGGTTTCTCCGTCCCCTCTGTTCCCTCCTGTCCAGGCGCAGCGGCAATCGTTGCGCTGACAGTCCGCCTGCCTGTCCGCGTCCGGGCTACTTCTTCTTTGCCTGGGAAGACGCCGGCGCGGCAAAAGCCTGGATTCTTTCTCGCCACGGTTTCAACTCGTCCAGCGTGAGCGGCTTGAACTCGTCGCCGGGCTGGACCGGCTTGAACTCGTGCTCGTAGAACGAAGGCCAGATGGACATCGCGTTGGTGTGGGGCAATTTGTCTTCGTCCCAGATCGGCACCGGCCCGTTGTCGGGCGAGTCGACACAGACGAAAACCTTGTCAACCTTCCGAGCGTTCTTACTGACAAGCTCGACGCAGAGCCGGAGGGTGCGGTCCCACGTGGTGTGGACCTGACCTAACTCATACCAATGGGCGTCCTCCCGCTCTGAGTGGGGGAATACATGGCGAGGCGCTGGAATAATTTCTTTCGCCCCGGCGGCCTTAAGGAAGGCCGTGGCGTCGGAGAAGGCCATGCCCAGGCAGATTCCCGGGCCGGCAGGGGCGCCCTTCGGTGGCAGAACGGCGACCTCCTTCCACACTGGCGGCCCCGCGATGAGGGTCCGAACGTCTTCCTCCAGGACAACGGGCTTGTTCGAGCGCGGAAGCACGAAGAAGCCATAAACGTTCGCGATCTGGCCGCCGCCGTTAGGTCCCGCTGTCTGATAACCCTTATCAGCGAACCTGAGGATGAGTCGACCTCCCTTTTCGAAAACCGCGTTCGCCGTGTACCCGGCGGAGTTCTCGGAAGTGCCCTCGAATATCGCGATGACCATGCAATTCCCGAAATCCACGGTGGGCAGTCCCAAGGGGTTGTAAAAGAAGTTATACCCCTCTGATTCCTTCTCTCCCTTGTGCCGCTGCCAGACCTTGATCCATTCTTTTTCCGACTCGACGCGAAAATAGCCGCGTTCTCGGACGTGACTGTCGGGCCCCGTGATCGCCACGTAGGGGCGCTGGGCGTGCTGGGCGTTGTCTTCTCCGGCGGCGCCGCGGATCGCGGCAAAACCGGCAATCGCGACTGCCAATAGCACAATACTCCGTCTCATCGCATTTCTCCTTGTGTGTTCAGCCACCTCGCATTGCATCTCGGGCGACGTGCCGGAGACGCCGGGCAACCGTCCCTATTCTACTGTAGGAGCAGCCGCCGGCGCGTAACAAGTTTGTAACGGCCGCCGGGCAACAGAGCGGCGGCCCACGATCACGCCCGCCCGGGCCGCCGATTCAAGGCCTACGATTTCTTCCCTGGCGGGTGAAGCTGCTGCTTCAGGCCGTCCGTCAGAAGCCCCCAAAGCCGCGGATGGGCCTCGACGAGCCGGGCAATATCCGCCAGGTCCTTGATCCGCTTGCTCTGCCTCCGCTCGGGGTCGCTCCACGCCTTGATCTTTCCCCGCAGGGTGTCTTCGAGGGAGGCCACCCGCAGGAGGATGCCGTTCACGTCGGCCGCAACCGCCCGCAAGGGGAACTCGCGGTAGAAATCCGCGGTGCTGAGTTGGACGCTCAGTGTCGAGCGGCCCTTGAAGTTCACGGCCCCATCGAACCGCTCGGCTTGAAAGCCGGCTTCTTCCAAGAGCAACACAGTCCGCTCGACGGCATCGGCGGCCACGACGAAATCGACGTCCTGGGTGACCATCGGCTCCCTGGCCCAATGGTTGACCGCCACCCCGCCGATGGCGCACCAGGCGATGTCCGCCCTTTCCAGGCAATCGACCAGCCGCATCACGTCGTCCGTGCCGCCGGAGGTCTGCCAGTCGTAGAATTGCTTGGAGGTCATGTCGAAGCCGAAGTCTGCCCGCAGAATCAGCCGTACGACGGCTCATCGATCAGCGTCTCGTTCGTGAACTTTACCAGGAAGTCCTCCAGTGAATTGGCCACTTCGAGTCGGAACCGCTGAATCGTGGAAAGCGGTGCCCCTTCCTCGATCGCGTCATGTGGGAAAATCACCACAGGATGCTCTCCCCCCGGGGTGGCCACATTCGTGTCGATACAATACGCATCGCCGCAATTATTGCTGGCGAAGACAATAAACCCATGCGGAAAAAGGGTACAGCCGGGAACATAGTCCCGATTCTCCGCCAAAGCCTTCTCGATCGACCAAATACGCTGCTCAAACTTAATAAAGTGCGAGGGTTCGCACTCGCAGTAGAAATCCAGCAGTTCCGTTGGGAACCCGGCTTGCTCTGCCCGTTGGAGATCCTCCGTGGACGCCGGCCGCAACTCTTGTCTCCCCCGATACGACTCCCCGTACTTAACCCGGTTGGCGTCCTCTGCCGCTTGGAATTTCTTGACCAATGCGCGAATGGCGTCTTTCATGGTTCTCTGGCCCTCGCCCCGTCTTGTCTTGAAAGGTTGGGGGACACTTGGAGCCCGTTCTTGCCCCAGGGTAGCCGCTCGCGCGGCAACCCTGGGCTGTCCTACTCAAGCCCTTCGGGCTAACGACCTACCGTTTCCCGTCCCGGTACTTCTTGAGCACGCCCAGGGCGCAGTCGATGTCATACTCGTTGTGCGCCGCCGAGACCTGGAAGCGGATTTCCTCGTCGCCACGGGGGACGACCGGGAAGTTCAAGCCGGTGGCCAACACTCCGTTGTCGAAAAGGTGCTTCACCAACTCGGACGTCTTCTGCGTGTCGCGGACCATCAGCGGCACGACCGGGTGTTCGCCGTGGATGATCTCGAAGCCCAGGTCCACAACCCCCTTCTGGAACCGCCGGGTCAACGTGCGGAGCTTCTCCAGCAGCTTGAGCCCCTCGGGACTGTCGAGGATTTCCAGCGACTTCATGGCCGCGGTGGCCTCGGAGGGCGTGATCGGGTTGGAATAGATGTAGGTGGTGGCCGTTTCGCGCAGGTAATTGATGATCGCCGCCGAGCAGGTGATATACCCGCCGTTGACGCCGAAGGCCTTGCCCAGGGTGCCGATCAGAATGTGGATGCCCTTGGCATTGGTATATTCCTCGACGCCGCGGCCCGTCTTGCCGATCGCGCCGATGCCGTGCGAATCATCGACGATGATTGTGGCCCCCTCGGGGAACTTGTCGTCGTACTTCTTGGCGATCTCGGCGATCTTGTCCAACGGGGCATTGTCGCCGCGCATGCCGAAGATGCCGTCGGTGACGATCACCACCCGCTTGGTCACGCCGATGTTCTTCTTGATCCGCTCCTCCATGTCGGCCATGTCGAGGTGCTTGTAGATTTCCTTGACCTGCGGCTTGGAGAGGCGGATGGCGTTGATGATGCAATTGTGGTTCAGCTCGTCGCTCACCAGGCAGGTTTCGGCGGAAATGAGCGCCGGAAAGGTGCCGATCATCGTGGCGTAGGCCGAGCTGAAGATCATGGCGGCTTCGCGGTCGTGGAAGCGGGCCAGCCGCTTTTCCAACTCGACGTGCGGCTTGAAGGTGCCGTTGATGAACCGCACCGCGCCGGGGCCGGCGCCGTACTTCTGGCAGGCTTCTTCTTCGGCGGCGATGACTTCCTTGCGCAAGGGCATGCCCAGGTAGGCGTTCGCGTTCATCTTGAGGAATTCCTTGTCGCCGAAGCCCTCGAGCAAGTAGCGGTAGCCCTTTTGTCCCGCGGGCGGCTTGACGCCCGTGATGACGACTTCCACGCCCTTGAGCGTGCCTTTGGCGCGACGCTCTTCCACCGACTCATTGAGCACTTTTTCCAGTTTGGTTGTTGACATGTGATCCTCGAAAGTAGTATGGTTCTGGTGACTGAATTGGCGATAATTCGACGACGGGTGCCATGCCCACGCTTGCCGTGGGCATGTACCGGTACTCCAAACCTCCCATCATGCCCACGGCAAGCGTGGGCATGGCACCCGCCCCTCCGCAACGGCTACGCGGCAAGCTTCTTGGAAAGCACCTCGATCATGTCACGGGCCATGGCCGGCAGGTCGTAGGCGGGCCGCCAGCCCCATTCCTCTCGGGCGGCGCTGTCGTCCATGTAATTGGGCCAACTCTCGGCAATGGCCTGGCGGACCGGATCGACCTTGTAGTCCATCGTGAAACCCGGAACGAGTTTCTTCACTTCCGCGGCGATCTCTTCCGGGGCGAAGCTCATGGCCGTCACGTTGAAGGCGTTGCGGTGCTTGAGCTTCTTGCCGTCGGCGTCCATCAGGTCCAAGGCGGCCTTGATGGCGTCGGGCATATACATCATGTCGAGCTTCGTGCCCTGCTTGAGGAAACAGGTGTATTTGCCTCGCTTGATGGCCTCGTAGAAGATCTCGACGGCGTAATCGGTGGTGCCCCCGCCAGGCAACGTTACGTTGGAGATAATGCCCGGAAAACGCACGCCGCGGGTATCGGTGCCGAACCGCTTGTGGTAATAGTCGCAGAGCAACTCGCCGGCCACCTTGGTGACCCCGTACATGGTGTTCGGCCGCTGGATGGTGTCCTGCGGGGTGCCGTCGTGCGGCGTCGAGAGCCCGAAGGCGCCGATGGAGCTGGGCACGAACACGGCGCACTTGTGCTCGCGGGCGACCTCCAGAACGTTGTACAAACCGTTGATGTTCACGTTCCAGGCCAGTTGCGGATTGGCCTCGGCAACGGCCGACAGCAGGGCCGCCAGATGGTAGATGGTGTCGATCCGGTACTTCTTCACCGCGGCTTCGACCGCTTTGATATCCGTGCAGTCCACCACCTCAAAGGGACCCGAATCACGCAACTCAGGACTGGGTTTCGTCTTACGGCCGCCGGCGACCACGTTGTCGGCGCCGTGCTTCTTGCGCAAGGCCAACGTCAACTCCGAGCCGATCTGGCCCACGGCCCCTGTCACCAACACTCTCTTCATTTCGGTCTCCCGTCTTAAAGTACGATCCGCGATGCGGAACTTCGGAGCAAGTTTTCTAGCACAAATGCCGGCCGAGTTCAACAGCCTGCTTGGCCCGGCGGCATTTGGCGAGGGCAGAGCGGTACTGGCAGCCGAAGACGTCCGGGAGAGCCCCCTCTTTCGGCCGTCAGCTTTTAGCTATCAGGCTTGAGCAACAAGCCGTCGGCAACAGGGGGGGCCGCGACCGGCCGCTGTGGGCTGAAAGCTGACAGCTTCTACGCGGCCACGAGTCTCAGATGATCGACCGCCCGCTCGGCCTCGTTGCGGACCCGCGGGTCCTGGTCGCACAGCAGGCGGGAAATGGCAGGAATGGCGGCCACGGCCTTGACCCCTTGCAGACGCAGGGCCCCCGCGGCGTTGCGGCGGATGACCGGATCGGCATCGCACAGCTTTTCGATCAACTTCAGAATCAACAGATCAGGTTGCGCGGTCATGGCTCAGTCCGCCCCGGCTTCCATAGGCACCGACAAGAAAACGCTTTAGATGTTATCGACCGAATCGGGATGGTGACTTTCGTCTGGAAGATCGAGTTGCGCGAGTGGGGGCAACGGGTGGCTTGGGCTGACGGCGCAGCTTAACAGCCGGGGCATGTGGCACAGCCGCCCTCGGCTGTGTCGGGCCGCTCGCACAGCCGAGGGCGGCTGTGCCACACACCAAAGCACGGCTGACGGCGCGTTAGCGTCTGCGGGCCGCAATCTGCTCTTCGGCCCGCTTCATCACGCTTTCGATCGTCACCGGCTCGCCGCCGAGGCGCTTGCTCTGGTCGGCCGCCTCCATGAAGGCCAGGATTTCCAGCGTCTCTTCGGCGCTGACCGGCGGCTTGCCGGTCTTGAAGAACTTGACGATCTCGACCACTAGCGGGGCATAGCCGTCGTACTTGCCGGCGTCGCCGCTGCGCTTGGCGCCCTCCACGGTGGCGCCGTAACCCTTCTTGTTGGCGATGAACGTGCCCCGCCGGCCGTCCGGCCACACGCCGACGGCCTTCTCCGGGCCGACGCGGGCAACCTGTTGGCAGCCCGGCCCCATGACCGTAAAGAGGATTTCGACGCCGTGGATACCGTACCAGAACAGGTCGGGGTGGTGCGGCTCGACGTGCATCGGGCTCCACGCCGTGCAATTGCGGACCGCGCCGAACGTCTTGCCGCTGCGGGCGGCCTGAAAGCCCGCGCTAAACCGCAACGACGACGCCGAGAAGCAGGGGACGTGCTTTGCCTTGGCCAGCCGGAAAATCTTGATGGCATCGGCCAGCGAGGCGGCCATCGGCTTGTCGATAAACAACGGCTTGCCCGCCGCGATCACCGGCCGGGCCTGGGCCAGGTGCGGCCGGCCGTCGACGCTCTCCAGCAATACGACATCCACTTTGGGCAACAGCTCGTCGATCGAGCCGACGATCTCGACGCCCTTCCCGCGGACTTTCTCGGTGTACTCCTTGACGCGGTTCCAGCTCTCGGGCAAGTCCGGGCTGCCGCCGGGATAGGCGGCCACGACCGACACCTCGCTGAGTTCGCCGGCGGCCTTGGGATTGTTCAAGAGCCTGGTGAACTCGACGACGTGCGAGGTGTCCAGGCCGATGATACCCGCCTTGATCCGCTTGGCCGGTTTGGCAGCGAGGCCGTCCGCGGCAACCGCGGCGCCAACCAGGCAGGTCGAAAGCAGCAGGGCGAGGGTTTTGCGGTTCATGGCGGTGTCCTCCGGTTACTCCACGCCGAAGCGGTGGATCGTCAGTTGCCGGTACGTCTCGCCCGGCCGGAGCACGGTGGAGGGAAACTCCGGACGGTTGGGTGAGTCGGGAAAGTGCTGCGTTTCGAGGCAAAAACCGGAATGTTTCCGGTACGCCGCGCCGAAGGCCCTCAACCGGCCGTCCAGTCCGTTGGCGGTGTAAAGCTGGACGCCCGGCTCGGTCGTGTAGACCTCCATCGTGCGGCCGCTTTCCGGCTCGACCGCGCGGGCGGCGAAATGTTGGGGTGGCAGTTCAACTGCATGTTGGGGTGGCAGTTCAACTGCCACCCCAGCCCCGGTCTCGTTTTCGCCGCCGCCGTTCAATACATAGCAGTGATCGTAGCCGCCGCCCGCCGCTTGGATGCGCGAGCCGATCGGCATGGGGTGGGTGAAGTCCAGCGGCGTGCCGGCGACCGGCCGCAGTTCGCCGGTGGGGATCAGGCCCTCATCGACGGGCAGATAGCGGTCGGCATTGATCATCAACTGCTGTCCCAGGACGTCGCCCGAGCCGGTCCCCGCCAGGTTCCAGTAGGCATGATTGGTCAGGTTCACCACAGTGGGCTTGTCGGTGGCGGCCGAGTAGTCCATCCGCAGTTCGTTCTGGTCGGTCAGGGCGTAAGTCACGCGGGCCACCAGCGCACCGGGGTAGCCCTCCTCGCCGTCGGCGCTTTGATAGGAGAAGGCGACGCCGGCGAAACCCGGCTGCTCGAGCGGCTCGGCCTGCCAGACGACCTTATCGAACCCGCGGACGCCGCCGTGCAGGTGGTTGGGGCTATTGTTCGTGGCCAGCCGGTACTCGACGCCGCCCAAGCGGAACCGGCCCTTGGCGATCCGGTTGGCGTAGCGGCCGATGGTCGAGCCGAAGCAGGGATGGCCCCGCAGGTAATCCTCGAGCGACTCCAGCGCGAGGGTGACGTTGGCCAACCGGCCGCGGCGGTCGGGGACCTCGACCGCGGTGATCGTGGCCCCGTAGGTCATGATCTTCACCCGCAGGCCGCTCAGGTTCGTCAATGTGTACAGATCGACCGGAGTGCCGTCGGCGGTCTGTCCCCACGGCTTCTTCTCGACGCTCATCTTCGCGTTCCCTCCTCCATTTGCCTCTATTTCGGAACGTAGGGTGGGACTGCGCTTCGCTTGTCCCACCCTACTCACACGTTCTGCAACCGGAACTACTTGCCCTCACTCCGCATCTTCTCAATCACCTCCTTGCTCTTCCGTGCGTCGGCGTTGGCCGGATCGAGCTGGAGAATCGTGTCGAAATCGGCCATTGCCCTGTCGAGTTGGCCCTGTTTGTAGTAGGCGTAGCCGCGGTTGGCGTAGGCGGCGACGTATTTAGGCTCCAGCCGGATCGCCTGCGTGTAGTTGGCGATGGCCGCGGGCAGGTCGTCCTTGTAGCGGTAGGCCAGGCCGCGGTTGTAATAAACTTCCGCATGGCGGGGATACAGTTCGAGTGCCTTGTCGTACTCGGCGATGGCCTCATCCAGCTTCTTTTCCTTGTGCAGGGCGGTGCCCTTCTGCGAATGGGCCAGCGCCTCGGCCTTCACGGCTTGCAGGGCCGCTTCGAGCCGGTCTACGGCCTGGCTGCGCTTATCCTTGTCCGCCGCCGTGCCCCAATCCTTATAGCCCTCCGGCGTGCGGGGATCGTACCGGATCAGGTCCTTGTAATCGGCCAGGGCCAGGTCCGGCTCGTTGCGGGCGAGGTGGGCCAAGGTGCGATGGAAGCGGGCCTCGGCGAAGGCCGGATCGAGCTTCAGCGCCTCGTCGTAGTCGGCCATCGCCCGCTCCAGGTCGGCCTTCAGCACGTAGGCGTCGCCGCGCAGCAGCCGGGCCTCATAGTCCTGCGGAACCCGCTTGATTGCCTCGTCCAGGTCGGCCAACCCTTTGTCCAACTCCCCCTTCTCCGCCAAGACGTAGCCGCGCTCGCGGTAGACCTCGTTGAAGTTGGGTTCCATACGGAGCACTTCGGCCAGATCGCTAAGCGCCTTGTCCCAGTCCCCCTTCTTGCGGTTGACGAAGGCGTGGACGAACCGGTAGCTCGCATCCTTCGGCGCCAGCTTGACCGCCTGATCGAGATCGGCCAGGCCGGCGTCGAAGTCGCCTTTCATTGCGCGAGCGTGGCCGCGCTGGGACCAATTGTCCGCGCCTTTCGGCTCCAGTTCGATCGCCCGGCTGTAGTCGGCGATTGCCTGGTCCCACTCGCCCATCTCGAAGTAGGCCTTGCCGCGGCTGGTGTAGCAGGCGGCGTCCTTGGGGTCCAGCCGGACCGCCGTGTCGAGATCGTCCAAGGCGTGGTCCACGTCGCCCAGCATGACGCGGGTGTAGCCCCGGTCGCGGTAGGCGTCGGCGTATTTGGGATACAGCCGGATGGCCTCGTTGTAGTCGGCCACGCGCCTTCTCGAACTGCCCCTTGCGGAAGTAGGCCAAACCGCGGTGGAAGTAGGAGCGGGGGCCGTCGGGGGCCAACTTGATCGCCGTGTCCAGGTCGGCGATGGCCTTGTCGAACTCCCCCTTCACCGTCAGGGCCCAGCCGCGGTCGCAATAGGCGTCGGCATATTTCGGGTCGAGCTGGATCGCCCGGTTCAAGTGGGTCAGGGCCGTGTCCGGGTCGCCCTCTTCCAGGGCTTTCGCCCCCTTGCGGTACGATTCGGCGGCGGGCGAGGTATCGTTGGCGGCCGGTCCCTGGGCGGCCGCAGTGGCCGCAAACGCCAGGCAGAAGATGGCAGCGCCGGCCAGCACGGCCGCGGCCGGTAGCGAAATTTTACGTTGGTTCATGGTGTTTTTCCTTGAAAGCGAGGGATTGCCCGTAGCCGCCAGTTTAACGCCTCCGGCGGCAACTGCAAGGCCGCCCAACGTAGGACGGATCTCCTAATCCGTCCAGCGAGCGGGACGGATTAGGAAATCCGTCCTACGTGACTACGTCGCTGGCAGGCCGGACAGAAGAACGTCGACCGCTGGGCCTGGACGATCCGCACGATCCGGGCCTGACGGCATCGCAGGCACAACTCGCCTGCCCGCTGGTAGACGCGATGGAAGAACTGATACGCCGCGGGGTTGTTGCGGGCGATGCGGTAGGTGCCGTCGCGCAAGGTCGAGCCTTGGTGGCGGATGGCCGCCCGCAGGATTTCGCCCAGGGCGGCGTGTAGCTTCGGCCAATCGGACCTGCGGAGCCGATGGCAGGGGGTGGCGGGATGGATCCCCGCACGGTGCAGGATTTCCGACGCGTAGAGGTTGCCCACGCCGGCCAGGGCGTGCTGGTCGAGCAGGGCCACCTTGATCGCCCGCCGGCTGCCGCCCAGCCGCGCCCGCAACACGTCGCACGTGATCCCGAGCGCGTCCGGTCCCAGGCGGTTGGGGCCATAATGCTCAAGGAACTCTTCGGGCCGAAGCAGCCGGGCCACGCCCAGACCCCGCTGGTCCCAAAAGAGAATCTCCCTCGCTCGGCCGCCGGAAAGCCGCAGCACCAACCGCACGTGTTCGCGGTCGGGTGGATCGCGGAGCAGCACCAGTCCGGTCATGCGGGGTTCGAGGACAATGCAATCGCCGCGGGGCGCATCGTTGAAACGCCCCGCGACTGCGGTCGCGGGGGGAGAGCCGGCACCCGCTGCCCCCCGCGACCGCAGTCGCGGGGCGTTTGCGGACGGCAGATCACGCTCCCGCGGTTCGATCTCTAGTTCCAGCACCACCCGCTTTCCAACCCGCCGGATGGCCTCGATCCGCCGGCCCACGACGCGGCGGCGAAAGGCGTCAATCCGCGGCGAGATCAGAATGGATTGCAGCCGGGACTTCGGCCGGTCAAGCCCGCGGATGCGGCAGCCGGCCGCCGCGCGAATCGCCCGGCACATCGTTTCAACCTCGGGCAGTTCGGGCATGTCAGAACACCTGGATGCAGCCGTTTTTTTGGACAGCCCGCAGGACGCATCTCGGCATAGCGTCGTGCAGCCGCTTAAGCTCCTGAGGGTTAAAGCGCATCGCAGTTACACATAGGCAATCGAGGCTTTTCATCGCCTGCAACTGAAGCAATCCATCTATCGTCATGTGCGTTCGCCAGACGTCGAGGAAGCGCAGCCTCGGGAGGCAACAAAGATGCGCGGCGCATTCGTCGTCGATGTGCTCGCCGCCAACCTCGAGTACCCTGAGGTCGTTCAGTGGCTTCAACCTGGCGATTCCGCCGCTGGTGATCTTCGTGTTTGCCGTTAGAAGCAGCACCCTGAGACGGGTCAGCTTGGCGACGTGGGCGAGCCCGAGATCCGTGATTCCGGTCCTCGAAAGACTGAGTTGAGTGAGGTTTGCCAACCGCTCAATGTGCGAGAGGGCGGCGTCGGTGATTGCCGTGCCCGAAAGGTCGAGCTGGGTGAGGTTTGTCAACTGCGCGATGTGCGATAGGGTCGCGTCGGTTACTTCCTCGCCGTGGAGGCCGAGCGTCCTGAGACCCTTGATGTCGGCCAGGGCGGCCAACCCTTGGCCGGCGATCGGATTGTTCCAGAGAGTCAAGTCCTCAAGGGACCGAAGGTCACGCAGGCGGCCGCAATCATCGTCGTTGACGAGCGTATCACGAAGCACAAGCGATTGCAGTCGCGGCAAGGCACCGAGTTGGCCAAGGACCACCCCGTCGACGCCGGTGCCCGCAAGGCTGAGTTCTTCGACGGTCGTGAGGCGGTCCATCTGGCTCACGCCGGCTTCTTCAATGCAGAGGTCCAACGCTCGCAGATTCGGCAGGCTGGCGAGAGCGTCGAATCCCCGGCGTCCTACCGACATGCCCACGGTATGGAGGGATTCCAGATGCGCAAAGCTCTTCCAAATTGGCGACAGCGAAGCCAAAGAGTCGTCGCAATGGTTGTTGTGGTCATTTATCGAAGGTATCGGAATCGCGGAAACCGGCCCCGCGAACATTCCCATTGGTGATGGGCCCACAAGGTTTTGCAGCCAAACCGGCCCGGTGTATCCGACTGTCAGATTGTCCTGGCAGGCTTTGGCCTTTTCGGAGTCCCGCTGACACTCGTTGTGGCGGGTCTTGCACCACCCCAGCATGAGCGCAGTGAAGGCTACTCCCAACAACAACTCCCGCAGGGTGAATTGCCAGGCGGATGCCAGCCGCCGTCGCCGCCATTCCAGGAGAGCGGCCGCGGAAACGAGAGTCCCCAAAACCACCGCGACGTCGCAGACGAGGTTCTCCGGTATGAATTCCCAGTTGTCGCCGGTGAGAACCCAATTTTCCACCTTAGCCATGGCGGGATCATATCCTCCTCCGGAAAATACACGGGCCCGAAGAAGCACACGGCCTCGGCGTTTAGGTACGGCCATGGCCAACCGCGCTCGTACTCCGCCATCCACCACGCCAGCGACCACGAAGGCATCCGGTCTTCTTCTTCGTTCGTTTGGTGCGCGGGCACAGCAATGAGCAGAAAAACCACTGCCAGGACCACTACCGCGAGCCAGGTCGAAAGGTGGAGGCGGAGCAACGGCCTTCTGCCGCCGGAAGACGGCTCGGTTTCGCCGCGTTTTCGAGTCCAAAGGAATGGGAACATCGGAACGCCGAATTCGGCACGTAGGACGGATTTCCTAATCGGTACCTAAGTTTCTTCGGGTGGCACGCCCTGAAAGGGCGTGGTGAATCGCCAAGTCTTGCCCTGACGCCGGCCGCGCCCTTTCAGGGCGTGCCACCGAATCGCGCACCTTCCGGGGGCTGTTAGCCCCCGGCTATTTCGATATGTTTTCGACGAATTCCAGCAACGCTGCATTGAAGGCCGTCGGGTTCTCCAGCGGGGAGAGGTGGCCGGCGGCGGGAACCTCGACGAACTTCGCGCCGGGAATCGCTTGGGCCATGCCGCGCATCTCGGCCGGAGTCGTGGCAACGTCTTCGGCCCCGACCAGGACCAGCGTGGGGCAACGGATTTCGAGCAGGGCGGCGGTCATGTCGGGCCGCTGGGCCATGCCGCGAAGGGCGGCGGCGATGCCCTGGGGCGGGTTGGCCATCATCGTCCGCCGCAACGCCTCGACCATCTGTGGACGCTCGCGCCGGGTCGTCTCGCCCAAGACGCGGGGGAGCATCGACTCGACCAGCGGCGCGGGGCCTTCCCGCAGCACGCGATCGGCCATGACCAGCCGGGCGGCGGCGGCCTCGGGCGGGTCGGCCGCGGCGCGGGTGTCGCAGAGGATCAAGGCACGCAGCCGGGCCGCATATTTCCGCCAGCACCGAATCGCGATGTAGCCCCCCATCGACAGCCCGCAAAGGACCACCGGCTCCGCAATCCCCAGGGCATCCAGCAATCCGGCCAGATCGTCGGCGAATTGCTCCATGGTGCGGGAAAAGGGGACAGTCCCCTGAAACGAAGGGGGACAGTCCCCTTTTCCCGCCCGGACTGGACTGCGGCCGAAGCCGGGCAAGTCGGGGGCGATCAGCCGGAGTCGTAGGGTGGGACAAGCGGAGCGCGGTCCCACCGGGGCTTCTTCGCGGCTGGTGGTGGGACTGCGCTCCGCTTGTCCCACCCTACTGCCGTGAGCAGGCAGGGATGCCTGCTCTACAAGCCCGGCCCACATCGTGTGGTCCAGGGGGAAGCCGTGGACCAGCAGCAGCGGCAGGCCGCCTCCGCGGTCGTCGCACCAGAGTTCAGTCCCGTGGAGCAGCAGCCGCTTCACTTTTCTTCTTCTCTTCGAGCCTCTTGCGGAAGTCGTCCAGGGCGCGGCGGATCAGGCCGGAGTGGGGTTCGAGCTTGGCGGCCTTGGCCTGAGCCTTGACGGCGCCGGCCAAGTCGCCCTTGCTGGCGTAAACGTGGGCGAGCGTGTCGTAGTAGCCGGCCATTTCCGGCTCCAACTCGACCGCCTTCTGCGCGTAGCGGAGGGCCTCGTCCATGTCCCCCTCCGTATTGCCGATCAGCCAGGCATAGTTGTTGTAGCCCTCGGCGGACTCGGTGTCGTCGGCAATCACCTCGTGGAGCGCAACGGCGGCTTTCTTGATGGCATCGACGATTTTGGCGTGGTATTCGGGCGTCTGGGCGGGAAGCCGGTAGCAGGCGATCAGCACGTCGATGTCCTCGGCGTTGGCCTCCAGCGCCTTGTCGAGATACTTGCGTTCCTGGGCGGCGTCGTGGCGGGCCTGCCAGTGGCAGGCGGAGAAGTAGTAGGCGCGGGAGCGGACGTCCTTGGGCTTTTCGCCCTCCAGCTCGGCCTCGCTCACCTTGCCGGCGTCGATGGCGTGGACCAGCTTGTCGAGCGTGGCGGCGGCATCGAGGTCCTGCCCTTGGTCGTGGAGCATGGCGGCCAGTCTTTGCCAGGCGATGACGGTGGACTCGGTGGGGCTGGCGCCGCCCTGGGCGATGACGTGCTCGAACTCCCGCCGCGCCCAGGCGAATTGGCCGCGGCTTTCGAGCTGTTCCGCCGCGAGGAGGTGGTGGTGGAGCGGCGCCTCTTGATTGCCGGGCATCAGCCGCAGCGCGCAGGAGGCGGTTTCTTCCGCCTGGTCCTTCTTGCCCTGGCCGGCATAGGCCTCGGCCAGCATGTAGAGCAGCCCCGGCTCGGTGGCGAAGCGGGCGGGAAACCGCCCGGCCAGGTCGTCCACGGCCTTCCACGCCTTCTGCTCGATCAGCCAGTCGAGCAGTTCGGCCAGCGTTTCCGGGTTGCCGCGTTCCAACTCGACCAGCCGGCGGATGGCGGCCAGGGCCTGGTCGGTATGCCCGAGCTTCTTCAACCAGGCCACCTGGCAACGGGTCAGGCCGGTGACGATTTCCGGGCTGCTCTCCTCCGGGGTCCGCCCCAGCACGGCCCGCTCGGCATCGACGAGCCGGGACCACTCGGCGAGGACCGCTTCCGGATCGGAGGGCAGCCGCGTCCAGCAGAGCAGCCAGGCGGCGGCGGGCCGCTGGCAGCCGCGGAGCGTTTTGCGGATGGTTTCGGCCGCGGCCGCGTCCGGCGGGGAGTCCCGGTCCTGGAGCAGCAAGGCCACGGCGGCCGTTTTCGACAGCCGCGACGATTTCTCGAACCGCACCAGCCGGCACAAGGCGGCCGTGCCCTGGCCCTTGGGCAGGCCGGCCAGCACCTGCATCCGCGCTTGCCGCGCCCCGGCGTCCAACGACTCGTAGCCCCCCAGATCGCGCTTGACTTCCGGCGGATCGTTCTCGGAGGTCCACTCCATCCGCATCAGGCGCAACAGGTACTTCGCCCGGGAGGCGATCTCCGGGTCGGGATCGGTGGCGGCCACGGTGAGGGCCTCGAAGGCCTCGAAGCCCAGGCGGGCCAACTCGTCCTGCGCCCGCTGACGCACGTAATAGTCCTTGTCGCCCAGTTGACGGACCAGCTTGTCGATCTTTTCGGCCGGCGCCGGCTGCTGGGCGGCCGGTTGGGACGGCGGGGGTTCGGCCGCGGCGCGGCCGGCGAGCCAGCCGGCGGCGATCAACGCCAGGGCGATCCGGGCGACGGCGATAGGGAACGTAGGGTGGGACAAGCGGAGCGCAGTCCCACCATGCTGTAGCGCGGCTCTCGGTGGGACTGCACTTTGCTTGTCCCACCCTACCTTTCCGCCATTGGTGATGGGGAGAGAGGTTTTCATGTTCAGATCGGCCCCAGGTCGCGTTTCCGTGCCAGCAACAACCAGAGGAAGAACGGGCCGCCCAACAGAGCGGTGAGAATTCCCACCGGCAATTCCGCCGGCGGCATCAACATCCGCGCCGCCGTGTCGCAAATCACCAGGAACACGCCGCCGAAACACAACGACAGCGGGAACAGCCAGCGGTGGTCGGACCCGACCAGCAGCCGGCAAATGTGCGGTCCCACCAGGCCCACGAACCCGATCGGACCGCAGATCGCCACCACGGCGCCAACCATCAAGGAGACGCCGAGAAAGAGCAGGAGCTTTGCCCCGGCCACGTTCACGCCGCGGCTGAAGGCGAAATCCTCGCCGGTGGTCAGGAGGTTCAGGTCGAGGGTCAGATACCAGACGATCAGGCAACCGCAGACGACGAAGGGCAGGACGCCGAAGACCTCGCGGAAGCTGACGATGCGTTCCAAACCGCCCATCACCCAGCGGAGGATGCGGAACGAACTGGAGGGGTCGGTAGCGTATTGCAGAAAGAGGATCACGCTGGAGAAGAAGAAGCTCACGGCCACCCCCGCCAAGAGCATCGTCCCGGAGGAAGAGCCGTAGCGGCTGCGGGCGGTCAGGGCGTAGACCAGGACGATGGAAACCACGGCGCCCAGGAACGCGCAGAGCGAGACGCTGGGGATTTTCAGCAGGCTGAAGGTCCAACCGCACTGGATGGCGATTGCCGCCCCCAGCGAGGCCCCGCTGGAGACGCCGAGGGTGAAGGGAGTCGCCAGGGGGTTGCGGAACATGGCCTGGAAGACCATGCCGCTGACCGAAAGCGCGACTCCCGCCAGGAAGGCCATCAGCACCCGCGGAATCCGCAGGTCCCACAAGATGACGGCTTGCGTGTCGTTGTGTACGTCGCCCCACAGGGCGTGGAAGGGGATATGTTCCATCCCCCAGAACGGCGACCAGAGCACCGCCACCACGGCCAGCACCAGGAACGTGCCGATGGTCCAGCCGCGGCCTATTTCATCTTCTCTCGGGCTTTCGCGCGCCACTTGGCCAGTTCCTTGTCTTGTTCGGGAGTCATACGGGGAACGATCATCGGCAGTCCTGCCCGCGGATGCTCGACCAGCAGCGGCGCAATGCCGTAGACGCGGTGCAGGGTGTCGGGCTTCATCATCAGGTCGGGCGTGCCGTAGAACACCAGCTCTCCCTCGCGCAGGGCGATGATCCGGTCGCTCTCCAGCACGGCGTGGTTAAGGTCGTGGGTGACGGCCACCACCGTCACGTCGAACTCCTTGTTGGCCAGCGCCACCAGCGAGAGGATGTCGGCCTGGCAGTGGTAGTCGAGGAAGGTGGTCGGCTCGTCCAGCAGCCAGATATGCGCCCTTGGGCCAGGGCGGCGGCCAGGTAGACCTTCTGCCGCTCGCCGCTGCTCAGGGTGTCCAGCCGCCGCTTGGCGAAGGCCGTCGTGCCGGTCCCCACCATCGCCTCGTGGACCACCTTACGGTCGTGAGGGCGGACGGTGCAAAAGGGGCTCATGTACGGGTAGCGGCACATCAACAGGAACTCCTCCGCGGTGAAGGGGACCGCGCGGCTGTCGGCCTGCGGCACCAGCGCCGCCAGCTTGGCCAGGTCCGATTGCTTCCAGTCCTGCCAAGGGATGCCGCAAATGTCCAACTCGCCGGAAAGCTCGCCGATCATGATCCGGTCGAACGCCCGCAAGAGCGTCGTCTTGCCGGCGCCGTTGGGACCGATGATCGAGATGTACTCCCCGCGGCGGATTTGCAGCGAGATGTCGCGGAGGATCGGCTTGCCGCCAATACTGCAAGAGAACTTGCGGGGTTCCAGCACGACGTTGGTGTTCAGGTTACGCATACCCCTACAAACCCTCCGCGTCCACGCGGGGATGAAGCGTCCGGGCCAGTTGCTCCACCAGTTGAATGAACCGCGGTCCGGGAACGGCGTAATCTTGATCGAAGATCAGCACCCGATGGTTCTTCACCGCGGCCATCGCCCCCACGTCCTTCCAGTCGTCGAGCACCTTCTGCTCGCCGATTTCCCGCACTTTGTCGCGGCGGAGCAACTCGACGATCACGTCGGGGTTCAGCCTGAAGATGCCCTCGGGCGAAACGACGGGGTAGCGGACGCCGGGCTGCCGATAGGCGTTTTCTCCGCCCGCTAGCCTGATGATCGTATCGAAATAGTCGTCGACGCCGGCGACGTAGACGTCGGCCAGGTGGCCGCAATCAAGAAGCCGGTCGAGCACAATCAGCACGCGGGGACGTGGGAACATGCGCGTCCGGTCTTCGATGCGGGCGAGCCGGTCGCGGAAACTGCGCTCCATCCACCGGCCTTCCCGCCCTTTCCCGCACACCCGTCCGATCGTGCGGAACGACTCGATAACTCCTTCCACGGTCTTATGGCAAACCACCAGCGTCTCGAGGTTCAGCTTGGCCAGTCCGGGCAGCGATTGGGCCTGCTCCTCCAGCATGATCACCAGGTCCGGCTTCAAGGCCAGGATCGCCTCGAAGTTGGGGTCGAAATAGCCGCCGACGTCCCCCAGCTTCTTGAGTGTCTTGAGCCTTTCGACCTCGGGCGGGTACTTGGATTCGTGCGACACGCCGACCACGAATCGACCCAAGCCCAAGGCGTACAGTGTCTCGGTGATGCTGGGAGCCATCGAGACGATCCGCCCGCACCGCCAAAGGGGCATAAACGCCGGCCGCAACGGCTCGTCGATCCGCCGCTGGGCCAAGAGACTCCCCGCAAAGACCACGAAAATCATCGCTAAGAGCGTCATGCGGTATCGCATACTCTTTCAAGTTAGACGCCTAGCGGCGGTGGGTCAAGCGGCCCGCAAGATGAGCCGGTGCAATCGGACGGCTTGTCCTTTTCTCTAGCCCAGGCGTTTACGCCTGCGGAAGGAGAGGCCATCGTTTATATTGCATTTTCCGTGAAGCCCCCTTTAGGGGGCGATGATTGGCTTATCAGCGTAAATCGGCTTGGCATCAACCATCGGCGCCCCCTGAAAGGGGGCTGAAAGAAAAAGGAAACAGTATTTTGGCTTCGTTCCCGCAGGCGTAAACGCCTGGGCTAGAGAAAAGGGACGCGAGGGAACGCCATTGCCATTCCTTTCCGAACCGAACGGCCTGTGTGTGACAACGAGATTATCAACCGCCGGCTGTTCTCGACGGTCGGAGGCGGCGAGAGTGTTATCGTATTGACTCTCGTGCGTATCGTTGTGACGGCAACCAGTCCCGCAAACCGATTCCGCAGCCGATGCCTCAACCACGCCATATCCGACTGCGAGACAACATGTTACGTGGAGTTGTCAGCACGGTTGGCGCGCCATGTGCAGCCCTCGTAACTCAACAAGAGTTGTCCCCCAATCCGAAAGGAGTCAAGCCATGAAACGAGTCACTCTGATGCTGGCCGTCCTGGGACTTCTGTGCGTTGCCGCCGGTCGCGCCCAGGGGCACGACTTCCACTACGCCTATGGGCCGCACTACGGCTACTACGCCCCGGTGGTCCGTGGGCCAATTGCGGTGGCGCCGCGGGTGGTGGTTCCCGTCCGTGTGGCGCCGCGGGTGGTGTACCGGCCGGTCTACGGCTACTATCCCTATCCCTATTGCGTGCCCAGCCCGTACTACTACGGCCCCAGCCCGTACTACGGTTTCTACTATCAGAGCGGCGGGGTATCGCTGACAGTCGGGTTCTGACCGCGGCGGTGTGCCAGCGCTTTACGGAACGTCGGTTCCTATTTTCGTGCTTTGGCGGAAGGTCGGGTGCCATGCCCACGCTTGCCGTGGGCATGTCGAACACGCGGGAGAGCCGCCACATGCCCACGGCAAGCGTGGGCATGGCACCCACAGACGGTCAGTCCCTTTTCTTGGCCGGTTGTTTTGCCAAGTCCCGTTCGGCCTGCTCAAGCGCCATCTTCAGTTGCGGGACGACCGGGCTTTTGGGAGCGGCGTCGATGGCTTTTTTGAGGCAATCGATGCCCTTCTGGAAGTCCTCCTCGGCCAGCCAGGAGGCCCCCAGCAGCAGGTTGGCCTCTTGAATCTGGTCGCCCGCCAGCTCCGGCATGGCCAGGGCCTTGGCGAGCACGGCCTGGCCTTCCGCGGTTCTCTTCTCCTTGAGCAAGAGCGTCCTGGCTTCGGCCAGCAGCAGGCGGAATTCGTACTTGTGTTTCAGGCCGGCCTTGTTTTCGGCGTCCAGGGCGACGATCTCCCGCGCCCATTTTTCGAGTTCCTTGGCCTGGACGGGAACGCCCACCCCCGCCAGCACGTTCTGGGCTTCGATCAGCCGGTCGAGGAGTTTGGCGCGGTCCAGGTCCTTGGCTTCCTCCAGTTCCACCTTCAGCGTGGCGGAAGCCTCTTGGGCCTCGACCGCCGGCTTGAACTGGGCGATCAGCGTCTTCAGCTCAGGAGCATTGGGACTCTTGGGGGCGGCGTCCAGGGCCTTGCCCAGGCAATCCACCACGCCCGCAAGATCGGTCCGCGCCGCCGCCAGCTCGGCCAGGGCCATATAAGCCCCCTGTTTCTGCTCGCCGGTAATGCCGGCCAGCGCGAGGGCCTTTTCGGCGGCGGCCTCGGCCTCGTCCCACTTCTTCCCCGCCTTCAGCTTGCCGCAGTCGGCCATCAGAAGGCGGAACTCGTGCTTCGTCTTCAGCCCGGCCTTGTTGTCCGCGTCCAGGGCGACGATCTCCGCGCTCCAGGCCTGGAGTTCGTCGGTTTCATTGTTGAGTTTGACGTAGGCGTCGACCAGTTGGTCCAGCAGCCTGGCCCGGTCGATTCCCTTGGTCTCAGCCAACCCCTGCTTCATCTTCAAGACGCGCCCGTAAGTTTCCGCGAACTCCGCGAGCTGCCGGACGTATTTCTCCGGGCCGCCAGGGCTGTAGCCGGTTCGGGCGACCACTTTTCCTTCCGCGTCCATCAACAGAACCGTAGGGTAGACGTGGACCTTATAGCGGCTGCCCAATTCGCGGTTCTGCTTCTGCAACTCCTTGGAGAGCTTCTTCCTGCGCGGAAAATCCAGTTCCACCAGGACGAATTGCTTGGGGGCTTCGGTCTTGAACCCCTCCTTGTCGAACACTTCGGCTTTGAGTTTCTTGCACCAGACGCACCAGTCCGAACCGGTGAAATTGACCAACAGCAACTTCTTTTCGGCCTTGGCCTTCGCCTTGGCCGCCGCGAAGCCGGTCTGCCAGAGGGACTCCTTCTCCTCGGCGCGGACCAGACCGGCCACCGCCGCAAGGGCAACCAAAACGGACACGGCGCCTGTCATTGCGAATCTGCGTCTGCTCGACATGAAACACCTCAAGGCTGCTTTTCCATCGCGTAGTCGGACGGCTTGACCGACTGCTTGAATTTGCCGAAGAAGCTGAAGGGCGAGGGTTTGTACTCGCCCACGAAATCGACGTTGGCCCGCGGTGGAATCTTGTCTTCCAGCCCCACGCACCAATAGCTGGCGTTCACGACCAGCCGCCGCAGGCCCTCGCTCAAGAAGTCCTTGCCGGAGCCCATCGTGGTCGTGAAGACCCGGCCCGTCTGTCCCGCCGCCCCGCGATAGGTCTTGACCCAGGCAATGGGGAGCATCGGATCGTTCTTAGGCCCATCGACCGGCTTGTCGGTCGGATTCATGCCTGAGAGCACCTCGCCGAGCACCAGCGGCCGGCTGTCGCCGGGGAGCGGCAGCCGCACCGTGTAAACGTCCGTGGGGACCCAAATATCCTCGCAGCCGCGGACGATCGGGTGCTCCTTGGCGCCGGGTGCGATGACGCCCCGCGTGCTCTCTTTGCCATGGTCGCCGTGATGATTGATCCAGGTTTCGCCCAGGATTTGCCGGCCGAAGCCGCCCTCCCACTCCTTGCTCTGGGCACTGTATCTGGCGTAGGTCTTGCCGGCCGGGATGTTGAAGGCGTGGGTGGCCGTGCGGATGCCGAGGATCGGCTTGCCGGCCTCGACGTACTCGACGATGTGCCGCATCTGCCCGTCGGGCAAGTCGCGGTGGCGCGTGAAGAGGATCATCAGATCCGCCGTCCGTAGCGCCTCCAACCCGGGAATGTTGTGACGGTTGTTCGGGTCGATCATGCCGGTGGCCGGATCGACGGCAAACAGCACGGTACACTTGAAGCCGTGCCGCTTGGCCAGTATTTTGCCCAGTTGCGGCAGGGCCTCCTCGGAGCGGTACTCCTCGTCACCGGAAATGAGTACGATGTGCTTCCCCTTGCCCGGCCCGTCGAAGCCGTCGTAGACGACCCACGGATCGGTGGCCGAATGTAGTCCGCACGCTCCGTGTGCGGAACCCGGTGTCGGCACACGGAGTGTGCCGACTACCTCGGCTTGCCGGATGCTCGGCCGGTCGGGGCCGGGGAAATCGGCGGGCACGTTCTGTGTCACGTCGCCGGTGGCGGCCCATTCCGCGCCCCGCTGAAATGTGGCGATGAAGGCCACGCTCTTAAGCTGCTTGCCGGCGTGGCCCAAGAGCGTGGAAAACACCCGCCCGCGGCCATAGCCGATCGTCATCAGCACCGGCTCGTTCTCGTCGGTGCCGCCCTTCAGTTTCGGTGCGAAGGCGGTGGCCAGCACGGTGACGTTCTCGGCCGGCCCGCGGAGCCGGCAGTAAAGCTCGTCGGCCGATTGCATGAACGCCTTGGGGAGTCCGCGAGTGATCGGATGCTCCGGCTCGCGGACAACGATCTGAAAGGTCTGTTGTGGGCCATGGAAGCCGGCCTTGCCCGGCGGGTCCGTGCCGCGGACGATCCGGCCGTCGCGCCAGCAAAGGTATGGCCCGGCGGTTTCGTTCCGGCCGCCCCAGCCGCCGATGCCGATGATCCGGTTGTACTCTTTCCACTTGGGAAACGCGGCGGCGGCGAAGTGGTAGCAGACGACCCCGCCCCCCTGGAACACGTAATCGACAAACGCCTTTCGGGTCGCCTCCGGCCAGTCGTCCCCCTGGTAGTTCAGCACGACCAGCTTGTAAGCGGCTAAGTCGGGGCGGAACCCGCTCATGTCTTGGCCGTGTGGCGGAGAGGTGGCCATGTCCACCGTGAATAGCCCGGTCTCTTCCAAGAGCTTCTTGAGAATGGGCGTGGTTTCCCTCCAATTGTGGTTGTTCTGGCCATCGACGATCAGGGCCTTCATCGGTGCCGCCGCGGCAGCCGCGGCCATGACCAGCCAGACTGCAATCCCGGTGCAGAAGCGACGCGAACACATGGGACCACTCCTGTGAGCGATGGGGTGGGAATACGGGAAGTTCCCGTAGTGTACCGCGCGGGGATCGCGCTGTACAGGCACCGCCCGTTCCAGAGCGAGCTGGGTGCCATGCCCACGGTCGTCGTAGGCATGTGGACCTTCTTCCGCGTATTCGACATGCCCACGGAAAGCGTGGGCATGGCACCCGACTTCCCGCAACGGAAACTGCCTCGCAGCCAACCAGGGGCATTATGCGGAAGCGTCCGCCCCACTCCCCCTACTGCTGCACCAGTTGTTGCTCCTGCTCCGGGTCCAGGCCGTTGCGCATGGCCATCGTCTGCACCGACATCGCCCCGTTGCGGACCAGAATCTGGTCGGCCTGGGCCTCTTTCAGCCGGTCGCGGACGGCGAGACTGGGCGGGATGCCTTGTATGTCCACCAAGCTCAGCGCCTCGGACGGCAGCCGGCCGGAGGCCGCGGCGTGCGAGAGAACGCGCCGCAAGAGCGCGATGTCGTCATCGAGCATCTCGTGCTGAAGCCGGTCGAACATCTTGACCGCCGGCCCCTCCGCCACCATCGTCGAGGAGTAGTTGGCGTTGCTGGCGTCGCTGCTGAGCATGAACTCGGGCATGACCAGCCGGCTGGCGATGGCCCGCAACTCGGCCTGGAGCACGGCGACGTAGCGGGCGGCGTCGATGCCGGCGGCGGGGAACTGGTAGTCCGTGCCCGCGGCCGCGTCGAGGATCGTGCCGGGGGCGTAGCGGCGGAAATGGCTGGTCCGGCCGGCGGCGTTGGCGACGCTCAAATCGGCCCCGGCGGCCACGAAGTCGGCCAGGCCGGCCGCCGTCACCGCCTGGTGCTTGCGGATGATGGCGATGGCCGACTGGATTTCGGCCACCACGCTCATGTTCCTAAGCAGCTTTTCCGCGCGGCGGAGGTTCTTGCGGACCGGGAAGTAGAGCGGCAGGCCCCGCTTCACGTTGGCGTCGACGTTCGCCTTGCGGTGCTGAATTTCCGCGGCGTCGACCAGCCGGCCGCCGACCCAATAGCCCAGCACGGTCTCCACGTCCTCCGGGTCGGTTTCGACGCCAAAGCTGGACGAGGGTTGGGTGGCGCGATCGGTCGGCGCGGCCACTTCGGCCGGCTCGACGAACCGCACGCGAGTGGTTCCATCAACGCCCGCAAACAGCCGTAGAAAGCACTCGCCGTCGCGGTCCTTGCGGCGGACGATCTCCTGCTGCCGCTGGCGCCAGTGGTTCAGCCGGACAAACTCGTCCAAGACGGCCTGCACGTCCCGCAGCAGCGGCTCGCCGGGGGCCAGGCCCTTGCGGGCGACGGCCCGATAGACGTGCCCGCTGCCGACGATGTAGCTGATGCGGTTCTCGTGGCCGTTGATGGCGAACTCGTTGGCCACGGCCAGGGCGCGGCACTGGCCGCGGATCGCGGCGAGCTGCTGCTCGTTGGCGAAGGCCATGCCGACGCCGGCGCCGCAGCCCGGCGGGCCGCCGCCGAGTTGGCTCCAGGGCGTGCCGTCAACGTCGCAGACGGCCTCGGCCGGATCGACAAAGCTGTCCCACAACTCGTCAAACGCCTCCAGCAGCCGCCGCTCCAGGTACTTCAGCCGCGGATCGACGCGGGGCGCGGCAGGCTCTTGTTCCTCGGACGCTTCGATCTGATCGGTTGTCATGGTCGCTGTCATGGCATCAATTCCTTGGGAATATGTGTACGTCTGAACATGCTAGCAGCGCAGGGCGTCGAGTTCAAGCAAACTTTTTGGGCCACTTGGCGTTGATCCGCCCCCGGCGTTTTCCGATAGACGCCTCCGCAGCTTGCCGAAACGACCGCGCCCGGCGTGTTTCCCGCCGATTCGCTATCTCCCGCCGTTTGTCTGGCGTCTTATCGAGAATGGCGATACAATCTTCGCCCGCGGAAAGCCGGCCGAGGCCAGTCTGGACGCGAATTCCAGTTGGAAAAGGACGTATTTGCCATGCCGATTCGACGCTCCCCCAGCCGTAGAACTGCCAAACACCTCCTCACTGCCGTCGCCCTGTGCGCCTGGATTCTCTCTGCGTCGGCGACGTTCGGCCAAGGCGGCATGGGCGGCGGTATGGGCGGCGGTATGGGTGGCGGTATGGGTGGTGGCATGGGCGGAGGCGGCATGGGCGGTGGCAGGGGGGGCGGCAAAGGCGGCAGCGCAGGTGGTGGCGGCTCGCCACACCGCGACACCTTCGCCGACCATTATCACGGCGCCGTTCCGGCGTCGCAGGCCAAGCTGACGCTCCACGGCGGCCAATACCTGACGACCGACGCGAACCGCTATGAGGTCGTCTACATGCCGTTGCAGACGCGGATCTACGTCTACGACAAATCGTTCAAGCCCCAAAGCGCCGGGACATCCACGTCCAAATGTCCCTGCAATTTCCCGAAGAAAAGGAAATCCGCCGCATTCCGTTCCGGTACATCGCCGTGCCGCCCGCGGTGGCCGGGCAGGATTACGTCGTCGCCGTGCTCGACGTTTCTCAGCTCAAGGACAAGGAGACGCCGATCACGTTCCAGTTTTCCGATCTTCCGGACCGCAAGCACCCGACGGCCTCGTTCACGCCGGTGTTTACGCAAGCCGCCGTCCGTCCCTACGTCGCGCAGGTCCTGCCCACCAAGGCCGACATGGACGCCATTGTCCGGCAGCGGATCTGTCCGGTGTGCGGCGAGGTGCTGGGCGGCAGGGGACCGGTGGTGAAGCTACTGATCGCCGAGTACCCGTTATACCTCTGCGACGCGGACTGCATTGCGGCGGTCCGCGAGTCACCGCAGCGTTACCTACCGCCGCCGCAGACGCCGGTTCCCCGCCGCTAAAGCCGTTGACATGATTGTGAGCAAAAGACCGTGAATCGTGTTCTGCGCCGGGGCATTCTCTCGCTGGCCTGGACCGTTTGGGTGTTGAGTGTGAACAAGTTCGCCGAGCCGAGCGTCCGCATTCAGACGGAGCGCGGACAGAAAGTTGTCGATACCGGCCCCTACGACGTCGTGCGGCACCCCCTCTACGCCACCGCGCTCTTCCTGTGCGGCGGCATTCCCCTGGCCTTGGGATCGTTCTGGGCTCTGACTCCGGCAGCCATCGCTGTTGTGGTTCTCATTGTGCGGACGGCACTTGAGGACCGGATGCTTCACAACGAACTCGACGGGTACAAGGAGTACGTCAGCCGGGTCCGCTACCGGCTGATCCCCGGCGTGTGGTAGCCGCGGAGCAGGCTATTCTGGCCTTTTTTCCCTTGCCTACCCCGGGAACGCGCTGGGGTAGCGTCTTTCCTGCCAAACACATCGCAACGGAATTGCGAATCGTCGTCGAGCGTAGGAAAAGACCGCCCCGACGCCTTTGCCCTTCCCCCCTGTTCGCGTCGGAATTGGCCCTCGGAATTGACACGGAAATGATACAAGACGCGCTACCGGACAAGCATTTGAGAGAGCCGCTCACGAGCCGTGATTAGGTACTGACTCGATCCGCCGTCCGGGCGACCGTTTTGCTTCCACAGTTCCATTGCAAGTTCTTCGGTCTTCTCACGAAACAAGCGAGCGGCTCGATCCTCCCTCTTCTCGGCTGCGCCCAGCCCCGAGTGATCGACACGCAGTGACTTCAGGACATCGGGTGAAATGCCGTGGTGATCGCAGTAGCGTTTAAACCACTGCGAGATGACCCTCCCGGCATTACCGATCTCCAAACTGCACCTCCACATCTCAGTCAAGAAACATCCACGTCAAGACAACACGCTTGCCGTGAACTTCATTGAGGCACTCGTTGAATTGTCTCTGACGCTTTTCATCCGGCTGATGGGCATACTGAATATAGAGAAAGACATCGATCAACCGTTTCGTAGTAAAGGTACAGATTCCCGGTTGAATGAGTGGTCGGAAGTCCGCCACCGAATTCAAATGGTTTTCGTACTCCTTGGCGACTCCCGCAACCCACTTACCGTAGGGATGATCGCCCAACGCTCTTACGAAGATCGGGACAGCCTTTCCGAAGCTGGCCGGATCCTGATGCCCGGTCATGTAGAGGCGGCGAAAGATCGTCACAAATGACCGGATTTCTTCATCGGTAGCGGCGGTTTCCAGCGTTGGATCGCTGCTTGGGGACATTGAAATGGAGCCGGAGCCTTTGAGCGATCCGGGGCTGTCGTTCATGAAAGCCGAATCCCGCATTTCCTGCAGGTCCCGCACGAAGTAGCCCAAGAGCCGGACTTCTTCAGGGACGAGCGTGACCTCGGCGATTGGCACCGGTTTTGGCTCAGACAGCATGAAATCAATGTCATGCTGTCTTGCGCCGCTTGGGATCAGTCGTGCAGTCGAACTGCCCGTCAAAATCGGCCCCATCTCATTAAGCGTGAGTTCCTTGCCCGTTTCATCCTCAAAATACTCGGACGGACCTACAGTACGAAAGGAATGCCAAGTATTCGGATTACCACAGACGGTTCCCAACTCTTTGTCTACGAATAGATGGCGATATTTTAGTATTTCGCGTTCCGTCCTGGATGATTCGTTTTCAGCGACAAGCTCGACTGCTGCTCGGGTGACGGGATCAAGCGTCTCCGTATCGAGGTAGAGACAGCGGTCCTTGAAGTGCTTATCCGTTCGATCCAAATAGCGGATTTTCAGGAACAACATCATGGTTGGATCTCCTATGTGCTACTGCGGCTTGACGGCTTCCCGTCGCAGGTCGGTCAGTTCTTGGACGGCGCGGTCGAAATCGCTGGTCGGTTGCTCGGTTTCCAGCCGCTGACGCTCTTGTTCGTGCAGGGCGTATTGGGCATAAGCGTGCTCCTCGGCCAGTTGGTGGGAAATGCTTCCCGCGTGCATGAGTATCTCGCGGTCGCCCAGCCGCAAGAAATCGTCCAGCTTTGCGATCCAATCGGCCATGTGCATCGGCCGATGGCCGCGGGCCTGGAGTTCCGCAAAGTCGAGATAGGCCGAAACGATCAAGTTGAGCGCCTCGATCTCCGGTCGGGCCAGATAGTTCTTCGCAATAACGACGTCGGTTTTGCGGATCGGACCGCCGGGGGCGTTCTTCCACGAGGTCAGGCCCATGTGGGGTTGTGAGGTGTCAGCCCGCTGGCGGACAATTTCGGCCGCCGTGTGGCCGTGAGCCGCCCAGTGCATTTTGTTCTGAACGATCTGGAAGAACTGCCGCGTCATTTCGGCACCCGGATCGTAGTCGATGCTCGTGGCATAGATGTCGGTGATTTTCTGATAGAACAGCCGCTCGCTGGAGCGGATATCGCGGATGCGGGCGAGCAGTTCGTCAAAATAGCCGTCGCCGAGAGTCCGCCCGGCCTTGATGCGTTCGTCGTCGAGGGTGAAGCCTTTGACCAGAAGCTCGGACAGCCGGGCAGTGGCCCATTGGCGGAAGAGCGTTCCATGCGGAGAGCGGACGCGATAGCCGACGGCCAGGATCATATCGAGGTTGTAGTGCAGCGTCCGGTATCGCTTGCCGTCGGCGGCAGTTGTCAAGTATTCCTTGACAACTGCCTCCGGCGGTAACTCCTTTTCCTCCAAGATGTTCTGAATGTGTAGGCTGACGTTCTGCTTGGTGGTTTGAAACAATTCCGCCATTGCGGCTTGCGTCAGCCAAACGGTTTGGCCGTCCAAGCGGACCTGGAGATTGGCGGCCCCGTCGCGGTAGATAAGCATTTGCCCGCCGGGCGGGAGCGGGGCGGGGAGGCGTTTTTCATCCATGAGGATTCTCCTCGATCAATGTCTCAGGGGCGGCCGCGTCGGCGCGTCAGGAGCCGGTCGATTGGCGTGGCGGATAGCCTACAGAGCTAATGGCCACTTGTCAACCACCCTCTGCGGTACTCGTCGGCGGCAGACGGGGCCCGTAGAATCAGATCGTCCAGGGCGGCCGCATCGCCCGGTCCAGCATCAGGCCGGCCTGCGGGTCGCCGAGGACCTGCTCTTGCGCCGGGTCCCAGCGGATTTTCCGCCGCAGTTTCATGGCGATATTGCCCAGGTGGCAAAGGCTGGCCGTGCGGTGCCCGGCCTCGACCGGTTCGACCGGGTCTTCACGCGACTTGATGCAATCGAGGAAGTTCCGCACGTGATCGTACGACATGGAGCGCTTCGCCGCGGGCTCCGCCGGGGCCCTGCCGCCGGGCGCGAGGTGGATTTCCGCCGGGCCGATCTGCGAATCCTTGAGCGATTCGGGCGAAGTGCGAAGTCCCGCCGCCGAGAACTCGACCCAGCCTTCGGTCCCCTCGAAACGGACGCCGAAGCCCCGCTTGGTCGTGCGGCAGTCCAGTTCGCCCCCGTCGGCATAGCGGGCGCGAAAGGCGACTTTCGTGGCCGTGGTGAACAGGTCGCCGGCCGGCGGCCACTCGGCGCCGAGGTCCTCGAACTCGACCGGCCCACCGCCGTCGGCGCCCAGCGCCCATTGCACCAGGCCGTTGCTGTGGCAGCCGAAATTGGTCGTCTGGCCCCCGGAATAATCGAGGATGAAGCGGAAGCGGTAGAAGCAGCGGTCCTTGTGGTAGGGCGCCGCCGGGGCGGGACCGAGCCACGTCTGATAGTCGAATCCCACGGGCACGGGCATCGGCTGCCAGCCCGGCCCGGGACTCACCGTGTTGTTCGCGGCGACCTCGCTGAAGACCCGTTTCACCTGCCCGATCCGGCCGTTGCGGACCAGTTCGCAGGCTTTCCGGGCGGCGGCGTGGCTGCGCCACATGCTCCCGGTCTGCAACACCCGCCGGTGCCGCCGCACCGCGCGGACCATCTCCCGGCCTTGCCGGACGCAGAGCGAGAGCGGCTTTTCGCAGTAGATGTCCTTGCCCGCCTTGGCCGCCGCCACCGTCATCAGGGCGTGCCAATGGTCGGGCACGACGATCACCACGGCGTCGATGTCCCGCCGCCCGATCACGTCGCGGAAATCGTTGTAGGCGTCGCAGCCTTTGTAGGCGCGCCCCGCGTCTTGGCATAGTAGGCATTGACGGCGTCCTGGCCCGGCTTGCGGCCGAGGAACTGGTTCGGCGTCGCGTAGCCGTGGCCGGCCGCGTTCACGTCGCAGACGGCGACGACCTGCACGTCGGGCTGGGCGAGGAACGCCGGCAGGTCCACCGTGCTCTGGTTTCCCAGGCCGATGAACCCCACCTGGACGCGGTTGCTCGGCGCCGTGGCACCGAGGACAGAGCAGGGCACGAGTTGCGGTGCCAGGCACGCCCCGGCCGCGGCGCCGATCGAACGCTTGAGAAACCCGCGCCGCGTCGCCCGCCGGTCCATCTTCAATCCTCCGCCTTTTCGGGACAACGAAGCCGATGCCAAATCTCAATCGTCGAAGAAATCACCCGGCAGGCTCCAACCAAAGGATGCCGCCATTCTACCCCGCCATGCGGGCGCTCGCAAGCAGTTGCACGGGCGGGTGCCGTTGGCGGGCTGGAGAAGGTGCGATATAATAGAGGACCGGCCGGTCACGGCCCGCGGGAGTCTTCTCATGCCGGTGCAAGTCGCCTGTCCGAATTGCGGCGCTACGGCTGACGTGGCGGATGAATGCGCCGGCCGGACTTGCCCCTGCGCACACTGTGGCGAGGCGATGACCGTGCCATCGGCCGGCGGCGTTGTGCCGAGACGTAGAGGCACGCCCTGGCTGGACTTGGGTGGGCGCTCTTTGCGGAATGGTCTTCTTTTTATTCTCCTCCTCATTGGCGTTGACGTTTTTGGCACGCTCCTCGCCCTTTTGCTGCCGGCGGTCCAGGCGGCGCGAGAGGCGGCCCGGATCACGCAGTGTGCCGGGAACCTGAAACGCATCGGATTGGCGATGCAGGGATACCATCAGAAGTACGGCTGCTTCCCGCCCTCCTTCATTCCCGACCAGGACGGCAAGCCGAAGCACAGTTGGCGGGTGCTGATCCTGCCGTTCCTGGGCGAACACGACCTGTATGCCCAGTACCGCTTTGACGAGCCGTGGAACGGCCCGCACAACATGGCGTTGGCGGAGCAGACGCCCGCGGTCTTTCGTTGCCCTAGCGAACCGGAAGCCGACCGCTCGAAGACCAGCTACGCGATGATCGTCGGTCCGCACGCGATTTCCGACGGTCCCACGGCTCGCCGCTTGAGCGACATCAAGGACGGGCCGTCCAACACGATCATGGTGGCGGAGGCCGCCAACGCGGACATCAAGTGGTTGGAACCCCGCGACCTCAACGTCAAGGACATGGCTTTCCGTACCGGCGCTGCCGATCCGCGGGAGCCCTCCCGCGGCCGCGAGTCCGACATTTCCAGTCCTCATTCAGGCAAGAGCCACGTGTTGTTATGCGACGGCACGGTACACAGCGTCAGGGACGGCGTAGACGCGAAGGCTCTCAGGGCGATGCTCACCATCGACGGCGGCGAAGACGTTGCGCCGCAGTATTACTTGGACAGCCCTTTGCCTGCGCACCGAATAATTGCGCCGCACTGTCACCCGTCAGGAAAGGCCCGGCGTCGAAAGAAGGCGCTCGGCCCGTTTACACGTCCCGCTCCGGTCCCGACTCGCGTATTATGCGCCTCCCGCCATCACGGGCTCCTCCCGCAGGTCCTGAATCGTCCCATACTCGCCTTCCAACTCCACCGGCAGGATCTCGTCGTAGGGGATTCGGTTCTCCTGGAACCAATTGGCGAGCGTCTCGCGGTCCTCGGCCTCAAGAACGCAAAAGCCTTTGCCGTCGGTGAGGTTGAAGAAACTGCGGTATCCGCGGACGTGGGGATCGTGCTGCAGCGAGTCGGCAACTCCGCAAATATCCTTGAATGCGAAGCCCCCGGCGGGCAACGTGTGGAAGCACATGAACTTGTGCATGACGGTCTCCTTTTTGGAAATGTGGTGACTGCCACCAACGAATTATAGCGCCGGAGACGTTGGGGAACAGGCTGCCGGCGGAAGGGGCCGGCATTCGGCCGGGAAGTACGCCGGGAGGCAGGCCCGGTTGGACACTTCGGCGTGGACTGCCCAGCGAGGCGTTGCGTGTCACATGAGATCGACAAGCACGCTGTTTTGCAGGTCCATGCCGAGGCGCGTAAGCCTTAAAGCGCCTTCGTGCCACTCGAGCAGCCCGGCGGCGACCGGTTTATCCAGTTTTTCGCCGAACGCTTCGCGGATACTCAGCCCGTGCATGTGCGTAAAATCCTCATCCTTGACGCCGCGCGTCATGCGCAGGCCCAGCATCAGGCTCTCGAACCGCGCTTCTTCCTTGGATATGTGCTCCGTCTTCGGTTCTTCACCCGCCAAGTACGCATCGAGACTTGACGGGTTCATCGTGCGGCACTGCTCGAAAAAGCTGTGCGCCGCCGAGCCGAAGCCGAGATACGGCACGCGCGTCCAGCAGCCGACGTTATGCCGGCAGGCGTACCCTTCGCGGGCGAAATTGCTGATTTCATATTGCTCGTAGCCGTGCTCCGCCAACGTCTGCCGCGCAAGCTCGTACATCTCGCGCTCAACTGCCTCATCCGGAAGAGCCAAGTTCCGCGCGGCAATATCGCGGCAGAGGGGCGTTCCTTCCTCAACGATCAAACCGTAACAGGAGACATGCGTGGGGGAGAGCGCAATCGCGGCCTCCAGCGTTTCCCGTACATCCGCAAGGGTTTGCGAAGGCAGGCCGGCGGAAAAGGGGACAGGCACCTTTTGCCGGAACGGCCCTCCGGGTGCTTCGCACAAAAGGTGCCTGTCCCCTTTTCCGCCGCCAGGCAGGCCGAACATCAGGTCCAGGTTGATATTTTCAAATCCGGCTTGGCGCACAATTTCCACGGAGGCGATCACCTGCTCCCAATTATGGATCCTGCCCAAGAGCCGCAAGAGACGCGACTGCCTTGCCTGCGCGCCCAGGGACAGCCGGTTGACGCCCGCTTTCTTCGAGCGCCTCGGCAAAGGGCGTTGTGAGTGTTCCAGGGTTGCATTCGCAGGTGATCTCGGCGTCCTGTTCAATTGGGAATGCTTCAACGAGCGCATCGAGGATGCGTGTCACCTGGAACTCGTCCAGGAGCGAGGGCGTGCCCCCGCCCAGAAAGATCGTATCCGCTTTCGGGTGCCCCGTTTCTGCGCCGCGCCGTGTTATCTCCCGGACAACCGTCTCCACATAGCGCGAAATATCCGCCTCGCGTCCCGCGTACGATGCGAAGTCGCAATACGCGCACTTACTCACGCAAAACGGCACGTGCACATAAAGCCCGATCGGTTGTTGAAAAGAAGGCTGCATGTTGCCCCGCGGCATTGGGCTTCAGATGAGTTCGGCGTATTCCCGCAGTCTCAGGACTGTCTGGGCGAGCCCTTGGCGTTCCAGCGAAGCGAGATACCCGTCAACGCTCACGGGCGGCTTCTTCAGGCTTTGACGTTGTCGTTTGGCCGCCGCGCAGACGATGTCGGGAGCAAGGTCGAGTTGCTGCGCAATGAAGTCGTCGGGATGGTGCGCTTCGATGCCATGCGGCTTGAGGCGCCCTCGGGAAAATCCTTGAGGTTGAAGGTCAGAATGATGTCGGCCTCGCAGCAAATGGCGGCGGCCAGAACGTGGCGATCATCAGGATCGGGCAGGGCCAAGGAGGGAATGAGCGTTTCGTAGCCCGTGACAAGGCAATCCCCAATGTGGGCGTTCATCAAGTCGCGGATTCTCTCGGCCTGCTGGCGGGTAACGTCCGGGTAGTCTCTCTGAACGTTGCGCATCCACTCTTCGTGGATATCATTGGTCCACCGCGCCCGATATAGGCCCGTCATGGCCAGATACATCAGCAGGCTGCGCAGCGGCGCCGGGTAGAGCACGCAGGCATCGTACACGACGGTAAGGCTCATTGTTGGTAGCCGAGTCCCAGTTCCTGATCAATGGCGGACAGCTCTTCAAGCACCTGGAGGCGGTTGCGGTCCATGGTCTGTTTGAATTCCATCAGATCCTTGAGCATGACCCGGCGATGCGTTCCGACTTTCCGGTAGGGAATGGCGCCCTTTTCAAGTTGTTCGATGAGAAAGGGGCGGGAGACGTTCAGGATGTCCGCCGCTTGCTGGGTCGTCAACTCGGAATGGATCGGGACCAGCGTGACCGCGTTCCCCTTGGCCATTTCGGCAAGGATGCCGCTGAGCAACCGACACGCGGTGACAGGAATCGAGATCGCTTCTGCCGGCTCGTTCTCCGGCTCAATTCGGACGCGAACAGCCTTTTTTGGCTGGGCGGCAAGGACCCGGCTCAATCGGCGGCTGGATTCCAAGGCAAGTTGGGCATCCGCCGCCGTGGGGGGATCGCTTTCCTGAATGTCGCTGAGCATGGTGGCCATACTTCTCTCCCTTCACTGGAAGTATACCGCACAACCGCAGTAAACGCAATATATGAAGCGGATGCAGCGGCGGACTTCGGTGCCCTGGCGACCCAGATTCCAGATTCCGGGGACAATTCCGAGGGGGAAGAAAGGCGAACAGTCACTAAATTTGGACAACATGGGTAGTTGTGGCGTCCCAGCTTACCGATCGTTTCCAGATTTGGTGACTGTCACCTTTCTCCTCCGTAGGGGTCATGCCTCACCCCCTTCCGCGGCTTTTATCCTCTTTTTGGTTTCGGAAAACGCATCGGTGATTGTTGGTGCGGTCAGCAAGAGGTCGAGCATGCACCAGAGACGCATGTTGCGCTGGACGTTCGGCCCGTTTGGAACTGGCTTGGGCGGTTTGATCGCAGGGCCGAGGTGAAGCAGGTAGTACGGCCCCTCCCACGCATCGCCGCCCTTTGCCCCGGGGAAATGGGGACGCACGTCGGGAACTACTTCGTAGGATTCCACGTGTCGGATAGACTGGAGTTGGCCTCCGTATCGAAAACCCATGTAGTTCGGCGGAGGCGGCCACCCTCCGCGATTGACCGGATAGAAGTACCGGTGGTGCTTCTCAACGATGTCGATCCAACTGGTCTTCCACCCATTCGGGTTCCCGCCCGCGAGCACGACCGAATAGACAAGATTGGAGTACGCGCGTTCAAGTCCCATAAATTCCTCCAGAAATGTAAGCAATTCGGACAGTAAGCTCCTCGTCGTCAGTGAGCTCTCCAAGCGGATGGCTTCTCGGACGAGCCCGCGCACCCAGCGCCAAGAACGAGCGGAAACAGGAGCCCCGACCTTGAGCCAGTCGGGCGGAGTTCCGCCGGGCACGGGCTCTCGACTTGTGAGCGCCACCATCTTGACCTTTCCGAAACCGCAGGCTTGGCAACCGGCAACATACTTCGCAAGCTGCGCCTGCGTAGGATATTCAGGGCCTTTCTTGGCCTCAAACACGAGAATAGCCTTGTCTCCAAGCCGGATCTCTACGTCAGTGATTCCGGCTGACGATCTTGCCGTCTGGACGTGAACGGACGCCGTTTCACACATATCGGCATACTCGGCGGCCACGTCCCGAAGCACGGCGTGAAGCAGACCCGGTGATCGGGAGATTCCGAATGCGAACGCGGCAGAAAGATCGTTTTCGTCGGTTCCGTGCAACCCGAACACAGACTGAACACGAATGCCCGACCGGTGAAGCAATGCAGGCATAAGGAGGGTTCCTGTGGAGAGAAACGGGGATAAGACCAATCTGCGAGGCAACGAACGACAGGTATTTGGACTTATCCCCTTTTCTCCCCGCGAATTCACCTCAGTCGATATGACCGAAACGCCTATCCGACACCTAGCACCAATTCCATTTCGGTAGTTCGAGCGGAGATTCGTCGTCACGCTCTTCTGACCCCTCTGCGAAGCCAACACCGTCTCGCAACCGCCACTCGTTCGGGGCATGAGACTCGTCGACCACCCAAAGGCACTCGCGTTCGTTCAAGGAAGTGGGGACAACCGTTCTGATTATCCTTCCAGCGGATAATCCTAAGCCTCGTCGACGCTAGCAACTCGCCCCTGAGCAGCCCGATTTCCTTAACTGGGATAAGTCCTTGGTTCTGTTCAATCACGGCATCAGTAATCCAATGCTCGTCCGTAATCGCCGCGTCCAGTACCTTTATGCTCTGCCGATGGTGGGAACGCTCCGTTGCACGCTAGGCGGTAAATGTAAAGCGTTTGCGTGTCAGTCATGCTAATCAGACACTGCCAAACGGTCGGCGCAACACATATTCGAGCATTCGATGCCTCGCCAGCATGTACCTTGCATTCGATGGGAGCATGATACTTTCCCTTCCGCCTGCGTCGATCCGTTGTGGCGACGATCCCTTTGAGCGACTTGCTTCTGGTGAGGTGATAAAAATTGATCAGCGTCAAATCTCTCTCCCGGGGCGCAAATACTCCTTGAGGCGATCAATTGAAAGCGGGGCTCCATTCTGTGTGCGCTTCTTCATGGTACGCATTCACTCACTATTTCCTATCCGCTGCAAGAACCGCAATGAAGGCCTTTTGCGGTATCTGCACCTGGCCGATCTGCTTCATTTTCGCCTTGCCTTTCTTCTGCTTTTCGAGCAGCTTCTTCTTGCGTGTCACGTCGCCGCCGTAGCACTTGGCGGTTACGTCTTTCCGGTAAGGCGCGATCGTCGAGCGGGCGATGACCTTGCCTCCGATGACGCCCTGGATCGGGATCTTGAACTGGTGACGGGGAATCGCTTCGGCAAGCTGCTGGCAGTAGTGCAGCGCCCGCGCCTGCGCCTTGTCGCGATGAACCAGGTAGGAAAGCGTATCGACCGGCTCGCCGTTGACCAGAATATCGACCTTCACGATGTCGGTGTCTCGATATTCGATCGGAACGTAGTCGAACGAGCCGTAGCCCCGCGTGATGGTCTTGAGCTTGCCGTAGAACTCGAAGAGCACCTCGCCCAGCGGCATCTCGCTAATCACTTCGACCCGGCCCACGGAGAGATAATTCATCGTCTGGCTCTCGGAACGATGTTCCCGGCATAGCTCCATGACCGGCCCGACATACTCTTCGGGCGTAAGAATCGAGGCCTTGATATAAGGCTCGGCGACCGCGCCGATCTTCGCGGGATCGGGCCAGTAGCTGGGATTATCGACATCGATCGAACTGCCGTCCCGCAAGGTCACCTTGTATTTTACCGAGGGGGCCGAGATGACCAGTCCGATGTCAAACTCCCGCTGCAAACGCTCCTGGATCACGTCCAGGTGCAGCAGGCCGAGAAACCCGCAACGGAACCCGAAGCCCAGGGCCGCCGAACTGTCTTTCTCATAGGTGAGCGCCGCATCGTTGATGGCCAGCTTGTCCATGGCCGCGCCAAGGTCCTTGTACTCATTGGCGTCCATCGGATAGATCGAGGAAAAAACGACCTGTTTGGCTTTCTTATAGCCGGGAACCGGTTCCGCCGCTTGGCGTTCCAGGTGCGTGATCGTATCGCCGATCTCGACGTCCCGGACGCTCTTGATTCCGGCGATGATGTAGCCCACCTCGCCGGCGCTGAGCTGCTCTTTTGGATTGAGCTTCAACTGATTGTAGCCCAACTCCTCGACGGTATAATCGCAACCCATGTGCATGAAATGGATGGCGTCGCGTGGTTTTAGCGTGCCTTCCATGACGCGGCATTGGAGGATCACGCCGCGGTAGCGGTCGAAATGGGCGTCGAAGACCAGCACTTTCAGCGGCGCCCCGGGATCGCCCTTGGGACCGGGCAACTTGTTGACGATGCCCGCCAGCACGTCTTCCACGCCGGCGCCGGTTTTTGCGGAGACGGGAATCGCCTCGAACGGATCGAGTCCCAAATCGGCGTCGATTTCCTCGCGCACGCGTTCGACGTCGGCGGCCGGCAGATCGATTTTATTGATCACCGGCAGCAGCGTCAGATTATTGTCCAGGGCCAGATAGAGATTGGCGACGGTTTGCGCCTCGACCCCCTGCGAAGCGTCGACGACAAGCAGTGCGCCTTCGCAAGCCATGAGCGACCGCCGCACTTCGTGCGAAAAATCGACATGCCCCGGGGTGTCGATGAGATTCAGCAGGTAGTCTTGACCGTCCGGGGCACGGTAGGAGAGCGTGATCGAATTGCTCTTGATCGTAATGCCCCGCTCGCGCTCGATATCCATCGAGTCGAGCACCTGATCGCGAAACTCGCGTTGCGAAACGCCGCCGCAGGCTTGGATCAGTCGATCGGCTAGAGTCGACTTGCCATGATCGATATGGGCGATAATGCAAAAGGTCCGGATATATTTCATGCCGCACTGTTTCTTGTAAACAATGTCTTGGTGCTTCGCTTCGTACCTCTTTTCCAGGGCGTCGAGCTTCCGGGCCAGATCAGCGTTGCTGGCCAACATTCGCCGCAGCCGGACGAATGCCCGCATGATCTCCACGTTCACCGCGATGGCCCGGGGGCTCCGAAGCACACGGGAGAGCATCGCCACCCCCTGTTCGGTAAAGGCGTAGGGGGGCGTAACGGCGGCCGCCCCACGAACTTGAGGTGCCAAATTGGCACCTCAAGTGCTCGACCTCTTCCGGCGACAGTTGAAACATAAAGTCCTCGGGGAAGCGGTCGATATTGCGTTTGACCGCGCGCACCAACGTCTTCGTCTCGACCTCGTAAAGCATGGCCAGGTCACGATCGAGAATCACCTTCTGGTCGCGGACCAACAGGATGGAGCCTTCGATCCGATCCGCGGGAATCAGGCTAGTGTTGGTTACGGTCATGGGATGCCCATCGGGCTGCCGCTTGGTGTTACGGGCTTTCGCCTTGCCTGTCCACGTTGGTTGGCCCGCAATATAGCGGGGGATCCGGGCGGCGACAAGCGGGGATGCCCTACAAGCATAACCGTGTTACCTGGCGACGCGCTGACGCGCAGAGGGCGGAGCGGGTACGGAGCGGGTACGACGGGGGTTCGTACGGAGAACGGAGCCGGAGTACGGCGAACAAAAGACCGGCCCCCCTCCCCCCGGCCCCTCTCCCAACGGGCGAGGGGAGAAATCGTGGCCCTCACCCCTGGCCCCTCTCCCAAGAGGCAAGGGGAGAAATCGTCGCCCCACGAACTTGAAGTGCCGGATTGGCACCTCAACGCCGCATGCCTTGTCGGCGGTTCGACCGGCGGCCGTTAGCCGCCGGCGATTGGCAGCCGGTTGCCGAGGCCGTCGTGGAAGGAGCGGCCGCGGAACAGTTGTTCGGCCAGGCGGACGGCCATTTCCAGCGCGTCGGGGCCGTCGTCGTGGTCGGCGACCGGGAATTCCTGGAGCTGCTCGACCAGCAGGCGGGTCGAGGGGCTGGCGTCCTTGAAGCGCAGGCGGCGGGACGCGAGATACGGCCCGAGACGGCGGATGCGGACCTGCTTGGACGTGTGGTTCTCGATGGGCAGCGGCCGCGGGCCTAAAATGCCCTGCCGGCGGAACTCGGCCTCGAACTCTCCCGCCAGCAGGTCCTGAAACTGGTTGGCCTCGACGGCGAACACGTCGGGCCGGAAGCGGCGGAACCACTCCGCCCCGGCGGCGACCATTTCCGGGGTGGGCCGCCGGGCCAGGTCCGCCTCGACGTAGAGCGTCCCCTGCCGGTCCACGCCCAGGGCCACCAGCGCCGAGTAGTCGCCGCGGCGCGAGTCGCTCCCCTTGCTCGGGTCCAGGGCCATCGTCTTGATGGCCAGGTTGACCGGCCAGGCGTCGAACCAGACCGACTCGTCGAAGTACGCCTCCGGCCATTCGCACAGGTCGGGGTTGAGCGGCGAGTTCTGTTTTTCGCGCTCGAAGGCGGTCCGCCCGCTCTCGACCCTCATGCACATGAGCGTATACAGGTCCTCTTCCTCGGGCCAGAGGAGGATGGCCCCCAAGTGCATCGCCTGGCGATGCTGCTCGTAGAACTTCCGCGCGGCGGTCTTGTAGCGGGGCTTGCGCAGGTCGGTGTAGATCGCTTCCCACTGCTGCCAGAGCGACATATTGACCGGCCAGCGGACGATGGCCTTGAAGATGCGGGAGGTCCAGCCGGGCGTGCGGTGCAACTCCAGCGCGAGGGCCTCGCGGTGCAGGGCGGTGGCCAGGTTCAGCACGTTGGTGCGGGCCGTGCCGGCCTTCATCAGCGCCCCGTGGAACCAACTCCGCGAGTGCTCCCGCTGCAAGGCCGAGCGGATGTGCCCGTCGTTCTGGAGGTCGTCGCAGACGATCAGCGTGGGGCGGTGCTGACGGCGGCGGCGGCCGCGGATCCGCTGGCCGGTGCCGAGGGCCTCGATGGTCACGCCGTTGCGGAGCACGACCATATTGTCGCGCCAGACCAGCCCCCGCCCGACCGCCGCGGGGAAATCCTGGGCCAGCCGGGGGTTGTCGAGCAGTTCGGCCTTGAGGTTTTCCAGGTGGGCGGAAGCCTGGTGCTTGGTGTCGGAGACGATCCAGATATACGATTCCCAGCCTTCCAGGGCGGCGCGAAGCGGGAGACAGAGGGTGCCGATGGTCGATTTGGCGCCGCCGCGGGGACCGAGCACGTTGAGCTTGGTGCCGCGGGCGGTGTGGGCGGCGTCGAGCTGGTCGGCCAGCCAGCGGTGCATGTTCGAGGGAGGCCGGCGGAAATGCTCCGGCAGATACTTTTGGCCCCAGGCCAACAGATCGGGTCCGTCGCAGGCGCGGCGTGCCGCCCGGCGGGCCTGACCGTGCGCGCGGGCAAAGTGGTGCCAGAAAGTTCCAAATACTTTCCCCGGCGCCGAACACTCGGCCGGCGCCGAACACTCGGCCGGCGGCGGACTACACTGGATCATCGGTCGGCTCCTTGCTTTCCGCGGCGGCGCCGGCGGGGGTTTCGTGGCCGGCCGGTTCGTGCCCGGCGGTTTCTTCCTCGGCGAGGTCCTGCTCGATGGTCTGGCCGAAGCTCCGCGCCAGGGCTTCGACGCCCTTGACGATGTTCTTGCGATAGGCGCCGACGGGGACCTGCTGGACGATCGTCTCGGCCAGTTGGGCCAAGGCCCGGGCGAGCTGGTCGGCGGTGATGACGTCGGGGCCGCGGCGGGCGTACTTCTCAGGAAACAGCCGCTCCAAGGCCCACGCGGCCGCTCGCCAATACTGCTCCTTCTTGGCCGCGCTGCGGACTTGGCGGATCAGCCCCAACTCGACGCCCCCTTTCACCTCCCGCAGGGCCTTGGCGAACTTCGGGTCGCGCTCGGCGGTGCGGCGGATGGTCGCCGGCGCGCAACCGACGTACTCGGCGGCCCGGTTCTGGCTGCACCCCACGCTGAGGATGGCCAGAACCTGCCCCCGCTTGTTCTCGTCAAGTCCCGTCCGCTGGCCGCGTTTCCCCATGGGAGTTTTCCTCATCCGGTAAACTCGAACGATACGACCGCCCGGCCGGTTGAGCCGCGGTAGGTCTGGAACCTTGGCGACCGGCGGGAGCCGGTTTTGCGGACGCCCACCAGCCGCCATTTGGGCGAGCGGCGGCAATGGGCCAGCAGGGCGGGGTGGCTGGCGGTGACGTTCACGCGATGCCCTTCCCGCACGTGCAGCTCGGCCACCGCCTCGGCCACGGCCGTGCCGATGCCGACGCCCTGGTAGTCGGGCAGGGTGACGATGCGGCTCAGTCGCCAGCGGTTCTTGTACCCGATCAACGACAGCGTGGCGCAAAACGCCACCGGCTCGCCTTGCCATGTGGCCAGGAAGCAGCGGACGTACGGGGCCAACCGGCCGCTCAGATAGTGATGGCGCGCAAACAGCCGCCACGCACTGCGCCGGCAACGAAAGATACTCAAGCTCGATTGGCGGTCGCCGAAGACGCCTCCGCGAGAAGGTGGCGGTGGCCATGTCGATCACCCAATCCGGGGCGAGCCACTCGGTCACGTCGTAGTGGCAGGTGACGGCGACGAAGCGGCCGCCGATCTCGCCGGAGCGGATGCCCTTGGCGACCGCAGCCGATACGACGCGGGCCACGTTCCGGTCGACGACGCTGGTGAATTCGTCGAAAACAACGAGCGGAGAATGATGAGTGATGAACGATGAATGATGAATTGAAGACTCGCCTCCCGCTGTCCGCTCGCCGTCCGGCAATTCATCATTCATCATTCCGCATTCATCATTCATCAGTGCCCGCGCCAGGTCGCAGCGGAACTGCTCGCCGGTGCTCAGCACGTGGTAGGGCTTGATCCAGCTCGGCGGCGAGGAGAACCCGACGGCGGTAAAGAGGCGGATGATTTCCTTGATCGGCCGTTGGCCCAGCCCGTCGATCACCGCCCGGTCGTTGGGCCACTCCCGCGGCCGGTAGACCCGGTCGCCGAACATGGCCCGGGCGATGGTGCTCTTGCCGCTGCCGGAAGGGCCGACGATCAGGCCGACGGACCAATCGTTTAACCCGGAGCCAACGGCGACGGAGGAGACGCCATCCGCCGTCGCCGTTGGCTTCGGGTTAAACGATAGCCAGTCCGGCACGTCGACGCGGAACCGCTGCGACGCCCGTTGGGCCAAGGGGACGTCGAACATCCCGCCCACCTGTTGCACGCGGAACGAATCGAACACGGGACAGGTGACTTCGATGTCGATGGGGGGCATCGTGTCGGGGGCGGAGACTTGGTGGTTTGGAGCCTGCCGATGGGAGTTACGGGAAGAATGGGAGTCATGAGTCCCATGCTTCCCATTAGTCCCATCTCTAAATCTCAAAGGACCAGCAGCTTGCACACGTATCCCTCGCCGGTGAGGCGCTCGAAGACGGCCCGCTGTTGCGGCTCGTCGCGACATTCGACGACGACCTGAAACGCCTCGGGAAGGACGTCGGACTGCGGATTCTGGATTTCCGAATGCGGATCTGTTCCGTCATTGGTCATTCGTGTTTCGTCATTTCCCCGCAGCATCTCGTCCAAGAGCGATTGCACTGCGTCATTGTCGGTCTCGACGTGGGCCAGCAGTTGGGCGAGCACCTCCTGGTTGGCCTCGGCCATGCCGGCCAGCGGATCGTGCAGGGCCAGCAGTTTCGCCGTCTCGCGGTCGTCGAGGTCCACGATGAGCACCGGCACGTCCGCCTCGGGCGTGGTTTCGGCGCGGAGGTGGCCGTCGACCAGCTCCAGCGAGCCGTCGGGCAACTGCCGGGCCAAGAGCGCGCCGGCGTAGCCGATCTCGGCCAGCACGCCCCGCAGGGCGTCCCGCTGGGCCGGCGGATGGCTCCGCCAATTCTTCGGGTGCGGCCGCAACTGGCCGGCCTTCACTCGGCGGAAGTCGACGATCCGGTCGCGGATTTTCATTTGACCGCTTCTTCTACATCAAGGCCCTGACCAGCGCGGTTCCCACCGCGCCGGCCAGGGCGGTCAAGAGCACCCAGGCCCCGCGGAGGGCCAAGAGGATCATCCGCCGGCTGCGGCGCAACTCGGCCACCTCGCCCATCAGGCCCGGGCTGGCGTCCTTGTTGCCCGGCAGGCCGTACACGTCCGCCGCCAGGCACTCCACGTCGGCCCGGCAGGACTCGCAGCGCTGGATCAGCCGTTGCACGTCCACGTGGTACTCGTGCAACTCGTCACGGAGTCTCTCGATGGCGGCGTTTTCGTGGGCGGTCATGGGGACCCTCCGATATTATTGAGCAGCACGATGCGACCGATGGGAATTATGGGAATCATGGGAGTTATGATTCCCATGCGTCCCATTCCTCCCACGTCGGCCGCTCAGGCGCTGGCCGCCGTGGTAGCCGCTGCCGGCGCCGTAGTCGTTTGATTGGGCGCGGGCGTGGCCAAGGCCGTCTGCGTCACTTGCTGCTGGACCGCCTGGACCTTGGCCTCCATCTTGGCGTCCAAGTCGCGGAGCCGCTGGCCCAGATCGGTCACTGCCTTGTCAACCAGATTCGTCGCGGCGCCGATCGGCGTGCCGGCCGTCGCGGCCGCCACCTTGTCGGCTACCGTCTCCGCGACGGTTTTGGTCCCGGCTTTCCGATGCTGGCTGACGGCGATCCACGTGCCAATGCCGATCACAAACACTACTCCCAGGATAGCGGCCAGGTGCTTGGCGAAGGGACTTTCCAGCACGCCGTCCACCTTCTCCTTGATCTCTTCGGCCTTCTCGTGGATCCGCTCGTGGAGCGTTGCCGGCCCGTCCGACCGGTCCGACTTGTCCGACCGGTCGGATCGAGCCAACGCCGCCGTCAAGGCATCCAACTTGGCGTTGGCCTCTTGGCCCAGCCGCAATGCCTCATCCACGCGAGGATCGGGCTGCTGCCGCAGGGCAAACCGGCGTCGGCCGAGCGGCGATGGCGTCCAGTTTGCCGTGCAGTCCGCTGGAGCGCTCCGGCCGTGGCCCGCTCCTGCGATTCGACCCCCTTGCGCCAGCCGAGGACCGGTTCCTTTCGCCTGTCGGACTGGTCGGACAAGTCGGACCAGTCCGACGAACCATTGGATTCCGGCATGCGGCGGGGTCGGACACCGCCCGTCGCACTGACACGGCCCGCTGCTGGTAGACGCCCACGGGCACGGCCTCCTCCAGCAGCACGTGCAACCGCCCGGCTTGCACGCAGACAACCTCTTCGCCATCGGTGCCCCACAGGACGCCGACCAGCCGGCCGCGGGCGTTGAACACCGGCCCGCCGCTGTCGCCCGGCCGGGCGTGCCCGGAAATCACCATCCAGTCGTCTGGACCGCGGGGCGCCGCGGCCGATCGCCGGTAGCCGCGGAACAGCCCGCTGTTGACCGCCAACTGGCCGTCCGGCCCGTAGCCGCACGATTCGAGCCTGTCGCCGTCCTTTTGTGTGGCGTTGGGGCCAAGCTCGATCTCGGCCACGGGCACTCCGACCGGGCGCCCCATCAATTCCAGAACGGCACAGTCCCAGGTCGGATCGGTCTTCAAGACTCTCGCCTCATGGGTTTTCCGGGTGCAAAGCTCGACGACGATCTTCACCGCGCCCCGCACGACGTGGCGGGCCGTCAGCACCACCACCCGCCCGTTCCACCGCACCAGCGTCCCGCTGCCGATCGAGCGGCCGTGAGCCGCCTCCTCGCAGTAGATGCGGACGACCGCTGCGCGATGTCCTTCCGCACGCTCGTAGCGCCAGGCGGGATGCGGAATTCCGGTCATCGGTCTTTGGTCTTCGGTCGTCGGGCTTTTCCAGCGGAGCCGCTCGACTGATCACAACGCCAGTGTCGCGGTCAACTTCCCGGCCGCCCTCAACCCAGACGAAGCACGGGATGCTTTGCACGCCGTACTTGGCCGCCAGCTCCGGCTGCCGGTCGACGTTCACCCGCTGCACGGCGTAGCCTTCGGCGATCAGGCGATCGACCGTGGCCGTCATTGTCCGGCACGGTCCGCACCAATCGGCGTAGAAATCGTAGAGCAGCGGCTGGGCGGAGGCGCTTACCGCCAACAGGCCGCACAACAACAGACTCGCAAGCACTCGTCGCATCGAAAGTCTCCTAAGAAAGGGGTTAATAGCCGGAAAACACGTGTTCTTTGAACTCTTCAGCCGTGAGCCGGTTGTAGTCGTGGCCGCAGCCGGGGGTTGGACAACGGTCCTCTTCAATCGCCTGCCGTGGTCCAGAAACCGGATCGACGGCTTGCCGCGGATCACCGCCGTCAAACGCCGCCCGCAGCGACAGGAAAAGTTGACTCGTTGTTCTCGCATTCAAGTCTCCGCGGGACGGCCGGTGGTTGGGTGGCACGCCCTGACAGGGCGTGGCAGCGGCCAACGTTGTATGCGACGGTTCGCCACGCCCTTTCAAGGCGTGCGACCGCCGCCATCGGCTTCCCACGTTAAGGTGAAACGGTAAGCAAAAAACGGACTGCGGCTGAGATCGGCGGGTTCGGTGAGCCGGTCGGCCAGATTGGGCACGGGATCGACGCCGCCGCGGCGGCAGGCCAGCGACACGGCCTGCGAGCAAAACGGCGGCAGGTTCGATTCCTCGCCGTCGTCCTCGTCGGGGTGGACCATGAACCGCAACAGCGGCAAGATGGAACGTCGACGCCTTGAGCAGATTGAACCAGCCGTAGCGTTTGCCGGTGATGGCAATCATCGCCTCCACGGCCGCCTCGCGCGAAAACCGCCGGCGGCCGGCGTTCGTCCGGTAAAGGTCGATCACACCGGGCCACCGCTCGACGAGGTTCGAGAGGAGCTGCGCCCGGCCGCCGCCGCTGGTCATCTCGACGTTCATCAGCCGCCGGTTCCACCAGGCGGCCATGGCGGCGTGGACGTACTCGGAGCGGCCGGCCACGGCAATCAGCCGCGTGTACCAATCCCGCGGCCGGTAGAGCAGCAGGTCGCCGTCGCGGATCGCCCGCCGGGCCGCTGCATACGGAATCAGGGTGAGGTGGTTCATGTGTTCAGTCGGTAGTGGTCAGTGGCTAGTGGTTGGTGGCTGGCTTTCTGACCACTAGCCACTAACCACTAGCTCGGCGGTTCGTCTTGCCTCGCGGACCTCGTCGTAACGGACGCGATGCTCCAGGCGGAGGTCCAGGTCGGCCGATTCCGGGGCGTCGTCGCGCCGGTTGTTTGCCGGCGCTGGCGGACGCTTGCCCATTTCGGTCCGCATGTGGCAGAGCACGCAAGGCATGTACACCTTCGCGCCGCAGCCGGGACATCGCGCCGGCGGGCCGGCCGGCTCCTCGGGGCCATCGTCGGCTGGCTCTGGTTGCGACTCGTAGTCGGGCCGGCGGCCGGAGGCAATCGCCCCGACCGAGCCGCGGCAAACGCCCGTCTGCCGGGCGATCTCCCGCTGGCTCAAGCGGTCCTCGCTGAGCAGCCGGCGGATTTCGGCCACGGCTTCCGCTGCAATCATCGTTGGCTCTCCGTCCCCTCTCCCCTTGGGAGAGGGTTAGGGTGAGGGCTGGCCGGCAGCGGCGCGAAAAAAAAGCCCGCCGCCGGAGCGAACTCCGGCGACGGGCTCTTGTGGCTACCTGGCTGTCAGGCGCTGCGGATACCCTCAACGCGATTGTCAGCTTAGCACATCACGGCGCAATTTCAAGATCAAGAATTGGGCCAATCTCAAGATACTCCTCACGCTCCGCGTGAGGAAGCCGCGTCACGCGGAGCGTGACGAGTACATTCCGGGTGCCATGCCCACGCTTGCGTGGGCATGAGGCATTACGCAAGGCGTTCCATTTGGCCCACGGCTTCTTCGAGGTCCTCGATCAGCGGGGTCCTCTCGGCCCGTTTCAGCGAATCGACTGCGGCGCGGTAGTACCAGAGCGTGCCCGTCGCGGCCGCCGCGGAAATGGCCCCAGATCGCTTCGCCCAGCCGGCGGTGCTCGCGGAGGATCGACCGGGCGTTGTGCAGCTTGTCGGCCGCCACCACCCGACGCACCGACGCCGGGGCGTCTTGCAGCCGGGCGAGAAACGCCGCCTTGCGCTCCCGCCACGGCGGCTTGGGGCTTTCCGCCGTGTCCGTGCAGCCGTCGACGATTGCAGCGACCGTCTCGCCGAAGCGGCGGCGGATTTCCTCCCGCGTGGGCAGGCCGCCCTGGTCCTCGACGGCGTCGTGCAGCAGCGCCGCGATAGCCTCATCTTCGCTCCCGCCGTACTCCATCACGATGGCCGCCACTGCCAGCAGATGCGCCAGGTACGGCTCGCCGGAAACCTTCCGCCGTTGCTGGGCGTGCAGCGCGGCGGCGTAGACCAGAGCGTCAGAAAAACGGGTGGAAGACATGGGAACCAGGGACTATGGCGTTGCCGGGTGTCCCGCCTCACCCCCCTCGTAGATGCTGAACTCCGCCCAGACCGGCAGGTGCTCGGAGACTTCCAGCGCGCCGGGCATGGTCAACTCGAACTCCCGCATCATGTCCACCACCTCGACCCGGCCGGTGAACTCGCAGGTCGCCCGGCGGTCCAGGAGGATGTTATCGAGCAGTTGGCCGCCGCGGGTGGTGGTGGGGACGCCGGACAGCAGCGGCGTGACCCCCAGCAGCTTGCCCAGGCGGCCGAGGTGCTGGTCGTCGCTTTCCAGATCGCCCAGTAGGATGATGTCGTCCTCGTTGCGGCCGTCGTCGCGGACGGCACGGTACACGTCGGCCAGCAGGTCCAATTCGGCCGCCGGCTGGTCCGGGTCGGTCTCGACGTTGATCAGCGTGAAGGTGAACGCCTGGGTGCGGTCCGGCCCGCGGACGCGGAACGCGCCCACCAGCGGCTTGATGCGGAAGCGGCCCCGCCGGTCCTCGACGAAGTGTACCGTGCTGCGATCGACCTCAATCCGGGCGCGGTCGAACACGAACGCGCTATAATGCTCCAGGGCATCGCGCTGCTGGGTGGGGCAGGTGGCAAAGTTGTAGCTCCGGCCGGTGGCCGCATTGAGCTGCTCGACCAGCCGCACGAGCACCCCCTGGTTCTTGCCCCGCACGCCTTGGATGGCCAGCAAGTCGAACCGCGGGAAGAGGTGCATGAGCACGTCGGCCACCTGCCGGTTGGCCAGCTTGGCCTCGTCGAACCGTCCGAGCTGGAAGGTGGCGATGCGGATGGTGGGGCGCATGGGGCCGGCGGGGAGCGGGTCCGGCGTGGCCCCGTCGGGGGCGAGGGCGTCGGCCGGCTTACGCGGGACGATCCGCCAGCCGGTGGTCTGGCCGTTCTGCTGCTCCGGCTGAATCTCGTAATTCAGATAGAAATAGACGCCGCCCACCGCGGCGGCGACGACCAAGAGGATGAGGATTTGCTTCGCCATGCCGCATAAGTTACCCGATTGCCCGCCAGCGGCACTAGGCCATTTTGGGGGGGACGCAGCGGCGGAATAGTCGCTACAGGCGGCAGTCCCAGCTATCATCTGTCAGCTTTCAGCTATCAGCTCCACCGTAACCGCTGAAAGCTGATAGCTGATAACTGGTAGACGACCGCTGGTTGCCCCACCCCGCACCCGTTCTGTATACTAGTAGTATGAAAGCGACGATCACCGCTGTGGCCGCGTTGTTGCTCTTGCTGGGGGCGCTCAGAACCGCCTCGGCCGAGGTCTTTTTGCTGCGGGGCGGCGGCCGGGTCGCCGGCGACCTGGTCAACCGGGACGAATTGCCGCGGAAGAAGTACGTCGTCCAGGTCGCCGACGGAGTGCAGGTGACGCTCGATGCCGGGCAGGTCCAAAAAGTCCTCCACCTCCGCGCCGACGAGGCCGAGTACGAGCGGATCGCTCCGACCTATCCCGACACGGTGGCGGGGCAATGGGAGTTGGCCCAGTGGTGCCGCGACCACAAGCTCGGGCCGCAGCGCGAGACGCACCTGCGGCGGGTGATCGAGTTGGAGCCCGACCATGCCGAGGCCCGCCGCGCCCTGGGCTACAGCCGCGTCGACGGCCAGTGGACCACGCAAGACGAGCTGATGACCAAGCGGGGGCTGGTGAAGTACAAGGGCCAGTGGAAGTACCCACAGGAAATCGAAGTCCTGGAGAACAAGCGGAAGCTGGAGGCCGCCCAGCAGGAGTGGTGCCAGAAGGTGAAGCGGTGGCGGGGCTGGCTGGGCACCGACCGCCGCGATCAGGGCCGGCAGAACATCCGCGGCATCACCGACCCGGCGGCGGTCAAGGCGCTGGCGATCGGGCTGCACGACGACCGGGACCCGCACGCCCGGCTGCTGTTCATCGAGGCGCTGACGAAGATCGACACGTTCCAGGCGGCGATGGCCCTGGCCATCACGGCGATCTACGACGAGGTGGAAGAGGTGCGGCTGAGCTGCCTCGACAACCTGCAAACGAAGCCGCGGCCGGAGGTGGTCGCCTATTTCGTCCGCAAGCTCAAGGACAAGGACAACGCGGTGGTGAACCTGGCGGCGGTGGGGCTGGGGCGGATGAAAGACCCCTCGGCCATCGGCCCGCTGATCGACGCCGTGTGGACCACGCACACGTTCAAGATCAGCCAGCCGGGCGGCGACAACGCGATGAGCGCCGGTTTCGGCTCGGGCGGCGGCGGGCTGCACGTCGGCGGCGGTCCGAAGTACATCAAGAAGCAGATCCCCAACCAGGCCGTGCTCGACGCCCTGGTGGCCCTGACCCACCGGAACTTCAACTTCGACAAGCAGGCCTGGAAATACTGGTACGCCGCCCAGAAGAAGCCGCCGGACGCGATTGACGCAAGGCGGGACTGAGGGACGAGCGCTGAGGGATCAGCTCCGTACGTTATGCTTCAGGATAACGAACCGCCAATCCAATCGCGCTTTATGCTGAAGCATAACCTACGGATTATCCCTCATCCTTTCCTTCTCCTTCCCCACGCCGGCCGCACGGCGGAGAGTGCAACGCGGTCTTCCAGGTTCGGGCGGAAGATGGTCAAGATCAGCAGCGGCAGATACCAGGCGACGCACAGCCCGCCCTGATCGGCGTGCCAGAACTGGGTGGCCAGCATCACGGCCGCCGAACAGCTCAAGAGCGTGCCGAGATTTTTGTGCGCCGGCCAGATCGCCAGGCCGGCCGAGAGCGCCACGAACGCGGCCAGCACCGGAATGCGGTACTCCTCCCTCCAGTATTGCCAGAGGCCCGAAGGCTTGGCGTTCAAGGGATTCCGCCAGCCGAACATCAGCCGGACTTGATCGGTGAACGTCCCCAATTGCGGCGAGGTGACCGCCAGCACGGCCACCAGCACCGCCAGCGCCAGGGCCACGCCGGCGCCGAAGCGGACCGCGCCCCGCCACCAGTAAAAGCCGAACCAGAGCGGCAGCAGGAACAACGGATAATAGATCAGCCCGGCGGCCAGGCCCAACAGAAAGCCGGCGATCATCGGCCGCCGATAGGCGGCCACCGCCCACAGCAGCAGCATCGCCGGCACGACGTGGTCCACCTGGCTGGTCAACTGGCTGGTAGAAAAGGTCAGCAGATACAACGTGGCGGCGGCGGCGCCCGTCTGGATGTTGTCGAAATGCCGCAATCCGATCCAGAGCATGCCGGCCACCAGGGCCAGGTGGGCGAGGATCGTCACGGCGTGGGCCGCAGCCACATACATCGGCGCGGCGCGAGGCGGCTCCGGCCGCGACGGCTGGGCGGGGATCATCGCCTGGTCGGCGAAGTCGGCGAACTTGTAGAAGGGCTTATAGACGGGGCTGCGCGGCTCGGCGTCGCCCTGCCTGGCCAGCAGGTACTCCAACCGCTCCGGCGGACAGGTGACGACGTTGGCCATGAGGAACACCAGCAGGGCCGCGCCGGTGAACGTCAGGCCGCTGGCCGAGAGGTTCGGTTCGAGCAACGGGCGGCGGACCATCATCGGGTCCAAGAGCAGCCGGATCAGAAAGAACCCGCTGACGGCGAAGAGCCAGACGTAGCCCGCCCGGATCAGGTGCTTGGAAAGCTCCTGGTAGTGGGCGGGGTCGGCCGCCACGGCGCCCCACGCCTTCATCAACTCGGGCGACTGCCGCAACAGCCCGTGGTACAGCAGCAGGAAGCCCGGCGAGAAGGCGATCAGCGCCATGAGGTCCAAGTTCCGCACGCTCCAGAAGCGATGGAACTTGAAGTAGATGCCGATCATCATCAGGGCCGAGACGTAGGCCCAGGTGGTCGGATTCAGCTTGTAGCCGAAGAGGATTTCCTGCATGATTTCAGGATACACGTCCGGGGGGAGTTTGCAAGGCCCCCTGGACGCGAGCACAAAGCCGCGACCGGTGGTCGCGCCCCAGAAAGCCGCGACCCGGCGCGACCACCGGTCGCGGCTTTATGGGCTGCCCAGCCGCCGGCGGGCTTCGTCGGCCCAAGGGCTGTCGGGGGCCTGGGCCAGAAATGCCCGCCAGTGCCCCTCGGCCTGGTCGCGGCGGTCCATCTCGTCGAGCGTGCGGGCCAGGTGATAGTGGACGTCGGCGTACTCGGGATGGTAGCGGAGCGCCCCCTCGAACGCCGCCACGGCCAGGTCCCGCTCACCCGTCTCGGCCAGCACGCAGCCGAGATTGGCGCGGGCCTCGACGTAGTTTTCGTCCAGCTCGACGGCCATGTAGTACCGCTCGCGCGCCCGCTGAGATCGCCCTGCCGATAGAGCAACTCCGCCACTTGGAAGCAGATTTCGGGCTTCGATCCGGTGGCGGCCATCACCGCGCGATACATCTCGGCGGCGGCCGCCAGTTGGCCGTCCTCCTCCAACTCGGCGGCCAGGCGGCACATTTGGTCGGGCGCGGTGGGCAGGGCCGGCGGGGGCGGCACAGGCTCCGCCTCCCAGGCGTCGAAATCGAACCGCAACTGGCCCCCCGGCTCGACCAGCCCCTCCCCTTGCCGCAGCAAAATCTCCTTGCCGTGGACTATCACCGAGAGTTGGGCCAGCGGCCGGGCGACGTTCGGCAAGTACCGGGCAACGGCCGCGAGCTTCTTTTCGATCGCCCGCGGCGACGCCCCCGCCGCCAACAGCTCCGTCAGCCGCCGGGCGGTGGCCACCTCTTGGAAATCGAAGTACGGCAGCCGCCGCACCTCGCGGGCCGGCACGATCAGCCCCCGCCGGTGCCAGCGGCGGATCACGGCCACCGGCACGTGGAGCAACTCCGCCAGCATCGCCGGCGTGTAGAGCCGCTGGACGTCCTGCTGCGGCCTCGACCAGCCCCAGCCGCTGCCAGAGCTGCGTTTCCGTGATGACCTCGATCGCGCCCCCGTCGATTTGCCGCCGGGTGGCCTCGTCGAACCAATCGTCCTCGGCGCCCATTTCGGGCAGCGGCAACTCCTCGTCCCCGACGACGATCAACTGCGCCGTGGGATCAGGTTTCTCCAGCACCGTCGCGCCGTGCCGGCGGACCAATTGCGCGGCCTCCCGCCTGGCCATGCTGGCCAGCTTGCCGACGAAGGCGATCCGCTGGCCGTGGAGAATTTCAGAAGCGTTGTCGGTCATAGCCTGAGAAGCATGGAATGTCGCTTCGGCAAACGAATGTACCACTGGCAAACGCCCCGCGACTGCGGTTGCGGGGTGAAGTGCGGCGTCTCTCCCCCGGCGGCCGCAGTCGCGGGGCGTTTGCGGCGCATTTCCCCCGTGACGCGGTTACCTCACGCGGAGCGTGAGGGGTACATTGATTACGTCCCCTTCGGCCGGTAGGCGTCCGACGGCGGCGGGTTCATCGGCGGAACGGCCTTCATCGGCCGGTTCTCCTCGGGCGGGACCGGCCTGGGCGCGGCGGCATCCGGGCCGAGCGACGGTACGGAATTGGCGTCGGAGGACTTCGGGGCGGGCCTTGCGGCGGGCGTCGGCTGTTGCGGCGCCGCCGGCGCGGCAGTCATCGGCTCCAACGCCGGACCGGTGGCGATCGGATTGCCGCAGGCGTCCAGCGGCTCGCGGTAGCACACTACCCGCGGCACGTTGTATGTGTACACCACCGGCGTCCGCTTCTCGACGCAATGCGGCACCCGGACCGTTCCCTGCTCGGCCACCATCCGGCACACCTGGTACTGCACCGGCTCGACCCGCTCTTCATAAACCATCTTGCAGGTCGTCACGGGCACCCGCCGCACCTGCGTCTCGGCAACCATCCGGCACACCTGCACCGGCACCTTGCGGACGACCGTCTCCGGCACGTACTTGCAGACCTGCACCGGCACCTGTTGGGCGACCGTTTGCGGGACCACGCACGTCTGCGGAATCTGCTGGGCGACGACGTTCGGATGCCATACCCGCTGAACCTCATACTCGCCGCGGGGCGTCTGCACCCAGTACAGGCCCGCCCGCTGATACACGGTTTGACCCGTGGCCGGATCGACGGTGCACCCGCCCGATTGCCACGCCAACCGCGTCCTCGGCCAGGAGGGCTTCAGCACCATCTGCTCGGCGTAACACCCTTGATCGACGTACTGCGTCCGGTAGGTCGTCACCGGCTGATAGACCGTGTGGTACTCGGTCCGGTAGGCCGTTTCGTACACCGGCTTCATCACGGTGTAGGCTTCCTCGCGTTCGGCCGTTTCGTAGACCGGCCGCTGGACCGTGTAGGTCTCTTCCCGCACGGCGGTTTCGACGACCGGCTTGGCGACCGTGTAGCGGTTCTCGCGGACGGCCGTTTCCCAGACCGGTTTGTAGGTGGTCACCGGCCGCTCTTCGATCACCGTTTCGTAGTCGATGCGGTAGGCCGTGACCTGCTGCTGCTCGAAGACGGTTTGATAAACGATGCGGTACGTTTGGCCGTCGGCGCAGGCGAGACAACCCGAGGGGCAGCCCACTTGGGCCGCGGCCGGCACGGCCAAGGCGGCCAAGGCCGAAAGCGCAGAAATCAGACGAGACAGTGTGTTCATGGTTCATCCCCGTAATGTAGTAGGCACACGCCGTGTGCCGTCGTCGATGTAGCAGGCACGCGCCGCACGCCGTGCATTGCGCGGACGGCACACGGCGTGTGCCTACTACAGTGCTCAACCTGCCGCAAACAAAGGGCGGCAGCTACTGCAACCATAGGATACAATTCTCCATATCAATTTGACAGATTATTGGTGAAATTGCAAACGGCGGGCAAGGGCCGGAAATTGCGATTTGGTCCGAACCCCAACTGCCGGCGCGAGTTAGCGCGGGGAAGAAATTTTCAAGTTCTGCCGCCTTTGCGCCGACGCGAAAAAGTCCCCCAGGCCGCCGCAGATTGCCCCACGCGAAATGTCCGCCGTCAAGACCTGCCCAACCGGAATAAACCGGCCGCCGCGGCTACGTCTGACCCTTCTTGTACCTCTTCGCGCGATCCACCACGCCGGCGTCCTTGGCCGTGCGGATCACGGCATCCAGCGCCTTGTCGAACTCGGCCTTGTTCGGCTCTCGCAGCTCCCGATGATGGGCCAACTCGACGACCGTTGCGCACGCCTCTTGGGCATTCTCCGGCTGGTCCAGGTAGGCAGCGACGAACCGCAGCGACTCGACCGTCCGGACCGTGCGGGCCCGCTGCAACACCAGGTTCCGCTCGTCATTGCGCGTGGCCATCGTCATGCACTTCTTCAGCAGATCCAATCTCTCGGCATCGGGGCGTTTGTCGGGCAGGGCGGCCACGCGGATCGCCGCCCGCAGGGCCGAGAGCCGGTGGCCGGCTTCGGCGTCGCTCTGCGCCAGGTCCATGAGCTCGGCGGCGGCGGAGGCGTCAGGCCAGTTGCACAGCGCCCGGAGGCCCGCCTCGCGGCGGCCCGGCGTCTGGTCGGCCAGCGCCCCTTCGACCACTTCGAGGGCTTTAGCAGTGCCGACGCGGCCCAACAGCGGCAACAGGGCCGTCTTATCGTTTTCGTCCATCTTGGCCCAAGCGGCCAAGAGCGGCTTGACCCGCTGGTCCGGGTTCTCGCTCCGGTTGCAGACGAACATCACGGCCTTCTCGGCGGCCTCGCGTTCTCCGCCGGGCTCGGCCTTCAACACGCCGGGGAGCATATCGGCGACCTGCTCGGGCCTGGCCAATTCCCCCAGGGCGGCCATCGCGGCCATGCGCACCCGGGCGTCGGGGTCCGTGGCGGCAGCCAGGATGTCGGGGACGCGGTCGAGGGCGCGGCGGGCCACGAGAATCCCGATCAGCTCCGCCCGAACTTCCGGCGTGGCGCTCTTCCAATGGGCCACAATCGCCTTGGCCACGGCCTTTCCGCGCAATTCGCTCAGAGCCGTCCGGGCAGCAGCCTTTTGTGCTTCTGTGGGGGCGGGCAGCCAACGTCCCCCGCCATCCGGTGCCAGCAGGCTTATCAGCGTCGGCACGTCGGCCGGCTCGCCCAGGGGGCCCAGAGCGTCGATGCAAGCGACGCGCACCCGCAAGTCCTGAGCGGCATCGAGAATCATCAGCATAGCGCCCCGCGCCGCTGAATCCCCTCGGTCGACCAGGGCCGAGACCAGTTCCAACTGGATTTCGACGGGCAGTTTGGGGAGTGCCGCGCGGATGCGCTCGTTGGCCTTCGCACCCTTGGCTCGCTGCGACATCCACTCGATGCCCGCGGGCCCCAGTCCGTGGCGGTCGCCGTCCACGAGGAAGACGCTCTCCGGAAACCACCCTACATCCGACTTCGCTTGACCTCTGGTCGTCCCGCGGATCATGGCCAACCGAACGGGCTTATGCCACCCGTTCATGAGGAGCCAGTTGTAAATGTTCGCTGCCGCGTCCTTGTTGCCCTCGCGGTAGAGCCGCTCGCCACATGCCAGCAAGGCGTCAACGGCGGTCCGCGCAAGGTTCTGGTTTGACGTCGATTCGTGAACGGCGGCCAGCGACTCGCGGACGGCGTCGGCTGCCTCCCGTGTGCCAATGTCACCCAGCGCGCGGATCGCCGCACGGGAAACCGGTGTGTCGATCTCCTTCTCCTTTGTCAGGGCGATCAGCGCCGGCACGCTCTTCGCGTCCCGGCGGGCACCCAGAGAGGCGACCACGCCGAGCTTGAGCGATCCGTCCAACTTCGGCAGCGCGTCGCGCAACGCCTGGGCCGCCTCGGGGGCCGGAATCCGCTCCAGCGCGAACCGGGCCATGTGCGACAACTCCTTATCGGGCAGCAACGCCGCCAACGCCGGAACCGACTCCGCCGTGCCGATAATCATCAGCTTGCGGCAGACGAAATCCTTGGCATCCCGCGGGGCCCCGGTCTTCAGCACTGCGGCCAGCCGCAACTCCAGCTCTCGCCGGGCCGCCTTGTCCCCGTGCGTGGCCACCACCGCGTCGTCAATCGGCTTGAGCAAGTTGCGGTCATGGCCCCAGTCGAAAGTCTTCAACCCATCGAAGGCCTTGTCCAGCGCGGACGGCTCCCCCGCGAGAGCCGCAGCCGCAGAGCCGAAGATCACCATAACCACGACAATTGCCAGGCAAATGCTTTTCCGGTATCGCATATCTATGTCCTTTGTCAGAACGGAAATGGAGTGCGGCGATTTATCGCCGCTTTTTTCGGCGTGGCCGTGTTGTATGGCAGTGTGGACCGTTCCGCGAAAAGCGGCGATGAATCGCCGCACTCCAAAAGGCGGACAAACTCCAAATGGGCATGTAATTCCCCTTTACCAATGCCTCCCTTATCATCACAATTGCCACGGCTCCCGTTTCGCGCGGTCGAGAAAACGGTTCGCTTCTTCGTCGCCGGGGAACTCCTCTTTGACCGGGTCCCAACGCAGCGGGCGGTTCAACTCGTAGGCGATGTTGCCCAGGTGGCACACGGTGACGGTGCGATGGGCCAGCTCGATGTCGCGGAACGGCCTCTGCCGCGTGCGGACGCAATGCAGGAAGTCACCGTAAATGCCGCCGGTCCCCTTGTATCGCGGCAGCGGCTTGGGCGGCAGCTTCTCGCCCGGCGTGCCTACCACGTCCACGTCCCCCTGGTCCGGCCGGCGATACATCCACAGGCCGCTCAAGAACCGGTAGCCGAGCCAGGGGTGGTCCTTTCCGTCGGGCGGGACGATTTCCACCGGCCCCTCTTGGCGGACATCGGCCGCGAACATGGCCCCGCCGAACTTGTGCGCCCCCCAGTCGGTCATGCCGCCGCCGGAATAGTCGCTCCACGACCGCCAGCCGGTCCCGTCAATCGAGTACGTGCCGCTGACCCGATGCGGATGATAAGGCGCCCAGGGCGCCGGCCCCAGCCACATCTCGTAGTCGATGTCCGGCGGGACCGGCTCGCCGGGCAGGTTGCAGGGCCGCGAGGGGCCGCCGATGTTGACGTACACCTCCCGGATCGTACCCAGCTCGCCGCTCCAGCACTTCTGGGCCAACTCGCCGTAGTCGCCCAGCACCCGCTGGCTGCCGCCGGAGACGACGCGGGCGTAGCGCCGGGCCGCCTCGACCATCTGACGCCCCTCGCGGATCGTCCGCGACTCGGGCTTCTGGCAGTAAACGTCCTTTCCGCTCTGGCAGGCCGTGATCGTGATCATCGCGTGCCAATGATCGGGCGTGGCAATGTGTACCGCGTCGATGTCTCCGCGGGCCAGCAGTTCGCGGAAGTCGCCATACGCCTTGCAGCCGGCGTTGCCATATTTCTGATTCACGCGGCCGCGGGCAGTTTCCCGCGCCCCTTCTTCACGTCGCAGACCGCGACGTACTGGACGTCGTCGCGGCCCAGGAAGATCCCGAGGTCGCCGGAGCCCATGTTACCGATGCCGATTCCGCCCATGACGATCCGCTCACTGGCGGGCGGGCGGCCGTCGGCGCCCAGCGCGGCGGTGGTGATGACGTAGGGCGCGGCGACCGCCAGGCCCGCCGTCTTCAGAAAATCCCGGCGGGTGGTGTGGTTGGCGTTGCTCATCTTGGCGGCTCCTGGGCTGACGTGGTACGAATGCTCGACGGGTACATTGTGCCAGTTCTCATACCACCGGTCAACGTCCGGCGTAATGTGCAACCCCCTTCCATTGGTGGGCCCCATCGGCGACAATGGCCCCCATGCGATACCTCGATCTGACGTTGCCGACCGCCGCCGAGAACCTGGCGTTGGACGAGGCGCTGCTGGAGGAGGCTGAGGCCGGCGGCGAGCCGCGGGAAACGCTGCGGCTGTGGGAGCCGCGGCAACCGGTGGTCATCGTGGGCCGGTCGTCGCGGATCGCCGCCGAGGTGCGGACGGATGAGTGTCGGGAGGCGGGGATTCCCGTGCTGCGCCGCGCCAGCGGCGGGGCGGCGATTGTGGCGGGACCCGGCTGCCTAATGTACGCCCTGGTGCTGAGCTACGGACTGCGGCCGGAGTTGCGGGCCTTGAGCCGCGCCCATCGCTGGGTGCTGTGTACGTTGGCGGCTGCGTTGGAACCGCACGTGCCCGGCGTCCGCTGTTGCGGCACGAGCGATCTGGCCGTGGGCGACTTGAAGTTCTCGGGCAACAGCGCCCGCTGCCGCCGGGGCCATTTCCTGTACCACGGCACGCTGTTGTACGATTTTCCGCTACAGTTGGTGGCAAAATGTTTGGCAATGCCGCCGCGGACGCCGGACTACCGGGCTGGCCGCCCACACGAGGGCTTCTTGACGAACCTGCCGCTGACGGGGGACACGATCCGGCGGGTCTTAGTGCAGGCTTTCGCCGTGGACGAACCGTATGGCCCTTGGCCGGAAGTCCGCACGGCCCAACTGGTGGCCGAGAAGTACGGCCGGCCGGAGTGGAACGACCCGGAATCGGCGGTCGTTTAGCGGCCGATGGCTGCCAAACGGGCAGGTTGCCAGGAATAGCTGCCAAAATACGGTTCGGCGCCGGGTGTTGTGTAAGCGATGGCAAGAGTTGCACCCCCAACGGCAACTTCTTGTGGGGTACGTCGATCGCCTAACCGGCACGCGATTGCAGACATAAGCAGATACATCCGAAGCACTTGCGGGCGTTTTCGGCAGGTTCATCAAGGGTTGGCGCGTTCGATTGTACCGATTGGGCACGGAAATTGCTATTTAACGGGGCGTCGGAGGCCATGAGGCTCGGAACACTTTTCTACCTCCAATGATCGGCAAGCTACCCCGTTTTGGTGCGAATGCGTAAAATTAGAGAGGTTGGAAGGGTTCAGACTTCAGCGGCAACCGCCCTTTAGGCGTCGGTTTTCGATTCGAGTGAACCCTTTTCTTCACGGATGCGTAGCAAAAATGAACGGCACGATGAAACAACTGCGAGTGCGTGCCTGTAGCCCCAACCCGCTGGTGGCTTGGAGCGACGAAAAGCTCTTGCTGAGCTACTGCTCCGGGCGCGACGGGGGGGTGTTTGCGGAATTGGTCCACCGTTACGAGAAGGAACTGTACGGCTATCTGCGGCACTACCTTGGTGACGCCGAAATGGCCGAGGACGTTTTTCAGCAGACGTTCCTTCAGGTCCACCTGAAGTGCGACCAGTTCGAGCCGGGCCGAAAGGTGCGTCCGTGGGTATATACGATCGCCACCAACCAGGCCATCGACTACCAGCGCCGCAACCGGCGGCACCGCATGAGCAGTCTTGACCGCGTTCCACGGGGTAATTCGGAAGGGGAAACGGGCACATTGGCCGAAATGTTAGGCGTCTCGACAGATGGTCCCGACGCGGGCGCGGAGACGGCCGAACAGTCCGAGGCACTTCGCCGGGCGGTGGATGCGCTGCCCGGATTATGCAGGCAGGTGGTGATTTTGGTGTACTTCCAGGGGATGAAGTATCGCGAGGCGGCCGAGGTCTTGTCCGTTCCCGTCGGAACGGTCAAGAGCCGGCTGCACACCGCCCTGCAAAAACTTACCCAGTCGCTTTCCCACGTAAGCCTGCCAAAGTAGAGTCGATCGAGATAGCCGGCGGCCAAGGGCGGCCGGAAAAGGGTTCGGGCCCCTGATCAACTGCGTTCCGCATGACTGATTCGATGCACCAGCAACTGCTCGGCCACCTGCTCGGGGCGTTGGACGACGACGAGCAACAGTGGTTGGAGGCACGGTTAGAGCACGATGACGAGCGCCGCCGGGAACTTGCCCGCTGGCGGCGGCGTTTGACCCCGTTGGAGGCCGTGCGGCCGGATTTCGAGCCGCCGCCGGGGCTGGCCGAGCGGACCTGCCGCCTGGTGGCCGCGTTTGGGCCGCCGCCCGTGCAGGCCGTCGCTCCGCTGGTTGGGATGAGTCCCGATCTCAGTTCGCCCAGTCGCGTGCCTCGGTTCGGCTGGCCCGACGTGACGGCCATCGGCGTGCTGCTCATGACGGCTGTGATCATGGTGCTGCCGGCGATTGACGGCAGCCGGTTTCATGCGCGGCTGGCCTCTTGCCAAGATGGTCTGCGGCAGTTGGGGCTGGCCCTGACTCAGTACAGTTATTGTCACGGCGATGCCCTTCCTCAGTTGGCGGCCGGGGGACGGCTGACCGGCGCGGGCATCTTCGCGGCTGAGTTGCTCCGGGAGGAACTCGCCCCCGAAACCGGCCGGAGCGTCTGCCCGGAGGTTTGGCTGGCCGCCCAGGGCGCGGAGTGCGTTTTGCCGGAGCGGTCCGGCCAAGTTGGCCGCCCGGACTCCCCCAGGACCGCAGTCCTGGGGCGTTTTGATACAGTCCCGGGGCGTTTTGTTTTGGTGGCGGGACGTTTTCCTTTCGGTCCGCAATGGCCCTCGGGACCGGTTTCTCGCACGATGGATGACCTTTCGGGCGACTGGCCCGGCACGGGGCGTGACGGGACGACGGGCGGCTTCGGCGATCCGCTGCCGGCTGCCCAGGCGCTATTGGCCGACGCTCCCAGCGCCGTGTTGCCGGGCCAGCCTGTCGAGTACCACGGCGGCCGGGGGCGAAACTTCTTCTTCGCCGACGGCCACGTCGAGTTCGTCCCCTTCACCGTGTCCCAGGAACCGGGCCGGATGCTCTTTCCACTCGGCGAAGCGTCGGCTGCCCGTGGCGGTTCCGCGCCGATCATCTTTGTCGGCAGCCGTTGAATTGTCGCTCCCGGCGTGCTAGGCTGGGTTGTTTCCTTGGCCCGGACTTGACGCTCGCCGAGTGTTTCCCGCCCATGCGCCGCAACGAAATCCGCAATGTCGCCATCATCGCCCACGTCGACCACGGCAAGACCAGCCTGGTCGATTGCATGTTGCGCCAAAGCGGCCGGTTCCGGCAATCGCAACTGGTGGGCGAGCAGATCCTCGACACCAACGAACTGGAGCGGGAGCGGGGCATCACGATCCTCGCCAAGAACATCGCCATCCCCTACCGCGGCGTGCGGATCAATATCATCGACACGCCCGGCCACGCCGACTTCGGCGGCGAGGTGGAGCGGGTGCTGCGGATGGCCGACGGGGCCTTGGTGCTGGTCGATGCCGCCGAGGGACCGATGCCCCAGACGCGGTTCGTGCTCTCGAAGGCCTTCGAGTGCGGGCTGCGGCCGATCGTCGTGGTGAATAAGATCGACCGGCCCGACGCCCGGCCCCACGAAGTCGTCGACGAAATCCTGGAACTGTTTCTGCAACTGGGGGCCGACGATCTCCTGGCCGATTTCCCCTATCTGTTCGCCAGCGCGAAGCTGGGCTACGCCACCACGGATCCCGCCCGGCCGACCGGCAGCATCGAGCCGCTGATGGACATGATTTTGGAGAAGATTCCCGGACCGGAAGTGGAACTCGGCGAGCCGCTGCAAATGCTGGTGATTACGCTCGACTGGTCGGACTACGTCGGCCGGATCGCCATTGGCCGGGTGCAGGCGGGCACGGTCCGCAAGGGCCAGAACGTCGTGCTCCTGCAAAGCGATGGCCGCATCACGCCGGCCAAGGTGGTTTCGGTCTTCGTCTTCGAGGACCTTGGCCGGGTGGAGGTCCACGAGGTGGACGCCGGCGACATCTGCGCCGTGGTCGGGCTGGAAGGGGTCGAGATCGGCGACACGGTGGCCGCGCCGCAGGCGCCGCGGGCCCTGCCCCGCCTGAAAGTCGACGAGCCGACGCTGAAAATGACCTTCGGCGTGAACACCTCCCCCTTGGCCGGACGGGAAGGCAAGTACCTGACCAGCCGCCACCTCCGCGAGCGGCTCCTGCGCGAGCTGGAGCGGAACGTCGCCCTGCGGGTCGAGCCGATCACGGGCACGGAGCAATTCGCCGTCTCCGGCCGCGGCGTGCTCCACCTCTCGATCCTGATCGAGACCATGCGCCGCGAGGGCTACGAACTGTCGGTCGGCAAGCCGCAGGTGATTTTCCACGAGATCGACGGAAAGCTGTACGAGCCGTTCGAGTCGCTGGTGGTCGAGACCCCCACCGACCGCACCGGCCCGGTGATGGAGTTGGTCGGCCAGCGGCGGGGCCAGTTGGTGGAGACGACCAGCCACAACGAGTACACGTTCATGATCTTCTCGATTCCCGCGCGGGGGTTGATCGGGCTGCGGACCCGGCTGCTGAACGCCACCCAGGGGACGGCCGTGATCCATCACCGCTTCGAGGCCTACCGGCCGATGGCCGAGGCGATCCCCGGCCGGGCTACCGGCGTGTTGGTCTCGATCGCGGCGGGCCGGGCCGTGGCCTTCGGCTTGGACAGCCTCCAGCAACGGGCCGACCTGCACGTCGCCCCCGGCGACGTCGTCTACGAGGGGATGATCGTCGGCGAAAACAGCCGTTCGGGCGACATGAACGTCAATCCAACGAAGGAGAAGAAGCTGACGAACATCCGGGCGGTGGGCCACGACCGGAACGTGCTCTTGAAGCCCGCCCGGCGGCTCTCGCTCGAAGAGGCCCTGGAGTTCATCGCCGAGGACGAGTTGGTCGAAGTGACGCCGACGCAAATCCGTTTGCGGAAGATTCTGCTGAAAGAGACCGACCGCCGCCGCGCCGCCCGGCAAGCGGCGTCATGACGTTAGGTCCCGAAATGTGGCGATCAGAATAATCGGGGCTCGATTCCAGCCTCTCGCCATCGTGGATGTCGCGTCACCTCGATCACGTCTGCGAGATTCGGGACTTGTCGGCCATTGCCGCGAACGGGGACTCCACCCCTGCCTATGAAATGCGGGTTAGCTTCGGCGGAAGGCCCCGGCTCTGCGAAGTCGATTACAAACAACGGATGCCGTCGCTCAAGAGACTCGGTTCCCGCGGCAAACGTGCCGCCCTTAAGTCCCGACTCGACGAGGATCATGGCGTCGCAGAGCCCAATAATGGTCCGGTTGCGTTTCATCGCATTCGTGGCGATCCATTGTAGACCAGGAGGGAATTGCGAAACGAACAGAATGGTTGTCCGCCCGCAGCAATTCCTCAATGTCTTTCTTGGCCTTGAAGCGAAGAATCCCCTCAACCAATACAAGAATCGTGGCCCCGCCCGCTTCCATTGCCGCTCGGTGAGCGGCCAAATCCACGCCGTTGGCGTACCCGCTAACCACGCAAATGTTCTCCTCAACGAGGACACGGGCGGCGCGGCTTGTGACTTCGATTCCTTTGCGCGATGCCTTCCGTGAGCCGCAGAAGCCGACAGCCGGTCTCTGAAGCAAATTGACATTGCCCTTGACGAAAAGCACCGGTGGCGCATCCTTGCCGAGGGTTAGTAGGAGTCTCTCTGGGTAGCGATCTTCGTTGATCCAAAGGATTTCTGCCCCAATTTGGTCGAGAGCATCGGCCAGGCGCGAAGCGGGGTCGCTTGCCGCGAGCACGTTGCCTGCCACGTCGTGCGAAATACCAAGCGTGGCTGCAATGTCACATGCGCCCATCGCCAAGATGTCGTTCGGAGAGACACCCACGCGCGACGCAACTGCGGCTACTCGCCGCAGCACGGCTTCGCCCGCCCCCGTGGCTACGATGAATTGCAGCAGCGGCGCATTCTTCATCGGTTGCCGGTATCCTTCAACGCTTTCACGCAGGGCACGCCCAAGACGTATTTGGCCCCGCACCGTTTTAGGTATCTTGCGTAGCACCAAATGGTGGCACCCGATTGGTACAGATCGTCAATCACAACCACCGTTCGGTCCTTCACGTTGCCTTGAAGCTTGACGCAATCCTGGCATCTATAAACCTTCTCCCACTCCGGAATTTTCTCGGCGACCGGGAGGCCCTTCATAGCGCTCTTGCGACAGAGGAGATGCGCATCTACGTACTCGTGAGACAACGCCGGAGCAACAGCGGCGGCGAGTTCGCGGGGCACGTCGTGCTTGTTTGCAGGAGACGGAACATGCGTTATGACAATCTTCTCTCCACGTGGGATAGGTAGAACGCTGAATGCATCAGCCAGACCTGCCCGCAGGGTGCTCAGGTGTTGTCGCGAATGCTTGTACTTCAACTGGTATCGTGCCTCGCCGTACAACGTGCGATTCTTGGTCGCCGGGTCGAAGTTGTAATCAAGGGCAAGACAAAAGTCCAACTCGTCCGAGAAGTGGTCCTTAATGTGCCGATTCAAGCCGATTAGCACGTACTGCCTGAACTGCTCCGCCCAACCCTCGATCGCATTCAACTCTATCTCGTCGAGAGCGCCCGGCGGAAACCAAAGGTATCTGTAGTTGCCCGCCGTATTCGAAGCGCCACCCGTTCGGAGCTTTGCCAACGATGGCCGGGTGAGCCACCTCGAATAAATCGGGGTAAGTGTCGCAGGAGACTCCGAAAACCCGTGCGCCCTCCTCGAAATCGTGCATGTAGCTGGCGAGTCTTGACCGGCTATGGATAATCTTCGGGAGCATCGTCATCTATCAACCTCACGACCACCCGCAGTATAGGGACCAGCGCCGCAAGGGGCAAGTAGTATGCTCCGTCGTGGCCCTTCGTGCCCCCACCGTATGTGGGGGGCATGCCAAGCAGCAGCAAGTGGTTGGATAGACCAAATCGGCTGTGGCGTCAATTGCAGCGGATGTTGCTGCAACGCAGCACGACGCCGCGAACGTGCCGTCGGCGGTGATGGTGGTTGGTGCGACGTAACAAATTGTTTCGTAACAGGTTATGGCAATTCGGAGGTCGCGATCGCAGGCGTTTGTTCTCCGGGCACCCTTTTTGCTCATTATGTGTAAAGACGGAAAGGCGGCTTTCGGCCGTCCTATTGCACTTCCCATGCATGCCCGCGAACTCATCGAACTGGCCGGGTTGGTCTCTGCGCATGGGCCGCTGCTGATGGAAGGCCGGCAGCAGCTCCCCGCCGAGTGCCTCGAACAGTATTGGACCAGCTCGAAGGTGCGGCTGGACCGCTGGACGCGGACGCTGCGGGAGTTTGCCGGCCAGACCGACGCGCGGCGTCGGCGGGCCCAATGGCCGGTGGCGCGGGCAACGCTGGAGGAAATCTTCGCCGCCGAGGTGCTCACCCGGGTGTGGACCGCCGTGCTCTGCGGCTACGACCGGCGGCGAGGCAGCGACGACGCCGAGCCGCTGGCCCGCAGCGTGCTGTCGGGGCACGTCGAGGCCCGGCACCGCGCGCTGCTGGTCTTGGCAAGCGGTCCGGGCATCGACGCCGCGGCGGCGGCCCAACTGAACCGCCTCCGCCGCCGCGCCGAACGTTGGACCGATCTGCTGGTGGGACAACTGGCTGGAGCGTTCGAACTGGCGGAGTTCGCGGCCAATCCGGAGCGGGCCAGGGATTTCGCCGCGGACCTGTCGGGGGGCAGCCCGCGCCCGGCCGCTTCGCCTGGCCGTTGCTGTCGGCTTCGTTGCAGGCGGCGTTCCGGCGCGTGCTCGTTGCGGTCAGCCCCAATGCGGACCTCAACGCCCGGATCGCCGCCAGCGTGCTCGCCTGCTTTCCCGCGGAACTGTTCGACGGCCTGGGCCTGTTCCGCTCGTTGTGGATCGAGCGGTTGATGGCCGCCGCGGAGAAGGCGCAGGGCATGATCGACGAGCTATTGGCCCCGTAGTCATTTGTGCTTCGCCATTTTCTTCTGGTACTCGCGGCTGGCGGTCTCCAGCGTGTGCCGCTCTTTGGCCGTCAGGCTGGCCTCGCCCTGGCGGGAGATTTTTTCCAGGATACGGTCCACTTCCTGATTGAGGTTCGGCTCAAGGTCCTGCCCGGGCCGGTGGACGTGCAGGCGGGGCTTTCGAGCGAAGGGAGACTTTGGCCAGCGGAAATCAGCCGTCAGCCGGGTCAGGTTCCAGCGGCGCTGATAGTAGACGAAGGCGAAGGCGGCGCCGGCCAGATGGGCGGAAAACGCGATGTGCTCGCCCGGTCGCCCGCCAAACGCCCCGAACATGTCTAAACCGACGAAAAGCACGCCCGCAAGCCAGGCAGGCATCGGAATCACGAAGAACAGCAACACCGTGGCGTGCGGGTAGTTCAGGGCGAACAAGATGATCACGCCCGCAATGGCGCCGGACGCCCCGATCATCGGGCCAGCGGCAACGGTGGTGAGCTTGTTGGCCACGTCCCACACGACCGAGGCGAAGACGGTCATCACCAGGTACAGCCGAAGGAACTCTTTCGATCCGTAGGTTTCCTCGACGGCGCGTCCGAAGAAGAACAGCGCGATCATATTGAAAAGAATATGCGTGAAGTCCGTGGGCGAATGGGCGAACCCGGCCGTAAGGTACTGCCACCAGAGCCAGGGATGAGTAAGCGTGTCCCTCATGGCCCCGTGTCCGGCGCCGGACGGCATCACGTAGACGCCCATGTTGTCCGCCAGCCAGCCCTGGCCCAGCGACGTCTCGGGCAGAATCAAACCGTCGATCAGCCAGACGGCGACGTTGACCGCGATCACCGTCACCACGACGTTTCGCGGGGCGTAGGATGAGAAACCGGGCCGCTGCACCTGGCGGTAATAGTCGCGATCGTAGATGCCCACCCGCTATTGCTTCTCCGTACCGGTCTGGGCCATGGCACGGGTGCGCCGGTCGATCCGCTCGGTGGCCTCCAACTGCAACTTGGCGATTTGGCCGGCCTTGGCCTGGTTGTCTTGGAGCAATTGCTTGATGGCCCCCCGCACTCTTTCCAGCGTCTCTTGGAACTTGGCGAGATAGTCGGACACCAGCTTGCGTTGCGCGGCGACGCCGGTCAGTTCCTCCTTGGCGGCGGCGATGTCCCTGGTGCAGGCGTCCGCCTGCTTCTGAGCCAAGGCGACCGCCTCTTGCACCAGCTTCTTGTCCCGCGTGGCGGCGTCGATCGAGTCGGTCAAAAGAATGCGCTTCTCCTGGTCGGCGCGGAACTGGACGTCGTAATCTCGCAGCGGCCGGACGTACTTGCCGTCGACGACGCACTGCTTGGGATCGTCCTTGGCGGCGGGCCGGCCGTCCTTGAGGTACTCTGCCACGCTGTCGGCCGGCAGCAGCGCCTTCTTCTCGGCGTCGCTGAGGCCGGCGAAAATCTCATGGCTGTCCTGCGGCATGACCTCGTACAGCGTCCAGGTGCCTTTGGCGGTGTCCAAAGCGTCGCTCTCGCGGGGAATCAGCTTCAGCGCCGGCTCCAGCGTGATCTGCTTGTCGCCGGCTTTAGAGACCACGAACTCGCCCAGATACCGCCCTTTCTGCCGCTCGCTGGCGTTCTCGAAGGCGTAGAGCACCGTCTTCAGCGCGATGCCGTGGGGCGAGGGCTTGTCGATCGTCAACGTGATCTCCGCCGTGCCCTCGACTTTGTCCAATCGGTTGACCCTCGCGGGACAGTTGAACCACGCCCGGCGGCGGTCCACCAGCAGCTTGTACAAATCCAGTTGGACCTGCCGGATGCCCTGCTCCACCAGCTTGCCGTCCTTCTCGGTGCCATCCATCAGCCGCTTATTCTCGGCCTTGAGCCGCGAGATGTCGGCCTGGTCGCGGGCCGCCTGGCCGTACCAGTTTTCGTGGGTTTTCAACGTCCGGGCCGCCAGATAGAAGAAGCCCAACGAGGCGACGGCGATCAGCCCGACCAGTATCTTGTTCCAGATGCTCATGAAAAGCGGCTCCCGGGGAGTAATCCCTGAATCTTGATGATAATCAAGCCGTCGGCCGGCGTCAAGTTTCTGCCGGCCACCAGCCAAGGCTTTTCCCCGAGGGCGTGCTTCCGTACAATCGCTGTAATGCCACGGCCACGGGTCGCGGCCGCACGTACGTCATTGTGGGGGGGATGGATTGACTATTGGCGGGAAGGCAATGTTGCCCGAACGCCCCGCGACTGCGGTCGCGGGGCTGGTGCGGCGTTGTCTCCCCGCCCGGCGCAGTCGCGGGCGTTTTCCGGTCACGGTATTGGTCTCTTAAATCTCATTAGCCTCGGGAGGCCCCGTCATGAAGGCTGCGTACATCCAGCGGCCTGGCCCGCCCGAAAACATCCATTTCGGCGACCTGCCCAGACCAAAACCCGCCGCCGGCCAAGTCCTCGTCAAGGTGAAAGCGGTGGCCGTCAACCCGGTCGATACGTACGTCCGGGCGGGGATGTACCCCTTCGAGCTGCCGCGGCCGTTTGTGGTCGGCTGCGACCTGGCCGGGGTGATCGAGGGCCTCGGGCCGGACGCCACCAGGTTCCGCAAAGGCGACCGGGTTCTGGGGGAGCAACCAGGGCTTGCTGGGCCGCCAGGGGACCTTCGCCGAGTATGCCGCCGTGGACGATCGCTGGCTCTATCCGACCCCCGACGAGGTCTCCGACCAGGACGCCGCCGCCGTGGCGCTGGTCGGCATCACGGCCCACCTCGGCCTCATGCGCGACGGGCAGTTGAAGATGGGCGCGGCGGTCTATGTGGGGGGCGGCACGGGCGGGGTCGGCTCCTGCGTGGTCCAGATGGCCCACGCCGTCGGCGCCCGAGTGCTGGCCACTGCCGGCAGCCCCGAAAAGGTGGAACTCTGCCGCCAACTCGGCGCCGGCGCGGCCGTCAACTACAAGACCGACGACCTGGACGCCGCGCTGGATCAGTTCGGCCCGATCGACGTTTGGTTCGAGACGCGGCGCGACCAGGATTTCCAGCAGGCGGTCCGGCACATGGCGCTGCGGGGGCGGATCATCCTGATGGCCGGCGGCGACGCGCGGCCGAAGTTTCCGCTCCGCGACTTCTTCGTCAAGGACGGCAAGCTGCTGGGCTTCGCCATGTTCAATGCCCCGCCGGACGAGCAACGCAAGTGCGCGGCCGAGATCAACCGCTGGTTGGTGAAGGGGAAGCTCCGGCCGCAGATCGGCCGGGTGATGAAGCTCTCCGAGACGGCCGCCGCCCACCGGCTCCAGGAAGAGAATACCCTGCACCGGGCGGGCACGCTGGCCGGAAAGATCGTGCTCGTGCCGTGAGCCGCCCCCCCTCGCCTCTCCGCCGCCGCGCTGTTATTCTAACCCTTCATGCCCCCCAAGTTCCTCTACTTCGATCTCGGCAACGTCCTGATCAATTTCAGCGTCGAGCAGATGCTCGGCCAGATGGCCGCCGCGGCGGAAATCACGTCCGAGGCGGTCCGCGAGACCATCTTCGCCGGCGGGCTGATGCACCGGCACGAAACCGGCCGGCTCTCGACGCGGGAGTTCTACGAGGCGTTTTGCGCCGCCGCGGGCGTCCGGCCCGATTATGGGCAACTCGTGGCGGCGGCCGCCGACATCTTCGATTTGAACTTGCCCATGCTCCCGCTGGCCGCCCAACTTCAGCAGGCCGGCTACCCGATGGGAGTCCTCTCGAACACCTGCGAGACCCACTGGGAGCATTGCTTCCGCCGCTATCGGATCGTTACCGAAGGGTTCCGCGTTTACGTGCTCAGCCACCGCATCGGGGCGCTGAAGCCGGACCCGGTGATCTACCGCGCGGCGGCCGAACTGGCCGGCTGCGCCCCCGCGGAAATCTTCTTCGTCGACGACATTGCCGGCCACGTCGCCGGCGCCCGGGCCGTCGGCTTCGACGCCGTGCAATTCACCACGGCCGCCACGCTGGCCGCCGAACTACGGCAGCGGGGAATACGGTTCAATTACTGAGCGGCACCACGCTTGCTCATAGCCGGAGGAACGCACCGTCGTGGATTTGGGCCTACCGGAACTTGCCTTTCACCAAGCGCTTGTAAAGCACCCCAACGCCAGACGTTAGGCTTGCAACGCCACCAACCAGGACGCCAACTCCGATCGCAGGATGCACTTCGGCAGCCGCCGTTGGATCGCAGAGCATTAGGGTTCCCAGGAATGCGGCGGCGCACCCGATTACAATGCATAGAATGCAGATGGCTCGGATGTTCCGAGCAATCGTATTGGTCCCTGGGGGCGCCTCTGTAGCTCCGTCGCCATACGATTCAGGGTGGGGCCTGTTCATGGCGGGCCCCCCCCGGCGAGCAAACTGGTCCTTCACTTTCTCGATATTCATGAGGAAGTAGACACCAGCAATCGTCCCGATTGGAATGTTGAACAAAGAGAACGCTGAGATTACCCAGCAGACCGGGATTCCCCAGGCTCGCTTGCACAAGACGCCGATCGAGGACACCAGGATGGCGGCACCGCAGACAATAAGCCCGATCAGGACCGCAGGGTGCATCCAGGCGGCGTCGGGAAACCTGCCGGGGTCAAGAAGCATCATGATCCCGAACACAACCCCCGCCACACCGTACACGGCGTAGAGAACGCAGGCCGCGCGGATGCCCCGCATCATCCTCACCGGCTCTGGCAGCGCCTTGGAAGCGCCTCCGCCATACGATTCAGGCCGCGTTGGGTTTATCATCGCAGACTCCCCGCTTGCATGGTCATTGTCACCTAGAACACGTACCGGTTCACCACGTTCTCGAACAATTCCTGCCGGCCGCTCTCGTTGGGCGTGACGTCGCCCTTGGCGAGCATGTACTTCTCCAGCGACTCGAACGTCTGCTTGCCCGACTCGATCTCGGCGCCGACGCCGCTATCCCACGAGCAATAGCGGTCCTTGACCATCTTCGCCAGCTCGCCATCGGCGCGGATCGCCGCGGCAATTTTCAGCCCCTTGGCGAAGGCGTCCATGCCGCCGACATGGGCGAAGAAGAGGTCCACCGGCTCGAAACTCTCGCGGCGCACTTTGGCGTCGAAGTTCAGCCCGCCGGTCGTGAACCCTCCGTATTTCAGGATCATCAACATCATCTTCGTCGTCAGGTAGACGTCCGTGGGGAACTGATCGGTGTCCCAGCCGAGCAGAAGGTCGCCCGTGTTCGCGTCGACCGATCCCAAGAAGCCCTGCGAGCCGGCGTAGTCCAACTCGTGCTCGACGGTGTGGCCGGCCAGCGTGGCGTGGTTGGTCTCGATGTTCATTTTGACGTAATCGGCCAGGCCGTAGGCCCGGAGGAAATTGATGCACGCCGCCGAGTCGAAGTCGTACTGATGCTTGGTCGGCTCATGGGGTTTCGGCTCGAAATAGAACTGGCCGCGGAAGCCGATCTTCTGGGCGTAATCGACGGCCATGTGCATGAAGGTGGCCAGGTGCTCGACTTCCCGCTTCATATCGGTGTTCCAGAGGCATTGGTATCCTTCGCGGCCGCCCCAGAACACGTAGCCCGCCCCGCCCAGTTCCTTGGTCACCTCCAGGGCCTTCTTCACCTGCGCGGCGGCGAAGGCGAAGGCGTCGGCGTTGCAACTGGTGGCGGCGCCGTGTACGTAGCGCGGGTTGCTGAAGAGGTTGGCGGTGCCCCAGAGGAGCTTTATACCCGTCCGCTGCTGCTCTTCTTTCAAGACTTTGACAACGGCGTCGAGGTTCTTGTTGGTTTCGGCCAGCGTGGCCCCCTCGGGGGCGACGTCCCGGCCGTGGAAGCAGTAGAACGGGGCGCCGAGCTTCTCGATGAACTCGAAGGCCACTCGGGCGCGGTTCTGGGCGTTATCGACCGTATCGGCCTTTCCTTCCCAGGGCCGCAGCATCGTGCCCGGCCCGAAGGGATCGCCGCCAGTCCCCCGCAGCGTGTGCCAATAGGCGACGCTAAAACGCAGGTGGTCCTTCATCGGCTTGCCTTCGACCAATTCCGTCTCGTTATAGTGGCGGAAGCAGAGCGGATTTTTCGACTGCGGACCTTCGTAACGGATTTTGGCGACCTCTGGAAAGGCGGGCATGGGACGGCTCCTGGAAGTGGTTAATGGTCAGCGGTCATTGGCAAACGCCCACCAACTGCGGTCGGCGGGGGAAGCGTCGGCTACCGTAGGATGGATTTCCTAATCCGTCCCCAATGACGGGACGGATTAGGAAATCCGTCCTACGACTCGTCAAGCGATGTCTCTCAGGTTAACAACGGCAGTTGGTCAGCAACTCCTCAAATTTCCAATCTTACACTTCCGCTGTCCCCCCGCCGGCGCGGGAGCAAGGCGGGCGGTGGGCCACATTGTAACACAACCGCTGGCCCGATTTCTACCGCCACTGCGCCGCTCTCCGGGCCGCGGGCCGCTTGACGCCCCATGACGGGAGGGTATGATGGGCGCAGGGTTATTCAATTGACTCCACCTACCACAACCGGTAGTATGTGGGGATGGACGACACCTATCCTCGGACGATTCTCGATCTGGAGGATCGTTTCCGCACGGAAGAGGACTGCCGGGCGTACCTGGCACGGTTGCGATGGCCCAATGGCTTTGTATGCCCGCGTTGTGGGCACCATGGCGGATGGCCGGCTACACGTGGTCGGTTGATTTGTAGGCGCTGTCGCGGCCAGGCGTCGGCGATCGCCGGAACGATCTTCCAAGATACGCACAAACCCTTGCGTCTATGGTTTCGGGCAATTTGGCAGGTAACCAGTCAAAAGCACGGGGCAAGCGCCCTGAACCTCCAACGAGTTCTCGGCTTGGGCAGCTATGTGACTGCATGGACGTGGTTGCATAAGTTGCGACGTGCTATGGTTCGCCCTGGCCGCGATCGCCTTGCCGGGCGAGTGGAGGTTGATGAGACCTACGTAGGGGGGGAAGGCAAACGGACGGGCAGTCGTAGTCTGGACAAGGCAATGGTAGTGATTGCCGCGGAAGAGGATGGGGCTGGGATCGGGCGTATCCGTATGGCACGGATTGTCACCGCGTCACGGATTTCCTTGCATCGCTTCATCCAAGCTTCGGTTGCGACTGGCAGCACGGTCCACACGGATGGAAACGCGTCATACACCGGATTAGACGGTATTGGCTATGTGCATGAGGTGACAGTTCTGACCGGTCGTGGGAAAGACGCGGCCACGGAATTGCTTCCGCGGATTCACAGGGTCGCCTCCCTCCTGAAACGCTGGCTACTAGGCACCCATCAAGGCGCAGTTCGTCCAAACTACCTGGACTACTATCTCGACGAATTTACCTTCCGTTTTAACCGACGCACCTCGCGATCCCGTGGCTTGCTCTTCTATCGGTTGCTCGAACAAGCGATGCAGGTTGAACCGGTCCCCTATCGTACTATTGTCACCGAGGCCGCCGAGCCCTTCTGACTACAAGATATTGGGGGTGGTGGAGTCAATTGAATAACCCTGACGAACGCTACCCCCACCACCGGGTTGTTTAGCACGCCAGTCTGGGTAGCGTCCTAATTTAGCCCGGATTTTCTCCGGGCCAACCAAGGTCGGTATGAAAAACCGCAGCGCGACTGCCAGCCGTAACGCTAGGATTGCCCCGTGTTCAACCGGGGGCACGCTGAGGCGGCAAGGACGCTCGGTAGTTATTCTGGATGAAGAAACACCTACGGGGAACTGGGCAAGGCACTAAACGGTTTCCACCCTGCCTTCATTTGGCATACGGTGGATCGCCCAGGAAATTCCGCCCTCTCCGACGACAACTGCATGGAACATATTTCGGGGGAGGATGCTATCAAGACATGATTTACCGCGGCTGGGCCAGCGAGACAAATGCAACCGCATCCTGTTGAGGAAAGGGGATAATTAGGCAGAAATCGACTTTGTTTTTCTCGGCCAAGTTTTGATGCGCTGCTACTGCCTCTCGACCAGCTAAATCTTCGGCCATTGCCCTCGCTGAGGGGTCACGAATGTCCAAAACAAATATCACTGGATTCGCAATTCCATCCCGGATCGCTTGCTCGAAGACCTGCTCCAGACGTTCCATATGTGCATGTAACAGGCGATGGCGTTCTGTTGCCGCAGGGGTAGACATTAGCAAACCCTCGACTCAGTGAAAGAGGTTATATTTTTTCCCCTCTTGCGTACCAGTAGATACGCACCCAATAATACGGTATCTCCATGACTAACCACAATCCACAATCAATGACCAGTCAGCAACTACTACTAGCCCTTAAGCAAGCGAACCTTCAAGCGGAGTGCATATAAGAACTCGAAACCATCCCTGTTTTCGCGGGTATAATGGGCATACAACACAAACCCACTCCACGATGCAAGGAGGATTTCGAGTGAAACGCAGTATATCGAAACGACTGTGGCAAGCCAAGCGGGGCGTCCAGCGACGACTGGACGGGCCGCGATTTGACCGGGGAGCGCCAGTGTTTGGAGCGGCGAACATTCGCATGGAACTGGCCGATAAAGTCCGCGGCATTGGCACGGGCGGCATCGGATTGGTGCATCGCCTGGCGAGGGAAATCGGACTGATCGAGGCCATTGACCGCCGTTTGCACTTGCTGAAAGTCCACATGCCCTATCACGAGTCGGACCACGTGTTGAACCTGGCCTACAACGCCCTGTGCGACGGCACGCGGTTGGAAGACATCGAGTTGCGGCGCAACGACGAGGTGTTCCTCGACGCCTTGGGCGCGAGCGGATCCCCGATCCCACCACCGCCGGCGATTTCTGCCGCCGCTTCGGCGAGGCAGACATCCGCTCCTTGATGCGGGCAGCCGACGACGCCCGCTCGAAGGTCTGGGCCAGACAGCCAAAGAAGTTCTTCCGTCGCGCCACGATCGACCTGGACGGCACGCTGGTAGTGACCACCGGCGAGTGCAAGGCCGGGATGGACATCTCCTACAAAGGCACCTGGGGCTATCATCCGCTGCTGGCCACGCTGGCGGAAACCGGCGAAGTCCTTCGCTTGGTCAATCGCTCCGGGAACCGTCCCAGCCACGAAGGGGCCGCCGAGGAAGCGGACCAGGCCATCGCTCTGTGCCGCCGTGCGGGCTTCCGCCAGATCGTGCTTCGCGGCGACACGGCCTTCAGCCAGTCGGAGAAACTTGATGCCTGGGACGCCAGCGGCGTGACCTTCTACTTCGGCTTCAAGGCCATGCCCAACCTGGGGGAAATCGCGGAAAACCTGCCGAAAACGGCCTGGCAAAAGCTCCTCCGCGATCCGCCTTACGAAGCGCAGACCGAACCGCGGCAGAGACCTCCGAACGTGAAGCAGCGGATCGTCCGCCGCCGCGAGTTCGAGGTGCTGCGGCTGCGCGGCGAAGACTACGCGGAATTCGAGTATACGCCGACGGAGTGCCAGCAGCCGTACCGCATGATCGTTCTCCGCAAGATCATCGCACACGAGAAGGGCCAGACGCGCTTGTTCGACGAGGTCCGCTACTTCTTCTACATCACCAACGACTGGGCGATTGACGCGGAAGAGGTGGTGTTCGAGGCCAACGACCGTTGCAATCAAGAGAACTTGATCGCCCAGTTGGCCGGCGGGGTGCGGGCCTTGTCGGCGCCGGTGGACAACCTGTTGAGCAATTGGGCCTACATGGTGATGACCGTCCTGGCGTGGAACCTGAAAGCATGGTGGGCGTTGTGGCTGCCCGAGGACGGCTGCTGGCGAGAAGAGCACCGGGCACAGAAACAGGAAATACTGCGGATGGAGTTCAAAACGTTCTTGAATGCCTTCATCAAGATTCCCTGCCAGATCGTCCGGGCGGGCCGGCGGTTGATCTATCGCGTACTGAACTACAACCCGCGGTTGCCGGTGTTCTTCCGGCTGTGCCGGGCGCTGCGTTGTTGACGGAGCCGACCTTGAAGCCGGAGTCTGGACGCTCCGGTCCGCCGCAACCCTTGACCGCACAACGGTGCAACCGAGTCCCAACATGAAGCAATCCACAACCCGTCAACTCCTCCCGACGCCAGCCACGCCGGGCCGCTCTCACTTACCCCTGCAAATCACAACACAACAACGGACACAGACCATCAGCATTCGCTTGTTTAAGGCCTAGCAATCGAACATGATGATCTATGTAGAATTGTGGGGCTAAGCGCCAACGAGATTCTTTGGTTGGTAGACCATCCGCGCTGGAGCAATGCTTGCCACAACTGCGATTGGCGAAATTACGTTGACGATACGCTCCGGTCCCTTTGGGAGAAATTAAGTCTTGAGGCTAGATTGGCTGTACTTTTTCAAGCGTTGCGTTCAGCCGGCAGCGAAATCTAGGGGAAAGCCCTTGTCTAACTCCAAGCGAGCAAGTCACCTTTGTAATCGCATGTCCAACCACCAACAGATAAACACAAACCGCATCGGGATGGGTTTGATTGGCTTTATGTATTCTGCCATTAGCTCACGATCCCTGGGCGGGAAAGCGTCAAGTAGGTCAAGTAGACTGTCCACCACAGACGCTAGTGGGACTGGCGGCGTGACCTCGTGGGCAAAATCATTGCGGCACTTTATTATGCGTTGCAACACCTCAGTTGTCTCTTTGTCGATTAGGTTTAGACACCTTGCCAGCCGCACCCGTAAACCAGCACTTTCCAATGGCGGACAAGGCCGTTTCGTAAGGAGAAAATCACATTCTGCCTTTGTCGCCCCCGACGTGCGAGTGAAGAAATCGCGGAGTAGTATCTCCAACCGCCGATCAAGCATTGCAACAGCCATGATGACCGCAACCCGCTCAGAGGGATTCTCTCCCAATTCATCCCGGATTGCGCAAAGGATTGTGATAATGTCGGAAGTCATGTAATCGTACCCCTTGACACCTAAGTATCCGATGATACAATCCAGCAACGAAAGGGTCAACCCATGAAACGAGAATCTTTACAAGACAGACTTCGGGCAACAATACGCCAGAGCGGCAAGACCGTCTATCGGATTGCCCAGGAATCGGGCGTTGCCCACCCGCAGATACACCGCTTCTTGAGCGGGGAGCGGGACATACGCCTAGAAACGGCCGACAAGCTAGCCGCAGCCCTTGGGCTGGGGCTTAGAGAGACGCGCGTAAACAAAACGCCCGGACCGGCTCCAGCCGATCCGGGCAACCACAACCGGGCTCTCGCCAGATTGCGGCGGTTGCACCTGCATTATAGCGAGAGCCCCCAGCAATGGGAAGGGCTTTGCTATGTGCAATGTGCTCAAGCCGGAGCGCCAACGAAAGGTACTCCACACGCTAGTGCCTCAACCGACCTGAATTGACGGGTAGAGGCGTTTGAGTTTGATTCGGGCGTTGGCTGTGGTGAAACGCCAGTCGATGCGGCATCGGCCGGTGTTTCGCGTGGATTCCCAAGCGGCAATCTCGCGGACCAGCGTGGGCTTGTCGGGAATCCGCCGCCGGAGGCACTGCTTGGTCATCACGCTCAACTCCGTCTCGGCCATGTCCAACCAACTGCCGTGTTTCGGCGTGTAGTGGACTTCCAGCCGCTCGATCAGCCGGCGAGCCTCGTCGGGGGCAAACGCCTCGTACAGCGAAGCCATCTTATGCGTGTTCAAGTTGTCCATCACCAACACGATTTTCGCCGCCTTCGGATAGCTGTCCACCAACTCGCGGATCACTTCGGCGAAGTCTAAGGCGGTGCGTCGGTCGGTCACCTTCACGTGACGCTTGCCCGCCAGCGGCTCAAAGATCATAAACAGATTGGCCGTTCCATTGCGCTCATATTCGTAATCCATCCGCGCCGGACGCCCAGGCGCGGCGGGAATCGCCCGACGTGTCTCCTTGGTCAATTGCCGGCTTTGCTCGTCAAAACACACGACCGGCCGCTGCGGATCGTAGGGCCGCTGGTAGACTTCGAGCACGTCTTCCATCGCACAGACAAAATCGGCGTTCTGCTCCGGCGGCAACACCCATTGCTCTTTGCGCCAGGGCTGAAGAACGTTTTTTTCAGCGTGGTGCGAACGGCCTCGCGCCCGATGGACTCGATAATCTCCAGTTCCACCAGTTTGTCGGCCAGCAGTTGCATCGTCCAACACACCCGGCCTGCTGGCGGTGACGAACAGGCCAAAGCCACCAAATGGGCCTCTTGTACACCATCCAGTTTGCGGTATTGCCGATTTGTGGCCGGTTTGCGGTACAACGATGCCTCCAAACCTTCTTCGACGAATTGTTGCCGAACTCGGTGGACCGTCGATAAGCTGATGCCCACCAAATCCGCAATTGCTTCGTCCACGGCGCAGGGACCTTCTTGCCCCTGATCGGCACGTAGTAACACCTGCGCCCGCTGACGAGTCGCCTTCGCCACCCGTCCTCGCGCCACGAGATTCTCCAATTGACCTCGTTCCTCGTTCGATAGCCGAACCACGTACTTGGCTTCCTTGCCCATGTTCGCTCTCCTGCCAGGTTGTTGCCCCGGAAAGCGAAATACCATCTCCACCAAAACCTGTCAAGCCAGATCGGTTGGGGCACTAGTAGAGGGGGCGTCAATTCGATCCACGGAGCGCCTAACCCGCATTTCTCACCACACCGCGGCTTCGCTGCTGCCGACAGGGCGGCGGGTGGGCGGACAGGGGGGTGAGGGCCGAGAGTAGGCGGATCAGCGCCCGACGGTCACCTGCGATAGCCGTTGGCAAGGGACGGCAGGCCGTTTGGCAGCGGCGGGAGCGGCGGCCGCGCAAACCTTCAGCGCCTCGGCCGCCGGAACGCATCGCAATTCGAGGGCCGATCACCGTTATCCCGAGGCCGGCAACGGCAACGACCACCGTTGCAAGTTCTCGTAAACCTGGACAAAGACGCGCTGATAGGGCCAACTCTGCGACAACGAAATCCACACCCGACGAACCGTCGTCCGCACCAACGCCCCGAGTTTGAGCAGCTTCAACCGGATCGTATCGCAACGCGCCTCCGCCATCTCCGTCCCTTGCAGTCCGAACTGCCGCAAGGCCACAAGCAGCGTGTAGGCCACGCTGGAGAGCCACAATCGCAACTGGTTCGCGCGCATCGTGGCACAACTCGTGCGGTCGGCGAACAAACACATTTGCTGCTCCTTGATCCGGTTCTCCATTTCGCCGCGGGCACAGTACAGGTCCTCGTACAACCCGCGGGCATCGAATTCCTCCGCCGGAAGCGAGGTCACCACGAACCGCGGGTTGCTCCCCTTGGCTAGGTGCTCGGCCTTGCCCACCACGCGCCGCGGGCGGCTCCAACTTTTCCGCGTCTGGTAGGTGAACTCCTTGAAGACCCGCGCCGCCTGGCCCGTGGCCTCAAATTGCACCTTCGCCTCGTGCAATTCCTTGCCCAGAATCCGTGATAAACGGGCGTTTTTCGCCAAACCAAGGACGTAATCCACGCGGTTCTCCTCGCACCATCGCATCAAGTTCTCGCGGCAGAAACCGCTGTCGCCGCGAACGACGATCCGCACCTCGGGCCAGCGGCGGCGAATCCGCTCGACCAGTTGAGCCAACTGCTTCACCGAGCCCGCCGCGCCGTCAATGTCCGACGGCCGCAGCTTGGCGCAGAGCAGATGTTCGCCGCAGAAGATGTACAGCGGCAAATAGCAGTAGTTGTCGTAGTAACCGTGAAAGAACCGGCCCAGTTGATGGCCGTGAATCGGATCGTCCGTGGCGTCCAGGTCGAGCACGATCTGCTTCGGCGGCGCACGATGCAACGCCAGAAACGTCTCGACGAAGAACGGTTCGATGTCGCCGTGTCGGGCGACGATCTTCTTGTAGCGGCTCCAGGCGTCGGCCCCCACGGGGGTCAGTTCCAGGCGGTTGAGCGTGCTCTTGCCCGCCAGCGACTTGCCTCGATCCTTGACGCGGCGACGGTCCTGCCCGACCGGATCGGCCTTGCCCACCAACACCGCCAAGAGCGGATCGTAACGCAAGGTGTCGTGGTCGTTGAGGTCTTCGTAACCCAGGGCCAAGGCGTACACCCGCTGGGCCAGCAACTCGTAGACCGAGTGTTCCACCAGGTCGGGGTCGCGGTAGTCGGTGAAGCAGGCGGCAAATCGCCGCAGAATGCCGGTCTTAGCCTCCACCTCCCGCAGTAGCAGGCCGCCGGCGTCCGAAGTGATGGCTCCGCCGTCGAAGCGCAGCGGTGACGGCCCGGCTGCCGAGCCCTTGGAAATCGAACGGGCGTGCGTTACACTCTGTAGACATTGGGCGGCCTCCTTGCTTGTGGCGTTGTTCGTTTCAGCAAAACAACTTATGCCACAGAAGGCCGCCCTTTTTCAATAGGGGCGGTGAGAAATGCGGGCTAACCGGCGTCCACCGCGACACGGCTACCCGGCTGATGCTCCGTTTCGGGGAGAGTTGCCGGCAACTCTTGGATGAGCGGCTACGGGGACTGACTCTGGGCCACCTGGAACTTGACGAAACTTGGACGTTTGTTCTGAAGAAGCAGGGCAGGCTAACCGCGGATGAGCGGCAAGAGCGGTCAGACATCGGGGAAATGTACCTCTGGACCGCCGTTGACCAGCGGACCAAGCTGGTCCCCGCCTTTTTGGTGGGGAAGCGATCGGCGGACAACGCAAGACGGTTTCTTCTCGACGTGGCGGGCCGCCTTGTATTCCCCAACCCCCACGAGTCCGATCCGCACGCCTATCAGTTGGGCGGCTATCAGCCGATTGTCCAGCTTTCCAGTGACGCCTTTAAGGGCTACCCAGAAGCGGTAGACCTGGCTTTCGGGGCGTATGCCAAGTACGGCATCATCAAGAAGGATTACCGCAACGCGACCCAGCCCGGCCGCTACGCCCCGCCGGAAATGGTCGGCACAGAGCGCCGGAGGGTCTACGCAATGCGGGAGGATGAGGAGCGGACAATATGCACCTCCCATGTAGAGCGGCACAACTTGACCATCCGCACCCTCATGCGGCGGTTCACCCGCCTGGCCCTTGGGTTCTCCAAGAAGCTAGAGAACCTCCAAGCGGCCGTAGCGGGGTTCATGGCCTACTACAACTTTTGTTGGCGGACCCGCTACCCGGACTACAGCGGGAAACCGGGCAAGCGCCGGCCCCCGGCCGCGCTCTTGGCCGGTGTGACCGACCGCCTTTGGACGTTCGATACCTTGTTTGACGCAGTTATGTAACGCACCCCCCAAAGGTGCAAATTAGGACACTACCCCAATCTGCCCAACGTTGACGCCGCTCTGTCGGGCACGTATACTGCGGTGCTTTGGGACTTCACGGGCGTCAATGCCCGAAAGCGGTCAATCGGGAAGGATCGTCTGCCATGAAACGCGAGCGACGGCACGAATTACAGCACAACGAGTTGGCCGACTGGCTGGCCAATGCCATCGAGAAACTCAAGCCCTACCAGAACGTCATCTTTGCGGTGGTTGTGGCCGTGATTTTGGCGGCTGGCGTGTACGCCTGGATTTCACATGCCTCGGAGGCGAAGTCCGTCGCGGCGTGGGACAAGCTGAACAGCGGCTTGGAAAGCGGAAACCCGGGCAGCCTGGCCCAAGTGATGGACGACTACCCGAACACGAACGTCGCCGACGTGGCCGCGGTCGTCTCCGCTGATTTCCGGCTGAACGACGGCTGCAATCGCCTCTTCCACGACAAGGCCGTCGCCGAGCAGCAGTTGAGCCAGGCGATTGAACTGTACGGCAAGGAGTTGGACCAGGGGGGGACCCGTCGCTGCGGCAACGGGCCACGTTCGGCCTGGGGCGGGCCTGGGAGGCCAAGGGCGTCCTCGATACGGCCACCCGCCGCTACCAGGAGGTGGTCCGCGACTGGCCCGACGGGGCCTTCGCCGCCGCGGCCCGGCAGCGGTTGGACGACCTGAAGCGGCCCACGGTCAAGCAGTTGTACGACGACCTCCGCAAGTTCAACCCCAAGCCGGTCGCCTCGCGCGAGTCCGAGTTGCCGGGCGAGATGCCTAGCTTTGCCCCCGACGGCCTGCCCGGCAATCCGCCTGCCGGCGGCGACGCGGGCGTGGGTCAATCGCTTATCGCCCCCGATCATCTGCCCGGCAATCCGCCTGCCGGCGGCAAGGACATCAAGTTCGAGGACCTCGGCGGGAAGGGCAAAGAGAAGCAGGAGAGCAAGGAAAGCCAGAAGCCCAAGGAGAAGGGCAAGGAGAAACCAAAGAAGTAGCGGTTCATCTCAATCTTTCTGGTTCCCACGCTCTGCGTGGGAACCCGCGTCTTTCGACGCTCTGCGTCCGGTGCGTGAGGCAAACGCCGACGGAGAGCGCCGCCGCTGGCCCGTTCCGACGCAGAGCGTGGGAACGAGGCGCCCGAGAATCCGCCGATGTCTCTTTCTCTCGATCCGGTGGAACTGACGGTCGGCCCGGCCGAGGCGGGCCATCGCCTCGACGCCTTTCTGGCCAGCCATTTCCCCCAGTACAGCCGAGTCCACCTGCGGCGGGCCGTCTCCGCCGGCGGCACGAAGGTCGACGGCCGCGGCGGAAAGCCCGCCTATCGCCTGAAGCTGGGCCAGCGGGTCTCCATCGTACTCCCCGAAATCCCCCGCGAGGCCCCTCAGCCCGAGAATATTCCGCTGGACGTCCTCTATCAGGACGACCATCTGGTGGTCGTCAACAAACCGCCGGGCATGGTCGTCCATCCGGCCAAAGGACACTGGTCGGGCACGCTGGCCAGCGCGTTGCAATTCCACTTCGGGCCGGCCCTGAGCGCGGCCGGCGGCCTGAGCCGGCCGGGCATCGTCCATCGGCTCGACCGGGACACCAGCGGGGTGATCCTGGTGGCCCGCAGCGACCAGGCCCACGCCGCCCTGGCCAAGCAATTCGCCGCCCGGAGTGTCGAGAAGGAGTATTTCGCGCTGGTCTGCGGCTGCCCGCCGCGGGACCGCGACCTCGTGGACTGCCCGATCGGTTTCCATCCGCACGTGCGGGAGATGATGGCCATCCGCCGCGATCACCCGGCCAGCCGGCCGGCGCAGACTTTTTACGAGGTCATCGAGCGGTTCGACGGTTTCGCGGCGCTCCGGCTGCTGCCGAAGACGGGACGGACGCACCAGATCCGCGTCCACCTGAACCATATCGGCTGCCCGGTGCTCTGCGACCGGCAGTACGGCGGACGGAGCCGCATCACCCGCGGCGAAATCCGCCGCGATCCCAGCGATGAACTGATTCTGCTGGACCGTCAAGCCTTGCACGCCCGGCGGCTCCGCTTCCTGCACCCGGCCACGGGCCAGCCGTTGGAGGTCGAGGCCCCGCTGCCGCCCGACCTCGCCGTGGTGTTGGCAGAGTTGCGCGGGTATCGTACTCCTCACGCTCCGCGTGAGGGAACCGCGTCGCGCAGAGCGTGACCGCAGGGGTCCGTCGATTCTCAGAATACCAACGTGGTGACCGGAAAACGCCCCGCGACTGCGGTCGCGGGGGGCAGGGGTGGCGTCCTCTCTCCCTTCCCCCCCGCGATTGCAATCGCGGGGCGTTTGGGCGGTATTCGTTATCACGCGGTCAAACGCGATTCTCGATTGCGTGCCGGTCGCGCAGGTGCCGCAGTTCCCAGAACAGGCAGAAGCCCGTCAACAGCGAGGAGCAGAGGTCGGCCGTGGGCAGCGCCGCCCAAACGCCCTCCAGACCGAAAAAATGCGGCAAGACCAATACGGCCGGGACCAGAATCAGCAGTTGCCGCGAGAGCATCAACAGCATCGCCTCTTTCGGCTTGCCCACCGCCTGAAAGTAGCTGGCGCTGACGACCTGGAAACCGACGACCGGCATCATCAGCGTGCAAGTCCGCATGGCGTGGCTCCCCAACGCCACCAGCGCCCTGGAAGTCTCCTTCTCTTGGCAGAACAGCCGCACGATCTGGCCCGGAAAGAACATCATCAGCAGGAAGCCGCAGAGCGTCCAGGCCGTGGCCACGAGGATGGCCGTCTCCAGGGTCTTCTTCACCCGGTCGAAGCGGCGGGCCCCGTAGTTGTAGCCGATGATCGGCTGCACCCCTTGATTCAGCCCGAAGATCGGCATGAACACGGTCATCATCACGATGTAGATGACGCCCATCGCCGCCACGGCCAAGTCGCCGCCGTGGGCGTGCAGCTTGTCGCCCTGGGTCTGAAGTTGGTTGTTCAGGATGCTCCACAGCAGGCTGGCCGCAAGCTGCATCACGCACGCCGGCGAGCCGATGGCGAAGATGCTGCCGCAGATCGCCCGGTCGAGCCGCAGGTTCCGGGCGCGGAACTTCAGCACGCTCGTGCCGCCCAGGAAATAGAGGAGCACCCAAGCGGCCGTGGCCGCCTGGGCCACCACCGTCGCCAGCGCCGCACCCTGCATCCCCCAGCCGAACCAGAAGATGAACACCGGCGCCAAAATCACGTTCACCACCACGCTGACGAACATCGAGAGCATGGCGATTCGCGGGTTCCCCTCCCCGCGGATCGCCGCGTTCAGCCCGAAGCCGACCATCTGGAACATCGTCCCCAGGGTGATGATCCTGAGATAAGCGCGGGCGTAGGGGAGCACGTTCGCGCTGGCCCCATAGAACCGCAGAATCGGGTCGATCAATTGCAGCCCGACGACCGTAATCACCGCCGAAACCAGCACCAGCAATACGGTCGCGTTGCCCAGGATCCGCTCGGCGTCGGCCTTCCGCTGCTGCCCCAGGCGGATCGAGATCAGGGCCGTGCCGCCGAAGCCGATCAACATCCCGAAGGCCAGCATCAGGAGCGTGAAGGGAAAGGCCACCGCGATGCCGGCGATCCCGTCCACGCCGATGGCATGACCCACGAAGACCCGGTCGATGAGGTAGTAAAGCGCCTGGGCCATCATGCCCACGATGGCCGGCCCGGAAAACCGCAGCAGTAGCCCGAAGACGCTCCTCTCACCAAGTTGTGCCGAGCGGTCCGGGTCCATTGGTGCTCCGTAACGTATTAGGCACACGCCGTGTGCCGTAATGTCCGTAATGTATTAGGCACACGCCGTGTGCCGTTGGCGGCGCTCTCCGCGCCGCTCTCCGATCCGGCGGACGGCACACGGCGTGTGCCTGCTACATCGTCACCCAGCCTACCGCAAGCAGCGCCCGCCGGCAAGATGCAGGCATTCGTGGGTTGTCATGCCCCGCGGACGGGCTATAATAGCCGGCAGTGGCGGTCGGCGTGCGAAACGATGGAAACGCGGCGAACAAGTGAAGGAGGTTTGGCCCATGTTCCGACAAGTAGCGACAGTCGCGTTGGTCGTCCTGGCGGCACTCGGCAGTTTCACGCTCGCACTGGCCGAGGAGCCCAAGCAGCCGGCTGGCAAGAAGCAGATCACCAACTCCATCGGCATGAAGCTGGTGCTCATTCCGGCGGGCGAGTTCATGATGGGCAGCCGCGAATCGGCGGCGGACACGGCGACGTTCTTCAACAAGACCTACGGAGTGGATTTCCTGAAGGCGAGTTTCGTCGCAGACGAGCACCCACAGCACCGCGTGCGAATCACGCGGCCGTTCTACCTGGGCATCCACCATGTCACACGGGGCCAATTTCGACGGTTCGTCGAGGACACAGGTTACAAGACCGACGCGGAGAAGGGGGCAAAGAACGGCGCGCTTGGTTGGGATTCCGACAAGAACAATTTTGACCTTGATAAGAGATATTTCTGGCTTTATCCGGGTTTCGCGCAAACCGATGAGCACCCGGTGGTGAGCGTGAGTTGGAACGACGCGATGGCCTTCTGCAAGTGGCTCACCCGTAAGGAAGGCAAGAGCTATCGGCTACCGACCGAGGCCCAATGGGAATATGCCTGTCGTGCCGGGACGACATCGCGGTATTATAACGGCGACGACCCCGAGGCGCTGGCTAAAGTCGGCAATGTGGCCGACGCCACGGCCAAGGCAAAAATCCCTAGTCTGAAGAACGCGAGCAAATCCAGCGACGGCTACGTGTTCACGGCCCCGGCGGGTTCATTCCGTCCCAATGCCTTCGGGCTCTACGACATGCACGGAAATGCTTGGGAGTGGTGCGCGGACTGGTACGGCGAGAAATACTACGCTGTGTCCCCCAAAGACAACCCAACCGGCCCACGTTCTGGAGCCCGCCGTGTCGCTCGGGGCGGTTGCTGGGCTGGCGGGCCGTTCGCCGCCCGATCTGGCAGGCGCGACAGCGGCCCGCCGGGCTTCGCGCGGAGCGACATTGGTTTCCGCGTTGCCAGGACGAATTGACGATTTGGGATGCCGGGGTGTTACGGTTTGACCGTTTGTCCCATTACCCCGCCACGGCCCCTCTGTCAATCCGGGAGCCGGATCCGCAACCGGCCAGGCTCGGCGGTAACGATCGCGCCCGAGGCAAGTTCCGCTCCGTGCAAGGCGAGGACTCGCAGGCAAACGGCGGCTTGCTGGTGCGCCGAGATATTGACCAGCCTGACAATGCCGCCATGCGGAAGCCCGCGGAACACGGCCAACTCGCCGAAGTCCTTGTCCAAGGTCACGAGCACTCGCCCGTCGGCGTGGGCCTGGGCGAGTATCTCCCCGTCTCCCGGATCGCGCGGCCAGTCCCCGCACCAGACTGCGTCGTGGCCCGCGGCCGCCAGTTCTGCGCGGGCTTTGCCCCAGACGCAACTGTCCAACAGAATCTTCATCGCCCCGACTCGATCAGCAGGGGTTCAATCCGTTCGTGCCCTACGACCCGCCGGGCATAGACCAGGCAGGCCCGCAGGTCTTCCAGTTCGAGCCAAGGATAGCCTTCCAGAATCGTCTCGAACGTGTCCCCGGCCCCAAGCATGCCCAAGACGTGCTCGACGGCAAGCCGCCGCCCACGAATGATCGGCTTCCCGCCGAATATCCGCGGGTCAACCGTGATCCGTTCGAGAAGTTTTTGCTCATCCATCGCCACACCTCCCCATTGGTGGAATTATAGCACCCGCAATCCGCAACGGAAAGGACGCCGGCCCTGAGATGGCCCACTTCTTGCCCTGGACAACGCCAGTCGCAAAGCCCATGATGGTCATCGTGAAACATTCTGCCCGCGTCCGCTGCCGCCCTCAATGCGAGGGGAGAGGGGCGGGTTGTAGAATTGGAAATCCGCGAACTTGCTGACCAACTGTTTTTCTCCCCGCACATGAGCATCGCCGTCACCGGAGCATACGGACAGTTGGGGGGCGAGTTGTGCCGGCAACTGGGTGCGGCGGCGATTCCGCTCGACATCGACACGCTCGACCTGACCGACGCCGAAGCCGTGCTCAGGCGGATGTTGGAGTTGAAGCCCGAGGCGATCATCAACTGCGCCGCCTACACCCAAGTGGACAAGGCCGAAACCGAGCCGGAGCGGTGCCGGGCGGTCAACGCGGCGGCGGTCGAATACCTGGTGCGGGCGTGCCGCCGGCTCGACTGCCCCCTGGTTCAGATCAGCACCGACTACGTGTTCGGCGGGCGGCCGGCGTCGCCACAACCGTGGCGGGAGGACGATCCGTCCTCCCCCCAGGGCGTCTACGCCCGCACCAAGCTCGAAGGCGAACAGGCCGCCGCCGCGTACCCGAAACACTGGATCGTGCGGACCTGCGGACTGTACGCGCGGCGTCCGACCGGCGGGCGGCAAACTTCGTGCGGACCATGCTCCGGCTGGGCACCGCCCGAAGTGAGTTGGGCGTCGTGGCCGATCAGCATTGCACGCCGACCTACGTTCCGCACCTGGCGAGGGCGATACTCTTCCTGCTGGGCCAGGCGTGGGGCAGGTTAGAAACCCGCCCTACAACAGATCAGACATCAGGCAGGTTGGAAACCTGCCCTACAGCGGGCCGGCCGGCCCCGTGGGGAACCTACCACGTGACGAACGCCGGCGAAACCACCTGGCACGAGTTCGCCGTGGAAATCTTCCGGCTCGCGGGGACGCGGGTGGCCGTCCGGCCGATCAGCACGGCCGAGTACGGGCGCCGGCGCCGCGGCCGGCGTATAGCGTGCTGGATACGGCCGCCTACCATCGGCTCGGCGGGCCGGCAATGCCCGACTGGAAGGCGGCGCTGGCCGAGTACTTTGCCGAGAGCATGTCGTAGCCGTAGGCTTTGATTTAGCCTAGTACGGCGTTGCCGAGGACCGAAAGAGGTCTTGGGTCTTCGGTCTTGGGCCTTGGCGCCAAGACCTAAGACCTAAGCCCCAAGACCACAATTGAGAACGTCATGCTAACGCACAACCGATCGACTGAAGATCGCCCATTGAAGGCCGCTCTCGTTACCGGCAGCGGGAAACGCCGCATCGGCAATGCCGTGGCGCAGGCGTTGGCCGGGCGGGGCTACGCCGTCGCGGTGCACTACAACCGCTCGGCCGACGAGGCACGGGAAACCGTGCGGCGGTTCGACGAGCAAGGCGTCCGCGCGGCCGCGTTTGCCGCCGACCTGGCCCAGGATGCCGAAGTTGCCCAAATGTTCGACGAAGTGCAGCAGACGTTCGGCCGGCTCGACGTGCTCGTGACGGCCGCCGCGGTGTGGGAGCGGAAGCCGTTGGAGGACGTGACGGCCGCTGATGTCCGGCGGCAGTTCGAGATCAACACGCTGGGGACGTTCCTCTGCTGCCGGCGGGCGGGCCTGATCATGGCCGGGCAGCCGGACGGGGGCGCGATCGTCACCATCGGCGACTGGGCCACCGCCCGCCCCTACCCCGACTACGCGGCCTATTTCGTCAGCAAAGGGGCGATCCCCACGCTCACCCGCAGCCTGGCCGTCGAGCTGGCCCGGCGAAACCCGGCGGTGCGAGTCAATTGCATCCTGCCGGGGCCGGTCATGCTCCCCGAGCACCTCTCGGAACACGAAGTCAAGGGGGCGGTGGCCGGCACGCTGTTGCGGCGCCTCGGCAGGCCGGAGAACATCGCCCAGGCCGTCCTCTTCCTGGTCGAAAACGATTACGTCACCGGCGTCTGCCTGCCGGTGGACGGCGGGCGGACAGATCGCGGGCGGCCCCTGACGTAATTGGTCCCCCTCCGTATGGGAGAGGGCGGGGTTAGGGAATATGCTAGACTTCCCAGGTCGGGGGATTTCCGCATCATGCGTAGTTCCGGCTTCACGCTCATCGAGGTGCTGCTGGTGGTCGTCATCATGGCGGTGCTGGCCGGCACGATTATTCCGCGATACCTGGGAATCGCCGACGACGCCAAGGCAAGCACGTTGAACCACAATCTCCACGTGCTGGAGACCCAACTGGAGATCTACCGCGAGCAGCATCTCAACTGCTATCCGACGATCCAAGCCAACGGCCTGCCGCAACTCACGAGCGCGACCAACGCGGCCGGGGAGATGGGCGCGCCCGGCCCTCAATATCCGCTGGGGCCGTACATCCTCGAAGCGCCGATGAACCCCTTCGACGGCAGCAAGCAGGTTACGGCGGTCGCCGTGCCCGGCCAACCTCCGACGGGAGTGGTGGGCACTTTGGGCGGGTGGCAATACGACGTGACCACCGGGACAATCTGGCCCAACCACCCGGAATACTATCAGTAACCCAACAGCTTCATCGGCTCCCGGCAGCGGTCGAGAATCGCGTCTCGTTCGGCGGCGCTGATGCCCGCGTCGTGGCTGCCGAGTTTGTGGGCCAGGACCATCGAGACTTGCTCATCGGAGACCTTGGCCGCCCGGGCGAGAACCGCCATCGCCCCCGGCTCTTTTCGGATCAGGTCTTCGTAGCGGATCAGATGGCTGCCGGGGTCGTTCCGGGCAAACGCGCAAAAACAGAGCGTGCGGGCGGTCCATTCGGCGATCCAACCGTCCAGCGAGGGATGCCAGCTTCGGGGCGTGCTCCGCCAGGTATTCAACGGATTGCGGACCAGAAACAGGATTCGGGCCCGCGGATAGCACCGTCGCAGCAACTCCAATTCGGACTGGCCATAGGCGACCTCCTTGAACCCAAGCACGTCGTGATGCTCCCGGTACTGCCCGTAAAACGCGCCCAGAAACGCCCGGGCCAAGTCCACCACCGCTTGCTGGACGTACTCCAACGCGGGGCACATGCTGGCGATCCAGAGGTTCGGGTCCTCGCCGCTGCCGAAGTCCTCCCTGTGCTCCTCGCTGCCGGCCGAAGAGAAGTAGGCGACATCCCTGTAGATGTCGGCGAAGCGGCTCAACAGCCCGCCGTGCTCGCCCCAAATCAGCGTCCCTTTCCGCGCATTGCAGATCCGCTGCAAAAGGGTCGAGCCGGAGCGGTGGGCCGGCGACAAAATGATCAAATGGATCGACTCGGCATCCGGCGGCGCCGGCTTCACGAGACGCCATTGCCGCGGAGCATAGGTCAAATCAGGGACTTCGGCCTGCGCCTCCGGCGCCGACGGGCGGTCTGCTCCATCGACGGTATACGCCGCGGCTGCCGTCGCCGGGACCATCGCGGCGCTGTTCCGTCCGCCGGCCGCCGCCGGGCGCTCTAGCACGGCTGCTCTCCCAACCAACGACAAACAAAGCGCCAGCCGCTCGCGGAAACTCCCCGGCGGTATCAAGAGCCGCCGAGTCCCGTAGGCCAGTTGCAGCAGCCTGAAGCCGCGGCTGCCCGTAATCGCCGTCAATTCTTCCCGCAGGGCGGTCGCTTCAGCCGCCCTCTCGTGCCACTGCCGGTACAACGCATCGGCTGCCGCCGTCACGTGCCGCAGACGGTCGATCGCGTGGCGCACCGCAACCCCTTGGCGCTCATCCGCGTCCTCCGGCACAGCAAACGTAGGCCGATCGTGTGCATCCTTGCCGAGCTTGCCGGACACAGTCCGAATCATCTTGACCTCACCACGCGGCTGGGAGTCCAATCCCTTTGCACCCAGTAGCGGTGCAGCTTCACAACGTATCCATCAAAGGATTCTTGCAGGGTAAACCCCGTGGAAGGCCAATTGTTCCGGCAGGTTGCGACGCCAGGCGTGCCGCCGACTTCGTAGTTGGCTCTGCCGAGGGCTATTGTCCCATACTCTGGTGGCAGATCGGGGCCGTCCGCAACAGGTCGGCTTGGTTCGCGCGGCAGGAACCCCTTGGCCGGGCCACAGATTGCGCCAGCAGGTGGCGCAGGCCCTTGACGGCGCCCCCACCAAGGTAGGAGAAAAAGGCACCGGAAACCCCCTAAACGCGGCTGTCTGCCACGTTCCTTCTGCGAGTGGACAGGGTGGGAGTCGCACCCACAACACGCGGATTTTCAGTCCGCTGCTCTACTGCCTGAGCTACCTGTCCGGCGCCCCCGTTTCACGGGAACAAAGCGCCTTAGTATACGATCCGGCAGGGGATTGTCAATTCGACGCAGCCCTGGCCGCTTGACAACCGGGCGGCCGACACCTTATCATCAAGTATTGCAGGGATGCCGAACATCGTCGGGTGGGTGGCAAACCGGTATTTCTTTGGTGGCATGGGCAACGGGCGGCCCGCACCGTGGGATCACGGCACTGGCAAGGATGGACCGATGCACATGCAGGTTGCGCGCCAGACGCTGGCGCTGGTCGTGTTGACGTTGGCGGCGGCACTCTTGACCGGTGCCGCCCGGAGCGGACGGCGCTGCGCTGACGGTCAAGAGCCCCGAGGTGCTCCAGGCTATCGACCGGGGCGTCAAATATCTGGAATCCGACGCCGCTAAGGATGATCGCGTGGGCGCCCAGGCGTTGATCGGGATTGCCTTGCTCAAGAACGGCGCCCAGCCCGATCACCCCAAGGTGGTGCAGGCCGTGGCCAGAATCCAGAAGGCCCTGGCATCCCGCGATACCACCAAGGTGAACTCCGAACTGGACATCTACAGCACCGGTCTGGCGATCATTTTCCTTGTCGAGCGTGACCCCGCGGCACACCACGCCGACATCGAGTACCTGCTGGCATATCTCCGGGCGCGGCAGAAGAAGCATGGCGGTTGGGGTTACCCGGAACGGGAAACCGGCGACACCTCGATGACCCAATACGGGGTGCTCAGTTCCTGGGAGGCCAAGAACCACGGATTCAACGTCTCCATGGACTCGATCGAGGCGGTGACGACCTGGCTCCTCAAGACCCAAGACCCCAGCGGGGCTTACGGCTATCAAGGGACCGTCGCGGAGAACGTCAACAACCTAGTGAAGCAGACCGAGATCAAGCACAGCATGACGGCGGCCGGGCTGGGAAGCCTGTACATTTGCGGCAATCTGTTGGGCATGGCCGGCAAGGTGGAGAAGCCCCCCAAGGAGGAAGAAGTCCCCTCGGCATTGAAAGAAGTCAAACCGAAAAATGCCAAGCCGGACCCGTCCAAGTACAAATCGAAAATCGACTCGAAACTGGTGCGGGAAGCGCAGGAGCGGGGGAACGGGTGGTTCGCGGCGAACTTCAAGGTCCAGGTGGAGAATTTCAACTTCTACTACCTCTACGCCCTGGAACGGTACAAGAGCATTGCCGAGTTCTGCGACAAGAACGAGGAGAAGGACCCGCAATGGTACAGCGACGTCGCCCAGTTCTTGATTGAGAAGCAGGGCCAAGACGGAACGTGGAACTCCGGGTGCGGCCAAGTGCCCGACACGGCGTTCGGCGTGCTCTTCCTGTTGCGCTCGATGAAGAAGAGCATCGCCAAGGCGTTTGCCTTCGGCGACGGCACGATGATCGGCGGCCGGGGAATCCCCAAGGACACCAGCAGTTTGCTGGTCGACCGCAACGGGCAATTGAAGCCCGCGCGCTGGAAGGGCCGGCGGAAAGGCTCTTGGAGGCCCTCAAGGACGCCGACGGCAAAGACTTCGACAAGGCGGTCGAACGGCTGGACGAGCTGCCGGAGGAGAAGATCCAGGCGCTGTCGGCCAAGCACGCGGAGGCGATCCGCCAACTGGTGTCCAACCGGAAATGGGAGGCCCGTTTGCGGGCGGTCCGCACGCTGGGCAAGACGCGCGACCTGGACAACGTGCCCGTGCTGATCTACGCCCTGAGCGATCCCGTCGCCGACGTTGCCCGCGAGGCCAACGAGGCCCTGCTGCACATCAGCCGCAACCCGTCGCTGGTGCGGTTCCCCGACAATCCCACCGATGCGGACCGCCGCGCGGTCATCGAAAAATGGAAGGCCTGGTATCAGGCCGTCCGGCCCGGCGCGGAACTGGACCTGTAAGTCACACCTGACGTATACTGAGTTGCGGCGGCCGTTGAACTGCCGCCCCGGCACGAGACAAGTCACACCCGGCGTATAGCCCTGCTTTTTTGGAGGTATTTGAGCCGTTATGAATTTCAACACGAACGCGCTGGCCTCATTTCTCGGCGACTGCTGCTACGGCTTTTTGTCCATGAATTTCCTGTGGGGACTGTTCTGCGTGATCTTGCTGTGGCGCCGCGTGATGACGTTGCGGTTCACCAACGAGCAGTTGCAGTTGCAGTTTCTGGGCGAGTTGCGGAACCGCCTGGACGGAGGAGATTTCGGCGCCGCGGCCGACATGTGCCGGACCGACCAGCGGGCCTTGCCGCAGTTGGCCTTGGCGGCCATCGAGAACCGCAACCTGGGCGAGGCCCAACTCCGGCAACTGGTCGCCGAGCTGATGCAACGCAACGTGCTCTCCGACCTGGAATACCGGCTGAGTTGGGTGGCCACGGTGATCAAGTCCGGGCCGCTGCTGGGGCTGTTCGGCACGGTGCTGGGCATGATGGCCGCCTTCGGCCGCATCGGCCTCGGCGAGAAACCCGACCCCAAGCAGATCGCCGCCGACATCGCCATCGCCTTGGTCTGCACGGCAATGGGCCTGATGACCGCCATTCCGTTCACCTTTGTGCTGGCGAACTTGAACATCCGGGTGCGGGTGTTGCAGGACTCGTTGAGTTCGGGCATGACCCGCTTCCTGGAGCACTTCAAGAGCGTGGTCGCCCGCTTCCCGGAAAGGGGCAACCCTGAATCGGCCAACGTCAATGGGGCGTCCCGGGCCCGCCCCGTCCCCACCTAGATTTTAGACGGCGGCTCCCGCCGCCGACGGTGCCAGAAACGATGGAGGTTTAACGAGTATGGACGCCGGTCCGTCGCCCACCACCAGTTCGCCGGCCGCCGTGCCGTTCGAGGAGAACGCGCTGGCGCCGCACCGTCCCTTGATGGACGACGCCCGCTTCGACGTCACGGCGATGGTGGACCTGGTGTTCATGATGAACATCTTCTTTCTGGTGACCTGGGTGGGGGCGGCGATGGCCAAGATGGACCTGCCCAGGGCGCGGCATTGCAGCGGCGCCGACCGGGACAAGTCGGTGATCGTGACCGTGCTGAAAGGCCCCAAGATCTACCTGGGCGAGGCCAACGAGGGGCACCCGCTCAGCGCCAACGAAGTGGACCAGCGGCTGCAAACCGCCATCGAAGACGGCATTCGCTTGCCCGAGCCCGATCAAGAACATTCGTCCTGATCAAGGCGGAGAGGGAAGTCCTGCTCCGCGACATCGCCCACGTCGCCGCCATCGCCAACAACGTCCTGGGAACCAAGTTGAGATTGGCCGTGATCGAAAAAGCCGGAGAATGAGCGCCTCGAAGAAACCGCTGTATGAAAACCTCGTCGACATGACCGCCATGGTCAACATCGTCTTTTTCGTGCTGATCTTCTTCATGGTCACGTCCATGCAGAAGACCTTCACCGCCATCGAGATGCCCTCGCCCCAGCAGGACCGAGATCGAGCAAGAAGCGCACCCGCACGTCGGCCGACTTCGAGCGGGACGGCTTCGTGATCGTGCGGATCGACCGCGACAACACCATCTGGGTGAACGACTCGGAGGTGGCCGGCGGCAGCGAGCGGGAGCTGCGCATCAAGTTGGGCGAGGCGCGGGGGAGCAGCTCGGCCTCCAACAAAATGCTCGTCCTGGGCAACAGCGAGGCCCGCCACGGCACACTGGTGATGGTCCTGGACGCCGGCAGCGACGTGGGAATGGACGAAATGCAATTGGCCATCGACGACGAAAGCTAGAACATGGCAAAAACGTCATCCGTCGTCCGCGAGGCCCGGCAGCTATGGCCCAGGAAGGGCGGCGGGTCGCCGTTTCGCCCTACGACCGCGCCTCCAGCATGTTGTTGGCCATGTTGATCTCCATCGGGGTCGCGGTCTCGCTGCTGTTCATGATCTGGCTGAGCAACCGGATCCACGCTTCGCAGCCCTCCGTTCCGGTGGAGATGGCCGAATACCGCGAGGACGGCGAAGGGGGCGGCGACGGCCGGCCCGCCGGCGGCTCGCAACTCGACGCCCCCTCCGACGAACCCTTCGTCGGAACCGCCGAAAAAACCCCCGACGTCCAACAGGACCTCAACACGCTGGGCACGGCCGTCTCTTCCAACGTGGTCGAGTTGGACGATCCCAATCTGACCGCTCAAACCCACCAGGGCAGCTATGGCACCGGCGGCGGCATCTATGGCGGCTTCGGCGACGGCCGCGGACTCGGCCACGGGCCGGGCAAGCCGGGTCTGCCACGCCACTGGGAGGTCATGTTCCAAAAAGGAAATACCCTGGACCTCTACGCCCGGCAACTCGATTTCTTCCACATCGAACTGGGAGTCGTCATGCCGGACAACCGGATCATCTATGCCTCCAACCTCAGCAAGGCCAAACCCGACCGGAAAGAGATCACCAACCCTTCGGTGAACGAAAAACGCTATTACCTTACCTGGCGGAGCGGCGCCCTTCAGCAGGCGGACGAGGAACTGCTGGCTCGGGCGGGAATCGACACCGAGGGGCACTTGATCCTGAAGTTCCTGCCTCCCGACACGGAAAGGCTGTTGGCCGATCTGGAGAAGAACTTCCGCGGCAAGTCGCCGAAGGACATCAACAAAACCCGCTTCGGCGTCCAAGCCGTCGGGGACGGGTTCCAGTTCTACGTGATCGAGCAATCAATGAAGAGATGACATGAGTTCCACCGATCAGTTTCTAACCCTTCTGGAAGAGCGGGAGATCCTTTCGGCCCGCACCGTGGCGAACCTCCGCGCTCAGGTCGCCCAGTCCCCGAAGCCTATCGCCGCCGAGTTGATTGCCAAGCGGTTGGTCAAGCACGGGCATTTGACGCCGGCCCAGGCCAAGCGCCTGCTGTCGGCCGTCGAGGAGGCGGCCCCGCCGACGAAACCTGCCGCGGCCAAACCGGCGGCCGCTAGACCGCAGCCCAAGGCCGAGGAAGACCTCGGTTTTGCCCCGATCGACGACGAACCGGCCGCATACCGCGTGAAGTCCCGGCGGCCGGCCAGACCCCGGCCGGCGAAACCTGCCGCCCAGCCGCCGGCGGAGAGACCGGCCAAGAGCAGGCTACACCGGGCCGGCCTGCGCAGAGCGCGGCCGCACCGGCCGCACGAAGCGGACAAGACGTCCGCCGCCCCCAAGCTCCCCCGGCAAGAGGCTCGCTGTTCGACCAGGAGATGCCGACGCTCGGTGGACCCGGCGTGGGAACGCTCGACGGGCTGCTGTCCGACGCCGCGCTGGCTGCCGCGGCCGGCAGTCCGCTGGAGGCCGCTCCGTCCCGGGGCGGAGGCTTCTGGCGACGTCTTCCGCCGCCAGCCGAAAGTCCGCAAGGAAACCGAGTCGGAGAAGTGGGGATCGCCGTTGATGCTCCTCGGCGGCGGCGGCCTGCTGGTCATGCTGTTCGCCGGCGCCTGGCTGTGGCATGCGCTGACCAGCGGCAACGCCGAAAAGATGCTCAGAATGGCCGACGATTCCTACAACCAGGGCTCCTACCTGCAAGCCATCAAGCAGTACGACGATTATCTGGTGGCCTTCCCGAAGGACGCCGGCGCAAGCGGCGGCCGCGTGAAGAAGGAAATGGCCAAACTGCGTCAGGCCACGCAACTGGGGTCCGATTGGCCGACGGCGCTGAAGACGGCCGACGAATTGCTCGGGCACATCTCCACGGAGAAGGACTTCAAGGAGGCCTATCCCGAGTTGGCGGCCATGTTGCCCCTCATTGCCGAAGGATTGGCCGACAAGGCCCGAAAGACGTCCGACTCCGCGCTGGTGGACAAGAGCCAGCAGGCCCTGGCAATGGTCGAGAAGTACGTGCCCAAGACGCTGCGCCAGGCAAGCGCGAGCAAGCTGGCCGACGTGCAGGCCAGTTTGGCGATCACCAAGCGGGAGATCGCCCGCGACAGCGAATTGGCAAAGACGCTGGCCACCATGCAGAAGGCGGTGAAGGAGTCGAAAACGGCCGACGCCTACACGGTGTGCAGCGCCGCTCTTCGCCAATATCCCGATCTGGCCGATAACGCCAAGCTCAAAGCGAGACTGCTGGAGGTCTCGCGGGCGCAGCAAACGCTGGTCAAGTGGGTGGCGGAGGTGAAGCCGCCGGCGGCCGCCGATCCGCCGGCGGGCACCGCGGCGGTCATCACCCTGGCCCGCCGCGAAACCAAGACCGAAGTGCCGGACGTGGCCGGCCAGTGCGTGCTGGCGGCGGTCGATGGCGCCGTCTACGGGCTGGACGCCGCCACGGGCAAGGTGGTCTGGCGGCGGTTCATCGGTTTCGACGCCAATCCGCGGGCGGCCTCCCTGCCGGTCTTGCCCCTCTCGTCGGAGGCGGGCGGCGATGCCCTGGTCGTGGACACGGCGCGGAACGAACTGCTGCGGATCGACGGGGCCTCGGGCCGCGTCCGCTGGCGGTACGCCGTCGGCGAGCCGTTCGACGCCCGACCCGTCGTGGCCGACGAGAAAATCCTGTTGGCCACGCCCAACGGCAAGCTGATCACGATCTCCGCCGCGACGGGTGAGTCGCCGGGCTATGTCCACCTTCCACAGCCCCTCGGCGTCGCCCCCGCCGTCGACGGCCACCGCTCCCTGATCTACCAGGTTGCCGCCCGCGCCAACCTTTTTATCCTCGCGCTCGGCGACGGCGCGTGCCGGCACGTCGATTTCCTGGGCCACGAGCGGGAAACCGTCGCCACCGCGCCGCTGGTGGTCGACGACTTCCTCTTGCTGGTGGTCAACGACGGGGCCCGCGACGCCCAGTTGCGGGTGTATCTGATTCAACCGAAAGAATCCGGCAAGCCGGAACCGTGGCTCAAACTGGTGCAGCAAATTCCGCTGGGCGGACACGTCGCCACCCCGCCGCTGGCCGACGGACGCCGCGTCCTGGTCGCCACCACCTCCGGCATCGTGCGCATCTTCGAGCTGGGCGGCGCGGAGTCCAAGGCGCCGCTGAAGCAAATCGCCGAAAGCGCCATCGAGGGGGCCGACAACGTGATCCGTTTCCCCCTGTTGCAGGGCGGGCAATTGTTCGTCGCCGACAACCGCTTGACCAAGTACGACATCCAGGCCGCCCGCGGCCGGCTCGAACCAAACTGGATCGAGGATGACCAAAGCGCCTTTCTCCAGCCGCCGGCCGCCGTCGGCCAGGCCGTCGTCGCCGTGCGGCGGAAGCTGGGTAGTCCCGGCGCCGTGGTTTCGGCCCGCGCCATGCAGGGATCGGAGCTTTTCTGGGCCACCGAACTTGGCGTGCCGCCGGCCGGCGAGCCGCAGGTGCTCGACGACGGCAAGGCCATCGTCGTTACCGCCGGCGGCGCGGTGTTCAAGATCGACGCCGGGGCAACGGCTTCGGCCATTCTGGGCGACCCGCTGGTGGCGCCCGACGTCTTCCGGCTGCCCCCGCCGGTGAAGCACGTCATCCGGCTGTCCGGCGGGCTGTTGGCCGTCAGCAGCGGAAAGGGGAGCCAGCAGATCGGCGTCTTCGACCCCAGCAGCCCCACCCCGCTGGTCACCTGGTTGAAACTGCCCGATAAAGACAGACTCGCCTGCACCCGGTGGCGATGGGCCGCGGCCTGTTGGTGGCGACCCTGGCCGGCCAGGTCTGCCTCTGGGACTCCAAGCCCGACCCGCAGACCGGCGAACCCATGCCCTTGGCCGAGCCGTTCCAACCCGCCCTCGATGTCGGCGCCCGGATCGACTGGATCACCCCTGCGGCCGTCAGCGACAAGGAAGCCGTCATCAGCGACGGGAAGACGAAGGTTTACCGCCTGGGCGTTCAAGACGACCCGAAGCCCCACCTGGCCGTGCTGGCCGAGGCGACGGTCACCAAGCCGCTCGTCTCGCCCTTGGCCGTGCTGGGCGAGACGGTTTATGCGACCGACACGGGGAAGGTGCTGGTCGGGTTTGGCCTGGCGAAACTCAACCGCGGAACGGAACTCCCGCTGGGCGGCCAATTCGCCTGGGGACCCGCCCGCCTCGGCGATGCCGTCTTGCTGGCCACCGACGACAAACAGTTGCTCTCGATGGACGCCAAGGGGAACCGCCTCTGGCAGACGCCGCTCAAGCACGGGCTGCTGGCCGGCACTCCCTTGCGGCTCGGCGGGCATTACCTGTTGGCCTCGCGGGACGGAATCATCTCCCGCATCAATGCCGCCACCGGCAAGGAACTGGGAAAACTGGACGTCGGCTGCCCGCTGGCCACCGGGCCGGTGCTGCGCGGCGGGCGGTTGCTCGTCGGCGGATTCGACGGCACCCTCTACGAAGTACGGCAACCATGAGCATTGCCACGCAGATTAGCAATGTCGCGAACGATAGCCGGGGGCTAACAGCCCCCGGAAGGAAATTCCGCCCTTCGCGCACGTTCCGGGGGCTGTTAGCCCCCGGCTATTGCAGCATTGGTTCTCTGGCACGCGGTAGCGGCTTTCTGGCCGTCGTGCTCGTCATCTTCTTCTGTTGTGCGCTGGCCCGCGCCGAAACGCCCCTCTACGAGGAAGAGCCTTACGATCAGATCACCCTGAACGCCGCCAACAACAATGAAGTGTTGAAGGTCAAACCCTTGGACCCGGCCATCCGGAACCGCACCGACTGGCGGAGATCCGAAGGAAAGCTGCTGGTCCACCGCCTGATCGACCCCGACAAGGAATACGAGGTCCTGTGGCGGAACATTGCCAAGGTGGAATTGTTCGAGCAGTTGGTGCTGGACAAGGCCAACGAGTTGGTCGAGGAGGGGCGGTTTGACGAGGCCTACGACTACTTCACCTACCTCCAGCGGAACAAGCCCGCCCTGCCGGGGCTGGCCAAGGCCGGAGAGGACTGCCTCTTCGCGGAGGCCAACGCGGCCTATCACAAGGGCCAATACGACGGCGCCCTGGCCCTCTTGCGCGAGCTGTACCGCCGCAACCCCAAGCGGCCGGGGCTCGACCGCGTTCTTGGGGGAACGACGGACAAGCTGGTCGAACAGTACGTGTCCGAAAAGAATTACCCCGCGGCGCGGGCGCTCTTGCACAACCTAGCTGTCACGTTCCCCGACAACCCGGTCGTTGCCCGGTGGAACGAGCGATGGAGAAGCGAGTCCGCCCCGCTCTTGGCCGAGGCCCGCCAAGCGGCCGAGTCGGGGCAGTGGGGCAAGGCCGCCACGCTGAGCCGCCAAGTCACCGCGCTCTGCCCCGAGTTGCCCGGCGCCCGCGAACTGGCGAAAACCATCCACCAGAAGTATTCCCGCCTGGTGGTGGGCGTGACGGCGCCGGCCACGGACCTTACGGTCTGCCGGCTCGACGACTGGGCCTCGCGGCGGGCCCGCCGGCTCGTCTACCGCACCTTGACCGAGTTTGCCGGCCCCAGCACCGAGGGGGGCAAGTATGACTGCCCCGTCGGCAAGATCGTTTCTCAAACCCTCGGCCGCCGGCTGACCATCAACCTGAGGCCCGACATCCATTGGGCCCAAGGCAATGCCACGCTCACCGGCGTCGACGTGGCGCGGCTGTTGCTGGCCACCGCCGACCCGAGCAACCCGGCTTACCGGGTGGATTGGTCGGACCTGATGACGGCCGTCTCCGTCCGCGGGGTCTATGGGGTTGAGGTGGAGCTACGCCGGTCCCACGTCCACCCCGAGGCCATGCTGCAAATCATCTTGACGCCGCCGGGCGCGGCCCGCGGTCCCGGCCAGCAGCCGCCGGCCAACGGACCCATGGTGATCCAGCCGCCGACGTCGCAAGAGACCGTCTTCACTCCCAATCTTCAGTACTTCGCCGCTGAAGCCGGCCGCCCGATGGAACTCGTCGAACACCGCTTCGACACGGTCGCCCAGGCCGTCGCCGCCTTGAAGCGGGACGACGTGCAAGTCGTCGACCGGCTCAATCCCTGGACGCTGCCGTCGCTCCGCGCCGACCCGCACCTGGCCGTCCAGTCCTACTCCATGCCGCTGGTCCACTGCCTGATCCCGAATGCCCGCCGGCTGTTGTTGGGCGACCGCACTTTCCGCCGGGCGCTGGCCTACGGAATCCAGCGCCAGGCGATCCTCCAGCAGATGCTCGCCGGCGAGGACGTCCCCGGCTGCGTGGTCACCAGCAGTCCGTTCCCCTTGGGCATTGGGACCGGCGACCCGATGGGTTACGCCTCCGACGAGAGCATCGTGCCGCGGCCCTACGACCCGCAGCTCTGCATCGCGCTGGCCAGCGTGGCGTTCCAGAACTACCTCGATGCTCAGGCGGCCCAGAAGGCCGGTCAGAAACCGGAGGAGAAGAAGGAGCAGCAGACGGCCAAGAAGACCGAGCCCAAGCCGGACGATAAGAAGGAACCAGGAAACCGGACGAGAAGAAGAAAGCGAAGAAGGCCAAGAGGCCCCCCCTGCCGAAACTGACCCTGGCCTATCCGCCCGACGAGATCGCCCGGGCGGCGTGCGCTTCGATCCAGAAGCAATTGGAGTGGGTGGGGATTCCGATCGAGTTGCGGCCGCTTCACAACCCCCTGCCCGAGCGCGTTCCCGACGACGTGGACCTGCTCTACGTGGAGCTGGCCACTTGGGAGCCGGTGGTGGACGCCAACCGGCTGTTCGGCGAGGGGGGCATGGTCGCCGACTCCGGCCCCTACATGATGCTGGCTTTGCGTCAGCTTGATCAGGCCGCCGAATGGGACCAGGTCCGCGAGTGCCTCCACCGCATTCACCGCATCGCCTACGACGACATGACCGTGATCCCGCTGTGGCAACTGGTCGAGCACTTCGGCTACCGCAAGAGCCTCCGCGGCGTGGTTGCGCCGCGCAACAACAAGGGGCCCGTCTCGCTGTACCAGAACATCGAGCAATGGCGGCCGGCCTTTCAATACCCGGCGGAGAAATGAACGTGTTCATTACGCGCCCGACCCGATGGTTCGCGCTGACTTCGGCGGCCCTGCTGTGGGCGACCGTCGCCACGGCGGCGGACCAATCGGTCTGGCCGCTGACGCCTTACCAGGTGCAGGTGCTCGTGGCGGTTGCGCCGCAGCCGCCTTTGACGCCGCGGCTGCAATCCGCCCTCTGCGACACCCTCTCGGCACGGATCGAGGCGGTGCTGGGGGCGGCATGGAACGCCGAAGTGACGCCGCCCCCGCCGGCCCTCGAGCGGGAGATGGTCCGCGGCCTGGCGGACCTCCGGGCCGACCAGATCCCGCTCCCCCCGCCGCAGGTCGACAAAGTTCTGCTGGTGGCGGTTGCCGCCGCGGCCGACGGCATGACGGTCACGGTGCGGGATTTCGACTGCCGCACTCACGTCCTCAACACGGCCGTCACCCGGCCGGTGTGGCAGACCGGCGCGCTGGGAGAGACCACGCTGGGGGCCCTACTGGCGGCCTTCGCGCCCGTGGCCCGCATCGAACGCCTGGAAAAGAATGACCAGGCGGTGCTCCGCCCGAAAGCCACGGGTCTGCCGCTGGGCGATCACAACCTGGCGCTGTTGCGCGAGGGGGACGTCCTGCAACCGATCATCCGCACCAACGACCGGCTGGGCAACTTCCGCCGCGCCGCGCCGGCCCCCTGGTCGTTCTGCGTCGTGGAAAAGATCACGCCCGAAGAGGCCCGTGCCCGCGTGTATTCCGGCATGAAGGCGGCAATGGTCGTGAAGCAGCGCGGCCGGGTCGAGTCGCTGGCGCTGCGGGTGGTGCCCCCCGGCGGCACAACCGTGCTCGTGCTGAAATCGCACACCGAGCCGAAGGGGCCTTTGGGCGGCTATGAAGTCTACGCCCATCCGCCCGGCAGCAAGACCCCCACCCTCCTGGGCCTGACCGACCGGCAGGGCCGCCTGCTGGTGCCGCCGGACCCGGCGTTGTTGCGGGTGTTGCTGGTCAAAAGCGGCAACGACCTGCTGGCCCGCTTGCCGGTGGTCCCCGGCCTGGAGCCGCAACTGACTGCCGAGCTGGCCAATCACAACCGGCGGTTGGAGGCCGAGGGATTCCTCTTCGGACTCCAGGAGGAATTGGTCGATCTGGTCGCCCGCCGTACGATCCTGATGGCGCGGATCGACATGCGCATCGAGGCCGGGCAGTTCGATCAGGCGGCGGACTTGATGGATAAGCTGAACCGCCTCGATAGGGCGCTGCAGTTCACGATGCGCATCAACCAGCAACAGGACCGGCTCACTTCCCCCGATAAGGCCATCCAGAAGAAGATCGACACCCTGCTGGCCGACACCCGCCAACTCATCGAAAAGCATCTTGGCTCCGACGAGATCGAAGCCCTGGAGCGGAAGCTGCGCCGCCGCCCGGAGCGAGCCCAAGGCCGAAGCCACCAGCGAGCCGAAGAGCGACGACAAGGGCCAGGGCGCGAGCGAAGGCGGCGAGGCGAAAAAAGAGGCCGCCTCCTAGCGGTTCATCTCGACTGATTTGCCGCTCTGAGCGGACGGCGTGGCGGGCGTGGCCGCGGGCTTGTCGGGGGAAGGGGAATCGGGGGCAACGGGGGCGTACAATGTGCCGAACAGGACCCCGAGCAATCCCGGCGTCACTTGGTAAGTGATCTCGTTGCCGCCCCGCCGGACCACAAGCTCCCGGGGCTTTTTGCCGGGCGCCTTGATCGCACGGACGAGCTTCGCAAACTCCGTGTATTGTTGTCCGTCGTAGCGGACGATGATGTCGCCGGCGCAGGTCCCAGCGCCGCGGCTTTTCCCTTGGGCATGACTTCCCGGACTTGAACCGCGACTGGCCGCAGGGGCCCGCCGTGCTCGTCGAAATAGGACCAGGTTGTCTGGTTCCCCCGTTCGTCGAAGGCGGCCTTCCATCCGGCAGCCCCGTCTTTGTTCAGGCAGGGTTTTCCGTCGGCGCCGAAGTAGGACTCGCTAATCTCGTTTCCCCGCTCGTCGAAGGCGGCCTTCCATCCGGCAATGCCGTTGAAGTTCAGGCGGGGCTTGCCGTCGGCGCCGAAGAGGGACACACTGCTCCGGTTTCCCCGCTCGTCGTAAGTGGCCTTCACCGCGGCATAAGCGTTTTGGTACAGGCAGGGCTTCTTGTCGGCGCCGAAGTAGAACTCACCCGTGCGGTTTCCCCGCTCGTCGAAAGTGTACCTCACTTCCGCGTACCCGCTCTTCAACAGGCACGGGTTGCCATTGGCGTCGAAGTAGGAGCGGCTTGTCATGTTTCCGCGGCCGTCGTAGGTGGCCTTCCATCCGGCGTTCCCGTTCTCGTGCAAGCAGGGCTTGCCGCCCAAGCCGAAGTAGGACGCGCTCGTCTGGTTTCCCCGTTCGTCGAACTCGGCGTTCCAGCCGGCAACCCCCTCCTTGGTCCTGCACAACTTGCCGTCGGTGCCGAAGTAGGAAACGCTGGTTTCGTTTCCCCGTCCGTCGAAAGTGGACTTCCATCCGGAATACCCGTCCTTGTGCAGGCAGGGTTTGCCGTCGGTCCCGAAAAAAAACCTGCTCGTCTGGTTTCCGCGACCGTCGAACTGGTTGTCCTGCCGAGCGACCTCCTCATCGTTCAGCCCAGGCTTGCCGTCGGTCCCAAAGTAGGACGCACGTGTCTGGTTTCCCCGCTCGTCGTAGGTGGCCGTCCACCGGGCAACCCCGTGCTCGCTCAGGCAGGGCTTGCCGTCGGGGCCGAAGTAGGACTCGCTCGTGCGGTTTCCCCGCTCGTCGAAAGTGGCCTTCCATCCCGCATACCCGGTCGTGACGACGCACAGCTTGCCGCCCAAGCCGAAGTAGGACTCGCTCGTCTGGTTCCCTCGCTCGTCGTAGGTCCGCCTCACTTCGGCGTTCCCGTCCCTGTGCAGGCAGAGCTTTCCGTCGATGCCGAGCCAGGACACGCTCGTCTCGTTTCCCCGTTGGTCGAAGGTGGCCTTCGCCGCGGCATATCCGTCCTTGCACAAGCAGGGCTTGCCGTCGGCGCCAAAGTAGGACTGACTCGTCTGGTTGCCCCGCTCGTCGAAGGTGCAGGTCACTCCGGCGTATCCGTCAACGATCAGGCAGGGGTTGCCGTCCGTGCCGAAGTAGGACTCGCTGGTTTTGTTTCCATGCGCGTCGTAGGTCCACTTCATTTCGGCATACCCGTTCTTGAGCAGGCAAGGCTTGCCGCCCAAGCCGAAGAAGGACTCGTTTGTCAGGTTTCCCCGCTCGTCGACAGTGGCTTTCCATCCGGCATTTCCCTTCTTGCACAAGCAGGGTTTGCCGTCGGCGCCGAAGTAGGACTCGCCCGTCTCATTTCCCCGCTCGTCGAAAGTGCGGCTGAATTCGGCGTACCCCTCTTTGCTCAGCCCAGGCTTTCCGTCGGTCCCGAAGTAGGACACTCGCGTCTGATTTCCCCGCACGTCGTAGACGGCCTTCCACCCGGCATTCCCGTCCTTGTGCAAGCAGAGGTTGCCATCCGTGCCGAAGTAGGACGTGCTGGTCGTGTTTCCCCGCTCGTCGTAGGCGAGCTTCCATCCGGCATATCCGTCCTTTTGGAGGCAGGGATTGCCGCCCAAGCCGAAGTAGGACACGCTTGTCTGGTATCCCCGCACGTCGCACTGGGCGTTCCATCCGGCATAGCCGTCCTTGTGCAGACAGGGCTTGCCGTCGGTCCCAAAGCAGGACGCGCTCGTCCGGTTTCCCCGCCCGTCGTAGGCGACCCTCCAGCCGGCATACCCGCCCTTGCACAGGCAGGGCTTGCCGCCGATGCCGAAGTACGCCACTTCGACAAGATTTCCATCCGCGTCCCATTTCTGCTTTTCAATGGCGTCGCCGTCCTCGTTGAAGACTGGCGTTCCTGTCGCGCCGATCCACGTCGTCTGAATCCGGTTTCCTTGGGCGTCATATTCGTACTGCCTGCCGGCGACTCCCCGCTTGGTCGGACAGGGTTGGCCGCCGACATCCAGATAACGTACGGCGCTGACCTTGCCGGCCGGAGTGTAGGTAAACTCCTGGACATAAATCCCGTTGGCGTCGGAAGTCGGGTAACCGCTCTGGTTCAAATAGGTCCGCCGGAACACGTGTCCCAAGTCGTCATATTTCAGCTCCCAGGCGGCGATTTCCGAGCGCCCGCTCGTATCGGGCATGCCGGGCGCGGTTTTCAGACTGCCCCTGTCGGCCGGCAAGAACTTGGCCTGCATCTGCAACCGCCCCTTGCTGCCCCCCTTGAACTCGACGATCGACAAGTCCGGGGCATAGACGCACTTCCGGATCTCCTTCTCGGCCGGTGTGAATTCGACCGTGTATTCCAACGCGCCGTTGTCGCGGTAATGGAAAGTCCGGTCGGCCGGATGGTCGGCGTCATCCGTGTCCGTGGGCCGGCCGCTGCCGTTGATGCTCGAAACCCGGTCGACGCGGTAGCGGGAGGACTCGAATCTCCACGAGAGATGGCGGTGCTGGATCCGTGCGGCGCCCAGCTCGACGATGCCTTGGGGCACGCCCCGGCATTCGACGTAATCGGCATAGTAGGCGGTCTTCGTGCGGTGGTAGTCCCAATAGGCGAAACCGCCCGTCGCGGCGGCCAGCAGCAACGCCACCGCCATCAGCCCTCGCACCAGTCGCTGCCGCCGCTGGCGGCGGCGATGCCGGTCCCAGAGTTGATCGAACTTCAACCCCAGCAGCTTGGCGATGACCTTGACAAAGGCCTTTTCCTTGCCGAGTTCCGGCACGCTGACGCCGAGCATCCCCCGTTCCGCGCCGCGGAGGATGGCGGGAAAGCACTCCTCGTCCGGGTCCGAGGCGTTGGGCGTGCCCGCCACCACGAAGGGAATGATCCGGTCCGCCCGGCCCATGTCGATGAAGTGCTGCACCTCCCGGTTCACCCACTCCGATTTCGCGGCCGAGGGGGAACAGAGCACGATCAGGAAACGGGAATCCTGCAACTCCTGACGGAGGTTTTGCAGCAGCGGCCCGGTGCTGATGTCGGTTTGGTCGCGGAAGACCGGCCGGATGTGCTTCGGCAGGTGCGGCGCCTGCTTGCGGATGATGGCGGGAAGGCGATACGTCTCGATCTGCTGCTGAAGCCACCTGGCCCAGCGCATGTCCTCGTGCTTGTAGCTGATGAACGCGAAGTACTCATACCGCTTGTCGGCCGACGATTGATCATCCGCAGCATGTTCGGAATCCATGACGGTCTCCTCGGGAAGAGTCTATTCCTATCTTCGTCCCTTCGCAAGCATCCCCCGTCAGAGGACGTGTGATTCGCTTCCGACCGTCAATAGTTTCTCGGGGCGAGCCGCATCGCCCCTGCCGCCAACAGGTTCAAGCCGGCTGTCAACAGGCACACGATGGTCACTCCCAGCACGGGAATCAACCACGTGCTGACCAACAGGGCGCCGAGAGCGGCCCCGACGTAATCGGCCGTGTAGAACCGGGCGGACGTGGTGGCCGCGTCCCGGTCGTCGAGCCGCGCGGCCAGCGGGAACTCCATGCCCACCAACACCGCCAGCACCAGCACCAACAAGGGAATCGCCGCCGCAGCGGCCGCCAACGCGGCCGGGCCTTCCAGCTTCCCCAAGCCCGCCAGCGCCGCCGGCAGACACGCCGCATACAACGCCACCGCCGCCGCCAGAACCATGAGCATCCGCCGCGCACGAGCCGAAGTAGAAGCGGCATCTTGCCGCTTCCCGCCGGCAATCGCCGCACCGAGGACCAACCCGGCCATGAACGTCGTGACGATCACGCCAACCCCGTAATAGAGCGACCCGAAGACGATCTGAAAGGCCAACAAGAGGACGACTTCCAAGGCCGAGGCGGCCAGCCCGCCGCAAAACACCGCCAGCGCCACCGGCCGCAACCGCACCATGTAGACCGCCAACAGCAGCAGCAGCAACCCCTCGAACAGCCCAAATCCGGCCTGAAACTGCCGCATCCAATAGCGAAGATGGTAGTAGTACAGGATCGGATTGAAGTCCTCGTTGACGGGGCCCCCGGCCGCCACCGCGCGGCGGACGTCGGCCATCCGGTCGGGCGTAAACGTTCCCTTCAGATAGTTGCGGCCGACCAGCCGGTTGCGTACGCCCGCCCGCTCGATCCGCCCGGCCACGTCCGTGGTCAAGTCTCCGTCCGAGGCCAGGAAGCAAACCCGCTGGCCGGGAAGGATCAGTACCCGCGCGAAGACCTGCCGGAGCGTCCGCTCCGTCACGCCGGTCAGCCGGGCCAATTCCGGGCTGAGATAGTCCTCGTAGGTCCCCACCGAAAGCGACAACACCCCGTCCGGCGCGAGAATCCGGTGTACCTCGGCAAAGAACTCGCGGGTGTAGAAGCGGTTGATCTGTGAAGTGCTGGGCTCGGGCACGCCCAGGATCACCACGTCGTAGCGGCGGCCGGCCTGGCGCACGAAACGGCGGCCGTCGGTGTTGATCGTGTGAATCCTCGGGTCGGCCAGGCTCTCGGGCACGTATCGCCGGGCAACCGCGAGCACCAACGGATCGAGTTCGACGTAATCGACGCCGTCGACCGGATACTTGAGCACCTCGCGGGCCATGCCCGAAGCGCCGCCCCCGATCAGCAGCACCCGCCGGGCATCCGGGCGCTGCGCCATCGCATAATGGACCGGCTCTTCGATCTGCCCGGCGTCGTTGGTCGAGAACAACGGCACGCCGCTCTGGATGAAGTTCAATTGCCCGGCCGATTGCGTCACCACCAGGCTCCCGTAGGGCGAGGTTCCGTGGAAGAGGACGTTCTGTCCGGCATACTCCAAGCGGCAGGAGAAGCCGTCGAGGTCCCAACAGGCGGCCGTGGCCAGCAGCGCAGCCAGGAGCGTCGCCGCCGCAGCCGCGAGCAGTCTCCGGCCCGTGCTCGCCGCCAGCGCGGCGGCCGAGAGCAGGTTCAGGGCGGCGGCGAAGTAGAGCATGACGAAGCGGTCGGACAGGTTCGCCAGCACGAGCACGAAGGCCAGTCCGCCCAACACGTTGCCCAGGTTGTCCAAGAGGTAAACGCGGCCCACGGCCCTGGGCACTGAAGTGCCCAGCCCTCCGTCGGCCAAAGTGCCCAGCCCTCGGTCCGCCATCCCTCGGCAGACCGTCGGAAGCACGTAGCCCATCACCAGACAATAGGGCGCCAGCAGCGCCAGACAACAGGCCACGGAGCCGGTCACTCCCACTTCTGCGCCGCGGAGAAACACGGCGCTGCTGAGCCACCGCAGCAGCAGAACGCTGGCAATCGGCAGCAGGGCAATCAGGATTTGAGCCGGAATCAGCGCGGCCATCGGCGCCCGCAGCCGGCCGGCCGTCCGGCCCAGGGCCGCGCCGATGCCCGTCAACAGCATCCAACTGCCCAGCACGATGCCGAACACCAGTTCGTTGCCGGACAAGACGCTCACCAACTCCCGCATGAGCGCCAACTGCGTCAGAAACGCCGACAGCCCGAGACAGCAGACGGCAGCCGAGAAGAAAGAGGAAGGGGGAAGGGGGAAGGGGGACCGACACAAGAAGCTCGAAGACCCGGACTTCGGATTTCGAGCTTCGAGCTTCGAGTTTCCTTCGTCATTCGTCATTTGAGCTTTGTCATTCTCGTCCCCGCCTTCCCCCTTCCCCCTTCCCCCCTCCCCCTTTTTCCTTGAACGCCTCGACCTGGTAGGTCAACACGGAGGCGTCGGATTGCGTCCAGGCGTCGGCCGGCAGCCCGGCCTTCTGGGCCAGCTCGGACATGAACTGCCGCCGGCCGGGCAGTTGCTCCCAGACCTGCGGCAGATACGTGGCCTCGCGGCCTTCCACGCGGAGCACCACCCCGTCGATGCCCGGCCGCAGCTTCGCCAACAAGTCGTCCGGCGAGGTGAACCGGAGCGGCTTGGGCGTGTTGAGGACACTGACCTCGATCTGGATGTCCTTGAGTTCGTCGGGCCGCACGGGCGGGAACCGCGGGTCCTCAACGGCCGCCGACCGGGCCCGGTGAATCACTGCCTCGGTGAGCGGTTCTTGAGGGAACATGCTGCCGATGCAGCCCCGCAACTCGCCGCCCTTGGTCAGCGTGACGAAGCACGCCCGGCGCTCCAGGAATTTCCCCACAGCGTCGGGCTCCGGCTTCGGCGGCTCCGTGCCGGCGGCCGCGGCGGCCACGCTCTTCCGCGCCAATTCGAGCAGAAACCGTCTTTCCGTCGGGGTGAATTGTGCGCCATTGCCCGTGGCGGCGGCGTTCGGGTCATAGAACGCAATCGCCGCGTAGCCGACCACCCGCGACTTGTCGCCCGTAGTGTCGCCGCTGTTGCGGTAATCGAGCTTCTGCGCCTTCCAGCCTTTCCGCCGGGCGATGTCGATCAGGGTCAACACCGGTTGGTAGCCGCAGGCGTCCTCCGCCGTCACTCGACTGGGATCAAGGCCGCAGATCGCTTTCACGGTCGCGGTATCCTGCGCCACAGCCTCTTCATAAGGGTGGAAGTGGCTCAAGTCGCTGCTGGCAACGATCAACACCCGAGCGTCCAGCAAGGGAATCAACCGGTCCGCCACTTTGCGGGCATCGACGTCGCCAAAGATGATTGGCACGATGCTGAAGTCGTGGAGCGTCCGCTGCAAGAAGGGCAATTGGACTTCCAGCGAATACTCCCGCTTCTCAGGCGAGTCTTCGCCCCGCCGCCTCGTGACAAGCGGCGGGAGCTTGGCCAGTTTCGCCGCCTCCGGCGATAGGGGGACCATCCCCAGCGGCGTCTGGTAGGCGTCGGCGGTGGAGACGAAAGCCCCCTCGAACGCCGTGAGGTGGCTGGGCCCCAACAGAATCACCGTCGAGAAGTCCCTGCCGGTAAGCTGCTTGTAGCCGGACGCGGCCACTTTGGCGGAGAACTCGTAGCCGGCATGAGGACAGACCAACGCCCGCAAATTCCGGATGCGGCGCGTCCTGGGCCTTTTCCAGCAAGCCGTCCACCTCCCGCTCCAGATCGGCGGCCTTTCCGGGATAGAAGACGCCCGCCACGGCCGCAGGGCGGACGTCCTCGAACCGCCGTGCCGGCGCGGGGTCGCTCCGCTCGGCCGGCATCGCCGGCGGCGGTTGGTAATGGCAACCGACGACCGCCACCAATAGGGCCACTGCCAAGGACTTGTCAATCGTGTGCCGCATGGCCGCGTCTCCTTGTTACGAACGGCTACGCCAACGTCGGGAACAGTACGTAAACACGCTTGCCCCCGCTTCTTTATAGGACGCCGCGTGCCGTTCGGCAATCGGTGTCTTCCGGGGCGGTTGGCGTGGGACGCCGCCCGGTCTACAATAGCTCCATGTTTCTTTCCATCGACGGCGGCGACGGCACCGGCAAATCGACCCAGGCGGAGCTGTTGGCCGGCTGGCTCCGTGGGCGGGGCCACGACGTGGTGGCCTGCCGCGACCCCGGCAGCACCCCCCTCGGCGAGGCCGTCCGCAAGCTCCTCCTGGATCGGCACGATCTGCGGATCCATCGCCGCAGCGAAATGCTCCTCTACATGGCCGCCCGGGCGCAGATGGTTGAAGAAGTGATCCGGCCCGCCCTGGCCCAGGGCCAGACCGTCATCAGCGACCGCTACCTGCTGGCCAACGTGGTCTATCAGGGCCACGCCGGCGGGCTGGACGTGGCGATGCTCTGGGAGGTCGGCCGTACTTCCACCGGGGGGCTAATGCCTGATCTGACCATCGTGCTCGACGTTCCGTCCGAGTTGGCGGCCGCTCGGCTCGCCCGGCCGCTGGACCGCATGGAACAGCAAGGCAGCGCGTTCCATGCCCGCGTCCGCCAGGGCTTTCTCGCCGAGGCCGCCCGATCGCCTCGAGCAGATCGTCGTGGTGGACGCCAGCGGCTCGATCGAGGAAGTGCAAGCGGAAATCCGCAGAGTCGTGCAACGGAATAGGCGGGAGTAGTTGCGAAACCGCAAGCGGCGGTAGTTCGGCGTTCATCATTCATCATTCATCATTTTGCCCATGTCCTGGCACGGCATTGACGGACACGACGACGTAGTTGAGCAATTCCGCCGCGCGCTGGGGCGGGGGCGGCTGGCGAGCAGTTTCCTCTTCGCCGGGCCGGCCGGGATCGGCAAGCGGACCTTCGCCCTGAAACTGGCCCAGGCCATGCTCTGCCAGACGCGGCCGGAGGCAGCGCTCGACCCTTGCGAGTCGTGCCCCTCCTGCGTTCAAGCCGCGGCCGGCACGCATCCCGATCTCGAAGCGATTGCCAAGCCCGCCGACAAGTCGTTTATTCCGCTGGAATTGTTGATCGGCGATCTGGAGCACCGCCGCCGGGAAGGGCTTTGCCACCGCATCAGCCTGAAGCCGTACCTGGGCGGACGGAAGATCGCCGTGATCGACGACGCCGATTATCTCAACGCGGAAGCGGCCAACGCCCTGCTGAAAACCCTGGAAGAGCCGCCCCCCCGCTCCGTGCTGATCCTGATCGGCACCACGCCCGCCAAGCAGCTCCCCACCATCCGCTCCCGCTGCCAATTGATCCGCTTCCGGCCGCTGCCGGTGGAGGTTGTCGGCACGCTGCTGGTGTCGAAGGGGCTCTTGGGCGATCCGGCCGAGGCCCGGCGGCTGGCCCAATACAGTGAAGGGAGCGTCAGGCGGGCGTTGGAACTGGCCGACCCCGGACTGTGGGCGTTCCGCAACACGCTCTATCAGCGTCTCTCCGAGCCGGCCCTGGACAGCGTCCGGCTCGCGCAGACGGTGGCTGCCTTCGTGGATGATGCCGGCAAGGAAGCGCCGGCCCGCCGCGCCCGGCTGCGGCAAGTCGTCGCTTTCGCCGCCGATTTCTACCGGCAGATGATGCATGCCCAGTGCGGCACGTCGCTCTCGGCCGACCAGGAACTGCGGGAACACGTTGGGCAGGCCGTGCAACGCGGGGCCGGCGGCTGCCGGGCCGCTTCCGCCCGCCTCGACCGCTGTCTCGACGCCGCCGCCCAGATCGACCGGAACGCCAATCAGGCCACGCTGATCGAGTGCTGGACCGACGATCTGGCGAGGGGGCAATGACGAAGGCCCAATCTTGACGCCCTTGCCGAAAAGTCTTTTGCCGAAACCGCGCATGATCTGGTACAATGTGCCCATGCCCTGCAAACATCTCAAAGAGCTGTACGGGATTTGCCAGACCCACGGGCTGAAACTCAGCAGCACCGATTTGATACGCATTGTCTGTCCACAATGCGGGGTCGAGGACATCTGCCCGTCGGTGTTGGCCGAAGAGTACGAGACGCGGCACCATGATGAGGCGGCCATACCCCCGCTCGGTGGCCCACCGCCAACGGAAAAGTAGGCGGTTTTCCACGTATTTTGCCCATTCTACCGGGAATTTTTCTCGACCAAATGCTTGACTAACAGAGTTTTTCGAGGATAATGTAATGTTTTAGTTTTCTAAAGAGGGTCTTCCGGGGGACGGAAGACGAATTGGACTATCGACGGAGTTGTTCGTTATGCGAAACGTGTTTGAAGCGATCCTGGAGTGTGGGCACGACGAGGATTTCCTGCCCGTGGAAACAGAGGACTTCGACGGCACCGATGCACCCGCCGGTTCCCGTGCGAAGATCGATGTATTGGCCGAGCGGGTGATGCGGGGCCAGCCGTTGTGGCACCCCAGCGATCGTTCAGACTACAGCGGTCTGACCGGAGCGGTTCGGCCTCGCGCCTGAGGCCGTGCCCGGCGATTCTCGCGGCTTTCATGCCGCTTCCGGCAGTAGCGGTGCCGCCTCGCCGCGGCACCGCTCCAGTTCCGCGCGCAACACCAGCACATCGGCGGGGGCCTCTATCCCCAGCCGGACGCGGTCGCCTGCCACCTTGACCACGGTTACCACGATCGAATCGCCCAGCTTGATCCGTTCGCTCTCCCGTCTGGATAGGACCAACATGGAACAACCTCCTTCTAGGCGGCAGCCGACTCTAACAAGGGGGCCTCGATCAATTGCGTCTTGAGGAACCGCTCCCCGCGCGTGCCGTAGAACAACACCTGGTTCCGGTCGGTCTCCCAGATGGCGGTGAACTTGGTCGCCCGCGGACCGTGCAGGCAGAAGTAAAGCCCGCAGGGTTTGCCCCCTCGCAGCAGCACCCGTTGGGTCATCGAAAATGCCCCTTCTTGGAGTTGGTAATGGCTGCAAATCGTTGTGTTGACGTAGTCTCGAAGATCGTGAACGCTCTCAATCTGTTGAAAACGAGTCAACATTGTTGGCATGAATCTCCTAAAAATGCGCGAAGTTAGATGAACAGGCGGCTTCGCACAGGTGGGATAAAATGGGGTGAATGCCGACAGTGAAAGCTATCGGCAATTTACACCGAGAAATTCGCCCGCTTATCTCAAGCACCCATGCGACTTTTCTCTAAAGTCCCACCGCCGCCAGAAAAACCGCTCATCACACCAGGCTTTGCCTATCTTGCTTCCTTGGAGTAAACGGAGAACGCCTCGGACACTCCTCCTTCTTTCTCGTCACCGCGGTGCAGCAGAACGCGGTAGCGGAGCGTGATGGTTTCGCCGGGCGAAAGCGTTGTGCCGCCGCCGGTCGCCTCGTTGCCGGTAAACTCCCGCCGACAAAACGGATTGGCCGCCAACAGGCCGTAGGGCCTCGCGTGCCAGCGGGTGGGAAAACGGAAGCTGCTGGGGTGATTGAGGATGGCGATGCCGACCGTCTGGCCGTCCACCGGCCCGTGGTAGTCGATCCACTCGGCCGGTTGTCCCCATGCGGCGTTGTTCACCTGCCCACGGCTGTTGACCATTTTCCCTCCGCGCTTGGCGTCGACGGTGATCGTCTCGGCCACACGGACGCCAAACGCCCCCTCCTTGGTGTCGCCGAACGTGACCGGCCCATCGGTGGCCTTCAGCGTGATGTCGAAGTCGATCCAGCGGGCGTTGCCGTCGCGTGTCGAAACGGAGGGTGCGCTCATCCTCGCATACCTTCTTGCCGTCGGGGCCAAGCCAGGCGTTGCGTGTGGCAATCACGGCAGGCTTCCCGCCGGCCACGCGGGTGAACTCCAGGTGCCGGATCGTGCCGACCTTGCCCGTCTCCGCCCAGAAATTCACCCCGTTCACCTCGCCGTGGCTGAACCACAGGGACCGCTGATGAGGGTGGTCGGTCGTCTCGCCGGCACGCTTGGCCAGCGGATAGTCGCGGGTCATCGCCTTGCCGTCCGGGCCGATGACCGGCCAGAGGACCGGCTTGGTCCCCGACCGCACCAGGTACTCGGTGAACAGCTGGCCGTCGATCTTCACGACCGCGCCCCGCTGGGAGCGTTCGGCGGTGATCTCCGCCGAGAAGCCATTCGCGCCGTGCAGGCAACACATGACCATCCCAAGCGACAAACAGAAACGGACGGCAAGGCATGGCAAGGCTCCCGATGCGGATCGGAAGGGGCCGCATCCATCATAGCCCACCGACGCCCCGGCGGCAATTACCGCAACTCGCTCTTGCGGTAGTGCTGGAAGCCGACCGGCTTGAAGCTGTCCATCTGCCGGCGGGTCGTCCGCCACGCGGTCCAGATCGGCCCCGTCCAGCGGCCGGACCAGCCGGTGTTCGCTGCGGATCGTGTTCCGCTTGCCGGCTGGACGGCTTGAGCGAGGAAAGCGTCAGCACCACCTCGGACGCGATCGCTCTCCGCTGGGCCAATTCCGCGTTGACCGCCAGCCGCCCGAACGGCGGCCGCGAGCCCGGCGACAGCAGCGCGTTGAGCCGGGCGTACCAATCGGAGAACTCGTGGTACTGTTCCACCGCCGCTTGGTTCCCCTCGGGGAGCACCGTCAGCCGGTAGTTGACCCACGGGCTGCTGAGCGTCAGCTCTGCCCACGGCCCGGTCGAAACCCACCTGGAACTTCGGCGCGGCGAGGAACTTCACCAACGGATCGGAACTCTTGGCCGCCGCGTGCTGCAACCGGTCGGTAAACGCGGTCAATTCGCCGGTTGTCAGTTCGGTCCGCGTCCGGCGGTTCAGATTCAGCAGAGTGAACCGCCCGGCGGCCCGCTCGAAGAACGATCGTCTCGGCCGGCGTCTTCATGCAGTCGTAGACCATGCCGCCGTGGAAAATCGTCGTGCTTTCGCAGGGCGGCTCCTTCTGATCGCCGGCGTAGACCGTGTTCTCGATGCGGAAGCCGTCGCCGGCAGGAGCGATCGGGCCGTTCGCTTGGCCGTCACCCGGCGGCGTCGCGCCCAGCAGAGCCAGAACCATGAACGTATAGACGTGGCACATCAGTGGGATCTCACTCAACGAGGTTGTGGGAGGCAACTCTTGTCGCCGCTCCTTTGTAGGAGGCGACTCATGTCGCCGATCCGTAGATGAGTAGACGCGTTGCCCAGTGCGTTGCCCAGTGGGCGGCAGAGGATACCCAAATAGCCCTGTGCGTGTAAAGCCGGGAAACGCGTTTGTCCAGGCAGCAATGGGAGGCGGGAGGCATAATGGGCAATTTGCGGCAAATAGGTGCCGCTGTAGCACAGGCATCCTGTCTATGCAGGGACCTGCTCGTGCAAGGGACACAGGCAAGATGCCTGTGCTACGGCGTTCCATAACTGCCAGGATTTCCCGCCATTCGCGGTTGTCGGCCCCTCCTTGACGTTGCGGCAACGCTTCGCTACCCTACGGATTCACCCGGTCGGCCGGCGAGCTGCTCTTGGCCGTCGAAGGCCGGCCCTGGGGGATTAGCTCAGTTGGGAGAGCGTCTGGATGGCATCCAGAAGGTCAGGGGTTCGAGCCCCCTATCCTCCACTGTGGTGTTTGGTGATCGTGCGCTGGGCTGGCTCATCCGTGACTTCTCTCAGGGAAGGACTGCATGATGGCATCTGCTCATCCTTGGATTCGCGTGCGGCTGGGGGTGATGTTTTTCCTGGAGTTCATGATTTCGGGCGCTTGGTACGTGGCGGTGGGCGGCTATATGAACGGCCCTCTGGGCTTTTCAGGGCCGGAGATTGGATTGATCTACGCGACCACGGCCATCGGCGCAATCCTCTCGCCAATGCTGGTCGGCTACGTGGCGGACCGTTGGTTCGCCACTGAGCGGGTGCTGGCGGTTTTGCACTTGATTGGCGCGGCGTGCCTGTTTGCCTCCGCATTCCAGACTCAGTGGCTCCCCTTGATGATCCTGCTCGTGATCAACGCGCTCAGTTACATGCCCACCCTGGCGCTGGTGAATTCGCTCTCCTTCCGCAACATCGACGATCCGAACCGGTTCTCGCGGATCGCCGTGGGGGGAACGATCGGATGGATCGTCGCCGGCTTGGCGGTGGATTTCCTGTTGGGGGGACCGGCGAAGCCCTGGTTCTTTTGCCTTGCCGGCGGAGCGAGCGTGGCTATGGCCTTGTACTGCCTGACGCTGCCGCATACGCCGCCCAAGGGCGCTGCCGGCGGTGACGTACTCGGGTTGGGGGCCTTGAAACTGCTGAAGGAGCCCTCGTTTCTGGTGTTTGCCGTCTGCGCTTTCTTGATCAGCATCCCGCTGAGCTTCTACTACACCTGGGGTAATCCCCTGCTGGTCGAAACTGGAAGTTCGTCGCCCACGGCCCTCCAAACGTTGTGCCAGTGCTCCGAGATCTTCGTGATGCTGCTGATGCCCTGGGTAATCGCACAGATCGGTCTCAAATATGTGTTGGTCTGCGGCATGGCGGCTTGGGTGGTGCGGTTCGTCTGCTTCGCCACGATGAGCTTCCCGCTGATTATCGTCGGTTTGCTGGTTCACGGCTTCTGCTACTGCTTCGTCTTTATCGCCGCCTTTATCTACGTCGGCCGCAAGGCGCCCCCGGAAATCAGCGCCAGCGCGCAGAGTCTCTTGGCGTTCTTGATGTGGGGAGTTGGGATGCTGGCCGGCACGATTCTGAGCGGATACACGGGCGATCAATATCCGCCGCCCGTCGCGCTGGTCGCTCAGAAGGACGGCAAGGATTTGCCGAATCAACTTCTACCCCCCTGGACCTGGACGGAGAAGGACAAGCAGACCGGCCAGGAGCGGGCGCGTTTGCTGCCCACGGAGGTCGGCCTCAAGTTTGCCGATTCGCTCTCCCTGGCTACGATGCAGAAGGAGATGCCCGAGCATGTCGTCGTCGGCGAATTGACGTACGCCAAGCCGGCGCTCTTGGCCGCCGCGAGAAAGGCCGACCTCGACCACGATGGCACGGTGACGCGGGCGGAGTGGCAGACCGCGCGGTCCCACGACTGGCCGCCCATTGGCTCTGGCCCGGCGGCCTGGCGGCCGTCGTCTGCCTGCTATTCCTGGTAGGCGGCCGGGACGTTACGCCGGCGAAGGTCGGCGCCTAGCGCAACACCATGTGCAGCAAGGTCTTCCGTTGCCTCAACAGGGCGGCTAGCAGCCGCTCGGCAGCACGTTCCGTAGTTGACTCCCGGCGTGCCGCCCTCGTCTGACCGCCTCAATTGACAGGCTACCCCCAACGGGTACAATGTGGGATTCTGCCCGCCCGGCATCGTCGCCGGCCGGGCTAAACCCGCGATGAACACACTTCACCCCCATAGGTTCGGAGGACGTTACTGATGGCAGAGGCAAAATCTGGGCAAATCGTCAATGTGATGAAGGAAGACGCTTGTTCCCCCCGCCGAAGGAGTTCGCCGCCAAGGCCCGCATCGGCTCGATGGAACAGTACGAGAAGCTCTGGAAAGAGGCTGCCGGCGACCTCGAAGGGTTCTGGGGGAAGATGGGGCACGAGATCCACTGGTTCAAGCCCTACTCGAAAGTCCTCCAATGGAACGAGCCCTTCGCCAAGTGGTTCGTCGGCGGGCAGACCAACGTCTCCTACAACTGCCTCGACGCCCACCTGGACACGCCCCGCCGGAACAAGGCCGCCATCATCTGGGAGGGCGAGCCGGGCGACGTCCGCGTCTACACCTACGAAATGCTCCACCGCGAAGTCTGCAAGTTCGCCAACGCGCTGAAGAAGCAGGGCATCAAGAAGGGGGACGTGGTGGCCATGTACATGCCGATGGTCCCCGAGTTGGCCATCGCCATGTTGGCCTGCACCCGGATCGGCGCCGTCCATTCGGTCGTCTTTGGCGGGTTCGCCGCCGAGGCCATCGCCGACCGCAACAACGACGCGGGGGCCAAGCTCATCATCACGGCCGACGCCGGCTGGCGCCGCGGCAAGCAGATTCCCCTGAAGACCAACGTCGACGCCGCTTTGGCCAAGTCGCCCAACGTCGAGACGTGCATCGTCTACAAGCGCTGCGGCACCGCAAGTGCCGATGCAGGAGGGGCGCGACTTGTGGTGGCACGAGCTGATGGCCGACGCCTCGGCCGATTGCCCCGCCGAGCCGATGGACAGCGAGGCCCCGTTGTTCATCCTCTACACCAGCGGCTCGACCGGCAAGCCCAAGGGAGTGAAGCACACCACCGCCGGCTACAACCTCTTCGCCAAGAAGACCACCGAATGGGTGTTCGACGTCCGCGACGAAGACGTCTACTGGTGTACGGCCGACATCGGCTGGATCACCGGCCACACGTACGTCGTTTACGGGCCGCTAACCGCCGGGGCGACGAGCTTCATCTACGAGGGCGCTCCCGACACGCCGCACCAGGGCCGCTGGTGGGAGCTGATCGAGAAGTACAAGGTCAGTATCCTCTACACGGCCCCCACCGCCATCCGCACCTTCATCAAGTGGGGCGACGAGTGGGTCGATAAGTACGACATCTCCAGCCTCCGCCTGCTAGGCAGCGTGGGCGAGGGGATCAACCCCGAGGCCTGGATGTGGTATCACCGCAAGATCGGCGGCGAGCGGTGCCCGATCGTCGATACCTGGTGGCAGACGGAGACCGGCGGAATCATGATGACCCCGCTCCCCGGCGCCATTCCCACCAAGCCCGGAAGCTGCACCAAGCCCCTGCCGGGCATTATCCCCGAGATCGTCGGCGAAGACCGCAAGCCGGTTCCCGTCGGCGCCGGCGGCTGGTTGACCATCGCCCAGCCATGGCCGGGCATGCTCCGCGGCATCTGGGGCGACGACGAGCGGTACAAGATTCAGTATTGGACCGACGTGCCCCACAAGTACCTCTGCGGCGATAACGCCCGGAAGGACGAGGACGGCTACTACTGGATCATGGGCCGCATCGACGACGTGCTGAACGTCTCCGGCCACCGGCTCTCGACGATCGAGGTCGAGAGTGCGCTGGTGAGCCACGAGGCGGTGGCCGAGGCCGCGGCGGTCGGCCGCCCGCACGATATCAAGGGCGAGGCGGTGGCCGTGTTCGTCACGCTGGCCGGCGGGTTCGACCCGTCCGAGGAATTGCGGAAGGAGTTGAAGAACCACGTCCGCAAGGAGATCGGGGCGTTGGCCGTGCCCGACGACATCCACTTCACCACGGCCTTGCCCAAGACCCGCAGCGGCAAGATCATGCGCCGCCTGCTCCGCGACATCGCCGCCGGCCGCGAGACCCTCGGCGACACCTCGACGCTCGAGGATTACAGCGTGCTGGCCCGGCTGCGGACGGAAGAAGAGTAGACGCTGGCCGGCGCGAAGAAATCGTCGCGACATTCCGGCGCAACGACAACCGCCGTTCTCCCAAGACGCCAGAGAACGGCTGGGGGGTGTAGTTGTCCAAACCCTGCGTACTCCGCTGCCGTCGGCGTGAAAGCCGAGCGATATGGCCTTTGACGATCTTCATTCGCTCAAACGCGAGGTCATCCTCGCATTGTTTGCCGATAACGCCCTGATGCAGCAACTGGTGCTGAAGGGCGGTAACCTGCTCGACGTTGTTTACGGCATCTCCACACGTCCATCGCGAGACATCGACCTCTCGATTTGCGGAGAGATCGAAGACCTGGACGCGTTTCGGGGAACGATCGAGCTGGCACTCCGAAACTGGTTTGAACCAAAGGGCTACGTTGTGTTCGACGTGACTCTTGTAGAAGAGCCGCAAATGCTCACAGAAGAATTCCGCGATTTCTGGGGCGGCTACAAGGTGGATTTCAAGATCATTGATGCCGTAGCCTATGAGAAGCACGCCGGAGACGAGCAGAAGCTGCGCATCGCTGCCATGACGGTGGTTGGTGAGCACGGCAAGAAGTTTCCCATCGAGATCAGTAAACACGAGTACATTGATGAAAAGGTGAGTGAAATCGTCGATGACCTTACGGTCTTCGCTTACTCACCTCAAATGCTGGTTGCCGAGAAGCTCAGGGCCATCTGCCAGCAGATGCCGGAGTACGCAAGCCAACTGAAGAAACACGCGAGCCCGCGAGGGAGGGACTTTCTTGACATCCACACTGTTGCCGAGTACTACAGCGTGGACTTTGGCAGCCCCGGCTTCCATCGGACCGTAGAGAAAGTATTTCAAGCGAAGCGTGTTGAACTGAGAACTACTGTCCAAAATCGCCGAAGAAGCCACACGGGAGTACCATCGCCCGGATTTCACTTCAATCGCCCCCACAGTTCGGCCGGACTTCGAGCTTCAGACCTTTGACTTCTACTACGACTACGTGGTGGAGAAATGCAGGCTGCTAGAATCCCTTCGGAGCGTATAGCCGCCATCGCTTGTTGAGCACCGACGATTTCATTGCGTGCTCCAAATAGAAGTCATACTCAATGGGAAACTGCTCCAGCAATTTCAGTAGAGGCTCCTCGTAGCCGGCTCGCTCCAAGTAGAAACCCACGGCCTGATGGTAGGGGTACACGTAGCGCAACTTTCGCAGGTAGGCCGTGAGTTTATTGACGGATACGGACTCCTTGGCAAGCTCAAACGCTCTTGCCACGACGGCGATTCCTCCGCTGTAGGCCGGTCGAACCGTCGCATTGATCAACGTGCGCTCGCAATCCGTTACTCTCAACGGCCCCGCATTGGCACGGCGTTGTACAGAGACCCCGAGGCAATTGGTGTTCCTGCCGTTTACCTTCACGATACGCGTGCCTCGAAACTCCACCACGTTCGAGGAAAGGCGGGGCTTGGCCTTGAAGTGCGCGATCGAGCGCGTCTTGAGTCAATTGCCCCGTGCCGCCCGACGTTCGTTGCTCGACGTTGAAATAAATGGTTTTGGGAATCTGCTCCGTAAGATTGTTCAGGTGGATGGCAGTTAGATGCGTGAAGTAGCCGACGTTACTTAGTGATTGGACCAGATCGAGCAGGTCAGGCTCTCCAAAGAGATACCGCACGTCCTCCCGATACGGGAACGGCAGGACCGCCTTCTTCAAGACACCCGCTTTCACGATCCCGTCGATCACGGCGCCCATGGCAAACGATTGAGCCGTGACCAACGCTGCATTTGAAAAATGTTTGCCCTTTTCGACGACCCACTCGGGCATGTGTTTTTGGAGCAATTGTGAAAGACCGGCGAACATGAAGATGTTCGTCCTCGTTTTTTTAAGAGCCTTGCGAATCAACTCTCGATTCAAGCGGATCATAGTTACGATACCGTTGAGGTGCGGTTGCGTAGTATATATACTACGCAACCGCACCTCAACGGTATTTCCGGCGGGGCTGGTCACCCCGCGGCGGCAGGCTTCACCTCTCCAGAACCCTTGTGCAGTATATATACTGCACAAGGGTTCTGGAGAGGTGAAGCCTGCCGTTAGCGGCGTAGTATATATACTACGCCGCTAATGCCACTAACAGCCTTTCCACCAGAGGCAGTCGTTATTGCCCTAATCTCTTTCTGCATAACGACTTCCCGCGAAACCAACCCACGCAGTAAATCCCCTGACGGCGTACGGTTGCAGAATCGTCCGTTTAATGTAGTATATATACTACATTAAACGACTGACGTGCGGACGTAGGGCGGTGCGACGCCGTGCGCGAAACGGCGTATGCGATACACGTCTATCATGGGCACGGGCACTTGGAGAAGGTATATGAAAACGCCTTGGCGCACCGGCTGCGGAAGGCGGGCGTCCGGGTGGAGCAGCAGCATCCATTGACCGTCTATGACGAGGACGGAACCATCATCGGCGAGTACTTCGCCGACCTCTTGGTGGACGGCCGGCTGATCGTCGAACTGAAGGCCTGCCGGGCAATTGCCGACGAACACGTTGCACAGATTTTCGGCTACCTCAAGTCGGCTCGGATCAAGCACGGATTGCTCATCAACTTCGGCAGCTACAAGTTCCAGATCAAGAAGTACATCTTCAGCCACGAAGGAACACAAGGAACGCAAAGGGAACCAGACAAGGAGAGAGAATAAGAAGAGGGTTGGGTTGAGGCCGCGGAATGGTGTGGATGGATTGTCCCCGCACGGTTGCGTGACGGTAAAGGCGATCCCCTGAGTAGCGCCCGTACCGTGGGACAATTTGGATTGCCGGCTCTCCTCTCCTGACTTGTCTTTGAGTTCTTTGCGTTTCTTTCGCGGCTGAATCAGTCGTGTTGTAGCTGGCGTTACGAGGTGAGCGTCGCCGGCCGCGGCGGCAGTCCGATGCGGAAGGCGTCCCCGTGTTCGACCGGCGAGAGGACCCGGGTCACGGCCATCGCCAACTCGGTGAAGCCCGTGTTCTTGTCGACGCACGCCGCGGCAAGGCACGAGCGGCGGTCGGCCGTACACATGTCGTCGTTGGCCGTGTAGAGGATCACCGGCAGTTGAGGAGCGATCACGCTCAGCTCCTTGGCCACCTCGAACCCGGTCATACCGGGCATCCGTACGTCCAGAACGGCAACGTCCGGGCTATCGGCCGCCACGGCGTGGAAGGCCTCGACGCCGTCCTCGGCCAGCACGACGCGGTAGCCCTCCTCCTGGAAGACCCGCTTGCACAACTCGCGGAATCCCCGGTCATCGTCGACAAAAAGAATCGTTTTCACGGGCTTGCTCCTTCGCAGGTATTCGCTCAAGGATTACCCTCTGCTCTCAGTGTATCCGTTACGGCCGGTGCGCAAATCCAGAGTCTGCTGGCGTTTCCATCGGCAGATTGCCTGGTCCCCTGGTCGGGGATTTCCTTGCCCTTGGAGGCCCGCCGCCCGATGTGCGCTGGCCTGTTTCTTACCGTCGTCAGCCGATCACCGATCCCCATTTCAAGATTTTGCCGATTTACCGGCGGCCGGCGGGCGCTAGACTTGATCTTATCGTGTGCCCGGGCGCGGCGTCCCGACGAGCGAAGCCCCCCGGCGGCGTGGTTTTTGTTTGATGGCCTTTCCGCCGTCCATCCCGGCAGAAGGGCCCGGACACCGGATGGCAGATAGCGAAGGAGGTGTGCGATGGTGCGGACATTGGCTCCCTGGAAAGGCCGTTTGCCCCAGTTCTTTGGCGAGTTCGAGCGGGAAATGGAGAACCTGATGGAACAGCTCTTTGCCGATGGAAACGCGGCGCGGGCGGTCCAGGCGTTCGCCCCCCGCGCCACCGTCGCCGAGAGCGATAACGGCTACGAGATCGAGGTCGATCTCCCCGGCGTGCAGCCGGCCGACCTCACGGTCGAAATGCGAGGCCAGGAGCTTTGGCTCACCGGCGAGCGGAAGCAGCAGAAAGAGGAGAAGGGCAAGACCTACCACCGGATCGAGCAGGAGTACGGGCGGTTCGAGCGGGTGATCCCGCTGGCGGCCCCCGTGGACGAGAACAAGATCAAGGCCCAATACCACGACGGCATCCTGAAGATCATGGTGCCGAAGAGCGAGGCCCAGCGCCCCAAGCGGATTACGGTCTCGACCTGACGCCCATTGTGCCTTTGGGGTGGCACGCCCTGAAAGGGCGTGGTGGACCCCGCCAACTCCACCCTTGCCGCCCGCCACGCCCTTTCAGGGCGTGCCACCTAGCCCGCAAACCGGCTGACCAACAGCGAGATGTTCTGGCCGCCGAAGCCGAAACTGTTGTTCAACGCCGCGTCGCAGCGGTGCGGCCGGGCGACGTTCGGGATGTAGTCCAAGTCGCAGTCGGGATCGACGTTCTCGTAGTTGGTCGTCGGCGGGACGACGTTGTCGCGGATCGCCAGCAGGCAGATGATCAACTCGGTGGCGCCGGCGGCGGCGATCAGATGGCCCATCATGCTCTTTGTGCTCGAAATGGGGATCTGGTACGCCCGCGGGCCGAACACCTGCTTGATGGCCAGGCTCTCCACGCGGTCGTTTACCGCGGTGCTGGTGCCGTGGGCGTTGATGTAATCGACGTCGTCGAGGCCCAGGCCGGCGTCGGCCAGCGCCATCTTCATGCAACTGATCGCGCCGCGGCCCTCGGGATGCGTGTCCGTGATGCGGAAGGCGTCGGCGGTCGAGCCGTAGCCGACGATCTCGCCGTAGATTTTCGCCCCGCGGGCCTGGGCGCCTTCGAGGCTTTCGAGGATCACCATGCCGGCCCCTTCGCCCAAGACGAAGCCGTCCCGGTCGCGGTCGAACGGGCGCGAGGCCCGCTGCGGCTCGTCGTTGCGGGTGCTCAGGGCCGTCAACAGGTTAAAGCCGGTCACGCCGAAGGGGTGGATCATGGAATGCGCCCCGCCGGAGAGCATCACGTCCGCCTCGCCGCGGCGGATGATCTCGACCGCCTCGCCGATCGCCTGGCTGCTGGCGGCGCAGGCCGTCAGGCAATTCAGGTTCGGCCCTTCGGCGCCGAAGAGGCTGGCTAGGTGGCCGCCGGGCATGTTCGGCTCCTGCTCCAACTCGGTGATCGGGTGGAGCGTCTCCATGCCGCGGCGGATGAACTTCGCCACGTCGAGCTTCTCGCCGCCGCTCAGGCCGGCCACCATCATGTCCGTGAAGCGGTGGAAGTCCTGCTGCCCCTCGCCGCTGCCGGTGTAGACGCCGAAGCGGGCCGGATCATAGTAGACGCGGCATCCTGCCGCGTCCGCTCCGGTTGGGGCGGCAGTTGAACTGCCGCCCCCACGAGGCGCGCCGGCTCCGCAGTCCAGGCCCGCGTCGGCCATCGCCTGCTTGGCCGCGCCGACGGCGAAATGCGTGTGCCGGCCCTGAAACTGCCAGTCCTCGGGCTTCTCGCCCGCCTGGGAGATGTCCCAGTTGCGGACTTCGGCCGCGATTTTGGTGGGGAATTGGCTCGCGTCGAAGAGGCTGATATAGTCCACGCCCGACTCGCCGGCTCGCAGCCGCCGCCACATGGTGTCCACGTCCGCGCCCAGCGGCGTCACGCAGCCGATCCCGGTCACCACAACCCGTCGTCTCATAATACTATACCGTAAACGTGAGCGCACTCACCATGGTGGTTTCCACACTATCATGGATGCCCCACCGCCGACATCGCGGAAATGTCCAATCTCGGTAGAATATAACAAGTTGCCTGGCAACTGTAACTTCTTGATCCCGTAAACATCATTCGTCTCATTTAGCGCCTCACCCAAACACCCACCACCGCAATGACCCTTCCAGTTGCAGGAAGAGCAACCCCTGAGATTGTCGGATCGGCGTGATAGAATCGTTCTGATATTTTTGGAATCGTAAACGATCTGCCTTCTCTTCGAATCGTATTTCCCCCAAACCATATCACGCAAGGGCGTGTCCCTTGAAAAAGCCATGTCGCAACAAGTTACAGTACCATCGACCGTGAGATGTGGAGTCGTATAGCAGCCGCGACATCCGTACTGGCTTCCCGTGCCAACGTTGGTTGTCAGAATGCTACTGAGTGAGATGTGCAGCTTGCGGGCCCTTTCCTGTGCCCGCAAGAAAGCCTTCGCGTACACGATTGGATCGGAAATGAGGAGATTGGTCGGAAACGAATCTGCCTTATCGTAGGCGACGGGCAGAAATACTGGGTCGGCACAGACATTCTTCACGCCCAGACTGGCGAAATAGTCCACGATCTCCGATTGCCTTTCGACACTCTCCGAAGTCACTGTCGCCCGAACGCCGAACAGGCACTTCCGAACGCCAGCAAATCTGCGAATATTGGATGCAACGACGCTACTTGTTGCCTCACCATCAATTGAGCGACGGTACCGGTTGTGTATATCAGGGGGGCCATCGCACGACAGCCACAACACGTCCACGTTGGTCTCGATCCAGTCGCCAACGGTCTCCGAAAACACTCCGTTACTTTGCAGCTCTACTCGCAATTGCCCATCGGCTACAGTTCTCGCAAAGTCAACTATCTCCCTGAGCCTACCAGGGGCCTGTGTAGCTTCACCCACACCAAACAGCCGTAATTCATATGATCCAGCCGTGCCGAAGAACTCGGCAATACCCACCTTCGCAAAATCCAGGTCAATCGTAGCAGGTGTCTGCCACCCACGTGAATAGCAATACTTGCATCTCAGATTACATCCACCATGAACGAAAACGGTTACACATTTGCTTAAAGTGCTCACTTGTCTACTCCTTTTATTAGGGGCACGCGGACGACGATCGCTGGCAGAGGAGTTCCTTCCTTGGAAACTGCCTGACATACGACAAAACCTTTTTTCAGTTCCCCTATCCCAGTAGCAATGCTCTTAGGAAGGCCAGGAACATTAGCGAGGTTGGTTACGACGCGGTTGTTGAGGTCACTAACAGCTAACCTGTGCAGTATCCGATTCTCACACAATGCCCAAATCTTATCCCCACCCTCGAGGGTCTGTGTGGGAATAATGACACCCACCCCCGCCTCCCGGCATGCTCTCAGTGCGCAGGCGAGATGGTCGTCTATCAATCCATTCGCATTAGAAAGAATCAGTATTTCATCCAGAATGACGACTAGCTCCAGAGGCTTCTGTGCCCCTCCTGCTTCTCCTATGAGGGTATTAACTTCCTGCAAGTAGTGCAGGGCAAGCTTTTTGCCTGCTTCGCCACGGTTAGTTCTCACAAATGAGATACCCGAACTGAGATCCCTTCACACTCTGCGCCGTCACCCCAATATCCTTCCCTCTACACCGCTTGATGTCCGCATCCGAGATGGACTTCTCGCCCTTAAATGTAATAAAGATAACTTTGACACCATTCCGGCAATCTCCCTAGCAATGTGTAGGCAGGTATTAGTCTTCCCTGAGCCTTGTGGGCCAGCTATTAGAGTGTTGTGTGTGAGCCCTTCGCGATCCATCACGGGAGTGATATCGTCCAGCTCTTGGCCATACCACACAGCCTTGCCTAATCGAACACCTTGCACATTGGACCAGTATTTCGCAACACACTTTCTCAGAGACGCTGCCGATTCGTATACGTCCGGAAACTCACAAATTGTTGAATCAGAGGGAAACGTCAGACAAAGAAGCTTCACGTTATCGTAGAACGCGTCCATCCACTTATTGTAATGATTCAAGGCATTAGAATTATATCCATTGAATTCGCATACGAGAAGAGCTCCATAGGGCGGAGGACAACCATCAACCATGAAGAGGTCTATGATGGTATCTCCTAGTGCATCATTAAAACAACGCAGAATGTCTTCCTCATCTTGATAGGCGACTAGAATGAATGTCACTACTTTGTCCAGTGCCGGTGACTTGACGAGGCAACGCGTTCCCAACAAGAAATGGTTCCTGCGCAGAGAAGTGTATCTCGTGATGTGCTCCTGCCCGACTGTGTTTGGATCGATCTCTTCGTTTAGTGAAACGAGCCAACGACGGTCTTCTGGGGACAAATGATCTGGATTTAGCTGGCTTCGGGGATATTTTCTGCCATACATCACTGGCTTAACAACTTCGATGTTCAGAAGAGTCCTCGTCTTCCCGGGGCCGGCCTCTTGCTTCAAGCCGAAGTCCGCTTCCAGCGTACTGCAAATCTCCTTCATCTCATGGTCCGAGGCCACAATGCGAACGACAAAATCGAACTGACCCAACGTGGTGTAGGCGGAGAAATTGTATGTACGCTTTAATTCAAAGATCCAGTGCTTTACTGCGAAATAGATCTCTGGCTTCGCAGATATGAAGAGAAAATGAAGGTGTCCTTGATGATCAGATTTCGGCTTGAAGAGAAACGGGTTGATGAGTCCAAACCCTCTAAGGATTAGGCCACGTTTCTTCAATTGCGTGAACTGACGTTTTTGTTTTGCCGTCAGGCAAGTGAGGTCCAACTCCTCGCCGTATCGAACTTGCTCGATAAACTTCGCGTCCTCTTTCAACAGTTGTTTCGCCAGTTCCTCCTCCGTAAGATACGTGGACACCGACTGCGCGGTAATGTCTTTAGCCATGACGTCAGTCCTTCCGCAGTTTGTGTGGTGTGTAGTGAATCCACTCATTCCAGCGGGCACATTGTCCATCAGTACGGCAGGTCATTTCTTCCCTTCCGCCGCCTCGACGAGTTGCCGCGGGGGCTGAAGCCGGCTGCCGTCGGCCGCCACACCCACGTCGAAGGCGCCTAGCAGCCGCATCATCCGCAGGAACGTCTCCGGCTCGAAGAGGCTGCCCAGCTTGGGATCGTTCAGGTGGGCGAAGACGACCTCGGCCTCGGCGTGCAGCACGTCCCCTTTGTGGCTGGTGGTGCTGACCATGGCCCCTTCCGGCCGGACGTACTCGATAGTGGCCGTGTAGACGAGTTGATCGCCGGGCGTGGCCGCGAAGTGGAAGACGGCCTTGGGGACCTTGGCCAGCACGACCTTCTCGCGGAAGTGGTTGTACTCGCAGACCAGCAGCCCGCCCGTCTGCGCCATCCCCTCCAGCACCAGGGAATTGGGGAGCATCGGGTAGTGAGGGAAGTGGTCATGGACGTGGTCCTCGGCCAGCGAGATGTTCTTGACGGCCTTGGCGTACCGCCCGCTGTGAAACTCGAGGAACCGGTCGATCCAATACCATCGCATGGCAGTTGCCGCCCTCACCCTAGTCGGTCAATTCCACCTTGCTTTCGACGAAGTGGCACATGTCGGCCACGGTCAGCACGTTGGCGAACTCCTGCACGGCCGGATTCTTGGCGAACTGGTCGAGGTTAACAAAGGGCATGCGTTTCCGCAGTTCGGCGATGCCCGCCTCCGTGACCTTCCCGTCCTGGACGAACCGGGCATCGGTAAAGATGTCTTCGGGAGAGAGTTCGCTGCGGGGAATCTTGATGTCGAACGCCTTCTCAAGACGGAAAAAGATGTCGAGGAAGTCGATCAATTCGGCCCCCAGGTCGCCAGCCAGCGTGGCCTGCGGGGTCACGTCCTCCTCGTCCACGCCCAGGGCCTCGACCAGGGCGGTCCGGATTTTTTTGAAGACTTCTTCCTTTGTTGGCATGAGTTTGTTGACCTCCCAGACTAAGTGAGTGTTACTAGTGACTGCCCAAGCTCAGGCCGCCGTCGACGCGGAGCACCTGCCCGGTGACGTAGGCCGCCTCGTCGCTGGCCAGGAAGGCCACCGCGACCGCGACCTCCTCCGGCCGGCCGATCCGCCGCAGCGGAATCATCTTCTGGATTTGCTCTCCGGCGATCCCGCGGACTACCTGGCTCATGTCGGTTTCGATCATTCCCGGGGCGATGGCATTGACGCGGACGCCCCGCGGGGCCAATTCCTTGGCCAGGGCCCGGCTCAAGGCGTTGATGCCCCCCTTGCTGGCGGCGTAGTTTACCTGGCCGCGGGCGGCGAACTCGGCGGCCGTGCTCGACAGGTTCACGATGCTCCCCCGCCGTTTGATCATCATCGGCTGGGTCACGGCATGGCAATAGTTGAAGGTCCCGCCCAAATTGACGTCGATCACGTCCCGCCACTGCTCCTGGGTCATGGCGCCCAGCAGGCCGTCGTGAACGATTCCGGCCGAGTTCACCAACACGTCGATCTGCCCCCACTGGTCGAAGAGCGGATCGACGATTTCATGCGCCCGCTGAAGATCGCGGACATCGGCTTGCAGGGCGAAGATTTGGCCCGGCGGCAAGTTCAACTCGGCCACCAACGACTCGGCGGCTTGCCGGTTGCTGTGATAGATGAAGACGAGCTTGGCCCCCTCGGCGGCCAGCCGCTTGACGCAGGCCCGGCCGATGCCGCGGCTCCCGCCGGTCACAATCGCCGTCTTGCCTTCAAATCGCATGAAAAACTGCTATGCCGTTGTGGTTGCGCCGATTTCCACCTGTGCCTGGTAGAGCAATGCCAGTTGGTCCCGCAGGTCTTGCCGGGTGGCGGCGTCGGCCGTCTCCTGCTGCGGATTCGAGTCGGCCAGGTTATAGCAGGCCAGGATCAACCGGCCGCTAACGATAATCCGTCCGCCCACGGTCCCATAGGCCTTCAGTTTCGCCTCTCCGTCGCCCAGGCTGAGCAGCTCGGCGGTCACCGTCAGCGTCTGACCCGGCTCGACGAACTGCGCGTACTTGGCGTTGTTCACTTGTTTGAGCACCACGATGCTGTGGGCGAAGTCCTCGCTGGCCCGCACCAGCCACGCCCCCGCCTGCGTCAGGGTTTCGAGCATCAGTACGCCGGGCATGACGGGGAAGTGGGGGAAGTGGTCGGCCAGGTACTCTTCGGCCATCGTCAGCGCCTTGACCGCCGTGATGCGCACGCCCGGTTCCAACTCGACGATGCGGTCGATCAGCGAGAATCGCATGGGGTGTTCGGAAGGATGATCGACTTGGGCAAAGTGCAAAGCGCGTGGGAAAACTCAAGCCCCTTAGTATATCCATCGGGGTATCTGTCCACAACGCCTGACAGCACGGACTGCCAATTTGACAGGACCGCGGGCATGTCACGGCTCGCTCCGAACGTCCTAAGTCCTTATACAGCCATCATTAAAGGCAGATATTGAGAACTCCGGCACGGGCTTTGCAAATCCATTGCTGGCGCACGCGGCATCCTGCCGCCATCGAAGAAAAAGGAGGGATTATCATGGTTCTTGGTTACCATTCCACGCGGCCGCCGCTCCACCAGCTTCGCCACGAGATGGACCGCCTGTTGACGGGCTTCTTCGGGCCGGCGGCCGACGGCCTCTTGCCCGCCATGTTCCGTAATCAGCCCGCCGTGAACGTCTGGGAACGGGAAGACGCCCTGCTGGTCGAGATGGAAGTCCCCGGCATCAAGAGCCAGGACCTCGACGTCTCGGTGGCTGGCGGCGAACTGTCGATCCGCATCCAGCGGCCCGACGTTGCCCAAGAAGGCGTCACCTACCATCGCCGCGAGCGGCCGGTCGGGGCGCTCCAGCGGGTGCTCCGCCTGCCGGTCGAGGTCGACGCGGACCGGGTCGAGGCCCAAATCCGCGACGGCGTGCTGACCATCACCCTGCCCAAGGCCGAAAGCGCCAAGCCGCGGAAGATCAACGTCGCCACCGGGTAGCACGGCCGTCCCCGGCCGTGTCGATGTACCACAGCCGTCCCCGGCTGTACCGCCCGACAAAAGAAGAACGAAAGGAGCAATCATCATGGACAACGACAACACGATCACAAAAACCACCGCCGAGGAAGCCGCCGCGGCCGAGCGCACCCGTTGCGGCTGCTGCTTCCGTCCCAACGTCGACATCCTCGAACGGGGCGACGAGCTGCTGGTGCTGGCCGACGTGCCGGGCGCCAAGAGCGACTCGATCGACGTCAACTTCGACGACGGCACGCTCGAGATCCGCGCCGAGGTTCCCCCGCGGCACGACGGCCGGGAGGAGTTCCTGCTGCACGAATATGGAGTGGGCGACTACTACCGCACCTTCCAGGTCAGCGAGGCGATCGACGCCGGAAGAATCTCGGCCAACTACGCCGACGGCGTGCTGACGCTTCACTTGCCCAAGGCCGAGGCCCTCAAGCCGCGCAAGATCGCCGTCAACGTGAACTGATGACGCGGTATGGGATGAATGGGACGCATGGGAGTCATAGCTCCCATGATTCCCATCATTCCCATGCCTCAAGAACCAATAAGGAGACCAAACGATGAGTCTTATTCCCTGGCGAAACAAGCGTGAGGCCCAACCGGGCGAGCTGTCGCCCATGGTCGCCCTGCGAACCGAAGTCGACCGGCTCTTTGATTCCTTCCTCCGCGAGCCCCTCGGCGCCATCGACTGGCCGCTGTGGGGGTCGGGCAAGTGGTCCCCCGCCGTCGACGTGGCCAAGAGCGACAAGGAGATCACCGTCCGGGCCGAACTGCCCGGCATCGATCCCAAGGACCTGGAAGTGACCGTGGCCGGCAACCAACTCGTCCTGAGCGGCGAGAAGAAGGAGTCGAGCGAGACGAAGGACAAGGGCATCTACCACAGCGAGACCCGCTACGGCGCCTTCCACCGCACGGTGCCGCTGCCCGAAGGGGTCGATACCGAGCACGTCGATGCCCAGTACGCCCACGGCGTGCTGACCCTCCGCCTGGCGAAGACCCCGCAGGCCGCCACGAAACGGATCGAAGTGAAGGTGACGTAGCCTTACCTGAGGACGGCGTAGATTTCAATGTCCTCGAAGGCGTCCCATTTCTTGGTGTGCTGCCGCAAGTGGCCTTCGCAGTTCATGCCGGCCTTCTGCATGACGCGGCCGGAGGCCGGGTTGCGGCTGAAATGGCCGGCATAAATGCGGTTCAGCCCCAACTGTTGGAAACCGAAGCTGAGCACCGCCCGCACCGCCTCGGTGCAGTAGCCTTGGCCCCAGTAGGGCCGGCCGATCCAGTAGCCCAGTTCCGCCCGCTGGTCATCGCGCTCGATCCGCAGGCTGACGGCACCGATTAGCACGTCGTCGGATGTGTGCCACTGCTTGCCTGCAAGCAGTGCCGGTCCGGGGGAAGACGCCGGCACTGCTTCTGACGAAGCAGTGGCACACGGTTCTTCTGCCACACACGGCTGTTTCAGCGTGACGGCGAAGACGGCCTGTTGACCCCGCTCGAACCAATCGCGATGGTTGGAGATCCATTTCTCCGCCATGCCGTCTTCGTAGGGATGCGGAATGTTCAGCGTCGTGTCGGCCACTGCTCGATCACCCGCCAAGCGTTGCACCACTTCGGCGTCCGCCATGCGGAACGGGCGGAGCCGCAGGCGGGCCGTTTCCAGGGTCGGCTGTTTTGCCATACCTACTCTGCCAAATACTCCTGAAACGCCTCGGGCAGATAATGGATCAAATCGCTGGCCACCAACGACACCTGGCCCAGGTCCTCGGCGGCCAAGTCGCCGGCCAGTCCGTGCAGATGGACGCCGAGCCGGGCGGCGTCGAACGCTCCAAGATTCTGGCACCAAAGCGCAGCGATCAGACCGGTCAGCACGTCACCCATGCCGCCGGTGGCCATGCCGGGGTTGCCGGTGGTGTTGATTGCCCGCCGGCGGCCGTCGGTCACGAGCGTGCGATGCCCTTTGAGCACGACCACGATGCCGCAATCGGCCGCCAGTTGAACCGCTGCGTCGTTGTGGGCTTCCGCCTCCAGTTTCCGGCCGATCAGCCGGGCGAACTCGCCGGGGTGCGGGGTGAGGACCCGCGGACCGCCGGGATGCACGAGCGATTCGGACTCGGCCGCCAGGGCATTCAGCGCGTCGGCATCGAAGACCATCGGCTTGGACATCTCCTGATAGAGCCGTACCACGAGCGCATCCAGGCCCAACGAGCGGCCCAGGCCCGGTCCGCAGGCCACCACGGTGGCCGGCCCGGCCAACTCCACGATTCGCTCGAAGGCGGCCGAAGCGATCCGGCCGGCGTCGTCGGCCGGCAGCGGCACGCTCATGTAGGACGGCTCGAAGCCGGCGACAGTTTCCAGGCACGGCTCGGGCACGGCCAGCCGCACCAGCCCGGCGCCGCCGCGGAGGGCGGCCATGCCGGCCAGGGCGGCGGCCCCGGCCATGCCCCGCGATCCGCCCACGATCAAGGCCAGGCCGAAATCGCCCTTGTGGGCGTCCTCCCGCCGCGGCGGCAGCTTGGGAAGTTCGTCATTCATTTGTGCTTGTTTCTGACTTTCGCCACATTCTTGGCGATCAGCCCGGCGATGTAGCCGCCCTTGAAGCCGGCGTCGATGTTGACCACGGTGACGTTGGCGGCGCAACTGTTCAACATTCCCAGCAGGGCGGCCACGCCGCCGAAGCTGGCCCCGTAGCCGATGCTGGTGGGCACGGCGATCACCGGGCAAGCGACATGCCCGCCCACCACGCTGGGTAGTGCCCCTTCCATGCCGGCCACAACGACCACCGCGTCCAACTCCGTCAACAGCGGTAGGTGGGCCGCCAGGCGGTGCGGACCGGCCACGCCCACGTCCTGAATCATGGTCACCGCCGCGCCGGTCCAGAGGGCCGTTTCGCGGGCCTCCTCGGCCACCGGCAGGTCGCTCGTGCCGGCGGTCACAATCGCCACCCGGCCGCCATCAGAGCCCCCGGCACAAGTGCCGGGGCCAAACTGGTCATGGCGTTGTGGGCCGGCCGCCGCGGGAATTCTGAACGTCCGGCCGACGGCGTTGTAGCGTCCGGCGGGGAAGTTCGCCGCTAGTCCGGCGGCCTGCTCGGCCGACACGCGGGTGGCCAACACGTCGGCCCCGTGTTCCAGCAAGGCGGTGAAAATCCGCTCCATCGCCGCCACGCTCTTCCCCTCGGCGAAAACCACCTCCGGGAAGCCGCAGCGGCGGCGGCGGTCGAGGTCCACCTGGGCATCGCCCAGGTCGGCGGTCATCGGCCGGCCGGCCGCGCGGACGAACTCCTCGATGGTGAGTTCGCCCGCCACCAGCCGGGCAGCGAGTTGTTCGAGTTCTTGTGGCAGCATGACATTCAGGGGGTTGTTGTCGCGTCGGAACGGCGGACAATCTCATCCATTGGCAAACGCGCTGCGCAGCAGCGCGAGGCTCTTGGGCACGGCCGTCTTCACGTCTTCCAGGCCCTCGTACTCCAGCACGATGTAGCTCTGGTAGTTCACCTTGCGGAGGATCGGGACGATGCGGGCGTAATCCAGATCGAGCGTATACCAGACGCCGCCGCCATAGTACGTCTTGGCGTGGACGTGTACGGCCTTCGGGGCGATGCGGGCGAGCTTCTCGTACGGGTCTTCGAGAAAATTGCCCGTGTCGAGCGTCGCGCCCAGCCAGGGCGAGTTCACGGCATCAATGATCCGCAGCAGGCCCTCGGGCGTGCGGGCCAGTCCCCAATGGTTCTCCAGGGCCAGCAGGACCCCGCACTTCTCCGCCGCCGGCAGGCACTTCTCGATGCACTCGATGACCCAGGGGAAGCCGTCTTCGTCGGTGTAGCCGGGCAAGGGCGGCTCGATGCCCCGCTGTTTCATCAGCGTGTCGAAATCCTTGGCCGTGCCCCAGCGGCCGGTGTTGATCCGCATTGCCGGGATGCCCAGCGCGTAGGCCAATTCGATGCTGGCAACCGTGATGTCGATGTTCTTCTTCCGCACTTCGGGCTTGGGCGAAAGGAAGGTCTGATGGGTCGACAGGCCGCACAGCGCCAGGCCCGCCAGCAAGCTCTGCCGCTTGAGCCTTTGCAGGTAGGCCGGCTCTTTGGTCCGCATCTGGACTTCCAGGATTTCGACCCCGTCGAAGCCGGACTCCGCGGCCATGCGGATGCAGTCCTCGATCTTCACCACCGAGTCTTCCTTGAAGTGCCAGTAGGAATAGGTCGAGACGGCGATGGGATTGCCCGGCCGGGCGCCGAACTTGCCGCCGGCCGGCGGTTGCTGGGCGCGTGCCGGGGCGGCGACGGAAGCCCCAAGGCCCACAGCGGCGGAACCAACGAGAAAGTGGCGGCGGTCCATAATAGCTGACTCCTGTTCTGCTTGAAGGGCGTTATCTACGTCGGGTCAGGTCCCAGAGACCTATTTTACCCGTCAGCCGTGGAAAAGCGACCCCCCAAGAAACGCGAACCGCCGGCCCGGCGGGCCGGCGGTCGGCACGACGCACTCCCTGTGCCGCACACTCTACGGAAACGCATACGCGAACCCGACAACCGCGCAGCCCTCGAAGAAAGCGCCGCGGACGCTCAGCGGAATCGGATCGATCATGTACGGCGCACAATCGCCGGGGCGGTAGTAGCCCAACGTGTAGATGCACTCGCCGGGCGCCTCCAGGCCCATCTTGTACGGCAGCAGGGGGATCGTGGCAAAAAACAGGGCGCCCGAGGCGAAAGGCTGGAGCCACGGCCCGCACATGTGCCCGTAACGCTCCAGTTGCACGTCCTCGAAGTAGAGCGGCTTGTGGCACAGCCCCGAGGCCGTCCAGGCGTAGGTGATCGAGGTGAAGCGTCGCGGCTGGAAGGTGTCGTTGCCCAAGGGGCAGTCGGGAGGAACGGCGCCCCCGCTCTCCGTCCAGTTGGGCGGCGGCGGCGGCGGCTCGATGTTCGTCCCCAACTCGCCGATGTGCTTGAGGTCCTTCGCCGATGGGCAACTCTCCTTGAACTCGAAGCTCCGCGGCTTATTGGGTTCCCGTTCCAGGAGCAGGTCCTTGCCGGCGCCGTGGTTCGCCCTCGGCTCGTTCAACGGGAGCAGCTCTTCGGGCGACTCGTAAGGGCTTCGTTTGGCGGGAGGGGCGGCCGACGCGGGGCCGGGCAAAGGATGGGCCGGCTTCGGCTCGCCGGGCATGGCTTCCGGCGCGAACTCCCCAGGCCGCTCCGTCGGCGCCGCCGCCTTCTTGTCGCCCAGCGGATTGCTGAACACCCCGGCGGACGACGGCCGGCTCGACACGTCCGCCGACGGCTCGGCATATTGGGCCGCACGGACCGCCGAGTCGCCGCGGGCCGGCTTGACCCGTTGTGATGAAAGCCATTTCAGCCGGCTGCCGCTCTTTCCGGTGCTGTAACTGGCCGCCGGGACGGCCGAACGGCATCGCGCCGGTGGAATCCGCCGCTTGGGCCGACGCGGGCACCGCCGCGAAACGGTGGTCGTCGGCCGCCAAACCGGGCCGGACCTCCGCCGGCCACGCCAGCAACAAGCCCGCAAAAAGTATCATCCCCCACCGTGCCGCTCCCGCACACGGCGTGTGCGGGCTACAATGGCTACGAATTGTCGCCGGCGGTGTACTCCGTACTGTAGTTGGGCGCTTCCTGCGTAATGGTGATGTCATGAGGATGACTCTCCCGCACACTGGCTGGTGTGACTTGAATGAACCGGGCGTCGCGGCGCAACTCCTCGATGGTCCGTGTTCCACAATATCCCATCCCCGCCCGCAATCCGCCCACAAGCTGATAGACAAACGCTCCTAACGGCCCCTTGAAGGGGACCCGGCCTTCGACTCCTTCAGGCACCAACTTCTCCGGCCCGCGAGGGCCGCCCTGACGGTAGCGCTCGCTGGAGCCGTGAACCATGGCCCCCAGCGAGCCCATCCCCCGGTAGACCTTGAAGGTCCGGCCTTGGAAGAGGATTTGGGCCCCGGGGCTCTCCTGCAACCCTGCGAATAGTCCTCCGATCATCACCACGTCCGCGCCGGCGGCAATCGCCTTGGTCAGGTCGCCGGAATAGCGGATTCCACCGTCGGCGATGACGGGGATATTGCTCTTCGCGGCCACCTGCGCGGCCTGGTAAATCGCGGTGATCTGCGGCACGCCGACGCCGGAAATCACCCGCGTCGTGCAAATCGAACCCGGTCCGATGCCGACCTTCACCGCGTCGGCCCCGGCGGCGATCAAGTCTTTGCACCCGTCAGCCGTGCCGACGTTGCCGGCCACCACCTCGATCTGCCACTGCTTCTTAATGCTCCTTACGGTTTCGATGACATTGGCCGAATGCCCGTGGGCACTATCGACCACCAACACGTCCACGCCCTTGCGGATCAGTACCTCGATCCGCTGGTAGTCGTAGACGCCAACTGCGGCACCGACTCTCAGCCTGCCCTGCCCATCTTTGCAGGCTTGCGGAAACCTCCGCATCATATCAATGTCTTTGATCGTAATCAGTCCACTCAGCCTAAAATCTTCGTCAACCAGCAAAAGCTTCTCCACCTTTTTTGCCATTAAAATCTTCTCAGCCTCCTCAAGCGTTACAGTCCCAGTCGCAGTGACCAGATTCTCAAAGGTCATTACCTCGGCGATGGGCAGGTCCCAGTTCTCGAGGAAGCGGAGGTCGCGGCGGGTGATAATGCCCACCAGCCGGCCCTCGGCCGTGGTGATCGGCAGCCCGGAGACGTTGTACTGGTCCATGATCTCGCGGGCCCGGCCAACGCTGGCCTCGGGCCGCAGCGTCTCGGGATTGACGATGATCCCGTTGGCGCTCCGTTTGACCTTCTCGACCTCCTCGGCCTGACGTTCGACGGACATATTCTTATGGATTATGCCAACCCCCCCTTCACGGGCCAGCGCAATGGCCATCTCGCTCTCCGTGACGGTATCCATCGGGGAACTCAGCAGCGGGATGTTCAGCCGGATCCGCTGGGTCAGCCGGGTACCGACATCGCAATCGGCCGGCACGACCTCGCTGTAGCGGGGCTCCAGCAGCACGTCGTCGAAGGTCAGGCCGGGAAACTGGCAAATCTTGTCGTTCATGGCGTCCGCTCCTTGCGGATTGTAGCCCGCACACTCCGTGTGTGGGCACGGCACACGGAGTGTGCCGCCTACACTGGGGGAAAGGATAAACCCCGTATTATCGCCGGATTGGCGGGGAATGCAATGAGTCAGTCCAGGCGGGTGTGGCAAGAAATCCTGGCAAACGGTCATTCTGAGCGCAGCGAGGAATCTCCCCTGCGCCACGGAGATTCTTCGCTGCGCTCAGAATGACGAAACCGCCAAGAAGAATGGGCAGCCCTGTCCAGGCGGCCCTTCGGGCCACCGTCTTCAGTGCCGCCAAAAAGGGGGGGCGGCTCGACTAGGGTTATTCAATTGACTCCACCTACCACAACCGGTAGTATGTGGGGATGGACGACACCTATCCTCGGACGATTCTCGATCTGGAGGATCGTTTCCGCACGGAAGAGGACTGCCGGGTGTACCTGGCACGGTTGCGATGGCCCAATGGCTTTGTATGCCCGCGTTGTGGGCACCATGGCGGATGGCCGGCTACACGTGGTCGGTTGATTTGTAGGCGCTGTCGCGGCCAGGCGTCGGCGATCGCCGGAACGATCTTCCAAGATACGCACAAACCCTTGCGTCTATGGTTTCGGGCAATTTGGCAGGTAACCAGTCAAAAGCACGGGGCAAGCGCCCTGAACCTCCAACGAGTTCTCGGCTTGGGCAGCTATGTGACTGCATGGACGTGGTTGCATAAGTTGCGACGTGCTATGGTTCGCCCTGGCCGCGATCGCCTTGCCGGGCGAGTGGAGGTTGATGAGACCTACGTAGGGGGGGAAGGCAAACGGACGGGCAGTCGTAGTCTGGACAAGGCAATGGTAGTGATTGCCGCGGAAGAGGATGGGGCTGGGATCGGGCGTATCCGTATGGCACGGATTGTCACCGCGTCACGGATTTCCTTGCATCGCTTCATCCAAGCTTCGGTTGCGACTGGCAGCACGGTCCACACGGATGGAAACGCGTCATACACCGGATTAGACGGTATTGGCTATGTGCATGAGGTGACAGTTCTGACCGGTCGTGGGAAAGACGCGGCCACGGAATTGCTTCCGCGGATTCACAGGGTCGCCTCCCTCCTGAAACGCTGGCTACTAGGCACCCATCAAGGCGCAGTTCGTCCAAACTACCTGGACTACTATCTCGACGAATTTACCTTCCGTTTTAACCGACGCACCTCGCGATCCCGTGGCTTGCTCTTCTATCAGTTGCTCGAACAAGCGATGCAGGTTGAACCGGTCCCCTATCGTACTATTGTCACCGAGGCCGCCGAGCCCTTCTGACTACAAGATATTGGGGGTGGTGGAGTCAATTGAATAACCCTACGGCTCGACAGTCATGCAAAAAACTTTTCCGCAAATTGTTGACAACTTATTGTGAAATTGCTATGGTGACGGAATCCACTAGTGTGCGGGGGATGATACTCCCTGCTGCTTTTCCACGGCTGGTCTGTTTTTCTTTTTTGCGTTGACGCCTCCTGCGAGTCGGCATCTCTGGCGACGGTGCAGTGGGAGGGGGTGATGCTTGGGAAAGAGAAACCGTCTTCTCTGAACCGGGTCTCTTGAAACGGCGCGACGCCGGGGCAGCACACGCGCGGCGGAGGACCGGCCGGCCGCGTTGCCGACCGCATCTTTCCGCCCCCGCGGAATGGTTGCGCCAGATCATCTGGGCACCGGCCCGCATTGCGGCGCCGGTCATGTCGGTTCCCAAAATCGGCAACCGACGAGTGGGGCTTTTCCAAGTTCCTTCAGTTTCTTCCCGAAAACAAAGGAAAGCATCATGCGGACGCGAAACCTAATCCTGTTTGTCGCCGTGGTCCTAGTGTTGGCTTGCGCATTGCCGGTGCAGGCTCAAATCAACGCCGGCAACGGACCCGGCGGGAGTATTACGGTGCCGGTCGACTTCGGCACGACCGGATGGTACTACGACTCGGGCCCTGGCGGCGGGATCTACCTGGATCCCAATGCGGGGCCGTTGCAGAAGACGCTTGGCCTTCCCCCCGTGAATGCCCAGAATCCAAATGGTCAATTCATAGTCGGCCAGTCGTACACGCTGTGGGAAAATCTGCTTATCGCGCCGTACCCCGGCAGTCAGCCTCCCGGACCGGCGTGGACGGACTTCCACGAAACCATCACCACGCCCGGCTGGCAGTGGGACACGGGCAACGTATGGGGATGCACAAGCATCAACCCGCTTGGAGTTGCGGGCAACCCTTTGATTTCCCCAAACTTTCTTAACGTCGATTGGACCTTCACTCCCGCGGCGCCCGTCGGATGCACGCTCACGTTGACCAAGTACCTCAAGTTTATCGGTGGCGCCGGATCAAACCCATTGGTGCAGCCGATCATCAGCGAGTATCCGACGCCGGAGCCCTCCACCATCGTCCTATTGGTCGTGGGTGCGATCTCGGCGTTCGGGTACGGCTGGTATCGCCGCCGCCGGGCGTAGTGCGGCTCCTGGCCGATTGAAATGAGGTTGATTGCGGTTTTAGGCGGCGACTGCCCGTCGCCGATCCCGACGGGAAGGGTCTGCCCATCACGGCAACAAAAGGCGAAGGCCCGCACGGTTATCAAGGTGTTACAACCATTCGTACGGGCGGATGGTTATCGGTATTCCTTGATCGGCGGGCCTTCTATAGGAATGGTTGCGGGCCAGGCGGATTGGACAAGCCCGCACGATGGCCGCCCCCGCCGACGCCCGGCGGAGGCAAGCCCTTATTTCGTCGTCGTTGCGCGGCCGGCGGTGGCCGGCACGCCGCCCGTTTTCAAGGCATCGGCCACTTTGTTCTTGAGGTCCGGCTGCGCGGCCACGGCCGTGTCAAAATCCTTCTGGGCGGCGTCCTTCTGCCCTTGCTTGAGTTGCACCAGCCCGCGGCCAAACAAGGCGCATGGCAAGCTCCTTTCCAACCGGAGTTGAAACTGATTGACGTTGCCGATGAATGTTATCGCGGGCAGTGCGGTTTTCAACGTCCGAGGATTCCCTACCCGGCCCTCGGGCATTACCCGATCCCCGCCGCATTGTAGCCGGCACACGCCGTGTGCCGGCCATCGTGTCCGCACACGGCCTGTGCGGACTACATTGCCGACTTGACGGCGCAGGACGGGAGTGCTAGCCTGGGGCCATGCGGCGGTCGGAGCGTTTTATGTCCGGCGGAATGCAGCCCTTGGCCATCGTCCTTACCGGTGCGTCGACCGGGATTGGCCGGGCCTGCGCGCTGGAATTGGACCGCCGCGGCTGTCGCGTCTTCGCCGGGGTCCGCTCGGAGCAGGCTGCCGAGGAATTGCAGGCCGCAGCGTCCGGGAGGCTTGCGCCGCTGCGGCTCGACGTGACCGACGGCGGGCAAATCGCCGCCGCCGCCGAGACGGTGGCCAACAGCACCGGCGAGGCGGGCCTGGCCGGCCTGGTAAATAACGCCGGCATCGTCATCTCCGGCCCCTTGGAGCTTGTGCCCATCGACGCCTGGCGCCGCCAACTCGAGGTGAACGTGCTCGGCCAAGTGGCGGTAACGCAAGCCTTCCTGCCGCTGCTGCGGAAGGCCGGCGGCCGGGTCGTCAACATCAGCTCCGTCAACGGCGGGCTGTCCGCGCCTACATGGCGCCTTATTCCGCATCCAAGTTCGCCGTGGAAGCAATCACCGACGCCCTGCGCACGGAACTCCGCACCTTCGGCATCCACGTCGCGGCGGTCGAGCCGGGGCCCATCGACACGCCGATCTGGCAGAAGTCGCTGGCCGTGGCCGACCGGATGGCGAAGAACATCGAGCCGGCGGCGCTCAGGCTCTATGAGTCGGACCTGAAGGCCATGCGCGAGGCGGTCGCCCGACAAGCCCGCGGGGCCGAGCCGGTCGAGCGGGTGGTGCGGGCGGTGGTCCACGCCCTGACGGCCAAGCGGCCGAAAACCCGCTACTTCATCGGTCTGCGGGCGCGGATGCCCTTCAAAATCCTCAAAATGGTCCCCGACCGCTTCCGCGATTGGCTGATCCGCAAGGCCATCGGTTTGCGCTGAACACGCCCCAGTTTGTGCCACTGCTTGGAACAAGCAGTGCTGCCTTGCCGGCTTACACCGAGCACTGCTTGTCCCAAGCAGTGGCACACAGTCGTCAATTCACCCCGCGTGGTGTAAAACGCCGATTATCGCCTCACCGCCGGCACGAGCGTCACGGGGCCTAACAGGCCGGATTCGACCGGGGCCGAGTCCTTCTTCCACAGCCGCCAAGTGGTGAAGGTGTAGCGGCCGGTCGGGCTGGGCTTGCCGTCCTGCAACCATTGCGGCCACGCCTTCAGCGTGCCGTTGGCGTTGCGGCTGCTGTCCTCCGGGAGTTGCTCGTCGCCGATCTGCCGGTTGATCCAGAGATTGACGACCTTCACTTCGAGCTGATTCTCGCCGGCCTTGGCCGCACCGGTAACGTCCAATCGGAAAGGCGCTTTCCAGAGAACGCCGAGGTCCTTGCCGTTGAGCTTCACTTCCGCCATCACTTGGACACGGCCCAGGTCGAGGTACAGACGGTTGCCCGGGGCGAGCATCTCGGCCGGCACGGTAACGCTTTTCCGATACGTGGCGGCGCCCGAGAAGTAGCGGATGCCCGGCTCGCCGCGCTGGTTCCACGGGACAAGCGTGTCGAAGCTGAGCTTTCCGGGCCCGCCGGAGGCCGGGGGGAGCTCGACGTCCCACGGCCCGGCGACCGTCAGGGGAGCGGGCAGCGCAACGGTGAACTCGCGGGCGCCGCCGTCGGCTGTCTTGACGACGTACTTGCCCGACTGCATCACTTCGCCGTGGACCAGGTCCACCGCCGGTGCGTGCACCTCGCCCGCGGCCGGAGAGCCGGCCCGCGCCACGGGCTCGAACCGCAGCAGTTCCCGCCCGTCGCGGGTAAACGAGACGACGCGATCCACCGGCTTGTCGCTCGGCTTGCGGAACACGACGAAGACCAACTCGGTCGGGCCGAAACGCAACGGCACGCGGGTCACGCCTCCCTTTTCTTGGAAAGCCGGCAGCAGAGCAGTTTCGCCCGTCTCGGGATGCCACAACTCCGGCTGCTTGCCGGTGACGCGGAACGAGCACACGCTCTCGAAGGTCTGCGATGTGCCGTTGGCGACGAAATAGACGTCGCTCCGGCCGATCCGGCGGTGGATGTAGCGCATCAGCCGCTCGGCGGCGAAGTCGGGCGGAACGCCGCGGGCGGCGAGCACCTCGGCCGCCGACTTGCCGCCGGCCAGCTTGCCGCCCGCCCAAAGCTCATCGGCCAGTTTCCGCACCTCGGCGTCGCAGCGGGGATAGCCGCAAAGGCTCGGCGACTTCTGCGGCCGCGCGGGGCGACCACCGTGGCGCCGGCCTCGGCCAACTCCTTGATCCTGCGGAGCAAGGCCGGCGTCATCGTCTCGGCTTGCGGCAGCACAAGCGCCCGGTAACTCATGCCGTCGGGCAGCACGATCCGGCCGTCCTTGACGGTCATCCGCTCCATCACAACCTGCGGCGTGCAGCCGTCAAAGTCATAGCCGGAGCGGTAGAACGCCGCCTGCATCGCGTCGGCGGGCGGGGTGAACCGCCGCGGGGCGCCTTCGGGCTGGAGGTAGCACACGTCGGCTACGTACTGCCCCTGCTGGAGCAGGAATTGGCAACGGGCGAGATACTCGTGCCAGGGACGCAACTGCTCCCACCACGTCTGCGTCCGCTCGTAGTGCAGGCCCCAGGGGCCCATGGACATGCCGGGGCGGACGTCCCGCCAGGGCTGCAAGGCGTAGCGATGGAAGACGAAGCGGTTGATGCCCTCGCAGAAGGCCCAGTCGCCCAAGTCCTTGATGTTGCCCGGATGGCTCTGCCATTTCTCCGCGTCGGTGGCGGTGAAGGCCTCGGCGCCGAGGATCCGCTTGCCGTAGACGTGCGCCGCGGAGGCCATCTCCGTGCAGCTATACGCCGCCCCGAACTTGTCCCAGGACCAGAACTCCGACATCGGCTCGTCGGCCTGGCCCGCGTAGGTCATCTCGTCGCAAGGCGAGCCGTCGTAGGCCTCGATCGACAGCCGCAGCCCGTGCTCCTGGGCCAGCTTCGCGGATCTGCCCGGCGTAGTTCTCGATCACCATGTCCGAGATCACCTGCCGCAGGTCCCACAGGAACCGCTCGGAGACTTCCAGGCTATCGACGACGCGGCCGGTGAAAGTCGGGCAGAAAGGGCAGGATGTCGTAGCCCCGTCGCCGCTGGAATTCTTCCCGCATCCGCGGCGTCCAGTTCTGCGAACCGACCTCCCAACTGTCGATGTGCATGGAGACGAGCGTTTTGCCCCGCCCCGCCAGCGGCCGCGAATCGGCGATGAGCTTGGCCATCAGACCGTTGAAGTGGGCTTCGGCGCCCTCCTTGCACAGCTTGTCGCACTCCAGTCCGCGGCCCGAGACCGGGGAGGGCAGGTTTTCCTTGCCGGTGGTCGTGTGGCCGAAGCGGAGCAACAACCACTTGCCCGGCGGGGCGTCCCAGGCGATCTTGCCGTCCTTGCCCATGCTGGCCGTCAAGTCGAGTATACGGCCGCGGGGGATGACCGCATCGGCCGGCAGCGCAGGAAAGGCGGCCGGCTGCGGCCCGAGAATCTGCGGCTCGAAGGAAGCCTTGCCGCGGATGCCCTCGATGCGGACGTTTACGGGCGGCTCGGGAACGGCCAGCACGGCGATGTCGCGGTAGAAGCCGTGGAGCGAGCGGGGCAGGGGCAGAACGCCCTCGAACCGCCGCCCGCCCTCCACGCGCGTCTCGCTCCACGTGACCTTCTGCATCGACAGTTCCGGCGGAATCCACGGCCCACCGCTGCCGCACCAACCGGCGTCGTTGTTCATGTTCACTTCCAGGCCCAGCCGGTGGGCCTCGGAACAGACGAACTTGAAGAGTTCCCGCCACTCCGGGCCGGCGAATTTCACCGGGCCTAGCGGGGCGCCCTGGTCCACTTCCATGATCAGCACGCCCCCAATGCCCACCCGCTGCATTGCCTCCAGGTCGGCCGTGACGCCCTCGCGAGTGATGTTCCCGTTGAGCCAGAACCAATAGACCCACGGCCTGGCCGACTCCGGCGGGGTACGAAAGCCTTGCTCAAGCTGCGGGCCGGCAACGGCCCCCCGCCAACTGCAACACACCATGATGAAGGCCAACCCGGCAGTGGTCCATGACCGTCTGATGAACATGAGCGGAACTCCTGAAATAGGGGTCATCGGTACGCCCACTGAGCATAGTTGAGGACGCGATCGGCGTCAATCGGCACCGCCTGAGCCGCTTCTCCGGCCCCCTTGCGGGACGCGGCGCGAAACGCCACACTGAGGGTTCCTTGGATGCCCAAAATCCGGAGTAATCGAACATGGCCACGCAGAGCGGAGCCGGCGTCTCGTTGGCGAACCGGCTGGTTGGGTCGCTACCCAAGGTCGGCATCCGGCCGGCAATCGACGGCCGGCGAAAAGGCGTGCGGGAATCGCTGGAAGGGCAAACGATGGGGATGGCCCGCGCCGCCGCCCGGCTGATCGAGGCGAATCTCCGTCACGCCTGCGGCGCGCCGGTCGAGTGCGTGATTGCCGACACCTGCATTGGCGGCGTGGCCGAGGCCGCTCGCGCCGCGGAGAAGTTCGCCCGCGAAGGCGTCGGCCTGTCACTCACCGTTTCGCCCTGCTGGTGCTACGGCTCGGAAACGATGGACATGGACCCGCTGCTGCCCAAGGCCGTATGGGGCTTTAACGGCACGGAGCGGCCGGGGGCCGTCTATCTGGCCGCCGTCTTGGCCGGGCACAACCAGAAGGGCCTGCCGGCGTTCGGCATCTATGGCCGCGACGTGCAAGACCGGGACGAGACCGACATCCCCGCCGATGTGCGTCAGAAACTTCTCCGCTTCGTGCGCGCCGGTCTGGCCGCGGCCACCCTCCGCGGCAAATCCTATCTCTCGTTGGGCAACGTCTCGATGGGCATCGCCGGCTCCCTGGTCAACCACAACTTCTTCCAGCGCTGGCTGGGCATGAGGGTCGAGACGTCCGATATGGTCGAGTTTGTCCGCCGCGTCGAGCGGAACATTTTGGATCCCGCCGAGTTCGGGCGGGCCCTGGCCTGGACCAAGACCCACTGCAAGGAAGGCGAGGACCAGAACGCGCCGGAGAACCGCTTCTCGCCGGCCCAGCAGCAGCGGGTCTGGGAGTGGTCGGTCAAAATGGCCATCATCGCCCGCGACCTGATGGTCGGCAATCCGCGGCTGGCCGAGTTGGGCTTCGGCGAGGAGGCCCTGGGCCGCAACGCCATCGTCGCCGGCTTCCAAGGCCAGCGGCAGTGGACCGACCACCTGCCCAACGGCGATTTCATGGAGGCCATCCTCAACTCGTCCTTCGACTGGAACGGCATCCGCGCCCCGTACATCTTCGCCACCGAGAACGACAGCCTCAACGGCGCGTCGATGCTCTTCGGCCATCTCTTGACCTGCACCGCCCAGGTCTTCGCCGACGTGCGGACCTATTGGAGCCCGGCCGCGCTGAAGAGGGTCGCGGGCTACGAGCCGACCGGCGTGGCCGCTGGCGGATTGATCCATCTGATCAACTCCGGCGCCGCCGCCCTGGACGGCGCCGGCTGCCAGACGATCGACGGCCGGCCCGCTATCAAGCCTTTCTGGGAAATCACCGAGGCCGAAGCCCGGCAGTGCCTCGACGCGACCACGTGGTATCCCGGCATCACGGAATACTTCCGCGGCGGCGGGTTCTCCTCGCACTTCATCTCCCGCGGCGGCATGCCCATCACCATGTCGCGGATCAACCTGGTGCGGGGCCTCGGGCCGGTGCTCCAATTGGCGGAAGGGTGGACCTTCGAGTTGCCCCAGAAGGTCCACGACATTCTCGATCGCCGCACCGACCGGACTTGGCCGACCACCTGGTTCGCCCCGCGGCTGACCGGCCGGGGCCCGTTCGCCGATGGTTACGCGGTGATGAACGCCTGGGGCGCGAACCACGGGGCGTTCAGCTACGGACACATCGGGGCCGACCTGATCGCGCTTGCCTCGATGCTTAGAATACCCGTGTGTATGCACAACGTGCCGGAGCAGGACGTCTTCCGGCCCAGCGCGTGGAACGCCTTCGGCACGGCGGATTTGGAGGGGGCGGATTTCCGGGCCTGCGCAACTTCGGGCCATTGTACGGATAGTACATTCGACCGGGAGAAATCACATGATCTATCGCAAACTCGGCCCAGCGGGAATCGACGCCTCGGCCGTCGCTTTCGGCGCTTGGGCGATCGGCGGCTGGATGTGGGGCGGGGCGGACGAACGGCAGGCCATCGATGCCATCCACGCCGCCCTGGACCACGGCATCACCTTGATCGACACCGCACCCGCCTACGGCTTCGGCCGCTCCGAGGAGTTGGTCGGCCGGGCGATCCAGGGCCGCCGCAACAAGGTCGTCCTGGCGACCAAGTGCGGCCTGATCTGGGACCGCGAGGAAGGCGATTTCTTCTTCCACTCCAGCCAGGAAGGCGTCACGCTCCGCCCCTCGGAGAAGAAAGTCTACAAGTGCCTCCGGCCCGAGAGCATCCGCGCGGAACTGGAGCGGAGCCTCAAGCGGCTGGGAACCACCTACGTCGATCTCTACCAGACGCATTGGCAGGAATCGACCACGCCCATCGCCGAGACGATGGCGACGCTGGTGAAGCTCAAGGAGGAGGGGAAGATCCGCGCCGTCGGCGTCTGCAACGCCAGCCTCGTGCAGATTGCCGAGTACGACCCGATCGACTCCGACCAGGAGAAGTTCAGCCTCTTGGACCGGGAGATCGAGCAAGACGGGCGGCTGGCCTATTGCCGGCGGTCGGGCATCGGCGTGCTCCCTTACTCGCCGCTCAGCAACGGGCTGTTGACCGGCAAGATCCAGCCCGGCCGGCAGTTCAACCCCGGCGATCTCCGCCGCGGCAACCGCCGCTTCACCGCGGCGAACATCGAGCGCATCAATGGCCTGTTGGAGCAACTCCGCCCGATTGCCCAACGCCATCAGGTCTCGATTGGCCAACTGGTCATCGCCTGGACGTTCTCGCAGCCGGGCGTCGCCAGCGTCCTCTGCGGCGCCCGCAACCCGCAGCAGGCAATCGAAAACGCGGCCGCCGGCAACGTCCGTCTGTCAGCGGAGGAAATCGAGTTGATCGGCGAGACGGTACATGCGTAACCGGCGTTAGGTCTTAGGTCTTGGGGCTTAGGTCTTGGATGAGGCCAAGACCTAAGCCCGAAGACCCAAGACCCTGGAGTCCAACACCATGACACAACCAACCACCGGCGACAAGATACCCGTAACCCTTCACCTTTCCGCGGACGTGGCCGCACGGCTGAAAATGGCCGCAGAGGCCCAGAAGCGCCCCGCCGCCGATTTGGCCGCCGAGCTACTCGACCGCCATCTGCCCCGTCCGCAGACCGGCGGGCCGAAAAGGGGGAGCATTCCGTATTCTTGACGTCGCGGATAGATTGGGTTCCATGAACGAACGGTTCCCAACGGTCCCCGATCTGCCAAACTGCCTGCGGCAACTCCTGGCCCAGGTGCCGGCGGGTCGGGTGACAACCTGCGGCGATCTAGCCGACGCACTGGGAAACCGGATCGCCGCCAAGTGGGTCGGGCATTGGACACTGCACCACGACCATGACGCCGCCTGTGCCTGCCATCGGATTCTCCGGGCCGGCGGCGAACTGGGGGCGTATATCGCGGCGGGGCCCGCACGTAGGGTGGGACAAGCAAAGCGCAGTCCCACCAATGACCCGCGAGGCGTCGGTGGGACTGCGCTGCGCTTGTCCCACCCTACCGACTCCAAGCGGCGGCGGCTGAAGGCGGAAGGGGTCGCAGTCCGCCAGGGCGCCGTCGATCTCGACCGGTTCGGCTTCCGCGATTTCACCTCCGACCGCCCGCTGGAGCGGCTGCGGGAGATTCAAGAGGCAGTCCAACACCGGATTCTGCTGCGGCCGCGAAAGCGAATCCCGAAATTGGTCGGCGGGGTGGACGTGGCCTATCCGAGCCCCGACATGGGCATGGCCGCCTACGCCCTGGTCGAAGCCGCCACCGGCCGGCTCGTCTGGTCCGCCACGGTCCGCCGCGCCGTCGCCTTTCCGTACGTCAGCACGTACTTGAGCTTCCGCGAAATCCCCATTTACCTCGACTTGCTCGAACGAAGTCCGGGCGGCCGGGCGACTGAGCGAGGTCCTGCTGGTCGACGGCAGCGGCATTCTCCACCACCGCCACGCCGGCGTGGCCTCGCACCTGGGCGTGGCGGCCTCGCTGCCGACGGTCGGCGTCACGAAGAAGCTGCTCTGCGGCCGCGTGGACATCGAGGGAATGGCGCCGGGCGAGTCCCGGCCGGTGGTTCACGATGAGCAACTCGTCGGCGTGGCTTTGCGGCCCACGGCCGGCAGCCGGCGGCCGATCTTCATTTCGCCCGGCCACCGGGTGGACGTGGCCTTCTCGGAGGAGTTGGTCCGCCGGCTCTTGACGGGCCGCCGCTTGCCCGAGCCGCTCTACTGGGCCGACCGGCTCAGCAAGAGCCGTGCCACGTAGTTTTCCGCCTACTCCACGGCCACTTGGAGATAGGGCGCGTACGCCTTGTCCTTCTCTTGAATGTGCTCGCACCACCAGTCTTTCAGGAACCGCAGCAGGTCGCGTGCAGTGACCAGATTGAGGTTGTCACGGAGATCGACGGTGCGTTGCCGCAACTGCTCGTGGAGGAACTTGTGGGCCTGGAGGCCGGGGAAGCCGCACTCCAGCATCAGTTGTTCCTCGTGCTGGAAATGCGTGAGCGTGTAGCGGATCATCCGGTCCATGATCCCCTTCAGGTCGACGTCCGGCGACTTGGCGAGCACCGCCGTGTACAGTTCGTTGATCAGTCCGATGATGACCTTGTGTTGGGCGTCCAGCGAGTCGTCGCCCACGCTGTAGTACGGCCTCCAGGCAATGTATTCGGCCATAGGTTGTCCCCCTATTCTTCTACAAGGATAGCTCGTATCCGCGTCCGTGGCACTATCCCGATTCCGATTGTAGCGGTTCTAACGGCTATCCGGCCGCGTTTGCTTTCGGCATCGTTTCATGTTGCGAAAAATCCCCATGTTGCCAAGAAACGTGCTAGGTTTTCATAGTGGAATATAGTGGTCCCGAGGAATGGGCCATGAGGCGTTCATGGACGACCGGCTGGTGGGCGATTGCCGCCGCGGCACTCTTCATTGCGGCGGTGGGCGGCTGCGCCAGCGTCCAATACTCCGGCATCGATCCCAGCGGCGAGCACGTCTTTGCCCCGCCGCCGGCAACTTGCCCCAACACGAACGGCGAGCGCTACTTCGACGAGCCGATGGGCAAGCTCCCCTGGGACGACGTGGTTGTCCTGCTCGAGCCCGCTGAAAAAGTCGCCCCGATAGGGAGCGAGGTGGTCCTGAAAGCCGGCGTCGGCGGAGCGGACGGCTATCTGCGGACCAACCGCCGGCCTCGAGTGGTCGATCGCCGCCGGCAGCGTCGGCCATTTCGTGGCCGTCGAGCAAAACGGACTGGTGGATCTCCTGTTGGGCGACTTCACACGACCCGGAAAAGTGACCGATACCTACGCCATCGGCGACACCGGGCGGAGCAACATCCGCTTGAACCGCGGCCGCTGCACGCCCGAGGACGACGTCCTGGTGCTCCGTGGCCAAGGCTGGATCACGCTCACGTCGCCGGTCGAGGGCACGAGCAACGTCACGGTGGTCGCCCCCGACGTTTACTATTGGGATGCCCGGCTCAAGTCGGCCAAGGTCCATTGGGTCGACGCCCAGTGGCAATTCCCGCCGCCGGCGATCAATCCGGCCGGCACCAGCCACGTCTTCACCACCACGGTGACGCGGCTCTGCAACCGCGGCCCATGTGAGGGCTGGCGGGTGCGGTACGAAATTGTCGATGGGCCGCCCGCCGGCTTCGCCCCCAGCGGCGCAACGGCCGTCGAGGTGCCGGTCGATTCCGCCGGGCACGCCAACGCCGAAATCTTCCAGAAGCAGCCGGCCCACGGCACCAACAAGGTCGGCATCCAAGTGATCCGGCCCGGCGAAGTCCCCGGGGCCGGCGGGCGGAAACTCGTCATCGCCACCGGCACAACCTCGAAGACCTGGACCGCCGCCGACCTGGCCATCCGCAAGACGGGCCCCGCCGTGGCCGGCGTCGGCGCCACGCTCAACTACCAGATCGAGGTGAGCAACCCCGGCGATCTGCCGGCCAAGGGCGTGGTGGTAACCGACCTGCCGCCCGACGGGCTGACTTACCTCGGCGGCAATCCGCCGCCCGCCGCGTCGCCCGGCAGGCAACTCCAATGGCCGCTGGGCGATCTGGGGGCCCGAGAGCGCCGCCTGATCGTACTGCAATTCCGGGCGGAGAGGCCCGGCAGCGTCACCAACTGCTGCGAGGCCGCGGCCGCCGGCGGATTACGGGCCAGCCATAGCGCCGCCACCACCATCGGAGTCTCTACGCTGGACGTCCGCATCACCGGCCCCCAGCAGGCCGCCGTCGGCGACCAGGTCCGCTTCGATGTCACCGTCACCAACCGCGGTCAGGTCCCGGCAACCGCCTTGCGGATCAAGGACCGGCTCGATCCGGGCCTGGAGCACAAGGCGGCCAACGAGCGAGGCAACATCGAGCATAACTTGCAGCACGACCTGGCGCCGGGCGAGTCGTATGGGCTGAAGGTGCTCCTGCGCGTTACACGGCCGGGCCGGCTCTGCCAAACAGTCGAAGTGGCCGGGCCCGGCGTCGCCCCGGCCAGCGCCCAGGCGTGCCTGACGGCCGTCCCCGCCGCCGGCCCGCCGGGACCGGGCCCGTCGGGGCCGACCATCCCGCCCGGCCCCGCCGCCACGCCGCCGGTAGCGGTCAACGTGACCGGCCCCAAGCAGCAGGCTGTGGGCGAGCAGGCGCAATTTGCCATCGAGGTCGCCAACACCGGAAGCGTGCCCCTGCGCGGCTTGAAGCTGATCGACCGCTGGGACGCCGCGCTGACGCCCAGCTTCGCCACCGACGGTTTCAACGTCGAGCAGGACGGGCTGGCGTGGAGCCTCGACGAACTGCCCGCCGGCAAGTCCACTCGTCGGGACATCCACCTCAAGTGCATAGCGGCTACCGCGAGGGCCTGCAACCGCGCGACCGTGGTGTTGCCGGACGGCAGCCGCGTCGAGGGTGAGACGTGCCTGGAAATCCGGCCGGTCGAGAAACCCCCGCCGGCTCCGCCCCCCGGCCAGGGCCTGGCGATCACGGCCGTCGGACTGCGCAACCCCGTGGCGGCCGGCAACGAGTTGACTTACGAGATTCGGGTGAGCAACAACGGGGCGGCCCCCTTGCGGCAGATCGCCGTCACGGCCACCCTGCCCGAGGGCATGGTCCCCAGCCCGCTGGGCACGACGGGCCCGCCGAACACGAGGCCCGAAACCGTCGGTCAAGTGGTCCGGTTCAATCCGGTGGCCGAGTTGCCGCCCGGCCAGTCGTTGGTGTATCGGGTGCGGGTGCGGGCGAACCAAGCCGGCCAATTCCGCTTCCGCGCCGAGGTGAGCGTGCCCGGCATGTCCCAGCCGCGGGTCACGGAGGCGGGCACGGAAGTGTTCTGACAGAGTGGCTAGTGGCTGGTGGCTAGTGGTTAGTGAATCACGCCCAAGCCTATCGACCTTCACTAACCACTAACCACTAGCCACTATCGTCATGCCCCGCTACGTCATCCTCCGCCACGAAACCCCGCAGGGCGTCCACTTCGATTTCATGCTCGAAGCGGGCGACATGCTCAAGACATGGTCCCTCGGTGAGCCGCCGCGGCCGGGCGTGGAAATCGAGTGCCAAGCCCTGCCGGATCATCGCCTCGCCTATCTCGACTACGAAGGCCCGGTCTCCGGCGGCCGAGGGAGCGTCACCCGCTGGGACCACGGCACCTACGTCCTGGAACGGCAGAGCGAAGCCGAGTGGGCAATCGAGCTTGCCGGCGAGCGGCTCGCGGGCAAAGCAACTCTCTGCCGCGACCCCGCTAATTCAACCCGGTGGCGAGTTCAAGTCAGCGAGACTGTACGGTGATTCTTCGTACTCCATCCCGCGAATGGCTGCGGCAAGCGAGAACTCTGCCCATGCCGCGTCTTCTTCTTGTGGTGTCTCTTGCCCTCGACGCGCTTTGATGAACTCGACAAAATCAAGCACTTCCTGCTTTGCCGCCTCGGGCAAAGGCTCCAGACCCCGCAAGATCGCTTCGGCTGTTGTCATGGATGGTTTTCCCGCCACGTTGAACAGGCGACCGCAACGACCTCACAATGCATACACCGGCACGACGACTTCCCGTTTAGCCGGACGGCGCCCGCGCACGCTCTCCTCGATCATCTTCAGCACGTTGGCGGCAAAGTAACGGCTGCCGCATTCCTTACACACGCCGGCGGGGACGTGTTCGATCAGCACGTATTTTCCCTTGACTTTCCGATGGAGGCTGACGTGCCTCTCGATGATCGGTCCGCCGCAATGCTCGCACGTCTCGCCTTCCCAGAAGCCCATACAGTCCAGTGTGCCGGCCCCCGCTGAATTGTCAAGCCTTCCTACGGCTTCCGCCGCTGCGTGCTGCCGGCCACGTAGATTTCCCCCTCGCGGAGTTCAATGGTTTCGATCCGCACGGTCCGGTCGGCATCTTCGTCGGCGGGCAGGGGGATCAGGGCCACGGGGTCGCCGCCCGTGCGCCGCCACTGCAACGGAACCTGCGCGGCGCGGGCCGCCTCCGAAATCTCGCCGAGCACCCGGCCCAGCGGCACCGGCAGGGCGCCCGCCCGGGCGCGGATGATCCGCAAGGCGATCACGTTCGGCTCCGCCAGGTAGGGCTGCACCGCCAGGCTCAGAACGCTGCTGATGGCCCCCTGCTCGAAGCGGCAGGCCACCGTGATCCCGCCGGGGTCGATCGCCACGCGCGGGTCCTTGCAGCGCCGGCGGCAAGGTGTTCGGATGGTTCTTCACGAGATCGACCGCCAGCCAGCCATTGATTTCTGCGGCGGTGATTACGGCTTCCCAATGTCCCTCGCGCTGCCCGACGCTCTGGAGCGCGGCGGCCTGCCGCACCATCCGGTCGCTCCCCTTGGCCAACTCGGCCGGATCGGCCTCGAGCGCCTTGCGGTAGAACGCCGGCTCGTGCCGCGCGGCCAGGTAGAGCCCCAGCAGCAAAAGGACGAGCAGGGCCGCCAACGCGCCGATAATCAGCCAAACCAGTCGCAGCCTGCGGGACACGACCATTAAGCTCCTTGGGGCGGAGCCGATTTCTGGTGGAGGTATTCGATTGGCGTTTGAATCAACACGCCACAGACCCGTTTGCCGAAGAACTTTCCGAAGTGACGTCGATCGCCGGTCAGCAGGTGGGTTGCCCGGGCGGCGATTGCCGCGGTCAAGACCGGCCGGTCCTTCTCGGGCAAGCTGGCCCGCACGAGCGCGTTGTGCGGAAAGGGCGCGGCACCACCGGGAACGGTCTGCACCACGGCCACCAACTGCTTGAGCCGTTTCAATCGCTCAACGCCGACCAGGTTCCGCGTCGCCTCCTGCACCACGTACTCGGAGGTGAGGAGGCGGACTCCTTTCCGTCGCCACAACTCAAGGAAGACGTTCCCAGGGGAGTATGCCGCCGAAAACAGCACGTTAGCATCCAGGAAAACACGGTCCAAGGGTCATACTCCCGCTGGCTTGTCGTGCGGAATCTTGTCTGGGTCAAGTCCCATCCGCCGGACTTCTTTCACCGCCCAACGGTAGTCGGCCTTAGTCACGGCGTTATTCAAGAAGAATTCCGCTTTCCGTTCGGGCGTGTAGATCTCGACCGGCACGGCAACCGCTGGCCGAAGGGAAAATCCGTCCTCCTGCTCTTCGATAACCACATGTGACCCCTCTTCCAGGGCAAAACGTTTCCGTAGTTTAGCGGGGATCACTAGCGTCCCCCGCTTGCCGATCTTGGTGATTTCCATGGCCCGCCTCCCAAAGAGATGGCTGATTTGCCAGAATATCTGATATTCTGACTCTCTGATTATTGTACCATGTCCCGGCCCGGAGGGCAAGGCGGGAATTGCAGCAAGGCGTAATTCTTCTTGCCCGAACGCAGCACGATCATTGACTCGCTCGCCAGGTCGGCGGGCGTGAGCCGCTTTTCGATTCCTTCCGCACGCCGGTTGTTTACATACGCCCCACCCTGGCTGATGGTTCGCCGGGCTTCGCCTTTGCTCTTGGCGAGCCCCGACTCGACCAGGGCGTCGATCAGCGAGAGCCCTTCGCCCGAAAGCCGATCCCGCGGCAGTTCCTTGCTCGGCACGTCGGCGAAGATGCCGGCCAGTTCGGCGTCGTCCAGTTCGCTGATCTCGGCGCCGAAGAAGATTTCGGTGGCGCGCTCGGCGATGCGGAGGCCGTCGGCGCCGTGAACCAGCCCGGTCAACTCGGCCCCCAGCCGCCGCTGGGCCACCCGCCGGCCCGGATCGGACTGATGCTCGGCCAAGAGCGGTTCGATTTCGTCCTGCCGCAGGTCGGTGAAGAACCGCAGGCAGCGGCCCACCTCCGTGTCCTCCAGGTTGATCCAGTATTGATAGAAGTGGTACGGGCTCGTCCGCTCGGCGGAGAGCCACAGCGCGCCCGACTCGGTCTTGCCCATCTTGCTGCCGTCGCTCTTGGTCAGCAGCGGGCAGGTGCAGCCGTAAAGCTGCACGCCGCGGAGCCGCCGGGCCAGGTCGATCCCGGCCGTGATGTTCCCCCACTGGTCGCTCCCGCCCACCTGCAACTCGCAACCGAACTCGTCATAGAGATGGACGAAATCGTAGGCCTGCAAGAGCATGTAGCTGAACTCGGTGTAGCTCAGGCCGGCGTCGCTCCGCTCCAACCGGCTGCGGACGGAGTCCTTGGTGAGCATCACGTTGACCGAGAGGTGCTTGCCTACGTCGCGGAGGAACTCCAGATAGCTGAACTTGCAGGTCCAGTCGTAGTTGTTCACCAGCACGGCAGAGTTCGGGCCGCAATCGAAATCGAGGAACCGCCGCAACTGCGGCTCCATGCCGGCGATGTTGGCCCGGAGCGCGTCCAACGAGAGCAGGTTGCGTTCCTCGTTCTTGCCGCTGGGGTCGCCGATCATGCCGGTGGCCCCGCCCACCACGGCGATCGGCCGGTGCCCGGCCTGCTGGAACCGCCGCAGGACCATCAGGGCCATAAGGTGGCCCACGTGCAGGCTGTCGGCCGTGGGGTCGAAGCCGGCGTAGAGCGTCCGCGGCCGCTCCAGCAGCAGCCGCGGCAGGTTGACGTCGTCAGTGGTCTGGCCGATCAGGCCCCGCCAGGAGAGCTCGGAAATTACGTCGTGCGTCATGTTGGCGGTTCTATCTCCACTTGTCGTCATCCGCGAACGGGTTCATCGCGCCGCCGAGCTTCGGCTTGGGCAGGGCCCGGAGCGCGTGCTCGGCCAGCCGCTGGTCCTCCTTGGTGGTGATCTTCATGTTGATCGGCGAGCCGGGGACGACGGTTACCGGATGGCCGATCCGCTCGACCAGTTGGGCGTCGTCCGTGGCGTTCAATCCGCCGCGCTTCGCATAGGCGTCCAGCAATAGTTGACGCCGGAAGACCTGGGGCGTCTGGGCCTCCCACAGCCCCTCGCGCGAGACGGTTTCCACGATCCGCCGGTCCGTTGCGACCCGCTTGAGCGTGCCGGCCACGGGAATGGCGAAAATGGCGGCCCCGCTCTTCTCCGCGGCTGCGAAAATCTCGTCGATCCACGGGTCGCAAATGCACGGCCGGGCGGCGTCGTGGACGCAAACGAAATCCACCTCCGGCTTGACCCGCGCCAGGGCCTTCTCGACCGAATCCGCCCGCTCGAGCCCGCCGTCGATCACGTCGATGCCCAGGATGGCGACGTTGGCCGAGAACTTCAAAGTGAAATCGCCCCGGTCCTCGGGCGAGATCACCAGGATCGTTTGCACCACGTCGCTGCGGCCGAGGAACCGTTCGGCCAAGTGCAGCCAGAGCGGCTTGTTCACAAGCGGCACAAACGCCTTCTTGTAGCCCCGGTCGTGGAACCGGCTGCCGCGGCCGGCAGCGGGCAGAATCACGGCGAATTTAGCCATGCGGGCGTCTCCATCAGTATGGCCTCCCATTGTCCGCTTTCGCGGCGGGGCGTCAAGCGGAATCAGCAATTCGCCGTCGGGTGGCACACCCTGAAAGGGCGTGGCGAGCGGCCACGTCTAGCCCGCATTTCTCACCGCCCCTATTGAAAAAGGGCGGCCTTCTGTGGCATAAGTTGTTTTGCTGAAACGAACAACGCCACAAGCAAGGAGGCCGCCCAATGTCTACAGAGTGTAACGCACGCCCGTTCGATTTCCAAGGGCTCGGCAGCCGGGCCGTCACCGCGCGCTTCGACGGCGGAGCCATCACTTCGGACGCCGGCGGCCTGCTACTGCGGGAGGTGGAGGCTAAGACCGGCATTCTGCGGCGATTTGCCGCCTGCTTCACCGACTACCGCAACCCCGACCTGGTGGAACACTCGGTCTACGAGTTGCTGGCCCAGCGGGTGTACGCCTTGGCCCTGGGTTACGAAGACCTCAACGACCACAACACCTTGCGTTACGATCCGCTCTTGGCGGTGTTGGTGGGCAAGGCCGATCCGGTCGGGCAGGACCGTCGCCGCGTCAAGGATCGAGGCAAGTCGCTGGCGGGCAAGAGCACGCTCAACCGCCTGGAACTGACCCCCGTGGGGGCCGACGCCTGGAGCCGCTACAAGAAGATCGTCGCCCGACACGGCGACATCGAACCGTTCTTCGTCGAGACGTTTCTGGCGTTGCATCGTGCGCCGCCGAAGCAGATCGTGCTCGACCTGGACGCCACGGACGATCCGATTCACGGCCATCAACTGGGCCGGTTCTTTCACGGTTACTACGACAACTACTGCTATTTGCCGCTGTACATCTTCTGCGGCGAACATCTGCTCTGCGCCAAGCTGCGGCCGTCGGACATTGACGGCGCGGCGGGCTCGGTGAAGCAGTTGGCTCAACTGGTCGAGCGGATTCGCCGCCGCTGGCCCGAGGTGCGGATCGTCGTTCGCGGCGACAGCGGTTTCTGCCGCGAGAACTTGATGCGATGGTGCGAGGAGAACCGCGTGGATTACGTCCTTGGTTTGGCGAAAAACGCCCGTTTATCACGGATTCTGGGCAAGGAATTGCACGAGGCGAAGGTGCAATTTGAGGCCACGGGCCAGGCGGCGCGGGTCTTCAAGGAGTTCACCTACCAGACGCGGAAAAGTTGGAGCCGCCCGCGGCGCGTGGTGGGCAAGGCCGAGCACCTAGCCAAGGGGAGCAACCCGCGGTTCGTGGTGACCTCGCTTCCGGCGGAGGAATTCGATGCCCGCGGGTTGTACGAGGACCTGTACTGTGCCCGCGGCGAAATGGAGAACCGGATCAAGGAGCAGCAAATGTGTTTGTTCGCCGACCGCACGAGTTGTGCCACGATGCGCGCGAACCAGTTGCGATTGTGGCTCTCCAGCGTGGCCTACACGCTGCTTGTGGCCTTGCGGCAGTTCGGACTGCAAGGGACGGAGATGGCGGAGGCGCGTTGCGATACGATCCGGTTGAAGCTGCTCAAGCTCGGGGCGTTGGTGCGGACGACGGTTCGTCGGGTGTGGATTTCGTTGTCGCAGAGTTGGCCCTATCAGCGCGTCTTTGTCCAGGTTTACGAGAACTTGCAACGGTGGTCGTTGCCGTTGCCGGCCTCGGGATAACGGTGATCGGCCCTCGAATTGCGATGCGTTCCGGCGGCCGAGGCGCTGAAGGTTTGCGCGGCCGCCGCTCCCGCCGCTGCCAAACGGCCTGCCGTCCCTTGCCAACGGCTATCGCAGGTGACCGTCGGGCGCTGATCCGCCTACTCTCGGCCCTCACCCCCCTGTCCGCCCACCCGCCGCCCTGTCGGCAGCAGCGAAGCCGCGGTGTGGTGAGAAATGCGGGCTAGCTTTGATGCCGGCCACGCCCTTTCAGGGCGTGCCACCCGACAAATCGGAAATCCGCACGATTGCCCTTGACATAGCCCGCGGCGGTGCGCCATCCTGATAGAGTCGTGGCGTCGGACCATAGATTGAGCAAAACATGCCGGAACCGATCATCCTGAGCACATGGAGTTTCGGCAAGAAGGCCAACGCGGCCGGTTGGCCGTACCTGGCCGGGCCGAAGGCGTCGAGCCTGGACGCCGTCGAGCAGGCGTGCCGGGCGGTCGAGGCGGATAAGGCGGTCCACAGCGTCGGCTGCGGCGGCTGCCCCGACCGCTCCGGCGAAGTGACCCTGGACGCCTCGATCATGGTGTCGCCGGCCCGTTGCGGGTCGGTCTGCTACGTGCGGCAGTTTCCGCACCCGGTTTCCGTGGCCCGGGCGGTCATGGAGAAGCTGCGCGGCGTGGTGATGCTCAGCGGCGAAGGGGCCGACCGCTTCGCCATCCGCCAGGGGCTGGCGCCGGCCAATTTGCTGACGGAGCGTGCCCAGGCGATGTGGCGGAAGTGGATCGCCCGGCACCCCGCCGCCCAATGCCACGACGAGACGGCCTTCCCTCCGCCGGCGAACATGGAGGAATCGGACGCCTTGCCCGAGGGCGAGGAGGAGCCGCACAACCAGTACCACAACACGGTCGGAGTGTTGGCGACGGACGCGGCGGGCGAGATGGCCGGCGCCTGCTCGACCAGCGGCTTGCCCTTCAAGGTGCCGGGGCGGGTGGGCGATTCGCCGATCATCGGCCACGGGCTGTACGTCGATCCGCGGCGCGGGGCGGCCGTGGCCACCGGCGTGGGCGAACTGGTAATGGGCGTCTGCGGCAGCTTCCTGGCCGTCGAGTTGATGGGCCGCGGCAGCCCGCCCAAGGCGGCCGCCCGCGAAGTCCTCCAGCGGATTCTCGACAGCTACCAGATCCGCGGCAAACGCCAAGTGGCGATCATCGCCATGCACCCCTCGGGCCGCTGGAGCGCTGCGGCGCTACGGCCGGGCTATTACACGGCGGTCCGCACGGCCACCCGCGACGAGTTGGTCCCGCCCGAGTGCGTGCTCCTGCCGTAACGGAGCGGCGGTTGGGTGGCACGCCCTGAAAGGGCGTGGTGGGCGTCAAAGTTTTGCCCCACAATTCACCACGCCCTTTCAGGGCGTGCCACCCACCGCGGATGCTACTTCGGCTTCTTTGCCAACCACGCGTCGAGCTTCTTCGGCAGCCCCTCGACGCCGGCCTTCACGTCCTTCTCTTTCTCTCTCATCCTCGGATCGTCGAGCGTTTCGCTTACGACCCTGACGAGGCCCTTCTTGCCGCTCAACTCCTCGATCCATGCCTTCTGGCCCTCTTCCTTTGCCAGCGACGCAATTCCCTTGCAGCCTTCCTCCGGCGGGACGGGGCCGGACAATGCCGTAAGCACGGCGTCCAGGCGGCGCTTGATCCGGCCGCGCTCCACGGCAACGCTGTCCGGCTTCAGCAACCGCACTTCCTCCGCGCAAGCGTCGGCTGCCAACCGGGCGAGCGTGGCCGCCGTCTCTGCCGGATCGATCCCGCCGGCGTCGGAGTACTTCAAATGTCCCAGCGAGTCGGCGGCAATCGAGCGGGTGCAGAGCGAAAGCTTAGCGTCGGCCACGGCGCTGAGCAGGGCCTTGAAGACGGCGTTGCCCTCGCCGGGCGACTCGAGCAGACCCAGCGTCTTCAATCCCTGGGCCACAATCCACTCGCGGCCGGCCGCGGAAGGGCCGGCGGGCGGGTCGGCCGACACCAGGCGGAGCATCGCCGTGGTGACCGACCTGCGGGCCTCCTCGTCCGAAATGTGCGCCGCCGCGTGACGCAGCACGCCCACCATCGCCGCCGCACGGATCCCATCGGATACCTTCTCGCTCTCGACCGCGGCCACCAGCACCTTCAGGGCTTCGGGCAACGGCACCGGCGCCTCGATGCCGGTCTGCTCGACGCGGTTGAGCTCTCCTATCGCCAGCATGGCATTGATCCGCGTGGCGGGGTGGTAATTCCCGGTGGCCAGCTTTTTCAGCACGTCGAGCGCTAAGGCGTTAAGGTCGTCAAAGACCTCGCCGCTCTTGGCGTTCCGAAAAGGAGTCCGCAATTCCTGACAATATCTGTGGAGGCTGGCAATGTCCTTCTGCCATGTCCAGCGCGCAGGAAGTAGTCGCTGACGTACTTGTCGAACAGGGCCTTCTCCGCGGGATTGGCAAACTTCCCCGCCTTCAAGATGCTCCGAATCCTCGGCTCCTGCTTCTTGAACGCCTTCACCTCGTCATCTGTCAGTTGCAGTTCCTCATACCGCGGGTCCGGCTTGGGCGCAACCTCATCGGGGTCCGCCTTCTGCGGCCCCTGGTCTGCCGGCATTGCGCCAGGCATCGGCCCACCGCCGAACCAGGCGGTCGCCCCCTGCCGCCGCCCGGTGGGCCTTGAGCCACGGCCGCCTGACAGGCCATCGCGCCGATCAACAGCGCGGCCGAAAACCAGATCGGCCATCCGCGCGGCTTGCCGCCGCCGTCGCCGGTGTCCATTCTACCCATGAGCCTCATCGGACCCTTCCTTGCTCGGTCGCCGGGAAACCTACAAGTATAGACTACCAGTGACGGGGGGGACTGTCAAGCTACTGTACAACCCGCCCGGCCGGTCTTAAAGTAACGGTTGTTGGGAGGCCGCCGCCATGACCCTGCTCTACTGCGCCCCCTGTTTCCTGGACCACGAGACCGGCAACCACCCGGAGCGGGCGGACCGGATCCGGGGGATACCGCGCCGCTTGGAGGAGTCGGGCCTGCTGGGGCGATGCCGCCAGCCGGAGTTCAAGCCCGTCACGCGCCAGCGGCTCGCCCGCGTCCATTCCCCCAGCTATATCAACGAGGTCTGGGCGTTTGCCAAGTCGGGCGGGGGTTACATCGAGGCCGACACGATCGTCAGCCCCGCCAGCTACGAAGTGGCCCTGATGGCCGCCGGAAGTGTCTGCGACGCCGTCGAGCGGCTGGGGCGCGGCGAGGACACGCAAGGGCTGTGCCTGGTCCGCCCGCCCGGCCACCACGCCATGATGGGCCACGCGATGGGCTTCTGCCTGTTCAACAACATCGCCGTCGCCGCCCGGCTGGCCATCGACGAACTGGGCATCGACCGCGTGCTGATCGTCGATTGGGACATCCACCACGGCAACGGCACCCAGGCCGCGTTTTGGGAAGAGCCGCGGGTCGGCTTCCTCTCCATCCACCGCTTCCCCTTCTATCCCGGCACGGGCGACGCGGACGAAACGGGCGGCGGCCGCGGGCGGGGCTTCACCGTCAACCTGCCCATCCGTTTCGGCACTGCCGGGAAGACTATCTCGACATCTTTCGCAACAGCCTGGAAAAGTTCGCCGCCAAGATCAAGCCGCAACTGGTGCTCTTAGAGCCGGCTTCGACAGCCACCGGCTCGATCCGGTCGGCAACCTCGGCCTGGAGACCGAAGATTTCATTCCGCTCACGACTCTCGTGCTCGACGTGGCCGACGCCTACGCCGGCGGCAAGCTGGTCAGCGTCCTGGAAGGCGGCTACGACCCGGCGATTTTGGCCGATTGCGTGGAGGTGCATCTGGCGGAAATGGTGAAACGGAGTAGAATGTAGATATGAGCCAGATCACCCTAGAGGTTCCCAACGAAGCGTTGTTGGCCTTGAGGCTTTCGCCGGAAGCGATGGGCGAAGCGTTACGGCTGGCGGCAGCGATGAAGCTTTTCGAGATGGGAAAGATGTCCTCCGGCGCCGCCGCGGCGCTGGCCGGCATTCCCCGCACCGTCTTTTTGTCCAAGCTGGCGGACTACGGCGTGGATACCTTCCGCTTGACCCCAGAGGAACTCCAGCGGGAGGTCCCGCTTGCCTGAGATCATCTGCAACACGTCGCCGCTCCAGTACCTGTATCAGCTTGGGACACTTGAACTGCTCCATACACTTGCCGGCCGGGTGACGGTGCCTTCGGCCGTGGTAGATGAGTTGGCGGTGGGCAGAGGTCTTGGAATCGAATTGCCCGATGTCAACGGGTTGAGTTGGGTAACAGTGCGTCGCCCCACCAGCGTGGCCGCCCTGCCGCTGGTGAGCGAACTCGGGCCGGGTGAGACGGAAGTGCTCATGTTGGCGTTGGAATCGCCGGGAACAGTGGTCGTGCTTGACGACGGGCTGGCACGTTGGGTAGCGGAAACAATCGGGATCAAGCTGACCGGCACCCTTGGAATCCTGCGCGACGCCAAGCGGGCAGGACTCATCCCAGCCGTGACCCCTCTGCTTGACCGGCTCCAGCACTTGGGGTTTCGCTTGGCGCCACAGACAAGAGCCGCAGTGCTCCGGCAAGCGGACAAAGCGCGGTAGCGAAAAGACGTAACCAGCGGGAGACTCTGCGAGGTTCTCCGATGTCGGCCCCCCCTCCTGAAAAGGCCCCCGATCAGCCGCTCGCGCCAATGTCTGTTTCCCTGCTTCTCGCTTCGCTGTTGATCGGGGGCGTGACCTTTGCGTGTGGAACGGTGTCATTCCTGGTAATCGGGTCGTTCCTATTCCTTACGCTGAGCACGGAGCATCCCCATTCAGCGTTTTGGGCGCTTGTCGCTTGCAGCATGGCCGCTGCCGCCATCATGGCGGCAGTGACTGCCTGGCGCTGGTGCCGGAATGCGCGAAGGCGGGCGGCCCTTTCGGCCTCCGACAAGGTCGGCGATCGGCGGGTCTTCCAGTTTACCCTGAGATCATTCTTGCTGTTCCAGTTCTGCGTGGCCCTGGCCCTGGGGATGATTCGCTGGCTCGGCGGCCCCGTGATTCCCGCGGTTGCGGGCGTCGCCAGCGCGGCGGTCGGATACTGGCTAACGCTCTTCTTGGCCCGCCGGCGGGTCTACAACGTGGTCATCTCGTACCTTTTCGGTGCCGCCGCCGGGCTTGTGGTCTACGCGCTCATCGCGACGTCAAGAGACAGCCCCGCGGACCCGTTTTCACCCGCACCGATGAAAGACCGCATCGGTTTCATCGTGTTTGTCATCATGGTTCCGGTAATCGCGGCCATTGCAGGATGGAGGTTACGAAGAAGGGAGCAATCGGAATGAACCCGCTCCGCCGCGCGAAATGGATGCTCGCCATTGTGGCCTTCGGCCTGCTGGCCGCTGGCGTGACGGTCTGGCCGGCCGTGTGGGAATTGAAGACGGCCGTAAGGCTGGTGTGGGGCGACGCCGCGCCGACGGGGGCCGTCCACCGCTTCTTGCTCGAAGTGATCTTGGCCATCGAATCGGTCAAGGCCGAGCATCCCTTTCTGCTCTATGCCGGCGACTGGCTGGCCTTCGCCCATATCGTCCTGGCGATCTTGTTCGCCGGGGCCGTGCGCGACCCGGTGCGGAACGTGTGGATCGTCCAGTGCGGGCTGATCATGTGCCTGGGCGTTCCGATTCTGGCCGGCGTGTGCATCCCGTTGCGCGGCCTGCCGTGGCAGTGGTTCCTGGTCGATTCCGCCTTCGCCCCCGCCGCCGCCCTGCCGCTTTGGATCGCGCTCGGGGACATCAAACGTGCCGCTTCCGCAGCCGGGTCGCCAGTGCCACCACCAGGTACGCCGCCCCGGCAATGAGAATAATCACCGGACCGCTGGGCAGGTCATAGGGGTAGCTCACGGCCAGCCCGGCGGTGACGAACAGCATCGAGCAGAGCACGGCGACGAGCATCATCTGCCAGAGCCGCCGGGCGAAATGGCCCGCCACCGCCGCCGGCAGCGTCACGAGCGCGATCACCAGCACGACCCCCACCACGCGGACCAGCAGCACCACCGTGAGCGCCGTCAGGCACAAGAGCAGCAGGTAGTACAGTTTGACCTTCACCCCCCGCAGTTCGGCAAACTCGTCGTCGAAACAGACGGCCAGCAGCTTCGGATAGAGGCCCAGCCCGAGGCGCGAGCACCACCACGTCCATCACGGCCACCAGCCACACGTCCTGCGCGGAAATCAGCAGGATGTCGCCGAACAGATAGCTCATCGCCGGGCCGACGTTGCCGGTCTTGGCGAAGAACAGCAGCCCCACGGCCATGCCAACCGCCCAAACCGCGCTGATGACGGTGTCTTCGCGTTGCCGGGCGTAGAGGCTCACCAGTCCGATGATGACCGCCGAGAGCAGCGCCGCCAGAGCGCGCCGTAGAGCGGGTTGCACCAGGCGAGCCCCCTGGCCACGTTGAGGTAGTAGGCCGCGCCGATGCCGCCCAGCACGCAGTGCGAGATGGCCGCGGCGATGTAGGTGATCCGCCGCGTCACCACGTACGAGCCGACGATGCCCAGCGAGACGCTCGCCAACAGGCCGACAATCAAGGCGTATCGCAGGAAGGCAAACTCGCGGAGGGCTTGAAAGAAATCAATCATGCGCGTGTCCAAAAGGTGAAAACTCGTCGTGGCGGACCATGCGGACCTCGCCGCCGTAAAGCTCCCGGATCACCTGGCCGTTAAGCCGGCTGGTCGGATGGACCACCACCCGGCGGTTCACGCAGATCACGCTCTCGACAAACCCCGAGACAAACCCGAGGTCGTGCGACACCATCACGATCGTCATCCGCCGGTTCAGCTCGCGCAAGAGTTCCAGCAGCCGGGCCTCGACCAGCGAATCGACGTTCGAGGTCGGCTCGTCCAACAGCAGCAACTCGGGCCGGGAGCAGAGCGCCCGGGCTATCAGCGCCCGCTGCCGCTGGCCGCCGGAAAGGGCGGCGAACGGCTGCTGCCAGAAATCCCTCATGCCGACCTCTTCCAGGGCCTCCAGGGCGGCGCGGCGGTCGGCGCGGCCGTGCCAGCCGCTCAGGCCGCGGAGAACGTGCCACAGCCGCCCTCGGCTGTGCGAACCGGCAGTCACAGCCGAGGGCGGCTGTGCCACATAGGATTGTCCCAGCCGGCCCATCAACACGATGTCCATCACGCTCACCGGGAACAGCGGATCGTACTGCGAATGCTGCGGCATGTAGCCGACCCGCCGCCGCGACCGGCAGGGCGGCTCGCCGAAAACGCGGACCTCGCCCCGCTGCGGCCGGAGCAAGCCCAGAATCAGCTTCACCAGCGTCGTCTTGCCGCCGCCGTTCGGACCGACCACGCACACCGCCTGCCGCGGCTCGACCGACAGACTCACCTCCTCCAACGCCGGCGGGCCGCCGTAGGAAAAGGTCACGTCGCGGAGCGTAATCACGGGCTCATCCAACACTCTTGTCTTCTCCGTGTTCTCCGTGCCTCCGTGGTGAGCTTGCCTCAAACGCCGTCTTGACCTTCCCCGCGATGTCCTCCAAGTCTTCGAGCACGTCCTTGGCCAGTCCGTTCATCGGAACCACCTTGCCGCCGATCTCCTTGGCGACGGCCTCGGCGCTGTGCGGGTCGAATTCCGGCTGCACGAAAACCGTCTTGATGCCTTCCGCCTTGGCCTTCTCGACCAGTGCGCGGAGCTGCTTGGGGCCGGGCGGGCGGCCGCCGGCCTCGACCGCCTCTTCCTTCAATCCGTAAGCATCGGCGAAATAGCCGAAACCGGGATGAAACACCAGGAACGAGCGGCCGCGGTAGGGCGCCGAACATCCGCCCGATCCGCTGGTGGGCGGCATCGATCCGCCCGAGCAGCGCCGCCAGATTCCGCCGATATTCGTCGGCGTGGGCGGGATCGGCCGCGGAAAGCCCGGCGGCCACGTTGTTGGCTTGGATTTTCAACAGCGGCGGCGAAAGCCAGACGTGCGGGTCAGGCTCGCCGCCCGCGGCCTGCGGATCGTGCCCGTGGCCGTCCATCATCCGCTTCTCGACCCCCGCGGCCACGTCGACGACCGTCAACGCGGGATTGCCTTCCCGGATTTTCGCCAAAACCACGTCCTCAAACGGCATGCCGATCTCGAAAAACACCTTCGCCCGGCTAAGCGTCAGGGCCTGCCGGGGCGTCGGCTCGAACGTGTGCGGGTCTTGGCCCGGCTGAACCAGTACGTCGACCGCCACCCGCGGGCCGCCGATCTGCTCCGCCAGGTACGCCACCGGCGGAATCCCCGCAAACACGGCCAACCGGCCGTCGCCCGGCCGCTCGCCGGGCGGCGCCCCGCAGCCCGCCAACAGCAGCAACGCGGCGGCGCAATAGAGATGAAACGTGGCTCGTCGCATCGCTCACGCCCCCTCGTGCTGATGCTCTTCCGCCCCGGCCTCGCACACCAAATGGACGGCATGGCAGTCCTCGCATTCGGCCAGGGCATGATGCTCCGCGAACTCGACCCAGTGCTTCCGCTGATCCGGCGTCAGGATGCCGCTCCCTTTGCACAGCGGGCAGACGCTATCCAAGGCCGAGAGGATCGCGGCCCGAATGAACTCCGACCGGTTAGGGATTCCGTTCATCGCCTCCAGTAGGGGTTCGTCCACCTTGAACGTGATGATTTCCTGCTTTCTCGCGTGATTGGTCATTGGGCAGATGTCCTTCATGTTTTAATACATCGTATTACCGGCGACCGGATTCGTCTACCCCCAGGCGGAAAAATCGGCGAAGAATTAGTACTCGTCACGCTCCGCGTGACGGCGTTGCCTGGCGCGGCGTAACGGCCCTACCTCACGCGGAGCGTGAGGAGTACATTGTGCGGATGCAATCCACCATCCAGATCATTATTCCCGCCCGGCTCGCCTCGACCAGGCTGCCCCAGAAGCTGCTGTTGCGTGAGACGGGCAAGCCGCTGATCCAGCATACCTATGAGGCGGCCCGGCGATCGGCGCTGGCCACGGGCGTTTGCGTGGCGACCGACTCGGCCGAAATCTTCGACGCCGTCCGCTCGTTCGGTGGCCAAGTGGAGATGACCGACCCCGCCGCCCCCAGCGGCACCGACCGCGTCGCTGAACTCGCCCGGCGGATGACCGATGCCGACATTATCGTCAACGTCCAAGGCGACGAGCCGGAGATCGCCAGGGAGTCGATCGACCTGACCATCGGGCTACTGGAGGCGAATCCGTCCGCCGCGATGTGTACGCTGGCCACGCCCATCCGCTCGCGGCGGCAGCTTGACGACCCGGCCTGTGTGAAGGTGGTTTTTTGTAATCTTCACGCTCCGCGTGAAGAAACTCCCCTCACGCGGAGCGTGAGGAGTACCGGCCGGGCGCTCTATTTCAGCCGCAGCGTGATCCCGCATCCCCGGCAATGGGACGACGCCTTGCTCGCGTCCGATCCGCCGACGTTCTATCAGCACGTCGGGCTGTACGCCTACCGCCGCAAGTTCCTGCTCGAATTGGCTGCAATGCCCCCTTCGCCGCTGGAGCAGATCGAAAAGCTCGAGCAGCTTCGCGTCCTGGAGGCCGGTTATCCGATCCTGGTCGGGGTGATCGACGAGCCGACCTTCGGCATCGACACGCCGGACGACTACCGGGCGTTCGTCGAGAAGCAGCTTCGCGGGCATGCACAGTAGCAGAATAGCCGGGGGCTAACAGCCCCCGGAGGGAAATCCCGCAGTTCGCGCACATTTCCGGGGGCTGTTAGCCCCCGGCTATTTCCACGCACTTTGCCCCGGTCGCTCCGCGCGGCTACAATGACAGGAAACCTCTTGGAGGTCTGACCATTATGAAACGCAAAACGTGGTTGTGGTTATCGCTGGCAGCGGCGCTGGCGTGGCCGGCTGTACGGCTGCCGGCGGCGGAACTTGACGCCTCCGTCGTCCCGTTATTGAAGCGCTCATACTTCTACGGCCGCGAGTACTTCGTGCTGCGGAGCGGCCGGGCCAAAATGATCGTCCAGGCCGATAAGGCCGACCTTGCGCCCGCCTTCATGTACCTCTTGTTCGACGCCGAAGACAGCGGCCAGACCAAGCGCAAGGAGCAAGCGTTCAACTTCGCCGAGGGGCAAGGCATGGCCAACAGTGCGCTGGAGGTCGTGCTGGGCGGGTTCCCGTTCACCGCCCTGGGGCATGAAACCGAGAACCCGCTGGACCGCCGTCTATGGCATCCCCGCCGTCGAGGCCGTGTGGTGGGCCGGGGGGCTGCGCGTCACGGAACGCATCTACGCCTTGACGGGCGTGAACGCCTTCATGCGGGAGGTCACGCTCACCTCTGCCAACCTGGCGGGACCAGAGCAAGTGACGCTACGGCTATCGCTTCCGCCCGGAGTCTGTACGACTGAGGGCGGCGCTCTGTGCCAGCGGGCCCCTTCGTACCGGCTGACGCTGGCGGCTGTCGGGAAGGACACAAGCACGACGATTCCCGGCAAGGGCGCTTTGGAGGTCGGTCCTTTGACGCTTGCACCAGACGATTCCAAGTCGGTCGACACCATGCTGTCGGTGGCAGTTTTGCCGCGAGAGAAAAAGGATGGAGAGAAAGAGACGCCGAAACGGCCGCTCCCAATGTTTCCGCCGATAGCCCGACAGCCGGCGACGATCTGCAACCCCAACAGCGGGCCTCAGCACGGCGCACGGTTGATTTCCTGTTGGGCGTGGAAGAAGCGGGAGACGCCTGGGCCGCTTCCTCCTCGATCACGACGGACGACGCCCTTCTGCGCGACGTTTTCGACCACGCTCGCTTCAGTCTGCCCGGCATGGTCGCCGAAAACGGCGTGATGGACGCCGGCATGTTCGAGTACGGCAGCCAGTGGGTCCGCGACACGTCGAACACGCTGCTGGGCCTGATCCACGCCGGCCAGTTCGAGCTGGCCCGCCGCGGCTTCGTGCATGTCTTGAAGGACATGATCAGCGACGACGGCCGCGCCATGGTCTATGGCCGCTACCACAACCCCGACCGTGAGGAACTCGATCAGATGGGCGAGCTGCTGCACGCCTTGAAGTCCTACCGCGATTGGAGCGGCGACGACTCGCTCGTGCGCCAGTACCGGTCGAAACTGGTGGCCATGGTCGAGCGGCCGCTCCGCCCGGAGTTCCGCGACTCGACCGGCATGGTCCACAACCGCCGCGAGTTCTGGGAGCGGATTGTGGGCGACGGCTACGAACTGAGCTATCAGACCTTCGTCGTGCAGGGCTTGCGCGACGCCGCCGACCTAGCCGAGCCGCTCCACGCCCAAGACCGGGCCGAGCATTGGCGGGCCGAGGCCGACAGGACGCTCGCGGCCATGCTCTCGCATCCCACCCGCGCACTGGTCGAAGACGGCCGGTTGATCAAGCGCCGTGGCCTGGACGGCCAGCCGGTGAAGGAGGTTCCCGGCTGGGGTAAGGAAGACGTGCCGGGCAAAACCGAGCAAGTCCACTTGTCCGAGCCCGATACGACCACGGCCCTGCCGATCGCGTTGGGGCTGGTGGACCCGCGGTCGCCGCTGGCCCGCAAAACGCTCGACCGGCTCGATGAGCTATGGAACGCCCGCTGGTCCGGCGGCGGCTACGAACGCTACCACAGCAGTGCCCAGGGGGACCAGCCCGGCCCGTGGCCGTTCGCCAGTTGTTTTGTGATGCGTGCCCAGCACGAGGCGGGCCTGCTGGACCGCAGCCGCCGCACGCTCGACTGGCTCAACCGCGTGCAGGGCGGCCGCGCGGGGGCGTGGTTCGAGGAAATCCCGCTGGTCCGCTCGACCACGCCGGGCATTATGCCCTGGACCTCGGGCGAAATCAGTCTGTTCGTGGTCCGGCACGTGTTGGGCGTGCGGTTCGAAGGGGACCGGCTGGTCTTGAAGCCCGCGCTCTATCCGCACAGCCCGCCGCTCACGGCCAATCTGCGGTTCCATAAGGGCTGGCTGAAGCTGGAGATCGCCGCCGCCGGGCCGGTTCAGTTTGCCGAGCTGGACGGCCGCCGCATCGGACCGGACCCCGACAGCGCGATTCGCCTGCCGGCCGATTTCGCCGGCGGGCGGGTAGTGATTCAGGGCCGTATAATACCTGGCCCATAGCGCGCGGCGGCAGACTTGTAGGTTATGCTTTAGCATAACAGCCACGCGTACCTGTTTGTTATGCTAAAGCATAACCTACGTGCTGGCGGTTCGCCGCGCAAAACGATAATCGAGGTGTACAGTGGCGCGTAAAGCAATTAGATACCGTCGTGCTGGCCGTCGATTTGCCCGAACATGGGCTGAGCAAAGGCGATCTGGGCACCGTCGTCTTGGCACATGGGGACCAGGGCTACGAAGTGGAGTTCACGGCCCTGGATGGAGAGCCCCTGGCGGTCGTGTCGTTGCCGGCGGGGCAGGTCCGCCCGGTTGGACATCGCGAGATCGCCCACGCCCGAGCGGTCACTATCGCCAACATGCGAGGATTCGTCAAAGGCATCGACACCGCCGTCGACCGTGAAGCCGACCGCGTATGAACTGTTGCCCGACAACGTGGTCTGTGGTACGATCTAAGTAGGGGCGTACATGCGCAACAACCACGAGGGTGTGACCAGATGAGCACCATCAACGAAATCCAAGAGGCGGTGCGAGCGCTGCCCGAGGAGGAGTTCGCTGCACTGGCTTCCTGGTTCGACGAGTACGAGGAGGAGCGGTGGGATCGCCAAATCGAGCGGGACCAGAAGTCAGGGCCGTTGCGGTCCCTGATGGAAAAGGCTCGCGTTCAGTTTCAGGCTGGCAGATAATCCTTCCCCGGGGTCCCCGTCCCGTTCGGGGTCAAGCGTTGCGGGGTGCAATATGGGGCCGTCCCACCGGTTCACCTTGGAAGACTTCAAGAACATGTTGGGGCAAGTCAACAGGCTTGGGCCGCTAAACAGGATCGTGCCCAACTTGCCCGGCATGAACGGCATTGGCGACATCGTGGGCGATTCAGATGTCGAAAAGCATGTGGGTCGAATCGTAGCCATCATCAACTCGATGACCCGTGACGAACGCTGTAGTCCCACGATGGTCATTACCCATGCCCGCCGTCGTCGGATTGCGGCTGGCTCCGGGGCTCGCCCCGAAGACGTGGACGAGCTGTTGAGGCAGTTTGCCGGCATGGCGCGCTTGATGGACCAACTCTCCAGCAGACGGGATGGCGGGTGGTCGCCGTGGCCGCGCTGATCGCGGAGTGAGTGTCGCCTGATTCTGCCGTCCGGCGGCTCCCAATCATTGTTGCGAGCTGGCGTGCCCGCCGGAGACTGCGGTCTGCGATGTTCCCACCCGTTCCGCCAGATACTTCATCAGCGTCGCCCCGACGCCGTCCAGGGTCGCCCCGCCGCCGAGGGCCAGAATCTCCGGCATGATCTTGACGCCGCGCTCGGCCAGCGCCGTGGCCACGTTGATGATGGCCGTCGGGCCTTGACCGAGTGCCTGGACCTGGGCCTCAAAACCCTTGGCGCGGGCCAGGCCCACCGCCTCGACGGCCTTGCCGTTGGCCAACCCGACCGCTTCCACCTCCGCCCCTTTGGCGCGGCCCGTCTGCGAAATGTAGCTCGCCTCGCCCTCGGCCTGTTGCTTGCGGGCCTCGGCCGTCTGCGTGGCGATCTCCACGCCCACCTGCGCCTGGGCCAACTGGGCCTGCATGTCGGCCGTCCCCTTGGCCTTCTCCATGTCGATCCGCAACTGCTGGGCCTCCCGCTGCATCTGGTAGGTGGCCTTCTCCTGATTGGCGATCTCCCGCTGCGTGAGCACCTGCACCAGCTCCGCCGGCAGGATCACGTCCTGGATGTAGACGCCCCGGGTCTCGACCTCATATTGCATCAGTTGCCCGCGGATGTGCTCCAGCGCAGCTCTGCTGCACCTGCTGCCGGGTCTCGATGAACATGACTGCCGGCATACTCTGGAGCTTGTCGCGGAAGTGGTTGCCCACGGCCGCCTGCAACACCTCGTTCACCAGGTTGGCGATCGTGCCCACCATGCTGATTACCCGCGGGGCGGTCGTGTCGGGCACGTGAATCTGCACCACCAACTCGATCTTGAACACGAACCCCTCGCGGCTCTTGGCCACGATCTGCGAGAGTCGCTCGTCGAGCTTGTGGGCCTGGCTCACGGCCTCCGACCAGTTGAGGCTCAGAATGGCGGTGGGCACCCGCTCGGCCTCGTAGCACCGCGGATTGATGGCGTACTTGCCGGTGCGCAGCGGCTCCTGCCAGATGCCGCGATGGCCGGGCCGGACGATCGAGCCGAACTTGAACGCCGCGCCCGAGGTGTCTTCGGTCGGGAGTCCGACGTAGGCCTTGATCACCGCCACCTCGCCCTGCTTCACGACCAGCATCGGCACTTCTTCGACGCGCACGAGGAACGGGTTCAAGAGATACGCCCCGTACAGGAGCGGATCGTGCTGCAAGCCGATCTTGCCGCCGGCCCGCAGAAAGGCGTCGAAATCCTGATAGTTGTTGTGCTGCACCGATTTCGAGCCGATCAGGGCCTCGATGAGCATCGGGTCGGTGGCCTTCTCGTTCTCCAGCTTCTTGATGTCCTCGAACTCGCCCAGGCGGCTGGCGATGGCGCCGGCGGGCAGCGGCTGACCATCGAGCGTGGTGACGATGCCGCAGGTATCCATGACGGCCCCGCTGGCGGCCGACTTGGGCGTAATGACCGTCACCCGCAGGCTCTCTTCCGTCAGTCCGAACGACTCGAAGTTCAACCGGCCGTGGGCCTGCAACCGCTGGAACTCGTGGGCCACCGGCACGCCGTAGACCCGCTCGCGGGTAATCACCAGGAAGCCGACGGGATGGACGGGCATAAGGCTGCCGGGCGGCAGGACGGGCCGCTGCACGCCCTTCTGCCCGCCCGCCTTCAGCCACTCCCGCAGGTTCGTCATCAGATTCAGCTCGCCGACCGACTCGGCCGACTTGGCCCCGATGGGCAGCGACCGGCCCACTTGCGCGACCACGACGCCGATTTCGCCGGCCCGGACCTGCACCCAGGGATGCCGCTGGACCAGGTAGATCAGCCACAGCCGCAGGTGCCAGCCGGGCATCAGCAGGTCGGCCTGGTAGCCGGCCTCGCCGTGGAAGGCGATGGGGTTGTCATCGGGCAGTTTCTTGCGCGAGAACCGCTTGGTCACCAGCCCGATCTCCGTCGGCCCGATGATGCGGATCGATGGCAGGATGAAAATCACGATAAACGCGACCACGGCCCAGACGGTGGTGGCGATCCAGTGCGCCGCCAGGAAGGATAAGATTGTCATGATTTTGGCTCCCCCGAGTAAAAGGTCCTCTTTGAGAATGTAGCACTGTCAGCCGGTTCCGCCGGGCACGAAATCGCGGATTACACGGGTTTCAAGGATGGCGCGGGCGGAAAACGCGAACTTCGCCGTGGCGTCCGTATGGCGATTGTATAGGACAACTCCTCCTGCTGATGAAGAACTATGCTCGCACGCCAGACGCTTCGTTATTGGGGCGGCTTGGTTGCGCCGGCATTCTCGCCGCCGCGATTTGGCGGGTATCCAAGGTTGGCTGTTTGCTCGAAGTCGGCCTTCGACCGGGCGACATCGCCCATTTCCCGATAGGCGAGACCCCGGCGATAATACGCCTCAGCGAAACCCGGATTTAGCCGAATAGCGTCGTTGTAGTCGGCAACGGCCCTGTCGTAGTCGCGCCTCTTCGCGTGCGCAAGGCCGCGGTTGTAGTACGGTGCGGCGGAACTCGGGTTGAGGCGGATGGCCTCGGTGTGATCAGCAATGGCCTTATCGTAGTCGCCCTTATGCTCGTAGGCGTTGCCTCGGGCCCAATAAGCATAGCCATACTCCGGGTTGAGCCGAATGGCCTCTGTGTAATCGGCGATCGCTACGTCGTAATCGCCTTTTTCCGCACGTGCGCGGCCTCGATTGCAGTATGCCTTGGCGAACCTCGGATCGAGGCGGATCGCCTCCGAGTAGTCCGCGATTGCGTTCTCAGTATCGCCTCTGTTCGTGTAAGCAATTCCGCGGCCGTTATACGCGGCGGCACAGCCGGGACTGAGCCGGATGGCCTCGTTGAAATCGGCGATAGCGCGGCCGTAATCGCCCTTGTCCCCGTAGGCGGTGCCGCGCGTGCAGTATGCCTCTACGAAGGCAGTGTTCACCCTGATCGCCTCGGTTGCGTCGGCGATGGCGGCATCGAAGTCGCCCTTTCTCCCATTCACAGCGGCACGATTGCGATACGCGCTGGCGTTGTTTGGATCGAGGCGGATTGCTTCCGAGAGGTCAGCAACAGCCTTTTCGAGGTTGCCACTTGCCATGTAGGCGCAGCCGCGACTGTCATATGCCTGGGCGTCGGCAGGGTTGATCGCGATGGCCTCTGTGAATTCCGCGATGGCCGTCTGATGCTCGCCCTTCTTGGCGAAGGAAGTGCCGCGGCTGAAGCGTGCCGCCGCGTCCTTGGGGCGGAGCCACGCGGTCTTGCCAAAATCTTCGATGGCTTTGTCCTGGTTGCCAGTCTTAGCCCAAGCGTAGCCGCGACCGAAATATGCTTCGGCAAGATTGGGCTTCAGTCGTATGGCCTCTGTGTAGTCGGCGATGGCTGCGTCGTAGGCGCCCATCGCGTTATAGGCGAGGGCGCGGCCGTGGTATCCGTGAACGAATCTGGGATTGGCCCGAATCGCGTTCGTGTACTCCTCGATGGCCTTACCGAAATCGCCTTTCGCGGCGTGCGCGCAACCGAGGTTGTGGTACGCCTCGGGGTATTTTGGGTTCAGCCCAATCGCCTCGGTGTAATCGCGATTGGCATTGTCTTGCTCGCCCTTCCTCGCGTACGCAACGCCTCGCCAATAGTAGGCGCCCGCGTATTTGGGATCGAGCGCGATCGCCTCGGTGAACGCGGCAATCGCCGAATCGAGTTCACCCTTCGAAAGGAAGGCTTTGCCCTTCTCGAACGGTTCGTTTACCACGTGGCGCTCCTCTGCCATCTGCAACCGACAATCCGCCGAGGCGTGCGGGTGCCCAAGCTCCCCACCATTCCTACGCGCAGAGTGTAGCACGCCGCGCGGCCGGCTGTCAATCGGCCACCGGCGACGGGAGTCGCCCCCCAACTGGCGCGTAGGACGAGTTTTCCAACTCGTCCATCTCCCTCGGGACGAGTTGGAAAACTCGTCCTACGGGGCTGAGTCCGGTCCGGCTTTCTGCGCCTTTTCGATCTGCTCGATTCGCTTCGCCGCTCCTGGTTCGCCTTGCCTGGCCGCTTTGCGGAACCAGTCGACGGCCTTGCCGAGATCCTTTTCGACGCCCTTTCCCGCCTCATAGAGCGTGCCAAGATTGAACTGGGCCTGTGCGTTGCCCTGGTCGGCCGCCTTGCGGTACCACTGAGCGGCTTGGGCGTAGTCCTGCTTGACTCCCGTACCGTTGAAGTAACTGATTCCCAGGTTGACTTGGGCGACGTCTTCTCCGCCCTCAGCGGCCTTGCGATACCATTGCACGGCTTGGTGGACGTCCTTCTCGACGCCGTATCCCATATAGTACATGAATCCCAAATGGCGTTCTGCCGAGTGGTTGCCCTGCGCGACTGCTTTGCGATACCACTGGACGGCCAGGGCGTCATCCTGGTTTACCCCCGCACTGCGCCTGTACATGTATCCCAACTTGTCTTGCGCGAAGGCATACCCTTGCTCGGCGGCCTTGCGGTACCAATGTGCGGCCTGGGCGGGATCCTTCCCGACGCCTCTTCCGTTCTCATACATGAGGCCCAAATTGGACTGCCCCACCGCCCTGCCTTGCTCCGCCGCCCGGCGGAACCACTGCGCGGCCGCAACGTAATCCCGCTTCACGCCCATCCCATTATCGTACATGAGTCCCAAATCTGATTCCGCAGCGGCGCATCCTTGGTCCGCAGCTTTATGATACCATTCTAGGGCTTTCGCATAGTCTTTCTCGACGCCCTGGCCGAGGCGGAACGCCCACCCCAACTCGAATTGTGCCATGGGGTGGTTCTTCTCCGCCGCTTTTCGGAACCACGGCAGGGCCTTCGCATAGTCCTTTTCTACGCCGCGGCCCTCCTTATAGAGCAAGCCCAGTTTGTACTCGGCTTCAGGATCGCCCTGTTCGGCCGCCGCCTGCTGTGTCGCAACCAGTTGGTTGAGGGCCTCGGTGTATCCTTGGCCGGCGGCTTTGGCGAGCCACTCGCCGGCCTTTTTCCGGTCTTTCTCGACTCCTTTTCCCTCCTTGTAGAGGAGGTAAAGCTGATATTGCGCCATGGCGTAGCCCTGATCGGCCGCTTTGCGGAACCACTGGGCGGCCTTGGCGTAATCCCGTTCGACGCCGGTCCCGTCGAGGTACAACGAGGCCAGGTTGCACATGGCCGCCGGGCTGTTCCTGTCGCCCGCCTTGAGATACCAGGAAGCCGCTTTGCCCGGATTCGGCCGAAGCCCATAGCCATAGTAGTACAGGTCGCCCAGGTTGGACTGCGCCTCGGCGTTGCCCTGTTCGGCGGCCTTATCGTACCACAGGCGTGCTTCGGCGTAGTCCTGGGCGACGCCCCAGCCGTTGGCGTAGAGCAGGCCCATGCCGTTTTGCCCCTCGGCGTTGCCCTGGCCCGCCGCCTTTCGATACCAGACGACGGCCTGAGCGAGGTTCCTGGGGAACCTGGGCGCGCCGTGCAAGTACCGGTGTGCCAGGCCGCACTGCGCGGCAGCGAGGCCCTGGTCGGCGGCCTTTTGATACCACTCGGCCGCCTTGGCGCTGTCACGGTCAACCCCCAAACCCTTGTCGTACAAGTGCCCCAAACTGTACTGTGCGAACACGTCGCCCTTGTCGGCCGCTTTTCGATACCAGAGTTCCGCCTCCTCGTAGTCTTGCTTGACTCCGGCGCCATCTTCGTAGAGTTGGCCAAGGTGCCGCTGCGAGAAAGCGTCGCCGCTGGCGGCCCCTTTGCGGAACCACGTCAATGCCTTGTCGTAATCCTGCTTCACCCCTTTCCCCAACGCATAGGCCAGCCCGGTGTTGCCTTGCGCCGTGGAGTTGCCCTTCTCGGCCGCCCTGAGAAAGAGCGGGAATGCCTTCTGCGGGTCCTTGGGAACTCCAAAACCGTTGAAATACATATATCCCAACTCACCGATGGCGGCCGGATAGTCTTGATCGGCCGCCTTGCGGAGCCAATAGCCGGCTTTGCTGTAATCCTGGGCAACACCCCGGCCATAAATAAATGCCCCGAGCCAGGACCTGCGCCTCGCTGTTTCCCTGGTTTGCCAGGGGCTCGAACAACTTCATTGCCAGCGCGTAGTCCTTTCCGTTGTACGCCGCGCGGGCCGCCGCAAGCTGTTCCGCCGGCGTCGGTCCCGTGCCGGCGGCGCCGGCAGGTGGGGCAGGGGTTTTATCGGCGGGGGTTGCCGCGGTGGGCGTCGTTCCGGCGGGTGTTGCCGCAACGGGGGTTGTTGCAACGGGCATTGCTGCGGTGGGCTCTGGATGGCGAGTGCGGCTGGTGACCGCGAGGGCGATAATCCCCACAACTACCAGCAAACCCAGACCAACGGCTACGGCAAGCGCTTTCTTCTTCCGGACAACGCCGCCCGCAGTCGATTGCCACTGGCTCGCCTCTTCGCCGCGTCCTCTTGTTTCTTCATCCTCAGCAGCCTGATCAAATGGAGCCTGCTCGGCGGCCGATGACGAGGACACGACGGGCGCGGGCGTGTCGCAGGCTCACTCGGGCAGCGGGCGGCAATCTCCCGGGCACGATCGCGGATCGCCCCAAGAATGTCCAGCCGCACGGCTTGCCATTTCGCGGTGCTTTCGGTGTACTCGACAAGCGGAGCCGGCTTGCCGGGCAGCATTTGCCGGTCCGCCAGCCAGTCGAGATACCTCGTCCAAGGTGGGGCCCACCAGGATGGGAATCAGCGACAATTCACCGCCCTCCACCCGTTGGCGGATCCAAGGCAACTCGAACTTCTGGATAAAGTCCGAACTCACGAAGTCCTGGCTGATCAGCAGGATCGCCAGGTGCGCCCGGTCGATCTCCGACTTGATCAACTTCCTGTACTCGGCGCCGGGCAGTTGCTTCAACGCATGATCGTACCAGATTTCGACCCCGGTCCTTTTCAACTGCTGGGCGAGCCAGGGGATCAGTCCGTAAGTCCCCTCTTTCACCCAGGTCTCGTCCCGATGACTGTAGCTGACGAATACGTGGACCGTCGGCATACGATGCATCCTTCGTCGTCTGGCAGTTTCTTGCGGCTAGGACCGGCACTCCCTAATCATCCGGCGTTGCCCCTCTGTTACTGTAATGGTGCAAAAACCCGCCGTCAATAACCCGAAACAGCCGCGTCGCCATCCCGCATACCACAATGCCTCCTCAGTTGCCCTCCGGCGTCTTCATAGGGAACTCTTTTCCGGCGAAGAAGAATGCCGCTGTCACGGACAGCACCATGCCCGCGCTGAGCAGCGCAAGCACGCACGTCGGCGCCCCCGGTGCAGTGGCCAGGTTGATCGACCATTCCGTGCCGTTGGAAGGTTCCAGCCAGCGCAGAACCAGCACCCGGAAGTAGTACATGATCGTCAACCGGCGGGCCACCGTGTCGAGGCTGGCCAGAATGCCCTCGAAAAGGAAGATGTAAGCCACGCCCATGAAAAGCGACCACCGCATGAGCAGTCCCAGGAGGCCAAACAATCCGCAATACCCGGCTTGAGCCAGCGTCATTGCGACGGCCGTCCTTAGTGCCTGCCCGATCAATCCCGGAGTCACCGGTTCGCCTGCCGTCAGGGCAATGGCCGCGAACGTGGCCGCGGTAAACACTGTCGTCAACACTGAAATCACCAACAACGTCGCCAACAGCTTGACCAGGTAAATGGCCCAGCGCGGCAGAGGCCGCAGCAACAGATAAGTCAGTGTCTGTTCTTCGACCTCGTCTTGGATGATGCCGGCGGCGTACAACAGTGCCGCCAGGGGCACCAGGGTATGGGGAATGAGGTTAAAGACCAGAGTGAACTGGAGATTGTCGGCAGCGGGCGGAAAGCGCAGAACCAGATTGACCGCCGCGGCCAGTACGCCCGGCAGCGCAAACAAGAGCGACAGCACCAGCAGCCGGCGGCCGCGGATATGTTGGCGCAGCGTCAGCACGAACAGGGTAACCAGAGCGCCCACGGCGGGACGCCGCGACAAGACGACGGCATCGGCGGCAACGTCGGTCATAGGCTGTATTCTCCCACCAGGTACTTGAACACGGCGTCCAGGTTATCGTCTTCCGAGTAGACTTCCCGAATGGCCGTTGCACCCTCCAGCGCCAGCGCCGGCAAGCGGGCGTAGAAGACGTCCGGGCGGCGCGTCTCCGCGAGCAGGGCCTTCTTGCGTTCGAGTATGGTCACGCTCTCGACTTCTTCCCAGCGGACCACCTTGGCCGCCAGCGCCCGATAGTCGTCGCAGACCAGAACGATCCGATGGGGATGCCGGTCGATCAGGTCCCGTATTTCCCGCACCTGGCCCTCGGCCACCAACCGGCCGCGGTGCAACAAGACGATATTCGGCGTGAGGGCCTCCACCTCGTGCAAGATATGACTGGAGACCACCACGCAGCGCCCGCTGCCGTCCAGGCCGCGGATCACGTCCAGCAGGTCTCGCCGCGCCACCGGGTCGGTGCCGGTAAACGGCTCGTCCAGCAGCAGCACCCGCGACTCTTGGACCAGGGCCTGGGCCAGCTTGGTCCGTTGCCGCATTCCCTTGGAATAGCCGTAGATTGCTCGGCGCATGTGCTCCGTCATGCCCACCATGGCAAGCACCCTCTCAGCCGCCGCTGCGGCATCGGATCGGCCCATTCCCGAAAGCCGGGCACAGGTGCGGACGAAGTCGTGTCCCGTCATCCACTGGTAAAAGGCGTCTTGTTCGGGACAGAGGCCGATGTACCGCATCAGGGCCGGATTATTCCAGGCCCGGTGCCGAGGACGCGCACGCTTCCCTGACTGGGCCGGAGTTGCCCGGTGGCCAATTGCAACAGCGTGGACTTGCCGGCCCCGTTGGGACCCAGGAGGCCGGTGATGCCGGGCGGTATCCGCAGCGTCAGGTTGTTTAAGCCGATGACGTTGCCGTACCACTTGGAGACGCCTTCGAACTCGACGACGGGCGTCACCTGAGCCGGTCCAGCGATTTCACGCGGGTGCTCAAAGTCCATAGTGAAAGTCCCAACAAGCCGGCCAGCACGCCGGCCGACCAAATCCACGGATACTGCGGCACGAGTTGGTCCGCGAGGCGGCGATTGTTGATTTGGCCCGACCCCGCGGCCGATCCGCCGCGTCCGAAGAACGGCGTCAGCGCCGCTCGCGGCACTTCGACGGCCCGGCCGATCTCCACCCATGCGGCATCGGTGTTCAGCAGCGCCTCGCCCAGGCGTTGGAGGTTGGCGGTGTAGGAACAGAGCGGCCGCCAGTTGCCGGGCGCCGCTTCCGCTTCCGCTTGCCCGACGCGATCCCGCAGGCGGAGCCGCATTTCACCCGACATACGCCCGTTCCACCGGTTCCGTTCCACGGCAGGCTCATCGGGGCCGCGGGACACGTCGTGCCGTGGGACGTTGCCCCGGCCTGCCTCCTCCTGCCGAATGCTACGGAAAAAGGCCTCTCGCTGGATGCCGCCCAGCGCGGCCGCGACCGCCGCGCTGATGATCCACAGACCGACCCAGGCCATGCCCACGTAGAGTGACCGCCGCGAAAGGGACGACAGCGCCAGCATGAGAGTTCCGGCCGAGACCACCATGATGAGGCCATACAAGATGCTGGCCGGCAGCAAACGCCAGGTGTCGCGGATCACGCTCAGGTCGAGGCTGAAGCAAACGCCCAGCACGTAGGCCGCGGCCGCCGGCAGAACGGCCACCGCGGCCACCAGGGCGGCAATCACGCCGAGCTTGCCGAGGAAGTAATCGAGCCGCCTCACCGGGCGGGAGAAATACAGCGGCAGGGCGTTGAATCGCAGGTCGCGGCTCACGAGGTTCGGCCCCACCATCACCACCAGCAGCATGATGAAGAACAGCTCGCACTTGAAGAACGTCGAATACGCGATCGTCCACACCGCGTGGCGGTAGGCGTGCGGATCGGCGGCGACGCCCGAGGGGAGAATCGGGCGCAGCAGACCCAGCACCGTCTCCGATCCCTGCTCGAACATTCCCCACAAGGCCAGCGTGACGGCCAGGGCCAGCGCCGGCATCCATGCCATCACCAGCAAGATGCGGACAAACGAGAACGTCCCCTTGAGTTGCCCGCGAGTCCCTGCCTGGTGATGGCCAGCCAGCGCCAGGCGTGACCCGACAGCGATCCTTTCCAATGCTGGTATCCCTGGTCAAAGACGGGCATGATGTTCTCTGGCGAATGGATTCAATCGCCGTCGTGTTCGACGGCCTTTAGGAACACTTCCTCCAGTGTGCTTCTCTGAGGGCGAAGATGGCGGATCTGCTCGCCCGCAGCGACGGCGAGTTCCCACAGCATTTGCTGCGGCTTCCCGGTGGGCAGGCGCACCAGAAGGCTCCCGTCCTGGAACTTCACGGAGCAGCCCGCCTCGGCAAGGCGGCCGGCGAAAGACTCTGCGTCTGCCTTGACGCGGACCTCGTAGCATTGCTCGTGCCGGTCCTTGAGCTCCTGGATCTCCCCCTGAGCCACCAGCCTGCCCTGGCTCAACACAACGACGTGGTTGCAGACGAACTCGACGTCCGGCAGCAGATGGCTGGAGAAGAGCAGGCTCATCTGCTTGCCGTGGGCCAGGTTGCGGGCCAACTCCAGCATCTCGGTGCGCCCCCTCGGGTCCATGCCGTTGGTGGGCTCATCGAGAATGAGCAGGCGCGGGTCGTGAACCAATGCCGACGCCAACTTCAAACGCTGTTTCATGCCGGCCGAGTAAGATTCCACGGGCCGATAGCGGACTTCGCCCAAATCAACGTAATTGAGCACCTCGTGGGCCCGCTGCAGGGCGCCGGTGCGCAACATCCCGCACAACTCTCCGGCGTAGGCCACGAAATCAACCCCCGCAACGCCCGGAAAAAGACATTCGTCCTCGGGCACGAAGCCGGCCGCCTGGCGAATGGCCAGCCGTCGGGAGCGCAGATCAAGACCGAGCACCTCTCCCGACCCCGAGTCGATCGCGATCAGTCCCAAGAGCGCGCGAATCATGGTCGTCTTGCCCGCCCCGTTCGGGCCGAGAAGACCCACGGCGCCGGGCGGTACGGCCACCGACAACTCCCGCAGGGCCGTGATCCTCCCGTAAGTCTTCGTGACGTCGTGCAGCGCAAATAGCATTGCAATCGCGGTGTCCCTTGGTTGTCGGCGGAGCGTGACGAGTACAGAAATCACTTTCCGGCAATGATCAGATCCAGCCGTCTGCTCTCTTCCTCCACCGGCAGATCGCCGCCTTCGATGGTCATCCAGCCGTTGTAGCCGACCTGGTCCAGGGCCTTCCGCACGGCAGGCCAATCGACGCTCCCCTGGCGGATGTTGCAGAAACCGGAGAGCCCGCCGCCGCGGCCGTGGGCGTCGAGCTTGAAGTCTTTCACGTGACAACTCACGATCAGATTGCCCAATGCTCGAATCCAATCTTGCGGTGGAGCGTACTTGACATGGTTGCCGATGTCAAACAGCGTTTTGACCGAAGGACTTTGGAACGAGGCGACGAAGTTTGCAAACAGATCGGGCTTCACCCAGAGATTGTTCCAAACATTTTCCAAGGCGATGACGACGCCGGTTTTCTCCGCCGCGGGGATCAATCGTTTCACGCCCTGCCGCGCCGTGTCGGCCGCATGATTGTGGGCCTCGATGTACTTCTCGTACTTTGCGTTGTCGCCCGCAATCACTTGCTTGAGATGACCGGTGTTTTCATCAAAACGAATATCGAATTCCCAAGCCTCGGGGATGGGCATACCGCCGATCTTGCACGGGACATAAAGCACGTTGCCGGCGCCATAGCCTTTTGCAGCCCGCAAGGCCGTCTCCATTTGGGCCACGCTTTCGGCCATCGCCGCGTCACCGCCGTTGAGATTCCCCCAACCGAACAGAAGCGAATGAATTTTCATGCCCAGCGATTCGGCCGTCTGTCGGGCTGAGGCAATCTGCTTCTCCGACGCCTTCCAGTCGGTTGCCTGATAGCCTTCAAAGCCGGCCACCTTCCACGTTCGGAGAACCTCTTCGCTGGGTTGACCGATCAGTGCCTTGTGCAGAGTCGTCTTCCAAGTGGCGGCCTCTGTCCCAGAGCTGAGGGCAAGTCCCACTCCAGCAGCGGCCGACGCCGCCATGAAATCACGTCGGTTCAAGCGGGTAACCATGAGAACGTTCTCCGAAACGAGATGTGGACCGATATTCCCCATAGGGACGTCGCTCGGATGCTCTGAGCGGCAACTTCCCCCATGTTAGCCAAGAGCTGCGTGGAATTCCAGTTAGCCCGCTGATTTCCCCGCCGGGCGCGTGGGTGCCCCGCGTACCCACCGTTCCTACACACGAAGAGCGTAGCACGCCTCCCAACCGGTTGTCAATCGACGGCAACCGCTCCGGCCGGGGATTGGACGTTGGGCGATGAATCGCAGGGAGAAGGCCACCCCACCGGCGGCTGTTAGCCGCCGGCTATTGTGTGTTCCCACAGACGCTCGCCCGCCACTTTTCCGTTTGCCCGCGGTGGTCTACAATGGTCGCTTTGCACGGAGGGAACCTTCACCAGCCGCGGCTTTTTCCATGACCAAGCATATTTTCGTGACCGGCGGGGTGGTCAGCTCGCTGGGCAAAGGGCTTACCAGCGCCTCGATCGGCATGTTGTTGGAGCAACGCGGCCTGCGGGTCCGCATGCAGAAGCTCGATCCCTACATCAACGTCGATCCGGGCACCATGAGCCCCTACCAGCACGGCGAGGTCTACGTCCTGGACGACGGCAGCGAGACGGACCTCGACCTGGGCCACTACGAGCGGTTCACCAACAGCCCCTTGAACCGCCACTCGAACTACACCACCGGCCAGATCTACCTGGCGGTGATCGAGAAGGAGCGGCGGGGCGAGTTCCTCGGCCAGACGGTCCAGGTCATCCCCCACATTACCAACGAGATCAAGGCCGCCCTCCAGAAGCCGGCCGGCCCCGACGTGGACGTGGTGATCCACGAAATCGGCGGCACCGTGGGCGACATCGAAAGCCAGCCCTTTCTCGAAGCCATCCGCCAGTTCTCGCTCGACGTGGGGCACGAGAACTGCCTCTACATCCACCTGACGTTGGTGCCCTACCTGAAGGCGGCGGCCGAGCTGAAGACCAAGCCGACGCAGCACTCCGTCGGCCAGTTGCGGCAGATCGGCGTCCAGCCGGACATCCTGGTGTGCCGCACCGAGCGGTCGCTGAGCCACGACGACCGGGCCAAGATCGCGCTCTTCTGCAACGTCCCGATCGAGGCGGTGATCGAGGAGAAGGACAAGGATTTCTCGGTCTATGAAGTGCCGATGAGCCTGGTCGAGCACGGCATGGACGAGTTGATCGTCCGCAAGTTGCAGCTTCACGCCGGCCCGCTCCGGCTGGACCAGTGGCGCGACCTCCTGCACCGGCTCCGCAACCCGGAGCACGAACTGACGATCGCCGTGGTGGGCAAGTACGCCGAGCACCGCGACGCCTACAAGTCGATCTACGAGGCCCTGGACCACGCCGGCGTGCACCACCGGGCGCAGGTCCGCATCGAGCGGATCCACAGCGAGGCGGTGCAGCGGGAAGGGCCGGAACGGCTCCTGGCCGGAGTGGACGGCATTCTCGTGCCCGGCGGCTTCGGCGAGCGGGGCATCGAAGGCAAGGTGGACGCCGTCCATTTCGCCCGCACCCGCGGCATCCCCTTCTTCGGTATCTGCCTGGGCATGCAGTGCGCCGTGGCCGAGTTCGCCCGGAACGTGCTCGGGCTGGAGCGGGCCAACAGCAGCGAGTTCGACAAGGACACGCCCCATCCGGTGATCTGCCTGTTGGACGAGCAGAAGACGATCACCGACAAGGGGGGGACGATGCGGCTCGGGGCGCAGCCGACGCGGCTGCTGCCGGAGAGCACGGCCGCCGCCTGCTACGGCGCGGCGGACATCTCCGAGCGGCACCGGCACCGCTATGAGTTCAACAACGTCTATCGCCAGCAGTTCGCCGCCGGCGGGATGCGGTTCGCCGGGGCCAGCCCGGACGGTTCGCTGGTGGAAATCATCGAACTGCCCGGCCATCCGTGGTTCGTCGGCGTGCAATATCATCCCGAGTTCAAGTCGCAGCCGACCCGCTCCCACCCGTTGTTCGCGGGCTTCGTCGGGGCGGCCCTGCGGCACCATTTGGCGAACAGTGGATAGTGGGTAGCGGATAGTGGTCCAGAGAACCGCTTGCGGTTTCACACACCGGAGCATCGTCCCATGAGCGACCAACCCGAGAAGAAGATCATTGTCGACGAGGACTGGAAGAGCCAGGTGGAGGCGGAGAAGGAGGCGGCCCGCCGGGCGCAGCAGGCCGACCAGCCGGCCGGCGCGGGGCCGTCTGCCGGCCCGCCACGCCCTCTGCCCCCCGCGAACCTCACCTTCCTGATCGGCACCCTTTACCTGCAAGGCACGATGGCACTCGGGCTGCTGCCCAATCCCGTCACCAGGAAGGCCGAAGTGCAGCCGGATCAGGCCAAGCACGCCATCGACATGCTGACCATGCTCCAGCAGAAGACCGAAGGCAACCGCACGGCGGAGGAGAGCGAAGAGTTGGAAAGCGTGCTGCACGAACTGCGGCTGGCGTTCGTCACCAGGAATGACGAACCTCGAATGACAAATGACGAAAGAAGCTCGAAGCCCTAAGTCCGAAATCCGAAGTCCGATTTCGAGCTTCGGATTTCGAGCTTCGGATTTTCTCCGTCATTCGTCATTCGAGCTTTTTCATTTCCCATTCACGCTCCACGCCCGGTCCGGGGAAAGATGGGCGGGCGCATTCGTGCGCCGGAAAAACCCATCCTTGGTGACTTGCCGCTCCCACCGGTGACAACGCCGGGTCCAGGCTTTGCTCCGCCGGACCGGGCATGGAAACGTCCGCACGTGATTCATCGCGACAACTGGTCGAAGAGGCGGCGGAAACGCGGCATCCGCCCTTCGAGATACTTCAGCCACGCGGCCGGGTTCCAGATTTCGACGCACACCGCCGCCCCGATGATCTGCACTTCGCCCCCCGGCGCCACCCCGAGAAACTCGCGGAAGCCCTCGGGAATCACCAGCCGGCCGCGGCCGGCCAGTTGCACCAGCCGGTGGCGGGTGGAGAGGAGCCGGCCGAAGAGTTGCACCTCGGCGATCCGCTCTTGGAGCCTGCCCGCCCGCATCTTCTGCTTCACCAACTCGACCCCTTCGTCCAGCCTCGCCCGCCAGACGGCCGCGCTCCACAGGCTCAGGCAGCCGGGCCGCTCCTTGGCCAAAATGCACTCGGCCGAGCCGGCCGCCAACACATCCCCCAATTCGTTGGGAATCGAGAGCCGATAGCGCGGGTCGATCGTCCGCTGGAACTCGCCGAGGAGGAATTCTTGGGCATCTGGCATGGCTGCCACCGACAAACCGGCCGCGACGGAACGCTTTCGACGGGGAAAAACGCATCCGGCTCGTCTCTATTCTAGCTGTTGGGCTATTATCCCGCAAGCACCGCTATCCGTTGCCGATCATTGGGCGTGAAACCCACAAACTGATTAGCGTGAGTTTAGCGATTCCGAAGATTCTTACAACCCCCCTAGTGAGAATTTTCTGAATTGTAAAGCCGCGACCACGGCTTTACACTGACAGCGATGGTCAGTGGTTCGAGCGGTGGGGCGCCGGAGATGGCGACGGCTGTGGATTGGGCCTCACCGCCTCATATTGTGCCAGCCTGGCCCGCAAGCGATCGGCCAAATCCCGGTTTCCCTGCTGCGTGGCAAGGTCCAGGGCTCTGCGCAACGCCGCCACCGCCTCGGGAAGCCGACCGGACTGGGCGTAGGCGGCGGCCAGACTGCCCAGGGCCTCGGCGCAGTCCGGCTTGATCCTGAGCGCCTGGTGATACTCGGCCATCGCGCGGCCGAGTTGGCCGCTGCTGGCCAAGTCGACGCCGAGGTTGCAGTGGGCTTCGGCCAAATCAACGTACCATTGCGTCCGGTCCGGCCTGAGCCGCACCGCCTCCGCGTACTGCGCGACGGCCTCGTCCAACCGGCCGCGGTTGGCCAAAATGCCCGCGAGATTATAGCAGGCTTCCGCACAATCTGGATCGGCGGCAATGGCGGCCCGGTACTTTCCGACGGCGTCCTCCTGCCGGCCCTGGGCGGCCAAAGCCCTCCCGGCGTTGTTCAGGGCCTCGGCACAGTGGGGATCGACCGCCAGGGCCGCGTCGTATTCCGCCGTGGCCTCGGCCCACCGCTTCTGAGTGGCCAGTTCGTTGCCCAGGTTGACGTGCGCCAGGACATTGTTCGAGGTGCATTTCAGGGCATGTGTCCAGAGCGTTTCGTTGTCCTGCCAGAAAGTCGTCTGATGCCACGCGCACGCCGTCAGGGCGATGACCGCCAGCACCGCGGCCGCGCTCAGCGCCCAGCGCGGGAATGTAGCAGGCACACGCCGTGTGCCGCAGGGCCGCGCGGCCGGGCAGACGTCGGCCAGGCCCCAGGCCAGGGCGATGCCCAGCCCGATCTGCGGCAGGTACGTGAAGCGGTCGGCCGTGGCTTGCACGCCGAACTGCACCAGCCCGATCGCCGGCAGCAGCATCCCCAGATACCACAGCCAACCGACGGGCAGGTAGGGAAAGCGGCGTCTGCCGGCCAGGGCCGCCGCCGTCACGAGCGCTAACACCACAAGCGCGCCCAAAACCTGCCAGAACGGCAGTTCAGCCGGCCGCGGATACGGGACCGCCAGGTCCACCGGATGGAAGAACTGAATCAAGTAGCCGACGTAGGCGACCGGGATGTGGCTGATCCGCCACCAAAACGAATACTTTTCGTTGGCCGTCAAGGCGCCCCCTGGGCCCACACGGTCACTGCGCAGGAAGCGGCCGCCAGGGCCAGCAGCGGCAGCTTCTCCAGCAGCACACCCCTCACCGCTTGCGGTCTCGCACCTGTCATGCGTCCCAGCGGCCAGTAGTCCAGCAGCAGCAGCACAAACGGCAGCGTCACCACCGTCGGCTTGGACATCAGCCCCAAGGCGAAGAGAACCATCACCGCCAAATACTTGTAGAGTGCGTGAAAGGCGCCGGCCGGTCCGCGGTGCGTTTCACGCACCCTACTCTGCACGTAGCCCGCGTAGGCCCACAGGGTCAGCACGAAGAACAGGCCGCTCAAGATGTCCTTCCGCTCCGTCACCCAGGCCACCGACTCGACCCGCAACGGATGGACCGCAAACAGCGCCGCCGCCAGGGCGCTGGGCCACAACCGGCCGGTCATCCGCCGCAGCGTCAGGAAAAGGAGCAGCGTTGTGGCGGCGTGCAGCAGGACGTTGCTGAGATGATGTCCGCCGGCCCAATCCCGATAGAGCTGCCAGTCGAGCATGTGGGAGAGCCACACCAACGGGACCCAACTGCCGGCGTAGCGGTGGGTGAAGGCCCAGGCGACGCCGTCCGCGCTCAGCCCGCGGGTGACCTGCGGGTTCTCGCAGACGCAGATGTTGTCGTCCAGGTTGACGAACTGGAACGTGAGCGTCTGGCCGAAGACCAGCCCGACCGCCAGCAATAACAGCCCGCAGGCGGCGAAGACTTCCCAACGGTGCGGGGGCACGGCGGCGTCCGGCGGTCGGCAATTCTCTTGTTCAGCGCTCATGCAAGGAGAAAGATCGCGGGGCGTTTTCCGGTCACGACGTTGGTTTTCCGAGACTCGTGTGGCCTGGCCGCCACCCGCATAGATTCCATTGTGCCGCGCCCGGCCGCCGCCGGCAAGCGATGTTGCATTTGTCCGATCCGAAAATCAGCAACTTGCCGATCTTGCGCCGGTCGCCGCGGCCTACAATTCAATGGATCAGATTCCAACGCCATTGGCAAAAAAAGGAGAGAGCAATGAATATCGCAGTGACTACGCCCACCGGACACGTGGGGAGTCGCCGTGGCCGACTTCCTCTTGGACTTCGGCGGAGACGTCCACGTGAAGTTGTTGGGGAGGCGGCCCGAAAAGCTCAAGGACTTCGTCCGCCGCGGGGCGGAAACCGCCATCGGCCCCCAAGACGACGCCGACTACCTCGTCAAGGCCACCAAGGGCGCCGACGCCCTGTTCTGGGCCACTCCGCCGGGCTACGGCTCGGACGACTTGCGGGCGTTCCAGAACCGCCTGGGCAAGGCCGCCGCCACGGCCATCCGCACCAACAAAATCGCCCGCGTGGTGAACCTCTCGTCCATCGGGGCGGAGTTGGACTCGGGCGTCGGCCCCATCGCCGGCCTGCACGACGTCGAGGGACGGATCAACGAGGTCGGCTGCCACGTCACGCACCTGCGGCCGGGCTTCTTCTTCGAGAACCTGCTCTGGCAGATCGATACGATCCGCACTTGGGGCCGGATCTCGTTGCCCGTCAGCGGTTCGCGGCCCTACCCGATGATCGCCACCCGCGACATCGGCCGCGTCGCCGCCGGACGGCTGGCCAACGTGAATTGGAGCGGACACGTGGTCCGGGAGTTGCACGGGCCGGCCGACATGACTTTCCGGGAGGTGGCCGAAATCCTCTCGCAGGTCCTCGAGCGGAAGATCGTCTACGTCAAGTGCGACCGGCAGGACGCCCGCGACGCTATGCTCGAAAAGGCCATCAGCGAGAACGCCGCCGACTCGATGCTGGAGATGTACGACGCGGTGGAGACGGGAAGGCTACGGACGACGCAGCCGCGGACGGAGGAAACGACCACGTCAACCACGCTGGCGGAGTTTGCCCGCGAGGTTGTCCTGCCGATGATCGCCGAGCCGGTTAGTCCGATGAAAGAGCCGTAAGAGGCACGTCTGGTCCACCGGGTGCGGTGGCCCGGATAAGCGAAGCTTATCAGCACAGAGTTTCGCCGCGGTTTTGACACCAGCGGTAAGCTTCGCTTACCCGGGCCACCGCCAGGAGGCCAACCAATGCGTTGGCAAGAGACGCCTGCAAACCGGTCCCCTCTCCTTTTGGGAGAGGGTTAGGGTGAGGGCCGGGTGAGGAGAAGGCGACCCTCACCCCCTGCCCCTCCCGCAAGGGGAGAGGGGAGCTTCTCAAGGCCCGTCTGCCGTGCGGCCGCAGGAAAATGTCCTCGACAGCGCGGATTCCTCCAAGCACAATGAATCTTGGCGTCCCGGCTTGAGCATCGGGACCATTGGGGCGGGAATTCTTCTCTGCCGTTTTGTTACTTCTCCGCGCGGCTGTACGTTTACTGATGTAGTAGCAGGCGGCTCCCACAGGCCGTTCAACCAGAGTGCCGTCGACATGGCCGACGCCGACCGTGAAACCGAATTCGCCACGCTCTTCCGGGACTGCTACCGGCAACTTCTGGCCTATGTCCACGTCCTGGTGCGGAACTACACGGACGCCGAAGACGTCGTGCAGCAGACGAGCCTGATCCTTTGGAGGAAGTTCGGCGAGTACGCGCCGGGCACGAGTTTCACAGCCTGGGCGTGCAGCATCGCCCGCTTCGAGGCCCTGAACTTCCTCAAGCAGCGCCGCCGCTATCACGCCCGCTTCTCCGAGGCCTTTCAACTGAAGCTGGCCGAGGCCATGGCGGGCGTCGCCGCCGTGGAGGTCAACCAGCGGGCGGACGCCCTGGAAGATTGCGTCAAGCAACTCCCCGAAAGCCAGCGCGACCTGCTGCGGCGGTGTTTCGGCGGCTCGGAGAGCGTGGCCGACGTCGCCCGGCAACTCGGCCGCACCACCCACAGCGTCTACAGTTCCCTGCGGAACATCCGCCACAAACTGCTCGAATGCGTCGATCAGTCAACCGCCGAGTCCGACAAGTCCGACCCATGAGCCGCCTGGACGACACATCGCCGGAGTTTCAAGCGCTGCTGGCGGCCGCGTGCGGCGAGGACGCCACGCCGGAGCAGTTGCAGGCGTTGGAACTTTTGGCCGCCGACCCGGCCTCCATGCGGCTGCTGGTCGATTACGTGCAGTTGGACGCCGAGTTGCGGCGGCTGGTGCGCCGGCAATCCAATGCCGACAAGTGCCTGGCCGGCTTGGGGATCGGCTCTGTAGACGCGGCATCCTGCGGCGTCGTGCCCGGATGCGAGGAAGAGCCGGCTGAAGCCGGTACCACGAGCACCAACCTTTCGGCGTCCGCTTTTCCCCAGATTGGGCCCGGGCCGTTTGCCCTGCCGCCGGCTCCGCCGCCGGGAGTGCTCGGCGGGGCGTGGCAGGCGACGGCCGATTTCTTCCAGGTAGGCGGGCTGCCCTTCTCCTACCTGGTGGGAACGGTGATTTTCGCCACGGCGCTGTGGGCCTTCTCATGGATCACCGTCTCCCCACCGGGTAGCACGGGCATCTTGCCTGTGGACGTTGCGGGCACCGGTCTGTCGCCGAGTAGCACGGGCATCCTGCCCGTGGACGCTCCCCACGCCGACCAACCGCCGCTGGTCGCCCGGATCACCGGCACGGCCGACTGCCGCTGGGCCGACCCGGACAACGTACCGTCGGGCTCGGTGGTCCCCTTGGGCGGCAAGTACGCGCTCCGTTCCGGCCTGCTGGAAATCGCCTACAACAGCGGGGCGAGAGTCATTCTCCAGGGGCCATGCACGTATGAAGTGGAGTCCACAACCGGCGGCTACCTCTCGCTCGGCAAGCTCACTGCGCGAGTGGAAAGCGCGAAACAGCAAGCGGCAAATCCCAAATCCCAAATCCCAAATCAAGAAATCTCTAATCCCCAATCCGCAATCCCCAATCCCTTGTTTACCGTTCGCACCCCTACCGCCTTGGTGACCGACCTGGGCACGGAGTTCGGCGTGGAAGTGGATGAGCAGGGCGCACCGAATCGCAGGTGTTCGTCGGCAAGATAAGACTGCTCGCAACACGGCAGCCTGGGGGAAGTGGCGCCGAGCGGGTGTTGTACGCCGGTCAGGCTGTGCGGGTCGACCGAAGTGGTGTCGTAGGTGCCCCAACGAACAGTAGCGACGTGCGGTTCGTCCGCGAGTTGACCGTGCCCGAGCCGGAACTTATCGGCCAGGTCGATTACAGCGACACCTGGACGGTCAATACGCCCACCCGTTACGGCGGTTACCGGGTTTTGACGAGTCCCGAGGAGTTGCGGGTGGAGCAGTGCCACGGCAACCCGCCGCGGTGGTGGGTGTTCAGTGCTCCCACGGCGGTGACGACCTGGCCCAGCGGTGCTCTGTCGAAGTCGTGGCCCGGCTTCGGCGTCCGCGGCGCCCGGTCGGGTTTCACCGAAACGCTCGATGGCGGCTGTTGCTGCATGGGCTTCGAGTACGGCCTGCGCGACGACTTCACGGTGCAGTTCGACGCCGTGCAGACCGCCGATCGCATCAACATCACCACAGGCGACGGGCAAGCCGAGCCGGTCATGCTCGGCGGCGACCGATCGCTGTCGGTGTTTTTCCGCGCACCGGCGGGACGTATCTCGACGGTTTGAAGCATCCCGAGATCGGGCTTCACACGCCCTCGAAGGGCGAGGTCGATACCGGACTTCACTCCGGCATCCCCGCCCCCTACCAGTGGCACAACTACACCGTCCGCTTCAATCTCCGGGAAAAACGGCTGACGGTTTGGGTCGATCGCCAATGCCGCGGCATGATCGATCTGGCCGGCGTCACCCGCGGAATGGGGACGCAGGGGCAACGCACCTGGGCCAGCCTCTCCTGGACCAACCGATACGTGACGGTCGGCGGCTACACGGAGAAGGGCGAAGGTAGAGTTTGGACCGATAACTTCCGCGTCGGCGCACGGCCAAAGACCTCGTCCAAGGCAAACCCCCAACAAAAGGAGCACAAAACCATGAACTGGGCGTGACGGAATAGCAACCGTTGTCGAGCGTGCGTGTCCCGTTTGTTTGCGTGTTCCGCTGCGGCGTACGCGGCGGGAAACAGTTGGTTCTTTTTTTCCTTGAGGAGATGATCATGAGTTCCGCAGTCTCGAAGCTGTTCGTTGTCGTCCTGGCCGCGTCGGCAGTCCTCCTTCTGAATTGTCCTGCACAGGCGACAATTATTATTTCTGACACTTTCACGGCCGCCAATGGCACGCTGATTCCCGGACGCACTCCGGAAACGGACCTGCCAGGCGGCGTCTATGGTTTCGACCGGAGGCACTGGCATGTGGGGTACGCCCACGATTACCACCTCTGGTCCCGGCTCCGCCGTTTGCGCGACACTGTCAACAGACGTGGGCGAGAGCGTGAGCATAGCCACCAACAGCGGAACCGGCTATACAAAACCAACCCAGTTTACGATCTCCGCATCGCTGAATATGGGGGGGCTCACTGGCCCGGGGCCGGACACAGTTGGTGTGGGGCTGGGTTTCTTCAGCACCCAGGGGAGCCCCAGCGGCGGATGGACTAATTTCACCGGATTGTGGCTGAATCCGGTGGACGGGCGCCTATGTCTTGTGAAGCCGCAACACAACGTGGTAGAAAGTGTTGTCTATGGAGCGGGCTGGGATAGCACGGCGTGGCACACCCTCTCGTACAGTGTGAATACGGCGGATGGGTCGATCAGTAACGTGGTGCTGGACGGAACGAGCCGTTCTTACGTAACCACCGGCCTCTTTACTGACGCCGCCACGAAGTACGCAGGTTTTGCCGTGGGTTCGACCACCGGTAGCACATCCGGCTACGTGGACAACTTCGTTGTCTCGACCGTTCCCGAGCCGTCCACACTATCGCTGCTAGCCGCCGGCCTGGTCGGACTGCTGGCCTACGCCTGGCGGAAGCGGAGGTGATTTGCGATTTAGGGACTTATGATTTCCGATTTGGCGCGGCTCCGGTGCCGTCACGAACCATTTTCGCGGCGGCACCCGGAGCGCCTTTTGTTGGTTTGCGCCACCGGAAATCGGGAACTCGCTTGCATCAGGGAAAGGAGCAAGTTGTGCGCCGCGCCAATCGGAAATCAGAAGTCAGAAATCAGAAATCCACCGCCCTCACCCTGGCCCTCTCCCAAAGGGAGAGGGGATTTACCTTGGTGGAACTCCTCGTGGTGATCACGATCATAGGGATTCTGGTTGCGCTCTTGCTGCCGGCGGTGCAGGCGGCGCGGGAGGCGGCGAGGAGAGCGCAGTGCATCAACAACCTCAAACAGTGGTGCCTGGCGATGGCGAACTACGAGCAGGCCAACGGCCGCTTCCCTTTCGGCGTGATCTACGGCTCGGGCAGCAGTTCTGGCGGCGTCGGTTCCGGCGCCAGCACCGTTTCCACCCCCGGCGACTGGCAGCGGCAGAGTTTCACCATTGCCCTTTGGCCGTACACAGAGCAAGCGAATCTCTACGGGCGATGGGACTTCAACTATACGTTTTACTCGGACCAGAACCGCCCGCTCACGACGGCCGTGGCGCCGCTCTACTACTGTCCCAGCGACCGGGTGGGCAAATGGACGGCGGACAGCTACGTCCGCTCGCGAGGCAATTACGTGCTCAACTGGGGCTATTGCGACTTCTACCAGAAACAGCCGGCGGGCTTCAAGGTCGGCCCATTCGGTCCCAACAAATCCTGGCTGGCGGCCCAGATCAGCGACGGCCTGTCGAACACGATGTTCATGGGCGAGATCATCCAGGCCGTCAACGACTCGGACTGGGATCTCCGCGGCGACTTCTTCAACGCCGACTGCGGCGCGGCCGAATTCATGACGCTCTACACGCCCAACTCGGGGATCGACACAACGCTCTGCGCCGGGGCGACGCCGAACGAGCCTGGCCCATGTCAGATGGGCGGGCAGTGGGCGAACACCGTCCCCTGGCCGGTCTATGTCTCCGCCCGTAGCCGCCATCCCGGTGGCGTGGTCGTCGCCTTTGGCGACGGCTCCGCCCACTTCGTTATCGACCAGATCAATCTGAACCTCTGGCGGGCGCTGAGTTCGATGAGCGGCGGCGAAACGGTCACCGGCGGCGCAGCGGACTAGGAAGATAGAAGCATGAACGGCGAACCGACCCCAATCCGCCTTCCGGCTTCGTCCCTCCACCTTCTCGTGGCGCTGTTGTTGGCGCTGTTGGGAGGCTGCGGAGGCAACGGGCTAGTGGAGATCACCGGCACCGTCACGTACGACGGGCAGCCGGTGCAGAAAGGAACCATTGCCTTTCTGCCGTCGGACGGCAAGGGCCCGACCGTAGCGGCAATCATCGCCGAGGGAAAATACACGGCGAAGATTTTCCCGGGAGCGAAGCTCGTCAAGATCGAGGGCTACAAGATCGTCGGCCGGGGACACGTCCTCCCCGAAAACCCCCGTAGCCCGATGGTCGACATTACCGAGCCAGTCGTTCCCGCCCGGTACAATGAGAAATCCGAGTTGAAGGCGGAGATCGGTCCCGGCACGAGAGTACTGGACTTCAACTTGAAAGCCGCCACGCCGTAATTCCACTCACGAGACAGCCGATGTTTGAATTAGCCGCCCACGTCGTTGTCCTCGGCGCCGCGCTCGTCAGTCACCCTGTAGGCGATCTCCGCAACCGGCCGTTTTACGTGCCCGAGAATCCCCACTATACGATCGTCGATTCCGCGCTCGATTCGATCCTTTTCACCCTGGAAAAGACCCTGTGGCGCGACAAGCGCGGGCATCTGGTGTCGATCTCCAGTTTCGTTGATCCCGACGGCAAGGCAATGCGCTGGCACAACTTCGGCAACCTGGAAGGACCGGGCTGGGCCGCCAACGCCGTGGGCGGGGCCTATGAGATCTATACCGTGGGCAAGTTCCTGGGGAACCGCCAGTGGCAGGAAAAAGGCCTCGCCATTCTCGACCACGTGCTGGACGGCGGCTTCATCGACGAGAAAACCGGCTTCATCCGGGGCTATCGGGAGACCACCACCGGCAAGTTCTGCCTCAACTACAAGCACGATTCCGCCTGGTTCTGCCCCGGCTCGACGGCTAAGATCGGCTTTCAACTGCTCTGCTTCGCCGACCGGTTGGGCGACGACCCGCGGGCCAGACGCATGCGGGCGGCAGCCGCCGGCTGTGCGGCGTGGAGCCGCGGCCACGTCGAGCCGGCGCCCAACGGTTGGTTCCCCCGCCGCACCACGCCGGAAGGCAAAGCGTACCGCAAATCGCCCGATGGCGGCAACGACAGCCTTTGGCAGACTTCGGCCGACGGATTATTCATCTTGCAGTTGCAGGCCGCGCTCACCGAGCGGGGACTGGCCGATTACCGCGGACCGCTGAAGAAGGAAACGGCCGCATTCATCCGCGCCGGCGGCATTTTCGGCAGCATCAATCACAACACCTACGATCCGCAGGAAAACGTCGCCTACGCCGTGGCCTTCCGCACCCTGCGGGACGTTTCCCGGCTGCTCAAGGACAACGCCGTCCGCACGTTTGCCTACGACAAATGCCTGGCGGGACTCGACCAGTTCAAGATGACCGAGGACCGCCACGGCGTGGCGACCAAGGGGCTGTTGTACATGGAGAAGTCATGGGACACCGCCTCTCTGTGGGAGATCGCCGAAGCGGCCCTGGCCTACTTCGAGGCCGCGGCCGACACCCGCCAGCGCGACCCGGCGAAGAGCCGCCAGTACGAAATCGACGGCTTGGTAATCCTCCGGGCGATTGCCAAGCACCACTATGGGCCGCACGGGTTCTTGAGTGAGGGCGTCGACTGGAACAATCACGTCGGCCAAGAGCACCACATCGGGAAGATGAAGTTCGCCGCCATCCGCTACACCGAGCCCTTCTTGAACAACCAGCACATTGCGGAGTCGACGCTCTACTACCTCCAGAACCTCGCCCGCAAGACGGCCGGCCTTGACGCGAGGGAGTGGCGCGACATCGAAGGCAATATGATCCTCCGCCAACCAAAATGAATGGCGGTTATCGTCCGCTCCACTCGCCGCCGGCCGCCTGGTTGTGCTTTGCACGCGGGGGATTACTGCGCCCGCGTTACCCGCTTCGCCCGGCCCCAAAGCTCCTCCAGGGCGTAGTACGCCCGCGTCTCCGGCTCGAACAAGTGGACCACCACGTCGCCGTAATCCAACAGGATCCAGCGGCTCTCTTCGTAGCCCTCGATCCCCAGCCGCCGGTCGCCCAGCCGGTCTTCCAAGGCGTGGTCGATCTCCTCGCTCATGGCGTGGAGTTGCCGCCGGCTGGCGCCGGTGGCGATCACGAAGTAGTCGAACATCGAGCTGAGCTCGCGGGTGTCGAGGACAACGATGTCCGTGCCGCGGTTGTCTTCGGCCGTCTCGGCGGCCAGCAGTGCCCGCTGCAAGGCCGGCGGCAACGCCCGCGGCTGCGACGGTTGCGGCTGCGACGCTTCCGCCGCCCCAGAGCCGACTTGGCTTTCATCCATTCACACGAGTCCTCCCCAACCATTGGAGCTTTCCACCCGGCAGACCTTCATTCTACCCCGCCTTTTCACGCGGGGCGAGTGGCAGCCTCACAGAACATACCACTATCGGGTGGTTGCATTTCTGTTCCCGATCCTCATAATCTGCATTTTCTGCTTGGCTTTCTTGAATCCAGAGATTAGGCTGTATATGTGTGGCGGCGGGGACTTATTCCCGCCCCACCGGTTCACGAGACAAACTTGCGCGGAGGGTACGGATCATGACTGCTCAGGTACGGAACTGGCGATGGGGGTGTGCGGGCGGGGCGATCGCCTTGCTGCTGGCCGCCGCGGTCTACGCGGCCGATAGCCCCGGACGGCCGGCGAAGATCGGCGAGTACGATCCCCAGGCTCAAACCGTCGAGATGTTCGCCGCCATCGAAAAGGGGGACATCACGGTGAAGTTGATCCCCAAGGATTCAACACAGTGCAAGGTGCTGATCGAGAACAAGACCGATAAGCCGCTGAACGTGAAGTTGCCCGATGCGTTTGCGGCCGTGCCGGTCTTGGCCCAGGCCGCCGGTGGGGGGGTCGGCGCCGGCAGCGGTAGCAACCGCAACAACAACAACCGCGGCCGCCAAGCGTCGGGAGGTGGCATGGGCGGCATGGGCGGCATGGGCGGCATGGGCGGCGGCATGGGCATGTTCAACGTGCCGCCTGAAAAGGTCGGCAAGTTCGACGTCCCCACCGTCTGCCTCGAACACGGCAAGGGCGAGCCACGCGCTTCCGTCCCCTATCAGATCAAGCCCATCGACACCTTCACCACCAAGCCCGGCGTCCGCGAAGTCTGCCAGATGCTGGGCAGCGGCAAGGTCAACCAGCGTGCGGCGCAGGCCGCGGCCTGGCACCTCAACAACGACATGACGTGGGAGCAATTGGCCGCCAAGAGAATCCACCATGTCGGCGGCAGGACCGAGCCCTACTTCAGCCCGGCCGAAATCCAAGTCGGGATGCAGATTGCGGCCACGGCCGTCAAGACCGCCGAGGAGCGGCAGAAAAAGGACACCGGTCCCAGTAGTTCCGCGAGCCTGAAATAGCGGCCCTACACGGCCGCAGATTTCTCTCGCCGCTGCCGCAGTTGGCGCCAGAGTTTCGTCCGCTCGGCCTGCCACCGCTGTGACTGCTCGCAGAGCCGGACTTCTTCCTGACGGAGGTGTTCTTCGCGGGCGATCAGGCGCGAGGCCTCCTGCTGCGTCTCTTGTTGGCGGCCGGCGGCCCAGCGGTCGAAGTGCCGCTTCTGCTCGACCAGCTTCTCGTGCCCCGCGGCAAGCTGGCCGCGGATCGTTTCCAACTCCTGCCGCTGCTGGGCCAGTTCGGCGTTGGCCTGGGCATACTGTTGGGCCAACCTGGTGCGGATCTGGCCCAGCGACCGCACTAGCGCCGCCGGGGGCGCTGCGTCGGAAAGCTGCACCCACAACTCCTCCGTCGCCAGGCGGATTTCCAGCGTCTCGCGGTGCATCCGCCCCAGTTCTTCGCGGAGTTGCTGCAAGGCCGCCCGGCACTGGTCCACGTGCTCCGCGCGGCGCTCGACTGCCTTGCGCTTTTGCTCGAGTTCGGCCATCGCCTGGGCGTGCCCGTCGGCCAGCCGTTGCCCGAGCGCGGCCGACTGCTCCGCGGCGGCCAGCCGTTGGGCCGCCTGCTGCTCGCGGAGTTGCCCGGCGGCCTCGGCGGCGGCCAATCGCGCCAGGCGTTTCTCCGCCTCCCGCTCCCGCCGGACTAGCTCCTGCTGCTGCTCCGAGAGTTTTGTCTGCTGCTCGGATAGCTCCTGCTGTTGCTCGGAGAGTCTTGCCTGCTGGTCGGACAACTCCTGCTGCCGCCGGGTAAGCTCTTGCCGCCCCTCGCTGAGCGCCGCCGATTGGGCCTCCAACTCACGGTGTTGTACGGCCAGACACTCGCTGTGGGCGGCCAGATCGGCCTGTTGCTCGCCCAGCCAGAGCCGCGCCGCCCTGGCGTCGGACTCGAGCTGGGCCATCTGGGCGTTCAACGCGGCCTGGCGGCCGTCCAGCTCCCGCTGCCGGTTGCGGAGATGTCCCGCCAGTTGCGCGGCCTGGAGCCGGACCTGCTCGGACGCCGGCTCGTCTGCCGCGTGGGGCGGGTTGTCAACCGGCCCAGGTTCAGGCAGGTCGTCGACCTGCCCCGCCCGCGGAATTTGCCCCGCCACCGACTCGGGTGCCAAATCCGCCGGCTCGTGAGGAGGGTCGAGCCGCGTTGTGGACGTCAACTGGACCTCTTGCCGAGAGGCCGTGGGGTAAGACCTCGGGGCCTCCGTTGTAGGGGAAGAATCGGAGCTAGTCATCGTAGTGAAGCGAAACTGAGATCAATAGCCGGCGTCTAACAGCCGCCGGTAGGTCAAGGTCAGGCCGGCGCGGCACACTCCGCGCAATCGGCAAAGTTTACCCAGTCTACTTCATCGGCACATCCGCTGGCCGAATTCACTCGAATTTGTAGAATTGTACCCATCACGCTCCGCGTGATGTTGTTCCCTCACGCGGAGCGTGACGAGTACAATTTACACAATAATAATTGCCGGCATGAGCGAAAGCATCAGGATTGAACCCAGTGGCCCCCTGCGGGGGATCATCCGCCCGCCGGGCTCCAAGAGCATCACCAACCGCGCGCTGGTCTGCGCCGGGCTGGCCGAGGGCGAGTCGCTGCTCATCGGCGCGCCGGAGAGCGAAGACACCGATGTAATGATGAAGGCCCTCAGCCGGCTAGGCATCGTCGTCGAACACGACCCCGCCGCGGCGACGGTTCGCGTGGTCGGCTGCGGCGGCCAACTCCGGGCCCGCGAGGCCGACTTGTACGTGGCCAACAGCGGCACCACCGCCCGGTTTCTGACGGCCGTCTGCGCGCTGGGGCAGGGAACCTACCGGCTGGACGGCACGCCGCACATGCGCGAGCGTCCCATTCAGGACTTGCTCGACGCCCTGGGCCAACTCGGCGCAGAGGCCGTCTCGGAACTCCACAACGGCTACCCGCCGGTGATCGTCCGCGGTCAAGGGTTGCGCGGCGGCCGGGCGACCGTCGCCGGCAACGTCTCCAGCCAGTTCGCAAGCGCGCTCTTGATGGCTGCCCCCTATGCCGACGCCGAGACGGAACTCGCCGTGCAAGGCGATCTCATTTCCCGGCCATACCTCGACATGACGTTGGCCGTCATGGCGTCCTTTGGCGTTTCCGTGCAAAGCGCAGAGCCGCTTCATTTCACGGTCCCCGCACCGCAACACTATCAAGCGTGGCGCTACGCAATCGAGCCGGACGCCTCGGCCGCCGGCTATTTCTTCGCGGCCGCGGCCATCACCCGGGGTGACGTGACCGTCGAAGGTCTCTCCCGCGGCAGTCTGCAAGGCGACCTGGCTTTTTGCGAGTGCCTGCGGCAAATGGGCTGTGACGTGCGATACGCAGCCGATCACGTCACGGTGTTGGGCCGGCCGCTGCGGGGAATTGACGCCGACCTCGGCGCGATCAGCGACACGGCCCCAACACTCGCCGTCGCGGCCTTGTTTGCCGAAGGGCCGACCACCATCCGCGGCGTGGCGCACATCCGCCACAAGGAAACCGACCGCATTCACGCACTGGCTACGGAGTTGCGAAAGCTCGGCGCCAAAGTGGACGAGCGGCCCGACGGTTTGGAAATCATCCCCGGCCCGCTCTACGGCGCGGACATCGACACCTATGACGACCACCGGATGGCGATGAGTCTGGCGTTGGCCGGGCTGGCGGTGCCCGGCGTGGTGATCCGCAACCCGGAGTGCGTCGCCAAGACGTATCCCCAGTTCTTCCACGACCTGGAAGAGTTGGGGCGCGGGACTTGAGGGGTGCCATGCCCACGCTTGCCGTGGGCATGTCGGCGGGCCTGCCGAATCGAGCAACATGCCCACGGCAAGCGTGGGCATGGCACCCCGCAAAACCGCAAGCGGCGGCGATCATCGCGGCTGGGGCCTTCGCCGGGCGACGGTGGCCAGCAGTTCGTCCGCCCGCCGCAACAGCGCATTGCCCGACGCCGCGCCGTCGCAACGGACGCCGGCCGGATCGGCGGCAGTCAAGTGCCCCTGACAATGCTGACAGACGACCTTGCGGCCAAGATACTCCACCCGGTATCTGCAACCGCCGGCCGCACGTCGGACACTCTTGAACGAAGTAGGTGGGATTCGACATGGTGGAGCCTCCTGCGGCCGCGGCAATCCCGACGCACCGGCCCCTAATTATCGCACGGCGGTAAATTCTGTCAACTATTACTTCTGTGCCGGCGTTCGCGACGGGTCAAACGGCGATTTCTGCGCGGCTTGCACAGGCTGCGCGGGGGAAGTCAACTGAGGGTCCGGGGTTAATGCTGACGGGTTAGGGTTAAGGGTTCGGAACCGAAAAGCCGAATCACTGATGTCCGGTTCGCAGCCGTGAGGAAAGCGTATACTTCCAGAGGGCGATGTACCACGTTGGCCTCATTCCTTACATTGGAGCGGCCATGCCAATGCGGTCGGTGAAATGGTTTCTCCTGATTATCGTCGCAGCCGGCGGCAGTGCGGCCGTCGGCCGGGCCGACGACGGGCTGATTCCTAAGTCTTCGGAAGTGCGGCAGGCGGTGCTCCGGTATTTCCAGGCCCGGCGGGACTATCGCCCTGGCGACCTGATTACGCGGGAGGCGGCCGGCCCGTTGCTGGGCCAACTCCGCCAGAAGGGCCTCCCCCTGTCCGACTCAGAGCAGATTCTGGAGAGTATGCCGGCCAAGGACGGATTCCTGGCCCGCCAGCTCGGCACGCCCAACGGCCGGAGCTTCATGCGGCAGATTTCCCGTTACCCGGACGCCTACGACCGGCTGGACCGGCTGAGCCGCCTGCCGCGGGGTGAGCAGACGGTCCGCGACCTCGTGCGCGGTCCTGACGGCTACAAGATGCTCCAATATATGACGACTACGCCGGGGGGCCGGGAGATGGGCAAGATGCTCTCCAATGCCCCCGGCGCCGGCGATTTCAACGCACCCACCGGACGCATCTACACGGTCGATGACCTTCTGGACCGCCTCGAACAGAGCCGCGCCGCCTCGCTGAAGGCCGGCCGGAGACGGAAATAGAAGCGGCATCTTGCCGCTTCTGTGGTAGTTCAGGCATCTTGCCTGTGCCGCTGACGGTGGCGGAGAACGAAGAGAGTTGTCACGGCAAGCCAAGCAACGCCCAAATCTACTTTCCCAAATAGCCGAGGTTCTTGGCCTGTGCGAGGTCTTGTTCTGCTTTGGCCTTATCGCCCTTCTTGTCGTTGGCATTGCCCCGGACGAAATACGCCGCGGCGTATTTTGGGTTCAGCCGGATGGCGTCCGTGCAGTCGGCAATCGCTTTTTCAAATTCGCCCTTCTGGCAGTAGGCGTTGCCCCGACCGCAGTATGCCGCAACGAACTCTGGGTTGAGCCGGATTGCCTCCGTGCAGTCGGAAATCTCCTTGTCGTATTCACCCTTGTGCCCGCAGGCGTTGCCACGGTTATTATATGCTACGGCATCCGTCGGGTTCAGCCGAATAGCCTCCGTGCAGTCGGCGATGGCTTCCTCGAATTTGCCCCGTTGACAGTACGCATTGCCTCGCCCGCAATATGCCACGGCCAACTTCGGGTTGAGCCGGATGGCCTCGCTGAAGTCAGCAATGGCGTTTTCGTGTTGGCCCTTCTTACCGTAGAGAACGGCCCGGCGACAGTACACCGAGGCGTCTTTCGGGTTGAGCCGAATGGCCTCGGTGCCGTCATCAATCTCCCTATCGTGTTTTGCCATCTGAGATTCAGCAACGCCTTTCTCGCTCGCGCTCTTTGCGCAGCCGCTCATTAGAAACAAGCCGAGAGCCGCGATGCAAACTATGGTTCGTTTCATGGAACGCTCCCTTTGCAGAATAGAAGTTCCCCCATTCTCGTGTCGGCGGCTACTTCACCGCACAACCAATGAAGATACCACAGCCATTGGCACGCTACAAGAGAGCGAGAGAAGGCGGCGCACGTTGCTAAAGGCACAGGCTGGAAGCCTGTGCTACGACCGTTTTCAATTTGCCGAGCTACTGCACCCACCGGATCGACGCGATCACAACCGGTTGAACCGGCGTCTGATCGAAGTTCGCCTTGTTCTGCACCGGAGTCCCGTTGATCTTGTCGACCACGTCCATGCCCTCGGTCACCTCGCCGAAGACGCAGTAGCCATACCCCGCGGGCGTGCGGTCCTTGTAGTCCAGGGCCGGGTTGTCGGCCACGTTGATGAAGAATTGACAGGTGGCGCTGTCGATCAGATCGGGCTGCCGGACCATGGCGATGGTGCCGCGGCGGTTCTTCAGGCCGTTTTGGGCCTCGTTGCGGACCGGCGTCCGCGCCGCTTCTCGCTCCCGTCAACGCCGTAGCCGCCGGCGACGATCCCCTGCCCCTTGTAAACCTGGTGAACGATGGTCTGGTCGTACTGCCCGGCGCGGACGTAGGAGAGAAAATTGTCGACCGTCAGCGGGGCCGCTTGGGCATCGAGCCGGAGCGTAATGTTTCCCAGCGAGGTCTCCATGACGACGACCGGGTGGCGGGGGTCCGCAGGGGGTTTTCGAGGCGTCGAGTCGTCCGCCTTGGCCGACGACAGCGTCCGCGCCGTCCGATCCGCCGATGGCGGCCGCCGGCGGCTGGCTGCCGCCGCCGCGGTTGCAGCCCACCGGCGCCGCGCATAGCGACAACAGGCTCAAACATGCTACAATGGGTTTCCAGCAATGGGTCACCGCTCGGGTCTCCTTCCACTAAATTGGCCGGGCACTTCAGTGTCCAGTCGGGCATATCATCCGCAGAATGGGTCCCCGCTGCAACGTCGATTCCGCCGGAATTCCGGGCCCGGCTCCCGGCGCCGGCGTCAGCCGGTCATCGTGACGCCAATGTGGCACAGGCATCTTGCCTGTGTTGCCGGGACGACAGGCTGGAAGCCTGTCCTACAACGGCAACGACAATTTGGGATGAAACTGGTGGTATGAATCACGCGGAATTCTGGCGTGCGGGGGGGATTGGGTGGTTTGGGGGTGATGTTGCCCGCCACGCGGCGTGGTAGAATGGTGGGGGGCGTCCCAACAACAAAGTGAATCCAGGTGCATAGCCGTTGGTACAATGCCGCCGTCGTCATGCTTTGGCTGGCCACGATGACTTGGCTGGTCAAGGAGAAGGTCTTGCCGCAATTGCTCATCGGCGAGCGTCCCAGCAACCGCGAAGTCCTCCTGGCGCAGACCGGCGTGCCGCCCGTGGGGTGGCGGATCTCGATGGACAACCGGCGGCTCGGCTGGGCGTTGACGGAGGCGGTGTCGCAGCCCAGCGGCCTGACGGAGATTCACGGCCGGGTCCATTTCGACCACTTCCCGCTCGAGAAAATGATGCCCGGCTGGCTCCAGCCCATCTTTCAATTCCTCGGCAAGCCCGCCGACCTCTTGCGGATCGACGCGATGGATGCCCGCAGCACCTTGACCGTCGATGCGTTGGGGAGTTTGGTCCGGCTCGATTCGGCCGTGCGGTTGGAACCGCTGGGAGAAGCGATCTCCGTACACGGGACGGTGGAGGCTGGGAAACTGGAACTCTTGCTCTGCGGCACCGGCGTGTCGTTCACCCATGAGATCCTCATGCCCTCGGATGCGTTCCTGACCGACCTCTTGTCGCCGCAGAGCCAACTGCCTGGTCTGCGCGACGGCCAGCACTGGTCCGTGCCCGTCTACAACCCCCTCTCTCCCGGCAAGAACCCGGTCGAGATCATCTTCGCCACGGTGGAAGGGATCGATCAGAAGACTTGGGGCGGGACCACGGTCAGCGCCTGGCGGGTCGTGTACCGCAGCGAGCCGGGAAACGGTCCCGCCGCCGACCAGAATATCCGCGGCATCGTCTGGGTCCGCTACCGCAACGGCAGGGTGATCCAGCAGCAGGTCCGCATGTCCGGCTCGACCATCAACTTCGTCCGCCTCACCCTCGCGGAGGCGGCGGAACGGGTAGAAGCGGCAGGCCGGCAATGGTGGATTCCCGAGACCGGCCCCTAGGAGTTTTTGTAGGACGGACTTCCTAGTCCGTCCCCAGAGAACAGACGGATCAGGAAATCCGTCCTACGTGAAGACCATGATTGAGTTCCAGAACGTCACCCGCTGCTACGCCCGCAAAGTTGCCGTGGACCGGCTGACGCTGGCCGTTCCGCCCGGCGAGCTCTTCGCCCTGTTGGGCCCCAACGGCGCCGGCAAGACCACCACCATCAAGATGCTCACCGGGCTGTTGCGGCCCGGCGGCGGCGCGGTGCGGGTGTGCGGGCACAACCTCGTGCATGACCTCCGCAACGCCACCCGCTCGATCGGCTACGTCCCCGAAGAACCCTTCCTCTACGACAAGCTCTCCGGCCGCGAGTTCCTGGAGTTTGCCGGCCAATTGCGGGGGCTGGAGCCGCCCTTGGTCCGCGGCCGCATCGCCCGCGAGTCGGAGTTCTTCGAACTGGCCGATTTCATCGACGATCTGACCGAAACCTACTCGCACGGCATGAGGCAGCGGCTGGTCTTCGCCTCCGCCCTGCTGCACGACCCGCCCGTGTTGGTGATCGACGAGCCGATGGTCGGGCTGGATCCGCGGAGCGTGCGGGCGGTCAAGGACCGGCTCCGCGCCCGCGCCGACGCCGGAACCATCGTCTTCATGTCCACCCACACCTTGGCCGTGGCCGAGGAAATCGCCGACCGCATCGGCATCATGGACCGCGGCCGGTTGCACTTCCTGGGGACGCAGAACCAGTTGCAGGGTGAACTGGCCTCCCACCACGCCTCGCTGGAAGGGCTGTTCCTCGAATTGACCAACGGCGCCAACGGACGGCAGCAGAAAGGAGAGATTGCAAATTGAAAATTGAAAATTGCAAATTGACGTGGCCGAGGGACCAATCTGCAATTTGCAATTTGCAATTTGCAATTTACATTTTGCAATGATGCGTCTTCCCGCTCGCTGGCCTTTACCGCCGCCCGATTTCCTTCCCGCCCCGGCCGAGGCCCGTGTCTTCCGGCTGTTGCGCCGCCGCGTCTTGGCCGCCCTCTTGCGCAGACGTTCTCCCGCGCACGCTTCCGCGTGTCGCTGGTGGTGGTGTTGACCGGCGTGCTCTGGGGCGGCATGTTCTGGATGTTCTACGACGGCTTTCAATTCCTGCAATCGACCAGCCGGGAGGTCTACGCCGAAACGGTCCGCGGACTGTTCGGCGCTTTTTTGCTGGCGCTCATGCTGATGTTGGTGGTTTCCTCGGGCATCATTCTCTACGGCTCGCTGTTCCGCGCGCGGGAGACCGCTTTCCTCTTGGCCCTCCCCGCCCGCACCGGCCGGGTGTTCCTCCACAAGTTCCAAGAGGCGATCGTGCTGAGCAGTTGGGGGTTCGTGCTGTTGGCCAGCCCCATGCTCCTGGCCTACGGCGTCGTGGCCGACGCCCCCTGGTACTTCTACGTCTTGCTGCTGCCGCTGGTGCTGGCCTTCATCTATATTCCCGTCGCCGTCGGCGCGATCCTCTGCCTGGGCGTGGTCCGCCTCATCCGCGACAACCCCTTGGCGGTGTTGATCGGGCTGGGCCTCCTCTTGGCCGCCGGCACCGCCTGGATGGGGTGGGGACTCTGGACCGGCCCGCGGAACGACCTGCTCACCCCCGCCTGGTTCCAGGAAGTCCTCGGCCGGCTGAAAATCTCCGATCACCGCCTGCTGCCAAGCTGGTGGCTCACCACCGGGGCGCTCGCCGCCGCCGATCCCCACGCCTGGGCCGAAAGCGTCTTGTTCCTGACGCTGATGATCTCCAACGCCCTGTTCTTCCGCCAATTGGCCCTGTGGACGGCGGAGCGGGTTTACCGGGCCGCGTACAGCGGGCTGTACGGCCGCACGTTCCGCCGCAAACGCCCCCGCCCCGCGCAGTTCGACCGGCTGCTGGACTGGCTCATACGTCCCCTGCCCACCGCCGTCCGGCTGTTGGTGGTCAAAGACCTGCGGCTCTTCCGCCGCGACCCTTTGCAGTGGTCCCAAGTCCTCATCTTCGCGGGCTTTCTCGTGGTGTACTTCTGGAACATTCCCAGCTTCACCTACGACATCTCCGCCATCGGCGCTTACATCGGCTGGGTGAACATGGTGAGCTTCCTGAACCTGTCGGTCGTGGGGCTGCTGCTGTCGACCTTCACCACCCGCTTCGTCTACCCCGTCATCAGCCTCGAAGGACGGCGGTTCTGGATTCTCGGCCCCTCCGGCGTGCGGCGGGAAACGATCCTCTGGGGCAAGTTCCTCTTCGCCGCCGCCGGCACGCTGCTGCCCTGCGCGGGCCTGGTGCTGATAAGCGACCTGACGCTCCGCGTGTCGATGCTGGTGCTGCTGAGCCACCAGTTGACCTGCCTGGTCCTCTGCCTGGGCTTGGCGGGGATTGCCGTCGGCCTGGGGGCCTGGCTGCCGAACCTCCGCGAGGAGTCGCCCGCCCGCATCGCCGCCGGCTTCGGCGGAACGCTGACCCTGGTCCTGAGCACGCTCTACATCTTGTTCGTCGTGCTGCTGACCGCCCTGCCCACCCACTTCTACCTGGCCGCCCAGTACGCCACCGCCGGCCAAGACTCCCGCGGATGGACCAGCGTGCAATGGTGGCTGACGTTCTGGCTGGTGGCAGGCACGGCGGGCAGCCTCCTGCTGGGGGCCGCCGCCACGGCCATCCCCCTCCACATCGGCTTCCGCGCCTTCCGCCGGCTGGAATTCTAGCCCGCCGCCCGTCACTTGGTAGTTGTCACCATGACGCTGCCGGCGATCATCAAGCCGGTTGCCGCCAGTTTCTTGCGAAGTTCGCTCCGTTCCCTGAAATAGACGTAGCCGATGACGAAGGCAAACAGCGGCATCAGACGCTTCACCGCCATCACCGAGGCCACGGGCGCCACGGCCAGCGCCGTGTTGATGCTGCCGTTTTCCACCGCGATCAGCGGACCGGTAAACGCCAGGCCCACTAAAAACGTCCGCATCACCTTGTCGGTAAACACGCGCAGAATGCGGTCCGATTCTCCCAGGACGACGATCATTCCCAGGAACCCCGCGCCGATCAACGCGTGAACTACGAATGAGGCGAACAACACCGAGCTTTCCTGGATGGCTTGTTTTGCAGCGGTGGGGGCGAAGCTGTAGCAGCAAGCCGTGACCAGAAAATAGCAGACGCCCTGCCGGTTGCGCCGCTTCTGCTCCAGCACGCCGGCGTCCGTATGAACCGACTCCCGGTGCCAATTCATCAGGATCGCGCCGCCGACCACGACCGCAATCCCCGCCACGCCCAGCGCCGTCGGCACCTCGCCAAAGACGAATATCGGCGGAATGATGATGGCAAGGCTGGTAACGGTCATGAAAGGCATGAGATGATTGAATTCCGCCATGTCCAGGGCGCGATACATGAACCATGCCGCCAGGATGTTCAGTCCGGCGTAGCCCGCCATGCTCTCCCAGAACCGCAGCGGCAAATGCTCCCGCCAGATCGTGCCGGTTTCCATCCAGTGAACGCCTCCGAACACGATCCCGGCAAGGCTGAATGAAATGAATCCCACAACGTTGTTCATGCCCGCCGTCTGAAGCGACTTCTTCTTGATCGCGGCAACCAGGGCCTGGCAACAGGCTCCGAGCAGGCACAGCACAATCCACATGGAAAGACCCTCACGGTGAGCTGCAAGTTGAGAGCGGCAGCCGAAGGCGGGAAGAATTTAATATATCACAGGGGCCAGAATACTGCAATTGCCGGCTCAAGGCACTTGAACGGCCGTTACGGCCCCGCTTCCCGCGCCAGCCGGCTGATCTGCTTGAACTCCGCCGCGGCGGCCGTCTCGCACCACTCGAACATCGCCGCCTCCGTGGTGCAGAGCGTCGCCCCGGCCGAATCCATCCGCCGCAGTGCGGTCCGATAGTCCACGTCGAACCGCGACCCCACGGCGTCGGCGGCCACGAACACCCGCCAGCCGTCGGCCAGCAGGTCCAACGCGGTCTGCTGGATGCAGACGTGCGTCTCGATTCCCACGACCAAAACGTTGCGGATGTCCCGACTGCGCAGCTCCGCGAAGACTTCCGGGCAGCCGCCCGCGCTGAAGCGGAGCTTCGACGGCAGGGCGTGGAGCCGTTCGGCCAACTCGGCCACGGTCGGCCCCAGGCCCTTCGGATATTGCTCGGTGCCCGCCACCGGCAGGCCGAGAATCTTGGCGGCGTCCAGGAGCCGGCGGATGTTCCACACGACCCGCGGCCCGCCAACGATAAACGGCAACAGCTTCTCCTGCACGTCGACGACCAGTAGAGCCGTGTCGCCGCGGGACATCAACTCGGGACTGCGGGGCACATTGCGGTCTTCATCCATGCCAACAGCATACCGCCAAGCGGACCGCGTGGCAACGGCTGTTGCCCTCTTGAATTGTACTCCTCACGCTCCGCGTGAGGTGGATCGCCACTATCCGTCCATTCCTCACGCAAACCGTGAGGGGCCACATTCATTCATTCCTCACGCGGAGCGTGAGGAGTACATTCCCGCCACTCCACGCCCAGCATGATCACGTTGATCCCCGAGCCGATTCCCAGCAGCGCAACGCGGTCGTCGGCTTGCAGATGCCCCCGCTCGATGCCGATGGCGGCCGTCATCGGCAGGGCAACCGAGCCGGTGTTGCCCAGGTATTCCAGCGTCGAATAGTCGATCCGCGGGTCGAGCCCGAGCGCCTCGAACAGCAGCCGTTGGTGGGCGCGGCCGACCTGGTGGCAGAAGGTCTTCTGCACGTCGCCGACGCTCCAGCCGATTTCATCCAGGAACGGGACGAATGTTTCCCGGGCCGCGGCCACGCCTTCCCGCATCAGCGTCTCCGAGTCGGTCCACATCAGCAGTGGCGGGGCGACGCCCCCCCCCGATTGCAATCGGGGGGCGTTTGTGGCGCCATCCGCCGATCCACCTGCCATCCCCCCCTGGCACAACTCGCAATGCTCGGTGGCGGCCCGCATCACGCCCCCCAGCAAGCGGTTGCCGGCGCGGCTCAACTCGCAGTCGCACAGCACGATGGCCGCACTGCCGGAGCCGATGGTCAACGACGCGAAGGCGGCCTTGATGTCCTGGCGCGAGAGCGAGGCGTCGGCGTTCAAGTGCGCGATCGTCGTCTCGACCAGTTCCCGGCTGTTCTCCGTGCCCACCACCACGCCGGCCCGGATTTGGCCCAACTCGATCATGTTGGCCACCTGGACCACGCCGCTCAAGAGCCCGAGGCAGGCGTTCGACACGTCGTAGACGGCGCATCGCGGGGGCAGGTCCAACCGGTGGTGGACGCCGCAGGCCGTGGCCGGCTCGAGAAAATCGCGGCAGACCGAGCCATGCACGAGCGCCCCGACGTGCCGACGGCCGAGGCCCGCCAGGTGGATGGCCTTCTCGGCCGTCGCCGCGCTGGCCTGGCTGGGCGGCATGTTTCGCGGCCAGAACCGCCGCTCACGGATTCCGCTCATCAATTCCAGCCGCCCGGCGGGCAAACGCAACCGGCGGTAGAGCGGCTCCAGCCGCGCCTCGATCTCCGCCGAGGCGACAACTTCCTCGGGCAGCGTGTACGAAATGGCCTCCAGGCAGACATTCTTGTAGCGCATAATGCGGTTCATTGTAGGAGGCGGCTCCCGTCGCCGACAGGGGTTTGTCAGTCGTCAGTTGTCAGTGGTCAGTTGCCCGGCACTCACGTCTCGGCCTGCATTGGCCCAGATCACGACCGACAACTGACCACTGACAACTCAAGTGCGGCAATCCACAACGCTAGCAGTGCTAGCAACACAACACGTTGTAGCATAAGAGCTTACGACCGCAAAATATGGCTCTCTCCTTGCTTGCCGGCGGGCCGGTTCCTAAACTCACCTCCGACTTGCATCCCATCAACGGTGACACGTCGAAGCTGAACCGACACAAGACGTGTCCAAGGAGGAGTGCCCGATGGCTGCAAAACCGTTGATTGGGGTGAACCTGGACTATCGCTCTGCGCAAGGACGCGCCGGCGTACTGTTTCCTTCACGCCGGCTACTGCGACTTGCTGGCCCGCGCCGGCGCGGTCCCCCTATTGATTCCGCCGCTGGAGAACCCGTCGGACTTGCGGCGGGCGGTGGAACTGTTGGACGGCGTGCTGTTGATCGGCGGGGCGGACCTCGACTGCCGCCGCGACGGCTACATGCTCCATCCGTCGATGCGGATATTGGACGCCCGCCGCGAGGACTTCGACCGCCGCCTGATCAGTCTGGCCGCCGAGCGCCGCGTGCCGGTGATGGGCGTCGGCTGCGGGATGCAACTGCTGAACGTCTCCCAGGGCGGCACCCTCTTCCTGCACATCGCGGAGGACCTGCCGCGGGCGATCCCGCACCTCGACGCCATGGACCCCAGCCACCGCCACGCCCTGGTGATCGAGATGGGCACGATCATGGAGCGGGTGTACGGCGAAGGGGAAATCCGCGTCAACAGCATGCACCACATGGCCGTCGACGACGTGGCCCCCGGCTTCGCCGTCACCGCCCGCTGCCCCGACGGCGTCGTCGAGGCCATCGAGAGCACCACCGACTGGTTCGCCTTCGGCACCCAGTTCCACCCCGAGCACGAGTCCGCCTCGGCGCTCGACTTGCGGATTTTCGAGGAGTTCGTCGCCGGCATCACCGGTGAAGCCGTCGAACCGCAGGAGATGCGGCTGGTGGCATAGCCGGCCATTTATTAACCGGACCCGTGCCCGTTCAGCGCCGTCGAATCGGCGGCGCCCGGCGGCGATCCGAGCGGCGGCAGACCCGGCTGCCGCACCGGCGGGATGGCCCGCGGCAGCGGAAACCGCTTGCCGCCCAACAGAATGCACAAGTCGACGTGCAACTGGATGCACATGATATAGACCCGCCGCGCCTCGGCGCTGGCCAGCAGCAGCGCCTCCAGCCGGCGGATGTCGTTTTCGGCGGCCTGTTCGTCGAGCAACCCCCAAACAAGCTCCTGCACTTCGTTCATCGTATTGTCAGCGTTGCTCATTGTCTGAGGTCCTATCGCCGCCGCGTCCGGTCGACGATGACCGTCGCCACGGCGCAAACGGCGCCCAGCGAGATAACAACTCCCTGCTGCCAGGTGACGCCCGCCTCTGCCGTTCCGGCCCCGGCCAGGATCAGCGCCGCTGCGGCCAGCAGCGCGGTGGGCGCCCCCCGGACACACGCCCGCCACCATTTCCCCGGACACCGCAGCGCCATGTCTTCTCTCATACGGTCGCCCTTTCCCGGCTTTCCAGTATCTTCCGCTTGTTTGAGTCGTCGATCGCAACCGTCAACCAGGGAATAATACAGACGGGCGCCGGCAACAAACATCCGAAATCCCCCGGTTTGCACATGGGAACATTCCTTAATTGGGGATCGGGGAATTGTAGAAGCGGCATCCTGCCGCTTCAGGCGGACGCGGCAAGATGCCGCGTCTACGATCAGAACCGCACCGGCTTGCCGAGCTTGCGGCGGATGGGCACCAGTTGGCCGACGTGGACCAGCCAATGACTGCCCAGCATCATCAGCACGACGCCGACGGTCGGCATCCGCGCCCGCATCGGCTCCGGTCCCGGGGCGTCCAGGCCGCTCTCCGTGGTCGCGTCGACCGCCGCCAGCGAGGCCGCCCTCATCTCGTCCATCAGCCGCAGATACTCGGCCTTCGTGGCGAACTTGGCCGGATCGTCCACGCCGGCCGTTTCCTTGTTGTGGGCGGCCTCGAAACCCGCCGGCAAGTCCGGCGCCTTTTGACCCAGCGCCGCGAGCATCCGCCGGTTGCTGGCCACCAGATGGCCGAGCTGCCACGCGGCGTGGTTCGCCGTCGGCGTCGAACGCACCAGCAACTCGCCGTCGCTGAACTCTTCCACGTAGCCCCGGGTGACCCGATGGGCAAACTCGATGTTCTGACGAAGCAGGTCTTTTGCGGTCATAAGCGGTTCTCCAGTCGATTGGATGCGTGCAACGCACGGGGCCAACGATTATACGCCATCCGACGTGGGGATGAAAGGCAGGCCCCCCAATCGGTGTGCATTGCGGCCAACGCCTCGGCGTGGTACGCTACCGGATTCGTCACCCGTCACCGCCAGAATGGTTGGCAAGGCACACTGGGGTCAGACCGTGATTAGTGATTAGCGGGTGTTGCCCGTCCCATCGTCACCCGCCTCACCCGCTAATCACTAATCACGGTCTGACCCCACTGCCGCATTGATGATAGGAGATATGACGTGGAAACGAGACGTTTTGTGACCGTGGACGGCAACGAGGCGACGGCCAACATCGCCCACCTCTGTAGCGAGGTGGCGGCGATTTATCCGATCACGCCCTCCTCCGGCCTTGGCGAGTTGCCCGACGCCTGGGCCGCCGCCGGCCGCAAGAACATCTTCGGCAGCGTCCCCAACGTGGTCGAAATGCAGAGCGAGGCCGGGGCCGCCGGGGCGGTCCACGGGTCGTTGCAGGCCGGGGCATTGACCACGACCTTCACCGCTTCGCAGGGCTTGCTGCTGATGATCCCCAACATGTTCAAGATCGCAGGGGAGCTGACCCCCGCGGTGTTCCACGTCACGGCCCGGACGCTGGCCACCCACGCCCTCTCGATCTTCGGCGATCACGGCGACGTGATGGCCTGCCGCTCGACGGGCTGGGCGATGCTCAGTTCGGCCTCGGTGCAAGAATCGCAAGACATGGCCTTGATCGCCCACGCCGCCACGCTCGAGGCCCGCGTCCCCTTCCTCCACTTCTACGACGGCTTCCGTATCTCGCACGAGGTGAACAAGATCGAGCAGCTTACGGAGGACGACGTGCGGGCGATGATCGACATGGACCTGGTTGCCGCCCACCGGCGGCGGGCGCTCTCGCCCGAACGGCCGGTCCTGCGCGGCACGGCCCAAAACCCGGACGTCTTCTTCCAAGGCCGCGAGGCGTGCAACCCCTTCTACGCGAAGTGCGCGGCCGTCGTGCAGAAGCACATGGACAAGTTCGCCAAGCTCACCGGCCGGCAGTACCACCTCTTCGATTATGCCGGCGCGGCCGACGCCGACCGGGTGATCGTCATCATGGGTTCCGGCATCGGCGTGGTCGAGGAGACGGTCGAGAAGCTCGTCTCGGAAGGCCAGAAGGTCGGCGTGCTCAAGGTCCGGCTCTTCCGGCCGTGGGATTCCGAGGCGTTTGTGGCGGCGTTGCCCAAGTCGGTCAGGCATATCGCCGTGCTGGACCGCACGAAGGAACCTGGCGCCGCCGGTGAGCCGCTCTACCAGGACGTGGTCACGGCCCTGGCGGAAAGTAGCACAGGCATCCTGCCTGTGACTGACGGCACAGGCAAGATGCCTGTGCTACGCTCGATGCCGCGGGTGATCGGCGGGCGCTATGGGCTTTCCTGCAAGGAGTTCACGCCCGCTATGGTTGCCGCCGTATACCACGAGTTGACCAAGCCCCAGCCCAAGCAGCAATTCACCGTCGGCATCAACGACGACGTGACCCACCTGAGCCTGGATTACGACTCCACCTACTCGACCGAAGGCAGCAACGTGGTCCGGGCGGTGTTTTTCGGCCTGGGGAGCGACGGCACGGTCAGCGCCAACCGCAACTCGGTCAAGATCATCGGCGAGAACACGCCGTTGCACGCCCAGGGCTATTTCGTCTACGACTCGCGCAAGGCCGGCTCCGTGACCACCTCCCACGTCCGCTTCAGCCCCCGGCCGATCAAAGGCTCGTACCTGGTCCACCGGGCGAACTTCGTCGCCTGCCACCAGGTCCAGTTCCTCGACCGGCTCGACATGCTCTCGATCGCCGACCCCGGGGCGACGTTCCTCCTGAACAGCCCCTACGGCCCGGACGAGGTTTGGGACCATCTACCCGTTGAGGTGCAGCGGCAGATCATCGAGAAGCGGCTGAAGCTCTACGTGATCAATGCTTACAGCGTCGCCCGCGAGGCCCAGATGGGCGTGCGGATCAACACCATCATGCAGACCTGCTTCTTCAAGCTGGCCAATGTGATTCCGGCCGACGAGGCCATCGCCCAGATCAAGGACGCCATCAAGAAGACCTACGGCAAGAAGGGCGGGACGAAGGTCATCGAGCAGAACAACGCGGCGGTCGACGCGGCGCTGGCCGCCCTGCACGAGGTGAAGTACCCGGCCCAGGCCGGCTCGAAGCTGCACATGCTGCCGGCGGTGCCCGCCCATGCCCCGGTCTTCGTCAAGGATGTGCTGGGGGTGATGATCGCCAACCGGGGCGACGACCTGCCGGTGAGCGCCATGCCCTGCGACGGCACCTTCCCCACCGCCACCACGCAGTACGAGAAGCGGAGCATCGCCCAGGACATCCCCATCTGGGACCCGAAGATTTGCACCCAGTGTGGGCTGTGCTCGCTGGGCTGCCCCCACGCCACGATCCGCATGAAGGCGTTCGATCCGGCGCTGCTGGCCAAGGCCCCGGCCGGCTTCCGCACGGCCGACTACAAGGGCAAGGAGTTCCCCGGTTGGAAATTCGTCGTCCAGGTCGCCCCCGACGATTGCACCGGCTGCGGCCTGTGCGTCGAGGTCTGCCCCGCCAAGGACAAGGAGCGGGTCAAGCACCGGGCGATCGACATGGAGCCGAAGCTCCCGCACCTCGACGAAGAGCGGGCGAACTACGACTTCTTTATGACCATCCCCGACGTGGACCGCGCCAAGGTCAAGCCGGACACGATCAAAGGCTCGCAACTGCTGCTGCCGCTGTTCGAGTTCTCCGGGGCCTGCGCCGGCTGCGGCGAAACGCCCTACGTCAAGCTGCTCACACAGTTCTTCGGCGACCGCATGTTGATCGGCAACGCCACCGGCTGCTCGTCGATCTACGGCGGCAACCTGCCCTGCACGCCCTACTGCCAGGACGCCAGCGGCCGCGGACCGGCCTGGTCCAATTCGCTCTTCGAGGACGCCGGCGAGTTCGGCTTCGGCTTCCGCCTGGCCATCGACCAGCAGGTGAAATACGCCCACGAGTTGCTCCGGCGGCTCTCCGGCCAGTTGGGCGACGAGTTGGTCGCCGCGCTGATCAATAACAATCAGGAGACCGAAGAGGAGATTGCCGCCCAACGGCAGCGCGTGGCCGAGTTGAACAAGCGGCTCTCGGCGGTCAATTCGCCGGACGCGAAGGCCCTGCTGGCCTCGTCCGACTACCTGATCCGCCGTAGCGTGTGGAGCTTCGGCGGCGACGGCTGGGCCTACGACATCGGCTTCGGCGGGCTGGACCACGTCTTCGCCTCCGGCCGCGACCTGAACATTTTGGTGCTGGACACCGAGGTCTACTCGAACACGGGCGGCCAGGCGTCGAAATCGACCTTCCGCGGGGCGGTGGCCAAGTTCGCCGCCGGCGGAAAGCCCGGCGGAAAGAAAGACTTGGGGCTGATCGCCATGTCCTACGGCAACGTCTTCGTCGGCTCGATCTCGCTGGGGGCCAACCCGATGCACGCCATCCGCACCATCCGCGCGGCCGAGTCGTACCGCGGCACGTCGCTCTTGATCGCCTTCTCGCACTGCATCAACTGGGGCATCGACATGCGGCAGGGCATGGCCATCCAGAAGGACGCCGTGGCCTGCGGCTACTGGCCGCTGTGGAGTTTCGATCCGCGGAACGCGTCGCATCCGTTCCAGTTGGCGAGCAAGAGGCCGGAGGGGGCGTTCAAGGATTTCGCCTTGAAGGAGGCCCGCTTCGGCATCCTCGCCCGCTCCAAGCCCGCCGATTCCGCCCGGCTGCTGGAGCTTGGCCAGCAGGACATCCTGCGGCGGTACCATTTCTACGAACAGTTGGCCGGCGTGGACCGGGCGGCGGCTACCGCGGCGGCCGCGGCCGAATCCGGCGGCAACGGCGAAACCAAAGCCAAGGACGCCAAGGAGGTGGAAGCATGAGCGCAGAACTGAATACGACCTATCTCGGACTGAAACTCAACAACCCGCTGGTCATCTCCGCCTGCCCCTTGTGCGGCGACATCGACGAACTGCGGCGGCTTGAAGATGCCGGCGCGGCGGCCGCCGTGCTCCCCTCGCTCTTCGAGGAGCAGATCGAGCACGAGGCCGAGGAATTGGGCAAGGTCTACGAGTTCCACACCGATAGCTTCGCCGAGTCGCTGACCTACTTCCCCGAGCAGGAAGACTATCGCACCGGCCCCGACGAGTATCTGGAGACCATCGCCGCGGCGAAGAAGGCCGTGCGGATGCCGCTGGTCGCCAGCTTGAACGGCAGCAGCCGCGGCGGCTGGATCCGCTACGCCCGGATGATGCAAGACGCCGGGGCCGACGCCCTGGAGCTGAACGTCTACTTTGTCGCCGCGGACCCCGACATGACCGGCCGGGACGTGGAATCCCGCTACCTCGAACTGGTGGCCGCCGTGAAGGAGTCGATCTCGATCCCGCTGGCCGTGAAGGTCGGCCCCTATTTCAGCGCGATGGCCAACATGGGCGTCCGCCTGGCCGAGGCCGGGGCCGACGGCCTGGTCCTCTTCAACCGCTTCTTCCAGCCGGACATCGACCTGGAGGCAATGGAGGCCCGGCCGCAACTCCACTTGAGCACGCCCGCCGAACTCTTGGTGCCGCTCCGCTGGATCGCCATTCTGCACGGGCGGACCAAGGCCTCGCTGGCGGCCACGGGCGGCATCCACGACGCGGCCGCCCTGGCCAAGGCCCTCCTGGCCGGGGCCGACGTCGGCATGATCGCCTCGGTCCTCTATCAGAAGGGCGTCGCCCAGGTGGGCAGCATTCTGGCCGGACTCCGCCAATGGATGGACGAGAACCAGTACGACTCGGTCGAGCAGCTCAAGGGGAGCATGAGCCTGGAAAACTCCCCCGACCCGGCCGCCTACCAACGCGGCAACTACATGAAGACGCTCACGTCCTACAGCGGCAAGGCAATTTGACGTTCATGTGAAGCGGCGACCATTGGTCGCGGTGGAGTGGGCTGCGGTCAGTGCATAATAGCCGGCGGCTAACAGCCGCCGGACGAATTGGAACAGCGTCTCAAGGGCGGCACATAGACCATCCGCAACGTCCCCGGACCTGATTCCCGCGGAGGAGAACGTGACGGTCTCCGAAAATCCAATCGCCCTGGCGCAGTTCCGCAGGACTCCGTGGCAGTTTCAGCAGACCTTCCAGACCCCGCTGGCCGCCTTGCGGCCTTTCGTGGAAGCGGTCGTTTCGGCACACGAGCAGGTCCACGGTGGCTGCGTCACCATTGACCGGGTTGTCTTTGAACCAAAGCACCTGATTGCTTTGCTTACCGCGCACTCACTTCGGGCGGAACTTGGGAGCGGCTGGTCTCTGGCGGGCGAGGGGCAGCACGGGGCTGCGACACTTCTTGAGGCCGCGCTAGGCGATTGGGTTGATTTCCTTTTTGTTCCCACGCCCGAGTTGTTCGCAATATACGCTGATCACGATGAGTATACGACTTTCTATGCCCACACAAGCCTGAATCTCAATCGCATTGTGGGGGCTTTGTCAGCGAAGGGCTACACGAAGGTTTCAGGGCACGAAAGACATCTCTAGCGGGACGCAAATACGGGGCGCAGCCTACGTTCGGACCCTTTCCGCCTCCTCCATCCACGCCGGCTTGAGCCCGTAGTAGAGAACGTCCGGGTCGATGTCAGCGCCGTTCTGCCAGGCGATGGTCCCGCCCGCAACCATCATGGAACGGAACATGGCCGGGTCGTTTCGGATTGCCTCGAACACCGGCCCGTGCAGGTACGGTTCAAGGTCGATCTCCCTTTGTGTGCCGTTGTCGAAGCTCACCAGGGCCTTGAAGTCCTGCAATGGCTTGACGCTCCGAACCCGGACCAGCGGGCCTAAAGTGTTCATTCTCTTTGCCTTCCGTTCATCCAAAGCTCCGATTCGCTCAGGTCGATTTGATCGCTCCATGAGACGCCGTATCCGCCGGCGTCCACCTTGACCCGGCGGAACAACGATTCGTTCTCAAGCGCCGAGAACGGTTCTTGGCCGAGCAACGGACCGCAGTCATACGCCTTCACAGTGCCGCCGACGAATCGAACCAGAAGCCTCTTGCCCGACAGCGGCGTCACTGCTTCGATCTTGGGAAAGACGGTAGTTTTCATCATTGCAGCCCGGGGAGTTGCTTATACTCCCGCTTCTTCCACATCGTGCGTCCTACTTCCGGCCCTTGCGTTTCCAGGCCATGTCCATTTGCTCCCGGTCGAACGGGCCCGGCGCCACGCCTTCGGCGGCGTAGAGATAGAGCGCCCCCAGGAACACTTGGCTCGCCACGTTGAGCAGGAACATGAACCCCAGCAAAGCCACAAGCCACAGAACGAACACGGCCGCCAGCACCCAGACCGTCCCCATCGCGATACTGAAAACGACGCCGGCTGCGAGCAAGACCAGAGATCCCAGGAAGATCAGCACGCCGCCGAATTGGACGCCAAGATAGCCCAGCAGCGATTCGCCCCAAGTCTTTTTGAGCAGCAACGCGGAGGTCTTGAGAAACTGCAAGGGGTTGACCGTCTCCGTCTCGACGACGATGGCCGGGACCACGAACACCGAGGCCACGCTCCAGGCGACGCCGATCAGGCCGACGATCCAACGGCCGACGACGCCCACCCGCTGCTCGATTGCCCGGATCAGGAGCCCGACCGCGCCGGTGAAGAGCGACCACACGACGATTGCCTTCCAACGCGACGAGGCCAGCCGCAATCCGCCGGCGATGGACACCGGCGAGCCCCGGAGCGCGTTGAGAATCTGGCTGTAGTAGGCGACGTTGAAGAACGTGGCCAGAAACGTCGAGACCAGGTAGACGGCCGCCGCCAACACGTAGCCCGCCGGAGTGAGGCCGGTGGGCTTGCCGGTGGCGTCCCAAACCAGCCAGCGGTGCCCGATTGCCTGCCAATGGGCGGCGTCCGAATAGGCGTGGCCCGTGCCCGCAAAGAGGATCGGCAGGGCGAAGAAGGCGGCCATCACGCCCATCAGCAACGTGAAGATTATGGGAAACAGGAGCAACCGCTTGTTCATGCCGATCACGCGGACGGAACACTTCAGCAACGCCCAACTTCTGCGGAGCTTGGTCATCTTTCACCATCCTTCCTATGATAGGGGAATTGTAGGCTGAAGTTCGATTGTACCGCGTCCAGGGGGCGTGTCAATCGCTGTCCCCCCTTCCCCGGTGCTCCCTGCGGTGAATGGCACATTTCTTGACCTTGAATCCCCGCCGCCGCGCGTTAGGATTGCCGTTGCCGGAACGTGTCTCGAAGGGGGAAGGAGGAAGGCGGAAGGGGGAGAGGGACGGGGGACGCTAATTCTGGAAAATCCGCATTCTGCTGACCAACTGCCAACGGTGGCCGGCGCACGGCGTGTGCCGGCTACATTACGGCCGGCACACGGCGTGTGCCGGATACATTGGAGAACGCCATGAAAGCCATGTTGTTGCGACGGATCGCGCCGGTCGAGTCGGCGCCGCTCAAATGGGTCGAGGTGCCCACGCCCGAGCCGGCCCTGGGCGAGGTGCGGATCCGAGTGCGCTGTTGCGCCGTCTGCCGCACCGATCTGCACGTGATCGAGGGCGATCTGCCGCAAGCGAAAATGCCCGTCATCCCCGGCCACCAGATCGTCGGCACGGTGGACAAGCTCGGGCCGCCGCTTGCGGTTTCGCAGCCCGCCGGCTCGCCGCTTGCGGTTTCGCAGCCGCGGTTGCAACTCGGCCAGCGGGTGGGCGTCGCCTGGTTGCGGCACACCTGCGGCCGCTGCGTTTTCTGCACAAGGGGACAAGAGAATCTCTGCGAGTCGGCCCGCTTCACCGGCTATCACGCCGATGGCGGATACGCCCAGTACGCCGTCGCCCCGGCCGATTTCGTGTACGAACTCCCCTCGCCCTTTGGGAGAGGGGTAGGGGGTGAGGGCGGCGCGGCCCTCACCCTAACCCTCGCCCAAAGGGAGAGGGGACTAGACGGCTTCAGCGACATTGAGGCCGCCCCGCTACTGTGCTCCGGCATCATCGGTTATCGGGCGTTGCGGCGGTGCAATCCGCGGCCGGGCTGCCGGCTGGCCCTCTACGGCTTCGGCTCCTCGGCCCACGTGGTGATCCAGATCGCGCTGAGCCGCGGCTGCGAGGTGTACGTGGTCACCCGTGGCGAGAACCATCGCCAGTTGGCCCGGCAGATGGGCACGACTTGGGCCGGCGAAACGGCCGAAGAAATGCCGGTCAAGGCCGACAGTGCGATCATGTTCGCCCCGGCCGGCGAGTTGGTCCCGCCGGCGTTGGAAAAGCTCGAAAAAGGGGGCACGCTCTCACTGGCCGGCATTTACATGACCCCCATCCCCGAGATGGATTACATGCGGCACGTCTTCTACGAGCGGGACATCCATTCGGTCACGTGCAACACGCGGCAGGACGGCCGCGAACTGCTGGCCGAGGCCGCCGCCATCCCCATCCGCCCCCACACGACGGTCTATCCGCTGGCCGATGCGAACCAGGCGCTCCAGGACCTGAAGCACGACCGGATCAACGGGACCGGGGTGCTGGTGGTGGATGAGGGATGAGGGATAAGGGATGAGGGATGAGGAGATGAGGGTCCCCTGGCCGTGCTAGAATTGTGATGATGTTCCCAGTCCAGCACGGTGAGGTGGCACGTCCCTGAGCGTAGCGAAGGGCGTGATTTGCCGCTCCTCACGCCCTTCGCTACGCTCAGGGACGTGCCACCCGGGTTTACGATGTCCCCTATGCAACACGAGCCGGCCGGCCAAGACGACCTCCCCGCGGCCCTGGAATCGGGGGCGGGGAGCAGGCTGTTGACGCTGGCCCTCTGCGGACTGCTGTTGCTCCTGGTTGCGGCCGCGTTCGGCCAGACGGCCGGCTTTGATTTCGTCAACTGGGACGACGGCGTATGCGTGTACGAGAACCCGCACGTCACCGGCGGGCTCAGCGCGGCGGGGCTCCGGTGGGCCTTCACCAACCGCGACGCCGGCATCTGGACCCCGCTCTGCTGGCTCTCGCATATGCTCGATTGCCAACTCTGGGGCCTCAGCGCCGGCGGACATCATCTCACCAACGTATTCTTGCACGCCGCCACGGCGATCCTGCTGTTTCTCGTTCTCAAGCGGATAACCGGCCGTCTTTGGCCAAGGCGCTGGCGGCGGCGCTGTTCGCGGTCCATCCCTTGCGAGTCGAGTCGGTGGCCTGGGTGACGGAGCGGCGGGACGTGCTGAGCGGCGTGTTCTTCATGCTGACGCTGGCGGCCTACGTCGGCTATGCCCGGCGCCGGTTTTCCATCGCCCGCTACCTAACGGTGCTGGTTTGCTTCACTCTGGGGCTGATGGCCAAGCCGACGTTGGCTGCGCTGCCATTGCTGCTGCCGCTTCTGGACCACTGGCCGCTCGGACGATATAGGGAGGGCTCAAGGGGCAGGCGTCGGGGGTCAGGGGAAACGAATGATGAATGCGGAATGATGAATGATGAGTTATCGCAGCGTGCGACCGACGACATTCATCATTCATCATTCATCATTCATCATTCCCCCGATCCTTCATCCCTCATCTCTCATCCCTCATCATTCGTCCGTCTGCTGCTGGAAAAGGTCCCGTTGCTGGCGCTGGCGGCGGCCTCTTGCGCCGTGACCGTTTGGGCCGAGTCCAATGCCTTGGCCCCCAACGGACAGTTTCCGCTGTGGTGGCGGATTCAGAGCGCCTTGATTTCGTACGTTACCTACTTGGGCGAATTCTTCTGCCCGCTGGGCTTGGCCGCGGCTTATCCCCGCGCAGGGCTGGACCTGCCGCCGGCAGAGGTTTTCGAGGCGTTTCTACTGCTGGCGGCGATCACGGCCGCGGCCGTGCTCTGGAGGAGAAACCGCCCGTATCTGTTGGTCGGTTGGCTGTGGTACTTGCTAATGTTGCTGCCGACGATCGGACTGGTGCAGTTCGGCGTCCAGGCCGTGGCCGACCGCTTCACCTACTTGCCGCAGATCGGGCTGTGCATCGCCCTGGCGTGGAGCCTGGCCGATGCCTGCCGGGTGGCGGCGGACGGCACACGGCGTGTGCCTGCTACCTTCCGCCACTGGGCGGCCGGCACTGCCGCGGTGCTGGCTATCGCTGCGCGACGGTCTCGACGCGGCGCCAGACCTCTTATTGGCGCAATTCGGAGACGCTCTGGAATCGCGCATTGGCTTGCAATCCGCGGAACAAGGTGGCCCACGGCTGTCTCGCTTCGTTCCTGGACGGCCAGCGCCGGCCTGCGGAGGCGCTCCAGCAGCATTGGAAGATCGTGGCCATCGACCCGAAAGACGCCGAGGCGGAGAACAACCTGGGGTTGGCGTTGGCCCGCCGCGGCCGGCCCACCGAAGCCATCGTACAGTATCGCCTGGCGCTCGTGCTGAAGCCCGATTTGGCGGAGGCGGAGAACAACTGGGGCCACGAGTTGGCCGCTGGGCGGCGGTACGACGAGGCCATCGAGCACTATCGGAAGGCGCTCAAGGCCAAGCCCGGCTTTGCCGAGGCCCTCTACAACCTGGGCAACGCCTTGGCGGCTCGGGGCCGGCGGGACGAGGCGATTCTGCAATATCAGCAGGCCGTCAAGCTGAAGCCCGACTTCGCCGAGGCCCACGGCAACCTGGGCAACGCCTTGGCCCGCCAAGGCCGCCTCGACGAGGCCATCGCCAGTTATCGCCAGGCCCTCAAGATCAAGCCGGACGACGCGCAGGCCCGCAACAACCTCGGCGTCGCCTTGGCCGGCCGGGACCGGCCCGACGAGGCGATGACCGAGTATCGCCGGGCGATCCAACTCAAGCCCGATTTCGCCGACGCCTATTACAATCTCGGCAACGTCTTGGCCGGCCGAGACGAGTTCCAAGAGGCGATCGGATATTACCGGATGGCCCTGGAGCTGAAGCCCGACGACGCGGACGCCCGCCAGAGCCTCGATGACGTCTTGCGACGGGCCGGCCGGCCGTAGTCCGTTGGGTGGCACGCCCTGAAAGGGCGTGGCGAGTCGGCAGATGCGGGCGTGATCCCGCCACTCCTTTCAGGGCGTGCCACCCAACGGACATCGCAGTCCCCAGGTGTCCAAGAGCGGCTTTTCCGCCGATTGCGCCACTTCCGGGCGATTCCGCGGGCCGACAACGTAGAATTCCGCAAGATTTCACACCGGCCCGCGGCGGAGGGACCTTGCAATGAAAACGCTCATGCTCGCGGGTATCACCATTATGTTGGCAGGAGGTGCGATCATGTTCGGCACAGCGACCGCGGAAGAATTGAAGACCGGCGATATGGCCCCGGACTTCACGCTGCAAGGCAGCGACGGCAAGACCTACCGGCTCTCGGACTATCACGGCAAGCAGGCGGTGGTGCTGGCGTGGTTCCCCAAGGCGTTTACGCCCGGCTGCACCACCGAGTGCAAGATCATGGCCCAGCACGGCTCGAAGCTCAAAAAGTTCGACGTGGCCTATTTCACCGCCAGCGTCGACAAGCCGGAGAAGAACAAGGAGTTCGCCAAGTCGGTCGGGGCCGATTATCCGATCTTGAGCGACCACGAGGGCAACGTCGCCCGCGAGTACGGAGTCACCGGCGCGGTGCAGAAATGGGCCAGCCGCTGGACGTTCTACATCGGACGGGACGGCAAGATCATGTACATCGACAAGGACGTCCACCCGGCCACCGCGGCCGACGACGTGGCCGCGAAACTGGCGGAGCTGGGCGTGCCGGAGCGGAAGTGAGCAGGGCGGGTGTCCGGGCGATTTCCCCTCTCCCTTTGGGAGAGGGGCAAGGGGTGAGGGCGGCAGTGCCACGATCGCGGAGAATAGATGGCGTTTGAGCCGCTCGCCCTCACCCTAACCCTCTCCCACGAGGAGAGGGAACCAATTTGCGGATACGCTCTTACGAGCCGGAATCTCCGCTCGGCCGCGTGCCGGTGTTGCGCACAGCCCCTCGGCCCGCGGCGTCTCGATCATCACGTAGCCGTCGGCATACTTCCGCGAAGTCAGCCGGGTGCCACCCGAGTCTCGCTCGTCGGTGAAATCGACCACCGCGCCGTGGCGCGGGTCGGCGGCCAGGTAATCCGCCGGCAAACCGGCCGGCGCCGCGGCAGGCACATGATCGGGAGAGCGGCGGCCAACATCCGCAAGAACACGAGCGTTGCTCAAACGCCCCGCAACTGCGGTCGCGGGGGGAGGCGGCGGGTTGCCGGGCGGCGCTGCTTGTGGCGCAGGCGTCCCGCCTGCCGGCGCTGCCGACCACATCTGTGTGCCCGCGGCCGCGCCATACAGAATAAGGGGCATCGGCGGCAGATCGTAGATCGGCACGCCGCAACAGAACCAGAACCCCGGTCACTTCTGACGGGCAGCATGGCGGGCCCTGGTCGATCTGCCAGAGCGTGTGCTTGGCGTCCTGCGGATGTCCGGTCGCCGCCTGCATGACGGCGATGCGGTACATGCCCCAGGTCTTCGTGGCGTCGCGGAAGGCGGCCGGCGAATCGGCGGCCCGCACGCCCCCGGAGAGGTTCAAGCCAATGGCCGGGCCGGGGCCATTGGGGACGATATACTCCTGGGCCGCCGCGCCCGCGGCCAACACGGCCACGAGCGCGACGGCCGGTGCAAATGTTCGCAAAACGGAGCGCATTAGCAGCGCGAAACGGCGAGGTGACGAGGTGGCGGACATGGGCCGGTTCTCCTGGCTGGTGGCCGTGGGAAACCGCGAAAACCGCAATGCGACGAGTATGACTGCCATGGTAATTAGCCCGCTTCCGGTTGTCAAATGTCCGCCACGGTCGGGCGTTCAGGACGTCCCCGCCGGGCTTGTCCCGGCGGAACGAGGGATTGGCCACTAATCGAGCGTTCAGGACGTCCCCGCCGGGCTTGTCCCGGCGGAACGAGGGATTGGCCACTAAGGGCGGCCCCCCCAATCTGTAGTCTTCCCAATCCTGCGTCCCGCCGGGACAAGCCCGGCGGGGACGTGGGAAAACGACCCGCGCGGCCCAGTTCACCCAATCCTCGGTTCCGCCGGGACAAGCCCGGCGGGGACCATCCGCATCGGCCGCCGGCCTAAAACGCGGGATTGACCGACTATCGCCACGCAAGGTAGATTGGTCTTGTGTTCCCCGGCACACGATTGGCCCCCGGCCCGGCCACAAGAACGCTATGACCGAAAACGAACGGCAACCCGCCGCACCGCAGCCTAAGCTCCGCTGGTATCGCCTCACGCCAGACCGCTTGGTGATCGGCCTGCTGGCGGTCGAGGGGTTGCTGCTCTTGTCGGAGTGGGGCGGGTGGTTCCCGTTCAACCAGCACAAGGGCTGGACGGTGTTGATGGCCGTAGCGGCCGTTGGGCTGACGTTCCTCTGGATGCTCCTCTGGTTCGCCGCCGCGCTGATCTTCCGCTGCCGCTTCCAATACAGCCTCCGCTCGCTTTTCTTGCTGGTGCTGGCGGTGGCCATTCCGTGCAGTTGGCTGGCGGTGGAGATGCAGAACGAGCGGAAGCAGATGGCGGCGGCTCGGGCATCGGGAAGGTGGGCGGTGGGATCAAGACCGAGCCGACGTGGCTAGGGAAGCTCTTCCAGGACGATTCCCTGGAGTGCGTAACCTATATGAGCATCACTGAGAATTTGGCTACCGACACCGACATGGTGCATCTCCAGTGGTTGAGACAACTCCGGACCCTGGGTTTGTTCAACGTCGAAAAAGTCACCGATGCCGGGCTGGTCCATATCGAGGGATTGACTCAACTCCAAGAGTTATGGCTCATCGGCACCGGAGTCACTGACGCTGGGTTGGCAAATCTCGAAGGGTTGACTCGGCTGCAAAAGTTGCACCTCCCGGGCCCGAAGTTCACCGATGCCGGGCTCGCCCATGTTCGCGGGTTGAGCCAACTTCAATACTTGGAACTCGGGAGCCCGAAGATTACCGATGCCGGACTTGTGCATCTCCAAGGGTTGAGTCAACTTCAATCCTTGAACCTCTCATGTACGAAAATCACCGACGCTGGGCTGGTGCATCTCCGACACCTGAGCCAACTCCAATGGTTGGGACTGGGCGCCACGAAAGTAACTGACGAGGGCGTGAGAAGGCTCCAACGGGCACTCCCAAACTGCATGATTGAACACTAAGCCGCCATGATGTTCTTGTGGACCTGCAAGACCGTGTTGCTGAAATCCGCCGGGGCCTTGACCAGCACCGTGGCATGGGGCACGGCGAAGTCGAGCGGGCCGGCCGCGGCAATTCGGGCGGTTTATCCTGCTCCCGACTTCCGCAACCGCTCAACGAACTCCGCCAGGTCCGCCGGCAGCGGGGTCTCGAAGTGCATCGGCTCGCCGGTGACCGGATGCACAAAGCCCAGTTCTACTGCCGCCAGCGCCAGGCGGGGCGCGCCGCTCTGGTCGGGCGTTCCGGCGCGGAAGAGCGGTTGGGCGTAGACCTTCTCGCCGCACAACGGGTGGCCGGCCTCGCTCAAGTGGATGCGGATCTGATGCGTCCGCCCCGTCTCCAGCCGACACTCCACCAGTGTGTAATCGCCGAGCCGCTCGATGGGCCGGACGTGCGTCACCGCCCGCTTGCCGGTATCCGGCAGTTGCGTGCTGCCGCGCCGGCCGTCGCCGCGGTCGCGGACCAGCCGGCTCTCGATGGTCTGCTCATGGACCGCTCCCCGCACGACGGCCAGGTAACGGCGATTGACTGTGTGCTTGCGGAACTGCTGTTCGAGGTGCTTTTGCGCCTGGGCCGTGCGGGCGACGACCAGCAGGCCGCTCGTCTCGCGGTCGAGCCGATGGACCGGCCGGACCCGCCTAGGGCCGACGTGCCGTCGGCCGCTAAACGCGCCAGAGCCGGTCGGCGCACTTCGACCGCCGCGTTTTTCGACCTTGGCGATCAAGTGCGGCAGCAGCTCGTCGAGGGTCGGCTGAAGCTGGCGCTGGCGGGGCGAAAGCTGGCGTTGGTCGGCGTGCCGCGTGGTGGTCATGCCCGCGGGCTTCTCCACCACCACCAGGTGCTTGTCGAGATAGCGGATGCGGACGTCCTCTTCGCCCACGGGCGGGGCCGCCGGGTGCGGCAGCAGCTTGACCACGTCCGTCAGCCGAAGCCGGCGTCCGGCGTCCGTGCAGAGGTTGCCGCTTACCATGACCCGCCGCGACCGCAACAGCCGGCGGACCTCGGACCACGACCGGTCGGGCAGCCACTCGCGAAGCGCGGCGGCGATGGTTTGATCCACCTGGCGCGGCAGGACGCGAAAGACCCTCTCGTCCCGCTCACGCTTGGGGCTGGCCACTGGCGAGCTTCTCCCGGATCAACTGGTTGGCCCAGGCTTGATCCTCGGCCCCCAGCGGCGGCTGGCAGGGTTCACGGTAGTTGATGCGGTCGAGATAGGCCCCTGTCTCGTACGCTTTCTCCAACGCAGCTCGGATGTCCAAGGGGACCTCGCGATCGTTTTCCACCAATGGGACGGGAATCTTCGGCAAGCGTTCACACAACCGGCGGGGAAAGAACTCATATTCCGCGCGGCGGTTCGAGGCCCGATTGATCGAAACGAGGTAATCGTACCGTCCCTTGGCGCGGACGACCAACTCCGGTATGGCCAACACGTGATTTCCGCTGCGGAGCAGGTCGATCTCCACCAAGTGAATACCGCTGTGCAGGACCTCGCGCTGTTTCTTGAGATAAGAGTCCCGTCCTTCGCCCGGATGCTTGTTGGAAGGGCTGACGACTTCAAGAACCGTGACGACCTGTTGTCCTCTGTGGAGATCGAGGATTTCGAGGTAGGTTTCGTGGATTTCCAGCGAAGATATTTCCACCCGCTGTCCGACATCCACCTCGGCAACGGCTGCGGCGGCGTTGTCTTGACGAATGTCGGGCCGGGTTGTCCTGATCCAAATGTCGGGGACGACGTCCCGATCCGACTCCTCAATGTACACGCGCTGTTCAATGCTGGCGGCGTAGCGAGGACGCAGCAGCGGCCCGAGTTGCTCGGCCAAATACACAACCAGGGCGCTGTGAACGCCCGGCCACAGCAGCGGATGCTCCAGATACGGGTCCATTCCGGGGAAAATCATCGGCATGGCGTATACTCGAAATAGTGGCACGGATCGACACAGCCACCCCTTCATCGTATCAAAACCTGGTCCCCTGGCAATCACCTCACCGATTGCCGTATGGATGGGTGGTGATTATTCCCCTATATCGACGCAAGGCAATTTGTCTGGATTCTTCAATATCCCGCAAGGGCCCACCAGTAGCAGACAAGAGCGATGCCGTTCGTTAGAATACACTGACCAAGATGACAGTTTCTTCCCAGCTTGCCCAAAGGAGCCTTCCGATGCGACAACCCGTTCTGTTGGCCTGCCTGACCGCGTTATTGTGTCTGTCCCTACCGGCCGTGCAGGCGGCGCCGCCGGCAGACAAGCAGAAGCCGGCGGTCGCGAAGCCGCAGAAGCCGAAACCTGCGCCCAAGCCGTCGCTGGCCGTCAAGCTCGCCCTCAGCGGCGACTACCCCGAAGGCCCCGGGGCGCCGGGCGTGTTCGGCGAGTTGAAGCCCTCCTTGGCAACCGTCATTGGGCGCCTCGACGCCGCCGCCGCCGATAAGGACGTGCGGGCCGTCTGGTTGAAGATCGACGACCTGGGCGTCGGCCGCGGGAAGATTTACGAGTTGCGGGCGGCCGTCGCCCGGCTGCGGAAGGCCGGCAAGCCCGTCTACGCCGAATTGAGCACCGCCGAGACCGGCCAATACCTGCTGGCCGCCGCCTGCGATCAGATCGTCATGCCGCCGTCCGGCATGTTGGTCATCCCCGGCGTGCGGATGGAAGTCACCTTCTACAAGGGCCTGCTCGACAAACTGGGCCTGAAGTTCGACGCCCTGCAAATGGGCAAGTACAAGGGCGCCGCCGAGCCGCTGGCCCGCAGCGACATGAGCATGCCGCTGCGGGAGAGCCTCGACGCGCTGGTGGGCGACGTCTACGACGACATGATCGCCACCATCGCCACCGACCGCCGCCTGAAGGACTACCAGGTCAAGACCTTCCTCGACCAGGGCCTGTTCACCGCCGCCGACGCCAAGCGGACCGGACTGATCGACGACGTGCTCTACTCCGACCAGCTCGAAGAAATCCTCAAGCAGCGGCTCAAGGCCGAGAAACTCGACATCGTCACCAACTACAAGACCAAGAAGATCGACACCGATTTCTCCGGCTTCGGCGGCATGATGAAGTTGATGGAGATGCTGATGGGCGGGAAGCCGTCGGAAGGGCCGGGCAAGAAGCCCAAGATTGCCGTGGTCTACGCCGTCGGCCCGATCACCGAGGGCAAAAGCGCCAGCGACATGTTCGGCAGTTCCTCGATCGGCTCGACCAGCATGGTCGCCGCCCTGCGGAAGGCCAACGACGATCCCAAGGTGGCCGCGGTGGTGCTGCGGATCGACAGCCCCGGCGGCTCCGCCACCGCCAGCGACCTCATCTGGCGGGAGACCGTCCGCACGCACAAGCCGTTGGTGGCCAGCATGGGCGACGTGGCCGGCAGCGGCGGATACTACATCGCCATGGGGGCCAAGAAGATCATCGCCGCCCCGGAAACCCTCACCGGCTCGATCGGCGTCATCGGCGGCAAACTGGTCATGGGCGGACTCTACGAAAAGATTGGGCTGAACACCGAAGTCATTAGCCGCGGGGCCAACAGCGGCTCGCTCTCGTCGCTGAAATCCTTCACGCCCGAGGAGCGGAAGGCCTGGCTGGGACTGCTCGAAGAAACCTACCGGCAGTTCGTGGGCAAGGCCGCCGACGGCCGCAAGATGCCCTACAGCAAGCTCGAAGAGTTGGCCCAAGGCCGCGTCTATACCGGCCGGATGGCCAAGAAGCTCGGGCTGGTGGACGAGCTGGGCACGCTCGACGACGCCGTCGTCGCCGCCAAGCTGGCCGCCGGCCTGAAGGCCGACGCCGACGTCGAGTTGCTCGTGCTGCCGGAGCAGAAGAGCTTCTTCGAGCAGATCTTCGGCGATCCTTCGGCCGCCAGCGACTTCGACTCGCTCCTGCCGGAGTTCTTCCAGACCCTGCGTCAGACCAAGCTCCTGCGGCAACTGCTCTCCGAACGGATGCTGTTGTGGATGCCTTACGGCGTGCAATTGAAGTAGGTTATGGTCTGGGTGGTCAATCCGAATCCGAAATGGCGGAGCGTGACCGTCTACCGCTCGCCCTCCAACGTCAAGATTCTCACCGAGAACGACGAACTCTCCGGCGAGGACGTTCTGCCCGGCTTCCGCCGCGCGGTGCGTGACTTGTTCGCGGCGTGAGTGCGTGAGCGGCACCGGGCACCATCACACCCGCCATCGTCCCGGCAGCTTTCTGGACGGCAGCCGCAGCCGGGTGCTATAATGCCAGTTTGGGTCGTCCTTGAAACCCCTGACTGGGCAACCGCATGACCGCCACGGGCCATATCGCGCTGAGGGGAGTCCGGGTCCACAACCTGAAGTCCCTCGACCTGGACCTGCCCCACGGCAAGCTGATCGTGTTCTGCGGCTTAAGCGGCAGCGGCAAGAGCAGCCTGGCGCTGGATACGCTCTATGCCGAGGGCCAGCGGCGCTACATCGAGAGCTTTTCCGCCTATACCCGGCAGTTCCTCCAGCGGCTGGAGAAGCCCGAGGCCGAGCGGATCGACGGCATCCCGCCGGCCATCGCCGTGACGGGCAAGAACACCGGCCGCAGCAGCCGCTCGACGGTGGGCACGGCCACCGAAACCAACGACTACCTGCGGCTGCTGATGGCCAAGATCGGCGAGGTGTTCTGTCTGAAGTGCGGCCGGCCGGTGCGCCGCGACAGTCCGCAAAGCGCGGGGGAGGCACTGGCCACCCTGCCCGCCGGCACGCGCTACATGATTGCCTTCGGCTGCCAACTGCCCGACGGAGGAATCGAGCAACTGGCGGCCGGATTGCGCGAGGACGGCTTTGTCCGGGCGGTCATCGGCGGGCGGCTGGTAAATCTCGATAGCAGCGGCCAGCAGCCAGCGGCGGTAAGCGAAGAGGACTCGCCCTATAAGCCGGGGACATCCGCGAGCGGAAGCACATCGGCGGGCGAATCCTCTTACACTTCAAGTATCGGCCAGCGCAGCCGGGGAGTCAAGGGCGAAGAGCGCCGGGACGCGGAGGCCGACGTGCCGTCGGCCGCTAAACGCCGGCGCGTCGTGTATCCCGTCGTGGATCGGCTGGTGGTGGGCAGCGCCGCCGACAGCCGGCTCCGCGATTCGCTGGAAACGGCCTTCACCAAGGGCCGGGGGCGATGCTGCGCTTTCGTGGAAGAAGAACGGGACGAAAGCAAATCCGAAATCCGAAATCCGAAATCCCAAATCCCAAATCCCTCATCGCTTATCCCTCATCCCTTATCTCTTATCCACATTGACGGCCGGCCCTGGCGGCGGATTGGCTTCAGCACGCAACTGGCCTGCGAAGATTGCGGCATCGAGTATCCTCCGCCGGAGCCGCGGCTGTACAGTTTCAACAGTCCGCTGGGGGCCTGCCCGGTCTGCGAAGGTTTCGGCAACGTGATCGGCATCGACATGGAGTTGGTGGTGCCCGATCCGGGCAAATCGCTTCGCGAGGGGGCCATCGCGCCCTGGAATACGCCGGCCTACGCCCACGAGTTGAAGGAGTTGCTGGCCCTGGCCCGCGATTATGAGCTGCCCGTGGACGTGCCATTCCGGGAACTCGGCGAGCGTCATCGGGAGTTGCTCCTCCACGGCGTGCCGGAGCGGAAGTTTGGCGGGCTGGAGGGCTTCTTCGCCTGGCTCGAACGGCGGAAGTACAAGATGCACGTCCGCGTCTTCTTGAGCCGCTGGCGGAGCTACCGGCCCTGTCCGGCCTGCGGCGGCGCGCGGCTCCGGCCGGAGGCCCTGGCGGCGCGGATCGGCGGCAAGAATCTGGGCGAAATCTCCGCCCTGAAGGTCCGCGACGCCGCCGCCTTCTTCCGCAAGTTGAGTGGCGCTGCTTGCTGGCGCAGGCGTCCCGCCTGCCCGCGCAGGCGAGACGCCTGCACCACAAGCGCTATCCGACCACCAACGGCTCCTCGGCCGGATGATGCTCGAACAGGTGCAGGCCCGGCTGGGGTATCTCGAAGCCGTGGGGCTGGGCTATCTGACGCTCGACCGCACGCTGCGGACCCTCAGCGGCGGCGAGGCCCGCCGCGTGGCCCTCACCGCCGCGCTCGGCTCCAGCCTGGTGAACATGCTCTACGTGCTCGACGAGCCGTCGATCGGCCTGCACCCCCGCGACATCCGCCAACTCCTGGCCGCCATCCGCCAACTCCGCGACCGCGGCAACACCATCGTCGTGGTCGAGCACGAGGAGGCCGTCATCCGCGCCGCCGATCAGGTGGTCGAGATCGGTCCCGGCGCCGGCGAGCGCGGCGGCAAGCTCGTCTTTCAGGGCACGCCGGAGGAAATCGCGCAATCCCCCGACAGCCTCACCGGCGACTACCTGTCCGGCCGCCGCGGCCTCGGCTTGGGCGGCAGCCGCCGCCGCTCGCCCGAGCACGGCTGGATCCGCCTGGCCGGCGCGGGGCAACAACCTCAAGAACGTCACCGTCGAGTTCCCCCTGGGCGTTCTGTGTCTGGTGACGGGTGTGAGCGGCTCCGGCAAGAGCACACTGGTGCAGGACACACTCTATCCGGCCCTCTGCCGCCGCCTCCGCAAGGACGCCCCGAAGCCTTACCCGCACAACGACGTGTTCGGCGACGGCCAGCTCGACGACGCGATCATGGTCGATCAGAGCCCGATCGGCCGCTCGCCCCGCTCCAACCCGGTCACGTACCTGAAAGCGTTCGACGAAATCCGCGCGGTGTTTGCCGAGACGGTCGAGGCCCGCACGCGGGGTTTCGACGCCGGGGCGTTCAGCTTCAACGTCGACGGCGGCCGGTGCAGCCATTGCCAGGGCGAAGGCTACATCCAGATCGACATGCAATTCCTCGCCGACGTCTACATGCGCTGCCCGCAGTGCAACGGCGCCCGCTACCGCGACGAAATCCTCGAGGTGATCTACCGCGGCCGGAACATCGCCGACGTGCTCGAGATGACCGTCCGTGAGGCCTTCACCTTCTTCCGCGGCCAGCCGAAGGTCCAGGCCCGGCTGAAGCGGCTGATCGACGTGGGGCTGGACTACGTGCGGCTCGGACAGCCGGCCAACACGCTCTCCGGCGGCGAGGCCCAGCGGCTCAAATTGGCCGGCTACATGAGCGGCGCCAAACGCGGCCGGTCCCTTTTCATCCTCGACGAGCCGACCACCGGCCTGCACTTCTCCGACGTCGTCCAACTGCTGGACTGCTTCGACGCCCTGCTGGCCGTGGGCCACTCGCTCTTGGTCGTCGAGCACAACTTGCAGATCATGCGGGCCGCCGACTACATCATCGACCTTGGCCCCGGCGCGGCGGATGAAGGCGGGCAGGTGGTCGCCAAGGGCACACCTGAAATGGTCGCCCGCACGCCCGGTTCCGTGACGGCGGGGTTCTTGGCGAAGGCGCTGGCGGAAAAGCCGCAGGAACAACCGTAATCTGCGGTTGAAAAATGCGGCCAGCGGGGTACAATAGGGTGATAGGGTAAGACGCGGGAGGGCGATCGTGCAAGATTACGCTTTCGACACCAGCCGTCTGGTCGAGATATGCCGCGCCAACGCCGTCACTTCGTTGGGCGTCTTCGGCTCAATGGCCCGCGGCGAAGCCACGCCGCAGAGCGACGTTGACTTGCTCGTCGAGTTCGGAGAACGGAAGAGCCTGCTGGACGTGGTAAGGCTGCAACGGGAGCTGTCGGCAGCGATTGGTCGCAAGGTCGATCTTCTCACGGGAGACGCCATCAGCCCCTACTTGCGGGAGCGCATCCTGAGTGAAGTTCAGGTGGTTTATGCAGCGGGATGATCGCGTGTACCTCCGACACGTCTTGGACGCCATCGCGCGCATCGAGCAGTACACCGATAGTGTCGATGAGCGGGCGTTCCGGGAACTGTTCCTGGTTCAAGACGGTGTAATCCGTCAGCTTGAAATCATCGGTGAAGCCGTGAAGCAACTTTCGCTTGCCTTTCGCAAGCAGTACCCCCAGGTTCCTTGGCAAGACATCGCTGGAACCCGCGACAGCTTGATCCACCATTACTTTGGCGTCAGCCTTGATAAAGTGTGGCTGATGGTGGAACGGGACATCCCGGTGTTGAAGAAACAAGTGACCGAGATTCTCGGCGAGCGCCAAGCGGATGATCCTTCTTGAACGTTACGCCCGCCAGATGCGCTTCCCGCCGCTGGGCGAAGAGGGACAACGCCGGCTGGGGCAATCGCGGGCGCTACTTTGCGGCTGCGGGGCATTGGGCAGCGCCATCGCCAACTGCCTGGTCCGCGCCGGCGTCGGAACGCTGCGGATCGTCGACCGGGATTTCGTCGAACTCTTGAACCTCCAGCGGCAGACGCTCTTCGACGAGGCTGACGCCGCGGCCGGGTTGCCCAAGGCCGTCGCCGCGGCCGAAAAACTGCGGCGGATCAACTCCGCCGTCGCCGTCGAGCCGGTCGTGGCCGACATCGACTCGGCCACCGTCGAGCGGTTCTGCGAAGGCGTCGATGTGATCCTCGACGGGACCGACAATTTCGAGACGCGGTTCCTCATCAACGACGCCGCGGTAAAACTCGGGGTGCCGTGGGTCTACGGCGGCTGCGTGGGCGCGGAAGGGCAGACGATGACGATCTTGCCCGGCGAAACCGCTTGCCTCCGCTGCCTCATGCCCGAGTGCCCGGCCCCCGGCAGCACGCCCACTTGCGAGTCGGCCGGCATCCTCGGCCCGGCCGTCGGGCTGATCGCTTCGATCCAGTCCGTCGAGGCGATCAAAATCCTCAGCGGCAACCGCGACGCCGTATCCCGCAGTCTAACGATCGTGGACATCTGGCAGAACCACTTGCGGCGGATCGACGTGAGCAAGCTCCGCGATCAGGTCGATTGCCCGACGTGCAAGCACGGCGAATTCCCCTGGCTCAGCGGCCGCTCGGCCAGCCGCACGGCGGTCCTCTGCGGCCGCAACGCCGTGCAACTGAGCCATCCCGGCCAGAGCATTTCGCTCGACGAGCTAGCCCAGCGGCTGGCCGCCGTCGGCCGCGTCACCCGCAACCAGTACCTCTTGCGTCTCGAAGTCGAGGGCTACGAGCTAACCGTCTTTCCCGACGCCCGCGCCATCATCTCCGGCACCGATGACGTCGCCGTCGCCCGAGCGGTTTACGCGAAGTACGTCGGGAACTGACAACCAGACCGGTCAGAACGGACGCACCGCTGAGGACGCTGAGACGCCGGGCGGGCAGCTATCAATTGTATTTACCAGAGCAACGAATAATCCTCTGGGCTTTGCAGTGCGGCGTGTTTCGGATCGTGGTCCAGTATTCTTCAGCCACATCTTCATCAATCTCGATCACGCCTGCATAGAGCCGATCCCGACCGTTCTTCTTGCAGCCCGAAATCCAATATTCCTCTCTGGTCACTATGTCGCGGTAGTTTGCCTTAAATCCCCTGCCGGCGAGAGTCCGGAATGTTCGGCCATCGTAATACAGCGATTTCCCGGATTTCGAGAAAGTGACGCGGCCGATCCTTGCCGGCCCGCTGATGCCATCGCCCTTATCTTCTATGTACATAATCCGAGATTTCACCATTTTCGCCGATCTCCTCAACTACTGAAGCATGATCTACGATGCTGCCCCAGCCTTAGTGAACAACTCCCGCAGCGGCAGTGGCGTCATGGCTCCCCGGCATCATGCTGAGGCATAACCTACGGGCCCTGCAACAACTGCAACAAGACCTTGCCTATCCGCTCAAGCACCCCCCTATCAACGCGTCCGAAACTGGCTGCAACCAACGATTGGGAAAGCGTAAAGATTTTGTCCACCCGCACCGTGCCGGGCCGATTCAGACGCCCGCGTTCCAAGTCGGAAGAGGCGATGACGAATCCGTAATCGCTCCGGGCAGGATTCGAGGTCATTGCGACGACGATCATGTCGGCCGTAGCGAGGTGGTACGCATCGTTGGAAACCACGATTACCGGCCGCCGCTTCTGAGACGAAAGGTCGCTGAACGGCACCGGAACGAGTACGATGTCACCCTGGCGCGGCATGGTTCCAGTCCTCGTCGTCATAGGGGTTGTCCCAAAAGCCCAGGCTGCTCTCCGCCGCCGCCACGAGGTCGCTGAAGTCGTCCGGCTCCTCAAGAACGATGACCGCGATCCGGCGCCAGCCGCGAACGGGACCGTCAATTCCACTTTGCCGTGCTCCTGGACTTCCAGGTCGTACCTGAGCGCCGCCTGCGGTGTAGCCGTTTCGCCCGACATTCCTCTGCACCTCCTGCTCCAAAAGCTTGCTTAGGTTTGTCTCTGCAGGTATAGAACCCCTACCCCTCCTATTGTGGAGCAAGGCACTTCGTTTGTCAACCTGCCCCGCCCCGCCAACCGATGCTATCCATAGACCCGTCGCGCTAGCACTCTTTTCCCGCAACATCGAATGACCCAAACCGGGCTGATTACCGCCGGCGGCGTCCGCCATGCGGACGTTGCCGTCAAGGCAAGGTTTCCCTGTCGCGTAAGGCAGTGGGAACTGGTCGAGTTTGCCGCCTTGGGAAGCCTGGCGCAGGATCTACCGCGCCCGGCCCGCCGGGGCCCCGGCGGACCAGCCGGCCAACTACGCGGTCAAGATGCTCCGCCCCGAGTGGCAGGACGATCAGCAGGCGATCGGGCTCTTGCGGCGCGAGGCGCTGGTGGGGCGAAGCGTCTCCCATCCCCACTTGGCTCCGGTCCTGGCCGCCGCCGTTGCCGATCCGCCACGGCTGCTGGTGATGCCCTGGCTCTCGGGGGCGTCGCTCAAGACCCGCCTGGCCGCCAGCCGGCAGTTCGACGTGCCGGCGGTGCTCTGGATCGCCCGGCAGACGGCCGAGGCGCTCGAGGCCCTGCACGCCGCCGGCTGGACGCACGGCGACGTCGCCCCAGGAAACATTCACGTCTCGCCCGGCGGCCACGTCACACTGATCGACTTGAGTTTCGCCCGCCACCGCGACGAAGAGGGCTCGGCCGTGGACCGGCCGGTGATGGGCACGTTCCGCTACATCGCTCCCGAGCACATCACCTCGACGCTGGCAACGGACATCCGCAGCGACATCTACAGCTTGGGCGTGGTGCTGTTCGAGATGCTCGCCGGCCGCGTGCCGTTTCTGGGCGAGGACATGGCGGCGTTGGCCGTCGAGCACCGGCAATCGTCCCCGCCCAACTTGCGGCAATTGGCCCCGCAAGTTCCGCGCGAAGTGGCCCTTCTCGTCTGCCAGATGATGGCCAAGAATCCGCTCCGCCGCCCGCAAACGCCCCGCGAGTTGATCGAGCGGCTGGTGCGGCTGGAGATCGGGGCGTTTTCGGAGCGGGCATGGTAATTGCCTAGATCCACCCCTTCCGCAGCAGCCACTTCTTAATCAGTTGCGTGAGCAGGGCGTAGCAGAGGAGCGTCGCCACGAGGATCGGCCAGTAGAGCGGCGGCAGCCCCGTCAGCCCGATGGCCGTGCCCAGCGGGGTGAACGGCAACAATACGCCCACCCCCATGATGACGGCCGTCGTGACAGTCAGCGGCCAGCTCGCCCGGCTCTGGAGGAATGGAATGCGGTTGGTGCGGATGATGTGGATAATCAGCGTCTGGGTCATTAGCGACTCGACGAACCAGCCGCTTTGGAACAGCCGTTCGTTGCCCCAGCAACCGAACAGGTAGAGCATGACGAAATACGTGGTGTAGTCGAAGATCGAGCTGATCGGCCCGATGAAAAGGATGAACCGCCGGATTTCGTCGATCGACCAGGGCCGCGGCTTGGCGATCTGGTCCGGGTCCACGTCGTCGGTGGGGATGGGCACTTGGGAGAAGTCGTAGAGCAGGTTGTTGGTCAAGACCTGCACCGGCTTCATGGGCAAAAACGGCAGGAAGGCGCTCGCGCCGAGCACGCTGAACATGTTGCCGAAGTTCGAGCTGGCGCCCATGCGGATGTACTTGAGGATGTTGGCGAAAACTTTGCGCCCTTCGAGCACGCCCTCTTCCAGCACCATCAGGCTCTTTTCCAGCAGGATCAGGTCGGCCGATTCGCGGGCGATGTCCACGGCGGTGTCGACCGAGATGCCGACGTCGGCGGCCCGCAGGCCGGGGGCGTCGTTGATGCCGTCGCCGAGGAACCCCACCACGTGCCCCTTCCGCTGGAGCAATTGGACGATCCGCTGTTTATGAGCGGGCGAGAGCCGGGCAAAGAGCGTCGTCGCCTCGATTGCCGCCGCCAGTTGCTCGTCGTTCATTGTCTCCACCTGGCCGCCAAGGACCATGTGTTCCGTCGGCAGGCCGACTTCGTGGCACACCTTGCGGCTGACCAACTCGTTGTCGCCGGTGAGAATCTTGATCGCCACACCGTGCCGCTGAAGGGCCTCGATGGCCGGCGAGGCCGTCTCTTTCGGCGGATCGAGAAACGCCACGTAGCCGGTCAGGATCAAGTTCCGACTCGTCCTCCTTCGAGTAGGCCGCCCGCGGTTCGAGGTCCTTGTAGGCCACGGCCAGGACGCGGAATCCGTCGCTGCTCAGGTTCTCGTACTCTTCCTTGAGGTCCTCGATGATGATTTGCTCCATGCCGAAGACGTCGCCGCCGAGCTCGAAGCGGGTCGAGCGGCGGAAGATTTCCTCGGGGGCGCCCTTGGTCAGCAGCCGCCGGCCCCCCTCCGGCGTCTCCACCACCACCGACATGATCCGCCGCTGGAAGTCGAAAGGGATTTCGTCGATCTTCTGGAAACGCTCCAGCGGCACCAGGTCGTTCACTTCACGGTGGTCGAGGATTGCCCGGTCCAGCACGTTCTTCAGCCCGGTTTGGAAATGGCTGATCAGGTAGGCGGTCACCAGCACGCCGTCGTCCTCCTTGCGCACGACGTCGCAGTGGTGTTCGAGGATCACGCGGTCCATGGTGAGCGTGCCGGTCTTGTCGGTGCAGAGGACGTCCATCGCGCCGAAGTTCTGGATCGCGTTGAGGCGCTTGACGATCACCTTCTTCCGCGACATGGCGATGGCGCCCTTCGAGAGGCAGACCGAGACGATCATCGGCAGCATTTCGGGCGTCAGCCCCACCGCCACAGCCAGGGCGAAGAAGAACGCCTCGCTCCAGACGTGTTTCGTCAGACCGTTGATGAGGAACACGACCGGCGACATGATCGCCATCAGCGTGATCATCAGCCAGGTGAACTTGCTGACGCCCCGGTCGAAGCTGGTCGTGACTTCCTGGCCGGTGATGCTGCGGGCCATGCCGCCGAAATAGGTTTGCGGTCCGGTGGCCACCACCGCCGCCGTGGCCGTCCCGCTCTCGACGCTCGTGCCCAGGAAGCAGACGTTTTCCAACTCCAACGGCGAGCGGCTGCCGAGGGTCGCCCGGGCGTCGACCTTCTCCACCGGCATCGACTCGCCCGTGAGGCTCGCCTGAACGATGAACAAGTCCTTCGACGAGATCACGCGGATGTCGGCCGGGATCATGTCGCCAGCGGAGAGCTTGATCATGTCGCCGGGCACAAGCTCACCCAGCGGGACTTCGCGGGGCTGACCGTCGCGGATCGCCGTGGCGGTGACCGTAATCATCGCCTTCAACTTGGCGGCGGCCGAAGTCGGCCCGCGACTCCTGGACAAATCGCAAAGCGACCCCCAGAACCACCATCATGGCCATGACTCCGCGCCAGCCTCGTCGGCTTTGCTGTCGGCCACGCAATACGTCATGACCGCCAGCACGGACAGCAGAATCACCAACGGATTGCGAATGGCCAGCAGCAGCCGAGCGAGCCAGCCGCGCTGCTTCTCGCCGGCCACTTCGTTCGGCCCGTGCTTTTCCAGCCGCTCTTGGGCCTCGGTCTGCGTCAGGCCGGCGGCGGAGGTCTCCAGCAGCCGCAGCACGTCGGCGGGGTCCTTGCCGGCGGCCTCGGCCAATTGCGGCGAGACCCGGATCGCCGCCGCCTGGCTCTTGGCCAGCGACGCGATCCGGTTCGTGCCATTCTTCAACAGGTTCTTGGGGAACACGGGCGGGGGGTGTAGGACGGATTTCCTAATCTGTCCCAAGTAGGACGGATTTCCTAATCCGTCGCGTTCGGCGGACGGATTAGGAAATCCGTCCTACGTGCCAAGTCGGGTGTGTTGGGCTGCCGGCCGAGGGCGCAAAAAGGCCCATTATATCCGCCCACCGACCGGCAGGAAGGGGCGGCGTTTATGCCAGAATCATTTGGTGGGACTGCGCTTCGCTTGTTCCACCCTACGGCTACGGCTTCTCGCCGGCTTCTTGGCAGGCGTGGCAGCCTTGGCGGCGGGCTTACTCGCCGGTCTCTTGCGTGTCGCCCGCTTGCTCGGCCCGGCCGCGGCACGCTCGGCCAAGAGGTTCAGGGCGTACTCGAACGTGACCTCCTCCGGCGCGGTGCCGCGGGGCAGTGAGGCGTTGGTCACGCCGTCGGTGACGTACGGCCCGTCAGCGCCCCTGCATCAGACGGACCGGCTGGCTCGTGACCGGCGAGGCGTCGAACGTCTTGACCGGCTCCTTGCGCGAGGCGCCGCCGCGGCGCAGTTTTCGGCTGCTTGAGCAGGTCCAACGCCTGCTCCAGCGTAACGTCCAACGGCGAAAGCCCATTGGGCAAGGAGCGGGTCTCCTCGCCGCACTTCACGTACGGGCCGTAGCGGCCGTTGTGGGCCAGCACCGGTTCGTGCGTCTCGGGATGCTCGCCCAGCGTCCGCGGCAGCGACAGCAGTTTCAGCGCGGTTTCGAGATCGACGTGCTCCGGGTCCATTCCCTTGAGCAGCGAGGCGTTCTGCGGCTTTTCGTCGTCCTCGGCCGTGCCCCGCTGCACGTACGGCCCAAACCGGCCGATCTTCACGAACACCGGCTTGTGCGTGTCGGGGCAAATCCCCAGCGGTTGGTCCCCTTGACCGGCCTTGTCCAGCATTTCCAGGGCCGATTGGAGCGTGACTTCATCGGGCGGGAGTCCCTCCGGCAGGCTCGCCCTCCGGTCCCCTTGCTCCAGGAACGGCCCGTAGCGCCCGACGCGGACGAAAATCTCAGCCTCGTTCGTGGCTCCGGCTTTGCCCGGCGGGCTTTCCTCACGCGGAGCGTGAGGAGCACGAACCGGCTTGCCCAGCGAGATGCGGCACACGTCCCGCGCGTCGATCTCCGTCAGCTTGTCCGCCAGCAACTGCTTCAGACCGGGATGCTCGTTGCCGAAATAGAACGTCCGCAGATAGTCCAGGTGCCCCATCTCGCCCCGGCTGATCGCGTCCAGCTCGTCTTCCATCTCGGCGGTAAACTGGTAATCGACCAGTTCCGGCAAATGCGTTTCGAGCAACTGCGAGACGGCGAACGCCGTCCAGGTGGGAATCAGCACGTTCCCCCGCTTGGGCTTGAAGACGTAATCGCGGGCCAGGATCGTCTCGATGATCGTCGCGTAGGTGCTGGGCCGGCCGATGCCGATCTCCTCCAGCGCCCGCGTGAGCGCCGCCTCGCTGTAGCGGTTGGGCGGCTGGGTGGTGTGGCTCTTCGGCTCCAAATCGAGGCACTGAAGGGCCTCGCCCACGGCGACCGCCGGCAACACCTCCTCCCGGTCGGCCAGGTCGGACTCGGGATCGTCGGCCCCCTCGACGTAGGCCCGCAGATAGCCGGCAAACTCGATCGTCTTGCCGGTGGCCTGGAACGTGGCCTCGGCCGCCTCGATGTCGATCGTGACGCGGTGCCCGCGGGCGTCGGCCATCTGGCTGGCGACCGTCCGCTTCCAGATCAGGTCATAGAGCTTGAACTGGTCGGGGCTCAGCCGCCCGCGGAGCGTCTCGGGGAAGGCGAAGGGGTGGCCGGCCGGGCGGATCGCCTCGTGCGCCTCCTGGGCATTCTTGACCTTCGTTCTGGTAAACCCGCGGCGTTGGCGAGAGGTACTCCTGGCCGTATTGCGAGGCGACCAATTGCCGCGCCGCTTCGATGGCCACGTTGGCCAACGTGGTCGAGTCCGTGCGCATGTAAGTGATGTGGCCCGTCTCGTAGAGACTCTGGGCCACTTGCATCGTGTGCCGCGCGGTGAAACCGTACTTCCGGTTCGCCTCCTGTTGGAGCGTGCTGGTGGTAAACGGCGGATAGGGCCGGGTGGTGTACGGCTTGTCCTCCAGCTTGGCCACCCGCCACTGTTGCGTCCGCAGCCGCCCGAGCAACTCGGCCGCCTCGCGCTCGTCCAACTGGAGCAGGCCCGGGTCCTTCAGCCGGCCGGTGGCCGGGTCGAAGTCGCGGCTGGCCGGCACCCGCCGGCCCCCGAGCGCGGTCAGTTCCGCCTGGAAACTCTCCTGCTTCGTATTGTACTCCTCACGCTCCACGTGAGGCGGCTTGGCAAACGTCCCCACCAGGTCCCAAAACGTCGCCCCCACGAAGGCCATCCGCTGCCGCTCCCGCTCGACGATCAGCCGGACCGCCACGCTCTGCACCCGGCCGGCCGAGAGCCGCGGGCGTATCTTCCGCCACAACAGCGGCGAAACGTCGTAGCCGTACAACCGGTCGACGATCCGGCGGACCTCTTGGGCGCGGACCAGGTGCTCGTCGATCTGCCGCGGCGAGCGGAGCGCGTCGCGGATCGCCTCCTCCGTGATCTCATGGAACACCAGCCGGTGGACCGGCACCCGGGGGCGCAGCACCTCGCAGAGGTGCCAACTGATGGCCTCCCCCTCGCGGTCTTCATCCGTGGCCAGGTAGAGTTCCTTGGCCCCCTTCAAGAGGTCCTTGAGCTTGCGGACCTGCTTGGCTTTCTGGCGGGGAATGACGTAGACCGGCTCGAAGTTGTGATTGACGTTGACCCCCAGGTATGCCCAGTCTTCCTTCTTGTACTGCTCGGGTATTTCCTTGGCCCCTTGGGGCAGGTCGCGGATATGGCCGATGCTCGCCTCGATCGTATACCCCCGGCCGAGGAACTTGCTGATGGTGCGGGCCTTGGCCGGCGATTCGACGATCACCAGGGCGGTTCCGCCGGGCCGTTTGTTCGTAGTCCCGCCCTTAGGCGGCGACGGCTTTGCCGCTGGGCCGGGCGTCGTGGATTTTTTGGCCATGTGACTGTTGACAACCTGGGTAAACTTTGGAATTGTAGCACCCGTCGCGATCGGTTCAATCCGCCGCGAATTGGCATTGCATTTGCGCCCAACCCACTTAGAATTGCTGGATTGTGACGGAATATGTAGTAGGCACACGCCGTGTGCCGTCCGCCAGAACGGGAGATCCGTCTCGAAAACGCCGCGGACGGCACACGGCGTGTGCCTACTACCAAGCGACACCATTACTCCCGCGGGGGTTGGCTTGTCAAGCCGAGTTCCTCCCGCATATCCCCTCCACAGAAGGATAATCAACCATGGCCAGCCCGTTTAGGGTCTTCCGCAAACACCAGAAGGCGATGCTCGCCGTGCTCACGATCCTGACGGTGATCAGCTTCTCGTTCGGTTACTACATCCTGGACCTTCTGGGCATCGGCCGGCGCGGCCCCGAGAACCTGGTGGTCGTGAAAACCGCGAAGTTCGGCAGCCTGAAGCAGAGCGACATGGGCTATCTCCGCAGCGACCGGCTGAAGCTGAGCAGCGTGCTGGCGAATCTGTTGGAGTCGGCCGGGATTCCCGCCGGCCAGTGGAGCCGCAGCGACCAGCTCAAGGCGCCGGGCTCCTTGACGTACCTCTTGGCGGCTTCGGGGCTTCCCCCGCAAGCCGCGGGAACGGTCGAACAGATTCTCCGCCGGCCCTCCGACGAGGAGATGGTCAATTCCTGGCTCTTGGCACACTATGCCCAGCGGCTCGGGATCGTCCTGAGCGACGACGTGATCAACAGTTTCCTCCAAGCGGCGACCATGGACCAGGTTACGAACGATAAGATGCAAGAGGACTTCCACCGCGCCGGACTCTCCGCCGAGGGGTTTTTCAACCTGCTCCGCCAGGAATTGCTGGCCATCAAGGTCAAGGAGTTGTTCGAACCCAGCTTGCGGCCAACTACGCCGGCAGAGCGGTGGGACTACTTCAACCGCATCTACCGCTCCGCCACCGTCGAGATGATCGCCGTCCCCGTGGCCGACTACGTGGCGAAGGTCGCCAACCCGACCGAGGACGAACTCAAAAAATTCTTCGAGGACAACAAGGAGCGGGTTGCCCTGCCCGACTCGCCCAAGCCGGGCTTCCACCAACCGCAGCGGATCGCCCTGGAATACGTCAAGGCGGACGTCGAAAAGTTCGCCGATCCCAAGACGATCACCGACCAGCAGATCCAAGAGCAGTACCAGAAAGAGAAGGATGCGTATCAGAAGGACAGTTACCAGGAGCTAGAGAAGAGGCTCCATCCCGAGAAGCCGGCCGCCGAGCCGGAGAAGAAACCGGCCGAGCCGCCGCCGAAGGGGCCTGCCACGCCGCAGACAAAGGCCCCCGAACCGCCCAAACCGCCCACGGAGCCGCCCAAGGCCGGCGGGCAGCCGCCCCAGCCGGCCCCCACCATCCCCAAGGCAACGCCCAAGGGACCAGAGCCGCCCGCCAAAGACCTCCCCAAGGAGCCGGCCAAAGGGAAGGATTCCGTCAGTGGTGCAACGAGCGGGATCGATGACATTGGTGTCCTGAAAGCCAGTAGCCGTGTATCTCCCTTCCGGCTGACCGCCTTCGCGGAAGAGAAAAAGGACGAGAAGAAAGCCGATGCCAAGGCGAAGCCGCCACTGCCCGCCAAGCCGGAAACGCCCGCCCCGCCGCCAACGCCCCCGGCTGCCGGGCAAAAGCCTCCGGCCACCGGAAAAGAGGCCCCGGCCAAACCCGCCGCCCAAGCGACGAAACCCCAACCCGCCAAGACCGGCCTGAGCGACGAACAGAAGGACCGCATCCGGCGAAAATCGCCATGGAGAAGATCGACAAAATCTTCGCCGACCTGAAAGAGCAGATCGGCCAGTACGGCGAACTGCGGCAGGAGTACGACGTCCGGGCGATCCAGGCCAGCGAGCAAAAACAGTCGATCGGCCCGGCCCCTCGCGAACCCGATTTCGAGAAGTTCGCCAAGGAACACGGCATGGAGGCCGGCCACACCGGGCTGGTCCCCGACTGGGAACTGAAGGGGACGGAGATCGGTCAGTCGACCATCCGCGGCGGCGTCTACCTCTGGCAATACGCCTTCCAATCGTTGGCCAAGTTCCGCTGCGAGGTCTCGAACCTCAACGGCGACAAGGGCAGCTTCTATCTGTTCTGGAAGACGGCAGACGAAAAGGAGCGGGTGCCGAAGTTCGAGGACAAGGGGGTCCGCGCCGAAGTCCTCCGCGCCTGGAAGCTGATCCACGCCCAAGACATCGCCCTGAAAGCCGCGGAAACGCTGGCCGCCGAGGCCCGGAAGGCCGATAAGCCGCTCAAGCAAGTCTTCGCCGACCGGCCGGAGTTGCACGTCATCCTCCCGTCGAAGTTCACCTGGCTCAACTTCCCCAACGTGGCGCAGGGCTGGCAGCAGCCCGCACGCCTGAGCGCCGTCGAGGGCGTGGACGTGCCCGGCTGGGACTTCATGCGCGAAGTCTTCGGACTGGAACGGGGGCAGGTGGGCGTGGCCTTCAACGCCCCCAAAACCGTCGCCTACGTGGTCCGTCCTACCCAGTTCACCCCCTCCTACGACGTCCTGCGGGCGCAGTTCGAGACCGAGCCTTATGGCATGTACGCCGCCGCCGGCCAGGAGGACCGCATGGCGATCTACCGGGCGTGGCTCGACGAGGTCAAGAAATCCACCGGCTTCGCCTGGGGGCCCGGCCATAAGGCCGAGGGTATGGCCGACTACGTCCCGCCGAGCGAAGAATGACACAGGGTGCGTGCTTGCAGTCCCGAAGGGACGCGATGGGGAACCTGTGCGACGGCGGGCGAGGAGTTGGCAGTCCCGAAGGGACGCGATGGGGAAGCCCAGGGCAACGCCCTGGGGAGCGAGGCCAATTCGACCCTAGCCCTGAAAGGGCGGAATGGCCGTCGCCCATGTCGCCCTATCAGGGCTTACGCGGCATAGGCAAAACCGGCCCCCAGGGCGTTGCCCTGGGCTTCCCCATCACGCCCCTTCGGGGCAACGACCCGACCGTCAGGATACCACCAACGTGGTCAGCCGAATTGCCCGGAGGAATCTCATGGAACCCGAGCCGCCGACACCCGCTGACGCGCTACCGCCGCCACCGCTCGGCCCATTCCAATTCACCCTCCGCTCGCTGATGCTCGCCGGCACGGCGCTGGCCGTATGCCTCTCGGCCATCAAGACGCTGAACATGTCGCTGGCGTACATCGCCTTGGCGGCCGTCATTTCGTTGGCCGTTCTCGTCTGTCGTTCTTGGCGGGATCCGTTGAAGATCGTCCTGTTGGCCGCGGTGCCAACGCTAATATTGGCAGTGTGCGCGGGGTGGGTCTATTACCCGAGCCGGGTTTACAACGCTAGCCCGCATTTCTCACCACACCGCGGCTTCGCTGCTGCCGACAGGGCGGCGGGTGGGCGGACAGGGGGGTGAGGGCCGAGAGTAGGCGGATCAGCGCCCGACGGTCACCTGCGATAGCCGTTGGCAAGGGACGGCAGGCCGTTTGGCAGCGGCGGGAGCGGCGGCCGCGCAAACCTTCACGCGCCTCGGCCGCCGGAACGCATCGCAATTCGAGGGCCGATCACCGTTATCCCGAGGCCGGCAACGGCAACGACCACCGTTGCAAGTTCTCGTAAACCTGGACAAAGACGCGCTGATAGGGCCAACTCTGCGACAACGAAATCCACACCCGACGAACCGTCGTCCGCACCAACGCCCCGAGCTTGAGCAGCTTCAACCGGATCGTATCGCAACGCGCCTCCGCCATCTCCGTCCCTTGCAGTCCGAACTGCCGCAAGGCCACAAGCAGCGTGTAGGCCACGCTGGAGAGCCACAATCGCAACTGGTTCGCGCGCATCGTGGCACAACTCGTGCGGTCGGCGAACAAACACATTTGCTGCTCCTTGATCCGGTTCTCCATTTCGCCGCGGGCACAGTACAGGTCCTCGTACAACCCGCGGGCATCGAATTCCTCCGCCGGAAGCGAGGTCACCACGAACCGCGGGTTGCTCCCCTTGGCTAGGTGCTCGGCCTTGCCCACCACGCGCCGCGGGCGGCTCCAACTTTTCCGCGTCTGGTAGGTGAACTCCTTGAAGACCCGCGCCGCCTGGCCCGTGGCCTCAAATTGCACCTTCGCCTCGTGCAATTCCTTGCCCAGAATCCGTGATAAACGGGCGTTTTTCGCCAAACCAAGGACGTAATCCACGCGGTTCTCCTCGCACCATCGCATCAAGTTCTCGCGGCAGAAACCGCTGTCGCCGCGAACGACGATCCGCACCTCGGGCCAGCGGCGGCGAATCCGCTCGACCAGTTGAGCCAACTGCTTCACCGAGCCCGCCGCGCCGTCAATGTCCGACGGCCGCAGCTTGGCGCAGAGCAGATGTTCGCCGCAGAAGATGTACAGCGGCAAATAGCAGTAGTTGTCGTAGTAACCGTGAAAGAACCGGCCCAGTTGATGGCCGTGAATCGGATCGTCCGTGGCGTCCAGGTCGAGCACGATCTGCTTCGGCGGCGGCACGATGCAACGCCAGAAACGTCTCGACGAAGAACGGTTCGATGTCGCCGTGTCGGGCGACGATCTTCTTGTAGCGGCTCCAGGCGTCGGCCCCCACGGGGGTCAGTTCCAGGCGGTTGAGCGTGCTCTTGCCCGCCAGCGACTTGCCTCGATCCTTGACGCGGCGACGGTCCTGCCCGACCGGATCGGCCTTGCCCACCAACACCGCCAAGAGCGGATCGTAACGCAAGGTGTCGTGGTCGTTGAGGTCTTCGTAACCCAGGGCCAAGGCGTACACCCGCTGGGCCAGCAACTCGTAGACCGAGTGTTCCACCAGGTCGGGGTCGCGGTAGTCGGTGAAGCAGGCGGCAAATCGCCGCAGAATGCCGGTCTTAGCCTCCACCTCCCGCAGGAGCAGGCCGCCGGCGTCCGAAGTGATGGCTCCGCCGTCGAAGCGCGCGGTGACGGCCCGGCTGCCGAGCCCTTGGAAATCGAACGGGCGTGCGTTACACTCTGTAGACATTGGGCGGCCTCCTTGCTTGTGGCGTTGTTCGTTTCAGCAAAACAACTTATGCCACAGAAGGCCGCCCTTTTTCAATAGGGGCGGTGAGAAATGCGGGCTAGCCCGTTCCCTCTCCATGTCGGCAACTCGCTGCAAGCCGTCATTCCTTGGCCCACGCGGTCTAGGGCGAGGTCGTCCAGGTCCTACTATGACGATGGTCTTGCTACATTGCCCACCGACGATCAGGGATTCACTCGCGCGTTCTTCCAGGTAGCCCCGGGCGCTCGGTTCCCACTCACTCTCACTGCGGTTCTCCTGTTCGGCGCTGTTTCTTTTGTGGTCCTTCGCTCCCGGCTGCGCAACCGCGGGTGGCCACTCTCGCTCGTCGCCCCGAGGCGGATCGCGGCGCTGCTCGCTGCCGCGGGCTACCTTGCGCCTTCAACAGACTACCTGGATGGCCTGGAGTTCCAAGCGCCTGGCTATCCTGGCTCTCCTTCTGGGCGGCAATAGCCGTCTTGGTGGGCGTCCTAGCGGCGACAGCATGGCAGGCAAAGGATACTCACGTCACTATCTGGTTCTGCGTCATGGCGCCGTTTTGCTACTTCTGCGTTCAGCAGTTCCTGTCGTGGACACGGGCAGAGGAGAAAATTGCCGAGCGGAACTACTTCTACTTCACCAAGGATTTCGCGTCGCTCAGACAGATCTTCTATCCGATTGTCTGCGCCGCCGCGCTCATCCTCGTGTTCGGGGCGCTGACGGCGGTCCGGCGGCGACGCATCCAGGCTCTCGCGCTACTCGCCGTAATGCATCCGCGCCCGGTGAACGAAGATCGTCCGCGTCTTGGGATCGACCGAGTAGACGATCCGATCCTTGAGCGTCGGGCGGATTCCGGTCTTCGGCCTTCGCACAAAGACCCAAGACCAAAGACCGCCCCCCTACTTCCCCTCCACTTCGGCCAGGCGGCGGGAGAGCGTCTCCAGCCGCTCCGACTCCGCCCGGCGGTCCGCCTCCGTGCCGCTGAACTTCGGGCTGGAAGCCTGGTTGCGGGCGGCGAAAATCCGGGCCCCAAGCTGCGAAATGGCCGTCTTTGGCGAATCCAGCCGCGTCACTCCCGACCGCTTCTCCGCCGGCACCACCTCGCGGAACAGATCCAAATCGCCCCGCCGCAGCACCAGAATCTTCAGCCGCTCGACCAGCGGGGCCAGCCGGGCGGCGTCCCACGTCCCGTTCTCGTCCAGATCGGCCTCCAACGCCCGCATCGCCATGTTGCAGCCCGCGATCCGCGCCGCCAACTCCTCGACGTTCACTTCCACCGGGCCGGCCGGCGACTGGTCCGCCTCATCGATCTGCGGCTTTCTCACCACCCTGACCGGCGACGGCGGCGGCACGCGGGATTCGCCCGACATGCCGGTGGCGGCAGCGCCCCCGCCAGGCTTCTTCTCCATTTGTGGTTTCGCCGGCTCCTCCGCCTTCTTCTCCGCCTGCGGTTTCGCCGGCTCCCTTGCTTTCTTCTCCGCTTGCGGTTTCACCAGCTCCTCCGTCGTCTTCTTCTCCGCCTGCGGTTTCGCCGGCTGCTCCGCTTGTGGTTTCGTCGGCTCCTCTGTCGTCTTCTTCTCCGCCGGCGGTTTCGCCGGCTCTTTCGCCTTCTTCTCCGCTTGCGGTTTCGCCGTCTCCGCGCCGGTTCCGCCGCCGAAATCCGGCTTCTCCGGGACCGGGCCGATCGTCTTCGGGCTGGCGCTGCGGATCCCCGCCTCCAGCCAATTGATCAGCCGGTCTTGCGCCTCGAACGGGGCGCCGGCCGCCTGCCAACTCTTCAGCACCGCGTGCCAGGCGTCCTGCCGCCGCCCATATTCGTCGACGTGCTCGTTGAAGGACTCGAAGACCTGGTCCTGGTATCGGTTGCGGAGCCGCTGGATGGCGTCCTGCTCGCGGGCGTCGGTTTTCTCGATCGCCTCCCGCAGCGACTTCCAGGTGACCATCTTGCGGTGGATCAGCCCGCGCACAGCGGCGATCTCCTTGGCGGCTTCCTCCGGTGTCAGCTTGGCCGGCGGCGCCCGCCGTTCCAGCCCCGGCGGCAGGGGCGGAGCGTCATAGGTTTCAGCGATTTTTGCCGCCCGCGCCTCCCGCTCTTCGAGCCGCCGCAGCCACGCCTGCTGACTCGCCCGGTCCATCTTCGCCAGCCGGCCGAGGACCGGCGCAACGCGGTCCGGGGCCGTCTTGGGGGCCTCCGCCCACGCCGCCGAGATCACCAAAAGACTCGCAATGGCCAGCGCAGGTCCAACGATGCGCATCTTTGCCTCTTCCTCTCTGTTCACGTAGGGTGGGACAAGCTTCAGCGCAGTCCCACCAAGAATTGGAGCGGTCAGAGCGGCTGGTGGGACTGCGCTCTGCTTGTCCCACCCTCCAGTTTTCCGTTCTCCCACGCCGAGCCGCGATCCGCAATTGCCACCCCTCAAGAGTAGGATACCGCAGGGGGGAAGTCAATAACGGCCTGCCAGTTTGGCAGAAGCGGGGCCGGTTTTCGCCGGCCTTTTGCCACCCCTGGCCCACAAACCCCTCGCCCGGCCCCAGCCGAATTCCCATAACCCGTTGCCGCCGCGCCGCTTACGCCACGCCCGGCCATTTGGCGCGCCGATTGCTTCCCCTTGGGTGCCGCGGTATTGACCCGCGCCTGTTTGGCAGCTTGTCATTCTGAGCATAGCGAAGAATCTTGCGGCATCGGCGAGATTCTTCGCTACGCTCAGAATGACAAGCAACACATTTGGCAGATCACCTTTCCCTTTCGAGCCTTTTGGAGACAACGGAGACAACCAGGTATGGCAAAACAGAAAGAATCTTCCGACCCCAGCAAGATCAAGCTCCAGCCCTTGGGCGATCGGGTGGTCGTCGAACGCGACGAGTCCGAGAAGGTCACCTCCGGCGGCATCGTCCTGCCCGACACCGCCAAGGACAAGCCCACCCGCGGCAAGGTCGTCTCCGTCGGCGACGGACGCCTGCTGGACAACGGCAAGCGCAGCCCCTTGCAAGTCAAGCCCCGCGACCGCGTGCTCTTCAGTTCCTACGCCGGCGACACCTTCAAGCTCGGCACCCGCGAGCTGCTGCTCTTGCGCGAAGAGGACATCCTGGCCGTTATCGAATAGAAGCGGAAGGGATTTGGGGATTTCGAGATTTCGAAAGCCCTGTGATGCCCATTCCTGAGTCCCTAAATCCCCAAATCCCGAAATCCCCAAATCCCGAAATCCCCACTAGGAGTTCTATCTCATGTCCAAGATGATTGCATTCGATCAGGAGGCCCGCGACGCCCTGAAGCGCGGCGTCTCGAAACTCTCCCAGGCGGTCAAAGTGACCCTCGGCCCCCGCGGCCGCAACGTCATCCTGCAAAAGAGCTTCGGCTCGCCCACCGTCACCAAGGACGGCGTGACCGTGGCCAAGGAAATCGACCTCGAAGACCCCTATGAGAACATGGGCGCCCGGATGGTCCGCGAAGTGGCCAGCAAGACCAGCGACGTGGCCGGCGACGGCACCACCACCGCCACCCTGCTGGCCGAGGCCATCTTCAACGAGGGCCTCCGCGCCGTGGTCTCCGGCGTCAATCCCATCCAACTCAAGGAAGGCATCGAGCAGGCCGTGGCCGACATCACCGAGAAGCTCAAGAGCATGTCGATCTCGGTCAAGAACAAGAAGGAGGAGATCGCCCAGGTCGGCTCCGTCGCCGCCAACAACGACGCCGAAATCGGCAAGCTCCTGGCCGACGCCATGGAAAAAGTCGGCAAGGACGGCGTCATCACCGTCGACGAGGGCAAAAGCCTCGCCACCGAGGTCGAATGGGTCGAGGGCATGCAGTTCGACCGCGGCTACCTCTCCCCCTACTTCGTCACCGACCCGGCCAAGATGGAGTGCGTGCTCGAGGACGCCTACATCCTGATCCTCGAGAAGAAGATCTCCGCCGTCAAGGACCTGGTTCCGGTGCTCGAAAAAGTCGTCAACGCCGGCAAGCCGCTCTTGATCGTCGCCGAGGACATCGAGGGCGAGGCCCTGGCCACGCTGGTCATTAACCGGCTCCGCGGCACGATCAAGGCCTGCGCCGTGAAGGCCCCCGGCTACGGCGACCGCCGCAAGGCACTCCTGGAGGACATCGGCATTCTGACGGCCGGCCAGCCGCTCTTCGAGAGCCTCGGCAAGAAGCTCGAAAACGTCACCCTGGCCGAGCTGGGCCGGGCCAAGAAGATCGTCATCGACAAGGACAACACCACCATCATCGAGGGGGCGGGCAAGAGCGCCGAGATCAAGGGCCGCATCGAGCAGCTCCGCCGCGAGATCGAGAACACCACCAGCGACTACGACCGCGAGAAGCTCGAAGAGCGGCTGGCGAAGCTGGCCGGCGGGGTGGCCAAGATCAACGTCGGCGCCGCCACCGAGACGGAGATGAAGGAGCGGAAGGCGCGGGTCGAGGACGCCCTGCACGCCACCCGCGCCGCCGTCGAGGAAGGCATCCTGCCCGGCGGCGGCGTGGCCCTCTTGCGGGCCTGTGCGGCGGTCAAGCCCGAGGGGCTCGATCAGGACCGCGAGGTCGGCTACAAGATCGTGCTCCGCGCCTGCCGTGCGCCGCTCACTCAGATTGCGGCCAACGCCGGCCAGGACGGCGGCATCGTCTGCGAGAAGGTGGCGGAAGGCAAGGGCGCCTTCGGCTACAACGCCTTGACCAACAAGTACGAGGACCTGGTGAAGGCCGGCGTGATCGACCCCACCAAGGTCACCCGCACGGCGCTCCAGAACGCCTCGTCGGTCGCCACGCTGATGTTGACGAGCGACGCCCTGGTGGCCGACAAGCCCAAGAAGGACAAGGCCCCCGCCATGCCGCAAGGCGGCGATGAGGATATGTACTAACGGACGACAGCCCCGTAGGACGGATTTCCTAATCCGTCCCAGAGGAATGTACGAATCGCAGAATCCGCCCGGAGCAACGGACGGATTAGGAAATCCGTCCTACGGTCTGTCCCGCTTGCGGGAGAGGGCAGCGTTCACCTCTCCCCTCTCCCTTTGGGAGAGGGGCAGGGGGTGAGGGCAGTGTGGAGCGGGTGTAATGCCGCGAGCGCAAGTTCGCCGCCTTACACGGCATCACCTTGATTCGCAACTTGAAACGCCCCGGGGCTTCGGTTTCTGGGCGTTTTTTCGTGCCGAACGTAGAAGAGGTAATCCTACACTTGAGCCGCAAACCGCGGAGGGGTTCGGAGCATGAAGCTGCGAAAACTCAGAATCGAGAACTTCCGTTCATTCAAGGATGAAACAATTTGCTTCGACGACTACACGTGCCTTGTAGGACCAAATGGTGCCGGGAAGTCGGCGGTGCTGACGGCGCTAAACGTATTCTTTCGCAATACGGCTTCGTCAGCGACGAACCTCAGTACGCTCGGCGAAGAAGACTTCCACCACCGCAAGACAGGCGAACCAATCAAAATCACTTTGACGTTCGACGACCTTCCAGCGGCCGCGACGGATGACCTGAAGCGGTACGTCAGACATAACCAATTGACCGTATTCGCGAGAGCCACGTGGAACGATGCGGACGAGAACGCCGAGGTGAAGCAATACGGGGCACGGCTGGTGATGAGGAAGTTTGCGCCGTACTTCGAGGCTGACAACGGCGGGGCGAAAGCTCTGGAACTAAAGGCGATTTTTGCCAAGATACGCGAGGGGTTCCCTGATCTTCCCGAGGCCACCGCAAAACCGGCAATGTTCCAGGCACTTCGGGATTACGAGGAAGAGCATCTTGACCAATGCGAGTTGCTTGACGAGCCAAACCAGTTCTACGGGTGGTCAAGAGGTGCGAATCTCTTGGACAAGTATATTCAGTGGGTCTATGTACCGGCGGTCAAAGACGCCTCCACCGAGCAAGACGAAAGCAGCAAGACCGCATTGGGGCAACTCTTGGAACGAACCATCCGAACCAAGGTTGACTTTCAGAAGCCGATCGACGAATTGAGAAATCAGCTAGCGGAAGCATACAAGAAAATAATTGACCATGAACAAACCATCTTAACGAATCTCCAGGAGTCGCTGGAAAGACGATTGCAAGATTGGGCCAACCCCTCAGCGAAAGTATCGCTACAGTGGCGTTATGATCCGAACAAATCGCTGGTGGTGAACGAACCGATAGCCCGTGCGGCGATTGGTGAAGACAGTTTTGTCGGTGAGGTTCGCGGCTCGGACACGGAATGCAGCGGGTTTTCATCGTGTCGATTCTGCATGAACTGGCCGGAAGCGACCACGAGGGCGGCCCGACACTCCTGTTGGGGTTTGAGGAGCCGGAACTTTATCAGCATCCCCCCCAAGCCCAACACATTGCCAGCCTCCTCGACCAACTGGCGACGCAACCGAAGGGAAATGCACAAATAGTGGTCAGCACCCACTCACCCTACTTTGTCTCATCAAAGGGCTTTGAGAACGTCCGCGTCGTCCGCAAGTGCTCGGTTGAGCCGCACTCGGTGGTCAGCAGCACAACGTACCAGGGGGTCGAAAAGCGACTTGCCAACGCGCTAGGTGAGGCCCCAGGCCAACCAAGCCCCCTTATGGCGAAGATCGAACAAATCATGCAGCCATCCCAACGGGAGCTTTTCTTCACGCCGTTAATCGTTCTTGTCGAGGGCATCGAAGACGTTGCCTTTATATCAACGCATCTTCACCTGGCCGGCAAATGGAACCGGTTTCGAGAGCTTGGTTGCCATTTCGTGGTCGCCGATGGCAAAGGCCCGTTGAGCCGACCCTTGGCAATTGCGAAAGAACTCAGTATTCCGGTGTTCGTCGTATTTGATTCGGACGCAGACGTAACCAAGGATGAGGTTCGAAGGCAAAATGAAAGAGACAATTCCTGTATTCTTCGGCTTTGTGGGGTGGCGAACTTCGATCCGCTGCCGGCGGACAATCTGTGGTGTGACGCCGTGGTTATGTGGAAATCCGAATTGACCAAGGTCGTGCCAGAAGATTTCGGAAATGGCGATTGGACCGAGGCAGAAGAAGAGGCACGCCGGCAACGAGGGTTCATTGGCATTCGCCGTAAGAACAACCTGTTGATCGCAGCAACCCTTGAGCGGCTCGATTCGCAGGGCAAGACCTCGGGGCTTCTGGCTAGACTGGGCGACCAAATCCTAGCTTTTGCCGAGAAGGCCACAAAATGAAGCGGCGGGGGAAACGGGGAGAAACGGGACAGGTCTGGCCTTGGCGGAGTAGGTAACGTAGCGAACCACCCACACACCCGATATTGAACGTGTCCCGTTTTCGGCCCTTAGGGGAACGTCCCCGGCAAGCTTCCACCCATGACACGGCAATCGTCGAAACGCAGCTAACCGGGAACGTATGGCACCGCTCCCACCCGATAGCTGCATTGTAATTCCGCAAGGGCTTTGTAAATTAAGGATAGTTGGCTCGGCTGCCCTTGGCGGACGGCCAAGTACGCTCGGGCGGGCACCGAGCGAGTTATTCGATTCGGCCCCACTTTATCCCCGGCTGGAGACCGAGGGCCTTGAGTTTCAGGAGTTCACCACATTTATTTCCTAAGACACTGAAAGGAGAAAAAAATGATTATTGCTGCCGCGAGGTGCTGCGATGAACAATCGCAATACTAAAGTGAGCAATAATAAAAGAAGAAAAAGAAATAAGAAGAATGATATTAAGCGGCTGGTTCTTATGATTCTGCTGTTTTTGGTCTCGGGAGTTTTCGCGGTATGCTGCCTTGCGAACATTCCGACGGCCCCGACGGCCGGACGTGTTCTCTTGGGCATCGTGGCAATGTTCGTATCGGAGCGAGCCGCGAACCGCGCGATAAAAGGCTTGATAAAATGGCTATAGGGAGGCACAGGAAAGCCTCCGAAATCTAACGGACTAGGTACGGCTCCGATGAGGGCCGTTTTTTCCAGGGCTCCGTTTGGAGCCTTTTTTGTGCGCGAAAGAGTAAAGGGGTCGCCCATAACCGCCGGCGTGTCAAGGCCCAGTTTTCCTAAAATCCAAAGGACGGGTAAAGGGGTCGGGAGTCTTTTCCGCGCCGCTCCGTTGGCCGGAACGCTAATCTCCGCTAATCGCCACTGATTTCCGGCGGCTTCATTAGCGGCCATCAGCGGCGATCAGCGTTCCCCGTGCCGGCGCGATAGAAGCGGCATCCTGCCGCTTCATGCCGCGCTGCGGAGCACAACGACCCTGCCAGAGCTGAAACGAGTTGAAACGGGGACGCAGCTAGTTTTCGGGGTGGCTCAAAACGCGGGCTTGAAATCGCGCCGGCCGACGGGTATGGTGGCTAAACGTGCGTTCAGGTCGACGAGGGCCACAACGAGCCGGACCGAGACTGGCACCACCCGTTGGCCCCGGGGAGTTGCTGTGCCCCAGTCCCGTTCCCGATCACTCGATCGAAAACCCGCGATCGCAATCCCAATTTACATAACCACCCCCCCATAACGATGGAGTTTCGGAACACAGGGTTATTCAATTGACTCCACCACCCCCAATATCTTGTAGTCAGAAGGGCTCGGCGGCCTCGGTGACAATAGTACGATAGGGGACCGGTTCAACCTGCATCGCTTGTTCGAGCAACCGATAGAAGAGCAAGCCACGGGATCGCGAGGTGCGTCGGTTAAAACGGAAGGTAAATTCGTCGAGATAGTAGTCCAGGTAGTTTGGACGAACTGCGCCTTGATGGGTGCCTAGTAGCCAGCGTTTCAGGAGGGAGGCGACCCTGTGAATCCGCGGAAGCAATTCCGTGGCCGCGTCTTTCCCACGACCGGTCAGAACTGTCACCTCATGCACATAGCCAATACCGTCTAATCCGGTGTATGACGCGTTTCCATCCGTGTGGACCGTGCTGCCAGTCGCAACCGAAGCTTGGATGAAGCGATGCAAGGAAATCCGTGACGCGGTGACAATCCGTGCCATACGGATACGCCCGATCCCAGCCCCATCCTCTTCCGCGGCAATCACTACCATTGCCTTGTCCAGACTACGACTGCCCGTCCGTTTGCCTTCCCCCCCTACGTAGGTCTCATCAACCTCCACTCGCCCGGCAAGGCGATCGCGGCCAGGGCGAACCATAGCACGTCGCAACTTATGCAACCACGTCCATGCAGTCACATAGCTGCCCAAGCCGAGAACTCGTTGGAGGTTCAGGGCGCTTGCCCCGTGCTTTTGACTGGTTACCTGCCAAATTGCCCGAAACCATAGACGCAAGGGTTTGTGCGTATCTTGGAAGATCGTTCCGGCGATCGCCGACGCCTGGCCGCGACAGCGTCTACAAATCAACCGACCACGTGTAGCCGGCCATCCGCCATGGTGCCCACAACGCGGGCATACAAAGCCATTGGGCCATCGCAACCGTGCCAGGTACGCCCGGCAGTCCTCTTCCGTGCGGAAACGATCCTCCAGATCGAGAATCGTCCGAGGATAGGTGTCGTCCATCCCCACATACTACCGGTTGTGGTAGGTGGAGTCAATTGAATAACCCTGTTCGGGACAGACCACCGCAATGGGTCGTTCGCTATGCAACCGAAGGTGTATACGCAAGTACCTGGCGCACAATCAGTTACGACAAACGACCGCCTCCCACCACAATCCGTCGTGAAAGAGGCGGTGCGAAACCTACCGGAAAAATCACGGCGTATCCATCCCCAAATCGTGGGGAGAAAGGGGGGAAAGCATAAAGGGGGAGTCTTTTCCGCGCCGCTCCGGCGGCCGGTCACTCCAGCATGATGATCTCGACTTTGTTTGATTTGACGTGAAACTCCACCGTAAGCGTATACGGCCAACGGTAGACTAATGCCAACATTATGCCGCCGAAGCGCTCTTGCGAAGCCGCCGGCTCGCCCAACAAGCTTTTTACGCGCTCAGGCGTATCGCCGAGCTTGACGCCGCGAATGCTGCCGGGCCACGGGGCGACAAAATGGATGGCGGTTATTTTATTGGAACTATCGAAGAAGAACTCGACGCCCTGGTCCTTGAGGTAAAGGCACTCCTCTTTCCCGTTACTCCAGGGCGAAGGGCGATCGTAAGTCTTGTAAGCGGCACTCACCATTTCGTACGTGTCGCCGACGGTTACCGGCATCCCTCCGTCAACCGGATTCTGGTTCCGCACCGCTTTATTGGAATCCGCGGCGGCGCCGGCGGCCGTTTGCACCGGAGCATTGGGCGCCTTGGCCGGCGCTGCCGGTGGCGGTTGCACGGGCGGAGCGGCGGCTGCGCCCGGCTGTTGCGGAGAGGGGACGTCACGCGTTGCAACGGAAGGGGGAACGGGCGCGCCAGGCTTCCAGGCCAGGTAACGGTAGGTGACGAGGGCCGCACATGCCAGCAGCAAGACCGCCGCGACAGACGTTACTGCGACAAGCGCCGGACTCAGGGATCGCTGCGGTTTGCCGGCCGACGAACGTTGGCGGCCTGGCTGCCCCTCGGAGACCGATGAGGCCTGCGCCGCGGCCGACGGCGCCGTCACTTCGCCCGTCGCCGCCACGGCGGAGGGACCTGCACGGACCTTGGCCGTCACGCCCGCCTGACCGGCCTGGAGCATCGCCTTGACCACCTCGGCGAGGCGTTGGAAATGAGATTCCACAGGCGGCGTCATCGCGTCCAGCCAATGCACGGATTCCACGAAATATGCCATCGATTTGGTGGGCACAACGTTCTCGATGCGGACGGGAACGATGGGCACGGCCCGGCTGACCGCGTGCTCCACCTCGCGGCGGAGCTGGGGCGACTCGTTGGCGTTCGATGAGAAGATCAGCACCAGCACCCGGCAACGGTCCAGCGCGTCAACGATCGAGGCGCCGTATTCGGTGCCCGGCATGATGTCGCGCGGGGCAATCCAGCAGCGGATGCCGGCAGCCTCCAGCGAAGCGCATGCGCCGTCGGCAATGGCCTTATCCTTGCTCGAATGGCTGATGAATACGTCGAATCCCATCGAGTCCCCGCGCCAATCGTCAGCCGTTGCCCGCCGACAGGAATTGCCGATAGGAAATCTGATTTCCGGCGACAGGGCTAAGTCTAACCAGGGAGAACTGGTGAATCAAGGGGGCAGGAAGGGGAGGTACGCTAGTCCGAAAGAGGAAAGGAATCGAGAGCAAAGGGGGCGGGACTCTTTACCACGCCGCTCCGCTTCGCCGGAACGCTAATCTCCGCTAGTCGCCACTGATTTCCGGCGGCTTCCTCGGCGGCCATGAGTGGCGATTGGCGTTCCCGTTTCCTCCGATCGCTGGCGCACTTTTCTGTCGGGGGGTAGGTTATTGACACCGGCTTGCCGGCATTCCATAATTCGCCCTCGGCAGCCAGTGTGAGAGGAAGCGGAGAAAACTAGAGAAGGAGGGTTGCCACGTGCGACGAGTTCGTCCTGGTGACCTACCAGCAACTGGAGGAGTGGTTCGCAAGGGGGCCGTATGCGTCCGGTGGACCGTCTCGGCTCAAATGGAGCACGGGGGAAAAAGGTGAAATCACTACCGAAGCATTACCATAAGATGGGAACCAGGAACGTGCCATGCGAATTCTGTGGCGGGCTGTCCGGCTCCTGCTGGCCGGCTATCTGCTGCTGGTGGTGATTGCCATGTCGCTGGAGAACTGGCTGATCTTTCACCCCTTTCCGTATCCGGCGGGCGATTGGCAGCCGGCGGGGCTGCGGTTCGAGGACGCCTGCTTTCAGGCCGCCGACGGCACGCGACTGCACGGCTGGTACGTGCCGCGGCCGGGCGGTCGGGCGGCCGTGCTCTTCTGCCACGGCAACGCCGGCAACATCACCCATCGGGCCGGCGTGCTGGAAATGCTCCACGATCGCGTCGGCGTCTCCGTGCTGATTTTCGACTATCGCGGCTACGGCCGCAGCGAGGGGAAACCGGATGGGGCGAACATCCTGGCCGACGCCCGCGCCGCCCGAAACTGGTTGGCCGGCCGTGAAAAGATCGCCCAGCGCGACGTGGTGGTGATGGGCGAGTCGATTGGCGGGGCGGTGGCGGTCGATCTGGCCGCCCGCGACGGCGGCACGGGCCCTGGTCCTGGAAAGCACGTTCAACAACCTGCCCGACGTGGCGGCGTATCATTTTCCCTGGCTGCCGGTCCGCTGGCTGATGCGGACGCGGTTGGACTCGGCCGCCATCATCGGCCGATACCACGGCCCGCTGCTCCAGTCGCACGGCGACGCCGACACGATCGTGCCGCTGGAGTTTGGCCGCCGCATGTTCGAGGCGGCCAATGGGCCGAAGCAGTTCTTCCCGCTACCCGGCCACAACCACAACGACCCGATGCCGGCGGAATACTACGACGCGCTGGGGGCGTTCTTGGCGGGACTGACGGAGCCGTACCCAAAGTAGCTTCCGTTGCGGAAAGTCGGGTGCCATGCCCACGCTGAGAGGCGAGGCCCTTATCGCGGCGTTTCAGCGTTGGCTGCCGCCGGCGACGAGTGGGTCAATCCGGCCAGGATCGTGGAAACCGAGATCGGCTTGTCATACTCCGCTTCCAGAAGGACCCCGATCAGGCAGAGCGCGCTGCACATCGCCAGTGTGCGGGACCACGAATACATTGCCTTCTGTTTGCGCTGGGCTATCGCTTGACACTGGAGATACCAGTTCATCCACTTCGTTCTGACCGGCGCCAGGTCCGTTTACTGCCTGCCGAGGCGAGGCAGAGCGACGCCATCCGAAGGTCGGCGAAGTCCACCTCGACGCATCGGCCTGCTTGCCTCGCCCGCGTGAGGCAGGCCAATGCCGTGGCCAGAAATCCGGCAAGTCCAAGAAGATACCAGGTAGCTGCGAACATTGGCTTTACCCCGCAACCCGTCGTCCACGCGGCAAATTGCTCCTTCGCCTATAGGCAATCCTACTACGCCCGGCGGGCGGTGAGGGTGCTCATCCCGCGATTCGCACGGCGGCCCTTCTTCGCCAGACCGCGCGAGGGGCCGGTTTCCCCAACCAACCGCTACAGACGGCCCTTCCGGACGCAGTAAACCCGCGTCAACGTGCGGATGAGCAAACGGTCGCCGACCATGGCGGGCGTGGCCAGGCACATATCGTCATCCGCCAACGGGTTCGTCCCCAGCACCTCGAACTTGTCGCCCGAGCGGACGACGAACGTCACACCATCCTCGTCCAGGCAGAATACACGGCCATTGTTGGCCCAGGGAGAGGAACTGAAGTGATTGCCTTTGGGCAGTTTCTGTTGCTCGTACAGCGGGGCGCCCGTCTTCGAGTTGAAGGCGATTAGCATCCCGCGGTCGTAGAGGACATAGAGCCGCCCGTCGTAGACCAGCGTCGTGGGGATATACGGTGCGGCGGCCGGTCTGCTCCAGGCGATGGCCGGATTGCTCGACTGGCCGGCCGCCAGCGAGATGTCTCCGGCTGCGCCGGGCCGGATCGCATACAGGGGCCGCTGCTTGTCCCTGGTAAAACCCGAACTGACGTACAGCAGGCCCTGGTCCGCATAGGGCGTGGCGACGGTAATGCCCGACATCCCCTTGAGCCACCAGAGCAGTTTCCCATCGAGGCCGTAGGCGCGGACTTTGCCGGTGCCGGGCGTGACGATTTCGGTCCGCCGGCCGCTCTGCCACACATAGGGCGTCGCCCAATTGCTCTTCTCATCCCGAGCCACGCGCCACGCCTCCCGGCCGGTCCGCTTGTCCAACGCCAGCAGGTACGAGTCCTCTTCGTTGTCGTTGATGATATAGAGCCGGTCGAGGTGCAACGCGGGCGAGGCGCCCCGGCCCCAGCCGAATCGCATGGCGTGCGGGGGAAGCGTCTTCGACCAGACGGGCCGGCCCTCGAAGTCGAAGCAGAACACGCCCACGTTGCCGAAATACGCATACACCCGTTGGCCGTCGGTCACCGGCGTCTCCGAGGCGTAGCTGTTCTTGTCGTGCGTGGGGCCGGGCGGCACGCCTTCGTGCACCAGCCGCTCCCAACGCACTTTGCCGGAGGCCAAGTCCAGGCAAATGACCTTCCACCGGCATTTCGCGGTGGCCGCGTCCGGGCGCAGGCGCGCCATGTAGAATCCCTTCTTCGGCGCCCCGGACTTGCCATCGTCCTCCACGGTCGTCAGAAAGACGCGGTTTCCCCAGGCGATGGGCGACGACCAGCCGCGGCCCGGGATGTCCGTCTTCCAGGCCACGTTCTCCGTGGCCGACCAGCGGTCGGGCAAGTCGGCGTTGGCCGACACCGCCCGCGAGCCTGGCCCGAGAAACTGCGGCCAATTCTCTTCTCCCGCCCGCACGACGGCCGTGTTCAGGCCGGCCAGCAGTGTTGCTGCGGCAATCACAATGGCCTGGTTCGTCTTCATGGCAGGCAATCCCCAGTGGTGCTGGTATCAACGGAAAGGCGGAACCAATCCAATCCCAGAGGAGATAATTTTTGCCGATTCGGAGTCTTGGGACAAGTGGGCCGGCAGTGACGGAAAGTCGAAACGGGGACGCAACGAGCACTGGCAAGTTGGGGCGCGAAAACTGGCTTCGCCCCGTTGCAACCCCACCGGCGGTGAACTGTGCCTAGCGCCCTCTGACCAGCTCTGCGGAGGGGGGTGTCGGACGTCGGGACAACCGGTGAAAACAGATTCCCGGCGGGAAAATCCTCGCGCCAATTGAAATTCCACGCCGCTCTCGGCTAGAATGGGGCAAGTCGTCGCTCGGAACGCACCCGAGCGGCATCCCAAGGGGAAATGCACGTCTGGATCGGCGCTTTTCGAGGGCCGTCGCGGACAAGGCACGCGGAATCGTGGCTCACAACGTCTTTATCAGCTATTCGAGTCAGGACAAGGCCATCGCCGACGCGATGTGTCACCACTTGGAGCAGGACGGGATCCGTTGCTGGATTGCGCCGCGGGACGTGCGGCCGGGGCAGGAGTATGCCGCGGAGATCATCGACGCCCTGGCGGCCAGCCGCGCCTGTGTGCTCGTCTTTTCCGCCAACGCCAATGCGTCGCGGCACGTCAAGAGCGAGGTGGAACGCGCGGTCAGCCACGGGATTCCGATCATCCCCTTCCGCACGCAGGACGTGCAGCCGAACAGGTCGATGGAACTGTTCCTGGGCGGCCGACACTGGTTGGACGCGATCTCTCCGCCGCTGGAGGCGCACTTCCAGAAGCTCGCACATCATCTGAAGTTCCTGGTTGCCGACGGCGCCGCGGCGGCCACGGCCACCGCGCCAGCCGCAGAGGCGAGGCAACCGGCCGGCGCCGCCGAAGCCGGCCGGCGGGAGCCGTCCTTGGGCCGCTCTTCCCGGAAACTCCTGCCGTTGGCGGCGGCGCTGCTGCTGGTTGCCGGGCTGGGCGCGGCCGCGGTCCTGTTTTTCTTACCGCGCGGAAAGGGCCCGCCACAGCTTCCCGTGGCCAAGTCCGCCGGCGAAACGCCTCCGGTCGGCCAAGACGCCCGTACCCAGGGGGCCGCTACGGAGCGAGTCACCGCCGCCTCCGGGGACACGCCGCCAGTGACCCAAGTCGCCCGCACGCCAGCGGCCGGCACGGAGCGAGTCGCCACTGCCCCTGTTCCCTCAGGCATGGGGCATGCGTTGAAGGCGGTTGCTGGGAAAGGGGAAATCGAGGTCGATCTTGGCGGTGGGGTCAAGATGGACCTGGTTCCCATCCCGGCCGGCGAGTTCATGATGGGTTCTCCCGGGGACAGCGGCAATTTCGACGAGCGTCCTCAGCACCTCGTGCGGATCACCAAGCCGTTCCACCTCGGCAAGTACAAGGTCACTCAGGAGCAGTGGCAGGCCGTGATGGGGAACAACCCCAGCGATTCCAAAGGCCCGCAGAACCCCGTCGTGCAAGTCAGTTGGGAAGATTGCCAGACGTTCATCGCCTGGCTCAACGGGAAGTTTGCCCCCCCCGGCAAGAAGTTCGCGCTGCCGACCGAGGCGCAATGGGAATATGCGTGTCGGGCTGGAAGTTCGGCGAAATACTGCTTCGGCGACGATGTGTCACAACTGGACGATTACGCCTGGTACTCCAAAAATTCGGACGGCCACTCACACCCGGTGGGCGAGAAGAAGCCGAACGCCTGGGGACTGTACGACGTTCACGGAAACGTCTGGGAGTGGTGTGCGGATTGCTATGAGATGGTTTACAACGCGAAGTGGCCGACGGACGATCCGACGGGGCCTACGACCGGGACCTTCCTCCGCGTGTACCGCGGCAGCGGCTGGGCGAGCTTCCCCAGGGACTGCCGTTCGGCGGCCCGCAGGCATACCATCCCCGGCCATGGCTACCACTACCTGGGCTTGCGTGTCGCCCTGGTTGCGGCGGCGTCTGTTTCGCCGCAGGAGCGGCTGTCGCCCAATGAGGCACCCTTGGCGAAGGAGCGATCCGGGGAGGTGACGCGAGCGAGGCGGGCGACCTCTTCGAGAGATTTGCCCGCGACGAAGGAGCACGGCCCATCCGGCAGCGCGACCTCCCAGAGCGTGCCCAGCGTCGAGGGAAGCACGTGGCGGTTCCCCGGTGCGGCGGGCAAGACGACGGCGACGACGGTCGAGTTTCTCGGCGGCGGCCGCTTTCGCTGGAGTGGAAAGCTGTCCGAGGGCTTCTGGAAGCAGGACGGCGCGCTGATCTCCATCAACGTGAACGAATACACGCTCTTCCGACTGACCATCGACGGCGATACGATGCGCGGCACGTGGGAGCGGCTCCAGGGCGAGGATGCCGGCCAGAAGTATCCGTCGAGCCTGCACCGGGTTACGGAGGGGGCGGTTCCCTCGGGAGATTTACCCTTGGCGAAGGAGCCCGCCGCGTCCGGCAATGCCACCGCCCCGAACGTGCCCCGCCTCGAGGGAAGCAAATGGCAATTCCCCTACTCAAAAGTAACGAAGAAGGCAACGACGGTCGAGTTTCTCGACGGCGGCCGCTTTCGTTCGGATGGGACGTTGGCAAACGGCTTCTGGAAGCAAAACGGCAAGGAGGTCGTCATCAATATGAACGACTTCACCCTGTTCCGACTGACCATTGACGGCGATACCATGCGCGGCACGTGGGAACGGCTCCATGGGGAGGATGCCGGCGAAAAAAATCCGTCGGTCCTGCACAGGGCCACGGATTGAGAACTCGGGCCGGAACGCGGACGCGGCTACTCTCCGCAGCCCTGTCCGGCGAACTGCTTCACGTCGGGGCGAGAAATCGACGCAGACAAACGGCTCGTCGCCCAGCACCCAGCCGTCGTGGCCGGGCGGGATGCTGACGAAATCGCCCGGCCCCAGGTCCATCCGGCCGCCGTCGTCTTGAACGATCCGCAAGCGGCCGCTAATGACGTACTGGAGGTGCCCCCTTTCACTCGTTGCACCCGACGTACGTGGTGCCGGTCGGGCCGACGGCGTCGAGCTGTAGCACGACGGCCTCCTTGGTCATGGCAAAGTGGGGCAGGCCGGCCGGCTCGGTGAAGAAACTGCCGGCAGGAAGCCCCTTCAATTTCGCCTCGTCGAACTTCTCTCCAAAGGCGAAGTAGAGCGTCCCCTCGAGCACGGTTACCCTCCGCACCTCGTCCGCGTGCCAGTGAGGGGCGAGCCTCGTATTGGCGGGTATCTTGATCCGCTGGACGTAGGTCCCCGCGGCGTTGGGATCTCCGACGAGCACGGCCGTTTGCAGCCCGTGTACCGTGGGATTGGCACGCCAGGCCAGATCGCCGGGCAGCAAGCACAACCGGGTTGTTCCGGGCGGTAGGTGCATGGATACTCCTATGAGCCACTCTTGCTTCCTGTTCAGCATTGTACACATTCAGGGCGTTTTGTCAGCATGGCAACGGTGGTGCGCGACATCATCGAGATCGTTGCAAAGGATTAGACCTGCCCCGTTTACGTTCGTCTCATTCTACCACGCTACCCCGGCGCCTCATCAATCATGCCTTAATTCCGGCCGCGCAAAGCGCATCGTTCCAGGAGCCAAACCACTCGGACGCCGCGGCCAGGAGCTTGTCTGCTTGGCCGTCCAAGTGGTCCGGCAGCGCGGCCCTGCGGAGCGACAGGCCGCCAGCGTTCAATACCTCAATCGTGCGGATGACGACGTGTTTCGTCCAACGGCGGTGTCGCCGGGCAGTGAGCCGCACGTAGGGAATGCCCGCCGCCTCGATCGCCGACACCACTCCGCCGAAGTAGCGATGACATCGGTCATACAGCCGCGAATCGCGCCGGCGGACGTCTCCCGTGCTGGCCAGAGCCTTTCGCCGGTGGAGCTTGCGGATCCGCTCGAGCACTTTGGCCGGCGTCCATTGCTCCGTCAGGTCAATGATCCGGACCTCCCGGTAGTCGATCCCCGCGGCCTCGACCGCGGCCCGGTATGAGCCGAAATACCCCTTCGCGCAGGCGTGGACCGCGGGTTCGCTGCGGTAAACCGTCCACGGCGACAGGTCCTCGCCTTGTTCGTGCTTGTAGATCAGGTAATCCACAAGGTACTCCCGCGACCAGACCGGCTCCCAGTGAGGCGGGCGGCGGAGCGAGACGGTCCTTTCGGCCCGCATCCTGTCCGACATGGTGGATTCACCGGGGAACTTCCGGCAATACTGCTCCGTGGTCATGCCGTGCTTGGCCCAGAGATGACTGTTGAGAACCAGCATCTCTTCTCCGCACAAGCCGCAGACGCAGTGATCGAGCAGTTCGGTGCGAAGCTCGTGATAGGACAATCCGGCGGCCTCCACCGCCTTGCGCCATCCGCGGAAGTGCTTCAGCGTCATCACCTGCCGCAACAGCTTCGGATGATGGCGTTTCACCGCACTCAGGTTCAGCGGCGTTCCGGCCCGGTGCAGGGTCCGGATCCGATCGACAATTAGCTTCTGTTGTGTGGTCATTCCTTTCATTTCAGCTCTCTCGCTTTGCGTACAGCCCCTTCCCAAGTGTCGAAAAAGTGCATCGCCGCGCGGTAGAGCGAAGGCGTCTGCTCCCGGACCTGTTTGCGGGAGCCACGATTGGCAGCCAACCGCTCCCAAAGCGCCCGTTGCGTTTTCGCGCGCGTCCAGCCGCACAGGCCGCCCCGGACGTATTGGTTGTAGTTGATCCCCGCCTGCTCCACGGCCTTCTTCCACGTGCCAAAATGCCGTCTTCCGGCCGTGTGCAAGGCAAGGTCCTCGCGCAGCATCCGGTCGGTGTTGAGCAACTTGCCGCTCCACGTGCCGGCAACGGATTTCCTGGATCACTCTCTGGCGAGGCCACTTTCGTTGCCGGTCCCGCACGGCGTCCAACTGAAGCCCTGCTGCCCGCAGAGCCTTGCTCCAGGCGCCGAACCGGTGCAGGACCGCGTAACAGAAGCGTTTCATCCGCGGCTCCTTGCGGAGAATCAGAGCCAGGCACAGGGTTTGATTCTGCCGGTCGCGGCGCTGGATTTCCGTAATGATGCGTGCCTTGGTCCAACAACGGCGGGGATGTCCGCCCAACAATTCTTCGTAATCAATGCCGGCCGCCCGGAGCGCCGCCAGTCCGCCGCCGAAGTAACGGCAGCACGCCCAGAATAATCTTGGATGCTCTTGGCTTAGCGTTCGGACGTCAGGAAACAGCCGCTTCGCGTGCAGCTCGCGGAGCTGGACGCATATCGCCTGTTTCGACCACCGGGGGCAGCGGCGGATTTCCGCATGGTTCAGTCCCGCCGCTTGGAGGGCTGCGTCCCAGGAGCCGAACCGCCTGCAAGCGCGGACCAGAAGTTTGCCGTGCGAACGGCGCACGGCGGAGTAGTTCAGAGGCGCACCGGATCGGCGCAATTGTCTGATCGCTCGGAGATCATCCGCGTTCGCGCCGGAACCTCGTGCCATTGCCTGACCCTGCACACGAATCGAGAGCTATTTCGTCTAGCGAGGTACCATATCCCCCAAAATATGAACATCTTCCAGCCTATCGTGCTACAAAAGACTGTCAATAGGTCCATAGAGAGGGGGGGATTTTTCTTGAGGGGGGCAATGGATGGTCTGTGGGGAGTGGGGCGGGGTTGCAGCCGCCGGAATGCCTCAAGAAACGACGGCGGCCGAACCTGTTGGAGGGGTTCGGCCGCCGCTCGCTAGGTTAGCCCGCATTTCTCACCGCCCCTATTGAAAAAGGGCGGCCTTCTGTGGCATAAGTTGTTTTGCTGAAACGAACAACGCCACAAGCAAGGAGGCCGCCCAATGTCTACAGAGTGTAACGCACGCCCGTTCGATTTCCAAGGGCTCGGCAGCCGGGCCGTCACCGCGCGCTTCGACGGCGGAGCCATCACTTCGGACGCCGGCGGCCTGCTCCTGCGGGAGGTGGAGGCTAAGACCGGCATTCTGCGGCGATTTGCCGCCTGCTTCACCGACTACCGCGACCCCGACCTGGTGGAACACTCGGTCTACGAGTTGCTGGCCCAGCGGGTGTACGCCTTGGCCCTGGGTTACGAAGACCTCAACGACCACGACACCTTGCGTTACGATCCGCTCTTGGCGGTGTTGGTGGGCAAGGCCGATCCGGTCGGGCAGGACCGTCGCCGCGTCAAGGATCGAGGCAAGTCGCTGGCGGGCAAGAGCACGCTCAACCGCCTGGAACTGACCCCCGTGGGGGCCGACGCCTGGAGCCGCTACAAGAAGATCGTCGCCCGACACGGCGACATCGAACCGTTCTTCGTCGAGACGTTTCTGGCGTTGCATCGTGCGCCGCCGAAGCAGATCGTGCTCGACCTGGACGCCACGGACGATCCGATTCACGGCCATCAACTGGGCCGGTTCTTTCACGGTTACTACGACAACTACTGCTATTTGCCGCTGTACATCTTCTGCGGCGAACATTTGCTCTGCGCCAAGCTGCGGCCGTCGGACATTGACGGCGCGGCGGGCTCGGTGAAGCAGTTGGCTCAACTGGTCGAGCGGATTCGCCGCCGCTGGCCCGAGGTGCGGATCGTCGTTCGCGGCGACAGCGGTTTCTGCCGCGAGAACTTGATGCGATGGTGCGAGGAGAACCGCGTGGATTACGTCCTTGGTTTGGCGAAAAACGCCCGTTTATCACGGATTCTGGGCAAGGAATTGCACGAGGCGAAGGTGCAATTTGAGGCCACGGGCCAGGCGGCGCGGGTCTTCAAGGAGTTCACCTACCAGACGCGGAAAAGTTGGAGCCGCCCGCGGCGCGTGGTGGGCAAGGCCGAGCACCTAGCCAAGGGGAGCAACCCGCGGTTCGTGGTGACCTCGCTTCCGGCGGAGGAATTCGATGCCCGCGGGTTGTACGAGGACCTGTACTGTGCCCGCGGCGAAATGGAGAACCGGATCAAGGAGCAGCAAATGTGTTTGTTCGCCGACCGCACGAGTTGTGCCACGATGCGCGCGAACCAGTTGCGATTGTGGCTCTCCAGCGTGGCCTACACGCTGCTTGTGGCCTTGCGGCAGTTCGGACTGCAAGGGACGGAGATGGCGGAGGCGCGTTGCGATACGATCCGGTTGAAGCTGCTCAAACTCGGGGCGTTGGTGCGGACGACGGTTCGTCGGGTGTGGATTTCGTTGTCGCAGAGTTGGCCCTATCAGCGCGTCTTTGTCCAGGTTTACGAGAACTTGCAACGGTGGTCGTTGCCGTTGCCGGCCTCGGGATAACGGTGATCGGCCCTCGAATTGCGATGCGTTCCGGCGGCCGAGGCGCTGAAGGTTTGCGCGGCCGCCGCTCCCGCCGCTGCCAAACGGCCTGCCGTCCCTTGCCAACGGCTATCGCAGGTGACCGTCGGGCGCTGATCCGCCTACTCTCGGCCCTCACCCCCCTGTCCGCCCACCCGCCGCCCTGTCGGCAGCAGCGAAGCCGCGGTGTGGTGAGAAATGCGGGTTAGACCAAGCCTTCCGCCGGTCGTCGGAAGGCATGGGGGTGGGAATGTAGACGGCAGACTCCGTGTGCTGCCGGCGGGCAAGGGGACAGTCGCCCTTTTCCGGGAATCTCGCAAGTTCGTCTGCTCTGATCACCAACCCACCGGCTGGCACCAGGCCTCCTCCCGGTCGAAACCGCCAGATGGCGCGTTGTGTGCGGGCTTGTCGGAGCGGACCACTGCCCGCACGTATAGCTCGTCACCGTTGAAGTGATACACGGCCGCATCTCGTTCCACGCGGAGCAGCACCCTTCCGAGAGTTCCGCCGAGAGTTCCGGGGACACAATTCTTAATTATTGACAGGTCGGCAGTGAGTTGGTAGGTTACAGTTCAGTTGTGTTTGAGGAGTGCAATACTTTGGTATTGTGTCCCCGGAATACGCCCATACGCCCGGAATACGCAGGAACCCCGGAACCCTGCCTCTTGGGAGAATAGTTCTTCATGCGACTACTCGTGCCGATACGTGGGCAGTGTTTGGTTTTGAGCGTCGTCTTGACTTGCTGTGTGAACGGAGCGGCTTGGTCCGCGGACAAGGACACGCCGGCTACGCCCCCCACGGATTCTCCGCGGGAAACAGTTGGTTGGCACGGGGCCGATCGGGCCATTTTGCCAGTGTCACAGACGATCACGCCGCTGGGGCGGCAGATCGCGTTGCCGGGTATGCGGCCCCAAGCGCTGGCACTTTCGCCCGATGGACGGCTGCTTGTGGTCTCGGGCAAGACCAACGAGTTAGTCGTCCTCGATCCCGACACGGCGGAGGTGGTCGGGCGAGTGACCTTGCCCGTGGGATGCGGGCGTGAAAACCAGCCTGTTTCACACCACATGTTGGAGGTGGCTGCCAAGAGTCAGGTGAGCTTCACGGGCTTGATTTTCTCGCCCGATGGCGGGCGGATTTACCTCAGTAACGTCGAGGGCGACGTGAAGGTGTTTCAAGTCGACGCGCACCATCACGTGACGGGATTGCGGAGCATCGCGTTGCCGGAGGCCAAGGGACTGCAACGCAGGGCCGAAATCCCCAGCGGGCTTGCCATGACCCCCGACGGTAAGCGATTTTATGTATGCGGGAACTTGACCAATACGCTACTGGAGATCGATGTCGAATCGGGCAGTGTTCTGCGACGATTCGACGTGGGAGTGGCGCCCTACGATGTGGTGTTGGTTCGGGGTAAAGCCTACGTTTCCAACTGGGGCGGCCGCCGACCGGGACCGGGTGATCTCACCGGCCCTGCCGGACGCGGCACTGTCGTGCGCGTCGATCCGGCGCACTACGTAGCCGGCGATGGAAGCGTGGCGATGATTGACTTGGCCTCGGCAACGACACGGGAGATACCGACTCACTTGCATGCCTCGGCGCTTGCCGTCTCGCCCGATGGGAGATTTGTGGTCTGCGCCAACGCGGCCAGCGACAACCTGAGCGTGATCGCTACGAGCAGCGGGCGGATTGTGGAGACAATCTGGGCCAAACCGAAGCCGGGCGAATTGCTGGGAGCGACGCCCAACGCTTTGGCCTTCGCCCCCGACGGCCGCACACTTTACGTGGCCAACGGTACGCAGAACGCCATCGGCGTGATTGAGTTCGCCCCAGGTAACCGGCGTTCCAAGCTGGTAGGACTCTTACCGGTGGGCTGGTTCCCCGCGGCGATCGCCTTGGACTCACGGCGCCAGCAGCTTTGCGTCGCCAATTTGAAGGGCTTTTTTGCTTCACCCAAACCGCTGGGGGGCGGCAAGTATGCCGGCGCGAAAGCGTACAACTCGCGACAGTACCACGGCTCGGTGTCGCTGGTGCCGTTGCCCGCGGCCAACGACCTGACTAGGTTGTCGCAAGCCGTCTGGAACAACCTCCGGCGGCCGGCGATAGAAGCGTCGCAACAGCCGCCACGGCCCGGCCAGCCCGCCCGGGCCGTGCCCGGGCGGATCGGCGAGCCCAGCCGCATCAAGCACGTGGTTTACGTCATTAAAGAGAACCGCACGTACGATCAGGTGCTGGGCGACATGCCGCGGGGCAATGGCGATCCGAGACTGTGCATCTTCGGCAAGAAGGTCACACCCAACCAGCACAAGCTGGCCAACGACTTCGTGTTCTTAGACAACACGTATTGTGCGGGCATCCTCAGCGCCGACGGACATCAGTGGAGCACAAGCGCGTTCGCCACCGACTATATGGAGAAGCTCTTCGCCGGCTTCCCGCGCAGCTACCCGGACGTCATGGACAGGGGAAGTGCAGACGCCTTGGCCTACTCGCCGGCCGGGTTTATCTGGGATCGGGTCCTGGCCCGGGGGTTGGCGCTGCGGAACTACGGGGAGTTCACGGGGCCGCTGGTGCGTTGGCGCGACGCCGGCAGAAAGGGGAAGCCCCATTTTCTCTCCTGCTACCACACCTGGCAAGGGAAGAGCAACGAGGTCATTTTCGAGTGCGAACCGTTGATTCCGTCGTTGCGGTCTTGTTCTCCCACGGACTACGTGGGGTGGTGTCTGGCCGTGCCCGATCAGTACCGGGCCGATGTAATTCTCCGCGAGCTTCGCCGCTTCGAGCAGCGGGGCGGTTTCCCCTCGCTGACGGTTATTTGCCTGCCTAACGACCATACCAGCGGCACGAAGGCGCGGTGTCCCACGCCCGCCGCCATGGTCGCCGACAACGACTTGGCCTTCGGACGTCTCGTGGAAGGGTTGAGTCACTCCCGCTTCTGGAGGGAGATGGCCATTTTCGCCATCGAAGACGACCCGCAGAACGGCTGGGATCATGTGAGCGGCTACCGCACGACCGCCTATGTGATCAGCCCTTACGCACGGCGCGGCGCCGTGGTGAGCACCCAGTACAACACGGTTTGCCTGCTGCGGACCATCGGGCAAATCCTGGGGCTGCCGCCGATGAACCAATTCGACGCCGCCGCGCCACCCATGCGCGATTGCTTCACCGAGAGGGCCGATTTCACCCCCTTTGACTGTCTGCCCAACACGGTACCGTTAGACGATATGAACCCCGAGCCCCGCGCGATTCTCGATGCCCAGCAGCGGGCCGGCGCCGTCGCCTCGGCAAATATGGACTTTGAACAGGCCGACCGCGCACCCGAGGACGCGCTAAACCGCATTTTGTGGCGGGCAATGCGCGGGTCCGCAGAGTCATACCCCACCTGGGCCATCGACACGCTCGGTAAGGCAAGCGATGACGATGACTGAGCGCCGCGTGGCTTGCCTTTCCGAGCACTGCCAAGAAGAACCAGTGCCGGTTAGAACGCGCCGCCACTGATGGCAAGCCCGTCCCGGCGGTTGCCCAATCGCCAAAAGATTGTCGGATCGATGTTGTAGCTCAGCGTCTCGACGGACCCGTCGCACATGGCGGCGTTGAAACCGTTCGCATGCGCGCTGCCAAAGCTGCGCGGCGCGTCGTAGCCCGGCGTGTCCTGCATGGGCGGCAGCACTGCGGTGAGGCTGCCCTGCTGGGTGACCAATCGGACGGTATCCCAGGTGTAGCCAAAGAACTCGCCCTCGTCGTCGCCCTCCGACTGGGAAGTCTCATAGGATTCGGGCACGAGATACTTCTCGGCCACCGCGAGCGTGTAGCTGGTCCCGTCGCTCACATCGGCCATCCTGACGGCACTCATCTGGTGGACAATGCCAGTGAAGCTGCCGAAATCGTACTGGTTTCCCCAATGACCGGGCGACGAGCCGGGCTGGCGGTACGATTGGGCCTGTTGCAACGTCAGCAGCGACGTCGGCCCCGAGACGTTGACGGGATTGGGTTCATAGGTGCCCCCATTGGCGGCATAGTCGATCTTGGCGTCCCGCAGGAGGTATGTCGAATTCATTTGAACGCTAAGGTCGCAGGGGCGAAGCGTCGCGGCGCGCGGCTCGGACAATCGAAGGTGGCCAAGGGCGTCTGCGCCCGCAGTCCATTCTGTACGGCCTTGTCCATGACACTCAGGCCAGCCCCCATGTCGTGCAACACCGACTGCTCGATATAAGGCAAGATATTGTACTCCCAGCCGCCGGGCTGAAGGATGCCGACGCCCTGGTCAGGGTCGCCGGTCCAGCACTCAGTCCAGCCGCCGGTCGGATAGTGGCCGTGTGCTTCCTCGTGCAAGTGAAACGCGAGAGAGAGTTGCTTGAGGTTGTTACGGCACTGCGTCTGCCGCGCTGCCTCGCGTGCCGCCTGCACCGCCGGCAACAAAAGGGCGATCAGGATGCCGATGATCGTAATCACGACCAATAGCTCCACCAGCGTAAAAGCCGTGGACCTCCGGTTTTCAGCTTGCGACCGACGGTTGTTGTGGTTAATGACTTGCCTGACGCAAAAGTTCAGACTCCGCGGAAAGCCCCGTTGATTCCGCGCGACCGAAGCGTGCTCCGGGTGCCGCCGCAAGAAGGCCTTGCGGCGGCGCCGGAGCCCGTCAATCGCCAAATCCCAAATCAACGCGTGCGGATCTCCGTGCACCAAGTTTGCGGGCCATGTCTATCGCCGTTTTCGCCAGGCGTAGCAGAGCAGGCCCGCCACGCCGGCAGCCAAGAGAGCCAGGGTCCCTGGCTCGGGTATGGAGGCGGCCGTGAGGACCACGTTGTCGAAGCCCTGCCAATTGACGGTGCCGCCGGTGCGTGACAAGCGGACGGCCAGATCGCCGGAGACCCCCGCGCCGGTCGTCAGATTCAGGGCCGTCGAGCCGCTTGCGTCTGTCCCGAAACCGTACGCATAGTAGTTAACCGCGCCGGAGTTGCTCGCCAGCGGCGTGAAATTGGAGCCATCCCAGGTGCCCAGTTCGAGCGTGAAATTACCCGAGATATGTCCGGACCCGCCGCCCGTATAGAAACCCAAGTCGGTAGTCAGCAGGTACTCCGTGTTGGCTTGGATCGCCGTCTGGGTGTCGTAGAGCACCGAGAAATTGCTCGTGCTGGTTCCGTTCGAGATGATGCCGTAGCCGTGAGAGGCAGTGCCGTCGCCAAAGACTCGTGCAGTACCGGTGGCGTTAATCCAACCGCTCGGCAGGGTCGTGGTGTTGACACTGCCAGAGCCGTTGTAAAAGGTGCTTTGCACGCTCGTGCCGTCGAGGTTTCCGACGTAAGCGGCGTTCGAGGGCGTGGCCCAGAGAATCGGGTTGTCGAACCCGAACCAACTGGCAGTGCTGTTGCCCAAGTTGGCTAGGCTGACACCCAGAGTGGCGCCGGCCGCGACGGAACCGCCGGTGGTGAAGGTCACGTGGCTGCGGCCTGCGTACACATTGTTATACATCCACCCGCTGGCAGGCTGCGTCACGGTCTTACTGGCGTCGCTGGCCGACGCCGTGAACGTGCCGCCGGAGAACGTGCCAAGCGAGACGGTGGACGTTGCCGTCCCGTTGGTGCTTGTCCCGGCGAATCCCAGATCGACAATCAGGTCATACCGGGTATCCGGCTGTAGGGCCACCTGCGTGTCGTATGCAGACGTGAAGGCAGAAGTGGCGCCAGGGCTAGTATGGATCAGAACCCCGTTGACAGCGCCCCCGTCGGTCGTATCTTGCCAGACGCGCCCGGTGCCCACGACGTCTGTATACCCGATAAGAGTGTCGGAAATGTTGTTGTCCTGTCCGGATGTGCCGTTGAACGTGCTTTGCACGCTCGATCCGTCCAGCAGGCCGACGGTGACGGCCGCGGCCCTCTCCCCAGGCGCCAGCACCCACACACACGCGCAGACGCTTACATACACGTAAAGATGCCAGTTCGCACGAAACATGACGCTACCTCCTTAGATTACGGCTCTTCCGTGGTTCAGCGCGAACGCCGCCTTGTTCGAGGAGTTGAGCCGGAGACAGAGGGGCCTCGACCCCCAAAGTCAACTGGCCGCTGCAGGACGCGGAAGCGCTGGGTCGCATGAGCCCGATCAGCCGCCACCCACAGGCGGTTTCCCGCGGCCCAGGCCACCACCTCCGCGACCTGCCACAACCTTGCCCGTGCCGGTCGCCAACCGGCGGGGCATTTTTCACATGCCACAAGAGAGCACCGGGATGTTCAGACTTGATGAGTCGGCCGTGAATCTTCGGTTAATTGGGCGTTAGAAAAGGGCTTGAGAAACTGGACTTCCCCATTTCCTCGCGCAAGAAACGACGGCGGCCGAACCTGTTGGAGGGGTTCGGCCGCCGCTCGCTAGGTTAGACCAAGCCTTCCGCCGGTCGTCGAAAGGCATGGGCGGCTCATTGTAGGCGGCACACTCCGTGTGCCGCAGGCCCGCACACCGGAGTGTGCGGCCCACGGCCTAATTGCAGCAACCGGCCGCCGGAGCGCACGCCTTCGGGGCCTCGCAGCAGCAGGGGCACGGGCAGCACACCCGCACCGGTACCTGCGTGCAGACCACCACCGGCACGCACCTCGTGACCGTATAGGCAACTTGCTGCGGCACCAGCCGCGTGCAGTTGATCGTCTTGGTGCAGCACACCGGCTTGCACACCGTGTACGGCACCTGCTTCACGCACTGCATGGCCTCCATGTGGCACACTTGATAGCAGCAGGTCTTCACGTGCTGCTCGGGCACCATGTGGCACACCTGGTAGCAGCAAGTCTTCACGTGCTGCTCGGGCACCATGTGGCACACCTGATAGCAGCAGGTCTTGACCCGCTGCTCGGGCACCATGTGGCACACCTGGTAGCAGCAAGTCTTCACCCGTTGCTCGGGCACCATGTGGCACACCTGGTAGCAGCAAGTCTTCACATGCTGCTCGGCCACCATGTGGCACTCCTGCCAGCAGCAGGTCTTCACCCGTTGCTCGGCCACCATGTGGCACTCCTGCCAGCAGCAGGTCTTCACGTGCTGCTCGGGCACCATGTGGCACACCTGGTAGCAGCAAGTCTTCACCCGTTGCTCGGGCACCATGTGGCACACCTGGTAGCAGCAAGTCCGAACCCGTTGCTCGGCCACCATGTGGCACTCCTGCCAGCAGCAGGTCTTCACCCGCTGCTCGGGCACCATGTGGCACACCTGGTAGGTGCAGGTCTTCACCCGCTGCTCGGGGACCATCCGGCACACGGTATAGGGGATCCGCTTCTCGCAAAGTTCCTTGACCATGTGGCATTCCTGGTAGCAGCAGGTCTTCACCCGCTGCTCGGGCACCATCCGGCAGACGGTGTAGGGGACTTTCTTCACGCACGTCTCGCGGACGTACCTGGTGCACTCGATCTGCCGCTCCTGGATTTCCGGCACCCACACGCGGCACTGGCAGCAGGGATCGCAGCAGTTGGCCGCCCCGCAGCACTTGGCCGGCTCGCAGCAGCCGGCGCACCGGGTCTCCCAGTGGCCGCAGCAAACCCGGATCGTCTTTGTGCACTGCACCGGCTTGCACACCGAGTAGCACACCTCACGCTCGCAGGTTTCGTACACCGGCTTGCAGACCGTGTAGCAAATTTCGCGGGTCTTCGTCTCCCACACCGGTTTGCAGACCGTATACTGGCAGACCTTCTCGCAATGCTCGTATACCGGCTTGCAGACCGTGTAGCAGGTACTGCTTGGTGCAGGTTTCCCACACGGGCTTGCACACCGTGTAGCAAATCTGCTTGCTCTTGGTTTCCCACACCGGCTTGCAGACCGTGTAGCAGGACCTGCTTGGTGCGGGTTTCCCACACCGGCTTGCAGACCGTGTAGCAGTACTCCTTGGTGCGGGTTTCCCACACCGGCTTGCAGACCGTGTAGCAAATCTGCTTGCTCTTCGTCTCCCACACCGGTTTGCAGACCGTGTAGCAAATCTGCCTGCTCTTCGTCTCCCACACCGGCTTGCAGACGGTATAGCAGATTTCCCTGGTGCGGGTTTCCCACACCGGCTTGCAAACCGTGTAGCAGTACCTGCTTGGTGCAGGTCTCCCACACCGGTTTGCAAACCGTATAGCAGTACCTGCTTGGTGCGGGTTTCCCACACCGGCTTGCAGACGGTATAGCAGATTTCCCTGGTGCGGGTTTCCCACACCGGCTTGCACACCGTGTAGCAGATTTCCTTGGTCCGTGTCTCCCAAACGGGCTTGCACACCGTATAGACGCATTCCCGGTAGCAAGTCTCGGGGACGTACTTCACGCAGTTGACAGTCTTCTGCTCGCAAACCCGTTGGCAGCAGGTCTTGTAGCAGGTGTACTGCCTCTGCTCGTAGACCACGTGTTTACAGGTCATCATGACCGTACAGCACTGCTGGCAGCACTCCGTGGGGCAACAGCAGCAGGCGCGCTTGCAGCATCGGTACCGTGCCGCGCCGCAGTAGCAGGCGTCCGCCGTGCTCGCTGCGATCGCCAGCAGGACCGCCGCAATTAGCGGCACTCCTAGCAACCTTCTCATCGCATGCCTCCTTCAAACATCGCAAAAACCGGGATAGGGCCTGGTCTAACCGGCGGAATCCGCCTATAGCATACTCGGCTTATCCATATCACCCACATTAGCCGTTCTGCCTGTTATATTCCATCGCTTCAGGCATACGCCGCCACCTAGACGGCAAATCCAGCGGGAATTCTGGTACTATTCGGCTACTTATCGTCATACTGCGCCTCTACTTGATATGCACCGTCTGCGGCCTATGGGAATAGTGCGTCGGCCGCGCAGCGGCGATGCCACTGTAACAGTTGGTTGCGCCTGCCCGGCAGAACGCGTCTCACGAAATTGCCGCTTGGCCACGATTTGCCAGGCAATGGGCCAGGGCGGCTTATAACGGCGGTATCGAATATAGGAGGGCAGCCGCCAAACTGGCCACCGCACCGGCCAAGCGAGCCGGCGGTGGCCTAGCCGGAGGCAAAATTCTACTTGACCAATCCCCAGCCGCAACCTAGGGAATTAGTAACGGCGTTCAGATCGTGGTGTCTCGATCCTGCGCCCTCACAACACGCACACGTTGTTTCAATCAACAGGAGTAGACCGTCATGACGAGAAACCGTCGGAATGCCTTTACGTTGATCGAAGTCTTGATTGTGGTGATCATCATGGCGGTGTTGGCCGCCACGATCATCCCGCAGTTCTCCTCCTCGACCAACGACGCCAAGCTAAGCTCGGTGAAGTTCAATCTGCACACGATCCGGTCGCAGATCGAGATGTACAAGGTCCATCACTCGGGTGCCATCCCCGCCCTGGCGACGTTCGCCACCCAGATGACCGGCAGCACCAATGCGGCCGGCACGATCGGCACGGGGACGAGTTATCCGTATGGCCCGTATTTCCAGGGGCAAGTCCCGGCCAACCCCTTCAACAATTTGAACACCTTGAATCCCACGACAGTCACCACGGACACGGACGCCAAGAGCGCTGTCGACGGCTCCAGCGGCTGGCTCTATAACGCCACCACCGGCGACTTTTTCCCGAACGACCCCGAATACTATCAGTAGTGACGGCGGGAGCGGCGCCAGGGTGCAGCCGCTCCGCACGTTTGACCGCCAGGTGTGCGACATTCCGACGTATTCGAGGCCCGTTTCGTCACCGTGACGGAACGGGCCTCGCCGTTCATCCCCCCGGCAAACTCTCCCTGAGTGGCAGTCGTACTGCCATCCCCACCCGTGGAACGAGCCTCTCCCGCAAGATATAATTGCCCACAGGGTGCAGGAGGGCGGTGAGGCAATGGGTATTCGGTTCTACTGTCCCAACGGACACAAGTTGAATGTGAAGGACTTCCAGGCCGGGCGGATGGGAATCTGCCCGTTCTGTGGGGTGAAAACGCCGATTCCGCTGGAGAGCACCCGGCCTAGCTCGAAGGAGGCCGGCGGGCAATCGGCCTCTCCCCATCCTGCGGGGGCACACGACAGCACCGTCGATGAGAATGGTTGGGCGCTTGATTTTCTGGAGGATTCGCCGCAAACCGGCCCCAACCCGCACCCTAGCCCTCTTCGGGCGCCGATCGAAGGCTCGTCGGGAGAGGGGACGAAACCAGCGCCGGTTGCGGCGGCCCCATCGCCGGCGCCAGTCGCCGCGTCGCCCGCTGCTCCGGTGGCGTCGCCTGCGGCGGGACCGGCTGCCGTGGTGGTGTCGTCCACAGCGACCCCCCCGGAGGCTGCGGCATCCGCCGCGTGGGCTGAACCGGCCACAACGCCGGCTGCGCGGCCAAACAAACCGGCCGATCCCTTGAGCGAGGCGGGCGAGGTGGTGTGGTACGTCCGGCCCACCTCGGGCGGGCAGTTCGGCCCGGCCAACGCCGAGATCATGCGGGGTTGGCTCGCCGAGGGACGGATCGGCACCGAGAGCCTCGTCTGGCGCGAGGGCTGGCGGGACTGGCGGGAGGCCGGCGGCGTCTTTCCGCAATTGTCCGCCGCCGCGGCCTTTCCGGGAATCGAGGAGATCGTGCCCGAACCCGTCGCCGTGCCCTTCCTTACGCACACCGTCCGCCATCACAAGCGGCCCCGGCGCGTGCCGCTGCTGCTGATCGGCTGGCTGGCTGCGGCCTTTGTCGTCCTCCTGGTCATTCTCCTAATCATCCTGCTCCGCCAATGAGAATCCAACAACTGCTCGACCATTACGGGATCGCCTCGAACCCCTTTGCCGACGAGGACGCCCAGACCGACCTCGTGTTCAAGGGGGCCTGCATCCGCAATACCTTCCATCCGACCTGGGACAAGATTTACGGCGACCCCTCCGAGCCGGCCACCGCCGTGGTGTTCGGCGAGAAGGGCTCGGGCAAGACGGCCATCCGCCTGCAATTGGCCCGGCACCTGGCCGACTACAACGCCGAGCATCCCGAGAAACAGGTCTTTGTGGTCGCTTATGACGACTTCAACGCCTTTCTGGACCGCTTCCGCGACCGCTTTTCGGGCCGGCGGCGAAGGGCCGAGCGGATGCTCGAACAGTGGCGGCTGTGGGACCACATCGACGCCATCCTCTCGCTGGCCGTCACGCAGTTGACCGACCGCATTTTGGAGAATCGGCAGGCGCGGCACCCGGCCGCCCGCGATGAGCCGCTGCCGATCGAGCTGCTCGACGCCGCGCAGCAGCGCGACGTGATGCTGCTGGCGGCGTGCTACGACCAATCGACCGCCGAGAACCTGTTTCAGCGATGGCGCCGCCTGCGCAACCGCTTGCGGTTTCGCACTTGGCGGTCGAAATGGGATATTCTCGTCGGGATATTGGTCACGGTGGCCGCGATTGGCTTCTTGGTGGGGCTTGGCAAATGGTCTTGGTTCGGATCGCCCTGGCCGTACCTGGCGATTGCGGCCGGCTGGGCGCCGCGGGCCTGGCGGCTGCTCAGGTGGTGGTGGACCGCCCGGCGGATCACCCGCAACTCACGGGTCTTGAACCGCTCGACAAAGCTGCTCTGCCGGACGCTGTTGAACTTCCCCGGCGGACAGATTATCGGCCAGCCGCTCCCCGCCTCGCCGCGGACCGACGACCGTTACGAGCTACTCACCAAGTTCCAGGGCGTCTTGCGCTCGATGCACTTCGACGGAATCCTGGTGCTGGTGGACCGCGTTGACGAGCCGTATCTGATCAACGGGGCGACCGACCTGATGCGGGCCTTGGTCTGGCCGATGCTGGACAACAAGTTTCTCAAGCACCACGGCCTCGGGCTCAAGCTGCTCCTGCCGATCGAACTGGAGCGGCTGCTGGACCGGGAGAGCCGCGACTTCCACCAGCGGGCCAGGCTGGACAAGCAGAACCTGATCCGCTCGCTTTCGTGGACGGGCCAATCGCTCTACGACATGGCCAACGCCCGGATCGCCGCCTGCGCCGCCAAAGGGCACTCGCCGAAGGTTTTGGACCTCTTCGATGGCGTGGACCAGCGGCGTCTGATGGACGCCTTCGCCTCGTTGCGCGTGCCGCGGCACCTGTTCAAGTTCATGTACCGGCTCTTTACGGCCCACTGCAACGCCCACACCGAGGAGCAGCCGGCCTGGCAGATTTCCGCCTCGACGTTCGAGTCGGCGCTGGCGCTTTACTCGCGGGACCAGGACGCCTTTGACCGGGGAGTGGGGGCGGGGTAGAGCGATCAGCTTTCAGCGGTCAGCTATCAGCCTCTTGCCTTCGCCATTTTCCGGGGAGCGCGGCTATTCGTCATCCGCGAGAGAGCCGTTCGCGCCGCCCATTGCGGACTCCGCCGTTCGCCCGATGAATTCGTAATCCTCGTCGGGCATATTCATGCTCTCGCGATACTGAAGGGCCTCTGGCTCGGCACGAAAATCCACTTGCCCGTGCTGCGACTCCACGATTCTCCGAATTGCATCAAAATCCGCGCGGAAGAACTCTTTTCGGAAGTTGACCTTGTTCACCCGTTGTTTGTGCAACTCTCGGTGCAAGGCGTTTTCCAGGGCAGGTGCGTTGTCGCAGGAGATCATCATGTGGACATCGTAGGGGAACGGAACCGACGCGCTGCTGAGCTCGTTAACCCGCTCGTGTGGCTCAAGCCTTCTTGTCATGCCAACCTTGAACACCCCCTCGCCGAATGAGCCGATATTGGAGAGAACATAGACATGGCCGGCCTTCGTCAACTGTGCTTGTGAAATCGCCCGTTGGGCTTTTTCCTCCGCCTCCTTCAACCTCGACTTGAGAAGTTCAACCTCGGCGCTGTGCTCATCCTTGGTCTCCCGCAGGGCTTTTTCCAAGGCCGCTTGGATGGCGGCCTTCTCGCGTTCGGCGTCCTTGATCTGTTTGTCGATTTCGCGCGCAAGCCTTTCCTCCTCGCGAATCTGCGCTTTGATCCGGGCCTGCTCCTGTCTGGCAAACTCATCCCTCACGGCTTGCTCAAAGTCCTTCTGAAGGTTCTCAACGAGCTCGGTCTCCCGCTCCTCGGGCACCTGGAAACCAATGCAGCGGCACGCGCTCACGACGTTCAGCAGTCGTTGCTTGCATGTCGAGAAATTGTTTGGGTTCAGCTTTTCGCCGATCCAGGAGACGCTTTCCTTCAAGTAGCGAGCCGCTAGATCGTTGGCCGCGGTGTTCACTTGGTCCTGTCGTTGCGCGAGGGCGGCATGATCGCGTTCCATCTTCTTCAATGCGACGTACTGGTTGAAACAATCCTGCTTCAGGCCGCTATTCTCCCGAACTAGGCTATCGTACTTGACTTTTCGTGCCTCAAATGCCGCAACCGCCTCATTCAACTCGTTGCACGCCTGTTCTCGGCTTGCGAGTTCATTGGCCTGCCGCGAAAGATCGCCCAATCCGGCCTTCAGTAGCCGGCGGTCTCTCACCAATAGGGCTACATACGAGTAGTACCAAATGATGAGGGGTGCCGCTCCCGTCGCCACGCCGGCGAGGAAAAGAATTACGTAAAGCATTGCGTTCTCCAGGCGTATAAGATGCTACCTCAGATCGCCATACTCGACGTGATAATAGCCGTCCGTGCCGCATCGTCGGCACTTGAGCGGCTTGAGAAACAACTCCTTTCGTCCGGTGCCCCGAACGCCGCACTGTTGGCAGACTCCCTGAACCTCAACATCCAATCGCGTTCGGAACCAGAGCCTGTAGGTTCTGTCCTCAGGCCGCCGATCAATGACGCCCAACTCTTCCCACAACTCCACGATTTCCGCCGCGAATTCTTGAATCACACCAAGCTCCGTGTGAATGTCATACTGTAGTGTCCCAGGGTGTTTTTCGAGGTGGTTCCAAAGCTTGTGGGCAATGTTCTCATGGCTTCGGGCGGCCTCGACCGAGGAGATATAGTGTTGCGCGAGCACCCGCGAAGAGCGCACGAACTCGTCCAACGACTCTATCGCGGCGTGCTCGAAGAGCGGCGGCGCGTACTTGCATATCGTTGTAAACGCGAGGAGGTTAGGCGTTTCCGGCGTTAGGCCCCTCTTTTTCCGAAAGCTGATAGCGGGGACGATGTGCTCGAAGGACGCCGTGCAGGTGGCGAAGACGGCAGGGAACTCGCGGCTCTGCACCATCGCCCGGATCGTGCGCTCCAAGTCCGCGCACGAATCGTGATGAGCCTCCAACTCCCCCATCTTCATCGCACCACTCCCGAAACTGCGTCTCGCGTGTTCGTCAAGCCCTCCCGGCATGCGCCGGACGGCATACCACTATAAATAGCGGCTTGACCGGCCCCAGTCAAGAGATTGCCAGTCGGATTCACGCGTGGGCCGCCCGTTTTGCCGGGCGCACAGTGCGAACGTCACAATTGTGAGACGAGCGAGCCGCACTCGGCGCGGGGGCCCATCCAGAACCAGACCGCCTCATCGTGTCGGAGCGCGGCCTAGGCCCGCCAGCGGATCATGGCCGCGTGTTTCCGCGGTAGAGATACTGGTCGTGATCTCGGCTCGTGGACTCGCTTCGGCCGGAGCAGCCAGCCCGGTCGGCGATTTCGGCGAGCCGAGCCGCCACGGCCTTAGGATCGCGCGGCGCGGCAACCGCCGGGATTGTCACCTCAACGTGCGTCCCTTCGCTGAGCACGATCTGCCCGAGCGGACGAAACACGCCCCCCTCGTACACGGCTTCGATGGTGGTGGTCATGGCGAATGCCCCCGCGCGGTGCAACCCGACTCAGCCATCCATTATAACGACGCCCGCCGCCGGGTGGCAAGTGCCGGCCGTGTAAGGTGTGGGCAATCAGTGTCGGCTATCGGCCTTGGTCTTCGGGGTTCCCTTACGGGGCGAACATCTCTCCCAGCGCCGCCAGGACGGCCGATCGCGCGGCGGGGGCGATCCGCCCCAGCCGCTTTACCAGACGGACTTTGTCCACCGTCCGCAACTGGTCGAGCACGACTTGCCCCTGCTTGCCTTGAAATCGGCACGGGACGCGGGTGGGATAATCGCGTCCGCGGGTCGTCATCGGCGCGATGATCACGGTGGCAATGTGCCGGTTCATCTCGTCCGGCGAAACGATCAGGCACGGGCGGGTCTTGCGAATCTCGCTCCCCAACGTCGGATCGAGCGTGGCCAGGTACACGTCGAAACGCTTCATTACCACTCCCACTCGCGGTCGTCCCAAGCGGGGCCAGGAATATCCGCGATCAGGCGGTCGTCACTCTGCCGGTGCATGGCGCGGAAGCGCTCGTCCCAGTCCTGGCGCGGACGGCGGGCGGCGCGGATCACGAGCCCATTGGCCTCGACGGCCAGTTCGATCTCCCCGCCCAGGTCGAGTTGTTCCAGCCAGAGTTTGGGTATCCGCACGCCGCGGGAATTGCCGATCCTAATGAGATGCGATCTTACGCTGTTGCCCATGATTTTGCCTTGATGCCTTCCGCCGGTGCCCTTCGACCAGTAATTACATTGTAGCTCTTCCGGGGATTATGTCAACTAAACAGAAGGAGCCATTCATGGTTGCGGCTACGCCGCGCCAGGCGAGAGCATGACCTGCCCCCTGAAAGCTGACCGCTCATAACTCCGCGTCAGACTCGCACCCCCAATCCCGCGAACGGATTGCTCCGCTTCTCCTCGCCCACGGTGGTGGCCGGGCCGTGGCCGGGGAGCAGGATGGTGTCGTCGGGCAGCGTGAAGAGCTTCGCGCGGATGCCGAGGATCAGTTGGCGGTGGTCGCCGTCGGGGAAATCGGTCCGGCCGATGCTGCCGGCGAAGATCACGTCGCCGACGAACACTACGGGCGGCTCCTGGCCCTCCCAGAGATAGACGACGTGGCCGGTGGTGTGGCCGGGGACGGTGCGGACCTGCCACTCGAAGCCGGCCGCCTCGTAGACGTCCCCGTCGCTCACCAGGACGTCGGCCGAGGGGCTGACCAACGGCGTGCCGAAGCCGGCCGAGAGGTTCAGCCAGGGGTCGGTCAGTTTGGCGGCGTCGGCGGCCCCGATGACCAGGGGGCAGTTGGGCCACCGCTTCTCGAGGGGGCCGTTGCCCCCGATGTGGTCGGCGTGGCCGTGGGTGTTCAGGATCGCCGCCGGCGTGAGCCGCTGCTCTTGCAACTGTCGGATCACCTTCTCCGGCTCCAGGCCCGGATCGACGACCACGCACTCGGAACGGCCCTGGAGCCAGGCGATATAGGCATTCTGCTCGAAGGGGTGGCAGAGGATGGCGGCAAGCTGCAAGTCCGACTGCTTCACAAAACTGGACTCCTCACGGAACGGCAACCTGGTAAAATGTAGCGATTGGTATTGGCTACGTTGCAGGAGGGTAGCTGAACGATTGGGCAAGGGGACCCTGTGCGAGCAAACATTGTAATTCCCCCCAGGAGAATTTGCGATAAGGTCGAAGAAGGCCGGCATTAGGAACGGGACAGTCACCCGTCGTATGGAACGGCGATACCATTTTTTCTACGCATTTTACCCAGAACTCCGTAGGACGAGCTTTCCAACTCGTCCACAGCATGGGCGAGTTGGAAAACTCGTCCTACACGGACGCGAAGCGGCAGGACGCCGCTTCTACACTTGAGTACGCTTAAGGAGGAACATTCATGGCCCTTGGGAACTTCAGGACGCGGTGTTGGGCGCCAGCGGTGCTGGCCTGTACCACATTAGTGGGGATAGCGCTGGCACAGGCGGCCTTGGCCGGCGGGCTGCTGCACCGAAAGTCGGCGGACGACAGTGCCATGACCACCGCGCCGCCCGCGGACGGGTCCGACCAATCGGCCAAACGGCCGGCGTACCAGGTGGCCGACCGTTCGGAAGCGGCGGCCTCCGCTTCGGCGGCGCCTCCGCTGGGACCCGGTGCGGCGAATGAGCACCCGCTGATGCCCGCCCTCCGCTGGGCCTACTCCGGCTTGAAGGACGTAAAGATGATCCAGGACTACTCGGCCACCGTGGCGAAGCGGGAGCGGATCGGCGGCAAGCTGCTCGAGTATCAGTACATGTTCGTCAAGCTGCGGCAGCACCCCTTCAGCGTCTACATGAACTTCCTTGGCCCGGCCTCGCTCAAAGGGCGGGAGGTGATCTACATCGAGGGGCAGAACAACGGGAATATGTGGGCCCACGGCGTGGGGTTCCAGAAGATGTTCGGCACCGTCTCGATCAAGCCCGACGGACCGATCGCCATGAAAGACCAGCGCTATCCGTTGACGGAGTTGGGCATCCTGAACTTGACCCAGCGGCTAGTCGAAGTGGCGGAGAAGGACGTGAAGTACGGCGAGTGCGAGGTGAAGTTCTATCCCGGAGCGAAGATCAACGGGCGGGTATGCACCTGCATCGAGGTCGTCCACCCCGTGCCCCGGCGGAACTTTCTCTTCCACATGGCGCAGATCTTCGTCGACAAGGAGTTGAACCTGCCGATCCGCTACGCGTCCTACGATTGGCCGCGGGAGAAGGGGGGCAAGCCCGAGTTGATGGAGGAGTACACCTACCTGAATCTGAAGCTGAACAACGGGTTTACCGACGCCGATTTCGACACGAGGAACCCGAGCTACAAGTTCCGTTGACGACGATCGCAGTGAAGCTGATGTCCGTGGCCCGACGGCCTGCCGTGTGGATTCCGGCGGCCGTGTTGGCGGCGGCCACGGCGGCGTTCTGGTGGACGGACCTCGATCGGGCGCTGGTGCGGCCCTTCTTCTCCGGGGACACAGTCAGTCCGGAACGCCAAGTTCCGGTTTCCGCTCGGGCAGGAGCAGCCCTGGCGATTGCTCTACAACTGGGGCGTCTACCCGGCGTGGATTCTCGGCAGCGGGGGCTTGGTTGTCTGGATCGTGAGCTTCGCCTGGACCCGGCTCGAGCGGTGGCGCGATCCGGGGCTGTTCTACGCCCTGCTGCTGATCGTGGGGCCGGGGCTCATCGTCAACGAGCTGTGTAAGCCGTATTGGAGCCGCCCGCGTCCCCGCGCCACCGTTGAGTTCGGCGATTCGCGCCCGTTCGTTCCCGTCTGGCAACGTGGATCGGGCGAAGAGGACTCCTCGTTCCCCAGCGGGCACGCGGCGATGGGTTTCTACCTGATGGCCCCGGCGTTTGTCTGCTATCGGCGGCGGCCCTGGCTGGCCGCCGCGTTTCTCCTTCTGGGGTTGACCTGCGGAAGCGTGATGGGCTTGGGGCGGATCGTCGCCGGCGGCCATTTCCCCAGCGACGTGCTCTGGTCGGGCGGGCTGGTCTACTTCACCGCCCTGGCACTGGCCGCGCCGTTTCGATTCGGGCGAAAAAAAGGGGACATCACTGATATTGACGGGCGGGGCGAAACGTGCTAGTCTGCCCGAATGCCGCGAACCGCCCGATCAACCGAAGCCGGCACCGTCTACCACGTTCTCAATCGAGGGAACGGTCGGATGCGGCTCTTTCACAAGGCCGGCGACTATGAAGCGTTCGAGGGCGTTTTGGCCGAAGCTTTGGAACGCTATCCCGTGGACTTGTTGACGTACTGCGTGATGCCCAACCATTGGCATCTGGTGGTCCGTCCGAACAGCGGCCTGGCGCTGGCGCGTTTCATGGGCTGGGTGGGCGTGACGCACGTCCGCCGTCACCACGAACACTATCACAGCCGCGGCGGAGGGCACCTGTACCAAGGGCGGTTCAAGAGCTTTCCCGTGGCCGAGGACGATTACTTCCTGGCGCTGTGCCGGTACGTCGAAGCGAATCCGCTCCGCGCCGGGCTGGCGGAACGGGCCGAGCAATGGCAATGGAGCGGGCTTTGGCGGCGGATGCACGGATCGGGCGATTTGCGCCTAAGCCCGTGGCCCGTCGAGCGGCCGCGCAATTGGGTCGCCTTGGTCAACCGTGACTTGAGCGACGAACAAATGGAAGGAATTCGGGTCTGCGTGCAACGAGGCCGGCCGCTCGGTCCCGAAAACTGGGTGCAGCGGACGGCAAGCCGCCTGGGCCTCGCTTTCACCCTTCGCGGTCCCGGCCGGCCGCGAAAGGAGGCGAATAATCAGTGATGTCCCCTTTTGTCCGCCTTTGTCAAGCTTCGTGTGTCGTTCTGCCCGCTTTTCTCAATTCACCCAAGATGTCCTGCTGACGTTTTGCATTCTCTTGTTGGGTTAAGAGAGCTTGCCGTACTTGAATCCCGACCTTACCCCCTGCAACTATTGGCAGTAAGCAGAATAATAGTAGTCCCACGCCCAGAAAAGTGTGTCCTGTCAAAAGACAAACGATAACAACCGAAGCAAGAACCCACTCGGATACTTGAACTCCCATTTTGTAATTCTGAAGATTGTCCCTGGCTTCTTGGATGTTTTCGTCGAGTTCGTCATGCGAGGCGTACACTTCCGGTCCCCTTTGGATTGGAATACCACCCGAAACCTGCACGGGCTCCTTCTTTTGCGGCGTCAGTTCCTTCGGATGGAAAAACAACGTGGTCGGGTTGCCACGCCTATTCAGTTGCCGTTGCCGCATTGGTCATCGCACTTACCCGTTGTGCTAGCCGGTCAAACTGGCGACGGGAAATGTTCCGATAACGGCGACTACTCTCAAAGTTCGGAAAGACTTTGCTGAGGAAGCGCAGCGGTAGCTCATCTTTGTTTGGATAGAACAGTTGGGCTGGGTCGAAGTAGTTGACGCAAGGAAAGTCGGGATTGTTGACGTGGTCATACTCTTGGCGGCTCACCCTGCCCATTACTGTAGCGGCTTGATGCTGACTGTCATATATCAGTAGCCATTTACCCTTCTCAAGGTAGTTGTAGTCTGCCGCCAAGTCTCTTACTCGCCGTCGTCCCCTTTTCCAAGCCCGTTTCGGAACATTGTAGCAGTTGTCCGTCTTGATGCCACGAATGTAGGTGGCGAAGTCTTCATACCGGCGGTTCAGTATTAGGACGATGCCCACGGGCTTTGGAGTGCGGTGCCCAATCATTTTTTAGACCCTTTCGTGAGACCGGGGAGGACTTGCGGGAGGACTTGGGGTCAGAGCTGCACTTAGTCAATAGCAGAACCCGCCTGATGACTAAGTGCGCTCTGACCCCAAATCTCCCCCTCTTTGGCGTCGCGCGTCCGGGCTCTGCCCTTCCACCGCGCGCTTCCCCAACACTCGCGGCGGCGACCGGCGTTGCCGGCTGGCTCGGCGCGACAGACAGGTATCTTACCCTGCCGTATCGGGGCGTCAAGTAGCCCCCGTGATCTCTCGCGGTGATTTTCGGGCCGATTCCGACCTCGCGGGGGCGAAGCCGCAGGAGCGGAGTAGCGACGGAAAAGGGCGACGGAAGGCGACGGAAAAGGGGACATCACTGATTTTTTCCCCCTCCGCTTTGCCACTTTTGACATCCAATTCTGGTTGTGCTAGAATCGGTTCATTCGCACATGAAGCTTTCCCTTTCGAGGAGGACACAGATGAGCACGACCCAATGCGAACCGATCTTCGCGCGCCAAGAGCAGGCTGTGGTCTACTTCTTCAGCCGATACTGGGACCAGATCGAGAAATTCAGCGACAAATGCCTAATTGATATCCAGATGCGCTTCCCTGATGCCTGCATGGAAGACACTAAGACTGGCAACAGGGAAGCAATCGAGTTTGAGTACGCGCTGAGAACCTTCTATGGCCATCTCTACCCTTCGAAGAACGCTGTGGCCACGAGAAGAACCCTCAAGGATAATGGCTACGACTCCCTCTACATCGTTTATTGGGAGGAGGACACCGGCAAGGGAGAATTGCGAAAAGACATCAAGAAAAAGTGCCCAAACTTGAAGAAGATCGAATTCGTTGATCTGAGCAGGTATTTTAGCCCGTGCGTCGAACCCGAGTTTCGACCGACTGCGGGCATCCTGGGAGTTTCGTCAGGAGAAATGCGTCGACGAGGTATATCCCGTCCGGGACATTGAGGCGGAGACCCGAGCATTAGTAAAGGAAGGGGTAATTGAACTTCTGGAAGTCAAAGATGGTCGATACGGCAGGGACCTTATGTACCGAATTGCCGGCTTCAATACGCGCAACTCGGACTTCATCGAGTGCGAGCATTGGAAGAGAATCCATTTCTATACCACGAGCTTCTTTCACGACGAAAGCATCCCGGCACGCCTCTTTCTGAAGCCGACCGGGAGCGGACGTTACTTGGGATGCTTTGAGGTCAGGCTTGCGTTCAGGATACTCCGGCCCGAAAGCAAGCGACTGACCGACTATTACAGAAGGTTTTACTTCTACCCATTTGCAGGGTATGATCACGATGATTTCAAAGCGCCATACGAATATGGTGTATTCCGGTTTTACTGACCTCGACGTTGAGCAAGGGGTAAAGATTTACGAGTACCTGCGTGAAAGGCGCTATGCTCAACGAATGACCTCAGAGAAGATCGAGAATACTACCGACCTGAACAGAATCAAGAAAATCGTCGGCTAGCCTCTCAACAAAGGGAGGGAAAAAGGGGGGCAAAAGGGGACATTCTGGCAACGGAAAAGGGGACATCACTGATTTTGGCCTCGCCGCACAAAGGGGACGGCACTGATATTGAAAGCCTGGGCGATACGATCACCGAAAACGGCCGGGAAGAATGGCCTGAAATCAGTGATGTCCCCTTTTTCTCTTAGAACTCCAACTCCATCCGGTCCTCGCCCAATACCGTGTTGGGAAAAATCGTCCGGGCCACGTCCAGCCCGACGGGATCGACGGCGGCCGAGAGGGGGTTGACGTGGATCAGCACGAGCCGGCCGGCGCCGGCCGCTTGGGCCACCTGGGCCACGGGCGTGGTGTGGCTGTGGCCCGTCTTGTGTGCCCAATCCGCTTGCGCGTCGGAGAAATAGCACTCGTGTACCAGCAGGTCCACGCCGCGGATCTTGGCCACGTAGGCGGCCTGTGGATCGGCCGTTGTGTCGGTCACATAGGCCATCGAGCGGCCCGGCCAATCGAGCCGGTAGCCGACCGATCCGCCCCGATGTTCCAGGGGAAAGTGCGTCAGCCGTCCGCCGCCGGGCAGGGCGAACGACTCCTCCAGCGGCCGCATCTCGAACGGCGGGGGCACGGGGAACAGGGCCTCGGCAAACAGGTGCTCGCGGACCGCCCGCAGATTCTCCGCCAGCCCGTGGACCGTGACCCGCCGCAGCGGATGGACGCGCATCACACTGAACAAGAACGTCAGGCCGACCGTGTGATCGAGGTGGGCGTGGGTGAGAAAAATATCGAGTTCCGGCAACGTGAGATATTCGCCCGCCCGGTAGATCGCCGTGCCCGCGTCGAGCATCACCCCGCACTCCGGCAGCAGCAGGCACGGCGTCTGCCGCCGGTCGCTGGGATGATACCCGCTGGTGCCGAGGAGGATGAAGTTCACGATACCAGCCCGTCAACGATGGGTCATGAGGAAGAAGATCACCCAAAGCGTGAAGAAACCCAAGAAGCCCCAGACGAGCACGTTCAGGTAACGAACAATGACACGCACTTCCTTGGCGAGGCCGTCACCGAGTGAGTCCTTCAGCTTATAGCCGCACGACGGACACGCGAGGGCCGAATCACTAACGCTGTGCTGGCACTCCGGGCATTGAATGAGAGCCATTTGCAGGGCCTCCGAGACGGTCGCGTCGCAGGAACACGATCACGGGGCTACTCAGGCCCCTTACGCCGTTCGGGTGGCACGCCCTGAAAGGGCGTGGCGAATCGCCGAATCCAGCCGTAACACCTGCCACGCCCTTTCAGGGCGTGCCACCCAATCAACTCTCGACTATCATACCTACTTTCGCGGCTTGAGCAACTGGTCCAGGCCGTTCAGCCCCTTGTTGATTCCATCGTTGATCAGGTTTCCGGCGGCCTGTTTGATGAACTGCTGGTTGAGCCGTTGCATTTCCTGGAGGTCGGGCTGCGGCAGTTCGAGCGTGCCCCTGAAGGGTAGACGGAGCACCTGGTTCCGCACCGCTTGCGAGACGGCGTTGTTGCCGGCCAGCCATTTCGGCGGCACGCCGAACTCCGCCACGATGTTCAGCGTCTTGTCCAGTCCCACGTCGCCGCTGGTGCGGATCGTCAAGTCGGGGAATTGCAGTTCCAGGCCCTCGTGATGGACCTTGCCGTCCCGGACCAAAAAGGTCACGACCGAATCCGGCCGCAGCTTGGCGGGGGCCTCGCTGGTCAACAGCACGCTCATCGAGTGGAGCATCGGCCCCGAGCCGATCTCCATCGAATGGATGACCAGCCGGCCGGCCACGTCGCTCTTCTTCGGATCGCTAAGCGGAATATGGCAGCTATCGAGGATGACCGAGAACGTGCCGCGGGCCGTGGCCACGTTGGCCAGCGCCGGGGGCGGCGTATTTGAGCATCGACGTACACATCGCCGGGTCGATCGCAATCTGCTCGGCCAGCGGTCCGGCGGGCAGGCTGAGTTCGAGCGGCTCGGGCCGCAGCCGCAACCGCGGCGCCAGGTGTACCTGCCCCTGGCTTACCGTCAGTTCCAGCGGCGTCATCTGGACGGCGCCATTGGCCATGTCGGCTTTCAGTTCGCCGCGGCCGAGGGGAAAGCCGCCCAGGTCGGCCTGGTCCCAGCGGACGCCGGCCTCGGCCTGGCCCGTGGACAGTGCTTCGGACGCCGCCAACGGCCCGCGATACCAGGCGTCGGAGGCCCCTTGGCCGGTCAACCGCACGGCGGGGCCGAGGTACGGCCGCAGCAGCCCGCAGAGCCGCTCCAGGTCGTATCGGACCTGGCCGCTGAGTTGTGCTTCGTTGTGTCCGCTCGACCGGCGCCATGCGGCCGGTCGTGCGGGCCGCCACCATGCTGGAAGTGAGTTGGACTTGTTCCAGTTCGAGCGATTTCGAGTTCGGATCATACTGGCCGACGGCCGCAATCGCGACTTCCGGTTCCTGGACCTGTTGGCCCGAGGCGTCCACGACCGCCAGATTGGCCACTTTGGCGGCGACTTCGCCGTGCAGCAGTCCGCCGGCCGGCCGCAACTGGGCCGAGCCGCTGAGTTGTCCGGCCAGCCGCCACGCGGAGGGCGTTTTCGGATCGCTCAGCCATTGCCGGAGTCGCCCCAGGTCCCCCTGATACTTGAGCGTGCCGGCCAGTTCCATCGGCCCCGTCGGGGGCATCGCCACTACAACGTCGTTGGCCTGGATGGCCAGCGTGGCGGTCGTGAAAACGGCCGGTTCAATCTGCACCTTCCCCTTCTGCCGGTCCCACGAGCCGGCCACTCCGGCATTGATCCGCGGCTCGTCGATCACCAACCACGTCGAGTCGACCAGCAGCGGGGCCGCACTGGCTCTCAACTGGCGGAGGGTGACGCTGCCCGCGGAGGCCGTGCCGTCGGCCTGCACGTTGTAGGCCCCCTCGAGCCGCCGCAGGCTGCCCGTGGGCAGCCAGACGGCGAGCCGGGCGGGCCAATTCTGCAATTGCCCTTGCACGCCGACCTGGATGGTCCAAGTGCCGCCCCCTTGCAAGTCCGCCACCGGAGAGAGCAATTTCGCCCCGATCTGGTCCGTCCCGGTGTTGATTGTCAGCGAGGCGGCGTCGATGCGGGTCTTCTCGCCCAGGTCGGTCTGGCCGTTGGCCACGAGCGCGGCCGTGATGCTATCCTCGCGCCAGGCCGGCCGATTGTTCGTCGCCCACTGGAAGCCGTCCAGCCGGAACTGGGCGCCGGCGTCGAATCGTTGTTGCGTCCGTTTCCAGGTCACGCTGCCGCTGCCCTGGCCGGCCAACTGAACTCCATCGAGATTGAGGAACTGCCCCAGGTGGTCGGCGAGTTGGTTGAGGCTCAGGTTGAGCGCGGCGGTGAAGTCGTCGGGCGTGCCGGCGGCGTGGACGCGGAGGAAATCGGACTGGCAGTCGAGGTTGTCCACGACCGGCCCTTGGGGCGTGTTCGTGGGCCTCCAGCACCGCCGAGAGCGGCTGTTGCCAGGCGATCTGCCGTCCGTCGGCCGTGGCGCTGAGCGGGGTAGTGCCCAACTTCCCCTGCCACACCGCGCCCTGTTGCTGCGGCTGGCTGCTCAGGGTCATTTCCACCTGGCCGGAGTCGATCCGCATGTTCTGTTTCAAGTGGAGCGTGGCGGGCAACATGCGGGCGAGCCGGGCAAGGTCCAACCGTCCGCTAAGCTCTTGCCGCTGCCGGATCAGCGAACTCAGGGAAAAGCCGCCCTTCTGCCCCAGCGGAATCGTGCCCACCAGCGACGCGCTGCACAGATCGCAATCGACCGACGCCTTCTGGATGTCCACGCGGTCGGCCTGCCACGACGCCTGGGCGGCGGTCTGGAAGCGGTCGAGTTGCACCAGATCGGTCCCCAGCGCCGCCGGCATTGCCAACGAGAATCCGTCCACGTTCACACTGCCCGACACGCCGTTGTTCCCGTCCTTGCCGCCCCACGATGCGCGGACGTCGGAAGAAAGCCGCCCGCTCGGCGTGGTCCCCCGCGAGATCAGCCTGGTGGCCAGGGGGCGGAGAACGGCCAAGGGGAACTGCTCGATCTTGAGCGTGGCCTCGCCCCCGGCCGACGCCCATTTCAGCCCGCCGGCCAGCGTGGCTAGCCGGGGGCTAACAGCCCCCGGAGCATCGGGCAACTCGATCGAGGCCTGCACCGCCAGCGGCGCCGCCGGGTCCTTCGGCAGGTCCACGCTGACCGCCAACTTGTTCACTTGCCAACTCTGGCCGATGGCCTGGTCGGCGACCGACACGCTGCCGTCGGCGACGTCCACGCCCAGCGCGAAGCCGGCCGACGCTTTCGCCGGCTGCGGCGCCTGCTTCGGCGCCAGGTAGTTCGCCAGCAGGTCCTCGACGTTGCTGCCGTCGTCGCGGAGGACGACCGAGAGTTTCAGGCCGCTAAGGTGGAAGCGGCCGAGGTTCGTGTAGTCGCAGAGAATGGCCGCCAGGGTGCGGTCGCCGCTGAGCGAGGCCAGCGAGAGCACGGTCTTGCCCTGCTTGTCCTTGACGGCGATGCCGGTGGCGGCCACCGGCGAGAACCAGCCGAGCGAGGCCGACTGGATTTCCGCCGTGCCGTTGAGCCCGGCGAAATTGTTGACCGCCCAGCCCATCAACGGCGTGTGGGCCAGGATCGCCGGCAGCAGCCAGACCAGCAGCGCCAGCGTTGCCAGCGCCACACCCAGCCGCCATCGCCGGCGGCCCTTCCGCGCCGCGGGCTGGACGGGAGTTCTCTGCGCGATGACGGGTTTCCGTTGACGTTCGGTCTTCATGTCGGCGGCCATGATCCGGCTCCGGGGGAGAGACTTGCGGTGGCGGATTGTAGCCACCCCCGCCCCCCAACGCCAGAGCGGCCCACACGTGAATGAGGCCGCAGCATTGTTTTATGGCTCAATACTCTTGACTTCTACGCCGATATTTGGTAAAGTTGGGCATTCGTCAACGGTATTCATCAACCATGAGGCCCGGATATGTCCATCAAGCCCCAGCGAGCCATCGAACACCGCCGAGTGGAGCTCGACGGCGTTTGCTACGTGATTTTGCGGGAAACGGAGTTCCAAATGCTCTGTCGCAAGGTGCGGGTCGGTCCCCAAGCCCACCCTGCCGGGGCTGAACCGCTTACGCCCGGCCTGGACCTGGACCGGGCATCCCTGGCCGAAAAGCTGGTGCGGCGACGGCGCGTGGCGGGCTTGTCTCAGGCCGAGTTGGCCCGCCGTGCCGGCATCCGCCCCGAGACGCTCAACCGGATCGAGCGCGGGCGGACCACGCCCGACTTCGCCACGATCCGCAAACTGGTCGTTGCCATCAATGCCGTCCAAGGCCGGCACGATGCCCCGCCTAATGCTAAACCACCTCAGAAGGAGTCCGAAAATGCCCAGCGAAAGTAGCCCGTCTTGTGGAACCGTTCTCCCGCGGGACCGCATCGCGCAGGACGTGAAACAGATCGTGGCCGAGTTCTCGAATGTTGCGGCGGACGAGATTCGGGAGAACCAAAACGTGTTCGATGACTTGGGCTGGGACAGCCTGGACATCGTGGAGTGTACGATGGAGATCGAAGAGCATTTCGGCATCTCCGTCCCGGACGAGCTTGCGGATCGTGTCCAGACGGTCGGCCAGATCGTGGCCGGCGTGGTGACGCTGCTGGCGGAGCTGCGGCCGGAATGATCGACTACGCGGCTGCCGGGCGGATCCGCTTTAACCTGGGCAGCCGGAACGACGGCCGGGCGATCGACGGCCGGAAGTTCTAACCGGCTGGCGGCGCCCTGCGGCGCCTGATCTGCCCATTCTTCTGGCGATTTTGTCATTCTGAGCGCAGCGAAGAATCTCCGCGGCGTAGGGGAGATTCTTTGCTACGCTCAGAATGACCGTGTGCCAGGATTTCTTGCCACACCTGCGGCGCCTGGGTCAGTCGCCATAGCGCCGCCAATCTGGTACAATCTCCGGTTGCTGCCGAAGAATCCGCCCCTGCCCCAGCAAAGGAGAATCAACATGTCGCGTCGAACTGCCCTCCGGCGTTTTCAGACCGTTGCCTTGGCCGTCCTTGCCCTCTGCTCTTGCGCCATGGCCGCCGATCAAGGGACCAAGCCCGTGCCGCCCGAGCGGCAATGGACCGTCTATCTTCTGCCCCATTCCCACAACGACATCGGCTACACCCATTTGCAGCCGGAGGTGGAGCGGAAACAGTGGCAGAACATCGACACGGCGTTGGAACTGATCGGCAAAACGGCCGGTTACCCGCCCGAGGCTCGGTTCAAGTGGAACACCGAAGTCCTCTGGGCGGTCGATAGCTATCTCCGCGAGCAACCGCCGGAGAAACAGCAACGCTTGATCGACGCCATCCGCGCCGGCCAGATCGAGCTGGACGCCCTGTACGGCAACGAGTTGACGGGCCTCTGCCGGCCGGAGGAATTGCTGCGGTTGTGCGAGTGTGCCCAGCGGTTGTCGAAACGCTGCGGGGTCAAGGTCGAGACGGCGATGATCAGCGACGTGCCGGGCTATGCGTGGGGGATTGTGCCCGCCCTGGCCCAGGCCGGCGTGAAGTACTTCTCCATCGGCCCGAACTTCGGCGACCGACTCGGCCGGACGATGAGCACCTGGAGCGACAAGCCGTTCTACTGGGTCGGTCCCGACGGTCAGCAGAAGGTGCTCTGTTGGGTCCCCTACATGGGCTATGCCTTGGGTCACACCCACTACAAGCTGGACCCGCGCGTGCTGGAGCGGGTGGGGGAACTGGAAAAGGCCGGCTATCCTTACGACATCACCTATCTGCGTTGGACCGTCGCCGACAACGGCCCGCCCGACGCCACGCTGCCCGAGGTAGTGAAGAACTGGAACTTGAAGCACGCCAACCCGAAGATGATAATCGCCACCGTATCCGAGGCGTTCGGCCAATTCGAGAAGCGGTACGGCGACAAGCTGCCCAGTTTCCGCGGCGACTGGACGCCCTACTGGGAGGACGGGGCGGCCTCGTCGGCCCGCGAAACGGCCCTGAACCGCACGGCCGCCGAGCGGCTGGTGCAGGCCGAAACCCTCTGGGCGATGCTCGACCCGGCCCACTATCCGGCCCAAAAGTTTTCCGCCGCTTGGCGCAACGTGATCCTCTACGACGAGCACACCTGGGGCGCCTACAACAGCGTCGATGAGCCGGACAAGCCGTTCGTCAAGGACCAGTGGAAGATCAAACAAGCGTTCGCGCTCGACGGCGACGCCCAATCACGGGAGCTCTTGACCGGCCCCCTGGCAAGCCGTGACGCCCCGCAAGATCCGCCGGATGCGATCGACGTGTACAACACGTCGTTGTGGCCACGAACTGACCTCGTGGTGCTGCCGAGGGAATGGGGTTTTATGAAGAACCTCGTCGCGCCCGACGGGCGCGTCGCCATACCGCAAGAGCTCTCCACCGGTGAAGTGGCGTTCCTGGCGAAGGAAATTCCGCCTTTGGCCGGCAAGCGCTACACGATCAAGGGCGGAATGATCGCGCCGGAGGGCAAGGCGACAGTTCAAGGAACGCTGCTTCGCAGTCCAACGCTCTCTGTCCGCGTTGATCCGGCCTCGGGCGCGATTTCGAGCCTTTACAGTGCGCCGCCGATCGACGCCGAGCTCTGCGACGCCAAGTCGGGCGTCGGGCTGAACCGCTACTACTACGTCCGCGACGCCAAGACGAAGGAAGCGCAGCAGGCCGGGCCGGCCAAGATCACCGTGAAGGAATCCGGTCCCTTGGTGGCCTCGCTGCTGATCGAGTCCGACGCACCGGGCTGCGCGAAGTTGACGCGCGAAGTCCGCGTCGTCGCCGGCCTGGACCGCGTGGACATCATCGACACGCTCGACAAGAAGCCCGTCCGGAAGAAGGAAGCCATCCACCTGGGCTTCGCCTTCAATGTGCCCAACGGCGTGATGCGGATGGACATCCCTTGGGCGGTCATCCGCCCGGAGATCGACCAACTGCCCGGGGCCTGCAAGAACTGGTTCTCGGTGGGCCGCTGGGTCGATATTTCCAACTCCGACTACGGCGTGACCTGGGCCACGTTGGACGCCCCAATGGTCGAGGTGGGCGCCATCGCCCCCGACAACATCACGGGCGGCAACCACTTGGACGCCTGGATCGAGCACCTGAAACCGTCTCAAACGCTCTACTCGTACGTGATGAACAACCACTGGTTCACGAACTATCGGGCCGAGCAGGAGGGTCCGACGACTTTCCGCTACGCCCTGCTGCCGCACAAGCAGTACGACCCGGTGGCGGCCCAGCGGTTCGGGATCGAGTGCAGCCAGCCGTTGGTGGTCTTGTTGCCCGCGAGGGACAAGGTGCCCGACGGAAAGTCATTGCTCACGGTCGACACGCCGGACGTGATCGTGGCCTCGATCAAGCCCAGCGCGGACCACAAAGCGTACATTGTGCGGCTCTTCGGCGCCGCCGGCCGGGCGGCCAAGGCCAACCTGTCTTGGGGCGGCACGCCGCCGAAGGCCGTGTACCTCAGCAATCTCGCCGAAGACCGGGGCGCCCGCTGGACGGGTCCAATCCCCGTGCCGGCCTGGGGACTGGTCACCCTCCGCGCGGAGTTGTAGGAAGGGGGCCGGCGCGCGGTTCGCCGCGGCACTCGCCGGACTCAGTCGATGGCAAATTGAAAATTGCAAATTGAAAATTGGGTATGCGGGCAGCACCGTCCGCAATTTGCAATTTGCATTTTTCAATTTTCAATTTGCAATCGGCGACTCCTAGCCCGAACCCGCTCCCCGCTACAGCGCCGGCAAATCGTCCCACGGCGGGCGCCACAGCGGCAGCGGCGGAAAGAGCGCCCGCCCGGCCTCGGCCCCCAGCGCGGTGGAACATTCCAGCCGGCCTGCGCTGATCGCCGCCTCCCAATCCAACTGGCCGAGCACCAGCCGCGTGAAGTCGGCGACGTTCAGCCGCAGGTAGCTCCGGCCGATGTGCTCGGCGGTGGCCGCGGCCCCTTTCCGGCCCAGCTCGACCTGGTACTTCCGGCCCTCGACCAGCAGGCCCAGGTCCAGCGGGCGGGGCAATCCGGCCGCGGTCGCCCGGCGGTCAAACTCGCCGCACAGCCGCCGCAGCAACTTTAGCGGCCCCAGCAGCCGCATCATCGACACCTCGCCATGCTCGGGCGTCGGCGGCGGACCGCAACCACCCGCCGCGTCGAACACCTCCAGCAGCGGACACTCGGGTGGCGCGTCCAGCCGGACACAGTGCCGGCCGTGCTCGATGGCGTCGCCGGCCGAACGGGCCAACAATTCCGCTGCCGCCCGCGGCCGCTCCGGGGCCGTCATCAACTCCAGAATCCCCTCGCCCCGGATCACCACGTAGCCCACCACCCGCGTGCTGATCTCCCCCAACTCCAACTGTTCCGGCCCCTCCAACGCCACGTAGACCTGATCGTATCCGTGCCGGTTGAGCAACCACTGCCAGTAGGCGGCCGTCCGCTCCAGCGGGCCGTACGCCGTGCCGGCGTTTTGATTGTAGATCCGCAGCAGCGCCGCATGTTCCCATTGGAGCCAGGGGCGGATGTGCCAGCGGCGGCGGGGACGCGGGACCATGCCCTGGTCCAAGAGCCGGGCCAGAATGGCGTGTGGATTGGCGCGGCGATAGCTCGGTTGTCCGCACAACGCCCAGCCCGTGCGGCGGAAGAAGTGCGGGATCGAAGTCCGCAACATCCCCACCAACGCCCCGCCGATCTCCATCCGGCTCTCCGCCGCCCGCAACAGATGGGTCGCCAGCCCTTGCCCGCGGTGCTCGGGCGCAACCCCCAGCCAGCTCAACCCGGCCGCCGGAACCGGCACCGGGCCAAAGTGCATCGTGCGATGCGTGACCTGGACGTGGGCGACGATCCGCCGCTTCTGCCGCAACAGAAGCCGGTCGAAAGGCTCGTAGAACGGGTCTTCCAACGACGCCTGGAACTCGGCCGGCGACGGCCCTTGGAAGACCGCTTGCAGGAAGCGGTAGATCGTCGCGTGGTCGCTCGCCCCCGGCGGATCACCGGCAGCCGCACGCGGCGCGGCGCCGCCTTCGGCAACGCCGCTTCGGCCGATACGGACCAGTCGCCCTGCTCACCCATCGGCGAGAATCCCTTCCAACCGTCACCCTGAGCAGAGCGAAGGGTCTCGAAGTGCGAAGATTCTTCGCTTCGCTCAGAATGACAAGGTTACACCATCAAACCATCTTTAGACGATCTTGGGAAGTAGCCCCGACAAGAATTCGCGCAAGGCTGGCTCGGGATAGAGGCAGAAGGCGTACTCCCGCCACGCCAGAACCTGCCGGGCCCGCAGGTTCCGCAGCGCTTCGGCGTGCCGCCCGGCCAGCCGCCGCCGCCGGCCGTCAAGCCAGGGCTGCAACGCGGCGTTGATCTGCCGGATGGCGCGGCAGCGCTGCCGGGCGCTCGCCCGTGTTGGCGGCGTCCCGATCCACCGCCGCTTCGCCGCAATCAAATCCGAAGGTAGTCCGCACACGCCGTGTGCGGACTCGGCACACGGCGTCTGCCGACTACATTCGAGATACCGCTCGGGGTGGTACGTCATGCCGCGCAGCTCGTCTTCGACCGCCGGGACCTCGGCGGCGGTTGTGCCGGCGTGCGCGACGGGCAAATGGAGCGTGGCCGACAGGACCAGAAAACCCGGCGGGCGCAGCTCAAAGAACCGCTCGATCAGCCGGTCGGTTACCCAGTCGTATTTCGCCCCTCCGATGCCGTGGATGAACAGGTCCCCCAAGGCGAGCCTTGCCCAGAGCGTGGTAGCCAGCGCCCGCGGGCGGATGCGCACGCCGCCGCGTCCCAACTCCATCAGCCGCCCGACCGCCCGGCCGCCATGACCCTCCGCCGAAAGCGGCAGCCGCGTCTCCCATGTCTCCCGGTCGGAGAGAAGCACTTCGCCGCCGGCCGCACGGGCGAACAACCGCCGGCGGCGGGGCAACTCGGCCGTCCAAATCCAAAACGGGGCCTCCTGCCATCCCCCCTCTTCGGCCAACTCGGGCGCCGGATGCGACCGGCTGCGAAGGTGATGTACGCGGCGATAGTCGCGGAGCGCCTCGTTGTAGAGCCGCCGGAACCGCGGCAGCCGGGCCAATAGATGCGCCGCGAACCACTGGAACGCCTCGCCGGCGCACAGCCAACTCTGCGGCGCCTCCAGCGTCTCGCCCACATCCTGAAAATCGCCCTCCAACTGATGCCGGGCCTGCGCCAGGCACGCCCCCAACCTGTCGGTTTCCTTCGTCCGCTCTAGCACCAGCGGCCAGTACCGCCCGATCATCGGCTCGCCCACCAACGGCGCAATTTCCTCCGCCACCCGCCGGCCGAACGAATCAAACAGCTCGCGGTCCCCGATGATTCGCTCCTCGTACGGAATCTTGGGGTCCGGCCGGTCGAAGGGAATCCGCACGGTCCGCGGCTCGCCCACCGTGCCGGTGGGGACGGCCAGCGACGTGTCCGAGGTGGCGTCGCCGTCGACGATCAGGTTGACCGCCGCCGCACCGTGCTTGCGGCTGAGCGCCCCAGCGCGAAGTTCTTCAGCCAGACGCCGGGGTGGAACATTTGCGGTTGATGGCCCGCCAGAAAAATCAGCCCGTCCGGGTCGGGCGGCCGCGCGGGGACATTGCGGTATGCGGCCGTCCAACGCCGGGCCGCATCGAGCAACTCGATCCGCCCGAGCGACGAGACTTCCGCCAAGGGCCGCCCCTGCAAATCATAATCGAATTGATCTCGAAGGTGGAGATTTTCAGCCACCAGACCAGCCACCCGATCCGGCGGCGGCTCGACGAGCACTGCGCCATCCCCTTCGGGCGCCCGTAAACGGCGGCGGTCGATCTGCCGGGATTGCATATGATGAATGATGAATGATGAATGATGAATGATGAACTCCATTGGCCGCGACGCCCGGCAATTCATCATTCATCATTCACCATTCATCATTTCCTCCTCTCCGCCCGGTCCAACACCTCCCGATATACGGCCAGCCGCGTCCGGGCGTCGTCCAGCGCCCCGCCAAAGGAGCGTTTCTCGTCGAGATAGATCAGCGGCACGGGCAGTTCGACGACCCGCAGCCCCAGCCGCACCGCCCGCACCCACAACTCCAGCGGCATCGCGTAGCCGGTCTCCGTAAGCTCGACCTCCCGCAGCGCCGCCACGCGATACGCCTTGAAGCCGCAGAAAGCGTCGGTCAGCCCGAGCCCGAGCCGCCGGTTCACTTCCTCGGTGATGATCTGGTTCAGGCGGCGGCGCTCGGCGGGCGGATCGCTATCGCCGGGGAACCGCCGCAAGTACCGGCTGCCGGAAACGGTGTCCACGTCGCCGGCACAACACCGCTCGACAAACTTGGGGATCAACTGCGGCTGGTGCTGCCCGTCGCAGTCGATGGTCACCAACACGTCGTATCCCCGCCCCACGGCGAAGCCGAACGCCGACCGGAGCGCCGCGCCGTAACCCTGGTTCGCCGGGTGGCGGATCAGATGGATGTCGTCCCGTGCCGCCAGCAATTCCGAGGTGCCGTCGGTCGAGCCGTCATCCACCACCAGCACCTCGCGGCAATACGAGAGCCCCGGCGATCACTCCGGCCACGTGGTCCACCTCGTTGTACACCGGCAAGGCGGTAAGCGCACGGCAATTCATACCCCCATTTTACGCCGGAAGGGGGAGGAGAAAAGGGAGAGGGGAGAAAACAAGCTCGAAACGTGAAGGACCAACGACGAAGGAAGCCCAGAACACTGACACCTTCTCCCCCAGCGCGCTTGACGCTCCCGGCGCTGCGGGTGTATGCTGCAAAGGCAACCTCTGAATCGTTCTCGCGAAGAAAGGTAGATCCCATGGATAAGAAATCACCGCGTGGAGTGAGCAGAAGGAACTTCGTCGGTTCATTGGCCGGACTGGCCGCGGGCGCTCCCTTGCTGGCCGCGGCGGCGGACCAGAAGCCGCGGCCGGATTTTACCGGCCCGCTGAGCAAAGAGAAACTCCCGCCGGCCGTCCGGGCGTCGAAGCCCAACGGGCTGAATCTGATCGTCATCGTTTGCGACACGTTGCGCTTCGATTATCTCCACTGCAACGGCAATGACCGGATCAGGACCCCGAATCTCGACGCCTTCGCCGAAGAAGGGACGCTCTTTGCCAACTGCTATGCCGACGGGCTGCCGACCATCCCCGCCCGGCGCGTCATGCATACCGGCCGGAGCATCCTTCCCGACCGGGTGAAATGGCGGCCACTGAACAAGAGCGACGTCACCCTGGCCGAAATCCTGGCCAAGGCGGGCTTCACCTGCGGCTTCATCGCCGACACGCCGCACTATTTCAAGCCGGGCATGAACTTCCACCGCGGCTTTACCAGTTGGCAGTGGATCCGCGGCCAGGAATCGGACGCCTACGTGAGCGGCCCGCGCAAGTCGGTCCATCCCGAGGCGCACATTCCGCGGCACATGCTGAATCCGGGATACCGCGAGCTGGTCACCCAGTATCTCCTGAACACGCAAGAGCGGAAGGGCGAGGAGGACTATTTTTGCGCCGAGTCCTGCGCCGCCGCCGGCCGCTGGTTGCGCGACAACGAGGACAACGGGACGCCGCTCATGCTCTTTGTGGACATGTTCGACCCGCACGAGCCGTGGGACGCCCCGCCCCGGTTCCAGAAGATGTACCGCGAGAAATATCCGCTGGAGCGCTATCTCTTCGGGTATGGCGTCAACCGCCGCGACATCCGCGACGACGACATTCCCATCCTCCGCGATCTGTACTCCGCCGAGGTCACCTTCAGCGATCATTGCGTCGGCCGGCTGCTCGACGGCCTGAAGGAGCTGCGGCTCTGGGACAATACCATCGTGGTCTTCAGCACCGATCACGGCACCCACTTGGGCGAGCAGGGCTGCGTGCAGAAGCAGGCCAAGCTGCTGAACTCCTGCATCGCCCACGTCCCGTTGATTATCCGCCACCCGGACGGCAGTTTCCGCGGCAAGCGGATCGCCGAGTTGGCGAGCCATCTGGATTTCACGCCGACTTTCCTCTCGCTCCTCGGGGTAAAGACCAATTTGGAGTTCGACGGCGGCAATCTGTGGGAGCTGGCCGGCGGCCGGAAACTCCGCGACGCGGTGGTCACCGGCTTCGACAATTTCGGCGCGGTCCATACCCGCAAATGGCACTATTTCCAGAACGTCTGGGGCGATTGGCGCGGTCTGGGCCCGCAGCTCTACGACCTGGAAAACGACCCGCGGGAAGAGAAGAACGTCTTCGAGCGCCACCCTGAAACGGCCGCCGAAATGAGAGCCATTCTGAAAAAATCGTTCCTTTCGGATGTGCCGGCAGCATAGCGCGTCCTGCCGGGGGGCCGCGGATGCTCTTGCTGGATTCTACCCACACGTCTTTTTCCACCGGTGCGTTTTCTCCCAAGTTCCCCCACCCTTTTTCCTTCACGCGCTCGATAGACTGATTGTGTAGGACCGCATGACACGAACGAGAAGGGGTGCAATCGTGTCCGTTTTTTCCGTCCGGTTTGCCTTTGCGGGTTTTGTGGCCGCCGCCTTGGTGGCATGTTTTCCAATTGCCGCGGCGTCGGGACATGGCGGCGGGGGCGGTGGCGGCGGACATGGCGGCGGTGGCATGGGCGGTGGCATGGGCGGATATGGCGGCGGGCACATGGGCGGCGGCATGGGCGGATACGGCGGCGGGCACATGGGCGGCATGAGCGGATACGGCGGCGGCGCCCATAGCGGATTTTCCGGCAGCGGCGCCGGCGGCCACTCCTACTCAGGTTCGGCCCACATGGGCTCCAGTGCCGCCGGAATGGCCGGCCATGCAGGACACTCCTGTCCACACCCCGGCCCTCATCCCGGCCCGCACCCCGGCCCATATTGGTATGGCGGATGGGGCTGGGGTTGGGGCGACTGGTGGCCCTGGTACGGCTACGCCTGGTGGCCCGGCTACTGCGACTACTGCTATGGCGTTCCTTACGCCGGCGATTGCTATCTTGCCTATGCCGACGCCGCCACGCCCTATGCCGACCCGGCCACGGCCTACACGGCCTATCGACCGACGGACGACGGGGTTAGCATCGCGGCCGACGGATCGGTCACGCCCGCCGAGCACAGCATGGGCCCGCTGACTGCCGGCCCCAGCATGTCCTCGGTGCGCGGCTCGGCGACGGGCGACGATCCGTTCGATTTTCACGGCCGCGCCCGGGCGGCTTTCGCCGAGGGGGACTATCGCAACGCGACCTATCTGGCCGCCCACGCCGCGGTCGATGAGCCGCGGAATCCCCGAACGCATCTGCTCTATTCGCTGGGGATGTTTGCCTTGGGCGAGTACCGCGGGGCGGCGATGGAGGCCCATGCGGCCGTCGCGCTGGGCAAAACGCCCGATTGGGCGGCGCTCTACGGATTCTACGGCAAGGTGGAACCCTACACGGCCCAGTTGCGGACGTTAGAGAAGTATGTCCACAGCAACCGTTCGTCGCCCGAGGGCCGGTTTCTGTTGGGCTTTCATTACCTGATGGCCGGCCACCCCAACGAGGCGAAAGGCGAACTCCTCCAGGCCCTGAAGCTCGCGCCGCGGGACCGTCTGGCGGCCCAATTGCTCAAGGAAGCCGGCGGTACGGTGCCGCCCGAGATCGCCAAGCAGCTCTCCGAGTTGCCGCCACCGGTCGCCCCCAAGTCAACATTGCCCGAGCCGCCGCTCCCACATCTGCTGCCGGCGGAATAGGGCAGGGCTTCTCGCACTGCCGTCGTCGCTATAGCGCGACCAGCGCCGCCTTGACGCACGCCCGTACGCCCTCCCAATCGCGATCCGACAGGCGACCGACAACCACGGGATGGCGCTTGGTCCCCGTCACGCCAGGAAAGTCGATGACCACCACGTCGCCGGCGCTAAACAAGATCGTCGGCCTCCGGATAGAGCCGGTTGGCATAGTCCAGCGAGAACGCGGCGACCTCCTGCTCGTCCTGCTCGCTCCAACTCGCCGACTGTTCGACGATGGCCGTGCCCAACTGCGTCACCTCCTGAAGTATCGGCGATGCAAGGCGAAGCCGCTCCGCCAAGGGCAGATCATGCACCTGATTGGCGAGCACTTCTTGAGCAGTCGATGCCATACGGCACTCCTTTCGATGCCGCACCCAATCACCGACTAAATTCTACCACGCCGCAACGTCCTGTCAACGGCGTCGAGATTGCCAAGCAGTTGTCCAGGTTGCCGCCGCCCATCGCCCCCAAGCCGGCCTTGCCCGAACCGCCGGTGCCGCATCTGCCGCCGGCGGAATAGGACGGGTCAGAAAGGGGTCCAGGTCAAACAGGTCTGGAAGAAGACGAGGACGATTCCAGTTAAGCGGAAATTGGACTTGTCCGGTATCCGTTCCTTACCCCATTGGTCTGCCCCCGGATCGCCCATGTCGATTGTTGACGTGGCCAACGTTCTCACTGAAAAGCAGCGTCCCACTTGCGGTTCAGTGTGCCGCTGGCTATGCTAAGAGGTGTAGAGTTCATGTTCTGGGGGAATCAGCCGATGCATGCCGGGACCGCGATTTTCGGTGGGAAGGTGCGTGCAAGACAGATCGGCGATTGGCGAATTTCTTGGGAGAGTGCTGATCGCTATAGGCTTTGGTGCTTGCAGGAGCATCCGCGTAATTCACGCGCCGCTGTCGTTGTAATGTTGAACCCGGGGAGTCTGAGCGGAGCGGGTGAGAATTTGACGCGTGATACGACCCTCCGTGTCCTTCGAAGGTTGTTTGAAGAGACAACCTACAACCCATTTGTCGTCAACCTTTTCAACCTTGCGACCACCAAACCAGACGTGCTATTTGAGAGCGGGAATTGGACGTGTAAAGACTACGAGGCGTTTTCCTACAAAGCTTTGCCGTTGAACCAGTTCTCCGCGGTGATGTACGCCTATGGGGACTACCAAAACAAGGCCCACTATGCGTCAGAGATTGCCAGCCGAATTGAAGAGGTCAGGGCGGTCTTTGCGGGAATTCCGGAAATCATGGTTCCAAAAAACCGGTCTGGCACGCCAAAACACCCGTTGCCTATACAACAACAGGGGCTAGTCGACGTGTTCCGAGAGAAGATACTTGGTCATGCATCGGCTAACAGCGTGCGCACGGCCGCTGGCCGTGCCGGACGACGGCCTTAGTTGAACGTTCGCGGACAACAAGAAGGGGAGCAGGCATGCCAACACATCCACTTGACTTTGACTACGGGAACAAAACCATTCAGGAATTCGTCCTTCTCTTTAACAACGGCCAACTGAACCTTGAGCCGGGCTTCCAAAGAGACTCCGTATGGACGTTATCGGACAGAAGGAAGCTCATAGAATCGCTCCTTCAGAATTACCCCATTCCGTCAGTCTTCCTCTACCGACAAAATGACAATGGCAAACTGCGTTACGATGTAATCGACGGCAAGCAGCGGCTTGAGACTGTGCTAATGTTTCAGGGGGCCGGCCATTTTCGTGGGTCACGGTTTGCCGCGAGGGTCCAGCTTGGACCGGATGAGCGGATCGAGGAATGGGACTGGACACGAATCCGGAATCGTGGCCACGAGCACCGCTTGATGGGCTACAAGTTCCAAACGGTCGAGATTACTGGCGACCTTGGAGACATCATTGAAGTCTTCGTTCGGATCAATTCCACAGGTAAGCGGCTCACTGGGGCGGAAAAACGCCATGCGCGATTTTACCACAGTGATTTCCTCAAACAGGCCGGACGGCTGGCGGAGAAGAGACGGCGGTTCTTCCTGGAGAACCGGATTCTGTCTCCGGGACAGGTCAGCCGCATGAAGCATGTCGAACTGGTCTGTGAGTTGATGGCATCGCTCCAAGTCAAAGGCCTGATAAACAAGAAGAAGGCCCTCGATGGCGTGATCGGCGGGCAGGCCATTGACGTTCGGACACTTCGTCGGGTAGTTCAGGAAACCGTGCGAATCCTCAACGTTGTGAAGAAGGTTTTTCCCGACATGAGGAGCACACGCTTTGCGAACTCTGCCGATTTCTACTCACTTGTTGTCTTCCTGTCGGACTTGGACCGGCAAGGATGCATCCTGTCGGATTCCAAACGAAACCGACAGGCCCAGAAACTTCTGGTCTGGCTCTCCAATGGCGTCGGAGCGGTGCGCCAACAGCAGCGGAAGGCTGAAGCGCAGCCCCGGACCAGCGGATATTCGCTGACTACCTGCTTACGGTTCAAGGCGACACTGACAGCCTCGCCACACGGCAGCAGCGGGCCGAGATACTCAAGAAGGTCTTTGGCGGAGTCTTCGAGAAGAGAGACGAGCAGCGGGGCTTCACGATTGAACAAAGGAGACTTCTCTGGCACTCAGATGACCGGAAACGCTGTCCGAGATGTCGAACGCCTTTGACCTGGTCCAATTTCACGATCGACCACATCAAGCCCCATGCACTCGGCGGAAAATCAATCCTGTCGAATGCGGCTCTGATGTGTCGGTTGTGTAACTCAAGAAAAGGGAAACGATGACCCCGAGAATCTGGAGTCTTCCGGCGGGGAGTCCTCCGACGACGCAATACGAATCATAGCCTATACCGTTGCGCTTTTTGCCATGATTGCGTTGCTAGCACAATGTAAATGATTTTGGGACAAAGAAAGAGACTCCGTATCCTGGGTGATGCAGGAACAAACCGGTGGACTGGGGGGACACAACACCAGTTATGGCTGCATGCGTAGTCTTGGCTTGCGGCTGCCTTCTTCTGGCTTCCTGGGGCGGCCGAGAGCGGCTTTCAGGCGGTCGGGAACGAAAAAGGATGCAGCTTCTATCGCCCGCCGATACCAGCCCTTGGTTCAGGAGCCGTGTGCTGGAGCGTAAGGCGCTTGTGCAAACCGGAAATTTGCGGCCCGCAGGGTCTCTTTGCCGCGGACCGTCAAGTCGGTAGTGAATAGGGCCTGCTCGCGGCTCTCTTTCACGTAGGCTTTCACGCGGTAATGCGTACCCCAGGGCTTTTCCTCGACGATTACCGTAACCGGCGTTTCCGGTTTGCGGAATGAACTCGATTCCGCCGTCTCCGCCAGCCGCCGGCGGGCCTCGGAGGCATCGTGGTCCGGGTGGAGATAGAAGTCCGCCACACACAGCAGGCTGCGGTTGCCGCTGCTGGCATTGAAGATGCCGGCCGACCACAGCCTGGAGTGCGGGATGATGACCTCGGTGTCGTCGAGCGTCACGATAGTCACGGCCCGGACGCCGATGGACTTCACCTCGCCGTACGCGCCGTCCACTTTGATCCAGTCTCCGGGCTGATAGACGTTTTCCAGCACCGTCACCACGCCCGCAATGAGACAACTTCCATAATCCTTGAGCGCAAAGGCCAGAACCAATCCGATGCTGGCCAACAGGCCAACAATGTTGCGGAAGGTCGGCTCGACGAGGATCGACACCACGAGCACAACGGCCGCGATCCTAATCAAGAGCCGGGCAATCGGGACCACACGAAGGATGCCGAGTCGCAAGTGCGGCGACGCCTTCTCCGCCGTGCGACGGAGTATCCATTGCACCAGGGACACCAGCACGTGGGCCAGCAACAATACGGCCAGAACGAGCAGGGCGTCTTGCCAAGTCAGCTTTCGCAGCAGTCCCCAAGCCTCAGGATGACCGTTCATTTTCTCTGTCCTTTTCTTTCCCTCTGAACAATACCGTGGGATGAACCGCCGCCGCCATGCGATTTTCACGCATTTTAATTGCCCCTCGTCCTCCCCCCCTCTTCCGCCACGGCTGGCTCAATTCTTGCTATTGAAAACCCCCCGGCCAATAGCGCATGATGGTCGATGCGAAAAAAGCTGAGAGTTGAGTGGCTTGCCCTGCCAGACCGTAGGACGGATTTCCCAATCCGTCCCGGAGCGGCGGACGGATTGGGAAATCCGTCCTACGTTCTGAAAACTGACCGCTGAAAGCTGACGGCCCCCCCGAGTGGAGTCCGAAATTGACCAAAGCGCGATGCGTTGACCAACTCACTGCCATCGCAGCGGGTCGCGCTCCTGCCGGCTCGCCCAGACTTCGATCTCCGGGAACTGCCGGGCCAGGACCTCGGCCAGGCACTCCAGCGCGAACCGCTCGCTGGCGAAGTGGCCGGGCAAGAGCAGGCCCACGCCCGCCGCCTCCGCCTCCAGACACGTATGGAACCGGGCCTCGCCCAGGACCATCGCGTCGCAGCCGCGCTCGCGGGCCGCGTCGAGAAACTCGCTCGCCGCCCCGCAGGCCACCGCTACCGTGCCCACCGTCTGCCCCGGCCGGCCGACCATTTGCAGCCGCTCGATCTTCAGAAACCGCTTCAAGCGTCCGGCAAGTTCCGCAAGCGGCAGCGGCTCTTCGAGCCGGCCCCATCGGCCCGCGCCTTGGCCTTCCGGGTGCGGCAGCAGCGGCGCGACGTCGGCCAGTCCCAGTCCTTCGGCCAGCCGCTGGTTGATTCCCTCGCCGGCCGAATCGAACGCCGTATGGGCGCTATACACGGCAACGTGCGCCGCGATCAGTTCCAGCAGCAGTCGGCCGGCAGTGGTGTCCGCCGTCAGCCGCTTGATGGCCGCAAACGGGATCGGATGATGCGTCACGATCAGATCGGCCCCCGCTTCGACCGCCTCCGCCGCGCTGGCGGGCGTGACCGTCAGACAGGTCATCAGCCGTTTGACGGTCTGCTCCCGATGGCCGACCAGCAGTCCAACGTTGTCCCACTCCTCGGCCAGACGGGCGGGGGCGAGTTGTTCCAGGAACGTGGCAATGGCGGCAACGGTGGGCATGGCGGAATGTTGCGGACCACTTTGACGCGGATGTTGAACGGCATTGTATGGCAAGAGACCGCCCTCGGCAACCCAGGTTGGATTGGGGTTGATTCTGGACATGGAGGGGCGCATAATGGTAGTAGCCATGGGCGCTTGATCGACTAAGCCGGTTCGCGTGACATAAGGCGGGACAATGCTCGACCGCTTGAACCTGACTGAAATCTCTCGGGGGCGGCTGGAAGACGCGGAGGCATTGTTCCAGTGCCAGCGATACGATGGTGCGGTCTACGTTTGCGGTTACGCCGTCGAGATTGCGTTGAAGGCGAAGATCTGCGAGACGCTCAATTGGGCCGGATACCCCTCGACCAAGGGCGAGTTCAACAGCCTGCAAACGTTCCGCACGCACGATCTGGACATCTTGCTTTACCTTTCGGGCATCGGGGAGAAGCTCAAGGCAGAGAAATTGGCGGACTGGTCGAACGTCGCGGAATGGGACCCGGAGGCCCGCTATAATCCGATAGGCAATGTGACGGCGCAGGCCGCTGAGCGGATGATTCAATCGGTGAGATCATTGTTGGAGGCGCTGCTATGAATGAGTTCTTGGAGAAGCTCAGGTCGCTAGAGCGAGATGTCTCTGCACAGAGAGGCGAGTTCAACCTGTTTGCATTGTTTCTTCGGGAGGACTCACCCAACGTCTGGGACCTGCTCGTTTCGGCGCCCTGGCTCGACGCCGATCAACACGAGGGCCTCACTTTCCTAGCCGGACAGGTGCAGTCGCGGTTGACCGGGCAGGAGTTGTTGCTTCTTTCGAGGATCGTACCCATCCGATGGGACAACCCGGGACTTAAGGCCCTGACGCGAGCCGTTGGAGCCAAGCATGGCTTGGTTGAAGTACGTGACTGCAAGTTCTTCGACCTTGAAATCAAGCGCGCTTACATCATTACCGCCGACAGGTCAGACGTGGCCGAATCGAGACATCCATTGCCTGCGTAGAGCACCGCCTCGTCGGCCGGGCACAGACCTCAGCGTCCCATTGCCATCGCCACGTCTTCCAGCCCGAGCCGCTTCATCTTCTTGTAGAGCGTGGTGCGGTTGATGCCCAGCGTGACGGCCGTGGCGTTGCGGCTCCAGTTGTTGGCTTCGAGCACCTCGCGGATGATCTGCCGCTCGGGGCTCTCCATCGCCTGCTTGAGCGACCGGCCGGCAACCGGCTCGGCCACCACGCCGCCGGCGGCAATCAGCGCGGGCGGGAGGTCGTCCACCGCGATTGCGCCGCCGTGGCCCAGGAGCACCGCCCGCTCGATCACGTTCTCCAACTCGCGGACGTTGCCCGGCCAGCGGTAGCGCCGCAAGGCGTTCATGGCGTCCTCGGTGAAGCCGGAGACCTGCTTGCCCGAGTCCTCGCACACCTGACGGAGGAAGTGCTCGGCCAAGAGCGGAATGTCGCCGATCCGGTCCCTGAGCGGCGGCAGCTCGACGTTGATGACGTTGACCCGGTAGTAGAGGTCCTGGCGGAACTTGCCCTCGGCGACCAGCCGGGAGAGGTCGTCATTGGTGGCGAGAATGACGCGGGTATCGACGTGATAGGTCTTGGTCCCGCCGACCGGCTCGAATTCGAGGTCTTGCAGCACCCGCAGCAGCTTGACCTGCATGGCGGGGCTGGCCGTGCTGATCTCGTCGAGGAAGATGGTTCCCTCGTCGGCCAGCTTGAACTTGCCGAGTTTTTCGCCCATTGCGCCGGTGAAGGCCCCGGCGACGTGGCCGAACAGCTCGCTCTCCAGGAGCGTCTCGGGGAGTGCCCCGCAGGCGATCTCGACAAACGGCTTGTCGCGGCGTGCGCTGCGGCGATGGATGGCCCGGGCCACCAGCGACTTGCCGGTGCCGCTCTCGCCGGTAATCAGCACGGTGGCCTTGGTGTCCGCCACGGCGTCGATCACGTCGAAGGTCTTTAACATGCGGTGGTCGTGGCCGACGATGTTCTCGACGGCGAAGCGGATGTCGAGTTGGGCCTTGAGGGTCTTGTTCTCCTCGATCACCTTCTGCTGATTGATCGCCCGCTGGATGGCAACCAGCAACTCTTCGTCCAGCAACGGCTTGGTCAAGAAGTCGAAGGCGCCCAGGCGGATGGCCTCGACGGCCGCCTCGACCGTGCCGTAGCCGGTGATCATAATCACGGCGGTGGCGGGATGATGTTGGCGACAATGGGCCAGGAGATCGAAACCGTCCTCGTCGCCCAGGCGGATGTCGGCCAGCACCAGATCATAGGGTTTGCGGTCCACCGCGGCGCGGCCCTCGGCCAGGCTGGTGGCCGTGTCGGCGGCGTAGCCCTGGTCGCGGAGCCAGTCGGCCATCGAGCCCAACACGTGGCGGTCGTCGTCAACCAACAGGAGCGATGCGAGTTGTTTCATTTCCCTACCCTGAGCTGCCCGGCAATGTGGTTTGTTCCGGCTGCGCCGATCATAGCGGCGGAGGGTCCGTGGCGACGTGGAATCTCCGCTGTCGCCAAATATCTACGTCACAGGGTGGGGGAAGTCAAAATGAAAGGGGGAAGGTGGAGAAGGCGGACGGGGGAAGGAGGAAGGCGGAGGGGGAGCGAGCGGATGGCAGGCACTCAAGCCCAGGAGTTGCAACCCCTGGGCTTATTGCCCCGTTATTCTACCGGTTGGCCAATTATCCCGATGGTTGCCCCCCCTTCCCCCTTCGGCCTTCCCCCATTATTCTGTATTTCCCCCTCGACTTGGCCTAAAATTCCGAGTTTATCCCGCTGGGTCGGGGGGGTTAAATCGTTGTAGCGGGGTATTTCATCCTGCCCGATGGTAGTTTAGGATTGTGTTATATTTGTTCCGTTGGATGGGTGTCCAACTCCACCAGGTTTTGGGAGGTAACGATGAGCGTTCGACTATTGGTTTGCGATGACCACGAAGTCATCCGCACGGGATTGGCCAGCCTTTTGGCCGGGACCGACATTCAGATCATCGCCGAGGCGGCCAACGGCAAGGAGGCCCTGCGTCTGGCCCAGAAGGACAAGCCGGACGTGATCCTGCTGGACATCCGCATGCCCGACGGCGACGGACTGTCCACGCTGGAGAAGCTGCGGGCGAAAGTGCCGGAGTGCAAGGTCGTGATGCTCTCGACCTACGACAATCCGACCTACGTCGCCCGGTCGGTGGCCCTCGGGGCCGCCGACTACATCCTCAAGGGCGCCCCGCGGGACGACCTGATCACCACCATCACGGCGGCGGCGGCGGGCGAATCGCCCAGCCGTTGCGGCGAACTGAAGAAGATCGCCAGCACGATGAAGGTCCGCCAGGTGCTCGACGACAACGACGTCCCCTTGACCCAGCGCGAGACCCAAGTGCTGCGGCACGTGGCCCTGGGCCTGAGCAACCGCGAGATCGGCCGTTCGCTGGAGATCAGCGTCGAGACGGTCAAGGAGCACGTGCAGAACATCCTGCGGAAGATCGCCGTCAGCGACCGCACCCAGGCCGCGGTCTGGGCCGTGCGGAAGGGACTGGTGTAGAGTGCAAGGTCTTGGGGCTTAGGTCTTGGGACTTCGGGCGTGCGTCGCGAGCCGCGCCAAAGCCCCAAGACCTAAGTCCCAAGAGCTGCTCTATTTCGCCCGCGGGTGCGCCCTGCGATAGGCGTCCTTGAGCGCCGTCGTGCTGACGTGCGTGTAAATCTGCGTCGTCACCAGGCTCTTGTGGCCAAGGAGTTCTTGCACGCTGCGGATGTCGGCCCCGCGGTCCAGCAGGTGCGTGGCGAAGCTGTGCCTCAGCGAGTGCGGGCTGGTGCGGCGGTCCAGCCCGGAGACCTTGAGGTACTTCTCCAACATCCGGGCGACGCTCCGCGTCGTCAGCCGCCGCCCGAAACGGTTGACGAACACCGGCGCGGTTGGCCCCGCCTTCACGCGGGGGTGCAGTTGGCGGATGCGAAGCCAGCGGCGCAGTGCGGCCGTGGCGTAGGAGCCGACGGGCGCCAAACGCTCGCGGCGCCCCTTGCCGCGGACCCGCAACAACCCGGCGTCGAAGTCCAAGTCACCGTCGTCCAGCCCCACCACCTCGCTCACCCGCAGGCCGGCCGAATAGGTCGTCTCCAGGATCGCCCGGTCGCGGAGTCCCATCGGTCCGTCCGGCGGCGGGGCATCGAAGAGCCGGCCCAGGTCCTCGGCCGAAAGAAAGTGCGGTAGCGAGCGGCCCTGCCGCGGATTCCGCAGCGGCTTGGCCGTGTTGGTCTTGGTCCATCCTTCCCGCTGGCCGAAGCGGAAGAAACTCCGCAGCGTGGCCAGGTGCCGCGCGATGGACGCCTTCGCGTAGCCCGACTCGTGCAAGGCCGCCACGTAGCCGCGGAGGTCCGAAACGGTGATCTCGCCGGGCGCGGGCGGCCGGCCGCCGTGCGTCTGGCTGAGGTATTCCGTCAGCGCGGCCAGGTCTTCGCGGTAGCTCTTGACCGTGTGCGGCGAGGCGTTCCGCTCGACGGCCAGAAATTGCAGAAAGCGGGCGACGGCAGTCGGCATCGAATGCTAGAACTCGTCCAATTCGCTCGTCAGCGGCACCCCGAAGCGCGAGGCGGAGACGAACTTGTGGCTCTCCTGGCGGATCTTCTGGCTCAACACCGCGGCGTCGTACCAGGTGAAACTCAACTCGGGGTTGGAGGCGAACCGCCCGAGCGTCCGCAGCGTCTCCGCCCGGCTGGCGTCGTCGTAGAGAAAGACGTACCGTTCCGCCCCTTTCACCAGTGCTAGCACGTTAATGTCGTGACCCACGGCGGTTGCCTCCTCGCGCGGCGCTCTCGCAGGCGCGGCGTCTTGCCGCGTCCGCCTCACTCACTGGGGCGGCAGGATGCCGCATCTACGTCATTCTCGCCCCTGGTTCCTTATCGGACGGCCGGTCGCCGCCACACCACAAGCCTGCCGGTTCGCCGGTTCCTGCGGATTGCGTTCAGGTTGCCGAGGGGAGCGGTGATAGTACGTGCCCCTTGCCGGAGTTGCGTTTCGGGCGTGCGACCCGCCAGCGACTGGTAGCCGCTCGTTTATCGGCAAAGTCAGCGTGGTTTCTCTAGTTTGCGTGCTGGTCGGCAAGCAATGAAAGAAGATGTCCAGATTGCGGATTCTGGGCAATCTGTCGGCACTGGCTTGGTGCCATGCCCACGCTTGCCGTGGGCATGTTGCGGCGTTTTCGGCACGTCACATGCCCACGGCAACCGTGGGCATGGCACCCGCAATCTAAGTGGCACGAACCCTCACCATGCCGCTGTGGAAGCGAGCCTGGAAAGGCAGCCCGGACGGAGCTATGATGGCAGGTGGCCGCCAAGCGGAGCCATGATGACGCCACGCCAGCGAGTCCTTACCGCCCTGAGCTTCCGCCCGCCCGACCAGACGCCTTGCGACTTCTGGGCGGAGGAGTGTACCTGGAAACGCCTGCTGGCCCACGTCGGGCACGAAGACAGGCAACGCCTGTTGGATGATCTGGGCGTCGACGTCCGCCACCTGGAGGTCCGCGACCCGCCGGAGAAAGCTCTGGGCGGCGGCCTCTTCCAAAACTTCTGGGGCGAACGCTACATCTACCGGCAGACCCCCTGGGGACCGATGCGCGAGGACGTCCGCGGGGCCCTGGCCGACGCCAAGACGCTCGATGACCTGGCGGCCTTCGACTGGCCGACGCCGGACGTGTTCGATTACGCCCCGTTGGCCCAGCAGTGCCGCCGCCTGGACCGGTACGCCTTGCTCTACGGATTCGCCGACGTGTGGCAGCGGCCCTCGCTGGTCCGCGGCTGGGAGGGGATGTTCGTCGACATGGTCGAGCGGCCCAACTGGGTCCACTTCCTCTGCCGCAAGTTCACCGGCTTCTATCGGGAGGACTACACGCGGGCGGCCGCGGCAACCGGCGGGCGGATCGACCTGTTCCTCCTGATCAGCGACCTGGGCAGCCAGAGCGGCCCGTTGATCTCCGTGCCCATGTTCCGCCAGTTCGTCGCCCCGTATATCAAGGAAATGGTCGATTGCATCCACGGCCTCGGGGCAAAGGTGCTCTATCATAGTTGCGGGCGGATTCGGCCGTTCATCCCCGAGCTGATCGCCCTGGGCGTGGACATCTTGGACCCGATCCAGCCGGCCGGGCCGGAAATGTCGCCCGAGCGGCTGGCGGCCGATTTCGCCGGGCAAATCTGTTTCCACGGCGGGATGGACATGCAGCGCTTGCTGCCGCACGGCTCGCCCGAGCAAATCCATGCCGAGGTCCGCCGCTACTGTCAAACGCTCGGCCGCCAGGGCGGCTACATCCTCGGCCCGGCCCATTTCTTCCAGCCCGACGTGCCGCCGGAAAACATCCTGGCGGTGTATCAGGCGGAGCGTTGAGCCGCCGGTAGAAACCGTTCAATTGCCCAACAGCAGCTCTCCGGTGGCGTTGTCGTAGAGGGTCGTCGAGTGGGGCGGCAGCGTGGTCTCGATCGCTTTCCCGCTGCGCAGGACGATTCTGCGCCGGCCGCCCTGCTCGGTATGGACGCAGAGCACGCCGCCGCCGGATTGGATCACGTCGTCCTGATCGTCGAAGACGTGGACGCCGCCTTGGCGGAAGATGGCCCGCAACAGCGGCGGATTCCGCAGCGGCAGCGCACAGAACCACGCCGTGCTGCGGGCGAGTTCCTTTTCCGCCAAGGCCACCTGCCCGCCGGCCGTGAACCGGCCCACGGCAACGGCGGCGCGGTCCTCCACCGCCAGCAGCGGACGCAAGGGCCGGTCCAAGCCGAACTCCGCGGCGGGGAAGCCCTCCCGGCTCGCCGTGATCCGCGGCGGGCCGGCCAGCTCGATCTTCCGCAGGCCGATCCCGGTGACCTGCGACACGTGCCCGAGGTCGAGCCGCCGGCCATCGCAATAGCCGGGCGCGTAAAGCCAGATCAGATGCCGCCCGTCCGCGGCGACCTTGCCGGCGATGAACTCCCGCTGCTGCGCGCTGAGCACTAGGCAATTGGCCAGCACCACCACGTGATACGGCCGCAGATCGGCCCGCGGCAGGTCGGCCAGGTAGACCGCATCGGCCATTACACCGCTGTGGCAGACGTCGGCGGAGACGCCGTTGATGAGCGCGTTAGTGACCGGGTCCACGTTTGGCCCACCCAGATAATAGAAACACTGAGGGTCGTAGACCAGCAGCACGTCGGCGTCGGAGCGGTAGGGCCGGCCGGAGCGCGACTCGAAAAGGTCCTTCAGCCGCTTGACCTCGGCCATCAGCGCCGGATGGTCCCACCAGCCGCCGTTTCCCCTGGGCGTCGGCCCAAAATCGTACCACCACATCCCCATTCCTTGCACGAACGACCCCGCGGCATTGCGGCGCATGGTGGCGATGCTCTCGGCGAGCGTGGTCGGGGAGAAAAGGGGCGGGCGGCCGAAGGCGTCGCCCAGCATCGTGGGATGATCAACTTCGTCCAGCCACAGCTTGCCGTTGAGGGCGCACGACCTGGGCAGGCCCCGCGGCTGGCCCGTGCCGCCCACCTGCCGGGCAGGCAATTCGTAGCTCAACGGCCCGCTCAGATAATCGACGTAGGGCGAATCCAGCACGCGCCCGGCTTCGACGTGTCCGCCGGGCGCGAACATGTCGAACATGTGGAAGAAGTACCCGTAGAACACGCCGGTGATGAGGTGGCGGGGCCAATGCTCCTTGGCCGTGCGGCAGAAGTGGATCACGTCGTCCGCCACCAACTCTTGCTGGCACTGGTAGTAGTCGATCACCTTGCGCTGCCGCCGCGGATCGCGGAACAGGCCGTCGTCGGTGTTCAGCCGCTCGTCCAGGCCCGGCACGCCGGCGGCGGCCAGCGTCGCTTGCGGATCGTTCCACGCCGCCCGCAGGGCCTCGTCGCCGCGGTACTTCCTCTTGAGCCATTGGCGGAAGTGGGCGGTCATGGCCGGACCGGTGTCGGGCTGGTGCGAAAAACCCCAGTAGTGCCATTCGCCGTAGACCCCGCCGGCCAGGTGCAGCCCGACCACCGCGTCCCCTTCCGGCATGGCGCTCAGGCGGCGGCAGAACTCGATTAGCTTCGCCGTCGCCTCGCCGCGCCATTTCGTCGAGGCCAAGCTCTGCCGCCGCCCGCGGCCGACGTCATCACCGCCCGGCCCGGCCGCCGCCGGGCCGTCCGCGTAGCCGGTCTGCTCCGCGGGAAACCTCCCGGTCCACCACGGCGGCGCGTCGACGTGCAGCCGGATGAAAACCGCCGCCGTGGGGCAAACGTCCAACACGCCGCGGATTTGCCGGGCGGGCGTCTCCAGGTCGAGCCGCCCGTCCGGCTGCCACACGTCGGCGAACCAGACATCGATCTGATAGAGGCGGAAGCCCGCCCGCGCGAAGTTTTCGAGATTCCTGTGCGGCACGTCTTGCCAGGTGTGCCGCCCGCCCTGGGTCAGCGCGTAGATCATCGGGTAGAGCGGCTCGCGGTCGAGCAGGATCATCGCCCGGCCGTTCCGAAACGCCACTTCCGCCTGTTTGGGCGAATGCCCCGCCGCCCGCGCGGCGGTTCCGCCGCCAGCCCCGCCGCAAACAGCCCGAACGCCAGGGCCACCGCCGGTCGCATCCATCTTGGCATTGTGATCACGTCTCTTGGCCCAGTTGGTCAGCAACTCTTCAAATTTCCAGTTTCCCGGTTCCCCCGTCCTCCCCACGTCGGATGCACGTGTCCGCGCAGCAAGAGTCCTCCACGCCTTGATGCGCTCCGGCGGCGGCGTTTTCAAGGCCAAGAATTGTGCCAACTTGGGTTTCCTCATTATCGGCCGCCCCTACGGGACTTTTCGGAGAAAATCGGTGCTCCCGGCCTGCGGGGTCGCGTGTCGCGCCGAAGCCCGGCATGGAGGGAGGCCCGTGAACGGGCCTGACACACAAGAAAACGTCCGTCTTCCCCCCCAACCCGGCGTGAACGCCGGGCCGAATACCGCTAGCGCAGAAATGCCCGTAAACGGGCATGCTATTGAACCATCATCTCGAAACAAGGTACAATGAGGCTGTGCTGCGGAGCAAGGCCGGCAAAGACCGTCCAAGTCGTGCTTGCGAACCCGTACCGTCGACATCTTGCGCGACTGCAACACTGTTGGACGCACCACCATGTACGGCGTACCCATCGATCTTGACTTGACTCCCTTTGTTGGGACCACTCTCGACTACATTGGCATCGGCATATGCCAGATACAGTTCGTTTTCAGTGGCAACCCCTGGACTGAGAAGAACCGCGTCGTTACTTCAGAGGCGCGGTGGGAAGTGCGAGACGCCCAGTCGATGTTGATCGACAAGGCTTCCGAGCATGACCAACGAAATTCCTACAAGGTTCACCGCCTCTTGAGCCGAACGGTCACTGATGCAAAGAAAGATCCGCCTGCGTCATTTACGTTTACATTCGATAACGGCTTGACGTTGACCTTCTTCGATGATTTCGACGGCTATGAGTTCGTGCCACGTATACATCGGCGACACGGAAACCCACATTTGACGACTCCCTGTGCTGTGATGGTTATGTCTGCCCCACAAACCGCTAGGAATAGAATCATGGAACGGACTCCTTCGACCCCGCCCCATCCATTTCGCCGGCCGACGCTGCTCGTGGCGGCGACCGTCGTCGTCTGCGGTCTGGCCGTGGCGGCGTGGGTGCTGTTCGGCGACCGCGGCCCTGACGGCAACGCCGCCGCCGCCGTCTCGACCCTGAAACTGGACGAGATACCATTCGACGGCACCAGGGCGTACGAGTATCTCAAGCAGCTTTGCGCGATCGGCCCGCGGCGGAGCGGCTCGGCCGGAATGAAGACCCAGCAAAAGCTGCTGGCCGAGCATTTTCAGAAGCTCGGCGGGCAGGTGGAGTTCCAGCGGTTCCGCGCCCGCGACCCGCAGGACGGCTCCTGGGTGCCGATGGCGAACCTCGTGGTCCGGTGGCATCCGAAGAGCACGCAGCGGATCCTGCTGTGCGCCCATTACGACACGCTCCCCTTTCCGCTCCGCGACCCGGTGAACCGGCGGGGCAGGTTCGTCGGGGCCAACGACAACGCCAGCGGGGTGGCCGTGCTGATGGAGTTGGGCCGCGACATGCCCAAGCTGGCGGGCAAGTACGGCGTCGATTTCGCGCTGCTCGACGCCGAGGAGTACATCTTCGACGAACAAGACCCGATGTACCTCGGCGCGGAGTTCTTCGCCCGCCAGTACGCCAAGGAGCAGGCCCAGCGGCGGCCGGCGTACCGCTACCGCTGGGGCGTGCTGTTGGACATGATCGGGGCGGCCGCCTTGCGGATTCCCGTGGAGACCAACAGCGCCTCGTGGCGCGACACCCGGCCGTTGATCAACGAAATTTGGGCCACGGCGGCCCGGCTGGGCGTGCGGGAGTTCGTGGCCGGGAAGAAAGAACGAAGTCGAGGACGACCACATCATCCTGCACAACGTCGGCCACATCCCCTGCATCGACGTGATCGACGGGCCTGTCGATTACCCCCCCTGGCACACCCAAGGCGACACGCCCGACAAGTGCTCGCCGCTGAGCCTGGCCAAGGTCGGCTGGGTGATGCACGAATGGCTGAAGACGGCGAAATGAGAAATGACGAAGCAGGAATGACGAAAGACGAAAGAAGCTCGAAGCTCGAAATCCGAAGCCCGAATTCGGATTTCGGACTTAGGACTTCGGATTTCCTTCGCCCTTCGTCATTCGAGATTCGTCATTTGCCCATGACCTCTGAGCTCTGACTTCTGACTTCTTCCGTGGACCTCCCCACCGTCATCATCGTTTCATTGCTTTTGCTGGTGGCGGCCGGCGTGATGATGCTCTCACACGTCCGCGCCTGGCGGGCGTTCCGGCAACAGATGCTCGACGCCGAGGATTTCGACTACCGGCGGCGGCAATTCCGCCGGCGGATGCAGACCAGCGCCATGCTCGGCCTGCTGGCGGTCGCCCTGCCGGTCGGCATCGTGCTGACCAATTGGCTCCGCTCCGGCTGGTTCGTCCTGTTCTATTGCCTGGCCATGATCGTGGTGGTCTTTTGGGTCATCCTGCTGGCGCTGGTGGACGCTTGGGCCACCAAGCACCACTTCGGCCGGCTCCGCCACCAGTGCATGGTGGAGAAGCTCAAGCTCGAAGCCGAAATCCGCCGCATCCAGGCCGTCAGGGGGAACGGGGAAACGACGAATAAGGGATGAGGGGCGAGAGAATGTGAAAAACAGCCGCCTCCGCGGTGTCTTTACCTATAGGGCGGCTGCCGTGGGACGCATGGGATGGGCATCCAAAGCAGAGAGGCCGTGACGCGGCTGTGGAACGAGCGCGGCCCGGCCTTGGTGCTCTACGCCCGGCAATGGTGCGACGTGCCGGAAGACGTCGTACAGGACGCCTTCTTGCTCCTGGTGCGGCAGGCCGTCGCCCCCGACAACCCGGTGGGATGGCTCTATCGGGTCGTGAGGAACCAGGCCATCAATGCCGCGCGGTCCCGCCGGCGGCGATCGCGCCGCGAGGCTGCTGTGGCCGGCTGCGGCGAGCCGTGGTTTGAGGCCGCCGACGGCGACCGGTTGGACGCGGCCGCGGCCACCGAGGCCCTGCGGCGGCTGCCCATCGCCCAGCGCGAGGCGATTGTCGCCCGGCTGTGGGGCGGGCTTTCGTTGGAAGAAATCGCACGCATAAGCGGCAGTTCCACCAGCACGGTGCATCGCTGCTACCGGCGAGGGCTGGCCGCCCTGCGGGAAAGGCTAGACGAATCATGTTCGGCAAGAAGGAATCGGACGAAGACCTGAAGGCGTTCGAAGCCCGGCTGGCCGCGCTGCGTCCGCGGGCAGGTCTCCCCTCTCCCTTTGGGGGAGGGGCTGGGGGTGAGGGCCTCGCAGGCGATGCCCTCGAACTCGAAATTCCTCCCTCGCCGCCAGCCCTCACCCTAGCCCTCTCCCAAAGGGAGGGGGGACGTTGCGACGATCCGGCGGGCCATCGCTTCGTCTGCGTCCATTGCGGAAGCGAGGCGACAGTGGCCGCCGGTCGCCGGTGGCCCGCGGCGCTGGCGGCGATGACCTGCGCAGCGGCCGTTCTGTTCGTGATGCTCGTTACTCAGCGGACGCCGTCGGGCGCCCCTACCGGCTCGCCCGGCGGTTCGGACGACCTTGCTGGACGAGCCACCGGCGGTGCGATGCCCTCGGGCCTTGAGGGCCCCGAGTCCGGGCCGCCGCCTGGTGCCCGTGGGGACGCGATGCCCTATGTCTGCTTGCGGGAGCAAGTGCTCCGTCACGGGGTGGAATGGCTCGATCGCTCGCTGCCAACGCCTTTCGTTCCCGTGACAGCGACGGAGAAACCGTTAACCAACCGAGAACTGCTGGATCGCCTGATAGAGGAGGAGAGCTTGCGCGGCTCGTAAGCGGCTGTCCAAGAATGATCCCGTAGAACGGAATTCATTCCGTTTCAAACCGAATCGTTATACCCGTTGCGTCCCAGCTTCGACCCCTCCCTTTGCTTCCAGATGAAAGGTGGATTTACGATGAAGACGCTCTGGGTCGTATTCTACGCCGGTTGCACTCTCTCAATTGCTTCTTCCATAACTGGCATCGTGGTTAATAGGCGAACCCACACGAACATCGCTGCCACAGTGGCCAAAATGCAAGCGATCCAAGGGCGAATAGATGCGGAGATGCGCCTCTTGCAATCGCATATAGATGTAGCGAAAGCCAAACCAGCCGTGACAAAGGAAGACGTGGTCAACCTTGACAAAGAGATCAGCAGGATATCCTCGGAGTTTCAAGGCGTCCAGAGTCAGTTTCAAGGCGTCCAAAGTCATCAGAGACAGGAAGAAGGACAGAAGGAAACCGCAACAATTGCAATGGGCCTTAGCAGCTTAATTGGATCGTTGGTCATGATATTCTCGATCCTTGCGATTGTACGGCGCAAATTGGGCGAGAAAAGTTGGTTCCGTGGGTCAGGCCGTGCCGGACCGCCCACGGAAAGAAGGACCAGTTCTTGATCTTGAAATGGCGGTTCTACGACATACGAACGTACCGGGAACTACGTCATGCAAACCAACGTACGAAATGTTCTCTTCTTGGCCGCCCTGGCAATGCCGGCGGCCGTTTCCGGGCAGACAGCCCCGACCGGCGGAACATCGGCACCGCCGGTTCAGATCGTCCTGTATCCCGCCCCCGAGCCGCGGCCGGCGCTCGAGTATCAGCTCCTGCCGCCGTTTATGGAACGAAGGCCGGGCAACGCCGCCGTGTGGTGGAACCGGCTCCCCGCGGAGCAAATGAGGTTCCTCATAAGCGTCTACGCGAAAGACGGAGCGTGGGAGAGGATCTACAAGTGGATGGAGATTCCGCTCGACGATCCGCGCGAGAAGGCGTATCGGGAGAAGGAGTTGGCCAAGGACGTCGACATCATCCGCCCATCGCAACTCTTTTCCGACATGGACCGGGCGGCCCGATTCGAGTCGTGCGACTGGGAGGAACCCGTCCGCGAAGGGCGGTATCTCGAAATGCTCATCCCTGAAATCCAGCAATCCCGCAACTTCGCACGCTTGCTCTCGGCGAAGGCACATTTGGAAATTGCCGAAGGCAAGTACGACGAGGCAGTCCGCACTCTTCAGACCGGCTATGCACAGTCGCGGCAAGTTGCCCAATCGCCGGTGGTCGTTAGCGGCCTGGTTGGTCTTACGATAGCGAACATCATGTCCAACGAAGTTCGGCAACTCGTTCAGCGGCCCGACGCCCCCAATTTGTATTGGGCCTTGAGCACGCTCCCGCGTCCGCTGATTGATCTCAGGCCCGGCTGCGAAGCTGAGTCGAACTTGCTCTACCTCCAGTTTCCCGAGTTGCGGAACTTGGACCAGAAAACGCTCTCGCCGGCGGATTGGCGCCGGCTGCTTGACGAAGTCGTAAGAGAGACTATTCGACTGCGGTCGCTTCAAAGCCCGGCCACAACCGCTTCCAAGAGTTCTTCGGCAACAGGGGCCGGCGCCATAACATCCTTGGTCCAAAAAGGGTATCCCAGGGCGAAACGCTACCTGATCGAGCACGGCTACGCCGAGGCCGACGTGGCGGCTATGCCAGCGGCCCAAGCGGTATTGCTGTACTCGGTGAAGGTCTACAATGAGTTGAGCGACGACCAGTTCAAGTGGTCCTTCCTGCCGGCCGTGGAAGCCCTACCCGCACGGGCCGCGTCGCGCGACGCCAATGCCGCCGGCCGCGAGGTCATCCCCCTGGCAGAGACCTTTGCGGGGACGAACAGATGGCTGCCAACGTGGGCCGGAACAAACTCGGAATGGCAGATTGCCACGCTGCGGATCTGCGAAGCGCTGCGGCAGCACGCCGCCAACCACAGCGGCAAGTGGCCCGACCACTTGAGCGAAATCACCGAGGTGCCGATTCCGACCAACCCCTTTGACGGAAAGCCGTTCATTTACGAGCGCCACGGGGACAAGGCCGTGCTGAAGTCCGAGAGCCGCTTGCAGAACTGGTCACCCAACTACTCCTGGCGCTACGAGATCACGCTCATGCAGAAACCTGCGAGCAAGAAGTGAGGGCCTGTGTCAAGATCGGCTGCACGACTTGCTGTAAGACGAATTTCCTAATCAGTCCTGCCTTCGCCTTTCCCCCTCAGAACTCCGGCCCGATCCGTTCCAGCCGTTGCTGGGTCTCAGCCATCAGGGCGTCTTCGGCGGCCTCGTCGGCCGCTTCGTAGGTGACCGAGAACCGCAGAAACGGCCCGGCGTCGTCCCAGGGGACGGTGCAAATCGAGTGCTCGGCGATGAGGTATTGGCTGAAGCTCTCGGCGGTGGGGAACTCCCGCCCGCCGGCCGCCGCCTTCGGACTTGAGGTATAGAGGAAATAGGTTCCGCCCGGCATCTTGCAATCGAAACCGCAATGGCGGAGCATGGCCACGAGCTTTTCCAGCCGGCGGCGGTACTTCGCCCGCGTGCGGCGGGGGATTTCCGGATCGTCCAGAGCCGCAGCCGCCGCCTTCTGGATGGCGATGAACTGGCCGGAGTCGAAATTGTCTTTCACGTCGCCCAGCGCCCGGACCAGCCGCTCGTGGCCGCAAACCCAGCCCATGCGCCAGCCGATCATGTTCCAGCCCTTGGAAAGGGAGTGCAGCTCGACGCCCACCTCGCGTGCCCCCGGCGCCTGGAGGAAGCTCAGCGGTGGCCCGTCGTAGCTGAACATCACGTGGGCGGCGTCCTGGATCACCACGATCTGGTTCGCCAGTGCGAACTCGATCACCCGGGCGTAAAACTCCCGCGTGGCCGTCCTGCCGGTCGGACTGTTTGGATAATTGAGCACCAACAGTTTCGCCCGGCGGCGGATTTCCGTAGGGATGGAATCCAGGTCAGGCAGAAAACCGTTCTGGGCCGTCAAGGGAAGCCGATAGACTTCGCCGCCGTAGTAGCGGGTGTGGTTGCCGGCCACCGGGTAGCCCGGCACTGTCATCAAGGTCACGTCGCCGGGGTCGATCAACGCGGCCGGCAGCATCGCCAGCGCGTTCTTCGTGCCGATGCAGTGGTTGATCTCGGTGGCCGGATCGAGCCGGACGCCGAACTCGCGGGCCATGAGCCGGGCCGCCGCCTCCTTGAACTGGAGGATGCCGTTGTCGGCGTAGCCCCGGTTTTCCGGCCGGTTGATCTCCTCGGCCATCACGCGGCGGACCGCCGGGTCGGCCATTTCGTCGTTCTCACCGATGCCGAAATCCAGCAGCCTCCGCTCGGGGTGTTCGGCCAGGGCCTTCCGCTTGGCCCGTTTGATCTTCTCGAACTTGTAGATGTCGGAGCCCTTGCCGTAGGCGGCGCCGCCGATGCGTTGGGCGAACAGTTGTTGGAAGTATGGGTCGGTCATGGGGGATAGCATATCCCACAACCGCCGCCGCAACAATGGCCGTCTTGTACTCCTCACGCTCCGCGTGAGGATGCCTATGATATTCTCTACCCCGCTGGTGCCAAACCGTTCGACAGCCGGAATCCCGATCAAGCCTCACGCGGAGCGTGAGGAGTACAAGACGGCCGCCCGGCCGCCGCTTTTCCCCTTTCCCTCACGACCCGTTCCGTGGTATCCTTACTCGTAACAGAATAGCCGGCGGCTAACAGCCGCCGGAGGGAAATCCTCAATCGACGCACATTCCGGCGGCTGTTAGCCGCCGGCTATTGGAACAATGGACGACTCTCCCCAACCGCAAACCCGACCCGAGCCGGGCCGCCGCGTCGCCCTGCCGGTGATCCTCTTTGTGGCCACCTGCCTGTCGACGTTTTGGGTGGGGGCGACGGATTGGCACCCGTTGGTTCATCTGGGCGGCATATATCGCCTGCTCGTGGAGAACTTGCCCCAAGGTTCGCCGGTTGCAGCCCTTCAGCAGGCCGTTGCCGTGGGCCTGGCACAAGTGGATTGGCGCGAGGGGTTCGTCTACATGGGGGTCGTGCTGGGCATCCTGCTGATGCACGAGATGGGCCACTTCCTGATGACCCTGCGGCACCGGATTCCGGCCAGCCTGCCCTACTTCATCCCCCTGCCCATCGTTCCGTTCGGCACCCTCGGCGCGGTGATCGGCATGGAGGGCTCGAAGGCAAACCGCCGCGAATTGTTCGACATGGGCGTGGCCGGACCGCTGGCCGGGCTGGCCGTCACCCTGCCGGTGCTCTGGATCGGCATCCGGCAGCTTGGGCTGACGGCCCCCGTGCCCGGCGACCTGTGCTTCCATAACCCGCTGCTCATCCAACATCTGATCGCCTGGCTCCGGCCGGATTATCCCACGCCGGGCATACTCTGCCTCAACCAGTTCAACGCCTTCCTGATGGCCGGTTGGGTCGGGGTGCTGGTGACGGGGCTGAACATGCTGCCGGTCAGCCAGTTCGACGGCGGGCACGTGGCCTACGCCCTGCTGGGCCGCCGGGCGCATATCCTGGCCCGCGGGCTGATCGTGGCGGCGGTCGTTTACATGATCGTCACGGACACCTATTTCTGGATTCTCATGTTTCTGCTGGTCATCTTTCTCGGCCCGGACCATCCGCCCACGGCCGACGACCGCGCCCGGCTGGGATGGCTGCGGCTAGTGATCGGCTGGGCCTCGCTGTTGATCCCAATCCTCTGCTTTCCGCCCCTGGGGATCGGGCCGGCCGGCCGGTAATGCCACGTCGTTAACGGGGGCGCTATGCAGCGTTTCGTCGAATCGAAAATGACCATCGTGCAAACGCCCCGTGACTGCGGTCACGGGGGGAAACGCCGCTCCCGCCCCCCCGCGACCGCAGTCGCGGGGCGTTTTTCGGCTGGCACGTTCTGAGATTCCGTGTCCAGCCGCGAGAGGACTCTCTACCCACTCCGCGCCGCGGCCAAGTGCATCGTGAGGAACTCCCGCAGGTTCCCGCCGGCAAGATCGGCCGCCGTGCGGAACGTGAGCCGGATCGAGTCCGACTCCGGCCGGCTCGCGTCCAATTCCGGGTCGTGGCCCAACTGGGTGATCTGCCCCAGCGTGAAGCGGCCCTTGGGGCCTATCAGATGCAGATACACCGCGTCCACTTTCTTCGTCTGCACGGCCGCCCAGGGCTCATGCCGGCCGGACAAGTAGACCGGCACAACCTGCTTGTTGTCCCAGTGGAAACGCGCTGCCGGCGCAGTCTGCTCAAGTAGCTTGAAAAGTTCCTCCAGCACGCTCGCCTCCCAGCGGATCGTCTTGCCCAGCGGAAAGCCGCGATGGGCGAGGTGCCAGGTCCGGCCAAGCTGTTTCCAGGGCTGCAAAATGTCTGAGCTGGCCTGCACTTTTTCCGTGAACGTGCCGAAGCCCGCCACCGCCCGATCGACGAAATCCCAAAACTCCTTGCGGTCGATCTCGGCGTAGCCGTGAACGCGCAGCTCGATCTCCTGCCAGGGGCCGCGGAGGTTCCGGCACCGCACCCGCGGCTCGGTCCCGTAGAGCGGCAGTTCGGGCATGTCGTTGAGCGGCTTCAGGTCGAGCCGCTCGATCAACTCCTCCCGCTTGAACGTGTGGCGGGCCGTGCGGAACTTTACCTTCAGCAGCCACTCCTCGCCGGTGATGGCGTGGAAGAACCAGCCTTCCGACTTCTTCGCCGCCCGAATCTCGACCACGCTCCGCTCAGCCCAGTCGGTCTCGGCAAACAGTTGGGAGCGTTGCTGGATGCGGTCGATCACGTCGGCCAGGATGCGGCCGTCCCAGCGGCAAGGGTTGCCGGTCCGCCCGACGCGCTGCTGGGTGTGCCAGCGGCGGCCGTCGATTTCCCAGGGCATCTTCGCCTCGCCGCCCAGGTCGGTGATGTCGCGGTCGCCGGCCCGCAGGGCCGCTTCGGCGGCGAAATCGAACGGTTTTCGCTCGACCCGCGGCCCGGCCGCCAGCACGGGGGCCAGCGGCGGGCGGTGTGGGATGCGAAACCGCAAGCGGCAGAGTTGCGAGAGGAGCCGCTTGCGGTTTCGCAATGCGCGACAATTCCTTCCGGCGTGCCGGCGGCGACGACGTAGCCCCCGTCCGCGCCCGCCTCCGGCCCCAAGTCGATCACCCAGTCGGCCGTCTTGATGACGTCCAGATTGTGCTCGATCACCACCACGGTATTGCCCAGATCGACCAGCCGGTTGAGCACGTCCAGCAGCTTGGCCATGTCGTCGAAGTGCAGGCCGGTGGTCGGCTCGTCGAGGAGATAGAGGGTGCGTCCCGTGTCGGGGCGGGAAAGCTCGGCGGCCAGCTTGACCCGCTGAGCCTCGCCGCCGGAGAGGGTCGGGGCCGGTTGCCCGAGCGTGAGATAATCCAGCCCCACGTCGCAGAGGGTTTGCAGGGGGCGGCGGATTTTCGGGATGTTCTCGAACAGCCGGACCGCCTCGCCGCACGACATGTCGAGCACGTCGGCGATCGACCGGCCGTGGTAGCGGACGGCCAGCGTCTCGGGGTTGTAGCGCCGGCCGCCGCAGGTGTCGCACTCGACCCACACGTCGGGGAGGAAGTGCATCTCGATCCGCAACTGCCCGTTCCCCTCGCACTTCTCGCACCGCCCCCCGGCCACATTGAAGCTGAACCGCCGGGGCGTGTAGCCGCGGAGCCTGGCCTCGGGCAGTTGGGCGTAGAGCGTGCGGATCAGGTCGAAAACGCCGGTGAACGTGGCCGGATTCGAGGTCGGCGTCTGACCCAGCGGTTGCTGATCGACGCGGATCACCTTGTTGATAAGCTCGACGCCGCGGATCGCGTCGTGGGCGCCCGGCGCGGTGTTCGCGGTGGAGCGTGCGGGCCAAGGAGGCGAACAACACGTCCTCGACCAGCGAACTCTTGCCGCTGCCGCTGACTCCGGTCACGACCGTGAGCGTGCCCAGCGGAATCCGCACGTTGATGTTCTTGAGGTTGTGGTGCCTGGCGCCGATGATTTCCAGCCAGCCGCCGGGAGAAGAATGATGAGTGATTAATGATGAATGATGAATACGGGAACGCCGCGATCGTGATTCATCATTCATCATTCCGCATTCATCATTTCTTCGCATCCGCCGGTTCATCGGCACCGGGATCGCCTTCTTGCCGGAGAGATAAGGTCCGGTGACGGAGCCGCGGCGGCGGGCGACCTCGTCCGGCGTGCCCTGGGCGACGATCTGACCCCCGCGGCGGCCGGCCGCCGGACCGAAATCCAACAGTTGATCGGCGTGGCGGACGACTTCCCGGTCGTGCTCGACCACCAACAGCGTATTGCCCAGGTCGCGGAGCTTGTCCAGGGCGTTGAGGAGGCGGCGGTTGTCGCGGGGGTGCAGGCCGATGGTCGGCTCGTCGAGGACGTAGAGGACGCCGCACAGCCCGCTCCCCACCTGGGAGGCCAGCCGGATCCGCTGCATTTCGCCGCCGGAGAGCGTGGCGGCCGGCCGCCCGAGCGTCAGGTATTCCAGGCCGACGTCGACGAGGAACTGCACGCGGTTGCGGATTTCCCGGCCCACTTCGCCGGCGATCTTCCGCTCCCGCTCGCTTTGCTCCCAGTTCCGGAGCTCCTCGGACAGCCGGCCCAACGGCAGGCGGCAAAGCTCGTCGATCGTCCAGCCGGGCGAGTCTTCTCCAAGGGAAAGCCGCACGGCCGCGGCGTCGTCGCGGAGGCGGCTGCCGCCGCAGACGGAGCACTCAACTTCGTCCACCAGGTTCTCCAATTTCATGCGGAAGGAGGGGGAAATGCGGCTGGCCTCCTCCAGGGCCAGATAGAGGCCCTTGTATTGGAAGCGAAACGCGAAACCGCGAGCGGTGGTCGCAGATTTACAGTCGAACCACTGCTGGTCCGTGCCGTGAAAGATCAAGCGGCGATGGCGGCCGCCGAGCTGGTCGAAGGGGACATCCAGGGGGATGCCCGTGCCACGCGAAAACGCCTCCAGCATGGCCGCGAACAAACCGTCGGCGCGACCACCGGTCGCGGCTTTATCGCCGCTGCCGTCCGGCCACAGGGCCACCGCTCCCTGGGCGAGCGTGAGCTTGGGATCGCGCAACAGCGCGGCGGGATCCGTGCCGGTCTGCACGCCCAATCCCTCGCAGGCCGGGCACCAGCCCAAGGCGCTGTTGAAGGAGAAGTGGTGCGGCGAAAGCGGCTCGAAGCTCCGCCCGCACCGGTCGCACACGAAGTGCTGGCTGTGCGTTTCCACCGGCCACCGCGGCTCCGGCAGGTCCTGGCGGGGGTAGACCACGCGCAACACGCCCCGCCCCAGCGACAAGGCGTTCTCCACGCTGCCGGCGATCCGCGAGCGGGCGTCCGAGCGAACCGTCACCCGGTCGATCACCACCTCAACGTCGTGTTTCCGTCGGCGGTCGATCTCCGGCGGCCGGTCCACCGAGTAGGTCTGTCCGTCCACCCTGACCCGCACATAGCCCGAGGCCCGCGTCTCCTCCCACAGCGTTTCGTACCGCTCGCCGACGCGGATTTCCAGCGGCGCCATGAGGTACAGCTTGGTGCCGGCCGGCCGGGCCATCAGCTTGGCGATGATCTCGTCGGCCGACTGGCTGCCGATGGGCAAATCACAGGCCGGGCAGTGCGGCCGCCCCAGCCGCGACATCAAAATCCGCAGGTAGTCGTAAATCTCCGTCACCGTGCCCACCGTGCTCCGCGGCGAATGGCCGGAGTGCTTCTGCTCGATGGCCACGGCGGGCGAAAGGCCCTCGATGTGGTCCACCTTCGGCTTCTGCATCTGGCCGATGAACTGGCGGGCGTAGGCGCTCGAAGCTCTCGACGTAGCGCCGCTGCCCTTCGGCGTAGATCGTGTCGATGGCCAGCGAGGTCTTGCCCGAGCCGCTCGGGCCGCAACAGACGGTAAGCCGGTCGCGGGGCACGTCCACGTCAATGCCCTTGAGGTTGTGCTGCCGGGCGCCGCGGACTCGGATGAACCGAGAGTCGAGAGTCGAGGGTCGGGAGTCGAGAGTCGAACGAGGGCTGGGCACTTTAGTGCCCAGTGTGCCCAGTGAGGATACGTGATGATGGTCACTCAGCACTCTCCGCAGCACTTCTCCGGTATGCGATGCGAAACCTGTAAAGCCGCAACCAGTGGTCGCGGAGCCCGTTTCTGCGCGACCGCTGGTCGCGGCTTTACAGAGGTCCTCCGGCGTGCCGGCGGCGACGACGTATCCGCCCGCCTCGCCCCCTTCGGGCCCCAAGTCGATGATCCAGTCGGCCGTCTTGATGACTTCGGTGTTGTGCTCGACCACGAGCACGGTGTTGCCGGCGTCCACGAAGCCGTGCAGCACGCGGAGCAGCAATTGAATGTCGGCGAAGTGCAGGCCCGTGGTCGGCTCGTCGAGCAGATACAGCGTCCGGCCGGTGCTCCGCTTGACCAGTTCGCGGGCCAATTTGACCCGCTGGGCCTCGCCGCCGGACAGCGTGGGCGAGGGCTGGCCGAGTTTCATGTAGTCCAAGCCCACGTCGTGCAGCGTCTGGAGCTTTTGCGCGATGGCCGGCACGTTCTCGAAGTGCCGCAGCGCGTCCTGCACGTCCATTTCCAACACCTGGGCGATCGACTGCCCCTTGAAGCGGACTTGCAGCGTCTCGCGGTTGAAGCGCCGCCCTTCGCAGACCGGGCAGGTGACCCACACGTCGGCGAGGAAGTCCATTTCCAGGCGGGTCGAGCCGTTCCCCTCGCAGGCCTCGCAGCGGCCGCCGCGGACGTTGAAGCTGAACCGGCCCGCCTTGTAGCCGCGGGCCTTCGACTCCGGCAGTTGGGCGTAGAGCCGCCGGATCTCGTCGAAGACCTTGATGTACGTGGCCGGGTTGCTCCGCGGAGTCCGCCCGATCGGCGACTGGTCGATGGCGATCATCTTGTCGAGGTGTTCCAGGCCGTCGATGCCTTGATGGGCGCCGGGGTTGCCCAGTCCGCCGTTGAGGTCCCGTCCGAGGGCCTCGACGAGGATGTCGGCCACCAGCGAGCTTTTTCCCGAGCCGGAAACGCCGGTGACGCAGACCAGCACGCGGAGCGGAATCTCCACGTCGATCCCCTTGAGGTTGTTGTGCGTTGCGCCGCGGACCACGAGCTTCGCGTCGCCGACGGGCCGGCGGCGGGCGGGGATTTCGATCCGCCGGTGCCCCGAGAGATACTGGCCGGTGAGGCTCTTCGGCTCGGCCAGGATCCGCTCGATGGGGCCGGCGGCGACGACCTGCCCGCCGCGGACGCCCGGCCCGGGGCCGAAATCGACCACGTAGTCGGCCGCCCGCATCGTGTCCTCGTCGTGCTCGACGACGATCACGGTGTTGCCCTGGTCGCGGAGCCGCCCGAGAGTGGCCAGCAGGCGGTTGTTGTCGCGGGGGTGGAGGCCCACCGAAGGCTCGTCCAAGACGTAGAGCACGCCCACCAGCCCGCAGCCGATCTGCCCGGCCAGCCGGATGCGTTGCATTTCGCCGCCGGAGAGGGTCGGGGCGGTGCGCTCCAGCGTGAGATACTCCAGGCCCACGTTCTTGAGGAATTGCAGCCGGCCGCGGATTTCCTTGACGGCCTCGGCGGCGATGATCTGCCCGGTGGCGTCCAACTCCAGCTCGCTGAAGAACTCCTCGCACTCGGAGACGGCCAGGCCGCAGACCTCGGGCAAGGATCGCCGGGACCGGTCGTGAAACGTCGGCGCGCGGGTCGTGAGCGTCACGGCGCGGGCCTGCGGGTTGAGCCTTGCGCCGTGGCAGCCGCCGCAGTCGAGGATGCACATGTACTTTTCGAGTTGGCGGCGTTGCAGCCGGCTCTTGGTGGTGCGGTACTGTGAGAGCAGCTTGGGAATGATGCCCTCGTACTTTCCGCCCCATTTGTAGCCCGACGGCCCGCTCCGCCAAGTGAAGGTGACGTGCTCCTGGCCGGTGCCCCAGAGCAAAGCGTTCTGCACTTCTGTAGCCAGTTCTTCCCAGGCCGTTTCGAGCACCGTGCCCGGCGGCAGGCCGCGGCTCCGTTCCAGCATTTCGGCTACGCCCCGATAGATGTGCCGCCGCCAGCGGCCCATCTCCCGCCACGATCCGACCAGCTCGATGCAACCCTGCTGGAACGACCGGCTGGGGTCCGGGATCAGTTGCTGGGGATCGAAGGTGTAGATCTGTCCCAGCCCGCCGCAATCGGGGCACATCCCCTGCGGGTTGTTGAAGCTGAACAGTTGCGGGCTGGGCGGCTCGAAACTCAGGTTGCAGTGCGTGCAGGCGTAGTGGGCGGATAGAACCAAGGGGGAAGGGGGGGAGAAACTCGAAGCTCGAAGCTCGAAATCCGAAGCTCGAATTTCGGATTTCGGATTTCGAGCTTCGGACTTCCCCTCCGCCTTCCCCCTTCCCCCTTCCCCCTTCTTCCCTTCTTCCTCTACAGCTACCATCAGATTCCCCTCCCCCAGCCGCAGCGCCAATTCCACCGCCTCGGCAAGCCGGGGACGGACCTTCTCCCCGGCCGTCAGCCGGTCCACGACGACCTCGATGTCGTGCCGCATCTGCCGGTCCAACCGCAGATCGTCAGTGAGCGCGACCACGCGGCCGTCGACCCGGGCGCGGGCGAACCCCTGCTTCAACAGGTCGGCCAAGAGGTCCCGGTACTCGCCCTTCTGGCCGCGGACCAGCGGGGCCAGGACCAGCAAGCGGGCGCCGGCCGGCAGGGCGAGAATCTGCTGGATGATCTGCTCGCGGGATTGGGCGGTGATCGGCCGGCCGCACTGCGGGCAGTGCCCCTTGCCCACCCGCGCGTAGAGCACCCGCAGATAATCGTAAATCTCGGTGATCGTGCCCACCGTGGAGCGCGGGCTTTGTCCGCCGCTCTTCTGCGAGATCGAGATGGCCGGGCTTAAGCCCGAGATGAGGTCTACGTCCGGCTTGGGCATCTGGCCGAGAAACTGGCGGGCGAAACTCGACAGGCTCTGCACGTACCGCCGCTGCCCCTCGGCGTATAGGGTGTCGAAAGCCAGCGAACTCTTCCCCGAGCCGCTGACGCCCGTGAAACAAATCAGCCGCTCCCGCGGCAACCGCAGGTCGATGTCCCGAAGGTTGTGTTCTCGGGCGCCTCGGATGAGGATGTCGGCAGCGGGCATGACGCGGCGGCGGGGAGGGGGGGACCGTGCGGATAAATGCTTCATTCTAGCAGGAATGTGCAGCGGTTTCTTGTCAACGAACTACAACCGCTTGCGGTTTCGCAAGCGGCACCTACCCATATACCCCAATATGCGTGTATTAACCGCATCCCGCCGTCATAGTTAATGCCGCCCGCAAAATCTGCCGATGCGTTACAGGACGAACATCCGTTACGTCCCGCAATCTCACGCTAATCGTTCGTGCAGAACAGCACTCGAGGGGGGAGTTATGGCTGCTAAGCGCATCGTATTCTCGTTCGCCGGCACTTTGCTCGTCGGCGGAATGTTCCTGGTGGGCGGGCGTTTATCCTGGGCTGCCGAGCCATCGGCGGGCGAACTGCCGCTCCAGCCGATCCCGTCGCAGGCCCCCGGAGTGCTTTCCGCTCCCGCCGCCGCCGACGCACAGCCTGCCGCCGGAACAGTTCCCGGTTCCGCCGCCGGGAATCCGCAACCGGCGCCGGCCCCGTCCGCCGGACAAGAGCCTGCCGTCGAGGATCAGGAGTGCTCAGACTTCTGCGGCATGCCGTGTTGCAGTCCGCCGGGCCGGTTCTGGCTGCGGGGAGACTTCCTGATGTGGTGGAGCAACGGCACGCGGCTGCCGCCCCTGGTGACTACCAGTCCACAGGGTACGCCGGCGAACCAGGCGGGCGTGCTGGGCTTGGCCACCACCACCGTCCTCTTCGGCGACCAGACGGTGGCCAACGGCGGCCAGCCGGGCTTCCGCACCACGCTGGGCATGTGGTTGGACTGCTGCCACCGCTGGGACCTGGAGTTCGACTACTTGAACCTCGGCGAGCAACCGGCGAACTTCAGCCAATTCTCCACCGGCAACCCGATCCTCGCCCGCCCCTTCTACGACGTCCAGGGAATGCAACAGAGCAGCCAGTTGGTGGCCTATCCCGGCGTAACCCAGGGGACGGTCTCGGTGAACACCGAAGACTACTTCCAGTCGGCCGGCGTGTCGCTTAGCTATTGCCTGTGCTGCTGCAATGGCTGCGAGCCGTGCGACGCGTGCGATCCGTGCGCCGAGACGTGCTGTGGTCCGCCCCCGCTGCACTGCTGCCGGACTGACCTGCTGGTGGGCTATCGCTATTACAACCTCAGCGACAGCGTGGCAATTAACGAGAACCTGCAATCGCTAGATCCGGCGACGCTGGGCTTCGTCACAACCGTCGGTGACAGTTTCCGCGCCTACAACGATTTCCACGGCAGCGAGGTCGGGTTGCGGACCCAGATTTACCGCGGCCACTGGTCGCTGGAGCTGCTGGCCAAGGTGGCAGTGGGCGACACCCACGAGGTCGTGGACATCCAGGGCACAACGACCGTCACGGCCCCCGGCCAGCCCACGCAGGTCTACAACGGCGGCATCCTGGCCGTCCCCAGCAACGAGGGGAGCTACGCCCGCGACGTGTTCACCATGATTCCACAACTGGGGGCTGAGCTAGGCTACCAATGGAACTGCCACTTGCGGACATACATCGGCTACAACCTCCTCTATTGGGGAAACGTGATGCGGTCCGCGGACCAGATCGACCTGAACGTCGACCCGCGCAACGTTCCGCCGACACAGAGCCCCGCCACGCCGTTCCCGGCGTTCCCCGGACGCCCATCCAGCTTCTCGGCGCAGGGCTCGAACGTGGGAGTGGAGTACCGCTTCTGAGAATGTGCTCCTCGATTGTAGTCAGCACACTCCGTGTGCCGACGACAGGCGGCCTGGCGGTCGCGGGCGAGAGTGCCCTGACGGCACACGGCGTGTGCCGACTACCTTGAGGCCCACGGGCGCCGCCGGACAAGCCCAAACCCGCCCAGGATCAGCCCGCCCACGGCAAGCAGAACCAGCGTGCCCGGCTCGGGAACCGTGTGGATCACGGCGTTGTCGTCCATCAACAGCCGCTTCGAGTACGCGGCAATGGGATAGACCAACTCGCCGAAATTGTAGTTTGTGCCCGTGTTGCCGGCGGCCACTGTGATGTCCGAGAACTGGCCTTGAGTAGCCGTGCCGGGAGGAAGGGAATTCCCGACCGCGTCCTGGAGCACGCCCATCGTCGTCGTTCCCGGCTGGCAACAGGGTGTGAGCATGGTGACCGAGTAGGTCCCCGCCCCCAGGCCGGTGAACGCGTAGGAGCCGTCCGTCTTGCTGTAGGCGATGGTCACGGCGGTGCTGCCTTGGCTGCTGAGTTGGATCTCCGCGCCGGAGATCGCCCAATCGGAAGTGTCCATGACGCCGTTGTCGTTGACGTCCACGTACACGTAGCCCGAGATGCTGGCGGTCGAATCGGAAGCGGCCGGCACCCCGGAGTCGGCCGACGCCATGTAAAACATCGCGGGGGAGGACGGCGCCGGAGATGGCGCCGGAGATGGAGCGGAAGGAAGCGCGTCGGCCAGCAGTGACGGTATCACACTGCCGCCGGCAACCGCCGTTGCCGCAGGGGCGGTCCGCGAAAAGCCGTTCCACTGCCACGAGTCATAGCTGGCCACCAATATCGGTTCGGCCACTGCCGAGGCAGCCGGCAAGAGGAGTGCGCAAAAGCAAGAAAACACCCCCCAGACACGCAGCGTGCGCGCCGGAATAGACCACCAGAATTGCGATGTCACGATCGCTGGCTCCTTTCCTGCGGTGCTCCGGGCGGGAAACAATATCGCTTGCCGAATTCTCATATTAGCGAATAACCGCCGGAATTGCAATGACCCGCGCCTCAATAGAATGTCCGAGCACATTTCCTATCTTCGGCAGACGGCGGCTGCTTCCACACGTACCGGGAGGAGAACCGCCAGAGTTCGGCGACCATAACGTACAGGCAGGCTACAACTTGCGCAGATTCGCCAACCGCTTTTAGGCCGGCATCTGAGGGGTCCGTTCGGCCTTGGCTGCAAGCGGTGCCCCACCCCTCTACAGCATTGGTTCTGGGCGGGGACTTGTCCGCTCCAGCAGTTCAGAGTAGACGCGGCACTTGCGGCGTTGTCACCCCACAGTGCTCACCACAGCCACTCCAGACCCAGCGACGGGCCTTGAAAGACGGTCGTGCCGTTGGTGTTGATCTGGTTGACGGGAGTCGTCGAGAACTGAAGTTGCTCGGGCGCCAGGGCCAGACCGGTGACCCACATTAGGTCGTACGACGCCCTGCCCACCAGGTTCGGACGGAACTTGTAAGTGGCCGTGAATCCCAGCTCGCCGACCAACGCGGCGTCGTGCCTGGCGTCCGACAGGTGGTTGCTCATCGTGGGTGTCTGCCCTTGGACGCCGGCGGCGATGTCGCTGCTCTGGTCGGCGAAGTTGATGTAAGGGCCGACCTTCGCCCGGAGGCCCCAACTCCACCGGCACTCGCGGAAGATCATGTCCGCCCCGCACTGGAGCCCCAGCAGGTTGTTGTGGGTGCCGATGTTGTAGTCGCCGGTGTTGGTCACGCTGTCAATGAGCGTGCCGCTGGAATCGTAAGTGTCTGTAACCCCCTGGCCGTGAAAACGGAACGCCTCGTCGATCTTCAAGAACCGCACGCCGTAGAGGTAGGAGATGAACCGGCCGGGCTGACATTCCAGCCGCCACTTGCCGTCGGGGTGCAACACGAGTTGGTCATCGCGGCCACGGGGGCTGATCCGCCCGTTCAGCTCGAAGTTGTTCACGTAGGATGCATAGTAGCTGCTGTACTGGTCAACCTGGTCGAAACCGGGCACGATCGTGCCGTTCAGGACCGGGGTATACTGAAGAAGATTGTTGAGGACAAGAGAAGTCGCGTACGGGCTGTAGAGATTGCCGAACGTGATCGTGTTGACGCCCGACACCTCTGACAGCCGCTGACCGGCCGGCAACGCCGCCTCGTCCTGGAAATGGCTCAGACCCCAATAGGAGAACTCCACGAAATGATCGCGGTTGAGCGTGTCACGGGCGAAGTAGTGGCCGAGCGTCATGGCGTAGGCCGCCGCAGTGCCCGGCGAAGCGCTGTGGTCGGTAAAGGCCTGCGTCAGGCCCTCGTCTGTTCCGTTGATGACGGTGTTTTCATAGCCCATCGGAACGTCACGCGGTTTGGTGCGGCCGAGGAACCGGACGCCCTGTTCGGTATACCAGTCGGGCGGGGTGCAGTTTCCACCGCCGCAGACTGAGCAGCCCTGCCCCAGCGGAGCGCCGTCCCAAAGGCCATTGTCGACCAGCGGATCCTCGCCCGGCGATGGCGCAGGGTTCCGTTGGGCGTCGCCGCGTCACCATTTGCTGTAGCCGGCGGTGATCCCCCCTGCGTGCCGGTAGCCGGGCCTGGAGGCAGCGTCCCACCGCCTCGCTCCCCGGGGGCCACCCCGTTGGCGTTCTGCGCGTCGGCAGCCTGCGCGCCGGCAGCGACAGCCATTACGGCGACAATCACGAGGGCATAGGTCAATGCCGTTTTCACCAGACTGTCCTCCTTGCCCAATCACCCGTCACAGGTACTCACGCGCAACCGCAGCGAGTGACCGCAAAAACACACAACAGGAAAATCGGTCAACGACGCCCCGCAGAATAGGAATATCCGGCAAATTCTGAAAATAACCCGCAAACAGGTTGATCGTTAATTTTTACTATCGTACCCTATATTGCGTACACCACCCAGCTTTCGCGCTCCGACGACCCGCCCGAGACACGCCGCGTTGCCATCACCCGACCCACGGCCCAGGGGTTGCCTTTGACCGGCGGCGCGACCAGAATGGTGGCGATTAACCTCTCCGGACCATCGACCATGCCAAACCCTATTGAATCCCTCTTATCCACGGGCACGAAACTATGGCTCGACTCGGTTGACCCCGAGTTGGTCCGCTCCAATCTGGCCGCGGGCGCCACCGGCGCAACGTCCAATCCCATTATTGTCGCCGATCTGGTGGCCACCGGGCGGTTCGACGCCCAGATCGAGCGCCTGGTGCGCCAACGGCTGGACGACGGGCCAATCGCCTGGCAACTGACCGACGCCTTGGTCCGCGATGCCCAGCAGGCATTTCTGCCCGTCTGGCAACGCTCTGGCGGCGACGACGGCTACGTCAGTTTCGAGTTGGATCCGCTGCTGGAGGACCCGGCGCTGAAGTTGGCCCACGCCAAGCGCGTCGCCGAGTACGTGCGCTTGGGGCGGCAGTGGTCGGCCGGCCAGCCGAACCGGATGATCAAGGTGCCGGCCACCCCCGCCGGACTCGACGCCCTGGAGGAACTGGTCGCCGCCGGCGTCACCGTCAACGTCACGCTGGTTTTCTCCTCGCGCCAGTACCGGCTGGCGCGGGAGGCCGTGTGGCGCGGGGCCCGGCGGCGGAGCAGCCTCGACCGCTTCAAGAGCGTCTACAGCATCTTCGTCTCCCGGCTCGACGTCTACACCGAGAAGGCCGTGCCGCAGCTCTCCCCGGCCGCCCAGGGCATGGTCGGCATCCTGAACGCCAAGCGGATTTGGGCCGAGAACCAACGGTCCTGGGCCGAGCGGCCCACGCCGCTAAAGCAGGAGATCGTCTTCGCCAGCACGGGCACGAAGAGGCCGGGCGATCCGCCCTGGAAGTACGTCGCGGCCTTTGCCGGCAGCGACATCGAGACCAATCCGCCCGCCACCAACGAAGCGGTCGCCCGCTGCGGCCGCACCTTCACCCGGCAGGTCGACCAGCTCCCTCCCCCCGCCGTGGTCGAGGAAATCGACCGGCTCGTGGACGTGCAGAAGCTGGAAGACACGCTGATGTCCGAAGGGATCGCCAAGTTCGCCAACCCGCAAAAGGCCCTGCTGGCGCTGGTGGCGAAGAAGCGGGCGGCATTGGCGTAATGGCGTGACGTAGTGTGCCACTGCTTCGCAGAAGCAGTGCTTGTCGCAAGTCGGTGACACGGCACTGCTTCTGCAAAGCAGTGGCACACGTCTTAGGATCAATCTGCCGTGAACTCGTCCCGCAAGAACGCCGCCGTCGCGTCCCACTTCTCGGCGGCGGCGTCGAAGTCGGCCCGCATCGCCTTCAGCGTCGGCGGCATCGGCAGCCGCGCCGCGGCTTTCGCCTTCGGATTCAACGGAATCTGGGCGCTGGGCCCCGCGGCCAGCCGGCCTTCCACCTCCGGCGAGAGCAGGTAATCGACCAGCCGCCGGGCGGCCGCCGGGTTTGGCCTGCCGCGGATGATCGCCAGCGTGTTGGGGATCAGCAGCGTGCCCAACTCCTCCGCGCCCTGGTCCGGCCAGACGATCGCCACCGGCATCCCCTTTTCGACCTCCCCGAGCGCGTCGTCGGTGTCGGTCAGCCCGAAGGCCACCCGGCCGGCGGCCACGCTCAGCGCCACCTGCTTGTTGCCGGAAAGGATTTGCACGTCGTTGCGTTTCAGCGCGCGGAAGAAGTCCTTGGCCCGGCGGTCGCCCCAGACGGCGAACAGGCAGGCGGCGTGGGTCGCGGTGGTGCCGAACAGCGGCTTGGCCATCGCCGCCCGGTGCCGCCATTTCGGATCGGCCAGGGCCAATATCGACGCCGGCCACCCCGCCTCGGGCACGAGCTTCGTGTTGACCACCAGCACCCTGGCCCGCGCGGCGAAGCCGTGCCAGAAGCCTTCCGGGTCGCGGTAGGCCGCCGGGTAGTCCTTGGCCACGGGTGGAACGTAAGTCTCCAGCAAACCGAGCCGCTTGAGCCGCAACGTGTGGAGGATTTCGTTGTTCCAAAACACGTCGCACCGCGGCCGGCCGCGCTCGGCCGCGATGGCCTCGGCCAGCCCGACGGTCTTGGTGGATTCGGCGTCGAACTTCGGCAGCACGGCCACTCCGCTCTCGGCGGTGAACCGCTCGAAGACCGGCGTTGAGAATTCGGAGTCCAAGGCCGTGTAGACCACCACCTCGGGACCGCCGCTGCGCCAGCAGCCCGGCAGCAACAGGCACAACAAGACAACGGCCGGGAGCCGCGCGAACGTCTCGTGGCTGCGCACAAATTGGCGTGTATGGAGTCGGTTTCGGCCCTTTTCTCTAGCCCAGGCGTTTACGCCTGCGGGACGGAACGCCAGCCTTTGTGTCTTCTTTTTCTTCCAGGCCCCTTTAGGGGCGGGTCGGCGGCAGCCGCTCCAGCCCACAGCCGCCGCCCCTAAAGGGGCCGGAACAAAGAATAAGGGGTTCTGGCGTGCCCCGCTTCCGCAGGCGTGAACGCCTGGGCTAGAGAAAAGGACCCGTAGCATGAGCATTTTCCTTCCCCGGTTGGGCGAAGTATACTGTGGATAGCATATTCGCCCCCGAGGCGGGAGGCAACCGAGGTCGTATGAGAGTCGCGCTGTTGACGTTCCTCCTGGCATCGCTGATGGCCCTGCTCGTGCCGATCGTCGCGGCCGCGCCGCCGCCGGCTGACGACGCCCGCGCGGCGGCCGCCGGCATCCGCAAACTCAGCGGCAAGCGGCTCACGCTTTATACCGACGTGGCCGCTGCGGAGATCGACCAACTGCCGGCCGTCTTCGAGCAGGCGTTTCCGCAGTGGTGCCGGTACTTCGGCGTGGACGAGAGCAAACACGCCGGCTGGCGTCTGACGGGCTGCCTGATGAAGGACCGGGCCCGCTTCCTCGCCGCCGGCCTGCTGCCGCCGGACGTCCCCGTGCCCGAGGGCCGCGGCTACACGCGGTATGACACCTCCTGGCTCGACGAGCAGCCGACCGAGTGGTATCGCCGCGAGTTGCTCCTGCACGAGGGGACGCACGGGTTCATGTACACGCTGCTGGGCGAGTGCGGCCCGCCCTGGTACATGGAAGGAATGGCCGAGTATCTCGGCACGCACCGCTGGCAGGACGGCCGGCTCACCCTCGGCTATACGCCGCGGAGCCGCGAGGAATCGCCCGGCTGGGGCCGCGTCCGCACCATCCAAGACCTCGTGACCCAGCGCCGGGCGGCCAAGTTGAAGTCGATCGTCGATTACCCATCCGCCGCGTATTGCCAGCCCGAACCTTATGCCTGGAGCTGGGCCGCCGTCACGCTGCTGGACCGTCATCCCCGTTACCAAGGCCGATTCCGCCAGCTCATCCGCCACGTCCGGCAGCCCGACTTCAACGAGCGGTTCTACCGCCTTTTCGCCCCCGATTGGCAGGAGTTGTGCGAGGAGTGGCAACTGATGGTCACCGGCATGGAATACGGCTACGACGTGGCCCGTAGCGCGGTCGATTTCACGCCGGGGACGACCTCCCCTCTCTCGACCAACCTTCGGTCGGTGCCCGGAGAGGGGCCGGGGGTGAGGGCGGCGAGCACCGTCAAGATTGCCGCCGACCACGGCTGGCAGAACTCCGGCCTGCGGTTGGAAGCGGGCAAGAAATACCGGCTCGCCGCCACTGGCCGCTATCAGGTCGCCAAGCAGCCGAAAATCTGGTGGTGCGAGCCCGGCGGCGTCTCCATCCGCTACTATCACGGCCAGCCGCTGGGCATCCTGCTGGCGGCAGTCCGCCCCGATCATCCGGCGTCGGGCAGCCTCTCGGCACTCGTGCATCCGACGGTGATCGGCCTGGCGCAACCCTCTCGCCGGCTGAAACCGGCACGCTCTTCCTGAAGATCAACCATTCCGCCGGCGAGTTGGACGACAACGCCGGCGAGTTGACCGTCCAGGTCCGCCGCGAATAGAGCGTGCTGAGTGCATATAGCGCATGCGGTTTCGCAAGTAAACGCCGAAATTGCCGTTTACACGCACCCCCACAATCGAGTATCCTATGGGGGCTTTCTCCGTGTCGTGTCGTATTGTACTCGTCACGCTCCGCGTGACGGATCATTTTGCGTTTCAGGCCGCAAGGACGCATGGGCCTAACCAACCTGACGACGGACCGCGACCGGGTTTCGGCCGGCTTGCCAGACGGGTCTCCGCTCTGGGTGGCGCCGGCGGATCACGACCTGACGGTCATCATCCCCGCCTATAACGAAGCGCGGCGGCTGCCCTGGACGCTGGCCCACTTGGCCTCGTTTCTGCACGACTGGGGCGTGGACTACCGCGTGTTGGTGGCCGACGACGGCAGCAGCGACGGCACCGCCGCGATGACGCGGGCGTTGGGCCCGCGGTTCGCCACGTTGCGGATCGTGCCCCAGGGAGGCAAGGGCCGGGCCGTGCGGACCGCCATGCTCCAGGCCACCGGCCGCGTGCTGGCCTTCACCGACGCCGATCTCCCCTTCCGCCTGACGGCCTTGCGGCAAGGCTACGACTGGATCTGCCGCGGCCAGTGCCGGGTGGTCTTCGGCGCCCGCGACATCGCCGGGGCCGAGCACCTCGCCCACCGCCGCCTGGCCCGCCGCCTGGCCACCTTCCTCTTCCGCCAGATCGTCAGCCGGCTCGTGTCGCGGCAAGTGACCGACACGCAATGCGGGCTGAAGCTGTTCGAGCGCCGCGCGGCCCTGGAGATTTTCGGCCGGGCCACTATCGACGGCTTCGCCTTCGACGCCGAGTTGGTGATGTTGACCCACCGGTTGGGCCTGCCCTTCCGCCGCGTCGCGGTATCGCTGGTCAACGAGTTCAGCTCGACGCTCTCTCTGCGCCGCAACGCCCTGCCGATGCTCCGGGACGTGGTGCAGTTGAGGCTCCGCGAGCGTGCCGGGCGCGTCACGCCGCCGCCGCAGTTCGTCTTCGCCACGGCGGAAGATGGCAGGGAAGAAGCAGAGCGGAAGATTGCGGCATAATGGCCAATTTGCAATGACCAATTTGCAATGACCAATTCCAGCCTTTCCCGCCTTGTCCTGCACGCCGATGACCTGGGCATGAACCGCGCGGTGAACGAGGGCATCCTGCTCGGCTTCCGGCAGGGGCTGTTGACGAGCACGTCGCTGCTGGCCAACGCCCCGGATGTCGCGTGGCGCTGGCCGAATGGAAAGTGCTGGGGGCGGAACATGCCGCCCACGGACTGCCGTCGGCCGCGGTCCGCCGCCAGCTCGGCGACCCCGATTGCCCCTTCGATCTGGGCGTCCATCTGAATCTGACACAGGGCCGGCCACTCGGCGACGGCTATCCGGGCGAACTGCTCGACGCCCAGGGCCGGTTCCCCGGCATTTTCGCCCTTTTCGCCCGGCTGCGGCGGTCGCGCGGCCGGTTCGGGGCGGCGATCCACGCGGAATTGGAGCGGCAGGTACAGGTCGTCCGCGATCACGGCCTCCAGCCGTCGCACCTCAACGGGCATCAGTACGTCGAGATGATCCCCGCCGTCACGGAGGTTCTCACCACGCTTGGAATCCGCGTCGTCCGCGTGGCGTGGGAGCCGTCCTTGCTGCGCTCGACGGTGCTCCGCGGGCAGTTCTGGAAGTGGCCGCTGGCCCGCGTGAAGCGGGCTTTCGCCCGCCGGTTCCGCGCACGCATGGATGCGTTGGACATCGTCCACCCCGACGCTTTCCACGGCACCGTACATGCCGGAAGCATCGACCTGGAACTGCTGTGGCTGTTTTTGGCCGGCGACCGCGGGCGGTGGCTGGTCGAGGTCGGGCTGCATCCCGGCGAAGGCGGTGGGATCACCTCGCCGCAAGACTGGCTCGACGGCTGGCACAACCCCTTGGCCGCCGCACGCCCGGATGAATTGCGGATGCTCGTCTCCGACGAACTGCCCGCCCTGCTGGAAAGCTCCGGTTCGCGCTGGGGCGGCTCCAACAATGGGGTCAGACCCTATGCCGTTGCGCTTTTTCGTTGTGAAAGCAATGCTAGCGTGGCGTAAATGATGTTGGGACGAACAAAAAGACTCCGTATCCTGGATGAGTCCACAACAAACCGGGCGGCAGGATCGCCGTCCGCATCCAGGAAAGGAGTCTGCCATGATCGTATTGGGCGTACCTCGGGAGGTCAAGTCGTTCTTTTCCAAAACCACGGCGAAGTGCTCCCGGCCCATCCAACGCGCCTTGGCTCCGATGGTGCTGGCCTTCCTCCTGGCTCCTCATCGACGCTGCCTCAAGACGATCGCGGGCGAGGTCCTGGGCGGTCGCTGTCACGCGGCCACGATCTCTCGCCGGCTGACCAACCCCCAATGGCGAACGCGGGATTGGTGTGTGGACCTGTACGACCGGCTCTTGGACAACGTGGATGCCTGGGAGCGACGACAGGCGAAAGGCAAGCGGCGGCAATGGATCGTGGCCATCGACACAACCTACCATGCCACGATGTCGGAGCAGATGGAAAACTTGATCCTCATGTCGAAGCGGCGGAATCCCGCGCGGAAGAACACCCGCCAGCACGCCTTTCTGATGGGGCTGGTGCTGACCGACCGCGGCGCGCGGCTGCCTGTGCCGCGGAAGAGCTACTACACGGCGGATTACTGCCGCAAACACAAGCGGCGCTTTCGGACGACGATCGACCTGGCGGCGGCTATGATCCGCGAACTGCGCGTGCCCGACGACGTGGACGTGATCGTGACCTTCGACAGCGCCTTCGATGCCGGCGCGATCCACAAAGCGTGCCGAAAACGCCATTTTCACGCGGTCTTTCCGCTCGATCCGAATCGGGTGCTGGCCCGCACACCAGACCAGGACGCGGCGTTGGTTCTCGGGCGACCCCGTGGTGGCCTGGACGCGGCGCTGGACACGGAAGGAGTTTGCCCTGCTCGACCTCGCGGTGGACAACGAAGACCACGTCTTCGCCCGTCGGCGACACGCCGACAACTTGCGAGTCAAGAAAACGAAGCGGCGGTACGCCGTCGCGGTGCGCCAAGCGACGGTCTCCAAGCTGGGCGACTGTCTGATCGTGGCGTCGTACAAGGAGAATCCGAAGGTGCAACTCTCGCCGGGCCAGTCGGCCGAGTGGTGGGCCTACCATCGCGCCCCAGTTTCGTATCGCCGCGAAGACAGTCGCAAGCCGGCGCGTTGGCACCGCAAGGTGCTGGCTTGCACCGATCTGACGGCGACCGCCCGGCAGGTGATCGAGTGGTACGAAGTCCGCTGGCAGGTGGAACTGTTCTTCCGGGAATTGAAGAGTCGGATGCAGTTCGAGTGTTATGTGCTGATGAAGTTCGAGGCGGTGGAGCGTTACCTGGACATGCTGCTGATGGGGTTGTTGTTGCTGGAGCAGCAACGGCTGCGCGATATGCAGCGGGAGGGCGTGAAGATCGGAGCCGACTGGGTACAGGCCCGTGCGACGGACCGATTGCGGATGCTCGAATCGCTCTGCCAGCGATGGAACGTCGCGTGGATCGAGCATCGTCTGCGTACCGTTGGCGGGCGGTGTCGCCTGCTCCGCGAACTGCGTCGTCAGACTCCTTGCCAGGTCGCATAAGGCAAACATCGCACAACCGCCCTCAAATACCGAGAAACCAAGGCGTTTCACAACGATTTACCGAAAAAAGCGCAACGGCATAGGGTCAGACCGTGATTAGTGATTAGCGGGCGTTAGCTTTCCCTACGGCCCTCGGCTTTCCCCCGCTAATCACTAATCACGGTCTGACCCCAGACTCATGCACCCGGTTGAGCGCCGCCATCCGCCGCCGCATGGCCGGCTGGTGGTCCAGCAGCCGGGCAATCCGCTGCCAATCCAGCCGCTCCGGCCCCAACGCCTCGTAGATCACCTCGGCGTGGTCCCAGTCCTCCTCGATGTCCACCGTCAGCCGCACGTCGTCCCGGTCGATCTCCTCGGGCGCCGGAATGTGCCGCAGGCTGAACTTCTCGGGATGCGAATAGATGTAAGGAGTCACCTGCTCGCGCTGGAGCGGGTTGCGGGCCAGGCGGTTCGCCTCCCTGAGCGCCGGCCCGGAACCATTCCGCGTACACGCTGACCGGCGAGAGGATCGCCGGCCGCCCGTCCCGCGAACAATAGCTCACGTAGTCGCAATCCGGGTGCGACTCGGCGGTGGTCACCAGCCGGTCGATCAGGCCCGGATCGACGAACAGGTTGTCGCCGCGGACGCGGACCACGCCCTCGGCCGGATATTGCTCCAACGCCCGGCAGAAGCGGGCCAGGGTGTCGTCTCCCTCGCCGAAGAAGACCGGCACGTCGCTGGGCACGAGCCGGCCCAGGGCGCAGCAGTCCTCGCGGCTACAGGCCACGACGATCACGCCGTCCAGACGCATCGAGTCGGTCACCCGGCGGATCACCCACTCCAGTAGCGACCGGCCGCCCAGGCGGCGAAAGGCGTTGCTGCGGAAGCGCGGCGTGTGGCAGCACGCCTGGACCATCCCTAGATTTTTGAGCATCCGCCCCCTCCTCCTTGAATACGTCGGTTTCTCGTGCACAGGTCCGGCCGCTGGGCACCAGTATGCGAATCTATCACTCCCCGCAAAAACGTCAATAGGGAGAAACCTGATGCTAGCACTCGGGTGAGGGGGGGACGAATGGGGTCAGACCGTGATTAGTGATTAGCGGGGCCAAGCGGATGTCCTTGGGGAAAGCTGATGCCCGCTAATCACTAATCACGATCTGACCCCAGCAAGAGCGTCCGGTAGAGCCGCGGGTCGGCCAGGCTCTCGACCACCAGCGAGGCCGCACTGAAATCGTGCTCCCGGCTGTGGGCGGCCGGCACCGCCACGGTGAATGCCCCCGCGGCGGCCGCCGCCAGGCAGCCGTTCCGGCTGTCCTCCAACACGGCCATCTCCCCCGGCGGCACGCCGAACCGCCGGGCCGCGGTCCGATAGATTTCCGGGTGCGGCTTCCCCTCCGCAATGTCCTCGGCGGCCAGAATGAACCGGAACCGCCCTGCCAACCCAAACGGCCGCAAACAGGCGTCGACCAACTCCCGGCTGCTGCTGGTGCCGATCGCCTTGTGTACCCCCGCCCGCTCCAACTCGCCGAGCAACTCGAACAATCCCGGCATCGGCGCCAAGCGATCCTTCAACAGGCCGATGAACAACCGGTTCGACTCCGCGGCCAACTGCTGCCAGGTGTCGCTCAGGCGGCAGCGGCGGATCATCGCCTCGAAGCTCGGCTGCGGCCGCAAACCCATCATCTCGTCCTTCAACGCGGCGGTGAACTCGCAGCCCCGGCGGCGCAACAACTCCCTGCCCACGGCGGTGTACACCTCCTCCGTGTTGAACATCAGACCGTCCATGTCGAAAACCACGGCACGCATTGCACACTCGATTTGTAGCTGGGTGCCATGCCCACGCTTGCCGTGGGCATGTCGAAGACGCGGAAAAACCACCACATGCCCACGGCAAGCGTGGGCATGGCACCCGCCGTTGTCGACTATCGCAGGCGATAGATGATGTACGTCGGATTCTCGTAAACTACCGCCAGTTTCAGCAGCGGGTCGGTCCGCTCGGTGATCGCGTAGCCGGCGTGGTACTTTACTCCCAGTTGGGCAAGCCGGTCGGCGCTCAGATCGCTAAGCGAACCGTGCCGCCGCGGCTCGGGTGGCGGCAGGCCGGTGGCATAAACGTCCTCCATCCGCCGCCACCACTCGACCAGTCCCTGGGCGTCCTGGGGCACGTCCTTCCAGGTGACCACGTCGCTCCGTCCGCTGTACCACGCGAACGTCTGCGACCCGCGGCACGAGGAAGCAGGCGTCCGGCGGGATTCTGCCCGATTCGGCCACCCACCGGCAAGCCGCCCGCCAGGCGTCCGGGTCGGCCATCTTGTCCGCCCGCGGCGGCCCCGGCGCGATCCGCTGCCACGCATGACCGCCCACCTGATACGCCGCCACCGCGAACACCAGCAGCCACCCCGCATAACAGCAATAGTACGAAGTAGGGTGGGACAAGCATAGCGCGGTCCCACCAGCGGTTTCTCCCGCACTTGGTGGGACCGCGCTGCGCTTGTCCCACCCTACGCATGCCGTCAACAGCCCGACTCCCTCCAACGCCACCGCCAGCGGCAGGGCCACGTCGGTCAGCCGGAACCAGTAGAATCGCAGCAGCTCGGCGGCCAGGGCCCGGTCGACGTAGATCAGCGCGTTGATTGCGGCCCCGCTGAGACTGATGACCACCGCCCCGGCGACAAAAGCCCGCAAACGCCGGGTGCCATGCCCACGCTCGTTGTGGGCATGTGACGCTTCTCCCAAGGCTGCCCTCATGCCCACGGCGAGCGTGGGCATGGCACCCAGATTCCCTCGCCGCCGCTCCCACCACCCCAACAGCAGCCAGAAGCCCCAGAGCAAGCCGAGGCGGAGGATGAACCACGGCTGGATTTCCGTCACGATCAGGTGATGCGGCAGCCGCTGGAAGACGTAAATCTCATGGGCCTTTAGGACCGTCTCGCGGCTGCGCCCCAGTCGAGCATGAGCGACGGGATAATCCCCGGCATCGCCAGCAATAGTCCGCCCAAAAGCCCCGGCCAAAGGGACCGCAGCCGCGGCGTCCCCTCTCCCTTTGGGAGAGGGTAAGGGTGAGGGCCGGACACTGGGCCGTCTCTTGCCACGCCCTCACCCCGGCCCTCTCCCGGAGGGCGAGGGGACAATAGCCACGCGATTCCCGCGGCCACGGCGGCCCAGCCGCCCACCAGGACGTGGACCGCCGACGCCCCGCCGAGCCAGAGCAGCCCGCGGTTCCAGCGGTTCCGCACAATCGCCTCCAGCCCGAGAAACACGAGCGCGTAGGCGAACCCCTTGGCCTCCACGCCGCCGATCACCCATTCGCCCGCCATCTGGCAGTGCTCCATGAGCCAGCCGAACAGAGCGGCGGTGAGCACGGAGCACCACGCCCGCGGCACGACCGCCCAACTCAGCCGCCGCCACGCCCAGGCCAGCAGAAGCCACGTCAAGATGCGTCCGGTCCACGCCAGCGGCACGGGCTTGAGCCAGAGCGAAAGCCACCCGAAGCCGAAATCGAACACCCGATGTACGTCGGGCGTCTCCATGAAGAAGTCGCCGTGGGGCCGCTCGGGGCTCCAGTAGTGGATCGCCTTGCCCAGATAGTACGGCTCGTTCACGTCCGGCACGGGCCAGGCGCCCTGGAGAAAGAAAACGGCGAAGATCAGGGCGATCTCGGCGAGTGCGAAGTACGGAGTACGGAGTACGGAGTACGAAGACCGTGACATTCTGCTGAACTGCCCCGCTACTGTTTGCCGTTCACTTTGAACCCCCGCACTTTCTGCTCTGCACTTTGTACTCCGTACCCCGTACTCGGCGGGAGCATCAAAGACTCAATTGAACCAGACCGCCCGCCGGGCGGCAAGGGCTTTGCAGGAGAGATTGACGTTGCCCGAATTGTGGGATACAATCGCGCCCAGTCCTTTCGGCCGGCCAGCGCAATGGAAAGCGAATTTCTCAAACCCGACCCCAATCTTCTGAGGCCGCCGGTCGCGCCGACGGATCCCCGCTGTGCGGGCGCAACGGCGGACAAGGAATCATTCGCGTACAAGGCCGCGTGTTTCTCGCTGTATACGCCGATTGCGGTCTTCTTCCTGGGTTGCTTCATGATGTGGCCGGTCGTGTCGCAACAGGGGACCGCAGGCGGATTTTGGTTGGCAACATTATGGAGTCTGCTGCAATCCGTCATTGCGCTGACTGCATTTGCCTTGGCCGTTATTGGTCTTGTTGGCGGCTGCCGGCGACGGGCAGCCCAGATCATCTATATGTCGGTAATCGGGTTGGTGTTCAACAGTGGGATCCTTGCCTACTACGCCAACGCGCTCCTTTTACTGCTGACGCGTTGACGGCGATCTCTCACGCCTCCAGCGCCGCGATGCTCTTGAAATCCCCCTTCAGCGACCGGTAGAGCTGCTGATAGATGGGAAACGCCCGGTCGTAGTAGCTCTTGGCTAGGCGGTTGACGGGCGTTTGTTGAACCACGCGGATTGCCGCCGTGCAGGCCTCTTCGATGTTCTTGAACGCCCCGGCCCCGACCGCCGCCAAGAGGGCCACGCCGTAGGCCGCCCCTTCCTCGCTCCCCGTGGTGACCACCTTGCGGCCGAAGACGTCGGCCTGGATTTGCCGCCAAAGCGGACTCCGCGAGCCGCCCCCCGAGGCCCGAATCTCCCGGATCGGCACGCCCAGGCCCTCGAAAATCGCCAGGCTGTCCCGCATCGAGTACGTCACCCCTTCGAGGATGGAGCGGATCACATGCCCGCGGCTGTGGGCGACCGTCAGGCCCACCAGACAGCCCCGCGCGTCAGGGTCGGCGTGCGGCGTCCGCTCGCCGGAAAGGTACGGCAGAAAGAACAGGCCGTGGCTGCCCACCGGCACTCTTTGGGCCTCTTCGATCAGCAGGTCATAGATTTCGCACTTGGCGGCCACCGTACTCCTCTCGCTCCGCGAGAGGACCGTGCTCCTTATGCCTCCCCTGGGGTCGCCGGCTTTCCTCTCGCGGAGCGAGAGGAGTACAGAGTCGGCCTTGCACAATTCGTTGCGGAACCACTGGAGCGAGCCGCCGGCGCAAAGGTTCACCCCCATCATGTGCCACTTGCCGTGTACGGCGTGGCAAAACGTGTGGACGCGGCCCAGCGGGTCGATCTTCACATCATCCGAGTGGACAAACATCACGCCCGAGGTGCCGATCGAGGTGGAGAGGACGCCGCGGGCGACGATGCCGTTGCCCACGGCCCCGGCGGCGCAATCGCCCGCCCCGCCCACCACCATGCAATCGGTCGAAAGCCCCAGCAGCTTGGCCGCCTGCGGTGTCAGCTTGCCGGTGACTTCCTCCGATTCGTAACACCGCCCCAAGAGGCCGATGTCCAAGTCCAATGCCGAGAGCAGCCTTTTCGACCAGCACCGCCGTGCCACGTCCAAGAGCAACATGCCGCTGGCGTCGCTCACTTCCGTGGCATATTCGCCGGTCAGCCGGCGGCGGATTTCGTCCTTCGGCAGCAGCACCTTGCGGGTCTTCTCGAAATGTCTCGGCTCGTGGTTCCGCAGCCAGAGGATTTTCGGGGCGGTGAAGCCGGTCAGGGCGGGGTTGGCCACCAGCCGGATCAGGGCCGCCCGGCCGCCCACGCGAGCCTCCATTTCGGCGCACTCGGCGGCACAGCGCTGGTCGTTCCAGAGGATCGCCCGGCGGATCACCTTGTCGTTGCGGTCGAGGAACACCGAGCCGTGCATTTGGCCGCTCAGTCCGATGGCCTTCACGTCCGCCGCCTTCAACCGCCCCTTGGCCATTGTCTTGCGGACCGAGCGGATTGTGGCCTGCCACCAATCCTCCGGGTCTTGCTCGCTCCAGAGCGGCTTGGGGAAATAGCAGGGGTAGGTTTCCAGGGCGGAGGCCAGGATCGCCCCCCGCCGGTCGATGGCCAGCGTTTTCGTGCCCGAGGTGCCGATGTCGATGCCGAGGTAGACGCTCATTGGATTGGCTCCGGCGTGGTGTGCGGGGTGCCATGCCCACGCTTGCCGTGGGCATGAGGGACACGTGCGGGCCTCATGCCCACGGCAAGCGTGGGCATGGCACCCTGTTTTCCAACTCGTCCGTTTCTCGTTCTCTGGACGAGTTGGAAAACTCGTCCTACGAAGTTGACCGGATTGTAACCCCTCCAGGGGTGATCCGGCAACGGGTCCATTGACCGGGTGACGGGGTTTGACGTACCCTGGATACTCTCCGGCGTGGACGCCGGGGCCAAACGAGGACACCATGAAAGCCATCCCCCGCCGCAAACTGCCCACCGCCCACTGCCCACTATCCCCTATCCGCTATCCGCTATCCGCTGCCCTCTGCCTGCTGCTGCTGGCCGGCTGCCCCCGTTCCGATTCCGGCAAGAACGGGACACCGGCCGGGCGGCCCTTGGAGGGGGTCACGCTGCGGCTGGCTGTCGTGGACGATCCGGCCCTGGCCGCCGCCGTCGGCCGGGGCGGGGCGAATGGAACGCCCAAACCGGGTCCAGCCTCGACGTGATCAAGGCGACGGGGCCGGACTTGACGCGAGAAGATGCCTCACCGGCCGACGCCGTGCTCTGCCCGTCGCACCTGCTGGGCACACTGGCCGAGCGGAAGTTGCTGGCCCCGGTGCCGCCGGGGATTCTTCGCAGTGCCCAATGGACCGGCATCTTCGAGCTGCTCAAGCTCCGCGAGGCCGCCTGGGGCCACGAGATCATGGCCGTCCCGTTCGGCTCACCCGTATTCTGCTGCTACTACCGGGCGGACTTGTTGGAAAAACTCGGCCGCCGGCCCCCCCAGACCTGGGCCGATTACCAGGAACTGGCTAAGCTGTTGGCCGCCCGGAAACCGGCTGCCGCCAAGGGACCTTGGTGCGGCACGATCGAGCCGTTGGCCCCCGGTTGGGCCGGCCTCGTGCTCTTGGCCCGGGCCGCGTCGTCGGTCAAGCACCGCGACAACTACTCCGCCCTGTTCAACATCGAGACGATGGAGCCGCTGGTCTCCGGCCCGCCGATGCGCGACGCCTTGGACGAGCTTGTGGCCGCGGCCAAACTCGGCCCGGCCAACCCGCTCCAGTATGATCCGGCGGCGGTCCGGGCGGCGTTCTGGCGGGGCGAGTGCGGCATGGCCCTCTCCTGGCCCACCGCGGCGAAGGAAGCCGAGAGTCAAGAGTCCAGAGTCGATCCCCAAACCCGCGTCGGTTTTGCCGAACTCCCCGGCTCGCGCCGCGTGTTTAACCTCACGGGCCACGTCTGGGACAACCGCAGCGAGGACGACGACCCGCGGGTGCCCCTGCTGGCCGTCGCCGGTCGGCTGGGCGTCGTCAATGCTAAGTCCGCGCACGCTGACGCCGCCTTCCAATTGCTCCTTTGGCTCTCCGACGAGCGGATGAGCCCGCAGATCAGCGCCGCCAGCCCGGCCACAACCCTGTTCCGCCAGTCGAACTTGAAATCGCCGGGCCAATGGGTCGAAAAGCCGGTGCCCGCCGCCGCCGCGGTGCAATACGGCGACGCCACCGAGGCCGCCTTCCGGCACGAGCAATGGCTGGGGGCCTTGCGTCTGCCCGGCCGGGCGGAATACCTCGCGGCCCTGGACGAGGCGGTGGCCGCCGCCGTCCGCGGCGACAAGGCCCCGCTGGAGAGCCTGCTGGACGCCGACGCCAAGTGGCGCAAGATCACCGCCCGTCTCGGCCCCGACCGCCAGAAAGCCGCCTACCGCCACAGCCTGGGGCTCGAGTGACTTGCTGGTCCCTTCGGCAGCGGCTACACTTGCGGAAGTGGGGATTGCGTCAATAGATAAGTCAGCTTTGCCGCGAAAGGAGTTGCCCAGTGGGAGTCATTGCCGAATCAATCGTCGCTTATGCCCGGCCGTTGTTTGATGAGACCGATGGGTCCGTAGAGGCAATGAACCGCGCGATGGTAGTCGCTCAGATGTGCTGGAACTTTGCCCTCCTGCCGGAGAACCGCCGGGAGACAGCCATCGACGAGATCAAGCCCGCATTGAAGATGACCGATGAGGAGTTCGCCGGCTTTCGGCAGCAGGTCATCCTTCCAATGATCCATCGTCATCACGAGATGTTCCCGGGCATGCACGGGCGTTCCAAGCAAACGTCCAACATGCTCGGTGCCATGCCTTCGCCGACGAACAACTACCCAAGAACGGGTCGCAATGCTCCGTGTCCCTGCGGAAGCGGACGAAAATACAAGGTGTGTTGCGGCGCGCGTAAGTGATTCGGAGATAGCAGCCGGGGGGCGGTGGTACTGCCTCGTAAGTCGCCAAGTGTTCGTCCGTGAGTCCGGGGCATACCCTATTTCGGCTTGTACCCAAGCTTCTTGGCTTGTGCAAAGTCCTCTTCAGCCTTGGCCTTTTCACCCTTCTTCTCGTATGCCAGGCCCCGGTTCTGGTACGCCTGGGCGTCTTCCGGGTCGAGCCGGATGGCCTCGTTGAAATCGGCAATGGCCTTGTCGAAGTCACCCTTCTGCCTGTAGGCATCGCCCCGGTTGAAATACGCCGGGGCGAACTTCGGATTGAGCCGGATCGCCTCCGTATGGTCGGCGATGGCTTTGTCCTGCTCGCCCTTGCCGCTATAGGCACTGCCCCGGTTGAAATACATCGAGAGATCGTTCGGATTGAGCCGGATCGCCTCCGTGCAATCATCGATAGCCTTGTCGAAATCGCCCCTCATCCCGTAGGCGGCGCCCCGGCTGGAGTATATCGTCGCGTTCTTTGGATCAAGCCGGATGACCTCCGTGTAATCGGCGATGGCCTTGTCGAGGTTGCTCTTCTGCAAGTGGACAACAGCCCGGTTACTATACGCCGTGGCATCGTTCGGGTTGAGCCGGATCACCTCCGTGAAATCGTCGATAGCCTTGTCGAGATCGCCCCTCAATGCGTAGGCAGCGCCCCGGCTGGAGTAAATCGTTGCGTTCTCTGGATCAAGCCGAATACTTTCGGTGTAGTCGGCGATGGCCTTGTCGGCATCACCTTTCGCCTGGTAGCAACGGCCCCTGCCCCAATACGCCTGGGCGCATTTCGGGTTAAGCCGAATCGCCTCGGTGCAATCTGCGACGGCTTTGTCCATGTCGCCTTTCCCGCCATAAGCCCCGCCTCGGTTGTAGTATGCCTCAGCATTTTTCGGGTCGAGCCGAATCGCCTCGGTGCAATCGGCTATCGCCTTATCATGCTCGCCTTTGTTGCTATAGGCGTTGCCTCGGTTGCAGTACGCCGCGGAATTGTTGGGATTAAGCCTGATGGCTTCGGTGTAGTCGGCGATGGCCTTGTCAGCATCACCTTTCCTCTGGTGAGCATCGCCCCGCTTGAAATAAGTCATGGCATCGTTGGGATCGAGGTGAATCGCCGCGGTGTAGTCCTCAATCTCCTTGTCGAAGTCGCCCTTCTTCCCGTAGGCGATGCCCCGGCTCTTGTATGCAATCGCCGAGTTGGGGACGAGTCGGATGGCTTCGGTGCAGTCAGCGATAGCCCTGTCGTAGTTGCCCTTCCCCAGAAACACGTTGCCCCGGTTACAGTGTGCCATCGCCAGCTTCGGGTTGATTTCAATGGCTTTGGTGAAATCGGCGATGGCCTCGTCGAGGTTGCCCTCGTTGAAATAGACGAACCCCCGGTTGCAATACGCATTGGCATCCTTCGGGTTGAGCCGGAGGGCCTCGGAATAGTCGGCAATGGCCTCGTCGAGTCTGTCCGTATGAGCATAGGCGACGGCCCGTTCAAAATAGGCCGCGGCATCGCTGGGATCGAGGTGAATCGCTTTGCCGAGGTCCTCGATCTCCTTGTCGAAGTTGCCCTTCCTACTGTAGGCGATGCCCCGGGTGTAATATGCAGCGGCGAAGTTGGGAACGAGCCGGATGGCTTCGGTGCAGTCGGCGATCGCCCTGTCGTAGTTGCCCTTCGTAAAGAAAGCATTGCCGCGGCTAGCGTATGCGCTCGCCAGCATCGGGTTGAGTTCAATGGCTTTGGTGAAGTCGGCGATGGCCTTGTCGAAGTTGCCCATACGAGCATAGACAACAGCCCGGTTGTGATACGCCTGATAATCCTCCGGGTCGAGCCGACTCGCCTCGGTGTAGGCGGCGATGGCTCCATCAACGTCGCCTGCACTCAGAAGTTGCTCGCCTTTCTGCAGTGCCTGCGCCGCCGATTTTGGCTCGTCAGCCATCGACATGCCGGGCATCAGCGTCCCGGCGACCAGCGCCACAGCCAACCATCTTTGAGCGTTCATGTCTCTATCTCCGATTCTCGGTTACTGACTGAATGAACAAGGATTGGCCGGTGGAACCGATGGAACAAACCGCAAGGCGATATTATCGCCTCCCCCAGATGGCGGAGGTTCTGAATATGCGGAAAGAACGGGCAGGCGGGGTTATGTCTGGCTGAGAAACGCATCGAGCGCCGCTTCGTAGATCGCCGGATGCTCGTCCGTGAGTCCGGGGCATTGCGCGGCCCGCCTACCGGCACAGCCTGGGGCTGGAATAGCGGCCGGGCTTGCTTGCCTGCCACCTGGCAGCTATAATTAAGACAAGTGGCACAAACCCGAGGTGGAACGATGTCGCGCGGACTCTTGGAAGAAACGGCCACCGCCGGCCCGCTGGCTGCCGTCGCACGGCTAAGGAAGGGGCTGCCCTACCAGGCCGTCGAGCGGTTCCAGCGCACCAGCCAGTTGCCCTGGGAAAGCATCCGGCGGGTGATGCGGATTTCGCCCCGGACCCTGGCGCGGCGCAGGTCGGCGGGCAAACTGACGCCCGAAAAGTCGGAACGGCTGTTCCGCCTGTGCCGGATCTTCGAGCAGACGGTGGCCCTGTTCGACGGGGATAAGGCCGCCGCCCGGACCTGGCTGCAATCGCCCAACCGGGCGTTGGACCAACAGTCACCCCTGGTGTTGGCCGAATCGGAGATCGGGGCGGGGGAGGTGGAAGCGTTGATCGGACGCCTGGAACACGGGGTGTTTTCGTGATCCTTCACGCCTGGCGTATCTTCCAACGCCGGCACGCGGCCATCGCCTTCACCGGCGAAGGGGCCCGCTTGTACGGCGGCCGCTGGAACAGCCGGGGCACGGCGCTGATCTATGCCTCCGAGAGCGTATCGCTGGCCGCACTGGAGATCCTCGTTCATTTGCAGTCGCCGCGGCTCTTGGCCTCCTACCTCGTGGCTCGGCTCTCGTTCGACGACTCACTGGTCGAGAGGATCGACCTGAGACGGCTTACCCGGAACTGGCGGTCCTATCCGGCGCCGCGGGAGCTACAGAATCTCGGCGACCGCTGGGCCGCCAGGCAGTCATCCGTGGTTCTACAGGTGCCCGGTGTGATCGCCGCCGGCGAGCACAATTACTTGCTCAATCCGGCCCATCCCGACTTCCGGGCAATCCGGCGGGGAGTCGCCAAGCCGTTCCCGTTCGATCCGCGGCTGAAAGGATAGCCCGCAATGCGCGGGCCTGCATCGTAACCCGACGCGTAAGCGAGGGCGGGCACAGGACTTAACCTCGCTTACGCTTCGGGTTACGATGGTGTGCGCTCGGCCGCGACCGCCAAAAAGCCGCCTACCGGCACAGCTTGGGGCTGGAGTAAATGGCGTGGCCCGCGGCCAACCCTACGGCAACGATGCCTGGAGAAAGCAAACCGCTGTCGATTTGGGGCTCGAATCGACGATACGTTCGCGTGGGCGTCCCTGGGACCGTGCGCCAAAGACAGGATAACCTGTCCCGTTTACCGGCGTCTTGTCCGCGCGAAGCAGTTGACATGCCCCCGGGATGCAGTACAATCGGATCGAGAATCACGAGGTGAGCCCATGCCCGTCATTGCCCGCTTCTACGGCATTGCCGTTAAGATGTACTTTAGGGAGCATGGGGTGGCCCACTTTCATGCGGTCTACGGCGAGTTCAATGGTGTTTTCGACGTCCAGACTCTTGAGATGATCGAAGGCGACCTCCCCCCGCGGGCGCGGAAGCTGGTCAAGGATTGGGCGAAGGCGTATCGGGAGGAACTGGCGAAAATGTGGAAGAAGCGGGAGTACAAGCAACTCCCCGGCCTGCAATGATGAAGACGGTCGGCTATCCCAAAATCGAAGCGGTAACGCCGCTGCCGGGCAAGCAATTGCTCGTGCGGTTCGCCGGCGGCACGGAGAAGGTCTACGACTGCGGCCCGCTGCTCGGTCAGGAGCCGTTTTCCGCGCTGGAGAACGAATCGTTATTCCGTCAGGTCAAAGTGGACGCCGGCGGATACGGCGTCTCTTGGAGCGATCAGATCGACCTGAGCGAATCCGAGCTGTGGATCAACGGAAGGCAAAGAGAATAAACACTTTGGGGGATAAGGAGGTCGGGAATCTTTAGTGGCGAGGCAAGCAAAAAGACTCCCGACCGCTTCTATCGTTCCATGCCCGAACCGCTCCCCGCGGGGAATTGACAATCTTGCCGCCGTAGCTATGATGAGCCTTCTGTCTAACGGAGGAGGATAGACTATGAGATGTACCGATTGCGGTGAGCTGCTCGAAAATGCCGGAGACAACCCGAGCGAACCGCCGCTCTGGGAATGCAGAAACCATCGTTGCATTCGTTGTGTGCTTTACCGGGACGATAGATGTCCGAAGTGTGGAAAGCCTCCCACCGAGATTACGAGTACGGGAATGGCATACACCGATTTCCTTTGTGGAGACGGACACCGCTTCGCGCACGATTTCCACAAGAAATGATGCTCACTCCGATTCGTTGTATCCTCCCGCCATCCGCCATGATCTACTTCATCCGCGACGAAGCAACGAAGTTAATCAAAATCGGTTCAACTGCCGGCCGTGCAGAGAAAAGACTCCGAACATTACAGACGGGGTGCCCCGGAGAATTGGTGGTCCTATTAGAAATGGAGGGATCGGAGCTGGAAGAATCAGCGTGGCATGAGCGCTTTCGCAGCCGCCCGTGAGCGCGGCGAGTGGTTCCGACCAGTGCCGGAACTGTTGCTGGCAATCTTGGAGGCGAAGGTTACGCAACTGGAGGCAGAAAACGCACGCCTCTCGGAGCTGTTAGCCGCGGAAAGGGACCAAACTTCTACACTGAAAGGGCAACTGAAGAATGTCATTTTTTTTGCCAATAGCAAAGCTGATCGGTTCACAGCGGATGGCGTCTATCGGTTCGTTCCGCGGGAGAAGAAACGCACAATAGATACCAAATTGGACTGAAGCAATGGCAGACAAGGGCAAGAGTGGATTCTGGCGATTGATAGCCAAATTGACCCATGAGCGGGACGAACGAGTAAACGGGATTGGGTCTAATTATCGCGTTCCTGGCCTGAAACCAGCGGCTTGCGTGACACGGGCCGCGGCAACGGAAGCGGGGTAATTAGGCCAGCCCCTTTACTTTCCCTGGTTACACGTCCCGGCACGGGGAGGGGCGTGGGGGATAGACTGGGCGGGGGAAAGTGCTAGGATAAACTGCCCGAGTTGCGAGTGGGAAGGCGAATGGCAGCCGGGCTGGAATAGCAGGACACGGAACCATGCACGAACCGATAGGCCTACTCGTTTTGCTGCTGGTACTGCTGGGGCTAGTGATCCTTCTGATCGCCAAGCTGGTTGATGCCGGCTACCGCTCTCTAACCTCGCGCCGGTGTCCCTACTGCCGCGAGCGAGTGCGTCGGCGGGCCGTGGTCTGCCCTCACTGCCGCGGAACTCTGGCTGCGCGTGGGGGATAGACGCGGCGGGAGAAGTAAACGGGACAGGTCTAATTATCGCGTTCTCGTTTACCTTCCCGTCACGCCAGCACCCGCATGTTCCCGTACAAGAACTCGGGGGCCAAGTCGGCGCCCTTCTCCCAAACGACCGTCTGCAACTCGGGATCGACGCAAAACTGCCGGAACAGGGAAAGGTCCTTGAGCGGAGCAAACATCTCGCCCTCCAATTCCGCCTCCAGGTCGATTTCCCCTTCCGCCCCGTCGTTGAAGCGAAGCCAAATCACATAATCGTGCAGATACCTGGCCTCCCTAACGTGCAGAACCATCGCTTCACCTCAACGGTTCGATTCGCTCCAGCGGGCGTTTGGCCGCCGCCAAACGCCAGCTCTCAAACAGCTTGTCCTCGTGCGCCGGCGGAGTCACGCCATCCCCGCCAGCCCATTCCGCCTACTCTTTGCCGTTCGCCGTCCGATTCCTCCAGTGCGTGTCGGAGGCCTTGCCGCGCTGCTTAGGCCCCGACCGCGCGTATCGCTTGAGCGCCCGGTCGATCTTGTCCACGGTCCGCACCGTCGGCGAGTGCTTGCCCGATTCGAGGCGCGAAAGGGTCTCCTGCCGCAGGCCGGCCAACTCGGCCAATTGCAGTTGACTCAAGCCCAGCGCCCGCCGCTCCTTGATGATGTCCCGCGCGATCGAAGCCTGGATATACTCGAGCGCCGGCCGGTTTCCCTTCGCGTCGGCCGCGGGAAAGGACGGCAAAGGAGGCTCCCTGTTGGCTAGGCGTTCGAGCCGCCGCAACTCCTTCTCCTCAATCGCCACGCACCGCTTGCCGTGAATCATCATTGCTTCCCGGATCATCGCCAATTCTCCTACTCCTCGTAAAACCCGGCCCGATGGCCGATCTGCTCGATCACGACCTCCCGGCCCTCGATGCGGAACTGGAGCCGGTAGTCGCCGGTCCGTAACCGATACCTTCCCGTCAGGCGGCCCCGCAGCGGCTTGGCCCCGCTGATCTCCGGCCATTTCCTCAACCGGTTGATCAACACCCAGACCCGCGCCCGGATGACCTTCGGCAGCCGATCAATCTGCCGCTGCACCTCGGGGCTGACGTTGACGTCCACCATGCGATGAATCCTACCGCGATATGACAAACTTGTCAACTGGTAAGTAACCCGGAGCGGCTCGAACGATCGGCGCGACCACCGGTCGCGGCTTTATTACGTTACTTGCTCGCCAGCGGGATCACGCCGTCCCAATCGGGCGGCGGGCGGCGGTTGTGCTGGGCGATGTAGACCACCAGGAAGTCTTTCACCTGATCCTCGGCGGGAATGCGGTGCAGCAGCTCGAACGCCCGCGGCCACGCCCGGCTGAGAAACGCATCGAGCGCCGCTTCGTAGATGGCTAGGTGCTCGTCCGTGAGTCCTGGGCATTGCGAGGCCGGCGGCAGCAGCTCGCTCACCTCCAGCGGCGCATCCAGCCCGTAGGGCCGGACAATCGCCAGCCGGCGGACGCGGGCGACCTCCCGCGGCACCGTTTGGCGCACCATCCGCGCGGTCGCCGCATCCAGCAGGATCGGGGCCTGGATGACCTTGGTCATCCCCTCCAGCCGGGAGGCGAGATTCACGACCGGGCCGAAAACCGTCACCTTCACCTGATCGACGGTGCCGATCTTGCCGGCCACGGCCCGGCCGGTGGCCACGCCGATGCCCGCCCTGAGTCCCGTGGTGGCCTCGAACTCGGCGCGGACGGCCAGGGCGGCGCGGCAGGTCCGCCCCACGGCGTCCGGTTGCGGCAGGGGCCAGCCCCAGAAACCCATCGCGGCGTCCCCCTGGAAATCGCCCACCACGCCGCCTTGCTCGCGGATGTGATGCGTCATCACGCCCAGCGCCGTGCTCACTTGCCGCAGCAGGCCCAACAGATCGCCCGCCTGCCGCTCCGACTCCCGCGAGAAGCCCCGCAAGTCGCAAAACATGACCGAGACTTCCGTCTCCCGCGGCGCAAGCACGACTTCCGGGTCTTCGTCGGCCAGGGTTTCGAGCACGACCGGCGAAAAGAACTGGCTCAAGGTGGCGTGGCGGTGCTCCAGGAGCCGCATCTGCCTGAGCGAGCTGAGCATCGCCGAGACCAGTTCGGTGAACTTCACGTCCTCGCGGAGGTCACTGGGGTCGGAGGTGGGGGTCAGGCCGGAGCGTTCGGCGTTGAACCGCCCGGCCACGTAGAGGCCCCAGCCGCGGCAGGCCTTGCCCAGCACGGGCGTGCAGAAGGCCCAATCGAAGGCATCGCTGACGGTGTACGATTCGGCGCAGCAGCCGCCGCCCCGCGCCACACGTGCAGCACGCTCTGCCCCTGGCGAACCGATTCCAGGATCAGGCTCTGGCTGGGGCGGAAATCGGCCGCAATCGCCAGCCGCTGGTCCCAGTGGAGGACGCGGGGGGAGTGGGATGCTAAGGGGGAAGGCGGAAGGGGGAAGGGGGAATCCAACTCAGTCTCCCCCTTCCCCCTTCCTCCTTCCCCCTTTTCCCCGCTCTCCACTACCGCGGCGGCGTCGGCCCGCGGCACGCCGGCCAACAACATGCTCACCAAGCGGACGAAAAGCTCCTCGTCGCCGGCCGCCCCGGAGATTACGTCCGGCAGCCGGCTGAGGACCTCGATGCGATGGTCGGGATTGCGGAACTGGACCTGCTTGAGGTACTGGGCGCTGAAGGATTGCTGCTGGACCGGCGGGGGCGTCGGCCGTGACGTTCACCTGCTGGTCGGCCAGCGTGAAGGTGGTCTGCCCGATGACGAAGTGCTCGCCGGGGCCAAGCGAGAAGCGGCCGGACTCGGCGCCGCGGAGGAAGAGGGGATTGCGGGCCTCGGGCAGCCGGGCGACTTCCAGCCGCTGGCCGGTCCAGAGCAGGCTGGCGTGGCGGCGGGAGACGTGTTGGTCCCAGGGCACGGCCCAGCCGCCCACCAGCCGCCCCAGCACCACCGGCTCCCCGTCCGGCAGCGTCCGCCGCCAGCGGTGTTGGGCTTCAATCCCTTGGGCGATCAGGTCAGGCATGGTTCGCACTCAGCCGTTTCGCCATCCCCCACAGCCCGGCCATCACCAGGGCCACCAGCCCGAGCGCGATCAGGCCGGAGCGGACCAGGCCCAGTCGCAACTTGTCCAGCGTGGCCCCGATGGCCGTTTCGTACGACTCCTGCACGATCACGATCCAGCCGGTGTCGCCGCCGCGGACCCGGACCGGCTCCATCCGGGCCAGCCAGCGGCCCTTGTAGTCGCCCCCGTCCGGGTCAACCGCCAACGGATCGCTGTAGTCCTCCTGCCGGCGGAGCGTGTCGGGCAGGTCGTCGGCATGCACCCGGTAGTTCTCGAAGCGCTCCGGGAGCTTGCGGTGCTGGTCGTGCAACTTGTCGAACAGCGGGTGCTGAATCACCACGCCCTTGTGCTCGCCCTGGCGGTTGTCAACCACGACGGGAAACAGGTTCTTGGTGCCGGGGAAGTCGATGAACTTGCCGACCTCCACGGTCATCACCAAGGCGCCGAGGAACTTGGGCGGACTCGACTCGTCGAACACCGGGGCGCTGACGGCCACGATCCAGAGCGACGTGTCTTTCGAGGGGAACACGTCGGAGAGCGTGGTGGCGGTCAGGTGCTCTCCACGTCTCGGCCGCCAATTTTCCTCCATGTCCACCGGCCCGCCGTGAAAGTAGCTCCGCCAGGCGAAGTCCATGCCGACCGTCCGGCTGTCCGGCACGCGGACCGTCGATACCCCCTGGGCGTCGCAAAAGAACCAACTCGCCACCTCTTCGCCACGGAAGGACCGCATGTCCCGCGAGATGCTCGCCTCAAACTGCTTCTCTAGCGCCAGCCGGTCGGGATTGTCGCGGAATTGTTTCCTGAGCGGCGCCAGTTCCGCCTCCTTCAGTTTGTGGTCGCCCAGCCGGACCAACAGGTCGTGCAGCCCCGGCTTGGCCAGCGCCTCCGCCAGTTGGCTGCGAAACCGCTCGGAGGCGGCCACTTGCTCGACCATCCGGTAGCGGTATTCCAGCTCGTAGGCGGCGTTGCCGGCGGCCAACTGGGCGGCAAAACTGTCGGTCTTCAGCGCCCGGGCCGTCAACGCCGCGTCCGATTGCCGCACCGCCGCATGAAAACCCTGCCAGGCGAACCACGTCACTACCGCCAAGAGCAGCGCCGGGCCCACCGCCCCCAGGATCATCATCGGCCGCCGGGCCAGGCGCGACGCCCGAGAGTCGAGCGCGTCCAGCACCGCCTGCACGTTCGGATACCGCTGGCCGGGATCGGGCGCCAGGCAGCGGTCGACGATGGCCGCGAGCATCTTGTCCACGCCCCGCCGTCGCCGATGGCCCGCCGGCGGCGGCGACTGCTCGATCGCCTGCCGATAGTGCTGGAGCCGCTCGGCTAGTTCGGGCGTCCGTTGGAAGACGTCCACCGTCTTGCCGCTGCGGTGCGGCGGCACGCCCGTCAACATGCAATACAGCAGCGCCCCCAGCGCGTAGACGTCCCAGCGGGCGTCGGGCACGGCCGCCAGGTCGGCCTGCTCGGGGGCCATGTAGTACATCGTCCCCAACGCCGGCGCCTGCTCCGTCGAGAGCCGTGACTGACCGAAATCGGCCAGTCGGGGCTTGCCGTCCTGGTCCAGCAGCACGTTGGCCGGCTTCAGGTCGCAGTGCAACACGCCCTTGCCGTGGGCGTGGACCAGCCCGGTGGCCACGTCCCGCAGCAGCGCCACCGCCTCGTCCACCGGCAGCGGCCCTCGCGCGATGCGGTCGGCCAGCGAGCCTTTTTCCAGGTACTCCATGATGTAGTAGGGCGGGTTGGCCTCCCAGCCCACGCCCACCAACTGCACCACGTAGCGGTCGGCAAACAGAAAGGCGAGTTTCTCGACCTCGCGGCTCAGCAGCGACCAGTCCAACCCGCCGCGATGGGCATAGAACTTGATCGCCACCCGCCGGCCCGTGTTCTGCTCGCGGGCGACCCACACCTCGCCGTAGGCGCCGATGCCCAGAAACCGCTCCGGCTCGTAGCCCGGCACCGCGGTGGGCGGATGGGCCCGCTTCAGGCTCATTTCGGCCGCCCGCCGCCGCTCCAGATCGCCCTGGATTTCCGTCGCGTCGGTGCTCATGACACCAGTATAGCAGTTTTCGGCCTATCATAAAGCCGCTTGGCGGCGGTCGCACGGAGTGAACCACGGCCGTCTTGTCCCAGCCGCCGCTCCGGGATATGATGGAGGGCTGGCTGCAATGGGGATCGCCAAAATGACGGTTATCGAGAATGTTGTGCAGAAACTGGCGGGGTTGCCACCCGGAGGCCAACTGGAGGTCCTCGACTTCGTCGAATTCCTAGCGAAGAAGTCGGGCCAGCGAGGGCCATTGTTCGACCCGGAAGGACTTTGGGCCAGCCAAGGAGCGGACGTGTCGCTTGAAGAAATCGCCGAGGCACGCCGGGAAATGTGGGGAAAGTACGACCGCGGGGAGCCCCAATGAGTTCCCTCGTCGCCGACACACACTCCGCAATCTGGTATCTGGGCCGTTCCTCCAGACTTTCGTCACCTGCGCGGACGGCCATCCGAGCGACGATTGACGCCGGCGATCCCGTATACGTTTCCGCAATCAGCGTGGCTGAAGTAACCTATTTGGTTGAGAAGGGCCGGCTAACCCAACAGCAGCTTCAGGACTTGATCGCGGTCCTCCGCCGCCCGGATTCCGGATTCCGTGCCATCTCTTTCGATCTGGCGATTGCCGAGGTTCTGCCCCAGATTCCGCGTCATGCCGTCCCCGACATGCCCGACCGCATCATTGCAGCTACGGCTCGGCATCTCGGGTTGCCATTGGTCACGGTGGACGCCGAGATCCGGAAGGCGGGCATCGCCACGATCTGGTGATCTCGTAACTGGCCCCGCGAGACAACCGATCACACCAGCCGCCGGAACGCCTCGGCGCAGGCCAGATAGTTCTCCCGCGGCATCCCCATGCAGCCGTACTCCTCGACGTAGCCGATGAACCCGCCGGCCGGCGTCCCCAGCAGATCGTACAGCCGCCGGGCCTCCGCGTAGATCTCCGCCACTGTGCCGCTGATGCCGACTGTCTGGTAGCTGATGGGCATCAGGAAGCACTGCTTGCCGCGGAGCCGCGTGCCGATCGGCGGAATATCGACCACGTTCGGCTGCGAGATGTTCATCACGTCCACGCCGATCTCGTGGAAATCGTCCACGATCTCCCCCAGGTTCCCGCAGCAGTGATACCAGACGTGCAGCCCCAACTCGTGCGCCCGGGCGAACTGGCGGCGGTAACGCGGCTTAAAGAGCTTCCGCCACAAGGGCGGCGAGATCATCAGGCCGGTCTGCGTCCCCCAGTCGTCGGCAAAATGAATCCCGTGAAACCCCCGCCGCGCACACAGCGCCATCTGCTCGCTCTCGAAATCCAGGATCAGATCCATTAGCCGGGCGAACCGCTCCGGCTCGGTCAGGAAATCCATCATGCTGTTCTCGAAGCCCCGCAGCAGCGTGTAGACCGTAAATCCGCTCAGGTCCAACGAGGCCAGCCGGTAGCGGTCGCCGCACTCGTCCAGGAACGCCGGCAGGCCGGCCATGCGGTCCTCCTCCCGCAGCGGCGGGGCCGCGAACCGCTCGGCCGCCGCCCAATCCGGCAGGTGCGGCCTGGTCGGGTGGCCCATCGTCCCGTCGTCGAGCTTTTCCAGGTGATAGCCCCACTCATGGTCGCCCGAGCCATCCGGCCTCTCCAGCGACAGGTGATAGACCATCACGTCTCCCTCGGTCTGGTCGCAATTGACGAACCAGACGGGAACCCACGGGGGATGCTGGAAGCGGATGGCCTGATCGACGATGGTTTTGCGGGATGGCATGTCTCGATTCTTGCGTGCCGTCTCCACCCGCGCCGCGTGGTTCTACACGCTCAGCCCCAACGTGTTCCGCAGCGCGGCGTCCACCGGCCGCATGTCGTCGCAATGGCCTATTGTCCGGTCGATCTCCGATTCGAGCACGGTAGCCAGGTTGTCGGTCATAACGACCGAGTCCGAGAGCAACCCCGTCCGCGATCCTTGCCGCGTGGACCGCGTTAGCGTTACCCGACTGGGATGGCCCGAGCGGGAGAGATTACTGGTAATCATGGCCACAATGGTCTGCGGCAGCCCCGTCCGCAATCCGTCGGCCTGGATCACCAACGCCGGCCGCCGCTTGGCCGTGACCAGGTTGGAGTCCGGGAAGAGCACCAGTACCACGTCGCCACGGCTATAGGGCATCGTAGGCATCCATTTCGGGCCGCTGCCAATCCTCGGCGAATGTCGTCAGCCGGTGACGCAAGTCGGCGGCCTGCGCCGGGTTAATGCCGCGCTCAGTCAAATCGACCACGGCCGGCGAGGAGACGAAAGTGACAATCACGCGCCCAGATAGACCCGCTGGCGGCGGCTCGGCCAGTTCGACCTTGCCATCCCGGTACACGCCCTCGATGGAGTTCAGCATAGACAGTCCTCCACATCTCTCCCATTATACCGCGCAGTCCGAGGGCTTTGCCAGCCTGGGAGACCGCTGGCCGAGACACCCCCGGACCGCAGTCCGGGGGCGTCTATCCCTCGCCCCCCGCCCTTCGCCCGTCACTTCGTCTGCTCTTCCTTGTCGAACGCCGCGTCGAAGGCCACGCGGCTCGGCTCGAAATCGAGCTTGCGGACGAAATCAAGGGCTTCCTTGGCCCCGCGCTCGCGGTCCATGCCGCTGTCTTCCCATTCGACCGACAGCGGCCCGGTGTAGCCGGCGGCATTCAGGGCCCGGATGATCTCCTCGAAATTGACCCCGCCCCGGCCCAGCGAGCGGAAGTCCCAGCCGCGGTGCGGATCGCCGAAATTGAGATGGCTGCTCAGGATGCCGCTCCGGCCGTTGAGGGTCACGATCGCGTCTTTCATGTGCGTGTGGTAGATGCGGTCGGGGAACGCCCGGATGAACTCGACCGGATCGACCCCCTGCCAAATAAGGTGGCTGGGGTCGAAGTTGAAGCCGAACTCCTCGCGGTAGTTGAGCGTCTCCAGCGCCCGCTCCGCCGTGTAGAGGTCGAAGGCGATCTCCGTCGGATGGACCTCCAGGGCGAACTTCACCCCGCACTCGCCGAACACGTCCAGGATCGGGTTGAACCGCTCGGCCAGCAGGTCGAAGCCCTCGTCGATCATCGCGGGCGAGACCGGCGGGAAGGAGTAGAACAGGTGCCAAATGCTCGAGCCGGTAAAGCCGTTGACGACGCCGACGCCGAGCTTCTGGGCGGCGCGGGCCGTGTTCTTCAGTTCCTCGGCAGCCCGCGCGTTGACTTCCGCCGGGTTGCCGTCGCCCCAAACGTACGGGGGCAGGGTGGCCTTGTGCCTCCCGTCGATCCGGTCCAGCACCGCCTGGCCGACCAGGTGCCCGCTGATCGAGAACACCTGCAAGTTGTTTTTCTCCAGGAGTGCCCGTTTTTTGCGCAGTAGTCGTCCTCGCTCAGCGCCTTTTGGACGTCAAAGTGGTCGCCCCAGCAGGCCAGCTCAATTCCGTCGAAGCCGAAATCGCGGCACTTGCGGGCCAGCTCGGCCAAGGGGAGGTCCGCCCACTGGCCGCTACAGAGAGTCACGGGTCGAGTCATGTTTATGCTCCTTGGTTGTGGGAATCCGGCATTTTGCCGCAATTCGCCGGGTTCCGCAAGTAGCGCGGATGGGGTCAGACCGTGATTAGTGATTAGCGGGCAATGTTCGTCTGGTATTGCGTACACTCAACGCCGCTAATCACTAATCACGGTCTGACCCCATGCCATGCGTTTGCCTCCGAGTTGACGTTGACCCAGACCCCCGTTCCACTACAATGCCCCCACGCCGTAGTATTTGCCGATTTCTGCTCCCTTGGTGATTTCACGGATGAGCGATCCCCTTTCCCAGCAGCCGGGCGGCAGCGAGACGACATTGGAGGCCGCCAGGCGTGAGAAACTGCGCAAAATACGCGAACTGGGCATCGACCCCTGGGGCTCCCGCTTCGATGGGCACCAGCCGATCGGCGAGATTCGCGTCCGTGAGAATGAAATCCACGTCGAGCCACCGCTTGGGGTTTCGCAACCCCATCCACCCGAACAGCATGGCCCCAAGGTCCGGGCGGCCGGGCGAATCGTCCTCCGCCGCCCCTCCGGCAAGGTCCATTGGCTCCAACTCCGCGACTGGACCGGCACGATCCAGGTGATGATCGGAAAGGCCCAGGTCGGCGACGAGGGCTTCGCCCTGGCCCAGTGCTTCGACCTGGGCGACCTGGTCGGCGTCGACGGCGAACTGCGGCGGACCAGGACCGGCGAGCTGACGGTCTTCGCCGAGAAACTCAAGTTCTTGAGCAAGTCGATCGCCACGCCGCCGGAGAAACACAAGGGACTGATGGATCCCGAGCTTCGCCAGCGGATGCGCTACCTCGACCTGATCCACACCGACGGCGTGCTGGAGCGGTTCCTGCGGCGGACGAAGATCGTGCAGTCGATCCGCAACACGCTGGCGGGCCGGGGGTTCGTCGAGGTCGAAGGGCCAACGCTGCACGCGATTGCCGGCGGGGCCGCCGCCCGGCCGTTCACGACGCACCACAACGCCCTGGACATCGACCTATTCCTGCGGATCGCCCTGGAATTGCACCTCAAGCGGCTGTTGGTGGGCGGGATCGAGCGGGTTTACGAGCTGGGCCGGGTCTATCGGAACGAGGGGATCGACACCCGGCACAATCCCGAGTTCACGATGCTCGAAGTCTACCAGGCCTATGGCAACTACGAGACGATGATGGAGTTGACCGAGGCAGCCATCGTCGAGGCCATTACCGCTTGCGATCCCCTCGCCCTTTGGGAGAGGGATAGGGTAACGGCTGGCAGCGAAGAAATCGCCGGCAGCCCTCACCCCCTGCCCCTCTCCCAAAGGGAGAGGGGAGACGTGTCGATGAAACTCCCCTGGGGCGACGCGGAAATCGACTTTACGCCCCCCTTCACCCGAAAAACCTACGACGAACTATTCGCTGAGCACACCGGCCTGGCGGCCGACGACGTCGAGGGCATCCGCAAGCTGGCCGACCAAATCGGCTTCAGCACGGTCAACAAGCACCCGGACGTGGTCAAAAGTTTCATCTTTGACGAGCGGGTTGAACCGGCCCTGGCCGGCCCGGTTTTCGTGCTCGACTATCCGGCGAGCATCTGCCCGCTGACGAAGCGGAAGGCCGGCAATCCGGCCGTCGCCGAGCGGTTCGAGTTGTTCATCCAGGGCATGGAGGTGGCCAACGCCTACACGGAACTGAACGACCCGGACTTGCAGGAGGAGCTTTTCACCAGGCAGCTCGACGGCCTGCCGGTGGAGGAGTCGATGGCCAAGATGGACCGCGACTTCATCCGCGCCCTCCGCCACGGCATGCCCCCGGCCGGCGGACTGGGCATCGGCATCGACCGGCTGGTGATGCTGTTGACGAATTCCCAATCAATCCGCGAGGTGATTCTGTTCCCATTGTTGCGCCCGCAGACTACGTAATCGAAGCCGAGGGCAAAATCGGAAAACCAACCGGAGAAGCGAGCGTCGCAATGAAGGGCACCCTTGCACCCTGACCTCTAACCCCTGTCGCCTCTGATGTACAAACTCCTCCTGTGTTGGCGTTACCTTCGCACCCGCTACATCGCGCTGGCGTCGGTCATCAGCGTGACCCTGGGCGTGGCCACGATGATCGTGGTCAACAGCGTGATGCAGGGCTTCGGCACCGAGATGCAGGACCGCCTCCATTCGATCTACTCCGACCTGATCTTCGCCAATGCGACGCTGGAGGGCATGCCGGACCCCCAGTGGCACGAAGAGCAGATCGGCAAGATCGCCGGCGACCAGATCGAGGCCATGTCGCCCACGGTGGTCACCGAGGCGATCTTGAATTACCAGTTCCGCGGCGCTTGGATCACCCGCCAGGTGGAATTGATCGGCATTGACGAGAAGACGCAGAGCCGGGTGAGCGGTTTCGGCAAGTATTTGCAGCACCCGGACAACCGCGCGGCGATGAGCTTCGACCTGCGGCCCGGCGGCTACGACACCCACGACCACCAGTCCGGGCCCGAGGCCCCCGAGCGGAAGCAAATGCGTGAGGCCGGTTGGCCGCACCGCCGCGATGTGACCCGCATGTTGGAGTTCCAGCGGGAATACGAGAACAAAGCCGCAACCGGTGGTCGCGCCGCCGAACGCCCCGCAACTGCGGTCGCGGGGCGTTCGGACGGCACTGGTCTTGAGAGAGTCGATCAAGCCGGAACGCCGAACAATGCCGGCCCGCTGGACGATCCCTTCGCCCACCGCTCCCTTCCCGACGGCCAGCCGCCCGAGAACCGCTTCGACCGCGCCAAGCAACAGAACACCGGCATTGTGCTGGGCATCGCCCTGGTGAGCTTCCGCACCCACGAAGGGGAGGATTGGTTCCGGCTCCTGCCCGGCGACGACGTGAAGCTGACCTTCCCCACCAACGGCCAGCCGCCCAAGGCCGTCAGCGACGACTTCACCGTCGTCGATTTCTACGAGAGCAAGATGGCCGACTCCGACGGCAAGCTGGTCTTCGTGCCGATCCGCAAGCTGCAAGAGCTGCGCGGCATGATCGACCCGACCACGGGCATCGCCCAGGTGAACGCCATCCAGATCAAGCTCAAGCCCGGCGCCGACCTGAACGCGGTCCGCGACAAGCTCCAGGCGGCCTTCCGCCGCGACATGTACACCGTCTCCACCTGGCGCAACATGCAGATGAACTTGCTCAGCGCGGTGGAAATGGAGATCACCGTCTTGAACATCCTGCTGTTCTTCATCATCGCCGTGGCGGGCTTCGGCATTTTGGCCATCTTCTACATGATCGTGGTGGAGAAGACCCGCGACATCGGCATCCTGAAGTCGCTGGGGGCGTCGCGCCGCGGCGTGATGGGCATCTTTCTGGGCTATGGCCTCTCGTTGGGCGTGGTCGGCTCCGGCGCGGGCATGGTGGCCGGGCTGCTGTTCGTCCGCTACATCAACGAGATCGCGAAGGGCGTCGGCTGGCTCACCGGCCGGCCGGTGTTCGACCCCTCGATCTACTACTTCTACAAGATTCCGGCCATCGTGATGCCGCAGACGGTGGCATGGATCGTGGCCGGGGCGCTAGCTATTGCGGTGGCGGCGAGCATTTTGCCGGCCCGCCGGGCCGCCCGGCTCCATCCCGTGGAGGCCCTCCGCTATGAATAAGCTGTCAGTTCTCAGCGATCAGCGTTCAGCGCTAGCACACGAGGAACGAGGGCTGGGCACTTCAGTGCCCAGTGTAGCGGAGCAGAGTTCAGAGGTCAGGGTTCAGACGTCAGAGGTCAGAGGTCAGAGGTCAGAGGTCGGAGGTCAGGGTTTGCGGATCGACCATCCTGAACCCCGAACCCTGAACCCTGAACCCTCCCTGACGACGATCGACCTGCACAAGAGCTACCGCAAAGGTCCCGGCGAGGTCCCGGTGCTCCGCGGCGTCAGCCTCAGCGTCCGCCCCGGCGAGTTCCTGGCCATCGTCGGCCAGAGCGGCTGCGGCAAGAGCACCCTGCTGCACCTGCTGGGCACCCTCGATGCCCCCGATCGGGGCGAAATCTATTACGCCGGCCAGCGGATCGACAACCTGCCGGCCGCCGCCCGCGACAACCTCCGCAACCGCCACTTCGGCATGATCTTCCAGTTCTATCACCTGCTGCCTGAGCTGACCACGCTGGAAAACGTGCTCTCGCCGCTGATGATCGCCGAGGGCGTCTGGAGCTACTTGAGCCACCGCCGCAAGCACCGCGCCCGGGCCGCGGAGTTGCTCGATCTGGTCGGACTGAGCCACCGGCTGAAGCACCGCCCCCGCGAGCTATCGGGGGGGGAGATGCAGCGGGCAGCCATCGCCAGGGCCTTGGTGGCCCAGCCCTACCTCCTGCTGGCCGACGAGCCGACCGGCAATCTCGATCAGGCCACCGGCGCGGAAATCATCCGCATTCTCCGGGCCTTGAACCAGCAGCGGAACCTCACTATAGTGATGGTCACGCACGACCGCTCCATCGCCGACCAGGCCGACCGCATCGTCCGGTTGGCCGATGGAAGGATCGAGGACTAGGGTGCGTGAAACGCACGATTGCCGGGTGGCACGCCCTGAAAGGGCGTGACGGTAGGCCGGCCAACTCCGCATAAACCTCTCCACGCCCTTTCAGGGCGTGCCACCCATAACGCACCCTACACACCCAAGACCTAAGCCCCAAGACCTAACCCCCAGTTCCCATGTCCCTGAAAATCTACATCGACGGCAAACTCTACGACAAAGAAGACGCGAAGATCAGCGTCTACGACCACGGCCTCTTGTACGGCGACGGCGTGTTCGAGGGCATCCGCTGCTACAGCGGCAAAGTCTTCCGCCTGGCCGAGCACCTCGACCGGCTGTGGGACTCGGCCAAGGCTATCTGGCTGGAAATTCCCATGACCAAGGAGGCGATGGCCAAGGCGGTCGTCGATACGCTGGCCACCAACAACATCAAGGACGGCTACATCCGCCTGGTGGTGACCCGCGGCGTCGGCACGCTCGGACTGGACCCGAACAAGTGCGCCCGGCCGTCGATCATCATCATCACCGACTCGATCGCGCTCTATCCGGCCGACTGGTACGAGAAGGGGCTGACGATCATGACATCGAGCGTGCCGCGGGTGCCGCCGGCCGCCTTGAGCCCGCGCATCAAGTCGATGAACTACCTGAACAACATCCTGGCGAAGATCGAGGGGCTCCAGGCCGGCTGCATCGAGGCCCTGATGCTCAACCACAAGGGCGAGCTGGCCGAGTGCACCGGCAACAACGTCTTCCTGGTCCGCAAGGGCAAGCTCTTCACTCCCGGCCCCAACGCCGGCATCCTGGAAGGCATTACCCGCAACGCCATCATCGAGTTGGCCCGCGGAATGGGCGTCGAAGTCTGCGAAATCTCCCTGAGCAAGTACGACGCCTACGTGGCCGACGAGTGCTTCCTCACCGGCTCCGGCGCGGAGGTCATTCCGGTGGTGAAGATCGACGGCCGCTCGATCGGCGACGGCAAGCCGGGGCCGATCACCAAGAAGCTCATTGCCGCCTTCCACAAGCTGGTGCGGAGCTAACCCAAACAACAACCGCTTGCGGTTTCGCAACCGTGGAGTCAACAACGTGACAAGAAAAAAAGTGATCATTGCGGGTGCGGCGGGACGGGATTTCCACAACTTCAACACCTACTTCCGGGATAACGCCGGCTACGAGGTCGTCGCCTTCACTGCCGCGCAGATTCCCGACATTGCCGGCCGCAAGTATCCGCCCTCCCTGGCCGGCAGGCTCTATCCCCAGGGAATCCCCATCTTCGAGGAGGCCCGCATGGCCGAGTTGATCGGCAAGTATGACGCCGACGAGGTCGTCTTCGCCTACAGCGACGTCCCGTATTCCCGCGTCATGTCGATGTCGGCCCTGGTCAACGCCAAGGGGGCCGATTTCGTGCTGATGGGCACGAAGACCACCATGCTCAAGTCCACCAAGCCGGTGATCTCGGTCTGCGCCGTCCGCACCGGCTGCGGCAAGTCGCAAACCACCCGCTATATCTACGACATTCTCAGGAAACTCGGCAAGAAGGTCGTGGCCATCCGCCATCCCATGCCCTACGGCGACCTGGAGGCCCAGAAAGTCCAGCGCTTCGCCGAGATCGAGGACCTCCGGCGGCACCACTGCACCATCGAGGAGATGGAGGAGCACGAGCCGCACATCGCCGCCGGCAACGTCAGCTATGGCGGAGTGGACTACGCGGCCATTCTCCGTGCCGCGGAAGAGCGCGACAATCCCGACGTGATCCTCTTCGACGGCGGCAACAACGACATGCCCTTTTACCAGGCCGGCCTGAAGGTGGTGGTCGTCGATCCGCTCCGCGCCGGCCACGAGGCCGCCTATTACCCCGGCGAGGCGAACTTGCGGATGGCCGACCTGGTGGTCATCAACAAGATGGATTCCGCCAGCCCGCAGCAGTTGAAGGTCGTGCGGGAGAACATCCGCCGCCTGGCCCCGGACGCCGTCGTGGTCGAGGCCGATTCGGAACTGACCCTCGACGGCGACATCAAGGGCAAGAGGGTTCTGGTGATCGAGGACGGCCCCACCTTGACCCACGGCGAGATGCAGTTCGGCGCGGCCATGGTCGCCGCCCGGCGGTTTGGCGCCGCCGAAACCGTCGATCCCCGCCCCCATGCCGTCGGCAAGATCGCCGAAACCTACCGGAAATATCCCAACATCGGCCCGTGCATCCTCCCCGCGATGGGCTATTCCGACCAGCAGACGCAGGACCTCCAGGCGACGATCAACGCCATCGATGCCGATCTGATCCTCAGCGGCACGCCTATCGATCTGACGCGGATCGTCTCCGTCAACAAGCCGGTGGTCAGGGTCAACTATGAGTTGAAGCCGCGGGACGGGAGTATCGGACTCCTGGAAAAGGCCATCGCGGAACTGCTGGCCGGCAATCGGTCCTATCAGTCTCATTAGTCCCATAGCTCCCATCAGTCCCATGCGAAACCTGCTTACCCTGGCCGACGTGACGGCGGCGGAAATTGAGCGGATTTTCTCGATCGCGGAAGACCTCAAGCAAAAATACGAGAAGGGCCTGCGGGAGCCGTTGCTGGCCGGCCGGGTGATGGTCCTGCTCTTCGAGAAGCCCTCGCTGCGCACTCGGGTGAGTTTCGAGGCGGGCATGGCCCACCTGGGCGGAAGCGCCGTCTTCCTGGGGGCCGACGCCGGCCTCGGCCGCCGCGAAAGCGTCGCCGACTTCGCCCGAAATCTCGACAAGTTCGCCGACGTGCTCGTGATCCGCACCTTCGGCCATCAGACGGCCGTCGATCTGGCCGCGCACGCCGCCTGTCCGGTCATCAACGCCCTGACCGATTTCGGACATCCTTGCCAAGCGCTCGCCGATCTGTACACGCTCCGCGAGTTGACCGGCAAGCTGGCCGGACAGACGTTGGCGTGGATCGGCGACGCGAACAACGTCGCCCGCAGTCTCGCCATCGGCTGCGGCAAGCTGGGCCTGCGGATGACGATGGCCACGCCGGAAGGCTACCGCTTCGACGAGCCGGCGCTCGAGTTGGATCCGGCGGCAATCGCCCGGCTTGGAACTGGCCGTCTCTGCCGATCCGGCCGAGGCGGTGCGGGAGGCGGCCGTGGTCTACACCGACGTGTGGGCGAGCATGGGCCAGGAGTCCCAACAGGAGATCCGGCGTCGCGACTTTGCCGGCTACCAGGTCAATGCCGCGCTGATGCGGCACGCCCCGCCGGGGGCCCTGTTCATGCACTGTCTGCCCGCCCATCGCGGCGAGGAAGTCACCGACGAGGTGATCGACGGCCCGCAAAGCGTGGTCTTCCAGCAGGCCGCCAACCGCATGCACGTCGAAAAGGGACTGTTGGCCTGGCTCTTGGGGGCGAAGAGATGAGAATCATGGGAGCCATGGGAAGTATGAGATGAGTGCCATTCTTCCGAAACCGGAAGCGGCTCTCATGCCATACTTCTCATATCTCCCATACCTCTCATTCCCTCCTTCTCGCTCTGCTCCACCACCGCTCACTCGCTTTCAAACAACAGCGAGAGCAGCGCCATCCGGACAAAAAGACCGTTCCGCGCCTGCCGGAAATAGGCGGCTCGCGGGTCTTGATCGACGGCCGGGTCGATTTCCACCGAACGCGGCAGCGCGTGCATGATGATGGCGTTCTGTTTCATCCGCGCCAGCGCTTCGGTGCCGATGTCGTAAACGGCCGTGTCGATTTCGCCGCCCTGCACTCGTGCCCGGTCGATGGGCTTCTGATAAACCACGTCCACGCGCGGCAGAACGGCCTCCGGGCGGTCGGCCAGCTCGTAGCTGACGTTGTGCCGTTCCAGATAGGCCAGGATGTCCGGCTTGATCTGCATTTGCGGCGGCGCCACGAAATAGAGCCTCACCCGCGCGAACTTGCCGAGCAAATACGTCAGCGACCGGGCCGTGCGCGACTTGCCGAGCGCCCCGATCAGAGCGACGGACAGCCCGTCCAGCGTCTTGCACTCGTCGTAGATCGTGTAGAGGTCCAACAACGCCTGCGTGGGATGCTGTCCGCCGGGCCCCTCGCCGGCGTTGATCACCGGCACCGGCGACACACTGGCCGCCCGCGCCGCCGCGCCCTCCTCGTCGTGGCGCAACACGATGACGTCGCAATCGTTCGCGATCACCCGGACGGTGTCTTCCAGCCGCTCGCCCGGAACCGCCGACGAGAATACGCCGGCCTGCTCCGTGCTGAGCACCTTCCCGCCCAGCCGCAGCATGGCCGCCTCGAAAGAGAAGCGGGTGCGGGTGGACGGCTTGTAGAAGAGCGTCGCCATGATCCGCTGTTCGTAATCGCGCGTCCCGCCGCGGGCGACCACCTTTTCCATCCGCCGCGTGCGATTGAACAATTCCATCAGCAGGGGAACGGTGAATTGTTGGGACTCGATGATGTGTTTTGGATTCATGGCCGCTCCTGCATTGTTCGACTCACGGCACGATATGTGTTCCCGCCTTGCCGTCAACGGCGTCCAAGAGCCGCTCGGGCGACGTAATGATTACTTTTTTGCCCCCGCTTTGCAGGTATCGGAGGGCCGCCTCGACTTTTGGCCCCATGCTGCCTGCCGGAAAATGCCCTTGCCCCTGATAGTCCGCCATTTCACCGACGGTGGCTTGCCCGATGCCGCGCTGCGCCGGCTTCCGGAAATCGAGGTAGACTTGATCGGCGTCGGTGCTGATCATGAAAAGGTCGGTCTTCAATCCCGACGCCAAGAGCGCCGAGGCGCGGTCCTTGTCGATGACGGCCTCCGCGCCGAGCACCAGGTAATCCTTCCTCTCGATGACCGGAATGCCACCGCCGCCGGCGGCAATCACGATCATTCCCAGCCCCAGAATCTTGCGGATGATGTCCTGCTCGAAAATTTCGACGGGCTCCGGCGACGGCACCGTCCGCCGATAACCGCGCGCCGCGTCCTCGACCATCTTCCAGTGGAGGTGGCGCTCTTTTGCCTCCGCCTCCCTTCTTGAATAGAACGGGCCGACGGGTTTCGTCGGATTCCGGAAAGCGGGGTCGTTCTCGTCCACCCGCACCTGCGTGAGCACGGTCATCACGGGCGTGAACAGTCCGATCTGCCGCAACTCGTACTCGATGGCGCGCTGGAGAAGATAGCCGATCTCGCTCTGCGTGGCCGCGACGCAGACATCGAGCGGTTGCGTGTAAACCTCGCCCGCCGCCCGCTCCGACCTCAACAGCGCGGCGCCGACCTGCGGACCGTTGCCGTGCGTGATGACCAATTGCCAGCCGCGGGCGACCATCTGCACGATGGACTTCGCCGTGGCGTGGGCGTTGGCAAGCTGCTCCTCGATGGTCCCGCGTTCCCCCGCGGATCAGCGAGTTGCCGCCGATGGCCACCAGTGCGACTTGAGACATGCTCCAACCTCAACGCATCAACTGCACCATAAAGGCTGACCGGGCCTTTGGGAAAGCCAGCCTTGCCTCTGACGTTCAACGCTCCGCCACCGCGGCGGTTTCAACCGTAAGCGTCAGCCCCATCGCCTTCGTCACCGCGAAAAGGGTTGACAGCCGCGGATTGCCGCGCGGCGATAAAGCGCGATAAAGGCTTTCCCGCTCGATCCCCGCCGCTTTGGCAATCTTCGAAATGCCGCCGCGGGCTTCGGCAATGTGCCGCAGCGCAACCAACAACACCTTCGGCTCCTCGGCGTCCTCGATAGCCGCCTTGAGATACTCCGCCGCAAACGCCCGGTTGCGACGCAACCGTTTGACCATGATCTCGTCGTGCGAAACACTTGTTCTGTTCTTCATCGCTTCTCTGTCCTTCGCTGATAGTCGAGCCAACACTCGACCGCGCGGCTGATTTCCGCCGACTGCTTGCGCTTGTCGCCGCCGCCGAGCAACAGCACGCACGCCCGACCGAGCATCGCGTAGTAGACGCGGTAGCCTGGTCCCCAGTCGATCCGCAACTCGCAGACCCCCTCCCTCAATGGCTTGCAGTCGCCGAAGTTTCCGGCAGCCAACCGGCCGATCCTCGCGGCAATTCTCGCTTGGGCCTTCGCGTCCCTCAACGAGTCCAGCCACTCCTCGAACGGGTTCTTTCCCGACGCCGTCACGTAATGCCGGATTTCGATCATTCTTCGCTATTGTAACTTATAGATTACATCCCGACAAGCGGGCCCCCCAAGTTCGATCACCCATTTCGTCTCGCGGCAATCCGGTGGCGTTCGAGAGAATCCGCCGAATTGGCCCATTTCTTGATCTTGAAAGCCCCCTCGGCGCGGCGCATGATAGTGGACATGCGCAAATCCACGAAAGCGAAGATGCGGCGCGCCGTCGGCAAGCCGAAACGGACGCCTCCACGCAAGAAATCCCGTCCGCGGAGCGATGCCGCCGTTGCGCAGCCCCGATGCCCCCCACTGGCTGCCCGCCGGCAGCCGCTGGAACGAGATGCCCGAGGAAATCCGCGAGGCCGTTTCTCGCATCCTCGCCCCCGCCTACCGCCGGTTCGTGCTCGACGCCCCCGGCGAACTGGAGCGGTCCATCGGACTGACACTGGTCCACCTGATGTGGATCGAGGTCTGCGACCAGGTCAAGATGGCCGTCGTCGGGGCCAATCCCCAATCGCTCGATGCCGTCCTCAGCAGCCCGGAGAGCATGATCGAGCGTCACCTCCGGCTCACCACGGTCAAGTGCCAGACGGCCGAGTTGCTCTTGAAGCTGCGGGTAGTGAGTGAGACGTTGCAGGCTCCGCCGGCAACTGGTGGGGCAGGTTGTCAACCTGCCCTGGCGGCACCGGCCGACCTGGCGGCACCGTTGCCATCCTATATCACCCAGGACGCCGCGTTTTCCCCGGACACCCAGAGTAACGCAGAACAGGTTGCCAGCCTGCTCCACAGCGGAGTCTAACTTTGGAAATTCGCAAAGTTGCTGACCAACTCGATTGTACTCCTCACGCTCCGCGTGAGGTCGGGGCACCGCTGCCTCACGCGGAGCGTGAGGAGTACATTCACCCCGCGCTGCGGCTGATTGCCGCACGGCCCGAGGTGTTCTATCGCCAGGGCCACGTCGCCGCCGGCTACCGTCATCGCAACGGCAAGACGTTCGGCCCGTACTATCGCCTCAGCTACCGCCTCGACGGCCGGCAATACTCGGTCTATCTGGGCCGCTCCGCCAAGTTGGTCGGGCAGGTCCGCAAGGCCCTGGGCGCGATCCAAAAGCCCTTGGCCCAACGCCGCTTCTTCAACCAGATCGAGCGGCAGATCCGGGCCTCGTTGCGGGTGCAGAAGCTGCGGATGGGCGCCCTGCTTCGGCCCTACGGGCTGCGGCTGAAGGGTTTTGAGGTCCGCGGCTGGCGCTACTCGCCGTTGCGGCGGTTCCTGCCCCGACAGCGGCGGCCGTTGCGGCGGTTTCTGCCCCGCAGCCGGCGGTGGAAGCCGCGGATTTCCATCCGTTTGCCCGTTCCGAAGTTCTGCAAGAGCGCCCCGCCCGCCGCGCGGTTGCTGCGGTTTCTCGCCGCCCGCGACGGCCCGCGGGCCTATGACACGAACGGAGACCGACTCCTGCATCGCGCCGAATCCCGGCGGAGGCCCCAACGACGATTTCGTCGCCCGGCTGATGGGCTTCGGGCCCGGCTGGAAGGGACCCGCCCGATGAGGTCTTTGGTCTATAGGTCTTGGGCCTTCGTGCCAAGACCTAAGACCCAAGCCCCAAGACCAAACCTACGGGGCTGGCACGATGGAACCGGCCCGAGTACACTGCAACTCCTGACCCCTGACCTTTGACCCCTGACCTCCGGCCCCTCCTCGATGCCCACTCCCAACGTCCTGATCCTTCGCGCCCCCGGCACCAACTGCGACGCGGAAACCGCGCTGGCCTTCGAGCAAGCCGGCGCGAAGGCCGAAGTGCTGCACGTCAACCGGCTGCTGGAGAAGCCCGCGCTGTTCCAGGGCTTCCAGATTCTCTGCATTCCCGGCGGCTTCAGCTACGGCGACGACCTGGGCGCCGGCCGCATCCTCGGCAACCAGATTCAGCACCATCTTGGCGGTGAGCTTGCCCGGTTCAAGGCCGAGGGCAAGCTGATCCTGGGCATCTGCAACGGGTTCCAGGTGCTGATGAAGTCGCCCGTGCTGCTGGAGCCGGACCCGGAGCGCGGGCCGGCCGCCACGCTGACCACGAATGACTGCGGCCGATACCACGACGCCTGGGTGCGGTTGGAGGTGGCCGGCCCGAAGTGTGTGTTCCTGGCCGGCATCGAGCGGATGTATCTGCCGGTGGCCCACGCCGAGGGGAAGTTCGTGGCGCGGGACCGGCAAGTGCTCGATGAGTTGGACGCCGCGGGCCAACTCGTGCTGCGGTACGCCGCGGCCGACAACCCGAACGGCTCGATGGCCGACGTGGCGGGCGTGTGCGACCCGACCGGCCGGGTGCTGGGGCTGATGCCCCATCCCGAGCGGCACATCGACCCAACGCAGCACCCCCGCTGGACCCGCGGCCAGTCCGGCCCGGCCGGCGACGGGCTACAACTGTTTCAGAACGCCGTGGACTATTTCGCATGAGTAGAAGCGGCATCCTGCCGCTTCTTGCCGCTTTTTCGAGGGTGGCACGCCCTGAAAGGGCGTGGTGAATTGCCGAACGCCGGGGCGACGCCCGCCACGCCCTTTCAGGGCGTGCCACCCAATGCCAATGCCAGGTCGACCTACAACCCAAGCTGTGCCCAACCAACGCGGCAGGATGCCGCGTCTACAATATGGACTATCCTGCGGCCTCAGTCGAAGATCCCCGCCCCAAAATCCCGGCGGTGCATGCCGTTCGCGTGCGGCTGCTGGGCGGGCGCTTTGTGCGGGCCGCGGGGCTTTTCGGCGGCTTGAAATTGCGTGGCCGCCGCAACCGGCCGCGACGCCGCGGGGGAGGCGTAGACCTCCGGCTCGAAATCGTCGTAGCTGGAGACGTAGCCGGGCATTTTCGAGCGGGCCTTCTCCTCCTCGAACGCCTGAATCACCCGCCGCTGGATCATTTCGCGGCAGCCGGAGTTGATCGGGTGGGCGATGTCGGCATAGAGCTTCGCCCGGCCGTCGTCGTCCCTGGCGGCGGGCGGCTCCTTCAACCGCCCTCCACACTGGTTGCAGTAGGCCGCCCGAAGGTGATTTTTCGAGCCGCACTGGGGGCAATGCGCCGTCAGCTTGCGGCTGGGCATGGCCACAAACGGCCCGGTCCCCCCCTCGATGATCTTCAAGTCGCGGATCACGAACGCATCGTCGAACGTGATCGAGCAAAACGCCTGGAGCCGCTCTCCCGGCTCGTCCATGAGCTTGACGCGAACCTCGGTGATTTCCACGGCTGGTCTCCTTGCGACCGATCCTTGAACAGGAGGAAACAGAGGCAACGGAGTGGACTTGTCATCGTCTTTTCAAACTCCGTTTTCTCTGTTTCCTCCTGTTCATGTCATGCGCTATCGGCAGCTTCGCACGGCAAACACAGTGCCGAACCCATTGGCCCGCAGGCGCCGTGCGCTACGCCGCGCATGACGCGCATGACGGCAAAGCCCAAAGTACGACGTGCCACTCCCGCTCATCGCGTGCCCCAGGCAATCCAGTTGGGCGAACTCCCGCTCCAACCGCCTCACCCAGGGCGACAAACGCCCGGCGGCCGGCTGCAACCGGTTCCACAGCCTACGGCCCGCCTCGTTCCAATCTCCTCGTTCCAGCGCTTCCAACAACCGTCCCACCGGCCGCGGCTCCGCGGCGGGCCGGCACACGCCGTACACGGCCGCGGTGGCCAGGCCCTCGGGCGGACGGACCACGACGAAACTCAGCCCGTGGAGCCCGTCCAACGGCGTCACACATTCGCCCCGCCCCCGGCAGATTGCCGGGCCGCCGGCGAGGAAAAACGGGACGTCGCTACCCAGTTCCGCGGCCCAACGGGCCAACTCGTCGCGCGGCCGGCCCAGCCGCCAACCTTCGTTGGCGGCCAGCAGCGCGGCGGCGGCGTCGCTCGATCCGCCTCCCAGCCCGGCCGCCGCCGGAATCCGCTTGACCAGCAGCAACTCGGCGCCGCGACGGACCCCCGCCCGACGCCGGACCAACTCCACCGCCCGCACGACAAGGTTTTCCGGCCCGTCGGGCACTTCGTCGAGTCCACAGCCGCTCGGACTGCCGGCCTCGATTACCCGTCGGCAACGGAACCGCAGTTCTCCCTCGGACGCCTCCCGAAAGTGCAACGTGTCGTATACGTCGATCGGGCACATGAGCGTCTCGATCTCATGATACCCGTCGGTTCGCTTGGCGAGCACCTCGAAGAACAGATTAAGCTTGGCGGGGGCCTGGATCACCAGCTCCGTCGCCGATCGGCGGATGTGCATCCATCGGGTCCTTCCTCAATGCCGGCGGCAACCGGGAATCCGGGTTTACTGCCAGATAATCCCTCCCCACGCCCACATACCCATACGAACAGGGAGAATTGTAGCCGGTCGCGTCAAGTCCGTCAATAGGGTAGTCGGCGGGGCCACCAAAAAAAGGGGGCGCGGCATTCGGTCCCCTTGCAGGCCGGCCCGGGATGGGCTACCAATAAGGAGAGTACCCCACGGAGCTAGCCGCGTTATGGTCGAAGAGAAGAGCACGGTCGAAAATCTCCCTGAGGCCCCCAAACGAGTTCTGCTGGTCGATGACGACCGGGAGATCGTCGAGTCGATGCGGATTGCCCTGGAGGCGGCCGGCTATAAGGTCCTTATTGCCCGGGACGGCAACCAGGGGCTGGCCCTGGCCGAACGCGAGGACCCCGACCTGGTGATCCTCGACATGATGATGCCCAAGCGGAGCGGTTTCCTGGTGCTGGAGAAAATCCGCCGCACCCGGCCCGTGCCGCTGCGGATCATCATGATTACCGCCAACGAGGGGAACCGGCATAAGGCTTACGCCGAGATGCTGGGCGTGGACGACTACATCCGCAAGCCCTTCGCCATGGACCGGCTCCTGGACAGCGTCGGCCGGCTGCTGGGCTAGCTTGGTCCCGGCAGTCCGACCACCACCGGTTGCTGTTCCTCGCGGCACATGCGGCGGATCTCCGCGCGGCTGCGGAAGAACGCGTCGATCACCTCGGGATCCCACTGTTGCCCAGCCCCGCCGCGGAGGATGCGGTCGACCTGTTGGTCGGGCATCCCCTTGCGATAGGGCCGGTTGCTGCTCATGGCGTCGAAGGCGTCGGCCACGGCGACGATGCGGGCCGCCAGCGGAATCTGCCCGCCGCTGAGCCGGTGGGGATAGCCGCCGCCGTCCCACGACTCATGGTGGTGGAGCACCACCGGCAGGACATCTTCCAGCTTGGAGAGGTCTTCGAGAATGTGGTGCCCGATCTCCGCGTGCCGCTTGATGTGCTCGTACTCCGCCTCCGAGAGCTTGTCGGCTTTGCGGAGCACGCCGTCGTCAATGCCGATCTTGCCGATGTCGTGCAGCAGCCCGGCCAGATAGAGAGTGTTCAACGTCCCCGAGTCGCAGCCCATTTCCTCGGCCAGGCGGACCGCCACGCGGGCCACGCGATCGCTGTGGCCACAGGTATAGGGGTCCTTGGCGTCGATGGCCGAGCTCAAGGCGCGGACGATTCCCGCCAGCAATTCCGACTGCTGCCGGTACAACTCGATGTTGCCGCCGTGGATGCCCAGGATGGCGGCCACCGAGCCTAGTAAACTCGCCTCGACCGTGCCGAATTCGCCCTCCTCGACGTGGTTCAGCGCCGCCAGCCAACCGAACGTGTTCTCGCCCTCGGCCAACTGAGCGGCGATAACCTGATGGATTTCCGGGCAGGGCCAGCCGGATTGGCTGGTGATCGGCCGATTGACCACCACCGGCCGATGCTCCTTGCCGACGCCCAGATAGACCATTAACTCGGCCAGCCGCCCGGCGTCGACCGGACAGTTACCGCGCACGAGCAGCACGGGTTCCGAGCGGGCGCGTTGGACGGTCGATTTCTCGGCATCGGACACCGGCAGCAACTCGATCGCCAATCCTGCGGCGGGCACTACCTCTTCCATCCACTCCAACGCCACTTGAGCCAAGTCCTCGTCGCTCTTCGAGATCTTCAAGTTCTGGGTCAACCGGTGCAGCAGGCTGATTTCCTCGTAGGTCGAGGCGAGATTGACCGAAAGGCTTTCCGCCTCTCGCCGGGCTGCCCCAAGGCGCTCTCTTGTGCGGAGGTCGTCCAGAACGACGTCGCTCAGGCGGCTGAGGGCCTCGGCGGGCCAGGGTGTTTGGCGGCGGGCCCAGGCCAGCACCTCGCCGGGCTCCATGCCCAACCGTCTGGCCGGACCCGAGAGGTCTTCGTCCTCCGTCAGCCTCCGCGTAAGAAACGTGGCGACCGCCACGGCTTCCTCCGACAACTGGGGGTCAACGCCCCGCGACTGCGGTCGCGGGGGCAAAGGCAGGGCCAGCGTCAGCAGTGGGTCGTCATCGTCGATGAACTCCGGTTTGCCGCGGCGAGCCACTTCCCGGCACAACTCGATCGACGATCCCCAATCGCGTGCCGGTTGGCCCGGCGCCGCATAGAGCACCTCTCCGCATCGGCCGTCGAGAACCGAGAACGGCACGCCGTACGCCCTCTCCAGCAGCGAGATGGTTCCCCTGTCCAGCCCGGCCCGGTCAAGGGCGATCGTCGGAGTTGCGGGCGATAGTGTCAGTTCGTCGGAGATCAACATAACCTGCCCCCCAAGACAATGCGGATTGCCGCAATCGGAGCAGTAAACGCTACAAGAAGGCTAGGTTGTGGAGTGTGCATGGGCAAGTCGAGCGGATTGGTCCGATTGCGACAGTTATTCTGGATTTTTGCCGGGTTGGCAGCCGACACTACCTGACAGCGCGTCATTATCGGCACCCCGGCTTCAGGAGGTTCCGCATGCACGAGTCAGACGATCTGACAAACGAGGTCCAGGAGCTTGTTTGGGCGTTGGTCGACGATCAGGCCAGCGACCAGCAAGTCCGCCGCCTGGAGGAACTGTTGCTGGAGAGCCAACAGGCACGACAGATCTACGTGATGTGTATGCAGATGCACGCCGACCTGCACTACCTGCTAAGCGGCAAGCAGCCGCGGCTGCCCATTCCCCTCCAGAAAGTGGGAAAGGCGACCGCGGCCACGAAGTCCCGACCGCCGCTGCCGGTGGTCGAGTTGCCGCCGCCCCCCGCCAGCGTGCCGCTGTTCGGTGACGCCCCATGAACCGGTTGGCGCGGCGGCTACTTCGCTTGCCGCCGGGATCGCAGGTACTCAACCACCATCGGCATCACCGAGATGACGATGATCGCCACCACGGCCCAGTGAAAGTGGCTTCGGACGAACTCCCGGCTTCCGAGCCAGTAGCCGCCGAAAACGAAGATCGTCACCCAGGCCGCTCCGCCCACCACGTTATAGACGATGAACCGCGTATAGTTCATCGCCCCGATGCCGGCCACGAACGGGGCAAAAGTGCGGACAATGGGGACGAAGCGGGCGATGATGATCGTCTTGCCGCCGTACTTCTCATAAAAGGCGTGGGTGCGGTCGAGGTATTCCTTCTTCAGGAAACGGACGTTGCCGGTGAAGGCCCGCGGCCCAATGTACGCCCCAATCCAATAGTTCACCGTATCGCCAAGGATTGCCGCCGCCGCCAATGCCACGAACAACCAAAACGGGTTAAGCGTCCCCATGCCCGCTACCGCTCCTGCCGCAAACAGCATCGAATCGCCCGGCAAGAACGGCGTGACCACCAATCCCGTCTCGCAGAAGATGATGGCAAAAAGGATCAGGTAGATGGTGTGCTGGTGGGAAACGACCAGCGTACTGAGCGTGTCGGGATGGACGAATTCGGCCAGAGCGTCCTTGAGCGTCCAAAGCCAATCCATGCGGGTTTCCTTGACCGGAATAGTCGGCGGCTAACAGCCGCCGGAACTGCGGGCGGAATACCCGCCGTCATGCTCCGGCGGCTGTTAGCCGCCGACTATTAGAACGCCAAAACTGCATTTTCTGCACTATCACGGGAGGAAATGCTGAGCCCCCGGCCGCAAAACCTGCCCGCCACTCCTTGACAGCCACCCTAACGGTCCCCTATTCTAACGGTTGCAGGATATAGTGAAAAGCTGTAATTTGCCCGGAGGAAACACCTTGAAGCACACGATTTCCGGCTTGGTCAGAAACCGCGCGGGGATGCTCGCGCAGATTGTGGGAGTGTTCAAGAAGTTCGCCGTCAACATCAAGAGCGTCGCCGTCAGCGAAACCGATCTGTTCGACACCTCGCGGCTCACGATTGTCGTCGAGGGGCACGACAAAGAGGTCCGGGGCGTCACCGCCCAGGTCAAGAAACTGCGGGACGTGCTGGAGATCGACGACCTCTCGCGGCAGGAATTCCTCGACCGGGAACTGGCGCTGGTGAAGGTCCAGTTCCGCCCCGAGGAGCTCAATCAACTCACCCAGACGGCCGAGGTCTTCGGCGCGGCGGTGATCGCCATGGGCCGGGAGACGATTACGTTCGAGATTGCCGGCGACGAGGAGCGGGTGGACGGTTTCATCAACGCCCTGAACTCGTTTGGGATCCGCGCCCTGGCCCGCAGCGGCCGCGTGGCGCTGAAACGGGGCGATGAGGTCTGAAATGCCCCGCCCAAAGAAGATCCGCAGGCTGAAGGACATTCTCGTCCTCGCCCGGCAAATCGCCGCCGGCCGGGCGGCGGGCAACAACCGGCTGGTGCTGGCCGGCGCCGACCAGGAAGAGGGGCTGAAGTGCGCACAAATGGGCCTCCAGCGCGGCCTGATCAAGCCGCTGCTGATCGGCGACCGCCAGCGCATCGCGCGCCTCTGCCGGCTGCTCAAGATCCCTTTGGCCGGCATGGAAATCATCCACGAGTCGGATCCCAAGCTGGCCGCACTGACGGCCGTGAGGATGTGCCGCGAGGGCCAGGCCGACATCCTCATGAAGGGGAACGTCAACACGGACGTGATCCTGCGGGCGATCCTGGACCGGGACACCGGGCTGGGCCGGGGTGGCCTGCTGAGCAACATCACCGTCTTTGAATCGCCCACCGAGAAGCGGCTGCTGTTCATGTCCGACCCGGCCGTGAACATCAACCCCGACGTCGCCCGCAAAGTGGACATGGTCCGCAACGCGGTTTGGGTGGCCGAGCGGCTTGGTTTCGCCCGGCCGAAGGTGGCCGTGTTGGCGGCGGTCGAGAAGCTCAATCCCAAGGACATGCCCGCCACGGCCGACGCCGCGGTGATCGCCCGGATGGGCGAATCCGGCCAGATCGCCGGCGCGGAGATCGCCGGCCCGTATGCCTTGGACATCGCGGTCTCCAAGCAGGCGGCCGAGGCCAAGCACGTCACCGGCCCGGTCGCCGGTTGTGCCGACATCCTCCTCTGCCCTGACATCCACTCGGCCAACATCTTCTACAAGTCGCTGGTTTACTTCGCCGGCCGGGAGATCGCCAATGCGACGATCGGGGTGAAAACGCCCTTGGTGATGACCTCCCGCTCGGACAGTTCGCTCACCAAGCTGTACACGATGGCCCTGAGCGTCGTGTTGGCGGGAGGTGACCGGCAATGAGCCGCGCCGCCACTCGCCGTCAAGCCGGGAAGCCGCTTGCGGTTTCGCAATCCCGCGGCAAGAAGCGCGACTTGGTGATCGTGGTCAATCCCGGCTCGACCTCGACCAAGCTGGCCGTCTATCGGGGCGGGGAGTGCCTGGCGGAGGAGACGATCGACCACCCCAAGGAGGAGTTGGCGCGGTTCGGCCACGTGGCCGACCAGTATGAGTTCCGCCGTGATGCCGTGCTGAGGTTCCTTGCCGATCGCGGCGTGGAGCTGGACCGTTGCATGGCCGTGGCGGGGCGGGGCGGACTCACCAAGCCGATCGCCGGCGGTGTGTACGCCGTGAACGCCCGGATGCTCCGCGACCTGCGGAGCGGCCGCTGGGGCGAGCATCCGTCGAGTCTCGGCGCCCCGCTGGCCCAGGAGATTGCCCGGCAGTGCGGCGCTGCGGCCTTCATCGCCGACCCGGTGGTGGTGGACGAGTTCTGGCCGCTGGCGCGGTATGCGGGCCACCCGGCGTTCGAGCGGAAGAGCCGTTTTCACGCCCTTTCGCAGCGTGCGGCTGCCCGCCGCGCCGCCCGCGAATTGGGCGTCTCTTATGAGAAGGCGAATTTCATCGTGGTTCACCTGGGAGGGGGCATTTCGATCGGCGCCCACCGCCGGGGGCGCGTGGTCGACGTCAACGACGCCCTGGACGGCGACGGCCCTTTCTCGCCCGAACGCAGCGGCTCGATCCCCACCGGACCGTTGGTGAAGCTCTGTTTTTCCGACGATCGCGCGCACGCCGAGGTGTGGAAGATGCTCGTTGGGCACGGCGGGATCTTCGCCTACTTGGGCACCAACGACTGCCGCGAGGTGGAAGAGCGGATCCGCCGCGGCGACGCCAAAGCCAAGGAAGTCTACGAAGCGATGGCCTACCAGATCGCCAAGTGGGTGGGGGCTTCGGCGGCGGTCCTTTCCGGCCGCGTCAAGGCCGTCGTCGTCACCGGCGGCATGGCCCGGTCGCGGCTGCTGGTCCGGCTCGTGCGCAAGTACGCCGGCTTCGTCGCCCCCTTCGTCGTCTACCCGGAAGTGGAGGAAATGGCCGCCCTGGCCGCCGCCGCGCAGGCCGCCGTGGCCCAAAAGATCAAGGTCCAGGAGTATCGCTAGATGTCTCGCATTGAAATCGCCGCGGAACTGTGCAAGGCTTGCGAGCTTTGCATCGCGGTCTGTCCGAAGGATTGCATCGTTCACGCCGACACCTTGAACCGCTACGGCGTGTATCCGATGCGGATGAAGGACGGCGCGGAGTGTACCGGCTGCACGTTGTGCGCCACGATGTGCCCCGACACGGCCATTGAGGTTTACCGCACCGTGGCCGAAAAACCCGCGGCCGAGAACCCGCAGATCGCCGCGCCGCAGGCCCCGGTCGAAACGCCGCAGCACAGCACCTAGGAGAACAGATTGGGTGGCACGCCCTGAAAGGGCGTGGGGGGTGTCATGATCGAGTTTGCTCGCCCCCCACGCCCTTTCAGGGCGTGCCACCCCGATGACACATTGCGAGCGTGCAAGCACGCACCCTACAATGGGACACCAGGAGACCGCAAAGTGACAAAAGTATTGATGAGCGGCAACGACGCCGTGGTCGAGGGGGCGATCCGAGCCGGAGTGGACTGCTACTTCGGCTATCCGATCACGCCGCAAAACGAGATCATTGCCGGCATGGCCGCCCGGCTCCCCCCGCTGGGCCGCGTCTTCCTCCAATCGGAGAGCGAATTGGCGGCGATCAGCATGGTCCACGGCGCGGCCGCCGTGGGCAAGCGGGCCATGACCAGTTCCTCCAGCCCCGGCGTCTCCCTGATGCAGGAGGGCATCAGCTACATGGCCGGCACGCAATTGCCGGCGGTGATCGTCAACGTGCAGCGCGGCGGGCCGGGGCTGGGCAACATCGCCGCCGCGCAGGGCGACTACTTTCAGGCCACCCGCGGCGGCGGAAACGGCGATTACCGCACCATCGTCCTGGCCCCCGAGACGGCCCAGGAAATGCTCGATTTCACCTTCCAGGCGTTCGACCTGGCCGACCAGTACCGCACGCCGGTGATAATCCTCAGCGACGGCCGGCTGGGTCAGATGATGGAGCCGGTCGAATTGCGCGACCCGCCGGCGAAGAAGCGGGTGGAGAAGCCCTGGGCGCTGGGGAGGGCCAACGGGCAACCGTCGCACTACCTCTGCTCGCTTCTTCTTCCCGTGCCCGAACTGGCCGAGCACAACCGCATCCTGCAAAAAGTCTATCGCGAGATCGAGCGCCGCGAGCCGCGCGGAGAGGCGTACAAGACGGCCGACGCCGGGCTGGTCTTCGTCGGCTACGGCACCTGCGCCCGGCTCTGCCGCGAGGCCACGGACATCCTCCGCGACGAAGGGCTGAAGGCGGGCCTCTTCCGCCCGATCACCCTCTGGCCGTTCCCCGCCAAAAAGCTGCTCGCTGCGCTGGCCAAGGCCCAGACGCTGCTGGTGGCCGAGTTGAGCCACGGGCAGTTGGTCGAGGACGTGCGGATGGCCGTCTCCGGCCGGCTGCCGGTCGAGTTTCTCGGCTACGCGGGCGGGGAGGCGCCGTCGGTGAAGGAGCTTGTCGCCCTGGGACGCAAGCTGCTCCAGAAGCCGCGCCGCAACGGAAGCAGCAGGAAGAGGACGTAATTGGTTAGCGATACGAGTAACGCCCCGCGCCTGCGGTCGCGGGGGGAAACGCGGCTCGCGCCCCGCGAGCGCAGTCGCGGGGCGTTGGGACGATGTTGGTTCGCCGGGAGCCATGAACAGCCAAGGAAACCGCCGATGATTGCCACTGAGAAGAAGGTCTTCGCCCGCACGCCCGTGCTGGCGCCGATGATCACCCACTACTGCCCCGGCTGCGGCCACGGGATCGTCCACCGGCTGGTGGCCGAGGCGATCGAGCACCACGGGGTGCGGGAGCGGACGGTATGCGTGGCCCCGGTCGGCTGTTCCGTGCTGGCCTACAAGTACATCGACATCGACATGTCGGAGGCGGCGCACGGCCGGGCGCCCGCCGTGGCGACGGGGATCAAGCGGGTGCGGCCCGACCTGTTCGTGATGACCTACCAGGGAGACGGGGACCTGGCCGCCATCGGCACGGCCGAGATCGTCCACGCCGCCAACCGGGGCGAGAACATCTCGGTGATCTTCGTCAACAACGCGGTTTACGGGATGACGGGCGGACAGATGGCCCCCACCACGCTGCTGGGCCAGAAGACGACGACCAGTCCCGCCGGCCGCGCCGCGAACCTTGAAGGCCCGCCCATCCGGGTCTGCGAAATGCTCTCGACGATGGACGGGCCGAGCTACATCGCCCGGGTCACCGTCGATAAGCCGGCGAACGTGCGGAAGGCGCGGCAGGCGATCATCACCGCCTTCGGGCGGCAGATCGAGGGGAAGGGGTTCAGCCTGGTCGAGGTCCTTTCGCCCTGCCCGACCTACTGGCGGCTCCCGCCGCCGAAAGCGGTCGAGGCGATCGAAAGTTGGATGCAGAAGACGTTCCCGCTGGGCGTGTATAAAGACAAGGAGGCGGCAGATGCCAAAACCGTTTAACCCCGGCACTCGTGCCGGGCGTAGTCGCAAGAGTGTCGTCGCAAAGCCCAAACGCCGTATTGTCGCCACGTCAAAGCCCTCCCGAGGCGGAAAGGGGGACAGGCCCCCTTTGTGCGAAGCACCCGAAGGGCCGTTCCGGCAAAGGGGGCCTGTCCCCCTTTCCGCCTCGGCAAGCGCCACCAAGGAAATCCTCCTGGCCGGCAGCGGCGGGCAGGGGGTCATTTTGATCGGCAAACTACTGGCCCAAGCGGCGGTGGCCGAGGGCTTCAACGCCACGTACATTCCCAGCTACGGGGCGGAGGTCCGCGGCGGCACCGCCCACTGCCACGTCAAGATGGGGCACCGCGCCATCGGCTCGCCCATCGTCGAGGACGCCACGGTCCTGGTGGCCATGAACGAGCCGTCGTACAAGGCCTTTTCGCCGCTCTTGCGGAAAGGCTCCACGCTGGTGGTGAACACCTCGCTGGTGCCCTCCGTCGACAAGCATCCCGGCGTGAAGATCGCCGCGCTGGAGTTGACCAAGATCGCCGCGGACATGGGCAGCCTGCGGTCGGCCAACATGCTCGTCTTCGGCCTCTGCGCCGGACTGCTGGGTCTGAACAACAGGGAACAGTTGCGAACCATCTTGGGCAACACCCTGGGCAAGAAGAACCCGGCCATGTTGGAAGTCAACCAGCGGATCTTCGACAAGGGCCTCGAACTGGGCCAGGCGGCCGTGGCAAACCCGTAGGTCATGCTTTAGCATGACAGCCGCCCCCATGCGATTTGCTCGTGGGACGGGCCCTTCCAACGTAGGACGAGTTTTCCAACTCGTCCATTTCTCGGGACGAGTTGGAAAACTCGTCCTACGGGGTTGGCGCATCATGGCGCCGGTCCCTTCCAGCCGGGCCCGAAGCCCATCATCCGGGCGACGAAATCGTCGTTGGGGCCTCCGCCGGGATTCGGCGCGATGCAGGAGTCGCTCAGCGCAGGGTCGAATGCCTGCGGGCCGTCGCGGGCGGCGAGAAACCGCAGTAATCTGGCGGCGGGCGGGGCGCTCCGGCAGAACTTTGGGACCGGCAGGCGAATGGAAATTCGCGGCTTCCATCGCCGGCTGCGGGGCAGGAAGCGGCGCAACGGCCGCCGCTGTCGGGGCAGGAACCGCCGCAACGGCGAATAGCGCCAGCCGCGGACCTCGTAGCCCTTCAACCGCAGCCCAAACGGCCGCAGCAGGGCGCCCATCCGCAGCTTCTGCACCCGCAACGAGGCCCGGATCTGCCGCTCAAGCTGGTTGAAGAAACGGCGTTGGGCCAAGGGCTTTTGGATCGCGCCCAGGGCCTTGCGGACCTGCCCGGCCAACTTCCCCGAGCGGCCCAGGTAAATCGAGCATTGCCGGCCGTCGAGCCGGTAGCTGAGGCGATAGTACGGGCCGAACGTCTTGCCATTGCGGCGGCGATAGCCGGCGGCGACGTGGCCCTGGCGGTAGAACACCTCCGGCCGTGCGGCAATCAGCCGCAGCGCGGGGTGAATGTACTCCTCACGCTCCGCGTGAGGGGCGGTGTGAGAGTATTCCTCACGCTCCGCGTGAGGCAGCGGTGCCCCGACCTCACGCGGAGCGTGAGGAGTACAATCGAGTTGGTCAGCAACTTTGCGAATTTCCAAAGTTAGACTCCGCTTGGGCGTTTGGTTGAAAGTGAAACGGCGCGGTTTGGGTGGTCTGAGCTGTCGCGACGAGGGATGAGGGATAAGAGATAAGGGATAGGGGATGGAGTTCCCGGCCGTTCGGCAGCCTTTGGGACACCGACGCGACGTCGGTATCCCGAAGGGATTGCATAGAGTAGCCCAGGGTTGGCGCGCAGCGGCTACCCTGGGTTTCGAGGGCCGAAAAACGCGAAAACCCCAACGGGGTTTCGGAGCGGCCTCGCGGCATCTTTCGGCTGGTGTATTTACGCATGTTCACTATCATGCGCCCCGTGGCGGGGGTTTTCAAGGTCAAGAATTGAGCCACTTTCGGCCACCCGGCGAAACATTGACACCCGCTCGGGGCTGGATAGAATGCGCGTTTGTGGCGCGGCGATTGGAGCAGTTGGGTGGCGGGGTGTGCGGGGCTGGCCGACTACAATGTGAGCTGCGCGGAACGCAAAGCGGAGGAAGGAGAAACAGCATGACCACGATGTTATTGACGATGCTGTCGCTGGGGGCCATTCTGGGGGCTGATCCGTCGGTGCCGGTCAATGCGGTCCCGAACACACCTGCGCCCCGGTTTGGAACCGCCGTCATCAACGCAGACGACGAAATCGAGGTGCGTTATTGCGAGTTGATCCCGCACTGGGAGAGCCGCATCCGCACAATAACGCGCGGGGGCGGCAACGGAGGGCCGCCGACGGTGGAACAGACGGCCTACAAGGTTCGCCGTTATGAGGCGCGGCCGGTGACCGAGAAGCGGGGGCCCGGCAAGTTCCGGGTGTTCACCGGCGGGGGGGAACTCGACGAGAAGGCCCGCGGGGCGCTGTTGAAGCAGGCCCGCCCCGTCGTCTTCGTCGAGGGCGACAGCCGGCCGGACCTGACCTACCTGAACCTTCTGAAGGACGATACGGTCGTCGTTGTTCTCAGTCCTCCTGTGGCGTCGGAAGCCAAGGCGGAGCCGGCAACACCCGGGACGGCGGCACCTTCGGGGGCCAAGATCATGGGGCTCATTGACCGGCTCGTTTCGCCGAACAGCCCGCCGCGGATAGACGGCCCTGATACCGAGTATCCGAAGGGATTTGACAAGGCGGCACAAGGCCGCGTATATGATGCATTCCACAAACTGTCGGAAGTTGGTTTGCAGGCGTTCCCGTACTTGCACGCGCGGCTGAGCGACAGCCGCTATTGTATCACGATGGACACAGGCCCTGCCGACGAAAACTTCTCCGTGGGGCGTGTGTGCCACCTCGTCATGGACGGGCACCTTCAGCCGTGGCAGGATCCTCGTCCCGGTCCCGGTCGCCCGAACTACTTCAGCCACCACGAATTAGAGAGTTCAAAAGCTTTTCAGAGCTGGTGGGGAACGCATAAGAATAGGTCGATGCGGGAGATTCAAATTGAGGTCGTGGAATGGATTATCGCGCAGGAGAAGCAGAAGCCCGGTGTTTACCTGGGCGAGGATGTAAAAATCCTGAAAAGGGTGTTGGCCGAGCTGCAGAAATCCGACAAACCTTTCCCCCCCACCTTTCCGTTTGTAAAATAGTAGCGTTCAACCGGGCCCTACGCGACGGTCGGGTGACACGCCCAGAACGAAGTGATGGGCATGATAGCGAGCGCGGAGCCACGCCCGTTCAGGGCGTGCCACCAACCGCTGGTTCCCGGGGGCGAAAGCCGTGATTCCCGCTGCGGGATTGCTACTTGACTTTCAGCGCCGTGGTGATCTCGGTAATCGCGGTCTGGATGCTGGTGGCTGCCTTGGGGTTGGCGGTGCCGAGTTGCGTCAGCACTCCCTCAAGGAGCGTCTGGGCCTGGGCCAACTGCTGATCCGAGAGCTTCTGGTCCTCATGCACGGGCGGCTGATTGGGGTGGGCGGGCTTCTTCGGCGTGGTGGTCCCACCGGCGCCGGACGAACCGGTTTGACCCTTCTTCTTAGGATGCCAGCCCAACTCCTTGGCGGCCATACGAACCGCCTGAGCGGCCTTGGCGCGATGGCCGGCGTAATCGTAATTGGCGTTGGCCAGCAGCTTATGGGCCTGCAAGAGGGGGCCCAGAAGCTGTTCCGTCGCCGCAGTCTTGCCGGCCCCCTTGTTGTGCGTCTGAGCCACGGCCGATTGCAGACTCAAGCCCACGAGAACCGCGAAAAGCGGCAACCCGATTCCACAGAATAACTTACGGCACATGTTGAAGCCTCCTCGTAGCGACCGGATTTTGCCCTCTGCGCTATTAAACCCCAAACCGGCCCGCTGGTTTCGGGTTGGGTGGCACGCCCAGAATGAAGTGATGGGCGTGGTGGTGACGGTGGAACCACGCCCTTTCAGGGCGTGCCACCCGACGCGGTTCTACTTCCGAACCGGCGAATACTCGACCGGCACCCAGGCGTAGCCGCTCTGGCCGTCGGGGCGGAGCCGGCCGAGGCCGGGGAAGGCAATGTGCATGCCGGCCACAAGGGTCTTGTCGGCGGCCACGCGGCGGAAAACCGCTTTGCGCATCGCGACCGCCAGCTTCGGGTTGCTGTCGAAGGAGACGGCCACCTCGGGACGCGGGAATTGAACCGCCCCGCAGTGGACCATGTCGCCGATGATCAGCAGCGATTGGCCGCCGGAAGTGACCTCATAGGCGGTGTGGCCGGGCGTGTGGCCGATGATGGGGACCGCCTGGATGCCGGCCAACGGCAGCGCGTCGTCGGAGAAGGGGAAGGTTTTCCAGCGGCCCGCGGCAAGGTAGGGGGCGGCGATCTTCTTCACCAGTTTCACGGCCGAGGCGAGGTGCTGGCGGTATTCGGGCGGGGCCTTTTCCGGGTCGGCCGTCGAGAGCCAATAGTCGCTTTCCGGTTTCGAGACGTAAACGACGGCGTTGGGGAAGGCCGGCTTGCCTGCCGGGTCGAGCAGCCCGCCCAGGTGATCGGGATGAAGATGCGTCAACAGGACGGCATCGACCTGCTCGGGTTGGTAGCCGGCCGCCTTGAGGTTCTTGGGGAGGTTGCCCATCGTGGGGCCGCACGAGTTGCCGCCGCCGGTGTCGATCAAGATCAGCTTTGCGCCGGTGTTGACCAGATAGGCGTTGACCGAGGTGGGGATTTTGTGGGGGTTTTCGATGAACTGGCGGGCCAGGAGGGTCTGGATTTCCGTCTCGGAGGCGTTCTTGAGCAGCGAGGCATCGAGTTCGACGCAGCCGTCCAAGAGCGCGGTCAGCTCGAACCGGCCGAGCATCATCCGGTAGTAGCCGGGGGGCTGGGTTTTCACCATCGGGGCCTCGGCACGGAGGGCGACGGCCGAACCGAGGATGGACAGCGTGCCAACCAGCGCCGAGAGGAATGGGCGGGGGCAAATCGGGAAACTGAACGTCATGGCAATTGCTCCTTACCATCGCAACGGTTTCTGCCACGCTTCTTTCAACGCCGATATGTCGGCAGCTAAGATCGTGGCGTTCTTGAAGCGGATATCCAACTTTCCGCCATCGGTCACTTCGCCGATCCGGGCGTGCGGGACGCCGGAAACCGACGCCTCGAACGCGACGGCGTTCTGGAGGCGGACCTCGCAAAGGAAACGGGTGTTCGATTCGCTGAATAAGAGAACTTCGGTTGCGAAACCGCGAGCGGCGGCTTGCGTATTCTCGGCAGGGACCGCGGCAAGGTCGATCTTGGCTCCCAGCCCGCCGGCGAAGGCCATTTCGGCGGCGGCCACGGCCAGGCCACCCTCGCTCAGGTCGTGACAGGCGCGGACCAGGCCTCCGTGGATCGCGTGGTGAACGGCGACGAACGTTCTCTTGGCGAGTTGAGGGTCGACTTTCGGCACTTCGCCGCCGGAGAGACCTTCGACCATTGCAAAGTGCGACCCGCCGAGTTCGTTCTTCGTCTCGCCGACGATGTAGAGCAGATTGCCGGGTTCCTTGAGGTCCATCGACACACAACGGCCCACGTCGTCAATCTGGCCCAGCGCGCTAATCAAGAGCGAGGGCGGGATGGAGATAGGTTCGGCGGGTTCGTCACGCGGAGCGTGACGAGTACAACTTAGCGGCCGGAACTCGTTGTTCAGGCTGTCCTTGCCGCTGATGAAGGGCGTGCCCAGGGCCACCGCCACGTCGTGGCAGGCCAGCGCGGCGCGCACAAGCGAGCCGAGCGTTTCCGGCCGGTCGGTCGCGCCCCAGCAGAAGTTGTCGAGGATGGCGATGCGGGCCGGATCGGCCCCGACGGCCACGCAATTCCGCACCGCCTCGTCGATCGCGCCGGCGGCCATCCAGTAGGTGTCGAAATCGCCGTAGCGGGGGTTCATGCCGCAAGCCACCACGATGCCGCGGCGGCTGGAAAGCACGGGCCGCAGCACGGCCGCATCGCTGGGGCCGTCGTTTGCCAAGCCCACCAGCGGCTTGATGACGCTGCCGCCTTGGACTTCGTGGTCATATTGGCGGATCACCCATTCCTTACTGCATACGTTGAGGGAAGAGAAGATTTTGAGCAGGGCGTCGGCTGCGGAAGCATGAGATGGATGGGAGGCATGAGACGGATGAGAGATAGGGGATGAGGAATGCGGGATTTGTTGATTTGGGATTTGGGATTTGGGATTTGACGGCGGGGAGTAGACGGCATCGCGGACCACCGGCGGGCGGCCGTCGTGGAGGAAGTCCATCGTCAGCTCGGCCACCTGCCGGCCGGCGTACTTCAACACGAGCCGGCCGGTGGGGACGAACTGGCCGATCACCGTCGCCTCGACGCCCTCCGAGGCGCAGAGCGCCGAAAGTTCCGGCCATTTCTGCTCGGGCACCGAGAGGACCATGCGTTCCTGGGCCTCGGAAATCCAGATTTCGGTATAGGAGAGGCCCTCGTACTTGAGCGGGGCGCGGTCGAGCCAGACTTCGGCGCCGATCTTTTCGCCCATCTCGCCCACCGCGCTGGAAAAGCCGCCGGCCCCGCAGTCGGTCACGGCGTTATACAGCCCGCGGTCGCGGGCCACGAGCAGCACGTCCAGCACCATCTTCTCGGTGATGGCGTTGCCGATCTGGACCGCGCCGCCGGAGACGGTTTCGCTGTGGCTGGTGAGTTCGGCGGAGCTGAAGGTGGCGCCGTGGATGCCGTCGCGCCCGGTGCGACCGCCAATGGCCACAATCAGGTCGCCCGGCTGCGGGTGCTTGAACGATTTGTCGCAGGGCAGCAGGCCGATCGTGCCGCAGTAGACCAGGGGATTGCCGAGGTAGCGGGGATCGAAATAGATCGCGCCGTTGACGGTGGGGATGCCCATGCGGTTGCCGTAGTCGCGGACGCCGGCCACCACGCCTTTCATCACGCGGCGGGGGTGCAGGACGCCGGGCGGGAGCGACTCGGCGGGCGTCTCCGGCGGGGCGAAGCAGAAAACGTCCGTGTTGCAGACCGGCTTGGCCCCCATGCCGGTGCCCATCGGGTCGCGGATCACGCCGCCGATGCCCGTGTTGGCCCCGCCGTACGGCTCCAGGGCGGAGGGGTGATTGTGGGTTTCGACCTTGAAGACGACGTTGTACTGGTCGTCGAAGCGCACCACGCCGGCGTTGTCGGAGAAGACACTGACGCACCAGTCGCGGTCGCCCAATTGCTTGCGGATCTGTTGCGTGGCGGCGAAGATCGTCTCGCGGAGCATGTTCACGAAGCGGCGCTCGCCCTCCGGGCCGCGGTAGTGGATCCGGCCGGCCAGCGTTTTGTGGCTGCAATGCTCGCTCCACGTCTGGGCGATGGTTTCCAACTCCACGTCGGTCGGATCGCGGCCCAGCCCGCGGAAATGGGCCTGAATGGTCTGCATTTCGGCGAGCGACAGGAAGAGCTGCCCTTTGCGGCTCAACGACTCCAGGGCGGCATCATCCATCGTCCGCAGCGGGACCGTCACCAGGCGGAATTCGTAAGGGGAGCCAACCTGTAAGCGGTCGAAGCTCAGCGGGCCGACGATCACCTGCTCGACGGCGTCGTTGGCCAGGACCTTCGAGCAGAGCAACGACAGGCGGTCGTCCGGGAGCGGGCCGACGGCGTATTTCTTCAGCGTGCGGACGGCCTCGGCGCGGAGGCCCAGGTCGGCGATGGCCTCCATCGCGCTTTGGGCCACGGGGTCCATCACGCCGGGCTTGGGCAGGACGTGGATCCAGGTAGGCGGGGCTTGTGGTGCAGGCGTCTCGCCTGCTCCATGCAGCCGAGACGGCTGCACCACAGTGCCCACCGGGGCTACCACCGTCCGCTCGACCACCCGATCGGCCAGCAACTCGGCGGCGATCCGCTCGACCTGGCCGCGGTCGAGATCACCCTGGATCAGGTATCCGCGGGCGGACGCGACAGTCAATCCTTGTGGTGCAGCCGTCTCGGCTGCACCCAACAGGTGCAATTCAGCGGCGGCGGCGGCCACGTCGCGGGCGGCCAGATCGGCCTTGGCTTCGGCCGAGTAGATGTCAACTTCCCAAAGCATTGCGGTTCTTCTGGGCCTGGGTGAGAAAGCGGGCGATAGCGTCCTGGTCGTTGTCGCGGATGGCGGCGTGGATGGCGGCCAGCTTCGTGCCGTACTGTTCCAACGCCGTCAACACGTTGTCGCGGTTGAGCGCGAGCACTTGCCGCCACAGCTCGGGATCGCTGGCGGCGATGCGGGTGGTGTCGAGAATGCCCGTCCCGCTCAGCCGGAAGTACTTCTCCGGCACGCTCAGCGCCAACACGGCCGCCGCCACGTGCGGCAGGTGGCTCGTCATGGCCACCGCCTGATCGTGTTCCTCGGGCGACATCTTCACCACCACCGAGCCAAGTGACTGCCAGAACTCACTCAGCAGATCGAAATCCTCGGCGCGGGTGTTCTTCGTGGGGGTGAGAACGGCCAGCCGCCCCTCGAACAGGTCGGCCGAGGCGTTCTGCGCGCCGGACTTTTCGCTGCCGGTCAAGGGATGGCTGCCCAGGAAGCGGCAGCCGCGGGCCAGGCCGGTGTCCAGGGCCTCGACCACCTTCTGCTTCGCGCTGCCGGTGTCGGTGATGAGCGTCCGCTGGAGGCAATGCTGGGCGGCCTGGCGCACATGCTCGACGACGTGGCCCACCGGCGTGCAGACGATCACCAACTCGGCGTCGGCCACGCCCTTATTGAGGTCGATGGTGGTATGGGTGACGGCGCCGACGCGGCGTGCCACCCGCAGGCCGGTCTGCCCACGGCCGATGCCCACCACGCTCTTGGCCAGGTTTCTCTGTCGCAGGGCCAGGCCGATCGACCCGCCGATGAGCCCGACCCCCACGATGGTCACGGTGTCCCACTGTTTCATGGCGAAGTAGGTCCTGCCTGCCGGGCGGGACGTGAAATGTGTGCAATTTGGTGGAAAACGCCGAGCATCGTCATTATTCCGTCAAAGCCGAAGTCCCGCCCGGCAGGCGGGACCTACTTCGATCCCGTGCATTCTACCAGATTGCCCGCGGATTGGAGTGGGGGGGTATTGAAATGGGCCATTTCCGGGGATATTCTTAAGATATGAACACTGCCCGATACATCTATTGGCAGGACGAAGACATGTGGCTGGGCTATCTGGAGGAGTTTCCCGACTACATGACCCAAGGGGCCAGCTTGGAGGAACTCCAAGGGAACCTGCGGGGCATCCATGACGATCTCACGGGCGGGAAGATCGCCGGGGTCCGCCGCGTCGCCGAAATGCCCGTCGCATGAAACGAATCGACCGAACGAGGGGCTCATGGATCAGGATTCCCCCAATCCCGTTGGCTTCCGTGAGGGTATCCTGCGGGAGTCGTTCGCCGGGATCAAGTTCGAGGAGGCGGTGGGGCTCGTAGGCATTCTGTACGAGTACCGGATCATTTTCTCCGAGACGTTGCGCCGACTGTTTTCGGAGCACAATGCCAGAATCGACCTGGAGCCGTTGGAACCACAAGCCGCCAGCATCTTGGTCGGCAATATCTTTGGGATGGATTGCGACCGGCTGTTTTTGGCGTTCAGAGACGATTGGGCGAAGTTGAAGCACTCGCAGAGGGTGATGGGGCTTGTTGCCACCATCCAGTCTCACAAGTATGTGCAGCGCCTTGAGCGATGGCCGTACGGCGTCGCGTGAATCCCCAACCGGCAACGGGAGTCGCCTCCTACAACGCCCCTCCAGAACGCCGGCATGATCGAAATCTTCGAGTATCCGCACACCGTCACGGCCGACGAGATTGACGAGTTGGGCCATGCCAACAACGTGGCGTTTGTGGCGTGGATGCAGGCGGCGGCGGTGGCCCATTCGGCCGCGCTGGGCTGGACGCCCGAGCGGTATCTCGAGCTGGGCGTGGGCTGGGTCGCCCGGCGGCATGAGATCGAATACCTCCGCCCGGCGTTTGCCGGCGACGAACTAATCGTCGAGACCCACGTGGCGGATATGAAGAAAGTCACCTCCCGGCGGGTCTACCGGATTCTCCGCCGCTCGGACGGCGAACTGCTGGCCCGTGCGGAGACGGACTGGGCGTTTGTCAACTACGCCACGGGCCGGCCGACGCGGATTCCCGCCGAAATCGCCGGGGCGTTCCCAGTCCGGGGTAATTAGGCAGGCCGGGATTTGCTCTTGCCCTGGTCGGGCGCAGCGGGTAAAAGTCGCATCCCCGAATCATCCCAGTTTCCCAGGTCAGCCCTGCCATGCGCCCAACAAAACGATACGTCCCACTGACGCAAGCGGTGCGTTTCACGCACCTTACGAGACTTGCAACGCAAGTCATTGTCTGCCTGTTGCTTACAGCGACAGCGTTTGGCCAGGCCGCGCCGCCGAAGCCCTTGAACGATGCGGAGTTCGCCGCGCTGCTCGGGGCCCGCAAAAAGCAGATCGACGAACTCCGCGACCTGGACGAGACAGCCAAGGCGAAGGCCCGCAACCTCTACGACCAGGCCCTGGCCGAGACGGAGAAGGCGAAGAGCTTCGCCACGCGGCTGGCGATGTTCGAGCAGCGGGCGGCGCAGCGCCGGCGCAGATCGCGCAGACAAAGGCTGACTTGGCGGCGCTGCCGGCGCAGCCCAACGCCGTGTTCCCCGCCGATGTCACGTTGCCGCAGATCGAGCAGGCGATCTCCCGCCGCCAGGCGGACCTGGAATCGTGGCAGCGGGAATTGGCCAACGTCGAGACCGAATTGAAGGGCCGGGGGAGCCGGCGGGCGGACACACCGAAGGACATCAGCCGGGCGCAGCAGGTCCTGAGCGACGTCAACGGCGAGTTGCAGGCCCCGGCGCCCGCCGATGAAAGCTCGCCGGTCGGCTCCGCCCGGCGATTGATGCTCTTGGCGAAGCGGCGGGCGGCGGAGCAGGAGATTCTCTGTTGCCAGAAGGAGTTGGCGGCCTCCGAGGCGCGGGCCGACCTGCTGCCGGTAAGCCGCGACTTGAACGCCCGCCGCGTCGCCCTGGCCGAGCAGGAGATCAAGCAGTGGCAGGAGGTGGTCAACCGCCGCCGGCAGCAGGAGGCGGAGCAGCAGGCCCGTCAGGCGGCGTGGGAGGCGGGCCAAGCCATTCCCGCGGTAAAGCAACTGGCCCAAGAAAACGTGGCCCTGGCCGAGATGCGGAAGTCGTTGGCCCAGCACATCGCCGACGCCACCCGCCAGTTGGACCAGGCCAACCAGCAGTTGGCCGCCCTGCGGGACCAATTCCAGCGGGCCCGCGAGAAAGTGGACGCCGTGGGACTGACCAACGCCATGGGGCTGTTGCTGCGGAAGCAGCGGGATGCGCTGCCGAACCCGGCGGTCTGTCGCCGGGAGACCAACGCCCGGCAGCAGACCATCAACGACGGCCAGTTAGCCGCTCTCGAATTGAACGACCGCCGTGCGGCCCTGGCCAATCTCGACCAGCAGACGCAGGCGGTTTTGCAGAGTCTGGGAGCGGGCAGTGGCGAAACCGCAAGCAGTCGCGGGCAATTGGAAATAGCCGTCCGCGAGGCGCTGGGCACCGAGCGGGAGTATCTCGACGCCCTGATCGCCGACCACACCACCTACTTCGACAAGCTGGTGGATTTGGACAATGCCCAGCGGCAACTGGTCGCGGAGACGGAGCGTTTTGGCCGGTACATCGACGAGCGGGTGCTGTGGATCGGCAGCGCCGCGCCGCTGAGTCCGCTGGACGCCCGCTGGGCCGGTGACGCGGCCTGGTGGCTCATGCGGCCGGAGTCGCTCCTGGAGTTGGGCCGGACGCTGGCCGCCGACGCCCGGTCGAACCCGGCAATCTGGGCCGCGGCGCTGGGGCTGTTCTTGTTGCTGATGTACCGGCACGGGCGGTTCCGCGCCCGGCTGGCGGAGATCGGGCAGCAGGCGGCGCGGGGAAGCTGCTGCCGGTTTCTGCCGACAGTGGAAGCCACAGCGGTAACGGCGCTCCTGGCGGTGGCCTGGCCGGGCCTGGCGTGGTTCGCCGGCTGGCGGCTCGCGGGCGCTGCGGACCCGTCGGAGTTGTGCAAGGCGGTGGGCATGGGACTGACCGAAACGGCGAAGGTCTTCTTCGCATTGGAACTGCTGCGGCAGACGTGCGGCCGGCAAGGGCTGGGCGAGGCTCATTTCGGCTGGCCGGTGCCCGCGCTGAAAGTGCTGCGGCAGCACATCCGCTGGTTCAGCCCGCCGATGCTGCTGCTGATGTGGGTGGCGGTGACGATGGCCTGGCAGCAGAACGACCGCTGGGACGCCTCGCTGGGGCGGGTCGGTTTCGTTTCCGGCCTATTGTGCTTCTCGCTGGTGCTGCACCGCATCCTCCGCCCGGCCGGCGTGGTGTTCCAAACGATGTTCGCCGCCCGGCGCGGCGGCTGGCTCGACCGCTTCCGCAACGTCTGGAGCCCGTTGTGCGTGCTGCTGCCGACGGCATTGGCCGTTTTGGCGATGGTCGGCTACCACTATACGGCCCGGCAACTCGTGATCCGGCTGATCCTGAGCATGTACGTGGTGGTTGGGGGCCTGGTGTGCCGGGCGCTGCTGCTGCGTTGGACGTTGGTAAACCAGCGGAAGTTGGCGATGGAACAGGCCCGGCAACGCCGTGCCGCCGCATCGTCCGAGGGCGCGGCGGGGGAAGATGCGGCCGGCGCCGCCCTGCTGTCGGCCTCGGCCACGCCCAAGCTCGACCTGGCCGCCATCAACACGCAAAGCCGGCGGTTGATCGTCTACTCCCTGGGCGTGGCCGCCGCGCTCTGCTTCTGGTGCGCCTGGGTCGACGTGCTGCCGGCGCTGGGCATTCTCAACCGCGTGGAGGTCTGGCACACCACCGTTTCCGTCACCGAAAACGCCGCCTCGCCCGACGGCAAGACGCCGCCGAAGATCACGGAACGGCTCGGCGCGGTGACGTTGGCCGATCTCGGGCTGGCCGTGCTGGTGCTGGCCACCACGGTAATCGCCGCCAAGAACATCCCCGGCCTGATGGAAATGGCCGTGCTCCAGCACCTGCCGCTGGACGCCGGGGCGCGGTACGCCGTGGCCACCGTCTCCCGCTACCTCATCACCGTCTTTGGCATCATGCTCTGCTTCGGCGAGCTGGGCGTGGGTTGGTCGAAGGTCCAATGGCTCGTGGCCGGCATGGGCGTCGGGCTGGGCTTCGGCCTGCAAGAGATTTTTGCCAATTTCGTCTCCGGGTTGATTATCCTTTTCGAGCGGCCGGTCCGCGTCGGCGACGTCGTAACCATCGACCAGTTCAGCGGCGTGGTCTCCCGCATCCGCATCCGCGCCACGACCATCACCGACGGCGACCGCAAGGAACTGATTATCCCCAACAAGGAGTTCATCACCGGCCGGGTGTTGAACTGGACGCTCTCCGATCCGGTGAACCGGGTGGTGGTCAACGTGAGCGTCGCCTACGGCTCCGACACCGGACAGGCCACGGCGATTCTCGAAAAGATCGCCCGGAACCATCCGCACGTCTTGGACGACCCGCCGCCCTGTGCGATGCTCGAATCGTTCGGCGACGGCTCGTTGAACTTCGTGCTCCGCTGCTTCCTGCCGAATCTGGACAACCGGGGGACGGTGATCCACGATCTGCACGTGGCCGTCGAGCGGGAGTTCCGTGAGGCGGGCATCGAGTTCGCCCTGCCGCAGCAAGACGTCCACGTCCGCTCGATCGACGTGCCGCTGACCATGTTCCAGCCGGCGCCGCCGGCCGCCGGGAGCCGGCTCCGCTGGCCCGCCCCGAAAGCGCCGGCGGCGGCAAGGGTGGCATAGTGCTGTGTCCGGCACCGGTGTGGCACAGCCGCCCTCGGCTGTGTTGGTCAGTCTGCACAGCCGAGGGCGGCTGTGCCACACCCGACCATTGCCGGCCCTTTGCCCGCAGTCCCTACGAATGCTATAATACGAAAGTCTAAGAGAGTGGAATGAACAACCACAAGAACAAGCATATCCGGGCGGCGGTTGATTATGCGTTGGAGCGTGGTTGGCGATTGACCGTGGCTGGGCCTCGGGCACACATCTGGGGACGGATGTACTGTCCGCAAGGCGACCGAGGCGGATGCCAGTTCTCGGTTTTCTCGACTCCCCGAAATCCGCAAAACCACGCCCGATGGATTCGCCGAAACGTGAATGCTCGCCAGCATTCGCGCGATGGGTGAGAAGCGAAAGGAACGGACCCGTGAACTCTTACGATTTCGTTGTTGTGCTGAAGGGGCTTGACGTCGTGGATGACGACTTGGCGGAGGCGCTCTTCGAGGCCGGTTGCGACGACGGCTCTCCGTTTTCGTCCTGTGGAATCGCCGCCATCGGCTTCAGCCGTGAGGCCGACAGTCTTGAATCCGCGATCCGCTCGGCCGTGGCCGACATTCAGAAGGCGGGTTGCACCGTCCAGCGCGTGGAGATCGAAGAAGACTCCCCACTGTTGAATCGCACAAGCTGACAGCCATGATCTTCGAGTTCCGGCTGATCCTGAAACCGGTCGAAATGACTGAGGAGTCGGCAATCCGTTCGGCCGTCGCGGACGTGCAAAAGACTGGGTGCGTGGTGGACTGTGCGAAAATCGAGGGGGAGTTCTTGGCGCCGATCGCCTGAGCGTTGGAGTTGATTCCCCTTTTCGCCGAAATCTACGGCTTCTCCCACTCCGGCGACTGGCTGCCGGAAGCGTGAAGCCCCACTTCCAAAGCGTCCCCGGGCGTGAAGAGACAGCCGAGTTCCGGCGGGTTCCCGGGTTCAGTGACGCGAGCTTTTCATGGCTTTTCGCGTCTTACTCGTTCCCGACGACGGAGTCGCTTCTCTTCACGTAACCGGGAGGTTCCGCTATGCTGGCGATATGGGTGGCGCGCTCAACCGCAAAATCCGCTGGTTTCACTTCACCCCAGATCGCCTCGTGATTGGCTTGCTGGCGGTGGAGGGTCTACTGCTGTTGTCCGAGCGGTTTCGATGGTTTGCCTTCAATGAGGTCAAGGGTTGGACGGTGCTGATCGCCCTGACGGCCGTTGGGCTCACGCTGCTGCTGATGCTGCTCTGGCTCGCTGCCGCCCTGGTATTGCGCTTTCGGTTCCAGTACAGTCTGCGGTCGCTGCTGCTACTGGTATTGGCTGTTGCGGTTGGGTGCAGTTGGCTGGCGACCGAAAGGGAGCGGGCGAGGAAGCAGAAGGAGGCGGTCGACAAAGCAGCCCTCATTACGTATGATTACCAGTGCGATTTCTTCGGCGATCCGATAGGATCGGGGCAGCCGCTAGAACCACCATGGCTTCGGATGCTGCTTGGGGATGATTTCTTTTCAACTGTTTTTATCGTGTGTTTCGACGGCCAACAGGTGACAGATTCTGACCTGACACACCTTGACAGGCTGACGCAACTGAGGCGGTTGTACCTAGACAAGACGAAGGTTACCGACGCCGGACTGGTGTATCTACGAGGGTTGACCCAACTCCAACGGCTGCAGATCGACAACGCTAAAGTCACCGACAACGGACTGGTACATCTCCACGGGTTGAGCCAACTCCAAGTACTTTCGTTGAACAATACCAACGTCACAGACGCCGGGATGGTGCATCTCCAAGGCATGAGTCAACTGCGCGTGTTGTTACTCGACAACACGATGGTTACTGACGCCGCACTGGTGCCCCTGCAAAGGCTGGGCAAACTCGAAAAATTGAGCCTCGACGGCACTAAGGTCGCTGGCACCGGACTGGCGGATCTGCACAGGTTGAAACAATTACGCCTCCTGTCGCTCAACAACACCAAAGTCGGTGACGCCGGGCTGGCGAATATCCAGGACTTAAAACAGCTCGAAAGCCTTTTCCTCGACAACACCAAGGTCACTGACGCCGGGATGGTGCATCTCCAGGGGCTGTGCCAACTCCAAGAACTTTCGCTGAACAATACCAACGTCACTGACGTTGGGATGGTGCGTTTCAAGGGGTTGAGCGATCTCCAAAGGCTGTACCTCAACAACACCCGCGTCACAGACGCTGGACTGCTGCACCTTCAGGGGTTGAGGCGACTCTGGGTGCTGTCACTCGGCAAGACTGAGGTGACGGACGCCGGACTGGAGCATCTCAGGGGATTTCCCCCGGGGTGGTTCAACCTCACTGGGACGAGGGTGACCGACAAAGGCGTGAAGAGACTCCAGGAAGCACTACCGAACTGCCAGATAGTGCGATGACAGCACGCCCCTGCCAGGAAACTGACGACCGTAAACAACGACAACGCCAGCGATGAATTCCCACATCGGCAGCGGGCCTTCATCATCGGTCCCCTTGTCACTTAGCCGGGCACTTGTTATAGCAGGCCAAATGCCCCGGGCTCGCCATATCCGCGAATTCGTGGTCGCAGCATGACATGCATGCCGCCTTCGTGCCATTGCAGTACGTGCAGTCCACGTTGAGCCCGGCCACCTGAACGATGTCTTTCCCGTCGCAGATGATCGGGATGTTATACGGTCCCCGCGTGTCCGGCGCCCCTTTCTGCATCCAATTGGCGGAAACGGGGAAGACGGGGGGGGTTGCGGAACATACACCGTGGTGTCCACCCAACCAGGTCCGAGCGTAGTACATACGTTGGCACAAGTCAGACCGGCGGCGAGGTCCGTGTCATAGAACGGGGCTACCTTGTAAGTCGGGGAAAAGGGCCAACGAGCAGGAAGGCCACATTGGCAATAGCCTAGCAGCACCGCCCGGCCGGATGGATCGGTTCGAGTCACCGGGTTGTTGCCGACGTACTCGTAGAGATTGACGCCGCCTCTAATGCCAATTGGATCTCTGTTGAGGAATCTGCCGAGTGCGGGGCTGTAATAGCGGCCGCGGTAATAGTACAGGCCGGTCTCTGCGTCGTACTCGCGCCCGGTGAAAAGGAACGGGTTGCCGAAGTGCGAGGCAACGCCCTCCTCTGCCTGCCGGCGACCGGCGCCATCGACCGCTCTCGCACGTGCCCCCGAAAGTTCGGATGTGTGGCCCAAAATAACTGAGACCATGCCGCAGAATAACACCGCGGCCGGAAAAAGCAAGTAGCATCTCATCGCAGAACTCCTTATGACAGGACGTTGGGCCCATGCGGGCGGCGCAGCCACGGTTTGCGGGACGCCGATCGCTCCTCGCTCCGCCCGGACACGCGCCGGACGCCGAGGAAAGGGCCCTCAACCTATCCTGTAGTGTCGCGGGACCTGTCGCCGGACAGACGAAGCGGCTAAACTGGCGTGCAGCCTGAGGTTCGGGGCCCCCAAATCCCCAAATCCGACATCCAAAATCGCGTTCCCATGCCCCTGCCCCCCCTCCGACTACTTTCCGCCGGCCCAGGACGCCCACCCCCGAGGACGCCAGTTGATTCTCAGCAATAGGAAGCAAAACGCCGAAATGAGCGCCGGGACAGCAGCCTGTGCGACCAACGCGATGAAGTTCTCCGACGTGGCCGCCACGTTTCGCTCAATCGCGTCCATTACGAACGCAACGAACACAATTGCCGAGGCAAAAGCGCTAAGCCTCGCCACGAAATGGGATCGCCCCAACAGAAGCCAGGCAGTGGATAGGGTCATCGACGTTGACCAGAGAGCGACGCCAACATGGAAGAACCAGGGGAAATAATGACGAGGGTGAAGGCCAATAACGCGTTTAAGACATTCTACTAGCCACCCCTGGTACGGCTGAAGCGTGGTGACAAGGGCGAGGCTGCCGGCCGAGGCGGTAACCAGAATGAACGCATCGGCGAGCGAGAATTGCCGCCGCGTGAGCGTTCGTGTCTCCGTTGCCCCGCCCCTCCCGGCAGCGATGGCTCTCCGACTGGGTCGGTCCAAGCGTCGCAACAAACCTCCGCAAAGGAGGAGCAATACGAGCGTCAACGGGGCCGAGAGCCCAATCACAATTGCGTGACGGTCAATAAGGTGGTCCCATTTTGCGTCCCTCCAGGGGGCGGGATCGCCCGGCCAGGGTTATTCAATTGACTCCACCACCCCCAATATCTTGTAGTCAGAAGGGCTCGGCGGCCTCGGTGACAATAGTACGATAGGGGACCGGTTCAACCTGCATCGCTTGTTCGAGCAACCGATAGAAGAGCAAGCCACGGGATCGCGAGGTGCGTCGGTTAAAACGGAAGGTAAATTCGTCGAGATAGTAGTCCAGGTAGTTTGGACGAACTGCGCCTTGATGGGTGCCTAGTAGCCAGCGTTTCAGGAGGGAGGCGACCCTGTGAATCCGCGGAAGCAATTCCGTGGCCGCGTCTTTCCCACGACCGGTCAGAACTGTCACCTCATGCACATAGCCAATACCGTCTAATCCGGTGTATGACGCGTTTCCATCCGTGTGGACCGTGCTGCCAGTCGCAACCGAAGCTTGGATGAAGCGATGCAAGGAAATCCGTGACGCGGTGACAATCCGTGCCATACGGATACGCCCGATCCCAGCCCCATCCTCTTCCGCGGCAATCACTACCATTGCCTTGTCCAGACTACGACTGCCCGTCCGTTTGCCTTCCCCCCCTACGTAGGTCTCATCAACCTCCACTCGCCCGGCAAGGCGATCGCGGCCAGGGCGAACCATAGCACGTCGCAACTTATGCAACCACGTCCATGCAGTCACATAGCTGCCCAAGCCGAGAACTCGTTGGAGGTTCAGGGCGCTTGCCCCGTGCTTTTGACTGGTTACCTGCCAAATTGCCCGAAACCATAGACGCAAGGGTTTGTGCGTATCTTGGAAGATCGTTCCGGCGATCGCCGACGCCTGGCCGCGACAGCGCCTACAAATCAACCGACCACGTGTAGCCGGCCATCCGCCATGGTGCCCACAACGCGGGCATACAAAGCCATTGGGCCATCGCAACCGTGCCAGGTACGCCCGGCAGTCCTCTTCCGTGCGGAAACGATCCTCCAGATCGAGAATCGTCCGAGGATAGGTGTCGTCCATCCCCACATACTACCGGTTGTGGTAGGTGGAGTCAATTGAATAACCCTGTCGCCCGGCCGTGACACGTCTGGGTAGGCGGAGTACGCGAACAGGAGGGCCATTCCGCCCAGCCAAACCGATAGCGCCCTCGGCACGTTCTTGCACCCGATTGCAACCCACCACGATAGGAGCCCTATGTCGCATATCGCCAGGATCTGATCGAGCACTGCCCAGTCGGCCTCCGAGTGAAACAAGAGGAGAATGTAAACTGCTAAATGTAGCACGATCAATGCACACAATCCCAGCGAACTGGGGGCGAAAGGGTCGCCACCGCGAGACTCCTGCTCTGTTAAGGGCATGATCGCTCCATCGTGCGGACCTACGGTCCGGGTTTCGCTGCGCAGTCGGCCGCACACCGGGTGCATCTGCTGCCCGCCGCCAATCTATAATACCAAGCGGACCACCACCCGCATGCATTAGCGAGTGCTACATCCGTCACCTTCGCAGCCATGCAGCACCCGACGCAATCGCCCATCGTTGCGTTCAGGAGTTGACAGCCCGTCGGGGGCGGCCCAGGAGTGCCGTACCAAGTGCCGATGTTGCCAAGGTTCCATCCGCCAGGTGGTGGCGGGGGATTTACAGTCGCCATGCCCGTCGGATCGGTGCGAGTTAGGGGGTTATCGCGTACATACTGGTAGAGATTCGCGTCGCCCGCCCTGTATCCGACCGGATCTCTGTTGATGAACTTACCGAGCGCGGGACTATAGTACCGGCCACGGTAATAGTACAGGCCGGTCTCTGCGTCGTACTCGCGCCCGGTGAAGAGGAACGGGTTGCCGAAGTGCGAGGCCACGCCCTCCTCTGCCTGCCGGCGGCCGGCGCCATCGACCGCCGTCGCGCGTGCCCCCGCAAGTCCGGATGTGTGGCCCAAAATAACTGAGACCATGCCGCAGAATAACACTGCGGCCGGAAAAAGCAAGTAGCATCTCATCGCAGAACTCCTTATGACAGGACGTTGGGCCCATGCGGGCGGCGCAGCCCCCGTTTGCGGGACGCCGATCGCTCTTAGCTCCGCCCGGACACGCGCCGGACGCCGAGGAAAGGGCCCTCAATCTATCCTGTAGTGTCGCGGGACCTGTCGCCGGGCGGACGCAACGGCTAAACTGGTGTGCAGTCTGAAGTTCGGGGCCCCAAATCCCCACGTCCGAAATCCCAAGTCGCCTTCTCATGCCGCTCCTGCCCCCTTCCGACTACTTTCCGCCCGCCCAGGACGCCGACCCCGAGGGGCTGGTCGGGTTTGGGGGGGAGTTGTCGCCGGAGTGGCTGCTGGACGCCTACCGGCACGGCATCTTTCCGTGGCCGATCACCGATTTCGAGGCCCCGCTAGCCTGGTGGTCGCCCGACCCGAGGGCGATCATCGAGTTCGACCGCTTCCACGTCTCGCGGCGGCTGCGGCGGACCTGCCGCAGCGGCAAGTTCGAGGTGACCAAGGACTTGGAGTTCGGCAACGTCATCCGCGGCTGCGCGATGGCCCCCAGCCGGATCGGCCAGACCTGGCTGACGCCGGAGATGATCGAGGCCTACATCCGGCTGCACGAACTGGGCTACGCCCATAGCGTCGAGGTCTGGCACCAGCACGAGTTGGCCGGCGGGGTGTACGGGGTGGCCATCGGCGGGCTGTTCGCGGCCGAGTCGAAGTTCTTCCGGGTCCGCGACGCCTCGAAGGTGGCCCTGGTGCATCTGGTCGCCCACCTGCGGGAGCGCGGATTCACGCTCTTGGACATTCAGCAGCTTACGCCGCACACGGCCCGGTTGGGCGCGATGGCGATTCCGCGGGCCAAGTATCTCGCCCGGCTGGCCGAGGCCGTGGAGTTGCCGGTAACGTTTTAGTCTTCCGCGAGCCGGCACGGAACGGCCGCCAGAGTGCGGGTCTACCAGTCGCCCAAGAACTCCAACCGGTCGCGCATCGATTCGGCATCGAGTGTATTGGTCAGATGAAGCAAACGACGAAGCGTACCGCCTATCGGCCGTTGGCTGGAGAGGACGATACCGGCGTGGTGACGGCCCTCACGAATCGTGGTCGAGTGCAACAAGGCGAAGTGGGCGACGTTGAAAGTCACTAGAACGCGGCCTTCCACGGTTGCCCAGTCCAGTTGGGACTCGTCGGATTGTCCTCGTCGGCCGGTCTCCGGGGTGGAAAGTGCGTCGATTCCGGCGCGGCGCAGAGCTGGGGCAAGATATCCGTAGACGTCCTCGTCCGTGAAGAACCTGGGCGAACTCATGGAGTTTTGCGGCCCTTGGCCACGCGTGCCTTGACGGTCGCTTCATCGTCGGCTGCCAGAGCGGCTTCAAGCTCGTCGACGTGATCGTAGGCATAGGCCAAGGCATCGTGAACGTCGGCCGGTTGAAGGCCGGGGTACTCCTGCACGATCTCCTCGACGCCCATGCCTTGCCGGTAGCAGACCAAGATGGTGGCCACGCGAATGCGCGTGCCCGCCACCGTGGGCTGGCCCCCACAACGGGTGGAATCAGTTTCGATGTTGCGGTAATCCAGTTTAGGCATACAATCCCTTCAGAGACAGATGCGGGCGAATACCCTATTCTAGCCCGGTTGCGGTCATCGTTCAATCCCGTGAAGAAAGGCGCTGTGAACGACCCCAAGATTCTCTTTCAGGGCCGGCGTTTCCGCGTGGAGCGGGCCGTGCAGGTCACGCCCGACGGGGCCGAGCACGTCCGCGAGGTCGTCCGGCATCCCGGCGCGGTGGTGATTCTGCCGCTGTTGGGCGACGGTCGGATTTGTCTGCTGCGGAACTACCGCGTGGCGGTGGCCGAGACGCTGATCGAGCTTCCGGCCGGCACGCTGGAACCGGAGGAAGACCCCGCCGAGACCGCCCGCCGCGAACTGGCCGAAGAAACCGGCTACAGGGCGGGCCGGATCGAGCACCTCCTCACGTTCTGGATGTCGCCCGGCATCCTCGACGAGCGGATGCACCTCTACCTGGCCGAGGATTTGCAGCCTGGGCCGACGGCACTTGAGGCCGGCGAGGACATCCAGCCGCTGCTATGCACCTGGGACGAAGCGATGGAGATGGTACGGCGGGGGAAAGTCCGGGACGCTAAGACGCTGGTGGGATTGTTCTATTGGCGGATGTTCCGCTATTTCAAACAGTTCGTTGATCGGCGCCCAAGGGGGCAACTCGACCGGCTCTTCCTGGAACAGCTTGAGCACGTCGTTGGGCACGTAGGCCTTCCTGATGACGACGTTGTAGACGTGTTCGTCGAACCACTTGTCGTACATCGTCCACAGTCCGCCGTTGCCGCGGGCTTTGCCCCAGGAGTTCTCCACCAGCCACTTGACCGGCTTGTCCTTCTCCACGTCGACGCCGATGAAGACCATGCAGTGGTTGGCCGTGCCGTCGCGGGTGCGCAGCCGGTCGGCCTTGCTCAGGTGCAGATCGACGCCGTAGAGCGAGCCGTAATCGTACAGCCCTGCCTGCATGATCCCCTGGTCGCGGTCCATGTCCTTCATGGCGTCCGCGGAAAACAACGTCGGCTGACCGTCGATGACCGACTTGGCGGCCATGCTCTTCAACACGCCGATCGGCAGGTTGACGTAATACACGTCCGGCGCGCCCACCACGTCTCTCACCCGCCGGAGGCGGTACTGCTTTCCGTAGGGGCAGGTCGGGTCGTTGCAGATGTCGACGAATTGCGAAAGATCGACGCCCACCCATTCCTTGTAGAACTCCTGCGGAGTGTATTTCTTCGGCTGGCTCACCTTCTTGTCTTTGTCGACGTAGCGGTAGGTGAACTCCTCGGGCGGCTGGCCGTAGCTCATCACCAACATCCGGTAGATTTCGCGGAGCATCTTCCGCTTCGCGTCGCGCAACTCGGGCAGGGGCTTCTTCGCCGCCGCCATCGTGCGCAACTCCACCGCATCGACGCGGAGCTTGGTCGCCAAGACGTCGTTCATCACCTTCGTGTTTCCCGAAGCGAAAGTCTCAGGCATCACTTCTTTTGGGACAACGCCGTATTTCTCGATCAGTGCGACGACGTACCGCCACCAGCCGCCGTCGTCGATCGGCTTCTTCATGAAGTAATCGAGCTCGCGGTCCTGCGGTTCGCGGTCGCGGAGGTCGATGACCGTCTCCAGGAAGAAATTGGCCTTCTCCAGCTTGTCCCAAAACGCCAAGTAGCTCTCCGAGAACTCGAAGCCGTCGAGCTTGTACTTTTTGATCACCTCGGGCCGCATGACGTTCAGGCTGGCGAAGAGCCAGCAGCGGCCGCTGATCTTCTGATCGGTGACGCCCTTGGCGTCGATCTTGTGGTTGAAGACGTCGTTGTACTGCTGCACGATGGAGCGGTTCAGGGCCAGTTGGTGTGCGTCGTTGGCCGTCAGCGCGTTGAGCAAGGCCCGCGTGGCGGTGTCCATCTTCATGGACGCGCGCAGGCTCTTGGTCAGCGCAGGGTCCAGTCTGCCCGCGTCGTCGGCCGCGGAACATGCCAAACTCGCGCAGAAGACCAACGCCGCAAACGCCAATACGATCGAGATGCGAGACTTCATGGTGCTGCTTCCTCTCTGTACTATTCTGAACGTGATGACCTGAAACGTGATGACCTGAAGGGTGTGCCCCCAACCGCTTCGCAAAGCGGCCAAGGCCTTCATTCTTGCATGGCGACGGTCAAATTGCAACCAACAAGAACGGAAAAGCAGGGCCGATCAGTTCTCAGGGGAGTGTAATTCGTGACGGCTCGCGTGTATGGGTCAGCGTGTATGGGGTCAGATCGCACTTAGTCATTAACGCAATCCGCCTATTGACTAAGTGCGTTCTGACCCCGTGCCCCCGCTATGCGTCCAGCAACAACTGGAGGTCACAAATCAAGGGCCCAAGGAGGGTCTGGTCCGTCCGAAACGCAAACTTGAGCGACTGTGGCAACTCCGAATACTCGAATATCTCCCCCGTTACGAATACGTGCCCCTTGTCGTTCATGGCGAATCGGATGAAGTCCGCGTCCCATGCCCCCTTGATTACTGCCTCACCCGGATTGCCTTGGTCCATCCGGCGCAACGATTCAACGGCGTGCGGCAGGCTTGAATCGTCGAAAAAGAAGGGCCGGTGGCAACTTAACCCGCCCGAGCGCACAGTGAGGTCGCAACGGTAGCCACTGCCATCGGCGAACTTCTCGATGCCGGTCATCCGAAGCGCGATTGATTCGTCATTCGTCCGGAGTTCGACCTGCTCAGTCGGAAATGGCATGGCACGACCCTTGATCGACGATTCTCGCCGGCGCGAAGAAGGTTCGGGCGAGGGCACCTCCGACAAGAACCGCATGAAATCCTGGAGTTTGAGCAGTCGCTCTTCGGGCGTTAGTTTCAGGTTCTCCCGCAGCAGCGTCCGGTCCACGTCCCGCTTGTAGGCCTCCACAACCGGATCGGTCCAGGCGGCGGTCGTATCGGACATAAGCCGCTCTTGTAGGAGGCGTCTCCAGACGCCGATTTCAGTCGGGGCGAGAGGATTTGAACCTCCGACCTTCTGGTCCCAAACCAGACGCGCTAGCCAGACTGCGCCACGCCCCGGATGTTCTCTATGCTACCACGTTTTGGCGGCGCTGCAAGCTGTCGGCTATCAGCTTTCAGCGGTCAGCTATAGCCGTCTATTTCAGCGGGATTGCCGGCAGACGCTTGAGCGTCTTGTTGGCCGGATCGACCATGATGCCGACGGATTCCAGCGCGGTGACGCCCAGCAGCGGTTCCGCGCCGGACTCGCCGAAAATCACCCGGCCGGCAGTCGTCTCGCCCATGAACTCGATTTGCACCAAACCGAACGGATACTCTCTGACGGTGCCGTCGGCCAATTCGTAGGCCGTCTTGCCCTTCTTGAGAATCCCCACTTTTTCCAATTCGTCTGCCGGGGCCATGCAATCGGTTGCCCCGGTGTCCACGAGAAACAGGGCTTCGTAGGATCTCTGGGGATCGGTGACGCTTTTCAGCGTCGTTGTGACTTTGGTCAATCCCATCTTCATCCTCCGCCTCTGAGCACAATGTACCCTATGTTACCACGTTTCGGCGGCAGCGTACAGTGGCCGGCTTTCAGCTATCAGCTATCAGGCATCAGCAATGAGGAGCTGACCGCTGAAAGCTGACGGCTGACCGCTACCGCCCGCAGATGTGCTTCTTCAGCCGCTCGAATTCCTCGTGGTTGCGGAATTGGACGACGAGCTTGCCGCGGCCGCGGGCGTTGTGAGTGATTTTGACTTTCATGCCCAGCGCGGTGCGGAACTCCTGCTCCAGGGCGGCCAGGTGCTCGCTCTTGGCCCGCGTCGAGCGGGTCCGCTTGGCCGGCGTTTCGATCGCCGCTGCGCCCGTTGGAGTGGCAGTTGGACTGCCACCCGAACGCGAATCCCACGAGGCTTCGCCGTCGGCGGCGTCGATCGTCTCCTGCACGATGGTCTCCGTCTGCCGGACGTTCAGCCCTTCCTGCTGAATCCGCCGGCAGAACTCGATCTGCTCCCGCTCGTCGCCCAGCGGCAGCAGCGCCCGGGCGTGGCCCTGGGTGATTTGGCCGCGGCGAAGGGCGTCCTGGACCGGTTCGGGCAACTCCAGCAGCCGGATCAGGTTGGCGATGGTCGAGCGGTCGAGCTTGAGCCGGCCGGCCAACTCCTCCTGTGTACATTTGTACTGGTCGAGATACTTCTGGAACGACGCGGCCTTTTCCAGGGCGTTCAAGTCCTTGCGCTGGAGGTTCTCGACGATGGCCAGTTCGGCCATTTGGCGGTCGTCGGCCTCGACCACGTTGACGGGCACTTCGGCCCAGCCGGCCTGGATGGCGGCCCGCAGCCGGTGCTCGCCGGCGACCAACTGGTAACGGTCCTGGACTGCGCCGCACCACCACCGGCTGCAACAGCCCGTGCGTCGAAATGCTCTCGGCCAGCGAGCGCATCTCGTCCGCGTCGAAGTCCTGGCGGGGCTGGGCCGGGTTGCTGTCGATCTGGCGGACCTTCACCCGGCCGGGCGCCGGGCGCGGGCGTCTTGCCCATTTGTCGAGCGGGCATCCTGCTGCTGAGGTAGCAGTTGAACTGCCGCCCCAACATGCGGCTGCTGTGCCTGCGGCGGGCGGTGGGGTGGGCCGCAAGCTGGCCGGGCGTGGCGTGCGGGGCGTCGAGCCAAAACATGGCCTCCGCCGAGGGCGCCGGCGAGGCCGCGGACGGCGCCTGAGCAGGCGGCGATGCCGCTGTAGCACCCAGCGATGCCAATTGAGCAGCCAGGGAGGGCTGCTCGACGCGTGCCCGCTCGGCAGGCGCGGATGCCTGCTCGACAGGCTCCTTGCGGATCGGAATCTGGCCCAACAGGGCCTCCAAGCCGCGTCCCAGCCGTCGCTCCTTAGTCATGATCGCGTCCCTCCATGCACACCGGCGGCTGTTAGCCGCCGGCTATTGTCCTTCTGTTATCGTTCCGTTCACTAACGGTCGAGCAGCTCCATGCAGAGTTCGATGTATGCTCTGGCACCCCTGGAGCGGGGTGCGTAGTCGATCACCGATTGCCCGTGGCTGGGGGCCTCGGAAACCGCCACGTCCCGCGGAATCACCGTCTGAAACACGATCTCGCCGAAGAAATCCCGCACCTCCTCGTCCACCTCGTGCGTCACCTCCAGCGTGTGGTCGTACATCGTCAGCACGATACCGCCGAACTGGAGGGAGCTGTAGGGCAGGCTTCCAGCCTGCCTTGCCGCCGGCAGGCTGGAAGCCTGCCCTACGACGCTCCCCTGCTGCATCACGTCACGTATTACTTCGATCATTTGGGTCAGCCCTTCCATAGCGAAATACTCGCATTGGATGGGCATAAACACCTCTGTCGAGCTACTCAGGGCCGTTTTCGTCAGCGGCCCGAGCGACGGCGGACAGTCGATCAGCACGAAGTCGTAGGCGTTGAAACCGGTGATGAGGTGCTCGCGGAGCCGGGCGGATTGCTGCGGGTCGTCGCGCGTGAGCAGTTCCACGTCGCGGAAACTCCGGCTGCCAGGCAGGAGTTCCAGCCGCGGAACGCTGGTTTGCACCACTCCCTGTCGGATGGGGGAACATTCGACCAGAGGGTGATTCGTGGTCGGCTGTTGGCCCAGGCCGGTAGTAGCGTTGCACTGCGGATCGAGATCGACCAGCAGGGTTTGTGCGCCCGATCGGGCCAGTCCGGCGGCCAGATTCATGGCGGTCGTGGTCTTGCCCACGCCCCCTTTCTGATTGGCCACGCAAAAGACTCGAGCCATCCGGGGCCTCCAATGTAGTCGGCACACTCCGTGTGCCGACAGCCGGCTGGAGCCGGGACTACAAACTGTGCGAGATTCTAGCAGGGAGTCGGGGCGAGTGGGAATGGCAGTTTGGTCTTGGGGCTTAGGTCGGGTGCAAGTTGCACTTTGTAAGTTGTCGGATTGATGTTAAACAGAGGGGGGGTGATTTTGCCTGGTAAGAGGCCGGGTGGTGGGAACTTAGACAAAGGAGATAGCCAGGGATGGCCATTGACCAGAACTTGCACGATCGGATCAAGGCAATCGCCCAGGAATTGCGGCAAGAAGTCTACGGTGCATCGGGGACGCCGACCTGGGGAACCAAGTTCACGGAGATTGAAGACTTGGGGGTCGAAATCGGAGACCTCCTGGCTCGGGAGGTTATCGGTCAAAGTCTGGAAGACCAGGGGCGTTCGATGGCAGTTCCCACAACCGCGATAGGTCCAGACGGGGCGGGGGGGGAGGTCGAAGTGCGGATGGTTCAGACTCGGCGAGGCGAGGTTGCATGGCCAGAACCCAAGGGGTACGACAAGCCTTCTCGGAAGGCTTTTTTTCCCTCAGTCGCAGGCATTGGGGATTGCGCCGGACGACACGGCGAGTCCTCGGGTGTTGGAGAAGATGGTGTACGCCGGGACGCAGAGCCATAGTTTCCGGCAGGCCGAGCAAGACTTGAAACATCTAGCGGAGTTGGACGTCTCCCAGCAGCGGATTGCGCGGGCGACAAAGCGAATCGGACAGGAGCGCGTGGCCGGACGGAAGGCGGAGGAGGCGGTGTGGGAGACGTTGCCGTTGCCGCAACAACAGGGCAGCCCGCGGCAGCAAGTTCCGCGCGTGGCGTGCGTCGAGATGGACGGCGGACGCATCCAGATTCGGAATCGGAACGAAGAAGAGCCGCCGACGGAGGAGAAGCGGAAGGGGCGTTTCTGGCGCGAGACGAAAGTGGGATGCTTGCTGTCGATGACCAGTGAAACGTCCGCGGCCGATCCTTGCCCGGTGATTCCCGGGATTTTCGTCGATCCGCGTCGCATGGGGCAGATTTCTCGGGAAATCAAGGGTTTTTCTGCGGTTGGCGAGGCGCCTGCGAGCGAGGAATCGGCGGAAGCGCCGGCGTCCGAAAAGCGGCGAGGCCAGCCGGAACCGTTGGCGCGAAGCGTCGTGGCGACGCGCGAACCCATCGAGGCGTTCGGCAAACAGTTGGCGGCGGCTTCATGGCGGCGCGGCTTCATGGCGGCGAGTCGCAAAGCGTTCGTGGGCGATGGTTCGGAGACCAATTGGTCGGTGTGGCGGCGACACTTTTCGCATTTCACGCCGATCGTGGATTTCATCCACGGACTGTGCTACGTGTTCGCCGGCGCGATGGCAGGCCGCGCGATGGAGGAAGCGTGGCCGATCTATTGTCAGTGGGCGCAGTGGTTGTGGAGCGGGCAGGTGGAGTCGGTGCTCGTCGGGTTGCGGGAACGTCAGCGGGAGTTGGGGCAGCCGGACAAAGACGAGGCCGAAGATTCACCGCGGTGTAAGGTGGCCGATGCGTTGTGTTATTTGGAGAACCAAGGACCAAGGATGCGTTACGACGAGTACCGTCGAGAAGGGCTGCCCATCACCAGCAGCCACATCGAATCGACGATCAAGCAAATCAATCGGCGTGTCAAGGGCACCGAAAAATTCTGGTCGAACGGTGGAGCGGATGCGCTGCTGCAACTGGCAGCCGACTATCTGAGCGACACCCAACCGCTTACCACCTTCTGGCGGGAGCGAACGAGCCGAGCCACCGGCCAACGGCACTACCAGACCGCCGGTTAAACGGCGCAAAGTACAACTTGCACCCGCTTAGGTCTTAGGTCTTGGCACAAAGACCCAAGACCTAAGACCCAAGACCTTCATCCGTCAGGTTTCCCGTGAAACCACCAAACGACGTGAATTGCCCGTTTCACGTGGAACTCGTAGATTATCGACGCGCCATCCTGCCGGTCGGGCCGGTCGATCGCGAACGGATGGCCGCCAGCGCCATCGGATTCACACGAAAAGCGAGAGGATGATGCGCCAGTTGATGCCCGCCGCGCAGCCGAAGCCGAAACAAAACACCCCGAGCCAATGCACCCAATCGCGCGAGCCTCGTCGCGGCCAATCCAAGGCGACCGCGGCCACGAGTAGGATGAGGACGAACACATGCCAATACGCCGCGACGAACGGAGTGATCCCCGGCAGGCTGAACGGGTAGCCGAATTGCCCGAGGGTGGCCCTCAACATCAGTGTGGCGAAGAAGGAACATTCGCCGATGGCCTTCGCCCCCAACAGAACCTTCCATCGCCTCGCGTCTCGCAACCGAAGCGTCGCCAGGACGTAGAGGCCGGGGACCGGCGAACTGAGCAAGACCGCCAAGATGAACAACACCCAGAACGTCTGCCCGAGGTAATCCAGGACGGGCTGACCGACGTCGTATGTCAGGCGAAGCGTGCTATCGAGCGCGAGGATGAGGACCAACCAATGCCCTGGCTGGAGGCGACGGAGCATGGTGCAGCACTTCGCCCGCAACAGCACACCCGCCGTCACCAGTTCGCTGGCCATCAGGACGGAACGGACGATTATCCAGACCTTCGCTAGCCAGACATAGGCGGGCGGGGTATGCGTATTGTCCCACAGGGCCAAGTTGATCTTTAACAGCACGGCTGTGACGGTCATCCAGAGCAGCATGTGGATGATGCCGAATTGGGGGATGCGGAGTTGGTCCGCGAAGCGGACGGATTCCGGTCGGTAGAGCCCGGCGAGGACTTGCTCTTCCGAGTTGCCGGCGGGTTGGGGCTGGTCTTGCGGCATGGGGTCGATTGTGTCCGATTTGCGGCGATGCGACAAGCAGGCCAAACCCGGTAGGCGGGGCCCAACAAGAAAACAATCTCTTGCCACAAAAGAACGCAAGGAACACAAGGAAAGAGATCTGTCAATGAGTTTCCTTGCGCTCTCTGTGTTCTTTTGTGGCAGGTGAGCTGGCTGATTAAACTGCCGGCAATTGGCGGCCGGCGGTTGTCCCAGGAAACTGTCAAACGGTGCGGATTGCCCGTTTCACGTGGAACTCGCAGATTAACTCGGCGGCTTCAATGCAGCGGCGCGGCGGAAGGCGTCGTTCGACTCGGCGAACCGGCCGAGACGCTGATAGGCGACGCCCAGATTGAACCACCAATCGTGTTGGTTCGGGTCGATGGCCACCGCCCGGCGATAGAGCGTGACGGCCCGGCCGGGGTTGCCGACATCGAGGGCCTGGTAGCCCGAGTAGGCGAGTTCCTGGCCGGAGAGGTTGACGTAGGGCCGTGCCACGGTGCCGGCGGCCAGGCAGAGGAGCATGGCGGCGGCCAGCGTCGCGGCGTTCCGCACCCGCCGGGCAACGCCGCGGGCGGCCAGCGTCCAGCCCAGCAGGGCGCCGAGGCAGAAGCCCGCGCCGTGGGCGATGTTGCCGACATTCCATACGTCCGCCACCGTCAGAACGATGCAGAGGAAGAACCAGCCGACGAGCAACTGCACGGTCTGCCGGTCGACCGCGTCGCGGAATCGCGGGTCGTAGCGGCTGAGGACCCACAGCAGTCCGAACAGCCCGTAGTTGACGCCGGAGAGCCCGACGCCGGGGTGGAGCAGTCCGTATTCCGCACCCTCGGAGCCGGCCGCAAACAGGGCGAAGATGCCCAAGGTGGCGGCGTGGCCGAACTGGTCTTCCACGAGCGTGCCGAAGACCCAGAGCCAATACAGGTTGAAGATGAGGTGGATCAGATTGACGTGGAACAGCGTCGGGGTGAGGAGCCGCCAGGGCTGCTGCCAGCACAGCTCGGAGGACATCATGAGCCGTTGGATGTCCGCCCCGTTCTGCCACCCGACGGTGGCCACAACGGCCAACGCGGCCACGCCCACGGTGATCGGGTATCCGAACCAGTGGCTCAAGGGCGGTGGGTGTCGCATGGGTATGGTGAGCTGTAGTAGGACGGATTTCCTAATCCGTCAATTTGTAGAACGGACATCCTCCCAATGCGTCCGTCGACCGGGACGGATTAGGAAATCCGTCCTACGCTGATCGAGATACCTGGTCCAGCCGGCGGTTTCACGTGGAACCGGCCGGCTCAACCACGTCTCCTTCCGGCTCCAATGTTTCGTCATTCGTGGTCGGCTCGCGGGCGGCCTTCGAGAGGTCCCAGTCGGTTCGTCGCGGCTCGACCAGCCGGCGGACCACCACGGCAATGATCCCGCCCAACAGGACCAGAACGGCGGCGACGGCCGTCCCGAGAATGAGTATCAGCCGACGCTGCTCGGCATCCGCGGGCAGATTAAGGTCCGACCAACCCCGAGTCCAGAGCACCACGAAAAGCGCGAGCCAGAGCAAAACCCAAAGGATGGCGCCGGCGGGAAACAAGGCCCCGATGGCGAACGTCCGCACGTAGCCGCGGCCGTAGATCAGCGCGACGACCGGGACAATCGGAACCGCGACGGCCACATAGAACACGGTCACGTACCGGAGCCACTCCCAGTCCTCTGGGGCCGAGAGGCCGGCCAGCACGACCGCCACCACGGTGGTCACCAGGAACATCGTCCGCAGGGTGAACTGGAAGGGACGGGCAGGGGGTTCTCGGCGGCCGTCGCCGCCGTCGTGGTCAGTTCTGTGCATGGTTCCCCTCCGGTGGCGATGGATCGCCGGCAACGGCTTCCGTCGCGGCCTGCGACGGCAACGGGCGGTAATCGCGATCGGCGGCCCTCTGTTTCCGTTCAACGATCCACCGGGTGATCACGGCGGTGAGGCCGGCCAATGTGCTCGTGAGGATCGCCACGCCGACGATGATAGCCGGCATGAATTGGTACTCGAGCCACGGGTCGCTCGTGCTGGGCACGTACAACCTTCTGGTAAGGAGGGCGTTCAAACTGGTGGTCAGGGAATAGCCCGCGACCGTCAACCCGGAAAGCGCCAGCACGCCGCCGATCGCGAAGGTCCGGGCGTAGCTGCGGCCGTAGATCGCCACAGTGGCGAAGGCCACCGGATAGATGAGCAGGAACAGGAAGCCGCCAATCACCCGCACCGCCGGAGGGCAAGCGATTAGCAGCGAGCAGAGAACCGCGACCACCGTAGTCACGATGAACATCGTCCGCAGGGTGAACTGGAAGGGGCGGGGCGGAACGCCTGGCGGGCGGCCGTCGTCCTTGACGCGGTCGAGCACGTCCACTGCGGTCCTCCTCCGGGAGCTGCCGGCGGTTATTGTTGCCAACAGGTCACGCCTACGGCACGTCCCCGCCGGGCTTGTCCCGGCGGAACGAGGGATTGGCCACTACGGCGGCCCCACGTCTAGTTCCTCAATCCTCCGTTCCGCCGGGACAAGCCCGGCGGGGACGTGGAGACGACGACTTGCGCGGCCTAGTTGCCCAATCCTTGGTTCCGCCGGGACAAGCCCGGCGGGGACCAAAGCCCCAGTCATTGTCATCTTTTCCCCATGCGCCTTCATGCTTCATCCCTCATCCCTCACTCCAACGGATTGATGACCAGCCCGCTCAGCAGCTTCGGATAGAAGTACGTGCTCTTGGCCGGCATGCGTTCGCCACCGAGGCTGATGGTGCGGACGTCCTGGACCGTGGCGGGCATGACGACCGCGGCCAGCGGATACTCGCCGGTCCGCAGGCCCTCGACCACCTCTTCGATCAGATGCACATAGTTGGGCTTGGGCAGGTCCTTGCACTTGAGCAGGTCCTCGACCACCAGGCGGTGGAGCAGACTGACGCCCAGGCTCCACCAGGCCTCGGTGTGCTCCTTGGCGACTTCGGCCATCCGTTCTCGGCCGGCGTCGGTCACGGTGGCGATCAGCCAGCGGCCGTCCTTCTGGGTGTACAGCCCGATCGCGCCCTGGTCGTCGCCGGTCTCGATGTCTTCCCAAACGGTCGTGGCGGCGTCGGGTCCCTTGCCGGCCGGCCGGGTCGTGAAACACGGGCCCAGCTTGGCGGCAAGTTGCTCGCTGGTCATCGCCGGCACGCCGTGGAACAGCCGGTGGGTGGGCATGACGATCAAGCCCGGATCGTCCATCGCCACGCACATCATCAGCGTGTAGTTGGCCGGGTGGGTGGGCGAGAGGAACCCGCTGTCGTAGACCTGCTGCTTGTAGTTGCAGGCGGTCTCGTAGCGGTGGTGGCCGTCGGCGATGAAGATCGGCTTGGGGCCCATCACGGCCGAGAGCTTTGAGATCACGGCCACGTCGGTCACGGGCCAGAGGCGATGGACCACGCCCAAGTGGTCGGTGGCCACCAGCGGCGTTTTGTCGGCCACGGCGGCGTCCAGGAGGTTTTGCGCCTCGCACTCGGGGTCGGGATAGAGGCCGAAGATCGGGCTCATCTGGGCCTTGGTCACCACCGTGAGCATGAGCCGATCGACCTTGGCGGCCGGCAGGGTTTCTTCGTGCGGGAAGACCTGGCCCTCGCCGAACCGCGTGAGCCGCTGGCGGCAGAGGAACCCGCGGCGGACGTACTTGTGGGGCGGGTTGTCAATCTGACCAGGCAGGCTGGAAGCCTGCCCTACAGTGAACTCCTGGTGATAGACGTAGATGGCCGGCTCGCCCTCGACGGTCAGCACGCCCTGGTCGCGCCACTGTTTGTAGAACTTGGCCGCGCGGGTGTAGCGGTTGTTCTTTTCGTCGTCGTCGCCCGGCTCAATGCGGTTGAGGTCGATACGGATAAAGCTATTCGGGTGGAGTTTGTAGAAGTGGTCCTGTAGTTCAGGACCGATCACATCGTACGGAGGCGTTACAACGTCGCTCAGCGAGCCGACGCGGCCCAGGTTGTAGCGGACGGCACGGAAGGCTTGAATTTCGGGCATGATCGAGCTATCAAAGGGGGCTGGGGAACAGGATTTTCCAGACGAAACAACGTAGTCTACCGTCTTGTTGGGGAAACGTATAGCCTTCGACCCACCCTCAATAGGCAAGAACAGGTGCTTAGGCATGGCCGACATCTTGTACTCGACGGATGGCCGCGGGCGATGGTTCAAGCGGCAATTCGCCCCACAGTGCCCGGCGAACGTCTTCTTCTGGGACCGTTGTCAGGGAGTTCGAGGGCACACGGGAGTTCATTGGTGTTACGGGCCGGACGGCAGCTTCCGCTGGAGCGACAACAAGAGGCATCCCCGCCACAACGGTTGTGCCGGCAGCACCCCGCCCGACCACAAGGACTACGTCCCGCCCACGAAGATGGCCGCTCAATACTTCCTTTCCCACTACGAGGACAGCGAGGTGAAAAACAAGGCGCTCGTCGCACGCCTGGAAAGGGACGAGACGAAGGAGGGCGAATCGATCACCCGTCCCGTAAGCGAGGCCGAGGAAAAGCGGCTCAGCCTGAGGAAGCCGCGCCGCCTTCGACGCGGGACAAACCAGCGGAACACATGACGGCTCGAAACTTCAGGGAACTCGAAGGCAGAATGCGGCCGGAAGCGCAGGCGCGAGCGAAAGCGCGGGCGAAGCAGGTCATGGCGGAGATGCTGCTATCGCAGATCCACGAGGCGGCAGGGTTGACGCAGGAGGAGGTAGCGGCCCACTTAGGAACCACGTGCGCGAGGCTCGATCCTGTCCAGCACCACGATCAAGAATGTGGCAACAGGACCAAGAAACAATGAAATCGCCCACCATGCTAATCCGCTTCGTCCCTTATTCTGGGCCAACCCAGCATTGATGAGCGACAAGGTTCCCCAGCCAACCACGTAGTCAGCCTGTTGGTGCATGATGATGCCTTCCCTACAAACTTGGGTCTTGGGTCTATTGTCGGGCAATGGCCCGGCCTTCACGAAGGCCGAGGAAGTAACAAACGGTCGCGCCGAGGAAGGCTAGCCCGCCCTCCATATAGCACGTATACGGGTCGGGAGGCGCGATGGCTCCCACGACTCCGAACGAGACAATGAAGATCGCCGTGATGGTAATGGCTCGTCTCATAGTTCACCCTTCGCAAATGGCGTGGACGCGGAGCGTCCGGCAAGTGCGTTCCCACGCGGAGCGTGGGAACGAGGTGTTGTCTCATCAGTAACGATAATAATCCGGCTTGTACGGCCCGCCGACCGGGATGCCGAGATACTCGGCCTGGGCGGGCGTCAGCTTGGTCAGCTTCACGCCAAGCTGGTCGAGGTGCAGCCGGGCGACCTCCTCGTCCAGGTGTTTGGGCAGGGTGTAGACGCCGATCGGGTACTTGTCCGGCTCGGTCCAGAGGGCGATTTGGGCGATGATCTGATTGGTGAACGAATTGGACATCACAAACGACGGGTGGCCGGTCGCGCAGCCGAGGTTCACCAGCCGCCCTTCAGCCAGCAGAATGATCGAGCGGCCGCTGGGCAGCGTGTAGCGGTCCACCAATGGCTTGATGTTCACATGCTTGACGCCCGGCAGCTTTTGCAAGCCGGCCACGTCGATCTCCAGATCGAAGTGGCCGATATTGCAGACGATAGCGTCCTCGGGCATTTGCTGGATATGCTTGACTGCGATGATGTCGCGGCAGCCGGTGGCGGTGACGAAGATGTTGCCCCGCGGGGCGGCCTCGTCCATCGTCGTGACTTCGTAGCCTTCCATCGCCGCCTGAAGGGCGAGATCGGGTCGATCTCTGTGACCAGCACGCGGGCGCCGTAGGCCCGCATCGAATGGACGCAGCCCTTGCCCACGTCGCCGTAGCCGCAGATCACGACGACCTTGCCGGCGACCATGATGTCGGTCGCCCGCTTGATGCCGTCGGCCAGCGACTCGCGGCAGCCGTAGAGGTTGTCGAACTTGCTCTTGGTCACGGAATCGTTGACGTTCATCGCCGGCGTGCCCAATTCGCCCCGCTCGTGCATCTGGTAGAGGCGGTGGACGCCGGTGGTGGTCTCCTCCGAGAGGCCGCGGATGCCCGAGAGCAGGTGGCGGTACTTCGGTGCGTGGACCAGGGCGGTCAGGTCGCCGCCGTCGTCGATAATCATGTTCAACGGCTGGCCGTCCGCGAAATAGAGGGTCTGTTCGATGCACCAGTCGTAGTCGGCGTCGGTCTCCCCCTTCCAGGCGTAGACGGGTATGCCGGTGGCGGCAATCGCGGCGGCCGCGTGGTCCTGGGTCGAGAACTTGTTGCAACTGCTCCACTGGACCTCGGCGCCTAGTTGCTTCAAGGTTTCGATCAGGACGGCGGTCTGGATGGTCATGTGCAGGCAGCCGGCCACCCGGGAGCCGGCCAGGGGCTTGCTGCGGCCGTATTTGCGTCGCAGGGCCATCAGGCCGGGCATTTCCTGCTCGGCCAGTTGGATTTCCTTCCGCCCCCAATCGGCCAGGGAGAGATCGGCAACCTTGTAGGGCAATTTGACTTCGACTTCCGGCACGGCTTGGCTCCTTGCGGACTAGGTGCAATAGCGCTGAAATAGGGGTAACGGCTCCGGGAGAAGGGTTATCATAGCAGGTTTACCGCCCCTGGGGAAAGTGGCAATGAACCTCAAGTCCCCGCCGGGCCGATAAGGAATTAGTGGGGCAGTCTGCGCCGAAGGATCGCGCTATGTCGAAGCCGTGGAAACGTGCGCCGCTAACCGTCCGGCGGCGGTCGGTGGGACTTCCGGTCCTGTGGTGCCTGTTGGCGTCGGCCCTGACGGCGGTGGTCGTGTATCGCTGGGGCCGCGAGCACTGGACGCCGGTGGCGGCCGGGCCGGCGTACACCGCCACGGCGTACGTGGTCGAAGGGCCGGCGGATGGCTCCCCTCGCCCGACCAACCTTCGGTCGGTGCCCGGAGAGGGGCCGGGGCTGAGGGCGTCCAGTGCCGCTCCGAGTGATATTGAGTCCCTCTCCGCCGGCCGCCCTCACCCTAACCCTCTCCCAAAGGGAGAGGGGATCGGCTCTCAGCGCGTCCCGTTCACCGCTTCCGACGACGACGCAGAGCGAGCCGCGGAGGCGGCCAACGGCCTGGCAGCGGGTTACGTGAGCCAGCGGCGGGCGGAGTGGCAGCGGCGGACGGAAGGGGCATGTGCGAAGGCCCGGCAGGGGGCCGAAACGGCCCAGCGCCAGTTGGCCCAGTGCGAGGCCGACCTGGACACGTTCCGCCGGCAGTTGGCCGAGGCGGCGGCGAAACCGCAGGCGGCCGGGCAGCCGCAAGAGAAACCACTTCTGCCGCCGATGGTTGACAATCCGCAGTGGAATGCGCTCCAGGATGAGCTTTCGGGACTTCGGCAGCGCCGCGAGGAGTTGCTGTTGAAGCGCACGCCCCAACATCCGGCAGTGCAGGACGTGTCGCGGCGGATTGCGGGCGTCGAGGAGCAATTGGCCGCCACGGAGCGGCAGATTCCCAATCCGCAGGCGGAGGGTGCGGTCCAAAATGTACCCCTCACGCTCCGCGTGAGGGAAGCCCGTCACGCGGAGCGTGACGAGTACAATAAGGGCGAGCACGAAAAGCGGGAAAACCAGGCGAGGCTCGATGCGTTGACGGCGGCGGCGGCCGCGGCGCGGCAGGCGTGCCGGCAAGCCGAGCTTGTGGGGCAGCAGGCCGTGCGGGAGCAGGACGGCGGGCCGCGGTTGGCCGTCGAATCAGCCGAGGTCGTGCGGAATCCCCTAAAAGTGGACTACGGCTGGTGGCGGCTTCTCGGCACGGCGCTGGGCTCCGGGTTGGTGATGGCCTTCGGCGCCGGCTCGCTGGCGTTAGGGGTCGGCATCGAATCGCCCGAAGTCAGCGTCGCGGAAGTCCAGGCCGACCTGGGCGAGCCGCTGCTCGGCGTCATCCCCGCAGACGACCCGGCCCGCACAGCCGCCAAAGTCAACCGTCAGAGGCGGGTTCGCCGCGCGGCAATCACGGTCGGGCTGCTGCTGATGGCCGTCTGCCCGCTCGTGGCGGTTTGGGGCGTGCTGGGGATTTAACGCCGGCAAGCGTGCGATCATTGCCGGTCAAGCCGCGACCGCTGGCCGGCGCTTTACCGGCAAGATGTCAGCCCGCCTTATCCACTGATCCCGTGGCTGCCGAATTGATGCAATGGGATAATACATGCGCATTTTTGCGGTTGGGGCGGCAGGGTGGCACGCCCTCAAAGGGCGTGGCGGATCGCCAAACGGGACGTTGACGCCTGCCACGCCCTTTGAGGGCGTGCCACCCTGCGCCCGATGGTTCCGCATCGAAACCTAATTTGGGAAGACGGGATAATGTACGACGGTTGTTTCGGTCTTAACAGGCGGCCTTTTGCTTCCGTGCCGCAGGTGGACCACTACTTCCCCGGCAGTGCGATCGAGGGGGCGCGGACCACGTTGGCCCGCTGCATTCAGCGCGGCGAGGGGGCCGGATTGGTGATCGGGCCGGCGGGGACGGGCAAGACCCTGTTGTGTCTGCTGTTGGCCGAGCAGTTCCGGCGGTCGTTCCAGGTGGCGATCTTGAGCAGCGGCCGGCTGAGCACCCGCCGGGCCTTGTTTCAGGCGATCCTCTACGAGTTGGGGCGGCCGTACCGCGGCATGGACGAGGGGGAACTCCGCTTGGCCGTGATCGACTACCTCACGGCCGGCGACGGCAGCTCGCGGGGGATGGTGTTGCTGCTGGACGAGGCGCACACCTTGCCGTTGCGGTTGCTGGAGGAGGTCCGCCTCCTGTGCAACCTCGCCCGGAGCGGTCAGCCGTTGGTGCGGCTGGTGCTGGCCGGGGCGCCGGCATTGGAGGAGCGCCTTGCCAATCCGAAGCTCGAATCGTTCAATCAGCGCCTCAGCGCCCGGTGTTATCTCGAAGCCTTCAGCCGCAGCGAGACCCAGGACTACATCCAATCGCAGATCAGTTGGGCCGGCGGACAAGGGGATCAGGTCTTCCCGGAGGTGACCTGCCAGAGCGTGTTTCAGGCGACCGGCGGCGTTGTGCGGCTGATCAACCAGCTTTGCGATCACGCCCTGCTGTTGGGCTATGTGGCCGGGCGGAGGACGATCGAGCCGGCCGGCGCCGAGGAGGCGTGGGCCGATCTCCAACAATTACCGGCACCTTCCGCCGCCCAGTCCGCCGGCGGTCCGGCCGGCGGCGGGGTCATCGAGTTCGGCGCGCTGGACGATGCAACGGGCAATGCAAACAACTCGGCGGGCGCCATGCCCGGTGTTATGCCCACGGCAATCGTGGACATGGCGCCCCCGACGGCAACGGTATTCCGGGTCGCGCAGATCGAGGACGAGGAGACCCCGCCGGACGACTCCGAGCCGGCCGTTCAGATTCACCGGATCGAGCAGTTGCTGGCCGAGGCCGACGAGGACTTTCAGCCGGCCGGCTCGATTGGTCCCGAGGTCGAGTTGTGCTTCGAGGAGGCGATCCACCCGTTTCGAGAGGAGTTCGAGCAGGAGGAAGTGGTGTCGGACCGGTACGCGGCGGCGAAGGCGGCCACGTCTGCCTCGCCGCTTGCCATGCCGGGTGCCATGCCCACGCTTGCCGTGGGCATGAGGTCATCCTCGCGCGTTTCCGACATGCCCACGGCAAGCGTGGGCATGGCACCCGTTCCAATGCGGCAAGATGCCGCGTCTACTGAGGCGGCCGAGACCAATGTTGGGGTGGCAGTTGAACTGCCACCCCAACCGACGCCCGTGCCGCGGCACGAATTCCGGCAGTTGTTCGCCCGGCTTCGCCGAGGTTGATGTCATGAGTCAGAACCGCGCTGGGACCGCAACGGATGGACTATAGTTCGCCGGTCATTCTCCCGCTGCCTTCGGCCGTAGACGGGGCATCTTGCCGCGTCGTCGCTGGAGCCGCGGCGGCCTCGTCGCACGACGCTCGGACGCGGCAAGATGCCGCGTCTACGATGCCTGAGCGGCGGTTTGTGTTTCCCGAACTCTGCGGGCCGCCGGCAGACCCGCCCGCCGGTGGCGACGGGCCGCGGGTCGGCTGGCCGGAGTGCGGCCGGGCGGAGACGGCGCGGGCATGTGCCGAGGCCGCGCAGGCGATCCGCTGGCGCCTGGCGGCAGACCGTCCGGCGGCGTTGGCCATTACCAGCCCCATGGCCGGCGACGGCAAGACGAGTCTCGTGATCGGGTTGGCCCCGGAATTGGCCCGGCGGACGCCGGGCGGCGTGCTGGTGGTGGACGCCGATTTCCGCGGGGCGGGCCTGACGGCCCGGCTCGCCTGGACCGGCGGTGGGCGGCCGGCCGGCTCGGGCTTGATTTGGCCGACCAGCGTACCCGGACTGAGCGTCCTGCCGATGCCCTCCCGGCCGCAGCCGCGGGGTGTTGACCGGCATTGGCGCGACGCCGCCTGGATCGCGGAGTTGCGCGAGCGTTGGCCGCTGGTGCTGTTGGAGTGCGCCTCGTTGGAACATGCCGAAACGCTGCCCGTCTTGCGGCGTTGCGAAGGGGTGTGCGTCGTGGTGCGGCTCGGGCACACCGCGCGGCGGGCCGTTGTCGAGGCCGGGCGGGCGATCCGCGCCGGCGGCGGCCGGCTGCTGGGCTGCGTCGCCGTCGGATAGGGAAAACTGACGTCGGGTGGCACGCCCTGAAAGGGCGTGGCCAGCGTCGAGGTTGACTGTGGCGATCAACCACGCCCTTTCAGGGCGTGCCACCGGGACGCGTCTCTGAATCGCCAAATTTTCCGGCCTGGGCGGCAATATCTAAGCCCACCATCTCGCTCCACGCCGCCAATAGTTTCGAGAACACCTTGCCCGGCAGGCCGGTCCCGATCGGCCGGCCGCTGAGCCGCGTCACCGGCAGGATGCACGTCGAGGTGCTGGTGAGCATCGCCTCGTCGGCCGCGGCCACTTCGTCGGGCGTCAGATCGCGATGATGGTAGGGGATGTCGAGTTGCCGGGCAAGCTCGGCCGCCACCGACACGCTGATGCCGTGCAAAACCTTGTTCCAAGGGGGCGACACGATCCCTTCCCCCCTGCGGTAAATCAGCAGATTGGCCGTCGATGCCTCGGTAACGAAGCCTTGGGCGTCCAACAACAGGGCGCGGGCTTCGGGGTCCGCGGCGGCGGCCGCCCGGTCGGCCAGATAGTAGTGCATGCGGCTGCGGCACTTCAGTTCGGCCGGCCAACACTGCTCGGGCACCTGCCGGACGCCGGTGGTCGCCAGCGCCTGGCCGCTCCGGTATTTCCCGGCCCAAAGATGAAACGCCAAGGGATGGGTGTGCAGGCAGACCATCGGCGCGCTCGACTGGGCAGTGAACTGCCCAGCCCTCTGGCTTAGCGGCTGCCGCAGCGGCGGCCCATAGGCCGGATGGCTCCCCGGCGTCACCACAATCGACAGCCGCAGGTCGTCGTCCGGGGCCATGAGACGATGGTTGTGGGCGGCCAACTTCTCGGCGGCCGCGGCCAGTTGGGCCAGCGTCATGCCGGGGGCCAGGCCGACAATCTCCAGCGAGCGGGCCAGCCGGGCGAGGTGGCCGTCGAGCCGGAAGAGCTTGCCGGCGAAGGTCCGCAGTTGCTCGGTGACGGCGGCGCCCAGGACGAAGCCGGCGTCGTCCACCGGCACTGCCGCCGCGGAGGCCGGGATCCATCGGCCGTCGAGAAACGCGATTGGCTGTTCCATGCCGTACATTATGCGAGAGGTTGAGCGGTTGCGGTAGCCGTGTTAGGATGGGGCCATGAACCACGTCGAGCGATTCCGGGCCGTGATGGACTTTCAGCCGGTGGATCGGCTGCCGCGGTGGGAGTGGGCGATGTGGTGGGACAAGACGATTGCCCGGTGGAGGGAGGAGGGTTTGCCCCGCCGGCTCGACACCGTCTTCGACATCGCCCGGTACTTCAACCTCGATCCCTACCAGCAGTTCTGGTTCTCGACCACGGAGGGGACGATCGAGGCCGTGCAGCATCACGTCGAGGGAATCGTCTCGGACATGGACGATTACCTGCGGTTACGGCCGCAATTCTTCCCCCATCATGGCCGGGCGATCGAGTCGATGCGTCCCTGGGCGGCATCCAGGACCGCGGCGAGGCGGTCGTCTGGATCACCCTGGAGGGCTACTTCTGGTTTCCACGGACGCTGATGGGCTTCACGAAGATCAGCCTGGCGCTATACGACCAGCCGGAACTGATCCACCGCATCAACCAGGACCTGACCGATTTCAACCTGGGCATTCTTGAGCGGGTGGGGCGGGTGTGCCGGCCGACCTTCGCCACCATCGCCGAGGACATGTCGTACAACCACGGCCCGATGATCTCCGAGCGGCATTTCGACGAGTTCATCGCTCCCTACTACCGGCAACTCGTGCCGCGGCTGCGGGAGATGGGGGCCATGATCCTGGTCGATACCGACGGCGACGTGACCCGGCTGGTCCCCTGGCTGCTGCGCGAGGGCATTCAGGGCGTGTTGCCGTTAGAGCGGCAGGCGGGCGTGGACGGCATGGCCCTCCGCGAGCGCTTCGCCGATGTCCGCATGGTGGGCCACTTCGACAAGATGGTGATGAACCGGGGCGAGGCGGCGGTCCGCGCCGAGTTCGAGCGGCTCCTGCCCCTGATGCGCCGCGGCGGATTCATCCCCAGCGTGGACCACCAGACGCCGCCGGGCGTCTCGCTGGAGCAGTACCGCGTCTACTTGCGGCTGCTCGACGAGTATGCCAATTTTGGCCGCCGACCACCGCTTTGCGGCGGTGCCCGCGGCGGCCGCTAAACGGTCATCCCTCCGCAGACGCGGCCTTCTCCAGCGACGCAATCAGCGGCGGGAGGTCGGAAGTGATGATCTTCCAAAGGATGTCGTAGTCGATGACATCATAACCGTGGATCAGACGGTTCCGCAGCGCGACGATTTGTCCCCAGGGAATATCAGGGTGCCGTGCCCGGCGCTCGGGAGAAACGCGGCTTGCGGCCTCGCCGAGAAGCAGCAGCAACTGCAACAGCGCCAGACCGAGGACCCGGTCGGAGTCCACCTCAGCCCGCGTGTGCTGTTGGGCCAAGCTGGCGGCTTCGCAGGCGAAGTCGAGCATTTGCCGCAGGCTGACCGCGTCATCATGGCGAGGCATAAAGCACCTCGGCCTCGCGCAAGACGTCGTCGCGGAAGTACCGGCTCAGGCAGCGCGGCGTGTTCAGATCGACTTTTCTGCCCAACAAAGTCCCCAATTCCTCCTGCATCGAGAAGAAAGCCAACCCCGGTGTCCGGTCCTGCTCGAACTCGACCAACACGTCCACGTCGCTATCGGGTCCAAAGTCGGCCCGCAGGACCGAACCGAATAGCATGAACCGTCGGACGTGGTGGCGCCGGCAGAAATCGGCAATTTGCTGCAAGGAAACGCTGAGATGGTGTTGATGAGCGTCCACGTGCCAAGCCCTTCCAAGCCTCCGACAACGATGCTAGCTGATCCGGCTGGAGATTTCAAGGGGTGTTCGCGGCGGGCGGATCGTCGAGGAACGTGTAGTGCGCCCAGCGGCAGCAGACGTCGGCCGACGAGCTGTAGCAGCGCCAATCGTGAATCTTGCCGACCGTCCCGCTGACGTCGATCGCTTCCACGTTTTCCGCCGCCCCGACGCCGCAAGGGCCGACGAAACCCATCGCCTCCGGGCCGTGCCGGCCCCAGAGGTGCGGATACCACCGCAAAACGCGGTCGCAGCCGTTGCAGGTAATCAACACTTGGTCGGGCAGCGTGAGGGCCAGGCCGTGGCAGCAACCGGGGGCGAGCCAATCGGCGTCGATCGCCGCCGCCAGCAGCACCGCCCGCACCGGGTTCCGCTTTCCCCCGGCCCAGGCGGCCACGGTTCCGGCGGGCAGGGCCTGGCACGCCAACTCGCCGCCGGCCAGCAGATGCAGGGCGCCGGTGATGATCCGCGGGCCGAAGCTGTGGCCCGCCAGGCAGACCTTCACCCCCGGCCGAAGCCCGCCCAGCCAGACGGCCAGGTAGTAGCTCTCCACGTCGCATTGGACCGCCTTCAAGCGGGTGTTTCTCCGGTTGCGGACGTGCTGGAGGCGGTCGGCGGGCCAGGACCAGATCACGTAGCGGAACGCCTTGTCGCCGACCTGCGAGCGGATCGCCTCGTAGACGTACCGGCCCTTGCTGACGGCCTCGTCGGCGTCGGTGTTGTTGCCATGGATGAAGACGACGGTCGGCGTCGCGGCATCGTCGGCCGCGCGGAAATCCCGGGCATCGGCCGGCTGGCAATCGCAGTCCTCGCCCAACCGCCAGTACCGGATTTGTTGGACAACTTCATCGGCGTCGTCGCAGCAGCCGGCGCAACGGGTGCTCAGCAGCCAGACCTGTTGCGGGGCGTCGGCGGCGCAGGCGACGGCGGCGAACAGCAGGATCGCCGGCACGAGTAGGGTGCGGCAGTCCGTACTCGGTACTCCCCGCTCGCGGCACATGCCAAGTTGCCTCAACCGGTCCAACCGCAATGAAACGCAGACCTTGCCTGATCTCACCACAATTGTAGCCTGAAATCGACGTGCCGTGTGGAAAAATGTCAACCTGGGTGTTTCGCGGAAAATCCGTCGGTTGCATTTGCACATCATCAATCCTGGTGTAGAGTTCCTTTGGCGAGAAGCGTCGCGATGGAACGTTACCGTTTCGATGGGAGATAACAGGAATGAAGAGGCTACTGATATTAACGGTTCTCGGGGCGCTGTTGGGCGGCGCGGCGGGATGCCGGTTCTGGGACTGCCTGTGGCGTGGTCCGCAGTACCCGGCCTGCCAGCCCGCCTGCTCCAGCCCTGCGCAAACCCCTGCCCAGCGTACACTCCTTGCGATCCTTGTGCCGGCGCGCGGCCGCTACCATGCCGCCGGTGACCGTGGCGCCTGGAACGCCAACCTACGTGCCGGGACCGGCGCCTTGATTGGAAGGAGGCCAATCATCATGAAGAGACTACTGGTTGTTGCGGTATTGGGGACGTTGTTGGGCGTGGCCGGCGGTTGCCGCATCGGCGAGTGCTGGACCTACGCCTGGAACTCCCGCTTCCACCCCGAGCGGAACGTGAGGCAGCAGCCCTGCGTCATGGTCGATCCGTGTTGCGATCCGTGCTGTGGCGGCGAGACGGTGATCACGTCCGGTCCGGGTTGCGGTTGCGGCTGTGGCGGGGCGGCGGTGACGCCCGCCCCGAGTTGCGGTTGCGGCGGAGGGGCGGTGCTGCCCGGTCCCGTCGGACGCTGACCACACGTTGCCCGCGGCACACGAGTTCATCGCGCGTCGGCCGTGCAATCCTGAACACGGCCGACCGCGATGGACGCCGGGTGTAGGACGATCGCGTGGCACGCCCTGAAAGGGCGTGGGGCGCATCACGATTGGATTTGGCGGTTCACCACGCCCTTTCAGGGCGTGCCACCCGGATCGGCAACCTCCGTCCCTGCCACCAGCGTGCCAGCCGAAGCAGTTGCGTGCGGGGCGCCAGCGGCGGGAAGTGGCTCAGGCGGAGCACGGGAACCACCCGCGTCTGGAAGTATCGCTTGCTCTCCAGCGAGCCGACGCCCATGTCGTAGAGGCGGTCGCGGCGGGCGAAGCTGTCGCGCAACGTGTAGGCCAGCAGGACGTTGCCCGCCCCTTCCGGCGCCCGCGCCGGGTCGTATCCCCGCCGCAGTCCGTACACGTAACCGCGGTAGTGATAGCCGTAGATGAACGCCACCGGCGAGCCGTCCAGGAGCAGAAGATTCAGGTCCACAGCGCCGGCCTGGGCGGCGGCCTGGTGGACTTCGCGCAAGAAAGCGCGGACCGACTGGTGCGAGAGGGTCGTGCCGTTGGTGGCGGCCGCCTGCCAGCTTCGCCGCGCCAGCTCTTCGCAGGCGTCGTAGAGGTCCCAACGGGGCGAGCCGTCGTCGTGCGGTGCCGGCGAGAAAAGGGGGACAGGCGCGCTTTGTGCGGGCGAGAAAGGGGGACGGGCGCACTTTGTGCGAAGCACCCTTCGGGCCGTTCCGGCAAAGCGCGCCTGTCCCCCTTTTCCGCCGGGCGGTAGCGCACGTAGTCCAGCTTGCCCTGCCCGGAGAGCTTCCGTTCGGCGTGTCGGAACCGCCGCAGCCAGGCCCCTTTCCGCGACGACCAGTATGCCTCCCACGTCCCCCCCAGATCGACGACCGCGGTGCGGTCCGATTCGGTTGTGTAGGCTTGAAAACCCGCGGCGCGCATGGTGCGTTGGATTTCGCGGGGATCCGTTTCAATGGCCCCCTGCCAGCGGAGTTCAAGCAGGTCCCAATCTCGCCGGGTGCGTTGGATGTGCTCCAATCCGGCGGCCAACGCGGCGGCCGGGTCGGCCGCAATCGGCCCGTAGAAGGAGCCCCAGGCGTGCAGGGGAAAGGTGAGGACGCGGAGCGGACCGACCTTCGAGTTTTCCCGCCGCACGACCAAGGGCAGGATGCCCGCCGCGCGGTCCTCGCCCCGGACGGCCAGCACGCGGAGTTTCTGTTCCGCGCCGAAATGCCGCCAGTAGATCTGCAACCAGGGAAGCGACTGGAAAAAAGATGCCCCCGGGGTTTGACGGAGCAGGTCTTCCCAATCCCCGGATAGGGGGATCAAGTCCTCAATTCGGTTGATTTCAAATACTTGGGGCATAACAAAGCCTACGTCATTCGTCCTTCGAGCTTGGTCATTCCGGTTCGGTCCCCTTCGATAGGAGGGTAGACGGAATTCCGGCGGGAATTATAATAGGGGTAACTGTCTCTTCCTCCCCGAGCGCACACATCACACAAAACGAACTCGGGGCGAGACATGTGGGCTGCGACCGGTCGATCCAGACGCCGTGATCGCGGCCCTTTTTGTTCCTGCCCTTGGTTTGCCGGCAGAAATGGAATAGACTTGAATTCTCGGTTGGTTCCCATCCTGACTTGCGGAGATATTCAATGGCAGCGGTAGTAGACCCGGAAAAGTGCACCGGATGTGAAACGTGTGTGGAGTCCTGCCCGCTGGACGCAATTGCCATGAAAGACGGCTTGGCGGTCGTCGATGCGGATACGTGCGGCGACTGCGGGGCGTGCGTGGACGTGTGTCCCGTGGAAGCCATCAGTCTCGACTAGTGTGCCGCGAGAATCACGACCTGCTGATCCACGTCTCGCGCCGGGCGATGGCGTGCCAGTTCGAGGTCTGTTTTCCCGCCGGGCGGTGCCCCGAGGGGACCCGCTTCGCCCTGGAGTCGCTCCACTCGGTCGAGACGGTCGAGGCGCAACTCTCCTTCTTCCGGCCCGAGAGCTTGGTCTCAGGGATTAACCGGGCGGCGACCGAGGGGCCGGTTCCGGTCGAGCCGTGGCTGTTTGAGTTGCTCGAACTGGCCTCGAGGCTCTACGAGGAGACCGGCGGGGCCTACGACATCACGTCGGCGCCGCTCTGGGAGGCGTGGGGATTTGCCCGCCGGGCGGGCGAAATCCCCTCCGAAGCGGAGTTGGCCGAGGCGCGGTCGTCCGTTGGCGGCCATCTGCTGGAGCTTGACCCCGCGGGGCAGACCGTCCGCTTCCGCCGGCCGGGCGTGCGGATCAATCTAGCCAGCATCGGCAAGGGATACGCCTTGGACGTCTGCGCCGAGCGGCTGCTGGCGTTGGGTATGACCGACTTCCTCCTCCACGCCGGCCAGAGCAGCGTGTTGGCCCGCGGCTCGCCACTGGCCGCCGACCACCGCTTCGCGGCGGTGCCCGCGGCCAGCCCTCCAGCCGAAGCGGCCAGCCCTTGTACGCCGCCAAATCCCAAATCCCAAATCCCAAATCAGCAAATCCCGTGGGAGGTCGGCGTCGCTGATCCCAGCCGACCACCGCTTCGCGGCGGTGCCCGCGGCCGGCGGCTGGCGCTTGTGCGGCTCCGCGACCGGGCGTTGGGGACCTCTTCGGCGCAGTTCCAGTCCTTTCGCCGCGGCGGACGCCGCTACGGGCACATCCTCGATCCGCGCAGCGGCCGGCCGGCCGAGGGCGTGCTCTCGACGACCGTGACGGCGCCGACCGCCGCGATGGCCGACGCCCTCTCGACGGCCTTCTACGTGATGGGCCCCGAGCCGTCGCTGGCCTATTGCCGCACCCGCCCGGAAATCGGCCTCGTGATGGCCTGCCCCGGCCGGCAGGGGCGGGACGTGGAAACCTTCACGAGCGGATTCGCCGAGGGTGAGTTGACAATGTGCGGGGATTGACATCTCTTACCGCCGCGCAACGCCCCGCGACTGCGGTCGCGGGGGAGCGGGGATAGCGATTTCCCCCGCGACTGCGGTCGCGGGGCGTTGCGCGGCGGCACTTGTCTACGCCGTGGTTGTAGCGAAGCTTCATTGCCGTTAGAATAGGCCCGTTTCCGCGACGGTCGTCTCCCTTGACCCCCTCGGCAAGATAACCGACCCCCCTAATGGAACCCGGTTCCTACCTGGCGATCACCGTGGTGCTGATCCTGACCGGATCGGGACTTCCCCTTCCGGAGGAGGTCCCCATCATCACGGCCGGGATCCTGGCGGCCAACGGCACGCTCGATCCCTGGTTGGCGCTGGGCTGCTGCCTGTTCGGGGCCATCGTCGGCGACGCGATCATGTACTGGATGGGCTACCATTTCGGCCGTGGCGTGTTGCGCGACCGTCGCTGGTGGGCCCGCTGGCTCACGCCCGAGCGCGAGGCCCGCATCGAAACGCTCTTTCAGCAGCACGGCCTGAAGGTGTTTTTCGTGGTGCGCTTCCTGGTGTTCCTGCGTTCGCCGCTGTACCTGACGGCGGGCATCTTGCAGGTGTCGTTCCGCAAATTCCTGCTGATCGATCTGGTCTGCGCCACGGCCGTGGTCAGCACGTTCTTCGGGCTGACGTACTTCGTGGGCAAGAATTACGCCGAACTGTTTAAGACGGTCGAGGTTTGGGGGACGGTGGCGGCGGTGATTGGCTTAGCGGGCGTGGCCTTTTTCCTCTGGCGGCGTCACCGCCGGAAGCTGGCCGCCCGTCAAGCCAAGGAGGTGGGATAATGCGCGCCAGGCTGCCATTGTCGCGTAAACGCCCCGCGACTGCGGTTGCGGGGGGAAATGCCGCTCCAGCCCCCCGCGACCGCAGTCGCGGAGCGTTTTCCCGTCACGGCATCATGCACTTGACCCGGAACGCGGCCGGATGCCGCGTCTGCTGTTTCCTCATGGCGGCAATGCTGCTGGGTCTGACGGCGGCCGGCGCGGCACTGGCCCAGGACACGCTGCTTGGCAACATGATGCGGGCCCAAAAGGATTGGCTCTGGTTCAGCATCGTCGACGGCCGGATGTCGCTCCGCTGGACCCGGTTGGGCAACATCCAGCCAACCACCGCTCACAGTGCGGTGGGGAAAGAGACGTTCAAGCTCGGCACCGAGAACGGACAGCCGAGACTGAGCTACGAGCGCACCAGCGACACGGAGTTGCTGAAGGTCGAAGTGGCCGGCACAGGCGACGACGTCCGCGTCAGCCGCGCGCCGCAGGGAAAATCGACGCTGCCGGCCCTGGATTTCCGGCAGGTCCCCGGCGAGCCGGTGGTTCTCAAGCTGGGGACCGGCTCCGGGCAGCAGGTCTTCCGTGCCGCCGATCTGTGGCGGCTGGCGATCCAAGAGCCGAAGGAGTGCGGCCGGCACCTGTTCCCGCTGCTGGACGCGCTGCGGCCCGGCTCGAAGTTGGCCGACGCGGTGACGGAGATCGAGGCGAAGCTGGTGGAAGAGGCGGGCGGGGAGGGCGTCGCCCAACGGGCCCGCTGGGCGGCCTTGGTCCGCCAACTGGGCGACGACAGCTTCGCCCGGCGCGAGGCGGCCGACCGGGAGTTGCGGTCCGGCGGCCCCGCCCTGGTGGCCTACGTGCGGCGTCTAGACTTCCGCCGGCTGGATGCCGAGCAGCGGTTCCGCATCCGCCGGATTCTGGAGGCCGTGCCCGTGCAGAACGGAGACGATTTGCCCCAGCAGGCCGCGGCCTCGTTGGCCGCCGACCCGGCCGTTTGGCTGGCCTTGTTGGGCCGACCGGAGCTTGCCACCCGCCAGAGCGCCGCGGGCCAACTCGCCGCGCTGCTGGGCGGGCCGGTCGGCGTCGACCCTGCCGCCGGACCGGAAAGCCAAAAAGACAAGCGGGAGCAACTCCGCCGGCGGATCGAGCAGAAGTGACGTGGAGGGTGGCACGTCCCTGAGCGGAGCGAAGGGCGTGGCTCCGCTGCCCACCACGCCCTTCGCTCCGCTCAGGGACGTGCCACCCAAAATGCCCCTCGATAACGAACGTGCAATGCGTTGGGACGTCGCCATTGTGGGCGGGGGGCCGGCGGGGCTGATAGCCGCGGCCAGGGCCGCCGAGCGGGGCCGGCGGACAATCCTGCTGGATAAGAACCGCGAGCCGGGGGTGAAAATCCTCATCTCCGGCGGCACGCGCTGCAATCTGACCCACGCCACGGACGCCCACGGCATCGTCGCCACCTTCGGACCCGCCGGCCGGTTCCTGCACTCCGCCCTGGCCGCGCTCGGGCCGCAGCAGGTCGTCGATCTGTTCGAGGCCGAGGGGGTGCCGACCAAGGTTGAAGCCGGCGGAAAGGTGTTTCCCACGAGCGACCGGGCCTCGGACGTCCGCGCCGCGCCGTGCGCCGCGTCAAGCGGAGCGGCTGCACGCTCGCTTTGGGCGAACCGCTGGTGGAAATCATTGATCTCTCTCCAGCTTTCAACAGCGACAAAACGCCCCGCCATTGCAATGGCGGGGGTTCGGCGACCGGCTTCCGACTGGTCACGCCTGCTCGAACGATCGAGGCGGAGAAGGTCATTTTGGCGACCGGCGGGCAGTCGTACCCGGCCTGCGGCACCACGGGCGACGGCTACCGCTGGGCGGCCGCGCTGGGGCATCGCATCGTCGCGCCCCGCCCGGCCCTGGTCCCTGTGACCAGCCACGCCCCGTGGGTGCTGGCCTTGCAGGGCGTCACGCTGCCGGATGTCATCGTGCAGGTGGTCGATTTGGGGCACGACGTTGGGGCGGTGCAGCAAGTTGGGGCGGCAGTTGTACTGCCGCCCCCGTCGCCCGCCGTTCCGGGGCGGCAGTACAACTGCCGCCCCAACCGTGACTGCCGCCCCAACCGTCGCAGTGGCACGACGGGTTGCCTAGCCACGAGCCGGGGGGCAATGCTTTTCGCCCATTTCGGCGTGACCGGCCCGGCCGTGATGGACGTCAGCCACGCGGTGAGCGGTTCTCCGCAGCCCAGTGCGCTCGTGCTGCGTTGCGATCTCCTGCCGGAGGCGGACGAGGGCGAGCTGGAGGCCCGGCTGGCGCAGGCTGCGGCCGCGGAGGGCGAGCGCCGGGCGTGTACGCTGTTGGACCCCTGGCTGCCGCATCGCGTCGGCGAGACGCTCTTGGGCCTGGTGGGAACGCCCGCCGATAGGCCGTTGGCCGAGCTGTCGAAGATCGAGCGCCGCCGGTTGGCGCAAACCATCAAGCGGCTCGACATCGCCGTCAGTGGAACGATGGGCTTCCGCAAGGCCGAGTTGACGGCCGGCGGGGTCGCGCTCGATGAGGTCGATTCGCGGACCATGCAGAGCCGGCTCGTGCCGGGCCTCTGTTTCGCGGGCGAACTGCTGGACTTGAACGGCCCGGTGGGCGGCTACAACTTCCAAGCCGCCTTCAGCACCGGCTGGCTCGCGGGAGAGAGCGTTTAGAATCGGTTCGGCCAACCCAACCGGAACCAGAGCAAGAATCCCCAGGCGGCGAGAAGGGGTGCGATGCAAACCACGATCGCGAATAGCGACGGCCAAGCCACCAAGAACAGTCCGGGCGTCAAGCGTGGTTGGTCCGTCGCAATGGCATCGGATCGTTTCGACGATCCAGGGAAGATGGCTTGCGCGGCCAGTAGGATTAAGATGAGCGAAAGGCAGCCCGACGGGCTCATAAGCAAGGACCGCAAAGCCTCCCAGACGATATCCCTGGCAACCCCATAATTGAAAAGCTGGATTCCCGTAACGATGCAAACTGCCAGCGCGACCCCTCCCAGAAGGAATATCAGGAGCCGACGCTCGTGATGGTATCGTTCTTCGTCGTGCCGCCAAGGCTCGGCCGCAGCGGCGGACCCGACTAACGGCGGCTCCGACAAGCGGCGGGCGACGGCGGTTACTAACAGCAGCGCCAGCATGACGCCGGCCACCAACCGATGCGTCGGCATGGGGATGTTGGCGGCCATGATGGGGCTGAAACCGGGGACCTCCACCAGCGCAACCCTGCCGGCCAACAGGACCGTGACAGTCAGGCTTGCGGCGAGCAATGCACCCAAGCACACCCGCAGGCGTCCCGCTGCCCGCCACCGGAAGGCAAGCAGTCGGAGCAGAACGCAACTCGCAAGAACGGAGACGATGCCCGCGGTCGTGACATTGAAGAACCGCGCGGCCCGCGCCGGGCTAGCCGTGGCCAGCACGTCCGCCGAACACTGGAGTGGCCAAGACATTTGCATGCATACAATGATGATATGCGTCAGGGCGTATATGGAAAGCTGGTCCAAAAGGAGCACCGCGAAAACGGCCCCCACGGCAATGCCGCCGAGGGCATCGAGGACCCACGACCACTGGCCCTGCCGACCCCTACGCGCGAAGCGGGGCGAACTGGCCACCGCCACGATGACCGCGGTGAGCAGTACGGCCCTGCATATTTCCCGTGAATTAGCAGGCCAGAGGTTCTCAGCGCCGTCGCTCATGGCAAGGACGCGCCACGTGACGAGCCATCGGTCCAGGAAATAGCCGCCGATCAGGCAACAAATGGCGACCCGCCAGGCGACGGCGAATTGCCAGCCCCAGCGCTCTTCGGGCGTCAAATCGCCGCTGTGCCGGTAGGTGCCCCAGAGGTCCCGCACCTGCGCCGCCAGCCCGAGCACGATCCAAAACGAGAGCGTTGCCATAGCGCCCACGTCCAGATAGTGCTCCGTCTTCCAAAAGGAAAGGCCGAGGGCAACGCTGAACGTCAAGAGGAATAGCCCGCGTAGCGAATACTGCCAGGGTCGATTCTCCATTGCTGCTCCCTTCCGGGCGAATCCTAGCCGGCAAGAGACCAGCCGTAAAGGGGGAACGTCATTTTGCATCCAAACCATCGGCCGGCTGGCCCGATTCTTGACCTCGACAACGCCGGCTGCCGGGCGCATGATAGTCAATGTCAGACACTCTCCCCCCTGTTGCCGATCTCCGACGCACGGGGGGAGCGGGAAGGGACCGGGAAACCGGAAATTCGAAGAGTTGCTCACCAACTGACGCCCGCCAAGCTGGGTATCCCGGTAAAACCTCGGTAACTGGGCGTGACAGCCCACGCCCGCGGGGTTACAATCGCGGCCGGTTAGAGCCGTGTTAATGTGCAGGCAAGATGCCCGCACTACAGGCGGAAAGGCCCCAATAATTGGCTTCGCACACGGACATCCAGCAGACGGGCACCGGGACGGCCGGCCGGCATGGGCGGGCTGCCGGCGCGGGGCACGTCGCGCGGGTAACACGCACAGTTGGCGCACCGGGCACACTGGGCACTGAAGTGTCCAGCCCTCACGGTGGCGTTTCGGTCCACGGCGACATCGTCGCCCGGCACGTCCCGCAGATCGTGCGGTTTCCCGGCCGGCTCGCGCAGCCGGAGTACCTCGCCGCGGCCTATCCGCTGATGTTCCTCAGCCGGCGGATGGACGAACGGCTCACGGAACTGTTCAAGAAGGGCTACGTCAAGGGGACCGTGACCGACGGCTGCGGCAACGAAGCCACGGCGGTGGGCATCACGCTGCCGCTGCGGCCGGGCCGCGACGTGGTGTCGATCATGCACCGCGACCTCGTCGGGCACGTGCTGCTGGGCGGCACGCCATACCAGATTTTCTGCCAGTTTATGGGCAACGCCGACAGTCCCACGCACGGCCGCGAGGGGAACGCCCACCACGGCGACGCCGCCCGGCGGCGGTTCCCCATGCTCAGCCACTTGGGCAAGATGCCCAGCCTGGTGGTGGGGGCCACCTGGGCGGCGCGGCGGCAGGGCGAGGACGTTTTCGGACTGACCGCCTTCGGCGACGGCGCCACCAGCACCGGCGAGATTCACGAATCGCTGAACCTGGCCGCGGTGCAAAAGGTGCCCGTCCTGTTCGTGATCGAGAACAACCATTACTCGTTCTCCACGCCGACCAGTTTTCAATACCGCTGCCGGCATCTGGCCGACCGGGCGCATGGATACGGCATCAAGGGGCTTTCCATCGACGGCACCGACGCCTGGGAGGTCTATTCGTCGGTTTGCGATGCGTTGGAGATGATGCAGGCCACGTCGTTGCCGTTCTTGCTGGAGTGCATGACGCTCAGGCTGCACGGTCACGCCGCCTACGACAAGGGGGATTACGTGCCGGCGGAGACGATGCTTGAGTGGCAGGCGGCGGACCCGGTGCCGGCCACGCGGCGGAAGCTGATGGAGACCTGCGGCATGTCGGAGGCGGCCGTGGCGGCAATCGAACAAGCGGTCGAGGAGGAAGTCCACTCGGCGCTGAGCCTGGCGATGGCGGTCGGCCGGCCGGACGCAATGAAGAGCCGCATGGCCGTGTTCGCCGACTCGTCGCCGGCCGCGGTGAAGCCCTACCACACGCCGCCGGTGAAGAACGGCGAGGCGGTGGGCCGGGCCCTGGATTATCTGCTCGAACAGAACCCGCAGGCGTTTCTCTTCGGGCTGGACGTGGGCGCCTACGGCTCGGCGTTCAAGACCTGCAAGGGGCTTTTCGAGCGGCACGGACCGCAACGGGTGATGGACATGCCGGTCTGCGAGTCGGCCCAGGTGGGCTTCGCCCTGGGGGCCTCGCAGACAGGCGCCCTGCCGATCCTGGAGTTCCAGTTCGCCGACTTCTCGACCGAAGTGGCGACGCAGTTGGGCATGAACGCCAGCACGTGGTACTTCCGCGCGGGCCGGCCGGCGCCGCTGCTGGTGCGGCTGCCCTGCGGCGGCGGGCTGACGATGGGGGCCTTTCACTCGGGCGAGTACGAGGGGCTTTGGTCCCGCTTCCCCGGGCTCAAGTTGCTCTATCCGGCCACCGCCCAAGAGACGTTCGAGGCCCTCGTGGCCGGCTTCCACGATCCCAACCCGTGCATCGTCTTCGAGCACAAGCTGCTCTACTGGAGCAAGAGCGGGGAGATCAACTTCGACGGCAACCTGGAAGCAGTCTGGCGGCCGCGGCGCTATACGGAGGGCACCGACTTGACGGTGGTGGCGTTCGGGGCGATGGTCCACGAGTGCCTGGCGGTGGCCGCCCGCAGCCCCCGCTCGATCGAGGTCTGGAACCCGTTCGTCTTGCAGCCGATGGAGATCGGGCCGATCCTGGAATCGGTGGGCAAGACGGGGCGGCTGCTGGTGGTGCAGGAGTGCGGGGCCACCCAGGGGCTGGGCGACCGGGTGATCTCGCTGGTTTGCCGCGAGGCCCTCGGCGCGTTGAAATGCCCGCCGAAGCTGGTGGCCGCGCCGACCTGCCGGTCCCGTTCGCGCCGGAGTTGGAATCGTACTGCCGGCCGGGCGGCCCGCGGATCGAGGCGGCCGTAGATCAAATGATCCGGGAGGGGTAGAATGTAGTCCGCACACGCCGTGTGCGGACCGGTAAACGGGGAGAATTGTCCGCACACGGAGTGTGCGGACTACATATAATGAATGCCACGCTGTTCAAGATGCCGTTGTACCTGCCGGCGCAAGGCGCGTCGGAGATCGAGGCCACGATTATCGAGTGGCACGTCTCCGAAGGGGACCGCTTCCGCAAGGGGCAGTCGCTGGTGCAGGTCGATAGCGCCAAATCGGTGTTCGATTTCGAGGCCCCCTGCGACGGGCTGGTGATCCGTCGGTTCCACCTCGAAGGGGAAACCCTGCCGCTGGTCGAGCCGATCATGGAGATCGAGACGGAAGACCCGGCCATGCGGGACTGGATTCCGCCGGCGGCGGCGGGCGACCACTCGGTGACGTGCATCGAGTCGGCCCCGGCCGCTCCCGCGGTCAGCCGGCTGGGCATTCCCGTCGGGTTCCTGGGGTTCGGCGGCTATTTGCCGCAGCGGATCGTGACCAACGAGGAGTTGGTGGCGGAGTTCCCCGAAATCACCGCCGAGTACGTGTATCAAGTGACCGGCATCCGGAAGCGGCGCGGGCCGCGGACGACGAGAAGCCCTCCGGCATGGCCTACCAGGCGGCGCTGGAGGCGATCCGCAGGGCCTCGGTGGCGGCCCGCGACATCGACGCGGTGGTGGTGGCCACCACCACGCCCGACGTCGCCATGCCCTCGACCGCCGCCATCCTCCAGGACCGCCTGAACCTGAAGACCATTCCGGGCTTCGATCTGAATGCGGCCTGCTCGGGCTGGCTGTACGCGGTGTCGGCGGCGCAGGGAATGATCCTCTCCGGCATCGCCCGCAACGTGCTCACTGTGGGCGTGGACATGCAGTCGCGGCTGCTGGACAAGTCGGACCGGAGCGCGTATTTCCTCTTCGGCGACGGGGCGGGGGCGGCCATCGTCTCGGCGCTGCCGGAGGGGGTGGCCGGGCACCGCATCCACCAGGTGGTCCTCGGCTCCGACACCCGCGGACTGCACATGGCCCGCCGCGGCGAGCCGGGCTACGTCGTCCGCAACGGGCAGGCGGGAATCGACCCCTGGATCCGCATCGACGGACCCGCCCTCTTCCGCTCCGCCACCGAGAACTTCACCAGCCTGATCGGCCAGGCCCTCAGCCGCAGCGGCTGGAGCGCCGAGCAAACCCGCTGGATCATCCCCCACCAGGCGAACGGGCGGATCCTCAAGGCCGCCGCCAAACGCAGCGGCGTGAGCTTCGACCGCTTCTATCTGAACGTCGATCACGTGGGCAACACCTCCAGCGCCAGCATCCCCATCGCGATCGTCGAGATGGAAGAGAGCTTGCACGCGGGGGACAAGCTGGTGCTCTGCTCGGTCGGCGCCGGCATGACCACGGCGGCCGTCGCGGTCGAATGGTAAGGAAAATGAGCATCGACGAACCGCTGATTGAGGAAATTGTCCGGCGGATCCGGAGCGCTGGCCGCGTAGCACGCATCATCCTTTTCGGTTCCGCCGCCAGCGGAACCATGAACCGCGACAGCGACGTGGACTTGCTCGTGCTGGAGGATCAGCCGCAAGACATCCGGCAAGAGATGGTCCGGCTAAGGAGCGCACTGCGAGGTTTGGAATTTCCTTTCGACGTGCTCGTGATGGGCAAGCAGCGGTTTGAAGAGACCAAGCATCTCATCGGCGGCATCGCCTACCCGGCCAACAAGTATGGAAGGGTAATCTATGACGCCTCCTGACGGGACAAGGCGGGCATTAGTGGACGAATGGCTGCGGAAGGCCGACGAGGACTTCGCCGTGGCCGAGTACCTGATTTCCAGCCAACGGCCGTACTACGGAGCCGTCGGTTTCCACGCCCAGCAAGCCGCCGAAAAATACCTCAAGGCGTTTCTGGTGCATCAGCAGATCGAGTTCCGCAAGACGCACGACCTGGACAAGTTGCTCGACCTTGTGGCGACGGCGGCTAAGCCGTCGGCCGATTCACTCCGCGACGTGATTGTGCTCAACGTGTACGGAGTCGAGATCCGCTATCCCGCCGACCTTCCCGAAATGAGCCTGCGCGAGGCCCAAGAGGCCGTGGAACTGGCGGGCAGGGTGCGGGACGCCGTATCGGCTGGGTTGTCGTAGTCGCCCCATTTCGGTGGATCTCGACCGCCCGGCGGCGCCCTTCCGCCAAGGAATGGGCTTCTTCTTTGCCACCCCACCGGGTACTGCGGCGAAATTTCGGTAAGTCGGCTGCTCCCGGTACGTTTAATTATACTGGGAGGTAGGGACCACCGACGGCGGCGAATGTAGCCGCGTCTCATCTTGTGGGGGGTGCGCGGTGTCCGACGGAGAAGGCAAACACGAAGACCGGACCAGCGATCCGCTGCACTATGAGCGGTTCGTGCAGTTGTTTGCCCAGGCCCGCGACCATCTGTTCGCCTACATCTTCGCATTGCTGCCGCACTGGTCCGACGCCGAGGACGTCTTCCAGCAGACGAGCCTGGTGCTGTGGCGGAAGTTCGGCCGGTTCCAGCCGGACACGGATTTCCTGGCGTGGGCGTGCCGGGTGGCGTTCTACGAGGTGCGGAACTTCCGCCGCACGGCCAGCCGCGACCGGCTGCGGTTCAACGACGCCCTGCTGGCCCAATTGGCCGAGGAGCGCCCGTTGAGCCCCGAGCGCGACTGCCTGCACCGCGATTTCCTTCTGGAGTGCATCGCCAAGCTCTCGGAGCAGGAGCGGGCCTTGCTCGACCGCGCCTACGAAGGCGAAACCACGCTCCGGCAATTGGCCGAAGAGCTGCACCGCTCGCCGCAAACCATCTACAACCGCTTGAACCTGATCCGCCGCGCGCTGTTCGAGTGCGTGGAGGCCGCCATGAAACAGCGGAAGACCGATCCGTGAACATGCCGACGGAACAAGACGAACTGTTCGAGTTGCTGGGCTCGCTGTGCAGCGGGACGATCACACCCGCCGAGCACGCGCGGCTCGAAGCCCGTCTGGCGGCCGACCGGTCCGCCCGGCAGTTCTACTTCGACTATCTCGACATGCACCTGCACCTCCGTCAGTGGCGGCGGGCGGCACGGAATGATGAATGCGGAATGATGAATGATGAATTGCCCCCCCCTCCGGCGTCTGCGGACATTCATCCTTCATCCTTCATCCTTCATCCTTCCGAAGCCTCCAGCGCCGAGACTATTCCCCCCATCATCATCGACACTTCCGCGCCGGCCTCGGCTCCGATGGCTTCCCTTTTTGCCCCCGGCGGCTGGGCATTTTCCTACACGGCCGCCACGGCGATTACCGGTGTGATGCTGCTGGTCCTCTGGGCGTGGAAGGTGTCCCATGATTACCAGCTTGCCAGCGCCTCCGCTCGCCGCCGTCCCGCCGGTTCGGAAAGACATTGAGCCGGGGCCGAAGTCTGTCGGCCGGGTCACGGGCCTGGCCGACTGCCGCTGTGCCGGTCCTGAAACCGTCTTCCGCGACGACGCCATTCCCCTGGGCCGCAAGTACGAACTGGTTTCCGGCCTGATGGAAATCAATTATGACAGCGGGGCCAAGGTCATCCTCGAAGGCCCGTGCGTCTACGAGGTCGATTCCCCCGCCGGCGGATTCCTTTCGCTCGGCAAGTTGACGGCAAGGGTCGAAAAGCTTTCAGCTATCAGCGATCGGCAGTCAGAAATCCCAAATCCAAAATCCCAAATCCCCAAATTTGTTGTCCGCACTCCCACCGCCATCGTGACCGACCTCGGCACGGAGTTCGGCGTCGAGGTCACGCGCGAGGGGCAGACGGATGCCCACGTGTTCCAGGGCGCCATCCGGGTAGCGGCTGTTGCGGGCGGAGAGGGCAGCCCGGCCCACGAGCGCGTCTGCCGGAAAGGCGAGGCGGTTCGCGTCGGCGCCGGCGATCCGGTGATCCGCGCGATCGCTCGCGAGAAGAACACCGCCCCGGCGTTCATCCGCGCCATGCCGCCGCCGCAGTCCGTCCGCGACAGCCAGGCTTACGCCGAACTCGTGTTATCGCTTAACCCGGCGGTCTACTACCGCATGGAGCGGCCCCGCGGCGACAAGGACCGTTACTTGGTGTTCGATTCCGCTCCCGGCGGCCACCACGGCGTGCTGCGGTTGGCCGAGGAGTCTAATAAACCGCCATACGTGTTCGGCCGCTTCGGCGATGCGCTGTGTCTTTTCGGGCCAGGAGGCCGCGACCGGGGCGACCGCGTGATTGTGCCCGATTACCCTAAGACCACTAACGATCGGCTGACGGTCTCGGTCTGGGTCATGGCCACCGGCCGCCCGGAGTCGGCAATGATCGCCAGCAACTGGGGCATCCCCGACGGGGAACACCAAAACACGGGACAGTTTCATCTCGGCCTGTACGAAGGCGACGGGGACCTGTCCGCTTGCGTGACACAGCGGGACGGGCAGAGGGTGGAAGTCCGGGAAGGGAGGGATCAGCCGTTTTTACCATACCTCTGGCAGCACGTGGCGCTGGTGGCCGACGGGACCACCTTGTATCTCTACCGCAACGGCAAGCCGCTGGCCTCCGCCCCGTGCGCCGGCGTCTTGCCCCAACCACCGGTGGGCAGTCTGGGCATCGGGTGCAGGACGGACCCGGCGGGCACGGACGCCAACCCGAACATGACTCAGGACCGTTGGTATTGGCAGGGGCAGATCGACGAACTGGCGATCTTCAACCAAGCCCTGTCGCCCCAGACCGTCGAGCGCCTCTACCTCGGCAAACCGGACACAGCAGGCACACTCGGTGTGCCGTCCGCCGAAGGCCCGCCGCGTTTGCGCACCACCAACAACATAGGAGACAGTCCCATGAATGGTCCGTAAACGAAGCCATGAAAGCGGGCAGTCGCGGAACCTTTTCGGTTTCCACGCGTCATCCATTTTTCTCGGGTTCCACACGTCGGGTGAGCGAACCTTTCCAATAAACCGTAAGACCATGATTTATCCTGTGTGTGAGATCGGCCAGCTTCGCGCCGGCTTCCGGAGTGTTTCCGGGAGGGCGCGGCCGGCCCTGTTCCGAATCGAGGGATTCATCCCTCAACCCTGAAGGAGAGTTGTCATGAGATTTGCATGTGCAATCGCTCTGTGTGTCGTGGCTTTGACGCTGATCGCCTCTTATGCGCCGGCAACTATTATTTCCTCCCAGGCGACGAGTGCTTCGAACCCGTCGGCCTTCACCCCAAGCAGTACGGATCTGGCGAACGCGGGCCAGCCCACCTTCCTCAGCATCACGGGCCAGGGGCACGACTGGTACACCGGCGCGCCCTCGACTGCCGCCTACGTAACGGCTGGCGTCGTCGACGGGACGCTGGCGGGCACGTCCCCATACCCGGACTGGTACAACCACGGCGATGGGAGCTTCATGCCGTACTACAGCAACTATGACGGCGGCGCCTGGTACTGCATCACGCTCAACACATCGGTGAACACGAACGGCTATAACATCACGGAGATTCAGAGCATCGCCGCAGGCGCGTCAACCTGGACGAACATGGCCTACACCGTTGCATGGGCTGCGCCAGGCTCGAGCGTCTATACGACCCTTATCTCGGTCAGTTATACAGGGAGTGCTGACGCGAGGGAGGTTACCATCGAGGACGGCACTAATCCCGGGGTGACACCGATCGCGACGGGCGTGGGCTCGCTCATGTTCACGTTCCCGACCGATCCAGGCTTCCTCACCCTCCGAGAGACCGATGTGTTCGGCGTGCCGACCCAGACTCCAGAACCGGGCACGCTGGCGCTGTTGGTTGCCGGTCTCGCCGGCCTGCTCTGCTACGCATGGAGGAAGCGGAGATAGACGATCTGGCATGAATGATTTCTGGGCGGGCGGTCTCTGGCGTCGTCGCGCGGTCCCAGCGCGGCGGCGCCCGAGCCGTTGCCCAAGTAGACGAGACTTCGCGCGGAGGCCGGTTCACCTGGCCGCGCTACAGATTCCGCACTCGGATGACCACCGCGTTGCCGGTCCGCTTTGCAACCAAGAAGAACGGCGGCGCAACCTCCGGGTTTCCGGCAAACAACAATCGCAGAGTCTCCACGGTGAACTGAGGGTCAATATGGCCTGGCCGCAAAAAGACGACTCCCACGAGCGGTTCCAAGCGGGCGATCGAGAGGGCGCCGAAATCCTTGTTGTGCGTGAGCACGACGCGCCCGAGCCGGTGCGCCAATTGCAGCAGCCTCGCGTCGGCCGACCCGCGCCATCCGCTCTCGCGTACGTCCAGGACATCGCGGCCCATCGCCCGCAATTCGGCCACAACGGCCGGATGGACGTTTTCGTCCGTCAGAAGGGGAAAGTCGCTCAGCCTCACGAGCCCACCTCGGCGGAGACCAGCACGTCATTCTCCAGGAAATGGACGGCGTACCGCAGGGCTTCCTCCACGTCCTCCGGGGCAAGGTGCGGATACGCCCGCAGAATGTCGTCGCGGCTGGCGCCGGAGGCGACCAACTCCAAGAGGAACTCGACGCTGATGCGGGTTCCCCTCACGCAAGGTTTGCCCCCGAGAACGTCCGGACTGCATACGATCCGCGTGAACATGGCCGGCACCTCCTTCTCGTGCAATTATACCATGCGCCCGCAGGACGCGGAAGGGCCGCGCGGCGGGTCCTCGAAAGTTCGATCCTACACCTTTTCGATTGAACTACAAGGCGAACCATGAACCAGGACAATCATCGAGCAGAGATTGGAAATCGGACGTCTGCGGCCTTTACGCTGGTCGAGCTTCTCGTAGTGATCACGATCATCGGCATCTTGATCGCGCTCTTGTTGCCGGCGGTGCAGGCGGCCCGCGAGGCCGCCCGCCGGGCGCAGTGCACCAACAACCTCAAGCAGATCGCCCTGGCCTGCCTCAGCCATGAGCAACAGAACGGCTTTTTTCCTACGGCCGGCTGGGGAGAATTCTGGAGCGGCGAACCGACCCGCGGATTCAGCAAGCTGCAGCCCGGCAGTTGGGTCTACAATATCCTCCCCTACATGGAGCAGCAAACATTGCACGACCTGGACATCGGCATCAGCCCCTACAGCGGCGCAGTCCCGTCCGGGGCTTACGCAGTGTGTGGAGACGGCCTTGGTGACGTTGATTTGCCCCACCCGTCGCGCAGCAATACTCTATCCTTTCGCCAATAGTGTGAATGCGGTGGGTTTCGCGCATTTTGTCAACGCGGGTATGCCCCAGCCCACGCTCGCCGGCCGCAGCGATTACGCGGGGTCCGGCGGGGACGCCCAGATCCGGGCCGACGCGGGCTATGCGGGTCCGCCCGACCTTGCCACAGGCGACAGTTGGAGCGACGCCACGTGGATCAGCAACACCTCCCTTTACGGCCCTGGTTGGAGCTACGCCCAAGGCAACGGCATCTTCTACATCCGCAGCATGAGGAAAATGGCCGATATCACGGACGGCGCCAGCAACACCTACCTGGCGGGTGAGAAGTACATTAACACCGATTTTTACTACACCGGCCAATGCTGGTCCGACGACCAAGGGTATACCGCCGGTTTTGACTGGGACTCGGTCCGATATAGCACGGATAAACCTCACTGGTGCCCGAGCGAATGTCAGAATCAAACACCCTGGCCGGACACTCCCGGCGATTGGACGCATTGGGCGGCTTTCGGCAGTGCCCACGCCACCAGCTTCGGCATGGCCATGTGCGACGGGTCCGTGCAGGCGATCAACTATTCGATCGACGTGGCGGTGCATCACTGCTTGGGCGCCATCAACGATGGGAACCCGATCGACGCCATGAAAAGCTTCTGAACAAGGTCAGAATTTCAGGTCGAAATTCATGCCTCGTAGCAACTCTCTGGGGTCGATGGGGACTTCCTGGCCGAAGATTGTGTCGGTATTGTACATGGCGGGGATGTTTAGCCCCGGCTTGGTGATCTCGACGCGGTAGAATCCTGGGGGAATGCCACGCTGGCCGCTCGGCCCCGGGGTCTCAACCTCGATCACCGCCGAGCCGTACTTGTTCGTTGTGCCCGAAGCGGTCTTCATGTTTTCTCCGAGGAACTTCTCGGGCACAAACTTCACCACCGCTCCTTCCAGCGGCTGGCCGTTGTGCAACACCCGGCAGCCGACCGTCATCAGGCCCCCTTGCGACTCTTGCCAGGTCTTGATCCGCGCGGTGATCATTTCGGCCGTGATTCCTTGGCCGGAAGGGTCGATCTGCTTCGCAGCGGCTTTCAGACCCGGGCACTTGTTCAACTCGTCGCCGCTCAATTTGCCGTCCTTGTTGGCATCGAACATCTCGATGGCTTGGGCCCCAGCCGCCGAGGCGTTGATCGACGGCGCGTACACTCGGGGCGGCGTTCGCGAACAACCCGCGCCAACCGCCAACAACCCTGCCAACACCAACCCGCAACCGACCGTCATTTGACACGACATGGCAGTTACACCTTCCCTCGCGAGACGGAGAAACCACAACAGGGACGCCAAGAGCGTACAGTAGCAAATCGCCGGGGCGCCGTCAAGGAATCAACGGATGGCCTGCAGGGCCGGTCAATTGTTCGAGTTGGGTGGCTGATCGGCCCCTGCGATGGCCTCCAACAACGTCACGGTCCATTTCGGATACCCCCCGTCGGTATGGATGCCTTGCTTCTCTGCCTCCCGTGTGTCAGAATAGGGAGACTGCGGCGGCAATGCCGTCCGTCGCAATGTAGCCGGCACACGCCGTGTGCCGACCGATTGGCCGCACACGGCGTGTGCGGCCTACAGTCACACCAGCCGATGAGGGGAAGCGAATGAGCCGCTCTGTTCAGTACCGGGGTTTTTGTCTGATCGTTTTAGCTTTGGTTGCCGGATTGGCTTACGCCGCCGAGCCGGCCGCGAAGAAGAAGACCAAGCCGGCCGCGGAGAAGAAAGCGGCCCTCACCCCCAGCCCCTCTCCCAAAGGGGGAGGGGAGACTACGGCAGCCGCCGAGAAGACGCCGGCCGCTGCGCCGGCCACTGTAACTCTCAAGCGGGCGCCGCTGCGGATCGCCGTCGAGCTCGACGGCGTCTTCGAGGGGGACTCCGCCCATGAGATCGCGCTGCAGCCCGATGAATGGACCGCGCTCCAGGTCGAGAGCGCCCTGCCGCACGGCGCGGTGGTCCGCAAGGGGGACGTGCTCTTGAAACTGGAAACCGACAAGCTCGACCGGACGATCGCCGATCTGCGGGCGGACCTGAGGATCTCGGAGGTGGCGATTCATCAGGGCCAGGACCAGTTGCAGGCGTTGGAGAAAGCCGTGCCGTTGGAGTTGAAAGTCAGCCAGCGGGCGGCCCGCGTGGCCGAGGAAGACCGGCAGTTCTTCTTCGCCGTCGAGAAGCCCTTCAGTCAGAAGTTGATCGCCTTCGAGTTGAAAGTGGCGAAGGAGTCGTTGGAATACCAGCAGGAAGAGCTGCGGCAGTTGGAGAAGATGTACAGGGCCGACGACATCACCGAAGAGACGGAGGAGATCGTGCTGCGGCGGGCTCGCGACACGGTCGAGCGGGCGAAGTTCTCGCTGGAAATGGCCCAGCTCAATCACGACCACGCCCTGAAGTTCGACTTGCCGCGGCTGGAAGAAGCGGTCAACGAGGCGGCCAAGCGGACTTCGCTGGAATGGGAGAAGAACCAGGTGGACCTCCCCTTGACCGTGCAAAAGCTGGGGCTGGAACTGGAAAGGCTGCACTTGCAGCACCGCCAGTCCGAGGAGAAACTCCACCGGCTGCTGGCCGACCGCGGGCTGATGACGGTCACCGCGCCCGCCGACGGGATCGTGTATTACGGCAAGCTGGTGCGGGGGAAGCCGGGCGACGCGACGGCGATGGCCGACGCCCTCCGCCCGCACGGCGCCATCCCGCCGAACCAGGTGGTGATGACCGTGGTCGAGCCGCGGCCGATGTGCATCCGCACAACGGTCCCGGAAAACGAGTTGCACGATCTCCGGCCGGGACTGCCGGGGACGGCCGTTCCCACGGGCTATCCCGACCTGGACCTGCCGGCGGCCATCGACACGGTGAGCGACATTCCGGTCTCGCCGGGCAACTTCGACGGGCGGCTCACCGTCGATCTGGAGGGAAAGACGAAGTTGCTCAGGCCGGGCATGACCTGCAAGGTGAAGCTGGTGCCGTACCGGAAGGCAGATGCGATTTGCGTGCCGCCGAAGGCCCTGATCACCGACGAACTGGATGAGCACAAACAGTCCGTGCAAGTGTTGGACAAGGACGGCAAGATCACGACCCGCCCCGTGACCGTCGGCCGCAAGACCGACAAGCAGGTGGAAATCGTCAAGGGGCTTGAGGAGGGGGAGAAGGTCGTGTTGGAACCCGTCAAGGATGAGAAATAGAAGGGGCCGCAGGGAAACGCCCGGTTAGGGTGGCACGCCCTGAGCAGCGAAGGGCGTGGTGAACGGTTGAAACACGCCCTTCGCTGCGCTCAGGGGCGTGCCACCCTCACCGCGTTGAGGACTGGGGACTGCTGTGATGCGATCTCGATATGCCTGGGCGGTTGTGCTCTTGATTACTTGTCTGCCCCTGTGGGCAACGGAAGGGCCGCCGCGCCCACCGGAGCTGGCCACGATCGGGCCGAAACCCAATCCGATCGTGCCGCCGACGGCCGCGGAGATCCGGCGTTCGATCCGCCGCGGGCTGGACTTCCTGTTGCAGCGGCAGAACAAGGACGGCTCGTGGGGATCGGCGAACATCACCCGGCCCGGCGAGATTTATGCCCCCGTGCCGGGCCGCATCAGGCCTTCAAGGCCGCGGTGACGGCGATGTGCATCTCGGCGTTGATCGAGACCGGGGGCGACAGCCCGGAGGTGGCCGCCGCGCTGGACCGGAGCGAGGCTTGGTTGTTCGAGCACTTACCCAAGGTCCGCCGCGCCACGCCCGACGCCTTCTACAACGTCTGGACGCACGCCTACGGCATTCAGGCCCTGGTGCGGATGCTGAAGCAGAAGCCGCACGACGCGGATCGCCGCGAGCGGATCCGCGGACTGATCGCCCAACAGATCGACATGCTCGACCGGTACGAGGTGGTCGACGGCGGCTGGGCCTATTATGACATGAACGCGCTGACAAAGAAGCCGAGCGGCTCGACGATCAGTTTCGTGACGGCGGCGGTGCTGGTGGCGCTGCAGGAGGCGCGGGAGGCGGGCGCCGAGGTGCCCCAGCGGCTGATCGACCGGGGCATGGCGTCGATCCGCCGCCAGCGGAACCCGGATTTCTCCTACGACTACGGCGAATACCTGAAAATGCGGCCCCGGTATCCGATCAACCGCCCCGGCGGCAGCCTGGGCCGCTCGCAAGCCTGCAACTTGGCGATGCGCCTCTGGGGCGACAAGCTGGTGACGGACGAGGTGCTGAAGACCTGGCTCGACCGGCTGTACGCGCGGAACTTGTGGCTGGACATGGGGCGGAAGCGGCCCATCCCGCACGAATCGTGGTTCCAGGTGGCCGGCTATTTCTACTACTTCGGCCACTACTACGCCGCGCTCTGCATCGACCAGCTTCCGGCCGCCGAGCGGCCACACTTCCAGGACTATCTGGCCCACCTCCTGATGGAGAAGCAGGAGAAAGACGGCTCCTGGTGGGACTATCCCCTGTACGACTATCACCAGGCGTACGGGACGGCCTTCGCGCTGATGTCGCTCGGGCGGACGCTGAAGAATGGCCGCTGAAGCGTTCCGTACTGGTCGCTGAAGCGTTCTGTATTGGTCGCTGAGGCGACTATCCCTGGGGGAATCCTCTGTGCGTCCATAGTTGGGGTCTCTAGCTGTGAGCTCAAGAATATGTCAAAATGGGCGGCTGCGAGCGTCGCGCAAGCACTGCCGAAATGACATTCAGCCGTGAGGAGCGAAAACACGTGAGATGCCGTATACATTGGGGATCGCTGTTACCGGCGGTGGTGGGATTGGCGTTCGCGGCAGCGGCCTTGGCGGCCGAGCAGCGCGCCGAGCCGCTCCGCTATGAGAGCATCCGCCGGCTCGCCGACGACGTCACGCAGGCCACGTTGGCCAACGGCCTGACGGTGATCGTCCAAGAGAACCATGCAGCGCCGGTGGCCACGGTGCGGTGCTTCGTCAAGAACACGGGCAGCGCCTTCGAGGGGAAAAACCTGGGGGCGGGCTTAAGCCACGTACTCGAACACGTCGTCTCCGGCGGCACCACCACCCATCGCAGCGATAAGGAAATCCAGCGGATCATCAACACGTTCGGCGGGGCCACCAACGCCTTCACCTCGCAGGACATGACGGTCTTCTTCATTGACTGCCCCGCCAAGAACACGATGACCGCCATCGAGTTGGTGGCCGACGCCATGCAGCACGTCACGTTCGAGCCGGCCGAGTTCGAGCGGGAGCTGAAGGTCGTCCGCCGCGAGCTGGCCGACGATGAGGTAGACCGGGGACATGTGTTGGAGGATCTGCTTCAAGCGACGGTCTACACCACCCATCCCGCCCGCTACCCCGTCATCGGCTATCTCGACGTGCTGAACCGGACCACGAACCAGACGATCATCGACTTCTACCACGAGCGTTACGTGCCGGAGAACCAGGTGTTCGTGGTGGTTGGCGACGTGGACGCCCGGCGGGTGCTCGATGAAGTGGCCAAGCAGTTTGCCGGCACGCCGCGGGGCCGGGAGACCTACGTGCCGTTCGAGGACGAGCCGGAGCAGCTTGCGCCGCGCGAGGCGGTCCGCGAGATGGACGGGGCAACCTACGACCTGGCGCTGGCCTGGCCGACGGTGAAGGTTTCCAGCCCCGATCTCTACGCCCTGGACGTGGCCGCGAGCATCCTCGGCGAAGGGGAGAGTTCGCGGCTGGTCGAACGGCTGCGGAACCAGCGGCAACTGGTGCTGTCGGTCGAGGCCACCAGCGACACGCCGCACTACGTTGCCGGCACGTTCGCGGTTTCTGCGGTGTGTCCGCCGGAGACGTGGCAGAAGGCCGCGGACGCGGCTCTGTCCGAAGTCTACCGGCTCCGCGACGAGTTGGTCGGCCCGGAGGAACTGGCCAAAGCCAAGAAGCAGAAGGCCGCCGAGCTGATTTTCAGCCGGCAGACGGTGCAGCACGCGGCGGACGGCCTGGGACGCAATTTCATCACCACGGCGGACCCCTTGTTCGATACGACGTACGTTGCGGGCATCCAGAAGGTGACGGCGGAGCAGGTGCGGGAGGTTGCCCGGCGGTACTTCGTGCCCGAGCGGCTCAATCGGGTGATCATCGCGCCGCCGGGGGGCGCACCGAAGCCGGCTGCCGCTGCGGCGAAGGCTGCCGAGGGTGGAATCCGCCTGGTGCGGCTCGGCAATGGGCTGCGCGTGCTGCTGAAGCAGGACGCCCACCTGCCGTTGGTCAATCTCCAGGCGTTTGTGCTGGGCGGGTCGCTGGCCGATGACGCGAAGACGGCCGGCCGCTCGGCCCTGGCGGCCGACATGCTCGACCGGGGCACGGCCGGCCATTCGGCCCGGCAGATCGCCGAGTATTTCGATTCCATCGGCGCCCAGATGAGCATGGAGGCGGGGCGGTTTACCGTCTACGGCAGCCTGACGGCGCTTAAGGAGGATTTTCCGGCCGCGGCAGCCCTGTTTGCCGAGTGTTTCACGCGGCCGACGTTTCCCGAGGACGAGTTTACCAAGGTGCAGCAACTCGCCCTGGGGTCGATTGCCGCGCGGGCCGACGAGCCGCAAGAGGAGGTCAACGAGTTCTTCTGCGACAGCCTGCCGGCCCAGTCGCCATATCACGTTGTTCAGGGCGGCAAGACCGAAAGCATCAAGGTGCTGACAGCGAAGGACCTGCGGGCGTACCACGCCCGGTACTTCGTCCCCAACAACATGGTCGTGGCGGTCTTCGGCGACTTCGATCCCGCAAAGGCGTTGGCGCTGGTCAAGAGGCAGTTTGGCGGGCTGAGGCGCGATCCGGACTTCCAGCCGCCCTCCTTCAACCGCCCCAACGCGGTCGCCAAGAACGCTCGTCCGGCACAAAAGGATCGGCCAAAATACGGGGATTGTCCAGTTCGGCTATCCGATGGCGAGCATCTTTGACAAGCAGGACTACGCCGCGATGACGTTGCTGGACGCGATCATGTCGGGCTACAACAGTCCCAGCGGGTGGCTGTTCGACGAACTCCGCGGCGCGGGGCTGGTGTACGCCGTCGACGCCGCGCAGGTGACCGGCCCCGTGCCGGGCTATTTCATCATCGTTGCCCAGACCCGGCCGAGCAAGGTCGACGAGGTCGTCTCGCGGATCGAGAAGAACGTGGAGCGGGCCAGGGCGGGGCGGATCGGCGAAGGCGAGTTCCGCGCGGCCGCGCAGATGGTGATGGCCCTCCACGCCCAGGAGAACACGACCATGGGCGAGCAGGCCCGGCAGGCGGCCGTGGACGAGTTGTACGGCCTGGGCTACGATTACAGCAAGACGTTCGACGCCCGCATCCGCGCGGTCAAGTTCGAGGACGTGGCGGCCGCCGCCCGCAAGTATCTCGGCAACCACGTGCTGGTGACGGCGTCGCCGAACTCCGACAAGGGCTCGAACGAGAACAAGTTGTCGAATTTGGGTGGCACGCCCTGAGCAGCGAAGGGCGTGGCGGACGGCGAAACCACGCCCTTCGCTGCGCTCAGGGACGTGCCACCCGCCGAAAGCGGTTGGTCCCTGACCTCTGACCACTGACCACTGACCCCTGTCGTGTTGCCCCGCATCATCGGCGAACATCCCCTGGCCAAAGACCCGGGCGGGAAGCTGAAATCCCGCATCGCCACCGTGTTCCCTTATGCGAACACGATCGTGACCACTCCGGGCATCCACGCCACGCAGCGGATGGCCTACATCGACCTGCTGAGGCGGCAGCGGATCGAGCACGGCCTGGGACCGCTGGGGCGGGAGGAAGAGACCGCCGAGTGGCAGAACTCGGTCGACCTCGTGGCCGAGGACGACGTGATCGTGATCCGCCCCGACCCGGACAACATGCCGTTGTGCTTCCGGGCGGACGAACTGCTGCAGGAGTTGGTCCCGAAGCACCGGGTGAAGTTCCTGTTGGTGCGGGACGAGCGGGTGCGGGCGGCGATCAAGGAGCGGGGCGAGTGTTGGCGGATCAGCCCCTTGCCCAAGACGCCGGAGGAGATGCGGCGGATGATCGCCGCCTCGCGGATCGCCATTCACGGCAACGAGTTGTACTATTACAGCAAGGCCACGGGGACGCGGTTTCTCACCTGTGAGGCGTTTGAGCAACTCGGCGGCCCGGGCGAGTCCGCGTTGCGGCAACACCTGGCGGAAATCCGCGAGTTCTCCGCCGGCGTGAACCGCCACGGCAATCCGGAGGTGGCGTTTTTCATGGCCGGCGAGGGCTTCACAAAGGCCGATCTGGCCCCGCACGATTTCGCCGCGCTGGCTGGCGAAGCCCTGCAAGCGGTGTACGAGGGGTTGCGGGCGAAGTTCCGCGAGGCGGTCCCGCCCGAGTTCCGCCCCGACAGCGCCGGCAGCCTCGATTGGCGGAACCGGATGTACGCCGCCTTGATCGGCGAGGATGAGAAAACCATCTCCGAGGAATCGCTGCTGGGGCTCAGTTCCGAGTTCTTCATGCAGATCGAATGGTTGCCGGGCGGCCGGATCGAGCAGGGGGAGTTGATCTTCGATTCGGCCTTCGAGCTGGCGGAAGAGACCGCCGACCCGGGATTGCGGCGGCTGTGCGACGAGAAGTGCCGCGGCTTCATCTTCAACTTCGTCCGCGAGTACGGCGACCTGGAGTACGTGAACATCGGGCGGGTGGTCGAGTCGCTCTCGCAGCGGGCCAAGTCGCTGGGCCGCCGCGACGTCTACATCACCCAAGTCAAGCAGCGCGGCATCCGCGAGGAAATCGTCAAGATCATCCGTATGCAGAAGTGGGGCATCCGCGAGCACCTCGACGGCGGCAAGAAGCTCCTGGACGCCATTATCCAAGCGGAAGAGTACACCGAGTACATCCTCGACCGCCGCCTCGGCTGCCGGCAACTGGGCATGAACCTCCCCGCCCGCGTCACCGCCAAGCGCATCAGCGAGCGCTATCTCGGCCCGCACCGCGAGATGCAGGGGGCGGCCATCTGGTCTCCTTACTTCGAGCGGGACTTCATCCGCGGCATGGCCACCGACAAGATTCCGCCGCAGAGGCTGGCCGACGGGGCGTTTGCCACCCGCTTGGCCCGCCTGCTGGGCCAGGCCGCCGCCCCCAACATCATCGTCGGCCGCTGCGGCCAGCAGGGCCAGGTGGTCTTTGACGACGGCGACGAAGTGGTGGTCACCAACGGCAACGGGCTGCCCACCGACATCGTGGTGGCCGACCAAATGGGCACCTTCGCCGACTACCGCACGGACCTGGAGCACTTCGCCGCGGAATATGCGGCGGTGGTCAACCGCCGGATGGCGCTGTTGACCGATCCCGCGGAGTTCGCCGCCTTGTACGTCGATGCCTTCGTCACCCGGCTGGCCAAAATCCAACTGGAGTACCGGAAACGGAAGCGGGCGTTCGACACCCTCTTCAAGCACCGGCCACGGGACGAGGCGGGCAGCTTCGCCTACCGCTGGGAATGTGTGCTGGACCGGCTGCGGCGGGCCGTGCCGCAGAACTTGGGCAACCTGGTGCGAAGCCACATCGCGGTGTGACCTGGCGGGGAAAAGGGGGACAGGCCCCCTTTGTGCGAAGCACCCTTCGGGCCGTTCCGGCAAAGGGCGCCTGTCCCCCTTTTCCCCGCCGGGCGACTTTTCCGCATTTTGAGGGGTTCTCGACAGTCTCCGCTCGCCTTTGACCGAAGCAAAAGGTGGCGGCACAGTGGAAAAACACCCCAATTGATATGGACTTTTCCACGAATGCCGCTACACTAGCCGAGTGCGGTGTGTCTTGTTTGGAATCGGGCACAGTTTCGGGAGGCAGCCGTGGGGCAAGCGGCGCTCTTCCATCGACGCGTAGATGGTCCGTTGGGGCATCCGGGCTGGTCCGCTCGGCCTCCCGCCGAAGTGGGCCTCCTCTACCGCGCTCTCGAAAGCCTTCAAGACCCGGTGGCGATTACCGCCGCGGACAGCAGGCTGGAAGCCTGCTCTACAGTGGCCCCCAACGGCCCGGACCCGCGGATCATCTACGCCAATCCGGCCTTTCTTAATCTGTCGCAGTCCGCGGGCGAAAACAGTAGAGCAGGCTTCCAGCCTGCTCCACCCGGCGACGAGGACCCGCTCGGCGAGAGCTTGAAAGAGAGCCACCGCCACGAAGACGTCTATTCGGCGGAAGTCGCGTGTGCGGGCCGGGACGGCGCACGGAAAGTGCTGCGGCTGCGGAGCGAACCGGTCCGGGACGGCTCCGCCGGCGTGACGCACCGGATCGCGGTCTTCCGCGACGCCACGGCCGAGCGCAACCTCGAGGAGGCGTTGCGGCGTAACGAGCGGCTGGCCTGCATCGGCCTGCTGGGGGCGGGAATCGCCCATGAAATCAACAATCCCGCCGGCTCGGCGCTGGTGGCCGCCGAGACGGCGCTGAGCCTGAAGGACACGCCCGGCGCCGGCGAACAACTCGGCGCCTGCCTGCGGAACGTCATCACGTCGATGGACCGCTGCGGCCGGATCGTCCGCACGCTGCTGCGGTACTCGCGGCAAGAGCCGACGGAGCGGCAGGCGTGCAGCCTGAACAACGTGGTCGAGCAGGCCGTGGAGTTGGCCCGGCCCTACGCCGAGTCGCGCGGGGCGGAGCTGCGCGTGGAACTCGATCCCGGCGTGCCGCTGGCCCCCATGAATCCGCTGGAAATCGAGCTGGTCCTGGTCAACTTGATCCGCAACGCGGTCGAAGCGGGGCGCGGCCGCGCAACCGTCTCCATCCACACGGCGCGGAGCGAGGCGCACGTGCAGGCCATCGTCGCAGACAACGGCTGCGGCATGAGCGACGAGCAACTCGCGCACGTCTTCGACCCGCTCTACACCACCCGCCGTCAGGCCGGCGGGTCGGGCTTGGGAATGAGCATCGCCCGGGGGATCGTCCAGGCCCATGCCGGACGGATCGAGGTGCAGAGCCGGCCGGGGGCCGGCGCCACGGTGATCGTGGAACTGCCGTACGGAGGATGAGGTGATCCAATGGTTTCTGCGACGGTTTCTGCAACGCCAACCGTGTATGTCGTGGACGACGACCCGCAAGTCTGCGAGTCGCTGAGCCTGATGGTCCGCAGCGTGGGCCTGGAGCCGAGGACCTACCTGTCGGCCGAGGCGTTCTTGGACGGCTGTCACAACGCGCCCGCGCGCCGAAGTGCCTCGTGCTCGACGTGCGGATGCCGGGCTTGAGCGGGCTGGGACTTCAGCAGACGCTTGCCGCCCAGGGGCGGAGAATGCCCATTATCATGATCTCCGGCTGCGCCGACATCCCCATGGCCGTGCAGGCCATGAGCCAGGCGCGCTGGACTTCCTGGAGAAGCCGTTCAGCCGCCGGGCCATCCTGGCGCAGATTCAGGAGGCCATCGACCAGGACGCCCGGAACCAGCGGCAATCCACCCGGCGGGCCGAACTGGCCGACCGCATCGAGAAGCTTTCCGCCCGCCAACGCGAGGTGCTCGACCTGCTGGTTTCCGGCAAGCACTCGAAGCAGATCGCCGGCGAGCTGGGGATCGGCGAAAAGACCGTCGCCAAGCACCGCGCCGGAGTGCTGGAGAAGATGCGGGTGGACAACGTCGTCGAGTTGGTCCGGCTGATGGCGGAAGCGGGCGTGTGATCAATGGGTGGCACGCCCTGAAAGGGCGTGGCGGGCATCGAGGGTAAGCCCAACAACTCACCACGCCCTTTCAGGGTGTGCCACCGTGATTCACGGGCATGCCTCCCTGATGCTTGCCCGCTGCGCAAAAAGCGTGTACCATCAGTCGTCTATGGACACGCAACACGGCCGGCGGGTGATTGAGGTCCGGGAGCGGGTGATTGGGCCGGCGCCGCCGCGGGGAAAGACGGTGCGGGCCCGCAGGTTGAGCGATTATCCCCGCGTTCCGGCCGTCTATCGGGACGTTGCCCGGCGGCTTTCCAGCCCGTTGAGGATGGGGCCGCCGGTGTGCGACGAGTTGATGGCCCTGGTGCGGCACCTCTTCACGGAGGAGGAGGCGGCCGTGGTGCGGCATCTGGGGCTGTACCGTGGCCGGCGGGCCGCCGACCTGGCCCGCGCCGAACGCCGCCCCGTCGAGGAGATCGAGCCGATTCTGCATCGGTTGGCCGACGAGAAGCGGGTGATTGTCGCCAGCGGCCCGCCCGAAGACCGGCAATATCGCTTGCCGCCGATCGTGCCCGGCATCTTCGAGTTGGCCCTGATTGGCCAGACGCCCGAGTCCCTCACGCCCTGGCACCGCCGCTTCATCGAACTGTTCGAGACCCTCTGCGATACCGGCTATTCGATCGACTACGGCAATCATGCCACGCCGATGGTGCGCTACCTGCCGGTGGGCAAGGCCATCGAAGCCCATCCGATGGCGCTGCCCAGCGACAAGCTCGAAGTGGTGCTGGACCAGTTTGAGACGTTCGGCATCGGGCAGTGCCAGTGCCGCATGGCAATGCAGGCCCTGGGCCGCGGCTGCGGCAAGCCGCTGGGGAACTGCACGGTGATGGGCCAATGGGCCGAGCGGGGCATCAAGGAGGGCGTGCTCCGGCGGGTCTCCAAGAAAGAGACCCTGGAAATCAAGCGCGAAGCCGAGTCGCACGGCCTGGTCAACTGGATGATGAACGTCGAGTCGCCGCGGGGGCAATGTTCTTGTTCCTGCTGCGGCTGTTGCTGCCATGCGCTGCGGGCGGTCAACGAGTTCAACGCGCCGGGTTTCATCGCGCCGCCGCACTTCCTGCCCCGGCTGGACGCGGACAAGTGCGTCTCTTGCGGCCGCTGCGCAAGAATTGTCCGATGGGCGCGATCGTCGTCGACACGCAGCAGAAGACGTACCGTCACCTTGCCGAGCGTTGCATCGGCTGCGGGCTGTGCGTGTTGGCCTGCGACCGGCAAGGGGCACTGGTGATGGAGCCGGTGCCCAACTATCGTCTCCCCTATCGGAGTTGGTTTTCGCTGATCGCCCATGCCGCCCCCGGCATGTTGCTCAACTCGTGGAAGGTCTGGCGGCAGCGGTAGCGGCCGGCCGCACATTTTCCGTGAGAATTGCCGCTCTCGGGCTGTTATCTTAGAGGGACGTAGGGTGGGACAAGCAAAGCGCCGTCCCACCACGCCGTTTCCCGGCCTATGGTGGGACTGCGCTTCGCTTGTCCCACCCTACGCCAGCGCCGCCTTTCCTCGACGGCAAGCGGGGGGTGTCCGATGGCCGACTACACGCCGACCGAGCAGTTCGTCCGACGCCTGACCGAGTATCAGAGCCGGCTCTACGCCTACATCCTGGCGGTTCTGGGTGAGCCGGACGCGGTGGGCGACGTCCTCCAGGACGCCAACGTGGCGATCTGGCGCAAAGCCGCCGAGTTTGCCGAGGGGACGGACTTCTGGGCGTGGACGAGCCGCATCGCCCACTATGAAGTCCTGGCCTACCGCAAGCGCCGCCGCCGCAACCGGCTGGTGTTCGACGAGGCGCTGTTGGAGGACATCGCCGTCGAGGCCGCCCGGCAAGCCGGGTCGATGGACGCCGATCTGGTCGCGCTCTACCGCTGCATGGAGCGGCTCTCGCAACTGGATCAGGACCTGCTACGGGGGCGGTACACCCCGGGCGGATCGGTCCGGCGGCTGGCCGAACTGCGGGGCAAGTCGGCCGGCGCCGTCTCGCAGGCCCTCTATCGCATCCGCGCCGAGCTGGCCGACTGCGTCGAGCAGACCCTAAAGGAGGAGGAAGAGCGCGAAGGGGGGGACGAGCATGACTGAGACTTCGGCCGTCTCCGACCGCCTCCAACCGCTGCTGGCGGCGATGCTCGACGGGCAACTCACCGGCGAGCAGATCGCCGAGCTTCGCCGCCTGCTGGCCGACGATCCGGCCGCCCGCCGGCAGTACGTCCGTCAGGTCGCCACCCACGGCATGTTGCAGTGGATCATGGCCGACGTTCAGCCATCATCCTTCACCCCTCGGCCTTCCGAGCCTGTTGGTGCGGCAGTTGAACTGCCGCACCAACCTACAGTTGCACTGCCGCGCCAACCTGGCGATGCCGGTCCCGCACCGCTCATTGCTCCCATCATTATCGACACCGGCGATCCGCTCGACGCTCCGCGGTTCACCCTCCATTCCCCGCTCGGCGGCTGGTTGCTCTCCTACACCGCGGCCACGGTGATTACGGGAATGGCGATTCTCGGCGCCTGGCTGTACAAGGTGTCTCACGATTACCAGCTCGCCAGCCCGTCGCGGCCAGCGACGGCGATCGTTGCCGAGCGGGAGACGCAGCCGGAACTGGTCGGCCGGATCACGGGCATGGCCGATTGCTGCTCCGCCGATCCGCAAGACACGCCGTCCGCCGCGGTCCCCCTGGGCCGGAAATATGCCCTCAACTCGGGCCTGATGGAAATCACTTATCAGAGCGGCGCGAAGGTTATCCTCCAGGGACCGTGCATTTTTGAGGTCGAGTCTCCCCGCGGCGGCTTCCTCTCGCTGGGCAGGCTGACCGCCCGCGTGGAGAAGAATGATGAATGCGGAATGATGAATGATGAATTGAAGACGCCAAATCCAAACACTCATCATTCATCATTCATCACTCATCATTTGTTCTCCGTCCGCACTCCCGCCGCCACCATCACCGACCTGGGCACCGAGTTCGGCGTGGAAGTGGATCGGTCCGGCGCCACCCGGTCTCACGTTTTCCGCGGTAAAGTCGAATTGCGCGTGGCTCGCGGCAACGGTGCCGGAGCAGAGCGTCCGATTCTACTGGGAGAAGACGAGTCCGCCACGGTGGAAGCCGGCCGGAACCCGGTCGTACGGGTGATTCCTGGAGTGGGCAGATCCAACAGGTTCGCGCGGCAGATGCCCCACCGGGTGCCGATCAAGCTCTGGAATACGGGCGTGGGCCTGCACGAGGGGGACGAGGACCCGCACTGGCAGATCGTGGCCCGCAGCGACGACCCGAAGTTTAAACCCCGGCCGGCGGTGGTGACTACGGTAAACCCGCACCCCAATCCGAGCGCGTGGCCGCCGGACGACCCTACGTGGATGGCGAACGACCCTGCCCTGTCGCAATGGATTTCGACGGCCGGCAACCAGCCGAATCTTCCCAACTGCGTCACGTACACCTTTTGCACTACATTCGAGGTGATGGAGATGCTGCCGGGGTCAGCCGTCCTGGAGGGCGTGTTCATCGTCGACGACCGCGTGGTGGCCATCCGTCTGAACGGCGAGGCGGTGCGGGTGCCGGTGCTCGCGCACGAGTCCAAAGGGATGTACCGGCTGTTTCAGAGTTTCACGGCCCGCAACGGCTTTGTCGAGGGTGCGAACAGGCTGGAGATCGACGTGCTCAACGACGCGAACGCCGGCGACCCGGCGCTCACGCCGCCGGAGGGGACAACCCGATGGCGCTCCGCGTGCAACTGGAAGGCTCTTTTGTTACCGGCTATCGGCCGCCGGCCGGCGGCCGGGAAAACAGTGAGACGTTGCCCATTGACGGCCTTAAAGCAGGAGGTGCGATCATGAACGGCCCGTAGCAAACGCTGCGAATTCGCCGTGCGTCGTGTTTGGGAGAATTGAGTTAATGCGTGGCGGGGTCCGGGTTGATCCGTCCAGAGTGTTTCTGGGGCCTGGGAAACCCTGCAAGAACCTGTTTTCCCCATTCGGGGAGGAGAAATCTCATGTATCGCAGTTTCCTTAACGTGTTGGTGGCCTTGGTCGTGGTGGCGTTTGCCGGCTCCGAAGCCTACGGCTCCGACTACCTGGGCTACTACTGGGACATGGACCATGTCTCGGGCGTCACCGTCTCGAATACGGGCACGCTCGGCGCAACCTATAACGGCACCATCGGCGCGGATTACTGGAGCGGCGAGACTGTTAGCGCCCTGGGCAACAACGCCCACCGTCTCGAGTGGTGTGTTTGGCAACGGTATGACCTTTAGCGGCAGCACCAGCCCGGCGAGCGGTAAATCGAACGACCCCTTGGTGTACCTCAACTTCATAACGGTGCCGGGCATCAACACGGCAAGCGGCATGTCTTCCGCCACCATCAGTCTTTGGGTGGAATGGAACGGCGTTCAGCCGAGAGCAACCGTCGGCGGCGACGGCAATAGTTGGTCCATGTATGGCGCGGTGTTGGGCACGGGTGATCCGGTTCCCGTGAACATGACCGCGATCGGCCTCAATTACAACGGCAACCCCGCTTCCAACTCCGGCTTACGGCTGTGCGCCGACAGCGGTGGCGCTTGGGATGGTGGCGTTGGGACGAGCGCTGACCTTAGCACGACCACCGTTGGCTGCCCGCAAAATGGGACGGGCTACGCCGCGCCGGGCAACAACACGTGGACTAATATCGTCCTTGTCGCTTCCGGCACCTCGTGGACGATTTATCAGAACGGAGTCGCCCTGCGCACCGTGACGGCAGGGGGCAACCTCTTCGCCGCACCTGGCAGTACGTCCGCTCCCTTGTACCTCGGTGCGGACCTCTTTGTGGACTCCAACGGGGACCCTCGGTACGGCGGTTCAAATTCGATGCTGGATGATGTCGGGATCTTCACCACGAATTTGACCGACGGTAAGGCCAAGGCTATTTACAAGGCCCCGACGAGCGGCATTACCCAGTTGAGTCAGTACAACCTCGGAGTCATGGACAAGCTGTTCCAGGTGTACGGCGGCAGCCTCGCGTCGGACATCGAAGGCTCGCTGACCTGGGTCAGCGCCACCGGCCTCGGCCACAACGCCGGCGACGTGTGGACCAGCGGCGGTGTGTACTACATGCAGTTTGACTCGTCCGGCGGCGGCGTCGAGGCAACGGTGATTCCCGAGCCTGTGGCGCTGGTCCTGCTGGCCGTCGGCCTGTCGGGGCTGCTGGCCTACGCGTGGCGGAAGCGGAAGTAACACGGAGGATTTTCAGAGACCCGGATGGCGGATGGTAGATGTCCGGATTGTCGGGCATCTACCATCCAAAGTTTGGGAATGCGCATGGCAGGGAAGATCAAATTGTTTTGTGAACATACGCAAGACCTTTAGCGAGGGCGGCTGCGTGCAAGGCGACGCTGCCTGAACACATACCCTTGCAGGACAGCCGGGGCGTCTGTATAACCGCCAAGAGTGCTGGAAACTACTGAAGACGTGGGGCTTGAAGGCTATCATGAATCGACGAGGGGTTCTGAAGGCAGGTTGTGGCGCCGCTGTCGCGGTAGCGGGGTTGGGTTTGGAGACGATGGGCGGCTTGTCCGCGGCGGCGCATCAACCATCCAAAGAAGATCGGGCGACTCGGCCGGCCTTCCTGCGGCACCGGTTTGGGGTCAACTACACTCCGTCCAAGGAGTGGTTTTTCTTCTGGAACAGCTTTGACGCCGATTCCGTGGCCCGCGATTTGGATGACATTGTGGCGGTGGGCGCGGATCATTTCCGGGTCTTTCTGGTTTGGCCCTATTTCCAGCCGAACCGGACCTGGGTTAGTCCCGCGCATCTGGACCGGCTGGACAAGTTGATGCTATTGGCGGGCGAGCGCAAGCTGGATGTCCAACTGTCGATGCTCAATGGATGGCTGACCTGGAAGGCCGTGCCGATGTTTGACGACGGCAATTTCTATCGCTCGCCGCGAATGTTCGAGGCGCAGGAACTCTATTTTCGGGAAGTCGCGGCGGTGGCGAAGAAGCACGGCAACTTCCTCGGATTTGACATCGGTAACGAGTTGGCTTGTTGTTGGAGCACGGGACAAGACACAGCGGCGGGCGATGCCTGGTGCGAACGCATCCTGACGCTGGCGGAGTCTCTGTGCCGGCACCACGTTCACGTGAACGGCACGTGGGGGCAGTGGTATTCCAAGGAGACGTTCTCACCAGTGTTTATGGCAACGCGGCAGGAGGTTCCGATCTTGCACAGCTATCCGTTCAGCGGCGCGACGCAGCATGGAGGATACTTCGATCCCCCCTGCATCCAACTGATGGCCGCCGAGGCCGCGCTCGTGCGGGCGTATGCCGGGAGCCCTGCCAAGCCCATCTGGTGCCAGGAATACGGCGTGACCAACGGTGGATCCCGGACGAACGCACCGGCGAGTTTCTCGAGAAGTTCACGCTGGCAGGCATCCGAGGAGGCGTCAACTGGTTTACCGCGTGGTGCAGCCATGACGTTAACCGCAAGTTTGAATTCGCCGGGCATGAATACGACCATGGATTGATCACGTCTGACCGCAAGATTAAGGAACGGGGACGCCGGTTCAAAGCGATTGCCGAGCAGTATCGCGGCAAGCCTGTCCCGCTGGTGGCAAGGCCCCTGCCGCCGCCGCCCGCATCGCATGCCGATACATGGAAATGGCCTCTGGACTGGATAGGATTTGCGCCCAGGAAGGCGACCTGATACGTGTGTCGGTGAGGACGGTTCGGCCGTTTTCCCACACGCCCCGTGAATGGTTACTGAAGTTCCAACCCGTACCGGTCAAGGATCAATTCCGGAATTGGAGCAGCCATGGTGATAGGAAACGTTCACACTCGGCGGAGGCCCGGCTTTCGCCGGCCCCTACACGGTTTTACGCTTGTGGAGCTTCTCGTGGTGATTACGATCATCGGCATTTTGATCGCGCTCTTGTTGCCGGCGGTGCAGGCGGCGCGGGAAGCGGCGCGGATGCTGCAATGCCAAAACAACCTCAAGCAGATCAGCCTGGCGGCGCTAGACCACGAGCACATCAACGGCTGGCTGCCGACCGGCGGCTGGGGCTGCGTTTGGGTGGGCGACCCGAATTGCGGCTTCGGCAAGGGCCAGCCCGGCGGCTTCTTCTACAACTGCCTCCCCTACATGGAACAGCAGGTCCTGCACGACCTCGCCCTGGGCGCGGTTAGAGACACGCCCCTCTATCAACAACGGTCGATGCAAATGGTACAGACGCCGTTGGCAACCTTAACCTGCCCGACCCGCCGTGCGCCGCTGCTCCATCCATGCACGTCCGGCGGCTCGATGTCGCCCATTTACGGCCCCTATGTGCCCCAAACGTGGTTCCAAGCCGATTACGCCGCCAACGCCGGATCGATGTTCGTGTGGTGGTCGGGCGGACCCAGTTCGTGGGCCGACGCCGCGGCCTGGCAACCCAGCGACCCCGACGGTGCGCACGGATTCTGCGACATGTCGAAGGCCAACGGCGTCTGCGCCAGCGGAGCCAGGTGAAGATCTGCGAGATCACCGACGGCACCTCGAACACCTACCTGGTGGGCGAAAAGTATCTCTGCCCCGACTATTACCTCACCGGCAACGATTGGGGCGACGACCAGTCGGCCTACGCCGGGGACAGCGACGACCAGAACCGCTGGACCGGCACTGATACGGCGACGGCCGCGGTCCCGATGGTGCCGGCGCCGATGCAGGACACGCCGGGCCTCGCGGGGGGGACCTACGAGGAAATCTTCGGCAGCGCCCACGCCATCGGCTTCAACATGGCGCTGTGCGACGGCTCGGTGAAGGTGTTCAACTACACCATTGACCCCCTGGTCCACAACTATCTGGGCAACCGCAAGGACGGCCTGCCGATCGACGGCAATAAGTTCTAACGGAGTTGGACGGGCGGGACCGGATATGATACACTCTTCGGAGTGTTCCCCCGCGTCGTCTTTCCCGTTTCGTTCTTTCCATCAGTTGGGAGGTGCATCGTGCCGACCGCAACGTGGCTCCGGTTCCGACGTATTGCCAACTTCGCCATGACGGCCATCGTCCTCGGTGCGGTCGGCATTTTGTCCGCACGGGCCGAGGAGGCGGTCATCCTCACCCCCAAGCCGCCGGAGAGGCCGCGGATCAACGGGGCCAGGGTGTTCGGCGTGCGGCCCGGACATCCGTTCCTGTTCACCATCCCCGCCACGGGCCGGCGGCCGATCGAGTTCGCCGTGGACGATCTGCCGGACGGGTTGACGGTCGAGGGGCGGAGCGGCCAGATCACCGGCTCGATCAAGAATCGCGGCACTTACGTGGTGACTTTCCGCGCCACCAGCGCGTTGGGAGAGGCCCGACGGCAATTCAAGATCGTCTGCGGCGATACCCTGGCCCTGACCCCGCCGATGGGCTGGAACAGTTGGTACATCTGGACGGACCACGTGACCGACAAGATCATGCGCGACGCCGCCGACGCGATGGTTTCGACCGGCCTGATCGGCCACGGCTACCAGTACGTGAACATCGACGACTGCTGGACGGTCGAGCCGGGATCGAAGGAGCCGGACTTGGGCGGCCCCGCCCGCGACGCCCAGGGGAACATCAATCCCAACCAGCGGTTCCCCGACATGAAGTCGCTGGCCGACTATATCCACGGCAAGGGATTCAAGGCCGGGCTGTACACGTCGCCCGGCCCGCTGGACTGCGGCGGCTACGAGGGTTCCTACGGGCACGAGGAGCAAGACGCCCGGCAATTTGCCCGATGGGGATTCGACTTCCTGAAATATGACTGGTGCTCGTATGGCGGCATCGCCAAGAATCCCGACCTGGCTGCCATGCAGAAACCCTATCGCAAGATGGGCGAAATCCTCAACAGGCTCGACCGGGACATCGTGTTCAATTTCTGCCAGTACGGCATGGGAAACGTCTGGCGCTGGGGGCGCGAGGCGGGTGGCCAAAGCTGGCGGACGGCGGGTGACTTGGGCGGCGACTTTGAACACACCCTTGCCGCGATCTCCCACGACGGCTTCGATCTCTACGGCCGGGGCGAGTTGCAGAAGTTCACCGGCCCCGGCGCCTGGAACGATCCCGACTACCTGCTGCTGGGCTACCAGGTGAACGGGAAGGGGAAGGTCGAGCCGACGCGGCTGACGCCCAACGAGCAGTATACGCACGTCTCGCTCTGGTGCCTGGTCGCCGCGCCGTTGATCTTTAGCGGCGACATTACCCGGCTGGACGGTTTCACGCTGAGCCTCTTGACCAACGACGAAGTGATCGAGGTGGACCAGGACCCGCTGGGCAAGGCGGCCCTGCGCGTGTCCAAGCAGGGACCGCTGGAAGTCTGGGCCAAGGAGATGGAGGACGGCACGAAGGCCGTGGGCTTGTTCAACCGCGGCGAGCGCGAGGCCGCGGTAGCTGCGAACTGGAGTGACTTGGGCCTCCGCGGCGAGCAAATCGTCCGCGACCTGTGGCGGCAGAAGGACCTGGGCACGTTCGACGGCCGCTATTCCGCCCCGGTGGGCCGGCACGGCGTGGTGTTGCTCCGTCTCAGCCCGGCACGAAACGCGGCCTACCCGTAGTGACCGCTGACGTAAGCGGCCGTGTCCGGCTGTTGGGGCCGGAGGAAGATGTCGAGGGTCGGGCCGTGCTCGACGATCCGGCCCAAGAGCATGAAGATGCACTCGTGGCTGGCCCGCCGGGCTTGGGCCATGTTGTGCGTGACCATCAGAATCGTGTAGTTCGCGCACAGGCCGTCGAGCAGTTGCTCGATCCGCTCGATCCCCTCGGCGTCCAGGGCGGAGCAAGGCTCGTCCATGAGGATCACTTGCGGTTTGAGCGGCAAGAGGCGGGCGATGCAGAGCTTCTGCTGCTGTTCGAGCGTCAAGTGCGTGGCCCGGCGGCGGAGCCGGTCTTTCACCTCGTCCCAAAGCTGCACGTCGCGGAGCGCCGCTTCGACCATCTCGTCCCGTTGCCGGCGGCTGAAGGCGCGGCGCGAGGCGTGGGCGCGGATGCCGAAGAGCACGTTCTCGTAGATCGAGATGGGCAACGGATTGGGGCGCTGAAAGACCATCCCCACCCGTTTCCGCAGCGTGCTCAGCGAGACGTCCGCGTCGTAGATGTTCTTGCCGAGGATGGTGACTTCGCCGGTGGTGGTGACGTTGCCGTAGCGCTCGTTGATGCGGTTGAAGCAGCGCAACAGCGTCGTCTTGCCGCAGCCCGAGGGACCGATCAGCGCGGTAATGATGCCCGGCTTGACGTTGACCGTCACGTCCAGCAGCGCCTGGAACTCGCCGTACCAGAGGTTGAGTCCCCGGGTTTGGAGGGTGTAGGCGTCGGCGGCGGGAGCTGTGTCCATCAGTAATGTACTCGTCACACGCGGTGCCATGCCCACGCTGGCCGTGGGCATGGCACCCGAGTCCTCCCATTCTATCCGAACTCTCCGTTCACGTACCGCTGGGTGAGCCGGTTGGCGGCCTTGGTGAAAATCGTTTCCGTTTCGTCCGCCTCGATCAGTTGCGAGGCGCTGAAGAAGGCGGTGTAGTCGGCCAGCCGCCGGGCCTGCTGCACGAGGTTCGTGACCAGCACGATCGTCATTTGTTTCTTCAGCTCGCGCAAAATGTCCTCGATCCGCATCGTGGTCACCGGGTCGATGGCGATGGAGAACTCGTCGAGGCAGAGGATTTCCGGCCGCAGGGAGAGGGCCCGGGCCAGGGTCAGCCGCTGCTGCTGGCCGCCGGAGAGCCGGGTGCCCAACAGGTCCAGCCGGTCTTTCACCTCCTCCCAGAGCATCGCCTGGCGGAGGCAGGTCTCGACGGTCTCGTCCAACTGCTCACGGTCGTGGACGCCGGCGCGGCGGGGGGCGTAGGCCACGTTCTCGTAGACCGACAACGGCAGACCCACCGGCAGCGGAAAGACCATCCCCACGCGGCGGCGCAACTGGTAGACGTCGCGGATCTGAAAGACGTCCTCCTCTGCGATCAGCACCCGCCCGCGGATCTTGGCCGTCGGGATGAAGTCGATGGTGCGGTTGATGCACCGCAGGAGGGTGGTCTTGCCGGAGTTGGCCGGGCCGATGACGGCGAAGATCCGCTTGGGGGGGATTTCCAGCGACACGTCCCGCAGCGCCGTTTTCGGGCCGTAAGCGACCGTCAGATTTTCGCAGCGGACGTGGGCGTTCATGGTTGTGCGGGGTCGTTCTTGCGAAACCGCAAGCGGTTTGGATGCCATGTCACCATTTCTTCCGCGAGCGGAGGTAAACCCGCAGGCCGATCGACACGCTGTTGACCGCCAGCGTCAGGCCGATCAGCACCACCGCAGTGCCGTATTGGGTTTCATCCGACACGCCGACGACTTGCGTGGCCAACGTGTACAGGTGCATCGAGAGGGCCATGCAGCCGTCGCGCAGGCTATAGGGAAAGAAGGATTCCCAGCCGTGGTCTTTGACGCGCTTGAAGAAGACGGCCCCGGTATAGAGGATGGGGGCCGTCTCGCCGGCGGCGCGGGTCACCTCGAAGATCAAGCCGGTGAGGATGCCGCCAATCGAGTTGGGCAGCACGATGGTGCGGATGGTCTGCCAGCGGGTGGCGCCCATGTTCCAGCAGGCCTCGCGGAAGGCCATCGGCACGGAGTTGAGCGCCTCGCGGGTGCTGGTGATGATTACCGGCAGCGACATCACGGCCAGCGTACACGAGGCGGCCAACACCGACGGGCCCATGTCGGCAAAGGTCACGAAGGCGGCCACGCCGAACAGGCCGTGGACGATGCTCGGCACGCCGGCCAGGTTGGTCACGCCCAGACTGACGACGCGGGTCCGCCAGTTGTTGCCGGCATACTCGTTGAGGTACACGCCGCCGAGGATGCCGATGGGCGCGGCCACCAACAGCGAAATCACGACCAGGAAGAACGTGCCCACCAAGGGCGCCCAAATGCCGCCGGCCGTCATGCCGTGCGTCGGGTTCTCCAGGACGAAGGACAGACGGAGCACCGGCCATGCCTTGACGACCAGGTAGCCGAGAATCACCACCACCGGCGCAACCAGCACGAACGTAAAGAACCCCAGCACGCACTTGGCGGCGGTTTCCTTGAGGTTCTTGCGCCGTTCCAAAGGCGAGGGGGCAAAGGGATTAGCTTGCTTCACGGCGGATCCCCTTGACCACCAGGTCGGCAATCACGTTGACCAAGAAGGTCAGCGCGAACAACTCCAGTCCGATAGTGAACAGTACCCAATAGTGCATTTCGTTGGACACACATTCACCCAGTTCCGAGGCAATCGTGGCCGTCAGCGTGCGGACGGGGTCCAACAGGCTGTGCGGGATATTCACCGCGTGGCCGGTGCACATCAGCACGGCCATCGTTTCGCCGATCGCCCGGCCGACGCCCAGCAGGACCGCCGCCAACAAGCCGTTCTTGGCGGCGGGAAAGAGCACCCGGTGGACGATCTCCCAGCGGCTGGCCCCCAACGACAGGGCGGCCTCGCGGTAGGAATCGGGGACCGCCTTCAACGCGTCTTCGCTCATCGAGACGATGATCGGCGCGCTCATCAGCGCCAGGATCAAGCCGCCGTTGAGCAGGTTGACCCCGACCGCGCGCCGGTGAAGCGGATGATCAGCGGCGCCAGCACCATGTACCCGACGAACCCCCAGACGATCGACGGAATGGCGGCCGACAGCTCGACGAGGACTTTCAGCGACTCTTTCACTTTGCCGTGGCAGAATTCCGAGATGAACACCGCCGTGCCAAGTCCCAGCGGCGCGGCCAGCGCCATGGCCAAGCCGGTGACCGAGAGCGTGCCCACCAGCAGGGCGAGCGTGCCGTAGTGCGGTTTGACCACCGAGTCGGGCTGCCACTCCGTGCTGAAGAAGAACTCGCCCCAATCGAGTTTGCCGAACGCATGGGCGGCGATGAAAAAAATGAAGGCGAAGATCGAAAAAACGAAGAGGATCGCGCTCCAGCCGCAGAGGTGGATCGCCCCTTCGATGGCCGGCTCGACGTGGCGGAGCAGGAACCGCCAGAATTGCGTGGCGAGGCGCACCAGGAATTGCCCCGACCGCGTGGCGAGGTGCGGCAGGAACCGCCACAATCGCGTCTTGAAAGCCGATTCCATGCCGCCGCCTTTACCGTTTTCCGCGCGGGGTGGCACGCCCTGAAAGGGCGTGTGAAACGCCGTCGTCGGCTTGCTGCCCACCACGCCCTTTCAGGGCGTGCCACCCAATCGTCCGGGACGTTGCGCTATTCATGCCGCACCAGGGGGACGTATCCCAGGTCCACCAGCACCTTCTGGCCCGCGGGAGAGAGAATCCAATCGAGATACTCTTTGACCGCTCCGGTGGGTTCACCGACGACGTAGATTTGCAGGGGGCGGGTGATGGGATAGGAGTTGTTCAGGGCGTTTTCCACCGTCGGCGCGACGCCCGGCTCGCCCCGGTGCTTCGAGACCTTGAGCATCTTCACCTCGGGGGCCTTATAGCCCATGCCGCTGTAGCCGATGGCCGACGGCGTCCGGGCCACCACGGTCACCACGTCCTTCGACCCGCTCTGGTCGATCGAGCCGAGCTTGTAGTCGCGGTTCTTGCCCACCACCACCTCGCGGAAGTAGGCGTAGGTGCCGGAACTGCTCTGCCGGCTGACGCGGGTGATGGGCTGGTCGGCCAGCTTGGGGTCCTTGACGCCCACTTCCGACCATTTGTCGATCTTGCCGTCCTTGCCGTAGATCTCGGCCAGTTCGTCGATCGAGATGGAATCCAGCGGGTTGTCCTTGGCGACGTAGATGGCCAGGGCGTCGTAGCCGACGATCAGCTCTTTCGGCTCGGCGCCGCGGTTAGTTTTCGTCTTCTGGATTTCGCTCTCCGTCATCTTCCGGCTGGCGTTCGCCAGGTCGCACTTGCCGTCGATCAGGCTGGCGATTCCCACGCCGGAGCCGCCACCGCGAACGTCGATGTTCACGTCCGGATGCTTCTTCATGTACTCTTCCGCCCAGGCCTGCGCGACGTTGACCATCGTGTCGGAGCCCGTGACGCGGATGGCCTGCTCGACGGGCGGCTCCGCTGGTTTCCGCTTCTCACTTTGCCTGCTGTCCGTGCCCCGGCCGCATCCCAACGGAACGACGACGAACGCCGCAAGCGCCAGAGCGAAAAAGTTTCTCGTGCAAGACATGGCAGACTCCTTTCGAGAGTGGTGTAAGATGACGGTCCACTCAGGTAATACCAGACTGCCTGCCACCCGTCAAGCAATTGCGGCCCGGCAACAACCGGGCAAGACGTTTCTAACCGTTCTCTAACAATCCGTCCCGCCGACGCGGCAAAAAGCGGCGTCGGAGGCGATCCCTGAGGAGAATCACCCACCAAGGCGGGGCCATTCCCACGGCTACGCTCCTTAGGTAGACTGATATAGGTAATTGAGGTCTTCGATATGAGAAACGTACTGACTCTGGTGCTCGGCGGCGGACAAGGGACGCGGCTCTACCCGCTGACCAAGTACCGCTCCAAGCCGGCCGTGCCGGTGGCCGGCAAGTACCGGCTGATCGACATCCCGCTGTCGAATTGCATCAACAGTGGGCTGAACCGCTGCTACGTGCTCACCCAGTTCAACTCGGTGAGCCTGCACCGCCACATCCGCTCGACCTACACCTTCGATCCGTTCGACGGCGGCTTCGTCGAAGTCCTCGCCGCCCAGCAAACCCTCGACAACGCCGACTGGTATCAGGGCACCGCCGACGCCGTCCGGCAGAACCTCCGCTACGTCGAGCAGCCGGGCATCGAGTACGTGCTGATCCTCTCCGGCGATCAGCTCTACCGGATGAACTTCCAGGACATGCTGCTCGGGCACATCGAGGCCGCCGCCGACGTCTCGATCGCCGCCGTGCCGGTCCACAGCAGCGCCGCCTCGTCGTTGGGGATCATGCGGCTGGAGGACTCGGGCCGGGTGGTCGGCTTCCTGGAGAAGCCCAAGACCGCGCACGAGGTGGCCCACGTCCGCACCGATCCGGCCTGGATCGACGCCCGCGGCATCCAGAGCGGCGGGCGCGATTGCCTGGCCAACATGGGCATCTACCTGTTCAACCGCAACACGCTCGTGGACGTTTTGCAGAAGACCGACTACCGCGACTTCGGCAGAGAGGTCTTTCCGGCCTCCGTCCGCGCCCGGCACGTGCAAGTGTATCTGTTCGATGGCTACTGGGAGGACATCGGCACGATCAAGTCGTTCTACGAGGCGAACCTGGCGCTGGCGCGGCCGGAGGCGCCGTTCGATCTGGCCTCGGTCGAGGCGCCGATCTACTCCCACCCCCGCTTCCTGCCCCCGACGCGGATCGACGGGGCCACGGTCCGCGGCAGCCTGGTGGCCGACGGCTCGCTCATCGAGCCCGGGGCCGTGATCGAGAACAGCGTGATCGGCGTCCGTTGCCGCGTCGGCCGCAACGTGACCATCCGCGGTTCGATCGTGATGGGCAATGACTTCTACGAGACGCCCGAGGAAATGGTCGCCAACGCCGCCGAGGGCAAGCCGCCGCTGGGCATCGGCGAGGGGACGCACGTCGAGGGGGCGATCATCGACAAGAACTGCCGCATCGGCCGCCACGCCCGCATCGTCAACCCTCACGGCCTGGAAAACACCGACGAAACCCCGCACGGCATGATCCGCGACGGCATCGTCGTCATGCCCAAGAATACCACGCTGCCGGACGGGTGGAAGCTGACCGGAAGCTGACCCGCGCGTACTACTATCACGAAACCCCTTTTTCTTTTTGCAGGCTTGAAGCAAGCGGCGTCTTGTACTACAATGGTAGGGCAAATGAGCACGCACAAGAACAAGCACATCCGCGAGGCAGTTGACTATGCTCTGGAACGCGGCTGGCGGTTGGTCTTGGCGGGCCCGCGGGCGCACATTTGGGGCAGGTTGTATTGTCCCAAGGGGAGCCGCGGCGGATGCGCCAAGGCGGTCTTTTCGACGCCCAGGGTGCCCGAACGGCACGCCCGGAAGATACGCCGGGCAGTAGATGCTTGTCCGCATGAGGAGGGGAATGATGGTCTATGAATTCCGCGTGATACTCAAAGGACTCGACGACGTCAGCGAGGAATTGGCCGACGCCTTGTTCGAGGCGGGCTGCGACGATAGTACGCCCGGCGTGTTTTGCGGCGTGCCCCACGTTGACTTCGACCGCGAAGCCAACTCCTTGGAAGCCGCTATCCGTTCCGCGATCGCCGACGTGCAGAAGGCCGGTTGCGTGGTGGAAAAGGTCGAAATTGGACGCGAGACGTTTGCCGACGTAACCGCTGGCTGACACGCCGCCACGGGCATCAGTAAGAGGGCCAGAGCGGTTTTCCGGGGGAACCGCTCCTGCCAGACCGTGCCGCCGAAGGGGCGGCCGCGCTCGACTGACGTGTGCGGGGCGTCCAGCTCGGCCTGTCACAACACCGAAGAAACCCCGCACGGCATGGTCCGCGACGGCATCGTCGTCTTGCCCAAAAACACGGCCCTGCCGGACGGCTGGCAAATGAATTGACGAAGTGGACGAAGCCTTACGTGAGCTCGAAAAGCGGATCAACGCGCGGGCTGGCTCGGGGGAGATTGAGTCGCTTGGGCTTTGCCCGACTGACGGTCTTTCTCGGCGGGTTCGATGCGTAGCGGCGAGTTTGCGTCAAAGCAGTAGCCCTCCGGCGGGATCTGCGCAGGTGGCCATGGCAATGGCCCCGGGTACGGTGGATTGTATGCAAGCACGCCCGTCGCCTTCACTCGTTTACCGTCATAGGCGAGGGCCGCGTTTTCCCGGCTAAAGGTAAAGTAGATTACGCCGCGGTGTGTCTCGATACCGTCACCCGGCTTTGCTAACGGGTTCACAGTGCCGTCAATCGTGACTTCCAGCCCTGCCAGGGCCCGAAGGTCGTGGGTCTTGCCGTAGCCTATGCCCAAAAGCGTGTCATCGGAGACGATCAGGCTCAGCGTCTTACCGCCGTTCAGGTTGTAGTCAAGGTACTGGCGATTGGAGACACGAATTATCCCCTGCGGCTTGCCGAGCCGGGCCTCGACCGCGGAACGCAGCGACCGCCGATCGAAGAACTGCTGGCCGTGGAGCAAGTCCAACACACGCCCCTGAGAGACGACGAAGGTTATCGTGGCGCCGTTGGAAAATCGGTACTCCAGATGAGGTTGGCCCGCGATCGTCGTCAGAGTGTCGGGCTTCCCCAGCCGAGCCTCGATGGCGGACACCACCACCTGATTCGGAGGGACCGGCGCGGGCCAGTCAAAACGGACCTCCAGGTCCTTTCCGGCTTGGAAGTCAGCCTCGGCGTCCCGCAATACCCGCTTCCAGTCAAACTCCCATCGCCTGTCGTCGTCGGAGAACAGCCTCAGATCGGCCACGCCCGTGTCGTCCATCGTGCCCAAGCCGGCCTGCAAGAGCGCGCTGCGCCATTTCACCCCAGCCGCCCTCAAGCCAGACCAATGGCACGCCATCTTTGTCATTGATGGGTTGTTTGGCGTTACGGACCTGAAGAACATTGCCCGCGTCGTGCTCGACAAACCGGGTGAGAAACAGTTTCGCGTCCCGCTGGGCATCCTTGTCGGCCCTCAGACGCACACCCAATAGCCGGCAGCGCACGCCCTCGATCTCCAATTCGCGCCCACTGAGGACCTTGACCTCGCGTACCGGACGAGCCTCAGTCAGCGTCGCAAGTTTCTTCCAGGCGGCCGTCTGATCCAGTTCCGCGGATGAAGCAAGGAGCGGGATTGCCAACGCCACCACCCACGCAAAAGAGCGAATCACCATCGGATCATCCCTTTGATTTGGCGTGTCGGGAACAACCGTGTTAAGAATCGAACCGCGATTCATCATACTACCAGTTCCGCGGGTAGGACAAGATGGGACTACTCCTCGGGCTTGTAGAACCGTCCCGCCAAGCGGGGCTGAAAGTCGGGCCGACCGGCCAGCTCGGCAATGGCGCGAAGGAACCGGAGCGTCAGCTCGTCGAGCACCTCGCGCTCCCCTTCCCGGCCGAAGTAGGGCGAGAGGTCGATCGGCCGGCCGATTTCCAGCCGGACGCGGGCGGGCATCAGCAGGCAGCCGAGCGTCGTGCCGTTGTAGGGCGCGCCGTGGATGTAACAAGGAACGACCGGACAACGGGCCTTGAGGGCCACCAGCGCCGCGCCCGGCCGGCCGGGCAGGAGGAGGTCCGCGGTGGTGTTGATGCGTCCCTCGGGCAAGATGCCCACCAGACCGCCTTGCTCGACGAGCCGGATGGCGGCTTTCGTGGCCGCCGTGTCGGTTCCGCCGCGGTTGACGGGAATCACCTCGCAGATCCGCAGGAGCCGCCGGAATGCCGGCTGCTGGCAGTATTCGCGGGCGACCATCCAGTGGACCAGCCGCGGCACGGCCAGGGCGATGATGCCGGGGTCCAACGGGCAGCGGTGGTTGCAGACGATCACGGCGCCTTGGCCGGCGGGCAGGGGAAACCGCCCGCGGGTCTCCGCCCGCCACAGGACCCGCGCCACCACGTAATTCAAGGCATAGAGGAGCGATTGTGCGGGCGAGAGGGGAGAGCGCCGCAACTTCCACACAATCCAACCCGTCGCTACCGTACCAAGCGCAGCCGCGCGCAAATGGCAAGAAAATTGCTGATTTCGGCCGATAACATGGGTGACTCTCCGGCCTCCAGTCTACCTCATGGGTGGCACGCCCTGTAAGGGCGTGTGGGACGTGGCGCTGGAATTCGACAAGCCGCCACGCCCTTACAGGGCGTGCCACCCAGACGCTGACCTGCCCCGCGAGAGCCATCACCCAAGAATCGAGCACCCAGGATTTGTCTGATGAAGATCGGCGTCATGAGCGACACCCACGGCGATGTCGGCTCCACCCAACGGGCACTGGAAATCCTCGACAACCTGCACATCGACGTGACCATCCACTGCGGCGACGTGGGGCTGGAGGTGGTCCCCTTGTTCCACGGCCGCCGGGTCCATTTCGTCCACGGCAACATGGACGATCCGGGCCGGCTCCGCGAGGCGCTCAGCGGGCCCGAACACACGTTTCACGACCCGCTCGGCACGCTCGAGGTGGAAGGCCGCCGGGTGGCCTTCCTGCACGGCCACGACGTGAAACTGCTGCACCACACGATCCACTCGGGCCACTGGGACCTGGTGTGCCACGGCCACACGCACGCCTTCTCCAGCAGCCGCCAGGGCCCGACGCTGGTGGTCAATCCGGGCGCCCTGCGCAGACCCGCCGCCCCTCGCTGGCCGTGGTGGAACTGCCGTCGCTGGAAGTCACGGAGATTCCGTTGTAGGCGGCACACGCCGTGTGCCGGCCGCGCACATGGAGTGTGCGGGCTACATTGATCAGCCCGCCAGCCGCGTGATGCGGCGGGCCGCCTCGGCCGGCTGCCGCTCCGGCCGCCAGCGGAACTGCATTATGTAGGCGTCTTCCGGCGTGTCGGCATAGTAGCACCGCAGCACGGAGACCGCCCGGAAGCCGTTCTCGCGGAAGAACAGTTCGCGGCCAGATTTGTCTCGCGGACTTCGAGGACGATGCGGCTGCGGCGTTGCGAAGAGAGTTTGGCGGCGAGCTTGGCGATCATCTGGCTGCCCACGCCGCGGCGGCGGCAATCCTCGGCCACGGCGAAATTGAGCACGTGGATGCGGCTCTTGTGCAACTCGTAGATCATGAAGCCCACCACGCGGTCTTCGTACTCGGCGACCATGCCGATGCAATTCCGCTGCCGCAGACAGCGGACGAAATCGTCCGCCGACCACGCGGTACTCGAAGCTCTGGGCCTCGATGGCCAGGACTTCGGGCATGTCGCGGCGGATCAGCCAGCGGATATGGACCCGCACCTCCTGCTGTTGTTCGATTTGCACGTCGGCCTCCTTCCTTGTCGGCCAATTGCCCCGCTTCTCCGGCACGGTTCTCCAGCGGGGGTCCATACCTTATCACAACCGGCCGAATTCGCCAATAGGAACTATCAGGCAGGGGGCCGCCCTGCGGCAACAGCGTGGCGTCCCGCGGGTTCGAGCCGGTGGCGGCACCGGTTTCAACCAAAATCGCCAAAATACCTTGTTTGGGGGGTGTAAAGAGGTTGCACGGATCGACGTTGATGTGTACACTGAGGGGAGAGCGAAATGAGGCGTCTGCGGAGGTCGGAACGCCTTCGCGGACCTGCAAGACGGAACCGAGCCGGTTCGACGGGGTTAAATGCTCGGAGAGGGCAAAGACCCCGGTGTCGTCCGGCGACCAGAGGAGAGGTTAGTCGTGTCCATGCGAGTTGTCTTGGTGGCGGTATGTCTGCTCTTGGTGGCAGATACGCTCGTTCTCCTTCCGCTGTCCCATTTCATCGGCTGGGGAGTCCCCGTGGCCGAGATGGGCGTCTCGGCGGTAATCGGGCTGGCGGCGATCGGTTGGTATGAGTGGCGCTGGTCGAACGCGGTCGCCGATCAATTTGAACCGGAGCTACAGAAACCGGGGCGCGAGGCCGGGTTCTGCGCCGAGAAGATGCTCCTTCTCGTGGCGGGAGTGCTCCTGATTCTCCCCGGCTTCTTGAGCGACGGCGTCGGTTTGCTGTTGTTGTTGCCGGGGATCCGCCGACTGGTCGTGCAACTATTGCCGCTGTGCGCATCCGGCCTGTAAGGGAACGAGTGCAAATTGACCCCAGGGGACGCCTCCTCCGGAACCATGTTCCAGCCATTACCGCCAATTCTTCGGATTTTTTGCACCCAACCCGCCGTCAGATCGGCTTCTTGGGTGAGTGCGGCACGTCGAAACGGTTTTGGCGTTTGCTCGTTCCATGTTAGGAGGCCGAATCTTGCCGCGCCCTCGGAAAAATACCTTGGGTGGGGGGTTGTGTGTAGCAAAAATCGTAGGTAGATTAGATTACTTGACCACGTCGTGAGACGCCTGCGGAAGCCGGAACACGCCTGCGGGCGGGCCGCATGGCCTGCCCTCTGGGCCGGGCCGCCAGTTGAGAAGGGCAAATGGCGGCGTTCCGTGTGGCGCGGGAGAGGAGAGGGCGCGGTGTCCATCCGAGTTCTGGTAATAGCCGTGTGTCTGTTCGTGGCGGCAGACCTGCTCCTGCTCGTGCCGTTGTCGTATTTCTTCGGCTGGGTGTTCCCGCTGGAAGAGACTGTCGTCTCGGCGGCCCTCGGGTTGCTGGTGATCGGCTACTACGAGTGGCGTTGGTCGAGCGTCATCGCGGAGCGTCTGAGGAGCGAGGAATCGGGGCCCGTCGGAAACTATTGCCTCGAGAAGATCCTTCTCCTGTTGGCCGGGGCGTTCCTGATTCTTCCCGGCATTCTGAGCACGGCGGTTGGCGTCGTCTTGCTGTTGCCGGGGGTCCGCCGGCTGGTCGTGCAACTGCTGAGCGCGTGCATCTAATCACGGCCTGACGCCAGGTTTTGCCAGATTGCGCGGAGTTGGGCGTGAAGCGCCGGGTTGGCCGCGGCCAGGAAGTGGGCCTCTTCCAGCGCGAACGGTCCGCCCGTGGGCGAGGAAATGCAGCCGCCGGCCTCGCGCAGGATCAAGGCCCCCGCCGCCACGTCCCAGATCCGCGTCGAGAAGGACCAGTAGAGGTCGAACCGCCCGGCAGCCACGTAGCACAAGTTCAGCGCCGACGAGCCCGTCCGGCGGACCGCCTGGCAGCGCGGGAGCATTTCCAGCAGCAACAGCAGGTCGGGACAGTCGCGGCCGGCGGCGGGCGGGAAGCCGACGGCGGCCAACGCATCCCCGAGCACAGCGACCGGGCTGGTGCGGATGGGCCGGCCGCCCAACCACGCTCCCTGGCCGGCGGCGGCGGTGAAGCACTCGTCCCGCACGGGGTCGAGCACCGCGCCCACAATCAACTCCCCTTGGCGTTCCAGGGCCAGCGAAACACAGTAGTGCGGCACGCCGTGGACGAAGTTCGTCGTGCCGTCCAGCGGATCGACGATCCAGCGGTACTCGGTGCCATGCCCACGCTTGTCGTGGGCATGGTGCCGTTCTCCCGCGCGTTCGTCATGCCCACGGCAAGCGTGGGCATGGCACCCGCCCTCCGGCCCCGCTTCCTCACCCAGAAAACAGTGCTCGGGGAAGGCGCCGAGGGTGATCCGGCGAACCGTCTCCTGGGAGCAGAGGTCGGCTTGAGTGACTAGATCGGCGGGGCCTTTCTGGCGGACTTCGACCCGGCCAGCCCAATCCTGGATCACTTGGCCGCCGGCCCGCACCGCCTCTTCGCACACCCGCAGATAGTCGCTATATTTCTCCATGCCGCCCAGTGTACCGGACGAGCCATCAGGCCGACAGGGTAAGGGTAATTGCCCAGGCAGTAGCACAGGCACCCTGCCTGTGTCGTTTCAACAAGCAGGATGGCTGTGCCACTTGGTAAGATAGGCCGACATTACCCCTAATGCGGGTGGTAAAATGGTGGGGCGGGTTGCTTTTCACCAGGATTTTTTACAGGGGGTACTAGACAGTCCCAAAAAACTTGGTATCATCAGAGACATTGGCCTCTTCTCTGTTCCGGCCCCGCCGTTTCGCTTCGCCGCGAGCGGCGGGGTTTTTTTGTTATGAGCGACATCTTCATCACCGAGAATTTCCTGCTGCAAAACGACCGCGCGGCGGAGCTGTACCACGGCTACGCCCGAGACCTGCCGATCGTCGATTTTCATTGCCATCTTCCGCCGGCCGAGATCGCCGCGGACCGCCGCTTCGAGAACCTCACGCAAATCTGGCTCAGCGGCGACCATTACAAGTGGCGGCTGATGCGGACTGCCGGCGTGGCGGAACGCTACTGCACGGGCGACGCCTCGGACCGGGAGAAGTTCCAGAAGTGGGCCGAGACCGTGCCGCAGGCGCTCCGCAACCCGGCCTACCATTGGACCCACCTCGAACTGAAGCACCGCTCCAGATCGGCGATCGGCTGCTGGGACCGGAGACGGCCGAGGGAATCTGGCAGGAGTGCAATGCGAAGCTCGCCCGGCCGGAGTTCTCCGCCCGCGGCATGATGCGGCAGATGAACGTCGCGCTCTGCTGCACGACCGACGATCCGACGGACACGCTGGAGCATCATCGGGCGATTGCATCGGACCGCTCGTTTCCGGTCCGCGTGCTGCCGACGTTTCGGCCGGATCGGGCCTTGGCCGTGGAACCGCTCGCCGCGTGGAACGCCTGGGTCGATCGGCTGGCCGCTGTTAGCGGCATCGAGGTGGGCGACGATTACGGCCGGTTTCTCGACGCCCTCCAGCAGCGGCACGATTTCTTCCACGCCACCGGCTGCCGGCTGGCCGACCACGGCCTGGAGACGTTCTGGGCCGCCGACTACACGCCGGGCGAGGTGGCCTCGGCCTTCCAGCGTCTTCGCGCCGGCAAGCCGCTGGGGATGGATGCCGCCGTCAAATTCCGCTCGGCCGTGCTCTACGAGTTGGCGTCGATGAATTGCCGAAAGGGTTGGGCGCAGCAGTTCCACTTCGGGGCGATGCGGAACAACAACACGCGGATGTTCGAGGCGTTGGGGCCGGACGCCGGTTTCGACTCGATCGGCGACTGGGAGGTTGCCCGGCCCATGGCCCGCTTCCTCGACCGGCTGGACCGCGCCGGCCGGCTGGCCAAGACGGTCCTCTACAATCTCAATCCCGCCCAGAACGACGTGGTGGCCACGATGCTGGGCAACTTCCAGGACGGGGTGACGCCGGGCAAGGTGCAGATGGGCAGCGCCTGGTGGTTCATGGATCACAAGGAGGGGATCGAGAGGCAGCTCAACGCGCTCTCGAACCAGGGGCTCTTGAGCCGGTTTGTGGGCATGGTTACCGACAGCCGGTCGTTTCTCTCCTACCCGCGGCACGAATACTTCCGCCGTATTCTGTGTAACCTGTTGGGGGGGGACATGGAGCAAGGGCTGCTGCCGGACGATGTGGAGTTGATCGGCCGGATGGTGGGCGACGTCTGTTACCGGAACCCGACGGGGTACTTGGGGTTTAATCTTGCGTCGGACACCCCCCAAGTTGTTTGACAAATTCGCCAAAATCGTTATAATCACAATTGGTTGCGGTTCGTGAAGAAGAAGGAGAGGAGGCGCTATGAGTGGTACTCTGCCCATTAGGGGTCTTTTCGCCAGGCGGGAGGGACGCCGGACATCTGGTTGCCGCACATTGCGGCTGGAGGCATTGGAAACCCGCACTCTGCTCTCGGTCAGCGTGGCGGGTGTGGCCTCCACAACTTTGATGTATGCCGGCCATGCTGCCGTGTCGCCTGCCGCAAGCCCTCCGAGCGGCTCTCTTACCCCGTCGCAAATTCGCCAAGCGTATGGCATCAACAACATCTCGTTCAACGGTGTCGCCGGCGACGGCACCGGTACGACGATCGCAATTGTTGACGCCTACAACGCGCCGAACATCGTAAGCGACGTGGCGGCGTTCTCATCCTATTTCAGCTTGCCCGCCTGCAACCTCACCGTGGTGAATCAGACGGGGGGAAGCACGCTGCCGAAGAACCCGCCGGCCGATGACGACTGGGATCCGGAAATCTCCCTTGACGTGGAATGGGCGCACGCTATCGCTCCGGGGGCCAAGATTCTTCTCGTCGAGGCCACAAATGACCAAATTCCTCGCGGCAGCAGCATTCCCACCGATCTCTTTGACGCAGTGAATTATGCTTGTGGCGTAACTGGAGTCGTGGTCGTGTCGATGAGTTGGGGCCAGGGCGAGTTCAGCGGCGAGAGTTCCTACGACAGCAACTTCGTGCACGCTGGGGTAACCTTTGTCGCCGCCTCCGGTGACTCCGGGTCGCCGCCCATTTATCCGGCGATTTCGCCGGATGTGGTCTCCGTCGGCGGCACCAGCCTGTCCGTGGACAGCAACGGCAACCGCACCTCCGAAACGGGGGCCACCTTTAGCGGCGGCGGCATAAGCGGCTACGGTCAGAGCGGCACCTTTGAGAGCCAGCCCTCCTACCAAAGCTCGTACGCCATCAGCCAGAACAATTCGATCCTCCTCGGCGCAACCAAACGCTGCAATCCGGACGTATCGCTCGTCGCCAGCAACGTACCGTTTTATGATTCGTACGACTTCACGGGGGGCTGGGCCCCGACGGCGCCGCCGGACGGGTACTACGGCACCAGCTTCGCCGCCCCGCAATGGGCTGCTCTGATCGCCATCGCCGATCAAGGACGCGCCCTGGCCGGCCTCGGCTCGCTGAGCAGCGCTGCCGCGCTAGCCGATCTGTACCTGAACATTCCGGCCAGCAGCTTTTACGACATCACCAGCATCAACTCCACAAGCGGCACGACGACCGTCGGCAGCCCCGAGTATTCGTGCGGGACCGGTTACAACCTCGTCACCGGGCTTGGGGTGCCGGTGGCCAACCTGCTGGCGCCCGCCCTGGTCTACAGCACGGCGCCCGGCACGCCGGTCCTGGCGGCCGCCTACGACACCGGCGTGAGCAACAGCGACGACATCACCGACCTGAACAACAGCAGCCCCAGCGCCGTGCTCCAGTTCAGCGTCCCCAACACCGTCAGCGGGGCGACCGTGACCCTCTATTCCGGCGGCACGCTCATCGGCACCGCCACGGCCACCGGCGCCACCACAACCGTCACCACCTCGGGGAGCTTCACACTCACCAACGGCAGTCACGCGATCACGGCGGAGCAAACGGTGCCCGGCCTGGCGCAGTCGTCCGCCTCCGCGGCGCTCAGCGTGACCATCGACACCACCCCGCCAAAAGTCACCAACGTGGTGATCGGCAGCAACCTGTGGAGCACCAGCTTCCTGACCTATCTGACCACGTTGAGCGGCAAGAACGTCGGCGGGTACTCGGTTCCCGTCGGCAGCGGCGACAACTGCTCCCGTTGCCTTGGGTGAACATCGACGAGATCATGATTACCTTCAGCGAGAACGTCGCGGTCAGCCAAGCGGAATTGACCCTGCTGGGAATCAACACGGCGCAGTACAACGTCGCTGGCGGCACGTTCAGCTATAATCCGGCCAGTTTCATCGCCACCTGGACGCTCACCCAGCCAATCGGCGACGACAACCTGGTGCTGAGCCTGAACGCCGACGGCGCCAGTCCGATCACCGACGTGGCCGGCAACCGGCTCGACGGCGAGTGGAACAACCCGACCAGCACCAGCAGCACCGGCACGTCCACCTACCCCTCGGGCAACGGCGTGCCGGGCGGCAACTTCAATTTCCGCTTCAGCGTCCTGCCCGGCGACGCGAACCGAAGCGGCGGCGTCGGCAGCTTGGACACTAGCTTGGTCGCCAACGCGGGCGGGCAGGTGGCCGGCGATTCCGGATATTCAATCTTCTACGACGTCAACGGCAGTGGCGGGATCGGCAGCCTGGACACAACTCTCGTCGCCAACAATGGCGGATCGCTCTTGCCGGCGGCCGATCCGGTGGCGCCCAGCGTGGCCGTCCAGCCGCTGGCAGGCACGGCAACCACAGCGACACAATCAACCACCACCCACACGAGTGGCACGTCTGCCGCCACGAAGGGTGTTTCGACCGCGATTGCGGTCGCCGTGGCGCCGCGGCAAGGAATCGTCACTCCGCCGCTCCGCGCAGGTCTCGTCGATCAGGTGTTCGGGGCGCGGTCTTTGCTCGACGTGGAAAGCCAGTTTTTTCCCGGTTTAGAGCTGAATTTCGCCAAAAAGATTTAGGAAATATCTACCGGTTGGTTGACAAAAACGCGGTGGCTTAGTATACTGCGGGAGTGCCGGGAATCGACGGGGCATACCGTCGGTTGCCGGTGCGCCCGAGAGAACAACAGATCACTCCACTTGAAGCGCGCCATGAGGCAGCGGAGGGACCGATGAAGAGAATCGCAGCAATTGTCGTATTGGCGTCGTTGGCAGCCGCTTCGCCCGTGGCGGCCAGTGCGATTCCGTCGATTACGACGACCGCGCCGACGTTTCAAGTCAGCAACACCAGCCCAAGCTCAACCTGGAATTTCACGTTGACCACGGATTTCGTGGGTACGTATGCCGTAGACGCATACGACATTGGACTAACCCTGACCGCCGTGACCGGCGTGGTTGGCCCGACGGGGCTCTCATTTACAGGCGCCGTAATACCTTCAGATTATGTCTTCACCCAGGCGGTTGTTCCGTTGATTATTCCAACCGACACGGCCAGCAATATCTTCGCGGAAGACTATTTGTCGACCCCCAGCACTACCGAAACGATTAGCGACGTCACCCGAAACCTGTTGACGGTGAACTATTCGATCGCCCCGGGGTCGGTCGGCGTGTTCGACGTGACGCTTCGCATCGTGGACGGCTTCAACAATTATCTTGTTGGCGATCTCTCCCCCCAAGTTCTCGTGAACGGCGTGATCACCGTCGTTCCCGAGCCGTCATCTCTGGTGCTTCTGTCGTGCGCGGCGGCGGCGTGGCTCTTCTGGCGGCGCCGACGCGGCCAGTAGCCGCTCTCTTGTCGGCCATTTCTTCTACCGTGCTTGCATCCGTCGCCGCAGCGCTTCGATCTCCGGGCGGAGGGAATCCGGCGCCGTCCTGGCCAGGTCCTGAAGGACGTGCAGCGATTGGCCGGTTTCGCCCGCCTGGAACAGAGCCGCGGCCAGGTGAAGCGAAAGCGTCGGCCGTTGGGGCGACAACCGGACCGCGTTGCGGAACGCATCGGCGGCTTCCGCCGGCCGGTCCGTCAGCATGAGAATCATTCCGTAGTTGGCCTGCGCGTACCAGTCCCACGGCCGCTTGCCGGCCGCGGCTCGGAAGGTCTCCAACACGCGGGGAAGCTCTCGGCGCCGCAGCAGCGCTGCCTCGGCCGCGGTTTGCGGGTCGATGCGCCACGCTGCCTGCCAGTGAGCTTCCGCGGAGGGCGGGTCCAAGTCGGCCAGCAGGTCTGCGCGGAGGCCCACGCCTGCCTGCGCGGCCAGAGGTTCGACTGGGTTGATTCGTGCAGAAGCTCGTTGAGCGTCTGCCGCGCCTTCACAGGCTCGTGCAACAGCAGGTACGTTTGGGCCAGGTTCAACAGCAGGTCGGGCGAGCCGGGCAGAATGGCCTCGGCCGCCTGGAATTGCTCCAGGGCGGCCCGCGGATCCCGGCCCACGGTCGAGCGGCCGAGCAGGTAGTGGGCGTCGGGGTTCTTCGAGCCGTATTCCAGCGCCCGGCGATAGGCCGCCGCCGCGCCCTGGAGGTCGCCCGCTTCGCCGAAGCTGTTGCCCAGGTTGACGTAATCGACCGCCCAGCCGTCTTGCGGCAATCCGAACCAGAAGGGCCAGCAGAGCAGCCCGCAGAGAAGGGTTGACGCCGCGAAGCCGAGCAACGCGCGATGCCGCCGCCGGCGGACCGCATCGACCACGTCGATCGCGCCCCACGCGGCCGGCAGGATCAGCAGCGGGACGGCGGGCAGGCGGAAGCGGGCCGTCACGAAAAACGCCACGCCCGCCAGCCAATAGCCGGCCACCCATAGCAGGCACAACAGGCCGGCCTTCCGCTCGGGGACGGTTCCGCGCCGCCACAACCCGAACAGTCCCCAGGCGGCCAAGGGCAGGATCGCCGCGAACCGCACGGGATCGGCCCCGAGCGGCCAACAGAATTGCTGCATGAAATGGTAGCAGATGCTATGCCGTTGCGCTTTTTTCGGTAAATCGTTGTGAAACGCCTTGGTTTCTCGGTATTTGAGGGCGGTTGTGCGATGTTTGCCTTATGCGACCTGGCAAGGAGTCTGACGACGCAGTTCGCGGAGCAGGCGACACCGCCCGCCAACGGTACGCAGACGATGCTCGATCCACGCGACGTTCCATCGCTGGCAGAGCGATTCGAGCATCCGCAATCGGTCCGTCGCACGGGCCTGTACCCAGTCGGCTCCGATCTTCACGCCCTCCCGCTGCATATCGCGCAGCCGTTGCTGCTCCAGCAACAACAACCCCATCAGCAGCATGTCCAGGTAACGCTCCACCGCCTCGAACTTCATCAGCACATAACACTCGAACTGCATCCGACTCTTCAATTCCCGGAAGAACAGTTCCACCTGCCAGCGGACTTCGTACCACTCGATCACCTGCCGGGCGGTCGCCGTCAGATCGGTGCAAGCCAGCACCTTGCGGTGCCAACGCGCCGGCTTGCGACTGTCTTCGCGGCGATACGAAACTGGGGCGCGATGGTAGGCCCACCACTCGGCCGACTGGCCCGGCGAGAGTTGCACCTTCGGATTCTCCTTGTACGACGCCACGATCAGACAGTCGCCCAGCTTGGAGACCGTCGCTTGGTGCGCCGCGACGGCGTACCGCCGCTTCGTTTTCTTGACTCGCAAGTTGTCGGCGTGTCGCCGACGGGCGAAGACGTGGTCTTCGTTGTCCACCGCGAGGTCGAGCAGGGCAAACTCCTTCCGTGTCCAGCGCCGCGTCCAGGCCACCACGGGGTCGCCCGAGACCAACGCCGCGTCCTGGTCTGGTGTGCGGGCCAGCACCCGATTCGGATCGAGCGGAAAGACCGCGTGAAAATGGCGTTTTCGGCACGCTTTGTGGATCGCGCCGGCATCGAAGGCGCTGTCGAAGGTCACGATCACGTCCACGTCGTCGGGCACGCGCAGTTCGCGGATCATAGCCGCCGCCAGGTCGATCGTCGTCCGAAAGCGCCGCTTGTGTTTGCGGCAGTAATCCGCCGTGTAGTAGCTCTTCCGCGGCACAGGCAGCCGTGCGCCGCGGTCGGTCAGCACCAGCCCCATCAGAAAGGCGTGCTGGCGGGTGTTCTTCCGCGGGATTCCGCCGCTTCGACATGAGGATCAAGTTTTCCATTCTGCTCCGACATCGTGGCATGGTAGGTTGTGTCGATGGCCACGATCCATTGCCGCCGCTTGCCTTTCGCCTGTCGTCGCTCCCAGGCATCCACGTTGTCCAAGAGCCGGTCGTACAGGTCCACACACCAATCCCGCGTTCGCCATTGGGGGTTGGTCAGCCGGCGAGAGATCGTGGCCGCGTGACAGCGACCGCCCAGGACCTCGCCCGCGATCGTCTTGAGGCAGCGTCGATGAGGAGCCAGGAGGAAGGCCAGCACCATCGGAGCCAAGGCGCGTTGGATGGGCCGGGAGCACTTCGCCGTGGTTTTGGAAAAGAACGACTTGACCTCCCGAGGTACGCCCAATACGATCATGGCAGACTCCTTTCCTGGATGCGGACGGCGATCCTGCCGCCCGGTTTGTTGTGGACTCATCCAGGATACGGAGTCTTTTTGTTCGTCCCAACATCATTTACGCCACGCTAGCATTGCTTTCACAACGAAAAAGCGCAACGGCATAGTAGCAGATGTTGTTGCGGAATTCGCGGCGGTTGAACACCGCGGCGGCCTTCTTCACGAGTCGGCCGGCGGCCGCGGCCGGCGACGCCTCGATCTCCCGCCACGCCGCCCCGGACCACCAGCGGTCGGCCGCCACGGGATCGTCCAGGACCTCTTGCGGGATGCGGGCAACCATCCGCTCCCACCGCAGCCCCACGGGCACGGCCGAGATGCCGTCGGCCGCCGCCGCGTTGCCGGTGTAGAAATTGATGCCGGCGTTGCTCGAGACGAGGATCAGGCGATGCGTCAAACAATAGTTCCGCACGGCGACGGGGGCCAGGGCAACCGCCAAACCGGCCGCAAGACAGCCGCCGGCGGCGATCCGTCGCCGCCACGGAACAGCGCGGGCTGCCCACAACGCATAGGCCGCGACCAGCAGCACGGGCAGGAGAACGTCCGGCCGCACGCCCGCCGACAGTCCCAGCAGCCCGCCGGCCGCCGCCAGCCGCCAAGAGGACCAGGACTTCGCCGACAGCAACAAAAGCATGGCCGAGAGGTTCAGGACGATGGTCACCGCGGGCGTAAGAAGCTGCATCTCGAAAAACACCAGCGGCGCATACATGGCGCCGAGGATTCCGGCGACGCGGCCGACGATGCGCCCAACAACCGGGCACCGAGCAGGGCCAACAGCACGCAGGAGCAGGCCCCGAGCACAAATTGTGTCCACTGGACCAGCGCCACGTGGCGTCCGAAGAGGGTGTAGAGTGCGGCCAGGAAATAGGGATACAGAGGCGGTTTCGCCACGTCATCGGGGCCGTCGCCCAACCAATCGCCGGCGGCGATCCGTTGTGCCCAGAGGTCGTGATGCGCGGCATCGACGACAGGGTATTGAAAGAGCGGGTGGTTGCCGGCTTCGAGAAAGCAGAGCCCCCGAAAGGCCAGGGCCAGGAAGAAGATCGCGGCCGCCCAGCGACGGCCGATGCGTTGAGAAGCTGCGGACTCGACCTTACCGGCAGCCGTGGAGGGCACCGTCAGGCGGCGTGCGGCACTTCTTCGGCGGCGCCCCATGCAGCCTCGATTCCACTCCCGGAGGTCAACACAAAGCGCACTATCGGGCGCGGCGGCGCTTATACGCGATCAGGCCCACCAGCGCGCTTACCGCCACCAGGGCCAACGTGGACGGCTCGGGCAGCGTGAGCGCCATCACGCCCCATTGCGCCATTCCGCCGTAGCTCCCGCCCCAAGTCATCGTCTCGCCTACCGAGTTCCACGTGTCGTAGATGTCGACCGTGTTCGATCCGCTGTAGCCGTAGCCGAGCATGGTGTGGCCGTCGAGCTGGATGATGACCGGCCGGCCGGCATCGATTTCCGCTTTGTAGTTGGCCCACGTGAACCCGCTGCTGAAAGTTCCGCCATCGGGATTCTGGGCCCCCTGGACCACTTCGGTGTAGATGTTCGAAGTGCTGATGTTGTAGCCGCAGTACCTGCGTGATATATTGGTAGACGCCGTACATGGCGTCTGAAGATTGGACTCCCCAGGAGACAATCGTTGCTGCAGTCACTTTTCCGCCGCTTGGGTCATAATAAAACTCGCTGCTTCCAGTGTGGTCGGTGTGCATGTAATCGGCTATACAATTCATCGATGTGCTATTCTGGCCGGCAAGGTAGGCGGCAATGTGCTCCGGACTGGCAATGGCAGCTTCCGCTATCGGGCCGGAGCTAGTTTCGGCCATGCCGCCTTGGATTAGATTGGGATAATTAAGGCCACCGTAGCCGTTGCGGTCGTAATAGCCCAACAACATGCCCACGGAAGTCGGCGAACAGCCGTACCACCACAGGTAGTTGCAGGTATTGGATAGGGGGTTCGTCGTCCCTTGTTCAATGGCGACAAGAGCGTCCGCCGATGCCGTTGAAGCGATGGCCCAAGTGGCCCAAAAGAGAACCATCGCGGTTGCGAGGCGTCTCATCAGCGCTACCTCCTTCTCTGCTCAGAAGTTGCAATATGGCGTAGGCACGGAGGGCGTTGTCCCGGCAAGCAACCCTTTTGCGCGTAGAGTTTAACGGTACAGTCCCACCAATCCTCACAATATACAGGTTGAGCGGGCTTTGTCAATAAGTTCGTGGCGATCTTCGCCGGTTACGGAACGAGCCGCCCGTATGGGTGGTGATCTACAGCGACGGCGATATGGCTCCCACTGAAGCCGCGACCAGCGACAGGCAGCCCGTCGGCCGTGCTTGAACATTGTGCGGCGTAGCCGCAGCCAATTATGATGTAACGACTTGCGCATCCCTTGAAAAAAGCGGCCGCCGCCGGCTTGGGGGGGTAAGCCAGCGGCGGCACAGGGAGGGCGTTTGCCCTGATTCGTATTGCAAATTGGAAATTGCAAATTTTCAATTTGCAATTATCAGTCGTTGGTCAGCCCTCACCCTAGCCCTCTCCCAAAAGGAGAAGGGACAGGAACTACGGCGCGGCCTGAATGCCCATCTTCTCTTCTTCCTCTTCCTGGATGATGATCCGCGGGGTAACCATCATCAGCAGGCTTTGGGTTTCGCGGCCGATGGCCACGTTCTGGAACAGGCGGTTGATGTAGGGGAGCTTGTTCAACAGCGGCACGCCGAACTCGCTGCGCCCCTCGCTGAGCCGCTTGACGCCGCCCAGCAGCACCGTGCCGCCGTCGGGCACGCTGACGGTGGTGGTCACCGTCGTGTAGGAGAACGTCGGCAACTGGACCGTCGTGCCGGTGTTGGTGTTCGTGGTATTGTCCCCGGTGTTGTTCCACAACAAGGCTGGATTGGTGGCGTTGGGGAACAGGCCGCTGCGGGTGGTGTTCGTCGTAGTGGTCGACGTACCGGTGAACTGGAACGTGTTGACGGCGCCAATGGTGCTGAAGAAGGGCACGACCGTCAAGCGGACGAACCGGCGGTCGCGGGAGACGACCGCCTGCACGGTCATGTTCGTGCCTTGGTTGAGGACGATGATGACCGGCTGTTGGGCGGCGGCGAAATCGCCCACCACGGGAATCACGCTGATCACGAACGGGCTTTGCGAGATGTCGGAGACCATCGCCTCCTGGCCGTTGAACAGCGTCACCTTGGGGGCCTGGAGCACGTTGCTGCGTTTGTCACCCTGGGCGGCGGCAATGAAGAAGTAGGCCTCGATGTCGCTGAGGATGGCGAAGCCCATCTGCGCGCCGGCCGTGGCGTCGAAGCCGCCGAATTGCGGCACGGCCAGGGCAAAGCTGTTCTGCGTGAAGGGGATGTCCAAGTCGCCGTTGTAGGTGGTCGGCGTGCTCAGGCCGACCGTCACCGTGCGGTTGCTGTCCACGTTGGCGTAGTTGCGGGGGTAGCCCTGGTTGGTGGCGGTGCTGGTCAGCGCGTTCGTGTTCTGGATTTGGAAGGTCGGATAGGCCGGGTTGACGTTGTCGATGTTGTCGTTGATGTTGAAGTCGAAGCTCACGCCGATCCGCTCAAAGAAGTTGTCGTTGAGGGTGATGAAGCGGACTTCGATGGTGACCTGGAGGTCCTGGAGCCGCCGCAGTTGCTCCAGCAAGTCGGCGATTTCCTCGTGAACCTCCTGGGTTTGGCTGACGACGATGCTGAGGTTGGTTTCGAAGGGGGAGATGGAGCCGGCCCCGCCCACGTCGTCCCAGGAGGTGGGCTTGACGGTGGACTTGATCAGGTCGATGAGGCTGTCGAAGTCGGGCTGGACGGCGCCGCCCGCCCGCCCGGTCCGCCGGCCGGCGCGGCTTTCGGCACGTTGGGAATCCCCGAAGTTCCGGCCGCGCTCAGTTGCGCCAGCACGTTGGGGTTGCTGGCCGCGGTGTTGGGTTTGCTGTCGCGGGCGACCATCATCGGCGGCGGACATGGACGTGCCGAGCGGCATCGTGCCGCCGAAACCCACTGAGCCCATCGCGCCCTTATACGCGGCGTCCAACCCCGTCGAGCCGGGGACGAAGTTCGGAATCGACTGCACCAGGTCGCCCACGTAGTAGGTCACCGTGACCACCTCCACGTCGCGCATCTGCTCGCTCGTGATCTTCAGCACCTCGTCCTTGATCACGTAACTCAGGTGCAAGGGCTGGAGGATCAGGTTCAACGCGCTCTTGAGCATGATTTCCTGGCGGAGGTCGATGGTCACCGGGGTGTCGGTGGTCACTCCCTCCTCGGCCAGACCCTGCGGATCGAGGTACAGGTTCACGCCGCCCAGCTTGGCCAGGTATTCCATCACCTGGCTCAGCGGGGCGTTGGTGAATTCAGGCGAGACGGGAGTGCGGAGCTTCTTGTCGATTTCGATCTCCCGCTCGGAGCGGGCGGCGCGGCCGTCGTGGGCGTACTTCTGCCGCCGCGTGGAGAGTTTCTCCCACTCCTTGGCGTCGCCGTGGAGGTACGGGTGCCTGTCATCGAACGGCGTGCTGTCCTCCTCAACGTTGTCCATCACGTCGACAAACTTCTGTTCCTTTTCGTCCCGGATGCTTTTGGCCCTTTGCCAGTTGGCGATGAACTTCGTCTGCCAGAGCAACTGCGTCGAGACGGGGTTGTCGGGGGCCAATTCGTTGGCCCGCTTGGCCACGATCATGGCTTCCTCGTAGCGTTGCTCCTCCATGAGCTTGTTGCACTCATTGACCATCAGGGCGAACTTTTCCTGGACTTCGAGCTTCACTTTCTTTGCCCGCTCGACGTCCTCGCGTACGAGCTTGTTCCGCTCGGCAAGCTCGATTTGGGGGCGGTTTTGCTCGATGACCTTCTTCGTGTCGTCGATCGCCCGGTCCAGGCGGCGGAGGAGTTGGTTGCGGGAGGCGGAGTCCAGGCCGGAGTCCTCGAGCCGCTTCCCGCGTCCTCCAACATCGCCAGCGCGCCCTTGGGGTCGGTTTCGCGCAGGGCGCGGGCGTTGGCCTCGCGGTGGGCCAAGTCGGCGGCAACCTGCCGGACGAGGACCTGCTGCCGGGCGGCGGCTTCGTCGGCCAGGGTGGGCGGACCGGCGGGCTGGCCGGGCCGCATCCGCGACGGCGACGAGAGCAGTTGCAGGTGGTCCTGCAAACGCTGCGCCGTGACCGGGTCCAGGTCGTTCGGATACTTGGCGGCCTGGCGGAAGAACTCCAGGGCGCGGTTGACGTCGTGGGCCTTGAGGGCCTCGACGCCCTGCTGGAACAGCGCCATGCCCGGCGTCTGCGCCGTGGGGCCGGCCCGCGGCTCGGGCGGGGGCGCCGGCGTCTGCTCCGGCGGCGGATAGCGGTCCTGGTTCTGCGCCAACCACGGATTGGAACTCGGCATCGGCTGCTGATTTCCCGCCGGCACGTTCCGGGTCGGGTCATTGTTGGCGTCGTAGAAGGCGCGGGTGGCATTGCGGTCGGGTCCGCCGTTGCCGCCGGCCGGAACAACGTACTGTCCACCGGCCGGGACGACGCCCGATCCGCCCCCGCCACGCATCTGGCGGATGTCCAACAGCACCAGCGCCGGACGGTCTCCACCGGGTCCGAAGGCGGCGTCGGGGAGCCGCAGGCGGGCCGCGGCCTGGGCGAAGCTCTCCGCCCGGTCCAGTTGCCCGGCGGCGATGGCCTCGCGGGCCTGGCGGACCAACTCGACGCCGCGTTGTTGGGCGGCGGCCGTGGGGGCCGGCGCCGACGCACTGGCATATCCCGGCACAGAGGAAGCGGTGGCATATCCCGGCTCAGAGGACGCGGGGGCCGTATCACGTCCCCCCGCGACCGCCGTCGCGGGGCGTTGCCCGCGGCGGGCCGCGGCGATCCGCTCCAACAGTTCTTGCGGCTTCTGCTCGAACGGCCCATAAACAATGCGGATGTTGGCTGCCCGGCCGGCCAGCCGCTCGGCCTCGTCGAATTCGCCCCAGCGGGCCAGCCCGTCGGCCTGGTCCATCAGGCTGCGGGCGTACATGCGGGCGTAGGCCTCGGTGTTCTTGTCCAGGCCGGAGAGGTCCTGGTACTTGCGGATCACGGCTTCGACCTGCTCGGGGTTATCTTCCTGCGGCTGGTAGTTGAGCCGCATGGCCTTTGCCCGGCCCACAAACTCGTCAGCGCGGCGGACGTCGCCGACGGCCAGCGCCAGCCGTGCGGCCCGCAACGGACTAACCGGCGCGGGCACCGCCGGGGCACCGTGCGAAGCAAGGTCGCGGTGGTCGGCGGGGGCGCGGACGTCGCCCTGGCCGGGCTGGGTCGTGGGGTAGGGCCCGTCCAGGGGGGATTGGCCAGCGGCTGTTCCATCGACCCGCGGCAGCGGCCGGAGATCGCCGCCATAGGGGGCCGGCTGCGAGTCGACGTTGCGGCCGGCGAAGGGGTCGGTGGCCGGGGCCTTCTTGTCCTTGTCCGACGTGAACGGCGAGAAGAGCCGGCTGGGCTTGGCCGGCTCCGCGGCGGCGGCGTTGCGTTTCCGCTCGAGGTCGTGGCGGGCCTTCTTGGGCGTGTCGCCCATGTAGAAGGGACCATACTTCGCCCCCAGCGATTCGGCCTTGGAGATCAGCGAGTCGGCCGCGTCCAGATCGTTCTCGGCCATCGACTGCCGGGCGGCGCAGCAGGTCGGCGACCTGCTGTTCCGTGGTCTCGGCGGGCTTCGCCGCGGAGGGCGATTGCCCTACGGCTGCGGCGCCCAACGCGGACTGAAGCGCACACTGGGCGGGTCCGGCCACGACTACTCTCGCCCAAAGGACGGTTACAAGTGCCATCCAGCCGACAAGTGAGTGTGGTGTCGTTTTCAACCGAGTTCTCCTTGCTGAGACTTATCCGCTTCGTGCCAACGCGCCCAAGCCGCGGCGGCAGACATCGAAGGGGGCCGAGTTCGAGATCAGATTCTGAAATTCCGGTAGATGAGAGCGGGTTAAATACCCGTAGCCGACCAATTGGGTCAAGGGCAGTTCCGGGAGATTTTCCCGGTCCCAAAGGCGTGTGGAGGGCCGTGTGGCCACTGGCCGGGTTGCCCAGCCAACCAGGAATGCCCGCTTAACCAGAATTTGCCCCGTGGAGGCGGCATCTTGCCGCTTCAGCTCCGGAATGCGGCAGGATGCCACTTCTATACCCAGGCATCGCCTACCGTGACCGGGCCGGTCTTCTGCCGGCGTCGGGGCCTTCGAGGTTGCGGAGCGGGCTGTTGTCGCCCCCGCGGGGCAAGGCACCGCCGCCACCGATCACGCCGCCGCCTGCAGACGGGGCCTCGGCCGCCTTGAGCTGGCCGATGGCCGCCTTGTCGTCCGACTCGTTGCGCACGACCAGGGTCCCGTCAGGCTCCCAGAGCAGGATTTCACCGGGCGCAAACAAGCTGCTGCGGCGGGAGACTTTTTCGCCGCCGCGGAAGTCGATGGCGATCGTGTTGGAGTAATAGTTGACAGTGAACTTCGTGGTGGGACCGGTGGCGCCCGTCCATCCGCCGCCACCGAACATTGGTCCCGGCCCGCCGCCGGGGAAAGGCAACCCTCCTTGGCCAGGCCCCAAATTAGGCTGCCGACCACCGCCGTGGCCGGGCGGGGCGGGCGCCGGGGCCACTGGTATGCCACCTCGTCCGCCACGCGGTGTGGGTGCAGCGCCGCCTCGTCCGCCGGGCGAAAGGCCCCCGGCGCCACCGCCAGGTATTCCGGGCGGGGCCATTCCCGGGCTAGGCCCCTGTCCGCCTATCGGCCCCATTCCGCCACCGCCGAACTGATTGCCGACGGGGTTGTGCGTGAAGGTGCTGTCGAGGAAGTTGGCGACTTGGCCGCGGACGACCGAGAAGTCGTGGTAAGCCTCAAAGCCCCGCTGCACCCATTTGGCGAGCATGACGTCCGCTTTCTCGTGATTCGAAGCGACGGAGACGCGCCAGGACGCGGGTGTCCGGCGGCACAGAGATCACCGGGCTTGGTTCGGACCAGTCGGTTTCCAGCCAGCGTTTCTCGGCCAGCTTGGGGTCTTGCAGGTAGCCCGGCTTGAGAGGGCTGACGCTCGCGGCGCCTGCGTCGGCGGGTGCCCCCGCGGGCGGAATGTAGTTCGGGTTTTCCAGCGCCAGGCGGACGCGATAGACGTAGTGTTTTCCCGGCTCGACCGTGTAATCGAAGTAGCGGAGCAGGAGAAATGTCAGGGGCTTCTGCTCGGTGGGATTCAGACCGGGGGCATTGGGTTGCGCGGGATTCGGCACACCAGGGTCGTAATAGGGGGATCTGCCGTCCGACCTGCCGTGGCGGCGCGTTCCCCCACCGGCCCCGATTCCGCCCATCCCGGGCATCATCCCGCCGCCGTGCGGCATCATATTACCGCCGTGCGGCATCATATTACCACCCGGCGTCATATTCCCGCCGGGCATCATATTTCCGCCGGGCATCATGCCGCCACCGAACCCGCCCATCCCCGCGTGGGCGTCGTTCGGGTTAAAGAGCGGAATCTCCGTTGGGTGGGCAACGCTTTCGCCCCACAGCCGGCCTACCAGCGGTCCCAACGGGAATGTGAGATACTCGTCGAGGTACTCGGACGCGACAACGTCCGCGGTCGTTCCCGGCGCCCATTGGCCCATGGCCTTTCTTACTTCCTCGAGAAAGCTGAACCGCGTGGCCTTTGTCCAGTCGGGGTCTGCGGCCTCGCTGGCGCCGGGCACTTCGACGCGCTGGACCAGGTAGCCGGCGTACTGGGGATAGTCGTTTTCAGGGACGTACAATACGGACTTTCTCAGGGCTTCGTTGTAGGCGTCTTCCTGCTTCTGGATGGGCACGAGCGCGGTGACCACAACCCACCGCTTGAGACGGGGTTCGTTGACTGTCGCCGCGATGGACGTCTGCCCGGGGCCGACCGGCGGCGCCGGCGGCCCGGCGACAAGTTTCCCGGCCTCCGGCACGGCGGGGTGCGGGACTTCAGCCGCAGGGACCAGCACGTTCATCGGTCCCAGTTCCGCCGTCCCGTGAAGCTGCTCCGCGACGAACAGCGCCGGGCTGGTCCGCAACGGCCGCTTCGGAAACACCGGCGGGTTCCACAGGGCCGAAGTAACGTAGGGCTGCTCGTCGACGGCTTGCCGGGCCGCTTGGGCCAAGGCGACGTAGTCGTTCACCTTCCGGTCGGGCGGATGGCTCGGTCCCCTGCCGAGCGCCTGCTCCCCCGTGCGGACCGCCTGGACCAACTGGTCGGGCGTGCGGTCGTACCGCTTCACGCCGCCGGCCAAGGCGCGGTAGACCATCAACAGGCAGATCAAGGCGACCACGCCGAAGCCGATCTTCTCGACGTTCTGAATCGCGAACGCTTGGATGCTCTTGGCGTCCAGTTGCAGTTTGACCTTCATGGCTCATCTCCCCGGGTTCTTGGGGGGCGCGGCGGGCAGGCCGGCGGGCCGGACGCCTGGCAGACCGGCAGGCGGCATGGCCGGCCGGCCGGCCGGCGGTGCGGCGGGCATGGCCGGCGGCGGGCCGCCCGGCGGGGCCGCGGCGGCCGCCGCTCCCTTGCCGAATTTCTCGCGGTCGGGTGGGTTGAAGATGTAGATGATGGCATGAATTTCCACGGGGATGTCAAACTGGCTGCTCTCTTGGGGCTGAGCAGCCGGGCCGAAGCCGGCGGGCCCGGCACCGCCCATGCCGCCCATGCCGCCGAAAGGCGTCCCGCCGCCGGCCGGGCTTCCCAGCCCGCTCCCGCCGCCCGCAACAGTCAAGACGCGGACGCGGCGGACCTCGATCGGCATCATCGAGTTGCGCATGCGACCAGCAACCTCGGCAAGCGCTTCTGGTCCATCACCAACTTCATGCAGACCGGCATGATCTTGAACTCGGCGAAGGGATGCTTGGCATACAGCGGCGGCGACGAGGCGTCGTAACTCAGCGGCATCCCTTTGTCGTCGACATAACGGTTCTGGATCAATTGCTGCCGGATCTGCTCGTCGGACAGTCCTGCAATCGATCCCGTCGCACCACCCATTCCCAGGCCGGGCATCCCGCCGGGCGCTTCGCCGCGCATTGGGCCGGGCATTCCGCCGGGCATTCCGCCGGGCATCCCACCAGGCATCGGGCCGGGCATCCCGCCGGGCATCGGGCCGGCGCCGGACATCGGGCCGGCACCGGACATCCCGCCGGGCATTCCCCCGGGTCCGCCCGGTCCACCCGCCGCCGGGGCTCCCAGGCCGAGGGCCGCCACGGCAGTTCGCCAGGCGTCAGCCGCGGGGGCGCCGATGTCGAGGCTGTCGATCCGCTTCACCGCGGCATTGCTTTGGTTGGTGGCCCCGTCATTGGTCCGCTTGATCGCCCGCAGCACCGCCTCGTACACCCAAAGATCTTCCTGGGCCAAGACGACCGCCGTGGTGGAGGGCGCGGCGTCCCAGTTGAAACGGCTCTCCAGCTTCAAGTAATCGGCGTCATTCCACTCGACAACCCCGGTCCACTCGCCTTCCGCGTGGGCATCCTGGCCCGGCGCCCCCGGCATGGGCCCGCCGAATCCGCGGGATGGCCTTCCGATGCCGGGCAGAAGCCCTCCCATCGCCGGACGGGCCGCGCCGGCCGCTCTCTCGCCCGCCACGCCGCCTGCCGGTCCCACGGGCCGAACCGCATCGACCAGTTCCTTCAACGAGGGGAGATAGCTCTTGATGAAGTTCTGGTAGATTTCCCGGTACTGGCTGTCGAGTTCGCCGCCGGTCTTCAGCGACTCGAACTCTCTCTTGAATTCGGGACCGAGCTTCTCGGGAAGGCGGTTGTTCACCTGTTGCTGATCGTAGAGGATTTCCCAGGCGGGATAGACGCCCTGTTTCCCTTGCTTGAGCACCTCGGTCAGCTCGCGGACCTCCTTGGCCGACTTTTCGTTGGGAGGGTCCGGCGAGATGGTGGCGGCGGCGAAGCTGGCCTTGATGGCCGCCTCCCGCCTCTGGTACTGGTTGGCCACGCCGCTGGTGGCCAGCCACCAGCAGACCAGCGAGACGACCAGCACGGCCCCGCAGAGGACCCAAAACTGGTACTTCTTCAAGTCGGCGAAGATGATCTTGAGCTTGTCCATTAGGGTTTGTCCGGCGCTTTCTTGGCTTCGTGGCGCTCGCTGGGGGTCTTGGGCTGCCAGCAGAACTGGACGACGAAATCGAACTGCTTCAGTCGGATGGCGCCGGGGGCGGCTGTGTCGGGGGCGCCGGGCATTCCGGACCGGTTCCCTCCGACGCCACCCATGCCCATCCCTGGACCAGCCGGCCCCATCGGCATGCCCATGCCGCCGGAGCGGGCCGTCTCCGGCTCGGCGTTGGGATCGGTCACGTCGACCTCACGGACCATCCGCGGGTTGACCAGCACGGGACAACTGATGCCGAGGTCTTTCATGGTCACGGCATCGAGTTTGCCGCCTGCGGCGACGGGCAATTCGAGCTTGCCGTCGCGGAGTTGCCGAATGAGCGTATTGCGGACGTATTGTGCCCCTTGATTGGTGCGGTCGGCATTGTGGAAATGAAAGCCGGTGAGTTGCACGATCCAGCCTGGCCCTTTGGGTCCGGCGGAGGAATCGCCTGCCGGCGGGGCGGCGGCGGCCGACGGCGCGGCCGGCGTTCCCGGCATCGGCCCCGGCACTGCGGCCGGCGGCTTGCCCGGCATCCGCCCGGCCGGCGGCGGCGTGGGCGGGGCCAGGGCCGGAGCGGGCGGGGGCGGGCCGGCCGCCGCGTCGGAACTGCCCGCGGCGGAATCCCACCGCCTCGCGCCGGCGTACCAGGTGGACACGTCATCCATCTGCTGGCAATCCAGACTGGTGACGTGCAATTCGTTGCGGGCGGAAATCCGCGCCGCGATGGGCGCCTTGGGATCTTCCGGCGGGGGAGCGACGTAGGGCGGCAGGCAGCGGTTGACCGCCTTGAGCAGTTCCAACCAGCGGAGCCGGCCCTCCACGTTGCTCACCAGGTGCAGCCCGATCTGGTCGGTGGCATGGAACTCGTTGTTGGCCTGGTCGTATTCGGACTTTAGTTGGCCGGCCTTGGCGCTGAGCGCTTTGGCTTGACTTTCGGGCTGGCTCCGAGATGCTCTCGTTGACGGTGTTCAGGGCCAGCGAGGAGGCGGCATAGTGGATGCAGCAGGCCAACATCAGCAGGGCCGCCGCCGCCACCGCCCAGGGCTTCTTCCGCTTGATCAGCCGGTCGTTGACGATCTCCTTGGGGAGCAGATTGGTGTGGATTCCGGCCTTTCCCAGCCCTTGCAGCGCCAGGCCGTAGCAGACCCCGAAGCTCAGCAGGTTTTCCTGGAACGAGGGGGCGGTGAGGACCTGGGGACCGGTCAGCCCGCGATAGGACTCGATCTTCTGAATCTCGAAGCCGAGGCTTTGAGACAAGTAGCGGCGGAGGCCGGGCAGTTTCATGGCGTTGCCCAGGGCCACCACGCGGCCGATCTTGTCCGCCCGGTTCAGATTCGAGAAGTAGCCGATCGAGCGCTGCAACTCGGTCAAGAGATCGCTGAACACCGGCCGCATGGCCTGAAAGACGGCCTTGGGATCGGCGGCCGCCGTGGCGTTGCGCTTCGAGATGCTCGGCCTTGGCGAAGGTGAGCTTCAACTCCCGCACCAGCGCCTTGGTGAAGTGGCTGCCGCCCAGGGGGATGCTCCGCTGCCAGACCCGGAAACCGTTGGTGATCACCAGATCGGTGGCGTCGGTGCCCATGGCGATGATCACGGTGGACTCGGGCGGGTTCTCGGCGTCATATTCGTCGGCCGCCGGCAACTCGTCCAACTGGTCGAAGAGGAGGAAGTTGTACAACACCAGCGGCGTAAGCTGCACGAAGTCGACCGCGACGTCGTTCTTCAGGAAGGGGTCCAAGGCGCGGAAGACGGCGTCGCGCTTCATGGCGAACAGGCCGACCTCCGTCTCCAGGGCGAAACCCTCCTCGACGCTTCCGCCGCCCATCCGCTGGTAGTCCCAGACTACGTCGTTCAGATCGAAGGGGATCTGCTGCCGCGCTTCGTAGCGGACGATGTTGGGGATTTTCTTGGCCTCCACCGGCGGGAGCTTGATGAAGCGGGCCAGGCCCGCCTGGCCCGCCACCGACACTGCCACCCGGTCGCCCAGCACGGTGTTGCGCGAGAGGAACTGCTTCATCGCCTCGCCGACCAACTCGACCGGATCAGAACCCGACTGGCTGAGGATTTTCGGGTACTCGATGTAGTCGAACGCCTCGGCCACTAACTTCTTGGGGTCCTCGTGGGCGGAGCACCGCAGGGCCTTCAAGGCGCACTGGCCGATGTCAATACCCCAAACCGCACCGCCTGCCATAATATGGGACCTCCGTCGACGCCGCCCAAAGACGGCTGGACGTAAAGGCAGTGTCTCTCTGTTCCTGACAGCCCCAGGCCCGAAGCTGACCTGTCAAGATGTGACGTAACCAGGCTGTCTATCCCTCTCCCATAATAATGTATCGTCATGGGACAGGAATTGTCAACTGGTTGCCATGCCCAACGGGGCCGGTTATGGTGGGAATTTTGGCCGGCAACCGAGGGTTGGCCCGCTTCAGCCAGAGGGCTGGCCGCGAATGTGGGGATGAGGGCTGGTCGCTTTAGCGGCCAGTGGACTGGGCGCGAATGTGCGGATAATTTCGGCAGCGGATGAAAACTCCGGCCACGCATAGCTCTTTACAGGGGAATCGAATAACCCACAATGACCGCTTTCAACCACTTTCGCCCATGAAGTTCGATCGACTGGTCGCCCTGTTGCCGTGCCAAAGTCTCGAGGACTTCGACCTGAAGCGGCGGGAAGACGACGCGGAACAGTTGCTATCGGCGTGGTCGAGCCTGTGGCACCCCGTATTGCTGGCCGGGGCGGAGGGCATCCCGGCCTGGGCGCCGGCCGCGGCTCCGCCGCCCGAGCCGGCAGGGCATCTGGTGATCGTGCCCGATTGTTGCCTGCCTTTGTTGCCGGATGGCTGGCTTTCGGAGGCCAAGGGGGCCGGGGCCTGCGTCCTGCGGAACCTGCCGTCTCGCGAGGAGATGGTGGCCGCCGCCCTGGGTGCCACTGCTGGCTCGTCCAGCAGTGCGGGCAACACTGCTGGACGAGCCAGCAGTGGCACCCGTGACGTCGATCCCGATCTGGCGGCCGATTTCCTGGCCCTGGGCTATTGCCACTTGCAGGTCGAGCTATTGACGCGCAAGTTGCGCTATAGCAGCAACTTGGATGAAGGCGCTCTGCGGACGGCCGTGCTGGCCGCGGCCGGCGCGGCGCTGCTGGGCGATGCGGCGGCGGCCCGCGGGCACCTCCAGTCGGCCTTCGACCGGCTCCACGAGGCCCGCGAGTATTTCTACCCCGTCGATACCCGGCTGTTGGATTTGACGTTGCTGGCCCACGGCACATTCGGGGAGGCATTGCGGCAGGAGTTGGCGGCCGGGCTGCCCCGCAACCTGCTCTGCTCGGGCGAAGTGATCGAAGAGATGGCCCAGCGGGAGCCGGAGACGTTAGAGGCCCTGAAGCAGGCGTTGGCCGCCGATCGAGTGGCGCTGGTGGGCGGCGAGTTCAACGAAATGCCGCTGCCGCTGTTGGGGCCGGAGGCCATCGCGGAGCAACTCGCCCGCGGACTGGCGGCGTACGACCGCTGCCTGGGCGCCGGCCGACTGTCTTCGGACGGCGGCGGTTCGGCCTGACGCCCGCGCTGCCGCAGATTCTCGAGCGGTTCGGCTTCACCGCGGCCTTCCACTGCACGCTCGACGACGGCCGCTTTCCCACCGGCAACCAGGGCCGGATCCAATGGGAAGGCATCGATGGAACCACCATCGAAGCGCTCGGCTCCGTTCCCCTCGACGCCGGCCGGGCGGAGTCGTTCCTCCAACTGGCCGAGAAACTCGGCGACGCGATGGGCCTGGAACAGTCGGGCACGGTGATGTTTGCCCATTGGCCGGGCAGGGCCAGCCGCTGGTATGGCGACCTGCGGCGGATCGCCGCCTACGGGTCAGTGCTGGGCACGTTCTCGACGATCACCCGCTATTTCGAGCAGACCGGCATGGCCGGCCAGCACGCCCACTACCAGCCGGACGAGTACCGTCCGCCGTACCTGAAGCAAGAAGTGGCTGCCGGCCGCCGCGACCCGGTCTCCCGCTGGGTGCGGTACTTCCGCCGCCGGGCGGAGCTGGGCGCCTGCCAGGCGTTACGCGTGATGGCCGGCTGTGTAGCGGGCGGGCTTGCCCGCCGCGGCGGCGATGTCCCTACGAAGGAATCTACTGACGAGCAAGAGCGGCTTGGGGCGGCCATCGAAGATTCCCTCGGCGCCAATGAAAGCGCCGGTACAGCGTTAGACAAGCAGCTTGCCGGTTTGCTGAACGGGCCGCTTGCCGGGCTGGCACGATCGCTCGCCGGCGCCGCGGGCCCGCGGCAGCGCGGCTGGCTGATCGTCAATCCCCAGAGTTTCCCCCAACTGAGCGGCATTCATCCTTCATCCTTCATCCTTCATCCTTCCATCATCGACGTGCCGGCGATGGGGTTTGCCTGGATTCGTTCTGACGGCGGGCAGGCAGGCGAGACGCCTGCACCACAAGTTGGCAGACGCAAGGGCTGGTTCGGTCTTGGCCGCGCGAAAGAGCCGCCGCCGTTGGCCGGGCCGAACATGCTTTGCAACGAGTTCTGCGAGATTCACTTTGATCCGCACACCGGCGCGATCCGTTCGATCTCCGACTACCACAGCCGCGATCCCCGCCTGGCCCAGCAGATCGCCCTGCGGCTGTCGCGCGGCGACGGTGGTGAGGCAGACTATTCGATCATGGCCGCCGACGAGATTGCCGCAACCTCCGCCGGGCCGGCGCTGGGAGAGATGGTTGCCCGCGGCCGGTTGATGGACCGGGAGGGCCGCCGTGTGGCCGGCTTCCGGCAAACCACCCGCCTGTGGCGCGGCAGCCGGGTGATCGAACTGCTGGTCGAACTGGACATCGACCGCCTGCCCGGCCCGAGCCCTTGGGACTCGTACTACGCCGTCCGCTTCGCCTGGAAGGACGAAACGGCCGAGTTGTACCGGAGCGTACACCTGGCCGGCGTGCCGACGACGCTCTTGCAAATCGAATCGCCGCATTTTCTCGATATTCGCCGCGGCCGGCAGCGGACGACGCTGCTCTGCGGCGGGCTGCCTTACCACCGCCGCTTCGGGCGGAAGCTCGACACGCTGCTGGTCGTCCGTGGCGAGACGGCCCGGTCGTTTCGACTGGGCATCGGCATCGACGTGCCGCAGCCGACGGCCGCCGCGCTGGGACTGATCGCGCCGCCGCTGGTGTTGCCCGATCAGCCCCCGCCGCCGGCGCAGACGGGCTGGCTCTTTCACCTCGATTGCCGCAACGTGTTGGCGACCCACTGGGAGTATTGTAGCCCGCACACGCCGTGTGCGGACGCGGCACACGGCGCGGACGACAGCTCCAATAGCCGGCGGCTAACAGCCGCCGGTGGTTTCCGCGCGCGGCTGTTGGAGACGGAGGGCCGGGGCGTGCGGCTCGGACTGCGGTCTTTCCGCGCCGTGGCGTCTGCCCGGAAGATCAACCCCGGCGACGTGCCGCCGGTCGATCTGGCCGTGGCCGGCGACCGCATCGAGGTGCCCGTCGGCCCGCACCAGTGGGTCGAAGTGGAGGTCTTGTTCACATAAAGCCGCGACCAGCGGTCGCGCCGTCGCACGATGAACGCCACGCCACAGTTGATTCTCCTGCCGGGCTTCGCCGCCGACAACCGGCTGCTGGAGCCGCAGCAGCGGGACTTCCCGCAGTTGATCGTTCCGCGGTGGATTCCGCCGCGGAAGAAGGAACCGCTGGCAGACTACGCGGTGCGAATGGCCGAATCGGTCAAACTGTCGCGGGACGTGCCGTTGGTCCTGGGCGGCGTCTCCTTCGGCGGCATGTTGGCCTATGAGATGGCCCGCCACTTGAGGCCGGACGCGGTCGTGCTGATCGCCAGTTGCCGCAGCCGCCGGGGGCTGCGGTGGCTCTATCGCGCCGGGGGTCCGCTCTGGCCGCTGGTGCCGGCGTGGGCGTGGAACGCGGTGAAGTGGGTCGGATCACCCACAACCCGGTTTTCCAGTCGGATGGACGCGGGCCAACGAGCCCTGTTGATCGGAATGCTCAAGGACATGGACAACGGTTTCCTACACTGGGCCGTGTGGGCGATTCTCGGCTGGAAGCCGGTGCCGCTGGCAGGCGTCCGCGTGCATCACATTCATGGCCGCCGCGATCTGGTTATTCCCGCCCGTGGAGTCGAAGCCGACCTCTGGATTCCCGACGGCCCGCACCTGATCAACGTCACGCACCCCAGAGAAGTCAACGCCTTCATCCGCCGCGCGCTGGAATCGCGCGGCTAGCGTCGGCCTGGTCTTGTTGCCGTCCTGACGAGGGGTATAATAGACCGTGGCGTGTGGAACTTCGGTCCCCAGCGTGCGGAGGCGCTGTCATGCAATCTGTCAAAGCCGTTTACGACAACGGGCACCTTCTCTTCCCCGAGGGCAACGGCCCCGAAGGCCGGATGGAGGTCGTCGTCGTTTTTCCCGACCAGGCCGAATCGGCTCCGCCTCGTGACAAAGACGCCGGCAAACGATTCGTCCGGGAATGGAAGGGCGTCCTCAAGGGATGCGACATCAGCAACTGGAAGGATGAGAAGGCCGAGTATCTGGAGGCGAAAGGTCGTGAGACTACCGCTTGACGGCACGGCATGATCATCACCATCGACGGACCCGCCGGCGCCGGAAAGAGCAGCGTGGCCAGGGCGCTGGCCCGGCGGCTGGGGTTCCGCTTTCTCGATACCGGGGCCATGTACCGGGCGGTGGCGCTGGCCGGCCTGCGGCGCGGCCTGGATTGGGACTTGCCCGAGGACCTGGCCCAACTGGCCGCAACGCTCGATCTCCGGCTCTCCGGCGAGCGGATCCTCCTGGACGGCGAGGACGTGACCGAGTCCGTGCGGACCTCGGAAGTGACCGCCGTCACCCGCTACGCCGCCGACAACCCGCAAGTCCGCGGGCATTCTGGTGAAACTCCAGCGGAAGCTGGCCGGCCCTCGTACTCCTCACGCTCCGCGCGAGGAAATCGCCGGGCCGGCAAGTCGGGACGATCAGCCACCTCACGCTCCGCGCGAGGAAATCGCCGGGCCGGCAAGTCGGGACGATCAGCCACCTCACGCGGAGCGTGAGGAGTACAATGAGAACGTCGTGACCGAGGGGCGGGACCAGGGGACCGTGGCCTTTCCCCAGGCCGGGTGCAAAGTCTTTCTGACGGCCAGCCCGGCGGAGCGGGCAAGGCGGCGATGGCGACAACTGCAAGCCCAAGGCGAGCCGGTCGCGCTCGAACAGGTGCAGGCCGCCCAGGAGCGCCGCGACCGGGAGGACGCCGGCCGGCCGGTCGGCCCGCTCCGCCCCGCCCCCGACGCCGTCGAGGTCTGCACGGATGGAATGAGCGTCGAGGAGGTGGTGGAGCGGTTAGAGGAACTGGTAAAGGGAAGGACAAAACACGAATGACGAATGACGAAAGAATGACGAAGTCCGAAGCTCGAAATCCGAAACGCGAAGTGCGGCCGTCCGTTCGGCCTTCGGATTTCGAGCTTCGGACTTCGTCATTTGCTCCCGTGCAACGGTCCCTCCTGAGCCGTGCCTGGTATGAATTCCTGAAATTGCAGGTGTTCGGCCTGGCCACGTTCGCCTACCGGGTCCGCTTCACCGGGCGGAAGAACATCCCGAAGCACGGCGGTGTGCTCGTGGTTTCCAACCATCAGAGCCATTTCGACCCGCCGTTGGTGGGCCTGGGCTGCCCGCGGCGGATGAACTACGTCGCCCGAGAGAGCCTCTTCCGCTTCCCCCCCTTCCGCTGGCTGATCAAGTCGCTGGATGCGATCCCGATTGACCGCGAGGGGACGGGACTGGGCGGGATCAAGGAATCGCTCCGCCGGCTGAAACGGGGCGAGATGGTGCTGATCTTCCCCGAGGGCACCCGCACCCGCAACGGCGAGCTGGGCGTGTTTCGCCCCGGCTTCACCACGCTGGCCGTCCGCTCGGGCGCGGCGATCCTGCCGGTGGCGATTGAGGGGGCGTTTCAGGCCTGGCCCCGCTGGCACAAGCTGCCGCGGCTGGGCCGCATCCGCGTCCACTACGGCCAGCCGATGCTGCCCGCCGAAATCGCCGGCCGCGACGAGAGCGAGTTGCTGGCCGAAGTCGAACGCCGCATCCGGCAATGTCACGCCCGGCTGAAGTTGCTTCAAAGGCGCGATCAAGACGTGCGGAATTTCAAGGCGCAGCTCCAAGGCCCGCTGGAGCGGTCGGCCAGCCGATCAATCAGCGCGTCGAGTTCCGCCTTGAGCCGAGGAATGACTTCCTCGTAGGAAAACGCCCCGAGCGGCATGCCGCCGCGCTTCAGATGGACGCAGTCGGGGCCGCACCAAAGCCCCAGGTCGGCGTGATCCGTTTCGCCGGGGCCGTTCACGCGGCAGCCCATCACGGCGATCGTAATGGGGTAGTCCGCGGCGTATCGCGTCGCTTCCCGCACCAGCCCCGCAAGCTCGATGAACGCCTCGTTCTCCACCCGCGAGCAACTCGGGCAACTGATGATGTTAAGCCGCCCGACGGTGCTCTGGCTGCCGCCGAATAGCCGGCCGGCGGAAACGTCGGCCAGGATTTGCCGGCCGGCCTCGACCTCCTCGTGCTTCCGCGCCGCCGGCACGGTCAGCGAGACGCGGATCGTGTCGCCGATGCCCTGTGAGAGGAGTTGCTCGAAGGCCAGCCGGGTCTTGAAGATTCCCTCCGGCGGCATTCCGGCCTCCGTCACGCCCAGGTGCAGCGGCACGTCCGGCCGCCGGGCCGCAAATCGCCGGTTCACCTCGACCACGCGGGCCGGATCGGAGTCCTTCAGCGATACGCAATAGCGGGTAAAGCCGAGCCGGTCGAGCAGTTCGCAGTGCTCCAAAGCGCTTCCCAGCATCGCCATCATCTGGTCGCCGACGTGCCACTCGCTGTTCGCCGGATCGACCGAGCCGCAATTCACGCCGACCCTAAGCGCGCAGTCATCCTCGCCGGCCACGTCCACCAGAAAGCGGACCTTATCCTGCCACGGGCGCTCCCGCTCGTGATGGTACGAATGCCCCGGATTGTAGCGGATTTTATCGACCAGCGGGGCGACTTTCGCCGCCAGCCGGTAGTTCTCCTGGAGATCGACGGAGAGATTCGCGGCCGTCCGCCGGCGGATTTCAGCCAGGGCCTCGCAATCCTGCTGGGTATCGACGGCGATCCGCACCACGCCCGCCCCCGCCGCCGCCAACTGCTCGACTTGCGCAACCGTCGCCTCGACATCCGCGGTTTTCGTGGCGCACATGCTCTGCACCACGATCGGATTGCCCCCGCCGATGGTCACCGAACCGACCTTCACGGGCCGGGTGGGATTGCGAGGAAGCGGAAGGCGGGACGCGTTTGACCGGGGCATATGTGGGATGGAGGAATCTTGGCTGCTGGCGTGGTTGTTACTCTTGGGAATTCACGGCTGGACACGGTTTTCGGTCGGAGGTCTGTTTGCCGCCGGCACTCTTGACCGGCCGGTGGTTGGGAGGATCTCTTCCGTGCGATCATCAGTCGAAGAACACCTGCCGAAATGGGCGTTCGGCAGGGCGTCCTCGAGTCGTTTCAGCCCTTGCTCGCTTATAGTGGCTTGTTCGGTGCGCAACAGAAAAAGCCCCGGAAGACGTTTCAGTTGGGCGATGACCGCGTCGATTTGAGTGTCCGCAATCGTGCATGGGGGCAATCGCACGAACGCCGACGTATTCCAACCCCGTGAAGCCTTCATGTCGTTCACATTGGATTGGCCCACCCAGCAGCTTGGCAAGCGAGGCAAGCGTCTCGGTTTCTGCTTGATACCGGGACAACTGAGGGCCTAACCATCCGAATACCAGCGCCCAGACTACCGTAAGCCCGAGCAGATGTTTGATACCGAATTGGAAACGGCCGCCGTGAAAGAGAAACGGCCGGCTCACGAGAAATAACAGGCCGCCCAGAAAGGTGAAGAGCGAAAGCCGGGCCGGATTAACTCCCCTCGCGTCACCCCATCGAACCCGTGCAAGTTCCACGATGGCACCGACGCCAAGGCCGACGAGTAATCCCACAATAAGCGTCGTGGTCTTGTCCGGCCTGATACCGCGTCTCCAGTACCGCGCCCCCAGCCACGCCAATACCATTCCCGCCCCGCCGGCGGAAAAGAGGCCGGAGCCTTGGAAGAAGCCGGCTACGATCAAGACGACATCCGGCAGTTCGCTTTTTTCGAAAGTTCGACAATGGCTTACGAACACGCGATTGTCACCCAGGAGCACCGCAGTCAGTCCCACGGCAACCCCGGCAACGGTTCCGGCAAGAAGCACCGCTGCCGCCGGGCGAGGGCCGTAGTCCTTGCGCAAACCCGAAAGGAAGAGAGTGAAGAAAAATGCCAAGAACAACGCCTGAAAAAACAGGGCGAAAACCATTCCCCAAGCCGTTGGAATGCCGAGTGTCATCGAAGTGCTCGCGTCGTCAATCAAGGCCGGCGGCCGTCGCGGCGGCGGTTGCCGAACGTCGCCGTTCCCATTTTCAGCGATTCTCCAATTCTACCGCCAATCGATGGTCCGGCTCAAGGTGGCAATGGGCCCTCCGGTCACTCGTAGCGGAGCGATTCGATCGGATCCAGGCGGCTGGCCTTGCGGGCGGGGTAGTAGCCGAAGAACACGCCCACCGCGGCGGCAAAGACCAGGGAGACGACGATGGCCTCAACGGAGACCGTCAAAGGCCACTGCACGCGGTTGAGAAACGTGTTGGCGGCGAAGGTGGCCCCCACGGCGGCGGCAATTCCCAGCGCGACGCCGATCACTCCGCCCAACAAGGAGAGCACCACCGCTTCCAGGAGGAATTGCCGCAGAATGTCGCGCGAACGCGCACCGACGGCCAGGCGAATCCCGATTTCGCGGGTCCGCTCGGTGACGGAGACCAGCATGATGTTCATGATGCCGATGCCGCCGACGAGCAGCGACACGCCCGCCACCGAGCCCAGGATCAGCGTCATGACGGTGGTAATGACGTTCAGCACCCTGACGACTCCCGTCGCGTCGAACACGTCGAAATCGTCCGGGTCGCCGTCGCGGATCCGATGCCGCTGGCGCATCAGCCGCTTGATCTCGTCTTTCAGTTCCGGTATCCGGCCGGCCGAGCAAGCCAGCACGTGAATGCTCCACACGTTCTTGAAGGGAAAGCCGTAGACGCGTTTCATAATGGTCGTATTGGGGGCCACCACGATGTCGTCCTCGTCCTGGCCGATGAGGTTTGCCCCTTTCGCTTCGAGGACGCCGAGGACCACGAAGGGAATGCTCTTGATGCGTATCGTCGCGCCGACGCAGTCCGAGCTCTGAAAGAGGTTTTTCGCCACGGTCTTGCCGAGGACGCACACCTTGGCCGCGGCGCGGACGTCGCCGGGCGTGAAGAACTCGCCCTTTTCCATTTGCCAATTGGAGAGCGTCAGGTAGCTTGCGCTGGTGCCGATGATTTGGCCCGGCGACCAATTCTGGTTCCCGGCGACCACCTGGCCGGAGGCCCATACGCGGGGCGACGCCGCCCGCGCTGGGGCACTCCGTCACGATGGCGTCAACGTCGTCGGCCGTGAGGGTAATGGCGGTTTTTGCGCCCTGCCGGACGCCGCCCGTGGTGCGGTTGCCCGAAAACACCACAACCAGGTTGGTTCCCAGGTTCTGGAACTGCTGCTGGACCATCAGGCCGGCCGATTGGCTGATGGAAACCAGCAGGATGACGGCGGCCACGCCGATGACGATTCCCAGCACGGTCAGGCCGGCGCACAGCTTGTTCTTCGCCAAGGCTCGAAAGGCCACCCGCACGATCAGCCAGAGATTCATGGTTTCATTGCCGTGACCAGCAACTGGCCTTCGCTCAGGTTGCCGGAGACGAGTTCCGTGAATTGTCCGTCGCTCAAGCCGGTCACGACTTTCACGGCCGACAGCAGGCCGCCGTCGGCAACCCAGACGTATTGCGGCTTGCGGGCGGGCTCCGGCGCTGATCCGCCGTCGGCGGCTGCGGCCGCCTTGGGCGAGTCCGCGTCCGGCTTTTCCAGGCCGTCGGAATCCGCGCTTTCCAGAAGGGACCGGTCGCAGGCACGGACCAACTCCGGCTTGGGATCGAACCGCAGCGCCGCGTTGGGAATCTTCAGCACCCCCGTGTGCTTCTCGATTTGGAAGCAGAGCGTGGGCGTCATTCCCGGCAGCAGCTTGAGTTGCGGGTTGGGGGCCTCGACGACCACCGTGTAGGTGACGATGTTCTGCACCGTGGTCGGCGTAAGACGGATCTGCAAAATCTTTCCCGCGAACGTGTCCTTGGGGTAGGCGTCCACTTTGAAGGTAACCGGCTGGCTTCGCGCTGGGCCTCGCGGATCAAGCCGATGTCCGCCTCATCCACCGACGCCAAGACGTAAATCCGCTTCTCCAAGTCGGGAGCGACGACGAAGAGCACGGGCGTCTGATAGGTCGACGCCAGGGTCTGACCGGGATCCACCTTGCGGTCCGTGACAACGCCGTCCACCGGCGAGGTGATCTTGGTGTAGCCGAGATTGGTCTCGGCCAGTTGCAGGGCGGCCTCGCTCTGCCCGATCTGCGCCTCGGCAACCGCCACGCCGGCCGCGGCCGTTTCGTAGGCGGATTCGGCCAGGTCGTAGTCGGTGTCGGAAATGGCCTTGCCGGGCAACAAGCTCTGGGCCCGCTTCCAATCCCGCCTCGCTTGTTCGACCTTGGCCTTCGCTTGCAACAGATTGGCCTTGGCGGCGGCCAGCGACGCCTTGGCCTGATCGAGATTGGCCTTGAAAATCAGCGGATCGACCTCCGCCAGAAGTTGTCCCTTCTTGACCTTGTCGTTGAAGTCGACGTAGATCCGGCAAATCGGCCCGGAGACGAACGAGCCGACCTGCACGCTCTGCACCGGCTGCACGGCGCCGCTTTCCTTGACGGTGAACGTGACGTCGCCGCGCCGCACCGGCGCGGTCCGGTAGCCGCCGTTGTCGGCGCCGTCGGCGGCGGGACGGAGGCGGCGGTAGCCGACGGCGCCGCCTCCCCCTACGAGCCCGACGACGATCAGCCAGAACAGCAGCCGTTTCATGGCAATCATCCTTCCGGCCGGTGCGCGGAGGCGGCGGCCAGGGCGAAGTCCGTCGACTCGCACACCACCCGTCCGTCGCGGAGGACGATGGCCCGGCCGGCGTTTCGCGCCACCTCCTGATCGTGCGTTACCAGGATGATCGTGATTCCGTCTTCCTTGTTGAGTTGCCGGAACAGGTCCATCACCTCCCGGCTGGTGCGCGAGTCGATGTTTCCGGTGGGCTCGTCGGCCAAGAGGATCGGCGGCGAGTTGGCCAGGCGCGGGCGATGGCCACCCGCTGCTGCTCGCCGCCGGAGAGCTGCGCGGGGTGGTGATCCAGCCGCGATTGCAGGCCCACCTTCTTCAGCAATTCCGCGCCCGCCCTCGCCGCCGGCCGCCGCGGACGTGGCCGGCATACAACAGCGGCAACTCCACGTTTTCCACGGCGGAAGTCCGCGAGAGCAAATTGAAGTTCTGGAACACGAAACCGATCTTGCGGTTCCGCAGGCGGGCCCGCTGGTCGCCCGACATCGCCCCGACCTCTTCCCCTTCGAGTAGGTAGCTGCCGCGGCTGGGCCGGTCGAGGCAGCCCAGCGTGTTCATCAGCGTCGTCTTGCCCGAGCCCGAAGGGCCCAGCAGGGCGACGTACTCTCCGTAGTCGATGTCGATGGAGACGCCCCGCAACGCCTCCACCTCGACTTCGCCAACCGTATAGGTCTTCCAAACGTCGCGCACCTCGATCAGCCGCGTCCGCGGGACGCAGCCGTGCGCCGGCGCCGCAGCTTCACGGCGGTGAGCACCGCCGTGTTTCTCGCGCCGGGCGGAATAAAAGGCTTTGTCGACAACATGGACGTGTGGCCGGTGAGCGCCGTTTGGAGCTTGTGCTAGGAATCCCCTTTCGTGTGCCGGATGATGCGGCCCTCCGACATGTAGATCACGTCCTCGGCGATGTTCGTGGCGCAGTCGGCGATCCGTTCGAGGTTGCGGGAGACGGCCAGCAGCCGCAGCAGCGGGCCGGTCTTCGCCGGCTCACGGCGGATCCGCTCTTCCGCCCCGGCCCGGATCTCGTGCTTCAGCCGGTCGATCTCGTCGTCGCGGCGGCAGACCTCCTCGGCCAGCCGGCCGTCCATGTTCACCATCGCGTCGATGCTGTCGCGGAGCATGGCCTGCGTCTTCTCCCCCATGCCGGCGATGTCGAAGGGGACCTCGGCCGGCGGCTCGGCGGCGGTGGAGACGGCCTTCCGCGCGATGTTCACCGCCAGGTCGCCGATCCGCTCCAAATCGTTGTTGATCTTCAGCGCGGCCACGATGAACCGCAGGTCGACGGCCACCGGCTGGTAGAGAGCCAGGATTTTCAGGCACTCCTCCTCGATCTCCACCTCCCGGCGGTCGATGTCCTCGTCGCGGTGCTGGACGCTTTGGGCCAGTTCGGCGTCCCGCTCCAGCATGGCCCGGACCGCCACCTGCACCTGGTCCTCGACGATCGCGCAGAGGGCGAGGATGTTCTTCTTGACCCGCTCGATCTCCCGCTGCAAATGTACCGACATGATCGCTCCTTGTGCTCTCTGCTCCTCACGCTCCGCGTGAGGCGGCTGCGTCAGGCGGGGCGTGACGGGTACGGAACCTTGATACTAACTTACTCCAGCCGTGCGGAAATGGCAAGACGGATTGGCTTGACTTGCCCGCCGCAGGTGCCACAATGGGCCGTGGCAGCGTGCTTGCCGCAGGCGGCGTTGCTCTGCGTCTTTACGCCCTTCGGCACGGTGCTCGGGGATGTTCTCGATCATCGTGCTCGTGTGGCCGTCGGTGAAGGCGCTGTTCGCGGGCCAGAACGGCGAGTTGCTGCCGCCCTGAAGAGGCATCAGGCACGCCGGGATTCTGCGGCGGTACACTCCCCAACGGCCCTTTGCGGGGACTCAGTGAATGGTATAATATAAGAGTAGAAAGCGGCGGAACGGCCGGGAACTGGTCGGAAGGAGGACGCAATGAGCACGTCGCCAATGGCGGATCTGGTGGGTTACGATCCGGAGGGACAGATCAAACTGATCGTTGAGGTGAGGGACCGCACCGACACCACGCGCTCGTGGGCACAACTCGTGCGATACAACATGCTTGCTCATGGCGCGGTCCCGAACAGTCGCTTTCTGTTGTTGGCCCTTCCTGACCGGTTGTACCTATGGAAGGACACAGGCAACTCGCAGGAATCGACCGAACCCGCGTATGAGATGGACGCGGCGCCGTTCTTCCGGCCGTACTTTGACAAAGCCCGCGTGTCGCCGGACAAGGTGAGCCGTCAAGGCTTTGAATTGATCGTGACCTCGTGGCTCAACGAACTCGTCCATTGGGGTATTGCGGACGATGTTCCAGAACCGCAGAAGCGGTTGTTGCAGGAGTCGGGCTTGGTCGAAGCAATCAAGGGCGGACGCGTGGCTGTCGAAGTTCCCCTATGAACGTCTACGTTGAGACGAACTTCCTCCTCGAAGTTGCGCTCGTTCAGGAGCAGCACGAAAGCTGCGAGCGGATTATCGGCCTGTGTGAATCGGGATGTGCCACGCTTCTCGTCCCTACGTTTTCTATCGCCGAGTGCTATGAGAACGTCATCCGCCGGGCAAAGGAGCGGGGACAAATCCACAAGCGTTTATCAGAGGAACTGGCGGAGCTTTCGCGATCCAAGCCATACAAGGATAAAATCGACGCTCTGCAAAGCATCACCGGACTGCTCGTGCGGAGCAACGACGAGGAGGACAAGCGGTTGACCGCGGTCCTGGAACGCGTATCGAAAATCGCGATGCTTGTCCCTCTTGAAGCCGACATCATCGCCGCGGCAAACCGGCGCAGGGCAACCTTCAAGCAACCGCAGGACTCGATCGTCTATTGTTCAGTGCTTCATCATCTGGACTCACAAGGTGGGGCGGAGGGCTGTTTCATCAACAGAAACTCGAGGGATTTCTCCGACCTTGAAATCGTCGAAAGCCTGAAAAGCCGCGGCTGCAAGATGCTCTACGACTTCAACAAAGGTTGGGACTACCTTTCGCACGGCATAGGCCCCGGCTCAGGCGGATGAGCGGCGAATGCCGCTAGCAGTGTCCCGTCGTCTCTCGCCGTTCGTCCTCTACATCTTCTCCACCACGTTGATCCCCAGCAATTCCAGCCCTTTCTGGATCGTTCGGGCGGTCAGGTCGCAGAGGAGCAAGCGGCTCTGGCGGAGTCCGTCGCTCTCGGCCCGCAGCACGTGGCACTGCTCGAAAAAGGTCGAGTATCGGTTGGCCAGGTCGAAGAGATAAGACGTCAGTTGATTGGGGCGATAGTCGGCCACGGTCAAGTCGAGGGCCTCCGAAAAGCGGAGTATCTCCAGCCCGAGCGCCCGCTCCGCCGGCGAGCCCAACAGAATCAGAGCGCCGGACGCCCGCAGCGATCCCACGTCCACGCCGCCCTTGGCGAAAATGCTCCGCACGCGGGCGTAGGCGTATTGCATGTACGTGGCCGTGTTGCCGGTCATCGCCAGCATCTTGTCGTAGCTGAAGACGTAGTCGCTGGTGCGGTTCTGCGAGAGGTCGGCATACTTCAGGGCCGCAATGCCAACCGTCTCGGCCACCTGGCGGCGCTCGGCGGGCGAGAGTTCCGGCCCGTCGGGCTTGGCGTCGTCGCCCGCCGCGACGATCTCCAGCGCCCGGCGGACGGCTTCATCCAGCAGGCCCTCCAGACCGACCGTTTCGCCGGAGCGGGTCTTGAACGGCCGGCCGTCGTCCCCCAGCACGGTGCCGAAACTGACGTGCCGCAGCTCAACGTTTCTGTTAGCCCACTTCTTCCCAGGTGAAAACAGCCACTTCCTGGCGACTCCAAAGAGAATGTCGAAGTGCAACGACTGGCGGTGATCCACCACGTACAAGATCGCGTCCGGCTGAAACTTCTCCATCCTGAATGCGATCGTGGCCAGATCAGTCGTCCCGTAGAGGAACGCCCCGTCCTGCTTGCGCACGATCATCGGCACCTTCTGGCCTTCGAGGAAGACGCAGATGGCCCCGTCACTCTCCTGGGCAAGGCCCTTTTTCATGAGTTCCTCGACCACCGGTGCCAGCCGGTCCTCGTAGAAGCTCTCGCCCAGCGTGTGGTCAAAGGAGACGCCCAGCCGGCGGTAGACCCGCTGGATTTCGTCTTCGCAATGCGGCAGGAACTCGGCCCACAGCCGGCGGTTTTCCGCGTCGCTGGCGTGCAGCTTGGCCGTCTCGGCTAGCACGGCGGTTCGAATTTCCCCGCACAAGGCGTTTGGGGCGTCGATATTTCCTTCCTCGTCGATCAACTTCTGCGTCAAGAGATGCTGTTCTTCATCCATCCGCTTCCGCACCTCTCGGTAGAGCCGGGCGAGTTCCTCGACGGGGTTCCGCCGGTACGCCTCGGCGTCCAGGAAATGCTTGTAGCCGTAGAGGATCATGCCGAACTGGGTGCCCCAGTCGCCGATATGATTGTCGCTGATGACCGTGTGCCCGAGAAACCGCAACACGCGGCATAGGGCGTCGCCGATCACCGTCGAGCGGATGTGGCCGACGTGCATCGGCTTGGCCACGTTCGGGGCGGAGTAGTCAATCACCCAAGTCCGCGGGGCGGCGGCCGGGGGGATGCCCAGCCGCGGGTCGCCCACTGCCGCCGCCAGCCGCGCGACCAGCCAATCGTCCCTGATCCGCAGGTTGATGAAGCCCGGCCCGGCGATCTCGGGCGGCTGGCAGAGGTCGCCGAGGTCGAGCCGGCGGACGATCTCGGCGGCCACGTCCCTCGGCGGGCGCTGGAGCCGCTTCCCCAACGGCATGGCCAGATTGGCCTGGTAATCGCCGAACTTCGGGTCCTGGCTGCGGCGGATCGATTCGAGCAACTCCGCCGGCTCATCGGCCATGCCGGCCAACGCCTGGCGGAAACGCTCCTTCAACTCGGGCAGAATGCTCATGGTGGCCACCCAATCGTCCAAAAACCTCGATTCTACAAGGGATACATCGTCTCGACCAGCGGCCCGCCGATGCGTCGCCCGGATCACCGGCACCGCCCAATGCCGCTGGGCCGATCGAGAATCCACTTCATCTTCGGCCGCGGCTGGACCTACAACCTCTGGGGCTTCGGCTGCGTCAAGCTCACGCTCGGCAAGAAGGCTCTCCGCGTCGGCACCGACGACGCGGAGAGCCTGGCGGAGTTCTTACGCGGAAAGGTCCAATCGTCCATTGGCGCGGATGGACGCCGGTGAGGGATATGGTAGACTATACCAATGGAGCGGGATGTCCAACGTGATGGAGCCGGTGAAATGGCAAGTGAGACGGCAACCGCGGCCGAGGTGGCTCTTCCCGCCAGCATTCGGCGGGTGGTGGACCATGCGGTCCGTGCCGTCGATCCAACGCGGGTGATCCTCTACGGCTCGCGGGCCCGCGGCGACGCCCGGGAGGATTCCGACTACGACCTGGCGTTTATCTTCTCGAAGGAACACCGCCGGCAGTGGATTCGGTTCCTGGCCGACTTTGACGACGCCGCCCTGACCCTGTTGCCGGTTGACTTGTTGGATTGGGGCGAAGCCTCGGAACGGTTGCGCGAGCGAATCGGAAAGGAAGGAGTGACGCTCTATGAGCGGGTCCCAAGCGGTTGAGAACTTCGGCAAGGCATTGTCGAAACTGCAAGAATTCGCCGCAATGCCGGTCGCCAACGACCGCGACCGGGCGGGGATCATCCAGGCGTTTGAGTTCACCTTCGAGCAGTGCTGGAAGGCTTTCCAACAGATCGCCGCGGCACAGGGCCTCGCCGCCGCCAGCCCGCGGCAGTCCCTTCAAGCCGCGGCCCAACTGGGGCTGATCGACGCGGCCGACGAAGCAACCTGGCTGGCGATGTTGCACGACCGGAACATGACGTCTCACTTGTACCGGGAGGAAGTCGCCGTCGAGATCGCCGACCGCGTCGTCCATCGCTACGTGACGTTGCTCAGCCTAGCACGCCGGACCTGTGGCTGATGGTCAGGGATCGTGTTTATCGGCAGGCAATTGCGGCTGAATCCGTGCAGTCAACTCGTCGGGCGTTACCCCTCGCACCAGGAACCGCTTCTGGTGGGAAGTCTCGCCGGAGAGCAGCTCGATCTGCGATTTCTTCAGCCGAAGTGACTTGCTCAGCAGTTCGATCAGGGCCTTGTTGGCCTTGCCCCGCTCGGGCGATTGCGTGACGCAGACCTTCAGTTGGCCGTCCTGCACGCCGCGGATTTCGTTCCGCCGGGCGCCGGGCTGGGCACGCACCGGAAGGATTGTGCCGTCGGCGTGGGGTTCCAGGTGCAACATGGCAGATTTATTGATTTGGGATTTGGGATTTGCTGATTTGCGGGACTCCAATTCCAAATCCCAAATCCCGAATCAACAAATTGCTTCGAACAGCGCCGAGCCAACGCGGACAATCGTGGCCCCTTCTTCGATGGCCACTTCGAAATCGCCGCTCATGCCCATCGAAAGCTCGTCGAGCATGACGCCCGGCGGACATTGGGGACGCAAACCATCGCGGAGTTGGCGGAGGGCGGCGAAGTCGCGGCGGGCGGCGTCCAGCCCACCCTCCAAACCGGCCATGCACATCAGCCCGCGGACCGACACGTGCCGATAGCCCGGCAACTCGGCCAGCAGCGGCTCGATCTCCTCCGGCCGCAATCCGTGCTTGGCCGCCTCGCCGGAAACATTCACTTCCAGCAAGACCCGAAGGGGAGAAAATGGCTCAGGTAGGGTGGGACAAGCGGAGCGCGGTCCCACCACCGTGTTGGCCGCCATTGGTGGGACCGCGCTTCGCTTGTCCCACCCTACCTCTTCGTCGATGGCGGCCAATAGCCGCGGGCTGTCGACCGAATGGATCATCCGGACCAGCGGCAGGGTCCGCCGCACTTTGTTCCGCTGCAAATGGCCCACCATGTGCCAACGGACCGGCAGGTCGGCCAGCCGGGCGGCCTTCTCCCAAAGCTGCTGCGGCCGGCTCTCGCCCAGCTCGCGGCAGCCGGCCTCGACCAACGGACGCACCGCCTCAGCCGGGACGTACTTGGTCACCGCCACCAGCGTCACCGCATCGGCCGGGCGGCCGCTGCGGGCGGCGGCGGCGGTAATCCGCCCCCGCACCCCCGCTACGTTCTCGGCAATCCGTGCGGCAATGCCAGGCATGACGGGCTCATTCTCCGTCGTGTTCGTCCGTTGCGGTCACGTACGGTGCGTTGGAAAGGAGGACGCAGGAGGAATGATGCCGGCCGAGCCGGGCTAACCCCGCCGACCCTTCAACCGGAATCATCTCCAGGTCCTCGACCAGCGACGGATCGAGCCGGCTCAACAGGTAGACTTTGTTGCGGTCCAGGGCCGAAGCGAGTTGGGCAGCGGGCAGGGCGTCGACGGGCCGGTGGTGACTGATGTGCCGCAAAGCCGCCTCGCGCGACGCCACCGCGGCAAGATGTTGCACGGCGGGACCGGGCGGGGCGGCCAGACCGCAACAGACGGCGATCGCTCCCCCTTCCTCGACGAAGCGGCCGGCAACCTGCAAGGCCCGGCCTAAGTTCTCCCAGGTCTGTTCCATGGCGCCGCCTTCGATGGCGGCCACCACCAGGCCGGCCCGCCGCGAAACCGGCCAGTCCCAGGCGGCATGATACAGTTCCCGCCCCCGCCGCCGCACCGCCTCGCTCTGGCCGGCCAGCACGTGCATCACCTGCTCACCGCCGGCCGGAACCAACTGGACGGTGAAGTTCACGCCCAGCAGCCAGGCGACGTTGTCGGCCTCGGCGGCCAACTCGCGTTTGCGGGCGCCCTGGCCGTTGAGCGACCCCAGCCCGCGGAACCGCTGGAGCGTCTTGGCGTCGGAATACGTCGGATAAACCGCGTTGTGAATGCCGAAGTAGCCGGCCGATTGGCCGCCGTGCAGGCAGCCGACCGGCAGGACCACGTCGGCGTCGTGCAGCGCCCGGTTCAGAAGAATTGCCTCACCCGACTCGCTGGCCGCCAGATAGGCGAGTTGCCGGCGGTCCGCCGGCTCGTGGGTCACCAGCGCGATGCGCTCCCGCAACGTCGCCGCCAACAGCCGGCAAGGATCCTCCACCGCGGCGCCGCGGTCCGACAGGGAGCGCAAGACGGTGATCCCGTCGAGGGCCACGCCGGCCTCGATCAGGGCATGGACCACCGCGGCCACAACTTGGGCCACCTGGGGCACGCCGCGGTCCAGGGCCAGCACTACCCGGTCCCCTGGGGTGGTGCTCCGCGCCAGCGGCGGATAATCCAACGGATCCCTCAGCGCGGCGGCCGTGGCAGCAGCGGCGTCGGCCAGCGGCCGGCCGCGCGGCACGCTCACCTCGCTCGCCGTGCCACCAGCGGCCGGCTCGATCTCGAAGCACGAATTGTCCCCGTAGCGCACGACGGCCATTGGGCACACTGGCGAAAATGCATTGTTTAGGCAAGGCAGTTGCGGACACCAGCATCTATTATCCCGCTGAATCGGGACGTGGTCAAGAAGTCGAGCTTTACGGCCGGCGGTCGTTTGCGAATAATGGCGTCTTCCATTTGTACTCCTCACGCTCCGCGTGAGGAATTGGCGTCACGCGGAGCGTGACGAATACGTTGTACGCCTTGCAGGAGCCAGCGCGATGGCACACCTCTCAACAGTTGGTTTTCGTTCGTTTTTCGTGCGCCTGGCGACGTTCGCCATCGGTCTGGGACTGGTTGTTTCGGCCGGATGCCAGCGCGGCGGGCCGGCCAAGGCATCGGGCGTCAAGCCTTCCGAAGGCGCCGAAGCCGCCGCCAAGGGGCCGGAGCAGCCCGAGGTTGCGGCCAAGCCCACCACGGGCCGCCAAGTGCTGGAGCGCATGGTCGCCGCCTACCGCAAGGCGTCGAGCTATGCCGACCAGGGCACGGTTCACATGCTGGCCGAGGCCGACGGACGGAAAATCCAGGACGTAACCGAAAAGTTCTCGCTCACTCTGGTGCGCCCGAACAAAGTCCGCGTCGAGGCATACGGCGGGACGTTGGTTTGCGACGGCAAGCGGCTTTTCGCGGCGGTCAAGGACGTCCCCGGCCAGGTGCTGTCGACCGATGCGCCGCCGCGACTGACGCTCCGGTCGGTCTATCGGGATTGGCTGTTGACCGGGACCTTGACACAGGGATTTGCGGGAGGCATGCCCCAGGTTATCCTCATGCTGGCGGACGATCCGATGGACGCCTTGTTGCACGGCGCCGACGAACCCGTGCTGTCGGAACCGGGCACTATCGACGGTCACGACTGCTACCGGGTGAAGATCAGTCAGGACCTGCTGGGCACGACCACTTTCTGGATCGATCAAGGGACGTTCCTGTTGCGGCGGGTAATTGTGCCCACCGACGAGTGGCGCCGGGCATTAAGCCGTGAGCAACCGGTCGACACCCTGTCGGTGATGGCCGATTTCACCGGCGCGGCGTTCGACACGGCGGTCAGCCCGACGGCGTTCGAGTACGAGGTCCCCAAGGACGCGGCGGCGGTGGCCTATCTGCTTCCGCCGCACATGGGCCAATTGCTCAACCGCAAGGCGCCCCCCTTCCAGTTCCGCGGCCTCGACGGCAAGCCGGTCACACCCGACACGCTCGCCGGCAAAGTCGCCGTGCTCCAGTTCTGGTCTAGAAATTATCAGTGCAAGGAGAGCCTTCAAGACCTGGAGCGGGTTTACCAGCGGTACAAGAGCAATCCGCGCGTGGCGTTCTACGCGGTCTGCCTCGATCCGCCGGAAGTGAAAGACAGCGAGGCCGCGCGAGCGGTCGCGGATTTGGAGGTCCACGTGCCGATTGCCCGCGGCAGCGAGCGGGAGGCTGTCGCCGCGCTCAACTTGGCCCCGCCGCCCACGACGTTCATCATCAACGACAAGGGGATCGTGCAACACTGCGAGAGCGGCTACACGCCCGATTTCGCCCGCTTGCTGTCGCAGCGGCTCGACAAGGTTCTGGTGGGCGAGGACGTCTCCCAAGACGCGCAGAAGGAATACCAAAAGCAAGTCGATTTTATCAAAGAGTACGCCAAGTCGGCGGACCAGCCGGACAAGCCCCCCGACGCCGGCAAGGGCGTCAAGGAGGTGCGGCTGCCCGAAGTCAAGATCGCCGAGCGGACGGAGCCGGCCCGGCTGAAGCTCACGCCGCTGTGGAAATGCACGGGCGTGACGTCCCCCGGCAACGTCGCCGTGCTGACCGGCGGCGGGCCGGTGCCGCGGCTGCTGGTGGTCGAGGAGTGGAAGTCCCTGGCCGAGGTGGGGTTGGACGGCAAGCTCATCGCCCGGCATTCGCTGAATCTTGCGCCGGAGGAGTACATCGGCTGTCTGCGGGCTGCCGCCGGCGCCGACGGCCGGCGCTACGTCGTCGCCTTCTTCTGGTTGCAGCAACGCTGCCACGTGCTGGATGAGAACTGGAGACTGGTGGCCGACTATCCGCAAGACGCCCTGCAACACCCGCACAGCGGCATCACCGACGTGCAACTGGGCGACTTGGAGGGCAACGGGCAGTTGAAGATGTTCGTCAGCTACGCCGGCGTGGTCGGCGTGCAAGGGGTGACGCTCGACGGCAAACGCCTGTGGTCGAACCGCGCGACGGCCAACGTCTCTTGCCTGGCGGTCGGCGGCCCGGCGGCGGACCGGCGCCGCGAGCTGTTCTGCGCCAACAGCGGCGAGACGATCGCGGTCCTGGATGCCCAGGGGAACTCCCGCGGCGAACTCAGCGTCTCCGGCCAACGGCTCCGCCGCATCGTCGCCGCCCAACTTCGCGGCGACGGCCAGCCGCTGTGGTGCGGCATGGCGGCGGCCGTGCTGGGCGAGAACTTGGGCGTAGGTTTCTCGCTCCAGGGCGAGGAACTCTGGAAGTATCCGCTGCCCGAAGGAACGGCCCCGCAGCCGGTCGAGCCGATCATTTCCGGCCGGATCACCCGCCAAGGCCCCGGCCAATGGCTGCTGCCCGGCCCCGACGGCTCGATCCACATCCTTTCGGCCGACGGCGCGCTGATCGACAAGTTCAACTACGGCGCGGCGCTCACGGGCCTGGCCACGGTCGAGATCGACGGCCGGCCGGCGCTGGTGGTGGCCACCGCCAAGGGGCTGGAGGCGTGGCGGGTGGAATAGATCCTCCATTGAAAACGTGGTATTCTCGTTCCCATGCTCTGTAGGGCGGAAGAACAAAGCCTGACATGGAACGCACATTCGCCAATGCAAGACCGCGACGTCCCTGGCTTGCCGCTCTCCTGAGTCTGCTTGGCGGCGGTCCTTTGGGGCAAGTGTATGCCGGCCACTTCCGCCGGAGCATGTTGCTTTGGATCATCGGCGGGGTTCTTTTTCCGATTCTTGCCATTTCCATTGTCTCCTTGCCGCTCGGCCGCGTCGGTTTTGTCCTGCTTCTGTTGTCGGTCCCCGCGTTTCCGGTCTGTTTGGCATTGGATGCTTTCTTTCTTGCGAGACGGGCGCGTTTCGCACCCCAGAAGCGGTATCAGCGTTGGTGGGTTTACATCCTTGTCTTTGTTGCGTTCCTCGCTGCAAACAGCGGCGTCGCACATGGGACTCGCGCCTTCATCGGTGAAGCACTCGTTGTGCCGACACGGGCCATGTCCCCCACCATCTTGGCAGGCGACCGAATACTTGTCGATAAGCTCTGGAGCGACAGTTCGCGACTACGGCGTAACGACATCGTCGTGTATCGCAGCGCCGGCCCGGATTCTCCGCTGTACGTGACGCGGGTGGTTGGCCTGCCGGGCGATCGAATCGCAATCAAGAATGAGCAAGTCTTCGTAAACGGCGCGCAATGGGACGACCGCCATGCGGTGTTCGAGGGCCCGTTGCCACCGCGCATTCCCACCGATTCCGGACCCGTTGACATCGCCAATTATGGGCCCGTCACAATCCAGGCGGGCTACCTCTTCGTCTTGGGCGATAATCGGCGGTTGTCGTTCGACAGCCGGGTCCGCGGCCCGATCCCGCTCTCGAGCTACTACGGCAAAGCGCAGCTTGATATACTGGTCACAACCGCGCCAGTTCCCCGATCCCCGCGACACTTTGCACTACACGCTGGGAAGAATCCTTTGGGACCGGATGGGCACCCGCCTTGATTAGGGTGCTAAGGTTCGATCAATCCTTGGTCGGTCAACACTTGCTTGCATCCGAAGGGGATTTGATCGGTTGCCGCTGCGCCCGCCGGATGCGGGCCAAGACTTCCGGCGACACCGGTTCCTGCAATCTGATCGTGTTCGACGAGACGTACCGCTCCAAGTCGGCGTCGGCGACAATGCGCGCCATGTCGTAACGCATACACGTGGGACGGCTGACAAAGGGGTGATCGTGAGGGCCAAGGACGCACGATCGGTCGATGCCGCGATCGGTCGTCATATTGACAATCACGACACAGGTGCGGTCTAAGGCTGGATCCGAAACCACGACCCAGAGGTGCCCTCCATTGCCATACCGAAAAGTATCGCCTGCTTCCATAAGGCGCAACACTCTTGGGGCTAAGAGCACGAAAACAGTTGGTCCATCCGCGCCGATTCCTGAAGATCATCCAGGATTGCCGCCCTCTCTTTCTCCAGGCCAATCGCGTCCAGCAGGTTCTCGAACGGAATGGTCCGCGAAGTATCCTCGGATTGGTTGGGATAGTTCTCGATCCACTCCGGGAAATCATGGGTAATCTCGACCAGGTCCCATTCGTCCACCGCCTTGTAGCGATCGGACACTGTCGTGAGCGTCCGGACTTCAGCGGCCGACAACTCCGAAACGCCGGGATCCTTCACCAATTCGATTTCGTACCCGTCGCGCCTAATAAACTCCGACCACAGAGGCTCAGCCACGTGTTCGCCCTTCAGAAGATTATAGACTTCACTGTGCAAAGGACCGTTCTTCATCGCCACCAGGCGCGTGCCGACGATCGGACGCCGCCGCGATTCGAGATGCTGACGGTCGGCAATGTATAACAACTTCAGGAGCCGGAGATATCCCATCCGTCCTCGATCAAGTCGAAGTAAGACCGCAACGGCTTGGATCGTTTTCTTCGTTGTAAAGCGAAAGTACATCGCACCGTTCCTTGGCCAAAACGACGGTTTCACTTCAACAATATCACTCTACCAGCCGCACCGCCGTTTGTCAACCCCTGGCCCGTCCACGAGCGATCTGGTACTCTGATCGGCTGAAAAGACACACGTTGTCCCTTAAGAAGTAGCCGGAGGCCTGTCATGCCCATCGCCACCGAATTCATGGCGGCATGGTGCCGCAAGCTGTTGGGGGCCGATCCGAGCGCACCGCGGCTGACATTGGAGGATTATCTGGCGGGCATCCCGCGGCTGGACTGTCTGGGCAACTTGCCCCGCGGCACGCCGGTGTTGGTCCGCGGCGACTTGGACGCCAAGCCCGGCCCAACGGTGGGCGAAGGCGACATCCGCCTGCGGAGCATGACGGACACGCTGCGCTTCGGCCAGGAGCGGGGCTGGAAGCAGATTGTTTTCGGCCACGTCGGCCGCGAGCCCGAGAAATCGCTCCAGAAGGTCGCCGCCCGGCTCGGCGACATTCTTGGCTGTCCGGTGACGTTAGTCGACGAGTGGCTCGATACGGCCGGTGTCAGCGTCACGGAGGAAGCGGCCGATGCGGTCCGGCGGTGCCCTGACGGCGGCGTGATCATGCTGCAAAACACCCGCAAGTACCCGATCGAGCGAGTGCTGTGGAAGGCCAAGCCGGCCGACCTGGACAAGCTCGCGCCGGACCTGGCCCGACTGGTCAACGAGTTGGCCGAGAAAGTGGCAAGGGTTTACATCCACGAGGCGTTCTCGGCCGGCAGCCTGGACGCCTCGAGCGTGGCCGTGCCCGCCGCAATGGAGAAAGTGGCCCTGGGCCGCTACGAAGCGGAGCAGTTCGACGGCCACCTGAAGGAGTGCCTACGGGCCGAGATGGTCGTCTTCAGCGGCCTGAAGATCGACAAGCTCGACGACCTGGAGGCGATGATCGGCCGGGGCAAGATCCGCACGGTCCTTGCGGCCGGCTCGTTGGCGATGGGGCTCAAGAAGGCTGCCGCCGAGTTGGAGGGGAAGCAGTTCGGCCTGGGGCTGTCGGAAGATCCGGCACAGAAGGAAAAACCCTATTTCATCCCGCCCGAGCGCGTCGGACAGGCCAGGCGGATGATCGCCGCAGGCCGGGCGAAGGGGATCGAGTTCGTCCTGCCGGTCGATTTCGTGCTCCAGGACGGCCGGGTGTCGGCGGCGATTGGGCCGGGCGATCAGCAGTTCGACGTCGGCCCGGCCTCCAGCGCCCTGTACGAAAAGGCGGTGGGCAACTTCATTGCTGCGCACCGGGCCGACCGCCCCCCCGCTGTCGTCTTCCACAACGGCGTCTTCGGCATGTTCGAGGACCCGCGTTTCGAGCAGGGGACGCGAAGGTTCGTCGCCCAGTTGAAGCGCATGACCGACGCCGGCATCAAGGTCTACGTGGGCGGCGGCGAGGGAGGAACCGCCCTGGAAAAATACGGCCAACCGGACTGGGCCACCTACTGCTTCACCGCCGGCGGCACGGTCCTGAACGCTCTGGGCAGCGAGCCGGTGCCTTACCTCGTCGCCCTGCGGATGGCCGCCGAGCGGATGGGAGCGAAGCCGCACGCATAAGGGCAGAATGCCGAAGTCCGAATGACGTAGGGTGGCACGCCCTGAAAGGGCGTGGGAGGCATCAAGGTCGAATCCGGCGATTCACCACGCCCTTTCAGGGCGTGCCACCCCGCGTGACTCTCTGCTCACGGCTCCGGCGGGCCGCAGCGGAGCCGGCCGCAGAGATCGACCAGCTCGAAGACGGACTGGCGTATCCGCTCTTCCGGCTCGCCGTCGCGGACGGCGGATTCCACCCGGCCCGCACACGGAGAGATCGGCTCGAAGCCATAGCTGCCGGCGGCGCCCTTGAGTTGATGAGCAGCCCGCCGCAATCCTTCCCAGTTCTTCTCGTCGAGGTGACGCAGCAGGGTGGCCGTACGCTGCGGCATCTCGCCGACGAACAGCTCGACAATCTCTGCCAGGTCCGGGTCGCCTCCCAAACGAGAGTAGACGCACTCTTCGATGGTTTTTTCCTGGATCATTTCTGCGTGCCCCTTTTTTCGGGCGGCTGATGGTACAGCCGCGTCCTTTGTCACAGACCAACACGAAACCCTAGCTTACGCTGCCGGATGATTCCACGCAGGATCACGGTCCTTCAGGTGGTGTCCGTGGGTTTCCTGGGCAGTTTGACGGCAATGTCGTGCGATTCAGCCTGTACGAACGCACGTCAGGTGGCGCTGGAGACGATATACACGGAATGAGCGTTATAGATGGACTGCGTGTTTTGGGCGTTATGAAGTAAATGGGTTCTGTGGCTAAGGAACAGCGGCCTGCGCGTCGATAGCAAGTCCTAGATTAGACCCAAACCCCGTACCTGCGCTGTTTTGCGTGAGTATCCCACAAGGTCTTTCCTAACAAAGGAGTACCTCCCATGTTCCGTCGTTACTTGTTGCCGGCGCTGGCCGTGGCCGCCTTGGTGGCGGTGGTCAGCGTCTCCAACGCCCAAGCCAGCGGCTGTTGCGAGAAAGTTGCTTGTTGCGCCGCTCCGCAATGCTGTCAGCCGGCCTGCGGTTGCTGCCAGACCTGCTGCCACCAGAAGTGCTGCCGCGAGCGTTGCTGCCGTGAGCGGTGCTGCCGTCCGTCGACCTGCTGCGCTTCGAGTTGCTGCGGCTGCTGCGAGTCCTGCTGCCAGACCTGCTGCCACCAGAAGTGCTGCCGGGTGAAGTGCTGCCGTGAGCGGTGCTGCGCCCCGTCGACCTGCTGCGCTGCGAGCTGCTGCGGTGGCTGTGATTCCTGCTGCCAGACCTGCTGCCACCAGAAGTGCCGCCGTGTTCCGGACCTGCCGTCCGCACACCTGCTGCTCGAGCGGTTGCGGCTCTTGCGGTTGCTGCGAGAAGGCCTGCTGCGCTCCGGCCTGCTGCGAGAAGTGCTGCGCTCCGGCTTGCTGCGAGAAGGCTTGCTGCGCCCCGGCCTGCTGCGAGAAGGCCTGCGGTTGCTGCCAGCCGGCTTGCGGTTGCTGCCAGTCTTGCTGCCAGTCTTGCTGCCAGACCTGCTGCCACGTGAAGTGCTGCAAGGAAAAGTGCTGCAAGGTCAAGTGCTGCAAGGAACGCTGCCGTCGCGTGCGGACTTGCTGCTCGTGCGGCTGCGGCTCGTGCGGTTGCTGCGAGAAGGCGTGCGGTTGCTGCCAGCCCGCCTGCTGCAAATGAGCCTGTAAAAGAGCACGGCTCAAGCTCATTCCCGATCCGAGCTTGAGCACGCTCCTTTACCACAATTTCAAGCGGCCCGGTCGAATATCGTCCGGGCCGCTTGAGGTTTCTCTGGGGGCTCACTCCGGGAACAGCTTGGTCGAGAGATACCGCTCGCCGAGGTCGGGCAGGATGACCACGATCAGCCGTCCGGCGTAGTCGGGGCGGCGGGCCAATTCGAGCGCCGCCCAGGCCGCCGCCCCGGAACTGATGCCGCACAGCAAGCCCTCCAGCCGGGCGAGTTGCCGGGTGGTTTCCATCGCGTCCTCGTCGCGGACCGCGATCACCTCGTCGAGCACGGCCAGGTTCAGCACGTCGGGAATGAAGCCGGCGCCGATCCCTTGGATGGCGTGCTTGCCGGGCTCAAGCGGCTGGCCCGCCAATCGCTGGGCGATGACCGGGCTGCCGGCCGGCTCGACGGCGACCACGCGGACGCCGGGCTTCCGGGCCTTCAGGGCCTCGCCCACGCCGGTGAGCGTGCCGCCCGTGCCCACGCCGACCACCACCGCGTCGACCGCCCCGCCGGTGTCGCGCAGATCTCTTCGGCGGTGGTGCGGCGGTGGATTTCGGGGTTGGCGGGGTTCTTGAACTGCTGCGGCATATAATAATGCCGATTGGCGGCCGCCAATTCCTCGGCCTTGCGGACGGCGCCGGGCATTCCCTCGGCGGCGGGCGTCAAGACGACCTCCGCCCCCAACGCCCGGAGCAGCCGACGCCGCTCCAGGCTCATGCTCTCGGGCATGGTCACCACGAGCTGATAGCCGCGGGCGGCGCAGACGAAGGCCAGGCCGATCCCCGTGTTGCCGCTCGTGGGCTCGACGATCACCGTCTCCGGGCCGATCAGTCCGTCGCGCTCGGCGGCCTCGATCATGGCCCGCGCGATGCGGTCCTTGACGTTCCACAACGGGTTCAGACTTTCCAGCTTGCCCGCCACGCTGGCGGCGCAGCCCTCGGCAATCCGCCGCAATCGCACGAGCGGCGTATTGCCGATGCACTGGGTGATGTCGTCAAAAATGCATCCCGGATTGGCGGTCATGGCGTTTCTCCTGGCGGCTACGCGGATCAATAGTAGTTGGTCAGCAAGTTCGCGGATTTCCAATCTTACATCCCGCCCCTCTCCCCTCGCATTGAGGGTGGCACGTCCCTGAGCGCAGCGAAGGGCGTGGTTCGGCTGCCCACCACGCCCTTCGCTGCTCAGGGCGTGCCACCCAAGGCAAAGGACGCGGGCAGAGCATCTCAAGTTGACCATGATGCGCTTTGCGGCGAGCGTTGTCCAGGTCAGGAATCGGGCCATCTTCCGGCGGGCAGGGGACCGCTTCACCGGCGATCCCCTATTGCCGGACCACGGGCCAAGTGGTGTAATGTCCGGGGTTGTAGAAGTGGCATCCTGCCGCTTCTGGTTACCGTTTGAGCATGGCGATCAGCTTAACCGACGCGGCAAGATGCCGCGTCTACTCGGCATGACCCCTCAGCAATTCATCGCCAAGTGGCGGCGGGCGAAGCTCTCGGAGCGGAGCGCCTGCCAGCAGCACTTCCTCGACCTCTGCGAGTTGCTCGACCAGCCGAAGCCCGCTGCGGCCGACCCCGACGGCACGCACTACACCTTCGAGCGGGGCGTCCGCAAGACCGGCGGCGGCCACGGCTGGGCCGACGTCTGGATGCGCGACCATTTCGGCTGGGAGTACAAGGGCCTCCACAAGGACCTGACGGCCGCCTACGGGCAGTTGCTCGACTACCGCGAGGACCTGGAGAACCCGCCGCTGCTGGTCGTCTGCGACCTCGACCGGTTCGAGATTCACACCAACTTCACCGCCACGCGGAAGCGGGTCTATGCGTTCGACCTGGAGAGTCTCGCCCAGCCGGCCAACCTGGACACCCTGCGGAAGCTGTTTACCGAGCCGGACGCCCTGCGGCCCGACGTCCGCGCGGAGGCGATCACCCGCGACGCCGCCGAGCGGTTCGGCGACCTGGCCAAGCGGCTGCGGATGCGGCCGGGGGTGTCGGCACAGCGGGCGGCCCACTTCTTGATGAAGCTCATGTTCTGCATGTTCGGCGAGCGGATCGGACTGCTCCCGTCGAAGCTCTTTGGCCGGCTCCTGGAAACCGCCAAGGCCAACCCGGCCATGCTCACCCGGAAGCTGGAGAACCTTTTCCGGGCGATGGCCGACGGGGGCGATTTCGGCGCGGAAATGATCCCCCACTTCAACGGCGGCCTGTTCGCCGACCACGACGTCGTCCCGCTGACCGAACCGGAAATCAACATCCTCGCTTCCGTGAACGGCTCCGACTGGTCGAACGTCGAGCCGTCGATCTTCGGCACGCTTTTCGAGCGGCACTTCGACCCGGAAAAGGAGGTCCTCGTCGGCGCCCATTACACCAGCCGGGACGACATTGTGGCGCTGGTTGAGCCGGTGGTGATGGCGCCCCTCAGGCGGGAGTGGGCGGAGGTCCGCCGGCGGTGCGACGAGGAGCTGTGGCCCAAGGTACAAGCGGCTGCCCGCACCGGTAGGGTGGGACAAGCGAAGCGCGGTCCCACCTCCTCCCGCTCCTCCCGCCAGCGCAAGGCGTTTCGACCGGGCGTTGCAGGACTTCGCCGAGCGGCTGCACCACGCCACGGTGCTCGATCCGGCCTGCGGGTCGGGCAACTTCCTCTACGTGGCGATCAACCTGCTCTTGGACCTGGAAAAGGAGGTCATCGCCTACGCGGCGGGGCACGGGCTGGCCCTCTTCCCCCACGTCCGGCCGACGCAGCTCTCCGGATTGGAGATCAACCCCTTCGCCCAGCAGTTGGCCCAGGTGGTCATCTGGATCGGCTACTTGCAATGGATGCACCACAACGGGTTCAAGCCGCCCAGCGATCCGGTTTTGGAGCCGATCGAGAGCATCCGCTGCCAAGACGCGATCCTCGACCTGTCCGACCCGGAGAACCCGAAGGAGCCGCAGTGGCCAGCGGCGGAGTTTATCGTGGGGAATCCGCCGTTCCTGGGCGGAAACAAGATTCGCGCCGGACTTCGCGACGACCGTTACCTGCGCCAACTGTTCGCGTTCTACGAGGACAGGGTGCCTGCGTATGCGGACCTGTGCTGCTATTGGTTTGAGAAGGCTCGAAAGGAGATTGAGCGGGGAGATCCTCTGCGCTGGGCTCCTCGCAACACAGGCAATTCGTGGCGGCGCAAACCGCAGGGTCCTGGAACGAATCAAGCGGAGCGGCGACATCTTTTTCGCGGAAAGCGACCGCGATTGGATGCTCGACGGGGCAAGCGTCCATGTCTCGATGGTGGGGTTTGACCGCGGCGACGAACAAACGCGGCTGCTCGACGGTCGTGGCGTCCCCACCATCCACGCGAACCTAACCTCCGCTGCGAATGTACCACTCGCCAGGCGCATCGGTGAAAACGCGGCCCTGTGCTTTATGGGCGCGTCGAAAAAGGCGCCCTTCGAAATTCCGTCATGAGTTGGCGGCCGAGTTTCTTAAGAGCCCGAACCCCGACGGGAGGCCCAATAGCAACGTGATCAGACCGTGGTCAAACGCGATCGAGCTGACCCGACGCCCGACACCATTGTGGATAATTGACTTCGGAAACGACACGGCCGTCGACGAGGCTGTCCGTTACGCGGATGTTTTCGCTTACGTCGAAAGGGTCGTAAAACCGGAGCGGCAAGAACGCCGCGAAAAGCGGATAAGCGAGTTCTGGTGGCGATTCGGCAGGCCTCGCGTTGATATGCGGCTTGCAATTTCGTCGCTTTCACGGTTCATCGTCACGCCCGCGGTGGGCAAGCATCGCGTCTTTGTCTGGATGCAAGATGTGTTCTTGCCCGACCAACAACTGCTCGTATTTGCCCGCTCAGACGACGTTTTTTTGGGCGTTCTGCAATCATGGGTGCATGAGATTTGGGCTCGCGCGATGGGAACCCAGGTTCGGGAGCGGGAAAGCGGGTTCCGCTACACGCCAACGAGCTGCTTCGAGACGTTCCCCCTGCCGGACTGCGTGCGGCGGCGTGACAAGAACTCGGCCGCCATCGCCGCGGTGGCGAAGAGCCTGGATGGTTTTCGGGCCCGCTGGCTCAATCCGCCGGAGTGGACCAAGACCGAAGTGCTGGAGTTTCCCGGCTCGGTCGATGGGCCGTGGGCGCGGTACGTCGTCAAGCCGGACAAGCGGGGCATCGGCACGGTCCGTTGGCCGCGGATTGTGGCGAAAGACCCCGACTGTGCGATAAGCCTCAAGAAGCGGACGCTGACGAACCTCTACAACCAGCGGCCGGCGTGGCTGCAACTGGCCCACGAAAAGCTCGACGCCGCGGTCTTCGCCGCCTACGGCTGGGACCCGACAATCGGCGACGAGGAACTGCTGGCCAAGCTGCTGGAGTTGAACCTGGAGCGGGCGGAGGCGTAGATCAACGTCCTTTCCGCGGTCCGTCGCGGGTGCTATAATTGCACCAGTGAGGAGGTGCAGCAATGGATGAGCAGAAGCTTCTTGAACGGATCACGGTCGACCCGCGGATCTTCAGCGGGAAGCCGATAATCCGCGGGCGGCGGCTTGCCGTGGAGCACGTCTTGGGAATGCTTGCCGCCGGAGACACGTTCGAGACGATTCTGGAGGGCTACCCTTGGCTCGAGCTAGAGGATTTGCGGGCCTGCCTGGTCTACGCGGCGGGTCGTAGGGCACGAACGGATTGAACCCCTGCTGATCGAGTCGGGGCGATGAAGGTTCTCTTGGACAGTTGCGTCTGGGGAAAGGCCCGCGCGGAACTTGCGGCGGCGGGCCACGACGCAGTCTGGGCCGGCGACTGGTCGCGCGATCCGGGGGACGAGGAGATACTCGCCCGGGCCCACGCCGAAGGGCGCGTCCTCGTGACCCTGGACAAGGACTTTGGGGAGTTGGCCGTGCTCCGCGGGCTGCCGCACGGCGGCATCGTGAGGCTGGTCAATATCTCGGCCCACGAGCAAGCCGCCGTGTGCCTGCGAGTTCTCGCCCTGCACGGACTTGAACTTGCCTCGGGCGCGATCGTTACCGCCGAGCCTGGCCGGCTGCGAATCCGGCTCCCGGAGTGACTGAGAAGCAAGCAAGACAGTCCGCCAGTCGAACTCTACGCCAGTAAACGCTCACAGTTCCGCCGGGCCGGATTCCTTCAAGGGCAGATCGGCGGCCGGCTTCTTCGGCGCGGGCGGCACCGCCGGCGGCTTGCCCTCCAGCAGCGTCCGCAGCAGACCGAAGAGGACTTCGTAGCGGGCCTTCACCGCGGCGTCCGGCTCGATCATCCAGGTCTCGCCCAACCGCGTGTCGTTCCACAGCGACCCGAAGCCCACGGCCATGACCGAGCCTTTGCCGTATTGCACGGTGGCGGCGACGGGGAGCTTGTCGAGCCTGGCCAGGGGCTGCCCGCCGGCGACTTCCCAGGCCGACTCGACTTCGACCAGGGCCGTTTGCCCGACGGTGCTCAACTTGCCCATCCACGGCTTGTTGCGCCGAACCGATAATCCAAACGGCTCCAGCAGCACGTTGGCCGTGGATTGGGCGTTCTCCGGCGTGTCGATCACCAACAGCTTGCCGCCGCCGCGGACGTACTCCACCAGCCGTCCGATCCACGGCGAACGGAACCCTCGCCGACGGAATTCCTCCGGCTGCTCCGGCGGCATCCGGTTGGGGCAGATCACCACCAGGGCGTCGCCGGAGAAGGCCTCGTCGCCTTCCTTGCGGATCGTGTAGCAGCCGATGCGGGGAATCCACGCCTCCAGCATCCCGTAGCCCTTGTCGTTGTCCCTGGGAAACATCCCTTTGGGCGACGGCGGGGCCGCCCTCCGGTGTTCCGCCAATTCGGCGGCCAGGAACATCCCTTCGGCCAGCGGCACGGCGGAGGTCGTCCGGTCGATGACGACGCACGGTTGAGGGCGGAGGCAGTCGGGCGGGGGCGCGGCGGAGCGGTTTGCGGCGTTGACGGCCAGGCCGCCGGCCACCCAGCCGCACGTTCCGGCGGCCAGCAAGAGCAGCGCTCCGGAGAGTGGATTCACGATGGCGCAACGCCCCGCGACCGCGATCGCGGGGGGTGCCGCGGCATTCCCGCCCCCCGCGACCGCAGTCGTGGGGCGTTGCACCAGCCAAATTCCGGCCACTAGCGGCAGGAGTCCCAGCAGGAGCAGCCACGGCCGCGGATCGAGCCACGGATTGGCGTGGTTGAGCCACTCGATCATGCCCAGCATGATCTCGGCATGGCCGGGCTGAAACGTGCAAAAGTTGGAGAAGATCGTCGAATCGGTATAGGCCATGGCCCGGCCCTGCCCGTACCATGCCGCCCAGACCTGGATGAACGCGCCGCCGCACATCTCCGGGCAGTGCTGCGGAACGGGGTGGAAATTGTCGGCGTGGTAGTCGGGGCCCATGCTCCACAGGCCGGTGTTGACCATGGCCGCCCGGCCGTGGCTCCGGCCCGGATCGATTGAGCACGAGACGGCGAAATCCATGGGCGGCATGTGCGCGACGATGGGGTGCGGCAGCAGCGGCGGCACGTAATGCTCCTCGTCCCACGACCGGCCGAGCCCAAACAGCAGATCGTCGCGGAAGATGAAGCCCATCGGCCGGGTCACGTCGTTCATGGCGGTGGACGACCGCGAGAAGTCCGTGTGATCGCCGATCAGCAGCAGCCCGCCCCCGCGCTCGACGAACCGCGTCACCGCCTGGGCCTCTTCGGGGCTGTAGCGCTCGGTGGGGATCTTGATCACCAGCACGTCGCAGCGGGCCAAGGTCTGTTCGTCGATCTTGTCCCCCTCCAACAGCCGCGACATCTGGTAGTACTGCCCGAGGTAATCGTAAATCGCCGCGTAGTTGTAACCGGAAGCCTCGCCGAACAACGGCGGCTCGGCGAACCACTTTGTATCGTAGGGCTTGGTGGTCGGCTCCCACTTGGAATGGCGCTCGACGACCGTCACGCGGCCTCCGCGGCGGGCACCGACCGGGTTCCAGTAGATCGCCGCCGTCCAGATAGCAACCCCGAGCGCGATCAGGCCGGCGGACAGCAGAAGACGGAAGGGGGAAGGGAAAAGGCGGAAGGGGGAAGACGGCGGAGGGCTGGGTACTTCAGTGCCCAGTGAGCCTTCCGATTTGGGATTTGGGATTTGGGATTTGGGATTTCGCACGAACCGCCACGCCAGCAACACCAGCACGACCAACAGCCCCAACAGCACCCACGGCGAGAAGAAATGGTTCATCGCGTGCAAGGGTTGCGCGGGGTCGGATCGCAGCACGCGGTGCAGATAGACGGCCATCAGCAGGCCCGCCCGCACCGGCAGCCAGGCGAGCACAATGAGGGTTAGCGTCCGCAGCGTGCGGATCCAATCCCGCCACGCCGGTGCAAAACCGCAAGCGATGGTCAGCCCGCCGACGAAGAACAACAGCGTGGCCGGATCGAGCAGCAGTTCCCACGTGGCCGCCAGCCGATGAGTCTGCCGCAGGGACTGCATCACGACAGCCGAGCCGTCGGCGGTGGCGGCGATGCCCAGCAGGCCGGCCACGCCCGCCAGCACGTCGGGCAGCGGGTAGGGCAAATCGTGGGACCGTGCGGTGTGGATGGCGTACAATTCCAGAACCAGTGCTTGGACGAGGAGGACCACGCCGGCCGTCACCGCCCCGTTGGCCAGCCAGCCGGACCACCGCTTGCGGAGCGGCAGCAGCCGCAACGCCAGGCCGAGCACGACGAGCAGCGGGGCCAGGCGATAGGGCCAGACGGCGAACCAAACGGCCGGCAGGAAGAGCAGCAACGCGGCGGCCTCCATCCGCTGCGAAACCGCGGGCGGGCGGAAAAAGGGGACAGTCCCCATTTGTGCGAAGCACCCATCGGGCCGTTCCGGCAAATGGGGACTGTCCCCTTTTCCGTCCGCAGCGGCTCATCTATCTTGCCGAGCAGAACGACCGCCGCGGCGACGGCCGCCAGGGCCGCCCAGGGATCGGCCGGATAGAAGTAGTTCAGCCCCAGCAGCCAGGAGCCTGCCAGGAGGGCCGCGCCGATCCAGAAGCGGAGGCTCATCGTCGTCACTGTTGCCCTCTTTCGGCGGGTTGTTCCATGTCCGGGCCGTCATCCTCCTCCTCGTCCCCCTCATCGCCGGCGGCTTTGCCCTTTGCCGGGCCGACGTTGTCCGAGCCGGGCGGCGGATCCCACGGCTTCTGCCCCGGCACGACCCGGCTGAGCAGCCATCGCCAGAAATGGACAATTTCAGGAGTCGAGCGGGCGTCCGACCCAAAGTTCTCGTTGCTGGTGAAATGCGTGTCGCCGATCACTACCATCTGCCCGCCGCCGAAGGGCCGGCTGAACACGATCGGCAGATCGCCTTTCGCGTCGGGCCAGACGACCCAGGACGTGGCCTTGTTCCTAGGCTCGTCCGTGGGTTCATCCGCGGAATCATCCGTCGATTCATCCGTGGGCCGGGTTGAACGCTTGGCCGGTTCGGTTTCTTCCACCGGCCAAGCCGCATAGAACTGATACTGCCGGTTTTGTCCGGCGATCTGGGAGAACTTGGCGCCGAGCGGCTCAGGCTCGCGGGCCTTTTCGCCCGGCGGGACCGGTGAGGGGGGAACCTTGAAGCCGAAATCGGCCAGCAACGGCGCGCTGGGCCGGGCCTCTTCCGCCCCCACCAGGCAGATCATCGTCCCGCCGCCGCCCACGAACTTCTTGATCGCCTCGCGCTCCGCGGCCGAGAACTCACGGGCCGGCCCGATCGAAATCAACAGACCCGCCCGGCTGAGCCGCTCTTGCGTCAAATCGGAGGCCAACAGCGGCAAGTAGCCCTGCCGCATGAGCGTCCGCAGCAGGCCGCTGACCCCGCGGTCGGCCCGGCGGTCATCGGGCTGGCCGCCGAACGACTCCAGGTGCGAGGCGTCGATATAGGCAACGTTGTTGAAGCCGCCGGGGCCACGGGTGTGGCCGTCGGGCAGCACGCGGCCCGACCAGTAACCCGCCGTGCTCGTGCAGACCAGCGCCGCGGCCAGCACGGAGCCGGTCAGCATGACTTGCCATGCGGCCGGCCGGCAGCTTAACAGCGCCAGCATGGCGATGACCGCCGCCACGCTGAGCAACTGCCGCCACGGGGCCTGCGGACTGGCCGGCCGATGGGCCAGGTAGCCCAACAGCCGGCCGACGAAGGGATAGGCGCCGGCAAGCATCTCATTGTGCAAAGGCGACGCATCACCGAGCACGACAACCCGGCCGGCGCCCCAGGGCTGCTCGGCGGCCAACACGAGGTCGCCCAACTTGTACTCGTCACGCTCCGCGTGACGCAAATTGTACTCGTCACGCTCCGCGTAACGCGAGTCCCTCACGCGGGGCGTGAGAGGTACATTATCTACATTACCGCTCGGCGACTCGTTCCAGCCCCATCGTCCCACCAGCACCGGGCAGGCCGGCCAGCGGACGCCCAACGACGCGCCCGACCGCACCCCAAACCGGTTCCGCAAATCGTCCAGACCGGCGGTGGCCGGGTGGGCCGGCACGTCGTACGACTGCTCCCAGCCGGCGGTTCGGGCAACGGCCGTGCCGGGGCGGACCCGTATCGCCAGCGGCTCGAGCACGCCGTTGGAAGGCAAGTCGCTGGCAGGCAAGGATGCCTGCCCTACTGCCAACAGCAGCGAGCCGCCGCCGCGGACATAGTCCCAAACGCGATCGAGCGTTTCCTTCGGCCACGGTTGATTGGGTTGCACCAGCAGAAGGACGTCGGCCTCGGCAAGGTCCTGCTTCGAGAGGTCTTTCGAGAGGATGAACTTCCCGCCCAGGCTCTCGACCAGCAGCGGGAGCATTGCGAACTCGCCTTCGCCTTGGGAATCGAACTGCGGCCGGGCCCAGTCGGTGGCGGCGTTCCGACAGGCGACGATCTTCTTGCCCCGCAGGTCGGAGGGATTGACGGCCAAGGCGGCCAGCAGTGCCGCGGCCACCGCCAGCAGCACCGGCCCGAAGCGGAACAACATGTCCAGGGCCAACTCCGAACCGGGGACCTCCTCCTTCATCTCCCTCTCTTTCTTCCTCTCCAACTCCTTTGGGTGCAACTCGACGACCGGCAGCCACGGCGCCGCGCGGACCATTACCGCCAGGATGGCACACTGGATCAACAGGGCCAACAGCGGCAGGTTCCAGGGGATCAGCGTCCGCAGCCCGTTGCCCCAAGTCCAGACGCCGACGTGGTTGATGTCGGTCAGGGGGGCCACGGTCGGCTCGGGCAGCCGGGCGAGCAACTGCTCGGACTGGCTGATCGCAATCAGGTAGACGAACTGCCCAATGATGATGGCTGCGGCGGCCCAAAGGGCGCGGGAGCGGCGCGGCGGCGCGGTACAGATTACCCACGCGACGTAAACCGCCGCCGTCAGCACCAGGAAGTCGATCCCGCCGAAGGTCGCCCCAACGGTCAAATGGTTGCCGCCAATCCGGCCGGCGAGTCGGCCCAACATCCATCCGGCACTATCGGCGGCGAGCCACACCGTGGGGATCGAGGCAAATGCCAGCCGAAAGCAGCCCAGCACGGTTGCGGCCAGGGCGGCGATCAGGGCCAACCGGCCGGTCAGACCACGGCCGACTTGGGCAATTGCGGCCAACATCACAGCCACGGCCAGGACATTCACGGCCGGGAGGGTCGAGGCGGTGAAGAGCAACGCCAGGATCGCGCCGCCTGCCAGGATTGCCCAGTTTCTGAACGACCTGGCATTCTCGGGCCACGCCGCAATGATCGCCACGCCAAGTGCAAGCCAGGTAATCGCGTGCCCGAGCGGATGGCCCAACAGACCGCTCGAGCCGGCCGAAAACCACGCGGCGGACAGGCCGGCCACGAGCATGAGTACCCCACCGCCCGTAGGGTGCGTGAAACGCGCCACACTGGCGGTGTCGTTCTGGTTGTCGTCGCGCACGGAACTGCCATCGGTCGTCATCCTGGATGATGACGTAGTATGTCGGCAAGCGGCAGGTTCGGCAAGGGCATGAAGCGGCAAGATGCCGCTTCTACAGAGTCCGCTCGTAGATGCGGTACGTTTTGTACCGCTGGGCGCCGACGGCCTCGATGGTGCGGTTGACGGAGCGGTTGTCTTCAAACGTCCAGCTCAGCTCCGCGGCGGTGTAGCCCAGCACGTTGGCGCCATAGTCGAGCGTCCGCAGGATCAGCAACTCGGCGACGCCGCGGCGGCGATACTCCGCCAGCACGTCGAGCACGGTCATCCGCGCGGTCTTGATGCGCCGCTTCCGGCGCAGCAGCCGCAGCAGCCCCAGCGGCAGGCCGAAACGGGTGAGCCGGCCGCCGAGAGGGCGGATCGCCTCGTTGATGTCGGGCAGCGTGATGGCCAGCCCGACCACCCGGCCCTCGACCTCCGCCAGCAAGACTTGCTCGGCGATGGCCAGTTGGGCCAACTGCCTGGCGAAGTGCTGGAACTCGGCTTCGGTGAGCCTGGGGAACCGCCACTGATCGCCCATTGTGGCATTGTAGACTTGGCGGCAGCGGTCCACCTCGGCGGCGAAGTCGCGGAGCCGGAAGGGGCGGATCACCACGCCGCCCCGCCGCGCCAGCCGCTCCGCCCGCACCTTCCACCGCGCCGTCGTGTCGTCGGAAGGGTCGAACCACCAGGCGTAGAGGTCCTTGGCCTTCCGCAGGCCCCACGACTCCAACAGCCCGGCGTAATACCGCCGATGATGGTTCATCATGATCCGCGGCGGCGTGTCGAAGCCTTCGACCAGCAGGCCGCTGGGGTAGTTCAGCGAGTAATCGACCGGGCCCATGATGCTCGTCCGTCCGCGTGCCCGGAGCCAGCCGGCGGCGGCGTCGAGCAGGGCATGGGCCGCCTCGCGGTCGTCGAGGCACTCGAACATGCCGAAGCAGCCCACGTTGCTGTTGGACTCTCGGTTGTACAGCATATCATCGCTGACCAGGATGCGCCCGACGGCCTGGCGGCCGCGCACGGCAAGGAACTGCGCGGCGTCGCCGTGCTCGTAGAAGGGGTGCTTGCGGCGGTTGAGGAACGCCTTGACCTCGACCAGCAACGGGGGGACCCAGTGCGGGTCGGCGGCGTAGATCCGCCAGGGCAGCCGGACGAAACGGTTGATGTCCCGCCGGCTGCGGACTTCGCGGATCGACAGGGGAAATGATGAATGATGAATGATGAGTGATGAATGACCGGACTTGCGTACCTGTGTCGGCAATTCATCATTCATCATTCCGCATTCATCATTCTTTTCCTCCAGATCGTACAGCCGATAGGTCTTGCTGATCTTCGCGCCCCTTTCTTCAGGGCGCCATAGGAGAGGCGGTTCGACTCCAGGACCCAGGAGAACTCGGCCTCTTCCAGTCCCCACTCCATCGCCTTGGGCACCAGCCCGTGGAGCAACACCAGGCCGAGGCCCATCCGCTGATACTCGGGCAGGACGTTGGTGCTGATCAGCCGGATGCGCTTGATCGCCCGCCGCTTCCGCAGCAAGTGTATGAATCCGAAGGGGAACAGCCGGCCGTCGATCTCTCGGATGCGGGGATTGTAATCGGGCAGGCCGAACGAGGCGCCGATCACCCGCCCGTTGATCTCCGCCGCGATGGCCATCTCCGGCACGATGATCTGCCGCAGGCCGTCGGCCATGTGGCGGATCTCGTCCGCCGACATCGGCACGAAGCCCCACGTGTTCACCAGCGCACGGTTGTAGATCGACAGGAACGTCTCCACGTCTTCCTGGAACCGCGCGGTGTCCAGCGGGCGGAGCTTGACGTTGTACCGCGCGATGATCTGCTCGGCCACCGGGCCCAGCTTGGCTGCGATCGGCGGCAACATCGCCAGATTGCCCCAGAAGGCGTACAAGTCCTGGGTCTTGCGGAAGCCGTAGTTTTCCAGGAGCCGGGCGTAGTAGGGCGGGTTGTAGGTCGTCATGAACGTCGGCGGCAAGTCGAAGCCGTCGACCAGCAGCCCCAGCTCATAGTTCAGCGAAGGATTGGCCGGCCCGCGGAGCTTGTGAATGTCCTGGTCGGCGAACCACCTGCGCACGGCGTCGAACAGCCCGTCGGCCGCTTCCTGGTCGTCGACGCAATCGAAGAAGCCGAAGAAACCGCGGCGGTCGTTGTACTGGGCGATGTGCCCCTGGTTGAGTATCGCCGCGATCCGCCCGCAAACCTCCCGGCCGCGCAGGGCCAGGAACGTCTGGATCGAGTTCCGGGCATAGAAGGGGTGCGGCCGATAGCCGGCCAGTTCCTTCTGATTGCCCCGCAGCGGCGGAATCCAGTTCGGATCGCCCCGGTAGAGCGTCCACGGGAAGTGGAGAAACTGCCTTCTCTGCCGGCGGGTCGTGACGCGCTCGATGGTGAGGTTGGGCATGAGGACCGATTCTACCGGGCGTTGCGCCGCGCCGCAACCCGAGTGTGCGCAGTCCCCTCAACGGAGACCTCCCACCTTTGCCGCACACTTGCGGCGGTCAACACTCAAGCTGCAGCAGGCTCTCTCCCGCCTCCGCCACCATACGTGCGATCTTCCGCTCCATTTCCCGGTACATCCGCACGCTCATCTCAACCTCCTGCGAAAGGTTTTCCCTGTCTCGCAAGAGTCTTCTAGGAACGGGCAGACTCATTAACGTGGACTCTCCGAAGCGGGGATGATGCCCGCCTTCCTGCGAAGCCGCAAGCACCTTCTGTACCGGCTCCGAGAGAAGAAATGGAACCAGGAACGCGATCGACTGGTTATCCGTCGAGCGTAGAACGAAGAACTCGCTCGAACATGCCAACAATATGCCCTTTTCCCAACAACCAATCCCTTCATCCACGTAGGCGACTTGCCGCAGGTAGGGCCGAAGCCGTGAGATGATAACCGCGTGCTTTTCGACCAACTTTTTTGCGCTGCCGATTTCGGCCCCTTCTATGGGACTCTTACGGCAAACGACAACTCCGTCCTGTGCGTCAGAGGTGTCAAGCACCAGCCACTTTCCCTCCCCTTCCGTCTTCCGGTCGATGACCCGCCGGAGGCTGGCCGTGATTGCAGCCAACGGCACGCTTTCCTCGTCGGCGATGCTGCAAAGGGCCCCCCGTCGAGGGTCGTACCGTTCCGGCGCGAGTACGCACCCTTCCGCCAATTCGCTTTGAAACTTCACCGAACATAGCGCCATGGCTAGCTCCCAACCAGGATGTTTTCTGCTGCGCAGAACCCGCGAAACTCCCTTTCAACCTGCCCAAGGTCGTGGTCAACGCGGCTCCATGAGACATCGTTCTCAGAGGCATCCGGCAACCGGACAAGTTGTCCCTTGGAGTTCTTTCCGTCTCTTTCGCTGATGGCGAAGAATATCCTTTCGTTCGGCCTCACCGTCTCGCCAGGTAGCCGTTTCATCGCAAACAACACGCTTGCCTTCTGGTGGGTGTGCGGAAGGAAGGTGTTTCTTCCTAGCCCGACCACGGCGATCACTCTCGCCTTCTTGAGCAGCATTTCTCTGACGTAGCTCCAAGCGGAAACCGCGAACTTGTTGTGCGGGAGTACGATAGCAAGCCTGCCGCCCGGTCTTAGCAAATCGGTGCAGCGTTCAAGAAATAAGACGTCCCTCTCCATCCGTTGCTTGCCGCGCGAACTCTCGTACCCCTCCAGGATATGGCCTTCCCGCACCTCACCTGCAAACGGTGGGTTTGTGGCGATCACATCGAATCCCTTATGACTCCGAAAACGCGTTCGAACAAACGTCCTCGATTGTGAGTACCGACGCGCCATCATTCCCCTCGCCGTTCCCGCCGACCGGAAACAACCCTCCCATGCGCGGACGGAGGAGGCTGTTAAGACGGATGATGTTCGCTTGACCGCCTCCTGCAAGAACCGTCAAAGCCCTGGCGACGCGCACGGCCCGCCCATCAATGTCAAATCCCCACAGTTTCGCGGCGCAGTAACGTTGCAGAGCGTCCTCGTCGAGATGGAACGTGGCGCGGACGTGATTCAGCCCATGAATCAAGAACCCCGCCGATCCACAGGCTGGGTCGAGCAATGTCTCGTCCTTTCCCGGGCGAAGCATTTGAATGCACATTTCTACGACGTGACGTGGAGTGAAGTATTGCCCCTTTGCCCCCTTGCGCACTCGCGACACCAGGAACTCAAAGAAGCCGTCCATCACCTCAAAGCCCGCATCCCAAATCCGATGGCGGGACATTGCATCAACGCAGACCTGAAGATGCTCCGGCGTTAGCCGCGGTTAAGTTGCCCCATCGAGAACCCCCGGCCACGCCTTCGCAGCGGCTAGGAGCAGTTCCCGAATCGCGTCGTAGGTCTGCTTGCTCTCGTGGTACGGCCGAAATAACGCCGCCTTCCCCGTCCGCTCATCCCAGAGTTTGGCGACAAGCAGCTTGAAAACCTCCTCAAACTCGTCCTCGCCCGAGTTTGCCAACACCAATTCCTCGAGCCGCAGAAGAGCGACTCGAAATCCCCGATCTTGTTCCCATGTCGTTTGGCCATCCAGGTTCCCCTTATTGTGTTACCATATCGGCCGTCGCGAGTTCTGTCAAAACCCCGGTCGCCGTTTCGGGAATATACCGTTTTGGTATTTTCGGCCGCCTGTGCGAATCTGGTTCGTCCACGGTTCTGCCGGAAATGTGCCGATTTCAGGCAAGGGATACGACGAGACTCCCGCCCGCCACCCTGGAATGCAAGATTATGGGGGTAGCACATAACCCTCAATACCTGGAGTTTGTCGCTCGGCTGCGATACGCCCGCAAAGCTCGCGGCCTAACGCAAACCGAGCTTGGACGCTTTCTCCACAAGCCCCAGGCGTTCGTGTCTAAGGTGGAACGCTGTGAACGACGCCTCGATGTCATCGAGGCCGCAGAGTGGTGCCGTGCTTTGGGGACGGGAATTGATGATCTTCTTCCCGCGACACTCAGAAACGCCCTGACACGCAAGGCGGACAAACGAACCCAGGCTTGATGATGGACATTGCGCCACGGATTTCGGAAGCCGATTTAGCCTTGCTGAGAGAGGCTTTCAAACCGCTCTTGCATCGGTCATTCCATTTTCTGACCCTGCCAATTCCATCCCTCGCAGGGTTTGAACCGTCGCAGATTGGCACGATATGTGGGACGCTCATGGATGCTTGCTTGCCGTATATCGGGCTGGAAGACATTCCGGAACTTGGCCTCACAAAACATGACGGCATCCTCGGCGAGAGAGAAGGTTATCCTGACTACAAGCACTCATCGGGCTTCCGTGTCGAACTCAAGCTCCTTTACATGGACAACGCCGGCCTGAAGATGAAACGACCGCCAACCGCGCGGGAACCGTCGGCCCGACTCACCCAGAAGGTGACGGTCAAGAACATCCGGCCGGAAAAGGACGCCATGTTGATTCTCGCGTACCAACTTCATCCTCAAGACGAGAAGCCAACCTTTGTCAGTCCCACCGTAATCGACTACGAAGTCTTTTCCATGATCGAACTGGTCGAGGCTCGCGACAAGCGCCTTCTTGATTGCGGCGGCAGGTGGTTTGGACACTACGAGACACCGGCAATCGTGAGCAAGGTTGGCAGGAGAAAAATCGCGGAGGGACTTCCGCTGGACACGTCGCTCTACGGCCGCAAGGAATCGGAGGGGAAGGACTTCGATGAGGATACCAACTTCGGAAAGTTGAAACGCATTCCGCACCCAGCCCTCCAGGCATTTCTTGCCAAGTGCAAACGTGCCGCCCGCAGTTCTGAGGAGAAATAGAGCGTCGCTCAGCCGCCGCCGGCGGCTTTCGCTTCGCCTGCTGCCGCCGGCTGCTCGGCCGGCCGCCGCCCCGCGGTCTCCGCCGTGCCGGGGACGAGCACCGCACTGGGCGAGTTGGCCTCGATGATCTGCTTCAACTCCTCCGTGTCGATCACTTCCTTCTCGATCAGCCGCTCGGCCAGGGCCACCAACGCCGGCCGCCGGGCTTGAAGGATGCCGCGGACGGCCTCCAGCGATTCGCTCACGATCCGGGCGATCTCCTCGTCGATCTCCCGGCTCGTCTGCTCGCTATGGGTCCGATCGCGGGGAAAATCGTCGCCGCCGAAGATGAACGCGGCCCGGTGGTTCTCGCGGTAGGTCACCCTGCCCATTTGGCTCATGCCGTAGTCCATGACCATGCTGCGGGCGAACTCGGTCGCCCGCTCCAGATCGTTCTGGGCCCCGGTGGAAACGTCGCCGAAGATGAGTTCCTCGGCCACGGTGCCCGCCAACAGGACTTCAATGCGGCTCTCCAGCTCGCTCTGGGTCATCAGGTAGCGGTCCCCTTCGGGGCGCTGCATGGTGTAACCTAGCGCGGCCAGCCCGCGGGGAATGATCGACACCTTATGTACCGGATCGGTGTTGGGCAGGCTGCAAGCCACGAGGGCGTGGCCGCTTTCGTGGTAGGCCACGCGCTGCTTCTCGTCGGAGTGCATCACCCGCTGCTTCTTCTCCAAGCCGGCGGTGACGCGCTCCACCCCCTCGTTGAACTCGTCCATGGTGACGGCCGGTTTGCTCTTCCGGGCGGCGAGCAAGGCGGCCTCGTTCACCAGGTTCGCCAGGTCGGCCCCCACGAAGCCCGAAGTGATCCGCGCCACGTCCCCGAGCTTCACCGACTCGTCGAGCTTCACCTTGGCCACGTGGACCTTAAGGATCTGTTCGCGGCCGCGGACGTCGGGCCGGTCCACCAGCACGTGGCGGTCGAAGCGGCCGGGGCGCAAGAGGGCCGGATCGAGCGTTTCGGGCCGGTTCGTGGCCGCCATCACGATCACCCCGCTGTTGTTCGTGAAGCCGTCCATCTCGACCAGCAGGGCGTTGAGGGTCTGCTCGCGCTCGTCGTGTCCGCCGACGACGCTCGTGCCGCGGGTCTTGCCCAGCGCGTCCAGCTCGTCGATGAACACGATGCAGGGGGCCTTGGCCTGGGCCTGCTGAAACATGTCGCGGACCCGCCGGCCCCCACGCCCACGAACATCTCGACGAAATCGGAGCCGGAGAGGCTGAAGAAAGGCACGCCCGCCTCGCCGGCAATCGCCTTGGCCAGCAGCGTCTTGCCGGTGCCCGGCGGACCGACCAGCAGCACGCCCTTGGGAATCCGCCCGCCGAGGACCTGGTATTTTTCGGGCGTGCGGAGGAAATCGACCACTTCGCGGAGCTCGTCCACGGCCTCGTCGATGCCGGCCACGTCGGCGAAGGAGACGCCGAGGTCCTCCTGGGCGTAGAGCTTGCCGCGGCTGCGGCCGAAGGCCATCGCCGAGCCGGCCCCGCCCAGCCGCCGCATCATGAAGAAGAAAATGCCCATGATGATCAGCATGAGCAGGAACATGGGCATCAGGCTCTTCCATCCGCTGGGCGCCGGCTCGGCGCTGACGTTGGCGAACCCTTTCTTCTCCAACAGGTTGAACAAGTAATTGTTGTCGTTCTCCAGCCCCATCCGCGCGGTGTGGAAGGTCACCTCCTTTTCCGGCTTTTCGGGCTTGCCCGGCTCGGCTTCCGGCGAGACCACGAGCCGGGTTACGGTGCCGGTGATCTCGTGCGGTCCGATCTTGAGGTTGTTCAGGTCGGAGTAGCGGATGACCTGCTCCTTGCCGGCCGATCCCGTGCTGACCTCGACAGCGGCCTTGGGGTTCCGCGCCGGCGCCCTTGCTCGATCAGCTTGACCAGGTCCATGTAGCCCAAATCCACCCGGCCGCCGGTGTCCATCAGGCTGATCATCACCAGCGCCGCGATGCCCAGGGCAAACAAGTACCAGGCGATATTGCCTCCCAATAGGGGGGGCGTACGATCCGGCGTCGGCCGGTTCGGTTGGCGTGGTTCATCACTCATGCGCCAATCCTTCCGCATCGGCTATCAATAGTATTGTACCACGTTTGCACGGCAATGTAGCAGGCACACGGAGTGTGCCTGCTACATTGCTGGCTTGACCGGCACTACCGTCGGCGATAGAAAGTGGGACTATGGCACTCATCACCTTGCGGATTATTGACGGGGCCGACCGGGGACGGGTCTATGCCGATGTCCCCACCCCCCTGACGATCGGCCGCGAAGATGGCAACCCGATCCAGTTGAACGACGAGCGGGTGAGCCGGTTTCACCTGAAAATCCAGGAAGATCAGGAAAAAATCGTGCTTACCGACCTGCAAAGCACCAACGGCACGAAGCTCAACGGCGAGAACGTGCAGCTTTGCGTGCTGCGGCCCGGCGACGTGATCGCCCTGGGCCACACCGTGCTCGTCTTCGGCTCGCGCGAGGAGATCGCCGCTCGGCTGGCGGCGCTGCGGGGCATCGACCTCTCCGTCGGCGTGACCGTCGGCGTCGACGAATTGGACGAAGAACGAAGCCCGGCGTCATTGGACTTCGAATTGAACTTCGCCGACGACCCTATGGCCGAGGTGATCCTGCACGCGCTGATGCCCCCCGAACTGCCCGACGCCCTGAGCCCCGGCCAGGCCGCCCAACTGGCCGAAATGCTCCAGTACCTCCACCTGCGGATGCGCAGCCTGCTCCAATCGGTCAAGCCGAAAGCCAAGAGCGACCGGGTGACGCTCGACGAGCGCCAGTGGCAGAACCTCATCGACCTGCAAGACCTCCTGGCCGGGTATCTCCGCAAGATCGGCGAGCCGCGGGAATAACTGCAATCGTAGCACAGGCATCTTGCCTGTGCCTTGCCGTGTGGCTGGGGCGACAGGCTGGAAGCCCGTCCCAGAAGCGGAACACAAAATTCCGCCTAAAGAAGAAACATCAGAATGGCGATAATCGTAGTGGGCATTATGCACCGGCTGGCTGCTCTCGCTTGACGGCCACCGGTCCTCTTGCCCGTAGGAGGGCGACGCCGCCAAGCGGGCGTCGATCAGAATCATGGTTGCCGTAACATATTGTCTTACAAGCCGATGCGACACTCCGGCAACGTCTGCCCGGCCGCAACCATGTCGCTGTAAACTGTGGGCGTGTTGCTGTACCGGCTAAGGCCGGCGCGACGCTCCCCTCGATTCTTTCACCCCCGAGTAGGGTGAAGTCTGTCCCGGCCCGTTTCCTGTGGGATGGAAACTGCCGGGAAGCGTCCGGCATGGAAGATTGGGCGAGCCACCGGGAGGTTGGCCCGCCAATCGCCGTGCAACCCCGTTTGTTTTTGAGCGACCCAGTTTCATTTCAGAAGGAAGGAGATTTTCCATGAGTCGAACAAGTGGTTTAATTGGATTGGCGGTTGCTGCGGCCGTGTTGGCCGGCGGACTGGCCGGCGTGGCCGGGGCGGCGCCCGGCGTCTGCAAGCCCGTGCAGGTTTGCGGGCCGGCCGAGATCGCGCCGCCCGCACCGGTTTGCGGTCCTGTCAAGGTCCGCCAACGGGTGAAGGTCGTCAGGCCCGTGAAGGTCCACAAGCGCGTGAAGGTCTTCGAGCCTGTCGCCGTCTGCAAACCCGTAAAGGTCTACGAGCCCGTCAAGGTTTGCGAACCGGTCAAGGTTTGCGGGCCGGTTGACGCCCAGGCCAAGCGCGCCATCGTGCGCGAGCACTTCGCTTTGCTGTTTGCGGCGCCGAAGCGGCTGGTGATCCACCACCGGGAGGCGCCGCGGCCACGAGACGGTGTACGTGACGCCAGGGTCCGCGGGGCCGTCGTCCGAGACCAGCCCGGGTCCGGCGGCGGCTCCGCAACCGGCGCCGCCGCTGCCGCCGCCCCCTTCGCCCCCCAGGGCGTAGCCGGCGCGGGTGTGCGTCAACCTTTCCCGGCCGGGCCGCCCTCGGGCGGCTCGGCCTTCTTCATTTACGCCCCATGTACACGCGGCATCCTGCCGCGTTGGTTTGCTGGTGCAGCCGCACTCAGCACTGCCATGAAGCGGCAAGATGCCGCTTCTACGTCCTCCTCAATGCTCCGCGAACGGATCTTCTTCCGGCGGCCCGCCGTCGGGCGAGGGGCGTCGCGGTTCCGCCTTCGCTGCCGCAGCCAGCTCCTTCTCGGTCTCCGCCACCGTGGGGAAGTGTGTCTGATAGATCTTTTCCAGGTCCGCTCGAAGGGTCTCGCGGTCGCTGTGAGGTGCGATGAGAACGTCCTTGTAGGCGGCCAACTTTGCTTCCTCCAAAGGGACCTTCTCCGGGTCCGTCAGGATCAGCATGGCAAGTTCTCGGTAGCAGTCGGCGGCGCGGCGGAGTACGGCCCCTTGGTTGACGGCCCACTGGAGCAACTCCGTCGCGACCGGTCTGCTGGCATCGGTCCCCGTCACCCTGCCGGCGAACTCCGTATAGGCTTGGGCGAATTGCTTGTAGGCGGCGGAGAGGGCCTTGTTCCGGGCCCCTTGGCTCTCGTCAGACTTCGTGGCGTCCAGCGCGGGGGCCTGCTTGAGACTCTTCTCCGCCTCCGCGATCTTGCGATTGAACTCGATCGTTGCCTTGTTGAGTGCTTTCCACGCGGCGAGGGTCTTCCCCAAGCGGGCCGTGTCGGGCCGCGGCAATTCGTACAACGGATGGACCTTCGCGCCCGCCTTGGTCATGAACCGCTTCAGGTCGGTCGATGGTACGGCGAAGCCTGACCACCTGTTGACTCCTACTACGTTCCCGTGGGAGTTCACCAGTGGTCCGCCGCTGCTGCCCGGCGTGATCGGAATGTCGGTCTGGAGCCAAGTGGTGTCTAGGTCTGAGTTGAGTCCCTGCCGATAGAACCGTCCACCATTGGCCGCATCGATGAGATTGTCGACCTCTTCGCCTGACCGTACTGCGATTACCGTGCCGCGTAGGAGGGCGAGGCTCGGGCCGGCCGGCGATCCAAAGGCGTAGACCTTCTCCCCCTTCGCCGGGAGCTTTTCCACCAATTTCACGCTTTGGAGCTTCTTGCCGCCGGCCCTGACCTTTATCAGCGCCAAATCTTTGTCCAGCAGGACTGCCACGAAGCCCTCGACGGCATACTGCTTCTCGTCCTTGTCGGCCGGGAAGCTGACGGCAAGCTGCCTCGCACCTTTGATGGCGTCGTAACTCGTCGCCACCAGTCCCGTTGCCGCGTCGACAACGAAGCCGCCTTCCTGACAAACGAAGTCGCCTCCTATCGACGAACGGTCGGCTGAGATCGTGACGACCGCCGGGCCGACCTTTTCGATTAGCGCCCTGTCGTCCAGCGCGTCCCCCTCCGCCGACGCGACCGACGCCCAGGCTGCCGTCAAGAGAATGCCCAGGACAATCACCAGTGCCCCGGCTCGACGTTGCTTTCTTTGGATTGCCATCATGATGCTCCTGTAGAAAGGCCCGCGTGTCTTGGGCCGATGCTGCGTTTCCTATTTTGGCGCGTTTTGAGGCGCAAGAGCCTCATCGACGAATTGTTGATCCGCCTCGCTCAGCCTGTCGAACGGGACCCTGACCAACTTGCCGTCTTTCAGTTCGAGCACCGCCTTGCCGTCTTCCAGGCCGCGGAGCTTTGCCTCGGTCCGAAACTTGCCGTCGCGGCTCGTCCAGGTGCGGAATGGCTGGTGCCCCTTCTTCAGTTTCCTGGCGACCTCGGCGGCTCTCAACGCTGCGTTCTCGGTCTCCGCCGCCGTCAGGAAATAAACGCGGGACATGCGGCTCAGATGCCTCTGAAGGACGTCGTATTCGGCGCGAAGCCGGTCCAACGCCTCTTTCAACGAAGCCAACTTTGCCTCCGCCACCTTGCTGTCTCCCGAAGGTGTCAATAGCAACGCGGCGAGTTCCTGGTAGCAGTGGCCGGTGCGGCGGACAAGAGCACCCTCCTTGACGGTCCATACCGCGAGCTCCGAATTCACGTCCCCGTCGGCTGCGAGTCCCTTCAACTCGTCGGCAAACTCCAGGCAGGCTCGGGCGTCCAGCGTGAATGCGGCCGAGAGGGCCTTCCTTCGGACTTCCTGCTCCTGCGCCGGCTTTTTGGGATCGACGGCGGGGACCGAGCCGCGTTCCTTCTCGGCCGCCGCGATCTTCCCGTTGAATTCGATCATCGCCTTGTTGCAAGCCAACCAGGAGGCGAGGGTCTTTTCGCGGTCACTGCCCCACCAACGGTCATCATACCACAAAAGCCGGTCCAGCTCCGATAACGGGTGGACCTTCGTGCCCGCCACGACAAGCAACGGGGCCAGGTCCGTCGAAGAAATGGCAAATCGTAGCCTTGGCCCCTTGCCCGGCCAGAACCACGTGTTGACTCCAACAACCTCTCCCTTGGAGTTCAGCAGCGGTGCGCCGCTGCTGCCCGCTGAGGTCGGCGCGGTGTGTTGAATCCACGTCGCGTCCAAGTCGTAGCCCAGTAGCTTCTCGTAGTAGCCCCTGTAGTCCTTGCCGCCAAGCCTCACCACAAGATCACTGATATCTTGGCCCGACCGAATTGCGGCCACGCGGCCCTCGGCGTATGACGGATCGGCCGTTGGCGAGTTAATCCCATACACCGGCTCGCCGGCTTTCGGGAGTTTTTCCGCCAATCTCAGGCTTTGGAGCTTCTTCTCGCCGGCCTTGATCCGAATCAGGGCCAAGTCTCTGCCCGGCAGCACGGCCACGAAGCCCTCCACCGGGAACTTTTTCCGGTCGTCTTTGGAGTAGGGAAACGTCACGGTGAGGCGTCTCGCAGGCGCGATCACGTGGAAGTTCGTCGCCACCAGCCCCGTCGCCGCGTCTACCACATAGCCGCCTCCCGTGCCCGAATTGTCGGTAAAGATTGTGACGATGGCCGGGGCGACCTTCTTGAACAGCGCCGTGGTATCCTGCTGGTTGCCTTGTCCGAACGCGGCCAAGGCGCCGCAGAGCACCAGGACAATGCCCAGGGCCGCCAGTTTCGGCCACAGTTGAAACGGCCGTTTTGAGGTCGTCATGTTTCTGCTCCCATGAAAATGCCCGCGTGTCTCGGGCCGGCACTGCGTTTCCTATTTCGGCGCGCCTTGAGGCGCAAAAGCCTTGTCGATGAATTGTCGATCGGCCTCGCTCAGCGATTCAATCCGGACGCGGACTACGCCGCCGTCCGTCTTTTCGAGCACCGCCTTGCCGTCGTCTGCCAGGCCGCGGAGCTTCGCCTTGATTTGGAACCCGCCAGCCCTGCTGGTCCACGTGCGGAATGTTTGGTCGCCCTTGGTCGGCTTCTTTTCGCCCTCGCCCGCGTGCGATTGCCTTCTGGTTTCCTCCACGGTGGGAAACGACATGTTGTACTTGCGGGAGAGTGCGATGCGGAGAAGGTCGTATCGGACGCGAAGATCGGATTCGATCCGTTCGATTTCGGCCAGGCGACGCGCCACGTAGGACGAGCTGCCCCGATCCATTGCGCCGTTGAAAAGCCCCCCGTACACCGCGAGGAGGCGGTCGGCAGCGTCGATCTCGGTGCGAAGCAGGGTGGTCAACTCCGCGTCCGGCTTGGGGTCGGATGCGCGCTGTAGCGCGTGCGCGTACCATCGGCAGATTTTATCGATCCGTCGGTAAGCGAGTTCCGCCTCGCTGGCGCCGGAGGGGGGAGCCTTCTCCAGCTTCTCGCGCCACTTCGCCATTTGTTTGTCGAAGGCGCCCTTCGCCAGATTGTAATCCTTCCAGGCGGCGAGGGTCCGTTCCAGGTTCCCCTCGGCGGAACTGGGAGCATAAGGCTCGATCGAGGGCAGCGGCTTCCAGAGCGGTTCCGGTTTCGTGCCCGCCGTGGCCATGAGCTTCTTGAGGTGCATGGCCGAGATGGCGTAGTTCAGGTTGGGGCCGGGGCCGCTGTCATAGCGGAAGGTGGTCAGCCCGACAAGCTCGCCGTCGGAGTTGACCAGCGGGCCGCCGTCCTTGCCCGGCGAAATCGCCGCCACCACTTGAATCCAGACGGCGTCGGGGTCGAGGCCCAATCCCGTGTAGTAGGCCGCATCGCCCATCTTTCCGATCAACTTTCCGACTTCCTTTCCCGTGCATACCGCGGCCACGGTCCCGCTGGAGAGGATGCCCTTGAAACCCAGCGGCACGCCGGCGAACACCGCCTGACCCTTGGCCGGCAAGTTGACCGTGACTTTTAAGGCGTGGAGTTTCTTGTCGCCGGTCTTGATGCGTATCAGGGCCAAGTCTTTGCCCGGCATGGTTGCCATCAGGCCCTCGACGGGATACTTCTCGACGTTCTCGGCGGCGGAGAAGGCGACGGTGGCCTCTGTTGCGTACCTGAGCAGGTGGTAATTCGTGGCGACCAGGCCCTTGGCGGCGTCGACCACGACGCCCCACCCGCTGCCGCCGTCCGTCGAAATGCTGACGATGGCCGGATCGACCTTCGCCAAGAGCGGCTTGAGGTCCGGGCGCTGCCCGAACGCGATGGACGCCCAGAGCGCTGGCAAGACAATGCCCACGGCCATCACACGTGCCCCGGCCTGAAACGGCCGCTTTGGAGTTGCCATGACGAGACTCCCATGAACTGGGCCGACGTTCCGAGAAAAGCCGCCCGGCCGGCTTCGGTCGATTATACCCGCAGCGAGCGGGCCTGCAAACCCGTCCCAATGCCGGGGCGTCCGACGGCCGACCTCTCAAGGCATCGTCGCGATCCGGATTCTTCCGACTGTGATACGCGGACACCTTGCGGTTTCGACCCGGAGGTCCTAACACTGGCAAACGTTGCGTGCGGAGGCTCTGGGGTTGGAGGGTGCTGGCGGCCGTCGCGCTGGTGGCGCTGATCCTCTGGCTGGCCAGTTCGGCGGTGGTTGCTTGGAAGTTCACTGACGCGGCAGCGGTTTTCGCGGCGAAGGAACTCGACGGGGTGGTCGCCGGGTATTTCCTCGAGGAGCCATACGCGGCACATCAGGCATTGGACAGGGCTGACCCTCAACCTTATCGGACCGGCCTATTCCAATTGCTGGAGCGGCCACAGAACGCGGCGGCCGACGGCGCCCGATAAGTCTTCCCCGTGCTCTGTTGACTGGGATGCCAAGGCGATGATATACTTCGGGTGGCAGGCGATGGCGTGGGCGCTCGAGGCGCACGCGGAACCCGGGCAATCTTGGCACGACGGGGTGACGAGTTATGGCGACATTCAACGAGGCGTTTGACGCTGCGGAGACCTTGCCCATCGGCGAGCGGGTTCGTCTAGTCGCCGCGATTTGGGACAGCATCGCTTGTGGTCCGCGGAGCGATTGGCCGCCCCCGAGCGAAGAGTGGATTGCGGAAGCGCAGCGACGGTCGGCCGAGTACGACGCGGGGGCCACGTCGGCATCGCCTTGGTCCGAAGTGAAAGAACGCGCGCACGGCGGAAGGCGGGGCTGGATGGCTGACGCGCTCATCTTGACGGAGGCCGAGGAGGAGTATGCGGAGGCCCTTTCTTGGTACGCCCGGCGTAGCGAGCAGGCGGCACGCGGGTTCGAGGCCGAATTCGAGCGGGCGATCCGTTTGATCGAAGAAGGCCCGCAAGTCTATCCGCGATGCGACCGCCAACACCGCTACTACCTCATGCATCGGTACCCTTATCAAGTCATCTACCGGGAGGATTCGCGTGGGGCGCTGATTGTGGCTGTGGCACATTGTAAGCGGCGTCCGGGGTACTGGCACGGCCGGTAATTGCCCCGCCTTGAGGCGCCGTGCCGGCGGCCGCTAAACGGGCGAAGATTCGCCGTAGCGTCCGCCGGGCGAATCTGCTATCATTCCGCCCCGTGCGACGCCTCCCGACCCTACTCACCGTGCTCCTGCTGGGTGGTTGCGCCGGCTCGCTGGCCGGGCGGCTGACGCTGCCCGACCGGAATACGCTGGTCCGCGACGAGTTGGTGATCCACGGCGATTTCCCGTTGGCCGCGCATCACCGGTTGTTCGAGGAATTGACGGCACAGCGGGCGGAGTTGTGCCGCCGGCTGGCCCTGCCCCACTCGGACGAGCCGATCCACGTTTACCTGTTCGAGACTCCCGAGCGGTTCCAGGGATTCATGCGGCTGCACTATCCGAAGTTCCCGGACCGCCGGGCGTTCTTCGTCGAGACCGACGCCCAACTGACGGTCTACGCCCAGTGGGGCGACCGGATGGACGAGGACCTGCGGCACGAGGCCACGCACGCCTACGTTCACGCGGTGGCCCCCAACGTGCCGGTGTGGCTGGACGAAGGGATCGCCAAGTATTTCGAGGTCCCGCGGGGGAGCCGGGGCCTGAACCGCCCGCTGCTGGACCGCCTCCTGGTGCGGATCCGGCAGGAGCACTGGCAGCCGGACTTACGGCGGCTCGAAGGGCTCCGCGGCTCGGAGGACATGACGCAAGACGACTACGCGGAGGCCTGGGCGTGGGTCCATTTCCTGATGGAGTCGCGGCCGGAGCGGCTGGAATTGCTGCGGGGCTATTTGGGCGAGTTGCGGCAGGAGGGGGCCGCACCGCCGCTCTCCACCCGTCTGGCCGCGGCGCTCGCCCAGCCCGGCGCCGCGCTGCTGGAGCACGTCGGCCGGCTGGAAAGGGGCGACTGGTAGCTGAATGTACTCCTCACGCTCCGCGTGAGGGGGTTTCCTCACGCGGAGCGTGAGGAGTACACTGATTTGCATGTTGACCTACCGCACGTTTCGCAATACCGATCCGCCGGTGGTGGCTGCGTTGTGGCGGAGCCGGGCGGGGCAGCCGGGGCTGCTACAGCCCGTCTCGCCCGACCTGCTGGAACAACTGGTCTTCGCCAAGCTCTATTTCGACTACGGCGGGCTGGTGCTGGCGGAGAGCGACGGTCAGCCGGTCGGGTTCGCGCACGCCGGCTTTGGCCCTTCGGCGGAGCGGAACTGGGTGGCCAGCGACGCGGGCGTGACGTGCCTGGTCTTGACCCGGCCCGACTGTGCCGAAGACGAGGTGCCCGCCGGTCTGTTGGACCATTGCGAGCAGTACCTTCGCGGCCGGGGGGCCACGGTTCTTTACGGGGGCGGCATTGCCCCGCTGAATCCGTTCTACGTGGGCCTCTACGGCGGGAGCGAGTTGCCCGGCATCCTCGACTCCGACGCGGTCGCCCGCCGGGCCTTCGCCGCCCGCGGCTATCGGGAAGTCGAGCGAACGGTGATCCTGCGGCGGGACCTGAGCGGGTTCGAGCCTCTGGTCGACCGCCGCCAGATGCAGGTGCGGCGGCAGATGCTGGTCGAAGTCACGCCCGACGCCCCCGCGCAAACCTGGTGGGAGGCATGCACCATCGGCGAGTTCGAGTTGAGCCGTTTCGAGCTGACGCCGCGCGACGGCGGGCCGGCCCTGGCCACCGCCACCTTCCGCAGCATGGAGCCCAGCGGCACCGCCTGCGTGGGCCGGGCGGCGGGCCTGGTCGCGCTCTCCGTCGACCCGGCCCACCGCCGCCGCGGATTGGCCACCTTCCTGCTGAGCGATGCCTTCCGGCAGTTCCTCCGCCAGGGAATCCTCCAGGTCGAAGCCCAGACCCGCCAGGCCAACGCCGCCGCGATGGGGACCTTCCGCGGACTTGGCTTTCAGGAGGCGGGGAGCGGAGGGGTGTGGCGGAAGGATTTATGATTTGGGATTTAGGATTTGGAGATTTGGGCAGAACGATCCGCCGCACGTCCAATCCCAAATCTCCAAATCCCGAATCCCAAATTCTACGCGGCCTTCTTCTCCCGCTTCCGCTCCCGCGTATCCTTCCACCGCCGGTGCAGCCACCAGTATTGATCCGCCGCCGTGCGGATTAGTTCTTCCAGCCGGTGGGTGTACCATTGCGTCAGTCCGGGGACCGTGTCCAGCGGACTGCCGGCTTCCTGCGGGTCGATGAGAACAAGGTTGTGCAACTCGAACTGCATCGGGCGGCCGAGCCGCCGTGCCACGCAGACCGACACCCGCGCACCGTTGTCCAGCGCCAGCAGGGCGATGGCCTTGTGGGCGGAAACGGGGCGGCCGAAGAACTCCACCCAGCAGCCCTTCGGGCCGGCGTACTGGTCGGCCAGAAAGGTCATCGTGCCGCCGCCGGCCAGCACGTCGAGAATCCGCTGGTAGCCGCCGTTCTTGGGAATGATGTGCTGGCCGGTGGCGGCGCGGAAGCGGTTCACGAAACGGTCGAGATAGGGGTTGTCGAGCGTGCGGGCGACGGTGTAGGTGGGGAATCCGAGGATGCCCAGCGCGTAGCCGCCCACCTCGAAATTGCCCAGGTGCGCGGTGACGATTAGCACCGGCCGGTCGTCCAGCAGGCAGCGGACCAATTCGGCCTCGTTTTTCAGACGGACATAATCCCGCCAATTCGTCTGATGGATCTTCCGCGGCGCGTGGGCCACTTCGAGCACCAGCAGAAACAGGTGCTCCCACATCCGCCGCGCCAGCCGCAGCCGCTCTGGCGGCGACATCTCGGGGAAGGCGTGGGCCAGATTGTCGTCCACCACGCCGGCCCGCACGTGCAACACGTCGCAGAACAGCCAGGCCAGCCGGCGGGCGAGCCGCTGGGCCGTCTCCAGCCGCATGGCCTGGACGATGCAGATCGAAACTCGCACCACCAGGTACACCAGAAAGTCGATCACCGGCCGACGCTGCATGGGGAATCCTTTCCGCCTCCGTACTCCCGTACTCCTCACGCTCCGCGTGAGGAAAAGGCGTCACGCGGAGCGTGACGAGTACAATTGTCGCAAAACGGGCGTTTTGGGGGAAGGGCGATTTCCCCCCAGTGTGCCACCGCTTGCTTGCAAGCAGTGTGAGGCGTAACCCGCCGTCCATTCACTGCTTGCGAGCAAGCAGTGACACACGGCGGCCTTGTCATTTCCCTACGCCCGTCTTCCGGGCCCTCAGCACCGGATCAGCCGAGAGAGGGAGTTTTACGGCGCGGCCGCTCTCGGCGGCTTTGTAGATGGCCAGGATCAGCTCGACCGAGCGGCGGCCTTCCGGGCCGTCCACCGGCGGCCGGGTCCTCTTCTTGATGGCGCCCAGGACGTCCTGGAACTGCCGTGCGTGGCCGTGATGGCCGATGGCCTTGGGATCGGACGCCCCGCCGCCGCCACTCTTGCGACCCGCCATCGCGCGGCGGATGGCGGCGTCGCGTTTCGCCGGCTTGGCGAAGTCCCACTTGACGATGTCCTCCTCCTCGGTCATGGCCGACCCCTGGCTGCCGTGAATCTCGATCCGCTTCAAGTAGCCCGGATAGACCGCCGTGCTGGCCTCGATCACCCCCAGGGCACCGTTGGCGAAGGCGACGGTGGCCAGGGCGACGTCCTCGACGGCGATCCGCTGGTGGGCCAGCAGGCCGGTCATCGCCCGGACCTCGGCCGCCGGTCCCATCAGCCAGAGCAGCAGATCGACGCTGTGGATGGCCTGGTTCATCAAGGCCCCGCCGCCGTCGAACTGCCAGGTGCCGCGCCAGGCGCCGCTGTCGTAGTATTCTTGGGTGCGATACCACTTGACGATGGCGTCGCCCTGGGTGAGCCGGCCGAAGCGGCCCTGCTCCACGGCCCGCCGCAACTCGACGCTCGAATCGTGGAACCGCGAGGGGAAGATGGTCGAGAGGACTACGCCCGCCTGCCGGCACGCTTCGATGATCCGGTCGCAGCGGCGAAGGGTGATTTCCAACGGCTTCTCGACGATGACGTGTTTGCCGGCCCTGGCGGCGGCCACGGCCGGCTCCATGTGCGCCCCGCTGGGCGTGGCCACAGTGACCACCTCCACGGCCGGATCGGCCAGCATCGCGTCCAGATCGTGATAGGCCGTGCAGCCGGCGGCCTCGGCCAGCTTGTCGGCCGCGGCCGGAACCGTGTCGTAGCAGGCCACGAGTTTCGCCCCGCGGACGTCCGCGATCGCCCGGGCGTGGAAGTGGGCAATCATTCCGCAACCGATGATGCCGAAACCGATGGACATGGAAAGTTCTCCGTAGGTTGAGCCGTGTACGTCATCGCAACAGCCAGATCGCCATGCTGGCGGCGTTCAACGCCGCGTGCGCCGCAACTCCCGGCGACTATACGATGCGTGCGGTGATAAAGGGTTCCCAACACGAGAGCAAGGAAGAACAACGTGAACGGGTCGGGGGCGAGATATTTCGGGAGTAAGCAAGTCGACAGGTACTGTGCCAGGTAGAGCGGCGCGGCCGCGGCCCCGAACGCGATCAGACCGGCCGCCGCGTCGCCCGGCAGGCGTCGTGGCGCCCAGCCCAGGTCGGCCGCCGTGGCGCCCGGCGCCATCGCAACAGGCCGACGGCAAAGGCCACCGTCGCCAGGCCGCCCACCATGCTGCCCGCCAGTGCAAAGACCTGAAACTGCGGATTCATCGGCGGGCTGTCGACGCGGAAGTGCATCCGGGCAAAAAGAAACGACGACAGCAGGATCGGCCCGGACGCGCGGGCAGGAGCCGCCCGAGCGTCGGCATCCGCCTCCGCCAGCGGTGCTCGAGCGCCTCCAGCCAGCCCTGGAACAACAGCCGGAAGAGGAACTCCTCGACGACCGGCGCCACGGCCACCACCGAGACAGCGCATAGCAGCACCACCCAGCCGCCGCCTTGGTCCATCACTTGGGCCACCGCGTGTTCGGTGCCGGCCTTGTCGGTGTCATAGGCGTCGGGCGGCCGCACGGCGGTGGGACCCAACACTGCCGCCGCCAACCCAAAGGCACCCAACTGTGCGGCCAGGTAGAACGCGACGATCAGCGTCAGATCGATTCCCTGCCACGGCGCCGGCCGGCGGGGCTGATAGGGGACCGCCGGCTGCCCATGCCGCCAACGCGCCGCCATCCACACCCAGGCGGCGACACAGGCCGTGACGGCCAAGATCGTCATCGCGGGGAGAAAGCCCTCGGCGGAGAGTTTGGCGAAGAGCGGCATCAGGGGAGCGTCACGTTGGTTCCTGCGAAACCGCAAGCGGCTCGGTGTAGGACGGATTTCCTAATCCGTCCCGTTCGAGTGGACGGATTAGGAAATTCGTCCTACGCTTTCCGCAGCAGCCGCACAGCGACAAAGACGTAAACCACGCCGGAGTACACCGTCAATGCGACCGCCGACCACACCGACAGCACCATCACCCACCAGCACCAGTCGGTGGCGCGTCCGGCTTGCAGTTGGTAAAGATAGAACAAGGACGCGGCGGCGGCGACACACTGGAACACCATCTTCAGCTTGCCGGAGAGGTTCGCCGAAAAATCCGAGCCCCGGTCCTCGATGAAACTCCGCAGGGCGGTCACCAGCAACTCGCGGCCGACGATCACCACCACCATCCACGGCTGCAAGCCACAGCGGACTCCGTGCCAACGGAGGCCGGTAATCTCCGGTATCGCCACCAGAAAGATGAACGTGCCGCAAATGATCACCTTGTCGGCGAAGGGATCGAGAATCCGGCCCAGGGTGGTGACCTGGCCGTACTTCCGGGCGAAGTAGCCGTCGAGCCAGTCGGTGCCCGCGGCAAGGATGAACAGCCAGAAACCCGTCAGGAAGTAGCCCGCGGCAATGAAACAGAACAGCACCACCGAGAGCATCAGCCGCAGCGAGGTCAACTGGTTCGGCAGGTTCATGGTATCGTCAGGCAACGGCAATCAGGTCATATTCTTTCGCGGCGACAACCTCACAGGAGACGACCTGGCCCGGCGCCAAGTCTTTGCCGGTCACGTAGACCTGGCCGTCCACCTCCGGGGCGTCGGCCCAACAGCGGCCGATGTAGGCCGTCCGTTGGCCGGGGACTGGGGAGTCGATCATCACGTCCAAACGCTTCCCCACCTGCGAGGCATTCCAAGCGAAGGCGATCTCCTGCTGTGCCGCCATCAAACGATTGCGACGCGATAGTTTTACCTCCTCCGCCAGATGTCCGTCAAGCTCTGCGGCGGCAGTTCCCGGCTCGTTCGAGAAAGCCAGCGCCCCCAGCCGCTCGAACCGCTGCCGCCGGACAAAATCCAGCAACTCCTCGAACTGCTCCTCGGTCTCGCCCGGAAAGCCCGTCATCAGGGTGGTCCGCAGCGCCAGGCGTCCGATCCCCGCCCGGAGCCGGCCGAGCAATTGCTCAGTCTGCCAGCGGTCTACCTGCCGTCGCATCCGCCGCAGCACCTCGTCGCTGATATGCTGCAACGGCAGGTCGAGGTACGGCAGGATCTTCGATCCCCCGGCAATCGTCTCGATCAGCTCGTCGCTCAGGTGCATCGGATACAGGTACATCAGGCGGATCCAGGCCAGCCCTTCGACCTGCTCCAGCCGGCGGAGCAGCTCGGCCAGCAGCGGCCGGCCATCGAGGTCCATGCCGTAGAAGGTCGTATCCTGGGCCACCAGCACCAACTCCCGCCCGCCGTCGGCCGCCAGTTCCTCCGCCTCGTCCACCACCTGCCCGATGGGCTTGCTGGCATAGGGGCCGCGCATCCGGGGGATCGAGCAAAAGCTGCACAGCCGATTGCACCCCTCGGCGATCTTCAGGTAGGCCAGGTGCCGGAGGGTGATCCGCCGCCGGCCGCCGTCCGGTAGTGGCCGGCTGGGCGGCGGCCGGAACAACGCCCGCGCGGCACAGTTGGCTCGTCCAGCCGTGGGCCCGACACTGCCGGACAAGCCGGCAGTGCCACCCAGCTTTACCGCCGCGACAATTTCATCCCGGGCGAAGACGCCGATCAATTGATCGAGCTGCGGATAGCGTTCGAGAAGCGACTCCCGGTCCCGTTCCGCCAGACAGCCGGCGACGACCACCCGCCGCACCCGTCCCCGCTCCTTCAGCCGCAGCATCTCCTCGATCGTGCGGTACGACTCCGCCCGGGCGTCGGCGATGAATCCGCACGTATTGATGACGACCGTCTCGGCGCCGTCGGGATCGGCGGCCATGCGGTAGCCGTCGCGGTCGAGCAGTCCGGCCATGCGCTCGCTGTCCACCAGGTTCTTGGGGCAGCCGAGGCTTACCAGGGCGTAGGTGCGGCGGGGGGGTTTCTTGGGAGGCACGGCGGATAACGTGTTGTGCCGCTTACGGTTTTGCAAAAACAGGAGGTTGGCACGCCCTCAAGGGCGTGAGAGTCGTCACAAGCCACTCGGCGGCCGCCGCGCCCTTTCAGGGCGTGCCACCCAATTACTCAGTGCATCGTACCCGATTCGCGGCAGAAATGTAAGTGGCCCGCCCCGCCCCTTGCGGAATGCGGCCGCCGGTGCTATAGTATACATGTGTATATTTTCCGATGCGAGGCCGCCGCGATGCTCCCCGAATACACCCGCGAAGAACTGGCCGCCGGCCTGGACCACGTGGCGGCGGAAGTGCTCCGCCAGGCGGCCGTCGCCCGGCCGCCGGTGGACGCCCTGGAAGTCGCCCGCCGGCTGGGTATCGCCGTCGCCTGGGACGACCGGCAGGAAGGCCGGGCGCGATACGTCCGGCTGAGCGGCCGCCGCTCGGGGCGAGCGCGGGCGACCATCCTCCTCCGGCCGGAGCCGCGCTTCGAGCGGCAGCAATGGGCGGTGGCCCACGAAATCGGCGAGCACGTGGCCTATCGCGTCTTCGCCCGCTGGGGCGCCGATCCGCGGGCGACGGCCGCGGGCGCCCGCGAGCAAGTGGCCAACCAGTTGACCGGCCGGCTGTTGTTGCCGACGGCCTGGTTCGCCGCGGACGGGGCCGCCTGCGGCTGGGACCTGATCGCGCTGAAGGCCCGCTATGCCACTGCCAGCCACGAGTTGATCGCCCGGCGGATGTTGGAGTGCCGTCCGCCGGTGGTGATCAGCATTTTCGACCAGCGGCGGCTCTCGTTCCGCCGCAGCAACGTTCCCGGCCGGGTGCCGCCGCCGTTGCCGGGGGAAATGGAATGTTGGCGGCAGGTGCACCAGGGTTGCCGCCCGCGGCGGAACTGCCAGGGTCTCGGCGCGATTCAGGGATGGCCGATCCATGAAGAAGGGTGGAAGCGGGAGATTCTGCGGATGGACGTGGAGGAACTGGAGGAAGAGTCGTACGCCGATTGGTCCTGCGGGGAATAGTGCGACATCCGTTTAGCGGCCGACGGTACGTCGGCCGTGTTCCGCTGCGAGCCGCCGTGCCGGCGGCTGCTAAACGCGTGCCGCGCTCTCACCCTGCCTTGCGGTAGCTCGCCGCCGCTTCGTCCGGCTGTTGGCGGGGCGCATCGCGACGGATGATCGCCTGCACTTTTCCGCCCGGCAACAGGTGGTAGCGGATGCCGCGCCAGGCGATTCGCCGGCCGACGGCCGCGCTGGCCACGCCGACCCAATGGGCCAGTTCCACCAGCGGGTTGGCCCAGATGTCGAACCGCTGAATCGGCCGCGAGGCCCGCTCCCAATGCGGGAAGTAGGTCTTCACCAGGTCTTGGCGCAGCCAGCCCCGATAGACCGTCACCAGGTAGAGCACGGCGGAGACGCCAAGCGGAATCCACGGCGACGGCGAGCCTTTGAGCAGGCTCCAGGCCAGTACGCCCAGGTTCCCCAGCCAGATCAGGTTGGAGAAGGTGGCCGCACAGAGCGAGAAGAGCCACCAATCGAAGGTGTAGAAGCGGGCGATCAGGTACTGGCGGCGGATGAACGCCAGTGCGGTGCCGAGCGATTCGTCCAACGGCGAGGCTACCACGCAGGCCGGCTCGAAGCGGACCGCCAGCTTCGCCCGCCGCATCAGCCGGCTGGCCACGAGGTCGTCGCTCAAGGTCCCCTGCCAGGCGTCGCGCAGGCCAATCTGATCGAACAGTTCGCGGCGGATGGCCCACGAGCCGCCCCAGATCAGGTGATGGCTGCTACGGGTCAACAGGGACAGCACGTCGCAATTCATGCTGTAGACCAGGGCATTGGCCACGGTGGCCTGCTGGGGCGTGAACCAGCGATAGCCGGTGACCGCCCCCCAACCGGGCTCATCCAACCGTGACACCAGCATCCGCAGCCATTCGGGCCTGGGCCGGGCGTCGGAATCGACGAAGGCCAGGTACTTGATCCGCGGCGAAATGTGTTCCGTGGCGACGCGGAGGTTGTGGACCTTCTGGCCGCCCTCGGTGGCCTGGCCGGCGACCACTACCCGCGCCGGCACCCAGGGATGCCCCGCCATCGTGCGCCGGATCACCCCGCAGGCCGGATCGTCGCTGCTCTCGACGATGAACGTGATCTCATAGTCGTCGTAGTCCTGCTCCATCAGGGCGCGGAGGTTCGTCTCCAACTCCAGGTCGAGGCCCTTGCACGGAGCGAACAGTGCCACCCGGCCGGTCGGCTGGTGCCGCTCCAGGCCGTGCATGCAACTTCGCACGTAGCGGCGGTGCTCCCACGTCTGCAACGCCAGCAGCAGCGACTGGACGATCACCAGTCCCGTGAGAATCAGATAGACCGTGAGCCAATACGCATCCATGCGTTCACCGGGGGTCCGTCGAGGTCTGTGGCAAAACGATAACTGATGCGCCGGAACAGGTCAAGGCCAACGAAGACGGTAAACTGGGTAAACTGCGGCAGCTAATGCAAACCGCGGACTTATGGGAGGCGCCTCCTGTCGCCGATCTCGTCAGAGGGGACTGAGCTTGACCCTCCCCGGCCCTGTCCTCACAATTCACCCCCATGTACATCTTGACGCGCTACGTGGTCTGGGAAGTGCTGAAGTGGTTCCTGGCGGCGTTGGTGGCCCTGACGCTGATCTTTACCCTGGGGATGGGGAAGCGGGCGGGGGACGACTGGCATTTGCCCTTCCTGCTCGTCTTCCGCATCATGCCCTACATTCTCCCCGAGGTCCTCGGCATCACCATTCCCGTCGCCATGCTCCTTGCCGTCAGCGTCGTCTTCGGCCGGATGACCGGTTCCAACGAAGTGGTGGCGATGAAGTCGCTGGGCATCAGTCCCATGGCGGTGGTCTGGCCGGTGCTGGTGCTGGCCGCCTTTGTCAGTTTGGGCACGGTCTGGATGTACGAGATCGCCGCCACCCGCTGCCGCCCCGCCATCGACCGCATCGCGGGCGAGTCGGTCGAGGAGATCGTCTACGGCATGTTGCAACGGACTCAATCCTACGACTGTAGCCAGTTCTCCATCACCGTCAAACGCGTCGACGGCCGGAAACTCATCCGCCCGAAAATCATGGTCAAGGCCCAGCCGGGCCAGCCTGAAGTCCTCATCTCCGCCGCCGAGGCCGAGCTGCGGACCGACTGGAAGGCCCACCGGCTGCGGATCATCTGCCGCGACGGCGAAGTGAACATCGACCGGGGCAAAATGGTCTGGTCGTTCCCCGGCGAGCAGGAATGGCAAGTCCCCATCGCCGAGCCGATCTCCCCCCGCTACCACCGCGACCGGGTGGCCACGCGGGACATCCCGGGGCTGATCGACGAACTCCGGAAGGAACAGAATGGGCTCCGCTCCGAGCTGCGGCAGCTCGAACGGTTGCGGGCGGCCAACAAGGCCCTGGGCGTGTTCGAATCGCCCAAGGACGCCGAGGCCATCGCCGCCAAGAAAAACAAGATCGCCGACGACGAGGAACTGATCCTCCGCCTGCGGACCGAGCCGTACCGCCGCTGGTCGAACGGCTTCACCTGCCTCTGCTTCGCGCTGATCGGCATACCGGTGGCCATGCTCTGGCGGCACGCCGACGTGCTCACCAATTTCTTCGTCTGTTTCCTGCCGATCCTGGCGGTCTACTATCCGCTGTTGATGTTCGGCGACAAGCTCTCGACGTCCGGGACCCTGCCGCCGGTCTCTTTCTGGATGGGCAACGTCGTGCTGGTGGTTCCCGCGATCCTGCTGCTACGGTGGATCGTCAGGCACTAAGGAAGAGACGTCAACTCGATCACCGCTTTGACCACCCCGTCGCGATAGCCGGCCACCAGATCGAACGCCTCGGCGATGCGCTCCAAGGGAAAGCGATGGGTCAACAGCGGGCGGGGATCGATCCGGCCGGCCGCAATCATCTCGATCACCGGCGCGACGCAGCCCCGCTGGCGGCGGACGTTCTTGAACATAAGCTCCTTGCGGCGCATGCGGTGGATGTCGAAGATCACCCGGTCGGTGGGCGGGATACCAACCAGAACCAGCGTGCCGCCGGGGGCCAAGAGCTTTTGCCCCTCATCGACGCACAACGGATCGCCGGAACACTCGAACACCACGTCCAAGCCCTGCGGCTCCCTTTGCAGAATGGCGGCGATGGCCTCGCCGTGCGTCGCATTGCCGGCCCAGTCGGCCCCGCACTTTTTGGCGACCGCCAGCCGCTCGTCCAAGAGGTCGGTCACGTAGGCGGTATAGCCGTTGGCGGCCTTCGCGCAGAGCAGCACGCTCAGCCCGATCGGCCCGGCGCCGAGGATGGCGATTCTCGCCGCCGGAGGCAACTCGGCCAGGCGGACGGCGTGCAGCCCGACTGAAAGCGGCTCGACCAGGGCGGCCTCGTCGAGCGTCATGCCGGCGGGAATGGGGAAGCAGTTCTCGGCCGGCACGACACGGAACTCGGCCACCGCGCCGAGGGCCTCGCCGGGACAGCCCATGAAGAGCAGATTGCGGCACGTATTGGTCCGGCCCGCCCGGCACTGGTCGCACGTGCCGCAGACGATGGCCGGATCGACCGCCACCCGCTGGCCGGGCAGCAGGCGGTCCACCTCGGCGCCGACTTCGACCACGGTGCCGGCGCACTCGTGGCCGACGGTGGCCGGATACACCAGCGCCCGGTCTCCGATCCGCCCTTCGAGATAGCAGTGGATGTCGGAGCCGCAGACGCCGACCCGTTCGACCCGCAGTAGCACGGCGTCGGGCCGGTTCAGCCGCGGCGGTGGCAGATCGACGATTTCCAGCTTCTTCGGAGCGGTAAAGTGGGCGACTCTCATCCCGTCGTCCTCCACTGTTATTCTACGCCCGCCGCCAAGGCGATTCCGGCCAGGGTCAGATGCGGCACGTAGCGGGCGTGGGGGCCGAGCAATTCCGCCACGGCGGCGCCGGCCCCCCCGGTGAGGAAGACTTGCGGCTGCCCTGGGGTGACAGTTGCTGGAGCGGCAGTTGAACTTGCTGGGGTGGCAGTTGAACTTGCTGGGGTGGCAGTTGAACTGCCACCCCAACCCGCGACCAGCCCACCGCTTGCGGCTTCGCCCAACCGCTCGACCAACTGCCGGATCGCGCCGATGGTTCCCCAGAACAGCCCCGACTCGATGGCCGGCTCGGTGGCGGTCCCCAGGGCCAGCGGCGGCACGGTCAGGTCGGACACATCGACCAGCGGGAGCAGGTCGGTGAACTCGTGCAGTGCCCGGGCCGACATGGCGATGCCCGGCAAGATGGCCCCGCCCAGATAGGCCCCGTCGGCGGAAACCAGGTCCACCGTAACGGCCGTGCCGACGTCGACGATCACGGCGGGCGAGCCGGGCCGCCGCAGCCGGTTGACCGCCACGGCATCCACCAGCCGGTCGATGCCGACCATGTCCGGCCGCGGCAGCCGCACCTCCAGCGGCAGATCGCCGCAGCAGAGCAGCGTGACGTGGTCTGCCGGCCGATGCCCATGCAGCCAGTCGATCAGCCGGGAGGCCGCCGGCCGGTTGACGCTGGCGATCCACCATTGTAGCGTGCCGGATTGTAGCCCGCACACTCCGTGTGCGGGCAGCGGGGCGGCACACGGCGTGTGCCGACTACATCCCTCCAGCCACAGCCTGATCTGCTCCAACTCCGGGGCGTCGTCCAGCAGCGGTAGGATTCCGGTCGGCTCGGGAATGGCCGCCGGCGTGCGCCGGTGAGCGAACAGCCCGAGCTTGATCCGGGCGTTGCCGACGTCGACGGCCACTAGCGGTGCGCTCACCACGGCGGCGGTTCCCCTTGAAGCGTTTGGGCGATCCGCCCCACCAACTCATTCAACCCCTGTCCGGTGACGGCGGAGATCAACAGCACCTCGCGGCCCAGGGATTCGGCCAGCCGGTCTCTCACTTCGCTTGCCGTGGGCAAGTCGGCCTTGGTCACCACGACGATCTCCGGCCGGGTGCCCAGCGGGAAAAAGGGGACAGTCCCCATTTGTGCGAAGCACCCTTTGGGCCGTTCCGGCAAATGGGGACTGTCCCCTTTTTCCCGCGGCAACTGGGCATCGTACGTCTCCAACTCCGTGCGGATCGCCCGGTAGTTGGCCAGCGGCTCGGTGCCATCGGTCGGTTCGGGCTCGACGAGGTGGACGAGGATGCCCGCCCGCTGAATGTGGCGGAGGAACTCGTGTCCTAGTCCGGCCCCCTCCGAGGCCCCTTCGATCAGGCCGGGGATGTCGGCCATAATCAACGAGCGGTCGAAGTCGATCTGCACGCGGCCGAGGTTGGGGTGCTTGGTGGTGAAGGGATACGCGGCGATTTCGGGCCGGGCACGCGAGAGCCGGCTCAAGAGCGTGCTCTTGCCAGCGTTCGGTTTGCCCACCAGGCCCACGTCGGCGATTACCTTGAGTTCGAGGCGCAGGGTGCGGACTTCGCCGGGGTCGCCGGGCGTGGACTGGCGTGGGGCGCGGTTGGTAGACGACTTGAAGCGGAGGTTTCCCTTGCCCCCTTTACCGCCCAGCGCCGCCACCACCTGTTGGCCGGCCGGCGAAAGGTCCTTGAGGACATGCCCGTGCCCGGCGTCAATGACCACCGTGCCGGGCGGGACGAGGATCAGCAGGTTGTCGGCCGAGCGGCCGTGACAATTGGCGCTGCCCCCCGGTTGGCCGTCTTTTGCCTTCCATAGGTGGCGTTGGGTCAATGGGGCGAGGCTATCGACCCCCTCCTGGGCTAGTAGGATGACGCTGCCGCCGTCGCCGCCGTCGCCGCCATCGGGTCCGCCGCGGGGGATGTACTTCTCGCGGCGGAAGCTGACGCAGCCGTCCCCCCCTTTGCCGGCCTCCACCTGAATCTCCACCTCATCGACAAACATAAGGCCAAGTGTACTTGGCGGCAGCGACGGAGGGAAGGAGCCAACTGCCGCCGCCGCGGACTAGTGCCGGTGGACCAGAAGCAGTATAATCGCGGCGGAAAGTCGGGTGCCATGCCCACGCTTGCCGTGGGCACGTTGAATACGCCGGAAAACCGCCTCATGCCCACGGCAAGCGTGGGCATGGCACCCGCCGCTTGATGCCTAACCTGAGGAGGGCCGTATCATGGCAGAAGTCGAAATCGGCAAGGTCACGCATTACTTCAGCAAGATCGGCGTGATGGCAATCGCCATTACCCAGGACGTGCTCCGCGTGGGCGATACGATCCACGTCAAGGGGCACACGAGCGACTTCACGCAGAAGATCGACTCGATGCAGATCGACAACAAGCCGGTCGCCGAGGCCACGGTGGGGCAGTCCGTCGGACTCCGCGCGAAAGACCACGCCCGCGAGCACGACCAGGTATTCAAGGTCGTCGAGTAGCAGGCGAGGCGAGGTCGGCTCCGACACGTTTCCGTAGACGCGGCATCCTGCCGCGTCCGCCCCCGACCAGGGACCCGGCGGGACGCCGCGTCTCCATTTCTCCGGGGGCGGCATTGCCGGACTCTTCCGCACGGCTATCCCTGCGCGGCAGGATTTATGCAAAGTATTCTTGCGATAAAGTCGCCGGCAACCGTTGCCACAGGAACGTGCCGGTCCGCTTCCACGGGTTGTAGGAGTGGGGCGGGGGTGATTCCGGCAGCGAATTTTTTGACGCGCGGCCAAACATGAAGTACCCTTGCAAGAGGCCGGGAGATCGGACCCGTTTCCCGGCCTGCTCGCCGCGCAACCTACTTCAGCAACCATGGACGACATCATGCGACGACGGGGCAGTGGAGCCGGTTTTCGCGCGTGCTTGGCAGTCATTCCGCTGCTACTTGCCACTACGGCGGCCGCGCAACTTCCGACCACCATCACCATTTCCGACCCTCGCGGCGAGATTGCCGACGTTTTGCGCCGCGGCCAGCAGTTGGAGCAGCAACGGCGGTGGGGCGAGGCGCTGGGGCACTACGAGGACGCCGTCCGCCAGCACCCTCAGGACACCGCCCTCCAGCAGCGCTTCGACGCCGCCCGGCTCCATTACGACATCGAGCGCCGCTACGCCGACCGGAGCTTCCGCGAGTCGGTCGTGCGGCTGCCGGCGGACCGGGCGTTGGAGCTTTACGCCCAGGTGTTGCTGAAGATCGAAGCCCACTACGTCGAGCTTCCCCACTGGCAGGCGTTAGTGGAGCGGGGCACCGCCAACCTGGAGGTGGCCCTGGGCGAGCCGATGTTCCTCGATCAAAACGTGCCGCCGCGCGACCGGGCGGCGGTCGAGGCCTTCCGCAGCGAGTTGCACCGCGCGGTGGACTCGTGGCCGGTGGGTAGCCGCTCCGACGCCCGCGCGGCCGTGGCGGCGGCAGCCCGGCTGGCCCAAGAGCGGTTGGAAATCGCCCCGGCCGCCGTCGTGCTCGAGTACCTCTGCGGCGCCACCAATGCCCTGGACCCCTACTCGGCCTACCTCACGCCCGATCAGCTCAATGAAGTCTATGCCCAGATCGAAGGAAACTTCGTCGGGCTGGGCGTGGAGTTGAAGGCCCAGGACGGCGGGCTGGCGATCGTGCGGGTGATTTCCGGCAGCCCCGCCGAGCAGGCCGGCGTGCGGACCGGCGACCGTATCCTCGAAGTCGATAACCAATCGACCCAGCGCCTCTCGACCGATCAGGCCGCCAACCTGCTGCAAGGCCCCGAGGGGAGCACGGTGAGCCTGGTGGTGGCCGCTCCAGGCGAGCCGGCCCGCCGGCTGAGCGTCCGCCGCCGCGTCGTCGAGGTGCCGAGCGTCGATCAGGTGGGCATTATCGACCCGCAGTCCGGGGTCGCTTACCTGCGGCTGACGTGCTTCCAGAAGACCACGGCCCGCGACCTCGACACGGCCCTCTGGAAGCTCCACCGCGACGGGATGCGGAGCCTGGTGGTCGACGTGCGGGGGAATCCGGGCGGGCTGCTGGTTTCGGCGGTCGAGGTGGTCGACCGCTTCGTGGAACGCGGCGTGATCGTCTCTACCCGGGGCCGCAGCGCTCAGGAAGACATCACCTACTCCGCCCATGAGCAGGGCAAGTGGCGGATGCCGCTGGTGGTGATCATTGACCAGGACAGCGCCAGCGCGGCGGAGATCTTCGCCGGGGCCATCCGCGACCACCACCGCGGCACGATCGTCGGCACGCGGAGCTTCGGCAAGGGATCGGTGCAGGGCATCTTCCCGCTCGAGGAATCCACGTCCGGCGTGCGGCTGACTACGGCGAAGTTCTATTCGCCCGCCGGCCGGCCTTTCGCCCACGTGGGCGTGGACCCGGATATTCCCGTCCAGCCGGTGCGGGTGGCCGCCAAGCCGATCGACGGCCGGCTGCCCGAGGGCGAAGACACCATGCTTCGGGTTGCGGCCCAGACCGCCCGCAGCCTCGGCCAGCCGCTCCAAGCCCGCAATTAGCCGTGGGGCGATCCTCGGAGTCTGGTTGTTGGAATGTCACGTAGCCTTCGGTCCATTCGTCTCTATCAAGCGTGTAAGGCTCGATCAGGAACCTTGCCGGCAAGTCCCGAAACCCTGGGAGAGGTGCCAAAGGAGGAAGATTTCTCCCACATCTCGGGCTCCAATTAACGGCCACACCTACATCAGCACAGCAACATCCGCATCGGGTGAAGGGTACGGTCGAATGGGTTGAGGACGAGGCCCAGAACTTCCAGCGTGACGGTCCCCAACAAGGCCTCATCGTCCTCTTCGCCCAAGATTACCGGTGTGTGCGCTTCTCCTTGTGGAAAAGTGACGTAAGCCTCCGACACCGATCTCTCGATGCTGCTGCCGTCGGCAAGCGTAAAGGACAGCCTTCGTTTGGGTTTCAACCCGATTGCCTTCCACACAACCTTAGGCAATAGTGAGTACGTTGCCCCGCTGTCGACTAGGAATCTTACGGTTCGCGGTTTGCGCGAAGGTCCCTTCACTTGGCCCTCGATATACGTAACGCCCATGTCGGGATTCTCCTCTGCGATGTTCCCCGAAGAACTCGTACCGTAATTATCAGTATGGTCGGGGGGAAAGCCGCCGTCAACCGGGGATCTCCTTGCCCCTGCGGCGGGGCTGACGCATAATTGGTGGTATGGCCGACCGATTCGATCCCTATCTCCATTGGCTTGGCATCCGTGACCCGGAGCGGCCGCCGAACCATTACCGGCTGCTGGGCGTGGCCCTGTTCGAGGACGACCCGGATGTCTTGACCAACGCCGCCGACCGGCAGATGTCGCACGTGCGGACGTTCCAGACGGGCCGCCATTCGGCCGAATCGCAGAAGTTGCTGAACGAACTGGCCGGGGCCAAAGTCTGCCTGTTGAACGCGGCGAAGAAGGCGGCGTACGACGCGAAGTTGAGGGCGGAGCAGGCCCGCGGCGCACCCGCGCCGCCGCGGGCGCCGCTGCCCGTCGAGCCGCCCGCCCCGCCCCCGATCGAGCCGCCGCCGGCGGGCGACGCGGCGTCCACGGCTGGGCCGTCGGGCGTGCTGTTGGTCACGCCGATCCCCACGCCGGCGCCCAGGCCGCCCAAGGCCATTGCCCCCGCGCCACGGAGTTCCTCCTCCGTGGCGCTCCTGCTGGCGCTGCTGGGCGTGTTGGTGCTGTTGGTGTTGGGTCTGATCTTCTTGCTGCGGAACGTCGATGCGTTGCGGGAGAAATTGACCGAAAGCCTGGGCATCCCCACGGCCTCGCCCGACAATGAGGAGGTCCGCGCCCCCGATCGGGAGCCTCCCTCCAAGCCCGAGACGCAGCCCAGGCCGACGCCGGCGAAACCGCAAGCGGAAGTGAAACCGCCGGCGGGAGCGAAGCTGCCGGCGGAACCGCAAGCGAAACCGGAACCGAAGCCCGAACCAAAACCACAACCGAGGCCGGAACCAAGACCCGAACCGAAGCCGAAGCCGGAACCAGCCCGCCCCGAGCCGGCCGCCGCCGGCCACGCTGGCGTGGTGCCCGGGCAGCACCCGCCGCCCGGGGACGCCCGGCTGGAGGTGCCGGCCGCGGATGCCCAGTCGGCCGCCTTGAAAGTAATCCGCGAGTTGTTCCAGGAGCGGTACGCGGCCAGGGAGCGGGAGCAGAGGCGGGCCTTCGCCCGCTTCCTCCAGCAGAAGGCCGCCGACACCCGCGACAACCCCGCCGCCCGATACGTGCTCTACCTCGAAGCCCGCGACATGGCCGTGGCGGCCGGCGACGCCGGCCTGTTGCTGGGCGTGCTCCAGGACCTCGGCCGGCAGTACCGGCTGGATCGGCACGAGATGGTTGTCGACACCCTGATCAAGGCGGCCAAGCGGCCCCGTGACAGCCCCAGCAACCAGTCGCTGGCCCGGCTGGCGCTGGAGACGGCCCGCGGCGAGATGGCCAAGGAGAACTACGACTCGGCCACGCTCCTGTGCGAGGCGGCCAAGGAGATGGCCCGCAAAGCCGGCGACGGCGCCACCGTGAAACAGATCGTTTCGCTGTTGAAGGACGTGACCGAGCGGAAGCAGGCTCTAGCGGCGTTTCTCGAGCTTCCGGCGGAGAAGCGTTCGGGCGAAGATTCCGGCGACCCGCAAGTCAATTGGATCGCCGCCCGGTATTACTGCCTGGTGAAGGGGGATTGGCCGCGGGGCCTGGCCCTGGTTCTCCGCAGCGACGAAGCGGGGCTGCGGGATGCGGCCCAGTCCGAGTTGGCCCATCCGCCCGTCTCAACCGCCCAGATGGTCGCGGCCGGCGACCATTGGTACGACGCCTCACGGACAGCGGACGAGTTGGGGCGGCGGTTCGCCCGCGGCCGGGCGATCTACTGGTATCAGCGCACGGTGCATAGCGTCAGCGGCCTGACGCGGAGCAAGGTCGAGCGGCGCCTGGCAGAATTGAGCAAGTGATGGCCACCGCCGGCCGCGAAACCCCGCCGTTGAGCATCGTCCTCCACCAGCCGGAGATCGCCGAGAACACCGGCAACGTGGGCCGGACCTGCGTGGCCCTGGGGGCCAAGCTGTGGTTGGTGCGTCCCTTGGGTTTCCGCCTGGACGACCGCCGGCTCCGCCGCGCCGGACTGGACTACTGGCAATATCTCGACTGGGAAGCCGTGGACGACTGGCCGGCGCTGGTGGGCCGGCTGCCGGAGCGGCTCTGGTTCTTCACCAAGCACGCGGCCCGCCCGTATACCAACGCCGTCTTCGCGCCGGGCGACGGGCTGGTATTTGGGAGCGAATCGCAGGGCCTGCCCGCCTCGTTGCTCGAACCGCACGCCGACCGCTGCCTGCGGATTCCGATGCGGGCGGAGGCCCGCAGCCTGAACCTCGCCGTGAGCGTGGCGGTGGCGGCGTTCGAGGCCCTGCGGCAGTGCCGCGCTCGCACGTCACGAACAGCCTAGCACGGCACGCCGTGAGAACCGTGTCAAGCGGTCTTTCGCCGCCCGTCCAAACAGGGCTGTCCGGCGGGAATCTGCCGTGGTACAATGCTCGCCGTGCGGAAGGGATCGCACCCCTCAGCTTCCCTCCAAATCCTTCGCTCCGAGTCGCTTGTTTGGCGACCTGCCGCGGATGTCTCTTGGATCGCGGCTGATCCGCTTGTTCCGGCCCCAGCAGCCAGAGGGAGGGTATATGGCAAGAGACAAGAACACCTACGCCAAACGTCAGCGGGAAACGCTGAAGAGGCAGAAGGCGGAGGCGAAGAAAGAGCGCCGTCAGAAGCGCAAGGAGCAGCCGGCCGAGACGCCCCCTTCGTACGGAAGCGACGATATTGCCGGCGAGCCTCAGCGCGTGTCTTGACAATCTCCCCCATGTAGCAGGGGGATTTTGTACACAGTCTGCTGATCGCCCTCATCTAAGCCATACCTCAATATGGGTATGTGGCACCGAATCTTCGGGCTGCGCCGTGATCCGCAGCCATGCCCCGCGGGAAAAGCCCGAAAGACGGCTTGCTCAGACGCCCATGATGAGATACAATAATTGTAGGTGCAGTATGTGTACCTACAAAGAACACCTCTCTCAACGGCACCGTCGCCTCGAGACCCTATGGCCAACGTGACTATCGCCCGCGAAGATTTTCTCGCCGACCGCCAGGGCCGGACGTTCAGTGACGTGGCCGGCGACGCCGCGTTGTTCCAGACGGTTCTCGACTTCTTCAATGACGAATCGCGACAGCGGCGCATGGAAGAATCGGAGATTCACCACGACCGGCCTCCGTTGGCCGGAGTGGTGCGGGAACTGGAATCCCAGCCGTCCATCGACGCCTTTCTCGCCTCCAGCCATCCGAGCCGTGCCAAGCGGCTGCGGCAGGCAGTGGGCGTGACCGTGCGGATGATTATGGAACGGCGGGGCTGGACGAAGACCGGCAAGAAGGGCTCGCTGGGCGTCCGCGCCCCCGTCGCCCGCCGGGAGGCAACGGCCGGGGCCTACCACAACACGGGCGGCCTGGCTTTCTGGTTCCTCCGCGCGGAACGCTACGCGCTCCGCGACGGAATGCCCTTTCTCTCCGTGAGGGGCCGTGCGCGGAAGCTGACTCGGACATTAACGTAATTCGGTGATCCAATTGTTTCCCAAACCGCAAAGGAGCGGCAAATGGCGTCTCTCGGCAAGGCAAAGTTCACGAGCAAGTCCGGCAACCAGTACCGGTTCGCGGTCTATCCCCTGGGCACGCGGTTCCGCAGGCTCGGTGGAGTTTACATGATCGCATACCGCGCCCACGGTGCCCACGGCGGGCATCGGCACAAGGTCCTCTACGTGGGCAACACGGAAGACTTCTCGCAACCGTTTGAGAAGCACCGCAAGGCCAAAGACCTCGTGCGGCTGGGGGCCAATTGCATCTGCGTCCAGTCGGACAAGTCCGAGGAGTCCCGCCTGGAGAAAGAACGGGACCTGATTGCCGCCTTCAGTCCCGCGTGCAATGACTGACGGGCGGGACCGATCGGCTGTTTTTAATTTCGCCTGATCCGCCCCAACAACCCAAAGTCACAGGCACGCCGGCTCGTTCCAGCCGCCGGATGAGGGGGACGGCTGCCGGCGACCGCGAATTCCCGGACTGATGGCCTTTCATCCGGCGGCCGATCTGTTAGAATGTCCGTGGTAGTAGTGGCGAGAAGCCCTGTGGGCCCCAACAAGCTCCAATCGCTCTCGTTCCAAGTGACCCTGCGATCTGCGTCACGGCTTCCTTCCATGAGGGAGTCCATCTCCAGTTGCGGTCGATCTTCCGCTTCTACTTGTGGCCGCAATCTCTTTGACGAAGGGGTTCCTAGTAGGGAGTTGACGGCTTTTGGTGTGTTTTCCCGCTTTTTTTCAAGGAGTGGCGTCATGCCGCAAGGGACGATCAAGAAGGTAATCGCAGACAAGGGGTTTGGATTCATCAGCGGAGAGGGTGGGGAGTTGTTCTTCCATCACAGCTCGCTGGAGGGAACGGCGATCGAGGCGCTCCGCGTCGGGCAGACCGTGACCTACGAGGAGGGACGAGGTCCGAAAGGCCCGCGGGCCGAGAAGGTCAAGCCGCAGTAAGGAAAGTCCTATGGCCAGCATCTATGTCGGCAACCTCTCGCACACGGCGAGCGAGGATGAGCTGCGCCAGGCCTTCGCCCAGTACGGGAAGGTTTCCACCGTGAGCATCGTGAAGGATCGCGATACGGGCCAGCCCCGCGGTTTCGCCTTTGTCGAAATGGCCGACGGCAAGGAGGCGGCCAGCGCGATCCGGGAGTTGAACCTCCGTGAGATCAGCGGCCGGCCGGTGACCGTGAACGAAGCGCGGCCCAGGTCCGACCGGCCGCGCGGAGGCGGCGGCCGCCGCCGCGATTGGTAGGCGAGTTGAGCACATGTTTCGCCACGTCCTGTGCGTCTTTCCCTATCCGCGCACGAGCAGTTCGAAGACGTCCTTCCCGCCCTTGGGGTTGGAGTACGTCGCCGCCGCGCTGCGCCCCTATGCCGAGCGGATCGAGCTGGTCAACTTCCGGCACGAGCGGACCCCCAGCACGCAGCCGTTCCTCCGGCCGGAGACCGACCTGGTCTGCTATTCCATCAACTGGCGGACGAACCTCGATCTGATCCGCGACGACATCAACGCCCTGCCGCCGGGGGTGATGACGATCCTGGGCGGGCGGACGGCGACGGAGGACCCGCGCTACTGGCTGGAGGCCTGTCCCGAACGTGGACGCCGTGGTCTGCGGCGACGGCGAGCAGGCGATTGCCGAGATCGCCGCCGGGCGGCCCTGGCCGGAGATCGCCGGACTGGTCCACCGCGGCAGCGACGGCCAATTGGTGTTCAATCCGCCGCGGGCCAACGCGCCGCTGGACGACGACCTGATGCCCGCCCGCGACCTGCGCCGCCATCCCTACTACCTGACGAGCAAGGGCGTGAGCACGGGGATCAAGATCGACCAGGTCGCCGGGTCGCGCGGCTGCCCCTTCAACTGCAAGTTCTGCAACTTCTCGATCAATCCCTGGGGCGTGAAGCGGCGCTGGACGCCCCGCTCGCCCGAGTCGATCGTCCGCGAGATCGAGCAGATCGACGCCGACCTGGTCATGTTCGTCGACGACGTGTTCACGCATCAGCCGGACCGGGTGGTCGAGATCTGCGACCTGCTGATCGCGAAGAGGATCCGCAAGCACTACATCGTCAACGCCCGGCTGGAGATCGCCGACCGCCCCGACGTCCTCCGCAAGATGGAGCAGGCCGGGTTTCTCGCCCTGCTGGTGGGCGTCGAGTCGACGCAGGACGCGACGCTGCAAGTCGATGGGCAAGGGATTCACCATCGCACAGGTCCGCGCAGCGGTTCGAGGTGCTCCGCAAGTCGAAGATGGTCATCAACGCCTATTTCATCGTGGGCAACATCGGCGAGACCGAGGAGCAGATGCTCTCCACCGCGTCGTTCGCCCGGTCGATGGGCGTGGACCTGATCCACGTCTCCCGGTTGCGCAACGAGCCGTACTCGGGCCTGCGCGAACTGGTCGAGCACACGCCCGGCTACCACATCGACGCCGAGGGCTTCGTCTATAGCGACGCCTACTCGGCCCGAGCACATCGCCGAACTGCGCAAGCGGATCGATCGGCGGTTCCACACTCCGCTGCACGTGGCCGGCGTGGTGCTCAAGCTGTTGCGGGTCGTGCATTGGCAGATGAAGGCCAAGGGCGTGCTGACGATCCCCCTCTTCCTGATGCTGCTGGTCGCCACGCAGATGCGCCGGAAGCTCCGCAAGTGGTTGGACAAGCGGGCGAGCCGACCCACGGCGCCGCCGGCCAGCCGTGCAGCCGCACCTCTGCCGGCCCATGCGCCCTCGCCCCATTCTGCCGCCTCCGCGTCCAGCCGCACGGGCGCCTGACGCCCCGGACGACCGAAGCCTCCCGCACGATGCTCTTGCCGACGTGGGGGTTGTTTTCCGGGCCGGCTGCGCATATACTCAGATTGGAAGGGCAAATCCCCCCCTTATCCTGAGCGTTCTCAGCGACGATTCGGCCGACTCCCTTCTCTGCGCATCCCCTTACGCAGAAGCGTCCTCTTTTGGGAGTCCGACGATGTTCACAAAACCCTCCAGCCGGGATCAGTTTGTTAACCAAAAAGTGATCCGGCAACTCACCAGCAGTGGCGTGCGGCCGCCGTGCAAGGTGGTCGTATCGACCAGCGACGGCTCGACGACGCTCTCGGGCGAGATCGAGTTCGAGCACCAACGCCGCACGGCCATGCGTGCGGCACAAGCCACGTCCGGCGTGAAGCGTGTGGTGGACCACTTGCAGGTGGTTTCCGAGAACTCACACCGGAAGCAACGCGGGTTCGCCCCCCCATCCCTTCAAGTCTGAAGGTCCGTAAAGATTTCCCCAGGGCGGCGTCCTTGGACTGGGCTGACAAAAGCCCCCGCGCCTTCGCGTCATTCTGCCGCCTCCGCGTCCAGCCGCACGGGCGCCTGACGCCGCGGCCGGACTGTAGCCCGCACACTCCGTGTGCGGGAACTACGACGGTGCGCACACACCGTGTGCGGGAACTACGGCCGGCACACGGCGTGTGCCGGCTACCTTGCGGCCCTATTTGCGCGAAAAAGGCGTTTTGCCCCCGGCCCTGGCCCGGACACAAAAGGGCCGGAAAACCGCCGGTGGCCAAAAAAGTGCCTTTTCCACGGCGTTTTCGCCTGGTATAATGTCGCAATCGGTGGGCAACCCATTGGTTGGGGGCGTGTACATGGGGTCCGCTTCCGCTGGCCGCAAGTCACAGTGCCGCAAGAGGTTACCGTCGAATTCGGCGGTCCTCTTCGGGCGAAGAAAATTCCCGCCTGGCGCACACCGACACTTGCGTCGATGCGCCGCAGGGGGCGGATCGCACCGAAACACTTGAAACATGGGCTATTCGGCGCGGTTGCGCGGCCGCAAGGCGACGTAAGTGCAGTTTAACGCCAGGTTGATCAACCTGGTGCGCCGGGTTGATTAGCGCGTATGCGCGGTGCATAAATTGGCCCCTCAGAGACGCCATCGGGCGACACAAGGCCGATTCGGAAGTTCCACGCGGGGTGGCCTGGCTGGCGAACCAAATTGATGTCTGCAGAGGGGTTGGCGAACAACACTTTGGTGAACCGGGGGACTATGATTGCCCGCCGGCGCGCCATATCATGGGCATTTACGTGGGGAGGGACATTTCCGGCGAATCAAAGACTCCCGACCCCCTTTGTCAGTCCCTTTGTCCCGGTCTCCAGGAACTGATCGAGAAGGAGTTTCCTGTATGATTATCACGTCAAACGGCCCCCAGACCATCAACCAGATTCAGAGGTACGTCGAGTTTGGGGACGTGTTCCTGTCGCCCGTCGAGTACCAGCGTGAAAACGCATGGGACATTGACCAGAAGAAACTCCTCATCGACACGATCTTTAGGAAACTCGACATCCCCAAGTTCTACTTGTGGAAGATCGACCAGAAAACGCTTGCGAATGGCTACCCAGATTCGCCCGCCAGGGAGCATTACAAGAGTGTCCTGGAGCGCAAGCGAAGGGAAAACGACGAGCCCGACCCCTGCGTCTACGAAGTCGTCGATGGCCAGCAGCGTATACGCACGATCCTTGAGTACATGGGCGTGAAGCCCACCAATGATGTTTGTTACCGGGGCGGTTGGCTCGACCCCTTCGACTCGTTGGGTGAGACGCCAATGGCGAACGGAAAGAAATACGGGAAGCTTAATGCGCAGCAGCAGCTCAAGTTCCAGGAATACGGCCTCACCGTGATGGTGCTGGAGGACGCCACGATTAAGGACGTTCGGGAGATGTTCCTACGTTTGCAGAACGGCACTCCGCTCAACGCACAGCAGAAACGGGATGCGCTGGGGTCGGAAGTGGGGGCCAAGGCGCGGATGCTCTCGGAGCTGCCGTTCTTCACTGTCGCTGTGCCGTTCGGCAACGAGACGGGGGACCATCGCCGGATTGTCTCGCAGATGTTGCTACTGGAATACAACGACAGAGTTATACCATGTACATCGCAACGGTTAGACAAGTTTTACAAAGATAAACGGGCTGCCGGCTTAGACGTTGATCTGGTGACCCGTGCCAAGAGGATCGTGGAAATGATGGGCAAAATCTTTCCCGCCAGCAATCCACACCTCAATCGTTCGTACGCGCTAGGTATTTACTGGGCGTTATCGCGTGTGCTTAAGACATACAAGATTGCGGATACCGAGCTTCCGAAGATCAAGGGCAACTTCGAGCGGCTGGACTTGGCCCGTCTTGAGGCAATGAATCGCGACTACTGCGAAGCCGACGAACTTCTCAACGAATTGACCGTGTCAATGTCTTACGGAACCGATGGCGTGGAGAAAATAGAGACTCGTCACAACATTCTCATGCAGTTTCTTTTTGATGCCGTAGCACTTACACCACTACCGATTTTAGACCCGCAGCGAGAGTTTGCATACGAGGAGAAGTTGATCCTATTCCACCAGGTGCGCGGCAAGTGTCAGTTGTCGTGCAATGGCACGGTATGCGGTCGTTCGATCCCATTCGAGGAAGCGGCCATTGACCACATCGTACCCCACAGCAAGGGCGGGAAGACCGAATTGAGCAACGGGCGCTATGCCGCCCGATCATGCAACATCGCGCGAGGTGCGAAGGATGATTTCGACCCTGCGAAGCAATGCTGCTACCTGAAGTTGGAGGCAGACACGAAGCCTCCTGCCGGTGCCGTGTGAGCGGGTACGAGCGGAAAGGGGATCGAGAGCGGGAAAGGAGCGGAAAAGGGGACATCACTGATTGTGGCACGCCGGGTAAGCAGCAATCAATGATGTCCCCTCTTTCAGTTTCCCACCGCCGAGCGATCGAGGCCACGCGCAGAGCCGACCAAGACCTGAGTGCAACACATTTTAGGAGGGTAATGCTATGGGAGCGGTTCCTGTATCCGCGGAACGATTGTCAGATCATTTCGTCGCTTATCTTTACGACGAATATCGGGGCGCACGACACGTCAGACGTGTTGCTTCGTGGATTGGCTTTATCATAAAAGCAGCGGAGCATCTCGCCGGTCCCACCCTTCGCCAGAATCGGCAGCGACAGATTATGTTTGACTACGCGGGACACCAGTTCAAGGCCAAATACAATCATAAAGCTGGGCTTCGGGGAGGCATAGAGATCGTTGAAGTATTGCCCGGTAGGGTGCGCCTGAGGGCGCGGTTGTGTTCCAGGTGAAAAATCTTGGGGAAGCTGAGGAATGCTATCTAACGTTCAAGAAACGTCTGGACGCATTCACCAAATAGGGAAGTATGACGATGGGCGCGATTGTTCATTCGCGACAGAATCGCGGCGGATGCACATTTCCGGCCAGTCAACGACCCCCGACCGCCCTGACTCGTCGCCTATTCCTTGCACCAAGCGAACTCGCCGACCACGCCATTCTCGATGTCCGGTTTTCGGCGTAGGTCCGTGGCGATCTGTCGCACCGCGTCGCAGGTGACCAGACCCAGCGGCACGCAGGTGTAATCCGCAGGCTCCATGACGGACAGTGCTGTCGCACCCCATGTAGACGTGGCATCTTGCCGCGTTGCGTTGGTGACGACGCTGTCCTTGGGTTCGCGACGCAAAGCGGGACAGGTCTAATTATCGCCTTGATGCCTGCGATGAACAACTTGTGGGGCACAGGCCGCGGCAAAGAAATCCGATTATTGGACCTGTCCCGTTTTCGCCGTGTCTGCGGGCCGATTATGACGAAAACGACGTCGGCGCGGCTTCTGCGTGCCTCCATCAGCATGACCTATAGTTGCTGTGGAAAGTCTACAACCATAGCACTTGAAGGAGGCAGGGACGATGTTTGTCGGTAGTTGCGAGTGGCCACATTCAACGGGCTCGGATTCTTGCCCATTGGGGAGTCTTTCCGTGCAGCAACCTGCTTGCAGTTGCACGGCGGGAGTGGACGAGTACTTCCATCGCGCCCGCGCGGCGGCGGCCGTGTTCAGCCAGTTCACTCAGGAGCAAACCGACCGGGTGGTCCGGGCCGTCTACGAGGCGGCGTTCAATAATCGCGTCGGCTTGGCCCGGCTGGCCTGCGAAGAAACCAAGCTGGGCAAGTGGCAAGACAAGGTCATCAAGAACGTTGTGGCGAGCCAGTTCGTCTATGACGACATCAAGGACCTCAAGACGGTGGGGATCATCAGCGATGATCCGATCACCGGCATCGTCGAGATCGCCCAGCCGATGGGGCCGATTCTGGGGATCATTCCCGTCACGAATCCCACATCGACGGTGATCTTCAAGATTCTGATTGCCCTGAAGACCCGCAACCCGATCATCCTCAGCCCGTCGCCTCGCGCGAAGCATTGCAGCAGCGCGGCGGCCAGGGTTTGCTACGAAGCGGCGTTGGCCGCCGACGCGCCCGAACACTGCGTGCAATGGTTGACGGAATCACCGTTGGAAGTGACGCAGGCCCTGATGTCGCACAAATCGCTGGCGTTGATTTTGGCGACCGGTGGTTCGGGCCTCGTGCGCAGCGCCTACAGTTCGGGCACGCCGGCCATCGGCGTCGGCTCCGGCAACGTGCCGGTGTTCATCGAGAAATCGGCCGACGCGGCGTTCGCCGTCGGGCAAATCATGCTCTCGAAGCTGTTTGATTGCGGAACCATCTGCGCGAGCGAGCAGGCCGTGGTGGTCGAGCGCGACATCGCCCGTGAGGTGGCCGCGGAATTCCGCAAGCACAATGCCTATTTCCTCTCCGCGGCCGAAGTGGCCGAGGTTGGGCGAATCGCGTTTGACGCGGACCGGCGCGTGATGGCCCCCGACGTGGTAGGACAACCGGCCGTGAAGATCGCCCGGATGGCTGGAATCGACCTGCCGGGGGACGTTGAACTGTTGGTGGCGCCGTTGGGAGGCATCGGCGACCGGTGGCCGCTGTCGTCCGAAATCCTGGCCCCCATCCTGGCTTGGTACGTAGCCGACGATTTCCGCTCGGCGGCCAATCTGTGCATCGACTTGAACTTCCACGGCGGCATCGGGCACACCGTAAGCGTCTTTTCGAATGACGAGGCCCGGATCAAGGAATTCGCCGCGCTGATGAACGCCGGCCGGATTGTCGTCAACACGCCTTCGTCGCAAGGCGCGGTCGGCGGCATCTACAACATGCTCCATCCGTCGCTGACGCTTGGTTGCGGCACCGGGGGACACAACATCACGACCGACAACATCACGGCCCGCCATTTATTGAACATTCAGCGGATCGCCCGGCGGCGCGAAAACCAACGATTCATGCGATTCGACGCTGATTTGTTCCTCGACGAGTCGCTCGATGCGGCGGCAATCGCAGCCGCATACAACAAGAACTTCTGAATAAGGCAAGAACCCATGACTTCCACGTCCGAACCCCAAGAACAGTTCGTCATCCGCTTCAAGGGACCGATGGACTCCGCCCGATGCGACGAAATTGGGCCGGACACACGGGCACAGCTAGCCCAGCCGGATCAGGCGGTTGTGTTCGATCTCAGCGGCGTCGATTTCGTATCGTCCGCGTTTCTCAGCCTTTGCGTGTATGCTGCCCGGCAGGCCGGCGATCATGGATTCCAAGTCGTCAACGTGTGTCCGATGGTCAAGCGGGTGTTCAAGATCGCCGGGCTAGACAGCATGTTGGGTTCCAAAGTGATCGCCCGGGCGGGTCACTGAATGTGCTCTTTGGCGGCGCGATAGACCTCGCTGTCCGCCGGCGCGGCGGACAATCTCGGCGAAAATCTCTTTGGCGCTCTCGGGCCTTACCTTGAGCAAGCGCTCCGCACGCAGGTAAGCCTGGTGACACCACTTCAACTCCCGGCAAGCCGCAGCCGACGCCACGACCTTCGGATCCTTCGCCAACTCGGCAAACCGGTCGCTGGCGAGCACGGCCGAGGGGGCGGGCAGGAGTTCCGCCGCCTGCTTGTAAGTCCAGTAGGCGCAGCAGAGATGATTGTCGCGTTCGTACTGCCGCCCCTGTTTCCACAAAAACGTGGCCGCCGGCTCGTTGAGGATCACGGCATACTCGGGCTGATGACGGAGTTTGGCCACGTGGGCCTTGATTTCCGGCCCGACGACGGGCAGCTCGCCGTACTTGTTGATGAGGCGGTCGTACTCGCGGAAGACGGCGAAGATGCGGCCATCCTCGCCGGCCGGCGTCTCGCCCTGCTGCTCGGCAGGCCGATCGGCATCGTCGGCGCCGTTTTCCGGGGTTTCCGCTTCGTCCGACCCGGCTGCTTTGTCGGGGGCTTCCACGGTGCCGGAGCCCTTCTTCGGGCCAGCCGCGGCGGGGCCGGCGCCATCCGAGCCGGCACGGCTGGGGCCAGCCGCCGGTTGGCCGCCGTCGGCAAGGCTGCGGTCCAACTCTTCGAACTTCTTCCGGGCTTCGGCTTGCAGTTTGGCGAGCCGCTGCTTGGCCGTTTCCGTGACGGGGTTTGGCGGGCGTCTCAGAGCCAGGCGGACGTAGACCATGCCCGCCACGCGGACGTCGCCCTGGGCCAGGGCTTGGTCGGCGGCGGCGAGCCGCTTCGCGTCGGTATCGGCCTTGCGGAGAATGCTCTGTTGCCGGGTCAGAGCGGCACTGAGCCCGGACTGCCCCCCGGCCGTCCCAGACCGGGCGCCACCCGCCGAGCCGGACGAACCGCCGATGGACTGCGCCCGCCCCGGGGCACAATGGACGCCCGCTCAGCCAAAACAATCGAGCGGCCGGTTTACAAACAACACAACGCCGGCCAAGAAGACCGTGACGGAATAGAGGCGAAAACGGCTTTTCATGTGCATCGCCTGCCTGCCGCGGTTCCTTCGGGCATCAAGACGACGGCATGATAGCAATCGGCTGTTTCCGCCGCAATCCCCTCTACGGGGCAACGCTGCTAATGGGTGCAAGTTGCGCTTTGTAAGTCCGCCGTGGCATGGTAAACAAAAGGGGGGAAGTTTTGCTCGGTGGGAAGCCGAGCGGCAAGATTTTAGGCAAAGGAGGTAGCCAGGGATGGCAATGAGCAAAGAATTGCGTGAACGGATCAAGGGCATGGCGGCCGAGTTGCGGCGGGAAATGTGGGGGCCATCGGGCGCACCACCCTGGGGAAGAACCTTTGTCGAGATTGAAGACGAGACGGGCGAAGTCGGCGACGCGCTGGCCTGCGGCCTGCTCTGCGAGGGGCTGCAACAGCAAGCCGAAGCGGCCGGCCATACGGGGGGCAAGTGCAGCGGATGCGGGCAGGCGATCCCCTTGGACGAGATCGTCGCACGGCTCCTCCAGGCCAAGCGAGGAGAAGCCGTCTGGCAAGAATCCTACGGACATTGCCAGCGATGTCGGAAGGCTTTTTTTCCCTCAGTCACAAGCATTGGGGATTGCGCCGGACGACACGGCAAGTCCTCGGGTGCTGGAGAAGATGGTGTACGCGGGGACGCAAAGCCGTAGTTTCCGGCAGGCCGAACAAGACTTGAAACAACTGGCGGAGTTGGACGTTTCCGAACAGCGGATCGCGCGGGCCACAAAGCACATTGGACAGGAGCGCGTGGCCGGACGGAAGGCGGAAGAGGCGGCATGGGAGACGTTGCCGTTGCCAGAACAACAGGGGAGCCCGCGCGCGCAGGTTCCGCGCGTGGCCTGCGTCGAGATGGACGGCGGACGCATTCAGATTCGGAATCGGAATGAAGCAGAGTCGCCGGCAGAGGAGAAGAGAAAAGGGCGTTTCTGGCGTGAGACGAAAGTGGGCTGCTTGTTGTCGATGACGAGTGAAACCTCCGCGGCCGACCCTTGCCCGACGATTCCCGAGATTTTCGTCGATCCGCGTCGCATGGGGCAGATTTCTCGGGAAATCAAGGGTTTTTCCGCCGTCGGCGAGTTGCCGACGGACGAAGAGCCGACGGAGACGTCGGCGACCCAAAAGCGACAAGGCCAGCCGGAACCGCTGGTGCGGAGCGTGGTGGCCAGGCGGGAACCCATCGAGGCGTTTGGCAAGCAGTTGGCGTCGGCAGCATGGCGGCGCGGGTTCATGGCGGCCGGTCGCAAAGCGTTCGTGGGCGACGGCTCGGAAACGAACTGGTCGGTGTGGCGGCGATATTTTTCGCACTTCACGCCGATCGTGGATTTCATCCACGGGCTATGCTACGTCTTCGCCGGCGCGATGGCGGGCCTGCGCGATGAAGGAAGCGTGGCCGATCTATTGTCAGTGGGCGCAGTGGTTGTGGAGCGGTCAGGTGGAGTTGGTGCTTGCCGCGTTGCGGGAACGTCAGCGGGAGTTGGGGCAGCCGGAGAAAGACGAGGCGGAGGACTCGCCCCGTTGCAAGGTGTCCGATGCGTTGTGCTATCTGGAGAACCAAGCACCGAGAATGCGTTACGACCGATACCGCCGAGAAGGGCTTCCGATCACCAGCAGCCACATCGAATCGACAATCAAGCAAATCAACCGGCGTGTGAAGGGCACCGAAAAGTTCTGGTCGAGTGGAGGAGCGGATGCGTTGTTGCAGTTGGCCGCCGACTACCTCAGCGACACGCAACCGCTGATCGCCTTCTGGCGGGAGCGAACGAGCCAAGCCACCGGCCAACGGCACTACCAAACGGCCGGATAAACGGCGCAAAGTACAACTTGCACCCGCTGCTAATTCTTGAACTGCTCCAGCAGCCAGCGGCAGTTGAGGACCTTCTCGGCCAGGTCCAGCGGCAGGTAGAAGTAGTGGTTCGAGGGCTCGAAGCCGATCCGCGAATCCTCGCTGGCAAGCGTGAAGAGACGGCGGCTCAGCGCGATCTCCGATTCCAACGAGCGGCGGATTTCCGTCCGCAGCCGTTGCCGCTCTGCCGGCGAGAGCGTTTTGGCGGGACCGGCCAGGGCGTCGCGGGCCAGGACGAAACGGGCCTGGTTGGCGACGGATTGGAAGTGGATTTGCGCCGCCTCGGCGTAGCGGAGTTCGGCCCGGACGTCGGCGCGGCGGTCCGCCGGGGCCTTCTCCACGGCCGCCCGCAACAGCGGAATCCCCACGCGCCAGCCTTCGGCCACCTTCTCGAACTGGGCGGCGAAGACCGCGGGCGGGTACGGCCCGCGCCAGCCGTCCAGGTCGTCGTACGGAATGCCCGTCATGGTGGCCCGATAGCCGGTCTTCGTGAGATAGAGCGGGTTGGCGGGGCCGACTTGGACCGGGCACTGATAGAGCACCGTGCAGTCGAAGGGATACTGTTGGAAGGCCGTGCTGAAAGCGGTCCAGGCCTTGCGCGCCAGCGGGGCGCCGTCGGGGCCGTAACGCTCGGCGGCCACCGCGTCGAGTACTTCGGCGGCCGCCCTCACCCCCTGCCCCTCTCCCAAAGGGCGAGGGGAGACGTCTTGCCCTTCTCCCAAAGGGAGAGGGGAGATGCCGAAGCGGGCGGCGATTTCGAGGTTCGGCGAGGGATAGCCGCCCAGCGTCCAGCTTAGCATCATGCCGTCCAGGCCGGCGGAGGCCAGGTTGTGGCAGTGTTCGGCCACCAGGTCCATCACCGGCAGATACGGCACCGACGACAGCTCCCAGGTATTGTTCAACTGGACCTTGGCGACGGTTTTCAGGCCGGACTGCTTGGCGAGTTTCCAGTGGCGGATTGCCCGCGGGCCAGGCCCGACCGCCGACATCGCGTATTCGCCGACCGCGGCCGGCACGCCGCCGCGCCGCAGCGGCAACGACCATTCGCTCACCGACATCAGCCAGACCGGCTTGGGCAGCCGGGCGATGACGTCGGGGGCGTCGCCGTGGCCTCGCCAGCCCCAGTCCCAGACGATCACCTTGGCGTTGGGGTTGCCGCGGTGGACGCCCTGCTCAATGGCCGCGTTCACCTCGGCGATGATCTCCGCGTCAGTGCGGTTCTTGCAGTGGGGGCAGGACCGCCAGTTGCCGTGCGAGGCGCAGTTGGTGAGGTTCTCGGAGGCGGTGATGGTGAACACGCCGGCCAGGTCGGGCACCTCGCGGAAGACGTAAGCCAGGGCGTCGCTCATCCACGCGCGGACGGCCGGGTGCGAGGTACACATGGCGGTGAAGTCGCCTTCGCGGACGCCGGCCATTTCGGGGCGGTGCTGGAAGAAGACGTTGGGCATCATCCGCGGCTCGTTCATGTAGAGATAGACCCCGATGCCGAACCGCTTGGCCCGCGCCACCAAAGTCCGCAGATTGGCCAGGCGGCGCTCATGGCCGGCGCCGAACTCGGGGAAGGCCGTGCCGCCCGGCGCCATGTCGCGCAATACGACGTGCAGCCAGACGCCGTTGACGTCCAAGGCGGAGAGCCGCTGCAAGAGGCCGTCGGGATAGGGATCGAGCGTGGCGTCCCAAAGCGGGTCGCCGTAGACCGCAAAATAGGAATAGATGAAACGCAGCGGCCGGTAGGGTGGGACGAGCGCAGCGCTGTCCCACCGGGGATTCTCGCGCCTCTTGGTGGGACTGCGCTCCGCTTGTCCCACCCTACCGGAAGCCTCGCGGAACTGCCGGACGAAGTCGAACCGCGGCTCGGCGGGCCGGCGGATTTCCTCGCCGAAAACCTCCTCAATCGTTCGGCGGATCTCGGCCGCGCGGCACCGGGCGGACTCGTCCGGCGGACGCCAGCGGAGCGGCTCGCAGCGGGGCTTCAGATAACCAAGTTTGACCCAGAGGAAGTCTTCCTCGCGGAGCGTGAAGGCCAGTTTTTGCGGCGTCATGCCCAGCAGTTCGAGTAGTTGCTCGTAAGGGAGGAGGTGCCAGTTGCGGCGCACCAGCGTGATGTAGCCGCGGGTTTTCATCTCGGGCGGCGGCGCGGCGGCGGGCGGCAGGCCCAGCGACGCGGCCAACGCCTCCACGTCCGCCGTGGATGCGCCCAGCAGCTTGGCCATCTCGGCCGGCGCGACCAGGTTCCAGTTGCGCCAGATGAACTCGTGGAGGCGGTCGGGGAAATGCCCGGCCCGGAGCGCCGGCGGGTTGCTCCCCAGCGGCAAGACCGTCTCGGCGGCACGGCTGGCGCCGAGTCCGCAGAACAGGAAAACACACGTCCAGGTAACGCCCGGCAGAGTTTTCGACATCGCTGGGGCTCCTTGAATTCGAGGCCGTTGCCACGCTACTTCGCGCACAACTGCTTGGCCGCGGCGACGACGTTCTCCACCGTGAAGCCAAAATGCTTGAACAGCACGCCCACCGGCGCCGAGGCCCCAAAGCCGCACATGCCGAGGAACGTGCCGCCCGGTCCGAGGTATTTCTCCCAGCCCTGCTTCACTCCCAACTCGACCGCCACCCGGCGCGTGACGGCCGGCGGCAGCACCGCGTCGCGGTACTCGGCCGGCTGGGCGTCGAAAAGCTGCCAGCAAGGCATGCTGACCACGCGGGCCTGGATCCCCTCGGCCACCAGTTGCTCATAAGCGGCCACGCAGAGCGAGACCTCGCTGCCGGTGCCGATCAGGATCACGTCCGGTTGTACATCGGATCGGCGACGGGAGTCGCCTCCTACAGTGCCGGCGGCATCGGCCAGAATGTAGCCGCCGCGGCGGAGCCCTTCGGCCGAGGCGTACTTCGTGCGGTCGAGCGTGGGCAGGTTCTGCCGCGTCAGCACGAGCGCGGCCGGCCGATCCTTGAGCGGCAGGATCACCCGGTACGCCTCGGCCACCTCGTTGGCGTCGGCCGGGCGGATCACCAGCAAGTTGGGAATCGCCCGCAGCGCGGCCAGGTGCTCGATCGGCTGGTGCGTGGGGCCATCCTCGCCCACGCCGATCGAATCGTGCGTCAGGACGTAGAACACCGGCAGGCCCATCAGCGCGGCCAGGCGGATCGACGGGCGCATGTAGTCGGTGAAGACGAAGAAGGTGGCGCCGAAGGCCCGCAGGCCGCAGAGCGACATGCCGTTGCAGGCGGCGGCCATGACGTGCTCGCGGATGCCGAAGTGGAAGTTGCGGCCGGCGTACTGGCCGGCCTCGAAATCGCCCGCCCCATCGAACTTCAGCAGCGTATTGGTCGAGGGGGCCAGGTCGGCCGAGCCGCCCAGCAGCCAGGGGACCCGCGGGCCGATCTGGTTGAGCACTTTTCCCGACGAGGCCCGAGTGGCCATTCCTTTTGCGTCGGTGGGGAAGGGCTGGATGTCGGCGTCCCAATCGGCGGGCAGTTGGCGGCGGTCGATCTGCTCCAGTTGGGCGGCTAGGTCGGGATATTGGGCCTTGTAACGGGCGAACTTCGGGGCCCAGTCGGCGTGGAGCTTCTCGCCCCGCGCGCCGACGCCCTGGCGGAAATGGGCCGGCACCTCGGCGGGCACCAGGAACTTTTCATTTTCCGGCCAGCCGTAGGCCGCCTTCGTCAGCCGGACCTCCTCCTCGCCCAGCGGCGCGCCGTGGGCCTCGGCCGTGTTGGCCTTGTGTGGCGCGCCGAAGGCGATCACGCTACGGACGATAATCAGCGTGGGCCGGTCGGCGGCGAAACTGTACTCCTCACGCTCTGCGTGAGAAATGGCCTCGTCGCAACGCCCGCTGTTCGCGCCACGCACTTCCTCACGCGGAGCGTGAGGAGTACATTCCTTCGCGGCTGCCGCGGGGTCGCGGAACATCCCCAGCGCGCGGCGGATCGCGGCCAGATTGTTCGCGTCGCTCACGTGGATCACGTTCCAGCCGTAGCCAGTGAACCGGGCAGCCACGTCCTCGCTGAAACTCAAGCTGGTGTTGCCCTCGATCGTGATATGGTTGTCGTCGTAGAGCCAGCAGAGGTTCGAGAGCCGCAAGTGCCCGGCCAGCGAAGCCGCCTCGCCGCCGACGCCCTCCATCAGGTCGCCGTCGCTACAAAAGGCATAAACGTTGAAATCGAACAGGTCGAAGTCCGGCCGGTTGTAGCGGGCGGCCAGCCAGCGGGAGGCGATGGCCATGCCGACGCTGTTGCCGATCCCCTGGCCCAATGGGCCGGTGGTGGTTTCGACGCCGCTCGTGTGTCCGTGCTCGGGATGGCCGGGGCAGCGGCTGCCGAGTTGGCGGAACTGGCGGATGGCCTCGAGCGGCACGGCCGGCTCACCGGTGGGCCGGCCTTCGGCATCCAGTTGCCGCACGCCCGCCAGGTGCAGCACGGCGTAGAGCAACATCGAGGCGTGGCCGCAGGAGAGGACGAAGCGGTCGCGGTTGGGCCAGTGGGGCTGGAGCGGGTCGTAGCGCAGAAACTCGTTCCAGAGGACGTAGGCCGCCGGGGCCAGGGCCATCGGCGTGCCGGGGTGCCCGCTCTTGGCCGCCTCGACGGCATCCATCGCCAGGGTGCGGATCGTATCGATTGCCAGTTGTTCGATCGGTTTCTCGCTCATAATTGCTCCTATCCGTGCGACCGCTCGATCCCCAGCGGCAGTTTCAGTTGCGGGTCTTGCTCGCAGCCGGGGTTCAGTTCCTTGAACAGCAAGCTCGGCTGGATGTCCGTGTTGTGCTGGTACTTGTCGCTCTGGTACTCGGTGAACGAGCCGTGGATGTCGTGGTAGAAGATTTGGCAGATGGCCACGCTGGCGTAAATCCGCACCGGCTGCACGGCGAACATTTCGAGCGTCCAGAAGCCGCAAAAGCCCACGTCGCCGAAGCCGGCCGTGACGTGGACGAACAGCCCCAGCCGGCCGATCGACGAGCGGCCCTCGATCATCGGCACCAGGTTGTGCGTCTCGGTCCGCTCGACGGTTCGGCCGAGATAGAGTTGCTGCGGCTGGAGCACGATCCCCTCGGGCGGGATGCGGAGCCGGCGGACCCGGTTCGCCTTTCGCATGTCCAGCACCACCTCCTCGTAGACCATCAACTCGTCGTGCAGCGTCAGGTTGTAGCTGTTCGGGTTGAGCCGCGCGGGCTCGAACGGGTCGATCACGATGTTCGTGCCCAGTTGGCGGCGGATTTCGTGACCGGAGAGGACCATTAGTCGCCCTCGACTCCAATCTTCGGACAAAGCGATCCCAGCGGGCACTCGGGGCAGTTCGGCTTCCGTGCCGTGCAACAACGGCGGCCGTGCTGAATCAGGCGATGGGCCAGCGCAATCCACTCCGTTTCGGCGAACTGACGCATCAGGTCCCGCTCGATCTTCTCGGGGTCTTTCTCGCTGGTCAGTCCCAGGCGGCGGGCGATCCGGGCGACGTGCGTATCGACCACCACGCCGACGGCCACGCCGTAGGCCGTGCCGAGGACCACATTGGCCGTCTTCCGGCCGACGCCCGGCAACTCGACGAGCTTCTCCATTTCCTTGGGCACCTGCCCGTCGTGTTGTTCCAGCAAGGCGCGGCAGGCGTTCTGGATGCTCTTGGCCTTGTTGCGGAAGAAGCCCGTGCTCTGAATGTCCCGCTCCAAGTCGGCCAGGCCGGCCCGGGCGTAGTGGGCCGCCGTCAGATACTTGCAGAAGAGCGACTTGGTGACCTTATTGACCCGCACGTCGGTGCATTGGGCCGAAAGGATCGTGGCCACCAGCAATTCCAGGGGCGTGTGGAAATCGAGCGAGCAGCGGGCGTCGGGATATTCCGCGGCCAGCCGGCGAGCGATCTGGGCGGCGCGGCGTTTCTCGGCGGCGACTTGGGGCATAAGCAGACCTCGCAGAAAGGCCCCATTCTGGTCCGACCAGCAGGTCGGTGTCAAGTATGGTGACGGGAAGGCAATGTCGCGCGAATAGCCGGGGGCTAACAGCCCCCGGTGAGGACAACCGCCACTCGACGCACGTTCCGGGGGCTGTTAGCCCCCGGCTATTCTGACATCCGCTTTCCTCTCGACGCTTTCAGCCCTCGGGATTGTCCAGCAGTTCTTGCAGCCGCGCGGCCAACTCGGGGCGAAAACGCCCGGGCCAACCGGCGTCGATCAAACCCACGTCGATCAGATCGCGGAGGTGCATCCGATCCTTGTCGCGGAACGAGGTGAGCTTCATCCGCACCAGCGATTCCAGCGAGAGAAGCCGAAAGGACGCCGCGGCCTCGCTCTCGGAAACGTCGGGGGCGGGCAGCACATACTCCGGCCGAACCTTCTCGCCGGCGAAGACCAAATGTACGGCGTCGCGGGCCTTGGCATCCGGGCCGTCCAGAAGCATATCCACGCCGGCGGCATGGCGATAGACAAAGCCCGCCTTCGACATGGCCTCGACGGCGGCCGGCAGGTCCTCACGTCGGATAAGAATGTCCACGTCTTGGGTGTTCCGCACGGCCGTCTCGTCCACGCGGGAAACCCAGGCCGCCACGGCGTTGCCGCCCAGCACCGCGTAGGGAACGCCGGCCTGTTCCAGCGTCGTCGCCGCCCGCAACAGCCGTTGGCGCACTTTCTCCACGGCCCGCTCCATCCTTTCCCAGGAAACGTCTCCGTAACAAATATGCTCCATCGAATTCACTCCCGGCTACTTCATCAGTATACCGCGCCGATCGCCCGCGATGGAAGCAGGCAGAACGCTCACTTTCCCAACTGCGACCGCTTCCGCAACAGATGGTGATAGTGCTGGGCGAAGCGGTGGGCCTCGTCGCGGACGTATTGGAGCAGCCGCAGGGCGTAGCTGTGCCGGGTCAGACGCAACGGCTCGTCGGCATCGGGCGTGAAAACGAGTTCTTCACGCTTGGCCAGGGAGACGACGGCTGGGCGGTCGCCCCACGGAGAAAAGAGGACAGGCACCTCGCCCGAGACCGCTTCGGCAGGTCCGGCCGCTCTGGGCTCGGAGCCAGTCCCCTTTTCTCCACTGGCGGACGAGCCGCCAGTGGCACCCGACACTGACTGGCGAATCGCCGCCAGGGCCGCGTTGAGTTGCCCACGGCCGCCGTCGATCAGTAGGATGTCGGGCGGCGTTTCGCCTTCCGCCCGGATGTGCTGGAAGCGGCGGAAGACGGCCTCGTGGATGCTGGCCGTGTCGTCCGGGCCGGCCACGTCGCGGATTCGCATCCGCCGGTAGCCCGGCTTGAAGGGCAGCCCGTCGATGAACTGCACCACCGCGGCCACGGTCTCCGTGCCGGCCAGGTGGGCGATGTCGATCCCTTCGATGGTCCGCGGTTTCTCACGCAAGTGCAGCACCTTCCGCAGGCCGGCCAGCCCGCGCTTCGGGTCGATGGGAAAGACCTCCGGCTGGACGTGCGTTTCCAGTGCGCCGCGGTCGTCGAGCGTTTCGAGCATGGCGATTTCATCGCGGAGGCGGCCGGCCTCCTCGAAGTGCAACTCGCCGGCGGCGGCGGCCATCTCCTCGCGCAGCTCGGCCAGCAGCCGGTTCTTGCCCCCTTCAAGAAACCGCTGCAAGCGGCGGATATCCTTGCGGTACTCCTCCTTGCTGATCCGCAAACTGCACGGCGCGGTGCATTGCGCGATCGAGTGCAGCAGGCACGGGCGAAACCACCGCCAGCGCGGGTCGTTCTCGTCGATCTCGAGCGCGCAGGTGCGGAACTTGAAGATTTTTTGCAGCACCTGGATCGCCCCGCGGAGCCCGCGGGGATTGGCGAACGGCCCGTAGAGCTTCGTGCCGCGGGCCTTCGGCTCGCGGGTGAAGCGGACGCGGGGAAACTCCTCGTGGGTGAAAATCTCCAGATACGGAAACGTCTTGCTGTCGCGCAAGTCGCGGTTGAATTTTGGCAGGATGTCCTTGATCAGCCGGGCTTCCATCAACAGGGCGTCGATCTCGCTCTCGGCGTCCAGATAGTCGATGTCGCGGATTTCCAGGACGAGCTTGGCGGTGCGGGGGTCTTCGGCCGCGGCCTTGAGGAAGTAGCTGCCGGCGCGGCGCGGAGGTTCTTCGCCTTGCCCACGTAGATCACCCGGCCGGCGTCGTCCTTCATCAGGTAGACGCCGGGCGTCGGCGGGAAGGAGTGGACCTTCTCGGCGGCGAGGGAGTTGTCGGCGGGCGGTGGCGGCTCGGACATCTATTGTATTGTACCCGATTCGCGGTGGCGCGGTCCGGCTTGACGGACCATCAGCGCAGGAGGTATGATGATGGATGGAGGTGCCCGATGCGAGCTGAAGACATCCGAGAAGCGCGGCAAGCGAACCCGTTCTTGCCATTCACGATGCACTTGGCCGACGGCCGCGAGTTTACGGTGATTCACCCCGACTTTCTCTGGGTTAGTAGGACCGGCCGCTTTGCCATCGTCGAGGACCTCCAAGGCAACGCGGAGCATATCGACCCGATGATGGTCGTCAGTCTGAGCATTCCGGCGGGAACGGCTAAATCGCCGGCCACCGGCTAAGCTTCTTCCTTCTCGCCCCCCGCTTCTTTCCGCTTTTCTCTGCCCACGGCGATGGCCGTGGCGGTGGCGTGGCTGCGGCAGTGGGAGATGGTGACGTAGATTTCGGCGATGCCCAGCCGCTCGACGACGTCCTTGACGCCGCCGCGGACCGCCACGACGGGCCGGCCGCCGGGCTCGTTGCGGATTTCGATGTCCCGCCAGGAGATGCCTTTCCGCCAGCCGGTGCCGAGGGCCTTCAGGATCGCCTCCTTGGCGGCCCAGCGGCCGGCGTAGTGCTGGGTGGCCTGCTTCCGCCCTTGGCAATAGCGGATTTCGTCGGGCGTGTACACGCGGTTGATGAACAACTCGCCGTGCCGCTCGATCATCCGCGCAATCCGCAGACATTCGGTGATGTCGGTGCCAAGGCCAATCAGGTCGGGCATGGGAGGGGGTTCAGGGTTCGGGGTTCAGGGAGAATGACGAATGAAATCCGAGGTTCGAAATCCGAAATCCGAATTCGAGCTTCGGACTTCGAGCTTCGGATTTCACTCGTCACTGGTCATTCGAGCTTCGTCATCTACATTGGCCAGTCCATCCAGCACTGCGGTGACTTCGTTCCTTTTCTGGGCGTCGAGCCAGGTCCGCACCAGGTCCACGCCGCCGCCGTGTTCCCAGGACAGTTCGCAGCGCGACGGTCCGCAGCCGCCCTGACAGGCCGAGAGGCGATAGCGGGCGGAGCGGGGCCGCTCCGGCGGCTCCACGTCGAGCAGCCCGGCCAGCCGGCCCGCCGTGGGCAAATTGATCTTGCCGTTGCGGACCGTCCGATACCAGGTGCGGCACTGGTTGCAGTAGGGGACCCGCACGGCGGGAAGGGTCACGGCCACTGCCCCCGCCGCCAGCAGCAGCGCGTCGATGGCCCAACTGAACCAGGCGGCCCAGCCCTTGGCAAGACACCCGCCCGGCAGCGGCCGGCCCCTCTCGGCCTGGACGCGGAGATACCGGCCGAAGCCTGGGGCCATATCGCGGGCGAGCTCTCCGAAAAAGGGGTCGGAACTATCCGCGGGAAAAATAGTTCCGCCCCCTTTTTCACCGGCGGCGATCGTGGGACGCTGCCAGTAGTAGCGGGAGAGGTAACTGAAGCAGTGTTCGCCGGCGGCAGCCACCGCGGCGGCCAGCACGGCGGCCAGCAAGATGGTCGGCCGATGGCCGAGGCGCAGGAGCCGCACCAGGCCAACGACCGTCAGTCCAGTGAAAACGCCCACCAGGATCGGGAAGAGGACCACCGGGGCGAAGTAGGATTGGACCACTTGGCCGATCCGGGCCCAGACCAGCCCGACCACCGGCGCCGCCAAGACGGCCAGGCAAAGGCCGGGCCAGGTGAAGCGCGCCGGTTTGGGGGCGAAAGGTTGCGCCGGGTTGAGGGGCTCTGCATCTTGCATCACTCCATGCTAAAGCGGATCGGCGGCGAGGAAAAGGGTGTTTGGTCTTAGGGCTTAGGTCTTGGGTCTTAGGTCTTCGTGCCAAGACCCAAGGCCAAAGCCCCAAGACCAGGTCTCTCACGGCCAACCAACGGGGATGCGAATGCCCCACAGGTGTTAATGTTTCCCGGTCTTAAGGCCAAGGTTTCAGAAAAATTACGCGCCCTCTTGCAATTTCGGGTGCAATGATGATAATGAGGGCTGTTGTGCCGCCAATGGTTGGCGGTCGTCTTCGTCTATGTTTTTCTGGGAATTGTGAGGAGAGAATCAATGTTTCCAAGACGAGGTGTGCGAAAAGCGTTTACGTTGGTGGAGTTGCTCGTCGTCATCACCATCATCGGCATCCTAATCGCACTGCTGCTGCCAGCGGTGCAGGCGGCCCGCGAGGCGGCCCGCCGAATGCAGTGCACCAACAATCTCAAGCAGATTTGTTTGTCGCTGCACAACTACGGCCAGGCGAACAAGGTCTTCCCGCCTGGATGCATCATGCAAGCCGGATATACGCCGCCCGCAGTGGCCACCCAGCCCACGGGCACGACCGGCTGGAACACGCTGGGCGAGGCCGGCTCCGCCACTGCGTTTGGCCAGGGCACGAGTTGGCTGTTGCGGATCATGCCCTTCATCGAAGGGGACACGATCGGCAGGGCCTGGAATTGGAGCCTCCCGTTCAACGGGGCCGTCGGTGCCGCCCCGGTGGCGCCCGGCCTCTCGACAGAGGTGGCGGCCAACAAGAACTATGACCTCGCCAATCTGGACGTGAAGGGCTTCTATTGCCCGACTCGGCGTAGCGGCCTGCGTCCGGGCACCGACACTGCCTTGACGCTGAGCACCTATTGGACCGGCGGCGGGAACGATTACGGCGGGTGCGCCGGCCGCCACGGCGCTTTTACCAACGCCAGCGGCTACAACTACATCGATCCCAACACGCCGGGCGCGGTCTACACGGCGTACGACCTAGCCGCCATTGCGGCTCCCACAGTCGCCAGCGGCGCCGACACCAAGCTGCCGGGCATCTTCGGCACGGTGAACAATAGCACCACCTTCGGCGCGATCCGCGACGGCCTGTCTCAGACCATCGCTGCGGGCGAGGTGCCCAGGTACACCACGATCAGCCCCACGAGCAAGGACGGCTGGGCGGTCGGCGGTGCTCCCACGCTGTTCACCACGGGCCAGATGACGATCCTGAGCGGCACCGTTTATACGAGCACGTCGTCGGGCGGCAAGATGTTCAACAACTCGGACTGGGGCTCCGCCGGCAGCGACCACGCCAACGGCGCCAACTTTGCCTACGCCGACGGCTCCGTAACATTCTTGAGCGACGCGATGGATTCGATCACTTACTCGCTGCTGGGCAGCATGGCCGACGGCATCGCCCGGACCCAACAGTATTAGGAACGATCGGAATCACTCGCTCGGCGGGGGCGGCGGTTTGACTGCCGCTCCGGCTCGAGGTTCCGCAGCATTGCGGGGCGGCAGCCGAGTTGCCGCCCCTTTTTGTTGCGCCCGCCCCAGAGTAGACGCGGCAGGATGCCGCGTCTCTGGGTGGACGGATTGCCCTGCCGCCGTCTCCGGGGTACAGTTGTTGGAGTGAGCCCCGTGTTTCAAGACCCCGATTGAACGTTTCTGGGCACGCATGGAGCATCAGGCATGGGCACGGCAGAACTGCTGACGCGATTGCGGTCCTTGAAGCCCTCTGCCCTGGTCCGTTTCAAGGCGAAGGAAATCGGCCTGTTCGGGTCGTTTGTCCGCGGCGAACAGAGCGCCGGCAGCGACATCGACGTGCTGGTGGAGTTCGAGGAAGGGGCGGACTTGTTCGACCTCATCGGCCTCAGCCTTTTTCTCGAAGAAGAGTTCCAGCGAAATGTGGACGTCGTTCCGAAGTGCGCGTTGCGGGAGGAACTTCGTGGGGCGGTGCTTCGGGAGGTCGTGGCCGTATGAGAGGCTACAGGCTGTACCTCAACGATATCTTGGCCGCTGTGGACGCCGCAAATCAAGAAGACACTCCTGGCCGCCTTGGGAGGGTCGGAGCCTGACGCCAAACCGATCCCAAGACGGAGACCAGCCCCCTGATCCCGGTGGACGCCTCTGTTTGAACCGACTCGCGCCTTCGTCATTTCACCCCGCACGCCCGCTGTGCGCGGCGGAGGACTTCCGTCGCTTTGCGGCGGGCCACTGCCGCGCCGTCGCCGAGAATCTGGCGGACCCGCTCCGGCCGCGACTCGAACTCCCGCCGCCGCTGGCGGGCCTCGGCAAAATAGTCCGCCGCCAGATCGGCCAGGGCCTTCTTCACCTCGCCGTAGCCGAAGCCGCCCCGCCGGTACGTGGCCGCCATCGCCTCCCGCTGGGCGTCATCGGCAAATAGCGAGAATAATTGAAAGAGGTGGTCCGTCCCCGGCTCCTTCGGCTGCTCGACGGGCCGCGAGTCGGTCACGATCCGCATGATCTGCTTCCGCAGCGTTTTGGGCTCCTCGAACACTTCCAACACGTTGCCGTAGCTCTTCGACATCTTCTCGCCGTCGGTGCCGGGGACGCGGGCCGACGCATCGAGCACCTGCGCCTTGGGCATCACGAACGTCTCACCGAAGTGATGGTTGAAGCTGCCGGCCAGGTCGCGGCAGACCTCGATGTGCTGCACCTGGTCCTCGCCCACCGGAACCACGTCCGAATCGTAGATCAGGATGTCGGCCGCCATCAGCACGGGATAGGCGAAGAGTCCGGCGTCGGCGGGCAGTCCGCGGGCCTTCTTGTCCTTGTAGGCGTGGCACCGCTCCAATAGTCCCATCGGGGCGCCGGTCAAGAGCAGCCAGCAGAGTTCGGCGGTTTCCGGCACGTCGGACTGCACGAAAAGCGTGGCCCGGCCGGGGTCCAGCCCCAGCGCCAGCAGGTCGATGGCGGCGTCGAGCGTGTTCTGCCGCAGCACGTCCGGGTCGCGGATGGTGGTCAGGGCGTGCAGGTTGGCGAGGAAATAGAAGGCGTCCTCCGGGCGGCCTTGCAGTTGGATGTACTGCCGGATCGCGCCGAAGTAGTTGCCCCAGTGGAATCGGCCAGTCGGTTGGATGCCGGAAAGAATGCGCATGGGAGGGAAGGGGACGCAGTTGTGTTCGCGGTGTTCACCAAGTGCCGTAGATTCGGTGCACGGCCGCCGCGATCATGGTCCGATCTACACTTTGAACGGTACCCAAGCGACGCTGGACAAGCGACTTTTCCAACGTGGCAAGTTTGTGCAGGCGGACCGTTGAAGGCGCCAGCAGCCCCGCACCCCGCCAATCCTTGATGGGGAGGTCCTGTTTGGCCGGTGCGCTCTGGGTGGTCACCCTGGCCACTACCACGTCCGCATCGCCCGTGTCCACGATTACCATCGCCGGGCGGTTCTTGGCTTGGCCGCCGCCGCTGAATGGAAACGCCACGAGAACCAGATCACCGGGCTGATAGTTGATCATAGATCGCGTCACCGTCGGAGTAGCCACGAAGAAACTGCTCGGCCGTCAGCTCAGCCCAAGGCCGGTCCTCGTCAACGTCGGGGACGAGCAAGACAACGTGAAGGGATTCTTCGCCCCGGATTTCCTCGGCCACGCCAGGGGGAACCGTGAGCGTTTGATCCGGATTCAAATGGGTCTGGAATTCGAGTGTTTTCACGGTACGGTTCTTCCTCTCTCGTCCCCCGTCTTTATCTTAGGCTATTCGTTCTGTCGCTGCAAGCGAGGCCAACACTTGAGACGGACATGCGGTCCTTGACCCTTTCCAGCGTTCCCACCACCTCGGCCACCGAGCCGGCGCCCAACTCGGCCAAGGTGGCGGGCAGGGCGTCGAGAATCTGCATCGAAACTGTGGGGTTGTAGAAGTTGGCCGTGCCGATCTGTACCGCCGTGGCGCCGGTGACGAGGAACTCCATCACGTCGTCGATGGTGGCGATGCCGCCGATGCCCATCAGGGGGATTTTCACGGCGCGGGCGACTTGATACACGATCCGCAGGGCGATGGGCTTGATGGCCGGGCCGCTCAAGCCCCCGAGCACGTTCCCCAGCACCGGCCGGCCTCTGCGCCAGTCGACCGCCAGCCCCAGGCACGTATTGACCAGCGACAGGGCGTCGGCCCCGCCGGCCTCGGCCGCCCGGGCGATCTCCGTCACGTCGGTCACGTTGGGCGTCAGCTTGGCCAGGACCGGATAGGAGCACGCACGACGGACGCCGGAAACGACCTTCTCACACAGCGCAGAGTTGGCGCCGAAGTCGATTCCGCCGCTGACGTTCGGGCAGGAGACGTTCAGCTCCAGGGCGGCCACGCCGGAGACTCCTTCCAACCGGGCGGCCATGGCGACGAACTCCTCGCAACTCTTGCCGGCGATGCTCACGATCACGGCCGGCCCCAACGAGGCCAGGTAGGGCAAGTGCCGGGCGATGAAGGCCTCGATGCCGTCGTTGTCCAGCCCGATCGAATTGAGCATCCCGCCGGTGGTTTCCACGGTCCGCGGCGGCGGATTTCCGGCGCGGGCTTGGGGGGTGATCGTCTTGGGCAGGATTCCGCCCAGACGCTTCAGATCGACCAGACCGGCCATCTCGCGGGCGTAGCCGAACGTGCCCGAGGCTACCGTGACCGGATTGGCCAGGCGGAGCCGGCCCAGCGAGACGTCGAGTCGGATTTGGGCGGGACTGGCGGGCATGGACGATGACCCCGGCACGGTGGACGGAATCACCAGTGTAGTGATTCCACCCATCGGGTGTCAATCGGCGCCGCGGCCGTAGCGCGGGCATCCTGCCTGCGCCACTGCGAGCACAGGCTGGAAGCCTGTGCTACGTGTTAACGGCCGGCTAGATGATCCCGCCGTGCGTCCGGTAGGGCGTCAGGTGGCTGGGCTGGTCCAGCATCCAGAGCCGTTCCCAATCGTCCAGGAACAGGCGGAGGCCTTCGGACGTGAACATCAGTTCTTGGGTGCGGCGGACCGGATCGCCCGAGTAGGCCGGAATCAGACATCCGGCGGTCGTGGCGACCAACAGGCCGCACGAGATGGCCAACAACAGGTTGCGCATCGGATACTCCTCCGTGAGATGATGCCGTTCCGTTTCGATGAGATAACGAAGACTAGCGTTGCGGCGGATCGCCGCCGTAACTCATTGCGGCGCCGAGCGGTTCGGAGGCCGGCTTGTGCGGCTCCTTGGCCGCGGTCTTACTGCGGGCGGTCCGGGCCGCGGCGGCCACCTGGCGTTCCAACTCCTTCACGCGCTGCTCCATCTCCTTGCCCGGCTTGAACGTGACCACGTACTTTTCGGGCACAAACACCTTGTCGCCGGTGCGGGGGTTCCGGGCCTTGCGGGGGGCCCGCCGCTTGACCTCGAAGACGCCGAAGTTGCGGAGCTCGATCCGCCGCTCCGCCACCAGGGCGTCCACAATGGCGTCAAAGGTCTTCTGCACGATCTCCTTCGTCTGCAACTGGGTCAGTCCGATCTCCTCGGAAATAGTCCGTACGATCTCTTTCTTGGTCACGACTCAGTTCTCCCGTGAGAAGGGTCGCCGCAGGCTCGTTTACTGCTCCAAGTGTAGGTGTCGTAAAGACTAGTGTCAAGGCCAATCCGCCCGCTCCGCCGTAATCTTGCCAAGGCTGCCACCCTTTATCGGTTGCCCAAGCGGAAAACTCTAGCTAACCCCTAGAATCCCCAGTTTCCGCAAAGCCGAAATCAATCGCCGCGGTTGTCGGCAATTCCCCTTGTCTTGGCGGGCCGCTTTGGGTATTTCTACGCGACCTAGTCCACCCCGGGGAGAACCCCTACGCGCCCAGTCGGCGTACTGCTCTCTCGGGGAGGCATATTTCGGGGCGGGTTTTTTCAGGCTCGTCGAGTCCCACTTCTCCTGCTCTAGCGACCAAGACGGAAAGGGCCACGGATGGCCGACCTGCGAACCGACACGGGCCGCTCCGCCTCCCACTGGGTCAAGTGCCTGCTCCTGGCGGCGGCCATCAGCGGCGGGGCCTCCTTGGCCCTGGGGCAGATGCGGCCGGAACCGCCCGGACTGATGCCGCCGGGCGCGGGCCCGTCCCAGGCCGCCGTGCCGCCGTCTGTTCCGCAGGTCATTCCGGCGCCTGCCGGGGAACCGGTCGTCCCGGGGCCGGCCGGCGCGGGCGCCGGTCCGCCGCAAACGGTCACCGACGTGCGGATCGTCGGCAACAAGTCGTTGCCCTTGAACAAGATTCTGCCGCACATCCGCACCCGGCCCGGCCGGCCCTTCGATCTGGAACAGATCGAGGAGGACGTCCGCCGCTTGGACCACACCGGAATGTTCGTCGACATCAAGACCTACTGGCAGCAGGTGGCCGGGGGGCGGGTGGTGATTTTCGACCTCATGGAGCGCCCCCTGTTGCAGGACGTGCTCTTCGTCGGCTGCTACGAAATCCGCAAGACGGTGTTGCAGAAGGAGGCGGGCATCAAGAAAGGCGACGCGGCCAACCCCTTCGCCGTCGAAGAGGCCCGGGCCAAGCTCGAAGAGTTCTACCACAAACGCGGCTTCACCAGCGCCCGCGTCACGCTCCTGGAGGGGAACAAACCGGAGGACCGCCGGGCGGTCTTCCTGTTCGACGAGGGGATAAAGCAGCGGGTGGTCGACACCACTTTCGTCGGCAACCAGATCGCCAGCGACGGCCGCCTGCGGACGCAGATCGGCACCAGCCGCGCCTTCCCCGCGCTCCCCTTCGGCCTGCGTTTCCCCTGGTTCGGCGGGGAACTCGACCGCAAGAAGGTCGAAGAAGACGTCGAGAAGCTGACCGCCTATTACCGCGGCCTGGGCTTCTTCCGCGCCGGATCGGCAGCGAGGTGACTTTCAGCGAGAAGCAGACCTGGGCCACGGTCAATTTCGTCGTCGACGAGGGGCCACGCTACAAGATCCGCAACGTCTCGGTCATCGGCAACACGAAGTATACCACCGACCAACTAATGGCCGAAACGAAGCTCAAGGACGGCGAGTACTTCAACCAGGCCAAGATGGCGGCCGACCAGGCCATGTTGCAGGAAAAATACGGCGGCATCGGCTACGTCTTCACCGACGTCAGGGCCGATCCGCGGTTCCTCGAAGAGCCGGCCCAACTCGACCTGGTCTACAACATCAAGGAGGGGGACCGCTACCGCGTCGGCAAGATCAACGTGATCATCAAGGGGGAGTATCCGCACACGCAACTCACCACGGTGCTGAACCGCCTGTCGTTGAAGCCGGGCGACATCCTGGACACCCGTGAGGTCCAGGCCAGCCAGCGGCGGTTGCGGGCGTGCGGACTGTTCGAGGCCAATATGGCCAACGGAAACGCCCCGAAGATCGTCTTCAACCCGCCGGGCCAGGAAGAGCTCGACGAGGAGCAACTCGCCCAAAAGCCGAAGGACAAATCGGGGCACGGCGGCGGACGCGGCGGCATGGGCCGGGGCATGGGCCGCGGGATGGGTGGCGGCGGCACGGGCGGCGACGGTTCGGGCGGCGACAACAGCGACGGCTCCGCCACCTTCCGCGGCCAAAGCCCGGACCCCCAGCCCCGCGACCGCGTGCTCGACATTACGCTGGATTGCGGCCGGTACGTCGGGCCAATGGACAATGACGCGGACAGCACCAGCAATAGCCGGGGGCTAACAGCCCTCGGAGGCCAGCCCAGACCGCAATACCTGGCCCCCGACGACAACGTGCCCAGCGGCGGACCGCTGCCGAAGAACGCGGCCCCCGGCGACTGCGACGCCCGGCGGCGTCCGGCGGAGAGTGATCGGGGCGATTCTCTCTGGCAGACGCTCCGGGAACTGCGTGACGCCGCCGCCAAAGCGAAGCAGGAACAACAGAACCGGCAACCCCGGTCGCGCGACGAGTTGATCCTGACGCAATACTCGCCCGACGCGGGGCGGGTCAATCCGGCCTCGCAACCGGACGGCCAGTGGTCGCCGCCGCCGGCCGCAGGCCCCAATACGAGCAGTCCGCCGCCGGCGGGGAACTATGCGGGCAGTCCGCCGCCCGGCCCGGCCTACTCCACCGGGCAGCCGCCGGCGGGTGGCGCCGGCGGCTGGTCCGCCAGTGGCGGCAATACGGCCGGGCAAGCCGGCAGTGGCGTCCAGGGCACCCAGGCCGCGCCGGTCCAGCCCAACCCGCAATACGGCCAGCCGTCGATGTGGCCGAGCCAGGCGCCGCAACGGCCGGTCGAGTCGCCGCAGGGGCCATATTTGCCGGGTCCGATTTTCAGCGAAAACTCGCCCTTCCGCGACGGACCGCCCGACGGCGGCGAAATGGCCCGTCCGCTGCCCGTGGGCGTCATTACCGAAGAGGCGATGACCGGCCGGTTGATGTTCGGCATCGGCATCAACTCCGACGCCGGGTTGGTCGGCTCGGTCGTGCTGGACGAACAGAACTTCGACTGGACCCGCTTGCCCACGAGCTGGGAAGACATCCGCAACGGCACCGCCTGGCGCGGGGCCGGGGAGCGGTTCCGCATCGAGGCCGTGCCGAGCATCGCGACGACGGCCGGCACGGCCCCATTGCAGCGCGTACATGATCGACTTCCAGGAGCCGTACCTGATGAATACGGCCGTCAGCATGGGGCTGAGCGGTTACTACTACAGCCGCCAGTACACCGAATACCTGGAGCAGCGGGTGGGCGGGCGGGTCGCCCTGGGCTACCAGTTCGCTCCCGATCTCTCCGGCACCATCGCCTATCGCGGGGCGAAGGTGAACATCATGAATCCGATCGACCCCTTCCTGCCCGACTTGGCCGAAGTCACCGGCCGCAACCTGGCCCTGCACGGCTTCTCGGCCTCGCTGGCCCACGACACCCGCGACAACGCCTTCCTGGCCACCGAAGGGCACTTGATCCAGGCGTCGTTCGAGGAGGTGCTCGGCTCGTACCAGTATCCGCACGCGGAAGTCGATCTGCGGAAGTATTTCGGGCTTTACGAGCGGCCGGACGGCTCGGGGCGGCACGTCTTGACGCTGGCCGCCCGCGCCGGAGTGACCGGCGACAACACGCCGATCTACGAGCGGTACTACGCCGGCGGCTTCTCCAGCATCCGCGGCTTCCAGTTCCGCGGCGTATCGCCGACCGTCTATAGCCCCTACGTCGGCGGCGACGTGTTCGTCGGCGGCGACTTCGAGCTGTTCGCCTCGGCCGAATACATGTTCCCCATCACGGCCGACGACATGATCCGCGGGGTGATCTTCTGCGACAGCGGCACGGTCGAGCCGACGATCTCGAATTGGAGCGACAAGTACCGGGTGGCGCCGGGCTTCGGGCTGCGGATTTGCGTGCCGGCGATGGGGCCGGCCCCCATCGCCCTGGACTTCGCCTTCCCCGTCTCCTGGCAGCCCGGCGACCGCTTCGAGGTGTTCAGCTTCTTCGTGGGCTTCGGCCGGTAATGTCAATCGTACTTCACCAGGCTGACCGTCTTGTACTGGGCGATCCGCCGGGCGCCGTGCAGGTCGGCCAACTCGATCAGGAACGCGCAGCCGACCACCACCCCGCCCATCTTCTCTACCAGCCGGCAACAGGCCTCGACCGTGCCGCCGGTGGCCAGCAGATCATCGACCACCAGCACTTTCGCGCCGGGGGCGATGGCGTCGGTGTGGATTTCCAGGGTGTCCGTGCCGTACTCCAATTCATAGCTGAACGATTGGGTGTGGTACGGCAGTTTGCCCGGCTTGCGGATCGGCACCAGGGCCGCGTTCAGCTCCAAAGCCACGGGGGCGGCGAAGATGAACCCGCGGGCCTCGGCGGCGGCCACCACGTCGATCTTCGCGGTGCGGAAGGGGTTGGCCATCTCGACCACCGCCGAGCGGAACGCCGCCGGATCGGTCAACAGCGGCGTGATGTCACGGAAGAGGATGCCCGGCTTGGGGAAGTCGGGGATGGCACGGATGTAGTCGGCCAGGTTGAGGCTGGGGGGCATGGGTGGATAGTGGTCAGGGGTCAGTTGTCAGCTATCAGCCATCACTTTTCAGTAGTCGATGTTCAGCGAGAAACGCCCGCCAACTGCGGTCGGCGGGGGCGGCGGTCCCGTGGCCAAGTCGCGTAGGGCGCACCACAGTTGGTCAGCAACTCTTCGGATTTCCAAAGTTACAACCTCGCCCCGCATCTCGCCGAAAACAAGCAACGGCGCAGAGTGGGAGTTCCGTGCCCACCATGATGCGCTTCGCGGCGGGGTTTGTCCAGAGCAAGAATTGGGCCATTTTGGCGTCAATCGAAATCGGCCGCCAGCCAGCGCACCCCAGGAACCGCCCGAACTGCGTGGTTCCCGCCCGGAACTGGCCTTCCCGGAGCCGCCCGCCACTCGTCAGCGTGCTCTAAATCCGAGCTTCTTGGCTTGCTCAAAATCCTCTGTCGCTTTGGGACCATTGCCCTGCTTTCGATACGCCAAGCCGCGGTTCCATCGCGCGACGGCCAATTTCGGGTTGAGCCGAATAGCCTCAGAAAAGTCCGCAATGGCCAGGTCGAGCCTCCCTTTCTTGTAATAGGCAAGCCCTCGATTGTTGTACGCGAGGGCGTGGGCGGGATCAAGCCGAACCGCTTCCGTGCAATCCGCGATCGCTTTGTCCAATTCGCCTTTGTCCTTATAGGCCAAACCCCGGTTGCAGTAGGCTGTCGCGAGCTTTGGGTCACGGCGGATTGTTTCGTCGTAGTCCGCAATGGCTAGGTCGAGCCTCCCTTTCTTGTAGTAGGCAAGACCTCGATTGTTGTACGCGAGGGCAAGGGCGGGATTGAGACGAATCGCCTCCGTGCAATCCGCAATCGCCTTGTCCATTGCGCCACTGTCTTTATAGGCGATGCCACGATTGCTGTAGGCCAGCCCATCCTTGGGGTTACGGCGGATCGCTTCATTAAAGTCCGCAACGGCCAGGTCGAGCTTGCCCTTCTTATAATGGGCGAGCCCTCGATTGTTGTACGCGAGGGCAAAGGTCGGATCGAGACGGATCGCCTCCGTGCAGTCCGCAATCGCTTTGTCCAATGCACCCTTGTCCTTGTAGGCCAAGCCGCGATTGCTGTGGGCTAGCGCGTCCATGGGATCACGGCGGATCGCTTCGTCGTAGTCTGCAATCGCCAGGTCTAGATTGCCCTTCTTGTAGTAGGCGGCCCCTCGATTGTTGTACGCGAGGGCACGGGTGGAACCAAGCCGAATCGCCTCCGTGCAATCCGCAATCGCCTTGTCCAATTCACCCTTGTCTTTATAGGCCAAGCCGCGATTGTCGTAGGCTGCCCCGAGCTTGGGATCACGGCGGATCGCTTCATCGTAGTCCGCAATGGCCAGGTCGAGATTGCCTTTCTTGTAATAGGCAAAACCTCGATTGTTGTACGCGAGGGCGTGGGCGGGATCGAGCCGGATCGCTTCACTATACTCGGCGATTGCCTTGTCGAAGTCTTTGGCTTTCGACGCCTGCTGTCCTCTGGCCATCGCTTGACTCGCCTGCCAGTGTATCGATCGCTGACAGCCCGCCGAGGCGAAGACGCAGAGAATCATCGACCAGAAAAATGTGCGCCGGTGCAAGAGTTTCATTGATGGTGCGGTCCTATCCGATTGGCCGACGGTCATCATCAATGAACTCCTCTGCGATTCACTGTGGCTTGAAAAGTCTCCCCTCTCCGCCGTCTCGATGCGAAGCCGTGCGGATGAGTCCCACAACGACTACAGCAATTTACCAATAGGCAATGGAGTGTCAAGGGGTGGCAACGGGCAGAACGTTGCGTTTGACGGCAGCACAGGTCGGCGGTGGAAACGGGGCATAGTACGGGGAAAGACAGGAAATGGAGGCCGGTGCGTCTCACGCACCCTTCGACCTCCGCCGGCCCCAATCCCTAATCCCTCGTCCCCAATCCCGCCTCGACCAGCTCGACCGGCCCTTCGAGGCTCTCGGCCAGCTTGCCGAGGGCCTCGGTCTCGATCTGGCGGACCCGCTCGCGGGTCAGGCCGAGCGACTCGCCGATCTCCTTGAGCGTCCGCGGCTCGTTGTCGTCCAGGCCGAACCGCATCCGCAGCACGGTGGCCTCGCGGGGGTCCATGATGTCCAACTGCCGCATCACGTGGGTGAGGTTGTCGCTCTCGACCATCTCCTCGTCGGGCGAGCGGGCACGGTCGTCCATGACCATCTCGCCCAGCGACCAGCCGGCCTCCGCCTGGTCGGTCTGCGGGGTGAGGTTGTAGATGCGGATGGCCTTCTTGATGATGGGGAGTTTTTTCTTGGGCAGGCCCAGGACGCGGGCGATTTCTTCGGGCGTGGGCGTGCGGCCCATCTCCTCGGCCAGCCGGCTGCTCGCCCGCCGCCACTTCGAGAGCAGCTCGACCATGTAGGCCGGGATGCGGATCGTCTTGGCCGTGTTGATCAGCGCCCGCTTGATCGACTGCTTGATCCAATAGCTGGCGTAGGTGGAGAAGCGGGTGCCGATGGCGGGGTCGAAGCCCTCGACCGCCCGCAGCAGGCCCAGATTCCCCTCCTCGATCAAGTCCTGGAGGCTCAAGCCTTTGCCGGTGTAGCCGCGGGCGATGTTGACCACCAGGCGGAGGTTCGCCCGCACCATGCGGTCGCGGGCCTGCGTGTCGCCGTTGCCAATGGCGACGGCCAGTTCGTGCTCGTCGTCGGCCGAGAGCAACGAGGTCTCGTTGATCTCGCGGAGGTAGGTCTCCAGCGGCGACTGGACGGAAGGGGAGGCGCGGCGGCGGCTGGTCTTGGGCATGATGGTCGATAGGGTGCGCAGGCGGGTTTGGGGTCAGACCGTGATTAGTGATTAGCGGGCGGACGTGCAAGGCGGCTACGCAGCCATCACCCGCTAATCACTAATCACGGTCTGACCCCATCTCGGGCCGTGGCTTGCCCGGTCACACACCACTATCGGCGCAAGCTGCGGAGTTTCTGCAAGGAAGCGGCGGCGCGCCGGAGTGGGAGGGATGTAGCTAAGGTTCGGGGCGTGCCGAAGAAAACGCCGCGCGGAAGAGCGATCCGCCTTCAGCGGTCAGCCTTCAGCTTCCTCCCCAGCCGCGCATCAGAATTGTTCCGACGGGTCGGCGCGGCTGGGTGGCACGCCCTGACAGGGCGTGGGCGCATCACGCTGCACTTGGCGCGGTCCACCACGCCCTGTCAGGGCGTGCCACCATGCTGCTGATAGCTGAAAGCTGACCGCTGAAAGCCGATCGCTATCTTTATTCCGCTTCTTCCGGTTTGTCCGCGGGTACCGGTTCGACGCGGATGGGCTTGAAGAGCGGACCGGCGCCGTCGCCGACCCCGCCCTTCAGATCGGCGGGGGGTGCCGCCGCACGCGAGGCGCCGCCGGCGGCGAATGCCCCGGCCGCGGCCACTTCCTCCTCGGCCCATTCCACCCGCTTCCGCGACAGACCGATCTTCCGCTCGTCGGGGTCCACCCGCAACACCTTCACCTCGATCACCTCGCCGACCTTGACCACTTCCTCGGGGTCCTCGACCTTGTGGTCGGCCAGCTCGGAGATGTGCAGCAGCCCCTCCAGGCCGTTTTCCAGGCCGACGAAGACACCGAAGTTGGTGATCTTGGTGACCGGTCCCTTGACGATCTGGCCCGGCTGGTACTTGGCGGGGATGTCGGTCGCCCAGGGATCGTCGGCCATCTGTTTCATGCCCAGGGCGATGCGGCGGCGGTCCTGATCGACGGAGAGCACGCGACATTCGAGCAGTTGCCCCTTCTCGACCATCTCGTTGGGATGGCTGATCTTGCGGGTCCAGGACATGTCGCTGACGTGCAGCAGGCCGTCGATCCCTTCCTCGATCTCGATAAAGGCGCCGTAGTTGGTCAGGTTGCGGACGGTGCCCTTGACGGTGCTGCCCAAGGGATAGTGGTCGGCAACGCGGTCCCAGGGGTTCTCCTGGGTCTGCTTGATGCCCAGCGAAATCTCCTGCTTCTCCTTGTTGATGCCCAGCACGACGACTTCGATTTCGTCGTCGGGCTGGACCAGTTCGCTGGGATGGCTGATCCGCCGGGTCCAGGACATCTCGCTGATGTGGACCAGGCCCTCGATCCCCTCTTCGAGCTTGACGAAGGCCCCGTAGGTCATCACGTTGACGACCTTGCCCTTGATCCGCGAGCCGACGGGGTACCGCTGCTCGACGGTTTCCCACGGGCTGGGCGTGCGCTGCTTCAGGCCCAGGGCGATCTTCTCCTTCTCGTGGTCGATGTGCAGGATTTGCACCTCGATCTCCTGGTCGATGGAGACCATTTCCGAGGGGTGGTTGATCCGGCCCCAGCTCATGTCGGTGATGTGCAGCAGGCCGTCGATGCCGCCGAGATCGACGAAGGCCCCGAACTCGGCGATGTTCTTGACGATGCCCTTGCGGCGCTGGCCGACTTCCAACTCGGCCAGCAATTGGGCCTTCTTCTCCGCCCGCTCCGCCTCGATCAGCGCCCGGCGGCTGACGACGATGTTCCGCCGGGCCTCGTCGATCTTCAGCACGAGGCACTGGATGGTCCGGCCCAGATAGTCGCCGATGTCGGCCGGGCGGCGGACGTCGACCTGGCTGGCGGGCAGGAAGACGTTCACGCCGATGTCGACCAACAGTCCGCCCTTGATCTTCCGCGTGGCCACGCCGGTGACCACGTCCCCCTCGTGGACGGTCTCCATCACCTTCAGCCAGGCCTCGATCTTTTCGGCCTTCCGCTTGCTGAGGGTAATCATGCCGCGGGAGTCGTCCACCAGGCCGTGAATGTCCTCGACGTCCTCGATGAGGACTTTGACCATAGTGCCCGGCTCTGGGAGTTCCTCGCCTTCCTCCCACTCGCTGCGGAAGATGATGCCTTCGCTCTTATATCCGACATCGACCAGCACCACGTCCCCTTCGACCCGCAGGACGCGGCCCTCGACGATCTTGTTCAGTTCCATTTCCTGGGTCGTCCAGGCGATTTCCTCGGCCGGCACGCCCTCCAGCGCGGACTCGAGCTCCTGCTGCCATTCATCCTCGGTAAGGTCCAATCCTCGAATTAGGTTGCGGTTGACCATGAAAAAAGTTACTTTCGACGCACACTCACACGAACCCATGCCGTTCGCCCGGCCCCTTGACGTCAAGGGACTGTCCGCGGGCTTGCTCGGGCGGAATCCGACATTTTACCGCGTCGGCGGCAGGGCAACAATGGCGGCCTCATGTCCCCTCTCCCTCTGGGACAGACCGCTCCATGTCCCCTCTCCCTCTGGGAGAGGGCTAGGGTGAGGGCAGCGTGACGGGCAGGCAAAAGAGGCGGGCGATAGGGGCGCGATTGCCCCCCTTCCGGGCCAGTTTGTCGCGTGGCAGAATAAGTGGCACACGGCGTGTGCCTACTACGCGCCTACTACGTTGAACCGATCCGAAGGGAACGCGCTGACGTCCGCACACGGAGTGTGCGGACTACAATGGCCCTACGGCTTGCCGCCGGGCGGCAAGAGACGGTAGCTGACCGAGACGCCGATGGAGAACTCCAGCCCGTCCGCGTTTGCCGCGACGGCCTCGAATTCGCTCGATTTCTTCAGCGGCGAGGGTCCCTCGCCCTCGTCGGAGGAGAAGACGTTCGGGCTGAAATTGTACATGGTGTTCCGATTGAGCGACGTGATCGGTCCGAGTTGCATCCCGGCGGCCTCGGCCAGTTCGGCGGCGTCCTGTTTGGCACGGGCGCAGGCGTCGGCCAGGGCCGCCTTGCGCTGGGCGTCCGAGAGCGCGGCCACGAAGACGAACGCCGGCCCGGCCGGGGCCGTTGTCCAGCCGGACGATGGTTGAGCAGGATAGAGTTGACCGGCCGGACCCGGCGGCGTGAGGCCCATTTGAGCCTCCTCGATCAACTCCTGCTCCTCGGCCGAGAGCTTCTGCGGCCCGGCGCTCGCCAAATCCGCCGACCCTACCTTCTCTTGGATTTCCGCCGCCGCCGCCGCCAACCGCTCCGGGCCCTCACCGGCCGGCGGCAACGGCCATTCGGCCCTGAGCGTCGTGGAAGCGGTAAACAACGGCGGACGCTTGGCGGCCTTCGCCCGCGGCGCCGGCGGAAGGGCGACCGACGGCTCCGGCAACGGCGGTGCTGAACCGCCATCCGCCGGAACCGGCGCATACGTTGCTGGGGGCGCGGACAAGATGGGTGAAACCGCCGATGCCGCCTTCGCCGCCGGCCCTACCCACGGGGCGCCGAAGGAGATCGACGCCGGATCGGCCCCGAGCGCCTTTAGCCGTGCCACGGCCGCTTCGCGCCGCGATTTCAGGTTCTCCATTGCCGCCTGCGGCGTCTTGCCGTACGCCCGCAATGCCATCTGCATCCGCAGCCGCGTCGCCGCCGGACGGACTATGACGGTGGCCGAGCCGGAGACCGTGCCGTCCGATCCCTCCGTGGCAGCCGCCGGCCCGGCGGACAGACACGAAGACAGGGCAATCAACAGTGTACAAAAGGTTCTTTGCAACATGGCAAACCCTCCCATAAGGAACCGCAATTTGTCGAGAAGCCGAGAATACGGCCGAGCGCTGCCCGGTTGTAGACCATTGCCGGGCGATTGTCAACCGCCGCGATGTAGTCGGCACACGCCGTGTGCCGGTGAGGGATCGTTGAGGGCGATTACCACCCGGCCGGCGGCACACGGCGTGTGCCTGCTACATCCCTCGGCCGTCCGCACACGGAGTGTGCGGACTACATTCTAATGGATCAGCCCCGGCGGCGTCGTGGGCTCGCCCGGCTGGCGGGCGACCGAGGATGGGCCGCCGGAATCGCCCTTGGCGTCCGCCGGCTTGGCTTTGTCCATTGCGGCAATCCGCTCTTCCACTTTGGCCCGATAGGCAAGTGCCTCTTCGAGCGTGATAAAGCCGTCGCCGTTGAGATCGCAAGCGGACTCCTGATCGTTGTAGATCGCGTTGTCCGAAAGCTGGTTCATGTAGGAGTACCAGCAGAGGAAGGGGACGGCGGTCACCTCGCCGCCAGAGGTCTCTTTGCGGGCCTGCAACTCATGGACGCCAGCCTCGAACACCCGTTGGGCCTGCTCCGACTCGAAGCGGATGGGGTGAATCGCCTCCTTCTCGCGGACAATGCGGGTCGAGTGGCGCACGAAGAGGCAGCCGGAAAGGGAGCACGACAGGACCGCACACAGCAAGAGCGAAAGCCGCCAAGAGCGCGTAGGCGTGGTCATCGGGGGACTCCATGAAGAGCGGGCGGGATGTTACCCGGCCGGCGCGGGCCGGTCAAGGTCACGGTGTTGGGGCTTGGGGCTTGGGGCTTAGGTCTTGGGGCTTGGGGCTTGGGGCTTGGGGCTTAGGTGCGGCTTCTGGCGCAACAGCCAAGACCTAAGACCCAAGACCCAAGACCGAAAAACCAAGACCTAACACCCCCCTCCAGTATGGATTTCGATGAATCTGCCCCGAAAGTATTGACATTTTACGGGGGGGGGGTAGTTTAGGCGGTTGTAGGCGGATTTCCCAATCCGTCCGCATTGGGCCCAAGACGGGCCAGCAGGATCGTCCACAGGTAAATACCGGAGAGGCAGCACCATGCGAGGCCGTTGGCCCGGATTATTCGCAAGCGTTGCTTTCTTTCGCTGGTGGACGATAGGACTGCGATTGCGGAGTGGCGGGTGGCTCGGTTTGGCAAGGTAGAGACACAAGGCCCCCTTTCCCCCGTGGCCGAAAGCCGGTGGGCGCGGCGGAGGGAGTTGTCGTTGGGGCTAGCTCGTGTCAGAAGCCGCGGCGGCCAAGAGAAGAATCCGACGGCTGACCTGTTGAAAGTGGTGCAGGTAAGGCCAGTTCGATGAGAGTTCCACCACCACGCGACGAGTGGTTTCACGGACGTACGCGCCGACCTTAATCAAGCGTGTCCGCCAAGTGCAAGGCTGACCTTCGCCCAGCGGATCGTGCTCGCGACGGTGATTGTGCCAGCAGCGGCGTTGACGGCCGGCCAGCGCTTCGACGGGGACATCGCCGTTGGCCGGCAGAGGCGGTGGCGGATCGGCGACCGCCTGACGCATGTGGACCAGCAGGTTGTACGCCGCGGTGTGCAAGTAGAGGCGAAACAGGTTGGCGAAGTAACGGTGGTCGCTGAGCCGATCGGCCTGCAAGCCGGCCTTGAGTTCCTTGTTGCGGTTCTCGCTTTCGCCGCGGTCGGCGTAGCCGTCGTAAGCCGCGCCCGGCAGCACCAACGCGCCGGGGTGGTTGGTAACCACGGCCCGGCGGTTGGTCCCCTCGGCGTTGGCTTCGCATTGGACGATCACCCAGCGTTGGGCGGGCCAGGCGTCGGCCCGATACCAGAACGCGGCGAACATCCGTTGTGCTTCGCCGGTGGCTTCGCGGCGAGCGATCGCCTCGGCCAACAGCGGCTCGGTGAGCTTTTTCAACCGGGCGTTCATGCCCATGCCAAAGGTGTAGTCGATGTCCAGCCGCTCGCAAACCGCGTACATCCGCGGCACGCCCAACCCGCTGTCGCCGCGGACGTGAATCCGCACGTCCGGCCACGCCTCGCGCAAACGGCGGACCACGTATTCCACGTCGTCATCGGCGCCCAGCGCCGCGTGGGCCGTGCCGTAGAGCAGGCAGACGTCGAGCGCCAGTTCGTTTTCGGCGAGGGTGATGGCCCGCGGCAGGTATTGGTACTGGCCGTAGTAGCCGTGAAAGAAAGTCAATTGCTGTTGGCCGTGTGTCGCGTCGTCGAACGGGTCGATGTCCAAGGTCAGGTGCCGGGGAGGCGCGGAAAAGGCGGCCAGGAACTGGTCGATCAACACGTCGCGCAGTCGGAAGAACGATCGCGTGTCGATGGCGTTCTCGAAACGCGAGAGCGTGGGCTGGCTGGCCAGATCGCCGTCGGCTGTCGAGCGGTCGCAAAGGAGCTTGAAGATCGGATCGCTGCGCAGCACGTCGTGATCGTTCTGGTCGGGATAGTCGGCGAGGATGCCGTACACCCGCATCCGCGTCATTTCCAAGAAGGTGTGGTCAAGATAGCCGCCGTGCCGCCGATCGCGCAGCGCCTCGGCGAACCGCTGCGTCAGACCCAGCCGCTCGTCCAGTTGGCGAAAGGGCAACAGCCCCGCGTCGCTCGAAACCTGAGCCGCCCCGGGCTCTACCACAACCGCCTTGGATGTGAGAAAATCGAACGACACCTGAAAAGCAGACTGCTTAACCACAATATGCCTCCGTGGGTTGTCCAAGATGCTTGTTGACTAACACCTTAGACGCACACGGAGGCACTTTTGTTTGCAGACTTACGAATAATCCGGGTTGGGCAAGCAGCGTTTTGATTGGGCTGGCGTCGTGCGCATTGGCGTTGACGCTGCCAGCGTCGACCGCCCGCGCCGCTACCACGCTCTACTTCGACGACGTTGGCGGGCAGAAGTACCTGGAACTATACGACCCCCGACTGGTCAACGACCGGATCCAGCGGCTCGTACAATCAACTCTGGACCGACGGCTCCGACGCCTACTTCCAAGGCACGCCGGGGACGGTGAATATCTCGGGCACGATCTCCTCGGTCAACTCTATCAGTTTTGGCGTCGACGGTTACACACTTGGCGGCAGCCCGAGCAGCGGAGCCATCGCCGTGACGGGTAGCGGCGGCAACATCACCACCGGAAGCGGCGCCGATCTCATCACCTCGGTCTTGTGTGGTTCGGCTGGGCTCACCAAACTTGGCGATGGAACATTGCAGGTTTCGGGGGCGAACGTTTACGCGGGCACGACCACCATCAACGCCGGCATGCTTCAACTCTCCGGCGGCGACAACCGTCTACCCACGAGCACCGTCGTTTCGTTGGCCAATGTCGCCGGGGCAGCCTTCGATCTCAACGGCCAGAACCAGTCTCTCCTGTACGTTACTGGCGGGGGAACGCTGGGGGGCAACGTGACTCTCGGCTCGGGCACGCTCACCATTCTCGGTGGCCTCGGTCTCGGTGGCTCCGGAACCTACGCCGGCGCGATCAGCGGCACCGGCGGCTTGACCATCCAAGGCGGCACCACGGTCCTCAGCGGCGCCAACACCTACACTGGCACGACGGCCATCGGCACCAGCCCGTTGAGTTCCGGCACGTTACAGCTCTCCGGTGGCAGCAACCGCCTTCCCACCGGCACGGCGGTCGTGCTCGGCAGCACGGGGACCTTGGACCTCAACGGCCAGAACCAAACGGTCGGTTCGCTGTCCAGCGCGGGCTCCGGCGGCTCGGTCTTGCTTGGCTCGGGCACGCTAACGGTCGGCGATGCGACCAGCACCGCGTATTACGGGACAATCGGCGGGCCGGGGAACCTCGTCAAGCAGGGCGCGGGCACCTTGGCCCTTCATGGCACTTGCTCCTATAGCGGCACGACAACCGTCAACGCGGGCGTCCTCCAACTGAGCGGCAGCCATCTGCCGACAACCAGCGCAGTGACCCTGGCAGACGTCTCCGGCGCTGCCCTGACGTTGGGCGGCGACCAGACAATCGCCTCGCTCAGTGGTGGCGGCGGCAACGGCGGAAACGTCGGCGGCAATGGAACACTCACGGTCGGCGACGCAACCAACACCACCTTCGGCGGCGTCCTCAGCAACGTGGTCAGCACCGGTGCGCCCAGCCTTGTGAAGCAGGGCTCCGGCCGGCTGACGCTCACGGGCGCGAGCACGTATGCCGGCGGAACGACTATTAACGCCGGGACGCTACAGCTCTCCGGTGGCGACAACCGTTTGCCGGCAGGCACGGCGCTGAGTGTCGCGAACGCGTCCGGGGCCTTGCTCGATCTGAACAACCAGAACCAGACGGTGTATTCGCTCAACGGCGGCGGTACGGCTGGCGGAAACGTGTGGCTCGGCTCCGGAACCCTCACCGTCGGCCCCGGGGGCGGGAGTTATGCCGGCCTCATCAGCGGCTCCGGCAGTCTTGTCGCTCAATACGGCATGACGCTTTCCGGCGCCAACACCTACACCGGCGCAACCACGGTCAACGGTGGGACGCTTCAACTGTACGGCGGCGTCAACCGTCTGCCCACCGGAACGACGCTAACCCTAGCCTCCGGCACAGGTCTGAGCCTCGGTGGCGACCAGACGATCGCTTCCCTGATCGCGGGGACCAGCGGCGTATGGGTCGGCGGCAGCGGAACGCTCACTCTGGGTGACGCCACCAACACGACCTTCAACGGCATCTTCAGCCAATATGGCGGCCTGACGAAGCAGGGTTCCGGTCGCCTGACGCTCACGGCCGCCGAAACCTACACCGGCCCGACAACGATCAACGCCGGCACCCTCCAACTCTCCGGCGGCAGTCTGCCCGCTGCCACGGATGTAAGCTTTGCGAATGCCTCCGGCGCGACACTCGATCTAAATGGCCAGAACCAAGCCATCGCGTCCCTCAGCGGCGGCGGCGCCGCTGGCGGCAACGTTTCCCTTGGCGGCGGCACGTTAACCGTGAGCGATTCCAGCGGCACCACCACCTATGCCGGCGCTATTAGCGGCGGCGGCAGCCTGGTCAAGCAAGGTTCCGGCACGCAGACACTCTCGGGGGCAAGCTCCTACACCGGCACGACCACGATCAACGCGGGATCGTTGCAGCTTTCCGGCGGCAGCAACCGCCTGCCAACTGGCACGGCGGTGGTGCTCGGAACCGCTTCCGGCACCGGTTTGGATTTGAACGGCCAAGATCAGACCATCGCTTCGTTAACCGCAACAAGTTCCTCGACGAGCGTCAGGCTGGGCGCCGGCACGCTTACCGTGGGAGACGCCAACAGCACCACGATTGCGAGCGGTATCAGCGGCACTGGCGGCCTGGTCAAGCAAGGCAGCGGTACAATCACCCTGAGTAATGCTACCGGCAACATGTGGAGCGGCCCCACCCTGATTAACGCCGGCACGCTGCGGCTCAGCGGCGGCTCCAACCGCTTGTCCTACTATTCGCCGTTCACACTGGCGAACGCCGCGGGCGCAACGCTTAACCTCAATAACTACTCTCAACTCCTCTTCTCGCTTGACGGCGGCGGGAACGCCGGCGGGAACGTGACTCTCGGCTCCGGCGCCCTCACAATCGGCTCGGGCGGCGGGACGTATTCGGGCGTGATCAGCGGCACCGGCGGCCTAGCCCTCCAGGGCTCCTCCTCGACCACTTTCACCCTCGCCGGCGCGAACATTTACGGCGGCACAACGCTTATCACTGCCGGCACGCTCTCGCTGTCCGGCGGCGACAACCGCCTCCCCACCGCAACCGCGCTCACGTTCACCAGCGGCGGCGCACTCAACCTCAACGGAAACAACCAGACCATTGCGTCTCTCGCGTCCACCGGCAACTGCGGCATCATCGACCTCGGCTCCGGCACGCTAACCGTGGGGGACGCAACGTCCACGGGATACTACGGCACCATCGCCGGCAACGGGAACCTCGTCAAACAAGGCGCCGGCAGTCTGACTCTCGGCGACACGCTACCCAACGCATACAGTTATGCCGGCTCAACCACGATCAACGCCGGAACCCTCGGGGTCAACGGAATTCTTCCCGCCACGACCGTGGTAACCTTGGCGAATGTCGCGGGGGCAGCCCTGACAGTGACCGCTGCCGGGGGAGCAACGATCGCTTCCCTCAACGGCGGCGGTGCCAACGGCGGCAATGTCCTCGTCACTGGTACCTTGACCGTCAGTGGCGGCAGCTACGCAGGCGTCATCAGCGGCGGCTATCTCGTCAAGCAGAGCGCTGGCACGCTTGTCCTCGCGGGGCACAACACCTACATGGGCAGGACCACGGTCGCCGGCGGCACGCTGAATGTCGCCGGCTCGCTGGCCTACAACGACTCGGCCGACGTTCTTGTCTCAGCCGCCGGGACTGATTTCGGCGCCACAATCTTGCGGAACGTGGGCGTCAGTTCGGGCTACGCCGGGTTCGGCTCGAAGGCCACCGGCGGCCTTACGATTGGCTCTACCGCCGACCTGATCGGCGGCACGAACACCGGCACGCCCAAGTCGCTCTCGATGCAATGGCGAGAGCGGACGGCGGCGGAAATTGCGGCGGGACTGGCGAGCGACGTGTTCAATCTCTCCGGCATGGTCAACAGCGGCAGCCAGACCGACCAATTCACGCTGCGGATGAGCTACAGCGCGAGCCAACTGCCGGGCGGGAGCGTGGCCGAGCTGGTTTCATACAGCGGCACGAACTGGGAAAACGCCGTGCTGGAAGACATCGGCGGCACCCCGCTGTTCATGGGCGTAGCCTCGCCTGACAACATTCTGGGCCATTACGGCATCGACCCCGGCACGGGGAACACGGTTTGGGCCGTGCTGGACCACAACAGTCAATTCGCCGTGGGCGCGGTCAGCGTGCCCGAACCGGGAACGCTGGTGCTGCTGGCCGCTGGACTCCTCGGCCTGCTCTGCTACGCCTGGCGGAAGTCGCGGTAGCGCGGCGATGGCAACCTTGGCCGCGCAGAGAAAGGCCGGCGCGGCTCTAAGATTGCGCAACCGCCGGACGGCGCCGTCCTTTTTCCTTGACGACCAGGTCCACTTCGCAATCCAGGATGCTGAGCAGAGTGAGCAACTGCCCCAGGGATTTCGTGTAGTTGGTCTGATCGAGCAGGCGGTAGAACTGGGCGGGAGAAGTGGCCAGCCGGCGGATCAACTCCCGCTTGCTCAACGGGCTTTGCTTCACCCGTTCTTGTGCTACCAACGTGAGCCTGTATAGCAATTGATCTTTCATGTAGCGGGGATCGCGGTTGTAGTGAAGAACGTGGTCGATGTGGACCGTATCTTGATTGCCGGAGGCAAGCTCGTAAGTGAATCCCTCGCCGCCAAGCTCCTTGTCGACGTAGACCCGCTTGATCGGATCGCGGCGGGACGGCCGCAACTGAAGCTGGGCGTAGGGAAACCAATACCGCTTGGCGCCGGCTACCACCTCGAACGCCTTCTTACGGTTATTGGGTTTGACCGCTCTGATCCTCATAGTCGGCCCTCCTGCCGGAGTTCGGCAATTAGTCTCAAGATCGTCCTGGTCGGCGTGCCCCGGACGGCGACGTTGTTTATAATGTTACCGCCGATGGTAACGTATGTCAAGATGAGATGCCGCATCTACCCGCCGGTTTAACTCAACTGGGCGACGATCTTTTCCATCGGCACAAGGCTGCCGCGGTTGCAGCCGCGGCAACGGCGGGCGGTCTCCTCCCAGGCCGCCGGCGAGGCGAGATTGGAGGCCCAGAAGGGCCACGTGCGGCACTGCCGCGGCCGGAGCAGGTAGACCTGGCACCGCCGGCTGTGCGGGTCCAGGAGGATGCAGTCGCCGCCGGGCCGCTCGATGAGACTCTTGCGGATGCCCACCTTGCGGACGCAGTGGCGCTCGAAATCGGCGGCTTCCAGGCCCATCGCGGCGGCCATGCCCACGATCTCGGCCCGGTTCACCCAGACGTAGCCCGGCTCGCCCGTGCAGCAATCGCCGCAGCCGGTGCAGGCAAAGCGGAGGCCGTTGTGATACCAGGGCTGGGGCATCGTGCGGTTTCGTAGGACGAGTTTTCTAACTCGTCCAGTGTTCCCGGACGAGTTGGAAAACTCGTCCTACAAACGTCAGTGTGCCGTCAGCAGCCGGGCAATTTCGGGCATCAGGCCGTAGGAGAGGGCCAGCAGCTTGACGGGGTGGAGGGTGGGCTTGGTCGTGCCCTGCTCCATCTGCATTTTGCAGGCGGAGCACTCGGTGGCGCCGGCTTGGAGGCCAGGGTCGCGGAGCCGGGCCATCAGCTTCCGCCCCGCCCGCAAACTGCTGCGGAAATTCTCTTGTTGCAGGCCGAAGGTGCCGGCCATGCCGGAGCAACCGGCCTCGACGTGGTGAAGGCGCACTCCGGGGATCAGCCCCAACAGGTCCTCGCCCGGCGATCCGACCCCGAGCGCCCGCAAGTGACACGGTGTATGGTATCCCAGGCTGAGGTTCAACGGCCGGAGATCGAGTTGGAGCTGGCCGAGGGTGTGCATCTGCCAGAGGAAGCTGCCCGCCTCGCTGCTGTTGGCGGCCACCAGCCGGGCGTCGTCGTCGTCGATCAACTGCGGGTATTCGTGGCGGAGGCAGAGCGCCGCGGCCGGCTCGGTGGCCACAACGTGGTAGCCTTGCCGGACCGCTTCGGCCAGCAGGGCGACGTTGTGTCCGGCCAGGCGGCGGGCGTGGTCGAGCGCGCCGGTGGCGATCGAGGCCATTCCCGCCTGCTTCTGCTCGGGATGGACGTAAACGCTGATGCCGTTGTGTTCCAGGACGGCGACGGCCGCTTCGGCCAGTTGCGGGTCGAAGTAGTTGGCGTAGACGTCGACGAAGTAGAGCACCTTCTCGGCGCCGCGGCGGCCGTGGCGGGTCAGGCGGCGGCGGGCCGCCCGGCGGAGAAAACTCCGCGACGCCACCCGCGGCAGCTTCCGTCCCTGGGCGATGCCCAGCGTCTTCTCCAAGAGCCAGCGCATCTGGCGGTTCTCCAGCGCCCAATTGGCGGCCGGCGCGGCCAGCCCGCCGAGGGCGCCCAGCAGATCGAGCCGGGTGACGGCCCAGTCGGCCAACGAGCGGCTGTTGGCGGCCAGGTAGGCCCCCTTGCACTCGCGCATCAGCCGCGGCACGTCCACCTCGGCCGGACATTCCAGCCGGCAACAGTGGCAATGGACGCAGAGGTCGGCGACCGCCTTGAACTCGCGGCTGGTCACCAGGCTCAGGTCGAGCGTGCCGGCCAGGAGGCCGCGGACGAGGTTGGCCTTGGCCCGCGGCGAGGCCTCTTCGCCAGGGAAGAAGCGGAAGATCGGGCACATACGCAGCTCGGGGGCCTGGGTGCGGCACTCGCCGCAGCGGTTGCACGCCTCGACGGCGTCCTGGACGCGGGACGGCTCCCAGTCCAATTGCAGCTCGACGAGGTTCCGCAAGCCGGGCGATTCGTCCTCGGGCGGCGCGACGAGCTTATCAGCCGTCGGAACACCAACATCATCCGAACGCCCCGCAACTGCGGTCGCGGGGGGAGCAACGCCGCACTCTCCCCCCCCCGCGACCGCAGTCGCGGGGCGTTTCTCCGTCGTAAAGACTCTCTCCGCCGCGGGGCGTTCTTCCGTCGCCGCAATGCTCCTCGGAAGCTCGCCGGTTGCCGGCGGAGTTGAAGCGGCAGTGCGGATCGCCGGCCGCAGATGGCGGGTGGTCAAGTCGGGATCGTCGCCCACGATCTTGCCGGGGTTGAGGACGTTCTCCGGGTCGAAAATCCGCTTGACCTCGCGGAACACGTCGAACAGCGGGCCGGCCTGGCGGCGAACGTAGGCCGTGCGGCTCAGCCCGCAGGCGTGCTCGCCGCTGATGCTCCCCTCGACGGCGAACACCTCCTCGTAAAGCTCGTCGGCCAGCCGCCGCATCCGCCGCACGTCGTCCGGGTTGGCGAGGTCCAGAAAGGGCTGGACGTGGAGTTGTCCCTGGCCGGCGTGGCAGTAGAGCGAGGCGGTCACCTGGTTGCGTTTCAGCACGTTCTGCATCCGCACGAGGAAGTCGGGGAGCGACTCGGGGGCGACGGCGATGTCCTCGACGACCGGCACGGCGCGGCCCGGCCCCGCCACCCGGTATAACATGGGCTGCACCTTGTCGACCAGCCGCCAGAACAGTTCCGCCTCTTCGTCTTCAAACGCCTGGCGGGCGCCGAAGACCACGCGCTTCTGTTGCCACAACTCGTCGGCCAGCCGATGGAGCCGGCCGCGGACCTCGAGCGGGTCGTCGCCGTCGAGTTCCACCAGCAGCACGGCCTCGGTTTCGGCGGGGATCAGCCGCTCGAAGCGCGGCTCGGCCGCCCGCGCGAGGCTCAGATGGCGGCGGTCCATCAGATCGCAGGCGACGGGGCGGTGGGCGAGGACGTCGGGGACTATTCGGGCGGCCTTTTCCACGCTGTCCACCAACAGCAAGGCCACGCCCCGGTAGAGCGGCAGCCGCCCCGTGCCCAGCGTGGCCTCGGTCACCAGGGCCAGGGTGCCCTCGGAACCGGTCAGCAGCCCCGCCACGTCCAAATATCCATCGTGGAGCACGTCGGCCAGGTGGTAGCCGCAGTGGTTTTGCGGGCTTTTCGGCTGGTGTTGACGGATCAACTCGGCGTGCTGGCCCAGCAGGGCGGCCAGGCGGTCGACGAGTTCCCGCTTCCGCGGAATGGCGCTGGGGCTGCGGCCATCGGCCAGCGGCTCGCGGCCCAGTTCGAGCACCTGCCCGTCGGCCAACACCACCTGAAGGCTTTGCACGTGGCGGCGGGTGGAGCCGTGCTTGAGCCAGCGGCTGCCGGCGGCGTCCACGGCGATCATGCTGCCGATGGTGGTCACGTTACTGGCGGTGGGGTCCGGCCCGAACACCCGCCCCGACGTCCTCAACTGCCCGTTGAGCCGGCCGAGGACCACGCCCGGCTGCACGCGGACGCGGTCGGTTTCAATGCGGATCAGGCGGTGGAGATGGGCGGAGAAATCCAGCACCAGCCCCGGCCCCAAGGACTCGCCCGCCACGCCGGTTCCTGCGCCGCGGGCGTGGATGGGGATGCGGCGCCCGGCCGCGTAGCGGACGCAAGCGGCCACGTCGGCCGTCGAGCGCGGCCGGACCACCCCCAGCGGTTGAATCTCGTAGATGCTGGCGTCGCTGGCCCACAGCCGCCGGAAGACGTCATCGCAGCGGACTTCGCCGCTGAGCAGCCCGCGGAGATCGTCCTGGATGCGCTGTCGCTGTTGATCTAATAGGCTCATGCCGGCTTCAATCGGGAATTCATGTTCACGATCGGGTGGCACGCCCTGGAAGGGCGTGGCAGGCGTGAAGGTTGAGTTCGACGATTCACCACGCCCTTTCAGGGCGTGCCACCCTACGCTGTTGATCGTGAGGACTCATACGGTGGCTACCGCCGGTCCCCGTATATCAAGGTCATCAATTCGGCGCGGGTGGAGGCCTTGTTGCGGAAGCAGCCCTTCATGGCCGAGGTCACGCAGAGCGAGCCGGGCTTGCGGACGCCGCGGATCGTCATGCAGGTATGGACCGCCTCGATCACCACCGCCACTCCTTTCGCGTGCAACTCCTCGACCAGCAGGTTGGCGATTTCCTCGGTCATCCGTTCCTGGACCTGCGGGCGGCGGGCGACTTCCTCCACCACGCGGGCCAGCTTGCTCAATCCGATCACCCGGTCGCCGGGCAAGTAGGCCACGTGGGCCGTGCCCATGAACGGCAGCATGTGGTGCTCGCACATGCTGTTGAAGCCGATGTCGCGGACCAACACCACCTCGTCGCAAGTTTCGGTGAAGAACTTGCGGAGGTGCCGGCGGGGGTCCTGGTGCAGCCCGCCGAACAGCTCGGCGTACATCCGGGCGACCCGCTCGGGCGTTTCGCGGAGCCCTTCGCGGTCGGGATCCTCGCCGATGGCGGCCAGGATTTCCCGCACGGCACGGGCGATCCGCGGCTGGTCCACCGCGGTTTCGACCGGTGGGGACTCTTGCCGCTCCGCCTGTGGTGCAGGCGTCTCGCCTGCCCGTGCAGCCGACCCCCGCTCCGCGGCGGTGCCCGCGGCTGCACCACAACCGCCGTTCAGGCTGCCGGCGGCGGGGTCTTGCAGGTGCAGCGCCGTACCACAGGCATCTTGCCTGTGCGTTTCGGGGATAGATGCCACGGCTTTCCGCCTCGATGGGTTTCCGGGGAAACACTCCATGATAGAGGCAGATTGCCGGCCGGTCAAGGCACCGGCCGCACGCGGCCCTCGCGGGCGAGCACCGCCAGCAGGGTGTAGTAGTTGTCCACCAGAAGGCCCTCGTAGCCCCACGGGCGGCCCTGCCAGTCTTTCCAGTCGTAGCTCCACCGATAATCGTAGAGCTTGCCGTCGCAGTAGTGGCGGCCTTGCCAGTCTTTCCAGTCGTACATGAAGTCGTCGGGGCCGCGGCCTTGGAAGGCCCCCTTGGCAAACGATTCCAGCATGGGAAACAACATCTGGTCGGCCTGCTGGCGGCGGCCGAGGTCGTAGAGGGCGGCCAGCGTGAAATAGGCGAAGCAGGCCGTGGCCCCGCCGTTCGCATAGCGCTGAAAGCCATTGGGACCCGCCCCACGGTTCTCTCTCAATCCGAGGTAGTCGCCCGGCGAAATCGGGACCAGGTTTCCCGGCAGGCCGAGGTCGAAGCGGGCGTAGCCGACTTCCTTCATCTTCGCCAGCAGCTTGTCCATCACAGCATTGGCATGGTCCTTGGGCACCAGCCCATAATGGATGGCGATGCCGCTAATGAAGGGGAAGTAATAGTCGTGCAACTGGCCGTCGGCGCTCCGCCAACCCGCCAGCACGCCCGTGGCCGGGTTATAGAAGGTCTTGAAATACGCCTCGTGCAGCTTGTCGGCGGCCGTGTGGAAGCGCGCGGCGTCCTCCGACTTGCCCAGCCGGCCGGCCAGCTCTTCCATGTTGCGCAAGGCGCGGTAGGCCAGCGCGTTGGCGTAGGCGTCCTCATGGCCGAAGCCAACGACGTCCCACCAATTGCTGGACCGGTTCGTCGGGGGCTGCGTCCACGAGCCGGAGTTGCCGCTGACCGGGTCGACCAGCAGGCCATTGCCGTCCCGGCCCCTGGTCAGCAGGAGGTCGGCCCATTTCCGGATGCCCTCGTAATTGGCCTTCAACCAGGCATCGTCGTTGCTGCCGATGACGTAGTCCGCCGCGGCAATCAGAAGCGAGGGATACGTGTCCATGAAGAACGGGTCTCGCTTCGGCGCCGCCGGGGGCGGAACCTGGTCTCCATAATAGCCGGGCAGTCCATAGGCGGTCATCCCCTCCAAGTACCGCTCCAACGACTGGCGGATCAAATCGAGCATGGAGGGCGGACCGGCCGCGGGCGGCGTGTGCAGGGCGACGTCCGCATACTCGTAGAGGCAAATAGCACAGACGTCGCTGGCGGCATTGTTCGCCAGCGCCCGATAACGCGGGTTGATCTGGAAGATGTTCAGCCAGTTGCGGCGGAAACCGTCGAAACGCGCGTCGTTCTCGATATTGGCCAGGTGCGGATAGATCGCCGTCACTTCCCAGCGGTATTCCAGGCGGGGGGCCGCCCGCGTGGCCGGCGGAAAGGTCACTTTCACGCACGGGACGGCGCTATCCCCGATTCCGTGGTTGCGGCAAGTGCTGTACCCCAACACAACCTCGCCCGTCGTTGCCTTTTCTTCCCCTTGTGGTGCGGCCGTCTCGGCTGCACCGGCAGGCGTCCCGGCTGCACCGGCAGGCGAGACGCCTGCACCACAAGCGGCGCTTGGACCACTGCTGATGCGGAACGTCCCTTGGTCGGGCAGGTGCAAGAGGGCCGGCAGGCGGATGCTTCCGTCCGCGGCGGCCAAACCGAGCAGCGTGGCGTGGCACTGGTCCGGATCGAAATCGAGCACTAGCGGCTCGGGCGGATCGTCGGCCGACCATTGGGAAACCCAAACCATGCCCTGCGGGCCGAACTCGAACGTCCATCGGGCGGGGGTGGTCGGGGCAAGCCCCTGGCGACGGTACTCCACCTTGGCGCCGATCCGATGAGCCACGGCCGGCCGGCTCGTAGTCCCGGCTTGAGCCGGCGACCGGCCGCTGGCGCCGCCTGAAGGCGGGACTACCAACGGCGCCCGCAGCGGGCTGGGTTGGAACCGGCGCTGACCCAGGCTGTCCACCATCAAACGGAGCAACTGGGGCCGGGTGAGCGAAACCTCGACCTCCAGATACTTGCCGGCCGCCGTCAGCGACTGCTTGCCCTCCGTAACCGCCGGCGACGGCTCCGACGCCCGTGCCGCCGAGGCAAGGACCGCAAACCAGGCAAACATCGCCGCGGACTTCAGTGCCAAGTGCATTTCTTCTGTTCTCCGTTTCAAGAGGCACGTCTTTCTGCCGGGCCGGCTAGAACGACTGGCCGTTGATCGCTTGGCCGTCATGGCGGTTGGCAAGGCAGGCGTGGACCACGAGGTTGATCGTGTAGCTCATCATCTGCACCGAGCCGTCGCAGAAGGCCATCTGGAAGCCGTTGGCGTGGGCGCTGCCGAAGTCATCAATATCGACGTAGCCGGGCGTATCTTGGAGGGGATATTTTCCGGACTGGTTGAGGCCCCAGCGCGAGGTGTCATCGTTATCGCCGACCAGCGCCGACTCATTGTCACCGCCGTCTGCGCCGGTCGTGTAACTGTCGGGATTGAGATACCTTTCACCAAGCAGATAGGTGTTGCTGGTCCCGTCGGTGACGTTCCGACACCTTGGTCAAGCTGCCGCAGTAGAATATGCCCGTGGCGTATTTGGCGACGTTGGCGAAGGTGGCGTTTGCGTTGTTGATCTGCGTCGCCGTGGGGTTCGAGCCATCCCCGACTACGCCGCCGCCGGCCAAGGTGGACGGCCCGCCATACTCGTTCCCCACCCATTGCCATAACGCCGGCACCGGGTTGCTCGGATCGGTGTAGAGATCGCCGCCGTTGCCCGCGTAGTCGCTCCGCCCGACCGTCGTGGGCGTGCCGGCGTTGTTTAGGGGAAGATCGCTTCCCCACGGATAGGCGATCGCCGCCCGCCGCGTGGGGCAATTGTAGATAGTCAACGGGATGGAGGTGCGTTGCAGGTTGGCGGCCATCTTCGTCGGAGCATTCCAGGCCAGGCCGCCGCCGCCCATGTCGTGGAGCGTCTGCTGTTCGATAAAGGGGAGGATGTTGTACATCCAGCCGCCCGGCTGACGCCGGTCGGTTCCCAGGTCGGCGTCCCCTGTCCATTGGCATCCCCAGCCGCTAGTGGGAAAGCGGCCGATGGCGTTTTCGTGGCCCAAGCAGCCCAGGGCGAGTTGTTTAAGGTTGTTTTTGCACTGCGTTTGCCGGGCGGCCTCGCGGGCCGCCTGCACCGCCGGCAACAACAGCGCGATCAGAATCCCGATGATTGTAATCACGACCAAAAGCTCCACCAGCGTAAAGCCGGTGGATGCGGGACGACTGACGGCGAATGTTGAATTCCGGTCCATGCTCCCCTCTCCTGTCTCCGGTTCCCCATGAGCCGGGATGTAAAGTGTAACCATCCGTGCGGCGCTGCTCAATACGTGCTGCCGTTGATCGTCTGGCCGTCCTTGCGGTTCGCCAGGCAGGCGTGGACCACGAGGTTGATCGTGTAACTCATCATCTGCACCGAGCCGTCGCAGAAGGCCATCTGGAAGCCGTTGGCGTGGGCGCTGCCGAAAATGTTTGAGCGCTGGGAGCCGGGCGTATCCTGCGCCGGCGACCCATAAGCAGGGTCTGCAAAGCGCAGGATGTCCTCGTTGTCGCCCATCACCGCATCCTCGTTGTCGCCGCCGTCTTGGCCGGTGAAGTACCAATCGGGGTCCATGTACTTCTCACCTGCCAGGTATGTGCTGCTCGTGCCATCCGTGACGTCTGCCATCTTGATCATGCTGCCGGAGTAGACTACGCCCGTGGCTAGGCTGGCGATGTAGCTAAACACGTTGCGGGCGTTGGTAGTCATCTGTCCCGAGCCGCGCGGGGACTCCACCTGATCCACGCTTATCGGCCCGGTGCCGGTGTTGGGCGGAAGGGACTGCCAAACCGGGTTGGGGTTGTAATACACGCCGTTGAGAACGTCCATGAGGTGGTCGCCGCCGTTGGCGGCGTAGTCGGCGCGGGCCGCCACGCTGACCGGGCCCGCGTTGACGACCGGCTCAATCGTGGAAACCGCTGTTTCCCACGGGTTGGCACCTGGAGGCCGGCGGGTGGGGCAGTTGTAGATGCTCAGCGGCGTTTGCAGCCGCTGGACGCGCGCGGCACAGGGGCCGTCCGGCCCCATTCCGGCGTCCAGGTCGTGCAGCGTCTGTTGCTCGATGTAGGGGAGGATATTGAAGATCCACCCGCCGGGCTGCCGCCAATCGGTGCCGCGGTTGGAGTCGCCGGTCCAGAGGGAGCCCCAGCCGTCGGTGGGGAACCGTCCCGTGGCATTCTCGTGGTTCAAGCAGCCCAGGGCGAGTTGCTTGAGGTTGTTCCGGCACTGCGTTTGCCGGGCCGCCTCGCGGGCGGCCTGCACCGCCGGCAACAGGAGCGCGATCAGGATGCCAATGATCGTGATCACCACCAAGAGTTCCACCAGCGTAAAGCCGCCGGACTTCTGATTGGTGTTTTCTGGTTGATGATTGTCTCCATTCATGATTGCACTCCTGGTTGAACGGCAACGGCTCCGCGGCAACTCAAATTCTCCCACGCCAAGGCGCGGAGGCGCAAAGACGACAAGGACTCCCTTCCTTTGCGCCTCGCGCCTTTGCGCGGGCTCTGTTTGCGGTTTCTCCGCGTTGGGCGGTGCTCCGGGCGCCGTCACGAAAGCCGCTCGTGACGACGCCGGAGATCGCCGTCCAATCATCAATCCCAATCACGAATCCCTTACCGCCGCTTCCGCCAGGCGTAGCAGAGCAGGCCGGCCAACCCTGCCGCCAACAGCACCAGCGTCGACGGCTCCGGAGTGATACCGGCATCCGCTTGCATCTGAGAGACGCTGAGGACCGTGTTGTAGATCGCCAGGTCCTCGACATCGCCTTGAAACTCGTTCCTTGTACCATCGTTTCGCCCGGAGCCAATGGTCCCTTGACTGCTTGTGCCGGTTGACCACTCAGGGGTGCTGATGCTGCCAACGTCGGTAATGGTAGCGGGGGTGTTGGCTCCGCTGGGCCCGGTAGCAGAGGTGCCAGAGTACCACCCGGACAGGCTGCCGTTCGCACTCTCGTTGTACACGTAAACGTTCATCGTAGTGGTATAGGTTGCGGAGTTGGTCGAGATTGTGGCCGCCGCATAGTACCACTGATTGGCCACAGGGGCGTAGGTGGAAAAGCATAAATTACCTGCGCCCCACAGAGTCCCCGCATTTATGTAAACCCCGCCGTTCCTGTACCCGAAACCGAAGTACGGGCCATTACTACCGACAACAGAGTAAGCGGCAGACTCGGTGTAGATGTCGTTCTCGGCCGTGTTGGTGCCCCCAAGGTTGAAGAAGCACTCGATTGTGGAGTTTGGATAGACGTACATTCCCGCCCTCGTAGTGGTCGAGTACGTGTATTCCGCATAACCCCCAGGGTCGCTCGACCCTCCTAGCCCGTTCCCGTTGCACAGAACGGCGTTGCCACTCCAGGGGAGGCTCCCGCCAGTCAAAAACGGCCCCGCGTACCCTGTGACCGAGGTCAAAGTGCCCGAAGCCGTCTTGTACGTTGCGTTGTAGCCGTTGCTCCCCGAGTCCACGCACGTGCTGCCGGAGCTGACGGTGGCATCGTGCAGGCCCCAGAAGTCAACCGGAACCGGATTGGCGATGGCCCGTGTCTGGAGCGCCCCGAAAACCGCAACCGCAACGACGGAAACGAGAACAAAATTCTTGCGCAAACTCATCTCACACCTCCAAAAAAGTAAAGGGTTGAACACGCTCAAACTAAACTCGAAAGCACGCGAAAAACCTTCGGAAAACACTGCACACGTCAGGTCAAGGCATGATTAGTTCATAGAAGTACCCTCCTTTCGCCTAAAGTTGATCCCGATCGGTCAGACTGTCAGTTGTCTCCGTGCGGCCGGCGTCGGGCGGGGTCTTCGATCCGCCCACCACGGCCCCTTCCAGATCGACGTGCAAGGCCATCGGGCCGGCCTCGAAAGGTTCCGGATTGTCGGGAGGGCCTCCGTTGTAGACGTCGATTTCCAGCACGTTAGTCCCCTCGACGAAGCCCTTGTGGGCCAGGAACTTGTGGAACATGGTGAATGGCGAACTGTAGCCGTGCTCGGGCACGGTTAGTTCCTTGCCGTTCAGCCGGATCGCGTTGACGTGGTTGTCGGCGAGGAACCACCCCCGCAGGAAGGCCGTCTCCGGCGCCGCGTCGCGAAGCTCGAAGGTCGTGCGGAAGGTGTAGGTGACGCCGTTGGGCAAGTCCGGCAGGTCGCCGGCCGTGGAAATCCATTGCGACTGCGCCGGCTCATTCCGCCCGTAATGCCACTCCTTGACGCGGGTGACGACGGCCGGCCGCGGCTTGAACTTGGGGTCGTCGCTGCGGGCAACGATTTGCCAGTGCGGGTCCGGGTCGCCCTCCTTCAGGCCAATGCCCGTGTTCCAGAACTTGATCGGCACCCGATGGGGCAACTGCCGGGCGAAACGGCCGGCCGCATCGGCGTGGTCCCGCTCCCGGACCACTCTGACGGAGCGGTCCTTGCCCGCCTCCACCTGGGCCGACTCGTTCTCGCCCAGCGGAACGGGCGGCCTCGCTCCGTTGACGTGGCCGCGAAGGCGCAGCTCGACCTTTCCCCGGAAGACGTGGGTCCGGCTCCCGCCCGACTGATCGACTTCCACGCCGAACTCGGTCCCCAGATCGGTGATGACGACGGTGGGGGTGCGGACAACGAACAAGGATGAAGGATGAGGGATGAAGGATGAAGGATCGGAGCCTTCGGATTTCGGATTTCGGATTTCGGATTTCTCGATTTTCGCGGTCAGTTTGCCCAGCGAAAGGTAGCCGGCGGCGGCGGACTCGACTTCATAGGTGCAAGGCCCTTGGAGAATGACTTTCGCCCCGCTCTGATAGCTGATTTCCAACAGCCCGGAGGCTAGTTCATACTTGCGGCCCAGCGGGATTGTCTCGTTGCCGGGGGCCGTCCGGGGATCGGCCCAGCGGCAACCGGCCGTGCCGCTGATCCGGCCGACATATTGGGGCTCGTCTAGCCGGGGGCTAACAGCCCCCGAAAGACTATCTCCGGGAGCTGTTAGCTCCCGGCTATTCTTGGCAATGTCGAGCGAGTAGTCGTGCGAGACCTTCCACACCCAGGAAATCAGCACCGCCACGCCCATCAGCAACGTGGCCACACCGTACGAGAACAGCCAACTGCCGACGAGCGACGGCGGGGGTGAAAAAGGCGAGGCATGAATAATGATGGGCGGAATGAGGGGCTCGGGGGCGTCGGAAGGATGAGGGATGAAGGATGAAGGATGAACATCGCCCGGTATCGTGCCGGCGGGGAATTCATCATTCATCATTCCGCATTCATCATTCCTGTTCCCCCTGGTCATCCATTGCACCTGGGCGTGCAGGTCCAAATAGGCGACGTAGAAGAGCTGGGCCTCGCGGTCGCCGGCCAAGAGCGATTCCAGCCGCCGGCCCTCGGCGGGCGTGATCGCGCCGTCGCACATCGACTCGACCAGCCGGGCCAATTCGCTATCGGCGGGGGGGAGCTTGACCGTGCCGCGGCTCATGGCGGGTCCTCCCCCTTCGTGCCCTGCTCGATGCACTCCATCAATTCCCGCCGGATCCGACGCAGGCGGAGATAGAGGGCGTTGGGCGTGGTGCGGAACTGCCGGGCGACCTGCTTGATCGACTCCCGGCCCGCGTAGCAGCGGTCGAGCAGCTCGCGGGCGATGAAGTCCAGCTTCTTCATGCAGCCGGCCAGCAGACCGCGCCGCTCTTCCAACAGCGGCTGCACCTCGAGCCGCACCTCCGCCAGGTTGTCCAGCAGCTTCTCGCTCAGCACCACCCGGTCCCTGCGGCGGCGGCGGAGAAAGTTGCGGACCTCGTTATGGGCGACGCCGCACGCCCAGCGGAGGAACTCCTCCGCCTGGTCAAACTGGTCCCATTTCTGCCACAGAATCAGGCTCGTCTGCTGGAACACGTCCTCGGCGTCGTGCCGGTTGGGCAACATCGTGACGATGTAGCCGTAGACCCGGTCCTGGTGCTGGACGAAGGCCCTGGCAAATTGTTCGTGGCGGAGAGAATCCATCGCGGAGTCCTCACACTCCACTCGTACAGCCGTGGCCGCTTCTGTCGGCCGCCACCCGGAAAGCTCTGCACGCGAGGCACAGGAAGAGTCACAACTGTCTATTGTAACTAAAGATGCGGAGAGATGGCGAAAGCGGTTGCCGCCACCCGGGGAACCCCTCTTGTGCTGGGCATTGTTTCCATTGCGGCCAGTTGGGTGGCACGCCCTGAAAGGGCGTGGCGGGCGTCAAGGTGAAATAGTCCGGCAATTCACCACGCCCTTCCAGGGCGTGCCACCCAACCCACCTTCGATGCCCCCAGGGTCGGTTCGACGCACTTTTCTCCCTTGACCCGCGCGGCCGAATTTCGGACAATCCCGCCTGCTGAACGGATAAGACGGAATGTCTATCGTCGGGGCGGCGGTGCAACTGCCACCCCAACGCGTCGCCCGAGGCACGGAGGCCGTCGGCTATGCAAGTCTGTCCCGATCTGGGACGTGTGGTTGGCCTGCGCAAGTTGTTGCCGGAAGCCGAGATTCACGGCCCCGACGACGTTGCCGTTAGCGGCTGCGCGTGCGACTCGCGGCGGGTGCGCCAGGGGGAGTTGTTCGCCGCGCTGGCGGGGCGGCGCCACGACGGCCACGACTTCATCGCCGAGGCCGTCGCCCGCGGCTGTGCCGCCGTAATGACCGATCGTGGGGGCGAAAAGGGGGACAGTCCCCGTTTGTGCGAAGCACCCTTCGGGCCGTTCCGGCAAACGGGGGCTGTCCCCCTTTTCGCCCCCGTGCCCGTGTGCGTTGTTCCCAACGCCCGCGAAAGCTACGCCCGGCTCTGTCAGACCCTGGCCGGCAGCCCCAGCCGCCGGTTGAAAATGATCGGCGTCAGCGGGCGGAGCGGCAAGACGGCCACGAGTTGTCTGATCGCCGGAGTGCTCCGCGCGGCGGGCCACCGCGCCGGCATCGTGGGCACGCTGGGCCATCTCGACGGGCGGATCGTCGAGCAAGCCACCCACGCGACGCCCCCGCCGGAGCGGCTCGCGCCCCTGCTGGCCCGCATGGTCCGCAACGATTGCTCCCACGCCGTGATGGAAGTTTCGAGCCGCGCCCTGGACCAGTCGCGCGTGGCGGGCGTGGAGTTCGAACGCCGTCTGCGTGACCAACGTCACCCAGGCGAAAAAGGGGACAGGAAAGCTCTTCGACCACCTCGGCCCGGACGGTTTCGCCGTGCTCAACGCCGACGATCCCGGTTCGGCCGGATACCTTCGCCGGCTCTCCTGCCCGGCATTGACGGTGGGCATCGAGCGATGTACTCCTCACGCTCCGCGTGAGGGATTGCATCACGCGGAGCGTGATGAGTACGTGCCGGCCGAAATCACGGCCACGCCGCTCGAACAGTGCCCGAGCGAACAGACCTTTTTGCTCACGGCGGGGAGCGAAACCGTGCCCGTGCGGACGCCGATGATCGGCACGCACCATATCTATAATTGCCTGCTGGCCGCGGCGGTCGGACTGGCCTACGACATCGATTTGACCACGGTGGTCCGCGGGCTGGAGTTCGCCGGCCACGTGCCCGGCCGGCTGGAGCGGATCGAGTGCGGCCAGCCGTTCGGCGTGTTTGTCGACTACGCCCACACGCCCGGCGCCTTGGCCCGCGTCCTGAAGACGTTGCGTGATGTGACCGCGGGGCGAGTGATCTGCGTCTTTGGCGCCGGCGGCGAGCGGGACCGGGGGAAGCGTCCTTTGATGGGCCGGGCGGTCGAGCAGGGGGCCCACGCGGCCATCCTGACCAACGGCAATCCCCGCCGCGAAGACCCGACAAGGATCTTCCGCGACGTGCTCGGCGGCTGCCGGAATCCGCGGGCCGTCGAGGTGATTTCCGATCGCACGGCGGCGATCCACCGGGCGCTGGCGACGGCCCGGCCCGGCGATTGCGTGCTCTTGGCCGGCAAGGGGCACGAAACGCATCAGATCATCGGCCGACGGCGCGTGCCGCTGGACGACCGGGAGGTGGCAAGAGAATGGCTGTATGCCGGACAATGGATTGCAAATTGAAAATTGAAAATTGCAAATTGAGCGATGGCGGATTCAATCGCCAATTTGCAATTTGCAATTTCGGAACCAATGTGAGGACTCCGCCGTTTGGGCCGGATTCGCGGGAATCCGACACGTACCCTTCCCTCCTTGGGTAGGAGCAACAACCCGCCGGCAATGCGGCTACTGGGTCGGCCGCGTCGGCGGGTGCTTCGCGGCGGAGTCCATGACTGAGCCCCGGGGCGGCGAACCGCGCCGTCCCGGCGGCTCAGGGATACACAACCATGACGAAATCGAATGAAGAGCAACTCGATTCACATCGTCTTTTCCGGCGGGGGCACCGCCGGCCAGTTGTTTCCCGGCTTGGCTGTGGCGGAAGAACTGGCGGAAATGGTCCCTCGCCTGCGGATCACGTTCTGCGGCGGCGGGAAGCCGCTGGAGCGGCAAGCCGTGGCGGAGGCCGGTTTCAGCTATTACGCCCTGCCTTCGCGGCCGTTGCCCCGGAAGCCCCGCGAGGCGGTGGCCTTCGTGCTGGAGAACCTGGCCGGCTACCTGGCAGCCAAGTGGTTCCTGGGCGAGGAGCGTGTCGCCGCGGTGGTCGGGCTGGGCGGATACGCCAGCGTGCCGATGGCCCGCGCCGCCGCCCGCCGCCGCCTGCCGCTGGTGCTGCTCGAGCAAAACGTGGTCCCCGGCAAGGCCACGCGCTGGCTGGCCCCGCGGGCGTCGCTTGTCTGCGCGGCCTTCGACGAGACGGCAACCAGGCTCCGCTGCCGTTGCCCCGTCCGCCTGACCGGCAATCCGGTCCGCCGCGGCTTCCGAGGGCTGGGCACTTCAGTGCCCGGTAACTTGCCCAGTGATGTTTCCGGCGACGCATCTTGGGAGCCGGCTCCCTCTCCGACGCTCCTGGTCGCCGGCGGCAGCGGCGGGGCGCGGCCCTTGAACGAGAAAGTGCCGCTGGCGCTCTATAAGGTCCGGCAACTGTTGCAGGGCTGGCGGATCGTACACCAGTCCGGCGAAGGGGGACTCGAAGCCGCGCGGACGCTTTACCGCAAACTCGGCCTGGAGGCCAGGGTCGAGCCGTTCCTGGCCAAGATGCCCGAAGTGCTGGCCGCGACGGGCTTGGCCGTTTGCCGGGCGGGGGGAACCACGTTGGCCGAACTGGCCGCAATGGGAGTGCCGGCGATCCTGCTCCCCTATTCTCGCGCCGCCGACGATCACCAGGCCCGGAACGCAATGGCCTTTGCCGCCGGCGGCGGGTGCGTTACAATCGACGAGCGCCAGGCGTCCGGGCATCTCGACGACCAGGTGGCCGACGTCCTCTGTTTTCTGTTGGCCAACAGCCGCCTCCGGGGACAAATGTCGGCGGCAATGCGTGATATGGCCCGGCCTTTTGCCGCCCAGGACGTGGCCGAGCTGGTTTGGTCGCTGGTCGCCAGCCGCTCGCGGCGGGCGGAACCGGCGACGGCGTAGAGAGCGGTCTCGAACGAGGAAATGCCTCCATGCTCCGCTGGCGGCTATTGCTGGGAACGCTGATTATCGCCGCGCTGGTGGTGCTCTGCTGGCTCGACACGCATCCTGAAGGCCCCGGCCGCTGGCTGCTGCCGGTGGCCTTCATCGCCGCCGCCCTGGCCACCGGTGAAATGCTCGACTTGCTGGCCGCCGCCGGCATGAAGCCGGTGCGGTGGGTCGTCTACCTGTTGAATTTCCTGTTGGTTCTGTCCCCGTGGTTCAATCGGCTCACCGGCCCGCAACTGAAGGAGCCGGCCCTGGCCCTGGACGTGGCCGCCACGGCCGTGGCCGTGTTTGTCGTGTTCATCGCCGAGATGTACCGATACCGCAAGCCCGACGGCGCCGTGGCCAACATCGCCGGCGGCGTCTTTGCCCTGGTCTACATCGGCCTGATGCTGAAATTCGCCATCTGGCTGCGGCTGGTGTACGGCATCGGCGCCCTGGTCTCCTGGATCATCACCGTAAAGATGGGCGACACCGGCGCGTACACCGTCGGCCGCTTGATCGGCCGGCACAAAATGGCGCCGTCGATCAGTCCGGGCAAGACGGTCGAGGGGGCGCTGGGCGCCTTTATCTTCGCCTGCCTGGGGTCCTGGCTGACGTTCCGCTGGATCGTTCCGCTTTCCGTGGCCGACGGCATCGGGCCGGCGCCGTGGTACGGTTGGCTCGTGTTCGGCGTGCTGGTCGGCGGGGCGGGCATGTTGGGCGACCTGGCCGAGTCGCTCTTGAAGCGCGACGTGGGCGTGAAGGACTCCAGCACCTGGATGCCCGGTTTCGGCGGCGTGCTGGACATCCTCGATTCGCTGCTCCTCTCTGCGCCGGTGGCCTGGTTCTGCTGGGCGTTCGGCCTGGTCGGACGGTAGCCGCCAATTGTACTCGTCACGCTCCGCGTGACGGAAACCCTCGCGCAAAGGGTGGCGAGCACATTGCCAAAAACTCCTGCCTCGCCCCTTGGACGCACCTATGGCAAAATGACCGGCCGGGCGGTAAACTCATTGTTTGCGCGTTTGCCCTGGAGAGCGCATATCGCGTTCCAGTTGAATTGCCAGAGCCTGCTTCGTCAGAATACGATGTTTCTCACGCAAGTCACCTTCGGCACGGACGGCGGCGGCCAAACCCGCGAGTCGCTCTGCGACACGGCCGAGTGGTATCTGGCAACCTTGCTCCATAACGGGCAGATTTGCGGCGACTACCTGTTTGCGTGGGGCGGCGGACGGCTCGTCACGTATACGCATGTCGCTCGTCCGGATGCCTTTGCCGCGCGGCACCACTCGCAGGGCGGGCGGTCCGCGCTCAAGGATGTTATTGGGGCGTTGGGGCGAGCACCGGAGTGGCATATCCTCGAAGATGATATACCCAGACGGTTCCCGTCTTGGCGGCGGTCATCCTCCCTGTACCTGTTCACGCACGCATTTGATGACGCAAGCCCGGTGTGGTGCGGCGACACCGGCTCCGCAATCCCAACTTACCTGCTTCCAATCCCGGAACGAAGCCGAGAGGACTTGTACTTCTGGGCTCGCTGGTACAGAGACCATGACAACGTGTGGTTGGGATCAGGGGCCCTTGAGATCCCGGCATATCGACAACTCGCCGACCCGAGAAGTGAATTGTCGGCCGGTGGGCGGGAATCCTGCAAGGAAATTGAGGCCGCGACGGGCAAGCCAGCGTACTACTACGTAATGCGATATTGGGGACGCACTCTTGGCGAGCAAGATCGGCTTTGCCCGCTGTGCGGCCGCAAATGGCGGACGCAACACAGCACAACGGAGAAGCAACCGTTCCAAAATTTCCACTTTCGCTGTACCCGATGTCGTCTCGTATCGCACTGTGCGGCCTCGTCCGACGACCAGAGACACGCGAGAATCGGTGAGTATCCACGGAAGGCGCGCTCTCAAGGGGTGAGCGACTCCACCTGAAACTCCGGGATCGCCTCGCCTGTTGCGCAGGAGTAGAGCACGTCGGGATCGAGGTCGGCGCCGTTGGGCCAACAAATGGTGCCGAGTTCTGCATTGACGCGGACCTGCAAGAACTTCGCCCGATCCAAGAGTGGAGCGAAAACCCCCTCAAAACGGATCGTCTTCGCCAGGTCCACCTCGCCCTCCGCACCATCCTCGAACCGCAAGAACAGACGGTAGCCGTCAAGGGGCTTGGCTTCAACAATGTCCTTCAACATGGCGTTACTCCAAAGGATCAATTTTGTTCAACTCGGCTTGCTGCCGTGCGAGGTCCCAGTCATGCAAGAGTTCTTCGCGGTGCATGGCTGCCCACTCCACAACCAACCCCAGCATCCGCGGAGAAAGCCGGCCACGGAGGATCGCCAACGTCTCGATGCCGACGAGGGCTTTCTGGCTTCCGTAACGGACGTGAAAGTGCGGCGGCGCGTGGTCGTTGTAGTTCATCGTGACCACCAATCCGCAAAACCGGCTGATTTCCGGCATGTTCACCTGTCCTACTTGTCCATATTCGTGAGCCGCAACCGTTATCCTACCGTATCTTATCTTACTCGCTTGTCACCCTTTGGAAAAGAGAACAGTTGGACGACTTTTTTCGCGTACCCGATGGCGGACACGGCGGCGGTGAGTTGATTGGGGGCCTAGTCGGACGCTTTCCGTGGGGCCAATATCCCTCTATCCCTCGCTTGCGCTTCGGGCTAGTGTTTTGAAGGCTTGACTGCGGGTGGTGGTCCTGGTAGGCTGTGTTGGCGGCTTTACAGAGAAGAATGCGGCAAGCAAGGAATCGAACCATGACAACGCCCGCCAAAGCGATGAACTATGTTGACGGCCAATGGTCTTGGCCCGCGGGGGCGGCGGCGATCAAGTCCCTGAACCCGGCCGACACCCGCGAAGTGGTCTGCGAAACGCCCGACTCGACGGCCGCGGAACTCGACCGGGCCGTGGCGGCGGCGGCGCGGGCCTATACCGCCTGGCGGCGGACGCCCCCGCCCAAGCGGGCCGCCATCCTCCGCCGCGCCGGCCAAATTCTGGCCGAACGGAAACAGCCCATCGGCGAAATCATCGCCCGCGAGGCCGGAAAACCCATCGCCGAGGGCTGCGGCGACGTGCAAGAGGCCATCGACATGGCCGAGCTGGCCGCCGGGGAGGGCCGCCGGCTCTACGGCGACACGGCCCCCTCGGAACTCCCCAACAAGCTCTGCCTGACGATCCGCGAGCCGATCGGCGTTTGCGGGCTGATCACCCCCTGGAACTTCCCCGTGGCCATCCCGGCGTGGAAATCGTTCCACGCCCTGATCTGCGGCAACACGGTCGTGCTGAAGCCCGCATCGGATACGCCGCTCTGCGGCGCCGAGTTCGTCCGGGCGTTGGTGGACGCGGGCCTGCCGTCGGGCGTGCTCAACCTGGTGCAAGGGCGCGGCTCGGTCGTCGGCGAGGCCATGTGCCGCAATTCCACGATCCGGCTGATCTCGATCACCGGCTCGACCGAGACCGGCTGCCGCGTCGCCGCCGAGTGCGGCCGGACGGGCAAGCGGGTGTCACTGGAATGTGGCGGTAAGAACGCCGAAATCGTCATGGACGACGCCGATCTCGACCTGGCCATCGACGGCGCACTCTGGGCGCGTTCGGCACCTCCGGCCAACGCTGCACGGCCACCAGCCGGTTGATCGTCCACGACAAGATTCACGACCAGTTGGTTGAAAGGCTTGTGGTCCGCGCCGGCAAGCTGCGGCTTGGGCCGGGCATCGAGCCAGCAACCGAAGTCGGACCGCTTGTGAACGAGAGCCAATTCCGCCGGGTCATGGAGTACATCCGCATCGGCCGGGACGAAGACGAAGCCAAGCTCCGTTGCGGCGGCCGTCGGGCGACCGGGGCGAAGGTCGAGCACGGCTGGTTCATCGAGCCGACCGTCTTCACCGGCGTCCGGCGGTCCATGCGGATTTTCCAGGAGGAAATCTTCGGCCCCGTCCTCTCGGTCGTCCGCGTGGACGGGCTGGAAGAGGCCGTCGAGACGCTCAACGATTGCCAATTCGGGCTGAGTTCAGCGATCTACACCCGCGACGTGAACAAGGCCCTTTGGGCGATGCGCGAGATCGAGGCCGGGATCGTTTACATCAACGGGCCCACCATCGGCGCGGAAGTCCACATGCCCTTCGGCGGCGTCAAAGGGACCGGCAACGGCCACCGCGAGGCCGGCCGCGCCGGGCTGGACATCTTCACCGAGTGGAAAACCGTGTACATCGACTACAGCGGAAAACTCCAGCGGGCGCAGATCGACACCGAGAAGATATTGGAGCAGAAGTAATGGCAAGTGCGAAGTTCGTGTTGATTCCGAAGCAGCCCGTCGCCCCCGCGCTGGTCTGCAAGATTCCCGGCCCCAAAACGCGGAAACTGGTGGCCCGCGACCAACGGGTAATGAGCCCCTCATACACCCGCGACTATCCGCTGGCCATCGACAAGGCCGTCGGCTCGGTGGTCATCGACCCGGACGGCAACCGGTTCCTCGACCTGACGGCCGGCATTGCGGTCACCGCCACCGGCCACTCGCATCCGTACGTCGTCGAGGCGATTCAGAAGCAGGCCGCCCGGTTCCTGCACATGTCGGGCACCGATTTCTACTACGACCAGGAAATCATGCTGGCCGAGCGGCTGGCCAAGCTGGCGCCCATGTCGGGCCATAATCGGGTGTTCTTCACCAACTCCGGGGCCGAGGCCATCGAGGCCGCCTTCAAGCTCGCCCGGCACCAGACCGGCCGGCAGCACGTCATCGCCTTCTGGGGCGCATTTCACGGGCGGACCTTCGGCGCGATGTCGCTCTCCGGCAGCAAGGCGATCCACCGCAGCCGCTTCATGCCGATGGTGCCGCAGATCACCCACGTCACCTATCCCAATCCCTTCCGCCCGATTGACCTGCCGGGGGCGGAATCGGTGGTCGATTTCACCTTCAACGAGATCGAGCACACGGTTTTCCGCCGCGAGGTCGGGCCGGAAGAGGTGGCGGCGATCTTCGTCGAGCCGATCCAGGGCGAAAGCGGCTACATCGTGCCCCCGCCGGACTTCCTGCCCCGCCTGCGCGAGCTTTGCACCCGCCACGGCATCCTGCTGGTCTGCGACGAGGTGCAGAGCGGCATGGGCCGGACGGGCCGGATGTGGGCCGTCGAGCACGTCGGCGTCCAGCCGGACATCGTCGCCGTGGCCAAGGGCATCGCCAGCGGGATGCCGCTGGGGGCGATCATCGCCCACGAGGAGATTATGAACTGGCCGCCCGGCTCGCACGCCTCGACATTCGGCGGCAACCCGGTGGCCTGCGCGGCCTCGTTGGCCACGCTCAATCTATTGGAAGGCGGGCTGATGCGCAACGCCGCCACGGTCGGCCCGCACCTGATGAAAAAGCTGCGCGAGGTGCAGGAGGAATTCCCGGTCATTGGCGACGTCCGCGGCGTGGGCCTGATGGTCGCCGCCGATTTCGTGACGGACCGGCAGAGCCGGCAGGCCGACCCGCAGACGCGGAACCGGGTCATCCAGGAATGTTTCCGCCGGGGGTTGCTGCTCTTGGGCTGCGGCGAGAGCGCGATCCGTTTTTGCCCCGCGCTGACCATCTCCGCGAAGCAGATCGACGCGGCCATGGCCGTTTTCCGCGAGGCAGTGGCGGCGGCGATTAAGCACTAACGTATGAGCGATTTAGACCAAGACCGAGCCCCGACCGTTCCAAGCGTGCCGCTGCCTGCCACGGCAGCCATGATGAAATGGCAGAAGCTCACCATACTCGACTTGTTGCTGTTGATGCTTTCCTACAGCGTCGCGGGATCGTTATGCACGTCGAATTATGACGAGACCGTAACGTACAACGCAGGCACAGCGTGGGCTTACCACACAACGCGCATGGACCTCTTTTGGGCAATCGTTGTTTCGGGAAGCAATCTTGCGTCTCTGTTCATCTTGACCACGCAATATGTCTTCCGCCACCGAAGAAAATGGTTGAGTGAAGGAGAATGGCTTTGGGTTCTGCCTCTAGCATTGTTTGCACCGGTCTTCGTGACATCCGACATGCGGGTGTTCATGTATTCCTACCTCGCCTTGACCGTGTGTTCCAACCTGGCGATCGTGTGCATCGTCTTCCGCTTATTCGGACACTGGGGAATGGCAGGGTGTCGATGGACGGACGTCTTCGGATCTTTGACATGTATCTTTACCGGGGCGATGATGGCTTACGGTATGTGGGTTCACCCAATTATTATTTGAGGCCGGAGGGCAGCCTAAGGACCAATGAATAGGCGGTGGCTATCGGTTTGTGCTTTTCCCTAGCCCAGGCGTTTACGCCTGTGGTAGCGGAGGCGAAACCGGAGCATTTTTTCCTTCAGCCCCCTTCAGGGGCGCAAACTGTTGATTCCGCAGCGATTCTCACCGACAAACAAATTCACGCCCCCTGAAGGGGGCTAAAGGGAAAAAGAGAATGACAAGAATGGCCGCTCGTTTCCGCAGGCGTAAACGCCTGGGCTAGAGAAAAGGGGCCCGTGGGCGTCGATCATGAGCAAACTGACCATTGTCGCCATGCCCGGTGACGGGATCGGGAAGATTGTGCTGCCGGAGGCGGTGCGGGTGCTGGAGGCGGCCGGCTTTCAGGCGGACTACGTGCATGGCGATATAGGGTGGGATTTCTGGACGAGCGAGGGGAACGCCCTGCCTGAGCGGACGATCGGGTTGCTCAAGAAGCACAAGCTCGGGCTGTTCGGGGCCATCACGTCGAAGCCGAAGAAGGCGGCCGAGGCCGAGCTTTCGCCGGCCTTGCAGGGCAAGGGGCACGTCTATTACAGCCCGATCGTGCGGATGCGGCAGATTTTCGACCTGGACATCTGCATCCGCCCCTGCCGGTCGTTTACGGGCAACCCGTTGAACTTTGTCCGCCGCGGGAAGGATGGCATCGAGGAGCCGAAGATCGACGCGGTCATCTTCCGGCAGAACACCGAGGGGCTTTACTCGGGCGTGGAGTGGACCAATCCGCCCAAGCCGGTCCGCGACGCCCTGCAAACGCATCCGCAGATGAAGAACTACGCCGGCGTCGAGGGCCGCAACCTGGCCGTCTCCTGCCGCATCCTCACCCGGCCGGCCTGCCAGCGGATCATTCGCGCCGCCTTCGACTACGCCCGGAAGTTCGGCTACAAATCGGTCACGATCTGCGAGAAGCCGAACGTGATCCGCGAGACCTCGGGCATGATGGAGGAGGAGGCCAAGCGGATCGCCGCCGAGCATGCCGGCATCGCCCTGCGGTCCACCAACATCGACGCCCAGATGATGTGGTTGACGAAGAACCCGGAGGATTACGGGGTGTTGGTGGCCAGCAACATGTTCGGCGACATCCTTTCCGACGGTTTCGCCGGCCTGGTGGGCGGGCTGGGCTTCGCCGCCAGCGCGAACATCGGCCGCGAGGTGGCCGTCTTCGAGCCGACCCACGGCTCGGCCCCGAAATACGCCGCCTTGCAGCCCTCGATCGTCAACCCGATCGCCATGATCCTCGCCGCCGCGATGATGCTCGACCACGTCGGCCAGACCGCGACGGCCGAGCGGATCCGCGGGGCGATTGCCCGGGTTGTGGCCGAGGGCAAGACCCGCACGTATGATATGTTGCGGCTGGCGGGCGGGCCGGACGCGATCCAACAAGGCGCCGCCGGCACCACGCAGATGACCGACGCGATTATTGCCAAGTTGTGACGGGGGAGACGAAGGACGATTGGGTGGCACGCCCTGAAAGGGCGTGGAAAGAATTGAGGTAAATTGGCGGTTCACCACGCCCTTTCAGGGCGTGCCACCCGCTCCATGCATCGCCGCTGGTGGACGAACTGGAAAGTTCGTCCTACGAAAGTACATTATGGGGAAGACCTTCGCGGAAAAAATCCTGGCGCGGAAGGCCAGGCGGAAGGAGGTCCGGCCGGGCGAAATCGTCACCGTCCGGCCCGACCACCTGCTGTCGCACGACAACACGGCGGCAATCGTCGAGAAAATCGCCGCCGACCTGGCCGAGTTCGGCCCGGCCAACCCCGACCTGCACGTCGTGGTGCTCGATCACGTCGTGCCGGCCTCGACGGAAAAGGACGCCGAAAACCACAAGGCCATCCGCCAGTACGTCCGCCGCTACGGAGTCCGGCACTTCTACGACGTTGGCGTGGGCGTCTGCCACCAGATCATGGTCGAGAAGGGGCTGGCGAGGCCGGGGATGCTGGTTCTGGGTAGCGACTCGCACACCTGCATGTACGGGGCACTGGGGGCGTTTGCCACCGGCATCGACCGCACCGAGGCCGCCGCGCTCCTGCTGACCGGCGAAACGTGGCTCCGGGTGCCGGAGAGCATCCGCATCGAGCTGCGCGGGAGTCTCACGCCCGGCGTGACGGCGAAGGACCTCATTCTCACCATCATCGGCCAACTGGGCGCCGACGGGGCGAATTACCAGTGCGTCGAGTTCCACGGCGACACCGCGGCCCTGAGTATCGACGACCGCCTGACGATGGCCAACATGGGGATCGAAATGGGGGCGAAGGCCGCTGTCTTCGAGGTCGATCAGCGGACGATCGACTATCTGACGTCCGCCGGCGTTCCACCGGGCAGCTACGAGCCGGTCTGGGCCGATGCCGACGCAACCTACCGGGAGACGCGGACCTATCAGCTCGCCACGCTCGGCCCGATGGTGGCCAAGCCCCACACCGTGGATAACGTGGTCCCCGTCGAGCAGGTCGAGGGAACGCCAATCGACCAGTTCGTGCTGGGCACCTGCACAAACGGCCGGGCGAGCGATTTCGAGCTTGCGGCGTCGATCCTGCGGGGCAAACGGATCGCCGCGGGCGCGAGGCTGCTGTTGCTGCCCGCCTCGCGGGCGATTCTCAGCCGGACGATGGCCTCGGGCGCGATGGGGGCGCTCATGGACGCGGGCGGGATATTGTTGCCGGCCGGCTGCGGCCCGTGCCTCGGCGCCCACCTGGGCGTCTTGGCGGGGGGCGAGCGGTGCCTGTCCACCTCGAACCGAAACTTCAAGGGCCGGATGGGCTGCGCCGGGGCGGAGGTTTTCCTGGCCAGCCCGGCCACGGTCGCCGCCTCCGCCATCCACGGCGCCATCCGCGACCCACGCAAGGAGATTGCACGATGAGCAAGGTCTGGCAGTACGGCGACGACGTGAACACGGACATGCTCTTTCCGGGCAAGTACACGTACTCGTGCGCGAAGGCGGAACAGATTCTGCCGCACTTGTTGGAGGACCTCGACCCGAGCTTCGCCGCCGGCGTCCGGCCCGGCGACGTTCTGCTGGCCGGCAAGAACTTCGGCTGCGGCAGCTCGCGCGAGCAGCCGGCGCTGGGGCTTGTGGCGGCGGGCGTCGAGGCGGTCGTGGCCAAGAGCTTCGCCCGCATCTTCTTCCGCGCCGCCGTGAACCAGGGTCTGCTGCTGGTGGAATGTCCTGCGGCGGTCGATGCCTACCGCCAGGGCGATGTGGTCCACCTCGATCCGGCCGCCGGCACGGTCACCGTCGGCGAAAAGACCTTTTCATTCCCCTCCTTGCCGGAAGAAATCCTGGCCATTCGCCGGGCCGGCGGGCTGCTGCCCTACGCCCGGGCCAAGCTGAGAAAGAAGATGGGGTCAGACCGTGATTAGTGATTAGCGGGGAAGAGCCAATGGAGATCGACAGAACCGATGCCCGCTAATCACTAATCACGGTCTGACCCCAACATCCTAAAAAGGAGAACCTCTTGTGAAGAAAACCACGTTGTTGCGGAAAGCGATTATGGAGCGGAGGGCCGTCGTAGTGCCCGGCGCCCATGACGCCCTGAGTGCGAAAGTCATCGACCACTGCGGCTTCGAGGCAATTCAGGTTTCGGGCTACGGACTGGCCGCCAGCATTCTCGGCAAGCCGGATGTCGGCCTGGTGCAAATGAAAGACGTCCTGGACATGACCTGGAACATCGTCCAGGCGGTGGACATTCCGGTGATGGCCGACGTCGACACCGGCGGCGGTAATGCCATCAACGCCGCCTGGATCACCGTGCGGCTGATTGAGATGGGCGCCGCGGGAATGAACGTCGAGGACCAGGTATTCCCCAAGCGGTGCGGCCACATGGCCGGCAAGGAAGTGATCTTCGGCCGAAGAAATGGCCGGCAAGGTTCGCGCCTGTTCGGACGTGCGGAACCGGCTCGACAAGGACTTCATCATCAACGCCCGCACCGACGCTTTCGCCGTCAGCGGCCTGGACGAAGCCATTCGCCGCTGCAACCTGTATCTAGCCGCGGGAGCCGACCTGGCGTTTATCGACGGGATCAGGACTCGCGCGGACATCGAGAAGGCAGTCGCCGGCGTCAAAGGCCCGCTCTCGGTGAACCTGATGGACGCCATCTCGGGAATGAAGACGGAACTGATTCCCATCCCGGAGCTTGCCAAAATGGGCGTGGGCCGGGTGTCGATTCCGGTCGCCTCCTGCATGGTCGCCCACAAGGCGCTGGTGGATTTCTTCACCGCGCTGCGGGCCGCGCCCGCGGGGATTCTGCCGGGCGAGACGAAATGGGTCGCCGGCTTCGAAGAGTTTACCGATTTCGTCGGCCTGAAGGAGTATCGGCAACTCGAAAATGAGTATCTTCCCAAGGAAAGAATGGAAGAGAAATATCGGAACGCGCGGAAGATTGTCGGCACCTGACGCTCGACAAAAGGGGGACAGGCTGCGCTTTTGTGAACCGCAGCGTCCGCATTCGCCCTCGAAATCGCCTTCGTCCGTCGATAAGCGCGCCTGTCCCCCTTTTTCCATCGCCCTTCCGCCCCGGTTCGCCGTTCCGGCAAGGTTCGCCGTTCCGCCCGCCACCGCTGCCGGTGACGGCAGAGCCGGCGGTGAAGGACGAAGAGCAAGGAGACGACTCCGGCCCGCACGGTTGAATGTGCTCCGAGGACGATTGCTAGACTATTGACATATCAGCAGCGACCCCGTAAGCTGCTGCCCAGCGGGCTGAGGATTGCAATAATTTGGCATCGTGTCCCGCGAACTCCCCCGCGAACTCCGGTATTGTGTTCCGCGAACTCCCCCTGTCGTGCCGCCGTTGCCTCGTAAGCAATTGCGGTTGGATAAGCGGGCGATCGTTGGCAGACGTGGGAAGATGGGATATAATCGAACGCCAGCCCAATGACCGAGGAGAGGATTATGAAACCGACGTTCGGGTATGTCGTGACGTTCTTGCTTTTCACCTGTATTCAAGACGCCGCCAATGCCGCCAGCCCGGCGCCGACGCCTGACCAGCAACGGATTCGTGTGCTCGTGGAACTCTTGGCATCCAAGAATACCGTTTCTGGAAGAGAAATGGAAAGTGTTCCGCAAGGCTACGACAGGAACGCTCAGGTTGTCGTCTACTTGGCGATCCAACAACTTCTTGCGGAGGGCTCCACGGGATTCGACATATTGATCGAGCATTTCAATGACAAACGCTACTCCTACACCTACGCGGCTCCCGACGACCAGTATAACGCGACGGTAGGCGTGGTGTGTACCTTGATCATGATTCGATGTATCAATTGCTACTATGAAGAAATCCACCTCATTACTGAGGAACAATATCGACTGGGCCCCGATTTTAGCGAGGAGAATATAGCCGACTGGTGGAAACACAACCGACACCGCCCGCTGTGGCAAATTCAAGTTGACGGTATCGACCGGGCGATCGCGCTGATGGAAACGGTACGTCGCGACAAGACGCGACTGCCGTGGCGGGTCGCAGAGCAGTTGACGCCAGAGGTATTTGAATCCCGCCGCGAAGACAATCTCAAAATCCTGAAGGGAATGCGAGCTTCGATCGTGGCGCAAAAAGAACCCTATCGACCAAAATCGCTGCAAAAACGGCTGGACGAGCGGTATGAACCCATGCTAGGGCTGCCGTGGCCAACGAACCCGCATCGATTCTAGCCACGGGGAGAAAGCCTGCCGAACCCGCCACCGGTCTTGCCTTCTAAGATCGGGGGACGCAATACCGGTTCTGACAACGTAGGCAAGTGACAGGCGTTCTGGTTCTCAAGCCGCGGCCCGGATTCCATTCGCGCTGGCTCTAACCCTCAATCAAAGGGAGATTGAACGGCGGAACGCACCCCCCGAAAATTCCAGACTTCGGCTATTCACTTTCCCCCGCATCTGCTATGATAAGCGGCAGCCGGACTCATCCATTGACGGTCATCTCGTCCCGGACGGCGAAGGGCATCGTCTCTGATTCTTTCTGTGGGAGGTGGATCCGCCGCAAACTGCGCCAGCCGCTTGCAGCAGCGTATTTCGACAGCCGCCGCCTTTTCGGGCGAAGGCGAAGGAGGAGACCCGATGTCGATACGGTGCGTATGCCGGAACGGGCACGTTCTGAGGGCTCGGGACGCGCTGGCCGGGGCTGTGGGGCTATGTCCCGCGTGCAAGGCCCGCGTGAGCGTGCCCCGGCCACACGCCGAGTGCGTGTCGGAGGACGCGATTCTGCACATTCTGGGGGATAAGATACCTGGTCGGCAAGCGGGTGCCTTCGACAATTTCGATCCGCTGGCCGACACGGCCCCCTCGGGAATCCACGGGCAGGTGACGCCGAAGAAGAGCTGCCAACGGTGCAACCAGGAGGTTGCGGCCACCGCCCACATCTGCCCCTACTGCCACGCCTACATCGCCAACCTGAGCGACTTCTAGTATAATTGTGGTGATGGAATCCACCCTCTCGGTCGTTAGTTCCAAGGAACTGCTGACGCTTTTCGGCGCTTGCGACCAGCACTTGCGACGTATCCGCACGGCGCTCGGCGTGAGCATCACGGCCCACGACGGCCGGATTCACGTCAGCGGGCCGGAGCCGGCCGTGGCCGAGGCCACCGAAATCCTTGAGCAACTCCAGGCCTGCGCCAACCGTCACGGCGCGGTCTCGGCCGACGACGTGAGCCTGATCTTGGCGGGCGTGCAGAACGGCCAGCCCCTGGACGGGCAACCGCCCATCGACGTCTTCCGCGCCGGCAAGCAGATCCGGCCGCGGACCCCCGGCCAGAGCGGCTACCTGGCGGCGATCCGCCAGAACGACATCGTTTTGTGTTACGGGCCGGCGGGGACCGGCAAGACGTACCTGGCGGTGGCCACGGCCGTGGCCGAATTGAAGCGGCAGGCGATCCGCAAGATCGTCCTGGTCCGTCCCGCCGTCGAGGCCGGCGAGAGCCTCGGCTTCCTCCCGGGCGACTTGCAGGCCAAGATCAACCCGTACCTGCGGCCGTTGTTGGACGCCTTGCACGAGATGATGGATCACGACCTGATCCGGAGCTACACGGAGGAGGACTTGATCGAGGTGATTCCTCTGGCCTACATGCGGGGGCGGACCTTGAACGAGGCGTTCATCATCCTCGACGAGGCCCAGAACACGACCGTTTCGCAAATGAAGATGTTTTTGACGCGGATGGGGGCCGGCTCGAGGATCGTCGTCTCCGGCGACATTACCCAGATCGACCTGCCGCCCAAGACCCGCAGCGGGCTGATCGACGCCCTGGGGCGGTTGCGGGCGATCGAGGGGATCGCCTCGGTCCGGCTCACCGCCGCCGACATCGTCCGCCACCCCCTGGTGCAGCGGATCGTCGCCGCCTACGAAGAACGTCCGAAGAAACGACGTTAGAAGACACGAATCATGCCGTTTGGGTTGCGAAGGAGCAAACGTTTCGAGCGGGTGGCCGCGCTGGAGCTTCCGCCGGGGCAGTGGGAGCGGGCGTGGACCAGCTTGAGCCGCCGCGACGTGCTGGGGCGGATCGCCCTGGCGCTGGGGGCGGCGGTGGCCATCTGCGCCCTCCTGCGCGGCTGGGACCCGCCCGATCCGCGGCTGGTCTACCGCGCGGGCTACACGCCGCAACGCGACATCGTCGCCACCGTGGGCTTCGTCAAGGCGGACAAGGCGGCCACCGATGCCGCCCGTGAGCGGGCCCGCGCCCAGGCCCGATACGTCTACATCCGCGACGCCCAGCCGTTGGTGCAACTCCGCGCCCTGTTGCGGAACACCTTGGTGCAGTTGACCGCCGCGCCACGGCTGGACAAGCTGGACCAGAAAGTCTGGCAACAGTTCGAGTTGCCGCGGCCTGAGGGGGCCAAGCCGCCCAGCGCCCGGGAGCAACAGGCGCAGTTTCTCAAATTCCGCGCGGCGTTCACGCCCCAGGAATCGTTGGACCGCGTCGAGAAGGCGATCGCCGAGGTCCTTGCCCCCTTTGAGCAGCGCGGCCTGCTGGACAAGCTCAGCACCACGGGAAATCAGGAGGAGCTACTGAGCTACGACTTGGGGCACCCTGAATCCAAACAAGTGACGCGGGTGAGCGACGTGTTGATCGGAGACGGGACCGCCATCCGGGACGGACTGCGCAACAACCCGCGGCTGGCCCCGGTGGCCGACCGCCTGTTCGCCTGGCTCCTGCCGCGGCTGAAACCCACGCTCAGCGTGGACGACGCCGCGAGCAAAGAAGGGATGGACAGGGCCGAAAACTCCGTTCCGCCCGTCCACGTGGAATACTCGGTCGGCCAGCCGTTGGCCAAGGGCGGGCAGCCGTTGGCCTACCCGCAACTCGATTTACTCGCTCTCGAGTACGACGAGGCGGTCAGGCTCGAGAACCGGCCCCTTGGGTTGCTGTTGGCCCGCTGCTGCGCCGTAACGGGCTTGATCTTCGCCGCGCTGCTGCTGTGCGGCATCTACATGCGCTATCGCCAGCGGGGACCGCTGGCCAGCCTGACGCGCTTGGTCGTGCTGTTGTTGATGGCCGTCGCCGCCGTGGGGGTGGCGCGTTGGGCCGCGGCCCGCCCTTGGCACGCCGAGCTGTTGCCGGTGCTCCTGTTCGGCATGATCTTGGCCATCGTCTACCGCCAGGAACTGGCGCTGCTGTTGGCCGGCGCGGTCGCGTTGATCGTCACCCTGGCCGTCGGACACGGACTGCAAGGATTCCTGCTGCTCGTGGGCGTGACGGCCGCCGCCGTCCTCAGTCTCGGGCACATCCGCACCCGCAGCAAGTTGATCTACGTGGGCCTGTTCGCCGGCGCCGTGGCGGTGCTCTTGGGCGTGGGGTTGGGCATGATCGACGATCAGCCGCTCGACTGGTCCCTGCTGGGATACGCCCTGCGCAACGGCCTGTGTGCCGTGGTGGCCGGCTTCTTTATGACCGGATTGTTGCCCTTCATCGAGCAGCTCTTCGGCGTGCTGACCGACTTGAGCCTGCTGGAGTTGGGCGACGTGGCCCACCCCCTCTTGCAGGAACTGGTCCGCCGGGCCCCGAGCACCTACAACCATTCGATCACCGTCGGCTCGATTGCCGAGGCCGCCGCCGAGAGCATCCACGCCCGCGCCCTGCTGGTCCGCGTGGGGGCCTACTTCCACGACATCGGCAAGATGCTCAAACCGGACTATTTTGCGGAGAATCAAGGCCCCGACGAGAACCGGCACGAGGCCCTGGTGCCGGCCATGAGCACCCTGGTGATTATCGCCCACATCAAGGACGGGGCCGACCTGGCCCGCCAACACCGCCTCCCCCAGCCGATCATCGACCTGATCGCCCAGCACCACGGCACCACGCGAGTGGAGTTCTTCTACGACCGGGCCACCGAGCAGCAGCAGGCCGACCCCAACGGTGGCGAGGTTGACGAGAGCACCTACCGCTACCCCGGTCCGAAACCCCAGACCAAGGAGGCCGCGGTGCTCATGTTGGCCGACGCCGTCGAGAGCGCCAGCCGCAGCCTGGTCGATCCCGCCCCGGCGCGGATCGAGAGCCTGGTCCGCGAAATCGCCGAACAACGCCTCCACGGCGGACAGTTCGACGAGAGCGGGCTGACGTTGCGCGAACTTCGCACCATCGAAAAAAGCATGGTCATGTCGCTGGCCTCGATCTATCACGGCCGGATCAAGTATCCCGAACAGCGGACGGCGTGACGTTAGCGGTCAGTGGTCAGTGGCTACTCGGCGGGTGGCACGCCCTGAAAGGGCGTGGGGAGTTGTTAAGTTAGATATTGACGCCCACCACGCCCTTTCAGGGCGTGCCACCCAATTGACGAAGTTATCCCGCGCATGCCCCAACGATGGCCACGGACTTGATTTCCATCGTCATTACTAACCGTCAGAAGCAGCTGCCGCTCGACCGCCGGCGCATCCGGCGAGCCGTCGAAGCCGTAATCCGGGACGCGGCCATCCCCGACGCGCGGATCAGCATCGCGGTGGTGGACGACCCGGCCATTGCCAAGCTGCACCGCGAGTTTCTCGGCGATCCCGAGCCGACCGACGTGCTGAGCTTCCTGCTGGAACGGCCGCCGCGATGTTTGGAGGGGGAGGTGGTGGTGGCGCCGGAAACCGCGCACAGCAATGCCCCGCGGTACGGCAGCACGCCGGAAGACGAGTTGCTGCGCTACGTGATTCACGGTACGCTCCACTTGGTCGGCCACGACGACGCGACGCCGCAGAAGCGGGCCGCCATGCGGAAACTCGAACGGAAATACCTGAGAAGTAATGACAAAGCACGAATGACGAATGACCAGTGAAGCTCGAAGCTCGAAATCCGAAGCTCGAATTCGGACTTCGAATTTCGGATTTAGGGCTTTGTCATTCCTTTTGCCATGTCCTCCGAAAAAGCCACCGCCATCGTCATCCGGACCGTCGAGTTCAGCGAGACGAGCCTCGTGGTGACGCTTTTCACCCGCGAGTTTGGTAAAATAGGGGCCTTGGCGAAAGGCGGCAGGCGACTGAAAGGCCCTTTCGAGTCTGCTCTTGACCTGCTGGCCCTCTCTGGAATAGTCTTCCTCCACAAATCGTCGGACGCCCTGGACTTATTGACGGAGGCGAAGCTCCTGCGGCGGTTCCGGCCCGCCGGCCGGGACTTGGGCGGACTGTACGCCGGCTATTACATCGCCGAGTTGCTTGACGGGCTGACCGACGAGGACGACCCTCATCCTGAACTGTTCGATCTGGCCGACCAGACCCTGGCGGCCTTGGCTGCGGGAGATGATAGCCGGGGGTTAACAGCCCCCGGAAAAACGACAGCCCCCGGAGAGACGGTTGCGAAACTGACAATGCGTTTTGAGTTGGGCGCGCTCAGGCTGCTGGGCCACTTGCCCTCGCTGGACCACTGCGTCGAGTGCGGCGCCGCGGTGAAGCAGTTAGGCCGAGTGGCCTTCGGCCAGCTCGACGGCGGCGTGTTGTGTCCGGACTGTCGTGCGGGAAAGAAACAAATCGTCATGGTGAACGCCGGCGTGTTGCGGACGATGGCCCAACTAGCCGATACGGACGGCGCCGCCTGGCGGCGGACAAAGATCGAGTCCGCGCAGCCTCGGCGAGCTGCGCGGCCTGCTGAACCATTATGTCACGCAACTCTTGGGCAGGAAGCCCAAGATGCACGAGTATTTGGGCACGTTGGAGAACTGACTGAACGCCGGGTGCCATGCCCACGCTTGCCGTGGGCATGTGGAGAGCTCGGGGACGCCGCAACATGCCCACGGCAAGCGTGGGCATGGCACCGTACGCCGCACTATTTGGACAAGGAAGTCCTTATGTCGATTGCGGGGTTGCGATTCTGGCTGCTGCCGTGCCTCTTGAGCGTGCTGGTCGGATGCTCCACCGTGCCGCCGGCGCCGCCGCAGCACGCCGACCAATCTTCCGCCACCGGCAGCGAGCACGAGGGGTGGCTGTGGAAGTCGCTGACCGGTCAGAAGGACGCCGGCGCCAAGCGGGTCCGAGGCGTCGCCGCCCGGCGCGCCACCCGTGCCGCCGCGCGCCCCGCCAATCCGCCCGAGCCCGCCGGGCCGCTGATTCCGGGGCCCTCCAGTTCGTCGAAGTGGCAGCGCGGCGCGCCGGCGCAGGCGGCGCCGAGGTGATTCCCGCGTCGTCGGAAACGCCCGCCGGCCCGCCGCCGACGATTCCGCCCGAGCTTCCGCAGCCATCCGGCGGCGTCAGCGTCAAGGACGTCAAGCCCGCGGAGCCGGAGAAGAAGAAGGGCTTCGATTGGTCCGATCTGGCGCCGGAGAACATGTACAAGAACATGAAGAACGCCGCCGGCTACGGCCCGGACGAGAAGATTGCGCGGGCGGCGAAGCAAGAGGGAGACGCGCTCTTCCACGACAAGAAGTACAAGGATGCCGCCGCCAAGTTCGCCACCGCGGCCGACCGCTGGCCCGACTCGCCCCTGGAAGAGGACGCTATGTTCCTGAAGGCCGAGAGCGAGTTCTTCTCCGACCAGTATCCCAAGGCCCACGACACCTACGGCGGGCTGCTGAAGAAGTACGCCAATACGCGGCACCTGGACACGGTTTGCGCCCGCGAGTTCGCCCTGGGCCGCTACTGGGAGCAGCTCGACACCGCCCATCCCACTTGGCCGGTCGTGCCCAACGTGACCGACAAGAGCAAGCCGCTGTTCGACACCGGCGGCTACGCCGTCCAGGCTTACGAGCGGATCCGGCAGAACGATCCGACCGGCCCGCTGGCCGACGTCAGCCTGATGGCCCTGGGCAACCTCCATTTCCGCCACGGCCACTACGAGGAGGCCGCCTACAATTACGACCTGCTGCGGAAGGAGTATCCCAACAGCAAGTTCCAGATGAAGGCCCACCTGCTGGGGCTTCAGGCCGACATGCGCAAGTACCAGGGCACGGCCTACGACGAGACGCCGCTGCGGGACGCCGGCAAGGTCGCCGACCAGACCCTCAAGCAGTTCGGCGACAAGCTGGGCGACGAACGCCCGCGGGTCGAGCAGGCGCAGGGCCAAATCCTCGAAGAGAAGGCCAACCGCGAGTTCGCCCGCGCCCAATACTACGACCAGCACGCCTATTACGGCGCCGCCCGCTTGTACTACAAGAGCGTGATTGACGCCTATCCCAACACGGAGAAGGCCAAGGAGGCCCGGACGCGGCTCGATCAGATCCGCAACGAGCCGGACGAGCCGCCCAACCACTTCAAGTGGCTGACGGACATGTTCGACTCGAAGAAGAAATGACGTGAACATGAATCTTTGTAGGAGGCGACTCCTGTCGCCGATCGCCGCGCGAAAAAGCCGTCCATCGGCGACGGGAGTCGCCTCCTACAGCCTTCCGATTCTTCTGCTTCTCCTCGGCGGCTGCGCCGGCTACCAGATCGGCAACCAGTCGCTCTATCCGCAGGACATCCGCACGGTTTACGTGCCCATGTTCCAGTCGAACAGCTTCCGCCGCAACCTGGGCGAGCGGTTGACCGAAGCGGTGGTCAAGCAGATCGAGGCCACTACGCCGTACAAGGTCGTGGGCGACTCCGATGCCGACAGCGTGCTCACCGGCCGGATCGTGGGCGAGCACAAGAGCGTGCTGGTGCCGGACCTCAGCGGCAACGCCCGCGAAAACCAGGTCACCATGACCGTCCAGGTCAGTTGGGTCGACCGGCGGGGGCGGGCGCTCCGTGAAGACAAAACCGTCCCTCTGCCCGCCGAACTGGTCGAGGTCACCGGCACGGCCAACGTTGTCCCCGAGGTCGGCCAGTCGATCGCCACCGCCCAGCAACAGGCCATTTGCCGCATGGCCGAGCAGATCGTCGGGCTCATGGAGAATCCCTGGTAAAGAAATGTAGCCGGCGGGGTGCCATGCCCACGCTTGCCGTGGGCATGTCGAATACGCGGGAAAACCGCCACATGCCCACGGCAAGCGTGGGCATGGCACCCGGTTCGTGTTAAGAAACCCGTCCTCCATACCATGCCGCCTTCCACCGAGCACGTCGCCGGCCACTGGACGCTCCGCACCCGCACGCTGGCGCTGGGCACTGCTCCCCTGTTGATGGGCATTATCAACGTCACGCCGGACAGCTTCTCCGACGGGGGCCGGTTCCTCGACGCCGACGACGCGGTCGAGCACGGCCTGCGGCTGGCCGCCGAGGGGGCCGACTTGCTCGATGTGGGCGGGGAGAGCACCCGCCCCGGCGCCCCGCCGGTCGACGTCCAGGAGGAGCTGCGCCGCGTCATGCCCGTCCTCGGCGCCCTCTCGAAGCAGACCGCCGTGCCCATTTCGATCGACACCTCGAAGGCGCTGGTGGCGCGGCACGCCCTGCACGCCGGCGCCGAGATCATCAACGACATCAGCGCGCTGCTGGGCGACCCGGCCATGCTCCCGCTGGCGGCCGAGGCCGGCTGCGGGCTGTGCCTCATGCACATGCGCGGCATGCCCCGGACCATGCAGGACGAGCCCGTCTATGCCGACGTAGTGGCCGAAGTGCTGGAATACCTCCGCCACCGCCGCGACGCGCTGCTGGCCGCCGGCATCGCGCAAGACCGCATCGCCGTCGATCCGGGCATCGGCTTCGGCAAGACCACCGCGCACAACCTGCAACTGCTGGCCCACGCCTGGCGGCTCCACGCCCTGGGCTGCCCCGTTTTGGTCGGCCACTCGCGGAAACGGTTTTTGGCCGAGGAACGTAGGGTGGGACCAGCGCAGTGCAGTCCCACCGATAGCCCCGAAACAGAAGATGGTGGGACTGCGCTTCGCTGGTCCCACCCTACGCAAATCCCGACGGCGATTTCGGCCGCCGACCGCACGGCGGGCACCATCGGCGTGGCGCTCTCCCTGGCCCGGCAAAGGGTGCAAATCCTCCGCGTCCATGACGTCGCCGCCGTGCGCCAGGCGTTGTTCTTCTTCCAGGCCACCGGTGGACTGACATAAAGCCGCTTGGCGGCAGTCGCGCCGCACAATTGAATGAATGAACTGCTGCAATCCTGTTCCGACCTGACCGGCGACTTGGCCGCCGCGCTGTCGGCCTTGCTGCGGACCCGGACAGAAGTGAGCCTTGCCGGCGTCGATCGGCTCTCCTACGGCAAGTTCGTCGCAGGGCTGGAGACGCCCACGTTCTTCAACCTGCTGAAGGCGGAGCCGCCCGGCGACTGCCTGATGCTCTCGATCGAGCCGTCGGTCCTCTACCTGATGATCGACCGCGTGCTGGGGGGCGGGCGCGACGACGAGCCGCCCCCCTGCCGGCCGCTGAGCGACATCGAGCTTCCACTGGCCGCTCGCATCGTCCGCCTCTTCCTCGAACACCTCTCGCGCGCCTGGAGCGTCGCCGGGCTGGAGCTGGCCGTCGTCCAGGTCGAGAGCAACCCGCGGCTGCTGCGGACGCTGCCCGCGGACGAGCCGGTGACGCTGGTCCGCTACCGTCTGGCGTTGGGCCACTCGCAAGGCATGATCCGGCTCTGCCTCCCTTGCCGATTGCTCGAACGACTGGCCGCCGACCACCGCTCCGCGGCGGTGCCCGCGGCTGCCGAACGCTGCGGCGGCGAGCCGCCGGCGGCATCCGTCGCGGAGGTCGCCGCTACGGCCGGGTCGGCCTCGTCGGTCGAGCTGAGCGTCACGCTGGCGGCCACGGCCATCACGGCGGACGAATTGGGCAGCCTCCGCCTGGGCGATATTGTCGCCACGGAGACGGAGGCAGACAGCCCGGCGGTGGTGTCGGTGGCAGGCAAGCCAAGTTTCCTCGGCCGGCCGGGGGTCTGTCAGGGCCGGATGGCGGTCCGCATCAGCGGGCCGGTCGAGCCTCCGGTAGCCGACGCCGCACCGGAAGGATAAAGGATGAGGGCTGAAAGTGCCGGTCCATCGCTCGGCCCTCGGCCTTCCCCCTTCCCCCTTCATCCTTCATCCCTCATACTTCATCCTTACGGCGGGCCCGTAGCTCAGTGGTCAGAGCAGGGGACTCATAATCGAGAGGATACGGCCGTTCACTAGCCGGTCGATATGCCGTTAGCGGGTTTCCTTCGGGAAAACAACGGTCCCGTCGATAACCCCTTGGCGTCCGGTTGACTGCCGGTTGTGCTGCCAAGTAACATTGCCGGTAACACGGCGTCTTGCCGATAGTACAAACAGCACGGCTAGGGTAGCTCCCGAAGCCCGGAAACCTTGGCCGGTTGCCGTGCTGTCTTTTCCAAGGCCGTCACCCTTCCAAGGATGGTGACACGATGAAGCGCAAGACGCCCCCGCCGAAACCGGCCGATGCCAAGCCCACCCCGGAACCCGCCGACCCTCTCCTACTGCCCGATGACACTCCCTGTATCGAAGGCCGTTGGCCCGATGGTTCTCCCCGCCGGATGATGAAGCCGGCTGACCGCGCCCCGCCCGCCCTTTCCCCGCCGGTAACGATTGCAGACCTACGCGAGCGGATCAAGCGGACGCAACAGCACTGGATAGGCAGCCATGCCGGCGATATTGGCCTTCAGATTTTCGCCCACCATGAGGTTGCCGACTGGTGGAACGATGCCCGGATGATTCCTGGCGCACCCGTGCCCCCGCCGATGCCTGCCCCGTTCCCTGGGCCGTCCGGCGAACCGCAAGAGGGCTTGCGGGCAGCCGATGTCATGCTCGATTGGTTGGCAACGGTAGAGGCCCCGCCGGATGGCCCGTGGTCGCAACCGGATAGCCCGAAACGCTGGGCTAAGGTGTTCGGATGTAGCTCAACCACTATCGTCCGTTTGTTCAAGGTCGGGAAGGTCCGCAACCGGAAGTTGAACGATAGGAAGTACCAGGTTCACGTCGGCGACTTGCCTGCGGGATACGAGCGGTAGTCACCATAACTCATCGCAAGTCGGCAGAAGTCGGCAGAAGTCGGCAGAAGTCGGCAGAAGTCGGCAACGTGTCATTTTGCACCTTCATCGTCCAACGGAATCGACGATGATGTTGATGCAATGACCACACTACTCGACGAAACCGACGTTGCCAGATTGCTTGGCTTAACTCCCCGCCACGTTCGGAAACTTGCCAAGTCCGGCGAGTTGCCCGTTGTCCGGCTATTGGGCGACGAATGGCGTTTTGACGCCGACGATCTGCGAAAGTGGATCGACGGTCGTAAGCAACCGGCGCAACCGGCGGGGGTGGCCCGATGACCACGCCTCGCAGTTCCGCCGGCAATCGCCCTGCCCCGCGTGCCCTGGGGTCGATCAGGGCCGACGAAGTCCAGCCCGCGGAAGAGTTCTGCCGCCGGATGGGCGTCAGCACCAAGGCATGGCGGGAAATGCAGCACCGGGGATTACGTGCGATCCAATGCGGAAAAAGAAAGTACGTTATGGGTTGTGACGCCCTGGATTTTTTTCGCCGGCTGGGACAAGCGGAGGGGCAGGGCGAATGACGCGAGCCGGACGGGAAACCACTACCACGCGACGGAGCAACGGCCAAGCCGACGCCGACCGAAAATCAAACCGCCATTTTGGCGACTTGAATCCGTCTGTCGGAGAGGGGCAGCCCGATAACCCCGTAGCGGAGCCACCGCTGGTTGAACCGGCCGACGGTCGGCGGGTGGCAGTATCCGAACCGAAGAGAGAGCGGTTCCCCCTTGTCACTAGTGCCGCCCTCGACAGAGAAGACTACACGGCCAGCCCGATTATCACTGAGGTGTTGTTTGCCGGCAGCCCGGCTGTTATCGGCGGAATGTTTAAGACCGGGAAATCACTTCTCGCAATTGACGCGGCAATCAGCATTGCCACCGGGCGGCCATTTCTCGGTTCTTGGACCGTGCCCGAGCCGCGGGAGGTCGTCTACTTCACTGGCGAAGGCGGGCCGGCGGTTGCCCAAGAATACGGCCGGCGGATTGCGGCGTCTAAGGGAATCACCCTTGCCGACGTGACGAATCTGCGATGGTGCTTTTCGGTTCCACGGCTGGAAAGTCTAAACGACCTTGACGCCTTCGCCAAAGTGCTAGACGATACCGCCGGGGAAGTGCCGATTCTGGACAACCTGATGCTGATGCTTTCCGGCGACAATGCCGGCAACGTCTACGCGATGGGTGGGGTTCTCGGCAACGCGGTTCGGTTATGTTCGGAACGGGGCGCAACTCCGCTTTTCGTTCACCATTTCAAGCGGACCCGTGCCACGGCTGACCCCTTCGCCCCAGGTGAGCTTATCGACTTGACCCAGGCCGGCGTTGCCGAAATCGCCGGTCAGTGGATGCTCTTGACCAGGCGGCAGCCGTACAACCCCGTCGAAGCGGGCGAGCATCGGTTGTGGTTGAACATCGGCGGACGCATGGGCCATTCTTCCTTGCACGCCCTCGACATCCACGAAGGCAGCCGGGCGGACCCTGGCGGGCGACGGTGGGAAGTCGAGGTGTTTAAGGCCGACGAAGTGAAGCGACAGGCGGTAGACCACAAGCAAGAGCAACGGAAGGCTAAGGCCGACGCCGACCTAGACGCCGACCGCCGGGAGATTGTTGCCGTGATCGTCCGGCTGAACGCCCCGGAGAGCAAAACCGCAATACGCGGACAATGCCAGTGCGGCCATGCCCGCTTCGACCGGGCGTTTGCTTCACTGGTTGCCGATGGCACCCTTGAACGGGCCGAAGTGACAAAGACAAACGGGCAAACTTACGAGGGTTGGCGGGTACACAATGGCCAAGAAATCTAACACCCGCCCACACCCGCCCAGCACACCGGCCCGAAAAGCTGGGCGGGTGGACACCACACATCGGCCCCGCCCCTTCTTCTATAAGAAGGGCGGTGGGCTGATGGTGTGCCCACGGTTGGAAGGCGACTGTGACCGCAAAGGAAAGTTGGGCGGGTGGGCATGACCATCATGGAGAATCGACAGTGAGTGAGCAAGAGAAAGACGTTTTGGAAAACGCGACCGGCACGGGCGGGGAAGTGGGCCTTTCGGTCATTCCCGAAGCATCGGGCCAGTCCGAAGCCCCGCCATCACTGCATTCGCTGTTGTATTATAATACAACACCACATCGGACTTTATTGTTGTAACAATTCGTTGCCGGAAGAGGGATTTTCCCATGACCAGCCGGCCACCGGGCCGGTGCAAAGCGTGTGGGGCTGCCCTGCCGTGCCCAGAGCATTCAGCGCGTAGACCGCGGCCGTCGTAAGAGGAGTTGAGAACGTGATCACCTGCATGAGTGGCCCGGCAAAGACTGACGTGTGGCCCACACCGCTGGACTTCTTCCGCAAGATGGACCGGAAGTACGGCCCCTTCGACCTCGACGTGTGCGCTCTGCCCGACAACGCCAAGTGTCCCCGCTACTTCACGCCGGAGCAGGATGGCCTACAACAGCGGTGGGAGGGCCGCTGTTGGTGCAACCCGCCCTATGGCAAAAACTATCGGCCGGTGGGTTCGGAAGGCGTGGGAATCGAGCCTAGAGGGTGCTACGGTGGTCATGCTGGTTCCCGCCCGCACAGATACAAAATGGTGGCATGAGATCATCAAGCCCTGGGGTGCGGAGATTCGCCTACTTCGCGGTCGACTTCGGTTCGGCAACAGCATCCACCCGCGCCGTTCCCGAGCGCGGTCGTAGTGTTCCGGCCGGCAAAGCAGTATCGGTGCCAGTGGTGCGAACACCCATTCAAGCCTGCCCGAGTAGATGCCAAGTTCTGTTCTGCCGGGTGCAAACAAGCAGCCTATCGAGCGCGGCGTGTTACGGATATATCCGTAACATCGGTTTCGCAAACGGGGGGTTGAGATTGCAAGCAAGGCGGAAGTATCATAGCGTTCGCGTAGGGCATTCCGTCACCCCGACCCAGATAGGAGTGTTACCATGCGTGCCGTCCAACGTTACTGCCGGTGGTGTTCCTTCGTCGGTCTGCTTGCCCTTTGTATTGGCGGTTGTAGCCGTGCTCCGGTTCAATCGCCGCCCGCAGCATCGCCGCAGCCAGTGGCCGAACCGCCCGCCACGTCAGAGATAGCATCAAAGCCGGAGGTGGATCAATCACGCGACAAACAGCTCAATCGCAGCCCACAGCATCGCCGCAAGCAGCGGCCGCAACGTGTTCCGATTGGCCCAGTCAAGATCGTCAATCGAAAGACCGGGCTAGCTCTCCACGGTGACGGTGCAAAGCGAATCGAACCGGCCGGAGCATACTGGAAGATACGACTCGGAGAGTCTGACAAATTTTTGGCGCTCGCGGACTGGGCGACGAAAACGGAATTTGCGGCCAAGCCACCCGAAGGTCGCCATCAGCGGTTTCTGCATGGGATTCCGGATTCCGAAAACGCCGCGATGCTCTGGGACATCAAGCCGCGTGGCGGCGGGTTTTGGACCATTACCAGCCGCGCAACGGGCAGATGCTTGGAGTCTCGCAACGAGAATCCCGTTCAATGGCAGTCTCCGTTCCGCCAGGGGGCTTTCGAGCAGCAGTGGCGGTTTGAGACCATCGCCGACTCTGGTGTCGAAGGTGACAAGAAAAAGTCTGCTCAGCCAAGTGGGGAAACGCGACCCGCTGCAAAGCCCCCCGCCCCGACACCTGTTTCAACGTGGCCTTCCCTTGTTCTATGGAGTCTCGGTGTTGTCGCCCTGCTGGCCGTCGCTTGGCGGCTGCTCAAAAAGCGGGGACATTGGCCCACTAGGTTGGGACCGCAAGCGATTCTGCCGTTGTTACTGCGGCCATGCCGCCGCGCCTTGGAGATTGTGAAACAGGCTGCCCGGCCGTGGGCCGGCAGGGCACTATCCTTCGTCCACCGCAGTATGGCACGCCCCGCGAAGGCTTGCGCCCGTGGCTGGTCGGCCATTGACCGATCCCGTCAGGTGTTTATCGTTTGCGCCGTCGCTCTTGTTTTGCTCATTATCGTCCTGCCGTCAGTGGTCCTTTGGGGCTTTTTCATTGCCGCTTCGCTCGTCTTTGCATGGCGAATACGGCGTTGGCAAGAGCTTGATCGACGGACCAGGGCGCTCACCGTCTGCGGTGGTGTTGCCGCTGTTTTGCTCTTGATGCTTGCTATCGGTGGGTTGCCCCGCAAGCCGGGCAATGTGGCCCGTAATGTCGAAAACAACGCCAAGACAGGCGGTGCCGAGACGGGCGGTGAACCTTATATAACCTCGATCAAAGACCATGACGGCATCAATGCAGCCGTGGGACTTGTTGTTGTTGGAGTGGAGTATCGTAACGGCGAGAAACGCGGCGAGATTCCATTTTGGTCAGGTTCGGCATTTGCCGTGGGGCGCAAAACCGGCATCATGTTTACCAATAAACACGTCGTTGAGGAGTTTTGTCGGTTAGAAAGCGATCCAAAATGGAAGCAAGATATTCGCTCTGAGTATGGAGTGATTGCCAAGGAGAAGATGTGGGTTTTTGTTGCGGGAGAGAAACACCCTGCGTCTCTCCTTTATACATCGCCACAGTTTGACTTTGCGATGCTCAAGATACCGTTTGCAACCAAAAAGACCTTTCGATTAAAGGTCTCGCCAACGGACAATCTGATGGATGAAGAAGTCCGTGCGATCGGTTTCCCCGGCAACGCGGGCGTCGAACTCTCCGAGGATCAGGGATCATCTCGTATTGCCAAAATTCTGGATGCGTCCAAACACGGCGAAAATCTCGATGTGAAAGAGAGTTTCCTATCCCAAAGGTTGCAATTCGTTTTAACAAAAGGGACGATATGCCAACTTCCGTTTGATGAAACAAGAAATACGGCATGGTTGCAACATACGGCGAACATTGCTCCGGGAAGTTCTGGCGGTCCCTTGGTCTTGGCGGACGGTGTTGTTGTAGGAATCAACACTATTGGTGTAGGCAATAATGAGAAGATAGGGGCTGAATTCTACCGCGCCATTTCCGTCGGCCAACTGCGAACGGAAATCGACCGCTTCATTAAAGACGACAACATTTGGACGCCATAAGGCTTGATCGTGACCCAGATTGCGGCCGCACGAAAACGGAATTCGACTTTCACGCGGGCAATGAGGCACCCCGCTCCACGGGCCACCCCCTCTTTCGGGACTTTGTGACGGGGGAGGGCATAGTGTGCGGTTACGTTACGGTTTTCGGTCCCGGAAACGAAGGCAAAACAACCGGGCAACAACATGGCAGCGGAGTATGAATCCCTTGCCTAAAGCGGTTTTTCCCCGGAAAGGCAAGGGTTTTTCGGAAATCTGTTACCGCACCTGTTGCTTTTTCGGGAGCGAAAGGCGATAATCAGTCTTGGTGGGCCGGAAGTCTGAACGCGGTCCCCAGGGCTGAACACCCTCATTGGAATCTGACCATGTTACGTCACAAGCTCGGAAGCCCATCTACTTGTGTGTGCGCCCAAGCGTTGAACCGTCATAGGACGGGGAGCAAGGCCACACGGCGGCCCAATGCCGCTGTTCAACGAGTAGGTGGGCTTGCGGTCTTTCGGGAAGGGTTTTCCAATGTCCGATGAAATCCACGTTACCGTCATTCGCTACGGGGACCGGGCCAGCCTGGTCTTGGCCTACACTGACCCGGTATCCGGCAAGCGGAAAACGAAGTCGGCCGGCACGTCGAAAGAGAAGGCCGCTTGGAAGGCCGCAGCGGCATGGGAAGATGAATTGCGGGCCGGACCACTATGCCCGCCGTCGAAAGTTACATGGGCAGACTTCCGCAAGCGATACGAAGAAGAGCACCTTGCCACCCTTGCCCCGCAAACCGTCCACAAGGCCGGCTATGCTCTTGATCGGGTGGAACGCTACTTGAACCCCGACCGGCTTTGCAAGTTGACAGCCGGGGCGTTATCGACATTCCAAATGAAGCTACGCGACACGGGGGCGAAGGATACAACCGTTGCCGCCGTCTTGCGGCACGTTCGGGCCGCGTTGTCATGGGGCGTGTCCGTGGGCATGATGGCGAAGGTTCCCAAGGTTGTCATGCCCAAGAGGGCCAAGGGGCGGAAGATGAAAGGCGGGGCGCTAATCGGGGAGCAATTCGACCGGCTGTTACTCGCGGTCCCTAAGATTCGCCCCCATGATGCCCCGGAGTGGATACGATACCTAAATGGTCTTTGGCTGTCGGGGTTGCGGTTGGAAGAATCGGTCGCTTTGTCATGGGATGCCGATGCCCCGTTTGCTATCGACCTATCCGGCCGTCGGCCCCGGTTCAAGATTCGCGGAGAAGCCCAGAAGTCCGGGCAGGATGAATTGCTGCCAATGACCCCCGACTTCGCGGAATTCATCTTGCGGACCCCAGAGAGTGAACGGCGGGGGAGGGTGTTTCGGTTGAACCATGCCCGCCGCGGAACCCCTCTTGCCGCTATGGCCGTGGGCAAGCTGGTGACAAGGATTGGCGAAAAGGCCCGGATAACCGTCTCGGTTGACGGCAAGGCGGCATCGGCCCACGATCTCCGCCGATCCTTCGGAACCAGGTGGGCCAAGCGGCTCATGCCGTGCGTCGTGCAACGGTTAATGCGTCATGCGTCGATAGAGACTACAATGGGGTACTACGTTGACTTGAACGTTGACGATATGGCCGATGAGCTATGGGCCAACCATCCGGCAAAGGCGGGGACAAAGCCGGGGAAAAGTAACACTTCCGGTAACAATGGGCTGGTTGACGCCCTGGCCTTGCCAAGCGGAGTTGACGCAAGTAACGACTATTAAAAGACTGTCGACATTTTCGGGCCCGTAGCTCAGTGGTCAGAGCAGGGGACTCATAATCCCTTGGTCGCAGGTTCGACCCCTGCCGGGCCTATTGGACTTGCGGTGATTTTGAGGAGGGCGGCCTGCCAAAGACCTTCCGTTGTGCCTGCCGGCTTGCACCCTCCGACGGTGGCTCGATTCGGCAGGCACCCGCTTGCGGAACGGGCCGGTGCGGCGTAAAATGATGGGGTATTGACCGGGGCGGTAGCTCAGTTGGGAGAGCGCTACGTTCGCAATGTAGAGGTCGGGAGTTCGACCCTCCTCCGCTCCACTTTCGTGTGACTTTGCAGGAACCAGCGACCCCCAACATTGGTGGGGGTCGCCCTTTTTTGCGCCGGAGTGAATGATGTCCGACCGCATCCCCATGACTCGTGTCGGCTACGACAAGATCAAGGCCGACCTCGATCAACTGCACACCGTCGAGTTGCCGAAAATCCTCGAACGGCTGGGCCACGCCCGCGCCGAGGGCGATCTGACCGAGAACGCCGAGTACACCGGCGCCCAGGAGAGCCGGGCGCTGATGGAAGCCCGCATCAACGTGCTCCGCGACAAGCTCTCGCGGGCCATTCTGTTGGACCCCGCGCAATTCCCCAAGGACCAGGTCGCCTTCGGCTCGACGGTCCGAGTGAAGGACCTCAACTTCGGCGATGAGGAGGAGTTCACGCTGGTCGGCGCCGGCGAGGAGGATTACGATAGCGGCAAGATCCTACTGACCAGTCCCTTGGCCCAAGGATTGGTCGGCAAGAAGGTCGGCGAGCGGGTCGAGATCGCCGTGCCGCAGGGGACGCTCAAGTTCGAGATTCTCGGAATCCGGTTCGAGGGGTGAGATTCGCCGAAAACGGTTCCTGGAATCGTTTTTCAGTTCACAGCGCCCGACGGATGCGGTGGGTGCGGCGGCCGAACACGGGCTTGGCCGGCTCCGGCTCCAGCGGCTCGCCGCTCTCGGCGTCGAAATCCTCGGTCGGCTGCGGCTTGGCCAGCGCCACAAAGCCGGGAATCTCGTCGCGCTTCAGCAGCCGGTTAATGCGCATCTCGATCCGGGTCAGTTCGTTGCCCTCCTCGGGCGAGACGAAGGTGAAGGCCACGCCCTCGCGGCCCATCCGGCCGGTCCGGCCCACGCGATGCACGTAATCGTCGCAGAACTGTGGGACGTCGTAGTTGATGATGTGCGAGATGGTGGTCACGTCGATGCCCCGGCCCACCACGTCGGTGGCCACCAGAATCTTCGTCTTGCCCTCGCGGAAACGCCGCATGACGCGGTCGCGGGCCGATTGCTGGAGGTCGCCGTGGATGGTGTCCACGCTCTTGACCTTCTCGCCCAGCCGCCGGGCGACCTTGTCGGTCCCCCGCTTGGTGCGGCAGAAAACGATCGCCTGTTGCGGATCCTCCCGCTCGACCAGCTTCACCAGCAGGTCAAACTTCCGCTCCGGATCGACCGTGAAGTACCACTGGTCGATTGTCTCCACCGCCAGGTCCTTGGTGGAGAAATCGACCATTTCCGGGTCGCGCATGAAGCGCTCGGCCAGCCGCTTGACCGGCGGGGGGATGGTGGCGCTTAGCAACAGCGTTTGCCGCGACTGCGGGCAGCGGCGGAGGATTTTTTCGATGTCGGGCCGGAAGCCGATGTCCAGCATCCGGTCGGCCTCGTCGAGGACCACGAAGCGGATGCCGCCGAGCACCAGCGAGCCGCGGCCGCTCAGATCGATCACGCGGCCGGGCGTGCCGACGATGATCTCCGCCCCGCGGCGGAGATGCTCGACCTGCTGCCGGATCGGTTTGCCGCCGAAGACGCCCACCACGTGAATCTCGCGGCCAAAGGCCAGCTTGACGCACTCGTCGCGGACCTGGACGGCCAACTCACGGGTGGGCACAAGCACCAACGCCTGCGGGCCGGCGCTCGCGGGGCGGGGTTCGAGCCGTTCGAGGATGGGGATGCAGAAGGCGGCCGTCTTGCCGGTGCCGGTCTGCGCCTGGCCCATCAGGTCCACGCCGGCCAACGCCTTCGGGATCAGCCCAGCCTGGATCGGCGTGGGGTCGAGATACTCGGCCTCGCGTAGGGCGGCCAACATCACTTTCGACAGCCCCATGCCGGCAAAGCCGGTGGGGACCGGCGATGCGGTGGCCACCGCCGGCGGGGGTTTCGTACGCGGTCGTGATTTTGGATTGCGGTCGGGCAAGATAGTGAATAGTGGGTAGTGAGTAGTGGGAATTGATCGCTACGAGCCGCTTGCGGTTTTGCACGCTGCGGCCCAGTCCTCCAGCATCTCGAACTGCCGGTCGAAGCAGTGTTCGCTCACGCCGTAGGGACTCTTGAAAAAACTGGCCAGAAAGGGCATCTGACCGACGTGGCCGCGGCGATGCGCCAACTCCACGAGCCGCACCAGGTCCAACACCAGCGGCGCGGCCAAGAGCGAGTCACAGCCCTGCCAGGTGAATTGCAGGGTCATCGGCACGCCCAGGAAGCCGGCGAAGTGGATATGGTCCCAGGCGGTTTTCCAGTCGCCCAGGTCGGGCAGATACTCGATTGACACCAGCGTGTTAGGGCGGTAGCCGAGGATTTCCCGCAGCAGGTGATCCTTGCTGGCCAGCTTGGCCTGCTTGTTTGCCGGATCGTCGAGCACCTGGCCGTCCATGTTGCCGAAGATGTTGTGGCCGACCCAGCTTAACACCTGGAGGTTCCGCCGGGCGAACATCGGGGCCAAGACGCTCTTCATCAGCGTTTCGCCCGTCTTCCCGTCGCAACCGTAGTGGCAGGCGTGGCGGAGCCGGGCAAGCTCGTCGATTGCCGCCGGCGATGCACCAAGCGATGGGGTGAAGTTGATGTAGGAATAGCCCGCCTCCAACGCGGCAATGGCGTACAGCGAACTGGCCGGCAATGTAGAAGCGGCATCTTGCCGCTTCCCGGTTTGAAGCGGCAGGATGCCGCTTCTACTCGCGCCTTCAAGCAGCCGTTCCAATTCCCCCCAGGTTGGCGGCAGATTCGAGGTATCTACTGCCGGCTCGGTCGAGGCCACATTGACCACCACCAAATGGCTAAGCTGCTCGGCGCGGACAAACTCGGCCATGTCACCCCCCAGCCGGGCGATGGCTTGGCGGGGCGTTTCGCTGGCGAAAAAGGGGACAGTCCCCATTTGTGCGAAGCACCCTTCGGGCCGTTCCGGCAAATGGGGACTGTCCCCTTTTTCGCCCCAATCGGCCAGGGCGGCAATCGTCTGGCCGACGCCGAGGATCGTGCCCGGCCGGATGCGGGCGTCGATCTGTTCCAATTCCTCCCGGCACGGTTCCACGAGGCCCGGCAGGGCCGTGTGGCGGCTTTCGCGGGCCATCCGCAGGACCTCGTCCACCAGCAGAGCGCCGCGAATCTCGTGCCCGGCCACCACGAATCGGTCCCAATCGGCCAGCCCAAGCTGCCCGAACTGGGGCAACTGGCTGACCAGTCCCACCGGACCGACCAGTCCCCTCTTGAGAGCCGCCAGACCGAGGATGGCGGTCGACGCCACGCCCCCCTTGGCGCCGATCAGCCAAATGCCCACCCGGGAATTTGCCATAATGGCCCATTGTCGGGCAAGACGGGGGCAGCGTCAACCGCTCTTGGGCGGCAAATGGACCACGACGTTGCCGCACCGCGTTCGCGGCGTCAGATCTTTCGCGGACAGCCCGGCCGTCGCGGGCGGCTGAACGTGGAGACGGCTCTGGCCGCACTTCGGGGCCATCGAGGCGGCGGGCTAACGCAGAATCACATTGCCCTCGATGTCGCGCCACTCTGCGGCGTTACGGGCAGCCGTCGTGCGGGCGAGGTTCTTCAGGTAATAGAGCGTCGGCTCGGCAATGTGCTGGCCGTTCAGGAAAGGTTCGGTGTAACAGATGGCGGCGAACTTCTTCTTTCCGATGTGGTTCCCTTGGCCCACGTGATTGTTCCAGTCGACGCCTTCGGTCAGGAAGCCGTGTGGCCCATAGTGGTGCTTGGCAATCGCCCGCAGGATCACCAGGCCGTCCATTTCGTATTGGCGGCTTCTCGTCAGGTCGCGCTGGCGGGTGCCGGCCGCGGCCTCGAAGTAGGCCAGTGCCGCCTCGGCGTTCTCCCACAGATAGGCGGTGTCCCACAACTTCTCCATGTACAACAGGCCCTTGGTCGCTACGCCGTTCCGGTCCTCGGTCATCTTGAACTGGTCGAGTCCGGCCAGGCATTTTTCATAGGCGAACGCGCGGACGGCGTCGTCCTTGAGCAAGCGGGAAACGTCCCGCAGGGTGCGGAAGGCCACGGCGTAGGCCACGTTTTCCTGCGGATCGTAGGTGTCGTGATTGATGCTGCCGAAGATGCCGCCCAAGCGGATAAAGACCGCGGTCTTTTCCCGGAGCGGCCCGCGGTAATCGGCCAGTCCGCGCTCGGGTAAGCGCCGCCTGCAACTGCAAGATGAACAGCCCGTCGGCCGAAGTCTGCCAACAGCGGTCTTTGTCGCCGTCGGGCGATCGTCGGTACACTTTGCCCTCCGCGGTGGTGCGGCGGGGGAACCAACCGTTCGGCGCCGGTTCGAACGTGGTCGCGGATCCACGCCGCACAGCCGACAGCCGCCGCCCGCATGCGCTTCGCCCGCGGGTCGTCCCCAAGTTGGTCGGCAAAGATCAGCAGTTGAAAGCCCATTTTGGCCATCGAACCGGGGCAGAACCAGTCGGACTTGTGCTTGTAGTTCAAGCAGAGTTTGCCGGTGGTGGTCTCCCGATAGCCTTGGATAAAGCCGGACTTCTCGTCGATGAACCCGCCGTCCAGGAACGTGGTCGAGAATGGCAATGCCTTTGTCTTGCCACTCGGGCTTGTGCAGGAACTCGCCCAGCAAGTATATCTCATACGCGCCGCCGACCGTATTGGCGACCCAGCCCGGCCCTTCCAGATTGCCGAAGTCGTGCCACGCCATCACCTCGGCCTGGGGATTGACGAAAGTTGAGATCGACGCCAGGTGCCCGCGCTGGTCGCGGCGCAAGGTCTTTTCCAGGGTGAAGCGGATCGAATCGAGCGTGGAGTCGACGATCGTGTATTTGGGATTCTCCGGAACGTAGAACGGCCGGCTGGGAAAATCAGTTTCCGACAGGCCAGCCAAGGCCGTGCTGAGAACGACTAGCGCAACGTTGAGGCAAGACATTCAGTTTCTCCCTGAGCGAGTTTGGAGGCAGGTGGGGTTGGCAGGTGATCGGCCCGGCGGCCGAGGGGTTGTGAACGGCCAATTCCGCGCTAGAACGCCTTGCCGTCGACCGGCAAGCCGTCGCTGCGGTTGCCCAGACGGCGATGGACCTCCTGGTCGAGCGTGTAATTAATCATCGTGACCGAGCCGTCGCAAAAGGCCATTTGGAATCCGTTGGCGTGCGCGGAGCCGAAGCACCATCGGCCGGGTGCGCCGGGCGTGTCCTGAAATGGAGCGAGGTATTGGATCGTAGTCGGCGTGGTCGTGTAATTGACCGAGTACGCAGTCCAGCGGGAGATGTCCTCGTTGTCGCCCAGCAGCGCGTCCTCGTTGTCGCCGTAATCAGTGCCGGTCTCATAACAATCGGGGTTGAGGTACTTTTCGCCCGCCAGATAAGTGTTGGTGGCGCCGTCTTTGACGTCGGCCAGTTTGATGAGACTGCCGGTATAGACGACGCCGGTGGCGACCGCGGCGATATTGGCGAAGGTGGTCCGGGCGTTGGACGTCATTTGGCCCGGGGGATTCTCGACCTCCGTCGTGCTGGCCGGTCCGCCGGTGGTGTTGCTGGGGATCGCCGATTGCCAGAGGGGAGATTTCGGAGTAGCGCAATCGGTGTACACGTCGCCGCCGTTGGCCGCATAATCCGACCGTCCCACCGCCGAGGGCGTGCCGGCGTTGACGATTCCCCAACTCACGGCCCAGGTGTAAGCCATTACCCGTCGCCGCGTCGGGCAGTAGAGTGTGCCCAACGGAGTGGAAACTCGCTGCAGGTGGGCGGCTTTCTTGTCCGTCGAGTTCCATGCCCCCAGCCCGGCGCCAAGGTCGTGCAGGGTTTGCTGCTCGATGAATGGCAGGATGTTGTAGATCCACCCGCCCGGCTGGCGCCAGTCGGCGCCGCGGTCGGCGTCGCCGGTCCACTGCATTCCCCAGCCGCCGGTGGGAAGCCGCCCGGTGGCCTGTTCATGGTTCAAGCAGCCCAGGGCGAGTTGCTTGAGGTTGTTGCGGCACTGCGTTTGCCGCGCCGCCTCCCGTGCCGCCTGCACCGCCGGCAACAAGAGCGCGATCAGAATGCCGATGATCGTGATCACCACCAAGAGTTCCACGAGCGTAAAACCGCGTCGAGCTCTTGTGTCTTGGATGGCGGATAGTGGATTTGGGTTCATCTACTTCTTCCCGGGCCGAAGGCCCTTTGTTCGCCCAGCCCAGGGCAACGCCCTGGGAAGCGTGAGCACCCCGTGCAATCTGCGGCCCAACGGGCCAATCGTTCCGCCAGTGCCGAGGCGAACCGTTGGTCCGTTGGACCGACGCACGTAAATACACAAAACCTCGATTGTCCGTCCACCCTACCCAGGGCGTTGCCCTGGGCTGGGTGAACCGGCGCCCCTTCGGGGCGCGGAATCTTACTTCCGCTCCGGGACGCGAAATCTACCTCCGCTTCCGCCACGCATAGCAGAGCAGCCCGAGAAAGCCGGCGGCCAGCAGGGCAAGCGTACCCGGCTCGGGGATCGTTTGTACGACCAGGTTGCGTTCATAACCATACGTGCTGGCAGTGTATGACCCATCGGCCAAGCACGCATACTTCGTATTGGAATCGGTAAACACGTGGTTGTACGTGCTGGCAAAGGTGTAGAGTGTTCCGTCCAGCAGGACGTTGCTGATCGTCCCGTTCGTCGTATTCACGTCGTACTTGAGCGTGTGCCATACCGTTTTGCTCCACGTTCCCACGTAGCTAAGCCGCGACACACTGGTCTTGACGGCGGGGCTGGCGTCGATCAACGACAACGTACCGTTGGGGTCGAGCCAAATACCAACGTGGGTGTCACCGGAGCTCCAGGCATTGTAGAAGTTGCTGCTGTTGTTGCTCGGCGCGTTAGATGCCAAGAAACCCAGCCCTACGCCGGCCGTCGGGTCGTCCCCCTGGGCGTCCGTCACGATCTCGCCAAGGTACAGCGACGCAGATATCGTAAACTGAGTCGGCTTCGTATAACCATTCCCTACGTAGGACGCGAGGCTAATGGCTTCGCCGCAGCCGGTGCTTAGGCCCGCACCGTACACCCCTGCGCCAGGGGTCTTGATGGTTGGCTGGCCCCATATTGTGCCGATTGTGGCGTAAGTGCCGCCTGGCAGATTCACCGTGTCCGGGGTGCGCCCGGAGACCTGGCCGCCAGAAGGAGACGCCAATGTGTCGGAGAGAATTACCTCCGCCTGGGCCGTCAAGGCCAACGACGAGACAACCAAGGCCGCCGCTACCAGACTCACGAAATTGCGAAACATGAGCATTTCTCCTTCCCCGTAGGGAATAAACGTGTCTTGAAGCGTCACCAGGCCCCAGAAACACTCTGGATGAATCAACCCGGGCATTTCGCTGCCCCTTCTACACTCCAACTCCGCTCGCTTCTTGAAACCAACACACGATGGACTCGCATGATCTACTTCATGGCAGCACCCTCCTTTTTTTGCGCCGGAGGCCGGCTGCGGAACCTTCCCCGAAAACGCGAATCCCGTCAGTTCCACGCGGAGCGCCATTGGTCCCGGTCCTGCTAGATCGCTTGGAGCCGGCGCGCCGTTCTCCACCTCGATCTCCAACACGTTGGTTCCCTCGACAAAGCCTTTGCCGATTGTGAAACTTCGAAAGACCTCGAACGGAGCGTCTACCCCGTGTTCGGGCACAGACACTGCTTCGCCGTTGAGGCGAATGGCCCCGACATGGTTGTCCGCGATGAACTGACCCCGCACAACGGCTGTGCCCGGTAGTATGTCCGCAAGCTCGAACGTCGTGCGGAAGGTGTAGGAAACGCCGTTAGGAAGATTCGGTAGGCCGTTTGCCGTCGAAATCCAATTCGATTGATAGCCGTTTTCCAGCCAGTTTGGGGCGATAACCGAAGTGACCACGGCGGGCCGGGGCTTGAATTTCGGGTCGTCGCTGCGGGCGACAAGCTGCCAGTGCGGGTCCTCATCTCCGTCCGTCAGTCCCGCGCCCGTGTTGAACAGTGTGATCGCCACCCGCTCAGGCATTCGACGGGCGAACTTGCTCGGGTTGCCCGGTTCACGTGTCATCGTCAGCGCGCGATCTCGCCGGACCGTGACCGTGGCCGACTCGTTCGCTGCCAGGGAAATCACGGCGGCGCCACCGCCGTCTCCCGTGTCGGCGCCGGCGGGGCGCAACTCAACTTTGCCGCGGAAGACGTAAGACCGGGTTGCCCCGGACTGATCCACTTCCACCCCGAACTCGGTGCCCAGGTCGGTGACGGTGGCGGTGGGAGTGCGGACGCAGAAAAGAGTGGGCAGTGGGCAGTGGGCAGTGGGCAGTGACTCTGGTTTGGTCTCGTTGCCGCCGACTGCCGACTGCCGACTGCCGACTGCCGGCTCCACTCTCGCCGTCAGTTTGCCGAGCGAGAGGAAGCCGCCGCTGGGGGACTCGATCTCATAGGTGCACGGACCTTGGAGAATTACTGTTGCCCCGCTTTGGTAGCTGATTTCCATCAGGCCGGAACTGAGCGCGTACTTGCGGCCGAGGGAGACCGGGGCCAAGGCGAAACGGGCGTCTTGGGGGTCAACCCAGCGGCAATCGGCCAGGCCGCTGATCCGGCCGACAAACTCCATTTCCGGCTCGACGCTCTTCTGAAACGGCGGGCCCGAGGCGTGCGGAGACTTGGCAAGCTCGTAATCGAGGGACACCCTGTACATCCAGGCACCGAGAATGGCCATGCCCGTGAGCACGGTGGCTGCCCCATAAGAGATCAGCCAACTGCCTAGCGAAGAGGGAAGACGCGAGAAGGGCGAGGAGTCCGTATCAATAACGATCGGGGGAATGACGGATTCGGGTTGGGGGACTGGGGGTTCGCCGGGTTGATGCGGCAGTTCAACTGCCGCACCAGCGGTGGCCGGTCCTGAGTCCCGGACCTCGAACGGCAAGCGGGCGGTCCGGCCGGCAGCACGCCAGGCCAGGTCCACGTCCAGCCCGACAAAACGCCGGTAGAACTCCTGCGACGCCGGATCGTCCAGCAACAGCGCTTCGAGCCGGTCCCATTGGGCCTGGCCCATCTCGCCGTCGCAGAGCAGCACGAGCAGGCCGGTCAATTCCGGGAAGTCCGTCGCCGTTGGCTCCGGGTTAAACGATGGCATCAGCCGCGCCTCCGTCCGGCAGAATCGCGGTTCATGCACTCCAAGAGCCAGGTCCGGATGCGGCCCAAGGCGTGGTAGACCGCCTTGGTCGATCGCCCCACCCGCTGGGCAACGCTCTGCACCGTTGCCCCCGGCTCGTAGCGCAAGTCGATCAGTTCGCGGTCCTGCTCCGGGAGCTTCGCCACGCACGACTCGAAAGCCTCGACGTCGTCGGGCTGTCCACCGGGATTCCGCGCCGTGCTCTCGGCCAACTGCTCGACCAACCGGTCGCTGAAGCGGAGCCGGCTGCGGGCTTGCCGCTTGCGGTAGGTGAGCACCTGGTAGTAGGCGACCTTGCACGCCCAGGCCGCAAAGTTCGTCCCCAACTCATACTCGTCGGCATGACACCAGACGAAGAGATTCGTCTCTTGCAGCACTTCCTCGGCGTCGTCGCGGTTGGGCACCAGGGTGCGGACATAGCGGGTCAGTTGTTGTTGGACGTTCGTCAACAACTGCACGATCTGGTCGTTGCGCTGAGAGGCCGCTTCGTTCACCCGACACCCCGCAAGCCTTGACGGGCAATCTGTAGGTGCAGAATAATCCTCACTATAGCTCTATGGCGCAGCCAGTGCGAAATTCCAAGGGGAAAAAAGACGTCGTAACGATTTTGTCGGGTGTGCGAGCCTGAAAGGCTCCAATGTGACAGCCCAGGGCAACGCCCTGGGAAGGTGGAAACCACGGAAATCATAGTCCTGAAAGGGCGCGATAGACCCTCGCGCTCGCAACCAATCTCGCCCTTTCAGGGCTAACGGCTCCGGCGCATTACTCGTTACCCAGGGCGTTGCCCTGGGCTATCCTATGAAAGCCCTTCGGGCGAAAGGCCAAGATGTCGCTCCTACTGTCGCTTCCTCCGCTCGACGATCCGGCGGGCGGCCGCCAGCGATTGAGCGTTGCCGGTGCGGGCGAAGTCGTAGAGCAGGCACAGCGTGACCGCACTGAGGTCCACCCCCTTGCTGTGGCCCATCCATTGTTCCTGGCCCAGTCCGGTGCGGGTGTTGCCGGCGGCGTCGATTTGGCCGTCCGCCGCGACGCGGCCCAACTCCCAGCGGACGGCCGCTGCCGCCGCCTCCGCCAGCTTCTTGTCGGGGAAGTAGAGCAGCCACACCTGGAGATTCAACGCCGCGACGGCCTGGTAGCTGGAATCGTGCCCGCCCTTTTCGAGAAACACGCCGTCGCCGGGCCGGAACTCCGCCATCGCCAGATCGGCGAAGCGGCGGGCCAGTTGCTTCAACTCCTCGTCGCCCGCCAGAACGCCCGACAGCCCGTAGGCCAAGGCATCGAACAGCAGGCGGTTTGGGGCGTCGGCATCCTCGCGCCGCAGACGCTCCTGGTAGCGAGGCTCGGCCAACCAGAGGGCCGCCCGGCGAATCTTCGGCAGGAGCCGGCCGATCCGCTTCTTATACTCCAGCCCCAAATTGCTCTCCCGCAGCACGAGGAGGGCCTGGTCGAGATCGGCCAGCCAGAAAGCCACGGCCGAGGGACCGCCGTGCGGTTGGCCGGGCCGGCCGAAGTTGCCGCTTTCGGTCTGTTGCCGGAAGGTGGCGTCGATCGCCCGCCAGGCGTCGTCCACGGCCCGGCGGTCGCCGCGGACCGCGCCGCGGACCAGATAGTGCATCGCCCCGCCCTGGAACTCGGGACTCCGGAAGCCGCCCTGGTTGTAGCCGACCATGCCGTCGGCGTCCGGCCGCGCCCCGCCCGTGTAACGCAGCAACTCGGCCGGCATCTTGCGCAGCAGCGCGAGCTGCTGGGCCGGCGCCGGGACCGCAAGAACGAGAACAATGATGAATGATGAATGATGAATGATGAATGACAGACGACAGCGGCGGTCTGTGGTATTCATCATTCATCACTCATCATTCATCATTCTGCCAGCATCACCACCAGCCGCTTCGGCCCGTGTACGCCAAGGGTCAGAATCTTCTCGATGTCGGAGGTCCGGCTGGGACCGGTGACAATCACCAGTTCGCCCCGCAGCGCCGGGTCGGCCACGCGAGCGGCAACGTCCGCCCAGGCCGCCGGCAAATGTTCGGCCAACTGCTCCACCCGTGCAATCACCACGCACGCCGGGGGCAAGTAGCAGAGCAGCCGGTCCTCAACCGTCGGGCAGGCGACCACGCACGATCCGGTGTCGGCCAAGAGCACTTCCGCGGCGATAACGCTGGCCGAAAGCTCGGCCATCTGCCGCGGCATTGTACTCATCACGCTCCGCGTGATGTCCCCCGTTGCGGCCCATCGCACGAGGTCCGGCGGCAGCCCGGCCGTCGCCTGACGGACCATCGGGCGGTCCATCGCGCCGACGGCGGTCCAGCCTGCTTGGCGGACCACTTCCGCCAGTTGCCGCCGGGCGTCCTCGATCGAGCCGCAGCGGATCACTTCGCCGTGGACCGCCGCCAATTCCTGGGCGAACCGTTCGGCCATTGCGGCCGTCGCTGGGTTCTCCCGCGGCCAGACCTCCGCCGGCGGCGGCATGGGGACTTGCGGACCCTTGCACAGCTCGGCCCGCACTCGCTGCAAAATCGTGTCACGGCTGGTCATGGTCTTGTTTGTGCCGGTCAGCAGTCTGGACTAACACTTCCGGCAATACCATTTGTCTTCGCTTCGGTCTCAGGCCGTGGTTGTGTTTTCGGACGGCCGCCGGAAAGTTGAACACCAAAGCCTCGACGACCGTGCGGCGGTTCTCGATCTTAGCGCCGGAATGGTAGAAGTGGTCGCGGGTAACGATACTGAACTTGTTCCACAACGACTCGACAAATGGGTTGTGTCGGAAGTCATTGTGGTGCCACGTTGAGAGAATGAACTTGGCCGGCGTGGCGGCAAGCAGTCGGAACAACCTCTGTTCGTCCGCCTCCGTCCAACCGCTGTAGTAGTCGACGTACCTTCCGATATAGGGAGGATCACAGTAGATGACGTCTTCCGGCGTGGCTTCCGAAATCACGTTCTCAAACGTGTCCACCACGAACTGCCATGCCGGTTGAATGAGGCATGCGACGTCATGCACCTGGTTCACGATCTTCGTGATGTACGACCGGGAGAATCGGCCTGGTTTCTGACAGAAGGGGATATTCCACTGGCCGCGACGGTTGAATCTCATCATGCCGTTGAAGCCGGCACGCGAGAGAAAAAGGAAATCCAAGGGATCGTGCGTCTTGTTGAAGCGGTTTCTGACCGTTCTGAAATGCGCATACCCGCTTTCCGCTGCGCGCTCGAGTTGGCGGCCCTCCCTTTCCAGATATTCGCGGACCCGGCGCGGCGTTATCCCGCCATCCTGAACGGCTTGGTAGAACTGAATGACGTGCGGGTTGACGTCGCCGAGAAGAGCCCTCTGAAACCCGGAGTTGAATGCGACCACGCCGGTGCCGAAAAACGGCTCGATCCATCGCCCTCCGACCGCGGGAAGCAACGATTGAATCCAGGGCACAAGCTTCGTCTTGATGCCTTGGCTCTTGATGGGGGGAACGATGATCCGCATTCTTACCCGCCCTTCCGCGCCCTTCTCTTCGTTTTCATGCGCACGACCCTACGCTTGCTCGCGCCCTTGAACTCCAGGAACTCGTCGATGGATCGGATGGGCCTTGCCGCTCCATCCTTGATTGTAGTGGCGACGCCGTAGTTCATCCAGTATTCGTCGAACCACTTCTCGCCGAGTCCTGCGAACACGCCGTTTCCGGCCAAGATGTCGGCAATACAAGTAATCGATCCTATGTTGGCCGTGTTTCCCGACCCCTGCTTGTCGCTCGCCAGCCGCCATTTCTCGCAAACGAAGAACTGGAAGTCCTTGACGACCGACGCAATCGACCGGAGGTTGTCAACCGTGGTCGAGCGATAACGGTGTGGAGGCGTCGGGGGCTTCCCGGCGTCGAGTTCCGTCACATGGATAACCCTTGTCTCGTCCAAGTCTTTTCCGTCGGTGCGCGTATAGATGATTCCGAGACAGAAATGCCCTGTGTAGTCGGCGTATGGAAACTGAATGTTCTTTGTCGAAGTCCGGTTCTTGAAGTAGGCGCCGTGGCTCCCGAGCGTGAAGCCGTTCACGTGACCCGGGAACTCGGGATCCCGGTACGTGGTCTTGATGTCCACGGCGAACTTCACCATCTGATCGTCCTTCTTCACGAAACTCAAATCGGGATACCAGTTCTGACGTTCGGCCAGCACGATCGAGAACCCGTGCTGCTCCGCAAAGTGAAGAATTCTTGGAAAGAGATGAATTTCCAAAATCTTCGAGACGATCTTGGTGTCCGAACTGATCGTGTACACATTCTTGAACACGTCAATAAACCCTTTGATCGTCCACTGTCCGTCCTCCGCCGAGACGTATTCCGTCAAACCCTTGGCAAATGTTGCCAGGGCGGCGCCGAACGCGTTCTTCTCTGCGAGTTGTTGCTTCTTGTTCGATTTCATCGCATTTCTCGCGGTTCGTACTTCTTCCCATTTCGTCGCCACCAGCGGCGGAAGGCCGGGCCGGGCACTTCGGGCAGTTCGCGGCCGCGGGTCCACGCCCCGAGCTTGCCGGGATGCCAGGGCAGAAACCTCGCCAGCCGCACGCCGATCCGCACGCCGGCCATCGCCAGTTTGTACCGCAGCGGCCCGCCCATCATCCACGCCCAAGCCGCCCAGGTGAGCCGCTCGGTCCAGGACCGCATCGGCGACGGCTCATTGACCGCCCGGTGGCGCAAGTGGACGAGTTGGTGCGGGATGTCGATCTTCACGGGGCAGACTTCGCCGCACGCCCCGCACAGCGACGAGGCGAACGGCAGTTCGCCCGCCTGCCGCAGGCCGAGCAGGTGCGGGGTCAGGATCGAGCCGATCGGGCCGGGATAGACCCAGCCGTAGGCCCAGCCGCCCACGCGGCGGTAGACCGGGCAGTTGTTCAGGCACGCCCCACAGCGGATGCACGAGAGCACCGACCAGCAGGCCGGATCCTTGAGCACGTTGCTCCGCCCGTTGTCCAGCAGGATCACGTACAGCTTCCTGCCCGGCGCCGGCCCGTAGATCAGGTGCGTGTAGCTGGTGAGTTTCTGCCCCGTGCCGCTGCGGGGCAACAAGTTGAGCATCAGCGGCAGATCGGCCAGCCGCGGCAGCATCTTCTCGATGCCCACCAGCACGACATGGACGGGCGGGGTGGCGGTCGAGAGGCCGGCGTTCCCTTCGTTCTCGATCACGACCATCGTGCCGGTGTCGGCCACGGCGAAGTTGCAGCCGGAAATGCCCATTTCCGCCCGGAGGTATTCTTCCCGCAGGTGCCGCCGGGCGACGTCGGCCAGCTTGGCGTGATCGGCGGTACACGGCTCGCCGAGCTTATCGGCAAAGAGCCGGCCCACGTCGGCGGCCGAGAGATGGATGGCGGGCGTGACGATATGCACCGGCCGTTGGCCCGCCAGTTGGACGATCCACTCGCCCAGGTCGGTCTCGACGGCGCGGATGCCTGCCGCACCGAGCACGCGATTCAGTTCCATCTCCTCGCTGACCATCGACTTCGACTTGACCACGCTGCGGACGTTGTGCTCGACGGCCAGCTTGAGCACGAGCCCGTTGGCCTCCGCGGCGTCGGCGGCCCAAAGGACGGTGGCCCCGCGGGCCGTGACGTTCCGCTCGAACTGCACTAGCAGCTTGTCGAGATTGGCCACGGCATAGCGTTTCACCTGCTGCGCCGCGTCCCGCCAGTCCTGGAAATAGGGCACGGCGTCGGCGACCGAGCGGTTGTGTTTGCTCGACCGCTCGGTGGTATCGCCCAGCGCCTTCGGGGCCGACGGCTCGTAGAGGCCCTCGGTCCGGTCCGCAAGGAACTCCGCGCCGCCGAGGTGTTTCAGCATCTCGGGGAGGTTCAGATCGGTTTCAGGGTAGTCGGGTTCTGTCATTGTTGAGGCAACATGGCTCACAGAGCCGTAGACGGGCGTAACTCATTTTCGCAGTGCAAGTATCTCCCTAATCTCCTTCTCTCCCAAGTCCCCGTGCTCGCCGAGCCTCATACCGCGTTTTGCCAGTCGGGCGGCGACCACATCGGGGGCGTCGGCGGGGATGTTGTAGTCGGCCAGCCGCGTGCCCACGCCCAATGAGCGGAAGAATTGGTCCATTCTGTCGATGGCTTGATCGGCGCGGGCGTCTTGGTCGTTTGCCGCGGCCGATGGCGGCACACGGAGTGTGCCGCCTACATTGTCCCAAACCCGTTCGCCGAACTGGAGCAGCTTGGCCCGCTTGCGGTCCCGCTGGTGCCGCAGCACGCCGGGATGCACCACCGCCAGCGACTGGGCGTGGTCGATGCGGTACAGCGCCGTCAATTCGTGGCCGATCATGTGGGTAGCCCAATCCTGCGGCACGCCGCAGCCGATCAGCCCATTGAGGGCCTGCGTGGCGCACCACATCAGGTTCGCCCGCACCGCGTAGTTCCGCGGATCGGCCAGCGCCTTCGGCCCTTCCTCGATCAACGTTAGTAGGATCGCCTCCGCTTGGCGGTCCTGAAGCGGTGCATCGGCCGGATAGGTCAGGTATTGCTCGGTCGTGTGGACAAACGCATCGACGATGCCGTTGGCCGTCTGCCGGGAGGGCAGCGTGAACGTCGCCTCGGGATCGAGGATCGAGAACCGCGGAAAGGTATGCGGCGAGTTGAAGAACAGTTTTTCGCGGGTCGCCTCGCGGCTGATGACCGCCCCGCCGTTGCTCTCCGAGCCGGTGGCCGGCAGGGTAAGCACGCAGCCGACCGGCAGCGAGTCGGCCGGCACGCGGTCCCAATGCGTCAGCAAATCCCACGGGTCTTTTCCGCGGTACTTGGCCGTCGCCGCGATGAACTTCGTGCCGTCCAGCACCGACCCGCCGCCCACGGCCAGCAGGAAATCGACGTTTTCCGCCCGGACCTGCTCGACCGCCTTGAGGCAGGTTTCGTAGCGCGGGTTCGGCTCGATGCCGCCGAATTCCAGCAAATGCCGGTCCCGCAGGCGCGGACCACCTGGTCATAGACGCCGTTGCGGCGGATCGATCCGCCGCCGCAGGTCATCAGCACTTTGGCGTCGGCGGGGATGAGATTGGGCAGCTCGGCGATCGAGCCGCGGCCGAATACGATCGTCGTCGGGTTGTGGTAGGTGAAGTTCAGCATGGGCAGCTTAAAGATTGCAAATCGGGAATTGCAAATTGCAAATTGCAAATTGCAGGTCTGAAATGTGAGATTTGCAATTTGCAATTTTCAATTTGCAATTTCCTCTTCCCACCCTGCCACCAGCACTTCGGCGACGTGCATCGTGCGGATGTGCCGCGTTTCGGGCTTGCGGCGCAAAATGCCGCCGATGTGCATTAGGCAACTGACGTCGTTGCTGACGACCACCTCAGCGCCGCTGCGGATGATGTTCTCGACTTTCGTGCCGCCCATGGCCAGCGACGTGCCGGGCATTTTCACGCTGAACGTGCCGCCGAACCCGCAGCACTCCTCGACGTTCGGCAGCTCGCAATACTCCAGGCCACGGACGCTTTGCAGCAGCCGCATGGGCGGCTCGGCCACGCCCAACTCGCGGCGGCCGTGGCAGCCGATGTGCATGGCCACCTTGTGCGGGAAGGTCGCCCCGGTGTCGGTCACGCCGAGGATGTCGTGCAGGAACTCGGTCAGCTCGAAGACCCGCCGGCCGATGCCCACGATCCGCGGGTCGGGGTCGGCGTGGCCGAAGAACACCCGGCACATGGCCGTGCAGGAGCCCGAGGGGCAGACGATCCAGCGGTGCGGCTCGAAGACGTTGCAGAAATGGCGGATCACCCGCCGCGCCTCTTCCCAATAGCCCGAGTTGAACGCCGGCTGCCCGCAACAGGTCTGCGCCGCCGGATAGACCACCGGCACGCCGTAGCGCCGCAAGAGCCGGGCCATGGCCTGGCCGATTGCCGGGTAGAACTGGTCGATGTAGCAGGGGATGAACAGCGCCGCCGGCTCGCCCGGCCGATAGGGCGGATCGTCCTGCCGCGGGGCAACGCTCTGGGCGGATCGGACCATGGGATTGACTTGGCAGGGTGTTCCATCGTGAGAATGCACAGTACACTTTATACTGCCGCCAAAGGGCATTTACCAGGGGTGGGGCAATAGCCGGGAGCTAACAGCTCCCGGTGGAATATGCCACGGTTAATGCACCTTCCGGGAGCTGTTAGCTCCCGGCTATTGGCGGTCAGGTGACTTACGCAGTACAATGCCGGCAAGGGAGGTGACGCCATGTTGATCCATTGCGCTCTGTTGACGGTTTCCTTGTTGGCCGCCCCGGCTGAGGCCCCGGCCGAAGCCCCAGCCGGCGGCGACTTGCGGGCCGACGTCCAGCGGCTGGTCCGGCAACTCGATGCCCCGCAATTGGCCCAGCGGGACGCCGCCGAGGCGGAATTGCTCAAGCGCGGTCCGGCCGTTCTCGACCTGCTGCCGCCCAACAGCGAACGGATGTCGGCCGAGGTGCAACAGCGGCTCGACCGAGTGCGCCAGAAGCTCCAGCGGCTGGCGGCGGACGCGGCGGCCAGGCCCTCGACGGTCACGCTCCGCGCCGACGCCATGCCGCTCTCGAAGATTCTCGCCGCCTTTCAGCAGCAATCGGGCAACACCATCGTCGACGCCCGCGAGAAGCTCGGCCAGCCGGCCGCCGATACCGAGTTGAATGTGAAGTTCGACAAGACGCCCTTCTGGCCGGCCCTCGATCAAGTGCTGGACCAGGCCGGACTGACGCTCTACCCCTTCGCCGAGCAGCCGGGGCTCAGCGTCGTGGCCTCTCTGGGCGCGGCAACCGGTGCCCGTTCCGGCCCGGCCTGCTACGTCGGGCCGTTCCGCATCGAGCCGGTCGAGGTCACCGCCCGCCGCGAGCTGCGCCAGCCGTTGGGCCAATTGCTCACGGTGGGCGTCGAGGTGGTCTGGGAGCCGCGGCTGCGGATGATCAGCCTCGCGCAGCGGATGGCCGACGTGGCGGCCGTTGACGAGCGCGGCCGGCCGCTGCCGGTGGCCGAGGCCGAAGCGCAGGTCGAGGCGCCGATTAGCGGCGACTCGCCCGCCGTGAAGCTGGACTTGCCGCTCCGGCTCCCCCCGCGCAGCGTCGAGCGGATCGCCAGCCTCAAGGGCAAGCTGACCGCCATGATCCCCGGCAAGATCGAGACCTTCCGCTTCAGCAAGCTCGCCGGGGCGAAGAACGTCGAGAAGCGGATCGCCGGCGTCACGGTCACGCTGGAGGAGGTCCGCAAGAACAACGAGGCGTGGGAGGTCCGCGTAAAGGCCCGCTTCGACGACGCCGGCGACGCCCTGGCCTCGCACCGCAACTGGATTTTCGCCAATCCGGCCTTTCTCGAAGGCCCCGACGGCAAGCCGGTGCCCTACGACACCTTCGAGACCACGGCCCAGGAGAAGAACGAGGTGGGCCTGGCCTATCTGTTCAACCTGGACAAGCCGCTGGAGCAGTTCACCTTCGTCTACAAGATTCCCGGCACGATCATCAGCAGCGAGTTCCCGTACGAGTTGAAGGACATTAGGCTGCCGTAGGAGCGTGTCTGCAAATTGCTCCCCTATCCCTTTGGGGGAGGCTTAGGGTGAGGGCGACCGGCGAGGACTGCGGGGCGAAGGCGGTCAAGAGTGAGGCGGTTGTCCGCCCTGCTCGACTCGCTGGAATGCATCCTCTATCTCGCGGGCCTTGTGGGCAGCGCCGACTCGCATGAACAGATCGCGTGCCTTGGCGAGGTGCTCTTTGCACGCCGCGAGGTCGCCGCGCGTCATGTAGACCAGCGCGAGGCTGCCGTGTTGGCTGGCTATGCCCTCTTGCCGGCCGAGCTTCTTGTTGATTGCCAGCGCCTTGCGGTGCGCCTCCTCGGCCCGGTCTAGGTCGCCACGCCTCCGGTAAATCAGCCCGAGGTTGCCGAAATCGTTGGCCATGCCTTGTTGTAGGCCGAGTCTCTCGTTGATTGCCAGTGCTCTTCGGAACATCTCTTCGGCCCGGCCCAGGTCGCCACGCGTCATGTGGATCAGCCCCAGGCTGCCGTAAGCGTTGGCTATGCCCTCTCGTCCGCCGAGCTTCTCGTTGATTGCCAGCGACTTGCAGGCCATCTCCTCGGCCCGCTCCAGGTCGCCACGCGTGATGTAGATCAGCCCGAGGTTGCCGTAAGCGTTGGCCATGCCCTCTTGCCGGCCGAGCTTCTCGTTGATTGCCAGCGACTTGCGGTGCATCTCTTCCGCCCGGCCCAGGTCGCCACGCCTGCGGTAGATCAGCCCGAGGTTGTCGAGATCGTTAGCCACGCCCTCTTGCCGGCCGAGGTTCTCGTCGATTGCCAGTGCCTTGCGGAGCATCTCTTCGGCCCGATCCAGGTCGCCACGAGTCTTGTAGATCAGTCCGAGGTTCCCGCAGGTGGTCGCCATGTTTTCTTGCCGGCCGAGTTTCTCGTTGATTGCCAGCGACTTGCGGAACATCTCTTCGGCCTGCTCCAGGTCGCCACGCGTCATGTAGACCACCCCGAGGTTGCCGTATTCGCTGGCCATGCCCTCTTGCCGGCCAAGCTTCTCCTCAATCGCCAGCGCCTTGCGGAGCATTTCTTCACCCCGGTTCAGGTCGCCGACAAATTGATAGAGAAAACCCAACTCTCCGAGCCAGATTGCCACATGATGGGCAAGTTCCGGTGGGGGCGGATCGCCTGCCTCGGCGACTCGCTGTTCGAGCTCCGCAATGCGAAAACGCTTCTCTTCTGCGGAAAGGGAGGCGGCTGCCGAGAAATCGCCGGCAAGGCGGTCCGCGAGGCCCTCGATCGCACCAGCCCGCTCGGATACAAACTCGAAACAATGGCTGCGATAGCGCCACAAATCCGGGGCGTGCCTCGCCAACAACGTCGCGGCGTATTCCGGCAGCCAAAACACCACGGGACAGCGATACCGCTGCTCCCAGAGCTCACGCGAAGCGTTCAGCGAGCGCAGCGCCGGCTGGCTCTCCGCACCCGAGGCGATGCTCTCCTCCAAACCGGCTAGGAACAGTCCGTCGGGCGGTGTTTTCCCCGCCTCGGCCGCCGCCAGACCGTACACGTCCACGGTCCCTCTCGGAACCCGAACCACGCGAAGGCCCGCGAACGACCCTTGAAGCCGTCCAATGAGATAGTCGCGAAGCGCCGGGCTGTTGCAGATGGCGACGCTCAACGAGAAGCTGCCCCGCGCGGCCCCGATCATCCGCCGCATGGCCGCCAGTTCCGCGGCCTGACGCTCGGACTCGCCAAGGGCAGGAGCGCCGGCGGCTATTGAACCCGGCCGCGTCATGGGCATCACTTGGTCTTCACGGGCAGTTTCAGGTCTACCATCGGGTTCAAACCGTACCATTCTTCGGCGTTCACGTACTGGAGGATTGCCCGGCATTGCAGCATTTCGCGGAAAGCGGATTCCTTTTCGGACGTCCGGTTGAATGTGCCGGTGCGGCCGATCTCCCGGATGATCGGCCAGTGCTCCTGGCGCAACAAGCGGGCGAACTCCCGTCTGCCTTCCCGCCTTGCTCGATCCAGCGAGTCCTTCGTGATCGGCAGGCCGTGGGCAATGATCGCCTCGCGCACGAGCATCATCAGTTGGTCGGGCTGACCACCGCTGAGGGAAATCAATTGGTCGCGCACGCCGTCGTCGCGGAAGACCTCTCCCGCCGGCACGCCAGCGGCCTCAAGCCGCCGGGCAAGCACTTGCCGGAACTTCTCAACACCCGGCTTGTACGCGCCCTTCCTTGGCGGCCGGGCCGCAATTTTCGTCATCGGCACCACCGGCACCTGTCCGCCGTAGCTGTTCTTGATCGCCTGCTCTTGGTGGGAATAGGCCAGGGAAAGCGGGATCGTATAGACCACGTGGCAGAGGAACGCCGTGAGCTGCGCGGCACGGTTGATGAACAGGTATTCGTCCGTCGTGCAGCCGGCGTCGTGTGGCCGAATGGTCATCTTGTCGAGATCGTCGAGCAGGATGACCAGCCCTGCCTTGCCTTTCTTCCCGAGCTGCTGTACGGCTTCGCCAATAACATCGTTGGCCGCTGTCAGCCAATTGTTGGTGTCCGGGTCAAGTATCTTGCGGATGTCCCTGCGAGCATCGGGGCTTGCCTTTAGCGTGCCGGCGAGCTTCATCATGCCGTAGCCAAGCTCGAAGGAGTCGAGGTTCACCTCAGACTTCAACAACCCGCCGAGCCGTTGAAACCGATCCTTGAAGTAGCCCGGCTTCAGCTTGATTCCCTCGCGCAGCTTGAGCTGCGCCGCCATTTGCCGGACAATCGCGATAAGTATGTCCGGAAAATCGACGTCGTTGCGGTCAATATCGTCGTCCGCCTGGACATTCACAACGAAGAACGGCGATGGCCCAGTCTCCAACTGTTTCTTCAAGCGAAGCAGTTCCGTCGACTTTCCGCTCCCCTTATGGCCGGCAAGAACCTGGCACGTCGGTCTGCCTTCCGCAAGTCGGATTCGCTCGCTCAAGCGTGAAACCACGTTCATGCTGCCGCGAACATCCTCCAAGTCGACGTACAGTTCCGTCTGCCGCTCGGGCTGGATCGGTCCAGGGCCAAACTCCCGGTAAACGCTTTGCACTACGTCCGCACTTGCCATGCCTGGTCCCTTTATGCAAGACCGCAGTGGATAGAAATCTCCAATGAACTATAACATTTTAGCGGGGCGAAGCGATGCCCACAATGGGAGGCGAGAAGCCGCCGCACCCTAGCCCGGCTCGTTTCCGGCCGGTTTCCCCCCCACGGCCTGCCCCGCCGCGTAGAGGTACGGGTTCATCGTCGGGTCGTTGTACATCTTGAACTGGCGGTAGAGCTTGAGCCGCTTGCGGCCGGCGAAGATGTCGGCCAACAGTTCGCTGAGCGAGTTCGAGAGGTCGCGGCGCTGCTCATGGAGGGTTTCCAGCCGGGCCTTGGCCTTGGCGACGTGCTCCGGCGTGGCGTCATGGCGGGCGGCCTGCTCTGCCATGTGATACAGCCGCAGGGCGAGGATCGAGAGCCGGTCGATCGCGCTGCCCGGCGTTTCGGTGTTCAGCCGCGCCTCGGGCTGCGGCTCGACTCCCGCCGCTGCCAACTCGGCCAGCAGGAAATCGTCCAGCCGCTCGATCAGGTCGTTCCGCTGCTGATTGAGCTTGTCGATCGCCCGCTTCACGCCGGCCAGCTCGGCGTCGGTCACGCTGGGGCTTCGGGCGATGTCCTCCTGGTGCCAGAGGCGGAAGTTCTGCCCGTGCTGATCGCAGACCAGCCGCAGGAACCCCTCGTAGGGGTTGTCGATTTCCCGCTCGTGCCATCGGGCCACGGCCGTTTCGTGCAGGTCGAGAATCGCGGGGACGTCGATCATGGTTGGTGGCCTTTCTGCGGGCCCGATTCCTCAGCGCGGTAGAATAGCCGAGTCCGTCCGCCAAATGCCATGTCTATTTGTTTTCGGCGTCTGCTACCGTTCGCCCGAGGATCACGAACGAGAGGCCCGGATTGCGGCCACAATCCGTTACGCCGCGCCGGTTTTCAGACGAGTGCGAGAGGCGGGATTTGAACCCGCACGGGTTTCCCCACTGGATCCTAAGTCCAGCGCGTCTGCCAATTCCGCCACTCTCGCAAGGGCGTTGCCTTTCAGTAGTTTGCGACATTCTCCGGGCGCCGTCAAGTGGCCGTTCTCGGTGACGCCGCTGATGCACGTAGACGCGGCATCCTGCCGCGTCATCGTGGCGGGGGACCGTCCCCGGACGCGGACCACTTGACAAGAAACCGGGCCATGTTATAGAAGGAGCGTGTCGTCGGCGGCTTTCGGGCCGTCCGGCGGTCACGACCTCGGGGTCAACGGCAGTTTGGGCCTCCTTGGGGGAGGCCGATACGGCGCTGGGAGCCGTTGCCTCGGGGTTTTTTCTGCGCGGGCCGTTGTGGTATAATTCTCTGCCATGAAAGTCATCCATTGCGAACAGATCGAAGCCTCGCCGGTGGAAGCCGACGGCGCGTTGAATTGCCGGATGTGCTGCCTGATCGGGCCGGACGACGCCGCCCCGAGCTTCTCGATGCGGCGGTTCGAGTTGGCCCCCGGCGGCCATACGCCCAAGCACAGCCACGCCTACGAGCACGAGGTGTACGTGTTGGAGGGGACGGGCGTGGTGTTGGAGGGGGAGCGGGAGCATCCGCTGCGGCCGGGCAGCGCGGTCTACGTGCCGCCGGACGAACTGCACCAGTTCCGCAACACCGGCCCCGGGCCGCTCAAGTTCCTCTGTCTGATTCCACATCCGTTGCGCGGCATGCGCGAGGTCTGCGTGGCGGCGTGCGGGTGTGATGGATAGTTGTCAGCGGTCAGCTTTCAGCTTTCAGCGGTTGACACCACTCTCCGTACTCCGTACTTGGTACTGGGCGCGGTGTGTTAAAGTACGGAGTACGGGCTGGAGACCGGACTGCTGGAAGCTGATAGCTGACTGCTGAGAGCTGACCGCTGAGAGCTTGGTTGGAGACTTCCCCATGCCCACCGATCCTTTCACTGAAATTGCCCGGCTCCGCGAGGAAATCCGCCATCACGACCGGAAGTACTACGTCGAAGCGGCGCCGGAGATTTCCGACCGCGAGTTCGACCGGCTGATGGAGCGGCTGAAGAAGCTCGAAGGCGAGCATCCCGAACTGCTCACGGCGGACAGCCCCACCCGGCGGATCGGCGACCAACCTGTTGAAGGGCTTCAGCCCTTCGAGCATCGCGTGCCGATGCTCTCGATCGAGAACACCTACAGCCTCGACGAGTTGAAAAAGTACGGCGACCGGGTGACGAAGCTGCTGCCGGGCGAGCAGGTCGAGTGGGTCGTCGAGTTGAAGGTCGATGGTGTGGCCGTTTCGCTGATCTATGAGGACGGGCTATTGACGCACGGCGTCACCCGCGGCAACGGCCGGGTCGGCGACGACATTACCCACAACGTGCGGACGATCAAAGACGTTCCGCTGCGGTTGGCGGGTAAGGCCGTCCCGCCGCTCTTGGAGGTCCGCGGCGAAATCTACATGACCAACAGCGACCTCGTGCTCTTGAACGAGGCCCAGCAGCGGAAGGGCGAGCCGCCGTTCGCCAACACGCGGAACGTCACCGCCGGCAGCGTCCGCCAGCTCGATCCGCGCGTCTGCGCCCAGCGGCGGCTGCGGTTCTTCTGCCACAGCGCGGGCGACACCCGTGGCCTGCGTGCCAAGACGCACATGGAGTTCCTCGACGAGCTGCGGGGCTACGGCTTGGCGGCCACGCCCTACGTCGAGTGCTTTCCGTCGTTTGCCGCCGCGGTCGAGCATTGCGAGGAGTTGATCGAGCGGCTGCACGAGTTGGATTTCGAGATTGACGGACTGGTGCTGAAGGTGAACCGCTTCGACCAGCGGGAGCGGCTGGGGAGCACGTCGAAAAGCCCCCGCTGGGTGATCGCCTACAAGTTCGAGAAGTACGAGGCCACAACCCGCCTGAATGACATCCGCGTGCAGGTGGGCAAGACCGGGGCAATTACGCCCGTGGCCGACCTGGAGCCGGTCGAGCTGGCCGGCACCACCGTCAGCCACGCCAGCGTGCACAATGCCGACGAGATTGGGCGGAAGGACGTGCGGATCGGGGACGTGGTGGTGGTGGAGAAGGCGGGCAAAATCATCCCGCACATCGTCCGCGTGGAAAAGCACCTCCGCAAAGGGCCGCTGCGGAAGTTCGTCTTCCCCGGCGAGTGCCCGGAGTGCGGGCGGAAACTGGTGAAGGACGAAGGGGGCGTCTACATCCGCTGCCCGAACGTCGAATGTCCGGCCCAAGTGAAAGAGCGCATCCGCTACTTCGCCAGCCGCAACGCGATGGACATCGAAGGGCTGGGCGACAAGCTGGTGGATCAACTGGTCAACGAAAAGCTGGTCCGCAACTGCGGTGACCTGTACCGGCTGGACCAGCGGCAGGACCGGCTGCTGGGGTTGGAGCGGATGGGCCGGAAGTCGATGGACAATCTGCTGGAGGGGATTGAGGCGAGCAAGAACCGCGGACTGGCCCGGCTGCTGAACGCCCTGACGATCCGGCACGTCGGGCGCGGATGGCCGCCGTGCTTGCCGAGCGGTTTGGCACGATGGACGCCCTGATCGCGGCTACCGTTGAGCAGCTCAGCGAGACCAACGAGATCGGCCCGATCATCGCCCAAAGCGTTTACGACTTCCTGCACAGCACGTTCGGCCAGGAAACGATTGCGGACTTGAAGAGCGTCGGGGTGAAGATGGAGTCAGCCACTCGCGCCGGCGGCCGGCGGGCGTTGGAAGGCAAGACGCTCGTCGTGACGGGCACGCTGGCGAAATACAGCCGCGATGAGATCGAGGAGCTGATTACCCGTCACGGCGGCCACGCCGCGTCGAGCGTCTCGAAGAACACCGACTACCTGGTGGCCGGCGAGAAGGCCGGCAGCAAGCTGGCGAAGGCCGAGCAGTTAGGCGTGAAGGTGATTACCGAGGAGGAATTTGAAAGACTGTTGTGAATCGCAAGGGCACACGTGGAGGCAGCGCGATGAGTTGGAAGAGATGGGATGAGATTCTCAAGCATACGCACCATGGGTGTAACATCCTCGGGCTGCTCAACTTCCTCGTGTTCTTTGGCGGAGTCTATGTTGTCGTCGGCATGGCCTTTCCCCAGCCAATCGGCGGGCTACTGCTATTGCTTCTGGTTCTGGCGTGTCCTTCATACGACGTGATCGATCGTGCGCACAGCGCGCCAGAACGGGGACCTTGGCGTTTTCTCCTGCCGAGCGCAGGAGGCACGCTGTTCATGGTGCCGATTTGGACGGTTTATCCCCTCATGCTCATTGGCGCGTTGGTTGCCCTGTTATGCCAGCGACGTTAGTGCCGTGAATGGAGGAGCGGATGCGTTTGGTGACTGCCAGAGAGATGCTCAATCAAGTGCTTGCGGAACTTCCCGAAGACCGCGTGGGCGAAGTGCTCGACTTCGCGCGGTTCCTCGGCGCAAACGGAGCGCGAGACTTGGGCGAGATCCGGCCGGGAGCAACTGGCCCGAGCGTATGGAGATGTTGAGCCGGACTACACCGAGGCGGACCTCAAACCAGAGTTGAACCGATGACGCCCGGCGACGTTTTCTTCGACGTGTTCGTGGCTTTACGGCTTGCGTCGTGCCTCCGCGCGAACCACGTCCATTAGCGAGGTCTTTCCTTCCCACTCCAATTCGATTTGTCTCCAAGCCGCAAGTGACCTTGGACCAAGCCACTTCTCGAAGACCTTCCACCCAAAATCACTGTGCGACGCAACGGTTTGCACGTCCTCAAATAGCCCGATCACCAGAACTTCCTGTTGTTTCGGGTCGCCGGACTCCAAAATGGACTCCGCCTTCCGGAATAACGCGGGGAAGAAGTCGGTCCTCCCAACCGCATAACTGTCCACAATGTAATGAACAACGACTGAGACATCAATATACTCGCCGCGATCCTCGCCTTCCCAATAAGCAAGGTGATCTCGCCAACGGCCTTCGATTCCGGGGCACAGACTGAGCAGGTCCGGTACAATGCTCGGGACATCGTGTGAATTCGAGGCCATTTTGTCGCCCTCTCAATTCATGTCTCCCGCTCAACCGGCGACCAGCGCAGGCGGCTGCGCCGAAAGCACCTCCACCGACAGGACCTCCTTAACGGGGTGCGCGTCTCCAATCAGCCGGTCGATCTTGTCAAGCGTGGTGGCGTGGAAATAGCGTTCGCCGCACTCGGCGCAGACCTCCGCGTCCACGCCCTCGACGATGTAGAGCTTACCCCGGAGCCAGTGGTGCTTTCGGACCAGCCGATGAACCGTGTCGGAACCGCAGAACTCGCATTTCATTTTCGTCACTCCTTCTCGTAGACGGTGATGAGAATCAAGGAGCCGGTCTCCTGAAAGCGGCAAAGCACATGCATCAGTCGGCCGTCGTGCGCCGGGCCCTCGACGCGGTATCGTGTTCCTCTCGGGTCGTGAGTCAACTTCTTCTCGACGAATCCCCTGAGGATGGCGTTCTCCACGTCGGCCCGTTCAAAGCCGTCCTCCGCCATTTCGTCTTCCGCGTGGGAGGAAAGGAAGTAATCTCGATTTCGTATCTTCTCGCGGATCCTTTCAATGACGGACACGGCAGAACCTCTTGTTCCGAGCCCCTGACACCCCTCTACTGAATGTTACCACCGGCAACGACGGAGTGTCAATCGGGCGCTGAGGGTCCCATATTCGCGCCTATCGAGGCGCCCGCCACCGCCGAAAAGCCGCTGCTTTTGCGCGAATTGACGGGCTTGGAACCCCCGAGAACCCCCCGGCCGGCCTTGACGCAGAGGCCGCGGCGTTATAAAACCGCAGCAGTCAACGCCTGGCTTTGGCAGGCAAGACTCCCCGGGGGTGTACCATGTGGTCGCGGAAGAGACTGGACATCGGCTGGAGCGATCTGGCGGCCGGGGCGGTTCGGGCGTGTTTTCCGCCGGACTTCGCCCGGGTCCAGCGGGAGGTGGAGGCCCTCTGGCCCGACGCCCAGCATACGCTGGCCTGCCTCTCCGTCCGCAGCGGCTTCGATCTCCTGCTGGAAACGCTGGCCCTGCCGCCCGGCAGCGAGGTGCTCGTCTCGGCCGTCACAATTCCCGACATGGTGCGGATCATCAAGGAGCACGGGCTGGCACCGGTGCCGGTCGAGCTGGCGCCGCAGCGGATGGCCCCGGACATCGAACACTGGCGGCAGGCGGTCACGCCGGCCAGCAAGGCGATTCTGGTGGCGCACCTGATGGGCGGCCGGGTGGAGATGGAACCGGTTCTGGAGTTCGCCCGGCAACACGGACTGCTGGTGTTCGAGGACTGCGCCAGGCGTTCGCCGGCACGTCGTACGCGGGCCACCCGGCGGCCGACGCCAGCATGTTCAGCTTCGGGGTAATCAAGAGCAGCACGGCCTTGGGCGGGGCCGTGCTCCGCGTGCGGGACGCGGGCCTGCTCCGGCGGATGCGGCAGCGGCAAGCGGCCTGGCCGGTGCAAAGCCGCTGGCGCTACCTGAAGCGGTTGGCCAAGTACGCCACGTTCAAGCTCCTGACCTGCCGGCCGGTGTGCGGGGCGATTGCGGGGATGTGCCGGGCGCTGGGCCGCGATTACGACCGCTGGCTCAACGGTGCAGCCCGCGGCTTTCCCGGCAGCGATTTCTTCCGGCAGATCCGCCAGCAGCCGTGTGCGCCGCTGCTGGCGGTGCTCAGGCGGCGATTGCGGAGTTACGACGCCCGCCGCTGGGAGTTGCACGCCGAGAAAGGCCGGAGTCTGGCGCGGATTTTGAGCACCGGGGGCATTTCCTGTCCCGGCGCGGCGATGGCCCCGCACACCTATTGGGTCTTCCCGGTCGCGGCGGATGAGCCAAAGCGTCTGATGGGGGAGTTGGCGCGGGCGGGGTTCGACGCCACGCAAGGGCAGAGCCTGTGCGTGGTGCCGCCGCCGGCGGACCGGATGATGCTCAAGGCCCGCGCCGCCCAAGAACTCCTCGCGCGGATCGTCTTCCTGCCGTTCTACCCCGAGTTGCCCCCTGCCGCGTCCGAGCGGATGGCGGCGGTCGTGGCGGCGGGCGTCAAGCGTGAACCATCGGCGGCGGCCGGTGGTGCGGAGTCCGTGACCGGCGGGGTAGAGATTCCAATCTGCGGTGGGCAGGCCGGAGCGGCTGCCCGGCCGTAGGGTGCGTGAAACGCACCACTCGACAGACACGTGGTGCGTTTCACGCATGCTACCGCTTTTCCCAAGTCTCCCAGCCTGCGCCGTCCGCAAAGTCTTCCTATTCTTCAGACCTAAGCATAGCCGTCACAACGAGTTGCACCGTTGCGACCGGGGTAGGTGCGAGAGGCGGCAGGTCCCGCAGAGCTGGTAAGATCGGCTCACCCGCTACGACCGGAGAAAGTTTCTAAAGTCGCACCCCCGCCGGGATCGAAGTAATCCAACGGAAGCCTCGTTCCGCGGCGGACTTGTTGTATGGGTCCCGCCGAGCACGCAATGAGGCCACAGGGGGGAACCTGCCATGAAGGCCATGCCTTGGCCGTCCGCCATTGCCTCTCCAGGGCGGCGCGGTCTGCTCGTCCCACCCCTGTCGGTCGACGTTCGCCGGAAAATTGTGCCGTGAGTCGGAGAAAATGGAAATAGGTTGGCTGGACCACACCTTCCCTATTTTACGGATTTTCTCTGGCTTCCGGTTGCCGTGGTTGCCGATGTAGTAAGTACGGCGCGGGTCAGAAGGAGCTGAACCACAGCCAACAGAGCGAGGAGAACTGAAGCCCCGACCCAGATGCCTGCGGAGTCCCTGCCGCCAACCCAGACGGCAGGAACGAAGGAACGCAAAAGGGAGCAGATCCGCGGGTCATAAGGGGCTTAAGAGCGCTCGGCAGGACGTCCGTCCCGCCGAGATACAACCCAAACCAACGCGATAAATATATCGGAGAGCCTGCGATGAAGGTCTTCACAACTGGTCAGGTCGCCAAAATATGTAAGGTGGCCCCGCGCACCGTCAGTAAGTGGTTTGACTCGGGCCGGCTGAGGGGGTATCGCATCCCGGGATCGCAAGACCGGCGCATACCTCGGGAGTATCTGATTAAGTTCCTCAAGGAACACGGAATGCCGTTGGGCGACCTGGAAGACGAGGCCATGGCCAAGGTCCTGATCGTCGCCCAGGATCAGGTCCTGATCGAGAACCTCAAGCGGGAACTTCCGCTGGAGCGCTCGTTCAAGGCGGCCGTGGCGGCGAGCGGATTCGACGCCGGGATTCAAGCCGAGAGCTTCCACCCGGACTGCATCATCGTCGATTTCTCGATTGGGCGGACCGAAGCCCTACAGATTTGCCAGAATCTCCGCCGCAACGGCGAGTTTGCCGAAGTGATTCTCATCGCGCTGTTGCCCGACGACGGCAGCTCGCTGAGCTTCGACCGTTCCGCCATCAACGAGACGTTCAAGAAGCCGTTCGACTCGGCGTTGCTGGCCGAGCGGCTGCGGACGCTGATCGGCGCCAAGAAAGAGTTGGTCTAAGGCCACCGCGGCCACGGGCCGCGGCTTGACACCGTTGGCCCGGACCCGCCGCTCCGCAGCGGCGCAGGACATAAATCGCCGATTCACTTAACCCGTCGCGGCCAGACCCCCGCGACGGATAATTTTTTCTTGGGGCCGTCGCTACACAGTCGACCGCCGTGCGGTTCCATCGCTAGAGCCGGTACGCCCGCACCCGTTCCATCAGCCGGTTGGCTGCATCGGCGCCGGGCACGTTCTGGACCTGATAGAGCACGCCGCCCGGCAACTCATGGCGGCCGAGCCGCTCGACGAAGGCAGGGCAAGGGGCAAAGAGGCTGACGGGCAGGCCGCCCAGGCGGCCCTTGAGTTGCTCCAGCACGTCGAAGGCCGGCGGAAAGCCCACGTCGTCCAACAGCAGCACGGCCTTGAGTCCGCGGAGGGTGGCCGCCGCTTCCAGCAGGTGCCGCCCGTTGCCGTGGATATGGATCACGCCGCCGTCGAAGTGGCCCATGATCCGCTCCGCCGGTTCCCGCCCCCACTGCTCGAAATAGGCCACCGAGGTCATGTGGAAGGGGTCGATGCTCTCGGAGACGATCCGGCCGGGGAGCCATTGGGCGAAGTTGCTCAGCGTGCCGCCCTCGAGGGCGGGGACCGCGGCGAAAAACGTCTCATGCACCCGCACGTTCAAATCGAACGCGAAGTCCATCGCGCGGCGGACCATATCAGGGCATTCGTCCAGACTGAGGTACGTGCGGGTGGCCCCGAGCAACTCAAAGACGAAGTTCAGCCCGTCAATGAGGATGAAATGGCTGATGCCCCAGCGGCCCCGCCCGGCGTCGGCGAACGCCTTCAGTTGCCCGAGATACCGCCGCCACCAGGGATGCTCGGCGTCGAAGCGGAGCCGGTCGAACCCGGACCAGTCGGCCAGCAGCGGCGGGACCATCGAAGAGATCCAGCCGGTGGCCGGGTCGGCCATGAAGCGGACGTCCCCGCCGAGCAGGCCGCCGTAGAGGCCCTGGTCGAACTCGCTCAGGTAGGCGGCGGGCAGGGCATCGTCGTCCACGACCGCCCGATGCCGGAAGAAATCGTCCCAAAACGCGGTCCGTTCCGCCATGTCGGGATCGCCGCACGGGCCGTGGGGGTGGGCGGCCGCGAAGCCGGCCAACGCCGGATTGGGCACGGCCATCGTGGCGAAGATGCGGTCCCCGGCCTGCCGCGCGTAGAGCGACCGCAGCCGCGTCAGGACCTCGGCGAGGTTGGGCTTGTAGCTCAGGGTGGTCATGGTCTTGAGTGGTCTCGGCGTACCGTCCGGCCCGTGCCGGATTGTAGCCGTTCACGGGGCGTCGCTCAATGTAGTCGGCACACTCCGTGTGCCGACAGATACGTTCTCGATGACGGTTGCGTGCTCGCCCGGCGGCACACGGATTGTCGGCACACGGAGTGTGCCGACTACATGGCTGGCGTCGGCCGCGCATCGGCCATAGAATCAAGGCATTGAAAAGGGGTCTGCCGTGTCCGCCGCGTCCCGAATCCCGTTTTGCCCGCTGTTGGTGGCCGTGGCCGCCCTGGCGGCGACGCTGGCCACGCTCGGGCCGGAGGGGAATGGTCCGGGCGTGACGTGCGACGAGCCGTACCACGTCAACCAGGGCAAGGAGTTGGTCACGGCGCTGCGGCATCAAGGGCTGGCCTTCTTTCTGCCGGCCAACATCCAACGGAATTTCGACTGGCCACCGCCGCCGGACGGCCTGCCGGTCCAGGCCCCGCTGGGCCACTGGATCCTCGGTTGGACGCACTGGCTCATGGATCCCGCGCCGGACGATCCCCTGTTGCTCTCCATCGCCGCAGCGCGTTTCGCTCCGGCCGTGGCCTTCGCCTTGCTGGCGCTCATGGTGGGCTGGTGGACGGCGCGGCGGGAGGGGGCGTTGGCGGGCACGGTTGCCGCCGCGGCCGTGGCGCTCATGCCGCGGCTGTTCGCGCACGCCCATCTCGCGGCCCTCGACATGCTCACCACGCTCTGCTTCGTGACGGCGGTGCTGGCGGTGACCGAGGCCGCCCGCGGCGGCCGCGCCTGGCATTTTCCGCTGGCGGGAGTCGTCTGGGGCGCGGCGATGCTGGTCCGGCTGCACGGCTTGCTGGTTGCCCCGCCGGTGCTCTTATGGCTGCTCTGGCATTTCTGGCAGCAGAAGCCCACGGGTTGCAACCCAGGGGCTTGGAAGGGCTTTCTGTGGCCGCTGACGAAAGCGGCGGCGGCCTGGCTGGCCGGCGGCGGGGTAACACTCTTTCTCGGCTGGCCGTGGCTTTGGCCGACACCGGCCACTTGGCCGCGGCTGTGGCTAACACCGTTGGCCCACTTCCGACAGTACGTGGCCAGCGGTCCCGTCCGATTGCCGTTGCACGTCTTCTACTGGGGCCATGTTTGGACTGACCGCAACGTGCCCTGGCACTACCCTTGGGTCACCTTCGCCGTCACCGTGCCGGTCGGGCTGCTGGCGCTGGGCATGGTGGGGCTGTGGGTGGGACTGCGTAGGGGACGGGCTTCCGTACCCGTCACGCTCCGCGTGACGCCGGCGCCTCACGCGGAGCGTGAGGAGTACGTTCTGGTGGCCGCAACCATGCTGTTTCTGTTGGCCGTGTTCTCTTGGCCGGGCACGCCCGTCTATGACGGCGAGCGGCTGTTCCTGATGGTCTTTCCGCTGTGGGCGGTTTGGGTGGGAATCGGTGCCCGACGGCTGGTTGCTCCTGGCGGTTCACGTCGTGCGTGGAGAACTGTGGCCGTCCTGGCGCTCGTGGCGATTCAAGGGATTGGCCTGGTCGCTTATCATCCGTGCCAACTGAGCTACTACAACCTGCTGGTCGGCGGCCTGGCCGGAGCGGAGAAACTTGGCTTCGAGGTGACGTACTGGGGCGATGCCGTCCGCGAGCCGATGCTGGCCGAGGCCGCCAGGCGGTCGCCGGGCAGGCCGGTCCTGTTCGCGCCGAACCTGGCGCAGTACCAGGCGCCGGCCGTGGAAATCTCCTCGCCGGCGCTCCGCACGACGGGCGTACACCTGATCGGCTGGGGCGAGTCCGGGCTGGACGGCTCCGCCCGGCGCTGCCGGTACGCGGTGATCTATCATCGGCGGGCCGACCTGGCAGAAGCCGCGTCCTGGTTGGAGCGTGGCAGGGTGGTGATTGAATCCACGCGACAGGGGGTATGGCTGGCCAGGCTCATCGAACTGCCCCCCTCGACGCACCCGCCCGACGGAGTAGAATAAGTGATTCGCGCTGAGAGGGCGTCGTGAGAGTCTCCCCTCTCCCTTTGGGAGAGGGGCAGGGGGTGAGGGCGGCAGCATGGCTTTGACGGGTGAACGCGGCTTGACGGTTCCGCAGAATCTCCGTGCCCTGTATGCGCCCGTGGCGGCGGAACTCGATGAGGTCGAGCGGCTGCTGCAAAAGGAGCTGTCCAGCGACAACCCGTTCGTCGACGGGCTGGCCCAGCACGGTTTCCGGCTGGGGGGCAAGCGGATCCGGCCGGCGCTGGTGCTGTTGTCGGGCCAGGCCGGCGGCCGCGTCCGGGCGGAGCACGTGACCTTGGCCGTGGCCGTCGAGTTGATCCACACGGCCTCGCTCGTTCACGACGACGTGCTCGACGAGGCCACCCTGCGCCGGCACCTGGACACCGTCAACGCCCGCTGGGACAACGAAACCAGCGTCCTGCTGGGCGATTACCTGTTCGCGCGGGCCATGTGCCTGGCCAGCTCGCTGGACGACAGTTTCGCCTGCCGGGTAATCAGCCAATCGGCCCGGAACATGTGCGAGGGAGAGCTGACCCAGATTCACAGCCGGGGGGATTATGGCCTGAGCGAGGCCGACTACTTGCGGATCATTGCCGGCAAGACGGCCACGTTGATGTCGTCCTGTTGCCGGCTGGGGGCGCACTACGCGGGGGCGGCACCGGCGGCCTGCGAGGCCCTGGCCCGGTACGGCCACGACCTGGGCGTGGCCTTCCAGATCGCCGACGACGTGCTGGACCTGGAAGGGGACGAGCGGGCCGTGGGCAAGTCGCTGGGCACCGACCTGTTGAAGCAGAAGGCCACCCTGCCGCTGATCCGGCTCTTGAGCACGGTGGCCGAGCAGGAGCGGGTGGAGATCAAGGAGTTGTTGTTCCGCTCCGGCAACCATCACCGCGACGCCTTGCGGCCCTGGCTGGCGCGGTACGACGCCATCGACTACGCCCGCGGCCAGGCCCGCTCATTCACCAAGCGAGCCGGCAGCCAATTGGCGGCGCTGCCCGCTTCGCCCGCGGCCGAGTCGCTTCTGGGGCTGACCGATTTCGTGGTCGAGCGGCGGCAATAGGCAGGTCCCCTCTCCCTTTGGGAGAGGGCTAGGGTGGGGGCCGTTTGGTCGCCCTGCTTACGGCCCAGCAGAAGGCAAACCGATGAAAACGCACAAGATGCTCGGTATCGCAGTCACGTGGCGACGCGCCGCTGTTGCGCTACTCTTACTGATGGCGTTCATCGCTCTGGCCACCTACGCACCCAGCCGGGTGCAGGTGCAGCCTGCAACTGGTCCCGTCCCGTTACGCGGGGTCGGCTTCGACTCCTGGGCAGGCGTTCTTGGCGTAAAGGAGACGGAGATTGAGGCAAGCATAATAGCGACCGCGAGTGGCGGTCTTTGGGAGTCCACGGGCGTCGGAATGCAACTGTTCTTCATTCGATCCGGAGTGCCAAGAGGTGACGAATGTCGGTTGGGGATGGGCACAAATAGCGGGCGTCTGGACCACTCCTTCTTTTGCTACCGGATGAACGCGCGAGTGGCATTGGGGAGGGCGTATACGAAGCAGGGCAGTTTCGCGTTTCTGGGAAGCGGCACGTCGGGGGGCAGTGTGGGGCCAACACATGCGCCGGCCAGCCCGCAAAAGTCAAAAGAGGTTATGAGCGGAACCTGGTGTGGTCGAGGAGAGAAATCGTCTACGTCGAAGGAAGCGAAGAACCTATCGTATCTCCAGGCATGTCGTTGGAGGAATTCTGCGACAAGAACAAGAGGGGAGAGTACCTGGTGGTGATTGCGCGGCTGGACTAAACCCTCAACTCCCGGCTCTCAACTCTCATCCCTTCTCGGCTCCGCCAACATCGGTCGGAGTTCCTCGACGAAGTCCCGCACGTCCTTGAACTGCCGGTAGACGCTGGCGAAGCGGACGTAGGCCACTTCGTCCAGTTGCCGCAACTGCCGCATCACGATCTCGCCCACCTGCCGGCTTTCGACCTCCGACTCGAATTTCGCCTCGACCTCGTTTTCGACCGCGGCGATGACGGCCTCGAGTTGCTCGTCGCTGATGGGCCGTTTCCAACAGGCCTTTTCCAGCCCCCGCTTGATCTTGGCATGGTCGAACGGCTCGCGGGAGCCGTCCTTCTTGACGATCTTGACGGTCGTGGCCTCGATCCGCTCGTAGGTCGTATAGCGGTGCTTGCAGCCCAGACATTCGCGGCGGCGGCGGATGGCGAACCCGTCCTGGCTGGTCCGCGAGTCCAGCACCCGGTCGTTGTCGGCAAGGCAATAGGGGCACTTCATGGCGGCATCCGCGTTCCCAAGAGGTGAGTCCACTGTACACGAAAAAGGGGGAGGGGGGAAGGGAATGACGAAGCTCGAATGACGAATGACGAAAGAATGACGAGAGAATGACGAAATCCGAAGCCCGAAACCCGAAGTCCGAATTCGAGCTTCGGATTTCGGGCTTCGAGCTTCCTTCGTCATTCGTCATTTGGATTTTGTCATTCCCCCTCCCCTTCCGTCTTCCCCCTTTCCCCGTTATACTGCCGGCTGTTGTTTCGGCCAAACATGGTAGACGGGGGTGCCATCATGCGATGTCCGGCGTGCGGCGCGGAAGCGGTCCAACAGGCGGTCTATTGTCACCAGTGCGGCCACCGGCTCGATGCGTCCGGTGCGGGGTTTACGACCGACCGGCCACCGGAGGATGAACCGGCGCCGACATCCCCGCCGGAAGAGGTCCTCCGCGAGGCGACAGCCCGCCACGATGCCGATGGCGAACCAGAGCGGGAACTGTGGCACGGCGGCTACTCCTCGAAGGCCATGGCCGGCGGCTGGGCCATCAGCGGCGCCCTGTCGCTGCTGGTCCTGATCGCCGGTGTCCTTTGGATTCCACGGACAGCCCACTGGTGGCTGGTCCTGCTGCTGTTGATGATCCTCCCCTGGCTCTACCATTTCGCGGTCCTCTGCTACCGCCGGATGAGCGTCCGCTACTTGCTCAGCACGCAGCGATTCATTCACGAGCGAGGCATTCTGCGGCGCGTGACCGACCGGATCGAGGTGCTCGACATGGACGACATCACCTTCGAGCAACGGCTGCTGGAGCGGCTGACGGGCGTCGGCACGATCCACATCCTCTCCCACGATCAGAGCGATCCGAAACTCGAACTGCCGGGCATCGAGAACGTCAAGCAGGTGGCGACGCTGTTCGACGACGCCCGGCTGGCCGAGCGCCGCCGGCGGGGATTGCACGTCGAGCAGATCCTAGGGGGCAATCCCCCGGTCAGGGGCATTTTGGCGATTATTCCGGATTTTCCGTGTTGAGAATCCGCCCTCTTCCGCCCCTTTCTATGGGGACGAATCGCCGGCTGATTATGCTGGAATGATAGGGGTGGCGATATGGCCGAACGGCAGCTCTCCGAATCGTTCGTTCACGCCCTGCTGGACTGTCAGGACGCGCTGCGGGCCTACGTCACCGCGCTGCGTGATGGACCCCAACGAAGCCGACGACGTGGTCCAGGAGGCCAACGTCGTCCTCTGCCGCCAGGCCGACGAGTTCCCCACGATCAACAACTTCACGGCCTGGGCGTGCCGGATCGCTTTCTTCGAGGTCCTTTCCAGCCGCAAACGGCGGCAGCGGGACCGGCTGCTGTTCGACGATGCGCTCTTGGCGCTGGTGGCGCAGGACCTGCCGCGGTTCGTGGAAGACGTGAGCTTGCGGCAGCGGTGGTTGGACCTCTGCATGGCCGAGTTGCCGGAGGCCCAGCGGCAACTGATCCTCAAGCGCTACGGTCCCGAGGGGGCGATCAAGATGCTGGCGGCCGAACTGGGCCGGCCCGTCGGCTCCGTGCAACAGTCGCTCTACCGCATCCGGCAGACGCTCATGGAATGTGTCCGGCAGAAGATGGAGGCGGAGCCATGAGCGGCCAGTGCGCGCCTTCCGCCGATCGCATGGTGCAGCTCTTCGCCGCCGAGGCCGACGAGTGGTCGAGCCTTGAGCAGCGGCAGGAGTTGTTGGACCTGCTGCGCCGCGACAGCCAAGCCCGGGCCGTCTACATCGAGCAGGCGATTCTCCACTCGCTGCTGTCTCAGAAGGCGCGGCGGGGCGAGGGACATCCCTCCTCGCTGCTGGAAATTGTATCCCGAACGCCGGAAGCGGCCGTTCCGTCCCCCGGTTTCTTGGGTTTTCTGGGCGGAGCGTGGCAGGGTGGGGCCGGCTATTTCTCCCGGCATCCGATGATGCTCGGCTATCTGGTGGCGACCGTGTTCTTCGCCGTCGCGGCATCGATCGGCTCGCTGATCTACGTGTCCCACGATTACCAGGTAGCCACGAAGGTCCCTAGCCGGGAGCTAATAGCTCCCGGAGCCGGAACTGTTGACTCGCGGCTAGAAGAGCCGAAGTCCGTCGGCCGGATCACCGGCACGGCCGATTGCCAATGGACCGATCCGAAGTCCGCTCCGATTGGCCGGGACGTCGCCTTGGGTCAGGCGTGTGCCCTGTCCTCCGGACTGATAGAAATCAGTTACAACAGCGGCGCGAAGGTCATCCTCCAAGGACCATGCACGTACGAAGTCGAGTCGGCTAACGGCGGCTTCTTGTCGCTGGGAAAGCTGACTGCGCGAGTGGAAAGCGCGAAACCGCCAGCGGCAAATCCTAAATCCCAAACCCCAAATCAACAAATCTCCGATCCTTCGTCCCTCATCCTTCATCCTTCATCCTTGTTCTCCGTCCGCACGCCCACCGCGGTGGTGACCGACCTGGGCACCGAGTTTGGCGTCGAGGTCACGCGGGAGGGCGAAACCAGCGCCTCACGTCTTCCGAGGCGCCGTCCGCGTGGCAACTGCCGGCGGCGAGAACAACGCGAGTGGGCAACAGGTGTGCCGCGAAGGCGAGGCAGTCCGCGTCGGCGCCGGCGAACCCGTCATCCGTCCGATCGCTCGCGAGAAGAACGCCGCCCCCCCGGCGTTCGTCCGCGTCATGCCGCCGCCGCAGGCCGTCCGTCAAAGCCAAGCCTACGCCGGACTCGTTTTGTCGCTCGACCCGGCGGTCTACTTCCGCATGGAGCGGCCCGGCAGCGAGAGAGACCGCTTTGTCGTCTTCGATTCCGCTCCCGCCGGCCACCACGGCAAACTCCGCTTGGGCGACAAGTCCGGCTCGCCCTACCTGCCGGGCCGGTTCGGCGACGCGCTTTTCCTTCGCGGACCGCTGGTGGGCGACGGCGTGATCGTACACGACTATCCCAAGACCACCAACGACCGGCTGACCGTTGCCGCCTGGGTGATGGCGGCCGGCCGGCCACAGTGGGCGATGATCGCCAGCAACTGGGGAATGCCCGACGAGAAAAGCGAGAACACCGGCCAGTTCCAGCTTGGCCTCCAAGACGAGGGGGACCTGGTGGCTTGCGTGACGCAACGGGACGGCCGGCGGGTGGAAATCCGCGAGGGCCAGGGCGAGTTGGAGCGGTTCCCCTTGCACGTCTGGCAGCACGTGGCGCTGGTGGCCGATGGGACCGCCTTGCACCTATACCGAAATGGCAAGGAAGTGGCTTCCTGCCCCTGCGCCGGCGTCCTGCCCCGGCCGCCCGTAGCCGCCTTGGGCGTCGGCTGCCGGACGAACCACGCGGGCACGGACGCCGAGTCGAGCGGGTCTCACTACTGCTGGTTTTGGGACGGCTCGATCGACGAGTTGGCCATTTTCAACCAGGCCCTTTCGGCCGAGACCATCGGGCAACTCTACCTCGGCAAGCCGCCGGAGCAAAACGCCGACAACGATACTCACGACAAAGACGGCACACGGCGCGTGCCTGCTGCGAACAAAGGAGATGATCCCATGAACGGTCCATAAGATGACACAAAGCCAGAACCCGTGAAACCCGATTGGCCCGCGCCTGCCGTTTGAGTCGGCCGGGCAAACCAAGAGGAGCCGGTCGCAGGATGCAGCTTCCAGGATGGTTATCGTGCGTTGGCGTATCGTTTTTTCAGTTTCGAGACTCTCACAACTTCTGAGGAGATTTGTCATGTTTGCACGTAATGTTCTTTTGGCGGCCTTGGCGACCGGACTTCTTCTGGTGGCCGGTATGGCCCAAGCGTCAACAGAGGACGATTTCATTGGCAGTTCCCCCGGCGATTACAACACCGCCGGCAACTGGTCCGCGGGGGTGCCCGCAGGGGGCTACAAGGGCTACATCTACGGTAGCAGCGTCGTCACGCTGTCGAGCCCCGTCGGCCCCACAGCGGATGCTTTGGACATCTCCGCCGGCGGGAGCAGTGACAATTGCCAGCTTCAGATATTGGCCGGCGCCTCGCTTTCGGTGGGGCTGCTGGATGCGGGCTTTTGGTATGGGACGGGTACCGTCACGCAAACCGGCGGCACGGTGAACGTCACAGGCGCAAGTGGCCGCGTATTCACCTTAGGCGACAACGGCACCGGCACCGGCAGCTACACCATAAGCGGCGGCACGTGTAACGTCACCAACGGCGACTTTTACCTCAGCTACGGGGCTAGTTCCTCCGGTAGTCTGTACGTCCAGGGCACTGGCGCACTCTCGGTGGCGGGCGACACACTCGTGGGCTACGCCAATACGGGCCTCGTCACGCAAACCGGTGGCACGGTGACGTTCCCGCATGTCTACCTCGGGTACAACAACGGGGTGACGGGGACGTACAACCTCTCCGGTGGCACGCTCATCACCAATGGCGTCTTCGGCATAAACGGCGTCATGACCTTCAACTTCAACGGCGGCACCCTCGAGCCCTACAGTACCCCTAACAGCGAGTGGTTCGAGGTCTTCGGGTCCGGTAGCGCTAACATCTACGTCAAGGAGGGCGGCGCCTTCATCAACACCGCAGGCCAGAGCACGGCCATCGGCTACCCCTTGCAGCACGGCGGCGTTGGCACCGATGGCGGCCTGACCAAACTCGGCGCCGGCACGCTGACCCTCGAGGTCGCCAGCACCTACACGGGCAACACGACGGTCAGCGGCGGCACGCTCAGCCTCGGCTACGCCGATCTCGCCGCCGCCAGCAACGTCTCGATCGCCTCCGGCGCCGTGCTGAACCTTACCTACGGAGGGACCGACACCATCCACGCCCTGTACCTGAACGGCGTCCAGCAGGCGCCGGGCACGTACAACGCGGGCGACTCCCTTGGCTACATCACCGGCTCGGGGAGCCTCTTGGTGACGGCCCCCATTCCCGAGCCAGGCACGCTGTCGCTCTTGGCCGCGGGCTTGATCGGTCTGCTCTGCTACGCATGGAGGAAGCGGAGATAGACTTGTGATTTGCACCGTTGGGGCGGCGGTTGGACCGCCGTCCCGACCTTTGCACTTAAGGAGGCAATCCCATGAACGGTCCGTAACCAACTTATGTCAGAGAACCGGAAATAGGATGGTTATCGTGTGTTGCGTGTGTTTTACCATGTTCAGTGTGAGTTTTCAGATTAAGAAGGACCTAGCCATGAAGTCTCGTATGATCTCTGTTTTCGTTGTTGCCCTCTCGACAGTGGCCGTGCTGATGGGCACGGCAGGCCTCGCACAGGCCAATTTGATCCTAAATGGAAGCTTCGAGACCGCTACCTCGCACCCGAGCAGCGGCAGCCAGAATGGCCTTGGCCACTGGAAATCCGAGCTCGCAGCTTACCAATTGGAGCCTTACTCGCAGCGGCGGCCGGTTTGCCTGGTACGCCAGCTCGGGCTGGCAGGGCGCGCCGGACAGCGGGAGTCCGACGTACAACGCGCAAGACGGAACCTACTTCTTAAACGTGAGCGAGGACTTAGGGGGCAGTAGTCCCGAGTTCAGTAGCTCGCTGACGGCCTATCAGAGCTTCTCGGTGACCGGCGGAGCGACCTACGGCGTTAGTTTCTATGAAATGGCCCGCGAAGCGTCCGGGACCAACAATAACCTGGGCTTGGCCGCGTACCTTTTGGCGGGCACGCCCAGCAGTTCGTACCCGCCGACCCCAACCGGCGCGACGACCATGACCGGCGCTGGTATCGACGGGGACCTTCTCCGGGTCTGGCACGTCGCAGTTGACGCTCTTGACGGACGTAGACAACCATTCCTGGACGAAGTACGAGTTCACGTTCACGCCGTCGGCCACAGGCACGGTGACGCTGGATTTCCAAGGCTATCAGGCTGGCACCCAGAACGACAACAATGGGGCACTGCTCGACAACGTGAGCGCCAACCAAGTTCCCGAGCCAGGCGCCCTGGCGTTGTTGGTGGCCGGCTTGACCGGTCTGCTCTGCTACGCGTGGAGGAGGCGGAAGTAGCACAATTTGGGATTTGTTGATTTAGGATTTGGCGCACTCCGGCGTCGTCGCGGGGTTGTTCCGCGACGGCGCCTGGAGCCTTTTCCGGCATGGCGCCGGAGCATGAGCAAGAAGTGCATGTGGAACTCTGCGACCAGAGAACCGCGGATGCGAAAATCACAGCCGCAGTGCAAGGCGGGCCGCGGCGCAGAAGCGCCGGCAGCGGACCACGGCGTCTTTCGCCTCCGTACGGTCCGCCGATTCACCCGGATAACGGGACGCCACCGCGTACGCCGAGAGGTGAGCCAGGTCGGCGCGATGGGCCTCCCAGAGCGGTTCGATTGGCAGAACTTGGTCGAGGAGGGCCGTCAGGCTGTGAATCTTCGCGAAACGGACGCCGGCTTGCGCCAGACGGGCCTTCAGGTACTTCTCGGCGCATTGCTGGGCGTGAAAACAGACGGCATCGAAGCAAGGCGACTTCCTTCGCCGCAACTCGCCCTCCATCACGCCGAAGTCCCCTTCGGCCTTCTTAACCCATTCGCCCACGATCGGCTTCATAAATGACTATTCCATTTTCCACCACGTCCTGCATGAAGCAGTCGCCCATGGCGATCCGCCGTCGCACGGCTTGCGGCGTGCGCACCAAAACGTCAATCGCAAACGGCGGGGCAACGCTCATCAAGACCTCGGCAGCCTTTCGAGCGGGCCTGCCGCGGAAGGGTATGATCACCAGCAGGTCCACGTCGGAGTCGCGATGCGCGGTCCCCTTGGCATGCGAGCCGAAGAGTATCACCCGCTGCGCGTGGAATCGCCCGCCGATCTCCCGAGCCAGAGCCCGAATTGCCTGCATCGTTGCCATGATCGCCAACCGTCACCCAGCGGCGCTGTCCCGCCGTGTACCCTTATGTCTGAAGTATACACCGGGCGGCCAGCGGCGCGAAGCACGGCCTTTCATTTCACCCACCCCCCCCATGACGCAGGGCTTTACTCTAGTGGAACTCCTCGTGGTAATTACGATCATCGGCATTCTGATCGCGCTGTTGTTGCCGGCGGTGCAGGCGGCGCGGGAGGCCGCCCGGCAGGTGCAGTGCCGCAACAACCTCAAGCAGCTCTCGCTGGGCATGTTGAACTTTGAACAGTTGAACGGCCATCTTCCCTCCTGCGGCTGGGGCATTGACTGGACCGGCGACCCCGACCGCGGCGCCGGCGTGGAACAGCCCGGCGGCTGGTTCTTTTCCATCCTGCCGCACATCGAGCAGTTGACGCTTTACCAACTCGCCAGCGACGGCGATGCGAACGACTGGACTCCAAAGCAACTTGCCGGAGCCGCGCAGATGATTCAGACGCCGCTGGCGGTCATGAATTGCCCCACGCGGCGTTCGGCGGTATTGTACAGCGGCGGCAACGGCAGCTTGTTGCTCGGCACGAATCCCGTCAGCCAGATGGCCCGCGGCGATTACGCGGTATGCACCGGCGATCAGACGTTCGGAGAGAACGCCGGCCCCAGGAGCCTCTCGGCTGCGGCAACCATGACGCAGAACAACTCCTGGCCAGACATGTCCGCGGCCACGGGCATTTCCTTCCAGCGGAGCAGCGTCACGATGGCAATGATTACCGACGGCACGACCAACACGTACATGCTGGGCGAGAAATACCTCACGCCGGACAACTACTTCACCGGCGCGGACTACGGAGACAACGAAGACATGTACGACAGCTACAACGTCGATCTCACCCGCGAGACCAATCTCAACTATACGCCGATGCAGGACCAGGCAGGTTTTTCGGACTGCTTTCGCTTCGGCAGCGCCCACGCCAACGGCTTTTACATGTCTTTTTGCGACGGCTCGGTGCAAATGATGAGCTACACGATCGACGCGGAGACTCACCGCCGACTGGGCAACCGCGAGGACGGCTTGCCGATCGACGGCAATAAACTGTAGAATGATCTGCCGTGTCGTGCCCAAGCTTGAATAGCCGCCGTGAATTCATCCGTTCAACGGCTGTGCTGGCGGCCGCCGGCGCGGCGACGCCGTATTGGTTCCTGGGAGCGGACGCACGAGCGGAAAAGACCTCGGCGAAGAACGACCGCCCCAACGTCGGGCTCGTGGGCGTCGGCGGGCGCGGAGGAAACGACGCCAAGTGGGCCGCCAAGTTCGGCGAAATTGCCGCCGTCTGCGACGCGGACCTGCGCCACGCCGAACAGGCCAAGGCGGCCTTCGGCGGCCGACCGGCCATCTATCAAGACTACCGACGCTTGCTCGACCGCAAGGATGTGGACGCAATCGTCAACGGCACGCCCGACCATTGGCACACGGCCGTCAACGTCGCCGCCTGTCGGGCGGGCAAGGACGTGTACGCCGAGAAACCGCTGACGCTGACCATCGAGGAGGGGAAACTGCTTTGCAAGGTCGTGGAGGAGACCGGCCGGATCGTGCAGGTCGGCACCCAGCAGCGGAGCGAGCGGTGCTTCCAGACGGCCGTCGAGCTGGTCCGCAACGGACGGATCGGCAGGCTGAAACAGGTCTGGGTGGCGGTGCCGAACTACAGCACCACGGGCGGGCCGTTTCCCGCGCAGAAGCCGCCGGCCGAATTGAACTGGGACCTCTACCAGGGCCAGGCCCCGGCGCACGACTACTGCCGGCAGCGGACCCACGGCACGTTCCGGTGGTGGTATGAATATGCCGGCGGGATCGTCACCGATTGGGGCAACCATCACGTTGACGTCGCCCACTGGGGCATGGACTGCGAGTTGACCGGCCCAACGTCGGTCGATGCCCGCGGACTGTTTCCCAACCCGCCGAATCCCGGCTCCTACAACACGCCGGACCGATTCTTCTGCCGCATGGCATATCCGAACGGGGTCGAGTTGCTGTATTTCTCGTCGCTGCGGGACCGGCAACTCTACGGCGAGGTTGGGAAACATGCCCGGAGCACGCCCGAACAACTCGAATGGATGTTTGGCAAGGGAGCGCCGGAGGAGATCAAGTCGTTCGAGCGGAACGGGATCATGTTCATCGGCGATCGGGGGCGCGTGTTCGTCAACCGCGGCGGAGTGTACGGTGCCGCAGCCGAAGAGTTGAAAGGCAATCCGTTGCCGTCAGACGCCTGGCGGGCGTATCGCAACGCCGATCACATGGCCGACTTCTTCGAGTGTGTCAAGACCCGCAAACAGCCGTGTGCCACTGTGCAAATCGAGCATCGCAGCGTCACGGCTTGCCATTTGACGAATATCTCGCTGCGGCTGAAGCGGAAGATCGCCTGGGACCCGGCCAGGCAGCAGATCATCGGCGACGCCGAGGCCAAGGCGTGGCAGGAACGCCGGCAGCGAAAACCCTATCTCGTTGGCGGATAGAGCAGGAAGGCCAAGGTGAGAGAGCTCCCGCAGCTCCCGTCCCGGCTGCACAGGCAGGCGAGACGCCTGCGCACAAGCCATTCTTGGACGCCCGCCAAGATTCGTTTGCCGCGGACTCGATGCAGCGCCCCCCTTTGACGATCCACCGCTGATCGCATACAAATAGGGGTTCAGGCCGACCTGCCGCGGCCTCCGATGAGGGGTCCCCGCAATGGGGGCCTGCGAACCTGGTCAGGGACGAAAGTCAGCAGCCATAAGCGGTCACCTCCAGGTGCGAGGGACCTCTCATCGGGGGCCGGGGCGCAGTGCATTCGTTTAACCCGGAGCCAACGGCGACGGCGGATATCCGGTCGCCGCTGGCTAGGGGTTAAACGAATCCGCCGTCGCCGTTGGCTCCGGGTTAAACGAATCTGCAATCTTCCATGTCCCCAAGCGTCCCCCAGCCCGAAGCGGTTCCGCCCGCAACCGATCCCCGCCGCTACGTGGTCGTGGCGCGGCGGTATCGGCCGCAGACCTTCGTCGAGCTGATCGGCCAGGAGCACGTCGCCCAGGCCCTGAGCAACGCAATCGCCACGAAGCGGGTGGGCCACGCCTACCTGTTCACGGGCGCCCGCGGCGTGGGCAAGACCTCCGCCGCCCGGATCTTCGCCAAGGCCCTGAACTGTCAGCACGGCCCCGCGCCCGTCCCCTGCAACCAGTGCGACATCTGCCGGAGCATCGGCACCGGCGAGGACGTCGACGTGCTGGAGATCGACGGGGCGAGCAACCGGGGGATCGACGAAATCCGGCAGTTGCGGCAGAACGCTGGCGTGCGGCCCAGCCGCTCGCGGTTCAAGATTTACATCATCGACGAAGTCCACATGCTCACCCGCGAGGCATTCAATGCCCTGCTGAAGACCCTGGAAGAACCGCCCGAGCACGTCAAATTCATCTTCTGCACCACCGAGCCGACGAAGATTCCGATCACGATCCTGTCGCGGTGCCAGCGGTATGATTTTGCGGGCATTCTGACCCGCTCGATCCAGCAGCGGTTGCAGCAGATCGTGGCGGCCGAAGGGGTCGAGGCGGAGGCGGAGGCGCTCTGGATTCTCGCCCGCCGGGCTGCCGGCTCGATGCGCGATAGCCAATCGCTCTTGGAGCAGTTGCTGGCCTTCTCGTCGGGGCGGGTCACCGTGGCCGACGTTCACGGGATGCTCGGCACGGCGGGCGAGGAGCGGCTCAGTTCGCTGCTGGGGCATCTGATCGACCGCGACCCGGCCGGGGCACTGGCCGACCTGGACGCCGCAATGAACGCCGGGGTGGACGCCGGCGTGCTGATCGAGCAGCTCTTCGGCCTCTTGCGCGATTGCACGGTGGCCGCCGCCGGCTGCCCGGCCGAGGCGTTCCTCTACACCTCGCCATCCGAGGCGGAGCACGTGATGGAGGCGGGCAAGCGGTTGGGACTGAACACCCTGCTGGCGGTGACGCAAATCCTCGACCAGACCCTCTCTCGGATGCGCTACAGCACGCAGGGCCGCATCCTCGCCGAACTGGCTTTGGTCCGGATCAGCCAGTTGGAGAACCTCGACGAATTGGCCGAGGTGATTGGGCAATTACAGTCAGTAAGTTGTGGTGCAGGCGTCTCGCCTGCCAGTGCAGCCGACCACCGCTTGGCGGCGGTGCCCGCGGCCGCACCACAAAGTATCCCGTCGCCGGCCGCCCGTTTCCCTGCGGCTGGAAAAAAAAAGTATGAACCGGCCGTAGGGGACGAAACCGCACGCGGCTCCCAAGACGAGCCGATCGCCGCCGCGCAGGGGTACGAAGCGGCAAGCGGCGCAGGGGCGCAACCCACGGCCCCGCTTGAACTTTCGGCCGAGAACGCCGTGGAGATCTGGAACCGGGCGATCAAGCGGCTTTCGGGCATGGTGGTGGACCAGGCGCGGCAGTTCGATTCGGCGGCAGTTCCCGCGCCCAACCGTCTGGTCATCCGCTTCAAGCCCGGCTATGCTGTCTGCAAGAGCGCCTGCGAGCGGCCCGAGCAAGTTGCCCGGATCGAGCGGGCGCTGGCGGAGGTGACCGGCCGGCCGGTCCGCGTGGCGTTTGCCCTGTCGGAAGAGGGCCCGGCCCAGGCGGAAGCGGCTGCGAGGGCGGCGCCCGCCCACCAGCGTTTGGCGGAGGCGGCCAAGCATCCGCTGGTGCGCCGGGCGGGCGAGTTGTTCGGGGCCCAGCCCGTGCGGGTGGACGATCCGCCAACAACCCCTTAAGGAATTGAAGAGCCGTGTTCAAAGGACTTGCCAATCTCGGCGCTGTTGAAACAGGCCCAGCAGATCGGCGGCCAGATGGGCCAGATCACCGAGGAAATGAGAAAACGCCGCGTCACCGGTACGGCCGGCGGCGGCATGGTCGAGGTCGAGGTCAACGGCCTGATGGAGGTCCTCTGCTGCCGCATCGATCCCCAGTTGTCCGCCCAGAACGACCGCGAACTGCTCGAAGACCTCGTGGTGGCGGCGGTCAATCAGGCCGTCGCCAAGGGGAAGCAGATGCACGCCGACACGCTGCGGGAGCTGACCGGCGGGCTGCCCTTGCCCGGCGGGTTTCAGGACGCCCTGGCAAAGTTCACCGGCACGGAATTGGTGGAAGAGGAAGAGGGGAAGGAAGAGGGGTAATGTCCGAACTGACGCAATCCGTGGTCCGGCTGATCGAGGAGTTCACCAAACTGCCCGGCATCGGCAGGAAGTCGGCGGAGCGGCTGACGTATCATATTCTGCGCACCGGCCGCAACGAGGCGCTGGCGTTGGCCGATGCCATCCGCAACGTCAAGGAGAATGTCCAGTATTGCAGCAGGTGCTATAATTTGGCAGAAGGAGAGCTGTGTGCCATCTGCCGCGACCCCAGCCGGCAGAGCGACCTGTTATGCGTGGTCGAGCAGCCCCGCGACCTGATGGCGTTGGAGCAATCGGGGGTGTATCGTGGGCTGTACCACGTGCTACTGGGGCGGATTGCCCCCTTGGACGGCATCGGCCCCGAGCAGCTCACGATCGACGCCCTCGTGCGCCGGGTCCGCGAGGGAGGATTCAAGGAATTGATTATGGCGACGAATCCAACGGTCGAGGGGGACGGCACGGCGCTGCATATCTCGAATTTGCTCGCCGGAGAGCCGATCCGCGTCACCCGGCTCGCCCGCGGCATCACCACCGGCAGCGTGCTGGAGTTTGCCAACAAGGAAATCCTTGCCGACGCCCTGACCGGCCGGCGGGAGTTTTGATGAATATGCGTCTATCGCTCGGCCAAGACCTCCGGATGGTGCAGAAGCAGGTGCTGGCGCCACGGATGATCCAGTCGATGGAGATTCTGCAACTGCCGATCCTGGCCTTGCAGGAGCGGATCGAGCAGGAGATGGAAGAGAACCCGGTGCTCGAGTTGCAGCAGGAGCAGGAGGAGCCGGAGGAGCTGGGGTCGCTGGCCGAGGGGCCGGAGGCGGAGGAGCGGCTCCCGCCCGACGCTCCCACCGAGGAAGAGCGGGAGCTGGTGATCGACGAGACGCACTCGAACGAGGGGGATTTCGAGCGGCTGATGAAGATGGACGAGGAGTGGCCCGACCACTTCGAGGAGCGGTCGCATCCCTCCCGCGGCGAGGTCGAGGAGGCCGGCCAGCGGAAGACCGACGCCATGGCCAACATGGCCGACCGCCCCCAGTCGCTCCAGGACTACCTGCACGACCAACTCAGTTGGTTCGACCTGGCGCCGGCGCTCAGGGCGATGGCCGACCGCATCATCTACAACCTGGACACCAACGGCTACTTGCAGGGACGGCTGGAGGACTTGCTCGGGCCGGACGCCGGGGCGGAGGAACTCGCCTTGGCCCAGGAAGCGCTCCGGCTGGTGCAACGGCTTGACCCGCCCGGCGTCGGCGCACGCGACCTGCGCGAGTGCCTGTTGTTGCAGTTGGTCCCCGGCCTCCCCCACGATGAGCAACTCCGCACCCTCGTGGCCAACCACCTTGAGGACCTGGAGCACAACCGGCTGCCAGCGATCGCGCGGAAGACGGGCTATTCGATCGAGTTGATCCAGACGTTGCTGGGCGAGTTGCGGAAGCTCAACCCCAAGCCCGGCGCCGACTTCAACAATGCGCTGGTCCCGCCGGTCACGCCCGACGTGTTCGTCGAGCCGGACGAGGACGGGCAGTACCAGGTGCGGCTGGAGGACGCCGAGACGCCCAGCTTGTTCATCAGCCCCTACTACCGTCGGCTCTTTCAGGACGCCGAGACCAGCGCCGAGGCCCGCGAATACATCAAGCGGAAGATCAACTCCGCCCAGTGGCTGATCGACTCGATCCAACAGCGGCGGAGCACGCTCTTGAAAGTGGCCCGCGCCATCGTCGAGCACCAGAGGGATTTTCTCGACAAGGGTCCCGAGGCGATCGAGCCGCTGAAGATGCAGCAGATCGCCGACAAGGTGGGCGTCCACGTGACCACGGTGAGCCGGGCCGTGGACGAGAAGTGGATTCAGACGCCGCGGGGCATCTTTCCGCTGCGGCGCTTCTTCTGCGGCGGCACCACCAGCGCCGGCGGTGAGGAGGTCGCCTGGGACGCCGTCCGCCGGAAGCTCCAGGAGATCGTCGACAGCGAGGACAAGCAGCACCCGCTGAGCGACGATCAACTCGTGGCAAAGCTCGCCGAAGCGGGCATCACCGTCGCCCGCCGCACGGTCACCAAGTACCGCAAGGCGATGGGCATCCTCAGTTCCCGCCAACGCCGCAATTGGAGCGAAGAGGCGCAAAGGAGGAAGGGCGCAAGTCCGACGTGTAGAGCCGCGAGCAGTGGTTGCGGTGGAAGCGGCGAGACGGCGACATGCAGGAACTGGTGAACGCCGCGGCCCATAGTGCGGTAAGCCAACCGTAAAGATCCGCTATCAGGCCGACGTCGATCTGAACGAAATGGTCATTGTCATCCTCGGGGGCATGAAGAATGAGCGCAGCCAGCAAGACAATCGCGTGCGTCGTTTCGGCTATATGCCTATCCGCCGCCAACGGGAGGGCGGACGATCGCAAGATGGAGGTGCTTGTCGGGCGCGATGTGGTAGCGTTCGTGAAAATTACGGACGCCGTGGTCGGGCAGATCGTTAAGTCCAACGATCTTGGCGAACCGAGTAAATGGCCGATCTTGAAGACGACCGGTCGTCAACACTATATGTTGCCGGAGGATTTGCGTCGTCGTGCGAAACGGCATCCCGAGTGGAAGATGGATCGTCTCGACGACTACCGCGTTACGGACGGTGTTTTCGACGGGCGGCATGTGACATTCCTGTACAAGCAAGATGTGCATGTCTTCATCATATTCTTCGAGCCTGACGTGCCCGAAGGTTGACATTGAGTGAGAAGACGTGCCATTCGCGCGTCGCGGCTTCTTCGCTACTGCCAGAGGTGCCCGATCAGCATCCAGAGTCCGATCAGTATCAGCACGCTGCCGCCGGCGGCGTCGGCCCAGTGACCGAAGCGGGAGCCGATGCGGCTGCTGAAGGTGGTTCCCAGCGCGGTCATCACCGCCGTGATCACTCCAATCACCACGGCCGGCCACCACATCGAGACGTGCAAGAAGGCCATCGACAGCCCGACCGCCAGGGCGTCGAGGCTGGTCGCCAGCGAGAGGGCCACCAGCGTCAGGCCGCGGGTGGGATCGCGCCCGGAGCCGGCCGGATTCTCGTGCCGGGCCTCCCAGAGCATCTTCCCGCCCACGCCGGCCAGCAGCAGGAACGCCACCCAGTGGTCGAATCCGCCGATATAGCCGGCCAGTTGCCGCCCGGCCAGCCAACCGACGACCGGCATGATGAACTGGAACAGCCCAAAGTGAAAGCCGAGCCGGAAGACGTGCCGCGGCGTAACCGACTCCAGGGCCAGCCCGACGGCGACCGACACGGCCAGCGCGTCGGTGGCCAGGCCCAACGAAAGTCCCAGCAGACTAAGCCAGTTGATGTCCGTTCCCATGCCACCATCCTACGGGGCAAATGGGGCGGGTGCAACCGCCCAAGGCATTGCACGGTCGGGCGGCGGCTGCGATGATGGTGGCGATGAGTGGTAATTCGTTCAATGTCGCCCGGCGGCTTACGGCGATGGCCCAAGAGCAGCCCGACGCGGTGGCCGTGGTTGAGCCGCTGGGTTATGACGCCAGCGGCAAACGCCGCTACCGGCAGGTCACGTTCCGGCAGCTTGACGAAGACAGCGGCCGCATCGCCGTCGGACTTGGCTGCCTCGGCGTCCGGCCGGGCACGAGGCTGGCCTTGCTGGTTCCGCCGGGAATCGACTTCATCTCGCTGGTTTTCGGTCTGTTCAAGGCCGGCGCAGTGGCAATCCTGATCGACCCCGGCATGGGCCGGCGGAATCTCATTGGCTGCCTAGCCGAGGCCGAGCCGGAGGGGTTCGTGGCCATTCCGTTGGCGCAGGTGATCCGGGTAGTGTTGCGGCGGCAGTTTCCAAAGGCCAGACTGAACGTGACCATCGGCCGGCGATGGTTCTGGGGCGGCCCCACGATGGAACAACTCCGCCGAGGGCTGGGCACTTCAGTGCTCAGTAGCACCCCGGTAGCGGCCGACGATCCGGCGGCGATCATCTTCACCACCGGCAGCACCGGCCCGCCCAAGGGCGTGCTGTTCACCCACGGCAATTTCGACGCGCAGGTGGAGCAAATCGGCGATTTCTACGGCATCCGGCCGGGCGAGGCCGATGTGGCGTGCTTTCCGCTTTTCGGCCTGTTCAACTGCGCGATGGGCGTGACCGCGGTGATTCCCGACCTGGACCCGTCGCGGCCGGCCGAGGCCGATCCGGCCAAGATCATCGAGGCCGCGCGGGATTGGAGCGCGACCCAGGCGTTCGGCTCGCCGGCGGTTTGGGACCGGGTGGGCCGGCACTGCGAGACGCATAAGGTGCAAATGCCGACGGTTCGCCGCGTGCTGTCGGCCGGCGCGCCCGTGCCCGCCGAAGTGCTCCGCCGCATGAGGGCCTGCATCCATCCGGAAGGCGAGGTCCACACGCCTTACGGCGCCACCGAGGCCCTGCCCGTGGCTTCCATTTCTGCCGCCGAAGTGTTGGGGGAAACCATCGAGCAGACTCGCCAGGGCGCGGGCGTGTGTGTCGGCCGGAGGTTTTCCGGCGTCCGCTGGAAGGTGATCCGCATCGTCGATGGCCCGATCCGGTCGCTCGGCGAGGCGGAAGATCTGCCCGCTGGTGAGATTGGCGAGCTAATCGTCCACGCGCCCCAGGTCACGCGGGAATACGTCACGCGGCTCGAATCGAACGCCCTGGCGAAAATCGCCGACGCTGGGGCGGTGTGGCACCGGATGGGCGATTGCGGCTATCTCGACCCGCTGGAGCGGTTCTGGTTTTGCGGCCGGGTGGCGCACCGCGTCTTGACCCCCGACGGCCCGATGTACACGGTCTGCTGCGAAGCAATCTTCAACCAGCACCCGCGGGTCCGCCGCAGCGCACTGGTCGGAGTCGGTCCGACTGGCCGGCAGCGCCCGGTGATCGTCATCGAGCCGCACGCCCTTTCAGGGCGTGCCACCCCGAGCGCGAGCGAGTCGCTGTTGGCCGAGTTGCGACAACTCGGCGCAGCCAACCCGCTGACCGCGCGGATCGGCGATTTCCTGCTACACCCCGGTTTTCCGGTCGACATCCGCCACAACGCCAAGATTTTCCGCGAGAAATTGGCGGTTTGGGCGGCGGGGCAACTGTCCGCTGTTTAGCAGCCGCCGATCCACGTCCCCAACTGGTACGTCACGAGCGCGGCCACGTAGGCCAGCGCGGTCATGTAGGCGAAGGTCAGCGCCGGCCAGCGCCAACTGTTCGTCTCGCGGCGGATCACCGCCAACGTGGCGGCGCACTGCGGCACAGCGCGAAGAAGACCATAATCCCCAGCGCCACGGGAATGGTGTAGACCGGCCGGTCCGTGCCGTCCCAGGTGACGCTGCGGAGTTTGTCGGACCACTGCTCGGTTTGCACGCCCCCCTCGGGCTGCTCGTCGTTCAGGTGGTACATCACGCCGAGATTGGAGACGACCAACTCGCGGGCCGGCAGCGACGCAATCACGGCGCAGCCGATCCGCCAGTCCCAGCCCAGCGGCCGCACGGCGGGCTCGATCACCCGGCCGGCCCGGCCCAGGAAACTGTCTCGCTGCTGTTGCTGATGGCCGGCCTGGGGATCGTGCGGGAAGTAGAGGGCGGCCCAGACCAGGATCGACACCGCCAGGATGAGCGTGCCGGCGCAGCGGAGGAACACCCCGCCCCGCTCGGCCATGCGCATCAGCACGGTCCGCGGCGACGGCCACTTGTAGCTGGGCAGTTCCATCACGAACGGCGGCGTCCGGCCGCGGAGGATGGTCCGCTTGAAGAGCATGGCGAAAAAGACGGCGGCCACGATGCCCAGCAAGTAAAGGCCGGCCAGCGTCAGACCTTGCAACGTAAGTCCGACCCAAATGTCAAGACTTGTGAAGCCCAAGCGAACGCCCCAGCGGGCCCCCCAGGCATATTGGGCCGGGATGAAAGCGGCGATCAGCAGGGCGTAGACCGGCAGCCGGGCGGAGCACGTCAGCAGCGGCGCTATCAGGATGGTCGTGAGCCGGTCCCGCTCGTCCTCGATCACCCGCGCGGCCATGATGCCGGGCACGGCGCAACCGAACGACGAGACCAGCGGGATGAACGACTTGCCGCTCAGGCCCACCCGGGCCATCAGTCGGTCCATGAGGAACGCGGCCCGGGCCATGTAGCCACAGTCCTCCAACAGGGCGAGGAAACCGAAGAGGATGAGGATTTGCGGGAGGAACGCGAAGACGGCGCCGACGCCGCCCAGCACGCCGTCGACCAGGAGACTCCGCATCGCGCCCTCTGCCAGGTGCGCCGTGAGAAAACTGCCGGCGGCCGCCACGAGCGTCTCGATCCATCTCATCGCCGGGCGAGCCCAGACGAAGACCGACTGAAACACGGCCAACATCACCACGATGAAGATCAGCGTGCCCCACAGGCGGTGCGTCAGCACGTGGTCGATCTGGTCGGTCTGCGTCGTTTTGTAGCTGCCCGGCTCGACCACCACGCCTTCGAGCACGCGGCGTGCCCAATCGTAGCGGGCGGAGGTTTCGACGGCCGGCACGAGGCAGCCGGCGGCCGCCAGCCGGGTCTGCGCCGCCTCGATGCGGCCGGCCCACTGCCCGCCCGCTTCGTCCAACAGCGTCCGCTGCAAGTAGCCGCTGCGGTCCAGCAACAGCCGCCGCACGAGGCTGCGCGGCAGGGGGCCGGCGGGAGATGGCGGGCCGGCCGCCAATTCCGCTTCCAGCGACGCGACCTCCGCCTCGAACGCCGCGGGAAGCGGCGTGACGTTGGGGCCGGCGGCCGGAACCGGGACGGGGGCGGCGCTGCAAGACCGCAAGCGGCAAGATCGAGCATGCTTCGCCGGCCGCGCCGCCGGTGGCCAAGTCCGCCAGGGCCGCCTTCAGTTCCGCCAGCCCGATCCGCCGGTTGGCCTGGATGGGCACGACCGGGACGCCCAGTTGTTGCTCGAGCCGGTCGAGATGGACGCGGATGCCGCGGCGCACCGCCACGTCGAGCATGTTGACGGCCAGCACCACCGGCAGACCCAATTCCAGAACTTGGCTCACGAGATAGAGGTTGCGCTCGAGGTTGCCGGCGTCGACCAGGCACAGCACGGCGTCTACCGGGGCGACGCCCTTCCGCCGCCCCAGCAACAACTCGACCACCACCATCTCGTCGCGGGAGCGGGGGGCAAGGCTGTAGAGGCCGGGCAGGTCGATCAACTCGAACCGCCGCCCGCCGAGAACCATCCCCCCGGTCTTCTTCTCGACCGTCACGCCCGGATAGTTGCCCACGTGCTGATGGATGCCGACCAGCCCGCTGAACAGCGTCGATTTGCCGGTGTTCGGGTTGCCGATCAGGGCAACCGTACACGTGCGTGTCTTGGCAAGGGCGATCATGAACTCAATACGTCGGCTCGACCATCACGTTGAGCAGCTCGTCCGTGCGGAAACAGACCTTGTTGCCGGCCAAACGGATAATGCACGGATTGCCGGGGCGGAACATCTCGATCTTCGTTCCGCGGCGCAGTCCGAACTCCTCGAGCCGGTGGACGTGATCGGGACGGCCAAGGACGCGGGCAATCAAGGCGCGGCCTCCCGCGGGAAGGCGCCGCAGCGGAATGACCTCAACGGGGGGAGAGTGCTTCACGGATAGCGACGGGCGACGGCGTAATTTCTCGACAAACCAATACTTGCACTCTACGAGGTTTCGCCCCCCGTTGCAAGCCCGGCCCCTCTGTAGCACAGGCATCTTGCCTGTGCTTCCAAAGGCATCGGCACAGGCTGGAAGCCCGTGCTGCGTGCCTTCGTGGACGACACCCGCTTCGGCCGGATGGGCTCGTCGGTCGCAGGTCTGCCTCCCCCATGACCGCCGCCGCCGCGATCCGTCGCCGGGGCCGTAATCCGATCGATCCAAGGCAGGAACGACATCTTCGGAAAGCCGATCCGATCGAATTGGGAACCATAACAATGGCCAGGCCGTAGTAAGCCACCAAGATGCCGGCCACCCCCCCGAGGATCACCTCGATCACCGTTTGCAGCGCCGACTTGCGCCGCCGGCTTCGGAACCGCGCGGCGGCCGGCAGCGCGGGGAGCCGCTGGGCCATCGCCGCCGCTTCGTTGACTCCGTCCGGCCCACCTTCCTCGACAATCGTCTCGCCGAGGGCCGTCTCGGCGGCGGCCGACGGCTCCTGCGCCGCGCCGCCGGCCACAACAATCAACTCGGGCGGGGCCAGCGCCAGGGCCTCGCTCAACTCATATTCCGCCTCGCACAACGGGCAACGCACCACCGCGCTCCGCTCCGCCCCGGCGGGGAGCGACACCTGCTTCTGGCACTTCGGACAAGTGGAAAGCATGGGCATCATAGCTCGTACAGCGATCCCATCTTCGCCTGCAAGTGCTCTACCAGCGGGCGGGCGCTCAAGGGGCGGCCGGTGACCCGCTCCACCAACTCCGCCGCCGTGTATCGCTGCCCGTGACGGTGGATCCGCTCCCGCAACCAGTCGCACATCGGCCGGAAATCGCCGGCGGCGAACGCCACCGCCAGATTGCCCATCTCCGACTCCGCCTGGGCGAAGAACTGGGCCGCGTAGAGGTTGCCCAACGAATAGGTGGGGAAGTAGCCGACCAGGCCGCGCATCCAGTGGACGTCTTGCAGCACGCCGCTGCGGTCGTCCGGCGGCGCGATGCCGAGATACTGCCGGTACTTTTCGTTCCACGCCCCCGGCAGGTCGGCCGCCTGGAGCTGATCGTCCAACAAGGCCCGCTCCAACTCGAAGCGGACCAGGATGTGCAGGTTGTAGGTGACCTCGTCGGCCTCGATGCGGATCAGCGAGGGGCGGACGTCGTTGACGGCGAAATGGAAGTCGTCCAGGGGGACCTCGGCCAGCGCGGTGGGGAAGCGCTCTCGGGCCAGGGGGTAGAAGTGGTTCCAGAACGCCCGGCTCCGCCCCACCAGGTTCTCCCACAACCGCGACTGCGACTCGTGGACGCCCAGCGAGATGGCCTCGCCCAGGGGCAGGCCGTAATGCTCGACCGGCAGCCCCTGCTCGTAGAGGCCGTGCCCCGCCTCGTGCAAAACGCCGAAAAAGGCCGGGTTGAAGAACTGCTCGTTGTAGCGGGTGGTGATGCGGCAGTCGTGCGGACCCAACGTCGTGCAGAACGGGTGGGCCGTCACGTCCAGCCGCCCACGGCTGAAATCGAAACCGATCGCCGCGGCCGCTTCGCGGGCGAACCGGTCTTGCGCCTCGACCGGAAAGCGGCGCGTCAAGAGCGACGTGTCCGGCCGCCGCCGGCTCTCGCCGATCTTCGCCACCAGCGGGACCAGTTCCTCCCGCAGATTGTCCAGCACCGGCCCGATGTTGGCGGTCAACTCCTCGGGCTCGAACTCATCCAGCAGGGCGTCGTAGGGACACTGCGGATAGCCCAGACACTCGGCCTGCTGCCGCTTCAAGCCGATCATCCGCTCCAACAGCGGTCGGAACGCCGGAAAGTCGTCCTTTTCGCGGGCCTCCTGCCACGCCTGCTGGCCGAGGACCGCCGTGCGGGCCAACTCCTCGACCAGCGTCTGCGGCAGCTTCACCTTCTTGTCGCGCTGCCGCCGGAGCCGGCGGACCACCACGACCGCGTCGGAGTCGGCGGTGGACGCTTGTGGTGCAGGCGTCTCGCCTGCCTGTGCAGCCGGGACGGCAGCGTCTCCACGCGCAGGCGAGACGCCTGCACCACAACCACCACAAGCTGCCGACAATTCCTCAAGTTGCTCGCCGAACTTCGGATCGACCCATCGCTGGTGGATCAGTCCGGCCAGCAGCGTGGATTGTTCGGCCCGGTGCGGGCCGCCGGCGAGTGGCAGTTGCGTCCGCTCGTCCCAAGCGAGCACCTCGTTGGCCGAACTCAATACGGCCGTGCGGCGGGCATATTGGCAGACCTCGTCGTAGAGCCTTGCGAGATCGTTACTCATGGCCGTGATTGTCGCGGGAGAAGGCGGAATCCGCAAGGGGGGCTATTGCCCGCTCAAGTCCCGCTCGACCTGCCGGCTCTCTTCGCTCAGGCCCAAGTAATCCATGTCCTTCTCTTTCTTGTCGGACCGGGCCTGGCGGGCCGTCTGCGAGAGGCCGTTGTCGCGCAACTCCTCGTCGTGCGTCTCCCAGGTCTTGCAGCCCAAAAGCCCAAGGGCCAGGACCACCGCCAGCCACCACCGGCCGGCTCGAAACACCCCACGGCAGCAGCGAAATAGAGGAGCCATGTCAAAACTCGCCTTCGAGAAGACCGAAGAAGGGGCGGCAGTCTCCCAAATTCCGCCGGCCAAGTCCAGAGCACTTTTGCCAACCGCAACGCATTGCACCATAAGGCGTTCAGTCGAAATAGCCGAAGTAGCCTCTCGGCCAGGGTATCACCTTGACGGCGTTCTCGATCCACGGGCCGGCGACCAGGTAGATCAGCGCCGGAATCAGCACCGCCAGCAGGACCCCCGCCAGGAAGACGCACAACACGCTCCATTTTCCTTCGGAGGCGTTGGCCTGCCGAACGGCTGCCCGCGTATTGCGCCAGAATGTGAAACACGTCAGAAACGGCGTGAAGCCCAACATCCCGATGACGACCAGCAGGCCAATGACACTGAAAACGAACAACCCCAGCCCCACGACGCCCGCGATCAGCGCCCCGACGAAAAGGGCGCCCCCAAACACGCCGCTCCAACGCCCGAAACATGGGCCGGCAAATATCCAGACCGATAGCGCGAGCATCTCGGATGACGATCGGGATGTAGAGGAACGTCCAGCGCTCGCGGAGGAGGCCGGGATCATAGACGATGCACAGGACCGGCAGCACAACGCCGCACATCAGGTCTTCCAGCGCCCGTTTCCGCCGCTGGTTCTCCGGCCGGACGTGCCAGACCAACAAGAGGAGCGTGGCGACGAAGATCGCCACGACGGCGTAAATGCCCGCCATCGCCAGCAGCCCCAGACACAGTGCGCAGACCGCCTGGGCGATCAGCATGTCGCGGATTCCAAACTGCAAGGGGGCTTCCGCGGGCCGTTTGACGCCGGGTGACAGAGGCTCGCTCATGCCGGGCATTATCGGCCCGCGCTCTGCCGGCGGCAAGAGTGGTGAAGGATGAGGGATAAGCGATGAGGGAAGGGATTGACCAGAGAAGCCCACGGGTTGCAACCCGTGGGCTTGGCCGCCGCCGCAGCTTACCTCTCGACTCTAATCTCTCAACTCTCGTCTTTCCCCCGCATCAGCCGCTCGAAGTGCCGCCCCACCTGATAGAGAATCAAGTCGGAACACTGGGGATCGTCGACAAACAGGTGCAGGTGCTGCTGGCGGCTGCGGATCTGGAACCGATGCCCGCGGTAGAAGAAATCGAGCCAGGCCTCGGCCAGCCCGCTTTCCACGAAATTGGCGATTTCCGCCCCCGGCAGGAGCAGGGCGTGGTCGCGGACACCCTCCCAGTCCGCCATGTGGGGCAGCCGGCTGAAATACCGCAACCCGTCCGAAGTGCGCTGGTCGATCAGCTTCATGGCATCCGCGCCATGGTTCACCTCGCTTGCACGAATAGATTGGACCAGCGTTCCAGCCTGCCTTGGGCAGACAACGACGCTTGCCTATCTATTCAATTGCGATTTGAGGTGAATTCCAGCATGGCGGATGCCGGTGACGATACATTGTCACACCACCGGGCAGTTATAGCGAGCCGTCCCAAGCTGCGGGAACAAAAAAACCCCGTCGCTCGGCGCTAGCCGCCGACCGAAAAAGCTGACCGCTGAAACCTGACGGCTGACCGCCGACGGCTGGTCTTGTTACCAGTCGTCGCGTCCGCCGCCGTGTCCGCCGCCGCCGCCGCCGCGTCCACCGCGACCGCCGCGGCCGCCGCCGTATCCGCCGCGGCCGCCACCGCCGCCGCCGCTGCGGGCCGGCTTGTCCTCGGCCTCATTGACCTTGATGGTCCGGCCGTCCAATTCGGTCCCGTCCATCTCTGAAATGGCCTTGGTGGCCCCTTCGTCGTTGGCGAAGGTGACGAACCCGAAGCCGCGGGAGCGGCCGGTTTCGCGGTCCGTAATGACCTTGGCCTCGACGATCTCGCCAAACTGAGAAAAGGCGCCGTGCAGACCGTCGTCCGTCGTGCCCCAGCTCAACCCGCCGACAAACAGTTTCTTCGACATCCCTCAAAAACTCCTTCTACGGCACGGCCGCGCTTGGGCGGCAGCGCATCTTACGGAAACGAACGGGTTTCGTGGGTCTTTCCTTCTTGCGAAGAGCCCTCGCTCCCCGAGGGCAGCCCCGACGGCCGCCACTGGTTCCTACGTAGCATAGCAGCTTCCCCGTTAGATGCAACAGGAGATGCGGGGAAAACCGGCGAAATGGGACCCGCAGAGGCGAGAAAACCACCGTACAGAGGGGAAGGGAAGCTCTAAGCACGAAGCTCGAAGCCCGAAATCCGAAGCTCGAATTCGAATTTTGGACTTCGGATTTCGGACTTCTTCCATCATTCTCCTTCACTTCACCGCCGCTGCCCCCGCCTCGGCCACGGCATGGTCGTTCTCGACCGTGCTGCCGGAGACGCCGATAGCCCCGATGACCGTGCCGGCCGGGTTGCGCAACGGGATTCCGCCGGGGAAGGAGATCAGTCCGCCGTTGGAGTGCTCGATACCGAATAGCGGCCCGCCGGGCTGCGAAAGCTGGCCGATCTGCCCGGTGTTCATGTCGAACAGTCGTGCGGTGCGGGCCTTGCGGATGGCGATGTCGATCGACCCCAGCCACGCCCCGTCCATCCGCGCGAATGCCTTGAGGTTCGCCCCGGCATCGACCACGGCGACGTCCATCTTGGTGCCAATCTCAGCCGCCTTCTTGACCGCCGCCGCCACCGCGGCATTTGCCTGTTGAAGGGTAATGTCGTCCATTGGGTTCACTCCTTTGTGCTTGGAATCATCAGGTTTGCTGGCGTCATTCTTACCGCCCCGCCAGCAGTGTCAAGTGGCAGAGCAACCCGGCGATGGCACGCGGTTCCCCGCTGGGTTATATTGGAGGCATGACGGAACCGTCAACACGCACGCCCGAAGGAGAGCCGAACGTGTGCCCGATCTGCGGGCATCAGGTGTGCCTGGAGCCGTCTCGGCCGCCGGGCGACGCCCCTTGTCCACACTGCGGGACCTTGCTTTGGTTTGACGCAGAGCCAGCCGCGCCGAAAAGAACTGCGCCGCTCCGGCCGGCGAGAGCCGAGGCCGCCCACCCCGTTAGCCCGACGCCGGGCCGCCCGCTGATGACGGCCTGGCAGTACGGCACGCTGCTGGTCAAGTCGGGTCAGGTGGCCACGGGCCTGGGTATCCTTGGGAACGTGGTCGCCCATAAGCCGGAGGACGTCACCCAGCGGCGGGCGCTGCGGGAGATCGAGTGGAAAATCTACGCGGGACGCAAGGCTTTTCAGGCCTCGCTCGCCGTGGATGTTGCGGAGTTCTGGCTGGAAATCCGCGCCGCCAAGCACAAACGGGCCGGCAACTTCATCGAGTGGGACGAAATCGACCGCGCGGCCGAGAAAGGGCTGGCCGTCACCCCCTGGGACGCCGATCTCCACGTCGAACTGGGCCACGCCTGCCGGGCCCGCGGCTATCGCGAGGCGGCTCGGTTCGCCTATCAATGTGCCGCGGAGATCGCTCCACAGCGGGCTGATGTCCGAGAGTGCCTTGCGGCGCTGCCGGAATAGCGAGAGAATTGAGCATTGGCCCCGGCCACTGTTGTAAAGGATCCGTCGCCATGTGGGAATGTCCGAAGTGCGGCGAGGGCGTGGACGAGCCGTTCGACGTCTGTTGGGCGTGCGGCACTTCCCGCGACGGCGTCGAAGACCCGACCTTCCGGCTGGAAACGGACTCGCCGAAGCCTTGGGACGCTGAGGCGTACGGCCGGGGCGTGCGCGGGCTGGCGGCCGGCGCGATCATTGCCGCCGTGGCGGCATTCTTGTCTCCCGGCCTGATACTTCTGGTGGACCTTTGTTTCGGGTCGTCAACGGTCGGCTCGCCCGCGGTGCTCTGGTTGCTGCGGTTCGGCTCGTTTTCGGCGCCGTTTGCCGCGCTCGGGGGTGCGGTTGCTGGCGCGGTTGGTGCGCGAACAAAGAACGAGGGGAGGGCCGTGGCAACGGGCGCGCTAGGATGTTTATTCTGCCACGCGCTATTCCTGGTTACAGCGACGAATGCATTCACCAACTGGCCGCGCGAGACAACTGCCGGCAGCCTGGCGATGGCCGCGCTGGCGGGGTGTCTGGCGGGCCACGCCGGCGTCGTTGCCGGTCGAAGGCACGCGAGAAGACGGGGCCGAAATGATACGCCTTCCGCTTCTCGTTCATAAGAGCAGGTGTGCTCGCCGCTGACTGCACACTATTTTCCGCCCGGCCAGCGATCATCCTCTAAAATGACCGAGCGTTGCTCGTGGCGGACGCGATAGCGGGCCGGATCGTCGCCGAGGCCACGATACTTGATCTCCGGCGACTTGCCCGTCCAGTCGATGCCGTACTGGCCGACCACCAGTTCCGTGTCGGGGCCGGAACGGTTGAGGGTCACGCAGGGGACGACCAGGAAGATGGTGGGCCCGTGGGGGCGATGCTCCTCGACGTCGGCCGCCGCGCGGCGGGCCTGGAGCCGCGCGTTCGTGACGGCCGCCAGCAGCGCCCGCTGCTCCACCGGCACGCGAGCCGTGTCGAGAATCGCACTGACGCGATCCCGGCCGTCGATGTCGAACAGCTTGGCCAGTTGCTGCACGGCGGGCAACTCCGAACCCTCCAGCAGCGCGCCGAGCGCCCCGCAGCAGGCCGACTGGCAGCCGTAGCGGTCGAGCCAACCGTACTCGGGGCCTTGCGGGGTGTCGCGGACCGCGGCGTGCGAGTTGAGCTTCAACAGCAGCACTTTCAAGTCGCCCGACGGGGACGGAGAACCGGATCGTGGGACGAAGTGTTCTTCGGCGGCGCGGACCGCGCCCCATTCGTAGCGGGCGCCGAGATTGACCGTGCGGAAGGCGGCCCGGCCGGCCGGTTTCAGCTCCGGCAGCATCCGCCCGGCAAACCAGCGGTGGAACGCCTCGGCGCACTCCCGCTCCGTCTCATCGGAGCAGGTCACGTGATGGGCGCCGACCACCGCCGGACTGAGTTCCTCGATGAACTCCCGGAGGGCCGCGCTGGTGCTCTCCAGCTTGCACTCCGTGCCGATCAGGGCGTGCAACTTTGTAGTCACTAGCCGAACGGATCGTTGGGATCAGCCTTCTTGTCGTCCGGCTTCTTCGCGGCCGGCTTCTTGTCGTCGGGCTTCTCGGCCGGTTTTTTCTCCGGTTCCTTGGAGGGCTGATCGGCGAAGGGGTCGTCGGCGGCAGGCTTCTTCTCGGCGGGCTTGGTGTCGGCGGGCTTCTTGTCGGCGGATTTCTTTTGGTCGCCGGTGATGCCCCTTTCGATCGCCTTGCCGATCGAGCCGATCAGGTCTTTCTTATCCTTCTTCTCGGCGGGTTTTTCGGCCTTGGGCTTCTCGCTGGGGGTGGCAAAGGGGTCGGTGTCGTCGCCGGCTTCCGCTTTGGGCTTGGCCTTTTCGGCGGGCGACTCGAACGGATTGGCGTCTTCGCCGGGCTCGGGCGGCGGCTCGATGCCCTTGCCCTCCTCCGGCCCGCCCTGCGACTGCTCGCGCACCACCCTTGACTCCTCGCGTTGGAGGGCCTCGTAGCGGGCCTTGCGGAGCCGCTCGGCCTGCTCATAGGCGGCCATGCGGGCGGCGACGCGGTAGTTCTCCAGTTCCAGCCGCGCCGAGCCCTGCACCCGCTCCAGCGACTTCCCCACGTCATAGAACTTATTGACGTCCTTGCTCTCCAGTTCGGCGCCCTTGCGGAAATCCACGGCCGCCTCGGTGGGGCGGCCGAGGTTCAGATAGGCCAGGCCGCGGAAATAGAAGGCCCGCGGGTCCTTCGACCCGCCCTCGATGGCGGCCGTCAGTTGTTCGTAGGCCTTGGCGTACTCGCCCGCAAAATAAGCGTGTACGCCGCTCCCATATTCCTGGCCCAGAACGGCCTCTTGGGCGGCAGCGCGGCGGCGTGAAACAGCACCAGTCCTCCGACCAGCACGACGATAGTGCGAAACATGGCAATGCACTCCTGCCTGACGGTACGATGGCTCGGCCGGCAACCGCAGTTGCCTCCCACAACTTCGAGACGTAATAACCTCGATGATAGTCCCCGCGGGGGTAAATATCAAGCAAAGGCCCCGGATTTGTCGGGCCACCTCCTTGTGAAGCGTGGTCCCAGTCGGGGGGGTAGGGTGGGACAAACGGATGCGTGCCCGCCAAAAGACGTATCGCCCCCGTTGGTGGGACAGCGCCCGGCTTGTCCCACCCTACATGGATTGGGATCGCGGAAACTTGACGCCTACGAAGTGCGGCAACTATACTTAGACTAGTAAGTGGTAGAGTTTGCGCAAGGCACATAAGAGAGAGTCTCGATGAATCGCCGCACGTCTTTCTGCGAGGAAAAAGGGGACAGTCCCCATTTGTGCGAAGCACCCTCCGGGCCGTTCCGGCAAATGGGGACTGTCCCCTTTTTCCGGGTCTGGCCGGCTGCACTGCTGCTGGCCTGGACGTGTTCGTGCGGATACGGCCAAGAGGCCCCGGCGGCAAAGCCCGCGGCCAAACCGCCCTCCGCCAAGTCCCCCTACCGCCTGCTCGTCCCGGGCGTCATGCAGTCGGTCGATCCGATGCGGGCACTCGAGGAATCGGTCAGCCGGCACGACGTGGTCGAGTTGCTGCGGAGTCGACCCGAAGTTCGACTGGGCCAAGGACATCGCCTTCCGCCACGACATGTGGGTGTTGGATTTCCAGTTCAAGCCGATGCGGATGATTTGGGTCGATATTCCGCAGCCCAGCGGAATGATGCAGCGGAAACTGATCTGGTACATGGTCTACTTGGTCACCAACACGGGCAAGGTGATGCACCCGGTCGAGGACGTCGATCTGCCCTACGAGACGTTCGAGAAGAAGCAACTTTACCAGGTGAAGATGGTGGACCGGCCCGATCCGTTTCGTGCCCGAGTTCCTGCTGGAAGGCCATCAGCACATGAAGGAGCAGACGGGCTTCACCAAGGTCTATCCCGACCGGGTGATCCCCGTGGCGATGCTGGCCATCCGCCAGCGGGAAGACCCCAACCGGAAGTTCCTGAACACGGTGGAGATGTGCCGGGAGATCGCCGTGGACGAAACCCTTTGGGGCATCGCCACTTGGGAGGACATCGATCCGCGGATCGTCCGCTTCTCGGTCTACGTCTCGGGGCTGACCAACGCCTACCGCTGGAAGGACCTGGCCGGCGAGTAGAAGCCAGGGGAGGTCGGAAGCGGCCGGCGGCTCTACCGCAAGACTCTGAAGCTCAATTTCTGGCGGCCTGCCGACGAATATTACGAGCACGAGGAAGAAATCCGCTACGGCGTGCCCGGCGGGGTTGACTACCAGTGGGTTTACCGCTAAAAAGAGATCATGGCACACAAAAAGGGACAAGGCTCCAGCCGAAACGGACGCGACAGCAACGCCCAGCGCCGCGGCGTCAAACGGTTCGGCGGCGAACAGGTGCGGGCGGGCAATATCCTCGTCCGCCAAGTGGGCACCAAGTTTCATCCCGGCAAGCGGCGTCGGCCAGGGCAGCGACTACACCCTCTACGCCCTGGTGGACGGCTACGTCCAGTTCGACCGTGGCGGCCGCCGCATTCAGGTGGTCGACACGCGGGCTCCAGCCAAGATGGCCGCTCCAGTTGAAGCGGCTGCTCAATGAGTCGCCCATCTTCTGCTACAATAGCCGGCGGCTATTGCATCCCGCCCAAGAACCGGAGGGCCGCAAGGCCGTGACCGCCACGATCCTCGATGGAAAGTCCCTTTCCGAGCAAATCCGCGCGGAGATCGCCCCGGAAGTCGCCGAGTTCGTCAAACGACCGGCGTGACGCCCTGCCTGGCGGCCGTGCTGGTGGGCGACGACCCCGGCAGCCAGGTCTACGTGCGGAACAAAGCAGAAGGCCTGCGAGAAGGCCGGCATCGCCAGCCAACTGCACCGCCCGCCGAAGGAACCACGACCGACGAACTGCTGGCCCTGATCGACCGGCTGAACCGCGACCCGGCCGTCCACGGCATCCTCGTCCAGTTGCCGCTGCCCAAGCAGATCGACGAGCGGCGGGTGCTGGAGGCGGTCAATCCGCTGAAGGACGTCGACGCCTTCCATCCCGAGAACGTGGGCCGGATCGTGCAAGGCCGGCCGCGGTTCATCCCCTGCACGCCGCACGGCATCCAGCAAATGCTCCTGCCGCAACGACATCCCGATCGCCGGGGCCAACGTGGTGGTGGTCGGCCGGAGCGACATCGTGGGCAAGCCGATGGCCATTCTGCTGATGCAGCGCGGGCAGGGCGGCGACGCCACGGTGACGGTCTGCCACAGCCGCACCCGCGACTTGCCCGCCGTGACCCGCTCGGCCGACATTCTGATCGTGGCCATCGGCCGGCCGAAGTTCATCACGGCCGACATGGTCAAGCCCGGCGCGGTGGTGATCGACGTGGGCATGAACCGCACGGAGACGGGCCTGGTGGGCGACGTCGATTTCGAGGCGGTCAAGGAGGTGGCCGGCCAGCATCACGCCCGTCCCCGGCGGCGTCGGCCTGCTGACGGTGGCCATGCTCTTGCACAACACGTTGGCGGCGGCCCGGCTGCAGCAAGAGACGCAACCATAGGAAGAGCACTGGGGAACCGAACCGAACTCGGCGGAGGGACTATCGGACAAAACTTCAGCGGATCGGGGGGACTATGATTGCCGGTGGGCTCGCCGTATCATGCCGCATTTTTGAGGGGGTATTTGCGCCGATCCGCATGAGACCCCTCGATCCGTTCGGCCGAGAGCCGCAACCGCTCTTTCTCCTGCCGCAATGCCAGGCGATGGTGAATTTCAACGGCAACTGCCGCTTTGCCGGGGCGACGTTTGATGGTATGATTCCGGGGTGAGGGCGTCCGGGAATCGGACCCTGTAAGGGGCGGCTCCGGTCGCCCAGTGGCACGCGGGGAGACGGATCATGGCGTTGCACTTCAGATTACGGAACTGGTTGGCGGCGTTGTCCTTTTCTCGCCCTCGCGGGCTCGGTGCTCGCCGGCGAACCACCGGCCGCCGCAAAGCCTCCTGCTAACCAACCGAAGGCCCAGCGCCCGGCAAACCTCGCGCTGGTGACGATCTCGAAAGAGACAACCTACATCACCGAGCCGCTCCGCCGGGACGGCTACCCGGATTACCTCGGCGTGCTCAATCTGCGGTTCAGCCGGGGCGTCACCCCGGACAACAATTCGGCCGTGCCGTTTTGGAAGGCGATGGGGCCGGCGAGTATCTCGAAGGAGTGCCGTGAGAGGTACTTCCAAATGCTCGGCATCCCGCCGCTGCCGGAAAGCGGCGACTACTTCGTCACATCGAGCGATTTTCCCGCCCGATGGAGGGCCGAGAACAAGAAGACGGAGTATCAGCCCGACGCGGACGGACGCGACCCGTTTTGGGTGCAATTCGACGCGATCGTGAAGCGGCCGTGGTCGAAGCAGGAGTTTCCCGCCTGGGCCGACTGGCTTGCCCGAAACGAGAAGCCGCTTGCGCTGTTGGTCGAGGCGTCGAAACGCCCGCGGCGATACGATCCGCTGCTTTGCACGAAGGGCGACATGGTGATTGCCTGTCTTCTTCCGGGCCCCCAGGTTAGCCGGGAGGTCGCCCGCGCGCTTGTTGCCCGGGCGATGCTCCGGCTGGGTGAAGGCCGGACAGAGGATGCCTGGGCCGACCTACTGGCGTGCCACCGGCTGGCGCGGCTGGTCGGTCAAGGAACAACGCTGGTCGAGGCCCTGGTGGCCATCACCATCAACGGGATGGCCTGCGCCGGCGATCAGGCGCTGCTGGAACACGCCAAGCTGACGTCTGCCCAAATCGCTGCCATGCGTGAGGACCTCGGCAGGCTGCCGCCGTTGCCCAACATGGCGGACTTGCTGGAAACTGGCGAGCGACTGATGTTCCTCGACTCCGCGGCGGCAATTGCCCGCGATGGACCAAGCTCCTTACCCGACATTCGCTCGGTGTCTGAGCCAAATGTCAACCGAAAGGGTCCGTTGGAGGCGCTGGTGGAATCCGCCGCCATGGCAGGGATCGACTGGGACGTCATCCTGCGGATGGGCAACTCGTGGTATGACCGGATCGTTGACGCCGCGCAAGCCAACATGCGCCGAGCGGACCAAAGCAATCACCGCAATGGATCGGGACCTCAAGAAGCTCAGCGAGTCGGCGAAGGCGATGGACTTGCAGTCCTTGGGCCTCCTGGTTCTTGGCAATACTCGGCAGATGGTCTCCGAGCGAATCGGCCAAGCGATTGTAGCCTTGCTGGTGCCGAGCGTCGTCGCCTCCGTTGAAGCGCAGGACCGCGCGGCAACGGCGATCGAATTGAACGACCTCGCCTTTGCGTTGGCCATCTACCACGCTGACCGCGGCTCGTATCCGGCCACACTTGCAGACCTTGTGCCGAAGTACATCGCCACGGTCCCAAAGGATATTTTCGGCCACGACGCCGAACTGCACTACGCGCGCCAAGGCGACGGCTATCTGTTGTACAGCGTCGGCAGCAACGGCAAGGACGACGGCGGCAAAACCTACGGGGACCGCGCCAGCCCGTCGTATGGACCCGGAGACTACGACGACATCGTGGTGCGCGTGCCGGCCAAGCCGTAGTCCAAAAAGCCGCGACCGGTGGTCGCGCCGGCGGCCCGAATTGTACTCCTCACGCTCCGCGTGAGGTCGGAGCGGATAGCGCCGCTTGCGTGGAGAGGAGAACGGTGCAACTCATGAGATCGGGCGTCGCATGACCTCACGCGGAGCGTGAGGAGTACGTTGAGCGTTACACTTGCTCCACCACCTGCCGGCAATTGGGCAGCGAGGCGAGAAAGAGCCGGCCGTAGGGCTTGGTGCGGACGCGGGGATCGAGAATCACCACCATGCCCGTGTCCCGCTTCGTGCGTATCAGCCGGCCGAAACCCTGCTTGAGCTTCAAGATGGCCTCGGGCAGTTGATAGTCGCGGAAGGGATTGCCGCCAGCCTGGCGGATCGCTTCGAGCCGGGCTTCCAACAGCGGCCGGTCGGGCACGCTGAACGGCAGCCGCGTGATAATCACATTTTGTAGGGCCTCGCCCGGCACGTCCACCCCCTGCCAGAAACTCTCCACCCCGAACAGCACCGACCGCGGGTTGGCCTTGAACTCATCGAGCATCCGGCTCCGCGGCAGGCCGTCCCCCTGGCAATAGAGGGCCAGCTTCTGCTCCGTCAACCACGGGCTCAAGGCCGCTGCCGCACGCTTCATCATCTCGTAGCTGGTGAAGAGCACGAACGCCCGGCCGTCGCTCCGGGCGACGTAGCGGCGGATCATGTCGCCGGCCGTCTGCTCGTAGCGCGGGCCGTCGCCGCTCGGGTCGGGCATGCCCTCCAGCAGGATCAGTTGGGCCTGGTTGCGGTAGTCGAACGGGCTGCCCAGCCAGAGGGTTTCCGCCGATGTAGCCGGCACACGCCGTGTGCCGGCGTCCGCAGACGGACTGCCCGCACACGGATTGTGCGGACTACATTGCTTGCCCAGTCCGATCCGCGACAGGAAGAACTCGAACGATGCCTCGCCGCCGCCGGTGGCCAGGGTGGCGCTGGTCATCACGGCGGTGGGCACTTTGGCGAAGAGGTGCTCGCGGAGGATCGGCCCTACGTCGATCGGCGCGGCGCAGAGCGTGATCCGCTGCCGGCTGCGGCCGGGCGGAAAAGGGGGACAGGCACCGTTTGTGCGAAGCACCCTTCGGGCCGTTCCGGCAAACGGAGCCTGTCCCCCTTTTCCGCCCTCGATCCAATAGACGGAGTCCGGGATGCTCTGCGTCCGCCAGTCCTCGATCCCCTGGCCAAGCGATTCGAGGCGATTTGCCGCCGCGTTGAAGTCCTGCCGCTCCTCGGGCTGGTCGAGCCGCTTGGCCTCTTGCCGCAACGTGGCCACCAGGTGGCGGAGCTTCTCGGTCAACGGATTGGGGACGATGCCTGGCTGGCGGACGCGGCCGTTGCCCTTGGGCTGCTCGGCCAGCCGGCGGCCGATGCTCTCGAAGAAATCACCCGCCCGTTGGCGGCACTCCCAGACCTCTTTCTGCGCGTTGCGCAGCTTGTGATGCACCAGCAGCCCGCGGTTGGTCCGGTCGTTGTAGAGCTTCCGCAGGGTGAATTCGACCTGGCCGCCGGTGACGTTCAGTCCGAGCCGTTCGCCAGCGACGGACTCGATCTGGTGGGCCTCGTCGAGGATCACCACGTCGTACTTCGGCAGGATGCTCACCTCCTGCCGCCTGAGCGCCAGGTCGGTGAAGAACAGGGCGTGGTTGACCACCAGGAGTTGGGCGTGCTGCATCCGTCGCCGGGCCTTGTAGTAAAAGCACTTGGCGTACATCGGGCACTTGCGGCCCATGCAGTTGCCGTGGTCGCTGGCGACTTCGTCCCACACGGCCGGCAGGGGGTGGAAATCGAGGTCCGCCAGCGAGCCGTCGGCCGTCTGCGTGGACCAGGCGCGGAGCCGGCGGAGTTGCTCGATCTCCTCGGCATCGTTGAAAAGGCTCGTGGCGCGGCTCAATGCCCCGGCCAGCCGCCGCAGGCTGAGGTAGTTCCCCCGCCCCTTGACCAACACCGCCGAGAACTCGACCGGGATCACGCTCCGCAGCAGGGGGATGTCCTTCTCGATCAACTGCTCTTGCAGGCTGATGGTGTGCGTGGAGACGACCACCCGGCGGGAAGGCTCATCCGGCGATTGTCCCGGTTTGCGCGGCGCGGTTTTCTCGGTTGGGGCGGCAGTTGAGCCGGTTGGGGCGGCAGTGGAACTGCCGCCCCAACCTTGATTTGAACTGCCGTCCCCACAAACGGCGAGGATGGCGGGCACAAGGTAGGCGAAGCTCTTGCCCACGCCGGTGCCGGCCTCGACGGCCAGGTGCCGCCGCCGGTCAATCGCCTGCCGGACGGCCTCGGCCATGGCGAGCTGCTCACCGCGGTGTTCGTAATTGGGCAGCCGGGCGGCGATCCGCCCGCCGGGGCCGAGGACTTCGCTAGGGGAGAGCATACGTACAGGGTACAGGAAAAAGGGGCCGGCGGCCAGCGGCAGGGCAGGGGGGAATGATGAATGATGAAGGATGAATGCTGAATGATGAATGGAGACGCGATGGCCGGGAATTCATCATTCACCATTCATCATTTGTGTGCTATACTCTTGCCCCAGGAGGGTACCCCAATGCCGATCGAATTCCGTTGCAGCCGGTGCGGGAAGTTGCTGAGAACCGGAGACGGCACGGCCGGGCGGCAGGCCCAGTGTCCCGAGTGCGGGACGATCGGCACGGTTCCGGGCGCGGCCGAGACGGGCCAGCCGGAAGCGCCGCCGTGGGACGGCGAAACTTGCGGGACGGCGGTCCACCGCCCGGCGTCGGAGGACCGCAGCCGCGGGCCGGGGCGGGCTATTGGCGTTCGCCGGCCGACCGGGTCTCGGGACCGGCGATTGGCCTGATGGTGACCGCGGCCCTGGGCATCGTGATGCGGCTCCTGGGCACGCTTGCCATCCTGGTCCGCATGGGCGTGGTTGTCGGATTGCAGCCCCTTCACCAGCGCGATCTCGACATGATTCCGATCATCGCCGGCGGCGCCGTCAATTTGGCCCTGGAAATCGTTGCCATACTGATGGGCGTGTTCGTCTTGATTGGGGCGATCAAAATGAAGAACCTCAGCGGCTATGGGCTGGCGATGACTGCGGCCATCGTCGCCATGATCCCTTGCATCTCGCCGTGCTGCTTGCTGGGGCTGCCACTGGGCATTTGGGCATTGCTCGTGCTGGCCGATCCCTCGGTAAAGGCGGCGTTCCGAAGTTGAAGTCGCGGTATGGATGATGCAACGTTGATTGCAGGTCGGGGCGGCCATCAGAATAGCCGGGGGCTAACAGCCCCCGGAGCACTGCGCGGATAGCGCTCTGGCGGCTGTTAGCCACCGGCTATTTCTCGCAATCGTCACGTTGCTGGCGGTCGTGGTGCTCGGTTTGCTGTGGTGGTTTGATCCGGCGGAAATGGGACTGCCGCTGTGCAGTTTCCACGCGCTGACCGGCTGGGATTGTCCGGGTTGCGGGGCTACCCGGGCGACGCACGAGTTGTTGCACGGCCGGCTGGCGGCGGCTTGGCACTACAACGCCCTCTGGGTATTGTTGTGGCCGGTGGCCCTGTACGCGGCCCTCTCGGAGCTGCGGGCGCTCTCGGGCCGGCGGCCCTTGCCGGGCGATCTGCCGCGGCAGCCGTGGTTCTGGGTGGCCGCGGCCCTGGCGGCCGTGGTGTTCTTCTTGGTACGAAACCTCCCCTGAGCGCACTTGTGCGACAATCGCCACTTCTGGTAGTGATTGCAGACCATGCAGGACGTGCGGGTATACCTACCTTGCGTATGGCTGTAGCGTGACAAGTCCTGGCACGGCCGCGTAATGTCTGACGTTGAACGTGCAGAGCGGGGCGGACCGGCCCACGGCGCACGCGGCAATCAGAGCGTCCAGAAGCCCCAGCCCGTGCGACAAATGGTAGGCCGTGAAATCGGCCAAGGCCCGGCGCAATCCGCCTCGGTGGGCCAAACGATTGACAGTGGTGCGACGAGCCTCAAGGTCTTCTGAATATGCGCCGCGCTCGGCGCATCCTGGATAAGCTCCATCACCGTGAATCCGGAAACCGACGGCAACTCCGTCAGGCCGGCGAACCACGCCGACGCGGGAGCGTGACCGCGCTGAATGTCGACCAGGATGTCCGTATCGAGCAGTTGCACGGGATCACTCCCGACCTCGCCGCTCCGCTTGCCGGCGGACTTCCTGCGAGTGGGCCAGGCTGTCGGAGATGTCGGGACGCGAACCGATAATGCCATGCTCCTCCCAGTACGACACCAGTTCAGCGCCCGTCTTCGGAAGGGCGGCGGCGATCCGACCCGTGCCCAGCAATGTCACCACGTAGTCGGTCAAAGGAAGCCCCGCCTGCGTGGCTTCCACCGTGAGTTCACTCACCAATGCCTCGGGAATATCGAGCGTGATGCTCATGGTTTGGCATCCCCCTATTTCCGCAACACTCTTATCCTACCCCGCAAAATGGGGTTTTTCAAGGAGTGGCCGGCGAAATAAAATGAGGACACGCATCCCCCTGCGACCGCAGTCGCAGGGCGTTTTACGCATTTACTATCCGAGTGCTACCGGCCGCTCACTACGCCTTCCAGCGGACTGCTGGCCGTGGCGTAGAGTTTCTTGGGGATGCGGCCGGCAAGGTAGGCCAGCCGGCCGGATTCGGCAGCCAGCCGCATGGCGCGGGCCATCTGGAGCGGGTCCTTGGCCTGGGCAATGCCCGTGTTCAGCAGGACGCCGTCGACGCCCAACTCCATCGCACTGGTCACGTCGCTGGCCGTGCCCACGCCCGCGTCGACGATCACCGGATAGTCGGGATCGTTTTCTTTCAGGTATTCCAGGCAAATTCGGATGGCGTTGGGATTCAGCACGCCCTGGCCGGAGCCGATGGGGCTTCCGGCAGGCATGACGCTGGTGGCGCCGGCCTCTTTCAGCCGCCGGGCCACCACCGGGTCGTCGCCGGTGTAGACCAAGACCTGAAAGCCGTCGGCCACGAGCGTCTTGGTGGCTTCGAGGGTGGCGATGGGGTCCGGCAGGAGCGTTTTCTTGTCGCCCAGCACTTCGAGTTTCACCCAGTCCGCGCCGGGATTGCCCAACTGGGTGAGGATTTCGCGGCCCAGGCGGGCCACCCGGACGGCGTCCTCGGCGGTGAAGCAGCCGGCCGTGTTGGGAAGGATTGTATACCGCCGGGTGTCAATAAAATCCAGCAGATTCTTTCCCGCCGCGTCGATCAGCCGCTCGCGGCGGACCGCCACCGTGATGCACTCCGTGCCCGAGATGCTCAACGCCTCCCGCATCATCTCGTAGTTGGCGTATTTGCCGGTGCCGACAATCAGGCGGCTTGCGAAGCTGTGGGCGCCGATGCGCAGTTGATCGGACATTTCTAACCTCCCCCCACTAGCGTAACAACTTCCAGGCGGTCCCCCTCGGACAGCCGGTGTTCCGCGTGACGCGGCCGAGGAACCAACTGGAGATTGACCTCGACCGCCACCGGCTTGCCGCCAAGGCGGAGTTCGTTCAAGAGGGCGGCAATGGTGATGTTGTGGGCAATTTGGCGGGCTTGGCCGTTGACTGTGACCCACATTCTAGTCCCGTCCTCTTCGTGGTCCGCCGGGCATGGCGCCTGGACCGATGCCCCCTCCTGGACCTAAGCCCGTGCGGAAGCCGATCACCGGGCCTACCGGCTTCAACTCCGCGCTCTGCGGCTGGCCGGCGGCATACATCGTAGCACTCCACGGAATGGAGTAGGCGACGACTTTGCCGCTGGTGACTTCGGCCACGTAGCACATCGAGGCGCTCCATTGATAGCGGCTGCCGCCGGCACGCCGCAAACTCGCCAAGCCGGTAGTCATCAAGTACTTAGCGTTCTTCTGCGGGTCGACCCCCAGATCGACGGCGACGTTGCGGTAGAAATAGCCGGTCCAGGTGAGCGGTTGTTTCCCGAGCACCCACGCCTTCAGATCGCCGGTGAGGAAGTCGAGGAAGTAGACGGCCTCGACTTCGTTGTCGACCGGTCCGGTGGCCATGCCAAAGGTGTCGATCCGGTCGGTGGCGACGGCATACAAGGGGGTCTGGGGCCAGACTCCGCTTAGGACCACCCCCCCCACGAAGCCCATCGCCACGGCGATGAGCCAACGGTGCTGTTTACGGCATACCATGATACTCTCCTATTCAATTAGGGTTCAATTAGGGTCAACCGGTGTGGCAGGCACGTCATCGTCATCGGGTGCGTGCCTGCACGCACCCCACAAGGAGTCAATAGACCCCCTATGGGAAATCGTACCCGGATTCAGGGTGTGCCGCCAGACTGGGTTTGCGGATTTTTTTCGCCGGCCTCTTGTCAGAACGTGGGAATCTTTCTATAACCATCTTCCGTCGCCAGTCACATCCGGGAAGGAGCAACCGATGGCAACGGTCAACGTGGCATTGATCGGGCAGGGCTTCATGGGGCGGTCGCACTCGAACGCCTGGGGCCAGGTGGCCAAGTTCTTCAAGCCGCCGCTGACGCCCATCATGCACACGGTGTTCGGGCAGCCGGAAGAAAATCCCCGCATGTTTGCGGCCAATTGGGGTTGGAAGAACGCCTCGACGGACTGGGAGCAGTTGGTCCGTTCGGCGGAGATCGGGCTGGTCAACATCGTCACGCCGAACTACATGCACGCGCCGGTTGCGCGGGCGGCGATTGCCGCCGGCAAGCCCGTCTCGTGCGAGAAACCGATCGCCGGCACGCTGTCCGACGCCCGGGAAATGGCCCGGGCCGCCAAGGCCGCCAAGCTGAAGACGTTCGTCTGGTTCAACTACCGGCGTTGCCCCGCCGTGGCGCTCGCCTATCAAATGGTCAAAGCGGGCAGCCTCGGCGAAATCCGCCACGTGCGGGCGACCTACTTGCAGGACTGGGCCACCGAAGCCGTCCCGTTCTTGTGGCGGTTCGACAAGAACCTGGCCGGCTCCGGCGCCCACGGCGACCTGAACGCCCACATCGTCGACATGATGCGCTTCGTCACCGGCCAGGAGATCACCGAGATCGCCGGGGCGATTGCCGAGACGTTCATCAAGGAGCGGGCGCTGACCACGGGCGTGGCGGCGGGCGGAATCGCCGCCGGCCGCCAGGGCGCCGGCGGAAAAGGCCAAGTGACCGTCGACGACGCCGTGCTGTTCCTCGCCCGTTTCTCCGGCGGCGCCGTGGCCAGCTTCGAGGCCGCCCGGCAGGCCACCGGCAACCAGAACCGCAACACCTTCGAGCTTAACGGCACCCGCGGCGCGCTCAAGTTCGATTTCGAGCGGATGAACGAGTTGCAGTGGTACGACGCGACGTTGCCGCGGGCCGTGCAAGGGTGGAGCACGATCATGTGTACCCACGGCGGCGACCACCCGTACGTGGCCAACTGGTGGCCCGACGCCCATATTATCGGCTACGAACACGGGTTCACCAACGAGGCGTACGACATTTTGCGGGTGCTGGCCGGCGAGGCGCCGACCGTGCCGATCCCCGATTTCGAGGACGCCTACCAGACGCAGCGGGTGTTGGAGGCGGCGCTCGTGTCCGCCGGCGAGCGCCGGCCGGTCAAGCTGGAGGAAGTGAAGTAGAAACGTATTCCTCACGCTCCGCGTGAGGAAAGAAATAAGGGCAGAGGTTCCGCGTGGGGGGATTGCATCACGCGGAGCGTGATGAGTACGTTTTTCCCGCGGGTCGCAAACGTCCCCTTTGCGGCCCGCTCGTGGTTCGTTGCGCGACAACGGGCGTCATGGGCCGAAGGACTCTGCCCATGACGCCCATGCTTTTTTAGTCCCGGTTTCTGTTGCCGGTGATCAACATCAGGAAGTAGAGCAGCGTCATGATCGCCTGGAGCGTGGCGGCCACATAGGTCAAGGCCGCCGCATTGAGCACTTTGCTGACGTGCCGCAATTCCTCCTCGTTGATAATGCCCAAGCTCACCAGTTGCGCCTTGGCCCGCGCGCTGGCGTTGAACTCGACCGGCAGGTTCACGATCTGGAAGGCAACGAAGGCGGAGAACAACCCGATGCCCAGCCAGATCAGAACCGCGTTCATGTGCAGGAACATGCCGATGATGATCAGCCAAATGCCGGCGTTGCTGCCGATGCCGGCCGCCGGCACGGCGGCGTTCCGCAGCGCCAGCGGAGCGTAGGCCAGGGCGTCCTGCAGGGCGTGGCCGGCCTCGTGGGCGGCAATGCCCACCGCCGCCAACGTCCGGCTCTCATAGACCTCCGGACTCAGTCGCAGCACTTTTTCCCGCGGGTCGTAGTGGTCGCTCAGGCGTCCGGGTATCTCTTCGATCGAGACGTTGTTCAAGCCGGCGGAGTCAAGGATGTGGCGGGCGGCCGCCGCGCCGCTCAGCGGGGCCGGCAACTGTTGGGCCTGCCCATAGGCCGCGCTAATCCGCAGTTGCGCCCAAAGCCCCAGCAAGAAAGCCGGACCGACAAACAGAAAATATCTCGGGTCAAAGGTATAGAGCATGGTTCATTTCCCTCTCTCCTTATTATTCGTCCCATTATTCGTTGCCGCAGCCTTATTGGGCTTATCGGGGGGCGGTTTCGTCGGCAAGGGAGCCACATTCATCCCCTTGACAGGGGGTTTGCCGGCAGGATTGCCGTCGTATCGCCACGCCGGTGCGATAGGGATTGTCAGGCCAAGCTCAGGCAAATGCGCAAAGACTCCGAACTGCTGGCCCAGGTGGCCCGTCAACACGACCATCCCCCCGGCGCCGATCGACTGGATCTGAACCAGCGGCATTCCGTCGGTGGAGAAAGTCTCAATGGCGCCGCCGTTCGACCTGACATCTGCGACGGCAGCGACCGCCGGCCGGCCGTTTGGTCCCCTGACGAACAACGCCCGGCAGTCCGCTTGGCCCGATTCCAGCCGGTCGCAAATGACCTGCCCGATCTCCAGTCTCCCGATGAGCTTGTCGCGCACGGCGCTGCCAAGGGCCAGAAACAGCAACGGATAGACGATCCAGCGTTCGCGGGTAGACATTCTGCATTCTCCCCGGGCAGTGGAGCTGCCCAAAATACCCAGTTTGTCATATCGTAGGTTATGCTTCAGCCGGGTGCCATGCCCACGCTTGCGTGGGCATGTTGCGGCGTTTTCGGCACTTCACATGCCCACGCAAGCGTGGGCATGGCACCCAGCGTTATACCGAAGCATAACCTACGCATACTTTGGAGGGGCACAACACGAGTGAAAGATACCGCCGAGTCACGGGCGGGGAAAGAGGAAAAACGGGGAAAGCACGGTTGCATCGCACTAACCGGTGTCGCTACAATCCCGCCCACGCCGATTGGCCCCTCTTGCCCTGCAGGAGGCGACTCCTGTCGCCGACTGCGGCGAAGACAGGGGCAAATCGACGACGGGAGCCGCCTCCTACAGAACTGGGGGAAGCAGACATGGACCCAACGATCACGCCCGCCACGAAGTCTTGGCGCCAACCGCCACGTCCGGCGATGTCTGATCGGCCTGCTGGCCGGGGTGATCGTCTGGGGCCTGGTCGATGTCCGCCAACGCGGGTATCCCGACGTTCCGGCCGAGCACCGGACCGATCTGACGGTCTACACGGAAGCGGGCGCGGCGTTCTTCGATGGCCGGCCTCCCTACGAGGTCAGCAATCCGCGGGGCTGGACCTATCTGTATCCGCCGCTTTTGGCCATGCTTTTGGCCCCGCTCCATCCGCTGGCGGACCAGGACCAAGTGACCGTCTGGTTCTTCCTCAGTCTCTTGTTCTGCTGGGGGTGCTGGCGGGAGTGCCGTCGCATCGTGCAGCTCGTGTGCCGGTCGGACCCGATTGCGGCCGCCGCCTGGGCGCGTTGGCGGATCTGGCTCGGCGCCGCGGCGGTCCTGACCGCGCTACTGCCCACACTCAACTGTTTGCAGCGCGGGCAGGTAGGGGTCGTCAAGCTGTATCTCCTGCTGCTGGGGTTGCGGCTCATCCTGGCGCCGGAAAAGGGGACCGTCCCCGACCAACCTTCGGTCGGTGCCCGCCGGAACGGCCCGAAGGGTGCTGCGCACAAATGGGGACTGTCCCCTTTTCCGGCCGCATGGTTGTCATGGACCGCCGGCGGCGTCGTGTTGGCCTTGCCCGTGGCGATGAAGATCGTTCCGGTGGTGCCGGTCGGGTTCTTCGTCTTCCTGCAACTGGTCGACTTCTTGCGAGGCCGCCGGGACGCCGCGGTGATCGGGCGGCGATGGGCTTTTTCCACCTGCGGCGTCGCCGCCGGCTTGGCATTGTTCTTCCTCGTGGTCCCCGCCCTGCTGGTCGGCTGGCGGGCCAACCTGGGGTATCTCGACACCTGGGGCCGCTTCATGCTCACCAAGGCCGACGACGGCGGCATGGACCCCGCGCTCCGGCAACTCCCATTCGTCGCGCAACCAGAGCCTGCAAAACGCCGCCTACCGGCTGGGCAATTTCGCCGCGCACCTGGCGGCCGCCGGGCCCGACGACCGGCTGGTCGAGAACTTCGCCGCGCCGCCAATGGCGATGGACGCCCCCGCCGCCGCGCGCCTCCTGCTGCTTTCGCGGGCGGCCCTGGCGCTGGCCCTCTTGACGCTCGGCACGCAGTTGGTCCGCGGCGACGGCAACCGGCTGAACCTCGCCGTCGGGTTCGCGCTGGGGTGCGTGACGATGCTGGCCGTCTCACCCGTGGCGCGGGGGCACTACTTCCTCATGCTGGCGCCCGCCGTGCTGTTGGTTCCACTCTGGCTCTACCGCCACGGCCGGCCCCGCGCGGCGGCGGCTATGGCCGGCTTTCTGCCGCCGCTCTGCCTGCTGCACTATGCCCTCTTGCCGCTCACCGGCCGCATCGGGCTGTTGGGGCTGGGAACGGCCGCCTGGCTCATGGCGGCGATAGTGATCATGGCCCGGACGCAACGGTCCGCAGCCGGGGCCACGGACAAGCAAGACAGGCTCATGGCGTTTCCCGCGGCGGCCTCTGCGCTTCGCAAGGCGGCCTAACCGCCCCTTTCCCGGCTGCGGCAAGAAATCCTGGCACACGGTCATTCTGAGCGTAGCGAAGAATCTCCCTTGCGTCACGGAGATTCTTCGCTACGCTCAGAATGACAAAACCGCCAAGAAGAATAGGCAGACCCTCTTCCTGCCCCCTTTTGCCCGTCCCCGCGATATGTGATAATTGGGACATGGCAATCAGGTGGCTGCCGGCAGTGACCGTGGCTCTGTGGTTGGGGGGGTGCGGCTTCGAGAACGCGCCGCCTCCTGATCCGTCCCCGCAGCCGCGGACGGCCGACGATCCCGTGGCGGTCCCGCATCCGCCGGCTGTCGAGAAGGCATCCCCGGCGGTTGCCCCGAAGCCGGCGGCAAAGCCGCAGCAGCCGGCGAAGCCGCCGGAGCGGACCGCGGAGAAGAAGCCTGTCCCCCGCACGACCGATGATTTCGGGTTCTCGCTGATCATCGTCATCGAAGCGCCCGAGGTGCCCAAGGAACTCCTGGGGCCATCGCCGCCGATCCAAGAGCCGCCCGCACCCGCACCAAAACCGCCCGCGCCGAAACCGGCGGCTCCGCCGAAGCCGTAACTGTCTGCCGCCCATGTAGACGCGGCATCCTGCCGCGTTGTGTCGGCAGGACCGCAGTCCTTGGACGGGGCATGAAGCGGCAAGATGCCGCTTCTACAGTCCTGGCCCGCCAACGGCTTCTCGGGTACAATCGCGGCATGAATGCCCTCTCTTGGACCCAACTGCTGCTGGCCAGCGAATGGGCGATCCGGCTGGTAATGCTCCCCGTCGTCGTCCTCCGCAAGGAGAAGCCGGCGACCTGCCTGGCCTGGCTGGCCATCGTCTTCTTCGAGCCGTGGATCGGCTTGGGTCTGTACCTGCTGCTGGGCGAGAACCGGCTGGGGCGGCGGCGGCTGGCCCGCCGGCAACAGCGACGGCCGCAATTGGAGGCCTCCGAGTACCCCCGCGTTGAACCGGGCCACGTCATTGACCCCGCCGCAACCGACGACTTCACCGTGCTGGTGCACCTGGCCGAGCACGTCGGCGGCCTGCCCGTGGTGGCCGGCAACTCGATGTCGCTGATGTCCGACACCGACGTGGTGATCGACCGGCTCGTGGCGGAGATCGACGCCGCCGAGCATCACGTCCACCTGCTGTTCTACATTTTCCAGGACGACGTGGTGGGGCAGCGGGTGGCGGCGGCCTTGGCCCGCGCGGCGCAGCGCGGCGTGGCCTGCCGCGTGCTGGCCGACGCGGTCGGCTCGCGGCGGCTGTTCCGCCGCCTGGCCCCGTACTTGCGGCAGCGGGGCGTGCGGATCTTTCCCGCCCTGCCCGCCAACCTCTGGCGGCTGCCCTTCAAACGGCTCGATCTGCGGAACCATCGCAAGCTGGCCGTGATCGACGGACGGGTGGCCTTCACCGGCTCGCAGAACATCGTCGAGGCCAGCTACGGGCACAAGCGGGCGGGCGTCTGGCACGACATCATGGCCCGCATCTCCGGCCCCGTCGTCCGCCAACTCCAAGCAATCTTCCTGGAAGACTGGTTTTACGAGACGGGCGAGTTGCTCGAGGACGCGGCCCTTTTTCCCGCCTGCCCGCCGGACGGACCAATCGCCGTCCAGGTCGTCCCCACCGGTCCCGACCAGCCCACCGAGCTGTTCCAGGACTTGATCGTGAGGGCGATCTTTCTGGCGCGGCGGCGGGTGGTGATCACCTCGCCCTACTTCATTCCCAACGAGGCCACGCTGCTGGCGATGCGCCTGGCCGCCCTGCGGGGCGTCGAGGTCGATCTGGTGATCCCCAAACGGTGCGACCACCGCGTGGTGGGCGCGGCCGGCAGCTTCTATTGCGAATATCTGATGCACTACGGCGTGCGGGTGTTCCTTTTCCAGCAAGGGATGCTCCACGCCAAGACGCTCACGGTGGACGACGAGTTGGCGATGTTCGGCTCGGCCAATTACGACATCCGCTCGTTCGCCTTGAATTTCGAGTTAAACCTGTTCGTCCACGCCGAAGAGGCGGTGCAAGCGATGCGTCGCTTGCAGCAGGGCTACCTCGACCAATCCATACTGGCCACGTTCGACGATTGGCCCAGCCGCACGCTCCCCGGCCGGCTGAAGGTGAACATCGCCAAGCTGTTCAGCCCGCTCTTGTAGTTATGGAGTTGGTCAGCAACTCTTCGATTTTCCAGAATTAGAACCCGCGGGTCCGTTGGTTGCGGTGGCAAAACGGGCGGTGTGGGCACTCCAGGGAAGCGGCGGTACGCCCGGATTGCAAGCGCGCGATGTGTCGGCGTGCCGGCGCGCGCACGGAACCAGGCGTTTTGGCAGTTTGCGCATGTTCACTATCATGCCAGTTGTCGGGGGCGTTGTCCAGATCAAGAATCGGGCCAAGCTTTGGCGATTTCTACGGGCCGCATGAAACGCACGGAGATGTGGCGGTCGGCAGTTGGTGCGTTTCACGCGCCCTACGAATCTATTTTGCCAATATCGGACCCGTCCCGTTTTCTCCCCCCGTGAAACAGCAACCCCACCCCCCGTTCCGTTCTTTCAACTCCCGACAGTATTACGTCTCTCCCGAAACCGCAGCTAAGTGTTTTCCAAGCGTCTCCTCAAGGTCGGTTTTTCCGCCAATGGTGTCGTCATAGAAGATTACGCGGTAGCTGCGAATATCAAAGGGAAGCTGTTGTCCGCGGCGGGCAAGCAGAATTGTTGGCTTGTGGAGCGCATGAGCATATCCGAGTTCATAAAAAACATTGTTGTTAGCCGCGCTGATTTCGGCCACAACAGCAGTTGCTTTACCGAGTTCCTGCTGTATGTCTTGGAAGATTATTCCGGGGCGTTTCAAGTCGCCGATCTGGATAACGTGAAATCCCGCTTCCTTTCCCTTTGGCTCAATCACCTCCTTGTAAAGGGTGTCGTATGGCTCGGAAAATTGCATCGCCACGAACAAACTCGGTTGCGTTTGGCGTGCCTCGACATCGTTGAAGTCGATGGAATCTGCGCCCCATGCCCGAAGGCCAAGCTGATTCCCGACAAGTGGTTCAGGAGGACAGTTTCGATGACCCTAACCTCATCAACGCTCAACGCCACCATTTGCCCACGCTGAATCACTTCAATCTGGTATCGCTGGGCCTGCTGCAGGTTCGCTAACGTCCCGCAGCGCACCACAGGAACATATCCTGTCCCAGCCTTGAACTGGGCGAGTGAGTACGCTCCTCCCCAACCCCCTAACGCAGCAACGGCGTCCCGCCTTTCCGGGCCGCCAATCCCCAAGATCACGCCAGCGCCGGTAGCGTTTCCAGGAGCAGGCGTGTCGGGGATGGTCTTTAAGGTTACGCCGAACCGTACGGTAACGTCGGACGCTCGAATGTCGGTGTGCACCGAACCTACCGCGTAATCTGGACGTTCCGGCTTCAGGTAATGTGCTGTCGCGGCTTCAAACGACCATCGGCCCTCGGTCGCCGCCCAAGCTTTGACTTTTCTAAACGACCGATCCTCGTGACTTGTCCCCATGGCTGCTGTCCTCAAAAGACTTCAATAGTGTCCGCCGTCTGATGCCTTGATTTTGCCGAGCGTCGCCGTGAATTACAATCCCGCTGGCGGGTTAGTACCGGAGCAAGGCCGGTCATTCGTCAATGCCTTGCTTTCCCGACGAGATGGGGATGAGCAACACAGGCGGGCACCGGTTCCACAAACCGTTCCATCGCCGCAATGCTCTTATCACGTCTTTAATTTCTGCAACAACATCGGCTGGGTCCCAATTTGACATCCCGTGGTTCAGAATGCCGTGAACCCGTCGCAGCCCGGGTAAATGGGGCGATTACTTCCGCGTAGGTGCCACGCGCTTTGCGGTACGTGAGCGGGCAATGCGTTGGCGTCCCGGCGGCGCACGGCATCAGGTGTTTTTGCAGTTTGCGCATGTTCACGATCATGCGCAGTTGCCGGGGGCGTTGTCCAGATCAAGAATCGGGCCACTTGCGGCAATCCGGCGTGCTTGGGCAGAGCGTCAGGAACTACTGGGCCGCCGTTTTTTCTTCCCGGCGGCAATCAGCGGGGTGGTGAGTTTCTCGTACAACGCGAAAAGGAACTCCACCCGTTGCCGGTCGCTGGTAAAGGGTTGTCGACGGTAGCAGCGGTCCACGGCACGGTCGAGCGTCCGGTGGGCCTTCACGAGTGCAGGCGGCATGGCCAGCGGATCGTAGAGGTCGGCATAAGTGTTGCCCCTTTTCAGGTACTCTTGGCGGACGTCCAGCACGGCCTGAGCCGCCGCCTCGACCGCGGCCCGCTGCTTCTCGGTCGGCTCTCGCGGCCACGGGTAATTGTTGTACACGAGCCGATTGGAATACCGATAGCGGGACTCCAAACGTCCGCCCACCTGACGGACCCAGGCCATGTGCATCTTCGACGACAGAACGCCAAAATGGTAGCGGGTGGCACCGGGAACGAACAAGACGAGGTTGCTACCGATAACGGTTTTCGGCATGAACGCCATCGGGATGTACGTGCGAGTCTCGGACGAGACCGAGGGGATGAGCAGATAGCGGGAGTTCGGCTGCCGAATCTCGCCAAAAAGGGTCGGATTCTCCGCCAGCTCGTTGGTCGTCTGCCGTTTGCTTTTCCTGCGGTGCTCTCGCACGGCGTCAACCCGTCTACGGACCTCGGGGATCGCGCGAATCTCATCCGCTGACGCATCCTTTAACCAGAGGCACCATCGGCTCTCGCCGTTGATGAATTCTTGAGCCCCCAGAAGCGGACGGATGAATCTGCGTGCGGCAGGTTCCTTCGTAAGCAGATCGGCCCTCTCTTCATCAGTCAACAGCAGGTGGCCGCCGTCGTTCGGCATGTTCCCGAAGACGATCTCCGGTGCGCCGCAGATATGCTCGGCGCGTGAGAGGATCACGATGTCGCTGCCCTCCACAAGGTAAGGGCTAATGTTCTTTACGCGACTCACCGTAAACGTCTCGCCGCCCTCGCCGTGGTCGTAGATGGCTTTGCGGCTGGTGTCGAATTCGCCGAAGCCGATAATAACCACGTGGACGTGGGCTTTCCCGCGGGCCTCGCTCTCCCAAGCGAAGGTGCGGTGGGCGAAGTGAATCTTCAGGTGGTATCGCGAAAACAGTTCCTTCCAAAGGACGCCTACCTGTTCGCCTTGCGAGATCGAGTTGGTGGAGACGAAGGCAACGACGATCCGCGTTCCCTGCACGTACTCGGCCGCCTTGACGTACCATGCCGTCACGTAATCGAGAACGCCGGCCCCGTTCACCCGACCCCACACAAGGTCTAGGTCATCCTTCTGCGCGGCGGTGGCGAACTGTTTTCCCACAAAGGGCGGGTTGCCCAACAGATAGGTGCATTGCTCAGGCGGAAGGACTTGCCTCCAGTCAAGCCGCAGGGCGTTGTCCAAGACGATCTTGGGACTCTTCCGCAACGGGAGCCGGGCGAAGTACTGCCCGAATGCATCCGAAAGCCGTCGATTCATTTGGTGGTCCATCAGCCACATGGCAACTTCGGCGATCCGGGCCGGCCATTCGCTAATCTCGATCCCGCAGAAGGCGTCCACGTCAACCAGCGACAGATTTCGGATGTCCAACTGCCTCTGCCCGCGGTGCAGCATCTTGAGCACGTCAATCTCCAGTAGACGCAGCTCTCGGTAGGCAATGACCAGGAAATTGCCGCAACCGCAGGCCGGATCGAGAAAACGCAGGCCGCCAAGCCGTTGATGGAAGCGTTTCAATTCACTCTTGTCGTGGTTGATGCGGTAGAACTCGGCCTGCAGGTCGTCGAGGAACAGCGGACGAATGACTTTGAGTATGTCGCGCTCGCTGGTGTAATGGCCGCCGGTCTGACGGCGCTCGCGCGGCTCCATCACGCCCTGAAAAAGTGAGCCGAAAATGGCCGGCGAGATCTGCGACCAGTCGAACCGTGCGCAGGCCAACAGGCTGTTGCGCATGTCGCGGTTGAAGTCGGCAAATCCCAGCTTCTCCGCGAACAGTTCGCCGTTGACGTAGCGAAACGCTGCGAGCGTCTCGTCCAAGTTGCGTTGACGCTTTTCCTCCGGCGTATTGAGGACCTCAAAGAGTCTCGCCAGGTGAAGCCCGAGGTCCGACCCGTCGGGCTTCGTGCACTCCTGGATGTAGCTGCCAAACGCGTTCGGCTCGAAAATGCCGGTCCATTGGGCGAAGAGGCAGAACAGAATTCGTACCAGGAATCGCTCGAGATCGTGGTCGCCATAGCCTCCCGCCTTCATCGCATCGTGGAGGTCATCCATGATGCGCACCGCTTCCAGATTGATCGGGTCGGGATCCAAGAGCCTGTGTTGTTGGTATCCCGCCATGAAGGCAAAACGGTGAATATGGTCGGATAGACCAGCGAGTGGAAACTCGACTGTCTCGACCCGGAAGCCGTTGAAGAGCGGTAGGTGCTGCTGCTCTTCCGGCTCCAAGTCGTGGAGGGCGATTCGGGAGAAATCGGAGACGATTACGTAACGGGGAATTTCGTCCCGGCGGTCCGTATGCATCAAATCTTGGATGTAGCGGAACGCCTGCGACTCGGCCTTGCCGAGGTCCTGGCCAAGGCTCTTGTGTTCCACCAGTAGCGTTCCGGGCCAGAAGAGGTCGATATAGCCGTACTGGCCCGAGATCTTCTTGACCGGCTCCTCGAAAACCGCAACCACCCGCCGGCGGTTGCCGAAAACGGCGAAGAATTCGTTCCAAAACGTCTGTTTCTCGGCCCGCTCGCTCTTGGCGCCCGCCCAGTCGCGGGCGAAGCGGATGGCATTATGCCGGATTTCGTTCCAGGAGAGTGGCATGGGGGTTGCTCCGCAACAAGGGGCTTACCGCTTCCTTCGGCCCGCAGTATAGAGATTGATAGAATCGCCGGCAAGCTCTTGGGTCACGGTCGTTGCGGTTGGTCCCCGCCGGGCTTGTCCCGGCGGAACCGAGGATTGGGCGAAATAACGGGGGGAACTTCGTGCATGGGTGCGCTGGTTAGTGGCCAATCCCTCGTTCCGCCGGGACAAGCCCGGCGGGGACGTCTTGAACGCACGACAGTACATTACCGCCGCGCCTCGACGATGCGGAACTTCATCCCTTTGATCGGCGCCCCGCCGTTGTGGAACACCAGGCCGTGGTAGCGGTAGTTCGAGAGCCGCCGGTGGGTGTGACCGAAATAGACGTCGCGGACTCCGTCGCCGGGGCCTTGCTCGATGCTCTCCAGGTACTTCAGAATCCGCCGGACCACGATCCGCTTCGAGAAGACCAGGTGGGCCACCGGCTTGTGCAGCCGGGTGAGCACCACCACGTCGTAGAGCCGGCTGAGGAAGGGGCCGCGGCGGCGCTTGTCGAGCCACTGGTCGCGGGCCTCGGCCAGCCGGCGGGCGTCCATCCGCGGCCGGCCCGCCACGTCGCCGTGCAGGAACACGCTGCTGCCCAGGCGGACGTAGTAGCGGTGCCAGGACAGGTTGGGGACTTGCTTTTCCAGCCGCACCAGCCGGTCGATGAAGAGCTGGTGATAGTCGTGGTTGCCCAGCACGAGATGGAACCGGCACTGGGGAGCGGACGAGGTCAATTCCAGGAGCCACTGGACCGCCCGGCCCACCGACCGCACGATGGGCATGCCGGCCCAGCGGAAATCAAAGATGTCGCCGCCGAGGACGAAGACCTCGGCGTGGGCGGCCGTGCGGGCGAGCTGCTCCAGGTGGCGGTGGGCCGTGGAGCGGTTGGCCAGCAGGTGCAGGTCGGAAACGAAGTAGCACTTCCCCATGCCACCATTATAGCAGCGGCGGTCGAGAGTCGAGAGTCCAGCATCGAGAGTTGGGGTGCGAAACCGCGAGCGGCGGGGTGCGAAACCGCAAGCGGCCGGAGTACGCGAAGCCGCAAGCGGCCCCCCGCGACCGCAGTCGCGGGGCGTTTCCCACTAGCCACTCACCACTATCCACTCACCACTATCCACTAACCACTATCCACTAACCACTATCCACTAACCACTATCCACTAACCACTATCCACTACTTCAGCCCCACGCCCGGTTTCACGGCGTCGCGGAGGATGCCGCCGGGGTGGCGGGCGGCCTTGTCCATGAAGACGCCGGCGTCGGCCACGATCGGCTTCAGGTCGCGGCTGACCTGCTCGATGTTCCGCGCCGCCCGGTTCAGCCGGTCGTACAACTGCCGGTCGTTCAGCAGCGCCCCGAGCGAGCCGTCGCCGCGGTCGATGCGGTCCATGACCTGCCGCATCAGGCGGGTAATCTCGTTGATGTTCTCCATGGCGTCGGCGATCTGGTCGGCCGGCGGCGGCTTGTTCGGATCGCTCGACTCGTTGAATTTCCGCAGCGTCCGCTCGGTCATTTCGATGGTGGCGATCATCCGCTCGACGGCCGTTCTATGGTCCGGGCCGGAGCGGTGGGTGAACGCCTGCAAGCTCTCGTCGGCCGAGTGGAAGGTATGGTTCATGTTGTCCAGCGTGTCGGGCAGCTTTTTCATGGCCTCGGCCAGCCGCTGTTGCGTCTCCCGGTCGCCGAGCACGTTGCGCAGCGCGCCCAGCGATTCGGCGGCGTTGTCCAGCACGTCGTGGATGCGTCCTCGTTCGGAATCGAGCAGTTCGTCGACCTTCTTGGCGGCCTGCCCGAGTTGCCGGCTGGCCTCTTTGAGGGCCTCGCCGGTCTCGTTGACGGTGTTGATGGGACCCTGCAGCGCCCCTTCAAGCCGGTGGGATCGTCGGAGACGCGGCCGGGGAGGACGGCCTTGGGCAGGATGGGCCGGCCGCGCAGGCGCAACCTTCGCCGGGTCCGGGACGAACGAGAGCGCGGTGTCGCCCAACAAGTCCCGCGTGATGTAGCAGTCCTCATTCTGGTAGATGGCCTTGTCCTTCTGGATTTCCGCCGTCACCAGGACTTGCTCCTCGTGGTCGGTCAGCGCCACGCTGGTCACCCGGCCGATGAGCACGCCGCTCTTGCGCACGGGCGTGGCATTGGTCACGCCCGGGGCGTAGCTGAAACGGACCTGGATGGTGTACTTGCCGACCAACGTCGGCAGCTTGCCGAACATCACCAGCAGGATGGCGGTGACGATCAAGGTGGCCAGCACCATCACGCCGACGCGGAACTGCATTACCCGTTCGTCCATTGTGTACCTCCCGCACCGCGCTCGGGTGGCACGCCCTGAAAGGGCGTGTTGAGCGTGACGATTGAGTTTGCCGGTGCGCCACGCCCTTTCAGGGCGTGCCACCCTACGTTCTACCGGCACACGGCGTGTGCCGGCTACATTGATCTGCCGTTTTGCTGCCGCATTTCCATGAGTCTTTCGCGGGCCTCGCCGCGGACGAACTGCGACACCCGCGCGTCGGCGGCCTGCTGGATGCTCTCGGCCGGCCCGTCGTAGATCACTTGCGGCTCGTCGGGGCGGAGCCGGGCGAGCGGATAGAGCATCACCACCCGCTCGGCCACCTTCTGCGCCGTCCGCATGTCGTGGGTGACGACGATGCTGGTAACCGGATGGTGCTGCCGGGTGCTGAGGATCAGCTCGTTGATCACGTCGGCCATAATCGGGTCCAGGCCGGTGGTGGGCTCGTCGTAGAGCATGATTTCCGGCTCGAGGGCCAGGCCCGCGCCAGGCCCACCCGCTTCCTCATGCCGCCGGAAAGCTCCGCCGGCTTCTTGCCCAGGATGTCCTCGGGCAGTCCCACCTCGGCCAGCCGGGCGGAGACGATGCCGCGGATTTCCTCGATCCGCTTGCGGGTGTGTTGCCGCAGCGAGAAGGCGATGTTCTGGGCGATGGTCATGCTGTCGAACAGGGCCGCCTGCTGAAAGAGGAAGCCGAAACGGATCCGCTGCCGGGTCAATTCCCGGTCGCCCAGCTTGGCGAGGTTGCGGCCGTCGAAGTAGACGGCGCCGCGGGCCGGCCGCAGCAGCCCGATGATCGTCTTCAGCAGCACGGTCTTGCCGCAGCCGCTCTCGCCGATCACGGCCAACGTTTGGCCGGGGGAGACCGTCAGGCCGACGTCCCGCAGCACCTGCTGCCGGCCGAAATCGACGCCCACGTGGTCCAAGTGGATCAAGGGCTGGGAGAAATCGGGAGTAGGCGTTGCGGCACTGACCATTGATTGCAAATTGCAGACTCGTTTAACCCGGAGCCAACGGCGACGGCGGAAACCCCGTCGCCGTTGGCTCCGGGTTAAACGAATCCGCGGTCTTGACTCCTAGAACAGTTTTGGCGCCTCCGGCCAAAGGGTGAAATAGACGCCGTCCAGGGCGATCCCCAACAGCAAGTCCAACAAGAGAATCACGACGAAGGAGTAGACGAAGGCGGCGGTGGCGGCCCGGCCCACCCCCTCGGCCCCCGGCTCGCAGTGGAAGCCGCGGTAACAGGCGATCAGGGCGATGGCGGCGCCGAAGAACAGGCTCTTGAACACGCCCGCAAACAGGTCGAAATTGCCCACGAAGTGCTGCGAGTTCTCCAGGTAGTGGTGCCAGTCGATGCCCAGCAACTCGACGGCGTAGAAGAGCGCCCCGGCCACGCCCATGAAGTCGGCCATGACCGTCAGGGCGGGGATCAGCAACAGGCAGCCGAGGAACCGCGGCACGACCAGGTAATGGATCGGATTGGCGCCCATCGTCACCAGGGCGTCGATCTGCTCGGTGACGCGCATCGTGCCCAACTCGGCGGCCATGGCGCTGCCCACCCGGCCGGCCAGCATGGTGGCCGCCAGCACCGGCCCCAACTCGCGGACCAACGACATATTGATCACGGCGCCCAGCTTGGCCTCCATGTGCAGATTGCGGAATTGCACGTAGCTCTGCACCACCAACACCATCCCGATGAAGGTGCCGGTCAGGGCGACCACGGGCAGACTCAACACGCCGATCTGGTAGAAGTTGGGCAGAAGCGTCTCTTTCCGCGGCAGCCGGGCCAACATCCAACCGAACGTCCGCAGGGAGAAGGTGGCGATGCCCCCCAGGCCGGCGATCCAGTCCATCATCAGCCCGCCGAAGTCGGCGATCCAGTCGGTAGCCACGGCGACCGGCCCGCCGGCCGCGGATGCCGGGTGTTGGATGTCGGAGGTGGGATTGGCGTCCATTGTACTCCTCACGCTCCGCGTGAGGTTCGATTCGGGCGTCCTGTCTCCTCTCGCGGAGCGAGAGGAGTACATTACATCCCTTCTCCCATTATTTCGTCGGGCCGACATTACGGCTTGAACAAAGTCTGCCGGTTGGTGGGCTTCTGCCAATGGCGTAATCTGGGAGCTATGGGTAGAATTGGTCGACCGGCCAACGCAATTCCAAGTCAATCGCGACATTTTCGTTCCAATTCAGTGGGATTCGCTAATTAAGAAGATGGGACGAGCCGGAGTGCAGTCCCACTAAGCTGCGGAGAGGGGATGGTTCGATGGGGGAGCAGGGCGAGACGCCGAACTTCAGCCGTGCCGAGCGGGCGGACGAGTTCGCCCGGCTGTTCGGCCGCCACGCCCGGCAAATCTACGCCTACATCCTCACGTTGATCCCCCATTGGGCGGATGCCGAGGATGTCTTTCAAGAGACCAGCACCATCATCTGGGAGAAGTTCGACCAGTTCACGCCCGGCACGAACTTCCGCGCCTGGGCCTGCCAGGTGGCGTACTATCGGGCGATCTGGTTCCGGCAGCGGCAGAAGAAGGTGGCCATCCCCTTCGGCGAGGAGTTCTTCCGGCTCGTGGCGGCCGAGACCGTCTCGCAGCAGGACTTGCTCGAGGACCGGCACGTGGCCCTGGCCGGCTGCGTCGAGAAGCTGCCGCAGTTGGACCGCGAGCTGATCGACCTGAGCTATGCGCCGGGCATGACGATCAAGCAGGCGGCATTGGAGTTGGGCCGCTCGCCGGACGCCGCCTACAAGGCCCTGAAACGCATCCACCGCGAACTGTTCGATTGCGTGGAAACGGCAATGAAGGAGGCGGAAAAGGGGACAGGTCCAATTTGCCGGAACGGCCCGGAGGGTGCTTCGCACAAATTGGACCTGTCCCCTTTTCCGCCGGAACAGCGTGAAAACAAGGACTAACCGCGTGAGTCTTTCGCCGCCGCAAGCCGCCGAACTGCACGAGTTGCTGTGGCAACTCCGCATCGGCGCCGCCGCGCCCGAGCAGTTGGCCCGGCTGGAGCGGCTGGTGTGCGACGACCCGCAGGTCCGGGCGTTCTACGTCCGCTACATGCACCTCTGCGCCGACCTGCACTGGAACGGCGTGGAGAAGAGCGAGAAGGCAAATGCTGAATGCGGAATGATGAATGATGAACTGCCGGCCAAGACGGCATCGGACGGGATTCATCCTTCATCCTTCATCCTTCATCCTTCCGAAGTCCGCAGTCCCGAGCCGCTCATCCCCCCCATCATCATCGACACGTCCTCCGCCGGCCGCTATCCGCCGACCGCGGGCCTGTTTGCCGTCGGCGGCCCGCTGTTCTCCTACGCGGCCGCCACGGTCATCATGGGTGCGATCATACTGACCTTCTGGATGTGGAAGGTGTCGCTGGAGGGTGGCCCAGACACTTTGCCTGCGCCGGTTGCCGGCACAGGCAATATGCCCGTGCCACCCGCGGCGCCGGAGCCTGTCGGGCGGATCACCGGCCTGGCCGATTGCCGCTGGGCCGATCCGCAAAACGCCCCCACCGCCGTGACAGTTTCTCTGGGGGGTGAGTATTCGTTGGCCGCCGGCTTGATGGAAATCACCTACAAAACCGGGGCCAAGGTGATCCTGCAAGGCCCTTGCACCTATGAAGTCGATTCCGCCGCCGGCGGCTTCCTCTCGCTGGGCAAGCTGACGGCGCGGGTCGAGAAATCCGAAATCCAAAATCCGAAATCCGAAGGTTCCGATCCTTCATCCTTCATCCTTCATCCCTCAGCCTTGTTTTCCGTCCGCACTCCCACCGCGGTGGTCACCGACCTGGGCACGGAGTTCGGCGTGGAAGTGGAGCGGTCGGGCGTCACCAGGTCATACGTGTTCCGCGGCGCGGTGAGGGTGGAACCCCTCGCGCACGGCGGCCCGCAGCCGGGGCCGCGCGAGTTGATCCTGCACGAGAGCGAATCGGCATCGGTCCAACCCGGCGTCAACGGGGTTGCCGCGATCCGTCCGGAGAAGGTCGCGGCGGGGACTTTCGTGCGGCGGATTGCCCGCGGCCCCAGGATCATCGATCTCCTCGACATCGTCGCCGGTGGAGACGGCGCAGGGACCTGCCGTGATTGCGGCATCGACGCGAGTACGGGCCTGCAAGACACCGTGTTCCTGCCGCGGGAGCGCCTTTCGGATGGAAAGTACCATCGGGCGCCGTACATGAAGCTGGTCGATGGCGTGTTCATACCGCAGCCAAGCCGAGGCCCCGTGCAACTCGATTCCGCCGGCCACGCCTTCGACGGCTTTCCGCCGCAGAGCGACGGTCAGGGGTTCGGGTCGATCTGGTCGCGGGCTGCCCAGGTCCGCCCCAGAGAGTACTTGCCGGATCCCAACTGGTATTGGATCTACACGGCACATTTCGGCAGCGGATTCATGCCGGAGAAACGCGGGCTGTTGGGCATGCACGCCAACGCGGGCATTACCTTCGATTTGGCGGCGATCCGCACCGCCCACGGCGGCGGCCGGCGGCCGGCGGCGGCCTTCTTCCGGGCGATGGCGGGCAAGGCCAGCCCCACCCTGGCCGAACTGTGGGTCTTCGTCGATGGGCGATTGGCCTGGAGGAGCAAGCCGATCACCGCCGACGACGGCCCGCGCCCGGTCAAGGTGGCCCTGCAACCGGGCGACCGCTTTCTGACCTTGGTGACCACCGAAGGGAGCGACGGACGCTCGGAGGATTGGGCGGTGTTCGGCGATCCCGTTATCGAGGAGGCGGAGGATTTGAGTTCCAAGCAACCCATGAAGAAGGAGACGCCCCTATGAATGGCCCATAGCAGACAACGGCAAGGCCGGCTGTTGCCGCGCCTCGTGTGCGTTAGTTTGTCGCGTATCGGATTTCTGAGTCCCGAGTGGAGGCGTCCGGGTTCATTCATCCGGAGTGGTTCTGGAGCATCCGGGCGTTTCCGTGAGTGTGTTTTTCTCAATTTGAGGAGAGTGAAAATGTCTCGCAAGTCTTTTTACCTTGGTTTGTTCTCGATGGTTGCGGTGTTCTTGGCCACCTCGCCGGCGTTGGCAGTCGCGCTCTACTCGGACGTGCTGAACAACTATGGAAGTGCCGATAAGCATAGTCTGGCGGCCTATTCGGCAGTATATGCCGGCGGCACGTATGCGCCGGTAGCACGACTGCGTGGACGCCATACAACAACTCCACCAGTGCTTGGTACTATGCCAATACCTCGTCCACCGACGGGTATCCTTCAACGGGGTATAGCTTCGACGGTAGCGGCAACGTCACCCTCAATACTAATAACTGGACGCCCGCCTGTTTCACCACTGGCGCCGCCCCCGGCGGCAGCAGCGCCTTGCCGTACTACCCCTACTTCTACACTGAGGGTTCCAACACTAGTAACGGCGGCCCCTTTGGATCCAGCTCCTACACGGGCTTCATTATTAGCCCGCCCGGGGTCGCCGCAGGAGGAGCCAGCTCCACCTACTCGCTGACGTTCGCCACCTCCCCACGCAGTGATGGCGGCGAGCAGACGAATAACGCAAACTATTCGTTTTATGCGGATATTTTGTGCGGCGGAGCTTCGGTGGGAACCGTAGCCGGCATAAGTGTGCCTGGAGGCTCGAGATTCTTATCGAGTTGGTGGTCGCCTATCGGGAGCAACGGTTGGAAATATACCGGCGCCTCTAACGATGGTAGTGGCAACGACTATTATTACGTCACGGTGAACTGGACCGTGCCCAATAACAGCTATGCGGGCCAACCGATCACGTTGCTGTTCGCTAACGAGGGTGGGTACAGGGATTCCCAGGTACTACATCAGCAATGTGCAGTTGACCGGCACGGTCGTTCCGGTGCCCGAGCCGGGCACGCTGGCTTTGTTGGCCGCGGGGCTGGCGGGTCTGCTCTGCTACGCCTGGAGGAAGCGGAGGTAGAAGTAGAAGGATACTCGGCGGCGGATCGCGGATGGCGGGTGCGTCTTCCCGGCGCACCCGCCATCCAAAATCCCCGCGCTCGATTTTGTCGTAAACGATGCAACTGCTCACAAAGACGATTGCGTTGCTGGGGACTGTGTTATGCTCCGTCGCCGCTTTCGGCCAAATCAGCCCAAGCTGGACGGATTATGACCGGTCTCAGCCGTCACAATCGCGGCAGAACCGGGCTGCCATCGCCCGTCAGATACGCTTCCACACCGCGGCGGGAGCGGACGCGAAGCGGCAGCAGTTGATCAATTGGATTTGGCCCGGCGGGCTGCCGGCAACCTTGCCGAGCGCTACGGACGTTCCCCTGTCCGAATTTCCCGCCGGCTTGCAGGGGAAGTATCAACCCATCAACCGGTCGCTGGTGGGGGGCGTCGTCAAGCTGGACGCGAACGTCTCGGACATGGACTTCCATTCGATCTCCTATCTTCTTAGCCCCAAAAGCGCCACGGCCAACACCAACCGCCTGGTGATCGTTCACCAAGGGCACTTCGACTCGGCCCAGGCATTGGACCGCGGAATTGGAAACTGTGCCAACGTGCTGTTACAGCGCGGTTATTCCGTGTTGTTGGTGCAAATGCCCCTGAGCGGCTGGAACACGGACAACACGGTCAAGTTGCCTGGCGGGCAGGCCGTCACCATCAGCGGGATAACGGGGGCGGCGCATGATGATATGTTCCGCAAGCTGGCGGCGAAAATCGGGACCGGCGCCGTCTATCGCCTGTTCATCGAGCCGGTCGTGCAAGACATCAACTACTTCACACATGCCGTGCCCAACGCGGGAGACGTGAGCATGACCGGGCTTTCGGGCGGGGGTTGGACGGCTACGATGGCCCCCACCGTGGACGCGCGGATCAAGCTGAGCATCCCGGTGGCCGGCTCCGCGCCGTTCTACTGCCGCTTGAACGATCCCCGGCACGTGGGCGAGGGCGATTCGGAGCAATACCAGGCGCCGCTCTACAACGAGAACGTCAAACCCGACGGCAGCGGCGGCGGGGTGTGTACCTACCTGGAAATGTATGCCCTGGGCGGCTACGGCCAGGGCCGGCGCCAGATCATGGTAACCAACCTCCACGATCCGAGCTGCTTCGCCGGCACGTTTCCCGACGGCTTCAAGAACATCGTTAGCGAGGCGGTGTCCAATCAGTTCCGGGCGGGAAGCTGGGAGCACATTTACGATACCGCGCACATCTCCTTGCACCAGATGACGGACGGGACCATCAGTAACGTAATCCTGCCGGCGTTGGCTGTGCCCGAGCCGCCGGCGTGTGTACCGGCAGCGGCGGTTCTGCTAGAATGTGGTGAGTGTAGATGGCGAATGCCGCAACGTAGATGGGCCCGCTGCAAATAGGCTCATCCGATGAGAAGTGCGTTGTTTCGGAAACCGGACCTCATTACGAGTTGAAGAGAGGAAAAGATCATGCGTTGGTGCAATCGTACATCCGAAATCGGAAAGCGGAAGTCCGCCGCATTTACCCTCGTCGAACTGTTGGTCGTCATCACGATCATCGGGATTTTGATCGCGCTGTTGCTGCCGGCGGTGCAGGCGGCGCGCGAGGCGGCGCGCCAAACACAGTGCAGGAACCACCTCAAGCAACTTGCGCTGGGAATGCTCAATTTCGAGCAGGCAAACGGGCACTTTCCCTCCGGGGGCTGGGGCAACCAGTGGGTCGGCCACCCTGACCGCGGCACCGACAAGGACCAGCCCGGCGGCTGGTTCTATTCGATCCTGCCGCATATCGAGCAGTTGCCGCTTTATCAGCTTGGCAGCGACGGCAACGCCACCGGCTGGCCCTTGTCGTCCATCCAGATCAACGGCGGCGTGGCGCGGATCCAGACGCCGCTGGAGGTAATGAATTGCCCCACCCGACGCGCCGCTGTCCTGTATCCGAACCCCACCGGGTGGACAAACCGGGCGCCAAACGGCTATCCCTCCGGCTGCGTGCCAATGGTGGCCCGCGGCGACTATGCCGTCTGTACAGGCGCCGGCGGCGGCGCCGGCGACCTCCGTACCGACAACCCTGACCCGGAGGAGTCTGCGGCGTCCGCGGTTTGGTTTTCAAGCGGCAGCGAGCCGACGACCCTGCCGGCGGGCGATAGCTTGACCGCGACCAACGGGTGGCCGCCGTTTGCACGCTCAGGAATCTGTTACTACCGGAGTAAGGTGACGATGGCGATGGTCAGCGACGGCACGAGTTGCACTTATATGGTCGGCGAGAAGTACCTCTGTCCAGACAGTTACGCGACCGGATTGGACCCTGCGGACAACGAGTGTATTTACAGCGGCACCGACAACGACATACTTCGCACCACCTATCTCGGCCTCACGCCAATGATCGACACACCGGGCTACCCGGACCCTAGCCGCTTCGGCAGCGCCCACCAGAACGGCTGTCAGATGGCGTTCTGCGACGGCTCGCGCAAATGATCAGCTACACGATTGACGCCGAAACCCATCGCCGGCTGGGCGACCGCCAGGACGGGCTGCCCATCGACGGGAAACTGGCGGGATTCTAGCCGGCCGCCCTTGCCTGCGCTCCAGGCTAGTGTTCCAATGGGCGGAAATGCCGGCCAACTGCCGTTGTCCGTGTTGTTGACCCCCTTGACGAGAAGGAGTATCCGACGATGCGCCAAACTGGTTTCCAATGCCTTGTGGGAGTTGCGTCCGCCTTGGCAACGTTCCTCTCCTGTGGTGAGCTGATGGCGGAGCCGACGCCGGCCGGCGCTGACGGCGCAAGACGCCGGGCCGCGGATCAGCATTGACGCCGGCAAGACGAGCGAGCCGATCTCGAAATACGTATATGGGCAGTTCATCGAACACCTGGGGCGGTGCATCTACGGCGGAATCTGGGCCGAAATGCTCGAAGACCGGAAGTTTTTCGATCCCGTCGGGGCCCAGCAGTCGCCGTGGAAGGCGATCGGGCCGGCCGGCCGGGTGGCCATGGACCGCGACAAACCGTTCGTCGGCGAGCAGACCCCGGTGATCGCGCTCTCTGGCGACGGGGCCGCCGCCGGCATCGCCCAGGGCGCCTTGACGCTGCGCAAGGGAAAGGAGTACGTCGGGCGGGTCTGGCTCAACGGGTCGCCGGACGTTGGACCGGTCGAGGTCAGCCTGGTGTGGGGCGACGGCCCCGACGGGCGGCAAACGGCCACCATCGACCGGGTCACGGCGGACTACACGAAGACGCCTCTGCGGTTCACGGCGGGCGCGGATACCGGTTGGGGCCGCCTGGAAATCCGCGCCGCCGGCAAGGGCCTCTTGCACGTAGGCACGGTCTCGTTGATGCCCGCCAACAACGTCCAAGGGATGAGGGCCGACACGCTGGAATTGCTCAAACAACTCGACGCGCCGGTGTATCGCTGGCCGGGCGGCAATTTCGTCAGCGGCTACAACTGGAGGGACGGCATCGGCGACGCGGACCGCCGCCCGCCGCGGAAGAACCCCGCTTGGCGGGGAATCGAGCACAACGATTTCGGGTTGGACGAGTTCATGGCCTTCTGCGGGTTGGTTGGCACGGAACCGTACGTCACCGTCAACAGCGGACTGGGCGACGCCGCCGGCGCAGTGGCGGAGGTCCAATACGCCAACGCGCCGGCCGGCCGGCCCGGCGGCCGGCTGCGGGCCGCCAACGGCCATGCAAAGCCTTACGGCGTCAAGTGGTGGAGCGTCGGCAACGAGATGTATGGCGACTGGCAACTCGGCCACGTCCCGCTGGAGAAGTACATCGCCCGTCACAATGAGTTCGCCGCGGCAATGCGGGCCGCCGACCCGTCGATCAAGCTGGTGGCGGTGGGCGCCGCGGGCCCTTGGACCGAAGGCATGTTGCGGAATTGCGCGGACCAGATGACCGCCATCAGCGAGCACTTCTATTGCGGCGAGCAGGCAAACGACTTGGCCGGCCACGTTCGCCAGATTCCCAACGAGATCCGCCGCATCGTCGCCGCGCACCGCCGGTGCCGTGAGCAGATGCCATCGCTAGGGGGCCACGACATCCGCATCGCCATGGACGAATGGAACTACAGCTACGGCCCGGACGCATACGGCGAAGGGGGCACCCCCTTTCATCTCAAGGACGCCCTGGGCATCGCCGCCGGATTGCACGAATACTTCCGGCAAAGCGACATGGTATTGATGGCCAATTACGCCCAGACGGTCAACGTGATCGGTTGCATCAAGACCAGCGACACGGCGGCCGCCTTCGACACGACCGGCCTGGCGCTGATGCTCTATCGCAAGCACTTCGGGGTGACGCCGGTGGCGGTCGAAGCGGCCGCGCCGTTGGACGTGGCCGCGGCGTGGGCTGCCGATCGTAAGGCGCTGACGGTGGGAATTGTCAATCCCACCATGCGCTCTCTCGACGTTCCGCTGCACATCGCGGGCGCGGAGGTGAAGGGAAGCGGGCGCCGATGGCAGATCACCGGCGACGGCCCGATGGCCGAAAACGCGCCCGGCCAAGACCCGGCGGTCAAGATTGAAGAGTCGCCGGTCACAGGCGTGCCGGGCCGCGTGCGGGTGGCGCCTTGTAGCATAACGCTCTTGTCACTCGACGTGCCATGAGCACTGGCGTCCGGGCTGCGGCTGACGTAGAGTAGTGGGGGAAGTCCCACTCTGCTTCCGGCCGTGCCATGAAACTCAGCTCGATCCCGCAAACCTACCGCCACGTGGGCCGCTGGCGCGAGATTCTGTCGGTGCTGAGCAAATACGGGCTGGCGGCGTGGATCGGGCGGCTGGGGCCGGATTTCGCCAAGGACCTGCTGAAGGCCCGCGGCGGGGCCGCCATCGCCCGCGAACCCTGGGAAACCCGCCTGCGGATGGCCCTGGCCGAACTGGGGCCGACGTTCATCAAGCTGGGGCAGATGCTCAGCACCCGCCCCGACCTGGTGGGGGTCCGGCTGGCCGACGAGTTCCAGCAGCTCCAGGCCAATGTGCCCGCCGACCCGCCCCAGGTGGTCCGGAAGCTTGTCGAGGCCGAGTTGGGCCGGCCCGTCAGCGAGCTGTTCGCCGAGTTCCAGCCGGAGGCGATGGCCTCGGCCTCGATCGGGCAGGTCCATCGGGCAAGCCTGCACTCCGGCGAGCCGGTGGTGGTCAAGGTGCTCCACGCCGACATCGAGAAGAAGGTGGCCGTGGACATGGACATCCTCGCCGGGCTGGCCGTGATGGCCGACATGCTGCCCGAGTTCCACAGCTACCGCCCGCAGGCCATCGTGGCGGAGTTTCAGCGGACGATGCGGCGAGAGCTGGACTTCGGCCGCGAGGAGCGGAACATCCAGCAGTTCGCCCACGATTTCCGCGACGACCCGACCGTCCATATCCCGCGGACGTACCCCGCACTGTGCAGCCGCCGCGTGCTGACCATGGAATTGATCGAGGGGATCAAACTCTCGGAGGGCGAGCGGCTGGCGGCGGCGGGCGTCGATACCGACGAGGTCGCCCGGCGGGGCGCCGCCGTCTGCCTGAAAATGATTTTCGACCACGGCTTCTACCATGCCGATCCCCACCCCGGCAACCTGCTGGTGATGGAGGAGTGCCGGATCGGGCTTATAGATTTCGGCATGGTCGGCCGGATCGACGAGCGGCTGCACGAAAGCCTGAGCGAAATGCTGGTGGCCCTGAGCAACTTCGACGCCGAACACATGACCGCGATGATCCTGCGGCTGGGCAAGACGCCCGCCGACCTGGACCGTTCGGCCCTGGCGCTGGACGTGGCCGATTTCCTCTCGTACTACGCCAGCCAATCGCTGGAGAAGTTCGACCTGAGCGGGGCCTTGCGTGAGATCATGGAGCAAGTCCGCCGCTACCACATTATGCTGCCGGTGCGGATCGTGATGCTGCTCAAGGCGCTGATCACGCTGGAGGGGACCGCCCGGCAGATCAGCCCGAAGTTCAGCCTGGTGGAGATGATCCGGCCGTACCGGAAGAAGCTGTTTTGGCGGCGGTTCTCGCCCCGCCGGCGGCTCCGCAAGCTCCACCGGCTCTACTCGGAGTTGGAGCACCTGGTGGACATCCTGCCGCAGGGCATTGCCGACATCCTCGAACAAATGCAAGGCGGCCGGTTCGACATCCACCTGGACCACCGCGGCCTGGAGCCTTCGGTGAACCGGCTGGTGCTGGGAATGCTGGCCAGCTCGCTGTTCGTCGGCTCGGCGATGCTGTTGAGCTTCAAGGTGCCGCCGCCGCTCTTCGGCATTTCGGCGCCGGGCCTGGCGGCGGCGATGGTGAGCGTCGCGCTGGGGCTGCGGCTGTGGCGGGCGATCAGCAAGTCGGGGCATCTGGACCGGAAGAAGAGGGATTAAGAAGCGATCCGGCTCCCTGGCGGCGTTAGGCGTCCATGTGCGGCCGGTTGTTGGCCAGTTCCTTTTCTGATTCCTTGGATTTCGAACGACTGCGGACGGAACCCACGACAAATAGAACTCCGGCGTGGCAAAGTGGTTCACAGTGGCGTGCAGCGGCCAGCCTCGAAATGGTCATCGGCTTGCTTGGCGAGATGGTCAAGCTTGCCCGCGCGGATGTCGGACTCCAATTGCGCGTCCCACGCTTCGGCAACGAACTCCTCGAACCACTCCGAAAAAGCGGCAAGTTCAGACGGGGAAAGCCGCGAGACCGCTGATTCAAGCTCTTGAACGCTCATAATGTGAATTCTAGCTCGGGCACTCCTGCGTGGCAATCACCCGCGGGTCACAACCGGCCCGCAGGGCGGCCGATCAGCGAGCCGCGCCGCCGCGTTCGGAAGACGATGAGCCGGACGCCCCCACGCGATACCGCTGGCACTCGGCCAGGGTCCGTTCCACCCGCTTGTCCAACTCCTCGAGCCGCAGCATCAATTCGTCGTGCCGGGCTTCGATGTCCATCAACAGGTCGAGTTGGGCGGCTTGGGTGTCCATCGTGGGGGCCTCGGGTGACGGGGATGCCGGCTCCCTACTCCATCGGCCGGCGGTCGGCCAGAAAATCAGCCTGGGGCCAAGTCGAGACGCCGGTAAGTCCAACACCGATAATATCTTACGCCTGGGCAAGATTTTCGGATCGACCCCACCCATCTGACGGGTGGATGTTCGCACGCGCTCGAATTGATTGAAGTGCGACAAGGGATCTTCGGAGCTACTGATGAGTTTGCCCGAAACCGGCCGATAAGGGGTGGACAGGACCCGCGCGGCGGTGTAAATTATAAGGCTGCGCACGGCGGGCGGGGTAATCCCGCACCGGGACTCGTTTCGCGTGTTGACATCCTAACCCTAGGGAGGACTGAGTGGTCAAGTTGACGTTGCGTGAGCGGGAGTCGATTCAAGAGGCGGTGCGTCGTTTCCGGAAGTTGGTGGAGCGGAGCGGGATCAAGAAGGAGATGCGTCGCCGCGAGTATTATGAAAAGCCCAGCGAGATCAAGCGGCGTGCCCGGCTGCGGGCCGAGCGCCGTTCCCGGCGCGGCAGCATGTTGATGGGCCGGGTCGAACTCTGCGCCCGGTCGGGCGCGATGTTGTTTCTTTCTGTTGCAGGTGCCGCCCATGCTGAGCCGTGAGAGCCTGGAGCAGTACCGTCAGATGACGCCGGCGGAGCGGATGCGGCTGACGCTGCGCATGATCGACGAGGACCTCCCTTTCTTGTTGCGCGGCACGCCCGAACAGGTGGACCGGAAGTTCGAATTGCTTCGTCGGCAAAACGACGAACGGAACTTGCGGATGCTCAGGGGCATTGCACGGACGCGGGACGACCGATGAGCGATCTAGCGCGGGCACTGAGCGATCTTGCCGCAGTCTTCGAGGAACTCGGGACGCCCTACGCGGTCATGGGGGGAATCGCGGTCCGATTCTATGGGCTTCCTCGCGCCACGTACGACGTCGATTTCACCGCGGCCATCGAGCGGGACCGGCTGCCCGACTTGTACCGGCGTTTGCGGGACCTGGGCTACACGATACCCGAGGCTTACGACGGCGGATGGGTGGACGAAGTGGCGGGAATGCCGCTGGTCAAGGCCCGCGTCTATCTGGAAGGGCGCGGCGTCGACGTCGATCTGTTTTTGGCGGAATCGCGCTTTCAGCGGCAGTTGCTCGCGCGGCGGGTCCGCGAGCAGTTCGATGACGTGCCGATCTGGGTAGTCAGTGCTGAAGACCTCGTTCTGCTGAAACTCTTGGCGGGACGCCCTCGCGACCTGGCCGACGTCGATGACGTGATGTTCACGCAAGGAGACCTCGACAAGAACTATTTGCGCCAGTGGGCCGAAGAGCTTGGCGTGCTCCCGGAATTGGAGCGGGCGCTGGCCCAGCATGAATAGCCGCGGTTACGGCTGCTTGCTGAGGCTGAAGATGGGCAGCATCAGCGCCAGTCCAATGGTGCCCACCACCACGCCCATGATGCTGATCATGAGCGGCTCGATCACACTGGTGGCGGCTTTCAGGGAGGTTTCCACCTCCCGGTCGTAGTAGGTGCTCACCTTTTCCAGCACGACATCGAGCTTGCCGGTGTCCTCGCCGGCGGCGATCATCTGCACGAGCGTCTTGGGGAACAGCGGGCTGCCCTGGAGGATTTCGCAGATGCGTTTGCCGCCGGTCAGTTCGTCGAGGACCTTGGCCCAGAGCCGCTCGTAGTAGTAGTTTGCCGAGACGGCCTCGGCCAGGCGGACGGCCTCCATCACGGGCACGCCGCTCTGGAGCATCGTGCCCAGCGTGCGGATGCTGCGGCTGATGGCGACCTTGCGGAACATGGGGCCGACGATGGGGGCGTTGATTTTCAGCCAGTCGAGGGCCTTCCGGCCCCACGGGGTGCGGCGTCCGTAGAGGAAGCCCACGGCGGACGCCGCCGCGCCGGCGAGCCAGAGATACCAATAGCCCCGCAGGGCGTCGGAAAGGGTCATCATCAGCAGCGTCGGCCGCGGCAGTTTCATCCCCTTCGACTTGAACAAGGGCGTGAACTTCGGCAGGATGTAGATCAAGAGGAAGACCGTCACGCCGCACGCCAGGATCATCATTACCGTGGGATAGGCCATCGCGGCGCGGACCTTGCCGCGGGTTTCCAGCTCCTTGCGTTGGTAGTTGGCGATCCGCTCGAGCATGGGCCCCAGCGTGCCGGTGGCCTCGCTGGCCTTCACCAGCGAGACGTAGGTCTTGTCGAAGTGGCGGGGATAGCGGGCCAGGGCGGCGGAGAAGTCCTGGCCCCCTTCCACCGATTCCTTGAGGTCCTTCAACATCCGCCGCAACGTGGGATTGGTCTCTTGCTCGACGATTCCGCTCAGGGCCTGCGAGAGCGGGATGCCCGTATCGACCATGATCGCCAATTGGCTGGTGACGTAGATCAGGTCGCTGCGGGAGATGCGTTTGGGAAAGAGGGCCTCGTCGGCGTCGTCCTCGGCCAGTTCGAGCACGTGGAAGCCGTCGCGGCGGAGCTGGGCGCCGGCCTCCTCGGCGGTGGCGGCGTCGACGCTGCCGCTGTGGATGTTTCCCATCGAATCGCGGACGCGGTATTGGTAGGTCATGATTTCTCCTCCTCTGCCGCGCTGCCGGCGTCGCCGACGATGTGGAAGATCTCCTCGACCGTGGTGATTCCCTCGCGGACCTTGCGGAAGCCGTCGTGGCCGAGGGTGATCATGCCGGCGCGGGCGGCGATGTTCCGCAGGTTGCCGATGGTGGGATCGGCGACGATGGCGTCGCGCATCTCGTCGCTTAAGACCAGGATTTCGTGGACGCCGATGCGTCCTTTGAAGCCCGTGTTGCGGCAGGCTGCGGCAGCCGACGCCCTTGTAGAACTCGGGCAGTTCGTAGCCCATGCGCTCCAGGGCCTTGCGGATGGTGCGGGCCGGCTCGTATTGCGCCCGGCACTTCGAGCAGATCCGCCGCACCAGCCGCTGCGCCAGCACCACGTTCAAGCGCCGCGCCGATCAGGTACGGCTCGACGCCCATGTTGATCAGCCGGGTGATGGCCGAGCGGGCGTCGTTGGTGTGCAGGGTGCTGAACACCAGGTGGCCGGTCAGCGCGGCCTGGATGGCGGTGCGGGCGGTTTCCTCGTCGCGGATCTCGCCCACCATGATCACGTCCGGGTCCTGCCGCAGCAGCGTCCGCAGGGCCTTCGGAGAAGGTCATGCCGATCTTCGTCTGCACCTGGAACTGGTTGATCAGCGGCAGGTGGTATTCGATGGGGTCCTCGACGGTGCAGACGTTGTTCTCCATCGAGCTGATGGCGTTCAGGGCGGCGTAGAGCGTGGTCGATTTGCCGCTGCCGGTCGGCCCGGTCACCAGGATGATGCCGTTGGGCGCGTGGATGTTCGCCTGGAAGGTGCCCAGCACGTCTTCGGCGAAGCCCAGGTCTTCGAGGTTCAGCGAAATGGCGCGGGTGTCGAGCACGCGGATGACGGTTTTTTCGCCGTGGGTGGCGGGGAAGGTGCTCACGCGGAGGTCGATCTTGCCGCCCTTCGAGCATCACGTGGACCCGCCCGTCCTGCGGCAGGCGCCGCTCGCTGATGTCCATCGAGCCCATGATCTTGATGCGGCTGGTGACGGCGCCCAGCAGGTGTTGGGGGACTTCCAGCGATTTGTGCAGGCGGCCGTCGATGCGGTAGCGGACCCGCATGCAGCGTTCGGCCGGCTCGATGTGGATGTCGCTGGCCCCCTCCTTCACCGCGTTGAAGATGATGTAGTTCACCAGGCGGATCATCGGCGACTGGCCGGCGATCTCCTCCACGTCGCCGATGTCCTCGATGGCCTCCTCGATCAGCGTCACGTCGGCCGTTTCCGAGTCTTCGATGATGTCGTCGATCACGAAGACCTTGGAGTTCGGCAGCGCGGTGATCATCCGCCGGATGTCTTTCGGGCTGGCGGCGACGATCTGCACCTGCTGGTTCGCAGAGCCCGCGGATCTCGTCGATCAGGAACAGGTTCGACGGCTCGGAGACGGCGATCGTCAGCACGCCGCGGACCAGAACAGCGGCAGCACGAGGTTCTTCTCGATGTACTCCCGCGGCAGGACGTCGACGATTTTCGGGTCCGAACAGCCGGGCGTCGAGCTTGGCGTAGGGCACGCCGTACTCGGCGGCCAGGCACTCGACGACCTGGTCCTCGGTGCAGTATTCCAGCTCGACGAGGATTTCGCCCAGCAGTTTCTTCCGCCCCTCCTGCTTCTGCTTTTCCAGGGCGGACTGCAAGTCGTCGGGCGTGAGATAGCCCTTCTCGACCAGCAGGCTGCCGAGGCGTCGGGGAGCAAGGGTGGCGGTGTCCATCGGTCAAGTCCCCTCTCCCTTCGGGAGAGGGCTAGGGTGAGGGCGTCATTGGAAGCTCTTTACGGCGTCGACCACGCTGTCGAACACTTCGAGCTGCTGGTCGAGCCGGGTGATTTCGAGAATCTTGCGGTTGGTGGCATTGGTCGGTGGCGATCTTCGCTTCGCCGTGGCTGTCGCGGAGCCGGTCCTGCACGTTCAACAAGCGCGGCCAGCCCGTTGCTGTCCAGCGTCTCGGTGGCGTCCAGGTCGAGCACCACATTGGGCCGCTCCAGCGTGGCAACACAGGCCTCGAAGCCGTCGCACTGTTCCGCCCCGAGTTCCTCGGGGGTGTGGACCACGATCACGTCGCCAAAGATTTCGGTGGGGAGGTTCATGGTAAGTGGTCAGTAGTCAGTGGTCAGTAGTCAGCGAGTGAAGACCCCGCGACTGCGGTCGCGGGGGGGCCGCCGCTTGCGGTTTCGCAGCCGCAGCCAACGGCTAAGTGCCGGCCGCCTCCACCGTTTCTTCCTTTAGCACGTCATCCACTCTTTTCAGCAACTCGCGCGGGCTGAACGGCTTGGCGATTACCGCCAGCACGTTCCACTTCGCGGTCAGTTCCCGCTGGGAAAGCTCGAATCCCTTGGCGGTGAGCATCAAGACCGGCAGGCCGGCCGTGGCGGGATTGCCGCGGACCTTCTGCACCAGGCCGAAGCCGTCCATCCGCGGCATCTGGCAATCGGTGATCAGGATGTCGGGCGTTTGGCGTTGGATCGCCTCCCACGCCTCTTGACCGTCGCCGGCGATCTCGACGTCATAGCCGGCCCGCTTGAACTTGAACTCCGCCGCCCGCAAAATGTGAATCTCGTCGTCGCACAGGAGAATGCGTTTACTCATGGTAGTGGTCAGTGGTTAGTGGTTAGTGGTCAGTTAAAAACGCCCCGCAACTGCGGTCGCGGGGGGAGGACACGCGCTCCCACCCCCCCCGCGACCGCAGTCGCGGGGCGTTGGGGCGGCATTCCTTATCCGAAAACCAATCAACACGTTGCTCATCCTTCCCTCTTCATCCCTCATCCCTCATCCCTCGCCCCTCATCTGTCCCGCGCCGGGGAGGGTGACGATGAACGTGCTGCCTTGGCCCAGAACGCTCTCCACGGTGAGCCGGCCGCCGTGGACGTCCTCGACGATGTGCTTGGCCAGGGGCAACCCCAGTCCGGTGCCGGAGGCCATTTGCTTGTCCTTCTTGACGCGGTAGAACTTCTCGAACACCCGCAGGCGGTCCTCTTCGCTCAGCCCGACGCCCGTGTCTTGCACCTCGAAGCGGACCTGGTCGCCGGCCAGCCGGCTGCGGAGCGTCACCTTGCCGCCGGCGGGCGTGTACTTGACGGCGTTGCTCAACAGGTTGATCGCCGCCTGCAAGAGCATGTCGCGGTCGGCCAGCACGCCCAGGTAGAGCGGGCTAAGCTCGCCGCGGAGCTGCGATCTGCTTCGCCTCGGCCGACGGCTGGACCACCCGCAACGCCTCCTCCAACAGCTCGTTGAGCGAGCGGGACTGCTTGCTGACCTGCACCACGCCGGCCTCGATGCGGGCCAGGTTCAGCAGGTTGTCCACCAGCCGCTGCAGGCGGTCGGCCTGGCCGTTGATCACGCCGAGGAACTCCTCGCGGGTTGCCTCGTCTTCGGCGTCGCCGTCGGCCAGCAGTTCCACGTAGGCCTTGATGCCGGCCAAGGGGGTTTTCATTTCGTGGCTGACGGAAGAGACGAACTCGGCGTTCCGCTTCTGCAGCGTCTTCTGGTCGCCGACGTCGCGGAGCACGGCCACGGCGCCGGCGTCCTGCCCGTCGGCGTCCTCTCCCTCGGCCGTCAGTTTCTGCGCGGTCGCCCGGATACCAGCGGCTCGCCCTTGGCTGTCGGTGATCTCGAGTTCGTCGGTGCGGTGCGCCGCGGTCTTCCGCTGCCGCGTCGCGGTGAGCAACTGAACCAACCGCTGGCAGTGCAGCACGCTTGCCAGGGCCTTGCTCTCGGTCTGGTCCGCGCCCAACTGGAACAATTCCTCGGCGCTGGGGTTGGCCAGCACGAGCCGGTCATAGCCGTCGATGGCCAGGACCGGATCGGAGAGGGCGGCCAGGATTCGCTTGACCCGTTGGGCCTCGGCGGAGGCCCGCAGACAGCGGACTTCCAGCGAGGTGCGGGCATGTTCGACGTCCTCGATGCGCCGGCACAGCCCTACGACCGTCTGACCCACCTCTGCCAGGATGCCTCTCCAAGGCGTGCCGGCCGGCAGCGGAGGCGGCGGCGGCGCGTCAGCACCGTTCGGAGCCGTTTGCGAGTCGATCCGGCAGAGGGCCTCCAGGTGCCGCCCGACGAGTTGGCGTTCGCGGCTGCGCTGCCGTCGCAGCAGCAGGGCAACTCCCCCGGCAACCGCGACGCCGGCCAACAGCACGGCCAATCGCAGCGGCCACGCGCCGCCGCTGGCCGGCCATCCGCCGAGCCACGCCGCGCTCAGGCCGGCCCAAAGGGTCAGCGAGACGCCGGCCAGCAAGTTGTCATTCTTCGGGCTGCTCATTGAAGACTGGTGATCGGGGTGTTCGTCGGCTCTCGGGAAGACAATGGCGCGGAGGGAAAACGCCCCGCGACTGCGGTCGCGGGGGTGAGAGCGCGTGGCGTTCGGCGTTCCCCCGCGACCGCAGTCGCGGGGCGTTGTGACGTTTTGCACGTCACAAAATCGGCGGGAAGGACGTTCGCCGGCGCTACCGGACGACGGTGTATCTCGGGTCCAGTGCGCGGGCCTGCCGGAAGTTACTCTCGGCGGCCTCCTGTTGCCCGAGTTTCGCCAGCGTACATCCCATTAAAAGGTAGGATAGGGCACTCGACTTGTCCAACGAAAGTGCTTGCTGGAGTGCAACTTGGGACGATTGGTAGTCACCCGTGCGGTAGTAGGCGGCCCCCAACATGCGGTGGATCGCCGCCGACTTGGGGAACTGGCCGGCCGCCGCCGCCAGCAACTCGACAGCCATCTCCGGCCGGTTGGCCTTCAGCGCCGAGGCTGCCGCCGAGAGCGGGATTTGCGGGTTGGCCGGCTTGGCGGCAACCGCCTGGCGGAAGCAGTCCATCGCCGCCTCCGGCGAGCCGGCGGCCAACGCCGCTTGCCCCTTCCGCAACAACTCGCCAGCCGGCTCATTTTCCGCAACCTTGGCAGGACCGGCAGATCCGGCAGGGGCCGTGGAAGCCGCAGGCGCGGCGGGCGCCGTGTAACCGGCCGGCTCGACCTCCGTCACGCCAAGCGTTGTCGAGCGGTCGTCGCGGACCTGCTGACGCGCAGGCTTCCTGGGCAGCCTGGTAGGCGGCCTGGAGGGCGTCGTTGTGCGGGTCCATCTTGGCCGCGCGCTCGAAGTAGCCCAAGGCGTCGGAGCTTTGTCCCAGGGCGTCCATGACCACGCCCATCGCGTATTGCACCTGGGCGTCGTTGGGGCAGGCGTCCAGCGCGGCCTTGGCGTGGCCGTAGGCCCCTTGCGCGTCGTCCTGGGCCAGCAGCAACTCGGCCAGCAGCAGTTGGGCGTCGCGGTGCCGGGGGTTGCGCCGAGCAGCTTCTCCAAACCCTCGCGGCAGCCCTGGACGTCGCGTTGTTGCAGCCAACGGGCCTTGGCCGCTTCGTACTCGGCCTGATCGCGCCGTTGCTCGAACTGCCGCACGTTGTCTTCGTTCCGTTTCCTGACCGGCGGCGGGTCCGCGGTGACGGCCTTCGGCAACTGTACGCTGGCGCAACCGGGCGCAAGGCCAAGAGCGACAGAAGGGCCAGTTTGCTGAGCATCGGAGAACGCATCGTGTTCATTGCAGCATCCTCGGCCGCACCAGGTCGCGGTGCTGGCCCGGAATGCCCGGGTCCAACGGGTGGAGCGGCATCGGCGGCGGCGCGCCCTCCAGGTCGTTCAGCAGCCAGTCGGGCATGGATTGGCCCTCCAGCGGATTGCCGACCGGCTCGCCACCCTGGAGAGGCGTCACCAAGTCGTTGTACTCGGCGGAAGATGGGTGCGGGTGGTAGGGCTTGTTCAACCAGATGTCGCTCCGCAGTTCCAGCGCGGCACGGTTGAGCGGATCGAATTGCACCGCCATCTCCGCGAACCGCAGGGCCTTGTGCATCTCGTGGGCCGCGTAGGCGCTCTCGGCCAGCCGGTAGTAGCGGCGGCCGATCGAGCGCTTGCCGAAGGGGCTCATTTTGTCGGCGTAGGCGCTTTGGCGGCGGAGGAATTCGCACGCCCCTTGCTGCCCTTCCCGGCACGTCCCCGGCTCGTAGACGATCCGCGGCGTGATCAGCACCAGCACTTCCTCGCGCAGCGTCTCTTCGGTGGTTTGGCGGAAGACGAACCCCACAAAGGGCAGATTGCCCAGCACCGGCATCTGGGTGGTGGTGTTGGTCAATTGCTCGTGGATCAGTCCGCCGATGACCACGGTGCAGCCGTCGCGGACCATGATGTTGGTGGTGACCTCGGTGAGCCGCTTGTTGGGCAGGGTCACTCCGCTCGGCTCGACGGTCACTTCGCCGTCGGAAAGCTCGGGGTGGACCTCCATGCGGATCACGCCGTCGCTGGTGATAAAGGGGCGGATCCGCAACTGGGTGCCCGTGTCGAGGAACTCCACGCTTTGGGTGGAGGTGGTTTCGGTGATGGTCTGGCTGATATAGCCCAGTTTTTCGCCGATTTGGAATTCCGCCCGCTGCTTGTTCAACACCATCAGCCGGGGATTGGCGATGACGTTGGTGTCGCCGATTTGCTCCAGGGCGTCGAGAAAGGCGCCCAAGGTGCCGTCGAGAAAGCCGAACTTCAGGCCGCCGGTCAGGGGGAAGCCCGCCGGCTCAGCGGCGTCGCTCAGCGACTGCGACGGCGAGCCCAGGCCGAACTTGATGTCCGGGTTCTGCCGGAGCAACTGGAAGTTGACGCCGAACTTGTCCGTGTCGTCGAGCTTGACGCTGAGAATCATGGCCTCGATCGAGACCTGCATCGGCCGGACGTCGACCTCGGCCACCATCTGGTCGATCTGGCACAATACGGCCTCGTAGTCGCGGACCACCAGCACCTCGTTGCCGGGAAACTTGTCGCCGCCGGCCGTGCTGTCGTTCAGGGCGATGCCGGCCTCGGCAGGGGTGGAAACGCTCAGCACGCCGGTCTTCTCCGTCAACAGCGGCGTAATCAGCGCCTTGAGTTCCGCCGAGGTGACGTAGTTCGGGCGGTAGGTCCGCGTGCCGACGCGGTCCATCGCCTGTTCGAGATTGTTGAAGTCCTCCGGGGTGCCGACGAAGATGAAGTTCCCTTCGCGGCGGGAGACGAAGCCGGTCGATTTCAGAATGGCGCCGAGCGCGCCCTGGATGTCCACGCCGTTCAAGGTGGCGGAGACCTTGCCCTCGACGTTCTTGCTGGCCAGGATGTTCAGATTGCCCTGCTCGCTCAACAGATCGAGCACCTTGCGGATGTCCTCGTCGTAGATGTGAATCCGCAGCTTGCCGTCCCCTTCGCCGTTGACGGTGCTCTTGGCCAGCGGGACCGGCGGAGGCGGCGGCGGATGCACTGGTTCGGCCTCGGGCGCGGCCAGCCCTTTCCGCAGCAGTTCCAAGACGTTCGAGAGTTGCTGGCCGTTCGGCGCGGGAACCACCTCTTGTCCATAGAGCGCGGCCGGCGCAACCAACGCCGGGCCGGTAGGAGGAGGGATTTGTTGATTTGGGATTCGGGATTTGGGATTTCTGATTTCTGATTTCTGATTTCTGACCTCTGACCGCGGACCTCTGACTTCTGCTCCCTCTTCACGGACTACGGTCCACCGCTCGCTGCGCACTTTACTGGGCACTGAAGTGCCCAGCCCTCCGGCGGAAGTGCCCAGGCCAATGGCCACGCAGACGGCCAGCCCCGCGCCCACCGCGGCGAACGAACCCAGCAGTGCAAGCCGTCCGGTAGTCTTCATGGGTCTTCCGTGACCGTCTTCGTAGGTTGCTAGCGATCAGGGACGAGCAACTCAATTTTGCCGGACTTGCCCGGCTCGGGGATCGTGAGTTCGAACTTTTCTCCGCCGGATTGCAGGACGGCGCGACGGGGATGGACTTCGGTCAACTTAAACGTGGCCCGGACCGGCTCCTTCTCCTTGGCGACTTCGATGGTTTGGCCAAGGGCGTAGGTCCTGCCGTTGATTTGTGCGATGCTGCGTTGCGGGCCGATGATCGTGCCGGTGAGCACCAGGCCGGCGGCGCTGGGGGTGACCGCCGGCGGATGCGGCTCGGCCTTGTGAGGCGCTTTGGCCTTCGCCGCTTCGGCCTTCGGACACTCGAAAGGGTCTCGCGTCTGGGCGAGCCGGGTGGCCGTCATGGTCCGCGGATCGTCGCGCATCCACTGGACGACTTTCTCCCAGGAGGGGGACTTGGAAGCGGCATCCGCCACGGCGGCCGGCGGGGCCGGCTGGGCGGCCGATGCTCGGGTGGCTGCCACCGCTGCCGGCTCGGCGGCTCTGCGCCGTCTTGTCCTTGCCCATCCAACTCCATACCAGCGGCGCCCAGCAATACAGGGCCACCACCGCGATAATTCCCAAGAGGGCTGCCTTCTTGGGACTGGCGGCGATCTCGCGTCGGAGCTTCTTGCCTAGTTTGTCCAGTTTCACGATTCAAGCCTGGAATCAGATGCTGTTCGTAGTACCAGCCTTCTAAAGACCGCACTCCGAACCTGGCCTCTGCCCCGGCTCCTCCGTATATCGGCTAATCGGCACGTCTTGTGTAATCGGAATTCTGCGGATTATCGGAAAACACAACCAAGTTTATCTCACACCGCACATCTTTCGCATCCTTATCCGTCTTCTCCAACTTGATGGACTCGACCCAGATTGCCATCGGGAGCGCCTCGATTTGCCGGATGAAATCGAAGACCTGGGCGAACTTTCCCGAGCAATGGACCGCAATCGGGATTTCCTCGATCTTCTCGTGAACCACCAAGCGTTGCGGGTCGAACCGGGCGATCGCCAGTCCGGCGTCTTTGGCCAGGGCATTGATCTTTCCATAGAGGGCGGGGATCGCCCGCTTCTGAGGCGCCGCCTGCTCCCACCGGCCGACAACCACTGCCACCTTGTCCAGCTCCTGTTGGCAGAGGGCCACGGCCTGCGACAACCCCGTGGCTTGGGTCACGAACTGCCGTTTCGTTTCCACCTGGTCCTGAACTTCGCGTATCGCCCGGCGGCCGGGCAGCCACACCAGCGACACGTACGCCACGGCAAGGGCCGTCAGCGGCAGCGTGACCGTCCAACTGCTCTGTCGAAAAGGGCTGCTCATGGTTTCTGTTGTTGGTTCTGTGCCACGTCCCTCTTGGGCGGCCCCACGGGGCCTCCCGGCTGGCCGTAGCCCGGCTGAACGGCCAGCACGGCGCGGAACTGGAGCACCGTGTCCTCTTTGTTGTTGTCCACGCTGTTGAAGCAATCCAACTCCGCCTTGTCGAAGATGTCCGTGGCGTCCAACACGCCGAGGTAGCGGTGCAGGGCCGCACTCTCCGTAGCCGTGCCGCCGATGACGACGACCGTTTGCAGCGAGTCCAGCCGGGCACGGAGCGCGGCCAGGTCGCGGCCGGCGGCGGGGAGCGACTTGAGCTTCTCTTCTTCCGCCTTCCGATCGGCCGGGGGCGGGACCTCGCCGGGCGGGCGGCCGGCCGCCGCCTGGCGGAAGACCTGCACTTGCAGGAACGTGATTTCCTCGGGCAGCGGGCGGAGCAACGCCGAAAACAGTTGGGTCCGCGGCCAGGGGTGGCGGAGATAGGTGTACAGCTCCGCGGCCGCCCTGACGCTGCCAAGACGCTTCCGGGTTTCCGCCAGCCGGTTTTGCAGGTTGAGGGCCGTTCCGTAAGCGGGCTGAAGTGCCGCCAATTGGCCTTGCACGTAGCGCCAGCGGCAGTGCTGGACGATCGCCGCCGCGGCCACCAGGCCGACCACCGCGGTGGCCGCCACAATCAGCCACGGCTGCGATTGCCGCCGCTCGTGCTTGCGGTGGTACTCGATCGGCAGGAAGTCGATGTCGTGCATGTTAGAGCGGCTCCTTCAATGCCAATCCGGCGGCGACGTCCCACTGGCCGACGCGGCCGGCGAGTCCCGCCGGCTGGAAGGGCCGCAGCGGGTTCCCCACCTCGCACGGCAGTTCCAGCCGCGCCGAGAGCCACTCGGCCAACACGTCGGTGGCCTCGCCCCCGCCGAGCACCATTTGTTGGAGCGGCTGCCCCCGGAAGGTGACGCTGTAATACCGCAAACACAAGGACAACTCGTGCGCCAGCCGGTCGAGCGCGGGGCGGACGGCCTCGTCCAGGCTGCGGGCGATCTCGGGATCGCGCTCGGGCGCCTGCCGGTCGGCGTTGTGGCGCCGCAGCGCCGCGGCGTCGCCGGGGGTCATTTTCAGCCCCTTTGCCACCGCCTCGTCGAAGTGCCGCCCGCCAAGGTCGATGTACTTCACGAACATCGTGTCGGTGCCGCGGGCGATGACGGCCACGGTGCTCGAAGCCCCCACGGTGACGAACATCATGCGGCGCTGCTGGTCGTCGTCGCGGCGGAACTGCCGGCTGTAGCACCGCAGCATCGCCACCGGCTCGACGTCCACCGCCACCGGCCGCAGGCCGGCCTGCTCGGCAACGCCGATCAGCCGGTCGAGCGAGGGGCGGTGACAAGCCAGCAAGATCACTTCGCGGCGGACCGTGTCCCCCTGCTTCACGTCGTCGGCCTCGATGTAGCGGACTTCCGCCTCCTCGCTGCCGAAGGGGAGCCGGCCCACCGCCTCGAAATGGACGATTTTCGTCAGTTCGTCGCCGGTGGCCTGGGCGACGCGGATGTTCTGCACGAAGAGGCTGCCCGAACCCAGGCAGAGGACGGCGTTGCGGCCGCGGAAGTTACGGCCTTCGCGGGCGCGGCGGATGGCCTCCACCACCCGCTGGTCCCGGTGCTCCGCGGGCACCGCCGGGGCACCATGCCAAGCATGCTCGCGGTGGTCGGCGGCCGCTTCCGGCGGCAGTTCCCACCGCGCCGCCTCGCAGACGCGGGTGCGGGCGGCGTCGAATTGCAACAGCTTCACCGCGCGGCTGCCAATGTCCACGCCGATCGGTCCCGAGCGCGCCCGGCCCAGCCAATTCACCATGCCAATTCCCCGTCGTTCAACCTCGTTCCCAGTTGGGGTCAGACCGTGATTAGTGATTAGCGGGAGAAACCGTTAGAAACTTGGAAAGTCGTTGCCCGCTAATCACTAATCACGGTCTGACCCCACGTTATTCTATGGCGCCGGCAGCACGCCCGCCGGCGGACTTCCGGCCGAGCAGTCGCCGGTGCGGGCAATGCCCGTGGCCGGATCGACCTCGACCGTAATGTACCGGGTATCGTCGCCGCCGCCCGCGGCAAGCCAGACCGTCGTTCCTTCGGCGCGGAGGGTTTGCCCGAGCGGGCCGAACTCAACGTTGTCGACCGCTTGCAGCGAGGTGCTCGTGCCGGCCGCCGCCAACCACACGGCCGGCCCGACGCACGGCAGCTTGTCGAAGGCGACGATGTGCTGGTCGGGCGGATCGCCCGGCGACGAAAACGGCGAGTTGGGCAACTGCCCGAGCGCCGGGTTCGTGCCGCTATAGGTGAGCACGTACTGGTTCCCCTTGACGTCGAACGTGATCTTGTAGTTGCTGTTGTTGGCCACGGCGAGGCTGCGGGCGTAGGCCAGATCGGTGGCCACGATCTGGGCGACGGTGCGCAACTGGTCCACCACCGCCGGCTGGGAGCTGGGCAACACGATGGCCGCCAGCACCGCCACCACCGCCACCACCAGCAATAACTCCAACAGCGTAAAACCCCTCGCCCTTTGGGAGAGGGGCCGGGGGTGAGGGCGCGGCCGGCACAATTCGCGGTACTCACGCATATAATTTCTGCACAGACCGCCCTCACCCTAACCCTCTCCCAATGGGAGAGGGGACAAAAAACCATGTCACTTCTTTGGCAGTTCCACGACGATCACCTTCAACTCCCCGGACTTGAGCAGGGCGTTCTGCTCCTTCAGGAGATTCTTGATCTCCTCCAGGTTGGCGATCATTTCCTTGCGGTCTTCCGGGGCGTTGGCCAACGTCGGCCGCGACCCGCTCTGGGCGTGGCTCGCCTGGTAAAAGCTTAGCACGCCGTAACATAGGACGCCGGCAATCGCCAGCAACCACCAACGCGTGGCTCGATTCATGTCACTTTCCTTTCCCTTGCAGGTTCAATCCGTAGGGTGGAACCAGCGAAGCGCAGGCCCACCGGCCAGCCGCGTGGTGGGACAGCGCTCTGGATTGTCCCACCCTACAGCAGTGTAGCACGCGGCTAGGGATTCTCGGTCCACACCAACAGGTCCCACCGCAGCCCGCCGTCGGACGGGTTCGCCACGAAGATCGGGTCGTAGGAGGTCGCCCAATGGTAAGTAGCCGCCGGGCTTTCGGCGCGAAGACGAACTTCGGCGCCGGATTGCGCCCTTGATTGCCCATCCACACCGGAAAGTATTTCACGGCAGTTTGGGGGTTGCCTTGCAATTGCGCAAGGAACAGGGTGCGGTACGAATTCCAATTAAGGTTCCACTCGGTACGTTGCTGCACGGTGAGCGTGGACGTGGCAAGTTGCCCGGTCAGCGTGAACGCCATATTCTGAGAGCCTTGTTCGATGAGGAAGGCGCCGAAGACGGCCATCAGTCCGGTGACTTGCCCTCCCCCGCCGTTGTTCACTGTGGCGTTCTGGCAGCTTATCGCCGCCAGTTTCACGGGATTTGTCCCCAGCAGCGGCAGCGCGACCGGCTGCACGACGATGTTCGTCCCCTTGAACTGGATATCAGCCCCGCAGAACAACGATCCCTGCACGGTCACATTGTTGTTGATCGTCAGCGTGCCGTCGCAGTAGAACAAGCCCAAGGGATTGCTCGTTGGGTCCGGCCCGAGGGTGGTCGCTTGCAGGGTGTCTGCCACGGGCTGCACGACGTAGGCCAGGCCACCGGGATAGATCCGATAGCCGCCGGGCGAACCCGGCTTGACCCAATTGGTGACGGCCTGTTGGGCAGGGGTGTCGACCGCCGTCACGCCCAATCCGGCCGTGGACGAAGTGAGCCAGGCAAAGTACTTGGGGTCTTGCCCGGTGAAAGGGAGATAGACCGGACCATTGAAGGTCCGATAATCGGACATGCCGTTCTGCCGCATCTTGTTCAGGTCGGACAAATACAGGGTCCGGGCATTGGTACTGTTCGGGTAGTCAAGGGCAACTTTGAGGCTGCCCTGCAGCCGGGCAGGGCCCGTGAACCGGCAGGGAATGTCAATGTCCGTCGTATTGATCTTCGTCTGATAGAGCGTGTATCCGCTCATCGCCGTCCAGTCGGAAGGCTCGGCCGCCAGTGCCCGCGGAATCAGCCGCACAACCGCCTGGATCTGGTAGGTGGCGATCGACTGCGGATGCTCGAAATCGACGGCGTAACCGGTCGCCAGCAGGGTCACGCGGTAGGGCTGGTCCGGGTCGGCAGACCCGAGCCGCGTATCGCCGGCGGTGTAGGTCGTCAGAAAGGTGGTGTAGGAGTCCAAGGCGCCGCTTAACGACGTGCCCACGCCCCCCCAGTCGCTGCGCTGCATCTTCTTCAGCGCCATCGTCATGCCGGTGACGGCGGCCTGCCGGGCCGTAGCCCGCCGGTCGGAGTTCCGCTGGATGGTGCCCGCCGAGTACTGGCCGCGGATCGCCGCGTAGCACAGTCCCAGCGTCAGCGACAGCAGCAACAGCACCATCAACACGGCCATCCCGCGGCGCCGATGGCAGTTGCGAATCCGAAACATGCGAATCGGCGACAGGAGTCGCCTCCTACAGGCTCATGGATGTGCCAACTGGTAGTACAAGGCGGCCGAGCCGAGATACGGGACGGCGTCGGCGGCGGCCGGGTTCGATTCGGTCCAGGCCACGCCGGGGAGCAATTGCAGTTCCGTCCGCACCCACACTTGCCGCAAGCCGGCCTGCGCGCCGTAGGTGCCCTGCACCCAGGGGAGGTTCATCCAGGCCGTCCCGCCGGCCTTGTAGCTCGTCCAGTCGTCGGCGGAGGGGCGCAGCCGCGTCTCGAACCGCACCGCCCCCCGCAGGCTGCCGCCGCCGGTGGCCGAGGTCGAGCACGTCCGCAGCAGCTCGCTCAGCAGCACGGATTTGGTCCCCGCGTCCTTCTTTACGCGCTCAGGGCGGCCTGCCACCCGGCGGCATCGTCGACCGCCGGGGCCGTCTGGCTGTTCCCTGGCGCGGTCAATTCGACAAACTGATTGGGATTGTTCGCGTCCGGGCAGTAGATCAGCAACTCGTTGTACCGTGGCAGGCCGCTCGGATCGGCCGGCGTCCGCCCCAGTCCGGTCGGATTGCTCGCGTCGCCGCCCGGCCGCCAAACCACGAGCGTGTCCGGGTAGCCGTAGGAGTTGACGCTCTCGGCCACCACCAGGCAGCCGGGGAACTGCTCGTTGGCCGTCGCCTGGCAGACGTTCTGGGCGATGCGGTCCAGGGCGATGCGGGCGTGCTGGGTGGCGATCCCATAGCCCTCGCTGTACTCGTAGCCCTGCTCGACGGTCCGCGCCAGGCCGGCCAGCGCGCCCACCACCATCAGCATCACGGTCATCGCGACCATCAACTCCAGCAGGGTAAATGCCTGCCGCCGGTAGACGTAGCCGCAATAGCCGGGGGCTAACAGCCCCCGGAATGTGCGTGAAGTGTGGGACTTCCTGCCGGGGGCTGTTAGCCCCCGGCTATTGATCTCACTTCCGTGCAAACGGTCAGTTGACTTGCAATGGCGCCACATAGGCCACGATGCGTCGCAGTTGGACTAATTCCCGGCTCCCGCTGGCCGGATCGTTGTAGATGATGTGCACTTCCACGGCGCGGTAATCGCTGGTCTGGCCGGCCGGCAGCGGCGTGGCCAGGTCGGTGTCGCTGACGTAGTAGACGTCGATCTCCTGCTGCCAGTTCTGGAAGAAGCCCGCCCGGCACTGGAAGGCGGCGTTCCGCTGACCCCCTTGGCCGTCGTCGGTCCCCAAGGTTGCGCCGTAGAGGTCGGTCGGCGGTTGGCTGCGGAATCCGTTGAAATCACCGGTGTCGTCGTACAGCTTCCGCGTGCCGCCGACGGTCTCCGCGGCGTCGGGGCCCAGCGTCGTTTGGTAAGGGCTGCCGCCCAGGTCCATGTAGCGGCAGCCGACCGCCTCGTCCATCAGTTGCTGCGCCATGCCGTTGGCAATGGTCTGCCGCAGCGCATCGTCGGTGCTGTAGATCGACGAGGTCGTGCCCAGCAAGAGCGCGCTGCCGGCCAGCGCGGCAAGGCAGATCGCCACCAGGGCCTCGATGAGGGTGAAGCCTCGTTTCCTTCGTGACGCACTGCCATGCATGGCGCTTCGTTCCGGGAAAAAAGGTGTGGCCGGGCGCACGATCCGGGCGCCGGTGCCAAAGAACTATAGGCTATGCCCGGAGGGCCGGGGCAGTAGAAGCGGCATCCTGCCGCTTCATACCGGGTTCGGAGCACAACAACCCTGCCCATCCGACGCGGCAGGATGCCGCGTCTACATGGGGCACTCTAGTGCCCAGTGGACCGGCCCCGCGTTGCGTTTAGGCAACACCGCGATTACCGACCACGCTTCGGCGGTTCGTCCATGCCGTCGATGTAGCGGCGCAGCCGGTCCCGTTCGTCGGTCACGTGGCGGAGTTTCAGCATGATTTCCACCCGCTTGAGCAACTCCAGCTTGTTGACCGGTTTGCTGATAAAGTCGTCGCAGCCGGCGGCCACGGCCCGCTCGATGTCCCCCAACTCGTTCAGCGCGGTGACCATCAGGATCATAATCTGCCGGGTGTTGGGGTCCCGCTTCAGCGTCTTGCAGACCTCGAAGCCGCTCAACTTCGGCATCATGATGTCCAAGAGGATCAAATCGGGATGGAACTCGGCCACCTTGGCCAGCGTGTCCTGGCCGTCGACGGCCACGGCCGTCTCGCAGTCCAGCCCGTCCAAGAAGGCTTCCAGCAGCTCAATGTTGGTCAGATTGTCGTCGGCGATGAGGATTTTGCTTTGGGGCATGATGCGATGATCCGGGCGTTGGCGGACGGTTCTATTCTATCATAGACGCCGGTGGCTGAAAACCTCATCTGGACAACGCCCGCCGCTAAGCGCATGATGGTACACGTGAGATTCTCCGGGGATCTGTCGACGCGGCGGGCCCTCACCCTGGCCCTCTCCGGGCACCAACCGAAGGTTGGTCGGGAGAGGGGACGAGAAGCGTAAAATTGGAAAAACAACGAGTTGCTGACCAACTGCCGCGGCCGGCCGCCGAACTCCGCCGCGACGCTCTCCGCATCTGGCAAGCCGGCGTGGAAGCGGTCCGCCCCGAGCGGCTCGTGCCCGAGTGGCTCCGGGTGGAAGGGCGGACATTGGTAATCGGCAACCAAGTAGACGCGGCATCCTGCCGCGTTTCGTTTGCCCTGCCGTTGGATTCCATCCGCCGCATTGCCGTGGTGGGCGGCGGCAAGGCGGCCGCCGGCATGGCCCAAGCCGTCGAAAGGGTCCTGGGGCCGGAGTTGATGGCGGGAAAGCAACTCGCCGGCTGGGTCAACGTGCCGGCTGGTCCGTCAGGTTGCCAACCTGCCCCACACCACATCCATCTGCACCCCGCACGGCCGGCCGGATTGAACGAACCGACGCCCGAGGGCGTGGCCGGGGCCTTGGAAATCCTGCGGCTGGTCGAGTCGCTCGGACCGGACGATCTCTGTCTGTGTCTCCTCTCCGGCGGCGGCTCGGCGCTGATGCCGGCGCCGGCCGAGGGGATTTCGCTGGCCGACAAATTGGCCGTCACCCGGCACCTCAGCGCGGCCGGGGCCAATATCGAGCAGCTCAACACCGTGCGGACGCAACTGAGCCGGCTGAAGGGGGGCGGGCTGCTGCGGGCGTGTGGGGCCGGACGCCTGGTGTCGCTGATCATCTCCGACGTGCTCGGCGACCCGCTGGACGTGATCGCCTCCGGCCCTACCGTACCCGGGCGGTCCACGCCGCAAGCCGCCTTGGAGGTGTTGGAGCAGTTTCACGCCCGCCAGGCCGGCATTTCCCCGGCCGTGTTCGACTACTTAGAGAAGAACAGCCGGGGGCTAACAGCCCCCGGAGAACTGTCGTCCTCATGCCGTGCCACGAATCTCATCATTGGCAACAACGCGACGGCCGTGGAAGCCGCCGGCAAAGAGGCCCGCCGCCTCGGGTACGCAACCGCCACCGAGAGTGCGGCCCAATCGGAGGGAGCGGCCGAAGAAGTTGGCCGGCGGTTGGCCGAAACGGCGTTGAAAATGCGCGCCGGCGCCGGGCCGACGTGTCTGGTGAGCGGCGGCGAGCCGGTGGTGACGCTGGTCGAGGCGTCGCGGCGCGGCCTGGGCGGGCGGAACCAGCAGTTGGCGCTCTCTGCGCTGATGCGATTGGCCGACGACGGGGCGGAGGGGATTGCCCTGCTCTCGGGCGGGACCGACGGCGAGGACGGCCCGACCGACGCCGCCGGCGCCTTTTGCGACGCCGACGTGTTGGCCGTCGCCCGCCGGAGCGGCCTCAATCCGGCCGGCTACCTGGCCCGCGACGACGCCTACCACTTCTTTGCGCCGTTGGGCGCCCTGCTCAGGACCGGCCCGACGGGTACCAACGTCTGCGACGTGCGGGTGCTGGTGGTGGACCGGGGCAAGTAGGGCGCGTGCTTGCACGCACGCGATGTTCTGGTTTCCACGCTCCGCGTGGGAACGAGGGTCACGGCCCGGCCGGCTCCGCGTGCGGCTTGGGGAGCGGTTCGGGGATGGGGGCGGATTGGCCGGCCGGCGGCTCGAGCAAGTCCCGCAGCTTCTGCAACTCCGCGGCCCCTTCCGGCACCACGCTGGGCGGGACTTCGGGCGGGGGCGGCACTTCCGGCGCGGGCTCCTGACGGAGTTCCCAGCCGCCCCCCAACGCCCGATAGACCTGGATCAACCCTTGGCCGACCTGGCCCTGCGACTGCGCCAACTGGTCTTGCTGCGTGATCCGGTTCTGCTGGATCAGGGCGAAGCGGTTGAAATCGAAGCCGGGTTGCCCCAGCCCGACGGGCAGGAACAAGTCCCGGAACGCGGCGTTGGCGGCGGCCACGCTCTTCTCCAGGTGCCGCGTGCTCTGCTGGGACAGGAGGAACGTCACCAGCCCGTTCTCCACGTCTTCAGCCGCCTGGAGCACGGTTTCCTGGTAGGTCGCCACCAATTCCTGGAACTTGGCGTCCTGGTAGCGGACGTTGTTGCTGATCCGCCCGTAGTTGAGAAGGTTCCACTGGAACGACGGGCCGACGTTGGCGTTCAACGATTTGCCGGCGAACAGATCGGAGAAATTCATGGCCTCCCATCCCAAGGTGCCGTTGATGGAGATGGCCGGATAGAGATCGGCCTGGGCAACGCCGATCAACTCCGACTGGGCGGCCGCCTGGCGTTCGGCGCTGCGCACGTCCGGGCGGCGGCGGAGCAACTCGGCGGGAATGCCGATGGCCAGCTCCGGCGGCACGCTGGGGATGAGGTCCTCGCCGAGCAGCTTGCGGAGGTCCACCGGCGGCATACCCATCAGGACGCACAAACTGTTTTCCGCCTGCCGCAGGTCGATCTCCAGTTGCGGGATGAGCGCGGCCGCCTGCTCCAGGTTGGCCTGGGTCTGGTGGACGTCCAAGGGGGTCGTGCGGAAGCCGCCCTTCTCCCGCCGTTGGGTCCATTTCAGCACCATTCCCAGAATGGTCACGTTCTGCCGCAGGTAGCGGAGCCGCTCCTGGTCGGTGCGGACCCGCACGTAGTTGCTGGCCACGTCGCCCAGCATGGTGACGAGCACTTGGTCGAAGTTGGCCACGGAGACGCCGAGGTTGTCGTCCGCGGCGGCAATGGCGCGGCGGAACCGGCCCCAGAAATCCAGTTCCCACGCCAGGTTGAAGCCGAAGCTCCACTGGTCGTAGAAAGGGACAACGAGCGGGCCCTGGGCCGTGTTCTGGCTCAAGGCGATCCGCTGGTAACTGCCCGTGGCGTTTTGCGTCTGCGGGAATATCTCACCCTTGGCAATCCCCAGCAGGGCACGCGCCTGGAGGATGCGGCAGCCGGCCTCGCGCAACGTCAAGTTCTGCTGGTAGGCGCAGAGGATCAAGCGGTCGAGCGTCGGATCGTTGAAGACCGTCCACCAATGGCTGAGGTCCTGTCCCTCGGCGACCTGGATGTCGGCCTGGTCGATCCAGTGTTTGGCGACGGGGGCGGGCGGGGGGCAGTAGTCCGGCCCCACCTTGAACCCATTGTGGACGTAATCGCGGACACTCGTACACCCGGCCGACGACAACGCCGCCGCGGCCCACACGGCCAAAACGATTCGCCCGACTGTACACGTCCGAAGCATGAGTTCCCTTGCAGAGTCAAGCCGAGCAGCGCGGTCTGCACGCCGGCAAAACCGGCACGGCCGATACGACCGCTACCATCGCTCCAATCGACAAATCCGCTCAGATCGGTTTGACCAGTTTCTCTTGACCGTCAAGGTCACATGCAACCAACCTAGAGTGCGCAGTCTTCCCGCACCGAGTCGGTCACGTTCTGGTGGCACGCCCTGAGCAGCGAAGGGCGTGGTGGGCCGGAATGATCACGCCCTTCGCTACGCTCAGGGGCGTGCCACCCAGCCGACGGCAAACTCGGGCTACTGTGGCGGCGGCTTGGGGCGACGGGGGGGACGCTTGCGGTTGAACGGTCTGGTGGGGTCCGGGTCGGCACCGTAATCGAGCAATTCGAGCGTGCTGCGGCGGATCACCCGGCCGCTCTTGTCCGCCTCTTTGGAACTGTGGCTGACGACTCCGCCGGGCACGTCCGACAACACCACCGCCAGCGTCGTGACCGTCCCCTTCGCGTTCTTGTGGACCGTTTTGACGTAGCTCCCGCTGCGGGTTTCGCCGCGGACCCGCACGGGCATGTCCAGGGCGATGACCTCGACGCCCGTCTCGCTCAACACGCTCTTGCCGTCCGGGTCCGTGGTGACGCCCTCCCGCTTGAGGACGTAGGGCGGCACGGCCGTCGAGCAGTAGAGACTGATGGCCGTTTTCTCCTGCGCGCCGACGGTTTCCAACCGGTAGACTTTGCAGGCGATCTTGCGGTCCTCGATCACAACCTGGCCGTCGACCGGATCGCTGAGCTTGAGGTTCGGCACGGCCGTTTCGCCGTGGAAGCCTTGCTTGACGGTCTGCGGCTCGGCCTGGAAGCGTTTTCCGGCCACCTCAACGCAGGCTTGAACTTCCAGCGTGACGCCGTCGTCGTCGAGATCCACCAGCGTGGTCCGGGTGTCGGCGGTGCTGGTGCTGACGACCTGGCCCTGCTCGTTGAGCGTCTCGGTGACCACCCGGACCAGTTTCCACGCGCCGGGATCGAACCGGCCCCAGGGGTGCAGCCTGGGCATGATTCCCCGCTGCCCGGCCTCACCCGACGAGAGGGTTAGCCAGAATGCCACCAGTGTCAGTATGCCGAGGGCCCGTACTCGCATGGTGCTATCATAGCCCATCCGCAGCCCGTTGGGAATCAGGCAAATCGCCGCGAAACCGCAAGCGGCTGCGGGGCCGTGGACATGGCGCCGTTTGCGGCATTATCGAGCCATTTCGTCCAACGCGCGGTCCGTCGCCCGCAAGAGCGCCTCGGGACCGACCGGAGCGCCGGTCGCGTTGGTCATCCACAGGTCCGGCGCCAGGTTGCCGAACTTCGCCATCCGCTCGAACTCCGCGCCGAAGTTGCCGGCCCGCTTCATCTGCTCTTCGATCTGAAACCCGATCATGTGGCCCACGGGATAGTCGGGCAAGTAGAGGACTTCGCAGATCAAGTGCGAATAGACGGCCAACAGCGTCACGTCGCGGCGGTGGAACGCCGGGGCGTAGTAGCGGTTCCAGACCTCTCGGGCGGCGTCGAGCGTGGCCGCCTTCAACTCGGCCGGCGTGGCCTCCGGGTGGTCGTACATCCAGTGCCAGACGGCCATATCCACCAGGGCAACGCCGGCGATTTCCGCCGTGGCCCAAAAGTCATTGAGCGTCTTGAGGGCCTCGGCGTGGGGATCGGCCGCGGCCACGCCGAGCATCTCGAAATCGTGCCCTTGCGTGACCATCGCCAGGGCCTCGGTGAAGGCCGTGTTGGGCACCCCGGCCAGCAACGTGTCATCGACCTTGTTCATCGAGAAGGTCTGCTCGATGTTATGGCCCATTTCGTGCAGCGCGATGTTGAAGCCCTTGAAGTCCATGCCGGCCTTCTCGATGTGCGTCCGCAGGCGGGGGTGCTGGCCGCGCATCGCGCTGGGCATGGCATGGCCGGTGCCGCGGGCAGGCTCGACGTCGATCATCCCGCCCAGATACGCCGCCCTGTCGGGGCTGAAGCCCAGCTTCACCAGCAGGTTCCGGAATGTCGGCCTGGTAGGCGGCGGCCGTCGGGTATCGCTGGCGGACCATCGCGTCCAGTTGCGCCTCGCTGCCGGCGGGCCGAGGGCGGAAGCCGTCGTACCAGATGTCGAACGGCTCCAGCGGCCGCCCCAGCCGCTTCTCGATCAGCCGCCCGGCCGCGGCGAATTGCGGCGAGGCGAGCACCGCTTCGAGCATCCCTTTGACCCGCGCCTCGCTCATCTGGCGGTCCTCCTCGAACTTTCGCGCGATCAGCGTCGGCGCGGTGGGCGAATACGGATCGACCTTGCGGTTGGCGCGGAAGACCCCCAGCAACACGGCGTAGCGGGTGTCCGGCTCCGCGGCATCCGTGACTTTCAATCCGGCGGGCGCCGGCGCATCGGCGTCATTGACCGCCGCCGGCCGGACTTCGTTGCTCACGGGGTCCCAATCGACGTAAGGATTATTGATGACCGCCTGGGGGATCGACTGGTCGACGATCCGTTCCAGCACCTGCTGAATCATCCGCTGCTTGGCCAGCCCTTCTGGGCCGGTGGGATACTGGGCCTTGATCTCGTCGCGGAGGTTCCAGTGGGCCGATAGCCGGAGTTTCGGCGGGAAAGGCCGCCGGCCGGCCGCGTCCAACAGGTGGTGCATGCAAATCCTATACTGGGCGATGTAAAGTTCGGCCGCCGATTGGCTCTGGGAGACGGCCTGGAGCACATCGGCGGGGATGCGCTTGGCGAAGCGGTCGGCCAGCCGCGTCTCGGCCCACTGTCGCCGCGACCATTTATCGCCGTCGTCCAACCGCTCCTGGAGCGTCGTCAAGGGGAAGTTCAGCAACACGACGAAGGCCAGCTTGTTGGCGAAGAAGTCGTCCGTCAGGTGGGCGCCCGGTTCGTAGCCGGCCGCGGTTTCGTCCAGCGGCAGCAACGGGCCGAGGTCCAAGTCGGCCTGCCGCCGCAGCTCGTAGCGCATTTCGGCCGTATGCCCGCCCAGCTTTTCCATCAGGCGGTCGAAGCGGTTGAACACCGCGTCCAGGGTGGCCTGGTCGCCGGCGAAGTTTTCGCGGACGAAGGCCCCGAAGGCGGCGGCGGCGCCATCCTCGGCCCGCCAGAACTGGCCCACTTGCCGCAATCCCCGCTGCAACCGGGCCCGCTGCGGCTCGCCGTACTTGGCGGCCAGTTCCGTTTCGAGCTTCGCCGCGGAATCATGGAACCACAAGGGCGGGGCGGCAGAATCCGCGGCGCCGCCGCGGGACGATGGAACGGCCAGTGCGGCCAAAGTGCAGAACATCAGAATCGCGCCATGAGGATTTTGTAGTTTCATCGGTGGGGGAGTTGTCGAATTTTTGGGTGGCACGCCCTGAGCGCAGCGAAGGGCGTGGTGAACGACCAGGTCACGCCCTTCGCTGCGCTCAGGGCGTGCCACCCTCAGCGGGCGAGGGACGCGCCAACCAACCGGCGATTATACCGCTCTCGCGTCAATTCGTCTACTCCGCGGCGGCCGGGGGCCGGCGCAACACGGCGCGGGCCCGAAGCCCTTGGTTCTCGAAGGTCAGGCCGAAATCGCCCCGCGAAAAATCGCTCAACACGGGCGGGGCGGGCGGGCCTTGCTTCGGCTGGCCCGGATGACCGTACACGGTCGATTCCATCGTCTGGTATTTCTCGTTCCAGACGTATTTGCCGCCGCCCGGACAGACCAACTCCACGCCCCAAACCGCCCGATGCACGGCCACGGGATCGCGGTCCGGGTAGAGCCGCTTCCACTCGTTGAGGATCGGCAAGTTGTTCCAGCACTGCTGCTGCATCTGGCGGACGTATTGGTTGCGGCCGGCGGCGTTGGCGACCTCCAGAATCTTGCGGTCCACCCGCAAGGCGGCGCTGCTGCCGAGCCACGGCCGGGCGTCTGCCCTAAGTCCGGCTTGTGGCACAGCCGCCCCCGGCTGTGCTAATCCGGCCGGCACAGCCGAGGGCGGCTGTGCCACATTGGCCTGCGCCTTCTGCCGCATGAGCGAACGGCCGATCGCGTGCTGGAGCACCGCCTCGCTCAGCGTGACCGTCAGCGCGCCGTCGACAGTCGTGTAATAAATGGCGATGTTCTCGAACTCGCGGGGCACCGCCTGCCGCCCCTTCACCGGCGTGATGCGGACGTAGGGCTGGTCCTGGTACTTCAGCGATTCCCACTGCGTCAGGCCCGGCGCGGTCTGCTCGATGAAGGCCCGGGCACTGGTCAGAAACACGGCCAGCTTGAGCGGATTCGAGGCGTCGATCCGCACGGCCACCGGCAGCCGATGCACGTTCTTCTCGAAAAACTCCTCCATTTCGCGCCCGTCGCCCTGCTTCACCCTCGCCAGATCGCTCCAGAACGGGTCGTCGTCGGCATAGACGCTCACCCAGCGGCCGATCCACCCCAGCGAGACCGCCTGGCCCATCGTCGCCATGAAGTTCTCACCCATGCGGAAGGTGGGCGACTGGCGGTTGATGGCCAGCATGAACTGGGCCAGGGCGTAGTGCGGATCGCCGTCGGCCGGCTCGAACTTGCCGCCCTGGGCGATCGAGAGCATCTCGTTGTACTCGCTGGCGACGATCAACGGCATGACGGTCAGGTCGGCGGCCAGCCGCCGCTTGCCCAGCGAAACCCTGAGGGCGATCGGGTCGAAGGCCCAACTCCAATTCCGTTGGTAGCCGTCGCGCCATTGCCGATAGGCGTCGGCCTCGGCCTGCGTGACTTCGTCCAGGGGGATTTCAGCGATGGGCGTCATGAAGTCCAGCGTGCCGAAGGTCGAAGAGGCAACCCCGGTGGGTGTCAATGTCAACTCGCCGCCGCCGAGGACCGGCAAATCGGTGTGGATCACCCCGGGCTTGACCGTCTTGCGGACCAGGGCGTCAAGCTGCGAGGCCTGGAGGTCGGCCAGGACCGCCCGGGCGCGGGTGCGGCGGGAGTCGGCGATCCGCCACCGCGGCCCGCACCACCGCCGGATCGTTGGATCGCTCAAGAACACCAGCGCCGTTTCGTTCGCATCGCCCAGCGGATAGCGGCTGCGGAAGAACGTGTACTCGGGCAGGTCGGCGATCGATTTCGACTTGCCGCTGCGCACCACGATCAACCGTTTAAGCTGCTCCATTGAATTCGTGACCACGATCGCCCCGTCCAGTCTCGCGACGTAGCTCCAGAGACTCCGGTTCGGTGTGAGGACCGCCCGGTACGGAATGATATACCCGCCGTTTATCGGACTCGCCTCTCGCACTTGAGCGGCTGCGAGGAAGAGTTTGCCGGATAGCAACTCGTAGAGTACATCCGGCTGCGCCGTCTCAAACAGCACCGCCACGTCCGTCCCGGTCGAGAAATACGGATCGGAACCGGTCAGGGCGACGCTCTTGACGAGCTTCGGACCAATTAGCCGGCCGAGCGTGCTCATTGACAGTCCGAGTTGCCGCTCGTACCGCTTCACGATGCCGGCGTCTTCCGACCGCGGCTGGGCCAGCCGCAGCACGGGCGTGTCGTGCCGGTTCGTTTCATCCGCCACGGCCGTGAGGGCCTGGAAATTGGGGAAGAACACGACGTATTGATCGGCCGGTATCTTCCCGGCCAGGGGGTCCAGCTTCGGCCGTGCGTCCTTGATCGAGCGCCTTCCAGTCGATTTCCTGGATCGTGATGCCGGTGAGCGAGTCGATTTTGACCGGCATTTCGTTGGGCCGCATGGGGGGCAGGGTGCGGTCGAGTTGCAGGTTCTCGCTCATCGCCCGCCCGCCGGTAAACAGTTCGTAGGTCCGGACCAACTGGTCGCGCTGGTCAGGCCTCCAGCCGACGGCCGGGCGCGGCTCGCTTCGCGGTGGGAGCCTCGACTCCGCCCGGGCGAGTCGGGCCTGGTAGCGGAACCATGCCCCGCCGGGAATGTCACGGTCAAAAAGATTTTCATAATGGGCGATTTTCGCCTGCTGGAATTCCACCTTCGCCTCGGGTTTCGCCGCCGATGCGGGGACCGTGAATTTCAGGACGACCATGTCCGTCAGGTCGGAATTGGGCACGAACAGACGGCCGGCAACGTTCGTTCCCTCTGGGGCGCGGATTAGGGCGCGAGTGTAATCGGGGCCGGTCGCATAACGCAAGTACCAGGTATCCCCCTCTTCGCCGTGGCCGGCAATGTAGACCTCGCCTGGGCCGTCCAGGGCCGCGTAAGGCCGCATCGTATAGACCCGGGCATTCTCGTGATAAGACCAGCCGGCGTCATTCTTCCTGGTGGGCAAGTTCCCGTCGACGAGCCTCAATTCGTGGATCGGGACGTCGTAGTAGGCGTCCCCGGCAAGGGCCGCCCCGGCCGAGCCGATCGCCAGGGCCAACGCAATCGTCCGCATGAGAATAGACATGGTCGTTCCTCGCTGTTGAACCAAGAGCAATAGCCAACAGCCGGCGGCTATTGCGCCGTCCGCGCTGCATCGCCATCAACGGCGACAATCCGAGCGCTAATATAACGCACCCGATGAGACCGTCCAGTATGCCGCGGGGCTATCTGGTCGGATTGGGATAGGCTGGCGAGGACGGCGGCGGCGGAAGCGACGGATAGCTCCCCGCAGCCGGCGGCGGGCTCGGCTGGGCCGGCTGATAGGTCGTCGGCGGCGGCTGATTCGGCACGGGCGGCTGTGGGTAGGTCCGAGCCGGCTGCTGATAGCCGCCATACTGCTGCTGGTATGTGGCCGGCGGCTGCTGGTATGTCGCCGGCGGAGGGGTGTATGCCGGGGCCTGATAGTTATAGGCCGGCTGGGGGTAGTTGTATGCGGGCGGCGGGTAGTAATACGCCGGCGGCGGGGCGTAGTAGTACGGGTAGCGGTAATACGAGTAGTACGGATATGAGTATGGATAGCCGTATGGATATGGATAATCTGGGTAGTATGGGTATGGATTGTAGACCGGCAAGCCGATGCCGATCCCGATCCTTAACCCACCGCCCGCCTCGGCTGCGGACCACGGAATTGCCCAAATGGCCACGCAAACGGTTAGGAGGGCAGCGACGTACAGTAGTCTTTTCCCCGTCATTTCAGAGTCTCCGATGCTACCAGATTGCCCAAAGAGCAGCTAGCCGGTCTTTCAAGGAGGCGGATTGTACCACCATCATCCAATCGGCCAAGGGCAGTTTCGGCTCAAATGATTCTTTCTGTACTTCACCGGGTAGGCCGCATTTTTCAGGAAGTGTGCCACTGCTTGGAACAAGCAGTGCCGCCCCACCACCTGAGGCCAAACACTGCTTGTTCCAAGCAGTGGCACACATTTGCTCATCACCCCGCGTGGAATTATCGCACCCCCACGCCCCCCAGTAGTGCCCCCCCTCACGCGAGTAATTTACATCCCTCTCGATTGCTAAGATAATAACCTTTCTGAAGTGTCAGCCTTTTCCTGGGGAATCGGGCGATGGCAAAAAAATCGGGCCTTCGCAAGCGCAAGACGCTCCCCGCCCCTACGCGCTCGACGGAAATCCAAGGACCTGGGACATCGAGTATCGCCGTGGTGGGGCTAGGCGGGTCGGCCGGCGCCCTGGGGGCGTTCGAGCGGTTTTTCGCGGCCTTGCCCGCCCAGAGCGGCGCGGCGTTCGTCCTCATCCAGCACCTGGCCCCCGCCCACGCGAGTCTGCTGCCGGAACTCGTGGCGCAGCACACCCGCATGAAGGTTGTCCAGGCGCAGGACGGCGCGCCCGTCGAGCCGAACTGTGTTTACGTCATTCCTCCCAATCAATACCTGGGCATCCGCGAGGGAGTTCTCTTTCTGGCCGAGCCGGTCAAGCAGGACGGCATCCGGATGCCCATCGACTTCTTTTTCCGCTCGCTGGCGGAAGACCGCCAGCAGCGGGCAATCGGCATCCTCTTCTCCGGGGCCGGCTCGGACGGGACGCTGGGCGTGCGGGCGATCCGGGGCGGCGGCGGGTTGGTCATTGCCCAGGACCCGGACACGGCCCAGTTCGACACGATGCCCCGCAGCGCGATTGCCACCGGACTGGTCGATTTCGTCCTGCCGCCGGAGCGGATGCCGGAAGCGCTCGTGGAATACCTCCGGCATCCCTATGTGCGGGGCGGAGAGCCGGCGGCCGTGCTTGCGGCGGAAGGAAAACCGGGAGGCGTGCAAGACATCCTGGCCCTCGTGCTGGCCCAAACAGGCTGCGATTTCCGCTGCTACAAGACGAACACCATCTTGAGACGCATCGAACGCCGGATGGGACTGCACCGCATCGCGGACGTAGCCCAGTATAGCAGTATGCTCTCGCGGGACTGCGCATGAGGTCGACCAGTTGTTGCGGGACCTGCTGATCAACGTCACGTCGTTCTTCCGCGACCCCGAGGCGTTTGAGGAACTGCGCGAGAAGGTCATCCGTCCGTTGGTCGCGGCGAAGCCGTCCGACGAGCCGTTGCGCGTCTGGGTGCCCGGCTGCGCATCGGGCGAGGAGGCGTACTCCCTGGCGATGCTGCTGATGGAGGAGGCCGCGGCCGCGCGGAAACACTGCGCCGTACACGTCTTCGCCACGGACATCGACGAAGAGGCGCTGAAATTCGCCCGGCTGGGCGTCTACCCGGAGAGCATCGTTGCCGACGTGGAGGCGGACCGCCTGGCGAAGTTCTTCGTCAGGAAGGACACGGGCTTTCACGTCAGCGACGCGCCTCGCAAGTCGGTCGTCTTCGCCGTGCAGAACCTGATTAGCGATCCGCCTTTTTCCAAGATGGACCTCATCAGTTGCCGCAATCTGTTGATCTACCTGGATGCCGAGACGCAGAGCCGGCTGATGCCGCTCTTGAATTTCGCGTTGAATGCCGGCGGGTATCTGTTCCTGGGCAAATCGGAGGGTATCGGCGGGCGGAGCGACCTGTTCGAGTTGGTTTCGAAGAAGGCGCGGCTCTACCGCCGCCTTGCGCCGGCCCGCCCGGTCGCCCTGGAGTCCCCGCTGTTGCCCGGCCGGAAGAGAGCCCTTCCGAGCGGGCCGCCGGCGCCGCTGCGGCCCCCGGCGGCCGCCCTGACGGACGCCATCCGGCAGGCCCTGTTGAGCCACTTTTCCGCCAGCGTGGTGCTGGTGGACCGGAAGGGGCAGATTCTTCACTTCCACGGCCAGACCGGCAAGTACCTCAACATGCCGGCGGCCGAGCCCAACTTGAATCTGCCGGACCTGGCCAAGCAGGGGCTGCCGCTGAAACTGCGGTCGGCCATGCACAAGGCGATCGAGGGCGGCAAGACGGTCGTGCTCAATCGCGTGCCGGTCGGCGGGGATGACGGCGGCTTTTTCGTCCGCGTCACGGTCGCCCCCGTCCGGCAGCGGGCCGAGACGGAGCCGCTGCTGGCCGTAATCTTCGAGGACGTTGCCCGGCCGGCAACCGCCGGCGTCGAACTAGCCCCATCCGGCCCGAGCGAAACCGCGGTGAAGCAGCTCGAAGATGAATTGAAGGCCGCCCGGCACGACCACCAGTCCACGGTCGACGACCTCTTGGCCTCGAACGAGGAACTGCGGGTGGCCAACGAGGAAGTGATTTCTTCCAACGAGGAACTCCAGTCCACCAACGAAGAACTGGAAACCTCCAAGGAGGAATTGCAGTCGGTCAACGAAGAACTGACGACCGTCAACAGCCAACTTCAGGAGAAGGTCCATCAACTGGACACGGCCAACAGCGACATGGCCAACCTGCTGAAGTCCTCCGAGATCGCCACGCTCTTCCTGGACGACGAGCTGCGGATCAAGTTCTTCACTCCCGCCATGACGCGGATCTTGAACCTGATCCCCGCCGACATGGGGCGTCCGCTGACGCACCTCTCGCTGGAACGGGCCGGCTGCGACCTGGCGGCCGACGTACGGGCCGCGGCGCAGGTGCGCCGGTGGCGGACAAAGAGGTGCGGCACGCCGACGGCTCCTCTTACCTCCTCCGCGTCACCCCCTACCGCACGCACGTGGAACGGGTGGACGGCGTGGTCATTACGCTGATCGACCTCACGAACCTCCGCCGGACGGAGAAACAACTGGCCCAGATCGTCGAGTCGTCCAACGACGCCATCTTCGCCAAGACTTTGGAGGGAACCATCCTCACCTGGAACCGGGCGGCGGAGGCGATCTACGGCTACCCGGCCGCGGAGGCGGTCGGCCGGAGCGTCGCCATGCTGGTTCCGCCCGAGCGGATGGGCGAGTTGGCGGAAATTGTGGAGCGGATCAAAGGCGGGGAAAGCATCACCGCCCTGGAGACGGAACGCATCAGGAAGGAGGGACGAAACGTTCACGTCTCGCTGAGCTTGTCCCCGATGCGGGACGCCTCGGGGCAGATCGTCGGCATCTCGACGGTCGCGCGGGATCTCACCGAGCGGCGGCGGGCCGAGGCGGAAACGGCGAGACTGGCATCCTTCCCGCTTCTCAACCCCATGCCCGTCGTTGAACTCGACCTGGACGGGCGGGTTACTTTCGTCAGCCCGTCGGCACAACGGTTGTTTCCCGACCTCGAACAACGTGGTTCTCGGTCATCCCTGGCTGGCCGGTGCGGGCCTGTTGGTCGGCGCTGGCCGGGAGGATGCCGGCGTTGCCGCCCGTGACGTGACGGTAGGCAAACGCCATTACGATCAATCGTTGTTCTATGTTTCGGAGGTCCGGCGGATCCGCATTTATGGGATGGACATTACCGAGCGTATCGAGGCCGAAGAATCGCTGGCCAAGGAACGGGCCAATCTCCGGGCGGTCTTCGACGTGGTGAACGTCGGCATGTTGGTGATCGACGAAGACGGCGAAGTCAAGCAAGTCAACGACACGCTTTCCCGATGGGTCAAAAAGGACGTGTTGGTGCGGGAGGGGGGGCAACCGGGCGACTTCGTCGGCTGCGTCCATGCCCTGGCCAATCCCGCCGGCTGCGGGCACAGCCCCCATTGCGCTTCATGCCCCATCCGCAACACGTTCGCATCGGTGTTGCAACTCGGGCAGCCCGTCCACGACGTAGAGGCGGAGGCCCTCCTTTCGGTCGATGGAAGCCAACTCCGCCTGTGGCTTGAGGTCAGCGCCGATCCGCTCACCTTGGACGGCAAGCGGCACGTGATCCTCGCCATGAACAACATCACCGCGCGCAAGCAGGCCGAGGAAGCGCTGCGGCAGACGGCCGAGGAACTGGCCCGCTCGAACAAGGACCTGGAACAGTTCGCCTACGTGGCCTCGCACGACCTCCGGGAGCCGCTGCGGACGGTGGCGGGCTTCGTGCAACTGCTCCAGAAGAAGTATCCGAAGCAAATCGACGCGGAGGCCAACACCTTCATCGGGTATGCCGTGGACGGCACCAAGCGGATGGAGACTCTGATCAAGGACCTGCTGGCTTACGCCCGGGTGGGCACCCGCCGCCGCGAGCCGGTCCCCATCGACGCCGGCGAGGCGCTCGGGCAGGCCCTGGAAAATCTGCGCGGAAGCATCCAGGAGGCGGGAGCCGAAATCACGCGGGGCGACTTGCCGACCGTCCGCGGCCCTCCTTTCGGTCGATGGAAGCCAACTCCGCCTGTGGCTTGAGGTCAGCGCCGATCCGCTCACCTTGGACGGCAAGCGGCACGTGATCCTCGCCATGAACAACATCACCGCGCGCAAGCAGGCCGAGGAAGCGCTGCGGCAGACGGCCGAGGAACTGGCCCGCTCGAACAAGGACCTGGAACAGTTCGCCTACGTGGCCTCGCACGACCTCCGGGAGCCGCTGCGGACGGTGGCGGGCTTCGTGCAACTGCTCCAGAAGAAGTATCCGAAGCAAATCGACGCGGAGGCCAACACCTTCATCGGGTATGCCGTGGACGGCACCAAGCGGATGGAGACTCTGATCAAGGACCTGCTGGCTTACGCCCGGGTGGGCACCCGCCGCCGCGAGCCGGTCCCCATCGACGCCGGCGAGGCGCTCCGGCAGGCCCTGGAAAATCTGCGCGGAAGCATCCAGGAGGCGGGAGCCGAAATCACGCGGGGCGACTTGCCGACCGTCCGCGCCGACCCGTCGCAACTGGCCCAACTCTTCCAGAATCTGCTGGGCAATGCGCTGAAGTTCCGCAGCGACGCGCCGCCGAGGGTTCACGTCGATGCCCGCCGGGAGGCAGACTACTGGCAGTTCTCGGTGCGCGACAACGGCATCGGCATCGACTCCAAGTTCCAGGATGAGATCTTCGACGTCTTCCGGCGCCTGCACCGCCGCGAACAGTACGAGGGCACGGGCATCGGCCTGGCCATCTGCAAAAAAATCATGGACCGGCACGGCGGACGGATCTGGGTGGAATCGCAACCGGGCGAGGGCGCCACCTTCCACTTCACCCTCCCCGCGTAGCCACATTTCACATGCAGGCCGTAACCCGGCCGGCCAGCGAGGTGCGGCGGGCGGCCAGTTGGACGCGGGCGCGGAATGCGGCGAGATAATCTTCCCGCGCCGCGGCGTTGAAGAGAATCTGGCGGTACTGCGGCAAGAGCGCGGGAAAGTCCGCCCGCAGCAACTCGGCCACCGCCGGCCAGACGCGGGGACGCGGATTCAAGGCGTCCACCCACACCTGCTCGACTTCCAGCTCGGCCGCCCGGCGGAGCAGCTCCTCGATCTGCGTTTGACTGTCGGAGAGGAAAGGGAGCAGGGGGCCGAACATGACGCTCGTTTTCAGGCCGGCGCGGCGGGCGTCGCGGAGCACGTCGAGCCGCTGTTGAATGCTCGCCGCCCCAGGCTCCCAGAGTTTTTGCAGCCGCCGCTCCAGCGTGGTCAGCGTGACGCCGACCCGCACGGGCCGGCCGGCGAAGAGATCGAAGTCCCTGCGAACCAGCGTGCTCTTGGTGAGCGTGCTCAAGGAAAAACCCCGCTCCAGCAGGAGCTCGCAACAGCGGCGCGTGAGCCGCCAGTGGGCCTCGACCGGCTGCCAAGCGTCGCAGGCGCTGCTGATGAAGACCTCGCCCGGGGCGGCGCGGCGCAATTGCCGCTTGAGGACCTCGACCGCGTTCACTTTCACGTCGACGAACTGGCCCCAGGGCTCGTCGTGGGGATGGAACCGCTGCATGAAGCGGGCATAGCAGTAGACGCAGGCGTGGCCGCAGCCGGTGTAGCAGTTCAGCGTGTAGTCGCCCAGCCCGCCCCGGTTGAGAATCGTCTTGCAAACGGTTTCGCGGACAATCACTGCTTCAATTCGGGCGGCAACCTTTGCGCCACTTCCTCTTCCACTCGTTTCAGCAGCGAACGGGCCTCTTCGGCCACGCTCAGCGATGGCCAGAACTCGTCGTCATATCGGGTTTCGACGGCGTAAGGCGTCAACGGTTCGACGTGCGGAATCAGCGCCAGAAGCGCCGGGTCCGTCTCGGCTGCAACCTCGACCAGCTTGGCGAGATTGTGCGTCCGCGGCACAGCAAGGCCGAAATGGATCAGTAACGCTTTGAGGTATTTCTCCGCCGCTTGCTGGGCGTGAAAACAGGCGGTATCGAAAGACTCCGCCGCGATCAGCGTCTCCAAGGCCGCCGCGTCGCTCCGCGCCTTCCTTAGCCACCCGCGGATGAAGTCATTGCGGTCCTTCATGCAACACTCTTCCTTCGCGGATCGCGGTGGTGATGAAGGCTTCGGGCACTGCCGCCCACTGCTGGATCTCGTCCGGTGTATATACCACCACTTCCACCTCCACCGGCAGGTCGGCCAGTGCGGTGAAGATGGGGGCGGATCGCCGGTAACGCGGTTCGGACGATGGCCGGACTACCAGCAAATCGAAGTCGCTTTGCGGCCCCGCGTCTCCCCGCGCCCGGCTGCCGAAAAGAACGATCTTCGACGGGTTGGCCAATTTGACGATCCGGCGCACAATTTCGTCGAGAATCCCCGCGCTGGCTTGAACGGCTAGAGTCATGCGGCAACCACCTCGTTGGAATAGGTTGGCCTCGGTATATTCTACCATCCTTCCGGCCTGCTGCAACCGACCCTACGGCCGGCGCAGCCGCGGGTAGGTGCTCACCAGGAAGTATAAGAGCGGCAGGGCCCCCAGCACAATGATGATCGTATCGGGGATGATCCGCCACGTGCCCAACAGATGCACCAACGGCAGTTCGTAGAAGGCCGCGCTGCGGGCGTACCAGAAGCCCGTGTCGTAACTGTGCCAGACCTGCAACAGGCCGATGGGCAGCAGGCCGGTGAGGAACATCAGGAACAGCCCGCCGTTGAGGCCCCAGAAACTCAGCTTTAAGATACCGTCGCTCCAGTAGCGGTCTTGCACCAGCCCGCGCCACGAGAAGAGGATCAAGGCGACGGCCAACATGCCGTAGACGCCGAACAGGGCGGTGTGGGCGTGGTTGGCCGTCAGATACGTGGAATGCTCGTAGTAGTTGATGATCGGCAGATTGATGATGAAGCCGAACATGGCCGCCCCGATGAAGTTCCACACGCTGCTGGCGGTGAGGAAATAGAGCGGCCAGCGGTAGGGGAACTCGCGGCCCTCGGCGTGGATCGACTTGTATTCCATCCACGCCCGGACCACGAGCAGAATCAACGGGATCGGCTCGAGCGAGCTGAACACGCCGCCCAGGGCGAGCCAGAAACTCGGCCCGCCGTACCAGAAATAGTGGTGGGCCGTGCCGGGAATGCCGCCCAGGAAGACCAGGATCGCCGTCAGGTAGGCCACGCGCAGGGCGGACCGGGCGTTGACCAGGCCGAGCGTTACCAGGAACAGCGAAATCACCGCCACGCCGAAGAACTCGAAAATGCTCTCGACCCAAATATGGACCACGAACCACCGCCAGTAGTCCGCCACGGTCAGGTGCGTGCCGCGGCTATAGAACAGGCCAAAACCAAAGAACAGGACCACGAACACGGCGCTGAGGACGTAGAAGGTCACAAGCGACCGCGTCTCGGCGTCGCCGACGTCTTTCTTGAGCGCCGGCAGGAGTGCCCGATAGACGACCACCAGCCAGTAGATCAACCCGGCGAACAATAGAATCTGCCAGAGCCGGCCCAGTTCGAGATACGTCCAGCCCTGGTGGCCGAGCCAGAACCAGGCCTGGCCGAAATAGCCCTTGATGCCGAGCACTTCACCGGGCAGGCTGCACGCCACCACCAGCACGGCGGCGGCGAAGAGGATATTCACCATCCCGCTGCCCGCGAGGCTCGCGCCGGGCCACCAAGGGGGCCAGATAGACCGCCGTGCCGATCCAGGAAATTGCGATCCAGAGGATGGCCAGTTGCAGGTGCCAGGTCTTCGCCCAACTGTAGGGATACATCTTGCCGATGAACGTCCCGTAGAAGTCGCCCGGATGGACGGTATAGTTGGCCAGCAGGCCGCCGTTGAAAATCTGCACCACGAACAGCAGGCCGGCCACGACGAAAAACTTGGCGCCGGCCAGTTGGCTGGGCGTGACGGGCTGTTCGAGGAGCTTGTAGGCGGCGCGGACCGCCTTCGCCTCGCCGTAGAAAAAGCCGTAGCGGTGGACGACGTAGACCACCACGCCCAGCACGGCGAACAGGGCCAGGATCGAGGCGATGCTCGATACCAGGGCCTCGGTCGAGGCGGCGTTGCCCACCGAGCGGTCGGAGGGCCAGTTGTTGGTGTAGCTGTAGGTTTGGCCGGGCCGGGGCGTGCCCGCCGCCCAGGCCGTCCAGAAGAAGAAGTCGGCGATGTCTTTCCGCTCCGCCGCGGTCGGAATCGTGTCCTTGAGGAAGCCGTATCGCGGGTCCCCCTCGCCGAACTCCTGCTCCCAATAACCGCGGATCTCTTGCAGGGCGTAGGCTTGGGCGGGCGTCAGCTCCAAGGTATCGGCGCGGGCGTCATAACGGTTCGTGCGCATTTCGTCGATCACCTGCACGTCGATCTGACGGCGAAGTTCAGGGAGAGTTTCTTATAGGCGCCGCGCCTCGTCGCGGGCCCGATGTACACCGACTCGACCACGAAGTCCCGCGCCAGGGCCTCGATGTCGCGGCGGATGCGTTCGGTTCTCGCCCGGTCGTCGGGCCGGTCAATCGCGACCGTGTAGCCGTTCACACGACCCTGCCGGCCCATGAACTTCTGCAAATCCTTCAGCAGCACGATCATGCTGCCGCTTTCGTAGACGGTTGGACTCTTGAAGATGCCCGCCACGGTGTACGGCTCGCTGTCGAAAACGGTCAACTTGTCGCCGACGCGCTTTTCCAGGCTGGCGGCCAAGCGCTCGCCCAGCAGGACTCGTCTCGCGTCCTCGGGGGCCAGCCGGCGGCCGCCGGGCAGGATGTTCAGCTCGGCCATGAAAGCGGAGCCGGCCTCAACGCCTTGTACGAGCACGGCGGCGCGGCCGGCCTGCTCGATCTCGACGGCGTCGGAAAGCCACGGATCGACCCGTGTGACGCCCCGCACTTTGGCGATTTGTGCGGCCAGATTGTCGTCCAGCACGCTCGCCATCGTCTTTTTCATTTCCCGCTGCTGAACGATCAATTGGAAGCGGCTAGGCGTCCTCTCGCCGGCGACCGTGAAATCGCGCATCGCCTGGCCGACGCGGTGCAGGGTGTCGGCGGAGAAGTCCATGCCGCGCAACGAGCCATGCCCCCAAACGCTGCCGTGGTCCATCAGACCGTAGCGCTGGTAGACGTCTTGCCCGCGGAGAATCGTCTCGTAGTTGGTCAGTTCGGTTTCACCGCTGACGACCCGTTTGGGGATGGGCGGGGCCTGCCGGTTGGCAAAATGGCCGCCGACCAGCAGGATGGCCATTCCGACGATGAAGGCCACGATGGCCCCGTTGCGAAGCCCGGTGGTGCCCATGAGCGTGCTCCTTATCCCTCGGGTCCATGTCCGCAGTGGAAGTGGCCGCCCGGCGTGAAGGCCGTCGGAACGGTCACGCCGTACCGCTTGGCCAGTTCCTCGGCCAGGCGCAGGCATTTTTCGTGCGTGCCGCGGCCCACCTCCTCCGCCTCCACCTTGCCGAACGCCGCCGACAATGCCTGCTGGTCGGCTTCGCTCAAGGTCCGGTCGGCAAGCTGGAACAGAACGTGATCCTCTTTATAGATATGCTCGCGCAACAGGGCAAGGTAGCCTTCGGCATGCCCGATGAACTGCCGGAGTGCGGCAGCATCACCGGTGGCGGCGGCGTCGATGGCCTCGGCCATGCCGCGGACGTGGGTCCGGCCTTGCTCGTGCTCGCGGAGCATCACGCCGGTCGGCCCGCCCTGGCGTGGAAAGCCCTTGGCTTCGAGGGCCGGGAAGAGGTGGGCCTCTTCCTTGCCGTGGTGGCAGCGGTCGGCGAAGTCGCGGAAGAAGGCCACCGCGTCCTTGGCCGGCTGCGGCTCGAGCCGGCCCGCCGCCTTGGCCTGCCGCACCATCGCCTCCAGGCAATCTAGCACCCGTTCGATTACGCGATGTTCGCTGCTGAGGATTTCGGTTGGCTTCATCGCATGGCTCCTCATTCCAAACCGTGAATCAGCACGTCCGCCAGCGGCGGCAAGTCGGCGGTCCGCCCGGCCGGAAGGGCCGCCTCGAACTGGGCCAGGGCGTCTTGCAGGCATTCGACCACTTCGGGGCAGAGCGAAGCCACGTCGTTGACCTCCCAGCGGTCGTCCGGCTTGGCGAATAACTCGGGTTGGTCACCGGTGCGGAGAAACCAGGCCGGCGTGCGGATTGCCCGATCGCCGTCGCCCGCCATGCAAAGCCGGTCACGGAACATGGCGGAGTTGCCTTGCAAGAGCGGCAAAAGACTGGCGGCGGTGGGCGTCACGGCCCTCACCCCCTGCCCCTCTCCGGGCACCGACCGAAGGTTGGTCGGGCGAGGGGAGTCCTCACCGATGGCCCACCAGTCCAGCAGCGTCGCCCAGAGGTCCGCCGGTTCGACCAGGGCCGGACTCCGCACGGCGGCGCCGGCCGCACCGGGGAACTGGATCATCCAAGGGACCTGGAGCAATTCGCCGAACAGTGCGCCGTCGCACGCCCCCACCCGGCCGTGCTCGCCCAGCGGAAAGCCGCGGGCCGAACAAAGCGTCAACAGGGTTTCGCCGCCGCCGGGCAGCCCGTCGAGGAAATCCCAGAACGCCCCCAGACACGTGTCCAGCAACGTCACCTGGCCGGCATACGCCTGGGCGATGCCCAGCAACTCGTCCGGGTCGGGGTCGGGCGGGAGCACCAAATCGGGCACGTCGGCCGACTCCGGCGGCGGCGGATCGCCCGGCTCCCGATACGCCCGGCGGAACTGCGGCGGTGCGTCCCACGTGGTGCCCAAGCCGCCCAGGTGGCACCACAACAGGAACGGGCCGCGGGCCGATTGCAGCCACTCGATCATCTCGACGAAGCAGCGGCCGAAGTGCGTCTGGTCGATTGCCGCGGCGGTTTGCGGCTGCCAGGGGGGGTCGATCTCGATCAGTTCCTCGAAGTCCTCGGCCAGCGGGTGCCGGGCGATCCGCGGCTCGTCGGTCAACAGCGCCGTGGTCACGCCGGCGTCGCGGAGCATGCCGGCCAGCGACGGCCGCGACTCGGGCGGCTCCTGCCGGCACAGGGCGTGCCACCCCTGCCAATACGAACGATACAACCGCTCCAAATCGGGCGAATCCACGAGGGCCTGGTCCAGCAGCAGCGACCGGCTGGCCAGCCGGTCCAGGGCCGGCGTCTCGATCCACGTGTTCCCGTAGGCCCCCACGTAGCCCGCGTGCAGACGGTCGATCACCAGGCAGACGGCGTTCATAGCGGACAATTGTAAGGGAGCGTGACTTAGACTTGCAATAGCCGGGTAAAACATGGAATCGCTCGCCGTCATTGCCGGGATCGCCGTACTGATCTGGGGCGCCGTTGTTTTCCTCCGCGGCGGCCTGCTGGGCGGCTGCCTGGCCGTGCTGGTGGCCGGCACTTGCTTCAGTGTGCCGTTCTACAAGACCGAGGGCGCGGTCCCGCTGACGGCCGACCGCCTGTTGCTTGTGCTGCTGGTGGCGCAGTGCCTTGTCTGGCGCCGCTGGGGCCTAGCCGAACGGAAGCCCCTGGGCAAACCGGAAATCCTGCTCATGGCGCTGCTGGCCGTGCTCACGGCGAGCACCTTCAGCCACGATTGGGAATTGAACAACTGCCAGCCGGTCGCCTGGTTGATCGTCTATTACCTGATGCCGGCGGCCATGTACTGGGTCGCCCGGCAGATCAAGTATTCCGAGCGCACGGCGCTGGCACTGCTCGGCGGGCTGGCCCTGTTCGGCGTCTATCTGGCCCTCACGTCGCTGGCCGAGTATTTTCAGACGTGGGGGCTGGTGTTTCCCACGTACATCGCCACCACCGCGGCGGACAAGACGACGGAGTTCGTCGGCCGCGGGCGTGGGCCGCTACTGAACCCCATCGCCAACGGTGTGCTGCTGGCGGTCTGTTTCGGCAGCGCGCTGATGTGGTGGCCGCGGCTACGACGGCCGGGTCAGTTGGCGTCGTTGGGCGTGACGCTCCTCTTCCTGGCGGCCTTCTATTGCACGCTCACCCGCAGCGTGTGGATGGGGGCGATTCTGGTGCTGGCGCTGAGCGTCGGGCTGGCGATTCCGTGGAACTGGCGGCTGCCGCTCTTGGGCGGCGGATTGGCCGCAGCCGTCCTGTTGGCCGCCACCCACTGGGACGAACTGCTCACCTTCAAGCGGGACGAAGCCCTGGGGGCCGACAAGACAGCCGAATCGGTCGAACTGCGGCCGATCTTGGCCAAGGTCGCCTGGGAGATGTTCCTCGACCGGCCGCTGCTGGGCTGCGGCTATTATCAATACAAGACGGAGCACCTCAACTACCTTTCCGACCGCTCGACCAGCCTGCCGCTGGAGCGTGCCCGCGAGTTCATCCAGCACAACGTGGCCCTGTCGCTGTTGACCGAGACGGGCCTGCTGGGGCTGGGGCTGTTTGCGGCGATGCTCTTCTTTTGGGCCCGCGACGCCTGGCGGCTGTGGTGCAACGCCACTCTGCCCCTTTGGGCGCGGCAAATGGGCCTGTTGTTACTGATCGCGCTGGGCGTCTATCTCCTCAACGGCATGTTCCACGATGTCTCGGTGCTGCCGATGGCGAACATGACGCTCTTCTTCCTCGCCGGCGCAACCGCCGCCCTGCGGCCGTTGACAGCTCGGCTGTCCACCAATAACCTTCTGATACCTGACCACGGATGATCGACGGCTGGTACACCGCCGATTGGCCGTCGACGCCTTACGTCGGCGGACGGTCGCCTAAAAGGTGTGTCCCAAGGTCAGTTCCCGTACCAGTTATATGTGCCCGCCTGCGACGACTTCGCCGCCGGTCTGATCCAAAGCATCAGCCCGTCATGGGCTTCAGTTTCTGAAACGCCAGCCTTCGCAACTTGTCGCCGCATCAGAACTAGTCGCTCGTCGGGGGAAACGATGGTTGGGCCACCGCCCCACCGTACCCCGGAAATCTCCGTCGCGGGCGCGTCAAGGCTTGCGGGCATCTGCCTTATGAACGAGACACAGAGCGTGGAAATACGGCATTTCCACGGTCCGTCCCGTGAATCTTTATAGGTGACCACAGAGACCTCGCCGAGTCCCGTCAAGTCAGTGGTGATGCCCTGTTCAGCTTTTGGAAAGCCGGTGGATCGAATTCCGGTCGTTGCCCAGCACAAGTCGTATCTTCCCGGCGGGAGGTAAACACGCCACCGCCTTTGACACGGCTCTGGACACCAGAGCGCAACGGCGTAAAGCATTTTCGGATCCTCGACTTTGAGGATTCCATACTCGCGCCGATACTCGGCCAGTTCGGCCTCGGCCTGCCGATACCGCACAGTGCTGACAACGAGCGAGAGCCCCATCGCCACCAAAAGCACGAACAGCAGCAGACCACGTAGCGAAAACTGCCACCGCCCCAAGGGGCGGCCGGGGCCGAGGACGCCGGTTGAGTCCTGATTCTGCGATTGAGACGAATCCGCTTCAGCCATAGCGACAAAACGATTGTCTGTGCCTTTCGGGCCGATTTCACACCATCATACCCGTTCCGGGCAAGGGCCTCAAGACGGGCGACCCTGGAGTTCACCCAGTGTTGAAGTAGCCGGTTGGTAGAATTTTTGGTTTTGGGTGCAGAAAACGGCTGATTTGGGTCGCCAGCCAGTCGAACAAGTAGGTTACCTTCTTGGGCAATCGCCACGGATGGTTGATGAAGGCGTTGCGGAGGGACGCAAACCGGTCCTGGCCCCAAAGGTTCAGCCAATAGAAGGCAATCGCCACCAGGTAAATCAGCCGCCGGATGCTGCGCCAACTCTGAACCAGGAATTCTTCCAAGTGAAATCGCTGCTTGATGCCCCAGGTGGCATCTTCCACGCCCCAGCGGCGACGAAATGCCCTTGCTGAAAAATTTCCGCCGCACGATCGTCTACCAAGAGCCGACGGCCTCCCGGCGTCACGATGTACCGGTCGCCGCGTTGTCGCACGATCCAGGCCATCTCCATCCGCAGCATCGGAACCATCAACTCTCGACGGTCGAAACCACGATCCAAGACCCAAGTTCCTCGGTGGCCGGTTGCTTCGTGAATTCGTCCAAAATGGGCCAAAATCTCGGCATTTTCGCTGGTTGGAGCCCCGCTGTACGTCCGCAGCGGTTCAATCAAGAGTGGGAACAATTGCCAACGCCGAACGCGCACGTAAGCCTCGAAAAGCACGTAGCCGGGAGCGGTTCGTTTCTCGGGATCGCTCGCGTCGCGCACCCGTCCCAAACCTTCCAGATGTCGGGCGTAATACTTGGCGATGTCGGTCAGGTCGGCCACGATCAACGATTCTTCGCCGACCATCGCGGCCGAATCGTCCAGCAACCCGTCCATTACCGGCTGCATGGACCAATGTTGGCTATCCAGATGACGGCTCAACCGTTTCTCATCGGCATGGACGCTGTTCACACCCGATCCGATAGCCCGCGCAATCTTGGTAAGATGCACATGACCGCCAATCACCAGCCCCACGATCATTTGCCAGATGAATCGCTGGCGGCGACTGTCGGATACACCTCTTGCCACACGCCCCGCAAAATCGTACAACCTTCGATGTACCTCCTTGCGCATTCCATTGCCAGCCATCTTTGGCCTCCTTTCGCCTTGGTTTTCCCTAACTCCAAGCGGAAGGAGGCTTTATTTCGCGCCACGAGTCACGATCAAAGTGGGTGAACTCCAGGTAGTCCGCCTTGACGCGGCTGCCAGACACCCTGGCCCCGAAGTTGGTCACGTAGCCGTTGCGCACCGGGCTCCGCTCGATGTTGACCAACTCCACGCCGTTCCGCTTGGGCTGCTTGCGGCTCACGATGGTCTTGTTCCTCATGCCGTAGACCGCGCGGATGCTGTTTTCCAGGGCGGACTGGTCCGTCCTCGGGTTGGGCACGCAGTCGGCGTAGCCCATCCCCTCGAACACTTCCCGTATGGCTTGATACGGGGAAGGCTGGAGCGACCAGAAGACGATCGCTCCGCTGATGTCATACTCTCGTTCGATCATGGGAAAGCTCCTGTGTGGATAGGGAAAGGCACTTGGCGCAGGGCATCGGGCGCCCTCGGCGCGCAATGGGGTTGCTGCCCGCCTTCGGGTCGCCCTGAAGCGCAAGGCGCGGCCGCAGCCGGAGCGCGGCGGGACTGCCCGCCGCCGGGTCGGAGAATGGGTATCTCGGCCCGACCGACAACGCCAGCCGCGCCCCGGCTCCGCCTATGCGGAGTTGGGGAGTGGCCGGCGTAGCGGCAGGGGCTTACGCCGCGGCCAAGTCGCGGGTCAACTGCTGGAACATTCCCCGCGGGTTCTGCCGCAGGGCGTACTCCAACCCGGTGCGATGCACCACGGCCACCACGCCGCCGGCAACCAGCCGCGGGTTGCGGCCGCGCAGGATCGCGGTGGCGCGGCGCAACGAGCGCCTCTTCGCACTCATCGGCCTGCCACCACTCGGCAGAATCTTCGCACCAGACGAGCAGGTAGTACACGTCCACGGTCGTTCTCCTACGGTAAGGGGTAACGGGTCTACGGAAAGCACGAAGGCCAGGCCCGTGCGATCTCCGGCAGAGAAACGCACGGACATGGCCTTCGGGCTGTGCGGCCCGCTCCGGCTCTTGCTGGCGCTCTACGCGCCGATCATGCTCTCCGTCTGGCCCTCGGGGTGGTGGACTTCCACGGGGTAGAACCGGTCCGGCTCGCTTTCCAGGTACTCCGCGTGGGGACCGCAGAAGACGACCAGCGCACACGCAAGCCGGTCGAGTACAATCCAGCAGGGCAACCGCCACTGGTACGCGGTCTGCCGCGCCTGGACTCTCGCCAAGTCGATTGTCATGGCCCGCACTCCTACGTCAGGGTGAACGTCGCCGCGCCAACAGCACTGCCCACTCCCCGGCGGTCCATTCACCGGGGGTAGGGCAGGGTTGTTAGGCCGCGGTCGCCCGACGCTTGCGGGCCAGAGCGGGGTGGTCCTGGATGAACACCCTGATCTCGTCGGCGAACCCCAAGAGCCGCTCCCATTGCTCGGCGTAGAGCGTCACGGGCATCCGTTGCAACCCGTAGACGGAGACGCCGCCCTTCTCGCTCTGTTTGCAGGAAAGGGGGCCGCCGTTGCTCTTCGGCGCGGTCTTGAGTTGGGCAAGGGCCTGCTCTTGAGTGAGCTTGCCGGCGGCAAGCTGCGCGAGAATGTGCGCGTTCCACTCCCGGTCACTGACGATCGGGGATACGCCGGCGCTCTTGAGGGAAGCGCTCGGAGCGGGTAGAGTAGCAGTAGACATCGCTTTACTCCAATCCAGTAAGGTGGTGTTTAGGGCGATTCGGCCGGTAGCACCCGGCCGGTCGCCCGTTTCTTTTGACCCGCCTGCATTTTCCGAAACGGTCAAGTCCCCGCAAAACGGGGGCGCGAAAATCGACAAGACACTTCCCGCGCACACGCGGGCTACAATGCGCGAAAATTGCCGCGCCAAGTTGGACACTTTTGCGGGTCCAAAACGTGCAAACCAGTTCCCGCTGGCGCGCACTCGCGCGGCACGATCTCACGGTTGCGACCGCGCCGACGCTTCCCGCGCCCACGCACACGCGGCCTTTCGGCAATCGCAATGAGCGGGAAAATCGGCCGAAAACGGCCGAAACGGCGCGAATCGACCGCCGGCCGAAAACGGCCGCGCCGACGGGGCTGGAATCGCGCCGGTTGCGTTGCAATCGCCGTTTCGACCGGAAACGCGACCATCGGCCGAAACGCAGCAAACGCGATTCTAGGGGCCTTAAAATCGAAAGCGGCCCGGTCTACGTGGACAAGTGAGCATAGCTACACACGTTCACTACGCCTATGCCGGCCGGTTGCAATCCGGCTGAAAAGCACGAACGTTCGTTGACGCTTTTTGCCGGAGTACGTGGACTAGCCTGCGCTCGCTGTCTACGCTGCGTGCTTGTCAGGCAAGTGTTCCGAGCGCTAGCGTAGCCACCCCCGGTGGCCCCCCCATACCTCCTGGCAACAGATGTAATATAGCGTCCCCGGAGTTTTTTCAATTTTGGATGTAGTGCGCACGACAGCAGGCCGATCTCCAGCCGACCGCAGTGGGCAGCAGGGTTGCCGACTTTACACGGCGGGAAGCTGCCGCTCGACAGGAGCGTGGAGACGCTCCGAAAAAGGGTCGTTTGATGAGACATCCGAGCAAACGAATGGGTTTGTGGGATGGCAGCACGAAACCAACCGGGGTCGGGAAGAACGAGAACCGGTGATCGCCGTTCTGCGCGGACAGGAACGAGAATCGTCACATAGCCACGAGCCAGTAGACCGGCAACCCGATGTCGGCAGAGTACATCGCCTTCCGCGACGCGCACCGACAAGACAGGGCGTTTGCCCACCGCGTCGTCAAGATCGGCATCCAGGTGCTAAACTTGCTGAAAACGCAGCAGAAGTAAGGTCTGCATGTGTGCAGCAATCAGCAGCAGGGCGCACGCTCCGGCCCATTTCGGCTCCCGAGGAACTTGCACGCCGAAACGGTAGCCGGCCAAAATGCCGACTCCTGTTAGCATGAATGCGAGCGTTCCAGCCAGCAGCCCAATCGAGCCCTGGTGGATGGTCAGGGACGCGAGGATGAATCCCCATGCCAAAACAAGCATCCTCGCACTGGTTGTCATTCCCAAGAGCATCATAGTTCGATCCACTCCCGATGTCTCTCCGGGGACACGGCTCGGTTTGCCCAGCCAGAACATTTTTATCGCCATGAGGAACATGAAGACCGTATCGGCCCAGATCACCCACACTCCGGCGAGATACATCGCCTCGACACCAAGAAACCAGCCGGCGACCAACAGGGCGAATCGCAGGATCGCCAAGTTCCAAGACAATTGGCATACTCGGAACCGTGATAGTCCGGCAAGCCCTTTACCCAAGGTACATGCTGATGCGAGCACACCAATACCGAAGCCAAAACAGAGTCCTGCAAGGTCGAACCAACTCACTTCTCTTCCTCCCCACGCGCACCAACTTTCGCCCTGATCCGTGATCGGCTGGGGCACGGATCATGGCAGCCGGTAATAACGCACCGGATCAAGCGGCAAGCCCGACGAAGCTCACGCCGGAGCCGGAGCAGCCTGTGGCTTGGACTTCTCGGCCATCTCGCGCTCGGCGATCAGGTCTTCCAGCCGCTCCTTCTCTCGCAGCAATTCTTCGAGCGACTTGCCGGACTGGTCTTTGGCTTGAAAGCCCGTGAAAGGAAGATTGATCGACTGTCCGCGCAGCCATTCGTCGATCTGGGCCTCGTTCTTCTTGTACAGGTAAAACCCCAGCGAGGCGACGCCGATGCCTACGACGAAGCCGGTCACATGATCTGAACTGATAGTCATAAGTGTTGCTCCTGTAAACCTATTGCGAGGATTCAGTTAAAATGTATCGGGATTCCCTGCGGCATCCGTCCGAATCCCTCCAGCACCTCTCCGTGGACCTTCGACACGTCCCGGAGTTCCTCCAACAAAGTGCGGAAGGGGTGCGCTCCGCCGCCAGTAATGGCGAACTTAAGGAGTCCCTGGAACGCGCTGAGTATCCGCACGCGCTCAGGAGCGTCCACGTCGGGGCCGATCATCACTTCGTAGCGGGACTGGCCGTCTCCGCGCCCACGCACTTCCACGGGCCGGACTTGCACGCCGGTTGCAGGGAGCGCGACCAAGTGCCGTCCGAAGGACGCCAACCAGGTGACAACCGAGGCCGTCAGCAAGTTGCCGCGGACAAAGGCCGTGACCAGGTAAGCCAGCGAAAGGACTTCTGGATCGAACGTCCCGCGTTCACGAAGCTCCTTCCAGGCGTGGTCTACCACCGCCCCAGCCGTACCAAGCCCGGCGAGCCAGTCCCATCGCGTTGGCAATCCCTTGGCCGTCTTCAGCCCGTGCATCACCAACGACAAGGCCAATGTCGCGGCAGAAACCGTGGCGCTGCCGCCCAGCGCGGGCCGCTGCTCAGGTTCAGCCAAGAGCCGAACCGGCGCGGCGTCGCCGTCCAGCGACAGGTGAAAGGCGATGCGCAGAACGATTTCCTCCTGGCTGATCTCATGGGGGTTGAATCTGGCCAGGATGGATTTCGTGACGGGAGAGAAGGTAATCGACTCCATCCCCGGATGTTCACGGACCCCGGCAAGCATCCGCTCAACGTCTGCTGGGGCCACCGACAGCCGCGCGCGGACCCGGCCGGGAAGGGAATGAACCACCGTCACGACCGGTTTCTCGGGCGCGTTCATCGGGTCCTCCGTTCCACGTCGTGGAACAACAACCGGGACGAGTTGAGCACCACGCCTACGGTGCAGCTATTGTGGAGCACCGCACCCCAGAACACCGGCAGAACGCCAATCGAGGCCAGCACAAGGCCTACCGTGTTCACTCCGACCGCCGCGGCGAAGTTCTGGCGAATGGTCTGCATCGTTCGGTTTGCCAGGTGGATGACGGCCGGAATCATCAGCGGATCATCGCCCGTAACGGTGATGTCGGCCGCCTCCATCGCAATATCCGTCCGCGTTCCGCCCATCGCGATTCCCACGTCGGCGTAGGCCAAAGCCGGAGCGTCATTGATCCCGTCGCCAACCATCACCACGTGCGTGCCCTTGGATTGGAGCTTCAGGACGGTTTCCGCCTTGTCGTCGGGCATGGCCTCCGCCCGATAGCGATCCACCGTCATCCGGTCGGCAATGATCTCGGCGTGTTGCTCGACGTCGCCAGTCAAGAGCACAATGTCGTCAATGCCCGTGTAGCGGAGCCGATTGATGGCCTTCTTCATGTTCTCCCGCAGGGCGTCTTGGATGCCCAACACACCTAGAAGCTCGCCACCCTCGGCGACATAGACGATGTTCTCGCCCGCGCGGACCAAGCGATTGACGGCCTCCACGGCGGGAGCCAGTTCGATGGCGTTTTCCTGCATAAAGCGGCGGCTTCCCACGCGGATGATCCGGCCGTCCACTTGCGTCTCGACGCCGCGGGCCGTATGCACCTGGGTATCGTGGTGGGACGGTATCTGCCAGCCGTTACGCCGCACTTTCTCCACGATGGCAGCCGCCATCGGATGGGTGCTCGTCTCTTCGGCTGCACCGGCGTATTGCAGCACGTCGCGGACCGGCACTTCGGCCTTCATGGGAATGACGCTAATGACCTCCGGGCGTCCCACGGTCATGGTGCCGGTCTTGTCGAAGATCAGCGTGTCGGCCTCGGCCAGCAGTTCCAGGTAGTTGCTCCCCTTGATGAGAATGCCATTCCTCGCCGCCGTGCAAATGGAAGCCGACAGGGCCGTGGCCGTGGAGAGCCGGACACCGCAAGAGTAGTCGATGATGAGCATGTTCAGCGCGCGGCTGCTCTTGCCCGTCACCAGGTACACGACCATAGCCAACAAGAAATTGACCGGAATGAACTGGGCCGAGAAGCGGTCGGCGATGGTCTGGACGTTCGCCTTGCGGTGGGTCGCCTCCTCGACCATGTGGACGATCCGGGCCACGGCAGTCTGGTCGCCCACCTTCACCGCCCGGATCACCAACCGGCCGCTCTTGACCACGGTTCCGGCAAACACCTGGTCGCTCTCGGCCTTGCGCAAGGGCATGTACTCGCCGGTAATCGACGCCTGATCGACCGCCGCCTCACCCGACTCGACTACGCCGTCCACGCTGATCTTCTCGCCGGTGTGGACCATGATCCGATCGTCGGCGTGGAGTTGATCGAGGTCCACGCGCTCCTCTTGGTCATCGTCCCGCAATCGCCAGACAGTCTCTTCGCCGACGGAAAGCATGTTGCGGATCGCGCGGCGGGTGCGGCCCATCGTATAGGCGGTCAGCAGTTCGGCGATGTCGGCTAGCCATAGGATCGTGAGCGCCGACAGACCCCGGCCGCTGGCGATGCTCGCCAGAATTGCGGTGGCGCTCAAGGTATCCGCGTTCGGACGAAACGTGGTTGCCAACGAACTCAGTCCACTGCGGAAGATGGGGATTGCCAGCGAGGCAGGCCGTCAGCGATGGCACGGTAAGGAACCGGCCCGCGAGCGTGGCCGGCCCGCGGCCCGTTGGCCTGCGGAAAAAGTAGAAGACGAGCGTTGCGGTGGTGATCCCGATGCGCGTTAGCATGTCGGAGAGCGACCCCTCTTGCAGCCGCCGCTCGTTCACTGTCGGGCGGTTCTGTTCGGCTCGTTCCGCCTTATAGGCAGTCAAGGAGTACGATCCGATCACTAATTCCGTCAGTTCGAGGACATCCTGCGCTGACACTTGGGTGTGGTCATAGTGGAGAAGGACATTCTGCGTGAGGATATTGACCCGCGCCTGGCAAATCGGCGACAAGTCCTTCAACCGCTGGCGGATTTCGGCGACGTAGGTGGCAAGATAGCGCAGCGCGCGGCAGCGAATCCGCACCCTTCCGGGAAGGGCGTGGACGATTTCGCAGTGCAGAAGCGGTTGCCGTTTGCGCCAGAACATTCTCAACAATCCTCACACACAGCTACGATTGCCGGCCGCCTAGCAGCGACGCCAGGCCCCACCAGACAAGCGTGAGTCCCGCCGGAAACGCCCGCATCCCTTGCACAAGGAGCCGCTGGACGCCGACGGCGGCCAATAGAATGAGCCCGGCGGACCAGAGATCAACCAGCCCGCCCGTCCGGTCGTACACCATCCGATTCACGCTGCCCAGGATTTCCTTCAGTTCCCGAGTGACAACCGGCTCGGGCATCCGTTTCAACTCGGCGTCCAGATTCATCATGCGGACGACGGCGGCGAAGAGCAACTCCGGCCGCACTTCGTCTTCCCGGTAGACAATCAGCACGCTGCCAGTGGCAGGGTCCAGCTTGACGGACTGCACGCCCTCGATTGTGGGCAGCTTTTCCCGCACCATCGCCGCGCCCGTGCTGTTTTCCGCTAGGGAAGGCACACGAAGTCGGACCCGTCCGGGCATCCAATGCGCGGTCTGGACCGGGCCGGTGCGGAGCATCGGCATGAGCGTCCGGCGGCGAAACTTGTTCTTGCCCAACAGTCCGGCAAGAAGGAACCCGGTGAGGATGTGCATACTGCCTCTGACTTGCTGATGGCGCCCCTCAATGCCCTCGTCTCGATGAAGTTGGCGAACCAAACTTGTCTCTTTTGCCGGCAAAATTATACGCGCATGGTACGACAGGAACACCACACGCAGAGATGGAGCCCGTTCTCCAGTCTTACGCCACCTGCCACGGGGGGCTTTCCGAAGGCGTGGTTTCCTGCCAAAATCGGTGTGTGTCGTCACGACACCGTGTAGTATAGAATAGATCGGCTGAGTAATATAGATCGGATGAGTAAGATATAGCGGCATAGCGAGAATGGATCATCCTAGATAGAAATATAACCCGTGGAGGGGGTGAGGATGGAAAGTGTCACGGTAGAGAACTATCTCAAGGCAATCTACCAAGTGTCCGACGCCTCGGGCGGTGCCCCCACCGGCGAACTGGCTCGTCGCCTGAAGATCACGCCCGGCAGCGTGACGTTGATGCTTCAGCGGCTCGCCGAAGCGGGGCTGGTGAAATATGCGGCACACCAAGGCGTCCGCCTCACCAAGAAAGGCCAGAAAGTGGCGATCCGCGTGGTGCGCAACCATCGCTTGCTTGAGCTATACCTGACCAACACGCTGGGGCTCCCCTGGGACGAAGTGCATGAGGAGGCCGAGAACCTGGAGCACGCGGTTTCCGACCGATTGGTGGCCCGAATCGACGAATACTTGGGGCATCCCGACCGCGACCCTCACGGAGACCCTATTCCCGACGCCGATGGCAAGATGAGGACAGCGGAAGGAACCCCTTTGGCGGATTGCGCCTCGAAGACCCCCTTCGTGCTGTTGCGTGTGCCGGATCGGTCGCCCGATTTTCTTCGCTACCTCCGCGATGGCGGTTTGATCGTTGGCGCGAAGGGGACGGTGCTGGAGAACCAGCCCTCGGCGGGCGTTGTGACCGTTGAAGTCGGTGGTCGCCCGGTCAGCCTCAGCCGGGAAATGGCGGCCAGCGTCTTGGTGCGCCCGTCTAGCGAATCTCGCCGCAGCGTCCATGATCGGCGCTTCGGTTTCTTGCACACACCCCAATAGTACGGCTGCCCCTGCCCACCCTTGTCACAGGTTTCTCTCGGTCACTCTTGACCAACGGTTGCTTTTGTGTTGCCAAAATCTATAATTTGGCGAGCATGTGGAAATGCGCGTCTGAATAGGCTCGTATCCGGGGTACGCTGAGGATGACGAAACCGAAAGCTGAGCGGACAGACATCGACGATTCCGACTGCATCTGCACGTCGGGCAATGGCGGCCTCGCTGTTGCTCCGTCGGCCGGCCACGTCTCACTGGAAGGGGTGCATGGCACCGTGGAACTGCCCGACCATCAGGCCGGCTTCTGGCCGCAGTGGTGGGCATTCTCGGGACCGGCGATTCTCGTCAGCGTCGGCTATATGGACCCCGGCAACTGGGGGACTGACCTGCAAGGCGGTGCCCAGTACAAGTACGGGCTGTTGTGGGTCGTCGGCATGGCCAGCCTGATGGCCATCTTCATGCAGGTGATTGCCGCCCGTTTGGGCGTAGTGACCGGCAAGGACCTTGCCCAATGCTGCCGCGACTGGTATCCCCGGTGGACCCGCTGGCCCAACTGGCTGTTGTGCGAGGTTGCCATCGGCGCATGCGACCTGGCCGAGGTGCTGGGGAGCGCCGTGGCGCTGAACCTGATGTTCCACATCCCGTTGCTGTGGGCAGTGATTATCACGGGGTTGGATGTGTTGTTGCTCTTGGGCTTGCAGCGGTTTGGTATGCGGACCATCGAAGCCGTTGTGCTTCTGCTCGTGGCAACCATCTCGGTGTGTTACTTCATCGAGATTTTCGTCCTTCCGCAAACACAACCGAGCTTTTCCGAGATGGGGCTTGCCCTGATGAGTCCGAACTTTCGCCATGCGGGCATGATCTACGTAGCCATCGGCATCATTGGGGCCACCGTCATGCCCCACAACCTCTACTTGCACTCGGCCCTGGTTCAGACCCGCAGGCTGGGGAAGGACGAACGGTCCATTCGCCGCGCCATCCGATTCAACACGATTGACTCGGTCGTGGCCTTGACGGCTGCCTTCTTCGTCAACGCCGCCATTATGGTGCTCGCGGCGATCGTGTTTTTCGGCAAGGAGAGTGTAACCGTGTCGGGCGGCGGGGTGGTGACTTTCAGCCCCGATAGCGACTGGATCCGCATCGCTTACCTGACGCTCGCGCCGCTGTTGGGAACGGCTGCTGCGAGCACGCTGTTCGCCGTGGCCCTCTTCGCCAGCGGGCAGAGCAGCACCATCACCGGCACGCTCGCCGGGCAGGTGGTGATGGAGGGATTCATGCACTGGCGGCTTTCCCCTTGGGTCCGGCGGCTCATCACCCGCACCCTGGCCATTTTGCCGGCGGTCTTCGTTATCGGCCTGCGCGGTGACAGCAGCGTGACGGAACTGCTGACTCTCAGCCAGGTGGTGCTCGCTCTTCAACTCCCGTTGGCCATGTTTCCGCTCTTGCTTTTCACGTCTTCCCGCAAGAGAATGGGTAAATGGAAACTCGGCTGGTTCTTGCTGATTGCCGGGTGGGGCAGCGCCCTGTTGATTACGGCGATGGACATCTTCGGTTTGCCGGACTCGCTGCAAGAAGCCTGGAAGGTCATCATCGGGGGATGACGGCCCTCGTTGCACGAAAGGAACGTCCATGTACAAAACGATTCTCGTCACGTTGGATGCCACTGCTACCGACCGGGCGATTATCGAACACGTCAAGAAGCTCGCAAAGTTTATGAAGAGTCGCGTAGTGCTTCTCCACGTGGCAACTGGTGCCGCGGCCCAATGGCACGGCCCGAACGCAGGCGGCGAGGAGGTCAAGAGAGGGCAGGCGTACTTGGACGAGGTGAAAGCCGAATTTGAAGCCTTTGGCGTCCCCGCCGACGCGGAACTTGCCTACGGCGCACCACCGGCCAAGCAAATCGTCAAGTGGGTTCAAGAAAACGGCTGCGACCTTGTGGCAATGAGCACTCACGGACACCGTTTGCTGGGCGACCTGTTTCTCGGAGCAACAGCTTGTGAAGTGCGGCATTGTCTCAACGTGCCGGTTCTCCTTCTCAAGGCCACGTGAAACACCGGCAATTGACTTGCTAACGGAAGCGTCGCCACTGCAAAAGGGAATTGCTTACGCGATGTGGCCACCCGACGGCACGCCACCTTATGCGGACGCATCTACACGATTAGCAGGGTCTTCATATCCCGAAAATCGTTCCTTTTCCAGCCCCCGCCCCATCATCTCGCCCTTCGGCCGACTTTCCCGCCGGAGGAGTCCGAGATTGCCATCTTCGAATTCAAGACGCCGAGAAGTCTGAAAAATGAGGTTCTTGACGCCGCTCCTGTCGGTTCCCTTAGCTTGCCGGGGGGTAGCGGGTAGATCGCGGCCGAGCGGCTGTGGTAGTACGCCGTGGTCGGCGAGTTGGCCCCCGACGGCACCGCATGGGTAGGGTCCAACCGTCGCTACGCCATCTGGCTGCGGGTAGTGGATGTCACGGGCCGGGAATGGACAGTAGGGTCCAACGGTGGCCGGGCGATCCTCTCAGGCCGGTTTCTGGCAGGAAGTGTACAAGCCGAAAAACGGGTGTACGTACACCCGACAGACCCCGTTTTTACACCTTTGTATACTGTACAGCCGAAAGCGGCAGATGATGAGAAAGTGCCGGAAAATAAGCTATTTCTCGCGTTTTCCGGGTAGTGTACGGAATCGGGCCGGATGCTTTTCAAGACCGCCGCCTTAGACCACTCGGCCACCCATCCCAGGGCCGCCACTAGCAGTCTACCGCCAAGACCGCCCGCCGCAAAGCACCCCCCATGCAGCCCGCACACGCCGTTTCGACGCGCCGCTAGGGCAGCAACGCCCGGCGGACCGGCCCGACCCAGGCGTCATGCTTCGTGTCGTAAAGGGCGAAATTGCCCTCGAACTGCCACCAGGCCCAACTCCAACCGAGCTTCTCGGCCTGGCGGGCCACGCAACCCGCCCAGCGGACGCGGGAGGCCATGTCCCCCTTCTCCAGCGCCCCGAACTCGCCCAGAAAAACCGGCCGGCCGTGGCCGCGGGCCCACGCCTCCGCCCGCTCAAAATCCTTGACCACCGCCTGCCGCTCCGCGTCCGTGCCGTCCCACGTGACACCGGTCTTGTCCGTCATGCCCGTCCACGCCGCCCCCTGGTGCGTGAACGCGAACGGATTGTAGTAGTGGACCGTGACGATCAGATTGCGGTCCTCATCGGGCAGTTCGAGCTTGGGCAGGGCGTCGATCGAGTTCCACAAGCCGGGGCCGACGATCACCGTCCGCCGCGGGTTCGACGCCCGGATGATCCCCAGCGCCTCCCGCAAGAGCGGATTCCACAACTCCGGCGTGAGTTTGTTGCACGGCTCGTTGAGCACCTCGAAGAGCACTTGGTCGGGGGCGTCCTGGCAGTGCCGGGCGATCTGCCGCCAAACGGCCAGCAGCCGCCCGCGGTTGCCGGCCGGGTCGGCCCCCATCGCCTCGTATTCGTGCAGGTCGAGGATCACCATCAGCCCGGTGGCCCGGGCGTGGCGGATGGCCCAGTCGAGCGTCTCGAACCAGGCGGGGGCAATCTGATTCTCCGGCCCGAGCTGGCCGTCGCGGAAGGGGAACAGATTGATCCGCACGTTGCCGAAGCCGGCCTCCTTGATGAGGCGGAAGTAGCGCTGCTGGAATCGCCCCTTGCGGCGGTCCTGCCAGATCGGGTCGTAGCCCAGCACGTTCACTCCGTGGCCGAGCCGCCGGTTCTGCTGGAAGGCATCGCGGGTCTTTGCCGCCGGACTGTCCGCCGCCAGTGCCAGCGCGCCGCCGCAGACCGCAATCGCCGCGGCTGCCGCCAACAGTTTCAGGAATCCGCCCGCCTGCATGATCCACCCCCTATTACGCAGATATGGACCGCATGCTCACAGTGAAGGAGACCTCAGACAGATCGCCTCATCTTGGAAGAGATCAGAAAGACCAGCCAGACCAATAATGCAAACGGAAGTCCGCTCAGTATGAGAGCGATCAGGAAACCGACGCCACCAAATGGTACGCAAAATAGCTCGTAGTACGGCCGGTAAAGGACCATCAATACATCACCGAGTCCGGTGCGAGGTCCTTCTGGCCCGACGCTACCAGTAAAGGCGGCGACTAAGCCTAGCGCGACACCGAAGAAGTATGCAGCGATACAGGCGAACACTCGCATGTTCCCTCCTGCGTATGCCGCCTGGGGTGAAGGCGGTGCCGGAACTGCCTTCTGCCCACCGGGCACCGGACTTACGGGGACAGCCCCAATTCTGACGCCTTCTCCCACGGCGGTCAACTAGGCTCGGCGCATAGCTTGGCTGCCTTATCGAGGCAGCCGCGGCCTGGCATGGCCGGCAAATCCGGCCTCGCCCGGCGACGGATGCTTCCCCAAACAGTGGCCCGTCGGATCGCCTCGGCCGCTTGTCATTCCGAGGAGAAACCGGTAGGATAGCCGGCCGGGAATTCAGGTGGCCGATGATCGACTTCCACCGGCGGGTATTGTTTTTGGGCTACGGGGCGGTGGCACAGTGTGCGCTGCCGATCTTCCTCCGGCACTTCCGCATCCGCCCGGAGAACATCGCCGTCTTGGACTTTGAAGACCGGCGGGCGGCGCTGGAGCCGTGGACCGCTCAGGGGGTCCGGTTCTTCCAGCGGCGGATCACGCCGGAGAACCTCGGCGCGGAGCTGGCGGAGCACCTCTCGGCGGGCGACTTGCTCGTGGACCTTGCCTGGAATATCGACTGCTGCGAAATCCTAGAGTGGTGCCACGACCGCGGCGTGCTCTGCGTCAACACGTCGGTCGAGGTCTGGGACCCTTACGCCGGTGCGCCGGACAAACACCCTACTGAGCGGACGCTCTACTGGCGGCACATGAACATCCGCCGCATGACGGCCGGCTGGGATCGACCGGGTCCCACCGCCGTCATCGAGCACGGGGCCAATCCCGGGCTGATCTCGCACTGGACGAAGCAGGGACTGCTGGACATCGCCGAGCGGCTGCTGGGGGACGGGAAGGTCCAAGGCCCCGCCGCCGAGGAAATCCGCCAACTGGCCGACGGCCGGACCTTCAACCGCCTGGCGATGAAACTCGGCGTCAAGGTGATCCATTGCAGCGAGCGGGACACCCAAATTACCGACCGGCCCAAGCAGGTCGATGAGTTCGTGAACACCTGGAGCATCGAGGGCTTCCGCGAGGAGGGCATCACCACCGCCGAAATGGGCTGGGGAACCCACGAAAAGCAATTCCCCCTGTTGACCTACGAGCATCCGCACGGGCCGCGGAACCAAATCTGCCTGGCGCGGATGGGCATCAACACCTGGGTCGTCTCCTGGGTGCCGTACTACTGCATCCGGGGAATGATCATCCGCCACGGCGAAGCCTTCACGATTTCCGACCGCCTGACGGTCTGGGACGACGGCGTGTCGGTCTACCGGCCCACGGTCCACTACGCCTACTGTCCTTGCGACGCGGCCATTGTGTCGCTGGAAGAGCTCCGCGGCCGCGATTACGCCTTGCAGCCGAGCCAGCGGATCCTGAGCGACGAGATCATCGGCGGGGCCGACATTCTTGGGGCATTGTTGATGGGCCACGCCTACGGCGCCTGGTGGACCGGCAGCGTGCTGGAGATCGAGGAGTCGCGGCGCCTGGTGCCCCGCCAGAACGCCACCACCGTGCAGGTGGCGATCTCCGTGGTGGCGGCGGTGACGTGGATGGTCGAGCACCCGGACCGCGGCGTGTGCGTGCCCGACGACCTGCCCCACGACTACGTGCTGGCAGTCGCCGGCCCCTACCTCGGCCAATCCCTCTCGATCCCGTCCGACTGGACGCCGCTGAAGAACTACGTGAACAACTTCCACGGCTATCACCAGCCGGACTTGGATCTCGACGACCCGTGGCAATTCAAGAACTTCCTGATAACGGATGGAGATTGATGACGATCCCAACGAGCACGCTGAAGAAACTGGTCGCCAGGCACGGCACGCCGCTGTTCGTGGTGGACCACGACGAAATCCGCCGCAACTACGCCGAGTTCAGGAGGCGGCTTCCCCGCGTGCAGGCGTACTACGCGGTGAAGGCCAACCCCGACCCGGCCATCGTCCGCACGCTCTACAAGGCGGGGGCGAGTTTCGACGTCGCCTCCATGCCGGAATTCGAGATCGTCTATGAGAACATCAAGGGCCTGCCGCCGGGAAAGCGCCAGGATTTCATCTGGGACAAGATCATCTACGCCAACCCGATCAAGGCCAACGAGACCCTCCGCGAGCTGGACCGCTATAAGCCGCTGGTGACCTACGACAACCGGGAAGAGGTCCGCAAGATCAGCCGGCACGCGCCCCACGCCGGGCTGGCCCTGCGCCTGAGCGTGCCCAACACCGGGGCAATGGTCGAGCTCAGCTCGAAGTTCGGCGCCGCCTCGGGCGAGGCCGTGGCGCTGATCGAGGCCGCCGGCCAGGCCGGCCTGGTGGTCGAGGGGCTCAGCTTCCACGTCGGTAGCCAGACCACGAACTTCGAGAACTACGTGCAGGCCCTGTACCTGGCGGCGGGCGTGTTCCGCGAGGCGGCCGACCGCGGCTTCCACCTCAAGCTGGTGGACATCGGCGGCGGCTTTCCCGCCCCCTACGATTCCCAGGTCCAACCCTTCAAAGTCCTGGCCGGGCGGATCAACGCCGAGCTGGACCGGCTCTTTCCCCAGGACATCGAAATCCTCGCCGAGCCGGGCCGCTTCCTGGTGGCCACCGCCGCCACGGCCGTGGCCAAGGTGATCGGCAAGGCCCGCCGCGACGGCAAGTGCTGCTACTACCTCGACGACGGCGTGTACCACACCTTCTCCGGCATCATCTTCGACCACTGCCAGTATCACCTCAGGGCGTTCAAACGCGGCCCCACGGAAATCTGCTCCGTCTTCGGGCCGACCTGCGACGCCCTGGACACCATCTCCTTGGCCGAGGAACTGCCGGAACTCGATTTAGGCGATTACGTCTACAGCCGGAACATCGGGGCCTACAGCCGCGCCTCGTCCACCTGGTTCAACGGGTTTCCGCCGGCCAAGGTGGTGCACATCAACCGCTAAATGCCCGATATGCCCCGCAACCCGTTCCCAGAAGCCTTGGCTCGCGGCGTGCTCGTCTTCGACGGCGCGATGGGCACGGAGATCTACCGGCATCACGTGTTCACGAACCGGTGTTTCGACGAACTCTGTCTTTCCGACCCCAAGCTCATCCGCCAGATTCACACCGACTACCGCGACGCCGGCGCCGACGTGCTAACGACCAACACGTTTGGGGCCAATCGGCCGTCGTTGAGCAAATTTGCCCTGGCCGAGCGGTTGGACGACATCCTCCGCGCCGGAGCCGCGGTTGGCCCGCGAGGTGGCCGACGCCGCCGGCCGGCCGATCTACGTGGCCGGTTCGATTGGTCCGATGGCCGAGGCCACGGCGGGCGTCCGCGGTCGGGGAAATGGAGGAAATGGTCGTCGAGCAGGTCCGGGGCCTGATGGAAGGGGGGGCGGACTTCATCCTCTTCGAGACGCAGCCGAACCGGGAGGCGTTGGAGCGGTTGGCGGCCGCCATGCGCCGCCTGCCCAACGTGCCGTTCGTCCTCTCCTTCGCCATCGTCGGCAGCGGCGAAACGGCCTCCGGCGAATCCGTCGAGCGGATGCTGGCCCCCTTGCCGGCCGGCTCGGCGCAGCCGATCGCCTGGGGCATGAACTGCGGCGTCGGTCCCGATGGGCTTTTGAGCGCGGTGGAACGGGCCGTGCGGCTCATTTCGCTGCCGCTGGTGGTGCAGCCCAACGCGGGGATGCCGAAAGAGGTCGAGAACCGGCGGATTTACCTCTGTTCGCCCGAGTATCTGGCCGAGTACGCCAAGCGCTACGTGGGGCTGGGCGTGTCGGCCGTCGGCGGCTGTTGCGGAACCACGCCGGAACACATCCGCGAGGTCGCGTTGGCCGTCAAGCCGCTTCGTCGGGCGAAGGTCTTGCCCCCGGCGGCATTGGCCGCGGGCGTGGAAGCAAAGACGCCCGCCGCCTTGGCCGGAAAATCGCAACTCGGCAAGCGGCTGGCCGCCCGGCAGTGGATCGTCACGGTCGAACTGTTGCCGCCGCGCGGCTACGATCTGCAATCGACGGTCGAAAAAGCCACGCGCTTGCGCGAGCGAGGCGTCTCGGCAATCAACATTCCCGACGGTCCGCGGGCCAGCGCCCGGCTCTCGCCGCTGACGGCCGCCGAGCGGATCTGCGCGAGGCCCGGATCGAGCCGATCTTGCACTTCTGTTGCCGGGACCGCAATCTGATCGGGATGCAGGCCGACCTGCTGGCGTGTGCCGCCTGCGGGGTGCGCAACCTCCTGTTTGTCACGGGCGATCCGCCCAAGCTAGGCGGCTATCCGCACGCCACCGGAGTGTTCGACGCCGACTCGATCGGCATGGCATCGGTGCAGCGGCGGCTGAACTGCGGCATCGACCTGGGCGGCCAGGCCATCGACCCGCCCACGTTCACCGTGATCGGCGTGGGGCTTGATCCGACGGCGCTCGATCGGCAGCGCGAATTGGACCGCTTTCGCCGCAAAGTCGAGGCGGGGGCCGAGTTCGCTATCACCCAGCCGGTTTTCGACCCCGACGCACTCGTGCGCTTCCTCGACGAAGTCGAACGTTACCGCATCCCGATCCTCGCCGGTATCTGGCCGCTGGCAAGCTACCGCAATGCGTCCTTCATGCGGAATGAAGTGCCGGGTGTGACGGTCCCTGACGCCGTGATGGAACGCATGGCATCGGTCGAAGGCCGCGAGGAACAACTAGCCGTCGGCATTCAGATTGCCCGCGAGTCCGTCGATCGCCTGCGTGATCGCGTGGCGGGCATTCAGGTGAGCGCCCCGTTCGGCAACATCGAGGCCGCTTGTGCAGTCTTCGCGGAGCAGTGAGCAAGATGATTATTTCCAGCAATCTCGGCTTTCCACGCATTGGACCACACCGCGAGCTGAAAAAGGCTCTCGAAGGCTATTGGAGCGGAAAAGCCGGCGAAGGGGCCCTGCAAGAGACCGGCCGGTCCATTCGCCGCCAGTCCTGGCAATGGCAGCAAGAGGCGGGAATCCACCACGTCCCCTCGAACGACTTTTCCTTGTACGATCACGTGCTGGACACCAGCGTCATGGTCGGGGCCGTCCCGCCGCGTTTCGACGGGGACGGCGGGGCGGCGTCGCTGGCCGCCTATTTTGCCATGGCCCGCGGCGACGCCAAGAGCAACGTTCCCGCCCTGGAAATGACCAAGTGGTTCGACACGAATTATCATTATCTCGTGCCGGAACTACAGCCGGGCCAGGCGTTCCGGCTTTGCTCCCGCAAGCCGATGGATGAGTTTCAAGAAGCGCGATCCCTGGGGATTCTTACGCGGCCGGTTCTATTGGGGCCGGTGACGTATCTTCTGCTCGGCAAGTCGCGCGTCGAGGGATTCCGCCCCCTTTCGCTCTTGAAGGCGTTGCTGCCGGTGTACGAAGAGCTGCTCGACCAACTGGCCCGCGCCGGCGCCGACTGGGTTCAGATGGACGAGCCGTGTTTAGCGACGGACCTTGACGATGCGGCCCGCGCGGCGTTGCAACAAGCCTACGGACGGCTTGGTCCGCTGTCGCCGCAACTGGCGGTCTTGGTTGCCAGTTACTTCGGCCCGCTGCGGGATAATCTGGAAGCGGCGGTCAGCCTGCCGGTGCAAGCCTTGCACGTCGACCTGGTCCGCGGCAGATCGGAACTCGATGAAGTGTTGACGCGACTGCCGGAACGTATGCGCCTTTCCGTCGGATTGGTCGATGGCCGGAACATTCTGGAAAACCGACCTGGAAAGAGCCGCGGACTTGCTGCGCCGAGTCGTCAACGTGATTGGAGAAGACCGGACCATGGTGGGCCCCTCGTGCTCCCTAATGCACGTGCCGGTCGATTTGGAAGGGGAAACCGCCTTGGATGCGGCGGTCCGCTCCTGGCTGGCGTTTGGGCGGCAAAAACTGGTGGAAATCGTGACGCTGGCGGAAGCCGCCGCCGCCCGCGGCAAACCATCGCAGGCCGTCTTGGCGGAGAATGCGGCGGCAGTGCAGAGCCGCCGCCAGTCGCCGTTGACCCGCGACGCCGGAGTGCGTCGGCGCATGGGCGCGATCACGCCGGAGATGTTGCGCCGCGGGAGCCCTTATCCCCGGCGGAAGGCAGTGCAGCGCAAGGCCCTGCCGTTGCCGCCGTTTCCGACCACGACCATCGGTTCTTTTCCGCAGACGATGGAAGTCCGCACAACCAGGGCGAAATTCAGGCGGGGCGAACTCTCGCAAGAGCAGTACGACGCCTTCTTGCGGAAAACGCTGGCCGAGACCATCCGCTTTCAAGAGGAGGCCGGACTGGATGTTTTAGTCCACGGCGAGGCCGAGCGGAACGATATGGTCGAGTATTTCGGCGAGCAACTGGGCGGCTTTGCACTGACCGGCAACGGCTGGGTACAAAGCTATGGTTCGCGGTGCGTGAAGCCGCCGGTCATTTACGGCGACGTCTCGCGGCATGGGCCGATGACCGTCCGCTGGGCGCGCGAGGCGATGGCCTGCACGAAACGGCCCGTCAAAGGCATGTTGACCGGTCCGGTGACGGTCCTCTGCTGGTCGTTTGTCCGCGACGATCAGCCGCGGAGCGAGACTTGCCGGCAAATCGCCCTGGCGATCCGCGACGAGGTCCATGATTTGGAAGCGGCGGGCGTGCAAGCCATTCAGATCGACGAACCGGCGTTCCGCGAGGGGTTGCCGCTGCGAAAGGACGAGCGTCCCGAGTATCTGCGTTGGGCCGTCGAGTGTTTTCGTCTTGCATCGGGCGGAGTGGCCGACGCCACGCAAATCCACACCCACATGTGCTATTCCGAATTCCATCACATTCTGGACGCGGTGGTGGCGCTCGATGCCGATGTCCTCTCGATCGAGACAGCCCGCAGCAACATGGAATTGCTGGCCGCATTTCGAGAGCGCAAATATCCCAATGAAATCGGCCCGGGCGTCTACGATATCCATTCCCCGCAAATTCCGAGCGTGCACTCCATGCAGTCGCTGCTCGAGAAGGCAACGGAAGTCCTGCGGCCGGAACAGCTATGGGTGAATCCCGACTGCGGGCTGAAAACCCGCACTTGGGAGGAAGTCCGCCCGTCGCTCAAGAACATGGTCGCCGCGGCGCATGCGCTTCGAAAGCAAACTGCGAGGTAGCCAAGCCGCATTTCCACCCTACGCCTCGGGGAAGATCATCGACTCGGCGAAGGCGCGGGCGAAGGCCGGGTCGGCCGAGAGATCGACGTGCCGGGTGCGGCGGGCCAGATCTTCGGCCGTGCGGCGGGCTTCCAGCGAGAGCGCCGCCAGCCGGGCGCCCGCCAACGACGTGTTGCCCATGTAACGGATGCGGCGATGCTCGATTTCGGTGGGCAGCAGTCCGATCCGCTGGGCGTTGCTGCGGCGGATGAAGTTGCCGAACCCGCCGCCGATCAGCACCCGCTCAAGGTCCGCCGGCTTCAGCCCGACGCGGCCCAACAGGATGGCAATGCCCGCCCGAATCGCCCCGGTGGCCAGTTGCAGCTCGCGGAGGTCGCGCTGCGTGAGCACGATCGGCCGGCCGTCGGCCGTCTCGGTCTGGCCGGCCAACAGGAACGAAACCTGGCCGTCGTGGAGGATGACACGCTGAGGCAAGTCGGCGGGCAGGTCGGCCGGGAGTTGGTCGGGCGTTTGCAGCCGGCCTTGGGGCGTCAGCAGCCCGTGGCGGAGCAATTCCGCCGCCACGTCGATCAGCCCGGAGCCGCAAAGGCCCGCCGGTGGGACGTCGCCGATCACGTTGATCCGCAGGCGGCCATCGACGACCGCCTTCTCGATGGCGCCGGAGCAGCCGCGCATGCCGCAGGAAATCCGTGCCCCCTCGAAGGCCGGCCCGGCGGCGGTCGAGGCCGCAGTCAGCCGGCCATCGGCCAGCAGCACGATCTCGCCGTTGGTGCCGATGTCCACAAATAAGCTGGGGCCCTCCGACTCGGCCAGGCCGGTGGCGAGGATGCCGGCCACGGTGTCGCCGCCCACGAAGCCGCCGATCACGGGCATGACGTAGCCGCCGCCGCGGGGATGGACGTGCAGGCCCAACTCCGCGGCAAGGCACTTGAGCGGGCGGCCCCCGGCCGGCACGAAGGGGACTTCGCCCAGCGGGCTGGGGTCCACGCCGCAGAACAATTGCTGCATGGTCGTATTGCCGGCGACGGCCAGCGCATAGATCCGCTCGCGGGGAATGCCCGCCTGCGAGCACAACCGGCCGATCATCTCGTCCAAGGCGGAGCGGATCGCCTCTTCCAACTGCGGTAGGCCGTCGGGGCTTTGCCGGGCGTGGAGAATCCGCGAGAGGACGTCGTCGCCGAAGCGGGTTTGCGGATTCAGCCGCGACTCGACCGCCCACTGGCTCCCCGTGCCCAGGTCCAAAAGTTCGCCGACCAGGGTCGTAGTGCCGACGTCGAACGCGACGGCGAAGGCGTCCGCCTCGGTGTTGCCGGGCTCGAAGTCCAACAGCGTGCTGCCGGCCAAAACGGCCGTACCGCGGAAGGCGTTTTGGCGGAGCCGGGCGGGGAGCTCGCGCAACAGCGGCAGCGGTGTTTCCAGCGGGCTGGTCCCCAACGCCCGCTCCAACCGCAACACGTCGGGCAGGTCGTCGCTGCGGCTGGGCGGCGGAAGCTCGACGTATCGTTTCCACGCGGGCGGATCGCCCGCCGGCCGTGACGTGTCCGCAGCACGGACAAGAATCTGCTCCTTCGCCGCGGCGGGAGCGTGGGGGATCTCGACCTCCGCGGGTCCGGTCATCGCCGCCTGGCAGGCCAGCCGCCAGCCCGAGCGGAGTTCCTCGTCCGAAAGCCACTGGCGTTCGGTGGGCGTGGGCTCGGCCGCGCCAGAGGCCACCCTGACCCGGCAGTTGCCGCAGAGCCCTTCGCCGCCGCACGGGACATCGACCAGCACGCCCGCCTCGGCGGCCGCCTCGACCAGCCGCGTGCCCGGCAGCACGTAGGCCTCGGCCCCCGAGGGGAGGAAGCGGACCAAGACTTCCCGCTCGCGCATCACTCGTCCTCCGGCGACTGGTCCTGGAGTTGCTTCAAGATTTCGACGAACTTTGCGGCGGTGGGCGTGAATACCCGCCGCTGCCGGTGGATGATCCCCAGCGGCCGGTACAACTCGGGCGCAATCAGCCGGACCGTGGCCAACGTGCCGCGCTGGACCGATTCACGGATCGTCGGCTCGGGCAGGATGCTCACCCCGCGCCGATCTCCACCGCCTGCTTGATCGTCTCGATGTTGTCGAACTCCATCGCCACGCGGATGTTGATCGAACGCTGCCGCAAGTACCGGTCGATCTCCTTGCGGATGCTCAGGTCGCGGTCGAAGGCCACGAAGTCGGTCCCCTGGAGGTGCTCCGCCGTGACCGCCTGATGGCGGGTCAAGGGGTGGCCCGGCTGACAGACCACCACCATCCGTTCCGACCGCAAAGGGATGACGTTCAGGTCGGGCGAGGCCACGGGGTAGGAAATAATCCCCAGGTCCACCTCGGCCCCCAGCACGGCCTCGTAGACCTTGTTGGGCCGGAGGTATTCCAGCCGGACTTTGGCCTTGGGATACTGCCGCATGAAGTCCTGCATGCAGCGGCTCATGTCGTGCAGGCCGACGGAATAGATCGCCGCCACCCGCACCAGCCCGCCAATCTCCCGCCGCAGCGAGCGGACGCGGGCCTCGACCGAATCGTACAGTTCGAGGACCTCGCGGAAGCCCTCGTAGCAGGCCTGCCCCTCGGGGGTCAAGACGAACGGCCTTTTCGAGCGGTCGACCAGTTGAACGCCGAAATACTGCTCCACCCGGTGAACCGACTGGGTAGCCGCCGACTGGCTGACGTCGTTGATCTTCGCCCCGCGGGAGAAGCTCTGGGACTGGACGACGTCGCAGAAGATACGGAGGGTTTCGATGTTCATAACGGCATCTTATCATAAGAATAGCTTATTATCAACCTTGCCGCGCCGCCGCGGATGGTCCGCTGCCGGCCGTTGCCCCTGGTTCGAACGGATCTCTGGCACAACTTCCTTCGGCCTCACTTGCGGCGGGCTGCTACTCTGCCTCCGCCCGCCGCAGGGCCAGAACGGTCACGTCGTCTTGATCGGACGAGCTGCGGAAGGCATTGACCCGCTTCAGCATCCGCCGGCAGACGTCCTCGACCGATTGGGACCCGGCCTCGGCGATGATCTGCCGCAGGCCGGCGTCGCCCAACAATAGTCCGTCCTGGTTGCGGGCCTCCGTGGCGCCGTCGGTGTAAAGGACCAGCAGTTCGCCCGGCGCGAGGGTCTCGCGGCACTCCCCGTACTCGGCGTCGGGCAGGACGCCGACCAGCGGTCCGGCGGGGGCGTCCAATTCGAGCACCGTTCCACCCCGCCGCACCAAGTAAGGCGGCGGGTGCCCGCCGTTGGCGAACACGAGCTCGCCGGTCCGCACGTGGTAGTGGCCGTAGAAGACCGTAATGAACATGTTCTTTTCGTTTTGTGCGGCCATCACGTGGTTGGCCACCGAGAGGACCTGCGCCGGCGATTGTCCGGGGACGGAAAAGTTGCGCAGCACAGTGCGGCCGACGGCCATGAACAGGGCCGCCGGCACGCCCTTGCCGGAAACGTCGGCCATCACCAGCGCCAGCACGTCGTCCTCGACGAACCAGAAGTCGAAAAAATCGCCGGCCATGATCTTTGCCGGCGCGGTCGCGGCGTCCAGGGTGAACTCGCGGCGGTGCGGAAAAGGGGGCCGGGCCATCGGCAACAGCGATGTCTGAATCTCCCGGGCGATTTGCAGCTCCCGCTCCATCGCCTGACGGGCGGCCGTCTCGCGGACCCGCACCTCCACGTTCTCCTTCAGGTCGACGACCATCTGGTTGAACGTGCCGACGAAGCGGCCGATCTCGTCGCGGCCACCGCCGGCCACGCGGACATCGAGATTGCCTTGGGCGACCTGGCGGGCCGCCGCGGCCAACCGCCCGATCGGCCGGGTCACCCAGGTCGAGGCCGCCACGATCACCGCCACAATCACGGCCAGTCCGCCCAGCAATAGGCCCACCTGACGGTTCAGCCGGGCATCAACTCGGCCATCACTGCGTCTTCCGGGATGACCGCCAATAGCGACCATTGGACCGATTCGACCGGCACGAAGACGACCCAGACCGGCCGGCCGGTGGTGACGTCGGTCAGGCGGCGGACGCCCGATTTTCCGGCGATCATTTCCCGCCCGACCGCCTCCAGCTCGGCCGACTCGTGCCAGGCGGCCAGGCTGAAGACCGATTCGGCCATGATGTACGACGGGTCGGGGTGAGAGACGAACGTGCCGGTCTGGCTGACCAGGGCGAAATAGCCGCCGCGGGTGTCCACACTGCCCAGCCGGTGCTGGATCTCCGCCAAGGCGATGTCGACCCCGACCACGCCCTGGAACCTCCCCTGGCGGTAAAACGGGGCGGCGTAAGTACACATCAAGATATTGCCCCCGCCCTCGTCAAAGTAGGGATCGGTCCAGGCCGGCCGGTCGAGCAGCTTGGGGAGCAGGTACCAGTCCCAACGGGCATAATCATAGGCGATGTCCACGCTCTTCACTCCGCCGCTCGATCCATTCCGGCAGAGATAGGGTGCGAACCGCTGCCGGTCCGCCGCAAACGCACCCGGCTCGTAGGCGACCCCCGTGCCGAAGATGGTCCGGTTCGTGGCCAGCACTGACCGTTCCAGGGCGTTGATCTGCTCGCGGCCGCTGGGCTGCATGTCGGTCAAAACGGCGGCCGTCGACCGCGCCGCCTGGGCCGCGGCGGCTAACTCCCCGTCGATCTCCGCGGCCAACTCACCGGTCAACGCGGTCAGATGGCGTTCCATCTGGGCAATGGCCGCCGTCTTGCCCGTGCGATAGTCGATCACCAGCACCGCCAAGTATACCGCCAACAGCGGCAGGCAGACGGCCAAGATCAGCTTGTTGCGCAGGGAGAATGCCACGCGAGGTTGCTCAGAGGGAAACTGGCCGGTAGAACTGGTCGAAGGCCGGCACGGCGCGCAGGAGCCGCTCGTCGAGCAGCATCCGCGCCACGCCCTGATAGACGTCGGCCGAAAGGCCGCCCCAGGACGGGGGCGGCGTGCCGGGCTGGCCGCGGATGGCCACCGCGACGGAACGCAACATCCACCGCTGATGGTTGCAATTGGTATGCACGTTGGCCGCGCGGCAATACTTCATCACGACGTCCAGCGTCTCGGCCTCGTGATCCAGCGCGTAGTCCCAGCCCTGCCGGCATGCCGCCACAACCTTCCCACACGCTTCGGCCCGGTCGCGGCGCGTAGCCTCGGTGCAATAAATGCCGTCCTCGGGGAAGGCCATACCGTAGTCGGCCAGGGAGAACACGCGGAGTTGCTCGGGCGAGACGCCGGCCTCAATCAGCTTATGATACTCGTTGTAGTGCATGGCCGAGGCGACGTCCACCGCGCCCCGCAAGAAGGGCACCATGCTGGCGCTTTGCGGCACGATGACCGGCTGCACGTGGTGCCGGCGGAAGAACGCCAGGATCTGAACGTCGTTGTTGCCGCCCCAGAGCCCTACCCGCTTGCCGGTCATGTCCTCGGGGACTTTGATCCCCGACTTGCTCCACGCCACCAGCATCGTCGAGGACCGTTGGAAGACCTGGGCAATGTTGACCAGGGATTTGCCGGCGTCGCGCTCGCGCATGGCGTCGGAGAGCCATCCGGTGCAAAAGTCGCAGTGGCCCTCAACGAGTTGCCGGAAGGGCTGCTCGCCCGCCACTGACCAGCGGAGCCGGACCGATAGGCCGGCCGTGCGGAAAAAGCCCTTCTCCTCGGCCATCATGTATCCGGCGAATTGGGCCTGGGGATACCAATGGAGTTGGAGGACCAGGGGCCGCGGTGGGCTAGCGGCCGGTGAAATGCCGCCCGCCCCTGCCGCCGGGACGGTTCCACAGACCTGATTGCCGGCGGCCAGCAACGTGGCCACAACTGCGCCGCGGATGACGCTTGCCAAACAGTAAACTCTCATAACGTGAATGTATGCCATTGCTTGGGGCGTGCAAAGTGACCGGGACGTCGTAAGGGAACAGCCGGGGGCTAACAGCCCCCGCTGGGAAGACACGAGTTCACACGCATTCCGGGGCTGTTAGCCCACGGCTGTTCTCCGACCTACGCCGTCCGAAAGGGCTTGACATCTTCAATTTATCAGTAATAATAACTAGTAGTGATAAGAACGCCATGAACACCCGACGACTCCAACGCAATACCCGACAGCGGCAGCTCATTCTGGAGGAACTTCAGAAGCTCGCGACGCACCCTACCGCCGTTGGGTTGTATGAAGTCGTCCGCCGCCGGTTGCCCAAGATCAGTCTGGGCACTGTCTACCGCAACCTGGAACTGCTGACTCGCGCGGGAAGGATTCAGAAAGTCGATGTCGGCGGCCACGAGTCCCGGTTCGACGGCAATGTCCACCGCCACGATCACGTCCGCTGCGTGAAGTGCGGCCGGGTGGACGATATTCACGGCCCACCCCTTGACCTTTTGGGGGGTAACGCCGATGATTCTGGCGGTTATCAAAATTCTCGACTATCGTCTTCAATACCTCGGCCTCTGCCCACAGTGCAGGGCCGACCGGGAAAAGGAGCGGGAAAAAGGGGACAGTCCCCATTTGTGCGAAGCACCCTCCGGGCCGTTCCGGCAAATGGGGACTGTCCCCTTTTTCCCGCAGAACGGTTCCTCACACACTGAAAGGGAGATCGGATCATGTTCAGTTCCAAGCTTCAAGACGCCTTGAACAAGCAGATCAACGCCGAGTTGTTCTCGTCGTACCTGTACCTCTCGATGGCGGGCTGGTTCGAGGCGGAGAACCTCAAGGGCATGGCCCACTGGATACGGGTCCAGTCGGGTGAAGAGACCGCCCACGGCATGAGAATCTTCGATTTCATCAACGACCGCGGCGGCCGGGTGGGGCTCATGGCAATCGAGGCCCCCAAGACGCAATGGAAGTCACCGCTGGAGGCCTTCGAGGACGCCTACAAGCACGAGCAGAAGATCACCGGCATGATCGGCGACCTGATGAACCTGGCCGGCACCGAGAAGGACGGCGCCGCCCACGATTTCCTGGAATGGTTCGTCCGCGAGCAGGTCGAGGAGGAGTCGCAATCGCAATTGATCGTCGCCCAACTGAAGCTGGTCGGCGATAGCGGCGTGGGGCTGTATCTGCTCGACCAGGAACTCGGCAAGCGGGGCAAGTAGGAAGAACCCACAACTACCACGGAGAACGTCTCATGTGTACCCTAGTGACCAAAGAGGCCCCCGATTTCACCGCTCAGGCGGTGATGCCGGACGGCTCGTTCGCCGAGTTGAAACTGTCGTCGTACCGCGGCAAGTACGTGGTGCTGTTCTTCTACCCGCTGGACTTCACCTTCGTCTGCCCCTCGGAGATCATCGCCTTCGACGCGGCCCTGGGGCGGTTCCAGAAGAAGAACGCCCAGGTGATCGGCTGCTCGGTCGATTCGCACTTCACCCACCTGGCCTGGAAGAACACGCCGCGGAAGCAGGGCGGCATCGGGCCGGTCGGCTATCCGCTGGTCTCCGACCTGACCAAGCAGATTTCCAGGGATTACAGCGTGCTGTTGGAGCTGGCGGGCGTGGCCTTGCGCGGGCTGTTTCTGATCGACAAGCAGGGGATCGTCCGGCACGCGCTGGTGAACGACCTGCCGTTGGGCGCAGCGTGGACGAGGCGCTGCGGGTGCTCGACGCCCTGCAATTCCATGAGGAGCACGGCGAGGTCTGCCCGGCCAACTGGCACGAGGGCGAGGAGGCCATGAAACCGACCGCCGAAGGCGTGGCGAGCTATCTGGCCAAGCACGCCAGGTAACGTGGTGAATCGGGTGCCATGCCCACGCTTGCCGTGGGCATGTGAGGTTGGCGTATTCTCATGCCCACGGCAAGCGTGGGCATGGCACCCAGTTTCAAAGATGCAAATCGTAGTCAATATCGCGCAGGAAAGCTGGTCGGTACTGGGCCAGATGGCGCCCTACTTGCTGTTCGGCTTTTTGGCGGCGGGGGTGCTCTCCGTGTGCATCTCGCCGGAGTTCGTCGAGCGGCACCTGGGTGGCGGCGGCTTCCGGCCGGTGCTCAAGGCGACCCTCTTCGGCGTGCCGCTGGTGCTCTGCTCGTGCGGGGTGATCCCGGTCACGGCGTCGGTGCGCCGGCACGGGGCCAGCCGCGCGGCCGCCACCTCTTTTCTGCTCTCCACGCCGCAGACCGGCATCGACAGCATCGCCATCACGTACGGCTTGCTCGGGCCGGTCGTGGCCGTGTTCCGCCCCGTGATCGCCTTTGTGACGGGCTTGCTGGGCGGTGCGCTGAGTCTGGCTGCTGGGTGAGGCCGAGGAGAGTGGGCCAGCCGGCGAGACGCCGCATTGCCACGAAGCCTGCTGCACCGGACGAGGCAAGCGGAACGTCGTCTGGCGGGCACTGGAGTACGGGTTTGTCGTCCTTCCCCGCGACATTGGCGGGGCCCTGTTGCTGGGCGTGGTGATCGCCGGGGTCATCGGAGCCGTCGTGCCGCAGCACGGCTGGGACGCCTATTTGCACCGGGGTATTCTTTCCATCGTGGCCATGATGCTGCTTGGCGTGCCGATGTACGTTTGCGCGTCGGCGTCGGTGCCCATCGCGGCCGGTCTGATCTACGCCGGGGCTTCGCCCGGAGCGGCGCTGGCGTTCCTGATTTCCGGCCCGGCCAGCAATCCCGCCACGATCACGACGGTTTGGAAATTGCTGGGCAAGCGGACCACCGTGCTGTACCTGCTGGCGGTCGTCCTGAGCGCCATCGGCGGCGGGCTGTTGCTCGACTGGCTGAATCCCACGATACCGCCGCTCAGCGTGCATGCCCACGGGACGATGCCATCCGGCAGCTTCTCGGCGGTCTGCGCCATCCTGCTGTTGGCGGTGGTGGGCTACTCTTACGCGAAGCGGCCGCCAACGGAGCCGTATCCCGGCGCCGCTGCCCTGGGAAATGCCGATGCCCGGTCGCCGTCCGCTGAGGGTCTCGAACTGGCCGTCGCCGGCATGACCTGCGGCCATTGTGTGGCCGCCGTCACCCGCGCCCTGAGCGAGTGCCCCGGCGTGGCGTCGGTCAAGGTGGACCTGGCGGCCGGCCGGGCCGTCGTGGCGGGCGAGAACCTGGACCCTGGCCAACTCGTTGCCGCTGTTTCCGACGTCGGCTACACGGCGACGCTTGCGTAGAAAACGACCCGCGATTGCGAGGGTGGCACGCCCTGAAAGGGCGTGGTGAACCGTGGGATTCAGACCCGACGCCCGCCACGCCCTTTCAGGGCGTGCCACCCTACCGTGTAGCCGACCAATTACGCCGCTGGCTGACGGCGTTCCAGCTTCGCCCGGTCTACTTCGACCCCCAAGCCGTGCCCTTCGGGGACGGGGATCATGCCGTCGGCGATCTCGAAGGAATCGGTCAAGACCGTGTCGCGGAGTTGTCCGGCGACAATCTCGTTGGCGGTGGAGAAGGCGGCCGTGGCGGCGGCCAGGTGGAGCATGGCGGCGGTGGCGATTCCCAGGGAGGACCGGCCGCCCAGCAACGGGCTCACCCCGGCGGCGGCGGCCACGGCGGCACAAGCCCTGGCGGGCACGATCCCGCCCACCTGTTCCAGGTCGATCACCACGAAGGGGGCGGCGCCGCAACGCACCGCTGCCAACAGCTCGGCCGACGTGCGGATCGCCCGCCACAGACACAGCGGAACGCTCGTCTGCCGGCCCAGCGCGGCCGTCGGGTGAAGCTCCGGGGCGCTCAGCGGATCGAGGAGGAATTGCAGCCGCTGGTACTCCAGGCCGGCACAGAGGTCGCGGGCGGCCTCGAGGTCGAAGCGGCCCTGCCCGTCAAACCTCAGCTCGATCCGGTCGCCCACCAACTCGCGGATGGCGGTGAGGATTTTGAGGTCCTCGTCGGGGCGGCCGCCGGTCAGCACGGTTTGGGTGTGGAAGCCCTGGTCGGCCAACTCGCGGGAGACGTGGGCGGATGACTTGGGACGGCATCCGGCCAGGCGGATCGAGACGGGAATCCGCCGCCGGTAATACCCGCCCAACAGATTGCACAACGGCTGCCGCAGCACCCGGCCCAGCAGGTCCCAGACGGCCATTTCCACGGCCGAGCGCAAGGGCGCCGGCGAGAGCGCGTCCAGGGTGTGCAGCTCCTCGATGTCGTAGAGGCTGCGGCCGGCCAGCACGGCCAGCAGGGCCTCTCGCCGGGCGGCAAGCTCCGTGGGGCGCCAGGCAAGCCCTGATTCGCCCCAGCCCTCCAAGCCCGAGGTGGTCGTCATGCGCACCAGCAAGTGACGGCCCGGCGCCGGCGAGCCGTTCTGCTCTGAGCCGACCAGAAACAACTCCAAATCATGGATCTTCATCGCTGTCTCCGCTCAATGCAGGCGGCACACTCCGTGTGCCGCCGTCCTCACGCGGAGCGTGAGGAGTACACCGATTGTCCGCACACGGCGTGTGCGGACTACATTTCCGGCAAGGCAAACCGCACCTGTTCCTCGCGGACCGCACGGGTCTCGACCGAGGCAGCGAAACGCTCCTGCAACATCGTCACGCACTCCTGCACCAGCGACTCGGGCGCGCTGGCGCCGGCCGTCAGCAGCACTGTCTCCACGCCGGAGAACCACCGCAGGTCGATGTCGGCCGGCCCGTCGATCAAATGGGCCGGCACGCCGCACGACTGGGCCAATTCCGTCAGCCGCCGGCTGTTGGAGCTGTTCCGGCTGCCGACGACCAACATCAGGCTGCACTGCGGGGCCAGCAGCCGGATCGCTTCCTGCCGATTCTGCGTAGCATAGCGGATGTCGTCGCGGGGCGGACCGACGGCCTGCGGAAACCGCCGCCGCAGATGCTCGACGATCCGGGCCGCATCGTCCACCGACAACGTGGTCTGGGTGAGATAGGCTACCTTGGAGGGGTCGGCCACCTCGACCCGATCGACGTCCGCCGTCGTCTCAACGAGGCGGATCGACTCCGGTGCCTCGCCCATCGTGCCTGCTACCTCATCGTGGCCGGCGTGGCCGATCAGCAGAACCGTGTAGCCTTGCCGGGCGAAGTGGACGGCTTCCCGATGCACCTTGGTCACCAATGGGCAGGTGGCGTCGATGGCCTTCAGACGCCGGCGGTGGGCCTGCTGCCGGACGCCGGGCGGCACGCCGTGGGCGGAATAGAGCAGGTGGGCCCCTTCCGGCACTTCCGCCAGGTCATCGACAAAGATCACCCCCTGCCGATGGAATCGCTCTACCACCCATTTGTTGTGAACAATCTCGTGATAGACGTACAGCGGCGTGCCGTGGGTAGCCAAGGCCGATTCCAGGGCCTCGATGGCCATGTTCACGCCCGCACAAAACCCCCGTGGCCGGGCCAGAATGATCCGCATGGTTCCCTCACTCGCCTCAAGACATCATAATGGGGGAAGAGGCCAACGACAAGCAACGCCGCTTGCGGTTTCGCAAGCCGAGTTACATGTTTCCCAATGACCTAGAACGTTACGGTCCGCAGGCCGCCCCGGCGGCGCCGCCCACCCCGCGTCAGAGCCGGCGGTACTGCCGGCGGCTGGCCCGGCGACACTACGAGAACTTCACGGTGCTCGGCCGGCTCCTGCCGCGGCGGCTGCGGCAGCACGTCGCCAACGTCTATGCCTACTGCCGCTGGGCCGACGACTTGGCCGACGAATGTACTCCGCCGGAATGTAGTCCGCACACTCCGTGTGCGGAAAGCGGCACACGGAGTGCGCCGCCTACATTGGCGCCGCCTACATCGGCCGCCCCGCAGCGGGCCCTGGCCTTGCTGGGCTGGTGGGAAGCGCAGCTCCGCGATTGTTATCGCGGCGGGGCCACCCATCCCGTCTTCATTGCGCTGCAGGAAACAATCCGCCAGTTCGACGTCCCCGCCGATCCCTTCATCGACCTGTTGGTGGCCTTCCGGCAAGACCAGCACGTAACGCGCTACGAGACGACCCAACAGGTGCTCGAATACTGCCGTTGGTCGGCCAATCCGGTGGGCCGGCTGGTGCTCTACCTCGGCCGGTGCCATACGCCGGAGCGGGCGCGGCTGGCCGATTCGATCTGCACGGGGCTGCAACTGGCCAACTTCTGCCAGGACGTGGCGCGGGACTGGCAGCGCGGGCGGATCTATCTGCCGCAGGCGGCTTGCCGGCGGTTCGGCTACGATGAGGCGGCGTTCGCCCGGCAGGAATCGAGCGACGCCTTCCGTCAACTGCTGGCCGCCCAGGTGGATGAGGCGGAGGGCTGGTTGCGGGCCGGGTTGCCGTTGGCGGCCAAGATGCCCGCCGGGCTGCGCCTGCCGGTGGCGTTGTTCGCCGCCGGCGGCTTGGCGATCCTGCAAGCGATCCGCCGCCAGAACTACGACGTCTGGGCGAAGCGGCCAACCGTCTCCAAATTCGAGAAGCTGCAACTGGCGGTCCGTTGTTGGTGGAAACTGCGGTCTGGCGGATTGTACTCGTCACGCTCCGCGTGACGCGACATCCTCACGCGGAGCGTGAGGACTGCGATAAACATGAACCCCACGCACAACGCCATCGAAGCGAGCTATGCCTTCTGCCGGCGGATGAGCCGGCGGGCGGGGTCGAATTTCCACGCCGGGTTTCTCTTGCTGCCGCGGGCGCAACGCCGCGCCATGTGGGCCTTGTACGCCTTCATGCGCCACACCGACGACCTGGCCGACCAATGTAGTCCGCCGGAATGTAGTCCGCACACGCCGTGTGCGGACAGCGGCACACGGCGTGTGCCGCCTACATTGTCAGACCAACCGCGGCGCAAAGCGCTGGCGGCCTGGCGGGCGGCCCTGCAACAAGCGGTGCAAGGAGGAGGAAAAGCGAAGGGGGAAGCGCGGGGAAAACGAGCAATCGTCCGCCGGCAATTCATCATTCATCATTCATCATTCATCATTGCAGACCGGCCGGTCCATCCTCCCCGCCCTGGCCAACGCCGTCCGGCGGTTTCAGATTCCCCATGAACACCTCTTCGCGGTGTTCAACGGCGTCGAGATGGACCTCGACCGCCACTGCTACGAGACCTTTGACCAGTTGCGGCAGTATTGTGATTGCGTGGCGTCGGCCGTGGGGCTTTGCTGCATCCACATCTGGGGATTTCGCGGGCCGGAGGCGTTCGCGCCGGCGCGGCAAGCGGGCATCGCCCTGCAATTGACCAACATCCTCCGCGACTTGAAGGAAGACGCCGCGGCCAGCCGCGTCTATCTGCCCATCGAGGACCTGCGGCAGTGCGGCTACTCGGCCGACGACCTGCTGGCCGGCGTGGCCGACCAGCGGTTTCGCCGGCTGATGACGATGGAGGCTGCCCGCGCCGAGCGGTTCTACGCCGAAGGGGCGGAACTGCTGGAATGGCTGGCCCCGCCGGGCCAACGGATGTTCGGCCTGCTGATGGCCACGTACCGCGGGCTGTTGCGCCAGATCTCGCGGCGCCCGGCAATGGTCTTCCGTCGGCGCATCCGTCTCGGCCGCCTCAAGAAGCTCCAACTCCTGGCCCGCTGGTCGCTCCTGCCGCCGCGAAAGGGCGATCTGCAATGAACAACTCAGCCCTCACCCTAGCCCTCTCCGGGCACCAACCGAAGGTTGGTCGGGAGAGGGGACCGTCGGTGGCGATCATTGGCGGGGGGCTGGCCGGGCTGGCGGCCGCGGTCGAAGCAGCCGAGCACGGCCTCCGCGTCGAGCTTTTCGAGCAGGCCCCGTTCCTCGGCGGCCGGGCCGGCTCGCTCATGGACTGCCAGACCGGCCAGTTGATCGACTACTGCCCGCACGTCGCCCTGGGCTGCTGTAGCGAGTTTCTCGATTTCTGCCGCCGCACGGAGGTCATGGACTGCTTCCAACGGACCGGCACGCTGCACTTCATCGGACCCGACGGCACGCGGCACGAGGTGGCCGGGAGCCGTTGGCTGCCCGGCCCGCTCCATCTACTGCCGGGACTGATGCGGCTAAAGTATCTCTCGCTCAGTGAGCGTTGGCGGATCGTCCGGAACGTTGCGCCGCCTGGTGCGGGTTCAAACCCACACAGGCGGACGCAGAAAGAATAGCCGGCGGCTAACAGCCGCCGGAAACGCCCTTGCAAAATCGCGGCGCACATTCCGGCGGCTGTTAGCCGCCGGCTATTCCGAAGCCATCGAACAGACCATCGGCGCGTGGCTCCGCGCCCACGGGCAATCGCCGCGGGCGATCGAATGTTTCTGGTCGGTGGTCCTCACCAGCGCGCTGGGTGAAACGGTCGATCATGCGTCCCTGGCCGCTGCGCAGCAGGTTTTCCGCGACGGGTTTCTGGCCTCGCGGGGAGCGGGCGACTTGTTGCTGCCGCGGCTGCCGCTCCGGGAGATATTCCACGACCGCCTGCTCCAATGGCTGACGGCCCGCGGCATCCTGGTGCATCTCGGCACTGCCGTCCGGCGCGTCGAGGGCGATGCGAGGCGGGCCGACGCCCTGGTGCTGCCGGACGGCACGCGAAAGCCGTTCGAGCGGGTGATCGTCGCTGTGCCGTGGCATCGAGTGCGACCGTTGTGTGCCGCCGATCTCCTGGCGGCCATGTCGGCGATGGCCGATGTCGAGCGGATCGAGCCGGCGGCCATCACGGCGGTCCATCTCTGGTTCGACCGCCCCGTGGTTCCTTTGCCCCACGCGGTGTTGGTGGGGCGGCTGGGGCAATGGGTGTTTGCCGAGAGCATGTCCGGCGTCTCCCCTCTCCCTTTGGGAGAGGGGACTGCCAGACAACAGCATTGCCAAGTGGTCGTCAGCGCCTCGCACCGGCTGGCCCGGCGAAAGCACGACGAGTGGCTGGCCGCGGTCCGCGGCGAGTTGGAAGCGGTTTGGCCCGCGGTGCGCCAGGCGCGGTTGCTGCACGGCCGGGTGATTGCGCAGCCGGCGGCCGTGTTTTCCGTCCAGCCTGGCGTGGACCGTTTCCGCCCCCCGCAACGGACGCCCGTTGCCAACCTCGCCCTGGCCGGCGATTGGACGGCGACCGGCTGGCCGGCTACGATGGAGAGTGCCGTCCGCAGCGGGCGTCGGGCGGTGGGGGCGCTGTTGAATCGAGGGGGCGGCAGTTGAACTGCCGACCCAACAAGGCTCCCAATGAAAATCGTCTATCTTGCCGCCGGGGCCGGAAACATGTACTGCGGCAGCTGCCTGCACGGCAACACCCTCGCCGCCGCGTTGCGAACCGCCGGCCACGATTGCCTCTTGGCCCCCATGTACACGCCGATCCGCACGGATGAAGAAGACGTCAGCATCCCTCGGGTGGCCTTCGGCGGCATCAACGTCTACCTGCAACAGCGCTGGGCGGCGTTCCACCACACGCCCTGGTTCCTCGACCGCCTGCTGGATCGGCCCGTGGTGCTGCGCTGGGCGACCGGCCGCAGTTCGAGCGTGCAGCCGGAGCATCTCGGCGCACTGACGGTCTCGATGCTCGAAGGGGAGGAGGGCCGCCAGCGGAAGGAACTCGAAAAACTCCTGCAATGGCTGGCAGGGGACGTTCGCCCCCAGGTGGTCCACCTGAACAACGTCCTGCTGATCGGCGTTGCCCGACAAATCATCCGCCGGCTGGGCGTACACGTGGTGTGCAGCCTCGGCGGCGAAGACAGTTTTCTGGAGAGGCTCCCCGAACCCTACCGCGGCCGGGCGGTCGAGTTGCTCCGCCAGCGCGCGGCCGAGGCGACTGTGCTGGTAGCGATGAACCGTTACTACGCCGGCTTCATGGCGGAATACTTGCGGCTGCCGCCCGAGCGGATCCGCGTCATCCCGCCGGGCTTGAACCTGGCGGGCTACGGCGTTGGGGCGGCAGTTGGACCGGGCCGTGGCGTTGGGGCAGCAGTTGAACTGCCGCCCCAACCGGCGGTGACGATCGGCTATCTGGCCCGCGTGTGCCCCGACAAGGGCCTGCACCAGCTTGCCGCTGTGTTACCGATTCTGGCAGCCGATGGCGAACTGCCACCGCTCCGCGTGCGTGCAGCCGGATACCTCGATCCGATCGACCGCCCCTACGTGGCCGGCATCCGGCGGCAACTGGCCGCGGCCGGGCTGGCCGACCGGTTCCAGTACATCGGCGAATTGGATCGGGCGGCCAAGATCGCCTTTCTCGAATCGCTCGATCTGTTCTGCCTGCCGACGGTCTGGCCCGAGGCCAAGGGCCTGCCGGTGTTGGAGGCCTGGGCCGCCGGCGTGCCGGCCGTTTTGCCCGCGCATGGGGCCTTCCCCGAATTGATCGCCGACACCGGCGGCGGCCTGCTCTACGAGCCGGGCAATCTCGCCTCGCTGGCGGCCGCCCTGAAACGCCTGATCCTCGATGCCCAACTGGCCGGCCAGTGCGGACGCCAGGCTCAAACCGCCGTCCGGCAACGCTATAATGCGGAACTAATGGCGCGGCGGATGATCGAACTGTATGAGGGATTATGAGCACGCTCTTGGTCGAACACGTCTCGAAACAGTACCCCACGCGAGGCGAGCCGCTCATAGTGCTCCGTGACGTGTCGCTCAAGTTGGCGCGGGCGAGAACGTGGCGATTCTCGGCCCCAGCGGCTCGGGCAAGAGCACGCTGTTGAGCATCGTGGGCGGGTTGGAGCCGCCCAGCGGCGGCCGGGTGGTGCTCGACGGCCAGGACCCGGCCACGCTCGCCGAGCCGGAGTTGGCCGCGTTTCGCCGCCAAAAAGTCGGCTTCGTCTTTCAGGACCATCACCTGCTGCCGCAGTGTTCGGTGCTGGAGAACGTGCTGGTGCCCACGGCTGCCGCGGGCCGGACGCCGGCAGCGGCCCTCCAGCGGGCCCGGATGCTGCTGGAGCGCGTCGGCCTGGCTGACCGGCTGGACTATCGCCCCGCCGAGCTTTCCGGCGGCGAGCGGCAGCGGACGGCCCTGGCCCGGGCGCTGATCCACAGCCCGTTGCTGGTCTTGGCCGACGAGCCGACCGGCAACCTGGACCGCACAACGGCCGCCGGTGTCGGCGAATTGTTGTTGGAGCTTCAGCGGCAGGAGCAAACGATGTTGATCGTCGTCACCCACAGCCCGCGGCTGGCGGGAATGATGGAAAGACGGTTGGAACTCGATGACGGGGTGCTGAAGCGAGGATGACCACGTTCCGCCTGATCCTCAGGTCGCTGTGCTACTACTGGCGCACGAACCTCGCCGTGGCCTGCGGCGTGGCGGCGGGGACGGCCGTCCTTAGCGGCGCGCTGCTGGTGGGCGATTCGATGCGCGGAAGCCTCCGTCGGCTGATCTTCGACCGCCTGGGGCGGATCGATGCCGCGATGGTGACGGAGCGGCTTTTTCGGGCGGAATTGGCCGACGAATGGGCCGCCGCGCCGGCGGCCGCTAAACAGACATGCGACGCCGTGCCGGCGATCCTGCTGCGGGTAAGCCTGGAGAACGCCGACCCGGGGAGTTCCGCGCGGGCGAACCGGGTGGAACTCTTGGGCTGCGACGCCCGCTTTTGGCAGTTGGGCGACGGCCGGCCGCAACGCTTGCCGCAACCGGGCGAAATCGTGCTCAATCAGCCCGCGGCCGAGCGGCTGGGCGTGCGGGTGGGCCAGTCAGTGCTTCTCCGCCTCCCCAGCGCCGGGCCGATCCCCGCCGACAGCGCCTTGGGCCGCAAACAGGAGACCATCCGCAGTGAGCGGCTGGTGCTGAGCGAGGTCATTCCCGCCGAAGGTTTGGGGCGCTTCGGGCTGTGGCCCACGCAACAGATTCCGCTCTGCGCCTATGTGCCGTTGAGCTGGCTCGGGCAGCGGTTGGGGCAGCCCGGCGGCGCCAACGCGATCCTCGTGGCCAATAGCCGGGGGCTAACAGCCCCCGGAGAAAACGCCCGTCCCACTTGGCGGCCGAAACTCCGCGACTACGGCCTTCGCGTCGAGCGGACGCCGCTGGGCTACTGGAACATCACTTCCGACCGCATGTTGCTCAGCCCGGCGACGGAGCAGGCCATCCTGAAGGCGCTGGATGACCTTGGCATCGTCCAGCCGGCCCTCAGCTACCTGGCCAACACGCTGGCCTGCGGCAACCGCGAGATACCCTATTCGACGGTCACGGCCCTGGATTTTGCCGATCGCCCGCCGCTGGGTCCGTTTCTCTCGGTGGCGGGAAAACCATTGCCGCCGCTCGGGCCGGATGAAATCGCGCTGAACTCCTGGGCGGCCGAGCAGTTGCACGCCAAGATCGGCGACACCGTGCGGCTCCGGTATTTCGAGCCGGAGAGCGTTGAAGGGCAGGTCCGCGAGCAAACGGTCGCGCTCCGTCTGGCTGCCGTGGTGCGGCTCGCAGGCGCGGCCGGCGACCGGGGGCTGGTGCCCGCAGTGAAAGGCATGACCGACGTGGCGACGATGGCCGGCTGGAACCCGCCGTTCCCCTTCGACGCCAGGCGCATCCGGCCCGCGGATGAGGCGTATTGGAACCGCTATGGTCCGACGCCCAAAGCGTTTGTTTCGCTGGCGGCCGGTCGGCGGCTCTGGGGCAGCCGCTTCGGACAAACCACGTCGATCCGCGTTGCAGTAAATGATGAATGCAGAGTGATGAATAATGATGAATTGCCGGACAACCCAAAGGTCAAGGACATTCATCATTCATCATTCATCATTCATCATTTCGACTCGTTTCTCGAACAGCGAATTGACCCGGCGGCGATGGGATTCGTGTTCCAGCCGGTCAAGCGGCAGGGGTTGGAGGCGGCGGCCGGCACAACGCCCTTTGGCGTCCTCTTTCTCTCGTTCAGCTTCTTCATCATCGCCGCCGCGGTGATGCTGGTAGCCCTGCTGTTCCGGCTGGGGGTGGAGCGGCGGGCGGCCCAAATCGGCACGCTGCTGGCATTGGGGTTCTCGCGCCGGCAGGTCGGCCGCCTGTTGCTGAACGAAGGGCTGCTGGTGGCCGCCGCCGGCAGTCTGGTGGGCGTGCCGGCCGGGATCGCCTACGCCGCGCTGATGCTGCTGGGCCTGCAAACCTGGTGGCTGGCGGCAATCACCACGCCCTTTCTGCGGCTCCAGATGACGGCCGCCAGCCTGGCGATCGGCGGCGGCAGCGGGCTGGCCGTGGCGGCGGCCGCCATCTGGCTCTCGGTTCGCGCTTTCGCACGCATCCCGCCACGCCGCCTGCTGACCGGGCAGTACAGCGTGCCACTGCTTGGAACAAGCAATGCCCGTCGCAAGTTGACGGGGCAGCACTGCTTGTTCCAGGCAGTGGCACGCATAGGCTGGCTCGAACTGTTGCTGGTCCTGCTCGCGGTGGGACCGGCGGCGGCCATGCTGCTCGGGCACGTCGGGGAAGAACTCAAGGTTGGGATGTTCTTCGCCGCCGGGGCCCTTGCGCTGCTGGCGATGCTCGGGCTAGTGTGGCTCCGTTTGCGGGCGGGCATGACCGGCCCGGCCATTGCGGCCGGCAGAGGGAATCTGGCTCGGATGGCGCTCCGCAACGCCGCCCGGAACCCCGGCCGCAGCGCGCTCACCATCGGCCTAGTCGCCGCCGCTTCGTTCCTGATTGTGGCCGTCAGTGCCTTTCGTCTCGACCCCGGCCGGCAGACGTCGGCGCTACAGGGCGGCGACGGCGGTTTCGCCCTGGTTGCCGAGAGCGATCAGCCGGTCTTTCAGGACCTCGACACGCCGGCGGGGCGGCGCGAGTTGGGCTTCTCCGCGGCGGAGGAGAAGCTGTTGGCCGCCAGCACAATCGTCCCGTTGCGGGTCCGCGCCGGCGACGACGCCAGTTGCCTGAACCTCTATCGGCCGCGGCAGCCGCGGCTGCTGGGCGTCCCGCCGCGGTTTGTCGCCCACGACGGCTTCGCCTGGGCCGACAAGCCGGCCGGCACGCCCAATCCGTGGGAACTCCTCGACCGGAAACGTTGGGGCGGCAGTTCAACTGCCACCGCAGCCCCCGGGCCTATCCCGGTCATCCTGGAAAAGAACACCGCCAACTACGCCCTGGGGCTGTGGGGCGGGTTGGGCGAGACCTTCACGATCCCCGACGCCCACGGCAACCCGATCCGGTTGCAGGTCGTCGCCCTGCTGGCCGACAGCATCTTCCAGGGCGATCTGCTCACTGGCGAGGCGGATTTTTTGCGGTGCTTCCCCGACGTGAGCGGCTATCGGCTGTTCTTGATCGAGACTCCACCCGCGCGGACTGCGGCCGTCCAAGCGGCCTTCGAGCAAGCCCTGGGCGATTACGGACTGGCGGCCGAGACGACCGGCCGGCGGCTGGCGGGCTTCCTCGCCGTGCAGAACACCTATCTGTCGACGTTCCAGAGCCTGGGCGGATTAGGACTCCTGTTGGGGACCTTCGGGCTGGCGGCCGTGCAATTGCGGAACGTGCTCGAGCGCCGCGGCGAGTTGGCCCTGTTGCGGGCGACCGGCTTCCGCCGCGCCACGCTCGCCTGGCTCGTCCTGCTGGAGCACGCCGCCCTGCTGACGGCCGGGCTGGGCATCGGCGTGCTGGCGGCCCTGCTGGCGGTGCTGCCGCAGATGACGGGCCGCGCCGCCTCGTTGCCCTGGACATCGTTGGCCGCCACGCTCGGCACCGTGCTGCTGGTGGGACTGGCCGCCGGCGGGCTGGCGGTTCGAGCGGTCCTCCGCACCCCCTTGCTGGCCGCGCTCCGCGAGGAGAGATAAGCCCGAAGGGATTCTACCTTCCCCGCTGCCCGCCGAACCACTCGATCTGGCGGCGGGGGCAGAAAGTCCAGCCGTGGGCGGCGCAGTAGGGGGCCAGCCAGGCGGCCTTCTCCGCCAACAGGCCGGCCTCGATCCCCTGCGGCATGAGCATCACCCGCGACGGCTCGATCTCGGGAAACTCGGCCAGATACGCCTCGACTTCCCGGCAATCCGCCGGACAGTCCACCACGAACTTCAGTTGGCAGTCGTACTGGGCCAGCAGCCGCCGGATCACCTCGGGGGCGTGCCGCTGGCGGGCGTGGCGGTCAGCCCACCGCGGGTCGGGCTCCGGCGGCGGCGCGGAGTTCGACAACTTCGGGCTGATCGACATCAGATCGCAGGCGACCGGCAGGTAGAGCGTGCCGGCGGTCTCGATGGTGATGTGCCAACCCCCGTCGCGCAAGGCGGCGGCCAAGGGAATCAACTCGGCGAAAAGCATCGGCTCGCCGCCGGTGAGGACGACGTGGCGGACGGGCAGTAGAGCAGGCATCCTTGCCTGCTCGGGTGGTCGATCCGGCATCCCTACCGGCTCAGGAGCAGGCAAGGATGCCTGCTCTACCCGCTCCAGGACTTCGGCGACCGGGAGGTCCTCGCCTTCGGGCGTCCAGGAGGCGTAGGGCGTATCGCACCAGCGGCAGCGGAGGTTGCAGCCGCTCGCGCGGACGAAGACGCTGGGGACGCCCGTCAGACGCCCCTCGCCTTGGACCGATCGGAATATCTCGGCGATTCGCATGGAGTTATTGGTACTCTGCTGGGTCCACGAGTCCTGCCTCGGCGAAGCCGCGGAGGCGGAGCAGGCAGGCGTCGCAACGGCCGCAGGCCAATCCGGCCGGACTGGGATCGTAACACGAGTGGGTCAATCCGAAATCGACGCCCAGCGCGACGCCGCGACGGATGATCTCGGCCTTCGTCAATCGCATCAGCGGGGCGCGGATGATGAAGTTCAACCGGCCTTCGACGCCCGCGCGGGTGCCCAAGTTGGCCGCGGCCGCAAAGGCCGCCAGGAACTCCGGCCGGCAGTCGGGGTATCCGCTGTAGTCCACGGCGTTGACGCCCAGGAAGATGTCGGCGGCGCCGATCGTTTCGGCATAGGCCAAGGCCAGCGACAGCAGCACGGTGTTCCGCGCCGGCACGTAGGTGACGGGGATGCCGTGGGCGATCTGGTCGGCCGGGCGGTCCTTGGGGACGGCGATGGCGGCGGTCAGGGCGCTGCCGCCTAGTTGACCGAGAGCGACGCTCAACACCACGTGCCGCTCGACGCCCAAGCTCTCCGCCACCCGCCGGGCGGCGGAAAGCTCGAAACGGTGCCGCTGGCCATAATCGACCGACAGGGCATGGACCGGGAACCCCTCTTGCCGGGCAATGGCGGCCGTGGTGGCCGAGTCAAGCCCCCCGGATAGCAGGACCACCGCCGGCTGGCATGAATCGTCGCTACTCAAGTGCAGTCCCCCTGTCCCCACAGCCGTTATCATGCCACAATAACTGGCCGAAGGAAAGGAGCCGACCGAAGTGGACGACCGTTTCCGCAGCGCCTTGCAGACGTTCGACAATCCGTATCCCCAGCGGGACTACACCGTCGAGATCGTCTGCCCGGAGTTCACCTCGGTCTGCCCGAAGACGGGCCAGCCGGACTTCGGCACGCTCAAGATCGCCTACGTTCCCGACGCCCGGTGCGTCGAGTTGAAGAGCCTGAAGCTGTACTTGCACCAGTACCGCAACGAGGGGATTTACTACGAGGCGGCCGCCAACCGGATTCTCGACGACCTGGCGGCGGTGCTCCGGCCGCGGCGGATGACGCTCACCGCAGCGTTCACCCCCCGCGGCGGGATCACCACCACGGTGACGGCGAGCTATCAGCTTTCAGCGGTCAGCGACCAGCGATCAGCGGTCAGTAGCCGGTGCGAAGCCGCAAGCGGCAATGCTTCCTAATTCCCACTCCCAAATCCCCAATCCCTCCCATGCCAGAAACACCGCGCGTGATTCTTTCCGGGTTTGCCGACGAGGCCGCCAACCAGAAGACGGCCGTGCAGCAGTTTGCCGCCTTCGCCGCCCTGGGGCTGCAATACTACAGCCTGCGCTTCATCGACGTGGGCGGCGGCGTGAAGAACGTCATGAAGCTCACGCTGGCGGAAATCCAAAAAATCCGCCACCTGCAGGACGAATACGGCCTGAACGTTTCCTCGATCGGCTCGCCGCTGGGCAAGGTGAAGCTCTGCGACGTGGACGACGGGACGAAGAACATCTACGTGCCGCTGAAGAAGTATCTTGCCGGCGACGTGAAGAAGGCGTGCGAGCTGGCCCACGCCTTCGAGGCCAAGCTGGTCCGCGGCTTCTCGTTCTATCCGCCCAGGCGGTCCGATCCGTGGGAGCACCTGCCGCAGGCGGTGGACCAGTTGGGCCAGATCGCCGAGGCCTGCCACCGCGCCGACCTGACCTATGGCCTGGAGTTGGAGGCAAACCTGGTCGGACGGACCGGCCAAATCCTGGCCGAGATTTTCCGTCAGGTGAACCATCCGGGCATGGTGCTGATCTTCGACGCGGCCAACGTCCTGTGCCAAGGTTTTTCACCCGCCGAACTCTATCAGCAGTACCTGGCGATGAAGCCGGGGCTGGGCTGGATGCACATCAAGGATTACTGCTGCGACAGCGGCGCGAACCGCGGCGACGAGAAGAAGGGGAGCCATGTCAATGAGGAAACGCTGGCCAACTACGTGCCGGCCGACGTCGGCCAGGGCTGCCACGAGGCCATCCTCCGCGATTTCAGCCGCCTCTTGCCGGCCGTGGAGCGGAAGCTCCGCCGCCGCGGCATCCCCGGCGTGTTTCTCGACCTGGAGCCGCATCTGAAAAGCGGCGGGCAGTTCAGAGGCTTCAGCGGCCCGGACGGCATGGGCGTCGCCTTGCGGGCGCTGGTGCGCATGTTGGACTACGTCGGCATCGGCTATCATCTCCGCGACTTTGCCGACATCCAAGCCGCCCGCGGGTTCTGAACGGGACTAGGGCTTCGGGATTCCGGATTCGAGGGCGCCGCCGGCGGTTTCGCCCGGCCTTTGCTCCGGCGGCTCCCGGTCATCCGGGACCGATGAGCCGCCGGACAAGTTCCATGTGCCGCGGCCCGGCTTGTTCACGATCATCCGGACGGTCAGCAGGGCGTAGTGTACGCCCCAGTAGACGGCCACCACGAGGGCCAGCAGCGCCGCATAGAACGTCAACTCCCAGGGGGCTGACCGCGTCCACATCCAGAACAGGACGCCGCAGGCGGCCAAGGCCACCGCGGCGACGATCAGCTTCGAGTACATCGCGCTGACCAGGATCCGGCGGGCGTGGCGGCTGATGGCGCGTATGGGCCGAGAGGTTGGCCAATTCCCGCATCGCCGACAGGTTGACGTGCTTTTCCGGGGCCGCCGCCCGCGGCAGGACCGTTGCCGGCTCGCGTCGCTGGCTGGCCGGCAGCGGACACTCCGGTTGCGACGGCGGCGCGGCGGGAGCGGCCGCCCCCCTTGCCGGTTCCGAAGACGGCGGTGTGCGGGACGACGCCTCCGGCCCGTCCCCCGTCGAGCGGACCCGTTGCATGAGCCGGCTCATGTAGGAGTCCAGCGATTCTTCCTCCCCCTCGCCGCTGGGCTTGGCAACCGGCGGCTTGTTTTCGGTGTTGCGCGGCCGCACGGCCCGAGGCGGCAACGCCTCGCGCTCCGGTTGGTCATCGGGCACTTCAACCTTGGCGCCGACCCGGCGGAACACGTCGGCCAGGTCCACCGGCGCTTTTTCGGAAGGCGGCTGGAATTCGAGTTCCTGGGGCGGCGGTGAAGAGGATTCCACCTCCGCGGCCGGCAGCGACGGATCCTGCGGCGGCCCGGCGGCGGCGGACGGCTCCCGCCGCTGTGATTCCCACTGCCGACGCTCGTCCTCGAAGGCGATCCGCTCCTGCGTCAAGGCATTCCGCTCGGCCGCCAGCGCGTTGCGTTGCGTTTCGAGCTTGGCCGACTCGGCGGCGAGTTGCCCGCGCTGCTGGTCGAGGTGTTTTTGCGTCTCCTGCTGCTGGGCTTGCCACTGCCGCTGCTGTTGGGCCAGGGCTTCTTGCTCGGTTTGGATTTCGGTCCGTTGCCGGGCCAAGGCTTCTTGCTCGGTTTGGATTTCGGTCCGTTGCCGGGCCAAGGCTTCTTGCTCGGTTTGGATTTCGATCCGTTGCCGGGCCAAGGCTTCTTGCTCGGTTTGCAACTGCACCCGTTGCTCCGCCCAGGCGTTTTGCCCGCTCTCAAAGCTCGCCCGTTCCGCCGCCAGGGCACTGCGTTGGGCGTCGAGTTGAGCGGATTCGGCGGCAAGTTGCTCGCGTTGCTGGTCGAAGCGGCGTTGCGCCTGCTCCTGTGCGGCCTGCCATTGGGCCGATTGCCAGTCCGCCTCACGGCTTGCCTCTGACGCCTTGGCGGAGGCAGACGGCGTGCCCACCTCCAAGACTTCCAGTTCGATCGGGCCGACGCCCAGCCGGTCGCCCGGGGCAAGCGGGGCATCGGAAAAAAACTGTTGGTTCAATCGGGTATCTGCCGACCAGCGGCGGACCACCGTGGCGGCCGGGCCGCGGAGCACCAGGCAGTGCATCGCCGCCACGCCATGTGCCCGCAGCCGCAGGGTGCAGTTCCGGCCCGAGCCAATCGTACACTTGGCCGAGCGGAGCCGCACGACCTGGCCGTCGCGCGAGGAGCCTGAAACACGGAGCACCAAGTCCCCGCCGGCAAAATTGCACGGGGCCGGCCGCCGGGCGCAAAGGTCGTGGCAACCATCTTTTCCACCGTTTGGGGGAGATACACTAAACCCTCTACTGCATTTAGCTTACGCCGGCGATCCGGTCAAAACGCCCAGTGCAGCGCCCGGCCGGCGACGGCGGGATCGGCAAAAAACGGCTGTATATCTTTGCCGGTTTTGACGATTATCGGATAGCGGCAACGGACGGCACGCCGCACCGGTCTCGCCCGCGGGGGTGGGGGGAATCGATTTCCCGGCAAACTGTCCCGGCACTTGGCACCCGGAATATGCTCCGAATTTTGACCCACAAGCGGTCGATCTGCGTAGTATATTTTGGTTGCCGTCGATCGGCAGCCCCAGGCAGTCGATCGCGGCAATGAGGTCGGAACAAGTGATCCCGTTGCAGGTCCATTTTGAGAAGGGGGTTCGAGGCGGCTACTCTGAAGGGGGGCAAGCCTTCAGTGCGGCCAGGATCGGACGCCGAGGTGACAGCCTTATGAGCCGCAAAGACGCGATCCTGAGTGTGCGCCAGATCCTCATCAAGCGGCGCGATGCGCTGCGGAAGGCCCTGGCCGGCGATTTGAGTCTCTTGAAAGAGCTTCGTGCACAGACCTCTGGAGACGTGGTCGACGCGGCCCTGGATTCGGTCCAAGACGAGATCAGCTCGCAACTGGCCGAAGTCGAGAGCCGTGAGCTGAGCCGCATCGAGTACGCCTTGGAGCGGATGCGGGAGGGCCAGTTCGGCGTCTGCGAGGGCTGCGGGACGAACATCCCCATGGCCCGCCTCAATGCCCTGCCCTACGCCACCTACTGCATCAAGTGCCAGCGCGAGGCGGAACGGCAGGGGGGCGCATCGGCAGCCGACGTCGACTGGAGCCGCCTCCTGGATTCGCCCGGCGGCGACGTCGATCTGTCGATCAACGACATCGAGTTGGACGTCTCCTGAGGGGAGAAGCACGAAGCTCGAATGACCAGTCGCTGCTTGTCCCTGCTGATTGTCTGGCTGTGCCTGGCGGCAGCCGTCGCCCAAGCCCAGGCCCCGAGTCCGCCCACGCTGCCCGCGGCTATCGAACGGACAGGGCTCCGGCCCGCAGAGCGGGCCGAGCTGCGGCGGCAACTGGAGCAGCACGCCGCCGTGCTCGACGCCCAATCGGCCGTGCTGAAGATCGTGGCCAAACTGGTCGGGCCGGCCGTGGTCCACATCCACACCGATCTACCCCCCGAAGCCGGCCCGCCGCCGGGCCACGGCCGGGGCATCGAGGAACACGGCGCCGGCGTGATCGTCGAGTCCGGCAACAATTACTACGTGCTCACGACCCGGCACGTCATCCGCGACGCCGCCCCGCCCGCCATCCACATCGACCTGGTGGACGGCCGCCGCATCCATCCGCAGAAAGTCCTCGCGGACGCCGACGCCGACGTGGCGGTGCTGGCCGTCTCGGCGCCCGACCTGACCGCCGCCCCGCTGGGCGACAGCGACCGGATGGAGGTGGGCGATTTCGTGCTGGCCATCGGCAGCCCCTTCGGACTCCGCCACAGCGTCACCTTCGGCATCATTAGCGCCAAGGGCCGGCGGGACCTCCGCCCGCTGGGCGGGGCCACCATCCGCTTCCAGGACTTCCTCCAAACCGACGCCGCCATCAATCCCGGCAACAGCGGCGGACCGCTGGTCAACCTCCACGGCGAAATCATCGGCATCAATAACTCCATCGCCAGCGACTCCGGCCGCAACGAAGGAATCGGCTTCGCCATCCCCAGCAACATGTTCATGAACGCGGCGCGGCAGTTGATCCAAACCGGCAAAGTCACCCGCGGCTTCCTCGGCGTGAACCTCGAGGCGAAGTTCGGCCCGGCGATGGCGGCCGAATTGGGACTCCCTCGGCCGCTCGGCGCCTGGTGACCAGCGTCACCGCCAACTCCCCCGCCGAGGCCGCCGGCCTGCAAACCGGCGACGTGATCCTCGAGTTCAACCACACGCCCGTCGAAGACGACGCCCACCTGGTCAACCTCGTCAGTCTCACCGAGGTTGGCCGGAAGGCCCCCCTGCTGGTCTTCCGCGACCGCAAGCTGCTGACGCTCTCGGCGGAAGTCGGCGACCGGAGCAAGTTCGGGCAGTAATCCGCTCCTTTCCACGGGTCCCGAACCGGCAGAAGTCCCCCGGATCGTCCCTGCGCGCCGCGGAAAGTTGCCGGCGCGGACTTCATGGGTCGCTTGACACCCCGAGCGGGAAGGGGGTAAGATGGCTGGCGCGGCGGCCGGACGGCCGGAGTTGAAACCGGGAGGCCGGATATGGTCAAGGGCTACCATGCCATCTTGGGTGTCCGCCCTGATGCCTCGCGGGATGAGATTCTGTCCGCCTATTCGGCGCTAGTCAAGAAGTTCCATCCCGACCACAACCATGCCCGGAACGCGGCAAGGGAGTTCCGCCGCATTCAAGACGCCTTTGAGATGCTCTACGAGCCGGAGCGGCATCAACGGAAGGTCGGGGCTTTCCATACCGATGCCTCGGCCTTTTTGAGGGTGCGGAGCTTGCGGCACGGCGGGCCGGCCCCGGATTTCAGTGAAGGTTTCAGCCCCATCGCCCTCCTGCTGACGGTGTGTTACGTCCTGGTGGCGGCGGTCCCTTTTCTTCTCATGGTTGACGGCACGTGGTTTGCCCAATGGGCGGCGACGGGGAGCGGGCCGGCTCCGGGCATGCCCGGCTCGGAAATCATCGACTACCGCGTGGCCGCTGCCGTGGCCTTCGCCGTGGCCACCTTCCTTTACATGATTGCCGTGGCTACGGTAATCGTCGTTGGCGCCAGGCGATGACGTTGTGGCCGTGGGTTCCGCCGCCGAGAAGGGCGATCCACATTACCCAGCTTGCCAGAATCTCCCCTCCCACTCTTTCTCCCACATGGAAAATGCGGAATTCCATCTGGACGCAGCCTGTCCAAAATGGATAGACTCCGCGGTTGACTAGGCCCCGGATTCCCGGGCGTGCCCGGCGAGGTTCAAGGAGGAACACGCGATGCGGTGCAAATTCCTGTGGAGTTTTGCGGTTGCGGCGGCCGCCGCGACCGGACTGGCCGGCCAACTTGCGGCAGCCAACGACAGTCGCCAACCGGACGCCGCGCTCGGCTCCTCGGGCGAGATCCGGGTCAAGGACTCGGCCGCCGCGGCGACGCCGGGCAAGGATGCCGACCAGCCGGACGCCACAAAGCCGAAGGCGGCCGTTCCCACCCCCGCCAAGCGGAAGCCCGCTGCCGGCCTGACGCCCACCGACGAGGATGCGTCGAAGCTCGTGCCTATCCCGACGGTTGAGCCGTCCGGCGCGGCGCCGCCGTTCCGGGCGCCGAGGCCAAACCGGGGTCCGCCGATGGCGCAGGGCCAAAGTCCGGAGGGCCGAAACCGGCCGCCGAGCCGCTTCGCCCGATTCCCGACCCTCAGGACGGCCCGCCCGTGGCGGTCGAAATCGCGAGCTTCAAAGGGGTTGTGCCCGGACTGTCCACTCGGGAAGACGTGGAGAAGGCCTGGGGCAAGCCCAAGGATAGCACGCAGGCCAACGGGGCCTTGGTGCAACTCTACTCCATCCAGCCGTTCAAGCGGGTCGAAGTCAGTTTCGCCGACGGCAAGGTCTCGTCGGTCGTGATCCGCTTCGACCGTTCCTTCCCGGCCGACGCGGTGGCCAAGCAACTCGACCTGGCTGCAATCCGCCCCGTGCCGGTTTCCAACGAACTGGGTGAATTGCTGGGGCTGGCCTATCCCGAGCGCGGCGTGCTGTTCACGTTCGAGCCGAGCGACGTGCCGGGGAAGAGCACGATGAAGGTGCCGCAGGTGATTCTCGAGCCGATCTCCGCCGAATCGTTCGTGCTCCGCGCCGAGACCACGATGGAGAGCCGGCCCGAGCTGAGCCGCCGCGATCTCGAGCAGGCGCTGAAGCTGGAGCCGGACAACGCCCGCGCCCACTGGCTGCTCGGCCGACTGCGGGCGGCGACGGAGCAACACCAACAGGCGCTCTCGGCGGCGGGCGAGGCCGTCCGGCTCGAGCCGGAGAACCCGCAGTACCGCGTCACGTACGCCCAAATCCTGGCCCAGGCTGGCCGTTTGCCCGAGGCCGCCGAAGAGGCCCAAAAGGCCGTCCCGTCCAGCGACAAGCGGCCGCACGTCAAGGCGCGGGCGATCTGCCTGTTGGGCGATCTGCTGGCGTCCGGCCCCAAGCCCGATTTCAAGCAGGCATCGAAATGCACACGCAGGCGATCCAGCTTGCCGAGCCGCTTCGCAACAATCCGCACCCGGCGATCCGGGTGGCGGCCAAGGAGGTGTTGATCGACGCCCATCTGGGCGCCGCCCACGACATCGCCTGGGGCCAGTGGAAAGAGAAGCCCAAGGCGGTGGCCCGCTGGCTGGAGCGGGCGGCCGAGGCGGCCGACGACGTGGTGGGCAACGAGGGGGGCAGCCGAGAGCTGCTCTTCCGGGTCCACGCCCGCTCTTTGGCCGCCTACGTCGGCCTCCGCGGTGAAATCGATCCCGAGCCCGCCGCCACGGCCGTTCTCCGCTCGGGCGAGGGCCTGATCGACGCCGCCTCCGAACCGGGCCGCAAGACTCAGCTCGAGTGGGAGCTGGGCATGGCGCTCTACGATGCCGTCCAAATTTGCCAGATGCGCTCCGACAACGACGCCGCGCTCCGGTACGGCGAGGACGCCGCCAAGTATCTGGCCCAGGCCAACCAGGCGAACCCCGCCCCCGCCTCCACGCTCCTGCTGGGGCGGCTCTACTTCCGCCTCGGCGCCATCCACGCCATCAGCCATCACGACCACCAGGCCGCGGTGGCCTGGTTCGACAAGGCCGTGCCGCTGTTGGACCGCGCCACGCCCGACGAACTGGCCGGCAATCTCGGCCGCCACGGCGAAACCCTGGTCACCATCGGCGTCTCCTACTGGGAGACCGGCCAGCGGCAGAAGGCCATCGCTCTGAGCGAGAAGGGGGTCAAGTGGATGGAGCAGGCCGCCCAGCAAGGCACGCTCGACCGCTCCGCCTTGGCCGTCCCCTACGGCAACCTCGCCGCCATGCACCGCAAACTGGGCGCCGACGACCAGGCCGACCGCTTCCAGGAACTCGCCAGCCGGGTCAAGGAAGAAAAGCTGAAATAGCTACGAACGGAGGTGCTTCCTGAACCACTCCCCGCGCAGCGCCACATGGACTCTGAAAGCACGTGGCCGACGCCCTTCTCGATGAAGTAGCTGAACTTGTCCGCTGCGCCGGCCTGGTGGTACGCCTGGGCGATAGTCTTGACGCCCTCGCGGGCTTCTTGGATCGGGCTGCCGTCGTCAAGCTCGCCCAGGTTCAGGTGCAGCGCACGGGGAGCAATCAGAGCGGCGATGTCGGGAGTGTCGCCATACTGGAACCACCCGGGGATGAAGTTTGGGAAACAGTGCAGGAGGTGGGTCCGATGAATCGCGGCATAGGTGGGCAGGCAGCAGTTGCCCACCAGGCACACTAGCCGCGGCTCCCACGGGCCGACCAGCCAGGTGTGCGTCGAGCCCATCGAGTGGCCGTAGCAGCCGATCCGCTCCTTCCGGACCTCGGGCCGGGAGCAGAGATAGTCGATCGCACGGCGCATGTCCAAGATGTTCTTCCACGCCATGCACTTGCCGGCCACCACGTAGCGCAGGAACTCAAATCGCTCGAAGTCGCCGCCGTGAAGCTGCTTGTCGCGCCGCTCGCCGAAGCACAGTGCGTCGGGACAGATCACCACGTAGCCTTCCTTGGCCAGCGTCACGCCGGTGTGATGCATGGGATCGCCGGCCAGGCCCGCCGGTTCGACCTTGCCCAAGTGGTACGCCCCGCCGTGCTGGTGCCAAACGGCCACGGCCGGCGCGGGATTGTTGGCGTTGACGCCGTCGGGCACGAGCAGATAGGCCCGCACCCGGTCGCCAGGCTCGACCTCGTAAGCGACCGGTTCCAGCCGATAGCCGTCCTTCTGCACCGGCTCGCGCACGGCCGGCCGCAGGTCGCAGGGCTCGGGCCACGGCCCGCCCAGACATTCCAGCAGCTTGGCCCGCCACTGCTCGGGCGAGGCTGGCCGGCCGGCGTCACGCGCGGCCGTTTGCACCGCCTCGGCCGGCTGCGCCGCAACCTGGCTCCCGATAATCAAAGCGGCTCCCGCAGCCGAATTGCTCAGGAACTCGCGTCGCCCAAGCGGCTGATCGCCAACTTGCGTTTTACCAGACACAGTAAGGACTCCTACGCCGGGTCCGGCAACTCATAACCTTTGCGGCGCGGGCGGTTCACTTGCTTGTTGGCCTCGTCGTCGCCTACGAACATCTCCTTGACCGGGTCCCATTTCAGCCGCCGCCCAAGCCGCCGGGTGATATTCACCAGGTGGCAGACGCTGATCGAGCGGTGGCCGATCTCGACGTCTGCCACCGGCGGCTTCCGCGTGCGGATGCAATCGAGCCAGTTCTGCAAGTGCCAGCGGGCCTGCCAGAGCGCGGTCTGGTCGCTCCACTTCCTCTCCTCTTCGGCCTCGTTGACCTTCTTGAGCAGCTCGACGGCGATCTGCTTCGGGTTCGACGTGAACTTGTTGCGGTTGATCTCCAGTTTTCCGTTCTCGCAGACGAAGACCGCGCCGCCCGCCGGACCCTTGTCGAGGATGAAGCGGACCGGCAGGCCGTTGGCGTAGTGCATTTCGACCTTGCCGTTGGGGCCCGGCGTCAGCGGCGATAGCTCCACCGGGCCGGTGCCGTCCATGCCCAGCGCCCATTGGATCTGATCGACGCCGTGGGCGCCCCAGTTGGTCATTTCGCCGCCGGCGAAGTCGCGCCAATTCATCCAGCCCATCCACGTCCGGTTGAAGGGCCGCCAGGCGGCCTGGTTCAGCCACACGTCCCAGTCCAGCCCGGCGGGCGCCGGCTCTTGCGGAAACGGCTGCGCGGGCGAATCCTGGGGGCCCCCGTAGCACACGGCGCGGACTTCCAGCACCTTGCCCAACCCGCCGCTGCGGATCAGTTCGCAGGCGATCCGGTTCAGCGCCATGGAGCGCTGTTGCGTGCCGACCTGAAAGACGCGGCGGTGCCGCCGCACGGCATTGACCAGCACGCGCCCCTCGCCGATGTACAACGTCAGGGGTTTCTCGGCGTAGATGTCCTTTTCCGCCTGGCAGGAGTGGATGCAGGGAAGCACCCGTTGGAACTCGCCGGTGGCGACGATCACCGCATCGACGTCCTTGCGTTCCAGGAGTTTGCGGTAGTCCTGGTACACCGGCCAGGCGGCCTTTTGCTTCTCTCGATAGCGCTCGGCCCGCGGCAGATTGCAGTCGGAGAGGGCGACGATCTGGGCCTCTTCGGGCAGTTGATCGAGCAACAGCGAGGCGCGGTTGCCGACGCCGATGGCACCGACGCGGATTCGCTGGTTGGCGCCCGGTTTGCCATCGGCCGCCAGGATGCCGAAAGGGACAAGATCGGGGATCGCCGCCGCGCCTGCCACCCCCGCTGCGGCACATTTCAATAGCCCCCGCCGTGAAAGACGACTCATCATGAATTCTCCTCAATGGATCGGCCAGCGTATGCTTCCCAGTTTACCGGTTTGGCGGCCCGCGTCAATGTTCGGGAGGCTCACGCCAAGAAAACGCCGGGCGAAACGCCGAAATAGGCGGCCAGCTTCCGGATGTGGGTCTTGCTCAGTTGGCGCCGGCCGCCGAGGATCGCCGAGCCGAGTTGCCGTTGGCCGAGAATGCGGCCCAGATCGGAGGCGCTGAGCCCGCGTTCCTTCAGCAGAAACGTCAGCGTTTCCAGCGGACCCAGCCGCGAAACGTCAATCGGGTGATGGACGTCCTCATAGGCGGCGACCAACGTGGAGAGGGTTTCCAAGTAGTCGGCCTGGTCCCTGGTCGGGTGGTCCAGCACCGCCAGCCGGTCGACGATCTCGGTGACGTTCGTCAGGTCAATGTCGTCGTGAATGGTCCGCGGCGGCATCAATTTGACAAGTTCCGGGTATGTCTTGGGCATTTGTCTGCGAAGCATCGCCGTACTCATAGCCGCTCCTTCCATTGATTCTTGCTGTATTCCGCGTGGGACATCAACCCCAGAACGAAAACCTTGCCGGTGTTGTAATGGATGGCGGTAACCATCCGGTGCCTGTTGCCGCAGATGTTGAACACCGTCACCGACTTGCCACTGCCCACTTTGACGCCATCGGCGTGCGGAAACACCTTGCGGACGTCGTCAAGGGCCTTCCATCGTGCCCCGCCGGCCACTCTGTACCAGTTCTCCAACCAGCCTTTGGTTTCCGGGTGCCGGGCCCAGTACTTCCGAAGTCGGCTCTTGGTAATGATCCACATGCTGAATACATTATGCACTCATTCTTCGGCCGGGTCAAGTAAGACTCCTCGACATCGAGCCGATCATGTTGAATTGGGCAACCCCTCTGCGTGGTGGTTCCATCGTGTTAAGTTAGCCAATCCACGGCGACCTCTCCTGCCGTGCCGGGTCTGGCGGCCGGCAGGCAATAATTGCCCCGAATTTTCCTCGATAGCCCATTGACGCCACCGGACGACAATGATACGATCCTATGTTTCCCGCTAAATTGGCGGGAGCGGACTGTTGCTTGGCAAGTCGGCAGTCGAGTCACCCGGAGGATATCCGTGGCCGGTCAAACGAGCGAGATCATTCGGATCCGGATGGAGGCGTACGACCACGCCATCCTGGATCAGAGTGCCACCGAGATTGTGGACACCGCGAAGCGGACCGGCTCGGTGGTCCACGGGCCGATTCCGCTGCCGACGCGCATCGAGCGCTATACGGTCCAGTCTAGTCCCCACGTGGACAAGAAGGCCCGCCAGCAGTTCGAGATCCGCACGCACAAGCGGCTGATCGACATCATGCAGGCCACGGCCAAGACGATCGAGGCGTTGAACAAGCTTAGCCTGCCGGCGGGCGTGGACATCAAGATCAAGGCCACCAGTAGACATTAGATTATGACACGGAAGCTGGATGGGTAATGCCGGCCGGGATGCCGGCCGTTCCCGTCGGCGACGTAGCACAAGGGCCAACGGCGATGGTAGTTGGATTGCTCGGCCGCAAGGTCGGGATGACGCAGATTTTCGATCCCACCGGTCAGGCGATCCCGGCGACGGTGATCCAGGCCGGCCCTTGCCACGTCCTCCAGTTGCGGACCCGGGAGCAGGACGGCTACGAGGCGGTGCAACTGGGCTATCGCGACAAGCCCCGCCGTTTGGCCAGCCGCAGTGCCCGCGGACAGGTCGCCAAACTCGACAGCAAGCGTCAGAAGCGCCGCGCCGGGGCCGGCGTCCCGCCCGTGCCCAAAGCCGGTTGCGAGCCGCAGCGCTTTGTCCGCGAGTTCCGCGGCGCGATCGAAGGGCTGACGGTCGGCCAGCAGTTGAAGGTCGACGTTTTCTCGCAAACCGCGGCCGTCGACGTGGTGGGCACCAGCAAGGGCCGCGGCACCGCCGGCGTGATGAAGCGGCACGGCTTCAAGGGGCAGCGGGCCACGCACGGCGTCAAGAAGGTCCATCGCCACCCCGGCTCGATCGGCTGCAACACCGATCCGCACCACGTTTTCAAGGGCCGGCGGATGGCCGGCCATTACGGCGCCGCCCGCTGCACCGCCCGGAACCTCAAAATCGTGCAGCTCGACGTGGAAAACAACCTGCTGGTGGTCCGCGGGGCCGTCCCCGGACCGAATGGCGGTTACGTGGTCATCCGGCAGACAAATAAACTGTAATGGTGCCGCCATGCTGAGTTTGCCCATCTATGACCGCACCGGCGCCGAGGTCGGCAAGTACGAGATTGACCCGGCGCAGTTGGCCCCGCGCGTGAGCAAGCAGTTGCTGCACGATGCCGTGGTGATGTACCAGACCAACCGGCGGCAAGGCTCGGCGAAGACGAAGACCCGCAGCGAAGTGGCGGGGACGACCAAGAAGATGTACCGGCAGAAGGGGACGGGGAACGCGCGGGCCGGCTCGCGCCGCAGCGGCATCCGCCGCGGCGGCGGACACATCCACGCCAAGCAGCCCCGCGACTGGTCCTACCGGCTGCCGAAGAAGGCCCTGCGGCTGGCCACGCGGATGGCCCTGGCTTCCCGCCTGGCCGACGCCGAAGTGACGCTCATCGACCAGCTCAGCTTCGAGCAACCGAAAACGCGCGACGCGGCCGCTATCTTCAAGGCGTTGAAACTGGCCGGCACCAGCGTGCTGGTCGCCTTGCCGGGCTACGACCTGAACGTTTACAAGAGCCTCCGCAACCTGGCCGGCGTGTCGGTCGCCCCGGTGGCCGAGTTGAACGCCTTGAGCGTGCTCACTCCGAAGCGGTTGTTGATGACCCCCGCGGCGCTGGACGCGCTCCGCGAGAAGGCGATGTGAGGAAAGAACATGGCCCGAGACGCCACCAAAACCGCCGTGCAACTGGAGCCGCACCAGGTCATTTTCCGGCCCTTGGTGACCGAAAAGGGGATGCACAAGGCGAGCCGCTGCAACGCCTACGCCTTCGAGGTCAGCCGGCTGGCGGGCAAGGACGACGTCCGCCGGGCGGTGGAGCAGTTGTTCGACGTGAAAGTGGTGCGGGTGAACATCCAGAACCGCCGCGGCAAGCCGCGGAAGTCTCGCTTCCGTCAGGGAACCACCCACGCCTGGAAAAAAGCCATCGTGACGCTCGACCCCGAACACAGAATCAATTTCTTCTAACATGGGCATCCGCAAATACAATCCGACCACGCCGGGCCGCCGCGGGGCCACCGTGAGCGATTTTGCCGAGTTGACCCCCGGCGCCAAGCCGGCCAAGGCCCTGCTGCGGCCGAAGCGGCGGAAAGGGGGGCGGAACAACCAAGGCCGGATCACCGCCCGGCACCGTGGCGGCGGCCACAAACGCGCCCTCCGCCAGATCGATTTCCGCCGCGACAAGGACGGGGTGCCCGCCGTGGTCGACTCGATCCAGTACGACCCCAACCGCTCGGCCCGGATCGCGCTTTTGCACTATGCCGACGGCGAGAAGCGGTACATCCTGGCTCCCGAGGGGCTGAAGGCGGGCGACCACGTGCAGAGCGGGGCGGACGCCCCGGCGGCCGTGGGCAATTGTCTGCCGCTGTCGGCCATCCCACTGGGCATGGACGTTCACAACGTCGAGATGCTGCCCGGCCGCGGCGGCGTGTTGTGCCGTGCGGCGGGCATCCGCGCCACGCTGGCCGCCCGCGACGCCGATTGGGCCCAAATCAACCTGCCCAGCGGGGAGATCCGCCGCGTGCCGGCCACCTGCCGCGCCACCATCGGCATCGTGGGCAACGCCGATCACATGGGCATCGTGATTGGCAAGGCCGGCCGGAACCGCTGGCTCGGCTGGCGGCCCTACGTCCGCGGCACCGCCATGAACCCCATCGACCATCCCCACGGCGGCGGCGAAGGGCGCACCAAGGGCGGCCGGCATCCCGTCAGCCCCACCGGCAAGCTGGCCAAGGGCGGCTCCACCCGGAAACGCAGAAAACCCTCGAACAAGGCCATCGTCCGCCGGCGAAAGTCCCGAAGGTATGGACAATTGAAGATCAAGTGAGCGATCAGCTATGGGAAGATCACTGAAGAAAGGCCCGTTCGTCAACCCCAAGCTGTTTCTGAAAGTGGAGAAACAGAACGACGTGGGGACGAAGGAGCCGATCAAGACCTGGGCCAGGGCCTGTACGATCGTGCCGGAGTTTGTGGGGCACACCTTCATGGTCCACAACGGCAAGGTCCACTTGAAGGTGTTTGTGACCGAGGAAATGGTGGGGCACCGTCTGGGCGAGTTCGCCCCCACGCGGACCTTCCGCGGCCACGGCGGGAAGGGCAAGCGATAATAGTATTCCTCACGCTCCGCGTGAGGTGGATTCGTCACGCGGAGCGTGATGAGTACAGATCGGAAGATAAGCATGGCGTACGAGGCGACATACCGATTCGCGCGCATTAGCGCCCGCAAAGTCCGCCCCCTGGCCGACCTGGTCCGCGGCAAGCTGGCCGACGACGCCCTGGACATCCTCAAGTATCAGCCTCACCGCGGGGCGCGGATGCTGGAAAAGGTCCTCCGCAGCGCCTTGGCCAACGCCGAGGACCGCCGGGCGGCGAACCTCCACCACCTGGCGGTGGTCGATTGCCGCGTGGACGGCGGGCCGATGTTCAAGCGGATGCGGCCCCACGCCCGCGGCATGGCCTCGGTCCTCAAGAAGCGATTCTCCCACATCCACGTGGCACTGGAATAACCTATGGGTCAGAAAGTCAATCCCGTCGGGTTCCGCACCGGCATCATGATCGGCTGGAAGAGCCGCTGGTACGCCTCGAAGCAGGAGTTCGCCGACCTGCTCGTGGAGGACCAGAAAATCCGCAATTACGTCAAGGGCCGCAAGGACAAGTTCGGCAAGGCGCTTTACCCGGCAATCTCCAAGATCGAGATCGAGCGGACCCGCGACGAGGTGAAGGTGGTGCTGTTTTCGGCGCGGCCGGGCATCCTCATCGGGCGGAAGGGGGAGCGGGTCGAGGAACTGCAAAAGGAACTCCAGGAGAAAACCGGCCGGCGGATCAACATCAAAATCGAGGAAATCAACCGCCCCGAAATCGTCGCCCAACTCGTGGCCGAGGACATCGTCGAACAACTGGAGAAGCGGGCCGGCTTCCGGCGGACGATGAAGCGGGCGATGGAACAAACGATGGAGGCGGGGGCCAAGGGAATCAAAATTCAACTCTCCGGCCGGCTGGGTGGGGCGGAAATGTCCCGCCGCGAGAAACAGATCTCCGGCTCCATCCCGTTGAGCACGCTGCGGGCGAAAATCGACTATGGCTTCGCCGAAGCGCTGATCGCCCAAGGACACCTCGGCGTGCAAGTGTGGATCAACCAGGGAACATACAGCGAGGACGAAGACCATGGCGCTGATGCCAAAACGGGTCAAGCACCGAAAAAGCCAAAGAGGACGTATAAGAGGTAACGCCTCGCGCGGCAACCGCGTCGTCCACGGCGATTTCGGCCTGCAGGCGATGCAGGGCGGCTGGCTGGCGCAGCCACGCTCGAGGCCGGCCGCATCGCCGCCCAGCAGTACCTGCGCAGCGAGGGCCGCCTTTACATCCGCGTCTTCCCCCACAAACCCATCACGTCGATCCCCTTGGAGACGCGGATGGGCAAGGGAAAGGGCGAGCCGGAGTATTGGGCGGCGGTGATCAAGCCGGGCACGGTGCTCTATGAAGTCAGCGGGATTTCCGAGGAGGCCGCGCGGATGTGTTTCACCCGCCTGGCCCACAAAATGCCGGTGCGGGTGCGGTTCCTCCGCCGCCGGCCGGTGTAGGAGTGAGCCATGACCAAGGCCGCCGAACTTCGCGAAATGAGTGACGAACAGTTGGCGCTCAACTTGAAAGACACCACGAGCAACTTGTTCCATCTGCGGTTGCAGGCGCAGACGGAACGGCTCGACGCCCCCAGCGAACTGCGCAAGCAGCGCCGCCTGATCGCCCGCATCAAGACCATCCAGAACCACCGCCGCCGCGCCGCCGAAGAAGCCGCCGCCGCCGACCAACTTCCGGTTGGTGCCCGCCGCGCCGAGAAACAGGAATAGGAGTCATGCCCAAGCGCATCGAAACCGGGATCGTCACCAGCGACAAGCCGGCCAAGACCCGCCGGGTGGAGATACCGCGGCTGGTCCGGCATCCGCGCTACGGCAAGTACGTCCGCCGCAAGACGATCTGCCACGTCCACGACGAGAACAACGAGTCGCACCTCGGCGACCTGGTGGAGATCGTCGAGTCCCGGCCGCTGTCGCGGACGAAGCGGTGGGCGCTGGTGCGGGTGGTGGAGAAGGGGCGGATGTTGGACGTGGCGGCGATGCGGGCCGCCGCCCGCCGCCACGAACCCCCGGAGCAACCGGCCGCCGAGTAGCATTATTGATGTCATCCTGAGCGCAGCGAAGGATCGCGGGAACTACGAAGATTCTTCGCTTTGCTCGGAATGACGGCGAGAGGAGCAACCCATGATTCAGATGGAAACCCGGATGGCCGTGGCCGACAACACCGGGGCCAAAGAGTTGATGTGCATCAAGGTGTTGGGTGGATCGCGGAAGCGGTTCGCGCGGGTGGGCGACGTCATCGTGTGCAGCGTCAAGAGCGTGACCCCCGGCAGCGATTTCAAGAAAGGGGCGGTGGTCAAGGCGGTGATCGTCCGCACCCGGCAGCCCACCCGGCGGAGCGACGGCAGCTACGTCCGCTTCGACAGCAACGCCGCCGTGATCATCGACAACGAGCAGAACCCCCGCGGCACGCGCATCTTCGGCGCCGTGGCCCGCGAACTCCGCGACCGCAACTTCATGAAAATCGTCAGTCTCGCCAGCGAGGTCGTCTGATGCGGATCAAGAGCAACGACACCGTGAAAGTGATCGCCGGCGAGGACCGCGGGACCACCGGCAAGGTCCTCCGCGTCCAGCGGAAGACCGGCAAACTGGTGGTCGAGGGGGTCAACCGGGTGTACAAGCACGTGAAGCGCAGCCAGAAGAACCCGCAGGGCGGCCGGCTCTCGAAGGAGATGCCGATCGCCGCCGGCAACGTGCAGTTGGTGTGCGAGAAGTGCGGCGCCGCCACCCGGCTGGGCGTCCGCTTCCTCCCCAACGGCGCCAAGGAACGTTACTGCAAGAAGTGCGGGGCGGGCAACGGGCAGGTCTCTCCGCCCAAGGCCCGCTACGCCCAGAAATAATCGCGAAACCGCCAGCGGTGAGCCATGAGTGCAGCCAAAGCAAAAAAACCGGGCAAGGCCGAAAAACCCAAGGAGCCGGAGGTCATTCCCGTCCCGCGGTTGCAGGAGAAGTACGAGAAGGAGATCCTCCCCCGCCTGGCCGAGAAGCTCGGCCGCAGCAACCGCCTCTCCTTGCCCCGCTTGAGGAAGATCGTCATCAACATGGGCGTGGGCAAGGCCATCGGCGAGAAGAAGTACCTGGAGGAAGCGGTCGAAGCCCTCAAGCAGATCGCCGGCCAAAAACCGCTGGTGACGCTGAGCCGCAAGTCGATCGCCAACTTCAAGCTCCGCGAGGGGATGCCCATCGGCTGCAAGGTGACGCTGCGGGGGAAGCGGATGTACGAGTTCCTCGACCGGCTGATTTCGCTGGCGCTGCCGCGGGTCCGCGACTTCCGCGGACTCGACCCGGACGCCTTCGACGGCCGCGGAAACTATAACTTGGGCTTGACCGAGCAGTTGGTCTTCCCCGAGCTGAATCCCGACAAATTCACCACCCCGCAGGGGATGAACATTACGTTGGTCACGAGCGCCCACAGCGACGAGGAGGCCCGCGAGCTGTTGCGGGGATTTGGAATGCCGCTGCGGGCGGCGTGACGGATACACAATTGCACGAGTGAGAGTATTGTATGGCCAGTAAATCAAAGATCGCGATGGCGCAGCGCAAGCCGAAGTTTTCCACCCGCCGGGTACGGCGGTGCCGGATTTGTGGCCGTCCGCGGGCGGTGTACCGGAAGTTCGGCATCTGCCGCATCTGTTTCCGGAAGCTGGCCGACGGCGGCTTGATTCCCGGCGTCCGCAAAGCGAGTTGGTAAAGGGTTTTGGTATGCCCAGCTTATTGTCTTCCGGCCCGAAAGGGACTCAAAACCGATGATGACCGACCCGATTGCCGACATGTTGACCCGCATCCGCAACGCGGTGCGCGTCGAACGGCCCCAAGTCGAAATGCCCGTCTCCAAGGTCAAGCGGGGACTGGCCGAGGTGCTCAAGCGCGAGGGCTACATCTGGGATTGGGAGGAAGTGGAGGGCAAACCGGCCAACCAACTCCGCGTCCACCTGAAGTATGGTCCCAACGGGGAGCGGGTGATCCGGCGGATCCGCCGCATCAGCAAGCCGGGCCGCCGCGTCTACAGCGGCGCCGCCGCGATGAAGCCGGTTCTCGGCGGATTGGGAATCTGCATCATCAGCACCAGCCGCGGCGTGATCAGCGACCGGGAGGCCCGGCAACGGAAACTCGGCGGCGAAGTCCTCTGCGAGGTTTGGTAACCATGTCTCGGATCGGAAAAAAACCGGTGCAAGTCCCCGCGGGGGTGAAAATCCAGATCGCGGAGCGGACGATCTCCGTCGAAGGCCCGAAGGGAAAGCTCCAGTGGGAGCATCGGCCCGAAGTCTCGCTCGACTATGACGAGGGCGCCAGGACCATCGCCGTCAGCCGCCGCGACGACGAGCGCCAAAGCCGCGCCCTGCACGGACTCAGCCGAGCGCTGGTGGTGAACATGATCGCCGGCGTGACGGCGGGTTATGAGAAACGGCTGGAAATCCAGGGCGTCGGCTACTTGGCCGCCGTGCAGGGCAAGGTGCTCCAGCTCCGCGTGGGGCTGGCCAACGAACTCCAGGTGCCCATCCCCGACGGCCTGAAAGTGACCGTCCCCGACCAACAGCACATCGTCATCCAGGGGATCGAGAAGCAGTTGGTCGGCCACTTTGCCGCCTCCGTCCGCGCCCTGCGGAAGCCGGAGCCGTACAAGGGCAAGGGGATCCGCTACATGGGCGAGCCGGTCCGCCGCAAGCAGGGCAAGGCAATGGTGAAATAATGAGACACGAAAAACAGATCGGCCGGCAGCGGCAGCGGCGGGGGCTGCGCGTCCGCAACCGGCTGAAGCACGACGCCACCCGCCCCCGCTTGAGCGTCTTCCGCAGCCGCCAGAACCTCTACGCCCAGATCATCGACGACCACGCCGGGCGGACGCTGGCGGCCGCCGGCACCCGCGATCCGCAGTTGCGGGAGACGCTCCGCTACGGCGGCAACAAGACGGCCGCCGCGGCGCTGGGCAAAGTGATCGCCCAACGGGCGATCGCCGCGGGCATCAAGGAAGTCGTTTTCGACCGCCGCGAGTACAAGTATCACGGCCGCGTGGCCGCCCTGGCCGCCGCCGCCCGAGAAGCAGGATTGGTGTTTTGATGTCAACCGACGCAGTCCAAGGTCAACTGATCGACAAGGTGATCAAAATCCGCCGCTGCGCCGCGGTGGTCAAGGGGGGCCGGCGGTTCAGCTTCACCGCCCTGGTGGTCGTGGGCGACGGCCAGGGCCGGGTGGGCTGGGGCTACGGCAAGGCCAACGAAGTCCCCCCCGCCGTGGAGAAGGCCGTCAAGGACGGCTCCCGCAACCTGGTCCCCATCCACATCCAAGGCACCAGCATCCCGCACACGGTCAAGGGCCAGTTCGGCGCCGCCCAGGTGATCCTCGTTCCCGCCGGGCCGGGCACCGGCGTGATCGCCGGCTCGGCCGTCCGGGCGGTGTGCGAGGCCTGCGGGCTGCGCGACATCCTCACCAAGAGCTTCGGCTCGACCAACCCGATCAACCTCGTCAAAGCCACCATCGAAGCCCTGAAAACGCTCCGCTCGCAAAGCGAAGTCGAGCGCCTGCGGGGAGTCTCGCTCTCATGAACCTCAACGACGCGCATCGCGGAATCCAGCGGAACAAGAGCCGGAAGCGGATCGGCCGCGGCATCGGCTCCGGCCACGGCAAGACCGCCACCCGCGGCCACAAGGGCCAAGGCTCCCGCTCCGGCTACTCTTTGTCGCCGATCTTCGAGGGGGGACAAATGCCGTTGGTCCGCCGCATCCCCAAACGCGGCTTCCACAACCGCTGGGCCGAGACGGTCGCCATCGTCAACCTCGCCTCCCTGGAAAGGCACTTCCAGGCCGGCGAGGAGGTCTCGCCCGATGCGCTCCACGGCAAGGGCCTGCTCAAAGGCGGCTTCGACCTGCTCAAGGTGCTCGGCGACGGCGAACTGACCAAGAGCCTGAAGGTCTCCGCCCACAAGTTCAGCCGCGCGGCGGCCGAGAAGATCGAAAAGGCCGGCGGACAGGCCGTCGTCCTCCCCGGCAAGAAACCCGTGGTGAGGAACAAGATGAAGATCAAGCAACGGACAGTCAAGGCGGACTAGCCATGTGGGAAAAGATTCGCGTCATCTTCACCATCCCCGAGTTGCGGAAGAAGATTCTCTTCACGCTCGGGCTGTTGGCCGTGTACCGCATCGGCGAGGCGATCCCGCTGTTCATCGTCGACTACACCAAGATGACCTCCTTCTTCGGTGGGACGGGGGGGATTGGCGACGTCTTCCGTCAGGTGGCCGTCTTCAGCGCCAGTGATCTCACCCGTTCGACGATCTTCGGCCTGGGCATCATGCCCTACATCTCGGCCTCGATTATCTTTCAGTTGTTGGCCAGCGTATATCCCCCGCTGGAGAAGCTGCAAAAGGAGGGGGAGACCGGGCGGAAGAAGATCAACGAATACACCCGCTACGCCACCGTCGTCCTCTGCCTCGGTCAGAGTTGGGCGTACATGGCCGTACTGATAGGCCAAGGCTTGGTCCGCCAGGACCTGTTGGTGAACGGGGCGCTCCCCTTCAGTTGGCAGATCACCGCCGTGATGACCATGACCGCCGGCACGGCCTTTCTGATGTGGCTGGGCGAGCAGATCGACGAATACGGCATCGGCAACGGCATCAGCTTGATCATCATGGCCGGCATCCTCGCCCGCATGCCCGGCGCTACCTGGTCCGACTTGATCGAGCCCTTGACGAACACGGGCCTCGAGTTGGGCGGCGCCCACGGCCAGGTCGGCGTCGAGACCCTGCTGATGCTGGCGGTGCTGTTCGTCGGCGTCGTGGCCGGCATCGTGCTGATTACCCTGGGCCAGCGCCGCATCCCCACCCAGAGCGCAAAACACGTCCGGGGGCGGCGGGTTTACGGCGGCACCCGCCAGTACCTGCCGCTGCTGGTGAATCAGGGGGGCGTGATGCCCATTATCTTCGCCAGCAGCCTGCTGCTGTTCCCCTCCGTGCTGTTCAAGGCTCTTTCCCAATCCCACCCTGCCTTCTGGGGGCCCATCGAAGAGGCGTTCCATCGCGGCGACTCCTGGACTTATAACATGCTGTACATCGTCCTCATCTACTTCTTCTGCTATTTCTGGACCGCCATCACCTTTAATCCCAAGGACATGTGCGGACAACCTGAAAAACTACGGCACGTTCATCCCCGGTTACCGGCCGGGCAGACGCACTGCTGACTATCTGGAAAAGGTCATGGTGCGGATCACCTACGTCGGCGCCGGCTTTCTCGCCATTGTGGCCATCACCCCCACCGTCGTCGCCTCGATGGCGGGAGTCAAGTACGGGCTGGCCAGTTTCTACGGCGGCACCAGCCTGCTGATCGCTGTCAGCGTGGCCTTCGATCTGGTGCAGAAAATCGACAGCCACTTGGTCATGAGGAACTATCGGGGGCTCTTGGAACGAAGGTAGCATCATGCGCATGGTATTCATCGGTCCGCCCGGCGCCGGCAAAGGGACCCAGGCCCAGCGGCTGGTCAAGACCTACAAGATGGCCCATCTCTCGACCGGCGACATGCTCCGCGCGGCACGCGACGCCAAGACCGAAACCGGCCTGAAAGCCGACCAGTTCATGTCCGCCGGCGCGCTCGTGCCCGACGACATCATCATCGCGATCATTGCCGAGCGGCTCGGGCAGCCGGATTGCCGCGGGGGCTACCTCCTGGACGGATTTCCGCGGACCATCGCTCAGGCCGAGGCGCTCGACCGGATGCTGGCCGAGAAGGGGACCCCACTGGACGCCGTCCTGGAGCTTCAAGTCCCCGAGGAGGAGTTGTTCCGCCGGCTGGCCGGCCGCGGCCGCGCGGACGACACCCCCGAGGTGATCCGCCAACGGTTGGCGGCCTATCGCAAGCAGACCGAGCCGCTGTTGGAATACTACGGCCGGAAGGGACCGCTGAAAAGCATCGACGGACTGGGCACGGTGGACGAGATTTTCGGCCGCGCTAAGGCCGTCTTGGATAAGGCGTTCTAGGAGGCCAGCAGGTGTGGAGATTTTACGCTCGCCGCGGGAACTGGCCGAGATGCGCAAGGCCGGGCTGCTGGTCTGGGAGGTCCACCAGCAGGTGGCCAAGATGCTCCGTCCGGGCGTGACCACCGCCGAGATCGACGCTGTGGTCGACCGCTTCTTCGCCGAGCACCACGCACGGCCGCTCTTCAAGGGTTTTCCGGGCACGGTCTCCTTTCCCGCCTCGACCTGCATCTCGATTAACGAGGAAGTGGTGCATGGCATCCCCGGCAAGCGGCGGTTGGTGGAGGGGGACATCGTGAGCATTGACACGGGCTGCAAACTGAACGGCTGGTGCGGCGACGCCGCGGCGACCTACCCCATCGGCCGCATTGCCCCGGAGGTCCGCCGCCTGTTGGACGTCGCCCGCAACGTGCTCTGCCTGGCGATCACGCTGCTGGAGCGCTGTTCGCGCTGGAGCCAGGTGGCCGCCGAAATGGAGGCGTACGTGAAGAAGCACCGGTTCTCGGTGGTCGAGGCGTTCGTGGGCCACGGCATCGGCCGCGAGATGCACGAGGACCCCCAGGTGCCGAACTTCGTCAGCAGCCAGATGCGCCGCGGCCACGGCGACTTCCGCCTGGCCCCCGGTCTGGTCATCGCCATCGAGCCGATGGTGAACATGGGCACCAAGCGGGTCCGCACCCGGGCGGACCACTGGACCCAAGTCACGGCCGACGGCCGCCCCAGCGTCCATTTCGAGCATACCGTGGCCATTACGGAAAATGGCCCCTGGCTGCTGACGTCCGGTCCAAACGGGGAGACATGGTAGCCGCCACATGGGGTACGTGAGCATCATTTGGGCCAATTGCAATTTTTCTTGCCCGGTGGGCCTTGTGTGGCCAGGGGGCCGCCGCTTATACTAAGGTGCTTTGTCCCCTGCCAGTATCCGGTTTGTGTGCCGTTGCCATGAAAGTACGTGCCAGCGTCAAGCGGATTTGCGAGAGTTGCAAGATCGTGCGTCGCCGGGGCGTGGTGTACGTGGTTTGCAGCAACCCGCGGCACAAACAGCGCCAGGGCTGACCCGAGCAGGAGTGCCTACGTATGCCGCGTCTGTTGGGTGTTGACATCCCGAACGACCGCCCCGCGGTGATCTCGCTCTGCTACCTCTACGGCGTGGGGCCGAAGATCGCCCGCGACCTCTGCCACAAGGCGGGGATCGACCCGCAGGTGCGTGCCCGCGAACTCCGCGAGGATGAGTTGGCGCGGTTGGCGGCGCTGTTGGACAAGGACTACGTGGTGGAAGGGCAGTTGCGGCGGCAGCGGAACCAGAATATTGCCCGGCTGAAGGACATCGGCTGCTATCGCGGGCTGCGGCACCGCCGCGGTCTGCCCGTCCGGGGGCAGCGGACCCGCACCAACGCCCGCACCCGCAAGGGCCCCAAGAAAACCGTGGCCGGCAAGAAGGGCGTGAAGGACTTGCGATAATGGCCAAGGCAACAACAGCAACCGCTGCCCCAACGACGACGCGGAAGAAGGTCCGCCGCAACGTGACCGTGGGCGTGGCCCACATCAAGGCGACCTTCAACAATACCGTCATCACCATCGCCGACACCAAGGGAGAAACCCTTTGCTGGGCCAGCGCCGGCACCTGCGGCTTCAAGGGGAGCCGCAAGAGCACCCCCTTCGCCGGCCAGATGTCGGCGCAACAGGTGGCCGAGAAGGCGATCAAGTTCGGCATGAAGGAGGTCGACGTGAAGGTGAAAGGCCCGGGCAGCGGCCGGGAGTCCGCCATCACCGCCCTCCAGGCGGCGGGGCTGAAGATCAAGTCGATCGAGGACGTCACCCCCTTGCCTCACAACGGCTGCCGGCCGAAGAAGCGGCGGCGGGTTTGATTACGGAGTTCAACTGAGTATGGGCCGTCAACATTCACCGGTTTGCCGCTTCTGCCGCCGCGAGGGGATGAAACTGTTCCTCAAGGGGAGCCGCTGCGATACGCCCAAGTGCGCCTTCGAGCGGCGGGAATCGCCGCCGGGCATGACCACCGCCCGCCGCAACAAGCCCACCGATTATGCCCTCCACCTCCGCGAGAAGCAGAAGGTCAAACACCACTACGGCCTGATGGAACGGCAGTTCCGCAAGGTCTTCGCCGAGGCCGAGAAGGGGAAGGGGAACACCGGCGAGGCGCTGATGAGCCTGCTGGAGCGCCGCCTGGACAACGTCGTCTACCGGCTCGGTTTCGGTCATTCGCGGGCGCAGGCCCGCTTGCTGATCGGCCACGGTCACGTGACGGTGAACGGCCGGCGGGTGGATATTCCCAGCTACCTCACGCGGCCCGGCGACGCGATCCGGGTGAAGAACCGCCCCAAGAGCCTGCAATTGGTCGAGGCGGTGCTGGCCGAGGCGCACCGCGAGGTCCCCGATTTTCTGAGCCGCTCGGAAGGGACGCCCCCCGAAGGGCACGTGCTGCGTTTGCCCGAAGCCGCGGACGTCTCCCTCCCCGTGCAGCCGCACCTGATCGTCGAGCTTTGTTCCAAGTAGCCCCTGACTGCCGTTTTTTTTCGTCCTTTCGATCGGAGCCTTAAGATGCGTATTCGATGGCGCGGCCTGGAATTGCCCAGCCTGGTCACGGCCGAACGATCGACCCTTTCGCCCACCTACGGCAAGTTCGTGGCCGAGCCCTTCGAGCGCGGTTTCGGCGTGACGGTGGGGAACAGCCTCCGCCGCATCCTGCTGAGCAGCCTGGAAGGGAGCGCGATCACCCAGATCAAGCTGCACGGCGCCCAGCACGAGTTCAGCACCCTGCCCGGCGTGGTCGAAGACGTGACCGACATCGTGTTGAACGTGAAATCGCTGGTCGTCAAGAACTACAGCGATCAGACCCGCGTGGTGCGGATCGAAAAGAACCAGAAGGGGCCGGTGACCGGCGCCGACGTCCGCACCGACGAGCAGGTCGAGGTGATCAACAAGGACCACCTGGTTGCCACGCTCACCGAGGACGTGCCGTTCCTGTTGGAGATGGTGGTGGAGAACGGCCGGGGCTACGTGCCGGCCACCGAGCACACGCCCCAGGCCCAGGAGATCGGCATTATCCCGGTGGACGCCGCCTACAGCCCGGTGATCCGCGTCCGCTACGAGGTCGAGGAGACCCGGGTGGGCCAGAAGACGAACTACGACAAGCTGACCATCGAAATCTGGACCAACGGCTCCGTGTCGCCGGAAATGGCCCTGGTCGAATCGGCCAAGATCCTGCGGAAGCACCTCAATCCCTTCGTGCAGTACACCGAACTGGGGCCGATGGTCCACAGCGAGGCCCGCGCCCTGGGCGCCATCGCCATCGACGAAGTGACCGAAACCAAGCTGGCCATGAGCCTGGCCGAGCTCGAGCTTTCGGTCCGGGCGACTAACTGCCTGGAGTCGGAGAACATCACCACGGTCCGCGACCTGGTGACCCGCACCGAGGAGCAGTTGCTGGAACTCCGCAACTTCGGCGAGACGACCCTGGCGGAGGTGCGGGAAAAGCTGGCGGACATCGGCCTGCGGCTGGGAATGCGGCTCCCCCCCGCCCTCGCTCCCGCCATCCTGTAGAGAGGGTAGAGAGTTCAGGGTTCGGGGTTCAGAATCGGAAAAGTGTCGTGTTCCTGAACTCCTTGTCCTGAACCCTGAACCCTGAACCCTGAACCCTGAATACTGCCATGCGACACCGACGAAAGGGCCGTGTTCTCGGCCGCAGTCCCAGTCACCAACGGGCCTTGCTCCGCAGCCTGGCCAGCGCGTTGTTCCTCACCGAGCGCGACGCCGAGGGCGAGCTCAACAAGCCGCCCAAGATCAAGGGCCGGATCATCACCACCATCCAGAAGGCCAAGGAAGTCCGGCCGCTGGTCGAGCGGTGTATCACGCTCGCCCGCAACGTGCTGCCCCACCAGGACGCCGCCGACCATCTGGAGCCCAACGCCGAGCGCCATAGCGACCAGTGGCGGGCGTGGCGCACGAGCGAGCGCTGGCAGGAATGGTGCCAGGCGATCGCCCCGGTGGTTGCCGCCCGGCGGCGGGCCTTGCGGCTCTTGGGCGACAAGCAGGCGGTGCGGATCCTCTTCGAGGACGTTGCCCCGCGCTTCGCCGACCGTACCGGCGGCTATACCCGCGTCCTCCGCCTGGCCAAGCCCCGGCTGGGCGACGCCGGCACCCGCGCCATCCTCGAATTGGTCGGCAAGAATGACCGCGTCCGCCGCAAGGCCGCCCGGCCGTCCTTTGAGACCGATGTGGCCGAAGTCAAACAGCCCGAGCCGGCCGCCCCGCCCGCCGAAGAGCCGAGCGAACCGGCCGAGTGATCTAACCCTTGCCTGGGGCCATGGGAGTAATGAGAGTCATGGGATCTGTGACAAGCATGGGGGCCAGAAGTCCCATGCCTCCCATCGGTCCCATCATTTCCATGCCCTAGCCAGCCGTGACCTCCCCACAATCGTCGCAGTTCTTCCGCCGCGACCCGCCGCAGACCGGCTTTGATTTCACACTCCACATGCGCCGGCTGTGCGAGGACATGGTTGCGCGGCTCGATCAGCTCCGGCACGTTGACATGACGCGGGTGGCGGTCAGCTTCGCCCAGACCCGGCAGGCCGGCAGCCAGGGGATGTACGCCTCGCTCACGCCGCTGCGGTTCGCCGGCGGGCGGATGCACGTCTTCCGCCGCAAACGCCGCTGGGGCATGCAGCGGCTCTACGGCCCCGACGGCCGCGAGATGCTCTACGTCCTCGACTTCTACCTCCCCCGGTTTCTCGATCTCCCCTTCCGCGAGAAGCTCACCACCGTGCTGCACGAGCTATGGCACATCGGGCCGAAGTTCGACGGCGACCTGCGGCGGCTCGGCGGCCGCTGCTACGCCCACGGCTCGTCGCAGAAGCAATACGACGCCCACGCCGAAGCCCTGCTGGACCGCTGGCTCTCGCTGGGCCCGCCGGAGCCGCTCTACGGTTTCCTGCGGTCGGACTTCCGCGAGCTGGCCGCGCTGCACGGCCGCATTTACGGCCGCAAAGTCCCCAACCCCAAGCTCGTGCCGCTCGATTGAGCGCACGGCACGGGTTCTCGTTTCGTTGGTGGCACGCCCTGAAAGGGCGTGGTGGCCGCCGAGTGGCTTGTGGCGCTTCTCACGCCCTTTCAGGGCGTGCCACCCAACCCCCCTGCAATAGAGCGACTCATGGTTGATGCGCTCTACGCCGGGCAACATTCCCCCGCCCGGACCAGGGTGTGCGGCGCCTGGCTCACCGCGACGGCGGGCGTGATGCCTGCCACCAGCGTGGCCGATGCCGGCCCGTCGGCCGAGTTGGTTTCGTAGAACGTCGGCGGCTCGTAGGTCCAACCGCTCTTGAGCCGCCGCTCCTCGCGGCAGAGCGCATGGTAGAGGTAGCGGCCCACAAGCGGCGCGGCCAAGCGGGCCTTCCAACCGCACTCGGCATACAGCTCGGCGAGGATTTCGCCGATCAACTGCCGGCGATGGGGATCGCTGCGGTATCGGCGCCGGGCGGCCCAGAGCACGCCCGCGTACTTGACCGGCAGGTTCGCCGCGTCGGCGGCGAAGCGGGTGCGGATGCGCGGGTTGGGATGGTCCCGGTAGCGTTTCCAACCCCGCAGCACGGTGCGGATGATGCGGACGACGCTGGGGCCATTCAGCTCGAAATCGCGGTGGAAGGCCCGGAGCAGGAACTCCCCCTCCCGGCCGTCCTGGATGTGGGGATGGCGGAAGTTGAACTTCAACTGCCCGTGAATGTCCCCCGGCGACACGTCGGTCCGGCCCAGCAGCGCGCCGCTGGCCTCCAACTCGGCGTACAAGGGCGTGCCGGGAATGGGCGTGTAGAGCATGAACTGATGGAGATCGGTGTTGTGACACACCGCGTGCGCAATAGCTTCGTCGATGTTTTCCGGCGAATGCTCCTCCAGGCCGATAATGCTCGAACCGAGCACGTGGATCCCGTGGGACTGGAGCCTCCGCACGAGCGCGACGGTGTCGGCGCCGGCCAGCTTGCCGTAGTGGGCGTCCTTCCCCTCCAGCCCCAGCCACACCCAATCCACTCCCAAGGCGACCAGTTCTTCCAGGCTGTAGCGCGACAGCACGTCGACGGAACCGAAGATTTTCAGGCGCCACGGCTTGCCGTGCCGCTCCATCAGGCCCAGCAACTCCAAGGCCCGCCGGCGGTCCAAAAGGAAGTTCTCGTCCATGACGAAGAAGCTGCGGACGTGCAACTCCGACTCCAAGGCGCACATGATGTCGAACAGTTCGGCGCCGCTCTTGTAGAACTCGATGTACTTCCCCTTGCCGCCGAACATGGCCGAGGTGGAGCAGAAATTGCACCCCTTGGGGCATCCCACCGAGGGAATCACGGTGCCAAAGGCGACGCCCGTGTGATGGCGCACCGGCACGCCCATGATGCGGGGCGAAATGTGGTAAATGGTCCGCGGATGCCGGATCGGCTGGTCCTCGTCTTCGCCCAGAAAGCGGCGCATCCAGCGGACCCCTTCCCCTTTGACGACGTGGTCGGCGTCGATCCACCCTTCCAGGCCCGGAACGTTGGCCACGTGCCCGCCCACGACGATCACCGCCTCGGGCTGATGCTTGCGGATGAGCCGGCACATCCGCCGCACCTTGAGCACGTTGGGAATGATCGAACTGATCCCAATCACGTCGTACCGCCGGGTCTTGAGCTCCTCGACGAACCGCTCTTCCGTGGGGAAGTCCAAGAGCGTGCAGGGGGCCTTGAGGTTCACCTGGAGCAGCATCAGTCCCCAGGACCGGAAGAAGGCGCGAAACGAGAAGCCGTGCTGCACCCGCGTCACCTGGTTGTGGCACAACTCCATGGGGTTGATGACGCGGCTGCCGTACTGATCGTCCTGGGCATAAGGGCCGAAAACGCTCGTCAAGAGCACCCGCGCCCGCGACCGGAGCGGGTGTACCGGCGGATCGTGCGCGTGGAAAGCCATGACCTACCTCGAACCACTTGTGAACAAGTGGCTCAATTGTAGATGGCCCCGGCGAAAAAGGCCACCGCCGCCGGCGGCAAATCACGTAATACTTGTGCGAAACCTGCCGCGAACCCGCTCTCGGGTGGGGGCGTGAAGGGGTTCTTCCCGGAGGTGCTCCTCTTGCCGAAAGCCCTTGCTACCTGCGGCTTGCGGCGTCGGGTATCATACGCACCAAGGGCGTTACGCGACAACAACCACCCTGAACGGCCAGTCATGCGGACTTGCACGTCGTTTCTCCTGTTCCTGCTGTTAGAGTCCACCGCCGCGGTGCAAGCACCGTTGCCGCCCGCCAAAACGCCGCCGGACCGCTCGCCGGTCAAGGACGTTGGGAAACTGACCCCACCGCAGGCGTCGCCGGTCCTGCGGCTGGCGCTGCGGGGCATCCAACAAGAATATCCGAACAAACCGGACCACGTACTCAACAGCAGCGCCGACCTCCGGGAGCCGCGGGCCCTGCACCCGGCCTTCTACGGCTCATTCGATTGGCACTCGTCGGTCCACGGCCATTGGATGCTGGTGCGGCTGCTGCGGCGGTTTCCCGATCTGCCGGAGGGGCGGGAAATCCGTGACGTGCTGGGCCGGCACCTGACGGCCAAGAATCTCCAGACGGAGGCCGATTACTTCGCCCAGCCCAACCGCCAGTCGTTCGAGCGGACCTACGGCTGGGCGTGGCTGCTGAAGCTGGCCGAGGAACTGCACGGCTGGGACGATTCCGAAGGCCGGCAGTGGTCGCGGAACATCCGTCCGCTGGCCGATGCGATCGCCGCCCGCTGCCTCACTTATTTTCCCAAGCAGACGTACCCGATCCGCACCGGGGTGCATCAGAACACGGCGTTCGCGCTGGGTTTCGCGCTGGACTACGCCCGGGCAGTGGACCACAAGCCGCTCGTGGCGCTGATCGAGGAGCGGAGCCGGTTCTACTTCGCCAAGGACGCGGCAGCGCCGGCGGCGTGGGAGCCGGGCGGAACCGACTTCCTCTCGCCCAGCCTGATCGAGGCCGACCTGATGCGGCGGGTGCTGCCGCCGGCCGAGTTCCCCGCCTGGCTGCGGCGGTTCCTGCCGGACTTGGCCCGCGGCGAGCCTCGCTGCCTGTTGTTGCCGGCCGTGGTAACAGACCGGAGCGATCCGCTGCTGGTCCACTTGGACGGGCTGAATCTGAGCCGGGCATGGTGCATGAGGAGCATTGCCGCGGCGCTGCCCGAGAACGATCCCGCCCGGAAAGTGCTGGCCGAGTCGGCGGCGGCGCACGCGGAAGCGGCCCTCCGCCACGTCCGGAGCGGCGACTACGTCGGCGAGCACTGGCTGGCCTCGTTCGCCGTCTACCTGCTCACCACGTCGCCGGATTGAGAGCGAATCTCCCCTCTCCCTTTGGGAGAGGGGCCGGGGATGAGGGCCTGGGTGCCATGCCCACGCTTTTCCTGGGTATGAGGTTGATTTTCCGGCGTTCTTCACGTCCGATGACTACGCTGGTTCCTTGCGGGCTACCACGGCGGTCGGGCGAAATCTGCCGAGGGAAATGGCTGCCATCAGAGCGGTTCCCCAAGAATTGCCAACGTGCCGAACGTCGCCCAATCCAAGTGAGGCTAGCCCATCGGCGTATTCCACGTGATACTCGATGTCGGCGAGTATAATGTAGCCTCCCGGTTTGAGGACGCGGGTCATCTCGGTAAGCGTCTGTGAACGCTCTTTTGCACCGTGCAAATTGTGGACTGCCCAGTGGGAGAGAACCACATCAAAACACTCATCGGAGAAAGGCAATCGGCGCATGTCGGCGGTCTGGACCTCAACACGGTCTGCCACGCCCTCCAGCCGCGCATTGGTCAAGGGTACGTCTGGGCGGTTATCGGCTTGGTCTTCCGAGTGCCAGAGGTCGATCCCGACAGCCTTGCCCATCGGAAGCCGCTTGGCGGCTGCCACAAGCATTAGGCCATGTCCGCAGCCAACGTCGAGAACGTGCTCGCGTCCGCTCCAGGGGATGAGGTCGAGCAGATGCTCGCGTTGGCTGAGCTTGCCAATGCGGCTGGCGTGGAGCACGAGAAACCCCAGACCAAGGCAATAGGCTGCGCAGAGCAGAAGCAGACCCACCAGAAGACCGCCCCACGGCTGACCGGGCCAAAAACCAATAAGCGCCGGCAGCAAGAGCGACAAGGCGACTATCCCCGCAATGAGCAAATTCCGGACCATGCCGGGGGCATCAATGCCATAGTCTGGACGTTTCATCGCTACTCCGCCTTCTCCGGCACCTTCTCCAACAATTCCAGCAGCACCTTGTCCGGCTCGATGCCTTCGGCCTGGGCCTCGAAATTGAGAATCACGCGGTGGCGCAGGGCGGGCAGGTAAACGCGGCGGACGTCCTCGAAACTGACGTTGTAGCGGGCGTCCAACAGGGCCCGGACCTTCGAGGCCAGCGCCAGCGCCTGGGCGGCCCGCGGACTGGTGCCCCAGCGGATATATTGGTTGGTGACCGGCAGGGCGAACGGCCCATTCGGGTGCGTGGCCAGCGTTAGCCGCACGATGTAGTCGCGGACATGCTCGGCCAAAATCACCTCGCGCACCAGCGCCTGCCAGCGGATGATCTCCGCCCCGTCCATCACCTTGACCGGCTCGATCATTTCGCCGCGGGTGGTGCGGTCGATGATCGCGGCCAACTCCTTGCGGTCGGAATAGCCCACTAGCAGCTTGAAAAAGAAGCGGTCGAGCTGGGCCTCGGGCAGCGGATAGGTCCCTTCCTGCTCGATGGGGTTTTGCGTGGCCATGACGAAGAAGGGCGGGGTGAGCTGGTAGCGCTTGCCGGCGGCGGTGATCGCGGCCTCCTGCATCGTTTCGAGCATGGCCGATTGCGTCTTGGGCGTGGCCCGGTTGATTTCATCGGCCAGGCAGATTTGGGTGAAGATCGGCCCCCGCTGGAACTCGAAGAACCGCTTGCCGTCGGCCGTCTCCATGACCATGTTGGTGCCGAGGATGTCGGCGGGCATCAGGTCGGGGGTGAACTGGATGCGGTTGAACTCGAGGTTGAGGGTCTTGGCCAAGGTGCGGACGAGCAGGGTTTTGCCCAGGCCCGGCACCCCTTCCAGCAGGCAATGCCCGCCGACGAACAGGCAGGTCAAGACGCCGTGGATGATTTCCTCGTGGCCGACGATGACCCGGCTGATCTGTTGGTGGACCGCGGTGTAGCGGTCGACGAACTCCCGTGCCCGGCGTTCCATGGTTTCAGCGATAATCATGGTCGATCCCACCTTGGTTGGTGCTGGAAGACAGAAGGCGGCTACCGCTGCCGAAGACTTGGTAGTAGTATAATGATAGCGTCACACTTGGCAACCCCATGAGCCGAAAACCGAAAAGGGGACGAGCATCGGAGGGTCGCGGCGGCGGGCAAGATGCGGCGACGCCCGGCCGGGCTCTGCCGCCGGCCGGACCGCCGGGTCAAGCGTTCCGCCCGCAAGCTCCGCCGTCCGTCGGCCGGCACCGCGGCATGGCGTGGGCTGTCTGCGGTTTTCTGCTTCTGGCAATCGCGCTGGTCTTTGGTCAGACGCTCCAATTCGGCTTCGTCAACTACGACGACGGCTTGTACGTCTACCAAAACCCGACGGTCGGGCGAGGTCTCAGCGCCGAGACGGCCGCCTGGGCGTTGACCACCACCCACGGAAGTCTCTGGGCGCCGGTGACCTGGCTCTCCTGGCTGGCCGACTCCCAACTCTACGGCGTGTCGCCTTGGGGATTCCACCTGACCAACGTGCTGCTGCACGCCGCCACGACGGTTCTGCTGTTCCTGGTCCTCTGGCGGATGACGGGAGACCTTTGGCCCAGCGCGCTGGTGGCGGCTGTGTTCGCCGTCCATCCCTTGCAAGTCGAATCGGTGGCCTGGGTCGCCGAGCGGAAGGGCCTGCTGGCCGGATTGTTCTTCGTGCTTGCCGTAGGGGCGTACTTCCAGTACGTCCGCCACGGCTCGTCCCGCATTTGGTATGCGATCGTGGTGGCGTTCCTGGCGCTGGGATTGATGGCCAAGCCGGTGTTGGTGACGCTCCCCTTTGTGCTCTTGTTGTTGGATTACTGGCCGCTGGGGCGGATGGGCATGAAGCCGCGATCGGTGGAGGCACCGGAAATCACGGCCGCCGGTCGCGGCTTTGGGCGGCTCGTGCTGGAAAAAGTCCCGTTGTTGTTGCTGACGGCGGCCTCGTGCGTGATGACGCCCTTGACCCAGGGGCGAAGCCGTCGTGAGGCTGGAAAAGATGCCGCTGCTGGTCCGCGCCGCCAACGCCGTTGTTGCGTACGTCGCCTATCTGGGTCAGTTCTTCTGTCCGGTACACCTGTCGGCGGCGTATCCCCATCCGGGGGCTGATCTGGCGGGCTGGAAAGTGGCCGTGGCGGGGCTGTTGTTGGTGGGCATTTCGGTGGCGGCCGTCGCCCGGTGGCGCCGCAACGCCTGTCTGCCGGTCGGCTGGTTCTGGTACCTGGGGATGCTCGTGCCGGTGATCGGCCTGGTGCAAGTGGGGTTGCACGCCCGGGCGGACCGGTACATGTACTTGCCGATGATCGGCCTGTGCGTCGCCGTGGCCTGGGGCGCCGCGAATTGGCGCGGCGTTGGCCCGGCTGCCGCCGGCTCTACGGACTGGCTGCGCCGCCGGCGTTGGCGGCGCTCGTGGTCCTGGCGTGGTGCCAAGCGGCCTACTGGCGGCAGAGCGAAGCCCTCTGGAACCACGCCTTGGAGTGCGACCCGGCCAACGCCGTGGCCCACGGCAATCTTGCCGGCGAGTTGATTTCGCAAGGGCGTTTCCCCGAGGCAATGGCTCATCTCCAAGTGTCGCTGCAAATCAACCCCGACAACGCCCTGGCCCAGAGCAACCTGGGTGTCCTCCTGTTGAAGCAGCGGCGGTTGGCCGAGGCCCTGCCGCACCTGCAAGCGGCGATCGACCTCGATCCCTTCGACCCCCAGGTCCTCGTCAGTTTCGGCATCGGGCTGGCAACGCGGGGGCGGATCGACGAGGCGATGACCTATTTCCAGAAGGCCATCGACATCGACCCGGACTTTGTCACGGGCCACTCCAATCTCGGCACCGCACTGGCGAAACTGGGCCGGCTCAAGGAGGCGGCCGAGCAGTTCCAAACCGTGGTGGACCTCACCCCCAACTCGCCACAGGCACACGTGGACCTGGCTGAAGCCTTGGCGGAACTCGGCCAAACCGAGGAGGCGGCCGGCCATTATCGGACCGCGATTGATTTGGCCGGACAACAGGGTCAAGAGGCCCTGGCAAGAGCCGCCAAGGCGCGGCTGCAAGCGATCGAATCTAAGCGGCCGTAATGGTGCGTTTCACGCGCCCTACTTCCGATCCTCCCAAACCTTCTTCTTCGCCTTCAACAAGCGTTCCGTATAGCTCTCCTCCTCGGGCTTTGATTTGTCGCTGAGCAAGGGGGCGGCCGGCCGCTCGGGCAGGACTGCCGGCGGGGCGGCTTCTTCCAAGGCATCCGCGCCGGCCGGCGGCGTTGAAACCGGCTCGAAGCGGGCGGCGGCGTGAATCTGGTCGAGCTGCCCGGATACCTCCGCCTTGCGGCTCCGCAAACGCTGCATGAATTCCGGCGTGGCCGGCTTCGGCTGGCGGCGGAGGAGCCAATCGCGGGCCCGGCCCGCCAGCGGCGGCACCCAGCCGAAATGAACGTGTACCCGCCGGCAAAACACGTCGCAAAACAGCACGCAGCAGGCCGCCAACAGGAAATAGTGCCAGGCGTCCTGGCTGCTGGTGGCCTTGGGCAGGTCGTGGCGGAAGGGGTTCGCCTTGGGCAGGGGACCGCTCTTGCTGAAGTCCGGCGGCAACTCGATGAGCGTGCCGGCCGGGCCCCCCTTGGCGCGACCGCGGCAAGCTGCTCCAGCAGCGCATCGTTGGGCGTCCGGTCGCGGAACTCGTCGGAGTAGGGCACGGTCACGCCCGCCCGGACCGGCGTTCTGGCCTGCCCCGGGGCTGATCATCACGAAATAGCTGCCGGCGTCGCGGGCGGGCAGCGTGCCGACGTAGCGGCCCGGCGAGGTCTGCTCGATTTTCATGGGCACCGGCTTCATGTCCGGGCCGACGGCCGTGGCGTTCATGCTGAGGAAGTTGAGGAACTCGTCGTTCTTGTCCAGGGCGTTGACGACCACCCGGACCTCTCCGTCGGCCACCTCGCTGGCCACGGTGAACTTGCCCGATCCGCCCGCCGGCCGCATCGACCAGCGGACCATCTGGCCGAAGAGCTTGTCGTACATGGGCTGGCGGGTCCAGTCGGTGGTCCAGCGTGCGCCGGCGTCGCTGGTGAAGGCCACGGCCTTGCCCAGCCCGTAGGTCCAGGCGGCCAGGAGCGTGTTGTTCTCGTCGCCGGGGGGCTCGGGCGAGACCATGAGCGTCTCGACCAGCGGGCTGCCTTCCTTCTTGTTCGTCATCACGTAGCCGGCGAGCGGCGGCAGCGCGTCGCTCAGGCCGCCGAGGATTTCGTGGGAGGGCATCGTGATCCGCGGCTGCACCGAGTGCTTGTCCCAGATCAGCGGCCGGGCCACGCGGCGGGCCTCGCGCTGAAAAATCCGCGGCAGGCTGTTGGCGTTGTTCACCACATAATACTTCCCACCCGTGGCGGCGGCGATGTTCATGAGCGTTGGGCTCCCGGCCGCCTGGTGGGCGCCGACGGCGGCGGTCGACACCGTCACGCCGAGCTTCTCGAGCGCGGTGATCGTGCCACCGTTGGGCGGCGACGGATCGCCGTCGCTGATGATAATCAGGTGCTTGACGGCCGCGTCGGGCAATTGGGCAAAACCATTGGTGGCCAACACCATCGTCGGATCGAAGTCCGGCATGTCGCCGGGCGTCATGCGGTCGAGCCGGGCCATCATTTGGTTGCGGTTCGGCCCCACTTCGAGCAGGCCCCGCCCCCAGAGCCATTGCGACGCGCCGTTCCAGTGGATCACGCCGCAATAATCCTGCGGGCCGAGGGCCTCGATGGCCAACTTGGCGATCTTCTTCTGCCAAAAATTCCCCTCGGCGATCTCGCTGGCGTGCATGATCATCGCCAGCGCCGCGGGGGACCACCTTGAAGCTCTTGATCTGGAAATCGACCGGCATGGCCTGTTCCACTTCGGTGTTCGTCCAGCCGCCGGCGCCGAAGCTGTTGGGGCCGCCGAGCATCACGAGCCCCGCTCCCATCTGCTGCGTGTTCCGCGCGAGCATGGCGATCTGCCCCTCGCTGAAGTGCTCGCGGGGCACGTTGGCCAGCAACACCGTGTCGTAGGGCTGCAACTCGGCCAGGGTCGAGAAGAGCTGGTTGCTCGGCTGCACCTCGACCTCCAGCCCCTGCCGCCGCAGCCGGTCCACGAGCACGGCGAACTCGCCGGGGTGCTCGTAGTCTTCGATCAGCAGCACCTGGCCCTTGCCCTGCACGTGGGTAAACGCCGTGGCCCGGTTGTTTTGCTCGAAGACGTCGTCTTCGCGGCGGTCGGGGATGAAGCGGGCCTCGTAGGTGTAGAAATTGGCGGCCTCGATCTTCTGCCGGATCGAGAACACTTTCTTGCCCGGCGGCAAGACCACCGGCTGGTCGCTCAAGGTGTCGGTCCGGCCGCCGGCGGTGACCGAGAGGATCAGCCGGCCGGGAACGTTTCCGGGGTCGTGGGCCGTGGCCTCGGCCGTGTTCGTAACCACCACGCGGAGGTCGAACGGTTCGCCGCGGCGGACGTCCGGCGGCAGGGCCACCCGCTCGACGATGATCTCGGCGCGGGTATGGTAACGGATGGGGACGGCGTCGATGCCCACGCCCGCCGCCGAGAGCGCCTGGGCCTGCTCCACCGCGTTGCCGAGGTTCTGGTTGCCGTCGCTCAGCATCACGATCCGCTTGGCGGCGTCCTCGGGAAAGAGGGCCTGGGCGAGTTTCATCGCGGCCGCCAGATTCGTGTACTCGGGATCGACGGCGCTCTCGATGGTCTGCTCGAGTTGCACGTTGTCGTCGAAAGGGGGTATTTCCACGGCGGCGTCGCGGCCGAAGACCACCACCCCGACGCGGTCCTTGCCCTGGCGGCGGGCGCGGATATCGGCGTTGATGTAGTCCATCATCGTGCGCCGCTGCGGGGCCGGGATGCTCAACGACTGGTCCAGTAGGTAGATGACCGTGAGCCGGTCGTTGGTGCGGACGAATTGGACCTCGGCCAGGGCGAGGATGACCAGGCCGGCCAGCAGCCCGCGCAGCGACAGAACCACCCACCGCCGCCACGGCCCCAGTGCCGCCAGCCGCCGGAAGCTCAGCCACCACAGCGCCGGCACGAGGGCCAGGAGCGCCAGGTAGGCGGGAGCGGCGAAGCTGAGGTGGTAATCGAACACGGGAGTTACATTTTCACTGCTTGCACACGATGATTATTCGTATCCAACACGTAGATGGTCCCCCGGCTGTCGCGCACCAGCGCCCAGGGGTTGTAGAACTGGCCTTCGCCGCGGCCCTCTGTGCCGAAGCAGCCCAACGAGCGGCCGTCGCGGGTGAACTTCTGAATGCGATGGTTGCCGAACTCGCAGACGTAGAGCGTATCATCCGGAGCCAGAGCCAGATCGTAGGGATAGTACAGCTCGCCCGGTCCGCTCCCTTCCTTGCCCCAGACGCGGAGCAGCTTGCCCGCCGTGTCGAACACCTGGATGCGGTGGTTGCAGGCATCCGTGACCCAGAGGCGGTCGTGCTCGTCGAAGGCCATTTTCTGGGGGCGGATGAACTGGCCGGGTTTCGAGCCGTGGCCGCCCCATTGCAGGAGGAACTTTCCCTCGGGCGTGAACTTCTGAATCCGGTCGAATTCGCCGTACTCCGAGACGTAGAAGTTGCCGGCCGAGTCGTGGGCGACGCTGGTGACCAGTCCGAACTCGCCCGCGCGCCGCCGGGAAAAGGGGGACTGTCCCCTTTCTTGGCCGGCGGGGACTGTCCCCCTTTTCCCACGCCGCCGAAGGTCCGCAGCAGCTTGCCTTCCGGCGTGTAGACCAAGACGCGGTAGTAGTGGGTGTCGGCCACCCAGACGTTCCCGTCAGCGGCAATCGACAGCCCGGTGGGCTTGCCGAACTGGTGGTCGGGCGTTTGCCAGCCCCGCAGGAAACGCCCGTCCGTGGTGAAGACTTGGATGCGGGCGGTCATGTCCACGATGTAAAGGTGGTCGTCCCGGTCGATGGTCATGGCGCGGGGTTTGTTCAGCCGGCCGTCGGAGATTCCCTTATGGCCCCAGACGGCCTCCAAGCGGCCGACGCTGGTTTGGGCGTGGTCGCAGCCGGCGGCCAGAAGGGCCAGCAGTAGCGGCAGGAAACGGCGAAGGACGGCTTTCCGCATAGTCCCGCAAGCGTGCATGGTATTGTCGCTGACGCCGGGCCCTCGCGACTTCGGCTTGACGGTTGGGCGCAACGGTAGATAGAATAACATATTACGGCAACCGCGGGGAGCATGGAAGGCGGGTAGGCGAAAGTATGCCACCGGTGGTGATCGATCTGCAGAGCGCCGAGGACGAGCGCGACGTGGTGCATCGCGCCGTGCAGGCCCTGGCCGAAGGGGGGCTGGTCGCTCTGCCCACCGAAACGCTCTACGGCCTGGCGGCCAGCGCGCTGGACGAAAATGCCGTCGGCCGGCTGGTGGCGGTGAAGGCGCGGATCGAGGCCAAGCCGTTGACGCTGGCCATCAAGAGCGCCGACGAGGCCCGCGACTATGTCCCCGACCTCTGCCCCTTGGCCCGGCGGCTGGCCCGGCGGTGTTGGCCGGGGCCGGTCACGCTGGTCGTGGACGATTCGCACCCCGAGAGCCTCGTGCGTCAGCTCCCGCCGAAGGTCCGCCAAGCGGTCTCGCCCCAGCAGGCGATTGGGCTGCGGGTGCCGGGCCATCGGGTGGTGCTGGACGTGCTGCGGATGCTGGCCGGACCGCTGGTACTGACCAGCGCGAACCGGACGGGAATGCCCGAAGCCGTCACCGCCAACGAAGTGCTCGACGCGCTGGGTAGCGAGTTGAGCCTCGTGGTGGACGACGGCCGGTGCCGCTTCGGCCAGCCCTCCTCCGTGGTGCGGGTGGCCAACCGGCGCTACGAGGTCTTGCGGGCCGGCGTGGTGCCGGAGCGGACGCTGCGGCGGCTCGCCAGCCTGATGTTATTGTTCGTATGCACCGGCAACACTTGCCGCAGCCCGATGGCCGAAGCGCTCTGCCGCCGGCTGGTGGCAGAGCGGCTGAACTGCGGCATCGACGATTTGGAGGAGCGCGGCGTGCTGGTCAGTTCGGCGGGCACGGCCGCCATGCTCGGCGGCCGGGCCGCCGCCGAGGCCGTCCAGTGCATGGCCGATCTGGGCTTGGAGCTTAGCGACCATGAAACGCAACCGCTCACCGAGCCGCTGGTGCGGCACGCCGACGTGATCTACGTGATGACCCGCGCCCACCGTGAAGCGGTCGTCGCCCAATGGCCCTCCGCCGCCGAGCGGACCCGCTTGCTCTCGGCCGACGGCGCGGACCTGGCCGATCCGGTGGGCGGATCGCTGGACCGCTACCGCCATTGCGCCAATCAAATCGAAACGGCCTTGAGCGCCCGAGTCAACGAATTGGAGATTTAAGTTATGCGCATCGCCATCGGCACCGATCATCGTGGTTTCGCCCTCCGCTCGAAGATCGTAGACCTGGTCCGCCAAATGGGCCATGAAGCGGTCGACGTGGGCGCCTTCTCGCCCGATCCGGTCGACTATCCCGACGTCGCCGCCGACGTGGCCCGGCGCGTGAGCCGCAGCGAGGTGGACCGGGGCATTCTCGTCTGCGGCACCGGCCTGGGGATGTGCATCGCCGCCAACAAGGTCCACGGCGTGCGGGCCGCCGCCTGCCACGATGACATTACCGCGGAAATGAGCCGCCGCCACAACGACGCCAACGTGTTGTGCCTCTCCGGCGACCTGTTGGGCGAGCGGCTGATCGACCGGATGATCGAGATCTGGCTGGGCACGCCTTTCGAGGGCGGCCGCCACGCCCGCCGCGTCGACAAAATCATGGAACTGGAAAAACAATGATCTTCTGGTTCCCACGCGGACCGTGATCTGGTTCCCACGCTCCGCGTGGGAACCCGCGCCTTCCGACGCTCCGCGTCAACTCCGTGTTGTGGCAGGGTCTCCTGAACCTGCTACCGCGGGAGATCCGCCGGCAGTCCATCCTTTATCCCTCATCCTTTATCCGGTTTCCGGCGGTAGACTTTTCGGCTTGTGCCGGTTGTGCAGGCGGACGTGGGGCAAGGGGTCGAATGGTAGCGGTTTTCTACCCTGTCCAGTTCAAGAAATCCGGCGCCGAGCCGTTGCCGGCACTTGGAAAATCCGCCGCGGCTGAGTAAACTGGATTCTTGGGGGCAGCAGGACCGGCCGGCAAGAACCATGCACAATCCGCGTCATCCACAGCCCGAGGAAGTCGATCAGTTGCTCCGCAACGCCGAACTCCGCGACGAGCTGGAGCGGTATTTCGACGAGTCGATCAGCCGCGTGAACGTGCAGCACTTCTCGCTGGCGGCGGAGAACGAGTTTCTGGCCGCCATGCTCGCCTGGGAGCAGGCGCCGGTGCTGCCGATCTACCGCTGGTTCGAGCCGGAGCTGCGGCCGCCGCGCCCGGACGCGCTGGGGGACGAGGTCCTGCACCGGATTCTCTGGGAGGTGATCCGCAAGTTGTATCAGAAGCGGATCGTGTTGGACTTCACCGGCCATCTCAGCGACCGCGAGCTTTACTGCCTGCTCTTCCGCGACATCCTGCCGGCCCGCGAGAAGAAGATCGACTGGCCGAACAACTACCTGCACTGGGACTGCACGGGCGCCAACTGCGACCCGGAGGTCTGGCTCCGCTACTACGCCACGGAGGAGGAGCGGGAGGACTGGGCGGATACGTACAACCTGCCGCTGCCGCCGACGCTGCCCTTGCCCTATCCCCGCCAGTTGCCCCGCGAGCCGGGTTAGCGGCCGCGCTACTCGCCATCGTAGCGTGCCCGACACTAGCCCGAAGCGCAAGCGAGGGATACGCGTTGGTTTGCCCTCGCTTGCGCTTCGGGCTGGTGTGCAACGATGAACCGCCCATGTCGGCGGGCTGACCGCTTTGAGTTACTTCGCCGGCTCGAAGGGGTTGCGGGAATCGTCGTCGGGCGGAGGCTGTTGAGGCTGTTTCGGCCCGCCGGGAATCGTGCCGCCGCCGGGCGGCATCATTCCGCCGGGCGGTGCGCCGGGACCGCCGGGACAGCACGGCGGCGGCACGGCCGCGCCGGGCTTGGCCTCTTTCGGCGGCGGTGCGGCCGGAGCGGGCGCGGGCTGTTTTGCCGGCGTGTATCCCCAGTCGTCGCCGGGTTTTTCGGACTGCTGCCGCGGTCTCTTCTTCTCCGACGGTGGCGGCGGATCGCGCCGCGGCAACGGCGCGTTCCGGATTCTTCTTGGCTACCGTTCGAATCTGCGCCAGTAAATCGGCGATTCGCGTATGCACATCGTACGTTTGATCCACGACCAATACCTTGGCCTTCCCTAAAGTGGCGCCGTTGATCGCCCCGTCGCCGCCCACGTCGTCCCAACTCGTTGGCCTAATCGTCGATTCGATGATGTCGGTCAACGTGTCGTAATCGTCCCAGATTTCGTCGTTCTTGCCACGGCAGACGACCAGATCGGACACATCATAGACCTTCGTGATCAGGAGATTGTCGGCCTCTTCCGGCGTCGTGATCAGCAACACGTCGTCCTTGATGATCCACGTCAAGCCGTGTTCCTGGAGGATCAGGCTCAGCGCCGAGCGGAGCGGCAGATTGTGGAGGCTCTTAGTCACCGGCGTGCTTGTGTCAATACCCATCCCGCCCAATGCCCGCGAGTCGAGAACGACCTCGATCTTGCAGTGATCCCTGAGAAACTCGACCACATTTTTCAGCGGGGTGTCGGTGAAATCCAGATCGACCTTTGCGGTCAGCGCCTTTTCGATGGCCGCCTGACCGGTTTCGTAATGCGTCCGGGCAGCGGCGGGCTTCTTATCTGCCGCCACAAGGAACGACGGGGCCAGAAAACAAAGGACTGCAACCCACGCAACAACCCAGTGCGAGCGAGACATGGCAACTCTCCTCCCGTGAAAAAAGGGACCGCTTTTCCGCCGGCGGAGTTCCGGGCCGCCGACGCGGATGGCGCCACTGACTATACCAACCGAGGAGCCGGACTACAAGAACGGCGGGGGGGTGGGGGGGGAATGCTGTAGGTCATGGTTTGGCCGAGCGGGGTGCAGCCGAAAACCACGGGAGGTCTTAGGTCTTGGGCCTTGGGTCTTCCTGCCAAGCCCCAAGTCCGAAGCCCCAAGACCTAAGCCCTACGACCTAAGACCTACGCCCCCGCCTGCTTGCCAGCCCCTTGCCGGCCTGCTAGAATGCTGCGGCAGCGCACCTGGGGGTACGCTATAGTTGGCAGTAGCCGTTTTTCTCTTACGACGAAGGAGAATTCCATGTCGGCACGGTACAGGCAATCGCTGTTGTTTTGGTTTTCCGTTCTGGCACTGGCGTTGGCGGCGGGGTGGCTTTGCCCGCAGCCCGCCGCGGCCAACGGGCTGGACAAGCTCGACACCTCGCTCCGGCTGATTCCCGAGGACGCCGCCTTCTATTCGAGCATGATGCGGAACCGCGAGCAGTTCGAGGCCGTCCGGCAGAGCAATGCCCTGGCGAAGATCGAGGAGATGCCGATCGTGCAGATGGGGCTGGCGTTCTACAACATGCAGTTGGCCACGCCCGGCAGCAACGTGGCCAAGGTCGACGCCGCGCTGCGGAACCCGGAAAGCCGCAAGGTGCTCGACCTAGCGGCGGAGATGGCCTCCGACGAAATCTTCATTTACGGCGACAAGAGCTTCGTCGATTTCGTGAAGCTGTTCCAGATCGTCAACGCCGCCCGGAGTTACTCGCTCCTCAGTGCGATGGCGACCGGCCAGGCGGCCGGCATGGACCCCGCCGCAATCCAGGGCCGGGCGGCGCTGGCGGCGCTGGCGAAGAACACGGCGCTGATCGGCGTGCCCAACCTGATCGTCGGCTTCAAGGTGAAGGACACCGAACTGGCCAAGGAACAACTCATCAAGCTGGAGATGCTCGTCAACATCGCGCTCGGGGCCGCCGGCGTCGATGAACAAGCCAAGAGCCACTTCAAGCGGACCAAAATCGGCGACTACGAGTACCTTGTGGCGGATGCCGACGGCAGCATGATCCCCTGGGACCAGGTGCCCGTGGAGAAGTTCAAGGAGATGGAGGCCCAGCCGGGCGACGCCCAGAAGATCATCGACCGGCTCAAGCAGACGAAGCTCGTGGTGGCGCTGGGCCTCCGCGGCAACTACGTGCTCTGCTCGATCGGCCCTTCGCTGGAACGTCTGGAGAAGCTGGGCCAGGGAACGCGGCTCTTGGACCGCTCCGAGATGAAGCCGCTGGAAAAGTACGCCGATAAGCGGCTGGTCTCCGTCGGCTACATGAGCCAGGCGATGAGCCGGCAGTTCAACAATCAGAAGAAGCAGCTCGACGACCTGTTGGCGGCGATGGACCGGTTGCTGCCGGCCGCGGGCCTCAACGACGAGCAGAAAGCAGCGGGTCCGCAACGACGCCAAGGCGCTGACGGAGGACCTCAAGGCCATCATGCCCGAGGCCGGGGCCACGATGGGACTGAGCTTCCTGACCGGCCGCGGCGTCGAGGGCTATCAGTACGCCTGGGGCGGTCACGGCCCGCTGGACGGCTCGCAACCGCTCTCGCTGCTCGAACACGTCGGCGGCAACCCCCTGCTGGGCCTGGTCGCGCGGCAGAAATTGAGCGTCAAGGATTACGACCTGATGGTGAAGTGGGCGAAGACGGCCTACGGCTACTTCCACGAGTTTGGCCTGCCGCTGATGAAGGACAACGAGCGGGAGAAGCTGGAAAAGTTCCTCGGCTCGGCCCTGCCGCTCTTGGCGCGGATGGACAAGGCCAACCGCGAGATGCTCCTGCCCGCGCTGGCCGACGGCCAATCGGCCCTGGTGATCGACCGGAAACTCGCCAGCAAGCACTTCGTCGAGCGGCTGCCGGCGATGGAGAAATCCATGCCGATGGTTGAGCCGGCGATCGTCGTTGGCGTCAGCGATGCCGAGTTGTTGAAAAGCGCGGCCGCCGAGTACAAGATGATCCTCAACGAGTTGATCGAGGCGGTGCGGCAGATCGACGGGAGCAACGTCCCCGCCGGCTTCCGCATCCCCGAGCCGGAAGTGACGACGGACTCCGCCGGCACGATCTACAGCTTCCCGCTGCCCGACGAGTGGGGCGTCGATAAACAGATCATCCCGAACTTCGGGCTGTCGGACAAGGTGGCCGTGTTCTCGGTTTCCCACGCGCACACCGGGCGGCTGCTGAAGCAGACGCCGCTCGGGGTCGGCGGCGTGCTGGCCGACGCCGGCCGTCCGCTCTGCGCCGCCGGCTGGCTCGATTGGGCCGCGCTGGTCGAGGCCGCCGCGCCCTGGGTCGATTTTGCCGCCCGGCAGGCGATGGCCGAGAAGAACATCGACGAAGACCAGCAGAAAGCCACCCTCGGTCAGGTTCACACCGCGCTGGACGTGCTCAAGGTGCTGCGGAACATCACCAACGAGAGCTATCTCGACGGCGATGCGCTGGTACACCACACGCTGGTGGAAGTCCGCGACGTGGAGAAGTAGCCGGCAGCAGACAGGGATAGACACGGCACGTTGGGGCGGCAGTTGCACTGCCGCCCCGGCGTGTTGCCGGCCTCCACGCCCAAGCCGCTTGCGGCTTCGCAGCGGCAGGCGTTACTGGTCGGTGCTCCGCCGTTCCGCCCACTGCTTCTCCATCGCCATCCCTAGCGCCTCCTCGGCCTCGCCGAGCCGGCCCGCCCGCTGACAGATCAGGCTCAGCGCCATGTAGTTGAAGGAGTCGTCCGGCTCGAGTTGGCAGACCTTGCGGGCGTGCTCGATGGCCTCGTCCTGGCGGTCCAGTTTGCCGTAGAAGACCCCGAGCGCGGCATGGCCCAGGGCGTAGTCGGGATGCTCGGCCACGAGCGCCTCCAGCTTGCCGACCGCCTCCTCCAGCTTGCCTGCCTGCTGCAACTCAATTGCTTCGTCGTACAGTTCGTGGACGGCCGGCATTGGGCGCCTCGCGGTGTGCCAGAGGAAACGTCTCGTGTCTGGGAAGTCTATCGGACGGCCGGGCCGGTGGCAAGGTAATGACGAAGCCCGAATAACGAATGATGAAAGAAGCCCGAAGCTCGAAATCCTAAGCTCGAATTCGGACTTCGTCATTCCTTCGTCATTCGACATTTGGATTTCGTCATTCCCCACCGGTGGGGTTTAAGCTGGTAAGATCGGGAAAACCGTTACAACCGGCACGTCTGGTCTAACGAGAGGGTTCTAGGCAACCGATAAAGTCTAACGGACTTCCCATCTTCTAATGGGTCGGCTTTCCCGGTTCAGCCTTTCTTATGAGGTGACTGCCGTGAGCATCCACCCCTCGGCCATCATTAGCCCCGCTGCCCAGATTGCCCAAGACGTGCAGATTGGCCCGTTTTGCATCGTCGAGCCGGGCGCGGCGATCGGCCCCGGCTGCATCTTTGAAAGCCGCGTGGTGGTGAAGGAGGCGACGAGCCTTGGCCCCAACAACCGCGTCTGCGACGGCGCAGTCCTGGGCGGACTCCCCCAACACGTCCACATCCCCGCCCAGCCCGGCCGGGTGGTGATCGGCGCCGGCAACACCATCCGCGAGAACGTGACCGTTCACCGCGCCTTGGTCCACGACCACGCCACCGTGATCGGCGACAACTGCCTGCTGATGGTCGGCAGCCACGTCGCCCACGACTGTCACCTGGGCAACAACGTGATCCTGACCAACAACGTGCTCCTGGCCGGCCACGTCACGGTGGGCGACCGGGCGTATCTCTCCGGGGCGGCGGGCGTCCACCAGTTTTGCCGCATCGGCACGCTGGCCATGGTCGGCGGCCAGGCCCATCTCTCCCAGGACGTCCCCCCCTACGTCACCGTCGACGGCCTGAGCACGCTGGTGGTGGGCCTGAACAAGATCGGACTGCGGCGGGCCGGCTACGACCAGGCCGCCATCCAGGAACTCATGGCCGCCTACCGCGTGATCTACCGCAGCGGACTCCGCTGGGTGGAAATCCTCGAGCAACTCCGCACCCGCTTCCCCACCGGACCGGCCGCGCTCTACTACGAGTTCCTCTCCACCACGGCCCGGGGCATCATCTCCGAGCGTCGCGCCCTGCCCGGCGCCACCATCAAGCTCCGCGACGCCGTCGAGGCCGAGCCGGAGCCGGAAGTGCGGGTGAAGTTCGGATAAGGCGACCGGAAGTGCGGGCCCGGGAGCGGCTAGCCAAACGGGCTTGCCCGGCCGAGAGCCAGTTGGCCACACCCCTTCAGGCAGACGCTCGCGGCGGGTATAATCTCAGTCCACCGCCTACGCCAGCGGTCTGGACGAGGGTTTGCACGTTCTTGCGGAGGAGCCATGCACCGAGGCTATCAACTGTCGTTGCTGGATACGGGTCAGGGAGCAGGCCATCTATTCGGCGCCGGAGTGCTTGAGAAGTACCTTGAACAGCACAAGACCACGCCAATCCGCGATGAACAAGCCCGGATCAGGACGGTGCGGGACTGGCTAGACTCGTTGAGCAACTCCGATGCCTCGGAGAGCACCCTGGAGCAGAAATTCGTCAGTGAGATTCTGTGCGGAGTCTTGGGTTATGTGCTTCAGCCGGCCCCAAGCGGCTCCGTGGCCACGCTCTATCCCAAACCGTCGCAAAAGGTCACCAGGATCAAGCGAACCCCTGACGCCATGCTTGGGGAATTCACGGATTCTTTTAACAGGTTTACGGTGGCGGTGGAACTCAAGTCTCCCGGCACGAACCTCGACCTGCCGCAACCCAGTTACGATTACGAAACGACCGTGGAACAAGGCTTTTACTACGGCAACCATATCCTTGGCGTCCAGTGGGTTGTGGTTTCCGACATGAAGCTGGTCCGCCTGTACTCGGTGGAGAGTGAGGATGAATACGAGGAATTCCACCTGTCGGATTGCGCCGGGCGGGAAGCGAGCGTTTTGCCGGCGTTCCGAAAACTCATCTTCTTGCTCCATCACGACTACCTTGTAGACGGCGGCAGGGCCTCCCAGGTGGCGCTCCTGTATTCGAAGTCGGCGGAGCGGCAGATCAAGATCCGGGATAGCTTCTACGACGTCTACTACCGGATCCTGCGCCGACCTGTTCGATGCCGTCAGAACAGCCTCGCGCAGTCTGACTCCACGCCCAACGCGGGAGGAGTTGCTGGAAGCAACGCAACGGCTGCTGGATCGCCTCTTGTTCATCTATTATTGTGAAGACCATCCGCAGCAACTCATCACGAATCAAACGGTAGAGCGTGTGACGCAAGCGGTGCGCCTCCTCCCCGGCGAAACGAGCACCCGCGTCTACGCAAGCCTGAAGGCCCTGTTCAGAGAAGTTGATGCCGGCAGCCCGTTGGCGAGCGGTGCCCGTGTGCCCGCCTACAACGGCGAACTATTCAAGCCGCACCGCATCATCGACCACATCGACTTGCCGGACTCCCTTCACGACCGGAAGTATCGCGTGGCCGGCCCCGACGGGGCGCGGGCAATCGACGGCGTTTGGGGGCTGCATGTCTATGATTTCTGGTCGGAACTCAACGAGTATCTGCTCGGCCACATTTTCGAAGAGTCCCTTTCCGACCTGGAAAAGCTCGACCCTCTGACGGAAGTGTCTGTCGGGGAGAAACAGGAGCAACGCAAGAAGGGGGGCATCTTCTTTACGAGCAGCATCCTGGCGGATTTTCTGTGCGGCAGCGTTATCCGGGCGACTCTCGACGAAATTGCTCCCTTGCGCGGCAACAACAACGACGAGTTAGTGGACGCCATGCGCAACCGGCTGGAACACGTCCTGAAGTTGCGCGCATCGACTTTGCCTGCGGATCTGGGGCGTTCCTGACATCAATCTACCGGGAACTGTTGCAGGAGTTCTGGCGGCTTCAATCGGCGATTGGCGCGATCAGCTCCAGAACAAAGAGCAATCACGTCGACCTCTTCACCGCCGCAGACGTGGTTGCACAGGCCAGGGGCCTAGCGGGCTGTGTGCACGGCGTCGACAAGCTGCCGCAGGCGGTGGAGATCGCAAAGCTCGCGATTTGGCTGCGCTCTGCCCGCAAGGGCGAAAAGGTGCTGGACCTCAGCAGCAACATCGTAGCCGCAGACAGTCTTGACGTGCCGGCATTGTTTGGACGGCTCGCCACCGCGCCAGGGACGTTCGACCTGGTTGTGGGAAACCCGCCGTGGGGCGCGGGTGTCGAGGAAATGGTGTACGCCAAAGTTGTGAGCTTCCTCGGCTTGCCTGAAGAGGGTGGGTGGGACTCGTGGGAATTATTCCTGCTTCTGGCAATCAGGTCGCTTCGCGAAGGCGGACGGCTCGCTCTTGTGCTGCCCGACAGCCTGTTGTACCCGCAGAAGGCGCGGCTGCGAAAGCTCCTTTTTGCCTCCACCAATGTCGAAAAGGTCCACTACCTCGGACCCGATTGGTTTGGCTCCGACGTTCGCATGGGAACGGTCGTCATTCAGGCGCGCCGAGCGCCATCCGACTTGAGTGGAGGCATTCGGTGTATGGTCCTCACTGGCGAGTTGCGCGAGCGCGCCATTCGCGGAGAGGTCCCGGTAACGCAAATTGAGGCGCAGCAGTCCCGGCTGATTCCGGTTGCACGTAGCGTGGACAGTCCAACCTATGAACTGGAGTTGTACCGCCAAGCTGAGGATGATCGCATTCTCCAGCGGATGGCCGAGCGCAGCACGAACTTCAGCGGTCCCGGCGGGCTTTGCGGACGCGCCCGCGGGGAAGAAATCAACAAAGCCGGCCTGGTCTGGATATGTCCGAGTTGCCTCAATCCGACGACACCGGGGAAGAAGAAGAAGGGGGGGCGTTACGAAGACAAGGCTTGCGAAACGTGCGGACACCTCTTGGCCGCGGGAACTGTCGACAGCGAGTTGCTCGTGTCCGACAGCAGGCCGACGGGGCCCGCCGCCAGCTTCATTGACGGCGACGACATCAACCGCCGCTACGGGAGTGTCAGACCGGCGAAATGGCTGCGCCTAAGCGTGCCTGGTTGGAGCTATAAGGCCGAGGAGATATATCGGCCGCCCAAGATCTTGCTGCGCCAAGCCGGGGTGGGCATTTGCGCCACGCTTGACAGGACTCCCTCCCGCTGCCCTCAGTCCGTGTACGTTTACCGGTTGCGCAGGGAGGAAGTGGCGAAAGGCTCTCGGCACGAATTCGTGCTTGCGGCCCTGTTATCGCGCACGATGGCCTACGTAGTCTTCAAACGGTTCTCGGAGGTGGACCCCGCGAAAGCGCACGCCAAGCTGACCCACAAACGGCTCGCCGGGTTACCGATACCGGTCGTGGACTTCAAAAACCGGGAACAGAGGAGGCTGCATGAGAATGTGGTCGGCAACGTGCGCAAGCTCTTGACCGGCAAGGCTGAACTTGGCGGAGCCGAGGACCGCGAGATCGAGCAACACCTTCGCGCCCTGTGGGGATTATCTCCGGCGGATGGCGCTTACATCAACGGTGAGTTCTTTGACCTCCCGGAAGGGCAGGTAATTCGCGACTTGTTTCCCAACGGACGTCCGCAACCCGTTTGCTTCGATGCCTGAGATGCACAGGACTTCATCTTCCGCCGGTCCTTCCCGGCGGGGACCTTCACGAAAACGATGAAGTAGGAGTGATTCTTGGGGGCAGGGACCTTGTAAAATCCCTTTGCTTGGTGTAGAATGGCGGCTCACCTGTGGGGGTGAGCGATGCACGCAAGACACCTCTCCATCGCGGCGGCGTTCGTCGCGGCAGTCTCGTGGACCCGCGAGGCAATGGCCGGAATGCCCTCGCCGACCCTCTCCGATTGGGCGGAAGTCCGCTTCGAGACGATCTCGTTCGTGGTCGTGGTGCTGCTGATTTCGACGGCGGTGATCCGCTGGCTCTGGAACTCCCTGGCGAAAGACTTCTCCGCCCTGCCGCGGCTGAGCTACGGCCGGACGCTGGCGATGGTCTTGCTGCTGGGGCTGTTTCTGATCGTGGTGCTGACGATGATCGCCGGCGCCCGCGAGTTGCTCACGCCTGGGGCGTGGCAGAAGCAAGGGCGGCTCTACAAGGTGGCCGAGTCCCCTGTCCCGCCCAATCCGGCCGAGCCGAAGCGGCTGGCCGAGCGCAAGGAGCATCTGGTAAAGCTGCAAGCGGCACTATGGCGTTACGCCGCGGGCCATGACGGCCGCTTCCCCGCCGCGGACAAAGCCGTCGGGATCGAGCCGGCCTTGTGGGCCCTGCCGGACGTGGCCGGAATGAACTACGTCTATGTGCCGGGGCTGCGGCTCGGGGCCGCCGGGCCGCCGCGGCCGCTGGCCTACGAGCCGGACGTGTATGATGGCCAGCGGCTCGTGCTCCGCACCGATGCGGAAATCGTCGTCCTGCCGACGGCCGAACTCCGCCGGCTGTTAGCGGAGAAACCGCGATGAAACGAATCGGGATCGTGGCGGCAGTACTTCTTGTGTTGGTGTGTGCCGGCCTTCTGCTCCCTCTGATAGGCCCGGTCTTCGTTCTTCTGTTCGGTTGGGTCTACTTCCCCGTGCGGACGCTGCCGCAGATGACGTGGGAGCCGGCGGCCATCGGCGTCGGGGCAGCGGCGCTCATTTGGCTGGTTGCGATAGCTGACAGTCTGGCCCGCTGGCTTTACGGTCATTTCCAGGCCGGAGCGGCGTTGCCCCGGCCCTGGCGGCTGCGGTGGAGCGTGGCCCTGGTCGGGATCGTCTTGCTGCTGTTCACTTCCGCCATCTGCATGATTGTGACGATCCACGAGAGCTATTGGGTGCTGACGGCCAACAGGCCGCTTTTTGATCCGCCCCAGGTTATACGTCGCATCGTTTCGACCAACAATCTGAAGCAAATTGGCCTGGCATTTCACAATTATCAGCAAGCCTTTCATCAATTTCCGCCGGGCGGGACGTTCAGTCCGGACGGCGAGATGCGGCACAGTTGGGAGACGATGCTCCTGCCGTTTATGGAGGGAGAACAACCCAAACCGAACCTCGACTTGCCCTGGGACCACCCGGCCAACGCCGAGTGTTTCAAAACCGAACTGCGCGAGTTTCTTATCCCCGGCTTTGGCGGTGAGCACCGGGCCGACGAGCAGGGCTACGCCCTGAGCCACTACTCGGTCAACAGCCGCGTGATCGGCCCGAACCGGGGCATTACGATCGCGGGGGTCCGCGACGGCCTCTCTCAAACGATCTTTGCAGGCGAGGTGGCCGACCGTTTTCAGCCCTGGGGCCACCCGGTCAACTGGCGTGATCCGGCCTTGGGCATCAACAAGTCGCCCGACGGTTTTGGCGGGCCGTGGTCCTCCGGCGGGGCCAACTTCCTCTTCATGGACGGCTCCGTGACGTTCCTCAATGACCAGATCGAGCCGGCGCTCTTGCGGGCGATGAGCACGCCGGCCGGCGGCGAGAAACTGCCGGAGGGAGTCCCGTAGGTTATGCTTGAGCATAACAGCCGGGCAATTGGTAGAGATGGGAGATTCGTTATGCTAAAGCATAACCTACGAGTCGGTTGGCGGTGGCTCTGGTGCGTTGTGGCTTTGTGGCCGGCGACGGCTTGGGCGGGCATGCCTTCCTTTGTGCCGGACGAGTCCACCAGGCGAATCATAATCACGGAACGCGGCCTGCGCTTCGAAGAGATCGGCTTCTTCGTCGTCGTTTTGCTGCTGGCGGCGCTAGTGGTCCGCTGGCTCTGGAACCGGCTGGCGGTCGACTTTCCCCGGCTCCCGCGGCTGAGCTACGGCAAGTCGCTGGGGGTTGTCATCCTGTGGGGGCTGCTGTTCCTGGTGGTGCTGACAATGATCGCTGCCGCGCGGGAAATGATGACGCCGGGCGTTTGGCAGCGGCAGGGCCTGTTGTACCGCATCCCGGAGGCTCGGCCATGATGCGCCTGATTGCGGCGGTTCTCGCTGTGCTCGCCGTAGCGGCGGCCGCCGCCGTCTCGCCGATGGCAAGACAGGTTGTCTGGCTGGTGTTCTTCGGCTGGCTGTCGTTCTTGGCGCGCACGCTTCCGAAAATAACGGTCAATCCCGCCGGCGTTGCTACGGCGGCTGCGCTGATGGTGCTGTTGGCCGCCTCGATCCAGTATCTCGGCCGGTGGTGGTGCAAGGGAACGCAGGGCGGCGCCGAGCGGCCGCAACGGAAATGGCATGTCCGCTGGACCGTCTCGGTGATCGTGCTGCTTCTGGTGATGTTTGCCGTAGGCTATTCGGCGATCGGACTGGCCCGCCACGTTGGCTGGGTGATCTCGTCCACGGGGCCGATATTCGAGGAGCACGTCGAGGGCAAGTGGGTGCCCGACTAAGCCGCTGGCCGTTCCAACGATCGACCGCCGCCCTGCCGCAGCGCGCCGCCGCCCTCACTGCACCAGCCGCAGTTTGGGGTTGGTGATGATGCTGTTGAAGACGGTGGTCAGGTTGGCTTGGGCGGTGCTCGAGCTCCCGGCATGGGGGGAGCCTGGCCGGTGGTCGCGTTGGCGGTGTTGCCCATGCGGGCCACGCGGTTCATGAAGTCGGAGTCGCAGTCCAGCCCCAGCCCGATCGCATAGACGTACCAGCCGTTTGCCTGCATCGTCGAGGTCTGCATTAGGGCCGCCTGTTGCTGTGGTACGTATAGCCGCCGGTGACGGCCCAGTTGTTGGTGACCTGGCCCGTGCCGGGGTTGGTCCAGGTGCTGGGATTGGCGTTCACGTAGTTAGTGATGGTGGAGTTGGAGCTTTGTTGAAGGTTGGGCTGGCCGTCGGTCAGGAGCACGACGATCTTGTTGGTGTTCTCGCGGCCCGCACCCCTTGGCTGGCCGGTTTGATGTGGCTCTGGGCCAGGCTCAGGCCGGCTTCCGTGTTGGTGCAAGCGGCCGTGTCGCTGCAAGCTTGAAGCTGCGTACAGGCCGTCATCACGCTGCTGTAGTTTGAGGTCAGCGCCTGTTGAATCCTGGCGGTGGTGTCGAAGGTGATGATCGACACCCAGTCCTGCTGATTAGGATCGGAAATGCCTTGGTTGCGGGTTTGCACCACCTGGAGGGCGGAGATCAGGGCCAGGCGGGCGGCGTGGGTAGGCATCTCATCCGGCGGAAAGGAGAACGACGTGCCCCCCACCGACTCGGAGTGCATTGGGCACGCGCAAAGGTTGCTATTGAGCGACAAAGGAGTGTAGTTCGAGCCGTCGGGCTTCACGTCCCGGCCATAGTACGTCATGAAGTCCAGATACGATTGATAACCCAGTCTTCCGCCCCAGTTGGACCTGGCATAACTAAAATACTTGCCCCAATAACTCACCGAGGCGGAACTGCTCGTGTTAGGCGCGGGAATGGCGTTGGGCATCACCGACGGCATCTGGCTGCTCATCACCGTAGTGGTGGTGTACGAGCTGAGGGACTGCGACGTGCCCGGATACGTGCCGAAACCAAATTCGTTGTAAACGGTCTGCATGAGACTGGGATCTGCTGGTGGAGCTGCTGGGGCTCGTGTCATCGTTCATCGAGCCGGACAAGTCCACGACAAAGGCGATGTCGCGGGGATTGACGGCGGCCACGGCGGAGGCCTGCTGGCTGATCGCGCTAAGGCCGAAGAGCTTGCCGAAGAACAGGCCCGTCTGGCCGCCGCTGTTGGTGTCGGTCCGCACGGTGACTTTCACGGCGGTGCCAACCGTGGCGCCGGCTGTGAAGTTCCGCGCGGTGGCATCCCAACTCCCCAACTGCACGTCGGCGGCGTTGAGCACCACGGTGCGGCCGGCCACTTGGTGATATTGGGCAAAGGCCTGGGCGACCGCCGTCATGCCGCTGTTGCCTAGGCCGGAGGCGCCGGCCGCTGCCGGTGCCGCCGAATCGGCCGCCGCCTGAAGCTGCGTCCGCACCAGGGTGATATAGCCCAGGTTGAGCGTTTCATGGCATTTCTCGGCGAAGAGGAGTCTGTGGGCGGGCCGCGCCCGGCGGAGGTCCAAAAACAAACCTCGCGAGCACAGGGACGCGCCGGCAAGCCCCGGCCCTGCTGGGCGGGACCGTCGGCTTCGGCGGCCTGGCAAACTCCTCCAGGGGAGTCCCATGGCTTTGCGTCCCGACCTCGCGATCGGTTTGCCTTTTCGGCTTCGGCCCGCCCGGCACGCCGCCGGGACGAACCTAATCCCATCCATAAATTCTCTAGGTCACAAACGGGGGTTTGTCAAACGGCGGGAGGTTGGGGGTGGCGGCCCGCGAGATAGATGATACAATACAGTGCGGAGGTCGATATGGTCACTCTCAACGAGCAAGAACAGCAAGTCGTGGACATCATCGGCACGCTCCCCCCGGAGCGTCGCCGGCTGATGCTGTATGAGTTGGCCAAGGATTCACAACAGGCTTGGCAACGGAATTGCGCCTATGCGGAGCAGCAGCTTCGCCGGCTGGCCGCGGAACGTGGCGAGAACTGGGACCAGATGAACGACGAACAGCGACAACGGTTTGTCGATGACCTGCTGCACGGGGAGGGGTGATGCCGCCGGTTGCCGTATTCGACGCCAATGTCCTCGTGTCGGCGATCGGTTGGGCGGGAACGCCGAGGCGGTGTGTTGACGCGGCACGCGGCGGAGCGTGCCGGGGTGTAACGTCCGAACCGTTGCTCGAAGAATTGACGGCGGCTCTGCGGACGAGACTGAAGTTCTCGGACCAGCAGGTGCTCGAAACCTGCCAATACCTTCTCATGTTCCTGCAATGGGTTCACGTCGAAGGCTTCCTGCATGGAGCCTGTGCGGACCCGAAAGACGACATGGTTCTCGAAAGTGCCGTAGTTGCCGGAGCCACGCACGTCGTCAGCGGCGACCGCCGGCACCTGCTGCCGTTGCGGGAGTTTCGGGGGATCAAAATCGTCAGTCCCGCCGAGTTCCTGCAACTGCTTGAACATGAGAAGTCCGGGCTCACATGATGCCTTCCGCGGTGGGGCATACGTCCCGCATATAGCACTGGCCGCAATCTGGATTCTTTGCCCTGCACCACGTTCTGCCAACCTCCCAGCACGGCAGGTCCATTATGCCGGGAAACTCGGGATAGAGGGCCCTTGCCTTATAGATGACTTGTTCCACGGTTGGCTCTGAGCAACACAATCCGAGCCGCGAAAAGACGCGGCGGACATGCACGTCTGCCGAGATATTGATTGAGAGGTAGTCCGCAAATTCCACCTTGAAATCTCGTGCGAGAATGTTGGCGGCCATGCTCCCGATCTTCGGCCCCACGCCGTCGAACTCAAGGAAACGGTACACGGCTTCCGCGCTCGGAAGCCTGCCTGCCCAGATGCGGGAGGCATCGCCAGAATACTGACTCTGGATGCGCCTCACCGCGGAGTGAAAGATGGCGCTCATCTTGTCAATGAAACGGTGGAGCGGCTCCGGTTGTCTCATAAGTCGGTTGATGTCCTCCGGCGTCAGTCGAACGAGATCGTTGATTGAAAACGATCCGCCAAGTCCCTCCGCAATTCGAAATGGGATGAGCCACGCCTTTTCTGCTATGACCTGCCGATCCATGACGCATGCCAAGACGAACGCATGCGGATGCCCGGTCAGGTCGTTGAGCACGGCGTCCGCTTGAGGGACTCTTGTAAACTCAATCAACGGTTTCTTTGGAGCCTTGAAGAGCAGTTGGCCGCGTTCAACCAATTTGTCGCGTATGTCATTCATCGTCGTTCTCCGTCGGACCGGCAAGATGTTCGCTCGCTGGCGCGATTGACTGCGGTTCGCTGCCAGCCAGTCCTTTGGCGTTCCGGACCTTCAATCCGCAGTTTCGGCGGAGCCTGCTTGATCCGTTTCTCTACCTGCTTGATATGCTCGGCAGGAGGAAGGTTTTCGGGAGGCGTGCCGCCGATCCGCTTGATCGCTTCCCGCACTTCCCGGCCCACCTCCTTGTGCGTCTCGATGGCTTGCTCTTGGTTGTGGACTTGTTGGCGGGCCAGCTTGTCGCGGGTCTGCGTCATACGGAACTGGTTGGCGGCAAGCTCCGTGGTGTCCATCCGGTCCATGAGTTGCTCTTTGGCGGGGATGCGTTTGCGGGCCTTGATGGCCTCGACGCCCAGCCCGCCGTAAAGGCCCTTGTAGCCGGCATCGTGGAAGACGCCAAACATGCGGCTCTGAACGCCGGACTGGCGGGCGGCGCCGGAAAGGGCCTTGAACTCCTCCGCGGTTTGCTTCCGCAACTCCAGCCGCTCCAGGTCGGCCGCGGCCTGATCGGATAACTCCTGGCGGCGGGTCTGGATGGCGAAATACTTCTGGGCATTGGCGATCTCCGGCTTGCGGGGGTCACCGTTTTGGGCAATCAAGTAGCAGGCGAAACGGGAGAGGTGGAAGTCGGGGACTTCGCGAACCCCCCCTTTGCCGATCTCGATCATTTTGCCGGCGCCGGCAAAATGATGGCCCGGATCGTTACCCGATTGCTCGCAGGAGGTTACGGCTTTATTGACGGCGTTCTCGAACCGCCGCCATTGGTCGTACCCCAAGAGCGGCTGCAACTCGCGGGCGCTCCAATAGCTGGCCCCATAGTCGTTGGTCTTCTTCAGGTCCTCAAAGCTCACACCCCCAACCTGCGGCAGGTTCTCTTCGCTCATCGGGCACCCCTTTCGGCAACCGCGGGATAGTGAACATCCGGGAAGGGCGCTATTGTACCCGCCAGCAAACGCGGGCACCACCGGGACCTTAGCTCAGCAGCTCCCGATACAGCTCCACGTGCCGGTCGATCATCTTCCGGACACTGAACTCGTCTTGGACGCGTTCGCGGGCCGCTTCGCCCAGCCGCGCGGCCAAAGCGGGGTCGTTGAGCAGCCGCTCCGCATACTTGGCCAAGGCCGCCCGGTCGCCGACGGGGACCAGGTAGCCGGTCACTTCCGGCAGCACCAGTTCCCGCGTGCCGGGGATGTCGGTGGCCACCACGGGCACGCCCGCCGCCATTGCCTCGAGGATCGCGTTGGATTGCCCCTCATAGCCGCTCGTGGACCAGAGCAGGTCGAAGTGCGGCATGAGCCGGTGTACGTCGCCGCGCTCGCCGAGGAAGTGGACCTTGTCGCCGATGCGGACCTGGTCGCGGTAGCGGCGCAACCGGTCGCGCTGCGGCCCGTCGCCGATCACCAGCAGATGCACGTCGTCGCGGATCACCTTGAGCAAATCGGTCGCCCAGATGGCGTCTTGGAGCCGCTTCTGCGGCCAGAGCCGCCCGACCGATCCGATCATCCGGCTCCCGTCGGGCAGTCCCAGCTCGGCCAGCAATTGGCGGCGGGTGGTGCCGGGCGGGGCGGGCAGGGCCACGCCGTTGGGGATCACCCGCACCCGGTCGGCCAGCGTGCCGTGGCGGACGTAGAACTCGCGCACGCCCTCGCTGTTGACCACCACCGCGCGGCAGCGCCGGGCCATCGCCCGGTCGAGCGCCAATTGCAGCCGGTTCTTCCAGGGATCGACGCACCGCTGGGCGATCACCACGTTCCGCAGCCCGCAGGCCCTGGCCGCCGCCAATCCGTAACTGTTGGCGGCGAACATCCAGGCATGCACCAGATCGGGGCGGAGCCGGGCCAGGTGCTCCTTCAACTGCCAGAACGCCCGCGGATCGAGCTTCCACCGCTTGCCGATCACCCGTAGCGGCACGCCCGCGGCACCCAGCTCGGCGGCCAGCGGTCCGCCGCGGGTCAAGGCGCACACGTGGACCTCGAACTCCTCGCGTGGCAGCCTGGAGGCCAGGAGGCACAACTGCTTCTCCGCGCCGGCGCGGTCGAGGGTCGGAATAATTTGCAAAATACGCTTGGTCATGGCGAGAGTACTCGTCACGCTCCGCGTGACGCGGTTCCCTCACGCGGAGCGTGAGGAGTACATTTCACATCTCATTGGGTTCCAGCGCCGCCAAGTAGGGCAGATTGCGGTACCGGTCATTATAGTCCAGTCCGTAGCCCACCACGAACTCGTCCGGGATCGTGAAGCCGACGAAATCCGGCCGGAGCGCCACCTCGGCCTTCCCTTCTTTCAGCAGCAGCACGGCGGTGCGGACGCTGGTGGGCCCCAATTCGTCGATCTGCGGGATCAGGTTCCAAAGGGTGCGGCCGGTGTGAAAGATGTCGTCGACCAGCAGCACGTTGCGGCCGCGGACGCCGAACGAGAGCAAGTCCTCGTCGATCACCAGCGGTCCCAGGCAGACGCCCTTGAGACGGTCGCAACGGGCCTGCACCAGTTCCACCCGCAACGGCACCTCCAGCAGCCGGATCAAGTCGGCCAGCAGCACGAGGCTGCCGATCATTACGCCGACGATTGTCAACGGCTTGCCGTCGTAGTGTTTCTGGATTTCGCCGGCCAGGCGGCGGATGCCTTCGCGGAGCTGGTCTTCGGCAACAAGCGTTTTCATGGGCAAAGTCCTTTTGGTCTGCTGCAAGTCTACCCTATTTTACTCCATTTCTGTTGGGGAACTGGGGGATTGCCAGTGATCTTCCCCGCTCGATCCTCAGACCGTGGGTTTTCGGCCAATAGAGGATTTTTTGGGCTGAGACGGGGTCGGGCTCGACGCCGGGTTGCGGTCGCCATAGCAGTTCGGCGTCGCGGCGGCCGTCCCCTTCCAGCACGAGCATGCCCTTACCGCTGTCATAGCTGATGCGATTTCCGCGGGCGGTGAATTGTCCATGTGGCGTCAGCGTGGCGCCTTCGACGACGGCGTTGCCCACCGCGGCCAACTCGCCCGACCGCGCCACTCCGGCCGGCACAATGGCCTCGGCAACGGAAAGCTGATCGCAGTGGGCAGTCATCCCCTGCGGCCCAAGCCGGTCTGGGTCGTCGACCGGAATCGTGACGTCCCAACGGTCGACCGGCGCGTAGGCCGCCCGCACCCGGTCGGCGAACGTCAGGTACAACAACGGCCGGTTGCCGGTTGGGACGGCAGTTGAACTGCCGTCCCCGCGAAGCGGCAGGGTGCCCTGGATCGACTTCTGAAAGTTGACGTGCAGGCAGATGAGCTGGTACGCGGTTGGAGTGGGGGCAGCGGGGTTGGCGGGGCCGACCGCGTCGCCTCCACTGCCGGACGAGCCGGCAGTGCCACCCGCTGTGCCGCCCAACGGATTGGCCGAGCCGCGGCGGACGCTATGGAGCCAGCCGGCGCCGCTTGCCTCCGTCTTTCCGCTCTGAACGTTGACCCACAGCTCGGGAACCTGAAGTTGGTCCCAAGTGAGCTGCTGCCCTTGCTGGTCGAAGGTGCGGCTCTCCATCCGCACGCCGCCGTGGCAGCCGATCTTCTCGATCTCGGGCGGCTCTTGGGCGTTCGGCTCTGAGAAGCGGATCAGGCGCTGCAACTGCACCGTCATCGTTTCGGTCTGCAACCGCTGCTGCGGCGGGTCTCCCGGCGTGGCGGCGACCACCGACTCCTCGAACGTCGCAATCTGACCGTCGAACGTCATGCCGCGGCGCCACCTGACCGTGAGCGGACCTGGCGGCGGCTGACCCGGTGGGCCGCCCGAAAACGGCAAGTCCATTTGACCGGGGCCGTCGATCCACAAGCGGTTTGTGCCCCGGTCGAGGTGGATATTCGATCCGGTCAGGCCCAGCCCGCGGGCCTCGCAGCGGGCGGGCCGGCCGGTCACTGTCACCACGGCGTTTGCCCCGGCGGCCTCGCTCACTTCCAACCGGTCGCCGAAGATCTGCAACGGCTGCTGGTTATCCGGCGCCGCCGATTGCTCCTCCAGAAAGCGGACGCCGTCTTCCACCAGCAGGTGCGACACACCCGGTTGCTCGGCGCCGAGCAAGACGTGGGCACGCAACAACCGGCCGAGCACCCTGAACCGCTGCAGTGCGCCGGGCTGCGAGGGCGTCTCGGGTTGGGATGGCAGTCCCGGTTGGGATGGCAGTTCAACTGCCATCCCAACAGATGGCGCCGCTTCAACCGGCGCACTGGGCGGTGAACCGCCCAGCCCGCGCCCCTGCATTCCAACCTCAGACCTCAGATCTCTGATCTCTGACCTCTGATCTCTTTCCTCGAACTGTACCTCCAACTGCTCGACTTCGCCGGCGAGTTGGGGCGAGTTCATGTGGACATCGTAGCGGGCGAGCATCCGGTCGGGCCGCAAGTGCGCGGGTCCGCCGTCGGCCACCGGCGGCGCCTCACTGAGCCAGAAGAAGATTTCGCGGGCCTGAAGCTGGCCCGTGCCCGGAGATTTTAACTCCGCCCCGCCGGTGAGCGCGATGACGTGGTTCTGGCCGTCCGGGAAGACCCGCAGTTGCTCGCGCCAGACCGCCTCCAGTTGTTGACCGGCGTGGTCGGCGAGTTGGCCGCGGAACCAGCCTGGCCCCTCCGCCGTCACGCGGCCCAGCCGGCCCTGGCCCGCCGGCTGATAGTTCAGGCTGCGGGCATGGATTTGGTTGGGGCCTTGCTGGAGAAACACCTCCTGGGCGCCGTCCAAGGCGATCGACTCGTCGAGCAGGTTGTATTTGATCCGCGGGCCGCGGGCGGTCAGGTTCCGGCTGGGCGCGGTCACCACGACGGGATTGCCGCGGGCCTCGAGCCGCTGGGCGACTAGGTCGAGCGAGCCAGGGTCCGCGGATGCCCCTCCACGCCCGATGAAGTAGAGCGAGAGCAACTCGCAGGCGATCTGATCGGCCGGGCCGGATGGGTTCAACTTCATCACGTCGACGCCGTCACGGAAGGTGGCCACCCGCCGGAGCACGTCGAAGTGGAACGGGCCGCGGCACTGGATCTCCACCGGCGCGCTGTCCTGCTTCGCCGCCGGCGTGGTCATCGTCTGGCCCAGTTCGAGGTGCAGCCGTTCCACGTGGCCGAGTTCGAACGACTCGATGCCGGCGATGTTCGGACCGGCCGCCTCCGACCACCGCTCCGCGGCGGTGCCCGCCGGCACAGGCCGGCCGCCCAACAGCTTGATCACCATCTCCCGGCCGCGGCCGAAGTGCGGACCCCAGCGGAAATCCACCGGGTGCGGCGTGGAGACGGTCTGCTCGGAAAGCTGGACGTCGCGGGTGACGATCAGCAGGTCGTCCTGGGGGCCGGGCTCCTTCCAGTCGCTGTGAATGGTGACTTTCCCGACGAGTTGCCCGCCCACGAGCCGGCCGAGCTTCGGCCGGCTGAGGTCCAAGGGCGGATCGAACTGAAGCACCGCGCCGCCGGGGGCTTCGAGGATGATCGACTGGCGGAGGCGCTGGGCCTCGTCTTCCGCCGGGCCGTCGTAGAGGAAGACGATGGTGCAAGGATGGATTTCGATCCGCCCGTCGGGGAAGTTGCGGTACTGCTGAAAGATCAACTTGGCGCGGTTGCTCTCCAGAATCGTGGGGTCCTTCAGTTCCCACGTGTCGGGAGGAAAGAGCGGTCTGATCGCATCGGTTTGCGGGTTGACTTCGTCCCCTGGCGGCCTGGCGATTTCGCGCCCAGGCGGCGGCCGCTGACCCGGCAGTTCGGCCGGCGGCTCGATCCAAGGGACGGCCAGCAGCGCGTACGCCCAGTAGGCGATCAACACGACCGCAAGACTCCCGGCGATGCGGCGGAACCTGCTCATCGGTACGCCTGGATCAAATCCTCCCAGCGGGACTGGGCCTTGAGGATCAATTCGACGGTTTCGCGGATCGCGCCCTGCCCGCCGCCGGCCGCGGTGACGTAGTGGGCGGCCTGGCGGAGTTCCGCGCAGGCGTCGGCCACCGCCACGCCCAGTCCCACCGCCCGGACCACCGGCAAGTCGGGCAAGTCGTCGCCCAGATAGCAGACCTCGGCCGGCGAAAGCCGCAATTCCTTGAGAATCCCCCGCATGGCCGCCAGCTTGTCGTCGATCCCCTGGCGGAGGATGCCGATCCCCAACTCCGCCACCCGCATCTTCACGATGTGCGAACTGCGGTGGGTGATCAGGCCGAAGCGATAGCCCGCCTTCTGCCACAGCCGGATGCCCATCCCGTCGCGGACGTGGAACCGCTTGCTTTCGATCCCCTGGTTGTCGAACACCAGCCGGCCGTCGGTCAACACGCCATCCACGTCGGAAAGGATCAGTTGGATGGTTCTACAGCGGTCGTCGAGGGTCATGGAAGAAGGGGGAAGGCAGAAGGGGGAAGGGGGAATTCCAAGTTGCCGATTGTGCGTTTAGCGGTGGCCGGCACGGCGACCCGCGTCATGTATGCTCCTAGGCGGGGCGATTGTCCTCCAGCCCGCCGACGACCCGCCACGTTGCGGACTTCGGCGGCGGCGTCTCGCCCGCCGCGGCCTCCTTGGGCAGCAGGGCCACCACGTCGGTCACGTCGATCAGGCCGACCGGCCTGCCGTCGGCGTCGACGACGGGCAGTTCGCTGATCTTTCGGGCGGCCATGATCGCCACGGCATCGGTCATCCGTGAGCCGGACTGGACCCGCAACGGCTGCGGGGTCATCACGCGCCGGATGGGCCGGTCCAAGTCCTGGTCGCCGCGGCGTTCCAAGAGCCGGGCTAGATCGCTGTCGGTGAAAATGCCCGAAAGCCGCCCCTGGCCGTCCACCAGCATGGTGGCCCCGGTCCGCCGGCCGGGCACGCTTGTGCCGACCAGCACCTCGCGGACAGAAAGCTCCTGGTCGGCCACGCGGCATTGCCCTAGCGGCCGCATCTGCTCGTCCACCTTGCTCAGTTGGTAGCCGAGGTTGCCGGCGGGATGACAGCGGGCGAAATCGTCGCGGCTGAAGCGGCGCATTTGGCTGGCGACCAGCGCCAACGCGTCGCCCACCGCCAGCATGGCCGTGGTGCTCGTGCTGGGGGCCAGCCCCAGCGAGCAAGCCTCTTGCAATTCTCCGAGTTCGATAGTTACGGCGGCGGCGCGGCCCAGCGTGCTGGCGGCCCTGGCGGTAATGGCCACCACGGGCACGCCCAACTCGGCCAGCGAGGGCAAGAGGCGGACGATCTCCTCCGTCTCGCCGCTCTGCGAGAGGATCAATAGCAGGTCGTTGCGGCGGACGCGGCCCAGGTCGCCGTGGACCGCCTCGGCCGGGTGCAGGCAATGGCTGGGCGTGCCGGTCGAGGCCAGCGTGGCCATGATTTTCTGGCCGATCAGGCCGGCCTTGCCCATCCCGGAGACAATCACGTTGCCCCGGCAGGTGAAGATCAATTCAACCGCCCGGCAAAACTCCCCGTCCAGCCGGTCGGCCACGCGGGCCAAGGCGCGGCTCTCGGTCAGGATCACCTGCCGGGCGAAGCGAAGTTGCTCAAAGGGGCTGAGCGTGCCGGCGACAGCAGCAGCTTCCATGCTCATCGACTCGTCCATCCGTGAGCGAGGTCTTTGGGGAAGATCAGGCAAACCGCAAGATTGTACCTCTTCGGGCGATTTGGGGCAATGTAAACATCACCGCCAGCATACCCCTCATGTGTTGGGTATGCTGGCACTTGGCGGGTACAATTTCGCGTGACTGGCCAGCCGGACGCCGCTGCCGTAGAATTGTCCAATTATCCCCGTCGGATGCCGAGGCTGGAGTTCTAACAGGAGGAGCCGAGCGGAACCATGATCGTTACCACCAAGCAATTGTTCGCCCACGCCTACGGCCGGTACGCCGTGGGGGCCTATAACATCAACAACCTGGAGCAGACCGTGGGCCTGTTCCGGGGGAACCTGGGTAAGTCCGGCTCGAACGACGACCCGGTTCAATCCGGCCACCAGCGCCCCGTTCATCCTGCAAATCTCCCGCGGCGCCCGGAGCTATACCGACAAGCGGTTCCTGGAGGCGATGATCCGCACGGCTGACGCCGTTTTTCCCGAGTCGATCGTCGCCGTGCATCTCGACCACGGCACCGAGGATGCCTGCTACGACTGCATCCAGAGCGGCTTCTACAGTTCGGTGATGATCGACGCCTCGCACGAGGAGTTTTCCAAGAACATCGCCACCACCCGCCGGGTCGTCGAGCGTGCCCATGCCAAGGGGATCGTGGTCGAGGCGGAACTGGGGCAACTCGGCGGCGTCGAGGAAGACGTGACCGGCAGCGTCTGTCTGACCGATCCCGCCCAGGCGGCGGAGTTCGTCGCCCGGACCGGCTGCGATTCATTGGCGGTGGCCATCGGCACCTCGCACGGGGCGTACAAGTTCGCCGGCAAGCAAGGGCTGCACCTCGACGTGCTGGCAAAAATCCAGAAGGCCCTGCCCGGGCAATTCCCCCTGGTGATGCACGGCTCCAGCAGCGTGCCGAAGGCGTGGGTCGAGCGGATCAATAACGCTGGCGGCCGGATGAAGCAGACCAGCGGCGTGCCCGAGGAACAGTACCTCCCCGCGGCCAAGCTGGGCGTCTGCAAAGTGAACATCGACACTGACGGGCGGCTGGTCTGGTGCGCGATCCATCGCGAGGCGTTCCGCGACGACCCGGCCAATTTCGATCTCCGTCCGCCGGGGAAGGTCTTTATGGCCGCCTACGCCGACTACATCGTCCATAAGAATACGATGCTCGGCTCGGCGGGGCAGTTGGAGGCGGTGCGGAAAACACTGAGATAGAAGTCGAAGCCCTCAAATCCTACTCCTCCACCTTCAACGGCTGCGGCGGGGTGAATAGCCCGTCGTGCTGGGTCTGCGCCAGCCGGATCACCAACAACTTCTGCTCCAACCGCCCGTCGCTCTGGGTGAAGAAGTGGTGGCCGAGGCTCCCCTGCCGGTTCGGCAGGCTGCTCAACACGAGCATGGCGCCGGGCGAGAGGTCGGCGGTCAGCGTCATGTCGTCGTAGACTTGCTTCGCCCGGCCGGTTTCCAGCCGCAACATGCCCTGGCTGCCCACCCACCGCTGCCGCGGCTGGCCGTAGTGCAGCTCGGGCACGAGCTCGAGGCGGACCCGGCCGTCCGACTGCGGAAACGACTTGACGGCAAAGACGCCCTGGGCGTCGTCGTAGGTCTGACCCGAGAGTTGGCCCGCGGCATAGACCAGTACCGGCAGTTGCGGATAGACGGCCGAGGCGAGGATTTCGCTCCGCTGGCCGGCGCGGAGTTGGAGATGCCGCCGCACCACTCGCGGCTCGGAGTCCAGTTGCTCGGCTTTGGCGCCCTCGAGTTGCCCGGTGGGGGCCGGCTTGTCGGCCAACTCGAGGAGTTTGGCCAATTCTTCGGGCAATTGTCCGCCCAGCAGCCCGGCGCGGAACCCGTTCCGTGCGAGCCGCTCCCGCAAGTCCGGGGCCAGCGGCTGCTCGTCGATCTCGTCCCACAGTTTTCCGTTGACCGCCGGATCGCCGAACGGCACGCGGACGAAGAACATCTCCAGCACGGCGCTGTCGGGCGACATCTGCGGCGGCAGCAGCGGCGACTTCCCCTTGGAAAACGGGGTTGTGCAGCCGGCAATTGCCAGCAGTGCTAGCAGCGGGACCCCTTTTCGCCAGGCAAGCCGCATGGGACGCATCGCAAGACAAGGGAATGGGCTCAGACCAAGCCCGAATTGGGCGGCACAGAGTAACCGGCCTATAGGGGTGCGTCAAGAGTGATTGCCTTCGTCTTGACTGCCGGGTGGGCGCCGGTTAAGATGCAGGGGTTCAGGGGATGGAGTCCCCCGCACAAACGCCCGCGCAGCCGGGTTGATGACTCCTGCCGCGATGCCTTCCCGGCAGGGGTCCAACTCTTGCGCGTGCAAGCCCTGCCCGGAGGCAGGGTCTTTTTGTTGGGTGCGGAGGACTCCCGTGGAACAGACATACGCCGTTGCCGCCGTCTGGCTTGCCCTTGCCGTTGCGGCCACCGTCGTGGCCAATCACTTGCGGATTTCCATCGCCCTGGTGGAAATCTGCGTGGGGATGTTCGCCGCCCTGGCGGCCGACCGGTTCTTCTATCCCGGTGCCCTGGGCGCGAATCTCGACTGGTTGCGGTTCATCGCCTCGGTCGGGGCCGTGCTCCTGACATTCCTGGCGGGAGCGGAACTCGACCCCGCCGCCATGAAGACGAAGCTCAAGGAAGTGATGGTCGTTGGGCTGTTCGGCTTTTTCGCCCCGTTCTTGGGCTTCGCCGCGCTGGCCCGCTTCGCGCTGGGATGGAGCGGGCCGGCAAGCTGGCTGGCCGGGATCGCGCTCTCGACCACCTCGATGGCCGTGGTCTACGCGGTCATGCTCGAATCGGGTTTCAACCGGACCGAGTTTGGCAAGGGGATTCTCGGGGCGTGTTTCGTCAACGACCTGGGCACGGTCATCGCGCTGGGGCTGATGTTCGCGCCGTTCAACTACCGGACGGCCATTTTCGCCGGCGTCTCCGCTGCCGCAATCGCGCTGTTGCCGTACGTCACTTCCCGGCTCACTGCCCGCTACGGCAACCGCACGGCCGCCATCCGCACCAAGTGGATTCTGTTGGTGCTCTGCGGGCTGGTGGCGCTGGCGCTCTGGTCGGGAAACGAGGCCGTGCTGCCGGCCTACCTGGCCGGCATGGTGCTCGCCAAGACCGTCGGCCGGGACCACTTCTACATCCGCCGGCTGCGGACGCTGACGGTCGGTTTCCTGACGCCGTTCTATTTTCTCCGGGCCGGCTCGCTGGTCTCTTTGCCGGCGATCCTGTCCGCTCCGCTGGTGTTCGTGATCCTTTTCGCGGGCAAGTCGGCCGCGAAGATATTCGGGCTGTTCCCCGTGATCGGCGTCTTCCGGCAGCAGCCCAAGGAGCGGTGGTACTACACGCTGATGATGTCTACGGGTCTGACGTTCGGCACGATCTCGGCCCTCTACGGGCTGTCGCACAAGATCGTGACCCAGGGGCAGGTACTCGTTTCTAGTCGCCACAGTCATCGCCAGCGCCGTGATCCCGACGATGATCGCCAACGCCGCGTTCCTGCCGCGCCATTTGCTGCCCGACCGGCAGAGGGCGGACGAGGAAACGTCGGAACTGGAGCCGGCCTCCGCTTGACGGCAATCGTGTTCTATCGTATTCTGACCGCGCCTAAACAACTTGGGGCGCGCCATGTCCAGGACCGTGACCCTTCAGTTGAGCGACGACGACTACCAACTCTTCCGCCGCTGGGCGGAGAGCGACAACCGGCCGCTCTCGAACTTCATCGAGACCGCCACGAAGCGGTTCATCGAGCAGAATCTATCGGCCGACGAAGCCGAAATGGCGGAGATCCGCGGCAAACCCGCCTTGAACCGTAGCATCCGCCGCGGCCAGGCCGATGCACACGCTCAGCGAGGCCGGTCCGTCGACTGATTCCCGCACGAAGATGCACATGGATGAGTCTTTGTCAACCGCCGAAATGGTTGAACCGCCTCCGCCGGACGCCGGCAAGAGGTCATGGCGATGGCTCGTCTTTCTGGGGCGGGCTGCTGGCGGTGTTTCTGGCCCTGGCCATCCGGTTGGCGTGGGTGGCTTCCCGCACGGAAACCGGCTGGGAGACGATCGCGCAGCAGTGGCGCGACGCCACCGTAGGGCTGGTTCTCGGCGACCACGTCCCCGTCGGCAGCCTCGAACCGATCGACCAGGCCGACTTCTGGCTGCGCGAAACGGATGGAATCCTCGCCGCCGACCCGGACAACGCCGAGCTTGCCATGGGCGCCGCGTTGGTGCTGGACTCGCCCGGCTGGGGATTCATTTATCGGTATACCAAGCCCAACGATTCATTGAGTGGTCTCGGCACCCGTCCGCCGGGGACGGGCTTTATCCCTGCGCCTGAACTTGATCAAGCCGCTTTAGATCGGGCGGTCGATCGGTTCGAGGACAAGTGCCGAACGCGGTGCCTGGCGTTGGCGGCCCGGGCGACTCAGTTGTGGCCAAAGGAAGCCCGCTGGTGGCGGCTGCGGGCGCTGTTGCTGATCCAATACCAAGCCTTCAGCAGCAGTCGCGGCCCTCGCACGCCCGACTGGGAAAACGTTCTGACACTCTGTGCGGAACACGATCCAGACAACGCCCTTTACGACTACATCGCCGCCTGGCAATGCCTGACAGTCGGCATTGACAGCGGATCGCTCGAACTGAGAATCGTCGACAAGGCGAAGTTCGACCAAGCGATGGAGCATCTCCGCCGTGGGCTCAGAAAGCCGTTCTGCGCGGGCGGGGAAGGCGAAACCGCGCAGTTGACCATGTTCGTCGCCCGGTTGCGGGTTCCGCACATCGAACAGGCGGCGGCGCTCGGCGGATCAATTGCCCTCCGTACGCTCTTGATAATGCGCGAGCTGTGGCGGGTTCAATTGCAACAGGCCGAACAGCGGGATGAGAGTGGTGATCCTCAGGGCGCGTTGGCCCTACAGCGACAGGCGATCCGGTATGCCGATCAGTTCGTAGCAGCGAGCCGGGCAGCGACATTCGACCGCATTATCAACTGGATCCGATCCGACAGCTATACGCTGCTGGAGACGCTCGTGACAAAGCAGCCCAAGCTCGTTTCCCCCGAAGAAATGCGCCGAATTAGGGCTGCGGCCGCCGCTGCCGACTTGGATAAAAAAGGCGCTGCTTGAGGCCGACAGGAGGCTGTATGTAAGACTGGCGAAGCCCACCAGCACGGGAGTTTTCATGGCAGGTTTCGCCGTAGCCGCGTCGGCCTCGGTTATCCTCTTGCTGCTATTGGCCGGCGCGTGCGCGTGCCTGTTGGCGAAACGTTTGGGCAAGCCGGGCGTACCGCCTTATGTGCCGCCCGGTGTACCGCCTCATGTAGCGGTCTGGCTCGCCGGCCTTGCGATTAGCTTCGCCGTTCTTGGTATGTTCCCCGCCGAGATCGTCCCGCCCGCGGTGCAAGGATGGATCATTCTTGGCTCGGCCGCTTTGTTCGCCACGGTAACCGTGGGTTGGATTGTGTGGAGGATCATGGTCCGCCGCAAATTCCAGTACACCATCCGCACGATGCTGATCGTAACCTTCTTTTGGGCCTTGTTCCTAGGGCTGCTGAGAACGTGGGATGTCATCCCGTTCGATCTTAGCGACCTGAGCATCAGCCCCCACGTTCCCGCCCGGGGTTGGTACGGAATTGACGCTGGGACGTGGCAACAGGGGGTTGCCACGACCTATGGCAGTTGGGCCTGGGCAACGGTCCAATGGATGGGCTACTACGGCCACTATGTGGCCATCGGTGTCGCGCTGGTGCTCTTGGCAGTCTGGCATTGATTCCGCATCGGCCGGGCCGGTGCGGCAACGCCGCAGAGAAGGCGCGACCGCTGGGCAAGCCTACTGGTGTGCCTTGGCCGTTCCATGCTCGCCGCGGCAATCCTGTGGATGCTCGTCTACCTCGCCCTCGCGCCGTCGGTTGTGCAGTCCGGTGAAGATGCATACCAGGCGAGAATGGTCTACCTCCGCGACCCGCAGGCGTATTACGACGCCATGACAAAGACCATGGCCGAAGTCCGGGCGGATTGGAGCTGGATGAAGGCGAATGCAGAGAAGGGCGGCGGGCAGTGAACACCATGTCCAACGTGTTTGTCGCGCTGTCTACCTGCAATGGCGGGGTCTATCTCGCGCCGATTGATCGAGAGCATCCGCCGGCAGTCGCACGCGGACTGGACGCTCCTGGTCCGCGACGACGGCTCCAGCGATGAAACGCTCCCGTTGCTCCGCGAAGCGGCGGCCGCGGACCGGCGGATCGTGTTCCTCGACAGCGGGCAGCGGCTGGGAGCATCGGCCAGCTTCGGCCTGCTCATGCAACACGCCTTCAATAGGGGCGGAGTGCTTGCTGTTGGCCGACCAAGACGACGTTTGGCATCCGGACAAGATCGAGCGGCTGTTGGAGCGGATGCGCCTGCGCGGAAGCCTCCGCCAGCCGGCCGTCGCCGCAGTTGGTCTACTCCGACCTGACGGTGGTGGACGCCGGTTTGCGGACGGTCCACCCGTCGTTCTTGCGCTATGCCCGGCTCCGCCACGGCGAGGGCCGGCCGCTCAGGACGCTCTTGGGGCGGTGTTTCGTGCTGGGCTGCGCCTCCATCGTGAACCGGCCGCTCCTGGAGTTCGCGCTGCCGCTGCCGGAATCGGTCGCCTCGCACGATTGGTGGCTGGCGCTCTCGGCGGCTGCGGTCGGACAGGTCTCGTTTCTCCCCGAGTCCACGCTCGACTATCGGCGGCACGGGAAGAACACCAGCGGCCCGGCCGGCTTTTGGCAGGGCTTCAACCCGCTGCGCCACTCCTGGCGGCGGCGGTGGGAGGTCGGCCGGCGGAGCTTTCAGCGGTCGCTCGATCAGGCCCGGGCGCTGCGGGAGCGGCTCCATGAGCGATCCCCGGACGACGCGGCGGAAGCGGCCGATTTGCTGGACGGTTTTTGCGGCGTGTTCGAGCGGCCGGGCGGCGGCTGGCGGCGAATCCTCGCCTTGCACCGGCTGGGCGTTCCGGCCATCGACCTGCCCCGCCTCCTCCTCTACGACCTCTGCGTGCTGAGCGTAAAAAGGAGCGAAAAAACGGACAGCATTGATATTGGCAAAATGGGCAAGAAATGATATACCCTGACGCCACGGAAAGCACCCGATAAGGTGATGTCTCCTTATCCTGGCCGCTGGCTGAAAGGGACTATCCACGTGAATTCACGCCCCTCACCATGCCACGCCGGCGGATCGGATTTCATATCAGTCAACCTCCTGTCAGTTGCCCAGCGCGGATTCAGAACGGCGGTCGAGACGGCGACACGGCCCTTTGTGCTGCTGGCCACCGTTCATCTCAGCGTGCTCTGGCTTCAATTGCCGGTCATCACGAGCCTGCCCGGCTGGTTTTTCGGGCTGAAACCGAAGCCGCTGGGGCCCTGGTACCTCATCGTGTCGCTTGCGGCCGTGCCGTTTGCCGGGCAGGCCATCGTCCATCGGCTGCGGGCGCGTCCCGTGCTCGCCCTGTGTGCGCTGGTGCTGCTGGGATTTGCCCTTCAGCACGGCTTTGCGTGGAGCGAAGGACACGGGTTGGACGGCACTGCGCAACCGCATCGTCACGACCGGCCACGCCGAATTCGCGGCCATTGCCGTGCAGCAGGAGAGCATGTGGGACGTGCTGGTTGGATACGAGGGCAAGCTCCAGCGCAACGAGTTGGGGAGGTACGCGCACTCCAAGCCGCCGGGACAACTGTTGTTCTATATGGCCACCGAGCGCCTGGCAAACGGCCTGGGGCGGCCGGCGACGGATGCCCAGGCGGCTCGCCTGGAGGCGACCCGCACCCTGGCGGCCGTCGCGTGGCCGCTGCTGTCCTATCTGATCCTGTTTCCGCTCTTTTTCGTGCTCCGTGATCTCGCGGGCGAGGACACGGCCTTTCTCGCCTGCCTGCTCTATCTGCTCGTTCCTGCCGTGGCTTTGATCACGCTCCATACGGATCAAGTCCTCTTTCCATTCCTGTTTATGACGACCGTGTGGATGGCCGCGACGGCGCAGCGGAAGCGGAGTTGGCCCTGGGCGATCGCAACCGGGGCGGCTTTCTACATCAGCGGCTTTTTCAGCTTCGCGCTGCTGCTCGCGGCGCCCGTCGCCGCCGGATTCGCTGCGGCCGTAGCGGCTCAGGGCGAGGGGAGTCACGGGTTGCGCACGCGGACAAGCGCCCTCCTCAAGACGGCGGCCGGCGGCGCCGTCGGTTTCGGCGTCTTGTTCGCCCTGTTTGCCCTGCTCTTCCACTACGATTTCCCGGCCCGCTTGCGCGACGCGACGTGGTTTCACGAGCACTGGAAGGCCTGGCGCGGCGGCATTCACGATATTGTCTTTTTCGCGTGGCTCGATTACATCGAGTTTGCCGTTTTCCTCGGCGTGCCTCTCACCATCCTTGCGCTCGGCGGGGTCCGTCGCGCCATTCTGCTGGCGACGGCGGGCGAGGGACGCAAACTGGTCCAGCCGGCGATCGCCACGCTGGTGGTCTTCCTCTACCTTGGTCTCTTCGGCCATACAAAGGCGGAAACAGCGCGTCTGTGGATACCGCTGGTGCCGATGTGCTGCGCACTGGCGGCAAACGAGCTGCACGATAGCGGCGCCGCGTCCCGCGGGCCGATGATGACGGCCGTGTTCGTCCTACAGTGGCTCACGATTTGGCTGACCAAGGCGGGACAAGACTTCTGGTAGCGGACGGAGCGGCGGTGCGGCCCCCTGGAATTGCAACTACGGAACAGATAAGATGGTGGCCGTCGCCTCCACCTGACCCAATCGCAGCCCCCCTAAGATGGAAACCGCCACCTCTCCGAAAGCCGGCAAGCTCCTGCCGAGCAACGCCTACACCAAGCTCGACCCCGGCCAGGAGTACCAGCCCATCGTGCCCGCGGATGACCGGCGGGCAGAGGTGACGGTGTGGTCCGTCACGGTCGGCCTGGTCATGGTGGTGGTGTTCTCGGCCGCGTGCGTTTACGTGGCCCTGCGGACGGGCAACGGCATCGAAGCCGCCATCCCCATTGCCATCCTCGCCATCTTCTTCGGCCGGCAGGGGCTAAAACGCAGCGGCAAGAGCACCATCCTCGAAAACGTCATTGTGCAGTCCATCGGGCAGGCGTCTGGCGTGGTCGCCGCCGGCGCCGCGTTCATCATCCCGGCCCTCTACATCAACCGGCTGGACGTGTATTGGTGGCAGATATTCTTGGCCTGCGCCATCGGCGGATTTCTGGGAATCGTGCTCATCATCCCGTTGCGTAAGTATTTCGTGAAGGACCTGCACGGGGACCTCCCTTTTCCGGAGGCGACCGCCGCCAACGAGATCCTGGTGTCCGGCGAGAACACGTCGAAGAGCGCCGGCAAGGTGCTGTTGGCGGCTTTCGGCCTCGGCGCAGCCTATGACTTCTTCGCAGAGGGGGTTCATGCCTGGAACCCGATGATGACGACCAAGACGCTCCTCGGGACGCTGGGCGAGAAGATGTCGTCCATGCGCCTCGACTTGTCGGCCAACGGACTGGCAATGAACTTTGGTCTCGGCTACATCATTGGGCTGCGTTATGCCGCAGTGATCGCCGCCGGATCGGTGTTGGCCAATCTGGTGCTGGTGCCGCTGATTTACCTTTTCGGCTCGCACATTCCCGACTTTGTCTATGCCGGGGAGCACTATGCCGTCAAGACGGCCATCGCGAATCTGGACTCCGACGCCATCTTCTTCGCGTTCGTCAGACCGATCGGCATCGGCGCCATCGCGGTCTCGGCCATCATCGGCATCATCCGCATGGGCAAGATCGTCGCCGGCTCCATCTCGCTCGGCTTCCAGGGACTCAAGGGCGGCGGCGTGAAGGCGGCGCCGCGCACTCAGACCGACATGTCTCCCCGCAGCGTGCTGCTCATCCAGTTCGGCTCGACGCTCCTCATGGCCCTGCTGTTCTTCGTCGTGGGGCTCAGCAGCCACGGCGCCAAGGGGGGGCAGGCTTCTCCGTGGGATACAGCGCCTGGTATGCAATCGTGGGCGCGGTTGTCGGCTTCATCCTCTCGTTCCTCTTCACTCCCGTAGCCGCCCAGGCCATCGCCATCGTCGGCGTCAATCCGGTCTCCGGCATGACGTTGATCACCGTGGTGCTCACGATCCTCGCGCTGGTATCGACCGGGCTGACGGGCGCCGGCGGGATGTTTATCGCGCTGGTGGTCGGCTGCGCCGTATGCACCGCGCTGTCCACCTCCGGGGCGCTCATCTCGGATTTCAAGATCGGCTACTGGATCGGCTCGACGCCCCGCAATCAGGAGATGTGGAAGTTCGCCGGCATCATCCTGGCGTCTCTGGTGGTGGCTTTTGTGATTCCGCTGATGGATTCCAGCTACCATTTCATGGTCCACGACCCCGCAACCGGCGAGTTGGTCTCCAACACGAAGGTCATGCCCGCTCCCCAGGCCAACATGATCGCGGCAGTCAGCCAGGGGCTGCTCCAGGATGCGGCCAATCAACCGTGGCTGCTGTATGGCCTCGGCGGACTGCTGGCCGTCATGCTCTACATGGCCGGGCTGCCGATGTTGGCCTTTGCCCTGGGAATCTATATCCCGGTCTTCACCAACATGGCCATCCTGGCCGGCGCATTCGTCTCTTACATCGTGGGCCAGACCGGCGGCACCGATCGAGTGAGAAAAGCCAGGCAGGACCAGGGCGTCCTCATCGCGTTCCGGACTGATGGCCGGCGCCGCCATCTTTGGCATCGTCACCGCCATCCTGCGTCTACCTGCCATTGGGGCGCCGATCCAATACATCTCCGTCGGCGAGAAGCTTTCTGTTGTGCCAGCGGCGACGACGGGCGACCTGATTCTGCAAAGCACAACGCCCGACTGGTACGATTACAATGGCGTCTGGGGGCAAGGAATCAGCCTGGTGATGTTTCTGGGCCTCGCCGTCGTCTGCTTCCTGCTCGCAAAGAAGGGCGCCGACGGGTTCGTCCGCGAGGAAGATGCGGAGGAGAAGGACGGTACATAGCCTTCCCCTGCCGCCCCCTGTTTGACGAATCGACCGATTTGGAACGGCCGGCAAGTTACGGAATTGTACCAAGTGGGCCAATCCCCCTCTGTGCTACTAGGACTCTGGCAAAAGCGCTGGCGTTGGACCGGCTGGCCCCTTGTGACCGGCCCCTGGGCGCGGTAATCTAGCGGCTTACCCGTTCATGGGCCTTCCGCGGCCTGCGGTGATGGCGCCGGAGGAGGGAACGGCCTTTTTCCCATTTTTTCGTCCCTTCCGTTGCGGAAGGGGGAGGATTGGACTGAGATGCAAGTTGCTGACAAGAAAGCCGACCTGGCCGGACCGGGGATCGGGAACTACGACGAACTGAAGAAGGTCCTGCCGGACGACTACCGCTCGCTGTTGGACGCCAAGGAGACGCAGAAGGCCATCTTCGCCGCCAAGAGCTACATTGAGGAGAATCTCTGCAAGGAACTGAACCTGATGATGGTCACCGTCCCGCTGATCGTCGACGTCGAGAGCGGAGTGAACGACATGCTCGACCGCGACGGCGCCCGGACCCCCATCCAGTTCCACATCTCCAACGACCACGACAAGCATCCGGTCGACGCCCAGGTGGTCCAGGCCGCGACCAAGTGGAAGCGGGTCGCCCTGAAGCAGTTCAACATGAAGCCCGGCGAAGGCATCTGCACCGACATGCGGGCCGTGCGCAAGGACTACTTCCTCGACCACGACCACAGTTGCTACGTCGACCAGTGGGACTGGGAGCGGGTCATCACGCCCAAGGAGCGGAACCTGGAGTTCCTCAAGGACATCGTCCGCAAGATTTGGAAGGTACTCAAGGGCGCGGAAATCCACGTCCAAAAACTCTTCCCCAAGCTGAAGACCGGCAAGTACCCCGACATGGCCGACGAGCTGACCTTCCTCCACGCGGAAGAAATCCTCGACATGTACCCGAACCTGCCGCGGAAGCAGCGGGAAACGGCCATCCTGCAAAAGCACCCCGCCATCTTCATCATCGGCATCGGCTGGACGCTCCAGGACGGCTATCCGCACGAGATGCGGGCGGCCGACTACGACGATTGGGTCACAGAGACCAAGACGCCCGACGGCCGGACCATGCACGGCCTCAACGGCGACATCCTCGTCTGGAACCCAGTTACCAAGCGCCGCCACGAGCTCACCTCGATGGGCATCCGCGTGAATCCCGAAACCCTCAAGACGCAGTTGAAAATGACCAATCAGCTCGATTGGCTGGAACTGCCGTACCACAAGGGGATCGTCAGCGGCGAGCTGCCGCTGAGCGTCGGCGGCGGCATCGGCCAGGCCCGGACCCTGATGGCGCTGTTGAAGAAGGCCCATCTCGGCGAGGTCAGCGTCACCGTTTGGCCGAAGATCCTCAAGGAGATGTGCCGCGAGAAGCACATCAACGTGCTCGAATAGCCGCCGCCCTCCGGCTCCGTTGGGGTGGCAGTTGAACTGCCACCCCAACAAGGGCACGGCGTGAGCCGTGCGCGTAGAACACCGACACCAGCACGTCGTAGGCGGCGTGGCTGCCGGCGGCAATGCCGAAGCCGCGGTAGATGAACACCGCCGAAAAGAACACGCCCGCCAAGGAGCGGAACAGGAAGCGGCTCCGCACGAACTCCTCGCCATATTGGCCGAAGTGATGGGCGGCGGCAAACAACAGGCTGCTGGCCAGCACCGCCAGGAGCGTGCTCACCCGGGGCGCGACGCCCGTCCGCCGCAGTCCCCAGGCCAGGAGCGACAGGAGGATCAGCCGGAAGAGCAGTTCCTCGTAGATGCCCGCCCCCAGCAGCCCCACCATCGCCCCCGCGCTCTGCTTGATCTTCCCGCCGGTTTCCGCGGCGGGTGGCACGCCCTGGGGTGGCACGCCCTGAAAGGGCGTGGCGGACGCAGAGCTGAATTCCGGCGATTCCCACGCCCTTTCAGGGCGTGCCACCCCGGGGAGACTTGCGGAAGTCATCTGTGCGTGGGCGCCTGACTTCCCGCCGTTGTCCGCCGAGGCCATCGCGCCCCATGCCAGATAGACCAGACACAGGCAGACGCCCAGCAGGAGCGACTCGGCGGCCATGCCCGACAGGACGCCGCCGGAGAGCCGCCACGGCTGCCGGGCGAGGTGATTCCAGGCCAGGAGGATGCAGACGGTCAACGCCGGCAGCAGGAGGTATTGCCCGAAGCCCAGCAAGTGGAGCAGCCAGCGCATGAAGGCGTCGGCCCCGTTCTGCGCCCCGAGCCACGCAGCGCCCGCCTCGTAGGCCACCAGCAGCGGGGCAATGAACACCAGGCTGGCCAGCGGCCGCCGCGACTCGACCCAGTACCGCTCGGCGAGGTGCCTTAAGGGGGCATGTTCGGCAGTCGTGGTCATCTTCCTCCCGGATTGACGATCCAGCCGCCAAAGAGGATATCGTAGCTCTTGTTGTCGACAATTGCAAACAGAAACGGATGATCGGCATGGAAAGCGACGGGCATGGAACCGGGCGACGTGCTACAGCCGATCGAATAGTGCGTCGTGGCCGTCGCCGCCGCCGCCTTCGTCCCCTCCTCGTACACCTCAATCCAGGCGTCGTGAGACGCGCTGTTGATGTAGACCCGGAAGGCCTCCGGTCTCTTGACGATCATCTTGTCGAAGTCCGCCTGGTCCTCGTCGAACGCGGCCCTGACGCCCATTGCCGCCAACGACTGTTTGACGTCGTAGTGGCTCCCGACCTCGAACTTGGGCAGCAGGACGTCCACGTTGCGGCCGGCGGAGGCCCGCTTCAGGGCGATTACCCGCTCGGCCGTGACCCGTGACACCAGCTCTTTCACGCCGAGCGTCTCGCGGGGAAGGAACACGTACATGGAATACCGGCCCTCGACGTACGGGATTTCCAGGAACTGGAAGTCCTTGTCCGCCGCGTAGGCCAGCAACGACCGCTGGTGCATCATGGGGACGTTTTGGGCCGTTTGGGGATCGACGTGGAAGGGGAGCGGTCGCGTGGCCCCTTTGTCGAAGCGGCTTCCCCAGTCGGCCTTGAAGTAGACGGCATTGACGCTCACCAGGGCCGGCTCGTCGATCACGCCCGGCCGGCTTTTCGACTTGAAATCGCCGGGGCCGACGGCCCGCGTGATCTTGCCGCGGGTCTTTTCCGAGACCCAGCGGTTGATTTCCGCGCTCGCTTTCGTTGCATCCCGAAACTGCGTGGAATGGAGCGAGGCAGAAAAGGCCTTTTCGACCCGCTTGACGTAATCAGGCCGGAACTGCGCATAGGTTCCATCGAGCCACATCGCGTTGGCAACGCTCACGTCGAGGGTGTTGCTCTTCTTTGCGGCGTCCAGTTGCCGACGCAGCTCGGCCACGTCGCTGACCAGCCTTTCATCGTCGTCGGGAAAGTGCAGGACGCCGGCCAGTTCCCTTCGGGTCGCCCCGCCGCTGGCAATGTAGCTCATGGCCAATCCCTGGAAGATACCCTGCGGCGACAGGATCGCGTTCCCGTTGGCCTTGTCGCCCTGGGCGTAGTGCATGAGCAGATCGAGGGTGAACGCATTGATTCGCTGGCTGATCTCCGGGATAACGACGTTTCCCGGCGGCGGGGAACCCGAACCGAGAAAGGGCAAAGAGGCCATGGAGCATAGGAACACGGCTCGCAGAGTTTTACGGCAAAATGGTTTCACGGCGAGTTCTCCCGAAAGGATTGTTCGGAATGGAGGCCCCGCTTCGGCATAGACGAATCGACCCAGCGGGACGGCCGATAGCTTACAGCGCCACAGCACGCCCGACAATCCCCCGCCGGACTACGGGGGCGAGCGGGTTCCCGACCGCCGCGCAGTCGCGATCGACAATAAGAAACGGCGGGGGAACGACCAAACCACGCCCTTCGCTGCGCTCAGGGACGTGCCACCCTACGCCGTCACCCCGCTTGAGCCGGACCAGGCGGGGCGTTACCATGTATTCGCCATGCTCACGGAAGCCTACCGCCGCCTGTTCGACGCCTTCGGTCCCCAGCACTGGTGGCCGGGCGAGACGCCTTTCGAGATGATCGTCGGGGCGATGCTCACCCAGAACACAAGCTGGCAGAACGTGGAGCGGGCGATCCACAACCTCCGCGACGCCGACCTGCTGGAGCCGCACGCCCTCTATGCCGTGCCGGTCGAGGAGTTGGAGGAGTTGATCCGGCCGGCGGGCTACTTCCGCGTCAAGGCCCGGCGGTTGCGGAGCCTGTTGGAGTTCCTCGTCGGGCAGTACGGCGGCTCGCTGGAGGCCATGTTTGCCGTCAGCCTGCCCGACTTGCGCCGGCAGTTGTTGGCCGTCCACGGCGTGGGACCGGAAACGGCCGACTCGATCCTGCTCTACGCGGGCCAGTTGCCCAGCTTCGTGGTCGACGCCTACACCCATCGCGTCTTCGCCCGGCACGGCTGGATCGGCTTTGACGCCGATTACGACCAGCTTCAGGACTACATCCAAGGCGAGCTGCCGGCGGACGTGCCGATGTACAATGAGTTCCACGCCTTGCTGGTCCGCTTGGGAAAGGACTATTGCCGCAAAACCGGCCCAAGGTGCGCCGAGTGTCCGTTGCGTGAGTTTCTCCCCTCCGGTGGCCCGCTGGAACCCGACTAGGCCGCCGTGCCGGCGGCCGCTAAACTGAGCATGGACGCCGCGCACGGCCGTTTAGCGGTCGCCGGCACGGCGACCAGCAACTGGAAACGCATAATGTCCCTATTCGACGCCAGCGAAGACGCGAACCGCCAGAGCCCAGCCCTTGGCGGCGCGGATGCGGCCCAAAACGCTCGACGAGTTCGTCGGCCAGCGGCACTTCTTGGGCGAAGGAAAGCTCTTGCGGCGGCTGCTGGCGGCCGACCGCCTGGGGTCGGTCATCTTCTATGGCCCGCCCGGCACCGGCAAGACGACGCTCGCCCGGCTGCTGGCCGGCGCCACGCGGAGCCACTTCCACCAGATCAGCGCGGTGGCCAGCGGCGTGAAGGAACTCCGCGAGATTCTCACCGCGGCCTACGACCGGCTCTCCGCCTCCGGCCAGCGGACGCTCTTGTTTGTGGACGAAATCCACCGTTTCAACAAGGCCCAGCAGGACGTGCTCCTGCCCGGCGTCGAGGAGGGGGTGGCGATCCTGGTGGGCGCGACCACCGAAAACCCCTTCTTCACGATCAACAGCGCCCTGGTCAGCCGCAGCCGCGTCTTCCAGTTCGAGCCGCTCTCGAACGACGACATCAAGACGCTCGTCCTCCGCGCGGCGGCCGACAAGGACCGCGGCCTGGGCCAATACAAAATCCACCTCCACGACGACGCCCTGGACTTCCTGGCGGAAACGAGCGACGGCGACGCCCGCCGGGCGATCTCCGCCCTGGAGGTCGGCGTGCTCTCCAGCCACGAGTCGCCGGTCGAGTTCACCCGCCAGTTGGCCGCCGAGTCGGTGCAGCGGAAGGCGGTGCAATACGACCGGCAGGGGGACGCCCATTACGACTCGATTCAGCGCGCTCATCAAGAGCGTCCGCGGCAGCGACCCCGACGCCGCGCTCTACTGGCTCGCCCGGATGCTCGAAGGGGGCGAGGACGTCCGCTTCCTGGCCCGGCGGCTGGTGATCCTGGCCAGCGAGGACGTGGGCAACGCCGACCCGGCCGCCTTGCCGCTGGCGGTGGCCGCCGCCCACGCCTGCGAACTGGTCGGCCTGCCGGAGTGTCAACTGACGTTGGCCCAGGCGGTCACGTATCTGGCCTGTGCGCCGAAGTCGAATGCGGCCACGCTGGGCATCGGCGAGGCCCGCTCCGACATCCGCGAGGGCCGGCTGCTGCCGGTGCCGGTCCATCTCCGCGATTCCCACTACCCGGCCGCCAAACGGCTGGGGCACGGCGAAGGCTACCAGTACGCCCACAACTCGCCCGACGCCATTGCGGCCCAGGACTATCTGGGCGTCGAGCGAGAATACTATCGCCCCACCGACCGCGGCTTCGAGCGCGAGCTGGCCGCCCGGCTGGCAGCGATCCGGGCGAGACTGCGGGGCGAGGACCGCTGACGTTGGGACGCGGCGTTCCGTTGCCGATCGCGCTGCTGCAAATGACGGAACAATCCCTCAAACCCGCCGTATTTGCGGCACAGCGACTCACGGGCTTTGCGCACAGCCTCGACGTTTTCATCTCGGATTGGCACGTTATCTTCTCCTGATGGTTTGGCCCAGTGACGTTTGGGGAATCGTCTCTGGGGACACCAAGACGGGCACCCGCAATTCCTTTTCGCGACAAACGGCCTCCAGCCGAACCTGCGCCATCGGGTTCGCCAGGTGGGCATAGTTCCAAGTGAGCAGGTAGTCCATGCGGTGACTTACTGCGATCGCCATTTGCAGAGCATCGCTTGGCTTTGACTCGGGAACGACGCGCCGCCGAATCAACAAATTGGAGAATTCGCGCGACTCGCCCAGGATGGGGAGGAATCGTAGTCGCCTCGCCATTGCCAAAGCTTCGGGCTGCCGCGGGTAAACGCCCGCCTCCAACTCCGCTTCTGTGACCGACGATCCGAACAGGGAGAAATACGATCGCTCCGTGTCCCACCACTCGCGGGTAGTAATCCGGCGTGCGAGCGCGAGCACATCAGCCCCCTCGTACCAGTAGGACGAGAGGATGTTCGTGTCCAAGTAGACGGTCGGTTTCTTGGATGTGGCTCTTGCCATGGAACCAATGGTGCCGGGCCTCTCACTGCGGAAGGCACAACATGCTCATCGCGCGCAACCGCGCCGCTCACGTCCCGTAGTGGCTTCGACGCTTGACATCATTATTCTAGCAGAGATTCCGGCTGGTGCCAACTGCTCATGCGTGCGACTCACGAAACGTCTGCCGCCGGGCTGGAACACTCTACAAGAAACCCTCGTGCTAAAGCACAGCCTACGGATCGGCAGCGGTCTGGGAGTGCTCCTCTTCTATCCCGTTGGGATTCGCTCGCCCCCCAACGTCCTACGGCTTGGCCACCTTGTTCGCGCTTCCTAATCTGGCGACTAAACAATAATGGCGCGTCTCGTCACAGATATGGACGTTCCCGTCTTTGTCAACGCAGGTTCCCAAAGCCTGCGCAGTCATCGGCACGCCGTTCCCGCGGAGCGTTGGGAAACGCGCAATCCACCGCGAGGGCGACCATGATTTCCCATCGTAGACCGAGAACCGGCGAAACCCCGCCTGCAACGCGCCTCCCCCTCCCCTCTCGGTGTACTCTTCATCAGCAATCCAAGTCACCAGGGTCCGCTCCGGGCCCCAAAGCACTCGGACGGAGCCGTTCAGGCGCTCCCCCTCACCGCCGATTCTTTCGGCGTCGCTCCAATGTTCGCCCTCCCGCCGCCGTATGTGAATCTTCCGGGTGTCCGGGTGATTCTCGGGCGAAGCCGCCTTGTACGCGATGATGGCGCATCCCCGCAGATCGAATCCCCAGGTCGAACTCATCTCTTTCGATGGCCGCATCGGCAAATTGAAGCGGTTCAAAGACTGCCTTTCCGTCACGAATCATGGCATACCCGTAGGCTCCCGACCACCACGCCAGGTGCGCCGTCCCCTTGGCGTCCACCGCCAGCCGGACCCGCGTTGCGTGGCGTGAGCGGTTGTCGCTCTGCTCAATGCGAAACGGCTTCGACCAGCGGTGGCCGTCAAATGACAAATAGGAGGCATATGTATGCTCGGGATAGACAAGGCGGTCATCGGCGCCCTCCGGCGTGGTCCCTTCTCCCAACGTGCGGCCACTGGATTCCGCAAAACCTACGTGGACAGTCTCCCCAACCTGCCGGAAGGCATCATATTCCGTCAGCCGGTATGGCAATTCGGCCACCTTGTCCCATCGTTTGCCTTGCGGATCGAACGTGACATGCTGGGTACGACCGGTTACGGCGTCCGGCACCAGAACGTGCAGCGTCTCACCCGCGCACCACGCGAAACAGGGGCAGCAAAGCTTTTTTCCCTCGACCAGGACGCCCGGCTTCGACCACGCTCCCCCGCGGCAGACGTTCACGCCGGGCACTTCGCTGAAGCCGGACCCTGGATAGTCGCCGAACGAGAATCTCGCAGGAATCATTGGGAGTTCCGGCGACGGCCCCGCGTTTTTCAGGCCCTGAGCGGGCCAAAACACATAGATCACGCCGCTCTCAGAGACGGCCAGGACGGGTGGATGACTCGTTGACATCGCCAACCCGCCGCTCTCAAGATGGACTGCGGAAGCCACGCCAACCTGGTCCAGTCTCGGTCCGAGTTTTCGCGGCTTCCGTTGCGTCCCGTTCTCCTTGCCCGAAGCTTCGAAAGCCGCGATCGTTTCCTCATCCGTCCGCAGGTTTCCCTTTTCCAGGTCGCCGATGATCCGCTGCGTGGCCTGGATTTGATCGCGGAACACTTGCCCCCAACCGCCGGGCGCAAAGAAGTCGGCCGGTTGCTTCACGTCGACTTCTGTGCTGGCGTCGAGCTTCCACTGGCCGTTTACCCTACGGAACCGTGCCACGGGATCATCGCCAGCGAACCCGAAGACGGGCTTCTCAAGTGGCTCGCTCTCTGCCCACTTGATCGTGAGTGTTGCTTTGTCACCGGTGGTCTTGACGTTGGCGTCCTTCAGGTGTTGCAGGGTCCGGTCAATGGCCTCGTTCGTGCAATCGCTCCGGCAAATGATGTTGTTCCACTCCTGTAATACGCCCCAACCCCTGACGCCGAGCTTGTTGCGAGCCACTTCGCTCAGCCGATGGGCCGTGACCCACAGGCCCGCTAGAACGTCGAGCGCGCCGGCGGGATCGCCGTCGGCGAAGAACCAGCACTTCTTTGCATCCTCCAAATTGTTGGCTTTGATGGCTCGTAGGTACGTCTCATAGGTTTTCTTCGGATCGCTGTGATCCAGTGTGTGGCCCGTCTCGTCCCGAGATTTCGCCGGTTCACCCGCGGCGGCCGCCTTGCCGGTCAGTGCAACCAACAAACTTGATAGCAAGCACAGGGTAAAACACGCAAAGACTTTGCCCATGATGAAGCCCCCAATTGCGGTAGGTGATGCGGCCCGTGGCCGCGTGGAGAACGGATCGTCGAGTGCATCGCAACGCCTTGTCAGCGACGGGTTGGGAGACCCACGCCGCAGGATAGTAGTCGAAACTTCCCCCTTGCGCCGAACATTTTACCCCCTTCCATCACGGGGTGGCAAGCAGTGCAGTCTGTCCGAAGGGCGATTTTCCACTGGAAATTGGGCCAAGCGATAGGGTACAATGTCTAAACGCACGTACATACTACTAATGAGTGGAAGCTGAATCATGAAACTGGAAATTCGACACATTGCTGAGCAACTCGACGTGACCGCCGACCGCCGGCGATGGCCCCCACTTCGCCAACACACCCTGCATTGCGCACTCGCGTCAGAGCGCCCAGCTTTCCCATTCTTCTCGCTGAGCTTCGGCCGGGCGACTGTAACTTTGGAAATCCGTGAGTTTGCTGACCAACTCTCGCCACTTGCCATAGCATCGTTTTTCCCTTTTTCGTATCATCCGCCCGCTTGTCTCGCCAGTCGACTCGATGCGTGATTCGTCAAGGAGGACGGACATGAACTCGGTGAAGAACCTGATGATCATCGCCGTGCTGGGGGCGGTGGGATACGGGGTGTACGTCTCGCTGTCGCGGAACAACGTCGATCCGGCCCAGACGCCGGGCGTGGCCGAGGGCTGGCCGGGCGACTCGAAAACCGGCCTGTCGGGGGCAACTGTCGCCAAGCCGGGTGGCCCGCTGGCGCTGGGCGGAAGCTCGACGCCGCCCGCTGCCGCCGGCAATCCGGCCGCCGGCGTGACCGCGCCCCCGTCTGCGCCTCCCTTGGCCCCTCCCTTGGCACAAGTCCCGCCGGGCGGCCCGTCCCCTACGGCGCCCGGCCTGACGCCGCCGCCGCCGTACACGCCGCCCGCGGGAGCCGGCGGACCGTCGCCGTCGCCACCTGAGGCGCCGCCGCTCGGGCCGGGAGCAACGCTCGGTCCGCCGATGCCCGCCGATGCGTTTCCGCCGCTGCCTTCGGCGAATCCTCCGATTCCGCCGGGCGGCCAACCGGCGCCGCCGCTGGGCCAGTCGCCGCCGGCAGGCGACGCGCCGTCGGGCGGGCCGGTCCGCAACCTGGCGCCGCCGCCGGGCGCGCTGGGACCGGGCAACCCGCCGCCCGCCGCTGCTCCCGCCGATGACCTGCATCGCAAGTTCGCCGCCTTCATGGACGAGGTGCAGAAGAGGCTCGACGCGGGCAAGCTGGCCGAGGCCCATCTCGCGCTCACGATCGAGTACGACGATTCCAGTCTGCCCGCCGACTGCACCAAGAAGATCACCGCGCTGTTGGACCAGCTTGCCGGCACGGTGATCTACTCGCGGCGGCATTGCCTGGAGCCGGCCTACTTCACCAAGCCGGGCGAGACGATCGGGAAGATCGCCCAACAGTACGACGTCCCCTGGCAACTGCTGGCGCGGATCAACGGGCTGATGCCGCCGGCCGCCGCCAACACGGAAGAGGCCACAAAGGACCAGCCGCTGCCGGCGGGCATGGAACTGAAGGTGATCCGCGGCCCCTTCGACGCCGTCATCCGCCTCGACAAGAAGGAGCTGACCCTGCGGGCCCCTGCCGGCCAAGGGCAGTACCTCTACGCCGGCCGGTTCCCCATCGGCGTCGGCCGCGATCAGCCGAAGCTGGACGGCCAGTACACGGTGCGGGACAAGGCCCTCAACCCCGTCTACTACGGACCCGACGGCGTCACCATCCAGCCCGGCGACCCGCGGAACCCCCTCCGCGACGCCTGGATCGGCCTGACCGACCGGATCGGCATTCACGGCGCGGCGGACCCGCAAGCGGTCGGCCGCGACGACAACCGCGGCACGATCTGCGTCGGCCAGCGCGACCTGCAAGACCTGTACGGCATCTTGTCGGTCGGGTCGCGAGTCACTATTCTTAGGTGACGTAGCTGGGACTTAGGGCTTGGGTCTTAGGACTTCGGCCTTAGGACCATGGCCCCCGTTGCGGTCCAGTATGCCAAGACCTAAGACTTCCCCCTTCCCCCTTTCCGCCCATGTACGACAAGCAAGCCCTGATCGCGCTGGTGCGTCAGAAGGCCCTCAAGTTCGGGCAGTTCACGCTGGCCTCGGGCCGCAAGGCCACGTACTATCTCGACGGCAAGCAGGTTACGCTCGATCCGGCCGGGGCCAAACTGATGGCCGAGGGGTTGCTGGACCTGCTGGCCGGCGGCCCGATGCCGGACGCCGTCGGCGGGATGTCGATCGGCGCCGACCCGATCACCGCCGCGGTGGTCACGATGTCGGCGGTCCGCGGCACGCCCATCCTGGGCTTCATGATCCGCAAGGAGGCCAAGGGGCACGGCACCAACCGGTACCTCGAGGGGCCGGTCCAACCCGGCCAAACCGCAGCGATCGTCGAGGACGTGGTCACCACGGGCGGCTCGTCGCTGGTGGCGATCGAGCGGGCGGAAGCCTTCGGACTGAAGATCGCCGGCGTGCTGGCGATCATCGACCGGATGGAGGGGGGGGCCGAGGCGTTCGCCCAGCGCGGTTACAAGTTCGCCAGCCTGCTTTCGATCCGCGATTTCGGCATCGAGCCGCCGGCCGCATAGCGGCCTTCGGGTGTGGTCGTGTCAGCGGACGATTGTGCAGTCCGGCAACGTCTCCTGGAGCCTCTTGGCGCCTTCGGGCGTGACCCGAGTGTTGCACAAGTCCAGCCATCGGAGCCGGCTCAACCCGCGGAGGTGTACCAGTCCGGCGTCGCTCACTTTGGTGTTGACCAGCCATAGCCATTCGAGCTGACGCAACCCTTCGAGATGCACCAGTCCGGCGTCCGTGACCTGTGTGTTGGCGAGGTCCAGATGTCGAAGTTGGCAGAGCGCCCGGAGGTGTACCAAACCGGCGTCAGTGACCTTGGGGTTGTCGAGCCAAAGCCATTGGAGTTGCGTCAGCCCTTGGAGGTGCATGAGCATCGCGTCGATGTCTTGCGCCTCGTGCAGGCGAACTCGCGTCACTTCGACGACGGAATCCTCCGGCAGGAACTCCTCCAGCCACATCGGCTCATCCTGCACCCATCCTCCCGCCCCGCGGATCGCCTCTGCCGCCCGCTTCTGACGCTCGCCGTTCTGGACCGTCACGGCGAGCCAACTGCACGCGACCGCACAAACGGTCACTAACAGCAGCAGCGAACGGAGACTGTACTGGAACCGCCAGCGCAACAGCAGAGCCGCGGCGAACCAGAGCGACATCAACAAGAGCGTCAGCCCAATCGCCGCCGCGGCGCTCGAGCACCGCCCAGTCCGGATGCCGGTTGAAGGGCCACCAGAGAAACCACGCGGAGAGCAACAGGAACGCCTCCACCGCCAGCAGGCCGGTCACCAGGCGGTCCGGCGTGAGGCGATACCGGCGAAGTTTGGGTTCCATCGCGGCCTCCATGCCGCCAGTATAGCCGGTCTTGCGAGAAAAGCGGAGACGGCGAAAATCTACCTGATCGACCGGCACGTCGAGTTCTGCACCAACTGCCGCACTTGCACCCAAGGCGAAGGGCCACGGCGGGGTGAGTGTGCCATCGAAGACGACATGCGGGCCATTCTCGACGAGATCGACCGCTCCGACGCCCTGGTGCTTGCCTCGCCCATGAACTTCTGGACGGTCACGGCCGTAATGAAGCGGTTCATCGAGCGGCTGGTCTGCTACGCCTATTGGCCCTGGGGCAACCTCGGCCCGAGAATGCGGAGCAAGCTGCGGGCGAAGCGGGCCGTGGTGGTCATTTCCTCGGCGGTCCCCTCGTTGTTGGCCCGGCTGACGACGCGAATGGTTGGCCTGCTGAAGAGCGTCGCTGGGCTGCTCGGGGCTAAGACGATCGGCGTGCTGTTCGTCGGCCTGGCCGCCGGCGAGTCGCAGGCGGACATCGGCCCGCGGGCCAAGCGAAAGGCCCGGCGCCTGGGCCGGAAACTTGCCGCCCGCACAATGTAGTCCGCACACTCCGTGTGCGGAACAAGCCCCCCGCCCCACTCGGCGAACTCGGGCGCGGAGCGAACTCGCGGCGACGTTCCGGTTGCCCGAAGGGCTCTTGTTCGCCCAGCCCAGGGTAGCACCCTGGGGAAACTGGCCAGCCCGCGCCGAGACGTCGGCCCAACGGGCCAACGCGTGGAAGGAATGATTGGCCCGTTGGGCCGACGCCCATGTTCCGCACGTCCACGCCCCCAGGGCGTTGCCCTGGGCTGGGCGAACCGGCGGACCTTCGGCCCGACTCACGGTTGTCCGAAAATCCCGTCAGAGCCCGAGAATTCAGGGGATTCAATGGACTTGAGGCAAGTGGTATACTGTATGGGACGCTAACGCGAGGAAATCTTCTCATGGCAAACACCTATACGGCGATAACAAAGCAAGACGCGGATTGGTGGATCGGCTGGATCGAGGAGGTCCCCGGAGTCAACTGCCAGGAGCGGACGCGGGAAGGTTTACTGGCGAGTCTTCAATCCGCGTTGAAGGAGGCCATCGAGTGCGATCGGGAAGGCCTAACGAGAGCGGCGATGCGGGAATAATGGGGAGGAGCAATTCGCCGGATCGCGCGGTCAGCTAAACGGAGGTTTGATAATGTGGCCGTTCCGTTCAAAGGAGCCGCGGTTCCAGGATGCGGCAATGGCCGACCTGGCGCAGATGTTTGTTTCTTATCCGCCCGATCCGATGCCGTGCGCCGAGTTTCTGGAATCTGCACGGTTGGATTTCGGCGTCGCGAGCCTAGGCGCGGTCGATCAATACCTTGAGATGGTGCGGGCCAAAGGACTCGAAGGCGAATTACTGATTAGGTTCGTACTTCGCTGCGGTGCATACGTTGGTGAGGTCATTCGTCAGAACCTACCAAAGGCGAAACAGTGGCATTGGCTCGACTACGACGCGGCGCTGGCAGTCGACACGCGGCTTTCCTCCCTTGGTAACGTACTGGGGACCGCCGCGGTCCTCTGGGATGGAAAAGATGGCTTCTACTTTCCGCTTGCGAAGGTCGGAAAGTACCTGCAAAACGGTGCGGAGGATAGTGTGAAGTTCTTCGCCGAGGTGATTATCGCCGGGCCGCCCGGTGGCGCCGAGCGGGGCTGATAACCATATGTGGTTCCACGAATCGGGCGATCATGAGCGGCTGATCTGCGATCTCTGCCCGCGGCACTGCGCGCTCAAGCCGGGGGAGCGGGGGTTCTGCTTTGTGCGGGAGAACCGCGACGGCCGGGTCGTCTCGACCACCTACGGCCGCAGCACCGGATTCTGCATCGACCCGATCGAGAAGAAGCCGCTCCACCAGTTTTATCCGGGCACGCCCGTGCTGTCCTTCGGCACGCCCGGCTGCAACCTGGGTTGCACCTTCTGCCAGAACTGGACCATGTCGCGGAGCCGCGACGTCGAGGCCGCCTGCGAAAAGGCCGAGCCGGGGGCCATCGCCGCCGCCGCCCGGAACTACAACTGCACGAGCGTCGCCTTCACCTACAACGACCCGATCATCTGGGCGGAATACGCCATCGACACCGCCCGGGCCTGCCACGCCCTCGGCATCAAGACCGTCGCCGTTACGTCGGGCTACATCACCGAGACCGCTCGGGCCGCGTTCTACGAACCGATGGACGCGGCGAACGTCGATCTGAAGGGTTTTACCGATCAGTTCTACCGGGAGTATTGCGGGGGGCGGTTGCAGCCGGTGTTGGACACGCTCCGCTGGCTCGTGCGCGAGAGCCAGGTGTGGGTCGAGATCACGAACCTGATTATCCCCGGGGCCAACGATTCGCCCGAAGACATCCGGGGCATGTGCCAGTGGATCGCCGCGGAGTTGGGGCCGGACGTGCCGCTGCACTTCTCGGCGTTCCATCCCGATTTTAGGCTGACCGACCGCGGCCCGACGCCGCCGGCCACGCTCCAGACGGCCTACGAATTGGCCCGCGCGGCCGGGCTGCGATACGTCTACACCGGCAACGTCTACGACCCCGAGCGGCAGCACACGTATTGCCCCGGCTGCGGCCGGGCGGTGATCCGCCGCGACGGCTACACCTTGGGCGCGTTCGAGATCCGCGGCGGCCGCTGCATACACTGTCAGACGCCGATCGCCGGTCGCTTCGACGCCGCCGCGGGCACCTGGGGCGGAAGGCGGATGCCGGTCAAAATTGCAAATTGAAAATTGCAAATTGCAAATTTGCAATCTTCAATTTACAACGGCAAGGAGACCACTATGGACTGCTCTTCCCCCCAACCGCCGGAGACCTCGGGCGCGAGCACGCGGCCGGAACTGACCAAGGAGCAGCAGGCGGCGGTATTCCGGGCGGCGAGCCGGCGGGTTGTGGCCGCCACGCGGCGCGAGCCGGCCGATTCCACCCGCTCGCTGCTGGCCGACGCCGCCGACACGGCCGTTTACGGGGCGTTCGTGAGCCTGAAGCGTGGCGGCAGGCTCCGCTCCTGCTGTGGGCATATCGAATCGTCGGTCCCGCTCTACAAGGCCCTGGACGCGGCGGCGGACCGGGCGGCCACCGACGACCCCCGCTTCCCACCGATTACGCCCGCCGAGTTGGGCCAATTGGACATGGACGTGTGGATTCTCTGGGGGCCGGAGCCGGTGGCGGCCCGCGGCGAAGACCGTGTTGGAGCGGTGGTTATCGGCAAGCATGGCGTGCAGATCGCCCGCGGTCACGCCCGCGGCCTGCTCCTGCCGGGCGTGGCGGTGGACCACGGCTTCGACGCCCGGACGTTTCTCGAACAGGTCTGTCTGAAGGCCGGCCTGCCGACCGACGCCTGGAAAAAGGACGACACCGAGTTGCGGATCTTCGAGGGGGAGGCGATTCACGGCCGGCTGGAGGTGGAGGTCGAGGAGGTCCGCCAACCGGCGGTGGCCGGCGGCTTCTATCCCGGCGAGCCCCGCGAGGTTGAGCGGGCGCTCGACAAGATATTCGCGTCGGAGTCCCCGCCGCCAAAGCCCGAGCGGTGGGCGGGCGCGATGGTGCCGCACGCCGGCTGGGTCTACTCGGGCCGGCTGGCCGCAGCCGTACTCGCTCGGGTGGAAATCCCCGACAGCGCGATTATCCTTTGCCCAAAGCACCGCCCTTACGGCGCCCGCTGGGCGGTGGCCCCGCACCGCCGCTGGCTGTTCCCCGGCGGCCAGTTGGCCTCCGATCCGGAGTTGGCCGCGCGGCTGGCGGAGGGCGTCAGTGGGCTGGAATTGGACTCGGCGGCCCATCGGGAGGAACATGCCATCGAGGTGCAGTTGCCGCTGCTGGCCCGGCTGGCGCCGAATGTCCGCGTGGTGGGGATCACGGTGGGCGACGCCTCGCTGCCGGAGTTGCTGAGCTTCGGCATTGCAATGTCGGTCGTGCTGCGCGATATGGCGCAGCGGCCTTTGCTGATTATTTCCAGCGACATGAACCACTTTGCCGATGACGCCCAGACCCGCCGCCTGGACCGGCTGGCCCTGGACGCCATCGCCACGCTCGACCCTGAGAACGTCTACGAGACGGTCCGCCGGAACCGGATCAGCATGTGTGGCATGGCCCCGTGCGTGGTCGTGATGGAGGCGCTCCGCTGGCTAGGCTGCCTGAAGCGCTGCGAAGCGGTGGGCTATGCCACCAGCGCCGAGGCCGGCGGCGGGACCGATCGCGTGGTCGGCTACGCGGGCTTGCTGTTCGGATAGCCGGTCTAAAGTCCGGCGGGGCGCCCACCCGATAGACTTTCTAACGGCTGCGGGTCTCCGGGTCCGCAATCTTTCGAGATTGCGAAATCCGGGCAGCCTCAAGTGAGGGTTCTTGTGCCGGCGAGCAAGCACCCTCATTTTTTATGCGCCGGCCCCAACCGCCCACGTCGCCCATTCTACTGCCGTGTTACGTATGGTCGGGGGGGAGGCTGGAAGGCTTGGCACGGATTGCTGCCGGGCCGGCTTCCCGGCGGAGCAGGGCTACCAGGCTGGCGCCGGCACGGTAGCCGCGTTTCCGCCCGCGCAAGGCGGCCATCAGCCGCCCGGCCTCGCCGGCGAAGATGGCCGTCAGGAGCGCGTTGACCGTCCGGCTGGGCAACCAGAAGTCGGTTCCCGCCCGGCCGGCCGCCCGACCGCGCCGCCGGTTCCGCGCACGAATCCATCGCACGGCCGGCAGCAGCCGCGAGTTGAAATAGGAAACCAACAGCGTCGTCACCGGCAGTCCGGACCAGACTCCTTCTAGCCGGGCCGGATCGTAGCGCCGATAGTGGCCGAACGACTCGTCGTGCTCGCTCCAAAGCGATTCATCCGCCGGGACGGTCAGCAGAAAATGGCAGCCCGGACTGGCCGCCGCCAGCAGCTCGGAGAACAGGGCGTAATCGTCCGCAACGTGCTCCAGGACGTCGGTTAGCAGGACCAGCTTTGCCTGGCCGGCCAGTTCCCCCAGGTCTTGCGGCGCCCGGCCGGCGATGAACTGCACATTGGGAAACCTTCGCCGGGCCAGTTCGACCGCCTCGGCCGAGGTGTCGATGCCGACGCACCGGTAGCGGTCGGCCAGGGCCGCGATGTTGCCGCCGGTGCCGCAGCCGACGTCCACCACGAGGCTCTGCGGCGCCGGCGGCAGCACCTCCTCCGCCAGCCGGCAGAGGATCCGCCGCCGCCCGACAAACCACCAGTGGCGCTGTTCGATGTCGGCGTGGAGTTGGAACTGGTCGTGCTGCATGTTTAGCAGCCGCCGGTACGGCGGCTCGGTTCAAGACGAGGGCCGACGTGCCGTCGGCCGCTAAACAAGAGTTGCATTACGTTTCCCGGGATGAATTCCGCAATTCCGCCGCCAACAACTCCCAAAGCGCTTCGAGCGATTGCGGGATGGTGTGGACTCCGGCGATGGCGGGCATGAAGTTGGTGTCGCCGGTCCAGCGGGGGACGACGTGCCAATGGAGGTGGCCGGGGAGTCCCGCCCCCGCCGCCCGGCCGATGTTCAGCCCGATGTTGAACCCTTGCGGATGGAGCGCCCGCTCCAACACGCCGACCATCCGGGTGATCGTCCGCGACAGTTCCAATTCGACCTCCGCGCCCAACTCGTCCAGCCGGGCGAAATGCCGCTGGGGGGCCACCAGCAGATGGCCGTTGTTGTACGGGTAGCGGTTCAAGAGAGTGACCGCGTGTATCCCCCGATCGATCACCATTCGTCGGCGGTCGTCGCCGGGGGCCATCGACCGGCACAAGAAGCACTGCGGATCGGCGCCGGATAGCAGACTCTTGGGATCGCACGGCTCGGCGGCCTCCTGCTGGCCGAGGATATACTCCAGCCGCCACGGGGCCCAAAGTTGTTCGTTTGACACCGGCTTAGCTCCCCCCATTGGACGGCGGAATCTTCCCTTCGACAGTCTAGCCCGGCCGGCAATGGCGGACAAGCACCATCGCACCCCCCCCCACAACGGTGCTTTTCAAGTTGGCCGTAGGTTATGCTTCAGCATAACAGAGGTGGCAGATCGTTATTCTGAAGCATAACCTACGGCCGGGTCGAAATGGATGATAGCGGCTGGGGGGCCTTTGTCGCGTGGGGGGATACTCTGCGGCCGCCACTCGCCGCCCGCGCCCCGTGCCGGTAAACTGGATAATCTGTGATCGACTTTCGCGTTGACCTGAACGTGTTCCGAGGTCCGCTGGACCTGCTGCTCTACCTGGTGCGGAAGCACGAGGTGGAGATCACCGATATTCCCATCGCGGCGATCACCGACCAGTATCTCCAATATCTGGCCGTGCTGGAGCAATTGGACGTCAATGCGGTGGGCGACTTTCTGGCGGTGGCCAGCCTGCTGATCGAGATCAAGTCGCAGCAGGTGCTGCCGCGGAGCGACGAGGTGGAGGGGGAGTTGGAAGACCCGCGGCAGGAGCTTGTCCGCCGGCTGTTGGAGTACAAGAAGTTCCGCGACGCGGCCAGCATCCTCGATGAGCGGAGCCGCGATTGGCAGCAGCGCTGGCCGCGGCTGGGCAGCGATCTGCCACCGCACGAGCGCCGGCTGGCCGACGAGCCGATCCAGGAGGTAGAGTTGTGGGACCTGGTGAGCGCGTTCGGGCGGATCATGCGTGAGACCGAGGCCGCCCGGCCGTCGAGCATCGTCTACGACGACACGCCGATCCACGTCTTTATGAGCCGCATCCACGCCCGGCTGTTGGAGGCGGGCCGGCTGCGGTTCCGCGAACTCTTCCAGCCGGCCATGCACCGCTCGACGCTGATCGGCATTTTTCTGGCCATCTTGGAGCTTGTCCGCCACACCCAAGTCCGCGTCGAGCAGAACAGCCTGTTCGGCGAAATCTGGATTCTGCCGAACCTGGAGTGCGCCGCCCCGCTGGATTTGTCGGACGTGGACGAGTATGAGCACGCGGGGACGAGGGATTGATGGTCAACAACCTCCCCGTCAAATCGCTCGTCCACAAGGACCTCACCATCGAGGGCTATTCGCGGGCGGCGGTGCAGACCTACTGGCGGATCCCGGAACTGAAGTTCGGCTTCGACCTGGGGGCGCAGCCGTGGTCGTTCATGGGCACGCCCACCTGGTTCGTCTCGCACACCCACCTGGACCACCTGATCGCGCTGCCGGTCTACGTGGGCCGGCGGCGGATGATGCGGATGGAGCCGCCGGTGATCTACCTGCCCGAGGCCGCGGTGGATCCGATGGAGCGGGTGCTGCGGCTGCTGAGCCGCATGGACCGCGGCCGGCTCCCCTGCACGCTGCTGCCGGCCCGGCCGGGCGACGAGCTCGAACTGAGCCGCGAGCACGTGGTCACGGTCTCGGCCACCACCCACACGGTCCCGTCGCTGGGGTTCGTCGTTTGGGAGCGGCGGCGGAAACTGAAGCCCGAGTTCCAGGGGCTCGAAGGGCATCAGATCCGCGACCTCCGCTTGAGCGGCGTCGAGGTGACGAGCGAGGTCCGGCTGCCGCGCATCGCTTACCTGGGCGACAGTTCGCCGGCCGGCCTGGACGCCTGCCCCGCCATGTTCGAGGCGGAAGTGCTCATCATGGAGATGACGTTCGTTTCCGCCCGCCACCGGGCCGACAAGATTCACAAGTTCGGCCACATGCACCTGGACGACCTGCTGGAGCGCCGGGGGCGGTTCCGCAACGAGTTGGTGATCGCGTCTCATTTCAGCACGCGATACCACCCCAACCAAATCCGCGAGTGCGTCGCCACGGCCCTGCCCGACATGCTCGACGGCCGGCTGCACTTGTGGCTCTAGCAGCCCGATGAAAGAGCCGCCTCCTACAGTGCCGGCGTGCTATGGCAACGATGCCGGCTGCCCGTCGGCCATCGAACCCAGCCTGTCGAACAAATTCGTGTCCACGTTCTCGCTGATGAACTGCACCGAGCCATCGGCGATGCCGAAGTGTGCCCCGCCGGCATGATCGCTGCCGGCCGATTGGAAGAAATTGTTGTTCAGGCCGCCGCCGGCGCCGCCGTCCACGGCGTTGGCGGTGGTGAAGAGCGTGGCCACCCCGCCCAGCGCCCAGCCGTCTTGACTGCTGGTTGCGTCGGCCGAGGCGTCCAGCCGCTGCATCTCGCCGGTCATGATCGTGTTGGACGTGCCGTCGGTGATGTCGGCGAATTTGGCCGCGACGTTGGGCCGGAAGATGCCGATCAGCGAGTGCGTAGGCGGCTCGGGCGAATGCGGTCCTCCCTGATAGTTCCAGAAGTAGCCGGTCGCGGCGGTCTTGGTGAACTTGTGGTTGGGACCGGTGGAGGTGTTGTCCCAGCCGTTGGTAGCCCCCAAACAGCCGCCGTAATCGGTGCCGCCGCCGGTCCACGTCCCGATCATGCGGCGCGGAGTGGCTATGTCCTCGGGCCGGAGCTTGCTCCGCCGCGTGGGGCAATAGAAACCGGCGATGTCCGTCTGGGCCACCGCGGCGTTGCCCAGCACGTTCGTCTGGAAGTTCCACCGCCCATAGATGTTGTCCAACTCCATGTACGGCAGGATCATGAGCATCCAACTCGTGCCGTGATAGCCGGCCCCGGCCGTAGAGCTTGCCTCTTCCCACGGTTCGAGTTTTTCCGGGCTGCCGTCGTACATGCTGACGATGCAGGCGGGCGGAAAAGCGTTCCTGGCCTGGGCATAGTTGTGCAGCGCCAAGCCGATCTGCTTGAGGTTGTTGACGCACTGCGCCCGTCGGGCCGCCTCCCGCGCCGCCTGCACCGCCGGCAGCAACAACGCGATCAAAATCCCGATGATCGTAATCACCACCAAAAGTTCCACCAAAGTAAAACCGTGTGGGTGGAGCAGGCGGCGGCGCGAGAGCGGCGTCAAAGGCGACATCAACATCTTTCTCCTCAAGGATCGAACCGCTCAACTGCCGGCCGGATCGCGGCGACGCCAGGCAAGGACGACCAGGCCGACCATGCCCAACGCCAACAACAGCGTCATGGCCGACGGTTCGGGAACGGGAGTGCCCGAGAAGGTCATGTTGTCGAACCGCCAGTTACCGGAGGTACCGTTATAAGCGGTCGTGACTCCGCCGCTTAGGGTGGCGCCTGCGAATTCATTCCCCAGGTTGCCGGTCGAGTCGAAGGCCGCAACCAAGCGAACGCCAAAGTTGGGATCGTTACTGGCCCCACTGATCGAACTCAAGTTAACGCTAATCGTTCCCGGTGGGGTTGACGGATTGTAATAATCCTTTGCACCAGCGATATAGGTACCCGTAGGGCTGGTGCCGCCAAAGTTGGTCCATCCTGCGGAATTGCTGATGTTCGTGTTGTATTGGAACTGCAAGTCGCGGATGCCCTGGGCGGTGGAGTACCAATCGAACGAAAACTGGATGTTTTGATAACCAACCGTGCTTGCGTCGAATTCGGCGCCTTGCGAATACTGCGGGGCCCCGGCCGCGTGACTGGCCCAGCCGTTGTTGGGAGAGCCGCCGCGAACGCGCCAACAATCTTCCGTAAATGACGGAGTTACGGTCCCGGGAGTAGCAGTAACGTCGCAACTGGTCGTATTGCCGCCGTTATAGGCGTTAGTCATCCCCAACGCCGTCGCCGTGCCTGCGCCGATAGTTGGCGCGGGCGAATTGTCGGGCGCAGCTACAGTGGTGCTGAAACTCCACTGGGTAATCGTGTTGCCAGAAGCCGCTCCGAGCAGCAATCCAGAAAAAATGGCGAATGCCGCCAGCGCGTTTCGGCACGTGTTTGTTACCCTCATTCTAATCTCCTTTGGGACTTCCCCAGTTTGCGTGAAATCACCAGACCGAGAACGCGTCACAGCGACACGTTGATCACTCGGGCCAGCCCGTTTCGCCTTCGGCCATCTTGCGGCCGAATCGCCAGTGTAATTGTCGGGGCTGATGGTTGGAGGATGATGAGGGCGCCGATAGACTTTCGCAAGTCTTTTGTTAGGTTTCTGTAAGCGCAGAGGGCCGCAGCGGATCGCACGCGGCGCGTGCCTGCCCGATGGTGCCAGGTCGGCTCGCGCGGCGGCTACTGGCCGTCGGCGGGGGCCACGCCGACGGCGAAATCGCAGGCATGATTCAACACCGCCCAGGCGGTGTTGGCGGTGGGGTCGATGCCATAGGCGCCCAAGCCGTAGCTCTGGTCCCAAGGGCCGGTCACAAACGTCTTCTTGCCGCCGTGGTTCGCATCGACCGCGAGCCGCCATTTTCCGCCCGCGTCCGGGGTCAAGATGCCCACCCTGCCCGACTTCGACAAATCGTCGGCCAACCCGGGGTGGTGATAGCTCATGGAGAGGACGAACGTGTCCGTCTCGTCCGATCCCAGCCGGCCGGCCATGCCCCAGAGCGTCAATACGTCGCTGGCCAGGTTCGCGCTGGCCTTGGGACTCCAGCCCGTGGTCACCAGCTTCGCCAGCCGGCCGCTGCGGGGCGTTTCCAGGGTGTGATTCGTGCCCGAGAGAATTCGCATGGTTGTTCCGACGTAGCCGTCGCCGGCGGCGACGGAATCCGCGATGCGTGCATACGAATCCCCGTCTTGCACAAGGAATTCCCGGCCATTGAGGCTATAGCCGAAAGTCTCCCGCAATTCCCATCGCGGGTCCGCCGGAGCGTCGCCGAACGGCGGCGTGGCGTAATAGCGGCCGGTCAGGCGCGGGCCGTCCACCGTGTAAACGTAGTAGCCGATCTTGTAGAGTTCCTGCACCAGCGGCCGGTCTCGCGGTGAAAAGGGCTTCTTCGGCGTGTAGAACTTGTAGCTGTCCGACGCGCCAATGATCTGTTGGACGGTGGAACGCCCGTCGGGGCTTGTGACCAGCGAGCGGTAGTGCATGTGGTCGTGGCCGCAGAGGTAGTATCGCACGCCGTTGCGGCTCAAGCTGGCGAAAAACACATTCTGCACGTCGGGGTTGTCGTCGTTGCCCGCCCCAAAGAGGTTGTCCTTGTGCTTTCGCCCGAGCAAGTCCTTGTGGGCCAGGACGAAAGCGTGCCGGTGGTCCTTTGCCGAAAGCTCCCGGTCGATCCACGGCTGGTAGTCGGCCATGGTGTACGCTTTGCCGTTTGGTGAGCCGTCGGCCAGCGTGAATTGATCCAGCAACAGGAACTTCACGCCGCGATGCACGAACGAGTAGGTCAGTCCGGCGGCGCCGGGCAGCGACGGGCTGCTGCCGCCATTGCCCGGCGTTCCCGGCAAGGACGGAAACGCCTTGCCGAAGTAGACGGCCGCCTGCGGCGAAGGTTCATGATTTCCGCGGAGGGGGTAGAAGGGGATTCCGGCCGCGCTGAGTACCCGGTTGTGCGCCGCCCGCGTGTCCAGGGCCGCGTCGCTGCCGTCGTCGGTCAGATCGCCCACCTGCAACACCAGGTCGACTTTCGCCGCGATGAACTGGCGGTTGACCGCGTCAACGATGTTGACCGCTACGGAATGGTTCTCCGGGGTGACGGGGAGCCACTGCGTGTCCGAGATGACGCCGAAACTCCAAGGGGCGGCCGACAGGGCCGACGTGATCAGCGCCGCGGCCGCTGCGCAAAGCATCGCCCGGACAAAACTGCGAACGAGGAACATGTCGCGACCCTCTCTGTAATTGGCTCCGTGGTACGGCGTCATCTGGCCACAAGGCACGGCGTATCTCCCTGCCTGTCACTTGCGGCATTATAGGCCGCCCGCTCCGCTTGGCAAGACACGGCTCACTCCCGGTCGGCCCCGCGCGGCTACAATGGTGGCATGAACCAAGGTCCCCTCACTCTCCGGCGGATTGCAGTAATCGGCGGCGGCATCGCCGGACTGGCGGCGGCGCACCGGCTCGTGGAACTCGATCCCGCCTGCGAGGTGACGCTGTTCGAGGCCGGAGAGCGATTGGGCGGCGTGCTCTCGACCGCCCACGAGGACGGCTTCCAGGTCGAACAGAGCGCCGACAACTTCATCACCACCATTCCCTGGGGCCTCGATCTCTGCAAGCGGCTCGGACTGAGCGGGCAAGTGGTCCAGACCAACCCGGCCCACCGGCACACGTTTGTGGTGCGGCGGGGGCGGCTGTGCCGGCTGCCGGACGGGTTCCTGATGATGGCCCCCACGCGGCTCTGGCCCCTGGCCCTGACGCCGATCCTGAGCCCGTTGGGAAAGCTCCGCGCGGCGCTGGAGTGGTTCATCCCGCCGCGGGAAGACGAGACGGACGAGAGCATGGCCGCCTTCGTCCGCCGCCGGCTGGGACGCGAGACGTTCGACCGGCTGGTCGAGCCGCTGGTGAGCGCGGTCTATGCCGCCGACCTGGAAAAGCTGAGCGTCCTGGCCACGCTCAGGCGCTTCCGGGAAATGGAGCGGGATTTCGGCAGCCTGGTCCGGGCGATGCGGCGCAATCGTAGTCCGCACACGCCGTGTGCGGGCCCGGCACACGGCGTGTGCCGGCTACAAAGCGGCTCGGAGAGCGGTGCCCGCTACAGCATGTTCGTCACCTTGCGCGAGGGCCTGTCGAGCCTGGTCGAGGCGATTGCCGCCCGCCTGCCGCCGGGCACTGTGCAACTCGGCGCACGGGCTGTGAGAATCGAGCGTCACGGGGACGGATGGAAGGTGGAGACCGAAGGGGGAAGGCGGAAGGGGGAAGGAGGAGAAGAACCGACAGTTGCGACGTCCTCCCCCTTCCCCCTTCCGCCTTCCCCCTTCTTCCATGCGCTGATCCTCGCCACGCCCTCCCCCGTGGCGGCAAAACTCTTGCAGCCGCTCGACGCCGCGCTCAGCAGCGATCTGGCGAGAATCGGCCACTCCGGCACGGCCATCGTTTCGCTCGGCTATGCGGCCGAGCAGATCGGCCATCCGCTGGATGGGATGGGCATGGTCGTGCCGGCGGTCGAGCGGAGCCCGATCCTGGCGTGCAGCTTCAGCAGCCGGAAGTATCCGCACCGGGCGCCGGCGGGGAAGGAGTTGCTGCGGGTGTTCGCGGGCGGGGCCCGCCGGCCGGAGTTGGCCGAAATGGACGACGGCGAACTCCGGCCGCTAGTGCTCGGCGAGCTGGCCCGGCTGCTTATGATCCGCGGCGAGCCGTGTTATTGCCGGATCGCCCACTGGCCCGGCACGATGCCGCAGTACCACGTCGGCCACCTGGAGTTAGTCGGGCGGATCGAGGCCCGGCTGGCCGCGCTGCCCAATCTGCAATTGGCCGGCAACGCCTATCACGGCGTGGGCATTCCCGACTGCATCCACGGCGGCGAGCTGGCGGCCGAACGGGTGCTGGGCCGAGACAAGGGGGTAGGGTGGGACAAGCGTTAGCGCAGTCCCACCACGGCTTTTTCGCGGGTTCTGGTGGGACTGCGCTAACGCTTGTCCCACCCTACGTACGCCATCGGACTTGTTCAATCCTACCTTGACCCGCTCGGCCACGACCTTGATAATCTCCGTTGGAAATCCCGAGTCCCAAACGAAAAACCTCAAATCCCATGCATCCCTGGAAATTGGCCGAGACGAATTACGGCGCCGTGAAGCAATTGCACTACGAGGTGGCCGTGCTGCCCTTCGGCGCCGTTGAGCCGCACAATCTCCACCTCCCCTACGGCATGGATACGCTCGAAGGGGACGTGGTGGGCGAGCGGATCTGCGCCGAAGCCCATCGCCGCGGGGCGAAAGTCATCCTCCTGCCCACCATCCCCTACGGCACGCAAACCAACCAGGCGGAGTTCCCCTTCGCCATGAATCTCTATCCCTCCACGCTACGGGCGATCACCGGCAACCTGGTCGAGTCGCTGGTGCGGACGGGCATCCGCAAGATCGTGCTCCTGAATAGCCACGGCGGGAACGATCTGAAGTGGGTCTTGCGGGAGATGTACGGCCGCACGCCCGCCCACCTGTTCCTCTGCAACTGGTACACGGTCTTCAAGGACCTCTTCGGCGACATCTTCGAGCAGTCGGACGATCACGCGGGAGAGATGGAGACCTCGTTTGCCCTGGCCCATTGTCCCGAGCTGGTCGCCCGCAACCCGGACGGCAGCCTGACGGCCGACGAGGGCCGGCCGGCCAAGACCCGCTTCGAGGCCGTCAACCGGGGCTGGGTCTCGATCACCCGGCCCTGGCACCTGCTGACGACCAACGCGGGCGTGGGCAACCCGCACGCCGCCACCGCCGAGAAGGGCCGTCGCCTGATGGAAGTGCTCGTCGAGCGGCTTGCCCAGTTCCTCGTCGAGTTGTCGGCGGCGGAAATCGACGAGCAGTTCCCCTACTGACTCAACGGCGTGCGGTGCCATGCCCACGCTTGCCGTGGGCATGATGGAAGGCTCCGATTAAGCGTCACATGCCCACGGCAAGCGTGGGCATGGCACCTTCGGAGTTGACCAGCCATCCCGGCGCCGACGGATAGCTGCCGTAGAACCGCTTGATGTAGTGCCGGTGGAACCAGGAGGGGCAGTGGGGTTCCCAGCCCCAGCGGCCCAACAGCCGGGAACTGATCCGCCCGTTGGAAACATCGCACAGCAGGGCGTCGCTGCGCATGAGCCGGGCGATCTCGTCGAGCACGCTGAACGCCCGCACAAGCGAGGCCAGGCTCGTGTCCCGCGCCGATTCGGCGTACTTGAGTACGAGGAAGTTGGGGAACCGGTGGGGCCGGTTGTAGTAGAGCCGGATGGAGTCGCCGGGCCGGCGGCGATGCCGCATACCCCCTATTAGTATAACTCCGGGGGCCGAAACGATCTTCGGAAACGGACGGAGGACCACGCGGCGGAACCGGCCATCGGCCGCCTCAATCACGCCATAGGGGCGGCGGCGGAGCCTTTCGGCCCCGTCGGCCAGATTCGTGATGGTCTCGAAGAGCGGCATGATGACTCCCACGTAACTTTAGGGCGCAAGATTGCCCTTGCGGGGGCCTGGCCGGCTTGCTACCATCCCGCCCACTTGTCGCGTCAGGTTCCGCGCGGATTCCCTTCTTTCGAGGGATGTTTAGGAGGCTGCCATGTCACCGGTTGTAGGACAGGCTTCCAGCCTGTCAATCTGGCGGCACAGGCAAGATGCCTGTGCTACAATCTCGGCCCGGATGCCTTGGTTGTGGACGTGTGTCCTACTGTTCCTTGCCGGTTGCGTGGCCGACAACCCGATGGTGCTGAAGGGGAAGCTCAACCAATCCGAGCAGCAGCAGGCGATGCTTTCCCGCCAACTCCAACAGCTCCAGGACCGGGCCAACGCGCTGGACCGGGACAACCAGGAGAAGGACACCCTGCTGGCCCAGGCCCGTCAGCAGACGAAGGTTTCCGAGGACCAGTTGGCGGCGATTCGGGACCAACTGCGGAGCGTCACAACGCAACTGGCCCAGATCCGCGCGGACAAGGAAGGGAGCGACAAGCGGGCACAGGCCTTCGCCGCCTCGCTGCAGCGGCAAGGGGGCGTGTCCATCGATGCGAACAACAGCTTCCTGCAAACCCTTCCGGCCAGCAACATCGCCGGGGTGTTCGTCCGCCGCGACGGCGACGTGATCCGCATCGCGTTGCCCAGTCAGGTGCTGTTCGAGCCGGGCGGCGCCCAGTTGCGGCCCGGCGCGGCCAACCTCGTCACCGACGTGGCCGCGGAAATCGTCCGCACCTATCCCGACCAGTTGATCTGCATCGAGGGGCACACCGACAACGATCCGGTCGCAAACAGCCAGTGGCAGAACAACCACGCCCTGTCGGTCAACCGGGCGCTCACGGTCTACGACGTGCTGGTGAGCCGCACCCGGCTGCAATCGAACCAACTCTCCGTGATGGGTCAGGGCCCCAACCGCCCCATGTTCGCCAACGGCACGCCGGAAGGCAAGCAGCGCAACCAGCGGATCGAACTGGTGATTTACCCCGAGCGGAAGAGTTAATTCGCACTTCCCATCAGCGTGTGCCACCTCTTATCACGCCGACAGCAGATCTATGGTTCTGCGCACAACAATACCAGGAACGCCGTCGAAATCGCGATCGTCGGTCCACAACGGACAGCCAAGCCGGAGCGTCAACGCTAGGATAGGGACGTCTTTGCGGTCGCGGCCGCCGATCAGCCGGGCTGCTTCTGCCAAGTGCGAATCATATCGCTCCGGTTGACAGGCGGCGATGGGGAGACATTGATACTCTCGAAACAAGTCGGTTTCCGCCCGTCCCAGCCGTTGGGCCAAGACGGGCAGATACTTAGCTACCTCAAACAGGGTGTGCTGCGTCGAGTAGAAAGTGAATCTGCCCGAAAACACGACGCCGCGTGCCGCGCCGCCGAGCAAGGCGGATACGATCGGATTCGCGTCGATTACCAGCGGTTCTGCCACGGGCTAGCCGTCCAAGGCGCGCCGGGTTGACTCGAATTCCCGGAGAATTTCCGATTCGGTCAGTCCCTTCTCCGCCATCGCCGCGCGAGTCTGGTCCGAGAGCCGATAGAATTCCCTTTTGTGTTCCTCGGAGGTCAGTTTCTCACGGACGGCGCTGGCGACAAATTCGTCCGGCGAGACCGCGTTCGGCAGAACCCGCTCCACCTCCCGAAAAAGCGATTCTGGGATGTTGATCTGCGGCATGAAGAATCCTCCTCGCACGATTCATTATAGCCCGCCCCGGCGCGGGCATCAATCGCCCTCCGTGAGTCAAATCACCCACGCGAACTCCTCCGGCTCTTCCCCGCGGATGCGGAGTTTCGGACTTTCCATGGTCACCGTCGTGCCGGGGACCACCGAGCGGGTCAGCCACACGCTCGAGCCGATCACCGAGCCGCGGCCGATGACCGTCTCGCCGCCGAGGATCGTGGCGTTGGCATAAATCACCACGTGGTCCTCGATCGTGGGATGGCGTTTCTTGCCGCGGACGAGATTGCCCTCCGCGTCGGCGGCAAAACTAAGCGCGCCCAGGGTGACGCCCTGGTAGAGCTTCACCCACTGGCCGATCTCCGTGGTCTCGCCGATCACCACGCCGGTGCCGTGGTCGATGAAGAAGTAGCGGCCGATGCGGGCGCCGGGGTGGATGTCGATGCCCGTGCGGCTGTGCGCCCACTCGGTCATCATCCGCGGCACCAACGGCACGTCCAGCCCGTGCAGGATATGGGCCAGGCGATAGACGGTGACCGCCTCCAGGCCGGGATAGCAGAAGATCACCTCGTCCAGCGACTTGCAGGCGGGGTCGCCGTCGTAGGCGGCCTGCACGTCCAGGGCCAGAATCTTCCGCAGCTCGGGCAACTGTTCGAGGAACTCGACCGCCTTGGCCTGGCCGAGGGCCTCGAACTCGCCGGCCTGCCGCGGATCGCACTGGCCGGTCTTGATCGCCTCGTGCCGCAGCGCGCGGCCGATCTGCACGGTCAGCGTGTCGTGCAGGCGGTCGATCAGATCGCCCACGTGATAGGTCACGTTGCCCAGGTGCAGGCCGTCGCGGCGGCGGTAGCCGGGATAGAGGATCTCCTTGAGGTCCTCGGTGGCGGCAACGACCGTCTCGTAGTTGGGCAACGGGCAGTAGCCCAAGTGGCTCGTGCTGCCCCACTTCCGCATACGTGTCGACGATCCGCTCGGTCAACACGGGCAGGTTCTCTTTGAGTCGAATGTCGGTGGACATGGCAGTTAAACGGCAAGAGGTCTTTGGTCTTAGGTCTTGGGCCTTGGCGCCAAGACCTAAGCCCCAAGACCAAGATGCTGACTGCTGAAAGCGGACGGCTTGATGGAATGAGAGGTGCTGGCTGTCCGGCCGTTCAGGCCGGACAGCTACACGTGCAGCGGCACAAGGGATGGGCGAGAGGGACGGCGGACATCGTTAGACCCTGAGCAAACCCCGCAGTTACCCGAATTTTAGGCCGGATCGCCGCGGCAATCAAGGGATGCGCCATTTTCATCGGCCTTTCCGGGCGGCGGAGTTTGACAAATCGGCGGCCCGTCCCGCTCAAAACTTCTTGCCGTCGATGGCCAAACCGTACTTGCAGTTGCCCGGGCCGTGCCATCCGCCGTTGCTCACTGAAACCGGAGCGAATAGAGGTCAGCGTCTTTCATGACGAAGCGCAATCGCACCGGCCGGCCGGCCACCTTGCTCACGTCGGTGCCGCCCTTCCAGCCCACCGTCCGTTGGAGCGAGTCGCCGTAGATTTCCGGGCATTCGGCCAGGCGGAAGCCATCGAGCGGCTTGCCGGCCGCGTCCTGAACCTCCACCCGGATCGACCCAGCGGCGGAGGTCGAGTAGTTGATTACCAGCCGGTTGCCGGAAAACACCAGCGGCTTGGTGGTAAACTCACCGCCGGCCAGTGGGGCCTGCAACGACACAAACCCGTCGATGCGGAGCGTGTAGCGCCGCAGCCGGTCGCTCTTTTCCACCCAATGGCCTTCCGAGGCGTAGACCGACAGCTCGTCCGGTCCCGGGTCGAGACCGGACTTGGTTTCCACAATGCCCCAGTTCTGGAATTGATTGCCATAGACCCACTGGCGGCACTCCTGGGGACCGGGCCGGAGGAAGGCCTCTCCCCAGCGTTTGAAGCTCAATCCGTCGCGGCTGCTCATAAACAGCCCGTCGGTCAGGGCCGTCCCGTAGCGCGGCGAAAGCCTCGACCGCTGCCGGCCTCTTCCAATTCGGGCAAGTCCAACAGCGACTCGGTCCAGCCGCGGTCGATGTACCGCGCGGGAAAGCCGAGGAAAATGTGCGGCGCCCGATAATACGGGATGATCGCGTTCGTGTACAGTTCCTCCGCGGGCGCACCGGGGTATTTCAGCCACACCGGCTCGGTCCAATGGTCGAAGTCCCGAGAGGCGGCGGTGGCGATGTCCCGCATCAGCGTAGGGCGCTTGTCGCCGAAGCGCCGATAGTCCCGGTAGCGCCGCCAGTACGCCCGGTACTCGCCGCGCACCGCGTCCCAGAAGGCCAGATTTAGCGAGTCGAAGTCGCCTTGGGTGATGATCGGTTTGTCGGCCAACCGGGACCAGTGAATGCCGTCGGCCGATTTGAGCGCCCGCAGACCGGGGTTGGCGCAAACCAGGGCCTTGTAGCGCTCCGCCGGCTTGCAGTCCGGATTAGAATCCTTGAAGACTCCGAAGCCGTCGCTCGCCTCGACGCCTCCCCAGAGGATGTTGTTTTTCTTTGAGCCGGCGAACTCGATCAGGCCCAACTCCGGCTTCAGCCAGTGAATGCCGTCCTTACTCTCCGCGTAGGAGGCCCACTGTGACCTAAGTGGGTCGCGCACGGGTTCCTCGGGGCGGGTCCGGTTGTGGTTGCTGAGGTAGTACATCCGGTAGACGTCGCCGTCCCGGAAGACCGTGTGGTAACAGCAACCGTTCCCTTCCCAAGGGGCGTCGTGAACGACGGCTACTTCCCGTTTCGTCGGCGGGTGCAGCACTTGCCGCAGGCCGCTGGTGGTCCCGATGAGACAGTCGTCGACCAAGAGTTCCAGACGCGAGCCGATGTCGATCGGCGCCGCCGCCGCGGACGCTGCCAGGGCCAGGGAAGCGAAGACGACGCTCAGCTTGTCGGCGATCAAGAGCCGTTCTCCAGGTTGTTATTGGAAGGGTTATTCAGGGCTCTTGGCGATTGAGGCCGGTAATCGCGAACTGGAAGGCATACAGGTCGGCGTCGTTCAGCACGAAGCGCAGCCGGATCGTTTTGCCCGCCAAGGCACTGAGATTTTTGCCGCCGTTCCAACAACCAACGGCATGAAGGTAGTCGCCCGGGGTTTTGGGTACCGCGTCGGCTGCCGCGTAGCCGGGAAGCGGCTGCACGGTTGCGGCATCGAGCAGTTCCACGCGCAGCGATCCCCTGACGACCGCGTTGAGGATCAACTGCCCCGGATCGTCGGTCAATACGATTTCCGAGGTCGTCCACGTGCCGACCTGTCCCGAGACCGACCCGATGCCCACAAAGCGGTCTTCGCGGAGTCTGGTCAGGTGGTATTCGCCCGAAGCGTCGTTATCACTATTGTGCTGCCACGGCATGTATACATAATAGAGGTACAGCCAGCCCTCATGATCGAGCAAAGAGGGCGTCCCCAGGTACGCCTGACCGAAGTTCTGCCGGTTGCGGCCGTGTGCTCCCAGGTCGATGATCGGCTGGTAAGGGCTTGGGAAGGACCAGGTTTTGCCGTTGCGGCTGTACATGAAGGTCGGGTAAACCGGGCCGTCAGGCTGGTCTGCCGGATGATAATAAGTCGATGGCAGCCCGACGTATTGCCCGAAGTAAGGCACGACGCCGGGAATATAAAAGTCCGGCTTGTGCGGGCCGGGTCCGAACACGTCTTTCGGGTCGAGCGTAGCCTGGCCCGTGGTCGTCCAATCGCCTGTCCAAACCTTCGATGCCTTAGCGGCCACGCCTCGCCGTTCAGGCGAGTTGCCGATGGGCATATGGTTATAGCGCACGTAGGCCATGTACTGCTTCGTCTTGGGGTCCCAAAACGTGTCGTTAGTGGAGTCCATCTGGGATCCCAATTTCGCCCAGTCCTCGATGATCCCCACGCGATGCCAATGCAGCCCGTCAGCCGAGGTGAACGCATTCAGGCATTGATAGTTGCCCAATTTCCCCCGCGCCGTTCCCGACATGCGGTAGCGGTCCCTACCGGCAGCGTTGGGGTCTAGGAACACACTGGGACCATTGAGCCAGCGCGAACTGGCATCGATGAAGTTGTTGTTCGGGTTAGTGGTATACTCTCTGCCTGTGACGTTCAGCGCCGGCTTCGTCCAGTGGACGCCGTCTTTGCTGGTGGCCATTGCCACGAATCGGTCGTTTTCCGTTCCGGGGACGAGCCACTGGTAGTACATCCGCCACTGGCCGCTGGCTGGATCGATCAGGACGCCGGACGGACCGACAAGCCTGAAGGGAGCCTCCCACGACTGGTCCTTCTGCAGCACTTTCCCGAGGTAAGTGGCTTGGCCCATGCTAATGTTGACGTTGTGCGTTTGGGCGCGCAGCGAGGGATCGGCGGCCAAGAAGTGGAAGCCGGAATCTGCGGCGAACGCCGGCCGGCACGTCATCAAGGCCAGGGCCACCAGGGCGAAGGCGCAGGATGTCCGCTTTCTGATTTCTGATTTACGATTGCCTCGGGGCATGGCTTGCCTCATGGTTGAATCGAAGACGCGATCGGACAAGCCCCGAAGATCTCACGCCAAGGCGCAAAGACGGCAAAGAGTCTCCTCTCTTTGCGCCTCAGCGCCCTTGCGTGAGTTGTTGTGCTTCCGATTTCCTCGGCGCGCTTACTTCCGCTTCCTCCACGCATAGCAGAGTGGGCCGATCAGGCCGGCGGCAAATAACAGGACCAACGCGGATGGCTCCGGCACCGGCACGGCATCGTAGAGGACCTGCTGCTGAGAAACGCCATTGGCTCCGATGTTAATGTTACACCAGTTCAGAGTAAGATCCGCAGGGAACGCTGCGGCGGTTACGGTTTCAAAGGCCGACCCGTCGGTCGAACACGACCAGTCTTCGGTCCCGTTCTTGTGCTTAAGAACGAACGTGTTCCACTGGTAAGTGGGGTAGGTCTGGGTGAGGAGGACATAACTGCTGCCGGTGTAAACCTGCACCCTGCCAGTGTTGCCAGGTACGTTGTCGATATAAATGGTGGTAAGGTCGGTGGTGCCGTTTCTGGGCGAGAAATACATGTAGTTGACGGTAGTGGTCGAATACATGCGGAAACCGATGGTCATCGTGATCCAATCGTTAACTCCGCTATTGGCGGCAACGCCGTCTGCCATAATCTCTGCAAAGCCGCCGCCGTTAGCGTAGAAATTGAGGTACTGGCTGCCTTCATAAGCCGAAACGCCGGTAAGTGTTGCCGGACCGCCGACTTTTATTGTGCTGTTAGTATTATTGTAGGTCCAACCCGTCCCGACGTCTGGGGTGCCTGGATTGCTCCCCACGGTGTTGGCGGGCGCCTCAAAGCCGGTGTTGAAGACAACAGCGCTCGAGGTGGTGTCCACAAGAATTGGAACGTGGTCAGCCTGGACGACTGCGGACATCCCCAACAAGGCGGCGACAGCGAGCACAAACTGCAAAGCGCGAAACATTGGATTTTCCTTTTTCAATAGGCGGCCCGAACGGAAGGGCCGCTCCCACGCCACCGCCCGCGGGCCGACAGCACACGCTGTCATAGTTCATCCCGCGTCGCGGTTCTACTCCCCTCTTTCTCCGTTGCACCGGCCCAGCGGCCCTTGTGGCGGTGGGCGGACCGGACGGCGCAAATCTCCACGCACTTCGCGTTACCTCCTTTCCCGGTTGTTTTTGCGGCCACAAGCCCCTGTGAATGTCTGCCGTCCTTGGTCCGGACAAAGTTTTCTCTTTTACCACCCCTTCCCGTCCACGCCCATGCCGTCCTTGCGGTTGCCCAGGCGGCGATGGGTTTCCGGGTTGATCGAGTAGCTGATCCACTGCACCGAGCCATCGCAGAAGGCCATGCTGAAGCTGATGGCGTGCGCGCTGCCGAAGGCGACGTCGCTCTCATAGCCGGGCTGGTCCTGCAAGGGCGGAACGTATTGGTAGGGCGGCACATTGTTCATGCTGGTCCAGCGGGTGGTGTCATAGTCGTAACCCACATCCCAGCCCTGGTCGTCGTCGGCATCGGTGCCGGTCTCGTAGGCTTCAGGGCGGATATACCGCTCGCCGGCAAGGTAGGTGTTGCTCGTGCCGTCGGTGATGTCGGCTATTTTGCACACGCTGCGGCGGAAGATTACCCCGGTGGCGTCGCTCTCGCTGCCGCTCCAATAAATCGTTTGCCAGCCCGATGGCCCTTCCTCCGGCCAGGCGTCGCCGTCGGCCAAGGTGTAGGGAAGCGCCCAACCGTTGTGGCCGGCGTCCTTGACCTCGCCGGCGCACGCGGCGTAATCGCTCCGCCCAACGAGCGTCGGCTGATTGATGTTGAGGTAAGTGTTTATGCCCCACAGGGAGGGGTACACGTAAGGATAGGCAACGGTCCTGCGCCGCGTGGGACAGTTGAAGACAGCCAGAGGCGTTGCGGCCGTCTGCCCGCGGCCTACGATGTTGTTGTTCAGTCCCAGGTCGTGCAGAGTCTGTTGTTCGATGTAGGGGAGTATGTTGTACTGCCAGCCGCTGGGCTGTTTTTTGTCGAAGCCGCGGTCGGGATCGCCGGCCCAGCCGTAGGTCCAGCCGCCGGTGGGGAAGAACTTCTGCCGCTCCTCGTGCTGCAAGCAGCCTAGGGCGAGTTGTTTGAGGTTGTTGCCGCACTGTGCCCTTCGCGCCGCCTCGCGGGCCGCCTGCACCGCCGGCAACAATAGCGCGATTAAAATTCCTATGATCGTTATCACCACCAACAATTCCACCAAGGTGAAACCAGGGGGGCGCTTTGGATGGTGGATGGTGCGTGCCACACTTGCACTCATGGCTTCTTCCTTTGCTTTTCCTCCTTGCCAGCCCCGAACATCGCGGCAACCTCGTCGCGCGACAGGGCACGGGTGAAGATCGCGGCTTCGTCAATGGCTCCGTGGAATTCGCGGTTGGTCCGGTTTCTGTCGGCATTAGCGCCCAACCACACCGCCTCGTCGTTGTGGTGCAGCGGTAATGGCGCTTCGCCCTCCCCCTCCAGGCGGCCGTCCAGGTACAGCCGCTTGCGTGCAATGCGGCCAACCGGCTCGTAGACTGCCGCGGCCAGGTGCCATCGGCCGTCGGCAAACCCCGTGTGTCCGATTACGTCATGGCAAACCGGTTCGCCGTTCTGGTCGTGATCGGTGCCGAATTCCAGGAAGTGCGTGTCGCGTGCCTGCTGCAGCCGCCAGGAGGTGTCCCCCTTGGCGATCAGCGTTTCCCACATTCCCGTGAAGCGCTCGGCTCTGAACCACACGGCCACCGAAAAGGGACCGGTGAAATTGAAGCGGTCCTGCCACGGCAGCGCTACCTCGTCGCCCGAGCCGGGGCCGTGGAAGTACAGGCCGAACTTTCCCGGCCAGCGGCCGTGGACCCACTCGGCGCCCTCGATCCGGCCGTCCAGAACGGCGCCGGCGGCCGCTTGGTTGGGCAGGACGGACGGGCTGCCGCCGGCAGGCGGTTGGAAGGTGTAGTACGCCACCAAAGCGGAATCCTTGCGCAATTCCTCGCTATAGGCCAACCAACGTTCGCGGCGGCCATCGGCGCTGACGGTGCGCATGCTCTCAAACTCAGCCCGCCTGACCGGGATCATGGCAGTGTGGCCGGTTCCACGTTCGAACCGCCGGGCTTCGCCCTCGTTGATGCGCACCGCGGGCGACGTATGCCCACTAACGCCGACGAAATCGGCGGCGACGGCGCCTTTCAGCACGTGAACCTCGCACGTGCCGTCCCCGCCAACTTCCACGCCAAACTCGGTGCCCAGGTCGGTGACGACGGCGGTGGGAGTGCGGATGGAAAATAAGGGATTAGGGATTGGGGATTGGGGATTAGAGATTTGTTGATTTAGGATTTGGGATTTGGGATTTGTTTCCTCTGGCCCCTGAACCCTGAACCCTGAACCCTTTTCTACTCGTGCCGTCAGCTTGCCGAGCGCGAGGAACCCGCCGTGGGCGGACTCGACTTCGTAAGCGCATGGCCCTTGGAGAATGACTTTGGCGCCCGTCTCGTAGCTGATTTCCAGCAGCCCGGAGGCCAGGGCGTACTTGCGGCCCACAGAGACGGCGGCGGGCGGCGCGTCTTGCGGATCGGCCCATTGGCAGTCGGCCGTGCCCGTGATCCGGCCGACGTACTCCGGCTTGGGCTCGTCGCCCTGCGGGGCCGGCCGGGGTTGGTCTCGGGCGATCTCGGCCTCAAGGGACACCTTGTACGCCCAGGCCCCCAGGATCGCCACGCCCATCAGCACAGTGGCGACTCCGTAGGAGAACAACCAGCCGCCGAGCGAGGAGTGGATAGTGAATAGTGGATAGTGGATAGTGGGAGAAGTGTCGATGATGATGGGGGGAATGAGCGCTTCGGAATCCGGAGTTTCCGGTTGGTGTGGCAGTTCAACTGCCACACCAACGCCGGACTCCGAACCCTGAACCCCGAACTCTGTGTCCTCTTCGGCGGCGGATTGCCGGGCGGTTTGGGCGGCCCGTTCCGCGCGGATGGCGAAATACAGCTCGGCGTGCATGCGGCAGTAGGCGGCATAGAACCGCCGCGCCCGCCCGTCCGCCCGCAGCAGTCCGCTCAACTCCTGCAACTCGGCCGGGCCGATCTCGCTGGTGCAGGCCGCGTCGGCCAGCACCCGCAACCGCTCGGAGACCTCGGCCGACCGGCTCATGGCGCACCCTCCTCGGGAAAAGGGGGACAGGCACCTTTTGCCGGAACGGCCCGTTGGGTGCTTCGCACAAAAGGAGCCTGTCCCCCTTTTCCCTCCGGGGGCTGCGCCGCCTGGATGCAGTCGAACAGGGCCATGCGGATGCGGCGGAGCGAATTGCAGACGCTCTGCGGCGAGCGGCCCAGCCGCTCGGCCACGGTCTTGATGCTGCACTTTTCGTAGTAGCAGAGCCGGATCAGATCGCGGTCGGCCGGCGGCAGCCGGTCCATGCAGTCCAAGAGCGCATCGTGATACCGCTCAAAGGGATCGGCCTCTTCGTTGCCCGTCAAGGAATAGCTCTCGGCAATTTCATGGACCAACTCGTTGCTGAAGATGACCCGGCGGCGGCGCTTCGAGCGGAGGTGGTTCAGGGCCGAAAGCTCGGCGAAACGGAGACCCCAATTGACGAAGCTCCGCTGGCGGTCGAACTCGCCGAAGCGCCGCCACATGGCCAGGATCGCCTCCTGGAGCACGTCCTCGGCGTCGTCCAGGTTGTGCAGCAGCGAGTACAGGTAGCCGAAGAACCTGCCCTGAAACCGCGCCAACAAGCCCAGAAATTCGTCGCTGAAGGGAGATTCGGACACGGCAGCACCCCCGGACAAGAGCTTATTGTCCCCTTCCGGCTGCGATACATGCAAAAAAACAGGGCGAGCCGAGAAGCAGGCATCCGCTGACGGGGGCAGCTTGACGGAACGGGGACCGGATGGACGTTTCCGGCAAATCAAACCCCCTTCATTCGTTTCCTGTTGCCTGCCGGATTGCCCTGGCCAGGGCCGCCACGCCGCGGCGGAGCCCTTCGCACGGTTGGCAGCCGAAACTCAGCCGCAGCCGGTTGTCGGGCCGGGGGCAGCCCTCGGCCGGATAGCAATACTTGCCCGGCACGTAGAGCACGCCTTCGGCCACGGCCCGGTCGAACAGCGGGCCCGCGACGCCCGTGTCGAGCCCCTCGGGCAGGCGGAGCCAGAGATACAGCCCGCCGACCGGCGCGACCCACTCGACGCCCGCGATGGGACGCAGGAACTCCTCGCTCGCCCGCAGAATCGCGTCGATCTTGCGGCGATAGCCGGCGCGGAGCCGCTCGACGTGCTCGTCGAACAGTCCCATCTCGATCACCGTGGCCATCAGCACCTGATTCAGGTGTGGCGAGCCGAAGTCGATGTTCCCCTTCTCGGCCAGCACCGGGCCGGAAAGCCCCTTGGGCAGCACTCCCCAACCGACGCGGATGCCCGGCGAAAAGGCCTTCGAAAACGTGCCGGCGTACAAGACGGTGTCCCCTTCCGGGTCGAACGCCCGCAGGCTGGGCACGTCGTCCGCCGCGTAACGCAATTCGCGGTAGGCGGCGTCCTCGATCAGGTAGATGCGTTGCCGCCGCGACCAGCGCTTGGCGATTTCCACCAGCGCGGCCCGGCGCTCGATGGGGATGCTCAACGAGCGGGGGTTATCGAAATAGCTGACCAGGTAGATCGCCTTGACCCGCTCCAGTTCGCCGGCGGCTTGGCGGCGGGCGAGTTCCTCCTCGACGGCCTGGGGCATCACGCCCTGGTCGTCGGTTTCCACGCCCACGGCCCGCACGCCCAGGTTCCGGAGCGCGCCGAGGAAGACATAGTAGCTCGGCGCGGCGCAGAGCACGATGTCGCCGGGGTCCAAGAGCACGTCGGCCGCGAGAAAAAGCAACTGGTTGCTGCCGGGCATCACCACGAGGTCCTCGACGCCGACGTTCAACTCGGCGGCCGTGCGGCCGTCGGCCGCAAGCATCCGGTCCAACACGGCTTGGCGCAAGGGGAGATGGCCGAAGGTGGTGCCGTATTGCAGGGCGGCCCGGGCCAGGGCGTCGTCCGACCAGATTCGCTCCAGTGCCTGCCGTGTGGGTTCGATGGGCAGTGTCTCATGGTCCACAAAGCCGACGGCCAAGGAGATCAGGTTGGGGTGTCCCAGCTCCTTCGCCACCAGGAGGCTCACCAGCGATTCGCCGCCCGCCCATTGGCCGTGCCGGCTGAGATGCGTTCTGTCGTCGGTCATTTCGGTTGCAGCCCCCGTTTCCTTTTCTATCCCTCGTAGTTGCTCAGCACGCTCTTGGCGACGTCCTCGGCGATCACGCCTTCCTCAAACAGCTTCATTACCGACTGTTTCATGGTCACCATGCCGTACTTCGCCCCGGTTGCCATGATGCTCTTCAAATGATAGCCGGTCCCCTTCCGCACGAGGTTTCTGACGGCGTCGGTGGAAGTCAGTATCTCACAGGCCACCCGCTTGCCGCCGTCGACGGTGGGGAGCAACTCCTGGTGAATGGCCCCTTGCAAGGAATCGGCCAGGGCGTAGCGCAGGCTGTTCTCGTCGGCGGCCAGCGCGTAGCTCAGCAGCCGCTCGAGCATCTTGTCGATCGAAATGACGTGCAGGGTGGAAATCACCAGCACGCCCGTCTCGGCGGCCGTCAGGGCGATCTTGATCGTGTCGAAGTCCCGCATCTCGCCGATGCCCACCACGTCGGGGTCTTGCCGCAGGGCCGCCCGCAAGCCGCTGGAAAACGATTGCGTGTCCTTGCCCACCCCGCGTTGCCGGACGATGCTCTTGTCGTTCACCTGCATGTACTCGATGGGGTCTTCGATGGTGACGATGTGCCGGCGGTAGTGCCGGTTGATCTCGTGGATCATCGCCGACATCGTGGTGGTTTTTCCCTGGCTCGTGCTGCCGGTGATCAGCACCAGCCCTTTCGTCCGGTGCGAGAGTTCCTTGACCACCGGCGGCAGGCGCAGCTCGTCCAGGGACTTCGGCTCACCCGGCAGAATCCTGATTACGGCCCCGACGTTGCCGTCGTTGTAGTTGATGTTGACCCGGTATCGGCCCTCCTCGTCGGCCAGCATCAAGTCGAAGTCCAGGAGTTTCTCGAACTGGTTGACCTGTTCCTGCGACAACAGCTCGTAGGCGAGCTTCTTGCTCAAGTCGGAAGTCAGCGGCTTGTCGCTGATGGGCACCAGGTCCTTGCCGATCCGGCAGACGATCGGGGCGCCGGCGCAGATATGGACATCGCTGGCCTTTTTCGCTTTCGCCGTTTTGAGGATTCTTCGGATGGTGTCGGTTACCATGTGAGTGGAGCGTGCGGAGGAGTGGTGCGGAGCAAGCGGCGTCGGCCCCCGGCGGGCAAACGCCACCGGAGATCATCGCCCCCCGCGGGCCGTCTGTCAAGACGTAGCGCGCGTACAAACGTGCCCCGTACGTGACTGATAAGCCAATCGCTGCACGCTGACCGCTTCCCCCCAGCCTACAAGCCCGAAGGGTGGGCCGCCCTCTCGACCGTGGGCACAAGCTGCCAGGCAATCGCGGCCCCGATTGCGCAGCCCAACAGGTCCATTACGATCATCATCGCGATGTACCAGGCGGCGTAGAACTTGTGCCAAATAAACGGGGCCGCAATCAGATACGTGTAGGAGCCGGCCAGCAGCCCCCGAAGCATTCCGGCCGCCAGCATGACCGGCAGGTTCCGCATCTGGTAGCCCGTCCAGAGCAACAAGACCTCGACCCCCAAGGCGCACCAGAGGTAATAGGGCCACCACGCGGGATTGATTCCGCCGCCGAGGAGTTGTCCGAAAAGCCCTTGGCCGACAATGAGCAACGTGGCGAAGCCTGCTCGGGGGACCAGCCGCAGCCCCAGCAGGAAAATGAGCGTATAGGGGGACGGTGAAAACGTTTTTTTCTGCTCGTGCTGACCGCGACGGGGGCGGCGACTCTTTTCGCCCTGGAAAATTTTCTCGTGGCCCTATTGCACCGGTTGGCGACGTTGCTATACTGGGAGAGTGTTACGTTTTTGGTGTACGTAATATCCTACGGAGCGATCAGCCCGGGTTTCCCCCGCGGCGGGCGGGGACGGGTTGATCGTTGGCCTTTGCTTTGATGGAGGCAGCGTTATGAGAGGCAGTTGGAAATCGGTGGTCTTTGCCGCGTTCGTTGCGGCTGGGGGAGCAGTTTCGTCGTCGCCAGCGGCTGCTCAGGGCATCACATACACACCAGTCACGGTCAGCCAACTTGAGGCGGACAACCCCGACGGGACGAGCCTTTGGGCTGACCTATACCCAAGCACGTCTCTCTGGCCCGTCCAATTGGTGGGAGTGGTCGTCAACAAACCCAGCGACATGTTGAACTACACCTATGATTCTTCCTCCAACCCGTCGCCACAATTTCAAGTCTTCGTCCAGAACATTGTCATCCGGTGGAACGTACGGCGGCTATACTGTAGCGCCGGGAGATTTCGGCGGCGTCGCGGTATACGAGGGAATGACTTTCGCTTATGGAAATCCCGCAACGTCGAACTTTTCTCCATCAGATTGGGCAACCGAAGTCACCCGGATCGGTGCCTCGACGCTCAATGTTGGCGATGTTGTTTTGGTTCAGGCCAAGGCACCGGGCCTGTTTTACAACGGCAAGTACAACATCAACACGCAACACAACACGTCGCCAGACTATCAGTTTTCGATTACGAAGCTTGGCCAGACGATCACGCCCACGGCCACACCCATTACGTTGTCTGACCTGGAATCCGCGCCCGTTACGTTGTCCAACATGAATGCAACCAGCAACTATATTTTCGACTATACGCGGGCGACCGGTGACGAACATTATCAAGGCAGCTTGGTCCACCTTAACAACCTGCTGCTTACGGACCCCGGCGACTGGGGTTTGGGCAATACCGTGCTGGTCAGCCAAGGCAGTCTGACTTTCCCCATGCAAGTGGGGCTGGACCCCGGTTTGAGTTTGCTCGATCCCAATTCGTTGGCGAGTCATCCGTTTAGCGTCACGGCGATTTTGGATCAGGAAGGCGGCGACTACCAAGCCGGATACAGCCTGTGGTTGACCAGTGCATCGAACTTGTCAACAGTGCCGGAACCCGGCAGTCTGGCGCTGTTGGTGATGGCAGGGTTGACGGTACTCGTGCTTGCGCATGGAAAAGGGAGCCGGCTCCAGACGACGGCTTCAACGTAACGGTGGGTAGCCATGACGGATCGGCGCAATGGCTTTAGTCTCGTGGAGTTGTTGGTCGTTATCACGATCATCGGCATCCTGGTTGCGCTCCTACTGCCGGCAGTGCAGGCGGCGCGGGAGGCAGCCCGGCAGTTGCAATGTGCAAACAATCTCAAGCAGATCGGCCTGGCGCTTCACGGCTACCACACCGCGCTAGGCTCGTTTCCGCCGGGGAACATCAACCTCGGAGCGGGAATGTGTCCGGGCGCAGCCGAACCGGTCATTTCATACTCTACCCAGCATGGCAACTGGATGATCGCCATCCTGCCGTACATTGAACAGGGCGCGTTATATGACCAGTACGACAACCGTTATACTAACGACTCGGCACAGAATAGGACGGTTCGAGAGACGACGGTTGCCGCCTACGTTTGTCCCTCGGACAACGCGACCGGCACGTTAGCCGTACCTGCCACCGGACCGGCCACCCTGTCTGGAGCAAACTACGCCCCCGGCTCATATAGGGCCGTCACCGGCTGGAGCGGCGACAGCATTAACTTCCTCGACTCCGAGATGATGTTTGACTACCAGCCGGAATGGCGGGGACCGATCCATGCAATCTACACGTCTTTCGCCTGGGGCTTTGGCGTCGAGAAGATTAGCGACATCACCGACGGAACCTCCAACACGCTGATGGTCGGCGAATCGACCACCTCGACCAATCCCACCCGGCGCACGTTCTGGGCTTATTCGTTCGCTTACTACGCGCAGTCGGGTGTAACATCCCAGCAACGGACGCTATGGGCCGATTACGACCAATGCGTTGCGTGCGGCGGGACGGGCGCCGATATCCCCTGCAAGCGTGAGTGGGGTAGTTTCCATCCGGATGGAATGAACTTCGTGTTTTGCGACGGCGCCGTCCATTTCATCCGCACCAACATCGACTTGAGTTTGTTGGCCAACTTGGCGACCATCGCCGGGGGTGAACCCGTGGCGGCTCCGCCGGACTAATGATGATTGACTACCGCGCGGAGGAAGAAGCCGTCCTTGCCGTCGCAGATTTGCGGCGGACAGAAGCCGGCGGCGTCCAGCCAGTCCCTCCAGCGAGTTTCGTCGGGCAGGAAATCGCCCGCGATGATTCCGCCCACGCCGTGGTGGAAGCCGTTGACCTCGTCGCGGCCCGCCAAGTGCATCACCACCAGCCGGCCGCCCGGCTTGAGGCACCGCGCGAGGTTCCGCAGCGCTGCCGCTTGGTCGCGGAAATGGGGAAAGCTGTGAAAGCAGAAGGCGAGATCGAACTCGGCCCGGCCCAGGTCGTCCCGGCAGACGTCGGCCAAGCGGAACGTGGCCGGAATGTTTTTCGATCGGGCTTGGCGGAGCATCTCGGCCGAAAAGTCGAGGGCCACCACCCGCCCCGGCCGCACCCGCTCGGCCAGCCAGCCGGTCAATCGGCCGGTGCCGCAGCCGACCTCCAACACACGCTCGCCGGAGCGCAGCTCCAGCATCCCCGCCCGGCGCTCCAGCCCTTCGACCGCCTTATGGAGGTCCTGCCCCGTGGCGTCCCAGTCCTCGGCCAGACCGTCGAAGAAGCCGATTCTCGGGTCAACGTCTGCTGTCGCGGCGGCGGAAGTCTTCATCCTGGAGCGACTCCTTCGGCGGCGGTGGGAAAGGGAGGCCGTTGCGTATTACATATCCAGAGACCATAATATCGTTGTGGGAACCCGAGCGTCAAGGGCCGGAGATGGAAACGAACCGTTTTGCCGATTCCGCGAAGGCCGGCATGGTGCGCCTGGCAGCCGTCGGCATGTTGGCCATCGTGCTGGCCGCCGGCTGTGAAAAGGCTGAAGGACCTGGCCATCGCTTGCCGGCGGTCAGGGCGGGCGCGACGTTGCCGGACGGCGCGCCGCTGGCGGTTGCCAGCCCGTACCTCGAAGCGGCGGTGCGGGAAGTGCTCCGCCGGGACGTGCCGATGGTCCGGCTGGCCGGCCCCTCGATGTGCCCAGGCCATTTCGACATGCGCCCCAGCCAGTTGAGCGAGTTGGCCCGTTGCGGACTGCTGGTGCGGTTCGATTTCCAGCAAGAGTTGGACGAGAAACTGCGGGCCGATTCGTGCCAAACGGCGGTTGTCGGCGTGCATGGCGGCTTGTGCGTTCCGGACACCTACGTCTCCGCATGTCGCCAAGTGGCCGACCACTTGGTGCGGGCGGGGCTTGTGGGCCGGCCCGAGGCCGACGCCCGGTTGGCGGCGCTTGCCGGGCGCATGGCGTCGCTGCGGCAGGAGGCCGAGCGTCGGGTTCGAGCCGGGCGGCTCCGCGACGCGCCGGTGCTGGCCAGCGGGCACCAGACCGATTTCTGCCGTTGGTTGGGGCTGCGCGTGGTTGCGGAAACATCGGCTGCGGAGGGCTGCGGCATCCGCGACTTGGACGAGGCGCTGCGGGCCGGTCAGGCCGCCGGAGTGCGCCTTGTCGTGGCCAACGAGCCGGAAGGCCGGCGCGCGGCCGACGCCCTGGCTGGGCGGCTCGACGCGCGGGTGGTGGTTTTTGCCAATTTTCCGGCCCCCAATGAGAAAGCTGCCTTCGATAACCTGGTCCGACGCAACCTGGCGGCTTTGCTGGAGGCCGGCCAGTCTGGCGGGCGGAAGCCATGAGCGACACGGTCCTCGAAGTCCGCCGGCTGCTGGTCCGCCGCGGGGGACGAAATATCCTGCAAGTCGAAAACCTGACGGTGCAGAGCGGCCAGGTCGTGGCGGTGCTGGGTCCCAACGGGGCCGGCAAGAGCACGTTGCTGAAATGCCTGCTGGGGTTCGTCCGACCGACGGCGGGCGGGGTGCGGGTTCTCGGCAGCCGCATCGCGCCGCACCGCGGCGTGTCGCTCGCCCGGCTGCGGTGCCGCGTCGGATACGTGCCCCAAGTGCTGGCCGCCCACAGCGAGACCCCGCTTTGTGTCCGCGAAGTGGTGGCGATTGGGCGGAGCGGAATCGCTGGATTGTTCCGACGCCTGAGGGGAAGCGACTGGGAAATCGTGGACTCCTGGCTGGAGAGGCTCGGACTGGCCGACCTTTCCCGCCGGGCCTATTCGGCCCTCTCCGGCGGCGAGCAGCGCAAGACCTTGATTGCCAAGGCCATGGTCCAGCAGCCCGAGATTCTGATCCTGGACGAGCCGACGGCGAATCTGGACCTGTTCTGGCGCGAGCAGATCGTGGCCACCCTCGAGAAGCTGCACGAGGACTCGAGACTGACCGTCCTGCTGGTGTCCCACGACCTGGAGGTGATTCCGACGTGTTGTGGGCGGCTGTTGTCGCTGCAACGGGGCAGGGTGGTCGCCGATGGCCGGCCCGAAAACGTCCTCACGGAGGAACTGCTGGAATCCCTGTACGGACTGCGGCTGAAGTTGGTGGGTTCAAGCGGCCGCTACACCGCGGCGCCCGTGGGAGGACCGCGACATGATTGACCTGGTGTTTTGGGCGCCAGTGATCTGTTCCGGGGCCTTGGCCGGGGCCTCGACGGGGATGTTGGGCACGTTCATCGTGGGGATGAGGGTGCCTTTTCTCGGCGTGTGCATTTCGCATGCGGCCCTGGCCGGCGCGGTGTTCGGCGGCCTTTGCGGCCTGAGCGGCCCGATGCTCATGCTGCCCGCCCTGGCCGGCGCCGTGGCGGCCGCGCTGTTGCTGGGGACGCTCGACGTGCAGTCCGCCCAGATCGACTCCAACGTCCTTTTGGGAATGTTGTTCTCGCTGACGATGGGACTGTCGTTTCTCGGCCTGGGGTTGTTCAGCGTCTACGGCGTCTCCGACAACGAGGTCCGCGGGCTGCTCTGGGGCAGCCTGAACTTTTGCCGCTGGCGCGATTTCGCCATCATCGCGGGGGCGGCGGCCGCGGAACTGGCCGTCGTGCTGCTCTTCTACAAGGAACTCCGCGCCATCCTGTTCTCGCGCGAGCACGCCGCCGCCGCGGGCATACGCACGACGCCCGTCTGGATGGTCTTCTTGATCCTTACGAGTGTCGTGCTGACCGTCAACTTTCAGACCGTCGGCGGCTTGATGATCTACGGCCTGCTCACCAACCCCGCCATCGCGTCGTTCCGGCTGGTGCGGGGATTCGGCAAGTCGCTGCTGTGTTCGACGCTGTTGGGAGGGCTGAGCGGGTTGGGCGGATTCCTGATCGCCGCGGCGGCTGATTTGCCCACCGGCGCGATGATCGTCATCCTCTCGTCGCTGCTGATCGCCCTTGCAGCCGCGGTTTCGCGGTTCCAGGCGTGGAAGATGCCGTAGCCGAGAGAATGCCCCGCGACTGCGGCCGCGGGGGTGTCGCGGCAATCTCGCCCCCGCCGGTCGCAGCCGGCGGGCGTTTGCGCCACGTCGGTCTCCCGGAACTCAATGCGAACCGCCCGCGTTGGCGATCACCAACTCGCCCTTGTAGATCCCCTTCAACCCCCGCAGTTGAGAGGCCATCTTCTCGAGCCGGGCCGAGGGACCCCGCAGCACGATCACCTCCAGGCAGAGATCGTGCGTCAGGTGGACGTGCAGCGTGGAAACCACCAACTCGTGGTGGTCGTGCTGCAACTTCACCAGGTGGTCGCGGAGTTGCGGCCGGTGGTGGTCGTAGACCAACGTAAGCGTGCCGGCGGCATCCTCCGACTCGCCCGCCCAAGCGCGTTTCGTGAGCGTGTCGCGGAGCAACTGGCGGATCGCCTCGCTGCGGGTGGCGAACTGCTGCCGCCGGCAATAACGGTCGAACTGATCCAGCAGGTCGTCTTCCAGCGAAACGGAGAAGCGGACAATCTCGGACATGGTAATGCCTGTTGACCGAAAGTAGTTTTGAGCTAAGGCCACTTGTATTCGCGGATTTCGCAAGGCCGGGTCTGGAGCGGCGGCGCGGCAACGTAGATTGCCCGGCGTTCGGGCACGAATAGGCCCGTGCGGGTATGTTGAGGGAGGGGCACCGTGCGGATTTTCGTCAGCGTGCCTCGCGGACCGGCTGTGAAGATGTCGAGAGCACCCCCGGATTTTGCGCTGCGGTCGGGCCCGGTGTCCTCGGCGCGGTCGCCGCCGCCGACCACAAGGACGCAGCCGGTCCTTTTGTCGAAGTAAACATCATCGGAGTCGGGCACGCAAGGGGCCTCGTCGAGAATCGCGCCGCTGCCGTCGTGAATCATAATGAGTTTGGGTGGCAGACGGCCGACAACGAACAGCCGGTGATTCGTCGCGTCAATCGTCATGGGGAAATTGCGCGTTGTGTTCTGAAGTGTCGTAGTCCACTGGACCTTCTTTGAGGAAACATCGACGGCGACGACTACCCCGTCGGTCCTCGCCCGCTTCTGTCCCGGCTGGTTCGCAAAAAGGCGGGCGCCGGAGGGATCGAATTGGAACGACTCCGCACGAAGCGGAAGGGGAATTGTGCCTGTGCGGGCGAGCGTGGCGGGATCGAACTCGGCGAGGCCGCCGGGGCCTTTGTCGCCACCGAAGCTGATATAGACTTTCCCGTTGGGCGCGACGCGGACGTTGTCGGCGTCCTCGCCAACGGGCATGGTCGCCTTTTCCTGGAGGGAGTGCGCGTCGAGGAAATGCGCCATGCCGTCGCCGCCAGTCGAGACGATCACGAGCCTGGGCCGCCCGGCAATCGCGACGCTCTGCGGCCTCTTGAGTCCGCCGATACTTTTGATCCGCTTCCCCAGGTCCAGATCGACGACTTCCAGCGAGCCGTTGGCTATGCAGGCAACGAAGAGGCGCTGTGTCGCAGCGTCATAGGCTAAATGATCGATTCGCCCTTGGAAGCCCGAGTTGTCGATCGGTCCTGCCACGCCGGAAAGTGAAATGGTCCGGACGAGAGCGGGCGCGGAGACGGCGGCGGCTTCACGTGGCTCCGGCCTGGCCGCTTCGGCGCCGTCCGCCACGGAAGAAAACAGCAACAACGGCACGCACCAAGCCAATACTTTCATCACTTACCTGCAATAAACGATTTGCACCATGCCTAGAAACTCCTGCCGTCAATAATCTCCCCGCCAGCCCGCGTGACCAGCGCGGCGAACACATCACGGTCCAAGCCTACGGCGAGGAACTGGACGGAGCCATCCACGAACAGGGCGTTGGCCCCGCCGGTATGGAAGGCGTAGATGCCCCATGAATTGTTGCAGTTGATCGTGCAGAAGCCGCCGGGCGTCTGGCCGTCGTCGCTCCACGTTTTGTAGATGCAACAATTGTACGAGGCCCAGGGGCCCCACCAGTTGGGGAATCGCAGCGTGGAGTTGTCCGGCTGTTGCATTCCCAATATCCAGTGATCGGGCCGCCCGGCCAGCTCGGACACCAACAGGGTGTTCGACGTGCCATCGGTAATGTCACTCATCGGCCGGCCGCGGTTCACAGCCAAAGCGGGCGCCTCCAATTCGTCCGATGCCGCGGCATACTGGGCGGGAGGCCACCAGAAGGCGTCCACGCTGTTGGGTGCGAAATAGTCGCCGACGGCTCCAATCGAACCCGTGTCGATCCCGGTTACAGGAGCATCGTCATCCGTAATGATGGCCACCGTTCGGCCGGGCGGCGCTGACGGACAGGAAAACACCTTCAACGGGATGGAGATGGCGTAGGCGTTGCCCGGATCCCAGAAATTAAGATTGTAATTGTACAGGTTTCCCACCGCCTCCTGTTCGATATAGGGCAGGAGGATCGGCCCCCACCCTCGATAGGGCACGGTCGTTTGGCAACGCGGCGGCAACACCCGGTTGGCACTCTCGTAGTTCAGCGCCGCAAGGCCGATCTGCTTGAGGTTGTTCACGCAAGAAAGGCGATTGGCCGCTTCTCGTGCCGCCTGCACGGCAGGCAACAGCAACGCGGCCAGAATCCCAATAATCGTAATGACAACGAGCAGTTCAACCAAGCTGAACCCCCGGAAACGGCATCGACGGAACTTACGCCGCAAGCCGCTACGCTGCATTTTCACGATGTGCTCTCCGGGAAGCACGAAGTCATTGTTTCCCTCAAACTAGCGGCCTCTCTCTCCCTGTCAAGCCGCGCTCCTTTTGGATTCCGGTGCCACAATGCCAATGATGGCTGTTCGCGTGGTTACAGGCCGCAGCCGATCGTGGGCAGCGGGTAGTTCACCCTTCATTCTTGCTCCCCTGCCGCTTCGCCGGATAGAGCAGGGGGAAGTTCCGCTCGAACGGCTCCTGGTAGCGGTACAGGTCGGGGTACTCGCGATGGTGCTCGTCAAGCCGTAGCGGCGGGACGGGCTTGCCCTCCAGGATCGCCGCCAGGCGGCGGAAGCGGTCGCGGGTCGAGCGCAGCCCGACGAAACACTCGCCCTGGTACCAGCCGGCCCACTTGCCGTATTCCGCCCGGCGGAGAACGGCGTCCAAGGCGTCGGAGGCCTCCCTGCCCCGTCTGAGGAATGCAGTTGCCTCCGGCGTCATCGCGACGGCCTGCGCCAGCACAGCGTCGCAATACCACGCCAGCATGGCCAGCGACTGCCCGATGCGCCTCGACTTGCAAGCAGAGGTGCGATTGGTAGAAGTCTCTGCGGCCGGCGGGGATCGCGGTGGTCAGCGCGCTTGCGTCCCGCCAAAGAGAGTCAAGGTAACCAGTGTTTCCCACTGTGAACTCGAGATTATCGCCGGCTTCCTTCAAGAGAACGTCGCCCAACTGCTGCCGCTTTTCCAACAGCGGCACGACCTTGTCGTCCAGCCGCCGGATCCGCGCGTGCAGCGAGTTCTCGCCGCAGCGGGTGGGTTCGCGCATGTAGGGGATGTCGAAGAATTGGTCGTAGAGCGCCGCCGCCCGGTCGGCGACCTTCGGGCCGTACTGCCGCGCGCACCAGTCACGGAGGAACGCCGCCCGGTTCTCGGCTTCACTGCGGCCCAGGAACGGCTGAGCATTCCAGACCATCTTCATCGCGCAATCGGTCGAGAGCGGCACGGGGCGGATGTCGCTCACGTTCAACAGAAAGAACTCGGTCGCCCCTGCCCGGGTGAGCCGGCCCACCTCACGGGCGATACGGCCGGGATTGACCATTTCGCAGAGCTGGTTCGTCTGCCAGCTCAGCATGGCCGTATGATAATAAATGCCTTGGCCGGGCCGGGCCATGCCCTGGTCGCGGATCACGCCCGTGCCGTCGTCGGGCCAGACGACGGTCACGCCGGGGGGCAGCTTCAGACGGCCCGCCCGGTACAGGTCGGCCCCTTCGTCCCAGAGATTCGTGATGATGGCCGCCTTCGGCTGCACCCGGCGGATCATCTCGACCTGCCTGGCGATGGCCTTGGTGATGAGTGCCCCGCGGGCCTCGGGCGTGGCCACTTCCGGCTCGTCGGCCCAGAACGGCCGGTTGTGCTTGCCGCGGTAGCCGACGGTCCACACGACCTCCTTGTCCTTGAAGGCGTCGATGCACGTCTGCCAGTACCGCTCCATGATCTCGGGATGGCGGGAATAGGAAAACGGCACGCCTTTGGGCCAGCGGTACGTGTTCAGCCCGACCACGAGGATGTGGTGCATGTTCAGCACCAAGCCGCGGCGCGAAGCGAGGTCCTGGCACTTTTCGTCGGGAAAGGTGAACGTGCCGGGCACGATCATGTTGCCCCGCAGCCGCAGCAGCGTCTCGTAGATCCGGTCCCACGTCGACAGGGCGAAGACGTTCTCCCGCATCGGGTCGGGGGCGTAGCCGCTCAGCAGGTCCTCGTCGTTGATGAACCAGCCGCGATAGCGGAACGTGGGCGGGCCGAAGCTCATGCGATAGTCCGCCGGGACCGCGATCTGCCCGCGGAAGACGGGCGGCTTGTCGACCCAGTAGTACCACGGATCGACGCCGAGCAGTTCCTCGGACAGGGCGTAGGCGGCGTAGATCGTGCCGCGGACGTCGGCGCCGGTGGCCACCAGGGCGGGCCGGCCGGCCGGATCGCGCCCGGCTCGAATCAGAAAACTCTCCGGGCCGGGGAAGGGGTCCTTGACCATCTCCTTCCGCCAATCGCCCTTGAGGCCGAGATAGACGACCGGCCCGTGCCAAGCCTCCGGCGGGCGGCGGAGCACGATCGGCGGCCGTCCGAGCACCTTGTACCAGTCGGCCTGCACGTCGGCCAAGGCCCGGCCGACGGCCTCCGGCTCCTCGGCAGAGACGATCCAAGGCACGTCGGCGGTGAGCAGCAGCGGGGCGTTGCCGGCCGGCGGCGTGGCGGGCGGGGGCGCTGGCGGGGACTCCGCCCGGCCAACCGCGAGCACGGCCAGCCACGCCGCCGCAAGGCTTAGTGTGCGTGTCATTGGACGCTTACCCTTTAGCGCGACCTCCACGCCAGCGAGTATAGGCGGCGGCATAGGACCCCACAAGTGGGCCGCGGCCGGCTTCTCCCGCGGGAAACCGGGCGTTCGCCCCGAGGAATGGTGAAAGCACGGGGGCCGTCGGGGCTGGACACGCACGCCGTTTTCCACTATTCTAAGGGGTGGGTGAGCGATGAACTACCAACGTTTCCATCTCGTGCTGATGGTCACGCATCGCTGCAATCTACGCTGCCGCTATTGCTACATGGGCCGGCAGTCCCCGCGGTCAATGAGCCCGGAGATGGGCCGGGCGGCCGTTCGGCGGGCGGTCCGTTCCATCCGGCCCGGCGGGGTGCTTGAGTTGGGCTTTTTCGGCGGCGAGCCGCTGCTCGAAGCCGGACTGGTCGAGGAACTGGCCGACTACGCCCGGCAGGCGGCCGACGCGGCCGAAATCGAACTGCGGCCCGGCCTGACGACCAACGGAACCCAGTCGGCGGGCAAGGCGTGGGACGTGATGTTCCGCCGCGACTTGGACCTGTGCGTCAGCCACGACGGATTGCCCGAGGTCCACAACCGCTGTCGCCGGTTGCCGGACGGAAGCGGCGATGCGGAGCAGGTGTTGTGTACGATCCGCCGATTGCAGGACGCGGGGCGGCCCGTGCGGGTGGCAATGGTCGTCGGGCCCATGAGCGTCGCCTTGCTGCCGGAGGGAATCCAGTGGCTCCGCGGCCGGGGCGTCGGGCGGATCGACCTCACCCTGGACGTTTGGGCCCGCTGGCGTCCGCCGGATGTCGAGCGGCTGGAGGAGTCGCTCGGGCGGGCGGCCGATCTGTGGCAGGCCGGCCTGCCGGAGTGCGGCATCAACTGGTTCGACGAGAAGGCGGCTCACCTGGCCGGCATTCCGCTCGAGCCCACCGCCCGGTGCGGGTTTGGCGACGGGGCGATCGCGGTGGCCCCCTCGGGGAACCTTTATCCCTGCGAGCGGCTGATTGGCGAGGACCGGGGCGACCATCCGCTGCGGCTGGCGGGCCACGTGCTCTTGGGCGAGGACTTTTGCGCCCGGCCGGCGGCGGGAGGGCGCGTAGTGGCGGCCTGTGCCGCCTGCGCCGCGGCCGGCCAGTGCAACACGGTCTGCCGCTGCAACAATTACATCCGCACCGGTGACACGGACCGGCCTGACGCGCTGTTGTGTTTGCTCGATCGGGTGTGCTGCCGCGAGACGGCCCGCGTCCTGCGGCGGTTGGCAGATTCCGTAGGACGGGCCTCCCAGCCCGTCCCCGATAATAGAAGAATTGGGAAATCCGTCCTACAACGCAATTGAGGAGAAGTACCATGCAAAACGAAGAGCCGGTTTCCGCGGCGGCCGACGAGAGGCTAGCCGCACAGATGCCCGATCCGTCGGGTCCGCCCCAGGCGATCGAGGCTAATGATCCGGTGCTCCGCACGATCGCCACGACAGGCATCGTTGTGGTTGCCGCCGGGGGTCTGATGCTGGCGATGTCGGGCGGCACGACGGCCACTTGCGGTGCTACCCGCTCCGCGAAACTGCGATGGGAGCAACGTCAAGAGCAGGTCAAGGAAGCCGCCCAGTCGGCCCAAGCAGGCGTGCCGCGGCTGGCTGCACAGCCCAGCGGCGAAGGCCAGCCGCATGACTGACATGACGGAAACGGCGCCGAAGACGTGGACCCGCCGCCGCTGGCCGCGCTGGCTGTTGCGGCAGGCCGAGCGCTGCCTGGCCCTGGTGGGCCTGGGGACGCTCGTCTATTGCACCTGCTTCCACGTGTCGCGGATCGTGTCCGACTCGATGGCCCCCACGCTCCGCGGCCAGAACTGGCAGAGCGGCGACCTGGTGCTTTCCGAGCGGGTGTCCTACTGGCTCCGCCGCCCGCGGCGCTGGGAGATCATGACCTTCCGGAACGACGACGGCGTGCAGGTGATGAAGCGGCTGATCGGGCTGCCCGGCGAGCGCGTGCAGATGCGGCGCAATGGGCAAATCCTCATCGACGGCCAGCCCGTCGAGTTGCCGCCGGGACTCGATTTCCTCCATTATTTTCCGGCCGGGAACGTGTTGGCCGACAAGCCGGTCGCCTGCGGCGCGGGCTATTTCGTGCTGGGCGACAACGCGATGGATTCCGACGACACCCGCTTCAATGAGCCCGTGCGGCCGGAGCAGGTGATTGGCCGGGCGTGGCTGATCCTCGCGCCGGCCGGGCGGCGGGGTTTTGTCAATCCGTGACCGAGAGCGTGGAGAGCCGATGGAAACCTTCGACCCGAGAATGACGCCCACGCGCTGGCGGCCGCCGCAGACCCGGCGACGGCAATTCACCCTGGCCGGCCTGCTCTCCTACATGCTGGCCGCGAGCGTCTATTTCTCGATGTTCGCCTCGCTGCCGTCGTTGCGGGCGGTGGAGTTGGAGCGGCAGCGATGGTGGCCGGCCGCGGCGGCGGTGGTGATCGCATGGTGCGTGCTCTGCGTGCTGTACCGGCTCTGGCGGCTGCCGCAGGCCCAGCGGGTCCATTTCGCCGGCCCGCTCATGGCGATCTGTTTGCTCTGGTTGCCGGCATTGATCCTCATCGGGTCTTGGGCGGCCCCCTCCTCGTCTTCTCAGTCGCCTATGCTATTGTGTCTTGAGACGGCTGGGGCGCTGCTGCTGATAGGCTGCGGGCTGAGCACGGCGGTCAGCCTTCCGGCCGCCACGCTGATGCTGCTCTATCTCGCCACCCGCCCCGCTAGCCCCGCCGACGACACCGCCGCGGCAGGCTCTGCTGTCACCAGACCTTGAGATCGAGCCGGCCGGGGCCGAGATGCTCGAACGGCCCCGGCGCGGGATTGGATTGGTCCCTCTCCTGGCCGAGATAGTCGGTGATGATTGCAAGCGGCGTGCCATCGGGCCGTTCATAAGGGAGATTCGGGATGGCCGCCTTGCCGAGCAGGGCGGTGGTCACGAGTTGCCGCGTCCGCTGGGCGGCCCAGGTTTGGTCGAGCGTGATTTCCAGGCGCCATCCGTCCGCCTTCTCGACCAATCGGATGGCCGGGTCAAACTCGGGCACGCGGAGCGGGGCCTTTTCATGCTTGGACGGCTTCGCGCCTTTGAGGAACACGTTGCCGTCCATCCAGACGGGCAATCGGGCCGCGTCGTACTGGCTCAAGTCGGCGCGCCCGACGAACAGATTGTTGTAGAAGCGGTCGTCGCCGCAGGGGTTGTCGTGCATTCCCGCCAACTCGGTCGAGTGCGGCTTGTGGAAGGGGGTCGTGCGGCCGTTGAAGGGGTCCAGATACAATTCCCCCGCGATCAGGTTGTGGACGTAAGCGCCGCCTTGGGAACAAACGAGGATCGCCCTGGGCGAAAGAAAAATGTTGTTGTCCACCAAGAAGGGGCCATGATCGACCTCGACGAACAGATCCTCGGTGCGGTTGTCGTGGAAGAGGTTGCCGGAAACCCGCGTGCCCTGGGCCATCCAGTCCAGCCAGAGGCCGCGGGTCGTGCGGTAGACGTGGTTCCGGCTGATCTCGACGTCGATGGCCGCGTGGAACTTGATGCCGGCCATCTCCGCGCCCGTGAACAGCCGGCGGACATGGATGTCATGGATGGTGTTGCCGGTGACGCGGCTGAAGGCGGCGCCGAGGCTGCCGACGACGCCCGCCTGTTCGCAATGGGAGATGACGTTGTTGCGGACGACGTGGTGGCCGATGTTCTCCTTGGACCAGCCGTTCTTCAGGGCCCGGTCGATGGTCTTGACGTAGCCCTCGGCCGTGTTGGCCGACGTGTTGTCCCACTGGTCGCCGTATTTCCCCAAGGCGATGCCGGAGCAAACCGAGTGGCTGATCACGTTGTCTTCGATGATCCAGCCCTTGCTCCAGTGGGTGCCGATCAAGCCGATCTGCTCGGCGGTGGGGGGCGCCCAGGGGGTGGCGGCGTGCCGCATGGTGAAGCCGCGGACGGTGATGTAGTCGATGCCCGTCTTTTCCGGATAGAACACCGTCTGGCGGACGTTGATCTCCACCGCTTGCTCGTTGGGGTTGACCCCCTTGAACTGCGCCCAGATCGTCGTGTTCTGCGGGTCCACCCGTGCGAACCAGAGGGGGGCGGCGCCGGCGGATTTGAGGACGTCGTCCAGCTTGGCCGCCTCGGTGAGCCACTGGCCGTTGAGATAGACGGCGCCGGTGTGGTGCTGCCGTCCCATGGGAGTGAACCAGTCGCCGTGGATCAAGTCGCTGTAGGGATTGAAGCCGCCGAAGAAGGAATTGGGGATGGTTGCCTTCCAGGCGTCGTTCTGGAGATTTACCCAGTTCTTGACGGGTTCCGACCCCTTGATTTCGACCTTCTCGCCCGGCGCGGCCCGGTAGACGATACGCACGGCGTCGGACTGGCCGCCGCGCGGGGGACTGATGCGCTCGCGGTAAACGCCTTCGCGGACGGTGATCACGTCGCCGGGCTGGGCGAGATCGGCGGCGTGCTGGATGGTGCGGAACGGCGCGGCCCGGGTTCCTGGATTGGCGTCGTTGCCGGCGGGGACGACGAAGAATTCGGCGGCCTGCGCCGCACTAGTGTCTCCGCAGCCCGCCCAAAGCAGCAATCCCATTGCCGCAACAGCAACCCATTTCGTCGGTGTCATCATGTATTCTCCCCGTGTGGCATACGTGTTTCCTCAGACGCCCTCAATTGGGCGTCGTCGAAGGCTGCGGCGAGGGTTTCGGTTTCTCGGCCGGCGGGGGCGTGGCACCGGCCGGCGTGTCCGCTTTCGGCTCGCTCTGCTTCACGGCAGGGCGTGGCTCGGGCTTGTGGATATATTGCCCGTCCGAGCTGAGACAGACAACGACGTGGGCGCCGGTGGTCCGTTTCTTGCACTCTTCCAAGGCGTTGTTCATCGCCTCGGTATTATTGGAGCCGCCGCCGTAGGAATAGCCGACTCCCCAGGCATTGTCGTCGCCCAGGGCCAGGGCGCAGAAGCCCTCGTTGACCCAGCAGACGATGCGGGCGTCCTTGGCCTTGCACCGGTCCATCGCTGCTTTCTGCGCACTCCAGCGGTCGTCGTAGCCATAGGCGTAATGGAACTCGCCGGTGGACGGGCAGTAGGCGATGGCAGCGAAACTGTCCGGGTCGATCTCAATCGTGTCCGCCCGGAGGAAACCGCCGAAGGCGCCCAGCGGCGAGACGAGCACGGCGGCCGCGAGAACGTGTGCGAATCTCATGGGAAGTTCTCCTTGTCGTGAAACTGCAAACGGTTTGTTGCGAAGCCGCGAGCAGCTACCCCTTCGAGTTCTCCAGTTTTCCGAAGACCATTCGTCCGGCGCTGGTCTGGAGCACGCTGGTGACGGCCACCGGGACGGTCTGGTTGATGCGTTCGCGGCCGGACTCGATGACCACCATCGTGCCGTCTTCGAGGTAGCCGATGCCCTGGCCCGGCTCCTCGCCGGCCTTGACCACGCGGACCTCGATCCGCTCGCCGGGCAGGAACACGGGCTTCAGCGCGTTGGCCAGGTCGTTCAAGTTAATCACCGTGACGCCTTGCAGCCGGGCGACTTTGTTCAGATTGTAGTCGTTGGTGACCAACTTGCCTTGGAGGTGTTTGGTCAAAGCGACCAGCTTCTGATCGACCGCCATGCCGGCGAACTCCGGCAGCTCGCGCTCATAGATCACCATCTCGATGTCGGGGTTGTTGCGGAGGCGGTTGAGGATGTCGAGTCCGCGGCGACCGCGGCCGCGGCGGAGCCGGTCGGCGCTGTCGGCCACCGCCTGCAACTCGCCGATGACGAACTTGGGCATGATCAGTTGGCCGTCGAGAACGCGCGTCTCCACCACGTCGGCGATCCGCCCGTCGATCACCACGCTGGTGTCGAGGATGCAGGGTTTCAGCCCCTTCACCTCCTTGGCGAACTCGACGTAGGGGATGATGAAGCGGAAGTCGTTCCGGGTCTGCATCAGCAGGCTGATGCAGACGTAACAAACTATCATGCCCAGGATCAATCGCACCGGGCTGAGCAGCTTGTCGCCTATCAGCGGGGCCAGGGCCAAGCCGAGAACGTAGGTCAAGAACAAGCCGACGAGCAGGCCGAAGTACACGGCCGTGATGGCGTCGAGGCGCTTGCGGCGGATGCCCATGTCCGCGGCGATCACTCCCGCAGCGAGCAGAATCAGGCCGGTAAAAACCCCATAGGCGATCCAGGGAGAGTAGTAGGGAGAATCTTGGGGGACGACGGCGGCGGGGTCGCTCAGGAACCACACCCCCACGCCCGCCGCCACCAACAGGAACACGCAACGCAGAATGAACAGGCCCATGATGATAACCTCCGAAATGATGTGATAAACGCCGGAATGACACCCTTATTGTAGGATAAGGGACCGGAAGGAGGAAGCACCCCCCCTTCTTCGATTGTCCGCGGCTGGGCACAATAGCAGTTGGGTGCCATGCCCACGCTTGCCGTGGGCATGTCGAGACTGCGCCGAGAACACTACATGCCCACGGCAAGCGTGGGCATGGCACCGCTGGCTAATGGGAGCCATGAGCACGATCGCATCGCCACTGGCCCAATTGGAGGCCGCCGCTGAGGCCGGGAAACTGTCGGCCGCGGCTGCGGCGAACATCCGCACCTGGCTGGTGCAGCCGTATCTCCGCGACTTTGCCCCCCAGGTGGCCGAGCACCTGGCGGCGGAGAAGTGGGCAGAGCTGGAGGAGGCGTTCTGGACCACGGTCCCCTTCGGCACGGGGGGGCGCCGCGGCCGGATGTATCCGATCGGCTGCAACGCCATTAACGACCGCACCATTGGCGAGACCGCCCAGGGACTGGCCGACTACGTCAAGGAGCAGGCGGAAAGTACCCCTCACGCTCCGCGTGAGGAACGTCGTCCTCACGCGGAGCGTGAGGAGTACGGACGCCGCCCGGCGGGCCGGCCGCTGTGTTGCGCGGTGGCCTACGACACGCGGCACCGCTCGCGGCATTTCGCCGAGCTGTGCAGCGAGATCATGGTGGCAGCCGGCTTCACGGTCTACTTCCTCGACGGCTACCGCAGCACGCCGGAGCTTTCCTTCACGGTGCGCCAGAAAGGGTGCGATTGCGGCCTGATGGTCACCGCCAGCCACAACCCGCCCAGCGACAACGCGGTGAAGGCCTACGGACCCAGCGGCGGTCAGTACGTGCCGCCGCACGACGCCGCCTCGATCCACCGCATGGAGCAGGTAACGTTTATCCGGCGGACGCCCTTCGCCGAGTGTCTGGCGGCCGGCCGGGTTGTCTATTGCCAGGAGGAGATTGACGCCGCCTTCATCAAGGCGGTGCTGGCCCAAAGTCTGCCCGGCCCGCGGGAACTGAAAATCCTCTACTCGCCGCTGCACGGAGTGGGTGCGTCGGCCGTGTATCCGGTGCTCGACGAGGCGGGGTTCCGCGAGGTGGAGATCTTCGGCCCCCACGCCGCCCCCGACGGCGACTTCCCCAACATCCCCAAGCACGTCGCCAACCCGGAGAATCCGGCCGTCTTCGACACGATGATCGACCGGGCCAAGGAGAGCGGGGCCGAGCTGATCCTGGCTACCGACCCCGATGGCGACCGGCTCGGCTGTGCCCAGCGCCGGCGGCTGGACCGCGATGCGCCCTGGACCACGCTCACTGGCAACCAGCTCGGCTCGCTGCTGACCGATTTCCTGCTTTCCGCCCGGCAGACGGCCGGCACGCTCACGCCGCAGCATTACATCATCGAGACGCTGGTAACCACCCAGTTGATGCGGCGGATTGCCGACCACTACGGCGTCGAGACGGCCGGCAACCTGCACGTGGGCTTCAAGTGGATCGGGGCCGAGATCGACGCCCGCGGGCCGGAGCGGTTCGTCTTTGCCGCGGAGGAGTCGTACGGGTTTCTGGCCGGCAGTCACGTCCGCGACAAGGACGCCGCGGTGGCTTCGCTCCTGACGGCCGAGTTGGCCGCTCGGCTGAAGTCGGAAGGCAAGACGCTCTCGGAGCGGCTCGACGAACTGTTCCGCCAATATGGCTGTTTCACCGAGGGGCAGATCAGCCTGCAAATGCCGGGCGAGAAGGGGATGGAGGAGACGCGGGCGCTGATGGGCCGGCTCCGCTCCGACCCGCCCGCCTCCTTGGGCGGACTCAAGGTGGTGCGGATCCGCGACTATCTCAGCGGCCAGCAGAAGAGTGCAACGGGTGCCATGCCCACGCTTGCGTGGGCATGTGAACCATTGGACGCCCTCCCGGGCGACATGGTGATCCTCGACCTGGAAACGGCCGGCAACTACCTGGCGGTCCGTCCTTCCGGCACGGAGCCGAAGGTGAAAATCTACCTGTTTGCCTACGACCCGCCCGACGCGGCCGCCGATCTCGAAGCGACGAAGGCCACCCAGGCGGAACGCCTCCGAGCAATCGGCGATGATTTCCGCGCGTTCTCGGGGACGTGAACCGCGAGGGCCCCCTCCCAAGGGAAAGGGGGTTCCGAAACGCCCTCAAATTCCTCGGAACAACGAGGATTTTTTGAACAAGTGGCATGTTCGCCAGTTGGCAGGAGTGGCAATGATGTTTATTCTGAGGAGGGGATGGCTTGCGATGCTGGCAGGAATGTGTTACTTTTAGTCCACATTGTCAGGGACATACAGAGCAATTTGCCGTAGTCAATGGTCGGTCGGAAAGAGATTTGACAGCCCAATGAAAGTGGATCAAGTTAAGGCAAATGGGGTTCACTACACGCCGCCTGATCTTGCCAGGTTCTTGGCTGAGGTAGTGGCCGAGCGCCTTTCAGTCGGCACACGCGCGATGGAGATTCTCGACCCCGCATGTGGTGACGGCGCGCTTCTGTTCGCATTCTCTCAAGCCCTGCCATCGCAGTTACGCAAGCGGGTGATCCTGTACGGATATGAGACGGACGCAGATGCGTTGCGGCAAGCGGCTGGCTTGCTTGCGAATGCCGGGGTGGGTGATATTGTTCTCGAACAGCAGGACTTTCTGGCGATTGAGGGGGTTGACGTTGGCGCACGACAAGGGCAACTGTCTTTGCTCGATGATTCAGGGCCAGCGACTTTGAGACAATTCGATGCAGTGATCGCCAATCCACCCTACGTGAGAACCCAAGTCCTCGGGGCAGCCACGGCTCAGGAATTGGCGAGGCGGTTCGGACTGACTGGCCGCGTTGACCTTTACCATGCCTTTACAAAGGCTATGGCAAATGTGCTGAAACCGCGCGGCGTTCTCGGCCTGCTCACGTCCAATCGTTTCTTAACCGTCAAGTCCGGCGAATCACTTCGCCGTCTCCTGCGCACCGCGTTTGACCTTGAAGCGATCTATGACCTGGGCGACACAAAGTTGTTCACCGCAGCCGTTCTGCCGGTGATTGTGGTTGCGAGAAAGCAACGAGCCGGCAATGCCTCCTGCGTGTTTGATCGGGTCTATGAGCACCGGCCAAACAACAAAATGGCTGCGCCGGACCACGAGTGTGCTGGGGTTCTGGAGGCTTTCCGAGATCGGAACGTCAAGGGGCTAGTGCGTACCCGAAATGGCACGTTTAAGATCGAACGAGGCGTCCTAGAAGCAACGGACCATGATGACACATGGTCGCTGTCAACATCCGATTATCGAGAATGGCTGGATCGTGTCGAGACGCAGCGGCATTATACGTTTGATGATGTGGCGAACATTCGGGTCGGAATCAAAACGACAGCTGATGAAGTATTTATTCGAGATGACTGGGAGTCTCTACCGAAGAAAATGCAGCCTGAGGCCGAACTACTTTGGCCACTCATCACGCACATCGAGACGGAACGATGGATTCCAAGTGTTCCAAAGCGGAGAGTGCTCTACACGCATACGCTCGAGAACGGTAAGCGACTTCCCATCAGGCTGGAAGATTATCCGAAAGCCAGAGCGTACCTGGAAGGTCACAGGGAGCGGTTGTCTAGCCGCAGGTACGTCATCGAGGCAGGCCGGCAATGGTATGAGATTTGGGTGCCCCACAATCCCATGGACTGGTCAAGGCCCAAAATCGCCTCCCCTGACATCTCCGAGGAGCCGCGATTCTGCTTCGAGCCGAACGGCACTATTGTCAACGGGGATTGTTACTGGATGACTCTGCCGCCCAGGGTTCAAGTCCGACTGGCTTCTGCTGCTATTGGCGGTCGCCAACTCGTCATTCGTAACGCGGTACTATGACATCGCGTTCCACAACAAACTCTATGCAGGTCGGCGGCGGTTTATGACACAGTACGTCAAAAAGTTCCCCTTGCCGCGCCTAGAGACCCCTGTTGCGCAAAGGATTATTCAAGTGGTCGGCGAACGAATCGCCAACAAGACGCCCGACGAAGACCGCGAAATGGAAATTGACCAACGCGTGTGGGAGAGCTTCGGCCTAGTCGAAGAAGCCTGCGGGTAGCGGTATCTGCAGCTTCGCATTCTGCACGTTTCCCTCGAACCTTCGGAAGAAGGTGAAGAAGTCGGCGCCCGTCGTCAAGATCAGAATGGTCGAGTCTGACTCCCGCCGGAATGATGGCGCCGTAGAACACCGCATAGCGAACATCGCAGTGTTTGAAGGTCGGGAGGCCGGCGATTTCCTCACGGCTGTCGGGGCAAACAAGGCCGAGGTCAATTGTGGAGGCGGTCTGCAACTTGATTTCGAGCAATTGGCTTGGGACGTCGGGAAACTGCCCGCAATCTAACCACGATGTGTTCAGGCACTTGCAGACTGCTTCGTGGAGCGCTGCGCCGCGATTCCGCTCCTGGTCGAGGCCGGGATTGACGATCGTTGATCCAACGAGTGCATGCAGAAACGTGTATAATTCTCGAATGGGCAACATCGTCCCCGGAAACGTCTTCGCAACATTGGCCGTGTCGGCACTCGACACCAAGTGAGACTCGCTGACTGGACCGCGACTCCTCGCCTGGTACTTCGTAGTCAGGGTTCCCGTGGGATCGAGCTTGGCGATGACGTCACCCGTCACGACCTTCACGCGAGTGACAACTTGAGCGTCATCGACCCGAATCAATACGTAACGCCTTGACGGCGCCACTTTTTCGTTCCAGATTTGCAGGTTGTTGGATTTCTGGATGTACGTGTCGAAGTTCTGAGCAGGAAATCGCGGCTGGGTCTTGAGAAACGATTTCGGAACGGGGTATCCGAGCGCCTGGCAGACACTTGACTTGAGAGCCTTCGACCGGGTGCGGATAGGGTAGTTCAGATCGAGGCCCACAAGAGCCCGGTTCAAGACTCTCTCCAGTGCCCGAGTGTCGATGTACAATTCCGGTCGCGTTTCGAGTGAATCGTAGATTGTTAGTCCCGACGACGCGATGGCTTTCACCACCCTGGACGCCATGCTCCAACCCTCCATTGGCCTTGCGTGGCGTTACAGCCCCTTTGTCAAGTCAGAGACGGTAACGCCGAGCGCCCGCGCGATGGCCTCGATATTGCAGAGTGCCACGTTGCGTTTCCCCCGTTCGATCCCGCTAATGTAGGTCCGGTCCAGGCGGCACTTATCGGCAAAGGCTTCCTGGGAGAACCCTCGCGCCTTCCGCAACTGCCGGAACACGGTCTCCGAATCGTTCGAGGATGGTGTTGTGGGGACTCATACGCAAAGGCTAACGGAGGTGTGGATTATTGGTCCACGTACTATGAGTCACAATTGCCGATAAGGAGCACATCGGCCGGCGAGTGCAATTACGCGAGAAGATGAGGGCAGGCGGTTTGGCTGAGTTCAACGTCGTAACCCGTGTTACGCCTGCCCCAGTCAGGGGGGCATCCTATAGAGCGGCGCGGGCGACCGTCTCAATGGCAATCGCGGCCAGGGCTGAGCCGTAGTCCAGGTCGATGTTGGCCATCGTGTCTTGCGTGTCGTGGTAGCCGTGGCGATTGATGTCGTAGTTCTCCATGAACAGCACGGCGGGAATGCCGGCGTCGGAGAAGATTTGCCCGTCGGTGTTGTAGAGCGAACTGCGGGAGTTCTGCGGAAGACGCACTTCGCCTTGAAGCTGCGGATGGCGGGCGATCCGCGGCGGCGCGGCGCTGGTAGGGTCGCGGCTGCGCTTTCCCCGGCCTGCGCCGCGGCGGCTGGGGCTGCGGTTCCAGCGGGGCGTGCCCAGATTCCACAGCACGTTAGCCAGGTGCGCCTCCTCGGCCAGCCGCAGCGACCGCCCGCCCGTGCCCGGCGAAATCTGGAAAACGTCCGGGTCGTTCTCGTTGTTGTGCGCGACCATGTCGAGCACGTACAGGCCCTGGATTTGGACCCCGGAGAGGTCCAACGGCCGCTGACCTTGGCGGCGGAGCTTCAACGAACCTTCGACCAGGCCCTGCGCCGAATGGCGTGCGCCGATGCAGTCGGAAGGGAACTCCTCGCCGGTAAGGTGGACCAGCCAGACGTCGCAGCCGAGTTGGCCGCGGCGGCTAAGCTCCATGAAGACCGGCGCGCCGAGCATCAGCGCGGCGGTGGCGGAGTGGTTGTCGTCGGCCCCGGCGGCGGCGAGCCGGGCGCCGCTGCCGCCTTGTTCTTTCTCGTAGACGTCTTCCATGTAGGCCGTGTCGTAGTGGTCGGCCATGATGACGGCCCGGCGGCGGTCGCGGCCGGGAATCATCACCAGCAGGTCCCGTTCCTCGGTCTTCTCCTGCTGATTGTCGAGCCAGCCGCCAGACCAGGGGAAGCTGAAGTCGGTCCGCCAGTGGAAGGGGAGATCGCCCACCACGGCCCGGCCGCTCATGCCGGCCCGCTCCACCAGCCGGCGATAGTAGCCCAACAGATAGTCGCCCAGGGCCTCCAGGTCGCGGTGATGATGCCGCAAGAGAGAGGACGTGACCGGATCGTGGACGCAGTCGGCATTGTCCTTGTTGACGTACCTGCCGCAGGCGAGTCGGGCGATGGTCCGCCAGTAGGCCGTCTCGAAGGATCGCCGGGCCGTGCGGTGATAGGTCAGGGCTGTAGAAGCGGCATCCTGCCGCTTCACCTTCCCGCCCGATTGCCCTGCCCCCGCCGAACTGACGCGGCAAGATGCCGCGTCTACATTTGTGTCCGGCTCGATCCGCCGGCGGAGTTCCGCGGCAAGTTGGCGTCCGGCCGCCGGGTCGCAGGCGGTGGTTTCGAGGCGGTCGATCCACTCGTCGAGCGTCTGCCGGCGGGGAAGGTCCAAGAGCGCGCGGGCGAAGCTGCGGGCAAGCGGCTGCCCGCCGCGGAGTTCCCAGGCGTCGAGTAGTTTTCGGGCGGTGTAGATGGTCCGACGATGTTCGTGGTGCTCGGCGACCGCCGAGAAGGCCCGGACCGCCGCCGCGTGCGGCCCGCGGGCCAACAGCCGCGGCCACAACTCGATCGCCTTGGCCGGGTCGGGCCGGGCGGCGCGGTAAGCGGTCAGATAGCCCAGCGGCGCGTCGGGGAGTAATTCGGGCTGGGCCGTCTTTGGGGAAATGAACGCCACCAGCGGGCGATGCCAGTAGATTTCGTACCGCCCGACCCGCATCGCCGGATAGAGGAAGCGGTAACCGAATTGTCCCCCCTCTTCCAGCGAGGCCGCCGCCCGAAGAATCGCCTTCCGGTCCGCCCGCGGGCCGTCCAGCAGCAGCCGGAAGCCGTGCGTCCAGATTTGGGCGTTGCGGGCCATGGGCTTGCCGTAGAGTCCGACGTCGTCCGGCAGCGCGCTGAAGAGCACGTGGGCAACGTGGTCCTCGCCGTCGGCCACGGCAAGCTCGTCCTCGTAGCGATGGACGCGGGCCCAGCGGTGCGTCCGCCGGAAGGTGTTGCGGAGCGGGCCCCGGCTGGGGTCGGGCGTGGGGTGGTCCGGGTGCGGCTCGTGCATCCACCCGGCCTGCGGCACCCGCAACCCGTAGGGATTCTCCCGCCGCGGAAAGAGATCGAGCAAGGGGACTTGCAGGGCCAAGGGGAGTTCCCGCGACAATTGGAGAAACGGGCGTGCGCCCCAGAAGACGAGGCTCCCCGGAAAGGGCAGCAGTTGCAGATCGCCGGCCAGGTAGGCCCGGCGGATGTTCTTCGGCAGGCTGCCGAACGGGCGGAAGGTGAGCAGGTATTTTACCCGCCCCAACCGACTGCCTTCCGGCAGGAGGAAGTCTGCGGTCCAGGAGGGCAAGGGCTCTTTGTCGGCGTAAGGGAGCGAGGGGTCGGCAATGCCGGGGAGAATCCGGAATCCGGCCCGGCGGAGATCGGCCGCTCCGGCCAACGACTCGCCATAGGCCGCATTGAGCAGCCGGTAAAGGAAGCCCAGAGCGGCCTCGGCGGGCAGCTCGCGGCCGCCGTCCGTCCAAAACCCCTTCCAGAAGGCGCGGGCCGGCCCTTGTTCGCTGCCGCCGAAGAGCGTCCAGCGGACCCGCCCCTTGTCGTCCTGCGTTTGCGAGAGCGCCAACGGGGAGAGGACCACGTACGCGCTCGTGGGAGAGCGTGCCGGCCCGGTCGGCCAGTTCCGGCGGCCAGAAGGGGTTGTCCGCCAGCCGCGCCCGCGAGATGCCGTGTGCCGGCCGCCCGTTGCCAAGGTGCTCCATCGCGTGGACCAGTTCAGCGGCCAGATGTTCCAAGCCGGGCCGCAGTTGCAGGGCCTCCTCATATTCGGAGACCTGCCAGCCGCAGGGGTCATCGGCCAAGAAGGGGCCTGGCTCCTCCGTGCCGTAGGGCTTCCGCAGCAGCCGTGGCGGCGGCATGTACTCGGAATAGGCGGCGATCGGGAACCGCCCCGGCCCGCGAAACGCCCGGCCATCGGCCAATAATCGTTTCCATGCCATGCCCACCATGTTACCAAGCCGTTTTCCGGTGTCCAGCAGCCGCCTACGCTGGACAGGGGGGAGGGGATTGTCTATAATCAAGAATCTCTTTCACCCCGCCAAGACGTGGTGGGCAAAAGAATCACCAGGCAGGAGGAATTCCCGTGGCGCAAGGCAAGTTCCTATTCACCAGCGAAGCCGTCAGCATGGGCCATCCCGACAAGCTGGCGGACCAGATTTCCGACGGCATCCTTGACGCCCTGTTCGCCAAGGACCCCATGAGCCGCGTGGCCTGCGAAACGATGGTCACCACGGGCATTGCCATCGTCGCCGGCGAAATCACCACCAAGGCCGTGATCGACTATCCCGAGGTCGTCCGCCAGGTGATCCGGGAGGTGGGCTACGTGGACGACAAGATGGGCATCTGCGCCGACACCTGCGCGGTGATGCTCTCGATCGACCGGCAAAGCCCCGACATCGCCCTGGGCGTGAATGAGGACGCCGCCAAGGGGAAGGAGATCGGGGCGGGCGACCAGGGGCTGATGTTCGGCTACGCCTGCAACGACACGCCCGAACTGATGCCGCTGCCGATTCAACTGTCCCACCAGATTCTCACCCGGCTGACGGAGGCCCGGAAGCGCGGCGAGGTCCCCTGGCTGCGGCCGGACAGCAAGGGGCAGGTGACCGTGGAATACGACGGGCAGAAGCCGGTGCGGATCAACACGGTCGTCCTCTCGACCCAGCATACGCCCGAGGTGAGCCAGGACGAGATCCGCCAGTTCGCCATCGAGAAGATCATCAAGCCGCTGTTGCCGAAGCACCTGGTCAATGGGCCGGTCACGTATCATGTGAACCCCACCGGCAAGTTCGTGCTGGGCGGGCCGCACGGCGATTGCGGCTTGACCGGCCGGAAGATCATCGTCGACACCTACGGCGGCTGGGCGCGGCACGGCGGCGGGGCCTTCAGCGGCAAGGACCCCACCAAAGTGGACCGCAGCGCCACCTACATGGCCCGCCACGTCGCCAAGAACATCGTCGCCGCCGGACTGGCCGACCGCTGCGAAGTGCAGATCGCTTACGTCATCGGCGTCTCGCGGCCGGTCAGCGTGCTGGTGGACACGGAAGGGACGGGCAAGATCGCCGACGACCGGCTCTGCGAGCTCGTGCGGAAGCTCTTCCCCTTGAACCCCGCCGGGATCATCAAGTATCTCGACCTCCGCCGGCCGATTTACCGCAAAACGGCCTACGGCGGGCACTTCGGCCGCAACGACCCCGACTTCACCTGGGAGAAGACCGACCGCGCCGCCGAGTTGGCCACCGCGGCACGGTCCATGTAGTCCGGTCAATGTAGTCCGCACACTCCGTGTGCGGACAGTGCAGTTCGCACGTCCCTGGTCCTTGGCCGGCACACGGAGTGTGCCGGCTACAATAGGTGCAACCATGAGCGGCACACGGTCGTTGGAATGTGAGCCGCCGCTGAATGGCGCGCTGCCGGCGAATCTTCACCACGCGGTTGCCGCCGCCGGGCTGGGTCTGCTGATGGCCGCGGCGGCGGCCGTGCTCTGGCGGCAGGCGGCCGGAGCACTGCGGCATCCGCTCCAGCCGGCCGTGCTGTTGGCGGCCGCCGTCGCGGCAACGGCTGCCGCTGTGGCCGTCCGCGCCAGTTGGCTCGTGTGGTGCAGGCGTCTCGCCTGCACGTCTCCAGGCAGGCGAGACGCCTGCACCACATGGTTGGACCGGATCGTCACGATCGTCCTCTCGCTGGCAGTCGTGGAGTTGACAGTCGGCCTGTGTCTGCCCGGCACGCCGGCCGCTTGCCTCGCGGTGGTGGGCATCGTGGTGGCGACGGAAGAGGCTTGGGCCTGGGTGGGGCACCTGAGGCGCTCGACGTCACGGCGCGTTCCTAATAGCCGGGGGCTAACAGCCCCCGGAAAGAAACCCGGCCAGTTGAGAGAGTTCCGGGAGCTGTTAGCTCCCGGCTGCAATAGTGCCCTTCCGTCGGAAGGCGTCGTCCAACAACTTACCCGCAGCCGGGCCGCCAATGGGACCGAGGAGATCTCCGGCTGGCTGCGGACTTCCTTTGTGGCGGGCCAACGGACGGCCAGCATCCACGTGGCCTTTTGTCCGCCGCTGGGGGCCACGCCCGAGTTGTCGGTCGAACAGATCGACGGGCCGGAGGCGCGGATCAAGACCGCGCAGGTGCTCCCTTACGGCGCCCGGCTGGACCTGAAGCTGGCCGCCGCGTCGGAAGAGCCGGCCAGCGTGCTGCTGCAATTTGTGGCCCGTGCGCCATAAACCGGGCCCCCCTCAACAACGTGTGCCACTGCTTGGAACAAGCAGTGCTGCCACGCCACCTCGCGTCAAGCACCGCTTGTTCCAAGCAGTGGCACACCGCGAACTTCATGATGGTTCACCAGTCCGTTCCAGCAGCCGGCGGGGATTGTCGCGGAGCAGCCGGCGGATGTCGTCTTCCGCCAGCCCCACCTGCTCTTGCAGCAGGGCCGCCATTTGCGGCATCGTGGCCGTCGAGCCCATCAGGTGCGAGCCATCCTTCGCGCGGGCGACCATGTCGTCGCAGATGTCCACGGCCTGCGAGCCGACGCGGTAGTGCCCCGGTCCGCAGCCCGCCGCCGACATGGCGTCGGTGACGACAACCGGCCGCTCGGTGCCGGTCAAACGAAGATAGTTGCTCAGCACCAGGGGCGGAACATGGACGCCGTCGGCGATGAAACAGATCGTCAGCCGGTCGCGCAGGCTCAGCACGCGCTGGACGACGTTGTCATGGCGGGGGAGCATCGCCGGGCAACCGTTGCCCAGGTGGGTGAACAGCGACAGCCCGGCGTCGATCGCCGCCCGGAGCTGGTCGAGACTCGGATCGCAATGGCCGGCGGAAACTAGAATCTTCCGGCCGGCAAGATAGCGGATGACCTTCATTCCGGGGTCGTGCTCGGGGGCGAGCGTTACCAGGCGGACCAGCCCGTCGGCCGCGTCCAGGAGCCGCTGCATGGCTTCCGGTTCAGCGGGGCGGACGGCCTGCCGGAGATGCGCCCCGTGATAGCCGGGCACGTCGCTGATGAACGGGCCTTCGACGTGGATGCCCCAGACAACTTCCCGCACCAACGGGTCCTGCCGGCGGATGGCGGCGATCCGCTTGAGCCGGGCCTCCATCCGCGGCAATTCGTCGGTGACGACCGTCGCCAGGATGCCGGCCACGCCGTCCCCACGGAGCCGCCCACAGGCACGGTGCAAGTCCGCGTCGGCCAGATCGTCCTGGTTGAAGTCAACGCCGGCGTAGCCGTTGACCTGGAGATCGACGAATTGGGGTTTGGTGGGCATTGTTCGCGGCTGGAAGTCGTTCTCGGTTTGCGGGTGCCATGCCCACGCTTGCCGTGGGCATGTTGGGCGGTCGTCTCTCTCATGCCCACGGCAAGCGTGGGCATGGCACCCAAGGCTATTGATCGGCGAAGCCGCAAGCGGCGTCCGGCCGGCGGCGAAGCAGTGACGCGGCCGGCGGGTCCAGGTACAGGGTCGCCCGCGGATGTTGTTGCAGGATGGAGGCGGGCACCAGCGGGGTCACCGCTCCCTCGACCGCCGCCCGAACCGCCTCGGCTTTGCGCCGGTCGGGCACGCTGCACACGATGGCCCGCGACTTCATGATCTGCCGGACCGACATGCTGATCGCCCGGCGGGGCACGTCGGCCAGCGTGGGGAACCAGCCCTCGCCGAGTTGTTGCCGGCGGCAGGCTTCGTCCAGCTCGACCACCAGGTAAGGCCGCTCGGTCTGAAAGTCGGCCGGCGGATCGTTAAACGCCAGGTGGCCGTTCTCGCCGATCCCCACCAAGGCCACATCGACCGGCGCGGCGGAAATCAACTCGCCCACGCGGCGGCACTCGGCCTCCGGCTCCGCTTCGCCGTCGATGTAGTGGAAGACGCCGATCGGCACGCGATCGACTAGCCGCTCCTTCAGGTAGCCGCGGAAGGAGGCCGGATGCGACATCGGCAGGCCGAGATACTCGTCCAAATGGAATCCCGTGACCTTCGGCCAGTCGACGCCCGGCGCGGCGGTCAGGGCGGCGAGGACCTCGAATTGCGAGGCCCCGGTGGCGACGATGATGCGGGCTTGGCCGCGCTCCCGGACGGCCCGGCGAATCCGCCCCGTGGCCTCTTCCCCCGCCCGCCGCGCGAGGTCCTGAGCGTCTTGGCACAGCACAATGTTCATCGAAAGACTCCGTGCCCGGTGAAAGCGCTTTCCCGCGATTGTAACGGGGCTTGTGGGAGATGCAAGGGCCTCCATTGTGTAACCGTCAACGAATCGCCATCCATGCCGTGAAGCTGTCACGTGACCACTGCTCTTGAAGCCAGGAACCTCTTGGTTTTGGCAGTTCTTGAGATGCCTCGACCGCCTGCCATCCGTTTGGTAACCGCATCACACGGCCAGTCCCGTGGCGAGTGATCCAGCGCAGATAGCCACGCTCTTCGCATACCTTTGCCAAGGCGAGCGTGATCCGTACGTCTTGACTTGCATATGCTAGGACTTCCTCGATTTTGCCCTCTGCCCAAAGCCGGGGAATCAATGACCCGCGTAACTCTTTATGCTTTCTCGGCAAGCGCATGCCCCTGACGGCAGCATCGAGACTAACCCCGAATCCAAGTTGGCAAAGTACGTGAAACATCATATCCACATGACCGGTGGCCAGTTCCTTGCATTTCTCGGACATCCCTGATTCTTCGGCCAGAATGTCGAAGTCGAAGCCGACGCCGTTCCAAGTGACGATTGTGTACCCGCGGGCTACTTGTTTCGTCAGATAGGCGACCAACGCCCGTAGTTCTTGCAATTTCATTCTCGTCCCCGGGCGATTCCCGCGTCTTCGCGCGCCCCAAAGAACTGGCTCATCCGCCCCATGGGCATATGTCGCTGCGCACGAAATGCCAAGCGGACGCTCTGCCCTCCAGTCTCGGATATCCGACGACTGCACCTTCGCAGTCTCTATATCGAAAGCCAGGTATTTGCGATTCACGGCCTCATCGCTCCGCACGGGTAATCGCAATGGGCAGCGAGCGTGAGTCTTGTCAGGTGAAACAAGGACTCCAACACGTCTGGACGCTTCTGCAACCGACAGAACTCCTCCGTTATATGGGCGCGAAGATCCGCGAGATCAGGAGGAGTAAAGTTGGGCAGACGGTCAAACTTCACGTAGAACCAGATTTTGTCGACCGGGTTCAAATCAGGTGCATGCGGTGGAAACATCTCAACAGCGATCGTCCGGTGTCGTTTCAAGTAATCCTGCACCGGGTGCGCGATGGATTGGCATCGCGTCCCACACAAGGGTAATCGGATGGGGAACCTTTTGTTGCACTTCCGCAATGAATTGAGCCACCGCATTCCCGCGAAAGTTCAGGTTATCTCCTGAAAGTTGGAAGTAGAAGCCGAAATGTCTGCGCTCGGGGCTAATCGTCATTGCGCCGATGACGGCGATCTTGCTGTGTGGATTGGTGACGGTGCAAACAGGAGTTTTCCCGCGCGGAGAATATGTGCGACGAATTGTTGGTGCAAGCATGAAACCCGATTCATCAACAAACACAAGGTGTGCGTTTCTCCTGTGAGCGCGTTCCATAATTCGCGGGTAGTCATTTGCGAGCCACTGCTCGATCTCATCATCGTCAGGCTCCCTAAGCTGCTGAGCTGGGCGCTGCGATGTCCAGCCCAGATACTTCGTTACCGTTGTCCATGCTTGGCCTGGAGAGCAGTTTACCCCAAAGTGCCTGCGGATCATTTCTGCAATACGCTTCGTGGTCCATAGCTTATTAGGCCAGCCGTGGACACACGCGCCTTGGAGGAGAAGCTCTTCGAGTTCCGTCAACTGTTCCTGCGTTAGCTTTCGTGGACGGCCTCCTACTGGCTTCGGCTCCAAGCCGTGGGGAAGACTGGCCAGCTTCTGCCACTGCCGCAATGTCTCCCGTGTGACGCTCAGCGCTTTCGCAGTAACGGCTGCAGACACCCCCTCATTTAGGAGAGTGATGCCGCATCGGCGTCGGAACTCACGAACAGCCCTATTGAGTTTCATTGCCACCCTCGAACGGTAACGTGAAGAGAATGAGTCGGCAAGGGCAGTTCCGGGGGCAGTTCCGGGGACGCCATACGGAACTAATTCGAGTCGCGTGTAACATCATCGAAACTCCCAGGGTCGTTGGCGTCTTTGGCAATCACGACGTTCATGGGAAGACTCCGTGCCCGGTGAGAGCGCTCTCCCATGATTGTAGCGGGGCTTGCGCGGGAGACAAGGGCCGCGTGAGTACTCCTCACGCGGAGCCGAGGAGTACCTTGGGCCTTCGGTCTTAGGGCTTGGCCCCAAGACCTAAGACCTAAGGCGTAAGCCTCACGCGGAGCGTGAGGAGTACCAGGCAGAGCGTCACGCGGAGCGTGACGAATACATAGGGCTATGCCGCTTTCCGCCGCGGTTGCAATAGCGGACGGGCGTCGCGTGTCAGCGGCGGGCAATGCCCGACTGCGCGGACAATGTTGGCGACCCGCAGCCGGTCCTCCTCGGCAAGGCTCGACCCGCTCGGCAGACAGAGTCCTTGCTCGAAGATCCACTCCGCCACGGCGCCGCCGCAGAGCCGGCAGTGGGAGAAGACCGGCTGGAGGTGCATCGGCTTCCAGGTCGGCCGCGCCTCGATGTTGGCGGCCTCCAGGGCCAGCCGGACGTCTTCCCGCGTGGCGCCGAACTGCCGCGGCTCGACGGTGATGCAGGTGAGCCAGCGGGTGGAGCGGCCGCGGGGCAGTTCGGGCATGAAGCCGATGCCGGGCACGTTGCCCAGGGCGCCGCGGTAGAACGCGAAATTTGCCCGCCGCCTGGCAACGCGGTCCTCCAACACCCGCAACTGCCCTCGCCCCACCGCCGCCAGCAGATTGCTCAGGCGGTAGTTGTAGCCGATTTGCGAGTGTTGATAGTGGGGCGCCGGGTCGCGGGCCTGCGTGGCGAGGAACCGGGCCCGGTCGGCCAACTCCTTGCTGCCGCAGACCAACATCCCGCCGCCGCCGGTGGTGATGATCTTATTGCCGTTGAAGGAAAAGACGCCCAGCGCGCCGAAGGTGCCGGCCGCCTGGCCGTCGTAGCTGGCGCCCAGGGCCTCGGCGGCGTCTTCGATGATCGGCACCTCGTACCAGGCGCACGACTGGCGGATCGGCTCGTAGTCGGCGCATTGTCCGTAGAGATCGACGACCACCACCGCCTTGGGGAGCTTGTTGCGGCGGGCGCAGGCGCGAAGCTCCTCGGCCAAGAGGTGCGGGTCCATGTTCCAGGTGGCCGGGTCGCTGTCGATCAACACCGGCTCGGCGCCTACGTAGGTGATGGCGTTGGCCGTGGCGGCGAAGGTCATGGTCGAGGTGAGCACCTCGTCGCCGCGGCCCACGCCCAGCAGGAGCAGCGCCAAGTGCAGGGCGGCCGTGCCGGAGGAGAGGGCCACGGCTTCCTTCATGCCGACCCATTCGGCGAATTCCCTCTCGAAGGCGTCGACGTGCGGTCCCAAGGGGGCGATCCAATTCGAGTCGAAGGCATCCAAGAGAAGCTCGCGCTCGTAGGGCGACATGTGGGGCGAAGAAAGGTAGATGCGGTCCATCATAGGCTCCCTGCCTTGGTGAGGCCCTCCTTGGTGTGTCCATGACGCGCCCGTTCCCACGTCCGCGTACCCAGAAATGGCGGCATGCCCGTCGTTGCGTCGGCGTTGATTCCCTCGGAGCGAAAGACCTTCCCTACCGTCGCCAGGAGGATCCGCAGGTCGAGCCACAGGCTCCAATGATCGACGTACCATACGTCGAGCGCGAACTTCTCCTCCCAGGAGATCGCGTTGCGCCCGTTGATCTGGGCCCAACCGGTGATGCCGGGCGTGGCATCGAGCCGGCGGGCTTGCTCGGAGGTGTAACGGTCAAGATACTCCATCAGCAGCGGCCGCGGTCCGACCAGGCTCAAATCGCCGCGCAGGACGTTCCACAACTGGGGCAGTTCGTCGAGACTTGTCCGCCGCAGAGCCTTCCCCAGCCGCGTGATGCATGTCGCTCCAAGGAATCGGCGGACCATCGCCGGGAACGACATTGACCATGGTGCGAAACTTGTAGAGCGTAAACGGCCGCCCACGCAGACCAGGCCGTTGCTGGCGGAAGAACACCGGCCGGCGCATCTTCCAACGCACCGCCAGCCCAATACACGCCATGAGCGGACACAGAATCGCCAACAGCGAGGCAGACACGGACACGTCGATCAGACGTTTAGCGGCCTGCTGGAGGGGGCGCGTTTTCACGGGTTGCGGGGAATGCCTATTGCGTCTTCGATGGAACGTGCGGCGGCGCCGTATTGCTTTCGAAACACTCCGACAATACTGGCGCGACCGAGGGGCGAGAGCAATCTGGAGTCCAGCGTCATGAGCCAGGAGAACAATCGCGCGTTATCACGGCCGAACGGCTTGCACGCGAGGACTTCCAGAAATTGAATCAGTTCGTAGAACACTCCGTAGTGCGCATGGCGATCCATGACGAACCAGGGCGCCGCCACGTCGGCAAGGGCACGCGTACTGTAATGCTTGTGCTGTCGCGCCTCCTTGCTGAACTGGCCGAACATGGCCGCCTCAGGCCCAAATGTCTCCTCATAGTATTCTCTCTGGCGCACCACATGGCAGTAAAACCATTTGTGTAGTATAGGATGATTATACTTGATGTTCCCGATGTCGAGAGCCCGGAATGGACCGGTTGAAGGAACCGCAATGATCAGCCTGCCATTGGGCCGCAAGAGGCGATGGAATTCCCGGATGAACGGTCGCTCGGGACCAACGTGTTCGAGAACCCCAAATGCAGCGATTACATCGAAACGATCGGCATCGAACGGGAGGCCGGCTCTGGCGTCTGCTTGCAGATAGCGGACGTGCGAGAATTGGTTGCACTGGGTGGCGCTTTCGATGAGGCTCTTGTCGAGGTCGATGCCGACCCCATCGCCAATCTGGTCGCCGATTTCTTGCAGGAGCCGGCCGGCCCCGCAGCCGAAATCGAGCACGGACGCGCTTCTCGTGAACAAATTGCGAACCATGGGGCAGGCCGCTCCGAATGACGTCATGGACGTTCTCCTGTGGGCACAAAGAACATGACGGTCTGTTGGCTGCCCTGGGAATAGTGCCTGACATATACGTCGTAGTCGTCGTTGATCTTCAGGACTCCGAGTGGAATTCGCCAGAAGTCCCGCTGATCGTGGTAGATACACACCGCCATGGTCGGCGTTTCCGACCTGATGTGTCCTGCTGCGCCCTGCAGCGCCTCGCATTCCGCGCCTTCGATGTCCAACTTGAGGAAGGTGATTGGCTCCCGCACCTCATCGTCGAGGCGCACCGCGTCGATTTCGATTTGGCCCGTTGGGGAAATGCTGCATTCCTGGTCGCCATCCGGGTTGAATCGCATCCGGTCATTGCGGCTGAACAGCCCTTTCTGCACGAAGTTAACGTCATGGAGGACAGCCAGATTGCGCCGCGATACCTCCATCATGGCAGGCTGAGGTTCAAAATAGTGAATCCTGCGGTAGCTCTTGCTCCAGGCGGCAAACCGCAGAGTGCTCCGTCCGTCATATCCCCCTCCGTCCACAAACACATCGCCTGCGGTCGCGGGCAGGAAATCCTCAAAGTACTGGCGGTCAAGTGCCAGCGAGAATCCCCTCATGTGTTCCAGGTCCATGCTCAGACGGAACCGGACGACCTTGGCGAAGTGCTGTCGGGAGATTTCATCGGCCAGGCGGCTGTAAACCAACTCGTATCGACCTGCGTTTTCGAGAATGTCCTGGCGGCTTCCATCGCAGTAGTCCACCGGCGCGAACACATTCGGAGCCAACCGCGCGAGCGTGCAGTAGTCGATCACGTCTCGCACGCCGGCCGCTCGAAGCCGGTCGAGAACTGTAATCGCATTTCCAGCGACGACGCACGATACCACAATACACTCGTCCGGCAGGTCCATCATGCGGATCACGGGCCTGTCGAGGTAGACTTTCTCGTCGGTGTAGTCGTCGATAAACCCCCGGACCGCCACGGCGCGGGACACCCGTTGCGCGTATTGGTTGCGGCTGAGCACGTAAACCGGCGCGCTCGACCCGGACATCACGCGCTGGAAAAGGGCCTCCTTCTCAGGCGACACCACACCCTCGTCAAGAACGAGCATCTACGGCTCCTCCAATTGCCGACCGCCTCGTGCTCATACTCTTTCCACTTTGCCGACGGAAACGGCCGGATTGCCGAACACCTTCACGCCCGGCGGCACGTCGCGCAGCACGACGCTTCCGGCGCCCGCATAGGCCCAGGCCCCCATCTTCGTTCGAGGGACAAGGCAGACGTGACTTCCGAGAAACACGCCGTCGTCGAGGGTTGCACAGCCGTTGATGCCGCAATGGCTGCTGATCTGGCACCAATCGCCGATCCGCGTGTCATGCCCGGCATTGCTGAACGCGCCGAACGTCACGTGATTGCCGACCTGGACGTCGCACGTGATCGAGGAAAACGGCGCCATGACGATCCCGCTTCCGAGCCGCACGTTCTTGCCGATATTCGCCAGCGGGTGAATCAGGTTCACGAACCGGCCACCGCGTCCGATGATCGGCGAATAGCACTTGACCTTCTTCTTGGGATCGCCGATGGCGCCGACAAAGACGTCGTTCTCCTCGATCGTGTAATGCTCCGCGTCGCCGATGACCGTCGCGTCGTAATCGTAGCCGTCGAGCGCGTGGGGGCAACTGTCCAAAAAGCCCTTGATCCGCCAGGGCGCCCCGTGGGCCATCGCTTGCGTAGCCCAAGTGTACACCTCGCGGCCGAATTGGCCGGCGCCGATGAGGATCAGGTTTTGTTTCATGTGACTTGCCGCGGGAAGACCCGCTCGACGTGTTGCACGGGTTCTCCGTTGAGTGACGGACGCACGCGTCCAGCTCTATGCGGCACGACGTTGAAAAAGGCTGAGCAATTCCTCCCGATGCGCATCGAGATCTGCAAAGGCAGGAAAGCTCCTGAGATAGTCGCACGATGAGCAGGCAGGTATGGTTGCGCGCTCGCCGGAAAGATGTCGCATGCGGAAGGATGCCAGCCGCTGCCCATTCCAGATCTCACTGACCGACTCACGTGAGGCATCTCCAACGACCGTTCCGTAACTCCAGTCGACGCAGCATATGGAAACGGAGCCGTCGAAGTTGATCGAGAGTTTTCCGAACGGCTCCGGACATACGAGCCGGCCGGTCTCTCGAGCCACTCCGTGCATGCCCACGGGCGATTGGACTCCCAGGGTGAAGTCTTGGATTTGCGTCCGCGACCAGCCCTGGATCGGCTCGATGTTCCACGAATCCGAGATAGGGGCGAAATCCCTGCCAAATGCGGCCTTATCCGTCTCGGACAAACCGGCGTCGATGATCTTTGCATGAAGGTGCAAAGGGCTGCCCGACGCATTCTTTGCCGCAAACAACTCGCCTACTTTGTGAAGGATGTCCGCATAGCCCACCTTGCCGTTCGATATGGTTCGGTACTCGGAGTCCCGAACGGATTCCACGGATACTCTCAGGATATCGAGTCCTGCGTCCAGAAGATCGTGGATGATGGTGGCGCCCAGCAGAGAGCCGTTGGTGGTCAGCTCCACGAAATCCGCAATCTCCGCTTGCTTGGCACGACGGATCATTTCGGGAAGCCGTTTGTGCAGCAGCGGCTCGCCGTCCTTCCACAGTTGCAGGCTGGCGAGCTTCCGACCGCCTCGGCGGGTCAGCTCGCCCAGATCCTCGATAATCTTCCGGTACAGCTCCATCTTCATCGTGCCCTTCGGTCGAGCAACGCACGCCAGAGTCTTCGGATTCCCGGTGGGGCAAAATGGACAGCGGAAGTTGCACAAGTTGGTGGGCTCGATGTTCACGCCGTAAGGGACTGCTTGCGGAAGGATCTCCCACAACGCCTTAGGCGACTTTCTTCCATGGATGTCCCGAAAACTGCGGTGATTGTCGTTTTCCATCGGTTCTGTGTCCTTCTTGAGGCTGGGACGGCTCGAATGGATGAAGCGCGCCAATCGGGCCGGGGTGGGTGAAGCGATGAAGGCGTCGATCTCGATTTCGACGCCGAAGGCTTGGTAAATCCGCGTGAGCAACAATGCCGTAAGGAGCGAATCGCCTCCCAGCTTCAGAAAATCCGAGCCCGCATCCAAATTGTCCAGTTGCAGCAGTTCCTGAAACAGTCCGACGATCGCTTGTTCCGTGGATGTCTCCCGGACTACCGCCAATCGCCGTTCCGGTTCAACCCGTTCCAACGGACTCGGCAGTCCGTTACGGTCGACCTTGCCCGTGGGCAACGTCGGCAGGGAATCCAGAATCACATAATGCCTGGGGACCATGTAATCGGGCAACCGCGATCGCAGGTACTCTTCCACCGCCGGTTGATCGAATTGGCCTTCCTCGTCCAGAACGACGTAACCCACGAGCTGATCGTCGCCCTGTTGGGTCTTGACCACCCACGCCGCCGAGTCGGCGACCCCGGCGCGGCCGACAACACGTGATCGACTTCGGCAAGTTCGACGCGGTAGCCGCGGATTTTGACCTGGAAGTCCTTGCGTCCGAGATGGAGCAGGCAACCGTCCGGTTCGAGTTTGCCCACGTCGCCCGTCAGGTACACCGGCGTTCCGGCCCCGTCGATGCGGATGAATTTGCTCCGCGTGAGCGGTTCGTCGTTCCAGTAGCCGGCCGACATGTAATCGCTCTGAATGCCGATTTCGCCCACGGAGCCGGGCGGCAATTCGCGGCGGTTCTCATCCAGAATCACCACCTGCCGGTCCTCCGACACCGCATAACCGCCGGCCACGTTGGCATTTTCGACGGGAATATGATGATCAACCGCGTAGAGGCGGTAGTTGTACGATTCGCTGGTGCCCAACTGGTTCACCAAATGGCTGCCGGGCGGGAAGTGCCGGCGGAACAACTCCACTTCCCGCACGGTGAGCGGCTCGCTGGCCATGACGACGATGCGGATGTTCTGGAACACGAAATCCTCGGGAACCGTGCGCAAGAACTGCCGGAACGCGCTGGGAATCCATTGGAACGTGGTCACGCGCTCGCTGTCCAGCCACGCGGCCAGCCGGGTAAATCCCTGCGTCTTCGCGTCCCACGGATAAAGCGTTCCGCCGTTGGTCAGGCAGCAGTAGAGGTCCACAACCGACGCCGAGAAACTGGCGGAGTGCAGCCAGGTCACGCGGTCGCTGGGCGAGAAGAACAGCCTGTTGGTCAGGCACATGGTGGTGTGTAGCAGATTGCGGTGCAAGAAAGCCATCCCCTTCGGCCGGCCCGTGCTGCCCGAGGTGTAGAGAATATAGGCGCGGTCCAACGGGTCGCAAGGCACTCGCGGGTCCGGCGCATCGGCATGGCGTTTGACCGACGAGGTGTTGATGATGCGCACTTGCTCGCCGGCAAGTTCCTCGGCGAGTCCCATATGCCGGTCGTCGGTCAGCAGAACCGCCGGCTGGGCGTCCTCCAACATGATTCGCAGGCGTTCTTTGGGAAAATTGGGATCCAGGGGCACGTAGGCCTTGTGGGCCTTCAGCGACGCCAAGATAGAAAAAACGATCTCCGGCGCAGTTGGGTTGGAGAATGGCCGCTTGCGCCAGTCCCGTGCCGCTCGCCGAGAGTATTTCCGCCGCGATCGAGTTGGCCAATCCGTTCGTCTCCGCGTACGTGTGGGCCGCGTCCCGCGTTTTCAGGGCGATATGGCGAGGATAGAGGCCGACTTGATCCTCGAAACGCTGGTGAATGCCTTGCAGGACGGCTTCCTTGCGGAACTCAACAAAGTCAGCCGGACGGGTGACGCTGAGTTCTATCGGCACGTTTGGCTCCTTTTTTGGACGGGTCTTGGCCCACGTCGCCTTTGCGGAAAGGGAACCGCGGCTATGGCCTCCGATGTTTCCTTTTTGCGCGACACGGCGGCCTGAAACACCCCCTCGAACTTCTCTACACCCACGCGCAAGGAGAGGTGCTGGTCGTAAAACGCCCTGCCCCTGGCGCCCATCTTCTCCCGCTGCCCGCACCCATCGTCCACAATCGCTCGACTGCGGCGGCCAGGGCGGCGGGGTTTTCCGGCGGGCAGGTCACGCCGCCGCCGCTGCGGGCGATCAACTCCGCCGCGTCGCCGGCGACCGCCATCAAAACCGGCCGCCCCAGGGCCAGATAGGCTTGCGTCTTCGAGGGGATGGTGATGCGGAACAAGGGGTCGTCCTTGAGGTGGACCAGCGCCGCGTCGGCCAGCGACAGGATGGCGCCGACGGCTTCCATCGGTTGCCGAGGCAGGAAGAGTGCGTTGGGCAATCGCATCTCCTTGGCCCGCTGCTCCAACCGGGCCTTGTCCACTCCGCCGCCGACGAACACGAACCGGGCATCGGGGACCGTTGCGGCGCAGACGCGGGCAGCCTCCAGCGCGGTGTCGAGCGTCTGGACCAGCCCCATCGTGCCGGCGAAGACGACGTTGAACCGGCCGGCCAGTTGTGCGCCAATGCCTACTTGACAGGTTAGGGTGCCATGCCCACGCTTGTCGTGGGCATGTGAAGCGTGTTGTGCCATAGCCACATGCCCACGGCAAGCGTGGGCATGGCACCCATCAGCGCTGCAAGCGGCGCCGCGCAGGCCGGCTTCGTCCGCCCAATTATAAATCACGTCGATCTTCTCCGCTGCGACGCCCCGCCCGATCAGTGTCTCGCGCAAGCCGGGCGAGAGGACCACAATGCGGTCCATCCGGCGGTAGACCAGGCGGCACCAGCGGCCGAGCGCGGAGACGAGCCATTGGTTGCTCATCATCCGCGAGGAGGCAACCGTGTCGGGCCAGAGGTCCTGAACGTCGTAGACCACGGGACAGCCGCGCAGTGCCCGCAACACCATTGCCGGCAGGCCCACCGTGGCCGGCGGATGGTAGGCGTAAACCACGTCCGGCTTCTTCGCCAGCCAAGGCCCGAGCAGCGACGCGCTGGCGGCGAAGCTCAAGTAGTTGGCCGCCCGCCGCACGGCCGACCGGTCGTGGCTGGGGTAGAGTGGCACGCGGTTGACGGCAATGCCATCGATGATCTCGCGCCGCCACGGCCACACCCGGTAGCCGGGATACAGTTTTCCGCCCGGATAATTCGGGAATCCCGTCAGCACTTCCACCTCGTGCCCGCGGCGGACCAACTCGCGGGCGAACGGCAAGCCCTTGAAGTCCGGCTCGGGGGCGAAGAACTGGCTGAGAATCAGGATTCGCATGGCTTCCGCCAGACAAGCCGGTTCACGTAGTCCGTGTAACTGAGGATGATCCGCACGATCTTTTCGGAGACGTTGGGCACGCTGTAATCGCCGACGGGACGCAGCGTCCGGCAGCCGCCGCGGCCCTGCGTTTCCAGGATTCCAAGGGCCTCTTGGATCCGCTGCCAGCGCAAGCCGGTCATCATCACGGCGGCCTCCTCCATGCCCTCGGGGCGCTCGTGAGTGTCGCGGAGGTTCAGGGCCGGAAAGTTCAGGATCGACGACTCCTCGGCGATTGTGCCGCTGTCGCTCAGGGTCGCCCGGGCGTGCATCTCCAGATGGACGTAATCGCACAGGCCCAGCGGCCGGAGCAACTGGACCCGCGGATCGAGTTTCACCCCCTCCGCCTCCAGCCGTTTCCGCGTCCGCGGATGCGTCGAAACGATCACCGGCAGGGAGTACGTCACGGCCAGGCAATCGAGTACGCGGCACAGCCGGGCGAACTGATCGGCCGGTTCGACGTTTTCCTCGCGATGGGCACTGACGACGAAATACGCCCCTTCCGTCAGTCCGAGACGCCCCAGCACGCCGCTCTGCTCGATCTTCGGCAGGTAGTGGTGGAGCACTTCGTACATCGGGCTGCCGGTCTTGATGACGCGGTCAGCCGGCAGGCCCTCGCGGAGCAGGTATTCGCGGGAGATGTCGCTGTAGGGAAGGTTGATGTCGGCCAGGTGATCGACGATCTTGCGGTTGATCTCCTCGGGCACGCGCTGGTCGAAGCAGCGGTTGCCCGCCTCCATGTGGAACACGGGAATCTTCTGCCGCTTGGCCGAAATGGCGGCCAGGCAGGAGTTCGTGTCGCCCAACAGCAGCAAGGCGTCGGGTTGAAGTTGGCGCAGCAGAGCGTCCGCTTTCGCGATGACTAGCCCAATGGTTTCGGCGGCCGTCGCCCCCGCCGCGTCGAGGAAGTGGTCCGGCCTGCGGATTTCCAGGTCCTCGAAGAAGATTTCGTTCAGTTCGTAGTCGTAGTTCTGGCCGGTGTGGACCAGCACGTGTTCGACGCAACGGTCCAAGACGGCCATCACGCGGCTGAGGCGGATGATCTCGGGCCGGGTGCCGACGATAGTGACGACTTTCATGCTGCCGCTCGCAGACCGGCGTTATCGACGGGAAGAAAATACGTGTCGGGCCGGTCGGGGTCGAAAAGCTCGCTCGCCCAGAAGAGCGTGACCATTTCCCCGCCGCCGGCGTTCGTAATGGAATGGGTGTAGCCGGGCGGGATGTCCACCACCTGGTAGTCCTCGCCGCGGACGCGGATTTCGTGCGTCTCGGTCCCCTCGATCGGGCGCAGACGGATCAGACCCTCTCCCGACAAGACCAGGAACTTCTCGGTCTTCACGTGGTGATAATGGTTGCCGCGGGTGACGCCCGGCCGGGTCCGCGACACGAAAATCTGCCCGAACCAGGGCGACTTGATGAACTCGGCCAGGCTGCCGCGGGCGTCGGACTTGACATCCAGCCCGTATTGCGTCCGCCCCGGCTCGACGTAGGAGAGATAGGTCGAGTAGAGCTGTTGGTTGAAGCGGAGGGAGAAGTCGGGCGTGCGGAGCGACTGCTGCATGTCGCGGAAGAACTGGATGCGGCCCGCCAGGTCGCCCAGCGTCAGGGCGTAGGAGGGAATGTCCCCCTTTTCGCGCTTGTCCATTTCAACCAGGAACGCGGCAACCACGTCGTCCACGTGAACCAGCTCGATCTGGCGGGTTGGATCGGAGACTTCAATCGGCAGGTCGCGGGCAAGGTTGTGGCAGAACGTGGCCACCACCGAGTTGTAGTTGGGCCGGCACCATTTCCCAAACACGTTCTTGAGCCGGAAGACGGCGACCGGACAGCCGCTCTCGGCGGCGAACCGCTGAAGGACCGTTTCGGCGCGGCGCTTGCTCCGGCCGTAAGGGTTGTCGCACTCCGCCTGGACCGACGAACTGAGAATCACCAGGGGTTTTCGGCCGCAACGGGCCAGGCGCGGCAGAGCGTCTCGGTCGAGCCGGCGTTGCCGGAATCGAACTCGGCCGGGTCTTGCGGCCGGTTCACTCCGGCCAGGTGGAAGACGACGTCGGCCTGAGACGCCCAGCGGACCAACTCCGCGTCGCTGTTGTCGAGATCACAGCGCAAGAGCCGCACGTCGGCGCGGACGCCCAAGTGCGCCGCGAGGTTGCGCCCGATGAATCCCTTGGCGCCGGTAATTAGAACGGTTCTCATGTTCTACGCCGCCTTCCGGCGCTGCGGCCGGCGCGGTTTTGCCAGCAGCGGTTTGCCGGGCATGGCCGCCAACTGTTCTTGGATGTAGGGGAGCTTCAGCAGCATCTCGGCCATTTCATCGATGCCCAGCCGCCGCACGTTGTGCGAGTGGTAGTCCTCGGCCTCGGCCAGGCGGCTTTGACCGTCGGAGAAGTACTTGGCATAGTTCAGGTCGCGGACGTCGGCCGGCACACGGTAATAATCGCCCAGGTCCACGGCGCGGACCATTTCCTCGCGGGTCAGCAGCGTTTCATAGAGTTTCTCACCGTGCCGGGTGCCGATCAGGCGGATGGGATTGTCGGCCTGGAACACCCGCTTGAGGGCCTCGGCCAGCGTGCCGATGGTGGCCGCGGGGGCCTTCTCGACCAACAGATCGCCGGCCGCCGCGTGCCGGAAGGCGTAGACCACCAGGTCCACCGCGTCGTCCAGCGTCATCATGAAGCGGGTCATCTCCGGGTCGGTCAGGGTCAACGGCAGGCCGTGGCGGATCTGCTCGACCAGCAGCGGAATCACCGATCCCCGCGAGGCCATCACGTTGCCGTAGCGGGTGACGCAGAGCGTGCAGCCTTTGCGGGCGGCCACCGGCGAGCGGGCAATGGTGACTTTCTCCATCAAGCCCTTCGACATTCCCATGGCGTTGACCGGGTAGGCGGCCTTGTCGGTGCTCAGCACCACGACGTTCCGCACGCCGGCCCGGATGGCGGCCGTCAGCACGTTGGCGGCGCCCAGGACGTTGGTTTGCACCGCCTCCAGCGGATAGAACTCGCAGGAGGGGACCTGTTTGAGGGCCGCGGCGTGGAAGACGTAATCCACTCCTTCCAGGGCGTCGCGGAGCCCGTCGGGGTTGCGGACGTCGCCGATATAGAACTTCAGCTTGCCGCTTTGGTACTGGCGGCGCATTTCGTCTTGCTTCTTTTCGTCGCGGCTGAAGACGCGGATTTCGGCGATCCCCGTGCCGAGAAACCGCCGCAGCACGGCGTTGCCGAACGAGCCGGTGCCGCCGGTAATCAGTAGGGTCCTATTCCTAAACACGTTGTCGGTCCTTTGTTTCCGAAGAGCCTGATTGTGGAATCCCTTGCGGCGAACCAGCGGATTTCCCGCGGCTGCGTTCGAACGCCTCGGTGAGCGCCCGCCGGAAGCGTTGTCTTCCGGTGGTCGCCTCGAACCATTCCAGGGCGCACCGTCGGCCGTTCTCGCCGTGGCGTTGGCGCGACGACGCATCGAGGAAGAGCCGCCGAAGCGCGCCTTGCACCGCGGTCGGGTCGGCGCAGCCGATGGTCACGCCGCCGTCGGCCGTCCGGATCATTCGCGCCGAGCCGACGTCGTAGGGGCCGAACATCAGGATGCTGCGCCCCGCCATCATGTATTGGCTCAGCTTGGTCGAGAAGGAAAGCCGCGTGTAGTCTGCCACGGCCGGATCGAAACCCTCGGCGTGGACGAGGACGTCCGCTTCATGGAAAACGCGCGGCAACCGCTCGGGCGAAAGCCAGCCGCGGAAATTCGTCACCGGCGGCGCGTGCAGCGCATCCCGGTAGGCGTCGATTTGTTCGGGCGGCGAGTAGATATCCAATCGCGCGTCGATTCCCTCGTCGTCGCGGAGCGTCTGGATCGCCGCGGCGAGATCGCGCAGCGAGCGCCAGCGGTCCAATTCCAGGTTGCCCGCATACACCAGCCGGATCGTTCCGTCGGCCGGCCGCGGCGACGGATCGTAGGCGCCGGCGTCGATGAGCGTTGTAAACCAACTCCACTGCTTGCCGTAACGGCGGCCGTACTCCTCGGCCATCACGGGGCTGATTGCGGCCAGGCCGTCGGCGTGCCCCACCGCCCGGCGAAACCATCGCTCCGAGACCGCTTGGAAACGCGAGGCAAAGGGCGTTTCTCCATACAGGGACGTGACGAAATCGTCGGTCACGTGGACGAACAGGGGGATTCCCAGCCGCTTGCAGGCCAGGTAGGTGATCTTCGTGAGACAATAGTTGCCCAGCAGAGCGTAGACGACGTCCGGACGCAGTTGCCGAAGTTCTCGTTCGAGAATTGGCGCGAGCCGCGAATGGGCGCGCCACAGTTCGACGCCCGGCCGCAGCCAATGCATGAGCCATCGTTGCCGCGTGACTCGGGCCACCGTGCGGCGCAGCCAGGGCCTCGATCCGCGGAGACCGCCGTGCGGCGTCTTCTGCGCCGAGGCGGCGCCGGAAGCCTCTGCACCGCCCATGCAGCGCACTCTTCCCGACAGATGAATCAACCGGTACTGGCCGCAAACCGTTGCGTCAGGCAGGTGCACGACCGCGGTCGGAAAATAGACCTGCGCCAAGCGGTCTCGAGGCCAGCCCAAGAATAGCGACCGCATGAACATGCCGTTCGACTGGTGGTCGCAGATCGGGTTTGCCGAGACCACGGCCACGCGCGGCAGACGATCTTCGTCGGCAAGCGTCATCAGGTCACTTTCTTGGCCGTCAAGCCGCTACTCCACGGTTGCAGACTTGCGGCGCCGCGCCGGACGCCTGCCGCCCTGTAACCATCTCGTATACGGCCAACACCTCGCCGAGGACTCTCTCCGGCGCGTGGCGAAGGGCAGCCCGCCGCCGCGCACAGCCGGAAAGCGCCTCGGCCAGCCCGTCGTCCTCGAAAACCCTTCGTATTTGCTCGGCAAGCACGGCCGCGTCGCCCGGCGGATGGAAGAGCACTTCAACTCCGTCACGAGCCATCGACGGAACGCCGCCCGCGTAGGCAGCGACCGATGGCGTGCCGACCAGCATCGCCTCGGCCAGCGAGTTGGGGCTGTTCTCGATGAAGGAAGGCAGAACGTACACGTGTGCGCGGGCCAGCTCCGCGGCCAGCGGCTCCGCATCGAGCGGACCCAAGGGCGCGACATTGTCCTTCAGGCCATACCGGCGGATTCGATCCAGAATGAAACGCGAGTAGCCCGGCGTGCGGAGCCGCTCGCCGAGCGGCCGGCGCGCTGCGGCGTAGTTGAAAGTCGAGCCGGCAACGCGCACTTGGACGTCGGGGAAATCCCGTTTCAACAGTTGGACCGCCGCCAGCAGGACGTGAAACCCCTTGATCGGATAGAGGGACGACGTGGTTAAGATCGTATGCCGCCTTGCCGCTGCGGCTCGCCAATGGGCGGCGTGGAACGGCCCGCGGAGCATCTCGTCGCAATGATGATATTCGGCGTTCGGGTTCAACTCCCAGGCGTGCGCACGGTCCCAAGCCGTCCGCCCCACGACGTGCCGCGTCCGCCGGAAAATCTCCGCCTCCATCCGTGCCCGGCGCCGCCACTTCCAGCGTTGTTCCAGCAGGCCGTCGAGGCGAATCCAGTCGCGGCACGTCCGCCAGCGGATCAGGTCCCGCAGCGACATTCCGCTCCAGTAGTACTTCTCGTACTCTCCAATCAGCCCCTGAATCTCAAGGACTTTCGGTGTGTCGGGCGCGATCTCGGACGTCAGAAGGCCATACGAATACTCGCTGCCGTGAACGTGGATCAGGTCGGGGGCGAAGTCGGCCACGACTTTCTCGAAGGCGCGGGACACGTTCGTGCCCGGCCGGCCGAGCAGGTCTGATTTGCGGCAGGGCAAGAGAAAATGGGAAACGCCGCCGATAACGTGCGCCGCGGCGCCGCCGGCGGGGTGCATGGTGAAGACCCCCAACGTGATCTGCGGACAGCAGCACGACATCCGCTCGGCCAGCGCCGTCATCCAGGAGCCGCCCCAGCCAACCCCCAAGCCGATCGCCTTGGCAAACGGGGGCAACAGGATATTGGACGTCCAGAGCACCTTCATCAGCTAGTTTATCGCCGCGAAGAGGATGGTTCGATCGCGCGCGAACGAGGGCCGCTGAGAGCAGCGCGCATGCCTCCAGCCGGACGCAGGGGCATGGTCGCCTGCCGAGGGGGCTTGCGGCAATGGCAGTCGGTAAAGATCATCATGTAGGGAAAGATCATGAACGCCGTCGGATTCCAGAGGCTCGCCAGCCAGTAACGCCCCAGGCGTAGACGCTGCCCCAGGCGACCACGTCCCGCCGCCGGTCCAGCCAATTGGCCACCGCCACGCGGGTGAAATGGACCTGGAGCAGAAAGAAGGGCGCGTAGCCGAGAAGGCCGAACATGGCCCAATGATCGACCAGCGAGCTGTGGCCGCCGATGTACGTGCCGGCGCCGTTGCCGCTGTCGAACCCAACTCCCAGCCAGGGATTGTTGACGACCGTACTCCAGGTGTCGATCAACATGTCTACGCGCGTCGAGTCGTCGCCCTGTTCGAGTCCCACCTCGGAGATGTTGCTGACAAGGCGGAGGAACTTGTCGTGGACGTATTGCACGGCGTCGTACTTGTCGCACAGCACGTCAATCGTGCCCGGCAGAGCTAAGAGCGCTGTTGCCGCGAGGCTTACGGCGACCCACCGGTATCGGTATCGCAACAGGAATGGCATCACGGCGGCGCTGATCACAACCGCGGACAACAAGAGCACGGAGGCCATCATGAACATCGCCAGCATCACGCTTGCCGCCAGCACCACCAAGGCGCCGATCAATACGCTCCGGCGGATCGGACCGTTCTCGAACGCGCTCGCGATCATCGCTGACATAACCAGGGCAATTCCCGTGTACTGGATATAGGTCCCGACACCCTGGGATACGACTTCCGGGTCTGCCAGCCGCAGGTCCCAGGCATCAGCGGAACTCAGGAATCGGGCGGCCCAGGGATTGGAATAGAGAACCGGCAGTGACGGCAGCAGCGCGACGCCGAAAACGACGGCAACCAGCCAACGGATGACTGGAAGCAGATTGGGACGGGTCACGGCATAGTATCCCATGATCATCGTCGACGCGGCGACATTGACGAATCCCGTGATGAACTGCTTGGAATTCGGCCCGTCGCGGAGCACCCAGTTCAGAACGAGCACCCCCGTGAAGAGACCGACCAGCGCCAACGGCCACTCGATCCGTTTCCTGGCCCTCAAGAAGCCGCCGTTCCCGAGCGACAGGAGGAACCACGCCGCGAAGAGCGGGCAAGAACCCCGTAGCCAGAACGGATTCAGTTGCGGCACGAGAATCGATATCAGGAACGCCAAGGCCAGACAGAACGTCGCCTGATCGCATAGGCCAAAGCGGACGCGAGGGGGCGTTGTCTCGAGGCCCAAGCCACCTGGAGCGCGCGTCACGCCACGGCCCGCCGGACTGGCTGAATTCATGGCAGAGTTCAATTCGCCCTCGACACGATCGGGCTGCACGGCCCGTCCGGATAGCTGGGAACGGGCGCCAGCCCAAGATGGCCTTCGCACAAGGCGATCAACCGCTCGGCCCCGACGCGGGGATGCCACAATCGCTGCACCTCCTGCCACGCCGCCCGGCGAACGTTGTCTCGCAACGACGCATCCGAAAGCAGAGTCTCCAACACGCCTGCCAGACCGGCAATATCCCCGTCGTCGAACAGGAAACCCGTGCGGCCGTGGTCAATGAGCATCGGCGCGGCGCCGGCCTGCCGGTTGGCCACCAGCACGGCCCCCTCGGACATGGCCTCGTTGGCCGTGACGCCCCAACCTTCCTGACGGTTGCTGGACAGGACGTAGAGATCGGCCCGACGCATCATCTCGCGCACTTGATCGGGAGTCATCGGCTCGCGAAACTGGCACCTATCGCCGAGGTTCAGTTTCCGGGCCAGGTTCAGGAGGCGGGGTTTCTCCGGACCGGTGCCCACGATGTCCAGCCGGCGAAAGTTGGGATGACGGCGAATCTGAGCGACCGCCTTCAGGAGCAGATCCACGCGTTTCCAGTCCAGCATTCGCCCCACCCACAAAACGCGAAGCGACGCCCCATCGCGCGGTTGCGGCGGCTGCGGCGCAACTTCGGCGAAGTAGGCCCAGTTCCACATCCGGTCCGCATAGGCCCCGATCCGCCGGGCATCCCCGGCCGCATAGGCCCCCATCGGCAGGTAATGGACATTGGGGGAATTGGCAATGCTCTTGTACCGCGTGAGCCAACGGAGGAAGCGCGGGTTCAACAATCGCCACCGGGCAAACGACCTCTTCCACAAACGCTCGCCCGCCACGAAGGTCAGCTTTCCGGTGGCGGCCCGGGCGGCTTGAACGTCTTGCGGGCAGTCGCCCAGGACGGCCACGTCCGCGTCGCAAACGGTCCGGCTGAGCCGCCGCAACTCGCCGCCCGAACTTGGCGGGCCGGCGATCCAGTTGTAATCCGGCACGGCGGCGGCCCACCCTAAGCTGCACCGCTCCCCAAACACGGGCTCAAACAAACACATCCTGAACCGGTCCTGCCCCAGCAGACGGACAAATTCCGCGCACAGCGAGGCTTGGTAGTGGTTCCAGATGTTCGTGCAATAGGCCAGAAACAGGCTGGACTTTTCCATCAATCGCCAAGGACAGCCTTCTTGACGCGGGCGAGAACACCGCGGCCGATGCGGAAGAACGGATAGCCGATGACATTCGTGCTCAGGGCCACCATTGCATCCAAGGCCAGGGTTTCCAAGCGGTAGGTTCTGGAATGCATGAGTCTCTCGACGTCGGCCGTGTGCCGCAAGGTCTGGGAAACTCGCCCGTCACGGATGTCCGCCATCATTTTCACGAACTTGCGCCGGATGGGCGCCGCGGAAAGGACGAATCCAACTCAGTCCCTGGCACAGATTGTGCAGGCGGAACGGACGGATGATTTGCTTGAAGCTGGCTTCGTGCCACGACGAGATGCCACGATTAAAGCCCCCCTTCTGTGCCGTCTTCTCGCACGAGGGGGTGCTGTAGTAGGCCACCTTCGTGGAGACTTGCGCCGGGAAAACCAGACAATAATGGTATCGATAGATGCCGCGTTGTTTCATTTGCCGGCAGGTGAGCATTCCACGTCGTCGAACGTCGTTTCCATTCTCATCGACCACGGTCGGAGGCCGGTGGGCCACGTACCGGTAGCCTTGGCCCCACGCAAAGAGTCTCGCGCCACTTCCCTTGAAGTCGAACTCCGCCAAGGCGAGACTATTGTTGATATGATCAATGCTGCCCCAAAAACTATGCTGCGGAAACGCTACCCATCCAACTCCTTGGGAAAGGAGCTTGCCGACGGCAGCCATGTCTTCTTCCCGATAGAATTCGTCGGAGTCGATCTGCCAGAGGTAGTTGCCCGTCGCGCCGGGCGAACGCCTGGCACATCTCCGTCTTTTCCGGCCAGAACCCGTCTTCGAGCCCCTCGTCGCGGGCGTGGACCACGAGGACTTTCTTCTCCGGATCCTCTTCCGCTTGGAAACGCTGCAAGCTCCGGAGCGTCCCGTCGGTCGAATGGCCGTCCGGCGTCGCCACCGCTCGGGCCGTCCGGCACGCGCCCTCCACGACGATGATCTGATGGGCCCAGGGATAGAGGCTGCGAAGGTTGTAGCGGACGAACGGCTCGCCGTTCAACACGATCATACCAAAGGTGATTCGGATGTGGCTCGTCATCCCGGCACGGGTTCCGGCGTGTTCCGCTCTTCGCTGCGCGTCCGGATGTGGATCAGGGCGTAGGCGGCAACCGTTTGTACGACGTGACCGAAAGTCGATGCCAACACGATCCCCACCAAGCCGCCGCCCCGCGCCGCGACAGCCGCCGCGACGCAAAAACAGAGCAATCCCGCCGCGACGCTTAGTCCATACTCCAGGCACCGCCCGGAAGCGTTGAGCACATAGAGCGGCAGATTGAAAACCAGGACCAGCATCATGGGCAGCGACCATTGCATCGCGGGAATTGCCGCGACGTACTTCGGAATCGCCAGGCTGACGGCCGGCGAAACCAGGAGCCAGCCCAGGGCGATCATGGGAAGCGTGGCCAGCCCGGCCAACAGCATCGGCTTCGTCGCCAACCGCAAGCAGTCGGCAGTCCGTCCCGACCGCCCGAATTGCTCCGCGATTTTCGGCATGTAAAACTGGTTGACGTTCTGCACGAGTTGACACGTCGTGAAGCGGAACATCACCACCACGGAGAACAGCCCCAGCGCCTCGGTCCCGAAATACCGCAGCACGATCGAGCCCTCCACCGAGAGCCAGAAAGAGGTGGCCACGTAGCCGACGAGACTCAACGGCAGCCCGATCTTCAGCACGCTCCACAGATCGCGGAAGCGGAGACGGAGGCGCATCCGAAGCGGCCGGAACCGCTGCAACAGGACGACGTGAAACGCCGCCACGAGCGACGTCCGCAGACAGACGCCGTAATACGAAAGCCAAGGAAGGACCGGCAACAGCAGGACGCCCAGTGTGGCCTGGCCCACGTTGGTGACGGACAGCCGGGCGAAGTCCCCGCTGGTGCGATACGTCGTGCCCAGTCCCATTCCATAAAGACTCAACAGGACCACCGGCGCGTGGGCCAGCCATCCGCAGCAACCCATCCACCGGCAGTGGAGGGCCTCCCAAAGGGCCAGACCCAGGAACGCCGCGGCACAAACCGTGGAAGCCAGTAGCGTCCATGCCAGCGAGGCGCTGGCGGCCCTCTCCGCGCGGCTCCGGTTGCCGCTTCCGATCAAGTACGGCAACTGACGCTGAAGTCCGTCGATCGTTCCCAAGTGCAAAAAACTCAGGTAGCCCACCACGAGCGAGAAGGTGCGGAAGATCCCCATCTCCTCCGGTCCCACAAACCGCGCCTGAATGATCGAGCCAAAGACGGTCAGAACGGTTGCCAGCAGGTTTCCGCCGGCAAAGACGGAGATGATCCGCAACGTCCGCGAGCGCATCGCCGTGCGCATCCGCACGAAGACTTGTGTCGTCAGTGTCCGCGGCAACGCGATCATTTGCCCAGGTCCGGGCGCACTCCGTTCCCGTGGGTGCCGGACACCCACTGTTGTCCCTCCCCTCGGGGAGGAAATGCCACGGCCATTCTTTCACACTGGCGGTCTTTGCCCCGCCGCCGCCGGCGCTCATGCGGCGGCGCGGTACTCGGCTGCCTCTTGCTCTTTGCCCGGCTCGTATCCGCAAACGATCCGCTGCAACTGGTCGACGATCGCCTCCGGGGCCACGTCGGCCAGCCGCTCCAATTCGGCGATGGCGCCGCGGACGTCGCCCACCCGCGGCGGCCGATGATTGGCCACGATGATCTTCGGGTGCGAGGTGGGCAACCGTTGCTCGCCGGGGACGTGCAATTCCTCGGACAACTTCTCGCCCGGCCGCAGGCCCGTGAATTCCAGGGCCACGTCCTCGCCCACCCGCAGCCCCGACAAGCGGATCATGTCGGCGGCCAGATCGACGATGCGGACCGGCTCGCCCATGTCCAGCACCAGCACCTGGCCGCTCTGGCCGATCGCGCCGGCCTGGATCACCAGCCGCGCAGGCTTCCGGAATGGTCATAAAGTAGCGGCGGACGTCGGGGTGGGTGACCGTCACGGGTCCGCCCGCGGCTATCTGCTGGCGGAACAGTTGCACAACGCTCCCCGCCGAGTCCAGCACGTTGCCGAACCGCACGGTCACCAACCGGCCCGGGGCCGGGCCGGCCAACGATTGGACGTACAGTTCGGCGGCCCGCTTGCAGGCCCCCATCACGCTGGTGGGATTGACCGCCTTGTCGGTCGAGATCAGCACGAAGGAATCGGTGTGCAGGTCGACGGCCAGGTCGGCCAGCCGGCGGGTGGCGGCCACGATGTTCTTCACCGCCTCCTGGGGATGGCGCATCCATCAGCGGGACGTGCTTGTAGGCGGCGGCGTGGAAGATCACGTGCGGCCGGTGCCGCATCAGAATGCGGCGCATGCCGGGCCCGTCCAGCACGTCGGCCAGGCAGACGTCGATCTTGCGTCCGGCGGAAAAGGGGACAACCCCCGTTTGTGCGCCGCCGGCCAAGGCCAAGGACTGCAACTCCCGCTCCAGAAAGAACTGGCTGGTCTCCGCCCGGTCCACCGCCACGATCCGCTGCGGGTCGAAGGCGAGCAACTGGCGGCAAATCTCCGAGCCGATGCTGCCGGCGCTGCCGGTCACCAGGATCACCCGCCCGTCGATCCACTGGCGGATGTCCTCGATGTCCAGCCGCACCGGCTCGCGCTGCAGCAAGTCTTCGATGGACACCGGCCGGGGTTGGACCGTTACCGAACCTTCGATCAGTTGCCGGTAGTTGGGCAAGACGCGGACTTCGCACCGTCCGCGGGCGTCGTCCAGGAGCCGGCGGACCCGCGGCCCGGCAAGCTCCCCTTGCATGACCAGGACCTGTTTCGCCCGGTAGTGGTCTACGAGTTGCCGCGCCTGCCGGCAGTCGCCCACCACCGGCACGCCCTCAACGCGCCGTTCCCTGAAGGTCCGGATTGTCGTCGATGAAGCCGACCACGCGGTAGCGTGGCCGGCCGATGCGGCGGATCATTTGCAGCGTGGAGGCCCCCATGTCGCTGGCCCCGGCGATCAGCACCCGCACCTCGCCGGCCGACGAGAACGGCCGCCAGCGCGTCTCGCGCACTCCCCGCAACAGCGCAGGGCGCCGCCGATGACGACGATGGTTGCGCCCCAGTCCAGCAGCAGCACGCTGCGGGGAATGGCGGGCAGCGGCGCCAAGAGATATTGCACCATCGCCGCCGTCAGCAAGCCGCCGGTCGCCGTCCGCAGCAGGACCACCAGGTCATAGAACGCGACCGACCGGCTCCAGCCCCGGCAGGTCCGCAACCCTACGAACCAAGCGAGTTTCACCGCCAGCACCCAGCCGACGGTCGCGCGGAAGCAGGCCGTCTCGCGGCCGCCCAGCGGGCCCTCGAAGCGGAGCCAAAAGCTCAGGTAGTAGATGCCCGCCAGAAAGGGCACCAGCGCCGCGGCCACCAGCAGGTGGAGGTGCTGCCGCCAATAGACGTTGTGAACATGTCCCCTCTCCCGACCAACCTCCGGTCGGTGCCCGGAGAGGGGCAGGGGTGAGGGCGGCGTCGCGAACCCTTGGCAAAATCGCGGTTCTTTCATCACACGGCCCTCACCCTAACCCTCTCCCAAAGGGAGAGGGGACTAATCTCCCACTCAGGCTGCGCACCGCGGGACGAGCAGCGTGGGAAAGTCGTCTTCCTCGCCGGAATCCTGCCGTGCCGCGCCGGAGGGCGGCGGGCACTCTTCCTCGGCCGTGCTCTCCGGCGTTCCCGCCGGCGCGCCTCCTGGCCGTACTCCCCGCCACTCCCATATCCGTAGCCGTATCCGTAGCCGTAATTGTGGTAGCCGTAGTAGCCCTGGTCGTCTTCGGAGCCGGTCCGGTTGATGACCAGTCCCAGCACGGGAATCTTCATCAGATCGAGCCGTTCCACGACGCGCGTGACCAGGCGGCGGCGGTTCTTGGTCGGTTGCACCACCAGGATCACCCCGTCCACCAACCGCCCGATCAGCGCCGTGTCGGTGGTGGCCAGGATGGGCGGGCTGTCGACGAGGATCAGGTCGTAGAGCGTTTCCGCCCAGGCCAAGAGCTGCGAGAACCGCGGGCTGCCGAGCAACTCGGCGGGATCGGTTGGCCGCGGGCCGGAAGGGAGGATGTCGAGCCCCTCGATGCCGGAGGCGCGGATGTGGAGCTTCGCCAACTGCCCAAGGTCCCCGTCCGAGCGGAGAACTTCGCTCAGCCCGTGCGGCCCGCGCATGTTCATCAGGCCGGTCAGGCCGGGACGCCGCAGATCGGCGTCGATCAACAACGTCCGCTTGCTGGCCTGGGCATAGCAGACGGCCAGGTTGGCCAGGGTGGTCGTCTTGCCGTCGCCCGCCTCGGCGCTGCTGACGACGACTTGCCGGGCGTCGGGGTGCGTCAGCGTCAGGGCCGTCCGCAGGGTGCGGAAGCTCTCGCTGGCCGCCGAGGTGGGGGCGGCGTGCGTCACCAGCGCCCGCGGCCCCGTGCTCTCCGGCGGCTCCAACTGCTGGACCATGCTCAACAGCGGCAGCCCCAGCCGGCTCTGCATCTCCTCCACCGAGCGGAAGCGGTCGTCCAGGGCGTCCAGCAGCGTCACCAGGGCCAACGCCGCGCCGCTGCCGCCCAGCACCACCAACGCCGCCACGAGGCTCAAGCGCGGGGAAACCGGCCGGGCCGACATCGCCGGCTCCTCGATCACCGCCACCCGCACCTCCTGGCCGTTCTGCTTCAGGTCGAGCGCGGCGATCTGGTTCAACAGCACGTCGTTCATGTCCCCGAGGCGCTTCACATCGCGCTCGAGCATCTCGATCTGCCCCAGTTGGCCGCTGATGTTAATGGCCTCGCTGCGGGCTTGCTCGAAGCGGGCGGTGAGAATCTGCTCCTCCCGCCGCGACTGGTCGAGCTGCTGCTGCACCATCTGCAACAACCACGGCCCCAGCTCGCTCTTGCCCAGCTCGGCCACGCGCTGGCTGAGACGCTGCTGCGCGGACTGAAGGTACTGCTCGGTCAGGCGGACCCGCTCGGCCAACGTCTGCACCTCGGGATGATTCGGGCCGAGGTTCCGTTGGATGGTTTGCAGCTCGGCGCGGTCGGCCAGCAGGCTCTGCTCCAGGTTGGCCTGGGTGTAGCCGTCGCGGCCGCCGAGACCAAGGCTGTTGAGCAACAGTTCCCGGCCGACGGTGTCGCTGGCGGCCATCAGGTATTGGCCGAGGTCCTCGTTCCGCTGCATCGCCGCTTGAATGGCGGCCAGCAGGGCTTCCTCCTCCACCCGCTTCCTTTGCGTGGCGGTCAGAGCGTCGTTGAAGTACACCGCCCGCTGCACCGTCGGATGGAGCGTCTTGCCGTCTGAGCGGAAACCCATGTCGGCAACCTGGCGGCGGGCTTCCAGCAGTTCCTGCTGCTTGCGCCAACTGCTCCGCCTGCGTCTGCCGTTCCTGGGTCAGCATCCGGCTGATCTCGCCGGCGGTTCCCCGCTGCATCCGCTCCATGAAATCGAGATACGACTGCACCACCGCCTGCACCACGTTGACCGCCACTTGCGGGTCCCGCGAGCGGTAGCTCACCTCCAGAACGTTGGTGGAGCGGATTGCCTTGGCGTAGAGGTTCGCCTGCAAGCAGGCGGTCCAACGCTCCTGGGGGCCCCGGCCAGGTCGATGCGGTCGGCCGGCGCCAGATTGCAGACCGCCCCTTCCACCACCTTGGCGCTGCGGATGATGTTCTCGTAGGTGGGCATGATGTTCTGGCGGACCGACTCGTCGTTGGTGACCGACGTGTCGAGGCGGTCGTTCCGGGGCTGGGTGACCAGGATTTGGGCCTGCGCCGAGTAAAAGCGGGTGGCCGTGGCATAATACAGCCCGCCCAACAGCACCGCCGCCGCCATCACCGCCGCCACCAGGTTCTTGCGGTAGCGGACCGCCAACACCAGCCGCAGCAAAGAATGGACCAGCTCGGCGCTGGAGTGATACCCAACTTCAGCTTCGACGGGCGTGGAATCGCTTGGCTGCACCATGCTCGAACCGCACATCAGAAGAGAAGATTATGCCCGCCAGCCGATGCCGGCTCCCTCACGATTAGGGGGCGGAGAATACCGGAGGACAGCGGCCACCGTCAATGGTAGTTTTCTACGCACCGACCTCACGGACCCGGCCCAGAGAAGCTAGGCAAGACGGTTAATCCGGGCTGTTGTTTCGCTGGGCCGGCAGCGGTATAATCCGGTCCTCGTTGGGGCGGCAGTTGTACTGCCGCCCCAACGAGCGACCCCAACAATGTGGAGACGTGCAATGAGGTGCGCGAACGCCCGAAATGGCCTTGATGGTTGCGGTTCTTGCCGCCGGTCACTTTGCCCTGGCCGCTGACGGACCATCGACGATGCCGAAGGATTCCGCCGCCAAGCATCGCCCGAAGACCTGGACCCGCTCCGATCCGCTTGGCGAGACCCCTAAGCGCGTCACCGATGCCTATCCGCTCTCCGACCAACGGAACCAGGCCGGCTGGGTGAAGTTCGAGCCATTGAGCGACGAGTTCGAGGGCAAGGAACTGGACCAGAAAGAAATGGTCGCTGAGCACGAAGTGGTGGAAGGGGCGGCAGCCGGCCCTGTTCAGCCCCCGCAATGTCGCGGTCGCCGACGGCAAGCTGACCTTGACCATGCGGAAGGAGAAGCTCCCGCCGGAGGAAGCCAAGCTGGGCTACCATGACTACACCTCGGCCACGCTGCACGCCAATGTCCCCACCCGCTACGGCTATTACGAGGTCAAGGCCAAGCCGATGAACTCGGCCGGCTCCAGCTCCTTCTGGTTCCAGCAAGGGGATACGGGCGGCCGGACCACCGAGATCGACGTCTTCGAGATCGGCGGCAAGGCCAAGGGCTTCCAACGGAAGTACAACATGACGATGCACGTCTTCGATCCGCCCGAGCAGGGCGGCCACTGGAGCGTGGGCACGGCTTGGATCGCCCCCTGGCGGCTGGCCGACGATTACCACGTCTACGGTCTGGATTGGGGCCAGGACGAGGTTAAGTATTTCGTCGACGGGGTGCTCGTGCGCACGGTCGAGAACACCGACTGGCATCGGCCGCTCTATCTCACCTTTGACAGCGAGACGATGCCCGAGTGGTTCGGCATGCCCGACGACAAGGACCTGCCGTCCACGTTCAGCGTGGACTACGTGCGGGCGTGGAAGGCGGCGAAGTGAACTGAACCTACGGGCCGCTGCCGTCCGGCAGCGACGAACGCACTTTCCCGCTTGTCCGGTCGACCCATTGGATACATCCGGTGGAGTCAATGCGTGACACTCTGGCCGGCATGGCGCCGTCCAATCGGATCATTCCGGCCTCCGTGATCCCAGGCCCGACTGTGAGCGATGCCAGCCGCTTCAGACGCACTAGCCTGGGAATTCCGGCGTCGGTGGTCTTGGTGTGCTCGATGAGGAGGACCGTCAGGTTGGGCAAGCGCGTGAGGTTCTCCAGCCCGGCGTCGGTGATCCCCGTTCCGCCCAAACGGAGGTCTTCGAGGTTTGACAACTCAGCCACGTAAATAAGCCCCATATCGGTTATCTTCGTTCCGGTAAGATCGAGCCGGGTGAGACTTCGGAGTCCGCGCAGCGTCTTGATGCCCGAGTCGGTCACGGCGACGGAGATGAGCCTCAGTTCCCGAAGATGCGTCAACTCCCGCAGATTCTCCAGCCCGGCGTCGGTGATTGGGGTCTTGACGACGCTGAGTTTCTCGATTTCCTTCAGCCCCGACAAGTTGGCGAGTCCGATGTCGGTCATCGCCGGGCATTCCATCAGGCTCAACTCGCGCAGGCTGCTGAGGGAGGCCAAAGGAGCCAAGCCGGCGTCGGTAACACCTGTGCGGAAGAGTTGGAACAACTCCAAATCACGCAGCGCGCCGAGCCTGTTCAGCGTCGAGTCGGTAACGGTCGTCCCCAACAACACCAGGCCCCGCAGTCTGGATCCCGGCGGCAGCCGGGCTAAGCCTTCGGTGGTCACGTGGGTGTCCGACAGGCTAAGCCAACGGAGATTCTGAAGCCCCGTCAGATTCTCAAGCCCCCTGTCGGTGACTTTGCCGCCGCACAAGAACAGGGTAGTGACATCGGGCAGTCTCCGAAGCGGCTCCAACTCTGCGTCGGTCAGCGCGGGGCTGTCAATCAATTCGACCGTCACGACGCGGGCGAAGGCGTCGTCGCCGAACACCCAGCGGAGAACCGCCGGCCCAGGCGGCGGATCGAGCGGCCTACCAGAATGTCGATAAGACACGTGACCGCCGAGGCTCTGGATGCGGCTGACTGCCTGCCGCTGTTCGTACACCCGCCTGACGAACGATCCCAGCCACCCCAGCAGCACGCCGCAGATCATCACGAACAGCAGCAGCGACCGCAGGCTGAACTGATACCAGCGGAGCTTGAACGGCGGCGCCTGGGGTTTCGGTTCGGCGGCGTCCATAGGTTTGTCCTGGGCTGCACAACGCGGAGTTGGTCAGCAAAGTTGCGATTTTCCCGAATTAGCCCGCTCACCCCCCCTCCGTCTCGTTCCCCTTCGGCTCTCGATACTGGTTCCGGCAGTGGTCATCCTAACACTCGTGCGGGGGGGGTTCAAGTCCAAGAAATGGCCAATCCAAGAAACGCCGCGAGGCGGCAGTTCGAGCGCTGCCGCCTCGCGGGCTGTAGGACAAAGGGGACACACCCCTGATGCGTTCCACGCTTCCGGCAAACCGCTCCGGAGCCTGGTCTAGGCCGGTCGTTCGCTAGAACTGATCGACCAGGAACGTGCTGTTGTTGGCCACCGGCATGTACGGCATCCACTTCTCGCCGTTCAGTTGGTGGCTATGGGCGCCGCCGCCAAAGTACCACATCACGCCGACGCCGACGTTCCAGGCGCTGTCGCGGGCAGCGAATCCGCCGGCCGCGGCGCTCGGATGCGCGTATTCCATGTTGCCGTAGAAGGCCAGGTTATCCGTGATCGGCGTTTGCAGAGCCGCGCCGATGATCCAGTCGTACAGGCTGCCGGCCGCCGTTCAGGCGGTCATTCTGCGGGACGCCGAACCAGAGCCAAGTCTGGGCGGGGTAATCGAACTTGTGGTGCCAGAACATGTCGGCCTGGCTGACGCCGCGGTTGAGCACCGTAACCGGCGTCCTAACACCGACAGTGGACGTCGCGCTCGAGATCGCGGAGGCAACCCCACATGCCGACGCTGTTCTGGTCGCTGAGGGCCCACTCGGCCTGGCCGCGCCACTGCCCAAGGGTTGGGTTGGTCGCATACACGCCCCAGTTGTCGTTCAGCATCCAGTCGTAGACCACGCCGAAGCTCAGCGGATGGTCTTCGTCGCCCTTGCGGAAGAAACCGACGGTGACGAAGGTCTGCTGCTGCATCTCGGCGGAGTTATTCACCGTGCGGCCGTCCCAATCGTAGACGCCGTAGGACGCGCCCAACTGGAGTCCCAGGCCGCGGTCGCCCGCCTCTCCGGGCAGGAGCAGGGCGCTGTTGAAGCCGCTGACGGCCCCAAAGTTGCTCTGTCGCCCGCCGTCGCTGAGGCCCTTGAAGGAGTCGAAGCCGAACAGGCCGACGACGCCTGCCCGCGGCTCGCAGCAGCACTCGCACGCTCCGCAAGACGACTCGCAGCAGGACGGCTGGTTGCAGCAGGACGACTGATTGCAGCACGTGCCGGCCGCGGGCTTCGCCGCCGGGGCCTTCGCATCAGCCGCCGGGGCCGCCGCCTGATCGCCACCGGAAACCCAGTAGTAATCCTCGGCCAGTGCAAGGCTCCCCTGACACACGACGGTGATCGCCACAAGCGCCACCGCAAGTTGTACGAACGTCTTCATGACGTGTCCCCCTTTGTCTGAAGGAAATAGACGTACTAACGCATCCATAATGATTCGGCGGAAAGAGTGCGAAATCTGACAATCTAGGCACAACGGCAAAAACTCTCCCCGCCTTTCCACGCTTATGCAAATTGACCATTTTGTGAAGTCACTCTTACGGCACAGAGTAATAGCCATAGGGAGAGACGGCGCTCTGATCCACCAGGAAGTTGCTGTTGTTGGCCATCGGCATGTAGGGCATCCAGCACGTGCCGTTGATCGTGTGACTGACGGCATTGCCGCCGAAGTACCACATCAGGCCGATGCACACGTCCCAGGCGTTGTCCGCGGCAGCCACGGCCCCGGCCGAGTCGCTGGGGCGAAAGTAGCTGCCGTTGGCGTAGAGAATCAGTTTTTCCGACAGCGGCGATTGCAGCGTCACGCCGATCGTCATGTCGCCGAGGCTGCTCCCCGCCTCGGGACCCAGCCGGCCGCGCTCCGGGACGCCGACCCAGAAATAGCTGTCGGCCCCCGTACTGCTGAACTTGTGGTGCCAGAACAGGTTGACCTGGTCCATGGGGCGAGCAGTCACGAGGCTATAGAACTCGCCGATCTGCCTCGAGACGCTGTCCCGCAGGCAGCCCCACGCCCCGACGGAGTTGCAGCCGCCCAGGGCGTACTCGATTTGGCCTCGCCATTGCGAAAAGGTCGGGTTCGTGCTGAACATCCCCCAATAACTGTTCAGCATCCAGTCGTGGACCACGCCGAAGCTCAGCCGCTGATCGTCGTGGGCCTTGCGGAAAAAGCCCGTCGTGAAAAAAATCTGCTGCTGCACCCCCTCGCGGTCGAACAGTGCCCAGCCGGTCCCGTCATAGTCGTAGGCGTCATAGCTCATGCCGATTTGCCAGCCGATGCCGTAGTCCCGGAGCCCGTAGACCGGCACGCCGGCGCTCGAGGACACGACGGTGCCAAAATTATCCTCGAACTGACCGTCGCTGACGCCCTTGAACGCATCGAGTCCGACCATTCCGACGAGGCCGTAAGGGGGGCACTGGTCGCAGCCTGGGCCGCAGTCGCACGCCCCGCGCGGCTGCTCGCCGCCCGGCGCCGGATCGGTGGAGAGGCACACCAGTTGCCCCTGTCCGGCAACGCTCCCGGCGCCGACATTAGTCGCCGGTTGGTCGCCGCCGGAGAACTGGGCGTAGTCCGCGGCCGGCGCGGCTATCGGTTGGCAGGCTGCGATGAGCGCCAGAGCGCCACCGCAATCTGTGCGGACAAATTCACGACGCTTCCCCCCCTGCCCAATGAGAACAGGCACGACAACGCATTTTTGATGAATCGGTGGAAATAGGGGAAAATCTGACAATCTCGGCAGTTCGGCAAAAATCTTCCCCGACTTCCCAGTCCACCGCAGGCCGTACAATTTTCGCCCGCGCAAGTCGACCGGCGTTCGCCATTTTCACGTGGCCTACCGGGCGAGAATCCACAGGGCAACCATCATACCGACTGCCAATAGGGCCCCGGTGGCCACCACCACCCACAACCACACGGGGGTGCCGCGGTGGCGGGCGAGATACGCTTCGAGGTCCTTGTCCCTCAGTAATCCCTGTTGCCTCCAGAATGCCAGCGGCTGAATGTCGGTGTCCAGCACGAACTCCGAGGAGGAGTCCTCGTCGAGCGGTTGGGCGACGGGCAAGTGCCGCTTGGTCCCCAACTGGGCGTCCAATTCGCCGCTCGAGGAGCCGGGCGGCAGCCCCGATCCGGCCACTGTCGGTTGATCGAAGCCGGGCGAGGTGTCGGTCAGCGAGTGTGCCTGGCCTGGAAGAGGGGGCATGCCCCGCGGAGGGCCGATGTCGCCCGATCCTGGCCGCGGCCGCCCCCGGCCCCTGCCAGTCCCGCGGCGTGATCCGAAGCCCGCCGGCCGCGCCGACGCCTCTCGCCGAGGTGGCCCCCATCAGCTTTGCCGACGAGGGCCCCCCGCTGCTGCCCGGCTCGACCCGCTGTCCGTGCGCCACCAGCCATTGGCCCAGGGCGCTGGCCACCTCGGCGGCCGACTGGTATCGCTGATCGGGCTTCTTCGCCATCATCTTCATGCAGATCGCCACGAGGTCCGGCGGGGCGTCAGGCCGGTCCAGGAGGATGCTCGGCGGCGGCTGCTTCTGGTGCATCATCAACCGCTGCGGCAGCGTCCCGCCCACAAACGGCGGATGGCCCGTCAACACGTAGTACATCGAGCAGCCCAACCCGTAGATGTCCGCCCGGGCGTCCACCCCGTGGCTGTCCAGCGCCTGCTCGGGCGCCAGATAGTCGGCCGTTCCCAGCACGTTTTCGTCGTAGGCCACGGTCAACGAGGCCTTGTCCTCGTCGGTGAACCGCGCCAGGCCGAGGTCCAACAGCTTGATCACGTTCTTCTGATCCACCAGCAGGTTGGCCGGCTTCACGTCGCGGTGGATCAGCCCGGCCCGGTGGGCGTGGGAAAGCCCCGAGGCCGCCTGCCGGAAGTACTCCGCGGCCGTGACGTAATCCAGCGGGCCGTCCTCCTTGACGATGTGCTGAAGGTCCCGCCCTTCGACGTACTCCATCACCAGGTAATGGATGTTGCCGTCGTTGTCCACGTCGTACGCCCGCACGATGTTGCGGTGGTCCAAGGAGGCGGCGGCCTGGGCCTCGCGGTGGAAGCGGGCCAGATACGAGCTGTCTTCCACCCGGCTCTTGGGCAGCACCTTGATCGCCACCCGCCGCTGCATGAGCACGTGCTCGGCCAGATACACCATGCTCATTCCGCCGGTGCCCAGATGGTCCAGCAGCTTGTACTTGCCCAGGAAGAAGCCCTTGTGCCGCCCTTCCAGCAGCTTGTCGGCCTGCCAGCGGGTGAGCAATCCGCCTTCCACCAGCCGGTCGGCCACGAAGCCGGTGTCGGTGATCGCGTGGCCGCCGGCCGCCCGTTTCAGCTCGCGCAGCAGGGCGTTGAGCCGGTCCTTCTCGACCAGCCCGCTGCGGCGCACGAGGTCGAGAAATGGGTCTACCTTCAACCTGGCCATGCTCGCCCTGTCTCTTCTGGCCTCCGGTGACGAGATTCCGCAACCTCCATCATATCATCGGCCGGGGGGCAATTCTATCTGCCGCCCTTGGCCGGACTAGAATCAGAACTCCCCTCTCGCGCCCGTGGGAGCGGGGCCGGGGTGAGGGTGGGCGGACGCGGGGCTGCCATCGCCTATACTCGATAGAGGGGATCGCGGCAGCCCTCATCGCTCCTCTCTCTTCTCCCCATTGAACGCCATCGACGCCGCGATCGAAATGCCCAGTGCCGCGGCAATCGCCAACAGTTTCGCCCAGGTGGGGATCAGGTGTCCGCCGGGCTGCGGGACGAAGAAGTAGTCGGCGATCATGCTGAGCCCAACGAAGCTCAACACGGCCGCCAGCCCGTAGTGCAGATAGCGGAACGTCTCGATCGCCCCGGCCAGCAGGAAGTAGAGCGCCCGCAAACCCAAGATGGCGAACACGTTCGAGCTGAAGACCAGGAACGGATCGGCCGTGATGCCCAGGACGGCCGGTACGCTATCGACCGCGAACACGATGTCGCTGCTCTCCACCACCAGCAGGACCAGCAGCAGCGGCGTGATGCAGAACCGCCCGGCCTGACGCACGAAGAAGGCGTGGCCGTGCTCCCGATGATCGCCTCGGCTGACGTGGAGCCAGCGCCGGGCGAACCGCAGCACCACGTTCTTCTCCGGCTGCACCTCGCTCTCGGCGTGCAGGGCCAACTTCGCCGCCGTGTAGACCAGCAGCAGCCCGAACAGCGGCAGCACCCAGTCAAAATGGCGGATCAGTTGCACGCCGGCCAGCACGAACCCCAGCCGCAACACGATCGCGCCGAGAATCCCCCAGAACAGCACGCGGTACTGGTACTGCGGTGGGACCTGAAAATAGCGGAAGATCACGGCGAACACGAAGACGTTGTCCATCGACAAGGACCATTCGACGACGTAGCCGGTCAAGAAGGCCAGGGCCGCCTCGCGCCCGGCCGCGGGCCCTTGCTCGGCGCTCCGCCACCACCAGACGAGGCCGTTGAAGGCCAGGGCCAGCCCGCACCAGAAGAGGGTCCAGCCGGCCGCCTCCCGCCACGAGGCCGCCCGGTCGTGCCGGTGGAAGACCAGCAGGTCCAGCGCCAGCAAGACGGCGACCACGGCGGCGAACACGGCCCATTGCCAGAAGACGGCGTCAGTCACCTTTCATGCCTCCTTTTGCGCAGCCGTTGCTCATCAGGTCGTACACCGGAACCGTGGCCGAAGAAGCAGGCAGGTCCTTTCCCGGCGCGATCCGTCAGACTGCCTCGAACAGCACGACGTTCAACTCCGGGCAGTGCATGTAAGCTCTATCTGCCGTCCAGAATTCCGAGACCGCGGCCAGCATTCCAGTCGCAGCGTGAATGGCATCCGGCGACTTCAGTCCGAGCGATGCCCGCAGTTGGGTCGCCTGCTCGATAACGGGCGGGCCGATTTCGGCGAGCTTGACCTCCGCACCGATAAAGAACGCATCATACAGTTGTAGCAGACGGTCGTTCTTTTCCCGAAGCGGCTTGCAGCGACACTCCAATCGGCTCAGTCGGGAGGTGAGAATCAAGGGACCTTGGGAACGGATCTCCTGCAACCGCACTTCGATCGGAGAGCGGACCTTGGCCGCGCCTTCGATCAGGCGAATGATAATCCCGGCATCCGCATAGATCATCGATCCTCCCACGCCTCGCGCTCTTCGCGGACTTGTCTGTCAATTTCCTCGGCAGACCGCAAGTTCCCAGCTTTCCCAAAGAGATCGAAAATCGAGACGCCGGCCGCCTGCTTCCCAGCGCTCTGCCGGGGATAGACTATCAGTTCTGCGGGGCCTTCCACGTCGGGGATAGGTTCGTTCGAAATGAACTGCTTCTCCGCGATCTTCCCGTGGATAACCAGTGCCGTATCCATGATTTGGCTTTCCCCTCGAAAGTGTGACACCCACCTGATTGTAGGCCGTGTGCGATGTGCCGTCAAGACAGCCGCCTCGAGCGGCGACGACAACGTAAGCGGTTAACGGAAAATCGGTTGCGGCATTCTTGCACGGAATCCTCCCCGCGGCGGCACTAATACAGATAGGAGGTGCCACCATGCGTCTTACCTTGCGGACTTTATTAGCCTACCTGGACGGCCTGCTGGACCCGAAGGACGCCGACGAGCTGGGCAAGAAGATCGAGGAAAGCGAATACGCCACCAGTCTCGTGCATCGCATCCGCGACGCCATGCGGCGGCTCCGCCTCGGCGCCCCCAGCCTGACCGACCGCGGCCCCGGCCTCGATCCCAACACCGTCGCCGAATACCTCGACAACACGCTCACTTCGGAACGTGTGTCGGATTTCGAAAAGGTCTGCCTGGAGTCGGACATCCACCTGGCCAAGGTCGCTTCGTGCCACCAGATACTCACCCTGGTGTTGGGCGAGGCGGCAGAGGTGGAGCCGGTAAGCCGGGAGCGGATGTATCAACTCACCGAGGCGCAGGGGCAGGCGGCGCCGCCGTTGCCGCGGAGCGTCGAGCAACCGCCGGCCCTGCCGGGCGCGACAGCCGCACCGCAACTGGACCTGGGTGAACCGGGGCCGGCCGGGCGCAAGGCCCGCCCCAGGCCGACCGTGCCCGAGTACCTCCGCGAGCCGCGCCGCAAACCGGCCTGGGTGTCGATTGCGGCGGCCGCCGTGCTGCTGGTGTGCGTCACCCTGATCGTGCTCAAGTCGTTGGGCCAGTTCGAGCCGGCGGCCCCGCTGGGCAAAGTACTGGTGAGTCTGGGAATCGTCGCCGCGCCGCCGGAGGAGCCGCCACCGCAAGTGGCGGTCGTGTCGGAAGGAGAAAAACGGGCGACGGAGCCGCCGCCAACCGAACCGTCGAAAGCTGTCAAGCCGCCGGCGACGGAACCGGGAACGGGACCGGGGAAGTCCCCCGCCGTCCCGCCACTGCCCAAGGGACCTTCCGGCGAACCGGCCCAACCGCCGGGCAAACCGGGGGTCGAGGCGCCCGGCAAGCCGCCCGAGACGCCGAAGGCCGAACCGGCACTGCCGTTGCCGGTTCTTCCGGGGCCGGCCGTGCCGCCCGCCGCGCCAGGAAAGGAGCCGGCTGTGCCGCCGCCGCCCGCCCCGAAGCCGCCGCCCGAGTCTGAGCCCACGCCGCTCCCCAAACTTCCCCCGATGGAGGGCATCGAGGAGGAGAAGCAGAAACCGCCGGAGGCTGCGCCCGCCCCCTCCCCGCCGGCCCCTCAGCTCGAGGCACTGGGCCGGTCGACGTCCAGCGACCAGATATTGTTGGGCCGCGACGCCGCCGGCGAGTGGACCCGCGTCGGCGCCGACCAGATGCTGGTTCCACAGCAAGTGTTGGTCCTGCCCACTTACCGCGCCAAGGTTCTGCTGACGGTGGGCGTCAAGCTGGATATCCTGGGCGGGAGCCGCTTGGAATTGTTGGGGACCACGCCGCCGCTGCCGCCCGGCATCCGCGTGCTGTACGGCCGCGTGGTGCTGATGCCGTTGGTGAAGGCCGAGTCGAAGCTACGGGTGGCCTTCGGCGGCCGCTCCGGCACGATCACCTTTGTCGATTCCGACTCGCAGGCCGCGATTGACGTCCGCCGCCTCCGTCTGCCGGGCACAAACCCCGAAACCGAGACGCCGCGGATCACCGCCGCTCTGTACGCCGTTACCGGCGCCCTCTTGTGGGAGGAGAGCAATAGCCGGGGGCTAACAGCCCCCGGAGAAGGCCAGCCGTTGCGGCTTGCGCCCCGCAGCGGTTGAGCTTTGACGGGCAGTCGATTCCTACCGCTACGGCCGCCAAGGAGCTGCCCAAGTGGATCACCGCCGAGCCAATCAAGGAATTGGACCGGCGGGCGTCGTTGGTGATAGCGCAGGCACTGGCGGGCGAGAAGCCGGGGAAGGCGGCCCGCTTGAGCCTGCTCGAACTGGCCACCTCCCGGCCGCAGCGGGAAGTCCGCTGGCTGGCGCTCCGCAGCCTGGGCTACCTGGGCCGCTTCGCCGAAATGGTCGATGCCCTGGACGATCCCACCCACAAGCTCGATTGGCAGGACTACTACGTCGAGGAGTTGCGGGCGGCAGTGGCCCGCGACCCCGAGACGGCCGCCGCGGTGCGGCTGGCCTTGGAACGGCGGTATCCCCAGCAGGCCGCCGACCTGTACCGGATGCTCTGGGGCTACACCGACAAGGACTTGCAGGCCGGCGAGGACGCCAAGCTGGTCCGCGGGCTGGACGACGACTCGCTGGCCGTCCGCCGTTTGAGCTTCTGGAATCTGCGGGACATCACCGGCCTGGGTTTGTTCTATCAGCCGGAACAGACGGCCGCCCGACGGCAGGTCGCGGTGCGGGCCTGGCGGCAACGGCTCGATGCCAAGGAGATCCGGCTGAAGGCCGTCGAGGAGAAGCCGGCGCCGGCGGAAAGACCGCCCCGCCGGCCTTTTGACCTGCCCCCGTCGGCGCCTGGGATGCCGTCTTCGCCAGGTTAAGGGGGTGCCCCGAGAATCTCGCATCTCCCGAGCAACCTTCGATCCGTGCCCGGCGAGGGGACAATCTGCCGACGCCCGCCCGCGCGCCAACACGCACCCCCCGCAGTGGGATGTCCGGTCCCGCCAGAGCGCGCGATTCTTCAGGCTCCCCCTCATTGGGCATGTAAAGTGAAAGGGCGCCAACGACGTATGTACTATAGACCTGAGGGAAGCGAACGAGGGACGGTCGGATGGCCTTGGACCGCGATACCGCCGTGCGGCTGCTGATTTCCGGCCGGGCCGGCCTGTTGGGCTACATCCATTCGATCGTCCGCGATTGGGCCACCGCCGACGACGTCTTTCAGGAAGTCTCGATCCTGACGCTGAAGAAGTGCGAGTCGATCGGCGATGCGGGACAGTTTGGCGGCTGGGTCCGCGCGGCGGCGCGGCTGGAATCCTTGAGCGCCTTGCGCAGGCGGGGCCGCGGCCCGCGGCCGCTGGGCGACGCCGTCTTGGACCTGTTGGACGCCGCCTGGAACGCCGCCGCGGGCCGTATGGAAAATCCGTCCGACCAGTTGGAATCGCTGCGCGATTGCATGAAGAAGTTGACGGATCGCGCCCGCCACATCCTCCATCTCCGCTACGCCGAGGGAATCAAGGGGGAGGCGCTGGCGGAAGCCCTTCAGCAGCCCCCCAACACCGTCTACGTGTCCTTGTCGCGGATCCATCAGCGGCTGGCCAAGTGCATCGACCAACGGACTGCCGAGCGGAAAAAGGGGACAGGTCCAATACACGGGGAGAACGAGCCGTGACGGAGGTTCACCCCAACGATGCCGTGGCGGGCGATGAGGAGCAGTTCCTCGCGCTGGCGCTCCGCTATCTCGACGGCGTTGCCGACGCCGAGGAGGAGGCGGCCCTTGCCCGGCAGGTCCACTCCGACCCGCAGTGCCGCGGCTGGTTCGTCGCCCTCTGCCATCAACTGGGGATGTTGCACGAGGTGTTCTCGGCTCGACCGGAGGAAGAACCGCACCAACTCGAAATCAGAAATCAGCAGTCAGAAATCCCGGGTCCCGAACCGTTCATTCCGCCCATCGTCATCGACACTTCTTCCCCCGTCCCCCCTTCGCTGTTCAGCATCCACTCGCCGCTGGGCGGCTGGCTGATCTCCTACGGGGTGGCCACGGTGTTGACGGGCATGGCGATCCTGGGCGCGTGGGCGTACAAAGTGTCGCACGATTATTCGCCTTTAGCGGCAAACAATAGCCGGGGGCTAACAGCCCCCGGACCAGACTCTCCGGGAGCCGTTGGCTCCCGGCTAATAGAGCCGGAGCTTGTCGGCCGGATCACGGGCACGGCCGGTTGCCAATGGACCGACGCGAAGTCCGCTCCGATTGGCCGGGACGTCGCCTTGGGCCAGGCGTATGCCCTCTCCTCCGGCCTGATGGAAATCAATTATGAAAGCGGGGCCAAGGTCATCCTCGAAGGCCCGTGCGTCTACGAGGTCGATTCCCCCGCTGGCGGCTTCCTTTCGCTCGGCAAGCTAACGGCGAGAGTGGAGAGTGCGAAGCCGGAAGCGGCAAATCCCAAGTCCCAAATCCCAAATCCCAAATTCGTCGTCAAGACTCCTACCGCGATCGTGACCGACTTGGGTACGGAGTTCGGCGTGGAAGTCGATAAGTCGGGCGCGAGTCGCGCTCAGGTCTTCTGCGGCAGGGTCGAGGTGCGGATAGCCGGCGGCGACGAAGGCGCGAAGGTAATTTCCTTGGGTAGAGACGAGTCGGCGCGGGTGGAACGCGGCAGGAACCAGACGGTCACAGTTGTCAAGACGGTACGCGGCAAGTCCCCGCGGGACAGCTTTGCGCATCAGATGCCCATGCGGCTGCCGATCAAACTATTCAACACGGGCGTTGAGTTAAAGGTGGGCGATGCGGACCCGCACTGGCAGATCGTGGCCCGCAGCGACGATCCGAAGTTCAAGCCGCAGGCAGCCGTGGTAACGACGATTGTGCCCATCTATGCCGAGAACGATCCTGCCAAGTCGCAATGGATTTCAACGGCCGGCGACCTGCCCAGGCTGCCGAACGGTGTGACGTACACCTTTCGGACCACATTCGAGCTTGCCGGTCTGTTCCCCGGCAGCGCGGTGCTGGGGGGCTGGTTCATCGCGGACAACCACGTGAAGGCCATCCGGCTCAACGGCGTGCAAGTGCCGGTCACCTACCACGGCTGGGACCCGCCGTATGGTTTGTTCCACAGCTTCACGGCCCCCAAAGGCTTCGTCGAGGGGACCAATACGCTCGAGGTTGACGTGGAGAACGGGGGAGGGGAAGGGGGTGCCGAGTGGCCCGCCAGTCCGATGCTGCTCCGCGTGGAAACAGAAGGCTCATTTCTTAGTTTGAAATCGCCACCGGCAAACCAGGCAAAGGAGACAAACCCATGAACGGTCCGTAAGGCAATACGAAATCGCCGCCGCGGCCGGCGCTCCGCGCGTTAGCGGCGCGCGGGCGCATGAGAAAATGGGAAACGTGGCGACAGAGTTGAGGCCACCGTTTTGGGGAGCGTCAGGGGGAATCCGCCCAGAGTGTTTCTGGGGGCCCGGAATGCTCCGAATTGTAATTTGTACGTTTTCGAAAAGGACAAAGACAGCGATGTTTCGCAATTTCACAAGCCTGGTGTTAGCGTTCGTGGCCATGATCCTACTCGTGCGCCCGCGGCGCTCAAAACACGATCGCCACGAGTACTTTCCTTCTCCCCAATCAGACCGATGTCAGCTACAACGTGGGTGCCACCGTTACCTGCGACGCAACGCGGGCCGGGTCCCTCCCTCCCTCGGTCATAATTGATGGCGTGACCAGCATAACGGGGTGGGCGGGCGATGTCGCGTGGTTTGCCCCGACTCCTGACGCCGACGCGAGGGTCAACATCAGTGGGTTCAACAGTGCCTTCGACATCGTCCGCATCTTCACTGAGCCCCAGGACGTGCCGAACCCGATCAGCATCTACTGTTCGTCGGCTGTGACGACCTCACTGACGGTCTCGGATCCGACGTGGTCGGCTCTGGGGACGTTCGGCTCGATCCCGGGTTCACCGACGGTGGCGCCCTGGGTCCAGTACATGGGTTCCACCGCTCCGGATCGCTGCTACATCGATTTTCACGTCTCCGCGCCGGCCGGAACGCGCAGCCTTCTGGTGGACCTTGGCACGGTCGACACGCCGAACACGTTTGGCCGGATCTGGGAGATCGAACTGATCCACACGACCGCCGTGCCCGAGCCGGGCGCTCATGCTGCTGGCCACTGGCCTGGCGGGGCTGCTCTGCTATGCCTGGCGGAAGCGGCGGTAGATTGATGATTTGGGATTTATGATTTCTGATTTGGCGCGCTGCTCCGGCGCCGTTACGGGACGTTTCTCGTGACGGCGCCTGGAGCGCCTTTCTTCCGTGCGCGCTAACGGAAATCTGGAACCGGGTGAACAACCTGATGGAAAGGACCGACTCGTGGATCGCGACAATCAGAAATCAGAAGTCAGGAATCAGAAATCCGCGGCGTTTACGCTCGTGGAACTTTTGGTGGTGATTACCATCATCGGCATCCTGATTGCGCTGTTGCTCCCGGCGGTGCAGGCGGCCCGGGAGGCAGCCCGGCAATTGCAGTGCAAGAACAACCTCAAGCAACTCGCCTTGGGCTGTCTGAACCACGAAAGCGCCATCAAACGCTTTCCCACCGGCGGCTGGGGATACGGCTGGACCGGCGACGCCGACCGCGGGACTGACTGGCGGCAGCCGGGCGGATGGATATACAACATCCTGCCTTATCTTGAACAACAATCGCTGCACGATCTCGGCACGGGCCTGACCGACTCGCAAAAACGCCTCGCGAACTCCCAACGGATGTCCAGCGCGTGGAGCGGCATCAACTGTCCCACACGGCGGCCGGCGATCATTTATCCGTGGGCCTCAAACTGGAATTTTTGGACTCCCGGCAACTACAACATGCCGGCGGCAGTGGCACGGAGCGATTACGCCGCCAACGGCGGCGACCGTTACACCAGTGTGTATTACCCGGTCAATGCCCTCTGGAACGAAATGGGGCCGAACCAGGAGGCCGGGCCCGCGAGCATCACTGAAGTGGAAAACCCGCCGGGGCAGGAAACGTCCAACGCGCGGACCACCTTCGCGAATATCGCCGCGGTGGCGACGGGCATCGTGTACGCCGGCAGTCTCATCCAAATGTCGGACATCACCGACGGGACGTCCAATACGTACCTTTGCGGGGAAAAGAACATCGATCCCGACTATTACGCGACCGGCCAGGACGCTGGCGACAACGAGAACGCGATGACAGGCGAAGACAAGGACATCGTACGTTGGGCGGCGATGGAATACATGGTCCCTCCGCCGTACACCGGCCCCTTCCCCGATACGCCCGGGGTGATAAACAACGACCTGTTCGGCAGCGCCCACCTCAACGGTTTTCAGATGGCCTTTTGCGACGGCTCGGTGCAAATGATGAGCTACATGATCGACGTGGAAACCCACCGCCGCCTCGGCAACCGCAAGGACGGCCAAGCGATCGACGGCAACAAGTTCTAAGGCGGCGCAGTCGGCGGGCGGCACGGGCAGATTGATGTCCGGCGGGGCCTTGCTGTCGGGCGTCTTGCCCGCCGGCTTGGGCGCTTGGTACAGCGGCGCTTCGCCCGCGTTGTCGCCCGCCTCTTCGAGCGAGACCTTCGTGCCGTCCGGCAGCGTGACCTGAAACTCGACCGTTTGCCATTGGCCGGCCCTCAGCCGGGCCTTCAACTGCGCCTTGCCACGGCCCTTGGGGCCCTCGATGTACCAGGTTATGTCCTTTTCCGTGTCCTCGATGCGGGCGTTCGGCGCGGCGCTCTGCGACGGCCACCACACGACGCCGACCGGCTGCCCCAGTTTCTCCCGCAATCCCTTGTTGTTCTGGATGGTCTGCATGGCGGTGCGGACCGCGTCGAGGCGGTAGACGCGGACGAAGAGCCACCAATAGCCCACCCCTGCGCCCAGCACCACCAGCGCCAGGATCAAGCCGGGGAGAAACCAGAGCCAATTCCGCCGCAGCCAGCCGCGGCGGCGCTTCTCCGCGGCAAGTTCCATCAAATCCCGTTGCAGCGCCGCCAGATTGATGTCGTTGATGTTCATGGCGACGGCTCCAATTTGAGGAACTCGGGGTGGATGTCGTACCAGCTCGGGTCCGGCCCGTCGAACTGCACCAGCGCCCGGCCGTTCTGGTTGACGGCGACCACGCGGCCCTGCCGGCCGGCGAAGCGGGTCAACTCCGGCCGGCGGGCGTCGGCCTGCACCCGCTTGCCCGCATACTGGCGATTGAACTGTTCCATTCTTTCGGGCGACATGGCAAGAATGTACCACTCGCGGCGGCTGGCGGCAATCCCTACTGCTTCCCCGCCCGATGCCGAAGGTAGGCGTCGAGGAACTCCTGGATATGGCCGTCCAGCACGTTGTGGAAACTCGTCTCGCTGTAGCCGGTGCGGGCGTCCTTGACCCGCTGCTCGGGATGGAGGAAATAGCTGCGGATTTGCGAGCCGAAGCCGACCTTGGGCATCTGGTTGTACTTGGCGGCGGCCTCCGCCTCGCGTTTTTCCTCCTCGACGCGGGCCATGCGGGCGCGGAGCATTTTCATTGCCGTGGCCCGGTTCTTGTGTTGGCTCCGCTCGCTCTGGCAGGCCACGACAATGCCCGTCGGATGGTGGATCAGCCGCACGGCGCTGGAGGTCTTGTTGACGTGCTGCCCGCCGGGGCCGCTGGCGCGGAACACCTGCTCCTCGATGTCGTCGGGGCGGATTTCGATGTCGGCCTGCTCGGAGACTTCGGGCGAAACGTCCACGGCCGCGAAACTGGTCTGCCGCTTTCCCTCGGAGTTGTAGGGGCTGATGCGGATCAGGCGGTGGATGCCGCTTTCGCCCTTCAGATACCCGTAGGCCATCGGGCCGCGGACGGCCACCGTGGCGCTGTTGATGCCCGCCTCCTCGTTGTCCTGGCGGTCGAGGATTTCGGTCTGGTAGTCGTGGTCCTTGGCCCAGGCGAGATACATCCGCAGGAGCATCTCGGCCCAATCGTTGGCGTCGGTGCCGCCGTCGCGGGCGTTGATCGTCAGCAGGGCCGCGTTGGGGTCCAGCGGGCCGCTCAAGAGGGCCTTCGTCTCCAGCGCCTCGACCGCCTGCTCCACCCGCTTCAAGTCGCCGGGCACTTCGCCGGCCAACTCGTCGTCCTCCTGGGCCATCTCGACCAGCGTGGCCAGGTCGCCGGCCATCTTGAGCGCCTCCTCCAGGGGCTTCAGCACGCCCGTCAGCCCCTTCAACTCGGCGATAGTTTCGCGGGCCTTCTCCTGGTTGCCCCAGAAGTCCGCCGCCCCCATCCGCACTTCGATGGCCTCGGCCTGTTTTCGTTTGGCTTCGTAGTCAAAGAGAGTCCCGCAGTTGGACGATCCGCTTCTGAATGGCCTCGGCCCGGTCGATTAGCTCGCGTTCCATAATACGGATTCCTGGGGGGGACATTCCTGTCTGTTGAGCATTATATTCGCCCTGGCGGAACGTGAATAGGCGAAAAGGCCGGCACACGGCCGCAGCTTGCCAGCAGCAGGGTCGAGGGGGTCTAATGGGGTATCGTGGAGATATCGTATGCCTTGTGTCGTCCTGGCAATGTCCGGCGGAGTGGATAGCAGCGTGGCGGCCTGGCTGTTGCGCGAGCAAGGGCATGAAGTGATCGGGCTGTTCATGCGGCACGGGCAGGAGGCGGAGACTTCTTGCCCGGCTCCCGGCTTGCCGCCAAGTAAGCAGGGCTGTTGCACGGCCGCCGACGCGGCCGACGCCCGCCGCGTCGCCGATATGCTGGGCATCCCCTTCTACGCCGTGAACTTCCAGCCGGAGTTCGACCGGATCGTGGACTACTTCGTGGCCGAGTACGCCGCCGGACGGACGCCCAACCCCTGCATCGTCTGCAACACCTGGCTGAAGTTCGGCCGGCTGCTGGACTATGCGGACCGGCTCGGGGCTCAGTATGTGGCCACCGGCCATTACGCCCGGCTGATCCGTAGGGTGGGACAAGCGCAGCGCAGTCCCACCAATGGCCAAGAAAACGCTGGTGGGACTGCGCTGCGCTTGTCCCACCCTACGTCGGGTGACATCGCGCTCTGCCGCGGGCGGGACCCGTCGAAGGATCAATCCTACGTCTTGTTCGGCATCGAGCGGCGGGTGTTGCCGCGGCTGCTCTTTCCCGTCGGCGAACACTGCAAGGAGGAAATCCGGCAGATTGCCGAGCGGCTGGGGTTGTGGGTGGCGGCGAAGCGCGACAGCCAGGAAATCTGTTTTGTGCCGGACCAGGACCACGCCCGCTTCGTCCGCCAACGCCCCGGCGCGATCGACACCTCCGGCGAGATCGTCACCACCGACGGCACGGTGGTTGGGCGTCACGCGGGCATCGAGCAGTTCACCGTCGGCCAGCGGAAGGGCCTGCGGCTGGCCTTCGGCCAGCCCCGCTACGTGGTGCGGATCGAGCCCGAGCTGCGCCGTGTCGTGATCGGCACGCACGAAGACCTCGCCCGAACGGAACTGACCGCCGCCGGGGCGAACTGGTTCGTTCACGATTCAGAGTCCCCGAATCCCTTCCGCGCCAGGTGAAGATCCGCTACCGCAGCCTGCCCGCCGAGGCCACGGTGGAACGGCTGCCGGGCGGCCGCTTCCGCGTCCGCTTCGACCGGCCGTGCTACGGCATTGCCCCCGGCCAGGCCGCCGTCTGTTACCAGGACGACCGGGTCCTCGGCGGTGGTTGGATCGAAGGACCATAGTACTCCTTACGCTCCGCGTGAGGAACCTTCCGTCACGCGGAGCGTGACGAGTACAAATGGGGTCGCCACTTCCCCGGCAGGCCGCTATAATACTGTGTTTCCGTCCGAAAACGAGTCTTTTGCCCCCCCCTGAGCAGCAGGTCCGTATGAGCCAGGTCGAAGCGCCTCCGGTGCGTTTGCCGCAACGAACTGCGGCATTTGGACTTACGGCCGAAACACAGTACGACAAGTGCGTCGCCTTGGCCCGCAACCTCTGGTGGAGCTGGCACGCGGAGGTGATCAACCTCTTCCGCGACCTCGACCCCATCCGCTGGCGCCAACTCGACCACAATCCGATCGCGCTGTTGGCCGAGTTCACCCCCGAGCGGCTCGAAATGAGGGCCGCCGAACTGGTCCTCTACAGCCGCATCAACCAGGCCTTTCGCCGCCTGAAGGAATATGTGGCCGAAATCCCCCCCTGGGGCCGCACCCACGCCGGCGTGCTCGGCGGCAAGCCCGTCGCCTATTTCTCCCTCGAGTTCGGCGTCCACGAGTCGATCCCCGTTTACTCCGGGGGCCTGGGAGTCCTCTCCGGCGACCACATCAAGAGCGCCAGCGGCCTGGGAGTGCCCCTGGTGGCCCTCGGCTTGTTCTACGACCAGGGCTATTTCAAGCAGCACCTCGACATCAACGGCTGGCAGAACGAAGAGTACCTGGACACCAAGGTCGAGAACCTGCCGATGGAGCCGGCCCTGGGCGCCGACGGAAAACCGATCACCGTCCGCATCGACACCCGCCAGGGAAAGCTCCTGGCCAAGGTCTGGCTGATGCACGTCGGCCGAGTAAGGCTCTACCTGCTGGATTGCGACGTGCCGGGCAATAGCCCGGAGGACCGCGAGCTTACCGCCCGGCTCTACGGCGGCGACAACCGCACCCGCATCCGTCAGGAGGTGGTGGCCGGCGTGGGGGGCGTGCGGGCCTTAAGCGCCCTGGGCATCCTGCCCGGCGTCTATCATCTCAACGAGGGGCACAGCGCCTTCGCCACCATCGAAGCCATCCGCACCCGCATGAAAGAGGACGGCATGAGCTTCGACACGGCATTGCGGGACGTGGCCCAACGGACCGTCTTCACCACCCACACCCCGGTGCCCGCTGGCCACGACCGCTTCGACCGCAACCTGATCGAAGAGCACCTCGGCCCCTTGCGCGACGAGTTGGGCATCTCGACCGAGCAGTTGATGGGCCTGGGCCGCGTCGAGCCGCAAAACGAGCACGAAACCTTCTGCATGACCGTGCTGGGCCTGAAGCTCTCTCGCCGCGCCAACGCCGTGAGCAACCTCCACGGCCACATCACCCGCCGCATGTGGGCCCACCTCTGGCCTTGGCGCGTCGAAGAGGAAATCCCTATCGGACACATCACCAACGGCGTCCACATCGAGAGTTGGCTGGCCTGGCAGATGCAGCAACTCTACGACCGCTACTTCCCCGCCAACTGGATGCACCACATGGGCGAGCCGGACGTCTGGCAGGGCATCCACGACATCGATCCCGGCGAACTGTGGGAGACGCATTACGCCCTGAAGAACCTCCTCTTGGCCTTCGCCCGCCGGCGGATCAGCCGGCAGTGCCGCCGCCGCGGCGAGAGCGACGAGGCCGTCGAGGCCGCCCGGAACATCCTCGACCCCAACATCCTCACCCTGGGGTTCGGCCGCCGTTTCGCCACTTACAAGCGGGCGGCCATGATCCTGACCGACCTCGATCGCCTGGCCACGATGGTCGGCGACCCGGAGCGGCCCGTGCAGATCATCTTCGCCGGCAAGGCCCATCCCGCCGACGAGCCGGGCAAACAACTGATCCAGCGGATCGCCAACCTGCGGCACGACCCTCGCTTCGCCGGCCGCATCGCCTTCGTCGAGGACTACGACATCAACGTCTGCCGCCACCTGGTGCAAGGGGTGGACGTGTGGCTGAACAATCCCCGCCGCCCCCTGGAAGCCTCCGGCACCAGCGGCCAGAAGGCGGTCTTGAACGGCGCCTTGAACCTCTCCATCCTCGACGGTTGGTGGGCCGAGGCCTACGACGGCAACAACGGCTTTGCCATCGGCAAGGGGACCTCGCACGTCGACGAGCGCGTGACCGACGCCCGCGACGCGACGGACCTGTACCGCGCGCTGATCGAAGAGGTGATCCCGCTCTATTACGACCGCGACATCGACGGCCTGCCCCGCCACTGGATCAAGCGGATGATGAACTCGATCAGCTCGCTGGCTTGGCGGTTCAGTGCCGACCGCATGGTGGCCGACTACGTCCACAAGGCCTACCTGCCGGCCTCCGGCGGACTAAGCTGCGATATGGACGTGCGGTAGCTGACAACGAACAGTGGTGATGAGCCGTTATGACAGGTAAGACTTTTGGGACCAATGCGACTGATGAGTCCCATTGGTCCCATAAGTCCCAACGGCCCTGCGTTCCTGACCCCTCGCCTTTCCCCCCATGAACGTCTTCGTCCTCCTTGGCCACCAGAACCCCGGCAGCTTCTGCCACGCCATTGCCGCCGCCGCAATCGATGAACTCGAAGCGGCCGGCCATGAGGTCGTCTACCACGATCTCTACGCCGAACGGTTCGACCCCATCCTGCCGCACAACGAGATTTCCAAGGGCGCGGCGGTCGATCCGGTCGTCGAGCGGCATTGCCGCGAGATTGTCGCGGCCGACGGCTACATCATCGTGCATCCGAACTGGTGGGCCATGCCGCCGGCGATCCTCAAGGGCTGGCTCGACCGCGTCCTCCGCCAGGGCGTGGCCTATCAGTTCGGCCCGGCGGGCGTCGAGCCGCTCTTGACCGGCCGCCGGGCCGTGGTGTTCACCACCTCGAACACCCCCCGCGACGACGAACTGCGGCTCTTCGGCGACCCGCTGGAGAACCTCTGGAAAGCCTGCATCTGCAACTTCTGCGGCATCGCCGACTTCCACCGCCGCAACTTCGAGCCGGTCATCATGAGCACGCCGGAAGACCGCCAAGGGTGGCTCGATGAGGTCCGGGCGACGGTGCGCGGGTGGTTCCCTCGCATACCATGAAATTCCCGTGTTGACTGCGGGATATTCATGGTGTAGAATTGGGGGATGATCGCCCGGCAAACCGATGTGGGACTGGTGCGCGCGGCCCTGAAGCGGAGCCGCGTGGTGGCTATTCTGGGCCCGCGCCAGTGCGGCAAGACCACGCTGGCCCGCCAGTTCGTGCCGGCGGACTCGCTCAACTACTTCGATCTCGAAGAGCCGCAGGGTCTTGCCCGCCTCACCGAGCCGGACACCGGCCTGCGTCCGCTCAAGGGGTTGGTGGTCATCGACGAAATCCAGCGCCGGCCCGATCTGTTCCCGATCTTGCGGGTGCTGGCCGACCGCCGGCCGCTGCCGGCCCGGTTCTTGATCCTTGGCAGCGTTTCGCCGGATTTGCTGAAACAGTCTTCGGAAACGCTTGCCGGGCGTCTGGAGACCGTTCCCTTGGAAGGCTTCCGCTTGGCCGACTTGGGGGCGAAGGCACAGGGCAAGCACTGGTTGCGGGGCGGCTTCCCGCTGTCTTACACCGCCCGCACGGAGGCCGGCTCACTCGTCTGGCGCCGCCAGTTTCTTCAGACGTTTCTCGAGCGCGACGTGCCGCAGCTCGGCGTCAGCATTCCCGCCGTGGCCCTCCGCCGCTTTTGGAACATGATCGCTCACTATCACGGTCAGACTTGGAACGCCGCCGAGCTGGGCCGCGCCTTGGCCCTCAACGAGTCCACCGTCCGGCGCTATCTGGACCTGGTGACCGGGGTGTTCATGGTCCGCCAACTGGCCCCCTGGTTCGAGAACCTGGGCAAGCGCCAGGTCAAGGCCCCCAAGGTCTACGTCCGCGACAGCGGCCTGCTGCACGCCCTGCTGGGCGTCGGCAGCCGGCGGGAACTGGAGCTTCATCCGAAGGTCGGCGCCTCTTGGGAGGGCTATGCCGTCGAGGAGGTGCTCAAGGCGCTACAACCCGACGAGGCCTACTACTGGGCCACGCATCAAGGCGCCGAAATCGACCTGCTGCTGATGAAGCGCGGCCGCCGCATCGGGATCGAGTGCAAACGCATGGACGCGCCCCTGCTCACGCCTTCCATGCGCATCGCGATGGAGGACCTGAAGCTCGACGAACTCCGCGTTGTTTACCCCGGTGAGAGGCGGTATAATCTCAGCAAAAAGATCGCGGTTGTGCCGCTGGCGGAGATGGTCCGCGCCACTTGAGGCTCAAACAGGTTGACGCCCGACGGTCTCTCGGCCGACCGGCCTCTATCCGCGGAGCCCGGACTTGGTGAAACCTTCGCCTGCCGATCAGCACCCGAAAAGCCCGGAGCCGGCCGCCGCTGGCCCGGCCCGCTTGCCGCGGAACGTCAAGGTGTTGGGCTGGGCCAGCATGTTGAACGACGTGGCCGGCGAGATCATCTATCCCCTGTTGGCCGACTTTCTCATCAACGTCTTGGGCGGCACGAAGTTCTGGCTGGGTATCATCGATGGCACGGCCGAGTCGTTGAGCAGCTTTGTGAAGCTCTGGTCGGGCCGGCGCGCCGATCGCGTCGGCGGCCACAAGGGCTTCGTGGTGTTCGGCTATGCCCTGGGCGCGCTCGTGCGGCCGTTGGCCGGCCTGGCCGCGGCGCCGTGGCACTTGTTCGGCATCCGCGTGGCCGAACGGTTTGGCAAGGGCATTCGCACGCCGCCCCGCGACGCCCTGATCGCCGACTCGACCGCGCCGGAGATTCGCGGCTGGGCCTTCGGCTTTCACCAGAGCATGGACCATCTCGGCTCGGCCATCGGGCCGGCCGTCGCCGCCGCGTACCTCTGGTTTCATCCCCACGGATTGCGGAATCTGTTTCTCTGGACGGCCGTGCCCGGCCTGCTGGTCGTGCTGTTGCTCGTCCTTGGCCTGAAATCGCCGAAGAAACCAACGTCGCCCGGCACTGCCGCGGCCAAGCCGCCGCAACCCTGGACGCTAAAACCCTTCGACCGCAGCTTCCGCCTCTACCTGGTCGCCCTGTTGGTTTTCACGCTGGGCAATTCGAGCGACCTGTTCCTGCTGAACCGGGCCAGAGACCTCCACATGGATCTGTGGCTGCTGCCGATCCTCTGGGGCGCGTTCGGACTGGTCAAGGGCGCCGGCAATCTGGTGGCCAGCCGGGCGGTCGATCGCGTCGGGCCGCGGCCGATGATCCTCTTGGGCTGGACCTTCTACGCGGCGATCTATCTGGCGTTCGGGCTGGCCACGGCCGCCTGGCAGATTTGGGCCCTGTTCCTGGCCTATGGCATCTACTACGCCCTGACCGAGCCGGCCGAGAAGACGCTGGTGGCCAATTTGGTGGGCCAGGAGAACCGCGGGCTGGCCTACGGCTGGTACAATTGCGTGATCGGCGCCGCCACTCTGCCGGCCAGCGCACTCTTCGGCGCCCTATACGACAGTTTTGGGGCGATGACGGCGTTCAGCACCGGGGCCGCCCTGGCCCTGGCGGCGGCGGTCCTGTTGTCGTGGTTGTGAGGGTTGTAACGAATGGCCTTCGGACTTAGGGCTTAGGGCTTAGGGCTTTGGTCTTGAGCATAGCTAAGACCAAAGACCCAAGACCTAGAGTTGAGTTGTGACCCAACCGCACATCGTCCATCTCGAATCGCTGGAGGCCCTGCGGGCTGCCGCCGGCGGCGTGGGACGATCTTTGGCAGCGGAGCGAGGCGGCACTGCCCTCGTTGCGGGCGGAACTGCTGGCCCAATGGATCGGGCAGTTCGCCCGGCCCGGCGACTTTCACGCGGTGGCCGTCGAGCATGAGGGGCGGCTGATGGCCGCGCTGCCGCTGGTGCGGCGAAGGCTCGGCCGCTTGCTGAACATTGCCGCAATGCCCTGCAACGAATGGTCGTCCAGCGGAGAACTGCTACTGGACGCTACTGTAGAGCAGGCATCCCTGCCTGCTCCTAAGCCGGCAGGGATGCCTGCTCTACAGGCCCTGGCGGCGGCGATCCGTGAGCTGCCTTGGCCGCTGCTGTGGCTCGACGAGGCCGTGCTCGACGCACCGCGCTGGCAAGGATTGCAGCAGGCTTTCGTCCAAGCCGGGATGGCGGTGGCGGAGCATCCGCGGTGGCAGGTGGGCCGGGTGGTGATCGACCACAATTGGCCGGCCTACAAGGCCCGCTGGTCGCGGAAGCATCGCCAGCAGATGGCCCAGGCGACACGTCGGCTGACCCAGCGGGGAGAGGTACGGCTGGTGGTCCACGCGCGGCTGGCGCCCGATGAAGTGGCCGCGACGATGCGCCAGTGCTTCGAGACCGAGGACCGGAGTTGGAAGGGGGCGGCGGGCGGGTCCGTGCTCCGCACGCCCGGCATGGCCGAGTTCTTCATCCGCCAGGCCCAGCAGGCCGCCCAATGGGGTCAGCTCGAACTGGCCGTGCTCCACTGCGGCGGCCGGCCCGTCGCGTTCTCCTACGGGCTCTCGGCCAAGGGCGTGTTCCACTCGCTCAAAACGGGCTACGATCCCGACTTCGCCCGGCTGCATCCCGGCCAACTGCTGCGGTACTATCTGCTGGAGCAACTGTTCGCCGACCCCGCACGAAAGGCGCTCGACTTCCTCGGGGAGATGACCGAGTCGCACGCCGCGTGGCTGCCGCAGTGTTACACCGTCGGGCGGCTGGCCGTCGCGATGCGGGGCGGGCTGGGCCGCCTGGCCGTGTGGGGATACAAGAACATGTGGGGCGCGGGCATGGGGTCAGACCGTGATTAGTGATTAGCGGGCAAGGCTTATTCATTGGGTTGACATGCAGCCCCGCTAATCACTAATCACGGTCTGACCCCAGAACTTCCTACCGCCGGATCGCTTGCGAAAACATGGGATCGTCCCGGTGCCGATAGGCCTGGTAGTTCACCCTGGCCCGCAGCCGCGTCTCCTCATAAGAGCCGTGCGGCTCGATCAGGCCCAGGTCGTAGGCTAGCCGGTCGCTGTAACCGGGCAGGAGCACGCGGTAGTCGTACGGCACCCGGTCGGGCTTGAGATGATTGATGTGGCTGCGGATGTTGGTGGTGCAGTTGTTCGTCAACGTGTTGTAGAACTCCGGCTGCCGGTCGAGCATGTTCACCCGCCGCATCACGTCGACGAACAGTTCGCGGGCCTGTTCAGGCGTGGCGGTGGAGCGGTAGAGAAAGACGTCGCAGAGGTCGCAATCGACCCGCCGCCCGATCACGTCCCGCTCGCTGGCCACAACGTACATCAACTCGTACTGGCGGAAGAAGCCCTTCAGGTTGCTATACGCCTCGCCCCGCTCGCGGCGGACCTCCACCGACACGGCCAGGCAGTCGCCGTCGTCAAAAACAAAGCTGAGCATGGTGTGGCCGATGCTGGGCAGTTCGTTGAACGGCACGACGACAAAATCCACCCGGCGGAGCTTGTCCAGGTCGAAGGTCCGGTCGTAGTAGGCCAGGGTGAAGTCGTCGAGGGTCCGCCAATGGCAGTCGCGGATATTGTGGACCGTCACCCGGCGGCCTTGGAAGTCGGCGCGGGCCAGCACCGCCAGCTCCGGGGCCCAGTCCCGCTGGTTCGATGGCTTGACCCACTTGACGAGGTCCCCGTTCAGCTTGAGCGACGGATACATCGCCTCTTGCGGCGCCGTTGATGCGGTCGGCTGGACGGGCGTCGGCAGGCTTTGGCAGCCGGCCAACAAGAGGGCACCGACAAGGGTTGTGGGGCCTAATTTGCGCCGCATGGGCACTCTGGGCAGGTTGACCGCCGGCCAAACAGCCCCCCAGACAAGCACGCGACAAGAAACGGATGCTATTAGCCGGAAGACGGCTTTTCCGCAAGAGGAATCGGTCTGTCCCTAACGCGGAAGTCTGGTAAAATCGGCAGGCATGTTGCTGCTACTGCACCGCCGGCGAGTCGCACGGAAAGGCCCTGGTGGCCCTGATCGATGGCTTTCCGGCCGGCGTGGAGCTGAGCCAGCCGGCGATCGACGCCGAGCTGCGCCGCCGCCAGGGGGGATACGGCCGCGGCGGCCGGCAGCGGCTCGAATCGGATCGCGTCGAGATTCTCAGCGGGCTCTGGCGGGGCAAGACCATCGGCAGCCCCATCGCCCTGTTGGTGGCCAACCAGGACTACACGCTCGAGCAATTGGACGAGCCCAACTGCCCGCGGCCCGGCCACGGCGATCTGGCCGGCGCGATCAAGCACCTCGGCCCGGTCCGCGGCGTGTTGGAGCGGGCCAGCGCCCGCGAAACGGCCGCCCGAGTCGCCGCCGGGGCCGTCGCCCGGCAACTGCTTACGCACTTCGCCATCGACGTCTTCGGCTACGTCCTCCAGATTGGGCCCATTGCCGTCCGTCCGCAGCCGGGCACGACGCCGGAGCAGCGGGCCTTGCGCGACCGAAGCGAACTCTACACCCTCGACCCGGACCAAGACGCCCAACTCAAGGCACTCATCGCCGAAACGCGGGAGCGCGGAGACACGCTCGGCGGACTGGTCGAAGTCCGCGCGGAAGGCGTCCCCTTCGGCCTCGGCTCGCACGCGCAATGGGACCGGAAGCTCGACGGCCGGCTGGCCCAGGCCGTGATGTCGGTCCAGGCGATCAAGGGGGTCGAGATCGGGCTGGGCTTCGAGTCCGCCCGGCGGCCCGGCTCCGAGGTCCATGACCCCATCCATTACGACCCGCCTCCGACGGAGGGAAAAGGGGGACAGGCCCCCTTTGTGCGAAGCACCCTTCGGGCCGTTCCGGCAAAGGGGGCCTGTCCCCCTTTTCCCCTGGCGGACGGCCCGTCGCTGGGTTTCAGCCGAGGGAGCAACCATGCCGGCGGCCTGGAGGCGGGCATGAGCAATGCCCAGCCCATCGTCCTCCGCGCCGCCATGAAACCGATCGCCACCCTGGAGCGGCCGCTGGAATCGGTCAACCTCGAAAGCCTCCAGTCGGAACCGGCCTCCTACCAACGCAACGACGTCTGCGCCGTGGCGGCGGCAAGCTGCGTCGTCGAAAACGTCGTCGCCTTCGAGATCGCCCGCGCCATGGTCGATAAGTTCGGCGGCGACAGCCTGGCGGAAATGCTGGCACGATGGGAACTCTTTCACCGGTTGGCAAGAAAGAGAATCAATCAATGACTCTTGTCGGATAACCACCACCGCTTGCGGTTTCGCAGCTATGTTTCACTTACACGACACAACGCGGCGGCGGCTCTGCATCGCGGGCTTTCTCCTGTTTGGCGCGTTGCCCACGCTGCTGGTGGGCGGGTGGTGCGCGAGCCGGCATCTGCCGGGCCGCGCCCGATCTGAAGCCCAAAGTCTAGCCGCCCAGCTCGGCCTGGACGTGAAACTCGACGCCGTCAACTGCCTCCGCCCCGGCGCGGTGCTCTATGAAGGCGTCGAGCTGTCCGATCCAGAGACCGGCCAGACGCTCCTCGGCTGCCGGCTGCTCGAGGTCAGTTGGGGCGAGCAAACCGACGAGCAGGGCCAGCGGCGGCCGACGCTTTCGATGGTCGCCTCGCAGCCGCAGGTCGAGGCCGCGGCGCTCAACCGGACGTGGCGGTGGCTGCAAAACCTGCTGGCGAGCCAACTCGGCCGGCTCCAGCCCGACGTGCAGCTCTCCGCCGCCGAGGTGACGCTGCACGCGGCGGACGGCTCGCAGACGCTGACCGACGTGGAAGGGCTGATCGAGGGCCTGCGCGGCGGGACGCACGCCCAAGTCCATTTTCGGCTCGTCGGCGCCGACACGCCCGAGCCGGCCCGCATCCGCGTCGTCCGCAACCGCCAGGTCTCGCCGCCCATGAGCGGTTTCGAGCTCTACACCGGCGGCGGCGAGTTGCCCTGCAACGTGCTGGCGATGGGCCTGGCCGAGTTGAAGCCCCTTGGGCCGCGATGCCGCTTCCGCGGCTACATCTGGGCCAACGAAACGGCCGACGGCTGGGAGGGTGAAGTCACCGGCCAACTGGCCGAGCTGGACCTGGGCAGCCTCGTGAGCGACCACTTTCCGCACCGCATGAGCGGCAGCGGCGAACTGACGGTCCAATCGGCCCGCTTCCGCCACGGCCGTCTCGAAGAAGGGAGCGGAATCCTCGTGGCCGGGCCGGGCACGATCGACCGCTCGCTGCTCACGGCCGCCGTCGAAGCGCCTCGGCCTGCTGCCGGGCAGCAGCCTCTCCCCTCTCCCGACCAACCTTCGGTCGGTGCCCGGCGAGGGTCGGGGTGAGGGCCGGGGCGAGGACGACGGCACACGGCGTGTGCCGCCTACATTGGGTGCGGACAGCCGGGTGCGATATGAGCAATTGGCCCTCTCCGCCACGCTCGACGCCCAGGGCTGCGGCTCCGCGGCCGGTGCGCCGAGGCCGAGCCGGGCACAATCCTCAGCGACGGCCGCCACCGCCTGCTGGGCGAACCTTCGCAACAGCCCCAGCCGGTTGCCGCGCTGGTGCGGACTCTCGTGCCTCAAAGCGTCGTGCAAGTCCCGGCCAGCCGCCAGACCGACTGGCTCCTGCGTCATCTTCCGGTGCCCGAGGTGATCCCGCCCGCCAGCGCCGAATCCGCTCCCCCCGTTGCCCGCCCCCGCCTGCCTGAAACCTGGCGGAGGTAGTAGGGTGCTATTGCCTGACCAACTGGTGTGCCGCCCTCACCCGAACCCTCTCCGGGCACCGACTGAAGGTTGGTCGGGAGAGGGGACCGATTGCTACGCCTTTCCCAGCAGTTTCTTCAACTGCGGCCAGGTGCGGGTGTTGGCCACGTCGGCCTTGGTCAGTCCGCCGCGGCGGGCCTGCTGCACGCCGCAACGCATCGCCTCCAGCCCCTCCGGCCGATGGGCGTCAGTGCCGATCACGATCGGCACGCCCGACGCCTTCGCCGCCGCGCAGGCCACGTCGTCCAGGTCGAGCCGTGTCGGATGGGCGTTGAGTTCCAGCAGTTTGCCGTGCTCGCGGGCCGCCCGGATCATCGCCTCCAGGTCGATCTCGTAGGGCTTCCGCTGCAACAGCATCCGGCCGGTGGGATGGCCGATGGCCGAAACGTATGGATTGGCCAGGGCGTCGATCACCCGCTGGGTAATTTGCTCCCGCGGCTGCTGTTGGCCGTAGTGGACGCTGGCCACGACCCAATCGGCCTCGGCCAGCACGTCGTCGGGCAGGTCCAGCCCGCCGCGTTCGAGAATATCGACCTCGACGCCCTTGAGCACCGTGAAGCCGTCGAGCCGCCGGTTGAGCTTGTCGATTTCCGCCCATTGCTGGCGGAGCTTCGAGGCGTCCAGGCCGTGGACCATCGCCACCCGCTTCGAGTGATCGGTGATGGCGATGTACTTCGGAGCCCGCGCTGCCGGGCGGCGAAGGCCATCTCGCCGATCGGTGGCCGTGCCGTCGGTCCACGTGCTGTGCATGTGCAGGTCGCCGCGGATGTCGTCGAGTTCGACCAGTTCGGGCAGTTGGCCGGCGTCGGCCCAATCGAACTCCCGCCGGGCCTCGCGCAGCTCGGGTGGAAAGCAGGGCAGGCCCAGGGTCGCGTAGACCTCCTCTTCCGTGCGGCCGGCGATCCGCCGCTCGCCGCGGAAGACGCCGTACTCGTTGATCTTCAGCCCTTTGGCTTTTGCCCGGCCGCGGAGCACGATGTTGTGCTCCTTCGAGCCGGTGAAGTATTGCAGGGCGGCGCCGAACGACTCGGCGGCCACCGCCCGCAGATCGACCTGCACGCCGGCCATGAGCCGCAGGGACATTTTCGTCTCGCCGCGGGCGATGACCGACGCGACGGCGGCGAAGGAGGCGAGATGGTCCATCACGGCCTCGACGTTGCGGGTGACGACGAGGAAATCCAGGTCGCCGACCGTTTCCTTTCCGCGGCGGTAGCTGCCGGCGGCGGCGATTTGCTTCACGGCGCGGCATTCGCGCATGTGCGAAAGGATTTCCTGGACGTGCTGGTCGGCGTCGATCCAGAGGATCCGCCGGCCGGCCTCGGAGGCGATGTCCAGCCCTTGCAGGATGGCGGCTTCCATCTTGGCGCCGAAGCCTTTGAGCTCCTGAATCCTGTGCGACTGGCAGGCTTCGCGCAGCTCGTCGAGGGTGGCGACTTTCAGTTCGCGAAAGAGTTGCGCCGCCCGCTTCGGCCCCAGGCCCGGCACGCGGAGGATCGCCATCACGCTCTCGGGAATCTCGGCCAGCAGTTCTTCGAGCATCGGCAGCGTGCCGGTCTCGACCAGGGCGACGATTTTCTCGGCCAGGTCTTTGCCGATCCCCTCAATGTCCGTCAGCGACCGCTCCGTGTCGGCCACGATGTCGGCGGCCGACTCGGGCAGATCGTGGATCGTCCGGGCGGCGTTGCGGTAGGCCCGCACGCGAAACGGTGTTGGCGCCCTGGAACTCCAACAGGTCGGCGATTTGCTCGAAGGCGGCGGCGATTTCGTGATTGGTCATCGGTGCGAGCCGCAGCGGTCCTACATGTGCAATTCCACCACGTCTCCATCGTGCAACACGTAATCGCCCTTCACCTGGGTGCCGTCGTGGACGGCGGCGCCCCAGACGCGGGCGAACTTCAAGCCGGCCAATGAAATCCTTGTGGACCATGCCGGCCATCTCCAACAACTGGCTGCCGCGGCGGAGCGTGAAGGGCCGGTCGCGGTCCGCCTCCTTCGCCGAGGGAAGCTTCGAGTAGACGCGGACCACGTCCAGCGACCGGTAGATCGCTTCCCGCAGCGCCTCCAGCCCCGCGCCGTGCTTGGCCGAGATGACGTACTCGGTAAAGTCCAGCGGGAGAAGCTCGTGGAGGAGCTTCAGCCGTTGGGCCGCTTGCGGGGCGTCGATCTTGTTGGGCACCAGGAACGTCTGCGTGTACGACAGTCCCACGTCTTCCTCGTCGAGGCACGATTTCGCCCCCAGCCGGGTCTTGGTTTGCCCGAGCCGGTCGAGCACCTCCTGGCACTGCTCGATCCCGCCGTCGCTCTCCAGGTCGACCATCAGCAGGGCCAGGTCGGCCGCGCGCACGAGCCCCTGCAAGTGCGTTTCCATGTAGTCGGCGGTGATCGGCGGGGTGTCGATCAACTGCACGGCGACGTCCTCGAAGGGCATCATGGCGGGGGCGGGCACCGTGGTGGTGAACGGATAGGGCGCCACCTCGGGCGTGGCGCGGGTGAGGCTGGCCACCAGTTGGCTCTTGCCGGCGTTGGGGCCGCCCAGCAGGATCGCCGTCCCCGCCCCCTGCCGGGGAATCCGCAGCCCGCGGGCCTTCCTTCCCGTGCTCTTCTCGGCGACCAGTTCCTTCTTCAGCTTGGCGACCTTCGATTTCAGGTCGGCCTGGAGGTGGTCGGTCCCCTTGTGTTTGGGGATTTCCTGGAGCATGACCTGAAGGCACTGCAACTCCTCTTCGGGGGTCGCCGCCCGGCGGTAGTTCTCTTCCGCCTTCAGGTATTGCTGGGTGAGATTGGCAGGCATGGTTTGCGGGGAATCATCCCGCCTCGTAACCGGGTCTGCCAATAGTGTAGCAAAATCGCCGGCGGCAAGTAGGTCTCGCCTGCCGGGCGGGAAACGCCTCGGCACGGAAAGACGCTGCCTAGTAGGTCCTGCCCGGCAGGCGAGACCTACTCCCGCGCCGGACGCCAGCCGTCATCCTCGTCGTCCGCGGCGCCAGCCGGGCTGTTCCAGGCCGCCGGCTGCACGCGGGCCGCCGCGCGGACGGGCGCTGCGCTGGCGACGCGGCGGCTGTTCGGATCAGGCAGCGGCGGGACCGGCAGCGAGTTCGGCTTGACGTTTCCCTGCGGGATCGGGTTCAACTCAGGACCGGTGGCCGGCTTCTCGGCATCGTTCTGGAAGGTCCTGGACGTCGTTTGCGGCGCGGCCTCCGCCGCCGGGTTGGAAGAAACCGGCGGACTTGCCGCCGGCACGCCGCAAGACGCACAGCCCGACTCCGGCGCCGGCGCCCCGTACATTACCGTCCCGCAGCCGCCGCTTGCGCAGGAGCTGCAACCGCCGCTGCCGCAGGAACTGCACCCGACATAGGGACTGTAACTGCCGCAGGAAGTGCAACCGCCACAGGAACCGCAGCCGCCGCAGGAGCTGCACCCGACGTAAGGACTGCAACCAGTGCAAGGGCTATAGCCGACGTAGCCGTAAGAGACCACCGGCGTATAGAGCGGCCGATAGGTTGTGTAAGGGACCAGCCGCGTTTCGTAAGTGCCGAGAAACGGCCGGTACGTGGTCACCGCGTAGGAAGCCGGCTGATACAGCGCCCGGTAGACGACCGTGGGCATGTACTGGCACGACTGCACACAGGAACTGCACAGGGCGCAAGAGGCACAGGCCGGCGCAGGCCGGCGCGCAAACCGGCGCACGCGCCGGCGCACGCCGGCGCACCACAGGCCGGCACGAAGGGAGGCGCGTAACTGGTCTGCGACGGAGGCGCCGTGCCGAACAGGCAGTCCAGAATCCGCCCGGCGTGGCTAGAGGCAGGCATTGCCAGCATTGCTGTCACAACTCCACACACAACCGTCAGACTTTGGATGGGTCGGCGAAACATGATCTGGCCTCCGAACTTAGTTTAGGTACTCCTCACGCGGAGCGTGAGGAGTACATTGGGACAATTTCATTTCATCAAACCGCGCCGGCGCGGCAGTGTCAAGCGGCGGCCTTCTGCGGGCCGCCAAAATACATGATTCAACTTTGCCGGTTCTGCGGCCCTTGCGTTTTGGGCCGGGTCTGCGGGCCGCGCCGGGGCCGCCGACGCGAACCTCGGCCTACACTCATTATAAAGTCTAGGTCAAGTTTTGCCCGGAGGAGGGACGCCGCCGCTCATAAAGATCGTACAGATCGAAGAGCATTTCGCGCACGTCGCCCCGCCGCCGGGCGAAACACTCGGCCAATTCCGCCGCACTGAACGGGCACGCCTGCCCGGCCAGCAGCCGGCGGACGATCTCCCCGGCCAATTCGGGCGTCGCCGCGGTGCGGAACAGTTCGGGCAGGCCGAGCGAGGCGTGGGCCGTGACCAGCAGCCCCCAGCCGCGGCGACGGCAGAGCCGCCGGAGCCGCCACCGGCTGTACCGGCCGAGTTGCTCGTAGCCGTCCACCACGAGCATCGTGAAAGGCCGCAAGCGGTGCCGGCGGTCCGGGTCCAGCGGTAGCCGCCGCTGGCCGTCGTGCAGTTCGACCAGCAGAGTGCGCTGCCCGGCCCGTTCGATGGCGGGGATCAACGAGGCCAGCAGGGCCGACTTGCCGGTGCCGTGGGGTCCCAGGATTTCGCCTCGCCAGCCGCTTTCCCGCAACCGCCCGACCAGTGTTTCGGCGTCCTGGCCCGGCGGAAACAGAAACGGCAGCCCGCCGGGGCGGATCCGCCGCGTACAGAACGGGTTTTCCGAGCTTGTTGGCGCCATGCTGGCTGGTACGCAATGAGAATTATGGGAGGCATGGGAATCATGGCTCCCATAACTCTCGTGGCTCTCATCACTCCCGTCGAGTGCTCTACCGACGGGCCTCGATCCCCCATTCTCAACCGGCAACGTGCGCTCTTACCGGCGGCACGTCGCCGAGCTGAAAGACCTTCTCCCCCACCACGTCCTTGCCGCGCTGCAATACGGCACGGACGCGGACGCACCACCGCAGCTTGACGATCTGCCCGTCGTAACTCAACGGGCTGTTGGGCAACGCCGTGGCGAACCGTTCGGGCCGCCGCAGGTCCAGCGGCCGCTCTTCCGCGCCGCTGCGGCGCCAGAACTCGTGGACGGCCATGTCCTCATCCCCCTTCCCCTCACTGTGCCAGAGCACGGAGACCTCGATCGCCTGGACCTGGCCGGACGGGAGCGATTCGATCCAGTACTTCGCCGGAGAGCGTCTCGCCCGGTCGGTGGACGCGGCTGTCGCCCTCCAGGAGAATCACCACGGTCGGCTCGTCGCTCATGGTCTGGGTTCTCCCGCGGCGGGACGGACGATCACCGGAAAGGCGCGGCGGTAGTTGGGCCAGCCGGCCGCCTCTCCCTCGACCACCAGCGCCCAGTTGATCTCGTTATGGTCGGCCGCGAAGGAGTGCATGGCCCCGGCGGGCAGGCTCAGCTCGATCGGGCTCTCGAACGGCTGCCCGCTGATCTCGAAATCCTCGCGGCGGAACAGCTCTTGACGATAGACCTCGCGGGTTTCGGTGCGGGCGTTGGTCCCCTGGCGGTAGGTGGCGGCCTCTTCGCAGGCCAAGGAGACCCGCAGGACCTTGATCCGCAGCCGGCCCGACTGGGAGAGGAAAAGGCGATACTGGCCGCCCGGCTGCAAGGGGTGCCCGGAGATCTCCAGCCGCGTCGGCCCGATGCCGGCGGCCACCAGCAACCGCCGCAGGAAATAGACGATCGCCCCCAGCCCGATCAGCAGGAAGGGGACCACAAACAGCGTCAAGAGCCAGTCGGGCTTGCCGGCAAGATGGCTGCGGATCGCCATCACCGCCAGCACCGCGACGGCGCCGTTCCAGACGACGCAGAACGCCAACATGCCGAACAGCGCCCAGCCGGCCGCGCCGGCCATCGGCAGGCGGAACTTCAGTTCCGTGCCCGGGCTGTTCGTCATGTCGGCACCCTGGGGAACGAACGGATAGCCGCCGTTGCCGTTGGGCCGGAAGAAGTCGCGCGGGCCGGCCCGCCGGCCGGTCGCCGCGCGGCGCTCCGCCGACTTCCCCCACCGCAACAACGTGTATACCAGACCGCCGGCGCCGATGATGATGAAGGAACCCGGCACGGTGAACAGCGGCCAGACCCACCAGCGGTATCCCCGCGTCAACACGACAACATAGGGATCGGCCGGATCGTACCAGCACGGGCAACGGTTATCCTTGGCCGCGTCGTAGACCGCAAACCGGTCGATGATGGCCTGGGCGTCGTCGCGGTTGCCGGACTCCGCCTTGTGGACGTCGTAGCGGCTCTTGGTCTGGGTCGGGGCTTTGCCGGGGGCCGTGTATTCGATCTTGAACACCGGACCGTAGAGCAGGCCATCCTTGCCCGGCTCTTCCGCGATCTCCTTCTTGAGCACTTTGCAGGTGGCCTCGACGAACTCGTGGTTGACTCGCCACTCGGGCAGCACCAGCGTGGAGCAGAGCCAGACCAATCCGCCGCAACCCAGCAGCAGCAGCGCGGCGAAAAAGGCGGCCTCGCCGACGCTGCCCAGCTTGGGCGAGCCGGTGCGGCGGTGCCCCCGTTTCTTGCCGTAGTAGCGGAACGCGCGTGTCAAGTTCCCCCCCAACGCAACATTTCGCCTCTTGTAGGAGGCGACTCCCGTCGCCGAACCTAGCGCGGTTGCTTGGGAGTCGGCTCCCGCTGCCCGTCACGGCAAAATCCGATCCCCTCCAACGCCTTGTACACCTCTTCCAGCGTCTTCTCGCCGAAGTTGGAGATGCTCAGCAGGTCCTCGCGGGTGCAGTGCAGCAGGTCGTTGACCGTGAAAATCCCCCGGTCTTCAAGGCAGTTGGTGGTGCGGACGCTCAGTCCGATCTCCGCCGTGCTCATTTCCAGCTTCAGGGCGAGGTTCTTTTCCTTGTTGCCTTTGGTGGGCAACGGAATTCGGGTGCCCATGGGTTCCCTCCCAGTTCGGGGTTCTGACGGATTTCCGGCGCACTCGGCGGCGGGACCACCCCGCCGTCGGCCCCGCAGTATAGCAATTTCCGCGATTTCGGGGTAGTGGCCGGTAGGGTGCGTGAAACGCACCATTTTCCACGGTGTCGGTCACGCAACCAGCACGTCCGAGTTGGTCAGCAACTTTGCGAATTTCCAATTTTACGATCCTGACGGCCGGATTGTTGACAAACTCGATCATGATCGTCCAGATTGCGATCCGGACGACCAAGACCCACTGGCCCGATTTCCAAAGAGCCGCCCGCCGGCCTGTGGCCACGCGTGCGCCGGAGGAAAGTTCCGGCGAACGGTGATTCTACTTCGGCCACCGTGACTTTCAAGGCCAAGAATTAGCCACCCCTCACGCCGGCGGGTTGGTGATCGGCAGTACTTATCCCGGCGTGGAGGATTCAGGCGGTTGACCGCCGTGCAGCGCGGAAGTTGGGGTCGGATTTGCCCCGGAGCCGGCTCAATTCGCTAGGACGGGATCAACCCAAAACGCCCATGCCCATCCGTTGGACCCCGGACAATGGACTTCCAGAGTCAACGTCTTGACCCCTCGCACGGAAACGTCACACTGATCGGAATCTTCGGCATTTTGGATCGGCCGCGATTTCCATAGGAGTTTGTCGTCCCCAAGAACCCGGAACGTCAAGGGCGTTGCTGAAGCGTGTGTGTTTCCCAATGCCGCGGTGGCCTTGAAGGTCCTGAAGCCACGGCCCAGCGCGTATGAGGCACGGGCGCCCACCGCGACGTGGCCGACACGGGCCGTGTCATTGGGAAACGGATGGGTACACAACGAGTGCGAGGGGACGACCCCCTTCACGGCGCAGCTTGACTCCCTTCTGTATCCCCTCCCCGTGCTTACCGAGTTGCGCGAGAACGAGCACCGGTCCCGTTGGTTCGAGATCGTCGAGGTAAACCGTCTTGTCAGTCCTCAATGATCCGCCGCTGGCGGTGCGTTGCGGTCCCTCAAGTACGCACACGATCCGCAGACCGAAGCCGTGGACCCGGAGCGAGGCCGAAAAGGGGTTGCGGCTTGCGGCGCCGCAGCCCGAGGCCGGATCGCCCCAGCTTCCACCGCAAGCTACAGGTGGTGGGCCACACAACTCCGCTACGTTCCCGTGCATATCGTAGAGCCCCCAGGCGTTGGGTTTCTTCTCACCACCGGGATGTGGCTGATTTCCCGAGTTGCCTGAGAACCAAGCGTAGTCCGACAGGCTCAGTTCATCATCGCCGTAGCCGTACCTACCCACGCCGCCGGCGCGACAGGCATATTCCCATTGCTCTTCGGTCGGCAGGCTGAACGTGACGCCCGAACCGGCGAACTTCTCATTGAGCTTCTTGATGAACGCTTGGCAATAATCCCAGTTGACCGCGTTGACGGGGAGTTTTGCGCCCTTAATCGCGCACGGGTTATTTCCCGTCACGGCCTCCCACTGCTCTTGCGTAACCTCGTACTTGCCCATGAAGAATGGTTTGGTGATGGTCACCTGATGGGCTGGCTTCATGTTCGGACGGCTGTTGGCGTCGCCCATCATGAACGAGCCGGGGGGAATAAGCACCAGCGTCATTCCGATCGAGTTGGTCTGCTCAACCGGGACCTTGAGGTACTTGGCCCAATGCTTCTGATGTTCCTTGGCTTGGGCCTCGTTGAACGGGGCCACGGCCGGCGCCGGTTTCCTTCCGCTGGGTACCCTTCGAATCAACGGGTGGTCATCGGCCTTGCCCGGCGGCGGTTTCCGTTTGTCGGCCACCAGCGACGCCTTGTTGGGGATGAGCAACTCGACGTCCGAGAATAGGCCGGCGCCGTTGTACGCCCCGATCGCCAGCCTGCCTGGCGCATAGGTTGGTTCCCGGACTTGCACGACCGGTTGCCCGTCGACGGACAACGTCAAGGCATCGCCGACTGCGGTAAATCCGAACTCAAACCAATCGTCGTGTGGTCGTGGCGATGTATCCACCTTTAGATCGACGTAACGATTATCGGTGGATTTCCCAATACCAAACTCTCGACCGCCGTTGAACCAGGCGGTGTAATGACCTCCGTCGGAGTACCTGAGAGCCAAACAAATGCACTGGCCCGGGAGTTTCTTGGCCCTGGTACGGATACCGACGTCCCTTACGGCGAGGGGATAGAAGGCATAGGTGTTCCGTATCTCGATGACGCGGTTGGCATACGTGAAATCCGTGCCTGTCGTATCCCAACCGATCAGTGTGTTGGGCAGAGTCAAGAGGGGGAACCACTTGCCGAAAGTGATTCTCGGCAGGAGAGAGCCACGGGCGTAAGACGCCGCTGCCGGTTGTTGAGCAGGGATCGCATCGACCTCCTTCAGGCGTTCCTCGACCCTCTTTGCTTCATCCGCCCCGGTCAGTCCGGGTTTGACGAGCCGGTACCAATCGCCGGCGTGGACCAGGATCGCGTCCCTCTTCGCCCTGTCGTTCATGGCTCGCCCGGCGCTCCACCAAGCGTCAGCCAATTCGACCTGTGCCGCCACCGTGGCCGGTGGCTTGGATCGCTCCCGTTCCGCTGGCTTTTTCAGCCGTTCGTTGCTCCCCTTCGATAAGTAGGGCAGCCCTTTCTCCCAATCGCCCTTGACGAAGCACAGGTACGCGCCGGCCCTGAAATTGGCCGCGCGGTCGTTGGGCTTGTCAGCCAAGGCGGCCCTCGCTGCCACATAATCCGCAAATGCCTTGGCGTCCTGCTGCACCTGACTCTGGCCGGCCCTGCCGGCCTCAACCAAAGCGAGCTTGCTCAATCTCGCCGCCAACTCATATCTCTCCCCGTCAACCGCCGCATCCGCCAGATCCAACGCCTCCTCGGTCAACGCGGCGTGATCGGCAGTACTCTTGGCCAGTTCGAGCAGAACGCCGCCCTTCGCTCCCAAGGCGTCGACCTCATACCGCTCGGCCATTGCGTCGACGATCTGCAAGGCCCTCTCGGCGTCCACTGCCGCGACTGCTATTTCACGCGCCAGGCAAAACAAGGCATAAGCCCCGCCCGGATCATCCTCGGTCTGCTCGGCCTTCTGTAGAATCTTGTTTGCCAGGACTTGTTTTTCTTTGCTCGTCCCAGCCCCGGCAGACTCGTCTTTATACAGGTCGCGAGCTTGTTGCATAGCCCGGTCCTGCTCCTGCTTGGAAGGAACCGGCAATCGCTGCTCCGGCCCCGGCTCATTTTTCTTCGAGGGCGGTTCAGGTGGCGGTTCGCTCGCACCTCCGGTCGGTCCAGTCTCCGGCGGAGACGGTTCGGAAGGCCCACTGGGTGGCGGCTCCGGTTCGGGGACTTCCGGCGGCGTGGCTGGGGAAGGAGACGGCTTGACTGGCGGTGTTGCGGCCACTGGCCTGGGCGGCTTCCCTTCCTTCTCTGCGGCAGGCGTCGACGATTCCTTCTCCGCGCCGTTGTTCGGCCGGATGCGCCCTTTCGCCGCCGTCGGCTTGTCGGCAACTGGTACCCCGCCTGGTCCGCTCATGCTCCACCAAATCAGCGACACGAGTAAGACGATCCCGGCAACTGCCCCCCCGACAACAACCGCACACGTCCGCAGAGGACGTCCGAGGCGTGGCGGGGTCGCCGCGCGGTTCGGGCGGGACGACAACTTGTCTTTGAGAAAAGCCGCCAGGGCGGGATCAATTGCGGCGTCGGCCGGCGCGGCCGTTGCCGCCCCGCGGGCCGTTCCGGCCGCAGTTGCGCCCGCAGTTGCGCGTCGTAGGCGGCCTTCTTCGTGGCGTTCAAGAGGCAAATCCTGGCGCCCGAGACCGCGTTCAACAATTGTTGCGAGAGCACCGAGTGCTTGCCCGTCTGAAAGGTGCGAAGATGCACCATCTGCCGGTCCGCCGCGCTTTGAAGCACGTCCGGGTTGGACTCGAAGAGCCTGACGCCCAAGAGCCGGTAATGGTTCGGCGGCTGCTCTTCCGGCGGAATTCCGAGCCAGAATGTGGTACGGATCGAACGTCCCTTCCATTGCCCAACTCCCCCTGATGGTGCGATGGCGTCCTGTACCAAATTAGCGATGTGCCGGCTGTGCGTCAACCCCCTCGCGATTGGAGTAACCGTAGTGGGATCAAGACAACGGATGCCGCCAGCGGAGGCCGGGGAAGCGGGCGTAGTCGCGGTCGGTGCTGATCCACTCGCTGCCCGACTCAATCGCCAGCGCAGCGAGATAGGCGTCGGGCACAAGATTGCCGCGGACGCCCGTGGTGCGGCAGAACCCGGCAGCAATTTCCCCAGTGCCGCGGGCAATCGCGGCCTGCCATCGGGATGAAGCGGCAGGATGCCGCTTCTACGTGAGCCGTCGGAACTTCTCCCGCCGCAGAATCGTCCAAGGCTTGTGCCCGCAAGGTAAACCTATATTATGTAGTCGGCACCCTGCTTGCGGACGGTGTGCGGCTCCCATCGATAGACAACCCATGCGCGGGGGTCTTGCCGCGGCAGTTGTTACAGACATGTTACCCGGCGGGCCGGCCCGACCGGTTAGAATTCAGCTTTCACGTAGCTCCCGCCTGCCGGGCGGGACGTTTCAGTCCGACGCCAACCAAAGTCCCGTCCGGCAGACGGGACCTGCTTCCTCTCCGGTGCAAGGAGACTATTCCATGACTTCCCGACTCCGATTTCTATTATCAACAGCCGCTCTGCTGGGCGGGGCCATGTTCCTGGCTGCCGCCGCCGCTGCCCAAGACTCGTCGAAGGACGGCGAGAAGGGCGAAAAGGCGGACCGTTCGATCCGCGAACAAGACATTTACATTCCGTACGAGAAGCTGCGGCAGGTGTTCGAGAAGCACGGCCGCGGGGTGTTCTTGCCCTACGAAAAGTTCATCGAGTTGTGGCAGGCCGCGCAAGACAAGACCCGGCCCGAGGCCGCGCCGAAGCCGCCGGTGGGCGCCTTGATCTCCGAGATCGACAACCAGGCGACCGTCGAGAAAGACGTGGTCCGGGTGAAGGCCAAGGTGAAGATCGAGGTGCTGGCCGAGGGCTGGACCAGCGTGCCGTTGCGGCTGAGCGATGCCGCCATCACGGCCGCCACGCTCGAGGGCAAGCCGGCCCGGATCGTCGGCGAGCCAAGCCAGGATTACCAGTTGCTGATCGAGAAGAAGGGGAAAGAGCCGCAGCAAATGGTGCTGGACCTGGAATACGCCCGGGCGATCTCGCGGTCGCCGGGCCTCAACAGCGTCTCCTTCCAGGCCCCGCAAGCCCCGGTGAGCCGGTGGCGGGTGGTGATTCCGCAGGCGGGCGTGAAGGTGAACCTCCACCCCCTGATCGCCGCCACGGAAGTCCCCGCCGGGCAGGCTGAAAACCTGCCCCACCCCGGCGCGAAAAAACCCGATGAAACGGTCGTGTTGGCGTTCGTCGGCGCCGCCCCGCTGGTCCGCATCGACTGGACGCCCAAGGCCGAAGGGGCCACCGGCCTGGCCGCTTTGACCAGCGTCCAAGGCGAGCAGCAAGTCTGGATCACCGAGGGGGTCGCCCGGTCCAGGACCACGCTGGGCTACTCGATCAGCCGGGCCGAGTTGGCCCAACTGGTGATCGACGTGCCGGCCGACCAGAAGGTGGTGAACGTCTTCGACGCCAACGTCCGCCAGTGGTCGGTCGAGCCGGCCGCCGGCGGGCAGCGGATCACCGCCCAATTGTTCGAGCCGGCCAAGGAACTCGCAGATGGTCACGGTCGAGTTGGAGAAGCTGATTCCCGAGAAGCCGCAGCTTTCGATCGCCGTGCCGGTGGTCAAGGCGGTGGGGGCCGGCCGGCAGCAGGGCGTGGTGGTGGTCCAAGCGGCCGAGGGCCTGCGGGCGGAGGCCGCCAAGCAGAGCGGCCTGCTGCAGGTGGATGCCGGCGAGTTGCCCGCCGCGCTGCGGCACGCGAAGTGGACCTTCGCCTACCGCTATGCCGCGGTCCCCTTCGACTTGACGCTGAGCGTCGAGAAGGTGCAGCCGCGGATCGTGGTCGATTCGCTGCTGGAGGCGGAGCTTCAGCCCGAGCGGCTCACCTTGAACCTGACGGCGGTCTACACGATCGAGCGGGCGGGCGTGTTCTCGCTGGTCTGGGTCCTTCCGCCGGAATTTGCCGACTATCAGATCCGCCAGGTCCGCGGCGCGGAGGTCCCCGGCGCAACGCCCGTCGCGGTCGACAGCCATCATCTCGAAGCCGGCAAACCGGCGCGGCTGGTGGTGAACCTCTCGCGGAAGGCGATCGGCCGAGTGGCCTTGCAGGTGCGATGGCAGCGGGACCTGCACCAGCCCGAGCTACTGACGCCAACCGGCAAGGCGGCCAATCTCGCTCTGGCGATTCCGCAAGTGCGTCCCAGCGACGTGGAGCGGGCTACCGGCCGGCTGGTGGTCTATGGCCCGGAGAGCCTGCGGGTGAATCCCGACGCGGTCACCGGGCTGCGGAGCATCTCGCTCAGCGAGGCGTTCCAGGGCGGGCAGCCGGCCGACCGCGAGAAGCCGACCGACCTGCGGCCCGTCTTGAGCTTCGCCCATGCCCAGGAGCCGGCCTCGCTCACTCTGGCCGCCGAGCGCCGCAAGCCGCAAGTCACGGTGCGGCAATTGCTGGTGGCGCGGGTCGAGGAGGGCGTGGTCAAGTACGACTTCACCTTCTTCTACAACGTCCGCTACAGCGGCGTGAAATCGCTGCGGATCGACGTGCCGGCCGAGGTGGCCGCGGGCCTGCGGGTCGTTACGCCGGGCGCACACGAGAAGCCCATTGCCCCGCCGCCGGCCGGTCTGGCCACGGGGGACGTGGCCTGGAGCTTGAGCGGCGAAACGGAACTCATGGGCGACGGCCGTATCGACCTCACCTGGGAAAAGAAGATCGACAAGCTGGACGTGGGCAAGGGCGTACCGCTCCGGCTCCCCTATCTGAAGCCGCGGGAGGTGGAGCGGGCCTGGGGACAAATCGCGCTGGTGAAATCGGAGACCATTGACGTGCAAGAATTGGGCGAGCCGAAGACGCTGCGGCGGATCGATCCCCAACGCGACTTGATCACGCCCGTGCCCGCCGCCGCCCGCGCCTTCGAGTTCCACGACGACTGGTCGCTCCAGGTCGAGGCCAGGCGCTACCAGTTGGAGGAGGTGAAGTGGACGAGCATCGAGCGGGCAGTGGTGCGGATGGTCGTCACCAAGGCCGACACCATTGCCGTGCAGGCGCTCTATCGCATGAGGAGCGCCCGGCAGCGGTTGACGGTCCAATTGCCCGCTGGCGCGGAGTTCGACGCCCAGCCGCTAAGGATCAACGGCCGTCCGGCGACGTTGGAAAAAGGGCAGACGGACGAGTTTTTCGTGCCGCTCTCCGGCGGCAGCGAGGACAAGCCGTTTCTCATGGAGCTTCGCTACAGGCTGCCCGGCAACGGCAGCCGGCTCGACCTGCCGGCGTTTCCGCAAGAGCCGGCCGTGGTGAAGGCGTACCTCTGCCTCTATTTGCCCGAAACGCGGACGCTCTTGGGCGTCCGCGGGCCGTGGACCGAAGAGTTCCGTTGGCGGCCCGGGTTGGCTGCCGCCGCGATGCAAAGCGCTTCGCGAGTCGGCTGGGTTCAGGAGGGAATGGAGGGAGTCCGCGGCGCCGAGGAGGACTTCCCCACCGACGGCCGGCTGTACGTCTACTCGACGCTGCGGCCGGCCGAGCCGCCGAAAGGCTCGCTCCTGACCAGCACGATGAACTCCAACGGGCTGAACGGGCTGGTGTTCGCGGTGACGGTGCTGTTGGGGCTGGTGTTGTTGCCGGCCCGGCTGCCCGCCCGCGCGCTGGCGGTCGGCGCGGCGGTGATCGCTCTGGTCCTGACCGGCGTGTTCCTGCCGACGTTTTCCGCGCAGATTCTCAGGCGGCGTGCTGGCCGCGGCGGTGTTCATCGTGGCCGTGCTGTGGACGGCCGTGTATGTGGCGGGCCGCGGCAGAAGGCCGCCGGCGGTGGCAACCGCTGCGAGCCGCGAGCACGGCGTCGATCTGTCGCAGTACCGGCCGGAGCCGCCGTTGGTGGAGCCGCCCGCCCCGCCTGCCGAGTCGCCCAAGCCGGAAGGGCCGGAAGGAGGGCAGAACCATGCGTAGCAATTGCAAATTGCAAATTAAAAATTGCAAATTGAAAAATGCCGAACGCAACCTTCAACCGCCGCCATCAATTTGCAATTTGCATTTTGCATTTTGCATTTTTCAATTCCTCCCGGCGGCAACGGTTGCCTTCGCCCTGCACTTCGTCGGCGGGACGGTCCTGGCCGACGAGCCGTCGCCGCCGCCCGAGCGGGCCCCGCGGGAAATCTACGTCCCCTTCGCCGATCTGCACGTCCTCCTGGAACAGCAACCGAAGCGGGTGTTGCTCGGACGCGAGGAGTACGACGACCTAGTGCAGCGGGCTCGGCGGTCGCCGGAAACCCACGCCCCGCTGCCGGCCCTCCTGGCCGCGGCGGACTACACGGTCGCCGTCGCCCAGCAAAGGGCGGAAATCCGCGGCACGCTCAGCGTCGACGTGCTCGAAGACGGCCTATACGCCCTGCCGCTGGACCTGAGCGGCGTGGGCCTGCAATCGGCCCGGCTCGACGGCCGCGCCGCGCCGATTGGCCGGGCCGCCGACGGCCGGCTCTTCCTGTTCGTCGAGGGGTTGGGGCTGCATCAGCTCGATTTGGAGATGGTCGCGCCGCTGGAGACGACCGCCGCCCGCGGCGTGCTCAACTTCCGGCTGCCGCGCCCCCCGCGGCCAAACTCCACCTGACCGCCCCCGGCGACGTCGAGGTCAAGGCCGGCGCCGAGGTCATCAGCCGCACGGTGGACGAGGCGGCCAAGGTGACGCGGTTCGAGTTGCTGCCGCACGCCGGCGACACCTCGCTGGTGATGACGCTGAACAGCCACTTGCAACGGCAAGGCCGCGCAGTCGATGGCCCGCAGCGTCCTGATCGACGAAGTCGCCGAGGCCTACGAGAAACTCTCCGCCACCGTGACGTTCGAGATTTTGCACCGGCCGGTGGACGAGTTCCAGTTTATCGTGCCCGAGGGGTTCGAGATTACGGAGGTCAATTCGCCGTTGTTGGCCCGCTGGGACGTGCGGCAAGAGGGGGGCCGGAAGGTGCTCGTCGCCCGGCTCCGCGAGCCGACCACGGAAACCGTGACGCTGCGGGTGGCGGCGGTCCGCGCGCCGCCCGGCTCGGCGCGTGGCAGGCGCCGCGGCTGGTGCCGCTGGACGTGTTGGGGAGCGTCGCCGTCGTGGGTCTGCTGGTCGAGGACCGGTTGAAGGCGGAATCGCTGGCCGCCGAAGGGCTGATTCCCATCGACGTGGCCGCGCTCGGCGAGAGCTTGGCAGGAAACGCCCCGCGACTGCGCTCGCGGGGGAAAGCGTCGAACGCACGCTCGATAGCGGGTCGGCACTCCGAGCCGTGGCGGCCTGGTACGCGCCGCAGAGCGATTACAGCCTGGCCGCCCGCTTCATCAAGCCGCCGGCCGAGTTGGCCGTGACCACCAGCCTGCTGTTGGTGGCCTCCGACCAGGGGTTGGAGATCATGGGCGGGCTGTCGTTGCTGCCGCAGGTCGAGCGGCGGTTCTCCTTCGACTTGCACGTCCCCGCCGGCTGGCAAGTGATGAGCGTCACGGACCCGGCCGGCAAGGCGCTGCCGTTTGACACATGGGGGGAGAGTAGCGTCAGCGAGAAACGCCCGGCCACTCCCGCCACCAAAGGGCGCGGGATTGTGTTCGGAGAAGGGAACGGTAACGTGGCGCTGCCGACCTTTCAGCGCGGCATCACCGTCGCCATTCCTATCGATATCCGGGACATCGCGCCCCAGGCGCCACCCGCCCCCGGCCGCATCCGCGTCAGCGTGCCCGGCGGCATCGCCGTGGGCCAGGAGTTTCAGATCAACTTCCGCGCCGTTTGCACGCCGCCGGGCTGGCTGGCCGACTGGAAATCCCTGGCGGTCGCATTTCCGCGGTTCGCCGTCCTGGGCGCCGCCGGCAGCCAGACGGCCATCGCCGTGGACGCCCGCGACGACTTGAGCGTCCGGCCCGAAAAGGTCGCGCAACTGACGCCGCTTGGGGCGGCAGAAAAACCCAAGTACGGCCTGGCCAACGTGAACACGACGCTGGCCTACCGCTGCGAGGGACCGGACTACGCGGCCGGGCTGGTGGTCGAGCGGATGAGCCCGCGGCAGACGGCCCGGACGTTCTCGTTCTTCCGCGTCGACCGCGACGCCTTGAACTGCCACTACGAATTGATCTATACGGTCGAGGAGGCCCGCACCGCGCGGCTGGCGTTCCGGTTGCCGGCCGGGACGCCGGAGTCGCTCTCGATTGTGGCCCTGGACGGCGTGAAGCTCAAGGAGTTCGCGCCCGAGCTGCGCGATGGCCGGCGGCAATGGAACGTCCTGCTGGCCCAACGGCGGCGGGGCCGCGTCCGCCTGGCCGTCGATTTCCAACAGCCCGTAGGGCAGGCTTCTAGCCTGCCGGACACTGCCGCCGCGGCCTCAACAAGCAGGCAAGATGCCCGCTCTACAGCCCTGCCGGTCGTCGTGGCCGATGGCGTGGCCTACCAGTCGGGCCTAGTGGCCGTCGAGGGCTGCGCGGAACTCGACGTGCAAGTGAAGACGGCCGCCCGGCCGGTCGACGTGGGCGAGCTGGCCGAGGCCGACTATCAGCCCGGCCGCCGGCTGTTGGGGGCGTACAGTTTCACGGGCAATCCGCCGCCAGTGCAAATCGACGTCCTCCGCCACCCCGGCTACGGACTCTACGCGACGCTCGTGCAGCAGTGCGAGTTGGACACGAACGTCTCGCCGCAGGGCTGGAGCCAGACCCAAGCCGTGTTCAAGCTCCGCACAAAGGCGGTCTTCCTGCAAGTGCGGTTGCCGGCCGGGGCCGAGTTGTGGTCGGCCGCGTTGGACGGCGTGCCGCTCAAGCCGCAGCGCGAGGGAAAGGACCAGGGGAAGAGCGTGCTGATCGACGTGCCGGCGGCAAAGGCCGACGCGGTGCAGACCTTACAGATCGTCTATGCCGCGCCGACGGACGCCGTGGCGGTCCGCGGCACGATGCGTCTGGCCGCCCCCAAGCTGTTCCTCCGCGCTGAGGGTAGCACGGCCATCCCTGGCCGTGAACAGGGTGGCACGGCCACTGCTGGCCGTGAGCAGCCGGCACAGCCAGGGATGACCGTGCTACAGCCGGTCGAAGTGCCGCTGGCCGACCTGGTTTGGCGGCTGCACCTGCCCGGCGGGTACGAAGTGGTCAACGCCAGCGGCACACTGACAACCGATCAGCTCAAGCCGCCGCCGCCGGCTGCGCTCCAGGTGGCCGGCGTGCTCTACTGGCTCGGCGGCGGCGTGTCGAATGGGCCGTTCTGGCTCCCCGCCCTGAAATCCGCCCGTGGGCCGGCGCGCATGCACCCACCCGCGGTGGAGTATTATGGCCAGGCAAGCACAGAGTCTCTCGACGAAGGGGGTGGCGATGGTAGGGCCGTGTCGGCGGCGGGAACGCGCAGGATGAGCTCGCCTTCACGGCCGAAAATAGCCGGGGGCTAACAGCCGCCGGAGCAGCGGCGACGGGGCAAGAGTATTCCGTCGGCCGGATTACCGGCTTGGCCAATTGCCGGTGGGCCGATCCGCAGTCCGCCCCTTCGGGTGGGGCCGTGGCCTTGGGCCGCAAGTATTCGCTTGCCTCCGGCCTGATGGAACTCACGTACCAGAGCGGCGCTAAGGTTATCCTCCAAGGCCCGTGTACATACGAAGTCGATTCTGCCAACGGCGGGTTCCTCTCGCTCGGCAAGCTGACCGCCAGGGCCGAGCGGGCGCGGGCCGAGGGCGGCCTGGCCACGCCGTTCACCGTCCGCACTCCAACCGCCATCGCCGTGGATCTCGGCGCAGGGGGGGAGTTTGGCGTCGGGGTTGACCGCACGGGAAAGACGGATGCCAGCACCTTCCGCGGCAGCGTTGAACTCCGGCCGGCCGGCGGCGGCGAGGGCGTCGCGCAGGCCGTGATACTCCGCGAGAACGAGTCGGCCACGGTCGGGGCCGGGCAAGACGCGGTGGCCGTAACGCGGGACACCGGCAGGCCCGCAAGGTTCACCAGACGTCTCCCGGAGCGGGCGACCTTTGGAGCGGGGGGAACCATGATCGGCGGCAGGGGCCTCCCCCGCCACGGCGGCGAGAAGGCCAACGCGGAGGAGACAGACATCGACGCCGCCGAGTTGGAGGCGCTGGTCAATAGCGATCCGGCCGCTAAAGAGTTGGCAATGGAGTTGGGCTACAAGAAGGTGGACGAAAACTATCGCATGGGGGCGGGCAAGCCGGGCGGCAGCACGCCCTATGTCGACCGCTACGGCGATCAGTCGAGGATGCTCCAGGAGAAATATGACGCGCGGGTGGAAATGCTCCGTCAGAAGGTCCGGGAGAGGCAGCGCGCTCTGATCGTCGAGGCGGGCGCGGATAAGGACAAAACGCCGATTGCTTACCCAGACGCCGAGGACTGGCAGCAAATGACCGCCCGCCGCAAGGACAAATCGGGCGCGGTGGACTTGGCGAAGGAAGGGAACGCCGAGAAGCGGATCCGCGAGGCCCTGAAGTCGCCCACGCAACTGGAGTTCATCGACACGCCGCTCTCCGACGTGATCGACTATCTGAAGGACATGCACAAGATCGAGATTCAGATCGACGGCAAGGCCCTGGACAAGGCCGGCATCGACGCCAACACGCCGATCACCAAGAACCTCAAGGGAATCAGCCTGCGCTCCGCCTTGCGGCTGATGCTAAGAGAGCATGGCCTGACCTACGTGATCGAGGATGAGGTTCTGTTGATCACCACGCCGGAGGCGGCCGAAAGCAGACTGAGCACGGCCACCTATCCGGTCGCCGATCTCGCACCCCCCCAGAGCAAGTTGACCGGGCTGTACAGCCCAACGCGCCGCGGCGAATCCCTGTTGGGCGTGGCGAGCCTGAAAATCAACGTGCTCCAGGGGCCGGAAGGCGAAGGGGACGTGCTCACGTTCCGCAGCCTGGGCGTCGGGCCGCGGCTGGAAGTGACGCTCGTGGATCAATCCCGGCTCGCTGCGCTTGGCTGGGGATTGGCCCTGCTGGTGGGGTTGGTGGGCGTGGCAATTACCCGGCGGCCGGCGCGGAGAAAGATCGCCTATATCGTCGCCGCGCTGATCTTTGCCACGCTGACACCGCTGGTAACCGACAGCATCGAGGTGGCCCAGGTCTGCAACATGCTGTTCTACGCCGCCAGCCTGTTGGCGCCGTATTATCTGCTGGTGGCGCTCGGGCGGTGGGTGTGCGGGCTGTGCCACCGGGCGTGCGGGGTGAGAACCGCCGCCGGGCCGGCGGCAGCGGCAGTGTTGATGTTGGCGACGCTGCTGCTGGCCGGCAATGCCGTTGCACAACCTCAAGCGGCTGACGACGAGGAATCTGCGACGGCGGAGCCGCCGTATGTGGTCCAGATCGTCAAGCCGCCCGCCCCGGTCAAAGTGCCCGACGACGCGATCATCCTTCCTTACGACCCCGACTCGTTGGCGGGCATCAAGGGGGTGGGCAAGCTGCTGGTGCCCTACGACCGGTACGTCGAGCTATGGAACCGGGCGCACCCGGACAAGAAGATCGGCACGAAGGCCCCGCCCGCCCCCTACGCGCTCAGCGGGGCGGCCTACAAGACGCTCCTGGAGGGGGACGAGTATCTGCTCTTGACCGGCCAGGTGGAGATCGACGTTTTCACCGACGAGTTCGTGCAGGTGCCGCTCGGGCTGGGCGGCGGCGTGCTGGCCCAGGCGAACTGGACGGCCGCCCGGCGCGGCTGAGCGTGGTGGCGCCGGCCGAGGAACCGCTTTCCTTTTCGCAAAAACCTCGAAAGGCCCAGCGCGGCTTCGCAGCCGGAGGACCGCTCGCTGATCGTCTTGCACGCCTCCGGCAAGGGGCGGCACCGGCTGGAACTCGCCGTGCGGCTGCGGCTCTCGCGTCAGGGGGGCTGGCGGGTGGCCGAGGGGTTGCTGCCGACGGCCCCCGCCGCCGCGCTGGAAATCCTCGTGCCGAAAGCCCGCACCGAGCTGCGCCTCGGCCAGGTGGCCGACCGCCGCCAGTGGGAGACCGAGAAACCCGACGAGACGATCCGCACCGCGCTCGGGGCGGACGGGTCGGTGGGCATCCGCTGGCGGCCGGAGGTGGCCCAGGGCGAAACCGACCGCTCGCTCACCGTCGCCTCGGCCGCCGTGCTGGACGTGCAGGAGGACGGCCTGCGGCTCTGGTGGCAGCTTGGACTGGAGTTCCGCCGCGCCGAGCGGGAGCAGTTCAGCGTGGACCTGCCCGCCGGGTATCTCCTGGAGAAAGTCGAGGGCAATAACGTCCGCGGCTGGGAAATCCGCAAGACCCCGCGGGGGCAAGCGGTCGAGGTCACGCTGTTGCAGGCGGCCAAAGACCGGGAGCAGTTCACGTTGCGGCTGTGGCGGGGGGGAGGCGTTGGTGGTGTCCCGACTGCACGTGCAGGCGAGATGCCTGCACTACAATCTGCACCACAAGAGTTTGACGTGCCGCTGGTGACAGTGCCGGAGGCCGCCTTGCACCGCGGCGAGCTTGTGATCCGCCGCAGCCCATTGTTGGAGTTGCGGACGCTGGAACACTCGGGCGTGACGCGGATCGACCTGCCCGGCGGGGCAAACTCGCCGGCCGATGAGGCCGGCGGTGCGGCCAATCCGCTAGGCATCCGGCCGTTCGAGGCATACCGCTTTGCGGCCGTGCCGTTTTCGGTGCGGCTCAAGGCCACGCCGGCCACGGCCCACGTCTCGGCCACGGTGCAGACCGTGCTCCGGCTGGCCGAGTACGAGCGGGAGATGGAGAGCCGCGTCCTGCTGGACGTTCAGGGCCGGCGGGTGTACCGGTTGCAGATGTTCCTGCCCGCCCAATTCCGGCTGGAGCACGTCTCGGCCCCCGGCGAGTTCCAGTACGCCGTGACGCAACAAGCGGGCCGGGCGTTGCTGACGATTTACCTGGCGGCGGGCCAGGCCGGCGACGTGCCGGTGGTGCTCCGCGGCAAGCTCGGCCAGGCGGAAAAAGGGGAAGTGCCGCTGCCCCGGCTGGAAGTGCTGGGCGTGGACCGGCAGCAAGGCGACGTGGCCGTCGAGGTGGACCCGGCCTTCGACGTCGAGGCCCGCGGCCTGGCCCACTGCGAGCCGGTCCTGCTGGGCCAGGTCTTCGGCTGGCTCACCCCCGCGCAGCGGCCGTTGGCGCGGCTGGCGTTGCACTACACGGGCGGCGACTATTCGGGCGGGCTGCGGCTCCAGGCCCGCACGGCCGACGTAAGCTGCGACGCCGTGAGCAACGTCCGCGTGACCGACCGCACGTTGGAGGAGACGATCCTCTTGGACTTCACGATCCGGCACGCGGGCATCCGCCGGCTGTCGCTGCTGCTGCCCGCTTGGATGGCCGACGCGCGCTGGAGCGTGCCCATGCTGCGGCAGAAGACGGTCGAGCCGGTAAGCGAGACCGGCGTGCCGCCGGCCGCTAAACAAGCGGCGCCGGGCTCGCTAGTCCGGGTGCGGATCGAGTTGCAGGACGAGGTGATGGGGCAATTGCGGGTACTCGTGGAGAACGACCAGTTGTTGACGCCCGGCTCGCACGAGGCGCCCATCCCCGTGATCGAGCTCGGCCGGATCAACCGCCGCTACGTGGTGATCGAGCGCACCGGGCGGGACGAAGTGGTGCCCGAGCAGGACAAGCTGCGGGAGATCGACGTCCTGGGCCGGCGGCAGAAGGAGTGGGAGACGCTCACGGGGATTCTGGGCCACGAGATGACGATGGCCTACCTGGTTTCGCCCGACGCCCGGCAGCCGCGGCTCAGCTTCCACACCGAGGCCCATACGGCCGTGGCCACGGTGAAGGCCAGCATCGGCCTGGCCGAAACGACACTGGTGCTGGACGCCGCCGGGGCGTATCGGGCCCAGGCGGTGCTCCGCGTCAATAACGCCACCGAGCAGTTTCTGGAAATCCGGCTGCCGGCGGGGGCCGAGCTTTGGGCCGTCCGCGTGGCCGGCGAGCCGGTCAAGCCGACCAAGGTCCCCGGCAAGGCCGATCCGCGGGCGGTGCGGATTCCGCTCTTGAAGACCGCCCCCGGCGACCTGTACTACGAGGTGGTGCTGAAGTACGGGGGCCAGATGCCGCCGCTCAGTGCGCTGGGAAGCGTCGAGTTCCCGCTGCTCCGCTGTGTGAACATCCAGCCCGATTTGAGCCAAGTGAAGCTCTACGTGCCCGAACAATACCGCTGGTTCGATTTCGGCGGCACGATGCGACGGGTGGAGGAGGAGGCGGACCTCCAGGCGGGAGTCGTTCAGTTCATGAACAAGCAACTCTCGCAGATCGGCCTGGCCCTGCAACAGGGCGACGACTACGCCAAGGCCCGCGCCGTCAACAACCTCAAGCAGCTCGGCCTGGCCCTGCACAACTACGGCCAAGCCAATCGTGTCTTCCCTCCGGGGCAGGTGCCGGCGTCCAGCTCCAATCCTGACCTGCAATCCGCGCTCACGGCGAACGCCGGCATCATGCAGCAGGTTCAGCAGGAGGCGGCGGTCCAGGAGCAGGCCCCACAGAAGGCCGAAGCCCAATTCAACCGCGGGCGGCTCAACGACGCCTATCAAAGCCAATCGTACCAAATGGCCCGCAACGTCGTGGGCGACGTGGGCGCTAACTGGAGCGAATCGGGCAAGGAGGACAAGGACAGGAAAGAGGCGGTCTTCACGGTTGCCAAACCCCAATGGCAGACGAAGAAACAGCCCTCCGCCGCACAAGTCGTCAACCCCCAGATCGACATTCGGGGCCTTTATGCGCCGTCACGCCGGCAAACGACGACGACCACCAACGAGCCGCAGCAGGCGCTCAGAGGCGAGGCCGGCGGATTGGAGCAACGCTATTACGACGAGTCCAATGAATCGCTCAATCGCTACAAGCAGCAATTGGCCCAGCAGAGCGTGCAGGCGCCGGGCCCCGGCGGAATCGGAGGCGCCTACGCCGACGGACGCCTACCCAACGTCCCCACGTTCGGCCCGCGCGGCCCCACGCAGCAACAACCTCTTCTCCAGGGCGCAGGAGGACAGTTCTCGGGTGAAATCCCTGCGCCAGCAGCCGCGGAGCCCCCGGTCACCAGGGCGGCGCCATCCCAGTTCAATCGCATCGCCGGGCCCGGCGAAATGCCGGGCGAAGAGAAGATGACAGGACGCCTACAGTTTGGCGTGGGCGTAAACAGCGACGCGGGGCTGGTTGGGCGGGTAGTGCTCGACGAGCAAAATTTTGCGCCGGCCACGGCAGGGCCGGCTGCCCCGCCGCCAGCCACCGGGCTGGCCAGCCTCGACGTGGACTTGCCCGAGCGGGGCACGCTCTTGCGTTTCACCGCCCCGGGCGGCGACGCCACGATCACCGGCCGGAACGTCTCCAACGACCTCCTGCGGCGGCTGATCGACGTGGGCATTGTGGCGGCCGTGCTCCTGGCGGCGTGGATCGTCGTCGGGCTGGTGCGCCGCATCCGCGGGCACCGCCGCGGAGCGGTGGTCGATGGACTGGCCCGGCCGTTGGAATCCTGGCTCTTGATCGCCGTGGGCGTGCTCATGCTCCTGGGCGGCGTGTTGCCGGTGGCCGGCCTGGCCGCGATCCTGGCCGGCTGTGGACTGAAGCTCCACCGCTGGCGCCACGCCTGATCGGATTGGGTGGCACGCCCTGAGCAGCGAAGGGCGTGTTCGCCCGATCGGCCACGCCCTTCGCTGCTCAGGGCGTGCCACCCAACCCGCGACCTTATGCGGCGGCTTCTGCCAACGCCTCGCCGGCGGCGGCGATGATCGCGTCGACGTCCGCCTCGCTGTGGGCCGTCGAGAGGAACAACGCCTCGAACTGGCTGCACGGCGGATAGACTCCCCGCTCGATCATGCCCCAGAAATACCGGGCGTAGCGCGGCGTGTCGCACCGGGCGGCCGTGTCCCAATCGGTCACCGGCAGGTCGTTGAAAAAGAAGGTCATCATCGAGCCGCAGCGGGCGAGTTGGACCGGCACGCCAGCCGCTTGAGCCGCCGCCTCCAGCCCGTTGGCCAGCCGGGCCGAAATCTGCTCGAGCCGCGGATACGGACCGGTGTCGCGGAGAATCTTGAGCGTAGCGATGCCCGCGGCCGTGGCCAGCGGGTTGCCGCTCAGGGTGCCGGCCTGAAAGACCTTTCCGGCGGGCAGGACGTGGTCCATGATTTCGGCCCGGCCGCCGTAGGCGCCCACGGGCAGGCCGCCGCCGATGATCTTGCCCAGCGTCGTCAGGTCGGGCCGGACGCCTAAGAGCGATTGCGCCCCACCATAGGCCACGCGGAAGCCGGTCATCACTTCGTCGAAGATCAAGATCGCGCCGTGCCGGGAGGTCAACTCGCGGAGCGCGGCGAGGAACCCGGCCGACGGCAGCACGCAACCCATGTTGCCAACCACCGGCTCGACGATCACGGCGGCGATCCGCGGCCCTTGGCGGGTGAAGGCGTCTTCCAGGGCCTGCGGGTCGTTGTAGCGGAGCACGAGCGTGTCGCGGGCGGCCCCCTCGGTCACGCCCGGCGAGTTGGGCACCCCGAGCGTGGCCGCGGAACTGCCCGCCGCAACCAGCAGGCTATCGACGTGGCCGTGATAGTTGCCCGCGAACTTGATGATCGCCGGCCGGCCGGTATAGCCGCGGGCCAGGCGGACGGCGCTCATCGTGGCCTCGGTGCCGGAGTTCACCAGCCGCACCTTCTCGACCGACGGGACGGCCTCGATCACCAGCTCGGCCAGCTCGTTTTCGGCCAGGGTGGGGGCGCCGAAGCTCGTGCCGCGCCGCAGCGCCCTTTCGACCGCCTCGACCACCGCCGGATGGGCATGGCCGAGGATCATCGGCCCCCAGGAGCCGATCAGGTCGATGTAGCGGTTGCCGTCCAGGTCGAAGAGATAGGCGCCTTCGGCGCGGTCGAAGAAGACGGGCTCGCCGCCTACGCCGCCGAAGGCCCGGGCAGGGCTATTGACCCCGCCGGGCATGAGTTGCTTGGCCCGGTCAAACGCGCGATGGCTCTTGTCGTGCAGCATGACGGACATCCTAACGCGCGGCGGTCGGATTTCAAGGTCAAGAATTGGGCCGGGCGGCGCCACGGGCCGCATCGAGATCCGCGATCGGGGCACCGGCTTCGACCCCGGCACGGCGGGGGAAGGCCGTTTCGGGCTGGCAGGCGTCCGCCAGGTCGAACTCTACCTGGTAGAACGGAGCAGGGTGTAAAAGGAAAATCCGAGAAACAATTCCGGATCGGGGGGGTTGACACGGCGTAGCCCCGCGCCGTAGGAAGGGCGGTTGCACGCGGGATGATTGGCCGAATGCCGCGTCGTGCCATGCATCGAAATCGGCGCTTTCTTCTCGCGCATCGGTCGGGCAGGCAAGACCACTCTCACGCATACGGAGGGCAGGCATCATGCGCAAGTCGGCAACATCGTCATCTCGTCGGGAGGGCGTTTTCGGCCCGCTCGGTTTCGGCCGTCGGGGGGGCCATGGGCGGCTCAAGCCGCTCGAGCGCCGCCCGCCTCGATTCGAGCCCCTCGAGGACCGCAATCTGCTCTCGGTCTGTGTTTGGGACGGTGGCAGTACGGCCGATAGCAAATGGACCACACCGGAGAATTGGGTCGGCGACGTAGCCCCGCAGGCCGGCGACGATCTGCAATTCGCCGGCACCCAGCGGACCACCACGCAAAACGACTTCACCGCCGGCACGTCCTTCCACTCCATCGAGTTTGCCGCCAGTAGTTTCTCGCTCACCGGCAACAGCATCACGTTGACCGGAGGCATTATGGTAGATAACGGGGTTGTTGACTCGGTGGTCGGGCTGAACGCCGCCTTGAGTGGATCGATCACCGTCAACATTGTCAGCGGCGATTCGTCCTTCATTACCGGCGTTCTGTCCGGCAGCACGGGCAGCCTCACGAAAACCGGCAACGGTTGGATAAATCTCTGGGGCGACAATACCTACGGCGGCGGCACAACGATAAGCGCCGGGGTGGTGTCCGTCGGCAACGGCGGGACTACCGGTTCGCTTGAGCCGGGCACCAACGTGAGCGACAACTCCTGGTTGCGATTCCGTCGAAGCGACAACATCACGGTGGACAATTCGATCAGCGGCAGCGGCGGGCTTGCGCAGGACGGCAGCGGCGTCCTGACCCTCACCGGCGATAACACGTACCTGAACGGCACAATCAATTATGGAACCATCTCCGTTGATTGCATTGCCGATTCCGGCGTGAGCAGGCTCGGGTACGGCGGGCTGTCCATGGACGGCGCGACTCTCCGTTACACTGGTTCCGCCGCTAGCAGCACCGGCAGCCACCTCGCGTTGGACCATCAAGCCGTCGTTTTTGAAATCACTCAGGCCAGCGGGGCTCTGACTTGGAATGGCGGCGGCGGCGGCACGGTCAACTGCAATATCACCAAGACCGGCGCTGGGACGTTCACGATGGGCCATTTTATCGGCGGCGGCGCGAGCGTCACGGTCAACGGCGGCACGCTGGCCCTCACTGCTGCGGACACCTACAATGGCGGGACGACGATCGCCGCCGGCACGCTCCAACTCGGCGATGGAACGACCGACGGCAGCGTTACGGGCGACATCACCGACGACGCTGTGCTCGTGTTCGACAACGCGGCCAACGCGACCTATGGCGGCGTGATCAGCGGCGAGGGCGGCCTCACCAAGCTGGGTACCGGCACGCTGACGCTCACCGGCGCCAACACCTACAGCGGCGACACCGTAATCAGCGAAGGCACGCTGGAAGCCGGCAGCGAGGGGGCGATTCCAAGCGGGGCGGGGAGGGGGAACGTCCAGGTCGACGACACACTGGACCTTGCCGGCTACGATGTCACGCTCAACGGCCTCAGCGGCTCGGGCACAGTGACCACCAGCAGCTCGGAAACCAGCACGCTCACCGTCGGGGCCAACGACCAGACGAGCACGTTTGACGGCCTGATCGACGATGGCAGCGGCGTGGTTGCCCTGGTGAAAACCGGCACAGGCACGCTCGCGCTTTCCTGGTGGAACGGCTACAGCGGCGGCACAACCATCGGCGACGGCACGCTCTCATTCGCCGAAGGCGGCCTGGGAAGCGGCGACGTCGTTTTCGACGGCGGAACGCTGCAATGGGCCGCCGACAACCAGGAGGACGTCTCCGGCCAGTTCGCCGCCGTCGGGAGCGGAGAGGTTGCAATGCTGGACACCGGCGGCAACGACGTCACGCTGGCCACGGCGATCTCCGGCGACGGCGGCCTGGAGAAGCTGGGCGACGGAACCCTGACGTTGACCGGCGCCAACGACTACGGCGGCGGCACAGCGGTCAGCGGAGGAATCCTGGAGGCTGCGACGCCCGACGCGTTGCCCGGCTACAACACGTCCGGCAGGCTGACGGTGGCCGCCGGCGCCACGTTGGCCGTCGCCACGGCCGGTTGGGACTCCGACGCCATCGACGATCTGTTGGCGAACCCGTCCTTCCACTCGGGCACCCTGGGCATCGACGTGGCCACCGGCGACACGTTCACCTACGCCTCGGACATCACCGGCCCGATCGGGCTCACAAAACTGGGCGGCGGCACGCTCACCGTCTCGGGCACCAACGACTACGCCGGCGACACGACCATCGCCGCCGGCGTCTTGATCGTCTCCGACGGCGACTCGCTCCCCCACGGCTTGGGGTACGGGATCGTGGCCATCGACGCCGACGCCACGCTGGACTTGAACGGCCAAAGCATAACGCTCAACGGCCTGTCCGGCTCCGGCACGGTCACCACGAGCGGCACGGGCCGGAGCGACCTGACGCTCGGGGCCGGCGACTCGTCGAGCACGTTCGACGGCGTCGTCGAGGACGGCTCCGGCACGGTCGGCCTGGTGAAGACCGGCTCCGGCACGCTTGAGCTCAAAGGCGCCAACACCTACACCGGCGGCACCACCCTCCAGGAGGGGGTCGTTAGCTTCGGCGCCCTCGATTCCGTCTTCGCCCAATCCGACGAAATCACCTTCAACACCAAGCTCCAAGATGCCTTCCGGCTGGCGGAGCCGGGCAGCTATAGCGGCACGTTCGGCATTTCGTCGCTGGGGCTGAACGGCACGCTTTCCGTCGGCTCCGACGGCGTGATATACTGGACCCCGGACGGCGACGCCGATGCCGGCACCTACACGCTGGCCGCCACCTACAACTATAGCGGGGGCTCGCAGGTGAAGGCCCTGTCGCTTACCATTAACACCGCGGACCTGCCGCCGGTGTTCCCGTATACGGACTACGCGTTCTCGCCAAGTCCGCCGATGCCGTCGGCCGACTGGCACAACGACGAGATCGTGATCTCGCGGCAGATCGCCGGCGGTCAGTACTCGGTCGACTGGACGTACCCCGCCTGGGGCGAGGGAACGGTTACGTACCAACTGATCCCCGGCTCGCTCGGCCTCCCTTCGGGTTACACGTTCGACACGTCCACCGGCGAGTTCACCTGCACGGTGAGCAACGCGGACAAGTTTATGGCTTACGATTTCTACGTAGGCGAGTTCACCTGCACGGTGAGCAACGCGGACAAGTTTATGGCTTACGATTTCTACGTAAAGGCCACGGACGGTAGCGGGCAATTCGACCTCGAGCACGTGGTGATTCCCGTCACGGGCAATTCCCAAGGGGACCCGTACCTGACGCCGTGGGCGCCGGACGCTGATCTCGGATATTCCTCGTGGAACCAGTCGCAGGGCTACGAAGAAATCTCGCTTTACCCCACGGAGTATCCGGAGCCGATCGGCTACAAGGAGTTGGTGATCGACCAGGCCCCGGCGCACGGCACGCTTTCGGACGGTGCATACTGGACCGACGTGAAATATACCCCGGCCGAGGGCTTCCAGGGCGTGGACAGTTTTTCGTACCACTGGGTCTACGACGCCTACGCCAACGGGCAGGTGATCTACCGGTACTCAACGAACGTCGGGCGGATTCAGATTCAGGTCGGCCCGTGGGTCGATCTGACGCCGACCGATCCGTACACCACGGACACGGCGTTGGTGGGCGTGGGCGGCTCGACCACGGTGACGCTGACGCTTCAGAACCCGCGGGCGGACGGCTACACCAGCGGCGGCAACTGGCAGGCGTGCCCCAGCACGGGCTATTGGCAACTCACCTTCATGACCAGTCAGATCCGGGTCTACGAGGCGGATGGCACGGAGGTTCTACCCGATAGCACGTTCCTCAACACCGTCGCGGGCGAAGACCAGATCACGCTTACGGTGGTCGGCGTCTCGGCCGGCCAAGCCTATCTTTCGGCCCGCTGGAACGTTTGGGACTGTGCCGACACGTATTATCCGGGCCTGGTCCCCGGCTGGTACTTCTACAACACCCACCAAGTGACGGTGGACGTGGTGGCCGTGGATCTGAGCATCGACTCCGATAACAACGATGGCTATGGCGCGCCGGACCACAGCGCCAAGAGGAGTATTTGCAGGACAACCCGTACGGCCTTGGCAAGATCATTATCCCCAACTGGGGCGACACGGGGCTTCCTGGCGTTCTCGATTGCTGGGATGGGTACCACGTTGGGCTGGACTATTTGAATCACAACAATCCCAACTATAGCGCGAATTTTTTCCCAATGACCGTGACGTTTCCCGCGGGGCTTGACCCGTCGAGGGCGACGGTGAGCTTCAACTACGACATGGCCGAGGCGCTGCCGATCCCCGCGGACACGGCAGCCCTCCCTTGGGACAGCGGTCCCGGCACGATCCGCATTTGGACTAAGAACGGAAACCAAGCCCGCGACGGGGGGTTCGTCACCGACAACCCGCAGACGTGCGGCGATCTGGTTCCCAGCGGGTACACGTTGAAGGCCAGCGACTTCGGGTACACCGGCCTTGCCCTGACCGTGACGCTCTATGTCGAAGGCGTGACGGAGGCCAACTACATTCACACCTACGCGGACGTGCTTGCTCACGGCCGGCCGACGCAGGAGATCACGCTGAAGTTCTATCCGACCGGGAACGCGGCGGACATGACGCTCACCGATAAGGTGCAGTACATTGTCGCCGACGCGGGCTGGCCGGCCTCGGCGGGCTCGCCGGCCGTGCCGGCCTCGTTCTATTGGGACCTCCAAACGCACGAAGAGCTTCGCGCGGCCTTCGCCTCGGACGGCGTATACAGCGGTACTGATCTACCTAAGTATTGCCTTCAGAAACTGAGTTCCCAGCAAATATACCGTTATTATCTCCAGAACACAAATGAATTGCCCGGAAACGAATTGCCTGAAGCGATAATGGACAACTATTTAAACGCCAGTGGAGGCGCCGTATATCATGACTATATCTCCGGCAAGAACCTGCTGACCTTTAAGGGCACGGACAGCCTGAACGACTGGTACAACAACATCAAGCAGGCGACTGATCCGCCGTCGCCCGAGTATTCGGCTGCCATGTCGATCGCGTTTTTTCTGTCACAGCACTGGACCGGGCCGTCTGGAAATGTGTTCACTCCCGATAACCCTGCTAATTGGCTGATCACCGGCCACTCGCTCGGCGGCGGGCTTGCGGCCGCGGCGGCCGTCGTCAGCGGCTTCCACGCTGACACCTTCAACGCGGCGGGGGTAAACTACACCACCGTAAACCAATTCACCTTCACGTATGAGCCCGCGTTGACCTTCAGCTCTTGGCAGGCTTTGCAGGATTATGCTGCCGCAGGACTGGTTACCTCATATGTGGTGGATTATGACATTCTCAACCGTGCCCAAGATGGATTTATCGCGCAGTACAGTGGATTACCCGCCTCGATTGGGACGCGGATTACGTTGGATAGTCATTCTGACATCGGGATAAGTGTTGATCTCTACAGGCAATATCGTTTGCACAGTTATTACATCCAAAGCGTGTTGCTTTCGTACAACCTTCCACTGAGCTAATCGGGGACAATGGAATGGATAGACTCTCGCACAATTCCAATATCGCACGCAAGCCGATTAACGAACAGCTTCGCGTTCCGCGGATACGGGTTGCCCATTTGCTTGCCTGGTTGGGGCTGGCCGTTGTGTTGAACGCGGGTGATCTAGTAATCTCGGCGATGGAAATGCGTGCTCTGCAACACTCGCCGACGGCAAAATCCTTAGATCCATCCATCCTGTATCTCTTGATTCCTTGGTGGACTCGACTATTAAATATATTCGTTACAGCAGCGTTCGCCGCCTGCCTGGTTGGCTTTTGGGCTTTGGTCAGGTCGCGATGCTTCCGATCGCTCGGCAGTCTTCAGCCTGGACAGTGGCTGGTTCTCTCTTTTGCACTCGACGGCATCATGGTGTCTATGGCCAGACCATTTGAGTTGATTAACGTGACGTTATTTCAACCGCATAACTGGGCGCTGAATATAGCTGTCACAATTATGTTGCTGAACATTACTGCGGTTGGGACGCTTCGCAGCTTTGCAGCCATTCGGCTGCAAGATGCAATGAGATGGAGAGTGCTGTTGGCCTTGTGTGCGGCCAATGTTCTACAGATAGGCTACTTTGTTATTGAAATGCGGTATTCGTGGGTAATGTATTGGGTGCGTAACTGTACATGGCTCTTGCCGTGGTGGTGGGCGTTTCTGGTTTTGGCGACACTGGTTGTGGTCGTCTTGGATCGGCCTCGTTGGGCCGCGCGAGATTGGGTTCACTGGCTGGGCGTATCGCTCTGGATTTTGCAAGGAGCAACCATGCTATTGTTGTCGATTGCCTTCCCGCAGATTGTGGGAGTCTTTACATCTCCGGCAAGAACCTTCTGACCTTTAAGGGCACGGACAATCTGAACGATCGGTACAACAACGTTAAGCAGCATATTCCGGCATATTCCGGGGACATACTCATATTCCGGGGACACAATACTAATTATGGCAAGACAGGTAAAGTGACTTTGTTTGCTCGAGCGGTTCGGAGATGACAGATTGCCCAACCAACCACAACCGGTATTGCGTCCACGGAATTACCCCGTCCCCGGAATTACCCGCGCGGCGTCGGAGCCGGCGACGCCTTCTGAGGAAGCGTCCGCGAGTGTGGTACGCCTCGAAGTCCCCGGGTGTGGCACGCCCTGAAAGGGTGTGGTGAACCAACGGACTCAACCTTGACGCTCACCACGCCCTTACAGGGCGTGCCACCCGTCATAGCGAGGGATATACGACCCGGCCACCCAGGCTGGCTGGCGGGGCAAGGATTGCGGCGGGGAAAGAATTCTGCGAAGGGCCCGTTGACGCCCTGCCGAGAATCGCTAGAATGAAGTGTTCTCTCGGACGCAGGGCTTCGACCGTGCGCCCGGTGGAAACAGGGTTTGCTCTTTGACAATTTGGTTGTGACAACCTCAATTCTGATTTCTTCAGCCGGTTGAAGACTGGAAGAAGAGTTAGTAAGGCCGGCCTTTTCCGAGGCCGGCGACTAGGTGAAAGCCTATTCAACGGTTAGCCAACCGCCGTGGCGCAAGCCGCGGCGGAGAAGCGAATAATCAATTGAAGGGTTTGATCCTGGCTCAGAATGAACGTTGGCGGCGTGGATTAGGCATGCAAGTCGAGCGATAACCGTAGCAATACGGCGAAAGCGGCGAAAGGGAGAGTAACACGCGGGTACCTACCCTCGGATCCGGGATAGCCATGGGAAACTATGGGTAATACCGGATAACGTCTTCGGACCAAAGGTGTGATTCCGTCCGGGGAGGGGCCCACGTCCTATTAGCTAGTTGGTGAGGTAACGGCCCACCAAGGCGAAGATGGGTACGAGGTGTGAGAGCACGACCTCGCTCATTGGGACTGAGACACTGCCCAGACACCTACGGGTGGCTGCAGTCGAGAATCTTCGGCAATGGGGGAAACCCTGACCGAGCGACGCCGCGTGCGAGATGAAGGCCTTCGGGTTGTAAATCGCTGTCGTAGGGGAGGAAATGCCGGTGGGTTCTCCCATCGGTTTGACCTATCCTAGGAGGAAGGACGGGCTAAGTTCGTGCCAGCAGCCGCGGTAATA
>CAVWEY010000003.1:1540000-2603666 GCA_963754135.1 uncultured Planctomycetaceae bacterium
ATAAAGAGCAATCACCCCAAGGATAGGATCACTCTGCTTAGGTCTATCCGTGATCACCGCGATTATACACAACGCAGCGATACCGACGACAGTTCCCCCGAGCATGAGGAGTCCGCCGACAAGTTGCTTCATCTTCCATTTCTTGCTCGTGAGTTCGATCAACCGAACGGCCTCCTCTTGAGCTGACGACGACGGGGTCCTCGGGAAACGCCGCCCGGCGTCGCTTCCGACTGCTCCTTGCCCTCCATTTTCAGTCGCAAAGTCAGGCGGCGAGCCAGAGGGCGGAACACAAATAATCTCGCCACAGCCGCGGCATTTGCCCCGCCGACCTGCGGTTGCCTCTCCGGCTTTGATTGCGTTCCCACAATGTGGGCAGTTGAAGTTAATCATCTTGTCAGCGACTATTTCTTCAAGATCGTTTCGATCGTATCGCCGGCAGCCAACATTCCCAACACATGCTCGACCGCCAATCGCCGCCCGCGGATAATCGGCTTGCCGTCGAAAATCCGCGGGGCCACCGTAATTCGTTCAAGAAGTTTTTGTTCGTCCATCATGCGACTCCAATTGCATAATCCCCTTGCCGGTACGCTAAAATCAGTGATGTCCCATTTTCGTTACCCATTTTCGTTACCCTGTGCTCTGAAAACTTTCCGCGATGTGCCGAAATGCTTCACTGGCGTTCGGAAACTTCAGCCTCCCGGGACGCAACCTCTCGATAGTTGCCAACTCCTCTTGCTCCAGAGCGGTGAGTTGGAATTCACCAAGAAGATTGCTTTCCCAGGATAAGCCCTTGAGCCTGTCGAACAGCATATAGTTGTTGCCGTTCGTCACCACGACGTAACGAACGCCTTGCTCGTGTGCGTAATTGTATGCCTGCTTGATCGCGTCGCTACCATTATGAAAATTGAGGTCCCATGTGGCCTTCACTTCGACAATGAGAAGCGTATTTCCGGCAGCCTGAATCGCTACGTCCACGCGGCCTTGCCGGTATTTTATCTCCGTATGCTTTTCGTATCCAATCGCCACGAAGAATTCTTCGACGAGCGACTCGTGAGCTCGTTCCTTGTGCTCACGCTCTTTTTGAAGGGCCTCAACCGCCTGAATGACGGGATCGAGGTCGGACGGACGTACATACTCAATCCTGCTTCCCTTGGGAACCGGTTCGCCAATTAGTCGCAGTATATAGGGTGGTAGTTCGGGGTAGACCTTCCCAACGGTTCCATAGGGCTGCCAGGAGGTTTCGCCTTCGGCGATTAAGGATGACCGGCGCACGTACTCAGTCGTAACCCAGTCAACGACGCGGTAGTGTGGGTAGAATGGCTCGCTGCTGCCAGGATTGCCGCAATCGTGCTTTCTGAGATCGAACTTGTAGTCCGATGCTATTTTGCCGATGCCGAACAGCCCCGCATTTGTGTTGTTGACCGCAATGTAGTCTCCAGGTCGCAGTGAAAGAAACCGTTCAAACGATTGAATCGCTGCCGCCTCGTTGGCATAGTCTCGTTGACGTATGAGATTTGTGATCTCCTCGATCGGCTTTCCGGTAAGATCGACGTCGTTGAGCCACCCAATCGCGACATAGTGCCCGTCGCGGAATCGTTCCCACGCGATCCGTTTCTGGCCATTGACGTGGGTAGGTGAAATGGTGGTAAACTGTGGCATATGGTCCTCCTCGTCAACAACGCTCCGGACGGTTTCGGAAACGCGCCTCCTGAAAAGGAAATTTTTCCGCTTCCCCTGATAGAAAGCCTAAGGTGTCACCACATGCTAGTCAATCCCCCACCGTGCGACGGGGACTCTACCGAGACTGCCGGTGTTAAGCCGGAGGAAGGCGGGGATGACGTCAAGTCCTCATGGCCTTGATGACTTGTACACGCCGCCCGTCAAAAGCCACGAAAGTGGGGGGCAGAGGAGGCTGTCACGCCAAAGCAAAGTCAAACCACGGCCCAGCGAGGAGCTTTTCCCCGCCGGGCCGGTCTTTTTCTTGTCCTATAGCGTCCGTGGCCGCCGCGCCCCTTGCCCTCGGCCGGCGGCATGAGGGAAAAGGGGGACATCGGCCCGCGGCTTGCCAACCAGCCTTTCAACGGGTATCTTGACTATACTTGGCGTCTCCGTTGAAAGGGGCTTTGGCGGCGTAGCTCAGTTGGTCAGAGCAGCGGAATCATAATCCGCGTGTCGTAGGTTCGACTCCTACCGCCGCTACTGGTTCTCGATTGCTGGCGGAACAGTGATCGGGCATCCTGCCTGCCGGGCCGCGTCGGCCTCTGTCCTTGAGCCACTGGGAGTACACCATGTCCTGCCAAAACCGCCGTGACTTCCTCAAATGGACCGCTGCCGGCGGCCTTGCCGCCGCCTTCGCCGTCGCCGGCACCAAGGCGTCCGGCAGGGTGCTGGGCGCCAGCGGCCGGGTGCGCATCGCCATCGCCGGCATCAACGGCCGGGGACAGGAACACATCCACGCGTACGGCAACATCAAGGGCGTCGAGATCGCCTACCTGGTCGATCCCGACAGCCGGTTGTTCGCCTCGCGGAGCCGGTGGATCGAGGACCACGGCGGCGATGCGCCCAAGTGCCTCCAGGACCTTCGGGAAGTGCTCGACGACAAGGACCTGGACGCCGTTTCCATCGCCTCGCCGAACCATTGGCACGCGCTGCAAGCGATTTGGGCGTGCCAGGCGGGCAAGGACGTCTACGTGGAGAAGCCCTGCTGCCACAATATCTTCGAGGGCCGCAAGCTGGTCGAGGCGGCGCGGAAATACGGCCGCATCGTCCAGCAAGGCTCGCAGAGCCGCTCCGACCCGCATTGGATCGAGCAAGTGGCGGCCGTCCGCGGCGGCAAGTACGGCAAGCTGTTGATCTCCTACGGCTACGCCAGCAAGCCGCGGCGGAGCATCGGCTTCCGCTGGCCGAAGCAGCCGCCCAAGGAACTGGACTACAACCTCTGGCTTGGCCCGGCGCCGCAGCAGCCGTATCACGAGAACCTGGTGCATTACAACTGGCACTGGTTCTGGGACTTCGGCAACGGGGAGATCGGCAACCAGGGGGTGCATCAGAATGGACATCGCCCGCTGGGCCATGCCCGAGGGGGCCGCGCCCGCGGGAGTCATCAGTCTCGGCGGCCGCTACGGCTACCAGACGCAGGATCAAGGCCAGACACCCAACACACAATTGACCATCATCGACTTCGGCGGTCCCAAGCTCATCTTCGAGGACCGCGGCCTGGTCACGCCCATGACCCAGAAAGTGACCAACGAGTTCTACATGGAAGAGGGCGTGATCCGCGGCGGCAAGTTCTACCCCAAGGGGAAAACGGCGGGCGAGCCTTTGCCGGGCGTCGCGGTGGAAGACGCCAAGCGGCGCGTCTCGTTGAGCGGGAGCGTCGAGAAATCCGCCTCCGGCGCCGCCGTCCACGACCCGCAACAAGAACACTTTGCCAACTTCATCGACTGCGTCCGCAGCCGCAAACGCGAAGACCTCCACGCCGAAATCCGCGAAGGATTCCTTTCCTCGCAACTCTGCCACCTGGCGAACCTCTCCTACCGGCTGGGCAGCGAGGTCTCGTTCCGCCGGCCGCCGGAGGCGTTTAGCGACGACAAGGCCGCCCGCGAAGCCTTCGAAGGGATGAAGGAACACCTGTCGCAGTCCGCCCGGCTGAAGCTGGAGGGCGGCACTTACCGGCTCGGCCGCCAGCTCCAGTTCGACGCCGCGGCCGAGCGGTTCGTCGGCGATGAGGAGGCCAACGGGCTGCTCGCCCGCCCGTACCGCGCCCCGTTCGTGGTGCCGGAGCAGGTGTAGCGGCGGCGACCGACACCCCAAGTCAAGGGAATGATGGGAAGAATGGGACCGATGGCAGTTATCCCTCCCCTGCCTCCCATCATTCCCATTCCGATAAAATGTCTGCCCGACAGGCGTCAAACGGGAACGATCATCGAAGGTTCCCGTGCGACTCCTTCGCTACACCGCCCCGACCGGCTCCTCGATATGGACTTGGTACATCGCCCGAAGCCAGTTGGCGGTGTCGGTGTAGTTCTGGAACTGCGTGACTTTCCCATTCCGCAACGTCCAGATATGCGCAAAGGGCGCATTCAACTCGTTTCCGGTGTCCTTCCCTCGTCCCAGGAATCGCCCGGTGACGACCACGTGCTCGCCGGCGTCGAGATACCGATCGCACTGCACGCGGAAATCGTCGAACCGTTCCAAGGTGGGCTCGAAGACCTCCTTGATGACGGCCTCGGGACCGCGGTGCGTGCCGCGGCTCCAAAAACCCTCTACGTCAGGCTCGATCCACTCGATCTTCCGGTCGAACGGGAGTTGGGCAAAATCGCCCCGCGCAAACGCATCGTAGGCGCCGCGCACCGTCGCAATGTTATCCTGACTCATAACGTATCTCCTCGGATTGTTTTCGCCGGGGACAAGTCTCCTTGCCCGCGACGCCAAAGTTTCCACACGCTCACTATCGCATTCTACGCAGCGGCCGGCATGGAGGAGATGCCCCTTCTTGGCAGTGCCCACCGGCCAGTTTGGTGGCTGCCTCGGAAGGACGCTCGTCGGGCGTCAAGAAGGACGGGGCGTCGGAGGATCGCATAGGACATCCGCTCCCCTCGCCCTTCGGGAGAGGGTTAGGGTGAGGGAAGTTGCCCACAGCTTTCCTGCGCTTGGCGACCGGAACGCCGTCTGGCATGACAGAATGGTTGACAGCCTCTATCGGTTAACCTGGCCGGCGCGAGGGCAAGGTGATGAAGGGATCGCTGGAGATGCCCAGATTGCAGTGACGAACGGGGCCGTATCTTTGGCCGACCTGTTGGCCAGCACCGCCGGAATATAGCACCGTGACATCCTGTCGCTATGCAGCCTCACTGACCGAATTCCATTATGGTAAAAGACGAAGGCATGAGTTGTGGGACTGGGGCCATTTCCCGCCTGCTGTAGTCGGCTTCTAGGGCCCGAACGCGCCGTCCGCCTATCTCACGGATTGTGTCAAGCGAAATAGCGATCAAATCGTGAAGCTCCCTCAGCATCATCTTCCTTGGAGACACATTGTCGTGCCCAAAAGCCCACTCGTCAAACGGGACACTATTTCCCTCGATTGGATTGCTACACCAGAAGGGAGAAGGATCGACCTCGGTCTGGAAAGCCAGAAAGTGCTGCTGATTCGTTGCCCAACCCGGTGGTGCCGTCGAAATGTCCACGCACCGCAGCTTATCCAAACTTGGTACCTGCCAAATGTCCGCGATGTCAAAGAGCATACCACATGCATACGACACGCTGGCCCCTGGCAGAGCACTGAGACGGAGGAGTGTCTCGTGCTGCGATACTCCAGTGGTCGGATTCCGATGAACGGACAGTTCGGAGCGGAAATACGGCGTGGTATAGTGGGCAGGTTTGTGTCTGCTCCCACGCACCATGCGATCGACAACCTTGAATTGGAGAAAGAACCCAAAGTAGAAATTATTCACCGCCGTCGCTTGATTGCGAATAGCGGACTGAAGTTCGGTAAATAGTTGACTCGTTGTAATCGACGTTCGCACCCACCCTTGATCGAACCCGACCCACGCCTCCTGTTTAGGTGATGGTTTCAGGAGCTTCAGAAAGTTCACACCGTATTGTTGGCAAAAGCGATTGACCATTGCCCGGTGGAAGTGCATTTCAAGCAGGGCTTCTGTGATGACCTCAGACATGCTGCGTCTTCCTAGCCATACGGCGTGTTAAACGTCCAGTGTGCTCGCCATCCGTCCCAGCTCGGCAACAAACATCTCAAACCGCGTCATTGCAGGAGCGCTCCGAAACGACGATCGGAGAAATCCTGCCGGAGTCTGTTCTCGTGGAAGCAGGGCAACGTTGGCGATCACCTTCTTCCGAAACACCTCCCTTGCGTGTTTGCTGGAATGCGCAACCGCATTGCGTATTCGTGCGATCTGTGCGAGCTTGTCCAGATCATCGTTTTCGATTTGCGTGAACGGCCTGCCGCCGCGCAAGTACCTCTTTGCACGATCAAGTGTACGCGTGTACGGAAGCCATTCAAGATAATCCCTCCCGTCCAAGAGCACATCACGTAGAACGGCATTTGATCTCGCCGTGATTTTTCCTCCAACGGTTTTCGTCCCTATTTGTCCTCTCAGGGCTTGGAAGAAAACGCACTCGATTAGCCCTTCAAAAGCGGTGACACATCGAAGGAACAGTCCTTCATACAGCGTTTCAACGTCTCGAATCGCGAGCACTTTACGAGCCGAAAGCCTCTCGACTCTCAGTTGCGTTCGTTGAATGCTCTGAAGCATTCGAAGGAATCGAGCGATTTCTAGATTACGCATTGACAGACGTATTCTTCAACAGGTACTCGGTGATCTTTCTGCGCACACCCGCCTGTGACACACGCCGCTGAGTAATCTCTTGAATCGTTGGCGGTGCCGTCCCAGTCTGTAGCCTCTTGCCAGCGGCTAGAATCGCATCCAGATCAGACCTTGTGACGCTTGGCGTCTTACCTTTCTTGAGCGGGCTGCCCAACCTGTAGGAGCACGCGTACAAACCCGCGAAGAACGGATAAAAAAGTGTCTTCTTTTCAAACGGCATTCGATCGACCTCTCCGACGTTATCCGCAATAAGATCCATCAAGTGCCGAAACCTCTTGGCAACCTCATCGGAGCGCTGAAAGGTTTCATCGTATTGCTTGTAGAAGCGATCAATTGTGGTTCGGCTCCCTTCCGAGATTCCGGCGACAATGAGTATGGCAAGTTCGCTCGTCAGTTCGACCTCAGCCATTCGGGCAATCTGCTGCTCTGAAAACAGCTTGAGTGACCTCCATCAATTCAATTGTTCAGCGGCGAGCTCGTAACAGAGCGTCTTGAACTCACCAAAGAACGTTGCATTCCGTAGTTCTTGATTCGTCAATTTGTACCCGGTTGCATTCATTCGCGAAAAGATTTCCAGAATCTCACGGTCGTCGGTGTCCGAAGGAAACACGTGGACTATGAACTGGTAATCCAAAATATGTTGTTGGAGCCCTTTCGACAGTTCTGCAAACCTGCAACCGGCGAGTTCGCGGTTGTGTGCCCTATTGATCTTGAAATCATCGGCTTGACTAGGATCGCGGAGCAGGTCGCGTGCGACAAAGGAGATAAGCGTTCGAATGCGCTGCTGCCCATCAACGACTTCGCGGACGGAGCGCAGCGTCCGAAGATCGGAGGGTACGTCTCGAAGAAGAATAGCCGGAATCGGGAGACCACGCATCACTGTGTCAATCAGGTACGACTTGGCTCCCGGTTTCCAGACAGAGCGACGCTGAAAACTTGGACTCAGATTGAGTTCCTCGTTACGATACCAATTGACGAAATCCGCTACTTTGAACTGTGTGCGCTGAATGTTCCAGGTCTTCATTTGGTCTGCTTTCGTAACGCCGGAATCCCAGAACCCGGCATGCGGTTACCCGCGCCGTCCATCTGGGCCTGGGCAACCAAGTCAAATGGCTAAATGGCTGCGAAGAAGCCGCTTCTTCCTCGGCGCCAATCTATTTGAGCGACCTTCGACGCTGCGGCATGTCCGGGAGTGCGGTACTCTCCCGCCGACGCCATTCGCCTATTGAAGCCGATTCACGGGTGGCTGCTAACCACCATCCACTCGATTGGTTCCGAGGTCCGAAGGCAACCGGCTTGTTGACTCAGCGGGTGGGGGGTGGGCGTAACCAAAAGATTGGAGATTTCTTGGGCCCGATTTTCGAGGTCCGGTGGCAACCTTGGAGGCCGCTTCCAGCCCCTGGTTTTCGGGTCGCGGAATGGACATCTTTCGGCCGCCGGCGGAATCGGCGTAACGCCGTCTGCCAAGCGCGACCGGAATTGACGTAACCCCTTGCCGCACAACGCCCTCACCCCCGGCCCCTCTCCCGACCAACCTGCGGTCGGCGCCCGGCCAGCGGAGAGGCGCCACACGCCCGGCGGCCGGCCAACTCGCCTATCGGGGAGCAATATGGCCCTTTTCTTGCTTAAAATTGCGCCACCGCTCGTGCTATAATCCGGCCGCGGATTCTGTATGGGCGTATAGATACCGAGAGGACGAAAAAAGGCCGCACTTACGTCGCTGACGACATGGAGCCCGAAATTGGCGAAAACGCCACCTGTTGACCAACTGCTCCGACCGCTGAAAGCTGACCGCTGAAAGCTGACCGCCTGTTGCCCTACGTCCGCGGCTTGGTCATCCGCCAAGGGTCCAGCGCGGCGGCGAGTTGGTCGGGCGGCAGGACGTTCTGCTCCTGGCAGAGTTCACGGATCGTCTTGCCCGTCAGAAACGCCTCCTTCGCCAGCGCCGCCGCACGCTCGTAGCCGATGTACGGGTTCAGGCCGGTGGCCAGCGAAAGGCTCTTCTCGACCGCCGCTTCGCACGCTTCGGGGTTGGCCTCCATGTCCTTCAAGCAGAGGTCGGTGAAGGCGGTTGTGGCGTTCGAGAGCAGCCGGACGCTCTCCAAGGCGGCATCGGCCATCACCGGCATCATCACGTTCAATTGGAACTGCCCGCCGGCGGCGCCGCAAAACGTGACGGTCTGATCGTTGCCCAGCACGCGGGCGGCCGCCTGCATCAGGCTTTCGCAGAGCACCGGATTGACCTTGCCCGGCATGATCGAACTGCCGGGCTGGCGGTCGGGGAGTATGATCTCGTGGAAGCCGCAGCGGGGGCCGGAGGCCAGCCAGCGGATGTTGTTCGCCACGTTGAAGAGCGTGGCGGCGATGGTGCGCAACTGGCCGTGACACTCGACCAGTCCGTCGCGTTGGGCGTTGGCCTCGAAATGGTCCGTCGCCTCGACGAAGGGGATGCCGGTTTCCTGGGCCAGCACTTCGCAGACGCGGCGGCCGAACTCGCCGTGGGTGTTGATGCCTGTCCCCACGGCCGTGCCGCCGATGGGCAACTCCCACAACGCTTGGTGCGCGAGACTGGCCCGCCGCACCGACTGCTGCAATTGCCGGGCCAGGCCGCCGATCTCTTGCCCGAGTGTGAGCGGCACCGCGTCGGCCAGGTGGGTGCGGCCGATCTTGAGGATGTCTTTCCACTGGGCCGCCTTGGCGGCCAGCACGTTGCCGCACTGCGCCAGGGCGGGGATCAGCCGCCCGCGGATCGCCGCCGCCACGGCCACGTGGATGGCCGTGGGAAAGACGTCGTTGCTGCTCTGGCCGAGGTTGACGTGGTCGTTGGGATGAATGGGGCAGGATTTCTGATTCCTGATTTCTGACCGCTGACCGCTGATTTCCGACTTCTGATCTCTGACCTCTGATAGCTGACCGCTGACCGCTGACAGTTTGCTTGCCCGGTTGGCGATCACCTCGTTGGCATTCATGTTGCTGGAAGTGCCGGAACCGGTCTGAAAAATGTCGATGGGGAACTGGCCGTCGAGGTTGCCGTCGGCCACTTCGCGGCAGGCGGCCAAGAGGGCGTCGATCTGTTGGTCGGTTATTCCGGCGGCTGTTAGCCGCCGGCTATCGCGGTTGACGGCCGCCGCCGCCCATTTTACCAATCCCAGGGCGTGGATCAGCTCCGGCGGGAGGGTTCGGCCGGAGATGGGGAAGTTTTCCACGGCCCGCTGCGTCTGTGGGCCGTAATACGCCGCGGCCGGCAAGCGGACCTCGCCCATCGAATCGCGTTCGGTACGGAATTGAGTCATGGGGAACTCCTGGCAGGGACATCATATCGTAGCCACATTGGACGGCCACGGCCAGCGGTGGCCGCTTGCGGCTTCGCGGGCGCGACCACCGCATTGTAGCCGGCAGACGCCGTGTGCCGGCCGTGTCCGCACACGGCGTGTGCGGACTACATTCAAGCGGCTTTATTGAACTGGGGCAAACTGGTATAATTCGGTTGGCAGCACGTGGAGCGAACACTCTACCGAGGGGGATTGGGTATGGACACGCTTCAACGACAGGTTCGCCGGGCACGGCGGCGGTTGGCCGCCGAACGGTTCTTGGACGTGTTGGGGTGGTGCTGGTTTTCGGCGCTCCTGGCAGCACTGGTGCTGATCGCCGCCGATAAGTTCTGGCCGCTGGGGGTGGAGGCGTGGGCGTGGGCGGCCGGGGCTCTGCGCTGGGCCTGCTCGCGGCCGTGGTCTGGACGTTGCTGGTCCGCGGCAGTCTGCTGGAGGCGGCCATCGAGATCGACCGCCGCTTCGCCCTGAAGGAGCGGGTTTCCAGCGCACTCACACTGACGCCGGCCGATCGCCAATCAGAGGCGGGCGAGGCGCTGCTGGCCGACGCCCTGCGCCGCGTCGAACGGATCGACGTGGCCGGGCGGTTTACGGTCAAGCCGCCGCGGCGGTTGCTGTTGCCCCTGCTGCCGGGCCTGTTGGCCGTGCTCGTGGCGCTGTTGGTTGGCCCGGCGGCCGAAGGGCCAGCCCAGGCCAAGACTGATGATCCGGCGGCGAAAGAGCAGATCAAGAAATCGACCGACGTTGTCCGCCGTCAGCTTGCCGAGCGACGGGAGCAAGCCAAGAAGGAGGGCTTGCCCGAGGCCGAGGAGTTGTTCAAGAAGTTGGAGCAGGGGACCAAGGAGTTGAACGCCGAGCCCAGGAAGGAAAAGGCGTTGGCCAAGCTGAACGACCTCGCGCGGCTCTTGGCCGAGCGGCGGCAGCAGCTTGGCGGGGCGGAGAAGGTCAAGCAGCAATTGGAGCAGTTGAAGAAGGTCGATCAGGGTCCGGCGGACAAGTTCGCCCAGGCCATCAGCCGCGGCGATTTCCAGAAGGCCGCCGACGAGTTGAAGAAACTCCAGGACGAGTTGGCCAAGAGCAAGCTAGACGATAAGCAGAAGGCCGACCTGGCCAAGCAACTCGACCAGATGAAGGATAAGCTCAACAAGCTGGCCGACGCCCAGCGGGCGGCCGAGCAGGACCTGAAGCAGCGGGCGAACCAACTCCGCCAGGCCGGCCAGTTGGCCGAGGCCAACAAGCTGGAAGAGCAACTGGCCAAGCTCCGGCAGCAGGCCCCGCAAATGCAGCAGATGAAGCAACTCGCCCGGCAGTGCGGGCAATGCTCGAAGTGCCTCCGCCAGGGGAAGGCGGGGCAGGCGCAGGCCGGCAATTGCCTGGCCCAGATGCAGGCGGCGGTGGAGAGCCTCCAGAAGCAGTTGGACGAAGTGGGGATGCTCGATGACGCCATGAAGCAGTTGGCCCAGGCGCGGGAGCAAATGACCTGTCCAAACTGCGGCGGGGCGGGCTGCGAGCAATGTCAAGGCCAGCCCGGCCGGGCGTTGGGACGCGGCCGGGGCGACGGTGCCCGGCCCGAGCGGAAGACCGACACCCGCTCTTACGACTCGCAGGCGAAGCAGAAAGTGGGGCAGGGATCGGCGGCGGTGGTGGGCACGGTCGAAGGCCCGAACATCAGGGGGGACGTCCGTCAGGAGATTCAGCAGCAGGTCGATTCCGCCCGCCGCGGCGCCGCCGATCCGGTCAGCGGCCTCCACATGCCGCGGAAACGCGGGGAGCAGGCGAAGGAGTATTTCGACGACTTGCGGGAAGGGAAATGATGGACCCGTTCCGTTTCTGCTTGGCGCTCGGTCCCGTGGCCATGTATCTGTTGCTGTTGGGGGCCGTCAACCTGTCGCGCCGTCCGTTGCTGGTTTCGGGCGTGCGCGACGCCGCCGCGTTGGCCGTGGCGGTGGCGGGATTGGTGATCATCGGGCCGATGGAACTGTTGTTTCCGTTTGAGGCGGTGCTCCGCTACGGTCCCTACGTCTGGCTCTGGTTGCTGTCGCTGTACGCCATGTGCGTGGTGTTGTGGCTGTTGGTGTTGCGGCCGCGGCTGGTGATCTACAACATTTCGGCGGACAAATTGCGTCCGGTGTTGGCCGAGTTGGCCGGCCGGCTCGATACGGCCGCCCGCTGGGCGGGGGATAGCCTGTCGCTGCCGGCGCTGGGCGTGCAACTGTACGTCGATAGCTTCGCGGCGTTGGGCAGCATCTCGCTCTGTTCGGCCGGGGGCAACCAGAGTCACGCCGGTTGGCGGCGGCTGGAAACGGAGCTCGGCTCGGCGCTCGGGCGCGAGGAAGTCGGCCGCAGCCCGCGCGGACTAAGCCTCCTGGGCGGCGGCCTGTTGTGCCTCGCGGCGATCATTTGGGCCATCTCGCGGGACCCGCAGGCGATCGCCCAATCCGTCTCCAACGTCGTCCACGTGCTGCTGCGGATGATCGGGCTGGGGGCTGCGGGGAAATGACCGGAGGAGGCGACTTCGTCATTCGAGCTTCGGACTTTGGGCTTCTCCCCGACTCGCCCCATTCTGCGGTTCCAGCACGAACGCCACCCGGTACGCCCGATACCCCGCGGCCAACTCACGGGGATAGAGCCGGGCGATCTCCGCCCGCAATTGGTCGGCGCTCTGGAAGCCGTCGGGGCGGGCGTCGGCGTCGGTCAGGTCGGCCAAATCGACCTCCTCGACCGCCGTCAGCCGGATATGGCCGGCGCCGGGTATGTAACTCCGCTGACCGGCGCGCATCCGCCGATGGCGCCAGAGGCGGATCGTTTGCGTCTTTTCGCCGGCGCGGATTGCCGGAAGGAATTTCTTCTTGAACAGCAGCATGATGCCGTGGAATCGTCGTCGCGGGGCATCAGCCTGCCCCGCCGGCGGCAGACCCCCATTGTCCACGGCATGGCCGGGGACGTCAATAATTGCCGGTGGAATCGCCTGTGACGGCTATTCGGGCCGACTCCGGCCCGCGCCACCGTTACCGCCTGTTTTCGCTCAGCGCCACCGGAAAATCCGGCCGAACGGTTCCGATAGGACTAGCCCTCACGGACTGACGGGCTGGCCGAAACGGTACTCGTCACGCTCCGCGTGACGCAATTTCCTCACGCGGAGCGTGAGGAGTACGCGGTGGACTTGGTCACGGAAGAACGATGGATCGGATTTTGCGGGTTGCGCCGATAGGGCTGACTGTGCTGATTCTTAGCTTGGCGGCGTTGGTCGGGCTGGCGGCGGCGTTGGCCCCCAGCGTCACCAACGGCGGGGACGGAGGCGGCGCCGCACAGGCCGCTTCCCCGTCCGCGGCGTCCGCCAGCGACGCCTCGCCGATTCCCTCGACCGGGCCGGAGTTGATTGGCCCGTCCCAAAGTGTAACGCGGCTTCCCGCGCCCGGAGAGCCCAAGGAAATGCCCAGCGTCGAGGCGGCGCCTCTGGCAGTTGCCTCGCCGCTGGCGGCCGCGGAGCCGGACGAGGAACGTTCCGAGCAGATGGAGCAGATCGCCCGCCAGGCCGACCGGCAGACCCGGCACGGACTCGAGTTGGCCGGCCGCGGGGCCTACTTCGCGGCGCGGTCGGAGTTCTTCGCCGCGCTGAGGCTGATCGCGGAGGGGCTGGACGCCGAGCGGGCCGGAACGGTGGCCGGGGCCGGAAAAGGGGACAGTCCCCAGCACGCACAAAGGGGGACAATCCCCTTTTCCGGCCACGGCCGGGCGTCTGCGCCGCGCTGCTGGCAATAAAAGAGGCCGAGGACTTCCTGCCCGGCGGGCCGCGGCTGGAGTCCGATCCGGACTTGGCCGGTGTGATCGCCGGCCACGCGACGCCGGTGTTGAAGGCCGGGGCCGACGGCGCGACCCCCATGACGGCGTTGCGGTGCTATCTCACGTTCGCCCAGGAGCAGTTTGCGGCGGCGGCGGGCCGGGAGGTGGCCGGCTCGATGGCCCTCCGCGCCCTGGGCAAACTGCACGAGGCCCTGGCCGGCAAGAATACCGCCGCCGACCACCGCTTCGCGGCGGTGCCCGCGGCCGCCGAATCCAAGGCGATGGTCTTCTACCAGGCCGCGCTGCTGGTGTACCCTGCGAACTACATGGCTGCCAACGACTTGGGCGTGCTGCTGGCCCACTCCGGCAACTCCGCCGACGCCCGCACCATCCTCGAATACAGTCTCTGGCTCTCTCCGCAGCCGGCCACTTGGCACAACCTGGCCGTCGTCTATCGGCAACTGGGCCAGCCGGCCCTGGCCGATCGGGCCGGCCGGCGGGCGGCCGCACTCGAACAAGCCGAACTGGCGCGGCGGAGAACGATCGCCCAAGCCGCCAACCAGACGATCCGTTGGGTCGATCCGCAGACGTTCGCCGAGACATCGAGGAACATGCCAAACTCCCCCAACGTTCGCGCCGCTTCCGCCGGCGCAAGCGGCCGGGCAGCCGGTCGAGCCGGGCCGCTTGTCGCCGGCGGGGCAACCCGGCGGCACGGCCGGACAAGCCGGCGGCGATGCTCCGTCTTCGCCCGCACGGCGGCCGACCACGGCCGAGCGGATGACCTGGGGACCACGACCATGCCAAAGATGAGCGGGGCACTACGGCCATGAGAGTCAACTACTGCTACTGCGTGTCCCCGTCGCCCGAGGCCGCCGCACGCCGGCCGACGTGGCGCTACGCCCTGCTGGCGATGGCGGTTCTGGCAACGGCCGTCTGGCTGGTGGTTCGGCGATCCGAGGAAATGGTCGCTCCGACGGGTGTTGCCGCTCCGGCGGGGCCTCGCCATGCCGACGTCCGGTCGGCACGCGCCGCCCCAAGAACCCCGGGAGAGCGACGTGAGATTGTCCTTTGCCAGGCCCTCGGTCCCGCCGCCCCCCAAGACGTCTGCGCGATCGACTGCTCCACCGCCTGCCGCTGCCGGCGAGGTTGGGAGGCGGCGCGGGCCGCCGACTGGCAGGCCTATGCCCAGGGCGAATACGTCGGCCACGACCGGACGGCCCACGTCCCCGAATACCGCCTCCGCGTCGACGACCAGCTCGACATGACCTACCGGCTCACGCGGGAGGAAACCTCCACCCCCTACCGGCTGAACGTGGGCGACGAAGTCCAGGTCGAATCGTTCACCGACTCCGAGATCAACCGCAACCTCCTGATCCAACCCGACGGCACGATCACCCTGCGGCTCTTGGGCCAGGTCCATGCCACCGGCCGGACCGTCACGCAGCTCCGCGACACCTTGGATGAACTCTACAAGAAGTACCTACAAAATCCCCGCCATCACCGTTACGCCGTTGAAGGTCAACACCAAGCTGGACGATCTGCGGGCGACGATCGACCGGCGGGCGGGCATCGGCGGGCAGAGCCAATCCGCCCGCGTCACCCCCGAGGGCAGCGTCTCGCTCCCCGGCATCGGCTCGGTCCAGGCCCAGGGTCTCACGATCCCCGAATTCCAGGAGGAACTCAACGAGCGTTATCGCCAGGTGGTCGAGGGGATCGAGGTGATCCCGATCCTGGCGCAGCGGGCGCCGCGGTACGTCTACGTCCTCGGCGAGGTCAATAACCCCGGCCGCTACGAGTTGGTCGCCCCCACCACCGCCTTGCAGGCGATCAGCCTGGCCGGCAGTTGGCGGGTGGGGGCCAACCTGCGGCAGATCGTCGTCTTCCGCCGCGGCGATGATTGGCGGATGCTGGCCACGGTGATCGACCTTCAGGCCGCCCTGCTGGGCCACAACCTCTGCCCTTGCGGTGAAATCTGGATCGACGACTCGGACGTAATCATTGTGCCCAAGAGCCAGATTCTCGTGGCCGACGACATGATCAACCTCCTCTTCACCCGCGGCCTGTACGGCGTCTTCCCCATGTACACGACGCTGAACTTCACGAAGCTCAGCTCGCTGTAGTGTAGCCGGCCGCTAGATCGGCTTCGTCAACTCATCCAGCGCTGCGGCGAACGCGCCGTAGGCCCCGGCGTCGAAGAGCACGAAACGGACCAACGCCAGCTGTCCGTGCTGCTTGAGGAAATCAACGGCCGTCGAGAGGGCGAGGCAGGCCGCCTGTTCCATCGGGTAGCCGTAGGCGCCCGTGCTCAGCGCCGGCAGGGCGATGCTGTGGCAGCCGTGCTCGACGGCCAATTCAAGGCTGCGGCGGTAGGCGCCGCGGAGGAGTTCCGCCTCGCCGCGCCGGCCCCCGCGCCACACAGGTCCGACGGCGTGGATCACGTATCGTGCGTCGAGCTTGCCGGCGGTGGAGATGACGGCCGAGCCGGTGGGGCAGCCTTGGGGGTAGCGGGTGGCGGTGTCGCGCATGATCTCCGGCCCGCCGCGGCGGTGGATCGCCCCGTCCACGCCGCCCCCGCCCGCCAAATGGCTGTTGGCCGCGTTGACGATCGCGTCCACTTGTTGGAGCGTAATGTCGCCTTGGTGGAGTTCGATCGTCTGGCCGTGGAATTGGACGTGCATGGCAATATGCTACAATTGATGGACGTATTAAGGAACCACCCTGCCGGAGCAAATCCATGCGGACCCGAATCGGCTTCTGCCTGATGCTGGTGTTATGGCCGATCCCCGCCGCGGGCCGGGACATCTTCGTCGACAACCGGTCCGGCGACGACCGCTCGACCGGCGAGCAGTTGCACAACGCGCTTGCCCACGGCGGCCCGGTGCGGACGCTGGCCCGGGCGCTGCGGCTGGCCTGGAGCGGCGATGCGATCGTGCTGGTGAATACCGGCGTCCCCTACCAGGAGAACATAAGCCTGGTGGGAAGCCGGTACAGCGGGACACCGCAGCAGCCGTTTACGATCCGCGGCAACGGCGCCGTGCTGGACGGCTCGAAGCCGATTCCGCCGGAGGCGTGGAAGCCGTATGAGGGGGCCGTGTTCCGCTTCCGCCCGCGGCGGATGGCCTACCAGCAGTTGTTCCTGGACGGCCGGCCGGCGGTGCGGGTGATCGCGGTGGGGGCGTCTCACCGCCCGCCCAAGCTCCAGCCCCGTCAGTGGTGCCTGTTGGACGGCCAGATTTACTTCTGCGCCGAGCGGACGAAGCTGCCCGGCGACTACAAGCTGGCCTGCGCCCACGATCAGACGGGAATCACGTTGTTTCACGTCGAGCAGGTGGTCATCGCCGGTCTGACGGTGCAGGGTTTTCAATTGGACGGCATCAATCTGTTCAACAGTGCGCGGAACGTGTCGCTCCTGGGCGTCACCTGCCGCGGCAACGGCCGGAGCGGAGTGACGGTGGGCGGGGCGTCGCTGGCCGAGATCGACGGCTCGCTGCTGGGCGACAACGGCTGCGCCCAACTGCTGACGTTGCCCTGCTCGGAAGTCCACGTCCGCGGCACGCACTTGTTGAGCAACACGGCCCCCGGCTGGGTCGACCAGGGGGGCCGCGTGTTCATCGACGGCAAGCGCGTGGAAGGCGGGCTGGACAAGTTCCGCCCGGCCGCCGCGGAGGAGCCGAGGCCATGAAACGCGACGCGGTGGGCCGGCCCATGGAAGTCCTCCTGGTCGAAGACGATCTGGAGGACGCGGGAATGACGATCGAGGCCCTGCGGCAGGGGGACGTGCCCTGCCGGATCAGCCTGGTCTGCGACGGCGAGGAGGCGATGGAATTCCTCCTGCGGCGGCAGAAGTTCCGCCGCGCCCCCCGCCCCGACTTGGTCCTGCTGGACCTCAATCTCCCCAAGAAGAGCGGGCGGGAGGTGCTCGCCGAGGTCCGGGCCGACGGACAGTTGGCGGGCGTGCCGGTGGTCGTGCTCACCAGTTCCCATACCCACCGGCAGGTGTTGCAGGCCGAGAACCTCCACGTCGAGAGCTACCTGACCAAGCCGGTCAACCTCCGTCAGTTCAACAGCGTGGTGAAGTCGCTGCGGAAGTACATGCTCTCCGACGTGATCCTGCCGCAGTGAGCTACGGCCCGTACCCGGGATTGCCGTACCCGGGATTGCCGTACGGCGAGCTGCCGTAGGGCAAATTGCCGTACCCTGAATTGCCGTAGTCCGGATAGTAGCCGCCGCCGTTCATGTAGAACTGCGGTGTGCCCACGCCTTGCAGCGTGCGGACGTTGTTCTGCATCCGCTGCACCGAGGCCTGTTGGATGCGGGCGTCGCGTTGCAGCCCCCAAAGGTCCGTCCCGAATTGCTGGTTCATCCGCTGTTGCTGGAGTTGCGGCTTCACCAGCGTCGAGTAATTGTCGATCGTCCCCCCGGCCGTATCGTTGCGGAAGAGTTGCAGGTACGGGCTGACGCCGGAAGTAGAGACTTGCGTTCCGGCGTAAACCTTCTCCGGCGGCGGCAGCGAAGCAAACGACCGGTAGGCGGTCGTCCCGGCCAACTGCCGCTGCTGGTCCAGAGCGGCGTAAGAGGAGTAACTCGACGAACGCGGCCCGGACGCGGTGGGAGGCCGGTACGTTGGGGCGTTGGGCAGCCGCGAGGAAGCGTTCGGATCCGCGTTGGCCGGCTGGCCCGCGGGCACCGCGGCCTCGCCCGGCGTCGGCGTCGGCGGCATTAGCGGCATCCCCGGCGTGCCGGGCGGGACAAGCTCCGTCGGGGCCGTGGGCAGCACCCGGGGGGCCATCCCCGGCTGGATCGCGTCCGTGCTGGAACTCTGGCCGGTCCTTTGCATCCGCATCCTTTGCTCCTGCGTCGCGCGCTGCATCTCGTCGCGCGTCATCGGCCGGCGCTCTCGGTATACCTGGCTCGACCGCACGCCGCCTCCGCTCTCGCCGCTGCGGCCGGCCTGCGGAAGCAGGAAGGTGGGGGACTGCGCGGCGGCCGACGGCGGAGCATTGTCCTCAGCCTCCTCGGCAACCGGCGAGTTCAACACCCAACTACCCAGCAGCATCACGCCAATTCCAATTGTGACTTGCATGACTTGCTACCCTTTCTTCTCACCCGCCATCGCCGGCGGAGCCGATGCGGCCGCACCTGCCTAATCCCCCACTAGAAGTTTACCGCCGCGAGACATTTTTGGCAATAGCCGTTACCCCACGTATGGCCAGATTTGTCCCCTCTCGAAATGTATGCCTTTGCCCTCAATATGGGATCGCCTGCTGGAGTAATAGTACCGTTGCCGCCCCAGCAAAGCACCCCCGCACACGGAGTGTGCGGAGTACAATAAGCCCTAGAAGTTCCGGTTCTGGTTGTATTCGCGGCCCATCGTCTGGGCGCTGCGGACGAAGGAGGTGCCCAGCGAGGCGATGCCCAGTATCCGCTCCACCGGCGCCGTCAACTTCGACAGGTAATTGTTGAACGCCACCAGGTTGTCCTCGGCGATAAACACCCGGTCGCCCGGCATGATCTGATAGTTCGTGGCGGTCGAGCCCCCCTTGGCGATCGCCTCGTAATCGACCGGCAGAATCTGCTCGCAACCGAACCCGCCCGGCGCCGGCCGGGCGATCCAGATCTCCGCGCTGGACACCTGCGACAGGCCGTTGATGGCGCTGAAGGCGTCCAGCACCGTGTCGTTGCCCGTGCTGGGCACCCGGCGGACGTTGTCCCCAATGCCCGCCCCTTCCGTAATCACGTAAAACACCTTGCTGTTGAACTGCCGCACGTCGACCGAAACCTCCGGCGTGTCGAAATACTGGGCCAGGTGCTTCTGCAAGTCCAGGCGGATTTCCGTCACCGTCTTGCCGGCCACGTGCAGCACGCCGTATTGTTTCAAATTGACCGTGCCGTCCGGGCCGACCAGGAACTCGCCGGTCAGCGGGGCGGTGCCGGCGGTGCGGGCCAACTGCACCGAGACCTCCGGCTTCTGCAACACCTCCTCCAGCTTGTGGCGGATCACGTCGGCCGCCTGCTCGACGGTCATCCCCGCCACCCGCACCCGGCCATAGGCCGGCCCGAGCGTGACGATCCCCTCTCCCTCGACGAGGAAGAAGCCGTCCAGCGGCTGGTCCAAGAGCGTGCCCACCGCGCGGATTTGCAGCACGTCGTAGATGTCGATGCGATAGGGGGACAAGGGAACCATCTTCAGCATTTCGATCACCAACAGGTCGGGCGGTTCGACCCGGTAGGCGGGCTGCGAGATCATGCTCAATTCCCGCGGCGGCTCCAGTTCCGGCGGGCACGGCTGCTGCAACGACGCGTCGTAGTAGTCCACGGCATGACAGCCGGCCAGGGCAATCAACACCGCCAAGCACAGCGGTAGGAGTGGTCGAATTGGTCGGCGGGTGGTGGTCATGGTCGGCAATAGCCGGCGGCTAACAGCCGCCGGAATGTGCGTTGATTTTTTTCGGTTGCCTTCGGCGGCCGTTAGCCGCCGGCTATTGGCTCGTAAATGACGATTTCCGTTAAACTGGCGACTTTTCGTGTTCTGCGCAATCCACCCGCAGAATCCGCCCAAATAACGCCGTCGGAATAATCGGCAAACTTGAGCGGAGACTTTGCCACTTCTTGGGTCTGGGGCCCGATTCTTGGGTCGTTCGGCCGGGACGGTAGGGTGGGACAAGCGAGGCGCAGTCCCACCAAGACCGGCGGCAAACCGTGGTGGGACTGCGATGAAGCTTGTCCCACCCTACTTTCCGCAACAGTCTGCCAAGAAACGCAAACGTCCCCGGCCGCGGGAGGCGGTCGGGGACGTTTAGCACCTGATCCTGGCTGAAGACGGGCCAGCTAGAAGTTGCCCTCGTCAAGCACTCCCGACGGTGCGTCGGTGAGAGACCCCGGTGGAATGTATCCTGCGCCGTAAGGTGTGCAAAGGTGCCTAAAGGTGTTCAGGTCCATGTCGTCTCGAAGGGACGCCTGATGACCATCGCAAAAAGAGGAAATAACCACGCCCGCGTGACGGGAGGCAATCACATCGTTCACCCTGGCCACGCCGCTGGTGCGGTTGCCGGGGACGGCGAGGCCGCCCCACTCGAAGGCCAGGATCAATTCGGCGTTCGGCTCCGACCACTGTTGCGCCCCGGCGGTGCTCACGTTCGTAAAGTTGTCCACCCACCAACAGTAGGGACGAAGGAAGTAGGCGTCAGGGCCCGGCACGGTCGGGGCCGGCGGCACCATCGAATTGGCCGCCGGCACTACGGGATAAACCCCATCCACGAGGAACATCGAGGGGACAGGGAGCGTGGTGGTGCCGGAAGCGATCTTCGTAGCCCCCCAATTCGACTGCGGCGTCAGCAGCGACTCTGCCAGCAATAGCGTGTTCGACGAGCCATCGTGCGACGTCAAATAGTCCATGCTCACCTTGGCCGGAGCAGGCACCGCAGGAATGGTGGCCGGGGGAGGGTTGGGGTTGGCCGTCGTATACTCGTATTGCACCGCCTGATCGAAGCAGACGCCGACGGCGGCGTTCCAGTTCCAGCCGTTCCGCCCCCGGTTAACCACGTAGGACAACGCCGGGATGTTCGCACCGGCCGTGTCGGGCGGATCGCTCGGACAGGTCAACACGCTGATCGTCGTTCCGACCCACTGGGCCGAGGTCGTCCCGCCCGTCGTGTCGTTGGCGTACATGTTATAGATGTCTGTTCGCCCAATGTAAGGAAGGATGGGCACGACCCAACTGACAATTCCAACAGTGGCGGCGCCCGTCGCGTTCTGCCCTTCGATCAACAGATTCTTGTAGCCCGGGAAGTACTTCCGGCTCGACTCGAAGTTCACCATCGCTATGGCGATCTGATGTTCGTTGTTCATGCACTGTGCCCGGCGGCCGGCCTCGCGGGCGGCCTGGACGGCCGGCAACAGCAAGGCCATCAACGTGCCGATGATGGTGATCACCACCAGCAATTCCACCAATGTAAAAGCGCGGCGACAGCGGGATGTAGTGCGACCCATACCAAGTTTCTCCCTACGAATCTCAATGAACCATGAAGCCTTGCCCATCGCTTATTCTCTCACAATGGCCGAAAAAAATCCAGTGTCTTTCCAAGAAAAGCGGAGCTTTTCCGGCGTTCCATCCCCCCGCGTGATGGGGGAACTGGGGCAGCCCTATCCAGGGTGGCATGGGTAAGCAACGCTTACCCGCGTGATGGACTTCCCGCCTTGGTGTCGGCTTTCCGTCGGAGTAAGATGGGCGGCCGTTCTGACCCGTTCTCCAAAGTGTAGGCGGCACGCTCCGCGTGCCGGCCCCGCACACGGAGTGTGCGGACTACAATCTCGTTGCGAGCCAATCTTGACGCCAACTCTCTGGATGATGGCCCTTCTGGGGGCCGGTTTGCTCTGGGCGGCGTTTCCGCCGTTGGACCTCTGGCCGTTGGCTTGGGTTGCGCCGATCCCCTGGGTGTGGCTGATCCGTTGCAAGCGGCTTGGCGGGTGCCGGCCGTACATGGTGCTGGCCCTGGCGGGCTTTGCCTTCTGGATGGCCGCCTTGCACTGGCTGCGGCTCCCCGATCCGGCCACGAGCGTCGGCTGGGTGGCGATCAGCTTCTACTTCGCCTTCTACCTGCCGCTGTTCGTGGGTCTCGGGCGGGTGGCCGTGCATCGGCTCCGCGTTCCCGTAATCCTGGCGGCACCGGTGGTTTGGACCGGCCTGGAACTTGCCCGCGGCCGGCTAATGAGCGGGATGACGATGGCCAGCCTGGGCCACACGCAGTATCACTGGATCGGGCTGATTCAAATCAGCGACCTGGGCGGGGCGTACGGCGTGAGCTTCGTGGTGATGCTGGTGGCCGCGTCGCTGGCGCGGATGCTCCCCGGCGCTGGATTGCTGGGTGCCATGCCCACGCTTGTCGTGGGCATGTGGCGATCTTCCGGCAACGTCAACATGCCCACGGCAAGCGTGGGCATGGCACCGGTCCCCAAAGCCCAGAGATTCCCTTGGTGGTTCCTTGCCATTACCTGGCCGCTGTTGCCGGCCGCGGCCGTGTTGGCTGCCGCGCTCTGCTACGGGCACCTGCGCATGGCCGGCAACGCCACCGACGCCGGGCCGCGGATCGCCCTGGTGCAAGGCTCGATCGACATCGAAATGCGCTATAATCCGGGCATGAGAGAGCGGATATTCCAGCAATACTACGACCTCTCGCGCAAGGCCGTGGCGAAATACCCCGGCCTCGATCTGGTGGTCTGGCCGGAGACGATGTTCCTCGAATCGTTGGTCACCTTCGACGCCGACGCCCGGCGGCCGGCCGACTTCCAGGGGACCGACGCCGAGTTCCGCGAGTGGCTCCCGCGGATTGCCGCGCGGAACGCGTCGCTGATGGGCGAGACGGCCCGGCGGCTGGGCGTGCCGCTGCTGCTCGGGGTGGACAGGAACCACTTTGGCGCCGACGGGCCGAAGTGCTACAACTCGGCGGCGTACGTCGGCCGCGACGGCCGCCTCTTGGGCCGCTACGACAAGATGCATCTGGTCCCCTTCGGCGAGTATGTCCCCTTGGCGGACCGCTGGCCCTGGTTACAGAGGCTGACGCCGTTGCCAATCAGCGTCACCGCGGGCGAGGAGCCGGCGGCGCTGGAGCTGCGCCGCGGCGGCAATTCCAAAGCGGTCTGGCGGATCGCACCCAACATCTGCTACGAGACCGTGCTCCCGCAAGTGATCCGCCGCCAGGTCAACACCCTGGCGGCTGAGGGCCGCGAGCCGGATGTGCTGGTGAACCTGACCAACGACGGCTGGTTCTGGGGCTCCAGCGAATTGGACATGCACCTGGCCTGCGGGGTGTTCCGGGCGGTGGAATGCCGACGGCCGCTGTTGGTCGCCGCCAACACGGGCTTCTCGGCGTGGATCGACGGCGACGGCAATATCGTGCAACAAGGGCCGCGGCGCGACACCGGCGTCATCCTCGCCGAGCCCCGCCTCGACCGCCGCCGCAGTTGGTATCTGGCCCACGGGGACTGGCTGGCGGGGGTGTGCCTGGCGGCGTGCGGGTTGTTTGCGGCGGTGGGGTTATACGGGAGAACTCGCCCGGTTTTGTGCCGTTGACGTGGGTGGCACGCCCTGAAAGGGCGTGGTAGGCGTCAAGGTCTTGCCCCACGATTCACCACGCCCTTTCAGGGCGTGCCACCCCAAGCGTCACCCCCCGTTATGGTGCAATCCTCAGACATCCCAAGTTTCCTGCTTTCCCGCCTTTTGGTTGACATGAGAAATTGGGCGAAGTTATACTAGAGGGACAACGCTACGGGCAGTTGCCCCGGTTGGCGTCCGCCCCCACTATCGCTGAGGCACCCCGAGTATGAACCTCGTCGGCAAGATTTTCGTCGTCCTGATATTCGTTATGAGCCTGGTCTTCATGGCCTTTGCCATGGCCGTCTACGCCACGCACCGGAATTGGCGCGAGGAGGTCACGCGGCCGCGGGAGAAGGCTGGCCCCGGCAGAGAACTCGGCCTCCAATACCAATTGGCCGATGCCACGGCGGAAAACACCAACTTGAAGGATCAGTTGAAGGCCGCCAGCGAACAGTTGGCCGCCGAGAAGAGCGCCAAGCAGTCTGCCGCTGACCAAGTTGGAGGCGGAAAAGGACAAGAGCGAGAAGCAGCTCCGGGACTTGCAGGCGGGCTACGCCACCGAGAAGAAGGACACCCGCGAGGCCGTCGCCGCCATGAACGCCACCCAGAAAAACGCCAACGACTACTTCCAGGAATTGGAGAAGCAGCGGGCGGCAATCGTCGAGGCCCAGCAGGACCGCGACAAGTATTTCAAAGACCTGGTGCAGAAGGACGACGAGTTGAACCAGGCCAAGAATGACTTCGAGCAACTCCGCAAGCGGAATGAGGACCTCGCCAAAGACCTCGCCAAGTACAAGGAACTCGCACTAATTATCGGCGCCCCCAGCCCGGACAGCGATTACAAGAGCAAGGTTCCGCCGCAGGTCAACGGCGTCGTGACCGCCACGCCCGGCAACGGCCTGGTTGAAATCTCGCTGGGCTCCGACCAGGGGCTCCGCAAGGGGCACCGCCTGGAGGTCTACCGCATCGGCGGCGGACAGAGCACCTACGTCGGCAAGGTCGAGGTGGTCAGGACCGCCGCTACCACCTCGGTCTGCAAGATCGACCCGAAGTACCAGAATAGCAACATCATGGTAGGTGATCGTGTCGCCACAAGAATCGAGTAACCCGCTGGAAGCCTCGGCGCCGGCCCGCGTCCCCGCCAGTACACGGCGCAAAACCAAGCCGGACATCTATACTGTCCTTTTGGTGATTGCGCTCTTGGCCGTCATCCTGGGCATCATCTTCCTCTGGCTCTACAACGCCGACTACGAGTGGAAGCTCAAGGGCGGAGCGGGGGTCGGAATGGTCAGCGCTGCACGGTCAGCTTCCCCGCCGCAACTGCCCGCAGGCGGCGGCGATCCGGTCGCCTTTGCGGTGGCGGATGGCGACGTTCAAGCCGCCTTGCGTTAGCAGTTCGGCGAATTGGGCCGTGACGGCGGGCGGGGGCGTGCGATAGGGAAGGCCGGGCACCGGATTGTACGGGATCAGGTTCACCAGCGCCGGCCGGCCGCGAAGGAGCTGGACGAGCTGCCGGGCGTGCTCCGGCTGGTCGTTCACGCCGGAAAGCAGCACGTACTCGAACGTGACCCGGCGGCCGGTCAACTCGAAATACTCGTCGGCCGCCGCCAGGATCGCGGCAATGCCGAAACCGCGATTGGCCGGCACCAACTCGTTCCGCAAGGCGTCGTTGGCGGCGTGCAGCGACACGGCCAGGTGGTATTGGCAGTTCTCCCGGCCCAAGCGGCGGATGCCCTCGGGCAGGCCGACCGTCGAGATCGTGATCCGCCGCACGCCGATGCCCAGTCCGTCGCGGGCCGTCGCCTCGGCCAACGCCGGCAGCAGGGCGTCGAGATTCAGCAGCGGCTCGCCCATCCCCATCACCACCACGTGGCTGAGCCGCTCGGCGTCCTGTAGGAGGCGACTCCCGTCGCCGATTGGCGCGTCCTCAGACAATTGGCGTCGGGAGACGCCTCCTACAGTTCCCAACAGCCGCTGAATGTGAAGCAACTGCTCGACGATTTCGCCGCGGGTGAGATTCCGGACAACGCCATCCAGCCCCGTGGCGCAGAAGACGCAGCCCATCGCGCAGCCGACCTGGGTGCTGATGCAGGCGGTGCAATGCTCCTTGTCGTCGCGCAGGAGCACGCACTCGATCCGTTGGACGTCGTGCAACTCCAGCAGCAGTTTCTCCGAGCCATCGGCGGCCTTACGGTGCTGGGCGATCCGCGTGGTCCAAATCTGGAACTCGGCGGCAAGCCGCTGGCGCAGCTCGGCGCTGAGATCGGTCATTTCCTCGAAGCCGGCGGCCCGCTTCTGGAAGAGCCATTTCCGCACCTGCCCCGCCCGATAGGTCGGCAGATCGTGCCGGACGAACCAGTCGCGCAACTGGGCGGCGGTTTGCTCAAAGAGGGGGGTCATGGGGAGGATGAAGCAGGCCAGCAGTCGGTGGGCGTGCGTGCTATGACCCGGTGGGAGAGGAAAACATACACTGGGATCATGGCGTATGGACCAATCATTAACAGCAAGAAACCAATCAGGGCCGGCACGAGCGGTTCGGCGTTTGGATTGTCGCCGGCCAACGTCCATACCAGCACGCCTGCCCCAAGGGCAGCGACCGGGAGGAACACCGAGACGGCAAGAGCAATCACCGCTTGATTTGGGCCGCGGTAACGCAGGGCGGAATCCCCAACGTGGCCAAAATCGCCAGCGCATTTTTCTTTGACACCAGGATCAATCCAAACGCCGCACCTTGCCACGGAGTGCGGACGTCGCAGCGGCAATTCCGACCGCCGCCGTCAGGCATCCGCCGCCAGTCATGATCATCGACAACGCCTTGATGAACGCCACGGGCGCTTTCTGGCCGGTCAAATCCTCTGCCGTCGCGCAGACGAGACCCGTCCCCAGTGCGGCTATCGCCGCTTTCCAACATGCGGTAGCCACATAGAACAGGAAGCACGCCCAGGCTCGGGGACGGACCTCATCGGACCCAATCAGCCAGAACGCGCAACGAAGCGTGTTCCACGCGGCGTGAGCACATGGCATAATCGCGGCCAGCACGACACTGTCGGTCAATTGCTCGATAACGACGGCCGCAGCGAACGTGATCACCCACAAGAAGAAACCGGAATAGCCGCGAGCCTTCTTGCCAGCGTTCTGGTCCGCGTCCGACACAGGGGACTGTTGCAGCATTGGAGAAGGAGAGCAGGCGGTGAGGGCGTGTTAAGCGACGAACAACCGGCACTGAGCATACTGAAGCCGGGCAGGGACCATACGGCAGTATATCGCGCAGGCGGCGGCGGCTCCAGTTGCCCGTCTCGCCCGCCAATTGCCGCCCTGCCCTCACCCTAACCCTCTCCCAAAGGGAGCGGGAACCAGAACGTCGCCCAACTCAGCTTGAGCCTTCCCACCTTTCGGGCTAGACTACAGCATCGGGAGACACCCATGCCGCGCGAGCGTCCCATAGGAATCGACCTGGGCACCACCTTTTCCGCCGCCGCCTGGGTGGACGAGTCGGGCGAGACAGCCATGATCCGCAACGCCGAGGGAGAGCTGCTCACGCCCAGCGTCGTGCTGTTCACGGACAAGGAGGTGGTGGTGGGCAAAGAGGCCCGCACCGCCACCACCGTCCACCCCGAGCTGGTGGCCGAGTGGGTGAAGCGGGACATGGGCCTCCCCTATTACACCCGCCCGATCCACGGCCAGAAACTCCCGCCGGAAGTGATCCAGGCCTGCATTCTGCGGAAGCTCAAGGCCGACATCGTCCGCACGCCTGGGCGAGCCGGACCGCGTGGTCATCACCGTGCCGGCCTATTTCGACGAGCCGCGGCGGAAAGGGACCACCGACGCCGGCGAGATGGCCGGCCTGAAGGTGCTGGACATCGTCAACGAGCCGACTGCCGCCGCGCTGAGCTTCGGCGAAGTGCTCGGCTATCTGACGCCCAGGACCGCCGTTAAGGAGAAGATGACCATCCTGGTCTACGACCTGGGCGGCGGAACGTTCGACGCCACGCTGCTGCGGCTCTCGCCGGGCAAGATCGAAACCATCGCCACCGACGGCGACGTGCAGCTCGGCGGCCACGATTGGGACCTGCGGCTGGTCGACCACCTGGCCGACCGCTTCCGCAAGCTGCACAAGCGCGACCCGCGGCAAGACCCGGTGCTGATGAACCGGATGCTGGCCGCGGCGATCGACGCCAAGCACGCCCTGAGCGCCCGCGGCCGGACGACCGTCCGCCTCGAACTGGCCGGCCAGGTGATGGAAATCCCCGTCAGCCGCGAGCAGTTCGAGGAGATGACCGCCGACCTGCTGGAGCGGACCGCCTACACCACGCGGCAATTGCTGACCGCGGCCGGGATGGAGTGGAAGGACATTACGCGGCTGCTGTTGGTGGGCGGATCGACGCGGATGCCGATGGTCGTCGCCATGCTGCGGAACTTGAGCGGCCTGGAGCCGGACCACACCGTGCATCCCGACGAGGCGGTCGCCCGCGGCGCCGCCCTCTACGCCGCCTTCCTGTTGGCCAAGGAGTCGGGCGACAAGGACCGCGCGAGTTTCGCGATCACCAACGTCAACTCGCACAGCCTTGGCGTCGAGGGGATCGACCCGGAGACGCTGCGGAAGCGGAACGTGGTGCTGATTCCGCGGAACACGCCGCTGCCGGCCACCTGCACCGAACGCTTCACCACCCGGCGGGAGAACCAGCGGTCGATCGCTTTGCAGGTTCTCGAAGGCGAGAGCGGATTGCCGGGCGAGTGTACCGCCATCGGCCGGACCGTGATCCGCAACCTGCCTGAAGGGCTGCCGAAAAACTGGCCGGTCGATGTCACCTTCGAGTACGCCTCCAGCGGCCGGCTGACCGTCAGCGCGCTGGTGCCGGGTACGCACCAAGGGGCCACGCTCGACCTGGAGCGGGCGGTGGGGATGTCCGACGACAGCATCGCCCGCTGGAAGCAGCCCATCGGCGCGGCGGCGGGCTTCGACGACTTCGAGGCCATGGTCCAGGACGTGTTGCAACTGTCGGCCGGCGGAGGCGCAGAGACAGCGCCGCAACCGACGGCCGCCGACATAAAGCCGCGACCGGCGGTCGCGCCCGCGGATTCGCCGGCGGCGGCGCCCGTCGAACCGGCCAAAGCGGCCTCCGCCGCGCCGCGGCGCGAGGGCTGGAGCCCCTTTGCTGCCGCCGCTGGGGCCGCAGAATCCAGCGCTGGGGCGGCAGTTGAACTGCCGCCCCAACCGGAGTCGCTCCAGGCGGAAGGCGATGAACCGTCGCAAGGCGAGGAGCCGGCGGCGGAATCGGACGACGCGGTGTTCGCCATTGCGGTGGCCAAGCGTCCGCCGCTGGTCAAGCCCGCCCCCACGCCGCCCATCCCCCGGTGGCTGTTCAACATGATCGGACACGCGATCGCCGGGCTGCTGGGGTTGGCCTTGGGCTACCTGATCCTGCACCACCTCCGGCCGGAAACGTTCCCGCTCCCCTGGTAATATGACCCAACCTTCCCTTCCCGCCGTCGGCATCGACCTGGGCACGACGTTCTCCGTGCTGGCGCGGATCGACGACCACGGCCGGCCGGTCACCGTCGTCAACGCCGAAGGGGACCTGCTGACGCCCAGCGACGTGCTCTTCGACGGCGACGAAGTGGTGGTGGGCAAAGAGGCGTTGAAGGCCATCGCCGGCGAGGCCGACCGCGTGGCCGAGTGCTCGAAGCGCGACATCGGCCACCGGGTCTATCACAAGCGGCTCGAAGACAAACAGTATCCGCCCGAGGTGATCGAGGCGATGATCCTCAACAAGCTCCGCGTCGACGCCGGCCGGCAGATCGGGCCGTTGAGCAAGGCGGTGATCACCGTGCCGGCGTACTTCGACGAGGTCCGCCGCAAGGCCACCCAGGACGCCGGCTACATGGCCGGGTTCGAGGTGCTGGACATCCTCAACGAGCCGACGGCCGCGGCCCTGGCTTTCGGCTTCCAGCAGGGATACCTGGACCCGCACGGCAGCAGCCTGGCGCCGCAGCACGTTCTGGTCTACGACCTCGGCGGCGGCACGTTCGACGTCACCGTGATGCAGATCCGCGGCACCGAGTTCAACGCCCTCTCGACCGACGGCGACGTGCGGCTGGGCGGTTACGACTGGGACCTGCGGTTGGTGGACCTGGTGGCGGAGCAGTTCGCCCGCCGGCACCATACCGATCCGCGGCAGGACCCGGTGTCGGCGGGCAAGCTGTGGCGGGAGTGCGAGGACGCCAAGCGGACTCTCTCAGCCCGGCAGAAGGCCGCCGTGGCCTGCGACCACCGGGGCATCTCGGCGCGGATCGAGATCGCCCGCGAACAGTTCGAAGAGGCCACCCAGGACCTCTTGGACCGCACGCGGTTCACCACCGTGCAGGCGTTGAAGGCGGCAGGGCTGGAGTGGAAGGACCTCGACCGGGTGCTGCTGGTGGGCGGCGCCACCCGCATGCCCATGGTCCGCCAGATGCTCTGCCAACTCAGCGGCAAGGAGCCGGACGACTCGGTGGCGGCGGACGAGGCGGTGGCCCACGGCGCCGCGTTGCACGCCGGGCTGATGCTCGCCCGGCAGGAGGGCCTGCCGCCCCTGTTCAAGGTCCGCAACGTCAACTCGCACAGTTTGGGCGTGGTGGGCCTCGACCCCATCACCCGCCAGTTCCGCAACGGCATCCTCATCCCCCGCAATACCCGCTTGCCGGTCACCAGCAAGCGGACCTTCAAGACCCGGCAGGCCGGCCAGCGCTCGATCGGCATCGACATCGTCGAAGGGGAGAGCCCCTCGGCCGACGACTGCACGCCGGTAGGCCGCTGCTCGGTCCGCCACCTGCCGCCCGAGCTGCCGGCGCAATATCCGGTGGAGGTCCTCTTCCGTTACGAGCCGAACGGGCGGTTGAAGGTCCGCGTCACGGTGCCGGGCACCGACCGCAAGGTCACCACCGAGATCATCCGCGAGAACGGCATGAGCAAAGAGCATCTGGACCAGTGGCGGCAAGCCATCTCCGGCCTGCCACCGGGCGAGTATCGGTAATAGAAGCGGGTGGCACGCCCTGAAAGGGCGTGGTGAGTGGAACGATTCAACGTCTGCGTCCACCACGCCCTTTCAGGGCGTGCCACCCGCCCGCAAACGGCGCGAATGCCGGCGGCAACCTTATGCCAGCATCGCAGCAATCGTTTCTCGGCCCACCGGCCGGATCACGCCCCGCTCGCAGATGATCGCCGCGATCAATTCCGCCGGGGTCACATCGAACGCCGGATTGTAGACGGCGACTCCCTCCGGGGCGGTCTGCCGGCCGAAGCCGTGAGTAACCTCGCGCGGGTCGCGCTCTTCGATGGGAATCTCCGCCCCGCTCTGGATCTTGAGGTCAAACGTGCTGCTGGGGGCGGCGATGTAGAAGGGAATCTTGTGGGCGGCCGCCAGCACCGCCACGCCGTAGGTGCCGATCTTGTTGGCCGTGTCGCCGTTGGCGGCGATCCGGTCGGCCCCGGTCACCACCGCCTGCACCCGCCCCTCGCGCATCACTTGGGCGGCCATGCTGTCGCAGATCAGCGTCACGTCGATCCCCCGCTGCTGCAACTCCCAGGCGGTGAGCCGGGCGCCCTGCAACAGGGGGCGGGTCTCGTCGGCGTAGACGTGCAGCGTCTTGCCCGCCTCTGCCGCGGCAAAAAACACGGCCAGAGCGGTGCCGTAGTCGGAAGTGGCCAGGCCGCCGGCGTTGCAATGTGTGAGCACGCCCTGCCCGTCGCGCAAGAGCGCGGCCCCGTGGCGGCCGATCGCCCGGCACATCTGCCGGTCCTCCTCGTGGATCGTCCGGGCCTCGGCCAGCAGGGCGGCGGCAATCTCGGCGCTCGGCCGGCCGCGAAACCGCTGGGCGGCCTGCTTCATCCGCTCCAAGGCCCAAAAGAGGTTGACCGCCGTGGGGCGGCTGGTGGCCAGCCGGTCGGCCGTTTCCTGGAGCCGGCGAAAGAACGTCTGTTCGTCCGCGCCGATGGCGCCCTGCACGCCCAAGCACACGCCGTAGGCCGCCGCCACGCCGATGGCCGGCGCCCCGCGGACGCGGAGCGTTTTTATCGCCTCCCACACCGCTTCCACGTCGCGGCAGTCGATCTCGACCAGTTCGACCGGCAGCCGCGTCTGGTCCACCATCCGCAGATGGCCATCGACGCCGCCAAGCCAGTGGAGGGTTTGAAGACTCTTCATGGGTGTAACATCGTGAGAGAGAATAGCCGGGAGCTAACAGCTCCCGGAATGTGCGCTGCTAATGCCAACCGCTCCGGCGGCTGTCGGCCACGGCTAATCTTCCTGATTTTGCGCGGCGAGTTTGTCGCGGATATCCATCAACGGAGCGCGAATTATTGAACTCTCGCGCGTTAGCGCGTCCGTCAATTGGCCAAGCATGCCAACAATCATAACGAGCGGTATTGCAAGGATTATTGCTGCGGAAATTCCATCGCCCATAAGACAGTCCTTCGCAAAAGAGTCTCGGGTCACGTTTGTGGGATTTCAGAACTACCGAACAATCGCATCGACACCCTAACACATTCCGGGAGCTGTTAGCTCCCGGCTCTTGTCCTTTCTCTTTATCACGCTTTCTCCATCTTCTACCGAAACGGTTCCCCGCCCTCTCGCCATTTCCAACCGCCGTGGGACGGCAGGTACGTGCTCACCAAGTGATCGAAGTGTTCGTCGTCCTTGACCTGCTTGCGGCTGGCGTTCTCGACGAACCACTTGTCCCGCCGTTCCACGTCGCGGTTCAATCGCCGCGTCAGCGAAGATTTCAGCGTGCTGCGTATCTTCAGCCACGGGCGTTCGTCGGGCCAACTGGCCAACACGTGGACATGGGTCGGTTCGGTGGCGACGTAATGCCCGCGATACCGTTGTTTCTCAAAGGCAAGCCGCGACTCTTCGATCAACAGGAGTTGGATTCGTGAGTCGAAATGGACTTCGTCTTCTTTTGCCCTTCCTCGATATGCCGCCGCTAATTCGTCGTCCGGCGGAAGAATCCCCTTCTTGCGTTGCACAAAACCCTCCTCCCGGTCCGGCATCCAAGTTCCGAAGGCGTGGAAGGTGAATAGGTAGCAGGGCACGGTCGTCACTCCAACGCGATAGCGCGAGTGAACAATAGCCGGGAGCTAACAGCTCCCGGTGGAGTATCCGGGGCAACTCTCCGGGAGCTGTTAGCTCCCGGCAATTGTCTCTCGCTTTTCAATGGTCTCCTCTTCACTGCTTCGCTTTTCGCAACGTTTCTTGCAACGCTGCGTCTTTGGCGTTGACCGTGTCCGCCAGTTTGCGTTTGAATGCGGCGAGCTTCTCCTGGAGGGCCGGGTTGGCCAAGGCGAGGATCTGCACGGCCAGCAGGCCGGCGTTGCGGGGTCCGCCGCCGCCGAGGCCGACCGTCGCCACGGGCACGTCGCCCGGCATCTGCACGATCGAGAGGAGCGAGTCGAGTCCGCCGGCCAGGTCCGTGGGCACCGGCAGACCGATGACCGTCAACGTGGTGTGCGAGGCGACCACGCCGGGCAGGTGGGCGGCCCCGCCGGCCGCGGCCACCAACACCTTCAGCCCGCGACTGGCTGCCGAGGTCGCATAATCACGGACCAAGTCAGGCGTGCGGTGGGCGCTCATTACGCGGACCTCATAGGAGACACCGAACTCGTCCAGCGCAGCGGCGGCGGCCTGGATCTTCGGCCAGTCGCTGTCGCTGCCCATCACGATGCCCACCAGGGGCGAGGCGGTTTCCGGCATGGGATTCTCACTTCTCGAACCGCGGATTGAACGCCATTCCAAACGTTTCGGCCACGGGGCGGTAGGTGATTTCGCCTTCGTAGACGTTGATCGCCTGGGCCACCGGCGGCAGGGCGTCGGCCGCCGCCAGCAGGCCGCGGTTGGCAATCTGCAACGCCCAGGGCAACGTCACGTGGCACAGGGCGAAGGTGCTGGTGCGTCCGACCGCGCCGGGCATGTTCGCCACGCAGTAGTGCAGCACGTCGTGGACCACGAACGTCGGGTTGCTGTGGGTGGTGGGGCGGGTGGTCGCGACGCAGCCCCCCTGATCCACCGCCACGTCAATAATCACGCTGCCCGGCTTCATCAGCGTCAGGTCCTGCTCCTCGACCAGACAAGGGGCCTTGGCGCCGGGCACCAGCACCGCCCCGATCACCAGGTCGGCCAGCCGCAACTGCTCGCGGATCGTGTGCCGGTCGCTGAACAGCACGGTGACGTTCGGCGGCATGATGTCGTCGAGGTAGCGGAGGCGGTCCATGTTGATGTCCAAAAGTCCGATATTGGCGCGGAAGCCGGCGGCGATCCGCGCGGCGTTGGCCCCGACCACGCCCCCGCCGAGGATGGTGATGTGGGCCGGCTCGACGCCCGGCACGCCGGCCAGGAGGATGCCGCGGCCCTGCTGCGGCCGTTCGAGGTACTTTGCCCCTTCCTGGATGCTCATCCGCCCGGCCACTTCACTCATCGGCGTCAGCAGGGGCAGCCGGCCGTGCTCGTCGCGGAGCGTCTCGTAGGCGACGGCGATCGAGCCGCTGTGCAAGATGGCCTCGGTCAGTTGCCGGTCGGCGGCGAAGTGGAAATAGGTGAAGATGATCTGGCCGCGTTTCAGGAGGGGGATTTCGCCCGATTGCGGCTCCTTGACCTTGATGATCATCTCCGCGCGGCCGTACAGCTCGCTGGGACTATCGACCAGTTCCGCCCCGCAAGCGACGTAATCCTGGTCGGCCAGGCCGGAGCCCAGCCCGGCCCCGGTTTCCACCAGCACGCGGTGTCCGGCGCGGGTCAATTCCTCGGCTCCGACGGGGAGCAATCCCACGCGATATTCGTCCCGCTTGGTTTCTTTCGGTACGCCGACGATCATGAGTGTCCTCCGAGTGCGATGCTGAAATGGCGGAAAACCGTCATTGTAGCCGGCGGCGGGAGTTTGCCAAGCCGTCCGTCGGCCGGGGGCTGTTAGCCCCCGGCTATTTTGCCGTCGATCTCATCCCGCTGGTCGCCGTGCTCGCGCTGGCGGAGGTAGAGTTTGATCGGCACCTCGCCGAAGCGGAGTTCGTCGCGGAACACCCGCAGCAGGTACGCGCTGATACTGCGGGCCGATCGCCTTCGGATCGTTGCAGAACAACACGATCGTCGGCGGCTGGACGGACGCCTGGGTGGCGTAGTAGACCTTCGGCCGGCGGTTGCGGTAGGTGGGGGGCGGGTTGCGGCCGATGGCCGCCCGCACCTGCTGGTTCAACTTCGAGGTGGTCACCCGTTGCCGCGACTGCCGGAAGAGCATCTGGGCGTGGTTGAGCATGGCCTTGACGTTCTTGCCCGTCTGGCCGGTGATGAACGCGATGGGGGCGTACCACATGGTGCGGAAATTGTCGCGCAAGTAGATCACCCATTTCTCGGTCGGCATGCTGCCGGCGGTCAGGTCCCACTTGTTCACCACGAAGATGCAGGGCTTGTACTGTTGGGCGATGTAATCGCACAGTTGCTTGTCGACCTTGCTGATCCGCTGCGTGGCGTCGAAGAACAGCAGCACCACGTCGGCGCGGCGGATGCTCCGCTGGGCCCGGTGCGTGCTGTAGAAGTCCACGTCCGTGTTGATGCTCTTCTGGCGGCGGAAACCCGGCGTGTCGATGGCCACAAACGCCTTGCCGTCGAGCTCGAAGCGGACGTCAACGCTGTCGCGGGTGGTGCCGGGCACTTCGCTCACGATCATCCGCTCGGCCTGGGCCAGGGTGTTCGCCAGCGTGCTCTTGCCCACGTTCCGCCGCCCCACGATCGCCACCTTCATCACCGCCTCGGCCGGGGCCTGCTCGCCGGGCGAGGCCTCGGGCAAACGCTGCGCAATGGCGTCCATCAACTCGGCCTTGCCGCGGTTCTCGCGGGTGCTGACGTGGACGATCTTCCGCCCAAAACGGTAGAACTCCTCCGCCTGGGCGTCCAGCGCCGGCGTATCGGTCTTGTTGACCACCAACAGCACCGGCGCGGCGACGTAACGGAGCCGCTTGGCCACCTCCTGGTCGAGCGGGACCGGCCCGTCCCGGCAATCGACCACGAACAAGATCACCTGCGCCGAGTCGACGGCCACCTGGATCTGGTCCTCGACCTGGTCGGTGAGGTCGTCGGCGTCTTCGATGCCCATCCCACCGGTGTCGACCAGTTCCGCGAAGCGGCCGTGAACGTCAATCAGGTGGGTGACGCGGTCGCGGGTCACGCCGGAGGTGGCGTCGACAATGGCAATGCGCTTCCCCGCGAGCCAATTGAAGATGCTCGATTTGCCCACGTTGGGCCGGCCGACGATGACAACTTGCGGAATGGCCATAACTCCCTATCATAGTTGCCAGCGGCGGCGGATTCCAGCCGTGTGGGTTATGCTTTCGCATAACACTCATGGCGATCCGTTATGCTCAAGCATAACCTACCTCTTTCAATGGCCAAAATGACTTCGACGAACGGCCGGGCGGTGATTCAGCGGTTGGAGAGCCTCCAGCGGGCGGGGGTGACGCACTTGCCGAAGGCTCCCAAGCGGACCGCTACCCCTCGCATGGAGGATGCGGCTGAAACCGCTCGGACATTAGCCCGAAGCGCCAGCGAGGGTGGGGAGCCGGCTCCCTCGCTGGCACTTCGGGCTAGTGTGGCCTCCGCGGCGGCCGATCCCCGCTCGGCTGCCCTGGCGGAGGTGGCCGGCGAGGTGGCGGCCTGCACCCGCTGTGCGGAACTGGCCCGCACGCGGACCCAAACCGTCTTCGGTGTGGGGAACCCGTACACCCGGCTGGTTTTCTGCGGCGAGGCCCCTGGGGCCGACGAAGACCGGCTGGGGGAGCCGTTCGTGGGCCGGGCGGGCCAACTCCTGACCGACGTCATCGTCAAGGGAATGAAGATGCGCCGCCAGGACGTCTACATCCTCAACATTCTCCGCTGCCGCCCGCCGGGCAACCGCACGCCGCTGCCCGTCGAGGCCGCCAACTGCCGCGAGTATCTCGACCGGCAATTGGCGATCATCCAACCGGAGTTCATCTGTTGTCTTGGGGCCGTGGCTGCCCAGAACCTCCTCGGCAGCGACCTGTCCATCGGCCGGCTCCGCGGCCGCGTCCACGATTATCACGGCATCAAGGTCGTCTGCACCTATCACCCCGCCTACCTCTTGCGCAATCCAGACGCGAAACGCTTCGTCTGGGACGACATCAAACTGCTGATGGCGGAAATGAAGAAGGCGGCAGAGGGGGAATGACGAAGGAAATCCGAAATCCGAAGCTCGAAATCCGAAGGAAGACATGCGTCATCGGCAACTCTGGTTTCGGACTTCGAGTTTCGGATTTCGGATTTCGTTAGCGTGTCATTACCAGTTGGATCAGTTCCGCCAGACAACCGGCGTCCATCTTCTTCATCAGCTTCGCCCGGCGGTCTTCGATGGTGCGGGTGCTGAGGCTAAGCTCGGCGGCAATCTCCTTGTTTATCTTCCCTTCGAGGATCAAATCGAGCACGGCGCGTTCGCCGGGGGTGAGCCGGGCAAGGCGCTCCTCGCGCCGCGGCGGCGGGCGCGGCGGCTGCGGCCCTGCGCGTCCAGCTCAATCGCCTTGCGGATGCTCTCCCAAAGCTGGTGTTCCGGGACGGGCTTTTCGAGGAAGTTGACGGCCCCCTGTTGCATCGCTTCCACCGCCATCGGGACGTTCGCATGACCGGTGACAAAGATGACCGGCAGGGCGATCTTGTCGCGGATCAACTTCCGCTGTAGTTCCAGCCCGCTCATGCCCGGCATGGCTACGTCGAGCATCAGGCACCCCGGCCGGTCTACGCGGTAGGCCGCCAGGAACTTGGCCGCCGAGGAGTAGACCTCGACGCGCGGAAACACGATCTTCACGGTCGCGGCAATCGCCCGCAACGTGGCCGGGTCGTCACCCACCAGGAAAACAGTCGGTTCTTCGTTCAAGAGGCACCACGGTCGGAGAGATTAGGTGCTCTGCCCCCTTACGCCGACTTTCGGTTTACCACACTTCAACTCTACGTCGCAAGGGCGATGACGTCCCCCGCCACGTGGAAAACCACATTCGCCCCCGGTTTCCTGGCCCGTCAAAGCCGGAAATCTCGTCGCTGTCGGCAGAGAAAGCAGGGTGGGACAAGCTTGAGCGCGGTCCCACCAACAACCGCAACAGAACGCGGTGGGACCGCGCTCAAGCTTGTCCCACCCTACCTGGACTTGTGGTAGGATTACCGGGTGCCTGAAGGAGTCCTACCCGTGCCCGTAATCCGACGAATCCTCGTGACCGGCGGGGCCGGCTTTCTCGGTTCGCACCTGTGCGAGCGGCTGTTGGAGCGGGGGCACGACGTCATCTGCCTGGACAACTTCTTCACCAGCCAGAAGTCGAACGTCGCCCAACTGCTCGACCGCCCCAACTTCGAGTTGATCCGCCACGACGTCACCTTGCCCGTGTGGCTGGAGGTCGATGAGGTCTACAACCTGGCCTGCCCCGCCGCCCCCGGCCACTACCAGTACAACCCCATCAAGACCATGAAAACCTCGGTGATGGGGGCGATCAACGTGCTGGGCATGGCCAAGCGGTGCCGGGCGAAGGTCCTCCAGGCCTCGACCAGCGAAGTCTACGGCGACCCCGAGGTCCACCCCCAGCCCGAGTCCTACCGCGGCGTGGTCAACCCCATCGGCCCCCGCGCCTGCTACGACGAAGGCAAGCGGGCGGCCGAAACCCTCTTCATGGACTACCATCGCCAGAACCACGTCAACGTGCGCATCGTGCGGATTTTCAACACCTACGGCCCACGCATGCACCCCTACGACGGCCGCGTGGTGTCGAACTTCATCCGCCAGGCGCTGGCCGGCGAGCCGATCACGATCTTCGGCGACGGCTCGCAAACCCGCTCGTTCTGCTACCGCGACGATCTGGTGGAAGGGATGATCCGCATGATGGACGGCCCGGATGATTTCGTCGGGCCGGTCAACCTCGGCAATCCCGAGGAGTTCACGATCCTGGAGCTGGTCAAGCTCGTCTTGGAACTGACCGGCTCGCGGTCCAAGCTGGTCTACCAGCCCTTGCCGGTCGATGACCCGGCGCGGCGTCGGCCGGACATCACGCTGGCGAAGCGGCATCTGGGCTGGCAGCCGACGGTGCCGCTCCGCGAAGGACTCATCAAGACGATCGAGTGGTTCCGCTCGATCGACCTGGACCACTACCGCCCGCCGACGCCGAACTACTAGCCGCATTGACCGGGGCCCTCCCAAGCCGTATATTGCCAACGGGGGAGCAGGAGGGAATGGCCATGACGTATCGCGGACACGTTAAGAACGGCTTAGTAGTGTTCGATGGGCCGGTGGTGCTACCCGACGGCGCCGAAGTCCGCATTGAGCCGGTGGTCGAACCACGCAAGACGACTGCCGGAGAGTTGCCGCTTTGGCCCGGCAAGGTCACCGGCAATCTGACCCGCACGGAGATCTACGAGATCCTTGATCACTCCCGCGACCGAGCGCAACGCGAGGGCTGGCTGAGCACGGAGCAGGTCCGGAAGGAACTGCGCGTGGAGTGACGCGCCGCACGATCTTGCGCCGAAGCAGGGCGGCCGGAAGGGTAAGGCGAGCCCGAATCGCATATGCCGTCCCCGGAATTGCCCGAGCCCTTTAGCTTCTTAAGGCTCCTTTCCAGGCAATCGGGTCACGTTTTGCCGAGGAGTTTGTCGGTAAGCACAGAAAAGCCCCGCTGGCGCTGCTGCTCGGAGATGCCGCGGGCCTTGTCTAGGTGGGCGCTGAAGCCGATCATTGGGCTGCTCCAACAAGAATCGCATCAAACGGGGAAGCATTTGCTTTCGTGACTTGCCAGTGATGCCCTTGAGGCCAATAACCTGGGCGAACTGGCGGATGTCCTGAGATTCAGGCAGAACCTCTCGCTCCTTAACTTCGCTGAAGAATTCGCTGAGTACGCGATATTTCTCGGGATCATCGCCACGAATCAATTCGAGCGATTGGGCAACAGTTGGACGCTTGGGGAGCTTTTCGCGGTGCGCGGGTCCGCGCGACGGCGTCCGCGGATGTTCGGCACCCCGGACGGCAACCCTCGCCAACGCCGCGCGTACGCTGTTCTCGCCGAAGTGTTGGACGAGGAGGTCCACGGCCTCAATGAGATACGGTGCGTTTGATGAATGACTCATATGCCAATTCTGCCAAAAAACTCGTCCGCGAACGCCGCGAATTCGGTCTTTACTTTGCGGTGGGTTCCCTTTGTAGCGCCGATGGGCATGCCGTCTCTGGCCGCCCTGAAATACGAATCGGAGTGCGGAATGTCGTTCTCAAATACGTACCAGTCATACTCTGATGCCTTCTGCCGAACGTCCTTTCTCGCAAGTCGATGCTCCCGTTTCTCCTTCCCGCGAGTAAAGTCATTGAATACCAAGCCGCAAACCTCGATCACCTTGTCCTCGTGGCGAATTTGAAAGGCTGCAATACTCCGATTCAATAACGGGAATCCGATCGACGCCAAGAACTCGGCACGAATGGGCACGAGGATATACCGACTGCAATGGTAGGCGGCGTCGGTAAGAATTGAGTCGGTCGGCGAACAGTCGATGATAATCAGATCGTAATTCTTTTCGACCTTCGCAACGAAACGAGCAAGGAGCGTTTCCTTTTCCGTGGGGTTCCGGAGGGTCCACGAGAGTTCAAGCCGCGACGGCACGATGTGCAGCAGGCTGCCGTCCTGGTATTCCACGCGCTTATGGATTACCTTCAGCGGATCGAGCTTTTTGGGACTGCCCGATGCCCTTCCGGTTGGGGTAAACTCCTCGAATATGTCGGCCACGGTGAGGCCGCCCCCATCCAGGTAGGCGACGTAGCTCTGTGGGTCCATGACTGATTGGCTGGCGTTTGCCTGCGGATCAAGGTCGATGACCAAGACTTTCTTGTCCAGGAGCAACGTCGCGTACCAAGCAATCTGCGTCGCAATCGTTGTCTTGCCAACCCCCACCCTTCATGTTGATCATGGATACGCAAACGGCCATCGCTATCCTCCCTATGAACGAGGCGGTACGCCCGACGGGGCGCTCCCGCAACAACCCATTGAACGACAACCTCAAGTATAACCGCTGGCGAGCGGCGGGGGTAGGGGGGGGCCAGGGTTGCCGCCCTACTCGTCGGCATACACCCGCGTGCGCTCGTCCGTGGGGAGCGGCGTTTGCATGTCGTCGCTCAGCAGTTGGAAGTGGACGCGGAGATCGCCGGGCCGGAGGGCCTTGACGCGGACGCGGTAGACCGTCTCGGCCTTCGGCTCCAGCCGGGCCAGGCCGTCGAAGACCACGCGGTTGGCGTCCAGTCCGTGCCGGGTCGGCCCTTCTGCGCTGAGCGGCTGCAACTCCGGCGGCAGCAACACGGCCAGCCGCACGTTCGCCGCCGCCTTCGACCCCTGGTTCGTCACTCGTACCTCATAAGTCGTCTCGTCGCCGATGGCGACCGGGTTGACCGTGCTGGTGACCTGATACTGGATGTTCTCGCTGCCGTCGACCAGCACCGGCTGCTCCTTTTCCACGACCAGGCCCTTCTGGGCCGTGCCGCGGAGCTTGATCGCCTGCTGGCCGGCCTCGACCGGCATCGTCAGGAGCTCGACGCTGCCGGTCTCGTTGACCGGCAGTTCTTCGAGCCGCCAGCGGACGGTCCGCGTCGCTTCCTCGTAGTAGCCGGCGTTGTTGGCACTCAAAAACTTGAGCCCCGCCGGCAGTTGGGCCACCAACTCGATCTGCCTGGCCGGCGCCGTGCCGGGATTGGTGACCGAGAACTCGTACTTGGCCTGGCGTTCCAAGTATCGCTTCTTCGACCCTTCCACCGCCACGTCCAGCAGCGGAGCGAGCACCTCCAGGTTCCGCTTGTCCTCGGCGCGGAGGTCGCCGTCGCCCCGGGCCACCAGGACGTTCGTCAGCGGGCCGGGCCGGTTGGCCACCAGCGGCAGGTCCAGCCGGCGGCTCTCGCCCGGCTTCAAGTTGCCCACCTGGTACTCGAGCTCATTGCCGGCCGGATGCTGCAAGCCGGGCGGAATCCGCTCCTCCAACACCACGCCGGTGGCGATCCCCGTCCCCGGATTGGAAATCACGATCGAACAGGGTCATCTGCTCGCCGATCAGCACCTTCGCCGGCGCGGCGGTCTCGATGGCCAGTTGCGGCCGGGTGGCGACCGAGCGGGCCGAGGCGTCAGCCCCAAAGTGGACCGTCGCCACGCTGCCGATCTCCCCCTCGGCCGTCGGCATCAACTGCATCTCGACGACCGCTTCCTCGCCGGGCCGGATCGTGCCCAGCGTCCAGATCAACTCGCCTCGCGTGCCGCGCTTGGCCTCGGGCGTGGCCCCCAGGAGCCGCGTGCCGCGGGGAACCTGGTCGCGGACCTCGACTTCGCTGGCGGGCACCGGCCCCGTGTTGCGGACCGTGACCCGGAACGCCGCCGGCTTGCCCACCTGAATCTCCTTCGGGCCCGATTTCTGAATCGTCAACTGCGGACTCTGAACCCCTTCGAGTTGCTGATCGCCGGGCTGGCCCGTCCCCTCGGTTTCCATCGGGACCTCCGTGGCGAAGCCATTGCCGGGCAGCGCGCCGGGAGCGCTCCGGTCCGGCCGCATCGGGCTGGCGGGCGCGGCGAACGGATCGGGCCGGAAGGGCGCCGGCTCAGGACGCGCCGACGCCGTCGCTGGAGGCGCCGCATAGCGGTCCCCGCGGCGGTCGGCCACCCGATCAAGCCCGGCCGAGCCGGGACCGTAGCGGTCGTCGGCCGGCCGGCTGGGATTGTCGGGCATGAGCGCCGGGCCAGCGGCGGGAATCTCGGCGCCGGCCGGCACCGCCACGTAGCGGCTCGAAGGTCCGAACGGATCGCTCAGCGGGTCCCGCGGAGTCGGCTCGGTCTGGCCCGTGGCGGACGGCGGCTTCAAGGCCGGAGTGCGCAACGGATTGGCGTCCCTGGCCGGTCGCGCCGGGACTGGCTGCGCGTCACGCAGGTCATTGGATGTCGCGCCGCCGCCGGCCGGTTCTTCGCCGGTCACCCCGTCGCCGCCACGCTGGGCGTGCGCCATGGCGATCCAGCCCAACACAACAATGGTCCCCAACGCACCCAAGCGGACGAGAAGAGCTCTCATGGCAATCCCCTGTCGGGAGGGGTATCTCCCGGTGAAAAGCCACCCTATGGCAATACAATTAGCGGGGTTAGTACCAAAAACCGGCCGCCGGGGGAAGGCCAGTTTCGTCCGAGTAGGCCCCGCCCGCCGGGCGGGACACAAGCGGTAGGGTGCCCCATCCGCCCCTGGCCTGACTCTTGACCTTGAACCCCCCCCGGCCGAGAGCGCATGATGGCCGGGGGGGAAAGTGACGGCCGGAAATGCGATTTGTTTGCCCGCAGACAATCCGAGCCGCGTCCCTGCCACCCCGGGATTCCTCGTGAATTCCCGATGTTCCGAATCGCCGCGAGCCACCCAGCGCGTGAGCAAAAATCGGATGTCACCTCGATTATTTCAGGTCGATCCCCAGCGTTTCCCCCGCTTTCACAACCGCCGGGGCGGCCAACGCAATCAGCGCCAACGAGCCGTCGGGCGCGGGCTTGAGGGTCGCCTCCAGCGCGGCGCCGGCGAGGGTGACTTGGACTTGGTTCGCGCCGGCCGGCGGGGCCAGGTGGAGTTGGGCGACGGCCAGCCGGCCTTCGACCACTTGAATCTCATCGCGTTGCGTGGCGGGGTCGCGCGTTTGCCGCAGGCTGCCCCAGCCCTCGGGTCCGGCGAAGAACGCCTGGAAGTTGCTCGGGGTGAGCCGCGGGGTGAAGCGGAGGGTCTTGGCCAGCCCGTCGTACTCGTAGCCCGAGGCGGCCAGCAGCAGCGACCAACTCGACATGGCCCGGGCGTAATGCCCGCCGCACTCGATTTCGTTCCAGGGATTGCGTCCGATGGGCTTGCGGGGGATGCCGTCGTAACGGTCGCGGGCGCCACGGACAATGGCAAACGCCTCTTCGGTCATCCCCTCGTAGATCATGTGGGCGGCCACTTGATACTCGATGCCGGTCCAGACCTCGTCGGAGTAGAGCATCACGGCCTTCGGCCGGCCGCCCTTGGGCCAGGTGCAGATCAGCAGGCCCTTGTCTCCCGGGCCGGCGAACGCCCGCGGCGATTGCTTGAATCCGGTCAGGTCGGGAACCCAGTTGTACTTGAAGATCGAACGGAGCGCGGTTTGGACCTTGTCCTTCGGCAGGATATAGCCCAGGCCGAGTTGGTGCGACCACCACTGGCCGATGAGTTGGTCGGCCATGCAGCCGGGGCCGATTTCGCCAACCAAAGTTTTGTTGACCCGCTGTGTCCGCTCGCGGTAATCGGGCAGATCTTGTTGGAAGTATTCACCGTTCCAGCAGCGTTTGACAAGGTTTTCCCGGCCTTTGAGGAAGATCGCGTGGAAGCGGCTGGCGGATTGGGCGTCGCCGATGCGCCTGGCCCACTCCTCCCCGGCCCGCAAGGCCGCCAGATAGTAGCCGGACATGAACGTGCTCACGCCGTGCAGGGTCTGGTCGTAGGTGTTCCACTGGTCGTCTTTGAGCAGGCCGTCAGGCACGCCCCCTTTGCCGGCGTCGCGGCCGATCAGATACTCGACCGCCCGGCGGACGTGCGGCCAGTATTCCTTGAGGAACGAGTCGTCCGGGTGGTTCAGGGCCTCGCGGTAGGCCTTCAAGATGCAGCTTGCATGGCCGTCCACGAAAGGGTGCTCGCCCGTCGGCGGGCACCGCTGCGAAGCAGTGGTCGGCGGCGAAGGGAAGGCCGTGCGGTTGTTCACGCCGCCGTCGGGCCGCTGCTGGTGCTTGAAGTCAATCCGCCGCATCTCCTTTTCCAGCTCGGGGAAGAGCCGGGCGAGGCTCTGCTCGTAGCCCCAAACGTGCGTGCAGGTCGGATTGCAGCAGCCGTTCGACCCCTCCCAGCCATAGACGTCGCCGTTGGCAATGCGGAACACCACCCCGACGTGACGGATCGTAGCCGCCTGCGAGCTGATGCAGTCCGACAGCCAATAAGGGAGCGTGCTCTGGTAGAAAGTCTTGCGGAAGGATTCCGTCCGGCGGCGGATGGCCGGTAGATCGGCGGCGGCTTCGTGGATCACGGCCTTGGCGTCGGGCCAAAGCGTCGCATAGTGACAGCCGATCCACGCCGCCGGAAGGCCGTAATTGTGCTGAGGACCGGGGCTGTACTTGTTGGGATAGTGCCACGCCAGCAGGAATGGCACTTCCACGCGTTCGCCGGCGGGCACGTCGATTGCCGCCGCCACCGCCCCGGCCACGCTGCGGCCGGCCGGGGTGGGCCGATTGGCCTTTGCCTCCTCCAGCGGCAAAAAGGCGCCGCGCGACTTGAACTGCTCCCAGGCGACGTTCCAATCCTCGAAGGCCGGCAGAACCGTCACGGACGGGGCCAGCGCAACCAGGGCCAGCGTGCCGAAGCCGCACGCCTTGGGGTCTAAACGCCCGCCGGCTGCGACCGGCGGGGGTGCCGACGTCGCAATGTCCCCCGCGACCGCAGTCGCGGGGCGTTTTTCGGCCATTGCTTTGGTTCTCGGAACGTCTACGGCGCCATCCGCCGGCTTGCGCGGCTCGGCCCGCATTAGAAGCCCGGCGGCCGGGCCGTCGCGCAGCGGCTCGTTGACGTTGCCGCCCAGTTTCGCGTGCGCCATGCCCTTGATCTCCCCATCCGCCTCATAGCCGACGGGATTCAGCATTAGCGCCGCCAGCGAGACGGTTTGCCGCCGGGCCGTTGGATTGTGCAAGCGAAAGATGAGCACGGCCAACGGCTGCGACGAGAACCGCGCGTCCAGCGGGGCAAAGGGCGTAATGGCCGAAAGCTCCACGCCCACCGGCAACCTCCCATCGAGATACCGCAACATGGCGATCGGATACTCGCCGGTCATTTCGATTCGCTCGACCCGCGGCCAATCCGGCCCGCCGGCGGTTTGCAACAGCCGGACCGCGTCGCCGGCCTTGACGGCGAACATCAGCGGGACCTGGCCGTCGCGGAGCGTATTGAACAGTTGCCAGTTGGTGAAGCGGCCGTCGCAGCCGATCTCGACGTTGCCCGTGCCGATGCCGCCCAGGTGCATGCGGGCGTCGCTATGGACGCCGGAGCGGTAGAGCCGGGCGGGCGACGGCTCCCGCAGGGCCTTCTTCCAGCGGTCGAGTTCCTCGGATTTCGGCGGGACTTGCTGATTGGGCCCGTCGGCCCAGGCCGGCCCGCTCCAGGCCGCGGTCGTGGTTCCCGCGGCGACGATGGCGAGGAAATCCCGCCGGTTCACCCCATCCGCTTGCGGTCCGCAGCATCCGCCCGAACATTTGCACTTTCGCACCATCGGCATCTCCTCGCTGGCAGGGGGAGTTGGTAGGCGGGAGCAAACGCCGCCATTAGACCAGACGGACGGCGCAACGGCAACTACGTCAAGAAATAGCCGGGGGCTAACAGCCCCCGGAGGGAAAGCTCGCAACGGGAGCACATTCCGGGGGCTGTTAGCCGCCGGCTATCTTCCCGTCACTCGATCACCAGCCCCTCCAGCCCTTCTTCCGCCGGGGGAAACTGCGGGGCCATCCGCTCCAGCGTCTTCCGCAAGATGCGGCTCACGGCCAGATTGCGATACCATTTGTGGTCGGCCGGCACGATGTACCAGGGGGCGTGCTTGGTGTTGCAGCGGGTGATGGCCGCGTCGTACGCCCACTGGTAGTCGTTCCAGTAGCGCCGCTCCCGGAGGTCCGCCCGGCTGAACTTCCACCGCTTCTCGGGATCATCCAGGCGGGCTTGCAGCCGCCGCCGCTGCTCCTGGCGGCTAACGTGCAGGAAAATCTTGACGATCGTCACGCCGCCGTCGCTGAGCATCTTCTCGAACAGGTTGATCCGCTGGTACCGGCTCTCCCATTCTTCCTTGGGCACGAGGTTGTGGACGCGGACCACCAACACGTCTTCATAGTGCGAGCGGTTGAAGATGCCGATGAACCCCTTCCGCGGCACGGCGAGGCTCACTCGCCAGAGGAAATCGTGGGCAAGCTCCTCGACGCCGGGCTGCTTGAACGCGGTCACCCGGCAACTTTGCGGATTGAAGCCCTGCATCACGTGGCGGATGGTGCCGTCCTTGCCGGCGGAGTCCATGCCTTGCAGCACGAGCAAGAGCGAGCGGCGGTTTTCGGCGTAGAGCCGGTAGCCGAGGCCGTCGAGCGCGGCGACGTTTTCGGCGAGTTCCGCCCGGACCTTCTTCTTGCTCTTGATGCCGCCGGTCGAGCCGGCGTCGAAATCCTTAAGGCGGATCTTCTTGCCCGGCGCAAGGCAGAGAGGCTGTTTCACGGCAGCGGACCTTTCGAGAAAGGGGCCACTGGAAGGATAGGTTACGGCGGGGCGGGCGGCAAGCGGCCCCTTCGCCGAGCGACGGTTTGCGGAAGCAACGGGCCTGCCGTTTTCTGCCCATCGCCTTGTTAAGTGTAGCAGCGCGACCGCGAACTTGGTATGCCGAAGCAGACCCTACGGCCTGGGTTCCAATCGCAACGAGGCCGAGTTGATGCAGTAGCGGAGGCCCGTCGGCTGCGGGCCGTCGTCGAAAACGTGCCCCAAGTGGGCCCCGCAATTTTTGCACGTCACTTCCGTGCGGATCATCTGCTGGCTGCGGTCCTCCGACTCCCGGATATGTTCCTTGTCGATCGGCCGGTCGAAGCTGGGCCAGCCGCAGCCGGCGTCGAACTTGGCGGCCGAATCGAACAACTCGGCCCCGCAACAGATGCAGCGGTAGACGCCGTCCGTGGTGCAATCCCAATATGCCCCCGAGAACGGCCGCTCCGTCCCTTTCTGCCGGGTCACGCGGTACTGCTCGGGCATGAGGACCGATTGCCAATGGGCGTCGGTCTTCGCCGGGTTCTTCGGCGGGTCTGGGTCCTCCGGCTCCTTGCGGACAAGGAACACGGCGGCCAGCAGGCAGCCGGCCAGATAGCCCAGCGGGCCGCCAAAGATCACGCTCATCATGCCCCCGAAAAGGAGCGTGCCGAATGCGACTGCGAGGGCATCTGCCGCTCCAACATTGCGATCCGCAACGCCCGCCACGATTGCACCAACGACCGTCAGCAGGCCGGACATGATGATTCCGCCGAGGATCGAGCCCTTTCGCGGGTTCTTCCCCTCGAACAGCAAGATCTGGCTGAGCCCCACACCCGCAAAAAAGAGCCCAACAACGGCGAAGCCGATTGGCTCTCCAATACGCCGCTCCGCCTCCGACAGATAGAGAACGGGGGACAACATTTTCAGGATACTGAACAGCACGGCGAACACGGTCACGAGGATCATCAACGTGCCGACGCCGAACCGCCGGGGGATGCCCACCGCCGGCCGGGCGGGCGCCGCATCCGGCCGGAAAGACTCGTAGGGCGGCTCCTCCGCCGGCCAGGGCGCCGACGGAAGGCTCTCGCCCTCGATCCGGTGGCGCGGGGTTCCGCAGACCCAGCAGTTCTCCCGCGAGTCGGCCACTCCGCCGCCGCACTTCAGACATCGCCACATTTCTCGCCCTTCCTCCTACGCGGGGACCGATTTCGTGACGATCTTCAGAACCTCAATCGCCCGGTCCACGTCGGCGGCCGAAACGTCGAGGTGCGTGACGGCGCGGATGGTGGTCGGGCTGGTCGCCAACATCAACACGCCATGCTCCTTCAACGCTGCCGAAAACGCCGCCGCGGCGCCCCAGCGCTCGCTCACCCGAAAGAAGATCATGTTCGTGTCGATCACGTCCGAGCACAATTCGAGCCGGTCGATCTGGCGCACTCCGGCGGCCAAGCGGCGGGCATTGGCGTGGTCCTCGGCCAGGCGGCCGACGTGGTGGCCCAGGGCGTAGAGGGCGGCGGCGGCCAGGATGCCCGACTGCCGCATCCCCCCGCCGAGGACCTTGCGGTGCCGGAGGCCCTCGGCAATCAAGTCCCGCGGGCCGGCCAACGCCGAGCCGACCGGCGCGCCCAGGCCCTTGCTGAAGCAGATGCCGACGGTGTCGAAGTGCCGCGTCCACCGGGGCGCGGGAATGCCCGTGGCCACCACGGCGTTCATCAGCCGTGCGCCGTCCAGGTGGGTCCGTAGGCCGTTTTGGCGGGCCCAGCCGCAGAGGGCCTCGACGGTCTCATAGGGCTGGATCCGCCCGCCGCCCCGGTTGTGCGTGTTTTCGATCGTCAAGAGCCGCGTGCGGACGGAGTGGGGATCGCTCGGGCGCAGCAGCCCGGTCACTTGCTCCAGGCGCATGACGCCGGAATCGCCCTGGACGGGCCGGGCGGCGACGTGATTGATCTGGGCGTAGCCGCCCTGCTCGTAGTTGAAGATGTGGCAGCCGGCCTCGCAGATCAGCTCGTCGCCCCCACGGCAGTGGAGGCGGACGGCGATCAGGTTGGCCATCGTGCCGCTGGGGACGAACAGGGCCGCCTCCTTGTCCAGCAACTCGGCCACGCGGGCCTGGAGGCGGTGGACGGTCGGGTCGTCGCCCAGCACGTCGTCGCCGACTTCGGCCGCCGCCATCGCCGCCCGCATTGCGGCGGTCGGGCGGGTGACGGTATCGCTGCGGAAATCGAGCAGCTTTTCCGGCATGGTCCGGGTTCCTTGGAGGAGCGTTGCCGCGGCGAGGCAATTATCATGCCGGCCGGCGCAGAGGGCAAGTGCGGACTGAACGAGTGCAGCGCGGACCTCCGGCGGTGGCGGAATTGGTTTCCGCTGCGAAACGCGGGGGGCCACCCATCAGATCAAGCGAGCTGAACGGCTAGTTCTCGGCCCAGCCGATCTCCAGGTCGAACTTGTCGGCCTCGACCCGGACGAACACGATCTCTTGGGGGGGCGCTAGTGTCGGGCTGGGGGCATCGGCAGCGGTTGCCGTTCCGGGCGGCGGCGCGACAGGGCTGGGACGGCCGCAATACTCCGGCCCGCCGTTGGCCAGCAGGGCCATCGCCGCTACAAGGATCGTCCCGGTCAGCACCAATGTTAGGCGGGAACCGATAAATCTCATGCAAGCCCTCACGGTAGGGATAATCCCTACATTCTAATCGAGCTTCCCAAAATCGCAAGGAGGGGTGCTTTGCTCAGAAGGCAACTGCCCCCCTTTCTTCTTCGTCAATTGGATGGCACGCCCTGAAAGGGCGTGGTTCGAGACACGGTGAAATCTCGGCGGTTCATCACGCCCTTTCAGGGCGTGCCACCGAGTTGCCCGATGAGATTACCCGTTGCGATAAACTATGACCAGCAAACGCCTTAGTCCACCGGCGAAGGGCGTTTGACGCACGGAAACTGGGGCAACTGGTCAGACTGGGGGACTGGCGAGACGGCCCTTGCCCAACGCTCCCGCACCTCGCCTTGGGCTTGGCGAAGGTAGTCGCGGTCGGGCATTTCGGCGGCCGCCCGCCTGAGGATTTCCAGGGCCTCCTCGAATTGACCCGCCTGGCACAGATGATCCACCCATTGGTGGTGGACGTGGACGTAGTTCTGGGCGAAGGCCCCGAACCGGGCGTCCATCGCCAGCCCTTGCCGCAACAGACGAACCGCCTCGGCGTACTCCCCCCGGTCGCCCAAGTCGATCGACCAGTTGTTCAGGGTTGCCAGCAGGTTGCCGCGGGCAGTGGCGTTGGTGGGATTGAGCCGTAGGGCCTTGGCGTTGGCGGCCGCCGCCTCGGCAAAACGCTTCTCGCCGAGAAGGTCCACCCCGCGGTTGTAGTAGATCATCGCCGCTATCTGGACCGGCGAGACCTCGCGGGCCTTCGAGCGGTCGGCCGAGGCGGCCGCCCCGATCGCGCCGCCTCCGACGCCGGGCGGACGGTTCTTCTCCTCTGCGGTCATGGAAAACCATCGCGGGCAGGTGGTTTCCACGTCCACCGGCCCGTCGGCCAGCAGCACGCGGCTCATGGCGTGGCCCGGCATCTCCAGCCCGCGGCACTCCAGCCCGCACCGGCCGGCCAGGTAGTTGAACAGCACGGTGGCGCTGATGCAGTTGAAGCGGCCCTCGTCGAGCGTGCGGCGGAGATCGGTGTACGCCAGGTCGTAGCCGCCGCGGAGCACTCGCTGGTGCATGAAGTCGAAGATCGCCTCGACTTGCTCGCGGGGTGCCGGCGAGTTCGCCCGACTGCCGCAGTTCATCGGCCAACGCCGCCGCCTTCTGCTCGTACCGGCGCAACGAGTCGGCGTCCTCGACGCCGCCGGCCACCAACGCCGCCCCCAACGGGGAGAACTCGTCGAGCCGGCCATCGGCGGCGTCGGCCAGCAACCGCTCCTCCAGCGGGTTTTGCGGGGCTGCGAAGCCGCCAGCGGCCGCCAGCGGTCCCCTCTCCCTTTGGGAGAGGGTTAGGTTGAGGGCAGGCGAGCTTGCCGGTTGGATTCCCCCCGCCAGCGCCATCTGCGCCGCGGCAAGCCAAACCACGATCGCCAATACGCGTCGCATGGATTGCCTAAGTCGCGTTTGTGCCGATTATGCCGGCCGTTCCGTCTGCGGTCGGGCTTCCGATGGCGGAACGATGCACGGTTACAGCAACTCTACGATGCAAATTGGCAACGTGCCGGCTGTTTAGGGGTGAAAATGGCGAAAGTTTGCCGACTGCCGATCCGCCTGTGCGATGGTTCACGAGCGGACTGTCATTGGAACCCCGGAAGTGGTATAATTCGAGCGGAGGTTACGTTTGCCGGAGGAGGTTGCCGTGGTCGTATCGGTTCTCGATAAGCACATTGAAATTACCCCCGATGTTTGCGGCGGGAAACCGCGGATCGCGGGTCATCGCATCCGCGTGCAGGACATCGCGGTCTGGCACGAGGTCCAGGGCCTTTCGCCAGAGGAGATTGTCGCCCAGTTTCCTCAGATCACGCTGGCCGACGTTTACGCCGCCTTGTCCTACTACCATGACCATCGTGAGGAAATCGATCGGCAGATGGACGAGGCGGAGAAGCTTGTGGAGCGTTTGAAGCAGGACAATCCTTCGCGGCTGCCTCAGGGGCCGACGGGCACGGACGACCGTAATGATCCGGTTTCACCTTGACGAGCACGTTCCCACTGCCGTTGCGCTCGGTCTGCGGCGACGTGGGATTGACGTGACGACCACCGTGGAGACCAGCCTTGCCGGCGCCGCGGATAAAGAGCATATCGCGTTTGCGCTTTCCCAAGACAGGGTGATCGTCACCCATGACGAGGACTTCTTGGTCTTGCATTCGCGTGGTGTCCGGCACGCGGGAATTGTCTATTGCCACCAAGGCGACCGATCTGTCGGCGAGTTGCTTCGCTTGCTCGTATTGGTGCGCGAGTGCCTTACGCCGGAAGAAATGGAAAACAGGCTGGAGTTTCTGTAGACCGTCAAACGATGCCCACGCCTGAACAGGAGAAGGTAGTGCCGCGGAACCAAGCTGTGCATGACCGCAGGCGGTGGCAGTTTACGCTGCGGGAAATGCTCATCGGAACGGCCCTGGTCGCCGCGGTTCTCGGCTTCGGATCGTGGCAGGGACCGCTCGGCGCCGCTGGTGTGCTCGCCGTTGCCGGGCTTTGCCTGCTTGGCATGGCCGTCTTCTCGCGTCGCAAGCGGTTGGCCGTTTTCTCGGGAGTGTGCCTGCTCGTCGCCGGGAGCATTGCAGGCCTTTTCTATTTTGGCCCGCGATCCGAGATCGGCGGCGTCTGTGTCATTTGCGGCAAGCGAATTGTGGCGCCCGTCTTCGGCGGCGTCAGTTTACGCAGATACGAGGTCGAAACGGACCTGTCACGCTGGTATCGTCTGGCAGGACTCAGACCGCACACGCACCAGTGGATTCTCCTCTATGGCTGGGGCCAGGATTGGGGCGGTCATCAGGATTTCGTTTGCCCCGGCGACGGGGGCGCTATGGGGGAGCTGTTTCTGCTCAGGAAGGCGTGGGACAAGGTTGATCGGGCGACCTTCAACGACTTGGCAGAGGATTACTACAATACATGCGATGATGAATCCAAGGTTCCGAACTTCCACAAGAAATGCGATAGGCTTGGAGTTACATATCGCGATCCATGATGCGACATAACACGAACGCACTGTTCGCCGGCAGAGCCGAATACCTTTACGGCAGCTTGTGCCCCAGCTTGTCGCGCTTGGCGGTGATGTAGCGGACGTTGTGCTCGTGGATCGGCCCCAGGATCGGCACCTGATCGACCACTTCCAGGTCGAATCCGCCGTAGATGAAGGCGTCGGTCTTTTTGGGATTGTTCGTCAGCAGCCGGACCTTCGACAGGCCGAGGTCCTTGAGCACCTGGATGCCGACGCCGTAATCGCGGCTGTCGACCTGGTGGCCCAGGGCCAGGTTGGCCTCGACCGTGTCCATGCCTTCGTCCTGAAGCCCGTAGGCCTTGATCTTCTCGACCAGTCCGATGCCGCGGCCTTCCTGGGGCAGATAGACCAGCACGCCGGCCCCTTCCTGGCCGATCATCTGCATGGCCAACTGGAGTTGATCGCCGCAATCGCAGCGGAGAGAGGCCAGCAGGTCGCCGGTGAAGCAGGCCGAGTGCAGCCGCACCAGCGGCTCGGGCCGGGCGGCTGGCTCGCCCAGCACGATCGCCAGCGGCTGCTGATCCTCGTACTTCACGCCGTAGGCGATGATCCGACCCGGACCGAAGCGGGTGGGCAGGTCCGCCTCGGCCAGCCGGTAGACGAGTTTCTCGCTGCGGCGGCGGTGGCGGATCAGCCCTTCGATGGTGATGATCTCGAACCCGTGCGTCTCGGCCAGGGCGTAGAGTTCTTCGCGGTTGGCCCGGTCGCCGCTGGGGCCGAGGATTTCGATCAGCACGCCGGCGGGCCGCAGTCCGGCCATGCGGGCGAGATCGACGGCGCACTCGGTGTGTCCGGCCCGCCGCAACACGCCCCCCGCCTTCGCCACCAAGGGATAAAGGTGGCCGGGCCGCACGAAATCGGACGGCTTGCTGGCCGGGTTGAGAATCTCCTGGATCGTCCGCGCCCGCTCCGGCGCGGTCACGCCCGTGCGGCAGCTCCGATGATCGACGGGCACGGTGAAGGCGGTCCCCAGCGGGGCCGTGTTGTTCTCGACGATCTGCGGCAGGTCGAGCCGCTCGGCCGTCTCGGGCAGGATGGGCATGCAAAGCTGCCCCCGGCCGTGCGTAATCATGAAGTTGACGATCTCGGGCGTGACCTTTTCGGCCGCGGAGATAAAGTCCCCTTCGTTCTCCCGGTCCTCGTCGTCCATGACGACAACGATCCGGCCGGCGGCAATGGCCTCGACGGCCGCTTCAATCGTGGAAAGCCGACGCGACACCCCAAGTCCTCCTCACCGTTGCTTGTCAGCCAATGCACAAGCGCTCGGAGTCCATTATAGTCGATGCCCCCGCCCTTGCCAACGGAGTGGTCATTCTCCTTCGTAGTTCATGTTTTGGCATAACGGCCAGCCCCGATCGGCGGTTGGTTATGCTGAAACATAACCTACAGAAAGAGCAACTTTTCAATCTCCCCGCGCGCTGCCGCCAGGGCCTCGGGGAGCTTTTCGGGCAATTTGCCGCCGGCTTGGGCTAGGTCGGGGCGGCCGCCGCCGCCGCCGTCGACGATAGCCGAGACGGCCCGGACCCACTTCACTGCGTCCAGGCCGCGGTCCACAAGGTCGCGGCTCAGGCCGGCAATCAGCGTCACCTTCTTCTCTTCTTCCTGCCGATTGGCCAGCAGCACGGCGACCGGCGCTGCCTTGCGGCGCAACTGGTCGATCAACTGCCGCAGGTCGTTCGGCCCGCCGTGTACTTCGGCGACTATCACCTTCACGCCGCCAACGTCGGCGGCATCGGCAATGAGTTGATCGACGCTCGCGCCGCCGGTTTTCGGCCCGGCCGCCGCCTGTTTCCGCAGTTGGCGGATCTCCTTGCCAAGGGCCTCGACCCGCTCGGGCAACTGGTCGGGCGGGACCCGCAGGGTGGCGCCGCGCGGCGGAGCAGCGTCTGCACGGTGCGGATGCTCTCCATCGCCCGGCGGCCGGTCAAGGCGGTGATCCGCCGCGTGCCCGCCGCCACGCTCTCTTCGCTGATGATCTTGAAGATGCCGATCAGGGCCGTGTTCGTCAGGTGCGTGCCGCCGCAAAGCTCCTTGCTGAAACCGCCGGCCGAGACCATGCGGACCAGGTCGGGATACTTCTCGCCGAAGAGCATCATGGCCCCGCTCCGCCGGGCCTCGGCCAGCGGCAAAGTCGTCCAGCCGATCGGCTCGCCGGCCAGAATCTTGTCGTTCACCTCGCTCTCGATGCGCACGAGTTCCTCCTCGCCGACGGCCGAGGGGTTGGCGAAGTCGAACCGCAGCCAATCGTCGTCCACCTTCGAGCCTTGCTGGAGGGCGTGCTTGCCGAGGTGCTTTTGTAAAGCGTAGTGCAAGAGGTGCGTGGCCGAGTGGGCGCGGCGGATGCCCTGCCGCCGCTGGAGATCGACGTGGGCCGTGACCGTGGCGCCCAATTCGATCCGGCCCTCGCGGAGGTGCCCGCGATGAAGCGTAAATCCGCCGTCGATCACCGCGTCGATGACCTCGAAATGGAATGGCAGGCTGGAAGCCTGCCCTCCTGGTTGCGCTGGCAGGCTGGAAGCCTGCCCTACGATCTCGCCGGTGTCGCCCACTTGCCCGCCCATCTCACCGTAGAACGGGGTCTTGTCGAGCACCACCACGATCGGCTGTTCGTGGTCCACTTCGTCCACGTAGTCGCAGAGTTGATCGTTGGTCACGATGCCGACGACCTTGGCGTCCGCGACTTCGAGCGTTTCGTAGCCGAGGAAGCGGCTGCCGTGCAGGGCCTTTTTCAGCCCTTCCAGCGGATCGTGGCGGAAGACCTCGATCTTCTGCCCGCCGCCGGAGTCGATGCCGTGCTGCTCCATTTCCGCCTGAAAGCCCTTCCAGTCGAAGCTGAGGTTCCGCTCGGCGGCCAGAGTCTCGAACAATTCGGGCGGGAAGCCGTGGGTCTGGAACATGTCGGCGGCGTCGGCGGCGGAGACGGTGGCCCGCCGCTCTTGTTTCATTTGCGTGAAAATCCGCTCGATCCGCTCCAGGCCGGCGTCGAGCGTTTCCAGGAAGTTGGCCTCCTCCTTCTCGATCACGCCGGCCACGGCGGTGACGGTTTCGCCAAGCTCGGGATAGGGATGCTTCATCAATTCGGCCACGCGGCCCACGAGCTGATGGAGAAACGGCTCGCGGACGCCCATCTGGTGGCCGTCGAGGACCGCCCGGCGCAACAGCCGGCGGATCACGTAGCCCTGCTTCTTATTGCCGGGATAGACGTTCTCGTGGACGGCGAAGGCGCAGGCGCGGAACGTGGTCGGCGATGCGGCGCAGGCGGCGGCCGTTCTCGTCGGCCGGGTCGTAGCGGACGCGGCAGACCTCGGCGGCCGCCTCGACCAGCGGCCGGAGGATGTCGATGTGGAAGTTCGTCTCGACGCCTTGCAGCACGGCGGCCGTCCGCTCCAGGCCCATGCCCGTGTCGATGTTCTTGCTCGGCAGCGGACTGAGATTGTTGGGCGGGTCGCCCCGCGGTTGAACTGCGTGAACACTAGGTTCCAGATTTCGACCTGGCCGAAGGGGGTGCGGCTGTAGATTTCGCTGCACGGGCCGCAGACGCCGTCGGGGCCTTGGCTGGGGGCGTTGGCCGGCCAGAAGTTCTCGTCCTCGCCGAGCCGCTGGAGCCGCTCCGGCGGCAGCTTGATCTCGTCCAACCAGATGCCTGCCGCCTCGTCGTCATCCAGGTAGACCGTGGCCGAGAGCGTCTCCGGGTCGAGTCCGAGCCACTTCTTGCCGGTCAGGAACTCCCACGCCCAGTGGATCGCCTCCCGCTTGAAGTAGTCGCCGAAGCTGAAGTTGCCCAACATCTCGAAGAAGGTGTGATGGTAGGCAGTGCGGCCCACGTTGTCGATGTCGCCGGTCCGCAGGCATTTCTGGCAGGTGGTGGCGCGGGTGAAATCGAGCTTGCAGCGCCCCAGGAAGTGGTCCTTGAACTGGTTCATGCCCGCCGGCGTGAAGAGCACGGACGGGTCCCACCGCGGCACCAGCACGTCGCTGGGCCGGCGGACGCAGCCCTTGGTCTCGAAAAAGGCCAGATACTTTTCGCGTAGCTCGTCGGTTTTCATCGCGGATTTTCCTCGAAATCGGACTCTCCATCATATCCGCCTCGGGGGGTGGGGGAAAGCGGGGCCGGCCGGGTTGCCAACCTGTCGCACAGACTGGTCGTTGGAACTCTACCGGCAGCAAGACGGCCAACTGGCGATGACCGGCCAATCCACGCTTGCTGCCCCGGAAGTACTCGGCAGCCAAACGGTCGGCCTCGGGTTTCAACTGCTGCCCGGCCCAGAGCGGCCGCAGATTCAGGTGACGCATCCGGCCAGCGGGCGGCAGTGGCAGTTCTGACGCCGGTTACTGGATCGGCAAGTAGTCGTAGTCGCCGCAATTGGCGCTATCGGTCAGCTTCTCACCGTGGCCGTCGCAGAAGGTGACGACCGAGATGCCGCTGTGATTGGTCGGATAGACCCTCGTACCCAGCGGCGACTGGCCGTTGGCGAAATCGACCGGCCCAAAGTCCCGCACCAGACCCACGCCCGGCCAAATGAAGCCGAACTGGTTCGCGATAACGTTGGTTGGCGTTTTCCCAGCGGCGTCAACGGCTGTCCATAGGCGGCGAGGACCATTCACAGAATCGAGCATCACCCAGTTGGGGCCGTTGCGCACCGCCTGATACGGATTGTCCGTAATCAACGGCCGCCGCGACGGCGCCGCGATGTTCGACATCGTGATCGGCGTTGCGGAGACAACCGGCGGAGAAGCCGTTGGGTCGTTGCACAGGTTGCGGAAGACGCCCATGTGGGTCGTCGAGGTGGCTTCGACAAACGGCCCAGGCACGGTCTGGTACGGCCCTTCGCCGATGTTCACTGCGTACGACAACGCCGGCAATGTGTTGCCGGGATTGCTCGCGTCGGACGGGCAGACGAACTCATTGACGCGGACGACGCAAGACGGATCGGGCACGCCGCTCCGCCAGCCGTTGGTCTTCAGGGGGCCTTCCCACAAATCGTTTCGGCCGAGGAACGGCAGAATCACGGGTGCCCAGCTTACCCGCGTCGGGCCGGCCGCGAGGCCGACGTTGTTCGCGTAGCCTGGAAAATGCCCCTTCGCCCCCTCATAGCTAATGATCGCCAGGGCCAACTCCTTCTGGTTATTCACGCACTGGGCGGTGCGGGCGGCGTTGCGGGCCATCTGCACGGCCGGCAGCAGCAACGCCGCCAACATGGCGATGATCGTCATCACCGTCAGCAGTTCCACGAGCGTAAAGGCGGCGCGGCGGCGCAGGGTCATGGTTTCGGTCTCCACCAGAATGGTTTGCCCTCCTCCCTCATTCTGTCAGAATTCGGCGGAAAACGCCAGCGGGATTATCGCCCGTAATCCCCCAGAGAGGGTAGTGGCTAACAACCGAAGGAGGTCTTGGGCCTTAGGTCTTGGGGCTTCGTGCCAAGACCTAAGACCCAAGACCTAAGACCAAAGCATAACCTATGGCCGACATCTCTGTGCTCCCTGTGGTCTTTCGCGGCCGTCGGCTTTTCCTCGATACCCGTCCGCAGGGTGGAGTCCGGCAAGAAACCGGGAAGCGGGCGGGAAATCCCTGGATTTTTCCGCCCCGTTGTGGGAGAATAAGCATTAGGCAAGGCGGAACTTCTCCAATCAATAGGGAAGACGGCTCATGGACTATCGCCAAATCTCCAAATCCCAAATCCCAAATCCCAAATCCGGTTTTACGCTGGTGGAACTGCTGGTGGTGATCACCATCATCGGCATGTTGATGGCCTTGTTGCTGCCGGCGGTGCAGTCCGCCCGCGAGGCCGGCCGCCGCGCCCAGTGCCTGAACAACGAACACAACATCGCCCTGGCGATGATTCAATTCGAGAACAGCCGCGGCTATTTCCCAGGCTACAAGAACCCGCTGACTGCCGGGCAGACAACCACCGTCAACAATGGGGTTACGATCGTTACCAACCACGCGCTCATTGTCGGTTGGCCCGTCACATTGCTGCCGAACATTGGCCGCCGGGACCTCTATGACACCTACCTTGCCACCTACGTCGGTTCTTTGAACGGCACGGTTACCACTGCGACGTACCAGACGCCCAGCCTCCCACTGTTGACTTGCCCGAGCGATCCGCCTGACAATCCTGGAAGCCCCTGGTTGTCGTACGTCGTCAACCGCGGGCGCAACGGGTGGAACTATAGCCCTGCGGTGGGCGTCTGTTTTGACCAGTGCCTTCAGTTCGAGTACCCCAACAACAATCCCGCCGTCCCGGCGCCGACGCAAGTCAGCCTTGACTACATTACCAGCCACAACGGGGCGGCGACCACTCTCTTGCTGGCGGAGTCGATTTTGACGCCAACCAGCGTGGTCGATCCGACCGCCGCGCCGGCGGCCTTCCCGTACATGAACCTCCTGATGCCGAGTTCCGACCAGGTTTTGCCGACCGATACACTTCCCACGCCAACGGGCAGCATAAACTACTACCGCCCCGCGAGCGTCTGGTGGAACTCGGCGGGCTGGACGGAGCCGGCCGCCGAGATGACACTGGGATTCGAGTGGAGCGCGCTCGCGAGCACCACCCTAGCGCGGGTGAGCAATCAGATTTCATCGCGCCACGGCGGCGTAATCAACGTCTCCTTTTGCGACGGCCACACGCAGTCGATCCGGGACGACATGGACGTGAACACCTTCCGGCACATCTGCACGCCGAACGATTCCCAGTGCGTCGGCCTTCCGAATTTTCCGACGGACAGCCTGGACGAGTCACAACTGAGATAATCCGGGCGGTCTGGCCGGAAGCGGCGTTGGGTGGCACTGTAGAAGCGGCATCCTGCCGCTTCATGCCCTTGTCCGAAGGCTGCGACGCCGACACGACGCGGCAGGATGCCGCGTCTACGTGCGCCCTCCTCGTCCTCTCTTGACCGGCCGGCGTATAATGGACGGGCACCACTCTCAAGGAGTCCTTCCATGCCGCAGGAACTTGTCGAAGTGACGTTGCCGGAGAAGGCGGGGCCGTCGAAGCATCCGGCCACGGTCTGGGGGGCGTCGGTCGGCGACTACCTCATCCACCGCCTCCAGGACTTCGGCGTGCGGGACGTTTTCGGCATCCCCGGCGACTACGTGTTGAGCTTCTACGGCATGTTGGAGAAGAGCCGGCTGCGGCTGATCGGCTGCACCCGCGAGGACTGCGCCGGTTTCGCGGCCGACGCCTACGCCCGCATCAATGGCATCGGGGCGGTGTGCGTGACGTATTGCGTGGGGGGCTTGAGCGTCTGCAACGCCATCGCCGGGGCCTATGCCGAGAAGTCGCCCGTGGTCTTGATCAGCGGTGCGCCGGGCATGCGCGAGCGGTTCGCCGACCCGCTTCTGCACCATCGGGTGAAGGAGTTTCAGACCCAGGCGGACGTGTTCCGCCACGTCTGCTGCGCCGAAGCGGAGTTGAACGATCCGCACACGGCCCTGCGGGAGATCGACCGGGTGCTGGCCACGGTGGTCCGGCGGCGTCGGCCGGGCTACATCGAGCTGCCGCGGGACATGGTCGCGGTGGTGCCCGACGGCCCCCACCAGCCCACCTGCAAGGAGCCCGCCAGCGACCCGGAGACGCTCTGCGAGGCCACCGGCGAGGCGGCCCGGCGGATCGCCGCGGCCAAGCGGCCCATCATCCTGGCCGGGGTGGAAATCCATCGCTTCGGTCTGCAATGCGAGTTGCTGGAGCTGGCCCAAGGGGCGGGCATCCCCATCGCCGCCACCATGTTGGGCAAGAGCGTCATCAGCGAGCGGCATCCCCTGTTCGCCGGCATCTACGAGGGCGCGCTGGGCCGCGAGGAGGTCACCCGCTTCGTCGAAGAGAGCGACTGCGTGATCCTCTTGGGCGAGTTCCTGACCGACATCAACATGGGTATCTTCACGGCCCATCTCGATCCGGCCCGGTGCATCTTTGCCACCAGCGAGACGCTCCGCATCAGCCGGCACCACTACGAGGGCGTGCTGCTCAAGGATTTCATCCTCGGGCTGAGCAAGGCCGGGCTGAAGACCCCGCCGCGGCAAATCCCCCCGCCGGTGGAACGCGACGAAAAACCCTTCCAACTCCAACCCGGCGAGCCGATCACCATCCGCCGGCTGGTCGCCCGGCTGAACCAGGCGCTCGACGCGACCATGACGGTGATTGCCGATCCGGGCGACGCCCTGTTCGCCTCCAGCGAGCTGCGGATTCACCGCCAGACGGAGTTCCTTAGCCCGGCGTACTACACGTCGATGGGCTTCGCGGTGCCGGCGGCGTTGGGGGCGATGGTCGCCCGGCCCAACCGCCGCCCCGTCGTCCTGGTGGGCGACGGCGCCTTTCAGATGACCGGCATGGAACTCTCGACGATCGTCCGCTACGGCTTCCACCCGGTCGTGATCGTGCTGGACAACGAGGGCTACGGGACCGAGCGGATGCTGCTGTTGGGCGAGCACCCGTTCAACGACGTCCACCCGTGGCACTACGCAAAGGTGCCGGAAGTGCTCGGCGCCGGCAAGGGGTATGAAATCCGCACGGAGGGCGAGTTCGACCAAGCCCTTTCCGCCGCCCTGGCCGACGCCGGGCAATTGCACCTCCTCCACGTCCATCTCGGCCGCAACGATTACAGCACAACCTTGGAGCGGCTGATGACGAAGCTGCGGACGCGGGTCTGAGGCGGGTGCCATGCCCACGCTTGGCGTGGGCATGTCGAAAACGCGGATTGGGTGGCACGCCCTGAAAGGGCGTGGTGGGGCAGGATTGATTTCGACGATTCACCACGCCCTTTCAGGGCGTGCCACCCGTCGTTCTCCACCTTCCGCCCAGCCTGTTCCATTTCGGGCGCAACCGCGTTACAATGGCGGGGAATTCTTGCACCACCCTGCGCGGAGAACTACCGACTATGAGTGAGACTACCAACAACACCACGTCTCGCCGCACATTTCTGAAACATTCCGCCCGGCTCGCCGCGGCCTCGACCCTGGCCGCCGCCGTGCCCTACGTCCACGCCGCCGAGGACAACACCATCCGGCTGGCCCTGATCGGCAGTGGCAACCGGGGGAGCGGCGCCGTGGGCGACGCCCTCTCCTGCGGCGCCGGGCCGGTCAAGCTGGTGGCCATGGCCGATCTGTTTCCCAACCGCCTGGAAGGATCGCACAAGGCCCTGACGAAACAGTTCGGCGGCCGGATCGACTGCCCGGCCGAGCGGCAATTCCTCGGCTTCGACGCTTATCGGAAGGCCATCGACTGCCTGCGTCCGGGCGACGTGGCCCTGCTGACCACGCACGCGGCCTTCCGCATGATCCAATTCGAGTACGCGATCCAGAAGGGCGTTCACGTCTTCATGGAGAAGGACTTCGCACCGATCCGGGCGGGGTGCAGCGGATGCTGCGGCTGGGCGCGGCGGCGGAAAAGAAGAACCTCAAGGTGGCCGCCGGGCTGATGTGCCGCCACAGCGCCTCGCGGCAGGCCCTGATCAACAAGGTCCGCGACGGCGCGCTGGGCGAGGTACAGTTTCTCCGCGCCTATCGCATGGAAGGCCCCGCCTGGCTCGCCCCCTGGAAGCCGGGAGCCGGCATGAGTGAGTTGTACTGGCAGATCCGCAACGCCGGCAAGTTCCTCTGGGCCTCGGCCGGCTACTTCTCCGAAATGATGATCCACCAGATCGACGAATGTTGCTGGATCAAGGACTCCTGGCCGGTCGCCGCGCAGGGCGTCGGCGGGCGGATGGTCAACTCCACGGATGCCGGCCAGGACCTCGACGCCTACTCGATCGAGTACACCTTCGCCGACGGCGCGAAGGCGTTTGTGACCGGCCGCTACGCCCCGGACTGCTACGACGAGTTCGCCACGTTCCTTCACGGCACGAAGTGCGCCGCGCAGTTCTCCGGCAGCGTCCACGCCCCGACGACCCACATCTACCGGGATCAGAGGACCGCCGCCGGTGCCGCCGCCAACTTCGTCTGGCAGCCGGCCAAGGAGAAGGTCAGTCCTTATCACGCCGAGTGGGCCGAGCTGTTCGGCGCGATCCGCAACGACCGGCCGCACAACGAGACCCGCCGGGCGGCGCTCTCGAACCTGGCCTCGATCATGGGCCGGGCCGCCGTCCACACGCAACGCATTGTCACCTGGGACGAGGCGATGGCCTCCCGGTTCCAGTTCTGCCCGGATGTCGCCGCGCTCGGTGCCGACAGTCCCGCGCCCGTTCGGGCCGACGCCCAAGGCCGCTACCCCGTGCCGGTCCCCGGCCAGTGGACGGAAATCTGAAGGGGTAACGGAGAATCTCCCCTCTCCCTCTGGGAGAGGGGCAGGGGGTAAGGGCAGCAGCCGGGCACCACGTGTTACGGCTCGCACTCGATTGCCGCCAAACGCTGCCCGATTGCCAGCGGCTCGCCTTCGGCCGCCAGCTTCTCCGCCAGCACGCCGTCGGCCGGGGTGGGCAGATCGACCGTCGCGGACCCCGTCATCACCTCGGCCACCGGCTCACCCGCAGCAACCCTCTCCCCAACCTTCACCAGCCACACGCTGAGCACGACCGGACCATCAGCCACGCCCAGATCAGGCAGAACAACGAACCGGCGCGTCCGCCATTCATCATTCATCATTCAACATTCAGCATTTCTCCGGCGTGGTAGCTCGACCGTACGAACGGCCCGGCGGCCACGTGCTCGAAGCCGATCCGCCGGGCCAATTCGCCAAGCTCGTCGAACTCCTCCGGCTGCACGTAGCGCACGACCGGCATCTGCCGGGGCGACGGCTGAAGATACTGGCCGAGCGTGAGCATCCGGCAGCCGGCGTCGTGCAGGTCGGCCAGCGTGTCGAGCAGTTCCTCGGCCGTTTCGCCCAGGCCGAGCATCAACCCGGTCTTTAGCGCGATCTTTGGATTGCCGCGGCGGATGCGGCGGAACATCTCCAGCGTCCAGGCGTAGTCCGGGAAACGGTTCCTGGAACCGTTTTTTCCGCGTACTGTCGGGAACAGCCGCAGCACGGTCTCCGTGTTGTGGTTGTAGACTTCCGGCGCCGCCTCGATCAGCCGGTCGACCGCCGCCGTGTTGCCGGCAAAGTCGGAAGGGAGAACTTCGACCGTGGGCGGGAAAGAAGATGCGGATTTGGGATTTGGGATTTGGGATTGGGGCTTAGTGGGCAGTAGGCAGTGGGCAGTGGGCAGTGTACCGGCGACTGCCGACTGCCGATTGCCGACTGCCCACTTCTTCCGTATTTCCTCGATCGTCCGCACGAAATGTTTCGCCCCGCCGTCGGGCAGGTCATCGCGGGTGACGCACGTGATGACGACGTGCCTGAGTCCGAGTGTCCGGGCCGCTTCGGCCACCCGGCGCGGCTCGTCGGGGTCGGGCGGCAGCGGCTTTCCTTTTTGCACGCTGCAAAACCGGCAAGCCCGCGTGCAAATGTCGCCCAAGATGAGGAACGTGGCTGTCTTCTGCGAGTAACACTCCATCCGGTTTGGGCATTTGGCGTGGTCGCAGACGGTCTGCAAGCCCAACTGCCCGATCAGCTTCGCCGTGAAGTGGTTGGCGTTGCCCTTCGGCACGTTGCGCTTCAGCCAGCGGGGGAGGGATCTCTGCGTTGCCACGTGAGACTCCGAGTTAACGATGGCTCCGCTCCCGTCAAGATTCGAGGCTCTGCCTTGCATATTTTTCGAGTACGCTGACCACCGGCGACAATTCGGCAGGCAGGCGGTCACCCCACCGGATCGTTAGCCAATAGCCGGTACTCTCGACGTACAGTTCGCACAGGTCTCCGTCAAACACTTGGGTCCCGCCTCGCGGAGCCACTGGTACACTTGTGGTCGTTAGCGTTTCTCGAAGCGTCTGGACATCGCACTCCGCGACGACCACCCGCGGATAACCGACAGGCTTGTGGCCGCCGAGATCGTGGGGCGTTGGCTGCTTCCATCTGAGCTTCTCGACGTAAGCATGCACCATAGGCGCACGCGCAAGGGAGACACACACGGAGTATCCGTCGGCGAAGGACGGTGTTACCGTGTATTTGATTAAGATGTCGTGGGCATTCATAGAATGGCGTCAAACGGGCCGTTTGGTGGTGGCTGGCGCATCGCGCAATAGCGGGTGGCCGGTGTAGAGGTGGTAGCGGTCGCAGCCGAAACTCTCGGCCAGGCGACGGACCAACGCCGCCCGGACTCCCGTCATTCTAACCGGTCCACAACGCTCTGCCACCAGGGAACTCATTTTCGGCTCGACCAGCCGGAATAGTCCCATCGGGGGGCAGACATTCAAGTAGGCGCCATAGTAGGTGATCCAGTGGCGGACGGCGACGCCGAGGGCGGCCAGTTGGCCGGTGCGGCCCCAGACGCCCCCCACCCGTTGCAACGGGTGGGCGTTGCTCGGCGGCGCGGGATGGCTCGGAACGTTCAATTCGTCAAGTGTTTCAACGATGCCGGCTTGAAAGCGGTCGAGGAAGTCGCCAATGGAGAAGCCGTGCCAACGGAGGGGGACAATGGGGTAGATCGCCAGTTGGCCGGGGCAGTGCATGAGGCAGCCGCCGCCGCGATTGACCCAGCGGACCTCGATCTGCCGGTTTCGCACGGGGCCGCTCTGCATGGCCACGTCGCCCGGCGAGCCACCGCGGCCGATGGTGATGATCGGCGGATGTTCGCACAGTAGCAGGGTGACTTGCCCGTCGCCGCGCTCATGGGTCTGCTCGACGAGCCGCTGTTGCAGGGCCAAGGCCCGGTCGAAATCGACCTGGCCCAGCAGAAAGGCCTCCAGCGCGGGGGCGGCCGATTCGGCGTTGTGCGGGGAGATCGGCACGGGAGAACTTGAGTTTGGCCGCGGGAATCGCTAAAAAGGGGGATGGTACGCTAGGACGGGGCAACGCGGAAGCCCACAATGAGCAAACAGTCGAAGAAAAATGCTCCGGCCGTGGCCGGTTCCATCGACAAGGTCATCAGCCAGAACCGCAAGGCCCGGCATAACTACACGGTGCTCGACACCCTGGAGTGCGGCATTGTGCTGGTCGGAAGTGAGGTGAAGAGCCTGCGCATCGGCCGGGTGTCGCTCGAGGAGGCCTACGCGCGGATCAAGGCGGACGAGGTTTGGCTGGTGGGCTGCGACATCGCCGAGTACGTCGAGGCGAACCGGTTCAACCACAACCCTCGCCGGCCCCGCAAGCTGCTGATGCACCGCCGCGAGGTGAAGCGGTTCGCCCATCGGGCCTACGAAAAGGGGCTGACCCTGGTCCCCTTGGAGATGCGCTTCAAGCGGGGGCTGGCCAAGGTCGTGCTGGGCATCTGCCGCGGCAAGCAGCGGCAGGACAAACGCCAGGCGATGAAGCGGGCCGAGGCCCAACGCGACATCCAGCGGCAAATGGTCCGGCGGAGGTGAACTCGTAGGACGGACTTCCTAGTCCGTCCAGGAAACGCCCCCAAAGGGGGACGGATTAGGAAATCCGTCCTACGTGGTCCTTAACGGCCGAACCAACCGGGCGGCAGGGGCGTAGAAACGACGAATCCTGCGAGAGTGTGATACTATTGATTCATGGCCGCCTCGAGAAGGCCGGCCGACACCCATTTTGCCCTCACCCTGGCCCTCTCCCAGAGGGAGAGGGAGGATTCCCACGCGATGTTGCTCCTGAAGGACCTCAAGAAATCGTTCCGGCAACCCGACGGCACGGCGTTACCGGTGTTGGACATCCCCGAGTTCCGCGTGGCCGCCGGCGAGCAGATGGTGATGGTCGGCCGCAGCGGCTGCGGCAAGACTACCCTGCTGCACGTCATCGCTGGGATCGGCCGGCCGGACTCGGGCAAGGTGCGGATCGACGATTGGGACATCACGCTCATGCCCGAGGCCGAGTGCGACCGTTTCCGGGCGGAGCGGATCGGCTACGTCTTCCAGACGTTCAACCTGCTGGCCGGCTTCACCGCGCTGGAGAACGTGCTGGTGGCGATGCGCTTCGCCCGCGGAAGGCCGGACAAGGCGCGGGCGAGGCACTTGCTCAACCGCGTGGGACTGAGCCAGCGCATGACCCATCGGCCGGCGCAGCTCTCGGTGGGCGAGCAGCAGCGGGTGGCGGTCGCCCGGGCGCTCGCCAACAAGCCCCAACTCCTGCTGGCCGACGAGCCGACGGCCAACGTCGACGCCGGCCACCAGCAGCAAATCCTCGACCTGATCCGGGGGACCTGCCAGGAGGAGAACGTCGCGCTGATCATGGTCACGCACTCGAACGACGTGGCTGCGCAGTTCCCGCGCACGGATCACCTGGAGGATATTAATCGCGTGGCCGTAGGGGCGCAATCGGATGAGTCTTTGGAAAGTCGCCTGGCGAAGCATTCAGCAGCGGGCCTTGGTCTCGACGCTGACGGTCGTGTCGATGGGCCTGGGTGTGGCCCTGGTCGTGGCCGTGCTGGTCGTCTATGGGGTCGTCTACCAGTCGTTCCACCGCGGCGGCGAGGGCTACGATCTGATCGTCGGCGCCAAAGGCGGCCGGGAGCAACTGGTGCTGAACACCGTCTTCTACCTCAGCCAGCCGGTGGGCAACATCCCTTCCAGCTTCTACGAGGAGTTGAAAGAAGGGAGCCGGTTCACCGGTGACGTGGAAACGGCCATTCCGGTGTGCATGGGCCATACCTACCAGGGTTTCCGCGTGGTGGGGACCGTGCCTGAAATGTTCACCGAACTGAAATACCGCGGCGACCAATCGTACCAGTTCGCCCAGGGGCGGAACTTCAAGGCGCAGGAGCCGTTCGAGGCCGTGCTGGGGTCGATCGCCGCCTATCGGACCCAGTTGCAGGTCGGCGAGAAGGTCAAAAACATCGCCGGCGGAAGCCACATCGACAAAGAGCCGTTTACGGTGGTCGGCATTCTCGCCCCCACCGGCACGCCGGTCGATCACGCCGTCTTCGTCAACATGCGGGGCTTCCTGGAAATCCACCACCACGGAGAGGCGGAACATGACGAACACGCGGAGCACGAGCACGGCGAAGAGATCACCGCCGTGTTGGTCTGCATCTACCCGGAGCGGGCCAACGCGGGGCGGACTGACGTGGTGGCCCGGCTGATCAACGACAGCCGCGTGGCCCAGGCGGTGGTCCCCGCCCGCGTGATCGCCGACCTGTTCGAGGGCGTGGTGGGCAAACTGCAATGGATCCTGCTGGGCATGGCCGTGCTGACCGTCATCGAGGCCGGCATCGGCATCATGGTCAGCATTTACAACTCGATGAGCGACCGCCGCCACGAAATCGCCGTCATGCGGGCCTTGGGCGCCAGCCGACTGACCGTGATGACGATCATCCTCATGGAGTCGATCTTGCTTGCGCTCATGGGCGGAGCGATGGGCCTGCTGCTGGGCCACGGCGCCATCTGGCTCTGCTCCGGGCTAATCGCCGACTGGACCGGCGTCGTGGTCGGACTGCTCCAGTTCCAGTGGGTCGAGTTGGTCTTGATCCCCGGACTGGTCGTGCTGGCCTCGGCCGTGGGCTATCTGCCGGCCCTGGCGGCCTACCGCACCGACGTGGCCAAGTCGCTGATTACCACGCCGTAAACCGACAATTGAAGAAATCATGCCGTTGCCGCTGGAACTGAGTTCGACCAAGCCGCGTCCCGCCCAGCCGGCGGCCCGCTATCGCGCGCTCAGTCCGCTGGCCGTCGCCAGCGTGGCGCTCGGCATGCTGTCGGTCTTGATGTTTTTTGGCTCGACGCTGGCTTCCTGGCTGCTGTTGGCCGCGATTCCGCTGGCAGGCATGATCGTAGGCTGGCGGGCGGCAAGGAAAATCCGCAACGCGCCGGACGAGTGGACCGGCCTGGAACTGGCGCGTCTGGGCGTGGGACTGTCGCTGGGGCTGTGGCTGGTGGGTTGCGGGTATCAGGTCTTCCGCGCCAAGAGCGAGGTTCCGTTCGGCTACACGAAGATCAGCTACGACACGCTCCAGCCCGACCCCTTGAAACCGACCCAGCCGGTCCCCCAGTCGGCGTTGGACATGCAGGACAAGAAAGTGTTCGTGCAGGGCTACATGCGGCCCGGACGGCGGCAGACCGGGATCAAGGAGTTCATCCTCTGCCCGAACAACGGCGAGTGCCCGTTCTGCACCCCCCAGCCCAAACGGACCGAGATGGTCCGCATCGTGTTGGAGGGAGACATGGAAGCCACCTACACCACGCATCTGGTGAGCGTGGCCGGCCGCTTCCGGGTCAATCAGGACGATCCCAACGGGGTGCCCTACGGGCTGGATGCGGATTATCTCCGCTAAGTTCTCCAGGCGTTGCTCTTGCGTCGGCCGGCCTCAGAACTTCTTCCCGTCGATCGCCAGGCCGTCCTTGCGGTTGCCCAGTCAGCGTCGACCTGGAAGGCGATCACGGAGTTGATTGTCTGCCGTGCGCGGCTGCCAAGCCGGTTGCGAGCCCGCCACGCTGTTCAGCGATAGCGTTTGGTCCCGCCTCCTGTTGGCGGCCTTCATACTGCTAGGCCTCTCGGCGACAATGCTGCCGTTGATGTCTTGCCAACGGGAGCGGTGTTGGCCAACTTCACCCGAAAAGATTTCTCCAGGACGCCTTGCATTTCGGCGACGACTTCGGGGTGCTCCTGCACGACGTTCTTCTCCTCGCGGGGGTCATTGTCGAGGTCGCAGAGTTGCGGGCCCAGCCCGGGGTTGTTTCCCCAGATTTTCTGGAAGTAGTGCCACTTGGGCGTATGCACGGCGCCGAAGTCTTGAAATCCCGCCACCACGGCGTCGTGGAGTTTGCCGCCGCCGAGAAGCTCCCACAGATTGCCGCCGTCAAAGCCGAGGTTGGTCTTCACGCCCAGCAGGGAGAGGAAGGTGGGCGTGAAATCCAAGTGGCTGGCCAGCCCGGCGATTCGCTTGCCCTGGAAGCTGCGGTCTGGGTGGCGGATCAAGAGGGGAACCTGGGTGATGCACGAGTTGAGCAGCTTCGCCTGCTTTTGCACGCAGCCCTGCTCGCCCAGATGCGTGCCGTGGTCGCTGCTGAAGACAATGACGGTGTTGTCCCATAGCCCGAGCCGTTTCACCGCCTCTAGCAGGCCGCCGACGCAATAATCGCTGAAGGTGACCTCGGCGGCATACAGGTCGCGGAGAATGGGAATGTCGTCAGCGCGGATGTCCTTCCGTTGGGCGCCGTAGCCGAAGATGTAGCGCTCCAAGGGATACTTGTCGCGGTACATCTTCTGGAACCGCGGCGGGGCGTCCCACGGCTCGTGCGGGTCGAACATGTCCAACCAGAGCATCAGCGGTGTGCCGTTCTGCTTGTTGTCCCCAAGCCAGCGGGCCGCGGCGGCGCGGGAGCGGCGCAGAAATAATCCTCCTCTCCTCGCCGGTCCTTGGTGTTCAGCAGGTACTGAGCGACCATCTCCCGGTAATATGAGCCGGTCAGCATATGCCGGGGGACGTGCTCTTCGGGGTGAACCGAGCCGCGCGGACCGCTGACGTAGGGATCGGACTCCTGCCCGCGGACCCACTCCCAACTCGTAAAACCGCGATGAAAGTTCATGTCCGGCTTGAAGTAGTGGGGAGTATCGGCAATGAAGCCGGTGGTAAAGCCGGCCTTGCTGAGGATTTGGGCCAGGGTGATGTCGCTGCGGCGCAGCGGGATCCATTTTTCCCGGTCGGGAAGGATGCCCCGGCCGGTGTGCATGACCCGCCGGGCGGGAATGGTGGGCATTCCGTCGGCGTAGCAGTTCAGGAAGTTCGCCGACTGCTCGGCCAAGGCGTCGAGATGGGGAGTTTTCACCCGGCCCCCGGCGTTGGCGTGCAAGTGGTCCCAGCGGAAGGTGTCGCAAATGATGACGATGAGGTTCAGCCCGTTGGGCTTGGAGACCTCGATCCGCTTGGGCAGCTTCTCCCTGCTCAGCGGCCCCATGAACTCGGGGCGGGCGGGCGATGGTTGCCTTGGGGATCCCTCTACCGCCGCTCCCCCGGCCGCCAGCGCTGCAAGCGAGCCGACGAACCCCCGGCGGCTGATACGGTCTGACTGCGGACCCACAAGCGGCCTCCCGTGGCGTTAGAACTTCTTGCCGTCAATGGTCAAGCCGTCGTTGCGGACGCCCAGCCGGCAGAAAGTGTCGCCGTCCATCGAGTAACTGAGCATTTGCACCGAGCCGTCGCAAAAGGCGAAGAAGCAGCCGTTGCTGTGGGCGGAGCCGAAGATAAAGGCGTTGACCACGCCGGGCTGGTCTTGTTGGAACAAAGTGGCCGTCCATTTGGCCGGAGAATTCGTGGGATAATTCCCCGTCGCCACCCAGCGGACGTTGTCCATGTCGTAACCCAGGTCCCAGCTCTGGGCGTCGCCGGTGTTGCCGCTGCCGGTGTCGCCGCTGGTGCTGTAATAGTCCGGGTCCGCGTAGGCCTCGCCGAGCAGGATGGTGTTGGTGGTCCCGTCGGTGATGTCTCTGGTCTGGATCATGCTACAGCCGAAAATCACGCCGTCGTGATTGAGGTTGTAGGTGGTCCATGAGGATGCCGTGTACGTGGCGAACTGCGCAATGGTCGGCGGCCCATTATCAGACCACGGCGGCGCGTTGTCGCCGGAATTGGCGGCGTAGTCCTTCTTGGGAAGCAGCGTCGGCGCGTTGGCGTTGTAGAGGGCCGCCGTGTGGGGGACCGGATATGCCACCGCCGCACGGCGGGTGGGGCAGCAGAGCACCGCCAGCGGCGTACACATCACGGTCGTCAGCGCCGCGCACTTGGCGCTGTGGTTGGGGTTGCCGCTATCGGCCCCGTCGCCCAGTCCGGCCCCCATCTCGTGCAAGGCGTTCTGCTCGGTGAAGGGGAGCACGTTGTACATCCAGCCGCCCGGCTGGTGCTTGTCGAAGCCCTGATCGGGATCGCCCACCCACGCGCAGCCCCATCCGCCGGTGGGATAGAACTTGTAGAGCTGCTCGTGGTTCAGGCAGCCCAGGGCCAGTTCCTTGAGATTGTTTCGGCACTGCGTTTGCCGGGCGGCCTCGCGGGCGGCTTGCACGGCCGGCAGCAAGAGCGCAATCAGGATGCCGATGATCGTAATCACCACCAAGAGTTCCACCAAAGTAAAGCCGGACTTGTGCGATCTAGGTTTCATTTTCTCACCCGCAGAGTGTTAGAGGAAAATCCACCGCCGAGGACGCGAAGGACGCGCAGAAGGCCGTGGCGACGTCTGCCTGCCTTTTGCCGGGGCCGCGGCTGCGCCGCCGCCCCGCGGGAGAATGACTCCCGCCGCGTTCCTCCGCGTCCTCTGCGGTTCCATTGTGTCCGTCGGTCGTTCCCGCCTATCTCCGCCGCCGCCAGGCGTAGGCCAATAGCCCGAGCAGCCCGCAGGCCGCCAGCGCAAGGGTCGATGGTTCTGGGATGGCCTCCTGCGTCATGGACAAAAAGTTCAACTTTTGCATCTCCTGGCTGGTGCCGGAGCTGTGCCAGGATCCCGACTCGGCGCGCCGCGATCGTGAACGCGATCGTACCGGTCGCATCGGGTTGAACCCCAGTCCAGTTGACCACGGTGCTGCTGTTCCTATAGTCGGCAAAGGTCGCAGTGGTAAAATTAGCACCGCTGCCAACCGTGGGCGTGTACGTCCCGGCTTGGGCGCCGGTGTTGTTCGCGGCCCCGTAGGCCACCAAGTCGTATCGCTTGGTGGGGTCAAGGCCCGTGAAAATGACCTCCAGGGTGCCGCCCCAGGCGGCGGATACGGAGTCTTCCAGCGCGGTGGTGGCGATTCCGCTCAGCGCCGCCGGGTATGCGCCGGCGTAGGTTGCGCCAGTTCCGGAAGCCTGGACAATCGTCGTGGTGTTGGGGACCGCGTCCTGGAACGAAATCGACCAAGGCGTCGCTGCGTTGGAGGTGTCGTTCAGGACAGCCGAACTGGCAAAAGTCTGCGAGCCATGCACCGAAAACTGCAGCGGCTGCAACGTATGCACCGTGAAATAGTCGTCGACTACCGCGATGTCGTTGTAGAACGTTCCATTGTACGTTCCCGTCATTTGACCGGCGGCGGGGGTGCCGTAGGTCGGCTGAGTGCCGTTCGTGCCGAAGTCGATGTAGATCGTGGTGGCGTTGGCGGGCAACGCGGCAAACGCGATCAGCGTTAAAGCAACGCAACAAACCAGAATGTTCGAGCGACTCATGACTCATTCTCCTCGCAAAGGTGGTGAAAGAAAACAACTTGCACAAAACAGAACAACTCACACAAGCCGGAAAATTGACTTACTCTGGCCCTCCTTGCTCTGCTCTCGTTCCCGCCCTCCTTATGGACCATTCATCGCTTGGCCTCCTTTTTGAGTGATTGACTCAGATTGACCGCTTGCGATCCGTCCGCTCCGGCCGGTTTGCCCACGGCGAACATCTCCTCGATCTCCTTGCCGGAAAGGGCGCGGGAGAAGATCGCCACTTCGTCGATCAAGCCGTTCCAGGCGCGGTCGGGATAGGCGCTGTTGTTTCCCAGCCATACGGGGTCATCGCTGTGCTGAAGTGCTAGCGGCGATTGGCCTTCGGCGTCCAAGCGGCCATCGAGATAAAGCCGCTTGTTGGCCTGGCCGCCGGCCGGCGCCCAGACCACCACGCTCAAGTGCCATTGCCCGTCCGCGACCTCGCCTGAACCGTCCATCGCCTGATGGCTGCCGGTCCCGACCTCCGTGCAGAAGCGGAGCCTGTCGAGAGCGGCGGGGGCGTTAGAACGCTGCACGCGCCACTCGCTGTCCCCCTTGGCGATCAACGCTTGGTGCTTCGTCGTGAATTGCGCCGTCTGGAACCACACGGCCACGGAGAACGGCCCGGTGAAGTGGAACCGTTCGGGCTGGGGCAGTTCCACCCGGTCGCTCCAATCGGAACCGGAGAACCGCAGCGCGGACTTGCCGGGAAAACGGCCGTCCGTCCAGCGCGGGCCCTTGATCCGGCCGTCCAGGGCCTCGCCCGTCGCCGCCAGGTTCGGCAAGATCGACGGTTCGCGCATCGGGTCACGGCCGCGCGACTCGAAGGTGTAGTACGCCACCAGCGCGGGGTCCTTACGGAGTTCTTGGCTGTAGGCCCGCCACTTGTGAAAAGGCTTGAGGCGCTCCTGCTCGACAAACTCGGCCAAGCGTCCGGGAGTGGCGGGGAAGGCGGCAGCGTCGGCCTTGCCGCGGATTATGGCCGGCCCGTGGCCGTCGGCCGCTTTGACCACGCGGACTGATTCTCCGGCGACGGCCTGGATAGAACGGCCGGGATCACCATGACCGGCCTGCTCCCCGCCGGCGGACGAGGAAAGATTACTGCCGTCCTCGATGAGCCGGACTTCGACCTTGCCTTGGAGCACGTGGGCGGCCACCTCGCCCTGCCGGTTGACCTCGACGCCGAACTCCGTGCCCAAGTCGGTGATGGTGGCGGTGGGAGTGCGGACAACAAACAAGGGATTAGGGATTAGGGATTGGGGATTAGAGATTTCTGATTTCTGATTTCTGACTTCTGATTTCTCCACTCTGGCCGTCAGTTTGCCCAGCGAGAGGTAGCCGCCGCGGGGGGACTCGACTTCATAGGTGCATGGGCCTTGGAGGATGACCTTCGCGCCACTGTTATAGGAGATTTCCATCAGGCCGGAGGACAAGGCGTACTGGCGGCCCAACGGGACGGACGGCTCGCGGCCCGCGCGGGCGGCTTCGGGATCGGCCCACTGGCAATCGACCAGGCCCGTGATCCGGCCGACCGGCTGCGTTTCCTCCGGCCCGCCTTTTCCGGCGGCCGGTTCTCCGGGGGCTGTTAGCCCCCGGCTATTTTCAACGACGGCGCCCGTCGCCGGTAGCGAGAGAGAGACGCGGACCGTCAGGCCGATCACGCCGGCGACGACGAACAGCACGGTTGCCACCAGGTAGCCGGATAGCATTGGGTGGTCGCCGAGGTACCCGCCCCAGCCGGTGCTCAGGGTGCGAAGGCCGGGGATCCACGTCGGGGCCGTAGCGGGTTTCGCCTCCTCGTTCGCGCGGTCGATCAGGAGCACGGAGGGCGCGGACTGCGGCGAGGCCGCCCAAACGCGGAGACTGGCCGTCTCCAGGGCGTATTGCGCGTAGAGCCGCCGCGCCCGCGGGTCCTCGCGGACCAGCCGTTCGAGCCGTTCCACCCCGGCGGCCGTCAGATCGCCCCGCTCCCCGGCGAGGATCAGCCCATGAATCTCGTCGAACAGCAGATCGTGGGCGTCGGCGTGCGCGCTCATGGTTGCCGCTCCTGCTCGCGGTTGGCACGTTCGATGCACGCCCGCAGCGAGCTTCGCAGGTTCGCGAGGTTCTTGTACAGCGCCGCGGCGGTCCGGCCCAATTGTTCGGCCAAGAGGGCGATGGAAATCCCGCTGTAGTAGTCCCGCAGCAACTCCCGCTCCGGCGGATTGAGCTTTTCCAGGCATTCGAGCAGGGTTTCTTGATCCTCGCCGGCTTGCGTGGAGACCGCCGCGATCTCGTCGGCGACGATGCGGGCAAACTCGTCGCTGAAGCGGAGCCGCTCCCGTCCGACCCGCTTCCGATGCGTCAAGACCTGGTAGTAGGCGATCTTGCAGGCCCAGGCGCCGAAATCGGCGTTGGGCTTGAAGCCGTCGAACTGCTGCCAGAGCCGCACCGCCACGTCCTGCACGATGTCGTCGGCGTCGGTCCAGTTATGCACCAGCGAGAGCACGTAACCGTTCAGCCGCCGTTCGTGCTTCTTCAGCAGCCGGACGAACTCCTCGGAACGGTCGGCGGAATCGGCGTTGGAATTGTTGCGCATGACTGTCGAAGCGGCGTCCTGCCGCTTCATGCCTCTGTTCGAGGACAGCTATCCAACCAACGCAACGCGGCAAGACGCCGCGTCCACGCGCGCCAGGCTTGGACCGGGTGTGCCCTCTATTACTAGGCGCAGGAGCGGCGACTTTGGACAAAAAAATCGAGAGGGTTCCGCTTTCGCCTCAACTCCCCTTCGGCCGGGCGTGCTTGCGGCCGGCCGGACTGCCGGACGCCACGCCGAGCGGCGACAACTCCACGGCCCAGAGATACCGTTGCGAGGCGACGAAGAGCATGCCGTCCGCCACGGCGGGCGTAGCGCGGATTTGCGAGCCAAGGCGGATTTCGCCCAAGACCTTCTCCTCCTTGCCGGCCGCCAGCACGCAGAGCGACTTTCGCGTGCCGACGTACACCTTACCGTCGGCCACGAGCGTGGAACTCCAAATGTCGGCGTGGGTCTGGTGGACCCAATACAGCTTGCCGGTGTCGGCGTCGAGACAGTGGATCCGGCCCGCGGCGTCGGCCAGATAGAGCAGGCCGTCCGCGATGGAGACGGTCGACAGGCTGCGGCCAGCGTCGTCGTAGGACCAGAGGACGCCCCCGGCCGCGGCGTCGATGCAGAAGAGGCCCCCTTTGGCGTTGGCGCCGTGCGTCGGATCGCGGCCGACGGCCACATAGACCCGCTGGTTGTAGAACACGGGCGTGCCGATGATCTCGTTCAACCCCAAGTAGGTCCAGTCGTTGTGGTTGCCCCGGCCTTCGCGTTCGTCGCCTTCCCAGTAGTCAACCGGTTTGCCGGCGTGGAACTTGTGTGCGGGCGTATTGCAGTCGCAGGACCAGACCTCGTGCAGGTAGCCCGCCGGGCCGGGTGGGAGCGGCAGTTCAACTGCCGCCCCGGCCGCCGTTCCAACCGCCGTCCCGAACGCCGCCGGCGGGACGGCGTCGAAGGCGTAGCAGACGCCGTCGCCGCCGCCGAAAAACACTTCCGGTCGCCCGCCCACCAGTCCCAGCGAAGGAGACGACCACTGGCCGTGGAACACCCGCGTGCCGATCAGTGCGTCGTCCTTGGCCACCAGGTGCCCGTCGTATTTGTCCAGCGCGATCAGGCTGGGCGCCAGGGGCAGCGGGCAGTTGCGCCGCTGCCTGTGGCCGTCGATCCCGTTGGCGGTCCCCACGTAGACGCAATTGCCGTAAACCAGCGGTGAGCTGCACGCGGCGTCGTGGGGAAACACCGGCAGCTTGCCGAGCATGTCGAACTCCCAGAGGATGTCGCCGTCGCCGGGCTGCGGCTCGACGGGACGCTGCCCCGGCTCGACGGTGTAATGCCGCTCGTCGATGAACGGACCCTGGTTGCCGTTGGCCATGCCCAGGGCGTCCAGGCAGAGCACGTCGCAGCGGTTGCTGACCACGTAGACGCGGTTGTCCTCGACGGCGGGCGTGGAGCAGATGCCGAGATTCATTTCGTCGAAGTCCTCGCTCCGCTTCCCTTCCAGGAGCTTGGGAACCACCAGTTGCCAAAGCCGCTTGCCGCTGTGCTCGTCGAGGCACAGCAATAAGCCGCCGCCGGTCGCGCGATAGCGCGGATCGCGGAGATTGGCGTCGTTGATGCCGATGTAGATCCGGCCGCCCGCCACCACCGGGCTGGAGTAATTCTCCGAGCCGAGCTTGGCCACCCAGCGGACGTTGCACGTGGTCCGCATGTCAACGCCCGAGCCGTCGCTCCGTTTCTTGCCGGGGACGAAGGAGGCGGGCAGCCCCGGCTCGTGGGCGGCCATGTTCCGCGCCGGGCCGCCGCCCCATTGCGGCCATTGCCCCGCGAAACCGGCCACCGCCCAAACGGCGGAAAACACAACCACGGACGCCACGCAAAAACAACCACGCCGGAACATGACTTGCCTCAAACGTAACAAACGGGGGAGGACCGCAGGCACATAAGTCTATTTTAGCCGGGTGGCGCCGGCCGGTCCAGCGAGATGTCCGTAGTCCCGCCTTCAGGCGGAACGCCGCCGGAAGACCGCCTGAAGGCGGAACTACGAACGGCTCACGGCCCCCGCACCGCCTCGCACCGATCCCCGCCGGACGGCGATCAGACGTGCGCCGGCGCGGGCGCCGACGAGAGGGCGCCGGCGGCGGGACGCGGCTCGAAGCGCCCCGCTCGCGCGGCGAGGGCTCCGCGGCGCCGTCCTGGTACTCGACCAGGAACCAGTGCTTGCCGAAGCTCAATTCGTCGCCAGAGCGCAAGGGGGCCTTCGGCGAGACCCGCACCCCATTAACCAGCGTGCCCGAGCGGGTCCCCAGGTCCCAGACCATCAACTCGCCGTCGCTGTGGTCGATCATGCACTGGTAGTGGCCCACCGAGGAATCGTCCAGGCAGAGGTCGGCGCCGGGATCGAGGCCCACGATCACCGGGAATTGATCGAGCACGATCGGCGGCTTCTTGGGATCCACGCTAATCAGTTCGAGCTTCATCGGAGGCTCCCCTTCTTCGTGGACCAACGACGCCCGTGTGGCACTCCGGACGACAACGAGACTATCAGCATACCAATTATGCGCCAGGAACGTCAATCGGCCACCCCAACGGAGTGTAAGGGAGAAAAAGGCGAAAGGAGGGAAGCGATCAATTCAATGGAATCGCCACGCAGGACCGACCGACCGGCTTTTTCTTGGTGGAATAGGCAGAATGTGGCAGAATGAAGCGGCGTCGTTTTGTCCCCTCTCCCGAAGGGAGAGGGGAGTTTACGCTCAATGCATCCTGGCAACGGTGGATACGGCAAGGTACGCCAGGGCGCCGATGATTCCGGCGGCCGGAATGGTCAGCACCCAGGCCCAAACGATCTCGACGGTAACGCCCCAGCGGACCGCGCTCACGCGCCGCATGGTGCCGAAGCCGACGATCGAGCCGGCGATGGTGTGGGTGGTGCTGACGGGGATGCCCGCGGTGGCGGTGGCGAACAGGGTCACGGCCGCACCCGATTCCGCGCAGAAACCGCCGAAGGGATCGAGCTTGGTGATCCGCGAGCCCATCGTCTTGACGATCCGCCAGCCGCCGATGAGGGTTCCCAGGCCCATCGCCGTGTAGCAGACCAGTTTGATCCAGAGGTCGATTTGGAAGGGGTGCCCTTTCAAGGTAGTCGAATAGAGCAACATGGCGATGATGCCCATGGTTTTTTGGGCGTCGTTGCTGCCGTGTCCGAGGCTATAAAGGGCGGCGGAGCAGAGTTGGCCTCTGCGGAACAGGGCGTCGACCCGTCGGGGGGTGGCATTGCGGAAGAGCCAGGTCATTCCGACCCCCATCACGAAGCCGAGCACCAGGCCGATCAGGGGCGAGAGGACGATGAAGGCGGCGATGGTCAGCAACCCGCTCAGGACGACCGCTCCCACGCCCGCCTTGGCGATTGCCGCCCCGGCCATGGCACCGATCAGCGCATGGGAGGAACTGGTGGGGAGTCCCAGATACCAGGTAATGAGGTTCCAGAGGATCGCCCCCAGCAGTGCGCTGAGAATCATCGGCGTGTCAACGAACTTGGGGTGGACGATGCCCGTGCCGATCGTCGTCGCCACGTGGGTGCTGAACACGAAGGCCGCCACAAAGTTGAAAAACGCCGCCCAGACCACGGCCTGAATCGGCGAGAGGACCCGCGTGGAGACCACGGTGGCAATCGAGTTGGCCGCGTCATGGATGCCGTTGGTGAAGTCGAACGCCAGGGCCAACACGACCGCGATCGTCACCAGTGCGGACGCCTGCATCGCCAGCGCACCGACGTGGTAGCCCGTGTAGGAAATCCCACACACGGCGAACGCGATGGCCAAAGCGCTCCAAATCCATTGCCGGTTCATGCCTCAGGCGTTCTCCAGGACGATCCCCTCGATGACGTGGGCGACCTCTTCCGCGGCGTCCATCCCCAATTCGATCAGGTCGATGATCTCCTTCCACTTCATCACCAGCAGCGGCTCCATGCCGGTCTTGAAAATCGAGGCCAGGGCGATGTGGTGCAGGTGGTCGCCGACGTTCTCCAGCCGTTGGATTTCGATGCAGTGCTCGCGGATGCGGTTGTTCTTGTGGCGGAGGTTCCGCAACTCGTGGACGCCGGCCTGGACCGCGCGGGCCAGGTCGACCGTAATCTTGCCCATTGCGCAGACCTCCGGCAGGATCGTGCCCACCTCGTACAGGGCGATCCGCCGCGTGGCGTCGTCGAGGTAATCGACCACCTCGTCGAGGGCCAGGATCAGCCGCCTCAAATCGCCCCGCTCCAGCGGCGTGATGAACGAACGGTGCAGGAGTTCCATCGCCTCGTGGGTCAGCCGGTCGGCCTCGTGCTCCAATTCCTTCAGCCGCCGGGAGTATTCCTTCGGCTCGCCCGACCGCTCGAGAAACTCCGCGAAGACCTCGGCGGTGCGGACCAGGACCGCCGTGTCGCGGTCGAAATAGTCGAAGAACTTGGTGTTGCGGGGGAGGAAGTTGAACATGCGGGCTCTCGCGGGGGACGGCAGAAACGCCAGCCTAACCATCCGCTAACATTCCCGCAAGGAGCGGTCCTTTGGCAACCTCCTGCCCTACGGGAGGGGGGTGAGGGGCTTGTCTGCCTCAACGCCCGCGGCTATAAGCGCGAGTGTCTCTCGATGATTGTGCCGGAGGACGAGCATGAGCGAGTACCAGGTCCTACGAGTTCCGCGCCATTGACAAGCCGTTGACGCCGCGGCAGATGAGCGAACTGCGCAAGCTCTCGACGCGCGCCGAGATCACCCCCACCAGTTTCACCAACGAGTATCACTGGGGCGATTTCCGCGGCAACCCGCGGTCCATGATGGAGAAGTATTTCGACGCCTTCCTGTACTACGCCAACTGGGGCACGCACTGGTTCAGTCTGCGGTTGCCGGCCACGCTGGTGGACGTGAAGGCGATGCGGCGGTATTGCGGCAGCAATTTGCTCACCCTTCGGAAGAAAGGCGAGCACCTGGTCCTCGATTTTCAATCCGAGGATGAGTCGGGAGATTGGGACGGAGAGCCCGATGCCAGTTGGCTGGCGTCGCTGGTTCCGTTGCGGGCCGACCTGCTCGGCGGCGACTTGCGCAGCCTGTACCTCGGATGGCTCGCGTCGGTGCAGGCCGGCGAGATCGAAGAGGACGAAGTCGAGCCGCCCCTGCCGCCCGGCCTAAAGCGGCTCTCGGCGTCACTCAAGGACTTGGCCGATTTCTTGCGGATCGACGACAAGCTGCTCAAGGCCACCGCCGCGCTGGACTCAGGCGACGCACCGACCGCCCCCAGCCGAGCGGACCTCTCCCGCTGGATCAATGCTCTGTCCGTTGCGGAGAAGAACAAGATTCTGTTGCGCCTGGCCCAGGGTAGCGATCCTAGTCTGCGAGAGGCGTTCCTTCGGCGGCTCCGGCAATTGTCCCCAAAGACGAGCGGCCGAGAGGCGGCGAAGAAGAAGGCCGCCGCCCGTCGGTCCGCGGGCGAACTGCGGGATGCCGCAGGTCTGCAATAGAATCGGGGCCGTCGTCGATAGTTCATACGGCCGCACGGATTGCGCCGCAAGGTGGACCGGCCACGGTGGAATCTTACCCGCGTTCTCCGTACCGAGCGGAAGTTACCTGTCTGATCGTCCAACCCGCCGCCAATGACGCCAAGCCGTCGCAAGTCCCACAACCAGGCCCATCGGCAGCCACACCCAGAGCAACTCGCTCCGCACCGCGGCGCTGTATCTGGGGTCCGGGAAGTCGAAGGCGATGTCGGAAACCCGAAGGGGACCCCAATTGCCGTACTTTCCTGGGAGCGGCCAGAAAAACGGAACGCCCTCTCCGCCGATTGTCATGGCGTCCAACAGCCCGTGACTGGCCACTATCGCAAAGAACAGGGCAGCCAGCGGCCACCAGCGGACTCGAAAGTACCGGAAGAGCAACCCTGCTGTAACGATGCTCAAGGCGGCCGCAAAGAGGAGCGAATGGGTAATTCCCCGGTGGCCCAAGGGCGCACCGTAGGCCGCCGTCGAGAAAACGTCCAGGTCCGGGACCATCGGTAATAGAACCGCCGCGCCCCAGTAGGCCCAGGGCATGGGCCGGTTCGCGTACAACCAGGCCGCCCCCCATCCAACCAGTGCGTGCGTGTAAAGCGTTGCCATGAAACTCGGGACACTAGCCCGAAGCGCAAGCGAGGACATGCCAACGGGCCGCCCTCGCTTGCGCTCCGGGCTGGTGTGTAGGGAAGCACGTTCCGGGGGCTGTTAGCCCCCGGCTATCGTTCGTCCTAATCGTCCAAACCGCCGACGATCTCCTTCATCTCGGCCGATTCGTGCTTGCTCCGCCAAACCGCCCAGAGGGTCAACAGGACGCAGACCACGACGACGATCACGCCGATGTGCCAGTTGGTCGGCAGGTTGGGCAAGGTGCTGGTGACGGGCATGTCGGGCTTGAACTTCGTCACGTCGGGATGGACGCCGGCCACGTTGTACGCCAGTACCAGGCCAAGCCCCAACAGGCTGACCATGTTCATCACCTTGACCATCGGGTTGATGGCCGGGCCGGCGGTGTCCTTCAACGGGTCGCCCACGGTGTCGCCGGTGACGGCGGCCTTGTGCTTCTCGCTCCCCTTGCCGGTGGTGGCGGTGCGGGGCTCGTCCTCGATCAACTTCTTGGCGTTGTCCCAAGCGCCGCCGGCGTTGGCCATGAAGACGGCCAGGAGTTGCCCGACGAGGATCATTCCCGCCAGGAACCCGCCCAGGGCGTATGGCCCCAACAGGAAGCCGACAAAGAACGGGGCAGAGATGGCCAACAAGGCGGGACCGATCAGTTCCTTCTGGGCGGTGTTGGTGCAGATGTTCACCACGCGGCCGTAGTTGGGCTTCTTCGTGCCGGCCATGATGGCGGGGTCCTTGAACTGGACGCGGCACTCCTTGACGATGAAGAAGGCCGCCCGGCCCACCGCCCGGATCAGCATCGAGCTGAACAGGAACGGCACGGCGCCGCCGATCAGCAGCCCGATCAGCACCTTCGGGTCGGCCACGGTGAGGAAGCCGGAGAAGTAGTTGTACTGGGCGGTGGTCATCTGGCTGAGCTTGTCCTCGCTCCCCACGGCGATGACCGCGATGAAGCTGGCGAACAAGGAGACGGCGGCGATCACGGCCGAGCCGATGGCGATGCCCTTGGTTTCGGCCTTGGTGGTGTTGCCCACGGCGTCCAGGTCGGCCAGGATTTGCCTCGCCCGCTTGTAGTCGGCGGGCGGCATGTAATCCCGGTCGCCCTGTTTGAGTTCCTGCCCCTCGAGGCCGCGGTTGTAGCCCATTTCGCCGATGCCGTTGGCGTTGTCGGCCACGGGTCCGAAAACGTCCATCGAGATCGTGTTGCCGGTGAGGGTCAACATGCCGATGCCGGTCATGGCCACGCCGAAGGCGATGAACACGGCCGGCATGCCCCAGTAGCAGAGGACGGAGAGCATGATCGCCGTGGCGATCACCAGCAGGGCGGCCACCGTGCTCTCGTAACCGACGGCGAAACCCTGGATGATGTTCGTGGCGTGGCCGGTTTGGCAGGCCCGCGCCAACGATTTCACCGGGTTGTGCGAGGTGTGCGTGTAGTAGCTGGTGACCTTGTTCAGGGCCACGGCCAGGAACACGCCGATCAGACAGGTGAACGCCGGACGCATGTCCAACGTCAGTGAGCCGAAGTTGAACCACGCGGCCAGTCCGGCGGGCGTGCCGCCGGGGAAACCCGCCGCGGCCATGCCGTATTCCTTGAAGTAATCCGCGGAAAAATGGAGGTAGAACACGCCGATCACGAAGAAGCCCACGATCGAAATCAGCGAGCCGATCCAGAAGCCGCGGTGGACGCTCTTCAGGGCCGTGTCGGAGGTGTCGTTCGGGCCGGCCTTGACCGTGTAGGTGCTGATGATCGACCCGAGCACGCCGACGCCGCGGACCAACAGCGGGAAGATCACCCCCTTGTGGCCGAAACTGGCCAGGCCGAGGATCATGGCGGCCACGATCGTCACTTCGTAGCTCTCGAAGATGTCGGCGGCCATGCCGGCGCAGTCGCCGACGTTGTCGCCGACGTTGTCGGCGATGGTGGCGGCGTTGCGGGGATCGTCCTCGGGAATGCCGGCCTCGACTTTGCCCACCAGGTCGGCGCCGACGTCGGCGGCCTTGGTATAGATGCCGCCGCCGACGCGCATAAAGAGGGCCAACAGCGTGCCGCCGAAACCGAAGCCCAGCAGGGCTTCATACGCCTGCTCGCCGTAGATCATGAAGATACAGGTGCCGCCCAACAGGCCCAGGCCGTCGGTCAACATGCCGGTGATCGTCCCGGTGCGGTAGCCCAACTGCATCGACTCGCCGTAGCTTCGCCGCGCGGCGGCGGCCACGCGGAGGTTGCCGGTGGTGGCCAGCTTCATGCCGTTCCAGCCCACCGCGAGACTGAACAACGAGCCGAGGAGGAAGGCGATGGCCCGGCCGAACGCGAAAGGCAAATCCTGCGGCCGGCTGGGGCTATACTTCGTGAAGAACAGGGCGACGGTAATGATGACGATGAGCGGCACGATCTTGCGGGCCTGGGCGGAGAGATAGGCGTTGGCCCCTTCGCGGACCGCCCCGGCGATTTCCTGCATCCGCGGCGTCCCTTGCTCGGCCTCCCGCACCTGCTTGACCAACATGCGCGCGTAGACGAGCCCCGCGATGGCCACCAACAGCACGGCAATCAAGGCGGCCTGCTCGCCGAGGGGGTACTTCTGCGAGTTCCGGAACAGTTCGAGGAATTGGAAATGCCCCTCGCCCTGCGCGGCGGCCGGCGCCCCGGGCGTCGGCGGGCCGACGGGCGCGGCCGGCTCGGCGGCAATCAGCCAACCGGCCGCCGTCAGGAAGCCGGCGCAGCAAATCGCCAACCAAGCCACATACAAGCGGTGTTTCAGCTTTGGACGGGCTAGGAAGCCCATCCTACCCGAGCCGGCCTTCCGGCCCGCCTTGCCAGAGCTACGAACGCGCAGTCATGGGGGACTCCTCGAGGAAATCGGGTGGCACTGTGTAGGACGGACTTCCCAGTCCGTCCCTCTCGCAGGACGGGCTTCCTAGCCCGTCCACGAAGCGGATAGACTAGGGAATCCGTCCTACGGGGCAATAAAACCGACCATCCTGCCATACCCCGCTGAAGGCTGTCAAGGGGGGTAGGCGAAAAGGCGGTCGGGGCTGCTGTGCAACGGCCCAACGTGCATAGGTGCCATGTCCAGGCCTGCCGTGGGCATGTTCCACGCAAAACAGCGCATGACGTGAAAGCGCGGCCAGCCACCCGCCGCTACACCGCAATGAAGAACGCTTTACGTGATCGGCACAACCTCGATCCCGGTCAACTGGCAGAAAGCGCGGAATAGGGGGATGTTGGGCAGCGTCAACCGGCATTCTAAGTCAACCGGCATTCTAATCCATCAGCGCCGCCGCAACGACCCGCAAGCGCTTATTACCGTCGATTTGATGATTCCTTCCTGAGCCGAAGGCCCCGTTTTCACCCAGCCTAGGAAAACACTCCGGAGGCGCGGGTTCAACTCCGGACTACGGCTTGTCAGGCACCGGCACCCGCTGGGCCGCCGGCGGCATCGCCGGCAGCGGGGCGTGCGGCTCGACCTGATACCAATACGCAGTGCTGGAGAACGCCAGTTTGTTCTCCGGCTTGCTGAACTCGCGGAAGAACCACTCGCTCTCGTGCTTGCCGAAACCGATCGTCACGCGGAGCGATTTCTCGAAGGGAATCGCGTCCGGCAGGAAGAACCGGTAGGCGAAGGCGCCCTTGAAAAATGGATAGTAGCCGGTTAGCGGAAACTGGCTTTGCGTCTCGGGAAAACCCCAACTGAAACCGAAGGAGTCTTCCAGGCCCTGGAACTCGACGGACGGGGACTGCTCGCCATCGACAAAGAATTTCGCGTTTTCGTCCACGGGGTAATCGGTGTGGCCGGGGCGCCGCACGGTGACGTTCCAGCCCACGAACTTCCCCTGGCCCTTGGCTTCCAAGGCGACGTAGTCGCGTTTCCCCAACAACAACGACTCCTGCCGCCAGGAGGCGTGGAAATAGGCCGCCCTGTCGGGTATCGTGTCCTCGGTGCGATAGGTCACGTAGCTGTAGCAGGGCATGGCCTGCCAGAGCTTTCCGCCCGGCGGCAGCGGGCCGTCGTAGACCAACTCGACGCGGGCCGACTTGCGGAACGGCATGGGAAAGTAGGCGTTCCAGCCACGCCGCTTGTTCAACACCGCCGTGGCAATCTCCTCCTGCGCCCCGGTGGGATCGCAGAAGAAGTCCACCAGCGGGCAATCCACGCTGGGGGCCGCTTCGCCGTCCCAGTACATTTTCAGCAGCAGGTCGCGGTTGAGTTTCATCTTCAGCGGCAGGGCGAAATGGATCATGGTGATCGTGGCGGGCCCCTTGATTTCGGCGACCACCACCCGCTTCGTATTGTCGAACCGCAAGCCCGGCTCGTTCTCGGTCCAGAGGGCGTTCTTGCGCCTGCGCGGCCGGACCGCAGAGTCGGCAGGCCGTCGAGGCCGGTCTGCCCGGCCGCCCGGCCGGCGGTGGACAGCAAAAGGCCGACTATGAGCAACGTGCTAAACCGGATCATGCGGTCCCTCGGATCTTGCACTTTGGGGAGCTGCGAATCGTGGCGACAGACGCTCAGTACTTCTTGGCATCAATGGCGTGGCCGTCGTCCCGATTGGCCAGATAGCCGTGAATCACCGGATCGAGCGTGTAGGCCATCATCTGCACCGAGCCGTCGCAGAAGGCCATGTGAAAGCCGTTGGCATGGGCGCTGCCGAAGCAGGAACTCGTAGTCGTCCCCACCAGGCCGGGCTGATCCTCGAGCGGCGGGTAGCTGACGCTGCCGGGCCGCTCGATGTCGCCGTCGAAGCCGATATACGCGCACTGGTCGTCGTCCCCGGACTGTCCAGTCTCATAATAGTCCGGGTTTTCCCACTTCTCGCCAGCCAGATAGGTGTTGCTCAGTCCGTCGCGGACCCAGGAGACGGGCACCTTGCTGCGGCGGTAGGTGATGCCCGTGGATATCTTGGGGTCGCACAAGCCGCCGAAGGTCCAGTCGTAGGCGCCGCTGTCCCCTTGCTGCATGCTTGTCGGGCCGAACCCGCAACCAAGCGCCGTGTCGCCCATGCAGGCGGCGTAATCGCTGCGTCCGCAGGGTGGGTAGACAAACGCGCCGTAATTGGCGAACTGCTGGCTATAGGCATTCGGGTAGGCTGACGGTCGGCGCCGGGTGGGGCAGTTGAGGACGGAAAGGGGCGTGCTGATCATCGTCTTGGCGAAGGTCTGGCGGTCGGTCTGATTGGTGTCTCCCACACCCAGGTCGTGCAGCGCTTGCTGTTCGAGGAAGGGCAGGATGTTGTAAATCCATCCGCCCGGTTGTTGCTGGTCGATGCCCCGGTCCGGATCGCCCACCCAGCCATATCCCCAGCCACCCGAAGGGAAATAGCCGTAATGCTGCTCGTGATCGAGGCAGCCCAGCGCCAGTTGCTTGAGGTTGTTCTTGCACTGCGTCTGCCGGGCGGCCTCGCGGGCGGCCTGCACCGCCGGCAACAAGAGCGCGATGAGGATGCCGATGATCGTGATCACCACCAGCAGTTCCACCAGCGTAAAACCGCGCGGAAATCCGGCACGGCGGCGAAGGGACGTTGAATCTTGGCGCATAAAGCGGTTCCTATCCGAAATAGAACATCATAAGGGAGTGCGGGGAAACAAATCCGTGGTTAGGCATATCGTTGACGTTGTTGCGCGCGAACAGCGCCGCGGCCTGATCGTCGCCGGTGATCTTCTCCGTTTTTGAGTTCCAGTGTACCACGCGGCCGAGTCGGGCGGCGATGGCCGCCAAGTGGCAGGTGTTCATCGCCTGCACGTGGCTGAAAACGTCGGACAGCGGCAGCCCTCCTTCCCGCACGCAGCGGTAGAAGTTCTGCTTGTGCTCCTCAGGGGGTTTGCCCTTGTAGAGGCGGGTGAGATCTTCGGGCACAAACTTGTCTTTGTCCCAATTTTCCTCGATCGGCTTGCCGGTGATCCGCCCCCGGTCGACGAAAATGCGGCCTTTTGTCCCCTCGAACAGGATGCCGTTCTGGCCGCGGCTGGTAATCAACATCTCGATACCGCCCGCAAATTTGCACTTTACGGCGAAATCGTGGGCCGTGTTGTAGCAGTCGTCCACGGTGGGATAGCCGTCCTTGAAGGGGACTGGGTGCTTGGCGTCCGTGCCGTCGATCTCGATTGGCCCCATCCCCTCCTTGTCCTGTCCGATGGCCCACGTGGCGATATCCACGTGGTGGGCGCCCCAGTCGGTGAACTTGCCGCCCGAGTATTCGTACCACCAGCGGAACTGGTAGTGGCCGCGCTCCTTGATGTATTCGACCTTGGGGGCCTGACCGAGCCAGAAGTCCCAGTTCAGCTCCGGCGGCGGCGGTGACTTGGGGAAGGGCCCGCCCACTTCACCGCCGCCGACGGCGACGGTGATCTTGCGCACGTCGCCCAAGAGGCCCTTTTGCACCATGTTGACCGCGCGGAGGAACTTCCCGTGGGACAGAAAGATACCGCGGACGGCCCGCTGCTGGGTGCCTACGGCGAAGACCAGGCCGGGATGCTTCCGGGCCGCGTCGCGGACGCGCTGGTTTTCTTCCAGCGTGAGCGTCAACGGCTTTTGGCAGAAGACGTGCTTGCCGGCCTCCAGGGCCGCGATGGCGATCTTCACGTGCCAGTGGTCGGGCGTGGCGATGCATGCCACGTCGATGTCCTTCCGTTCCAGCACCTTGCGATAATCGCCGTAGGCTTGGGCCTTGCCCTTGCCCACGTTTTTGTCCATCCTGGCCTGTTCGGCATGCTTCGAGTCGACGTCGCAGACAGCCACGATGTCGCCGAAGGCGGCGTGGCCGGGCGCGTCCTGCATGCCCATACTGCCCACGCCGATGCAGCCGATCCGCGGACGGCCGTTGGGCGAGTGGTTGGCAAACGCCCGGTGATTCCAGGCGAAATACGGCGCCATCGCACCGCTGGCCGCAGCCAACGCCGATCTCTTGACGAACTCCCTTCGCGTGGTCTCGCGCAATGCCATCTCAGTTCCTACCAGCGCCGTTTCCCGGCTGCCCTCATCAAGCTGCCCGCGCATGGCGAAGACGGGAGGGCGGACGGACCGTTACTCGGCGTCCGCCCTCCGTCGTCTGTTGCCTGCCGTCCAGCAACATCCCGCACACGGCGTGTGCGGACTACTGCAGTACACTACCTGCGCTTCCGCCAGGCGTAGCAGAGCAGCCCGGCCAATCCGGCGGCCAGCAAGACGATCGCGCCTGGCTCGGGCACCGCCGCTCCCTGCGTGACGCTCACGTTGTCCAGGCACGCGATCTTCAAGTCCGAGGCGGAAAAAGCAATCGTCGCCGTAGCGCTACCAGACGCGATGAAGGAGAACGTCATGTTGTGCCAGGCCGTGTCGTCCCCGTTGGCCGTACCCGTCAGCGTGCTCGTGCCGATCCCCGACACCGCGAGCGTTCCCGCCGTGCGCCGGAGAGGAACGTCGCCCCGCCGCCCAGACTGATCGCCACGCCCTGGTTCAGGTTGCTGGTGCCCTGGGCCATTTCCCAATAGCTCACGTTATAGATGTAACCGCTGGACACGGAGAACGACTGCGACATAGTCTCCGTTTGGCCCGTCACTCCGGGGCCGAGCTCGATGGCAAAGTTTCCGTCCTCGACCTCCTTGACGCCCGCAGCGTTCGTGCGCCGAGCGCCGCCGGAGCTTTCGCCGACATACCATACGAAGTTGTCGCTGCTGTTCGTCCTTGTCAAAGTCCAATAGTTGATGGGTGAGGTAGCGCCGCCGGCGCCCGGTGCCGCAGACCAGTTGTTGTACTGGAGCCAAGCGCTGATAAATCCGTTATTGTTCTCGAAACTCGGATTCTGGATCAGGTTCGCGACCGCCGGGCTTGCGCACACGAAACCCACAACCGCCAGAACAGCCGCCACACAGGTCAAATTCTTGAGCACTGACATTGAAGTAACCCTTTTGATGGGAAAACCAAGAAACTCGCTGGCCGAAACACTCGGCCAAGCCAAAAACCAAGCACGTAAAACACGTTCGACGCACAGGACACGCAAGGCACTACTCTGAGGGTTTTCTATCCCGGGATTCTCCTTTGCTGCTGGAGGTGGTGACGTGGTCAACGGAATCGCTCTGCTGGTCGGGCAATTCCACGATCTGTAGTCCGTTGAAGGGGCCAACGGGGATCTTGCCCCCCGCCACCCAGTTCCCCGCGATCTCGCCGGAGCCGTCCGCCCGGGCGCCGTGCAAGACTGCGTAGTTGCCGCCGAACACGAAGGTGGTTTCTTTGCTGCCGGTGGTGCGGACGGTGACGCCGGCGATGGTCCAGGCGGATCCCTGCTCGCCGCTCTCGCTGCCGTCCGTGCCATAAAGATACAAGTCGTAGCGGGCGCGCGGCCGCAGGCCGAAGATCTTGAAGGTCCCGCGGGGATGGTCGGCACGGGTGAAGCAACCGTCGTACAGCAAGTCGTTCGCCGGCCCGCGTGGCCACCGCCCCTCGGGGAGCGGACAGGTGACCGCGAAGCCAACCGCCGTCGGCTGGCCAGCCGAGTCGCGGCAGTACGTTCTGGGCGCCGGTTGGTCGACAGGCTTGCTCCACTCGTAGCCGTTCCAGAGGTTATGGCCGGGGTCGGGATATGCACCCTGGCCTGAGTACGTCGCTCCGCCAGGTCCCCAACTGTCGCCGATGCCGCCCCAGCCATTGATGTCGATGTTGACGACGCGGCCGGGATGGGCCGCGGAAAGGCCAGCCGAAAAGTCGAGCGTTCGGGCGAAGGCCCGTCGGTCGCCTTGGGTCGCTTGCAGAACACCCGAGTCCGGCTCGAACACGGCACCATTGCCCGCCGTCACGCGGGCTTCCTTGCTGGCTCCGGTTCGCGGGTCGCGGCAGCTCATGCGAACCGCGCCCAGGAACACGTGCGTGCTGGTCCGCCCGTTGCGGGCCACTTCCACGCCGAACTCCGTGCCCAGGTCGGTGACGGTGGCGGTGGGAGTGCGGACGACGAATTTGGGATTTGGGATTTGGGATTTGGGATTTGCCGCTTCCGCCTTCACATTCTCCACGCTGCGCCGTCAGTTTGCCCAGCGAGAGGAAGCCGCCGGCGGCCGACTCGACTTCGTAGGTGCAGGGGCCTTGGAGGATGACCCTGGCGCCGCTGTCGTAGGAGATTTCGATCAGTCCCGAGGCCAACTCATACCTGTGGCCCAGGGGGACAGGCGCCGTGCTGTCGGGAGGCGCGGTTTGCGGATCGGACCAGCGGCAATCGGCCGTGCCGGTGATCCGGCCCACCATTTCCGGCCTCGGCTCCGGCTGCTTCTCGTGCTGGATAACCGCCGCCATCGACGGCGACGACGGCCCGGTGATCGGGTAATCGTGGGACACCTTGTAGAGCCAGGCGCCGAGGATTGCCGCGCCCGTCAGCACCGTGGCAACCGCGTACGAGAGCAGCCAGCCGCCGAGCGAAGAGTGGATAGTGAATAGTGGATAGTGGATCGTGGGGGACGAGTCGATGATGATGGGGGGAATGACAGGTTCGGGACCGGGCACATCGGAAGGATGAAGGATGAAGGATGAAGGATGAATGTCGGCGGCCATTGTGTTCGCAGGTAATTCATCATTCATCACTCCGCATTCATCATTCCGCGAACCCTGAACCCTGAACCCTGCCCGCTCCTTGCTGAGTTGCTTCCACTGGAGCCGGGCGTGCAGGTCCATGTAGTCCAGGTAATAGGTCCGGGCAGCCGGGTCGTCGCTGAGCAGCTCCAGCAGCCGGGCCTGGCCGGCATTGTCAAGTTGCTCATCGGCCAACGCGCCGAGCAACTGCACCAGTTCGGGAAGTGGCGTTGACGGCTGCGTCATTGCCTTTTCCTCCCCGACAGCTTGCGCTCAACGCACTCCAACAGCGTGTGACGGATCCGCGAGAGGGTCACAGAGACGACGGCCGCCGACTGGCCGAGCCGGCGGGCCATCTCCCGCACCGATCCGCCCGGCCCGTAACGCTCCTGGACCAGTTCGCGCTCCCGCGGCGGCAATTCGTCCATGCAGTCATCCAACAGAGCGACCGTCCCCTCGGGGTCCGCCGCCCGATGTTCCGCCTGATCGGCCAACGCGGCGAACAGGTCGTCACCGAAGATATGCCGGTCGCGGCGCCGGTCGCGGTGATGGGCGAGGACCTTGTAGCGGGCGATCTTGTACGCCCAGGCCACGAAGTTCGTCCCCGCGGCGAACTCCTCCCAACGCCGCCACATCACCAGGTTGGTGTCTTGAAGCACGTCGTTGGCGTCGTCCCGGTTCGGCAGCAACGAAAGGATGTAGGCGTAGAGCGCGGGCTGGCAACCGGTCAGGTTGCGGACGAACAACTCTTGAGAGTCTTTAAGCTTCATACGCCGCAGCCCGAGTGCCGAAAAGACGTTCCGTCGCCGGGTGCCACGCCCACGCTTGCCGTGGGCATGTGGCGGTGTTCCCGCGTACTCGACATGCCCACGACAAGCGTGGGCATGGCACCGGATGCACCCGAGCGATACTGTTTCCACACGACAAGAGTCATATTCCAGGAGTCAACCTCTATCTTAACAAGAAACGGTGCGATATTTTCGCAAAGACGGGCAGTATGCGCAGATTGTGCAGGCAAGACCGGGAGGTCCCCACTTTTGGAGATACTCTAATTATGGGCTAACCTTGAGAATGAAGCCGAAACGGGGTACATAGGCATATATGAGCTTTGAACAACCACCGATCGACCCGAACGAGATTGAGAGGGCGAAACTCCAAATTCGCTCGCTGGTGGGGGAGATTGCCCAGCTTTCAAAGACCGACGTGGCCCCGGAGGAGTTCTACGGGCAGTTTTTGCCGCGGGTGGTGTCGGCCCTGGCAGCAGTGGGCGGGGCCGTCTGGACGCTGAATCCCGAGGGCCAACTGGCCCTACAGTATCAAGTCAACATCCAGGAAACCCGGCTCCGCGACAGCGAAGAGCACCAGGCCCAACACGGCCGGCTGCTGTACAAAGTCCTCTCCAACGGAGAGGGGATGCTGGTGCCGCCGCATTCGGGTCCGGGCGAGGCGGCCTTGCCCGGTTCGCCGACGGGAGCCGCCTCCTTCAGCCAAGAGGCCCCCGCCGCCAACCCCACCGACTTCCTCCTCCTGTTCGGTCTGTTGAAGACCGATTTGGAGACGGCCGGCCTGGTCGAAATCTTCCAGCGCCTCCGACACGGGGGCGAACACGCAGCAGGGCTATCTGCGGTTTCTCGGGCAGATGTGCGAACTGGCCGCCGATTTCTTGAAGAGCCACCAGTTGCGCCACTTCTCGCACCGGCAGACGCTTTGGACGCAACTCGAGGAGTTCACCCGCACCGTTCACGCCTCGCTGGACCCCCGCGCCACCGCCTACACGATCGCCAACGAAGGCCGGCGGCTGATCGAGTGCGACCGGGTGAGCGTGGCCATCCGCAAGGGGAAGAAGTGCAAGATCGAGGCCATCAGCGGCCAGGACCTATTCGACAAGCGCTCGAACACGGTGCGGCTGCTGGGCCGCCTGGCCACCTCGGTGGTGGCCACGGGCGAGGCGGTGTGGTACACCGGCGAGACCCGCGACCTGGCGCCCCAGGTCGAGGATGCCGTGCAGGAGTACGTTGACGAGGCCCACTCGAAGACGGTGGCCGTGCTGCCGCTGGGACGTCCGGCCCCGCCGGAGGAAGACGACCGGAGCAAGCGCGAGGAGCCGGAACCGCCCATCGGCGCCCTGATCGTCGAGCAGATCGAGGACAGCCGGGTGTCGGCCAGCCTGGTGCAGCGGTCCGGCGTGGTCTGCCAGCACAGTTCGGCGGCGCTGGCCAACGCCCTGGAGCATCAGAACTTGTTCTTGATGCCGGTCTGGCGGGCGTTGGGCAAGACCCGCTGGGTGGTCCAAGGCCGCACCCTGCCCAAAACCCTCAGCATCGCCGGCGCCGTGCTGCTGCTGTTGCTGGTCCTCGTGCTCTGGCCGGCGCGGTTCTCCTTGGAGGCCAAAGGCACCCTCGAACCGGTCGACCGGCAGGACATCTTCGCCGGCACCGACGGCGTGGTCGAAAGCGTGGAGGTCGCCCACAAGGACATGGTGGCCAAGAATCAACTGCTGGTCAGGCTCCGCAACACCGATCTTGAAGTGGCGGTGCGGGACGTCCTGGGGAAGCAGATGGCCGGCAAGGAACGGCTGGGCATGATCGAGCGGGGGCTGAAGGAAAGCCTGCACATCGAGGAGCGGACGAAACTGGAAGGCGAGAGAGCGGAGCTGAACGAGACGTTGCGGGCCTTGGACGAGCAGTTGCTGCTCTACAGGGCGAAACAGTTGGAGCTGAACGTCCGAAGCCCCATCGCCGGCCAGGTGCTCACCTTCGACCTGCCGGACCGGCTGCCGATCGGCCGGCCCTTGCAGCGGGGCAATTTGCTGATGCGGGTGGCCGATACCAGCGGTTCGTGGCAGTTGGAACTGCACATGCCCGAAAACCACATCGGCCACGTCGCCAAGGCCCAGCAGGTCCTCTACGACGAGTTGCGGGCGAAACTGCGGGAACTGCAAAGCGAGGAGACCCGCGGCAAGTCCCCGGACATGTCCGCCGAGGACGTCGATAAGACGGTGGACGAAGCCCTGGCCAAAGTGCCGGACGAGGAGTTGCGGGCGAAGATCGATGCGATCTACCAGCAGCGTTTTCGCGCCGCCCTCGAGGCGGTCCGGGCCGACGTGACCGACCCGGCGCTGCGCGCAAACTCGACGCGGTGCTGCACGAGCCGGCCTACGACGCCGAGTTGGCGAAGCTCGATAAGCTGCTGGCCGAGTTGGAGACGCCGCTGGCGGAGCCGACGCCGCCGGCCCAATCGCCCCCCGCGCCGCAGGGACCGCAAGAACCGGCCGCCGCACAGGAGCCGCCCAAGCCGACGGCGGAGGAAGCGCCGAAACCGGCGGAGCAGCCGCCCTCCAAGCCGCTGGCGGAGGAAGCACCCATGCCGCCGGCAGAGCAGGAGCCGCCCAAGCCGGCGGAGCAGGAGCAGCCGCCACAACCGCCGCCGCCGAGCGACGACGCCTTGCTCGCCCGGCTCAAGGCCCTGCCGAGGGACCGGGCCCCGGACGACCGGCTGGACGTTGCCTATATCCTGGCCACCGAGCCGGGCACGACCCATCATGGCAAGGTCCAGGAGATCGCCCGCAGCGCAGAGGTCCGCGGCGAAGAAGGCAACACGGTGCTGATCAAAGTCCGGGAGATCGACAAGGCGGAACTGGGGGCAGCGTTGCTGAATCCGGGCGCGACCGTCACCGCAAAGGTCGATTGCGGCCACCGCTGCCTGGGCTACGTGCTGCTGCACGACCTGATCGCGTGGGTGCAGGCGAGAATCATCTTCAGGTATCTCTAAGGGGTTAACTGCTGCGGAGAGGGTTTCATCATGCGGTACGTTGTTCCCGTCCTGGCTTGCATCTTATTGACGTTTCCAGCCTCGGCGGCGCCGCCGCCGGTTACGCTGCCGAACTGCCTGCTCTCGCTCAGCGAAGAGGCGCAGGTGCCGGCGCAGGAGGCCGGCGTGCTGGTGAAGATCTTCGTCCGCGAGGGGCAGCAGGTGGCCGCCGGCGACCTGCTGGCCCAGATCGACGACCTGATCCCGCAACAGCAATACAACGTCGCCAAATACAAGCTGGACGTGGCCAAGAAGCAGGCGGAGGACAACGTCGATGTCCGCTACGCGGCGGCGGCCTATTTCGTGGCCAAGAAGAAGCTGGAAAAATACCTGGAAGCCAACAGCAAGACCCCCGGCACGATCCCCGAAACCGAAGTCGACTTGCAGCGGTTGGAGCGGGACAAGTTCCTCCTATCCTACGAGAAGGCCCAGAAAGACCTGGCGGTAGCCGGCTTGCAGAAGCAAGTCAGCGAGGCCGAGTTGCAGGCGGCGGTTGTCAACGTCAAGCGGCGGAAGATCACCGCCCCGCTGGACGCCGTGGTGGTGGAACTCTCGCGCCACGAAGGCGAGTGGGTGCAGGCGGGCGATCCCGTGATGCGGCTGGTGCGCGTCGATCTGTTGCGGGTAGAGGGGTTCTTGAACGCCATGAAGTACCTCGCCTCGGAAATCCAAGGCCGGCCGGTGGAAGTCACCGTGACCCTGGCCCACGGACAGCGCAAATTTCCCGGAAAAATCGTCTACGTCAAGCCGCTGGTGGAGGCGGGCGGGGATTTCCTGGTCCGGGCCGAGGTCCAAAACCGCAAAGAGGATGGCGCCTGGGTCCTCAGCCCCGGCATCGGCGCCGAAATGACAATCCATCTGAAGTAATGGTGACCCTCCGCGACAGCCTGTTGTCCAGCTCCGCCCGGAAACTGCCCATCCGGAAGCGGCCGGACCTGGTCTCCCGGCGGCAGCACTACCTCGGCCGGACCTACTGGGTGGTCAAGGACCCGGTGGGCCTGAACTACTACCGTTTCCAGGAGGAGGAGTTCGCCATCCTCCAGATGCTCGACGGCGAGACCAGCCTGGACGAGATCAAGGAACGGTTCGAGGCCGATTTTCCGCCGCAGAAAATCACGCTGGAAGAGTTACAGCAGTTCCTGGGCATGTTGCACCGCAGCGCGCTGGTGCTGGCCGATCTGCCGGGCCAAGGCCGCCAACTCCGCAAGCGCCGCAGCGAGCGGAAGCGGAAGCAGTTTTGGGCCGCCGCCGCCAACGTCCTCTGCATCCGCTTCAAGGGCTTCGATCCCGAGCGCGTTCCTGAACTGGCTCTATCCTTACGTCCGCTGGTTCTTTTCGCCCTGGGCGGTGGCGGCGAGTTGCCTGCTGGCGCTCTCCGCGCTCCTGCTGGTGACCGTCGAGTTCGACGTGTTCCGCTCGAAGCTGCCCGAGTTCCACACTTTCTTCAGCATCCACAACGCCTTCTTGCTGGCCGCGGTGCTCGGTGTGACGAAGGTGCTGCACGAGTTCGGCCACGGGCTTTCCTGCAAGCACTTCGGCGGCGAGTGCCACGAGATGGGCATCATGATCCTTGTCTTGACCCCCTGCCTCTACTGCAACGTCTCCGACTCCTGGATGCTGCCCAACAAGTGGCAGCGGGCGGCCATCGGCGCGGCGGGCATCTACGTCGAACTGGTGCTGGCCTCGATCTGCACCTTCCTCTGGTGGTTCTCCTATCCCGAACTGCTGGTGAACAAGCTCGCCCTGAACGTGATGTTCATCTGCTCCGTGAGCACGGTCATCTTCAACGCCAATCCGTTGCTGCGCTACGACGGCTACTACATTCTCGCCGACATGATGGAGATTCCCAACCTGCGGCAGAAGGCCACCACGATCCTCGGCCGCAAGCTGAGCGAGTGGTGCCTGGGGATGGAGCCGGCGGAGGACCCCTTCCTGCCCCAGCGGAATCAGGTGTTCTTCGCCCTCTACTCGATCGCCGCCACGGTCTACCGCTGGATCGTCGCGCTGTCGATCTGTTGGTTCCTCTACCGTTTCTTTCTCTCGAATCACCTGGAGATCGTCGGCAAGGCGATGGTGGCGGCGTCGCTGTGGGGGCTGTTTCTCATGCCGCTCTATCAGGCGGCCAAGTTCTTCTACGTGCCCGGGAGGATCGATCAAGTGAAAAAGCCGCACTTCTACACCAGCCTGGGCGCCCTGGCGGCGCTCGTCTTGGCGTTTTTGTTCCTGCCGCTGCCCTATAGCGTGATCTGCCCGCTGGAACTCCAAGCCCGCATCCGCCAGGCCGAAGTGACGGACGCCGACGGCCCGCAGCGGACGAGCTACAAGAAAATCGCCCAGCCCGTTTACGTGGTTGTGGCGGGCAAACTCGTGGCGATCGACGTGAAGCCGGGGCAACGGGTCGCCGAGGGCCAACCGCTGGCCCAACTCCAGAACCTCGACCTCGACCTGGAGGTCGCCAAACTGGAGGGCGACCTGCGCGAGCACGAGATCCACCTGAAGAGCCTGATGCGGCAGAGTTTCCGCGACCCCCACGCCGGCACTCAAATCTCCCAAGTCCACGAGGCGATAAGAACCGCGAAGGCCCAGTTGGAAGAGAAGACCGCCGACCAGCAACGGCTACGGCTGGTCTCGCCGCTGGCGGGGACGGTCTTGCCCCCGCCCCTGACTTCGCGGCGCGACGATCCCGACGAGAAGCTGCCCCCCTGGTCGGGCACTCCGCTGGACCCGGAGAATCTGGGCGCCATGCTGGAGCAGGGCGTCTTCTTCTGCCAGGTGGGCGACCCGACGAAACTCGACGCTGTGCTGGTGGTGGATCAGGCCGACCGCAACCTGATCCAGGAAGGCCAACCGGTTGACATCAAGCTGGAGGGCTACCCCGCCCCTTCGATGACGCTCCACAGCACGATCAAGGAGATCGCGGAATCGGAGTTGAAGGTCACGCCGAAGCGGATGAGCACTCAGCACGGCGGCGAGGTGCCCACCAAGACCGACCAGCAGACCGGCATTGAGAGGCCGACGAGCACGTCCTACCAGGCCCGCGTGCCGATCGACGACCCGGCCGGGCAGTACCGGCTTGGGCTGCGCGGCCAGGCCCGCGTCTATACCCGCTGGCTACCGCTGGGCACGCGGCTGTGGCGGCTGATCAGCCACACCTTCAATTTCAAGTTGTAGTGGCCCTTCTCACGCACGCCGGGACGCCCGAGAGCGCACCGAAGTGGACCGATAACGTAGCCCTGAACCCGACGGCTACCTCCCCTTGTCGGGGGTGTTCTCCGGGCGTAGACTGGTAAGGATACCTAAGAGGAAGGAAAGCGGCGGCAAAGCGATGCCCGGCGACGAAACCGAACTATACCAAGAGCGGATTCAGGATTACTACGAGGAGCCGTACCATCGCGGGCGGTGTCTGCACTGCACCCATGCGCACGAAGACAACAACCCCTTGTGCGGCGACGTGATCCGCCTGGAACTGCAAATCGACGACCGCGGGACGCTCAAGGAAGTCTATTTCAACGGCGACGGCTGCTGCATCAGCCAGGCCGCGGCCTCGATGCTGGTCGAGAAGTTCGACGGCAAGCGGGTTGAGGATGTCAAGCAGTTCACTGCCCAGGACATGCTCGATCTGTTCGGCGTGCGGCTGACGCCCAACCGGCAAAAGTGCTGTCTGTTGTCGTGGCGGGTGTTGCAGGCGGCCATCTATTCGCCGCGTGCAAGGCGACGGCGCCGTTCCGGCGGGCTGTTAGCCCCGGCTATTGCCGCCAACCAGGAGAGCGACCGCATGATGCCGGTTCCCCACTGCCCGCCGCTGGATCCCGAGCGGTTTCGGCCCGATTTTCCGATCCTCGCCCGCACGGTCCACGACGGCGTGCCGCTGGTGTATCTCGACAACGCGGCCACCAGCCAGCGGCCGCGGCAAGTGATCCAGGCGATCGTCGACGCCTACGAGCAGCACTACGCCAACGTCCATCGCGGCATCCACACGCTCTCCGAGGAGATCGACGAGCTGTACGAAGGGGCGCGCGAGAAGGTGCGGGCCTTCATCAACGCCCCCGCGAACCTGCGCGAAGACGACAGCCCGGCCACCACCGAAGCAGGTGATCTTCACCTCCGGCACGACCCATTCGATCAATCTGGTCGCGCGAAGCTGGGGCGACGCCAACCTGCGGGCCGGCGACGAAATTCTGCTGACCGAGATGGAGCACCACTCGAACCTCGTGCCCTGGTATCAATTGGCCCAGCGCACCGGCGCCGTGGTCCGGCACGTTCCGCTTGACCGACGACGGCCGGCTGCAGCTCGACGCCCTCGACGCGCTGCTTGACCAAGCGGACGAAGCTGGTCGCCGTGGCGGCCGTCTCGAACGTCTTGGGCACGATCAACCCGCTGGCGGAGATCATCCGCCGAGCCCACGACGCCGGGGCGGTGGTGCTGGTCGACGGCGCCCAGAGCGTGCCGCACCAGCCGACCGACGTGCAGGCGCTCGACTGCGACTTCCTGGCCTTCAGCGGCCACAAGATGCTGGGTCCCTCGGGCGTGGGCGTGCTTTACGGGAAGCGGGAGCTGCTGGAGGCGATGCCGCCGTTCATGGGCGGCGGCGGCATGATCGCGGAGGTGACGCTCGAAGGCTTCGAGCCGCTGTACTTGCCCGGCAAGTTCGAGGCCGGCACGCCGCCGATCGTGCCCGCCGTGGCCCTGGCAGCGGCCATCGACTACCTCAACGCCGTCGGCCTCGACGCCATTGCGGAGCACGAGCGCCGCTTGACCCACCGGGCGCACGAGGTGCTGGAAGCGGTCGGCGGCGTGCGGATCATCGGCCCCGCGCCGGAGCACAAGGCGCGGGATCGTCAGCTTCGTGTTCGCGTCCGGACGCCGCACGCCCACGACGTGGCCCAGGTGCTCGACCGTCTACGGCGTGGCGATCCGCGCCGGCCACCATTGCGCCATGCCGCTGCACCAGCGGTTCGGCGTGTCCGCCACGGCCCGGGCGAGCTTCTACTTCTACAACACGCTGGCCGAGGTCGACAAGCTCGGCGAGGCGCTGGCCGCCGCGAAGCGGGCGCCGTTCTCGGCGTTTATTTCAGCAGCACAATCCCAGCCCCGCTAACACCGCCGAAATCATCTCTTCCGTGTGGCCGGCGGTGAGACTGATCCGCAGGCAGGATTCGCCGTCGGGGACGGTCGGGGGGCGGATCGCCGGGACGAATAGGCCGTGGGCGAGCAATTGCTGCGAGAGGTCCACGGCACGCTCGGGATCGCCCACGATGATCGGAATGATCTGGCTCGCTGAGGCGCCGGTGTTCCAACCTTGCCGGGCCAGTTCGGCACGCAGTGGATTCCGCCCGAGCGAGCAACGTTTGGCGGCGCTCCGGCTCGTCGCGGACGATTTCGAGCGCGGCCAGCGCCGCCGCGGCGATGGCGGCGGGCGGGGCCGTGGAAAAGACGTACGGCCGGGCACGGTTCACCAGCCACTCGACCAGCGACCGGCTGCCGGCCACGAAGCCGCCCACGCTGCCCAGCGCCTTGCTCAGCGTGCCGATCGCGGACGTGAACCCGGTCCTCGACGCCCAGGTGTTCGGCCACGCCCCGGCCGTAGCGGCCGAAAACGCCGGTGGCGTGGGCCTCGTCCACCAGCAGCATCGCCTCGTGCCGCTCGGCCAGGTCGGCCAATTCGGCCAGCGGCGCCAGGTCGCCGTCCATGCTGAACAGGCTGTCGGTGACGATCAGCCGCCGGCGGTACTTTCTCCGACTTGCCGAGCAGATCGCGCCAATTGTCGGCAATCGTCGTGCGGATAGGTGCGGACGTCGGCCCGCGAGAGCCGGCAGCCGTCCCACAGGCTGGCGTGATTCTTGCGGTCGCAGTAGACCACGTCGCCGGGGCCGGCCAGGGCGGCAATCGTGCCGGCGTTGGCGGCGAAGCCGGAGGAGAACAGCAAAGCGGCCTCGGTGCCCTCGAACTCGGCCAGCCGCTCCTCCAGTTGCCGGTGCAGGGCTGCATGGCCGGTCACCAGCGGGCTGGCCCCGCTGCCCCAGCCCTCGTGCCCGACCGCTTCGGTCGACGGCGGCGGCCAGGCGCGGATCGGCGGCCAGGGCGAGATAATCGTTCGACCCGAAATTGATCAGTTCCCGGCCGTCGATGCGTCAGCCGGGCGGATTGCGGCGTGCTCCGCGTCCGCAGCCGCCGGCGGAGGTGTTGGCGGTCCAACGCCGGCCAGTTCGTCGTCGATCCAGGACAGGGGATTCATGGGCGAAACCTGAGGACAGGTTTCTGAGTCGTCCACTTCCGGGGACGAATTCGGAGGCTCGGGACGAGTTGACTCGTCCGCTGGTCGACTTCCCTCACCAGCACGCGGCTGCCCTGGACTTTGACGACTTCGATGGTCGCGCCGCGGCCGATGACCTCGCCGTCGGCGATGACGTCGACCAGCGGATCGCCGAAGCGGGCCTTGCCGCCGGGGGTGAGTTGGGTGGTGGTCGTGCCTTGCGTGCCCACCAGTTCGTGGAAATCCACCAGGGCCTCGCGGCGGCGGATGCCCTCGGCCTCTTCGCCGGCGGGCGGTTCGAGCATCATGTGGCCCAACAGCCGCGAGCGCGGCAGCCGGTGCCGCATCAGCACGGCGAAGACAATCAGCCCGACGCGCGGCCGCGGCGACCGTCAGCAGCGAAGTCTGGAGTTGCTCGAGCTGGTATTCGTTTCGCGGCAAGCCGGACCACGTTTGGCTGGCCAGGACGATCGAGGCGAGCACCATCGCCCCGCCGCCGAGGCCGAAGATGCCGAAGCCCGGAATCACGAACACCTCCAGCAGCAGACAGGAGACGCCGGCCACGAAGAGCGACACTTGCCAGCCAGCCGGCGGTGCCGCCGAGGTAGCGGCTCCAGAAGAACAGCAGGAAGCAGACGACCGCCACGAAGGCCCCGAGCCCCATGCCCGGCGAGTGCAGCTCGATGTAAAGCGCCGCGCCGCCGATCAACAGCAGGAGCACGGCCAGCTCGGGCGAGGCCAGGGCGCGGATCAGAAAGTCGGCCCAGCCCGGCTCGACCAGCGCCGGGTCGTCCTCCAGTCCGTAGTATTGCTTCAGTTGGGCGAAGTTATTGACGGCCCGGTTGGCCAGATCGTAGTCGACGGCCTGCATCTCCGCTGAGTTTCAGCGGCCGGCCGGGCTCGGTCACCAGCGCGTCCTTCTGCCACTTGGCCGCATCCGATTGCTCGCCCAGCTCCTCGTCGCAGAAGTATTCCACGTCGCCCAGCCGCTTGGCGCGGAAGACGTTCAGGCGGGGATCAATCATCGCGGCCCAGAGCGACCAGGGGCGGCCCTTGGCCTTGGAGAGCGAGTCCCGGATCGTCTGCCGGGCGGCTCGAATCTCGTCGGGCGTGGGCTGGTACGCCCCCGGCCCGCCCAGCACCGCGCGCGGACCGACCACCAACTGGTCGCAAGCCAGGGCCACAACGGCGGCGTCGGCCAGCGGGCCTCGACTGGGGACGTAGGCCACCGTGCGGACCTTGTTCGGGTCCAGATCGGCCAGCATATTGGCCAGCCGCACGGCGTCCACGAGCGAGCCGCCGGGGCTGTCGATCCAAAGGCAGATGAAGTTCACGTTGTTCTGCTCGACCTGCTCCTTGATGATCCGCTGCACCTGATTGACGGACTCGAACCGGACGGGCACCTTCAGATCGACGCGGACGGGCTTCCAGCCGCCTTCCAGCGAGGGGTCGTGGGCGATGGCCGTGGGCGGCAATTCCAAGGCCCGGGCCACGTCGCGGCGCTGGGCGGCCAGATACTTGACCAGGCCCCGTTGCGCAACTCGCCGCCGGAGAACTCGCCCTGCTCGCCGGCCCGCTTCACCACCACCGGCTCCTTGGCGGCGTGGCGCTGCTTGAGTTCTTTCAGTCCCTCGGGCGTGACGTACTCCTGGCCCACCTCGGTCTCCACGGCCAAGACCTCGATGGCCGGCTCCAACATGCCCAGCACCATCGCCGCCGGCAGGGTCCGCCGCCGGCCGGCGATCTCGGCGTAGGCGCTCCGCACCGTGGGCGTCAGGGTCTTCTCGTCGATCCCCGCCGCGCCGACGAGTCGCGTCCTTGGCCATGATGATCTCCTGGCAGGCGATTACCGGCAGCACGGCGTGCCCCTCGATCGGCTGCGGCAGATAGGCCACGGTCCGCACGCCGTTCAGTTCGTCGCTCGACAAAAAGTTCGCCAACGAGTAGGCGGCGGCGAAGTCGCTCCCCCGGCCGAAGTCCTTCTGCCCCTTGGGCACGTCGAACTCGAAGACCAGCACCAATTGGACGTTCTGCTTCTTGGCCATTTCGACCGCCCGGCCGACGGCCCGGCGGGTCCGGTCGAACGTCTGGCCGGTGATCGGCAGGGTGACGGGAATGAAGCGGCCGATCTGCGGCGGGGGCTTGGACTCGTTCTTCTCGGCCGCGGGCCCCGCCGGGGCACCATGCGGAGCATGGTTGCGGTGGTCGGCGGCAGCCCGGCAGAACGCCGCCCAACTCCATAGCGCCACCACAGCGGCGGCCCAGCAGACGGTTGTCCGAAGAGCGTGGCTGCGAATCGGTCCCCTCTCCCTTTGGGAGAGGGTTAGGGTGAGGGCGAGCGATGCACTGGCGATTGCGTCTCTGCAACTCCCGCAACCACGGCCCTCACCCCCTGCCCCTCTCCCAAAGGGAGAGGGAGAACGTTCAGGTCCACGGCGGATCGGCGGCAGGGGCATCATCGGGAAACCTCCATTACAGATTATAAGGTTCCCGTCCATGCCGTCAAATCGGGGGGCCAAGCTGCCACACTGCTAATGCAGCACGACCGCACCCGTGAAAAAGCCAAGAACCAGCAGCACGACGGCGACAAGAGCGCAATATCCCACGAAATTGATCGGCGGCACCGGAAAGCCGAAGAGCGTTTCCATCTCGCAGAGATTCGCGTGCCAAAGGAGGGTAATGATGAAGCACACATACAGTGCGGCCCCGACCGGGCCCCCCCACTTGGTCATGGAGCAGAGAACGCAGAACGCCGTGGCGAACGACATCAGCCCCCCAACGCTGAACTGGAAGCGGCGTCTCCGTTCCGGCCCGCCGCGTCGATTCGGTTCTTCGTCCATCGTAACAGACGCGGTTCGAGGAAGCCCCCGCCGCTATCGCCGGCTGCCGTTGGCCGGCTGCCGGGCCTGGGTGCCCGGCTCGTCCACAATTCTCTGCCAACCGAAGGGAACGGCCGGGTGGAACGGGTCGTCTTTGGGCTGCGATGGCGGACCGTTGACCACAACGTCAAAAAACTGGTACACGCTGTAGTCCTTTCCGTTGGGTTGCGTGATCCTCAACGCAACCGGCGACATATCCCGGGCGGCGAAAATCAACTCGATCTTCCGCAGACGCCGGCAAGCTGCGAGGAACGTGGATAGGCCTCCAGCGAGACCTCGTCGTGCCGGTCGGCGGGGGTGATGGTGCGGATGTAGTACTGCCGCTTGAGTTCTTCGGCCTTGGCGCCGAAGAGAAGATGGCTTGCCGGCGGCAACGGCAATCCCATAAGCGGCAGCAACCACGAAAACGACGCGACGGGAAAGCCGAACGCCAGCGGACCGTCCACCAACCGGCGCCCCTGAAGCTTGGGCGGCAACCGGTGCTCGATCACCTGCTTCCGCGCCGAATTGAATTCCCAGATCGACGTGCCGTCGAAGACCCAGTGCTCCGCCTGCTCCGCCGCAACCGGCACCAGTTTGCCGTCCTTCTCGGCCGTCTCGACGCGGAACGCCTCCCGGCCCGGCGCGGCGTACGTGATCGTGCCAAGATCGACGGACTTGGGCTGGTCCGGCCGACCGAAGACGCCGTCATAGATCCACCGCTTGAAACGGCAGTGGAACGTTTTCACGCCCACGTTCCATTGCTCCCAGCGGTCCAACAGCCGGTCGACGCCCTTCTGCTCGTCCGGGGTGAGGCGGAAGGGAACCGGCGGGTTCGACGCGGGCATCGCGGCACAGGACGCCAACAAGAGTAGAAGGACGCAACGATGCCGGCCGGCGCATCGCAACATGGAGTCGTCCTCCTGACCTAGCCGGCGGCTAACAGCCGCCGGAGGGAAACGCCATAGGCTATGCACGTTCCGGCGGCTGCTAGCCGCCGGCTCTTGCGCGCCACGATCACGCGCCGCGCTATCGCCGGCCGTCGCTGGGCCCGCGGTGGGCCTCGGCCGACGGCGGCGTCTGGTCGGGATACATCTTCCAGCCCCACGGCGTGAACGGCTTGAACGGGTCCCCCTTGAAAAGCCGCCACCCGTCGTTCACCACAACGTCGTAGAACCGGTAGCGCTTGAAGTCCTTCCCGTTCGGCTCAACAATCTCCAACGCGTATGGCAACATTCCCTGTGTGGCAATCGCAAAGACCACCCGCTTAAAGTTGGCGGCGTCCTGCTGCGACCGCGGATACGCCTCCAGCCAAATCTGCACCTGGGCCACGTCGGCCGGCGTGATGATGCGGATGAAGTACCGCTGTTTGAGCGTTTGGGCCTCGGCGCCGAAGAGGAACGGCAAGGGGCTGTTGGCAATGGCCTTGCCGCGAAGCTCCGGCGGCAGCCGGTGCTCCTCGACCCGCTTCTTCGAGGGAATGTACTGGTACACTGACGTGCCGTCGCAGAGCCAATGCTCCGCCCGCGCATCCTCGATAGGCACCAGCTTCCCGTCTTTCTGCTCCGTGTCGATGCGGAACAGTCCCCGGTCCGGCGCGGCATATTTGATCACGCCCTGCTCGATGAACTTTGGCTTGAGCGGCTGGCCCTGCGGGGCAAACACCAGGTCGTAGCACCATCGCACGAATGGGATGTCGCACGTTTTCACCTTCCGGTTCTGCTCCTCCCACTGGTTCAGCACGCGATCCACCTGGGCCTGTTCCTGTGGCGTCAGCGTGAAGGGCGGCGGAGGCGGCTGGGGCGGGGCCGGCCGCTGGGCGGCGGGCTGCTCGGCGGGCCGCTGTTGGAACCGCGGCGCCTGCGGCCGGACCGGCTGATCCGGCCCATACGCCCCGTCCGGCCCCTCCGGCCCCCGTATGGGATTCGTCTGGGCTAAGGCAGGAACCGCGATAAAGGCCATCCCGATCAACTTCAGTGCGGTGCGGCGCGACGGCATTGCACTTCTCCTTGAAAAAAGCCCGGACGATGATTGTAACAGGAACCCTATCGTGGCCCCAATGGCAGTTACCGTCGTTCCGGCGACCATTCGGGGCGGCGGGGCTTCGATGGCTCCTCGCGCCGGGCAACCGGCGGCGAATCCGCTCCGGCGCCGGCCTCGGCGTGATTCCGGCGGGCCGTCCGATCACCCCGCAGCGCCACCTCGACCGGCCGGTCGGCTTCGAGCTTCCGCCCATCGGCGGTGAGGTAGCGGACGAAGACGTGCAGTTGGTTGTGTTTGGGCAGGTCGGCCGGCCAGCCGCCCGCCAGGTGGATCGCCTGCTCCGATCCGGCGCGGCGGAAGAGCGCGGCGGTTTCGGCGGCGGTGAAGTCCCAGCGGGCCACGAGCGACGCGTGCCCGTCCTCGTCCTGCAATGCCGGATCGTACGCCACCACGCTCACCTCCGCCGGGGCATCGACCGAGCGGCCGGCGGCGTCGCGGGGCTCGACCACCACCAGCAGACCCTGGTCCCCCTCGCCGTCGTCGGCGCTGATGCCGCCGGTGAGCCGGCGGTCGAGTGTAATCGAGGCCACCTGCCGGCTGTCGCCGGCGGGATCGAACGGCACGAGCGCGGCGGTTTCGGCGGAAGCGGCCGTGTGGCGGGGCAGCGGCGGATGGCGGTCTTCATCGGGGCCCGGTCCGTCCAGGCTCGGCCCGCCCGGCTCGGACGGGCCGGGCGCGTGGCCGGGCGGCTCGCGCAGTCTCGGAGGGGCGCCGGCCGGCCGGCAGCTTGAACTCCTCGGGCACGTCACGCGCCGGTTGCGAGGGCATTTCCACGTTCGGCTGATTCACGTCGGGGGCGGGGGGCGCAGGGGGGCCGGCACGGGTCGCGCGGCGCACGGCCCCCGTCGGCAGCGGCCCCGGACCGGGAAGATCCCTCCTGCCGCTCCGGGCAAGAATCCAGCGCGTCCTGGAGGTCTTCAATGCACCCCCGCAGCCGCCAGATTTCCTGTTCCTTGCGGTAATTGTCCCGCTCCAAGAGGGCGATCGCCGGATCGGTCCGGCAGCCGGCGGTTGCCAACAGACTCAAGCCCAGCAGGGCAAAGTGCCGCGCTTTCATGGTATTGCTTCCTTGCGTTCCTGGCGGCGTGATCATCCGCCGCCCCCGCAGCCGTCCTTGGCTGCACGCACCCTACGACGAGACGCAACAAAATAGATGAGTAGTTTGTGGGGACTTAGGTCTTAGGTCTTGGGTTCCGCGGTCCTACCCAAGCCCTAAGACCTAAGACCTAGCTTTGTCCCGCGTGTTCGATGACGTGGTCGATCAAACCGTATTCCAGGGCCTCCTCGGCGGACATGAAGCGGTCGCGGTCGGTGTCCTGCTCGATCTTCGCCAGGGGATGGCCGGTATGTTTGATGAGGATGTTGTTCAATCGCTCCTTGACTTTGATGAACTCCTTGGCGTGGATGATGATGTCCTCGGCGGTGCCTTCGGCGCCGGCCAGCGGCTGGTGGATCATGATGCGGGAGTTGGGCAGGGCCTTGCGCTTGCCGGCGGCGCCGGCGCAGAGGAGCACGGCCCCCATCGAGGCCGCCTGGCCCACGCAGTACGTGGCCACGTCGCAGTTGACAAACTGCATCGTGTCGTAAATGGCCAGCCCCGCCGCAATGTTGCCGCCGGGCGAGTTGATGTACAAGTGGATGTCCGACTTCGAGTCGTCCGACTGGAGGAAGAGCAACTGGGCGACGACGGAATTGGCCACGTCGTCGGTCACCTGCGAGCCGAGAAAGACGATGCGGTCCTTCAGCAGGCGGCTGTAGATGTCCATCGCCCGCTCTTCGCGGCCGCTCTTCTCGATGACAAAGGGAATGAGGGTCATGGCAGCTTGTCGTCGTCCTCCTTTTCGGCCTTCTGCTTGGTCAGGATGTCGTCAACGATTCCGTATTCCTTGGCCTGTTCGGGGGTCATGTAGAAATCGCGGTCGGTGTCCTTGGCGATCCGCTCGATGGGCTGGCCGGTGTGGGAGGCGAGGATGGCGTTGAGCGACTCCCGCGTCTGGATGATTTCGTTGGCCTGGATTTCGATGTCGGAGATCTGCCCGCCGACCTGTCCGTAGGGTTGGTGGATCATCACTTTGGCGTGGGGCAAGGCGAAGCGCTTGCCCTTGGCCCCGCCGGCCAGGAGGACCGCGCCGCCGCTGGCCGCCAGGCCCACGCAGTAGGTGGCCACCGGGCAACTGAGGATCTGCATCGTGTCGTAGATGGCCAGCGTGGCGCTGACGCTGCCGCCGGGCGAATTGATGTAGAAATGGATGTCCTTGCGGCGGTTCTCGCTCTGCAAGTACAAGAGTTTCATCACCAGTTCGTTGGCGTTGCCGTCGTGGATCTCGCCCTGGAGCAGGATGATCCGGTTCTCCAGCAGCAAGTCGCCCAGCGTCATCTGCCGCTGCCGCTGGTAGTCGCGGTAGGCCGAGCGCGGATCGAAAATCGAGGGCCGCAAAAGATCGCTCATGGATGATCCTTCATCGCGGGAAACAATTGCAAATTGAGAATTGCAAATTGAAAATTTGAAATTTGCAATTTTCAATTTGCAAGTGACAGACCCTAGTGTGGTCTCCTCTCTCCTCTTTCTCCGCTGTCCTCTTTCGGCGCCTCCGGGACTTCCTCGCCCTCGTCGTACTTGGCCTCGGGGATGTCGGCCTGCTGGCCGCCGCCGGCGGCGTGGTCCACGGCCGCTTCGTCGGCGCGGTGCAACTCGTAAGGCGTTTCGCGGAACGCGGCGTGTTGGAGGATCAGATCGATGACCTTCCGCTCGATGATCTGGTTGCGCAACATGTCCATCGAGCCGGATTTCTCCAGCCGTGCCCGGACCCGACGCGGCGACTCGTTGCTCTGGGCGGCAATCAGCCGGATTTCCTCGTCGTAGTCCGCCTGGCCGGCGTCGATCTCTTCCTCTTCGGCGATGCGTTCGAGGATGAAGTGCTCTTTGAGTGCGCGGGCGGTGGAGACCGTGCTGTTTTGGCGGAGGGCGTTTTCGTGGGCCTGGATTTCCTCGTCGCTGAAGCCGCTCCGCTGGAGTTCCATCACCGCCCGCTGCAACTCGCGGCGGCTCTGCCGCTGCAACAAGGCCGGCGGCAGCTCCCAGTTGGCCGCTACGGTCAAGGCGGCCGTGATCTGCTCGCGGGCACGCCGGTGCTGCTCGTATTCCAATTGCCGGGCGAGCTGATCGCGGACGGCGTCGCGGAGTTCGGCCTCGTCGCGGAAATTGCCCAGCTCGTCGAGCAGTTCGGGCGTCAGTTCGGGCAATTCCAGCTTCTTGACCTCGAGCACCTTGAAGATCGCCGTGACTTTCTGCCCGCGGAGGGCCTCGTTCGGGGCGTCGTCGGTCAGTTGGGCCTCTCCCTGGCGGGTTTCGCCGGCGCGGACCCCCGCCATCAGCCCGTCGAACCGCTCGACGTTCCCGTCGCGGAAACTCAACACCGGCCGGATGCGGATCACTTCCTCGTCGGCACTGGCCAGCACCGTCTCGCCGTGCTTGAAGGTCAGGTTCGCGGTGATGTAGTCGCCCGGCTCCGCCGGACCATCGTAGGGCACCAGCCGGCCGCGGCGGGCGAGAATCCCCTGCACGGTTTGCTCGACGTCGGCGTCGCCGAACTGGCGGACCGGCTTCTCAATCGCCAGCCCCTTCCACCGCGGCAACTCGAACTCCGGCCGGACCTCGATGTCGAACTCGAACGTCAAGGGGCCGTCCTGGGGCACCTCCACCGCCTCGAAATCGAAATCCGGCTCGCTGATCGCCGAGAGCTTCTGCTCCTCGTTCACCTGTGTGAGGCAGTTCATCAGCAATTCGCTCTTGACCTTCTCGGCAATATCCTTGCGGAAGCGGGTTTCCACCAGCTTCCGCGGCGCATGGCCGGGGCGGAATCCGGGCACGTGCGCGGTCGGCATCAGTTCGGTGAATTCCTTGTCGAAGTAACGCTCGATGTCCTCGTGCGGGACCGTCACCGTGACGTGCCGCTCGCACGTGCTGCGGTCCTCGACCTTGACCTCCAGGGTGAGCCGCTGCGGTTCCTTTTCCTCTTCCGCAACGGCCGCTTCGTTGGGGTTCACGTCGTCGGTGAGTCCGCGGTTTTCGCTGTCAGCCATGTTCCACCGCAAGCCGCCGTGCCGGCGGCTGCTAAACGTGTTGTGTCACGATGCCAGGATCGCAAGGAGCGGGTGATGGGACTCGAACCCACGACAACGACGTTGGCAACGTCGTGCTCTACCAACTGAGCTACACCCGCCCGCAGGGATCGAGTGCTTCCATTTCTCCCGCCCCTGGCGAATCCCGCAATTATAGGCGTAAAGGGGCCGCGTTCAAGGGCAATTGAGCCGCGTTTGGCGTAAAATGGGTAAATCGTTGAAACCCAGGAAACCGCTGTTGCCCAAACGCCCCGCCACTGCGGTCGCGGGGGAGCAATGGGCGTTTTCCCTCCACGCCCCCGGCCGCGGGGCGTTTTTCCAAGATGAGATGACTTCTCCAACGGTCAGCAGCCAGCCAGAAGCACCCCTCCGTCGGGTCATGCGTTGCCGCACCCTGCCGTTTCCCGGCACGCCAGTTGCCGTCCGTCGCGGTCCAGATTACCATAAGTGGAAGGTGGCTCTATGGAAGCGAAACTACTTGTTGTCGGCGGCAAGGCCAGCAAAGGGAGCATCTCCTTGAAGCTGCCCACGGTGATCGGCCGCAGCCGGGAAGCCACCCTGACGATCGCCCATCCCATGATCAGCCGGCGGCACTGCGAGGTCTACGAGGCCGACGGGCTGCTGATGATCCGCGACCTCGGGTCGCTGAACGGGACGGTGATCGGCGGCCAGCGGATCAAGGAGGCCCCCTTGCCGCCGGACGGGGAGTTCTCGATCGGGCCGCTGACGTTCCGTGCCCAGTACCAATACGCGGGCGAGTTGGACGGCCTGCCTGCCCCCGTGTTGGCCGAACGCAAGGCGGCCGCGCCGGCGGCCGGGGCATGGACCGACTCGCCGGACTTCCAGGCCCTCGACGACGCCGTCCCCTTCGACCCGCAGAGCGACCCGTCCGCCGCCGGCCCCGCGGCGGAAGAAGCCCTGACAGGGTTGGTCGAGCCAGCCGAGACGAATCAAGAGCAGGACAACGCCGGCCCTATCGCCGCCCCCGAGAAGGGAAAGAAGTCCCGATTGGCTGCTATGCTTCAAGGGGGGGCGAAGAAGAAGGAGAAGCCATCGGCGGCCACAACGTCCGCCAACGATGCCCTGACGGAGGAAGTCCCGCCGGCGCCGGCAGCAAAAGAGAAGCCCGTCGCGCAACCGCAACCGTCGCGTCCCGCCCCGCAGGAGCCTGAGGCGAAAGGCACACCTCGCAAGGCGCCGCCGGACGAAGGGCCTTCCGACGATCCTTTCGACGCCTTCCTCAACGAGCTTGGGTAGGGGCGATTCGCTTCGATGTGGATTCTGTCGTGGTAAGTCGGGTGCCATGCCCACGCTTGCCGTGGGCATGTCGAATACGCGGGAAAACCGCCACATGCCCACGGCAAGCGTGGGCATGGCACCGATTACCGGGACGTTCCTTGCCTACCACCCACGCCATGTACCGTCTCCTTCTTCTAGCCTTGCCCTTGTTGCTCGCTGCGGCCCCCAACGGCGGTGGCAAGCCGTCGCCGGCGGCAGACCGGGATCGGCTCCGCGGCGAAGTGGCACGGCTGCTGGGCGACCTGGACAGCGATCGCTTCGAGGTCCGCGAGCGGGCGGCCGGGCGGCTGGAGGAATTGCTGGCCAAACCCGAACTGGGACCGCTGCTGGCAGCCGAGTTCCGGCGGCGGCTGGTGCGGCCGGACCTGTCCTTCGAGGTGCGGCGGCGGTTGATGCGATGGAGCCGGCAGTTGCCCTCGCCGCCGGCCGGGCCGCCGGGCAATGCCTCGCCCAAGGAACTGGACGAGTTGATCCGCCAGTTGGACGACGACTCCTACTCTGTGCGGCTGGGGGCGGTCCAGCGGTTGGATTGGCTGCTGGGCAATCCGAAGCTGACCTGCCCGGTGATGGTCCGGCTCAAGCAGCGTCTGGCAACCGGCAGACTTGGCACCGAAGCCCGCCGGCAGTTGGAGTCGGTCTGGGAGCGCGCCCGCGGGGCCTGGCTGCTGAGCGACCCCGCCGGCTGGGACTTGCCGGCGGTCTCCCCGCAGCAGATCGGCCAGTGGCTTGACGCCCTGGCCGAGCCGGCGGCCTCGGGCGATGCGGCCGGCGCCAGGCTGCGGTGCGAGGCGGCCCAGCGCGAGTTGTTGGACCTGCTGGCCCGCGACCAGTACGTGCCGCAGTTGAAAAAGGCGGTCCATGCGCGGCTGGCCGGCGACCTGGCGCCTGACGCCGCGGCCCGGCTCAGAGAGATGCTCGACTGGACGAAGCCGGAGCTGGTGGCCGAGTTCTGGCAGGGCGGCCGTCAGACGGGCGAGCAGCACATCGTGGTGGGCGTGCCCACCCTCTCGCCGGGCGCGCTCAAGCCCACTCATTTCGATCGCGCCGACGACCGCGTGGCCCATTACGTCAGCGGCAACGCGCTCTCGCCGGGCGACTATCCGATTGGCGAGGCATTCCCCAATCCCTTGTTCGAGCACGGTTTCTTCCACCTGATCAACCTGCCCACGCCGCGGCGCCGGATGGCCTATCTCTACTCGACCCAGGGCACCGAAGCAATACGCCTGGCGGCGCTGAGCCGGCGGACGCTGGACCACATCTTGGCCGACAAGCGGCCGCTGGCGGAGCCGGAATTGGTGATGCTCGACGAGCTTGACCGGACGGAAGTTCTCGCGGTTCGCCGGCCGGTACTTCTTGCTGGCCAACGACAGTCCGACGGCCGCGATGGGGCCGCCGCGCGTGGGCGGCCGGCCAAGCCGCTTCGGCATGATCTGCACCGGCTGGCCGACGACGGCGCCAAGGACGCGATGCCGGGGCTGGCCGAGGCCATCGCCAAGGGCCGTTTCCTGCCGCCGAACACCCGCGGGCATTATCGGCTCCACTGGCTGGCCGCGCTGAGCATCGCCGCCCGCGATCCCTGGCCGGCCACCGACGCCTGGCTGGCCGCCCAAGTCGGCCAAACGGAACTGCTGATCGAACCCCTGCCATCGCCCTGGGCACTCCGCGGGCAGTTAGGCACGGACGAGGCGGCCAAGGACTTGGCGAGCGTGGATCGGGCGTCGGCGGCGGAGGTGGGCGCCACGGCGGCCGCCTTGTTGCTCAATCGCCGCGGCCAATCGTCTGCCCAATTCGGCTTGCAACTGGCTCCCGAACCTTGCTGGTCCAATTGCACGTCGAGGGCTATCGTTTTGCCGGCACGGAATCGCGGAAGAAGGTGCGGCAATGGTGGGAAGGCGAGAAGGGGAAGAAACCCCAGCCCGAAACCGTTCACGGTCCCGGACTGTAGGACCGGCATCTTGCCGCTTCATGCCGGGGCGGAAGGACACTGCCCGTCCTCGCTGAAGCGGCAAGATGCCGCTTCTATGCGGGCTCTCTCGGCGTCTTCCGACCAGTGGGCGATAGCCGATTCGAACGGCTGACATCCACGTTGTAAGCGTGGCGCTCTAACCAACTGAGCTAATCGCCCTTCGCTCCCCCCGAAGAAAAAAGGCCGCTTCTCCGACAAGTCCCCTCGTACTGGGCACTTAGGTTGACTGGAGTGGCTGGAATAGATCGTACCTGTCCCCTTGGGGCGGGTCAAGTCGCCGTGTCCCAACCGGCCATATCATCCTGTAAGTATAACCGGAGTAGAGACTTGGGAAAGCAATACCCGTATTGACAGACGCGGGAAGATGGCTATAATTAGCCCAGTTGGCAAGTTCGGTAATGTTGGAAGAACCGGATGAGCCTACGGTTTGCATAGAGCGTAGGGATGTGAAGGGTTTGCGGCAGTCGCGAACTCAGGGCGAGATTCCAGGCCAGTTTTGACAAGGATGGTGAGCCAAACATGAAAACCGTGTTTACGACCGGCGAAGCGGCCAAAATCTGCAAGGTCTCCCAGCAGACCATTATCCGCTGTTTTGACTCGGGACAGTTGAAGGGATTCCGCGTGCCGGGGAGCCGGTTCCGCCGCATCCCCCGCGACCAGCTCTTTTCCTTCATGCGGGACAACGGCATCCCCACCGACGCCCTGGAAAGCGGCAAGCGGAAGGTGCTGATTGTCGACGACGACGAGGAACTGGTCGAGCTGATCACCGACGCCTTGGAGCGTGACGGGCGGTTCGAGACCCGCAGCGTCAACAACGGCTTCGACGCCGGCATGATGGTCAAGGAATATCGCCCCGACCTGATCGTGCTCGACGTGATGCTCCCCGACATCAACGGCAAGGAGGTCTGCCAGCGGGTCCGCAGCGACAAGAGCATGGACGACGTGCGGATCATCTGCATCTCCGGCATGGTCGAGGAGGAGAAGGTCAGCGAGTTGAAGGAGGCCGGCGCCAACGACTTCCTCCACAAACCGTTCGAGGTCGAGCGGCTGGTGGAACGGATGTGCCAGCACCTGGACATCGAAATGGCTACCAGCGCGTAAGCTTCCTTGCCGCCGTGCCGCGGAAAGTGCGACATTCTAAGCCGACGGGTTACACCCCGCGGGCTTTCTGGGGCGATGCGCAGAACCTTCCATGTCGAGCCACGAACGAGAATCGTCCTCGACCGCCGACCAACTCGCCCGGCTGGCGGCGTTGGAGGCCGGTTTCCAGCGCACGCTGGAGGCCGAGAAGCTCGAAGCGATGGCCGAGTTCGCCGCCGGGGCTGGCCACGAAATCAACAACCCCCTGACGGTCATCTCCGGCCGGGCACAACTCCTGCTGCGGGAAGAGCGCGATCCCGAGCGGCGGCACGCCCTGGCGCTGATCAGCGCCCAGGCGATGCGGGTCTATGAGATGATCGCCGACATGATGCTCTTCGCCCGGCCCCCCCGGCCCGAACTGCAACCGGTCGAACTGGTCACACTGATCGACGGTCTGCTGGCCGAGTTGCTCCCCTGCTGCGCGCGGCAGGAGACGGCGATCTGCCGCACGGGCGGGCCGGGCCCGCTCTCGGTCGAGGCTGATCCCGTGCAGCTTGGCGTCGCCCTGCGGGCGATCTGCCAGAACTCGTTGGAGGCCCTGCAAAGCGGCGGCCACGTCGAGATCGAAATCCCAAATCCCAAATCGACAAATGAGGTGATTATCCGCATCCGCGACGATGGGCCGGGGATCACGGCCGAGGACGCCGCCACCTCTTCGATCCGTTCTATTCCGCCCGCCAGGCCGGCCGCGGACTGGGTCTGGGCCTCTCCAAGGCCTGGCGGATCATTACCAACCACGGCGGCCGGATCGAGGTCGAGAGCCAGCCCGGCCGCGGGGCGACGTTCACCGTCGTGTTGGCTTCGCCGCCGATCACTCCTTCAGGCCCGTGAGGTCCGGTTCGAGGCGGCGGTTTTCCTTGAGCAATTCCTCCATCGTCAGCCGGCCGTGGCGCAGGGCGGCCTCGTGGCCGAGGATGCAGGTCAGGCAGCCGTCCACCGCCCGGCGGACGGTGGGATCGTCGCACCGCCCGGCGGTCACGTCCTCATAGAACGAGGCGATGTTCTGCATCGCCCCGGCGCTAAAAATTACTGATCGCCTTCACCGTTCCTTTCACCACGTCGGCGTCAAGTTGCACGGCCACCCCGGCGTCGTGCAATTCGTTCCCAATCACGTAGATATTCTTGCTCTTAGGGCCATTCACTCTGAGGAATACCCGTGTTCCAGGCCGGGCCTTGGAGCCCAAGATTACGGCGTCCTCAACCTTGTCGAGGACGACGGCAGGGATATCCGTTTGGGGCTTTGCCGGCCCGCCGACGAAGTTTTCTACCCTCAATCCGTTGACGTCCTCAAAGAACAGGGCGCTTTCCCACTTGTTCCACTCGGGCTTCTCCCAGTTCACCTCGACGTCCTTCACCTTCAGGTTCTTGGCATATCGGAACTGCATGGCGTGAACCGATTTGTCATACGCAGAGGAAGGATCCGTGGAGATGAACAGTTTGACGTTTTCCAAGCTGATGTTTTCCAGCCAACTCTTAGGGTGCCCCGTGATCAGACAGGTCCCCTGGCCGTGCGCGATGACGTTACGGATAATCACGTTCCGGATCGACCCCCCCGGCAGATCGCCCGGTTTACCAGGACGTTGCTTTCGCCTGTCGAGCGGTGGGATCTCAAAATGGATTGGATCCCCCTCACCCCACCAGAACCAGTCGAAGCGGCGGCAGTCCACCACCAGATTTGATAAGACGACGTTCTCGACGTAGCCTCCCCACTCCGCCATAAAGGCAATGCCTCGGTTCGAGCCAGTAATCACACAATTGTCCACCGTCACGTTGCGGATGCAGTTGGCGTTGCAGTCGCAGAACTTCAGCGCGGCCGACGCCGAGGAGAGGCGGCAATTCGTGACCGTGATGTTCTCACAGGGCAACGCGGGGCCATAGAAGTCCGCCGAGTAAAACACAATGGCGTCATCGCCGGTTTCAATCGTGCTGTTGGATATGCGAACGTCCTTGCACCCGTCCGGGTCGATGCCGTCTGCCCAGACGGCTTCTTTGAGGCTGGTGTAAATGTAGACGCCGTCGATGTTCAGCCGCTGGCAGCCATAGGGGTGGATTGTCCAGCTTGGGGAATGAAGAAACGAGAGTCCTGCAATCCTGACGCCCCGACACCGGAGCAGGAGAATCATGTGCGGCTGCCGACGATGGCCGGTCGGATAGGGCCGCGTCAGCCGCTCTCGGCCCGCGTCCGCTTTCGCTTGCGCCTGGATCCGGTTGCTTTCGACAGCCGGCCCGTAGTGCCGTTCGTCCGTCCGCCACACGTACGCGGCCTGCCCGTCAAGCGTCCCTCGGCCGTCGATGGTGATGTTTTGCGCGTCTTCGGCGTAAAGCAGGGAAGGCTTATCGAAGACGGCGGCCTCCCTGGCAGCATACAAGGTGGCGCCGCTGTCAATGCAGAGCCTCACGTGGCTGCGGAGGTGGATTGTTCCCGAGGTATACTCGCCGGACGGCAGCAACACCGTGCCCCCGCCGGCTTTTGCGCAGGTGTCTACCGCCGTTTGAATGGCTTTCTGGGCATCATCCGTCTTCTTTCCCGTGGCGCCGTAATTCTTCACATTGAAGATCGAGACGTTCTCCTCCGCGCACAGCAAGGGCGTGAACAACAAAAGAAACACAAGAAGGCTTGCCCGACGGATTATCTCGGCTGCTTGCCCCCGCATGCTTCATTCTCCCAAGGGCTAAAATGATTTCCGGTCAATCGCGAGGCCATCGTCGCGCGTGCCGAGGCGGAAGTGGATCACGTTAGCCGGTCGAATCGTTACCCATCCGCGCCGAACTCCAATCGCAGCACCGTGGGCTGGCTGAGAACGGCGTCGAGCCACAGCGTCTTGCCATCCCAGGCATATTGTTTACGGTCGAGAGCCCGATCCCCCAATCGCACGCTGACGAGCCTCTTCGGCGCCCCCCGCAATTCAAAAACGGGATTCACGCAGCATCCCGTCGGCTTGATCGCGATCGTCACGTTCCCTTCCTCCACGACCAGCCGCATGGCGCGGCGCTCGGGTGTGTAGGGCTCGGCGGCTAGTCTCGCGCCTTGGGCTTCCAGCGTTGGCGGGTGGGCGAAGCTCTGGGCCCACTGCCGAAGCTCGTCGTCGCCGGCGCTGGTCATGCCGATCAGCCAAACCCACGTGTCACGCTTCAGCGTTTCCGGTTTCCCTTGAGCATTGGGCATCCGGCCGGTTTGGGTGCGCAGGGGTTGGGGCGTGCCGGCGTGAATGGTAGAATTGTGCCCCGGCGCTTCGCCGATCCGGCCGCTGATCACCCACCCGGTAGGATAGCCGCGGCTGAGCGGCCAGTGGCAGCCCCAGTACATCGGCGTGGCCAGGGCGCCCCGGTCGTAGAGCGGCTCGAAGCCCGGCAGGTCCTGGGAACTGCCGCGGGGCGAGTAGAAGACGGCGGCCAGCCGGTCTCCCTTGCTGAAGCGGATGCGGTGCAGCAGCGGCACGTCCTTGGGGACGGTCTTGAGTTTCGCCCAGGCCTCCGGCTGGTTCCCTATGAAGCAAGGAAAGCGGAACGAGACTTTTCCCGCGGGCCAAATGAAGTCGAGCAGGTTGGCCGGCAGCAGCGCGAAAGGGTAGCCCGCCGGGGGTGTGAGAACGATGAACTCGTTGGTCTCGACCCACACGTTCGGGTGCGCGGTCAACGTGAGCACGCGCGTCCCCAAGGCGTCCGGGTAAAAGTAGAAGTCCTCCACGGCGAAGTCGCCCCAAACCTTATAGTACAGGTCGCAGGACTGGTAATTCCAACGGACGTGGACTCGGGCGGGGGTTGATTCGACGATCTCCACCCGGCCGTAGCGGAGTTCCTTGTCCTGCAACGGCTCGACGCAATCGGATTTGCCTACCATGTGCTTGCCGGCGATTTCGGCCCATTCGTAACAGAAGCCCGTGTTCGAGCGGCCCGCCCAAAACGGACAGTACGACGATCCCCGCCAGAAGACGAACCGCGCCCCGTTCGGAAGCAAGACCACGACGTCTTGCCGCTTTGGGTCCCAGCCCCGGTCAAAGTCGATTGGCGGCTTGCCGTTGACGGGGATGGGCAGGTCGTAGCGGAGGTTCGTGGCCACCGCCCCAAAGCTGGGCCATCGGGGCGCGCGGGGGACCAACATCACGCGGACGTCTTTCCGCCAGATCTCCTTGCCCGCGCCGTCCACAATGGCCACGTGCAGCACGTCTTGCAGGAGGGTCTTGGAGGCGCCGGGCATTGGCAGTTTGGCCCGGGCCTTGCGCCCGCGGTCGAGCGGCAGGCCGACCTGCACGCGCCGGTCCGGGGCGGACTCGTACCAAGCGGCCGCCAATGCCCCGGCAACGTCGCGGTGGCGCGAGAGCGCCGCCACGTCCACCTCGGCCTGCTGACCGCCCGCCAACAGCAACCAGTCGGCCGGCGGCAAAATGGTTCCGAGGTCCACGGGGTTAATCACGGCTTCCGGCCGGGCCACAGCCTCGGCTTCGAAGGCCGGCAGCTCGACCCCCGCCCGCGCCACCTCCGTTGGCGTCCGGCCGGCGACTTGCGCAGAAGCGCCACTTCCGACGGCCAATCGTCGAGCGTCAGCCGGCCGAAGCGTCGCGGCCGCTGGTAAGAATCGGCGAAGGCCACTGCCTGACGGCGGATTTCCTTCCCATCGAGATAGCAGACCAAGACGTACGCCTCGGAGGACTTTACGCCCGCCGGCAACTCGACCACCGCGTCCATCGGCCGGCCCACGCGGTCCGGGCCGAACGGCGGCGTCCAAGGATGCCCTGGCTCAACCGTGAGTTTGACGGCCGCGGCTGGTTGGCCGGCCTCCGTGGAAACGGCGCCGGCCACGATGCCGCCAACGACAATCCAGAAAACTACCGGGACTCCGCAACGGATCCCCGGAAGCCACGCCGTCCGTGGAAAACCAGTCATGTCCGTCATTTGGGCTGATGGCCGAAAGCCTTGGGCGGTGCGATGCAGTCAAACGCCTCCACCGGCCACAGCCCAAGACGTTCGATGCCCTTGGGCACCGTCTGCTCGTACTCGACATAGGCTTTCACGCTACCTTTAATGGTGTAAGACACGTCGCCCTTGCGCACACGAAGACTTTGTAGCCCATCAGCAGGCAATCCTCCAGGTCGACGTGGAGCTGTTTGCCTTCCTTGGCATCGGAGCGGATGATGCCCTTGGACGGGGTGCCGCGCGGTTGCGAAAAGTTCAGCACGATCAGCCGGCAGTTCTTGAACTTCACGCGGGTGTACGTATCGTCACAACCGGGAAAGGCCGACTGGAGAGCGCTCTTGGGGGAGACGATCGTGCAGTCGTCGAACACGGCGTCGGGATAATCGGGGATCGAGGTGTGATGGGCGCGGACGTAGACGCCGCCCGCGTCGCCCCACCAGTCGAGGTTCATAAAGTAGCAGCGGCGGAACTGAAGTGGCTCATCCTTGCGGCCGACGCCGCCGGCCAGGCACGCCCCGGCAAACCGTCCGATGCCGACGCAATCCTCGACCACCACCGTGCCCGGCGTCTGGCACACCACGTCGCCCCGATAGAGGCCGAAGCCGCCTTCGCCGCCCGTGGCATAGATGTGGCGGAATATCCAGCGGTCGTAACCGAGGTTGGAGAACGTGCCGGGCGGCCCGGTGAAGTTGCCCCACCAGTCAACGCTCTTCAGTCCCGACTCGGGGGCGTCGGACTTGATGATCTTCCAGTTGCCGCCCTGCGCCGGGTCGGGGTCCATACGGACGCCGACCCCCGGGGCGCTGCAATCCGCCACCACCCAGCCGGTCGCGCCGGAACCGAGCTTGCCGTCGAAATCGCCGGCGATCAGGTTATACGCCCCCGGATGCCCTTGTGCTTCACGTACAGGTTCGCCTCCACGTACGTGTCAGGACGGATGATGATCTGGTGTCCGCCCTGGTCGTCGGGCACGGCCAGCAACGCCGCCTGAATGGTGCGAAATGCCTTTTGCCAACTGCTGCCGTCGGAGTTGTCGCCCAGCTTGGAAACGTAGAGCGTCCGGCCCTTGTGGCCCGAGTAGTCGGCCGCGGCCGGGTCCGGCGTCGCCGCATGGAGCGTATCTTCTAGCGATCTAGGAATAACTTGTGGCATCGGCGTCTCGCCTGCCCGTGCAGCCGGGACGGCCGTACCACAAAACGCCGAAGTCATTGTTGGACGGCCGCGGAGATGGTCCGACGCCAAAGAAAAGACGCACAAGGCGGCCAAGACCGGGAGAATCAGCCGGCGGAAAAACGTTTCATTCATGGGAGGCTCGTTCAAGGTTAAGGGAAAGGCAAAACGGGAGAATGCAAATCAGAGGGTCCGCTCAGAACTTCTTGGCGTCGATCGTCAGGCCGTCGTCGCGGTTGCAGAGCCGGCGATGAACCTCCGGATCGATGGAATAGTTGATGGCTTGCGCCGACCCGTCGCACATGGCGAAATGGCACACAACGGCGTGAGCGCTGCCGAACTGGTTAGACAAGACGGTGCCGGGCGTGTCTTGCACCGGCGGCCAGTAGGTGTACGTGGGCGGGTTCGAGCCGGGATTCAAATACCCGCCGGAGCGATAGGAGTCGTCCTGATTTCCGGTGAACATGCCGGAGTCGTCACCCCCGTCCTGGCCGGTGAAGTAGTAGTCCGAATCGACGTTTTTCTCGCCGAGGCAATACGTATTGGACGTCCCGTCGCGCACTTGGGCCATGGTGATTTGGCTTCGCAGGAAGGAAATCCCGCTGATGCCGGAAGTGTCCGGCCACGCATAAGTGTCTGCCTGGGAGTATGACGTCCAGCCGTAGGGTCCGAAAATTACCGTTAAGTTCGTGTCCCCGATGTTGATGGCATAGTCGCTGCGGGCCTGGGCGGAGACGGTAGGGACGCCGGGAAAATTGGCCCCTGCGCCCAGAGATAGGGAAACACCACCGACGGACGCCGCGTGGGGCAGTTCATGACCGCCAACGGCGTCTGTATCCGCTGGGCTTGGGCGGCCAAGTAGCCGGCCGACATGAAGGTCTGTCCGGCGCCCAAGCTCGCCAGGGCGTCCTGCTCGATGTACGGCAGGATGCAGAACACCCAGCCGCCCGGCTGAGACTTCCCCATGGGGCAATTGGGGTCTCCGACCCAGTTGCAGCCCCAGCCGCCGGTGGGAAAGAACTTGTACTTCTCTTCGTGTTGCAAGCAAGCCAGGGCGAGTTGCTTCAAGTTGTTCATGCACTGCGCCTGCCTGGCCGCCTCGCGAGCCGCCTGCACCGCCGGCAACAAGAGCGCGATCAAAATCCCGATGATCGTGATGACGACAAGAAGTTCCACGAGAGTAAAACCGTGTGGAGATTTTGGATTTTGGATTTTGGATGGTGGATGGAGTATCATAGCGTCCTCCGCTGAAACAGGATATCCAGGGTAAACGTCGTCAATAGAACAGCGGAGGCGGATGGCGGACCGACTTGTCGTCAAATCCGCCATCCACCATCCACCATCCAAAATCTGACGTTTCCTACCGCCGCTTCCGCCAGGCATAGGCCAGCAGGCCGGCCAAACCGCAGACCAACAACACGATGCTCGACGGCTCCGGCGACGGCACAAAATCAATCGTGCCGCTGATAGAGACCGCCGGGGTCCAGGTACTGGACGGGACACTGCCCAACCCAGCGAAGTCGAGCTTGTCGCCCGCCGCCACGGTTAAGGTGCCCGTGTAGTTGTGCGTAGCCTGGTAAGACTTCATCTGCGTTGCCGGGTCCACTACAGTCGCATTCTGAAAGATTTCGCTTTCGGGTTCGCTGTAGGTATAGCCGGTAGTCCCGGTGCCAACCGCCTCAAACGTGACATTCAGGGTGACAGTGCCCGCCCCCGGAGCGGTCCATCGAATCGCGGCTGGTTGGGCTGCAATTTGCATCGTCGGCTCGTTTGGCGCAAAATAGTAGCCGTACTTCGTGGCGGCGGAGCCGGTTTGGTACCCCACGTAACCGGTTCGTGGAATTTGGGCTGGATAGGGCCCAACCCTCCAAGCTGCCGTCCATATTGTCAAAATAGGGGAACAGTGTTAAGGTCGATGGTACCGGGTTGGTTGTGCTGTAGTATCCGTAGCTCCAGACCCCGTTGTACAACGGGTTGGCGTTGGGCGGGGCCGTGAGGGTTGTGCTGAAGCAGTTGGTAAAATTGTAGACGGTTTCGGTCTGCGCCACCCCCACCAAAAGTACAACCGCCACAACTGCGAAAACGCTGGTCAGAAAGTGAAGACGTGATGCCTGCATGAGAGTGATCCTGTACTAAATGGTTCTTCTTTTGCCCGACCAACAGATCGGGCACTGGTACTTTTCGGAAACGATTGGCGGCGCCGCTGGATTGCCCGGCGGCGGGGAGCACGCGGCTGGGCGAGCCAACCGTGCCACCCGACTCCCCTGGTGGTTTCGCGCATCCTGCGTTTTGCCTGTTTCCGCGTTCCGTGGTTGTCGTCTGCTACGGACCGTTCATCGGTTGACCTCCTTTCCTGAGGTAGCGTCGTTAAGGGTTTGGGGTTTAGTGGACTCATAGATACGGTGGATTTCCTTGGCGTCGAGCGCCGAGCGGAAGATCATCAACTCGTCGATAGTTCCGTGGAGCCAGCGGCCGCCCGGGCCGTCGACCATCGGTGAACCCTCTGAATAATCAGGGTCCCACCCGCCGATCAGGGCCGATCCGACTTTGGCCGCCATCGTCGGGTGAACACTGGCGCTCATGTCCGCTCCGCCCACCGGCTCGCCGTTGACGTAGAAGGCTGCGTGGCTCGCCTCGGGGCCGTACACGTAAACCACGGCAAGGTGCCGCCACTGACCGCGCATCCCGGCGGCGTCGAGCGCGGACCGGGAACTCACATTGTCCTTCCAGTTGTCCAAACAAAAGAGCATTCTGCCGCCATTGGCTATTTGCCAGGCGATCCGGCCCGTGAAGTTCCCGGCGCCCATCCTGTTCCAGCCGTCCGACATCAGCAGGCTGCCGCTACATTCCGCGGCGGTCGGCAGGTAATCGAGCTTGAGCCAGGCGGCCAAGGTCAATCGCTGGCGCTCGACGGGGACGTTGAGGCGGACGGAGCTGCCGGGCCAGCCGAACCGCAGGGCGTCCTTGCCCGGAAAACGCCCCGACACCCAGGGCGCGTCCTGAATGCGGCCGTCCAGCGCCGCGCCCGTCGCGGCCCGGTTCCGCAGCACGGTGCGGTCGTTTTCATCGGGCTGGAAGTCGTAGTATGCCAGTAGGTCGCCGCGTTTCCGCAACTCCGCGCTGAACGTCTCCCATTGCCGGAAGGGTCGAAGCGTCTGTTCCCGCGCCCATTGCGAAAGTTGTCCGGGCCGGACGAAGCAGGCCGTGTCGGCTTTCCCGTGAAGCACCGTTGGTCCCTGGCCTTCAGCCCCCATTACCAGCCGAACCGACTGATTGGCGCCGATCCGGATGGACTGACCGTCCGACCGGCCATGCGGGAGCACCCTTAAATCGACGGCACCCTCGAGAACGTGCGTTGCCACGTCGCCGTGCTTCCCGACCACGATGCCGAACTCCGTGCCCAGGTCGGTGACGATCGCCGTGGGAGTTCGCACAACAAATTTGGCATTTGGGATTTGGGATTTGGGATTTGCCGCTTCCGGTTTCGCGCTTTCCACTCGCGCAGTAAGTTTTCCCAGCGACAAGAAGCCGCCGTTAGCCGACTCGACTTCGTAGGTGCAAGGCCCTTCGAGGATGACTCTCGCCCCGGTGCGGTAGGTGATCTCCATCAGCCCGGAATTGAGGACATACTTATCGCCCAAGGGGACGGCCGTAGTATGGGGAGCGTTTTGGGGATCGGCCCAGTGGCAATCGGCCGTGCCGCTGATCCGGCCGGCGTACTCCGGCTTCGGCTCGGCGGACGCCCGTTGGGCCAGCGGGGGCTGGTCTCGGGCGATCTCGGAGTCAAGCGACACTTTGTACAGCCAGGCGCCCAGAATCGCCGCACCCATCAGCACCGTGGCGGCCGCGTAGGAAAACAGCCAACCGCCGACCGAGGAGGGGAGAGAGAAGAAAGGAGCGGGGGCAGGGCCGGTCGTGTCGATAACAATTGGAGGGGTGAAGGGCTCGGGAGTCGGGGCATCAAGTTGGTGCGGCAGTTGAACTGCCGCACCATCAGAAGGATGAATGCTGAATGCTGAATGCTGAATGTCAGCAGATGCCGCGTCAGCAGGTAATTCATCATTCATCATTCCACATTCATCATTCTTCCCCGCTGCCGCCCGCTCGAACTCCAGCAGGCGCAAAGCCGCATGTACTGCCGGTAGTACGCCTGCGCGGCCGGGTTTTGCAGCAGCAATTGCTGGAGGCGGCCGAACTGCTCCCCGCTCATCTCGCCGTCGGTCAGGGCGGTCAGCAGTTCGTGCAATTCGTCGGGTTGTGACAACAAACTCGTCACCGGCTCACCTCGGCTCGCGGTCGGCGGTCCCTTGCTGGACGCACTCCAAGAGCGCCCGGCGGATGCGGTGCAACCGGACGGCCACGGTGTTGGGCGGCAGTTGCAACTGGGCGGCCAACGCCTTGACGGACACGCCCGCATCGTAACGCCGGCAAATCAACTCCCGGTCGATCTGTGGCAGCTTCCGCAGGCAGTCCTGCAAGAGCAGGGCCTCCTCCTCGGCCTCGGCCGGTGCCCGCTGCATGTTGTCGGCCAGGTCCCGGAGCAGGGTGTCGTCGAACCGCAGCCGCTCCCGCCCGGCCTTGCGCCGCTGCCGCAACACCTGGAAGTACGCCACGCGATAGGCCCAAGCGCGGAAGTCCGTCCCCAACTGAAACCTGGCGGCGTCGCGCCACATGACGAGGTTCGTCTGCTGCAACACGTCGCTGGCCTCCTCCGGCCAGGGCACCAGCGTCAGGATGTAGGCGTACAGTCCCTTCTGGATGGCCACCAGTTGGTCGGCAAACTGCGAATGGGGATCTGTCTGCGACATCGTTTGAACAGTCCGCGTAGAGTGGGACAAGCTTCAGCGCGGTCCCACCAAGGGCCGAGGAGAGACCTGGTGGGACTGCGCTGACGTTTGTCCCACCCTACCTTCCTCTATTGTAAATAGCCGCAACCCGGCCAGTGTTACAGAATCTTGGCGGTTGACCGTTGACCATGCCCCAACCGAGACATATTATTAGGGGCACGCAGAGAGAAGTGCCACCCGAGAGGTAGAGGCACCCGCCGTGAAGGCCGCCGAGCTTTTCGTCCGTTGCCTGGAAAACGAGGGCGTGGAGGCCGTCTTCGGCCTCCCCGGCGAAGAGAACATCGACATCCTCGATGCCCTGCTCGGGAGCAAAATCCGCTTCATCACCACCCGCCACGAGCAGGCCGCCGCCTTCATGGCCGACGTCCACGGCCGGCTGACCGGCCGGGCGGGCGTCTGCCTGGCGACCCTCGGGCCGGGGGCCACCAACCTCGTGACCGGCGTGGCCGACGCCAACATGGACCACGCCCCCGTGGTGGCCATCTCCGGCCAGTCGTCCACTGCGCGGATGCACAAAGAGAGCCACCAGTATCTCGACCTGGTGAACCTCTTCCGGCCCATCTCGAAATACTGCATCCAAGTGATCGAGCCGGAGACCGTGGCGGAGGTGGTCCGCAAGGCGTTCAAGCAGGCGCAGGCGGAGAAGCCCGGCGTCAGCTACATCGACTTCCCCGAGAACATCGCGGCGATGGAAGTCCAGGGCCAGCAGCCGCTGGCGGTCCGTCGCCCGATGCGGCCGCTGGCCCCGCCCGAGAAAATCCATGAGGCCGCCCAGGTCCTTTCCGCGGCCGAGCATCCCCTCATCATGGCCGGCAACGGGGTCATCCGGGCGGGCGCCGCCGAGTCGCTGCGGCTGCTGGCCCAGCGGCTCAACATCCCCGTCGTCAACACCTTCATGGCCAAGGGCGTTGTCCCCTTTTCGCATCCGCTCTGGCTGGGCGCGGTCGGTTTGCAGGGCCGCGACGTCGTGGCCTGCGGCTTCGACCAGGCCGACGTGATTGTCTGCGTCGGCTACGACATCGTCGAGTACCATCCCAACCGCTGGCACCCCGACAAGAGCCGCCAGATCATCCACGTCGATGCCTCGCCGGCCGAAGTGGACGAGCATTACATCCCCGACGTCGAAGTGGTCGGCGATGTGGCCGCGGCGCTGGATGCCCTGGCCCCGCTGGTCAAGCGTCGCTGGCGTTTTCCCGCCGCGCTGTGGCGGGCGATCATGGAGGAGCTATCCGCGCAGGCCGACGACGAAAGCTTCCCGCTCAAGCCGCAGCGGCTGGTGTGGGACTTGCAGCGGGCCTTCGGCGCCCGCGGCATCGTGGTCTGCGACGTGGGCGCCCACAAAATGTGGATGGCCCGCATGTATCAGCCCGAGCGACCCAACACGTGCATCATCTCCAACGGCTTCGCGTCGATGGGGATCGCCGTGCCGGGGGCGATCGCCGCCAAGCTGGCCTTCCCCGAAACCACTGTGGCCGCGGTGGTCGGCGACGCCGGCTTCATGATGAACTCCCAGGAAATCGAAACCGCCCTGCGGACCGGCACGCCGATGGTGATCGTCATCTGGAACGACGGCGGCTACGGCCTGATCGGCTGGCACCAGTTGCGGCGCTACGGCCGGGCCGCCCACGTCGACTTCGGCAACCCCAATTTCGTCAAGTACGCCGAGAGCTTCGGGGCCAAAGGATACCGCGTGGGCGCCGCCGGCGAACTCCTGCCGATCCTCAAGCAGGCGGTCGCCGACAATACCGTAGTCGTGGTCGATTGCCCCGTCGATTATTCGGAGAACATGAAACTGACCGAGCGGATGAGCAAGCTGGTTTGTCCGGTGTGACGCGGTGAAACAGCGTCACGAAGCCTCAGAGAACCAATGTGGTGATCGGAAAACGCCCCGCGACTGCGGTCGCGGGGGATGGAGCGGCGTGTTCCCCCGCGACCGCAGTCGCGGGGCGTTTGGGTGACATTGGTTCTTTGACAGCCAGTAGCCACCGCCGGAAGGAGCGAGAGCCATGTCCGAACACTTCCCCCTAATGGTCCCCGGCGCCGCACCGGCGGGCGCGCCGGCGATGATCTCCGCTCCGTTCGATCATGCGCCAATCGCCACGGTCGAGCAAGTGGACCGAAGCGGCGTGGAGCGCGCCCTGGCGACGGCCGACGCCCTCTTCCGCAACCGGGACGCCTGGCTCAGCCCGGCCCGACGCATCGAAATCCTCGCGCGCACCGCGGCCATCATGCAAGAGCGCCGCGAGCTGCTTGCCCTGGAGGCCGCCCGCGAAGGCGGAAAACCGCTGGTGGATTCCTTGGTCGAGGCGGATCGGGCAATCGACAGCATCCGGCTCTGCGCCGAGCATTTACGGACGCAGGCGGGCGTCGAGGTCCCGATGGACCGCAACGGCGCCTCCGCCGGCCGGCTGGCCTTCACGCACCACGAGCCGATCGGCGTCGTGCTCTGCTTCAGCGCGTTCAACCATCCGTTGAACCTGATCGCCCATCAGGTAGGCCCCGCCGTCGCGGCTGGCTGCCCGTGCGTCGTCAAGCCGGCCAAGGCGGCCCCGCTCTCCTGCTTCCGGCTGGTGCGGATTCTGCGGGAAGCCGGGTTGCCTGACGAGTGGTGCCAGCCGCTCTTGACCGCCGACCAGGACTTGGGTCACGCGATGGTGGCCGATCCGCGGGTCGGCTTCTTCAGCTTCATCGGCAGCGGCGCGGTGGGCTGGCAATTGCGCAGCCGCTTGCCGCCGGGCGCCCGGTGTTCGTTGGAGCACGGCGGCGTGGCCCCGGTCATCGTCGCGGCCGACGCCGATCTGGACGACGCCCTGCCGCTGTTGCTGCGGGCCGGCTTCTATCATGCCGGGCAAGTCTGCGTCTCCGTGCAGCGGATATTCGCCGCGCGGCCAATCGCCCGCACGCTGGCCGAGCGCCTGGCCGAGTCCGCCCGGTCGCTCAAGGTGGGCGATCCGACGCTCCCCGATACGGCCATCGGCCCGCTGATCCGCGCAAGCGAGGTCCGCCGCGTCCATGAGTGGGTGCAAGAGGCCGCCCAACGCGGAGCGGGGTTGCTCTGCGGCGGCCAGGCGGTCAGTCGTTTAGCGGCCGACGGCACGTCGGCCCAATCGCCGACTTGCTACGCCCCGACCGTGCTCTTTGACCCACCGGCCGACACGCGGGTGATGACCCACGAAGTGTTCGGCCCGGTGGTCTGCGTCTCGCCGTTTGACGAGTTGGACGACGCCATCGCCCGCGCGAACTCGCTCCCCTACGCCTTCCAGGCCGCGGTGTTCACCCGCAACTTAGACACGGCCCTGCGGGCGTCCCGCCGCCTGAACGCCTCGGCCGTGATGATTAACGACCACACGGCCTTCCGCGTCGATTGGATGCCCTTCGCCGGCCTGCGTCACTCGGGCTTGGGCACGGGCGGCATTCCGTATACGATGGAGGACATGCAGGTGCGGAAAATGATCGTGATCCGGTCCAAAGAGTTGTGAGACATGCCCGACATCGCCAACGTCTTCGGCCGCCATGAATTCCTGGTCCGCCGGCTGCACTCGCTGCTGGGGCTTGTGCCGGTTGGGGCGTTTCTCTGCCTCCACCTGGCCACCAACGCCTCGATCCTCGACGGCCCGAAAACCTTTCAGCAGCGGGTCGATCAGATTCACGACATTGGCCCGACCACGCTCTTTTTCGTGGAATGGATCTTCATCCTGCTGCCGATCCTGCTGCACGGGCTGATCGGGGCGGTCATCGTCCTGCGGGGCAAGCGGAACGTGGTCCTTTACCCCTACCGCGAAAACTTCCGCTACACCCTGCAACGGGCCACCGGCGTCATCGCCTTGGCGTTCATCCTCTGGCACGTCTTTCAGACCCGCGGCTGGCTGCCGGGCGGGTGGTGGATGGAGCATGTCACCCGGCCGTTGGGCGGCGGGACGTTCGACCCCTACCGCGCCGCCGAAACCGCCGCCGCGTCGATTCAGGCGTCGCTGGCAGTTCAGCTTGCGTATCTCGTCGGAATCCTGGCCAGCGTCTATCATTTCGCCAATGGACTCTGGACGATGGGCATCACCTGGGGCGTCTGGACCAGTCCCCACGCCCAGCGCTGGGCCAACTGGCCCTGTCTGGCCGTCGGCCTGACGTTGGCCGTGATGGGTTTGGGGGCGTTGGTGGGAATGCAGCTTACGTCAATTCGATGAGGCTCGCGAACCGTACAAGGAGTCTCAGTGATGCCCAAACACGCCATCATAATCGTCGGCGGCGGCTTGGCCGGGATGGCGGCGGCCATGAAACTGGCCGAATTGGGCTGCGACGTGGGCATGATGAGCCTGCTGCCGATGAAACGCTCCCACAGCGTGTGCGCCCAGGGCGGAATCAATAGCGTCAACGATCTCACCCGGCAGCTTGGCGACAACGAGTGGAAGCATTTCGAGGATTCCGTCTATGGCGGCGATTTTCTCGCCAATCAGCCGCCGGTGAAGGAATTGGCCGACTGGGCCCCGCGGATCATCGACCTGATGGATCGGTTGGGCGTCACCTTCAACCGCACGCCTGAGGGCTTTCGCGATCAGCGGCGGTTCGGCGGCACGCTCTATCGGCGCACGGCCTTCGCCGGGGCCACCACCGGCCAGCAGTTGCTCTACGCCCTGGATGAGCAGGTCCGCCGCTGGGAAGTGGCCGGCAGAATCCGCAAGTACGAATCGTGGGATTTCCTCGGGCCAATACTGGATGACAAGGGCCGCTGCCGCGGCTGCGTCGCCCAGGACATGATTACGATGGAAATCCGGGCCTTTGCAGCCGACGCCCTGGTGCTGGCCACCGGCGGCTGCGGCCTGATCTTCGGCCGCTCGACCAACTCGATGGCCTGCACCGGCAGCGCGGCCAGCCGGATGTTCCAGGCCGGCGCCCGATATGCCAACGGCGAGTTCATCCAGGTCCACCCGACGGCCGTGCCGGGGGCGGACAAGTTGCGGCTCATCAGCGAGATGCCCGCGGCGAAGGGGGCCGGCTCTGGGTCCCGCGGACGCCGCACGATCCGCGTCGGCCGGGCGAGATTCCCGAGCCCGAGCGGCACTACTTCCTCGAAGAGCGTTATCCGAAATACGGCAACCTGCTGCCGCGGGACATCGCCACCCGCGAAATCTTCAAGGTCTGCATCGAGGAGGGCTTGAGCGTCGACCCGGACCGGCCGTGCGTCTATCTCGACGTGAGCCACCTGCCCCGTGAACTGTTGGACCGCAAGCTGGCCGGCGTGCTGGAAATCTACGAGAAGTTCCAGGGGGTCGATCCGCGCAAGACGGCGATGAAGATTTTTCCCGCGGTCCACTATTCGATGGGCGGCCTATGGTGCGACTATGAAGCCAATGCCAAAGGCGGACTGAACATCGGCTCGCCGCGGAACCAGCAGACGAACCTGCCCGGCGCGTTCGCCATCGGCGAGTGCGACTACCAGTTCCACGGGGCGAACCGGCTGGGGGCCAATTCGCTGGTGGCCTGCCTGTTCAGCGGGTTGACGGTCGCGCCGGGCATCGTCAACTACCTGGACGCCTTGCCCAATGGCCCGGCGGCCGAGCAGCCGTCGTCACTGTTTGACCGCGAAGTCTACCGGCACGAAGCCAGGTATCACGCTTTGCTCAGCCGGCCGGAGGGCGGATCGAGCGTTTACAGCGTCCACACCGAGTTGGGCCGCGTGATGACCAAGGCGGCCACCGTAATCCGCCATAATTCGGAATTGAAGAGCGCGTACGAGAAGGTATGCGAGCTGGACCAACGGGCCAGGCAATGCCCGCTGGCCGACACGGGCGGCTGGGCGAACCAGGAGGTCGTTTTCGCCCGGGCGCTGGAAGACATGTTCCCGCTGGCGAAGACGATCCTGCTGGGGGCGCTCCAGCGTGACGAGTGCCGCGGGTCGCACTTCAAGCCGGAGTTCGCCATGCCCGAGATCGACGCCGCCGAGCCGGCCGAGCGTCGCCGCCAGGCCGAGGCGTGGTGCCGGCGGTTCGAGGAGAACAACCGGAAGTGGCTGAAAACGACTGTCGCCACGCTTTCGCCCGAGGGAGAGCCGCAACTGAGCTACGCGGCGGTGGACACGTCGTTGATCGGCCCCCGGCCGCGGCTCTATGGCCTGCTGGGCGGCGACGTGATCGAGGAAGTGTGGAAAGAACGGGAGGTGCAACATGCTTAGTCAGCCCCCCGCGACATTTCAAGTCCGAGTCCTGCGTCAGGACGGCCCGGCGCGGCGGAGCTACTGGCAGCGGTTCCGCGTCGAGTACGAGCCGGACATGAACTGCATCAGCGTGTTGCAGAAAATCGCCGAGCGGCCCGTCACGGTCGAAGGCAAGCGGGTGGCGCCCGTGGTCTGGGAGTGCAACTGCCTGGAAGAGGTTTGCGGCGCCTGCACGATGTTGATTGACGGGCGGGTCCGCCAGGCCTGCACGGCGCTGGTGGATCAGTTGTTGATGAAACGCCCCGCGACTGCGGTCGCGGGGGGCGGCGAGATCGAGCTGCGGCCGATGACCAAGTTCCCCGTGGTCCGCGACCTGATGGTGGACCGGTCGCGGATTTTCGCCATGTTGGAGAAGATTCGCGCCTGGCTGCCGGTCGATAGCTACCTGGACATGGGACCCGGCCCGCGGCAGTCGCAAGAGCAACAGCAGATGGCCTATCTGTACAGCAAGTGCATGAGTTGCGGCTGCTGCCTGGAGGCCTGCCCCCAGTTCCTCAAGATCGAGTTGGACCGCAAGCCGGGGGAACCGGCGGAGGCTTTCCACGCCCGGCTGCGGGAGGCCAACCTGCGGGCGTTCATGGGCGCCCACGCCATCGCCCAGGTCGAGCTGTTCAACGCAAACCCAGTCGGGGCGATGACCGCCGGCGAGCGGCTCGACGCGCTGGTGGCCGAGGGGGGCATCCAGGTCTGCGGCAACGCCCAGAATTGCGTGAAGGTCTGCCCGAAAGAAATCCCACTGACCACGGCCATCGCCCGCGGCGGCCGGGCGGCGACGATGCACGTGGTGCGGAAGTGGCTCGACCGATGATGTAGTCGGCACGCACCCGCCCGAGAAATGGGAATAATGTGAATGATGGGAAGTATGAGTCCCATTCTTCCCATCACTCCCATCGCGCATGGTTTCCGCCAGCCCCACGCGTAGCATCAAGGGCTAATCGTGACCTTCAGCGGATTGGCGGCCGCGCCGTCGCCGCGGACGATGACCACGTCGGCTTCCGTGGGGCCGGCGACAGCCACGCGCGGCAAGGCCAGCCGCACGCCCAAGTCGTACCAGCCGAGAATCTCGGCGTCCATCTCCTGCCCGCCCACGACAACCAGGGCCCGGCCGGGCTGCGGCCCAAAACCTTCGCCGGCCAGGAGGATTTCGCCGCCGGGCCGGGCAGCCACCGGGTCAATCTCGAACGCCGCCGGATCGACCGGCAGAATGTCGCCCACGGCCAGCCGGGCGCCGTTGTTGGCCAAGTTCGTCTCCGGCACCTCCCGGTTGGCATCGACCAGGACGTGCAGCACGGAGAAGGGGGCGGGGTTGCCCTGGGCGTCCCGGCCCATCGTGTAGACCTCGACCGGGAGCCGGATGTCGACGCTCTGGATGTCGCCGGCCTCGATGGCCGTCACCCGCACGCCCGCCTGCGGCAAGTTGGCCGCCAACCGCTCGTCATTGCTGGCAAACAGCATGACGTTGAACGGCTGCGTGACCGGCGCCGCGCCGTTGTTGCGGAACCAGACGCGGTAGCGCGGGCCCAGCTTCTCCTCGGGATGGCCGGGATCGACGAACCGCACCGCCACCAGTTGCAGATCGGCTTGCTGCGGCGGGAGCGCCACGGGGCTGAAATCGACCCACGTGCCGCAGGCCACCACGGGCAGCGGCTGCCACGCCGGAGTCGCCCAGTAAACCCACAGCGGGCAAGGCAGGTAGACCACCGGCCGGCACCAGATCGGCCGCGGGTCCCACCACGGATGGCAGTGGTAGTACCAGGACCACTGCACCCACGGATTCCACTTCGGATACCAGCAGACTCCGGCAAACCACGACGGGCCCCAATACCGGTACTGGAAGCAGTATTGCTGGTAGGCCGGGCTCACGACGCCGTGGTACAGCTTCGGCGGAGGCCCGTGCTTCTGCAATTCCAGCCGCCGGGCGACGTCCCCCTGCTGCCAGAGACGGTATTGATCGGCCAGCCGGAGTTGCTTGGCGCTCTGGCCGGCGCTCAGGCGGTTCAGGTCGCCCGTCTTCAGCCGGTCGGAGAACCGTGGCTGCTTCGCGTCGCGCGGCGGCTGTCCGCCGGACATGCCGGCAGGACCCGGATTGGCCTTGCCGCGGTCCTGCCGGTCCAGCCGCTTGCGGACGTCGTCGATCCGGGAGCGGTCGGCCACGGGCGGCTGGCCCTTGCCGACGCCGGACCGGTCGTCGCGTTTGGGGAGATTCTGGTCCTTGTTCCTGTCGGGGGCCGGCGCCCTTCGCGGCTCCCTGTCAACTTCCGCATTCTTGCCGGTGTCCCTCTCAGCGTCCGATCTCCTCCGCAGGTCCTTGGTTGCGTCGGAGTCGTCGTGACGAAGCGACGGGCCTGGCGGTGGGGGCTGAAATTGCTTCGTCGGAGCCTCCCGCCTGATGTTCTCGGGCGGCGGTTGGGGGTTGTCCCGCCTGGTGTTCTGTGGCGGCGTGTTCCTGGCGTCTCCCGCAGGCGGGGCGGCCCAGACAATCCCCCCCAGCATGGCCCAAACACCGAGACCAACAAGAGACAACTTCCCCCAACCGCACGTTTCGCAGGTTCTCATGGCCGTCTCCTCCTGACCACGATCAGCGTACCAGAGGTGCCCCACGGAACCGACAGCGATGCCCGTGCCATTCGAGCGAGGACTTGGCCGCCGGCTTTGGCTCGGCGGGCGATCCGATGGTCGATGTCGCTGAAATTTCCGGGGTATCTCCCGGGAATAGAACCATTTCAGACGATTCTTCCCGATCGTGCGAGACAAGGCAAGCGTGTCGTCACAATGACGCATTCCTGTATCACAGTGACTACATCGTGATTTCGCTGTCCCGCTCGCCTCCAGATTCGATTCGGTCGGCACCACTCCTTCTCAGGCCGCAGCCAGGGCCATATACTTGAATAGATTACACGGCCCGCCCCTGCCCGGACACCGGACGGGTTTGGCCACATTTCTCCGCAAGACCGACGGAAGCCAGATGACCGATTCGAACTCGCCGAGCCATTGGGACTCGTTAATCTCCGACTTAGGGGTGACGCCGCCGGAAGAGAAGCCGCGGCAGGCGGCCCGGCCGTCGCCACCACGGCCCGTCAAGAAACCCGCTCGTCCCCATCCGGCGGCCGCGCCGGCCGCAAGCTGGGACGTGATCGCCAGTCAACTCGGCGTGACCCCTACGCCGCAAGCCGTCGCGCCGCGTCCTGCGGTGGCGCGGCCTGTGGCCCCGCCAGTGCAAGCCGTCGTTGCGGCCCCGCCCAAGTCGGAGCCGCCGCGGCTTCCTCCCGTACTGCCCGAAAGCGCCGCGGAATCGCCCAACTTCTTCGACGAGCCGTTCGACTTCGAGGAGCCGTTCGATCTGGTCGAGCCGGCGGAAGCGTCGGGCGGGGCACCGCCGATGGCCGAGCCGCCGGAGAAGCGCCGCCGCCGTCGCCGTCGCCGCCGTCCCGGGCGGGAGTCTGAGGGGCGCGATTCCCGCGGACCGGCCGCGGCCGACGAGTTGGCGCAGGCCGGCGGTCTGCCCCACCCCGCGCCGCTGGCCGAGGAGGACTTCGACCGGCCGCCGGCTGCCGAGGAGCACGAGGCGCTGGGCGCCGAGCGGGCCGGGGATGAATCGGACGAGCGCCGCCGGGAATATCGCCGTCCGCAACGGGAAAGAAGGCCGCCGCCGAGCGGCCGGCGGGCGCCGGCTGCCGCCGGCGCCGTCCGCCCAGCCTTCCGACGACGAACCGCTGGATGCCGACGTCGAAGACTTGCTCCAGACCGATGTCATTGCCGGTGAAGGGGTGGAAGTGGACGAGGAAATGGGCGAGGAGGCCGGCGGCGACCGGCCGGCCAGGCTTGGATTCCGCGGAATTCCCACCTGGGAGGAGGCGGTGGGAATGCTCATCACGAAGAATATCGAGGCCCGCGCCCGCCGCCCGGCCGGCGGCCCTGCCCACGGCCGCGGCCCCCGCGACAACCGCGGCCGGGGCGACCGTGACAACCGCAGCCGCGGCGGCGACCGCAACCGCGGCGAAGGCGGCAGCCGCCGGCCGTAGTAATCGGCCACTGGAGAGGGTGTTGGGGCCGCGGAAAGCACGTTGGGGCGGCAGTTGAACTGCCGCCCCCGTCGGCGAGTGATTGCCATGCAGCCAACCAAAGAACTCATCGACGCGATTGACCGAGAGCGCCTGGAACGCGCCCGGCAGACGCCGCCGGCGGAGAAAGTGCTGGCCGGCCTCCAACTCTTCGAGCTTACCAGCCGGATCATGGCCGACGGCATCCGCAGCCAGTTCCCCGACGCGGACGAGCACCGTGTCCAAGAAATCCTCCGCCAGCGGCTCGCCCTGAGCCGGCGACTGGAGGATCGCGGATGACTCCCCAGGAAGCAACGACTGCGGTCATCGATGCACTGGAGGCCCTCCGAATTCCCTATATGCTCGTCGGCTCCCTGTCGTGCAATTATTACGCGATTCCGCGGGCCACGCAGGACGCCGACTTTGTCGTGCAACTGGAATCAGGAGCCATCTCATCCTTGGCCAGCCGTCTGGGGCCGTCATTTCGGCTGGACCCGCAAATGTCTTTCGAGACGGTGACAACCACGACGCGGTTCGTCTTGCACGTGGCCGACAACCCGTTTACCATCGAGCTATTTCTGCTTAGCGACGACGACCACGATCAGCAGCGTTTTGCCCGCCGCCGGCGCGAGCCAATTTTGGACCGCGAGGTGCCGATCCCGAGCGCCGAGGACGTGATCATTACGAAGCTACGTTGGTCACATCAAGGCCGCCGATCCAAAGACCTGAATGACGCCCAGAACGTCGTGGCGCTCCAGGGCGACCGGCTCGACTGGGTCTACGTGACCGGCTGGTGCGACCGGCACGGGACGCGGGAACTGCTCGATGGGGTGCGGCAATCTCTGTGAGGAGGCGGAGACATGGTTGAGGATGACACGCGAGGCGGCAAAATGGCAGAGCAGAACGGGAAGCGAGGCTGCTCAGGTTGCGCCGCTCTGTTCCTGATCGCCCTGCCGCTGCTGGATATTTACGCTGTGCTCATGTCCCATTCGGGCCCATACACGCCGGTACTTTGTTCGCTCGGCGCCGCTGGCTTCGTCTGTGGGGTGGTGACCGGAGCCTTCGTGTCCGTGAAAATCATGAAGGAGCGTTGGTGGTCGTCTTGTCGCTGGGCGATTTATGGGCTCCTCGGCACGCTGTTTCTGCCGGCTGTTGTCATCTTTGTCGCCTTTCTCGTGAGGCGATGATCCTTCAGATGCCTTGTTGTCGCCGTTGCGATACATGCCGCGCATGATCTCCCGTACCCGGCACAGCTACAACCTTCCTGGCGTCTGTCTCTGCGTTAGGCTATAATCCCCTTAGACTATGGCAATCGCCGATACGGCTGCCGTTGCGTCCGAGCGGTTAATGGAACTGGCCGGGCGTCTGGAGCGACAGGAGGGCTTCGCCGAGGTCGTCGAGAGTTTGGAGGGGGGCCATGCGGCGACTCTGGACGGAGTCTGGGGCTCCTCGTGCGCGCTGGTGGCGGCGACGCTGGCCGCCCACGCCCCCGCCACGCTCGTGGTGGTCTGCCCGCAGGTCGAGCAAGTCGATGAGCTGATCGACGACCTGGCGCTCTTTACGCGGCTGCGGCCGGAGCGGTTTCCCGCCTGGGAGTCGCCCGAGCGGCCGATTCACGACGAGGTCTTCGGCCAGCGGGTGCATCTGCTGAAACTGCTGGAGGGGGCTTGTGGTGCAGGCGTCGCGCCTGCTTCGGCGGGCGACACGTCCGCACCGCAGGCAGGCGGGACGCCTGCACCACAAGCAGGCAAGATGCCTGCTCTACAATGTCCGAAGCTGGTGATTGCCAGCATCCAAAGCCTGTTGCAGCCGGTGCCCAGCCGCGAGGCGCTCAAGCGGCAAACACGCTCGCTCCGCGTGGGCGATGCGATGGCCGTGGGGGACTTGACGAAGTGGCTCGCCGAGAGCGGGCTGGTCAGCACGCCGGCGGTCGATCTGCCCGGCGAGTTCGCGGTCCGCGGCGGCATCGTCGACGTCTTCGCCCCCGACTGGGACTGGCCGGTGCGGGTCGAGTTTTTCGGCGACCAGATCGAGTCGATCCGGCGGTTCGAGATTTCCAGCCAGCGGAGCCTGGCGTCGGTCGAGAGCGTTGACGTGACGATCCTCGGACCGGCGGCCGGCGACCGCGCCCACCTAGCCGACTACCTCCCGCCGCAGAGTTGGTTCCTACTGTTGGAGCCGATGGAACTGGAGCAGCAGGGGCGGCAGTATTTGGAGCGGATGGATCAGAGAAGAGGGGAGAGCAAATGATGAATGCGGAATGATGAATGATGAATCTCCAGTCGTCGCGAAGGCTCCCGGAGTTCATCATTCATCATTCATCATTCATCATTCATCATTTCACACCGTTTCCGACGTGCTGCGGCAAGTGTTCCGCTTCCCATCGGTGGCGGCGTCCGCAGTGGCCACGGCATCGCTCGAGACGACCTGCCGGCTGCGGATCGAATCGGTCGAGCAGTTCAGCGGCGACATCAACCGGGTCCGCGACGAATTGGACGAGGCCGCCACGGGCCAGGAGGTGTTCGTCGTCTGCCAGACCGACGCCGAGGTCCGCCGGCTAGGCGACATCTTCAGCAGCACGCAAGCCGCCCGCGAAAACCGCCTCCATTTCCCCATCGGCACGCTGCAACATGGCTTCCGGCTGGTGTCGGAGCGGATCGTGCTGTTGAGCAGCGGGGAGCTGTTCCACCGGGCCGACCTGCGGCGGCCTTCCGGCCGGCGGCTCTCGCGGGTGATCGACAGCTTCCTTGAGCTGCGCGAGGGGGACCTGGTGGTCCACGTCGGCCACGGCATCGCCCGGTACCGCGGCCTAAAGCTGCTGGAAAAGAACGGGCAGGTCGAAGAGCACCTGGAACTGGAGTTCCACGGCCGGACGAAGCTCTACGTGCCCGCCGCGAAGATCGGGCTGGTGCAGAAATATGTGGGCGGGGCCAAGAGCCGGCCCACCCTGGCCAAGCTCGGCGGCCGGATGTGGGAGCGGCAGAAGGGGCGGGTCGAAGAGGCCGTGACTGACATGGCGGCCGACATGCTCGACTTGCAGGCCGCCCGCTCCTCCAAGCCCGGCATCGCCTATCCGCCCGACACCGAATGGCAGCGGGAGTTCGACGCCTCGTTTCCGTACCACGAAACCGTCGATCAGTTGACCACCATCGACGCGATCAAGCGTGACATGTGCCTCTCGCGGCCGATGGACCGGCTGCTGTGCGGCGACGTGGGCTACGGGAAGACGGAGCTGGCGATGCGGGCGGCGTTCAAGGCCGTCGACGCCGGCTACCAGGTGGCCGTGCTGGTGCCCACCACGCTGCTGTGCGAGCAGCACGAGCGGACGTTCACCGCGCGGATGGCGGAGTTTCCCTTCGAGATCGCCGCCCTGTCGCGTTTCGCCACGCGGGGGCGGCAGACGGAGATCATCCGCCGACTGGAAGCAGGCTCGATCGACATCGTGATCGGCACGCACCGGCTGGCCCAGCCCGACGTGCAGTTTCACAACCTGGGGCTGGTGGTGATCGACGAGGAGCAGCGGTTCGGCGTCGAGGTGAAGGAGCGGCTGAAGGCCCTGCGGCGGATCGTCGACGTGCTGACGATGACCGCCACGCCCATCCCGCGGACGCTGCACATGGGTCTGCTGGGGCTCCGCGACATCTCGAACCTGGAGACGCCGCCGGAGGAGCGGCTGGCGGTCGAAACCCGGGTGGGCCGCTTCGACCCCGAGATGATCCGGCAGGCCGTGCTGCGGGAATTGAACCGCGGCGGGCAGATTTTCTTCGTCCACAACCGCGTCGAGGACATCGAGCCGCTGGCCCGGCGGCTGCGGCAGATCGTGCCCGAGGCCAACTTGGCCGTGGCCCACGGCCAGATGCACGAAAACGACCTGGAGCAGGTGATGTTGAGCTTCCTCGACCGCCGCTGCGATGTGCTCTTGGCCACCACGATCGTCGAGAGCGGGCTGGACATCCCCAACGCCAACACGATCTTCATCGACGAGGCCGACCGCTATGGGCTGGCCGACCTGCACCAACTCCGCGGCCGCGTCGGACGCTACAAACACCGCGCCTACTGTTACCTCCTGATCGACCCCAACAAGAACCTCTCGCCCAGCGCGGCCAAGCGGCTGCGGGCGATCGAGGAGTTCAGCCGCCTGGGGGCCGGCTTCGCCATCGCCATGCGGGACCTGGAAATCCGCGGGGCGGGCAATATCCTCGGCGCCGAGCAGAGCGGACATATCGCTGCAATCGGCTACGAACTGTACTGCGATCTGCTCGGGCAGGCCGTGGGACGGTTGAAGTCGCTGCCGCCGAAGACCTCGGTCGAGGTCGACGTGGACCTGCCCGGCGAAGGCTACATCCCCCGCTCCTATGTCCCCGACATGCGGCTGAAGATCGACTTGTACCGGCGGCTGGCGCGGGTTTCGGATGCCTCGGAGCTGGCGGACATCGGCTCGGAGTTGGCGGATCGGTTCGGGGCACCCCCTCCGCCGGTGCAGCATTTGATGGAACTGGCGGGGGTTCGGATTGCCGGCCATCACTGGGGAATTACGTCGATTCATCTCGAAGACCAGTACGCCGTCTTCCGGTATTCGTCGCCGCGGCAGATCGAGCAATTGGCCGCCACTAGCGGGGGGCGGCTCCGCGTGGTCGATGCCCAAAGCGCTTATCTCCCGTTGGAAAAAGGAGTTGCGGAGCCGGCCGCAATCTTCGGCGAAGTGAAATCGCTGTTGCAGCGGGAGTGAGTCCGCGTCTATAATCCCGCCCCTACTGGGTTCGTGTTGCGCATGGGTGGCACGCCCTGAAAGGGCGTGGTCGGCGTCAAGGTCGGATTTGCCGGTCCGAGCACGCCCTTTCAGGGCGTGCCACCCCGGTGATCATGGTGCGTTTCACGCACCCTACAAACCGGGTCGCGGCTCGACATGAACAACGACTGGAAACTGCTCGTCGGTGTTCTGATTGCCGCGGCGTTGACCGTCCGGGTCCGCACCGGCGCAGGACGCACCGGGCAACGGCTTGGGCAACACGCCGATGGCGCCGCCGGGGCCGGTCGTCGCCGGGTTGGCAGAACCGGCCGGTGGTTCCCGGCCCGCCGGTGCAGCCCGCCCCGGTGTCGCGGCCTCCTTCCTGGCCTGGCGGCACCGGGCCGGAGTCCTCGCCCTGGGTTCCGCCCGACCAGCGAACGGCCCCGCCGTCGAGCCCGCCCGGCGGAACGCTTCCCGCCGGCGAAAAGCACCGGTGTGACGGCGCGATGCCGTTGGGCCGCGTCGGCGAGGAAGGTGATTCTCCTGTCCGACGTCATGCCCGCCGGCCTACGAATGGTATCTGAAGAACAAGGACCTCCTGCCGGCGGACGAATTGGAGGCGCAGTGGACGTTGTTGATCCGGCAAGGGCTGCAAAAGCGGATCGAGACCCTGCTGATCTATCAGGACGCCAAGCGGACGATTCCGCACGAGGGTTGGTCGCACGTCCAGCAGCAACTCGACAAGATGTTCGAGGAGCACGAGTTGGACAAGATGCTGAAGCAGTCGGGCGCCGGCATCGCGCGGCGACTTGGAACTGAAGCTCCGCACGCTGGGCTCTTCGCGTGGAGAAGATGAAACAGGCGTTTTGCGAGCACGAGCTGGCCCGCCAGTGGGTCAGCGCAGCAAATCAAGCCCAACAACGAAGTCACCTTCGACCAGATGCGGACCTACTACCGGAAACACCGAGCAGGAGTTCATCAGGCCGGCCCGGGCGAAGTGGGACGAGTTGATGGCCAGCTTCGCGAAATACCCCGGCCGGGCGGAGGCGGGACGAGGCCATCGCGCGGCTGGGCAACCAGGTGCTGCGCCGGCGCGGCATTTGCCCAAGTCGCCATGGCCGGCTCCGACGGCGTGACCGCCGCCAACGGCGGACGCCGCGATTGGACCAGCAAAGGCAGCCTGGTGTGCAAGGAGATCGACCGGGCGCTGTTCAGCCTGCCCGTCGGACAGCTCAGTCCGATCATCGAGGGGCCCAACGGCTTTCACATCGTCCGCGTGACGCAGCGCGACGACGTTTCACGTCACGCTCTTTCTGGACGCCCAGGCGGAGATCCGCAAGAAGATCATCCGGCAGCGGTCGGAGAAGCAGTTCGACGAGTACATGACGAAACTCAAGGCCCGCACGCCCGTGTGGACGGTCTTCGACGCCCGGCCGGCCGAGCAACAGATGGCCAATCCGCCGAACCGGCCGGAGCGGCGGCAGGTAGGTCCCGCCCGGCAGGCAGAGGTCCGAGCTCCGGGCGGAACCGCTGACGCCGGGCACAATACTGTACCGGTCTGAGCATTCCACCTCTGAGGTCCCGCCCGGCAGGCGGGACCTACCTGCCGCGGCGGCCGATCTGCTATAATCGCCGCCATGCCCCAACTTGGCGTCAATATCGACCACGTGGCCACCGTCCGCCAGGCCCGGCGGACCAACGAGCCGGACCCGGTTCTGGGCGGCGGCGCTGGCCGAGTTGGGCGGGGCCGACGGCATCACCCTGCACCTCCGCGAGGACCGCCGCCACATCTCCGACCGCGACCTGCGGATCCTCCGCCAAACGGTCACGGTGAAGCTCAATCTGGAGATGGCCTGCGAGCCGGAGATCATCGAGATCGCCTGCCAGGTAAAACCCGATCAGGCCACGCTGGTGCCCGAGCGGCGGGAGGAGATCACCACCGAAGGCGGGCTGGACGTCGCCGCCCAGCGCGAGCGGGTGGCCGGGCGATCGAACGGCTCCGCCAGGCCGGCATCCCCGTCAGCCTGTTCCTCGATCCCGATCCCCGGCAGATCGAAGCGGCCGCCCGCTTGCGGGCCGACGCCGTCGAATTGCACACCGGCCAATACGCCTCGGCCGGCGCCGGGCCCCGCCCAGCACAAGGAACTGGAGAACCTCCGGCGGAGTCGGCGCCCTGGTGCGGCAGGCGGGAATGACCCTCCACGCCGGCCACGGGCTAACCTATCGCAACGTCCGCCCGGTCGCGGCCATCGAGGCCATGCACGAGTTGAACATCGGCCACAGCATCGTCGCCCGCGCCATCATGGTCGGCTTCGAGGCCGCCGTGCGGGAGATGAAGCGGCTGGTGTCGTAGGAACTGAGAATCATGCCCACCCGCAGTGAAGACTTTGCCGGCCTGACCGTGGCCGCCGTCACGCCGTTCCGCAACGGCCAGGTCGATTTCGAGGCCTTGCAGCGCCAGGTCGAGTTTCAGGTCCAGGCCGGCACAACGTGCGTTCTGCCCGGCGGGCACGACCGGCGAATCGCCCACGCTCTCCTTCCCCGAGCACGAGCGGGTAATCTCCGCCGTGGTCGAGGCCGCCGCCGGGCGGATCAAGGTCATGGCCGGCACCGGCAGCAACAGCACGGACGAGGCCTTCGGAGTTGACCCGCTACGCCGCCCAGCGCCGGGGCCGACGCCGCTCTGATCGTCGCCCCCTACTACAACCGGCCCACGCAGGAGGGCATCTATCAGCACTTCAAGGTCCTGGCCGAAGCGGTCGAAATCCCCATTTGCATCTACAACATCCCCGGCCGCACCGGCCGGAACATCGAGCCGGAGACGATCATCCGCATGGCCGAATTGCCGAACGTCACCATGCTGAAGGAATCGACCGGCTCGCTGGACCAGGCGTCGCAGATCATCGGCGCCACCGACTTGACCGTCCTGAGCGGCGACGACAGCCTGACGCTGCCGCTTGCTGGCGCGTCGGCGCCCGCGGCGTGGTCTCGGTGGTGGGCAATATCGTGCCGAGGGACGTGATCGCGCTGCTTGCGCGGCCTTCGAGTCGGGCGACGTGGCCGGGGCTCAGCGCTGGCACCACAAGCTCTTCCCGCTCTGCCGCGACATGCTCGGACTATCGACCAATCCGATCCCCATCAAGGCGGCGATGGAACTGCTCGGCCGCGACACGGGCGACCTGCGGCTCCCCCTCTGGCCGCTTAGCCCCGCCGAGCGGACGAAGCTGCGGGCAACGCTCGTCTGCTACGGGCTGCTGAACGAGTAGCGGCCAAGGACTGGGCGACAAGCGTAGGGTGGGACAAGCGTAGCGCAGTCCCACCACGCCAGTTTGTGACCCCCTTGGTGGGACTGCGCTACGCTTGTCCCACCCTACGCGTCCGCAGAAGCGACAGTATTCATGCGTGAAATCCTCCTGCTCTGCGAATATCCCACGCTCAACGGCGGCGAGCGGTCGATGCTGGCCACGCTCGACGGCCTCCGCGCGGCCAGCTTCGCGCCGGTCGTGATGGCCCCGCCTGCCGGCCCGTTGAGCGCCGAGTTGCTCCGCCGCGGCGTCGAGTTGCTCCCGTTCTGCTGCCGCACGGAGAGTGGAGACCGCTTTCCGTTGGACCGGCTCCGCGAGGAACTGGCCGCGCTCCTGCACCGTCGCCGGCCGGCGCTCTTGCACGCCAACAGTCTGGCGATGGGGCGATTGTCGGGCCCCGTGGCCGCAGAACTGCAACTGCCGAGCGTCGCCCACCTCCGCGACATCATCCGCCTTAGCGCCCAGGCGGTCGCTGATCTGAACTGCCACGGGCGGCTGCTGGCGGTTTCCGAAGCCACGCGGACGTTTCACGTCGCCGGCGGACTGTCGGCGGAGAAAACGCACGTCCTCCACAACGGCGTCGATCTCGACGAGTTCCGCCCCCGCCCGCCCACGGGCTATCTGCACCGCGAGCTTGGGATTCCCGCCGATACGCCCCTGATCGGCACGATCGGGCAGATCGGACTCCGCAAGGGGCAGGACGTTCTCCTGTACGCCGCCGTGCTGATTGCCGGCCGGTTGCCCAACGCCCGCTGGCTCATCGTCGGCCAACGGCATTCGGAAAAGGGCGAAGCGCGACAGTTCGAGAGCCGGTTGCGCGGCATGGCGGGCGGCCCGCTGGCCGGCCGGGTCCATTTCCTCGGCCGCCGCAACGACGTCCCCCAACTGCTCGGCGAGTTGACGCTGCTGGCGCATCCGGCCCGGCAGGAACCGCTGGGCCGCGTGCTCTTGGAAGCGGCGGCGGCGGGCGTGGCCGTCGTCGCCACGGCGGTCGGCGGCACGGCGGAAATCTTCCCGCCGGAGAGCAAATCCGCCCGGTTGGTCCCGCCCGACGATCCCGCCGCGTTGGCCGCCGCGATGCTCGAACTGCTCGACGACCAGCCGGCCCGTCAACGTCTTTCCGCCGCCGCCCGCCGCCGCGCCGAGGAGCAGTTCGACATCCAGCAAGCCGTCGCCGCTCTGCTCCGCCACTATGAGGCGATGCTTTGCCGGGGCGACGTTTAGTGGTATCATTTCCGGGTGAGAGCGTCTGCGAAGTGAACCCTGTAGGAGGCAACGCCGGTCGCCGATTGACAAGGGGGGACGGCTCATGACATTCCACCGCGAATTGCAGAAGCCGTTGGCGGCCTTGTCCTTTCTTGCCATCGCGGCCTTGGCGCTCGCGGCCGAACCGCCCGCCAAGCAACCGAAGGCCAAAACGCCGCCAAGACCCCGCGTGCTGGTGACGATCTCGAAGGAGACAACCTACATCACCGAGCCGCTCCGCCCGGACGGCTATCCGGATTACATCGCCGCCTTGAACCGGCGCACCGGCGAAGGCGTCACCCGCGACAACAACGCGGCCGTGCCGTTCTGGCGGGCCATCGGACCGGGCGGGGTCCCGAAGGACCGGCGGGAAAAGTATTTCCGGATGCTGGACATCCTGCCGCCCGCCGATCAGGGCGGCTACTTTGTCGACGTCTGGCAGTACCTCGACGAGCACGCAAGCGCCGACCCCGCAGCCCCCCGTGAAGCAGCTAAGTCGCCGCCGCCGGCTGAGGTCTGGAAGAAATACATTCCGACGACGATCCGACCTTGGTCAAAGGAGGAGTTCCCCCTGCTGGCCCAATGGGTTGCGGCCAACGAGAAACCGCTAGACCTTGTGGTTGAGGCCTGCAAGCAGCCGCGGTGCTTCGATCCTCTGGTCGCCGCGGGCACCAATCTGGGGGCCCGCATCGTGTTTTGCCACTATGACGCCCACCGGGACCCCGGCCTGTTTCCGTTCGAGGAAGCCAGTATCCCGATTGCCAAGGCGCTTGTTGCCAGGGCCATGCTTCGCTTGCACGAGGGCAAGAAGGGCAAAGCGTGGGAAGACCTGATGGCCTGTCATCGGCTGGCCCGGCTGGCGGGCCAGGGCCCGACGGGCTTTGCCCCACTTGTGGCATGGGCGATCGACCAGCGGGCGCAGATCGGAGACCGGGTGTTGCTGGAGCACGCCGGGGCGAGCCCCGCCCAAATCGCCAAGATGCGGCTCCTTCTGGCCGATCTGCCGCCGCTGCCGAAGCCGGCCGAAGCGGTAGACAAAGGCGAACGGCTAATCTACCTTGACTATGCCACGACGGCTGCCCGCCGGGGATTCCTTGAAATGCTGGAGGCTGCCGGCCTGAACAATGGGAGCACGATAATCGTCCCCGCCGACCTCGCCACCCGGATGATGGTGGACTGGGACATGGTTCTGCGGTTCGGCAACCTCTGGTATGACCGCTATGCCGATGCGCTCGGCAAGCCCACCCGAGCGGGACGGGCCGAGGCCGCCGAAAAGATTCACAAAGACGTACAAGAGTTGCGGGCGCTCACCGAGCATCGGATCAAGACCATCCGCTCCGAAACGGACAACCTCCGCGAGGCCTCCACGAGAATCGTCGCGGCGGCCCTCTTGATCGTCGCCGGCGAGCCGGTTTCGGGGTTTGTTGAGCAGCAGGACCGCTTCGCCGCAGAGACCGGTCTGACCGACGCCGCCTTTGCCCTGGCCGCCTACCGCGCCGAGCACGGTGCATATCCCGCTCAACTCGCCGACCTCGTACCGAAGTATGTTGCCAAGGTCCCCAACGACATCTTCAATAACGACGCCGAGTTACATTATACGCGCCGAGGCGACGGCTATCTGCTCTACAGCGTCGGCCCGAACGGCAAGGACGACGGCGGAAAGACCTTCGAGGAGTGGCAGACCGAGGGGGGCCACGGTAAGCCGTGGGATGACCTGGTGGTCCGCGTGCCGGCAAAGCCGTAGGACGAGTTTTCCAACTCGTCCCAAGACTTGGGTGAGTTGGAGAACTCGCCCTACTTCTCCTTTCCCCCTTCCAAAAACCCGCGGTACTGCTTGTCCAACTCGCCGAAGCCCTGGCCGGTCAGCTTGGCCAGCGTGTCGTGGTCGTCGCGGCCGGTGTAGACGGCCACCAGGTAGGAAACCAGTGCGTCGCGGTATCGGCCGCCGTCCTGGAAGATCAGGAAGTGGGTCAGGCCCGCCGACTGGCTGTAGAGCGTGCCGATCCGCGGGTCATTTTGCAGCTTTTCCTTCGTGTATTCGACCAACTCGTCCAGGGGGACGTAGAAATGGTCGTGCAGGAGGCGGTAGCGGGCGGCGTGCATCCGCTCATCATCAAACCCACCCAACACGCAATAGCCGTCCTCCACCCGAAGCGACTCCATAAACGTGGCGATCCCCTCGACGATCCAGAAGTTCCCCTTGCGGAGAACCTCCGGCGAGATCGGCCGGGACAAGGCAAACAACTGGTGCGTGGCTTCGTGATAGAGCGTCCGCTCGTCGGCTCCCTGGCCGGCGAAGAAATACGCCTGCCGCGTGTTGTCCGGGTCGTAGACCCCGCCGGTCATACCAATCTTGGGCGAGTACTGCCGCAATGCCCGGTTGTACTCGTCCCGGTTGCGGTAATAGACGATGCCGTACTTCCGCAGCAGGCCGGACCCCGGCCTCGCGCGCCCGTCGAACATCGCCACCACGTCCGGCTCGGAGGCGTAATAGCGGACGAAAAGCTGCTGCCAGAGGCGGTACAGCCGCTCGACCTTCACGCCCAGCGAGACGGCCGCCTCGATGCTGTGGTTGGTGCGGATCGTGTAATGCTCCGTCTCGACGTCCCAGCCCGATTGGATGTCGGCGTGGCGCTTGGCGTCCTCGGCGGCGGAGATCCAGCGGCCGTCGCAAAGCCGCTCCCCTTGCTCGTAGCGGCGCAGGCTGGCTTTCGGCAGCCAGCCGAACTGGTCGCTCCAGACACAGCCGGTGCGCAGCTTCTTCACCTCGTAGAGAGTCCGCCACTGGTCGTGGAACTTCTGGTAGCCGAACAGCCGCCGGGCAGGCTCGTAATCGGGATTGGCCTGGATTGCGGCCAGGGCCAGCTCGAAGGCCAGGCCCGCCCGGCCGTTGCGGACGGCCTGCCGCGCCATGGTGTAGAGCGTGGTGGCCTGGTCGCGCCGCAGCCGCCACAGCCGCGAGTCCCACTCGACCACCTTGGCCGCCGCATCGGCGGGGAGCTTTGGCGGGCCGACCGCGTCCGGCAGCACCGGCACGTAGAGCTTGTACGGATCGGTGGGGCTGATGACCCGGCGGGTCTTCCGCGCCTCCTCCGCCAGGCCGCTCTGCTCGCACCACTTGGCCAACTGTTCGAGCCCGGCGGCGTACTTCGCCTGCAAGTCGATGGCCGCCCGCAACGGATCGGCGGCCGTGGCGCATGCCGCGCACGCCAACACGGCCCCCGCCAGAAGGGTAGCCACGATGGACCGGTTTCGTCGCAGGCGGGTGCTGGGGCTGGCTCGCATGATTGCCTTCAACCAGGGGCGGGATTATCTATAAGTGTACCACAGATGCGGCCGGAAGGGGTAAGACCTTTCGTCCCGGCCAGTCACCAGGTATATTGCCTGTTGCCATGACCCCGCTCAACCTCAAACCTGCGCATAAGCCGGTCGCGGCCTGCTACGAGGCCCTGGCGCAATTCGAGAAGCTCGGCGTCAAGCACGAGGGGGCCGTCCGCTCCGCCTTTCAGACGCTTCTCGAACATCTGCGCCCGTCAAGCGGGCCGGACGTTGGTTCCCGAATATCAGCTCAAACGGAAAGTGGGAAGGCCGATCGAGCCGGACGGCGCCATCGTGGATTCGCTGAGCCAGGTCCTTCGCTACGGCTTGTGGGAGGCGAAGGACACCGACGACGACCTTGAAAAGGAGATCAAAGCCAAGTTCAAGGCCGGCTACCCGCGCGACAACATCCTCTTCCAGGAACCGCGCCGCGCCATCCTTTACCAAGACGGCGAGCGACTCTTTGACGCCGACCTCACCAAGCCCGATCAGCTCGTCCACGTTCTCGATCTCTTTTTCGCCTGGCGGCCGCCGGCCTTCGATCAGTGGGAGAAGGCGGTCGAGGAATTCAAGGGGCGGGTGCAGGAGTTGGGTGAGAACCTGGCCCGACTGATCCGCAAGGAACGGCAGACCAACGCCAGGTATCAAGCCGCCTTTGCCGGTTTCCTGGCCCTCTGCCGGGGCTCGCTCAATCCGAACCTTTCGGAAAGCGCCGTGGAGGAGATGGTCATTCAGCACCTCTTGACGGAGCGCATCTTCCGCAAGGTCTTCGACATTGGCGACTTCATGCAGCGCAACGTGATCGCGCAACAGATCGAAAAGGTAATTGAGGCGCTCTGCTTCGCGGGCGTTCAGCCGCGACGCCTTCGTCAAAAGCCTTGAGCACTTCTACATCGCCATCGAGCAGGCCGCCGAGACGATCAGCGACTTCAGCGAGAAGCAGCGGTTCCTCAACACGGTCTACGAGCGTTTCTTCCAGGGCTTCTGCGTGAAGGTGGCCGATACCCACGGCATCGTCTACACCCCGCAACCCCTCGTTGATTTCATGGTCGCCAGCGTGGAACACGTGCTCCAGACGATGTTCAAGACTTCGTTTGGTGGCAAAGGCGTACACATCCTCGACCCATTCACGGGCACCGGCAATTTCATTGTCAACCTGATGCGGCTGATTCCCAAGAGCCGCGCTGCCGCACAAGTATCGTGAAGAGTTGCACTGCAATGAGGTGATTCTGCTCCCCTACTACGTCGCCTCGATGAACATCGAGCACGCCTTCTGGGAGGCCACCGGTGGCTACGAGGCGTTCGAGGGCATCTGCCTGGTGGACACCTTCGAGACCGCGCCTAACGGACGTCCCCGGTTTCGACATCTTCAACGAAGCCAACACCGAGCGCGTCGAGCGGCAGCGGAAGGCGCCGATCAAAGTAATCATCGCCAACCCCCCCTACAACGCCGGCCAGATCAACGAGAACGACAACAACAAGAATCGCAAGTACGAAGTCATCGACCATCGCGTCCGCGCGACCTACGCCGCCGACTCCGAAGCCACGCTGGTCCGGAAGCTCAGCGACCCGTACGTGAAGGCCATCCGTTTCGCGGCGGACCGGATCGGAGACGCGGGCGTCGTGTGCTACGTGAACAACGACAGTTTTGTCGCCGAGAAGAGCTTCGACGGCATGAGAAAGCACCTCTCCCAGGATTTCGACCTGATTTACGTTTTGGAGCTTGGCGGCAACGTCCGCAAGAACCCGAAACTCTCCGGCACAACTCATAACGTCTTCGGCATCCAGGTCGGCGTGAGCGTCAATCTGTTCATCCGCCTGCCGAAGAAGGCCGGCGCGAAGCGCCGGGCGAAAATCCACTACCATGCCGTGCCGGTCGATTGGCGGCGGGAGCAGAAATACGACTTCCTCAACAAGGCCGGCTCCATCGCCGGCGTAAAATGGCGAAAGCTCACACCCGATGCAAGGCACCATTGGCTGACCAACGGAAGCGATGTTGCCTTTGCCGGATTTGTTCCGATCGGCAGCAGGGAAGCGAAGGCAATGCCGAACGGCGATCTTGAGGTAATCTTCAAGACCTACTCGCTTGGGGTCGGAACGAACCGCGACGAGTGGGTCTATGACTTCAGCATCGGGCACCTGACAAAGAAGGTCAGGCGCCTGATCCAGAGCTACAATACCGAGGTGACGCGAGCCGAGGAGCACCGGCGCGAGGAAGGTCCCATTGAAGACATCGACTCGTTCGTCAACAGCGATAAGACCTTTGTGAAGTGGACCGACCGGCTGAAGGAATCCCTCCTTCGCGGAGAGAGGCTTCGCTTCGATCCGAAGAAGATCCGCGCGAGCATATACCGCCCGTTCGCGGGTGAGTTCGTGTATTTCGACGACCTTCTCATTCACCGCCGCTATCAGCAGCACAGATTCTTTCCGGCGGAATCCTCCGAGCAGGAGAACATTGCAATCTGCGCAACGGTGAGCGCCGAGCGCCCTTTCTGCTGCCTTGCCGTGAGCAAGATTCCCGCGAAGGAGATTGTGGGAGGCTTCGGATTCTCCGGGGCAGGTCTTTCCCTTGTACACCTACAACGGGGACGGCGCGCACCGCGTGGACAATATCCCGCTCTCGGCGCTGCAGCGGTTTCAGAAGCGCTACCAGGATAAGAGAATCACGCGCGAGGACGTCTTCCACTACGTCTATGCCCTGCTGCACCATCCCGAATACCGCATCCGTTTTGCGGAGAACCTCAAGCGCGAGTTGCCGCGGATTCCGCTTTGCGGCAAGACGGCCGACTTTCACGCCTTCGCCACAGCCGGCCGGAAGTTGATCGGCCTCCATGTGCATTACGAAGATCAGAAGGCGTATCCGCTCCGGCAAGTCGAGAATCCCGAGGTGCGGCTCGACTGGCGCGTCGAGGCCATGAAACTCAGCCATGACCGCGACGCAATCCAGTACAACGACTTCCTTGCGCTGGCCGGAATTCCGCCCGAGGCGTTCGACTACCGCCTCGGCAACCGGTCCGCGCTGGAATGGGTGATCGACCAATACCGCGTCCGCCGCGACGAGCGCGGCGACGTCGCAAGCGATCCCAACCGGGCCGACGATGAGCAATACATCGTGCGCCTTCTCGGCCAGGTGATTACCGTGAGCCTGGAGACGAGCAAGATTATTGCGGGCCTGCCGTCGCTGGTGCTGTGACCCTCGGGCGTGCTACAATTGTGGTGGCGGCCGTTGTATTCCGGCCTCGCAAATCAACTTTCCGGCCCCTCGCCCCCAACGCTTCCAACCGGCCATGCGATTCCAGAAAATCCTGTTGCTCCTGCTGATTCTGATTGGTCTGGCCGTTTCAGCCCTGCCCGCGCGGGCGGCGGGAACAGCCGAGTTGGAACTGGTCGGCGACGCCCGCGGCTCGGCGATGGCCTTTCAGGAGTGGGCGCGGGCGCTGGGCAAGGCCGGCATCCGCAACGTGCGCATCCGCGCCGCCGAAGAGCCCGGCCAACCGAAAATCGACATCCAAGGCACGGCCGAGAGCCCGATCTACATCGTTACCGGCATCGTGCTCTCGCGCGACGAGCTTCAGTTGCCGGGCGTGCGCTTCCGTCGCAGCGAGGCGGGGCGGCTGGCCCAGTGGCTCGACGACCTGGCCGCGCACGGCCCGGCCGACAAACGGGAAAAGAAAGGGGCGTTCGGGCTCTCGGCGGCTGAAATGGAGCACGTCCGCAAAGACCTCGCTACGCCCGTTGGTTTCCGCACCCAGGGGATCGCCCGGCAGGACGTGGTGCGGAAGATCGCCGACCGGTTGAAGCTGCCCCTGCGGCTGGAGGCCGGGGACGACCACCGCAACCATGCTTCGCACGGTGCCGCGGCGGTGCCCGCGCTCGGCGACAACAAGGTCGAGGACCAACTGAGCGGACTGAGTTGCGGCACGGCCCTGGCCTGCGCGTTGCGTCCGGCGGGCTATTGCCTCGTGCCCCGCGCGGAAAACGGCCAGTTGGGCTACGCCGCGGTCAAGTCGCAGGCCGGCCTGGAAGTCTGGCCGGTCGGCTGGGAGCCGGAGAAGCCTGGCCGCGAGGTGCTGCCCGGCCTATATGAGTTCCGCAACGTCAACGTGCAGAACGTCTCCGCGGCCGCGGCGCTGGAGGCGATCGGCACGGCCCTGAAGACGCCGGTGCTCGTGGACCACGTCGCGTTGGCGCGGCACGGCGTCGAGCCGGCCAAGGTCAGGGTGTCGGCACCCGCAGAGCCGGACCACCTACAGCTTGGCGCTCAGGAAGCTGCTGTTCCAGGCGAAGCTGAAGTTCGAGGTGCGGTGCGACGAGGCCGGCACGCCCTTTCTCTGGATCAGCACGATCAAGCCGGTCAAGTGAATGTACTCCTCACGCTCCGCGTAAGGAAGTCGCTCATTTCTCTCCCCAGGGCAAACTGCCCCAAATCCGCTCGCTGAGGCTCTGCGGCGGCGGGGGGACTTGGGCCAGGTGGCGGCAGGCCAACCGGGCCAGGAGTCCGGCCTGCCGCGGCGAGCAGAGGAAATGGACGGCCCCCGCCTCGCGCATCAGCCGTTCGTGGCCGGCCCGCGACTCGTCGGCCACGACAGCCAGCCGGGCGGCGGGAAACTCCCGCGGCTGCCGCAGCATGAACCGCAGCAGGCCGGACGGCTCATTCGCCAGTTCCAGCACCACGAACGAGGCGGGGCTGGCGGCCAGTTCCTTGCGGCAGTCGGCCAGCGTGCGGGTCTCCCAGACGCGGACCCCCGCTTCGGCCAACTCCCGCCGCAGCGCCACCGCCCAACTCCCGGAATGCTCGCAAACGATCAGCCGGGCGGCGCCTTGGGCCGCCGCGGGCACCGCCGGGGCACCATGCGAAGCATGGTCGCGGTGGTCGGCGGCCGCTAAACGAAGCGTACTCTCATCACTCTCCACTCTCGGCTCTCCACTCGAACTCACTCGCCCTCACCCTGACCCTCTCCCATAGGGAGAGGGGACCCGTTGCGCTCATCCCAATCCCAACTGCACCATGCGGCGGTAGAGCCGGGGGCGGGTCACGCCGAGCAGCCGGGCGGCCTTGGCCTTGTTCCCTTTCGCCCGTCCCAACGCCCGGCGGATCAACTCCCGCTCGACCCGGCCGAGATACTCGTCCAACACGATGGTTTCTTCCGTGCGGCGGGGATGGGCCGCCGCCTGGGCCGCCACGTGCAGCCGCTCGGGCAGGTCCCCCACGCCAATCTCCAAACCAGCCGCACGCCGGTGGGCCTCGGCCACCACCTCGGCCAACTCGTCGAGGTTCCCCGGCCAAGCGTAGGCGTCCAACCGCTCCAGCGCGGCGGCGGAAAAGCCGCCGATCTGCCGCGGGCCAGGGCCGGAAAAGGGGACAGTCCCCTTTTGCCGGAACGGCCCTTCGGGTGCTCCGCACAAAAGGGGACTGTCCCCTTTTCCGGCCGCGGCTGCGTTGCAGTCCTCCAGGAACAGTTGGGCCAACAGCGGCAGGTCGTCGCGGCGATCCCCGAGTGGCGGCAACTCGATGGTGATCGTGCTCAACAGGGCGGCCAGGTCGCCGCGGAACTTGGCCCGCCGCGACAGCTCCCGAAGCGGCTCCGCCGCCGTGGCCACCAGCCGCCAGGCCAAGGGCCGCCGCTGGAGCAGATCGGCCAACTGGACCTGCACCTCGGCCGGCAACTCATCGACGCGGTGCAACAGCAGCGTGCCCGGCTCGCCGCGCGCGCCCGGCCGGGCGACGGCCGCACCGGCCGCTTCGAGCAAGTCGGCGCCGAGCAAGGCGCAATCCAGCGGCATCAGCCCGCCGGCCGGCCTCGTGGCACTGCTGGACGAGCCGGCAGTGGCACCCGGCGCGGAAAGGCTTGCCCCGTAGTGGATGGCGGCGGCCAGATGTTGGCGTCCGCTCCCCGGCGGACCGACCAACAGCACGCCGCAGCGGCTGGCGGCCGCCAGTTCCACCTGCCGCCGCGCCAGCCGCATGGCGGGCCCCTCGCCAATGAGCCGATCGGCCCGATACCGCACGGCCGCCTCCTGGCGAAAGCGGCGGATGCGGTCGTGCAGGACTTGTGGTGCGGCCGTCCCGGCCGCAGGAGCAGGCGAGACGCCTGCACCAACAATTGAAGCCGGCAGGCCGTCAGGTTCCACCACGGCAACTATTGCCAGCACACCGCCGGCGCCCCCACCGACGGTATAGAAGCGAGTCAAACGTTCAGAGGGCTTTCCGTCTCCCGCCACAACAGCGACCGGCGCTGCGGAGGTCTCGCCCGACAGGACCGCCGGCGGCGGGCACAAGCCGGCAGCCAGGGCATCCGGCCCGGCCGCGGGGCTGGAATGATAGGCACAACGTCGGCCCAAAAGGGCCTCGGCCGCCTCCCCCAGCCACTCCCGGCACGCCTGGTTGAGAAAGACTATCGTCAGGTCTTTGTCGAGCACGTAGATGGGCTGCTTGACCGAATTGAGCAGCTTACCCAGTCCGGAGACAGAAATGCGTGAAGCGGGCATGGGCTAGCCCCAAGGTAGACTTTTCGCAAGTCGAGGGATGCTTTCCATTGCGGCGACAACCGGCTGTCACCCCCCTACATAATACCAGTTACCAGGCGTAGCCGCCAAAGAGTTGCATGGCCGCCGTCTGCACTCCCGCCATCGCCACCAAGTCTCTCAAAACGGTCCGCTCGGCCCGATAGAACCATAGCAGCAGGTAGGGGAAGACGAACAGGCAGGTTCGGGCGGTCTCTCCGTTCTTGTAGACCCCCGCCAAGAACATCGCGCCGAGGGTCGCCGCGGCGGCCACCACTACCGCCACGATGTCGTCGTGGATGTCCAGCAAGGAGCCGCCCAGGGTTCTGCGGCAGAACAGGGTTGCCAGACAGCCCAGGGACAGGAACAGGGCGATCTCGCCTACGTCCATGATCCGCGTGATCAAGTAGACCGGCGGCTCGGCGAAGCCCCGGAAGCCCTGGGGGTTCTCCAGTCTGGAGGCGGTCAGAAAACCCTGGACGTGATGGTAGCCCAGCGCTGCGCCCATCAGCAGCACGAGCGCTGCCATCGCAGCCGCCGACACCGCGACGGCCAGCGCCAGGCGGCAGCCCTTTCCCAGCACGATTTCCCGACAGGCCAGCAGGCCGCCGACGGCGAGCAAGAAGACTCCGCCGTAAGTCAGAAGATTGGTGAGAATGAAACCCGTCGTGCAAAGCGCTACGCCGGCAGCGATGGCGTCCGGCCGGCGCATCAGCACGAGCAGCCCCAGCAGAAACAACGACGCCGCGGTCACGACCAACGCGTCCAGGCTGACGGAGCTGTAGATGTTGTATGCGGGAATCACCGCCAACAGCAGCGCCAGCGTGTTCCGCCGCGCGGCCGGCAGGCCGACGGCCCGGAAGCAGAACCATACGATGGGAACGGAAAGACTGGCCAGGAGGGTCATCGCCCCGGCCAACACGGCCGTGCTGCCGCCGGAGACGCTGAGAAACAGATAGTGCACCAGCACGGCCAGCGGCGGATGCGTCTGGCTGTGGATAAACAAGCCGGGCTGATTGGCGTTGAAATCGCGGAGCCACTGAGTCCAGGAGGTGATCTTGACCGCATCGTGGTAGTACTGGCCTGGGAAGGCGTTCAAGGGCGCGATCAGTCCGGCGTGGAAGCCCCCTTGCTCCAGATTGCCCAGGACGATCAGGATAAGTCCGATCGCCCAGAGCGACCAGGCCCCGAGCTTGTCCACCTGCCGCAGGGCGTAGAAGAGGGCGGCAAGGAACAGCGCGGCGTAGGGCAGGCCCGCCACGTGGACGGTCGGCCCCCAGAACTGGCTGATGGGAAACCAGCCCGAGTCGAACAGCGAGGGATACGCGCGTGCGCACCAGGTTGTGGACGACGGCCAAGATGGCCCAAACCACGAAGATCGCCAGAAAGATCCGCAGCGGTTGCCGGCGCACCAGCGCCCACAGGGGATTGTCGCGGCGTTGGGTGCCATGCCCACGCTTGTCGTGGGCATGTGAAGCGTGCCCTGCCAAAGACTCATGCCCACGACAAGCGTGGGCATGGCACCCGTCAATCTCAGCTTGGCCGACCGCTAGCGAGCCGACAACCGGAACCGCCCGTCGATCGTCGGTCGCGTCGCGCATGAATGGTTCCCGGACGGTTGGGCGGCCGGCAGGGCTTCGGCCGGCTCGGTGGCCAGGCAGCCTTGCGGGTTCGTTTGCCGGATGTAATCTTCGAGTTCGCCGCGGAACTTGGCCGTCGCGGTCTTGATGGGCCAGGCGGCGCCGTCGGCCAGGCCGCAGATCGTCGTGCCGGGGATAATACCGATTCCCGCGCCGATCTCCAATAGCAAATCGAGGTCCCGCAGGCGTCCCCGGCCCGCCTTGATCCGCTCCAGCATCTCCAGCGCCCAATGGGTCCCCTCGCGGCAGGGCGTGCATTGGCCGCAGCTTTCGTGGGCGAAGAAGCGGCAACTGTTGTGCAGGAAATCCATGATCGGATAGGTTTCGTCGAGCACCACCACGCACGCGGTGCCCAGCCCGAGGCACCCGACCCGCAGCGGGGCGGAGAAGTCCAAGGGGGTGTCGAACTCGGACTCGGCGATAATGCCCGTGCTCAGCCCGCCCAACACGGCCGCCTTCGCCCGGCGGCCTTTCCACACGCCGCCGCCCAACTCCTCGACCAACCGGCGCAGCGTGATTCCCAGCGGGGCCTCGTAGCACCCCGGGCGGTTGACGTGCCCGGAAAGCCCGTAGAGCTTGGGGCCAAAGCTGCCGGGGTCGCGGGGATTGTCCGGCTCCGGCGGCGTGCCCATCGAACGGAACCACGCCACGCCGCGGTCGACAATGTGCTTTACGCAGGCGAGCGTCTCGACGTTGTTCACCACGGTCGGTTTGCGGAACAGCCCTTCGACGGCAGGGAAGGGCGGCTTGATACGCGGCCACGCCCGGCGGCCCTCGATGCTCTCGATCAGCCCCGTCTCCTCCCCGCAGACGTAGGCCGCGGCGCCGATGTGGAGGAACACGTCCAGCGAGAAGCCGCTGCCGAGGATGTTGTGCCCCAAGTAGCCGGCGGCGTAACACTCGTCGATGGCAGCTTGCATCCGCTTGCGGCAGAGCGGGTATTCGTAGCGGAGATAGACGTAGGCCGTGGCGGCCCGCGTAGCGTAACAACTGATAATGACGCCTTCGAGGACTTGGTGTGGATCGAGTTCCATTTGAACGCGGTTGACGAAGGTGCCCGGTTCGCTCTCGTCGGCGTTGACACAGAAATAGACCGGGCCGGGATGGTTCTCCGGCAGGAACGACCATTTCATGCCTGTAGGGAAACCAGCCCCGCCGCGGCCCCGCAGGCCGCTCGACTTGACCATCTCGACCACGTCCTTCGGCTGCATCTCCTTCAGGACCCGGCGCAGCCCACGATACCCGCCGCCGGCCTCGTACACGGCCAGGGCGTGGCTGTCTTTCTTATGGATGTTCGCCAGTAGGACCGGTTCGTAGGGCATCAGAGGTCCGAGGTCAGGGAGCCGCTTGCGGTTTCTCATTTTGCCTTGCCAACTGCTCCACCAACTCGTCGATCTTTGCCTTCGTCATGTTTCCGTGCAAGACGTCGTTCACCAAGACCGCCGGCGCCGCGTCGCAGGCCCCCAGACACTCGGTGAACTCGAGGGTCACGCACCCGTCGGGCGTGGTCTTGCCCGGCTGAATCCCCAACTTCTCACATAGCTGCTGGAGCAGTTCCTCGCCGCCGCAGACCGCGCAACTGATCGAGCGGCAGACCCAGACGCGGTGTTTTCCCGCGCGGCTTGTCCTGCTTGAAGAAGCCGTAGAATGTGAGCGTATCTTGCACTTGTGCGGGGGCCAACCCCAGCAATTCCGCCAACTCGATCACTGCCCGCAGCGGCACGTAGCCCAGCCGCTCGTCAACCAAGTGCAGCGCCGGCAGCACGGCTGCCTGCCTGGTGGGATAGCGCGGCAAGATTCCCTCGATCTGTTCTCGCAAGTCGGCGTCCAACAAGTTGGCCTCTGTGCCCTCGAACTTCATCGCGCACCCTCACAGGGCACTGAAGTGCCCAGCCCTTATCCATCATCGCTCATCTTTCGAGCCCCACCCTCTCCCCTTTCCCCCTTCATCCTTCCCCCTTTCTTCTATCGGTCCAACTCCGCCGCGATAATGTTCAGACTGCCCAGCACGGCCACCACGTCGCTCAAGGTGTGCCCGCGGATCAAGTGCGGGAAAACCGCAAAGTGAATGAACGACGGCGGACGGCAGCGGGCGCGATACGCCGTCTGACTGCCGTCGCCGACGATGTAAAAACCCAGCTCCCCGTTGGGCGCCTCCGTGGCGACAGTATACCTCCTCGCACGGCGTCTGGAAGCCCCGGTTGCTCATCACCAGTTCGAAGTGCGAAATCAACCCTTCGATCGTCGAGAAGACCACGCCCTTGTTGGGCAGGACCGCCCGGGCGTCGTCCCCCAGATTCACCGGTCCGGCGGGCAGGTTCTCGATCGCCTGCTGGATGATCTTGATGCTCTCCCGCATCTCGGCCATGCGCACGAGGTATCGAGCATAGCAGTCGCCCGCCTCGGCGCAACAGACGTTGAAATCGAAGTCCCGGTAGTTCAGGTAGGGCTCGTCCTTACGGAGATCGCGGCTGACGCCGCTGGCCCGCGCGACCGGCCCCGAGCAACTGCGGCTGATGGCCTCGGCCTTTGTCAACACGCCCACGCCCCGCGTGCGGCCCACAAAAATCCGGTTGCGGTTCAACAACCGCTCCATATCGCCGAGCGTCTTGGGAATCTGCGTGAGAAAGCCGCGGATCAACTGGATCGCTTTGGGCGAAATGTCGTACATCAGCCCGCCGACGCGCGTGTAGCTGTTCGTAAGCCGGGCTCCGCAGAGGGCCTCGAAAATGTCGTAAATCTGTTCCCGCGGGTTGAAGGCGTAGATGAAATGGGTGAACGCCCCCGTGTCTAACCCCATCGCCCCAAGGCAGAGCAAATGGTCGGTAATCCGCGACAACTCACTGATAATCACCCGGATCGACTGGCACCGCGGCGTGGTGTCGATCTTGAGCAGTTTTTCCACCGCCAGGTGCCAGCCCACGTTGTTGGACATCGGCGAGACGTAGTTCATCCGGTCGGTGATCGTGACGTACTGGTTGTAGTCCAGGTGCTCACCCAGCTTCTCGAAGCCGGAATGGAGGTAGCCGATGTCGGGCATGGCGTCGAGCACGGTCTCCCCTTCGAGCTTCAACACCAGCCGCAGCGTGGTGTGCGTGGCCGGATGCTGCGGGCCGAAGTTCATCGTCCACAGATATGGCTGCGGCTCGTCGTGGGCCAGATCGCCGGGATGGATCAGCGGCGTTAGGGGCATCGGTCGTTCATCCTTCCGCCCGCGTAATCACCGGAAAATTGTGCCGTTCGCCTCGCCCCTGCAAGGGATAATCCTTCCGCAGCGGATGGGCCGTGAACTCCTCGGGCAGCAGAATCCGCCGCAGGTCGGGGTGCCCGGCAAAGCGAATGCCGAACATGTCCCACACCTCCCGCTCCAACCAGTCCGCTCCCTCCCACAGCCCGACGGCCGACGGCACGGTCGGCTCCGGGTCGTTCAGGTAGGTGCGGACCACGATCCGCCCGCTCTGCTCCGTGTTGGCCAGCACGTACACCAGGCCGAAGCGGTCCTTGGCGTCACGGTAGTGGAGGTAGTCGACGCAGGTGATGTCGGCCAGCAGGTCGAAACCGCACTCCTCCTTGAGCGTCTTGAGCACTTCGCCGAGCGACTCGGTTGGCGCCACGACCCGCGTCTGGCCGCGGAATTCGCTTACTGCCAGGCCGGGAAAGGCCGCCTGAAGCCGCTCGATCGTCTGCCGTGCCGTCACGTTGCGGGACTCCGGGATCCAGGCTCCGGGACTTGTGCCATTCTACGCGCCTGGCGGCTGAACTCCTTACTCCTTCGGCTTCGCCTTCTCGGCCTTGTACTTGGCGAGGGTCGCCTTGATCTGGGTCTTGATCTCGTCGTTGACGTTCGGATCGTTTTCGGCCTTTTCCACCTTGTCGACGGCCTTGGTTTGGAACTCGATGGCCTTGTCGAGATCGCCCTTCTCGTAATAGGCGCGGGCGAGCGTGTCGAGGACGTCACCCCGCTCGTACTTGCTCGCTTCCCCCGCCTGTTTGGCGATCGTCAGGGCCAGGTCCAGGTCGCGGTTCTTCAGGTCCGCCGTGTCGAGGATCGTCCAGGCGAGTTCGTTGAGCAATTCGGCGTCGTCCTTCTTCGCCTCGCTGAGCTTCTTGGCCAGGGGGCAGGCCTTGGCGCCGTCGTGCTTTTCCTTCGTCAGGATTCTGAATTGGAACAAGGTGGCTTCGAGCTTGGCGTCGTCCGGGACGTCTTTGTCGTCAATCATTTCTTGCAGGGCCGCCAGCGCCTTGTCGAAGTCCTGACCCGCGACGGCCGACTCCAACGCCTCTTTGCGTTTCTGCTGGCGTTCTTCGACGCTCTCCTTCTTGGGCTGGTCAGCCTTGGGCTGGTCGGCCTTAGGCTCGTCGGCCCGCGCCACGCCCGCGTAGGCCAGGACCGCCAACACCGTCAAGAGGGACCAGATTGCCTTTTGCATGATTTATCTCCCGTCGTGAGGAAAAAGGGGTTGCCGACGGCGCCGTGCCGTGATGCATCGAAGGTAATGGTAGCGGTTCGCGCGGCTTGGGGCAATGGGAGGGCAAGGGAAGCGGCGGTCAGACAAGGCAACGAGTTCCATCTGTTCGCCGGCCACTCAGCAAGTACACCTGGCCGGGGAGTGCTTTTCTTGCGGCGTACGGGGAACGCTTCCGGGGCGATGCAGGCCGATTGTGCGGAATCTGCGGCCCGGACTGCGAGGCCGTGAAGCGGGCCGGCCGCATCGACGCCGTCGGCCGACGGGGGGGTCTTTGACCGAAGTCGTTACGTAACCTAGGGTTTCACTGAGAGGTGCCCCACCGTGAGCCCGACGCCGACGAGCGCCACCGACCAACCGCTGATCCTTCCCACCGCAATCCCCGCGACGGAAGTCCCCACAGTCCCAACGGCGCCGGCGTCGGCCGAGCGTTGGATGACGGAGCTGCACGCACTGTTGCGGGAACTGGAGGCGATTTCGGCCGCCGGCCACACGCTGCCGCCGGTGTTCGACGAAACGGTCGACGACCGGCTCGTGCGGATTCGTCTGGGAGCGGCGGCCGGGCTGTTCGCGGCGTTGCAGTGCAAGAACGCGGCGCTGGCCGGACACGCCTTGCGGGTGGCGTTGAGCGCGTCGGCCTGGGCACTGAGGCTGAAACTGCCCGAGGCCGACCGGGACGCGATCGAGGTGGCCGCTCTGCTGCACGACGTCGGCCTGATCGGGGCGCCGGATCACATTTTGTGGAAGCCCGCCGCGCTCAGCTCCGACGAGGCGGCGCTGATGGCCCGCGCACGGGCGATGAGCCTGGAAATTCTCCGCCGCAGTTGCACCTCCCGGAAAGTTCTGGAAATCGTCGAGCACGTGTCGGCCTGGTACGACGGGAGCCGGCCGGGGCTTCCGGCGGGAAAAGGAGACAAACCCCAGGGAACAGCCCCCTTTTCCAGCGGGCAGATTCCCCTGGGCGCGCGGATGATCGCCATCGTCGAGGCCTTCGACGCCATGATCACCGACCACGTCTACCGGCCTGCGCGGTCGCAGGAGCGGGCGATCGCCGAGTTGTTCGAGTGTGCGGGCAGGCAGTTCGACCCGGAACTTGTCGAGCGGTTTGCGGAGTTCCACCAGGAAGACCAGGCGGCGTTGCGTTGGGAGGTGGCCCATCGTTGGCTGCGGTCGTTGGACCCGGCGATGGTGGACTCCTATTGGGAGTTGAACTGCGTCCCGTCGCCGGCGGAGGAGCCGGCGGTCGAGGTGCTCTTCCAGGGGCGGCTCTTGGACAACATGTACGACGCGGTGGCGTTCGTCGACGCCGCGGGGCGGATCGTGCTCTGGAACCGCGGGGCGGAACGGCTCACCGGCCTGAGCGCGGCCAGCCTCCGCGGCCAGCCCTGGCGGCCGGCCCTGTTGGAGATGTCGGACGAGAAGGGATGCTCGATCCACGAAACGGATTGCCCCCTGTTCACGGCCATCCGCTGCGGCGCGCAGTCGCTGCGGCGGCTGACGGTTGTCGGGCGGGGCGAGCGGCAGGTGGCCGTCGATGCCCACGCCATGCCGGTGATCGACCGGAAGGGGGTTACGCAGGGCGCCGTGTTGCTCTTGCACGACGCCTCCTCGGAAATCTCCTTGGAGCGGCAGTGCCAAAGCCTGCACGAGAAGGCCACCAAGGACCCGCTGACGCAGGTGGCCAACCGGGCGGAGTTCGACCGCGTCCACGCCATGTTCGTCGCCGCCCACCAGCAGCAACAGGTCCCGTGCAGCCTGATCATGTGCGATCTGGACCGCTTCAAGCGGGTGAACGACACCTACGGGCACCAGGCGGGCGACGAGGCGATCAAGAGCCTGGCGTCGTTGCTGAAAAGTTCCTGCCGGCCGGGCGATTTGGTGGCCCGCTACGGCGGCGAGGAGTTCGTCATGCTCTGCGCCGATTGCGACAACGCCACCGCCGCCCGCCGTGCCGAGCAGGTCCGCAAGTCGCTCGGCGAACTGGCGCAGGCGAAGATGGAGGGGCGGACGGTGACGGTCAGCTTCGGCGTGACCGAGATTCAGCCGGGCGACACGCCCGAAACCATGCTCCGCCGCGCCGACCGGGCGTTGTTGCTGGCCAAGGCCAAGGGGCGGAACGTCGTGGTGCAACTCGGCTCCGGCCGCGGCGGCGAAACGGTCGAGACCCGGCCGGCTGCCTCGGCCGGGCCGCCGCCCGGCCCAAGGAATCCCTCCAACAGGAGTTGATCACGCCGGTGCCGGTCCGCATGGCCATCGAGAAACTGCGCGGCTTCGTGGCCGACCACCGGGCAAGGATCGTGTCCATCGACGGCAACCGGGTGCGGTTGGAGATCGATGGGCGGGTCGCCGGCCGGCTGCGGCGACTGACCGACCGCCCGCGGGGCCTGCGTATCGACCTCTGCTTCGAGGAAGAGCGTTTCCAGGGGGAAGGGGAGGGGAAAGTCTCCGGCGCTGGGAGAACCACGCGGACCAAGATCAAGATCGCCATCAGCCCGCGGACCAAGCGCGACCGCCGCCGCGACGACGCGATGGCCCAGGCCCGCGAGGTGCTGATGAGCTTCCGCTCGTACCTGATGGCGGCCAAGGAGGGGACGCTGCCGCCGGCCGGGCCGCTGACGCGCGTGGCGCGGGCTCTGGCCCCGTGGCTGACGCGGAAGTGAGCGGACAATGTATTCCTCACGCTCCGCGTGAGGCACCTGCGCCTCTTCACGTAGAACATGAGACAGCCGCCTCACGCGGAGCGTGAGGAGTACAATCCCCTGGTTCCCACGCTCCGCGTGGGAACCAGGAATAGAACGGCGACCTGGTTCCTTGCCGAGGAGGGCCGTGTCGATCTGTCCTATTTGTTCTTCCGGCGGAACTCCTGCATGAAATCGGCCAGGAGTTGGACGCCTTCGATGGGCATGGCGTTGTAGATCGAGGCCCGGCAGCCGCCCACCGAGCGGTGCCCCTTCAGCTCACACAGCCCCCGCTCCGCCGCCTGCTTCATGAACGGCTCGTCCTGGGCCGGGTTGGCCAGGCGGAAGGGAATGTTCATAATCGAGCGGCAATCCTTCTCGGCGTGGCCCTGGTAGAAGCCGCCCGAGCCGTCGATCACGTCGTAGAGCAGCTTCGCCTTGCGGCGGTTCAACTCGGCCATCTTCTCCAGCCCGCCGATCTCGCTCAACAGCCAGTCGGTGACCAGCTTGACGATGTAGATGGCGAAGGTGGGCGGGGTGTTCAGGAGCGACTTTCCTTCGGCCAGCACCTTGTAGTTGACCAGTGAAGGCAAGTCGGCGGGCGAACGGGCGACCAGATCGTCGCGAATGATCACGATCGTCACGCCCGCCGGTCCGGCGTTCTTCTGGGCGCAGGCGAAGAGGATGCCGAACTTCTCCACCGGCGCCGGCCGGCAGAGGAAATCGGACGAGCTGTCGCAGACCAGCGGCAGGCTGCCCACCTCGGGCAGCTTGGGATATTGCACGCCCTGGATCGTCTCGTTCGAGCAGATGTAGGCGTAGGCGGCGTCCGGGTCGAACTTCAGCTCGCTCTGCTTGGGCGTGCGGTTATGATTGGTGGGCTTGCCGTCCCAGACCACGCGGACGGAACCTTGGGTCTTGGCCTCCTCGCTGGCCTTCTTGCTCCAAGTGCCGGTGACGATGTACTCGGCCGACTTGCCCGTGCCGTGCAGGAGATTCATGGGGACCATGCCGAACTGGAGGATGGCCCCTCCCTGGAGGAACAGCACACGGTAATTATTGGGGATGCCCAGCAACGTACGGAGGTTCGCCTCGGCCTGGTTGATAATCTTATCGAAGGTCTTGGAGCGATGGCTGATCTCCAGGATCGAGGCGCCCGCGCCCGGCAGGCAGAGCAAGTCGCGTTGGGCCTCTTGAAGCACCGGCAGCGGTAATACGGCCGGCCCCGGCGAGAAATTGTACACGCGCTTTTCCATGATTCCTTCCTGAATCGACGGACAAATGGGGGGGAATTGACCAGTGTTCAATGTAGCGAAAACGGTGCGGGTGTCCAGTCCTGGCGGCCGGATGGCGGGCCTGGGAGGGCCGGGCAACGGGCCCGCCGGCCGCCAATCTGGCGGATGCCACAGTTGCCTGAGCATGATACCCCCCATACACCAGTTTTGGCAAGATATTTTTTGTTTTTTTGGGGGGCATCGCTTGGCTTATTTGTAGCGGAGGCGCATAATGCCGCCTGTGCCGTTTGACTCGCTTCTCCAGCAATGTGGGAGGTTGAACGGACGTTTCCTCATCAATTTCTCTTGAACCACAATTCGCGGAGGTGGATGCCATGAGACGAAGCCAAGCAAGTGCGTTCACGTTGGTGGAGTTGCTGGTGGTTATCACCATCATCGGGATTCTCATTGCGCTGCTGTTGCCGGCCGTGCAGGCCGCCAGGGAAGCGGCGCGGCGGGCGCAGTGCAGCAACAATCTCAAGCAGATCGGGTTGGCCGCCCACAACTTCGAGCAACTGAACAATCGTTTTCCGCCGGGCTATCTCGGGCCGGTCCCGCAATCGGACTCTTCAGGAAGCGATCAGACGAGCGCCAACGTTCAGCAAGTGAGTTGCCTTTCGTTCCTGCTCCCATTCATGGAACTGAGCAACCTCGGCGATCCGATGTCGGCGGCGATCCCACCGGCCGGTACGAGTGTCCGGCTCTTGGAAGTTGCCAACACGAACCAATGGTGGGGCGGAGGGTGGGGCGCAACATCGGCCGGCCAGATACCGTGGACGATTGCGCAAACCCGGATTTCAGCCTTCACCTGCCCCTCCGACACGCCTTACGATAAGACCACTTTCGTGGTAACCTACACTTGCTTCTGTGTCGACGGTGGCAACTGCGACACTGGCGGCAATGGGTATTCCGACGGCACCGGCAACGTGCTGGGGAGGACCAACTATCTGGGCGTGGGCGGCTTGACTGGCCATGTTGGGATTGCCCCAATTGACCACTACCAGGGCGTCTTTTTCAACCGCTCCAAGATCGATTTCCGCGACATCACCGACGGATCGAGCCATACACTGCTGTTCGGTGAGATCATGGGCGGCAGCCTGCCGTCCGATCAGAACGGTCAGTTCTCTTTCGCCTGGGCCGCGCCGGTGTCATGGCCACCGCTGGTCATGCTCACGGTCTAAGCCAAGATTCCACCTGGGGACAGTTCAGCAGCTACCATCCGGGAATCGTTCAGTTCTGCCTGGCCGATGGCTCCGTCCGAGAGGTTGCCTTAACGATTGACAGCACGCCTCAAACTGATGCCAACGGTGTAATATACACGCTGCTTGACCTGTTGGGCGCGATTGCCGACGGCGTGACCATCAACGACAAGAGCTGGTAGCGGCTCCTTTAACCAATTTCGAGGTGTGCGTCGATGCGATTGATTTCTGCGACATTTCTGGGCGGGTGTCTGCTCGGTTTCGTTGTCGGTTGCGGCAGCAAGCACGAGAAGGTCGAAGTCCCGAAGAACCCCGCGCCCCCGCCGAAAACGGCGCCCGGGCGGATCGGCGGCGCCAAGGGCATTCCCAACCAGCCCGTGCGGCCTGCTGCGGAAGCGACACAGGCGCCGCCCAACAAGTGACCCGGCTGCCGCGAAGGATGCCCTGACACTGGCCCGAATCGCAAGCGAGGGCTAGGGGCCGGCGCCCTTCGCCGGGACGACCTGGACCGAGGCATTGACCTCGACGGCGGCCGTGCCGGCCAGGTCGGTTTCGATGCGGAGCGTCGCCTCCGCCCGGCCCGCCGCGGCCGGCCCCTCCGGGGCGAGAAACGTCACCTGAAGGCGGTGGAAGAGCGCGGCTTCCACCGGCGGCGTGCAGCGGAAGCGGCCGTCGCTGCTCTTGACGGCCAGCACGTGGAACGGCGTGCGGCCTTGCACCACCAACATGCCGGTCACGGTCTGTCCGGCCTTCGCCAGCCCCATCATCAACGATGACGGCTGCACGCTCAGCGCCGCCGTCACCAGCCCCTCGACCGGGACCGGCACCCGCGCAGACTGGGCGTTGAAGTCGTTGGTCACCAGCACCAACTGGTCCCGGATATAGCCCGGCGGCGTGTCCTTCTTGAGATTGACCGACAGCTCGTAGTTGACCAGTTTCGGCGTGCGGCCGGTTTCCACGGCCACGGCCTCGACGTGCGGATTGGCGCATTCGATCCGCACGATCCGCCAGTCGGGGCGGCCGGGGGCATAGCTGATCTTGAGCTTCCGGCCGCCGCCCGCCCCTTGAGGCACCAGGCCGAACTCGGCGGCGCCCGGCTGCACCACGACGTCGCCGCGGATGAAGGCGTGCAGATGAAGCTGGACTTCCGCCGAGAAGGGCGGGGCAAAGACGACCGTGATCGTGGCGTCCTTCCGCCCCGGCTCCCCGCGCGTGTCCAGCGTGACCACGATCTCCGCCTTCTCCCACGACTTGAGCACTTGCCTGGTCAGTTTTGCCGTCGTGCAGCCGCAGCTCGATTTGACCGATTCGATGCGGATTTCTTCCTCGTTGTTGTTCTCGATCGTGAAGCGGTGCTCGACCTTGGCGCCGCGGGCGACCACGCCCAGGTCCTGGCTGGTGTGGTCGAACATCTCCTTGGCCCAGTCGCGGGCCGGGCGGGGGCGGCGAGCAACATACAGACCAGCAACGCAACAAGCCCGGAGGGCTTTAATGAGACAGCCCAGGGCGTGGCTCTCGTTGTTACACACGAGTTGGTGGGTGTAAGTGCCCAGCGGAATGTGCGCGAGTTGCGGGGTTTCCCGCCGGGGGCTGTTAGCCCCCGGCTATTGTTCACGCCATTGGCTTTCTGACAGCCGCTCAACAGACGATGCACGACTTCTCTGACCATCATTAGGCCGCTCCCGCCACGCTGCCGGTGAACTTGACCCCGTCGACCGCGCTTCTGCCGTAGAAGTCGCAGCCGGCGTTCTGCCGCAACAGCTCGCTGGCCGCGGCCCCGCCCAGCATGATCGACACCCGCTGCCGCTGGCCCGCCCGCTCGATCGCCGCTACCGTGGCGATCACCGACTTGAAGCAAGTGGTCAGCAGCACGCTCATGCCCACCACTTGCGGGTTGTGCCGGGCGATGGCCTCGACAAACTTCTCCGGCGGCACGTCCACGCCCAGGTCCACCACCTCGAACCCCACGCCGCGGAGCATGGTGACGACAATGTCCTTGCCGATGTCGTGGACGTCGTGCTGCACCGAGCCCATCACCACCGTGCCGCGGGCTTTCGCCGCCTGTCCCTTTGTCAGCAAGGGCGCCAACTCGGCCATCACGCCTTTCATGATCATGCCGGCGAACATTAGGTCGGGCAGGAAACAATCGCCGCCGGCGAAGCGGTTGCCCAGCTCGACCATCCCCCGGTTGCACTCGGCGAGCACGTCGTTGGCGTGTACGCCGGCGGCAAGTTGCCCCCGCACCAGCGCCATGACCTCAGCTTCCTTCGCCCCGGCGACGGCCTCAAAAAGACTCTCTGACTGACTCATGGGTCTCCTCATCATCGCCTAGAACGACAGCAAAACCTGCCAGATGTACATGTAGCCCAGCGCATCCACTTCCTCCCATACCCGCTTTACCAGTTCTATGTCGCCGGAGATCTGGGGGAACTCCGGGCGTTTTTCTTCCCAGGGGACGCACGTCCCCGGCGGCCGCTCGACGGTCTGCTGTTCGCTCATGTCAGTATACTCCGTACTCCCTTGTGAACTCGGTCATGGCGCGGAGGTTCTCCGCCCTCGTGTCGTCCTGCATGATGGCGCTGGCGTCCATGACGTATCCGCCTTGGCGGGCCACGCCGTCGATCACCCGTTTGCAGCAGGCCCGCACGTCGTCGGGCGTGCCGAAGGCCAGCACGTCGTTGGGCACTCCGCCGCTCAAACAGAACTTCTCCCCCACCGCCTTGTGTACCTCCACAATGTCGCCGCGGTCGACGTGGAAGACGATGCTCCGCTCGGGCAGTTGGGCGATCCACTTGAGGTTCGGGTTCCACTCCCCCTCGGCGTAGAACAAGGTCTGGTGGCCCCGTTTCCAAAGCTCCTCGACGATCCACCGGAGCGTTGGCCAGTAGTATCGCTCGAACTGCCCTGGCGAGAGGAAGGGGACGCAGCCGCGGTGCATCCACAGTCCGATGGGGACGTTCTTCTCCGGGTCGGCCCCGGTGAGGGCCACGTGCAGCAGGTGCGGGGCCAGCGCCTCGCACGCCGCTTGCACCTTCTGCGGCTGGCGGAAGAGGTCCGTGCAGAGGCCCTTGTAGCCCCGCAGCTTGTCGGCCAGGATGTCGAAGGGGGCCTTAAGTATGCCCGAAATCGCCCCCACGGTGCCCGACTCGCTCCGCAGCAGCGCGGCTTGGTTACCCAAACCGTGGAAGTAGCTCAACATGGCCATGCCGCCCTTCAGGAACGACAGGTTGTTGCGGAAGCTGGTGGGCTGGCCGATCGGGCTGACGTCGGCCGACACCCGCGGCAGCCAGACGTTGAACAGGTAGCCGGCCGGGTCCGCGATCAACAGATCGTACTCGTCCGGCCGCATCCAGGCGTTGTCTTCAGGCGGTTCGAGGTATTGGAAGCTGGCGTCCGGCGGGGCCTCGACGCCCGGCATGGCGTAGTACCTCAAGCCGATCGCCTGCGTCAGCCCGGCCCAGACGAACACCATGTTGCCCACCACCGCGTCCCAGTCGAAATCGGCCGCGCACTTCCGCGCAGCGGCAAACGCCTTCTGATAGTCCTGGGTCACTTCCTGGATCGTGTAGCCGGCGTACTTGGCCGTGAACTCGGCCACGAACGGGCGGATCGGTATCCGATCCGGCTTCCGGTTCCGCATCGCCGTAACATAGCGGGTGAGCCGTTGCTGGTAGAGCTGTTCCATCGCGGATGGCATGACGTTGTACTACTCTTGTGGGGTGCGCTCGGCAAGCGCGTCGAAGGATTGTCGCCAATATGCCAAAGCCTGCCGGACGTGTCAACCGCGGCAGGGCATGTCGGCGTGTCTTGCGTACGCTGGCCACCCCCAATTGGGAGTCCCCGCTCAATCGCTTGACGCCCGTCCGCCGCGCCGGCTAGAATCAGAGAGTGTCTGTAGGCTCCCCTCTCCCTTTGGGAGAGGGGCAGGGGGTGAGGGCTTAGGCTGTTTCTTCTGCGCCGCCGAGGAGGTCCATTATGTCGATTGCTCCTCCCACCTCGCCGCTGATGCCGCCCGCCATGCCGCCGGAGCCGGTCTACCGGCTCACGGTGGCGCAGTACCACGAGATGACGGCCGCCGGGATTCTTGCCGACGGCGATCCCCTGGAACTTCTCGAAGGATGGCTTACACCCAAGATGACTAAGAACCCACCGCACACGACGGCAAGGGAGTCTGCGAGCGAGGCGCTGAGGCAAATGGCTCCGCCCGGCTGGTATGTCCGCTCGCAGGAGCCGATCACGACGGAGGACAGCGAGCCGGAACCGGATGTAGCCGTTGTCCGCGGTCGCCGAGGGCAATACGACCGGCATCATCCCGAGCCCCGAGACGTGGCACTCGTGGTTGAAGTGGCGGACGTGACCCTCCGCCGCGACCGCACGACCAAGAAGCGGATTTACGCCCGCACCGGCATCCCGGTGTATTGGATCGTCAATCTGCCGGAGCGGCGGATCGAGGTGTATTCCGATCCGACCGGCGCCTGCCAGGAGCCCGACTACCGGCAACACGAGGATTATGCCGCGGGGGCGGAAGTGCCCGTGCTGATTGAAGGCGGTGAAGTCAGCCGCGTTCCGGTTGCCGCGCTCTTGCCCGCCAACGCTTGACGCCGCCGGTCTCGGCGTGGGGAATTGGCCGTCTGATTGGATCCACGAAAGAGGGATCGCTCGGTAGCAGTATTGGCGGGATAGCAGTGGCGCGAAGCGACCTGATCGGGCGAGATCCCACCCGAACCGCCCCTTATTCCAGATTCATTGGGCCTTATCGCTTGATCTTTTCTCGTGCTCGTGGGCCGGATGCGCGCGTGCTGGGGGCGGCGAGGGCGTGGCGGCTTCCTTCGTAGCCGACCTCTTGGGCTCGCTCCCGAGGAGTTGCTCGATCTTGCGCAGGTTGGGGTTGTTACAGCCCGCTTCGCGCAGTTCTCTGAAGTCTTCGCGGCAGGCGTCCTCCCACTTACGGCCATCGGGAAGGGTCTTGCCTTTGTGCTTCTGGTAGATGTTCCGTGCCTCATCGTAGCGGTTGTTGAGGAGCAAGGCGTGGGCAAGGACGAGCTTTGCCACGCAAGGGGCATCGCCGGAAAGCTGGGCGGCGGCCTCGCCCGCCACGCGCAGAGCGTCCGCCAATTCCCCCGCCTTCATCTGCATCATGGCCTCCTGGGCCAGCCAAATCGGGACGGCCCGCTTGAGCGCGGGATCTCGGCGGAATACTGCCGCACCCGCTCGGCCGCGGCGGCATAGCGCTTGGCCGCTTCGGACCAATGGCCTTTGCCGTCAAGAGCGTTCGCTTGCAAGGTCTCGGCGAACACCAGGGGGCCGTCGCCCTGGGGGTTGTCTTTCAGCCGTGCTGCCAGGTCCTCCTTTGCCCTCTGTCGCTCGGGGGTCAACGGGCTTTCGTTCCCGATTCGGGCCACGATCGCCCAGCCCTCGTCGGCCATGGTTACAGCCGTCTTTTTCCTTGCGGCGTCCGCGCCTTTTTCGCCAAGAATCGCCCCTGCCAATTTGCCGAGACATTCGGCGAGGTCCGCTTGCCACTCGGCATTGTTCTGGTCGTCGGTTGACAGTTTTCGCAGGATGCCGAGGGCTTCCTGGTAGTGCTTCAGCGCCGCCGCCGGTTGGCCGGCCGCCTGGAGCACATCGCCCATCTGGTAAAGGTCACACGCCAGATCGTCCTGCCACCGCGGGTCATTCTTGTCCCTGGCCGCCAATTGCCGCATGACGTCCACGGCCTCGCGGTAGTTTGCCGTCGCCGCCTCGCGTTTGCCGCTGGCCAGCAGCATCTTCCCAACCTCGTTGAGGCAGCCGCACAGGTCGTGTTGCAATTGAGAGTTCTCCTTGTCCGTTGCCGTCAGTTTCCGCGCGACGGCAAGGCTTTCCTGGTAGTGCTTCAATGCCTCCGTCGGCTGGTCGGCGGCCTGAAGCACGTTGCCCAAGTGTTCCAAGCTGACCATCAGGCTGTTTTGCCAGTCGAAGTTCTCTTTGTCCTTAGCGACCAGGCCGCGCGCGACGTCTAGACTTTCGCGGGCGTGCTTCAGCGCGCCCGCCTGGTCGCCGAGTGTCAGAAGCATCTCGCTCACCCGCGCAAGGACGAACGTCAGATCGTTTTGCCATGCGGCGTTGTCCTTGTCCTTGGCCACCAGGCCGCGCACGATATCGAGGGCCTCACGATAGCAAGGCAGGGCGCCTTGGGGATCACCCGCACTCTTGTAAGTAAATCCGAGCTTACATAGGCTGATCATTACGTCGCGCCTCACATCCATGTTGTCTTTGTACTTCGCCGCCAGCCTGCGCCGGATAGCGAGGCCTTCGTTCACATAGGCAAGTGCCGCAGCCCGCTGGCCGGTTGCCAGGAGCGCGTCCGCCATCTGGTCCAGGCTGACCGTAAGGCCATGCTGCCAATAGGAGTTGTCTTGGTCGATTGCCGCCAATTTCCGCCTGATGTCGAGGCTTTCGCGGAAACACGAGAGGGCCCCGTCCTGGTCCCCGGAGGCGAGGAGTCTATTGCCCACGCGGTCCAAGGTGACGCTCAAGCCGTTTTGCCACTGGGCGTTGCCGGTATCTCTGGCCGCGAGTTTGCGCATGACTTCCAGGCTTTCGCGGCGGCATTTCAGTTCGGCCCCGCGCTGCCCGACCGCCCCCAAGGCATCGCCCAATCGGTCCAGGCTGACGCTCAAGCCGTTTTGCCACTGGGCGTTGTCCTTGTCTTTGGCCGTGAGTTGCGCCTGACTTCCAGACTTTCGCGGCGGCATTTGAGCACGGCCTCAGACTGGCCGGCCGCCTCCAGCGCGTCGCCCACCCCGTCGATGGTGATTGCCAGGTCATTTTGCCACTTTTTGTTGCCCTCGTCGTTGGCCGCCAATCGCCGCGCGATGCCAAGGCTTGCCTGGTACTGCTTGAGCGATTCCGCTTGTCGGCCGGCCATGAGGAACATGCGACCCAAGTGTTCATGGCTGATCGCCTCGGCACGTAGCCAGTCGGTGTTATCCCGGTCCTTGGCCACCAAGGCAGCCCGCAAGTCAAGACATTCGCGATAGTACTTGATCGCCGCATCTTGGTTGCCGCCGTCGCGCATCACGTCTCCCATCCCATCCAGGGCATCGGCCAGATCGTCCCGCCACTCGGCGTTCTGCCTGTCCATGGCCACGAGCTGTCGCTTGATATCGAGGCTTTCGCGGTAATTCTCGAGCGCGGCCTTTCGATCCCCGGCGTCCGCGAGCATCGCGCCCAGCAAGACCAGCATTTGCGCCTCGCTCTGTTTCCAATCGGTGTTGTCCTTGTCCATTGCCGCCAGTCGGCGGCGGATATCGAGGCTTTCGCGGTAGTTGGCGAGTGCCGCCTTCCGGTCACCGGCTGCCTCGAGCGCCTCTGCCGACCCGCTCCAGGCTGCCCGCCAGGTGGTCTTGCCACTTGGTGTTGCCCTTGTCGGCGGCCACCAGTTTCCGCATGACATCGAGGCCTTCGCGATGGAGTTTCAGTGCCCCCTGCCGGTCCCCGGCGGCCCAGAGCGTGTCGCCGACTTTATCCAGTCTGACCGAAAGCTCATCCTGCAGTTCGGCGTTATCCTTGTCCTTGGCGGCGAGTTTGCGCATGATGTCGAGGCCTTCGCCATAATACTTTAGTGCTTCCTCTCGCTGGCCCGCAGCCATGAGCTCATTTCCCATCCGACCCAGACTGATCGTCAAATAAAGTTGCAGTTCGGTCTTGTCCGGGGACTTGGCCACCAGTTTCCGCCGCAGGTCGAGGCTCTGGCGGAAGTAGTCCAGCGCCCCTGGCGGTCCCCGGCGGCCTTGCGCATATCGCCCATCCGTTCCAGGTCGACCGCCAGATCGGCTTGCAGCCATACGGGGCTATCCTCCGTCATGACCTTCCGCGAAATATCGAGGGCCGTGCGGGCACACTGTTCGGCCTCCGACCGCCGGCCCATCGAAGCCAGGGCGTAGCTGAGGTTGCTGTACATTATTCCAAATCTTGACACTTGGTCCAGGTCGCTCTCGTCGGGGGGGTTGCGGCGGTAATAGTCCTCCACCTTGCGGCACGAATCGTACAGCACGCGCACCTGGCCGATGGGCAGGAGCTTGTCGCGAAGGTTGACGACCATGAAGCCGCTTAGGTCCTCGGCATCGTTGCGCGGCGAGCGCGGTTCCGCTCGGCCCGGGCCCGCCGCTCGGCAGAAATGGCCCAAACGGTAATCGCCGCGAACGTGACCAGCGCCACGCACGCCCCCGCCAGGATGCGCTGGATCAATCGCCGCTTGGCCCGCTGATACCTGTCGGCGATCTTCCCCCGATCGACCTTGAGCAAATAGGCCACTGTCTGCACGAAGCCCGTCTCCCAGCCGTGGGCCTCTTTTTCCCCGGCGTCGGGAATCATGGTGGGGAGATTCCGCGTGAGAAGTCGGTCGCTCACTTCACGCAACGCGGCCGGAAGGCACTCCGTCTCGCCGCCAGCCCCCGGATTTCCCTCCACGATCACGGGAACGATGTATTCGAGTGCGTCAGGCCGGCCGCAGCAATCGAGAAAATGATGGATTTCCCGGCTGACGTACTCCGACTTCGCGGTGTGCGGCGAGCAGAGCACGATCGAGATATCGCGACCGGCTCACCTTCCCTTCGATGTTCTCCCAGAAACTCTTGGAATCCACGTCCAGGTCGGTCTTGTCGCGGACGATCGGACGCAGATGCGTGGGATGGGGCGGACGACTATCGGGAGCTACCAGGTCCGCGGGAAAGCGATACCCTTCGAGTTTCCGATGCAACCAGCCGGCCACCTGGCTGTCTTTTCGCGAGTAGCTGATGAAGGCGAAATACTCGAACGGCTTAGAATTTGCCGTGTCAGACGTCATGACTCTCCCTTCCCTTGTTCTGCGTGCGCAGCCGGCCGCCAACGCGCTCGTACACGTTGCGTCCGCGTAGAGAAACCAGAGCCAAAAAGAAGACGGACAGTATTCTAGCACCCCGCTCCGGACCCCTGTCAAGCCCCGATCGCGAATCGGCCGTTCTGGCACGCCGTCCAGGCCTTTTGCGGCCTGCCGAGATATGGGCCAGCTCGCTGCAACCCCTCGCCTAGGCAGCGGAAGCCCTGCCCACATCCCGCCAACCACTTAGCTAGAGCGGGCATAGCCCGACGAACAGACCTCCCAAATCTATAATTTGGCTTTCAGAGCGTCGTTTGCCTCCTCCTTAACATCCGGCCTGCGACGCCGTGCGGCCCGACTCTTGACCTTGAAATCCCGCCGCCGCGCGTTATGGTGTTCGTCGCCGGAAACGCCATCGAAGTGAAACGAAAACCAGGAGGGGGGTAAGCGGCAGGAGCTAATTCTGGAAAAACCGCAGTCTGCTGACCAACTGGATCGCCATGTTGCACGAAAAGAGCCATCGCGCGTTTGACCGGGCCAAGCAACTCATGCCCGGCGGGGTCAATAGCCCCGCAACGAATTGGCCGAACTGGTGATCGCGGTCGTCCCATCGATCGAAAAGCTGCGACTGGCCGACTCCGGCACCGAGGTCAGCGCCGGAACGTCCGGTCGCTCCTTGAAAAGATGATTTGGGCAAAAGCTGACCAACAAGCTTGGCTGGCCTAGCGAGTTGTTTTCTCGTCCGGCATGGGGGCGGGAACGGACTCAGTGGCCGGCTCGGCGGGCGCCTCGGCCTCTTCCGGAGCGGGGCCGCCCAGGCGAATCTGCCAGCCGCCGCCGAGGGCCTTGTAGAGCAGCACTAGGTTCTGGGCGACGCTGCCGCGGGCGACCGCCAACTGGTCTTGCTGCTGCGTGAGCGTCTGTTGGACGTTGAACACCCGGTTGAAATCGGTCTTGCCTTCGTTGTACTGCTGCTCGACGAGTTTGTACGACTGCTCGGCGGCCTCGGTGCTCGTGGCCAGATACTTGACCTGCTGTTGAGCCTCGAGGAAGCCGATCAGGGCGTTCTCGGCCTCGGCGTTGGCCGTTAGTACCTGTGTTCTGATACTGAACCACCAGTTCCTGGAAGCGGGCGTCCTGGACGCGGATGCCGTTCACCAGCCTGCCATAGTTGAGGATGTCCCAGCGGAAGGACGGACCGACCGACCCGCCCAGCGAATTGGCGTCAAAAAGGTCCTTGAAATTCTGGGCGTCGTAGAAGATGGTGCCGGTGATGGAGAAATGGGGATACAACTGGGCGGTGGCCACGCCGATCTGGGCGTCTGCGCGGCCACGTCGCACTCGGCGCGGCGGATGTCCGGCCGGCGGCGCAAGAGGTCAGCGGGAATGCCCACCGCCACGATCGGCGAGGCCGAAGGGATGTCGTGCTTGCCCAGGGCCTTTTCCAGGTCCCGGGGCGGCATTCCCAAGAGGATGCAGAGCTGGTTGGCGGCCTGCCGCCGGGCCGCTTCCAGCGGGGGAATCGTGGCCTCGGTCTGCGACAGGTTTGACTGGCCCTGAGTGACGTCCAGCCGCGTGGTGGCCCCGTTGCGGAACTTCACGTCGGCCAGGTTCAGGCTCCCTTTCTGGATCTCGACGTTTTTGCGGGCGTACTGGATGCGTTGCTCCTCCGTGCGGATCGTGACGTAGTTGTTGGCCACCTCCGAAATCAGCAGCACCAACACGTCGTCGTAGTTGTACTGCGAGGCGCCCAACCGGGCGTCGGCCGACTCGAGCGCCCGGCGGAACTGGCCCCAGAAATCCAGCTCCCACGCCAACCCGGCGATGTTGTTCGCGGAGCCACTCCCGGTGGTCCAGTCGTCGTAGAAGCGGTTGGGAAAGGCGTTGGCGGCGTTCGCGCTTTGATTGGTCCGCGTGTAGGCGCCGTTGAGCTGCTGCACCTGTGGGAAGAGTTCGCCCGCGGCAATCGCCCGCTGGGCACGCGCTTCGAGAATCCGCAGGCCGGCGATCCGCAGGGTGAGGTTCTGCCGATAGGCGGCGCAGACCAGCGAGTCGAGCACGGGATCGTTGAACGTCTGCCACCAGGCGGCGTCCTGGGCCGGCTCGGTGCTGACGTTGGGGTTCTCGGCGTCGATCCAGGAGTCGGCCACAGCGGCGGTGGGGGGGCAGAAATTCGGCCCCACCTTGAAGCCGTTGTGGATGTACTCGCCCCAGCTCGTGCAGCCGGCGGCGAAGGCCAGAAGAACGACCAGCACCCCCCTCATAGTCTCTCCGATCGGCAAGGCCGCTAGAACCGGACTCTTTCACATAATCGGCACATTTTGCCGTGGGGGTTGACTTTTCTGCGGCGGGAAGTCGGCACACATTGCGCGAACCACCCAGTTTCCGCGATAGCCAAGACAATCAGACGGGCTGCATCAGGGCGAGTCCGTCTCCTGTTCCGCCTCTTCCAATGCCTTGTCCGTGCTGGCCGGATCGACGCGGCGGCAGCCTTCGGTCAAGCGGGCGGCAATCTCGCCCAGATCGCCGCGCCACTCCTCCTCCGTCGCGTCGGGCGGGCAAAGTTGCAGGAACTCGCCCACCAACAGGATCAGCCGCAGCACGTGCCGGAAGATCACCCCTTCCTGCTTTTGCAGGGCCTTGCTGGTGACGTACTTGTTGAAGTCGCCGCCGAATTGCAGCAGCTCGCCCGCCGCCCAGACCGGTGAGGTCCGCAGATCGTGTACGCCGGCGAAGTCATAGTCGAACAGCCGCCGGAGCTTGTCGGCCAGGGTCAGCACCCAAACGCGGTCTTCGTCATAAGTGCGTCGCGGACCGCGGTCCTCCTGGTCGCGGGCCGACTCGGAAAGCTCCTCCGGCGTGGCCAGACCCAGTTGCAGCAACTGCGGATCGAGCCGCAACGTGCTGAGCGGGCCGGGCGGCAATTCGTGCTGCCGCGGCACGCGGACGAAATGGCCCACCGACCGCGGCAATTCCAGCACGCTCTCCATCGCCTGAATCCGCTCGTTGCGGTCGGCGATGCCCAGTTGGTTCACCAGAAACACCGCGTACAGCGGGTTGATGCCGCGGAACATCGACAGCTTGGCCAGGTTTTCGGTCGGCCGGGCGAAAATCGGCCGGTACGCAGGCGGCTCCGCGACCGCCGGCTTCTCGGCAAAGCCGAAGGAGAAATCCAGCCGGGTGGCCTCCTTGGTCTTCTGCTCGGCGGCGGCCGCTTGGACGGCGGCCAACTCGTCCTGTTTCGGCGGCTCGGGTTCGAGCGTGACGTAGCCCGCCCGCCACAGCGTCATCAGCATCCGGTCGAGTTCCCGCTGGCCGGCCTCGACGCGGCCGGGGTCCATCAGCCGCTTGCCCACCAGGCGGCGGATGAGGTCCACTTCCGGCGAAGCGTCGAGCATATAGCTGAGCAGCCGCCAGGGCAGCGGCCCGCGGCTGTGCAGGTTGCCCGGCGGCGCTGCGCAGAGCTTGTTGAACTGTGCCTCGGTCCAGTATTGCTCGCCGGCCCGGTGGGTGGGCATCTTCTTCTTCAGCGCCTTCTTCGCCTTCAGCAGGCCGGGGTCCTTCGTGTTTTCGGGGATTTGATCGAACTTCTCGCGCCAGCGGGCGATCTTCACGTCGTCCTCGTGGGCCAGCACGAAGACGTGCCCCTCCTTGTCGAACTGAGGCCGGCCCGCCCGACCGAAAATCTGATGCGCCGTGCTGGGGTCGAGCAGCTTCTTCTTCTCCGGCGGGCCTTTCATGATGCTCGGCACGACGACCGACCGGGCGGGCAGGTTGATGCCCGCCGAAAGCGTCTCGGTGCAGGTCGCCACCGAGAGGAGCTTCCGCTGGAAAAGCTCTTCGACCACCCGGCGGTACTTGGGCAGCACGCCGGCATGATGCACCCCCACGCCGCGGATCAAGAGTTGCTTGAGCTTCGGGCCGGCCCCCTCCGACCAATCGTGTTCTTCCAGTTCCGCCGCCAGCCGCTTCTGCTGGCCGTCGCTCAACATCCGCTTGCCCTTGAGTTGCTCGGCCACGGTCCAACATTCCTCGCGGTTGAAGCAGAAGACCAGGGCGGGCGTCATGCGCGTGAGATCATCACCCTGGGCCATCCCTTCAAGCTGCTCCGTCAGCAGCATGTCGCCGACCCAATGGAACCGGAGCGGCACCTTCCGCTCGTCCCCCTTCACGAGTTCCAGCTTGCGGTTGTGGCTCGTGCGGAGCCAGTGCAAGAACTCGACGGCGTTGCCCACGGTGGCCGAGAGCAGGAGCGTGCGGACGTGCTCCGGCAGCAGCCCGAGCGTAAGCTCCCAGACGATGCCCCGCTCCAAGTCGTTGAAGCTGTGGAACTCGTCCATCACAACGGCGCTGACTTGGGAGAAGTCGAACGCGGTGGTGGATGGCACGTCCCCGGGTGGCACGTCCCTGAGCGCAGCGAAGGGCGTGGATTCGCGGCCCGCCACGCCCTTCGCTGCGCTCAGGGACGTGCCACCCTGTTGGCTGTGCAGCAGCCGGTTCAACAGTATTTCGGCCACCACCACCAGCACGCGGGCATCGGGGTTTTCGCGGCGGTTGCCGGTGACCAGGCCCACGTCGGCCGGCTGGAACCCCCAGCGGACGGCCGCCGTCTGCATCTCGCGGAACTTCTGCTCGCACAAGGCGATAAGCGGCGTGGTGTAGTAGGCCGTAGTGCCGTTGTGCAGGGCCTCGAACAGGGTCGCCTCGGCGATCAGCGTCTTGCCGGTGCCGGTCGGCGTCGTGACCATCACCCCCTGCTCGGCCGAGAACCACGCCAGCAGCGCCTCCTCCTGCACCTTGTAAGGCTCGTAGGGGAGCTGGTCCAGGTATCGGCCGGCAAGTTCGTCGCGGGTGGGAGGCGGATTGGTGGCAGGCATGAGTCATGTCCCCTCTCCCTTTGGGAGAGGGCTAGGGTGAGGGCAAGTGTCGGTCTCACGTTGCGAGCAGAAGGTCAGGGGAGTCTCAACCACCGATGAAGGCATCGCTCGAGTTGTTGCGAATCGCGCGAAGATAAAACTCCGACCGACTTGAGAATCAACTTCTCGTGAACGGTGTACACGCCACGCTTCACCGCCGACGGCAAGTTCAACCCGGCGGCTCGCCAATCGGCCAGCGCGAACTCGCCGGTGCGCAGGCGATTCACCCTGGTGGTCAGCGGGACGATCAGGTAATCCTCGTAGGATTCCGGCTCGCCAATCACAACCGCCGGCCGAATCTTGGCGGCGGTCAGATCCGAGAACGGATAACGGACGAGAATGACCTCATTTTTCGAGAAGCTTGGCATAAGCGTCATCCTCGGCGTTGTCCCAGATCGCAGCGAGCGATTCCTGACTGGCTTCAACCCAGAAGCGGCTTTCCTCCTCGGGCAAGAGCGTCACGAGCACCTTGGCGCCTTCCGGCAGGTTCGCCGGCTCGGACAATTCGATCTTGCCGTCATGGATGACGGCCCACAATGTTTGCATCATGTTCATGGTCTCCCAAGCGGCGTGCCGGTCGAGATCGTTCGCCTCATCCAGTATTGTAGCGGACGGGGGGGCACCCCGTCCAGCACGGTTGAACGGCATCTTGCGGACAATGGTTCGCCCTGAAAGGGCGCCGGTTCTCTCAGCCCTGGGGAAGGGAGTCCGACAAGACATTATTCATTCCATCTTGGAGCGCGGCCAGTCCAACGGGCCAACGGTTCCGGCCGCTCAAGCCGAACGGTTGGCCCGTTGGGCCGATGGTGTTGCCCCAAGTCCTTCCGCCTCCCCAGGGCGTTGCCCGTGGGCTGGGTAAATCGCAGTACCTTCGGCCCGTACTCTTGGAACCGTTTTCCGCCGTTGTGAATCTCGCTACGCTTGCTAGAATGGAGTCGAAAATGTCTATTGACAAGGCAGTGCTGCGCGTGGTTCAACTCACGCCGCCGGGACGCGGGGCTATCGCCACCTTGCGGATCGAAGGGCCGGGCGCCGCGGAGGCCGTGCAGCCGCACTTCCGCAGCCATAGCGGGCGGCCTTTGACCGCCTTCGCCCCCGATCAGATCGCCGTCGGCCGGTTTGGCGGGCCCAGCGGCGAGGAAGTCGTCGTCCGCCGCCACGGCGAGGATGCGGTCGATCTGCACTGTCACGGCGGGCTGGCCGCCGTAGCGATGATCGAGGAGGCGCTGACGAGGGGAGGCTGCCGGCGCGCGGCGTGGCGCGATTGGGTTTCCGGGCGGTGCGACGACCCGATTGCGGCGGCCGCGCTGGCGGCGCTGGCCGAGGCCCGCACCGAGCGGACCGCCGTCATCCTCTTGGACCAATACCAAGGCGCGCTCCGCCGCGCCATGGACGATATCCGGCAGGCGATCGGCCGCGGAGAGGCGGGCACCGCCGGGGCACCATGCGCCGCATGGTCGCGGTGGTCGGCGGCGCGGCAGCAGACCGACGCCCTGCTGTCGCGCGTGGAACTTGGCCGGCACCTCGTCCGGCCTTGGAGCGTCGTGTTGGGCGGCGGGGCGAACGTCGGCAAGAGCAGCTTGATGAACGCCTTGGCGGGCCACCGGCGGTCGATCGTCGATCATGCCCCCGGCACCACGCGCAACGCCGTCACGCTCGAAACGGCCATCGACGGCTGGCCGGTGGAGTTGTGCGACACGGCCGGATTGCGCCCGGCCGGCGACGCGCTGGAGTCGGCCGGCATCCAACGGGCCCAAGAGCGGCTCGCCCATGCCGATCTCGTGCTGCTGGTCTGCGACCAAAGCACGCCGTGGCGGGCCGAGGACCAGGCGCTACGGGATCATTGGCCCGAGGCGATGCTGGTCCACAACAAGTGCGACTTGCCGGCAGGGCCGGGCGGGCGGCCGGCGGGGTTGGCCGTCAGCGCTTCGCGCGGGGACGGAATCGAGGCCCTGCTGGAAGCGATCGGACGGCGGTTGGTCCCCGCTCCGCCGCCGCCGGGCGCCGCGGTTCCGTTCACGGCCCAACAGGTGGAGGCGATTCAAGCGCTGTCGGCATGGGCTTGGTGAAGAAGGCGTGCCAGACCAGCAGCGCGGCGCCGCAGACCAGCGAGCTGTCGGCCAGGTTGTAGTTGGGCCAGTGCCACTGGCCGATCTGGAACATGACGATGAAGTCCCGCACGGCGTGAACGGGGGCGCCGCCGGGTCCGACCAGTCCGTGCAGGGCCAGCCGATCGTACAGATTACCGAGAATGCCCGCGGTGACCAAGGCCAGGGCAACCGTCAGTAGCCAATCGCGGGCGGCGCCGAGCGGGAAGAGCCAGATGACGATGCCCACCGCCGCAACGACGGACAGCGCGGCGAACAGCGGCCAGAAGCCCTGGCCCATGCCGAACAAGGCTCCCCAGTTCAGGCTGGTCTGAAAGCCGAAGACCCCTTCCCAAAGCCACCACGTCCGGCCTCCGGGCGGACCGAGCCAGCCGAACATCCAGCGCTTGGTGGTCAAATCGGCCGCGCACGCGCCCAGCACGATGGCGGAAAAGACGATGGGGCGGCTGAGCGGGACCGCTGGCCTCAAATCCGTTGTTCCTGCTGCTCGGCGCAGCGCACGCAGAGCGTGGCGTAAGGGATGGCATTCAGCCGGCTCTTGGGAATTTTCAGGCCGCACTCCTCGCACTGCCCGTAAGTCCCTTCCTCGATCCGTTCCAGAGAGGCCTCGATCTGGGCCAGCGTCCCCCCGTCGTTCTCCATCAGGCTCAGGGTGAATTCCTGCTCGAAGTTGTCGCTGCCGATGTCGGCCATGTGGATGGGCATGCTCGAAAGGTCCCCGTTGGCCTCGCTGCGGCTCTTGTTCAGGGCGGCGTCCGCCAACTGGCTGACATCGCCGCGGAGCCGTGCCCGCAGGAGCAGAAGCTGATCCTTGTAGACCTGCAATTCGGGCTTCTTCATCGCATCTTCTCCGCGTGAGACTTGCTCTCAGGTAGCTGGTTCTAGGTCCCCACAGACTTATCATTGTAAGCAGCCGTTGCGCGGTTGTCAAAGGGCCGGGTTTCCATGCTAGCACCGTCCCCCCAAGGGGAGGCTACCTCCCCTTGATTGCCCGGACTGCTTGTCCTACATTGATTCTGCGGCAAGAAGCCCTTGGTGGGACTGCCCTGCGCGTGTCCCACCCTACTACCGCCACATTAGGGAGAGTTGCGATTCCCACAACCACCGCCGCTTACCAGCAGTGTATCTCGCCGGCCTGCCGCGCAACGTACGCGATCGAGGAGATTCGGGTTGCCTGCGGGCGTTGCGGCAACCTGTTGGACGTGTCCTACGCCTGGGACAGACTACGAGTTCCCAATTCCCTGGCCGACTTCGAGCAGAAATGGACGCATCGCAGCGACCCGTACTGTTTTAGCGGCGTGTGGCGATTCCACGAACTGCTGCCGTTCGCGCCGTTGCGGCAGTGCGTGACGGTGGGTGAAGGGCAGACGCTGTTGCACGCTTCCGAGGGCGTGGCCCGCTACGCCGGCGTCGCGCCGGGGCGCCTTCACCTGCAATACGAGGGCATGAACCCCTCCGGCAGCTTTAAGGACAACGGCATGTCGGCCGCCTTCAGCCACGCCCGGCTGGTCGGCGCTCCCGCGCCGCCTGCGCCTCGACCGGCAACACCAGCGCCTCGCTGGCGCTCTATTGCTCGGCCACGCGGTTGATGAAGGCGGTGATTTTCATCGGCTCGGGCAAAATCTCCTACGGCAAGCTCTCGCAGGCGCTCGACTACGGTGCATTGACACTGCAAATCGCCGGCGATTTCGACGACGCCATGGCCCGCGTCCAGGAAGTCTGCCGGCGGGAAGGCATCTACCTCGTGAACAGTGTCAATCCCTTCCGGCTGGAGGGGCAGAAGACGATCATGTACCGCGTGCTGGAAGGCTTGGGCTGGGAAGTGCCCGACTGGATCGTCTGCCCCGGCGGAAACCTGGGCAACTCCAGCGCCTTCGGCAAGGCACTCCACGAGTTGCACGAGCTGGAGCTGATCGACCGCGTGCCCCGGCTGGCCGTGATCAACTCGACCGGCGCCAACACGCTCTACGAGTTGGTCGAGAAGCAGGGCCTCCGCTGGAACGACGGGAAGCCAGACCTCGATCTGGCCAACCGCTACTTCGACCAGATGGACAAGAAAGGCCACCGCGCCTCGACCATCGCCAGCGCCATCGAAATCAACCGGCCGGTGAACCTGACCAAGTGCCTCCGCGCGCTGGAGTGGTGCAACGGCGTGGTGCGCGAAGTGAGCGACCAGGAGATCCTTGATGCCAAGGCCCAGGTGGGAGCCAGCGGATTGGGCTGCGAGCCGGCCAGTGCGGCCAGCGTCGCCGGCGTGAAACGGCTGGTCGCCGAAGGGCTGATCGGCCCGGATGAGCGGGTCGTCTGCATATTGACGGGCCATCAACTAAAAGACCCCACGGCCACGGTGGCCTATCACTCCGGCGACCGGCAGAAGTTCAACGAGGTGCTCGGCAGCCGCGGCGTCCGCTCGGCCCCCTTCGCCAACCGGGCCGTGGCCGTGCCGAACGATCTGGACGAAATCATTAAGGCGATCAAGTTGCACAGTTAAAGGACTGCCGCTTGCGTTGGGTGGCACGCCCTGAAAGGGCGTGGTGGGCGTCAAGGTTGCACTTGCCCACTCACCACGCCCTTTCAGGGCGTGCCACCCGGCCGAACACATTATCATGCCAATTCGCCTTGCCATTCACGGGGCTGCGGGACGGATGGGACAGTGGCTGATCGCCCTGGCCGCCGCCGACCCCGAGTTGCTGGTGACCGCCGCCATCGACGCGCCCGGACATCCGCGGCTGGGTGAGGATGCCGGCGTGGTCGCCGGGGTGAAGGCAATTGGCGTTCCGTTGGGGGCAAGCCTTGACGCGGCCGCCGACGTGTTGATCGACTTCTCCCTGCCCGCCGCTGCGGAAAGGATCATCGATGCCTGCCGGCAGCGGAAGATTCCGCTGGTCGAGGCGACGACCGGACTCGATGAGCCGCAAATGGCAAAGCTGCGTGCCGCGGCCCGCGAAATCCCCGTGCTCTGGTCGCCGAACATGAGCCTGGCGGTCAATCTGACGATGAAGCTGGCTGAAGTGGCGGCACAGGCGCTCCGGGACCGCGACGCCGACGTGGAAATCCTCGAACGGCACCACCGCTTCAAGGAGGACTCGCCCAGCGGCACGGCCTTGAAGTTCGGCCGCATCATCGCCGACGCAATGGGACAGACGGTGGACCGTCACGGCCGCCAGGGCCGCGTAGGCAAACGCCCGCACGGTGAAATCGGCTACCACGCCATCCGCGCCGGCGACGACCCCGGCCAACACACGATCGTCTTCGGCATGTTGGGCGAAACAATCGAGCTATCGGTCCGGGCCACCAACCGCGACTGTTATGCCGCCGGCGCCCTGGCCGCCGCGAAGTTCCTGGTAGGCAAGCCGGCGGGATTATACGGCATGAATGATGTGCTGGGACTATAGCTGACTACGCGCATGCGCCTTGGCATCTTTGGCGGCACCTTCGACCCGGTTCACTACGGCCACTTGCTCTTGGCGGAGTGCTGCCGGGAGCAGTGCCGGCTGGACGCCGTATGGTTCCTGCCGGCCGCCACCGCGCCGCACAAGCAAGACCGGCAGCCGACCCCTGCGCCGCAGCGCATCGAGATGCTGGAGTTGGCCGTGGCTGGAAATCCGGCGTTTTCGGTCTGCCGTTACGAGAGCGACCGCGGCGGAGTACACTACACGGTCGAGACGCTGGCGCATTTTCACGAAGAGGAGCCCGGCCGCGAGTTGTTCTTCCTGCTGGGGGCCGACATGCTTGTGGACTTGCCCCATTGGCGGGACGCCGCCAGGGTTTGCGAGTTGGCCGTGCCGGTGGTGGTGTGCCGCGGTGGTTGCGGACCGGTCGATTTCGGTTGCCTCCGCGGGATTGCCGGCCAGGAGCGGATCGGGCTGATCCGCCGCCATCAGGTGGAGATGCCGGAGATCGGCCTGAGCGGCACGGACATCCGCCGCCAGGTGTCGCAAGGCCAGAGCATCCGCTACCGCGTCCCCCGCGCGGTCGAGAAGTACATCGAGACGCACGGGCTGTACCGCATAACCGATTAGTTCACGCGATTTTTCGCACCTTCAGCAGTGCGCAACTCGGGCGGCATGGGGAGCGTGGTGGCCGCCAGCTCGCCGCGGAGGGTCTCGATAATCTGTTCAAACTGTTCGTCCGGGCCGAGATCGAGATCGAGGAAGAAGAGCTTCCGTCCGTTGAGTTCGCAGCCGCCCCCGCGGCCGGCCAGGCAGTCCTGCCGGATCGTATAGCCCAGCCGGGCGGCCACATCAAGGGCCTGCTCCAGCAACTCGACCGTGTGCATCCGATGCGTCTCCAGATCACCGGCCTCGTCGATGCGGCATCCTGCCGCGTCTTGTTCTTCCGCTTGCCTCGCCTTAGGTCTGGCGGACGCGGCAAGATGCCGCGTCTACATTGACGTGCCGATTGTAGCCGCTTCCGCTACAGTTGGCGAGTCGAGTTCGACGATACGGGCAACGAGATAAGTGCTGTTCCGGTTTATAGTTAAAGCACGTAAAGCCGGTAACGGGGCGAGAACGTCGATACTGGGATGGTCGGGCGATTGGGGCTGGCTGGGGTCAGAGCGTGATTAGTGATTAGCGGCCAAGACGGCAACCTTTTCGGCAAATCCGATCCCGCTAATCACTAATCACGCTCTGACCCCATGACAGCAAGGATGGGGGGGAGCAGATCGTGGCCAGCAGCACGGGTGACGGGCTGAATCCTCAGCAGCAGATCGAAGTCCTCAAGCAGCAGCTTGCCCAAGCGCAACGGCTGACCGCCCTGGGCGAACTCGTGAGCACCACAACCCACGAGTTCAACAACGTGCTGATGACCATCCTCAACTACGCAAAAATGGGGATGCGGCACAAGGACGCCCTCACCCGCGACAAGTGCTTCGAGAAGATTCTGGCCTCGGCAAACCGTGCGGCGACGATCACCAACACCGTGTTGGGCATGGCCCGAAACCGCACCGCCGCCCAGGAACCGACCGACTTGGCGAAGCTGGTCGACGACACGCTCCTGCTGTTGGAGCGGGAGATGAACAAGTATCGGGTAATGGTCGAGCGGAGCTATCAGACTATTCCATCCGCTTATGTCAATGGCAATCAGATTCAGCAGGTCTTATTGAACCTGTTGATCAACGCCCGGCAAGCGATGCCCAACGGCGGCCGGCTCTGGATCAAGTTGCTCCCTGACGCTGCGAACAACATGGTCGACTTGGTGATCCGTGACAACGGCTGCGGCATCCCGGCCGACAAATTGCCGCGGATTTTCGAGTCCTTCTACACCACGAAGAGCGGCCCTGACGCCAGCGGCAAAGGCGGCACCGGCCTGGGGCTATCGATGTGCCGGGACATCATCGAGGCCCATCACGGCCGGATCCGGGTGGAGAGCACGGTCGGCCGCGGGACGGCCTTCACGCTGAAGTTGCCCGCCGCCAAGGCTGCGCCGAAGGGTTCGCCCCTTGCACCGCCGGTGTCGATGGTGGTCTCTCCACTGGGCCAACCGACGGCAAGTCACACTGGGCACTAAAGTGCCCAGCCCTCCGGCTGCGTCACTTGTCCTGCCCGCGCATCACCGTCGGCGCCGTCTCCTGCCCGCAACGGCTCAGCAGGTGAGCGATCATGTACTGCTCCAGCGCGGCGTCGCGGCCCTGGGGGATCCAGCCCTTGGTGATCTGCTGGCCGGTGATCGGGTTGATGATGCCCACCAGCGAACTATCGTAGCGGAAAGTGGCGGCGCCGGCCGTGGCTTGCTCGGGCTTGACGACGTCCTCAAGCTCCTTGAACACGGACACGTCGACCCAGTGGCCGCCTTGAGCCGGGATCACGCGGACCACCGCCCGGCGACGCATCGTTTGCAGCGTGTTCTCGATCCGTTGCTCCGGCTGGGCCGTGTCGTGGCGCCAAGGCTCGAAGACGGTCGGGCTGACCTCGGGGGCCGTGATGATGCTCCCTTCGATCAGCGTGTCGCCCACCTGTCGAACCGGCTCCTCCCGCTCGATGCGGAAATAGGCGCTCACCACCTCGACCGTCGTCTCCCACGCACACTGAGGATCGGCAACGGGGATGAAGACCGGATTGGCGTAGGCGGCGGCCGGGGGCTGGCTGGGCACGGCAGCCTCCGGGGCCAGGTAGTCGGGCGGGGCCGTGTATTCCGGCCCCATGCCGCAACCGCCCAGCACCAACGCGACCACTGCCGCCGCAACCGCCCTGTGCATGGCGATCCCTGCCATCGGTTGTAGGACAGGCTTCCAGCCTGTCGTCCCGGCAGCACAGGCAAGATGCCTGTGCTACGACTACATCCCATGAATAATCCCGGAGTAGGGGCGGTAGTGTCCCAAGAACGGCCGAACGAGGCAAGGCCAGATGTCTGCCTGCGCATCCCTCGTGGCTTTCCCGCCTTACCGCGCAATGACCAACCGGCGGAACGGCATTTTTTTCCGGGCAGTCCCGTTTTCGCCGAGCACCCGCTGGGCCTTGGCCACGTCGTTGACCTTGATGACGGCCAGGGCCGCTCCCTTGCCCTTCTTGCCGCCATTGAGCGAACAGTAGGCGTAGTCGATGTTGAGGTGTTCGGCGGCCAACCGCTCGCAGACCCGGCGAAAGCCGCCCGACTGACTCGTGATGTCCACCAACAGAACATCGCCGGCGTCATGGCGGACGTTGATTTTGTCCAAGACCGCCGTGGCCGTGTCGACGTCGTCGGGCACGAAGCGGAGCGTGCCGCGTTCGCTGCTATCCACGACCGCCAACGCCCTAAGATTCACCTTTCCCTTGCTCAGCGCCACCAACACGTCAGCAAGTCGCCCCGGCTTGTTGACCAACGAGACCGACAGTTGCTTGGCCGTTTGCATCGTGCTCATCCTTTCGTGGCTGACGTAGTCCGCACACGCCGTGTGCGGAAGCGGCACACGGAGTGTGCCGCGTATATGGGATCGTAGAAGAACCTCCCCTACCGCTGAGAGGGGGTGTAGAATGGGACAAACAGCGCGAATGTCCCGCGTCGCCTACCCTTGCCCTCTCCGTGTACCGCGAAACGGGCGGGAAGAGGGGATCGAGCTTAGGTCTTCCGAGAAGCATCTACCAAGATCATAGCAGTTGGGCAAGAATCGTCAAACCAGCAGGGCAAAACTCGGGAGAATCCCGCCGGACAGTTTGCCCAGACCTCCCGGATTTGCCAAATGTGCCGCTCCGGTACCTGGCTGTGATCCTCGCACATTTTACACCGGCCGCTGTGCGAGCCGCTCCGTTGCACGCGCCTTTTCGGTTCCCGCGTTCACTTCCGGTACTGTACCAATGCTACCTGATCGAAGTGCCGGAGTGGCGGGAGAACCTTGAAAAGGAAAGTATCCGTTGCACTGAGGAGGCGCTGATAACGACCCCCTAACAACCTTTCGAGACGGATCAGAAAACCGTAAGCGGATATCCGCGTCGTGCTAAAACACCGGCTTCCTGCTAATATCAGTTCCCGGTGGGTCATGTCCCTATCGTCGAGAGCACGGACATATTCCTTCCACTCGGCCCTTCGCCAAAGGGGAGGCCGGTAGTACGAACTCCCCCTTTTGCCTGCCGGGAAGATATTCTGTACGTTGCTGAAGAACTTGCTGTTCTCAATGGGCTCCACGAAAACCGCGATACCGTTCCTCTTCAACACCCGAGAACTCTCTTGCACCGCCGACAGGACGTCGGATTGTGACAGGTGGTGCAGTATGTGCAAACCAATCACTACATCGTAAGTCTCCGACTCAAGGGGAAGACTGACGACGTTGCACTGCTGAAACACACAATCGGCTTCGTTGAGGCGTGCCAGGGTTCTCGCCGCGGCGATCAGGCTGGGGCCCATGTCGATACCGGTCACCTGCGCACCTTGCTTGGAAAGAAACACAGACATCTCTCCCGCACCGCAACCCAATTCCAGTATTCTCTTGCCGCGTAGAGGCGACAAGAGACTGATCAGTTCACGATTATAGCTTCGGGAACTGAGGGGAGATTGCCGTATGATCCATCTGTCGGGGTGTTCTTCGATGGCTTTTAGGCGGTCTGCCCCATAGTGGTCCCATCTCGCTTGCTCTGTGGAGTGCCTTGCGACGCCGTTCATACTTACAGTTTATCCGGTTCATCAATGTCCGCATAGACCGCCCCCCCCTGAAGTCGATCATTGCCACCCTTTTGCTATGGGCTGTTTTCCCAGTCCACCCGGATTTTCCACGGCCTGCCGCCATCCGACAGCGGGGAACTCGTATGGCCACTTCGGAACTATTCCGGTGCTTCACTCGTCTTATAATCGTACCTGTGCTGTAGGAGGCAACTCCTGTCGCCGATCAGTGCGCGAAATCCCGGAACTTCGGCGACGGGAGTCGCCTCCTACAATTCAACCACTGACGCCTCCAACCATTCGACTCCCGCTAACAAGGAGAAATCGCCATGTACCGTCCGCTCTTCCGCATTGTTACGGTCTTGTTGTTCCTGGCGCCGGCGCTGGTCCGGCGCAAGGGTTGTTGATTGTCGATGACCCGAACCAGCAGGTACGGCTGCCGCGGCCGATCATCATTTGGCCGCCGCATCCGTGGCCGCACCCGCGGCCGATGCCGCCGCCGATGCCCGCCGTAAGCTACAAGATCAGGCAACTGGACGTGCAGGCCCGGCTCATCGACCAGGTGGCCGAGGTCCAGGTGTCGCAGACCTTCGTCAACAGCGGCAGCCTGGCGATGGAGGTGGCGTTCGTGTTCCCGTTGCCCTACGACGGGGCCATCTCGCAGATGACGCTGATGATCGACGGGAAGGAGTTTCCGGCCAGGCTGCTGGGGGCGGCCGACGCGCGGCGGATGTACGAGGAGATCGTCCGCCGGAACCGCGACCCGGCGCTCTTGGAATGGATGGGCACCGGATTGTTCCGCACGAACGTCTTTCCGGTGCCGCCGGGCGCCAGCCGCACCGTTTCGCTGCGCTACTCCCAGCTTTGCCGCAAAGAGGGCGGCCTGACCGACTTTCTCTTCCCCCTGAGCACGGCAAAGTACACCGCCGAGGCCCCGGAGAAGGTGGCCATCCGCGCCACCATCGAGAGCCAGGAGGAGATCAAGAACGTCTATAGCCCGACGCACGCGGTCGAGATCAAGCGGCCGGACGAGCGCCACGCCGTAGTTACGTTCACCAGCCGCAACGAGGTGCCCGGCAGCGATTTCCGCTTGTTCTACGACGTGGGCAAGGGAAGCCTGAGTGCGCGGGTCTTGAGCTACCGGCCCGACAAGCACGAGGACGGCTTTTTCCTGCTCTTGGCCAGCCCGGAAATCAAGGCCGCCCGAACCGACCGGCCGGCCAAGACCGTGGTCTTCGTGATCGACCGTTCGGGGAGCATGAGCGGCCAGAAGATCGAGCAGGTCCGCGGGGCGTTGAAGTACGTGCTGAATAATCTCCGCCAGGGCGACCTGTTCAACATTATCGCCTTCGACTCCGTCGTCGAGGCGTTCCGGCCCGAGTTGCAGCGGTTCGACGACGAGACGCGGAAGGCCGCGTTGGGCTTCGTCGAGGGCCTCTACGCCGGCGGCAGCACGGACATCGACGCCGCCATGCGGGCCGCGCTCGGCCAATTGCAGGACGCGAAGCGCCCGAACTATGTGGTCTTTCTGACCGACGGGCTGCCCACCGCCGGCGAGACCAACGAGATGAAGATCGTGGCCAACGCCAAGGAACTGAACAAAATCCACGCCCGCGTCTTTGCCTTCGGCGTGGGCTATGACCTGAACAGCCGGCTCTTGGACAAACTCGTGCGCGAGAACTACGGCCAGAGCGAATACGTCCGCCCGAACGAGGACATCGAGGACCGCGTCAGCCGGCTCTACAACCGCATCGAGTCGCCCGTGATGACCGGCGTGCAACTCCAGTTCGTCTTCGACCGGTTGAAGACCGAGGCGGGCAATCCGGTCAACCGCGTCTACCCGAAAGACTCCTTTGACCTGTTCGCCGGGGAGCAACTCGTGCTGGTCGGGCGGTATCGGACGCCCGGCGTAGCGAAGGTGATCGTGCAAGGCATGGTGGGCGACAACCGGCAGAAGCTCGATTTCCCTGCCAGGCTGGTCGAAATGAGCAATGATGAGAGCTTCGCCTTCATCGAGAAGCTCTGGGCGATCCGCCGCGTGGGCGAAATCCTCGATGAACTGGACCTCAAGGGGAAGAACAACGAGTTGGTCACGGAGTTGGTCGAATTGGCCACCCGGCACGGCATCCTCACGCCCTACACCTCGTTCATGACTGACGAGGGAGTGAACATTAACGATCTGGCGGGCAATGCGCGCCGTGCCGGCCGGCGGCTCGAGGCGCTGGGCGACATTGAAGGCCGCTCGGGCGTGGCGCAGCGGGCGATGAAAGGGGCCATGAAACGGGCAGCACAAGCCCCGGCCGCCGGCATGGGCGGCCTGGGCGCCTACGATGCCGCCGACGCAATGGCCAACAGCCCGGCAAAGCCCGGAGGCTTCGGCGGCGGCGGGCCGGGCGTTCAGTCAGCGGGCCAGGAGGCGGAGAAGGAACTGAGCGAGGCCGGCCAGAACGTCCGCCAGATCGGCAACCGCACCTTCTACCGCCGCCAAGACCACTGGGTCGATTCGCAAGTCACCAAGGCCCAAGCGGCCAACGCCCGGCGGATCAAACAGTTCAGCGACGAGTATTTTAAGCTGGCCGAGACCCACGGCCGGACCCTCTCGCAGTACCTCGTCTTCGACGAGCCGCTGCTGTTGGTGGTCGGCGACGAGGCGTATCTGATCGAGCCGTAGTTGCTGAACAGCCAATCGGTTGCCGCACCCCCAACGGCTCGGCAAGTCGTGCGGCCGTTGTCTGGAGCCGCGGGCCGCTAGCCGCTCTACACCCCCTGTGTGTGTACCCCCCAGTGGGCCAATTTCAGCCCGGTTTTCCCCTCAGTGAAACGGATTTCAACGGTTTTCCAGAAAACCGCTATTGACAGAATTTCCCGTACGGATCGAAATGGCGGAGATTGAAGCGGGGACCATTGCGACTTTTGGGGCATAACACTGTTTTTCACTTCGCGTCTTCGTGCAACCACGATAGGGCTGAATTATGAGTCGAGGTCTTTGTTTTCCGAACTGGGCCAGGCGAACCGGACTTCCCGCCGGCAAGACACAACGGAACGCTCTCGGACGCTCTCTGCACCACCGCCGGTTGTCGGTGGAACCGTTGGAGGACCGGCGGCTGCTGTCGGCCGGATTGGGGATTGGCAATTCCCCGCTCGCCAGTCAATGCCAACCCCTGTTGGCCGCCCAAGTGCAGTCGGGGGCTTCGCCTGTTGCGATCCAGGCCGCCGCCGCTCCAACGTTCATCTTGACGGCCCCGACTTCCGCCACCTACACGGTCGGCCAGACGGTCCAGATCCAGTGGACCGCCGGCAACGTGGCCGCCGGCAGCTCAATCGCCCTGTGCTACGACACGGGCACTACGTTTGACAACGTGACCTGGATCACCTTAAGCCAGACCGCCACCGACGGCAACGGCACGTACAACTGGAACACCGCCGACGTGCCGACAGGCACGTACTACGTCGGCGGTTACCTCTACTCGGGCGGCGAGCCGTACTACTCCCACCTGACTCAGGCGATTACCATTCAGGCCGCCGCCGTTCCAACGCTCACCTTGACGGCCCCGACTTTCGGCACCTTCAACGCCGGTCAGACGGTCCCGATCCAATGGACCGCCAGCAACGTGGCCGCCGGCAGCACGATCTGCCTCTGCCGTGACACCGACGCCCTTTGGGACGACACCATCGTGACCTGGATCACCTTCAGCCAACCCGGCGCCGACGGCAACGGCACTTACAACTGGAACACCACCGGCGTGGCGCCGGGTACGTACTACATCGCCGGCTACCTCTATTCCGGCAACATACCGTACTACTCTCACCTGACTCAGCCGATTACGATTGAAGCCGCCGGCGCGCCAAGGTTCAACTTGACGGCCCCCGGCTTGGGCAGCTACACCCTTGGCCAGACGGTCCAAATCCAATGGTCCGCCGGCAACGCGGCCGCCGGCAGCACGATCGCGTTGGGCTACGACACGGGCACTTCGTTTGGCAATGTGACCTGGATCACCTTCAGCCAGACCGGCGCCGACGGCGACGGCACCTACAACTGGAACACCAGCGGCGTGGCGCCGGGTACGTACTACATCGCCGGCTACCTCTATTCGGGCGGCGCGCCGCACTACTCCCACCTGACTCAGGCGATTACGATCGAATCCGCCGGCGCTGCAACGTTCAACTTGACGGCTCCCACCTCCGGCAGCTACACCCCCGGCGAGACGGTCCAGATCCAATGGACCGCCGGCAATGTGGCCGCCGGCAGCACGATTGCCTTGTGCTACGACACGGGCACTTTGTTTGGCAACGCGACGTGGATCACCCTTGGCCAGACCGGCGCCGACGGCAACGGCGCCTACAACTGGAACACCAGCGGCGTGGCGCCGGGCACGTACTACATCGGCGGCTACCTTTATTCCGGCGGCACGCCGCACTACTCCCATCTGACTCAGGCGATTACAATCGAATCCGCCGGCGCGACAACGTTCAACTTGACGGCCCCGACTTCCGGCGCCTTCACCGTCGGCCAGACGGTGCCCATCCAATGGACGGCCGGCGACGTGGCCGCCGGCAGCACGATCACATTGGGCTACGACAAAGGCATTTCGTTCAGCGACGTGACCTGGCTCACCTATAGCCAGACCGCCGCCGACGGCAACGGCACCTACAATTGGAACACCAGCGGCGTGCCGACGGGCACGTACTACATCGGCGGTTATCTCTATTCAGGCGGCAAGCCGTACTACTCCCACCTGACTCAAGCGATCACCATCGCCGCGCCTCTGACGTTGGCCGCGCCGGCGTTCGCACCGCCCGCACAGCCCTTGCCGGCCGACGAAGTCCTGGACAGCCAGTCCGAGTTGACGCCGATCGTCAATGAGGCGATGCGACGGATGGCCTCGCTGGCCGGCAGCCAGGTCTTGGCCGGCGTCTCGTTCCAGATTGCCGACTTGCCGGGCAACTTGTTGGGCGAAGAGATCGGCAAGACGATCCTGATCGACCGCGACGCGGCCGGCTACGGCTGGTTCATCGACCCGACGCCGCAGGACGATTCCGAGTTCACGCAACTGTCCGCCGACGTGCTCGTTGCCCGGCCGCAGACCGCCGCCGGCCAGCATGCCGATCTGCTCACCACCGTGATGCACGAGTTGGGCCACGAACTGGGCTACGCGGACGACGACACCGGCGATCTGATGAACGCCACTTTGCCGCTGGGCATCCGCCGCGTGGCGGCAGTGTAGCCGGCACACTCCGTGTGCCGGGCGCGCCGTTGTCGACGGGAATCGCCGGTACGCCCGTCGGCACACGGAGTGTGCCGACTACTTTCAACACGTCACGTGGATCAGGGCCGCTTTGCGGAGTTTCGAGCGGTTGTAGTTTTCGGCGGCCTTGGGCGTAGGCAGGATGTCGCACTTGATGGCCCGTTGGGAAAGGAATCGCTGGGCGTCTTCCGTCAGTTCGACCTTGCCCGACATGCCCGCCCCAATGAACAGCACCTCCGGCCCGCCCTGGCAGACCGCTTCCAGTTCCTTGGGGCCGATTTTGTGGGCCGAGCCGTAGAACTCGCGGGCGAGCTTCTTCTTCCGCTTCTTCACCTTGCCGCCGACCATGATGTAGACGTCGCGGCCGTAGGTCTTCCGGCCCACGGCGATCTCGCCGAAGCCCGCCCGGCCGATCTCCGGGTACTTCGGCCGGACGTGGAACTTCTTCTTGAAAGGGCTGCGGTGGACGAGTTTGCGGGCGGCGGCCACGGCGCCGAGGGCCACGGCGTCGTCGCCCAGGGCCGAGAGCAGCACGCGGCCTCCTTTCCGTGCGCCCGGCAGCGGGTCGAGGCCCACGATGTTCTCGACGATGGGCATAATGAAGTCGCTGCACGCGGCGATCACCCCGCCGCCCAAGACAATCGCCTCGGGATCGAGCAGATGGCGGACGCTCACGCAGGCATAGCCCAAGACCTCGGCCGCGCGGCGGACGACTTCCGTGACCAGTTCGTCCTCGACCTCCAGGGCCTTGCGGATCATGCCGCTGCGGATCACGGAGAGGTTGCCGCCGGCCAGTTCGCTCAAGACGGTCTTGCGTCCGGCGGCGACGGCCTCGCGGAGGTCGCGTTCGATGGCCGTGCGGCTGGCCAGGGCCTCGAAGCAGCCGCGGTTGCCGCAGCCGCACTTGGGGCCCGCCAGGTGCATGATGATGTGGCCGATTTCGCCGGCCGATTCGCGGTCGCCGCGCCAGAGCTTGCCGCGTTGGACGAAGCCGCTGCCGATGCCCGTGCCCACGCAGATGTAGAGCGCGCTGGTGGCCTTTCGGGCCGAGCCGAGCCAGGTTTCGCCCAGGGCACCGAAGTTGCCGTCGTTGCCGACAATGATGGGGACCTTGAAGCGGGCCTTCAAGAGGGTGCCCAGCTCCACGCCGGTCAATTGCATGTTCGGCGCCACGACCACCAGCCCCTGGTCGGGATCGACGACGCCGGGCACGGCCACGCCGATGGCGGTCAGGTCGCCGGCCGTGATGCCCCCCTTTTGCAGGGCGTCGGCCATGCACTTCTCCAGTGCGGCGACGACCCGCTCGGGGCCTCGTTTGCGCGGGGTGGGACATTTCTCGCGGCCGATGATCTCGCCCGACTCGCGCACCAACGACGCCTGCACCTTCGTGCCGCCGATGTCCACGCCCAAGTACAACCGCCGCCCACTGTCACTCTGTTTTTTCATGGCAACAGCTATTGTAGGTCCTATCACCTTGCGCCGCAATGGGTAACGTCCGAATCCCGATCAACGGCGGCGGCCGGTTTCCGTCGGCATTATTGCCGTTGCTTCGCCGCTGGCCTTTCCATTATACTTCAGCCCCCGAGACAGTTCGTATCTTCTTGGCCCGCCTTGTGATAGGTCGAAAAGGGAGTTGGGCCGCGGAGAGAGCAGGGAGGCTCGATTGACCGGATATTTTTCGGCGATTTGGCGGCTGCGGCACTTCTGGATGGCCCTGGTCCGCATCGACTTGCGGAACCGCTACCGGCGGTCGGTGATCGGCATTGGCTGGTCGCTGTTGAACCCGATCGCCATGACAGTCGTTTTGTGCGTGGTGTTCAGCCGGTTGTTCCACATGGAAATCCGCACGTTCGCGCCGTTTTTGCTGAGCGGTCTGACGCTGTGGGGTTTCATCACGGCGGTGGTGATGCAGGGGTGCCAGTGTTTCTTCCAGGGGGAATCGTACATCCGTCAGCACCCCGCCCCGCTGGCGATTTATCCGTTGCGGACCACCTTGGGCGCCGGCTTCCACTTTCTGCTGGGGTTCGGCATTGCGTTGGTGTTTGTCTGGTGGGTGAACGGTTTTGGGAATCTGCCGGCGCTCGTGAGTCTTGTGCCCACGTTTGTGTTGCTGTTTGTGATCGGCTGGTCGCTGGCGATTTGCACGGGCGTGGCCAACGTGATGTTCCAGGACTCGCAACACCTGATCGAAGTCCTGATGCAAATTCTGTTCTACGTGACGCCGATCATTTATCCGCCGGAGAAGCTGCTGGAGCGGCATCTGATGGAGTGGTTCGTCCTCCTGAATCCGCTGGCCGCTATCCTGGAATTGGTCCGCAAACCACTCCTGGAAGGCCAGTTGCCGTCGTGGTGGGCGGTGGGCATGAGCCTGTCGACCGGCTTGCTGGCTGCTGCAATGGCCGCGCTGGCCCTGCGGTGCTTCGAAAAACGGATGATCTTCTACCTCTGACGCCATGACTGTGATTCAACTGGACGACGTCGGGCTGAGATTCCGGGTGCGGCGGTTCGGCCGCGTTAGCCTCAAGGAATACCTGCTCCAAGGGCTGTTCCGCCGCTCGAAGAAGACCACCTTCGAGGTCCAAGCCCTGGAACACATCAACCTCACGGTGGCCGAGGGGGACCGGCTGGGGATCATCGGCGCCAACGGGGCGGGCAAGAGCACGCTGCTGAAGCTGCTGGCCGGCATCTATCCGCCCACCAGCGGCCGGCGGAAAGTCGTCGGGCACGTCAGTGCGCTCTTCGACATCGCCCTGGGGTTCGAGCACGACGCCAGCGGCTGGGAAAACATCATGTACCGCGGCTTCCTTCAGGGCGAAACCCCGCGATCGATCCGGGCCAAGATGCAGCCGATCGCCGAGTTCAGCGAGCTGGGCGATTTCCTCAACATGTCCGTCCGCTACTACTCGGCCGGCATGATGGTGCGGCTGGCCTTCTCCATCGCCACGGCTATCGAGCCGGAAATCCTGATCGTCGACGAGGTGCTCTCGGCCGGCGACATGGCCTTCCAGGCCAAGGCCCGCGCGCGGATGCAGGCGCTGATCTCCAGCGCCCGGGCGGTGATCGTCGTGAGCCACGACCTGGCCTCGCTCGAATTGATGTGCGACCGGGTGCTGTGGCTGGATCACGGGCACATGCGGCAAGTCGGCCCGGCCAAGCAGGTCATCGCGGCCTATGCCCAACAAGTCAGCGGAGGTCCACAACGCCAGGCGGCATGAGAACGATTGAAAATTGCAAATTGCAAATTTGAAATTTCAAATTTGCAATTTGCAATTTGCAACCAATCCAGCAGACGTGGCATGGCCCCTTCGATGAGCACGCTCCGACACTGGCTGGCCCCGCCCGGCAGCCGCCGTGAAACGCTGGGCCGGAAAATCGTCCAGGGAGTGATCCTGCGGGCGAGGCGCCGCTGCCGCATCGTCTGCCAGCGGGTGCTGCGGGCGGCCGGCGTCTCGCTGCGGCCGTGCTTCTCGGAACAAGCCACGCGAAGCTTAGAGCCTTGTGGCACAGCCGCCCTCGGCTGTGCGAAATCGTCCCGGACAGCCGGGGGCGGCTGTCCCACAAGCGGGTATTGGGATGTCCTCTGTCTGCCGATCATCCGTTGGAGATTCCGTTTTCAACGTCCCCAGCAATTGATGCGGCAGTTCGCCCGCGACGGCCACCGCGTCTTCTACCTCTCGGAGGACTTCCTGCTGGCCAGACCGCTTGCGGTCACCGAGATCGAGCCGAACGTCTACGGGCTGAGACTGCCGGCGGATGCCGCAACGAAAGCGTTCGACGACGCCCTGGCGGAGAGCGACGTCCGCGGCATGGCCGACGGCGTGGCCCGCCTGCACGCGGCGGGCATTCTCCGCCAGACGGTGGTCGTCGTGCAGCACCCCTTTTGGACGCCGCTGGCCGAGGAACTCCACGCGCGGTTCGCCTGGCCCGTCGTCTACGACTGCATGGACCACTACGCCGACTTGCGGCGTAATGTAGCAGGCACACGCCGTGTGCCTGATACGTTGTCCGATCTGGAAGAGCGGCTGGTGCGGATGGCCGACTTGAGCGTGGCCACTTCCGAGCGGCTGCTGGACAGGGTGGCGCCCTGCGCCCGGCGGGCCGTGCTGGTGCGCAACGGCGTCGATTACGAACACTTCGCCCAGGTCGAGCCGGCCATTGTAGGGTGCCAGGGTGCCATGCCCACGCTTGCCGTGGGCATGTCGAGAACGCGGACAAACCACTACATGCCCACGACGAGCGTGGGCATGGCACCGGCGGACGTGGTCGTGGGCTACTACGGGGCCATCGCCCACTGGTTCGACGCCCGACTGGTGGCGGAACTGGCGCGGCTCCGCCCGCAATGGCGGTTTGAACTGGCCGGCAATACGTTCAGCTCCGAGCTTGGGCCGCTGGCCGGTCTCTCCAATGTGAGTCTGCTGGGCGAGATGCCGTACGCGGAACTGCCGCGCCGGTTGGCCCGGTGGCATTGCTGCATCATCCCCTTCTTGCGGAACGAACTGACCGAGGCCACCAATCCGGTGAAGGTCTACGAGATGCTGGCGGCGGGGATGCCGGTGGTGGCGGTCAACCTGCCCGAGTTGCGGTCGATTGCCGCGGCCGGGCTGATCGGGCTGGCCGACGACGCGGCAGGCTTCGCCCGGAAAATCGAGGCTCTGTTGGCCGCGCAATCGCCGGCGGCCATCGCCGCGCGGCGGGAGTTCGCCCGGCAAAACACTTGGCAGCAGCGCTACCGGGAGCTGTCGGCCGCGATGACGCCGCTTTGTGGCGAGATTGCAAAGGCGGCTTAAGGGCGTGTAGAAGAACACGTTGTTGAATTTGGGTGGCACGCCCTGAAAGGGCGTGGTAGGCGTTGCGCCGCGATTCGCCGAGCTACCACGCCCTTTCAGGGCGTGCCACCCGGTCACGTAGTGGCAGGGTTGCAAAGCGGGTTGACGATGAAGATCTCCGTCGCGCTAGGGACGTACAACGGTGCGGGCTTCCTCGCCGGGCAGTTGCGGAGCCTCGCCGCCCAACACCGCCCGCCCGACGAACTCGTGGTCTGCGACGACGCTTCGTCGGACGAAACCGTCGCGGTCGTCCGCCGGTTCGCCGTGGAATCTCCGTTCGAGGTGCGGTTGGAACTGAACCCGCGGAACCTCGGGCCGGCAAGCAACTTCGCCCGCGCCGTGTCGCTCTGCCGCGGGGACGTGATTGCCCTGTGCGATCAGGATGACGTCTGGCTGCCGCAGAAGCTCACCCGGCTGGAGCAGGCGATGGTCGAGGACCCGCGGCTGGGCTTTGTCTTCAGCAACGCGGTCCTGATCGACGCCGGGGGCCGCCGGCTGCGGCGCCGGTTGTGGGAGGCGATCGGCTTCAACGGGCGGTTGCAGCGGCAGTTGGGCGGCGGCGGGGCGGCGGAACTGTTGGTGAAACGGAACGTTGTGACCGGCGTCACGATGGCCTTCCGCGCCGCCCACCGGGACCTGCTGCTGCCGGTGGCCGGCAACTGGGTTCACGACGGTTGGTTCGCGTTGCTCTTGGCGGCGGTGGCCCCTTGCCGCTCGATCGCCGAGCCGCTGGTCGAATACCGCCAACACGCCGGGCAACAGATTGGAGTGCTGAAGAAGGCGTTTTACAGTCGGTTTCTGCGGGCGGTTCATGAGCGGCGTGAAGACTTGGAGCGCATTGCCGCCGACTACGAGGCCGCCCGCGAACGGTTGTCGGCGTTCCGGCCGCGGCTGCTGGATGAGCGGATATTGCGGCTGCTGGAGGAGAAGGCCGCGCACTTCCGCACGCGGGCCCGAATCCGCACGTCGCTCATCGGCCGGCTGCCGACGATTGCCGGCGAGCTATTCCGCGGCCGTTACGCCCGCTACAGCGAAAACCGCAAGGCGGTGATGCAGGATTTGTTGTTGTAGGCTTGGACCGAGAAGAGCGGAAACTTCAGAAATAATTCCAGTGGATAAGATGGAACGTGATGGGCGTGGTGAAGACCAGGCTGTCGACGCGGTTGATGATACCGCCATGGCCGGGTAGCGTCGTGCCGGAATCCTTTACGCCGATGTCCCGCTTGATCATCGAAAACACCAGATCGCCGAACAGGCCCGCCACGCCGATCGCAAAACCGACCAAGAGGCAATATGGATAGGACATTCTTCCCTCCGGGAACTTGGGCAGCAGCGGCACGAAGCCAAGCGACAACGCCGCGGTCAAGACCGCGGCGCAGAGGCCGGCCGCCCAGGTCTTTTTGGGACTCACGTCCGGGGCGATGCGATGCTCCATCGCCCGCCGCCAGAACCCATCACCCAGGCCGCCGGCAATCCTGGCGAACGACTTGCCGATCCAATACGACATCAAGTCGCGGGCCTCGGTGAGCGTGAAACAATACATCAAGAGCAGAGCCCCGAAATTGATCATGAAGAGGCAATGGCCCAGGTTGTGGACAAAGAACAGCAGCCCCAGCGAGAGAATCGCCAACGATTTCAGGCTCCCCTGCGTCCGGTTCTGAAACACGAACAAGATCGGCAACAGCAAAATGACGTACACCGGAACGAAAATGATGAACAGATTGTACCAGCCGATAAAGGCGATATAGATGATCGCCGGGATGGAAAGGTAGCACAGAAAGATCGAAACCGGGTCTTTGAACGAGATGATTCGGGAATCGACGGCCTCTTGCTTGGGCAGCAACGCAAAATACTCCCGCAACGCAGCGAAACACAGAAAGCCAAGAAACGCGAAGGAGACGATGGGGTGGGTCGCGACGGCCAGGAAGAATACGGCGACCATCCACCACCAGGTCAAGGTGCGGTCGCGGATCTCGTCGGCCGTCGGCATTCGTTTCCGTTCCATCACCCGCCAGACAAGCGAGAAGAACAGCAGCAGGCCCAAGAGCGGCGTCATCACCGCCAACATCCTGAAGTCCTTCCTCTCAATGAGGAGCCACGTGGAAACGCCGATTGTCAGCGTCAGCAAGAACATGCGCATTGGTTTCATCCGTTCACCTTCCGATCCACGTATAGGATTGATATTCCCGGCCCCTCGCCACGACAAGAATTTTCCGGATGCGGATGACGCTCGTTCCGAAAACGAAAAGCGACATCGTCAGCAGATAGTAGGCGACCGAGTGGATGAAACCGGGCTGGAAGAACAACAGCAGGGCCAGCGCCGACATCCACACCGCACGGTCGGGCTTCCCGCCGAGAAACGTCTCGTGCCGCCGGACGCCGCCGGGAAAACTCTTGCCCAATACGCCAAAAAACTCCGCCATCCAGGATAGAATCAGCAACAGCGTTAAGCTTAGCTGCGGGCCGTCCGGCACGAAAAACAAGCTGCCGTAGCAGATCGTATCGCCGACAATGTTCCAACCCTTCGTTAAAAAGCTCGCCGGCGACGCTTCCCGTGCCGTATTCCCGGGCCAGCATCCCGTCCAGGGCGTTCATGGCCATCCGGAGAATCAGGAACGGCGGAACCAACAGCAGCACCCAACGGAACCGCTCGCCGCTAAGCCCGAGGTAAAACGACAACGACGTCAACAGGACGAACAGGACGCCGAAGCACGTGGCCTGATTGGCAGTCATCCATCGACCGCCCAGCCATCGCACGACTTTCTGAAAAACGCCTTTTTGCAGGTAAAGCATAGAGCCGTCCATATCCCACGTATTTGCTCTTGGCTCAATTCCCGCTTGACCCGCGCAGCCCAACTCCGCGCTTGGTTGCGGTAAGGGATACACTATCATCTTCTGCCCCGAATGCCAATATCGGTGGGTACGCCGTACCCGTGAAGCCACGAGTCGAAGAGAACCAGCGATCTTCGCCCGACTCCGCCCTCACCCTAACCCTCTCCCGACGGGAGAGGGGACTATCGGTTGTGCCCGCGCGGCTGGGCAAGCCCCGTCAGTCGCCGACGGGCGGCTCGCCGCCCGCCCGCGTCACCAGCGCACGAGCACGCGCAGGCTGACGGTCTGCGCGAGCCACTGGACCGAGCCGTCGGCCATCAAGACCTGTGCGCCGCCGGGGTGAAAGGCGTATAGCCCGAAGTCGTTCGAGCAGTTGACGCCGCAGGGGCCGGGGGTGGTCGCGCCGTCTGCGGTCGAGCCGTAGAGTTTCGAGGCGGCGCTGGTGGCGTCGGCCCAGCCGCCTTGCCCGCCGTAGTAGCCGGAGAGCGGCTGTCCCGTGTCGCCGGGCGTTTGCCAGAGTTCGTTCTTCCCGGCGATCTCCGCGGCCAGGATCGTGTTCGAGGTCCCGTCCTTGATGAAGGCCATCGGGGTGAGCGTGTCCGGCTCCAGAGCGCCCGCCAGTTGCTCGGCGGAGTACCCCAGGTTCAAGTAGCCGCTGAGCGAATCGGCCAGGCCGGCCAGCGGGCTGTAGTCCGCCGGCCACGCCTGCCAGGACATCGACGGATAGCCGGGGTAGCTGAAGGTGTAGGTGTACGGTCCCCGCGGCGGCGCCGAGGGACACCGCAAGATCGTGACCGGCGTATTGGCGATCGCCTGGTTGTCGATGCCCTGCGCCGGATCGGAGTAGTAGAAGGGGACGTTGAGGTTGTACTTGTCCCACAGCGCGCCGAGTTCCAGATAGGGCAGCAGAAAGACTCCCCAGCCGGCCGGCTTGGTGGGATCGGAAATGTAGGCGGGCGGCAATGCCCCGCGGCGCTCTCATGGTTGAGGAAAGCCAGCCCGAGTTGTTTCAGGTTGTTGCTGCACTGCGAGCGCCGGGCCGCCTCTCGCGCCGCCTGGACCGCCGGCAGCAACAGCGCGACCAGGATGCCGATGATCGTGATGACCACCAGCAACTCGACGAGCGAAAAGGCGTGTCGGCGGCAGGGGCGGGATTTCGACATGACGCATCTCAGTGGCGCTCTCCACGATAGCAGAAGCCAACGGCGCCGCAAGCCGTACGGCGGTTTCCGTAGTCTCGGGGATCAGACACCAAACATCACTTAAGAAGTGGACATTGCGTTGCCGCACCAAAGCCACCCGAGGACGGGAATTGTCGCATGTTATGCTGTTTTATAGGGATGTGTGAATCCATGCGAGGGGCCATCACATACGTTACTGTTCAAGGAATGATTTTGTTGACGGGCCTCGGACGGTGCGGTAGAATGAGCCTTTACTCGTTTCTTGGCCTTCCGAAAAGTGCGCTATTCGCACCTATCGCCGGCAGAGCCCTTTAGCTACCAAGGGTGACTATCTATGAAGACATCATTGCGAAGTCGGAAGTCGTCTATCATTGGCAGAACGTTGTCGGTGGAACCGTTGGAGGATCGGCGGCTGCTGGCGGTCGGATTGGGGCTTGGCAATTCCCCGAGCGCCAGTCAATGCCAGACCCTGGCCGACCTGCCCGTCGCCGCGCAGCAGGCCATCTCATCGGCAATCGGTCAAGACCAGTCCGCGTATCATGCAGCATCCGCTGCGGCGGGTGTGACGTTGGCCAACCCGGCAAACGGCTTCACCGCCGAAGTGCAGTCGGGGGCCTTGCACGTCTCCTCCGGGCTGGACACCTGGGACATGTCGCTCGTGGGGCTCGGCTATGGCGGGGCGGTGCAGCCGGTGGGGACCGCGCAAGACCTCCGTCAACGGCAACCGCGTGGACTCCAACTACGGGACGATCGACGAGTGGTACGTCAACGGTCCGGGAGGTTTGGAACAGGGCTTTACGATTAGTGGTGGTGCAGGCGTCTCGCCTGCTCTGACAAATGCAGGCGGGACGCCTGCACCACAATCCGGGTCGCTGACGGTGGAGTTGGCCCTGGGCGGTGATCTGACGGGCACGGTGAACGCGGCCGGGGACGGACTCACCTTGACCCGGCCGGACGGCTCGGCCGCGCTGGGCTACACCGGGCTGGTGGCCTACGACGCCACCGGCAAGACGTTGCCGGCTTGGCTGGAAGTGCAGGCCGAGGGGGGCCGTCAGGACCTGTTGATCCACGTCGACACTGCCGGGGCCCAGGGCCAGATCACCATCGACCCGTTCGTACAGCAGGCCAAGCTCACCGCGTCCGATGGCGCGGCGAACGACAATTTCGGCAATTCGGTTTCCGTGAGCGGCAACACGGTGGTGGTCGGGGCGTGGAACGCCAAGGTCGGCGCCAACACCCTCCAAGGGGCGGCCTACGTGTTCACTGCGCCCAGTTCCGGTTGGGCGAACATGACCCAGACCGCCAAGCTCACCGCGTCCGGTGGCGCGGCGAGCGACGATTTCGGTGTCTCGGTTTCGATCGACGGCAACACGGTGGTGGTCGGGGCGTCCGGAGCCAAGGTCGGCTCCAACAGCACCCAGGGGGCGGCCTACGTGTTTGTCAAGCCCGCTTCCGGTTGGGCAAACATGACCCAGACCGCCAAACTCACCGCGTCCGGTGGCGCAGCGAGCGACAATTTCGGCGTCTCGGTTTCCGTGAGCGGCAACACGGTGGTGGTCGGAGCGTGGAACGCCAAGGTCGGCGCCAACACGCTCCAAGGGGCGGCCTACGTGTTCACTAAGCCCAGTTCCGGTTGGGCAAACATGACCCAGACCGCCAAGCTCACCGCGTCCGATGGCGCGGCGAGCGACAATTTCGGCGACTCGGTTTCCGTGAGCGGCAATACGGTAGTGGTCGGGGCGCCTGGAGCCAAGGTCGGCGCCAACAACGGCCAGGGGGCGGCCTACGTGTTCACTGAGCCCGGCTCCGCTTGGGCGAACATGACCCAGACCGCCAAGCTCACCGCGTCCGATGGCGCGGCGGGCGACTATTTCGGCGGAGCGGTTTCCGTGAGCGGCAACACGGCGGTGGTCGGAGCGCCGTGGGCCAAGGTCGGCGCCAACACCCTCCAGGGGGCGGCCTATGTGTTCACCGAGCCCGGCTCCGCTTGGGCCAGCATGACCCAGACCGCCAAGCTCACCGCGTCCGATGGCGCGGCGGGCGACGTTTTCGGCGACTCGGTTTCCGTGAGCGGCAACATGGTGGTGGTCGGAGCGCTGGGAGCCACGGTCGGCGCCAACGGCGACCAGGGGGCGGCCTACGTGTTCACCGAGCCCGGCTCCGCTTGGGCGAACATGACCCAGACCGCCAAGCTCGCCGCGTCCGATGGCGCGGCGGGCGACTATTTCGGCAAGTCGGTTTCCGTGAGCGGCAACACGGTGGCGGTCGGGGCGTTTGAAGCCAAGGTCGGCGCCAACGGCGGCCAGGGGGCGGCCTACGTCGCGGTAAACGTTCCCACGTTCGTCCTGACGGCCCCGGCTTCCGGCGCCTTCACCGTCGGCCAGACGGTGCCGATCCAATGGACGGCCGGAAACGTCGGGGCCGGCAGCACCATCTGCCTCTGCTACGACACGGGCACTTCGTTCAGCAACGCGACGTGGATCACCTTCAGCCAGGCCGCCGCCAACGGCAACGGCAGCTACAACTGGAACACTACCGGCGTGGCCCCCGGCACGTACTATATCGGCGGCTATCTTTGGTCAGGCGGCAAGCCGACGTACTCGCACCTGACTCAGTCGATCACCATTCAGGCCGCTGCCCCGACCTTCGCTCTGACCGGCGCCACCTCGGGGACTTTCATCGTCGGCCAGTCGTCAATCCCGATCCAGTGGACGGCGGGCAATTTCTCCGCCGGCAGTTCCATCAATCTCTGCCTCGACTCCGACACGGTGTTCAACGGCAACGAGACCTGGATCAAGTACGGCGTGACCGCCACCAACGGCGCCGGCAGCTACAACTGGAATGTCAGCGGCGTGCCGACGGGCAAGTACTATATTGGCGGCTATCTCTACTCGGGCGGCAAGCCGTATTACTCGCACCTCACCGGTGCGATCACCATCGCCGCGGCTCTCACCCTGGCCGCGCCGGCGTTCGCGCCGCCGGCACAGCCGACCACCGCTGGCGCGGCGGTGCCCGCGGCCGCCGAGGTTCTGGACAATCAGAATGAACTGACCCCCATCGTCAACGAGGCCATCCAGCGGTGGGCCTCGGTCGTCGGCAGCCAGGCCTTGGCGGGCGTCTCGTTCCAGATTGCCGACCTGCCGGGCAACTTATTGGGCGAAGAGATCGGCAAGACGATCCTGATCGACCGGGACGCGGCCGGCTACGGTTGGTTCATCGACCCGACGCCGCAGGACGATGCCGAGTTCACGCAACTGGCCGCCAACGTGCTCGTTGCCAAGCCGCAGACCGCCGCCGCGGGTCACGCCGACCTGCTGACCACCGTGATGCACGAGTTGGGCCACGAGTTGGGCTACGCGGACGACGCCATTGGCGACCTGATGAACGCCACGTTGCCGCTGGGCGTCCGCCGCCTGCCGGCAACGTAGCAGGCACACTCCGTGTGCCGTACGCGTTCGGATGGCACGCCCTGCAAGGGCGTGAGGAATAGGATCCAGCCCTAACGCCGTCCACGCCCTTTCAGGGCGTGCCACCCAATTGACGAGGCTACTCGCCCGTGTACGGCAGCAGGGCCATGAAGCGGGCGCGCTTGATCGCGCGGGTGACGGCGTGCTGGCTGACGGCCGTGCAGCCGCTCTTGCGGCGGTTGATGATCTTGCCCTGCCGGTTGGTGAGTTTCCTGAGCAATTCCACGTCTTTGTAATCGACGTACATTGGGCGGGGCCGCTGCCCATCGACGAAGATCGGGTCCTTTTTCTTCACCCGGACCTTCGACTTCGCCCGCCGCTTGCTAACCTTGTTGACTTGTAGTCGCCTTGCCATAAGGGGTCCCTGGTAAACGAACTTCCCTTGGTCCGTGGGGCAAAAGGCCGCACTGCCAGACCCGCTGATCTTGGGGTAAGCCTCTTAGTTTACCAGGAACGGCGGGGCTGACAAGCCGTGATTCGAGCCAGGGGGCCTGCTGGCGGGTTTCCGACGCCCCACCCTATTGGGTGCTATCCATCGTCGCCAAAAATTGACGCTCAGTTCACACCTTGATAGACTGAATAGGATGGAAGTGCCCAGGATTCGATTCCCTGCCGCCGCGGCGCCGTTGATTGTCGGCGCCGTTGCTCTGTTTGGATGTGCCAGAGCCGAGCGGAAGGAGGATCCGCCCCCGCCGGCCGTGACCGTCTGTCGGCCGGTGGCCCGTGACGTGACCGATTACTTCGAGTTCCCCGGCCGGACCGAGGCGGTCAGCGAGGTGTCGATCCGTGCTCGGGTGATGGGCTATATTGTGAAGGTCAACTTCGAGGACGGTCAGAACGTCAAGAAGGGGGACCTGCTGTTCGAGATCGACCCCCGGCCCTACCAGGCGACCTTGGAGCGGATGCGGGGGGAAGTGGCGCGTCTGGAGGCGGTGCGGGAGAAGGCCCAGGCCGACTTGGCCCGCAGCAAGCGGCTGCGTCCCTCCGGGGCGATCAGCGAAGACGAGTACGAGCAGCACGTCGCCCAACTGAAGATCACCAATGCCTCGATCGCGGCGGCGAAGGCGGGCGTGATGGAAGCCGAGCTGAATCTCGAGTTCACCAAGATCACGTCCCCCATCGACGGCCGGGTGAGCAGCGCCCGCATCCGCGAAGGGAACCTGATCCAGTCCGGCGGCGAGTCGCCCGTGCTCACCACGGTGGTGACGACCAATCCGATCTACGTCTGTTTCTACGTTGACGAGCGGGCGCTGCTGAGGTACCAGGAGCAGATCTTGCGCACGGCGGCGGCCTTGAACCCCGGCCGGCTGAAGGAGAAGAAGCTGCCGGTCGAGATCGGCCTGGCGGACGAGCAGGGCTTTCCCCACGCGGGAATCCTTAACTTCGCCGACAACAAGATCGACCCGGAGATGGGCACGATGCGCGTCCGCGGCGAATTCAAGAACGAGAAGGAGTATCTCACGCCCGGACTCTTCGTCCGCGTGCGGATCCCCTTCGGCGAACCGCACCGGGCGCTGCTGGTCAGCGAGAACGCGGTCGGCAGAGATCAGAAGCAGAAATTCCTGCTGACGGTGAACAAGGAGAACAAGGTGGAGCGGCGGCTGGTGACGGTCGGCGCCTTGCGGGACGGTCTGCGGGTGATCACCTCGGGCATTGGGCCCGACGATCAGGTGATCGTTGACGGGTTGCAGAACGCCCGCACGGCTCGGTGGTCTCGCCGCACCCGGTCCAGCAGGCGGGCGCCGCGCCGACGGCCCCGGCCCTGGTGGGCGAAGACCGTAGGGTGGGACAAGCGGAGCGCAGTCCCGCCGCGAGCCGCCAGTAGGCCGGAAGTGGCATGGTGGGACTGCGCTCCGCTTGTCCCACCCTACAGTGAGTTTGCACCCTGACGGAAGAGGCCGCCGGCGATGTTTTCCCGCTTCTTCATCGACCGCCCGATCCTGGCCTCCGTGCCGTCGATCATCATTACGCTGGCGGGGCTGGCGGCGGTCTACACGCTGCCGGTGTCGCAGTATCCGGAGATCACGCCCCCCACGGTCCGCGTCTCTTGCACCTATCCCGGCGCCAGCGCCCAGGTGGTGGCCGACACGGTGGCCGCCCCCATCGAGCAGCAGGTCAACGGCGTCGAAGATATGCTCTACATGCTGTCGCAGTCGAGCAACGACGGCACCTACCAGTTGAACGTGACCTTCAAGGTGGGCACGGACCTGAACATGGCGCAGGTGCTGGTGCAGAACCGCGTCAACCTGGCCATGCCCACGCTCCCGGACGTGGTCAAGCAGATCGGCGTGACCACGATCAAGCGGTCGCCCGACCTGATGATGATCATCAACCTGGTTTCACCGCACGGGCGGTACGACGAGCTTTACCTGAGCAACTACGCCTTGATCCAGATACGCGATGAACTGGCGCGGCTCGAGGGCGTGGGCGACGCCATGATCTTCGGCCAGCGCGACTACAGTATGCGGCTCTGGCTCGATCCCGACCGCCTCTCCTCCCGCAACCTCACCGCCGGCAACGTGGTCAAGGCCCTGCGGGAGCAGAACGTGCAGGTGGCGGCCGGCCAGATCGGACAACAACCGGCCGCCAAGGACGTCGCCTTCCAGTACACCATGACCACGCTGGGCCGGCTGACCGAGCCGGAGGAGTTCGCCGACATCATCGTCAAGACCGGCCCCGGGGGCCAGGTCATCCACATGGGCGACGTGGCGCGGGTCGAGTTGGGGGCCAAGAACGAGGACATCGCCGAGTACGTGGACGGCGAGCCCGCCGCCGGCATCGGCGTCTTCCAACTTCCCGGTTCCAACGCCCTGGAAACGGCCGCCCGCGTGAAGGCCAAGATGGTGGAACTCGGCGAGCGGTTTCCCGAGGGGATGAAATACCACATCTATTACGACACCACGCCCTACATCAGCGAATCGATCCACGACGTTTTCAACACGCTCCGCGACGCCGTGCTCCTGGTGGCCCTGGTGGTGCTGGTGTTCCTGCAAAACTGGCGTTCCGCGCTGATCCCGCTGATCGCCGTGCCGGTGGCCATCATCGGCACGTTTGCGGCCATGTCGCTGATGGGGTTCAGCCTCAACACCCTGTCGCTGTTCGGCCTGGTCTTGGCCATCGGCATCGTGGTGGACGACGCGATCGTGGTGGTCGAGGCCACGGAGCATCACATCGAGGAGGGGATGACGCCCCGCGCCGCCGCCCACCAGGCGATGGCCGAAGTTTCCGCCCCGGTCATCGCCATCGGCCTGGTGCTGGCCTCGGTGTTCGTTCCGTGCGTGTTCATCACGGGAATCACCGGCCGCTTCTTCCGCCAGTTCGCCTTGACCATCGCGGTGTCGACTGTGCTGTCGGCTTTTAACTCGCTGACCTTGAGCCCGGCGGTGTGCCGCGATCCTGTTGAAAGAGCGGCACGCCCACCGCGACCCGCTCTCCCGGCTGATCGGCTTCTCGCTCGGCTGGTTCTTCAAGCTCTTCAACCGGAGCTTTTCCGCCGCCACCAGCGGATACCTCTGGGGGGTCGGAAAACTGCTCCGCGTCAGCCTGCTGGTGCTGCTGGTCTACGGCGGGCTCCTCTGGCTGACCCAGTGGAGCTTCCAAGCCATGCCCACCGGCTTCATCCCCGACCAGGACCAGGGGTATTTGTTCGCCGCCATCCAGCTTCCCGATTCGGCCTCGTTGGAGCGGACCGAAGCGGCGATGGCCCACGCCGACGACATCATCCGCGCGACCAAAGGGATCGCCCATACGATCCGCATTTGCGGCATGGGGTTCGTGATGGGGGCCAACGGGTCGCACCTGGGCACGATGTTTGTCGTCCTCGATCCGTTCGAGGAGCGGCGGGAGCCCGGACTGCGGGCCGGCGCCCTGGTGGCCACGCTGCAACGCAAGCTGTCGGAACAGGTCGAAGAAGGGCAGGTGACCATGTATGGCCCTCCGCCCGTCCGCGGCCTGGCGGTGGCCGGCGGCTTCCGGGTGATGATCGAAGACCGCGGCGGCGAAGGCCCCCGCACGCTCCAGGAGCAGACCGACAACTTCGTCCGCCAAGGCAACGAGCAAACGGCCCTGGGCCTGATGAACCTGAGGACCGTTTTCCGGGCCAACACGCCCCAGTTGTACGTCAACATCGACCGCACCAAGTGCAAGGCGATGGGCGTGCCCCTGGCCGACGTCTTCGACGCGTTGCAGGTCGAGATGGGCGGTCTGTACGTCAACGACTTCAACCAGTTCGGCCGCACCTTCCAAGTCAACGCCCAGGCCGACATCCCCTTCCGCATGAGCCCGGACGATCTCCGCCGCCTCTACGTCCGCAACCGCAACGGGGTTATGGTCCCGCTGGCCACCGTGGCCAACGTGGAGGACCGCGGAGGACCGTTCGTCATCAACCGCTACAACATGCACCCCGCCGCCCCGGTCAACGGCGCGCCGGTGGCGGGCATGAGTTCCGGCGAGACGATCGCGGCCGTGCAACGGCTGGCCGGCGAAAGCCTTTCCTCCTCGATGGCCTTCGAGTGGACGGAACTGATGTTCCTGCAACTGATCGCCGGCAACACTACCCCCTTCGTCTTCGGCGGCGCGGTGGTGCTGGTGTTCCTGGTGCTGGCGGGCCAGTACGAGAGTTGGTCGCTGCCGCTGGCCGTGATCTTCGTCGTGCCCATGTGCATTCTCTGCTCGGTGGCCGGCGTGGCCATCGCCCGGATGGACATCAACGTCTTCACCCAGATCGGCTTCGTCGTCTTGGTGGGCCTGGCCAGCAAGAACGCTATTCTGATCGTCGAGTTCGCCAAATCGAAGCGGGAAGCAGGCATGGCCCGCCGCGAGGCCACGCTGGCCGCCTGCCGGCTCCGCCTGCGGCCCATCCTGATGACCTCCTTCGCCTTCATTTTGGGTGTGGTTCCCCTGGTCGTTTCCACCGGGGCCGGCGCCGAAATGCGGCGGACCCTGGGCACCGCCGTCTTTAGCGGCATGTTGGGCGTGACCCTCTTCGGCATCTTCCTCACGCCCGTCTTCTACTCCGTGATCCAGTGGTTCTCCGACCGCCGCCAAGCGCGCCGGGCGGCAATCGTCCACGACTAGAACCGCTTGCGGAACTTCAAGAGCAGGTAGCGGTGCAGGAGTTGAGGGGTCAGTTGGCGCGGGTCGACGTCCAGCACGTCGACGCCGTACCGGCGCATGCGGGCCAACGTCTCCGCCCGCCGCTCCAGCAGCCTCAAGGCCACGGTTTTCGTGAAGCAATCGGACGGCTGTTCGGGCGCGGCGGCGGCCAGCCGCTCCACTTCGAGATTCCGCAGCGCCACGCACAGCGGCAGGTGATAGCGGGCGAAGCGGGCCATGTGGGCCAGCAGGACCGACGAGGCCTCCTTGTCGATCACGTCCGTCAGGATCACGATCAACGACCGCTTGCGGTGCCGCAGGGCCAGGAACTTGCAGACCTGCTCGTAATCGGACTCCCGCGGCCGGGCCTCCAGCCGGTACAGCGCCTCGTTCATCCGCGCCATGGCGGCCCGCCCCTTCACCGGCGGCACGTAGGCCTCGATGCGGTCGCTGAAGGCGGCCAGCCCGATGTAGTCCCCTTGCTTCATCGCGGCGTAGCTCAACAACAGCGTGGCATTGACCGCGCAATCCAGCCGCGACAGCCGGTCAACCTGCGGAACCATCAGCCGGCCGCAATCCAGCAACACCAGCACGTTCTGGCTCCGCTCGCTCTCATAGTTGCGGGTGATGAGCCGGTTGTGGCGGGCGGTGGCCTTCCAGGCCACGTCGCCCGGATCGTCCCCCGGCACGTAATCGCGGAGGCTCTCGAACATGCTCCCCCGCCCCCGCAGCGCCACCGGCGTCAAGCCGATCTCGGCGGTGCGATGCCGCCGCGCGGCAAACTCGTAGCGGGCCAGGCTCGCCACGTTGGGGTAGACTTTCACCGCGTCGCGGGCCCCGATGCGCCGCTGCCGGACAACCAGCCCCAACTGCGCCCGCCAGCGGAGGAAGATATCGCCGAACTCGTATAATCCTCGCCGCGTCGGCACAACCGTGTAGCGCAGCTCCGCCGAAGCGCGGGGAAGAATGGTCCCCGCCACCCGCGCCGGCTCCCGCTCGATCGTCTCCGGCACGTCCTCGGTCAACTCGAAGCGGACCGGCCAGCGGGTCAGGTTGCGGACCTCCCAGCCCACCTGGTTCGCCGCCCCCAGCGACAGCCGGCCCGGCAGCCGCCGCCGCACGCTCAACTGCCGCAGGCGGGCGGAGAGCAGCACGCTCGCCGCGGCAACCAGCAGCACCGCCGCATCGTAGCCGCCGGCCAGCACCACCCCCGCCCGCCCCGGAAACAGAATCAGCGCCGGCACGGGCAGGGCCAAGAGAATCAGCAACTTCGGCGTGGGCAGGAGCATGGTGGGCCTCAAAGCGTCAGTGTTACCCTTAGTTTTGATACGTCAGCCCCCGGCTGTTTTCTTGCTCTACGCCGCAGTCGTCACGCCCCAGGGTAGAACGCCAACCGCGCGGCCTTCGGCGCCAAGGGCTCGATCACGATGCTGTTCTCGCCCGTCTTGAGGTAACGGGTAATGTCCAGCCGCAGCGGCCGGCCGATTAGCCCGCCGGCCCGCTGGCCGTTGACCGTCACCGCGGCCGCCTCACCCGGTAAGTCGTCCATCTCCAGGCAGATGGTGGCGCGCGTGTTCTCCACGTGGGCGTAGCTACTGTAGGAGCAGTGGAGCAGATGGACGTCCGCCGGGATTGTCACCCGGCCCCGGAACGGATCGGCCGCCTTCACGGGGCTAAGCGTCAACGGCTTCCGCTTGAGGTCCGGCGTCGGCGAAAACGCCCCGCGACTGCGGTCGCGGGGGGGATCGCGCACAATTGCGATCGGCTCGCGGATCGGCTTCGTATCCGGCTCGATCCGCGGCGGCCGGATGATCCTCTGCGGCTGGAACACCAAGAGCACGGTTTCTAGCGGCTCCAAGGTCAGCGACACCGTGACCGTGCCGGCCTCGGTCCGCCAAGACCGCGGCACGACGATTTCGTTCCGCATCGGGTCCCAACACTCCGGCACGCCAGCGGTCGTCACGCGGAAGGTGTATTCCTGCCCTGCCCCTCGATGGTTCTGGTTTGCCACCAAGAAGATGTCCCGACCGGCCTTTTTCCGGTGCAACACGTGCAGCCAGTTGTCCGCCAGGAGCGGGCGAATGCCGTCGGTGCCCACGCAGCACGGGAGCACACCGCCAATCCACGAGTGGTATTCGGATATACCGCCCGATGGATTCCGTGAACTCAGGGAAAATAACCCTTCCGCTGGTTTGGCGTGGCAACGGTCTGCCGTTTCGCCCCAAATCTCGCGGCAGAGCGCAAGAATGTCGGTGTTGCCCTTCCCAATCGTTGCGGACTTGGACGGGAGGAACCCGTAGCCGATGACGATGCCACCGCGCTCGTAGAACTCCTTGGCCTTCGCCAGCGTGGCATAGGGGATCGCTCCCACCGGGGGCACGATCAAGACACGGTATCGCTCGCCCTGGAGTTGGATTTCGGCCGGTTCGTCCGGCGCGACCGCCGGTTGCGGCTGTATGACGGCGTCCCGCTCGAACACATCCATCGGCAGCCAGTCGCAATCGAGTTGGGCATCTTGCAGGGCGGTGCTCAGTCCTTCTGGCGGGATCATCTTGCCGACCTGGCCGAGGTTGCCGGAGAAGAGGATCGCCACTGGACAGACGTGCCGGCCGCCGGTGAGCATCAGGCTCAGCCGGCTCGTGTAGTCGGCGAACACCCGGTACAGCGGCCAGCGGGGCTCGAAGCCGCCGTTGTAGAAATACGGCGGCCAGTCCTTGTCGTAGGGCGCCCGCGGATTGAACGAGTGCGGGATCAGGAAATTGACGCCGGAGACCTGCATGTGGTCGGCCCACCACTTCATCTCCCGATAGGTGAGTTTCTGCCCGCAGCCGCCGAAAATCTCGACCATCGCCACGTCGTCCGGCTTGCCGAAGACGTGCGAGATCGAACTGGCCAGCTTGGGCGTCTGCCAGATGGGCGGATTGGCGGCCTCCTCCCGCTTTCCCATGATAAACTGCCTTCCCACGGCGTCGATTCCCCCCATGTCGCTATAGCGCTGCAAGCGCATCATGTCGCCGGCGCAATACTTGGGACTGTGGTAGAGTCCGGCGTGCTCCATGAAATGGCCGTGAGACATCACATGATGGGCGTGGCACCAGCAGGTGATGCCGCCGTACATCGTCCGGCCCCAGGCGTCGGCCAGGGCTTCGAGATACTGGTACTTGGCGGCAATCTGTTCCTCGCCGGCCAGCTCGAACTTGTAGGCCACGTAAGCCTTCTTCCAGTCTACGCCCCGCTCGGCCAAGACGCCATTCAACTCCGTGCCCCAGTCGCCGGGCGTCTCCGGCTCGTCGTAAAAGAAGCCGACGATCGTTTTGCCGAAATCGGCGGCGAAGTGGTCGTAGTGCGGCTGATAGACGGTTTGGATGTACCAATCAACGCAGTCCTTGCTGGCGCCGTCCACGGCCAGTTGCTTTGCCCAAGTAAGCGGGGGCGCTTGCACGTGGGTGAACTTCATGATCTTCCACTTGCCGGCAGGGATTTGCCACGCGAGTTTGCCGTCATGGATAAACGGGGCCAGATCGACGAGGCTGTCGCCGAGAATGAAGCGGCTGGAAGCAGCTTCTACTTTGGGGCTGGAAGCCGCTTCTACTTTGCCGGCCACGGCGGCGACGTAGCGCTCGCCGCCAAAGCCGTCGGCCTCGAACGTCCGCGGCCCTTCCACGTCCGTAGAAGCGGCTTCCAGCCGCTTCGCGGCGTAGCGGGGCGGGACTTTGCCGCCGATGCTCTGGCTGGGCCACCACCGCTCGTCGAAGATCCACATCTTCAAGTTGTGTTTCTTCGCGGCTTCGAGGCAAATGCCCAGGTCGCGATACCAGCCGGGGCCCAGCCAATCGCTGTGGGGCCGGCTTTCGGCAGTGAAACAGCCGTTGCCCCCCTCGGCAACCTTGGCAATCTCCGCCTCCAACTGCTGCCGGCTCTCGTCGCCGTGCAGCCAGAACAGCGGGCCGGTAAGCCGCCGGGCTTCGATAGGCAACTCGCGGAACTGCCGCTCCAACGAGGCCATTTCGTCTTCTGCCGCCGGGGCCGCCGAAACCAACACGCCAAGGCACAGGCCGCCGGCGAGAATCGTGAGAATGCGTTTCAAGGCAGGACCCTCCGGTTGTTTAACAAGTTGGGTGGCACGCCCTGAAAGGGCGTGGCTGATGCGTCATTATCGCCCGGCCGCCGGTTGACGGCAAGCGGCCGGGGGGCGTAAAATGGCCGCCATGAACACCACCAGCCCCAACCGCCGCGAAACCATGTCTTCCCGCGACCGCCTGCTCCGGGCGCTCAATCACCAGGTCCCCGACCGCGTGCCGATTGACCTGGGGGGGAACCAGACGGGCATTCACAAGTTCGCCTATCAGGCGCTGCTCGATCACCTGGGCATCCGGGATGAGACCGTCATCATGGACGCGGTGCAGCAACTCGCCCGGCCGTGCGAGGCGGTGCTCGAGCGGTTCCACGTCGATACGCGTTACCTTTTTGCCGCGGCGCGGGCCGGCTTCGACGGCACGATCCGGCAGAACCGGCGGGGCGGCCGGCTATGGCACAACCTGCGGGACGAGTTCGGCGTGGTCTGGTCCATGCCCGACGACCGGCCGTACTACATGGACATCTCCCACCATCCGATGGCCGAGGCGACCATCAAGGACATTCCGGCCTATCCGTGGCCGAAGGGGGACGACCCGAGCCGCTTCGCCGGGATGCGAGAGCAGGCGCTCAGGCTGCGGAAGGAGACGCCCTACGCGGTCGTGAGCGGCATCGCCGGAGTGGTCTACGAAACCTGCTGGTATCTCCGCGGTCTGGAACGCTGGCTGATGGACCTGGTGACCGAGCCGGAGCTGTGCGAGGCGATGATGGACCAGACGCTCCGCTTCTGGCTCGATTGGTTCCGCCTCTTTCTCGACGAAGTGGGCGATCTGGTCAACGTGATCATGATTGGCGACGATCTGGCCGGGCAGACCGGACCGCTGTTCCGGCCGGAAATCTACCGCCAGCTCGTCAAGCCGCGGCAGAAGCGGCTGGTCGACTACATCCGTTCGCGGACCAAAGCCAAGGTCTGGTATCACACCTGCGGCTCGTGCGCCCAGTACATCCCCGATCTGCTGGACAACGGCATCGACGTCTTGAATCCGATGCAGCTCAGCGCGAAGGACATGGACCCGGCGGCGTTGAAGGCCCGCTTCGGCGGGCGGATGGCGTTCTGGGGCGGGGCGATCGACACCCAGCACGTCCTGCCCACCGCCTCGCCGGAAGTGGTCCGCCAGCACGTCGCCCGCAATCTGGCCGCCTGGAAGCCCGGCGGCGGCTACGTCTTCAACAACGTCCACAACATCCAGGCCGGCATCCCCCCGGAGAACGTTGTCGCCCTGTTCGACGCGGCGTATGAGGCGGGGTTCTACGAGTGACGCGCAATAGTGTCGAAATCGCCACAACTCACGATCCAACAAGCGGTTGTGACTTGGCGACATGATGGGCTTAGGGTTTAGCAGCCTGTTGAAAAAGTCGTTCTTGTCAGCAAAGCTAGCTGCGTTTTTGCCGAGGAATTCGATGCTAGCATGTCCCACCTTTGGGCCTTTTTCAACAGGCTGTTAGGTCTTAGGTCTTTGGCCAGGTAACATGTACGGCCTAAAGACCCAAGCCCTAAGACCTAAGCCCCAAGAGCCCCAAGTCCTAGCTACAACTGACATTGCGTCGGCTGCCGAATTTTGGGATAAGGTAAGGTCCAATCAGGGTGGATTGGTCCGTTGGCAATGGATTGCAAATGCGCTTCGCGTTGACATCTCTGACGGCCTTCGTGGCGTCGCTCTGCCTGACGGCGGTGGTGCGCACGGCAGCGGAACGTTGCGGCATCGTCGATCGCCCCGACGGCAAACGGAAGCTGCACGGCGGGCCGGTCCCTCTTTGGGGCGGCTTGGCGGTCTACGGCGCCACCGTGCTGGGGTTGGCCGCGCTCCATCTTGGCGGCGCCACGGCGAAGTTCTCCGAACTGAGCACGGTGTGGATGATCGCGGCGGGCTGCGTCTGTTTCGTCGGCGGCGTGGACGACCGCTTCGATCTGCCCCCGCGGTTGAAGTTGGCCCTGCAAACGGTCTCGGTGCTGCCGATCATCCTGTTCGGCTACTACGTCGATCGCATCGTGGCCTTCGGCTGCCCGATCGAGCTGGGATGGCTCGGCATTCCCTTGACGGTCCTCTGGCTGCTGGGTTGCATCAACGCCCTGAACTTGCTCGACGGCATGGATGGGCTGGCGTCGCTGACCGGGCTGTCGGCGGCCGCGATGCTGGGCATCATCGCCGCCAGCCAGGGGCACGCCCACGTGGCCGCAATGGCCTTCGTGCTGGCCGGCGCGCTGGCCGGCTTCCTCGCCTATAACCTCCCGCCCGCCAGCATCTTCCTGGGCGACTCCGGGAGCATGGTGATCGGGCTGACGGTCGGCCTGCTGGGAATCCAGGGGACCTTGAAGACCTCGGCCACCTTGGCGATCACGGCCCCGGCCGTGGTGATGACCCTGCCGATGTTCGACATCGTGGCGGCCATCGTGCGGCGGCGGCTTACCGGGCGGCGGCTGGACTCGCCCGACCGGCTCCATATCCACCACCGGCTGCTGGACCGCGGCTGGACCCCCTGGCAAGTGCTCTGCCTGCTGGGGGCGCTGTGTTTGACCACCGGCGCGGCCGCCACCGCCGCCACGATCTTCCGCCGCGACGCCCTGGCGTGGATCGCCGCCGGTGACCCTGGTCGTGTTGATGATCCGCCTGCGGCTGTTCGGCCACGACGAGTTCGCCCTGGCCAAGCAGGCCGTCGTGCGGGCGATGAAAGCGTACACGGGGCTGGGGGTTCAGGGTTCAGGGTTCAGGGTTCGGGGTTCAGAGGTCAGCGGTCAGAGGTCAGAAGCCGGCAAGCACCAATCATCAGCCGTCAATTATCAATCTGCTGAACCCCGAACCCTGAACCCCTTGTCCTGGGACGCCTTCCTCCGCCGCCTCCAGGTGTGGGACGTCTGCCAGGCCGAGTTTCACACGTCGCTGGACGGGAGCCGGCGGCGGATCCGCTGGATCGACCCCGAGGCGCCCCCCGGCGGACATTGCCGCTGGTCGCTCGGGGTGTCGCTTCCGGGCCCCCGCGGCGAGCTGTGCGAGCTTCGTGCCGGCGGGGCGCGGCCGGTCGCCGGGCACGCGGAGCTTGACGCGCTGACGCTGGTCTTGAAGGAATCGGCCGCCCATTTCGCCGCCTGCACCGACCAGCTCTTCGGACCGCCGCTTGTCCCCGAAGAGCCGGCCGCGGCGGGCGAGCAGCCCAACCGCCGTCGCAAAGCAGCCTAGACATGCCTCCTGCCGACCTCGACATTGGCGTAATGTACACCCAGGAGCGCGAGCTGATGCCGCGGCTGCTGGCGACGATGTCGGCCTCGGGCGACGGACTGCGGATGCGGCTGATCCTGGTCGACAACGCCTCCGAAGAAATGGGGACGGTTTCTTCGTGGTGCGGGTACTTCCCGGAGACGCACGTGCTCAAGAACTCCCGCCGCCTCTCCTACGCCGCCAACCTGAACCGCATCCTCGCGGCCGCCGCCGCCCGCTACGTCCTGCTGATGAACACCGACATGTACTTCGACCCGCGGCAGCAATGCCTCGGCCGCATGGTGGCGATGATGGACGGCCGGCCGGACTGCGGGGTGGCCGGCTGCCGGCTGTACCACGCCGACGGCACGGACGCCCATGCCGCGCGGCGGTTCCAAACGCTGCCGCTGGTGCTGGCGCGGCGTTGCGGGCTGGGCCGGCTGTTGCGCCGCACGCTGGAGCGCCACTTCTACGCCGAGCACGCCCCGGACGAGACCTTTCCCTGCGATTGGCTTTCCGGCTGCTTTTTGATGGTCCGCCGCGAGGCGGCCCTGGCCATCGGCGGCTTCGACGAGAACTACGGCAAGTATTTCGAGGACGTGGACTTCTGCCTGCGGATGGCGCGGGCGGGGTGGCGGGTGATGTACCACGGGGCCGCCTCCTGCTACCACCTCGAACGCCGCGCCAGCCGGAACCTCTGCTCGGCCGACGCCTGGATTCACTTCCGCGCCTACGTCCGCTGGCTCCGCCGCTGGGGGCTGCACCCCGCCGCCTCATTGTAGGAGGCGACCCCCGTCGCCGATTGGCGAGGGTGGCACGCCCTGAAAGGGCGTGGAGACCCGCACGGTTGAACCTTCACGTCCGCCACGCCCTTTCAGGGCGTGCCACCCGCCGTCTCTTACCGCCGCGGGAACAGGCCGACATCGAGGCCCAAGGCCCAAACCATCAACGTCAACACCAGGATCAAACCGATGTAGCTCAAGACGATCTGCACGCTCTCGGGGGCCGGCTTGCCGCGGATCCCTTCGTAGCACAAGAGCACGAAGTGCCCGCCGTCCAACAACGGAATGGGCAGAAAATTGAGCACCGCCAGGTTCGCGCTCAAAAGCGTCAGAAACAGCAACAGCCGGGCGTTCCCCTGGTCGGCATAGGCCAAGGCCATCGTCAGGATCGTCCACGGTCCCGCCACCAACCGCAGCGAGACTTTGTTCTTGCTGATCGCTCGCACCGTGCCATAAACGAGCGTCAGGGCTTCGAGCGTTTCCTGGCCGCCCAGCGACACGGCCTCGCCGACCGAGTTGGCCCTCAAGTCGAACGTCAGCGGCTCGAACAGCAGCCCGCGGGCCGGGTCGAACCAACCGGCCGCCTCGACCAGCTCGATTCCCTTTACGGTTTCCTCCTTGCCGTGGCGTGAGAAGGTGAGGTCGAGCGTGGTGCCCGGCAGCGTCCGCCGATTGAGAAAGAGCATCAAGGCCGGCCAGTTGAGGTCTTCCTCCTTGAAGTCGATCGTGGTCGTCGGCTGCTCGAATTTCAGTTTTCGCAACACCTCCTTGGCGGGCGGATTCACCACCGCCCGGACTATCACGTCGCCCGGTTCGAGGCCGGCCTTGGCGGCCGGGCTTCCCGGCTTGACTTCCTCGACCTCGTTGAGGACGTGGTAGGCGACGCCCAACGCCGATACCGCTTCCCGGTCGTTCGGATGGCTCGCCGGCGCGAATTCGATCGGCTGCCGCAGGGTGACCTTGAGGGTCGCCGGCTGCTTCTCTCCCTCGCGCTTGAGCGTCAACTCGATCGTCTTGCCGGCGCGGCGGTCGAGCCGGTCAGAACAGGGTCATCGGATCGCCGGCCGGGCCGCCATCGATTTGGGTGATCCGGTCGCCCGGCTTGATTCCCGCGGCCTTGGCGGGGGAGCCGTCCTGAATGGCGGTGATCTCCCCCATCTTCATCACCAATCCGAGTTCCCGCATCGGGTTCGGCGCCACCGGGATCGGTATCTGCTCGGTCTTGCCCGTCGGCTTCCCTTGGGCGTCTTCCACGGCGCGGACGACCGTCACCGTGATCCGCTTGTCCGCCGTCTGCGCCAGTTCGGCCTCGATCCGGCCGTAGTTGCCGATGGGCACGTCGTTGATCCGCACAACGTTGTCGCCGTTGCGGAACGCCGGGACGGCCAGGTCGGCTGCCGAGCCGGGCAGCACGGCGTGTTCTTTCTCGATGAGCCAGGTCCTCAGGTCCGGTCTCAAGCGCGTCGTATTCCCGCTGGTCACTCCGATAAAGAACGCCCCGAGGGAGCGGTCCGGCTTCACGGTGATCTTCAGCGTGCGCTCGACTCCCGGCCGGCGGACCGAAAGCGGCACGCCTACCTTAGGATCGAATTCGCCAAGCGGGATCGTGCTTTGCAGATCGCGGAACTGCGTCATTTTCTTGTCGGCGATCTTGAGAATCTCGTCGCCCGGACGCAAGTCAACCTGCCAGGCCGGATCGCCGGCCAGCACCCCGCCCACGACACAGGGCGGCGTCGGCACACCCATCCACGGCGACACGGCCACCACCGCCATCACAAAGGCGAAAATCACATTCATAATCACGCCGGCCGAAATGATCGCCATCCGCTTCGGCACGCTCTTGGCCAGGAAACTGCGGGGATCGAACCGTGGAACAGCTTCCGCCTTCTCCTTTGCCCGCTCCATTTCCGCCTTGATCTTTGCCGGGTTGTCCTCCTGGCCGAGCATCTTGACGTATCCGCCCAACGGGAGGATGCCGATGCCGTACTCCGTCTCGCCCCAGCGGAACTTGCAGAACCGGAGCCCGCCGATGTCGAAGCCCAGGTAGAACTTCTCGCACTTCACCCCACAGAGTTTGGCCACCGTGAAATGGCCCAACTCGTGGACGAAGATCACAAAGCCCAGGCCGACGAGCACCTTGAGGCTCAATACCGTATAACCGATTACGTAGAACAACAATGCAATACCTCCTGGCGGGCCCAACGGTCGGCCTCGAGACACTGCTCCAGGCTGGGGTTGGGATCGAAATTGTGCTTCTGTAGGACTCTTTGGCAGGTGGGAACGATCTGGTGAAAGCGAAGCCGGCCGGTCAGCAGCGCCGCCACGGCGGCCTCGTTGGCCCCGTTCAGGACCGCGCCGGCCGTGCCGCCCGCCGCGGCCACCTCCAAACCCAGCCGCAGCGCGGGGAACCGCTCGAAGTCGGGCGGCTCGAATCGCAACTCCATCGCCCGGCTCCAATCCAGCTTCGCCGCCACCCCCTCCCGCCGCTCCGGCCACGTTAGCGCATACTGGATCGGCAGCTTCATGTCCGGCGGGCTGAGCTGGGCAATCACCGAACCGTCCCTATATTCTACCATCGAATGGACGATTGACTGCGGGTGGATCATCACCGCAATCTGGTCGGCCCGCAAATCGAACAGCCAGCGGGCCTCGATGATCTCCAGGGCCTTGTTCATCAGCGTGGCCGAATCGACCGTTATTTTCGGCCCCATTGCCCAGGTAGGATGGTTCAGGGCGTCGGCGGCGGTAACTTGGGCAAGCTGTTCCGGCGTGAACGTGCGGAATGGCCCCCCGCTAGCGGTCAGCACCACCCTACGCACTTCCTCCCGCTGGCCAGCCTGCAACGCCTGAAACACCGCGCTGTGCTCGCTATCGACGGGCAGAATCGTAGCGTTTTTCCGCCGGGCAAGGTCCATCACCAGCGGCCCGGCGACCACCAGGCTCTCCTTGTTGGCCAGGGCGACCGTCTTGCCGGCCTCGAGCGCCGCCCAGGTGCCCCGCAGGCCGGCGCTGCCGACAATCGCAGAAACAACGATGTCCACGCCTGGATCGGCGGCCAACCGGGCGACGCCTTCGGGCCCAACCAACAGTTCGCAATCCTTCGGCAGCCCGGACCAGTCCTGCCGCTCGGCCGCCGCCGGATCGGTCACGGCGATTGTCCGCGGCCGGACGCTCGCCGCCTGCCGCAGCAACAGTTCGGTATTTGCATGTGCCGACAGCGCCACGGCCCGCAGGCGCCCTTCGGAGGCGGCGATCACTTCGAGCGTGCTCCGACCGATGCTCCCGGTCGAGCCCAGCACGGCAACGTTGGTCATGCGTTTGCCGTCCGTTTGGGGGGCAATGGACAAAACAAGCGGGACACATTGTAATGGTGTTTTGTGTGTTCAACAAGGCACGAGCAGTCCTGGGCTTGGCGTTTCGGGGCGAATGAGTGATACTTTGTCCATCCGCGCGGACGTGTCTGGTGTTGTGGAAAGGAATGCCCATGAGGAAGAAAACCGTTCCCGTCGAACAAACCGCCCGGCCCGTCGAGCCCGTGGGGCCGGGCTACATTCGAGACTTCATTTCCGGCCAGCCGGTCAAGGCGACGCCGGAGGAAGTGGACGCGGTCCAGGTCTTTGCCTGCCGGTTGGTCGAGGATTACGGCTATCCCAAATCGCATATCCAGACTCGGCCGCAATGGCGGGTGCGGAAGCATCCATCCGACGAGGAGAAGAGCTATCCGGTGGACATCGCCGTGTTCCGGTCGGAGAAGCGAACCGAAGACCAATTGTTCATGGTTGTTGAGTGCAAGAAGAAAACGCGCAAGGACGGCGTCGCGCAACTGAAGCTGTACTTGGACATGTCGGCGGCGGAGGTGGGTGTTTGGTTCAATGGGGACGAGCACGAATACCTGCGCAAGGTCCATCACAAGGACGGCTCCCGGACCTACGAGCCATTGCCCAACATTCCCCGGTACGGACAGCGAATCGAGGACATCGGCCTCTTCCAACGCAAGGACCTCAAGAAGCCGTCTAATCTCAAGGCGGTGTTCCGCAACCTGCGGAACCATCTCGCGGGCATGACGACCGGCATTACCCGCGACGAAGCCCTGGCGCAGGAAATCATCAACATCTTGTTCTGCAAGATTCTCGACGAGCAGGAGACCGAGCCAAACCAAACCGTCACATTTCGGGCCGGGGTGGGTGAGGAGGCGGAGACCATCCGTGACCGGATCCTTGGACTGTTCGAGAAGGTCAAGGCCGCAACGTACGAGGATGTTTTCGGTCCCAACGATTCCATCACGCTCGATGCGGAGAGCGTCCGCTACGTGGTGGGGGAACTGCAAAACTATTGCGTTATGGACGCCGACCGCGACGCCATTGGCGAGGCGTTTGAGGTCTTTATCGGCCCGGCGTTGCGCGGAGCCGAGGGACAGTTCTTCACGCCGCGGAACGTCGTCAAGATGATGGTGGAGATCATCGCCCCTAAACCCGGCGAGAGAATCATCGATCCGGCTTGCGGGTCGGGAGGGTTTCTGATTTGCGCGCTGGAACAAGTATGGGCGCGGTTGAAGGCCCAAGCCAAGCAGAAGGCCTGGTCGGAGAAGCAACTCATCAGGCGGGAGGTGGAGGTCGCCACAACTTGCTTCCGTGGTATCGACAAAGACGCCTTCCTGGCAAAAGTCTGCAAGGCCTACATGGCGCTCGTCGGCGACGGGCGAGGCGGCGTGTTCTGCGCCAACGCGCTGGCTGCGCCAGAAGAATGGTCCAACTTGCGCAAGAGAAGATTCACCTCGGCACCTTCGACGTCGCTCTGACAAATCCGCCATTCGGCAGCAAGATTGTCGTGAAAGGCGCTCCGCTGCTTTCCCAATTTGAACTTGCGTACAATTGGAAACAAGACAAGAAGACCAAGGAGTTCGAGAGAACGTCCACACTCCCCGATGATCACCCGCCGCAATTGTTGTTTCTGGAGCGTTGCCTCCAATTGCTGAAAGAGGGGGGGCGGCTTGGGATTGTCTTGCCTGAAAGCATATTGGGAAATCCATCCTACGAGTACCTGGTCAGCTATCTGCTAAAGCAATGCAGAGTCATCGCTATCGTTACCCTGCCTGAATCGCTCTTCAAAACAAGCGGAAAGGGAGGGACGCACACCAAAGTGTGTGCGTTGCTGGCCGAGAAGCGAAGGACTGAGGACGACTACCCGATCTTCATGGCCGAGGCCAAGTGGTGCGGTCACGACTCGCGCGGCAATCCGACGATGCGTCGGCAGCCTTCCGGGGAGGATATCTTGCTGGACGACGTCCCGTTGATTCTCGATAAGTTCCAAAGCATCGCGAGAGGTGAAGAACACAACACGGATCACCTCGGATTTCTTCTGCCGGTTAGTCAGATCAAGAATCGCGTCTTGGTGCCGAAGTACTACAATCCAGAGATCGACGCGGACTTGCGACGGCTGAAACGCACGCACAACTTGCGGCCTTTCGGCGATCTGGTCGACCAAGGAGTGCTATCCGTCGATACGGGCGTCGAAGTGGGCAAGATGGCATACGGAACCGGCGCGATTCCCTTCATTCGAACTTCCGACATTTCCAACTGGGAGATAAAAGCTGATTTCAAGCACGGTGTGAGCCGCGATATCTACGAGTCTTGGAGAAACCGTGTTGACGTACTGCCGGGCGACATGCTCATGGTTCGCGATGGAACCTATTTGATAGGAACTACCGCAATCGTGACCGAAAGCGATGTTCCCATGCTGTTTCAGAGCCATATTATCAGGATTAGAGTCCTGCAAACGCGATCCCTCGATCCCTGGCTGCTCATGGCCTGCCTGAACGCACCAATCGTCAAACGGCAAATTCGGGCGAAGCAATTCACCCAAGACATTATCGACACCCTGGGCAAGCGGCTCTTTGAAGTCGTCCTGCCGATCCCCAAGGACGTGGAGAAACGGCGGGCGATTGCCGAGGAAACGCGGCGAGTGATGGAAGCCAGGATTACCCTCCGCAACCGCGCCAAAGAAATCGCTCTGGAAGTCGAGGGTATCGACAAACCAAGGGACGAGGACTTGGAGGTGACCGAACAAATCTGACGACGCGGCTATTTCGGCACTGCTTTCTCGTCAAACGCCCGCTGCGCCGCCTCATACACCTCCCGCAACGGCAAATGCTCGGCTTCGGCGATCCGCCGGCAGGACTCGAACTCGGGGGCGAAACGCGGCGTGCCGTCGGGAAGCCAACTCAGCTTGCCTTCCACCACCCCCCAGGGCGTTTCGACCCGGCCGGGCTCGCGTCGGAGAATGTGACGCGAGGCCGTCCACGAGCGGATGCCCAACGTCGTCGTCTCCGCGAACAAGACTCCTTCCATCGCCGCCGCGTCCTCCGGCCGGCAGAGAACCGTGAGCTTCACCGCCGGGCGGTTCTTCTTCATCTGAATCGGCGTGGTGTAAACGTCCAACGCCCCGGCGTCCCAGAGACGCGAAATCGAGTAGCCGACAATCTCGCCGGTGATGCCGTCGAGATTGGTTTCCAGCACGCACACCGCATCGGACAGAACGTGTGCGGAAACAGGCCCGAGGCCGGCCGTATCGACCGCTTCGCCCACCAAGAGCCGCAAGATGTTCGGCCGGCCGGCAAAATCCTTCTGCCCGGCCCCGTAGCCGATCCGCTCGATCTTCATTGCCGGCAACGGGCCGAACGAATCCACCAGCGTGGCCAGAATGGCGGCGCCGGTGGGCGTGGTCAACTCCCCCTCGACCGCCGACGGGGCCAGCGGGATGCCCTTCAGGAGTTCGGCCGTGGCGGGGGCGGGAATGCTGCACTCGCCGTGGGCGATCTTCACCTTGCCCATGCCCGTCGGAACCGGCGAGGCCACGATCCGATCGACCCCGAGCAAGTCGAAGCCGACGGCCGCACCCACGATGTCGGCGATCGAGTCGGCGGCCCCCACCTCGTGAAAGTGGATTTTTTCTACCGGCAAACCATGCACCCGGGCCTCAGCTTCGGCCAGGGCGGTGAAGACGCGTCGGGCGGCATCCTGCTGCCGGGTGGTCAACTGGCCTGCGGCGATCAGGGCCAGGATGTCCGCCAGGTTCCGATGGACGTGCTCCGGCTGCGATTCGATGTGGACCTGAAGCGCCCGAAACCCCTGTTTCTTGACCTCTTCGGCCCGCAGCCGCAGGCCCGGCAGGCCGAGTGAGCCAACCGCCCCATTCAGGGCATCCAAACTGACGCCGGCATCGACCAGAGCCGCCAGGGTCATGTCGCCGCTAATGCCGCTACTGCAATCGAGATACGCGATTCTTGCCATAAGAGGCATTGTGGCAGGTTTCGCGGGGGAGGCAATACCCGAGCTTGACCTGCCGGGCGAGTCTCGCTAGAGTACGGCCCCGCAGAGTCTCTTGGCGCGTGGCAGGCTGTACTCCCCACGCTCCGCGTGCGGGAATTCCTCACGCGGAGCGTGAGGAGTACATTTGGTGAACCGATGATCGCAACGCTCTCGGAAATGGCCCCGGCCGCGGGGCCGAAGACGGTCGCTTGGCGGCACCTGCCCCATCGCATGAGGGTACTCTACATTGCCACACGGCAGCGGACCGGCGGCTGGCTGGCCGAGGCCTTCGCGGCCGACAGCGCCTCGCAGGTGGTATTGGAGGAGGCGGTGGGCATGGCCGCCGGCCTGGCCCGGCTCCGCGACGACGCCTTCGACGCCGTGCTCGTGAGCCATGACGCCGACGAGTTGAACGCCTTGGACCTGATCGAGGGCTACCGGGCGGGCGGGGCCGACGCGCCGATCATCGTGCTGGGCATGCAGAGCGAGCAGGAAATGGCCGCCCTGTGCTACGAGGTCGGGGCCGACGGCTACCTCTGTATCCACACCGCCACCACGCGGAACCTGATCTGGGTCATCGCCCGCGCGGTCCAGCGGCACCAGTTGGTTTGCGAGAACCAGCGGCTTTCGCTGGCCGAGCAGGCCCGGCTGCAGCGCGAGCAGGACGAGGCGGCCCGGCTGCTGCGGCAACAGCGGACGTTGATGGAAGGCGCGGAAGCGGACGGCGGGGCCGAGCCGGCCGAGCCTCCGCCCGTCGAAGCCCTGCCCGCCGAGCTGATCGGCCACTACCGCGAACTGCTGCGGACCTACGTAATCATGGGCTCGGGCAATCTGTCGGGCGAGTTGCGGCGGCTGGCCGGGCTGCTGGTGGCCGCCGGAGTGACCGCCCGCCAAACCATCCAACTCCACCTCCACGTACTCGAGGAGTTGATCCACGGGCTGGGCTCGCGGAGCACGCGGCACGTGATGAACCGGGCCGACCTGCTGGCCATGGAGATGTTGCTCCACGCCGCCGACGGCTACCGCCGCCGCTACCAGGAGCGAGTCGAGCCGCCGGTACAGCGGCAGTTGCCGGGGTGGGGAGATGAGTGGCAAAGTATGAAGGATGAAGGATGAAGGATGAAGCCGGCCCTTTTCATCCTTCATCTTTCCGCCTTCATCCTTCCCTACCATGTCCGACTCTACCACCACTCTTGCCGGCCTGAAGCGGCTGGTCAACGATTTCGTGGACCGCCGCGATTGGCACCAGTTTCACGCCCCGAAGAACTTGGCCATGTCGCTGGCCATCGAGGCGGCCGAGTTGATGGAACATTTCCAATGGATCTCCGGCGACGAGTCGCGCTGCGCCGCTGAAGACCCCGAGCGGCTGGAGGCCATCGGCGACGAACTGGCCGACTGTCTCTGCTACGCCCTGGCAATGGCCAACGAGCTGGGGCTGGACCTCTCGACGGCGCTCCGCCGCAAGATGGCCAAAAACGAGCGGAAGTATCCCGCCGACGAGTACCGCGGGCGGTTTGGGCCGGAGGATAAGGGGGAATGACGAAGCGCGAATGACGAATGACGAAAGAAGCGGGGTGCCATGCTCACGCTTGCCGTGGGCATGTTATCGACGCGGAAGATACCCACATGCCCACGGCAAGCGTGGGCATGGCACCCGACTTTCCCCGGGCAGAGTACGAATGACGAAACGTGACGTTACCGTTCTGCTGCTGGCGTCGCTCGTGTTGGCGGGCGGATGTCGCACTCCGCTGCCGGGCAGCCCGTCGCCGGCCGTCTCGTCGTCCGAACCGTCCCCCGCCACGTCGAGCGTCAATCCGCTGGGCGGATTGGAGCGGTCGCTGATCTTCTTCCCCGCCCGCTATCCGGACGGCAATTGGCAGCCGCCGGGCCTCCGGTTCGAGGACGCCCGGTTCACCGCCGCCGACGGCACGCGGCTGCACGGCTGGTATGTGCCGCACGAGCAACCGCGAGCGGTGATCCTCTTCTGCCACGGCAACGCCGGCAACGTTGCCCTCTGGGCGGACGTGCCGCGGCTGCTTCACGACCGCGTCGGGGCCAGTGTGCTCTCGTTCGACTATCGCGGCTTCGGCCGCAGCGAGGGGAAACCCAGCGAGGCCGGCGTGCTGGCCGACGCCCGCGCCGCGCGGCGCTGGTTGGCCGGCCGGGCGGGCATCGCCGAAAACCGGATCGTCCTGATGGGCCGCTCGTTGGGCGGCGCCGTGGCCGTCGATCTGGCGGCCGCCGACGGGGCACGCGGACTGGTCCTCGAAAGCACTTTCACCTCCCTGCCCGACGTGGCCAAGACGATGTACCCGCTGCTGCCGGTCCGCGCGCTGATGCAGACGCAACTGAACTCGGCGGCGAAGATCGGCAACTATCACGGCCCGCTGCTGCAAAGCCACGGCACGGCCGACCGTTTGATCCCCTACCAGATCGGCTGCCGGCTGTTCGACGCGGCCAACCAGCCGAAGCGGTTCATCCCCATTCCCGGCGGCGACCACAACGACCCGCAAACCGGCGAATACTACGAGGCGCTGGCGTCGTTTCTCGACCAGCTAAAATAGCGAAAACGAAGAAGCCCGCCTCGACTCAGAGCGAAGCGGGCTTCTTCTCTCAACACAACACACTCCTTACGGGGAGAAGCGGCACGTCCCGCTCCGTCTTCGCGCGTGGACGAAGCATCCGAATGCGGCGTATCCGTTCTCCCTCAGACACCAAAAAATCTTTGCCCCTTGCCGCAAGCGGGCAAGCAGCGTACCGGCGAATTAGGGCGAAACCACGAAGAAAACGCCCGATTCCAGCGGAACCGGGCCTCTGTGGACACTTTTGGACGTGAGACATTGCAGGTGGGGTATTGTCCTACCCGACCGCCCTTGCTACACTGGGTCATACTCCCACTTTGGCCGCGCGGCGTCTTAGCCCAGTAGGCCGATGAGGAAGGAGGCCCTTCCGTGAGCGAGCGTTCACGCTTATCAGAACCGGGCCCGCCTGCCGAGTTTGACGCCTACTACAAGTGGCTGGGAATCAGTCCGGGCGAACAGCCGCCCAATCATTATCGCCTTCTGGGCGTCAATCTGTTCGAGTCGGACGCCGAGGTCATTGCCAACGCCGCGGACGCCAGGATGGCCCACGTCAAGACCTTCCAAACCGGGAGACATTCCGCCATCTCGCAACGCATCCTCAATGAAGTTGCGTCCGCGAAGGTGTGTCTGCTGAACCCGTCGAGGAAATCCGAGTACGATCGGCGGTTGCGGCGGCCGGCCGATGCGACACGGAGCGGGCCTATGGCAACAGCGGCCGCAAACCCTCCTGAACTGCCGGTGCCGGCGCTGGGTGGCGCGAGTCCCGCCGGTGGAATTCGGCGAACGCTGCCCAGGGCTTTTCTCAGGCGTTTTTCGGCCCCTGCCTCGGCGGTCCGGCTCGCCAAGAAATCAGGCTATTGGCGGCTGGGCGCGGCGGTCGTGGGGGCGGTTTCCCTGGTTCTTGGTTGCATCCTGTACGAGTTACTCCAACCTCGAAGCGCGGAAATCGCGGAGAACGAAGGGGGCCCGCGGCAAGCAGTTGAACACCAGGTCCGGCCGCTCACCCCGGCCCGGCCTGTCGTTCCGGCGAGCGCCCCGTCCCCAGCGGCGAGCGGGCAGCAGGCGGCCAGTGCACCGGCCAAATCGGCACCGGCGCCACCTCCGCCCGGCGGAGGACGAAAGCCGTTGGCGAAACACGGCGCCGATCTGCCCCCGGAGCCTGAGTCGGACATTATCAGTGGACCCAAGAAACTGGACCACAACTTTGAGTCGAATCCCTGGTAGGATTGGTCCAGTTTTTGGGAGAAAGACATGGGAGCGAAACGGCGACGTATCGAAGCGGCCTTGAAGGCCAAGGCAGCGTTGGCAGCGGTGCGGGGGGATCGAACGACGGGCGAACTGGCCGGCCAGTTCGGCGTCCATCCCACGCAGATCGGGCAGTGGAAGCGGCAGTTGCTCGACGCCGCGGTGGAGTTGTTCTCCGGCGACCAACGTCGCAAGGTGGAAAACCAGGACGCCCTGATTGCCGAACTGTACGAGCAGATCGGCCGCTTGCAGATGGAGGCAGCGTGGTTGAAAAAAAAAGTTGCCCGACTCGATTGACTTCAGGCGGGAGTGCATCGAGTCGGGGCTTGCGGGGCTGAGCGTGCGACGGCAGTGCGAGTTGCTGGGACTGAACCGGTCGAGTTGGTATTACCGGCCAACGGGCGAATCGACGGAGAATCTGCAATGGATGCGTCGGATCGACGAGCAGTACCTGAAGACGCCGTTCTACGGCAGCCGGAAGATGGCCAAGGAGTTGGGCATCAGCCGCACGCGGGCGCAGCGGCTGATGCGGCTGATGGGTTTGGAAGCGATTTATCCCAAGCCGCACCTCTCGCGGAACGACGCCGAGCACCGGATTTACCCGTATTTGTTGCGGAATGTGGCCATTGTGCGGCCGAACCAGGTGTGGTCGAGCGACATCACCTACGTGCCGATGCCGCACGGCTGGATGTACCTGACGGTGGTCATGGACTGGTACAGCCGCTACGTGCTGTCGTGGCGATTGTCGAACACGCTCGACGGGCAGTTTTGTTTGGAGGCGTTGGAGGAAGCGTTGGCCCAGGGCACGCCGGAGGTTTTCAACACCGACCAGGGCGTGCAGTACACCGCCAAGGCGTTCAGCGATCGGCTGGAGTTGGCGGGCGTGGCGGTCAGCATGGACGGTCGCGGCCGTTGGATGGACAACGTGTTCGTGGAGCGATTGTGGCGAACGGTGAAATACGAGTGCGTCTATCTTCACGACTACGCCACGGTGCGTGCGTTGGAGGCGGGGCTGGCTGGTTTCCTTCTGTTCTACAACGACGAGCGATTGCACGCGGCCTTGGATTACCTCACGCCGGCGGCGATGTACGCGGCGGCGTGAGGCGTCCAACGGAGTCATTGTAGTGGTCCAAATCAACGGCATTTTTCTCGGAAAAATTTGGAGAATTTTCACGTACTCCTAGTGGGGGTGGCGGCGCTGCGGCCGTGCGAAACCTTTGGAATGGGTTTCGCGGGCCGCTAGTCCCCTCCATCTAAGAAATCGTAATCAGTGGTCTAGACAACCAGGTCCACCTCACATCGAGGACTTGTCGGAATTCTCGCAGGACGAACCCGCCGGCGCGGAACACGCTCAGCCGCCGGATGACCAACGGCCGCAAAATGCCGCCCCAAAGGGACCCCCGAAAGAGAGCGAAGCCGTAATCAAGTGCCGCAAGGAAGTCGAACGGTGCGAGAAGGCACTGGCCGAATGGAACCGAGGCACGGAACAAGCCCGGCGTAACTTGGGAACTGCGAACGACCGGGTTGCCGACGCCGCCAGACTCGCCCAGATCGAGGCGGAGTCCAATGCCCGCCGCGTCGCCGCGGCGCCGCGGGGCAGGCCCGTCCGTCTGGCGACGGACAAGGCGGAAGCCCTGCAAGACCGGCTGCGGGAGCAGAAAGATTGCCGGCGGGAACTTGCCAAGTGCGTCCGAGGTTCCTCTGTTGCCTCCACGAAGTTGAAGGCCGCAAAGAAAGCCCTGGAGAAAGCCATCGCCTCCGATAAGGCGAGTGCCGGCGCGGAATCGGAGCGGGCTGCCAAGCCGGACGCCGGGGGCGGAACAAAGGAAAGCGAGTGATCCTGGTATCGTCCCCATACTCAATTGGCGGGCTGCCCCTCGAAGAGCGGCCTTACCGACGGCCGCACGAGCACCAAGAGCGTGAGCACGCCCAGCACCGTTCCGAACGGCACGAACATGCACGTGATCGCCGCCATCACCAGGCAGAAGGTGTAGCAGCGGCGCCGGGCGAGGTTCCGCCCCGCCAGGAACACACAGGTCGCAAAGGTCCAGCCCGCGAGAACAAACACCGAGCCGATGACGACGAAGATTATCCCCCCGATGAGATCCATAGTTGCGTTCTGCCGCGGCCCGTGTTCGAGAGTCTCCGGCGAGAAGATCAGCAGCAGGCCGATCGTCAGATGGATCAGCGGGAAGCAGGCGGCCAGCGCCGCGAGCCCCGCCACAACGTAATGGAATCTCGCCAGCAGCCGCAAGTGTTCCAGGTCTTGGTTCATGGCGCCGCCTTGGCAGTTTTGCTCATTGTGGCACATGGAGCCGTCAAGTCAAGCCAGTGGCCAGGCGGGGGGGCGCGCCTTGAACAATTGCGCCGATGGAGGTACTATTCATGGGGTTGCAGGGGGTGAATATGTCAACCGTGTACATCGAGACCAGCGTGCCCAGCGCCCACGTGACGGCGCGGAGGGACGCCGGAAATGCTTTGGTTGGAGGACTGATGACATGCAGGGTCAGGCCAGCCGCGATCCCCTCATTGACGAGGTGCGCCAGCGGCGCCGCGAGCTGTACGCCCGCTACGGTAACGACCTGAACAAGGTGGCAGAAGCGATTCGTGAGCTCCAGTCGCGGCACCCCGACAAGGTCGTCAATCGCCGGAAGCTGAAGGCCGACCGCTGAGAGCCGCCTGCTCTGCCCGCGTTGCGCATTGAGGGTGTATGGAAGACGGCCCCTGTCTAGCAAGCTTTTTCGCGACGGCGGAAGAATCAGCAAGCCAGAAAGTGAAATGCTAGACTCTGCCCCCGCTTCCCCCTCGCCGCGCGCCCCTTGTGAGTATTGCCGAAGGAGCCAGCGCTCGCACCCGGCGGGGCGGACCTCCCAACGCCAACAGCCACCTCGCCAACCTTGAAAGAAGCTTTCCGGTGGCGTTCTGACCCCCACTTAGTTCGCATTGCCACACGACTTTGACCCTCCAGCCACCCTTCTGTAGCTTCAACGTTTTCTTCGCATCACGTGCCGTGTTCGCAAGAAACTTCCTCTCCCAAAATTTCCTGCTCGTCTTCGGAGTTGTCGAGTACCTTGCATCCGTGGCGATGCCAAAAACACCCGTGAACAAAGATGACCGCGCGATACTTGGGAAAGACCAGGTCCGGGGACCCGGGGAGCCGTTTGTCATTGACCAGGTATCGGAAGCCTAGGCGGTGAAGCTCCCGCCTAAGCGTCATCTCCGGCTTCGTGGCCTTCTGGCCCACGGCAGCCATTATCCTTGAGCGCGTCGTTTTGTCGACTGTATCCATGGGCGACACCAATCGAGACGCGCACGGGCGAGAACGCCAGCGCGACGGCGTGGAGAGGGGACGCAGCTACCTCTCGCGTCGAGGGCGCACGCCTGCTTCTTCTACGTGGTGGAGAATGCTTTTCCCGATAATCCTACCGAGCCTGACCGGAACGGCGTTGCCAATGAGCCTGCCAAGCTTCTTCTTGAAGATAGTCTTGCCATTCGGCACAAAGGCGTAACCACTTGGAAATCCCTGCAAGAGCGCCCCCTCCCTGAGGGATAACGCCCGATCTTGTTCGGGATGCCCAAACCGGCCGTTGCCGAATCCGTAGAACTGCGTGGTTATCGTCGGAGCCGGGCGGTCCCAATCCATTCTCCCATACACGCTTGGGTAGGTCCTCCCCGTCTTCTTCTTGTGGCAGCGTGCGACAATATGGCGTTTCCAGTCTCGCCACGTCCCGCCCGGTGCCGAGGCTCGTATGCGTTGTCGGTTGACGGGTGAGAGCGTGCGCTACTTTGGTGCATCGCGTCGGCCTCACAGACCTCCCCCGCGCTAATGGGCGGAAGGTGCCCTATCGCGTCTCGAACGGAGCTAGGTCGTACGCGCAACTGCTTCGGCGTCAGAAGCCGTATCGGGCCGAGACGAGACGCGACGAGAACCAGGCGGTGGCGGCGTTGCGGAATGCCGTAATCAGCCGCAATTGACGACGCCGTAGTCGACCTCAAACTCCGATTTCCTGAGTCGTGTCACGAATGAGCGAAAGACCGCCTGCTCTGCGAGTCCGGGCACGTTCTCCATTGTAACGACGTCCGGATCAACTTCGATAATCAACCGGGCGAAATGGCGGAGCAAGTGCCACCTTTCGTCGTCGGGTCTTGCCTTTTGGTTGTACGTGGAAAAAGTCTGACACGGCGCACACCCTGCGAGAAGCCGAACACACCGTTTCGGGAAGGCTCCTTCAAGGTCATCCGCGTGCAAATCGACAACCGATTTTCTAAGGAACGCCGAACGATTGTTTGCCGTATATGGGTACTCACAAGCAGGGTCCACGTCGACTCCGAGTCTCACGTCTACACCCGCTTGTATCATGCCCCTTGTCAGACCGCCCGCGCCGCAGAAAAGGTCCACGGCGCACACTCTCGGCTTCTCGTATGATCGCCTTTTCACTTCTTCGCTTCCCTGCGCTTCGCTGTGTGTGACAGTAACGACTTGACCCGAGCCCTTATGTTCGTGAAGATCGTCGTTAGGGCAGCCTTCGCTTCGTCGGTGAGTAGTGCGGTGTGCGCCAGTGCGTCCCTAATCGGTTTGTACGCACGCGCGTCTCTTCCCAGGCAGGCTTCCTTGAGTGGGTCCTTCCCCCTGTCCACAAGATTTGCAAGCGCGTCCATCGACAGGTAGCTCAGTTTCGACTTGCGCCTCCTAATAGCAATACTGAGATTGCCCCTGCCCTTGCTTTCCCCCTCGGTTCTGCGACGCTGTTCGATCTCCGTATTCGCCTCTTTCGACAACGCCAGGTTTCGCTCCTCAATGAATCTCCTAACCAAGTTCTCCGATATGAAGCACTCGGCGTACGACGCGAAGTTGAACCTCGCATCTTCACCCAGTTCGGCGACCCATTTGTCCACCGCCTTCCTTTCCCGCTCGTCTTCGGGGAGCGAGTATTCCTCCGACACAGCGTTGTATAGTTCCTCCGCCTTTCGCTCCTTCTTTGTAATGTGTGTCGTGTTCTCGGTGTCGCCCTCCTCGCGGTGCTTGCGTCTCCAGTCATCCCAGTCGTTCATCACCGTGTTGATAACGCTGTCCCTCAGCATCGCGAGGAGCTTCCCAAACTTTGGGTCATCGGCCACGATGCTTTCGCGGCTGCTTGTAAATCTGTCAAGGTCGTCATCCAGGTCGTTGTAATGGATCTGGCCGTAGATATAGCTTTCGATGATCCTTGCGGTGGGGATGTGCTTGAGAATGTCCCTTTCCCTCAATCTACCGTTCACAAAGAGGTCGACGCCGGCTCTTTCATCAGTGGTCGTAATCTTGAGGTCGCGGGGCTTTTCTACAGAGGCAATGAAACCACTTACGTTCCCCTTCGGACTCAGTCGCTTCGATTCGTTGCGCTCAGGCGTGAAGATGCGTTGCAGATGGTCAATATACGGATCATCAATATCGTTGACGATCCATAGATACTCCGTCTTCATCGCGAGATCGTCGAGACAGCTCGTGCTGACCTTTTCACCATTGAGGAAGATATGAAAGCTCTTGTCTATTAGCGAGAATCGGAAGTAGAGAGCAATCGTCTTCTTCAGGAAGGCGAGGCTGTGTCTTATTCCCTCGTTTAGGCCCTCGAAACGGATGACAGTCCCTTGCTTTTGGCTCGCTAGGCCGTCGCGAAGGGCGTTGACATTCAAAGTCTCCAGCGAATACTGCGACGGTGCCAAGTCCTCTGTAATTGCTTTGTCGAGGCCAGAATTATCGATGGTGCCGCCGACGTATTCTTCCCCGGGAACCTTCGAGGCGATCGTTATCCTTCTTGCACAAGACAGTAAAGCCAGCTTTCCGATGCCCTTTCTGCCGATGAATGGCCGGTGTCTTCCGCGTGACTCGTTGGCCTCATTTCTCTTCGAATAGCCGATCTTCAGAAACTTGCCCTGAAAGTCGTCCGCGGTCATCCCGTGCCCGTCATCCCTGATATACATGTTGCCTCTTCTTGCATCGACGACGATATGCACATTTGTCGCGTCTGCGTCCCAGGAATTCGACAGCGCTTCACCGAGAACCGTCACAAAGCTCCGGTACAGGTTCCTCCCAAGGTGATTGAGTACGCTCAGGGATATATCGAAGTGAAACTTCGTCGGTTCGGGTTTCCTGTCCACAGACACCTCCGAACAAGCGGACTAACGACTTGGACTATTCAGGGGGTTAATGATGACCCAAGCAGTAGGGAATCCTAAACCCGCGCGTCAAGGTGCCCGTTGCGAGGTGACTGACGACAGCCATTGCGCGCTCCGAGGCCAGACCGGACGCGGCCAGTTTCCGCCACCGCGAGCCACGACAACCATCCTATCCTTCCCGTTCGGGGCGTCAAGCGGCCCGCGCGGTCGCGTGGGGCCGTTTTCCGCCGGGCAACAGCGGCCAGGCCGCGGGCAGTAGGTCTCGCCTGCCGGGCGGGACGTTGCGGGCCGATTTCGCCGCGGATCATGTCCCGCCCGGCAGGCGGGACCTACTTTTTGGCCTAATTCTTGATCTTGAAAACTCCTGCCCGAGAGCGCATGATGGTCGGCGTGGCAGAAGAGGAGAGTTGAGAGTCGAGAGGCGAGAGGCGAAGGCTGATGGCTCCCCCCAGGTGGCGTCCGAAATTGGAAAAATCGCAAGTTGTTGACCAACTCACGGCGCACTGCCCCGTAGTGGTCAACCATGCGCTCCACCGGCACAAGGCCGGCGGGGGCGGACGTCGTCGCCGGTTCCGTCCCGCAGTTCCCGCACACGGAGTGTGCGGAATACATTGTGAAGTACCCTACCGCCGCGGCTTGAAGACCACGGTGGCCAGCGGCGGGTAGGTCATGCGGATCGAGTAGGGCCGGCCGTGGCTCGGGATCGGTTCGGCCCTCATGCCGGGGGCGTTCCCCAGGTTGCTCCCCGCGTAGAACGCCGAGTCGCTGTTGAAGATTTCCTCGTACCAGCACTGTTCCGGCACGCCCAGCCGGTAGCCCACCCGAGGCACGGGCGTGAAGTTGCAGACCACCACCAGGAAATCGCGGGGGTCTTTCGCCCGGCGGATGTACGTCAGCGTGCTGTCGTTGTGGTTGTGGCAGTCGATCCACTCGAAGCCGTGCCAGTCGAAATCCAACTCGTGCAGCGAGTTCTCGCCGCGATAGAGCCGGTTCAGATCGGCCACGCACTTCAGGAGTCCCTGGTGCGTTTCCCATTGCATCAGGTGCCATTGCAGGCTCTCGTCGAAGTTCCATTCGTTCCACTGGCCGAAGTCGTCGCCCATGAACAGCAGCTTCTTGCCGGGATGGGTCCACATGTAGCTGTACAAGAGCCGCAGGTTGGCGAACTTTTGCCAGAGGTCGCCGGGCATCTGGTCCAGGAGCGACCCTTTGCAGTGGACGACCTCGTCGTGCGACATGGGCAGGACGAAGTTCTCGTGGAAGGCGTAAATCAGGCTGAAGGTCAACTCGTCGTGGTGGTACTTGCGGTGGATGGGCTCGTGCCGCATGTAGCCGCGGGTGTCGTTCATCCAGCCCATGTTCCACTTCAGGCTGAACCCGAGTCCGCCGAGATGCGTCGGCCGGGAGACGCCCGGCCAGGCGGTCGATTCTTCGGCGATGGTGAGCACGCCGGGGTGCTGAAAATGGCACTGCTCGTTGAGTTCCTTCAAGAAGCCGATGGCGGCGAGGTTTTCCCGCCCGCCGAACTCGTTGGGCAGCCAATCGCCCTCCTCGCGGCTGTAGTCGAGGTAGAGCATCGAGGCTACGGCGTCCGCGCGGATGCCGTCGACGTGGTACTTGTCCATCCAAAAGAGTGCGTTCGAGACCAGGTAGTTGCGGACTTCGTGCCGGCCGTAGTTGAAGATGTGAGTGCCCCAGTCGCGGTGGTCGCCGCGGCGGGGATCGGCGTGCTCGTAGAGCGCCGTGCCGTCGAACCGCCGCAGGCCGTGGCCGTCGCGGGGGAAATGGGCCGGCACCCAGTCCAGGACGACCCCGATCCCGTTCTGGTGCAGCACGTCGACGAAGTACATGAAGTCCTGCGGCGTGCCGTAACGGCTCGTGACCGCGTAGTAGCCCAGCGTCTGGTAGCCCCAACTGGCCGACAAGGGATGCTCGCAGACCGGCATCAGCTCGACGTGGCTGTAGCCGATCTCCTTGCAGTATTCGGCCAACTGGTGGGCCAGGTTGCGGTAGCTCAGCCAGCGCGAGGGATCGTCGCCGGGCCGCTTCCAACTCCCCAAATGGACCTCGTAGAACGAGAGCGGTTGCTCAAGCCAATTGGTCTGCCCGCGGCGGGTCATCCAGTCGCCGTTGTGCCAGGCGTAGCGGCCCAGGTCGGCCACTTTCGAGGCGGTTCGCGGCGGCAGTTCCGCCGCGAACCCGAACGGGTCCGCCTTCTCGAACACCTGCGCCGTGTCGGATCTGATACTTGTAGAGTGTTCCTTCGCCCAGCCCCGGCACGAACAGCTCCCAGAAGCCGCTGGGGATGTGCTTCCGCATCGGATGGCGGCGGCCGTCCCAGCCGTTGAAATCGCCGACCACGCTCACGCTCGTGGCGTTGGGGGCCCAGACGGCGAAGTTCACGCCGTCGATGCCTTCGATCTTCCGCAACTGCGCCCCCAGCCGGTTGTAGCATTGCCAGTGCCGGCCCTCGTTCAACAGGTGGCGGTCGTAGTCGGTCAGCAAGTGGGGAAAGGAGTATGGATCGTGCATGGTCGTAGTCCCGCGGCCGTTTCCCTCGGCCACCCGCAACATGTACCGCGGCGATCCGTTGCCGCGCCCGATGGGACAAATGGCCTCGAACAGGCCGGCCGGATGGATCCGCCGCATGGGGAGGGCCTGGTCGGCGCGGAGCGGATCGACCACCCACGCCTGGTCGCAGGTCGGCAAGTACGCCCGCACCGCCAGCGCCCGGCGACCCGACTGGTCGATCTCGTGGGGGCCGAGCAACTCGAAAGGGTTTTCATGCCTGCCTTCAATCAACCGGCCGATCGTTTCCAAGGATGCCGTCGTCTGCACGCGAACCTCCATGCAGGGTTCAGGGTTCAGGGTTCAGGGTTGAGGTTAGGGCGGCACCGAATCGCGCCGCCCGAACCCCAAATCTGAACCCTGAACCCTGAACCCTGAACCCTACTGCGTTTCGCCCCAACCAAGATGCCGTTCTTGCCGCCAATCCGCACCATCCGGCCACGAACAGGGCAAGGCATTTTACGCATTTGACCCCGGCGATTCCATCCGCCCAGCTTCTGCCCGGCTTGAGCAGGCTCCAGTGCGGTCCGCCGACAAGGGCGTGCCCGGCGTCAAACCGCCGCCACCCGCACTCCACCCGATGGAATTGCAGCACCCGGTCCATCCGTTGCCAGAGATCGGTATCGCGGACGGGCACCAGTTGCCCAAAACATTCCCACCGCCAGCCGTTTTCCTTCCAGTCGTGTACTCCGTACAGGATGCCCTGTTCGACATATCTGCTACAGCCGATCAGCGTGACCCGCGAGGGCTGATCGAGCGTTTCCAGGGCACGTACCACGGTCAACAGGTCGAGTCGCTCCCCCCACACGTCTGGTTCCACGTCGGTGGCCTCGATGGGTGGGGTGCCATCGGCCGGCCGCAGAACGAACCGCCACCGCCCAAACCCTGCGGCGCGGCTCGCCTCCGATAGTAACAGGTAATGCGGCGTTCGACTATTCATCGTGGTTTCCAGGCCAACACTACGGAATACCTAATCGGCTTCCTTTCGTCTATCGGCACCAATTGCGCAGATTCTCCAATATATCAAGTCAAGCAACCGGCCGAACCGCCGGAGTCGAGCAGCGTCGTAAGCCACTCCCGCAAATGCGCCTTGTACAGCTTGCAATTTCGGTACGTCCGGCGATATTAAATGGTGAAGGGAGGGGTAGTCATGTCCGCACGACGAACGTCCGCGAACTGGCTGTACTGGGCGGCAGCAATGCCGGTGGTGACCATTGTGGCGGTGGCGCTAGCCCAGGCAGCGCAGCCGCCGGGGCAAGACGAACTGTTTCGGGCGTACCTCCAGGCCGGCGAGTTCGCCCCGGCCCTGGCCCTGGCCCGGCAAACGGCCGATCCGCCGGAGCGCGACCAGCGGTTGGCTGAGATCGCCCAGGCCCAGGCCCAGGCCGGCGCCAAGACCGCCTCGTTGCAGTCGGCCTCCGAGATCGGCGACGACCGCACCCGCTCGGGGCGCTGAAGGGGGCGGCCGGCGCGCCCCCGGCCGCCGAGGGCGCCGCGGCGGCGCCGTCCAGCCCGACTTCGATTCCTTGATCGACCTGATCAAGTCCACCGTCAAGCCGACCTCCTGGGACGACGTGGGCGGGGCCGGCTCGATCTCCCCCTTCCCGACCGGCGTGTGGGTCGATCCGCGGGGCGTGCTCCGTCCCGCCGCGCCGCAACCGGCCAACGAGGACCTGGCCGCGCTGCGGGCCGGGCACCGACCGGAGGTTGGTCGCCGGCCGCGGACCGGTCAGGAAGACGTCCGCCGCAGTTCGCCGATGCGGATGGTCTCGCTGCCGCGATTGGAGAAGTACGTACAGTTGCGCTTGGCCGCTGGCCAGCCGCCGACCGAAGCCATGCAAATGCTGGCGGGGCTTTATCGCATCCGTTGCGTGTTCGTCTATCCCGACTCCGGCGACATCGTGCTGGCCGGCCCGGCCGGCGACTGGACGCCGGGGCCGGAGGGGACCATTCTCAACGCCCGGACCGCCCAACCGGTGTTGCGGCTGGATGACCTGGTGGTGGTCTTCCGTTCGATGATGAGCGGTCCGGACGCCCGCTTCGGCTGCTGGATCATGCCGCGGAAAGAGAACCTGGCCCGCCTCCAGAAATTCCTCGATCACTCGCAGAAGCGGCCCATCGACGCCGAGTTCCGCGGCGCCTGGCTCGACCGGTTGCGGGCCGAGGTCGGCAAGCAGGACATCGAGGTCTGTGGGCTGGACCCGCGGACGCGGGCCGCCCGGGTCATCGTCGCGGCCGACTACCGTATGAAGCTGGTGGGCATGGGCCTGGAAGATGGCGTCCCCGGCGTGCAGAGCTACCTCCGGTCGATCAAACTAGCGCCCGGCCAAGCCCCGCCGCCGATGACCGTGCTCCGCTGGTGGTTCACCCTAAACTACGAGCCGCCGCAGTGTTCCCGCGACCGGCTGGCCTTCGCCCTGTGCGGTCAAGGCGTCAAGGTGGAAAGCGAAAACGAGCACCTGACGGCCGAGGGAAAGCAGGTCCACACGGGCGCGTCCGAGGATCTCAACCGCCGTTTCGCCCGCAGCTTCACGGAGCACTTCGAGGAACTCAGCCTCAAGTACCCGATCTACGGCGAGCTGCGGAACCTGTTCGAGCTGGCGATGGTTGGGGCGTTGATCCGTGAGGAAGCCGCCGCGGACAAGGTTGGTTGGCACCTGACCTGCTTCGGCGACCCACAGGCATTCGAGGTGGAACTGGCCGACGCGGCCAAGGAGGTCGATTCGGTCGTCAACTGCCGGGTCATCAACCGCAAGACAATCGTGGCCGGCGTGAGCGGCGGCGTGAGCGTTCAGCCGCTGTCTCTGGTGCGGCCGCAGTCGATCGGCGTGGAACGCGATGCGGCGCTGCAAAAGCAGCGGTCCGGCGCCGGCGATAACAACCGGAAACTCCCCGACGGCAGGTGGTGGTGGGATTGAGCCTGTCGGCCGCTAAACGTGCTTCCGAGAGTCCAATAGCCGGGGGCTAACAGCCCCCGGAGGGAAATCGCGGATCTGCGCACATTCCGGGGGCTGTTAGCCCCCGGCTATTCGGAGACACTGGCGTCTTGATGTTCAGCATCTTCACAGTCGCCGTGTTGCTGTTTCTCGCCCCCGCGCCGGCGGCGTTGGCTGCCGACGCTAACGCCGTTGTCGCCACGATCGGCGACGAGGCAATCCGCGCTGCCGAGGTCGAGCGGCTCTTGGCCAAGGCCACGCGGGGGAAGAAGCCGGAAGGGGACTCGCGGCGGCTGCTTCAGGCGCAATTGCTCGAAGAGATCATCGCCCGCCGCCTGGTGCTGGCCTACGCCCGGCGGACCGGCCAGGCGGCGACGGCGGCGGAAATGGCCGCAGAGGCGGCGGCACTGAAATCCCGTCTTGCCTCCCAGGGCCGCTCGCTCGACGATTTTCTCAAAGCCCAGTCGATCGGCCAGGCCGACCTCGACCGGCAGTTCGCCTGGAACGCGGTCTGGCGGCGGCTTCTGGCCCGCTATGTGACCCCGGAGCGGCTGGCGGCCTATTTCGCTGCCCATCGCCGCGAGTTCGACGGCACGGAGCTTTCCGTCAGCCACGTCCTGCTGCGGCCCTCGGCCGCCGGCGACAAGACCGCAACGCAAGAACTCATCAAGCAGGCCGAGGCAATCCGCAGGGAGATCGTCGCCGGTAAGCTGTCTTTTGCCGAGGCGGCGCGGAAGTATTCCGCCGGCCCCAGCCGCCGGGACGGTGGCCGGCTGGGTTGGATCGGCCGCCACGGCCCGATGGACGAATCGTTTTCGCGGGCGGCCTTTGCGTTGCAGCCGGGAGAGGTCAGCCCGCCGGTCAAAACGCCGTTCGGCGTCCATCTGATCCGCTGCGACGGGCTAAGGCCCGGCGGAAAGCAGCTTGCGGACGTCCGCGCGGAGTTGGAGGACGCCCTGAGCCGGGAACTGCTCGACAAGCTGGCCGAAACGGAGCGGCCCCATACCCTGGTGAAGTACACCGGACTGCTGCCGCACTTCAAGCCGGGTACGCACGAGTTAGACGAACCGTAGGTTATGCTTTGGCATAACCGAACCGATCGCCCGTGCGCCGGTCGTTATGCTGACGCTGCCGGCCGCCGAGGAGCAAGTACAGCCAGAAGACCGCGGCGGCGGCGGCGCCGAGAATCACTTTCAGCGGATCGGGGATGGCGTCGCTGGGAGTGACGAAGCCCTCGAAGACGCCGGCGACGGCGAAGGCCGGGATCAGTCCGGCGGCCAATTGCACGGCGCGGACCGCCTCTTCGCGGAGCGCCCGGCGGCGGGTCCGCTGGCCGGGGCACCAGAGGGCGTAGCCCACCAGCAGGCCCGCCCCGCCGGCGACCACGATCGCGCTGAGTTCCAGGGCGCCGTGCGGGAGGATGACCATCCAGAACTGCCCGTGCAGCCCGCTGCGGGCGAAGGCCCCGGCAATGCCGCCCAGCATCGCCCCGTTGACCATCAGCATGTAGATCGTGCCGACGCCGAAGGTGATCCCCAGGGCGAAAGCGGCAAGGGCCACGTGGATGTTGTTGGTAATCACCAGACTCGAGAACACCGGGTTGCCTTCGTGCCCGAACCGCTCGCGGATGTCGGCTACGGACTTGTGCCCGTAGAACTCCCGGTCGGCTCCGCCCAGGATGTCGGCCACCATTTCCGGCGATTCCCGCACGGCCGAGTACGCCATCAGCGCGCTGGCGGCCGAAATCAGCAGACTGGCCAGGGTGAATTTCCACGTTTGGCGGAAGAGGCGGGGGTATTGGACCAGGAAGAAATCGGCCAGCCGCCACGACCGGCCGGCGCGCCGCGGTAGACCTGGCCGTGGGCGCGGGTGATCAACCGGTTCAGCGGCTCCAGCAGGGCGGGATCGGCGGTCAACGCCCGCAGCCGCGCCAGATCGGCGCAGGCGGCCGGATAAAGCTCGGTCAGCTCGCGGACGTCTTGCGGCGGCGTGCGGCGCGGCCCGCGGCGGCAAAGCCCCTCGACGATCGTCTCCAGCCGCTTCCAGGCCGGCTGCCGCTCCCGCAGCCAGTTGTCAAGACTCATAGTGGCGTCCTTCCACGAGCCGTTCCAGATAGCGCTCGGCGTCGCCGTGCTGCCCGCCGTACTTCACGTAGAGAGGCGCCGCCAGACGCTCCGCGAGATCGCGACGGGCCTTGGGCAACAGCTCGATCCGGCGCTGCAAGAAACCGGTCAACAAGCGGCGCTCCTCGGCGGTAAGCTCGGTATTGGCGGCCTTGACCAAGGGCGTGACGAAATGCTGCTTCTTGTCGGCCTCGGCCCGGTAGTCGAGTTGCCCTTCCTTGACGACGATCGTCCCGGCCGCCAAGTCCCCCAGCCGCTTGCAAAGCGGGCTGGGGAACATCACCAGCGTGCCCAGCGCGTAGCCGAAGGGCAAGAAGTCGACGATCCGCAGGATGTTCCGCAGCAGGACCTCATTGACCGTCACCGCCGTCCCGTCGTCGCGGATGACGCGGATTCTCATCTGCCGCTTGCCCGGCGTCTGACCGCGCATCAGCCACTCGAAGAGGATGAAATAGCCCTCGAACAAGAGCACCATCGCGATCGCCAGCAGCGCCGCCTCCAGCCAGCGGACCCACTGCCGGCTGTAGAACCAGGTATCCGCATCCACGCCCAGAAACACGAACAGCAAGAAGACCGCGAACAGACCTACCGCGATCAAGAGGCTGTCGATGAGCATGGCGCAGAAGCGCGACCCCAGACCCGCCAACTCGAACTCGACTTCGATGTTCTCGGGCGTCTCGAGCGTGTACTGGTCGACATTCGACGTGGATGGCATCGCCGCCACCTTCATCCCGGGAAAAGGGCGTGTAAACTGTTAGTCTACCATCGCCCCCGGGGACTTGCAAGCAGACGGCCGTTTGCGGGGAACGAGCATTACTGAAGTTCAAGATGAGCCGGCAACGGGCGTTTTTCCAGGCGTCCGCTACCAGATCGGCGGCCAACTTTCCGCCGGCTCCGGACAGCCGAACGCCCGGCAGAACTCGGGGAAATTGGCGACCGGTCCGAGCACCCGCCAGCGGACGGGGCTATGCACGTCGCTGCCCACGTGCAGCCGCACCGCCTCGGGGCGCTCGTTGGTCCGCCAGCTCTGCGCGTAGGCGATGAAGAACCGCTGGTCCGGCGTGAAGCCGTCGCCGGCCGCCGGTTGCTTGTCCTTGGTGGCCAGCTTGAGGGCCGCATAGGCCACGCGCAGTCCGCCCACGTCGGCGATGTTTTCGCCGAGTGTCTGATGGCCGTTGATGTGGAGTCCGGGCAGCACCTCGAAGGCGTCGTACTGTTGCGCCACGCGCTCGGCCCGCTCCTGAAAGCCCTTGGCGTCGGCGTCGGTCCACCAGTTTTTCAAGTTGCCCTCCCAGTCGTACTGCCGGCCCTGATCGTCGAAGCCGTGCGTGAGTTCGTGTCCCATGGTTGCGCCGATCGCGCCGTAGTTGGTGGCGTCGTCCGCCTTCTCGTCGAAGAAGGGCGGCTGGAGGATGCCTGCCGGAAAACACATTTCGTTCAGCGTCGGCTCGTAATAGGCGTTGTTGGTCTGGGGTGTCATAAGCCATTCGCTGCGGTCCACGGGTTTGCCGAGCTTGGCCAGTTCGCGCTGGAACTCGAAGGCGTCGGCGGCCAGCACGTTCAGCACATAAGGCCGCCGGGCGATGTCGAGTCTGCGATAGTCGCGCCACTTGTCGGGATAGCCCACCTTGCTGCGCATGGTGTCGAGCTTCTTGTAAGCCTGGGCCTTGGTCGCCTCGCTCATCCACGCGGCGGCGCGGACGCGGCCCCGCATGGCTGCCAGGTGAAAGTTTATCATGGTCTGGGCGCGGGCCTTGGCGGCGGGACTGAAAGCCTTTTGCACGAAGAGTTGGCCCAAATCCTCGCCGATGGCGACGTCCTCTGCCGCCAGCACGCGCTTCCACCGTGGCTTCAGTTCCGTGGCCCCGGAGAGTTTCTTTCCGTAGAAGGAGAACCGCTCCTCCACAAAAGGCTTGCTGAGATAGTTGGCCGTTTCGGACAGGAGCCGCCAGCGGAGGTAATTGCGCCAGACCGTAAGCGGCTCGGAACCCAGCAGATTGCCGAAGGCCGCGAAGAACTCCGGCTGGCGGACCAGCAAGTTGGTTTCGCCGCGTGGAAAGCTGCCTGGAAGCGCGATCACGGCGAAATAGCAGTCCCAATTGATGCCGGGAGCCGCCTTACTCAGCGCGGCCCGTGGGAACTTGTTGTAGTTCTTCTCCGGGTCGCGCAGGTCCACCAGCGTGCGAGAGGCTTTCGCCAGCTTGGTTTCCAAGGCCATGATGGAACCGGCGGCCGCCTTGGCCGACGCGGGCGCGTCGCCGGCCAGCTCGAACGTGCGGGCGATGTGCGCCACGTAGGCGGCGCGGAGGTCCTCCGCATCTTTCCCCTCGCGGAAATAGTAGTCGCGCTCCGGCAGGCCGAGGCCGCCTTGGCTCAAGCCCGCGATCATCGCCGTGGTGTCCTTGTCGTCGATCTGCACGTCGAAGTGGAAGCCGAAGTTCAGGCCGCGGGCCTGCAACAGGGCGATCGTCGCAACCAGTTCTGTGGGAGACCCGATCTTTTCGATGATGCTCAACCACGGTTTGAGCGGCCGCAATCCCTCGCGGTCGATCGCCGCTTCGTCCATGCCGGAGGCGTAGAAGTCGCCGACGCGCTGGACCACGCTCCCCTTTGGTCCGCCGGCCCGCGCCGAGCTTTCGAGGATTTCCTTGAGGACGGCGAAGTTGCGTTCGTCGATTTCCTGGTTCACGCCATAGGCGGCGTACTGGCCGGGGATGGGCACTTTGTCGAATGCCCCATTGGCGTAGGCATAGAAGTCTTTGCAGGGCGAGACGGTGAGGTCCATGTACGACCGGTCCACGCCGGTGACCGGCATTTTTGTTCTTGCGGCCTTCTCCTCCGCTTGCGCCGCGCCGGCCGCGAGGGCCAGGATCGCCGCCACATTGAGCCACATGCGCCTTGACATGCCAATCTCCTATGTTGTGGGCCACCAATTCTCTTCGGAATCAAGGATGCCGGGAAGCCGTCCGGACGGTCTGCCCTGCTCAGGATTTTTTGGGTTTCGCGGCCGGCGGCGTCTTCAGCGGCGCTGCCGGCTTCGCCTCGGGGAGGTCGTCGCGGAGTTCCTGTACCGCGAGCTTCACAAACAAATAGAGGCCCATTTCACCGTTGGAAGAGCGTGTGGGCTGGGCGAGGAAGGTCATTCCGCCGATCAACACGCGGCGGTCCACCGGCACCCGCAGCGTGGTTTCCAGGTGGCTGTTGGTCACCATCGGACGGTCAATGGCCCTGGCTACATCGCCCGGCCCGCCGGACTCCGGACCGCGCCGCGCTTCGCCGGAGGCCCTGTCGGAGAGCCGGACCACGCGGCTGTGGACGTCCAGCACGACGAACTTCCCGCCGGTGGTGGTCATGGGAGTGAATTGTAGGGCGGCCCCCTCCTGAAGCGTGGCAACTTGCGGCTCGTAGCCGACGCCCGCCTCGGGCGAATCGGCCGTGCCGCCTCCCACCACGGGCGTCATGCCGACGACGAACTGCCGCTGTCCTCCCGACACGCTATGGACCGTCTGCCCGTTGTAGCAGGTAAGAACGGCTTGGTAGCCGGCCGGCTGGTCCGCGTCGGGCTTGCGGAGTTCCTTCATGTGGGCATCCCAAGCGGACTGGTTGACCAGGCCGAAGGGCCGCGGTTCGCCCGGTTTGGCCGGGGCGTCGGGGGCCAGCAGGGCCGCCAGTTGGCCGTCGGTCAACCAGAGCCAATGGGCCTGCACCGAGACGGTCCGCAACGTGCCCCAGCGCTTTCGGAAGGAGTCCAGCAAGGCGGTGATCTGGTCGTGCGTTCTTGGCGCGGCGGAGACGATCAGCGCATTGCCCAACGGCGCGATCGAGCCGGGACCGCCGACGTCGCTCCACGACGGCGGCTCGATGGTGGAGGTGATGGCGTCGATCAGTCCGTCGAGGTCGATGCGGACGGCATTCATGCTGCTGGGGACGCCCTTGGTCCGTTTCGCGGCTGCCGCGCGGCCCGGTTGGGCGACCTGGAAGAGTGTCGCTGACTTGGGCTGCGGGGCGTTGGCCGCGGACTTGCGGGTGGGGGAGGGCACGCTCCAGGCGCCGCCCATGCCTCCCATGCCGCTGACGCCGCTTGGCCCGCCGGCGGTTCCGGTCGGACTGGGAAACAGCGGCACTTCCGCGGCATCGAGGTCGCTGGCCACCATGGCCGGATAAGGAGTGACCATCGCCAGCAGATCGCTGAGGTCGTAGATGCGGACAATCAATTCCGGCTCTTCCTCACGGACGCGGGAGCGGCCAAGCTGTGTGGTCCGCTCGCGGGTTGCGCTAGTGCCCGAGTTTTCCAACGCCCGGAGCTTCTCCTGGAGCGATTGGATGTCCTCCCGCAATTGCCGCATTTCCTCCGACCGCGTTCTGGCACCGGGCGTGCGGCGCCGCCAGACAAACCACCGCCAACGATACGACGATCCAATGGCACTTCATGACAACGCCCTTTCTGAAACAGCGGGTGAAAGAACCGGCCCGGCGCCGTTCCGGAAGCGGCGGGCCACGAGCCGTGCGAACCGACGACGGGGCCTCTCCGTGCCCCGGCCCTCTATCGTACCCCGGCGGGAGGCGTTGTCAAGCCTCGCGGGCCGCTTCGGATGGACGGAATCCGCAGGGCCTGGCATCAGCCCCTTTGCCTCACAGCATCTCTTCCAAGATCGCGGCGGCATCCCGCACGAACTTGGGGCACGCCGTGGCGAACAGGTTTCTCTCCTTGGCGCTGTCGTGCCCTTCGGGCGTGCTGATGTCGCACCCCAACAAGTCCCTGCACACCAGCGAGCCGTTGCGCGCCTTGAACCGGGCGGCAAACTCCCTGATCCGTGCGTAGGCCGCTTCCTTTGCGTCCCGGTCCGGCGAGGTTCCGCCGTACCTCAGTCCCAAGACCATCAGCGCCGCGGTGACCGCCCCGCACGTTCCGGCCATTCGCCCCATGCCCCCGCCGAAGCCGGCCGCAAGCCGAAGCGCGGTTTTTTCATCCAGGCCGAACCGCCGCGCGTAAGCGGAGAGGACCGCCTGCGCAGTTGAAACCTTCCGCAAAGCGGGACACAGCGTCGTCGGGTGGCGTCATTCGTCACTTTCCTCCAATCTCAACGGTCCTCATTTCGACGGGCTTTCGATCACCTTCTACTTCTTCAGCCAAGCGGCGAAATCCTGGGCTTGCAGGCGGAGCAACTCCTTCATCTCGGCCTTCCTTTGCTCCCGCGTTTTCCCGAGCACCTCTTGCCACGCTTCCTTTAGCTTCTTCAAGTCATCCTTCCCTTCGGTCGGAAGAACCAAAGGGGACGTTCTACTTTTTCGGCCGCCTTCCGTTCTGCATTTCGCGTATTTCGTCAAAAAAGTAGAGTGTTCCCTCTTGCTCCACTCACAGCGGCCGCCAGCGCCAACAGCGCCAGCAAGGTCCGGTCGCTGGGCGGAACGGCCAAACGGAATTCACGGACCCGGTTCTTGGCATCTCATAATCCATGCGAGGACGGACGCCGGCCGCCGCCCGGCGAAATCAGCGTTACCCGCTGGCCGGCCGGTTGAAGCGGCGGGACACATACACGAAGGCCAGCGTCACCGGAACCATTGCCACGGCGAACCAAAGGAAGTACCAATCGGGCGTCAGGCTGATGCCCCAAAAGGTCGTGTTGTAAAGCGGGGTGATAAAGCCGTTGGCGAAGTTACCGACGAAAATGGCCAACAGCCAGCAGGCGGTCATGAAGGTCTTCATGGCGGCCGGCGCGGCGGCGAACGCCAACTCCAGGCCGACCACTGAGATGCACACTTCCGCCACGGTCATCAGAATGTACGGAATGACCTGCCAAAGCATGGAGATGCGGGCGGCGGCGGTGGCCTCCTCGGTGGCCTCGACAACCGCCGGGGTCTGTTCGATGCCGGCGAGTGTCGCGGCGCTTCTCGCGGCGAACAGGGCAGCGTCGGCCGCATCGACGCCCGCCACAGCCGCGTTGATCTTCGCGGCACGGTCGTTCTGGGCGGCCAGCGCGGCGATCGAACTCTTGGCGACCGACGCGGCCCCTTTCGCTTGGGTTGCCACGTCGGCGCAAAGTGTCAGGGCGTCATTGGTTGCCTTAGCCTTCTTCTCCCGCTTCTCCCGAGCCGCGGCGTCGGCCTTGTCCTTAGCCTTGTCCGACGTCTTGGCGGCGAGTTCGGCGATTTCCTTTGCGGCGGCGACGGCAATGCCCTTTGCCTGGTTGGTGGCCTCGGCGGCGCTCTGGGCGGCCTCGGCATTGGCCTCGATTTGCTTAGTTATCTCTTCGATCGACCGCTGTTTGCCGTGGCTGGCCGAATCGAACGCCACCTGCGCGGTGCGAAGGGCTTCCATCGCTGCACTCCTGCGCGCAGATGAGGGTAACGATCTCGGGAGCGGCGCTCTTCACGCTCTTGCCGACGGCTTCCAACTCCGCCTTGGCCGTCCGTTTTGCGGTCTCGGCTGCTTTCGCTTCGGCATCCGTCTTGGCGTTTTCGACCTCGGTGTCAGCCTTGCGCAAGTTGGTCACCGCGGCGATGAGTTTTTGTGAGGCGCTTTCCGCGGCCTCGCTGTGCGGCAGCAATTGGGCGATCGCGGCGGCCGTATTCCCGGCCCGCTCGACGGCCAGCGGCGCACCGGCCACCACGCGGCCGGCGCCATAGAACGCCGACCACGCGATCACCGCCATCGTGCCGCCGGTGACGACGAAACCAATGAGCATCTTGCTGGTCGGCTTCAAGTCCCAGCCCCATCGGGCCAAGACGTGCCACATCATCGTGATCGGCGGCAGCATGATCAGGATGAGCACCGGGTTCAGGGTCTGGAGCTGATCCGGCGCAATATCAAGGCCGAACAGCTTCAGATGCAGGTAGTCGCGGGTGAACAAGACCCAGGTCGATTCGGCCTGGTCGTAGATGCTCCAGAAGACCGCGACCACAAGGAACAAGCCCAGCATCCGCTTCAGCACATCCATCCGCTCGCGGTTCTCCTCCGGTGTCCGCCGTTTGTGGCGATGGATGGTCTCCGCGGCGTAGAAGGGCTTGCCGGCCGCAAAAATGATAAACGAAAGGGCCATCAACACGGTGGGGAACAGGAACGCCTTGGCGTAGGCCTCCGTATCGCCGCCGAAGGCGTTGCGGATCACAGGCACGCAAATCATCGAAAGCGCCGAGCCGATGTTGATCGAGCCGTAGAACAGGGCAAAGGCGTCGCTACGGAGGGTCGATTGGCCCGGCCGGCGCTGGTCGTAGGTCAAGCCCATCAAGGTTGAGATGTTGGGCTTGATGATGCCGCTGCCGAGCACGAGCAGCCCGAGCGACAGGAACAGGCACGGCGTGTTGTGCAGGCTGGCCACGCCCAAAATGCCTTGGCCGATCACGTAAGGGATCGAGAAAATGACGATGGTGCGATAGTTGCCCAGGAACCTGTCGGCAATAAAGCCGCCCAACAACGGGAGCAGGTAGCAGGCGGCGACGAAAAACGACATGATCTTGTTGGCGCTGCCGTCCTCGAAATCGAGGATGCGAATCATGTAGAGCAATAGGATCGCTCTCATGCCGTAATACGAGCAGCGTTCGGCGCAGCCGCCGCAGAAAAAGAACCAGAAGCCCAGCGGATGGTCGAAAACGGAGGAGCGCTTGGCGGGCGCGGCGGCGTCGGAGGTTGGTTGGCTCATGTAATTCCGCCTAGCAAGAAAGTGATTGCAAAATGCAAATTGAAAATTTCAAATTTGCAATTTGCAATTTTCAATTTGCAATGCTCAGGTCCTCGGCGAAGGCCTTCGGGCTGAGGTCCTCGCCGGTGGCGTGGCGGGCCAGTTGGTTCCAGTCCAGGGTCTTGCCGGGGTCGAACACCTTTTGCCTCATGAACTGCCCCACGGCCTTGTTGCCCACATAGTGTTCCGCCATGAACCCTTTTGACGCCCCTTCCGGCGCGACCGCGCGGACCAGGGCGTGATGCAACTGTGAAGCAAACAGCTCGCCCAGCTCGTAGTTGTGGTAGTAGACCGGGGCGTTGACGATGTGGTACTTGGCGGCGAAATCCGGCTCGTCGCGCCCTCGGGCCGCTTCAATTCCTGATACTTCTCCACCAGGTCCCACCACAGCTTGTTGAGGTCCTGATCGGGGTTGGCGTACATCCCTCGCTCGAAGCGCATCATTACCTGGGTCCAACGCGAGAACACGAGCAGGCGGTTCCGCTGGAGCTTCGCCGCCGCCGCACGGAAGCTTTCCGGGTCGGGCACGCTGACGCCCATCGCCAGCAGCCAATCGACGTTGCGGGCGTTGCGCTCGAACATCATGGCCACCGCCTCGGTGGAGAGCGTATGGGCCTCGACCCGCAAGGCGTAGGGCAACCGCGAGAAACCCCTGATTGTCCCGCCCGGCACCTTGGCGACCTCGCCAAGTGTTCCGCCATCAACGGCCTTCGAGTAGACCGAGTGCCCGAACTCGTGCAGCGTGGTGCCCAGCCACTCCTGGTTGCGGACGATGTTCTCCAGCACGCGGATGTCTCCTTCGCGGTCCATGTCCTGGCAGTAGGCGTGCTGGTTCTTCCCCTCCTTCTCGAACAAATCGCTCCGCTTGATGGTGTCGTCGATCGGCAATCCGATGCCGTCGTAAAAAGTCCGCACCAAACCCACGATGTCCAGGTCCTTGTAGACGGATTCCGGCAGCTCATGCCCGACGGCGGGCGGCTCCTGGAAAAACGGATCGTGGTAGTGCCAGGGCCGCAGATCATCCACGCCGATGCCGTAGTGTTGGGCCAGCGCGGCGTCCATCTCCGCCTTCGCCCGGTGGAACTGCCCGCGGGTCAAGTCATCCAGCTCATCGAAGAGCTTCAGCACTTGTTGGTCGTCCTGCTCATTCAGATAGAGTTGCATGACGTAGAAGTCCTTGAAGCCCAGCTTATGGGCGGCCTGGTTCCGCAGCGCGATCAGGTCCTTGAAATCGGCCAGCACCTCGCGGCCGACCTTCTTGCTCGCCTCCCACGCGGCGCGAAGCTCGGCCGAATCGCGCGATTCGATCAGCACGCGGCGGACCTGGTTGTCGGTCAGTTCGCGGCCGTCCACCTTCGCCCGGAAGACGTTGAACGTGTGTTGGGTCACATTCCACTTGGCCAGCATCTGCTCGAGCAGTTCGGGCGGGACCTGCTTCTCCAGGTATTCCAGATAGAGGACGGTGATTTCGCGGGCCAGCAGCGGATCGGACACGCCCGCCTCTTTGATCGCCTTCAGTTCGGCGAACTGCTGCGGGTCGGCCAGCGCCAAGTCCCGGCCCACCTCGGCCTCTTGTTTCTTCTGGACGGCTTCGTCGGTGCCGGTGATGTCGGCGTTCCACGTGGTGCGGTTGACCTCGATCTCCAGCGGCCGGATCGTCGCCTCGTATTGCTGCACGAAGCGCCTTGCCCGGGCGTCGTTCGGCGGATCGTCTTCCGCGGCCATCGCCCGGCCGGCGGCCACCGTGGTCAACAAGGCGACACTGAACATCGTGGTGAGGTGTGAAAGGGACATTGGCTTTCTCCTTGAGAGTTATTCCCGTCAGGTACAAGCCTCCGTATGCTACGGGCGGGATCAGGGGACTGCAAGAGCCGCCGACAGGCAGGCGCGGAGAAGGTATTATGCAGAGGGGTAGCAAACCACCCCGCATTATTACACATTCAGGGGGCGCGAGGGGTTTGATTCTGAGCCGCTTCTTGCCAATAAACGAATCCTCGGCCCCCTAAAGGGGGCTTAGAGAAAAAATGAGCCATCAATGATGGCCCCTCGTTCCACAGGCGTAAACGCCTGGGCTACAGAAAGGGGACAGAATGGAACACCGGCCGTGCAATGCGGAACTTGGACCCTCTGACGTAAGCCGCTGCCCCGCTGCCCCACCTACCCCCCCTTGCGCCAGATCGGCAAGGGGCTAGACTTAGAAGGGCGAAATGGCCGACTGGCGATCTGGTCCGCGGCTTTGCGTTTGTGTCGCCGCCGGCAAGCGGCTAAAATGGACGGTTTACCGTAACTGCAAGGAGCCGATCCGGTGGAGTTGAACATTTCGATCCGGCACGGGCACGTCAGCGAGCCGACGCAAGCCGTCATCCGCGAGAAAGTGGAGAGACTGACCCGGCTCTTCGACCGCCTCGGCGCAATCGACGTCACGATCGACGTCGGGCATCGGGATTCGCCCGAGGTCGATCTCCGGGTGTCGGCCAAGAAGCACGAGTTCGTGGCCACGGAGCGGGCGGAAAATCTGCTGGCCGCGGTCGACGTGGCGGTCGACCGGATGGAGCAGCAATTGCGTAAACACAAGGAGAAGGTCCAGGACCGTCATCGGGGCATCGGACACCGGGAGTAAGAGGGAACGTAGGGCAGGCTGCCAGCCTGCCCCGCCTAGGGAGAAGCAACGCATGAAGTTTGCCGATTTCATCTGCCGCGAGGCGATCCTCGCGCAGCTTGCCGCCCAGGACAAGGAAGGGGCGGTCCGAGAAATGGTCCAGGCATTGTGCCGGGCAGGAAAAGTCGAAACGGAGGAGTTTGAGAGCATCGTCAAGGCGATTCTCAAACGCGAGGAACTGGGCAGCACCGGCATCGGCCGCGGCGTGGCCGTGCCCCACACCAAGCACCCCAGCGTCAACCACCTGGTGGGCTCCGTGGCCGTCAGCCCCCAAGGGGTCGATTTCGCCAGCCTCGACGGCGAGGTCGTCCACCTGTTCTTCCTCCTGATTTCCCCGCCCGACCGGCCGGGCGATCACCTGCGGGCGCTGGAGAACATCTCCCGCCAGCTCCGCGACGACACCTTCTGCCGCTTCCTCAAGCAGGCCAAGAGCGTGGAGGACATTCAACTACTATTGGACGAAGCCGACAACAACCAGTTCGGATCGTGACCTTAAGCCATGTCGGAGACGGCTGTAACCCGAACTGTGGTGGTCACCGATCCGGCGGGCGTACACGCCCGGACCGCGGTGGCCATTGCCGAGGCCGTGCGCCGCGGCCAGGCGGCCGTGACGTTGATCAAGGACAACCAACGGGTGGCGGCGACCGAAGTGCTGCAAATCTTGACGCTCGTGGCCGGACCGGGCGAAAGCCTCCGGCTCGAGGCCGTCGGACCGGATGCCGCAGCCGTATTGGACCAACTTGAACCGTTGTTTGCCGGCCAGTTTGGCGACCAGCCGCAAACGTCCGCATAAGGAATCGCGCGAGAATAACGTCGATTGGGTGGCACGCCCTGAAAGGGCGTGGCGGGTGCCAGCGTTGAATTGGGCGCATGCACCACGCCCTTTCAGGGCGTGCCACCCCGGGGCGTGCCACCGCGGCGAGGCACACGGCGTGTGCCGCCTAAGATAATAGCGATGAGAAGACTCCAAGGGATAGCCGTCTCGCCCGGTGTGGCCATCGGCGAGGCGCTGGTGATGGACAACGAGGGATTCCGCATCCCCCGGCGGTTCGTGGCGCGCGATGCGGTGGTCGACGAGTTGGAGCGGCTGGACAAGGCGGTGGCCGCGGCGGCGGCCGAGATCGCCCATCATCGCGAAACGGTCTCCGCCGAGTTGGGCGAGAAGTACGGCGGCATCTTCGAGGCCCACTTGCAGATGCTCCAGGACGCCAAGCTCCGCACCGAAGTGGAGGAGATGATCCGCCAGCGGCACTATTCGCCCGAGTACGCCGTCAGCCGCGTCCTGCGGCGCTACGCCCAGGTCTTCCAGCGGCTGGAAAGCTCGTACCTGGCGGAGCGGGCCAGCGACATTTTCGACATCGAGAAGCGCTTGCTGCGGCACCTGCTGGGCCGCCGCCGCGAGGGGATTGCCCACCTCACCTCGCCCGTGCTCGTGCTGGCCCACAACCTCACCCCCAGCGAGACGGCCAATCTCGACCGCCGCTTCGTCCGCGGCTTCGTGACCGAAGTGGGGGGGCCGGGCAGCCACACCGCCATCGTGGCCGAGGCCCTGGAAATCCCCGCCGTGGTCGGCACCGGGGCGTTCCTCACGGACGTCTCCGGTGGCGAACTGACGATCATCGACGGCGACAAGGGCCTGGTGATCCTCCAGCCCGACGAGGAGACGCTGGCCCGCTACCGCCACGAGGCCGAGGAACTGCGGATCCAGGCCACCAAGCTCGAGCCGCTCCGCGCTCTGCCCGCCGAAACCCGCGACGGCATCCGCATCCAACTGTTGGGCAACATCGAGTTCCCTTACGAGGTCGATCATTGCGTCGACCGCGGGGCGGACGGCGTGGGACTGTACCGCACCGAGTTCCTCTACCTCGGCGCCGACAGCGAGCCGACCGAAGAGGTCCACTACCAGGCCTACTGCCGCGTGGTCCAGGCGATGGAGCAGAAGCCGGTGGTGATCCGCACGTTCGACCTGGGGGCGGACAAGATGCCCAACATGCCGCGGATGGAGGACGAGCGCAACCCGTGCCTCGGCCTGCGGAGCATCCGCCTGGCGCTCAGGAACCTGCCGATCTTCCGCACGCAGTTGCGGGCGATCCTGCGGGCCACGCCGCTGGGGAAGATCCGCATCATGTTTCCGCTGGTCTCCACGCTGTTGGAACTGCGGCAGGCGAAAATGGTCCTGGCCGACGTGATGGAAGACCTCCAGGAGCACAACCTCCCCTTCGACCGCGACGTCCCGGTGGGCATGATGGTGGAAACGCCGGCCGCCGTGCTGATGGCCGACCGCTTTGTCGAAGAGGTGGATTTCCTCAGCCTGGGCACCAACGACTTGATCCAATACACGTTGGCCGTGGACCGCAGCAACAAGGACGTGGTGGGCTTGTACAACCCCGCCGATCCGGCCGTGCTCAAGCTCATCGCCATCGCCATCGAGGCCGCCGGCCGCAAGCAACTGCCGATCAGCATGTGCGGGCAGATGAGCGGCAGCCCCTTGTACACGATGTTGCTGCTGGGGATGGGGCTGCGGCAGTTCAGCGTCACCCCCAGCGCCATCCCCGAAGTGAAGAACATCTGCCGCAGCGTGACCATTCCCGAATGTCAGGCCGTGGCGGGGCGGGTGAAGGGCATGGAAAACGCCCGCGACGTGAAAAGCTATCTCAAGGAAGAAGTCAGAAAATACGTGCGAGAGATTACCGAGTAGAGAATACAACCGGTTTTTTTTGGGTTCCCCGCCGGCAACGGCAGTGGCGGGGAAAGTCGGACGAATGGTTCGATTACGAGTACGCATTCGTTTTTCCAAGCAGGGAGACCTGCGGCTGATCGGGCATCGCGACCTGATGCGGTGCTTAGAGCGGGTGTTCCGCCGCGCCCAACTGGCGCTCGGCTTCAGCCAGGGGTTCCATCCGAAACCGCGGATGACCTTCCCCTCGGCCCTGGCGGTGGGAATCGAGGGACTCGACGAGGTGATGGAGGTGGAACTGGCCGACGCCGGAAAAGGGGACTGTCCCCGACCAACCTTCGGTTGGTGCCCGCCGGAACGGCCCGCAGGCGGGCACCATGCTTGCATGGTCGTCGCACAAATGGGGACTGTCCCCTTTTCCACCGCGGAGGAACTGCTGCGGCGCTGGCGCCGCAAGCCCCCCCGGGGCTTGCGTTCCGCACGGTGGAAGTGCTGCCCGAGGGCGGCCGGAAAGTCCGCCTCCAGAGCGCCTTTTACGAAGCCTCGGTTCCCGCGCCGGAGCAAGCCGGCCTGGTTGAGCGGATCGAGCGTCTGCTCAGCGCCCCATCTTGGCCGGTCGAGCGCGCCGCGGGCGCGGCCCGGTCGACTTGCGCCCGCTGGTGCTCGATCTGGCGTTGCGGGAGGGCGTGCTGGCGATGCGGCTCCGCCTCGACGGCCGCCAGAGCGCCTCCGTGCGCGACGTGCTGGCGGCCCTGGGCTTGGCCGGCATCGAGCAGCAAGGCGCCCGCCTCCGCCGCACCGCCGTGGAGGTCTGCCCATGACAATGCGTACACGTCGGTATTGCCGAACAAGAAAGTCACCACATGAAACAGGAAATGCTGATCAACGTCGCGCAGCCGGAAGAATGCCGCATCGCGATCGTTGAGGACGGAGTGCTCGAAGAGCTGTACGTCGAACGCGCCGGACAAGACAATTACGTCGGCAACATCTACAAGGGAGTCGTCGTCAACCTGGAGCCGAGCATCCAGGCGGCGTTCGTGGATTTTGGCGTGGGCCGGAACGGCTTCCTGCACGTCAGCGACGTCGAGCCGCAATACTTCCGCCAGGGCGGTTTCGATCCGGACAAGGCCCTCGGTCCGGCCGCTCCCCACCGTCCGCCCCGCCGCCAGAGCGAGTCGGCCGTGGGCGACGAGTTTGAGGAAGGCACCGAGGACGCCGAGCGGCCGCGGAATTACCGCTTCAGCGCGCGGCCCCGCTTCAAGCCGCCCATCCAGGAAATTTTCCGCCGCGGCGACGAAGTGCTCGTGCAGGTCATCAAGGAGGGGATCGGCACCAAGGGCCCGACGCTCTCGACCTACATCAGCATCCCCGGCCGCTACCTGGTGCTCATGCCCGCGCTGGGGCGGATCGGCGTCTCGCGGAAGATCGAGGACGAGGCCATCCGCCGCCGCCTCCGCGACATCATGATCGAGTTGAACCCGCCCAAAGGCGTCGGCTTCATCGTCCGCACCGCCGGCAGCGACCGGACCCGCCGCGAACTCTCCCGCGACATGGCCTACCTGCTGCGCCTCTGGAAAGTGATCGCCCGGCGGATCAAGCGGCTGCCGGCCCCGACGGGCATCTACGAAGAAAGCGACATGATCATCCGCACCATCCGCGACATCTTCACCCCCGAGGTCGACGCCATCTATATCGACGAGCCGGCGGCGCACGAGCGGGCCAAGGAGTTTCTCCAGTTGGTGATGCCCCGCTACGTCCATCACCTCCAGTTCTACGAGGGCAAAGAGCCGCTCTTCTGCAAGTACAATCTCGACGAGGAGATCGCCAAAATTCACCGCCGCCGCGTGCCGCTGCGCTCCGGCGGGTCGATCGTCATCGACCAGACGGAGGCCCTGGTGGCAATCGACGTCAACAGCGGCAGCTTCCGCGCCGAGGACTCTGCCGAGGAAACCGCCTACCAAATGAACATCCTGGCGGCCAAGGAAATCGCCCGCCAACTCCGCCTCCGCGACCTCGGCGGGGTGATCGTCAACGACTTCATCGACATGCGGAAGGAAAAACACCGCCGCGGCGTCGAGCGGGCGCTCCGCGACGCCATGAAGCGCGACCGGGCGCGGACGAAAATCCTCCGCACCAGCCCCTTCGGACTGATCGAAATGACCCGGCAACGCATCCGCACCAACCCGAAGCGGAGCGCCTACATGGAGTGCCCGGCTTGCAGCGGCGTGGGGGTCGTCAAAACCGCCGAAAGCATGGCCATCGATGTCGTCCGGCTCCTGATCCTCGCCAGCCAACGCCCGGCCGTCGCGCAGGTCACAGTCACTGTGGCCGAAGAGGTGGCCGACTACCTCAACAACCGCAAGCGGCACGAGTTGGCCCGACTAGAAGAAGACGGCAAGATGGCAGTGCAAATCATTGGCGTGGAAGGGGTTGCGCCCGAGCACCTGGTCGTCCAATGCCGCGACGGCGACGACCGGGAAGTGAAGTTCCCCTAGCCGACAGTCGGTGAACGCCCCTTGAACAACCCCGCCCGCCTCTGATAAACTCAGTGGTTTGCCAATAGCACGCGATAAGCACGCAGGTCTGTCCCATGTACGCAATCATCTCCGAAGGCGGACGCCAGTTCAGAGTCGAAGAGGGCCAGGAACTGGATATCGATTACCGCGACGCGTCGGTCGGCGACCAGGTCAAGTTCGAGCGCGTGCTGGCCTGCCAGACCGACGGCCAACTGAAGGTTGGGCAGCCGCTGGTCGAGGGGGCCATTGTCACCGCCGAGGTGCTCTCGGTCGTCCAGGGTCCGAAGCTGGTGATCCAAAAGGCCCGGCGGCGGAAGAACTATCGCCGCAAGACCGGCCACCGGCAGCTCTATACCCGCGTGAAGATCGGCAAGATCGAAGTGGGGTAATCTTGTAGGACGGATTTCCTAATCCGTCCACGAGAAAATGGACGGATTAGGAAATCCGTGCTACGTTGCTCTCTGTCAGCATCCCAACACCTTCGCCGTCACCAGCCAGCGAAGCTCGCCGGCGCCGAGAGCCGGGGGGCCGTCGAACTCGATGGCGGCCACGGCGCCCTTGGAGAAACGGATCAGGGCGTCCGGCCCGCCCACCAGCGCGGCGCAAAGCCGGTCCACGTCGGGGGCGTGGCCGACCCAGGCGATCTGCTCGTGCTCTTTCGCCTGCCGGGCCGTCCAGCGCAACAGCCCTTCCACCTCGCTGCCCGGCCGCAACTCATCGAGCCGGACGACCTTCGGCCGGTCGGGCACTCCGGCGGCCAACAACTCGGCGGTTTGCACGCAGCGGAGCAGTGGGCTGGCCGCCACCACTTGCGGCGCCATGCCCCGCCCGGCCAACGCTTTCACCACCTTGGCAAACCGCTCCTTGCCTTCGTCCGTGAGCGGCCGCAGATCATCGTTGGGCCAGCGGTCGTCGTCGCGGTCAAAGGCCCAGGCGTGACGGATGATGTAGAGGTCCATAGATCACCTCGCTCGCCACAGTATTCGGTCGGAAATGTGCAAGTGCTTCTGTGTTTCAGCAATATCGGCGCGAAAGCGTTTCGCGTCTTGCGGATAGCCGGCCGTCGGCGGCAGGTTGGGCACGTGCTGTCGCCAGAAGTCGTTGAACGCCCGCATGGCCAGCTCGCGGAGATACTTCGACGCCATCGAGGCCAGCGCGGCGGGCAGGCACGACTCGGCCCCGACGCGGAAACAGAACTCGACGCGGCGATCCGCCGGACCAAAGCGGTAGCTGCTCCGCTGCCGACCTTCGCCGCGGATTTCGATGAACCACTCGGGGAAGTGCTCGGCCAGCAAGTCGCCATAGCGGTTCCGCCCGCCGTGCTTGTCGCAGATGACCGAGACTGGCCCCGGCGGGAGCGTGTCGATCAGCCGCGCGGCCAGTTCGAGGGTTTGGTGCGATAGTGCGGCCCCCTTCGAGCCATGCCGCTCGATTAGCTCGTTGAGTTGGTGGGCGAAGATTGCCCGGCTCCGCACGGCCCGGAGCCGCACGCCGGCCGCGGCCAGGCCCGCCCGCAACGGCTCCGCCAGCAGCGCCAGGTCTTCCCCGTCGCAATCCAGCGGGGCCGGACAGTCATAACCGGCATACCAGGGGACGGCTTGCATGTGCCCAATCGCATCCGGGGCGATGGCCTGCCACACGTCGCGCCAGGTCCGCGGGCAGATGTCGAGCAGCCCGAGCGCCGCCCACAGCCCGCGCTCCAGATGCCGCAAGCCCCGCTCGGGCGAATAGAGCGTCTTCGAGTCGGCGATCAGCAATGGCGGGAATGTAGCCGGCACACGGTTTGTGCCGCCTACATTGGGCCGGGAGGCAATCACGCGACTCAGCCGGCCGAAGAGGTCTTCGCCGCCGACCCCGTCGGGCGCCTCCCAGACGGTGGCCGAGATCACCAGCGGGCCGAGGTTCGGCCCGTATCCGGCCTCGTCGGTTCCAATCAGGTATCCCATGCGGCGCAGCCTAGCAGGCGGGGCGCAAAACCGCAAGCGGCTTGGAGTTCACCCAGTGCCGATTCGGACGGGAATGGCCGTGCGGCGGTAACGGCTTGTTGCCTCCGATCTGCGCCGGAAGTAGAATTGGGCGGACGCAAACATCGTGTCTTACGCCGTTTCCGGCGGCTGTTAGCGGCCGGCTGTAGGATGCGGCCTAACCCGTGCGCTCAACATGAGACTTCCTCCCGAAGGCGCCCGTTGGCTGGTTTCGCTCAGGTGGCTGGCGTGCGGGGCGGTGCTGGCCGTCACCTGGCTGACCTCCTCGGGGCTGGGGATCATCGCCGATCCGCGGCCGCTGTACGTCATCGCCGCGGCGATGGCGGGCTACAACCTGCTCTTTTACCTGGCCCAACGCCGCCCTTGGGCGGGCGAGGGAAACGTCGAGCGGAACATCCTTCTTCAGGTCCTGCTCGATCTGGTCTCGCTGACGCTGCTGTTGTATTACGCCGATCTGCCGCGCAACCCGTTCCTGTTCTATTTCGTGTTCCACATGATTATCGCGGGGATGTACCTCCGCGGCCGGACACCGTATTTCCTTGCGGCTTTGTCGACGGCGATGGTCGGCGGGGTGATGCTGCTGCTATACAAGGGCTGGATTCCGTCACATCCGCTCAAGTTTCCCTCCGCCCCGCAGCCGCTGCCGCTCCCCGACCGGTTGGACATGTTGGGCGTTTTCGCGGCTTTTTCCAGCGCCTTGTGGATGGCCGTGTACTTCACCACGTCGATCCGCCGCTACGTCGACCGGGCCCACGCCGAACTGCGGCAGAAGGAGAAGATGCTGGGCATCGGGCAGTTGGTGGCGGGCATCGCCCACCAGATCGCCAACCCGCTGGACGGCGTGCAGAACTGCCTGCGGCGGATCGGCGAACGGGTCCGCGACGACCCCCACCTGACCGAGTACGTGCAACTGATGGGCGAGGCGCTGGAGCGGATCGAGCGGACGGCGAAGCGGGTGCAGGCCTTCGCCCGCCCCCGCGGCATCACCCTGCAAAGCACCGACGTGAACCAGGCGGTCGAGGCCACCCTCGACGTGCTCGGTCCGAGCCACGGCCCGAACATCCGCATCGAGAAGGAGTTGGGCAGCGTGGCCCCGGTCCAAGGCGATCCCTACACCTTGCAGGAAGTCCTCTTCAACCTCTGCACCAATGCCCTGGCCGCCATGCCCCGCGGCGGCACGCTCACCCTGCGGTCCTATGCCCTGGGGAGCAAAGACGAGGACCAGCTTGGCTCGGTGGCCATCGACGTGAGTGACACGGGCGTGGGCATTGCGCGGGTGAACCTGGAGCGGATCTTCGAGCCGTTCTTCACCACCCGCGCCGACAGCGGCGGCACCGGACTCGGCCTGGGGCTGTGCCGGATGTTGATCTCCGAAATGGGCGGCCGGATCGAGGTCCGCAGCGCACTGGGGCAGGGGACCACCTTCACCGTGGTGCTGAATCCGACGGACGCCAGGCGGGGCAGCCCCGGTGACGGCGGCTAACCTTGTCACACAGGCTCTTTTCGGCAGCGCGGTCCTCTGCTACCATACCGTATGTTGAAGGACATTCCAGCCGTTATGAACCACACGCTCTGTCACAACATCGACTGGGTCGGCGCGGTGGACTGGAACATCCGCGACTTCCACAGCTACCAGACCGATCGCGGGGCCACGTACAACGCCTATCTCGTGCGCGACGAAAAGACCGCCTTGATCGACACGGTCAAGGCTCCCTTCGCCGGCGAGTTGCTGCGGAACGTCGCGGCGCTCGTGGATTTGGCGCGCGTGGACTACGTGGTCTGCAACCATGCCGAAATGGACCACTCGGGGGCATTGCCGGAAGTGCTCCGAGCGATGCCCCAGGCCACGCTCGTCTGCGACAAGAAATGTGCCGCCGCCTTGAGCGGGCACTTCGACACGTCCGCCTGGAAGATGCGGATTGTGGCTGATGCGGAGACGATTCCCTTGGGCCGGCGGACGCTCAAGTTCATCGAGACGCCGATGGCCCATTGGCCCGAGTCGATGGCCACGTATGTACACGAGGAGAAGCTGCTCTTCTCGATGGACATCTTCGGCCAGCACTACGCCACCAGCGAGCGGTTCGACGACGAGGCCGACCTGCCCACGCTGCTGGACGAGGCGAAGACGTACTACGCCAACATCATCATGCCCTACGGCCGGGCTGTGCTGCAAAGCCTGGAGCGGCTCTCCGGGCTGGAGATCGGCACGATCGCCCCCAGCCACGGCCTCGTCTGGCGGACGCACGCCGCGGAAATTGTCGCCGCCTATCGCGATTGGGCCAACCATCGGGCCAGGCCCAAGGTGCTGGTGCTCTACGACACAATGTGGGAGAGCACCGCACAAATGGCCCAGGCGATTCTGGAGGGAGCAACCCGGCCGGGCGTCAGCGCGTTGCTCGTTCACGTCCGCCGCACGAATCTCACGCGGATTGCCGCCGAGGTGCTTGACGCCGCCGCCGTGGCCGTCGGCTCGCCGACGCTCAACCGCGGCATGATGCCCGCAGTCGCCGCCGTGCTGAGTTACCTTGACGGGCTGCGGCCGCAAGGCAAGGCGGCGGTGGCCTTCGGCTCCTACGGCTGGGGCGTCGGCGGGCCCGAGGGCGTCGACCAAGCCCTCCGCCGGCTGGATTGGGAAATCCTCCGCGAGCCGCTCCGCGCCCGCTGGCGGCCCACGCCCGAGTTGCTCGCCGAGTGTCGCCGCGTGGGTGGTCTGCTGGCCGATCGCGCGGCCGCGATCGTCGGCGTTCGTGCGGGAGACGCATTTGACGTTTAATTGACCGCTTTACATGATCCACCTCGGCTCCACAGAATTGCGTAAGCGGCTTGCGGCCGGCGAGATCACCTCGCTGGAGCTGACCCGGGCCTGCTTGGACCGCATCCAGCGGCACGACGCCGCATTGGGGGCGTTCTTGCGGGTCGATCCGCCCGCCACCCTGGCCCGGGCCGAGGAAATCGACCGCCGCCGCAAGGCGGGCAAACCGCTGGGACGGCTGGCCGGACTGCCGGTGGCCCTGAAGGACGTGCTCTGCACCGAAGGCGAGCCGACCACTTGCGCCTCGCGGATGCTCAAAGACTTCCGCCCCCCCTACGATGCCACGGTGGTCGCCAAGCTGAAGGCGGCCGACGCCGTGCTGATCGGCCGGACCAACATGGACGAGTTTGCAATGGGCGGGTCGAACGAGAACTCGGCCTTCCGCCCCGTGCATAACCCTTGGGACCTGTCGCGGGTGCCTGGCGGCAGCAGCGGCGGCTCGGCCGCGGCCGTGGCCGCCCGGATGACCCCGCTGGCCGTCGGCAGCGACACGGGCGGCTCGATCCGCTGCCCCGCCGCCCTGTGCGGAGTGACCGGATTGAAGCCGACCTACGGCCGGGTGAGCCGCTACGGGCTGGTGGCCTTCGCCAGCAGTCTCGACCAGGTTGGGCCGCTGGGCCAAACGGCCGAGGACTGCGCGGTGCTGCTGGAAGTGCTGGCCGGGCACGACCCGAAGGATTCCACTTCGGTCGATCTGCCCGTGCCGCCATACAGCGAGACGATCTGCCAGCCGCTTGCGGGTCTGCGGCTGGGGCTGGTGCGGGAGCATTTCGGCGAGGGGCTGGACGCCCAGGTCGAAGCGGCCGTCCGCGAGGCGGTCCGCGTCTACGAGTCGCTCGGGGCCAAGGTGGTGCAACTCTCGCTGCCGCACAGCAAGTACGCGGTGGCCACGTACTACATCATTGCCCCTTGCGAGGCTTCGAGCAATTTGGCCCGGTATGACGGGGTTCATTTTGGCTATCGGGCAGGAGAGGGATCAGAGGTCAGAGGTCCGAGGTCAGATTTCTGCGATCCCGGATCCCAAGACCCAAGGCCCAAGACCCAAGACCCAGGTCCTTCCGCCGACAGCCCGCTGGTGGAGATGTACCGCCGCAGCCGCTCGGAAGGGTTCGGGGCGGAAGTGAAGCGGCGGGTCATGTTGGGCACCTACGCCCTGAGCGCCGGCTACTACGACGCCTACTATAAGAAAGCCTTGAAGGTGCGGCGGCTCCTGCGGGAGGATTTCGACCGGGCCTTCGACGAGGTGGAGCTGATCGTCGGCCCGGTGACGCCCACGCCCGCCTTCAAGCTGGGCGAACGGATCGACGATCCGCTGGCGATGTATCTGTTCGACCTTTACACGGTGAGCACGAACCTGGCCGGCATTGCCGCCATGTCGATCCCCTGCGGATTGAGTTCCGCCGGCCTGCCGATCGGCCTGCACCTGCAATCGCCGCCGTTTGCCGAAGAGCGTCTCCTCCGCGCCGCCCGGATGTTCCAGCAGGCGACCGACTGGCACACGAAGCAGCCGGCGCTAACTTGATAGTGGGCCACGTGACCGAATGTTAAACCAAAAACAACGCTACGCATTCCCCAGGTGAGGCTGATGCACCACAAACGCGGCAGACCCAAGGACCGCGCGCCGGTTGCCTGTTGTGCAAACCGCACAAGGCAAACCGGGCGAAAGGAACCTTGAAGGCCCAGACTCGTCAAGAACGCATTGCACGAGAAAGGCAGCGCCAGCAGACCGACGAACTCGATCATGAGTGACCTGCCCTACACCGTCGTAATCGGCCTGGAAGTCCACGTGCAGTTGCTCACGGAGAGCAAGATGTTCTGCGGGTGCGGGACGAAGTTCGGCCGGCCGCCGAACACGCAGACCTGCCCCGTGTGCATCGGTATGCCGGGGACGCTGCCGGTCATCAACCGCAAGGCGTTCGAGCTGGCCTTGAAGGCGGCCGCCGCGCTGAATTGCGAAATCGCACGCTTCACCAAGTGGGACCGCAAGAACTACTTCTATCCCGACTTGCCCAAGGGCTATCAGATCAGCCAGTACGATCTGCCGCTGAGTCATGACGGTTGGCTGGAAATCGGCACGCGGCGGATCGGCATCATCCGCGCCCATCTGGAAGAGGACGCCGGAAAGAGCATGCACGACGAAAGTAGCGCCAACGGTGAACGTGTGCCACTGCTTGGAACAAGCAGTGCTGCGACCGGGCTAGGCACTGCTTCTGCGAAGCAGTGGCACACCACCCGTCCTGCGCCGAGCCGCATTGACCTGAACCGGGCCGGCACGCCGCTCTTGGAAATCGTCAGCCAGCCCGACCTCCGCTCGCCGGAGGAGGCCAAGGCATATCTGACCGAGTTGAAGCTGCTGCTGAGCTACCTGGGCGTGTCCGACTGCAACATGCAGGAGGGGAGCCTGCGGGTCGATGCCAACGTCAACCTGCACATCCACGCGGAAAAGGGGTCGGGAGTCTTTATTGCAGAGTCGGACGCCGACCGAAGGTTGGTGGCGGGCCATTCAGAACAAAGACTCCCGACCCCTTTACCGGTCGCCACGCCCATCGTCGAAGTGAAGAACATGAACAGCTTCCGGGCGGTGGAGCGGGCGCTCGCTTATGAGGCCCAGCGGCAGTGGCAGGAATGGCAAGAGACCGGGCGCAAGTTCGGCGACGTGCCGAAATCGACCCGCGGCTGGGACGAGGCCTCGCAAACCACCCGGCTGCAACGCTCGAAGGAGGAATCGAGCGACTATCGCTATTTCCCCGATCCCGATCTGCCGCCGGTCAGCGTTTCGGACGCGGAGGTGGAGCGGATCGGCTCGTCGCTGGGCGAGCTGCCCGCCGCGCTGCGGACGCGGCTCGAACAGACTTATGGCATTACGCCATACGACGGCGACGTGCTGGTCAGCCAGGGCCGCGCGCTCGTGGATTACTTCGTCGCGGTGGCCGATGCCTGCGGCGACGGCAAGGCGGCCAGCAACTGGGTCCAGCAGGACGTGCTCCGCTGGCTGGGCGAGCAGCACGTCGAGATCGCCAACTATCCCGTCCCTCCGCAGGCGTTGGCTGAGTTGGTCGGCAAGGTCCGGGGCGGGGCCTTCCCCACCGGCCGCGGCCGCGAGGTGCTCGGCCTGATGGTCGCGCAGGGCAAGCCGCTGGCCGAGGCGATTGCCGCCCTGGGCATCGAGGCGGTCGGCGACTCGGCCCTGATCGAGCTGTGCCGCAAGTTGATCCAGGCCAATCCGAGAATCGCGTCGGAAGTCCGGGAAGGCAAGCTCAAGGGCCTCGGCGCCCTGATCGGCCAGGCGAAGGCGAAGAATCCCAACGTCAATCCCAATCGGGTGCGAGAACTCTGCCTGGAGCTGATCGGCAAGGAAGACTGGTGAGCGGGAGAATGGTATAATACCCCAAGAGGAGAAGACCAGATGAAATTCTATTCGTTCGAGATCGTGATCGAGAAGGAACCGGAAGACGAGGGGTATTCGGCTTACAGCCCCTCCTTGCCGGGCTGTTTTAGCAATGGAAGGACGATCGAAGAGGCCAAGCGCAACATCCGCGAGGCCGTTCAATCGCACGTCGCTTCGCTGTTGGCCCATCAGCAACCCATCCCGCAGCGGGAGAACATGGTTCATCTCGAAGAATTGACGGTTGGAGTTCCCGAATGAGTCGGATGCCCCAGGTCACCGCGCGGGAGTTGATCGCCTTCCTGAAACGAAACGGTTTCATCGAGGACCGGCAGATCGGCTCGCACCTTACGCTTTGGAATGCGCAGCGCGGCGTCTCGGTCACAGTCCCCGTGCATACGGGCTGCAACGTGGGGCGCGGCTTGGCGGTCCGCATTCTGAAAGATGCCGGCTTCACCGTCGAGCAGTTCGTGGGCAAATGAGCGTCATTACTCTCCTGACCGATTTCGGCTCCGGCAGCCCTTACGTGGCGGCCATGAAAGGCGTGATCCTCTCGATCCACCCGGCCGCCACGATCGTGGACCTCTGCCACGACATCCCGCCGCAAGACATCCGCCGCGCCGCGCTGCTCTTGGATGAGGTGGCCGATTGGTTCCCGCCCGAGACGATCCACGTGGCGGTGGTTGATCCGGGCGTAGGGACTTCGCGGGCGATCGTCTACGCGCGGATCGGCCGGCAGCAGTTCGTCGCCCCCGACAACGGATTGCTCAGCCGGCTGGCGGCGCGGACCCCGCCGACGAAGCTCATCCGGCTGGAGGACCCGGCCTATTGGTTGCCGCACGTTTCGACGACGTTCCACGGCCGCGACATCATGGCGCCGGTGGCGGCGCGGCTGGCCCTGGGCCTGGACCCCGACCGGCTCGGCCCCCCCTTGGAGCGATTGACCGCGCTCGATTGGCCGGAACCGCGGCCGTCGCCCTCGCGGATCGACGGCGTGGTGATCGAAATCGACTCCTTTGGTAATCTCATCACGAACATCACGGCCGACCTGTTGGCCGGCCGGCCGACCGACCGCCGCGTGTGCGTGGTGTGCAACATCTACGAGACGTGGGGCATCTACCAGGCCTATGCCGAGCAGCCCCGTGGAATGTTGGTTGCCCTGATTGGCTCCGGCAACCGGCTCGAGTTGGCGTTGGTCGGCGACAACGCCGCCCGGCGGCTCAGCGTCGGTCTGGGCGCGGCGGTGACGCTGGCGTGGGAGTGAGCCGGGGGCAGCAGTCCGATGTAGGACGGATTTCCTAATCCGTCCCATTCGGGGGACGGATTAGGAAATCCGTCCTACGTACCGCAACTTGGCTGCTTGCGGTTCCACAACCGTCCCCTATAATGCTCTCAAACACTGAAATCGGCGACGGGAGTCGCCTCCTACAAAGGGATCGCGTATGGCAGACAATTTCTTCATCCGCTGCGTGGAGTCCGCCGGCTCGCCCGCCGCCGGACTGGCGCTGCTGGTTCTCGCCCTCTCAGCCGGCTGCGGACGGTCGACCACTGCCATCGGGCCCAACGGTGACAAGGTCACTATGAAACAGAAGGGGGACAGCGTGGACGTGACCTTCAAGGACAAGCAAGGCAAGGAAGGCCGCGTCGCCACGGGAGAAAAGAGCGTCGCCCTGCCTGATGATTTCCCCAAGGACGTCGCCATCTACCCCAAGGCGACGGTCTTTATGTCGACGACGATTGAGACCGCGATGCACATTGGGCTGAAGACGGCTGACCCCGCCGAGAAGGTCCTCGCGTTCTACAAAAAGAAGCTCGATGAAAACGGCTGGAAAATTGGCACCAACGTGAATAATAATGAGGTGCTGACGGTGTTGTACGGGAGAAAGCCGCACCGGGCGTTGACCGTTGTGGTTTCCACCGGGTCCGACCAAACGGCCATTACGCTAACCGTCGCCAGCGAGAAATAGCAGGGCGCTGCCAGCACTGCTAGCACCACGCCCAGGAAACTGGTCTTGGCGATTCGGCCGCCGCGGGGTAAGTTTTTGATAATCTTACCGCTGTTAGCCACGCAAGGAAGCGAGGGAGAGCATGGAAGCTCGCATCAATTGGGCCGTCGTGCCGACGGCCGCTAAACGGACTGCGCCCGCCGCAAGACGGGCCACACTCTTGGTAGTCCTGCTGTTGGTCTCGATGGGCGCCAGCCAGCGGACCGCCAATTTCATCGTCGAGACGGCCGATCCCGCCTTTACCCAGCAGGTGTCCCAGGCCGCGGAGCAATATCGCCGCGACCTGGCCGTCGCCTGGCTGGGCAAGCCGATGCCCAACTGGTCGCAGCCGTGCGTGATGACCGTCCAGGCGGCGCCGCACCTGGGGGCCGGCGGCAAGACGACTTTCGTATTCGACAATGGCGAGGTCTTCGATTGGCGGATGTCGATCCAAGGCTCGCCCGAGCGGGTCCTCGACTCGGTCCTGCCGCACGAGATCACGCACATGATTTTCGCCAGCCATTTCCGCCGGCCGCTGCCCCGCTGGGCCGACGAGGGGGGCGCCACGAGCGTCGAAAACGCCGCCGAAAAGAACAAGTACCGGCAGATTCTCGACCAGTGCCTCCGCACCGGCCGCGGCATCGCCTTCAACCCGATGTTCGCCATGATGGACTACCCGCCCGACTTCATGTCCCTCTATGCCGAAGGCTACTCGCTGGCCGAGTATCTGATCCTGGTGGGCGGACGGCAGGAGTTCGTCAAGTTCCTGGACGACGGCTTGAAGGGGGACGATTGGTCCGCCGCCGTCCAGCGGTATTACCGCCAGCAGGACCTGGGAACGCTGCAAAACGCCTGGCTGGCGTGGGTCCGGCAAGGCTCGCCGTTGGAGCACCGGCCGGAAGCGGCGCCGGCCGCCGGGGGGCCGCTGCTGGCCGCCCAAGAGCGCCGGCCCCGACCCGAGCCGAACCTGATCTACCGCGTCAGCCAGGGGCAGACGGCGGCGGTTGCAGTGCCGCCGGCGGGCTTGGTGCCGGTCCATTTCCCGGCGGCCAATGCGGCCCCGCCATCGGCGGTGGCCGGCAATGTGCCGCGGAGCGCACCCGAGCCATTGCCCGCCTCCGGCTGGCGTGCCGCGGGCAGTCCGGCCCCGACGGGCGCCGCCGGCGAAGCCGCCCGTCCGCAACCGGTTGAACAACCACGGCCGTAGGTCATGCTTCGGCATAACCAATCGCCGATCCGCTCGGGCGTTATGCCGAAGCATAACCTACGGGCTTCTTCCTTATCCCAGCCACCAGCGGGTGCAGTGGAAGAAGACGGGAGCGGCAAAACAGATCGAGTCGAGCCGGTCCAGCACGCCGCCGTGTCCCTCGACCAGCGTGCCGAAATCCTTCACGCCCCGGTCGCGTTTGATGGCCGACATGGTGATGCCGCCGGCGAACCCCATCAGGGCGATGACCGCCGACATGGCGGCCGCCATCCACCAACCGGTCCGCTGGAAGGGCGTGGCTCCGCCCAGCACGGCGCCGAGCAGCGTGACGCTGGCCGTCCCGCCCAGCAGCCCCTCCCACGTCCGCGTCGTGTTGATCGCAGGCACGATGACGTGCTTGCTGGGAAGTTGTGACCAGGCATATTGCAGGGCGTCGCTCAGTTGCACCATGAGGATGAAAAAGAACAGCAGCCGCACGCCACCGGCGACGTCGGGTGCGGGTTCGGCCGCCGGCCCCTCGCTCTTCGCGCTGCGGTTGCCGGCGGGCTCGGTTGCCTCACTGCTCGCGGCGCGAGGCGATTCCGAAAGCGTGGCCTGTTTGCCGGCGGACGGAGCCGTCTCGGGGCCGTTGGCAGCCGGCAGTTTCGGCACCGTCAACAACGCCGGTGCGTAACTCAGACAGTAAACGCAGATGAGCAGGCCGGTCTGAATCTTTGCCGTCCGCTCCAGGAACCGCTTGTAATCGCCGGCCAGGGCGATGCGGGCGGGAATGAAGAGGAAGGCGTAGACCGGGATCGCGATGCTGTACCACGCATAATACCCCATCCCCACCAGCCAGAACTGCAACGGCGTGCAGAGGAAGAACACCCAGAACAGCGTGCGATGGTCGCCGGGGCGGGTGGGCGTGAGCGTGATGAACTCCCGCAAGGCCCAAAACGAGATCAGTCCGAAGAGCACGACCGTCGTCCAATGCCCCAGCAGGAACGCCGCCGCCAAAATGGCGAAGAGAATCCACCAGGCATGCACCCGCAGCCGGAAGGTTTCGAGGATGGCGGCGTCGATGCCGCTTTCCGGGCGGCGCCGCAACACATACACGATGGTCTCGGCCCCACCGAGCAGCACCAGCACCGCACCGATCAGCCATAAGGTTCTCGGGTCGAAGATGTTCACGGCCGGTTAAATCTCCTTCAATCGCCGCACGGCCTCGCGGGCGCGGCCGAGGAACTCCAGCTTCGCCTCGCCGGCCTCCAACCACAGCGGCGGCCCGAAGCTGATGCAACTCAACATCGGCACCGGCAGCACTTCGCCCCGCGGCAGAATCCGGTTCATGTTGTCAATGTGGACGGGGATCAACTCCAGGTCGGGTCGCTTCTTGCAGAGGTAGTACAGGCCGCTCTTGAACTCCCCCACCCCACCCCCTTCCTGCCTCCCTCCCTCAGGGAAGAGGATCAACGAATGGCTGTGGCCGATCTCGCGGAGGATCAGGTCGATCGGGCTTTGGTGGACCTTGATCTCCTCCCGGTCGATCAGGATCGCGTGGAACAGCCGGTTGGCAATATAGCGGCGGACCGGCCCCTTGCTCCAATAGTCCTTGGCGGCCACCGGCCGGGTGAGCAGTGCGCACGTCGTGCGGCAGCGCCGACCAGATCACGATGGGGTCCAAGTGGCTGGTATGATTGGCGAAATACACCCGCTGGCAGGTATCCGGCTGGGAGTCGATCCAGGCGCACGCTGGCCCCGCTCAGGAATCGGGCCATCAGGGCCAAGCCGTTCCGCGCCAGATTCGTGTCCATGCGCCGCCACCTGTCAGGACCTTATCGTAGCCGGCACGCCCCAACCTGCCAAGAACCCCGGTAACGGGGGGGCCGGGCAAAATGACGAAGCTCGAAGCTCGAATGACGAAAGAAGCTCGAAATCCGAAATCCGAAGCGTCATGCCCGAACGATCTCGCCTCCTTCGGGCTTTGGGCTTCGGGCTTCTTTCGTCATTCGAGCTTCGGCCTTCGAGCTTTCTTTGCCGGCGTAAATCTCCTCGATCAGGTCTTGATAGCCCTGCACCATGCGGCCGACGGACCAATGGGCGATGACCGCCTCGCGGCCGGCCCGGCCCATCCGGGCCGCCTGCCGGCGGTCGCCGAACAGTTCCAGCACGCGCGCGGCCATCCCCTGCCAATCGCCCGGCGCGACCAGGTATCCGGTCCGGCCGTCCAGCACGCTTTCGGCCACCGAGCCGACCCGCGTGGCCACCACCGGTTTCTCGCTCGCCATCGCCTCCAACAGGCAGATCGGGTTCGCCTCCATGCGGGAGGTCAGGAGCAGAACGTCCATGATCGCCAGGAGCTGCGGGGACGTCGCTGCGCGTGCCCACGAAGCGGACGGACCCGGCGATGCCGAGGCTTCGAGCCAGGGCCTCGAGCCGCGGCCGCTCCGGCCCATCGCCCACGATCAGGAACCGCGCGGCGGGCAGGGCCGCGCATACCTGCGCCGCGACCGCCAGGAACATCTCGTGGTTCTTCACCGGCCGCAGCGCCGCCACGATGCCCGCCACCGGCGCCGCCGGCTCCAGGTTCAATGCCGCTTGGAGTCTGCGGTCCGGCCAACGCGGATGGAACCGCTCCACGTCGATGCCGTTGGGGATCACGCGGACCTTCTCCGCCGGACAGCCTTCGCGCACGGCCAGGTAGCAGCCGTGCGACTCGGCCACGGCCACGAACGCGTCGCTCAGCGGCGCCAACAGGCGGTTGGCAGCCTCGACGTGGTCGGGCAGACCGGTCGAGTGCAGGGCCGAGCAGATCACCGGCACGCCCGCCAGCCACGCCGCCAGCCGCCCCCAGAACATCTTGTCGCCGGGACCGACGGTCACGACGGCGTCGATCCGCCGCCGCCGCATCAGCCGGACCAGCCGCCAGAGCACCCGTGCGTCGTACTTTCTGGAGAGCAGTTCCGTGAAGACGGGAATCTCGCCGGCCAGTTCCTCGCCCAACCGGCCGAGGCGTTTCAGGCAGCACAGTTCCGGCAGAAACCGCCCCCCGTCCATGCGGCGGATCAACTCCGTCAGCAGAGTCTCCGCCCCGCCCACGGGCATGCTCGTCACGACGAACATCACCCGCAGCGGGCCACGGTCGGCAAGCGGCGTCAGTCTTCGGCGGAGAGGAGACATTTGTTCACGACATTGGTTTTCTGAGACGCAAGAAACGCGCGGGGAGCCATCGCTCCAGTCCGAACCGCTCGCCGTATTCGACGATGCCGCGGATAACCCGCTCCTTTTCCTCCGGCCGCAGCAGCCGGTTGCCCCAGGCCAGTTCGGCGGCCACGGCCAGTAGCGCCAGGCCGGCCACCCACGGCCCCAGACAGACGACCATCGGCAGCACCAGGACCAGCCTGGCCCCGTCGTCGAGGCGGAATCCCAAGCGATGGTTGAAGCGGCAGATCAGCCACAGCGACAGGGCGTTGGCGGCGGCGGTGGCCAGCACCGCGCCTTCCAGCCCCAGCCGCGGCAACAGCGCCAGGTTCAGGAGCACGTTTACTACCAGCCCGCAAAAAAGCGACACGCTCGACAGCCGGGCCTTCTCGGCGCAGAAGAGGTAGTTCTGCGCGATCGTCCACAGGCCGAACCACGTGCAGTACACCAGCGTCCAGGGGAGCACGGCCTGCCCGCCGGGGAACTTCCGCCGCAGCGCCACGTCGAACAGCAGCGGGGCGGCCACCACCACCGCCACCGCCGTGGCGAACAGCCCCAGCCCGACCAGCTTCAGGAACAGCCTCAGCCGGGCGGCCGCCGCTTCCCGCCGGCCCGACTCCCAATCGTGGCTCAGGTGCGGAGTGATCATCGCCGCCAACATGGCGGCCAGCGAAACCAGCAGCATCGGCACCACGCGGGAGGCATGGTAGTTGCCCACCACGTCCAAGGCGCTCTGCGGCGTAGCGCCGGAGAAGTGGATGATCATGTAACGGTCGACCACCCCGAACAGGCTCATCAACACGTTGGCCAGCAGCAGCCACGCCGCAAAGGGCATTACCTTGGGCCAGAGCGCGGCGTGCGGCAGAGGAACGCCGCCGTCGCAATAGCCGGGGGCTAACAGCCCCCGGAGCGAAAATGCTCGTTTTGGGCACATTCCGGGGGCTGTTAGCCCTCGGCTGTTTCGGACGCGGAGTACATAGCCGCCGCCTACCGCCGCGGCGATCAGGCACGATCCGCCGTAGGAGAGCAGCACGCTGCGGGCGCTCTGCTGCCAGCCCAACAGCAATCCCACGCCCAGCACCGCAAACGCGACGCTGTTGGTCAACTGCACCGCGGAGACCAGCCGGATGTTGCGCATCGCGGTGAACAGTTCGATCAAGAAGTTGTAGGCGATCACCGTAGCCAGGCAGCCCGCCGCCAGCAAGATCAAGTCCGCCTGGCCGGCCGTGCCGAACAGCAGCGCGGAGACCCAGCGCCGGCCCAGCACGACCGCCAGGCAGGCCGCCGCGGCCAGTCCGCCGCACGCCACGAGGGTCCGCCGCAGGAACGGGCGGAGTTGGCCCCGCTGGCGGTAGTGTTCCAGGTAGCGGCCGAACGCCCCGGGAATCGCCACCACCGAGAGCGGGGCCGCCACCAGCAGGAAGCTGAACGTCATGTCCCAAAGCCCCAACTGTTCGGCTGGCAGCCAGCGGCAGAAGAGCACGGCCCGGCCGAATCCCACCAGCCGCTGCACCACCGTCAGCCCCAACAGCATCAGCACGCTGTCGGCCAGGGTGTCGGTCCCCGGCGGCGGCGCGGAAGGATACTCGGGGTTGTCGAAGGGGAGTGACATGGATTGAGGGTTCAGGGTTCAGGGTTTAGGGGTTGGGGGTCTGCGCCGAATGATCCGTGACAACTGAGGATGCGGGATATAGGGTGTTCGTCCGGGTCCGACGCCTGAATCTCGGCCTCTGAACCCTGAACCCTGAACCCTGAACCCTGATATTCAAACCGCGGCGCGCGGAGTTTCCGCGGGTCGATCGTGACCCAATTCTTCAAGCGGATCATGGCGTCGTCTACGGCGATGCGTTGCAGATGGAAAGGGTCGTCGCCGGGGAAATTGTACCCGCCGCAAGCCGAGCACACGCCCGCGTAGCCGGCCCGCCCGGCCAACTCGAACGCCGCCGGGGCAAGGTTGGCGGGCTGCCCGTAGGGAAAGGCGAAATAGCGGACCGGCCGGCCCAGCAGTCTCTCCAACTCCTCCTTGGCGGCGACCACTTCGTAGCGCAGCGCGCCGGCATCGCCGATCGCCGCAAGGTCCGGATGGGTGTAGGTGTGGGCGCCGATCTCGACGCCCGCGGCGGCCATCGCCCGAAGCTGCTCCACACTGTTGGGAGCGAAGCGATGGCCGGCGGCCAGGTCGTGCAGGAACGGCCGCCCCTCCAGCACGTTCTGCAACGTGACGAAGTAAGTGCACGGGATCCGCTCCCGGAGCAGCAGGGGGATGGCTTGCCGGCAGTTGTCGGCGTAGCCGTCGTCGAAAGTGAGGCTGACGCACGGCCGGCGGTTGCAGCCCTGGCGGATCCGCCGCTGCGTCTCCGCCAACGAGATGAATTGAAACCGCCCGGCCAGCCAGCCGATCTGCCGGGCGAACGTCGCGTTCGAGACGGTCCACGGGGTCGCCCGGTCGTCGGCGATCCGATGCCAGAAGAGCACGATCGCCGGCAAGCGGTCGCGGGCGATCATCCGCCGGCAGTTCCGCCATCGCACCGGCCGTGTGGCGTGATAGTACAGGCTCAGCAGCAGTTGTTTCCAGAGCGGCATGAATCACCGGAGAATGACGAAATCCGAATGACGAATGACGAAGGAAGTTCGAAATCCGAAGTCCAAAATCCGAATTCGAGCTTCGGATTTCGAGCTTCGAGCCTCCTTTTGTCATTCGAGCTTCGTCATTTCCCTCGTCCCGCGTCCCTCACCCCTCACTCCTCTCTTCATCCACTGCTTGACGTTGTTGCCCGCCAACCAGAGGTTGTAACGGAGCCGTGCGGCGGCGCGCGGGGCGGCGACGCGGAACGCCACGCACGGCCGGGCCTTGGCGCCGAAGCGGACCTTGTACGTCTCCTCGCCGCGGAGGAAGTCGTACGCCCGGTAGCCACGCTCGATTGCCCGCCGCAGGATCATCAGGTTGATCAGATTGCCCGGCTGCTCAACCAGCAAGTCCGGGTCCACGCCGGCCTGATAGACGTAGAGCACGCCGCCGCCGGCCAGGTGGTATTCGGCGGCCGCCGGTTTCCCGTCGAGTTCGAGCCAGTAGAGTTGCACCAGGCCGCGGCGGAGCAGTTCGGGCACGACGTCGCGGAAGAAGCCCAGGAAGCGGTTCGAGGCGAAACACCCCGGCTCGCCCAGCGCCCGACGCCGCCGCTGGTGCAGATCGATGAGAATATCCATCGCCCGCGGCAGCTCGTCGAGCCGCGTCACCACGTGCAGTTTCACGCGGTCCGTCCTCAGCGCTTCCCGCTCCAGCCGCCGCACGGTCCGCCGTTGGTGCTTGCCCAGCGAGGCAACGTAGCTCTCCCAATTGGCGGGCAGTTCCAGCCGCCAGCAACTGGCGCCCGCCCGGCGATGCACCGCGCAGGCCGAGCCGCCGAGACATCGGACCAACTCGGCCACGCCGCGGTCCTCCGCGTCGACGTCGTCCAACTCCAGCAGGTCCCAGTGCAAGGCGTCGGGGGCGTCGTCCAAGGCGTTCTGGACGAGGAAATCGGCCAGCGCCTCCATCACCGCCCCCTCCCGCCCCGGCTGGCAGAGCACGCTCAGGTAGTCGGAGCAGACCTCGCCCGACCCCAACGGGCGGAGCACCCGGCCACGCATCGCCGAACAGTCGAGATACCACGGAGCAACGCCGACCAGCATGTCGGTATCGTCGAAGACGCACAGCGCCGCCAGCCGGGTCCGCGCCCTCCGGCATCGTGCGGCGGACCATAGTGCCGCCACCAGTTCGAGAGCCAGGTCCAACTCCGGAACGGCACGCCGTGGGCCAGCCGCTCCCAATCATCAGCGTACGGCGCCAGTTCGTCCAACGTGTTCAGCCAGAATACGCGCATGGCATCGACAACTCCTTCGTGGTAGGACGAGTTTTCCAACTCGTCCCAGGAAATGGACGAGTTGGAAAACTCGTCCTACGACAACTCTCTGTCACGCCCCAGGATAAGCAAGTCGCTTTTGCCCGCGGCCCGGCGACGCGCGGGCGGTATGGCCGGCGGGGCGTTGCCGAACGTCAACGGGGCGTTGCCTTGGGGCAACACGCCGGGTGGCCGGATGGTTGCGAGCACCGCCGGCCCGGCGGCGCAACCGGTTGCCGCCACACCGGTTGCGCGGCTGGCGGCGCCCGCCCCGACGGCGCCGGCACCCGCTTTGCAACCCAAACTGGGCGTCCTAATGTTCCTTGACATCCCGTAGGGGGCGGCTCCAGTCGCCGTCCAGCGTTTGTGGTCGCCGGGACTTCGCCGCTTTCGCGTTGGGGTGGCAGTTGAACTGCCACCCCAGCAATCGTGGGAGTCTCGGCGACTGGAATCGCCCCCTACGGACCATGGGGTCAGACCGTGATTAGTGATTAGCGAGCGAGATCGAATGAGCGCACGCAGACAAAGCTCCGCTAATCACTAATCACGGTCTGACCCCACGCCACCACGCCAATGGACCCGACCACAATGCACCTCGCACCGTCCAACACGTTTACTCCCGGCCAACTCCTCCACGTGCTCCGCAGGCACGTCCTGCTGTGGCTCCTGCCCGCCGTGGCCATCGCCGCGGCCGTCGGGGCCTACGCCGCGGTCCATCAGGCCACCTGGGAAGCCTCTCAGGCCCTGATCGTCCGCAACGAGGCCTCCGGCGCCGAGAAGGGGCCGGGCAAGTTCAGCCAGCCCGAAGAAATGAAGACCGTCCAGGAGACCATCCTGGAAGTGGTCCGCAGCCGCGGCGTGTTGGAGGCGGCCCTGAAGGAAGTCGGCCCGCCCGCCGATTACGACGTGACCTCCCGTAGGACGGGCTTCCTAGCCCGTCTCGAAGAAGCGGACGGATTGGGAAATCCGTCCTACGCCGGCCACCCCGCCGTCTGGCCCACCGACCGCGACATCGATGAAGCCCGCAAGAACGTCAAGCTCGCTCCGCCCAAGGGGGCCGAGTTCGGCAAAACCGAGGTCTTCTATCTGGACGTGCGGGCGGAAGACCGCGCCCGCTCCGTTGCCCTCAACGAGGCGATCTTCAAGCAACTCCGCGTCCAATTCCAAAAGCTCCGCGACGCCAAGGCCCAGAGCATGATCGATGAGTTGACCAAGACGGTCCACCTGGCCAAAGCCGACCTGGACGGGGCCACCGCCGCCTTGGCGGCCACCGAGCATCGCCTGGGCAGCGACTTGGCCGAACTCCGCTCGATGCAGGACATGGCCTCCAGCGACAGCGCCCTGCGGCGCAGCGGTGAAGACATCCGCGCACAGCTCCGCGAGAACGCCGCGGCCGAGAAGGTCAACCGGGAACTGCTCGCGGTGGTGACCGAGGCCCAGAGCGACCCCGGCCGGCTGGCCGCCACGCCCAACCGGCTGTTGGAATCGCACCCCGCGATGAAGCGGCTGAAGGACGGGCTGATTGACTCCCAATTGCACACTTCCGCGCTCTTGGGAATGATGTCGGCGGACCATCCGAAAGTCCGGGCGGCGCGCGAGGCCGAGGCGGAGATCGGCCGGAACCTACACGATGAGCTGGCGTCGGCCCGCCGTGGCATCGAGATCGAGCTGCGGCTGGTGGCCGACCGCCACACGCTGTTGGAAGACCAACTGGCGAAGACCAACGGGCGGCTGGGCGGCCTGGCCGAAGTGCGGGCGGAGTATGCCAACCAGGTGACCGAGGCCCGCAACCGCGGCGTGCTGCTGGAGCGTGCCGAGCAGAACCTAGCCGAGGCCCGCGCCGCCCGCGCCAGCGCCACGGTCGCCAGCCTGATCAGCCGGATCGACGCCCCCGACGCCGGCATCCGGCCCGTCGGTCCCGGCCGGATCACGATCGCCCTGGGCGGCGTGCTGGGCGGACTCCTGACCGGCTTCGGACTGGTCTTTCTGGCCGTGCCGGTCAACACAACAATCGCCGCGCCGGCCGCCCCTGCTATTGGGGACGGCACACGGCGTGTGCCTGCTACATTGTCGAACGGCCGCGCCGTCCGGCCGCTCATCAGTTGGAACGGCTCATTGAGGCTCCCCGCCAACTCAAACGGCCACCTCTCGGTCAAGGGCGCCTTGCAGCGGCTCGCCAACGCCCGCCACGGGTAGGCGATCGCAGAGAGGCGGCCTTTTCTAGGGTCACTTTCGACCGTGCGTTCCCTGAGGGCCGTTCACGGCCCTGTCCGCGGAGCGGTATTCGGCCCGGCGTTTACGCCGGGTTGGCGTGCCGGACAATTGCTGCCCATTCTTCGACCGCGAACCATGTCATCCCCGTTCACGGGGATCCTGCCGCCCATGCGGCCAGAGGCAGGAGCCGCGTGAACGCGGCTGACAGAAAGCACGCGATCTCAGCGGCATCGCAACCCGGCGTGAACGCCGGGCCGACTACCGGCTGCGCCGGGAAGGGGCCTAAACGCCCCTGATGGCCCACCACTCGGTCCCACGGGCAGGTCGCCCCTGGAGTTCACCCACTTTGATCTTGACTCGTCGCGCAAAATAAAGCCTCCTTCCGCTTGGAGTTAGGGAAAACCAAGGCGAAAGGAGGCCAAAGATGGCTGGCAATGGAATGCGCAAGGAGGTACATCGAAGGTTGTACGATTTTGCGGGGCGTGTGGCAAGAGGTGTATCCGACAGTCGCCGCCAGCGATTCATCTGGCAAATGATCGTGGGGCTGGTGATTGGCGGTCATGTGCATCTTACCAAGATTGCGCGGGCTATCGGATCGGGTGTGAACAGCGTCCATGCCGATGAGAAACGGTTGAGCCGTCATCTGGATAGCCAACATTGGTCCATGCAGCCGGTAATGGACGGGTTGCTGGACGATTCGGCCGCGATGGTCGGCGAAGAATCGTTGATCGTGGCCGACCTGACCGACATCGCCAAGTATTACGCCCGACATCTGGAAGGTTTGGGACGGGTGCGCGACGCGAGCGATCCCGAGAAACGAACCGCTCCCGGCTACGTGCTTTTCGAGGCTTACGTGCGCGTTCGGCGTTGGCAATTGTTCCCACTCTTGATTGAACCGCTGCGGACGTACAGCGGGGCTCCAACCAGCGAAAATGCCGAGATTTTGGCCCATTTTGGACGAATTCACGAAGCAACCGGCCACCGAGGAACTTGGGTCTTGGATCGTGGTTTCGACCGTCGAGAGTTGATGGTTCCGATGCTGCGGATGGAGATGGCCTGGATCGTGCGACAACGCGGCGACCGGTACATCGTGACGCCGGGAGGCCGTCGGCTCTTGGTAGACGATCGTGCGGCGGAAATTTTTCAGCAGAAGCGTCCTGCCCACTGGCCCGCCGGCGATTGGACCTATGTGGAGCCCGTCCGACTGCCGGAAGCACCGGATCAGGAATTGTTGTTGGTTCTTTCCTGGCGCAACGCCGAAGCCGCGCCTTTGATGTTGTTGGTCAGTCCCAAGGCTCGAAAGGCAGGGCGAAACGGAACCTGGTTCGTCAGGGCATTTCGTCGCCGCTGGGGCGTGGAAGATGCCACCTGGGGCATCAAGCAGCGATTTCACTTGGAAGAATTCCTGGTTCAGAGTTGGCGCAGCATCCGGCGGCTGATTTACCTGGTGGCGATTGCCTTCTATTGGCTGAACCTTTGGGGCCAGGACCGGTTTGCGTCCCTCCGCAACGCCTTCATCAACCATCCGTGGCGATTGCCCAAGAAGGTAACCTACTTGTTCGACTGGCTGGCGACCCAAATCAGCCGTTTTCTGCACCCAAAACCAAAAATTCTACCAACCGGCTACTTCAACACTGGGTGAACTCCAGGGACTACGGCTATGCCGACGAGGGTGCCCTGACTGAGGAGTTCCTGAAGCTCAAGGCCCGGCTGACCACCACGGCGGTAGGCCAAGCCCTGGTGGCCGTGCTGGAGAAGATGGACGGCATGACCGGCCTGAAGCCGGGCGTGTACTACATCCCCGAGCACCACCTGACGCGCTGGAAGGAACTGGCGGAGCGGGTCGAGGGCTGCCAGGAGGGCAACAAGATCACCACGGCGCGGGTGGCAATGGACGAAGGGACCGCCCGGACCATCCGGGATACCCTCACCGCCGAGGTCCACGAGAAGGCCGCCAAGCTCTTGGATGACGTGTCCAAGGGGACGCTCAACGACACCCAACTCCAAGTGCGGGCCAAGGAGGCGCAGGCCCTGGTGGACCGCGTGACCCTCTACAGTTCGATCCTCAACGAGGGGCTGGAGGGGCTGAAGAGCGTGGCGCAACTGGCCAGCGGGGCGGCGGCGGCAGCGGTCATGCAGGACTTCGCCGCGGCGGGAATCGGCGTCTGTGCGTAGCGGGTAGGGCAAGGCGGTTCGGTACTGCCCCGTCGCAATGTGTGCCGGGGCAGACCCGAACCTCTTTACCCCACAAGGAGCAGGCCCATGCCCTGCAAGACCACGCCCAACCTGATTTTCTGGACGGTGGCGCAGACCGGCAAGGTGACGCCGCTCGTGTCCGGCCCGCCCGGCTGCGGCAAGTCGCGGACCATCGAAGCCTTCGCCCGCGCCATGTCCCGCCAGTGCTACACGCTGATCGGCTCATTGCGGGAGCCGGCCGACGTGGGCGGCTATCCCTATCCCGTGCAAGGGGAGCATCCCTACATGGCCGTCATGCCGCCCAAGTGGGCGCAGGACTGCCAGCTTGGGCAATGGGTTCTGTTCCTCGACGAGTTGACCACCTGCCCGCCGGCCGTGCAAGCGGCGCTCTTGGGCGTGATTGCCGAGAACCGGGTGGGCGACGCGGTGCTGCCCGATACGGTCTGGAAGCTCGGCGCCTGCAATCCACCCGACTGCGCGGCCAACGGTTCCGAGTTGGAGCCGCCGCTGGCCAACCGGCTCTGCCACCTGACGTGGGAAACGGACGCGGAGGCGTGGCAGCGGGGCATGATGAGCGCCTTGGGCTTCCCCCAGCCGAGCTTCGCGCCCCTGCCGCCGGACTGGGAGAAGTGCATCGGCCGCAACACGAGTCTGGTCGGCGCGTTCCACAAGCACAAGCCGGGGCTGTTGGAAGCCTACCCCAAGGACCGGGCCAAGGCATCGGGGGCGTGGCCCAGCATCCGCTCTTGGACCAACGCTGCGATCTGCATGGCGGCCCTGGAGGCCATCAACGCCGAGCCGCTCTTGCGTTGTCGGGCCGTCGCCGGTTGCGTGGGCGAAGAGGCGGCGCTGGAGTTCCAGACGTGGGAGCAATCCCTGGACCTGCCCGACCCGGAAGCGTGGATCGCCAAAGCCAATGCCGCCAGAGCCTCGGGATTGTCCCTTGCCCTGGACATCCCGCCGCGTTGCGATCAAGTCATGGCGGCGCTGGCCGCGCTGGTGGACCGGGTGAAGAACCACAACCTCGCCCCCAACGGCAGGCCCACGGAAGGCCGCTGGCTGGCGGCGATGGACTGCTTTGCCGAAGTGGCCAAGTGCTGGCTGGAGCCGGCGATTGCCGCGGCCGGCCCGCTCTACTTCGCCGTGCCCCACGCCTCGGTACTCATCAAGGCCCCGGCGGATTTCAGCAACACGGGTGGTGTAGGCCGGGGAGTTTCACCCCGGCTCCAACCCCAAACCGGACGTGCAAGTTTCCAAGCATCCGGCTTTCCAGACGATTCTCCGCTCATGCGAGCCTCCGCTGGACTGCGTCGATGTTCATCTGGAAGCTTCCAGATGTAGCGAACATTTCGGTCGCCCAACACGAATCATCCTGCACCCCTTCGCCAGGTAAACGGCGCTAGCGTCTCCGACTACTACGGGTGCTCCGCCACTCGGCTGCCTCATGGGCAGGTACTTTGGCTGGTCGATGGACCAACTTAGCCGTGCGACTACCATACTCAGCCGAGCTTCCCTGGTTCCCATGTTGACACTCCAGCGTCTCCGTTTAGATTCCGACTCAGGAAGCGCCCGCGCAGGAACCGCGCAGGTCGGTTTCCCACATGCGGACCTGCGGCTTGTCGGAGGGCGGGTTCTTCTGCCCGGCCCGCTCTCGAAACGGTACGAGCATGTGATCGACCGAGAAGGAGTCGAGCAGGTAGGCGATGTTGTTCTCCATCATGGGCCGGAACAGCCCGGCAGCGTCGAGCGTCACGCCGCCGGTCGGGACGGCGGCTTGGTAGGGCACGGGCTTCCAGGTGCCCGGATCGCTGGCTTTCCCGCGAGTCTTCGGCCTCTCCGCTGCGGCCAAACCGGCTGCCAGCACCCATCCAAGGAGGGTCACTGCGAACCGGCGCACGGCAACTTCAGTTGTCGGTTGCACGAGGAATGGGGCCGCCTAGAACTTATTGCCGTCGATCGGCAGGCCGTCCTTGCGGTTGCCGAGCCGGCGGTGAGTCTCCGCGTCGATGGTGTAGTTCATCATCTGCACGGAGCCGTCGCAGAAGGCCATCTGGAACCCATTGGCGTGGGCGCTGCCAAAACAGAACCGGTAGGCGACGCCCGGCGTATCCGGGGCTGGCAGGAGGTATTGAATTATGGCAGGGTTCGTGCTGTAATTGACCGAATAGGCGGTCCAACGGGCGATGTCCTCGTTATCACCCATCATGGCATCTTCGTTGTCGCCCGGGTCCGCCCCGTTGGAATAATTGTCGGGCATGAGATTTTTCTCGCCTAACAGATAGGTGTTGCTGGTTCCGTCGGTCACGTCCGCCAAGGCAATCAGGCTGCCGCAATAGGCGACTCCGGTGGCATACTTGGCGACGTTGGCGAACGTGCCCTTCGCGTTGCTGACTTGCGTTGCAGAACCGTTCACGCCGCCGTCGGCCAAGCTGGCCGGGCCGGCGCAAGCGCTGCCGCCCTGCGATGTCCACAGCATCGGTCCGGGCTGGCCGGACGTGGTGAAGTAGTCGCCGCCGTTGACGGAATAATCCTCGCGCGCCGCCAACGACGGCAAGCCGGCGTTGACAATCGCCTCAAACGTCTGCGGCCAGGGAAGGGTGGTTGCCGCCCGCCGCGTGGGGCAGTAGAGCACGGGCAACGGCACGCCAAGCCGCTGCAGGTTGGCATTGCACTTGGGCGAGCCGGCCTGATCTGCCGGACCCGCAAGGCCCGCCCCCAGGTCGTGCAGGGCTGGCTGCTCGATGAACGGCAGGACGTTGTAGATCCATCCACCCGGCTGCTGCTGGCCGGTTCCGAGGTCCGCATCGCCGGTCCAGCCGTTGCCCCAGCCGTCGGTGGGAAGCCGGCCGGTGGCATTTTCGTGAGTCAGACAGCCCAGGGCAAGCTGCTTGAGGTTGTTGCGGCACTGCGTCTGCCGCGCCGCCTCCCGCGCCGCCTGCACCGCCGGCAACAAGAGCGCGATCAGGATGCCAATGATCGTGATGACCACCAACAACTCGACCAGGGTAAAGCCCGCGGACCCCCGCTTCACGGCTTCTCCCCTTACGATCGCTTCGATGCACAATCCGCCTCGTGACTCAATCCAACAAGCGCCGACAATTCACGCCCACAGGCGCAAAGGCGGCGGTGAGTCCGTGTTACTACCGCTTCCTCCACGCATAGCAGAGCAGCCCGGCCAGACCCGCGGCCAGCAGCGCCAGCGTGCCCGGCTCCGGAACCGGAGCAACGGTAAAGGTGATGCTGGGAACGCCTGCTCCGCCCGCGTAAGTCGTGCCGAGTTCTCCCGCATAACTGACACCCGCCCCCGGAGTGATAAACAACTCCGCGAGCAAATTGTTCGGGTAATCCGCGCCGTTGAGGGTGGGCGATGGGATGGTGCTCGACGGTTTCACATACGCATTCGTCGTTGTCCCCCAATTACCCGAGAAGTAGTCGTAGCTGCTTCCCGAAGCCTCGGCCCCGCGAGCGAACGTGCCGAGGCTGTTGTCGAAGTTAACAAAGCAGGTGCCGAAAGTAAGGATGCCATTGGTAGTCTGGCCTGCCCAACTGCTGGCCTTGGCGACGAGTTGTAGCGTCGCACCGGTCGACGCCGTGAACTGGCCGCCCAGGGTGGTGGAGAAATAGCCGTTTACGGGCGAGTTGAACCCCGTGAGGAAAAGGTTAATCTCGTCGTAGGCCGTCGAATTGACAATGCCCATCGGATCGGTTCCACCAGGCGACGTCCGCTCGCAGTCGATCGTACCAAACGCCATGCCTGCCAACGGGTCGCTGGTGACCTTGTTCGAGAACACACCACCGGTGTCCGTATCATTGATCGTGATGGTGGTGGCGTTGGCGTTGGCCACGAACGCGCCGCTCAATACGATACAGACGCCCAAGACCAAAAATCGCTTCATAGAAACTCTCCTGAAGTAAGGCTGCTTCACGATACATCCAAGCGCCAACAGCAACGCCAACATAACAATGCTCGACGGCTCAGGAACCGCACTCCCGACCCTAACCAGGGGGTCATCACCTGTAAAATTCGTGGCCAGGATGCTAAAGTCCGTGAGGTCCACCTTGCCGTTGTAGTCAAAGTCGCCTTGCTGCCATGTCATCCCCGTGCCACTGGGGTTGAAGTTCGTAGACAAGATGCTGAAGTCCGTGAGGTCCACCTTGCCGTTCAAGTCAGCGTCGCCGTAAAGCGCGGGCATGATCGTAATCTGCTTAGTGGTGGTGTTGTCGATCCACCCCAGGCCCATCGAGGCAGTCGCGCTGGTGTCGTAGATTTGGCCGCTATGGAAGCCATTGCTGTAGGCCGAGGCCAGCAGCGTGTTGACCAGGCTGGCCGGATCGCTACCAGTAGTGTAGTCCAAGATCAACTGCCCGCCGGTGATATTCACGCCGCCAGCGTTGGTAAGTAAGTTGGTCGAATTACTCGCACCGGTAATATCCAACGTGCCGGAGCTAATCGTGGTGGTGCCGGTGTAGGAGTTGGCTCCGTTGAAAACCACACTCCCCGAACCCGACCCCGCTATATTCAGCGCGCCAGAGCCGGTGAGGGCCTGGTTAAACGTAATTGTGTTGCCCTGGGAGTTGATCGTGCTGGTCGTTGACGGCGACAGCGCAAACGTGCCAAACGTGCTCGGCCAAGTTTGCGGGGCGGCCGCCTGGAGCGTTCCGCCGCCGAAATTGAACGCGGCCTTACCGTAGCCATTGTTGTTCACGGTCACTGAGTTGACATTGAGCGTTCCGCCGTTTAGGTTATATGTCGCTGCCTGAGTAGATGCGGGTTGACTCGCCGTCCCGCAAAACTCCAGAGTCGAGACGGTGTTGGTTCCGCCGGTTTGCGTGTAGCTGCTGGGATTGTAGCTGCCACCGGGGGCGTATTGGCCGATCCACTCGGTAGCAGCACTCACTGTACCACCTCCTTGCGAAACAGTTCCGGCTTCGTTTCCAGTTGCAGTGCCAAGGGCCATGGTGCCTGTAACGGTCAGCGCAGCGCCGCTGGTAATGCTGACCGACCCGTAGCCAGTCAAGGCGGAGATGCCGCCGACGTTGAGGGTGCCGACCGTCTCCGTGTCGCTGACCGTCACGGTGCCATGGGAAGTCCCGCCAAAGATGTCGGCGATGGTGGTTGGCACGCCCGACGGGTACCAATTCGCGGCGACGTTCCAATTTCCACCGGCTGCCGGGCCATACCAATACTGACCAGCTTGCGCCGGTAACACCGAGCGAGACAATCAACGTCGCAACTACCGCGGAAAATACAAAAGTGCGATACATGGCGATCTTCTCCTTCAATGGTGCTGGAAAGGCATGTCTGGGAATATCTCTAGCCTTGAAGACGATGGCACTGGCCGAATGGTACTCGGCATCCGGCGCAACCATTCCGGGTTCTCTCTACAAATGTCGCGTCGAGCCTGTATTTGCCTTGAAAAATCGAATGGGCTTTCCACTTTTTGTGAATCTGAACCATAACCTACATCAGAGCATAGAGTTACGACGCCTGCTCTTCTTCCAAAATCCTTCTGCTCACTCTAAACACTCTAGGCGACTACACTAGAACTTCTTGCCGTCGATCGCCTGGCCGTCGGCACGGTCGCCCAGCAGGCTATTCGCCACCGGGTCGATCGTGTAGCTCATCATATGCACCGAGCCGTCGCAAAAGACCATCTGAAAGCCGTTCAGGTGGGCGCTGCCGAATTGCAGACTTCCCCCGATGCCGGGGGTGTCCGGACCAGGCAGAAAGTTTGGGTCGTTGTTGGTCCAGCGGATCGTATCCCAGTCGACGCCGGTATCCCAGAGCTGATCGTCCGAGGGGTCGGCGGCGTCGTAGTAGTGGTCCGGGTTGCAGCGCCTTTCGCCCGCCAAGTAGGTGTTGCTGGTGCCGTCGGTGACGTCGCGCAAGGCCACCGCGCTGTGCAGGAACATGACGCCCCCGTCGCTTCCCTGGGCGCTGTTCGCCCAGTCGCTCGGTGTCATTGCGTCGCCGGCGGATAGCGAGCCGGGGCCCGACCACAAGCCGGCGCTGTAGTTCATGGTTCCGCCGCAGCCCGCGTAATCGCTGCGGGCACCGAGCGGCGGAACGGTCAGGTTAAAGTAGAAGATGACGGGGGTTTGCGGATAGATTCCCGCAGGGCGCCGGCTAGGACAAGACCACGTCTCCAGGGGCGTGGCCTCCCGTTGCGTGATGGCGTTCTGCCTCGGCATGCCCGCGTACCCGGCGCCCGTCGGCATCCCGGCGCCGAGATCGTGCAGCGTCTGCTGCTCCATGTAGGGCAGGATGCTGAAGGCCCAACCGCCCGGCTGGCGGCTGCCGAAGCCGCGGTCCGGGTCGCCGACCCACCAGTTCCCCCAGCCGCCCGTGGGCAGGACGCCGTTGATCTGCTCGTGGTCCAGGCAGGCCAGCCCGATCTGCTTCAGATGGTTGGCGCACTGCACTTGCCGGGCCGCCTCGCGGGCCGCCTGCACCGCCGGCAACAAGAGCGCGATCAAGATGCCGATGATCGTGATGACCACAAGAAGTTCCACCAAAGTGAAAGCGGTGCATTTCGGACTTCGGATTTCGGACTGATGATTGATATGATCCATAATTTCACTCGCAGTTCGACAGGAAACACGCCCCTCAAAGGCTCTGAAATCACCGCGCCAAAGCGCGAGGACCACAAGGACTCCGTTCGCTTGCGCCTTTGCGCCTTGGTGTGAGGTTTTCATCTTCGGCCACGTTCCGGTGGCCCGCGCTGTCTCGCGGTGACAGACGTTGGGCTAAAACGGACTCGCTGTTGGTTACGAACCATTCATAGGCTCATCTCCTTTTCGCTGGCGTTTCGGCGTTCTGCGGTTGCGATGGTTTACCGAGATAAAGCCGTTCGATGGATTGGGCCGAGAGGGCCTGGTTGAAAATGGCCAGTTCGTCGATCCGCCCATGCCAAAACCAAGCGTAATCCCGGTTGAGGTTGAGCGGTTGTCCGCTGCAGGCGTAGGCGTCGGTGCCGGCGGGATTCGTGCGGCAGCCGATGCCCAGGCTGGCCACCGGCGGATCGGGCAAGACGCCGGCGCACGGGGCCGAGGCCACCTCCTTGCCGTTTCGGTAGAGGTGCAGGATGCTCCCGTCGGCCACCAGGGCGACGTGCTGCCAGGCATTCACGGGGAAAGGCTCGGATTCTCCTTCGCGGACCTGTACCACTTGGCCGTCGCGCTGGGTGACCCGCGCGGACAGGTCCCCACGGAACTCAAACAGGCCGAGGTGGAATTGGCCGGTGTTTTTGCGGCCGCGTGCGGGAACGCCCCAGTTGCTGGCGATCATGGCCCACTGCGGCTTGGTGCTGGCCATCACCCAGGCCGTCACGCTGAGCCGGTCGCCGGTGGCCTTGGGGTAGTCGGGCACGAACACGCGGTCGTCTACGCCCGGCCCGCGGAGCCAGAGGGCGTCGCCAAAACGGCCGGGCACGTAGGCCGGGCCGGGCTCATCACCCAAGCGCAATTCGCCGTGGTGGCCGCCCACGGCGGAATCGAAGACCACATAGCGGTCCTTTTCGCTCCTCGGGTGCTCCATGCGATAGTACGCCACCGGATTGAGCGACAACACGAGTTCAGCGTAGGGTTCGGCATCGCGTACGGCCTGTGGTGGCGGCATGGCGCGGACGAACACCGGGGCGGCGTTCTTCCCGCGAGCGATCGCGCGGATCACCGGATCGCCGGCCCCGACACGGATCGCCTCGCCTTCCCGGCAGACGCGCCCGTGGGCCGCGCTGCCGTCTCCGCCCGCAACAGCCGCCACCCGGATGGTGCCCTGGAAGACGTAGGCCTCGGTCTGGCCCTCCCGGGTGACTTCGACGCCAAAGGCCGTGCCGAGGTCAGTCACGGTAGCGGCCGGAGTGCGAACGGCGAATTGGGAGATTTGCAGATTTGGAGGTTCGGAGACTTCGGATTTCGGATTTCGGATTTCGGATTTCTCCACTCGTGCCGTCAGCTTGCCCAGCGAGAGGAAGCCGCTGCTCGGGGAGTCGACTTCATAGGTACACGGGCCCTGGAGGATGACCGTTGCCCCGGTCTGGTAGGTGATTTCCAACAGGCCGGCGGCCAGCTCGTACTTGCCTCCCAGCCGGATCGTGGCGGCAGGGGCAACCACCGACCCGGCCCAACGGCAGTCGGCGGCGGCGGTGATCCGGCCGACAACGTCCAATTCAACGTCCAATTGCTTCTGCGGCCCGGCAAAGGTCTCCACCGCCGACGGTGACGGTTTGGCGGCCGGATAATCGCAGGAAACCTTGTACGTCCAGGCGCCGAGGAACGCCGCGCCGGTGAGCAACGTGGCGACGCCATAGGAGAACAGCCAACTGCCGGGCATAAAGAAGCCAGGTGATGGTGGCGGTGTTGAGGACAAGTCGAGAACGATGGGAGGGATAAGTAGCTCGGGGCTGGGGACGAGGGGTTGGGGAGTTGAGATTTCCGAGTTCTGATTCTCTTTTTCGCGATGGCACGATATTTCTGAACCCTGAGCTACGGACCCTAACTCTTCCCCACGGCCCAACGCTACGTTCCGGGCGAATACTTCCGCTTGTCCGCCTACCGCTTGCAGTGCCGCATGCGATTGCAACTCGATCGTCAACGTGACATGCATCCGGCAATAGTCCAAGTAACGGCGGCGTGATTCGGCATCGGCACGCAAGATCGTGTCCAACTCGACGTAGTCATTGTCGGAGGCGTTCTCGTCGCAGACCCTCTCCGCAAGATACAACAGGCGGTCCACATTGACTGCAAACTCACTCATGAATCTTCCTTCGCTGAATGCTCCTGGCGAGCCAGATCCATTCGGATGCACTCCAGTAGCCATTGGCGAATGCGCGTCAGCGAATGACACACGCTCGGTTGGGGTCGCTGCAATCGGTGGGCTATTTCACGGCTGCTAAGATCTTCGACGTAACGGAGGTCAAGCAACTCCTGGTCCGCGGCGCTGAGCTTTGCCTTGCAGCGCCGCAACGCGATCAGATACGACTCCACCCCATCATTATTGGCTTCGGCAATAGTCTCGGCAAGAACATCCAGCAATTCTTCGCTGATGTAATTTGGCAGCTTCCTTTTATGTCTCAAAAAGTTGCGTGCCACAAGCTTCACTGTCTGGCGTGCCCAGGAGAAGAAGCTACTACCAGGCTGAAACGACTCGAACTTCTGCCAAAGAACTACGCAGGCAGACTGGAATACGTCACCCGCATCTTCCCGGTTCCTGACTATCGCGAAGATGTAGGCATAAAGTTGGCTGTAATGACAAGCTATCATCTTGCAGAACAAATCGTGACGATCTTGTTCGTTCATCAGCCAATCCGATCTGAGCCATTACGGCGCACTTCATACACCACGCCATCCGGCGCAGCCATTGTGGGTCCTCTCTATAAATGTCGTATCGAGCCAGGTTTTGCCTTGAAAAATCGAATGGGTGTTCCACTTTGTCTGAATCTGAACCATAACCTACATCAGAGCATAGAGTTACGACGCCTGCTCTCCCCTGGCGGTCATAAGTCGGTGGTGGCTTTGGGATATATGCGAAGAGTGGGCAATGGCATTTTGGGACCGACTACTGCACCTGGTGCTGCCATTGCCATAGGTCTGAATCCGTGAGCTTTCCTGGCGGCGGTGGCGCGCCCCCGTTTCTTGTACCAGGCGTTATGAGAGTAGGGGTTGGGAAACAGGTAAAGGGTTGATTCCTGGGGTTCGGCTGTGCGGCTGCCGGAGTGAGGCCGTAGGCCGAACGGAGGCAGCCGCACAGCCGGCGGCAAACTCCGCCGGGGTCTGATACCCCAACGCACTATGGGGGCGCCGGTGATTGTACTCCAAACGATACCGTGTGCCATAGGCCCGCGCCTCGGAAAGGGCGTCCCACTCCTCACGGGCAAGCAGCTCGTCGCGGAAGCGGCTGTTGAACGACTCGGCGTAGCCGTTCTCCCACGGGCTGCCTGGCTCGATGTAGAGCGTCTGGACGCCGGCATAGCCCAGCCAGGCCCGGATCGCCGCGGCGATGAACTCCGGCCCGTTGTCGCTGCGGATGTGCTTGGGCACGCCGCGAACGACGAACAGGTCCGCCAATACGTCGATCACCTCCTCCGCCGTCATCCCACGCCCGACCTCCAGGGCCAGGTTCTCCCGGGTGTACTCGTCCACCAACGTAAGCCACTTCAGGGCGCGGCCGTCGCGGGTGCGGTCGAAGATGAAGTCCCACGCCCACACATGGTCTTTGTGCTCCGCCCGACGGTGGGCGCAGCCGTTGGCACTCTGGCCCAAGTGCCGCTTTTTTCGCTGTTTCTGCGGCACTTTCAGCCCCTCCCGACGCCACAGCCGATGGATGCGTTTGCGATTCACGCGCCAGCCCTCCCGCCGCAACAAAGCCCAGGATCCGCCGATAGCCGTAACGCGGATGCTCGCGGACCAGTTCCAGCATCCGCCCGACCAGCCGCCGCTCGAACTCGCGCGGCAACGGTCGGTAACGCTGCGTTGCCCGTGGTTGTTGCAATGCCCTGCACGCCCGACGTTGGGAAACGCCCAGTTTCCGCTGGGCTTCGCCAACCGCCTCCCTGCGGCGTGCAGGACTGGTCAGTTTCCCCCGAGCACCTCACGGAGGATGGCCTTATCGAGCTCCGCCTCGGCCAGCAGCCGCTTGAGCCGTTGGTTCTCCTCCTCCAGCTTCTTCAGTCGCTTGGCCTCCTCGGCCTTCATGCCACCGTACTGGTTCCGCCAGCGGTGGAAGGTCTGCTCACTGGTCTCCAGAGCCTGGCAGACCTCGCCGATCGTCTTCCCGCCGGCCAGCATGGCGTCGGCGTCCCGAAGCTTGCGAATGATCTGCTCCGGGCTATGTCGCGTTCGTCGTCGTGACATCGAGAGTCCTCCTCGCCCCTCGCTGGGGCTTCTGGACTCTCATAATACCTGGATCAGTTTTCGGGGAGCAGGCCAGCGGGGCACAAGAAAGGCTTGTTCTTGCGGTGATTTTGTGAATGATGAAGGGCATCGGTGATTCACCTTGGCGGGGACGATAAGGAAGCCCATGAAATTCATCATTTCCGAGACGGACGAAATCCTTGTTTCTCATTCCGGCTTGGCCCTGGCAGGGCCGTTGTTGTAGGGAACCCATATCCCGAGGCGAGCCAACGGCATTCGCCTGTCCACCTCGCACGAACTTCAAAATTACGCGGGCCCATCAGGATCTCGGCTATCAGCCAGCGATTTCGATGGCCGAAGGAGTACATCGGCTGGCGGCGGCAGGTTTGCGGTGAGGCCCGGCTGGCGACTTGCAAACCCTCCTCGGTTCCATTACAATGGCACGAGTATAGTGAAGAGGTAAGACTCCTCGGTTCCATGGGACGAAAACGAAATACCCGCCGGCCGCCGGGCAGCCGCGATCTCACAAGTGGTAGCCGGCGGACCTCCACGAACAACGCCCGACAGTACGTCCCGCGGGGGCCTGCGGAGGAGACCAAGTCTGTTTGGCCCCCGACTCTCTGGCGGGGGAACGCCGCCGTGTGCTGGCTGTCTGCGGTGGCCTCCTATTGGCAGTCGGGCTGGTGTTTGGCCAGACGGTTCGCCACGAATTCGTCAACCTCGATGACGGCCAATACGTGTCCGAAAACCCCCACGTGACGAGAGACATAAGCGCCGAGGGGGTCATTTGGGCTCTTACGCAGCGCCATCACTATAATTGGTGCCCGCTGACGTGGTGGTCCTACATGTTGGACTACCAACTCTGTGGCCTGAAGCCGTGGGGATACCATCTGACCAACGTCCTGTTGCACGCCGCCACGGCAATTCTGCTTTTCTTGGTCCTCCGGGGGATGACCGGCTGTCTTTGGCCTAGTGCGCTTGTCACGGCGTTGTTTGCGGTCCATCCGTTGCGGGTGGAGTCTGTGGCGTGGGTGGCGGAACGGAAAGATGTACTGAGCGGACTGTTCTTCATGTTGACCATCGGGGCGTATGTCAGCTACGCGCGCCACCGCTTCTCGCTCGCCCGCTACCTGACGGTGATGGTGTTTTTTGCCCTGGGTTTGATGGCCAAGCCCATGCTCGTGACGCTACCGTTTGTGCTACTGTTGTTGGATTACTGGCCGCTGGGCCGGATGGACGTAAAGCCACGACCGACAGTCGCGTCGGTCGGCACAACTGCCGGTCGGGGCTTTATGTGGCGATCTCTTGGCCTCGTCGTTGAGAAGACCCCGTTGTTGGCGTTGGCGGGCGCCGCGTGCGGTTTGACGCTTTGGGCGCAGCGCGAGCTCGTAGTGCCCACTGCAAACTTTCCCTATTACTGGCGGATCGGCAACGTCCTGGTTTCATACGTGGCCTACTTGCACAGTTCTTTTGCCCGACTGGCTTGGCGCTGTGGTATCCTTTGCTTATTTCGAAATCTTCAAACATGGAAGATTCTGGGTTGCTTTGGTCTGCTGACGGCCGCTACGGTTGGAGCTCTGGTGGGGTGGCGGAGGTATCCGTACGTTCTGGTTGGTTGGCTCTGGTACGTAGGGATGTTAGTGCCTGTGATCGGACTGGTGCAGCTATCAGATCAGGCGATGGCCGACCGCTTCACGTACTTGCCGCAGATCGGGCTATGCCTCGCGCTGGTCTGGGGAGTCGCACACGTTTCCCGGTCGTGGCCCTATCGTGGTTGGGTTTGCAGCATCGCTTCGGCGTTGGTGGTGGCGGGACTGATGGCATGTGCGTGGCGGCAGACGACGTATTGGCACGACAGCGAGGCCCTATGGAAGCGCACCTTGGCCTGCACCGCGCAGAACCATCTGGCCCACAACAACCTCGGCACCGTTTTGGCCGTGGGCGGCCGGCTGGACGAGGCCATGTCGCACTACCGGAAGGCATTGGAAATCTGGCCGGACTACGCCGAGGCCCACTATAACTTCGGCAACGCCTTGGCCACGGGCGGCCGGCTGGACGAGGCCATGGCGCACTTCCGGAAGGCTTTACAAATCCGGCCGGACTTCACCGAGGCCCACTATAACCTCGGCAGAGCCTTGGCCGTGGGCGGCCGGCTGGAAGGGGCCATGTCGCACTACCGGAAGGCTTTGGAAATCCGGCCGGACTACGCCGAGGCCCACTATAACCTCGGCATTGCCTTGGCCGCGGGCGGCCGGCTGGACGAGGCCATCGCGCCACTTCCGGAAGGCATTGGAAATCTCGCCGGACTTCACCGAAGCCATTAACGATCTGGCCTGGCAGTTGGCGACCTGCCCCGAGGCGTCGCTGCGCAACGGCGCGGAGGCGGTTGAGCTGGCCCGGCGGGCGGAGCAACTCACCGGCGGTAGGCAAACGATGGTGCTCGATACCTTGGCCGCCGCCTACGCCGCAGCGGGGCGGTTCCAAGAAGCCGTAGCCACGGCGCAGCAAAGCCCTGGAACTGGCCACGAAACAGAACCAGCCGGCCCTGGCGGATGCCTTGCGACTCAGCATCACTCTGTACGAAGCCGGGAAGCCTTTCCGTCAGAACGCCGTCGGGTTCCACGAATCCTCCACCGAACCCTTGACTCCTGGCAGTTGATCGTGCATCCGGCTTTCCAAATGGCGCCATGGCCTTTAGAAAAGGCCGATCGCAAAATGCCACAGCACCATTCACGATAACCTCCCGCCGTGTGAAACCAGCTACCCTGCTGCCCGTTCCCGGCCCGGCTCCACCGTCAGCCCCGGCACCGTCCATCTCCGCACGCGTGAGGATGATCTGCGAACCCTCAACTATGGCGCCAACTACACCGCCAACTACGGCACCGCCCACGCCGCTAGCGGCCACGGCGGGCCCGCCGGCTGTTGGACAAGCCGTTAGAATACGCCTTCAAAAGATCGTCCGGTACGTCCAACGCGCCCGTAACGAGATCGGGCTGGCCGGACACTGGAGACGCGCGAACGCAGGGCTATTTTTGTGGAAACCTGCTATCCCGCGACTCGCACTGCCAGGACGCCCCGCCTGTCCACCTCGCACAACTTCAACATCGCGCGGGCCTGCCAAGACCTCGGCTACCAACCAGCGATTCCGATGGCCAAAGGCATGCGCCGGCTGGCGGCGGCAGGCTGGCAGTGAGGCCCCGCCGACGACTTGCTAACCCTCCTCGACCCTATTACAATAGCAGGAAGATAGTGAAAAAGTAAGGCTCCTCGGTTCCATGGGACGAAGACGGAATAGCCACCGGCCGCCAGGCAGCCGCGATCTCACAAGTGGTAGCCGGCGGACCTCCACGAACAACGCCCGACAGCACGTCCCGCGGGGGCCCGCGGGGGGCGATGGCAGGGCAAGTGGCCGTCGATGGCGTGAAATGCTGCCGCGGCTCGCCTGCGGCTATCCGGGCGCCGTAGTGATGCTGGCGGCGCACTTTCTGATCGCGGCCGCCTCGGTGCGGGAGAAATCCAACACGTACGACGAGAACAAACACGTAGCGGCCGGCTTCAGCTACTGGACTCGCAACGATTATCGCTTGCAGCCGGAGAACGGCGTATTGCCCCAACGATGGTTCGCCCTGCCGCTGTTGACACTGGATCTGAAGTTTCCCGAAGATCAAGCCGCGTGGACCGCTTCCGACGTTTGGACAATCGGCGATCGTTTTTTCTTCGAGTCTAGAAACAACGTGGAAGAATTGCTTTGGCGGGCGCGGTGCATGAACGTGGTTATTTCGGTAGGGTTGGGGTTTCTCGTCTACGCCTGGTCACGGCGGTTGTTCGGGCCCGGTGGCGGAATGATCTCCCTGCTGGCCTACGCCACCAGTCCCACGATCCTCGCCAACGGAAGCTTGGCCACTTCGGACTTGGCTGCGGCGGCGTTCTTCACCCTTTCGGTCGGCTGCCTGTGGAAGATGTTCCACAAACTCTCGCCGGCCACCCTCGTCTGCTGTTGGCTGGCGTTGGCCGGGCTGTTCCTTTCCAAGATGTCGGCCTTGCTCATCGTGCCGATGGGCCTGGCGCTGCTGGCCGTCCGGCTCGTAGGGCGTTGTCCCCTGACGGTCAGTTGGACTAGCGGCGTTGTGGTTGATCGCCGATTCCTTCGAGCTGGCATCTTGTTGGGCGTCATGCTGCTTCAGGCGGTCTTTGTGGTCGTCACGATTTGGGCCTTCTACGGATTTCGGTATTCGGCATTTCAGGAGCCTCTTGTCGGGAATGAACATTTCTTTTACGGTGGGTGGAGCGAGATCTTGGCGGGCACAGGCGCGCCAGGCCGGGTTGCCGAGTTCGTTCGGAACAACCGCCTTCTGCCGGAAGCCTACGTCTATGGCACGGCTTGTACCTATTCGCTCGCCCAAGTGTGGCCTGCGTTCCTCAATGGCCAGTATAGCCGAACGGGCTGGTGGTACTTCTTCCCGTATACCGTTCTTGTTAAAACGCCGCTGTCCTTGTTCCTGCTTTTGATACTTGCCGGGACAGGCGCGATCGCGGGTTGGCGGCAGGTCCCGCCCGGTCATTGGCGCGCGCTGGGGCAGTCTGTGTGGCGGGCGTTTTATGCCACCGCCCCCTTATGGATTCTCTTGATCGTCTATTGGGCCACGGCCCTCAACACCAAACTGAATATCGGGCACCGGCACATCCTGCCCACGTATCCTGCGATGTTGATCCTCGCCGGGGCTGCCAGTCGCTGGTTCCGTGAACACGGCCACCTGCGATGGATCATGTCGGCGGCCGTACTGCTATGTGTGTTCCTCCTGGCAGGCGAATGCTTGGCCACCTATCCTCATTACCTGGCCTATTTCAACTGGATCACCGGCGGCCCCGGCAACGGTTACAAGCACCTTGTCGACAGCTCACTCGACTGGGGTCAAGATTTACCCGGTTTGAAACAATGGCTGAAGGAGCACGATCTGGATAGTGCCGGCAAGACGCCCGTTTATTTAGCCTATTTCGGGAGAGCTGAGCCTGCCTATTACCATATCCGCGCCACAGAGCTTTGCGGCCCGAGGCCACGCCCACTGGTTCCGTTGACTGCAGGCGTGTACTGCATCAGCGCTACCGAGCTGCAACAGGTGTATTCGCTGACTTCGGGGCGATGGTGCCAGGACTATGAAAAAACCTACCAGAAAACGCTTTGGGCCATTCACCGACTGGAGACCGCCGGCTCGGCCGCCAGGTCGGAGATTATCCGATCGAAAGGTGAGCCTTTCTGGAATCAAGTGTTTTCGATTTTCAACGCTCTCCGATTGGGCCGATTGTGTGCGTTTCTGCGGCAGGGTAAACCAGACGACAACATCGGATATTCCATCCTCATCTATCGGCTGACGCGTCAGGACATTCAAGAGGCCCTCTTCGGGCCGCCAGCGGAACTTTTCCCAACGGAAATCCAGCCGGACTTCGCCGAGGCCCACAACACCCTCGGCATCGCCTTGGCCGCGGGCGGCCGGCTGGACGAGGCCATCGCGCACTTCCGGAAGGCATTGGAAATCTCGCCGGACTTCACCGAAGCCATTAACGATCTGGCCTGGCAGTTGGCGACCTGCCCCGAGGCGTCGCTGCGCAACGGCGCGGAGGCGGTTGAGCTGGCCCGGCGGGCGGAGCAACTCACCGGCGGCAGGCAAGCGGAGGTGCTCGATACCTTGGCCGCCGCCTACGCCGCAGCGGGGCGGTTCCAAGAAGCCGTAGCCACGGCGCGCAAAGCCCTGGAACTGGCCACGAAACAGAACCAGCAGGCCCTGGCGGATGAATTGAAGAACCGCATCGCCTTGTACGAAGCCGGTAGGCCCTTTTTTCAGACTGGTGGGCGTCCCTCCCACGATTGAGACCTGCCAACGCCAACCGGTTGCTACCTGAGCCCCTGCCACGGCAGGTCTGTCAGCGTTCGCTCATACCGACTGTGTATTCGTATCGACCGCTGACAGCTGGGGGCACGGACTGTAGGGGAGCATACTGGTGACCAGTACTTCGATCCCGTCGGCAGCGAGGCGAACCTCATCGAGTATCAGAGAGCGGTGATCCGGCAGAGGGGGACGTAAGAGTATGGTAGCCTCCGTGCCCAATGTGGGCATGGCCATCATGTGGTTTCTGTCCGTCCATGATTCTATCCGCCCTCGTGTGCAATCAATGCTATCCCCAACCCCTGAACCCCTTCACCAAAAGTGCGGGAGAACCGTTTTGAAAGCGCCAGTGACAGCCGTCGCCGACTTCCGGCCGGAACTGAGTGAGCTGAAGGAGGGGATCGGCTGGGAAGAGTTTGTCAGCAGTTACGGCTATACGCCGGACAACCAGTTGTTTCAGGAGCGGGAGTCGCTGCGCCAGCGGATTCTCGCCCTGCCGGGGTTAAGTAACATTGCCCAGTTTTTCGTAAGGGATTTGCGCATCCCAACCGGTCAACTCCTTCTTTCTACCGGTCGCGTGTTGGAATCGTTGGCGGCGGCGACGCGCCAATTTGCTTTCGACGCCGGTAAACTGTCATCTTCCATTTCTGCAGCGTATCGAGCGTTGAAACCGGCTCCCATTCCCCCATAGGATTGTCGACACTAGACCGGTGAACATAGAGCGCGTCAATGAGCCACGGCCAGTCCACCAGCCAGTCCACCCGCTCTTGTTGTAGGTATTTCGAAACGCCGATTCGCCTTCAGAGCGTCGAGGGCGTACGGGTTCACGACCCCATCCAGATTGAGAACACGTCGGTCGCGCAAATCGTACTCTACTGCACCAGACTGGAACACCCCGATTGTCGCTCCGTCGGGCACAATGTTCCCGAGCCTTCTTGTGTTCGACTCAACAGCCTCCCGAGAGCCCAACCTTCCTTCGAGAAATAGTTGCGGGAGGGAATTCGACGGCAGGACGAGAAGTAATAATACGAGCGTGATATACATGCTTCTCAACGCCTTGGAGTTAATGGCCAACCGGTTCAAGGCGGCCTGCGCCGCCAGGCACGCCCAAATTAAGATCACCGCCTCCGTCGAGTAATAGTACCTCGGAAAAAACCATGGCCCAAAAATCCAGAAGGAATAGGCCCCAATCTGGAACGGAGGGAAGATGACCAAGAACGGATGTTCCCTGGCGCAGCGGAACAGCGGTTTCCACAGAACGGCTGCTGAAACCAGGGTCAGCACAAGGATTCCGGAAAGCGAAAACAGTGTGCTTAAGGGTTCGAAGCAAGAGAGGATTGTCTGGATGGAGGAAAACAACAACGACGCGTAATACTTTGTTGGGATGCACCCTTCGGAAAGGTACTCGGCGGGTTGACCTGGAGCGTGGTAAATCGCCAGACTTATCGTTCTAACGGCGTCACCGCTCGACGGCACCAGGCTGCCGAACTTACCGTAGCTATAAATGAACCATGGCGCGGTGAGCAATGCCGCGATCGCTGTTGCACAAAGGACTCCCGTTATGCGTCTGAAGACGTGCGACCGCCGGGGCGCGACCACTGCATCAAAAGCGATTGCAACAGCCCAGAACCCCATGTCCAGCCTGGTTAACACGCTCAGCCCGAGTAGAATCCCCAAAATCAAGTACGCGCCGAGAGTGGGGCTTAAAACGTGCTTGATTTTTGCCACGTAATAGTATGCTGACGCCGCCAAAAGGAACGTGGCCAGACCTGTCTCCAAACCGTTCACGCCGTTCCAAATGACGTAGGGGCTCAGGCTCCAAATGATAAGGGCCAGGTTTGCACCAATTGAAGCCTTCAAGCGTCGCAACAGCCCGAACAGAAGCAGTCCCGTTGCTGCGTTGATTAGCGATTGCAGCACAAGTATGGTTGCAATGGCAACTCCGTCAGCTCGACCAAAAAGCCGGTAGAATACAGCAGATGTAAAGACGTACAGTGGCTGAAATCCGTTGGTCATAATGCCGCTGTAAGTGATCCCCTGCCCTTGCCCAATGTTCCGTGCAATTGACAGCGCATAATAGGAGTCGTCGGTGAGCGTGTCGAAATGGCGGCTATCAAGTACGAGCGCCAACCGAACGGCTATACCAAGAACAAAGACGGTGAACACAAAAGGTGAAGGCCCGGAGCTTATGCGGCCCTCGTCGTCCGAGGCCAAACAGTCCTTGTCGGGAAGCATTATAGAAAGCACTCCTTGTCCGTGAGCTGTAGCCCTACGAAATCTGGGCTCGTTTTTTCGCTTAAGTAGTCGGTGGAGTCGAGAGGTGGCGCGGTAGGGTAGGCTTCGACATACTGCAACCGTTCACAAGTCTCACAAACATTCTGAGAGGTTTTGTCCCCGACGGTACAAACTACAAACACTATTGTCGCTAAACGCATTTTCGTTGTCAATCATTCTGATTCCTTGCTGGGACACACCCGCCTCCGATTGTCGGGCCGCGTTCCGTGGTGCGCGGGCCGAATGGGTCGGAGATCTTGCCGGCAGGTTCCGGGTGATGTGCGTTCGCTAGTCCTTAGCCAAGCGAACCCGGAGGGTTGCTTGGGTCGGTGCATGAAAAAACTCGAAAGCCTTCGGCGTCTTGTGGGGTTTAATGGGTATGTAGAAAGGCGTCGGCCTTGTCGCCGCCGATCGTGTCAAGAGCTTGCGAGCTGACCAGAGGCATCGAGTCGAACGTGTGCTGAGGTCGACGTGCTGGTCTGGTGCAGCGGTCCTGAGAGGCCAGATCGCGTGATTCTCGTGGCAACGGCGACGCCGGCCGCGTGCGCCGGGTCGGCCGCCGATCATTCCACTCCGCCGGCCGCTGCGGATCGTAGGGCCGCTGGTAGACTTCGAGCACGTCTTCCATCGCACAGACAAAATCGGCGTTCTGCTCCGGCGGCAACACCCATTGCTCTTTGCGCCAGGGCTGAAGAACGTTTTTTTCAGCGTGGTGCGAACGGCCTCGCGCCCGATGGACTCGATAATCTCCAGTTCCACCAGTTTGTCGGCCAGCAGTTGCATCGTCCAACACACCCGGCCTGCTGGCGGTGACGAACAGGCCAAAGCCACCAAATGGGCCTCTTGTACACCATCCAGTTTGCGGTATTGCCGATTTGTGGCCGGTTTGCGGTACAACGATGCCTCCAAACCTTCTTCGACGAATTGTTGCCGAACTCGGTGGACCGTCGATAAGCTGATGCCCACCAAATCCGCAATTGCTTCGTCCACGGCGCAGGACCTTCTTGCCCCTGATCGGCACGTAGTAACACCTGCGCCCGCTGACGAGTCGCCTTCGCCACCCGTCCTCGCGCCACGAGATTCTCCAATTGACCTCGTTCCTCGTTCGATAGCCGAACCACGTACTTGGCTTCCTTGCCCATGTTCGCTCTCCTGCCAGGTTGTTGCCCCGGAAAGCGAAATACCATCTCCACCAAAACCTGTCAAGCCAGATCGGTTGGGGCACTAGGTCCAAGGTAGGAGATTTCAGGGTGCCGGATTCGCCAACCAGCCCCAGCCATAGGACAGCCGGCTCCGTCCAGGTCCGTTTCAACCGGATCACGGCCGCGTTGCCGATGGCGGCGGCCAGCACCACAAGGATGGAGGCGGCCAAGTAGGCTACCCCGGTCCCCAACGCCTTGCCGCCCGCCACCACAAACGAGTGGACCGGCTCGGGAAGAGCCTCGACGGGAAAGGGTTGCCACGTGGCCACTGGCGACAGAACCTCAATGTTCTCGGGTTTTACGGGGGTTGTGTCGCTCATCCTTGTCCTCCTTGCTCCGCTTGAAGTTCTGCAAGGCGCTCATGCGCCATCCTGACAACGGTGTCTGCGATATGAAAGTATTCCGCCTGCTCTCGCTCAAGCCGGTGTCTGCGACGGACATAGGATGCTGGCTCATGGTCCGTCAAAACTTGCTCAACCCTCGTGTAACTGGCAAGTCGCTTTTTTAGGGACCCTATCGAATGTGTCCAGAAAGCCCTCCTTCGACGTTCTAAGTCATCCCACCACGCCTTCATCCACGCGACGTAGTAATCCATGAAGTTCGGATAGTCCGCTTCCGCCAGCATCGACGTACCTGGCGAGGTGCTCGCGATTGGGGCTGTCAATCGGGCGGCCTCCCGCAGACTCAAATTGGCAACGCGTTGCCGTTGTGAGCCGATCTGCGGCCAGCGTTTGGCGACAAGCACATATAGCCGCGCCGTGCGAGCGGACCCCTCGAAGTTGGCCCGCAGCCACGGCAACCACTCGCCGTGGGCACACAAGCCCTTGGCCTCCAAGAGAAGTTGGCCGGCCCGCAAGGCGTGTTCTAGGCCGGCGTTGATTGCCGCCTCGGCCTGGCGGTGCTCGCCGTTGATCTGGACGGCAAGGTCTAAGAGTGTGCCTTGCTCTGCGTACTCAAATGCTGTAGACTGGTGCATGTGCATCCTTTCTACCCCGGCGGGCTGGCGGCCCGGTGTCCGGGGTTTTTTATCCTCAGAAAAAGGCGATGATGTTGGGGTTAACACGCCGCCGTCTCACCCGCGGCGCGGGCGGCTGGACGGTGCGGCTGGCCTCAAACGCGGCCAGGTCGGAAACGTCAATGGCGTATCTAGGGCGGCCGTCGAGGCGGGTGGCAAGGTTGATCGCCCTCAACTCGCCGGACTTGATCCAGTGCAAGACCTTGACCACGTCAATTCCCCATTGCTTTGCAAGCTCTGGTGGACTCAGCTTCGTCTTGCGCGGAGTCGCAATCATCTCGCGGCCTCCGCTTGTTTCATCCAGCCGCGCCGACGCATCGCGTCGAGAATCTCAGGTAGCCGTTGTGAAGGTATGGCACGTTTGCCAGCAAACCGGGACGGCTCAGCCAACGTGCCATCCTCAAACAGCCGACGCACTTTCCAAGTTTCTGTACCGAGAAGCTCAGCCACTTCGCGGGTCGAGTAAAAATTGGGCATCGCTCAGCCTCAGTAACGTGATTGTGTAACGTCACTCATTTTCGGTATTGGCTGGCTTGCTGCAAACGTCAGAGGCGGTGCGGCATGAGTTATCCGATGAGTTATCCGACAAAGTTTACACAGAACGGCCGTGTTTCATGGGCCGAAAAAACTTGGTCGGAAAACCAACGTCGGAGGTCGGAAAACTGAGATTTCCCGACATGGCCAAGAAGGGCCTATTTGGGATCGTGTTTACGACGTTGCGGGTGGGTGCGCTCGTATCGAACGTTTTTGACGACAGCGGCCGTAGCGCGTTCCAGCTTCCCGTCCGCTATCGGCCGAGACTGTTCCTGGTTGTAGGTGTTGGCGATCGCCTGGTCTTTTGGCTTGGGCTGTTGCTGGTCCATTCGCCGAATCACCGTCCATAGCCTGTCCCATTTAGGGCGCCGGCCTCCTGCATTATGAGGTGTCACCGCCAGCTTCCCCAAGAACTTCGCGGTGGGGGGGGCGATGACTTTCGGTATTGTGACCGTTTCGGGTTTGGCACCATCGCTATCAGCCACCGCATGGGGCTCGGCTGACGCCGATGCGGGGGCCTCGACCTTGACCGCGGCCGGAAACTCCGACGCCGAAGCGGCCGGTAGCGCCCGCAATGCCGCCCCCGATGCACCGCCCGCGTCCCCGCCGCTCCCTTCTCCTTTCCCCAGTTTGGCGGTCGGCTGTAGCGACGAAGCAGCGAGCACTCCCACAGCCCTCGCCGAAGCAGTGAAAACGTCCTCTGCCAATTGTCGGATGAGGAACCCGCAACGATTTTCCGTGACGACGAAGGGCATGGCGAGTACAGTTTCCAGCCACCACGCCAGCATCAAGTCCGGTGGGGGCGGTATCGGCCCAGGGTGGAAGTATGATCCCGCCGTTCGAGCAAGCCGATCAAGCTCGATAATCGGACTCTCAGCACCATAACAGCCCGGGACCTTGGAATCATCCTTCAAATCCCAGTACCAGCTCTTGATGAAGCAGGCCGCATGCCAGGCTTTCCCATCAAAGCGAAACTTAAACTCGAAACCTAACTCCGGACATCCAAACGGCGCATCAAGGAGCCCACACCACGCTTCTTGTGGAATGTGGTCCGATCCCTCTTCGCTTGTAACGGCGGCAAGGCAGACGTGAGGAAACTTCTTTGCGGCACTCAGAAACTCTTCATGGCGGCGTCGGACTAGCTCGTCTTGCAGAGAAGCCATTCTTTCGCCTTCTTCGTCTTGCTCCGTCTCGCCGGCCGCCAGTATGGCAGTCGCGTCCCAGACTTCCATGTCGAGCGCGTTGAGAAGGCGTTCCCATTCCGGGGTAGTGGTATCCGGGAGAGAGTTCAGCCACGTCACCACCTCGCCAGGATCGTCGATGTGGGACAACGCCACCTCTACAACCTGGACGGCTTGCCCAACCTGGTCACAGGCAATGTCGAGATAGAACCGCCCCGAAGTGCCCAACGCGGTTACGGGCGTTTGTGAGACATGGCTGCCTTGTTTCAACATCCGTTCGCGGGCGTCCAACAACTCCCGCAGCGCGGCCGACTGGCAAGCCTCTAACCCGGCAAATGATTCCCGCAACTCCGGGCCGATTTCCTGCAACGAGTCCGCTACCCGTTGCGGGTTGGGAGGCTTTGGCAACCACGGTGGAGACGGCCGGACAGCATCAGCCAGCCGCCGAAGATAGACCACACACACACCAACTGCCGCCAGCGCTCGATGAACCGACGAATCCACCATAGACCTGCCTTCCTGCCTGCCGGGCCGGCCCCGGCAGGGGGCTTGAAGGCAGGCCAAGTCACCTCCCGCCGAATCCGCATGACCCCCGTCGGGACGTCCGGCAATGTGTGTACTCTACTCCCGTTTTGTATCCCCGAACAGCCACTTCCTGACGTGCTCCGTCACCGCCACGAGCCGGGCGTCGTCGATTCGCTCGCGGTAGACGGACGACATATCACCGGCCAGCGGGGCGTGGCCCATGATGCTGCGAACTGCGGCTAGGTCGTGCGCCCCTTCGCCGATGGTTTGGAAGACGTGCCGGATACAATAGAAGCTGCCCCGCTTGATCTTTGCGGCGGTCAAGACGCGGCTGAACTCGCCGGCCACCCGGTAGCCGTTGGCTGCAAGGTAGGACTCCCCGCGCCGGCCGATGAATACCAAGTGCTTGTGTGCGGCATCCTTCGGCGTAGGCCGTTGTACGATGACGGCCTTGACGGCTTCGACCGTCTCGGGCCAGAGCGGGATTCGCCGCTCGATTCCAGTTTTCGGACGCGGGTACGTCAACCATCCCGTCTTGAGGTTCATTGCCGAGAACGTGAGGGCAGCCACGTCGCCGTTGCCGAGTCCGCCGTTGGCGGCCAACAGAATCATGGCCCGCATGTTGGGACCGGCCACGGCCAACAGGGCAAGCAACTCCTCCCGCTCAAACACCCGGGGACCGGCCGCTGCCCGGTTCTGGCGTAGCACCTTGGCGGACGGCTTCTTGAAGTCGGGGCCGAACCGCACCGGCTTGTCAAATAGTCCGGCGTCATAGCCGTACTTGAAGATCGACCGCACCCGCTGTATCTCGTTGCTGAGTCTGATGGATCCCCAATGCTTGGCAATCTGCGCCCGGAGCCGGCGGAAGTCGTCGGCAACCAGATCGTCAATCGGCCGCGTCCGTCCGAACGCCTTAACCAACCGGGCAGCCGTGGCGTGGTACTCGTCGAAACTCCGCTGGGTCAGCTCTCCCGCAGTCAGGAGGTCTTGCTTGTGGGTGAGGAAGCCATTGACCAGGGCGCGGATCGTAGTGCCCTCGTCGCCATTAGCCTTGGGCTCCCGGCCGGCCAAGAGGGCGTCTTTCTGTGCAAGCCACTTCTCCAGCGCGGCCTTGCCTTGGGGATCATCGGCCACGCGGCCGAAGTAGCGGAGTTGGCCTTTGACCTTCTTCGCCCAGTAGCCCCGTGCGTGGGGGAAAAGGGGGAAGTCTGGCCGAGGCTTTCGTGGTGTGGTAGGCTTGGCCTTGGGCATAGAGTTTCTCCCTAGTGTACAAGGACGGTTTACCGAAGGCAGGTTTTTCTTGGTTCCTGGCTTGCTGGTGTACTGACGGGTGTACTGCGGACAACCACAAGCGTATCGGAAACCAGGAAAACTGTCAATACCCCGTAGTTTATGGGTGTTTGGATGGGTGGCCGAGTGGTCTAAGGCGGCGGTCTTGAAAACCGCTCTGGGCGAAAGTCCAGCGGGGGTTCGAATCCCTCCCCATCCGCTGCGTACACCTGACGTGGAGTAGCCGGTTCAACCCGGAAGACCGCCGGCGAGAATCAAGGCAATGACGATCAGGCCGACGTTTGTTGCCAGGGCGATCAAGAACGCCCGCTGAACGCCCCGGCGGCGTGCGTAGACGCCGATCAGCGCGGGGATGGTCATCCAGCCGACGCCGCCGAAGGCGAGATAGAGGCCCAGCGCCCGCCCGTGCAGAGACGGGTCAACGTGTCCGAAAAGGATGGCCAGCAGGGTGGTGAAAATGGGGCCGAAGACAATGCCCGCGACGACCACCAGCGCGGCCGCCAGGCGCGGGCCATGTCCGAACACCACGCCGGTCAAGGTCGCCGCTCCCGCCAAGGCGGCAGTCAGGACAACGATGGATTCACTCCCCTTGGGCAGCAGAAACGCCAAACTGAGCCGGGAGACAACAAACGCCAACCAGAAAGCGGAAAGCAGCGAGGAGGCCGTCCCTTCCTTAACGCCGTTGTTGCCCAGGTAGGTGGTGAACCAGGCGGCCATCGTGGCTTCCAAGGGAAGATAGAAGAACAAGCCCGCCGCACAAAGCCAGAGGAACCGGTTGTCCCAGAAGGAAGCGGCCTGGGCAGCCGCCGTGGCCGTGGTTTTCTCCGCGGTCTTGGCGCCGAGTGCGAGCAGGCCGAAAACCAGGGCGAAGGCCGCCAGCGCCAGCAGAGCGGACGTGAAACCCAAGCGCCGCAGGAGGAACGCCACCACGACCGGCGTGAGCAGTGCGCCCACGCCAAAGAACGCGTTGCTCACGTTCGCCGCGAAAAACGCGCTGCTGGGGAATGCGGACAGCCCCAGCACGTTCAAGGCGTTCACGGCCGCGGCCCAGCCTGCGCTGAGCAGCAGCACCCCCAGCAGGGCTTCCCAATAGGTCTTCGACCGTGCCAGCAGGGCGACGGCGCAGGCGATCAGCAGGGAGGCGACGATGACCACGGCCTGCTTGCCGAGCACGTCGACCAGCACCCCCATCATCAGCACCACGGGGACCATCGCAAAGCCGAAGGCGGAGACCAGCCCTCCGACGCCGGATTCCTCCAGATTCAGCCGTCGCGCCAAGGGCACTTTGATGCTGCCGATCAACGCCGCGCCCATGCCCGCCGCCGACAGGCCCACGGCCACCGTCGCTTGCAGCAAATCCATTTGAGTGGTCTCCCCGTGACTTGAGGTTGCAGGAAGTTACTTGAAGTTCTCCGCCTCGATTCCTTGAATCCGCGCGTAGCCGTCGGCCTGCACCCGCCGCCGTTCCTCGTTGAAACCTTCTCCGATCACGGCCTTCAGCCAGGCGTCGGCCATGTCGCGGGCGACATAGGGGCCGACGACCCAGGCCCCCATGCAGAGCACGTTGGCCCGGTTGATGACCCAGTGCAGCCGGGCGGTGGTGACGGATTCGGCCACCGCGGCGTGAATTCCCTTGAACTTGTTGGCCACCAGGCAGACGCCCATGCCGGTGCCGCACATCAAGATTCCGCGCTCGACCTGGCCGCTCTGAATGGCCTTGGCCACCCGCGGCGCCGTTTCATAGAACTTGTGCGGCTGGTCGGCGGTGGTCATGCCCAGGTCAATGACCTCGTGGCCGGCGTCCAGCAAATGCTGCTTCACGACTTTCATCAACTCGAAGGAACAAACTTCAGCGGCAATGGCGAGTTTCATGGCGGGTGCTCCTGTTTCTCGGTTCTTGTCTTACAATCTATCCCAATACCCTTTTGTGGGACAGCCGCCCTCGGCTGTCCTGGCCGATTCTGCACAGCCGAGGGCGGCTGTGCCACGTTCTGGGATAGGCTCTTATTCGTGGGGCCCGGCGGACGGCGTCTCGGGCGAGTAGCGTTCGGTGACGATCTTTGCCTCGGTGAAGAAATCGACGACGGCCTTGCCCTGGGCCTTGACGTCGGAGTAGAGTGACGCCTTCATGCCGCCGAACGGCAGATGGGCCACCGGGGCGGGAATGCCGACGTTCACCCCGATCATCCCGCAATCCGCCTCCAGCTTGAAGCGGCGGGCCCAGTATCCCTGCCGGGTATAGATCGAGGCCCCGTTGCCGTACTGGTGGCCGTTGATGATCCCCACGGCCTCCTCGAAACTGCCGGCCCTGAGGATCACCACCACCGGCCCGAAAATCTCCGTCTTGTGGACCTCCATGCCGGGCTGCACGTCAACCAGCACGGTGGGACCGAGGAAGTGTCCCTGCTCGCGGCCGGGCACGACCAGCCCGCGGCCGTCCAGCGCCAACCGCGGCTCCCTCCTTGACGCCGGTTTCGATCATGCCCAAGATAAACTGCTTGGCCTTGGCGGAGATCACCGGCCCCATGACCATCGCCTCGTCGGCCACGGCGGGGTCCAACGGATCGGCGACGGTCACTTGGCGGGAAGCCGCCACGAACTCCGCACAGATGGTCCGGTAGGTATCCGCGCCGACGGCCACGACCGCCGAGGCCGCCATGCAGCGCTGGCCGGCGCAGCCGTAGCAGGAGGTGATCATGTTGCGGACCACCTCCTCGATCCGTGCGTCGGGCATCACGACAAGATGGTTCTTGGCGGAACCCATCGCCTGGCATCGCTTGTTGTTCCGCGCGCATTTCTCCGCCACCGCGCGGCAAGTCCGCGAGGAGCCGACCAGCGAAAAGCCCTTCACTTGCGGGTTGTCCAGGAGCGCGTCGACCACGGCCCGGTCGCCGTTGACGAGATTGAACACCCCCGGCGGCAGACCGCTTTGGGCAATCAACTCGGTCACGGTCTGCATCGTCAGCGGGACGCGTTCCGAGGGCTTGACCACCAGCGTGTTGCCGGCGGCGACGGCATAGGGAAAGAACCAGAAGGGAACCATGCAGGGGAAGTTGAACGGTCCGGCCAAGCCGAACACGCCCAGCGGCAGGCGGAGCACCTCGCCGTCGATGCCCACCGAGGCCGCCACCAGTTTGTCGCCTTGCTGGAGCACGGGCATGCCGCAGGCCACTTCGCAGTTTTCGATGGCCCGCTTGACTTCCGCCCGCGAGTCGGGCAGCGACTTGCCCATCTCTTCGGTGATTCCGCGGGCGAGGCGTTCCTCGTTCTCCCGCAGCAAGGCGGCCAGCCGCAGCAGCGGTTGCACGCGGTGGGACGCCGGCGTCTCCCGCCACTGCCGGAACGCCTCCGCGGCGGCCTCCACCGCGCGGTCGGCCTCCGCCGGCGTCGAGAGCGGCGTCCGGGCGATCACCTCCGCCGTGCTCGGGTTCTCCACGTCCAGCAGTCCCGTGTCGGCCGGCTCGTGCCATTGGCCGGCCACGTAATTCTTGACGGTTCTCGGTTTCAAAGCACGCTCCTGGTGTTACTCGCGGGACCGGGCCATTGCCAGGGCCGCGGCGATAATGGACTCCGTATTGACGCCGAACTTGCTGAAGATCATTTCATCGTCGCCCGACTCGCCGAAAACGTCGGGAAAGCCGAGCCGGCAGAGGCGGCACGGGGCATGTTCGGTGAGCGCCTCGGCCACGGCCCCGCCCAGTCCGCCCAGGCGGCTGTGATTCTCCACCGTAATCAGCCGTCCCGTCTCCTTGCTCGCCCGCACGACGGCTTCCACGTCCAGCGGCTTGATGGTCGGCACGTGGATCAAGCGGGCGTGGACGCCTTCCTTTTCCAGTTCGCGGGCCGCGTCGAGCGCCTTGGGGGTCATCATGTCGGTCGAGAGAATCGTCAAGTCCGTCCCCTCGTGGAGGCGGTAGGAGCGGCCGATCTCGAACTTGTGCGACTGGTCGAAAATGACCGGCACGCCGCAGCGGACGGTCCGCAGGTAGACCGGCCCGCGGTGCTCCGTGGCGGCGCGGACCGCCAGGCGGGTCTCCAGCGGATCGCCGGGGCAGAGGACGGTCATGTTGGGCATGCAGCGCATCACGGCGACGTCCTCGACGGATTGGTGTGTGGCCCCGGCCTTGCCGGTGGGGATGCCGCCGTAGGCCCCGTTCAGCTTGACGTTGGCCTGGGCGTATGCCACCGAGACGCGGACCTGGTCGACCGCCCGCTTCGCCAGAAAGACGGCGAAGGTGGACACCCAGGGGATCAGGCCCAGGGTGCTCGCCCCGGCGGCCATGCCGACCATGTTCTGCTCGGCGATGCCCGCCTGGACGAACCGCTTGGGGAAGGCCTCGCGGAAGCGGGCGGTGTACGTGCTGGTGCCCACGTCGGCGTCGAAGACGATCACCGCCGGATTCTCCGCGCCGAGTTCCAGCAAGGCGTCGCCGAATGCGGCCCGTTGTTCGATTACGTCGCCCGGCTTCATGGGTCGAGTCCTACTGTGCCGCTTGTTCGATTTCCGCCACCGCTTGCCGCCGCTCTTCCTCGTTTGGAGCGCGGCCGTGCCACTGGTATTTCCCCTCCATGAAGGACACGCCCTTGCCTTTGACAGTGTGGGCAATCAGCACCACCGGTCCCGAAGCGCTGCGTTGCCTGGCCTGGCCGATGGCCCCGGCCAACTCGGCCACGTCATGTCCGTCGCACTCGAGGACCTGCCAGCCGAAGGCCCGCCACTTGTCGGCCAACGGTTCCAGGTCGAGGGTGTTGGGGACGGTTCCGCTGAGTTGAACCCGGTTGTAATCGACGATTGCCACCAAGCCGGTCAGCCTCCGCTGACCGGCGAACATGGCGGCTTCCCAGACCTGCCCCTCTTGAAGCTCGCCGTCGCCGAGGAGGACGTAGACCAAGAATTGCATTTCCAGTTGGTCGCGGCCGAGGACCATTCCGGCCCCGGCCGAAAGCCCCTGCCCCAGCGAGCCGGTAGACATGTCGACGCCCGGCGTCCTTAACATGCAGGGATGTCCCTGAAGCATCGAGTCCACGGCGTCGAATTCCGCCAGCTTCTCTTCGGGGAAGAATCCGCGGCAAGCCAGCGTGCAATAGAAACCCGGGCTGGCGTGTCCCTTGCTGAGGATGAACCGGTCGCGCTCCGCCCAGTCGGGGCGCCGCGGGTCGATCCGCAGGAAGCGGAAGTAGAGCGTCACCAGGATTTCGACTTCCGACAGCGACCCGCCGGTATGCCCGGCATGGCGCATGGGCCACCGTGTTGATGACCGAGACGCGGACGCGGCGGCAAATCCGCTTCAGCTCGGCAATCTCATCGGTGGAAGCGGCGCCGGGCAACGACGGGGATGGAGGAGGTATCTGCGGGTGGGCTTTCATGGCAATCACAGGGCGATTTCGTGGCGGAGCGCCTGGACCTCGTCACACCAGTTGCCCACGTTCCACCGTCCGAAGGCCCCCAAGCCGCCCAAGGGATCGGGGCCGCAGTAGACGGGCAAGTGAATCACCGAAAGCCCCTCGTAGGCCCGCGCCTGGTCCAAGGCATGGACCAGTTCCTCGGCCGAGCGTCCGCCCGAAAAAACCGCGATGCCCTTCACGGCCCTGGCCCAGGCCGCGTAGTCCACCTCGACGTGGTCGTTGGTGGCGTAGTCATGTTCGTATTGCGCCAGTTGCAGGCCCGAAATGGCGGCCATGCGGCGGTTGTCGAGAATCAGGATGCAGCCGCGGGCGCCGTGCTCCACCCCGTCGATGAGGATTTGCGGGGACATGGTGAACGACCCGTCGCCGCTGAGCGCCAGAGCGTAGAACGGTTTCCCGGCGAGCGCGGTCGCCAGGACCGCGGAGGCCGCGAAACCCATGTAGCTTGCGCCGGTTTCGGTGAAAGTCTGCCCGAGGCGCTCGTCTTCGGCAATTTGGAAGCCGTTGGCCTGCACGTCGCCGGCGTCGAAGAAGGCGACGGCGCCCTTCGCCCGCGCCCAATCGGTGGCGGCCTTGATCGCCGCCGGCTGGGTCAGGACCTGCTCTTTCCAGACCTCGTCGTACAAGCGGGGCGCCGCGTAACGCTGGGCCTTGAAGGCGTCCCACTCCTGTTTCTTCCGGCGGCAGTCCGAGAACCACGCCGAGGCCGAACCGGACTTGTCGATCTTGCGCCGCCCGAGTTCCTCGATCAGCCGTGCCAGCGTCGCTTTCACGTCGCCCCAGAGCGCGATCGTCTCGTTGTAGTGCATCAGCGGTTCGAGGTCGGCGGAGATATTGATGACGCGGCGGACGTTGGGATAGTTGGTGCGGCTCGAGTCGGACTGGCAGACGAAGCGCGTGCCCAGGGCCACCAGCAGGTCCGCGTTCTCCATCGCGTAGTTTCCACAGAGGCTCCCCTTCGATCCGCCGACGGTCATGTTGCGGGGGTGCTGGTAAGGGATGACGCCGGAGACCAGCGGGCTGGTGACTGCCACACCGTCGGCCAGGTCGAGGAGCCGGGCAATTTCAGGGCCTGCGCCGCGGGCGCCGCCGCCGACGCGGAGCACGACCTTTTCCGCTCGAAGGAGGGCCTCAGCCGCGTCGGCATAGCGTGCCGCTCCCCCCGCCGCGCCCAGCGGCGGCGGACCGCCCGCCGGCAACTCATCGAGGTTGAAGTCGGGCAACAGGCAGCCTTGCGTGTTCATCGGCAGCAGGAGGAAGAACGGTCCGGCCCGGTGGGGGTGGTCGACCGCGTTCAGTCCCCAGCGGAGCGCGCTGCCGACGGACTCGGGGGTGTGCAGGCAATAGCCTTGCCCCAGGGTCTGGCAGAGACGCAAGAACAGGTCCTGCTCGGCCTTGGGGACCTGTTGCATGTTGAAGCCTTCGTTGCGCGTCGTCTCGTCGCCGAGCAGATACCACACGCCCAGCCCGTCGGAGGCCGGTGCCAACGAAGCGGCCAGGGCGTGCAAGGCCCCCGGTCCGATCGAGGTGAAGACGGCGGCCTTTTCGCCGGTTGTCCAGCGGAGCGCAGAGGCGGCGTGGGAGGCTTCTCCCTCGTGGCGCACGGCAAAGGTGCGGATCACCCCCGCATCCTCATACACGCGCAGCACCTCGCCGACCTCGGTCGAGCCGTGCCCGAAGATGCCTACAAAGGTCCGCACGTCCTGCCGCACCAGGCCCAGCACGATGGCCTCGGAGAGCGTCACGCTGGCGCGTCGAGGCAGCGCGCCGGAGGCCAATGCCTGCTCAATGCCGCCAGCGGCAGCAATGACTTGGGCGCGGCCAATGCGGTCCTGGACCCACTGCCGATAGGTGGTCTGTTCCATAGAATGAGTACGTTACTGTGATGGTGACAATGCGATTGCCCGCCCCGTTTGCCGCCACTTGCCTAAGCCGATGATACCACGGGAGCGTATGAGGCACAACACCCCGTCCGACCGGCTGCCGTCCGCACTTGTGGCCGGGACGATTGACAGGCGCGGCCACCTGCTGTAAGTTCCTACAATAGTGGTGTCTTCTGACACTGACCAGCTTGGCGTAGTCTCAATAGAACCATCAGGAGTTGCAGAAGATGAACCCGGAAGAGCGCACCGCATCGCGCCGTCAATTCTCGAAGAACACCGGCCGGATCGCCGCGGCGTCCGCCCTGGCGGCTACCGTGATTCCGCCCGTCCACGCCGCGGAAGACAATACGATCCGGGTGGCCCTGGTCGGCTGCGGCGGCCGCGGGGGCGGCGCCGCCAGCGATGCCATGTCCTCCACCGGCGGGCCGGTCAAGCTCGTGGCCATGGCCGACGTCTTCCCGCAACGCATGAACTATAAGCACAACCAACTCAAGAAGGAGTTCGGCGACAAGGTGGACGTGCCCAAGGAGCGCCAATTCCTGGGCTTCGACGCCTACCGGAAGGCGCTCGATTGCCTCCGCCCGGGTGACGTGGCGATCCTGACCACGCCGCCGGGCTTCCGCTGGGTCCACTTCAGCTACGCCGTCGGCAAGGGCCTGAACGTCTTTATGGAGAAGCCGGTCACGGTCGATGGCCCGACCAGCCGCAGATTCTTCACCCTCGCCGAAGAGTCGGTCAAGAAGAACCTCAAGGTCGGCGTGGGGTTGATGATCCGCCACTGCCGGGCCAGGCAGGAACTCCAGAAGCGGATCAAGGACGGGCAGATCGGCGAGGTGATCGCGTTGCGGGCCTGCCGCATGCACGGCCCCGTTATCGGCTTCTATGGCCCCAAACCCAAGGACCAGAGCGAGTTGCTCTTCCAGGTCCAGAAATTTCACGGCTTTTTGTGGGCCAGCGGCGGCATCTTCAGCGACTGGAACATCCATCAGATCGACGAATGTTGCTGGATGAAGGACGCCTGGCCGGTCTCCGCCCAGGCCACCGGCGGCCGGCACTTCCGCGGCAACCAGATCGACCAGAACTTCGACAACTACGCCGTCGAGTACACGTTCCCCGACGGCACGAAGCTGTTCTTCTACAGCCGCGGCATGAACGGCTGCTACGAGGAAATGGCCGGCTACGCCCACGGCACGAAGGGCCTGGGCGTGATCGACAACTCGGGCCACTTCCCCGGCAAGTGCCGCATCTACAAGGGGCACAACCTCGCCAAACGGGACCTCGTTTGGGCGTTTCCCCAGCCCGAGCCGATCCCCTATCAAACGGAGTGGGACGACCTGCTGGAGGCCATCCGCCAGGACAAACCTTACAACGAGGCCAAACGCGGCATCGAGGCCAGCCTGGTGACTTCGATGGGGCGCATGGCCGCCCACACCGGCCGGCTCGTGACCTTCGATGAAATGCTCCAGCACGATCACGAGTTCGCCCCCGACGTGGACAAGCTGACCATGGATTCGTCGGCTCCCTTGCTGGCCGGTCCCGACGGCAAGTATCCCGTTCCGCAGCCGGGCATTATTACACAGCGGGAGTATTGAGGCACCGATCATTAGGAGACTTACTATGAAGCGACTTATTGACCGTCGGACATTCGTGCAGCAGGTGGGCATCGCGGGCGCGGCTTGGGCGGCCTTGCCGGCCGGCACTCAGCCCGCCTCGGCCGCCGAGCAACCCCCCTTGGTCACGCTCGCCTTGGTCGGATGCGCCCACGTTCACACCGAAGGCTTTGTCGACGCGCTCAAGGCCCGCAAGGACGTGAAAGTCAAGTACGTCTGGGACCCAAAAGACGCCCCGCGGGCGGACAGGTACGCTCAAGCGCTCCACGCCGCCGTGGTGCCCAGCGACGAGACAGTCTGGTCCGATGCCGAGGTGCAGGCCGCGGTGATCTGTTCGCAGACGAACCTGCACCACCGGCTGGTGGTGGCGGGGGCGAAGGCCGGCAAGCACCTGTTCGTGGAAAAGCCCATGGGCATGAGCGCCGCCGACTGCCGGGAGATGGTCCAAGCCATCGAGCAGGCCGGGGTGCGCTTCACCACCGGGTACGCCATGCGCACCCGGCCCGAATACCTGTTCCTCAAGGAACAGATCGCCTTGGGCAATCTCGGCCAGATCACCCGCATCCGCGCCTCCTGTTGTCACCGAGCGTCGCTGGGCGGCTGGTTTGACAAGGCGTTCCGCTGGATGGCCGACCCCAAGATCGCGGGCTGCGGTGCCTTCGGCGACATGGGAACGCACGGCCTGGACCTGCTGATGTGGCTGCTGGGCGACGTCGACGCCGTCACGGCCGACATCAAAGTGGTCACCGGCCGCTATGGCGACTGCGACGAGAGCGGCGAGGCCCTGATCCGCTTCCGCAACGGCGCCACCGGCACGCTGGCGGCGGGCTGGGTGGACCTGGTCAATCCCGTGTCATTTCTGGTTTCGGGCACGAAGGGCCATGCGACGGTCTTTCAGGATGCCCTGTACTTCATGAGCGAGAAGGTGCCCAGCGCCGACGGGAAGACCCCCTGGACGAAATTGCCCGCGGCGTTGCCCATCCCGCTGGACATGCTCGTCTCGACCGTGGGCGGCAAGACCGGTTTGCCCTTGGTTTCGCCCCGTGAAGCGGCGTCGCGGGTGGGCGTCATGGAAGCCATGTACCGCGCCTCGGCCGAGCGCAAGTGGGTAGCGCCCGCTTAAGCGGCTCCGGAACCATCGCCTTGCGGCCTGCCTGACGTTTCCCGCCTGTCACATGGAGATTCTCATGTTCCGCCTCGCCAGAAGCCGAGAAATGCACCGTCTATTCCGTCGATCCGTCCTGACCGGCATTTGGGCCGTGCTCGCCGGGGCTGGCCCGGCCTCGCTAGTATTCGCCGCGTCGTTGGCGACCGACGACGGCCTGCGGTTGGAAATCTCCGGCGAGGGCCGGGTCACCGCCCTGCGGATCGGCCAAACGGTCTTGCCCATGAAAGGGCACGGCGGTTTCGCTCTGGCCGATTTTCACCGCCAGAGTGAGCCGCTGAATCTGGTCCCTAACCCCGGCTTTGAAGAGGGCACGAAGGGCTGGCAGCTCGCCGCCGGCCAATCGCTCGATGCGCACGTCTTCCACTCCGGCGGCGCGTCGGTCCGGCTGGAAGTTCCGGGGCCCAAGCCGGGCATGTCCAATCTGGGAACCGTTGTGCCGGTGAAGCCCAACACGCGCTATCGCGTCGGCGTGTCCGTCCGCCAAGAGAAGGCCGCCGGCTGGGGAGCCTACTCGTCCGAACAGGACGACCAAGGCCGGCCGACCGCCGCCCAGGTCGGCCCCTACGTCCCGCCCGAGCAACGGAAGGACGGCGTTCGGCTGCCGCTCTCGTGGGAGATCACCACCGGGCCGAAGACAACTCGCCTGTCGCTGCGGGCCGACATCTACAATTCCACCGGTACGATATGGCTGGACGACTTTTTCGTCACGGAGTTCAACGAGGGCGTCTATGAGCCGATCCAAGGCCGCGTCACCGCCGAGGGCAAGGATACACTGAGGTTCGCCGCCTCGCTGCCCGAGCGCGGGCTGGAGGTGAACGCCACGCTGCGGGCCGAGGCGGAGTGCATCCGCGTCGACGGCACGGTGCGCGACACGACCGGCCGGGACCGCGCCGTCGCCGTGCGGTTCGCCTTGCCGCTGGACCTGGAGGGCTGGACGTGGTGGCAAGACGCCGAAGAGCGGGAGAAAATCGGCCCAGGCTTCCCCTGCCGCAACACCTACAAGTGCGTTTCCGGGATCGGCGTCTGCTCGATCTATCCGTGGCTGGCCGTTAGCGGGCCGGCCGCTTCCCGTAGGACGGACTTCCCAGTCCGTCCCGGAAACGAGGACGGATTAGGAAATCCGTCCTACGTGCCAGGATTGAGTCTGGCGTTGCCGCTGTCGCAAGGTCCGCGGGTGTTCGTGCTCCAGCACGACCAGCGGACGCCGGAGACCTCGCTGAGCTTCTACTTCGGCCTGGCCAAGGACGCCGGCCGCAATCCGAGCCGCGCCCCGTTCTCCTTCGTCCTCTACCCGCACGATCCCGCCTGGGGCATGCATCGGCCATCGAGCGCTATTACCGGCTCTTTCCCGAAAGTTTCGTCAAGCGGCCGGCGTACGAGGGCTATCTGAATTACTGCAACTACGAACAGTTCGATCCCGCCACGCACCAGTTGGCGCTCAAGTTCGAGCAGAGGCCGCAGATGGACCGGCTGGACGACTACAGCGACTTCGGCGAGGGGTACAAGTTCATCTGGGAACTGCACGGCTGCTACGACTTTCACCCCGTGCCGTACCCAAGCCCCCGGATGCCGGACGACAAGACGGTGTTCGGGCTGTTGCAAGACATCGTGAATCAGCAGCAGGGCAAACCTTCCGACGCCATCTATTACACGCCGGTCGCCGAGATGTTGAAGAAGCTCGTCTACGGTCCGGCGGGGCAGATCGTTTACATCCCCGACACGCGTTACATGCCGCCGCACCAGGACTATAACACAACTGACAAGCCGCAGTGGGGCCTGAACTTCCGCGTCAACGAGGACCCCGACGTCTCCTCCTTCCTGGCCGACGTGTCGCGCCGCAGGGCGGAAGAGTACGCCAAGACGCCGGACCGGCGGCCGTGGGACGCGGCCTTCTCCGCCGACGGCATCGAAGGGGCCACGCCCAACTCCGATTACTGCAACGGAATCGACTACCGCCGCGGGCACTTCGCCACGACGCTCGTCCCCCTGACGTTCGGCCTCGACAACTTCCAGCCGGCCATGCCTAACGCCATTTGGGACTTCCATCACAAGGCCTGGTGGCCCATTTCCCAGCAGCATAAGATCGTCACCTACGGCAACGCGAACGAGTACCAGATGGTCTTCCTTCTCCCCTACGTCGACGTGCCGATGGCCGAGGTCCCCTGGGACTGGCAACACCCGGGACGGATGGACCGCTTCCTGCGGGCGGTGGCCTATCATAAGATCTGGCGCTACTGGAACGTCTGGGGGCCGCAGGGCGTCATGGACGGCAACAAGGACCCGGCCAACGTGCGGGCCCAGTTCCGCCACGGATTGGCCTCCGCCGTCTTTCCCGCCGCCGTCACCATCCAACTGGCCGCCGGCAACCTCGAATCCTATCGGGCACTCTACCGGCAGTACGTGCCGGCCATCGAGGAGCTTTCGCGGGCCAGTTGGGAGCCCGTCCCTTATGCCGCGGCCGACGCGGGCGTCATCGTCGAGCGCTTCGGCGACGCCGCCCAGGGCGAGCTGCACTTCACGCTCCGCAACTACGCCGGCAAACCGGTCGAAACGCTGTTGCGGCCGGACTGGCAAGCCCTCGGCTGCCCCAAGGAAGACGAGTTGGTGATGCTGGACATCCTGCCGGGCACGCCGCGGCTGACGCCGTTTCCGCGGCAGGGTTGCCGGCTGGCGGTTGAGGCCGATGGTTCGCGGGCGGTTTGGGTGGGCGCCCGCCGGCAGGCGGCACAGCACGGTTTCCGCATGGCCGCGGCAACCCTGGAAAAAATCGAGCGGCTGTTCCATGCCGAGATGCGCGACGGCGACCTGTCCGCCTGGAAAAAGGCCCTCCGCGTTGCCAGGGCAGGCGCCGACGCCGAGGAAAGCCGCGCCTTGGCCAACGCCGGTCAACTCTGCCGGCTGGCCGAAGCCTTGCAGAACGGCCTGAAAACCAACGCGCCGGTGGACTTGGCCAAGCTCGTCTTCCGCCTCAAGGCGCAACTGGCCATCGTTCCGGTGGCGCTCTTGGGCATCGAGAGTCATCTGCCGCGGGTTGTCACGTGCGCGCCGGGCGGCAAGACGGTCCAAGCGACCTGCAAGCTGGCGGCGGGCCAAGGCCCGTTGAGCGCTCTTCGCTGCCGCGTGATTTCTCCCTGGCTCAAGGTGCAGAAGAATTGCACCGTCCGCCCGCAACTCTCCGAGTTGCCCGCCGGCCGGTCAGCCGGCCTGGAGGCGTTGCTCTTCGTCCCGGCGGATCCTCCCCGCACGCTGCTGCCGTTTCTGGTGGAGCTGCGCGGCGAGAGCCGCTGGGGCGCGTTCCGCGTCGCCTTCCCCGTGGACGTTGCGGTCAAGCAATGAAATCGTGCGGCAACGGGCCAAGGCATCTTGCCGGCGGCGGATGGCAATACACTCATTCTTAGCGTGGCCCGCATACGCGCATCGTCAGGGTGGCGGTTCCAATGCCGCCCTGACGGAGCGGTCATCGAGTGCTTCCTTTTCGGGGTGTGGACGCCCATTCACTCCGTCGGGATCTTTTTTTGTCGCAACGGCGGGCTCCGTCCCTATTACAATGTAGGAAGCGCCGCACGCTTCTCGGAAGCGAAGAGAGACCTCTTCGGCAGGCGGCTGTCTTCCACGACACCATTGGGGACCGTGGCGTGGCTTCGTCTCATTCACCAGACGGCGACGACCGCACGCGGGAGTTCCTCCGGCTGCTCGGCCAGCACGAGCGGCGGCTGCGGGGATTCATCCTGTCGCTGGTCCCCCACTGGGCCGACGCGGAGGACATCGCCCAGGAAGTGCGGATCCGCCTCTGGGAGCAGTTCGACAACTACGACCCGGCGAAGGATTTCGGCGCCTGGGCGCGGACCATCGCCCGCTACCAGGTTCTCACCCACCGCGAGAAGCAATTGCGCCGGCGCGAGCTGCCGGGGGGCAAGTTCATGCAGTTCATGGAAGTGATCGCCAAGGAGGCCGAGGCCATCTCCGACGAGTTGGACGCCGCCGGACGGGCGCTGAAGGATTGCTACGAGAAGCTGCCCGTTGCCAAGCGGCAATTGCTGATGCGTTATTACAGCGGCGAATGCACCACCCGGCAACTCGCCGCCGAGTCGGGGCAGAGCTTCGACGCCACGCGGCAGACCATCCTCCGCACCCGCATGGCCTTGCGGGATTGCGTCGAGGAGGCATTGCACGGGGAGGATGGCCGATGAGCGACCTGCCCCTGCGCAACGCCGATCCCAAACGCCGCGAGGTCTACGAGTTGGCCGACGCCCTGCTCTCGGGCGGCGCCACCGCCGAGCAGAACGGCCGGCTCACCGAACTGGTCTGCAACGACGCGGAGGCCCGGCGGCACTACCTCCGCTTCATGCACGACTCCGCCGCGCTCTGGCAATGGGGCCGGGACGCGCTGGGCGCGGAAGGGCCGGCCGGCGAAGCCCAAGGGTTGGACACTTCAGTGTCCAGTATTCCCCCGATCATTATTGACCCCGGCCCGGTGCTGCGCACGCCGTGGTTCTCTCTCCACCCCTTCGTCGGCAGCCCGCTGTTCTGTTACGCGGCCGCCACGCTGATTACGGGCGCGGCGATCCTCGGCGGCTGGCTCTATAAGATTTCCCATGAATATCCGTTGGGCGGCGGGCCGCAGCCCGCGATAGCGGCCGTCGCCCCGCCCGGGCAGCCGCCGGAGCTTGTCGGCCGCGTCACCGGCATGGCGGACTGCCGCTGGGCCGGTCCCCAAGCCGCTCCCCCCGGCACGTCGGCCGTCGCCTTGGGTCAGCAATACGTCCTTGATGCCGGCCTGATGGAAATCAGCTACGAGAGCGGGGCGAAAGTCATCCTCCAGGGACCGTGCGCCTACCAGGTCGATTCCCCCAGCAGCGGTTTCCTCTCGCTGGGCAGATTGACCGCCAGAGTAGAAAAGGGGGCAGGGGGCAGGGGTCAGGGGTCAGAAATCGGAAATCAGAAATCAGAAATCTCTAATCCCCAATCCCTAATCCCTAATCCCTTCTTCTCCGTCCGCACTCCGACCGCCACGGTCACCGATCTGGGCACCGAGTTCGGCGTCGAGGTCGACCGCTCCGGCGCCACCCGGTCGCACGTCTTCCAGGGCGAGGTCGAACTGCGGGTGGTCTACGGCCTCCCCTCTCCATCTGGGAGAGGGGCCGGGGGTGAGGGCCGCGAGCGAGTGATCCCCTTGCGCGAGAACGAATCGGCACGAGTGGAAGCCGGCGTGGGCCGGGCCGTCACGCTCACTCGCGGCACGGCCCAGGCAAGCGGCTTCGCCCGTCAACTACCCCGCCGGGTGGCCATCAAGACGTTCAACACCGGTCTGGAACTAAAGGAAGGCGACGTTGACCCCCACTGGCAACTCGTCGCCCGCAGCGATCAGCCGCAACTGAAGCCGCAACCGGTGGTCGTGGCCCAATACGAGCATTGGGAAGTGAACGTCCCCGAGCACTCGCAGTGGATTTCGATTCCCGGCGATCTCCAGTCCATCCCCAACAACGTCACCTACACGTTCCGCACCACGTTTGAGCTTACCGGGCTACAGCCGGGCGGGGCCATGCTCCGCGGCTGGTTCATCGCCGACAACCACATCAATGCCATCCGCCTGAACGGCCAGCCGGTGGCGGTGCCCGAACATGACTACAACTTTTTCGACCGCTTTCATCAATTCAGAACCGAAACGGGATTCGTCGAGGGCGCGAACACGTTGGAGTTCGACGTGTTCAACGGCGTCCCGCCCGACGTATTGAAATACCCCAGCGGCCCGATGGGACTGCGCGTAGAGTTGGAGGGCTTCTACGTTTCCACGGACCGGGGGACGGCCGGGACGCAAGACAGTGCGACGACGAATTTCCGGGAAACCGAAGGCAACCGGCAGCCGGCAGCGGCAAGCGCCGGGAAGGAGAACTCGGCAGGAGGCCCCCCGTAGCGTTACGTGTTTTTTTTCTTTGTTTTGTCCCGGCCGTGTGGCCGGGGCAGAGGGAGAGGCGGATCGCCCGACGCCGCCGCTCCGCGTTTCCAAAATGTTCGGGCTAGATTGGGAGATTTGAGTCATGTCTAGTTTCAAGAAAGTCGCCGGGATTTTCACAGTGGCAGCCCTCTTGGCCCTGGCCGGTACGCCGACCTACGCCGCCGATCCGCTGGTGAACTACTGGGCGTTCGATGACGGCACCGGCGGGACCGCTACCAACAGCGCGGGTGGCATTAATGGCACCCTAAGCGGCGCGACCAGTACCGGCGGGACCCCCTTGCCCACTTGGGACCCCAATGGCGTGTTCGGCTCATGCTTGGACTTCACCGGCAGCACGACCAAGAACGGTAGTAGCAATCCCTCTTGGTCAATTACCTATGTGAACGTGCCCGGTTTCACATGGGCCAACACGTCCAATGAGACCGCCAGCTTGTGGGTAAAATGGAGCGGCACTCAGCCCGAAATGCTCAACAGTGATAGTCGCAGTTGGAACATTTGGGGCGCCGTGTTCGGCCGGAATATGCCCGGAGTCGGACAAGAGGCCTTCATTGGCATCAACGCGTTTAGTGCGGCCGGCCCCAACGGCGACCCCACCACTGCCTCTGGCCTGCGGTGGGAGCCTTCCGGCGGCGGCAACGCGTACAACAACGTCACTACGGGCGACAACAGTCCCTGGAATTTCTACGCTGGATCGACGGCGCCGGGCACTGGATGGAACAATGTTGTCTTCAGCGCCAACGGCTACGTCTTCAAGCTGTACATGGACGGACAGCTTCTGCGAACCCTCACGGCCCCGAACACCACCACTCTGAAAACCAACACCGCGGCGTTGACGATCGGGGGAGTGCCCGTTACTAGCAGTAGCTATCCCGTCGGCCCATCGGTCTCATCGGTTGACGACGTGGGCACCTTCAACATCACCTTGGCCGACGGTCAGGCGGAAGCCATCTACAATACGCCGCAATACGGCGGCCTCTTGGCCAGCTATAGCCTCGCCAAGATGGACAAGCTGTTCCAGGTTGCCAGCGGCGGTTTGTCGTCATGGACCGACGTGGCGACCGGCCTGACGTGGACCGCGAAGACGGGCCTGCCTGCCGGCGACGGTCTGGCTGGCGTGACCGGCGGGGCGTACTACGTCAACTTCGGTGGGGGCGCCGGCGTCGAAACCCAGGTAGTTCCCGAGCCGGGCACCCTGGCCCTGTTGGCCGCGGGCCTGATCGGACTGCTCTGCTACGCATGGAGGAAGCGGAAGTAACAATGTAGTCCGCACACGCCGTGTGCGGAATGAACGTTGGGGCGGCAGTTGAACTGCCGTTCCAACCAACTTTGTTGGGGCGGCAGTTGAACTGCCACCCCAACTGACGGCGGATGGTGGATGGCGGATGGTGGATGTGCCGACGGGCGCATCCACCATCCAAAATCCCTATCCGGGTAACAATCTTATCGGAGACAAGGACCTAACACGATGTGCCATCCACCATCAACGAGCCATCGTGCGTCACCCCGGCGAGCCTTCACGCTTGTCGAACTCCTCGTGGTGATCACGATCATAGGGATTCTGATCGCGCTGTTGCTGCCGGCCGTGCAGGCCGCCCGCGAGGCGGCACGCCTGGCGCAGTGCCAGAACAACCTCAAGCAACTCGCCCTGGGCTTTCTCAACCACGAAAACGCCACGAAGCGGCTTCCCACCGGGGGCTGGGGCTTCGCCTGGACCGGCGACGCCGACCTGGGGAACGACTGGCGCCAGCCGGCCGGCTGGGCCTACAACGTTTTGCCCTATATCGAGCAGCAACCGCTGCACGACATGGGCGCCGGGATGCAGCCGGCGCAGAAGTACGCCGCCCAGATTCAACGGATCGCGGTCCCGTTGACCGTGTTCTATTGTCCCACGCGGCGGCCGGCGATCGCCTATCCGTGGCAGGCGAATATCGGCGGCAGCCACCCCATCGCCAACCAGGGGATGCCGACGGTGGTGTGCCGCAGCGACTACGCGGCCAACGGCGGCGATCAATCCACCGCCATGCCCGGATACGGCGGCGCTCCCGGCTGGAGCCCGTGTACGTGCAACTTCACCGGCGGGCCGGCTGGCCCCGACAATTCGCAGGTGTTCGACGCCACGGGCGCAATCACGCCCTCGGCCCAGGCCATTTTCGCCGGTGTCGCCGCCAATTCCACGGGTGTGTCGTATTTCGGCAGCGTGCTCACCATCGCGCAGATCACCGACGGGACCAGCAACACGTACATGCTCGGCGAGAAGTACATCGACCCGGACTGGTATACCACGGGCGACGACCCCGGCGACAACGAGTCGGCGTTGGTGGGCGACAATGAGGACATTACGCGTTACGCGGACGTAAGCACTCCCTACCACGCGCAGACCGTCAATGCCATCGGGACAGGAGGGCCGTTGGAAGACCAACCCGGCTATCCGAATTGGGCCATTTTCGGCGCCGCCCATCCCAGCGGCTTCAACATGGCCTTCTGCGACGGCTCGGTCCACCTGCTGAACTACTCGCTCGACTTGGAGAGCCACCGCCGCCTGGCCAACCGCAAGGATGGCCAGACCATCGACGGCAAGCAGTTCTAGTGCCTCAGCCGTTCTGAATCGGCGGGTGGCATGGGTAAGCGAAGCTTACCCGTGTTGTGTCCGTGGTCATTATGGGCACACGGGTAAGCTTCGCTTACCCATGCCACCCACCCCACGCGGACCTTTCCCAACTACCCGTCGGCCCACCGATCCTTTAGAATGCCCTCCAACCGCTTACGGGAGACAGACATGACGCCCAAGTTTCAGATTCCGGCCGTGTTTCTGCTCGGCGCCGTTCTGTTGCCGGTCTGCCGGGCAATGGCGGACGAGCCGGCGGCAACGCTCACCGAGTCGAAAGAGTCTTTGCGGGCGACGGGTAAATACATGGAGGTGGAAGTGTCTTTGACGCGGCCGCAGTTGTTGCGGCTGGCAGTGGACAGCCTGGGACAAGGCCGGTTCCGCCCCAGCGCGTGCGGGCGCCGGCTAAAGCCGGGGCTACGAGCCGGCCGGCCGTGGCGCCGCGTCGGCGCCGCGGTGGAATACCGGCGCGAAGGGCTGGCGGCGACGGCCCCGGCCCGCTGGACGTTCGAGTTCGGCCCGCGGGGCATGGTTCTGGTGTCCCGTTGGACCGCGGAGGACCCGCCCGAGCCGCTCTTGCTGGATTTCGATCCGGACCGTTGTCACGTCACGCTGTTGGGAGCGATTACGGCGGACGGCAGCATCCGCCTGCCGACGCTCTTGCACCTGCCCGACCAGGGAACGTTCCGTATTGCGGCAGGAGAAAAGGGGACTGTTTTGGGCTACGACGCCCGGCGGAACGTCGGCCCTTACGTCAAGGTGACGCTGCCGCCCGCCACGCAGGCCGCGCCGTGGCTGGAGTACCGGTGGGAGGTGACGGCCATTTATCCGCACCTTGCCGTGGTGGAGAACGATCCGCGCTTTGACGGTTTCCGCCGCAACTGGCTGAACATCTTCCAGATCAACCCGCGGATGCGGATTCTGGCCAACAACGCGGCCAGCGACACGGCCGCGTTCTGCCTTTATGAATATGCCGACGTCGCCCTGCACACGCCGGCCGGATCGCCGTCCATGTTGGACCTCGTGCGCCAGTCGTTGGAGCGGTATCTCGGGGGCTTTGCCGGCTACGGTCTGCCCGGCTACACGGCGTTCGACTTCACGCCGGGCCCAACCACCAAGGTGCCGTTTCTGGACACGTATCCCTCGCTGCTGATCTCCGCAACGGACTACGTGGCCGGCAGCGGCGACGGCGCCTGGCTGAAGGCGAACTACGGCGGGCTGTGGAAATGGGCGGAGGCCCTGCTAGCAATGGACCGCGACGGCGACGGCCTGTTCGAGTATGCGCTCTCCGGCAACTCGGGCTCATGGACGCGGCCCCCACCCAAGTGGACCAGCAACTGGTGGGACTCGATCGGTTTCGGCCACAAGGACGCCTACGGCAACGCCCTGGCCTATCGGGCCCTGCGCGGCATGGAAGCGCTGGCCGGGCGGCTTGACAAGCCGGCCGACGCCGCCCGCCTGCACGCCGCCGCCGACAAGCTGCGGGCGGCGTACTACAAGACGTTCTACAATCCGGCCACCGGAGTGCTGGCCGGCTGGAAAAGCGCCGACGGACAGTTGCACGATTACTACTTCCTCTTCGTCAACGGCATCGCCATCCATTACGGGCTGGTGCCCGAGGACCAAGCCAACGCCGTCATGGACAAGTTGTTGGCGAAGATGAAGGCCGTCGGGTACGACCGTTTCGACCTGGGACTGCCCGGAAACCTGGTCTCGATTGCGGCGGGCGATTTTCTCGACCCGCACGAACGTTGGGGGGGCGGTCCCAACGGTTTCCAGAAATACGAGAACGGCGGGGCCACCGGCTGCTTCGCCTATTTCACGCTGGCCGCCCTCTACGATCTGGGCCGCCGCGAGGAGGCCGATCGCATCTTGTTTCCCATGCTCCGGTCGTTCGCCGACGGCGGGTTCCAAGGCCGCACCCCGGACGACCTGGCCTACGACTGGAAGGACTGGAAGGGAAAGCCGCACGGCTATGAAGGTTTCCTGGCGGACAACTACTACGCCCTGCTGGCGGTGCTGGCGCGAGAGGGACAATTAGAAAGGACGCCGGGCGCCGCGCCACGTTCGCGCCCGGTGCCATGCCCACGCTCGCCGTGGGCATGTCCAAGGCACGGGAGAACCATAACATGCCCACGGCAAGCGTGGACATGGCACCGGGCGACGGCCCCGACCCGATCTTCGAGAAGCCGCAGCCGATCACGATGGCGGAACTGGCCGGCAAAAAGACCGCGGGCGTCGAGGCCGTCGAGGTGAGCGACTATGCCCCGGCCGGCTACAAGGGAGAATTGAAGCCCTCGCCCCCGCACGCCGACTTGAATCCCAAGCACGCCGTCGTGATCGCCTGGGGCAGGCACCCGCAACGGTTCGTCTTCAGCCACGAGGCCAGCTATTGTCCCTGGTTGGAGTTGCCCAGCGGCGTCGGGCTGTGTAACCAGTTCTTCGAGTGCGAGGGGGGCGACTTGTTCAGCGACACCGGCCGCCGCGAGCGGAACAGCTTCGTGGACGTCATCCAGAGCGGGCCGTGCCGGGCGTGGGTCCGCTGGAACTACTTCTGCGTCAGTCCCCACGACGACACCCACCCGAACATCCGTGGCACCGAGGACTACATCGCTTATCCCAACGGGCTGGTGTGGCGGCGGCTCAGCTACCACTCCATGATGCCTGGGAAAAAGGAGGGCTACAGTTGGCAGCCGATCGACTTCTTTGCCCCGACTCGGGCAGGCATGGAATGGAAAGACCTCTTCCCGCGGGACCGGCAGCACGGCGATTACAACGTGGCCGTGGCCTTGGACGCCTACTCGGACAAGACGTACCGCCTCTATTGGGACGATCACGGCAAGCCGCGGCGGGTGGGCGACGCCGAGTTGCTCTGGCAGATTTCCAAGTCGAAGGGCTTTGCCATGGTGATGCCCTTTAAGGCGGGGCACCTGTTCGTGGTCCTGGGCCAATCCAGCGGCTTTCCCCGCGAAAAAAGCCAGATCGTCGATCACAGCTTCAACGAGACCGGCGGCTGGGGCTGGGGCGCCATGCGCTGGGACCACTGGCCGGTCGGCTGGCTGAATTCCCAGGCGCACATCCGCCAGCCCGGCTCCCCGTACCCATATCACTTCGCCCCGTTCTCGCACTACATGGTCAGCAAGCGGATCGTCGATTGCGAAAAGGATTTCTACAAGGTGCTGGCCGACATGGAGCACGACCGCTGGTCGGAGCGGCACGTGTATTACACGCTCACCGGCGTGGGGCGAGACCTGAAGACGATCCGCCGGTTGGCCAGGGAGTGGCTCGATAAGGGCAAACAATGCGCCAACCCCGGGAGCATCGCCGGCCTCGACTGGCCGTAGAAGGAGAATCTCACGTGCCCTCCGAGCCTGCAACCCAGCCCACCACGAAGCCCGCGCGGGTCGCGTCGATCGACGCCCTGCGGGGATTCGACATGTTTGCGATCGGCGCCTACGGGGCGTACATGGCCGTGATCGGCGCGGTCTGCGCCATGCCGGAGTGGTTCCGCGCAGATGAACCACGCCCCCTGGGAAGGATTCACGTTCTACGACCTGACCATGCCGCTGTTCCTGTTCATCGTCGGGACGGCCATGCCGTTTTCGCTGGGCCGGCACAGGCCGAAGGGCAGAGCAAACGGCAACTCTATGTCCGGGTCGTCCGCCGGGTGCTGCTGCTGTGGGTCCTGGGCATGATAACCCAAGGGCATCTGCTCGACTGTGACCCGAAAAACCTTCAGTTCTTCTCCAACACGCTCCAGGCGATTGCCGTCGGCTACCTGGTGGCTTCGATGGCACTGATCCATCTGTCGGTCCGCTGGCAGTTTCTGCTCACCTGCGTTCTCTTGTTGGGGTTCTGGCTGCTGATGATGCTCGTACCCGCGCCCGGCTGCACGGCGGGCACGCTGAAGCCGGAGGCAAATCTCGCCCGCTACGTCGATGAGTTTGTCCTCCGCGGCTTCCGCAACCAAAACACCTACACCTGGATCCTCAGCGGGCTGGGCTTTTCGGCCACCGTGCTGCTGGGCGTCTTTTCGGGCCATATCCTCCGGACCGCGTGGAGCGGCTGGAAGAAGACGGCCGCACTGCTGCTGGCCGGCGGTGCTTGCCTTGCCCTGGGCTGGGTTTGGGCCGGCGGCTTCGGCTGGCTCGCCGCCTGGCGGTTCCCCATCATCAAGCACGTCTGGACCAGCTCGATGGTCCTTTGGTCGGCCGGCTGGTGCTACCTGCTCCTGGCCCTGTTCTATCTGGTGATCGACGTGCTCGGGTTCCGGAGGTGGTCGCTGTTTTTCATGGTGATCGGAGCCAACGCCATCACGGCCTACATCTTGCCCCGGCTGGTGGACTTCAACTACGTCGCCGGCCGGTTCGTGGGCGGCCTGGCCGGCCGGCTGACCTCGTGGGGCGGCGTCTGGGCCACGATCGCCGCGGTGCTGACCCCCGTGGCCGGCTACGCCATCGTCTGGCTGATCCTGTATTACATGTACCGCAAAGGGTCGTTCGTGCGGGTGTAGCGGCCGGAGGAAGGAACCCTCCCCAGGCTCAGCTTCTCCACCGGCTGGGCGAGGCGCCCGTCTTCCGCTTGAAGGCGTTCGAGAAATGGAAGGGGCTCTCGAAGGCCAGCGTGCCGGCGATTTCCTTGACGCTCAGCGTGGTGCCCACGAGCATCTGCTTGGCGCGCTCGATCCGCAACTGGAGATGATATTGGTAGGGCGACAGCCCGGTGTGTTCGCGGAAGACGCGGTAGAAATGGGTGGTGCTCAAGCCCAGCGAAGCGGCCAGCTTCTTCATCGAGGGGATCGTCTCGACCTGGGTTTCCATGAGCGACTTCGCCCGGCAGACCAGTTCGTGCATCCGGCTGCCGGTCCCTTGACCGCGCGAAGCCCCCAATGCGGCGGCCAAGATCTCCATGGCGCTGGCGGCCAACAGTTGGTGGAACCCCACCGGCTCCGAACGAAGCCGGTCCAGCAGGGTCACGTAGGCGTGCAAGAGCAGGTAGTCCAGGCCGGTTTTGAGCACGGGCGTCTCGGGAGAGATGAATCCGTGTCGGACCAGCCGCTCGACGTACGGGCCGTTGTAGCTCAGCCAGTATTCATCCCAACCGACGTCCGGGTTGGGGCGATAGCGGTGCCACACGCCGGGGAACAATAGGATGGCGCTGCCGGCTCCCACCTTCCTGAGACCGCCGGGTTTGGATTCCAATTGCCCCTCGCCGCGGGTGATGTAGAGGACCTGGTATTCCTTGAGCGACCGGCCCTGGTCCATCGAGAACGCGTAGCCGCGGGGATGGCCGGGGCGAGGGTACGTCTCGCCCGGGGCAATCGCATTGAATCCTCCCCCGGTGACGTACAATCCCCACTGCTCTTCCCGCCGGCTGACGGGGAGATAGCGGAAGAAATCCTTGGCACGATCAGGCATGGCGGGGCCTTTCTCCCAATTGCGGCCTGCGAAGAACCATCCCCGGCGCACTTCAATATAGCCCAGGCTGCACGCCTCCACCAGTGCGTTCCCCGCCGTCCCCAGACCAACGTTGCGTTTGCCGACGATGGTAGGAATTGGCATGGGAATGAGAAGTTTGCGTATTCCCAGAGATTCCCCCGCCGGCTAGGTTGACAATCGCGGCGTATTTCCACGCAGAAAGGTCCCGATCCATGAAACGCTACTACGACCCTGAAATCTTCCTCCAGATGCTCGACGGCATCGACCTGGACAACCACGTCGTCGCCTCCTACTACCTCCGCGACCGGCTGGAGGGCCAGAAGTTCCTGGACCACTTCGGCCTGGTGCAGTCGATGGGGCTGGAGGGCTCGACCGGCACCTGGGAAAAGGTCGAGGAGGACACCGAAGAGGTCCGCAAGGCCATGTCCAGCAAGATGGTCGGCTACCACGAGGTCCCCTCGGACGACCCTTACGTCAAGTCGGCGGTCGTGCAGTTGGCCTTCCCGATCCGCGCCTGGGGCCCCAACGTGCCGATGATGCTCCTGGCCATTGCGGGCAACTGCTTCGCCTATTCCAAGCACATCATGCTCACCGATCTGTTCATCGGCAAGCAACTGCTCAAGGAGTTTCCTGGGCCGAAGTTCGGCGTGGATGGAATCCGCAGGCTGACCGGCGTCCAGGACCGGCCGCTGTCGCTGCACATCATCAAGCCGAAAATGGGCATGACGCCCGAGCAGACCGCCAACCAGGTCCGGCTCACCGCCCTGGGCGGCGCCGACATGTGCAAGGACGACGAGATGCTCGGCGACGCCTACAACAACACGATGGAGCAACGCCTGCCCCTGGTCATGGACGCCATCAACCGGGTGGCCGACAAGACCGGCAAGCGGATGGTCTACATGTGCAGCATCACCGACGAGCCGGGGAAGATGCTGGACAAGGCCCGCCGGGCCGTCGACCTGGGCGCCAACGGGCTGCTGGTGGCCTATTCGGCCGGCCTGGGCGCGCTCAGGGAGCTGACTTCACACCCCGACATCACGGTTCCGGTGATGCTGCACGCCTCGCACATGATCGCCATGATGAAGCAGATCGCCTGGCCGGTGCTGGCGAAATTGTGCCGGCTGTGCGGCGCGGACATGATGCTCACGCCAACGATGTGGTCGTCGATCCCCATGGTCTCGATGGAGGAGGGCTTGCGCACGTCGTTTGTGAAGCTGGCCCCGTGGGGACACATCAAGCGGACCTTCCCCATGCCTTGCGCCGGCGTCTATCCCGGCTTGGCCGAGGTGATTATCGGCGAATACGGGCCGGACATTATCATTCCGGCCGGCGGCGGAATGCTGGGTCATCCCGACGGCTACACGGCCGGGGCCCAGGCGTGGCAACAGGCGATCGCCGCGGTGATGGCCGGCGTGCCTTTGCCCGAGGCCGCCCGCAAACCGGAGAACCGGCCCCTCCGCCGCGCCCTGGAGAAATGGGGCTACGTGGAGCGGCCCAAGACGCCCTGGCTCCGCTTGGCGCCCGACTATCAGCCCAGGGCGATGAAGTTCGATTGAGCGGAAGATCGCATGGCCCACCCCATCAAGATGCCCGACCTGGGCACCACCGTCGAGGAAGTCACGCTGGTCGCCTGGCTGAAGAACGTGGGCGATGCGGTGAAGCGCGGCGAGCCGCTCTGCGAAGTCGAGACCGACAAGGCCACCGACCAACTGGAGTCGGTCGCCGAGGGCGTCCTCCTGCGCCAGGCCGTTCCCGCCGCCACCGTGGTCCGCTCGGGAACCGTGATCGCCTACGTCGGGTCGCCGGGCGAGGTCGTTGCCGACGAGCCTGTAAAGCCGCGACCAGTGGTCGCGGACAGCGGCGCGACCACTGGTCGCGGCCTCTCAGCCGATGTGGATCGGAAGGTGCCGCTGGTGATCCGCAACCTGGCCAAGCGCGAGGGCGTGGACCTTGCCGCCGTCACGGGCACCGGTCCCGGCGGCCAGATCACCCGCGAGGACGTGCTCGGGGCAAAGCAGAAACCCGCACCGGCCGACAAAGCGGGGCTGCCCTATTCCAAGGAGCAGCTTTCCGTCGCCCGGCGGGTCGCGCGCAGCAACCGCGAGATTCCCACCATCGACCTCATGGCGTCGGTCGATATGTCGGCGGTCATCCAAAAGCGGCGGAAGCTCCGGGAAGAAAGCGCGCGGAAGGTGGCCTTCGACAGTTTCTTCCTTTTCGCCGCGGCCCAGTCGATCAAGCAGTTCCCCAGCTTCGCCGCCCACGGGGCCGACGACTGCTTCCACAAGCACGCGGCGATCGACCTCTGCGTGGCCGTCAGCCACCAGCGGAGGCTTTACCTGCCGGTGGTCCGCGGCGCCGACCGGCTCGCGCTCGACGCAATTCAGGCCGAAATCGAGCGCTTGGTGGAAAAGACCCGCGGCGGACGCCTCAGCTCGGGCGACCTGGCGGGCGGATGTTTCACCGTCAGCAACCTGGGGATGTACCCCGTCGATTGCTTCCAGATGATTATTCCGCCCGAGCAGAGCGGGGCGCTGGCCATCGGCGCGGTCCAGGAGCGGCCGGTGGCCGCCGGCGGACAGCTCGTCGTGCGGCCGACGTGTACGGTGGCCCTCTCGGCCGACCATCGCATGATCAACGGCGCCGAGGCGGCGGAGTTCTTGAAACAGCTCATCGAAACCCTCGAACAGCCATGACGGAAGCCCGTTACGACGCCGCGTTTCTCCTCGCTCTCTATCGGCGGATGGTGTTGATCCGCCATTTTGAAGAGCGGGTGAAATATCTGTTTCTGGAAGGCGTGATGCCGGGCACGATCCACCAGTGCAACGGGCAGGAGGCCTGCGCCGTGGGCGTTTGCGCCGCCCTGGAGCCGACGGACGTGATCACCAGCACCCACCGCCCCCACGGCCACGCCCTGGCCAAGGGAATCACGGCCCACGACGCGATGGCGGAACTCTTCGGCCGGACCACCGGTTGCTGCAAGGGCAAGGGCGGCTCGATGCACCTGGGCGATCTGGCCAAAGGCATGGTGCCGGCCATCGCCATCGTCGGCGGGGGCATTCCCGTCGCCACCGGAGTGGCCCTGGCCTTCAAGATGAAGAAGGAGCCGCGCGTGGCCGTCTGTTTCATGGGCGACGGCGCCACCAACGAAGGGGCCTTTCACGAAGGCGTGAACATGGGCGCCATCTGGGGCCTGCCCGTGGTCTACGTCGTCGAGAACAACCTCTACGGCGCTTCGACGCCGGTCAGTTGGGTGGTGCGGACCAAAACCATCTCAGAACGGAGCCGCATCTACGGCATTCCCGGCTTCACGCTCGACGGCAACGACGTGTTGGCCGTGTATGAAGCCGCCCACCAGGCCATCGGCCGTGCCAGGGCGGGCGAGGGCCCGACGCTGCTCGAGTTGATGACCTATCGCATCACCGGCCATTCCCGCCGCGATCCGGCCCTCTACCAGCCCGACGAAGAGAAGAAGAAGGCGCTGGAAAACGAGCCCATCGGCCGCTTCGCCAAGCATCTGCTCGCACAAGGACTGGCCGACCAGCCGTGCCTCGATCGCGTCACGGCGGAAGTGGATGAAGAGATCGAGGCGGCGGTCCGTGCGGCCCTGGCCGCGCCGGAACCCAAACCCGAAGACGCTTTGCAAGACCTTTTTGTGGAATAGACGATGAAGCGATTGAGCATTGCGGAAGCCCTGCGGGAATGCATCCGCGGCGAGATGCGCCGCGACGGCCGCGTCTTCTGCATCGGCGAGGACATCGCCGTCTGCGGCGGCTGGGGCGGGGCGTTCACGGTCACGCTCGGCCTGGAAGAGGAGTTTCCCGGCCGGATGATCAACACGCCGATTGCCGAAAACGGCTTTTTCGGCGTCGCCTTGGGGGCCGCGCTGATGGGCCTGCGGCCCATCGCCGACGTGCAGTACGCCGACTTCGCCCTGCTGGCCATGGACCAGATCGTCAACCAGATCGCCAAGATGCGGTACATGTCGGGCGGAAAGCTGACCGCGCCGGTGACGATGCGGGCGCCGGTCGGAGTGACCGGCCGCGGCGCCCAACACTCGCAAGCCATCGAGCCGTTCCTGCTGCCGGCGGCGGGCATCAAGATCGTTTGCCCCGCCACAGCCTATGACGCCGTCGGACTGCTCCGCTCGGCCGTCCGCTCGGACGATCCGGTGATGGTTTTCGAGCACAAGCTGCTGTACGGCTCGAAGGGCGCGCGGGCCGAGTCCGGGGCAATCGACGCCAGCAGCGAAATCCCCGAGGACGACTACATCGTGCCCATCGGCCGGGGCGTTGTCCGCCGCGAGGGGGCCGACGTGACGTTGATCGCCACGTTGCTCGTGATGCACCGCAGCCTGCAAGCGGCGGCGATGCTAGCAACCGAGGGCATTTCCGCCGAAGTGATCGACCCCCGCAGCCTAGTGCCTTTCGACTGGGAGACGGTCAAGACGTCGGTGGCGAAGACGGGCCGCGTGGTGATCGTCGAGGAAAGCCCGAAGCGGAACGGGATCGGGGCGGAAATCGCCGCCACGTTGGCCGAGGAGATGATCGACCACCTGACGGCACCGGTCCGCCGGGTGGCGGCCCCCAACACGCCCGCCCCCTTCGCCCCGCCCATGGAGAAATACTACGTTCCCGGCGTGGAACGCATCGCGGAAGCAGTCCGGCAAACCGTGTCCTATTAGGGCTCGCACAGGAGTAACTTTGCCAGTTGGGTGGCACGCCCTGAAAGGGCGTGACGGCCGAAGAAGGTTGGGTTTGGCGATTCACCACGCCCTTTCAGGGCGTGCCACCCAACGCTTCCGCAATGGAACCAATTACGCGTTTTGAAATCCATCCACAGGAGACCTACGATGATCGCCAATCACCGTTTCGGCGCTTGCCTGCCGACGTTCGGAAACTGTGCCGACCGCTATTGTCTGGGCGGCTATGGCGGCGGCGGAACCACGATGGAGGAAATGCTCGATCTGGCCAAGCAAGTGGAAGGGCTCGACGGCCTGGAACTGGTCGGCAACTGGCACGTCAACGACGGCAACATCCGCCAGGTGGCCAAGATGTTCCGCGACCGCGGGCTGAAGATCAGCATGTTGGTGCCGGACCTGTGGACGCAGGCGAAGTGGGGCCGGGGGAGCCTCGCCGCCCCCGATGCCCCCACCCGCCGCGCCGCCGCGGACGAGGTCAAGAAAGTGCTCGATTGGGCCGCGGAACTGGATTGCCCTTACATCGACGTGTGGCCGGGACAGGACGGCTACGATTACGCTTTCCAGGCCGACTACACCGAAGCCTGGAAGTGGCTCCGCGACGGGCTGGTCGAGTGCGCAGACCACAACGGCAAGGTCCGTCTGCTGGTCGAATACAAGCTCAAGGAGCCGCGGACGCATTGCTTTGTCAACAGCGCCGCCAAGGTCCTGCTGCTCTTGGCCGGCGCAGAGAAGATCGGCGTGCTCTTGGACGTCGGCCACGCCATTGCCGCCGGCGAACGCGCCGCCGAAGCGGCGGCGCTGCTGGCGAGCTACGGAAAGCTCGACTACTTGCACCTCAACGACAACTACGGCTGCTGGGACGACGACATGACGGTCGGCTCCGTCCACCTGGTGGAGTATCTTGAACTGGTGTATTGGCTGAAACGCCTCAACTACCGGGGCTGGCTCACCCTGGACATCTTCCCCTATCGGGAAGACGGCGTCCGCGCCGCCACGGAATGCCGCGCGTGGATGGAAGCCTTCTACAGGGCGGTTGACCGGGTGGGAATGGAAGCCATCGGCGAGGTCATCCGGCAGGCGGATGCCTGCGAGTCATCGAAGCTCGTCCGCCGGGCGCTCAGCCCTGCGGGAGAGGGCGACCGCTTCTAGCGGGCCGGACGCGACGTGCGGAATGCCGTGTTGCCTGCTGCCTCGCTACGGCTCCAGCCGGCGGCGTTCCGTCAAGGCGCCCCAGAGGTCCCACACGCACATATTGCTGTAGTACCTCGGCCCCCCATCGCATCTGACCGGTGTCGGGGTCGAGGTTCCAGTAGGTGTTCCAGGGGGAGCGCTGCCGCAGCGAGATGTTTTCGGCCAGGCGCGCGGCCGCCGGCAGCCCGAGGTCGGGGCGGCCGGCATAGACGCAAGTCGCGGCGTAGCACCAGGTCTCGCCCAAGGTGGCCGTATCGGAGTGGCCATGAGGTTTGTCGGTCTTGTCGCGGCTGCCGTCGGGAGTGATGCCGTTGACCAGTGCCCAGACCTGGCCGGCGGCGTTGACGCGATGGACGTGCTCCAAGGCGGCGAAGACGTGCCGGCGGGGGAGCACTTCGCCCAACCCGCACGAGTAGGCAAACCATTGGCCGGTCAGTTGCGCGGCCAGACACGTATCGCACCGCCGGTTCTGGGGTGTGTCATTCCAGAGGCGGTAGTAGCTGCCCGTCCACAGCTTTTGTTCGAAGCTGGCCTGGGCCTTCTTGAGCATTGCCTCGCACTCGTTGCGGAAGGTTCCGTCCCCTTCCAGTGCGGCGAAGGCGCCGGCGGCCTTGATTGCCGCCAGCCAAATGCCACCGGTGTACGCATCGCGCCGTAGAACTGCCAGCAATCGTAGTACTGTTTCGACAATTCGTCGTTGATCAGCCCGTCCCCGTCGGTGTCCAGGGCGCGGGCATAGGCGATCGCTTTCTTGACGGCGGGGTAGACTTCATCCGCCCAGGCCTTGTCCTTCCACCAGGAGTAGTCGCGCCACGCCAACAACACGAACTCGCTGCTGTCGAGAATCTTCTGCACGTCGTAGGGGGGGCGTCCCAATTCTCTCCGAAGCCGAACGCAAAGGGAATCGCCCCGTCGGCGCGTTGGTGGCGGATGAACTGCCGCATGGTGTTCTTTTCCAACTCGGGAAAGAACATCGCCAGCGGTGTGCTGCCGTAAAAGCGGCAGACGATGGTCTCGGTGATCGGGCAGCCGGTGAACGATTCACTCTGGCTGAAACGGCCGTCCTTGATCCAGCTCGTGTTCCTGGCCAAGGCGTACAGCGAGTTCACCAGTTGGTCCTTCAGCCAGCCGGGCAGCTTGGGATCGTCATAGATCTGCTCCTGCCATTGGCCGGTGCGTCGGGCGAGGCTGTCCCATTGGCTGATGACCAGCTTCGCCACCGACGGCGAGCCATCAAACCAATTGCCATATTGATGGCCGACAAATTCGCGGCTGCTGCTTCGCGCCTCAGGATAGTACCAGGCCAGGACGAAGCGGAATTCTTGCCGCCCGTGGGCCGGCAGTCCGGCGGCGGCCGCGACGGAAATGACCTCGGGCGAGGACTTGCCGGTTGGCGCCGCGGGGCAGCCGGCCGCGACCCCCGCCGCCTTCAACGCCGCGACCGTGCAACCCGCGTGGTCGGCCGGATCCTCGCGCGTGACCGCGATGGCATCCGCGCCGTCTTCCCGTTGCGTGCGGCGGACCATGACGTCGCCGGGCTTCGGCGGGGCGGGCGACGCGGGCGTATCCCAGCGGAACGTAATCGTCACTTTGACCGGCTTGCCGCCGGGGTTCTCGACGCGGAAGCGGAACATCGCGGCGGGCGTGGCCGAGGCGCGGGCATCGCCGAGAATGAAGGGACTCATCGCCCGCAGTTGCAGAATAAGCGGCATCTCCGCGTGCCCGCCCTCGATGTCGGTCATGGGGAAGTGGCCGAGATAGCTTTGCACCAGTTTCGAGAGCGGCTGCTCGACGACGCGGCCTTCGCTCTCGGTGTGGATGGTGAATCCGCAGCCGGGCATGACGCCGCCCACGGGCCGGTAGCTATTGGCGATGGCCTGGCGGGTGAATTGTCCGCGGCTGTCGAGCGCGACGGTGCCGGTGCCCACTCCGCCCAGCGGCATGGCCGCCCGCACGTCGCCCGCCCGATACTTGACGCCGACGACCTGGCGCGGTGCATCGGAAAACTGAAATGTCTCAAAATGATACGCCTCATTGTCTTTCACGACCGGCGGCTTCTCTGCGGCAAAGGCGTTGGCTGCCGCCGTCATCCAGAGCATCGCGAACATCAGCCTGTTGCACCACATGTCTGTAATTCTACCACGCTTGAGGAATAAGGAAACGGGCGTCCGCTTACCGGCTCAAGTTGAAGTCCAGCACCCGGGTGTCGGGGCGAATTTCCGCTTTCAGTCCGGACCTCTCGTTGTATTGGGCGGGGACAATCGGCTCGGTGATGTCGACCATCGGGCTACGGGGGTTCTGAGGAAAGACGTGCCCCCGGCCGATGATCTTGTAACCCTCGATCTTGACGAGCTTCGCTCCCAGGGGAACCTTCGCCGCGTATTTCCCCTCGGCGATGATTGCCGCTGCGGTCGGGCCGTTGCCGTCCGACGGCAGGAAGGCAATGGTCCCCTTCTGCACCGGCTGCCCGTCGTACGTGACGGCGCCGCTGATGTCCACCAGCCCGCTGCCTCCGCAACCTCCTAACAGTGGTAACAACAAGGCCAAGAAAAGGGGGATCGCGAAAGGCGGTAGGCGGAAAAGGAAAGGTTTGACGTTCATCATCGTGCTTTCCCGTTTGTAGGGAGCGTGAAACGCACGCTACTTCAGGTTATCTAATCCGCCGCGCCGCCGGTGACCACTTCATTTCCACTCATCGAACTCAGGGACCGCCAGAGATTCAACGTGATCTGGTCGATGACGAAGTGGACGGAACCGTCGCCAAAGGCGATGACCACGCCGCCGGGATGGCGGCTGCGCGGAGACATAGACCGCCCAGGTGGCGGGGCTGGCCCACTGCCCGCTCATCTGGCACGGGGCGGGCTCGTTAGGATTCGCCTCGCGCAGGCCGTCGTGTCGATCCCCGAGTTTGGCGTGTAGAGGGTCATGAATTCGGCTGCGCCGCAGTCGGAGTTGAAAAAGTCGCCGCGGAAATCCCAGTCCGAGTCGTTGACGGCCTGGATCACTTCGCCCATGAACATCGTGTTCGACAGGCCGTCGGTGATCTGGGCCGCCAGCCAGGACTTGTTGGGACCGAAAGGCCCGACCTTGAAGCCCGCCGGCTGTTTCTGGTAGAAGTCGCAATAGCCCCAGTTGAGCACGTAATTGCCTCGCGAGCGGACGTCGTAGGTGTCCGCCGTCCATTTGCCCGGCCGATCGCTGGGACAGTAGTAGAGCGGCGCCGCGACAGTCGTGAGGGGGCGGTTCTTATCCGCATAGAACGTGTAGTTGAAGTCCCATTGCTCGTAGAGATTCATTTGCTCCGTGTACGGCCAAAGGGCGACGACGAAACTCTGCCGCTGCCAGTCGCCGGGTTTGGAGACCGTACTGGCGCCGGAGGGATTGATCCCGCCGGAACTGCTGGCCGAGCCGTAGATCACGCCGAAGGGGAAACGGCCGTTGGCCTGCTCATAGTTGGCCGTCGCCAGACACCACTGCTTTAGGTTATTGATGCACTGCGCTCTTCTGGCCGCCTCCCGCGCCGCTTGCACCGCCGGCAAGAGCAGAGCAATCAGAATCCCAATGATCGTGATCACGACCAACAACTCCACCAGAGTGAAACCGGGGGATATTTGATTTCCAATTTCTGATTTCTGATTGCGTCGGTCCACCGTTGGCCTCATGCTTGCAACGAAGGGGTGTTGGTGTAGGTGTGTTTGCGATTTCGCCGCGCGGTCGAGAGGCGCTCCGGGCGTCGCCACGAAAATGCTTCGTGGCGACGCTGGAGACCGCCGTTGTCTGTTCGTCCCGCCTCCCCTATCCCAAACGGAAAGGGGAGAGTTTCGCTGGGGTGGCAGTTGAACTGCCACCCCAACAGCGTCCCGCACACGGGGCATGCGGGGTACACTTAGCTTCGTTTCTTCCATGCGTAAGCCAGCAGGGCCACGAGTCCCGCAGCCAGCAGCGCCAGCGTACCCGGCTCGGGAACGGGCGCGCCAACCTGGAAGTTGTCGGTCCAAATTCGGGTAACCCTGGGGGAGGCGTAGTCCTCTGCACCAACGCTCACGTAGTCGTTCGTCGCGGCGTTGCTCGCTATGCTCAAAAATGCGCCGCTGTCGAAGGTGTGCAGGTTAATTTGGCCGCGATCTACCTGATCGACGTAAAAGTCGAGCAGGCCGTCAGCCAAGTCAAATTTCACCGCGTAATTGTGCCAGGCACCGGGAGCGGAAATTCCGCTAGACAACCCGGTGTTGACTTCGCCGATGCTATTGGAAAACAGCCCAATTTGAGCATTACCTCCTCCCGCAGCCCTGAAGAAGGCCGTCAGCCCGCCGCCGATGGCGTTATTGGCGTTGCTGGCGGTGATGTCGACGCGGTCGGAAACCTGGACCGCATCAAACTGCACTACAAAATTGGTCCGGAGGTCATAGGCGATGCCAAAATTGGTCTCCCACGCCGAGGACTGCGTGAAGCCCGTACTGCTTCCCGCATTACTGCTACCCGGATACGGCTGCCAACCTGACGAGACGGTTGCGGCGGTATTAAAAGTTCCAAAGAGCGGAAGCCCCCCGCTACTCGTCCAGGACCTTGTGGGGTTCCCGTAGCAGTTTTCCACCACGCACGCCGCCGCGAGGCCCGTCAGCGGGTTTTGAGCCTCGACGCGGGCGGCGTTGCCGCCGTTGGCGGACGTGGTGAACGTGTCGCTGTAATCGAGCGTGCCGATCAGGGTGGAACTGCCCACCGGGACGCCATCGGCACGGACGTCGCTAACAAGCCACCCCGCCAACGCGAACACCACCGCTGTAAGAAGAATTTGCTTGCGACTCATGAGAAACACTCCTCAAAGAAAAAGGACCAACTTTTTCCCGCCGCGAACGCCGCGACGGAACACGCAGACAAACGGGATGCCACGCTGCAAAACTGTTGCTACTTCGTCACGTCCACTTCATGGTCTTTCCCTCCTTCCGTTACGGGTTTCTCTTGGACGAGGCCCTTGGCCGGCGTGCCGACGCGGAAGTTGTCGGTCCAAACTCTACCTTCGCCCTTCTCCGTGTAGCCGCCGACCGTCACATATTGGTTGCTCCAGAAGAGGCTGACCCAGGTGCGTTGCCCCTGCGTCCGCATTCCACGAGCGACGCCGGCCAGATCGATCGTGCCGCGGCACTGGCGGTCGACCCAAACCGTCAGCCGTTTCTCGCGGAGATTGAAGCGGACGGCGTAGTTGTGCCACTGATAGGGGGCGGGGATGCCGGAGTGAAGTCCGGTATCGACCTCCCCGTTGGATGCCGTGAAAAGCCCGATTTCCGGGTACGGCCCGCCGGTGCCCGGAAGAACACCGACAGCGACCGGTCGGCGTCGGCCGTGGCCGGCTCGTCGCCGATGGTGATGTTGATGCGATCCTGAGTCTGTACGGCGTCGAACTGTACTACGAAGTCGTCGCGCAGGCCGTACTCGAAGCCCATATAGGCACCCGCAGGGACAGTGTCCAGCGGCGTTTCGCTGAAACCCGAGCGCGCCGCGGACCCCGAAGCCGGGCCACGACGTTGACAGAGAACCGCTGGGCCAAGTCGTCACCGCCGTGGGATCGCTGAAGACCCACGATCGCGGCGGGTTGCCGTGGCACTGCTCCACCTGCAACTCCCCGGGACTCGTCAATACCCGGTAGCCGCCGTAACGGGCCGGCGAATTGACCGTCCACGTGTCGCTGTAGTCGATCTGGCCAATCAACTCGGCCTCGGGCGCGGTCAACTCGCGGACAAACCGCACGTCGCTACTGTTCGCTGGGGCAGCTACGACACCACTTCGGTCGACCCGCACAGCCTGACCGGCGTGCAAGACCCGCTCGGCGTTTCGTCCCCCAGGCTGCTCCACCACCTCCAGTCTCACCCTGCCGACGAACACCTGCGATTCGGTTCGCCCCTGCTCATCCACCTCCACGCCGAACTCAGTGCCCAGGTCGGTCACAACGGCGGTGGGGGTGCGGACGGAAAAGAGGGGAGAGGGGAGAGGTAAGAGGGGATTAGAGATTTCGGATTTCGGATTTCGGATTTCGGATTTGCCACTCTCCACTCTCCACTCTCCACTCTCCACTCTTGCCGTCAGCTTGCCCAACGAGAGGAAGCCGCCGCGGAGAGATTCGACTTCGTAAGTGCAAGGCCCCTGGAGGATAACCTTGGCGCCGGAATCGTAGGCGATTTCCAGCAGGCCGGAGGCGAGGGCGAATTTCCGCCCCAAGGGGACGGCCGGGCCGAGCCGAGCGTCATCCGTGTCGGCCCAGCGGCAATCGGCCGTGCCGGTGATCCGGCCGACCAGCGCCGGCTGCGGCGGGGTGACTTCTCCGGCGTCTCGCCCTCCGGCGCCTGTTAGCCCCCGGCTATTGGGTACCGTGGCAAGTTGGTAGTCGAGAGACACCTTGTACGCCCAGGCCCCCAAGATCGCCATGCCCATCAGCACCGTGGCGGCCGCGTAGGAGAACAGCCAGCCGCCCAGTTGAGAGTGGATAGTGAATAGTGGATAGTGGATCGTGGGGGACGAGTCGATGATGATTGGGGGAATGGCAGACTCGGGGGTCGGGACTCCAAGCTGATGCGGCAGTTCAACCCGCTGTTGGTGCGGCAGTTCAACTGCCGCACCAACGGCGGCTAGGGACTGGGAACTGGGAACTGGGGCTCCCGAACCCCCAATCCCGAACCCCCAATCCCGAATCCCCAATCCCGAATCCCCAATCCCGAACCCTGAACCCTCTTCTTGGGCGTTCAGCCAGCGCAGCCCGCCGCAGAGGGTGCTGTAGCGGATGTAGAAGCGGCGGACTGCGGCATCGCCGGTCACCAGGGCCTCGATCCGGGCCCGGCCGGCGGCGTCGATCGCGCCGTCGCGCATCTGCCACAGCAGTTGCTCCAGTTCGGCGATCTTGGCTTCTTGAGCGTCCATCTTCACAATCGGCGACGGGAGCCGCCTCCTACATTCGGTCACGCATCGCCCGCTCGATGCACTCCAACAGTTCCCGATGAATCCGCGTGAGCGTGCGGTAGACGGTGCTCAGCGGGCGGCCGACCGCCGCCGCCACCTGGCGGGTGTCGGCGCCGGGCGCATAACGGCGGTCGATCAGCTCCCGGTCCTCCGGCAGGAGCTTGCGGTAGCAGTCGGCCAGGGCAGTCATCTCGCCGTCCAGCGCGTCGGACATCGCCGCCAGGTCCTCTTCGACCGCCTCGAAGAAGGCGTCGCTGAAAGGCATCGGCCGCCGCCGCTTGGCGTCAAAGTAGCTGAGGACGCGGAAGCGGGCGATCCGGCACGTCCAAGCCAGGAAATCCGTGCCCGGCCGGAACTCGCCGAACTTCTCCCAGGCCAGCGTGCTGGCCTCCTGGAACACGTCGTCCGCCCCGGAGTCGTGCCCCATCAGCGTGAAGATGTAGGCGTACAACCGCTGGGCCGAGCGGGTGAACTCGCGGACGAACTCGTCGGTGCGGCTGGTGTCCGGCATAACGCTCCCGCTGGTCCGCGCGAAAAGTCACTCGCAACGCCCTCGGCGGAGTCGCCGCAAGCGCGGCAGTTCAATTGCCACGCCAGCCTGACGTGCCGCCGAACGTCTCTTCCTATATGGTAATTCGACGGGGGCTCGAATTTTCTCACGCCCGGCAAGTTTCTCCAATAGGGGGGTGAAGGGTGGGCTGGCGCGGCAGTTCAACTCCTGCGCCAACGTCGCCGCCGACTAGACCGTTCTGCGGCGATTGTGGTAGACTTTGGGGGGGTGTTGGGGTTGTAGGAGGCGTCTCCTACAGGCAGTTGGAGGAGTTCTGGTGGCCGAGAAACCGTGGAGCGGGGTATTCGATCAGGCGACGGACCGCCGCGTCGAGGAGTTCACCGAGAGCGTGAGCTTCGACCGCCGGCTGTATGCGCAAGACATCGCCGGTTCGATCGCCCACGCCCAGATGTTGGCCAAAGTCGGTCTCTTGACCGGCGAGGAATGTCGCCAAATCGAGCAGGCCCTCGGGGAAATCCGCCGGGAAATCGAGCAGGGCCGGTTCCCTTTCCGCGCGGAGTTGGAAGACATCCACATGCACGTCGAGCAGGCGTTGGTCGAGCGGCTGGGGGACGTGGGCCGCAAGCTCCATACCGCCCGCAGCCGCAACGACCAGGTGGCCACCGATCTGCGGCTGTGGGTCCGCTCAGCGATTGACCAGACCGACGCCCGGCTGGCGGCGCTCGAGGGGGCGTTTGTCGGCCGCTGCGACGGCGACGCCGAGGTGATCCTGCCCGGCTACACCCATTTGCGGCGGGCGCAGCCGGTGTTGGCCCCGCACTACTGGCTGGCCTACTGCGAGAAGTTCCATCGCGACCGGGGCCGGTTGGCCGATTGCCGCCGCCGGACGGGCGTGTCGCCGCTGGGGGCGGCGGCGCTGGCCGGCACGAGCCTGCCCATCGACCGGTCCGACGTGGCGGCCCGGCTGGGGTTCGAGGGCATTGCCGCCAACAGCCTGGACGCCACGAGCGACCGCGATTTCGTCTTGGAGTTCGCCTTCGCGCTGGCACTGGTGGCGGAGCATCTCAGCGGCTGGGCGGAGGAATGGATCCTCTGGTCCACTGCCGAGTTCGATTTCCTCAAGCTGCCCGAGAGCTTCTGCACCGGCTCGTCGATCATGCCGCAGAAGATCAACCCGGACGTGCTGGAGCTGATCCGCGGCAAGACGGCCCGCTTGGTCGGCAACCTGCAAATGCTGTTGGTCCTGTTGAAGGGGCTGCCGCTGGCCTACAACCGCGACCTCCAGGAGGCGACCCCGCCGTTGCTGGATTCGTTCGACACGGTGTCGGCGTCGCTGGAATTGGCGGCGCCGCTGGTGGCCGCCGCCGAGTTGAATCGTGCGGCAATTGCCGCCCGGCTCGACCGCGGACACCTCGACGCCACAACATTGATGGAACACATGATCCGCCGTGGCGTGCCGCAGCGGACCGCTCACGGCCTGGTGGGCCGGCTGGTGCGGAAGGCGATGGAGCGGGGCGTGCGGCTGGCGGACCTGCCGCTCGAGGATTTCCGCCAGGCCCACCCGGAGTTGGACGCCGGCGTGTACGACGCGCTCGGCCCGGCGAAGGCCGTGGCCGCCATGACCAGCTACGGCTCGACCGGCCCGGCGCAGGTGAAGGAACAGGTGCGACGCTGGAAGGAGTTGTTGAAGTTGGAATGAGTGAGAACGACCAAGGGATGTCGTGACTGGAAAAGGCCCCGCGACTGCGGTCGCGGGGAGAAGAACGCCGCTCCAGCCCCCGCGACCGCAGTCACGGGGCGTTTGGGCAGCATTTGGAAACGCACTCGCTATGAACCCCCACTACCGAACCTCCGTTTGGCGTTTGTCCGCGATTCTTGCCCTCGTGTTGACCGTGCCCGTTTTGGCCGAGGAACCGAAGCCCAAGCCGGCGAAACCCCCGAAGGCGGCCGCCGAGAAACAGCCGGCCAAGGAGGCCCCGCCGGAAGACCCGGCCGTCGCGGCCATCTTGGAAACCAAGCCCGCCACGCCCGCCGAGTGCATCCGGGCGGCAAAGATCCTGGCGGACCTTGGCCGGGCGGACTTGGCCAAAGGCTTTCTCAAGAAGGCGCTCGACGCCAATCTCGACCCGAAACAACTGGCCGACCTGGCCGAACAGCTTGGCGCGAAGACGTTCCTCGACATGGCCGGCCAGGCCGCCTTGCAGCCGGAAGCCAAGCGGCTGGCCGACGCGGTGACGGCCGCACTCAGCGCCAAGCTGCAAGACCCTGAGCGCATCGCCGGCCTGATCCGGCAACTCCAAGACCCGTCGGAAGACAAGCGGTTTCGGGCGATGGCGGGCTTGCAAGAGGCGGGCTCGGCCACCATCGGTCCCTTGTTGGCGGTGCTGGCCGATCCGGCCCGCGCGGCGGAAGCGGCCAACGTGCGGGCCGTGCTGGCCGAGATGGGCCGCACGGCCCGCGGTCCCTTGGCCGCCGTCGTCGAAGGGGCCGGTCCCAAGCTGGCGGTCGAGGCCATCCGGGTTCTGGGGGCGATGAAGGACCAGAGCGCCGCATATTGCCTGCTCAGACCCCGTTTCGCAGAGAGGAGCGACGCGGCAGTGCGGGCCACGGCGGAACTTGAGATCCAGCGGCTCACCGGCAGCCTTCCCACCCGGGCCAAGGCGGTCCGGCTGCTCAGCGACGCCGCCAGGGCGTATTCCGACCGGCGGCAACCGGTCGAGGGCGTGGTGGACGGCAAGGTCGCCTTGTGGCGGTGGGACGAGTCCCGGCGGCAGTGCGTGCCCCGCAACGTCACGCCCGCAGAGGCTGCCCGCACGCTGGCCGCCGGCTGGGCGAGCGACGCCTATGCGATCGCGCCTGACGACCCCCAGGTCCGCCTGCTGTACCTGGCTACGCTGTTCGAAGCGGCGGCGTACCGGAAGGGCTTGGACCGGCCTTGGGACGAAAAAAATCCCGCTCTGGCCGAGGCCAAGCAATTCGGCGCGGCGACATTGGAAGCGGAGCTGGAGTATGCGATGGCGCAAGGCCACCCCGTGGCGGCAGCGGCGGCGGCACGCCTGCTGGGTGAGATCGGAACGGCCGGCGAGTTGCTGGGTCAGAACAGTGTCGTGAACGATAGCCGGGGGCTAACAGCCCCCGGAGAGAAAACCTATAACTTGGACACGGTCCGGGGGCTCTTAGCTCCCGGCTACGGCGGCCTGATCGCGGCGGTGCAGAGTCCCGACCGGCGGCTGCGGATGGCCGCGGCGGAGGCGATCGTGCGGTTGCAGCCCGCCCGCCCCTTCGCCGGATCGAGCTACATGTTGGACGCCCTGGGGTTCTTCGCGGCCAGCCACGGCGTCCGCGGCGCCCTGGTTGCTTGCCCGAACCTTGAAGAGGCCCGCAACCTGGCCGGAAGGCTCGCGGCGGCGGGCTACCAGGTGCGTACCTGCCGGAGCGGCAAGGAACTGCTCTCTCAGGCCGCACGCTCGCCCGACTACGAATTGGCGTTGATCGACGTGACGGTCGACCGGCCGACGGCCGGCACGCTCTTGCAGCAGTTGCGGCACGACCCGCGGACGGCGTCGCTGCGGGTGGGGCTGATCGCGCGGGCCGGCTACTTCGAACTGGCCGGGCACCTTGCCCAGTCCGATCCCCTGGCCAGGGCCTTCGCCCGGCCGCAGGACGACCAGGCCTTCCGCTGGCAACTCGATCAGTTGGCCTCGATCGACCCGCAGGAGTTTGTCGGCTTCGAGCTGCGGCAGCGGCAGGCCGCCCGCGCGCTCGATCTGCTGGCCGAGTTGAGCCGGTCGTCGGACAAGCTCTACGACCTCCGCCGCGTGCAAGATTCGGTCATCGCCGCGCTGGGGGACCCGAGAATCGCCGCCAAGGCGGTGGGCGTGCTGGCGAACCTGAACTCGGCGGAGGCCCAGCGGGCACTGGCCGATCTGGCTGGCCGCCTGACCCAGCCACTGGCGCTGCGGCAAGCGGCGGCGGCCGCTTTCCGCCAGAACGTCCAAGACCACGGCGTCCTCTTGACCACCGAGGAGATCCACCAACAATACCAGCGTTACAACCAGAGCGAGAAACAGGACCGGGCCACGCAACACGTGTTGGGCCTGATTCTCGATTGTCTCGAAGCCTCCGCGCCCGTGAAGAAATAAGACGATGTCCCGCACCGTTGCCAGCTATGATCCGAACCAAACCGGGCCGCCGATCCCGGAGCTGATCGGCTCGGCGCCGGCAATGGAGCAGGTTTACCGGCTGACGCGGCAGGTGGCCCGCTCCAACGCCTCGGTGCTGCTGCTGGGCGAGACGGGGACCGGCAAGGAGTTGATCGCCAAGGCGATTCATCGGCTCAGCCCCCGCGGCAGCGGACCGTTCGTCCGCGTCAACTGCGGCGCGCTGGCCGAGAACCTGCTGGAGAGCGAACTGTTCGGGCACGTCCGCGGGGCCTTCACCGGCGCCGTGGACAACCGCACCGGCCGCTTCGAGGCCGCCCACACCGGCACCGTCTTCCTCGACGAAATCAACTCCACGAGCCCCAAGCTCCAAGTCAAGCTGCTCCGCGTGCTGCAAGAACACGAGTTCGAGCGGGTGGGCGACACGCAAACCATCCGCGTCGATACCCGCGTCATCGCCGCCAGCAACCGCGATCTGCTCGATGAGACCGAGGCGGGGCGGTTCCGCGAGGACCTCTATTATCGCCTCAACGTGGTGACGATCTGGCTGCCGCCGCTGCGTGGGCGGCGGGAGGACGTCCCCGCTCTGGTCGGCCACTTCCTCAAGCTTTACAGCGAGGAGAACTTCCGCCAGCCGCCCCGCGTCGAGCCCGCGGCAATGCAGGCGCTGCTGGATTATTCCTGGCCGGGAAACGTGCGGGAACTGCAAAATTACATCGAGCGGGCGGTGGTGTTGGCCCCCGGCGACGAACTCAGCGCCGACCTGCTGCCCGAGACTGTCCGGGGCGGCAAGCCCCGCCGCATCGGCCGCGCGGCCGACCCGGAGACGCTCGCCGCCGAACTGGTCCGGCAGGGGATCGACGCCGCCGGCCCGGACGCGGAAAACCTCCAGGCCGCGATCGTCAACCGCGTGGAGCGTGAGTTGTTCGCCCAGGTGATGGCCGCCTGCGAGGGCGTGCAAGTCAAGGCCGCCGAGCGGCTCGGCATCAGCCGCAATACACTGCATAAGAAACTCAAGGAATATGGGCTGGAAAAATAGTGCTGCAACGCTGCCCCCCGGCAGCGAGCCGCACTTGGATAGGAGAACGCCATGTACCTCAGCCGATTCGGTGTGAAGAACTACAAGTGTCTGGGCGACATCGACATCCCGCTGACGCCGATCCACGTCCTGATCGGCCAGAACGACTGCGGCAAGACAAGCCTGCTGGAGGCGATGGCAGCGTTTTTCGCAACGTCGGACCAGCCGCTAGGGAATGTGTTCCCTGAGCCGTGGAACGGGCGGGAACTCGTGCGTCACGGCAGTGCGGAGCCGCGCGTCGAGTTATCTGGCAACTGGGACCGCTTTGCGGCCGAGAGCGGCCCACCCCCGTTTGGCTATGGCTTGGTGCTGGATTTCGGCTTGAACGGGCAAGGCTGCACCGTCAGCAAAGAGTGGATTACGGCGGATGGATCGAGGCGCCCCCTCTGGAATGAATCCACAATTTCCGAGACGAGCGTCAAGCGTTGGTTAGATGGTGGGCAGAGATTGGACCTGCTTGCTGAGGACTACAGCGCGATTTCTAGCGTCGTGAAGCCCGCGCACAAATATGCTTTTAACGCAAGGCAGATGGCTCTGCCAGCGGTTTTTGCCCCGGCTCGGCAATTCCGGATGGAGACGGACGGTTTCGGCTTAGGTATGCTTCTCGACGACATACTCGGCTTCAACCCCAAGGTGTTCCTTGCGATTCAGGAGGATTTCTGTCAATTCTTTCCGCAGTTCCGAGGAGTCAGAATCAAGACGGAATACGGAATTCATCTTGAGATTCAGGCGGACGGCTTGCCCCGATCGTCGGTGTCGCCCGGCAAGGGGATCTATTTCGAGACGAAAACCGGCGAGACGGTGCTGCGCGGCACGCTTCCGACGGCGCCATTCTTCTGCTGGGGTTTCTAGCAATCGCACATTTGCCCGACCCGCCGAATCTGTTATTGATCGAAGAACCGGAAAACGGTGTCTATCCGAAACGATTGGGCCAGGTGATTGAACTGTTGAAGCAGTTGGTGCATCGGAGCGGAGGTGTACGTTTTCCACAGATCATTTTGACGACCCATTCGCCTTACGTCCTGAGCTTCTTCGAGCCGGACGAGGTGACACTATTGAGTCGGGAAACAGACAAATCCGACTCGCCAGTCCGCGCCCGGCCGCTGCGGGACGCGCCGAATATCCGTGAGCGGCTGGGCAACGATTTCTACTTGGGCGAGCTTTGGTACAACTTGAGCGAAGGAGAGCTGTTCGGTGACGCACCGGGCCAACGTGGTGATTGAAGTGATCGGCGAAGGCCGCACGGACGTAGGAATCGTCGGGACTCAGGGTGAGTCGAGCGAACCTGCGCTTCCCGACAACGGTGTAGTGCCGATTCTCGTCCACAAGCTTTGCGGAAAGCCGGCCCAGATGCTCGTCAAGCGACGGACCTATGCCTTTCTGCGGCAGGGAACGACGCGGGCACAAAAGGTCCAGTTCGCCAAACGTCAAGCGTTGTACAACAGGTCCGCCGGCGCCGTGTTTGTGCTCGATTCGGAAGGCGATTTGAAGACGCGGAAGAAGGAACTGGTGGACGGCCGCGACCGGGAGCATCCAAAATACCCTATGGCAGTCGGCGTCGCGCATCCGTGCATCGAAGCCTGGCTTCTGGCCGACGCCTCGGCGATTCGCCGCGCGCTGGAGTTGTCAAAGACGCCAGCCGTCCCCGCCAATCCCGAGGAATTGCCCGCACCTTCCGCAGACAGGAACCACAATCCAAAAACCGTGCTGAGACAAATTGCCGGCGGCGGAGATGGGAAGCTTGGCAGCAGGGAGAAGGACAAGATCGCCAAGGCAATAAATGATACGGCTTTGTTGCGGGACCGCTGCCCCTCGGGTTTCGCGCCCTTCGCCGACGAAGTAGACGAGCACATTCGCCCATTGTTCCAAGAATCATGTCCGGCGTAAGCACCATCTGTTTTGCCGCCAGCTATGCCGTCGTGCTGGCGTTGGAGATCTCGCGGCTCTGGTTCCGCAGCCGGGTGCGGAGGCTGGTCCGGCTCGGTGTCGCCGGCGCGGGACTGGTCGCCCATACCGCCTTCCTCTATTACCGCGCGATCAGCCCAGCCGAGTCAGGCGCGCCCCTGTCGGGCCAGCGGGATTGGTTTCTGGTGGCGGCCTGGGCGCTGGTCGCGGTTTACCTGTACTTCACCGTGTTCCACCCCAAAGTGCCCTTCGGCCTGTTCCTGCTGCCGCTGGCGTTGGCGCTGATCGGCGCGGGCCGGTTCCTGGCCGAGGCGGCGCCGCTGGGCGCGAGCCGGCCTCGCGGATTTGGGGCGCGATCCACGGCATTTCGATCGTGCTGGCCACCGTCGCCGTGTTGGTGGGGTTCGTGGCCGGGCTGATGTACCTCGGCCAGGTGCGGCACCTGAAGCGCAAGATCGTGTCCACCCGCGGCCTGCGGCTCCCCAGCCTCGAATGGCTGCAATGGGCCAACTTCCGCGCCCTCGTCGTGGCGGTGCTGATGCTGGCCGTGGGCATTCTTTCCGGCCTGGTGCTCAACCGCATCAACGCCGACGACGAGGCCGGCCGGCTGGCCTGGAACGATCCGGTCGTCATGAGCACGTGGTTGATGTTCTTCTGGCTGCTGGCGGCGGTGGTTCTCGGCGCGTTGTACCGGCCCGCCCGAGGTGGCCGCAAGGTGGCCTACCTCACCCTGGTGAGCTTCGTCTTCCTGGCGATCATGCTGGCCGCCGGCCTGCTGATGCAGAGCGGGCACTGGGGAGGCCGGCCATGCTAGTCGAGGTCGTCGGTTGCAGCCATCACGGCACGTCGATTGCAGTGCGGGAACGGCTGGCGTTCTCGCCGGCCCAGACGCGCGAGGCGTTGGACCACTGGCGGCGGGCGTTCCGCGGGGTGGAGGCCGTGCTGTTGTCCACCTGCAACCGCGTCGAGGTCTACGCCGCCACCGAGCGCGACTGCGAGCCTTCGCTGGCGCAGATCGCCGACTTTCTGGCCCGCTTCCACGGCCTCGATCCGGCGGAGGTGGCGGGACACCTCTACCAGCACGGCGACGAGGCGGCCGTGCGGCACCTGTTCAGCGTGGCCTCGAGCCTGGACAGCATGGTGTTGGGCGAGCCGCAAATCCTCGCCCAGGTGAAAGGGGCCTACCAGACGGCCACGGAGCAGGACAACACCGGGCCGTTGTTGCACGCGGCCTTTCAGGCGGCGTTGCGGGTGGCGCGGCGCGTGGCCAGCGAGACGGCCATCCACCAGCGCCGCGTGAGCGTGCCCAGCGTGGCCGTCGGCGACTTCGCCCGCGGCGTCTTCGAGCGCTTCGACGACAAGGAGTCCCTGGTGATCGGCGCCGGCGAGATGGCCAAGGAGACGCTCCGCTACTTGCGGGAGGAAGGCGTCCGCCGGGTGACGGTCGTCAACCGGCACCTGGACCGGGCGGTCGAGCTGGCGCACCGCTGGGGCGGCCAGGCCGTGCCCTGGGAGCAACTCCCGCAAGCGCTGGCCGCCGCCGACCTGGTGGTCAGCACGACCGGCGCCGGCGAACCGGTGGTCACGCTCGGCCAGTTTGCCGCGGTGGAGGGCTTGCGGCGGCGGCGGCCGCTCGTGGTCCTCGATCTGGCCGTGCCCCGCGACTTCGAGCGGAGCATCGCCAACCGGCCCGACGTGTACCTTTACTCGATCGACGATCTGGAGGCGGTCTGCCGGCGGAACCGCCAGGAGCGCGACCGGGAGCTGCCGGCGGCCGCCCACATCATCGACCAGGAGACCGCCCGCTTTATGGGCGAGATGTATCACCGCGCGGTCGGGCCGGTGATCGCGCGGCTCCGGCTCGGTTGGCAAAAGCCCAAAGAAGAGGAGCTTGAGCGGCTGTTGAACAAGCTGCCGGAGTTGGACCCGCGGGCACGGGAGGAAATCCGCCGCTCGTTCGACCGGCTCACCAACAAGCTCTTGCACCCGCCGCTGGAATCGCTCCGCGACGAATCCCGCCAGGGCGTTCCCCACGGGCTGCTGGACGCGCTGAAGCGGCTGTTTCAATTGAAGAACTAATATGGCTGAACCCCACAGGCTGAGCACGGGACTGTCGGGATTGGACCGCGTGTTGCGCGGGCTGACGCCCGGCGACAACCTGGTATGGCAAGTGGAGTCGCTGGAGGATCTCCTCCCCTTCGCGGCCCCCTTTTGTCAAACCGCGGTGGCCCAGGGCAGGAAGCTGGTCTACTTCCGCTTCGCCGGCCACCCGCCGTTGGTGCCCGAGGCGCTGCCGGCCACGGTCCACCGGCTCCGCACGGCCGACGGGTTCGAGCAATTCATCACCGACGTGCATCGGGCCATCGAGGAGGCCGGGCCGGGGGCGCTGCTGGTCTTCGATTGCCTCTCGGACCTGGCGGAGGACTGGTGCAGCGACCGGATGTTGGGCAATTTCTTCATGCTCACCTGCCCGTTCATCTTCCAGCAGCAATCGGTGGCCTATTTCCCTTTGCTCCGCCATTGCCATTCGTTCCACGCCTCGACGCCCATCGCCAAGACGACGCAGATTCTGGTGGACATCTACCGGCACAAAGGGCAGCTCTACATCTATCCGACGAAGGTGCAAGGGCGCTATTCGGCCACGATGTACATGCTGCACCGCTGGGACGGCGACCTGTTCCGGCCGGTGACCGACAGCTCGACTACCGCCGAAATCCTTACGGCGCAGCCCTGGGCGGGGCTGGAGTCGATCCGCCTGCGGCTGGGCAAGTGGACCCGCACCTTTCTCCAGGCCGAGGAATGCTGGGAGCAAATCCAGCGCGGCGGGCGGCCGGACGAAGACGCCGCGGCCGTGGTTTCCGAGCTGCTCCACATGGCCGTCTCGCGCAACGGCGCGTTACCCGCTTGGTGGCCAAGTATCTGACGCTGTCCGACGTGCTCGACATCTGGAAGCGCATGATCGGCACGGGACTGATCGGGGGAAAATCGGTGGGCATGATCCTGGCCCGCGCCATTCTCAGGCAGTCCGGCCCGCGTTGGGGCGAGCTGCTGGAGGCCCACGATTCCTTCTTCGTCGGCTCGGACGTCTTCTGCTCCTTTCTGGTGGAGAACGATTGCTGGTGGCTGCGGCAGAAACAGCGGGACCCCAAGAGCTTCCTCGACGGCGTGGACGAAGCCCGAAAACGCATCCTGGACGGCCAATTCTCCGAGTACCTCGTCAAAGAGTTCGCCGAGATGCTCGACTACTTCGGGCAATCGCCGATCATCGTCCGTTCGAGCAGTCTCCTGGAGGACAGCTACGGCAACGCCTTCGCCGGCAAGTACGAGAGCGTCTTCTGCCCCAACCAGGGGCCGCACCACCGGCGGCTCGAGGAGCTACTGAGCGCGGTGAAGACGGTCTACGCCAGCACGATGAGCGAAAAGGCGCTCCGCTACCGCGCCCAGCGGGGGCTGTTGGACCGCGACGAGCAAATGCCGCTCTTGGTGCAGCGGGTCTCCGGCGTCGGCTACGGCAGCCTCTTCTATCCGCAGGTGGCCGGCGTGGCCCTCTCCCGCAACCCCTACGTCTGGAACGAGTGCATCGACCCGGCGGCCGGCGTCGTGCGGCTGGTGTTCGGGCTGGGGACGCGGGCGGTGGACCGGGCGGACGACGACTACACGCGGATCGTGGCCCTCAACGCCCCCGAACGCCGCCCGGAAAGCGATTTCGCCGAGGTGCGGCAATTCTCGCAACGGAAAGTCGACGTGCTCGACCTGGAGGCGAACCAGTTTGTCTCCCGCAACTTCAGCCAGGTGGCCTCGCGGAGCTTCCGCCTGCCGGTCCACATCTTCGCCTCCCCGGCCGGACCGCCTTCGCACGAGGCGGGGCGGGCGGAACCGCCGGACGGCCGCGACCTGGTGCTCACGTTCGACGAGCTGCTCTTGCGGACGCCGTGGGTCGACGACATGCGGGAAATGCTCCGCACCCTTCAAACCGCCTACGATTATCCCGTGGATGTCGAGTTCACCGCCAATTTCCTCCGCCCCGAACAGTACAAGATCAACCTCGTGCAGTGCCGGCCGCTGCAAGTGGCAATGGACCGCCCCGCCGTCGCGCTGCCCAGGACGATCCGCGCGGAGGACCGCGTGCTGGAGGCCCACGGCGCGGTGATCGGCCAGAGCCGGGTGAGCCGGATCGACCGCTTGGTGTACGTTGTGCCGTCCGTCTACGGCGAGCTTTCGCTGCGGGAGCGCTACTCAATCGCCCGCTTGATCGGCCGGCTGCTGCACCTGGAGGAGCCGCAGCCGCCGCAAGAGGTGATGCTGATCGGTCCGGGCCGGTGGGGCACCACCACGCCCTCGCTCGGCGTGCCGGTCAGCTTCGCCGAGATCGACGCGGCGAGAATTCTTTGCGAGATCGTCGCCATGCGCGAGGACCTCGTGCCGGACGTCTCGCTGGGCACCCACTTCTTCAACGACCTGGTGGAGATGGACATGCTCTACCTGGCGCTGTTTCCCGGCCGGAAGGGCAATTCCTGGAACGAGGCGTTTTTCGAGCAAACGCCCAACCGGCTGGCGGAATTGCTGCCCGGCGACGCGAAATGGTCGCACGTGGTCCGCGTGCTGGACATGCCGGCCGGTTCCCGCGGCGGCGAGACGCTGACGCTCAACGCCAACGCACTGACGCAGCAGGTGGTCTGCTACCTGGAACGCAGAAGCACACCGGCCCAGGGGATTTGACATCCGCCCTGCGAATCGCCAAGATGAGGGGTGGCAAAAGCGGGCTGGCTCCGAACTTGACCGTGGGGCGATTATTCTTGCCTGCCGTCCGCAGGCAGAAACATCCGCCCCACCCATCAGCAGGGAACGCCCGCTGCCAACCGAAACCCGCCGGGAACTTCCGGCCCCGAACGTGCGTCCCAATTTCAGTGAGACCACTGTGAGCGACGACGCCCAACTGATCGACCAGGCCCTCCAGGGCCAGTCGGAAGCCTTTGGACTACTGGTCCTGAAGTACCAGGACCGGCTGTTCAACACGGTCTTCCACGTGGTCGGCCATGCCGAGGACGCCCGCGACATCGTCCAGGAGGCCCTGGTCCAGGCGTTCCTCAAGTTGGAGTCGTTCCGCCGCGAAAGCGCGTTTTACACTTGGCTGTACCGGATCGCCTTCAACGTGGCCATGAGCCACCGGCGGCGACGGCGGCCGACGGTCTCGATGGACCGCCTGCGGGAAACGACCCACATGGAACCGCTCGACGAGGAAGACAACCCGGCGGAAAGCCTGGAACGGAAGGAACGCTGCCGCCAGGTCCGCCGCGCCATCGGGCAATTGACCGAGGAATATCGGGCCGTGCTGGTGCTGCGGGAAATCGACGGCTGCTGCTATGAGACTATCGCCGAGGTGCTCGACCTGCCCATCGGCACTGTCCGCAGCCGCCTGCACCGGGCACGGCTGCAATTGAGGGACCAACTGAAGGGCGTGTTGGCAAACGAGATATGAACGATCTGTCGCAAAACGAACTGCTGAGCGCCTATCTCGACGGCGAGCTGAGCGCCGCCGAGCAGGCGGAAGTGGAGCGGCTGCTGGCCGCCCGGCCGGCGGCGCGGCAACTGCTCGATGACCTCCGCGCCTTGAGCGCCACGCTCCAATCGCTGCCGCAGGAGAAGCTCGGCGAAGACTTGAGCCAGCCGGTGTTGCGGACGGCCGAGCGGCGGATGCTCACCGAGGGCGAGCCGGCCGAGGCGGAAATTCCCCCCTTCGCCCCCGTCCCGTTGGCTTGGTCGGTCTTTCAGCGGTTCGTCAACCGTCGCACGCTGGCCTGGCTGGGGCTGACGGCGGCGATTGCCGTGGCGATCTGGATCAACCAACCCCAGCAACCAAGAGTAGGGCGGGTTGGCAACTTGCCCCAGGCCGGCGTAGCGCAGGCTGACCGGGATGTGGCCCGGAGGCTGGAAAACGCGCCGGCCGGCGCCGCGAAACGTGCGGCGGAGCCCGCCGAGCCGCCGAGCATTCAAGCCGCGCCGAAGAGCGGCGCTGAATTGTCAGAGATTGCGGGGCAATCGGCCGGCGAGAAGAGCGTTCCGCCGGCAACCGCGCCGGCTGCTGTGCCGGCGCCCGCCGCTCGGTTGGTGGAGAAAGCGGAGGGGGAGATTGGTGAGAAACGCGCCGGCCGGACCGGCGGCGACAAACAGGTAGAGTCCCTTTCGCGTTCCCCTGCGGCAAAGGCTCTCCCGCCCACGGCCGAGTCGAAACGCGCCCGGAGCGGCGACTTCGGCCGGTCCTGTCGGCGGAATAGGCGGGCAGGGACCGCCGATGGAGCCAGCCAGGGACAAGGCCGGCGCGGCCAAGAAAGCCCCGTCCGCCGTTCCGCCCGTGCTGGTCGTCCTTTGCGACGTCGCCCCCGCCGCCCTCCAGAGAAAGGCGTTCGATAAGCTGCTCGATGCCAACGGCGTCACTGGGCATCGGCAGCCCCCGCGGCGCGGTCGGGCCTACGGCGGCGCGGGATTCGCCGGCACGCCGGGCGACGGCGGGAAAGACGGCGACCAAGATAAACGGAAGAAGGCCACCGCCAAGGGCAACTTGTCGGCAACGCCCGAAACGGAAGCGGCGGACACGATCTACGTCGAGGCCACGCCGGCCCAGGTCAAGGCCGTGCTGGCCGGTCTGGCCGCCCAGCCCGAAGTCTTCGTTGCGGTCTCGACCGAGCCGGTCGAGGGGCGGCGGGCACAAGAGATCGTCCGGCAATATCATTATTTCCGCGGCGAGCGGGCACAATTCGAAATCCGCCCCTGGTGAGGACAGGCAAGAGTTCCAGGACCGGGGGCCAGCCCAACGGCCGGCGAAGCCCGCCGAGCCTGAAACGATGCCAAAGGACGGCAAGAACAAGGACACGGAGCAGGGCAAGGCGGGGAAGCCGCCGGCGGAGATGCCCGTCGAGGAAGAGCGACAACAACCGCCGCCGCAGCCGTCCGCCCAATCCGCCCCGCCGCAACGGGTGCTGTTCGTGCTGCGGATCGCCGGCCGCCCGCCCACCGCGCCGAGGGATTCGGCCAAGGATCAGCATGAGTGACGACGCGCCGCAGCCCCCGGTTGCCCCCGGCAAGCAGTCGCCTCCTGTAGACGCGGCATCTTGCCGCGTCGCCGGGTCTGGGCGGACGCGGCAAGATGCCGCGTCTACTATTCCGCCCGTGGACGTGATGGCCTTCGCCCAATTGTTCACGGCTGCGAAGCAGGCCGGCCTGGGGGTCAACACCGATCTGATCGTTTCGGTCCGTGATCACGAGTTCCGCGTGGGGCGGTATCAGAAGGCGTTCGACGTGATCGAGGGGCTGTACATGCACTTGAACGCCGACGCGGCCCGGCGCCAGAGCGAACTGCGGCAGGAAGAGATCCGCTACAAGTCGGGCGCCTTGAAGATGACGCCCAAGGAGTGGCTCGCCCGCCAGCGGCGCGAGACGGAAAAGACGCAGCGGATCGACCTGGCCCGGCGGCACTTTACACGGGTCCTCGACGGCCTGACGGTGTTGCGGGCGGCGCAAGGCGAAGAAGCTAAATAGCCTTGCGTGATCCTGGGAGGTGTGCCAATTTCTCCCAGGATCACGCAAAGCCATTCAGTGCCGAGTTCTGAATTGCGGCCGCCCGCGTCGACACTTTTTCCACGCCGGGTGTTTTCTTTGACACCTGGCACGTGCGGGGGGTAAGGCCGGTTTCACCCGTGGTTTCCGGGACTGTCCGGGCGGGGCTTTGGCATGTCCGATGGTCGCTGGAGGGCCGCTGGCCAAGCGCGGTACAATGACCCGCGGTCACCCACGTCAAGGTTCGTAGGCTGGGTCGAGTCCCGCCTTCTCCGCAGCCACGAGAAGGCAGGACGCCCAGCCTACGGGCGTTTTGGGAAAGCTATCAGCGGTCAGCTATCAGCTTTCAGCCATCCGCGGCTCGGAAGCTGATAGCTGACCGCTGATAGCTGACAGCTTCAACACAGGAATCTCCGTACATGGAAGCACAAGCGACATTGGCGCTCGAGGCATCGACGGAATACGTCGGCCGTTGGAACCGGTTGGTTAGCACCACGAATTGGGAGAAGGGGCGGATCATCCACGAGTGGCGGGCGGCGCTGCGGCAGTCCGGGGCCCCGCCGGCCGATTCCACCGACGACGCCTGGAGCCGGCAGGTGGGCGGAGTCAGCCCCCAGCACGTCGGCCGGCTCCGCCGCGTCTTCGAGCGGTTCGGCGCGGTCTTCACGCAGTACGGCGGCCTCTACTGGAGCCATTTTCACGCCGCCTTGGACTGGCCCGACGCCGAAATGTACCTCGAAGGGGCCGTGCAGAACGGCTGGTCCGTGCCCGAGATGCGGAATCAGCGTTGGGAGGCGATGGGCGGCGCACCGATTTGAAGCCCCGCGACGCCGACGTCGTTGCGTCGGAACTGGACGAAGACGTTACGCCGTCCGACGACGGCCGCCCACCGGCGACGATCTCGGAATCGCTGGGCGAAGTCCACGGGGCCGGCGGGCCGTTCGACGAAGATTCTGACTCCGGGCGGCGCGATCGCGACGCGGAGATGCCTCATGCCGTGGCCGATGCCGCGGTCGCCGCGGCGGTGCGTCCGTTTGAGGCCCTGCCTCCGTTGCCGCCGGACCTGAACGAGGCGTTCGAGCTGTTCAAGCTGGCGATTCTCAACCACAAGGTTTCCGGCTGGCGGGAGATCGCCCGCGACGACGTGCTGGCGGTGTTGGAATCGCTCCGCCAATTGGCCCTGGCCCCGGCGGAGTAAGCGAAGTTGGCCGGCGGCGCCATTGGCGGGTGTACCGGCGGATCTCTGTCTGGCTACTGCGCAACTATGTCTTTCTTGAAGCCCGCCAGCGGCCCGCGGACCTCCCAGATGCGGAGCCAGCAGGGGCGGCCCTTGAGCAGGTCGTTCATGTCGTTGTTGCCCAGCGATTTCAGTTCCGCCGCCGAGAGTTGGAGCGGATCGTGGGCGGCCTTGGTCTTCATCCCCCCGCCCTTCGGAAGATGAAGCAGCTTGTGGGAGAGGATCAAGAGTTGAACGAACGTGTCGCCGGTGCCGGTCCGCGTAATCCGCATCGGGTAATAGAGGTGGTCGGTGCGGAAGCGGTATTGGATGGCGTCCTTGCTCTTGAGCTTGTCGCCCAGGTCGACCACGTCGAAAGCGAACCAGCGGTACTTGCCTTTCAGGTATTCGGCCACGACCTCTTCCATCGGTTCGGGGATCGTCGGCTTATCGACGCCGTCCTTGCGCAGCGCTCTTCGACCCAGTCGATGAAGCCTTTGCGGTCCACCACCTTGGTGACGGTGATGTCGTGGGCGCCGATTCTTTCCTGGAGGGTGACGATTCCGGCCGGCGGCGGGCCGCCCCGGCTGGCGCCGCCGCCCATGCCGCCCATACCACCCATTCCCCACGAAGCCGGATTCTTCAGTCCGAGCCGTGTGTTGATCAGGGTGGTGGCTTTGCGGAACAGTTCCACGTCCCCCTTGGAGACCTTCGGCTCGCTGGGCAGCGGCAGCACCTCCAGGACCTTGGTCTTCTCGGACGCCCGTAAATCGGTGGACAACAGCAGGACTTCCTCCTCGCCGTTGAAGGCGACGGCCGCGCGTTGGTTCGGCTCGAAGAGCTGCACGCCGGGAACGAAGGGCATTCCGCCGCAATCGGCTAAGGCCAAGCGGGTCGCGAACACCAATGAAAACCCAACTGACAGTCTCAGGCGATTCATAAGGGCTCTCCCGTTCTCTCAAGACCTATCCTTGCTCGGGTGCGGTTGGCGCGTCTGCGGCAACGGCCGGCGATTCCTCCTTGGCCGCCGGCGGGGCGACTTCCGCCGCCGCCGGCTCGACACGGGCGACCGGCGGTGGGGCGGCACTCGCCGCCGGCTCTGCCGTAACCGCCGGCGGTTGCTCGACGGGCGCAGACTGCTGGCCGTCGTTGGCGGCGGCCGGCTTCTGCTGATAAAACTGCATCAAGTCGCTGAAGGTCCTTAGCGGCTCCTTGCCGGCCTTCATGGCGTCGGTGATGGGGATCAGCGGCCTTGGCGTAGGACGGGGCCGGGGCGGCGGACGCTGGTAATCGTGCTGGGGCCGGCCGCGGCCGTGCGGTCTTGGGGGCCGGCCCTCGCCGGCCGGCCGCGGCGGACGTTGTTGATCGGCTCGGCGGTGTTGACCGGCCGGGCGCGGCGGGCGATCACCGGCCGCGGCTTTGTCCGGCGGGCGATCACCGGCCGCGGCTTTGTCCGGCGGGCGGCCATCGGCCGCGGCTTCTTGCGGCGGGCGGCCACCGCTCGCGCCTTTGTGATGCTTGCCGCCGACCACCGCGACCACGCTCCGCGTGGTGCCCCGGCGGTGCCCGCGGGGGTGCTTGGGCTGCTCCGACCCCGGGCGGATCATCGTCAGCGACACCCGGTGCCGCTCCTTGTCGATCTCCGTCACCCACACCTTGACGATGTCGCCCACCGCCACCACATCGTGCGGGTCGCGGACGTATTTGTCGGCCAGCCGGCTGACGTGGACCAGGCCGCTCTGGTGCAAGCCGATGTCAATGAAGCAGCCGAAATCGACCACGTTCAGCACGGTGCCGGTCAGTTCCATGCCAGGCGCAAGGTCTTCCAGCTTGACGACGCCGCGTTTGAAGACCGGGGCGGGCAGGTCCTCGCGGGGATCGCGGCCGGGCCGGGCCAGTTGCGCCAGGATGTCCTTGAGCGTCAGCAGCCCGACCTGCAAGTCCTTGGCCGCCGCTTCGAGATCGAGCTGGACGATCGGCTCGGCCAGGGCGGCGACGGTGTTCTTGTCGCGGAGATCGGCCGCCGCGCCGTGCAGCCGCTCCAGGGCCTTGTTGGCGACGGGGTAGCTTTCCGGGTGGATCCAGGTGGCGTCCAGCGGATTGTCGCCGTCGAGGATTTTCAGGAAGCCCGCCGCCTGCACGAAGGTGGCCTCGCCGAAGCCGGGCACCTCGCGGAACTGAGCCCGGTTGCGGAACGGGCCGTGCTCCCGCCGGTACTCGTACAGCCGCCGGGCCGTCAGTTGGTTCAACCCGGAGACGTACCGCAGCAGGGCCGGGCTGGCCGTGTTCACCTCCACGCCCACGTAGTTCACGCACGACTCGACCACGTCGTCCAGCGAGGTCCGCAGGTGCTTGGCCTTCACGTCGTGCTGATACAGACCGACGCCGATGCTGGCCGGATCGATCTTCACCAGCTCGCTCAGCGGGTCCTGCAAGCGCCGGCCGATGGAAATCGCGCCGCGGAGCACGGCGTCATACTGGGGGAACTCCTCACGCCCCAGGCGGCTGGTGGAATAGACGCTGGCGCCCGCCTCGTTGACGATCACGTAGGCCACACCCTGGTCTTTCAATTCCTTCTCGATCAGCTCGGCGAAAAAATCCTCGGTCGGACGGCAGGCCGTGCCGTTGCCGACCACCATCACGGTGAGTTGGTGTTGACGGAGAAGATCGAGGACTTTTTGCCGGGCCTCGCCGCGGCGGTCGGGCTTGCCCACCAAGTAGATCACGTCGTGGCCCAGCAGGTTGCCGAACTGGTCCAGCGCGGCGAGCTTGCAGCCGCTGCGGAAGCCGGGATCGACGGCCAGCAGGCGGTGGTTGTGGACCGGCGGTTGCAGCAAGAGGTTGCGGAGGTTCTTGGCGAACACGCCCACGGCGTGGGTCTCGGCGCGGTCGGTCAGCTCGCGGCGGACTTCCCGCTCCAGCCCTGGCAGGATCAAGCGGCTCAGGGCGTCGCGGGCGCAACCGCGGAGGTAGCCGGCGTGGGGATGTCCGGGCGGGACGAGCGTCTCGTCGACGAGATTGACCATGGCTTGCAGGTCGGACTCGATCCGCACCCGCAGCACCTTCGCCCGTTCGCCCCGGTTGATCGCCAGCACGCGGTGCGGCGGGATCCGGCGGAGTTCCTCGCGGTAGTCGAAGTAACCGGCGAAGTCCTTGATTCGTTTCTCTTCCAGTTTCTTTCTCTTCAGATCGCGCTTCTTCCGCAGCGCTTCTTTGGCCTGCTGCCGGACGAGTCTTCGCTGCGCGGCCGGTGTCAGCGTGGCCGTTGGTGGCTGCTGCAAGCCCACGGGTTGCAACCCGTGGGCTTCTGTCGTTGTGGCGATTTCGCTCGGGGGTGACTCACCGCCGCCCTCACCCCCTGCTCCTCTCCCGGCAGGAGAGGGGAGCTTTTCCGTCTTCTCCTCGCCCGACAGCCTGCAACTGACCAACACGCCGGAGCGTTGCAACACCTCGCGGAGCCGACCACGCAATTCCACCTGCTCGCTGAACTGCTCGGCGAGGATGTGGCCGGCGCCCAGCAGCGCGTCGGCCGCAGTGGGCACCTGGCGGTCCACGCTGACGAACTCCACGGCGCGGGCGTCAAGATCAGTGCAACTCGGAGCGGCTTCGAGGATTTCGCGGGCCAACGCCTCCAAGCCGCGGCAGCGGGCCAGGCTGGCCAGCGAGACTTTCTTCGGCTTGTAGGGCAGGTACAAGTCTTCCAGCCGCTTCGTGGTAGTGGCCGCAAGTATCTGTTCGCTCAAGGCGTCGGTCAGTTTGCCCTGCGACTGGATCGAGCGGAGGATGGTCTGCTTGCGGTCGGCCAACAGGCGGAGTTTCGTCAAGCGGCCCTGAATCTCCCGGATTTGCTCCTCGTCCAACCCCCCCGTTTGGTCCTTGCGGTAGCGGGTGATAAAGGGGACCGTGTTCCCCTCATCGAGCAACTCGACGGCGGCCTGGATTTGCCGCAGCGGGGTGTCCAGCCCGCGTGCGAGTTGTCTGAGGTCAATCATTACCAGATCTGCCATAGACGATCCATATTACCGGGAGAAACCATATTTTCCTTGAAAAACGTCAAACCCGCAAGGCACCCGCGGTCGATACAACAGGCGACAGGCAGGGTGGCAAGTCAAGGAAGGAAGCCGCCATGAAGGCCAACCATCTTCGCGTCTATTACGGCCCTCCGGAAGAATCCGCCAACGTCAGTGTTCTTGAGGCCCAACGGGAAACGGTGACCGTTCCCCTGATGGAGATCATGCCTCTGCTGGCCGACGCGGTCCAATCGCAGCGGACTTGGCTGCGGGACTTTGCGGACGACGAAGTTACCATCTCGATGGATCTTTACGAAGTCATCCTGGCTTACCAACATTACCGCCGCCCCTCGGCGTGAGCCGACCCTCCGGTGGCGGTAATTCCCGGCTGATCGCACCGGCCCGGCCCCCAGCGCCGGGCTGGCGTCGTTTCTTGGCATTGGGTGGCATGGATAAGCGAAGCTTACCCGTGCGCGGTTCTCTTGCGACTCCGAAGACACGGGTAAGCTCCGCTTATCCATGCCACCCACGCCGCCATTCCGGCGGCTGCTAAACGATTCACACCCCCGCCATCGCCGGCAGCACGAAGATCTTGCCGTCGCCCATCCGGCCCGTCCGCGCCACCTCGACGACCATCCGCACCACTTCCTCGACGTGCGGGTCTTTCGCCCACAGCGTGATCTCCACTTTGGGGAGGTAGGCCATCGAGTATTCGCTGCCCCGGTACTCGTCGAGATAACTCTTCTGCCGGCCGTAGCCCTTGACCTCGCACACACCGCAGGCTTCCACCGGCGCGGACTTCAAGGCGTCGAGCACTCTCTCGACCAGGTACGGCTTCACGATGGCGATGATCTGCTTCATGGGACGAATGATGAATGTGGAATGATGAATGATGAATTGCCGGACGCCAATTGTCTGCGGCGTCATTCATCACTCATCATTCATCATTTCCTCCCGTTCTCCCCGTCACCAGCATACCCAACTCACGCCCCCCCAGCAACAGGTACGTTCCGCAGTAGGCCGCCGCGCCGCAGACAATGGGCACACAGACCTGCACAAGTTGATCCATCAGCCGTGTCCCGGCCGGCGTCCATTGGAGCACGCCGTAGACAACCCCAGCCATCACCAGCGTCGCCAAAACTGTGCGGGCGGTTGTGGCGGCAAGCTGCCACCAGCCCAGCGGCGCCTGGCGGCGGGAGAAAATGGCCATCAGCACGACAAGCTGCACGGCGGCGGCGATGGAAGTGGACACCGCCAGGCCCGCCTCCGCCCACCACCAGATGAGCGTAAAGTTCAAGAGCAGATTCAAGGCGACCATCCAGGCGGCCACGCGCACCGGCGTGGCGGCGTTCCCCAGCGCGTAGAATCCTCGAACCACCACCGGTGATGCGCAATATGCCCACACGCCGGTTGAGTAGCAGGCGATCACTCGTGCCGCCCGGATGGTGTCTTCCGGCCCAAAATTGCCGCTTTGCAGCACCAGCCGGGCGATCGGCCCGGCCAGCAAAATGAGCCCCACGCCCGCCGGAACACTCAGGCAGATCACCAGCCGCAGGCCGAGCGTCATGTCCGCCCCCAATTGCCGCCGGTCGCCGCGGGCGGCATGGCGGCTGAGGACCGGAAAGATTGCCACCGCCACGGCCATGCCGACAATGCCCACGGGAAGTTCATAGAACCGCTCGCCGTAGTACAGGACGGCGGCCGCCCCTTGTTTCATCGGATAGCCGACCGCATCGCCCAACCAGTGGATCGTCTGCGGCCCCTTCGGCGAGGCGGCCAGCCCCCAGGCAACCAATCGGTCGTTGAAGGTGTTGACTTGCGTGACGGCCAGGCCGACGAGCATGGGAGCCAGGTTGCGGGCAATCTGCCGCAGCCCTTCGCGGGCGGCCGGCCAGTTGTAGTCGAAATGGTAGCCGAGCCGGCGGAGCGTAGGCAGTTGCACGACGACTTGCGCCATCCCGCCCACGAGCACCGCCACCGCCAACACGTAGGCCTGCGCGACTTGGTCCGGGGCAAACCACGGCGCGACGCCCCAGGCGGCGCAGAGCATCGCAATGTTCAGCAGCGTGGGCGTCAAGGCGGGCACGGTGAAATGTCGCGCCGCGTAGAGCATGGTGGTCAACTGCGCCGCGATGCAGATCAACAGCACATACGGCAGCATCGCCGCGGAAAGCCCCATCAACATTCCCACGCCCGGCACATCGCCCCAGATCAGCCACACCAAGCCGAACAGCAATTCGCCCGCCGCCACCAGCCCCGTGAGCGCGACGGCCAGCCACGTCACGACGACGCTGGCCAACTGCCGCGCCGTGCGGGCGTCCTTGTCGAGTTGGGTGGTAAGCACCGGCAGGAAGCTCGCCGTGAGCGCCCCCTCGCCAAAGAGGCGGCGGAAGAGGTTGGGGGTGCAATAGGCAATAACAAAGGCATCCGCCACCGGGCTGCCGGACGCTCCCAGCAACGCCGCGGTTGCCCTGTCGCGCAGCATCCCCAGCATGCGCGAAGCCAATGTGCCCAGGCTGGTCACAACCGTGCCGGTAATCAATGGATGTCGCTCGCCGCGCGTCATGGGGGTAATCCTAAAGGGGGAAGGCGGAAGGGGGAAGGGGGAACAGAAGCTCAACACTTGGCCCCCCTTCCGCCCTCCCCCTTTCTTACCTCGCCCCCCTGGCACACGCCGGCAGAACACCCATAATCAATGGCAAGGCGGCCCGTCGATCGCGTCCGGTCAACGTCGTCGAAGGAAACGCACCCGCTAACTGTGGAGGGCAAACCATGTTGCGACGCGCAACCGTTCTTGTTCTTGCATCAGCCACCGTGGTGTCACTTTGCCGGCCTGCCCCGGCCCAGACATCCGAAACCGGCTCGGTCACCGGCACCGGCCAAGTCGTCCTCCGGCCAAAAGCGACCGCGCTCCGGTTCCAACTCGTCTTGGTGGAACAAGGGGACGACATGGCAGCGACGCTGAAGAATCTCGACCGCCATGGTGCGGCCTTCCGCAAGGCCCTTCTGGCGGCCAAAGCAGCCCCCGAGTCGGTCAAACTCGATGGTCCGCGCCTGGTCAGCTCGCTGCGGGCGCTGGGAGAACTGGTTCCGGTCGGCCAGTACCGGGGGAAGGGGCAATGGAACAAGCAGGTCCAGCAGCAACAACAGCAATTCCCGTCCCAGCCGCCGCCACCCTCGCCCGCCGGAGAGACGAAGCGGGCGCCCAGGATTACCCTACAAACCCATTCTGAGGGCCGAGTGGCCTCTGCAAGGCGGAACCGCGATGGAGATGCTCGTCGAGGCCGATCGAATCGTGCTCGGAGTGCATCAGGAGACGGAGCAGCTTCTCCCCAAGAAGAATCTGCCACCGTCGCAGCCTGCCAACCAACAAGAGCCGTTTGAAGATGACGAGGGGGACGAGGAGGCTCAAGCCGCTGTCGTGCCGCAGGTATCTGTTCGTGGGCCGCGTTTCCGCCGAGCAGTTGCGGAGGTCGAGGGCCGAGGCGTTCCAAAGAGCCACCGCCCAAGCCGCCGCCGTGGCCAAGATCGGCGGCCGCCGGCTTGGCGCTCTGGATACGCTGTCGGTCTCCACTCAAGGCTTTGGCGGCGGGGACGCCTACGATCCCTTTGGCTCGGTGCCGGGCATGCCGCTGTTGCCCCCCGAGGGTAGATCAGTATCTCCGTCGCTGCCCGATGAGGTTGATTGGGATGTCGCCGCCCCGGCGGAGTCCGTCAGCCCGGACCCGTCGAGTCTCCAGTACCGCATCGCCGTCAGCGCTGTGTTTCGCCTGCAACAAACCGTCCGCTCTCCCGCTGCCAACCCGTAGCGGCAAGCCAACCGAGACCATGCCCAAGCGATCCAACTACCAAGACCGCATCATCCGCAATTATTACCGGAACCGCGACGACATCATGCTCCAGCGGCTCGGGGAACTGGTGACCGACCTGTACCTCGCCGAAGGCAAGGCCAGGGCGAAACTCTGGAAGCGGGTGGCCGAAGCCCTAACCAAGCTCGACGTGCCCAAGGACCAGGTTCAACACGTCGTCCAGAGCGACAATCCCACCCTGGTGGCCAACGTGCTGAAGAAGCTGCTGGAGCGGTCGTCATAGGCGCCGGGCAGTACGCTGTCAGCGCCGGGGAGAAATGTCCCGCGGCTGTGCCTGCGGGGGCAACTTCGCTGGAATTTACCCGGCGTACCGCCGCACCAAGACCGCCGCGGCCTGGCCTTGCGGAGTGACGCTCAGGTTGACGAAGCTGTCGCCCGGCGGCACGTCGCCGCCGCGGACCGCCGCCACCGGACATTCGGGGTCGGCCGTGGCGTAGTTGAGGACCGGAAAGAGCCGGCCGTGCCGCAGGCTAAGCAGGCTGGCGATCAGTTCCACCATTCCGCCGCCGGCGCCGAGGTTGCCGAAATAGCTCTTCGCGGCGATCACTGGCACGCTCTCGCGGCGGCCGCCGCAGACCGCTTGGATCGCCCGCGACTCCTCCGCGTCACAGGTCCGCGTGCTCAAACCGTGGGCGTGAATGTGACCAAGGTCCTCGGCGCCGGCCCCCGCGGCGCGCAAAACCGCTTTCAGCACGTTCTCGAGCGCCCGGCCGCGCCGGGCCAGTAGGTGGCGGTCGGCCACGCAACTGGTGGCAGCGGCAATCACCTCGCCGTAGATTGTGGCGCCGCGGGCCTGGGCGGCCATCAGCTCTTCGAGCACGATTGCCCCGGCCCCTTCGCCCAACACCACGCCGCGACGGTCGCGGTCGAAGGGGCGACTGGCGGCGGCCGGATCGCCATCGCCGCCGGCCACTTCCTCCTGCCCCGCGGCGTGGCCCATCTTCATCGGGTGCAGCCGGGTGCCGGTGGCGCCGACGAGCATCCGCTCGGCGCTGCCGCGGCGGATGATCTCGTGCGCCTCGCCGATGGCCGCGTTGGCCGCCGCCTCGCGCATCGTCAGCGAGTTGTTCGGCCCGCGGAAATCGGTGTAGATCGCCAAGTGGCTGGCGGGCATGTTCGGCAGGTACTTCAGCAGCCACAAGGGCGGCATCTTCGCCAGTCCCTCCGTCCCCCAGCGGGAAAACTGGAATTGGCCCGCGGCGTCCCGGCACTGCGCAACCCCTTCCGAGAACTCATCGGGGACCGAGAGCATGTAGTCGGTGCCGAAAACGATGCCGCTCCGGTCGGGGTCGGCCGTGCCCGGTTTCAGGCCGGCGTCGGCCAACGCTTGCAGGGCCGCGGCCACGCCCATCTGGCACTCCCGGCACATCATCTTCAGCCCCTTGCGGACGGCCTTCTTCTGCTCCTTCTCCAGCGGACCGAAATCGTCGATCTCGCCGCGGAACTGCCGGGCTTCGGCGCCGAAGCGGACGGGCAGGTTCGGGTTCCCGTCCACGGCCAGCGCGAGCAACCCGACGCCGCTCCGCCCCGCCGAAAGCGCATCCCACAGCGCCGCCGGCTTGCTCCCCAGCGGGCAGATCACACCCACCCCGGTTATTACCGTCCGTCGCTTGACTTCCGTCATGCACTCACCAATACAGCTTTCAGCGGTTAGCTGTCAGTCCTACGTTGGTGCGGCAGTTGTACTGCCGCACCCGGCACGTGGGGCGGCCTCCCAAGACTCACAACCCGCCGCCGCGGAACACGCCCAACAGATCGACGATCTTCTGCACGATCTGCGGGTCGGGCAAGGGGAGCTTGAGATAGGACTGGCCGGTGGCGCGGTCGCGGGCGACCAGGCCGGCCGGCAAGCCGGCGGCGAGTCCGCCCGCCGTGCCGCTGCCGGCGGCTGTCAGCCCCCGGCTATTTCCCAGGGTCTTGCCGAGTTTTTCCAACAGCGACACGCCCGCCGCCAGCACGTCGTTCCAGCCGGAGTCGTGCGGCGGCACGGCGCTTGCGGCCCGGGTGATTCCCCGGTCTCCGCAACGCCTTCCATGCCGTCGCCGCTCCCGGCGCCCTCGGCCTGCCCGGCGGGCGTCCCATCGGGCTGCTGCGGCATCGGCGACGGAATCGATCCGGTGGCATTCTCCACCGATTCCATGAAACGCTTCAACCGGGTCCCGCCCAAGAACACCTCGTCCTCTCCCTTGTCCAGCACGCCGGCGAACATCGCACTCTTAAAGGCCAGCAGCCCCAGCATCCCTTCCTCGATCGTCCCCTGGGCGATGAAGTGGACGACGCGAACCGGCCGGCGCTGGCCCAGCCGGTGTACCCGGCCAATCCGCTGCTCCAGCACGGCCGGGTTCCACGGCTGATCGAGGTTCACCACCGCCGAGGCGTTTTGCAGGTTCAGGCCCACGCCCCCGGCGTCGGTGGCCAGGAAGAGCCGGCAGGCCGGGTCCTCTTTGAAGCGGTGTACGAGTCCCTTCCGCGCCGGCCCCGGCACGCCGCCGTGGAAAAAGACGTGCCCCCACTTCCGCCGCTCCAGCCGCCGCACCACCAGCTCGTGCATCCGCACCCACTGGCTGAAGACGACCACCTTGGCGTCCCGGTCCTCGAACACCTCGGCCAACAGTTGGGCCAGTTCGTCGGCCTTCACGCCGTGGTCGGTCTTCTGGTCCAGCAGATAGGTGCTGTCGCACGCCATCCGCATGTTTTGCAGGGCGATCCGCATCCGCAACTGGTCGGCCTCGGAAAGGAAATGGTGCCTGCGCCACTTCCGCACGATCTGGGCCACCGTCTCCCGGTTCTCCTCGTGGTGCTCCATCTGCTCTTTGGTCATGGGCACGAAAAACCGCTTCTCCAGCCGCTCGGGAAGCTCCTTAAGCACCTTGTCTTTCGTGCGGCGGATGAGGATCGGTTCGAGCGTCTCGGAGATCTTCGAGAGGTTGCGGTAGCCGACCACCCGGCCGCCATCGTCGACGTGCTGGTGCCGGTCGAGGAAACGGAACATCGGCCCGAGCCGGAAGCGGTCGACGAACTCGATGATCGAATGCAGCTCTTCGAGCCGGTTCTCCAGCGGCGTGCCGGTCAGCACGATGGCGTACTTCGAGTCGAGTTGCTTCACGCACTGGGCGGTCCGCGTCTTCCAGTTCTTGATCCGCTGGGCCTCGTCCAGAATCACCACGTCCGGCTGCCAGCGGCGGATCGCCGGCAGATCGCGGCAAACGACGTCGTAGTTGGTCAACTTGTAAAAGGAGTCGGCGGCGTACAGTTCCGCCCGGCGGTTCGACAATCCCTCGACAACCAGCGTCGGCCGGCCGGCGAACTTCTTGATCTCCTGCTCCCACTGGTGCTTGAGTGAAGTTGGCGAGACGACCAGCACCCGCTCGACGCCGGCCTGGGCGGCGAGAATCTCGACCGCGGCGATCGCCTGGATGGTCTTGCCCAGGCCCATGTCGTCGGCGATGAGGCAGCGGCCGGCCTTGGCGGCGAACAGCGCCCCTTCGCGCTGGTACGGATAGAGGGGGACCTTCAGCAGCTTGGCCCAGGCCGGGCCGCGGATTCCCCGCGGAAAGGCCGCCGCCACCCGCTCCCGCAAGTGCTGCTGGTCGCGGACCTGGGCGATGTACTCCAGGGCGTCGTTGTAGCAGCGGAACTCGTGCCCGTTGGATTGCGCTTCTCCGAGAACCCGTGGAAGCGGACAAAGGCCTCGGGCTTGAGACGCCATTGGGCGTCAAAGAACCGCCGGGCCAGGGTCCGCAGCGCCGGCGGACAATCCGTGCCCGGCCGGAACACTACTTCCCGCCCCGCCCCGTACTGCAAATAGACTTCCGAGTAGGGCGGCTGATGGCCCAGGGCCAACGCCTTCTTGGCGCCCGGCCGGCGTCCCAGCCGGTCCAAGACAAACTCGATGTGTTTGCAGGTGCCCAGCGTGTTGGTGGCGTAATCGGGGCAGGAGCAGTAGTTCTCGCCCAGCGCGTGGCCGCGGATCGCCACCCGATAGGTCCGCTTCGTCTCGGGATTGGTCACCTCGAACTCCGAGAAAAGGGGCTCGTCCCCCAGGTTCTTCAGGCGGAAGCTCTGCGTCCGGCCGAAGTCCCGCCGCAGGGTCACCTGCCAGTCTTCCAGCGACATGTCCTCCGGTTTCCGCAGTCGGCTGAGTCCGCGGTTCCGTTTCGCGGTCGAGCGGTTGATCTTTTGTTTCGTCGGCATGGCATTCCTCCGTGTCATCACGATCATCTCCCTATTTCTGTGCGATCATCACCAGGTCCACGCTTTCCTCGCGGTCGTACGGTTCTTCGCCGTAGCCGCCGAAGAACTCCACGAACTTGGCCCCAGCCTCGATGGCCATCCGCTCCAAGTCGAACACTTCCAGCCCCAACAGCGGCGTCGATTGGCTCTGCATGAATGCGCCGCGGGCCAGGTGGGTCACGATCAGCTCCAGGTAGCCCTGGGCGCCGCAGCGGTGAACGCCCTTCAGTACCACCGCGTCACCACCCTGCGGTTGCGCCAGCGAGGAGAGCGAAATCCGCCGGCACTTCTGCCACTCGCAGGGCCCCTCGGGCAAGCGCCAGAGGTTCAGCACTTGGATGACGACGATCCCGGCGTCGCGGATCGCGGCCAACATCTGCCGGACCGCCTGCTCGACGGCCGCCAGGTCCGGGGCCAATGCCAGCGAATTGCCCACGCAAACGGCGGCCCCAAACGGCTCGGCCGGGGCGATCGGCTGGTCGAACCCCCGCACCACCCACCGCAACCCTTCGGGCTGGCCGAAGTTGGCCGTCGCCCGGTCGATCATGGCGGGGCTGAGATCGGCCCCCTCGACCTTGAGCCCCCAGGAGTGGAACAGCGCGGCGTGCCTGCCCGTCCCGCACGCCACGTCAACCACGCTCCGCACCCGCAAGTGCTGGAACAGTTGCCGATAGAACGGCCCCTCGTGGTCCAGCCGCTTCGGCCAGTCGATCATCGCCTCGTAAACGTCCGCCAAGCCTTCGAACATGACGGACACTTTAGACCACTCGCCCGCCGGGTTCAAGCCCCGCGGCTCACCCTTGTGGGTGGAGTGTTCTCGTGGTTGGCGGCTGGACGGAGGCCCGGTCGGGGGCCTTGCCAGTGGCCATCGGTATGAAGCGATTCCGATTGGAATGACACACGGCAACAGTAACTTGTTTCCTGTCAAGCACTTACTGATTCGACAGCCTACCCTCCGGCGGCTGACTGCGGAACCTGGATGCGTGGACCAATGTTGAACGCACCGCCCCGGAGTCCTAGAATGAAGACCATGCCCGCCCCAAGCATCTCACTGCCGTTCAACAGTTGGGAGACCGTCCGCTGTGAGTTGCTCCACAGCCGGGTCTGCGACCTCGGGCTGCGGATCGAAGGCTCGCCGGTCGAGCCGTTCACCCAGCGGCTGCACCGGGAGTTTGCCGCCAAGGGGCTTCAGTTCCGCCCCGCCTTCTACCTGACCGACACCTGGGGCTGTCCCGACCGCGTGCCGGTGATCGGCATCCCCTTCTACCTGGCCGACCGGCGGCTGGCCCGGATCGAGGAGGAGCAGACCGGCGAAATCGAGGACGCGGCGATGGTGACGATGCTGCTGCGTCACGAGGCGGGTCATACGATAAGCTACGCCTATCGGCTCTGGAAGGACCCCGGCTGGGCCGAGGTCTTTGGCCCCTTCTCGAAGCCCTACCGCGAGTCGTTCCACCCCCAGCCCCAGAGCCGCGAGTTCGTCCGCCACATCTATTCGAGCCAGTACGGGCGGACCTACGCCCAAAAACACCCCGACGAGGATTTTGCCGAGACCTTCGCCGTCTGGCTCACGCCGCGCTCCAACTGGCGGCGGCGTTACCATTACTGGCCGGCCTTGAAGAAGCTCCAATACGTCGACGCCCTGCTGCGGCGGATCCGCAAACGGAAGCCCCGCCGCACCGGCGGCAAGCTCGTGAATCCCGTCGAGGAGATGACCGTGCCCCTGGCCGAACACTACGGCCAGCGGGCCGAACGGTTCCGCGCGGCGGCGCAGGGCTTCGTGGACGACAAGCTGCGGACGGTCTTTCCCCGCATCACCGGCAACTCGGCCTTGCCCGCCCGCGACGTCCTCCAAAAGCATCACAAGGACCTGCTCGAACGGCTGACTCGCTGGTCTTCGCTCGACGAGGAGGCGGCCAAGGCGATCCTCTTGAAGCTGGAAGACCGCGCCGGGGCATTGCGGCTCCGGCTCCGCCGCCGCCAGGAGCACGAGAAGCTGCTGGACGTGGCCGCGATGGCCACCGCCTTGGCCGTCGAGTTCTCCTACTGCGGCCGTCTGATGGGGTAGTCAGCCGATAAACAACTGCGGGCTGACCCTGAACCGCGCGGCCAGCTTCCGCACGTGCTCGACGGTCAACGAGCGCTCTCCCCGCAGAATCTTCGACCCCATGCTCGCGTGAACGCCCAGCAACCGGGCCAGTTGCGAGGCGTTCATGCCGTTTTCCTTCATCAGGTGCCGGAGCGAATCCAGCCCGCTCAAGTCCGAGGTGTCGACGGCGTGGCGCTCGGCCTCATACGCCTCGACAAGCTGCACGAGCGTCTCCAGATAGAGGCCCTGCCCCTTAGTGAGTTTTCCCGCCGCCATCAGCCGGTCGATCAGCTCCAACGAATTGTCCAGATGGACGCCGTCCATGATCGCCTGCGGCGGCATCAACCGCACGAGTTCCTCGAACCGGCCGGGCAGTCTCTTCTTCATCGTGGTTCTTGTGGTGGGCATGGCCTTACTCCTTCCACGTTCCTTCGGTGTATTCCCGGTGCGTCAGCACCGCCCGGACATTCACGAGTTGGTAATCATACCGGATGCGGGCGATCAGCCGGTACTTGTTTCCGCCGATGTTGAACACGGTCAGCGTGTCGCCGCTTTGCGTTGGGACGCCGTCGGCGTGGGGATAGTCCGTCCGGGCGTCCCCGAGGCTGTTCCACCGGGCGTGGACCGCCGTCTTGTACCACTGCCGCAGGGGCCGCTGGGCGTCGGGATGCCGTTGCCAAAACTCCCGCAGCAGCTTGAGGCTGATCACCCGCATTTAGACATTTTGTCTCACAGACCGGCGCTTGTCAAGATCGGAGCGCGGTTTGCTCTACCGCCCCAAAGGGGCGGACGTTCGCCCAGGCCAGGGTACCGCCTTGGTACACGCGGACAACGCGGCCGTGGGTTCCGGCCCAAACGGCCAGCGGTTCGACCGGTCCGGCCGCGAATGGTTGGTCCGTTGGATCGACGGATCGCCAACGCCAGCCATGCCCAGTTCAAGACCGTCTGGGCCAATCCGAAGCACAACGAGCAAGCACCCAAAAACGGTGCGGGGGCGTGGTCGTGATGACGCCATAACAGCCTCCTGAACCACATGGGGAGGGCGGTATGAAGATCGGCTGCCGATGCCCGACCAACCGCCTTACTCACGGGTTACAAAATGGGTTACAACGCCACGGGTTACAAGACCATACGAAAAAAGCCTATCGTAACCAATTGCCACGAAAGGCTTTATGAAGTGGGCGGTAGAGGGCTCGAACCTCCGACCCCCAGCTTGTCGAGGTTGCCGAACTGTGCGTAACCTACTTCCAATTCACCACTTACGAAACGCAAAAAACGCACCAAATGGTGCAAAACGCAGTGCAAAGGTGCAACGAAAGGTGCAAACCGGCCACTGACTTTCTCCTCTCCACGGCCGCCCTCCGCACCGTCCTTTTACCCGATAGCCAAACATACCAAAGCCGGCTGACGACTGCAACGCTCCTCTCCTTATCGACGCTGAAATACCTTGGCCACAGCGTGGCCAAAATCGCGCCGAACAGTCTTCGCCCCAACTCCTCATCCCGCCCGAACTTCCGTCCGCTGCCGCTCCCGGTCAGCGTCTTCCGCTTGCGCCGACTTATATCTGTTTTTTCACTTCTATATCTACCCCGCCCACCCGTTACTCCCCTTGATCCTTCAGTCTTCGACTGCCTTCCATTTTCAATCGTCGCTTCGCCACCAACTTGGTCAGATACCGTCGCTGCCACTCGTCTGACTGTTCCTCGTGATAGGACGTACCTCCATGTTGAACACCATCAGTGACATTCACCGACCGCAGCGCCAACCATTGACTCCCTGGGAGCTGCCTTCTTTGCTGATGTCCGTCCATACCTACCGTCGATCCAGACGGCGAGCGGGGAAGGAACGCGCCCATTTCCCAGCCATCCTGGGCTTCGTCTATCGCAATCGGTTTGCCGTCGCCTCTCAGATCCAGCGCCGGTTCTCCAACGTCTTGCGTTCCGACCGCACCGCCCGGCGGCACCTGGAGGAACTTGAGTCCCTGGGACTGCTGGCCGCCGCCCCCGCCCGTGGCGTCAGTCCGCTTTTTCCGAAAGTCTATTACGTGACCGGCCGCGGCGTCCGGAGGCTCAGGGAGTCCCTGGCCGCTCAGGGCAAGTCCTGGCAAGTCGTCCGCGTCGACCGGCACGGCCGCCATGCCCAAGAGGGGTACTCTGCTGATCGTATTCTCCACGAGATTCTGACCACCGAGTTCCTATTGGCCGTCTGGCAGACGGTCCACGGCAGGGCCGATCTGGAACTATTGAGCATCCAGCGGCGGTCGCTGGCTAAGCACCCGACGTTCCGGCTGTCGGTCAACGGCCGCCACACCCGGCTGATCCCGGACGCGATGTTCCTCTTCCGCCATACCGCTGGGGGGATGGTCTGCTGCTTCGTCGAGATGGACAACGGCACGATGAACCGGAAGAAGATTCGGGCCAAGTACGCCCGCTACCTGGCCTGGTCGCAGTCTGCCGCCGGCAAACAATACCTGATCGACCTCTACCGCCGCCACGGGGCTGCGGAGCCGCGGCCCGCGTTCCGGCTGCTTATAATCGCCCGCAGCCGGACGGGGAAGGATGACCAGCGGCGGCTGGCGGAGCTTCGGGCGCCGGCCGCCAAGCTGCCGATAATGCTGCGGGACCGGCTGTGGTTTACCACGGTGGAGGAACTTTGCCAGTGGCAGAGCGAGCCGCTGCCGCTGGAGGCGGCGGTTTGGCGAAAGGGCGTGAATACATTCGGCGGTAGCGGAGATTGATGATCTGGCTAGCCAAACGGATCGTGATTCCATGAGCAATCCCAGCGCTCGGCAATCATGGATCTCTCTACCTTACCAAATCATCCTCCGACGGATCGCTCGGCTCCTCGCCCGAATCGTCGATCCTTTCCAGTTTCTCGGCGGCCTTCGCCACCGCGGCCAGCTCCGCCTCCACGGTTCTGCGTGGACGGGCGTACCGCTGCCGGGCCAAAGCCACGACACGCGGGGTCGGATCCTGGGCCGGCGGGGGCGGTTCCCGGAACGTGTGCAAGTTGAACGCCGTCTGCGACGTGCCCACGCGGGCGACGGCCTGACCCACCTCAAGGTTCAAGATGTCTTCGGCCGTGAAGACACCGAGTTCCTTGGCGGTGGTGTGGGCGTCCTCAACGCCAAGACGGAAGACAACAAGGCTCCCTACATTGCCAAAAATGGCCTGCCGAACTGCCGGGCTCAACTGGCCCACATACTGATTGGCTAGGCCCGCCAGCACCAGGCGGTACTTGCGGGCCTCGGCCAGAATCCGCTCGAAGCCGACCGATAGGTTCATAAAACTCTGGAACTCGTCCACGTACAGAAACCACGGCCGGCGCTTGGCCTCCGGCAATGCGGCCCGGCGGAATGCGGCGTTAACGATCTTCGTCACCAGGAAGCTGCCGAGCGTACCGGCCACCTTCTCGGTCAAGAGGCCCGTCGAAAGATTGGCCAACAGTATCTTGCCGTCGTTCAACAGGTTGTCGAAGTTCACCGTTGCGTGGCGCTGGCAAATGATGTTCCGCACGTGGCGGTCCAACAGAAACACCGAGAGCTTGTTGAGGACCGGGTCGGTGGCGTTCTTGGGAAAGAACTTGAATTGGTTGGTCCAGAACTGAAGCATCCGGGGATCGGTGGTTTTCGACAGGACGCCTTCTCGGTACGCTGGGTCGGTGAGCATCAATTCCACGTCGGCCAACGTAGCGCCGGGAACGGCGTGCAACACCGTTCGCAGCGTGTATTGCAGAATCCTTTCCAACCGCGGTCCCCAACTTGCAGGGAAGTACCTTTCCAAGGCCATGATCGTCTCGGCCACGATCCTCTCTCGCTCGGCCTCGTCGTGCGCTTCCAGGATGTTCAGTGCGAAGGGGTATTCCGTGTCTGCGGCATTGAAGAGCACCACGTCGTCGATCCGTCCCGCGGGAACGCGGCGGAGCACGGCATTTATCAGGTCGCCGTGCGGATCAAGCAGCCCGACGCCGTGGCCGGCAACAATGTCCTGCAAAACCATGTTCAGCAGCAGTGTGGACTTACCCGTGCCAGAGCCGCCCACCACGTACATGTGCCGCACCCGCTGCTCGATGCCGAGCGCCACGATTCTCTTCTTGCCCTGGTGGACGTTTTCGCCGAGGACCATTTTCTGACCCTGGGCAACGACGGGGGCGGCCTTGGTCTTGTGTAGTTGCCGCGCGAACTTTTCTGACCGCACGGACTCGGAAGGAAAGGTGCGCAATCGCCAGGAGTTCCTGGCTGTTGAGCAACATGCCGCTGCGGCACGATTGACGGCGGAGAATGTCTTGGACATGCTGCGTTTCGGCGTATTCTTCGTCATCCAGCGGGATCAGTTCATTGCTCGGCGGGTTGTCGAGTTGCTTGAGCCCGGCGGCCAGCGACTTGACGATCTGCCAGGCCCGGCCCCTGGTACGGCCCTGGCCGGCCACGCGCAGCACCGCAGCAAAGAGCGGACGGCTGACTTTATCCCTGGCAAGAGAGATCATATCCGGGCAATCGGCAAAGAAAGAGCGGCCTTCCCAATCGGTGACGGACTTGAGAATGTCTTCTGCCCAGGGGTGCCGGGCTTGCTGGAAAAGGACTTGCAGCAGCGCCAGTTCGTCCTTCGCAACGCCCTCCATCGCGCCCACGATGCCGGCCAGCGGATCAGGATCCAGTCTCCGAAAACTCTTGAGGGGCCGCATGAACTCGGAAGACAACCCGAACTCGACAACGACGGTCGGGTTCTTGCGGTCCCAGGAAGCAGCCAGGCCCTGCTGGTTTTCCACGGTCGCTGCCTCCGGAAAACAGGCCCGCAGCTGCTGGCCGACAAGGTTGGCGTCCCGACTGCGGCAGGCCATTTGCAGGCCGATTTTGTCTGCTCGCGCCACGATCTCAAAGCTCACGGGGAAGGCGCAGCCGGCCAGGCCCAGGAGAAACTGCTCGGCGCTCTCGACCGTGGTCTTATGGTCTGGGAATAAAGAGACGCCGATCTCGCGGATTTTGGACTGATCTACGAAGGTGCGGGGCCGCCCATCAAACTCGTTACCAGAAGGCAAGACGTGCGCGTCAACTGCACGCTCGGAGCCACAAAAAAACCCACCGACCGTCTTGGCCAGTGAGTCGAGGAGGCTCGGCTTGTGCCCGTCGTCCAAGGCAGTCGGACCAAGCGCAGGTAGGTAATGGAAGAACGGCTCGTATGCGGGCTCCAGGTCCACGGGCTCGTCCCAGACCTGCCACCCCCGGCCCCGCTTTTCCCAAGCGTAGAATCGGGCGGTGAGTTGCTCGACAAGGGTAGGAACATAGGGAGTTAGGTCGTCGTTGACCTTCGACACGGTTTCACCCCTTGCCCAGACCGCCCCGCGAGAATAGCCCGGCCAGGATGGGTTTTCGATCCATTTCCGACAGGGCCCGCAAGCCCTTGGCCTTGGTGGCTCCGTCAAGGATTTCCAGCACGGTCGCGTGGACTGATTCCTGGAACATCAAGGCAGTGTCCAGGCGGTAGTAGGTCATGGGCTTGATGAAGCGGGCGTAGATCCAGTCTATGCCGGGAAACGCCGCCAACAGGCAGCCGGGCAGTTCGCCCAGCCACCAGGAAACGAAAAAGCCGCCCGGCCCGAATGGGGCGGCGCAGATGTCGAAGATGAGTTCCTTTCGGCGCACCCGGAGATACTGCCGTCTGGCCGAGAGGATGCCGCCTTCACGGTGGTCTATGCGTGAGAGGCGCACGTCGGGCAACTTCCGACGCTCAATGGCCTGTTGGACGGCTGTGTAGAAAGCTTTCGATGAGACCTGCAAGCCCTCGGTGAGGTGATACCAGTGGGAGAGTATCTGTTCGACTCTTTCGGCCATTGTCATGCTCCTGTGAATCATCCCTTAGTTTGCGTACCGAGCCGCGGTTGGACTCGGCAACACATCACTCCGTGCCCCATCCTCGCGATACATCGAACGACCGGCGCGTTTCATGGGCGGGCTCCTATTGTGAAAGGCTTTGTGAATCCTAGTGGACTACGTAGCAGATGGTGCGCGAGCGGCTGTCTGGCCATAGCTGGACGTAGACTTGCCCTCCGTCGTTTGTTGGCAGGTAGAATCCTTCAAGTCCCCCTGCCGGAATGTCGCGGTTGAGCGCCCTGACGGTTCCACTACCGCCAGTGAGATCAAGCACCTTGTACCCGTCGCGGCCTCGGTCGCTCGCCCACTGACGCACCGCTCCGCAAACTTGGAGTTGCGTATCTGCGGGTCCGGCCGAGGCTGCATAGCTTGGTTGTGTCTCATGGAGCGAAGCAACTTCCTGCCTAAGTGATGCCATCTCTTCCTTAAGACGATCATTGTTGGCCTTAATACGATCATAGTCGGCCCGGAGTGCATGGACCTCATCGAGCGCCTGCGAAACCTGGTCCGACGGTTTGCTGGCCTCAATCTCGGCATTTTTTGGCTGATGCTGAGAGTCCTCGTCTCCGACCGTTGCCGCTGGGTCGTGCGAATCCCTTTCAGTGGCGCTAACGCCGAGTCGCGCCAGGGACGAGTGGCAATCCATCCCGAGTTGCTGGGCCGCCAAGTAGTCGGCCTCGGCCCGTTCGAGGTCGCCAGTCTTTTCATAGGCTAGGCCGCGATTGGAGAATGAATCTGGGAACTCTGGGTTGAGGCGAATTGCCGTAGACAAGTCAGCAATGGTTCTCGCGGCAACCTCATCGAATCTGGGCGCGTGGAGCAGTAGGGTACCGCGGTTGTGGTAGGCTCGCCAACAGCGGGGATTGATTTTGACGGCGGCCGTGAAGCAGCGCCAGGCGGCAGAAAAGTCACCGCGGCGGTACTCAGCTAGCCCCTGCTCAACATAACTGTTGGACAGCACCGACGGGCTGGCATTAGCATCAGCATCCGGTTTGGAGTTCTGTTTACAACGAAAACGCTCAAGTCCCCCTTCAAAGCGGTCCATTGCCTTGGTGAGTTGCTCCAATTGATTCTCTAATGATCGAACACGGTCCTCTGTGGCGCGGTCGGCGCCATACACGGCAGGCGATTGCTCGACCGTTGCCGCGAGGCTCAACGCTAAGACCGCGGCTACAACCTTGATGAGTTGCATTCTCACAGCTCGTCCTCCTTTGGTTAACTGTGCGGGTGTTCGCTACCTAAGGGCAGAGTTGGCGAAATCACTCCTTCGGTGGTTGCGCCGGGAGGTACTGCGGTTGAGCGTCAAGCCGATCGAGTTGCCGTTGCGTGGCAACGACTTCTCTGAACAGCCATTTGGCCAAGCGGTTGAGACCGACTGCCAGGCCCGGCGCGGCGACCAGGGTCGCCAATAAAAGCAGTGTGAAAATGCGAGAGGACATCGTAGTGTTCCTTTCTTGCAAGAGTCAAAGACGATCATGGATAGGGAGGAAGACCGGCCCGGCACGATGCCGGGCCGGTCACGTTGGGACTATCGTCCAGCGACCGCGCGCCGGAGCTAGTTGCCACAGTAGGCGTACCCGCCTGGCTGGCCGTAGGCCGCCTGTCGTTGCGAGACAACCCGCTGAGCGCGCTGGCGATAGTACGTGGGCACAGCGGCCGGCTGTGCATATGGATCGGAGTCGTCCATCGACACAGCGGCGCTAGGGCGTGCCCCGCCAGGCTCGTTGCCGACCGCCACATAGCCGCCGCCGGCCAAAGCCAGCCTGACCGAGGCTGCACCATAGCAGCGGAACTCGGCCCGGCCGGTTTCGTTGTTGGCCAACATGCCAATTTGCGACGGTGCCGCCACTGGGCGTCCTCTTGGAGCGAGACCATGCGGTATGGCGTTTCCGCCGGACCACGGCTGGCAACCGTTTGATAAAGGTTGCCAGTTGCATCGGCCAGGCCGGTGACGATCCGTTCGACCCGCCCCATTCGATTTGTGAGGTCCCCAACTTGGGCCTCTAATCGGGCGAGTCTGTCATTGATACTCGGGTCGCCTGTGCAGGCCACCCCCTGGGCCATCGCTGCTTTGGCCACGGCCAAGAAAACGACGGCCAGCAGCACTACGGAAATCAATCTCTTCGCGTACATGACACTTCTCCTAACAGAAGAACCGGGAACAGAAAGGCGCTTACAAACTCTTGCCGAACGCCTGCGCCACACCGGCGCTCGGCCACATTCGACTCAACTCGTTTCCCTTGCCGTGAGTAACCTCCTTTCTCGGTTTGGGGCTCAAGGGCGTTCCGTCGCAGGACTCCCGAGGCTGCCAGGCGGAGTTGAAAACGAATGAGTGCCACGAGGGCATCCTGCCTGATTTTCTTGAAGCGCCTGTCGCCCGCGTTGAGGGCGAGGCGAAGTTGATCGTGCGGCGAAAGTGTTCGGGTCGGCGTTGCTTTCGGCAATCCTACCAACATTGACACAATGATCGTCGCAAAAAACGCAAGTAAGATTCCCCAGAGCGGCATTGGTTTGCTCCTCAATCAGATTCGTTTCCTACCGGTCAAGCCCGGCGGCATGGCCATATTTGTTCGTTGTCGATTTGCGGCGTCAGTGGATTGCTGCATACTGCGAAATCTGTTCCAGCACTCGGCATTCCCACTCCGAGTCGCTCCAGTGGGCGAGCCGAGGTTCGGGCCGGGCGTCAGCGGCCCCTGGGGGCTGCATAGTAGGGGCAGCCGACTGTCGGGCCTGGCCCCGCACCCCCAGGGCCGACCGAGGGCGCTTCTCATTCCACCGCAGCTTTTTCAGTTTCATGGCTCGTCTCCTTCTGCCCTAGATTGTCTGCGACGATCACGGTTTGTCAATCACCGTGTAGGCCACAAAGTCCTGCGCCGTAATATGTTACGGCGACGCCGCGCAAGTACACTCCACAGCTTTTTGGAATCTATTATTTGCGTGCGACAACCGCGCAAGGATTCTGCGCAGAAACTCTGCGCAGAATTTCCACCGATGCTTTTGTCCAGGTAGCGGGCCTTCCGCGAATCACCGTAAATGGATATGCTTGTGGAGGGCGTCCGGCTAGAACGTTTGGACCTTGTTGCGCTACCCCGGCTCAAAAGAAAAATAGAGGAGGGCTTGCCGTGGCAGATCTGCTGGGTTCGTACGGCGGAAAATACTTCCCGCCCTCAGTTCTAACCCTGATCCCGGTGGGAGTTGCGTTGAATCTTGGGCTTGGCACGCTCGTGCAACTCGCCAAGCTGCCAATCTTCCTCGATAGCATCGGCACCGTGGTCGTAGCCGTGCTTGCAGGTCCGTGGCCTGCAATCGTCACGGGCATTGTAACGGTATTTGTCGCTGGTTTCCTGACAAATCCGTTTTTGCCTTGGTTCGCAGCTACCGCCGTTGCCATCGGTTGGTTCACTGGTTTCTGCGCCAACCGTGGTGCCTTTAAGCGGCTTTGGACTTGGGCTGTTTGCGGGCTACTGATGGGGGTGATTTCCGGCATCGTTTCCGCACCGGTTATTGCCGGCCTTTTTGGAGGAATCACCCAATCAGGAAGTTCGTTGCTCATTGCCTATCTGATGGCCACCGGCAAGAGCGTTTTGCGGAGCGTCGTTCTCGCGGGCGTAGCTTGTGAACCGGTCGACAAGTTACTGACTTTCATTATTGCTTGGTTCCTTCTTCGTGGCATTCCCAAGAGCCTGCTGGCACATTTTCCCCGAGGGCTCAGGAACACCCGGCCGAGCGCGATCGCAGCGGGGAAATCCTCGGACGGCTGATATGATCGCAATCATTCGCAGTCTGGACCCGCGCTCGAAGATCGTCCTTTGGGCTGCTTTCGTCCTTGCTGCGATGATTTGCCCGTCTGGCTGGCCGTTGGGGCTTTACGTGGCCGTACTTCTACCACTCATTGTGCTATCGACCAACAGCGTTCGGGCGATGGCGCTATTTGCCGCCAAGGTAGTCGCGCCGACGGCCATGATGCTGTTCGTGGCATACGGGCTTCTCGTGCCCTCGCCCCCTGGTAGTGGTCCTCTTGAGATGTCAGGCATTAACGTGTCGCGGTGGGGAATACAAGTCACCCTAACAATCACAGCAAGGCTTCTAATGATAGGTACTGCCACAATCGGTTTCGTAGCGTCGGTTCCGCTAATGGAACTCGCCAGCGGTCTGTGCGTTGAAAATTTCTGCGTCGATTGCAGCAGTGTTCATCTCTTCCTTCAATATGTACTTTCTCGCTGTCCGGAAAGCACGACAAATCATTGACTCGCAGCGATCCCGAGGATTACGGCCTAGGGGGCTAATATGGGGTCGCCTCCAGATGTACATTCCCATACTTCGCCCGTTGCTGTTCGGCATGCTCCTAGCGGCAGTGGAGCGTTCCTACTTGTGGCAGTCCCGTGGATACTTGAAATTCATTGGCCGCCAAGGGCGTGTTATGCAGCGGCGTGATTTTGCTGCTGCATTTGTGGCCCTAATGGTGGTTCTCGCTGTGGTGTGTTCAAGATGGATCGTCTAACACGGCTCACTCAGGCAAACATTCGGCTCCTGGCGCTCAAGATGACTTGTCATTGCTGACGATCGGCCATCGTGAATTAGATGGTGGGCTAGTCTACGGGCTGGCCGGGCCCAATCTTAGTGGGAGGTCGGCGTGGTTGCGGTACACCGGCGGCGGCTTCCTTGCCCAATCCACCAACTCGGAACTAGGGCAATGTACGGTCGAGTGGCGTCTTCGGCCTGAGCCCGAGTGCCTTGATCCGGCCGTCCACTCTGTCTACTTGGGGCCGAATCCTAGCGATAGTTTGTCATCGTTGACGACCAGTGTGATGGAGGAGATTGAACTACACCGCGGTTTGTGCCTCACCGATTCTGTATGTGCGTCGGAAGACGAACGCGACTTTCTGATTCGCTCGTTCAACTTGCAGAACGTACTCGGCCAGAATCCAATAACGCTTTCCGGCGGGCAGGCGGCGGCGCTGGTAACGGTTTGCGCTCTCCTGATGAAACGTCCCATTCTGTGTGTCGATGAAACCTTCGCCCATCTCGACGTCGAACTGAGACCGAAGGCGTGGGACTGTTGCAGGAATCTTGCAAGGGCTGGTGGTGTGGTCTTTGTTGCCGATAATCATCTGGATCTTATGGCCGAGTGGGCTGATCGGGTTATCACAATGAACGACACGCGGATCGAAGCCGTCGATTCACCGAGAGCCGTGTTCAATCGTCACGAGTTGACCCGCCGCAAGACCATCCCCACCCCAGTGCGTCTTGCCACGGCCATGCTGCTAGGCATTCAGGAATTGCCAACGCTCTATAGCGAACTTCGCAGGATTCTTGAGACAAAGCGTCAACGAGTTTGCCTCCTAGCCGAGACTTCTCGACTCCAAGAGTCAAACGCCTCGCCAGCGACTGGTTCCGCGCTGCTAGCGTGTTCCCCAGCAAAAGCGTCACCCGACGTGGATTGTCTCCCTGGAATGTACCTAGCTCTTGAGGACTTGGAGTTTGCATATCCCGGTTGTCGCACAAGAGCAGCTCTCAGCGGGGCAAGTGCCGTTCTTCCCGGATCTAGTGCCGTCGCCTTGGTCGGCGCTAATGGGGCAGGCAAGAGCACGCTCTGCAAAATCCTTAACGGTCTCTTGGTGCCAAGACATGGCCTCGTGCGATTGAGCGGTGAAAATATTGTGCCGGCCAGATGTCCCGGACAATTCGTCGCGTATGCCTTCCAGAACCCTGACGATCAACTGTTTCTCCAGAATGTTGTTGAGGAACTCAAATACGGCCCCCGTAACCTCGGAATGACACCGGCAGAAGTTGAAGCAGCCGTACAATGGGTATTGGAAGGCTTCGGCATCGTCGATGTGGCAGAGGCCCATCCACTTGACTTACCATTCGTCTTGCGCAAACGAGTAAGCATGGCCGCCGCAGTCGCAATGCAACGACCGTGGACGGTCTTGGATGAACCAACTCTTGGCCAGGATCCAAGTTACTGCGACAAGTTGTTGGCAATAAAAGACCACATCACCCAAGCGGGTGGTGGGCTAATCGTTATCAGCCACGATCCTGAGTTCACCTTCGAGGCCTGCGACTACTTTGTTTTGATGGACGCTGGACGAATCGTGTGGTACGGACCTCGCGCAGACTTTCTTTCGATTTGCGGGCGAGATGCCCCAGCCTTCATCAACATGCCCGGTCGCCTTGTACGCGACCTGTCGCTTCCCTCCAATTGTTCGACCAGAGGCACCCTTGCGGACTACTTCCGAGATCGCTAGGCTAAGACTAGCTGCCCTGTCGGTCGGTGGGGGCAGGCTGATTCCGCCGTGCGCTCACCAACTTTCAGGTTCCTACCGGCCGCACCCGCACCTGAGTGTAGGCGTCCCCGACCCATCTCCGAGGAGCACGTGCAATGCAGGAGCCGGAGGTCAGAAAGGCCAAGGTCAGAACGTTTCACGCTGAACTGGCTTCACTCCCCCTTTTCCGGGATGCTGAGGCTTGCTTGAAGTCTGTGGCTGAGGAATACGTTTACGAGGCGCAATATGCCTTCGGGCAGCCGGTCATTATTGATGAAGGTCGACCAGAAAAGGCTCTAGTATGGGTGAACGAACATCCGCTGGAGCCCAATCCTCTTTTCATAGTGCTCAGTGGGTTTGCGGAGATCCATCGCCCCATTGAAGGTGTGAGCCCCGAGGGCGAGCCCGTCCCTTGGATGATGGTGAAGCGTGGCGACTTTTTTGGGGAATTCGAGATCGGGGCTATTGATGCAACGTTAGACTCCGGCAGTAATTGGAACCGTTATGTTGCTCAGGTCACGGCCGGTATCGTAACCGCACATGTGAGTTCCATGGGATTTGGCCGCTATAGCGTTCAGCAAGCGTTGTGCGGCGGCGATGAGCTCAAGAGTGCGCAACTATGTCAGTCCCCCGTTGTGACTGCGGTTCTCAGGAAGACTATTGCGTCCGTTGACGGCAAGTTCAAGCTTAAGCTGTTGGTTGTGCCACGGCGCGTCGTCTCGGAACTTTGCAAGGACGAGCTGTTTCTTGCTCAATATCACAACGCATTTGTCCGGCATTTCCAACGGTATCAGTTATTGAATCCTGTCTCATCGAAGGAAAGGCTGAGGAATCCCGAGCAGATGTTGGAGCATTTCGCAACTGATCTGATTCCAGCACTCGCGCGCGGCGATCTTCCCTTCTTAGCGTCATGCACCGAGTACCCAGAACTTGCTAGCTGGTGGCGCTGGTATCACCAGAAGATCAAGGAAGAGTTGGGTTTAAAGGGCGGACGCAAGGTAGGCGTGCCGCATTACCTGTTTGTGCCAGTCACCAGAGGTGTAGGATCGGCGTCGGCCGGTGATGGAACCGCTAGCAGGCAATTGTCTCCAGTTCTGAGTTGGTCGATGATTCAAGGCCTCATGCGGGGACGTGGTGTCCCAACGCGACCCGACAAAAGTTACATATCGAAGATCAATAAATGCGCCATGAAGGCCAAGGTGCAATGGCAACTCCGCAAGTTGTCGCACCAATGGTTGGAGGGGCGCCGTTCCACCGATTGGAATGAGCTATTCGTGGTCGGCTCCCAGTCGCTGGAAGGAAAACGAAATTACCAGTTACCGAAGCCACTCGGTGTTCCGGGCGGCAAGTTGTTCTATTTGGAAGAGTCGCCCAAGGACGCGTCAGAATGAGCAGTCATCTTGATCTGGATATGCTGTTGGCTGAAGCGTTCAAAGCCCGAGCCAAAGCCTATGCACCTTACTCGGGAACAAGAGTGGGGTGTGCAATCTTGGACAGAAATGGACAGACTTTCGTGGGGGCGAACCTCGAAAGCGCCTCCTTTGGGCTGAGCCTTTGTGCCGAAAGAGTGGCGATTGCCAATGCCATCATGGCCGGGTCAACACTCTGGTCAGCTATCGCGGTCGCTTCGGATTCCGACCATGCTGCTGTCCCTTGCGGCGCATGTTTACAAGTGCTTTCTGAATTCGCCAATGGAGAACTTGTGGTCGCATGGGCGAACAACTCGGCGGTTCCCGAAGCGATGTCTCTAGCCGAACTTCTGTTGCGACCGTACCGTTGGCGTCGCCAGTGATCAAAGCAGCCCGCATGAGGCCTAAGATGACGCCAGACCAGTGTGTGCGTCGTGGCTGCTGCCGCTCGCGGGCACAAAAAAATCCCTAGAACGTAAATCCAGGGATTATATGAGGAAGTCGTAAACGACCACGTTACTTGCGCACGGCAGCAAAGCAGCAATGGCTGGTCCACCAAGCCCGATACCGCTCCAACAGCAAATTGTATCCCAGGGAATGACACCAGCCGAGGTACGGCACAAAACGGACGCAATTGAATTCCAGCCAAAGAACCGGACGAAGACAGACGATTGAGCATAATCTTTGGAGATCAGGATGCTGCGCGCTAGGGCAAACAGGTGTTCGGGCGGAGCCGGAACAAAGCTCAGCTTGGCCAATTGCTTAACCGCGCTGTCGGTAGTGATAGCGCGGCGGCAGCGGATAAGCATGACGGAAGCTCTCACTATTTTTCCATTGTGTAATGGGGAAACGCGCTCTGCGAGCAGCCTAATACTCTTGTCGACGAAATCATAATTCCCGAGGTCGATCATTTCCATTGCGGACATCCTATAATCGACGGTCACATCAATGGGATTGCTGACTAGCTGCAATAAGTTGTGGTTGCACATATCGGATACTCCCTCTAGGGTTTGTGAAAGGTCTAGGCCAAGGAACATTCACGCGGCCAGTGACTGAACTCAAGGACCGACTCGCCGCGGGATTAACGCGGCATGAAGTTGTGAACGGTTACACGAACATTGGGCGAGAAGGGAACGGCCAACAAGAAAGAACAGACGAGCCGGTGCTATTTCCTTGTCGTGTTACGCAATGAACTATAGTATACTTGTGTATATCACAGGAACAATGGCGATGTCAAGGGCTATGGGTGTCACAATGGCCTATTCTCGGCTCGCTGCCATCATTCCCACCGCCACTGCATCGAACATGTTCTGGTGGAACCGCTCCTTCCAGGCGCGGTCCTGGGTGAGGTAGACTTTCAGTTCAGGGAACCGGGCGACGACGACTGTTGCGACTTCCTTCTTGCTCGCCCGGCCGTTACCGCAAGTGAACTTCTTCACGGTGCTCGGGGCGAAACTGACAAACTCCAGCCGCCTCTTTCGGGCGATGGAGCGGATCTCATCAAAGAGTACATTGAGCAAGGCGGTGTTCCGGTTCCGGCTGAAGAATGTTTTTTCGACGGCGATGACTTGCGGCCCGAGGTCGTCGATTAGCCGCAGGACGACGCCCCTGGCCCGTCGTAAGGTTTGCTGGGGCGATCTTCCTCTGGCGATTACCTTGACTGCGTGGTAGACGAGCTTGCCCGAGTCGAGGAGGGCGACGCCCATCAGTCGCGTGCCAGGGTCGATGGCGAGGATACGTGTATTACATTTTGTCATTCCTTTGCAGGCGGGCGCAAGCAGCGTTTCGGCGCCCACGTCCGCGTGCGGTTAATTGTTTTCGATTTGCTGCCAGCAGACGGCGGCCAAAGCGACCGCCTCGAAACTGCGGACCCGGTAGGGATTCCGGTTCTGCGTCTCGCGTTCAAGGTCGTAGGCCAGCGCCGGGTACATGGCGGCCAACACACCGGCCAGTCTACGCTTGTTGGCCCTGGTATCTGGGCAGAGCGCGTCCTTCACGTCCTGGATCGAATACTCTCGCACCCTGATCCCCCGCCGTCTGGCGAGGGTTTTGATTTGGCGGACCAGCCCGTTGAGTTGGGGGGAACTGCGGCTGCGATGAAGGCGCTTAACGGCCAGCACGTCGGGACGGTATTGCCCGATCAAGCTGGCCAGGATTTGGCGGGCGGTCTTCAGTTTCTCCGTCGGCGTCTTGCCCGTAATGACCTTGACTCCCCAATCCAAAAGCTCCGGTCCCCGGAAGGCGGCGATGCCGAGGTAGCGCGATCCTGGATTAACTGCCAGGATTCTCGGTGGTTCCTTGGGCATAGTGTTGAAGTAAGTGGTTGAATAATATAAGGCGAGCTTCCTTGGTGCGAGTGGCAGCAGCTTGGTTGACTTCACTCAACACCTTTCGCAGAAGTTCTTCCGGGTATCGCCGGCAGCAGGAGCGGTAGCGGCCGATGCCGGCGGGATCGTCCAGTGCCTTGGCCAACTCCCAGGCCAGGAGTTCTTGGTGAGCACAGGAGCCGATCGTCTTAAAGGCCCGGTCGCCGGGATCGTGCGCAGTGGCATGTTGCATGGTGTCTTGCGTTTCGTTGTTTAATAATTTATTTATCTCCCTCTTGTTCGGTGGCCCCGAAGCGCCCGGTTTTGGGCCGGAATGGTCGGGAAACGGCGGAACTCGTGGCCGTGAAGGTGTTGGATATTTCCAACTGCTGGTGTCGGAACTTCCCGACATCTGCGGTCGGGTTTCTGTACGCCTTGTCAGCGGCTTCCAGTTCTGCACCTGGATGGTCAGGTAGCGGCCCGTGTTCTGAGTGGCAATGTAGCCTTCTTCCCTGAGCACGTTGAGCCAGCGCAGGACGTTGTCTCGGCTGACGCCCATGTCTCTGCTGATGGTTCTGGTTTTCCGCATCAGCACGCCGGCGCCGCGTCTGGCGTTCAAGAGCAGGTACAGATACAGCCAGACTGCGTTCTTCATTTTGCGGTAGTGCTTGGCCTCCGTGTCCATGACCAGTCCCTTCCACACCGGCGCCCACCACTGCATTTCGTGTTGTTGTTTGGGATTATACATATCAGTGGAACTTCTTGCCCCAGACGTGCTCGCAGATCGTCTGGGCCAGAGGGATCATGTGCTTGCGCATCGTCTCGATTTCCTGGTCAGTCAAGTGAGGGCGCGTCAAGAGCCGGCGATACTGCTCGCGGATCCGGCGCGTCCTGCTGCGGCCTCTGTGAGTGCGCACGCGGTCAGTTGTCATGTTCGTGTGGTTTCAGCACGTGCCTCTCCCGTTTGCGGACCTCCTCCCGGATGTCCCGCAGCGTGTCGATGTAGAGCGCGTCGACGAGAGTGCGGTAGACCGCGGCCAGCTTGAAAAGATTGATTGCCGTAGGCAAGCAAAGCCCGCGTTCCCAGCGGGAGATGCGGCTGCCGTCGGCGAAGCCGAGGATGCGGGCCGTATCTCGCTGTCTGAGACCGCGGGCTTTGCGGTACTTCCGAAGTTGGTTGGGGATGGGCGTGTTGTTGGTGGTCCTCATAGGTTATGATGGTTGCGTTTGTATTCATTCATCATAACCGAAGCACGCTTCATGGCGTAAGGTGGGGAAAGTTGCCTCCGGCGGCAAATGCGAGTGAGTAGCATCGCAAGCCAGGGCAAGCTGCAAGCGGTGGGCACAGGGCTCGCGCTGGGAGCAGCGTTCCGTTGGTCCAGGTATGTCCGACAGGAGGCAAGATCTGATCGACTCGATGCGGCAGAGCATCGCGGCGTTGGAGTCGGGGTCCGATCATGCCGTCACGGAGCAGCGATTGACGAAGTGCGAAGCGTGCGACCGGCTGCGTCTTGAGGGCTGCGGTCTGCCGTGCTCGTGTGCCGGGCGTTGGGGGCAGCGGAGGGAGCGGATTGTCGCCGGGACTTGCCAGCGGTTCTCCGACATCAAACGCGCCGATCCTTCTTTGTCATCCTGACAGACCGTTGTTGCGGTGAGTCGCATCTGCCAGACGGAGCGGTTCCGCTGGCAGGGGGACGGCTTCTCCAGATTAGCAAGGCTGTTTTCTTTGCCCAGTTCTGCGCAAATCGCAATTATCAATTCGCGCTGGTGCTATCGACTGATTTTTCCGGCCGGTGGGGCAGAGACACATGAACGGGGTATGCCGTGAGAGACTTCGACGCGCTTCTGGAGAGCACGGTGCTCACCTGCTGCCCGCCCGACCGCCGGGACACAGGCACGCTCACCACCGTGGTTGCCGGACGGCACGACTTGCGGCTGGAGTGCGTGGCGGAGTTGCCGGATGGCGAGACGGCGGCGGTGGTGGACCTGCAACTGTATCTGTGGTGCCGAAAGGTCCACTGTTCCACGCCGCCGCACCTAAAGCAAGAATGGGACTCATTTTATGAGCAAGCCAAGGGCTGGGTCCGGCACATAGTCATCGAGCTTTGCCCATCCATGATATCCGCGGCTGACGTTGAGGACCTCACCCAGGAGGTGTGGCGGGAGGTTGTCCTCGCGCTGCCCTACTTGGTCTACCGCCATGCCCGAGGCAGCCTATCCGCTTGGTTGGTGGGGCTGGTGCGGCAAAAGGTCCGCCGTCTGGTGCCCCAACTCATTCCGTTTTGGTCGCGGCATTCTGTGGTGATCGAGGAGGCTGGGGATACCCTGTACTCCTCGGAGTTGGGACCGGAAGAAACCAGCCTCGTGCAGGAGACGCACGACCAACTGCTTGCCGCCCTGGCCCGCTTCCGCCGCAAAGTGTCGCCGGAGAACTACGACGTGTTCTGCTGGCGTTTCTTCCTGCGGTGGAGCGTCAAGGAAATCGCAGCCGCGCTGGCATTGTCTCCCAACGAGGTCCAATGCCGTTACTGTCGCGTGAAGCGGAAATGGCAGAGTCTGACAAGGGACTTGGACCTGCCTGGATGCGGCGGGGAGTCGAAACCATCGCACGGCTCCCCTCTGCCGAGGAAGCCGCGCTGAGAATTTTTGGAATTCTGAGCGACCCCCCGAAAATTAGCGACCTATTTTTGGGCTTTCACCCCCAATCTAATAATAGAGGGCCGATGTTTCGCGCCTGAGCGGGCGTTGCCCTCGCAATCGTCAAGAGACCTCAACCGGGGTTTGGTCCTTGGACCAAACGCAAGCGCTCGTTGTCTATCTACTGGAAAGGCAGCTACTATGGGCAAGCTGGCAAAACCTTCGACTACTCGCTGGGGCAGCATCTTCGACGCCTTTGGCTTTGGTAGTCGCCGAAGCCGCAAGGGCATCAAGCCGCAACGGCGGCGGACGTTTTCCATAGAACCTTTGGAGGAGCGACAACTGCTTTCGGTGTGCCACTGGACGGGGGGCGGCAATAACGACTACTGGTCCAACTCGGCGAACTGGGACCAGGCCCCACAGGCCGGTGACGACCTGGTTTTCCAGGGCACGGCCCAGACCACCACGCAAAACGACTTCACCGCCGGCACATCTTTTCATTCCATCGAGTTCGCCGCCAGTAATTTCTCGCTCACTGGCAACGCGGTGACGCTGACCGGCGGCATCACGGTGGACACCGGGGTGAGCGGCTCGGCGGTCTCGTTGAATGCGGCCCTGAGCGGCTCGATTACCGCAAGCGTCGCCAGCAGCGAGACGTTGGCGATTTCCGGCATCCTGTCCGGGAGCGGCAGTCTCAGCACGGCCGGCTCAGGCACGCTGACCCTGAGCGGCGTGAACACCTACACGGGCGGCACGACGATCAGCGGAGGCACGCTGGCTTTTGGGCCGGGCGCGCTGGACTATAGTAGCGAGATCGACTTTGACGGCGGCGGCCTGCAATGGGGCAGCGGCAATACGGAGGATGTCTCCGGGCTCTTTGGCCCCATCGACAGCGGCGAGACGGCGATCCTGGATACCAACGGCAATAACGTCACGTTGGCCACCGCGATCACAGGCGACGGAGGCCTGGAAAAGACGGGTGCCGGCACGCTGACGCTCAGCGGTACCAACACCTACACCGGCGGCACGACGATCAGCGCCGGCACGCTCCAACTCGGCGACGGGACGACCGACGGCAGCGTGACGGGCGACATCACCGATAACGCCGCGCTGGTTTTCGACAACACCGCCGACCTGCCGTACGACGGCGCGATCGACGGCACCGGCAGTCTGACCAAGACTGGCGCGGGTACGCTACGGCTGACCGGAGAGCTGAGCTACATTGGCGGGACGACGGTGGACCAGGGCACGCTGCTAATCTGCAAGGCGGTGCCGGCGTACGTCGAGCCGGGCGGCGTTGGCAGTACAGAAGTCTCTGCGGCCTTCGTCCGATACGGCGACGGCGACGTACTGCTGACGGCCGATGACCTTGGAACCGGCACGATGCGGAGCTATAGTGCCCAGGCCGCGGCGGACCTGGGCGCGGGCTACGGCTGGCAATTGACGGACATGCCCTACATCACCTGGACTGCGGACCAGACCGTGGTAACCTTCAGCCCGCAGAAAGCCTATTGGTTCACCCTTTCTGGCAGCACCTACACGGCCCAGTTCGGCGCCAGTCAAACGCTGACGCACGATGCGGCGAACCACCTCTACAAGTTTACCGACACCGATGGCACGGTCTACGAGTTTGACGACTACAGCTACACTGATTCCCAGGCCGGCCAGTTCCGAAAGTCGGTTGCCCCCAACGGCGATACCACCGAGGTGACTTCGTGGACTTCGGACGGCAAGATCGCCGAAATCCAGTACACGCTTGGGGGGGCTTCCGTCCCGTACGAATCCCACCAGTTCACCTATTACGGCACAAGTGACCCGAACGCCGGGCGGCTGTACACCGTGACCGTGCAACGGAATTCCAGCGATCCCGTCTCCTGGACCAACGTGCAGCAGGTCACCTACACGTACTATGACGGCCTGTCGGATACAGCCAACGGCTCGTTGGGCGACCTCAAAACGGCGGTCTGCCAGAGTTGGGAACCGGACAGTTCCACGTGGGTGGGCGACGACACGTACTACTACCGCTACTATACCGAAGGCAATCTCATCCACTGCCTGAAGATGGCCTTCGACCCGCAAGAGTACCAGAACGTCGAAAATCCAACCGCCAGTGGCGGCCTGGGAGTTTCCGATCCAACCGTGCTCACCGACGCCCAACTCCTGCCCTATTCGAGCGAGTATTACGAGTACGATTCCAGCCGGCAGGTCACGAGCGCGACCATCGGCGGCACCTGCACCTACACTTACGCCTACACCGCCAGTTCGCTCAGCGACGGCTACAACAACTGGGACCAGAAGACAATCGAAACCCGGCCCGACGGGAGCACGTACACCGTTTATACGAATTACCTGGGCGAGATCATCTTGACCGATCTGGCCGACACGTCGAGCAACCACTTGTACACCTATAACGAGTACGGCACGAGCGGCTACGACGACGCCCAGGTGATCTTGCAGGCCGCCTCCTCGGCGGTGGCCGGCTACACGGAAAGCGGCAGCCTGACGGTCAGCCTCAACGCCTCGTCGGGCGTGCTCGATCAGTACGTTTACTACGCCTCCACCACGGCGACCGAAACGACCGCCGGCGGGGTGGCGGGCTATCTCGAATCGGAAAGCCTCTTGCACGGCACGGGCGACTCCAGCCCGGACGTGCTCGATTCCTACACGTATTTCGCCCATGAGGGCACAAACGACGATTTGACAATCACCATCTATCCGGCGGCCCAAAGTACGGTCTATAGCGAGGAGGGCGGGGCTGGGGCCGTCACAACCGATTATGCCTACACGTGGTACAGCGGAACGCTCCAGGTCAACGAGGAACGGACCACGCTGCCGGCGGTCTCGACGGCCGAAAACGGCTCCGGCGTGGCCGCTACGACCTTCGCCTACTACAGCGCCGGCGGCAACCTGGAATGGTCCGCCGATCAGAACGGCCGGTTCACCCGATACGTTTATGACAACCTTACCGGCCAACTGCTGACGACCATCGAGGACGCAAATGCGGGCTACGACTACTATGCGAATTACGATAACACAGGTACTGTCGGAACGCCCCTGTCGCTTACTGGCCGCTCACGGAAACGAGCGGTTCCTCGGTTGCCGACTTGGCGGGGAGCAATACCGGCACACTCCACGATGGCGTGACACTTAATGAGTTGCCCGGCTTAGGGGCACAATTCAACGGCACTGCGGGCTATGTTGACTGCGGCACGTTGGGCAACTTGGGGTCGAATCTTGGCAACGGGCTGACGTTGGAGGCGTGGATTGAGACAACGGCTACCGGCAGCCTGTATGACGTGATGGACAGCTATGAGGGATCGGGACACGAATTTGTGTTGATGCGGCTTAATCAGAATTCGACGAACGCTACTTACTTGGCCGATTCGCTCTCCGGTCTCTTATGGGACAATGCCGGCGATAGGTTGTGGTTTCACACGGCGAACGCGGGGATTTCCGACGGAAAACCGCATTTTGTCGTCATCACATTCTCACCCAGTGCTTCGGGGACGCCCACCGGCGCGATCTACATTGACGGCCAGTCGAGAACGGTGGTCTACGGCGCCCAGGCCAACCAGAGCAGTTGGGTGAACCTTCCTGATCCGCTGTTTGTCGGGGCAACAGATAACGCAGGGACACCCGACACAGCGTACTTCCCAGGCGAGATCGGTCATGTCGCGATCTATAACTATTCCCTTTCCGCCGCTCAGGTGGAAGCAGAGTACACGATGGGCAGCGGGCTGTCTGCGTTCGAGCTCACGAGGAGTTACAATAATACAGTCTTGTCGGAACACCCCCGTCGCTTGCTGGCCGCTTGCGGAAACCAGCGGTTCCTCGGTTGCCGATCTGGCGGGGAGCAATACCGGCACGCTCCACGGCGGTGTGACGCTCAATCAGTCGCCCGGACTAATCGCGGAATCAACGGGAGCGCCGCTGTTTGACGGCAGCACGGGCTACGTTGACTGCGGCACGTTGGGCAACTTGGGATCGAATCTTGGAAGCGGGCTGACCTTGGAGGCGTGGATTGAGACAACGGCTACCGGCAGCCTGTACGACGTGATGGGCAGCTATGAGGGATCGTATCACGAATATGTATTGATGCGGCTCAATCAGAATTCGACGAACACTACTTACTTGGCCGACTCGCTCTCCGGTTGCTTATGGGACCATGCTGGAAACAGGTTGTGGTTCGACACGGTAAATGCGGGGATTTCCGACGGAAAACCGCATTTTGTCGTCATCACATTCTCGCCCAGTGCTTCGGGGACGCCCACCGGCGCGATCTACATTGACGGCCAGCCAAGAAACGGTGGTCTATGGTGCTCAAAACAACCAGAGCAGTTGGGTAAACCTTCCTGATCCGCTGTTTGTCGGGACGACCGACAATGCGGGAACACCGTATACAACATACTTCCCAGGCAAGATTGCTGACGTAGCGGTCTACAACTATGCTTTGTCCCCTGGTCAAGTGGAAGAACACTACGCGGCAGGCAGCGTGGTTGCATCCGACTGGCCCGCGCTGCCGGCCAGCGGGCAAGGCGCGTGCCGGGTGACGGACTACCAGTATGATGCCCTTGGCCGGCTGATCCAGGTGCTTGGCCCGGCGCACAACGTTAATGGCGTCAACGTCCGCACCACCACGCGCTACGCGTACTTTGTCGAGGACGAGACGGCCTTTGGCGCGGGGATAGGCGACATCGACATGGGCGCCATTAGTTGCACCGTGTACACCGATAACCCCTATGAAACATGGTCGCTCGCGGGCTATACCACGGAGAGCACGCCCAATTCGGGCGTTTGGGACACGTTCACGCCCGTCGATACGATCAGCGTCAAGCAGTACGACCGCGACGGCCGGGTGATCGGAGAGGGCCAGCAACTCCTGGCGTGGGAGGATGACAACGCCTACGCCCTGCCGTCAGGGGCATACGGCGGCTTAACCACGTACATCTACGGCCAGAGCGGGCTGCTCTCGGAGGCCCGGGTCCGAGGGATCAACTCGACCGGCACCGGGCCCGGCTACACGGCGACGGATTACGGCTATGACGCAATGGGGCGCTGCAACCGCGTGCAGGATCCCGTGGGCGACATTACCCGCACGGTTTACGACGCCCGCGGCAACGTCCTGAGCACGTGGATGGGGACCAACGACACGGGGGCCACCGACGCCGACCCCACCGGCAACAACGCCACCGGCAACAACATAGTCGAGGTGAGCAGTTATACTTACGACGCCGACGGCAATTGCACGTCCGCCACTGAGTACGTCGATTCCGATTCGGCCCACAACCGGGTGACCAGTTACGAGTACGACTGGCGGGACCGGCTGCAATACACGATCCTGCCGGCCGACGCCCAGGGACGGGTTACGTACACGGAGGACGATTACGACAATCTGGACCGCGTCGTCGAGACGAAGCAATACTGGGACTACAACAACAATGGCCCGGACAGCGGCGACCGCCTCCTGGCCGACTCGACGGCCGACTACGACAGCCTGGGCCAGGTCTTCCGGACGACCACTTACACGGTGAGCCAGACGACCTACGCCCACACGGGCGACTCGCTCGTGGACAACTACTGGTACGACGCCGCCGGGGACCTGATCAAGTCGCAGGCCGGCGGGACGCAGGAGTTCACCAAGTACAGATACGACGGGCTGGGGCAAGTGACCAACGTCTACACCGGCTACGACGTGGGCGAGGACAGCTACGAGGCCGCCGCCAGCCTGATCGGCGACACGATCTTCGAGCAGACCGATAACACCTACGATGCGGCCGGCGAGCTGATCTTAACGGCCGACCACCAGCGGTTCTACGACGATACGACGACCACCGGCGCTTTGACCGGGAGCAACTCGCGGACCAGCTACACGGGCTATTGGTACGATGAGATCGGCCGTCAGACGGCCACGGGCGATTACGGCGTCCTGAGCGCCGCGCCGAGCCGGTCCCAGAGCGCGCCGGCCTGGGACAATCCCGACGGCATTCTGGTGTCGGCTGTGGCGTACTGCTACAACGAGGCGGGGGAGTTGCAGACCGACGCCACCGACTCCGCCGGGCACGTGACCCGGACCACCTACGACCTATCGGGCAACCCGATCCAGGTGATCCAGAACTACGTCGACGGCAATCCGACGACCGGCAGTTCGACCGACGACGTGACCACCACCTCCAGTTACGACGGCGGGCTGCTCTCGACCGTGACCGTCCAGTCGGGCTACACCACCGAGACGACGAAATACGTCTACGGCACGGCCACCAGCGACAGCAGTCCCGGCATCTACCGCAACGACCTCCTGCGGGCGGTGATTTACGCCGATTCCAGCGACAGCTACGACGCCCAGACCGACACGCTGCACGGCGTCGTCGACCCAGTGACCTTCGAAGAGTTATACGACCGGGTCGAGTACAAGTACGACCGGCAGGGCGAAGTGACGGAGATGGAGGACCAGAACCAGACGGTCCACGATTACACTTACGACAATCTGGGCCGGCAGATTTCCGATAGCGTGACCCTGCCGTCGGGCAACCCGGCGGACATCGACACCTCGGTCATGCGGATCGAGGACGGCTACAACGTGCGGGGGCAGTTGGAGACGGTCACCAGCTACGACGCGGCCACTGGCGGAAACGTCGTGAACCAGGTAGAATACGCCTACAACGACGCCGGACTGGTGAGCCGGGAGTACCAGGAGCATCAAGGGGCCGTGGATCAGAACACGCTCTACACCGAGTACGATTACGCCGGGGCTTCGCAGGGCTATCGGCCCACCGCGGTCGAATATCCCAACGGCCGGGTGATCCATTACACCTACGGCGCCACCGGCTCCGCTGACGACAACTTGAACCGCGTAGCCGCCATCTGTGACGACGACGGCTACGGCAATCCGGGCCAAGTGCTCGCCGCCTACAGGTACCTCGGCCTGGGCACGATCGTCACCGAGGATTACCAGCAGCCGGAGTTGAAGCTGGACTACACCGGCGGCGGGGACACTTACACCGGCCTGGACCGCTTCAACCGCGTGGTGGATCAGCTTTGGACCAACTACGGGACCAGCCAGACCGCCGACGAGTATCAATACGGCTACGACCTGTCGGGCGACGTGCTGTGGCAAGAGAACGTCGTGGCGGACAACCAGTCGCCGGCCAAGAATCTCGACGAACTATACACCTACGACGATCAAGGCGGCTTGACCAGCGTCACCCGCGGCCAACTGGACACGGCCCATGACGCCGTTCTCACCGGCACGGAGGACTTCGCCCAGAGTTGGACCTTAGACGGGCTGGGCAACTGGTCGAACTTCCAAAACGACCAGAACGGCGACGGCACGCCGGACTTGGACCAAACCCGGACCAGCAACGGGGCCAACGAGATCACGAGCGCGTCGGATTGGATCACGCCGGTTTACGACCAGGCGGGCAACATGACGGCCGCTCCGGAACCGGCGCGGAAACGACCACGACGATTCACCTGGTCTACGACGCCTGGAACCGGCTGGTGAAGGTGAAGGCGGACGCCTCGGGCCAGCCCGGCAACACCATCGCCCAGTACGAATACGACGGCTTGGGCCGGCTGATCGTCCGCGCCGCCGACACCGACGCGAACGGCGCGCTCGACACGTTTACCCATTACTTCTACGCCGGGGAAAAGGTGGTCGAGACGCGGGACGCCGCTTCCCTAACCCCGAGTCCCGAATCCCTAGCCCCGACGTACCAATACGTCTGGTCGCTCCGCAACGTCAATGCCCCGATTCTCCGCGACACCTACGTGGACGGCGAGATCTTGGCCGAAGACCGGGTTTACTACCTGACCGACTTGAGCAACAATGTCACAGCCCTGGCCGACGCCTCGGGCAACGTGATCGAAAGGTACGTTTACGATCCTTATGGCAAGGTGACGATCTACGACGCCACTTGGTCGAACACTCGCTCCGCTTCGTCCTGTGCGAACTGTGTGCTCTTTGGCGGCATGAGTCTCGACCCGCTGACCGGGCTTTATGGCGACCGCGCCCGCTGGTATCACCCCGGCATCGGCACGTTCATTTCGCGATCCCCTGGGGCTGTCCGCCGGCCCGAACATGTACTCCTACACGGGCGACAATCCGGTTTCGCGTACCGATCCGAGCGGGCTGCAGGCAATGAAGGTGAACCAAGCCGGCGGGATGGACGTGGACGTTGGGGGCGGGCTGGTGGAGCACGTGCCGCAAGGCTGGCTGGTTGAGCACGATCCGGTCTATTGCCCGATCTGCGGCGCGGACGAGGGCGGCTACGTGTTTTACAACCCGGACCGGAGCATGGGCTATGCGATAACGGGGGTGCACGTCCACATCAACCCCGGCGCGTCGGCCGGGCCGAGCGGCTACAGCGACAACTATTTGGATATCCTCCTTGGGCGCTCCAAATGGGATAGCGATTTAGGGACAATAAACAGCATCGGTTGGGGAATGATTGGCATTGGCGTCGGGGGCCTGGCCGGGATCGCCGGGGGCAGCTTTATCGCGGGTTGGCTGGCGCCCCACATTGGCTGTTGGGGCGCGGGAATTATCGGGAGCGCTATCGGCAGTGAGGGCGGCGGGCTGATCGGAGGCGCCATTGGACGGGCCGGGGGCGGCGACCTCGGCGGAGCAATTGGCGCGACGGGCGGCAGCATTGCCGGCGGGATGATCGAAGCGCCCTGCTTCGTCGCCGGGACGCCGCTGTTGACCGCCGACGGCGCCAAGCCAATTGAACAGTTCAAGGTTGGTGATTTGGTGCTGTCTGCGCCGGAAGATGATCCTTCTGCGCCGGTCGCCGCGCGTCGGGTGGAGGAAGTGTTCGAGCGGAGCAGTCCGCTGTTTGACCTGCACGTTGGCGGCAAGTTGATCCGCACTACGGCCGAACACCCGTTCTACGTGCAGGGCAAGGGCTGGACACCGGCGAAGTCGCTCATTGTCGGCGACCTCCTGCGCAGCCACGACGGGCAATGGGTGCCTGTGGAATCGACGTGTGCCAGCGGCGAGGTCGCGCCCGTTTACAACCTCCGCGTTGAGGAATACCACACGTACTTCGTTGGCAGTGCCGAATGGGGCTTCTCGGTCTGGGCGCATAATGCGTGCAGCGGACCGTATCGCCCCAGCGAGAGACCAACGGACGCACCGCCGGGCACATTGCCAATCAACAAACATCCAGATACAAGTGGCATCGTCGAGCAAATCAAGCCGCCGCTAGTAGACGAAGGTGTCGGCCCCGGTAGCTGGGTTGGAATCTCTCCTAACGGCGACATTATCGTCACAAACCCAGACGGCAGCGCAGCGAACCTGGGGCCTTGGCGATAGTTGGACGCACTTCTGACAATGGGGCCTGAGATGGCAAATGAATTTCATTATTCCGTTAGCTTTCAGATCGTTCACCCAACGCTCGATCCAAAGTCGGTTACGAAGGAATTGGTGAACGTGCAGCCAAAGCGTGAGGTAATGGCGGGCGACGAAAGGCGCGGCAGGGACGGAAAGCTGCTGGTTCCAAGCAGGAGGGCGGCGTTCTCCGTTTGGAGCACGGACCTGCACGATGAGGAGAGGCTGTATTCAGGGACCAAGCCGATTTCGGCTCTCATCATAGAGTTTCTGACCAAACTCGAAGGACATGCGGAGTTTCTTCTCTAAAATTCGGCCGGAGGGCACCGTTGCGTTGAGCATTTGGTGGTTCTGCGACTCCAATTACTCTGCGGAAATCCTGAGCGCTGAGGCATTGAAGAAATGCGGCGATTTGGGTGTGGACATTGAGTTGAACTGTTACTGGAATCAGACTGTGACAATGGAGCGAAGGCCAGAAGTCGGAACGGCGGATCGAAACGGGCCAAATGGAGCGGCAGTCATGTGACTTGCTGCCGCCATCCAACCGAGCAACCGCGTGGCTGTTGTGCCCGCTACCGCTTGTGTCCTTGCAGCACGGGCGGCAGCACCAGGGAGTCTTGGGTTCGGGCCGGAAAACGGGACAGGTCCGATTTTGGAAAAATAGACAAGGAAGGGTAATGGGGTTGGGAGTCTTTAATTGTGGTCTGTGCTTCTTCACATAACGCCGGTAATCGGGGGACACAATACTGGTTTTGGCAAGACGGGCAGACGTCTCGCTGTCGGTGTAAGCCCCTGATGGAAGTCGACCCCCATGCCGCGCCGGCGTGGAACAACCTCGACGGCGTGTTGGTGTCGGCCGTGGCGTACTGCTACAACGAAGCGGGGGAGTTGCAGACCGACGCCACCGACTCCGCCGGGCACGTGACCCGGACCACCTACGACCAATCGGGCAACCCGATCCAGGTCATCCAGAACTATGTGGACGGCGATCCGACTTCCGGCAGCACGAGCGACGACGTGACCACCACCTCCAGTTACGACGGCGGGCTGCTCTCGACCGTGACCGTCCAGTCGGGCTACACCACCGAGACGACGAAATACGTCTACGGCACGGCCACCAGCGACAGCAGTCCCGGCATCTACCGCAACGACCTCCTGCGGGCGGTGATTTACGCCGATTCCAGCGACAGCTACGACGCCCAGACCGACACGCTGCACGGCGTCGTCGACCCAGTGACCTTCGAAGAGTTATACGACCGGGTCGAGTACAAGTACGACCGGCAGGGCGAAGTGACGGAGATGGAGGACCAGAACCAGACGGTCCACGATTACACTTACGACAATCTGGGCCGGCAGATTTCCGATAGCGTGACCCTGCCGTCGGGCAACCCGGCGGACATCGACACCTCGGTCATGCGGATCGAGGACGGCTACAACGTGCGGGGGCAGTTGGAGACGGTCACCAGCTACGACGCGGCCACTGGCGGAAACGTCGTGAACCAGGTAGAATACGCCTACAACGACGCCGGACTGGTGAGCCGGGAGTACCAGGAGCATCAAGGGGCCGTGGATCAGAACACGCTCTACACCGAGTACGATTACGCCGGGGCTTCGCAGGGCTATCGGCCCACCGCGGTCGAATATCCCAACGGCCGGGTGATCCACTACACCTACGGCTCGACCGGCTCCGCTGACGACAACCTCAACCGCGTAGCCGCCATCTGTGACGACGACGGCTACGGCAATCCGGGCCAAGTGCTTGCCGCGTACAGCTACCTCGGCCTGGGCACCATTGTGACCGAGGATTACCAGCAGCCCGAGTTGAAGCTGGATTACACCGGCGGCGGCGATAGTTATACCGGTCTGGACCGCTTCAACCGTGTGGTCGACCAGCTTTGGCGCGATTACGGCTCTTCGACCAACGCCGACGAGTACCAGTACGGCTACGACCTGTCGGGCGACGTGCTCTGGAAGGACAACGTTGCGGCCGGCAGCCACAACCTCGACGAGCTTTATACCTACAACGATCAAGGCGGCTTGATCAGCGTCACCCGCGGGCAGTTGAACACGGCCCATGACGCCGTGCTGACCGGCACGGAGGACTTCGCCCAGTTGTGGACGCTCGACGGCGACGGCAACTGGCACCAGCTCCAGACCGACAATAATGGCGACGGCTGGCCGGACGGGGGTTTTGCAGGCTCGTTCGACGGGGCCAACGAACTGACCGGCGCGGTGGGGATGTGGTGGGGGCAGCCGGCGTACGACCGGGCCGGCAACATGACCACCGGCCCGAAGCCGGGCGACGAGGCGAACACGCCCGTCCATTACGTCTACGACGCCTGGAACCGGCTGGTGGCGGTGAAGGCGGACGCCTCGGGCCAGCCGGGCAACACCATCGCCCAGTACGAATACGACGGGCTTGGGCGGCTCATCGTCCGCGCCGCCGACACCAACGGCGACGGCACGCTCGACACGTTCACGCACTATTTCTACGCGGGCCAGCAAGTGGTGGAGATGCGGGACGCCGCTTCCCTAGTCCCTAGTCCCGAATCCCTAGCCCCGACGTACCAATACGTCTGGTCGCTCCGCAACGTCAATGCCCCGATCCTCCGCGACACCTACGTCGATGGGGAGGTTTCGGCTGAAGACCGGGTTTATTATCTCACCGACGCCAACAACAATATCACGGCCCTGGCGGACGCCAGCGGCAACGTGATCGAAAGGTACGTGTACGATCCTTATGGCAATGTGACGATCTACGACGCCACCTGGTCGAACGTCCGCACGTCGTCGGCCTATGCGAACTGTGTGCTCTTTGGCGGCATGAGCCTTGACCCCCTGACCGGGCTGTATGGCGATCGCGCCCGCTGGTATCATCCCGGCATCGGCACGTTCATTTGCGCGACCCGCTCGGGCTTTCCGCCGGCCCGAACATGTACGGCTACACGGGCGACAATCCGATTTCGCGGACCGATCCGAGCGGGCTGCAAACGATCAGGGTGACACAGGCGGGCGGCATGGACGTGACCGTGTGGGGCGTAACCGAGCACGTGCCGCAAGGCTGGAAGGTTGAGCACGATCCGTTCTATTGCCCGATCTGCGGCGTGGACGAGGCCGGCTATGTGTTTTACGAGCCGGACGGCAGCATGGCCTATGCGGTTACAGGCGTCCACGTCCACATCAACCCCGGCGCGTCGGCAATGCCGAGAAAGGGATATGTTGGCTTGGGGGGTTGGTGGCACTACCTGAAGCACCCGTTCGAGATGGATCCGGAACTAGCAGCGATCAACATTGACGCGTACTTCTTCGCCGCCTTTGGTGCGCTTTATATTGGCGCAATTGAATTGGGGGGTACGGCTATTGACCGGGGTATTGATGCGCCTGGCCCGACGAGCTGCCCCCGGAGGCCGAAGGCCCAGGTGTGCCCGAGCCAGGAGTTCCTGTTGAACCCGGTGAGTACGGCGTCAAGCCGCCGGACTACGTGCCCCCGACGCCCGAAAACCCGCTTGGTCCGCCGACTGTGAAACCGCCTGCTGATGGCGGTGGATATGGTATACAACCGCCGGATGACGACTCCTCCATTTTCGGTGGGTCGGAGGGCGACCCCGATGACACTGAGCCGTTCGGTCGCTGGCCGGGCGATGCGACGAAGTGGAAGTAGGGCACGGCAACTTGTTGAATCGAAGTGCGGAACACGGACTACAGTGAATGGAATGGATTGTATGTTGCCAAACGAAGCATTTGAGGCTGGCAAGGCCCACTTCGCCAAGGGGGATTTTGATTCGGCGATTCACGCCTTGGACGAGGCCGTTCGCCTCGATCCCCAATTTGTTGAGGCTTATCATTGCCGTGGGTATGTTTACGCCGCCAAGGGGGATTACGACAAGGCTATTGCTGATTATACGGGTGCCATTCGACTTAACTCGAACCTTGCCGAGGCGTACAAGAATCGGGGCAATGCCTACGCGTATAAGAGTGAGTACGACAAGGCCATCGCCGATTACACGGATTCCATTCGATTGCGTCCCATGTATGCCAACGCGTACCGCGGGCGGGGCACCGCCTACGCGTACAAACATGACTACGACAGGGCCATCGCCGACCTTACGGAAGCCATTCGCGTGAACCCGAACCTTGCGAGTGCGTACCGCTGTCGGGGTTCAGTCTACGGCAGGAGGGGCGACCACGACAACGCTGTCAGCGACCTCAGCGTAGCAATCCGCCTGAGGCCCGGCTTTTCAGAGGCATACTTTAGTCGCGGCACCGTTTTCGGGTACAGGGGGCAGTTCGACCTGGCTGTCGCCGACTTTACGGAGGCCATTCGGCTAAACCGAGAATACGCTGAGGCATATTACGGCCGTGGCTTCGCCTATGCAGCAGAAGGCAAGTACGACGATGCTATCGCTGACTTCACAGAAACGATTCGGTTGAACCCTAAGGATGCCAAGGCGTACCGTAGCCGCGGTTCTGTCTACGGGAGGAAAGGCGATTATGACCGTGCCATACGCGACCTGACCGAGGCAATCCGCCTGAACCCCGCCTATGCAGAGGCATATAGTGGTCGTGGCACCGCGTTCTCAGACATGGGCGAATTCGACAGGGCAATAACAGACTACACGGAAGCGATCCGGCTCAGCCCAAATTACGGCGGCGCATACCGTCGCCGTGGTCTTGCCTACGAGAGAATCGGGGCGAAGGCGAAAGCGAAAGAAGACTTCGCACGAGCCGAAACGTATGGATGCCTAAAGGGTGAAAAGGGGGCAAACGGAGAACAGGACCGATTCGATAATGGCAGGACGGACAGGGAAAGGAAAGGTGACAGCCACCAAATCTAGCGAGTCTGAGTCAAACAGGTAAAATACGCCTACAACGACGCCGGGCAGGTTACCAGCGTCACCGATCCGTTGGGCAACGTGACCACCTATGGTTATGACCCTCTCGGCCGGACCACGAAAGTCACGCAGCCCGACCCGGACGGCGCGGGGCCGCAGGTCGCGCCGTGGACCGTCTATGCCTACGACGCGGTTGGAGACCTCTTGAGCGCCACCGACCGGCTCGGCCACGCCACCACCTACACTTACGACAACCTCGGCCGGCTCACGTCCGAAACCGACCCCGACGGCGGGGAGACCGACTACACCTACGACGCCGACGGCAACACCCTGACCCTCACCGACCCGGAGAACAACACGACCACCTGGACTTATGACGGGCTGGACCGCGTGGTGCAGGAAACCAACCAGCTTGCCGCGTCGCGGTATTATCAGTATGGAGAGGTAAAGGGGACAGGCGCATATATTGGGAAGATTGGCGATGCTGGGTAATTCCATCGTCGAACTGGAGCTCGACTACACCGGCGGCGGGGACACTTACTCGGGCCTGGACCGCTTCAACCGCGTGGTGGACCAGCTTTGGACCAACTACGGGACCAGCCAGACCGCCGACGAGTATCAATACGGCTACGACCTGTCGGGCGACGTGCTGTGGCAAGAGAACGTCGTGGCGGACAACCAGTCGCCGGCCAAGAATCTCGACGAACTATACACCTACGACGATCAAGGCGGCTTGACCAGCGTCACCCGCGGCCAACTGGACACGGCCCATGACGCCGTTCTCACCGGCACGGAGGACTTCGCCCAGAGTTGGACCTTGGACGGGCTGGGCAACTGGTCCAACTTTCAGAACGACCAGAACGGCGACGGCACGCCGGACTTGAACCAGACCCGGACGGCCAACGGGGCCAACGAGATCACCACCGCGTCGGATTGGATTACGCCGGTTTACGACCAGGCGGGCAACATGACCGCCGCTCCGGAACCGGGCGCGGAAACGACCACGACGATCCACCTGGTCTACGACGCCTGGAACCGGCTGGTGAAGGTTCAGGCGGACGCCTACGGCCAGCCCGGCGACACCATCGTCCAGTACGAATACGACGGCACGGGCCGGCTGATCGTCCGCGCCGCCGACACCAACGGCGACGGCACGCTCGACACGTTCACGCATTACTTCTACGCGGGCCAGCAGGTGGTCGAGACGCGGGACGCCGCTTCCCTGGCCGCGAGTCCCGAATCCCTAGCCCCGACCTATCAATACGTCTGGTCGCTCCGCAACGTCGATGCCCCGATCCTCCGCGACACCTACGTGGACGGCGCCCTTTCGGCCGAAGACCGGATTTACTACCTGACCGACTTGAGCAACAACGTCACGGCCCTGGCTGACGCCAGCGGCAACGTGATCGAAAGGTACGTTTACGATCCCTACGGCAAGGTGACGATCTACGACGCCACCTGGTCGAACACTCGCTCCGCTTCATCCTATGCGAACTGTGTGCTCTTTGGCGGCATGAGCCTTGACCCCCTGACCGGGCTGTATGGCGGTCGCGCCCGCTGGTATCACCCCGGCCTTGGCACGTTCACGAGCCGCGACCCGCTCGGCCTCTCCGCCGGCGCGAACATGTACTCCTACGTGGGCGACAATCCGATTTCGCGGACCGATCCGAGCGGGCTGCAAGCGGTGAAGGTGAACAACATTGGCGCGATGCCGGGCGGGGCGCTTTTTTCCGACGGCACGCCCGGCCATTACTGGACTTGGCACGGCATGCAGATGCTGGTGCCAGACGACGCCTTGGCCGTAGACGCCGGCTACTGGTGTTTCTCCTGGACCGTGCCGTGGAACAACGGGACCTCGACCATCAACACCCTCTGGAACGAGTACACCATCATCGGCTCGGCAAGGCCGGGAGCCAGCACGGGCTATTGGGACAATTTTGGGGGTGACTACGGGGAAACCGCGAGGGAGTACGCTCAGGCCTTCGGCCAGTCGTATCTCTACTACCTGCACAACCCGTCGAAGATGGCCACGCCGTTGTACGTCGCGTGGATCGTCTGTTGGTCGGTGGCTGGCGTGGCGGGCGGAACGGCGGCTGGTATCGCGGCTGGTGGTTTGGTGGGCGGCGGCTATGCCGGCGGCGTCATCGGCGGCTCGGTGGGGGGCGGCGTCGGCAGGGGAATCGGAAGCGTCGGCGGGAGGATTCCCGGAATGATAGGCGGCATCGGTGGTGCCGTCGGCGGGGGCGTCGGCGGCGCCGGGCTGTTCAAGCGGCCGTTGACCCCCCGAGGACCGGGCCCGGGAGCCCCAACCCCGTTGCCGAAATGGCCGTGGCCGTGGGATTTTCCTCCGTTCGGGCAAGCGACATAGCAGGCTTAGAACCGGGGCTAACGTTGTCAATCGAGCTCGTTTCGAGGGTTACTCCAATGGTGTCTCCAGAAGTCCCGCCCCCTAAAGCGCTTGAGGCTCTGAGAGCAGGCGACGCAGCGACCGAAAGCGGAGAGCTCGACACGTCGGTCGGGCACTACAAAGATGCCATCCGCCTCAAGGCCGATTACGGCGAAGCGTATTATAAGCTGGCTCATGCCTTGTACAGGAAGGGCGACTACGACAGCGCCCTTCCATACCTCGCTAAGTACATCCGCCTCGCGCCGAAGGACGTGAACGGACTCTGGCGCGTGCGCTAGCATTCCTCGCGAAAGGCGACTATGACAAGGCTATCGCTGACTGCAGCGAGGCGATTGCGATTAAACCGGGTTGCCTACATGCCTATTTCAACCGCGCCCACGCGTACCACGCGAAAGGCGAAGTTGAAAAAGGTATTGCGGACTTATCCGAGGCAATCCGCGTGAAACCGGACTGTGTTGACGCCATCTATTGCCGAGCCTGCACCTACGTAGAGGCCGGCCGGCACAAGGACGCTATTGCCGACTACACCGAGGTTATTCGTCTCGACTCTACTCATAGGCACGCTCTCATTGGCCGAGCCGTTGCCTACGGCAACATTTCCGACTTTCGTTCGCGCGCTGGCCGACCTGGATCAGGCCGTTCGGCTGAAGCCGGATGACCCGACCGGGCACTATTATCGAGCATTCTACTCTCTGGAGAAGGGCGACCTCAAGAACGCCATAGCCAGTTGCGATGCGGCTATTCGCCTTAACGCCGACTACCTAGACGCCTATTGGGTTCGCGGGAGGAGTCGTGGAGAAACCGGCGAATATGAGGGGGCATTACTTGATCTTGGTGAGGTAATCCGCCGTTGCCCGAAGCGCGCGGACGCGTATTTTGATCGCGCCTCGGTCTACAGGAAAATAGGAGACTTTGACGCGGCGATCGACGATTGCGAGGAAGCGATACGCCTAAATCCTTCTCTTACCACAGCCTCCCATCTCCGCGGAGAGTTGTTAGCGAAAAAGGCCGAGAAAGTGCGGGGATAAAGGGACAGGCGCATATATTGGGAACTATGGCGATGCTGGGTGAGATCACAGTGGAGGACTACGAACGGCCCGAGCTGAAGCTGGACTATACCGGCGGCGGGGACACTTACTCGGGCCTTGACCGCTTCAACCGCGTGGTGGATCAGCTTTGGACCAACTACGGGACCAGCCAGACCGCCGACGAGTATCAATACGGCTACGACCTGGCCGGCGACGTGCTGTGGAAGGACAACGTGGCGGCCGGCAGCCACAACCTCGACGAGCTTTACAGCTACAACGATCAAGGCGGCTTGACCAGCGTTACCCGCGGGCAGTTGAACTCGGCCCACAACGCGGTGCTCACCGGCACGGAGGATTTCGCCCAGTCGTGGACGCTCGACGGGGAGGGCAACTGGGACCAGCTCCAGACCGACAATAATGGCGACGGCTGGCCGGACGGGGGTTTTGCAGGCTCGTTCGACGGGGCCAACGAACTGACCGGGGCGGTGGGGATGTGGTGGGGGCAGCCCACGTACGACCGGGCGGGCAACATGACCACCGGCCCGAAGCCGGGCGATGAAGCGAACACGCCCCTGCACTTCGTCTACGACGCCTGGAACCGGCTGGTGAAGGTTCAGGCGGACGCCTCGGGCCAGCCCGGCAACACCATCGTCCAGTACGAGTACGACGGCACGGGCCGGCTCATCGTCCGTGCCGCCGACACCAACGGCGGCGGCACGCTCGACACGTTCACTCATTACTTCTACGCGGGCCAACAGGTCGTCGAGACGCGGGACGCCGCTTCCTCCAGCGCCCAGCCGGAGAACTTGCAGCCGGCGTATCAGTACGTCTGGTCGCTCCGCAACGTCGACGCCCCGATCCTCCGGGACACCTACGTGGACGGTGCCCTTTCGGCCGAGGACCGGATTTACTACCTGACCGACGCCAACAACAACGTCACCGCCCTGGCCGACGCGTCGGGCAATGTAATCGAGCGTTACGTTTACGATCCTTATGGCAATGTGACGATCTACGACGCTACCTGGTCGAACACCCGCTCCGCTTCGTCCTATGCGAACTGTGTGCTCTTTGGCGGCATGAGTCTCGACCCGCTAACCGGCCTCTATGGCGATCGCGCTCGCTGGTATCACCCCGGCCTGGGCACGTTCACGAGCCGCGATCCGCTCGGGCTGTCGGCCGGCCCGAACATGTACTCCTACACGGGCGACAATCCGATTTCATGCACCGACCCGGGCGGGCTGCAAGCGGTGAAGGTGAACAACATTGGCGCGATGCCGGGCGGGGCGCTTTTTTCCGACGGCACGCCCGGCCATTACTGGACTTGGCACGGCAGCCCGATCCTGGTGCCGGACGACGCCTTGGCCGTAGACGCCGGCTACTGGTGTTTTTCCTGGACCGTGCCGTGGAACAACGGGACCTCGACCATCAACACCCTCTGGAACGAGTACACCATCATCGGCTCGGCAAGGCCGGGAGCCAGCACGGGCTATTGGGACAATTTTGGGGGTGACTACGGGGAAACCGCGAGGGAGTACGCTCAGGCCTTCGGCCAGTCGTATCTCTACTACCTGCACAATCCGTCGAAGATGGCGACTCCGTTGTATGTCGCGTGGATCGTCTGTTGGTCGGTGGCTGCCGTGGCGGGCGGCGGAGCGATCGGGATAGTGGGGGGCACGGCTGTGGCGGGCACCCTTGCCCCGTCGTTGGGGTGCGATGCCGCCAGGGTTATTCAATTGACTCCACCTACCACAACCGGTAGTATGTGGGGATGGACGACACCTATCCTCGGACGATTCTCGATCTGGAGGATCGTTTCCGCACGGAAGAGGACTGCCGGGCGTACCTGGCACGGTTGCGATGGCCCAATGGCTTTGTATGCCCGCGTTGTGGGCACCATGGCGGATGGCCGGCTACACGTGGTCGGTTGATTTGTAGGCGCTGTCGCGGCCAGGCGTCCGCGATCGCCGGAACGATCTTCCAAGATACGCACAAACCCTTGCGTCTATGGTTTCGGGCAATTTGGCAGGTAACCAGTCAAAAGCACGGGGCAAGCGCCCTGAACCTCCAACGAGTTCTCGGCTTGGGCAGCTATGTGACTGCATGGACGTGGTTGCATAAGTTGCGACGTGCTATGGTTCGCCCTGGCCGCGATCGCCTTGCCGGGCGAGTGGAGGTTGATGAGACCTACGTAGGGGGGGAAGGCAAACGGACGGGCAGTCGTAGTCTGGACAAGGCAATGGTAGTGATTGCCGCGGAAGAGGATGGGGCTGGGATCGGGCGTATCCGTATGGCACGGATTGTCACCGCGTCACGGATTTCCTTGCATCGCTTCATCCAAGCTTCGGTTGCGACTGACAGCACGGTCCACACGGATGGAAACGCGTCATACACCGGATTAGACGGTATTGGCTATGTGCATGAGGTGACAGTTCTGACCGGTCGTGGGAAAGACGCGGCCACGGAATTGCTTCCGCGGATTCACAGGGTCGCCTCCCTCCTGAAACGCTGGCTACTAGGCACCCATCAAGGCGCAGTTCGTCCAAACTACCTGGACTACTATCTCGACGAATTTACCTTCCGTTTTAACCGACGCACCTCGCGATCCCGTGGCTTGCTCTTCTATCGGTTGCTCGAACAAGCGATGCAGGTTGAACCGGTCCCCTATCGTACTATTGTCACCGAGGCCGCCGAGCCCTTCTGACTACAAGATATTGGGGGTGGTGGAGTCAATTGAATAACCCTGCGATGCCGCGGGGGTCATTGGGGGTGCCGCCGGGAGCGCCATAGGCGGGCAAGCGGGAAGGGCAATTGGGGGGCTGGGTGGAAAGACTCCAGCAGCGGTAGGGGAAATCGGCGCCAGTATTATCGGCGGCAGCATGACCAAGGTCCCGACCTGCTTCGTCGCCGGAACGCCGGTGCTCGTGCCCGACGACGCCGACCGGGAAGCAGCCGCCGAACTCACCGCTATCGAAACGACCGAGGAAACTTCAAATGGCGGGCTTTTGGCGTGCGGCATTTTGGTCGCGGCGGCGGGTTTTGGCGGCTGGCAGCTTGAACGGCGGCAAATCCGACGCAAGCGAAGGGAAGAGGAGGAGTTGCAAGAGTTGATCGACCAGCTTTTCGGCGGCACCGATCTCTTGGACGAGGACGATTTGCCAACCTCGGACGATGACGCCAATCTGTGGAACGGCAACGCCGATCCGCGCGATCTTTGGAGCAAATCAGGCAAGGATGGCGGTGGCGGGGCGGCTGTGGCAGAATGCCGTCGGGCAACGGCCGTTCTCGAACGCCCCCGGCGAACGGACTCAAACGCCTCTCTCCGCATGGAACCGACATCCGAGCCACTGGCGCAAACAAGAACAAAGGCCACCGCGCGACCGGACGCGATGGCCGCCCAATCACGTCGTTTCGGCCGGTGGTGGCTTGCGGGCTGTCTTTTGCTTGCCTCGCTCTTCATCGGCGGGACGCTGTTTTCATCGTCGGTGTCTTCGCCGTCGCATCGTCAGACGGTTGCCGCCCACTCTCCGGCAAGCAAAGCAATCGAAGCAATCCGTATCGGGCAGCGCGTAGTAACACAAGACGCCGCCGCTTCCGGCAAACCAATCGGAACGGCGGTCGATCCCGCGACGTGGCGGAAGGTGATTTTGCGGGCGGACTGGCGATGGAAGGACAGAACGCTGGACGACGTGAACGTCGAGACGCTTGTGCCGCCGGAGTGGCTCGAAAAGAATCACGTCCGCGTCGGCGCGATGGTCCCGCTGCCGCTCGATCTGGTCGAGATGGGCCTGCCTGACGATCTTCAAGCCAAAGTCCTTTCGGTTGAGCCGTGCCCGCCGATCAAGCCGGGACTCGGCCGCGTTGTGCTGACAACAGTTAATCACCTGAACAACTATGTTTTCGGGCTAACCCTGGCGTCCGGCGACGGCCGCCGTGAGACGCTTCGCCCAACGGGCTTTCACAAGTTCTACAGCGAGAGCCGCGGCGGATGGGTTTCCGCCGAGAACCTCCGCGACGGCGAGCAGTTGCGCGGTGTGAGGGGGCGGCTGATGGTCGCCGGTCTCGCTCGTGTGCCCGGCGTGCATCGCGTCTACAACATGACGGTCGAGGATGAACATGTCTACCGTGTGTCAATGCTCGGTGCGTTGGTGCATAATGCAGACTGTTATGAACCTGGATATGTCGTCCCACAAGATGAACCTGGCGTCCCGTCGGGGGTTGTTGGGGAAAACCCCGTGGGTGCGCTAGGTGGGGCGGGTACGACTGGTCCCAACACCACACTACGTGGACCCGAGGGATTGCCCGGACGAGATATGATAGGTACTCCGTTGGACCCAGGGCTGTACCTGCCAAAATAGGGGCGATGTCTTGCACCTGTTGCTGTCCTGAGGAGGAGAGCTCGTCATGAGTAGCCCAGAAGCTGAAGCAACAAAGCAAGGCAATTTGCTGCGAGACAAAGGCGACTTCGTTGGAGCGATAGCTGCATACACCGAGGGCATTCGTCTGCATCCACAAGACGCTCAGCCGTACTCCAGCCGGGGCCAAGCTTACTTGCGAAAAGGCGAATTCGACAAGGCCATCGCCGACTGTAACAAGGCCATACAGCTCGATCCGATGATGGCCGAGGCATATTGCACGCGGGGTAGTTGCCACGGCAGGAACGGCGACTTCGACAAGGCTATCGCTGACTACACTGAGGCTATTTGCCTCAACCCGCAATTTGCCAAAGCATTCCGTGGCCGAGGGGTCGCCTATAAAGATAAAGGCGACTTCGATAAGGCCATTGCCGATTGCAACGAGGCCATTCGCATCAACCCAAACGAAGGTGATTCGTATGTCAGTCGGGGCAGTGCCTACTCGAAGAACGGCGACTTCGACAAGGCCGTCGCTGACTGCACGGAGGCTATTCGCCTCGACCCTCACGGTGCCGGGGCATACTGTGTCCGAGGAATCGTCTATTGGCAGAAGGCTGATATTGATAGAGCTATTGCAGATTGGACGGAGGCTATTTGCCTCGACCCTAAGTTGCCCCAAGCATACTACAACCGAGGTAACGCAAACTTGAGAAAGGGCGCCCCGGACAGGGCCATTGCGGACTTCACGGAGGCCATTCGGCTCGGTCTACGACATGCCGAAGTCTATGGTGGGCGGGCCTGTGCTTTTTCTAAGAGAGGTGAACTCGACAAGGAAATCGCAGACTACAATGAGGCCATTCTGTTCAACCCGAAGTATGCCGGGGCGTACTACAATCGCGGCTTGGCCTACGGCAAGAAGGGCGACCACGACAAGGCGATTGCTGACTTCACCGAGGCCATTCTACTCGACCCGACGGATGCCGAAGCGTACTACAATCGTGGTAGCACCTACAGCGAGAAGGATGACCACGACAAAGCGATCACCGAGTTTGCAGCGGCGATTCGGATCAATCCGCACCATGCCGTGTTCTATCGGGGGCGAGCCTTTGCTTACATTAAGAATCGCGAATGCGACAATGCGATTGCGGATTACACGGAAGCAATTCGCCTCGAACCGCAATCTGCCAGAGCATTCCGTGGCCGGGGGGATGCCTATCAAGAGAAAGGCGACATCGACAAGGCGATTGCTGACTACACCGAGGCCATTCGATTGGACCCGAAAGATGCCGATCCGTACTACAACCGTGGCTTTGTCTACGGCAAGAAGGGCGAGTTCGACAAGGCGATTGCTGACTACACCGAGGCCATTCTACTCAACCCGAGGTATGCCGAGGCGTATTATTGGCGGGGTTGTTCCTACGAGAATAAGGGTGACCACGACAAGGCGATTGTTGACTACACCGAGGTAATTCGACTCAGCCCGAAGTATGCCGAGGCGTATTTTGGGCGGGGTTATTTCTACCGGAAGAAGGGTGACCACGACAAGGCGATTGCTGACTACACCGAGGCCATTCTACTCAACCCGAAGTATGCCGAAGCTTACTACAATCGTGGCTGCGTCTACGGCGACAGTGGTGACCACGACAAGGCGATTGCTGACTTCACCGAGGCCATTCTACTCAACCCGCAGGACGCCAGGGCGTACCGCAGTCGTGGCTTCCGCTACGCCAAGAAGGGTGACCACGAAAAGGCGATCACCGACTATACAGCGGCGATTGGGATCAACCCGAACGATGGGGCCGCGTTCTATGCTCGGGGCTATTCGTACTGGCAGAAAGACGACAAAGCCAAGGCCGACGCCGATTTAGCCCAAGCCAAGAAATTGGGATACAAAGCGAAGCCAGGTACGCCGGGTTGTCCCAGTCCAGTGACCCAATAGCAGCGGACAACATGGCGACCTGTCATGGTCCAGGGAGTCTTGACAACCAGGATGAAGGAGCGACAGACCCCACAAGATAGCGGACGAAAAAAGGCGTGAACGAGACACTTTCCGGCGGCGTCATGTCGAGTGGCGCTGAGAACCGGCTTGCTGTTTAATAATTCGGTGTGAAAGGTGGCGTGCCCTTGTGATCGGCGCACACGAACAGCCCGACGGTTACAAGAGGGGCGCTCCGCCAATCAGGCTGCCCGCTTGAGCCTGACGGTCGGCAAGTGCCTTCCAGCGTGGAAGCCGACCTCCAACGTCAACTTGCGCCGGGGCTCCCTCGCACCAAAGCCCAGGGCTTGGCGCAAGGCGAGCCGCGAGGCCAGCGCGAACAAGGCTCGAATCGTGGCTTCCGGTTGGCGGGATGGCGGCTTCGATGCGCTACTGGAAGCAAATAGGCGCCCATGAATGGGTGCCAAAGTTGTCTTGGACAGACGGACCGTTCAGGCTGCTTGATGAAAGCCCTTCTGATCCGTCGTGACCTGCACAAGCCGGGCAAGCACTTCTTTGGTTTGAGGGTACTCCGCCGACAACGTGAAGCGGACGATCTGTTCAAAGACCTCCTGTTTGGTGCCCGCAACAGGAGTCGAATCGAACACCAGCGCCGGCCCGGAGGCACTCGACTTCCAATTCCCTGCCTTCTATGGTTAAATGGAGTTATGGAAGGCAAACCAAATAACAACAAGCGCCGCGACATCTATGACCGCTACCGGCAACTCTTGAAGCGTCCCAGACTCACCAGGGAAGAAATCGACGCGATGCGCGTCCACGTTCAGCGACTGGCCCGGGCGATCTGTGAGCATGTCTGGGACAAGAGAGTTTTCTAGGATGCGGCGTTCGCGGCAAGAAGTCCCTTCTTGTGCCGGAGGCATCCGCGTCGTACGCTGACGCAAGACTTCCGTCATGCCCAAACAGCTTCCGCACTTAAGACGGCCACGGCGTCTGGCAGCCGTTGCCACGGGCGCCACGACGAAACGCAAACGTGACAAGACCAGCCATGTGCGCGACATGGTTGCTTTGCAGTTGGCCGAGTTGTTTTGGAAGCAGTGCTCAGAGGCTCCGAGGCGGGCCGCAGCGATGTGGGCCAAAGAAACGGCAACTCGGCGTGGCAGAATGGATGGTTGCGGCAAGATGGAGATGTTTACTCGACGATGAGGTAGCGCCAGCAAGGCTACCATCGGTTGATCGTCGTCCAGAGATATCTTGTCGAATCTGGGTCCAAGTTCTATATTCGTCACGATTCTTCCCTTTCTGATGGAGGGCTACCATGAGTTCTGAGTTCGCACTTACGCTTCTGATTGGTCTGATTTGTGCTGTCGTCGGTGCCATCGTCCAGGCCCTAATTCCACCTAACGCCCTAAGCCTGGTATTCTCTGGCACTCCCAAACGAAAAAGCATCGTTGGGGAGTGGGACTCCTGGTGGGGGCCGACACCTGATAAGGTTCGAACGTATTATGAGACCATAAGTATCACCAAACAGCGGGGGGACCGCGTTTGGGGAAAATCCACTCGCCCCGACGAGCCAGACAAAGTATGGGACATCGAAGGGCGTTGCGACGGTGACTATATACAAATGCACTATTTCCCTGCCAAAGAGTCGCGCAATCGCGATTTTCTCGACTATGGCTGCTACTTCCTGAAGAGAAAAGCAAAAGGGATCTATGTCGGGTTCTCGGCTGGCTTCGGACCAAGCGAAATGGACGGAGAAGACAGCCTGTCCACGGACTACCACAAGATAGAACGGAAGCCTTCGGCTGGTCAGCGTCCGTCACCGACTCCGTTGCCATCTAAGCGATGATTATGGTATTGTTAAGTTAAGCGGTCTACACAACTATGAAATCAGATTCTTTGCCACAATATTCGCAACCTCATCGTTGGCTTACGATCCTGGACTACCTCTACCAAGCTAGCGAACGATCCGACGGGAGATTGGCAATATGTCTGGGATGTAATGGTATCTTTTGCGGGGAGTGTGAAAAGGCTGAAGCTCCTGAGAACATTGCGCTGCTACCCTACGAAGACGTTTACATTTACAGACGGCTGAAGGCCGCCGGCATCCATGTCCCCATGTCGAGAATCAAACTCATCTCGACGAGACCCAAGTGCCCCTTTCTTAGCAACGGAAGGTGTTCCATTCGTCAATCTCGTCCTTTTGATTGTCGGAGCTACCCCATTGTTCCACGGTTTTTCGGAACGCACGAGATCGACTTCTATCTGTCTGAGATTTGCCCAGCAACCCGTGATGTCCCTCGTGATTTTGTTGCCTTGATGAAGAGACTATGGAAGCGCATTGTGCCAGACCTGCCAGAGCAATGGCGGGTTAAGTATAACACCAGAAATTCACACGGTCGCTATCGGGCGGTGGACGCCCCGTTTCAATCTGTAGGCGATGTCGAATCTCGAATTGCATGACATAGTAAAGCGGGAACTGACACAAGGAAAGCCCTGGGAAGCGACGAGAGTTATGGCTGGAAGAGGGTGTGAGTTACAAATCGCCTTTTCCGCTCGATTGAATCGGCGACGTAATGATTTCATCCATCCTCTTCCTCAGCACCGCTATGTATGTGGCGTTGTACAAGGTTATAACCAGCGGCGGACTGGGGAGCCAGTTTGCGTCAAATATAACTTCCCTCTCCGCCTGCAAGGCGCGGATCAATTCCGCGGGGACCGCCTCCACGAGTTTTCGGTCCCGCACCACGAAACGATCCCAAAATATGCCCAGGTACTGCCGTTTCAAGGCGTCCGGGGCTTTTTTGTATGCGTCGTAAACGTTGCGCGACAACTGGAGGACCTGGCGCACAACATCGGTGTCGCAGTCTCTCTGGCTGTCGATAGCCGCTATCTGGTCTTGAATCTGCCCAAGCTGCTCGGTGAAGCCTGCTCGCAAACGGACAAAGGCGTCGTCAGAAAGAATCCCGGCCAACAGTTTCTCCTCGGCACGGTTGCGCTTCTGCTCAATGGCCTTCTGCTGATTGAGAAAGACCTGCTTTTGGGTTTGAGTGGTGGCTCTGTGGTTGGCATGGACCTGCTGTAGCATGTCCATGATGCGCTGAATGAATGCCGGGCTGAACTGAATGGTTCTGAATTGCTCCTCGACTTGGCGTTCGAGTTCCGCAGCTTCGACGTTCTGGTTTCGGTTGCTGTGCTTGCGCATGGAGGCGCAATGGTAGTAAGAGTTTTGCTTGGCGGGGTGGACCTCTGCCGTGTACCGCTGGCCGCAGATGGCGCAGAACACAAAACCTCGCAGCAGGAACTGGTGCTTGCGGCCGCGGTTGACGTGGAGATTGTGATTGGCGACGATCTCTTGAATACGCTGGTGTTCCTGGAGGCTTATCATCGGCTCGTGCCGGCCCATGCGCCGCTGACCTTTCCAGACCATCAAGCCCGCGTAGAAAGGATTCTTGAGAATGTGGACCATGATGCTGTGCGGAACCTTCTTGCCTGTCTTGGAACGAAGCCCCTTTTCGTGGAGTATGTCGCGGAGTTCGTCGGCAGAATAGCTGCCTGTCAGGTAGAGGCGGAAGCCCTCGCGCAATAGGCCCCAGCTTTGCGGGTCTTTTTTGATGGTCTTCCTGGCCCGTTGACCATCGTCGGCTCCCTCCTGCGCTACGTTGACATAACCCAGCGGTGCCCAACCCGGCCACCAGCCCTGGTTGAACTTCTCTTGCAGGGCCTTGCGTGTCTTGCGGCTGTTGATGTCGGACTGGAACTGGTTGACGCTGGCCAAGATGGTGTCGATCATCTTGCCCTCCGGGCTGTCGTCGAGCATCGGCTGGGCGACCGAGATCAGCTTGACGCCGGCCTTCTGCAAGAGGGCGCGGATAGTCAATGGTCATGGGTGTTTCGGGCAAGACGATCGGTTTCCTGGACGATGACCGCGTTGATGACCGTGCCGTTGGTGCATTTGGCCAGCAGGTCCTGTAAGGCAGGCCGGTCCAGCGTGGTGCCGCTTTTTCCTTCGTCGCGGTACACACCCGCCACCCGATAGCTGCTGCGCTCGGCAAACTCGCGGCAGAGTTTTTCCTGCGCATCGAGAGAATATCCTTTGTCTGCCTGTTCCTCGGTGGAAACGCGGCAGTAGACGAGACAATCCACGGATAAGGTCGGATGGTTCGGCTCCGCAAATAACGTGTCGTGATCTGCGGCGTCAGCCATTCCGATGTTCAGCGCGCTTATGATAACGCGCCGAGAAAACATGTCAAGTTCTTGATTTTTCCAGAAAAAGATCGAAAGAATTCGGTTATCTCTTTGGATCGCCAAACCGCTGTCGTCCATCGTTTTGATCCTCCAACCTGCGGACGGCGATGTCACAGTAATGCTTTTTTAGTTCCACACCGATTGCGCGGCGGCCAAGCGACTTGGCGGCCACGAGCGTGCTGCCACTGCCGGCGAAAGGGTCCAAGATCGTGCCGCCGCTGGGTGTGGAAAGAAGCGTCAGGAGATACCGCATCAAGGCGAGCGGCTTGACGGTGCGATGGTCGTTGAAGGCCCCTTTTTCCCTCTTGACCGCTTTGGCCGTATAAAAGAACCGAGAGGCTCCGCCACGGTCGCCGGAGCCGCAGCCCAAGCCGGCGTGTCCTTTTCCCTTGGCGGCGTTTTTTGTCTTGGTCGAACAGCGGCGCGGCACCGAAGAACTTAGGCATGGTCTCCCTTGCCGGTCGAGCATTTCCGCCGCTGCCGGATCGAAAATCAGATTGGCGGGGAAACGGGCCCGAGTGCCGTCGTACCGATACATGCCGCACTGCTTGCCGTAGATGTTGCCGGTCTTGGCGGAATGCCGTTGAGGCTGAACTTCATGCGCTCGCCTTCTTGTTTGGGAATTCGGCAGGCGTCGATGTTGATTCCCGCCACGCCATGCCTTGCGGCGTTCTCGGCAAAGGTGCCGTCGAGCGGCTTCATTGCCAAGAGGATCGGCTCGTAGGCGGGCTTCAGCGTCGTCCCCCAACCTTCCCACGCCTCGGCAAGCGCGGCAGGCGGCAACCCGCGGGATGTTCCCCGCTTGCCGATCGCAGAGGGCTTGGGGAAGCCTTTGTGCTTCGAGGGATCGCGCTTTGCGCCAAGGTCGGCGTTGTTCTTGACGCCAACGATCGTTCGCTCGGTTCCGGCCGCCAGGGCGATGGCTTTCGAGATGTCGAGGCCTTTGGGGACGCCAGAGGCGTAAACCCACATCAGGCAATCGCGCATCGTCCAACCCGCGTCTTCGATTGCGCAGGCCAGCCGGTGATAAGTCCGCGTGCCACCGAAGGCCAGAAGCATTGCCCCCGGTTTGGCGACTCGGAGGACTGCTTGCCAGTATTCGGGACCGGGCACTTGCCGGTCCCAGTCCATGCGCATGAAGGAAAGGCCATAGGGGGCATCGGTACAGACGCAATCCACGCTGTTTTCGGAAATCTGCGGAAGCACGTCGCGCAAGTCGCCGTGATAAAGCGTGATGTGGTTTTTTTCCCAAAAAGGATGAATCATCGTGGTGGATGCTTGATGGATAAGATAAAGGCATCGAAACGCCAAATCGCCGACCTAAACCAACCCTAGCTGATTGTTATTCCTCTTCGCAACGGAAATCCCTCCGTGAAACAAAATCTCTTGCTCCGCCTCCCTCCGGCGCTTGGCATAACGCGTCCTGGAAAGGGCGATAATCTCTTCCTTGTGGTGTTTTCTTGTCGCCCGCGGCGGCAGCGTCACCGCGCTGAAAGGCTGGGACGGTGCGCCGTCGATCAAGAGCTTCAGGTAGATGCTGTGGTTGGGCAGATTGACCAGGTCCGTCTGGCTGAAGGTGGGATAGAACTCCTGCGCCAGCAGCTTGGCGTCCTCGACTCCCACGCGAAACGAGATGAGCGTGCCCACGTTGCCAAACACGGCTGCTCGGAGTTTTTCATCGAGTTGCTCAAGGTACTGATGCGCCAGCACCAGGTTGAGGCCGTATTTTCTGGCCTCAGCCAGGATGTCGGCAAAAGACAGGGTGAGAAAGTTGTGAAACTCATCGACATAGAGGTAGAAGGCCCGGCGGTTCTTCTCGGGCACGTCCTGACGGCTCATGGCGGCCAACTGAATCTTGGTGACGATCATCGCGCCCAGCAGCGCGCAGTTGTCCTCTCCGATCCGGCCCTTGGACAGGTTGACGATCAGCAGCTTGCCTTCGTCCATGACTTGCCGGAAGTCGAAGCTGCTCTTGCGTTGGCCCACGATGTTCCGAAGCGGGATGCTGGTCAGGAATTGGCCGACCTTGTTGAGGATGGGCGATATGGCTTCCGATCGCAGCCAAGCTGAATACTTGGCGAACTCGGAGAACCAGAAGTCTCTCACCTGCGGGTGAGTGACCCTTCGCAGTGCCGATTCCCGGAACCTCTCGTCGGTCAAGAGCCGGGGTAAGTCCAAAAGTGTGCTCCCCGGATTCTCCAGCAGTGTCAGGAGCGCGTTTCTCAGGATGTGCTCCAGCCTTGGACCCCAGAAATCAGCCCAGACCTTCTTCAGTACCGAGATCATGCCGGAAGCGGCCAGATACCGGTGGTCGGGCGCAACAGCCTCCAAGGGGTTGAAGGCCACGGGGTATTCGAGGTCGGCGGGGTTGAAGTAGATCACGTCCTTGACCCGTCGCGCCGGCACCGACTCCAAGACCGCCTCGGCCAAGTCGCCGTGGGGATCGACCAGGGCCAAGCCGTAGCCCATTTCGATGTCATGGGCAGCCATGTTCAAGAGGAGCGTCGATTTTCCAGTGCCCGTCTTGCCCACCAGGTACATGTGCCCGCGCCGGTTCTTCTGCTTGATGCCAAAGCGCTGCCGGATGTCACGGTAGTTGGTGACGGCAAAGGGGGTGATCGGGTTGTGCTCGGCAGGTGAGTTCTCCATTCATCCATCGTATGTCTTCGCATCCGCCAATCAAAGACGGGAACTCTTGCCGCTCGTGGCCGATTCGCCCGCCTTGCGCTCAGGGGCACTTGCTCTAATGTGAAGATAGAACCTTTCAAAGATCAAACCGTGGGCCCGTCCGATGCGGGCACATCACAGGAACCTCGTATAGGAGGAGCAAATCATGGAACCCTACGCCGATCAAGGCGCTGAGCTTTCTGCCGATAATGACGACCGCATCCGCGTGCGCTGCACCGTCTGCGGATTCGTGGGAACGCTGGACGACTTTGACGTGATGTTTGCCAACGAAGGCAAACTCTTCTGCAACAACTGCGGATCGGAAGCACCGGTGGAGACGGTAAATGAGGATGCGCCATGAATCGAACGACGAATCGTAACGCGACCGCACACGCCGCCTTGACCAGGGTCTACTTCTCCTGCCCAAAGTTCACGATACTGTTGACGCTCAAGGGCGCGGTCATTGTGAAGGCGGCCCCGATTGTCAGCAAATTCGAAGGCCAGACCATCGGCGTCCTCACCACTTGGGCTCGGGCCAAGTTCGGCGGGCCGATCGTGGTGGAGACGCTCCGTTGATGGACGCGGGGATTTTTTCAGGCATAGCTCCGGTGTCCAATGGAGTTTCCATAGCCCGCATTCTTCCTTCCCAAGCGTCTTGCCCGGAGAAGCGGAGTCGGGCTCTGCTGGGAAGCAACCTGACGAGGAATATCCGGGCCGACGGTGCGCCAATGGTGCATCAGGCCCCTGACCGTGCTTACGGTTGGGGGCTGTTTTCTTTCCCCTTCCCATTGGACACCGGAGCCCATGCCTTGAAAATCCTCGCGACTACCTTCTCAACCAGAGGATTGCCGCCGCCGGCAAATCTTCCCGCCTTGTGCGGCTCCGCTGGGGCGCTACTGTGAAATCAGAACCTTCACAACCATCCCCTTTCCCAATTTCTTCGTGAGGTGCCCTATGACCAACCTGACCCAAGCCAGCCGTGAACTGTTTTCCCGGCCAGCGGACGAGAGATTCGAGACTCTCGCCGAACTGGCCGCCCATTGCCACAACCTGAAGGACCGCAGCCGCCGGCTCAAAGAGCCGTCAGCCACCTTCTGCCCGGAAGCCCTTGACGGCCGCATCCATCTCCGCGTCAACGGCTATCCGCCCTATGGCCTCAACGACTGGTCGTTCAGCCAGCTTTGCGGCATCGCCAAGGTTGCCAAAGACACGGTCAACCGGCTGCACCCCCAAACAGCAGCCCAAGTGCTGACCGAAACCCTGCACGAGCGCTCGGAAGACGACCTTGACCTGCAAGCGCTGGTGTACAACGACTCGCTGGTGCGGCTCGGTCAACGGCGAACGCTACCGCAGGCTTTGGAACATCGACCTGGTGCAACTCCTCCAGGAGTTTGCCGTGGATTTCACGCCGCCGCAGAAAGGATTTAACGGCGCCACCGGCCTCTATGCCGGCCAGCAGGACATGTTCTGCTTTATGATCGACCCGACCGGCTGGACAGACATCGGCGGCGAGTCATTCGCGCCCGGCTTCTTTGTCTGGAACAGCGAGGTCGGCCGCAGGACCGTGGGCATTTCGACCTTCTGGTTCCAGGCGGTCTGCGCCAACCATATCGTCTGGGACGCGACCGACGTGACCGAGATCACCCGCAAGCACACCGGCCGGGTGCGCGACACCCTGGCCCAGATCCGCCAGGCCATCGAGCAGTTGGCTCAGAAACGCGACGGCCGCAAGGACAACTTCGCCAAGGTCCTCGCCAAGGCCATGCAGACCAGCTATGGCCAGGACCGCGAAGACGCCCAGCGCTTGCTGACTCAGGCCACGTTTACCAGGTCTGTTTCCCAAAGGGCGGTCGAGATCGCCTCGCAGTCTGGAGGGCTTACGGTCTGGTCGCTGGTCAATGCCTTGACCCAGCTTTCCCGCGAGAGCCGATTCGCCGGCAGCCGGGCCGAGCTTGACCAACGGGCGTCTTCGCTGCTCGACTTGGTGGCGGCCTGAGAGCGCAATTGCTCTTTGAGAACTCACAGGGAGGCAGAACCTTTTGCCTCCCCTTTTTGTACCTGGGGAGGTTGCCGCTGGCGGCAAATCTTCCCGCCTTGCGCAGGGTCTCTGGCGCGCTACAGTTAAGGTAGAACCTTTACAAGACACCTTTCCTCGACTTTCTGAAAGGACAGAAGCCCATGAACCGAAACGCCAAGTGCATCGACGTGAGGACCGCCGACGGCAAGCCGATCCTCAGCTTGCGGGTGTACGACGAGGAAGCCGCGGGCTCCGGCAATACGGCTGCCTCCGGCAACCACGCCGAGGACCACAAGAACCGCAACGCCAACGGCAGCCCCAACGGATCCAAGGACTCCACAGCCATGACCGAGGCCCAGAAGCGGTATCTGTTCCGCATTCTGGCTGACCGCGGCCTGGAGGGCGACGACGCCCATCGCCACTTGAAGGAACGCTTTGGCGCCAACACTTTGGCCGACGTGAGCAAGCGGGAGGCAAGCTCCATGATCGAGCAACTGCTGGAAGAGGCGGACGCGAAAAAGTAGCTCATTCGTTGAGCCAGTCAGCCTCAGAGGAAACCAACCACATTCAACCCAACCCCACGGAGAGAACCCATGAGAGTCCTGTTCATCAACAACGACGGCGGCGGTTTCGCCGATTACGTCGAGGTCCAGGCCGGCACCACGGTCGCGCAGTTCTTCGCCAAGCAACTGCCCGACAGCCGGGGCGAAGACTACTTGATCCGGGTGAATCGTCAGCCCGTGGCCCGCGACTACGCCCTGCAAGAGGGCGACCGCGTGAGCATGACACCCACGAAGATCGAAGGGGCCGCCTGACGATCTCCGGCGTTGCAAGGGGCGTCTGGCCGGGCTTGTTTGAAAGCCCCCGGCAGACGCCCTTTTTTCTTTCTTGTGTCGCTCAACCAGTTTCCAACTCAAAAGCAAGGAGTCATACACATGGCCCTCAGCAATCAAGAACTATCCAGCCTTGCCCAGAAGATCCGCGAGCGGCTCAAGCTAGTCAGCCTCTCCCGCTACAAGGAACTGGCCGGCCTGCTCGATCCGGTGGTTGAGAACATGGAACGGCTGCGGGGCGTCCGCCGGAGGCTAAGGCTCTGCTGCACAAGGCAGTGGTTTTCGGCAGCCGCCGAGGTTGCCAGCGGACTTGCAACCACGCTGCGCCACATGACTTATGACCTGAACCGCCTACAGGAGCTTGCCGACGCCTCGGAAACTCAAACCCCCAATTGCGCTGAACTGGTAGCTGATCTGCGCCAGGCTGAAAACGAGTTCGGCCAACTCCGCTACGACCGCAAGGGCAGGTTCGTGGCAGTGGCCACCGACGCCATCGAACTGGAAGGAGTGTACTTGGGTGAGTTCGAGATCCGGCTGCTACTCTCTGGCCGGGATACTGCACCCAGCCACGATGACCTCTATCGGATCGTGGCTTCAGACCCCCATCCTGCCACAAGCGATGAGACAGTCACGCACCCGCACGTGCGAAACGATTGCCTCTGCGCCGGCGACGCCGGCACTGCCATACGGTCTGCCTTGGACCAAGGCCGAATCTGCGATTTCTTCCTCTTGGTCAAGGCAGTGTTGGAGCAGTACAACGCCAGTTCCCCCTTTGTCCGTCTGGACAACTGGGAGGGCGGGGCCTGCTACGACTGCGGACGCGGCATGGGCGGAGAATCTTACTGTTGCCCTGCCTGTGAGAACGACTTTTGCTCAGAGTGCATCTCCTCTTGCCAGCACTGCGAGAGCAGCTACTGCGAAAACTGCCTGACCAGGTGCGCGGCGTGCGAGGAGAGCGTATGTCCTAACTGTCTCAGGCGATGCCCTAACTGCCGAAAGGCGATCTGTAGATCGTGTTTGGACGAGAACCAATGTCCCTGTCACCAAGAAAAGGAGAAAGACCATGAACCAACAAGCGCAGTTGCCGCCCCAGCAACAACAGCAAGCTGAAGACGCCGCGCCGAAGGCAAAGGCGCGAGTCGCGCAAGAGTATGTCGAGCCAGCCAGCCCCGTGCTGCGATTCTCGCCCACGGCCTGGGCCAAGCTCCTGTTCTTCCGGGACCTGGGCGAAAGCGAGATCGGCGGCTTCGGCATTGCCTCAGCCAACGACCTCTTGCGCATCGAAGAGTTTTGCAGCGTCAAGCAGGCCGCAACCCTTGCCAGCATCTTCTTTGACGATCTGGCCGTGGCCGACTTCTTCGAGGCCCAAGTGGACTTGGGCCACAAGCCAGAGCAGTTCGGCCGCATCTGGCTGCACACCCATCCTGGCGACTCGGCCCAACCGAGCGGCACGGATGAGGAAACCTTCGCCCGCGTGTTCGGCCGCTGCCAGTGGGCGGTGCTGTTCATCCTGGCCCGCAGCAACCATTGCTATGCCCGGCTGCGGTTCAACACAGGCCCCGGCGGCGAATTGGAGATTCCCGTTGAGGTCGATTACAGCCTTGCCTTCGGCCCCAGCGCAGTTTGAGGCGTGGGAAGCCGAATACAAGGCCAATGTCAGGACCGAGCTTTGCTGGGCGAGGCTCCGCCGCGAAAGGCCCTTCTTGGACGAAGAGCTTTGGGCCGGGCAGGCGTTCCCCGACGAGTGGCTCGAAGACCTGGAAATGATGGAGCCTGGCGAGCGCCAGCTCGTGTTAGACGAGTTGGCCGCAAGGCAGGCCCGCACCAACAAAGAAAGCGAGGCAAAAGCATGAGCGAAACCAAGCTGAAAAACCCGTTTGACTGCGCCCCCGTGATATTTCAGTATTCCAGGGCGCAGGCCATCGAAGACGGCGTATTGATCGACCTGACCGAGTGGGCCAAGGAAACCGGCTTCAGAATCCCGGTGGCCTGCACGGCCGCGGTTTGGAACGGCTACATCGTGCCCACGCAAAGGACCCGCGACCTCGGGCAATCCGAGCGCGGTCGGGCGCACGACCTCTTGTGGATGCTTTTCAATGCCGTCCGCAAGAACGGCAGCGGCGACAGTCTGCTGTTTGATGTCATGTTCCTGCAAACCCCTAACCGCCGCGTATTAGTCAAACTCAAGTCCGTCTGCGGCCCTGGGGATCATGGTGAGCCCGCGCTCACCATCATGCTGCCTGGCGAAGACTGACCCATACACCCAACCCCCCAAACCCCAACCCCAAGAAAGGAACGTAAAGCCATGAACGACAGCGACCGTTACAGCCGCCAGCAGAGACATTGTCCCGCAAGAGAAACTGGCTGCTTGCCAGGCCACAGTGATCGGCCTGGGCGCCATTGGCCGGCAGGTTGCCTTGCAGCTTGCGGCAATGGGCATCACCTCGTTGCAACTGGTGGACTTCGACGTGGTCGAGCCCAGCAATCTTTCGAGCCAGGGCTTTCTGGAAAAGGACCTGGGCAAGTTCAAGGTGGACGCTACAGCCGACCTCTGCCGGGAGATAAACGACGGCCTGGAACCGTACCCGGTCGCCACCAGGTTCCGGCGGAGCATGAAGACAGGCTCGGTCCTGTTCTGCTGCGTAGACCGGATCGAGACCCGGCGGCAAATCTGGGAGGCGGTTCAAAACAGGGCAGAGTTTTTCTGCGACGGCCGCATGGCTGCCGAGGTCCTGCGCGTCGTGACTGTCTCTGATTTCGCCAGCAGGCAACGCTACCCGGAAACGCTCTTTGCCAGCCAGGAAGCCTACGCCGGCTCCTGCACTGCCAAAGCCACCATCTACTGCGCCAATGTGGCCGCGGGATTGATGCTCAGCCAGTTTGCCAAGTGGCTGAGGCACTTGACCGTGGATTTCGATTGTCAACTGAACCTGCTCGCTGCCGAACTGACGGTCGCAGAGGCCGCCACGTAAGGCAGCAAGCCAACCCTGAAAGGAAACTGTAGTCATGCCAGACCATCTCTCCGTCAGTCAGATCAACCTGTACCTGCTCTGTAGCCTGAAGTACCGATTCCAGTACCTGGACGAATTGCCAAAGCCCTTCCGGTCCTCGGCCCTGGTCTTCGGCAGCGCCATCCACGCCGCTCTGGCCTGGTATCACAGCCAGGCGGTCAACGGAAACGGGGTGACGTTAGAGAAGCTCTGCAAAATCTTTGCGGCCGACTGGTACGCCCAGCGGCTGGAGACAGAGATCCTCTACGACTCGGCCAAGTCAGAGACGGGCCTGGGCGTTCTGGCCCGGGAAATCCTGGGACTCTACTTTAGCCAGCCCCAGAAGCAAGTCCGCGGCAGCGAGGTCGCCTTCACCGTCCCCTTGGAAAACCCGGCAACGGGCGAGAACCTGGGGATAAACCTGGAAGGCTTCATCGACCTGATTTCAGGCGACGACACCATCGTGGAGTTCAAGACCTCGGGCCAAGCCATGAACCCCCGCGACGCCGACAGCCACTTGCAGTTGACCGGCTACAGCTACGCCTACGAAGTCCTCCACCACAGACCTGCCAAGGTCTTGCGGATCGTGGACTTTGTCAAAGCCCGAAAGCCCAAGATGCTTGTCCTGGACACTTGCCGGACCACCGAGGACCACGCCAGGTTCTTCTGCCTTGCCAAGGCGGTGCTCTCGGGCGTCCGCAACCGCGTCTTCTTTCCGAGGACCGGGTTCTGGTGCCGGGACTGCGAGTACGCCCCGCAGTGCAAGGCGTGGAAGGGAAACTAGCTCTTTGAAAACCAACAAAGGGAAGCAGTCATGCTGCTTCCCTGTTTTTGTAGCCGGAAAGAAAACGCCCGCGGTGCCACCGGGGCTGGGCAACACCGCGGGCTAAGCGACTTTGGTGGGTGGTCGCCCCCGGCACTTCCAATATGAAAGGGCCACGGCGTACCCGCCCACGATCAAGCGCTGCACATGACCGTCACCCGTTTCCGCCTATTCTGCGCTTATCGAGCGAGACCTTGGGGAAAAGGTAACGTCGACCACAGGCGTCCCGCGTTTCGAGCGGGCACCCGTGGCCAAACGACGATCACGTGCAACTGCCAGTATACCAGGTCGCCCGATCCTGACCAGCACCCGGTCGGAAGTTCTGTACGCCGTCCCCCAATAGGCTTATATCAGGCTGGGTTAAGATTTTCCGCTCAGCCGCCAAGAAAAACGCTTGACGGCAAACACCAGTCGGGTATATTGATCGTAGGTAACGAACGGCCACAGGCGCTCCGCGCATTTGTGGCCGTTTTTTTGTCGTTACCGTCATGTCACCTTCCGGCGACAATCACCCAGCTTCCCCGGCCGCCGCTTCTTTGCGGGCGGCTGGCCGCAATCATCACGCTCCGCCGATCAGCATTTCCACCACGGCGCCATCCGCTCCGCCGGAACAGGCCGATCGCCTCGCCGCCGCCAAGGGCCAAGAGCCAGGCCTGCTGACCATCCGCGAGGCCGCGGGCGTGCTGCGGGTCAGCGAAAGCACGATCCGCAACGCCATCGGTTCCGGCCGGCTGCGGGCCTTCCGCTTCGGCAGCCGGGGCGGCAGCATTCGGATCGGCAGGGCCGATCTGGATGACTACATGGCCTCGTGCGCCACGGGCGGCCGGCCCGCCGGCCGAACCGCCAACCGAGCCGATGGCGGCCTATTCAAGAGTCTTGACGCTGGCCGACTGCTTGCCGCATGGCGGCGACAGGGTGTTCTTGGCGGGCGGCAAGAGGAACACAGCAGTCCGTCATTAGGCAAGGACTCGACTTGACCCCGCACTATGAATCCTGTGCATTTCAAGAGCGACCGGCATGACTGGGGAACTCCCCAAGAGCTATTCGACAAGCTCAACCAGGAGTTCCACTTCACGCTCGACGTGTGCGCATTGCAGGCCAACGCGAAGTGTAGAAATTACTTCTCTCCCCACGAAGACGGCCTGTCGCAGAAGTGGAGGGGCGTGTGTTGGATGAATCCTCCGTATGGGCGCGAGATAGAAACATGGATGCAGAAAGCCTTTCGGGAATCGGAACACGGGGCGACCGTTGTTTGTCTTGTTCCCGCCAGGACTGATACCGAGTGGTGGCACAAGTACGCTTTGCAGGGCGAAATCCGGTTCATTCGCGGAAGGGTGAAGTTCCAAGGCGCAAACGCCACGGCCCCCTTCCCGTCTGCGATCGTGATTTTCCGCGATCAGTGGTGGAAACGGAGGTGGTAGGGCAAACAGTCGGGGCGCGAGTTCTCTCAGGGGCCTCAATGCGCCCCCGACTGCCTGCAACATGGCGGCGGCGAGGTGTTTTTGACAGCCGGCAAGGTGAACATAGTGCTCCGTCATCCGGCTCGTCGTGTGTCCCATGAGTTCAGCGAGGGTTTTGATGTCCACGCCGTTGATGATTGACTGGGTGCCGAAGTGGTGGCGGAGGCCGTACAGCTTCACGTCGTCGGGCAGGCCGGCCCGCTCGCGGAGCCGCCGCACCCGGTGGCCAAGGCTCCAGCGGTCCCAGGGTGTCTTGCGGGCAGTAAGGAAAACCCACTTCGTGCTGCACGCCTCCTGTTGCTGGATGCGTTTGAGGAGCTTTACCACCAAGGGGACAAGCTGGATTACCCGGGGCCTGGGCGTCCGCTGGGTACGAATGGTCTTGTGCTTGCGGAGCACGATCACGCCAGCTTCCAGATTCACGTCGTCCCAGGTCAGGTTGGCCATTTCGCCCGGCCTGGCACCCGTATACCGGAGAAAGAAGAGGACTTGTCGAAAACGCTCGCCGGGGGTGGGCCGACGCTTCTTCGGTTTCCGGCCGGTCGGCCGTTTCGGGTCGGTGGCCCGGAGCAAAGCCCGAAACTCGTTGTCAGTCATGGCCCGACGGGCTTCGCCCAGCCGTTGGGTAATACCACGAAAAGGATTGGCCTTGATGATGCCCTGTTGGGCGGCCCAATTGAAGGCCCGCTGGACGATCCGAATTACGTTGGACCGGGTCCAGTCGGACACCCATTGTGGGTGGGTATCCAGCCATAGGGTCATGTGCAGGGGCAGGCAATCGCGTATCGAGCGAAAGCCGTGGGCCTCGGCAAACAGTTGTAGGTAGTAGCAGCGGTTTGAGTAAGACTGCGGGGCGTACAACCGCTTTGCGTGGATGAGGAACAGGTCAATGACTGAGGCGACTGTGTGCTCGTTGCTGTCTGCCGGCGGATTGCTGGCCCGCTCCAGCATGATTTCGTGCCAGCGATTCAGTGCCGCCTGCTTGTCTTGGCGGCCCTGGGCAAGCTTTACCAGGGCGCCATTGATCTTGACGTACCACCAGCCGTCAGAACGACGGAACCACGGATGTGCTTGGCGCGCCATGAGAGACCCTCCCAATCCAAGGATTTCCGAAGGAAACACCGTGGTGGACTGGAAAGGTCCGCTACTGCCTCCCGCCCGGCTCGTACCCGGGCGGGAGGCCTCTATTCAGCATACCAGTGCTGCGGCAAAGGTGCAACGAAAGGTGCAAAGTCTTTGTTCGCTGCTCCAATTCCTCCTCAGCCAAGCGACGCAAGTGCTTTTCCTGTCAACTGTTGCGTCCAGTGGGCGGTATAGGGCTCGAACCTACGACCCCCAGCTTGTCGAGCTGGTGCTCTAACCAACTGAGCTAACCGCCCTGGCAGTCCCCGCTCCCAGCCCCTCGGCAATCGGGAGCAACAACCTTCGCTTCAATTCTGGCACCTCGGGCAGCGAACGTCAACCGGGGAAGCCCTTGCGGCGGCCGGCCTGGACGGCCTATACTTGGAGCGGCCGACACAAGACCGTGACCGGCGGTCGCGGTCTTGTGCCGGATGTCGCTGGTTGCGAAAGCCTTTCCCGCGGGAAGTTGTCGGGGCATCCTTTGTATCAATGCCCCGCTCGCCGGGGGGGCAACCCAAGGCTCCTTGGAGACTCATGCTCAAAGTCACTCTGCCCGACGGAAAAACCCTCGACTATTCACGTCGCGTCCGGCCGGCCAAGATTGCCGCCCAACTCGGCCCGCGGCTGGCCAAGGCCACGTTGGCGGCCGAAGTAGACGGGCGGCTGGTGGGGGCCGGCGAGTTGCTGCCCGCCGATGGCCAGGTCGCCCTGCGTCTGATCACCGCCAAAGACCCTCAAGCCTTGGGACTGTTGCGCCGCTCGTGCGCCCACGTGATGGCGCGGGCGGTGATGCGGCTCTTCGACGGCGTGCAGTTGGCCTTCGGGCCGACCGTGGACGAAGGCTTCTACTACGACTTCGAGATGGAGCACAAGCTCTCGGAAGAGGATTTTCCCAACATCGAGGCCGAGATGGCCCGGATCGTCAAGGAAGACGAGCCGTTCGAGCGGGTGGAGATGGACCGCAGCGCGGCGATCGAGTTCTGCCGTGACCTGCGGCAATCGCTGAAAGTCGAGCACTTGGAGGGAGGTTTGGCCGAAGAGGCAACCGTGTCATTCTACCGGCAGGGGGAGTTTGTGGATCTTTGCCGCGGGCCGCACGTGCCCAGCGCCGGCGCCATCGGGGCCTTCAAGCTCCTTTCGGTTGCCGGGGCGTACTGGAAGGGGGACGCCAGCCGCCAGCAGTTGCAGCGGCTCTATGGCACCGCCTTCTTCACCAAGCAGGAACTCGACGGCCACTTGCACCGGCTGGACGAGGCCAAGCGCCGCGATCATCGCGTGCTCGGCAAGCAACTCGAATTGTTCTTTGTCGACCCGGCGGTCGGGCAGGGCCTGGTCTTCTGGCTGCCCAAGGGGGCGGTGGTCCGCCACGAGCTGGAGAACTTCGTCTATGGCGAATTGGTCCGCCGCGGCTACCAGCCGGTCAATACGCCCGTGATCGGCAACGTCCATCTGTACGAGACCTCGGGCCATTATCCCTATTACAAGGACTCGCAGTTTCCGCCCATCGAGATGGCCGATGGCGAGCGGTATCTGTTGCGGCCGATGAACTGTCCGCACCACGTGATGGTCTACAAATCGAAGCCGCGGAGCTACCGCAACCTGCCGCTTCGGATTGCGGAGTTTGGTACGGTGCACCGCTTCGAGCAGTCGGGCGAGCTGAGCGGCATGATTCGCGTTCGCGGCTTCACCCAGGACGACGCCCACATCTTCTGCACCGACGAGCAGGTGGCCGGGGAGTTCCGGGGCTGCATCGAAATGACCCAATTCCTGTTCCGCACGCTGGGGCTGAACGATTATCGCGTGCGGCTGGGCTTCCGCGATCCCAAGAGCGACAAGTACGTGGGCCGGCCGGAGGCGTGGGAGCGGGCCAAGACGGCCATTGAGCAAGTTTGCCGCGAGATGGGCTTGTCCAACGTGAGCGTCGAGCGGGGCGAGGCCGCCTTCTACGGCCCGAAGACCGACTTCATCGTGGCCGACTGCATCGGCCGGCAGTGGCAGCTTGGCACGGTGCAACTCGACTACAACCTGCCCAGCCCGCAACGCTTCGCCCTGGAGTACATCGGGCCGGACAACGCCCCGCACCAGCCGGCGATGATCCACCGGGCGCCGTTGGGCTCGTTCGAGCGGTTCGTGGGGATGCTGATCGAGCACTTCGCCGGGGCCTTCCCGCTCTGGCTCGCGCCGGAGCAGGTGCGGGTGATGGTCGTCAGCCAGAAGGTCGAGGAGTACGGCCGCAGCGTCGAGCGGCAACTGGCCGCCGCGGGCCTGCGCAGTGGTCGGCGACTACCGGGCGGAGAAGATCGGGGCCAAAATCCGCGACGCCCAGTTGGGGCTGGTCCCCTACATGTTCGTCGTCGGCGGCCGCGAGGCCGAGGAGGGCAAGGTCGCCGTCCGCGACCGCGTCGAAGGCGACCTGGGCGTCATGCCGCTGCGGGCTGCCATTGAGCGGCTGCGGGCTGAAATCCAGGCGAAGACGATCCGGCAGAAATGACGAATGACAAAATCCAAATGACGAAGGAAGCTCGAAGTCCGAAATCCGAAACCGCGAGCCTTTGAGCTTCGGATTTCGAGCTTCTTTCGTCATTCGGGCTTCGTCATTCCCCCTCCCCCAGCTTGACAAGTTTGCACAATTGGGAAATACTGTGATTGTGTCTTCGGGTTGATTTAAGTCCTCTGGAGTGCATTGCTTATGGGAAAATGGAAGCTGCCCGAGGTGACGGGCAAACAGCGGATCAACGAGCAGATCCGCGTCACTCCCGTCCGGGTGATCGGGGCCGACGGGGCACAGTTGGGCATCCTGCCGACCGACGAGGCGCTGCGGCAGGCGCGGGCGGCCGAGTTGGACCTGGTCGAGGTGGCCCCCACCGAACGCCCCCCTGTTTGCCGCATCATGGACTACGGCAAGTTCAAGTACCAGCAGAAGAAGCGGCAGCACAAGGGGCACGCTCATCAAGTCAAGATCAAGGAGATCCGCGTCCGCCCCAAGACCGGCGACCACAACATCCAGGTGAAGGTCAACAAGGCCCGCGAGTTCCTCACCCACAAGGACAAGGTGATCGTCACCGTGGTCTTCCGCGGCCGCGAGTTGGCCCACATCGAAGAGGGCCGCAGGGTGATCAACGACGTCCTGGTGCAGTTGGGCGACGTCTCGAAGATCGAGTCGCCGCCGGTCCACCACGGCCGCCGCATGATCTGCACGCTGGCGCCGAAATAGCCGGCCTGATGATAGTAACGTCATTGAACGGCGTCGTTGACGCCGGTTCAAGGAATTGGATGATATGCCCACTCTAAATGAAAGCGTAAAGGGCTACGGTCGCTGGAATGTTCCCCACCCAATACCGTATCAGGGCAGCAGACGCAATCTTGCGCCCGTTATTCTGTCTTATTTTCCGCCCCGTTTTCGCCGTCTTGTCGAACCATTTGCCGGTTCGGCCGCGGTTTCACTTGCCGTCGCTCAGCGGCGGCGGGCCGATCAGTTCTTGATCAACGACGCCCATGCTCCGCTGATCGCTCTGTGGCGCGAGATCATCGCGCACCCGGAGGAGTTGGCGGAAAGGTATTCACAACTTTGGCGGGCACAGCTTGGACGAGAGCGGGACTACTATGACTTCGTCCGCAAGAAGTTCAACGACACGCATAAGCCCGAATATTTTCTCTATTTGCTCGCCCGCTGCGTGAAGGCCGCCATCCGCTACAATCGGGAAGGCGACTTCAACAACAGCCCCGACAATCGGCGCAAAGGCGCCCATCCAAACGCCATGCGGGAACGGATCTTCGGCGCCTCGGCACTACTGCAGGAGCGGACGGAACTGAGCGCGTGCGACTACACGGAAGTGCTCGCCCAATGCGGTTCCGCCGATGTGGTCTACATGGATCCGCCTTATCAGGGCGTCTGCACGAACAGGGACAGCCGATACTGCCCGAAGATGCGACACAACGAGTTCTGCGACAACTTGGCTGCGCTGAACGACAAGGGCTGCATGTATCTCGTCAGCTATGACGGCCGGACCGGCTCGAAGACCTACGGGCAACTACCGCCCAAGCGGCTGAAGCTGCTTCACGTCGAAGTTCACGCGGGCCGTTCGACGCAGGCGACGTTGCTGGGCAGGGACAGCGACACCTACGAATCACTCTATCTTTCTCCGGCTTTGGCTGAGGCCGTCTCGTTAAGGAAGAAAAAACCATCGCAGCTTGCGCTGGCCATGTAGAAGGGATCGCCACTCTTGCCACGAGACTTGCCCAAGTGGTTCCTTAAACGGCTAAAGGCCGTCACGGCCAAGCGCGCAAGACGGTGATTGACCACATCCTCGAACATGGCCACATCACCACTGAGCAGTTGAAGACTCTGTACGGCTATGACCACCCGCCAAGGGCGGCGCGCGATGTGCGGGAACAAGGCATACCGCTGGAAACCTTCCGCATCTCCGGCAGCCAAGGCAAGAGCATCGCGGCCTATCGCTTTGCCGATCCATCCGCGATTCGGCAGGGCACACTCGCTGGTCGCAAGGTATTCTCGAAGGAGTTCAAGAAAACGCTTGTTGAACGAGCAGGCTGTAAATGCGGCAGTTGCCTAACCGAGTACGAAGTCCGCTACCTGCAGGTTGACCATAGGGTTCCCTATGAGGTCGGCGGGGAAGGGCGTGGCGAAAACGCGCCTGACGAGTTCCAGCTAGTCTGCGGTTCCTGCAATCGGGCCAAATCGTGGTCTTGCGAGCATTGCACGAATTGGACCAAAGGGAAGCAGGTCCCAGTTTGCCAGTCGTGCTATTGGGCCAGCCCGGAATCTTACAAGCATGTTGCCTTGCGCCCAATCCGTCGCCTTGACGTCACGTGGACTGGCAAGGAAACCCGTGAGTACGACCGGTTGGCACAACTGGCGCACAAGAAGGGCCGCCCGCTCCCCGAATTCGTCAAGGCAGTGCTGCGCAAACGGGGTCTGGAGTGAAAGACGACGTTTGACTTGCGGTGTGTAGCCCTGACCCATCGGAACAAACCTGTCGCTGCAAGATGCCCGCACAAATCACCATCCTCTGCGGCCCCGCCGGGAGCGGCAAAACCGAGCAACTCTTGGCCCGCTACCGTGAGGCGTTGCGGCAGCGGCCGCCGGGAGCGACGTTGTGGCTGGCGCCCAACTGGCGGGTGGCGGCGGACGTGCGGGACCGGCTGCTCCGCGGCACGCTGGCCGGCTGCTTCGCGCCGGGCGTGATGACCTTCGCACAATATGCCCAGTCCGTGCTCCGCGCCGTGCGGGTGCCCATCCGGCCCGTCAACCTGCTGATGAAACGCGAGTTGATCCGCCAGTTGATCGCCAGCCAATCGTCGGCCGGCCGGCTGCGGCACTTCCAGTCCATCGCCAAGACCCCGGGGTTGGTGGACCTGGTTTGCGAGTTCATCGGCGAGTTGAAGCGGCTGGAAATCTGGCCGGAGGAGTTCCGCCGGGCCTGCCAAGAGCGCGGCGGACTGGCGGAAAAGGACCGCGAACTGGCGGACATCTACGACGCCTATCAGCAGGCCCTGCGGGAACACGGCCTGTTCGACGCCGAGGGCCGGTTCTGGTCGGCCCGCGACGTGCTACAGAAGAGTTCAGGGAACGCCGCCGACCTTCATCCTTCATCCTTCATCCTTCATTCTTCCCTGGTCGTGGCCGACGGCTTCACGGACTTCACCCGCACGCAGCACGAAATCCTGGAGGTGCTCTCCGCGAGGGGGGCGGAGATGTTCATCACCCTGCCGCTGGAGGCCGAGCCGCAGCGGGCCGACCTGTTCGCCAAACCGCTTGATACGCTCGATAAACTGCTGCGGCGGCACCCCGGCGCCGCGGTGGAGCAGTTGCCGCGCCCGCCGGCCGCCGATTGGCCGGCCCTGGACCGCTTGGAGCGGACGCTGTTCGAGAATCCCCGGACGATGGCACGTTTAGCCGCCGCCGACCACCGCGTCGCGGCGGCGCGAGACGGTTCCGGGGCCGACGTGCCGTCGGCCGCTAAACGTTCTCTCGGCATCGAGATCCTGGCTGCCGCCCGGCAAATCGGCGAAATCGAGATGATCGCCGCCCGCGTCAAGCGGCTGCTCAGCGACGGCCAAGCGCGGCCGGGCGAAATCGCGGTCGTCTTCCGCTCTCCACAACAGGCCGGCGGACTGGTGCAGGAAGTGTTCGGCCGGCTGGGCATTCCCGCAACGTTCGAGGCGGGTGAAACGCTCGATCGCTCGCCGGCGCTGCGGCGCTGGCAACATTGCTGCAACTCGACCTGGACGATTGGCCGTTCGACCGGCTGCTGGCCGTTTTGGGGAGCAACTATTTTCAGCCCGACTGGCCCGAGTGGCGCGCTGCCGGCGCGGCCGGGATCGAGCGGACGATCCGGCAGTTGCAGATTCCCCGCGGCCGCCGGCGATTGATCGAGCAACTGGGCGACACAGGAGACGCCTCCTACAAGACAACCTTGGCGATGGTGAAGCGTCTGGCCGGCGTGCTGGATGCCTTGCCCCGGCGGGCCACGCTGCCCGAGTGGGCCAAGGCATGGGCGCAGTTGGCTCAGGAAACAGGGTTGTTGCAGGCGATTGACGAAGGAAACAATGAGAATTGCAAATTGCAAATTGCAAATTGCAAATTGAAATCTGACGGATCGACGCAATTGCCGGGCAATTTTCAATTTGCAATTTGCAATTTGCAATTCTCTTCTTTCTTCTCCGGCCGCCGCGCCTGGGACCGCCTGATGGAGGCGCTCAGCGAAGGCGACCGGCTGGCCGCCTGGCTCCGGCAGCGGCCGCCCGAACTGGACCGCCGCTCCGCGCTCGACGCGCTCTTGGACGTGCTGCGCAGCGATCGGATCGGCCACGGCGGCGACGAGTCGGGCCAGGTGCGGGTACTGGGGGCTGAAAGCGTCCGCTCGCTCCGCATCCCCTACCTGTTCCTCGCCGGCCTGTCGGAAAAGGTTTTTCCGCCCCCCGACCGCGAGGACCGGCTCTACAGCGAGGCCGAATATGGGCGGCTGATCGAGGCCGGCCTGCCTCTGGTGGCCCGCACCCAGCGCACCCGCGAAGAGATGTTGCTGTTCTACGAGGCCGTCACGCGGGCGACGAAGCGGTTGTGGCTGAGCTACCCCGGCGCTGGATGAGACCTGCGCAACCGTTGTTGCCCAGTCCGTTTCTCAGCGAGGTCGAGCAAGCATTCGGGCCGGGTCAGATCCCGCGCGTCGAGCAGACCGACTTGAGTCCAATCCCCCGCAATGTATTCGGCACACTGCGTGTGCCGGAATGTCCGCACACGGAGTGTGCGGACTACACTGACGAGCCGCTTTGCGAGTCCGAGTTCCGCGTCCAGGCGGTCGCCACGGCGCTGGCGGGGAACGTGTCGCTGCTGGCGGGGCTAATGCAAGAGGAGAGGGGAGAGGGAAGAGGGGAGAGAAGAGACGAGCGAATTGCCCTCTCCCCTCTCCCCTCTCCCCTCTCCCCTTCCCTTGCCGCCGGGTTGGAATTGATCTACCTCCGCCAGGACCGCGACCGGTTCGGCCCGGCCGAAGGCGTGTTGCAGGGCGAGGCGGCGCGGCGATGCTTGGCGGCACACTTTTCGCCGCAATACACCTTCGCCGCCACCGATCTGGAGGGCTACGCCTCCTGCCCGTTCCGCTTCTTCCTGGAGCGGATCCTGAAGATCGAGCCGCTCGAAGACCTGACGTTGGAGTTCGACGTGCTCCAGCGCGGCCGCGTGGTGCATGACGTGCTGAGCGCGTTCCATCGGCGGGTGAACGAGCGGCTGGGCCGGCCGGCGTCGCCGTTGGAGTTGGACGCGGCCGAGTTCGACGCCCTGCTGCCCGCGGCCATCGCCGGTTCGCTCCCGCCGGAGCCGGCCAATCCTCTCCACGCCGCGCTGCGGGAGGTCGATCGCCGGTTGGTCATCGAGTGGCTGCTGCAATACCGGGAGCAGCTTGAAACGTATGCCGCCCTGTGGAAGGAGTTCGATGCCCCCTTGGTCCCCGAATTGTTCGAGGTCTCCTTCGGCCGTGGTGGCGAGCCGCCGCTGGAGTTTCCCCTTGTAGACGCGGCATCTTGCCGCGTCCCGGAACCGAAGCGGCAGGACGCTTCTACAACGGTCCGCATTTCCGGACGGATCGACCGTGTCGACACCGGCACGGTGGCCGGCCGTCAGGTGTTCAACGTTCTGGACTACAAGACGGGCGGGCCGATCGCGATAGACAACGAAAGCATTAAGGCCGGTACGACCCTGCAACTGCCGCTCTATGCCCTGGCCACGACGGAACTGCTGCTGGCCGATCGCGATGCGCTGCCCTGGCAGGCCGGCTACTGGTACGTCCGCGAGGGCGGCTTCAAGCCCAAAAAGGCCCTGCGAATGTATTGCCTGCTCGACGGCCGAATCGAGTTGGATTCTCGCTGGGAGGAACTCCGCGCGGGCTTGGCCGACACCGTGATGGGACTGGCCGGCGGCATCCGCGCCGGCCGCTTCCCCGTTTGTAGCGCCGACGACCGCTGCACCGGCCGCTGCCCCTACGGCACCGTCTGCCGGATCAACCAGGTCCGGTCCTTGGAGAAAACATGTCAACCAAGCGTCGGCTGACGTTCATTGCAAATTGACAATTTCAAATTTGCAATTTATGACGACCAATAGCACAACATCGCTCGACCGACTGGGGCTAACCGAACAACAGCAGCGCGCCGTTGCCGCCCGCGGCGTCTCGGTGGCGGTCTCGGCAGGGGCCGGCTGCGGCAAAACACTCGTGCTCACGGAACGCTTCTTGGCCGAATTGTCGCCGGAGCGGCCATCCGCGCAAAGCCGCGACCGGCGGCCGCGCCTGGGCCAGTTGGTGGCCATCACGTTTACCGAGCGGGCCGCCCGCGAGATGCGCGACCGCATACGCAAAACCTGCCACCAGCGGTTGCGGGAATGTCCCGACAGTCAGGCGGACTACTGGCTGGAGTTGATCCGGGACCTCGACTCCGCGCGAATCAGCACGATCCACTCCTTCTGCGCGTCGCTGCTGCGGGCGCACGCCGTCGAGGCCGGCATCGACCCCCGCTTCCGCGTGCTCGACGGCGCCCAGGCGGGCACGCTGTTGTTCGAGTTGACCGACGATGTGCTCCGCGACCGGCTTGCCGAACGCAACGAAGCGGCGCTCACGCTGGTGACGCGGTTCGGGCTGGACCGGCTGCGGACGATGATCGCCCGGTTGCTGGAGGTGCGCGAGAAAATCGACTGGCCGGCTTGGCGGGCCGAGACGCCCGAGGGCCTGGCGGCGCGGTGGGAAACGTTTTGGCGGACCAAGACCGTGCCGGATGTGCTGCGCCAGATCGGCGCGTCAGCCGCTGCCCGGACCGTGCTCGATCTGGCGACACGCTATCCGCCGAGCCATCCGGCGATGCGTGAGCGCTGCGACTTCCTGCGGGAGCAGCTTCCGCGGCTTTGTAGAGCAGGCATCTTGCCTGCTCAGGATGGCGCAAGCGGGACGCCTGGACCGCAAGCAGGCAAGATTCCCGCTCTACTGGAGCAGTTGGCGGCGATTCGTGAAGCGGCCAAGGTGCAAGGGGGCGGAACGAAGAAACAGTGGGTCAGTGAGGAAGTCTACGCGCGCTTCCGCGACGCCGCCAAAGAATTGCGCGACGCGATTGACGGGGTTGCGGAGCGGATGCAATTCGACGCGGCCGCCGCACGCCCCGCCGCCGCCCTGGCGCTGGAAGTCCTGGCGCTGGCTAGCGATCTGACCGAGCAGTACGACGAGCGGAAACGGGAACTGGGCGTCCTCGACTTCAACGACCTGCTGATCCGCGCCCGCAACCTGCTCGTCGGGCCGGAGCGGGACGGCTTGCGCAAGCGGTTGGCCGCGAACATCCGGTTACTGCTGGTCGACGAGTTTCAAGACACCGACGAGTTGCAGGTCGAGATGGTCAAGGCATTGTGCGACAACGAGTATCTCCGCGGCAAGCTGTTCTTCGTGGGCGATCACAAGCAGTCGATCTATCGGTTCCGCGGCGCGCAGCCCAAGGTGTTCCGCGGGCTGCACGACGAGATGCCCGACGAGGGCCGGCTCAAGCTCTCATTGAACTTCCGCAGTCAGCCGGGGATTCTGGATTTTGTCAACGCCCTGTTTGCCGAGGACATGGGAGCGGATTACGAACCGCTTCGTCCCAACCGCACCCCGTTGGGCTCGACCCCGGTGGTGGAGTTCTTGTGGGCCGGGGCTGAAGAAGGGGGAAGGGGGAAGGGGGAAGGGGGAGAAGAAGGTTCGGACTTATCCGCCTTCCCCCTTCCGCCTTCCCCCTTCTCAACCTCGCCGTCCGGCGATGACATGGGGCCCCGCGAGCGGCTCCGCCGGCACGAGGCCGACTGGATCGCGCGGCGCATCCGCAACATCCTCGACGTGGACAAAACGCTCGTCTGGGACAGGGAGGCGAAGAAGGTGCGAGAGGTCCAACGGCGCGACATTGCCCTCCTGTTCCGCGCCCTGAGCAACGTCGCATACTACGAAGACGCCTTGCAGCGGTACGGAATCGACTATTATCTCGTGGGCGGACACGCCTTCTACGCCCAGCAGGAAATCTACGACCTCTTGAACCTGCTGCGGACGCTCGACAGTCCCGGCGACGAGGTGAGCCTGGCCGGGGCGCTCCGCAGCCCGATGTTCAGCCTTTATGACGAAACCCTGTTCTGGCTCTGCCAAGGCGACGGGCAGGACGCCAAGGGGCTGGCCGCGGGCCTGTTTGCCGCCGAGTTGCCCAATGAGATCGAGGAAGAGCAACGCCGCCGCGCCGAGTTTGCCGCGGCCACGCTCCGCGATCTCCGCGCCCTGAAAGACCGGCTGCCCGTGGCCCAGTTGATCCAGACGGCGCTGGAGCGGACCGGCTACGACGCCCTGCTGGTGGCCGAGTTCCTGGGCGAGCGGAAACTGGCCAATCTGCACAAGCTGGTCGAGCAGGCGCGGAGTTTCGACCGGGCGGGCATCTTCACGCTCTCCGGCTTCATCACTCAGCTTGCGGAGTTCGTCGCCCGGCAGCCCGACGAGCCGCTGGCCGCCACCTGCCCGGAATCGGCCGACGTGGTGCGGCTAATGACGATCCATCAGGCGAAGGGGTTGGAGTTTCCGGTGGTGATCGTGCCGGACTTGGGCCGCCCGCGGCGGATCATGCCGCCGCCGGTGGCCTTCACGCCGGAGCTTGGACCCGTGTTGAAGGACCCCGAGGCCACGACCGGCTACGACCTCTTGATGGCGGCGGAGAACGAGGAGGAGTTGGAAGAACTCAAGCGGCTGCTCTACGTGGCCGCCACGCGGGCCGCCGATTACCTGATCCTCTTGGCCGGCGTCGAACAACCCGGCAACGTCACCGGGCCGTGGATGGAACTGCTCGCCCGGCGGTTCGATCTGCTCAGCGGAGCGCCGTTGCATAAAGCCGCGACCGGTGGTCGCGCCCCAGGCTCGGCGCGACCACCGGTCGCGGCTTTATCGGTCAAGGTGACCACCGTCGCGCCGACGGTGCAATCGAAGCCCGCCGATCTCCGCCACCGGCGCGACCTGTTGAAGATCTTGGAGAAAGCCCGGCAAATGGCCGCAGCGGGCGAAGGCCGACTGCCGCGATACCTGGCCCCGGTTGCTCGCGATCCGGCCGCGCGGCGGCAGTATTCCTTCTCGCGTCTGACCGGCAAGCTCCACGCCGCGGCCGGCGGCAGCGACGCCGGCCCGCGAGACGGCGACGGCTCGCCCGAGCCGCCCTTGGATCCCCGCGGTCTGGGAACGCTGGTCCACGCCGTGTTGGCCGAGATCGATTTCGCCCGGCGGGACGAGATTGCGGAATTGGTGCGACGGCTTGCCGACGAGCATCTGCCGCAGGCCGGGGGGCGGCTGGACGAGCCGATCGGGATGATCGAGCGGTTCCTCCGCTCGCCGCGTGCCGTGGAGATCGCCGCCGCCAAGGAGGTCCACCGTGAATTGGAGTTCTTGCTGGCCTGGCCGCCCCGTGCGGAACCGCAAGCGGCGCTCATGCCGGAACAGCGCTATCTGCAAGGTTTCATCGACTGCCTTTACCGGGACGCTGCCGGCCGGTGGCGGCTCGTGGACTACAAGACCAACCGCGTCACGGCGGACTCCCTGGCCGCCACCGCGGCGGAGTACGAAATGCAGATGTTGGTTTACGCCTTGGCTGCCGAGACGGTCCTTGGCGCTCCGCCGACGGAACTTGCACTTTGTTTTCTCCGGCCGGGGCTGGAATATCACGTTGCTTGGGACGCCGCCGCGCGGCGGCGCGTGGTTGCAATGGTCAACGCCGCGATGCCGTGACGCCCTGGAATCGGGGAGATCGCTGCCCGGTGACGCTTGCAAATTGCCCGCTGAACGTTCACAATGCACATCCATGCCGCCGCTGCTGCCCGAGGAACAACGCCGTTTTGCCGTCGAGGTGGTCCGCCGCTTGCGCGGGGCGGGGTTCGAGGCCTATTGGGCCGGCGGCTGCGTCCGTGATCAATTGCTCGGCCGCATGCCGAAGGACTATGACGTGGCCACCGACGCGACGCCGGAGCGGATCCGCGGGCTGTTCGGCCGTCGCCGCACGCTGGCCATCGGTGCCGCCTTCGGGGTGATTTCCGTGCGGGGGCCGCGGGCCGCGGGCATGGTCGAGGTCACCACCTTCCGCCGCGACGCCGGCTACAGCGACGGCCGACACCCCGATAGCGTCGCCTTCAGCACCGCCGAAGAAGACGCCTCACGCCGCGACTTCACCATCAACGGACTGTTCTACGATCCGATCGAGCAGCGCGTGATCGACTTTGTCGGCGGACAGAAGGACCTAGCCGGAAAGATCGTCCGTGCCATCGGCGCCGCCCGCGACCGTTTCGCCGAGGACAAGCTGCGGATGCTGCGGGCGGTGCGGTTCGCGGCCACGTTGGGTTTCGCGCTCGATGCCGACGCCCGCCGGGCGATTGCAGAAATGGCCGCCGAAATCCACGTCGTCAGCCCCGAGCGGATCGCAGTCGAGATGCAGCGGATGTTGACCGATCCGAGCCGCGCCACCGGAGTGCGGATGCTGCTGGAAACCGGGTTGGCGGCGGAGGTGTCGCCGGAAATCGACCGCTCGCGGTTTCGCAGCGAAATGCTGGAATCTCTCCAGCGGCTTGGTGCCGAGTGCGGCTTTCCGCTGGCCCTGGCCGCGGTGCTGGGGCCTTACGTCGATGCGGCGGGAGCGGCCGCGGTCTGCCGGCGGTGGCGGCTCTCGAACCAGCAGCGCGAGCGAGTTTGCTGGCTCGTCGAGCATCGCACGGCGCTGGAAGACGCGCCGGCGATGCGCTGGTCGGCGCTCCAGCCGTTGCTGGTGGCCGAGGGGATCGACGACCTCTTGACGCTTATGGAAGCCGCTTCTCCCACGGCGGGCGGGGCGGTGGCCTATTGCCGCGGGCTCTTGGCGCAGCCCCGCGAGGCGCTCGATCCGCCACCGCTGTTGACCGGCGACGACCTGCTGGCGCACGGGCTTCCTTCCGGCCCCCGGTACAGGAGTCTGCTGCAACGAATCCGCGCGGCGCAGTTGGACGGGGAAATCCGGACGAAAGAGGAGGCGCTGGCGATGGTGGAAAAGTGGGGCGCGGAGAGTCAGGAGTGAAGAGTATGGACAAGAAACTCAAGAAAAAGACGCACGTGCTTCAGCAGCGGATCCAGGCGCTCCGCCAGCAGTTGGCCGGGGCCAGGAAGCAGCAGGACGACCCCGACGAGCTGAAGTCGCTCGAACGGCAACTGGCCGCCGCCGAGGCGGAACTGGCGAAAGTCAAGGAATGACCGTTGGCGGTTCCGCACGGGGCGCCGCCGCCGGCTTTGCGGTGAGCGCTTCGGCCTGCTTGGCGATCTCGATCAGGAACAGCCGGCGGATGGCGTCGTAGCCGCGGGTGTTCGGGTCTTCGAGGTTCCAGGCGTACCAGTAGTGCGGGTCGCCGGCGTGGTAGTGTTTTCGCCAGGGCTGCGTGCAATGGACGCCGTGGCCAAGGAACTCCGCGTGCATGGGCACGACGTGGACCGACGGGTGTCGCTCGGCCGCGCGGCGGATCGCCTCGTTGTACGCCCCGTGAATGGCCATGCAGTCGGGCCAGTCGGGCAGCCAGGCGCTGGCCGGATCGCCCACGCCGTCGCTGGGGTCGTAGATGTCGGCCAGGAAGATCAGGCAGCCGCCGGGAAAGCGGGCCTCCAGGAGTCCGACCATCTCGTCCAGCCGCTTCCGAAAGTTGTCGATCCAGGGCCGGGCCTGCTCGAAGGTGGCCCCGTACATCGCTCCCTCGCGGGGTGGCGAGCGGCCGTAGTTGTGGATCAGGTCGTTGCCGCCGCTCGTGATCACGACCAGCCCGAAAACGTCGGCGCTCTGCGTCTCGACGCGGTCGCGGATCGTCTCCACGTGCATCAGCGACGTGCTGCCCGACATGGCCAGGTTCTTTGCTTCCAGGTTCGGCAACACGGCCGAAAGGCAGATGCCCCGCAGGTCCTCGAACTCATCGGGCGGGTTCTTGACCAGGCGGCTGAAATAGGAGTACGGCGGCGCCACGCCAAAGCCGGCCGTCACGCTGTCGCCCAGTCCCAGCAACAGCACTTTTCGCGCGGTCCAGGGCTTTGCGAAGGCCCCGCGCGGCACGGCCGGACCCGCCGGACCGCTGCCCACGGGCCAGGCGTAGACGAAATAGTAGTACGCCGCCAACACGCCGAAAAGGATTAACGCAATGCACGTCAGCCAGAGCAAACGGCGGAGCTTCATGTTTCCATCCTCACAGGTTTCCCAAAAACACTTCTGCGCAGGCGACCGCGACTAGCGCAACCGCCGTGCCGACGGCGGCCTTATGATCGACTTTGCCGCGGCTGGGTCCCAACCCGAAATGCGGCCCCAGTCCGTTCCAGAGATACAGCCCGGCGGTGATTGTCGGCAGTCCGAAGGCGATCAGTTGCCAACGGGCGCCGCCGTGTTGGAGGATCACGCCGGCGTCGTCGGCCCCGCCGCCGCTGAAGAATGCCCCACCGAGCAAGTATCCACCGTTGGCGATGAGGCAGAAGCCGGCCAGCCACGCCGCCAGAAAGCCGCGGCCGGCGACGGCGCCCCGCGAAGCCGCAAACCGCAATGAGGCGGACGCCGGCCAGCAACCCGAGCGGCAGCAGGCAGCCCCAGACCGGTCCACCCCACACGACAAACAACGGATGCGGGTTGGCCGCGAAGCCGGTGTGAGAGAATCCGATCAGTGGAAGATGGACGCCGGCAAGTTGTGCGCCGCTCAGCCAGCCGTGCAGGACATGGCCGGACTCGTGCAGCGCCATCATCAGCAGCCACGAGAGGGCGGCAGTGGAAAGCATCAGCAAGGCTTGAAAAAACCGGTCCAAACGTCGGCCTCCTATTCCAGCCATTGCCGCATCGTCACCAACAGAAAGAGCGTCACGACCAGCACCGCGGCCGAGAGCCAGGAACTCATGGGATAGACCAGCATGGCGACCAGCCCGCCGGCGGCCAGGAGCCAAATCCAGCGGTAGCTGCGGGGCTCGTCGATCAATTCGTGAAGGTCCACTTTGCGCTCGACGAGCATACGGGCAATCCGCCGTTGTTTGGCGTCGTCGCGGACCGCGGCGACCAACTCCTCGGTGCCGGCGTGTTCCCCGATCAGGCCGGCCAGGGCCTGGGCCTTGGCGTCGTCGTGCTGGTCCTGCAACAGCGTGACCATTGCCGACTGGGCATAGAGGTCGTTGGGATTGAGTTGGAGCGCCCGGCGGAGGCTGGCCTCGGCCTGCCCACGGCGGTGGAGACGGAACTGGGCCAGGCCCAACGCCGCCCAGGCCGTCGAGGACTCGGCGTCGGCCTCGATGGCGGCCTGGGCGGCCTGCTCGGCCGGCTTGGGGCCACGCTCCGTGGCCAGGAACCAGGCGTACTGGCTCAACAGGGCGGCCCGGCGGCCGGAAAGCCCGATGGCCGTTTGGAACGATTCCTGGGCCAGAGCCAGCCGGCCGGTCCGCCAGGCGGTCATCGCCAGGAGTTGTTGGGCGTAGCCGTCCTGGTGGTCCAACTCGACTGCCCGGCGGGCTTCCTGAAACGACTCCTCGGGGGCATCAGCCCCGAGCAGCGCCTGGGCGCGGATTGCCCGGACCACTGCCCGATCCGGCGCAGAGGCCGCCAGTTGATCGCCAATGCCCACGGCGCGGACGTAATCCTCCGCGGCAAGCGCGGCAAACGCCTGGTCGATCAGGTCGTGGAATTCCGGCTCGTCCATAAACTTGGTGCGACCGGACGCTTCGGCCCGGCCGGCAGGAAGTGAAGCTGGCGCGATAACGTCAAGCCTAACGGATAGAGCGCCGAAAACAAGAGGGAGCAAGGGTATCGCAAGAATGTACTCCTCACGCTCCGCGTGAGGAACGGGTGGTCCTGGTACTGCGTACGCCTTGCGCCAGTACCGGCCATCACGCGGAGCGTGATGAGTACAATATACCTATGCGGCGGCTGATTCACATCCCGATCATCCACACCGCGGCCGAACTGGGTTCGCTCGCCGGGGCCGTACAGGCGCACTACGCGCGGGTTTGCGGCCGGGTGGGTTGGAGCCGGCGGGAACAGGCGGTCAAGGCACTCTGGACCGACATCCGAAAGAGCCTCGACGCACTCAAGCTCGATGCTCCGAAGACGCGGATTTACCAGGACGGGCTGCCGGTCTGCGGCTTCGAGGAGCGGATCGTCCGCGAGCTTGCCCAGGCCGGCAGCGCCAACCACCAGTTGATCCTCCGGCTCTTCGAGCAAGGCGCGACGCTGATGGGGACGGAAGACCCGCAACTCCTGATGGAGGAGTATGACTTGCAGAAGCGGGGCCTCACGGCAGGCGGCACACGCCGTGTGCCGGCCGCGGACAATGTAGGCGGCACACGCCGTGTGCCGTTCCCGCACACGGCGTGTGCGGACCACATTGCCGATGCCGACCGCCTCCTTCAGGCCCGCGACGCCTTCATCGCCGGCCGGATCGCCGCCACGCTGCGGGAAGGCGAAGTCGGGCTGTTGTTCTTGGGCGCCTTGCACCGGTTCAATGCGCTCGGGGCAACGGACATCCGGGTGGAGCCGTTGGGCTAGCGGTCGCTGCCGGCCGAGAGGATCGTAGGTTATGCTTCAGCATGACGGGCGCAATTGCTGTTATGCTAAAGCATAACCTACGGCGCTGCATTGCAGGGGAACGGCTCACACGAAGCTATAGGGCGGCCACGGACCCAAGGCCGTCCATTGCGTCTGCCGGCACGCCCGGCCGAACGCCTCCAGGCCGGTGCGGAACGCGGCGATGCGGTCCCGGTCCACCAGCAGCGCCAGCCGGAGGACCTGCGGCGGCGCGGGGAGCAGCCGCCCCGCGCGACACGTGCCCCGCAAGTGGCCGGTGAGGCGTCGTAGGGTCCGCCCGGCAAGCCCCTCCGCCGCATCCACCCGCCGATAGTGCGAGCGGCGGCGTTCGAGGTATGCCAAGGATGGTGGACTGGCGACCGCAGGTCCGGCAAATACCCCCAGCGGTTGCGGCAGCGTGATGCGGAGCGCCATTTCGCTGGCGCCCTCCAATTGGTCGAGACGCTCGAGGAACTCTCGGCTGCGGCCTTGCAGGAGGGAGTCGAGTTCCGCTTCGTCGCCGAGCACGGTTCCAAAACGCATGGGCAGGACGCACATCCGGCGGTGGATCGCCTCCAGGGCGGCGGCGTGACGGATGGGAGTCGGAGCCTCCCTGGACGCCTCGGCCACCGCGCACGTCAACTCGCCCGAGCCGCGCCAAGCGACGCCCGCCAATTCCGCATCGGGCCGCTCCACGGCACGGAGCAGGTCGCGATGGCGGCAAATGCCCAACAGAGAGAGCGGCATTATGAAAGGTCCAAGCTGGGGCAAAAATGGTAAGGAGGCCAGGGACCGCTCCATTCCAGCAGCAGCCCTTTGCCGCGAAGCTCCCCGCCCACCTCGGCGGCGGCATCCAGCCAGCCGTCGAGCGCCGAGGGCGGCAGCAAGAGCGCCGCGTTGAAGACCATTTCCTCCTTCCGGCCGGTCAGATTGCACGCCAGGGTGCGGACGCGGCAGTACGGTCCGGCCTGCCCCGCGAGGCGTTGTTCCACGTACTCGATCGCCTGTTGCAGATCGGCCTGAACTTCCCGATGTGCTTCCAGAGCGGCTTTCTTCCGCGCAGGTACTCGACTCCGGGCCGGCTGGGCGTGGCAGACGCCGCCAGCACGGGAACGTTCTGCCGTGTAGCGGGGACGGCGGACCGGTAGAGTTTGACGCCCCATTCCTGGCGGTCGCCAAGTTGGCGGAAGAACTCGACCACACTCGCCTGTAGCCGGCCGATGGCCGCCCGCAATGAATCCAGCGAGTGGAACACGGTCCCCATCCGCAGCGGCGCGACGGGGGAGCTGCCGGCCGCCAGGCGGATGATCTCGTCGTGGCGGGCCGCCACCTCCGTCAGCCACGCCAGGTCCTCGGCCTTGCCCCCTTGCAGCCTGGCCGGGTCGAACTGGTCCAGGCCGATGCGGCTGACGACCGCGGCGGTCGGGCCGTCGCACACCAACTCGACGGGGAATCGCGGATCGACGCCGGCGCCGATCCCCGCCGTCGAGCAGTCGGCCCGGGCAAAGGCGTACAGATAGTAGTACGGATCACTCATGTTCCACGTGCGCCCCATTGGGGGCGAGTTCCCGGATCGCCGCCCGGAAATGCTCCTGCCCGAGTTCCAGGCCGGCGAGGTCGGGATTTTCGGGGGCGGCGGCAATCCGCGCCCCCAGCGTGGCCATCATCGCCCGACGGCAGACGCCCTCGATTTCCGCCCCGCTGAAGCCCTCGGTTTGCTCGGCCAGCCACCGCGCGGTGACTTTGGCCCCCAGCGGCCGGTCGCGGAGATGAACCTGGAAGATTTTCTCGCGCGCCCGGCTGTCGGGCAGCGGCAGGTCGAGTTGGAGGTCGAAGCGGCCGGGCGCAACAGCGCGGGGTCGAGCAGATCGGGGCGATTAGTGGCCGCCAGCACCAGCACGCCCTTGAGTTCCTCGATGCCGTCCAGTTCGGTCAGCAACTGGCTCAAGACGCGGCCGCCGACGCCCGAATCCTGGTGCCCGCCGCTGCTGCGGCCGGCGGCCAGGGCGTCGATCTCGTCGAAAAAGACGATGCAGGGGGCGGCCTGCCGGGCCTTGTGAAACACCTCGCGCACCCCGCGCTCCGACTCGCCCACGTACATCGACATCAGCTCCGGCCCCTTGATGGAAATGAAGTTCACCTCGGTTTCGGCGGCCAGGGCCTTGGCCAGCAGCGTCTTCCCGCAACCCGGCGGACCGCTCAACAACAGGCCCTTCGGCGGGCTGAGGCGGAAGGAGCGGAACAGATCGGCGTACTTCATCGGCCACTCGACGCTCTGGCGCAAGTGCCGCTTGATCTCGTCCAACCCGCCCACGTCGTCCCAGCGGACGTTGGGCGTCTCGACGAAGACCTCGCGGATTGCCGACGGCTCGACTTCGCACAGCGCACCCTGGAAATCCTCCATAGTGACTTCCAGCCGGGCCAGCAGTTCGTAGGGAACGTGGCGCTGGGAGAAATCCACCGCCGGCAACAGCCTCCGCAGGGCGATCATGCCGGCCTCGCGGCAGAGGGCCTCGAGGTCGGCCCCCACGAAGCCGTGCGTGATGGCAGCCAAGCGGGCCAACTCGACGTCGCCCGCCAACGGCATGCCGCGGCTGTGGATTTCGAGAATCTCGTTCCGGCCCGGCTGATCGGGAATGGGGATGGTGATTTCGCGGTCGAAGCGCCCCGGGCGGCGCAAAGCGGGGTCCAACATATTGGGCAGGTTGGTGGCCGCCAGCACGACCACGTGCTGCCGCTGCGACAATCCGTCCATCAGGCCCAGCAGTTGCGCCACGACGCGTTTTTCCACGTCGCCGACCGCCCGGTCGCGGTGCGGGGCAATGGCGTCGATCTCGTCAAGGAAGATGATGCTCGGGGCCTTCTTGGTCGCCTCGTCGAATATCTTCCGCAGGTGGGCCTCGCTCTCGCCGTAGAACTTGTGGATGATTTCCGGGCCGTTGACGGCGAAGAAGTTGGCCTCGGTTTCATGGGCCACGGCCCTGGCAATCAGGGTCTTGCCGCAGCCCGGCGGCCCCAGCAGCAGCACGCCCTTGGGGGCTTCAATCCCCAATCGCTCGAACAGTTCCGGGTATCTCAGGGGCAACTCGACGATCTCACGGACACGTTCAAGCTGCCGCCGCAGGCCGCCGATGTCTTCGTAGGAGATTGCCGGCGCCGCTGCCGCCGCACCCGGAGGGCGCCCGGCCTCGCCCTTGCGGGTGCCACCGATCTTCAGCAGCGTGTCGGAGGCGATTGTCGCCGGTCCCTTCGGATCGGTGCTCTTCACCAGAAAGTCGGCGTGGCGGTTGCCGAAGAGCGTTGCCCGGACGCGGTCGCCGGCGATGACCGGCAGCCCGTCCAGCAGGCTGCCGATGTATTCGAGGTCGCGGTTGGAGGGGGTGTAGCCGAGCGGCTCGAGAACGGCTTCCACGGCGGGCTGGGCGGTTGCCCGGCGGACGGTGGCCGTTTCGTCGATGCCCAAGCCGGCGTTCTCGCGGACGATGCCGTCGATCTGGATCCGCCCGGCGCCGCGGCTCTCCTTGAAGGCCGGCAGCAGCTTGCAGACGGTGGTCTTCCGTCCGGCCACTTCCACGATGTCGCCGATCTCGTGCGCCGAGTTGGCGCATGTCGGTGGGGTCGATGCGGGCCAGTCCGCGGCCGACGTCCTTGCCGGCGGCCTCGCCCACTTTCAGCGTGATCTCTTGGATCGCCGTGGTGGCTTCCGGCATAATCACCGTCCGAAACGGATCTTCAGAATCCCGTTGTTGCAGTCCCAGCTCATCTTTGCGGCCGAGCAACCGCGGGGAAGCTCGATCTGTTTGTGGTAGGTCGTCTTGCCGCGCTGGGCGTGGAGATCGAGGCGGCCGTCAGAGAGCTTCAGATCGACGTTCTCCGCCGTCACGCCCGGAAGCTCGACCAGGACCAGGACGTGGTCCTCTTCTTCGTGAACGTCGAGGAGCGGCTCGCGGACGTCCTCGTCGGGGGGCTGGTCGGCGGCGGGGCGACGGACGTGACCGAAGGGCTCGACCTTCAGTTCCGTCTGGCCGTCGCGTCCCAGGCCGGTGCGGACGTTGATTCCATAGACGCCGCGGACTTTTCCGCTCTGGTCTTGGAATTCGCCGGAGCGGGAGAGTTCCTCGCCGGCCTCGGCCAGTTCGCCGAGTTTTTCGATGAAGCTGCCCAGCCCGCCCAGGAGTCCGCCCAATTTCAGCGTCTTGGCGGTCTTTTCTCCGTCGGACGGCGGCTTGGCGGCGTCCTGTTTCTTGTCGGTTTCAGTGACTCGTGCCACGGCTATTTCCTTTCATGTTGCCCAAGCGTCAGTTCTTGCTTGACCGGAGTTCTCTCCTGGAAGGATACAGCCTGGGGGACGGCAGGAGGCTGCGATAGCGGCTTTTTCCCGCGGCCCTGCGACAATTTCTACCGTGGTTGACTATGCACCGGTCGGGCCTACGTTTCAGTCAACGTGTGCTGCGAGTGCAACTTGTTTGATTCGATATACCGGGATGATGTCAATCCAAGGTAGAAGAATCACCATCTTGAAAGGAGAGTTTTCATGGCGAACGTTCAGAAATCCACTGACTCCTCCAGCTTGGCCGAAGTGGTGGACCGGATTCTCGACAAGGGCATCGTGATCGATGCCTGGGCCAAGGTGTCGCTGGTCGGCATCGAGTTGCTTTCGATCGAGGCCCGCGTGGTCATCGCCAGCGTCGAGACGTACCTGAAGTACGCCGAGGCGATCGGTCTGACCGCGTCTGCCGCGGCGCCGGCTTGAGTGGAGTAAACCGGGAGAGGCGGCCGGCCGGGGATTCTCCAGGGAGCAGCCGGCCGGCCGCTCCGGTACTGATGTGCCGACGGGGCAGGGGCGATTTTTTCTCAGACAGTGTGCAAGCATCAAAATAAGGAGCGTCTCATGGCCGTTTTTACCGAAGAATTCACCCGTATGCGTCAGGATTTCGACCAGGCGCAGGCGGACCGCGATCAGTTGTTCCACGATACCCGCGAGTTCGTCCACAACATGACCCAGAACGTCCAGCACCAGTTGTCGGGCTTCCGCGGCGACATGCAGCACGTGCATGAAGAGCTTGCCGCGATGGCCGGCCGGGTGCGCGACGACCTCAGGGAAATGCACACCGACCTGAACACCGGCGGACAGATCTTCCGCAAGGAATCGAAGTCCCCACGGCGTGCGGGCAAACGTCAGAGTTGATTGAAGAAGAAAGCGGATGCCACACCCGCAAACGCCCCACGACCGCGGTCGTGGGAGGATATGACGGTGGTCTTCCCCCCGCCGACCGCAGTCGGCGGGCGTTTTGACGGCGTTGGTTTTCTGAGAGTCGTGAATGCCATCAACCGCAGTATCGTTTTTCCGTGTCCTCCTGTAAGCAGGAAAGGAAGCCCCCGTCCCATGACCAAGCGAGGCAACGGCGCCGTCGGGCAGTCGATCCACCACAAGTTCGTACACAGCCCGGACCATCTCTGGCCGGAGCCCGGCGACGGGTTCGTGACCACTCCCGCGGTCGATGAATTGTTGGACCGTGCGATGGCCTACCTCCAGGCCGGCTATCCCATCAACCTCTCGGGTCCGGCCGGCACCGGCAAGACCACCTTGGCCCTGCACCTGGCCACGAAGCTCGGCCGGCCGGTGATGCTGATCCACGGCGACGACGAGTTCGGCAGCTCGGACCTGGTGGGCAACGACGTGGGCTACCGCCGCAACCGGCTGGTGGACAACTACGTACACTCGGTCTGCAAGGAAGAGGAGATGCTGCGGACGTTGTGGGTCGACAACCGCCTGACGACCGCCTGCCGCTACGGCCATACGCTCGTCTACGACGAGTTCACCCGCAGCCGGCCGGAGGCCAACAACGTGCTGCTGAGCGTGCTGGGCGAGGAAATCCTCAACCTGCCCAAGCTCCGCTACGCCGGCGAAGGCTATCTGAAAGTGGACCCCGGCTTCCGCGCGATCTTCACCTCCAACCCGGAAGAATATGCCGGCATCCACAAGAGCCAGGACGCCCTGATGGACCGGCTGATCACGATCCACGTGGACTATTTCGACCGGGAGACAGAGGTGGCGATCGCCGCCGCGCGGGGGAACGTTTCCGTGGAAGACGCTTGCCGGGTGGTGGACCTGGTGCGGCAATTCCGCCAGCGGCCGGCCCGTCATCGCCCCAGCCTCCGCGCCGCGATCATGATCGCACGGGTGGTTGCCCGGCGCGGCGCCGCCTTCGACCCCGCCGATCCGGTCTTCGCGCGGACCTACCGCGACGTGCTCGGGTTGGACCGCCGCGACGGTGACGAGGTTGAAATCCGCACGCCGGGCCACATGGCCGCCGACGTGGAGCGCGCCTGGAACCGGGTTGACGGCGTGATGCAGGAGTCGTGTTGAGTCCGCGTACTCCTCACGCTCCGCGTGAGGAAACTTCCGTCACGCGGAGCGTGACGGGTACAGAACGAAGGAACAAAAGAAATGAAGTCACAACCGCGCCGCACCGTGCAGGACATCCATACCATGTCCGAGCGCATCAGCGAGACGGACAATCCCCAGCGCAAGTATCTGGCGCTGGCGATGCTCGAGCTGGAGAAGGCCCGGCGCAACAAGGAAAAGCTCAGCGCCCGCCAGCGGGTCGACAACATCGATCGGCGGATCACGGAGATCGAGCAGGAGCAGACGGGGCTGCTGGCCGTGGCCCGGGAGGAACTGAATAAATCCGCGTCGGCCGACGAGCCAGCCGAAGCCGGCAACCCGCGCTGCGCCCGGCGCCGGCTTCCGGCTGGCTTATTGAGTATTCGGTGGGGCGCCATGCCCACGTTTGGAGGAGAAATTGGCGATGTCACAAGGAATTGACTGTCCGCGGCCCGTCGGCATTGCCAAGGCGCAGACGGCGGCCCGCTCGTTTCTCGCCGGCGCTTTGCCCGAGGTCCGCCGCGTGGACATTACGAGGATTGGCCCCGCCGGCGGCGAAGCGGCTTGGGAGGCCGAGGCCGAAGTCTGGCAACCCAACCCAACCCTCGAAGCGCTGGGCATCCACACCGAGCGCCCGGTGCTCGACCATACGCGGTACCTGCTCCGGCTGGACGCCCTGTTGAACGTGCTGGCCTACGAACTCGAGAAACCATAAAGCCGCGGCCGCTGGCCGTGGTTCTATGAGGAGGATGGCGATGAAATTGAATTGTCTCTCGTGCGGCCACAGCGTCGATCTCGGCGGCGACTACGACGACTACAACGGCCAGGTCAAATGTTTCGTCTGCGGCGCCTTGCTGACCGTCCGTACCGAGGACGGCCGGATCCGCAACGTGGCGCTGTCGCCGCGGGCAGCAGCCGGGGATACGGCGGGCTACGGCTTTTCGTTGCCGGGCAGCAGCCCAGGTGACGCCGCCGCCGGCGTTTTTTCAGGGAAGGACCAGGCGTGAGCACTCTTGCCGCGGTTGAAGCGGGCGTTTACCTGTACGGAATCACCGACGCCGAGGAGGGGCTGCCGCCCGAACTGCCGGGAATCGACGCCGGCCGGATCGAGACCATCGTCGAGGACCGGCTGGCCGCGGTCGTCACTCCCGTGGAGCGGCGGCGGATCCGCGCCCAACGCTCCAACCTGGCCGCGCATCACAAGCTCCTGCACGAGCTGGCCCGGCGGCAGACCGTGTTGCCTTGCGCCTTCGGCACGGTGGCCGCCGGCGAAGACGAGTTGCGGGAGTTCCTCCGCGCCAACCGCGACCGGCTGGCGCGGCAATTGGCCGTGCTGCGGGGCAAGATGGAAATGGGACTGAGCGTCTTCTGGAACACCTCCAACGTCTTCGAGTTCTTCGTCACCGCCGACGACGGGCTCCGGCAGATGCGCGACCGCGTCTTCCGCCCCGGCCGTGAGCCTTCGCTGGAGGAGCGGCTCGAACTGGGAAGACTGTTCGAGTCGCTGTTGCGGCAATGCCGTGGGCAACATACGCAACAGGTCATCGACGCGCTGAGACCCTATTGCGCCGAGGTCCGCTCCGTCGACGTCGGGCAGGAACAGATGATCATGAAACTGGTGTGCCTGGTCCCCAAGGAGGGCCAAAGCCGCTTCGAGCAGGGAATCCAGGAGGCGGCCCGTAAGTTCGACGACCGTTACTGTTTCAAGTACAGCGGGCCGTGGGCGCCGTTCGATTTCGTGGACGTCGCCCTGGAATTGTAGTCCGCACGCTCCGCGTGCGGACGCGGCACACGAAGTGTGCCGCCTACATATAAGGAATGAGCATGTTCCTCGTGGACGACATCTTGCTCGCGCCCGTCAAGGGATTGGCGGCCGTCTGCCGCAAGGTGGAAGAGGCCGCCCGGGCGGACCTCGAAAGCCGGGAAGCCGGCGCGGTGGCCGCGTTGTCCGAGCTGCACCGGCAGTTGGAATCGGGCCAGATCGAGGAGCAGGATTTCGAGTCTCAGGAGGCCCGGCTCTTGGAACAGATCGAGGGGCTTCAGCAGGTGCTGCACCCGGAGGACTAGCTATGGAAAGCAATGTTCCACCCGCCGACAACCAGGAAAACACCCTCCTGGAACTGCTCGACCGGCTGCTGAACACGGGCGTGGTCCTCTGCGGCGACCTGGTGGTTTCGGTGGCCGACATCGAGTTGCTCTACCTGCGGCTGCAACTGACGCTTTCGTCGGTGGAGACGGCCCGGAAGGCGGGCTGGTTCGTTCCCGCCGTCCGCTCCTGCGACGACTGGACGGAGAAACAGTATGCCTGAGCCGACACTGGCCGCCGTGCCGTCGCGGATCCAGCTCCAGCCGGAGAACGTCCGCAACGGACTGGCGCAATTGGTGCTCACGCTGGTCGAGTTGCTGCGCGAGTTGCTGGAGCGGCAGGCGCTGCGCCGCATCGACGCCGGATCGCTGGGGACCGCCGAGGTTGAACGGCTGGGAACGACGTTTCTCCGTCTGGCCGAGGAGATCGAGCGGCTCAAGGAGTACTTTGGTTTCGCCGACAAGGACCTCAATCTGGACCTCGGCCCGTTGGGCAAATTGCGTTAAGGGAGCATCATGGCCCAGGCACAACTCATCACCCGCGCCACCCACGGGGACAGTCTGGCCGACATCCTCGAGCGGGTTCTGAACACGGGCTTGGTGATCGCCGGGGACATCCGCATCAAGCTCTGCGACGTGGAGTTGCTGAGCATTCAGCTTCGGCTGCTGATCTGTTCGGTGGAAAAGGCGCGTGAGTTGGGGATCAGTTGGTGGTGGCAGTCGCCGCAGCAGGCCGCTCCGGCGCCTTCGCCGCCGCCGCCGTTAGCAGCGACGCCCGAGGCCCCCCGGCCGGCTGCCCCCACGATAAAGGAACACCGCCGGCTGGACCAGCCGCAGCCCCGCCAGGCGGTCATGCAGGCGATTGAGCAAGGGCCGCGGGGTCACGGGCGGCTGCCCCAAAGTCATTGGTGCTCGGGCAGGTAGGACCGTATCGCTCCTCTGAGAAGCATCGTTTGGGTGGCACGCCCTGAGCAGCGAAGGGCGTGGTGGACGACTGAACCACGCCCTTCGCTCCGCTCAGGGACGTGCCACCATGCGCGGGTTGCAGACCCCTTGATCCTGGCCTATGCTTGCTCGGATGAGCGGCAAGTCGCAATGCTGGACGGTCCCGATCGCGTCGCGCTTGTCAGCGGCCTTGCTGCTGGCAACGGCTGCCGCTGCCCTGATCGTTTGCCCGCCCGCCTTCCCCGCCGATCAACCGGCGATCGACGGAATGGTGGAGGTGACCTTCCAGGGGCGAAGCGTGGAAGGGCTCCCCGTCGGCTGGAGCCGGCAGGAGGTCCATCTGCTGGGGCGGGACGGGCGGCTCTGGCAATTCGAGCCCCAACAGGCCGGCAACTTCAAGAAAACCGCGGACCATTTCCGCGCCTATTCGCCGTCGGAGTTCCGCGCGGCCCTGTTGCGGGAGCTGGGCAGCGGCTACGAAGTGAGCGGGACCGGGCACTACCTGGTTGCCCACCCCGCCGGGCAGGGCGACCGCTGGGCCGAGCGGTTCGAGGACCTCTACCGCTCGTTCGTCCATTACTTCTCCGTCCGCGGCTTCCAGCCGGCCACGCCGCCGTGTCTCCTGGTGGGCATCGTGTGCAAAGACCGGATCGAGTTCGACCGCAACGCCGCCAGCGAGACTGGGCCCGTTGCCCGCAGCGTCGTCGGCTACTACCGCATCGACACGAACCGGATCAACCTCTACGACATGGGCGGCAAGCCCGACTCGCGCAACTGGCGGCAGAATGCCTCGGTGCTGATCCACGAGGCCACGCACCAGACGGCGTTCAACACGGGCATCAACAGCCGCTACTGCCCGCCGCCCAAATGGCTGGCCGAGGGCCTGGCCATGCTCTTCGAGGCCCCCGGCGTCTACGACTCCTGCAACTACACCCAGCCGGCCGACCGCGTGAACCGGGAGCGGTTGCGGGCGTTCCGGCAGTCGCTGGCCCCGCATCACCGGCCGGAGTTGCTCGCCGCACTGGTCGCCGGCGACGACCTTTTCCGCGTCAATCCGGGGGCGGCCTATGCCGAGGCGTGGGCGATGAGCTTCTTCCTGGTCGAGAGCGAGCCGGCCAAGTACGTGCGCTATCTCAAGCAAACCGCCTCCCGCCCGCCGTTTACGCCCTACACGGCGGCCCAACGGACCGCCGATTTCACGGCCATTTTTGGCAGCGACTGGCGGATGCTGGAGGCCCGGCTGCTGCGCTGCATGGCCGGGCTGCCGGCCACGGCTTTATGACGTATAGATTGTAATAGGGGGATTGTCGCCGCGATGGCCCGGGGAACGGTTGCGCCGGATGTGCCGGGCGTAGCGGCGGCAGGCCGGCAACCTGCCCCACGGACGGTCTCCCTCTTGGCTCGCGGCTGATCGAGGCCGCGAGAACGACGGCCATGGAAACCTTGCCCCTACAATCGCCTGGCCCCGAAACCTGGGCCGAACAGTTCATCGGGTCGCTTCAGGCCCAACGCGACCGGGTGCATGAGTTCCTTGCCGCGCATCAGGCCCGGCTCGAACGGGCCGAGGCCGCGCTGGAAGCGGAGCTGCGGCGGTTGGAAGAGACGCCGAGGCTCAGCGGCAGCTCCTCCATCGGGCCCAGTCCGCCGCCGCGGCGCGGCCAGGCGGGCACCTCGACTGGGAGGCGGAAAAACGCCGCGTCCTGGCCGCCCTGGAATCCGATTTCGACCCGCACGACCCCCAACAGCAGGCCCAGCGGTTGCAGATCGAGGACGTGCTCCAATCCAGCGAAAGAGCGCTCGCCGAGAAAGACCGCCAGATCGAGGAGTTGACGCGGCAACTGGGCCAACCGGCCGGCGACGGCCCGCTCGAAGCCGACCGGCAGGCGGTGATCGACCGGCTGCTGGGCGGAGACGGCGCGGTTCAACAGGAGCGGGAGCGGCTCAAAGAATTGCAGCAGGAGTGGCAGGCGAAGCTCCGCCAGGCGGAGATCGATCTGTCGCTCCAGCGCGCGAAGCTCGCCCGCAACCGCGCCGATCTGGAGGAGCGGATCCGTCTGGCCGAGTGCGCGCTGGCGGGGGGGCCTGCCGGGGCAGGCCCGGCCGACCGGCAGAAACGGCCTGCTCACGGACGCTGGCTGGCCCGCCTCGGCCTGACCGACGCCGACCGAGAGGGCGGCAAGCAGGGCCGATGACCCTCCTGTTGCAAGCGGTTGCCGATGCACACCTTACGGCGAAGGAGCGGGGGCATCTTGCCGGAAAAGCCGCCGCGTGCAAGAATATCCAAAGGGTTACGCGGGCTGACCGCTTATGAAGATCGTGCCGCTGGGCGCAAACGTTGTGATCAAACGGCTGCCGGCCGACGAGCAGACCGCGGGGGGCATCGTCCTGCCCGAGGCGGCCCAAGAGAAGCCGCGACAAGGACGGGTGCTGTCCGTCGGTGACGGCCAACTGCTGCCCGACGGCTCGCGCGTCCCGCATCAGGTCAGGGAAGGCGACCGCGTCTTGTTCGGCAGTTACGCCGGCGCAGAAGTGGTGGTCGACAGCGATGAATTGCTCGTCCTTAACGAGAACGAAATCCTGGCCATCGTGCCATAACGGAGAAAAAAGGGGACAGTCCCCATTTGCGGGAGCACCCGGGTGGCACGCCCTGAAAGGGCGTGGCGAATTGCCAAATTTTGCCGTGATGCCCGCCACGCCCTTTCAGGGCGTGCCACCCAAGTGACGCGGTTGCTCCCGCGCGAACCTCAACAGAGAAGGAAGGAACTGCAAGATGAGACGGGCATTTATAGGACTTGCCTTGTTGGTTTTGTCGTTAAGCGGGGCGGCCTATGCGGCGGAGCAGGCCGCAGAACCGCCGGCCGGTGCCGCGGCCTACGCTCGGACCGTGGATCGGGCCATCGCTTTCCTCCAGAAGACCCAATCGCCCGACGGCTCTTATTCGGCCCAGGCCGGGCCGGGCGTGTCCGCCCTCGTGGCCGCCGCGCTCGATGCGCCACGGCCGTTCGCCCAACGATCCCCTGGTGGCCAAGAGCCTCGCCTATCTCGAACGTTTCGTGCAGCCCGACGGCGCCGTCTCCCTGAAGAGCAGCACGTACCGCAATTATGAGACCTCCCTGGCGTTGGTCTGCTTCGTTGCGGCCAACCGCGACGGACGCTACGACAAGCTCATCAAGAATGCGGAGAAGTTTCTCAAGGCGGACCAGTGGGCCGAGCCCCAAGGACAAGACAAGTCGAGCCCCAGCTACGGCGGCGCCGGCTACGGCAAGCACAAGCGGCCGGACCTCTCGAACACCCAGTTCCTGGTCGATGCCTTGAAGGCCGCCGGCGCCGGCCCCGACGACGAAGCGATGAAGAAGGCCCTGATCTTCGTCTCCCGCTGCCAGAACCTCGAGAGCCAGCACAGCGCCCTCCCCTTCGCGGCCAAGACGAATCCCGATGACCGCGGCGGTTTCATTTACACCGCGGCCGCCGGCGGCGAGAGCCCGGCCGGCAAGACCCCCGACGGCGGACTGCGGAGCTACGGCTCGATGACCTACGCCGGACTGAAGAGCATGATCTACGCCGGCGTCAAGGCGGACGATCCGCGGGTCAACGCCGCGCTGAAATGGATCCAACGGCACTACGGCTTCACGAGCAATCCCGGCATGGGACAGTCCGGCCTCTACTACTACTACCATACGGCCGCCAAAGCACTGGACGCCGCCGGAGTGAAGGAACTCGTCGATGCCCAGGGCCAGCGGCACGACTGGCGCCGCGACCTCTTGACGGAACTCGTCAAACGGCAGCAGCCCGACGGCTCGTGGTTGAACCGCAACGACCGCTGGTTCGAGGGCGATCCAGCACTGGTGACCGGCTACGCCCTGCTGACGCTCGGTTACTGCAAGCCGGGGACGGCGCCGTGAACGAATCCATGTACTCCTCACGCTCCGCGTGAGGAACTGGCGTCATGCGGAGCGTGACGAGTACGGCGTAGAGATTGCGGACGAGTGATTTTCAGAGATACTCCGATTTCGCCGCGGAAGACCGTGATTTCGTCGAGGAAGGTCTCGCTGAGTATTCTAAGGAACTTCTTGCGGAGGACTCGCTAATCATGGACATCTTCGAGGCTATCGCCAAACGCCACAGCTACCGCGGCGAGTTCACTGCGGCGGCAGTGCCGCGGGCGGACCTGGAAAAGATCGTGCAGGCCGGCATCCAGACCCCCTCCGGCTGCAACGCGCAAACCACCTCTTTCGTGATCGTCGACGATCCGCCGTTGCTCCGCCAGATGGCCAAGATCGTCGACAAACCGGTCTGCCGCTCGGCCAAAGCGATGATCGTCTGCGTGGCCGACTGGCGGCCGGCGTACGCCAACGTCTCGTTCGCCGTGGAGGATTGCGCGGCGGCGGTCGAGAACATGCTGCTGGCGATTACCGCGCTCGGTTACGCCACGGTCTGGCTGGACGGCGTATTGCGGGCCGAGGACCGGGCGGGGCGGATCGGCCGGTTGCTGGGCGTCCCACCGCAGAAAACCGTCCGCGTCCTCTTGCCGCTCGGCGTGCCCGCGGGGCCGGGCGAGCCGCGGGAGAAGCTCCCCTTCGCCCGCCGCGCTTGGTTCAATTGCCACGGCGGATAGGACGGGGCGTCGGGGCATCCCTTTCCCTCCTTCGCCTTCGCCCCTTCACTTTCGTTAGAACTTCTTGCCGTCGATCGGCATGCCGTCCTTGCGGTTGCCTAAGCGGCGATGCGTCTCGGGGTCGATCGAGTAGGCGATCATCTGCACCGAGCCGTCGCAGAAGGCCATCTGGAAGCCGTTCTGGTGGGCACTGCCAAAACTGTACGTCCCCGCAGATGAACCTGGAGTGTCTTGGAACGGGGGAAGGTACTGGGCAGTCGGGGGGAAGGTGCTGTAATTGACCGAGAAGGCGGTCCATCGGACTATGTCCTGGTTATCCCCGACCAGCGCGGCCTCGTTGTCCCCGACGTCGACCCCTGTGGTGTAAGAATCGGGATTGATATTTTTCTCGCCGAAGAGATACGTGTTGCTCGTGCCGTCGCTGATGTCAGCCATCTTGACCATGCTGCCGCAGTACACTACCCCGGTGGCTAGCTTGGCGATGGCGCTGAAGACGTTTCTGGCGCCGGGCGCCATTTGGCCTGGCGAGTTCTCGACCTCGCTCGGGCTGGCTGGCCCGGCATCGTCATTTATCGGAGCCGAGGACCAAACCGGCGTCAGGCCGCTGCTGACGCCGGTGCTCGGGCTGGTGTAATAGTCGCCACCGTTAGCAGCGTAATCGCTGCGCACCGCCACGGTCGGGACGCCGGCATTGACCACCGCCTCGACGATGCTGGTGCCCCCCCAATGCCAAGCGGCGGTCGGCCTCCGCGTGGGGCAGGTGTAGATGCCTAGCGGCGTGGCTAGCCGCTGTAGGTTGGCGCTTTCCTTGTTGGCGTCGTTCCAGGGCAGGCCGATGCCCAGGTCGTGCAGCGGCTGTTGTTCTGCGTAGGGGAGGACGTTGTAAATCCAGCCGCCGGGCTGCCGCCAGTCGGTGCCGCGGTCGGCGTCGCCGGTCCAAGCGTATCCCCAACCGTCGCTGGGAAACCGCCCGGCGGTTTGTTCGTGGTTCAAGCAGCCCAGCGCGAGTTGTTTGAGGTTGTTGCGGCACTGCGTCTGCCGGGCCGCCTCGCGGGCGGCCTGCACCGCCGGCAACAACAAGGCGATCAGGATGCCGATGATCGTGATCACCACGAGTAGCTCAACTAAGGTGAACCCGCCGGATTTCTGATTTCTGATTTCTGGTTTCTGATTGGCGCGGCACACGATGTGCTCCTTTCTCTGACATGCACAAGTTTCCGATTTCCGTTGGCGCAACCGGACAAAGGCGCTCCGGACGTCGTCACGGGCCAAGACCCGCGACGACGCCGGAGCCGCGCCAAATCAGAAATCCCAAATCCTAAATCATATATCTACCGCCGCCTCCGCCAGGCGTAGCAGAGCAGGCCGGCCAGACCCATCGTCAGCAGAGCAAAGCTCGCTGGCTCAGGGATGTCCGATGTGGCGGTGGTAGCGTCATGCAGCAGCGTTGTGCTGTCCAGGGCCGTGTTGTAAATCCGGATGTTGTCGATCGTGCCGGTAAAGGCATACGGAACCCCGTCGGCAGCGCAACCGCCGATGGACGTGTAATAAGTGATCTGCGGCGCTTGCTGGCTCCAGGTCCCCATGCTGACCGAAGTCGACTGGATTCCCAACTGCGGGTTCGCATAGTCGTAGAGAGACACGCTCAGGTTGCCGTTGTGGAGCGTTCCGGCGACAAAGTACCACTGGCCGGCCACAACCGAGCCGACAGTAGTCCACTTCCACCCGGCAGCCGGGCAGACGGCGAATTCCACGGGGCTCGAGTTGCCGCTCTGGGGGTCCACCTTCAGTTGCACGACGGGGCCGCCGTGGTCCCCCTCGGCGTAGATCATTTCGGCGCTTGTGCTAAGGGCGTCGACCTTGAAGAACGCCTCGATCGTGACCTCCGTAAGGGGGTACACCACGTAGATGTCCGTGCCGCCGGCGGGGCTCGAGGCGTAGGCCCAGCTATTGGTCCCGCCAAAATGAACGGCCAGATCCGATGCCCCCCACACCCCCGTGGTCGAATAGGGCGCGCTCGTGGGCGTACCCGACGAGGGGTTGGCGTACGTCAGGTTGTGCTGACTGAGCGTGTCCTTCAGGACCGTCGGGGTGGCGCCACCGTAGGTGATCGGGTTTTCGTTCAGCAAGTACTCCGCGATCAGATCGGCCCTGGATTGGGTCGAGATTACTCCCAGCACCACAACTGCCATAGAGGAAACCAGAAGAAAGCTCTTGAGCGAACTCATCTCACACCTCCAAGGAAAGGAAAAAGGGTTAGACGCTAATCAACTTACGCGGTCCCGCCGTTGTCACCTATGTCACAACGGCGAACTGTGGAACAGGACGCAGCGCCGTCCCACGAATGGTTCTTTGCGCGGCAGTGGTGGGACCGCGCTTAAGCTCGCCCCACCCTACGCCGCCCAGTATTCTCGATCGTTTACGGACCCATGTTCGCCTCCTTCAGCCTTGAGCTGTCTCGGGACGGGGCCGGCACCGTCTCGGCCAAATCGAGTTGCGGATCGCCGAGGACGACCCAATCCGACTCGATCTTGTACGGGTCGCCGCCGTCGGTGGTGACCAGGGTCAGGAACCGGTCCGCCGGGCCAAGCCCGACGTCCACGGGGAAGGGGTCATCCTGCGCCGCGAAGTGCATGTCGCCGGAATTTCAACTTGCCATCGACAAACACCCACAGGTCGGCCAGCCCGGCGTGGGAGTCGGGAAGCGCGCAGGCGGGCCTCGGCCATGCCGGCCACGGCCGTGAAGCGGGTGGGCCGCCGCCCCGGATACATCCTCCGCATGGCTTCGAGATCCAGCGTGATGCCGGCATTCGAGTGCAGGCAGAGCAGCCCGCGGCGCTTCGGCATGAACTGCTCGCCTGCGCCCATCGCGTAAACCCAGTAGGCGGGGCCTTTCGCCCGCTCTGCCGCGCTCACCTCCGCGGCGCGGGACCAGAATGACGCCGTACGACAGTCCGGAAGTAGCCGGTAGGGCGGCGTACGTATGGCCGGCGGAATCGAGTTGCACCGCCCGGGGCCCCCCGGCCGGCACAAACACCCCGTCAATAAGCTTGTGCCAGGGCGTTGCCTGGTAAGTGTGGTCGGAGGGGGGGCAGTTCGCCAGGAAAGCATAAACCCGCCTTCCGGTAGACTGGTCGACCCCTTGCTGTCGGCGACTGCCCGTCCCATTACCGCCGGCAACGATGTCCAGAACGTCTAACGTCTCGGGCGGCTCGACGAGCCGGCGGGCGAACTTCACAACGGCGCCCGCCATGCCAAGTGGCACCAGCCGCGGAGCACCGTCGCCTTGGCCTCTCTCCACACGAACGGACTCATTCTCACCGAGCAACACCTCTTGTTTGGGTTGCCGGCCGTCCCCGCCGACTACCACGACCCTCACAGAGCCACGGAAGACGGTTGAAGTGGTGGTGCGCTCCTTGCTTACCTCCACGCCGAACTCGGTGCCCAGGTCGGTGACAATTGCGGTGGGAGTCTTGACAACAAAGGCGGAAGGGGGAAGAGGGAAGGGGGATTTCTGATTGTCTGCTTCTTCCGCCGTCCCCCTTCCGCCTTCCCCCTTTGTTTCCACCCTTGCCGTCAGTTTGCCCAGCGCGAGGAAGCCGCCGGCGGCGGAATCAATTTCGTAGGTGCATGGTCCCTGGAGGATGACTTTGGCCCCGGTCTGGTAGGTGATTTCCACGAGTCCCGAGGCCAGCTCATACTTGCGGCCCAAGGGGACGGCGGCGGAGGGGGCGTCTTGCGAATCGGCCCAACGGCAGTCGGCCATCCCGCTGATTCGGCCGACAGGCTCCATTTCGCGCACGACCGGTGATGGTTCGGCGCGGGGGTACGTGGCGACCTCATCGTGAAGCGACACCTTCCATGCCCAAAAAACCAGCAGACCCACCCCCATGATGACCGTGGCGGCCATGTAAGAGAACAACGGGCTGCCGACGAAGGAATCGAAAGTGAAGGGAGTGGGCAGGGTGGGCGAAGTCCGGATGACGATAGGGGGCTCGACGGAAAGGGGGAAGGCGGAAGGGGGAGGGCGGAGCCTGTCGAATCTCTCTTCCCCCTTCCCCCTTCCCCCCTCCCCCTTCGCTTGCCCCTCGCCCCGGATGCGGTGCAGGCCGCCGACGATGAGCATGAAATGGACGTACTGCCGCCGCCGGGCCGGATCGGCCTGGAGCAATTCTTCGAGCCGAGCGGCCTGCGGCGGCGAGAGCCGGCCTTCCGCCAGATCGCACATCAGATCGAAGAATTCCTGGGCCGCAGCGGCGGGCGCTGTCATGGCTGCTCCTCCTGCGGCGGAAAAGGGGACAGGTCCAATTTGTACGAAGCACCCGGAGGGCGGGCACCGACCGAAGGTTGGTCCCGGCAAATTGGACCTGTCCCCTTTTCCGCCTCCTCCTCAGCCCGCTGCGCTTCCTCGACGCAGTCGAACAGCGCCTGATGAATCCGCCGCAGCGCCCGATAGACCCAGTGGACCGACCGGCCCAGTTCGGCGGCGATGGCCTCGACGGTCGAGCCGATCTGGTACCGGGCATCGATCAGCCGCCGATCCTCCTCGGAGAGTTTGCGGTAGCAGCCGGTCAGCAACTCCAGCCGCGGATCGACCTGGTTGATTGCCGCCAGGGCCGCCTCCCCCAGCGCCGCGTGGAGCCGGTCACTGAAGAGATTGTGCCGCCGCCCTTGCCGCTGGCGGTGGCGGAGGACCTCGATCTGGGCGATCCGCAGGGCCCACGCCCGGAAGCCTTCCTCCGGCCCCGCGTGGTACTCGCCGAACTTCTCCCACAGCGTCCGGCTGGTCTCCTGGAAGACGTCCTCGGCGTCGGCGTGGACGGGCACCAGGACGTGGATGTACGAGTAGATGCTGTTGGTCCAGAGCGAGAAGAGCCGGACGAACTCGTCGGTGTTCCTGCCGGAATCCATAGCGTCCCCTCCGAGAAAAGGAGCGAGGCACGGGCAATGCCACGGCGTCGCTGCACCCCTTCCCCAATAGTAACCACGCGGGCGGCGAAAGATTTGCGCACCGCCCGCCAGAAACCACCATTCTGAGGGGGCGCCGGCATCGGGCGTCAACCGCGCCGCTCACATCACCGGCATGACCGCTACAACGCGACGAGAAGCACAGTAGAAAAGGAACGACATTGACACGCAACTTCTCTGATCGTCATGCTCCGCTGCGTGCCGCCTGCCCCTCCGCACCGGGCACTGAAGTGCCCAGTCCTCATCCCCCCAGCCAGCCCTCAGCCCCTCGCGGCCCTCCTTCAGTCATTATCCCTTATCCTTCATCCTTCGCGCCCGCCGCCGCGCCGGCTTCATCCCATGTCACCACCGCCGTGCGGTTTTTCAGGTCGAGGGTGAGCACGATATGGTCGCCGATCCGGGCGCCTTGCTTGCGGAGGAAGGAGCCGAGGCCCCAGGCGCGGCCGTCCTTGGTGGCCAGGGTGCCGAGCTGACGGCCGTCGGCGTCGAGGAACTGGAAGCGGCCGCGGACCGTTTTCTTCAGCGCCGCCGGGATGGTGATCACGGCGTAGGTGCTGGCGGCCTTCGAGAGCCGGTAGCGGAGCCAGACGCGGCCGTCCGGGGTCCAACCGTGGCAGTCCAAGACGCGGCGGCCCACCCGGCCGGCACGCCGCTGGGCCAGTAGTTTCTCCACCCGGTCGGGCGGGACCTCCGCTCCCAACAGCCCGTACACGCTATGCCCGTACTGCGCGATCACCGGCGACCAGGAGACGAAGGCGTGGAAGCTGAAGCGGTTCATGCCGCCGGCCACGCAGAGGTCCTCCATCGCGCCCCGTTCCATCACCGGGCCGTGGGCCTTCAGCACGCCGACCAGTTTTGCTTCCACGCCGGTCAGCGATTTCCGCCAGTCGCGGGGCGGATCGGCGACGATCCGGTTCCCCTCGACGCGGACGCCGGGCATCTGGCGGCAGAACTCCAGCAAGACGTTTTCCGGCGGCGGCTCGTCCCACAGGCGGCGGTTGCGCAAAAGCGCCTGCCGCAACGCCGGGACCGGCACCACGCCGGCCACGGCCAGCACCTTGTCGATCGCCTTGGGCAGTCCGTGCCGCTCGATGGACGAAAGCCGGAACCAGCCGGCGGACTGGTCGAGCCAGCGGAGGCCCTCCATCAATGAGAGGGTTTGACGGACCAGTCCGGCGCCGGCACGGCTGCCCAAGCGGGCGGATACCGCCCGCTCGATCCGCGCCACCGTCGTCAGTCCGTGGAAGTACACTTCCTTTTTGGCCAGATCGACCACGGCCGCCACGGCCTTCTCCTGGTCGGGGCGGACCGCCAGGCGTCCATCGGCCGAGATGGTGACGATCTGAAAGCGGATCGGCCGCCCCAGCAGGCGGGCGGCGGCGGCCAAGCTTTCCAGGGACATGCCCACGGCCGTCATTCCCCGCTCGACAAACTCCCGCTCGATCTCCGCCGCCGCAGCGGGAAGGCGGTCGGCGACCAACTGGAGCGCCCGGTCCATCGTCGGCGCGGCAGTGACGGCGCTCTTCGGGCGCTGGTGAGCTTGGCGCAGATCTGGCGGACCCGCTCCCTGGTGATGCCGAAGCGGGTTCCGACTTCCGTCAGGGTGTGCTGCCGGCCGTCCTGCCAGCCGTAGTAGCCGATGAGGATTTCCCGGTTCCGCCGGGAGGGGGTGGCGGCAAAGATTCCGATAAGTTCCTGCTCCAGTGTCATACCGATGCCCTTTGCATAGAAGCGGCATTATAGCCGACGCGGCAGCCACTGACAAGCCTCCCTCCCAAGCATCCAGTTGACCCCCGATGGCCGGCCTGATAGTCTTTGGGCAGTCTGAACCCAGAACCCTTTGGAGTGCGAAATCATGGCTCACGATGTGACGTTGATTACCGGCGACGGGGTGGGACCGGAACTGGCGGCGGCCGCGCGGCGCTGCGTCGAGGCAACCGGAGTGAAGATCAACTGGGACGTGCAGGAGGCGGGCGTGGAAGTGATGGAGGCGCTGCGGCACGCCGCTGCCGGAGGCCACGATCGAGAGCGTCCGCCGCACCCGCTGCGCCCTGAAGGCCCCCATCACCACGCCGGTGGGCACCGGCTTCCGCAGCCTCAACGTCCATCTGCGGCAGGCCCTCGGGCTGTTCGCCTGCCTGCGTCCCTGCAAGCACTACCCCGGCGTGCGGACCTTCTTCGACAACGTCCCCGTCGACATCGTGATCGTCCGCGAGAACACCGAGGACCTGTACGCAGGCATCGAGTTCGAGGCGGGCCAGCCGGCCACCGCCGAGTTGATCGACTATCTCAATAACATCTCACCGCAGCGGCAGATCAAGTCCGGCCGGGCGGAGACCGGCGTCTCGATCAAGCCCATCAGCGTCTCCGCCTCGCAGCGGATCGTCCGCTGGGCCTTCCAGTACGCCGGCCAGAACGGCCGCAAGAAGGTCACGGCCGTCCACAAGGCGAACATCATGAAGCACAGTGACGGCCTCTGGCTGGCCACCGCGCGGAAAGTCGCCCAGGAGTTCCCTGACATCGGGTTCGAGGACCGGATCGTCGACAACATGTGCATGCAATTGGTGCAGAAGCCGGAGTTGTACGACGTGCTCGTGCTGCCGAACCTTTACGGCGACATCCTGAGCGACCTGGCCGCCGGGTTGGTGGGCGGATTGGGCGTGGCCCCGGGGGCTAACATCGGCCCCGACGGCGCCGTTTTTGAGGCCACCCACGGCAGCGCCCCCAAGTACAAGGGCCAGAACAAGGTAAACCCCACCGCGCTCGTGCTCTCCGCCGTGCTCATGCTCCGCCACCTGAAGGAAGGCGACGCGGCCAACCGGTTGGAAGACGCCGTGGCGGCGGTGATCGCCGAGGGCAGGGACGTGACCTACGACATGAAGCCCAGCCGCGACGACCCGACCGCCGTCGGCACCCGCGAAATGGCCGAGGCGGTCTGCCGGAAGCTGTAAGAGCGGCGTTCCAAAAGCATCCAGTCCGTTCGCGGGACATCGCGGATCCAAGCAGGTTCCGCGGCGGCTTCTGTCGTTTATCGTGAGTTCTTGCGAAGCCCCGCCGAGGGCTGCTGTGCCGTTTTCCGTGCCGGATTCCGCGACGCCTTTTCGATGACCGCCTATGCGGCCCAGTCCTCAAATTCGAGAAAGTCGGCGGCCACCTCTTCAAGGTGGATTGTTCGATCATGTGTTACCAAGACAAGGTTGAACTCGATGGCCTGTGCCGCTATCCAGAGGTCATTCTCCTGAATGCCGAGGCTCGTCGCCGTGACCGGATCGACCAACTGACACGGGCGGAGGCCGTTTCTCCTGTTCTTCGGAGCGAACTTCTTGAAGAGGCTTGCCCTGATCTCCCCGTAGGGAATCAATGTGCTCCGCTGAATGCGAAGAACACCAGGAAGCCGTTTGCCCACAAAATCCTTGAATGCCGCTTGAATCGCCGTATCCGCGTCAGACACACAGCGATGGCCGTACTCCATTTCCCCCAACGAGATTGCAGATACTCTGAGCGGAGCCCCTGCATCGAGAGTTGCCAGATGCCGGAGAACATTCTGGTGTTCGGGCGTTGCCTCGTTGAACCAGTAGTTCAGGATGTTGGTGTCCAACAGGTATCCGCGCACGATTGCTACTCCTCAAAGGCTCGCACGGCCTCGTACAGAGCGCGAAGTACCTCAGCAGGGATTCTTGGTTCGGCCTGATTTCGCAAATATCCTGCCGTCGAAGTCTCATACGCAGAGGACAGGTACTCATGCAAGGGAAAGCACGGCTCGTAATCAGCGGGATAATAGCGGTCGAAACCGAACGGCACCCCTTGACGTTCCCATCCGGCAAAGAGATCGAGAATTTGCCGCTCCAAACGCGGAGGCACATCATAAAGGCGGAGCACCTCGGCGTCGATTTGCAGCATCACTTTGCGGGCAACCTCCGCATTGACCGGTACATTGAGAGCATGGTCGTCCTCGGCGACTGCCTGAAGATACTCGGCAACAAACCCGCTTACGCGGTTCACGTCTGTTTCGGATGCGTCAGGCACCGGCAACTTGCGGATCATCCCGACCAGGTTGTCTCGTTTTCCTGAATGGGTATAGGCAAACGCGTTTGCAACCGGGGAGTTGAGGATTGCCCAAAGGTAATCCAATGTCCACGTTTGCGATCGCGGCCGCACCGTAATGAAACGACTTGTCACGGCATGGCCAGTTTGATCAAGGATCGCTTTCAATCGCCAGGGGCCACGGCTTACCGCCGCATAATTGAGGAGAACTTGGGGAATGTTAGTGGTAATGCCGGTACGAGCCGACCCAATGACTGATGGGTCAGTATTCACCCATATCTCGTTGGGTTGTCCGTGCAACTGGATTTCTTCATGCCATACGGCAAAGCCCCTCTTTGCCCCAGGAAATCGCCTGTCACTGATCGTCACGGTATTCGATGGCAAAGACTTTTCACCCAAGAACGCCAATCCTTGCCCACTCTCGGCAATTGTGGAAAGTGTATCCATTGCTTTGCACGCTGCCCACACGTCCACCAATTCGGGCACATGCAAACTCCAACCATTCTCAGCGGAGATATGGGATTGACTTGCACGATGCGTGACCGAGAAGCGATAGTCTTGTCGGAAGCGGTCGGCGTCATGTCTGCGTACGATGTGATGATTGAAGAACCTGCTTCTGCGCCCGTCGTTGCCAACCTTGCGTCCGACAATTACGGCGGACTCAAGTTCCGAAAGGGCAAAGAGATTGTCGGGCAACTCGCACACTTCCAAAATGTCGAAGTCGCTAACAATGCACTCTCGCAGATCAGCCGCCTTATGAGTCGCCAGAAGCGTTTGCGGAACGACGACGCCGAAAACCGCTCCCATTGGCAGCGCCGGCAAGGCACGGCTTAACATTTCCGCCGTTTTACTTGCGTAGCGAAGCTCAACGCCACGTTTCGCGTATGCTGACTTCTCGAGGGCTGTGAAATCCTCAAAAGGCGGATTGGCCAAGAACACAGTCGCCGTTCGCGCCTTTTGCCGAAGAATGTCGCCGACGAACATATCACCACACTGCAAATCCCAACCGTTAGGGTTGGGAATATCGGCAAGGGTCAACTTCAACCGGGCGATGTCCAGGGCGGAGGAATCAATCTCATAACCGTGCAATCGCCTCCGCAAGTAGGTATGTTGTGTCTTGGGATCGAAGTAATCTCCTGGAGGAATCTCCCTCAAAAGCCGCATGCCTGCCATCAAGAAGGCGGCATCGCCACAGGCGGGTTCAAATATGGCCCTCTCTTCGACGGGTATTTCTTCAATCCAAGGCGACAACTTTCCGACGACATAATCGACGAGATAGGATGGTGTACTATGCGTTCCGAGTAAAGAGCGCGTCTGCGGGGAAATCAACGTGTTCTCATAGACGTAAGCCAAGGATTCCGTAGTCGTGGCGGCCAGATTGCTAAATTGGGCAATCATGCTTGCCGCGTTGGCAAGCGCGTCGCGTTGCCGGTCATTGACGTGTATTGGAGCGACAGCCCCATAATGCCTTGCAACGCGGTCAAATACCTCGTCCACTGCTAGAAGATCAACGTTGCCAAACCCCTTTACGCCTTTGTCCCGCAGTATTTTCGCGGCAAGCAACCAAAATACCGACTTCCATAGCCAGCCGCCTCTCTCACTTGACAGGCTGTGCCATCGAAGCTGAGACTTAAGCGACGAGACAGCGTGGGCAATCAACTCGCCAAGGGCCTTGCCAACTTCACTCTCGACAAGGGACATCAGGCCGATGTCAACAAAACTCAGTTGGTACTGCCGGTCAAATCGCCCCCATGTCTTCGCGCGATATACCGCATCCGGCGAAAAGTCGTCTTGGTGGGACTGGAAAAAACGCGCGACCTCACTTTGGGGAATTGTCTCGATTAGCTCGGGGGAATGTGTTCCCTGTTTCCACCACTGCAAATTCCCTTGCCAGCACACAAGAACAATCGGCGCTCCGATGCTTCGACAAAGCGGCACAATGGGTGTTGGATCAGAGACCGCATCTAGCGCCACCACACAAGCTGTCCTCGCATCCGCCGGGCCGTGGGCAAATCCGACATAAGCGACCTCTTGCCCTTCTCCGAAACGATAGTTGGCGCGCAACAAACCACTGTCATACCCGCACCGTTGCAGGTGTGGCCTGAGAACGTTCGCAGTTAGCCCTTGACTATGATGGATGATCAGTGATACCTGTCGAAACCGCTGGCGTTATGGAATGCCCGGCTATCGGGTGGTGCCTAATGCCTCTGCGGATAACAGCGAACATTCTACATGGGCCAATCAAACGGTGCGAGGGCAGTTTGGAGCAACTGGGGACGCAAACGAAGTTATCCACTATTCCTCTGCTTCTGAACATCCACCCCCGCCTATTTTCACGTCGACTTTGTATCGGGGCCATTCTTGAACGTACTCAGCCGGAAGTTGCGAGCTATGCCTCAGAGGGGTTTCGTCATCCTTTTCTTGCTGCCCGCCACGACTCGCTGAGTTAGAATAGAGAGTATGGGGAATCGGCGTGTATCTTGACGAGGTGTGCATCATGCGATTGCGTCTTCTCGTGCTGGCGGCGCTGGTCTGGTCCGGCGGATTCTCGGCGGCGCTCGGGCAATTCAAACAGGGCGAGGCGGGCGGGTCGAAAACCGGCAAGTCGGAAGTTACACGCTGGCAGATCGGTGTGACGGTCAAGGCCGGCGGCGGACCGTGCCGCGGCGGCACCGGCTACATCTCCGTGCCGATGGACTGGCCCGAACAGGAAGTCAACGTCGTCACGGAAGAGGTCTCGCCGGAGATGAAAATCCACTACACGCAAATGGACACCGGCTTGAAGGTGATGAACATCAAGCTCGGGCAGCTCGCCGCCGGCCACGAAGCGAAGGTGATGGTCACTTTCGAGATCCGCCGCAATGCGCTCCTTCCGCCGGACAACACCGACGTCTACGTGCTGCCCGACGTGAAGAAGCTGCCGGCCGAGGTCCGCCAGTATCTCTCGCCAAGCCCGCAGATCGAGAGCCGCGATTCGCGGATCCGGGAACTGGCCAAGAAGATCGGAACCGACAAGGAGAAGGCGTGGGAGAAAGTCGAGGCGATCTACGATTGGGTCCGCGAGAAGGTCTCTTACAAGGCCGGCCCGTTGAAGGGCGCCCTGGCGGCGCTGCGGGACGGGACCGGCGACTGCGAGGAGATCACCTCGTTGTTCATCGCCATTTGCCGGGCGGACGACATCCCCGCCCGCAGCGTCTGGGTCCCCGGCCACTGCTATCCCGAGTTCTATCTGGTGGACGACAAGGGTGAAGGGCACTGGTTCCCGAGCCAGTCGGCGGGCGCGCGGGAGTTCGGCGGCATCAACGAGTTGCGGCCGATCTGGCAGAAGGGAGACAACATGTACTCGACGATCAAGAAGAAGCGGGTGCGTTACATCGACTTCGACATGTCGATCAGCGGCAACGTCCGGCCGGAAGTTCAGGGAAGCCGCTCCGCTGTGGCGAAGTAGTCCTGGGGCCACTTGCCAAGCCGGCCCCCATGCCCCAAACTAAAGGACTCCCCACCCTTGCAGGAATCCACCATGAGCGAAGAGCCGCAACGGAAACACGCCAGCCCCGAGGACAGGGACTCCGCCTACCGCGCAGGCACGCCGCCGTGGGACGCGGGCAAACCCCACGCCGAATTGATCCGCGTGCTGGACGAATACCGCTTGCGGCCGCGGACCGTGCTGGAGGTCGGCTGCGGCACCGGCGCCGACGCCGTCTGGCTCGCCCGCCGCCGCTTCGAGGTCACGGCGGTCGATCGTTCGCCGATCGCCATCGAACGGGCGCGGCTGCGGGCCGAGCAGCAGGACGCCTTGCTCCGCTTCGTGCTGGACGACGCCTTCGAGTTCGCCCCATCGGCCGGCCAGTTCGATTTCGTCTACGACGCGGGCATGTATCACGCCGTCCGCCAGTCGGAGCTGGAGCGGTACCTGGACATGCTATGGCGGGTCACCCGGCCCGGTTCCCATTATCTATGTCTGGCCGGTGCGCCGTCCGAGCCGGCCGAGGGCGGCCCGCCGCGAGTCACGGAGGATGAAATCCGCGGCGAGTTGGGCCGGCTCTTCGAGTTCATCCATCTGCGTCCGACCCGCCTGGAAGGCTCGAATCCCAGCCAGAGCTACGCGGCCTGGTCCTGCCTTATGCGCCGGCCGACGGTGGGCGGAAAGTAGGAGGCGAGGGGAGCAACGCCCCACATTGACGAAAGCGAGGTGGAAAGTGTGGCGGTCTTCGATTTTGGGGATTCTTATGGTTACGAGCCTCTACGCCCGACCATCGTTGGATGAGATGGTGGATCGAGAGATGCCTTCTCTGCTGGCCAACTACAAAAAGCTGCACTCCGCTCCCGAATTGTCCCATCATGAAGAGAAAACGTCGGCCTTTGTGGCCAAGGAACTGCGTTCGTTGGGGTATGACGTCAGCGACCACGTGGGCAAGTACGATCAACCACAATGGACCGGATACGGCGTCGTCGGCGTGCTGAGGAACGGCCGCGGCCCCACGGTGCTCGTGCGCACGGAGCTGGATGCGCTGCCGGTGGAAGAGAACACCGGCTTGCCTTACGCGAGCAAGGTGCGGGGGAAAAACGACGCCGGCGAGGAAGTCCCCGTCATGCACGCATGTGGGCACGATATTCACATGACGTCGTTGCTCGGCGCCGCGAAGATGCTCGTACAACTCAAGGACCAATGGCGAGGAACGCTCGTGTTGATCGGTCAACCCGCGGAGGAAACCATCGACGGCGCGAAAGCGATGCTCAACGACGGCCTGTATGCAAGATTCCCAAGACCGGATTACGCGCTGGCGCAGCACGTTTCGAGCACTTTGCCGGCGGGGAAGGTCGGGCTCTGCGCGGAGTATGCGCTGGCTGCCGACACGATCCTGGAGGTGACCGTCCGCGGCATCAGTGGACACGGATCCCGGCCGGAGTTGACAAAGGACCCCATTGTCGTCGCGGCACAGTTCATCCTGGCGCTGCAAACCATCGTCAGCCGGGAGACTTCGCCGTTCGATCCCGCCGTCGTGACAGTCGGTTCGATACATGGCGGAATGCGGGAGAACATCATTCCAGAACGAAGTCAGGATGCAATTGACCGTCAGAACTTACAAGGAAGAAGTCCGCCGGAAGATACTTGCCTCCATCGGGCGGATAGCGAAGAACATCGCCCTTGCCGCGGGAATTCCCCAGGAACGGGCACCGCTGGTAAGAGTCGTTCGGGACTCGCCCGCGATCTACAACGACCCCGCGCTGACGCGGCGATTAGCGGGCGCGATGGAGAAAATGCTTCGGCCGGACCACGTGGTGACGCAGCCTCCGGTGATGTCGAGCGAGGATTTCTGCCGTTACGGCTTGGAGGGAAAGCCCATTCCGATCTGCTTTTTCTGGCTCGGGGCCGTCGACCCCGCGGCAGCGGCGAAGAGCGCAAACCGGAACTCCGCTGCCGTCGCTCCATTCGAGCTTGTTTGCGCCCCTCCCCGAACCGACAATCCGGACGGGCGTCATGGCAATGACGTCCGCCGTGCTGGAACTGATGAAAAAGTAGCCTTCCCGCCCCGCTCACGCCCGCCACTTCAGCTCGACCTTCTCTCCGTCTTTGGGATGCTTGTGATCGAGCGCGTGCAGCACGAGCATTGCGCCGTCGGGCGCAGTTGCGACGTGACGAATCCCCGCGGCTGAGTCTGGTCGAAGAGCCAGGCCACGGCGGGCAGATTCACCAGGTACACGCCCGCCTGTTGTCCCAGGTGCCAGCAGTGCGTGTGGCCGTAGAAGAACGCCTTGACCCGGCGGCGCGGCATCAGCACCTCGAACAGGGCCTTCGTGTCCGTCAGACCGTGGATGTTCAGCAGTCGGTCGGGATTGTGGTGGGCCAGCACCAGCGCGGGCTTAGCCGGATGGGCGTCAAGGGCCTTGGCCAGCCACGCCAATTGTCGCTGGCCCAGCAACCCCAGGGTAACGTTGGTCTTGTCGAGCGAATCGAGTAAGAACCAGTCGGCGTGCGGCGTTTCCAGCAGGGAAACGCACTTCTGCGGGAGTTCCGCCGCGACGGCTTGCGACCTTGCCTCCGGGAACGCCGCTAGCAGCCGCTCGCGCCCGTCGTGGTTGCCCAGCGCCAGGTGGACCGGCAAGCCGGCTTGCCGCAACGGTCCGAGCAGTTCGCCCAGCATCGTGTAGTCGCCGGCCTCGCCTTTCATGAAGGCGCAGTCGCCGGTGACGATGGCCCCGGCCGGCTTCGGCCCCAGCCCGGCGATTTCCGTGACGGCCCGTTCCAGATTCACTGCCGGCTGCACCCCGCGATGGGCCTGGTCGCGGCGGCTGCCGACGTGCGTGTCGGCCAGGAGCACGAAGTGGTTCGGATCGCCCGGCGGCTCTGTGGCCTCGGCGAACCGCGGCAACAGCGTTCCCGCGCCGGCAGCCAGCGCGCCAGCGAGAAAACGGCGGCGGTTGATCGGCGGCATGATCTCTGGCAGCGTCATGCAAGAATTGTTGCACACGGCCGGCAAGAGTCAATTGGTTCTTGCGGCGCAGGGGACGGTGTACGAAATAGAGCAACACGAGAAAATCGTACACGGCGTGCGTTGTCGCGGGGACCAGCAGATTGCCGGTTCTCATCCGCAGCCAGCCGAGGTAGCCGCCGATCAGCGCCGCCAGCAGGGCATAGGTCGGAGTCACCAGATGCAGCAGGCCGAAGAGCATGGCGGCTATCAGCAGGCCGAGCCACTCTCCGTGCGGGCCGCCGACCTCTTGCGCCACCGCCGCCTGGATAACCCCGCGAAAGAGCATCTCCTCGCCCAATCCGGCCAGCGCGGCAATGATCGCCAGTTGCACCAACGGGCAATCCCGGAACAACGGCACGAGCATCTCGTCAACGATCCGGGCGATTTCCTGAAAGGGCCGCAGCGGGCACTTCAGGCACAGCCAGAACAGCCCGAGCGGCGGCAGCGTGGCCGCAAGCCCCAACAGGCCGCCGTGCAGATCAAAGTGAAACGTCCGCAATGGCGGCGTCCCCAGAAGCCACCCCAAGCCAATCGCCAGCACCGCCAAGCTCCCCTCGAACGCGGCGGCGGTCAAGGCGAAGTGCTTCATGGGAGTCCGTGTGGTGCAAGGCCGGCCTTTTCCTTAGCCCAGGCGTTTACGCCTGCGGAGCGGAACGTTGAAGTCGGGGTTTCCTTTTCCCTCAGGCCCCCTTCAGGGGGCCGTGGCGAATTGTTGGCGAACGGTGGCCCGAGTCCAGGACTCCGGCCGCCTGAAGGCGGCCAAAAGAAAAAGAAAAATCAAAACGATCATCCCTTCCTCCCAGGCGTAAAACGCCTGGGCTAGAGAAAAAGGAGGCTCGCTCGCGTGCTTTGTACCCGAAACCGGAAGAACCGACAATGGGAGGAATCCTTGACCTTGCTCCGTGCCACTGATAGACTAGCCCCTTTCGTTTTCCGCGGATTGTAAAGGAAGGGAAGTCAGCCATGACCCAGAAATACGTTTACTTCTTCGGCCCGCAGGGGACTGAAGGCGATGCGACGATGAAGAATACGCTTGGGGGTAAGGGGGCGAATCTGGCGGAGATGGCGAAACTCGCCCTGCCCGTCCCTGCCGGCTTCACCATCAGCACCGACTTCTGCACCGCTTTCTTCGCCGGAGGCCGGCAATTTCCCCAATCGCTCCGCGATGAAGTCGCCGCCGCTCTGCGGAGGACCGAAGAGGCGATGGGCATGAAGTTCGGCGATCCCGATAATCCGCTCCTGCTGAGCTGCCGCAGCGGCGCACGGGCCTCCATGCCCGGCATGATGGAAACCGTACTGAACGTCGGCCTGTGCTCGAAGACGATCCCTGGGTTGGTGAAGAAGACGGGCAACGAGCGGTTCGTCTACGACGCCTACCGACGGCTGATTATGATGTATTCCGACGTGGTCATGGAGAAGGCCGAGGACATCGAGCCGGCCGAAGGGAAGGGCGTCCGCGTCCAACTCGAACACCTCATGGCCACGGCCAAGAAGACCAAGGCCAAGAATCTGGGCAAGCCGCTGAAGGAAGTCTCCGACACCGACCTTTCGGCCACTGATCTGAAACGGCTGTGCGGGAACTTCAAGAAGAAGGTCGTGGAAGTGCTGGGCCGCGAGTTTCCCGACGATCCCGACGAGCAACTCTGGGGCGCCGTCGGCGCGGTGTTCAAGAGTTGGCAGGGCCGCCGGGCGGTCTCCTACCGCAAGATCGAGGACATTCCTGGCGAGTGGGGCACCGCCTGCAACGTCCAGAGCATGGTCTTCGGCAACCTGGGCAACACCTCGGCCACCGGCGTGGCCTTCTCCCGCAACCCGGCCACCGGCGAGAACAAGTTCTACGGCGAGTGGCTCGTGAACGCCCAGGGCGAGGACGTGGTGGCCGGCATCCGCACGCCCAATCCGCTGAACGAAGGGACGAAAAATCCGCAGAACCAGCACCTCCCCTCGCTCCAGACCGAGTGGCCCGACCTGTACAACCAACTCGACCAGATTCGCGCCAACCTGGAGAAGCACTACCGTGACATGCAGGACATCGAGTTCACAATCCAGGAGGGGAAGTTGTACATGCTCCAGTGCCGGATCGGCAAGCGGACCGGCACCGCCGCTCTAAACATGGCGATGGACATGCTGGCGGAGGGGCTGATCGACGAGCTTACCGCCGTGATGCGCGTGCAGCCGGCCCAGTTGGACGAATTGCTGCACCCGATCGTGGATCCCGAGGCCGAGGAAACGGCCGAGGCGTTTTTGACCGGCCTGCCGGCCGGGCCGGGCGGGGCCCGCGGCAAGATCGTCTTCACCTCGGTCGAGGCCGTCGCCGCGGCCAAGCGGGGCGAGGACGTGATCCTCGTCCGCGAGGAAACCAATCCCGAGGACGTGGAAGGGATGCGCGCGGCCAAGGGCATTCTGACCGCCCGCGGCGGCATGACCAGCCACGCCGCCCTGGTCGCTCGCGGCTGGGGCAAGTGCTGCATCGTCGGCGCCGGCGAAATGAAGATCGACCTGGCCGCCAAGCGCCTCGGCGTGGGCGAGGTGAAGCTCAAGGAAGGGGACTTGATCACCTTGAACGGCACCCGCGGCCGCGTTTATCAAGGGGCCTTGGCAATGATCGACGCCTCGGAGAACCCGCGGTTCCAGGGCTTTATGAAGCTGGCGGACAAGTTCCGCACCCTGGGCGTCCGCACCAATGCCGACACCCCGCAGGACGCCACGGTCGCCCGCCAGTTCGGCGCCGAGGGGATCGGGCTGTTCCGCACCGAGCACATGTTCTATGGGGCCGGCTCGGACCAGCCGCTTTTCTATTTGCGGAAGATGATCCTCAGCAAGACGGTGGAGGAACGGAAGACGGCCTTGGCCGAACTGTTCCCCTTCGTCAAGCAGAGCATCAAGGGGACGCTCGAGGCGATGGACGGCCTGCCGGTCACGATCCGGCTGTTGGACCCGCCGCTGCACGAGTTCGTGCCGCAGGATGCCGGCAAGCAGAAGGAGCTGGCCGCGTCGCTCATGATCCGCGCGTTCGACATCAAGAAGCGCGGCGAGGCCCTGCACGAGACCAATCCCATGATGGGCCATCGCGGCGTCCGCCTGGGCATCACCTATCCGGAAGTGACCGAGATGCAGCTTCGGGCCATGTTCGAAGCGGCCTCCGAACTGAAGAAGGCCGGCAAGTCGCCCAAGCCGGAACTGATGGTCCCGGTCACCTGCGACGTGAGAGAACTGGACGTGACGAAGGTGGTCTTCGACCACGTCAAGAAGGAGGTCGAGCAGCAGATGGGCGTTGCCGTCGAGTGCCTCTACGGCACGATGATCGAGATACCGCGGGCCTGTTTGCTGGCCGACCAGATGGCCAAGACCGCCCAGTTCTTTTCCTTCGGCACCAATGACCTGACGCAGATGTGCTTCGGTTTCAGCCGGGACGACATCGGCGGCTTCCTCCACGATTATTTGGAAGACAACATCCTCGCGGCCGATCCGTTCCAGACGATCGACCAGGGGGGCGTGGGGCAGTTGATCCAGATGGCAGTCATCAAGGGCCGCTCGGCGCGGGGCGATCTGAAGATCGGCATCTGCGGCGAGCAGGGGGGCGATCCCGCCAGCGTCGAGTTCTGCTCCCGCACCGGGCTGAACTACGTCAGTTGCAGCCCCTATCGCGTCCCCATCGCCCGGCTCGCCGCCGCCCAGGCGGCCATCAAGGCGAAGAAATGACGTCCGCCGTTTAGCCCCTCTTTGTACTCCTCACGCTCCGCGTGAGGAAACGTCCGTCACGCGGAGCGTGACGAGTACAAGGGGCGACTCAAGAAAACCGTTGGGGCGGCAGTTGGTCTGCCGCCCCAACGGGCCTTCCACCGCAACGGACCGCCGCGGCCACCGCCGGGGCACCATGCTACGCATGGCCGCGGTGGACGACGGCCGTTGCGGAGCTACTTTCCTGGCGCTGGCGGGGCAGCCGGCATCGGCTTCATCGTCTGCGGGGCGTTGGGCTGACAGCAGGGCGCTGCATGGCCACAACACCCGGTGCCGCAGGCCCCGCAAGACGTCTGACCGCAGCAGCCGGTGTTGCAGCAGCCACTACCGCAGCCGCCGCAGCAGGACGAGTAGCAGCCGCCGCAACCGTAGTCGCAGCACCGCCCTCTCCGGCCCCGTGCCGAGGCCGAATCGGCCACCACGAAGCACACCACCAGCAACACGGCAAGTGAAAGCATGATCCGTCGCATGACAATCGTCTCCTCAATTGAGAGGTTCCCGGGAAAAAACAACTTTGCAGGGCAGATTGGCAACCTGCCCTGCCGTTGGGCCACCGTGGCCCGAGACAATGATTCGCACCGCCTGATGGCCCGCCAAGTGCAAGTTTTTTCGCATGAAAAAAGCCCGCGGGACGCAGACCGCGGGCTTAGGTAATTCTCCTAACCCAAGAAGGGCATTGGCCTATAAGCAGCGCATGAACGCCGTCAGGTCTTGCTTCTCCTGATCGGTCAACTTCGTTTCCAGCACCAGGTTGAAGAACTCGACCGTGTCCTCCAGCGTCAGCAACCGCCCGTCGTGCATGTACGGCGGCGAATCCTTGATGCCGCGGAGCACGAAGGTCTTGATCGGGCCGTCGGCCGAGGCCATCCGCCCGTTGACCATTTGCGGCTCGAAGAACCGCTCCGCCTGCAGATTGTGCATGCTGTTGTCCGTACAGTACGGCGCCGGGTGGCACTCGCCGCAGCGGCCCCGGCCGAAGAACACCTTCTGCCCGCGCATTTCTGGCTCCGTCGCCTTCTTCGGGTCCAACAGGCCGAAAACGTCCAACTTGGGGGCGGGGGGAAGTCCAGCAGTTCCTGGAACTCCGCCATGAAGTGGACCTGGCTGGCCCGCTCCAGGATGTTGACGCCCTTCTTGGTGGCGATCACCGGATCGCCGTCGAAGTAGGCCGCCCGCTGCTCGAACTCGGTGAAGTCCTCGACGCTCTTCAGCGCCCGCTGCGAGCCGAAGAGGCGTTGGATGTTCACGCCGCGCAAGGAGGGCGTGTCCAGCCGGTGGCGGAATTCCTGCGGCCGAATGTCGCCCACTAGGTGCGTGGCCCCGTTGGTGTGCCCGTTCACGTGGCAGTCGAAGCACACCACGCCCTGGCTCGGCTTGAGCGAGCGCCGGTCGTCGGTGGCGTTGAACTGTTGCTGGGGGAAAGGCGTCAGCAGCAGCCGCAGCCCCTCGAGTTGTTTCGGGTTAAGAATGCCGTTGAACGTCTGGAAATAATTGCTCAGCCCGATCACCTGCCCTTGCGACACGTCGCCCAGGTCGGGACGGGTGGTCAAGTAGATCGGCGGCGGGAACTCCGGCAAAAAGATCAGCGGCAGATCGAAATCGAGGTCGAAGCGGCGTCAGGTCGCGGTTCTCCTGCTCCTTAATCCGGTCGATGTGATTTTGCGGAAAGAGCATCCCACCTTCGGCGTGGTTGGGGTGGGGCAAGGGGAGAAACCCCTTCGGCCAGAGCCGCTTGGCGCGGATTTGCTCGGGCGTCATGGCCGCCAACTCCTGCCAGGAGACGCCCTCCGGCAGCTTCACCCGCACTCCTTCCTGGACCGCCTTGCCGCGCAACATGGTCACGCCCTGGGCCGGCCGGTCGCTCAGGTCATACCGCTCCAGCAGGAGCGCGCCCTGGCGGCGCTCGATGGCCGGCTTCTCCGCCTCCATCCGGGCGACCGTCTTGGCGAACTCCTCGTGCATGACCACCGGCGCGTAACTACTCGGCGGCCCATCCGCGGCCCACACGCCCAACGCCACGACGGCCAGAACCGTGGCGGCAACAGCGCAGAAGACTCGTGTGCGATTCATAGTGCTCTCCCCGGTTTGAGATGAAAGAAACGCTCAGCTTGGTAGGTTATGCTTTAGCATGACAGCACGAGCGTTATGCTGAAGCATAACCTACGTGTCTACTCGTCTGCCGGCCGCCGGCTATTCTCCAGACCACCGGCTTTCGGCCATCGCCTGCTCGCTGGGCATGCTCCCCTCGTATGCCGGGCGGTTGAGGACCTCCTCCCGCGTCAGCGAGAGGTAGATTTCCCCGTCCTCCCAGCGGATGGAGCGGATCGAGCTGGGCTCGACCAGCACGTGCTTGCCCGGCCACCAGTTCCGCGTCTCGACCACCAGGTGGCGGATGGTCCAGGTCTCGTCGTCGAAGATGAAGTCATCGACATGGCCAAATATACCATCGGTGCAGTGGATGTGCAATCCATTGAGGACTTTGGTGCTCCGCAGGTGCGAATCGCCCTCCTCCACCGCCACGGGATTGTCCAGCACGCCCGTCCAATAGGCCTCCCACACCAACACCTGGGCGGCCTGGCGGGCCTTGCGGCGGGCCACCGGCAGGTCCGTCTCCGGGCCAGGGCACTGCTGCGATCTGCTCCTTCGTCATCCGCACCGACAGCTTCCGGTTCCCCCAGTCCGTCCGCTCCACCACCTCCGGCTCGATCAACACCTGCTGGCCGCGGAACCACCGGTCCCGGCTGACCAACAGGTGCCGCACTTTCCACGATTGGTCGTCGAACAGGATGTCGTACAACGCCCCCAGGCGGCCCTCCGGCCCTTCCAATACCGCGCCATACGCATGTCTGGTGCTGATCAGCATAGTGTCCTCAAATAGGCGGCATAGTGTCCTCAAATAGGCGGCAACGCCCCCGAAATGACCGGTTTCCAGTGCCGGTAGATTTTACGTTGCGGCCCACAAGCGGGCAAACCACAACGGCTGCCGCTGCCCACCATCCCCCCTCTGGGCGTGACTGGACACTTTGGACTGTGCAACGTCAAATAGCCGCCGGCTATCGGACCTCCGCCGTGACCAGGAACATCGGCAGGTGCACCACGCGCGGACAATCGCCCAGCGCGGCGTCGCTCCGTCGGATGCGTTCGAGCGCGGCCTTCTCGTCGTCGCCCAACGGCAGCCCGGCGAGCAACTCGAACCGCACCGGCGAAGGAGGCATCAACTGATCCAGCAGGTCCACGCGGACGTCGAAGCCGGCAGCGCGGAGCATGGCGGGCAGTTTTCGCCCCACGCACGGGTCCGCCCCGGCGCGAGTCAAGGCCGCCAGCCAAATCCCGCCGGTGGCAATCTCCGCGGGGTGCTCGATCATGCCGCCGTAGTCCGGCTCGATGGCCACCAGCACCCCGCCGGGCGAGAGCACGCGGCGGATTTCCCCCACGGCCGCCGCCGCGTCCAACCACAACAACGCGAATTGGCAAAACACCAGGTCGAACGCCCCGTCGGCAAACGGCAACCGCTCGGCGCAGGCGCAGACCGGCGCGGCGCCGGCCAACCGTTCCGGCCAGCCGGCCAGGGCGGTCCGGCTGCAATCGAGCGCCACGACGCTGCCGCCCGAGCGACGCACGAGTTCCTCGACGGCCGTGCCGGGGCCGCAGGCCAGGTCGAGCACGCGCTGCCGCCGGGCAATTTCCGCCCGCCGCAGCAGCCGCGCACGCGCAGAGGCCAGCCAATCAGACTGTTGTTCGAGCAACTCCGGCGATGGTTGGTCGGGCCGGCTCATCGGAGTTCACAGACGGCCGCGGCCCCGCTCCCCTCGCCGATCTCGATCCGCACCGCCGCCGCCGGAACGCCTTGCGACGCCAACCGTTCCCGCAGCCGCTCGCCGACGTACCGGGCCAGAAGCTCCGTGGTGGTGTCGGCAATCGGCAGCAGCAGGCAGTTGTCGCGGGGGAAGACCCAGCGGCGGTCGGCCAACCCGACCTCGACCTCCCCGGCGCCGGCGGACACCCGCAACGCGGCGTGCTCGGCGGGCAGGAGCACGCGATGGTCCAACTCGCTGATGATCTCCTTCAGCGCGCCCCGGACGACGGCGAAATCCACCACGCACTGGTGCTCGTCCAGCGGGCCGGACACTTCCGTCGCTACGCGGTAGCTGTGTCCGTGGAGCCGCTCGCAGGCCGTGGGCCCCCAAGTGATGAAATGCGCGGCCGAGAACACCAGATCGTCGTTGGCGATGCGGACACAAAACTCAGCCATCACGAAGTTGCCAAGTTGGGTGCCATGCCCACGCTTGTCGTGGGCATGTGGCGATCCTCCGGCCCACTCGACATGCCCACGACAAGCGTGGGCATGGCACCGGCTCTATTTTTTCTTGGTTTCGGCCGCTTTCTTCTTGGCCGCAACCGGCTTCTTCTTCGGCCTCGGCCGCCTTCTTCGCCTCCTCCTTGGCCTGGGGCACGAGCCTGGCAACGTCGGCGGCCGGCAGGACGAGGTGGGTGGCCGTGGTCTGCAAGCGGATCATGCCCTCGTCGGCGTTTTCGCCCTTCACGCAGCGGCAGACGATCCCCAGCAGCTTGCCCTGCCGGTCGAACACCGGCGTGCCGAACACGCCCTCGTCGTTGACGTAGCAGGTCCTCGGCTGGCTCAACACCGCCTCGATCCGGCCGATGTTGAGCAGGGGAGCGAAGTTCAGGTCCTCGTCGGCGCGGCCCAGCAGGACCGTGGGATCCAACGCTTCCACGCGGGACGCAGCATCCGCCAGCGGGATTACCGCCAGCTTCGAGCGGGTCGGCTCGTCCAGCGGCTTCTGCGGGGCAAGAAACGCCAGGTCGAGGTCCTCGTCCTTCAGCACGATGCGGGCGGGCAACTCCGTGCCGTCGCTCAACCGGTACTTCACCTCCTGCACCTGGCAATCCAATTCCAGCGTTTGCGAACGGATGCGTATCTTCTTCATCATCCATTGCGGGTTGAAGTTCGTCAGCGACGTGACCACCAGTCCGCTGGGGTCGATCACCGCGGCCACGCACTGCGTCTTGTGCTCCTCGTTCATGCCGCTGATCCCCGAGATGCCTTTGGCCTCGAACTTCAGCACGGCGGCCAAGGGGATCACGGCCTTTTCGTAGGTTTGCTGGGTCTTGCGGGCCGCGGCCAGAAATGCGCCGTCCTCGCTTTGGGCGCGAAGCCCGCCGGCGAGCATACACAGGCACATACAGGCGCTAAGCAGATTCCTGAGCATGAGATGATTCCTCGAAATGTGGGAAAGGTAGCGTGGTGAACAATAGCCGGGGGCTAACAGCCCCCGGAACATCATCAGCGGTAATCGGGTTCGATTTCGCAGAACAGGGTATGGATGCCGCGGCGGACGAAGAACACCACCCGCCGCGGCTTTTCCTTGCGCACGCCGTCGAGCACCGCCTTGAGTCCGGCGACGTTGGGGGTGGGTTTGCCGTCGATGCGGATGACGAAATCCTCGCCGCGCAGCCCGCCCAACGACGCCCAGCCGCCGTTTTCGACCTTCTGCAACAACACGCCTTCCAGCCCGTCGGGAATGTGCTTGTCGAGGCGGTCAGTGTAGCTCAGTTCGCGGGCGGTGAACTCGAAATCGGCGTCCGTCCACCGCTTGACGTTTTCGTCGCTCACCGGCGCGGCCTCCAGGGCCATCTTCAACTCCAGCGGCTTGCCGTCGCGGACGATCCCGAGGGTGGCCGTGCCTCCCAGCGGGAGCCGACGGACGAGCATATCGAAGACCTCGCGGTCGCCGGGCTGGGAGGCGTTGACGTTGCGGCCGTTGACCGCCAGCACGATGTCGCCCACCCGCACGCCGGCCCGGTCCGCCGCCTGGCCCTTGAAGACCTCCGTCACCCGGACGCCGCGCTTCCCCTCCATGCCCAGCGACTCGGCCAGGTCGGAACGTCAAGACCTGGGTGTCCATGCTGGACCAGGGTTTGGCGGCCGAGGCGGGGCGGTTCTTGTTCTCCTCCTGCCCGACTTCAACGACGGTCAAGAGCTGTTTGCCGTCGCGCTCGAAGAGTACCGGGACGGGGACGCGCTCGGTATTGCCGTCGAGGATTTTCGCGGTCAGCCGCCGCAGCGCCGCCGCGTCGGCCACCGGCTGGCCGTCCACTTGGACGATCACGTCCTCCGATTGCAAGGGGAGCTTGGCGGTGGCGGCCCCGCCGCCGCCGCGGATCGAATCGACCAGCACGCCGCGGGTGTCCGCGCGGTAGCGTTCCAGGGCCATCATCCGGGTGATGTCGCGGACGGCGATGCCCCAGTCCTTCAATTCCAGCGGCTCGCCCAAGGCCCGTTGCAACGGCTCCGTGGTCAGTGTGGCCATATGAGGCCGGCCATCGCGGAGATAGGCCAGTTCAACGCGCTCGCCCACCGGCGTGGCGAAGAGCAATTGATTCAGCAGCGGCAGTTGCTCGGGCAGCTCGACGTCGACCGGCCGGCCGCGGAAGCGGGTCAACACGTCGCCGGCGCGGATTCCGGCGCGGTCGGCCGTGGAGCCGGCCACCACGCCCGCCACCAACGCGCCGCTTTGGCTCTTGCCGCTCTTCAGCCGGGGCTGAAGTTCCAGGCCGATCCAACTGCGGGCCACGTGGCCGTGCCGGATCAACTGCTCCGCCACGTCTTTGGCGAGGTTGCTGGGAATCGCCCCGCCCAGCGAGCCGAGTCCGATCTCGTTGATGCCGACGATCTCGCCGCGGAGATTCACCAGCGGGCCGCCGCTGTTGCCGCCGAAAATCACGGCATCGTGGCCGATCCAGCGGACGATCTGGCCCACGTCCTCGCCGTCCAGCCGGAAGCTGCCCGCCATCGCCTTGGGCATGATCATTTGCGTGTTGCTGACGATGCCGCGGGTGACCGACTGGGAGACGGCCATCGGGCTGCCCATTGCCAGCACCACGTCGCCCACCCGCAGCCCGTCGGAATCGCCCCAGCCGGCCGCGGCCAGCGGGGCGTCGGGCCGCTTGCGGGTCTCCAACTTCAGCTTCAGCACGGCGATGTCGGCCAGCGGATCGGTGCCGATCTTGGCCGCCTCGACCTCCTCGCCGTCGGCCAGAGTGCAGGTAATGTGGGTGGCGTTGCCGGCGACGTGATGGTTGGTGACCACGTAGCCGTCGCGGGAGATGATGGCCCCGCTGCCGGCCGCCCGTTGCCGCTCCATTCGCCCCCCGCTGGGTTCCTCCGCCACCACGTAGATCCGCACCAGGGCCGGATAGACCTTCTGGATGGCCGGTTCGATCTCGGCGCGGCCTTGAGCTTGGGCTTGGGCGGCCGCTTCGGGTTGTGGTGCAGCCGTCTCGGCTGCATGGGCACCGGCAGGCGGGACGCCTACACCACAACTAAGGCCCCACATGGCGCTCAACAACACGCTGGCAAGGACGAATGTCATTCTCTTCCGTGGAAACAAGGATTGCCGTCTCATGGTGGATCATCTCTAGGCAGAAAGTGGGGGGCGAAGCAGCCATCGCCCTGGGGGCCGCAAGGTCCGGGCCGTCTGGGTAGGTTGCCGCAATCCGCCAATTCTTGCAGATTTCCCCGGCTCTTGCAAGCAGCTTCAGGAGTCCAATGGGGTCAGACCGTGATTAGTGATTAGCGGGCAATGCTCCTTCATTGGCGTGAGACGTAGTCCCGCTAATCACTAATCACGGTCTGACCCCATTGGATCCCATTGGATCTCAAGAAATCCGCCAGCAGCGGAACGATCTGCTCGTAGGCGTCTTCCACCACGTAATGTCCCGCGTCCGCCAGGCGATGCACCTCCGCCTGCGGCAGAAAATCGAGAAAGCGATCGAGGAATTGGGGCGTGAAACACCAGTCCTGCATACCCCAAATCAGACAGACGGGCTGCCTGCGGAACTGGGCCAGGCCGGCTTCGATCCGGCAGAGCGTCTCGTAGCTGGGATGGCCGGGGTGGAGCGGGATGTCGAGCACAAACCGCAGGATCGCCGCCCGGTGACGCCAGGAGTCGTAGGGGGCCAAATAGCCCGCCCGCACCGCCGGGGTTATCCGATCGGGTTTGCAGACGGTGCTACGCAGCGCGCCGCGGGCGAAGAGGTTCAGCCCTTGCACCACAAGCGGGCCGAAAACCGGCAGCCGGCAAGCACGGATCGACCAGGGGCACCGCGGTGCCCGGAACGCCGCCGTGTTCATCAGCACGAAGCGGGCGAAGCGGTTCGGCGCGGCAACCGCCGCCCCCATGCCGATCGCCCCGCCCCAATCGTGCGCCACCAGCGTGATCTTCCGCAGGCCGAGCTTCTCGATGAACTCGTTCAAGTCAGCCACCCGCCGCGCCAGCCGATAGGAATACTCCCGCGGGGACGGCTTGTCGGAGAGCCCGCAGCCGATGTGATCCATCGCCACCACGCGGCAGTGGTCCCGCATCGCCCGGATGATCTCCCGCCAGTAGAACGACCAGGTGGGATTGCCGTGGACCAGCAGCAGGGCTTCGCCGGCACCCTCGTCAACATAGTGGCAGCGATGCCCACCGAGAATCACCTCGCGGGATTGGAAGGGGTACAAAGATTGCCAGTCGTCGGGCATGATCCGGCGCGGGTCACGACGGGTGCCATGCCCACGCTTGCCGTGGGCATGTCGAACACGCGGAAGAACCGTCACATGCCCGCGGCAAGCGTGGGCATGACACCGGACCGTCGTTTCATGTTAGCTGACGAGCGGTTCCGCTGCAAGCGTCCCCCTGCTTGACCCGGCGGGCCGAAAACGCCACGATAAGGCCATTCGCCACACGCCGGAATCCGTGCCATGCCGATCGACAAGGCCGCCGTGATCGCCCAATTCGCCCGCCGCTTCGCCGGGCCGCCCCGCTGGGTCGTCCGCGCCCCGGGCCGGGTCAATCTGATTGGCGAGCACACCGACTACAATGACGGCTTCGTTTTGCCGCTGGCGATCGACCGGGCGGTGTGGATCGCACTGCGGCCGCGGCAGGACCGCACGGTGGCCGTCTATTCCGTGGACTACGACCAGGCCGGCGAGTTCTCCCTGGATGGACTGCAACGCGGGAAGACCGGTTGGATCGAGTATCTCAAGGGGACGGCCTGGAGCCTGCAAGAGGCCGGCCATCGCCTTACCGGCTGGGAGGGCGTGCTCACCGGCGACGTGCCGTTGGGGGCCGGGCTGTCATCCTCGGCGGCGCTCGAGATGGCCACGGCCCGTGCGTTCGCCGCCGCCGGCAACCTCGCTTGGGAGCCGGCCGCCATGGCCCGGCTCGCCCAGCGGGCCGAGAACCAATGGGTGGGCGTGAACTGCGGTATCATGGATCAGTTGATCTCCGCCGCTGGCCGCGCGGGCCACGCCCTGCTGATCGACTGCCGTTCGCTCGACATGGAGCCCGTTCCGCTGCCGCCCGGCGCGGCGGTGGTGGTGTTGGACACCGCGACGCGCCGCGGGCTGGTCGATTCGGCCTACAACGAGCGCCGCGGGCAGTGCGAGGCGGCCGCCCGAGCGTTCGGCGTGCCCGCCTTGCGCGACGTGACCATCGAGTGCTTCCAGCGTTCGGCCGACGCCCTGGACGCCGCCGCCCGCCGCCGCGCCCGGCACGTGATTACGGAGAACGACCGGACGTTGCAGGCGGCCGACGCCATGCGCCGCGGCGACGCAGCCGAACTGGGCCGCTTGATGCAGCAGAGCCACCGCAGTCTGCGGGACGACTACGAGGTTTCCAGCGATGCCCTGAACGCGATGGTCGAGTGCGCATCGGCCCAGGAGGGTTGTTACGGGGCGCGGATGACCGGCGCCGGCTTCGGCGGCTGCGCGATCGCGCTCGTGCGCGCCGAGACGGCGGCGGATTTTGTCGCCCGCACCGCGGCGGCATATCAGACAAAGACCGGGCAGACGCCCGCCGTTTACGTTTGCCGAGCCTCTAACGGGGCGGAGGTGGTGTAAGAAACATGAAACTGATTGCCTATCCGCTGGCCGCGGCATTGGGTTTCTTCGGTGTGATGTTCGTGGCGTCGGGGGCCGGGGGCAACCCTTGCAGATTGTGGTCGGCGTGATCCTGCTGGCCGCGGCGGGGGCCTTGATCTGGCTCGCCCTGCAAAAACCGAAGCCCTCCGTGACCACCGTCGTCCAGAAGATCGACCTCTCCGGCGACGTAAAGCTGGCAAACCTCACCTGCCGCTCCTGCGGCGGCACGCTCAGCAAGGAGTCGGTCGCGGTCAAGGCCGGGGCGGTCTTCGTCAACTGCCCTTACTGCGGCGCCGCCTATCAGATCGAGGAGGAGCCGAAGTGGTGACGATAACGAAGGGGGAAAGGGGAAGGGGGAAGGGGGAGGACGGAGGGCCGGGCACTTCAGTGCCCAGTCTAATCGGTGTTTGGAAACGGCTTTTTGCGCGCTGCCGAGCGACCGTCGCTCGCTGCGCACCTACCAGGTCGAACTGCCCCACGGCCGGCGCCGCTTCCATCTCCGTACGTCCGCCGACGGCGCCGCGGTGTTGCTGGTGGATGCGGCCGACGCGATTCATCTGAACGCCACGGCCGCGCTGCTAACGGGACTTGCCCTGGAGGGCGTCCCGGCCGGACGCGCGGCAACGGTGCTCCTCCGCCGCTTCCACGGCGTGGACCCGGCGGAGGCACGCGCCGCGGCGGACAAGGTCTATGCCCTGGTCGAGCGATTGACGGCCGCCACCGGTTCCTGCCCTACATGCGCCGCTTGTGGTTAAGCAGTAGAAAGGCAGCCGTTGTTCAGCGTGCCGGTCTCCGCGCCGTACAAGGCCGATTTGGCGCTGAGCTACGGCTGCAACAACGCCTGCCCGCACTGCTACAATCCTTGCACACGTACGACTCCTGCGAAACCGCAAGCGGCGCATTCTGAGAACTCTCGACTCTCGACTCTCGACTCTCCGCTCTCACCGGCCCAGTGGCGGCGGGTGCTGCGGCGGCTGGCTGCCATCGGCGTGCCGCACGTCGTGTTCACCGGCGGCGAGCCGACCTTGGTGGACGGTCTGCCCGAGTTGATCCGCACGGCCGCCGGCCTGGGGCTGGTGACCGGCTTGAACACCAACGGCCGGCGGCTCGGCCAACCGGGCTTCGCCGCGACGCTCCGCCGGGCCGGACTGGATCACGTGCAAGTCACGCTCCACTCGCACGATCCGGCGGTACACAACGCCATGAGCGGGGCCGATTCGTTCCAGGAGACGGTCGCCGGCGTGCGCGGCGCACTGGCCGCGGGGCTGCACACCCTCAGCAACACCACGCTTACGCGACGGAACGTCGCCGCAGCCGGCCAAACCGTCGATTTCCTGCACCGCCTCGGCCTGCGGACCTTCGCCATGAACGGGATGATCTATTCGGGCGGCGGGCGCACGAGCGACGACGCCCTGCCGGCGGAAACCCTGGCCCCCGTGTTGGCCCAGGTGCGGGACCTGGCGGCCCGGCGGGCCATGCACTTCCTCTGGTACACGCCGACCGAGTATTGCCGCCTCTCGCCGGTCGAACTGGAACTTGGCCCCCGCCGCTGCAACGCGGGCGAATACTCGATCTGCATCGAGCCCAACGGCGACGTGATCCCGTGCCAGTCGTATTACGTCCCGGCCGGCAACATCCTCCGCAACCCGTGGGAGAGGATCTGGCAGAGCGAGCTATTCCGCAGCTTCCGCCGGCGGACGGCCGACCCGCAGTCGGCCGGCCTGCCCGAACGATGTTGGACGTGCGCCGACCTGTCCGTCTGCGGCGGCGGGTGCAAGATCGAAAGAGAACACATGAAGCCGGGTGCCATGCCCACGCTTGCCGTGGGCATGTCGAGTATGCGGGAACGCTGCCACATGCCCACGGAAAGCGTGGGCATGGCACCCCAAATGGAAGATGGGGGATGAAGGATGAAATGGCTGAGTAAGGTTTTCGGCGGGCGGCCGCGGTCCGGCCGCGGTTCCGCCGGGGTTGTATCACTTCGTGCGCGAGACGGACGGGGCGGTCGTCCGCTTCCACCTCCGCGTCGATCCCGGCGGCGGCGGGCTGCTGCTGGCCAACGCCGCGGCCCTGGCCCGGCTCAGCCCCTCGGGCGTCTTGATCGCCAAGGGACTGCTGGAGGGCGAAGCCCCGCCGGCCATCGTCGGCCGGGCGAAAAGCCGCTTCCGCGGCGCGGCGGCCGGAGAAATCGCCCGCGGCCTGGACGCCGTTAAGGCCCTCATCCAGCGGATGCAGTCGCCGCAGGGCAACTACCCGATCCTCAATCTGGCCGATCCGGCGTTTTCGCCCAAGGCCGTGCCCTTGGAGCGGCCGATCTCCGCCGACGTGCCGCTCTGCGCACCCTTCCACCGCGCACGCATCCTCGACCGTCTCTGGCAACTCGGCATCCCGCACGTGACGATTATCGTCGGGCGGGACTGCGACGAGAACCATTTGATCCGGGCGGTTGGGCGGGCGGGCGACCTGGGACTGATTACCGGCGTCCGCGGCCGCGGCAGCGAGCTGGCCGCGGGCAATCGCATCGCCGACATGGCCGCCGCCGGACTCGACCACCTCGACGTCTACTGCTTCTCGGCGATTGACGAAGTCCACAACGCCCTGGCCGGCGACGGCGACGGCAAGCAAGCCGCCCGTGCGCTCGGCGCCGCCGCGAAGTGCGAGGTGTGTCCGGTGGCCCAGCTCGCCCTGGTGCGGCCGACCTTGCCGGCCGTGGGCCGGACGTTGGAGGCCCTGGCCGGGCATGGGATTCAGAACGCCGCCGTGTTTGCCTTGGCGGGCATCGAAGCGGCGGAGGCGGCGGCCGGGGCGCTGCATGGCCCACGAGCTGCCGCCGGTGGCCCGGCTGATCGAGGAGGCGGCGGAACGCTTGGGGCTGCGGCTGATGTGGCAGCCGGCCGTGCGCTTCGACCCGGCGGTTCCGTTGGGCGAGCAGGTCTGCCGCGGGCCGCGCTGCGGGGGTGATACGGCGGTCCGCATCGAACCGGACGGCACGGTCATTCCCGCCCGCGGACCCCGCCGGGCCGCCGGCAACCTGTTGGAAGACGATTGGGAGGCGATCGAGCGGAGCGAGGTGTTCCAGCGGTATCGCTTGCGGGTGGAGAGCGACACGCACTGCAACGACTGTCCGGGGCTGGCGATCTGCGCTGCCGATTGCCCCCGCGAGCCCGCCGGCTGGGCGGACGAAAGAGTGATGAAAGATGAGGGATGAAAGCCGCTTGCGGCTTCGCAGGAAAGGGATTCTTACGATGTTCCGACATGTCTTGTCGTTGACTGCCGCAATCTCGTTCGCCGCCTTGGCCCCCGTCGCCGCGGGCCAAGAGTATCTATTCAGCGTGCCGCAGGCGCAGATGCTGGTGACGGTCAACCCGGATGCCTCCGTGCAAATCGAGTACGATTTGACCTTCCAGAACGACCCTCGCGGCCACGTCATTGACGTGGTGGACATCGGCGCGCCACGGCCGGACTACAGTCTGTCGAGCGTCTGTGCCTGGATCGGCGACCAGGCGCTGCGGGACGTCCGTGTTTCAACGGAGGTCAAACCGGGGTTCGAGGTCCACTTGGGGGCGTGGACGATTCCGCCGGGCGGATCGGGCCGGTTCCGTGCCCAGTTCCTCGTGCCGAACATGGTTTACCAGGACACGACTCGCTCCGATTACGCCTCGCTGCGGATTACCCCCACGTGGTTCGGCGAGCGATACGTCCGGGGGGCGACACACCTCCAGATCGCCATCCAACTGCCCGGAAGCGTCAAGCCCGACGAAGTGCTGCACCAGGGATTGAACTTTACCGGGAAGGCCGCCAGCAAGCAGGGCGCATTGGCTGGGTGGGACTGGCCGAACGTGATCTTGCGAGTAGTCCGCAGCAATCCCTATGTGCTTGAAGTCCGAGACGCGGCGACCGGCCGCGACATCCGGCCAGCGTCGGCCCCATCGTTCTTCGTCGGCGTTTCGTTCCCCAAGCGCGACCTGCAACGGGTGATCCGGCAGACGGCGATCGATTTGCTGCTGAAATGGTTCAGCGAATCGACCCAGGCGCGGTTGATCTTGGGCGCGGTATTCTTGGCGCTGCTGGGCATCCTGTTCTTCCGTTTCAGCGGCGGCACGGGCTTCTCGCTCTACGTCGTGCTGGCCGTCGCCGCTTGCGTCCTCTTCTATTTCAGCCCGGGCTGGCACCTGCTCATGCTGCCGGCGGTGGTGGTGCTGATCGGGCTGAACGAGTGGCTGTTGGGGCGGCGAAAGACGCACTACATGCCGCCGGTGGCCCAGGTCGAAGGGGGCGGCATCAAGCGGGGACTGACCGCCCCCGAGGCCGCCGTGCTGTTGGAACTGCCCGTCGCCAAGGTGCTCTCGCTGGTGATCTTCGGCATGTTGAAGAAGGGAGTTGTCCGCCAGGTGCAGGCCGACCCCCTGCTGGTCGCGGTCAACGGCCCGTTCCTGGTCCAGGGCCTGTCCGAGAACGTGGCACAGCCGCCCGCGGCTGTGCAGGAATCGCCGGCACAGCCGCCCTCGGCCGTGCCACAAGCGGCCGCGGAGTTCTACGGCGAGGCGGCCGTGAAGCAGGGCGTCGTTGTCAACGGCTACGAACATCCCTTCCTCTTCCTGATCCAGAAGAACCCGGCCAAGCCGGTCCGCGACATCGACTTCAGCATCCCCATCAAACTGCTGATCCAGGGCGCCGCCGCCCGCATGAAGGGATTCGATCTCGCGCAGACGAAAGATTACTACCGGGCGATCATCCGCAAGGCGACGGAGCAGGCCGCCGCGATCGGCGACATCCCGCGGCGCGAGCAGACGATCGACCGGAACTTCGAGTGGATTCTGATGGACGATCACTTTCCGACGGTGTTCACCTACGGCCGGCCGTACTACCCGGTGTGGACCCGTGGCTCGACGGTTTCCACGCCTACCCTGCCCGGCGGAACGGCGGCGGCGCCCGGCGCCGGCGGCCGTACGTCGTTTGGCGACGTGGCCTCGAGCTTCGCCGGCTGGGCCGAGAACACGATGGGCAACATGGCCTCGGCCATCTCGCCCGGGGCACTCAGCCTGCCCCATCCCGCGGGCGGATTCCTCGACCTCAGCGGGGCCGATCACGTGGCCGGGGCATTCTTCCAGGCGTTGGCCGACTCTGCCACCAGCGGCGGTGGGGGCGGCTTTGGCGGCGGGGGCGGCGGCTGCGCTGCGCCGGCTGCGCCTGCGCCTGCGCCTGCGCCGGCGGCGGAAGATAGCCTCAAGTTGCCGCCGGGAACTGCCGATAATGGCCCACGACTGCTCTTGCGCCGGGACTATGCGCCATGGCGACCTCCGCACTTCATAAAGCCGCCGTCGTGCTCAGCAGCCTGCCGAAGAAGCAGGCCGCCGGATTGCTCGAACGGTTGACGGCGGCCGAGGCGGCGGCGGTCCGCCGCGAAATGGCCGGCATCGGCCGGCTCGGCCGCCGGCGGCGGGAAACGGTGCTGCGGGAGTTCGCCGCCTGTGCTGCCGGGTGTGCCACGATGTGTGCCACTGCTTCGCAGAAGCAGTGCAACGACGAACCGCCGGGCACTGCTTGTTCCAAGCAGTGGCACACGGGCGAAACCCCAAGCGGTTCCACCTTTCAATTCCTCCACGGAATCGAAGTAGAGGACCTGTTGGCGCTGCTGGCCGACGAGCATCCGCAGACGGTGGCCCTGATCCTCTCGCACTTGCCGGCCCAACAGGCGGCCGACGCGCTTGGCGCAATGCCGCCCGAGCTACAAACGCCGGTCATTCGACGCATCGCGACGATCGAAGAGCCGGGCGTGGAAATCGTTCAGGACGTGGAGGAGGCCATCCGCCGCCGTTTGAGCGCGGCAGGCGACGCCAAGACCAGCGTGGGCATCACCAGCGTCGTCAAGATGCTCGGCGCAATGCCCCCGGCCAGCGAGCGGCTGCTGCTCGACGAGTTGGCCCAGGCCGATTCCGTATTGCTGGGCAACGTCCGCCGGGCGATGTTTGGCGCCGACGTGGCCGACTGCGAGACCGCGTCCGTTTAGCGGCTGAGTGTGCCACTGCTTCGTCATTCGCCCTTCCCCCTTCCCCCCTTGCCATCCGGCTGTTAGCATGGGCGGCATGGCCGTCACCCCCATGATGAAGCAGTACGAGGAGGCGCGCCGGGCGTGTCCCGGCGCGCTGCTGCTCTTCCGCATGGGCGATTTCTACGAGATGTTCTTCGACGACGCCAAGACGGCTGCCCGCGTCCTGAACCTCGCCTTGACCAGCCGCGAGAAGGGCGAGAATGCCACGCCCATGGCCGGCTTTCCGCACCACCAGTTGGAGAGCTACCTGGGCAAGCTGATCGCGGCGGGATTCCGGGCGGCGGTCTGCGAGCAGGTCGAGGACCCTAAACTGGCCAAGGGGCTGGTCCGGCGCGAGGTGACGCGGATCGTCACGCCGGGGACCGTCACCGACGACGCCCTGCTGGACCCGCGGGAGAGCAACTTCCTGGCAGCCGTTGCGCCGGGCGAGCCGGCGGGCCTGGCGTGGGTCGAGCTTTCCACCGGCCGCTTCGTGGCGGCGGGCTTTCCGGCTGGCGAGTTGCCCGACCAATTGGCCCGGCTTGGCCCGGCCGAGTGTTTGCTGAGCGAGGACGGCCCGCCGTTGGCGGGAAAAGGGGGACAGGCCCCCTTTGTGCGAAGCACCCTTCGGGCCGTTCCGGCAAAGGGGGCCTGTCCCCCTTTTCCCGAGATGATGACCACCCGCCGCCCGGCCTGGGCGTTCTCTGCACAGACCGCCCGGCAGACGCTGGAAAAGCACTTCGGCACGGCTGGGTTGGAAGGTTTTGGGTTCACCGACGGCCCGGCCGACGCCCAGGCGATCCGCGCCGCCGGGGCGATCCTCGACTACCTGGCCGAGACGCAGAAGAGTTCTCTCGGACATATCGACCGGCTCGTGCCGTACCGCGCCGCAGGGACGCTGGAGATCGACGAATCGAGCCGTCGCAGCCTGGAGATCACCCGCACCATCCGCGACGGCCGCCGCGAAGGCTCCTTGCTCTGGGTGCTCGACCGGACGCAGACCGCGATGGGCTCGCGGCTGTTGGCCGAGTGGGTGGCGAATCCGTTGACGGACGTGGCGGCGATAGGCGCCCGGCTTGACGCCGTGGCGGAACTCGTCGGCCAGCCGGCGCTCTGCGCCGACTTGCACGAGTTGCTCCGTCGGGTGTACGACGTGGAGCGGCTCTTGGCCCGCGCGACCACCGGCCGGTGCAGCCCGCGAGACCTGAGTTTCCTTGGCCGGACGTTGAAGTCGCTGCCGGCAATCAAGGCGAAACTGGCCGGAAGATGTAGTCCGCACACGGCGTGTGCGGACGACGGCACACGGCGTGTGCCGCCTACAACGGACCTGCTGGCGGAACTGGAAGGGTCGATCGACCTTTGCGGCGAGTTGCGGGCGACGCTGGAGCGGGGCTTGGCCGACGATTGCCCCTTGACGAGCCGCGAGGGCGGATTCATCCGCGACCGTTTCAGCCCGGAACTGGACGCCCTGCGGGAGCTGGCCCACGGCGGCAAGCAGTGGATCGCCCGCTACCAGGCCCAAGAGGCCCAGCGGACCGGCATCTCCAGCCTGAAGGTCGGTTTCAACCAGGTCTTCGGCTATTACATCGAGGTCACCAACGCCCACCGCGAGAAGATTCCCACCGAGTACATCCGCAAGCAGACGGTCAAGAACGCCGAGCGCTACATCACGCCCGAACTGAAGGAGTACGAGGAGAAAGTCCTGACGGCCGACCAGCAGGCCAAGGAGTTGGAGTCCAAGCTGTTCCAGGACCTCCGCGAGACCGTGGCCGCGGACCGGCGGCGGCTGCAAGGGACGGCCGCGGCGCTGGCCCAGATCGACGTGCTTCTCTCCCTGGCCGAGTTGCGCGGCTGCGGAACTACTGCCGGCCGGAGATCGTCGAGGAGCCCGTGCTGCGGATCATCGACGGGCGGCATCCCGTGCTGGAAGTGGTTGAGCCGGAGGGGAAGTTCGTCCCCAACGACACTGCTTGTGGTTCCGCAGCGGAAACCGAGTGCGAAACCGCAAGCGGCGGCACCGGCAGCGGCACGATTCTGCTGATAACCGGCCCGAACATGGCGGGCAAGAGCACGTACATCCGCCAGGTGGCCCTGCTCGCGCTGATGGCCCAGATCGGCAGTTTCGTCCCCGCCCGGCAGGCCACGATCGGCGTGGCGGACCGGATTTTCGCCCGCGTCGGCGCCAGCGACGAATTGACCCGCGGCCAGAGCACGTTCATGGTCGAGATGATCGAGACGGCGCGGATTCTGCACGCCGCCACGCCGCGGAGCCTGGTGATCCTCGATGAGATCGGCCGCGGCACGAGCACCTACGACGGCATCTCGCTGGCCTGGTCGGTGGTCGAGTACCTGCACGAGCGGGTCGGCTGCCGGACGCTGTTCGCCACGCACTACCACGAGTTGACGGACCTGGCGAAATCGCTCTCCGGGGTGCAGAACCTGAACGTGGCGGTCCGCGAGTGGCAGGAGGAGGTGGTCTTTCTGCACAAGATCGTCACCGGCGCGGCCGACAAGAGCTACGGCATTCACGTCGCCCGGCTGGCAGGCGTGCCCCGCGAGGTGATCGGGCGGTCGAAAGAGATTCTGGCCCAGTTGGAGGAGGAGCACCTGGACGCGGAAGGGCAGGCGAAGATCGCGCGACACCCCGGCGCGCGAAGAAGACCCGGCTGCAACTGACGCTTTTCGCCCCCGTCGAGCACCCGTTTGTGGACGAACTCCGCCGCCTGGACGTGAACAACCTGACGCCGCTCCAGGCGTTTGAATTGCTCCAGCAGTGGCAGGAGCGACTGGCGAAGGAAGGAAAATTGCAAATTGCAAATTGACAATTGCAAATTGCGAATTTTCAATTTGCAATTTGCAATTCTCTACCCCATGAACGCGTCCAATCCCGATCCGCTCACCGTTGCCATTCATCCTGACGCCTGGCTGTTGGACTCGGCCGTGACGTTCCTGAACCACGGCTCGTTCGGGGCCTGCCCGCTGGACGTGCTCGACCGGCAGCAGGAGCTTCGCGCGGCGATGGAGCGGGAGCCGGTCGATTTCCTGGTGCGGCGGATGACGCCCCTGTTGGACGAGTCGCGGGATGCGCTGGCCGGTCTGATCGGCGCCGACCCGGCCGACGTGGTCTTCGTGCAGAACGCCACGGCGGGCGTCAACGCCGTGCTCCGCTCGCTCAAGTTCCGCCCTGGCGACGAAATCCTCGTGACGGCCCACGACTACAACGCCTGCCGCAATGTGGTCCAGTACGTTGCCGGGCGGACGGGGGCGGCCGTGGTGGAAGCGGAACTGCCGCTGCCGATCGACTCGCCGCAGCAGGTGCTCGACGCCGTGCTCAGTCGGACGACTCCCCGCACGCGGCTGGCCCTCTTGGATCACATCACCAGTCCGACGGCCCTGATTTTTCCGGTTGCGGAACTGGTGCGGGAGCTGGACCGCCGGGGGATCGACACGCTCGTGGACGGCGCCCACGCACCCGGCATGGTGCCGCTCGACATGAAGCAACTGGGGGCGGCCTATTACACGGGCAATTGCCACAAGTGGCTCTGCGCCCCCAAGGGGGCCGGGTTCCTCTACGTCCGCCGGGACCGGCAGGAGGGCATCCAGCCGCCGATCATCAGCCACGGCTGGAACCGACCTCGGCCCGGCTATTCGCCCTTTCAAGACGCCTTCGATTGGCCGGGCACGCTCGACCCGACGGCCTGGCTCTGCGTCGGCGCGGCGATCCGCTTCATCAGCACCCTGATGCCGGGCGGACTGCCGGCCCTGATCGAGCGGAACCACGATCTGGCCATGCTTGGTCGGCGGATTCTCTGCCGGCGGTTAGGACTGACGCCCGTCGGCCAGGAGCCGATGCTCGGCTCGATGGCGGCGGTGATTCTGCCCGGACCGATGGCTGCCCATTATCTCCGCGACCAATCGCCGGACACGCTCGACAACGCCGCGCTGCACGACGAGTTGCTCGATCGGCACAACATCGAAGTGCCCACGTACTGTTGGCCGGCGGTGCCGCAGATGATCCTCCGCATCTCCGCCCAGGCGTACAACCACGCGGCCCAGTACCAACGGCTGGCGGAGTCGCTGGCAAAGATTCAGACGGAAGGGAGCCGTTAGGGTTAGATAACTCCCTTCATCGTCCCCAGCCCCAGCGGTTCCCGGCTGGCAAACGGCTCGCCGTAGCGGGCGCCGATCGACCAGCCCCAGACGGCGGCCTGGTCGCGGAGGCGGTCAAGGAACGTGGGCGGATCCTGCGGCCGCCCTTCGATGAACTGGCTCCGGTAACACTCGATGGCCGCCCGCTTCTGCTCCCAGAAGTCGCTGATGTCCAGCACGAACGCCGGCTGCGGGATAATCCGCAAGTGGAAGCAATAGTAGTAGAAGATCCGCTCGGGATAGAACGGCTCGCCCGGCATGTCGGTCTTGGTGAGCTTCGACCAGAAGCGGGCGGCCTCGACCAGTTCCGTGGCGGCCAAGTGGTCGGGATGGGCGTCGAGCCAGTAAGGGGCGAAAATCCACCGCGGCCGTTCCCGGCGGAACACCGCGGCCAGTTGCCGCCGGGCCGGCAGCGTCGGCTCCAGGCTGCGGTTGGGGAGTCCCAGGTTCTCCCGCCAGGAGATTCCCAGAATCTTTGTGGCCGCGGCGGTCTCCCGCTGCCGAATCTCCCGCGAGCCAAAGGGTGTAGGCTCGCCGTCCGTGAGATCAAGCACACCGACGGCCAAGCCCTCCGCCCGGAACTTCAGGATGGCCCCACCCATGCCTAGTTCGGCGTCGTCGGGGTGGGGGGAAACCACAAGGACATCCAGCATGATGCGCTACCTCCCCCCCATGATTGTTGCCCCCGAACGCACCGCCTGCAAGCACCCTCGCCGTCCTTTTCGGCCCGTCCGTAGCCGGCCGGAAGCGTCAGGTGATATAATGTGTCCGTAGAAGCGGCATCCTGCCGCTTCACGAGGGCACAGCGTGTGTTAGGTTTCCGCGGGTGGCACGCCCTGAAAGGGCGTGGTGGGGGCAAGGTTGAATGCGGCGGTTCACCACGCCCTTTCAGGGCGTGCCACCCGGAACAGAAGCCACGGGGGAGAAGATGCTTCACGTGCGACATCCTTTACTGCATCCGCTGCTCGTGTTTCTGTTGGCGGTTTCGGCGGCCTGGGCCCAGCAGGGCCGCGCCTTCGTCGAGGCCCGCTCCGGCGGCGGAGAACTGAAGTACATCAACGATCTGCCGGTGCTGATCGTTTCCGGCACGCCGGCGGAAATCGGCCGCCAAAAGGCCGTGCTCACCGGCGACGCGATCAAGAAGCTGGTCGAGTATCCCACTAAGCTGCTGGAGCGGGCGGGCCGGAAGGACCGCCTGCCGAAGTACCTCGAAATGTGCAAGTCGCTCGTGCCGCAGTTGCCGGCCGATCATCGCGAGGAGATGCGGGCGGCCGCCGAGCAATTGGGCATCGACCGCGACCTGGGCCTGGAGGGCAACTTGTTGCCCGACGTCTACCGCGGCGGTTTCGGCTGCTCGTCGCTGATCGTCGGCGCCGGGCACAGCACGACCGGCGGGCCGTTGTTCGGCCGCAACCTCGATTTCTATACCCTGGGGATTCTCGACAAGTACAGCCTCGTCAGCGTCCATCGGCCCAAGGGAAAGCACGCCTTCGTTTCGATCGGCTTTCCCGGCCTGTTTGGCTGCCTTTCGGGCATGAACGACGCCGGACTGGCGCTGGCCGTCCACGACGTGTTCCTCTCCCGCGACGGGGCGGCGATGTTCAACCCCAAGGGCGTCCCTTACACCTTCTGCTTCCGCCGCATGTTGGAGGAATGTACGACTGTGGCCGAGGCGGAAAAACTGCTTCGCGCCACGCCGCGGACGACGATCATCAGCCTGGCAGTGTGCGACCGCCACAACTGCGTGGTGCTGGAGATGACGCCCAAGAGCGTGGCGGCCCGCCACCCGAGCGACGGCATCCTCGCCTGCACCAACCACTTCCGCAGCGAGGAGTTGGCGGTTATCACCTGGTCCCCCCGCTACAGCAAACTGATCCAAGCCCGCCAACTCGACCGGCTCGACGTGGCGGCGGTGGCCAAGAAGCTGCACGAGGTCAACGCCGGCCGGATGACGGTGCAGACGATGATTTTCGAGCCGGCGGACTTGAAGCTGCACCTGGCGATCGGCTCCTGCCCCTCCTCGGCGCTGCCGCTTAGGCTGCTGGAACTGAAGCCGCTGTTTTGACTCGCAGTGGGGTCAGACCGTGATTAGTGATTAGCGGGTGGGGCATCAACCATGTGGAAAACCACCACCCGCTAATCACTAATCACGGTCTGACCCCAGCAGGTTCTAATCGGCCATCACGCAGCGGCCCTTGGCCCAGGCCCGCAGCCGCTCGACCTGCTCCCGCATGACGACCGAAAGGGGTTGCGTCGCCTCGATCGCCGCCAGAACGTGCTCGGTTGAGCATTCCGCCTTCTCGGCAAACGCCGCATAGAGGCCGGAGATCACCGCCTGCTCGATCTCGGCGCCGGTGAAGCCCTCCGCGGCGGCCACCAGCCGCGGCACGTCGAAGCCGGCTTTGTCGCGGCGCCGCTTCCGCAGATGGATCGAGAAGATCACCTCCCGCTCCTCCGCGCCCGGCAAGTCGATGAAGAAGATCTCGTCGAAACGGCCCTTGCGCATCAGTTCCGGCGGGAGTTGGGCGAGATTGTTCGCCGTGGCAATCAGGAAGATGGGATGGCGATGGTCCTGCATCCAGGCCAGCAACGTGCCGAACATCCGCTGCGACAGGCCGCCGTCGGCCGAATCCATGCCCGTCGAGGCGAACGCCTTCTCGATCTCGTCGATCCACAGCACCACCGGCGACATCGACTCGGCCTGGTGCAGGGCCTCGCGGAGCCGGGCCTCGCTCTCGCCGATGTACTTCTGGTAGAGCACGCCGGGGTCCATCCGCAGCAAGGGCATCCGCCAGGCCGACGCGACGACTTTCGCGCAGAGGCTCTTGCCACAGCCCTGCACGCCCAACAGCAACATCCCCCGCGGCGGATCGAGTCCGAACTCGCGGGCACTGGGGCCGAAGCCGCCGCGGCGGAGGTTGAGCCACCGCTTGAGGTTCTTCAGCCCGCCGATCTCGTCCGGCGAGACGTCGGCGGCCACGGCCTCCAGGCAGCCGGCCGTGCCCAGGAGGTTCCGCTTGGCGTCCACAACCTGCGCCAGGTCGGCGCGGTCCAGGACGTTGTCTTCATAGATGGCGCCGGAAACCACCCGCGCCGCCTCCTCGGTCGTCAGCCCGCGCAGCGTTTGCACGAGGATTTCCATTTCCCGCGGCGTGAGCCGGGATTCCACCGGCCGGATGCTCCGGCGCTGGGCCTCTTGGAACGTGGTGCGGACCAGTTCCGTCAGTTCCTCTTCGTCCGGCCAACCGATGTCGAAGGGGACCGCCAGCCGGCGGACCTCGCCCGGCAGCCCCACGGCGTCCACGAGGATCAGCGTCCAGAGGCGCGAGTCGGGCGAGAAATAGACGTCGCGGAGCAAGCGGACGATCTGCGGGTCTTTGCAGTGCGGGGCGAGGTCCTTGAACAAGTAGAGGGCCGGATAGGCGGTCTCGCGGATGTGCCGGATGGCCTCGGGTATCTTGGCCGGCTTGACCACCGTCTGAATCCCTTCCGGCGGCGTCGTGACCAAGCCTTCGGTCACGGACCATTCCAGCAGGGGCAGCTTCGTCGCCTGGGCCACTTCCCGCACGATGCGGATGGCCCTCGGCTCGTCGGGCGTCTCCATCGAGATGAGGGGATTGCCCGCTTGGATCAGCAGTCGCAGGGTTTCGGATTTCATGGCTTCGGCGTGAACTGATCGAGGTCCAGGATGCCCAGTTGCTTCTCGATCTCGGCGACCTGAGCGACGACGTGCTCGAATCCCTCCTTGCCGAACACACGGTTCTCCTCGTCCTCGAACTGATCGCCGAGCTTGTCCATCTCGGCGGCCGTCAGAATCTTGTGCAAGGCCGGGAAGAGGACCGTATCCTCGCGGGCGGCGTGAGGACGGTACATGCGGATGAACGCGCGGCAGGCGGTTACCAGGTCTGGGTCGATTTCTGGCCCGATCTGCACCCCAGCGTTTCGTTGCACGCTGTCCGTCAGTCGCCGGCCGGCCTGGTGCTGCTTGCGGAGGGTGGCGACTAGCGGGAGCAGTTGACGGCGCTTCTCAAACAAGGGAAAGATGAAGTTCTCTTCCAGCTTCTCGTGATAGTCCTCGACAAACTTGCGCACCAGTGTCGCCGAGCGGAAAAGCAGGTCCGCCCACCTTGCCCACTCTTCGAGAAACCGCCGCGGGTCTTCTCCCTTTTCCCGCTTGCCGGGAAACCGCCGCAGGGCCTCCTCGTAAATCAGCAGGATCCGGCAGCAACACGCCGTGCTCGCGCATCAGGTCCTCGGTGGCGGAAACGTCCTCGGCCATCGCCGCGGCCTTGGGGGCCGGCTTCCCGCCTTCTGCCGGCTTGACGCCTTCCTCGGGCGGCTGCCCGGCCGCGGCAAGCGGCGCCCCGGCGGCCAATCCCGCGAGTCCCAGCCCGGCAGTTGCCAGGAAATCTCTCCGTGCGGTTCTCATTCTGCACCTCCGCTGTCATCGAGTGTTTGGAATCGTGGGGTGCGTGCTACGGCCGGCAAGACTGTTGACCGTTGACAGCACCCCCTCGATATGGGACCATGAAGGGCGCTCCAATATAACCGATTTCATCGTTTGCTTGTAGCATGGGCGTCGTGCCCGTTCCAACGACACGGGCAGGATGCCCGTGCTACAAGGAGAGCCTGTCGTGAGAGTATCCACCCCTTATCACGCTCTGTTGGCGCTGGTTGCGTTGGGGTTGAGCCAGTCTGCGCCGGCGGCGGCCGCGGGGGAGCACCCCAGCCAGCCCGGCCGCCGGGTGAAAGTGGCGGCCATCGCCATCGGTTTCGGCGGCGGCCACGATCAGAAGCTCAAACTGGCAATCCGCCATCTCGAAGTGGCCGGCCAGAATGGCGTCGACATCGCCTGCCTGCCCGAGGAGTTCGCCGGCGCCGTTGCCGAGCCGATCCCCGGTCCCACGACCAAGGCCGTCGGCGAACTGGCCAAGAAATATCACCTGTACGTGGTTTGCCCGGTCTGCGAACAGGCGGCCGGCGGCCGGCGGTACAACACGGCCGTGCTCCTGGACCGGGAGGGAAAAATCGCCGGCCGGTACCGTAAGGCGTTTCCTGTCTGGGGCGAGAAGGTCAATCCGGGCAACGAAGGCGTGAACGTGTTCGACACGGATTTCGGGCGGATCGCCCTCTTGACTTGCTTCGACGCCAACTTCGACGAGTTGTGGCAGGAGGCCGAGCGGAAGGGGGCCGAGATGGTCCTCTGGCCCAGCGCCTACGGCGGCGGCCTGCCCCTGAACGGCTACGCCATGATCCACAACTACTACATCGTGGCCGTCGGCCAGGGCAACATGATCGACATCTTCGGCAAGACGATCGAGAACGTCGAAAAGCCGCTCCCGCAGCAGTTCATTGCCACCGTGGACCTCGACCTGACGCTGGTCCATAAGGACTTCACTGGCGAGAAGGTCGCCAAGCTGCTCCGCGAGCACAAGGGCGAGGTGGAGCTGGTTCCCAACGTCGGCGAGATGGAGGCCTGGTACTTGCTCCGCGCCCTGAAGCCGGGCGTGCGGGTCCGCGACTTGTGCAAACAATACCAAATCGAAACCCTGCGCGAGTACCGCCATCGCAGCCGCCAACAGATCGATGAGCGGCGCAAGACGCATGAGCGCGTGTGACCAACGAGGACGACACCATGACCACCCTCAACCGACGGGACTTTCTCGACCGTGGCGGGCGGACCGGCCTGGGCCTGGCCGCCGGCGCCGCCATCCTGGCCAATGCCCAGTCCGTCCGAGGCACGCCGGCCAACGGCAAAGTGACGCTGGGGCTGATCGGCGCCGGCGGCCGCGGCAACGCCCTGTGCGACGGCTTTCTCGCCCGCGACGACTGCCGCTTCGCCTGGGTGACCGACGTGGACGTCCGCCGGGCGGAAAGGACCGCGGCCGCCGCAGCCAAGCGCCAAGGCGGCGCGCTCCCCCAGGCCGTGCAGGACTTCCGCACCGTGCTTGACCGCAAGGACGTCGATGCGGTGGTGATCGCCACGCCCGACCACTGGCACGCCCTGGCAACGGTCTGGGCTTGTCAGGCGGGCAAGGACGTTTACGTCGAGAAGCCGCCCACGCACAACTGCTGGGAAGGCCGCAAGATGGTCGAGGCCGCCCGGAAGTACCGGCGGATCGTGCAGGTGGGCACGCAGAACCGCAGCGCGGCCTACAACATGGCCGCCAGGAAATACATCGCCGACGGCAAGCTGGGCAAAATCCACTTCTGCCGTGTCTTCAACCAGAAACAGTGGCCCAACTTCCCGGCGGTCCCCGACGGCGATCCGCCCCCCGGCTTCGACTGGGACGAGTTCAACGGCCCCGCGCCCGCGGCCCGTTACAACGCCAACCTGCACCACAACTGGCACCATTTCTGGCGCTACTCCGGCGGCGACATCGTCAACGACGGCATTCACCAGATCGACCTGGCCCGCTGGCTGCTGGGGGTCGATTATCCCAAGACGGTCTATTCCACCGGCGGGCGGTTTGACCAGTCCGGCGCGGCCGAGACGCCGGACACCCAATTGGCCGTCTTCGACTTCGACGGCTTGGTGTTGAGTTTCGAGTTGACCCTCTACACGCCCTACATGCTCAAGATTTCGCCGCTCATCCGCCAGAGCGAGGACCAGTTCCCCTACTGGCCGCAGTGCGCCACGCGGATCGAGATCTACGGGAGCGAGGGGCTGATGATGGTCGGCCGGCACGGCGGCGGCTGGCAGGTGTTCACGCGGCCGAAACTGCACGAAAGCGTGGTCAAGGCCCAGATGAAAGGCCCCTTCCCCGACCCGGAGCACAAGGCGAACTTCCTGGATTGCGTCCGCACGCGGAACACCCCCAACGCCGACATCGAGGAAGGACATCGCAGCGTGCTGTTGTCGCACCTGGCGAACATCAGTTACCGGCTGGGCGGGCAAAAGCTGGCGTTCGACGCCAAGACGGAAGCGATCCTGGGCAACGACGAAGCCATGAAGCTCTACCGCCGCGAGTACCGCCAGCCGTACGTGATCGAAGAACACGTGTAGCGAAATCAGCATGTCCAAATCAACGGATATCTCCTTACAGGAAGTCACCTCGGACACGGAGCACATCAAATTCCGCGTACCGATCAAGTTCGGCGGGCGGGTGATGGACGAGGCCCGACTGTTGAACGTGACGGTCGAGGTGGAAACCCGCGACGGCCGCCGCGGCCGCGGCTTCGGTTCCATGCCCATGGCGCAGCGTCTGGGCCTGGCCCAGCGGCCGGGTCCCCGCCGAGCAGGCCCATGCCGCCATGACCGCACTGGGGCAAAGCCTCGCCGGCGAGGCGGACCATTACCAGGGAACCGGTCATCCGCTGGAGATCACCCACGAACTGGCCCAAGCGTACCAGTCCGCGGCCGACCGGATCACTCAGGCGGCCGGCCTGGCCGAGGGGATGCCGCGGCTGGCGCAACTGGTGGCGGCCAGCCCGCTCGAGGCCGCCATCCACGACGCCTACGGCAAGGCCCTCCGTCAGAACTCGTACAACCTGCTGGGGCCAGAGTTCGTGAGCCGCGACCTGGCCGCCTATCTCGGCAGCGACTTCGCGGGCGAGTACCTCGACCGGTACGTCCTCCCGCATCCCCAGCCGCGCATGCCGCTCTATCATTTGATCGGCGCGCTCGATCCTTTGACGGACGCCGATCTGTCGGCGCCACGGGCGATGGCCTGCCGGAGACTTTACCCGAGTGGATCGCCTACAACGGCCTGACGCACTTGAAAGTGAAGCTCGCCGGCGACGATCTGGCGTGGGACGTGGAGCGGATGGCGTCGGTCGAGCGGGTGGCCGCCGAGGCCCAGGCCGCCCGCGGCTGCGACGACTGGCACTATTCGGCCGACTTCAACGAGAAGTGCGCCAACGTGGATTACGTGCTAGACTTCCTGGCACAGGTCGGCGAGCGCTCGCCGGCGGCCCTGCGCCGGCTCCAGTACATCGAACAGCCGACGCACCGCGACTTGCGTGCCAATCCCGAGAACCGCATGCACCGCGCCGCACGCATCAAGCCGGTGGTGATCGACGAATCGCTGGTCGACCTGGAGAGCCTGATGCTCAGCCGCGAGCTGGGCTACTCGGGCGTGGCGCTGAAGGCCTGCAAGGGGCACAGCGGCGCGCTGCTGATGGCCGCCGCCGCCCAAAAATACGGCATGTTCCTCTGCGTCCAGGACCTGACCTGTCCGGGCGCCTCCTTCCTCCATTCGGCCAGCCTGGCGGCGCGGATTCCGGGCGTGGCGGCGATCGAGGGGAACGGCCGGCAGTACTGCCCGGCGGGAAACCGCGGCTGGGCCGAGCGCTTCCCCACCATGTTCCACATCACCGACGGCACGGTCGGCACGGCCGCGCTGGACGGGCCGGGATTGGGATTCTGAGAGCATGTCAGACAACCGGTCCCCTCTCCCTTTGGGAGAGGGCTGGGGTGAGGGCCGGAGACGGCTTGACTGTATGGCGATTTGCTATACAATTGAAGGAGAGGAGGAACCCGTCATGCGAGTAACCCGTCCGTCCCGGAGAAATGGGCCGGCCAACACGGCCAGTCCGCTGATGGTGCGCCTCGACGGCGAGAGCAAGCAATGCCTGGCCGAGGCGGCGGAACTGCGGCACGTCAGCCTGAGCGATTACGTCCGTGCCGTGACTATCCCCCAAGCGCGGCGCGAGGTGCGTGCGGCCCGTGAGCAAGTGATTGCTTTGACCCCCGAGGAGCAACTGTCTTTCTGGAACGCGCTCAGTGAGCCGCCCAAGTTGACGCCGGCCCAGCGGCGGTTGGCCTCCGCGATGCGAGGCCGACGATGAAGGGAGTCGACTTTCCCGACGGCTTCCGGTTGGAGCGGCTTCGTCGGGAGCACCCGCGGCGGAAGTTCCGCTGCGGCCAAGAGAAGGTGGACAACTGGCTTGCCACCAAGGCGCTCCAGCACCAGCAGAAACGCCTTTCCGTGACCAGGGTGTTGTTGGACGAGGCCGGTTCGATTGCCGGTTACTACACGCTGGCCACCGGGCAGGTCGATTTCAGCGATCTGCCCACCCAGGTGGCCAGCCGGTTGCCCAAGCGCGTGCTGCCGGTGGCGGTATTGGCTTGGCTGGGGGTTGCCGCGGCCTATCAAGGCCGGGGGCTGGGAACACGGCTCTTGGCCCAAGCCCTGCGCGATTGCTGGGAAGCCGGCAAGACGTTCGCCTTTGTCGCCGTAATCCTCGACTGCATTGACGAGCGAGCCAAGGCGTTCTATCGGAGTTTCGACTTTGCCGAACTGCCTGGCCATCCTCACCGGCTGTTCCTCAGCGCGAAGGGGCTGGAGGCGATGATGGAAGGTCACTTGATGTAGTACCCCGACACCCGCCACTTCTTGTCCTTGTCGAGCATGGGCGTGACGGTCTCCACGGCAGCAGCCTTCTTCTCGAAGACGGTCTTGTACTGGATGATGACGTACTGGCCGTCGGGCGCGCCGGGCAGGGCGGTGGTGTACTTTGCGGAGAGCGGAGTTCTGGAAATGACTTTGCCCAGCGGTTTTCTCGCCTCACCGACTTTCCTGATGAACTCGCGCCTGTCGACGGCATCCTTGAGGAGTTCGGCGGCCGTTTCCCAGCTTCGCGAGTATTCACCCTGATCCACCAGGGCCAGCCACGGCTCGGCCGCCAGGGCGGCCTTCTTTTCGGCCGTCGCCGGGGCCTCGTTGGCGGCGGGCTTGGCCCCCAGAATCGGCTTCAGCAGCAGCGTGACCGGCGTGCCTTCCGGCGGCAGGTGTTCCGCGAAAGCCTCGAAGGACCGCGCCTCGAGCGCCCCGTAGCCGAGCATCGGCAGATCGAGCATCGCGCCGGGCGAACTGAGGACGCAGATCATTTCGCCGTGGTCGGCCACGTAAAACTCCTGGCCGGTGGTCTCGTCCTTGACGAACATGCTGCCGGCGAACACCCAGTTCACGTCCAATGCCTTCTTGGTCTTGATGTTGCGGACCCAATCCTGGGCGCGGGCCGATTGGACCTTGCCCTGCGGGTCCTTCCAGCGGACTTCGATGGCGATTTCCGTGCCGGTGGGCGGGGAGAACTCCGGCTGAAACCGGGCGGGATGGCCGGACTTGGCCCCCACGCGCAGCAGGCCCGCGTGGACGACGTGTGGCGTCACGTTGACCGAGAGTACCGACTCATAGGCCCGGTTCGCGTACGTGGCGAAGAACTCCAGCGGATAGCCCGCTTTGCAGGTCTCGCCCAACAGCACGACCTGCTTGTGCTCCATGTCCAGCCAGACCGGTTCCTTCGGATCCAGGCGGACGAGCTTATCGGGTTCGTCAACCAGCGGCGAACCGAGGTCCCGCGGCTTCTCGGTCATTTCCTCCACCTCCTCCGTCAACTTCTCCTCGCGCGTGCCGGGTTTGCCAGGCTCGTTGGCCGGCTTCGGCGGCTGCTCCACCGTCTTCGCCGCCGGCGGAGTCCCTTCCGGCTTGATGTCCGGCCTGGCCGGAGAGACAGGCCCGTGTGGCAGTTCCTTGGCCGGCTTCTTCTCCGCACTTGACGGACAGCCGCTCAACACGATGGCGAGGGCAAACACGCAGGCGCCCGCAAGAGCGCCGCCCGTTCCGGCAATGGTCCACGTCTTCATGATTCTGACCTTTCCTTTTGTAAAGCCACCGCCATTCTAGCCGCGTTCCCGAAAACGACAAGACGCCGCCGGCGGTAGGGTGGGACAAGCGGAGCGCAGTCCCACCAAGACTCGTGAGAAAGGCCGCAAGAGCGTGGTGGGACTGCGCTCCGCTTGTCCCACCCTACCATCTACCCAATTTGCCAGAACAGGTCCTCGACCACCACCGGTTTGGAGAGCACGGCCGCGGCCCCGGCCGACAGGGCCCGCCGGTGATCGTCGATCCGCGGAAACCCCAAGAGCGCGATGGCCGGACTGGGCTGCACTGCGGCGGCAAAACGGCGTAGTTCGTCGCACTCTGCGTCGTCCAACTCGGCGGCGTCGAAGATGGCCGCCGTCGCCCCCTCGACTCGGGCGTCGGCCGGCCGGCGCTGCCAGACGGCGGCCAGCCCGCGGCCGCGGCAGGCCGCCAAGAGCCAGCCGGCCATCTCGGACGACCGCGAGCGGATCACTACCAGGCCGCAGCGTTGCCTGGTCCCCTCTCCCGCCGGGAGAGGGTTAGGGTGAGGGTAACAGCCGGGCGAACCTACGTCGGCCAGCAGCCGTTCCTCCTCGCTGGCGGTGACCGGCAGCGTCCAGGAACTTGGTTCTCCCTGGGCGAGGCGTTGGAACTCCCGGCCGCAGCGGGCGGGCCATTGATGCCAGTACAGCCGCGCCGAGGCCGGCCAAGGCGAGCCGCTCCGCATCTCCCCTTCGCACCAGCTTCCCATCAGCCCCAGAATCCGCGCCAGCGGGGCCAGCCGCCGCAGCCGGTCGATCGCCTGGTGCGGGAACTCGCCGGGCCGCGATTGGGCCACGACGATCACATCCGGCGAAAGCTCCCCCTCGACCATTGCCGCGGCCGTCTCAGCGTCGCCGGCCTCGCGGACAACTCCCCATTGTCCCAGGCTTGCCCGCGCATCGCGGAACTCCGCCCGGCCCGCGCCACCGAGGAAAAGTATGGAGAGTGGGGACATTGGCCGGGGAGGGTGGCATGCCCTGAGTGCAGCGAAGGGCGTGGTTTTGTCGTTCACCACGCCCTTCGCTGCGCTCAGGGCGTGCCACCCAAGTCTGGACACGGTTTTACAGGCTCTCCTCCGCCTCGACGATCAATTGCCGCGCCTCTTCCGCATTGGTCACTTCGCGCAGGGCATCGAGGAACTTGGGCGCGGTCAGGATGCGGCTCAGCCGGGCCAGCACCCGCAGATGGCCGCGGTCTTCCATCGAGCAGATCAGGAAGAACACGTCGGTCAACGGGGCGCCGCCGCCGCCGAAGGGGATGCCGCTGCTGCTCCGCCCCAACGCCAAGACCGGCTGGCTGAGGATCTTCGCCATCGGCCGGCGGGGGTGCAACAACGCCACACCGCTGTCCAGCGCCGTGGTGTGCATGTCCTCGCGGTCCTTCACCGCACGGGCCATCTCCTTGGCGTCCCACAGCCAGCCGGTCCGCGCCGCCAGCTCGACCATCGAATCGATCACCGAGTTGCGGGTGCGGGCCAACAGCGGCACCGCGATTGCCTCCGGCGGCAGCATCGCGGCGACCTGGGACTCGTGCTCGTGCTCCGGCGGGGCCGAATGCCGCAAGACCGCCTCGACCTCGAGCAATTCCGACTCGTCCGACAGCCCGATCCGCCGTTCCAGCCAGTGGTGGATGTCGGGCCGGGCGAAGCGCCACTGGCCGGCCACCTTCCGCCCCGGCAAGTTGCCCCGCTCCGCCAGCTTGACGACTTGCTGCGCAGCAAGGTGCAGATAACGTGCCAGGCCCTCGACATCAAAATCACTGTACGGCATGACCTGGAGCAGGCGGTGGACTTTCGCCGGATTTATAGGAGTTGTCCTTCTCCACTGCGTTCCAACCGGCCGGGGTCACCTGCCGGTCCGTCGATGATGGCGGGGCGGACTGCCAACCTGCCTGACGTGGTGGGGCAGATTGCCAATCTGCCTCGCGTCCAGTACGCGGCGCCGTCCTGCCGGCGGCGGACGCCTGCGGCGCCGGCCCGAGCGCCGGCTCGGCGGGCACCGTCTCGCTCGGCGCCGGCTGGGCCGGGACCGGCTTGACCGGAACCGTCTCGGCCGGCGGGGGCGTCGGAACCGACCCGGCCGGGGCCGACTGAGGCTCGGGCGTTGGCACCAACTCCGACTTGTCGGGGGTGGTTCCCGCCGGCGCGCCTTCCATCGGCATTCCCGCGTCGGCGTGCTGTTCGATCGGCCCGCGGCTCACGACCCGCGGCTGCGTGAAGCCGTAGTCGAGATAGGTGGAGGCTTCCCGCGCCCTTGCCCGGCGGCGGGCGTCGAAGTACGCCTTGCCCGGCCAAGGCCCTTCGGCCAAGTAGACCCCATTGTACTCCAGCAGCGACCCCTTGCGGTAGTGGACCTGGGCAATCGACCGGTTGTAGTCGACCAGTCGGCGGAAGTAGTCGCTTTCGGCTTGGGCCAGGGTTTGCTGGGCCTGCAAGAGGACGTCGAGGGTAATGGTGTCGGTTTCGTAGGCCTGGGCCACCGCCTCGACCTGGCGTTGGGCGGCGATGCGGCGGTTGAAGGCCGTCTGGCTCAGGACGTAGTTGGTTTCCAGGTCGCGGATGGCGAAGGCCAACTGGTGCGAAAGTTCCAGTTCGCCCTCTTGAAGGATCGTCTGCTCCTTCGCCAATTCCATTTGGGCGTTGCGGACCCCGGCCATCTCGCGGCGGAACCCCAAGTTCATCTGGCCCTGAAACCCCAGTTGCCATTCCTGGAACTCGCCGTCCATCATGGTGCGGTAGGCATTGGAGTCCGGGAACGGAGGGCCGGCTTCCACGGCGGTGAGGTCCAGCGGATTGGCCCCGTCCAGCCGGTTTCCCAGCCCGAGCCAGCTATACTGGGCCACAAAGTCCAGCTTGGGCAAGAGGAAGTTCTTGGAAGCGATCAGTTGCAGATCGGCACGCTTGACGATCCACTTCTGCTGCCGCAACTCCGCGCTCTGCGCCAGGCCCTCGCACAGCACGTCGTGCCAGTCGAAGGTGACTTTGGCGGTGGTCGGCTCGTCCTTGGGGCGGATCAGCCGGCCGTCGGTCGCCGCCAATCCCATCAGGTAGCGGAGTTTCGATTCGGTCACGTAGAGCGCGTTGAGCGATTGCTCGGCCGTGCTGCGGAAGAGGAAGTATTGTTCGCGGGCTTGGGCCTCCTTTTCCGCCTCGCCTCCCTTGGCCCCGACCCGGTAGAGGGTGTAGATCTTCCGCCAGGTGGTCAGGGCGCTGTCGCGGCCGGCAATCACCGCGTCCAGGCTGCGGTATTCATAGTACAGTTCCCAGTAGGCGACCTCGACGTCGCTGACGAGGTTCCGCACGCCGATCTCGAAGTTGGCCAACGCGATGTCGGTGTTGATCCGGGCGATGACGACGCCGTTGAACTGCCCCGGCTGGGCCCCCGGCCCGGTGATCCGGTTGACCTGCACGCCGGCCCCTTGCAACAACGGTTGCCGCCATTGGGCCGTCAGGTTCACGTTCCAGTCGGAGGGATATGCGTAGGGCGTAGTAGCCGTGTACGGATACCGGTCTCTGTCGTAGCTGACGGTGTGGCTTAAGGAGAACTGGCCGCCCGTCGCCGTGACCTTCGACAACTGGGCCTGGAATTGCCCGATGTCGTGCTCAGAGACATCCGCCTCGCCAATGAGCGTCAACTGGGGGTTGATGTTCTGCGGCTTGTCCGTCCGCTGCCAGGTCACGCTGGTGCTGAGTTGGGCGTCGAACGCCGCCAGCGCCGCCTCGGCGCTAGTCCGCGGGTTGCTCTCCGCCAAGGCCGGATCGTAGATCGTCGGGACGATTTCGGGGTTGCGGAGGATATACTCGGGCGGGCCCTGGACCTGCCCGCCTATGGTCCGCATCACCTTGTTGTTCTTCAGGGCATTCTGAATGGCCTCTTCCAGGGTAAGGTTCCAGACCTCCTGCGTTTCCCTGTTTACCAGCGACAGCGGCCTATGTGCGTCGCTCACGTCGGCCAACCGGTCGACATTTACATCGGCCTGCTCGAGTTCCGTGGCCACTCCAATGTAGTGGTCCAGATTGCCGTCCACGTGCTTCAGATAGAACGGCATTTGCGGCTGACATCCCGCCAGGACGGCCAACAGGGCCGCCGCCGCGACACTGATCCAGGGGGCTTGCCGACTCATAGGCCTGCGTTCCTGTTAGTAGGACGGGCATTCCTGCCTGTCCTGGGCAGGCGTGGATGCCTGCCCTACCTGCCGGACAATTGGCTTTCATCGTTTTCCCCCCGGCCGTTACCCGTCTGAGGTTCGCGCAATCTCGCGTGACCTCAGACGGAGTAATCGGCAAACCTGTTATCGGCAGCCCAATCGGCAGACTTTGACGGAATTGCACGACCGACAAACAGGTCGTACATTACCCAGTTCGCCAAGACACCGCAGAGTTACTTTTCGTTGCGGAAAGTAGGGTGGGACAAGCAAAGCGCGGTCCCACCATGCTAACTTGGGGCTCTTGGTGGGACTACGCTTTGCTTCTCCCACCCTATGGCGGACGTTCCAGCTTGGCGCTGGCTGCCTGGCGCAGTGGCGAGGGAAGCGGTTGTCTGCTACGCTAGTGCTATGAGCGAGGAGGAACGCACGATCCGCGTGACCCGGCTTCACGACCAGGGGAAGGAGCCGGATTTGAAGAACACCACGCCCGAACAGCGCGTGGGGATGATGTGGCAGCTCGCACTGGATGCCTGGGCGATGATGGGAGACCGCGATGCTGAATCCCGACTTCCGCGACATGTTGTCCGTATTGTCCGCGGAAGGCGCTGAGTTCTTGCTGGTCGGCGCTTTCGCGATGGCCGTGCATGGCTATCCCCGCACGACCGGCGACATGGACATATTGATCTTCTGACCTCCATCAACGGCGTCGAGTTCCACGACGCCTGGGCCAGCCGGAAGATGGTCGACCTGGAGGGGCAGCGGGTCGCCGTTCTCGGCCGCGCCGATCTGTTGCGCAACAAGAGGGCTTGCACCCGGCCCAAAGATCAAGCCGACGCCCTCTGGCTGGAGAGCGGCGAACCGTGATCCTGTCCACGGATGTTGGACGTAGGTTATGCTTTAGCATAACCCGCCACCAGTTGCCGATGTTATGCTAAAGCATAACCTACGGTCTGGCGAAGTTGGGCTAGCCGTCTACTTCGCGGCGGCGACCTTCGGCGGCGTGGCCGGCCGCTTCCAGGCGATCACCAGCCAGCCGTCGCGGCAGACGATTTCGACCGGCATCAGCTTTCCGAAGGCCTTCCACTTGCCGGGCAGTTCCAGGCCCTTGCCGAGGAACTCCGGCTCGAAGACTTTGGCGAAGCGTTTTTCCAGCAGTTTGCGGAGGATTTGTTGCGGGCCGGAGAGCCTCTTGCCGCCGCCGGGGACAAAGCCGGGCGGGAAGGCCTCGATGCCGCCCTGACGGACCGCCCGGAATTGCCCCTCCGGCGACTTCTCGATCTTATAGGCCGCCGAGACGTTCATGGCCGGATGGGCGTCGCCGCCCTTGAAATACCGCACGCCGCGGATCGTGACCCGGAAGCCGTCGTCGGCGAACGTGACCGAGATCGGCTGCCGCGCGGCGAAGGTGATCGCCCACGGCTTGCCGTCTTCGTCGCCTTTCATTTTGTCGGGCAGGTGGCCGAGCAGATCGACGGCCGTGGCCTGCACCTTTTCTTCGTAGATGGTCCGTCCCGCCAGGGCGTCGAAGCTGAGGTTGTTGATCATCGACTCGTGCAGCCGAAGCGTCATGTCGGCCCCTTCGGCCGTTACGGGGGGCGGCTCGCCCGGGGCCGCCACCTTGCCGCCGCCGGCTTGCAGGCCGGTCACCATAAACGCCTGTTGCGTCGTGCTGAAGCGGAGCATCCGCGGGAAGAGTTTCCGCTCGGTGAACGGGCGATGGAACTTATCGTCGTACTTCTGGTTGGCCTTCTCCAGCGATTCCGCCGCCTGGGCGTCGATCCGGTCGTTGAGCCGCTGCTCGGCGTGGCGGGCGGAGATGCACTCCGCCTCGGGCTTCAGCTTGCAGGCCTTCTTCCAGGCCATCCGCTCGACCATCCGCCGGCCCTTGCACGACTGGATGTCGCAGATCTTCGCCGAAACTTCGGCGCAGGAAACCGCCGGCTGGGCCGATAGCCCGTCGGCGTTCATGCACAGGCGCTTGCGGGCGGAGAGGTTGACCGTCGCCGTGCTATAGATCGTGATGCGGCCGTGGCAACCGACGTTGTCGGCGTGGGTCACGCCGCAGAAAAGCGTGTCGAGGACGCCGCAGTCCGGGTTGGGCACCAGTTCGGTGCAACTCTGGCCGACGGTGTGGGCGATGCCGTGCATCGACGTCCCCAGAATGCAATCGTCCACCGACGTGGTGTCGTCGACGTGCTCGGCAATGCCCGCCCCCACCAACTCCGGCGAAAGTTCGGCGAACACGTTGGGATGCACCAGCTCCGTTTGAACCGCCTGAACCAGCGCCGGGCACTGGTGGGCGGTCTGGAGAAAGCGGACCGATTCGCTGATTACCAACGCGTCCTCGGTGGTCGGCTTGGCCCGGTACGCCTCGAGACTCTTGGCCAGCCGGTCCAGTCTTCCTTCGAACTCCGTGCGGGTGTCGGGGTTGTTCACCGCGTCAAGCATGGCGACGTACGTGTGCAGGGCATGTTGCACGTCGATGAACCAGACCAGTTCCAGCCCATCGTGATCGGGCCGGTATCGTTTTTGGACTCGCGCAAGCAACTCTCTGTCCGGCTGCTTGTCGCCGCGAAGCTCGTCCTGAAGCTGGTCCCAGAGGACGTATTTCCGCCAGTCCTCGCCGTTGGGGCCTGCCTGGCTCAGCCGTTGGTCCAGCCGGTCGAGCGCCTCCAGCAGCTCGGTTTTCGCCTGTTGGACGTCGGCTTGGCTGATCGGACGAAACTCCGCTTTGGCCGCCTTGCAGGCCGCCGGCAGATCTTTGGGCGGGACCGCGTTCTCAGCGGTCCCGGCACCTGCCACGTAACTTACTGTGGCAAAAAGGGTTAAAGAAACGATAACGATCCACGTCCGCCGCGCCGTGCCGAGTTGCATCGGAGTGCTCCTTCATTCTTTGGGGGGAGTCTATAGCACGCATGGGTTATAGACCAGAAACCCCCCGGTCGTCCATAATTGCCGCCTTCACGATTGGCAGCGTGAATTGCGGCTGCTGCCAGATCGGGAAAATCGGAATAAACGTTTGAGTTTGCGTAACTTACCAGATATCGGCCTCGGCGACAACATGGCCTGTCTTGAACAATAAAGGAACTTTGCCATGCATGCTGTACGCTGTCTGATACTATTGCCTTGTCTTTGTGCGACCTACGGACCACTAGCCCTAGCCCTTACCCCAGCCCTCTCCCAAGGGGAAAGGGGACAATCGGTTGCGGTCACCTGGCACACCGATTACGGCCGAGCAATGGCCGAGGCGGAGAGGCAGAACAAGATGCTGCTGATCTACTTCCGCGATGCCCAGGGCGCCGGGCCGTGCCGCCGCTTCAAGGCGGAGACGCTCGACGATCCGCGGCTGAAGGGCAAGCTGCAAGAGTACGTATGCGTCGAACTGCCGCTGGCGGCCAAGATCAAGGTCCACGGCAAGGACGTGGTCCTGCTGGAGCACGAGGCGTTTGCCGAGATGCTCCGCCGGCCCGGCATCGCCATCGTCGATTTCCGGGCGCCGAAAGAGCCGTTGCGGGGCGCGGTGGTGAGCACGTTTCCGCTCACCGAAAAGCTCTGGTACACGCCCGAGCGGATGGCGGTGATTCTCGAGCTTCCCCCCGGCACGCTCACCCAGCGGACGCTGATCTACGCGGTGCGGACCCATCCGGACAAGCCGGCCAGCACGGAGGGGGAACTGCTGCCCGACCTGGCGGAGGAGGCCGAAAGCCATTCGCAGTATCAGGCGGCCATCCGGCTCCAGGGCCATCACTCTTGGGACTCACGCTTCCAGCGGATCGTCGCCCGGCTGCCCCACGGACTCAGCGCCCGCGAGGTCTGCGCGGAGAGCTGGCCGGGCGACAACCTGGTCGAGGCGGCCGTTGAGTGCGTCCGCTGCTGGCGGCTTTCCGACGGCCACTGGGACGCGGTGCGGTCGCGCCACCCCTTCTTCGGCTACGACATGAAACGCGGCGACAACGGCATCTGGTACGCCACCGGAATCTTCGGCGGCGGATGAGAACATGGGGGGCGATTGTGTGACGCTTCACGATGGGATACGATGATGGCGCACTGCTCCCCGCAATAGGAGAATCTCATGCCTGACAGTAAGTCAACCTTCACCCGCCGGCGGTTCCTGGCCGCCGCCGCCCAGGCCGGCGCCGTGCTGGCCGCCCCGGCCTTCGTCCCCGGCGCCGCGCTGGGCCGCAGCGGCGGCGTGGCCGCCAGCGAGCGGATCGCCCTGGCCGGCATCGGCGTCCGCAACCGTGGCGGCTATGTGCTCAGTTGCATGATGAACGAGCCGGTCATCCAGTTCGTCGCCATCGCCGACGTCCGCCGCGACAGCCGTGAAAACGTCAAACGCACGGCCGAGGCCAAGTACGGGCCCGGCGTGAAGACGTACCGCGACTTCCGCGAGATGCTCCCCCGCCAGGACATCGACGCCGTGCTGATCGCCACCGGCGACCGCTGGCACACGATGGCCTCGATCTACTCGGCCAAGGCGGGCAAGGACATCTACTGCGAAAAACCCTGCTCGATGACCATCGCCGAGAGCCAGGCCTTGGCCGACGGTGATGCGCCGCTACGGCCGCATCTACCAGGCCGGCACGCAGCGGCGGAGCGTGGCCAACTTCATCTTCGCCCGCGACCTGTGCCGCAACGGAAAGCTCGGCAAGCTCAAGGCGGTTCACGCCAACACGCTCCACCCGGCCACCAGCCACGACTGGCTGCCGGCCCAGCCCGAGCCGCCGCGGGACGAGATCGACTGGGACCTGTGGCTCGGCCCGGCCCCCTGGCGGCCGTACAACCGGCAGTACGTGGACGGCGGCTGGCGGGGCTTCTTCGACTTCCACGGCGGCGGCATCCTCGAATGGGGCGCCCATACGGTCGATCAGTGCAACTGGGCCGCCACCAACGACGAGCAAATGCCCACGCTCTACGAGCCGACTCCCAGCGGCTGCGTGGCGACTTATGCAAGCGGCCTGAAAATGGTCATGCGGGACCAGGGCTGGATGGGCCTGGGCACCTGTTGCGTCCGCTACGAGGGCGAGGACGGCTGGGTCGAGACCGGTGACAGCGGCCGCATCGAGTTCTCCTCCGGCCGGCTCCGCGGCCAGCAGCGGGCGTTCACCGAGGCCGGCACATCGGCCGTCAGCCACGTGAAGAACTTTTTGCAGTCGATCAAGACCCGCCAGCCGGCCCACTCGCACGCCGAGGTGGTCGCCCGCAGCCACATCATCTGCCACGCGGCCTACATCGCCTGGCAGCTCGGCCGGCCGCTCAAGCTCGATCCGGTCAAGGTCGAGTTCATCGGCGACGACGAGGCGAACCGGATGCGGAGCCGGGCGCTCCGGGATCCGTGGCGAATCTGAACGAACGGATGAGAGATAAGGGATAAGAGATAAGTCCGTGCCCGGTGAATTGTGAACCTGACCGTAAAGTGGAAATTGCAGTGAATTGTGAACGTGACTGCAATGCGGAAGGGCTCGGTAAATCGTGAACTGTAAACGCGGTGCGGGTTGTAGGGGCGTTTACGCCCCTTTCCGCGCAGCGGTATTAGGCCCGGCGTTTACGCCGGGTTGGAGGAGCAACGAAAACTTTTTCTTCTGTCTGCGCGACATGCTGTCAGCCGCGTTTACGCGGCTCCTGTTCACCGCACGGGCAGGAGCCCGGTAAACCGGGCTGACAACCGCCGCACCCGTCGGAACCGCTCACCCGGCGTGAACACCGGGCCTAATACCGCTAAAGCGGAAACGCCCGTGAACGGGCGTGAAGACGCGAACCACTCCAGCAACCGATATGAACTTCCAACATTTTGAGGACGACCGATTAACACCACTCGCCGCTCGGCGATAGACTGTGAGGACCGACCATGCATACCGCCCGACTAACTCTGATTGCGATCGTGCTCGCTCTGGCCGCCGCGCCGGCCGCGTTGGCCCAAGGCAACGCCAAGGAGATCATGGCGAAAAAGCCGGCCGAACTGATCGAGATTCTCGAGAAGCCGCAGGCCACGACGTTCGAGAAGGCCAAGGCCTGCCAGCGGCTGGCCGTCGTGGGCACGAAAGACGCCATTCCCGTGCTGGTTGCCCTGCTGCCCGACGAGAAGCTCAACGTCTACGCCCGGTGTGCCCTGGAGGCGATTCCCGACCCGGCGGTCGACGAAGCCCTCCGCCAGGCCGCCACGAAGCTCCACGGCCGGCAACTCGTCGGCGTTATCGACTCGATCGGGCAACGAAGGGACGCGAACGCGATTGACGTCCTCATGCAGCTAATGAACGATGCGGTAACCACAGACCCATCAACCACGGATCTAGACGTCGCGTCCGCAACAGCCGGAGCGATCGGCCGTATCGGCACGCCGGACGCCGGTGAAAAACTGATGTTTCCCGTTCTCGTACCAGTTTCTCCAGCAAGGCATTCGGCCGTCGACGCATTCTTGGCGTGTGCCGAGCGTCTTGGCACCGTTGGCGGGCGAGAAAACGCAGAATCGGCGATCGGCATGCTCGTTATTCTCGCGGAGGCGCAGATAGAAACGGACTCTGGAAAACGGGACGTAAAAGTACCAAAGTACGTTAGGTGTGCCGCCGTGAATGCGCTGCTTCGGCATCGCGCTTTGGCCAGGGGCGGGTCAAGACAGACTTATCTTCTCGCACAAATCCGCTCCCCTGACAAGGATTTCTTCAACGTCGGTCTTGCGGCGGCCCGCGATGTTCCCGGCGCGGAAGTGACAACGGCATTGGCCGGCGAACTGGAGAAGCTGCCGCCGGAGCGAAAGGCGCTGCTGCTGCGGGCAATTGGCGACCGTAAGGACGCCCCGCCGCTGGACGTGATCGTAAAGCAGAGTAAGAGCGATTCGCTGGCGGTCCGCGAGGCGGCGATCTACGTGTTGACCAAGCATGGCGACGCCTCCTCCGTTGCAATCCTGTTGGATGCCGCTCTGGCCGGCGGGGACGTGGCTGCGGTCGCCAAAGACGGGCTGCAAACACTGCCCGGCAAGGAAGTCGATGAGGCCATCGCCGCCAAGCTCACCGCTGTGGCACAGCCGCCCTCGGCTGTGGAGAGCCAGTCAGCACAGCCCCCAGCACAGCCGAGGGCGGCTGTGCCACAGGCAAAGCCCATCCTGCTGGAACTGATCGGAGCGAGGCAGATTCTCGCCGCCACGCCGGCGGTGCGCCAGGCGATGGCCGACGCCGACCCGGCGGTCCGCCTGGCCGCACTGGCCGCCATGGCGCAGCTGATCGAAGTCAAGGACCTCGATCTGCTCATCGACAAGGCCCTGGCCGAGAGCGGCGAGCCGGCTGAAATCGCCGCCGCCAAGGCTGCGCTAGCGACCGCCGCCCAGCGGATGGGCGACCGCGACGCCTGTGCCGAGAAGCTGGCCGCTCACCTCGACCATGCGCAGGCCGCAGGCCGGGCTAATCTGCTCGAACTCCTGGGCAAGGTCAGCGGCAAGAGCGCCCTCAGCGCGGTGGTGGTCGCCGCCAGGGTGTTCGACGCGGCCACCAAGGACGCCGCCACCCGCGTGTTGGGCGAATGGGTGAACACGGACGCCGCCCCGGCGCTATTGGAAATCGCCAAGAGCGACCCCGAGAAGAAGTACCAGATTCGGGCACTTCGGGGCTACATCCGCATCGCCCGGCAATTGGAAATCCCCTGGTGGGAGAAATCCAACGCCGGCGAAACGAAACTGGCCATGTTCCGCTCGGCGATGGAGGTCGCCCAGCGGGCCGAGGAGAAGCAACTCGCCTTGGACATCCTCACCCGAATCCCCTCGCCAACCACCTTGTCGCTTGCCGTCACGCACCTGGGCGACCAAACCATTAAGGAAGCGGCGGCAGTGGCCGCGGTGAAGATCGCCGACCAGGTTATCGGCGACGATCCGAAGGCCGTCGCCGAGGCGATGCAGAAAGTCGTCGAATCGGGCGTCGGCGGTCAGGCGGCCGAGCGCGCGAAGCAACTCCTCGACCGGGCCAAGGCCGCCAAGTAGACGCGGCATCCTGCCGCGTCATGTAGGGTGGGGCCGATGTAGGGTGGGACCAGCAAATCGCAGTCCCACCATTCGTTCGCGGTCTCTTGGTGGGACTGCGCTTCGCTTGTCCCACCCTACGTTTCCTGGCGGCATGAAGCGGCAGGATGCCGCTTCTACTTCCGCTCAGAACCCCATCTCGTCTCCCTGGCCGGTCAACTCCGAGACACGCTTTTCGACGATTTCCTTGCGGGCCTTGCCGCGGCGGTCGATCGTCTCGCGGAGTTGTTGCAACTGTTGCTCCATACGCTTCAGTTCCAGGGTGCGGCGCTGCTGGCGGACGTCGAAATGCTTGCCCACCACCTCCTCGATCTGCGGCTTGAGCTTGTCGCGCTCATCCTTGGAGGCCTGGCGGTATTGCATGGCCAACTCCCGCGTCTGCCGCTCCAACTCCATGTCCTGCTTGACCAGGGCAAACATCTCGGGATCCTTCTTCTGCATCGACTGCCAGTCGTCGCGGGGCCCGCCCGGCGGTCCCATCGGCTGGCGGCCGTCGGGCTGCTGTCCTGGTCCGCCTCGCGGCGGCATCGGCTGCCGGCCTTGGCCTCCCTCGGGCGGCGGCCCCTGCGGCTGGCGGTCACCAAACCCGGGGCCTCGCCGCTCAGGCGGCGGTCCCATCGGGCCACCCTGGCCTCCGTCAGGCGGCGGCCCCTGCGGCTGGCCGCGATCGGCCTGCGGGCCGCGTCCCTGTCCCGGCCCCTGTCCCGGGGGCGGCGGCGGGCGGTCGTCGTCCCCATCCCGCGGCGGGCCCGGCGGTCCAAAGCCGTCCGGCCCGCGTTGGGCCAGTTGCCCATCGTGTCCGCCCGGCATTGGCCCGCCGTCGTCCCACGCCTCGCCGGCGGCGGGCGCCTTCAGGCCGGGGCCATCGGCGGAGATGGCCAATTTGACCGATAGCAGCCCCAACGCCAGGACTGCTGCCAGGGCAACGGCACACTTCGTTCGTGTCATGATTCAGGTCTCCTCTTTGTTAGAGATGTAGACGCGGCAGCTTGCCGCGTCGGTCTGGGATTGGGCATGAAGCGGCAGGATGCCGCTTCTACATTACAACTTGCTCCCTTCAATGTCTTGCCGCATCTCGTCGATCCCGAATTGGAGGGCCCCCAGGGGATCGGGCCCGGCGTACAGGTCTTGTTGGACGTAAGTCACGTTCTGCCCCACTTGGGCGATTTGCTCGTCCCAGGAGTCGTCCCATTTCGGCCCGGCCGGCGTTGGAGCCGTTTGGCGATTGTCCGGCGCCGGCGTGGAGTGTTTCACGTTCGCCGAGGCCGTCTGCTGCTGCGGCATCGGACTGGATGGCTCGCGGGTGGTGCGGAACGTCCAGATGGTTGCGATGCCGATCAGCAGCAAGGCGGCCAGCAGAGCGGCCGCCGGCAGGAGCCAGCGGCGCCGCCGCGAAGGGGTCACGACAGGCCGCGGCATGGTCCAACATCCGGCTGCCGGCCCCGCCTGCGCATCGGCCGCCTCCAACAACCGCCCGAAGGCGATCCAGGCCTCTCGCAACGACGCGGGTTCCGACTCCAGGCCGTCCTGCGATTGCCCCTTGGCGGCCGTCGCCTGCGCGAGCATCCGTTCCAGCTTGTCGAGGTCTTCGCTCATGGAGTCTTCTCCACCAACAGCTTCCGCAAGGTCTCCAACCCCCGCCGGCAGTGGCTCAACGTCGTGTTCAGCGGACAGCCAATCTCGGCGGCGATCTCGGCGAAACTCAACTGACCGTAGTACCTCAACAGCAGCACGCGGCGCTGCACGGGCGACAACCGGTCCAGCGCGGCGGTGAGTTGCTCGATGTCTTCTGCCCGGAGCACCGCCGCCGACGGCCCGTCCGCCGGATCGGCCGGCACGTGCCGTTGCCAGCCGTCGTCGCTGAGGTGGACCTGCGACGGGCGGCGGCGGCCGCGGTCGCAGGCCACCCGGTCGGCAATCCGCAACAGGTACGCCCGGGCGTTGCCCTGCTCGCGATACCGGGTCCGGGCCTGCCAGGCGCGGCAGAAGACCTCCTGGCTGAGGTCGTCGGCCACGTCGGGCCGGCGGACCATTGCCAGCAGGAATCCCCGCACGGCCCGGCCGTGCTCGCGGACCCAGGTCGCAAACAGCGCCTCGTCGTCGGAGTTGCGGCTTCGCTCGGCCATGCCTACTATTGTAAACGAAATCCGCCCCGGTTTATTGCAGGGGGATGCACCGGTAGCGGGTTCGACCAGCTCGTCGGACGGGTCTGACTGGTCAGACCGGTCGGACTCACCCGGCCAATGCCCCCCGGAACGCAGAATTTGCGTCAGATCTCGAAGATCGCCTCGATTTCGACCGGCACGCCCAGCGGCAAGGAGCCGACGCCGATGGCGCTGCGGGCGCCGACGCCGGCCTCCCGGCCGAACACCTCGGCCAGCAACTCGCTACAACCGTTAATCACGGCCGGCTGCTGGGTGAAGTCGGGGGTGCCGTTGACGGCGCCGAGGATTTTCAGGACGCGGCGGACGCGGTCGAGGCTGTCAAGCTGCTTGCGGAGCGAGGCGAGGATGTTCAAGCCGGCCCACTGTGCCGCCCGGTAGCCCGCCGCCACGTCCAGTTCGGCCCCCAGGCGGCCGACGATCAGTTTGCCCGAGGCATCGACCGGCAGGTGGCCGGAAGTGAAGACCAGGTTGCCGGAGACGACCAGGGACTGATACAGCCCCTTCGGTTCGGGGGCAGGGGGAAGTTGAAGCCCGAGCTGGACGAGCTTTGCGGCCAACTGCGATTCGGCGGTCATGGGGCGATCCTCGGATATTTCCGCGCGTTTCCCGTCGCTATTTCCGATTTTCAAGGGAACATCAGCATAGCCGGCCCGACACCGGGCCGCTAGAGGCCCCGCCGGGATATAGAATTGATTGTGGTCTTCGTTTGCAGCCGAAATGTACTCCCAGCGCGGCGTTTTCTTGCCCCCTCCTGAAAGGACCCGTTCGTGCAACGCTCGCTCTCCGTCTTGCTGCCGGTGAAGGACGCCCAGGCCACGCTGGACCAGAGCGTCCATGAAATTCTCGACGTGGCGGCGGATTCGGGCGAACCGTTCGAACTGCTGATTATCGACGACGGCTCGACCGACGCCACCAGCGAGGTGGCCCACGAGCTTACCCGGCATTATCCGCAGGTCCGCTTCGTCCGTCACGCGGCGCCCTTGGGGCACGAGGCGGCGATCCGCACCGGCCTGACGCGGAGCCGGGGGCGGACCGTTGTGCTGCGGGACGACCAACGGGGGTTCTCTCTGCTCGAACGCCGCACGGAGCCGCCCCAGCTTGCTCCCGGCCGGCCCGCCCGCCCCAACTATCTCCGCCGGCTGAAGGAGTTCGTGCTGGGCGAGTAAGAGCGCAAGCGTATGGTGCGTGTTTGCACGCACGGCGGGTGGCACGCCCTGAAAGGGCGTGGGGAGCCGCCAAGTTCCGACACGCCCTTTCAGGGCGTGCCACCCAATTGACGGCCAGCGGACGCCGTTCCGCGCAGCCTCCATGATCGCACCACCCGTAAGCGCTACTTGCAATTGCCAGCGGTGCGGGTAAGATGAATTGGTGGTGGCGGCCAGCAAGGCGTTATTCATTTTTTAGGTGCAGAAGAAGCGGCCGCCCGGAATGGCGATCTGCCAACGGGCCAGTCCTCGGCGCGACGTTCGACGGTTGGGCAAGCAACGTCGCTCAGGTGCGTCCGGCCGGTCTCAGGCTGGACGCAGGAGTGCCGAGTGTGTGACTCATTCTTTTATTTTCCCCATTTCTTGCCGGTTCACGCTGGCCCGTGAACCAAGGAGACAGTCATCATGAGCATTGGTCATTGTGTAACGACGGGCACGGGGCCGCCCCAGCAGGTGCCGTTGCCGGCGGCCGGCAGCCCACCGCTGCAACGGCTGGCGTCGGTCCGCCGGCTGCAAGGTCTCTCGCGCCGCACGGTGGCGCGACGGTTGAACGTGGAAATCGAGCAAGTGCGGCGGCAGGAATGCGCGACGGCCGATCTGCCGTTGAGCGCCCTGTACGCTTGGCAGCGGGCGCTGGACGTGCCCGTCGCCGAATTGCTCGTCGAGGCCGGCGACGGGCTGGCCTCGCCCGTCTTGGAACGCTCCCAATTGGTCCGTCTGATGAAGACCGTGTTGGCGATCCGGGAGCACGCCAGGCAGGAGTCGATCCGGCGGATGGCGGAGACGATGATCGGCCAACTGGTCGAGATCATGCCCGAACTGGCGGAGGTCGGCCCCTGGCACGCCGTCGGCCGGCGGCGGCGCCTGGACGAATTGGGAGTGGCCGCCCAGCGGCGGCTGGCCGAGGAGGTGTTCATCGACCGCAACCGGTAGACTTGCTGAAAACCCGGTCTGTTCCTTACAATGGGGGCATGGCCGAGGACTATTACAGCATTTTGGGGGTGGCGAGGAACGCCTCGCCGGCCGAGATTCAGAAGGCCTACCGCGAGTTGGCCCGCAAGCACCATCCCGACATGAACCCGGGCGACAAGACGGCCAAGAAGAAGTTCCAAAAGGTCCAGGCCGCCTTCGACGTGCTCAACAATCCCGAGAAGCGGGAGATGTACGACCGCTACGGCAGTTCCTTCGAGACGGCCGGCCAGGGCGGACCTCAGAGGACCTACACCTGGGGCTGGACGCCCGGCGGCGGGCCGGGGGCCGGGCCAGGCCCCGGCCAGGGCGGCTTCGGCGTCGAAGACATCGACCTCAGCCAGTTCCTCGGCGAGCGGTTCGGACAGGAGGCGCCCGGCGGAGTGGGGGACCTCTTCGGCCAGTTCCGCCGCGCCGCCGGCAAGTTCCGCCGACCCTCCGGCGCCGCCCCGCAGGGTCCCCCACGCAGCGGCGATCTGCTCCAGGAGTTGCCGATCCCCTTTACCACGTCCGTCAGCGGCGGCGAAGTCCAGATTGCCGTCCAGCGCCCCGGCGGCAAGACGGAAACGCTGGCCGTGAAGATTCCGCCGGGCATCGAGGACGGCAAGAAGATCCGCATCCGTGGCCACGGCCAGCCGCCCCACCGTGGCGGCACGCCCGGCGACATCCTCTTGACCGTCCGCGTCCAGCCGCACCCTTATTTCCACCGCCGCGGCAATCAACTGCACGTCCGCGTGCCGGTCACCTTGGGCGAGGCCGCCGCGGGGGCCAAGGTAGACGTGCCCACGCCCCGCGGGACCGTCGCGCTCAGCGTTCCGCCCGGCTCTTCCAGCGGCACGAAGCTCCGCGTGAAGGGGCACGGGGTGACGCCGAAAAACGGCCCCCCCGGCGACCTCTTGGCCGAAATCCAGATCGTCTTGCCCAAGCAACTCAGCGACGCCGACCGCCAGGCGATCCGCCAGATCGACCAACACTACGCCCAGAACCCTCGCAGCGAGTTGCGGTGGTGAATTGTGGTGCATCAGCGATTCCTTGCCCGGTACCATGTCCGCCGCGCCGGCGACTTCCAGCGGGCGTACCGCCATCGCCACACTGCGGCCGACCCGTCGATCGTGGTGTTCGGCCATCCCAACGGACTGCCTTACCCGCGGCTGGGCATCTCCGCCTCGCGGAAGCTCGGCGGCGCGGTGGTCCGCAACCGCTGGAAACGCCTGCTGCGCGAAGCATTCCGCCAAACCCGAGAGCAACTTCCGCCGGGCCTCGACCTGATCGTGATCCCCCGCGCCGCCGCCCCGCCGCCGTTGGAGTCGCTGCGGGCTTCGCTCGTCCATCTGGCCGACCGCGTGGCAAGGGGGACCGGAACATGAAACCGCGGCTTGGGTGGCACGCCCTGACAGGGCGTGGTACGTCGCACCTGACTTATCCCCACTTTCCGGCCTCGGCCAGGAGCGCGTGAAGCAGGGCGGCAAATGCTTGTACCGCTGTGAGTTTGATCCGTCGGAGCATCTTTCGGCCGATGAAGAACAGACCGCACGCTCCGGGCCGATTGTTGCTGCACCACGTACCGGGCGGGTAACGTCTCAGGGCCGTTAGACCGATGCCAAGCAACAGCCAATACGCCAAGGTCAAGAGCAAGAGCAAGCGGTCGAAACGCTCGGGGCGCGTAAGCTGGGTGTTGCGCAACGCCCAGCCGTGACGCCGGTTCTTTTCGTCCCGGAACAACTCCTCGATCGTCATCCACCGCCCGTACAAGTCGGTCCGCTTCCTCACCGAGTAGGGCAGGTCGGTCATCAGGAACCAGCACTCGTCGCGGTCCTTGGGCAAACCCTTCTTCCAACACACGGCCACGTGCTGCGTCACCGGGTTCTGTTTGCGGAACTGCACGTCCTTCAACAGCCGCTCGGTGCCGCGCTTTACCGGCAAAAGGTCGAGTTTGCCGCGGAATTCGCGGCACTCCACATGCACCGTGGGCTTGATGCGGATGACGTAGTGAAAGCCCATCTGCTGGCAAGTACGGGCTAGTTCCGTGCGGCCAAAACCGCGGTCCGCCACCACAATGACCGTGATCCAATCCAGCAGGAGCGCCTTCAATAGCCGGAGCAGACCTTCTTCGAGGTTGTTCTGGCTCTTGGACAACACCCACGCCTCGTAACTGGCCCAAAGCAGCGGCACTCCCCGGCCGCGAATCACCGCCGCCGCCATGAGGGTGTGGAACGAGCGCACCTCGGTCCAATCGAAGGTGACCAGCAACGGGCGGTGTTTCCAGGCCTTGCGGTTCTGGAAAAGCCAACGTAGCGGGCCCTGCATGGCATCGCCGACGTGGACACGGTCGTTGGCTGTAAACCGCCAGGCCCGCTTGATGCCGTGCTGGGCGGCGCCTGGCGTTCCTCCGCCAGCAATCGGCCCCGTTCCGAGAGGTTCACCCGGCCGACCTGAATTGCCACGGCCACCAAATCCGCCAGAGTTTTGGTCTGGCTCTTTCGCAGCCCAAGACATACACTCCTGATCCAGAGCACGGCTTCCATGCCGTTCATGGCGGTTCCCTCCGTGAGGCGTGGTTGGGTTGGTCCGATTCACACCCAACTGTACACCAATCAACGACTTTCGAGGGACCGCCAGTTTCTCTGCGCGGTACGCTGAAACTGGGGATAAGTCAGACCCCCTCTTCGACGCCCGCGCGGCCGTCGTGCCGGAATGTCCCCTTGACACGCATTAGTGCGGCCAATATGACTACCTCTGGGGGTGCTTTGACGGGCAGCCCCCAATGCAGCAGGTACACGGCGTGTGCCTGCTACGTTCCCAGACGAGAGGGCCCATGAAACTCTACGAATTTGAAGGCAAGCGGTTGTTCCAGCGGGCCGGAATCCCCATCCCGCCCGGAAAGGTCGTCGCCTCGGCCGACGAGGCCCGGGGACTGGCTACCCAGTATGGCGACGTGATGGTCAAGGCCCAAGTCCTCTGGGGACGCCGGGGCAAAGCCAACGCCGTCCTGGCCTGTGCCAACGAGGAGCAAGCGGCGGAGGCCATCACCGGGGCTTCTGGGCCGGAAGCTCTTCGGCGAAACCGTCCAGAAGGTGCTGGTCGAGAAGAAGCTCGACGTGGCCCAAGAGGTCTACGCGGCTGTGACCTACGTGGGCGCCACGCCGACGGTGATCGTCTCCGGCCGCGGCGGCATTGACGTCGAGGCGGCCTGCCAGGAGGCGCAGCAGGGCGTTTGGACCCAGCCGGTAAACGTGCTCCGCGGCCTTCAGCCCGCCAAGGCGGTGGAACTGGCGGACCGGGCGGGGCTGGACGGCGGCGCCAACGTCCTCTTGCGGCTCTACCGCATGTTCGTCGATTACGACGCCACCTTGGCCGAGATCAATCCGCTGGTGCGGACCCGCGACGGCCAATGGATCGCCGCCGACGCCAAGGTGGAGATCGACGAGGACGCGATGTTCCGGCAGTCGGAGTTGAACCTGCCGGAGCGGCTGGGCTCGGGCCGCACGCCCACCCGCCTCGAGCAACTCGCCCTGGAGAACGACCGCAGCGACACCCGCGGCGCCGCCGGCCGGATGTTCTACGAGTTGGACGGCGACATCGTCGTGCTGGCCTCGGGCGGCGGCACCAGCGTCGAGGCCCTCGACTCGCTCTGCATCCTGGGCGGCAAGCCGGCCATCTTCACCGAGTACAGCGGCAATCCCACGCCGGAGAAGGTCAAAGGGCTGACGAAGATCGCGCTCATGCACCCCGGTCCGATCCACGCCATCTGGGTCGTGGGCGGCCGGGCCAACTTCACCGACATCTACGAGACGCTGATCGGCGGCATCATGGGCGGCATCCGCGAGACGGCCGGCTTCGACAAGACGATTCCGATTCTCGTCCGCCGGGCCGGCCCGCGCGACGAAGAGGCCTTCGCCCAGCTCAACAAGATTCAGGCCGAGGAGGGCTACCACCTCTTTCTCCGCGGCATGGCCACCTCCGTGGCCGACTCCGCCCGCATGGTCATCCATCAAGCGAAGAAACACCGGGAACAGAACCAACGTGCTCCTCACGCTCCGCGTGCGGAAGCCGCATCGTGTGGAACGTGACCATTCCAAATAGCCCGAAGGGCTTGTGATAGGACAGCCCAGGGTTGCCGCTCCGAGCGGCTACCCTGGGATGAAGGCGAGACAAGATGAAGATACCCCGAAGGGGTTTCATAGAGCGGCGTCACGCTCGCCTACACAACCCTTTCAGGGTTGAATGGATCGGCACTGGCCGTTTTCCCAGGGTAGCCGCTCGGAGCGGCAACCTTGGGCTGACCTACGGAATCCCTTCGGGATAAGCCGGGGTGAGCTTGCCGCACTCGTCGCGCGAATTACTCCGGAGATTATCGCCGCAAGAAGAGCGTTGGGGGAATGAATATGAACAGAGAATTCACGTACGTTGTGCCCGCTGTTCGCGAATGCGAGTTCCCGGAAATCAAAAGAGAAGAAGGAGCGGTGGTATCATGCAGAGTGTGTCCCGACAACGAGGTGCAAATCGTCGGGAACAGCAAGGGTTTGATCTATTTGGCTAAGAATCTTGCGGCTATGGCACTGCTTGAGAAACATAATGGTTTGCATGTGCATCTTGAGCCAGAATCAGATCCGCTTGAATCTGGGAGGGCAACGCTGACAATCTGCAATCTTGACTTCGGAGGGATTGAATAGTGACCATGCTGATCGACAAACACACACGCGTCTTGATTCAAGGCATCACGGGCAAGCAGGGGCGGCGGGTGTCGATGGAGATGCTCGACTACGGCACGCACGTCTCGGCCGGCGTCACGCCCGGCAAAGGCGGGCAGGACGTCTACGGCGTGCCCGTCTACGACTCCGTGGCCGAGGCCCTCCACGAGCATCCCGAGGTGAACACCAGCCTGGTTTCCGTGCCGCGGGAGGGGACCAAGGACGCCGCGATCGAGGCCATGTCCTCCGGCAAAATCCGGCTGGTGAACGTGCTGACCGAGGGCCTGCCGCGGCTGGACGCCGCCCAGATCGTCCAAGCGGGCAAGGAATACGGCGTGCGGGTCGTCGGCCCCGCCTCCGTCGGCATGATCAACCCCATCGACCGCGTGAAGATCGGGGCCATCGGCGGGAACGATCCGGGCGTGTTCTATCCCGGCGAAATCGCCATCTTCTCCAAGAGCGGCGGCATGTGCCTCTCCATCGCCACCGAAATCTTCAACGCCCTGGGCCACGGCACGAGCATCGTCGTGGGCATTGGCGGCGACCGCATCTCCGGCACCAATTTCAAGGACCTCCTGGAACTGGTGCGCGACGACGAGCGGACCAAGCTGGTGATCCTCAACGGCGAGGTGGGCGGAAGCTACGAGGAAGAGGCCGCCCGCTATATCCAAGAGACCCGCTACCCGAAGCCGGTCATCGCCCGGATCACCGGCGTCGGCGCCCAGAACATTTTTCCCCGCGGCTCGCGGATGGGCCACGCCGGGGCCATCATCGGCGAAGGCCGTACGGGCACCTACGAGAGCAAGGTCGAGGCCTTCGAGCGGGCGGGGGTCAAGGTGGCCAAGACGCCCGAAGACCTGGTGGACTTCGTCGATCACGTGCTGCCTCGCCGCCGCCAGGACTTCGAGGCCCCGCTGACCAAGGACTTCGAGCTGGTGAGCATCTCGAAGCAGAAGCTCGAAAACCTCAAGAGCCAGGTGCGGGCCGTGCAAATCCGCACCCACCTGACCCACATCATCGACGGCATGCCTTACTTCCGCGGCCGCCCCTTGCCGCAACTGATGCGGCAATACTCCGTGCCGCAGATGATCTACGAGGCCCTGACCAAGGAGGACGACGGCACGGAGCAGGCCGCCCAGTTGGCCCAGGACCTTGTCCTTTGCGCCACGACCAATCCGACCAGCGAGGCCGCGCGGCAGGCTGCCGTGGCCTCATTCCGGGGCGGCTCGCCGATGAACGTGGCCATCAGCGCGGGCCTGTTGACCGCGCCGGCCGCCGGAGGGAACCCGCTGCCGGCCAGCCTGCACGACCGCTACTCGCCCGCCCAGGCCGACGCCCTGGCGCTGGTGCCGCAGGTGGTCGACCTGGTGGCCGCCATCTTGGGCAACCAACTCACATGGAGCGGCCAGGAGCGGATCGAGGTTACGATGTTCACCGCCCTGTCGGGCCGCAAGCCGTCCGAGGCCGAGGCGGCGTTGATGCGGGCCGTGTTCATCTCGTGCGTCGATCACACGCCGGCCACGCCCTCCTCGCTGGCCGCCATCACCTCCTATTCCGGCGGCAATCTATTGAGGACTGCCTTGGCGGCGGGCATTTCCGCGATGGGCGACTCCCACGCCGGCGCCGGCGAGGGAACCGCTCGAATCCTGCTCGATTTCGTCTCGAAAATGCGCCAGGCCCAAGCCGCCGGCGGCGTCTTCGAGGCCGACGGCGTGCGGATCGCCGACCGCAAGGACCTGGCCGCCTACATCATCAACAAGATCACCGGGGCCTACGGCGGCGAGAAGGGGAGAATCCCCGGCTACGGACACCGCTATTACGGACTGTACGGCAAGGACCCGCGGGCCAGCACGCTCTTGAGCATCGCGCAGGAACTGGGACTGGCCGGCGAATACTGTACGCTGGCCGCCGAAATCGAGGCCATTCTGAAAAAGAAAAAGTCGATGGCGCTGTGCTTCAACGTCGACGGCGTGATCGGCGCGATCTTGTGCGACCTGAAACTCCCGGCGGAGACCGGCAAGGCGTTCTTCATCATTCCCCGGACCGTCGGCTTGCTCGGGCAACTCTTGGAGCAGGACCCCGGCTCGTTCTTCCGCTTGCAGAACGACTCCGTGATCTATATCGGCCCGGCCGTGCGGAGTTGACCGCCTTGCTCGCAACTCGTGCCGTGTGCCGATTCCTGGCCGCCGGTTTGGTGCAGAGCAGCTTCTCGTCGGTGCGTTCCTAACACCGATAGCTGGTGCTCAGATGTGAAGGATTCGGCCTGCGAGGACAACTCCTTGTGCCGCAAGCCGACGTCCCTGGGGGCTGTTCTTCGTAACAGTGACTCTGCCGCTGGCGATCCAGTAATACCGGCACCGCATCCGTTCAAGCAAGGGTGCCGACGAGGCCAGCCATTTTCTGAGCCACGAATGCTTTTCGCATACCTCCGCGGCACCGCGAGCATTTGCAGGATGAATTTCGATCCAGAAAATGCACTCGGGGTTCCCTCTCTTCCGCACCCCGACCGCGTAGTCCCACCGGGCACCGTGAATACCTGCACCGGCCAAACCTGCCTCAATATCCACGCTTCCCGTGAGATCGCGCGGTTCCCCGGCAACAATTCTCTGCCGGTCGCAACTCTTTAGACCCTGAAGGCCGCTCCGGTACACATCCTTCAAGGCGGGGGTGCCGCTCACAGCATCGCGAAAAGTCATAGGCATCCTCATCCCGTCGAATCGCTTACGACCTCGGCCACCGCCTCGGCAACCCGCCCACTGAAATCCGTCAGCCCACCCCAACCCGATTCCGCCGTCTCTGCGGCGCCGGGATCAAGACCTGAAATGTCACTGGTTCGGCCCGAGTCTGGATCATAGTAGTACACCCTAGCATCCTTGTTCAGCACATCCTCTGCCATAGACTTCATGTTCTGTGCGGCCGTCACGTCAAACATCTCCAGAAACTTCTTGGCAGGTCCGTTGTGCTGCTGGAATATCTTGAGAGCCCACACCACGTCCAAGACATGCGGCGAGTGCGTGGAGATGCAGACTCGGTAGTTCCGAGACAACAGTTCGAGAACGAGTAGCATGACCGCGGATATGGCTTTCGGATGAAGTCCCATTTCCGGTTCTTCAATAACGACCCATTCGATGTCGCCTCGTCGCGAGATCTTGGTCGGCGGAAGCAGCCAGTAGAAGCCCAGCAGCAGCGGAACGAATTCCCGCTGCCCAGCAGACCAGACCATGAAGGGTAGAGACTCATTTGCTTCGGCGGTCTTAGTCTTCAGCACGAGACGCTTCTGCGCACCGTGTTTGTCCACATGCAGTCCGAACTTGGCGAACACTGTCTTGTTCAGCAACTCGCGAACCTCTGCTTTAAGGCGCTTTGTTTGAGGAAACAGGGCTTCTCCCGGTCCCATTCCCGACTCAATTTGGAGGCGAATTTTGTCGCTGAAATCTCTGACACAAAACGGGTCGCCTGCGCTATAATCCGTAAAGGGACGCGGCCACCCTCTCCCCAGCGTCAAGACACGCTGCGCAGGGAATGAAGAACATGGTCTCCTTCCACTTGCTCCTTTGATGGCCGATTAGTCTGCCGATATCCACGTCTTCACCCCGGAACACGACCTTGCTTCGCTGCTCCCGCCAAACACTGCGCATTCCTTCGCCAAGGTAGATGTCCAGGAACCGTTCGATGTCCTTCTCCCAATTCAGCCCGTGCCGCTTCAGCTCGTGAAGCACTGCGCCAGTGTCGATGAGGAGCTTCATAAGCTCCAGAAAAATGCTCTTACCCGTGGCTTGGGGGCCGACCAAGACAGTCAGATCACCGAATTGGACATTTGCGTCTCTAATCTGCCCCAGATTTGAGACTTGAAGCGTCGTGGCAGGCATGTTCACCTCCGGAGGGTCAACGATTGTTGCGTCGGTCCTGGGTATCCGTGGCGGTCTATTAACGGCCATTCTGTTTGACCGCGAGACCCCTGCAATCAGTGTCAAAGGTTCAAACTACACGTCCAATTTCCGCGGCTCTCGCGCGTGTTTCTCCGCGATTTCGAGGCTGACGTCCGCACCATCGCGCGGCCGGCACCACGCACGGTCGCTGGTGGCCAGCCGCAACGGCTTCACCTCTGCGCACCGGCGATAACACGCTGCTCGTGCGACATCAAGGTGGTATCAGTATATCCGATCCCAGCCCGCAAACAAGACCCATAGCGGGACGACTCGCCCAACGGGCTCCTGATGTCACAGTGGTCCGATATCGGCGGGTAATGACCGCAATAGCACGCCGTTGCCTAGGACGCGAGGGCGGCGGTGTCATTGAAAAAGCGGCCGGCGGGCCGTAAAGTAGGGCAACTCTTGGAGCAGGACCCCGGCTCGTTCTTCCGCTTGCAGAACGACTCCGTGATCTATATCGGCCCGGCCGTGCGAAGCTGAGTTGGCGGGGGGCCGGCCCGCGCCGAACGGTCATGCCGCGCAAGGTTTGTCCGGCCGATGCTTCCGCTTCCGGCCGTCCGTGGCCGCCGCCAGCCAACGGTTGGCGATGCCCGCGAGGTCCGGGTTGGCGGCAGGCTCCGCCGAGCGATGGAAGAATTGCCGCTCCAGAGCGTCAATCGTTTCGCCCAGTGCGTGGCGGTCGCCGTCGGCTATCGGCAGGGCCTCGTCCCGGTGAAGCCGGCGCAACAACTCGAGCAGCGTGAAGGGGGTCAGCGGGTCGGGGCAGTGATAGCTTGGGCCGCGGGCCGGGGCCAGGCGACGCCGGCGGGCGCGGCGGTAGCCGGCCACGCCCAGGGCGGCTGCCAGCACGGCCGCCCCCAACCCGGCGAGCGGAACCAGCCAAGGCCGCATGAAAACCGGCCCGCCGTGAAGCGGCACAACCGCCGCGGCGTCAACAATGTCCGCATCGCTATAACGCTGGTAGGTCATGGCCGTCGCGGCATCCACCGCCTTGGGAAACACGAACTGCGGCCCCGGCCCATCGGCCGCCGGCGCCAGTTCCAACAGCCAACGGCGTTCGCAGACCGGCCGGACCTGATCGCCGGCCGTGTCGAGTGATTTCAACTCCAGGCCCGGGTCCTGGAGTTTGGCGACGCGGAAGCCGGGCGGGGACTTGTCGCCGAGCACCAGCAAGCGTTCGAGGCCGGGGATCAGCCCGTTGCCGGCGGCCACGACTTCCAATTGCGCCGTGCCCGCCTCCAGGCGGCGGTCGTCGAGCACCTGGCGGATTTTCAGGCCGGCGACCGGCCGGGGGTCGGGCTGCGGCCCGCGGGCGTCGATCAGCACCACCGCGGACGTCACCGGCAACAGCACCACGCCGGCCCCGTCGTTGAACTCCAGGTCGATCGGGACCGCCGGAATGCGGTCCACCGCGGGCGTCTTGGCCCGCAGCACCAGATACGCCAGCGGCGTCTCCCGCCAGCCCTGGCGGCCGAACCCTCGCGCGGCGACCTTCGGATCGTGAAAGCGGACCATTTGCACCTCGAACGCCTGGCTCAGCTTCTCGGCCAGCGAGTGCTCGATCTCCTTGGGATAGTCGATTTCGCGGTTGGAGGTCTGCGAGTAGGTTTTTTGGAGGAGTTGGACGAAGCCGCCGCTCTCGCGGCCCAGGGCGTTGGTGTAACGGATGCTGAGGTGGACGCCGAAGGGTTGGTTGTGGCCGACGTTGGCGCTGCCGTCGAGGGCGATGCTCAGTTGCACTTCGCCCAGCAGGTCGTCGTAGAATTGCAGCCGGCCCCGGGCGGCCTGTCCGGCGGGATGATCGCCCAGGACGCGCAGGGCCTGGCGGAGGTAGTGTGGTTTCAGGTGCGGCGGCAGCTCGCCCATCGAGGCCACGACCGCCTCGCCGAACATGCGGAGATGGCGCTCGGCGGCCGGACCGCCAAGGGCGCGGATGGCGGCGGCCACCCGGCCGATCTCATCCAGATCGGGACGGTCCTGGCGGGTCAGGTAGGCCAAGTCGCTGGCCCCCAAGGCCGACTGAAACCACTGGCGGTAGACGATGACCGACTGCTGCTGCGGGGCCAGGTCCGGCACGAGCGCGGCGTACTGCGCCGCCGCCTTGCGGAAACCGCCGAAGGCCCGGTCGCGGGCTGAAGTGTAGCTCTTCAGGTCGGCGTTCTGCCCGTACAAAAACTCGGCCACGTCGAACGAGAGCGTGGCCTGGAGCAGCACCGGGTCCGGGCGGTGAGGATCCGCCGGTGATGACCGGGCTGAGCAGCCGGCCGGCCAGGTCATAGCCGCGGAGCACCTCGGCGACTTGCTCCTTGTCGGTCCGTTGCGTGCCCGCCTGCTCCTGCAATTCCGGCGTCCGCCATTGACCGGCGAGTTTCATGCGGATGGCGGAGACCAACTGCAACACGGTGTCCGGCCGCAAGGCCCGCAACTCGCCGAAGACCTGCTTGAGGTCCTCTTCACGGTAGACCTCGGCGGGCGAGTGGCAGGCGTCGAGCGCGGCGATGACCACCTGATCGTCCGGCGGGGGCGCATCAAGCGAGTTGATGGCCGAGAGCAACTCGGCCAACTCGGCCAGGTTGCGGACTTGCCTCGCCCGGATCAGGGGCACCGAGCCGCCGGACCGCCCGTAATAACCCCCGTAGCCCGGCGGCGTGAAGCCCGGCGGGTAGCCGCCGGGGAACGTGGCAAAAGGTCCGCCGTAAACCGGCGAGGGGTAGCGTCTGTACCGCCGGCCGGCGAACGGATCATTCGGGGAATCCGGGCTCTCGTTCACTCGGCCCGCCCAAGCGGTGAGGAACTGTTCGGCCAGTTCCTTGGCCACCGCCGGATCGCGGCCGACGATGCTGCGGATGGCGGCGAAGGTCCGCGGCCGGTCGCCGACGTCCGCGGCCAGCTTGCCGCTGAGGCGGCGGACCTGCCAGGCCACGTCGGGACTGAGGACCTCGCACCAGGCGTCGCTGGGCGAGAAGGGCAAGAGTCCGCCGGCGGGCAGGCGGGGATCTCGTTGCCGCCGCCGCCGTTGCGCATCGCCGCCATGATCCTTTCCCGCACCGCCGGGTCCGACAGGTCTTCCTCGCTGACGGCGCCCAGGGAAGCGGCATCGGCGGCCACGGGGCCGTTGCCGCCCAGGGTATAGGCCGCCTCGTTGATCCAGCCGAGCGTCATCAGCCCGATGGCTTCGACCCACCGCGGGTCGTTCTTGCCCCCGGCGGCCAGCAGCGACTCGACGAGCCGGTGCTGCGCCGCCAAGGCCATCAGCCGCGGCTCGGGCGCCTTCTCGGGGAACGTCGTCTCGACGCGCTGGGCCGCCTCGGCCAGCAGCGACATGCCCAACTCGGGCCGCTCGTGAAACCGCCGCTTCACCCAACCGGCCACGGTCTTCTCCGGCATCAGCGGCACCAGCGCAACCGTCCGCCGGACGGCCTCGGCCTTGGCTTCGTCGGTCAATTGCGGCCTTTCCAGCACCATCTGCGTCAACTCCCACGCCTGGCGGATTCCACCGCCGCCGGGCGTCCGCTCGGCCAGCGTTTGCAGGCAGGAGGCATACAAGTTTAGCAGCACGGGGTCCTTGGCCCGGCGGACCTCGTCCATCGGCGGCAGGTAGAGCAGGGCCTGGTCGGTCATGCCCGCGCCGGCCAGGAGCCGGGCCGCGGTGAGCCGCTTCTTCGGGTCTTCGCCGCCCAAGCGCTCGGTCCCCTGCTCAATGTGGGCGAGCATCGTCTTGGGCAGGCCGAGCTTCTCGCGGGCTTGGGCCAACAATTGCCCGAGCGCGGCCAACTGCGGCTCGTCCAGGTCCCGCGGCGAGGCGTCGGCCAAGGCCAGAATCTCGTCGGGCAGCACGTAAGCCTTCCCCTTGGCCATCAGCACGAGCAGATAGGTGTAGACCTGTGGCCCCACGTCCTTGGGCAGCTTCGCCAGATGCCTCTTGATCGCCTTCCAGTCGCCGGTGGTGACCTGGCCGTAGAACTCCTGCACTTTGGCGGAGTCGTCGGCAGCGGCGGCCTTGTCCGGCTTGGCGGCGGGCTTCTTCGGGGCGCAAAGGTCCGCCTTGGCCCGCAACGCCTGCCCCGGCGTCCGCTGAAGCTGCTGGACGCTGAGATACTTTTGCAGGATGGCGGCGGCCTCTTGTTGTTCCTTGGTGAGCGGCTTGTCGCCGGCGGTTGGCGGCTTTCCGGCAGGGTGCTTGCGGAGGGCGGCAAGGCCGGGCGGCATCGGGGGTGCGGGCGCGCCGGAGGGCGACGAAGGACCGGCGAACGGATCGGACGGATCGACGGCGGATGGCGGGGCCGCAGCGGCGGGAGGAGGCATGCCGGGCAGGCCAGGCGGTTGCGCATACGGGTCCCATCCCGGCGGCGGCGACACTGGCGGAGGCGCATACGACGGCGCAGGGGTGGCAGGTGGCGGCACTTGCCCAACGGCGCCCGCGGTGCAGAGCCAGAGCGCAAGCCCAGCGCCCAGCGCCCACGCCGCCGGGTGGCATGCTCTGAAAGGGCGTGGCCGATTACCCAATTCGACCTTGACGCTCGTCACGCCCTTTCCAGGGCGTGCCACCCGATCCGTGGTTGCTGGTCCGATCATGATCCCGTCCCTTCGCGCGTGTTGAGTCCCGCACCGTTCTGGATGACTTTGCGGATGTCTTTTTTGGCTTCTTTTTTGCCGGCGCCCTTGCACAGGCTTTGGCACTGTTTCCGCTTCCGCTGGCTGAGGCTCTTGCAGTTGCAGCACTTTTTCGGCAACGGCTTGGCCAGCAGGGTGCTGAGGTCCATTTGTTCGAGCCGGATGGTTGCCTCCAGGTTCCGCTGGAAGAGGCCGGCGTCCGGCTCCTGGGCATTTTCGGCCCGCTCGGCCAGGAGCCGGAACTGTTGCCTTGCCCGCTCGGCCTCGGGCTTCCATTCCTCGGCCGTGGCCCCTTCGAGCCGCATGATCCAGGCCGCGTAGTAGCTCGACTCGGCCAGTTCACCGGCCGCCTGGCCCGCGAGCGCGGGATTTGCCTGCGGGTCGGTCTCCAGCTTCGAGAGCAGTTTCTGGAGTTGCTCCTGGCCTTCGATCATCTGGCCGGCACTGATGCGGGCGCGGGCCTGCGCCAGTTCCAGGCCGTCGCGGGCCGCGTCGCCGGCCGGCAGGGCCTCGCGGGCCGATTCATAGAGCGAGGCCGCCTGGGACCACTGCTCGGCCGACTCGGCCGTACCGGCTGCCCGCAGGTAGTCGCCGGCCCGGTCGCGGGCCAGGTTTCGCTCACCTGGGCCGAAATGCCAGGCAATCACGGCGATCGGGCAGAGCAGCCACGCCGCCAGCAGAGTCCGTTTCATATCAGCTCTCCTCATGAGTGATGGGAATGATGTGAGTTATGGGAAGCATAATTCTCACTGGTCCCATTGGTCCCATAATTTCCCACTACTGTTCCGCGTCGGGCTTGGGGGAGCCCCCGGAAACCACCGGCCAGGGCCAGCGCCACACCAAGCGCCGCCAGCGTCGAAGCGCCGCCGAGGGTGGACCCGATGGCCAACTCCCGCAGCCCGGCGTCGTTCTTTTGATTCAGCGGCAACCACCGCTCCAGCGTCACGAGGTCGGCGGAGGGGACATGGCGGAGATTGGTGTCGAAATACTGCCCGCCCAGCCGCAGCGCCAACTGCCGGAGCGAATCGCCGTCCTGGCGGGAACTGTGGCCGTCGATATACAGCCCGTGATACGGATTGCCGACGCCGAGGATCAGGCTGCCGGCGAAGGCCGCGGGCAGCGATGGGATTTCCTTGGCGGGCAGCGTGTCGCCGTCGCTGACGACCAGCAGGGTGGCGGATTTTGCGGGCCAGGTTTTGCCCGCCTCCCCCGCCCCCTTCACCCCTTCATACAAGTTCGTCTTGCCGGGCGTGAAGGCGTGTTCCAACGGCAGATCGTCGAGGATGTTGGCCACCACTTCCGGGTCGAAGGTGTCGATCACGACCGGCCGGGCCTCGGTGTAGAAGGCGACGATGCTGACGCGCGTTCCGCGCGAGATCGAATGCGGTCGAGGATCGAGTGGACGACGTCCTGTGCCCGCTGGGCCCGCCGTTGGGCGCCGGAGGGTCCGGCATCGGCCAGTTGCATGCTCGGCGAGACATCCAGGGCGATCATCAGATGGCGGAACGAGAGGGCTTTGTCCGGGGACAGGTCGCCGGGATTCCACGGCGTCCGGTCAGTGGCCAGCAGGACGACCAGTCCCCAGCACACGGCGCCGGCGGCCAGCACGCGGAGCGGGGCTGCGGCGGCCACCCACGCCCGCGGCCGCCCGGCCGGTCCGAACGCGAGATAGGCCAGCCGGCGGAGGCGGCGGGCGTGCAGCCACCCGCTCAGCGTGCAGGCGGCCATCACGGCCGCTGTGATCCAAAGGGTCACCACGGCGTGTACCTCAGCCCGAACAAGGATACTTGATACAGCCCCAAGCCGATCAGGCCGGCCAGGGCGAACGGCCGGAAGTAATCGACCGGCTGCGGCGCCCCGGCTTCATCTTGGCCGGCTGCATGTGGTCGATGTGGTCGAAGACGGCGGTCATGGCGTCGGGCGTGGCGGCGGCGAACACCTGGCCGCCCGTGGGCCGGCAGAGGTCGTACAGATCGCCCGGCACCGCCTCGTCGCCGATGTGAATCGCGTAGAGCACGATCCGCTCTTCGGCCAATTCCGCCCCGATCTGCCGCGAGACGGGAGGGCCCAGATCGGCGCTGATGCCGTCGGTGAGCAAGACGATCATCCGGTCCCCCTCGCCCCGCTCCGGCAAGGTCTGGCTACAGAACCGCAACGCCTTGCCAATCTCCGTGCCGTTGAAGTGCGGCGGCAGAATCTCCAGGCGCAAGAACGGCGTGGCGTTGCTCAAGGCGGCAAGGTCTTTCGTCAAGGGCGTCCAGCGGAGCACCTCGTTGCCGAAGATCGTCAGCCCGAAGGCGTCCCCCTTGCGCCGGCCCGTGAACTCGCCGAGCGCGGCCATCGAGGCGTCGTAGCGGGAGCCGGCGCCGAACGGCGACGCCATGCTGCCGGAGACGTCCAGCAGGAACTCGATGTTCGTGAGCCGGCGCTGTTGCTTCGGTTCGGCCAGCCGCAGCGGGCGGCAGCAGATCAACACCGCCGCGGCCAGGACCACTGCGGGCAGCAGGCCGGCCACGCGCAACAGCCGTTCGAGCCACCGGCCGGACGGCTGCCGGCCATAATCGAACGGCATGGCCACGCCCGGCCGCCGCCGCGTCGCCTCCCACAGGGCCAGCACCACGGGCACCGCCAACCAGAGCAGCCAGAGCGGATGGCCAAAGGTCATGCCGGCGCCTCCTCGGCCTCGATTTCGGCCGGATCGATGGGCGGATGATCGCGGTAAGGTTCGAGCACGGTGGCCACGTCCACCCGGCAGCTTCCCGGCCGGCAGTGCAGCCATTGCTCCAGTTCGGCCATCGGCGCGGCCGACTCGGGATTCTCGCGCAGCCGCACCAGCGCCTCGGCCACCGAGCAGCCGGCAAGGTCCAGCCGCGTCCGCCAATAGGCGATCAGCAACCGTTCCAAGCGGGCCTGTTCGGCCGTCGAGAGCCGCCCCAAGACGGCCGCCTCGACCAGCGGGCGGAGCTGGTCGGCCAACGTCGGCTCGCCGGCCGGCAGCGCCTTGGGACGGCCCCTGCGCCGGGCGATGCGGCGAACCGTCAGCCAGGCCACCGGAACCAGCCACAACCCGCCGGCCACGGCCAGAGACAGCCGGTAAGGCCAAGCCCGCGGCAGCGGCAATCGCGGCAACTCGTCGAGTTGCCCATTGTGATTGGCCGGCAAAACGGAGCGGATGGACACCGGAATCGGCTCGATGCCGGCCAGCGGCTCGCCGTCCGCCCGGCGGAGGTAGTCGCGGAGATCGTACCGTCCGGGCTTGACGCCGATGTAGCGGATTTCGCAGATCGTCGCGCCGCCGTCGTCGACGGCCTCGGCGATCCGCAGCACTACCGGCGAGTTGTCATCGACCGGCAGGGCCTCGACGGCCGAACCGTGGTGGCGGAGATAATAGACGCCCTCCATGCCGACGGCTGTCTCAGGCACGGGAAGTGTAGGGTGGGACAAGCGCAGCGCGGTCCCACCATGCCCATCATCCTGTTGCGAGGCTTGTCCCGAGGTCTTGGTGGGACTGCGCTCCGCTTGTCCCACCCTACTATCCGCCGCGGCCCCGCTCAAAGCGCTTGCCACAATGAGGAACCAACTTATAACGATGGGACTTCTCATCGTGTGCTTTCGTCCGGGGTGGCACGCCCTGAAAGGGCGTGGTGAATCGCCAGACTATTCAACCTTGGTGCCTGCCACGCCCTTTCAGGGCGTGCCGCCCAACTGATGAACCGGTTCCTCTTCGAGCCTCTATCGCGTGTTTCGGGTTAATCCGCCCCGGTCGGCCAGCAACCGCCGCAGCGGGGGGACCGGCGGCCGGTCGGTCGCCAGCACCGCATAATCAATGCCCCCCCTGCGCAATTCGCTCCCGGGCTCGTCGCCGCCGGGGAACCAACGGGTGCGTCCGTGGGCGACGAAGCTGCGGCCGGTCTCCGCCTCGACGCCGCGGAACAGTCCGCCGCGGAGCCGCCCCCGCTCGGCCGGGTCTTCGATCCGCAACACGACAACATCGTGCCGCTGGGCCGCCCGCTTGACGACCGGGATCGCCTCGGGGTCATACAGGTCACTGATCACAATCAGCAGGCTGCCGGTTTTGAGGATGCCGCAGAGCCGGGCCAGCCGGTCGGCCAACTCCGTCGGCTCGTCGAAATGCGGTTGGCCTAGGGCATGGAGCCACTGAAAGACCCTGGCCCGCGAGAGGCTGGGGCGGAAGTGGAGCGAGCGGCGGCCGCAGCCCAGCAGTCCCACCGGGCTGAGGCGGTGGAGCGCGGCCAGTCCCAACCCGCCCGCCACCAAGGCCGCCAGCCGGTGCTTGCCCAGCGGGGTCGAGCTGACGGCCATCGACGCCGAGGTATCGACGACCAGGTAGACGGGCATGGTTTTCAGGGACTCGTACTGTTTTACGTAGACGCGGCGGGTCCGGGCCGCCACCCGCCAGTCGATGTCCTTGACCGGGTCGCCGTCCTGGTAGGGCCGGCTCTGCACGTAGTCGATGCCCTGCGCCGACGTAGGGCGAGTCATCCTGCCCGCCGCGGAGATCGTCGGCCAGCCGCCGCACCGCGATTTCCAGCGGGTGGCTCACCAGTTCGGCGGGTAGCTCGCTCGGGTTCATCGCTGGTCGTTTCGTAGGAGGCGACTCCTGTCGCCGATGGTCACTTGGGTGGCACGCCCTGAAAGGGCGTGGTGGCTTGCCAGACGATGCAACCTCGACACCCGCCACGCCCTTTCAGGGCGTGCCACCCAAGTGAACTCAGTGCACGTGTTTCTGACGCGATCCCCTAGCTTAGCGACTCGATGATTTGCCGGAGCACCTCGCGGCCGGTCAGCCCTTCAGCCAACGCTTCGTAGGTCAAGCGGGTGCGGTGCAGCATCACGTCCTCGGCCAGTGCAAAAAGGTCCTCGGGAACGACGTGGTCCCGGCCGTGGATGAAGGCGCGGGCGCGGGCGGCCGTGACCAGGGCCATCCCCGCCCGCGGACTGCAACCCAAGTCAACGTAGCGGTGCTCCCGCGTCCGCCGCACCAACTCCAGGCAATGGTCGGTGAACACCCGGCTGACGTACACTTCCTGCACCAGCCGCATCACCTCGACCAGGTTGTCCACGTCGGCCACCGGGTCGTCGCGGATCAGGTCGAACGCCGTCTGGGGCACCGCGCCGCCGTCGTGCTCGGCCAGCCCGAGGCCGAGACTCTGCGTGACGATCTTCATCTCCTGGTGACGGGTGGGATAGTGCAGGCGGTGGCAGAGCATGAACCGGTCGAGCTGGGCCTCGGGCAGCTCGAAGGTGCCCGCCTGCTCCACCGGGTTCTGCGTGGCGATCGTCAGGAAGGGGGCGGGCAGCCGCAGCGTGCTGCGTCCGATCGTGACCCGCCGCTCCTGCATCGCCTCCAGCAAGGCCGATTGCACCTTCGGAGAGGCCCGGTTGATCTCGTCGGCCAGCAGCAGGTTGGTGAAGATCGGGCCGCGGTTGACGTGGAAGGTGCCGCTCGACTGGTCGAAGACCTCGGAGCCGATGATGTCGGCCGGCAGCAGATCGATGGTGAACTGGACCCGGCCGAACTGGAGATTGACGGCCTTGGCCAGGGCGCTGACCAGGAGGGTTTTGGCCAGGCCCGGCACGCCTTGCAAGAGCAGATGGCCGCCGGTGAACAGGGCGATCAGGGCCCGCTCGACCACCTCGTCCTGGCCGACGACCACTTCGGCGATAAAGCCGCGGACTGCCCGGACCAGGGGGTGAACCTCTTCCACAAGGACGTCGTTTCCGCTGAAGGTGCTTGCTGTTTCCATCGGGAATGTTCGCTTGGTTGCGTCGGCGCCCCGACCGTCGGCACGACGGATCCGGTGGTATCGAGCCCTCCTGCCCTCTATCTACGGGGCTGATTCTAATGCAGTTTGATCCGAATTGTCAAATCTCGCGGTTCAGCCGGTTGTTGAACTGCCGGACACGGCTTCGGGCAACCGGCTGAAGCCGGAACCACAAACCATGCCTGGGAGGCCGGAGGCGGTTTCTCACAAACGCATACTGAATAAGGCATTACGATGGCGAAAGCGACCTGCGGCGGTTTTGCCGGGGGGCTTGACGGCTGCCGCGTTCAAGGTAATCTGGGTACGGAGTATTCCCTGCAACCCTTATCGGAGGACTCGTCAGATGAGTACGCCAGAACTGCGGCCGATGGGCATCGGTGACATCCTCGATGCGACTTTTCGGCTGTACCGGCAGCGGTTTGTGACGTTTCTGTTGATCGCCCTGGTGGTTTACGTGCCCTTCGCAATTATCGCGACCGGATGGCAACTCTTCCTTTCGTCCCGACAATCCGTTGCGAGCGGGTTTTCCGATGAGTCTGGTGAGAGTCCCGATACTCGGATCGGGGACGGGGTGCCGTCGCCGCAGTTCAGGCCCGAGCCGTTCGATCCGAGCACAACTTTGCTTGGGTTGATTCCGACAGCTATTTTCGGGTTGTTTTTCGCTCCGTTGTGTTCCGCTGCACTGGTGCATAATATCTCCGCAGGTTATCTCGGGGAGGAGCTTGCCGCTATTCGGTCCTATGGTCGGGCAGGCCCACGGCTGTTGCCATTGATCGGCGCAACCATGCTCTGGGGTCTGATTATTTATTTTCCGTTGGTGCTGATGGTTCCCATCGGTATTGCCGCCGGACACGGCGCGGCGTTGTTGGTCTTTGCGCTGTGGGGTATATGGGGTCTTGTCTTCGCCCTTTGGTTTCTGGTCTATGTACCGGTGGTGGTTTTGGAGAAGGCCAACGGTTCCAGGGCGCTGGGTCGTTCGCGCGAGTTGATGCGCGGGAATGTCTGGAAGGGCTTTCTGTTGATGCTACTCGTCGTGATACTCTGTTTCATCATCAACTGGGTGATCCTATATTTGGTAGGGCTGGTTCCGTGGCCTCACTCGGCAATCCCGACGTTCCTCGACTTGCTCTTGCCGGTGCTCGTCCTCCCGATCTCAACCGCGCCGCTCATCTTGCTCTATTACGACCTGCGCATCCGCAAGGAGGCTTTCGATCTGCAAAGACTGTCGGAGGCGTTGGTCCAACCGGCGGCAACATGATGGTGCATCTCGGCAGAGCATTCGGGTTGGCCCTGGCGTTGAGTCTGCTCGGCTGTCCGCTTGGGGTGTGCCAAGGATTCTCGGCGCTGGATGCGCGGGCCGAAGGCCCGGCCGTTCGCCCAGCCCAGGGCAACGCCCTGGGAAGCGGGGTCGATCCGAAGCACCCGTCGGCCCAACGGGCCAATGGCTCGATGAACGGTTGGCCGGTTGGGGCGACAATACCGGTTCCGGCGGCCCAATTTCCCCAGGGCGTTGCCCTGGGCTGGGCGAACCGTGCCCCATCGGGGCAGGCGGAAGCGGTCGAGCCGGAACCCGGGAGAATCCGCGGTTCTCCCGACGCTCGCCCCCACCCTAACCCTCTCCCAAAGGGAGAGGGGACCGCCGCTGGGCCCTCGTCCGCCGCCGATCTGGCCGCCTATCACGCCCGCACGCGCTCGGCGATCAAGGACGTCCTCTCGCGGCGCGAGTTTGCCGACTTGCACGGCGATTCCTTTGCCGCCTGGCGCGGACTGATCCGATGGATCGACTCCATTTTCGAGGCCATCGTCTCGCCGCTCCGGCACTTGCCCGGCTGGGTGATGTGGCTCATCGTGGCCTGGCTGATCTTGGCGCTGCTGGCGATTCTGGCCCACTTGATCTACACGCTCTGGAGGGTGTTGGGAGGGGAGTCTTTTGCGGCTGACGCCGGCCGGCCGCGGCACGGCCGCCTCGGCGAGTTGCTGGGCATCCGCGAGTTGGATTTCAACGCGGTCTACGCCGAGGCCGGACGGCTGCTCAAGGCTGGCGACTGGCTGGCCGCGGTCAAGTATCTCTACGTGGCGGCGATCCTCTGGCTGGACCGGCAGGGGTGCATCGCGTTCCGGTCGTCGAAGACCAACCGGGATTATCTCGGCGAGTTGGGGGGGCGGGAGCGGCTCCAGGCGCCCTTCCGCCGGCTGACGGAAGGTTTCGAGGCGATCGTCTACGGCGGCCAGCCCGCCACCGGTGTTGCCACTGAAGACATGGCCCGCACGATTGAAGGTCTGTTCCATGAGCCTGCCGGCGTTATCGCGAGCTGATCGGCTGCTGCTGAGCATCGTGCTGCTGTTGGCGGTGCTGGCAGGGCTGGCGGCGTGGCTGCTCCTGCCGCCGGAGAAGACCGGCGGCATCGTGAAGCTCCCTTCGACGCTCTACAACGCGGGCTACGGCGCCAAGGCCGCGTACCTGGCGCTGGACCGGTTGGAGTATTCCACCGACCGGCTCCGCCGGCCCATCGACGAGCGCACGCTGGAGGGGATCGGCGTCCTGTTCGTGCTCAAGCCCGTGGTCGGCATGACGGAGGATGAAGTGACCACGCTGGAGGAATGGGTCAAGGCGGGGCACGCCCTGGTGGTCGCGCCGGGGCCGCCGGACGAGTCCGACGGAATCGCCACCGCGTGCAACGGCGGCTCGTGCGCCCTGCACGGCGACCGTTCCCTGGATCAGTGGTTCGATTTGGCGCCGACGGCCGGCAAAGCGGATGACAGGGTGCAGGTCGATTTGCGGGCCAATCCGCCGGTTCCCGGCTGGCAGCCGGACCGGAGCGACCCGCTGGTAGCCGGGATCGGCCCGTTGGTGGCCGGCGGCGGCCGGCGGTTCAGCCCGACCGCGCCGTTGTGCGGCAGTCTCAAGGAAATGCCCGCCGTGGTCTTCTGGAAAGACCGGCTGGGGACCGTCGGACTGCACGTAAAGTTTGGCGAGGGGACGGTCGTCGCCCTGGCCGACACCTATCCGTTGAGCAATTTGGGCGTCAGCGAGGCCGACAACGGACTGCTGCTGGGCAACGTGGTCCGGGCGATGTCGGATCGCTATCCGGGCACCGTGGCGTTCGACGAATACCATCTGGGCTTCCCGCTCCGCGACTGGTCGGCGGTGGCGATCGCCAAGCTCACCTTCACCGGCCAGTGGGGTTGGGCGATGGGACAGGCGGCGCTGGTGGGCGTTCTGGCGTCTGGGCCGGCGCCGTGCGCTTCGGCACCCGCGGGACGTCGTCCGCCGCCAGCGCCGGCAGCACCGGGAGTTTGCCGAGGCGGCCGGCCGGTTGCTCAACGAGGCGGGCGCCACTTCCCTGGCCGCCGATACGCTCTACCGCTACTACCGCGACCGGCTCTGCCGGCTGGTACACCTCGAACCGGCAGCGGACGACACGCGGTTGAGCCAGGCGGTGCGCGAGCGGTCGGGCGAGGAGATTGCCGTCCTGTTGCAGCAGGCCGCCGCCGCCACGCCGCCCGGCCGCCAAAAACTTCTCCTGATGGCACGGAAACTACACCACGTTGCGGAGACACTCGATCATGGAACTTGAACCGCTGACGCGGACGGCCGAAGCCCTCCGCCGCGAACTCTCCAAGGTCATCGTCGGCATGAACGCCGTGTTGGATCAGACCGTGGTGGCGCTTCTGGCCGGCGGACACGTGCTCCTGGAAGGGCCGCCGGGGACGGCGAAAACACTCCTTGTCAGGGCTCTAGCGCTGGCCATCCAGGGCGACTTCCACCGCGTCCAGTTCACTCCCGACCTGATGCCGGCCGACATCATCGGAGTGAGCGTCTACCACGCGGCCAGCGGCGAGTTCCAGTTCTCCCGCGGGCCGCTCTTCTGCGACCTGCTGCTGGCCGACGAGATCAACCGGGCGCCGGCGAAGACCCAATCGGCCTTGCTGGAGGCGATGCAGGAGCAGCAGGTTTCGGTGGACCGGGAGGTGCATCCGCTGAGTCCCGTCTTCACCGCCTTCGCCACGCAGAACCCGATCGAGTACGAGGGGACGTATCCGTTGCCCGAGGCCCAGTTGGACCGCTTCCTGCTGAAGATTCTCGTCGGCTACCCGGAGAAGCAGGAGGAGATCGGGATTCTGGAGCGCTATCAGGCCGGCTTTGACGCGGTGCGGACGGCCACCTTCGGCATCCAGCCCGTCACGAACGTCGAGGAGCTGGCCCGGGTCCGGGCGGCCGTGCGGGAGGTGACGGTGGCGCCGCCGCTGATGGACTACGTCACGTCGATCGTCCGCGGCACGCGGGAACTGCCGTCGCTGACCCTGGGGGCCAGCCCGCGGGCGGCGGTCATGCTCTTCCTGGCCGGCAAGGGGCTGGCCGTGCTCCGCGGCCGTCCGTACGTCACCCCGGACGACGTCCGCGACATGGCCGCGCCCGTCCTCCGCCACCGCGTGATTCTCAATCCGGAGGCGGAAATCGAGGGAATGACGGCCGACCGGTGCGTCGAGCGGGTGCTGGAGCGGGTCGAAGTGCCGAGACTTTAGATCGCAACGCATCAAAGGAACCGCTCGCGGAGCACGCGGGCGAGAAATAGCGGGTTGCCGACGAGATAGCGGCGGGCCTTGAGGCGGGGCTGCTGAAAGAGCCGCCAGAGCCATTCGTGGCCCAGGCGGCGGAGCCAACCGGGGGCGCGGCTGACGTTGCCCGCCCAATAGTCGAACAGCCCGCCGATGCCCAGGCAGACCGGCACTTGGAGTTGCGGCAGGTGGCGGGCGATCCACTGCTCCTGGAGCGGATTGCCCATGCCCACCAGCAGCACGTCGGGCCGGGCCGCATTGACCTGCCCGATCGCCGCCGCAGTAGTCGCCTCGTCGCCGAGATAGCCGTGATGGCAGCCGGCCAAGGTCCAGCCGGGGAAGTTGCGGCGGGCGTAGTCGGCCGCCACGGCGACCGTGGCCGGATCGGCGCCGAGCATGAAGTACGAGTAGCCGCGTCCGGCCGTGGCCTGGAACATGACGGGGACGAAATCGGTGCCCACCAGGTTCTCGGCCACGCGGACGCCCTGGAGCCGGGCGGCCCAGCGGATGCCCGTGCCGTCGGCAAAGACGAAGTCGCCCGAATTGAGCGCGCTGCGGTAGGCCGTGTCGGCCGCAGCCAGGTTGAGCGTATGGGCGTTGACGAAGAAGACGCTCTTGGCCCGACCGTTCCGGCCGCGGATGACCTCCTCCAACAGGCCGATCGCCTGGGGCCGGGAGACATTATGAATCCGGACGCCCAACACCGAGAACTGCGGCAGTTCCGGCTCGATGCGGGGCTGCATCCCTTGGTTCGGCGTGCTCATGGCGGGCGGCGTCATCATCGGAAGTATAGTCTACGCGGAGGGCTGCGGCACCAGCCCTCACCCTGCCCTCTCCCGGCGGGAGAGGGGACAACGCCGGCGTGCCGCGCTCCGTGCGGACCCAGGCGTGTTGGCGGCGGACGAACATCCGGGCGTAGATCGGCAGCTTGCGGAGCATGTAGAGCGGCACGGCCAGCAGCGCCCGCGGCGGCACCTGGCGGCGGCAGAAGGCGGCCCAGCCCAGACCGAGCGAGACGGCCAGCGTGGCCCCGCCGCCGGCGACAATCGCCAGCGGCAGTCCCGATCCGCCCAGCCGCCAGGCCAGACCGCTGAGCCCGGCGACGGCCAGCCAAAGGCCGGCCAACAGCGTCAGCGGCGGAATGCTCAGATCGGCGGCCATTGCCAGCAGCGGCCAGGACCGCCGGCGTAGCCCGGCCGCCAGCAGCCGCGGGACCTGGCGAAGCGCGGTGCGGAGATGGCCCTGTTCCCAGCGGGTGCGTTGGGCGGCGAAGGCCCGGCCGCCGTCCGGCAGTCCGCTCCTGACGCCCGCCTCGGCACAGAAGATCGCCATGTGGCCGCGCATCGCCAGGTCGATCCCCAATTGCATATCTTCGACGAGACTGCCGCCGGCCGGTTGCACGGCGGCGGCCAGCGGCCAGGGAAAGGCCATACCGGTGCCGGTCAAGCGGCAGGGCGCCCCCAGCCGGGCGAGTCCCAGCGGCCGGATCAGGTTCGTAAAGCGGTTGGCCAGGATCGAGAGCGCCTCGACGGGCCCGGCCGCCGGGCGGCGGTCGGTAAGGTTCCGGGCCTGGACGGGGCGTTGCGTCTCGTGGGCCAGCCGGGCAAGAGTGTCGATTGCCCCCGGCTCGGCCAGGCAGTCGGCGTCGATCACCACGAGCACCTGCGGCGGATCGGCCGCCAGGGCGGCGATTCCGCATTGCAGGGCATATCCCTTGCCGCGGCGCTGCGGATCGGTGCGCTCGACGACCTCGGCCCCGGCCCGCCGGGCCAGGGCGGTCGTCTCGTCGGTGCAATTGTCGGCCACCACCAGGAGGCGGTCGCCCGCGGCCAGCGCCGGAAGGATCGCCCGCAATGTCGGCTCGATCACCGCTTGCTCATCGTGGGCGGGAATGAGCACGGCGGTGCGGGGCCGTGGACCGTCGCCGTTGCCTCTCAAGAAAGCAAGCTCGCGGGGCGTTCCACGGTCGTCAACCGGCAATTCCATCGGCAACGGGAGTCGCCTCCTACAGGGGAGCAGCGCGGCGAGGCACTCGACCGCCAGCGCGGCAATCGGCAGCAACAGCAGGCCGGCGGCGGCGAGCAAGACCAGGTTGACCGCATCAAGGACCGTCATTGGCGAAGACTCCTCGACTGGACCATGCTGCGGACGATCCGGCCGGGAACCAACAGCGGCCGCCGCAAGGGCGAATGGCGGGCCCAATCGTAGGCGCGGCACCACTGCCGCCGCACGATGCGCGTCACCGGCCGGAGATCGACTGATCCCTCGGCCACACCGACCGCCCCGGACATCAAGTGCCGTTTGTACTCTTCGGGTCCCTTGCCCATGTCAATCCGCCGGATTCCCAGCTCGGGGCAGAGCCGGGCCAGTTCCAGCCACAGGATCAGGCCCGGCGAAAGCGCGGCGAGGTCCGGCCGGTAGGCGGAGAACCAGGCGTGCAGCACGCCGTAGGACCGCATCGACAAGAGGACCGCCGCCAGCACGTCCCCCATGTAAAGCGCCGACATCATGCCCGAGAAGCCTTCACCGTCGGCCGTGCGGATGCGGTCGAGCAATGCGACCGTCCAGTCGAACACCAAGACGTTGGTGACGCGGGTGCGCCGGTATTGCTCGATCTTCCATTTCACCAGGTGCTGAAAGACGCTCGCGCGGCTGGTGTGCAGTTCGACGCGCAACGGTCCCCCCTCGCCGTCGGCGTGCCGCACCTTGCGCATCGCCCGCTTGAACGATTGTCCATGAGCGGCGAGTTGATCGGCCCGGTAGCCTTCCCAGCCGCACGACAGATCGAGGTACGGCGAGGGGGCGATGCTCCAGTGATAGGGCGAAAACGGCGTCTGCGAGGCCAGCAGGTGGTCGAAGTGCCAGGCGGAGAGTCCGCAACCGCGGAGGAGTTGCGGCGGGGCCCAGGCCACGTCATGCCGGGCAATGACGCCGTGGAAATCGGACATCACGCCGCCCACCGGCCGACCCACGTTGCCCCCGCCGCGCTGGAAGGGAAAGAAGCCGACCGGTTCGCCGTGGTCTTCGAGCACGCCGACCTCGACGCCGCCGCGGATCGCGGCCACGGCCCGGGTGAACTCGGGCCGGAAATAGGGGCTATCAAAGGCCCCCTCGGCGCGCTGGATGTCCGCCCAGGCCGCCAGTTGGGCAGGCGTCAAGGCGTCAGCGGATAGGACGCGGATGTTCATAATATGGTCATCAGTTGCGCCAGTCCGGTCTGGGCGAGGACGGCCGCAAAATTGGAGACGCCGCTCTCCAAACAGGCGTCGGCCAAACAGAAGGCCAGCAGGCCGAGCAGGAAGGCCAGGCCCGGGTCGCCCGTCGCACGGTACCCGGCCACCACCCGGCCCAAGCCGACAACCGTGATGGCCAACAGTATCGCCCCTCCGATCAGGCCGACGCCGAGCACGGTTTCAAGGTAGCCGTTGTGTGCCTCGCGCAACGTCCAATCCATGTCGTCGGAGATGTCTTCGATCTGCTTCTCGGTCCAGAAGGCTTGGTAGCCGTAACCCTGGAGCGGCCGCGCATGGACGTAGCCGAGCAATTCGTCCCAGAGGGGGATCCGGCCGGTAAGGCCCTCGGACTGTTCCTGTCGGCCGAGCATGACGGCCCCCAGCAGGCCCTCGCCCGCCCCGGCGCGAGCAAACGAAGCGGCCAGGGCCACGGTGCAGATTGCCAGTCCCGCGGTCAAGGCGGCCAGTGCCCGCGCACGTTCCGGAGGCGGTGGCGAGCCAGAGCGTGGCCAGGGCCACTAGCAGGCTTGCACAAGACGCCCGCGACTTGGTCAACACCAGGAAGACCAGTCCCACGGCAAAACACGCCCAAAGCCACTTCCGTCCGCGGGCAGCAGGACGGGCCAGGCAGAACGAGGCCAGACAGAGGACGGCCAACTGGACCCCTTGCGCGTTGGGGTGGATCGTGCCGGCGAAGCGGTACTCCGCCGACCAGGGGCGGAACGTGCCTAGCGCCAACTCCGCGCCGACCCCTACGACCAAGTACGCGCCGCCCACCACGATCGCGATCAGGGCCACGTCGCGGGGGCGGAATTGCCGGGCGAATCCCACGGCGGCCAAGAGGCAGCACAGCAGCCCCCCCAGACGCCGGCAGCTCATGCCCGGATCGACCGACCAGAGTACGCTCACCGCCGACCACCCCAGGTAGCCGAACACGAGTGGCGGCAGCCAACCGCCGAAGCGGAGCGGCCGGCCGCCCGTCCGCAGCGCCAGGTATCCTCCCAGCAATCCGATCAACCCCAGCGTCAGTCCCTTGGCCACGTTGTGGCCGCTCTCCAAGCTGCCGGCCGTCTCCGTCCAGGGAGAAAACGTCTCGTATTGCGAGGTCTGAACGTTGTGTTCCACGAAGAAAAACACCGCGCCCAGCAGCGCGACCGCCGGCCACAGCAACCAGGGGTTGGCCGGTGACGGATCGGCGGTAGGGCGCGAGTTCTGGTTCATTATGGCGGCTCGGACTCAGCGATTAGCGATCAGGGAAAGCATGCCGTTTCAAACGCCCCGCGACTGCGGTCGCGGGGAATTAGCGCCGCGCTTGCCCCCGCAACCGCAGTCGCGGGGCGTTTTCTTCGTTCCTAGTCGTTCTCCGACAATCATTCAACCACTCGTGTCATCCTCGCTTCACAACTTGCGGCCCCCATCAGTCCCCAGAGGGTGATCCAACGCACGGCCGCGCCGGCGGCCCTGCCCAGCACGAGCGCAACGGCGATGCCCCAGGCGCCATACGGCCCCACCAACCACAATGCGGCCCCCAGCGTAACCACGAGTTGCACCACGTCTCCGCCGAACGTGGCCGCAGGGCGGTCCAGCGCCGACAACCCCGTGCTGGCCAGCAGTCCGATGGCGTCGGTGAAGGTGGCCAGCGCGAGCATGGCGATCAACGGTCCGGTGTCGGAGTATTCGCCCCCGTAGACCACGCCGGCCAGCCAATCGCCCTTCCACCAGGTCAGCAACCATAATCCACCGAGCACGACGACCGAGCAGAGGGTAGCCCCGCGGAGAACCCGGGCCAGCGCGTGGACGCCCTGCTGGGCAAACGCCCGTGCCGCCTTGGGGATCAGGAAATTGTTGAAACCGATGACGAAGAGGTTCGACAAACCGACCAGCGTGGAACAGGCCATCAACTCGCCGGTCGCCGCCTTGCCGTGGACATAGCACAGCAGCCAGGGGACGATGTAAAACGCCAGGCCGGTGAGTTGGCTCATCACTCTCCACCTGCCGAATGACCAGTTGTAACGCCAGTCGGCGGCGAGTCTGCCCGGGGAGAACCGCATCGGCTGGCGGCCGAGCAACCACCAGCAGGAGCAGGCCGCCGCGCATGCGGTCCCAATTGCGGCGTAGGCGGAGGCCGCCGAGAGCAACCCCAGCCGCCAAAGCACGAACATCGCGGTCAGTTGCATCACCGAAACCAACACGTCGATGGCAATCGCCGCCGCCACGGCAAAATGGGCCAAGGCGGCGCGGCGGGCGAACTCCCGCAGCAGAACGAAGGGAATCGCACCCAGCAGCACCCAGGCCGCCGGCCGCAACCCCTCCGGTCCCACGCCGGACGAAAGCAAGACGTCCAGCCCGAGAAAACACGCTGCGGCCGCCAACGACATGAGCAGTTGATGGATCAGCGTGCTGCCGGTGTATTCCGCCAGCGACTGACCGCCGTGCCGGTGGCAATAGACCGTATAGGGCACCGAGATGAGGTTGCCTTGGGCGGCCGTCAAGAACATGACGACGGTGAAGGCCAGCGAATAGATGCCCACCTCATCCTGGGAGCAGGCGTGGACCAGAATCCACATGCTGAGGAAATTGGACCCGCTGACGACCGCCTGGTCGAAGATCGAGAACATGCCGGTCCGCACGACCGGCGCCGTCACGTCGGCCAATGCCGGCGCGGCCACGGCTGGCGCCAACCGCGGCGGCGGCTCGCCCGGCCGGGAACGTTCCAGAAGCATCTCGGCGATCGAGCTCATTCCGGTGTCACTGCTTTCCTTACAGCCAATTCAAGCCTCGTTCCCACGCTCCGCGTGGGAACGCACCGGCCACGACGTTCCGCGTCGCCGGGCTCGACGCAGGGCGTCGACGAGTTGAGGTTCCCACGCAGAGCGTGGGAACCAGAGCCGCCGGGGCGAGCGGCCGAAAGCGACGGCCGCCGCAGCCGTCGCCAGACGTTCCGCACGCTCGAGTACCAACCACCCAGCTTCAACGCCAGGGTGGCGGCCGTGTCGTACCGGCCGACGGCGAACCGGCCCCAGGTGAACGGATCGGCGCCCCGCGTGACCGGTTCCGGCTCGGCGGTCAAGGCGCAGGTGACCCCGGACTGGCGGGCGGCCGCCGTCAACTCCGGCCCGGCGTGCCCGAAGGGGAACGCAAAGGCCGCGTCCGCCGTTCCGAACCGGCCGCGGAGCAACTCCAGCGACCGCTCCACGTCCCGGCGGAACATGCCCGGCCTGCTCCGCAGATCGGCGTGCGTATGCGTGTGCGATCCCACCTCGATCAGGCCGCTGGCGGTCATCTCGTTGCAGTGGGCGGTGGAGAGCGGCCGCCACGCCCCGGCCGGAACGCGCTCGGATCCCGCCGCCCTCCAATTGTCGAAGGCGAACGGGCGGTCGGCGTCCAGATAGGCTGTCACCAGAAACACCGTCGCCGGGACCGACAACTTCTTGAGGACCGGCCAGGCGTTGTGGTAGATGTTGTCGTAGCCGTCGTCGAAGGTGACGACGAAAGTCCGGGCGGGAACCGGCTCGCCCGCCCGGCGGCACGCCAGCACCCGACGGAGCGGCCAAGCGCCGCCAGCCGCGGGCCAGCAGCCCGGCGAGCTGCCGGCGGAACCGCTCCGGGGTCACGTTCCACGTCGGCGCCGGAACCCCGCTCACCGGCGGCGTGACGCGGTGATACATCAGGATTCCGAACGGGTTGTCGGTTGGTTGGTGCATGGTTGACGCGGCGCAGTTGCCTTCGCTGGGGTGTGTGTGCTTGCCGGCCGTCACAACGCTCCCGTTTCCACTTTTCCCGCCCAAACGCCCGCCGGCTGCGACCGGCGGGGTGGAAAACGCGGCGACTTTCCCTCCCCCCGCAACCGCAGTTGCGGGGCGTTCCGCTCGAATTGCACCCACAGTTGCGGGGCGTTGAGTCTTCTTCCGGCCCAAGACCTCGCGGTACACATCGGCCATGGCCTGCTCTTGCCGCAACCAGAGATACTCTCGGGCCCGCTGGACGGCGCCGCGGCTCATGCGCTCCCACTCGGCCGGGTCCCGCGCGAGTTGGATGATGCACTGGGTAAGCCGTGAAACTACCGCCCGCGGCGTGGTGACCGGTATCTTCACGCCGCAACGGCCGGTGACGAGCTCGCGGATTCCCTGATGATCGAGACAGACGACGGGAACACCGGCGGCCAGGGCCTCCAAGACCACGTTCCCGGAAGTGTCGCGGAGGCTGGTGAACGCGAACAAGTCGGCCCAGGCGTATTGTTCGAGCGCCTGGCGATGCGGCAGATGCCCGAGCCAGGTCAGGTGCGGCGCCACGCCCAACCGCACCGCCAGCCGTTGCCAACGCGCCCGCAGCGGTCCTTCGCCGAGGATCCGCAGTTGATAGGGCACCTCCGGCGGCAGGCCGGCGGCCGCCCGGATCAACAAGTGCAGGGCCTTGCGGTGCGTCAACAGCCCGGACCAGAGTATCCGCAGCGGGCCGGGCCGCGGATCCCGCCTCCGCGGCGCACCTTGCACTTCCTCAATCCCCGACTCGAACATCGTCTGCGGGCGGATGCCTTGGGCCCGGACGAAATGGCCTTGCACGGTCGCATTGGCCGCCAAGATCACCGCCGCCCTCCGGCTGGCGCTGCGGACGCGCGGGCTGAGCCGGAGTTGGAGGTTGTTCATCAGGTTGCGGCAGGTTTCGTGGACCGCGCCGCGGAGGCCGGCACTGGCGAGGAACCGCCAGGGATAGTTCTGCGTGCCGCCGATGGGACCCCAGACGAAGGGCACGTCCAGCCGCCACAGATCGCTCGGCTCGCGGTACCCGCAAAACGTCACCAGGTGCGCCAGATCGAAACCGATTTCCTCGTGCAACCGCCGGGCCACCCGGTAGGCCTGGCAGTGCCAGTGGCGGAGGACCACGTACCAGGCGGCATCGTGGACCTGGCCCCAACTCCACTCCCGCCGGCTAATCGGCACGAACACGAAGTGCAGGCCCGGAATCGCGCCATGCGCGGCCAGATAGCGGCGGATTTCGTCGGCGAACTCGTGCTCTTCGCAGATCACCCAGGTGTCGAAGTGTTTGGCCGACTGCACCGCGCGGCGCCAACCGGTCCCGGCCTCCGACCCGCGCACCGGACTACAGGCGTAGGACAGTTGCAGGACCCGCGGACGGCGTTGAGGAGTTGAGACCGTTGTCATAACCAGTTCGGCTCCGCCACGACGAACAAACTCCCGTGAGCCGCATGGCGGTTGGCTTACGAAGCTCCTCTCCGGGAAATCACGGCCGGCACGGTCTGCAGCAGCAGCAGCAGGTCTCGGGGCAACGAGCGGCAACGAACGTATTCCACGTCCATGCGGACCCAATCGGCAAAGGAGACCGTCGAGCGGCCGCGGACCTGCCAGAAACAGGTCAGCCCCGGGGTCACGTCCAGCCGGCGGCGGAGCCAGCCGCGGCAGGCCGCCGTCTCGTCGCAGGGCAACGGCCGCGGACCGACCAGCGACATTTCGCCCCGCAGCACGTTCCACAACTGCGGCAACTCGTCGAGGCTGGTGGAGCGGAGGAAGCGCCCAGGCGGGTCACGCGCGGGTCGTTGCGGATCTTGAACGCCGGCCCGTCCTGCTCGTTGAGCGCCGCCAAGCTGCTCTTGCGGGCCTCGGCGTCGGCGGCCATCGAGCGGAACTTCAGCATCACGAACTCCTTGCCCCCCAGTCCGCTCCGCTTCTGGCGGAAGAAGACCGGACCCGGCGAGGTGAGCTTGATCGCCGCGGCCGCCAGGGCCAGCAGCGGCCAGAGGAGCAACAGGCCCAAGGCCGCCCCCAACACGTCGAGACCGCGCTTCCAGAGCGGCAACCCGCGGACGAACAGCGTCTCCATGGGGCGGACCGGCCGCTCCACCTCCGGGTCTTCATATTCCCCCTCTTCACCCAACTCCTCATCCGTCAGCCAGTCGGACGGGTAACAGTAGACGGCGCAATCCGGCAGCGGCAGTCCGGCAGGGACGCAGACGCACACGTCGCCGGCCACGGTCCAGGCGCCCGCCGCCGGCGTGGCCGGCAGCAGCACGCCGATCTGCCGGTCGGCGAGCCGGCCGGCGTCGTCGCTCAGGCGCAACCGCTTCTGCAGAATCCGTGCCAGGTGCGCCAAAGCATCCCTGTCGGCCGGCTGCTTGCCGACCGTGAACACCAGCAGCGAGAAGACCTCGCCCGAGCGGTCGCTCCGCGCCCGTTCGCGGAGGAGAATCCGCTGGAAATCGTCGCGCGGGCGGAGGGCATCCGGCGCCGCGGCCGGGCAGCGCCGCGTCGTCGCACGGCAAACATCAGTCGCGTGAGAAACATGACGAAGATTTCCCTCCGGGGGCTGTTAGCCCCCGGCGATGGTTCATTGTTCACATGGCACGATGCAACCAGTCCGGGACACGCTGCCGCCACTTGTTCAATGCGACGCCGACGGGGCGAGCACCGGCGCGGCGCAACAGCCCGCACACCCGCCGGGCGAACTCCCGCTGTACCCGCTCCGCTTCCACCACCAGCAGAACGCCGTCCAGCAGGCGGGCCAACCGCAAGCCGGGGGCCTGGCTGGCGGCCGGCAAGTCAACCACCACCAACTCGAAATCGGCGGCCAGTTCCTTCAGCAGCCCCGGCAGGCCCGCCGCGGCGTAAGTCCGCGAGATACCTGTCGCCGGTTTGCCCGCCGGCAGCAACTGGAGATTCGCGGCCGGCGAAGGTTGCAGGACTTCGGGCAAGGTGCAGTGATCGTGGAGGAGTTCCGCCAGTCCGGGCCGGCCGCGGATGCCGAAAATGCGGGGGACGCAAGGGCGGGCGAAGTTGGCGTCGACCAGCAGGACCTGCGGCTCGCCCATCCCCGCCGCCGCCAGCGCCAGGTGGGCCGCCACCGTGCTCACTCCCTCGCCGCTGTGGCAACTGGTCACTCCCAACGTCCGCAGCGGACGGCCGGAACCCGCCGCCGGCCACGGCAAGCGGCACAACAGCGTTTCGTAGTAACGGCGGACGTCGGCCTGCAATCCGTGCGGCCGGCCGGTCTCCGCCCGCGCCCCGTCCTCTTTGGCTCTGGTGGCTTCCCGGATCATTGCGTTACCTCATTATTTTGTAGGAGTCGCCTCCTACAATTACCTTTTTCCGTTGACGGCCAGTTGCCGCGGTCTGAGCCGCGGAATCGTGGCCAGAGTGGGCAAGTCGAGGTGCTTCTCCACGTCCTCGGGAGTCCGCAGCGAGCGGTCGAGTTGATCGAGCACCAGCGGCAGGGCCAGGCCGCCCAGCGCCCCGGCGCAAAGCCCCAGCAGGAGGTTCAGCGCGACGCGGGGACGGACGGGGCGGGGCTCGTAACTGGCCGCCTGCACCACGCTCACGTTCGACATCCGCTCGATCTCCAATTGCTGGTCGATCCGCGCCTGCTCCAGGTTGGTCGAGTACTTGCGGTAGTCGGCCTCCAACAGGTCCACCTCGCGCTGCGACGCCGCCAGGCGCAGCTCATCTTCGTTCAGCTTGCGCAACTCGCCGCGGACCGCCGCCAATTGCGTCTTCAGTTGCCCGGACTGCGCCCGCAGCGAAGCCAGCAGCGGCTCCTCGGCCAGCAAGGCGGACTGCACCTGCCGGCGCAACTTGTTCGGTTCCTTGGTGACCTGTTGGCGGGTCTTTTCCTCCTCCTCCAGCAGCTTCCGCGCGGTGGCGACTTGCTCGCGGATCTGCCGCATCTTGGGATGATCGTCGGTGTACCTGGCCTGGGCCTCCTTCTCGCGGACCTGCAAGGCGTAGAATTGATCGCGCATGCGGTCGGTCCCCTCGTTGCCCAGCCCGCTGGTTTCCTGGCTGACTTCCGTGGCGGGCAAATCGGCCAGCTTCCGCCGCAGCTCGGCCACCTTGGCCTCGGCCACCGTGCGGGCCGCCTCGGTCTGGAGCAACTCGTCTTCAAGGCGTCCGACGCGGGCGACGGTCTGCTGCCGCTGCGCCGCCGGCGAGGCCAATCCCGTGGCGCTCTTCAAGTCGCGGAGTTCCACCTCCCGCTGCGACAACCGCTGGCCCAGCCGGTGCGTCTGCTCGGCGAAGAACTGGTGCGAGCCGTGCGTGCGGTTGATCCGGCCGTGCTCGTCCAGGTACAGGTCCACGAGCTTGGCCACCACCGCTTGGCAGAGCTTGGGCGAGGGACCGAGGTAGGAGACCTCGATGACGCTGGACTTTTTTGCCGCCTCGACGGTTAGATTCACGGTCAGTCGCTGCACGGCGTCCTCCCGCTCGTCCGGCCCGGCGGAAGGAGTTTGGCGGGCCAGGACCGTCGCCGGTCCCAGGGCGTCGACGACCTTCTCCAGCAGCGCCCGGCTCTGCAAGATCTCCACCACGGAATTGATCTCGTTATCACGGGACTGCGGCACGGCGACGATCGGGTACTGACCGAGCGTGGCCGTGGAATCCAAGGTGGAGTTCTCCCGCCCCAGCCGCATGAACAGCTTCCCTTCCGAGCGATATTGCTTGGGCAGCAAGAATGTCACCAGCGCCACCCCGCCCGCAACCACGACGAAAAACAAGACCGCTTTCTTCTGGTGGCGGAAGAAGGCGCCTGCCACGTCACCCAGCGTGCTTGTCGACGGCTTGGCCCCGGTCATAACCGATCTCCTTTGCTCCCCTTGGCCGCCCACGGATCACTTCGGGAGTGATCCGCGGCCCCACGATCTGAAAAGATTATAGCGCTCCGCTGTAGCCAGAGTAGTGAATTATCACAGTGGTGGTTTGACGCAAAGCTCGTTGTCATTAAGGCGTTGGACGGGCTGTCTCCGGTAATTCAGACGCGAGTTGGCCCCCCTTGCCGAGACACCCTGTCAACGAGAAAAGGAACGCGAACCAAAGGCATGGAGCGAATGGCAAATATGGGGTATCTGCATATTGTAATAAGCGCGATAAAATAGGGCAATATGCGGTAGCTGCGATATATGCGGTTAGCGGCAGGTTGGATCGGGAAATAGGAATTATAAGGAAAAAACTGGCCCTCCTGTTGGCGGGTAGCCGCGGGTATTCATCACAGACCGATTATTCGCTATAATAGAACTGTCCTCCGATAGCCCTGTCCCGCTCACCGTGGTGGTTTCATACCATGCGTCTTGGCCTTGCCAACGAAGAACGTGATGGTCGGCCGCACTTTGCCAGCCCGCCGTCGGCCGGGAGGCAGACACCAGCCCGAAACGCAAACGAGGGGGGGATGCAGGCCGCGTTCGAGCTCCTGCCCGACGCCGTGTTCTGCGTCGGTGTGCCGGCGATGACGCTCAACGGCGTCAATTGGGCGGCGTGCGCCCGGCTGGGCTATACGCGCGAGGAACTGCTGGGCATGGGCCTGCACGAGATTTGCCCGGCAGGCGACGTCGCCGCCTTGGCCCAGCGGCTCGATCGGACCGCCGGGGAGGAGCCGGCCACGGCGGTAATCCGCACCGTGCAGCGGCGGAAGGATGGAACCGCCACGCCGGCCCAGTGGCACGTGTCGCGGGTTTCGGCCGCTGGCGGCGACTATTGGATCGTCGTGGCCAGGGACCTGTCTGCCGACGCCGCCGAGGGTTTGGGCGGGCTGGTTGCCGTGGCGCAGGACCTCGGCCGGCTGGGACACGATCCGCTGACCGGACTGCCTGACCGCCGGCTGTTCGAGCGGCGGGTGGACCGGGCGCTCGGGCGGGCGCACGAGCGCGACGACTACCTCTTCGCCGTCTGTTTCCTGGACCTGGACGGCTTCAAGGCGGTCAACGACCGGCTTGGGCACCTGGCCGGAGACGCCGTCTTGTGCGCGGTTGCCCGGCGGCTGGTCGGCTGCACCCGGCCCGGCGACATGGCGGCGCGCTATGGGGGCGACGAGTTCACCGTCCTGGTTGACGACCTCCACGGCGCCGAGGACGCCATGCTGGTGGCCAAGCGGATTCTGCGGCAATTGGAAACCCCCGTGGCAATCGGCGATTGTTCGGTGCAGGTTTCGGCCAGCATCGGCGTTGCCATGAGTCCGGCCGGCTGCCGGCGGGTCGAGGAGTTGCTGGGCAACGCCGACCGTGCAATGTATCGCGCCAAGTTTCTGGGGGGCGGCCAGGCGGCGCTCTGTGAGGCGAATCCCTCGCCGCGGCCGGTCAAACCACGGTAGCGTCGGGCAAGAACAGCAGGTCTGCCATTCCCTGCCGGTGGCATGGGCAAACAGGGGAAAGTCGGGGCGTGCCTTTCCCGCCTTGCCAGAACGGCGCTTTCCAGTATGCTTGACGATTAGACTGGTGGTCCAAGTGTCGAAGGTGTCTAAACGGGTGTCAAGCAATTCGCACACGGGCGAATTGCTTGCGTCATAAGTGATTGCACGCAAAGTATTTATGCGCCTGTAGCTCAGGGGATAGAGCGACGGTTTCCTAAACCGTAGGTCGCAGGTTCGATTCCTGCCAGGCGTGTTCCCCGTTTGCGGTGGGAACCGGAACCAGACAGAACCATGTCGTCCGCGGATCAGAGCAACAAAGCGGCCGGCCCGAGCGTATTGGACGGGCGTGCCTCAGAATTGATCCTCGTGGTGGAAGACGATGCCGCGCTGCGGAGGCTGATCGAGAAGTCCCTGGCCGCCAATGGTCATCGCCCGCTGGGCGCCGCCGACGGGGCCTCGGCGCTGGCTTGTCTGGGGCGCTGCTCCCCCCGGCTGATGCTCTTGGATTACAGCTTGCCCGACATGCGCGGCGAGCAGCTTTTGGAACGGGTCGAGGCTCTGGGGAAGCGTGTGCCGTTCGTGGTGGCCACGGGTCACGGGAGCGAGAGCGTGGCCGTGGAGATGATGAAACGCGGCGCCTACGACTATCTCGTCAAGGGGGCCACCTTCATGAAGCTCCTGCCCGTGGTCGTCGATCAAGCCTTGGAGCGGGTACGGCAGGCCCAGCGGCTGACCGAGGCCGAAGAGCGGTTGCGGCGGACCCACGACGAACTCGAGCAGCGCGTGCGGCAGCGGACGGCCGAGTTGGCCGAAGCCAACCGCCGCCTCCGCGTCGAGATGGACGAGCGCCGCCGTGCTGAAGACCTAGTGCTTCAGCACCAAGCCGAGCTGGCCCACGTGGCACGGCTGAGCACCGTGGGCGAGATGGTGGCGGAGTTGACCCACGAGTTGAATCAGCCGTTGAGCGCCATCTGCAGCTACGCCCAGGCCGGAAAACGGGTGTTGGCGGTGGACGGAGCAGACCTGCGCAGGTCATTTTCCAGCATGATTTCCGAAGACATGAGCGATTTGATGCGAAAGCATGACCTTAAGGTCCAGGAACTGTCCACCTCGTTGAATCAGATGAGCGAGCAGGCCGACCGGGCGGCGGAGATCATCCGCCGCCTGCGGCGCTTCGTCACCAAGGCCAAGCCGTCGCAGTCGCCGGTGGACATCAACGCCATGATCCACGAGGTGAGCGGGTTGATGAGCATCGACGCGCGGATGGCCGGCGCGGAGGTGGTCTTCGAGTTGACCGACCCACTGCCGCCGGTCGTCGGCGACCGGATTCAGTTGGAGCAAGTGCTGGTGAACCTGATGCGCAACGCCTTCGAGTCGCTGCGGGAAGCGCCGCAGGGCGGCCGCCGGCTGAGCATCCGCACGGCGCTGGACGGGGAAAAGAACGTCGTGGTCGACGTGGACGACAACGGCGCAGGCGTGCCGCCGGAGGTGGCCGGCCGCCTCTTCGAGCGTTTTTTCACCACCAAGCCCGCGGGAATGGGCATGGGCTTGTCCATCGGCCGGTCGATTGTCGAGAACCACGGGGGGAAGCTGTGGGCCGCCCCCGCGGCGGGCCGCGGCGCCCGGTTCCATTTCACCTTGCCGATTCATCCGGGAGAGCAACATCGTGGAAAGTGAGCCGACGATCTTTATCGTGGACGACGATCCGGCCGTGCGGGCGGGCCTGACGGCGCTAGTGCGTTCGATGGGTTTGCAGCCGGAGGCGTACCAATCGGCCCAGGAGTTTCTCGACGCCTTCGACGCTGCCCGCCCAGGCTGCCTGCTGATCGACGTGCGGATGCCCGGCATCAGCGGCCTGGAACTGCTCGAACAACTCAACCACAAAGACGTTCCTTTGCCGGCCATCGTCATGTCGGCCTACGGCGACGTGCCGATGGTGGTGCGGGCGATGAAGGCCGGGGCGCTGAACTTCCTGGAGAAGCCCTGCCGCGACCAGGACCTCTGGGAGGCCATCCAAGAGGCCCTGAAATGGGACCAACAACATCGCCAGCGATTGACCCTGCGGGCCAGAATCCTCCACCGTCTGGAACGTCTTACCCCCGGCGAGCACGCCGTCCTGCGATTGTTGACCGACGGCAGCTCGAACAAGGAGATCGCCGAGAAGTTGGGCCTGAGCGTGCGGACCATCGAGGTCCGCCGCTCCAAGCTGATGAAGAAAATGAAAGCCGGGTCCCTGGCCGAACTGGTCCGGCTCACGTTCTCGGCCAATCCCGATTACGGAAAACGCGAAACAGAAATTGCCCAAGGGTAGCTATCATGGTCCTGTTGGATTTCAGCATGTTTCCCATCGGAAAGGGCGAGAGTCTCAGTCCGTATGTCGCCCGAAGCCTCGATATCATCGACCGCAGCGGGCTCAGCTACCGCTGTCACGCGATGGGCACCACCCTGGAGGGGGACCTCGACGCGGCCCTGGAGGTCGTCAAACAGTGTTTCCAGGTCATGGCGGCCGACTGCGACCGCATCGAGTGCTCGGTCAAGATCGACTATCGCAAAGGCCCCGCCGGCCGGCTCGACGCCAAGGTGGCCAGCGTCGAGCGGAAGCTCGGCCGGCCCGTGAAGAAATAGGCACGGGCCGGGCGAAAGGGCTATAATCTAACTATGTTCTCTCCGCTGATTTCCGACCTCCGTGTAGCACTGGGCCGCGAAAACGTCCTCTCGGCGCCGTCGGAACTGGCGGTCTATGATTGCGACGCCGTGACGATTGATCGCCGCCGGCCCGAGGCGGTGGTTTTTCCCCGCTCCGCGCAACACGTTGCCGAGGTGGTGAAACTCGCGGGGCGGCACGGCGCGGCGGTAGTCGCCCGCGGCGCCGGCACCAGTCTGGCCGGCGGCTGCCTGCCGCTGGACGGCACAGTTGTGGTCATGCTCACGCGGATGAACAAGGTGCTCGAAATCGACCTCCGCAACCGCATGGCGGTAGTCGAGGCGGGCGTGCCCAATCTGCGGCTCACGCAGGCCCTGGCCGGCACCGGCTTCCACTATGCCCCCGACCCCTCCAGCCAAGGCGCCAGCACCATCGGCGGCAACGTCGCCACCAACGCCGGCGGCCCGCACACGCTCAAGTACGGCGTGACGGTCAACCACGTGCTCGGCCTCGAGGCCGTGTTGGCCGACGGTTCGATCGTGCAGCTCGGCGCGGCAGCCGATCGACTAGGTTCCCACGCGGAGCGTGGGAACCAGAACGCAGATCGAGGGCTGGGCGGTTTACCGCCCAGTAGCCCGCCGGAACTGGACCTCTTGGGCGTCCTGGTGGGCAGTGAAGGCACGCTGGCCATCGTCACCAAGGTCTGGGTCCGCCTGACGCCCAACCCGCAAGACTATCGGGCGATGCGGGCGATTTTCAATTCCCTGGACGACGCCTGCAACGCCACCAGCCAGATCATTGCCGCCGGCATCATCCCCGCCGCGTTGGAACTGATGGACCAGGGGATTCTCACTGCGGTAGAAGAGGCGTTCCAGTTCGGCTTTCCGCCCGACGCCGCCGCGGTGCTGGTGATCGAGGTGGACGGGCCGGCCGTCGGGCTGGACCGGCAGCAAGCGCAGATCGTCGAGTTCTGCAAGCGGTTCGGCGCCCGCGAGGTCCTCGAAGCCGCCTCGGCCGAGCACCGCGAGCTGCTCTGGAAGTGCCGCAAGTCGGCCGTCGGGGCCACCGGCCGGCTCAGCCCGAGCTATATCATCGAGGACGGCGTGGTGCCGCGGACGCGGCTGCCGCAGATCATCCGCCGCACGGCCGAAATCGGCGGCAAGTACAACATTCGCATCGTGAACGTCGCCCACGCCGGCGACGGCAACGTGCATCCGATCCTCCTGTTCGACGAGCGCGACCGGGGACAGGTCGAGCGGGCGAAGGCCGTGGGACGCGAGATTCTCGAAGAGTGCATCGCCCTGGGCGGCAGCATCACCGCCGAGCACGGCATCGGCGTCGAGAAGATTGGACTGATGGACCGGCTCTTCAACCCCGCCGATTTGGAGGCGATGCGCCGCGTGCGGAAATCGTTTGATCCGGCGGGCCGGTTGAATCCGGGAAAACTCATACCGGATGAAGGAAGTGGTGCTTCGGACCTTACGCCCAACAAACCGCTTGCGGTTTCGCAACCATGACTGAGGACATCGTACCGGCCGACGCGGCTGCGCTGGCGGAGGCGGTGCGCGCCGCGGCCGGCAGCGGCACGGCCGTTTATCCGCTCGGCGGCGGAACGATGAGACTTCCTCACGCGGAGCGTGAGGAGTACATTAAGCTCTCGACGGCGAACCTCAATCGTGTGATCGACTACCCGGCGGCCGACATGACGATCACCGTCGAGGCCGGCATGACCATCGCCGAGTTGAGCCGGCAACTGGCCGCGAGCCGGCAATGGCTGCCGGTGGACGTTCCGTGGCCGGATCGGGCGACCGTCGGCGGCGCGATCGCCGTGAATGCGGCCGGCCCCCGCCGCTATGCCTACGGCACGATGCGCGATTACCTGCTCGGGTTCACGGCCGTCGATGGGACAGGAATGACGTTTTCGGGCGGTGGCCGGGTGGTGAAGAACGCCGCCGGCTACAACATGTGCCGCTTGATGGCCGGCTCCTGGGGCACGCTGGGCGTGATCACCCAGGCCACGCTGCTGGTCCGCCCGTTGGCGGAAGCCTCGGCCCTGCTGGCCTGCGAGGTACGCGATTTCGACCTGGCGGAGAAACTGCTGGCCGGCCTGGTCCGCTCGCCGGTGCAGCCCGTGGCGGTCGAACTGGCGGCCGGCCGCTCACAGGAAGGCAATCCGCTCTTCGGTCCGCTGCTGGAAGGCAGCGCGTGCCGGTTGTACGTTGGTTTCGAGGGCTCGGCCGCGGAGGTCGCGTGGATGTTGGACACGCTCCAGGCGGAGTGGGCCGCCCTGGGCATGACTTCACCAACGCTTATGCCCAGCCTTGCCACCGACAAGCTCTGGCGTTGGATTTCGGAGTTCCCCGCCGACGTGCAATTTAGCGTGCTCCCGAGCAAGCTGATCGAGACGATCGTCAAGGTGCTGGCGGCCGCACCCGATTGTGCCGTCCACGCCCACGCCGGCGATGGCGTGATCCATGTGGCCGGCTATCACGATCATCATACGATGGACGGCGACGGTAGCCGGGGAATCCACGTGATGCGGGCGATCAAGGACCGCTTCGACCCCAAGAACATCCTCAATCCACCGTTGTACTCCTCACGCTCCGCGTGAGGGCGCTTCATCACGCGGAGCGTGATGAGTACGAATATGACCTCAAACGGCTTCGACAACCCGAACCCCACCAGCGCTCCGAACCCCGCCGCGGGGATCGGCTACGATCTGTTCCTGCGCTGCGTTCATTGCGGGCTGTGTACGTCGAGTTGCCCGACGTTCACCGAGGTGGGCGACGAGAACGACGGCCCCCGCGGCCGCATCCAGTTGATGCGGATGGTGGCCGACGGGCGGACGGGCCTGACCGGCCGGATGCGGCGCCACCTGGAATTGTGCGTCGATTGCCGGGCCTGCGAAACGGCCTGCCCCTCCGGCGTCGAGTATGGCCGGCTGATCGAGCCCTTCCGCCTGGCCGTCCGGCAGGCCGACCGGCGGGCGGAGGAGCGATACGACTGGTTCCGCGAACTGATTCTGCTGCGGCTGTTCCCTTACGCCGACCGGATGCGGCGGCTGCTCCGGCCGGTGCGGTTCGCACAGCAGACCGGGCTGTTCGACCTGGCCGAGCGGATGGGCCTGTTGCGGCTGATCCCCGGCCGGCTGGGGCGGATGGTTCCGCTCTTGCCGCCGCCGGTGAAAGGCGGGCCGAGGCTGCCGCGGTTCCTGCCGGCCGTGGGGCGGAAGCGGGCCCGCGTGGCCTTCTTCGTCGGCTGCGTCGCCGACGCCATGTTCCGCCACACCCATTGGGCCACGCTGCGGGTCTTGCAGCAAAACGGCTGCGACGTCTTCATCCCGCCCGAGCAAGGCTGTTGCGGGGCGATCCACTTGCACGCCGGCGACGGCCGCGGGGCCCGCCGCATGGCCGACGCGAACCTCGTGGCCTTCGAGCTGGACCGCTACGACGCGGTCGTCGTCAACCACGCCGGCTGCGGGGCGATGATGAAGGAGTACGGCCGGCACTGGCGCGACGGCTTGCAGCCGCACCGGGAGAAGTTCGCCGCCAAGGTCAGAGACGTCAACGAGTTCATCGACGCGTTGGGGATGATTCCGCCCACCGGCCGGATCGAAGAGGTCGCCACGTACCACGACGCCTGCCACCTGGCCCACGCCCAGCGGATCACGGCCGCCCCGCGGCGGCTCTTGGCGGCCATTCCGGGGCTGGAACTCCGCGATTTGCCGGAGTCGGGCATCTGCTGCGGCTCGGCCGGCGTCTACAACCTCAACGAGGCCGAGATGTTCCGACCGGCTCGCCCGGCGGAAGATCGAGAACATCCTCAGCACCGGCGCCCGGATCGTGCTGGCCTCAAATGCCGGCTGCCTGCTACAGATTCAGCGCGAGGTCCGCCAGCGCAAGTTGCCGCTGCGGGTGATGCACCCGATGGATCTGCTCGACCTGAGCTACCGGGGCGAGCAGCCGGCAATGGAACCGTCCAACCGGGAGAATGGCCGCCGGATGATGTCGGCCGAAGAAGCGGAGCGACGCGAAGACCTCTTGGGCTAGCCCGTCGCGCTTGGCCAAGGGTAGGCGTGGTCCTTGATGTCACGATAGTTCTTGTCCAGGGCGGGCTGCATCAAGACAATTGCCGCCAATCGCCGCGCCATGTTCGTTACTTCGCGGGCTTCTTCGGGCTTGAGCGCGCGGCCGAGCAACTTCTCCTCGCGGTAGCTCAGCCATTTCTTGATGACCTGATACCCGCCGATGTAATACTCCCACACGCCAAGCGGGATGTTGCGCCAATAGGCCGCCTCGTTCAAAAACACGTCGCAGGTCGTCTCGCCGAGTAGCCGCCGGGCATCCTTGGCGGGCAATCCGCGCGCCGATGCTTCCGCGTCGATTGCCTTGGCTTCGCCCTCATCGTACTGGCGTTCGGCCAGCTTGCCCTTCGCCGGCATGACGACGCCCGCCTTGCCAAAATGTCCCCAGCCGGCCGTGACCGCCAAGTCGTTGCCCGCTGCGTCAATCTCCCCTCCGCCGACCTTGGTTATCAAGCCGATGGTCTTGAGCGCGGGGGCAATTTTGCCGGACGTTACACCGGGCACGTCGGCGTCGGTGTCCAGCAGGGCCGCGATTTGCTCGCCCAGTGCCGCCGACGTTTCCAGGGCCTTACGGGAAACCGGCAAGGGGATGCGCGGCCAGTTGCGCCGAATCCCGTCGGCGTTCTCGGTCAGATAGGCTGGGCTATAGCCAATGGCCAAGGCGTGCATCCAAATCAGCCCTGCCGCCTCAGCGTTGGCGTCCGGATTCTTGAGTTTCATTGCGCAAGTATTCGCGGGCGTGCGCCGACAAGTTGGCAACCGGCTCGCCCACCTCCGGTTTCTCGCCCAGCGCGGCAAAGAGGGTGGCTTCGGCCTCCCTTTCCAGTCGCGATCCATTTCTCAGCCGAATCGGAAAGTGCCTGGCGTGGCCGGAAATTGCGTCGTAGTCGCATACGACCCGCGAGAAGAAAAATGAGGGACCCTCCGGCGATTTGTCGGCCGTGTCGCGGGTGATGAAAAACGAGTTCCCGGCGAAAACTTGCTTCAATAACTGCGGGCTCGGGCGAGAAAACAGAGGCTGAACGGCCGCGTCAAGGTATGCCGACCGCACGTCGAACGGCTTAAAGGGATAACGCACGATCCTTTTGGGCTGGAATGCAACTTTTCCCTTTAACCCGGCACGCGATTCCTTGGCGTGGAACTCGCCCGAAGACTGCATAAATCGGGGTTCTACGAGCTGAATCTCGCTGTCCTCGATTTCTGAGTTCAGGTACGTCTTCAAGCATTCAAACTCCCCCGCGTCCGAAGAGATTCGGATGAGCGAATTGCCGCGCCTTTCCACCGGTCCGTTAAACGGCGCCACGGCGCAAAGTTCGGTGAGCTTCGGCCAGTCGGTGTAGTTTGCAGCGACCTCTTCGGGGCGGAAGGAGAAACGGTTCTCCGAGCGAGGTCTGGCGAGCGGGTACGCGTTGTCAAATCTCTTTGCCGCGAGAGTGTGGAGCAAATGTTTACGCCGCTCAGCGGCCTTCGCATCATCAATATCATCGCGGAAGCGAATTCGGGCCGGTCGCTTTCGCGGCTTCCCAGTCTTCACCCAAAGCGATGTTGCCACGCCCTGTTGGATGCCAACAGAGAATCCGCTGATGGCAAAGATGGTTTCGCTGGTTCGCCCATCCGGGGCATATTCCGAAATCTTCCGGTTGCCATGCAGATTTTCGATCCAGAACTTATCGAACGACTCCAACAAGTGTTTCCGCAGCACCACGAAAGACGGCTCGGAAATCCATGAGTGATTGGAGATGAACGACACGACGCCCCTTCCGCTCATCTCGGCGATACGCCGCTCGGCCAAGCGGAAAAAACGGACGTATAGGTCGTCAAGGTTGAATTTTTTGATTCCCCAGCCGCCGGAAGCCACCGGCTTGTTAAGCCCCACCTTGTACGGCTCGACCAGCCCCTGCTCTTCTTCGGGGCTTACGCCGGCGAAGGCATTGTAAGGGGGATTGCCAAGCACCACCAGAATCTTCCTGTCCCGCTTGACATGTTCGGCCGCGTCGCGCTCCTCTTCAAGCTCGGCCCAGGACATGATGTGCTGCTTGGGCCCCGTGGGCGGCTCCCAGCCGGTCAGGGCGTTGGTCAGATACACACCGACGCGCTCGCCCTTCTTTTGCGAGAGCGGCGCGCCTTGGGTTTGCAGCATCAGCCCCAATTGCAGGTGCGACACCACAAAGGGCGCAGGCATTATCTCAAAGCCGAATACCCGGTTCATCGCCGCTTGTTTCAGGTCCGACGCTACCAGTGCGTCGCCGCCCTTGTCGCGCAGCGTGGCCCCGATGGTGCGCAACACTTCGACCAGATACGCCCCCGTGCCGCAACAGGGGTCCAGGACGATCACGTTGGGATCAGCCAGCCCGTCGGGAAGGTCAAGTTCCTCACGCAAGACACGATCCACGCGGGCCACCTGATACTTGACGATCTCCGGCGGCGTGTACCAGACGCCTAACGCCTTGCGCAGTTCGGGGTCGTAGGCTTCCAGGAACGGTTCGTAGAAGTATTGAACCGCGTGTTCGTCCTCAAAGCGACTGAAGAACTCGCCCCGATCCACGCGGTTCAAGACGCCGGCGGCCCAATCCAACAGTTCCACCAGTCCCAGCGGCCCCAGCCGGCTCGGCTTGGCCACTTCCTCATACAGGGTTCGGATGAAGGGAATGTGCAACGACCATTCCGCGGTTCGCCAATCAAACTTCGCCTTCGCGCCGGGGTTGTCTTTGTGCCAGCGGACCCACGCGGAAAAGACGCCGTAGAAGAGCGTTTGCACCAACGTTGAGCGGAAGAAGTGCTCGCCCTTCTCTTCGGTGAACTTCATTCCCAAGGCATCTTCCAGGGCGGATCGGATGGTTTGCAGGGCCGGCAGTTGCTTCTGCTGCTCGACGCGAAAGAGGGCATCGCGGGCGTAGGACGCCAAGAACGACGCCACGTCTTTCGGCTTCACCAGGGGCGCGGCGTGAAGGCAAGCCCGCTTGATGAACTCGATGAATTGCTGGCCCTTCAATTGGGCCGTGCCGCGCGGATGCGCGGCTCTGTGTTGCCAGAAATCACGCTCGTCGTCGGCCAGGGCGAAGGCCTCGCGTTCCAGCGGCAGCCCGTTGGGACCGCGTTCCACGATCAGGAACTCGCGCAGGTTGGACACGATCACGATGCCGTAGGTCTTCAAGTAGTCCTTGACCTGCTGGCTTGCGGCAATCGCCCTCACGTGGGGTTTCGTGCCCTTGGCCTCGATAGCACCGCGGGAGGGGAGCTGACCGGTTTTGGGCGCGGCATCCGCTTGACGCTGAAATTGATCGGCGCTGAAGAGCCCGCCGTCGGGCAAGCCCGCGCCCACGTTCTTGAGGTTCATCACGCAGCGGACTTTGGGCTTGAGCGTCTTGCCCACCGCGTTGAACAGGTTGGCCAGGGCGGGGTAGTAGGACGTTTCGGGAACGCCGGCCCCCGTGGAACGGACCGCCTTCAACTCGCCAAGGTACTCCTCAAGGATGCCCTGTCCGGTCCCGCCACCTGCGCCGTCGGCTTCGGGCAGGCTATTTTCGTCGGAGGCAGTCGCGGTGCCGGCCAAACTGCCCTTGGGCTTCTTCCTGGCCATTGGTGGTATCCTGCCTTCAAGGGGTTACCCTCAACAAGATACCGCCTTCCCACGGAATTGGGAAGTCACCCGCCGAAGCCGTGTTACTGCGGTGTCGATTACTGCCCCCCCGCCGCGACAGGCCCGGCTGCTATCAATGCTAGCGGAGACCCGAGGGGGCAACTTCCCTTGTCATGCCGGAGGGAGTTTGCTAAGGTCCGCCCACTTGGAGGCCGCGGCATGAAGAAGCGAGCCGTTTCCCTGGAAGCGAAGGCCGCCGCGGGGCTGTGCTCCGCCAGCCTGCTGCTCTACCTGGTCCACTACGCCTGCTTCGGCGACGTGCCGTATCTCTGGCTCTCGGTCCTGACGAACCTGGCCTTCCTGCCCATTTCCGTGCTGGTGGTCACGCTGATTATCGACCGGCTGTTGTCCGCCCGCGAAAGGGCCATGCGGCGGGAAAAGCTGCGGATGCTGATCTCCGTCTTCTTTAGCAGCCTGGGCAACGAGTTGCTGGCGATCCTGTTCCGTTGCGATGCGAGCGTGTACGGACCCCGCGGCCGCACGGGCCCGGCGGAGCGGTGGGCGGCACCGCGGCCCGGCCGGGTCAACGTGGTCGTGGCCTGCCGCTGCCACGAGGTCCACGTCGAGCAGGCCGACCTGGAACAGCTCCGCAGCCTGCTCATGCGGAAGCTGGACATCCTGCTGCGGCTCTTGGAGAACCCCAGCCTGCACGAGCACGAGACTTTCGCGGAGTTGCTGCGGGCGGTCTTCCATCTCGAAGAAGAAACTCTCGTTGAAGGACGACCTCCATCAAATCTCGGCGGCCGACCACGAACATCTCGGCAGCGACGTGAACCGTTGTTACGGGCTGCTGGTGCGGGAGTGGGACGACTATCTGGATTACCTTGAGGGGAACTACCCTTATCTGTTCTCGCTGGCGCTGCGGACGAATCCGCTTTGCATCTGTTCCGACAAGGCCCAACGGCGCGAGGATTATGCCGCGGTCGAGGCGGCATGAAGGGGATTCGGCGTCCGCGGCGGAGTCGGTGAGTTTCATTGCCCTCACGCCAGCCATAACCATAACCCTCTCCCGGAGGAAGAGGGGACATTGGGTATGGCCCTCACCCCAGCCCTCACCCGGAGGGGGAGGGGACATTGGGTGTAACCATTCCGCCCCCCGCCGTGTATACACTGGCAGTTCGGGTCCGTTACAATTACTCTTACAGGAGCGAGGTGAAACATGCGAGTGCATCTAAGTCTGGCAGTGGTGGCGGTTTTCGGATTGGTGGCCTTGGCCCAGGCCGAGCCATTGAATCTGAAGCAGGTCTCCGCCGGCGCGAAGTGGGTGGCACAGGTGGACGTCGACGCCGCCCATGCGTCGATCGTGCTGAAAAACGCCCGCGAGAAGTTTCTCAGCGACCATCCGGAGGCCCAGGTGATCCTGGCGGGGATCCGCGAGGTCTGGAAGTTCGATTGCCAGAAAGACCTCCACGGGCTGACCTTCTACGGCGAGAAGCTGAAGAAAGACACCGGCGTGGTGCTGGTCCATGCCCAGCGCGACGAGAAGCTCTCGAATCTCTTGGTGGAGAAGGCCAAGGCGGCGGCGGACCATCAGGAGACCGCCTATGGAAAGTACACGCTGTACACCTGGACCCACGACAAGGGGCGGAAGCACCAACGGAGCATGACCGGCGTGTTCTATGGGACGGACATCCTCATTTTCGCCGCCTCGATTGATGAGGCGAAGGCCGCCCTGGACGTGTTGGACGGCACGAAGCCGAGCCTGGCCGGCACGGACTCGCCGCTGGCCGCCGCGGTTCCGCCAGGGGCGATCCTGGTCGCCCGCGCGATCGGCATTGCCGACGCCGACCTGCCGCACAAGCACCCCCTGGCTAAGCAGATCGACGCCCTGGCGCTGGCGGTTGGCGAGTACCAAGGCGAGTCGTTCTTCGACGCCAAGCTGACCGTGAAGCAGCCGGAACTGGCCCAGACTATGAAGGCCGTCGTGGAAGGCGTGCAGGCGATCGCCACAATTGTACACGCCGACGACGCCGAAGCGATGAAGCTCATCAGCCCCTTGAAGGTGGCGGCCGAGGGGAACGTGTTGAGCATCGAGTGGCGTGCCCCGGCCGAAACGGTTTGGGCCCACGCCCAGAAGATGTGCGAGAAGATGAAGGCCCACATGGAGAAGATGAAGGGCCATTGGGGAAAATGAAAGGCCGCTAGGAGAGGCGTCCGCCGGGGTGGCGCGCCTGAGCAACGAAGGGCGTGGCAGAGGGCCGGACCACGCCCTTCGCTACGCTCAGGGACGTGCCACCGGAAGAAAAGTAGGCCCGCATGGTTCCCGACCCCGCCCTGGCGTCAACCAGCGACGAGCAACTCGCCTGCCGGGCGCAGCGGGGCTGCGCGGCCAGTTTCGAGCAGTTGCTGCGGCGGTTCCAGACCCCGGTGCTGCAATTCCTGCGGCATCGGGGTCCGGCCGCCGACGCCGAGGACCTGCTGCAAGAGACGTTTCTGCGGGCGTACGAGAACCTGCACCGCTACCGGCCGCGGTGGGCTTTTTCGGCGTGGCTGTTCACCATCGCCCGGCGGACGAGCATCAACCATCGCCGCCGGACGCGGCCGGGCACGGACCCGGCGGCGGTCGAGACGGCGGCCTCCCCCGGCCCGGAGCCGCTCGATGCGCTGGTGGCCGCCGAGAGCCGCCGCCGGCTGTGGGACCTCGCCGCCGGAGTGCTCTCCGAGGAGCAGATGACCGCCGTGTGGCTGCACTACGTTGAGGACATGCCGGCCCGGGAGATCGCCCTGGTGCTGGGGCGTTCCCGCGGATCGGTGAAGACCGCGTTGTTTGCGCCCGGAAGAAGTTGCTGCCGCTGCTGGGCGAATTCGACGGCCGGCGGCGGCAGCGGGAAGCGTTGCCCGAGCGGACTTCGCCGCGGCGCGTCGAGAAGGCGGGGGCCGTCTATGCCTAGAAACCAGAACCAACCCGACGTCCAACGGACGCAATCCCACTTGCTGCAACCGCTGGGCTTCGATCCGCTTGCGGACCAACTCCGGCAAGAGGCGATCGAGTCGTGGCCGGACTTCTCCGAGAAACTCCACCAGCGCGTTCTGCGTGCCATCGGGCGCGTCGGGCTGGGGCAGTGCCGGCCGAGAAAAGGGGACAGTCCCCGACCAACCTTCGGTCGGTGCCCGCCGGAACGGCCCGAAGGGTGCTTCGCACAAATGGGGACTGTCCCCTTTTTTCGGCCCGGCGCCGGCAGCGCGCCCTGGCGGCCCTGCTGGCGGCGGCCTCCGTGCTATGCGCGGCGGCGATCGGCTGGCGAATCCACGACGGCCGGGCCACGGCCGCCCGAACCGCAACGATCGAGCAGAACGCCGGCGAGTTTGCGTCTCAGATCGCGCTGCCGTGGTCGGCGGGCGACTTGCTCTCCGAGGAGGACCTGGCCGATCAGGCGGCGGCCGGCTTCGACAATCTGCTCAGTTCCGCCGGCCTGTCGCCGCAGTCCGGCCCGCTGGCGGATGACGCCCGATTGGCCGCCGACACGCTGCTGCGGCGGCTTCCAATCGACGTGGAATTGGCCGAATCGCCGTGATTACCGAAAGAGGTCTTGGGGCTTAGGTCTTGGGCCTTGGTGCCAAGACCCAAGACCTAAGCCCCAAGACCACAATGTTCCCGCGATCCGCTCGCGAACGGATGGATCACCGCCATGCCGACCGGCACGCCTCTTGCCGCCGTTCAAGCCGACGCGCCGAGGCCGAAACTCCGCTGGTATCAGTACAGCCTGCGGTCGCTAATGCTGTTCGTGCTGGTCTGCGCCATCGCGTGCAGTTGGTTCGCCACGAGGATGGAGCGGGCGAGGAGGCAGAAGGCGGCGGTGGAGGCGATAACAGAGTCGAGGACGAACGTCGGCGTCCTCTACGATGACGTAGCCGGCGACGATGGGCGATTGGACTTGTCCAAGGCCACGTCGCCACACGATGCGGGGTGGTTGGAGCGGTTGCTGGGCCGGGATTTTTTCCACAGCGCCAGGGGTGTTGACAATATTGCGCACATTGACTTTCCACCCGGATTCGTCCCTCCCGTTCAGGACATCCCCATCGAGACGCTAAGGCGTCTTAAGGACATGCCGGACCTCCGGAACTTGGATCTCGATGGGATGAACATCACGGATGCGGACCTGCAATACATTCTGCCGCTGGTGCAATTGAGACACCTCAACCTCTCTTACACCAAGGTCACCGGCGCGGGCGTCAAGAGGCTCCAGGAAGCGTTGCCGAACTGCAAGATCGACCGTTGAGACCAAGCGTTCGCGGCCGGTGACACCTACCCGCCGGGCCGTTTCAGCCGGTAATCGTTCGGATCGAGACAGGCGTTGTACAGCGCCCGGTCGATCTCGATCCAGTCGGTCTTGTTGATGCCGCGGACGTTCTCGTAGGTTGGGCTGACGGGAAATGCGCAGGCCAATTTGATCCAGCGGTCTTGAGCAATCGAGATGCTGCGGACCTCGTTGGCCACCTCGGAAAGGTCCTGATCCTGACTGAAGATCAGCGCCACGTCGTATTGGTTCTCGCGCGCGATGCGCACCGCGTCCAAGGCGATGCGGATGTCGATCCCCTTCTCTTGGCCGACCAGGACAGTCGTTCTTGCGCCGCCGGGAAGTTGGGCCGTCTGATTGCGGTATTTCAGGTGGCGCGAATAGGTGTGAATTCCCCGTTTGCCCATGCTCGCCAGTTTGGCCGTCCAAAAGTGGTTCCAGAAGCGATCGTCCTTGATGCTGGGCAGGCCCGTATAGAAACACGTCTGACGAAGCGCCCAACCCCTCAAACGGCAGACGCCTCTGGCTAGGGCCAATGGGTCATAGTTCGGCCAATTGTAGCCGAATGCCTTCTTGACCGCGTAGAAGAGGTTCTGGCCGTCGAAGAACGCAACGGTCCGTTTCTGCGAGGGTTCGGCCGGCATGAGTCGTTTCCTTTGCCACGTGCGGATTGGCAAGAAACAAATAACCCCGCAAGAGGCCTTTCGGCAAGTCCTGCGGGGAGTAGATGCTAGTCATAGTATCGGCTATTCCGTCGTGAGAGTCAAGGGGTGCGCGACCGTTTTTCCGGCGGCGTCACCTCTCTCCCGCCCCATGCCTGCGGCGTTCCTCGAACGGCAAATCTGAAAGCTGACCGCTACTCCGGCGTCCAGAGTTTTCCGCCGCTGCCGGGCTGGGCGCTGTCGGGGGTCCAGAGGCCGCCGGGCGCGGCGGCGGGTTCCTCGACGCCGGCCATCGCCGCCTCTTCTTCCTCGGGCAGCGTGACCGGCGTGCCGTCGGGACGCAACAGGCCGACGTCGATCATCATTTGCGTCAGGGCCTCGCCCACGCCCGGCTCTTCGACGTGACGGCTTTGGATGTGTTCCAACAGCCGGACGGCATTGGGGCCGTCGCGGTGGGCGAAGTGGAAGGAGAGTTCCATCAGGTCCCAGGAGGCGTGGGACTGGCCCTTGGTTTCGGCCGCGCGGCGGCCCTGGGCGACGAAGTCCAGCGCCCGGTCGAGGTCCTCTTCGGTCCGGGCCAGCGTGGCGTAGGCGTGCTGTTGTTCGTCCGAGCCGGCCAGGCTGGGGCGGCCGATCACCGCCTGGGCGAACTTCCGCAGGGCGGGCCGGACGGCGAACGCCCCCGCCCGGTAATGGGCCGAGATCAGGTCCTCGTCGGAGAGCCCCTCGACCGTCAGCCGTGCCAGCCGCACCAGCGGCACGTCCATCAGCGGCTGCTCATGCGGGTCGATGGGGCCGAGCGCCGGCAAGCCCAGCCGCGTGCGAAGTTCGTTGAAGTCGATGTCGCCCGGCAGCCGCTCCGCCCAGTGTTCCAAGACCATAACGGCCGCCAGCAATTTGACGCCATCGTAGGGCAGGTTGGCAATCTGCCCCACCTCATCTTGCGGCAGGCTGGAAGCCTGCCCTACGTTGGCGGCGGCTTCGCGGGGCGTGTGGCCGTCGAGCGCCCCCAGCTTCAGGTCCGGCCAACGGTTGAGGACCGCGTCGCGGGCGTGCTCGATGGTCAGGGTGCGGAGTTGCTCGGACGAGGCGCCCGCGGCGGCAGCCACGACCCGCGCAGCAATCGCACCGTGGCGGACTGGTGGCCGAGGACCTCTTGCGTTGGCTCCGGTTCGATGGCATCGCCGGCCGCTTCGCGGAGCATTGCGTTGACGGCGGCCAACTCGTCGGCCGCCACCGGCGCCATCTCCAGCCGGGCCTCGCGGTCGGTCTGCCGGCCGAAGAGCAAGGCATGGCCGAGCGATCGCGGCATGGTGTCGAGGGTCAGCCCCTCGGCCGATTCCAACGGAGGGCGGTCCAAAAGCATGTAGGCCCCTTTCGGCGGCGGCGTCTGGCCGTCGCTCAGTTGGGCCGGATCGAAGGGAAGGGGCCGGAACCGCGGCGACGACAGAAACGCCTCGTGCGCCCGTTGGGCATCCCTGACCGTCCAGACCACCTTGAGCATCTCCAGCCGGTCGCCCAACGGGTCGTCGGCCAGGAACATGGCGGTGGCCTCGGCCTCGGCGGCGTCTTCCAGGCCGCCCTGCTCGCCGGCCCGCAAGGCCGCGTACTTCCGCCAGGCATCGGCCGCGCCGGAATTGTCGGCCAACCGGCCGCGCAAGACGGCCAGGTTCTGCCAGACGGCCGGCGCATCGGGTACGTCGGCAGCCAGCGCAGAGAGCCGGTCGGCCGCCGTCTGCCAGTCGGCCAGTTGGGCGGGCTGCATCGCCTCGAGGAACCGGCCCTTCCAGGGCGCGGCGTCGGGGCAGTCGGCCGGCGGCGGCTCCTCGCGCAGCAGCAGCGGAACTTCCGTCGCCCGGCTGATGGCGGACAACATTTCCTCCGGCCGCCGGTCGTCTTCCATGATGTCGCATTGGAGTTCCAGCAGGGCGCGGGCGGGCAAGGGGAATCCCCTCTCGAAGAGGACGGCGGCCAGGAAACCCATTGCCTCGTAGGTGCGGCCGGCCAGTTGGCCGTCGGCGGCACGGATCGCCCGCTGCAACAAGTCCAGCGGCGTCCGCACGTCGCGCGGGGCCGCGGCAACCGCCGACTCGGCCAGGGCGACCTGGTTGTCCGGGTGTTTGGCCAGGAACTCGGCGGCGGCAGTCTTGGCGGCCTCGTGCTGTCGGGTGATCGCCAACACGCGGCATTGCAACGCCAGCAGACACGCCCGGTCCCGGTTCATCTCCTGCGCCAGCAGCCGGTCGATCTGCTGGAGGCAGGCCAGGAACTGCTCGCCCTCGAACATGCGGTCGATCTTCTGCAATTCGCCGAGGAAATCGCCGCAACAGAACTTGATCTTCTTGCCCGTCCCGCCGGGACAAAGGGAATAGGTGTCGAGTGGCATGGGGTGGAGAGTGGTTGTGAAGGGGGGTAAAGGATGAAGGATGAGGGATGAAGGATGAATGTCGCGGCTTCATCCTTCATCCCTCATCCTTCATCCTTCTTCTCATTTGGCGGCTAGGTTTCCTTCGCGGAAGGCGGCGGCCATGGCCAGCGGCACCTCGGCCTCGGCCAACACCACGCCGGCGCGGTTGCGGGCGACCTGGGCCTTCATTTCCTGTTCGCGGGCGGCGGCCATCGCCCGCCGCTCTTCGGCCTTCGCCCGGGCCACGCGGGTGTCGGCCTCGGCCTGGTCGGCCTGAAGACGGGCGCCGATGTTCTGGCCCACGTCGATGTCGGCGATGTCGATGGAGACGATCTCGAAGGCCGTTTGCGCGTCCAACCCCCGCTCCAACACGGCCTTGGAGATGCGGTCGGGGTTCTCCATCACTTGCAGGTGACTGTCGGAGGAGCCGATCGCCGTGATGATCCCCTCGCCCACTCGGGCGATGATCGTCTCTTCGGTGGCGCCGCCGATCAGTTGCTCGAGGTTCGTGCGGACCGTGACGCGGGCGCGGACCTTCAACTCGACGCCGTTCTTGGCGATCGCGCTCAGGGTGTTGCGCTGCGAGCGCTTCGGATCGGGGCAGTCGATCACCTTGGGATTGACGCTGGTTTGCACGGCGTCGAGCACGTCGCGGCCGGCCAGGTCGATGGCCGCCGCCCGGTCGAAGTCCAGGTCGATGTCGGCGCGGTGGGCGGCGATGATCGCCTGAATCACCTTGGGCACGTCGCCGCCGGCGAGGAAATGGGCCTCCAGCCGCCGGGTGGTCACGCCGGTGCGCTTGTTGGTGTCGATGCCCGCCTGCACCGCCATGATCTTTCCCTTCACGATGATCCGGTTGTTGACGCGGCGGAAACTCATGCCGACCAGACTGAGCAAACTGATATTGGCGTTGGACATGTACGCCTGGAACCAGATGCCGCCGTAGTTGATGGCGATTGCCGCGGCGATGGCAGCGAAGACGACCAGCGCCGCCACCCCCACCAGCCACGGCAGCGTTCCTTGGGCCAGAAGAACCGGAATTGCGTGATGCATGGCAAAAGCTCCCTTCGAGTCGGCTGAGAATCCGAAGTTCCTAGCATAGCCGATGCCGTGCCGGCCGAAAAGCACCCCGCAACGGGGGGCATCTCTGGCGGCCACTGGCCGCGGGTTTCCAACTGCCCTATCATGGGACCCTGGAGAATGAATTGCCCGTGCAGTGGGTGCAAGTCTACGATCCGTTGGGTTCGGCAGTCTGGTCGCCGGTGGCGGCGGGGCTGCCGATTGTCGTGCTGCTGGGGCTGTTGCTGCTGGGGGCGCCGGCGCCGCGGGCGGCGCTGGCGGGGCTGGCGGCGGCCTTGGGCGTGGCGATCGGGGTTTTCAAGATGCCCGCCTCCGCCGCCCTGGCCTCGGCCGGCTACGGCGCCTGCTTCGGTCTGCTCCCCATCGGCTGGATCGTCTTGGCGGCGGTCTTCCTCTACCACCTCACTGTGCGGAGCGGGCAGTTCGAGGTGGTCAAACGGTCCGTGAGCGCGATTTCGCCCGACCGGCGGATGCAGGCGCTCTTGATCGCCTTCAGCTTCGGCACGTTTCTGGAAGGGGCGGCGGGATTCGGCACGCCCGTGGCCATCTCGGCCGCCTTACTGATCGGCCTGGGCTTCTCGCCGCTCTACGCCGCCGGGTTGGCGTTGCTGGCCAACACCTCGCCGGTGGCCTTCGGCGCCCTGGGCACGCCGATCATTACGCTGGCCAGGGTGTCGGGGATCAAGGAGATGGCCCTGAGCCAGATGGCCGGCCGGCAATTGACGCCATTCTCGCTCATTATCCCGGTGTGGCTGGTGGCCATGATGGCAGGCTGGAAGGGGGTTCGAGGCTGCTGGCCGGCGATTCTGGTCTGCGGCGGGAGTTTCGCGGCCTTCCAGTTCTGCATTTCCAACTGGCATGGCCCCGCGCTGGTCAACGTGCTGGGCGGCATCGGGTCTCTGGTGGCGCTCTCCGTGTTCCTGCGGTTCTGGCAACCCAAGGAAATCTGGCGGTTCCCGGAAGAGGAGAAGAATGTACTCGTCACGCTCCGCGTGACGCAACTTCCTCACGCGGAGCGTGAGGAGTACAATCCCCTCGCCCCTCGCCAAGTGGCCTACGCCTGGATGCCCTGGGTCTTGCTCTCGGCGATGGTATTTCTGTGGGGCTGGCCGGCGGGGAAGACGCTGCTGGAGGGCGGCGGGAAGGACGATCCAAATTGCCTGGCCGGCGTCGCCAAGTTGACGTTCGAGGTGCCGCGGCTGCACAAGGTCGTGTATCGCACCGCCCCGGTGGTCGCCGTGTCGCCGGAAACCGGCTACGCCAAGGACGGGCCGGAGAAGGCGGAGTACGAGTTGAACTGGCTTTCGGCCACGGGCACGGCCATCTTCCTGGCGGCGGTCCTCTCGGCGATCTGGCTGCGGATTCCAGCGGCCGTCTTCGTGGACGAATTCCTGCGGACGGTGTTCCGCGTCCGTTGGGCGCTGCTGACTATCGCCTGCATGTTGGCCCTGGCGTTTGTGACCAAATACAGCGGGGCCGACGCGACGCTGGGCCTGGCCTTCACGCACACCGGCTGGCTCTATCCGCTGTTTGCGCCGCTTTTGGGCTGGCTGGGCGTGGCCCTGACCGGGTCGGAACACCTCCTGCAACGCCCTGTTCGGCAGCCTCCAGCGGATCACCGCCGAGCAATTGCACCTGAATCCCGTGCTGATCGTCGCCAGCAACAGCACCGGCGGGGTGATGGGCAAGATGATCGACGCCCAGAGCATCGTCGTGGCGGCCGTGGCCACCGGACAGTCCGGCGGCGAGGGCCGCATCCTCCGCTTCGTCTTTCTCCATAGCCTCGTGTTGGCCTTCCTGGTCGGCCTGCTGACCCTGGCCCAAGCCTACCTGCTCACGTGGATGATCCCAGTGCCATGACCGCCCCGCTGCTTCCAACCCGTTTCTTGTTCCGCTTCTCGGCGGCGTGCAAGCACCACGACCCGCTTTGGACCGCCAAGGGCGCCGGCTTGGACGAGACCTATCGTTTGGTCAGCCTGGCCGAATTGGAGGGCCGCACCGCCTGGGCCGACGTACGGGCGGCGTGGAGCGAGGCGGGCCTGGCCTTCAGCCTCCGCGTGCAGGGCAAACGCCAGCCGCCGTGGTCCGACTCGTCCCAGCCTGAAGAGAGCGACGGCCTGCACCTCTGGATCGACACCCGCGACGTGCACAACGTCCACCGTGCCGGCCGCTTCTGCCATCGCTTTGCCTTTCTGCCGGCGGAAAAGGGGTCGGGAGTCTTTTCCTCGCGGAAGCCGGCTTCCCGGAAAAGACTCCCGACCCCTTTATCGGTTTCGCTGCCGATCAATCGGGCGAGGGAGCAGCCGCGGCCCGTGCCGGAGGGGAGCTTGCAGGCCCGCTGCCAGGCGCTTGAGGACGGCTATCTGCTGGAGGCGCTGATTCCCGCCGAGGCGCTCACCGGCTTCGATCCCGCCGAGCATCCCCGCTTGGGTTTCACCTACGCCGTCCTGGACCACGAGTTGGGCGAACAGACGTTCGGCGTCGGCAGTCCGATGCCCTACCAGGAAGACCCCAGCCAGTGGGCGACACTGGAACTGGTGAGGTAGTACTCTGTTGTTGCCTGGCTGACGAGTGCTATAATTCCTCGGGAGCGATAAGATGATCTCGTTCGGCTCGGGCGATAATTCTTCAGCCGTCGAAGTGACCGACGTTTCGGCGCACGGTATCCTGCTGTTCGTCGGGGGAAAGGAATACTTCCTTCCTTTCGAGAGGTTCCCTTGGTTCAAAGAGGCCACGATCGCCGAGATTCTGGACGTGGAACTGCAACACGGGTTCCATCTCCACTGGCCGAAACTCGACGTTGATCTCGAAATCGCCTCGCTGGAAGCACCCGAACAGTTTCCCTTAATGCACTCAGAGGGCACGGCGACGTGACGATCCGGCAATGAGTGGAGAACGGCTGACAGGTCCGAACGCGAAGATTGCGGGCACGTCCGTACTCGCGTTTGGCGCCATCTGCTTCCTCGGCTCGCTTTTCGGCGGTACGCTTGACTTCGGAGCGATCATTCTCGTCCTTTCGGGAGCTGCGGTTCGCGGCGGCAGCCGTGGAGGAACCATTCTGTCGCTTGTCATCTGCATCTTTGGCTTCATTGTTGCTGCCGCAGTTCTCGTGTCGGGAATAGCTCACGGCATTCGTGAAGTCGGGCTGATGCCCTTCTGCGCCGCGGCTGGCATTGCAATATGGGCGTTGTTGAACATGGTTTTGCTGTCGCAGCTTCGGAACCCGCCTATCCCTGTCGCCAAAGCAGGCGGCGAACCCGCAACGCCGGCCGGCAAAATGCCGCCGCATCCCGTCCAGTTCAGTTTGCGTTCGATGTTCGTCTTCTCGGTCATTCTGGCCTTGGCTTGTTGGCTGGGCACAAGACCGTTGCCGCCGGATGATTCTTGGGGCTGGTTCCAATCTGGTTCTTCGTCCAACGGAAATGTGGTGGCATGGAGTGTCGAAGTGGTTGGATACCGTTCCGGCACTCCAGTAGCGGGCTACCTCTGGCGATCCGAAGGAAAGAAGGAGGCCCGCAGCCCGAGCCGCGTAAGCGTTGCCCACGATGGCCAGCGTCGGGACCTCATTGTCGATGGCAGTCAAGTTCGACCTACCCACGAGTTTCAATTGTTCGTCAACGATTGCGATGACAACCCCATGCGTTTGACGATTCCCAAGAAAGATGCAACGGAACTGTTTGGACGCAACTTGGACATGCCGCGTCTCGAGAAGTTCTGGCAAGACACCGTGGAACCGCAACGCAAACGTCAGGCGGAGAAACGGAAGAGTGGGTGACAATCGCGGCGTCCGGCGGCATTGCCAAGAGGAAACCCCCGCGCCCCGCTGCTATCCCACTGCCCGGCCCAGCAGTCGCAGGGCGGTGTAGAGCACCGCAATCGCGCCAATCGCCGCCAGGATCGTCTTGATCTGGTCGGCGGCGGGGAGCGGACCAGCGGGCGGGGGCGGGAGCGACGCCGACGGGCCGACGGACCTGCGCGGCGGCTCCTCGGCTGGCGGTAACGTGGAGGCCGGCAAAAAACGCGGCACCGGTTCGGCAGCCAATGGCGCCGCAGGCAAATTGGGCGCAGGCGGAGCGGCGGCAGCGGCCACTGGTCCACTGGGAATCGCCGCCAGCGGGGACGGGTCCCGCCGCGCCTGCCGGGCGAGCATCATCTGCGCCGAGAGCCGCTGGAAGTCGCCGTCGACCGAGGCCAGGAACCAGCGGACCCGGCCGCAATAGCTGCCGGTGGTCCGGCCGAAGGCCGTGCCGAACAACACGCCGGCCAGCTCGCCGCGGCTGTTGAGGATCGGCCCGCCCGAGTCGCCTTGCCGTGCCGGGGCGTCCAGTTCGACCATCTCGTAGGGCAGATTCTCGGCGGGCGCGACGTACTCGGTGCAGCGGCCGGAGACGGCACGGTAGGGGCCGCTCCCGTAACCGGCGATCGTGAGCACGTCGCCCGGCCGGGGCGCCTGGCTCGAAAGCGGGATCGGCGGGACGCTGGGCCGCCAGATCACCAACGCCGCCAGGTCCCAGTCGCGGTCGATCCGGGCCACGGTGGCCGCCGAGCGGAAGCCGTCGGGGAATATGACGCCGACCTGGCCGGCGGCGTCGCGGACGACGTGCCAGTTGGTCAGGACCAGGCCGAAGGAGTCGTTGACGGCCACCAGCGAGCCGGACCCCAGCGACATGCCATCACGTTCTGGGGCCACCACCCGGACCACGGCGGGGTGCGGCCGGGCGAAGGAAGAAGCCGCCCAGCCCGCCGGTTCCGCCCAAGCGGCGGAGGCGGCAAGTAATGCAAGGGCGGCAGCAAGTCCGGCGATCGGCAAAGGGGAGTGTCCCATCCTCCCTCTCGCTTCGGCCGCGGCCGCAGCGGGCGTTGAACGTTTCTCCGGCGGCGCGTGGTGGGGCTCCATTGCGCCCGTGAAATTTGCCGGCGGTACCGGATTTCATCCCCCGATTGGAAACGGCTTAGCCGCCTCCCGGTTCATCGCCGTCCACGGACTGCCAGTCGATCTCCTCGCCCTGCTCTCGGGACAAGCGCAGAGCCGATGCTTGGTGGCGCGTTAGTTTCGCGCGCGCATCTTGGCACCGCCAAAATCGCAATGCTCAAAGCCGGAACGGCGCATGTCAGCATCTTGAAGATCCGCTCCGATGAAGCTAACCCGCTCGAACAAAGATGCACGAAGATCGGCCCGGCTCAGGTCACAGTCCGAAAAATCAACGTCGTGGAAGTCATTCCAACAGAGCGTAGACTCGGAGAAATCGGTATTCTTGAAACAAATGGGCCCAACATCCGATCTGCTGAAGAAGGTCCGAGGCGGCGTCAAGTTCTCGACTGCGTCGCCTGTTACCGCGGTGCGGAAGAAGGTCACTCCCAAAGGCTCTTCATCATCGTATCGCGGGCGGTGGTCTGGCATCGGTGGAATGGAATCGCCGTCGAGGTATCTTAGCCGCTGGAGGACCCTACAGGACTCTTCGTAGCCAAGCCGGCCGGGCTGTTGATTACCCACGATCACCTCCGTTATGCGAACCACAGCATCGCGTGCGTGTCGAGCAGCAGATGCGTCATTCCATGTACTCCCGGAAATCCTCCAGCGGGGCATCAAAGTCGGGAGCCATCCAGTGCCGGGTGTCCTTCGCGCTGCCGGCTGTACAAGGTCATTGATTCGGGTGACCACCGCTCATCGCCGCCAGCACGCCGCGGACGTAGCCGACCGACTCGGCCAGGCCGGGGAGCGGATCGGCGGCGTCTTTCTCGTACTCGAAGGAGACCATGCCGGAATAGCCGATCTTGACCAGGGTCCGCAGGAAGCGGGGGAGGTCGATCACGCCGCGGCCGGCCTCGACGCACGTGCCCGCCGCCGTGGCCGCCGTCACGTCTTTCATGTGGACGTCCAGCAGCCGGTCGGCACATTGCTCGGCGGCGCGGGCGGGGTCCATTCCGGCGCGGACCGTGTGGCCGATGTCGATGCACAGGCCGACGCGCGGGTCGAGACGCTTGATCTTCTCGTAGGCCAGGTCGGGCGTGGGGAAAACCTTGTCGCCCGGCCCGTGATTGTGGATCGCTGCCCGGATGTCATACCTCCGCACGTTCTCGTCCAGCCGCGGCAGCAATTCGGCCAGCGGCATACAGACAATGACCCTCATTCCGGCGGCCTTGGCGTACTTGAAGGCGCGATCGACCTCCGCCGGCTTGTGCATCGTGATGACGCCGCAAGCGTAGAGGTCCAGTCCCGCCGCCTTCACCTTGGCCGCGGCTTGGGCGATCTCGTCGGGCGTACTCGTGAGCGGCAGGTGGACATCTTTCAGGCAGATGTGCTTCAGTCCGACGCGGCGGGTCATGGCCAGGCACTTGTCCAACGGGAACCTCAGGAAGGTATAGGAGGCCAAGCCCAACTCGAAGGCTGGCCGGAGGGATTTCCCGGCGGCCGGTTTCCTCGTTGGGGCGGGGTCTTGGGCAGGGAGGCTTCCCGCCGCCAACGAGGCCGCCGCGCCGCCGCCGGTCCATTGCAGAAACTGGCGTCTGTTGGGCATGACTATTCTCCGATTATTTTGACCAGCACCCGCTTGGGCCGGCGGCCGTCGAACTCGCCGTAGAAAATCTGTTCCCAGGGGCCGAAATCGAGCTTGCCCTTGGTCAGTGCGATCACCACTTCGCGGCCCATGACCTGCCGTTTGTGATGGGCGTCGCCGTTGTCCTCGCCGGTGCGGTTATGATGGTAGGTCTGCGGCGAAGGGTCGTAGGGGGCGAGCTTCTCCAGCCAGCGCTTGTAGTCTTCGTGCAAGCCCGGCTCGTCGTCGTTGATAAAGACCGAGGCGGTGATGTGCATGGCGTTGCACAACACCATGCCCTCGCGGACGCCGCTCCGCTCGACCACGCCCTCGACCTGGGCGGTGATGTTGACGAAGTCCATCCGCTTGGGGACGTTGAAGGTGAGATACTCGGTGTGGGATTTCATGGAGTGGCCCGTTGATCGGGATTGTGTGCCACTGCTTCGCCAGAAGCAGTGCAATCACAGGCTTCCAGCACACACTGCTTCTGGCGAAGCAGTGGCACACATCTTGGAATCGTGCTAGGTTAGCTAGGCTCTCGCCCGTTTCCGCCGCGGCTTCTTGGCCTGCTGAAGCTCAGCGAGGCGGCGGAGGGCCTCCCGCTTGCCGATGCCGCGGATGGCCACCAGGGCGGCGAACTGGGCCTTCCGCGGGCGGGCCTTGCCCGACTCCCAGTTGTAAACCGTCATCGCCGAGACGCCCGCCAGACGGCCGTAGTCGGCGGCCGAGAGCTTCAGCCGCCGGCGCTGGGCGCGGATGCTCCGGGCGGAGAAGCGGACACCGGCCAATTCATCTTCCTCGGCCGCGGGCTGGCCTTGCTGTCCGGCGAGTTGTTTTTTCAGATTCGTGACGTTTTTCTCTTGGCTGTTTAGCTGCCGCTTGAGCTTGGCGATGTCGCGGCGGTACTGGACCACGGCCCGCTTGGTCGTGCCCACCATGGCGCGGATTTCTTTCCTCGCCACGCGGCGGATTTCGTCTTTCAGGGCGGTAACAACGTTTGGCATCGGAGACTCCTTTGGAAGAAACTAGTCGGTTAAGGGCGAGGCGGTCTTGGGGTCTTCCCCAACGATCTCATGCCGCCCGCTTGACCGGCTCGGTCTGCTGAAGCCTGAGCAGCACGATCCGCAGGCGGCCGTCGCGCTCGACCAACAATTGTAGCGGGTCAGCCGCGGTCTTGGCTAGCCGGGCAAAAGCGGCTTCGTCGGCAAAGTCACGGCCGGCAACCTGGTAAACGCGGTCGCCGGCCAGTAGTCCGGCCCGAGCGGCGGGCGAGCCGGGGACCACGTGCGTGAGAATGACCGCGCGGGGCTCGGCGTCGTCGATGCGCCAGGCGATACCCCATCGCAGCGGGGGTCCGGCCAGTTGCGCCGCCATTTTCAGCGGTTTCTCTTGGCCGGGCCGGCGGACGCTCAACAAGGCGGGGTTTTCGGCCGCGGCGACGGCGGCGAAGAAGTCGTCGTCGCTGTGGATTTCCCGGCCGGCGAAGCGGACGATCAGGTCCCCCTCCCGCAGACCGGCCCGATCCGCCGCCGAGCCTGCATCGACCGACGAGACCCGCACCCCGCCCGCCGTGGCGGCGTCCTCGGTCCAGCCCACGCCCAACCGGTCGGCCGGCGGGGCAACCTCGCTGAGGACGGCCTGTTCGCTCTCCGGCGATTCGTGGCGGGCGGCCGCCCGGAAACCGGGCACGGCCGGCCGTTGGGCCAACTCGTAAACCACGCCAAACAACAACCGCGTGATCCGCTCCATTCCCGCACTGTTGATCCGGTCGGCCACGTCGCTGGGGCGATGGTAATCGGCGTGCAGCCCGGTGTGGAACATGAGCACGGGGATGTCGCGCTCGAAGAATGAATAGTGATCGGCCCTGGCCTCCAAGGTCCAGGAGAAATCGAGCCGCAAGTGGGGCTCGTCGTTCTGAAAGCTGACCAGCCGCCGCCAGCCGTAGCCGCTCCGCCCGCCAAAGACCGTCACCTGCTCATCGCGGAGCCGGCCGATCATGTCGAGGTTCACCGCCGCGACGACGCGGCTCAGAGGGAACGTCGGCTGGGCCACCCAGTGTTTCGACCCCAACAGCCCCTTCTCCTCGGCGTCCCAGTTGGCCAAGAGGATCGACCGTTTGGGCGGGCCGGCCAGCAGTGTCAGCGCCCGGGCCACTTGCAGCACGGCCGCGGTGCCGCTGGCGTTGTCGTCGGCGCCGGGATGGATGTATCCATAGGGCCCCAGGCTGGTAACCCCGCCGTAGCCGAGGTGGTCGTAGTCGGCGCAGACCACGATCACCTGGTCCCGCAGCCTGGGATCGCTCCCTTCGAGAATCGCCAACACGTTGCGGAAATTGGGGGCGAAGGGCTGGAAGAACCGGCCGTCATCGCCGGCGGCGTGCAGATGGAGCCGGGCGTACTGTTGGGCAAGGTACTCGCCGGCGGCCTGTCCGCCCGGCGTGCCGGCCTCGCGCCCTTCCATTTCCTCGCCGGCCAGCCGCCCCACGTGCCGGCCCAGGTCGGCCGCCTTGATCGACTCCAACGCCGCCCGGTAGGAGGAACTCTTTTCGGCCGCGGGGACCGGGATGGTCCAAACGCAGCAGAACCAGAGCGCCGCGGCAGGAGGAAGGACGAATCGAGGGATGGATCGCATAGGGGGGCCTACGGAGTAGTATACCATATCTTGCTCTCGTTCCCACGCTCCGCGTGGGAACGCAAGGTTTGGACGCTCCGCGTCCTTGTGCCAGCCATTCACCAACAGCCGCTCGGAGCAATGGCAGACGCGGAGCGTCCCAGGTGGGGTGTTCCCACGCGGAACGTGCGAACAAGCGGCGCAGCGATGCCCGGCGCCGCCGTCAAAGCCGTTACAGGCGGCCCCGGTTTGACTTGCCTCTGGGGTGCCGTAGAGTTTACCATCCCCCGCAAACGCCCACCCAATCATACGTACTCCTCGCGCTCCGCGCGAGGAAACCCCCATGCCCGCCGAGCTTGCCACGCTGCCACGGACTCAGCCGGCCCCGGTTGCCACGCCTAAGCGGCACACCGTGCTGATCATTGACGACGACGACACCCTCTCGGACGTCCTTTCCCATCGGCTGAAGCAGCAGGGGTTCCAGACGGTGGCGGCCTACTCGGCCACGGCGGGCCTGACGAAGGCCAAGGCTGAATTGCCCTCGGCCATCATCCTCGACCTCTGCCTGCCCGACGCCGACGGGCTAACGGTCTGCGAGCAACTGGCCGACGCCCCCGAGACCTGCTCGTCGCCGATTATCATTCTCAGCGGCAAAGACGAGCCGGGGCTGGTGCGGCGTTGCCGGGCGGCCGGCTGCCACTACTTCCTCCGCAAGCCCCACGACCCGAACGCCCTGCTGGTGCTGCTGCGCCAGGCGATCTGCGACACGGGCGATTGGGAGGGGGACATTGCCGAGGACGAGGCCTGAACCGCCCCTCTTGTCCCTCGACCGTACCGTCTGCTATACTCCGTCTCAGTCCCCGCCGCAGTGGAACTGCCGGCGATTGGCTCGGCCGGAAAGGGGGCAATTCATCTCAGCTACGGAGCATCTCGTGGGAAGCAAGAAAACCGGAAAAGGCCGGCGGAAGATCGGCCGCAAGAAACGCCGCAACCGGGCCAAAATCCGGCACCGGAAATGAGGGTAGAGGGGAGAGAGGAGAGGGGAGAGGACCAAGGGGTCGGGCGTCAACCAGACTTTCCCCTCTTCCCTCCTCTCTCCCCTGTGCCATAGAACGCTGCCACGGAAAGGCCCGTGCCGCGGCGGACTAGGCCGGCAATCGCATCCACCTCGGCGTCCGAAAGCGCAGAGACCCATGCTTCGGCGGGCGGCCGGGCGATGGTGTGGACCTGGACCAGCTTGATCCGCCCGCCGGCGGCCAGAATCTCGTTGAGCCGGCTGCAATAGGCCTCCAACTCGGCCGCGGCAGGTGGCTCGCCGCGAATCCGCATGAAGAGCGATTGAACGACGATCGGCCGCTGGACGGCCGCCGCTCGCAGATTGTCGAGAATCTGTTGCCACGGGATGGTCGAGCGGTTGACTTGTGCGTAGTAGTCTTCGGTGCCGGCGTCGAGTTTTGCCCAGATTTCGCCCCCGTTGCGGTCGAGCGTCTCCAAGGCCCGGCGGACCCGCGGCTGGTCGAGCGCGCCGGCATTGGTGATCAGCACGAGCTTGACGTCATCCAGGCCGTGCCGGCGGCGGACTTCGGCGCACAGGTCCACGGCCCGGTCGAAGTTGGCCGAGAGCGTGGGCTCGCCGTCGCCGCTCAGGGCGATGTCGTTCAGGCGGCGCAAGGGCGGGGGCGTGCCGCGGAACTGCGTCCCCTTGAAGATGCGGCCCGAGACGACCAATTCCACCATCCGGTCCAACTCTTCCGCGAGTTTTTCGAGGTCCGCGGCTCCGCTCTGGGGAAAAGGGGGACAGGCCCCCTTTGTCCGGCGCGGGGCCTGTCCCCCTTCTTCCTCCTGGCCCGGCGTGGTGCGGTCGACCTGGCAATAGACGCAGTGGAAGCTGCAGGAGCGGTCGAGATTCAGGTTCACGCCGATCGAGATTCCACCCGCCCGGCGGCTCAAGACCGGATAGACGTAGCGGTTCGTGGCGAAGCTCCGGGGATGGGCCTCGAAGAGGGGATTGTCGGGCTGGGAAGAATCCTGCATCGGCTACGCGCGGCGGATGGCCGTAAACTCGTCGACCGTCACGTCGGTCAACTCGCCGTCGGGCAGTTCCAAGAGGATCACGTCGCTGAAGACCTGATCGTCAGGGCTGCGATCGACGTGCAACCCCTGCCGGCGGCGCTCGGTGCGGACCACGGTCCCGCACGTCTTGGCCCGCCAACTCTTCTGTCCCACGGTGACGGTGTGTTCCACCTCGACGCGATCGCCGACCTTCAGTTCGTCGAACTGGGCCTGAATCTGGCTATAGCTGGCAGTCATGGCACGGCACCTCGCCGGGCGGGGCAGGCTGGCAGTCTGCCCACGTGCGGCAGCGGATGGTCCCTTTGGCCGGGCACCCCACCCAACCAAGCACTACCATTGTGGCAGACCTGCGGATTCTGGCAAGAGGCCACTTCGGGTGCAAAAAGCGACTTATGCGCCCGCCCCTGGCCCTGGTCTTCGCCAGGCACGCTTTACGCGGCCTGGATTTCGCCGTCTTCAGCAGGGCGGTTGGAGAGGATCTGCCCGTCGTCGCTGACGTCCTCGAAGCGGACGGAGACTTGCTTCGTCACGCCCGACTCCTGCATCGTCACCCCGTAGATCGAGTTGGCGCAGGTCATCGTCCGCTTGGAATGCGTGACGATGATGAACTGGGTCCAGGCGAGGAAGTCCTTCAACACCTGGGTGAAGCGGTCGATGTTGGCCTCGTCCAAGGCGGCGTCAACCTCGTCGAGGACGCAGAACGGGCTGGGCCGGCTGCGGAAGATCGCCAGCAGCAGGGCCACGCAAGTGAGCGTCTTCTCGCCGCCGCTCAGGAGCGAGATGCTCCGCGGCTCCTTGCCGGGGGGCCGGGCGACGATCTCGATTCCGCTGTCGAGGATGTCGGCGTTTTCTTCGAGCACGATGTCGGCCCGCCCCCCGCCGAAGAGGTCGCGGAAGAGGGTCTGGAAGTGGCCGCGGACGGTCTCCAGCATCTCCGAAAACAGCCGCCGGCTGTCGGCGTTGATCCGTTCGATGATCTTCTCCAGTGAGCCCTTGGCGGCAGAGAGGTCGGCGTACTGATCGGCGAGGGTCTTGTGGCGGGTTTCAAGCTGCTCCAGCTCGTCGAGGGCTTCCAGGTTGACGTTGCCGAGGTTGTTGATCTTCTGCCGCAGCTCCTCGATTTCCTGCTGCACGGCCGTCCGTTCGAGCTGTTCCTGCGGAGTGGAATCGTGTTCCAACTCGGCAAGCTCGATGCCGTAATCCTCGCGGAGCCGGTCGGCCAGAGCGGTCCGCTCGTGGCGGACTTCGTTGGCGGCCAACTCGGCGGCGTGCATCTTCTCTTCGAGTTTGCGGACTCGGCCGCGGAGCTTTTGCGATTCGGCCGCCAGGGCGCCGCGCCCCTGCTGAATGGCCTCGCGCTGTTGGGCCAGGCCGAACAGAGTCGGCGGCGAAGGTCTCTTTGCGGAGGTACAGCTCGGCGATCTCGGCCTCCGCATCGAGGATGTTGCGGCGGGAGGCGTCGGCACGGCGGGCGCCCTCGGCGAGGTGCTCGCGGGCCTCCTCGATCGCCCGTGTGCGCTCCTGCTGGTTCTCCTGAAACTGGCGCATGCGGGCCTGTAGGTTGCGGAGCCGCTCCTCGCTCTGGGCCAAATCGATCTTGACCGCCGTGGTCTGACGGTCGGCTTCCAGCCGGCGGGCCTCCAACTCGCCGAACCGCCCGTCGAGTTGCTGGACGGCTGATTCCATTTCGGCCAGGGCGGCATCGGCTTGCGTTCGCTGCTGCCGGGCATCGGCCAGGCGGCGTTCCGACAGGTCTTGCTCGGTTTGGGCCTCGTGCAACTCGCAGTCCAGCGATGCCCGCTGCTGGTCCAATTGGCTGCGGCGCTCTTCCGTCGCGGCGACCGACTGGCGGTTTTCCGCCGCCGCAGTGACGGTCTGTTGGTGGTCGGCCGACCGCTTGTCGGCCGCCTGCTGTTCGGCGGCGATCTGGTCGGCCAGTTTAGCGGTGGCGGCGTCGGCGGCTTGGATGGCCGTTTCCAACTCGTCGAGTTGCACCCGCAGGGCCCGCAACTGGCTCCGCCGCGAGATCAGTCCGGTGGCCAGGTTCCGCGGCCCGACGACCAGCGTGCCGGAGGGTTCGAGCAGCTCGCCGGCGAGGGTGACGTAGCTCAGGCCGGCGCCGACGGTGTGGGCCAGTGCCAGGGCGTGGTCGAGTTTCTCGACGAACCACGTCCGGCCCAGCAGCCGGTTGGCCAGCGGGGCGAAGCGGGGGTCGGCTTGCACGAAGCGGTCCGCCCGGCCGAGCACGCCCGGACGGCCTTCGAGGTCGGGGCCGGATAAGGGTTCAGGGTTCAGGGTTCGGGGTTCAGGACTTGATGGGGCGCTGTCGCCAAGCGCGGGACTCTGACCTCTGATCTCTGATCTCTGATCTCCACTGGGCACTGAAGTGCCCAGCCCTCTGACCTCTGACCGCTGAACCCTAACCCTAACCCTGAACCCTGAACCCCTTCTCACCCTCCAGCCAGACGAAGCCCACGCGGCCGCCGAGCCGGCTCGATTCGGCCGGCAGCCGGTCGAGCAGTTCCTGGCTGCGGGCGGCGACCACGTGCTGCGCCGAAAGGCCCAGGGCGATTTCCACCAGCGGGGCGACCTCGACGCTGACCTGGAGCACGTCGGCCACCAGCCCGCACACGTTGCGAAAGACGGACTCGGCGGGGTCGGCCGCCCGGCGGAGCACTTCCTTCACCCCGTCGCTGAGTCCATCGTGGCGGCGGACCAGGTCGTCGAGCACCTCGGCGCGTTCGGCAGCGCCGCGGCGGCGCTGGCGCAGCTCGGCCAGTTCGCTTTGCCGGGCGGCGTGTTCCCGCTGGCGGCGGACGAGTTGCTCCTTGGCGGCCTCCAGCGCCTCCGGCTTGCTCTTGCACGCGGTCGGACAACTCGGCACGGCGGCGGCGGAGTTCCTCGAGTTCCCGCTGCAAGGCGTCCCGCGCGGTCCAGCTCGGCCATGCGCTGGGCGGCGCGGCGGCGGGAGGCGGCGGCGGCAGTGGCCCGGCTTTCCAGCACGCCCTGTTCATTGGCCAGCGCGGCGGCCTGCCGCATTTGCCGCAAATAGGCCGCCCGACGCTGCTCCGTCTCGCCGCGGAGTTGGTCGAGCGAGGCCAGCACTTCGGTCAGCCCGCGCTCGGACTCGACCAACCGTTGGGCGACATTGCGGTGGTTCTCCCCGGCCGCTTCGAGCGCCCCGGTGGTGTCGCGCAACTGTTGTTGCAGGTCGCCGGCCCGGGCGCTCATGGTGGTGAGTTGGCGGCGGTAGCGGGCGATCTCTTGCTCCAGTTCGAGCCCGCGGCTCCGCTCGTGCTCGATGGTGGACTCGGCCGCGGCGATCCGCTCGCGGTTGGCGGCGGTCTGGGCCTCCGCCCGGCGGATTTCCTCGTTCAGGGCGGCGGTGCGGTTGTCGGCCTCCAGCAGTTGGGCTTCGAGGTTTTCGGCCTCGGCCGCGGAGAGGTCGCGCTGTTGGCCGAGCGTCCGCAGTTCGTCCTCAATTCCGGTGAGCTTCTCGGTGAGGCGTTTCCAATCGACCTGGGCCACCTGGGTCGCGCAATTCCTGCAGGCGGCCCGTGTGCTCCTTGTAGCGGCGGGCCTTGCCGGCCTGGGCGCGGACGCTGCGGAGCCGGTTCTCGACCTCGTCGACGATGTCGGAGAGGCGGAGCAGGTTCTGCTCGACCCGCTCCAACCGCCGGAGGGCCTCGATCTTCCGCATCTTGAAGCGGCTGATGCCGGCCGCTTCCTCGAAGATCAACCGGCGGTCCCGCGGCGAGGATTGCAGCAGGACGTCCACCTTTCCCTGCTCGATCACGCTGTAGGCCTGGGTGCCCATGCCGGTGCCCGAGAGCAGGTCGCGGATGTCGCGCAAGCGGGCGGGATTGCGGTTGATCAGGTACTCCCCCTCGCCGCCGCGGTAGACGCGGCGGGTGATGTGGACCTCGGGGGCGTCGACCGAGAGCAGCCGCTTCGCGTTGTCCAGCGTGAGGGTGATTTCGGCCGTGTTGAGCGGTCTGCGGCTGCCGGAGCCGTTGAAGATCACGTCGGCCATTTCCCGGCCGCGGAGGCTCTTGACGCTCTGCTCGCCCAGCACCCACTTGATGGCGTCGACGATGTTCGACTTGCCCGAACCGTTCGGCCCAACCACTACCGTGATGCCCGGCGGAAACTCGAACCGGGTGCGGTCGGCAAAGCTCTTGAAACCGACGATGTCCAGGGCCTTGAGCATGGGGGAAACACGTGTTAGCGTCCTAACATTCTATCAAAGAAGCCCTTCTTGGTGCTGGACTTTTCGTCGGGATCATCGTCGGCCGCCGCTTTTGGGTCGGACTTGTCGCCGGAAGTCCCCTCTGCGTTGTCACCTTTATCCCCTCTCTTGTCGAACAACTCTGGCGACGGGCTGGCCGGCGTGACCTTCTTGACCGGCGAGCTATCGGCGGCCTGGTCGGGTTCGGCCGGTTCCCCCTCGGGCAGGCGGTCGTAGGATCGCCCGGCCTCGGGCAAGGCATCGACCTCGAGCCGCGACCCGAGCGCGCCCAGTTTCCTGGCCTCTTCCAGGGCTTGGACCACGTCCGGATAGGTTCCGCCCAGTTCCACAATGGCGCGGATCACGTCGTCCAGCCGGGTGGAGACGATCCGTTTCTGGTCCCCGTCCGCGACGGAATACTTGCTCACGGAGATTTCACCTTCCGGGGTGCTGGTGACCATGATCTCGTTGCCGGCGCCAAGCGTCAGGGGCACGAGCAGCCTTTGGTCCGGGCCGAACAGGACGATTTCCGCGAGGCGGTTGCGGGTGAGGTGGACCATGGGCGGGCCGGCCACGTCCAGCACGCAGTAGTGGAACTGGTTGGCGAGAACCTCTCCCTTGACTAGGGGGTCTCTCTCGTTCATGGCCCACAGGGCGCGGAACGCCCCGTAGCGGGTCTCGGCGCTGGGCGCCGAGAGCAGTTCGCGGAGTTGGCCGTAGGCGGCGAAGTCTTGCATGGCGCTCAGCGCGGTCAGCGCGAAGACACGGAAGGCCGGCTCCTGGCGGGCGATTTGCCCCAGCGGCTCGACCGCCTCACGGTGGTCGAGATAGGCCAGCGCCTCGGCCGCATAGAAGCGTACCTCGGGGTCCTTCGCCTGGGCCCCTTTCAACAAGGCGTCCACCCCATCGGGGCCCAGCGCTTCGAGTTGCAGCGCGGCGCCGGCCGCGGTGGCCGGATCGAGCAATTTGCCCTGCAGCGAAACGATCCTCTTCATCCGTTCGGGCGCCGCTTCGCTCACCGGCAGCGCGCGGACGACTTGCATGTATCGGGCGATATTATCCTTGTAGCGCGGGTGGACCTGCAATTCGACGAGCTGATCGTCAACCGCTTTGGCCACGCCGACCTTGACGCCGTTCTGAATGGTGTGGAACCGCTTGTTCACGGCGTTGGCCACCTTGGAATTGTAGACGGCTTTGCGCATCCGGTTCTCGCGCTCGGCGGGGTCCGGGTTCGAGTCATCCAGGACGTTGTGGTGGCCCTCCGTGAGCACGAGTCCCAAGGGGCGGTTTTTCAGGCACACGCCGCCGCCGGGAATCCGTCCGCGGCAGAGCGCAACGCGGTCCTTCTTCGGGTCGGCGGTGGGATCGACCAACACCGGTCCCTTGGCCAGCGCCAAGAGGTTGCCTTTGAGGACGCGGGGATGGAGCTGGTTCTCCGGCACGCGCATTTCCGCCAGCCGCGTTTCCAGCAGGTAACCGCCGCGGAGGCTGGTGGTGTCGCTCTGTGACGGGACCCGAAGCTCGATGTCGAAATGGTCGCCTTTCTGAATCCCCGGCCGCAGATAACCCTGGAGCATCACCAGCGACACGTCGCCGGAGGCGAGGATGGTGTCGGGATTGGCGATGCCGCGGATTTGCATCTCTTCCACGAGCGCGGCCCGCGGGGGCGAGGGGTTGGGATCGGCCCCGGTGCCGTGCAGGCCGGTGACCAGTCCGATCGCCTCGACGCGCACCGGCCACACGCCGGTGGGCACGGCAATGTCGCCGATCAACCGGGTGTGCGGCTCCTCGGGTTTGGCCTCGTCGGGGCTTTGCGAGCGCATCGTCCCGCCCAACCAGGAACATCCGCCCACGCTCAGCATGGCGGAACTATATGCCAGCAAGAGAAAATGCCGACGTTTCATGCTTCCCTGCACTTTGCGCCTCGCCGCGGGCAAAGAGGAGAAAGGGCCGAACCGGCGTACCGCCGGCCGGCAGAGGAGCTACCGCGGGCACGAAGGATAGTGATTTGGCCGGGTGGGGTCAAGAGAAGGATGGAGTAAAATGAGGAAGGATAAACGATGAACGGCGGACGGCGGAAGTTGGGCATACTGACGCGACTGCGCGGTTGCCGTTTAGAGGCCGCCGGCGAGGCGGCCTATTAAGGTGGATCGTCGCCGCCGGGGTTCCAGGGGTTGCAACGGCAGATTCGCCAAATGCCCCGCAAAGAGCCCCGGATGGCCCCGTACTTCCGCACCGATCCGATGAAATACTCGCTGCAACTCGGCTCGAAGCGGCAGCGGCTGCCCAGCATCGGGCCGATGGTCCACTGGTAGAGCCCGACCAGGCCGATCAGCAGCAGGCCGGGGATGCTCAGCAACAAACGTAGGACGCAACGGCAAGTGGTCATCGTCGGCAATTAGGTGGCACGCCCTGAAAGGGCGTGGCGAGCGCCAATGTCAAGTTGTGCGACGTCTGACTTATCCCCAGTTTCAGCGTACCGCGCAGAGAAACTGGCGGTCCCTCGAAAGTCGTTGATTGGTGTACAGTTGGGTGTGAATCGGACCAACCCAACCACGCCTCACGGAGGGAACCGCCATGAACGGCATGGAAGCCGTGCTCTGGATCAGGAGTGTATGTCTTGGGCTGCGAAAGAGCCAGACCAAAACTCTGGCGGATTTGGTGGCCGTGGCAATTCAGGTCGGCCGGGTGAACCTCTCGGAACGGGGCCGATTGCTGGCGGAGGAACGCCAGGGCGCCGCCCAGCACGGCATCAAGCGGGCCTGGCGGTTTACAGCCAACAACCGTGTCCACGTCGGCGATGCCATGCAGGGCCCGCTACGTTGGCTTTTCCAGAACCGCAAGGCCTGGAAACACCGCCCGTTGCTGGTCACCTTCGATTGGACCGAGGTGCGCTCGTTCCACACCCTCATGGCGGCGGCGGTGATTCGCGGCCGGGGAGTGCCGCTGCTTTGGGCCAGTTACGAGGCGTGGGTGTTGTCCAAGAGCCAGAACAACCTCGAAGAAGGTCTGCTCCGGCTATTGAAGGCGCTCCTGCTGGATTGGATCACGGTCATTGTGGTGGCGGACCGCGGTTTTGGCCGCACGGAACTAGCCCGTACTTGCCAGCAGAATGGGCTTTCACTACGTCATCCGCATCAAGCCCACGGTGCATGTGGAGTGCCGCGAATTCCGCGGCAAACTCGACCTTTTGCCGGTAAAGCGCGGCACCGAGCGGCTGTTGAAGGACGTGCAGTTCCGCAAACAGAACCCGGTGACGCAGCACGTGGCCGTGTGTTGGAAGAAGGGTTTGCCCAAGGACCGCGACGAGTGCTGGTTCCTGATGACCGACCTGCCCTACTCGGTGAGGAAGCGGACCGACTTGTACGGGCGGTGGATGACGATCGAGGAGTTGTTCCGGGACGAAAAAGAACCGGCGTCACGGCTGGGCGTTGCGCAACACCCAGCTTACGCGCCCGAGCGTTTCGACCGCTTGCTCTTGCTCTTGACCTTGGCGTATTGGCTGTTGCTTGGCATCGGTCTAACGGCCCTGAGACGTTACCCGCCCGGTACGTGGTGCAGCAACAATCGGCCCGGAGCGTGCGGTCTGTTCTTCATCGGCCGAAAGATGCTCCGACGGATCAAACTCACAGCGGTACAAGCATTTGCCGCCCTGCTTCACGCGCTGCCTGGCCGAGGCCGGAAAGTGGGGATAAGTCAGTGAGGGGGTGTATTGCAGTCCCCCCACGCCGGGCTAAAATGAGTTGGCCAGGCCGTCCGCGCGGAGGATCACAACGCACGAGCAAGAGGGAAACCGTGGCCAAGCGAAAGTTGTCCAAGACGGAAGCGGCGCAGCCCGCAGCACAGAGCTACCAGCACACCGAAGCCGACGTCGCCCTGCGGCCCGACGTGGGCACGCAGGCCCAGTTCCGCAAGAAGAAGCCGCCGGCCACCTACCGCTACGACTCGTCCCTCTCGCCCAGTCTGGAGTGGGACGGCGAGAACTCGGCCCGCGAGTTGGGCGAGTGGCTGCTCGGGCAGATCGAGGAGGCGGCCGCGCTGCCCAACGTAGCACAGGCTTCCAGCCTGTGGATGCTGTGGCCCCCGAGAATCAGCCGGATCACACAGGCAGGATGCCTGTGCTACAACCCCACACCTTCCCCAAGCCCCGCGAGTTCAAGGGCGGCGACGGCAAGGTCCTGGCGACGGTCGCCGGCCTCCAGGATGCGGTGGAGCAACTCAAACGGCTCTCGCGGCCCTTCCTGAATTGGGCGGGCAAGGCCGAACGCATGAGCTTCGACGTCCCCACGCTCCCGCTGTTCGTCCACGAGCGGCTCTCGACCAAGGCGATCATCGAAACCCTCACGGGCCACCGCCGCGCCAAGGAAATCCAGCGGACCCTCGATCTCTTCGGCGACCCGCAACACTCGATTACCGACCAGGTCCTCGGCGCGTACGAGTTCCGCGACGGCTGGACGAACCGCATGATGCTGGGCGATTCGCTGGTGGTGATGAACTCGCTCTTACACTACGAGAACCTCGGCGGCCAGGTGCAGATGATCTACATGGACCCGCCCTATGGGGTGAAGTTCGGCAGCAATTTTCAGCCGTTCGTGCGGAAGCGGGACGTAAAACACGGCGACGACGAGGACCTGACCCGCGAGCCGGAAATGGTACAGGCGTATCGTGATACCTGGGAACTCGGACTGCACAGTTATCTGGCATATATGCGGGAGCGGCTGCTGTTGGCACGAGAACTGCTCTCGCCAAGCGGCAGTATCTTCGTCCAGATTGGCGATGAAAATGTCCACCATGTCCGCGAGGTGATGGACGAAGTCTTCGGTGCCGACAACTTTATGGCGCAAATCGCGACTTCAAAAACGAGTGGTCAATCGGACTCGACGCTCGCACAGGTTGCCGACTTTCTTCTGTGGTTCGCCAAGGACGCGACTGCGGTAAAGACGCGCAAGCTGTTTCAATCCAAGAGACTTGGTGGGGAGGGTGCCAGCAAGTATACACTGGTGCAGCTAGCAGAATGGCACGCGCACGACGGTCGCGGCCGCAATGGACCGAGACGGAAATCTCCCTGCGGGAGCGCGTCCATATCGGCTGAGCGACATGACGAGCACACGGCCGTCGATGCCCGGCGACGTCCCATCCTACTCGTTCAAGGGACGGAGTTTCTCACCCGGAAATCGAACCTTCCGGACTGACCGTGAGGGACTCGACCGCTTGGCGGCCGCAGGAAGGCTTGAGGCGACTTCAAACACGCTGTCATTCGTCTCATTCTTGGACGATTTTTCGGTCTTTCAACTCACCAACATTTGGGACGATATTGGCGGAATTCAGAGCCGCGCCGACCCCAAGGTTTATGTGGTACAAACCGCAACAACCGTCATCCAGCGCTGCATTATGATGACCACCGCGCCTGGCGACCTCGTTCTCGACCCAACGTGTGGGAGCGGGACGACGGCGTATGTGGCCGAGCAATGGGGTCGGCGGTGGATTACGGCCGACGTGTCACGGGTGCCGCTGGCCTTGGCGCGGCAACGGCTGCTGACCGCCACCTTCGACTGGTACGAATTGAAGGACGACGCCCGCGGGCCGGCCGGCGGATTCGTCTACAAACGCAAGCAGAACAAGAAGGGGGAAGAAGTCGGCGGGATCGTGCCGCACGTCACGCTCAAGTCCATCGCCAACAACCAGCCGTCCGCCGAGGAAGTGCTGGTCGACCGGCCGGAAGTCAACGCCAACGTCACGCGCGTGACCGGCCCGTTTTGCGTTGAGGCGACGATCCCCACGCCGGTGGACTGGGAGGATAGTAGCACAGGCATCCTGCCTGTGTCCGGCAAGCGCGTGGATGCCGAGTCGAAAGGCCACAGGCAGGATGCCTGTGCTACGGATGCCTGTGCTACGACGGGCGCCGCCGAGGCCCACGGGACCTTTACGGAGCACATGTTGGAGGTGCTGCGGAAAAGCCCCGTGCTGCGGCTCGAAAAGAACAAGACGGTTACGCTCAGAGAACGTCCGCCCGCCGGCCAAGACTCTCTCGCTCTCGGCAGAGGCCGTGGTCGAGGGTAGTAGCACAGGCATCCTGCCTGTGCGAGAATCTCGCCGACAGGGACAAGCTGCCGTTGCGGCAGAGCACAGGGAAGATGCACACAGGCAGGATGCGCACAGGCAGGATGCCTGTGCTACGCTGGTGGCGTTTGTCTTCGGGCCGGAGAACGGCGCGGTAAGCCAGAAGCTGGTATTCGAGGCGGCCAAAGAGGCTTACGCCAAGAGCTACGCCCACTTGTACGTGATCGGCTTCGCCATCCAACCCACCGCCCGCGAACTGATCGAAAAGTGTGCCGAGGTGGTGGGCGTGCCGGCGACCTACGTGCAGGCCACGCCCGACCTGTTGATGGGCGACTTGTTGAAGAACATGCGATCCAGCCAGATATTCAGCGTTTGCGGGTTGCCCGAGGTCGAGGTCTCCCGGCTGGACGACGGCAAGTGTCAGGTCAAGCTGCTGGGGCTGGACGTTTTCGACCCGGTGACGATGCAGAGCGACACCCGCGACGGCAACGACGTGCCGTGCTGGCTCTTGGACACCGACTACAACGACCTCTGCTTCCACGTGAGCCAGGCGTTCTTTCCGCGGACCGGGGCGTGGGAGAACCTCAAGCGGGCGCTCAGGGGCGAGTACGACGAGAGCGTTTGGGCACACCTGGCCGGCACCACCAGCGCACCCTTCGAGCCGGGCGACAACCGCAAAATCGCCGTCAAGGTCATCGACGACCGGGGAAATGAACTGCTGGTGGTGCGGCCTCTGGACGAGGTGACGAAATGAGCGGCAGTGAGCATGAGCATCGCGACGCACACAGGCACGATGCCTGTGGTACAGCGTCACGTAGCACAGGCATCCTGCCTGTGGCGACGGAGGAGCAGGCAGGGGGCACATGCAAGATGCCTGTGCTACGGATGGCTGTGCTACAGGCGTTCGACCCGGACGCCGATTTTGAAGTGCGGAGCCGCAATCTGCCCCACTGGCGGCAGGAAGGCGCGACCTATTATGTCACATTCCGGTTGGGCGATTCCCTTCCGCGCGAAAAGCTCGATAGTCTCAAGGCCGAGCGGCGCGAGTGGTTGCGGCGGCACCCGTCGCCGCGATCGCCGACGTTGTTGCTGAGATTTCAGGAGCTGTTCTCCGCGAAGATCGAAGAGTATCTCGCGGCCGGATGCGGCGCATGTTGGCTGCGGCGTCCCGAGATTCACAACATCGTCGAGGAAGCCTTGCGGCATTTTCACGGAGACCGCTACCAGTTGGGACATTACGTCATCATGCCCAACCATGTGCATGGCTTGGTGACTCCGGCGGCGGGCGGGGACCTGTCGGTGATCTTACACTCGTGGAAATCGTTTACCGCCAACCGGATCAATCGCGCGGTCAACCGGCAGGGACCGTTGTGGCAGGAGGAAACGTACGATCATATTGTCCGCGATGGGGAGGAATTGGCGGCGTGCGAACGGTATATCGTGGATAATCCCGCCCAGGCGGCACTGCGCGAAGGAGAGTATAGACTGGGATGAGCCTCGGCTAGACTTGAGGTGACACAGGCAGCAGGCACAGGCAGGATGCCTGTGCTACGGAGAACAAACGATGAGCGGATACGAAGTCCCCAACCCGATCCTGAACTCGCCTTTCCACGAGCCGGCCGAGCACTGGAACATTGTGGAAGGCCGGCAGCCCGAGCGCCTGCCGGGCCGGCGGCCCGCCATGTACTTCTACCGCGATCCGGGCGCCAAACCCGACAGTTTCGGCCGTGAGGCGGGCACCGCGATCGAGTTGAAACTGGTCAACCGCATCCGCCGGCAGGTGAAGGCGTGGCGCGAACAGGACTACCCGGGCGCATCGCGCACGACCCTCGACCTGCTCCAATGGTGGCGGCGCGACGGCCGCCAGCGGCCGCTATTCTTTTCGCAGATCGAGGCAGCCGAAACGATCATCTTCCTCACGGAGTCACGGGCTGATTTCCGCCAGGGACTCAACATACCCCACGAGGAATTGGGGCCGGACAAGCTCGCCCAGGGCTATCGCACCTTTCTGCGGTACGCCTGCAAGATGGCCACCGGGACGGGCAAGACGACCGTCATGGGAATGATCGCCGCGTGGAGCATCCTCAGCAAGGTACACGACCGCGGGAACGCCAAGTTCTCCGACGTGGTGCTTGTTGTCTGCCCGAACGTGACCATCCGCAACCGGTTGGCGGAGCTTGACCCAATGGCCGGCCCGGCGAGCATCTACTATACGCGGGACTTGGTGCCGCCGGACATGCGCCCGACCTGACCCGGGGGCAAGTTTTGGTGACCAACTGGCACGTCTTCGAGCCGCGCGGCACCCAGAGCGCCGGCACGACCGCCAGGGTCAACAAGGCCGGAGTTCCGCTTCGGACCCGTGAAAAGATTACCATTGGCCCGAAGACCACGACGGCCCGCGGCAGCCGCTACCTCACGCAGCAGGACTTTGACCGCCAGGTTGCCGCCGGGATGCTCACGGTCCTGGGCGAAGAGCGCGACAAGCACGGGACGCTTACAAAGGTGGACGTGGAATCCGTCCGCTATGTGGAAAGCGACACGTCGTTGGTGAACCGGGTGCTCGGCCGTGAGGTGGGCGGCAAACAGAACATCTTGGTAATGAACGACGAGGCCCACCACGCCTACCGCATACGCCGCGAGGAGCCGGACGAGGATCAGGAGGAGCTATTCGGCGAGGACGCGGCCGCCGAGGAATTCTTCAAGGAGGCGACGGTTTGGATCGACGGGTTGGACCGGATCCACAAATTGCGCGGCATCAATTTCTGCATGGACCTGTCGGCGACGCCGTACTTCCTGGGGCGCGTCGGCCAGGACACCAACCGCCCGTTTCCCTGGGTCGTCAGCGACTTTGGCCTGATCGATTCGATCGAGTCGGGGTTGACCAAGATTCCGCAGCTTGCAGTGCGCGACACAACCGGTGCCGAGATACCGGGGTACTTTAATATCTGGCACTGGATTCTGCCGCAACTTACGCCTTCCGAGCGCGGCGGCAAACGGGCCAACCCCAAGCCGGAGGCGATTCTCAAATACGCCAATCATCCGATTGCCATGTTGGCTGGGCTCTGGCAGAAGGACTTGGACGAGTGGCTGGGTAGAACAGGCATCCTGCCTGTGTCGCCGTCACAGTCGCCGTCACAGGCTGGAAGCCTGTGCTACGACCCGCGCCCGCCCGTGTTCATTCTCGTGTGCAAGAATGTCGCCATCGCCAAAGTCATCTACCGATGGCTGGCGGAGAACAAGCCGCCGATGGGCATTCCGCCCGCGAAGATCGAGGGTTTCCGCAACAGCGACGGGCACAACTACACGATCCGCGTGGACTCGAAGGTGGTCCAGGAGACCGACGATTTGGAGGGGACGAAAGACGACGAGAACCGCTGGATGCGTCTGACGCTGGACACGGTCGGCAAGACGGGGTGGCCGAAGGACCCGATGGGCCGCAACCTGTATCCCGAGGGCTTTGAGGAGTTGGCGGAGAAAATGGAACGGCCGCTCTTTCCGCCCGGCCGCGACGTGCGTTGTATCGTCAGCGTCGGCATGTTGACCGAGGGCTGGGACTGCAACACCGTGACCCACATCATCGGCCTGCGGCCGTTTATGTCGCAGTTGCTTTGCGAACAGGTGGTCGGCCGCGGGCTCCGCCGACGCCTCTACGAACTTGACGAGAACGGGAAGTTCCGCGAAGAAGTGGCGAAAGTCTTCGGCGTGCCGTTCGAGGTGATACCGTTTAAGGCTACGCCGCAAGGGCCGCCCAAGGAGCACGTCAAGCGCCACCATGTTCAGGCCATCCCCGCCAAAGCCAAGCTGGAAATACGGTTTCCCCGCGTCGAAGGGTACACACAGGGCGTGCGAAATCGCGTGACAGTGGATTGGCCCAGCGTGCCGCCGATCCTCCTCGATCCGGGGCGCATTCCGCCCGAGGTCGACATGAAGGGGCTAAACCATAACAATGAGGGCCGGCTGACGCTTTCCGGGCCGGGCCGCGTTGACGAGGTGTCGCTTCGGGAGTATCGGCAGAAGCGGCGGGGGCAAGAGCTGGTCTTTGAACTGGCCGCCGCGCTCACGCGCGACTATGTTGGCCAGGGACGTTGTGAGGCGCCGGCTCACGTGTTATTCCCGCAGTTGGCTGCCATTGTGAAACGGTATGTCGAGGAATATGTGCGTGTATTGCCGCCGGCAGATAGGAAGGACTTGTTCCTGTCGCCGTATTACGGCTGGCTCATCGAGCGGCTCGTCGAGGCGATCCGTCCCGATACAAGCCAGGGCGAGGCCCCTGAGGTCCCCCGCTATGAGTCGAACCGCGGGCCGGGCACCACGGCCGACGTGGACTTCTGGACCGGCCGCGACGTGCGCGAGATCGTCAATAGCCATCTTAACTATGTGGTTGCCGATACCGAGCGGTGGGAGCAGTCAGCGGCCTACTACATTGACAAACACCCGGCAACTGATTCGTTTGTGAAGAACGCCGGGCTGGGTTTCTATATCCCTTACCTTCACAACGGCCAGCGGCACGATTACACGCCTGACTTCATCGTGCGGTTGAAGACCGATCCGCCGAGCCACCTTATCTTGGAAACCAAGGGATGGGACCCGTTGGAAGAGGTCAAACGGGCGGCGGCTGAACGTTGGGTCGCGGCAGCGAATGCGGATGGCACTTACGGCCGTTGGAGGTGCGAGGTCGCAAAGAAGCCGGAAGAGGTCCGTGGACTCATCGCCGATGCGGTTAGGTAGTTCCGTAGGCTAAAAACTAGAATCTAAGGACTGACCCCCGGGTTCCCGTCGCCCGGCAGCCGGGGCAGCACGGGCAGGGCGATGGTGACTTGCGTGCCGCGGCCGGGCTCGCTCTGCAAGGTGATCTGGCCGCCGTGCCCCTCGATGATCCGCCGCGTGGTGGGCAGCCCAAGGCCCGAGCCGCCCCGCTTCGTCGAGAAGAAAGCCTCGAAGACCCGTGAGCGCGTGTCCTCGTCCATGCCGCAGCCGGTGTCGATCAGGTCCAGGGCCACGCCGTTGGGCGTGCCATAGGTGCGGACCACCAGTTGCCCCCCCTGCGGCATCGCCTGCTCCGCGTTGAGCACCAGATTCAACAGCGCCCCGTGGAAGGCCTCCCGGTCCAGGAGCACCGTGGGCAGGTTGCCGGTCAGATAATCGACCAGTTCCACGCCCGCCTGCCGGGCCTTGGGCCGGTAGAAGTCCAATACCTGGCGGACCAGCCCGTTCAGGTCGCTCGGCTGGAGGTTCAGCCGGTGCGCCTTGGCGAACTGCAAGAAGTCGTCCAGCAAGTCCTGCAAGCGGCGACATTCCTGCTGGACCAGTTCGACTTTCTTCATCGCCCGGCGGTCGCGGGCGGAATCAGAACCCTGAAAGTCCTCGGCCAAGAGTTCCATGTTCATGCGGATGGTCGAGAGCGGATTCTTGATCTCATGGGCCAACGCCCCCGCCAGCCGCGCAATCTCGGTGTACTGATCGACCAGCCGCTGGTTGAGGTCGTCGTTGGGGGCCATGAAAGGAATTGTAGCGGGCGGAGGCGAAAACGCAACCGGGCTCGTCTAACCCGAAGCCACCGGCGACGGCGTTGTACGCGGAGCCGCCGGTGACGCGTTCGGCGCGACGGCGGGCACTGCTCCGGCTCGCCATACGGGCGGCCTTCGGCGTTGGCGCCCGGTCAAACGGCGGCGCGTAGGCTTGAGTCGGCCACGCGCAACGGCCCACATGAAATTACGCCCGTTTACGGGCGTTCCCGCGCCAGCGGTGCTAGGCCCGGCGTTCACGCCGGGTTAGGAGGTGGGAGAATTGCAGCCTGTCAGGCCCGTTCACGGGCCTCTTTCCGGCCGACTCCTCGGCCTGGCGCCGACCCGGCGCGGGGAGGACGCCCGTGAACGGGCGTGACCCCGACCGCGCCCTCCCAAGAAACGGCTGACGCCGTTCCCCGTGAAGGGCACGGCGTCGGGACTCCTTCCACGCATGGTGGATGAGCTACTAAAATCATCGGCTGTGCCGGGAAGAAAGTCAAGGCCCGTGGAGAATTCCCACTGCGATTGGCCTGAAAACGCCACGGCAGCCCTTCCGTGGAGGGGCGACCACAGTACGCCGGGACATTCTGTGGCGTGCCGGTGATCGGATTCAGCCGGGAAGCAGACTGTCTTGAGTCGGCCATCCGCAGTGCCGTGGCCGATGTCCAGAAAGCTGGCTGTGTAGTCGAGCGCGTCCAGATCGGGCACGACTCGCCGCTGTTATCGTCCGGGGCGGGGTAGTCCATCGGCGTCCGTCTAACAATGTTCGCGACAGCCTTTCTGTCACGGTTTCCGTTCGGGCATCGTCGGTTGCCACTCACTTGCGTCGTCTCAGTCTGATCGTCCAGTGGATTGCGCCAATTCCGCCGACCGCCGCGACGACTTCACCGGCCGCCGTCACCCACGCGAACGTCGCCACCAAACTCATGTCGATCTTGAGCACGCCCGAGGAAAGTCTGGCCCCGGGATGTAGTTGCAGTTCAGCGATTGCAGACCCAATTCCACCCGATGCCATCAGAAGTGCGCCGGCTGCGAGCGCCAGCAGACACCAGTGTCGCGTTCGTTGCCAATGAAGGAGAGCGGCTGCGAGTAGGACGACCGAGCAAACCGATGCCAACCAACGCATAGAACCATACACGAGGTACAGCCAGTCAGATAGGGCTATGAGCGCTGCGTAAGCCATCGAGTCAGGCCTCCTCCGGGCTAAACGCCCTGTGGCAGTACCGCTCCCCAACCGTTCCCACGCGGAGCGTGGGAACGAGTTGAGGCCCTTATCGCTTATCCCTCATCCCTTATCTGCTTCTCGCGTCTGCTTCTCGCGGAGCGCGATCAGTCGGGCGGTTGCCGTCGCCGCTCCCGCCGCGTTCGGCGGCGGCCAGCTCGCGGAGGACCGCCTTGCGGCTGAGCTTCACCCGGTCCTGGTCGTCGATGGCGATCACTTTGACCTTCATCTCGTCGCCCACCTTGCAGACGTCGGCGACGTTGTTGACATAGCCGTCGGCCAGCTCGCTGATGTGGCAGAGTCCGTCCTTGCCGGGCAGGATTTCGATGAAGGCGCCGAAGTCCTTGACGCTCATCACCCGGCCCTCGTAGATCCGCCCGATCTCAACCGAGGCGGTGAGGGCCTCGACCTTCGCCATCGCCTCCTTGGCCCCTTCCATGCTTTGGCAGGCGATGCTGACCGTGCCGTCGTCCTCGACCTCGATCGAGGCGCCGGTGGACTCCTGGATGGAGCGGATCATCTTTCCGCCCGGCCCGATCAAGAGGCCGATCTTCTCGGGGTCGATGTGAGTGCGCAGCAGCCGTGGCGCCCAGTCGGAGATTTCCGCCCGCGGGCGGGGAATCGCGCTGAGCATCGCGCGGAGAATCTCGATCCGCGCCTCGCGCGACTGGCGGAGCGTCTCGGCGATGATCTGCTCGTTGATGCCGGCGATCTTGAGGTCCAACTGGATGCCGGTGATGCCGTTCTGCGTGCCGGCCACCTTGAAGTCCATGTCGCCGAAATGGTCCTCGTCGCCGATGATGTCGGTCAGCAGGACGTAGCGGTTCGGCTCCTTGACCAGGCCGACGGAGATGCCGGCCACGGGATTGCTAATGGGCACGCCGGCGGCCATCAGCCCCAGCGTGGCCCCGCACACCGAGGCCATCGAGCTGCTGCCGTTGCTCTCCAGGATGTCGGAGATGATGCGGATCGTGTAGGGGAAGGCGTCGGGGTCGGGCAACACCGGCTTGACGCTCCGCTCGGCCAGGGCCCCGTGGCCGATCTCCCGCCGGCCCGGCCCGCGGATCGGACGCACCTCGCCCACCGAGAACGAGGGGAAGTAGTAGTGGAGCATGAATTTCTGCGAGTATTCCTCGGCCAGGCCGTCGACGCGCTGCTCGTCGCGGCCGGTGCCCAGCGTCACCGTGACCAGGGCCTGCGTCTCGCCCCGCTGGAACACGGCCGAGCCGTGTACCCGCGGCAACAAATCGACCTGGCAGGTGATCGGCCGGAGGGTTTTGTAGTCGCGGCCATCGGCGCGGGTGCCGGTGAGGATCTGGTCCCGCATCACGCGGGTTTCCAGCGCCTCCCACGCGGCGGCGAACGCCTCGGCGGTAATCGCGTCCTCGGCCTTGGGGTCGGGAATCAACTCGGCCGTGGCCTGCTTCTTGACGGCGTCGCAGGCTTCGATGCGGGCCAGCTTGCCGGCGGTCTGCTTGGCCGCGCGGAGGGCGTCGTAGTATCTCGCCCGCACCTGGTCGCCCAGGCCGCTGGCCGGCGGGGCCTCGAACGGCCGCTTGACCGTGCCCGCCTTCGCCGCCAACTCTTCCTGCATCTCGCAGATCTGGCGGATGTAGCCGTGGGCGGTGGCGATCGCCTCGACCATGCGGTTCTCCGGCATTTCGCGGGCAAAGCCCTCGATCATCAAGATCGATTCCTTGCTGCCGGAGACGATCAGGTCCAGGTCGCTCTGCTCCAGGGCGTCGTGGGTGGGGAAGGGGACGAACTGGCCGTCGATGCAGCCCAGGCGGATCGAGCCCAACGGCCCTTGGAACGGCAGCGGCGAAACCCGCAGCGAGGCCGAGGCCCCGTTCATCGCCAGCACGTCGGCGTCGTTCTGCCGGTCGCTGGCCATGACAAAGGCTTGCACCTGGATCTCGTCCTTGAATCCGTCGGGCCAGAGCGGCCGGATGGGCCGGTCCATGAGCCGGGCGGTGAGGGTTTCCTTGACGGTGGGCCGCCCCTCGCGCTTGATGAAGCCGCCGGGGAACTTGCCCGCCGCCGCCACCCGCTCCCGGTAATCGCAGGTCAGCGGGAAGAAATCGCCGGGCCCGGGCCGGGGCGGCCCCGCGGCCGACGCCACCAGTACGACCGTCTCGCCGTACTGCACCAGACAACTGCCGGCCGCCTGCTTGGCCAACTGGCCGGTCTCAAAAGAAAGAATGGATGTTCCGATCTGTCGTTCAACTCGTACTTTCAATGTTCGTTCCTACCTTCCTCTGGATTTCGAGCTGTGGCCTGAGCACAGAGGGGGGAACCAGAAGCGTTGTAGGAAGCGGCTCCTGTCGTCGATTGGATCGACCGATCCCGGACAGATTCGGCGACGGGAGTCGCCTCCTACAATCATGAGGGTGGCACGCCCTCGAAGGGCGTGGTGAATCGCCGGATTCAACCTTGACGCTGGCCACGCCCTGCCGGGGCGTGCCACCCATCGCCCGTGAAAGCGCCACGAGCCTTTCCGCCGAAGGCCGCCGCGGGCGGACTACTTGCGGATGTCCAGGCGGCGGAGGATGTCGAGGTAACGCTGCGGATCGACCTTTTTGAGGTAATCCAACAGCCGCCGGCGGCGTCCGACCAGCATCAGCAAGCCTCGCCGGCAGGCGAAATCCCGCTTGTGACCCTGCAAGTGCTCGGTCAGTCCGTTAATCCGCGACGTCAGAATGGCGATTTGGACTTCCGGGGAGCCGGTGTCATTGGCACTCCGCTGGTACTCCCCGATGAGGCCGGTTTTCCGCTGTTTGGTAATAGTCATCTGCTACCGCGACCGCTCCACCTAAGGTTGGCTCAGGATGCTTCTACAGGAAGCCGGTTCCTCCCACCGTGTTTGCTACGACTCTGCCTACTGTTGTTACTACCGATAAACCACTAAGTCCCTAAGTGTACCAGATGGCCGGCGGAATGCAATTGGGGAAAGAAGGCCTCGGGGCCGCCCGGCCGTACACCCACCACACACCCACCCATAAGGGTGGACCTGATGCGCGAATGGGAAGGATAGCGCGAATGGGCTGACGATCGAACCCGCCCGCTATCGTGTCGCTGCCGAGCTGATCGTGTCCGGCTTACCCCATGGTGGCGCGACCACAAAAGTCCAGCAGCGTGTGGTAGATGGTGATATTGCGGAGTGTCGGTCGAGTGTGCCGCGTCGCGTATGTGTGCTCGAGTTCGGCGATCAACGAGAACTCTCGTCCAGGTTCCATCGGCAGTCAATCAATGATTGCCCGGCGGATCAGGTTGGAGTTTGCCGCTGATCTTCTCGGCCCAATAGGTCGGCGATTCCGATTGGACGTAGCCCAGCATCCCTCCTTCGTCGCCCATGCGGCCATACTTCTCGACAAGGAACATGCCGAGGCCTTTTTCGCCGACATACTCGCTCACCGAGTCCGTTCTGGCAGTGCGAAGCCTCTTGGCCTCAAAATGATAGCTGGGGCGGCGACGCGACTCGTTGGATTCAAGGTAAACGTCGATTATCGGCCGTTCTTTGCCAACAAGCCCGGACACGTCGACGTGTATTTGGTCGCGAACGAAGTAGTGATCGGCCCAGCGTGGCAAAGCCCTCTCACGCTGCCCTGCCTGGATCGCTTCTCTTAGCCGTTGCGTAATGAAGTCTTCCTCCGATTCGTCGTGGCTCTCGCCACGTATTGAATTCATACCCAAAGGCGATCAGTCGATGGCAATGGCGGCGGAACTGGGCCGCGTATTTGCTGCTGTCGGGGATGCCAACGGCACTGGTCGGATGGCCCTGTATCGGCACGCTATTGTCCCCCGCCCGCAACTGTTTCGGCGATGATCGTATCGGCGTCCAGAAGGGCCTGGCTGCGGAGCCAATGGAGCCGCTCCAACGGCTTCAGCAACAAAGTCCGCGAGCCATCCTCGTACATCCGTAGGTTGCGCTGAAAATAGAGCCACTGGCCACGCTTTTGCCGGGCTAACTCTTTCGCTCGCCGAAAGTCAGCCGAAGTAGCCTCGTCGACGGGTTGGACCTTGACCCGTAGCGGACCGCGGAAGTTCTTGTGCAACTCGACGTCGATCATCCCGATGCCCGCGCTCTTGTCGTAGAGGATTTCGACACTGTGGCGGAGCCGTTGGTCGTCTTCAAAGAAGCCATTTAACTCGGCTTGCAGGACCTTGGCGTATCTTTCTAGTTCCTTGGGATCAGGAACGCCGGCGGTCTCTTCGCAGACCTTTCCCTTGACCGCAAACCGTTTGAACTTGGCAAAGTCTTCGACGAGTATTTGCTCGCTCTTGTGTAGGCGGAGGAGCCTGTAAACCCGGTTGTTCAGTTCGCGTAGTAGTTTCGGAAGTTCACTTGGGGCATCCGCCATGCCACGAAACAGGTTTTGCCTCGATTGCTTTGTCGCAACCTTGGATCGGGTCTTCTTTCGGGGGTGGATTGGCGAGGCTGCAACGAGGCGAATGTGCAGATTGAGCCAGTCATCGACGTCGGCAGTCGTCAACTTTCCGAAGGGAACAGGAAGAGCTTTGAAAGTCTTGGTCGTCGAGACGCTAACAGAAACGCCCCATCGAGGCGACATGAATGCCTCGAAGTACTGGGCAAAGTCGGAGTTCAGGTAGAGGCAAAGGAGCTTAAGAAAATCGGTCTGCTCCTGTGGGCCATGGACACCGAGCCACTTCGGTGGAACGACGACGAACTTGTTCGAGAAAATCGCGAAATTGCGCGACTCCGGGACGATGAGGTGCGGCGGTTTGCATATCTCTAGCGGTGACAGACCACTCCGAATTCGGATGTATGCCCGATTGGCAGAAACCTTGCGCAAAGCGTCTGGCGGAAACGACAAGGCACGGCCATAGCGACGAAAAATATTAGTAATCAGTTCATCTTTGCCGATCAACTCTGGTGCCGGCAGCTTCTTATCCGGATCTGTTCTATCCCTTAGCTCAAGTCCCTGCAGGATCGTCAACCGTCGACGAGATTGTTCTTCTTCAAGGCTCGGAAACCTTCGCGAGACCGACTCCAGCACCTGGCGATCGCGATATGATCCCCACATCGCCAGCTTCCAGGTTAGCGCATCCCCACGAATCGCCTCGGCAACGCCGATCTCGCGAAGTTCGCTCCCGTTGATTGTGATCGCCCACGTATCGGCCTTTCGGTTGAAACCACTCGGACGATTGGCTTCCTGGTTCACCACCAAGGGCGCGAACGTCAGAATCCGTTCCACGTCGTCAATCACTCGCGATCCATGCCTGCGATTCTGATATAGAAGGGCAGCGGCCGGGACTTCTGACCGACCGGCGAAGAGGACGTACGCTAGGTTGGCAAAGTTCACAACCGTGCGGACCTTGACGCCGGCGAAAAACGCTTGGCGAAAGGCGGTGGACTCGCTTTTGAACAATGTCATGGCCGGCATCAGAAGACCAACACTCGCCTTGGCGTCGATGTGCTCCGTCGCCTTCCAAGCGAATAGCTCCGCAACCTGGTTGCCGCCCGTCGGATATTTCTCGGCGTTGGCGTTCATCCAATGGCGCGCGGGCCTATCTTCCGGACGCGGCTTTTCCTCGTTGATTTCGATCCACGGTGGATTGCCGACGAGCCAATCGAACTTGGTTTCGCCCATCTTCTGGTGAAACTCGGAGTTCGTATTGAAGAAGTCGTTGGCGGCCCCGCCGAAGATGTTCGACCCGCACAGCTTGGGGAGCTTGAAGTCCGTGTTGCTCAGGTCGGGCGGATCCGCGTAATCCAGCAGCGTGAGAATGAGGCTCAGCTCCGTCACCCGGCAGGCGTCCTCGTCGCGGTCGATGCCGAATATATGCCCCTGCAACAACTTGCCCAGCTCGCCCGGGCGGAACTTCTGCCCCTTGCACTTCAGCAACTCTTTTTCGATCAGCCGGCGGTAACACTGTACCAGGAACGCGCCCGAGCCGCAGGCGGGGTCCAGGGCCCGCATCCCTTTGGTAAACGGCAGCGATGCCTCCATCTCGTCGAGGATGAAGTTGACCAAAGGAATCGGAGTATAGTACGCGCCGCTTTCTTGCCCCGCCCCTCGGCGTGCAAGAACTGCTCGTAGACCACCGAAAGGGTTTCGATGGGGATGTAGGAGAAATCGTAGTCTTCAAATAGGCTTCCTTGGCCGCTTTTCGGATCATCGCCGAAAAACGCCCCAGCAACCTTCTGTACGTGCTCCTCGGTGACACCCGAATCCCAAGGGATATCGAACACCGAGCCGTTTAGCCAATCGTCCAGTTTATCGACCAACGAGCGGAGCTTGGCGAGTCGGGCGTTGCGGGTGAATACGCTTCCCGCGTTGATCTTGAACAGCCTGAACCGATCGTCGGAGAGAATATTGCGGTTGCGCAGATACCGCAGGTAGACGTACTTGCCGATCAAGGCGTGGGCGGTCTGGGCCGGGAGTTTCATCGTCTTGCGAAGGATGTCACCCAGTTTGTTCAGGCGATTCAGCAACCGCCAATCAACCCGCATGTCGGGCGTCACAAAGCGGCCCCTGTCGCGCCACAACGCGCCGTCGTCGATCTGCTGGGCGCCGAAGCTGGGGAGGAGCTTCGAGACGATTTCTTGCGCCCGACCGCCTCTTTAAGGATTCGCGATGCTGACCGCCTTTCCGCGATTTCGTCCTCGCGATACCCAAAGCCGGAATAGACTCGGACGTTTTGCGGCGTACGGACGATCAGAAAGGGAACCACGTCCTGGTTCCAGACCAGGCGGTGGACCTGATCCGCGTCGTCCTCCGATGCCGCTTCGCAGACGTAGACCACCGGGGTCAGTGACCCCTCGCCTAACGACAGGTCATCGCTTGGCCGTTGGCGAAGCGTGTAGACGCCCTGAAGACCGCACGAACCTATCGCCCTCCCTGCTCGGTTGTTGCGCACGGCGAAAGATGTGGCCGTAACCGGGCACTCGCCCGAGATCATCCCCGGTCACGAAATTGGGCGACCCCTCGTAACCTAGTTCGCCAATCAACTCCGCAACTGAGATCATGGAGCCACCCATCCCAGATTGCTCATCATCCCCACTTTATTGCCATCCTGGCATTCATGCCGAAGTATAGCAATCATAACGGCTTTGGGAAAGGTGTCTGTCTCCTTGGCCTACCAGACTTTTCTCCTTGGAAGGCACCGAGGATAGGTGTTACGCACCATCGGCTGAAACGGGAAACAGTTACCATTCTCCCACTCTCCCGCCGGTGGCAGCCGCGGCAATGAAGCTTCTCGCCGCGGAAAAATGGCCCAAAACTTCGGCTTGAAATCCCGGCCGCCGGCGGCTATGGTGGTGGTGACATTTCGTACACCCCGAGGAACCGCTATGTTCGAGCCCCGAGACGACGCCAACCCCGGCGGGCGGCCGCCCGTCCTGGATGAACAGAAACGCCGCATAATCATCGCCCTGCTGGCCAACGGCAGCAGCCGGCGGATGGCCGCCCACTACGTCCGCTGCTCACCCGCCACGCTCGTGCGGACCATGGACCGCGACCCCGACTTCGCCGCCGCTGTCGCCCAGGCTGAGGAGAGCACGGAGATCGACGCGCTGCGCCGCATCCGCAACGCCAGCCGCAACGAGCGTTACTGGCGGGCCGCCGCCTGGCTCTTGGAACGCCGCAACCCGCAGGAGTTCGCCCAGCGCCCGCCGCGGGCCTTCACCGACGAGCAAATCGTCCGGCTTTTCCGCCTCGCCGTCGACCCGTTCGTCGAGAAGATGTCGGACAAGGACTTCGACGAGATGATGGAGCGGCTGGAGGCGCGCATGGCCGAAGTGCGGACCGATCCGCGGCTGGGGACCAGCCCGAAATTCCCGTTCCCGTCTGCGGCTGCCGATCCGTTCGCAACCCGCGAGCCGGCGCGTCTGCCGCCGACGGGGGAGTGCGACGATCCGGAATCGGCCGAAGGAGGGAGTTTCGCAACAACAGGGTTATTCAATTGACTCCACCTACCACAACCGGTAGTATGTGGGGATGGACGACACCTATCCTCGGACGATTCTCGATCTGGAGGATCGTTTCCGCACGGAAGAGGACTGCCGGGCGTACCTGGCACGGTTGCGATGGCCCAATGGCTTTGTATGCCCGCGTTGTGGGCACCATGGCGGATGGCCGGCTACACGTGGTCGGTTGATTTGTAGGCGCTGTCGCGGCCAGGCGTCGGCGATCGCCGGAACGATCTTCCAAGATACGCACAAACCCTTGCGTCTATGGTTTCGGGCAATTTGGCAGGTAACCAGTCAAAAGCACGGGGCAAGCGCCCTGAACCTCCAACGAGTTCTCGGCTTGGGCAGCTATGTGACTGCATGGACGTGGTTGCATAAGTTGCGACGTGCTATGGTTCGCCCTGGCCGCGATCGCCTTGCCGGGCGAGTGGAGGTTGATGAGACCTACGTAGGGGGGGAAGGCAAACGGACGGGCAGTCGTAGTCTGGACAAGGCAATGGTAGTGATTGCCGCGGAAGAGGATGGGGCTGGGATCGGGCGTATCCGTATGGCACGGATTGTCACCGCGTCACGGATTTCCTTGCATCGCTTCATCCAAGCTTCGGTTGCGACTGGCAGCACGGTCCACACGGATGGAAACGCGTCATACACCGGATTAGACGGTATTGGCTATGTGCATGAGGTGACAGTTCTGACCGGTCGTGGGAAAGACGCGGCCACGGAATTGCTTCCGCGGATTCACAGGGTCGCCTCCCTCCTGAAACGCTGGCTACTAGGCACCCATCAAGGCGCAGTTCGTCCAAACTACCTGGACTACTATCTCGACGAATTTACCTTCCGTTTTAACCGACGCACCTCGCGATCCCGTGGCTTGCTCTTCTATCGGTTGCTCGAACAAGCGATGCAGGTTGAACCGGTCCCCTATCGTACTATTGTCACCGAGGCCGCCGAGCCCTTCTGACTACAAGATATTGGGGGTGGTGGAGTCAATTGAATAACCCTGTTCGCAACAGACCACCCCGATGAGGCGTCCGGCCAGTGGGAAGAGCCGTCGTCGCAAGACTATGTGGTGGAAGCGTTTCAGATCGTACCAACCCTCCCCCCGATGGTCGGGGCATGAAAGAGGCGGTGCGAAACCGAGGCCACGCCGGCAGGGGGTTGGATGTGAAAAGGAGGCCGCCGGGGTCGCTTAGCCCGGATTATTCGCAAGCGTTGCTTTCTTTCGCTGGTGGACGATAGGACTGCGATTGCGGAGTGGCGGGTGGCTCGGTTTGGCAAGGTAGAGACACAAGGCCCCCTTTCCCCCGTGGCCGAAAGCCGGTGGGCGCGGCGGAGGGAGTTGTCGTTGGGGCTAGCTCGTGTCAGAAGCCGCGGCGGCCAAGAGAAGAATCCGACGGCTGACCTGTTGAAAGTGGTGCAGGTAAGGCCAGTTCGATGAGAGTTCCACCACCACGCGACGAGTGGTTTCACGGACGTACGCGCCGACCTTAATCAAGCGTGTCCGCCAAGTGCAAGGCTGACCTTCGCCCAGCGGATCGTGCTCGCGACGGTGATTGTGCCAGCAGCGGCGTTGACGGCCGGCCAGCGCTTCGACGGGGACATCGCCGTTGGCCGGCAGAGGCGGTGGCGGATCGGCGACCGCCTGACGCATGTGGACCAGCAGGTTGTACGCCGCGGTGTGCAAGTAGAGGCGAAACAGGTTGGCGAAGTAACGGTGGTCGCTGAGCCGATCGGCCTGCAAGCCGGCCTTGAGTTCCTTGTTGCGGTTCTCGCTTTCGCCGCGGTCGGCGTAGCCGTCGTAAGCCGCGCCCGGCAGCACCAACGCGCCGGGGTGGTTGGTAACCACGGCCCGGCGGTTGGTCCCCTCGGCGTTGGCTTCGCATTGGACGATCACCCAGCGTTGGGCGGGCCAGGCGTCGGCCCGATACCAGAACGCGGCGAACATCCGTTGTGCTTCGCCGGTGGCTTCGCGGCGAGCGATCGCCTCGGCCAACAGCGGCTCGGTGAGCTTTTTCAACCGGGCGTTCATGCCCATGCCAAAGGTGTAGTCGATGTCCAGCCGCTCGCAAACCGCGTACATCCGCGGCACGCCCAACCCGCTGTCGCCGCGGACGTGAATCCGCACGTCCGGCCACGCCTCGCGCAAACGGCGGACCACGTATTCCACGTCGTCATCGGCGCCCAGCGCCGCGTGGGCCGTGCCGTAGAGCAGGCAGACGTCGAGCGCCAGTTCGTTTTCGGCGCAGGTGATGGCCCGCGGCAGGTATTGGTACTGGCCGTAGTAGCCGTGAAAGAAAGTCAATTGCTGTTGGCCGTGTGTCGCGTCGTCGAACGGGTCGATGTCCAAGGTCAGGTGCCGGGGAGGCGCGGAAAAGGCGGCCAGGAACTGGTCGATCAACACGTCGCGCAGTCGGAAGAACGATCGCGTGTCGATGGCGTTCTCGAAACGCGAGAGCGTGGGCTGGCTGGCCAGATCGCCGTCGGCTGTCGAGCGGTCGCAAAGGAGCTTGAAGATCGGATCGCTGCGCAGCACGTCGTGATCGTTCTGGTCGGGATAGTCGGCGAGGATGCCGTACACCCGCATCCGCGTCATTTCCAAGAAGGTGTGGTCAAGATAGCCGCCGTGCCGCCGATCGCGCAGCGCCTCGGCGAACCGCTGCGTCAGACCCAGCCGCTCGTCCAGTTGGCGAAAGGGCAACAGCCCCGCGTCGCTCGAAACCTGAGCCGCCCCGGGCTCTACCACAACCGCCTTGGATGTGAGAAAATCGAACGACACCTGAAAAGCAGACTGCTTAACCACAATATGCCTCCGTGGGTTGTCCAAGATGCTTGTTGACTAACACCTTAGACGCACACGGAGGCACTTTTGTTTGCAGACTTACGAATAATCCGGGTTAGCGAGTGTCAAAAAACAACTTTGGAGTTTTGTGGGACAGCCGCCCTCGGCTGTCCTGGCCGACACAGCACAGCCGAGGGCGGCTGTCCCACAAGTTACTCTTGGATACCGGCTCGGCCGGAGAGGTCGGCCACCGGAAACGGACGAGGGGAATCGGCCGGCACGCGGCGTATGCCACGTCCGAACATCCGCACACGGCGTGTGCGGACTACATTACGGGACTACGTTGCGCCGCCGTCAAGACCGGTTCCGGTGGCTTCTATGCACGCCCCGCGGCACGTCGACCAGCCGGCTTCCGCGATCCTCGGCGGCTTCCGAGGCGCTCTCGGCCGCGGCGCTCCGCTGGCCGACCACCACCACCATCCCCTCTTTCACCTGCTGGCCGCTGATCTCGGTCATCGCGCCGTCGCTGGCGCCCGCCCGCACTTCGACGGGCCGGACGAACTGGCCGTCCTCGACCCACAGATAGCGGTGCTCTTCCCGCCCCATCGCCGCCTTGGACGGGCCGGCCTCTTCGGGCAGCGCCGTCAGCGACGGCCGGTCTTTCTCGCTTTCTTCATCGCCCACCGCGGGCAGGCCGGCGTCGCGCAGCTCGGGCGGCATCTGCTCCAGCCGCGGCCGCCAGCAAAGCGCCGCGTTGGGAACCATCAGCACGCCGTTGCGCTGGCCCACCTCGAATTGCAGGTCCGCCGTCAGGTAGGGCAACAGCCTGCCGTCGGAGTTGTCGGTCACGATCACCACCGTATACGCGACAGTGTCGCCCGTGGTGGTGGCCTTGAGCCGGATTTGCGACACCCGCCCCCGGAACACCTCGCCCGGATAGGTGTCGACGGTGAATTGCACGGCCATGCCCGTCCGCACCTGCCCGATGTCCGATTCATTGACTGCCGCCCAGACCTGCATCCGCCGCAAGTCCGTGGCGATGAGGAACAGGCTGGGGGCGTTGAAGGCGGCGACCACCGTCTCGCCCACGTTCGCCAGGCGGTCCAAAATCACCCCGTGCACCGGCGAGCGGATGATCGTGTTGTCGAGGTTCGTCTTGGCCAGCCGCAGCATGACCTCGTTCTGCCGGACGCAGGCCTTCTGCGAGGCCACGTAGGCCAACGCCGCCCGGTAGTTGGCCGTGACCGAATCGAAGTCGCTTTGGGCGATGGCGTTGGTGGGGAGCAGGCTCTTTGCCCGCCGCCATTCCTCCTCGGCCTGATCGAACTTGGCCTGGGCCTGGGCCAGGTCGGCCTGGGCACGTTGGAGGGTCGCCTCGGCGTTGTCCACCTGGGCCTTGTAGGCCGAATCGTCGATCATCGCCAGCACGGTCCCTTCCTGGACGACCGAGCCGAAGTCGATGATCTTCCTCTTGGCCGGGTCGCTGGGGTCGATGCCCAGGGTTTTGATCCGCCCGACCACCTGGGCGCCGACGTCGACGACCTCCTCCGGCTTGAGGGTTCCGGTAGCCGCGATGGTGGCGTGCAGGTCGCCGCGGCTGACCTTGGTGGTATGGAAGGGGGGTGGGTTGGCTGCCCGCCGGGCAAAGTACACCGCCCCGCCTGCCACCAGGCCGGCCGCAATGAAGAAAGCCAGTGCCGTTCTCATCGAAACACCTCCATTTCGAGAGGGTAGGGCGGGCGGATCAGTCCCGGCGACGGGTTCCATTTTAGCCTATGGCTAGGGCCGGCGTCCACCCCCGTATCGGCCGTTCGGGGTATGTTTCTTACCGGGGTTTGCCGCCGCCGGGTGCCCACGATTGTTCGCAACCAGTGAATTGGCAGGGGGTTGCGTGTCGCACTGTCTGCGGCCGATTGGCTAAGTCCCCGGCTGTATTGGCTGCTGAAAACGTCGTTTACCACGTGATCTCGACGCCGCCACTGCCGACGTGGACGACCTCGGCGGCGTTGAACTGGACGTCGTAATTGGCGAACAGGCTGACGCGGTCGCGGATCGCCCAGGTGATGCCCGGCCCCATGACGGCCCAATCGCGGCCCAGATCGAGGCCGCGGATGGCAAAGCCCGCGCCGGGAAGCGCGTCGAACTCCGCGTCCACCAGCCCGGCCGTCTGACGCAGGAACTCGTGCATCCAGATCGCCCGGAAGGAAACGCCGACGGGCAAGCCGTCGCCGAAATCCAGTCGCCGGGTCAATCGGCCGCCCAGCAGGCCGCGGAGGCTGTTCAGTTGGGCGCCGCCAACGTCCAGGTCCATGCCGTCGGCGCCCGACTCCGCGAACGGCTCTTGCCGGAGATAGACGTACTGGAGCGCGGTGTAGGGTTGTAGGCCCCACTGCTCGCCGCGGAAGGTGTGGCCCCGCTCGATGTATGCTGCCGACTGCCAGCCGCAGTGGTCGCCCAGGGCCGTGGCTTCGATCGAGTCGAAGGCGATGGCCCGCCGTGCCACGTAGGCGTCGTAACCGAAGCTGCCGGCCAGCAGCCAATAATCGTCGTCCACTTCGCGGACGAAGAACGCGCCGGCCTGGTGGTCGTCCACCTTGGCCGATTGGTCAATGGTTTGCGTGGTGACGTGAAAGCCGCCGTAGCCGTAGAAGAAGCCGAGCCGGGAAGCAAAATCGAGGGGCCGTTGGATGGCCACGAGCGTCCCGTCGGTCGAATAGTCAGCGCCGTGGGCGTTGCCGTCGCCGAGGGCCTGGCCGGCCAGGCCATAGCCGACGGCCCAACCGCCCCACGGTAAATCGACGATCGCCGGGCCGGCGCCGCCGCGGCTGAAACACGGGCAAACGTCTGCGAAAAGTTCGCCGCCCGGTGCGTACACGGCGTCGGAAAGGGCAATGCCCGGTGTGCCGGCGCAGCAGTTCACGGCGTCTGGCCGCAGCCGGTCGCTCAGTACGCGGTAGACGTTCGTGGTGTTCTGGATGCCGAGGCTCAAGAGCGAGGCGTACAACTCGCCCTGCATCTGGCCGAGGCCCTGGCTGACGGCCTGGTCGCTGCCGATGGCGACCAGCCGGTCGGTGAGCCAATTGGACTGGCCGGCGTCGATGGCCGCGTCGAGCGGGGCCGCCGCGTTGCGAGCGTTCTGCGTGGTTGCCAAGTCGGCGAAGTCCTTGAACTTCAGCAGCAGCCCCCATTGGCTCGACTGCACGATCCGCTTCGGCGTCACGCCGAGCGCGGAGGTGTCGATGGCGTCGAAGGTCCCTTCGATGTGGCCGGCCGAGGCGAGGAGATAGCCCCAGGACGGTCCGCCGGGCGTGGTCTTACTGAGCGCCAGCGTGCCGCCCAATTGCAGCGTGTCGGAGACGACGATCCGGTCGCACTGGCCGGCGTCGGCCAACTCGACCTCGAACCGGCTGCCGGAGTCGAGCCGGAGGTTGCCGGCGAAGCTCAACGTGCCGATTGAGTGGCCGGGAGCCAAGAGCGAGCCGGCCAGCAACTGCGTTTCGGGGGCACAGATCAGTCCGTTGCCCACCAGGCTCATGCCGTTGCCGATCGGCAGCGTGCCGTCGGTTTCAAGCGTGCCGTCGACGGAGATTTGCCGGTGGATCAAGAGCGAGCCGGCGGTGAAGGAGAGGACGCCGCCGGACATAATGTCGAGGTTCTCGGCCTCCAGCGTGCCGCCGGTCAGGCGGACGGCCGACTGGCCGCCGATCCAGACGGTTCCACCCGCCGAGAGCCGCCCGCCGTCTTCGACCAGGACGGCGGCCGTGCCGCCGGTGACCCAATCGTTGCGGGTGGGCACGTCATCGTCGCTCTGCATCCAGCCGCCGATGAAGGCGTCTTGTTGGACGTTGAGCGTGCTTTGCGGGCCGGAGACGACCAGGGCGCCGGCCGAGCCGTCAAAGCCGGCAACGGTCAGATACCGGCACGCCGCCGAGGCGCCGTCGCGGACTGCCAGTGCGCCCTGGCCGGAGACGCCGACCCACAGGCTGTTGGCGACCTGCCAGAGCGAGCCGGCGCCGACCAATTGCACGGCCCCCTGGGCACCGGGCTCGTCGCCGATATATCCGTAGCCCGAGTAGGCGGTAGCCTGGTTCTGGATGAGCATGGCGCCGGTGCCGGAGGAGCCGACGACCAGTGTTCCGCCGTAGAACTGGAGCTGGGTGCCGGGGTCGGTCAGTTCGACCTGCCCATTGGAGCCAGCCTCGGAGCCGACGTAGAAGGTGGATTCGCCGCCGGGACCGCCCAGCAGCCGGGCGCCCTGGCTGAGCGAGAGCGCGCCGGCGCCCTGGTAGCCGACGCAGAAATCGTTTTGCAGTTGCCACGAGGTCCCGTTGCCCTGGAGGGTGACGGTTCCCGACGAGCCGGGCCGGTAGCCCAAGTAGCCGCCGTAGGAGGTGATCGTGGCGCCGCTGTCGGCCGAGAGTGTGCCCGTGCCGTATTCGCCCACGTCGATGTCGCCGCCGACGGCGAGCCGGGCTTGCGGGCCGGAGACGGTCACGGCGCCCACGTCGGTCGGCTTCAGGCCCACGACCATGTGCCCGGTGTCTTCCTCGGTGGCCACCCCGACGTTGAACTGCGTGGGCTGACCGGCGCTCTGTATCGTCAGCCAGCCCTCGTTGGTGTATAAAGACGGATCGGCGCCGACCACGGCCAGGGCGTCCTGCGCTTCGACCCAATCCAGCAGGGCGTCGACGTCCGACTGAGAGACTTCTCCCAGGAACGTCCGGCCGCCGGCGGTGACGCTCCACGACTGGCCGTCGGCCAGCGCCATGTTCGGGGCCGAATAGACGGTTCCCGCGCCAACGGCCGTCAAGCCGCCGCCGCCCAGCGGGGCTTCGAGATAGGTCGTGTAGCGGGTGGCGTCGTCCTTGTGGGCCGACTCCAGCAGGGCCACCGCGGAGATTCCCATGCCGCTGGCGCTGAGCGGATCATCGCCGCCGTACTTCTGCAGCGCCGCAAGCACCTTGCTCTCAATCTGCTGGACGCTCTTGGTTCCTTTCTGGACGATGCCGATCGAGACGTGGAAGGACGTGACCTCATCGTATTTCTTGGTTACGCCGGAGAGGCCCGAGGCGAGGTCGTCGGCCAGGTCCTGGGTCGCGTCTCTTTGATCCTGCCGGGCGCCGCCGGACGGCGAAGTCTCGAAGTCGTAGGTGAAGGTACTGATTCTTGGTGACCACGAGCGAGCCGTTGGCGAAATTGTTGATTGCAAACGGCTGCCAGTTGTTGGCCACGCTCTGCAAAGCGGCCTGGACGTCGGCCGTGGTTGTGCCGCTTTGGAAGGTAATGTTCCGGGCCAGCGAGATGTGATAGTCCGACGGGGAGTACAACACGAAGCTCCCTTCCTTGCCGTACTGGAAGCGGACGGCGTACCCGGCCTCGCCTTTTCTTCGCGTCACCGAGACGATGATCGAGGGATGGGCCATGGCCTGGTCGAGCAATCCCTCGAAGATGGCGTCCACGCCGGTCTCGATCTCTTGCACGCCGGCCGCGTTGAGCTTGGCGCCGGCAAAACAGTCCGCCGGCGGCGGGGGCAGGTCGTCGGCATCGGCCGGCCACGGGCCGGCGCAGAACACGAACCAGACGGCCACCAGAAAGAGCGCCCGGCCGCCGGCTAAAGCCGGAACGGCGAACCACGCTCTCCGCCGGCCTCGTTCCCACGCTCCGCGTGGGAACAGAAGGTCTCGACGCTCTGCGTCCTTGGAAAAGCTACGCACCGGCCACCTCATGCGGCCACGAGGACGTGGATTTGAAAAAACTCCCGGGAAGGCGCCAAAGGGGGTATTATCCCTATCGTGCAACTAATCCGCACAATGCAACGTTTCCCACCGACCGCGTATCTTTCGCCCAATTGCACCGTGCCGTAGGACGGATTTCCCAATCCGTTCGGCTTTCGGGGACAGATTGGGAAATCCGTCCTACGAAGGCCGGTCAACTTGCCCGGCGCAGAATGCCGGAGCGCCGCCGAGGATAGGCAATTTCCAAGGGACATTGCCGCTATTGTCGGGGGCATCGTGTTGATTCTCAAGTCCAAGACGAAATCCTGATTTCAAATTGACCCACCACCAAAACTGATTATCCGCGGACGGGCAATTGACCGAAGCGCACGTCCAGACTACACTTGAAGTGGAGGCGCGCCAGACTGATCGCCGGCTGCAGGAGGTAAGTATGACACAATCGCTCACCCAAGTATTTCAGAAGGCATCTCAACTGCCCGAGAGCCTGCAAGACCAGGTTGCACAAGAACTTCAAGAGGTCCTGGAGGATGTCGAATCAGAGCGCCACTGGGACAAGACTTTGGCGGATTCTCAGGACCAACTGGATCGGCTCGGCCAGAAGGCCCTTGAAGAGTACCGGGCTGGCAAGACCAGGGAAATGGGATTCGACGAGCTTTGAAATCACACCTCACGGACGACTTCACTCGCTGCTTCCGAAAGGCGCCGAAACGGGTACAGCGGCTTGCCAAGAAGAATTATCGCCTGTGGAAGCGGGACTCTTCTCATCCCAGCCTTCAATTCAAGTTTGTCGGGAGAAGGCTTCCGGTGTACGCCGTCAGAGTGGGAATTGGCTGGCGCGCCTTGGGATTGATGGAAGGGGATACGGTGGTGTGGTTCTGGATCGGCCCTCACGCCGAGTATGACAGCCTCATTCGTCGGATGTGACGAGGGTGTGACTCACCCCTGCGCCACCGGCCGCGGGGCGTTGATGATCTGCTCGATCGCCGCGAGCAACTGGTCCAGCCGGAACGGCTTATAGAGGATGGCCTGCACGCCCGCCTGCCGGGCCTTGACGATCGAGTGGCCGGGGTCCCAGCCGAAACCCGTCATCAACACCAACGGCGCGAAGTCCATCAACTCCTGCAACTTCAGCAGGAACTCGTAGCCGGTCATGTCGGGCAGGCGGATGTCGGCGATCAGCACGTCGTACTCCCCCTCCGCCAGGCTGCGGACCATGTAGAGGGCCTCGGCGCCGTCGTGGGCGGTCTCGACCACGCAGCCGTACCGCTCCAGGAGGTTGTGGGCGGCGCTGCGGACGTGCTCGTCGGCGTCAGTCACCAGAATCCGCCGGCCGCGGAGCAAGGGCCGCTCCTCGACCTGCATCGTCGACGGCAGGGCCTGGCTGGGGGCCATTTTCTGCCCCACCTTCTGGATCACCTGCTTGATGTCCCGCGCAGTTCCGCAGGATGCGTTGCAGCCGCTCGACCACCTCCGGCTCGTGGCCGATGTACCGCTCCATCACGCTCACCGCGTCGTTGAGGATTTCGTCGACCGGTAGGGCCACGGCGCTGTGGATGGCCTCGACGCTTTCGGCGGCGGTGTTGACCTTCTCCGCCGCCAGCAGCTCGAGGGTGTTCAGCGCCGCCGCCACCTCACGGCAGAAGATCTCCAGGAATTGCAGGTCGCTCTCCGAAAACGCCCGCGGCTCGGGACTCTCCACGTTGAAGGTGCCGATCACCGTGTCGTGCAGCAGCAAGGGGACCGTCAAGGAGCTTCTCCCCCCTTTGACGCCCGGCAGGTAGAGCGGGTCTTCGGTCGTGTCTTCGCAGAGGTAGCTCTTGCCGGTGGCGGCCACGAAGCCCGTCACGCCGTTGTTCTGCGGCTGGGCGTAGAGCACGCGGGCGGCGGCCTCCGGGTCCATGCCCAGCTCCAACAGCGGCTCCAGCCGGCCCGTCTTCTGGTCCAGCAGGCGGAGTTCGACCACGTCAAAATGGAGCAGGTCGTGGGTGAAGTGGAGGATGTTCGACTTGAGCAGATCGATGCGGTCCTGGACCGCCATGTGGGTGATTTCGGCGGGGGCGAGATCGGCCAGTTCCATGCCCGCCTGGTGAATGGCCGCCATCTTCTGCTGCTGGTGGACTTCGGCGGTGACGTCGCGGACGTTGACGATCAGGTGCCGCGGCGGGCTGCCCACCTCGTGCAACGGCGCGGCGTGGACGTGATAGTAGTGGTTCTCGCCGCTGCGGAGAGTCGAACTGGTGGCCGCTCCGGTGGCCAGCGCCGTGTGGAACGGACAGAAATCGGGACCGAGAATCTCCGGACTGCCCAGCACCGTGTAAAAGTTGGCGCCGATCACGGCCTGGCAGTCGGACCACTCGCGCAACCGGCCGTTGCACCAGACGATCGAATTGTCGCTGTCCAGCAGCACCACGCCGTCCGGCATGCCGTCGAGAATCTGCTCGTTCCGCAGCAGGTTGCCGATCTGCAACGCCTCCTGCAGGTACTCGGAGGAGACGTACACGCCGTCAAACTGCTCGCGGGTGAAATGGGCCAGCGCCCGCAGCGGGTTCGACGCCACCACCACGTCGCGCGATGCGGCGGCGCAGGCCAGGAGTTGCTCCGCGTCTTCGCGGGAACTGCAAACCAGGAGGATTCTAGGCTTTGCTGTCAAATCGACGCTGCTCCGACGCCACCACCGGCGCAACCCCTATTATACGGGGATCGCGGCCGTCAAACAACCGCTTTTCCAGGCCGCTATGCCCCTTGTCTTGGATCGGCCCGCCACTGCCGTCGGATTCATCGCCGCTTGCCCGAAGTACGCGGCTTCTGCCCCCAAAAGAGTCTTGCGCACACCGCAACTTCGGCACACCAGCTACGTCCGGAATGTCCCACTGTCCGACGCTGGCCCATCCGGCATGACCGCTAAGAGGCACACGCCGGCCGGCCGCCCACCTACGCCAAGGCCGCCGCGGGCTGAAGCCGGCGACGGCCGAAGGCCGATGCCCTTTGCAGGAGGATCGAAGCATGTGGCGGGCCTTGTTCCTGGCGATCGGGTTCTTCGTGATGCTCTTGGGCGTGGAGTGCCTGGGCGTGGAGCGCGTGACGCTGAAGATGCGCGACGAACCGCCGGCCCCGATCTCGCCTTTCGACACCGAACCGAAGACGGGCACCCAGAAGGAGATCGCCCCCCTCCCTGGGCCCCCTGGAGTCTGCTCTCCTCCGGCGCGGTGATGTGTCTCTACTCCTTCACCATTCCCCGGCGAGTGGCGGGGGGCTGAAATCATCCCCGCCTTCATTTTCCCGCCGCGTAGCGCTGCGGGTTACTGTTGAACCGCGCCTGGGTGTCCGCGCTGGAGAACATGTACAGCCGCCCGTCATACGTCGCGCAGTAGGCCGGCTGGCCCGCCACCGTGCGGTTCTGGTCCACCCGGAGCACGGGATCGCTGCCGGAATTGACCGGCGCGAAGGCATCCGGATGGGCCAGGAACTGCTCCCGCTGCCGGGCGCCGGAAAGGCGATAGATGCACCCCTTGTGGACCACCGTCCAGCGCAGGTCGCCCGGCACCCAACGGCCGTTGCTGACCAATTCCACCGGGCAGTATCCGCCCAGCGCCACCGGCGGAACGGCCACGTCGTCGGGTCTGGCAGGCGGTTCGGCCGTCGCATAGGCCGCCGGCTCCACGCGATCGGTCTGCCAGTCGGGCGGGGCCGAGGCGATCGAATCGGCACGGTAGGCGCCGGGCAGAGCGGCGTTCCGCTCCGGCTCCAGCCGGCCCACCGGTGAAACCACGCTGCCGGGCCACGTGGGCCGGGCGGCAGGCGGTGTTGCGGTTTCGTCGGGCAGGTTGCCAACCTGCCCCGCGCTCGGCGCCGCGACGACGGCCGGTTGCCGGTTCTCACGCCATGCGCCCGGTTGCGGTGACGGAACGCTCGGCGTCGTGGTTGCTTTCTCCCTCGGTTTGGGCACGTCAGGAGGGGTGGCGGGCTGTTTCGCCGGCGGCTCGGCGCTTGGCTGTGGCTGCTCAGCCGGCCGGGGCGGCGGCGGCCGCGTCACGTCCGGCTCCGGCGGCAACCCCGGCAAGCCTTCGCCGGGAGCAGGCATCGACGGCCCTTCTCCGCCCGGCGGCGGTTGCCCCGGCTGATTGCCCGGCAGCAACAGACCTTCCGGCGGAACGATCCCGCCCGGCGGCAACGGCTCCGGCTCGGACTTGGCCGGCGCAGGGGTAACAGGCGTCGGCGTGGCGGCCTTCGGCAGCGTCACCTCCTTTTGGCCCTCCGGCGTCGGAATGACCTCCTTGCCGACGCCGCCCGGGTTGATCCGCTCCGGCAGCTTTTCGTCGTCCGGCCATTCCCGCCAGTGCGTCGGGAAATGGCCCCAGCCTCTGACATTCGGTATACAGCAGTTGGGGCAGGGCCGGGGGTATTGGAGTTGCCGTTCGGCCCAGCTCGCGCCGGACCACCACCCCACGATCATGACCGCTGCCGCCAGCGCCACTCCTCGTGCCAGCCAATGCCAACGTTTCATGCTGCTGCGTCCTTCATATTAGTTTCCATTACGGAAAGCCCTAGAAGCTCCGGAGCTGGTTGTATGCGCGGCCCATGGTCTGGGCGCTGCGGACGAAGGAGGTGCCCAGCGAGCCAATGCCCAGCATCCGCTCCACCGGCGCCGTCAACTTCGACAGGTAATTGTTGAACGCCACCAGGTTGTCCTCGGCGATAAACACCCGGTCGCCCGGCATGATCTGATAGTTCGTGGCGGTCGAGCCGCCCTTGGCGATCGCCTCGTAATCGACCGGCAGAATCTGCTCGCAACCGAACCCGCCCGGCGCCGGCCGGGCGATCCAGATCTGCGCGCTGGAGACCTGCGACAGGCCGTTGATGGCGCTTAAGGCGTCCAGCACCGTGTCGTTGCCCGTGCTCGGCACCCGCCGGACGTTGTCCCCAATGCCCGCCCCTTCCGTAATCACGTAAAACACCTTGCTGTTGAACTGCCGCACGTCGACTGAAACCTCGGGCGTATCGAAATACTGGGCCAGGTGCTTCTGCAAGTCCAGGCGGATTTCCGTCACCGTCTTGCCGGCCACGTGTAGCACGCCGTATTGTTTCAAATTGACCGTGCCGTCCGGGCCGACCAGGAACTCGCCGGTCAGCGGGGCGGTGCCGGCGGTGCGGGCCAACTGCACCGAGACCTCCGGCTTCTGCAACACCTCCTCCAGCTTGTGGCGGATCACGTCGGCCGCCTGCTCGACGGTCATCCCCGCCACCCGCACCCGGCCATAGGCCGGCCCGAGCGTGACGATCCCCTCTCCCTCGACGAGGAAGAAGCCGTCCAGCGGCTGGTCGAAGAGCGTGCCCACCGCCCGGATTTGCAGCACGTCGTAGATGTCGATGCGATAGGGGGACAACGGAACCATCTTCAGCATTTCGATCACCAACAGGTCGGGCGGTTCGACCCGGTAGGCGGGCTGCGAGATCATGCTCAATTCCCGCGGCGGCTCCAGTTCCGGCGGGCACGGCTGCTGCAACGACGCGTCGTAGTAGTCCACGGCATGACAGCCGGCCACGCTCGCGCACGGCGCCGCCAAAGAGAACCAGAGAGCGGGCAAGCAAATTCTGGTCATTGCTGGTTCCGTTGGCACGTAGGACGAGTTTTCCAACTCGTCCCGTATTTGGGACGAGTTGGAAAACTCGTCCTACGAGACTGGCTTCGTTGGGAACGCGGGCGTTAATTTGGGAAGCATTCGTGTTCTGCGCAATCCACCCGCAGAATCCGCCCAAATAACGCCGTCGGAATAATCGGCAAAGTTGAGCGGAGACTTGCCCCGTTTTCCGCGAGAAACCAAGAAAGACACACCAGTAGCGGCGGGTATCGCCGCAAGTGGCACGTGGGCAGACTGCCACACGCTCGGAGCCGGCAGGCTGCCCTTGGCGGTGGGCAGTGCCGCGAAGCACTTTGCGTGTTATAATTCTCCTGTTGTTTGTTCAAAGGAGAGATAGTCTTCTTTTGAGAGGAGTGTTCCGTGGCCAAGACGCCTGAGAGACCTGACGATACCCCCCCTACCCCTCCCGCGCTAGAGATGAGCGGCGAGCCTGTCGGACAGACCGCGCCGCAGCCCCAACGGGTGCAAGTGGAAATTGACGACTCGAAGGTGATGGCGCTTTACGCCAATTTCTGCCGCGTGACCGGCACGCCGGAAGAGTTGATCATCGACTTCGGCTTAAATCCCCAGCCGTTCGGCATCCCGGCGCATCCGATCCCGGTCACGCAGCGGATCATCACCAACTTCTACACGGCGAAGCGGATGCTGCACGCCCTGAACTTGACCATTCAGCGGCATGAAGCCACCTTCGGCGTGCTGGAGACGGACGTGCAGAAGCGGGTCCGGCCCGGCGTCCAGCAGCAAGTCCGCGGCTAAGTTCGTTTAGGCCTGTAGAGGTCCGTGGCCGTTCCGAGTTGCACTTCCGCCGCGCCGCCGAGGGTTTCGCTAAGCGTCGGATGGGGATGGATGATCTCGGCCAAGTCGCGGATCGAGCAGCCCATCTCGATCGCCAAGACGGCCTCGCTCACGAGGTCGCCGGCGCCGCAGCCGACGATGCCGCATCCCAGGACGCGCTCCGACTCGGGGTCGATGATCCACTTGGCCAGGCCGTCTGTGCGGCCGATGGCCTGGGCCCGTCCACTGGCCGCCCAAGGGAACTGGGCCACCTCGATCTGGGCGTCCCGCCGCTTTGGCCTCGGTTTCGGTCAATCCGGCCCAGGCGATTTCTGGATCGGTGAAGACCACCGCGGGGATGGCCTGCGGCGCGAAGCTCGCGTCCTTGCCCGAGAGCGCCTCGACGGCGATCTTGCCCTCGTGCGACGCCTTGTGGGCCAACATCGGCTGCCCGGCCACGTCGCCGATGGCCAGAATGTGTGGGTCGGCCGTGCGGCGCCGGCCGTCGACGACGATGAAGCCGCGGCCGTCGGTTTGGGCCTGCGTCTTCTCCAGCCCCAGGCCGTCGCTGTTGGGCCGCCGGCCAACGCACAGCAGCACGCGGCCGAACCGCTGCACCTTTTCCGGCACGTCTCCCTCGAACGTGACTTCGATAGAATCCTTGCGGCCAGCCAGGGCGGCGACCTTGGCGCCCAGGTAGATCGCCGCGAACTCGCCCTGAAGCCTCTTCTGCAACGGCCGGACCAGGTCGCGGTCCACGCCGGGCAGCAGCCCGTCGGTCATTTCGACCACGGCGACCTTGCTCCCCAGGGCGGCATAGACGCTGCCCATTTCCAGCCCGATGTAGCCGCCGCCGACGACCAGCAGCGACTCGGGCACGTCGGGCAACTCCAGCGCCCCGCTGGAATCCATCACCCGCGGCGTGGGCAGCTCAAAGGCCGGCATCCGCGTCGGGCGGGAGCCCGTGGCCACGATGCAGTGCTCGAAGGTGAGCCGGTCGTCCGCCGGCGGATTGCCGTCGACCGCCTCCAACTTGAGCGTCTGGGAATCCTCGAACGCCGCCCGGGCGCGGATCACCTGGACCTTCCGCCGGCCGCTCAATTGCTTCAACCCGGCGGCCAACGTGGCAATGACCTTCTCCTTCCGCGCCCGCAGCGCGTCGAGATCGACGGCCGGCGGCGGGAAAGAGACGCCCCAGCGGCCCAGTTGCTTGGCTTCGGCCATCACTTTGGCGACGTGCAGCAGGGCCTTCGAGGGGATGCAGCCGCGCAACAGGCACGTGCCGCCCAGGCGGGATTCCAGATCGACCAGGGTGACGTTCATGCCCAGGTCGGCGGCCAGAAAGGCGGCGGCGTATCCGCCCGGCCCGCCGCCAAGGACACAAAGTTGAGTCTTCATGGTAGGGTTCAGGGTTCAGGGTTCAGGGTTCAGGCTGCCGTTCTCTCATTGCCTGAACCCTGAACCCTTTGATCTTTACTTTGTCAGCAACAGCCTGCCTGGAGATTGGAGCGAGTCGATCACGTCGTTGAGGAACCGGCCGGCGGCGGCGCCGTCGACCACGCGGTGGTCGTAGGAGAGGCTCAGCGGCATCATCAGCCGGCCTTCGATCTTCCCCTCGTGAACGGCCAGCATCCACCGCGAGCGGCCCAACAGAAGGATGGCCACCTCGGGGTGATTGATGATCGGCGTGCTGTACACTCCGCCCACCGCGCCGAGATTGCTGACGGTGAAGGTGCCGCCGCGAAGCTCCTCGATCTTGAAGTCGGCGTTTCGGGCACGGCCGGCCAGCAGCGTCAGTTCGCGGGCAATCGGCAGAATGCCCATCTGATCGACGTTCCGCAAAACCGGCACGATCAGGCCGCGGGGCGTGTCCACCGCCACCCCGAGATTCACGTATTGCTTGTAGACGATCTCCTGCTTTTCCTCGTCAAGCGTCGCATTGAGGACCGGATGCTGCCGCAACGCCAAGGCCACCGCCTTGATCACAAAGGGCATCGCCGTCAGCTTGATCGTCGGACCGAGATACGCCGGCGGGATGGTCTTCCGCATCCGTTCCAGGTCGGTAATGTCGGCGTCGTCGAAGTTCGTCACGTGCGGGATGGTGCTGGCCGACTTGACCATCTGCGCGGCAATCGTGCGGCGGATCGGGGAGAGCCGTTCGCGGCGGACGTGGCCGTAAGCGTCCTCGCCCAATTCGCCCGGCGGCACGGCCGGCTCGCGGGTGCCGCGCTGGGCGGGCGTTCCCGCCGCGGGTTCGATTCCCTCGCCCTCCGGGAGAGGGCCAGGGTGAGGGGATTCCGTAACTGCGGCCGCGGCGGCGCGGACGTCCTCGACGGTGATCCGCCCTCCCTTGCCGCTCCCCTGCACTTGTGCCAGGTCAACGCCCAACTCGCGGGCCAACCGCCGGGCCTCCGGCCCGGCCGCCGCCGCCGCCTTGGTCCCCTCTCCCCTTGGGAGAGGGCCAGGGTGAGGGGTTTCCACGGCCACCGCCGCTTGCTGTTTCGCAGGCGGCGGCCCCGCGACCACTGGTTGCGCCTTTACAGACTCCGCCGCAATCGTCAGCACGGGCTGTCCCACCTTGATCGTCTGTCCCTTGCTCACCTGCACCTTGGTGACTTTGCCGGCATGAGGGCAAGGGATTTCCACCACCGCCTTGTCGGTCTCCAGTTCGATCACGCCGTCGTTGGCGGCGATCTGGTCCCCCTCGCGGACCAACACGCTGACCACGTTGCCGCTCTGGACGTTCTCGCCTAGCTCGGGGAGCTTGAATTCGACGTTCATAGATTCCTCCAAGGATATTGGCGTCAGCAGATCACGTCAAGCAGTTCCTTGATGGAGACGGCTTCGACGCCGGCTGCCACCGTCTTCATGGCCGGCCCGGCAGCCGGACGGCGATGGACAATGACGCAGCGGGTTTGCCGGCCACGGACCGCCGCGGCTACCCGCTGTAGCGGCCGCGCCATGCCGGCATGGACGGTCCGCGACGCTTTCGCCTCGACCAACAGGAGCTTGTCGCCCGGCAAGGGTACGACAAAATCGACCTCCAGGCCGGTGCGGTCGCGGAACCAGTACAACTCTCTCCTTCGGCCGGAGTTCAGCTGCCCCTTGAGTATCTCGGCGGCGACGAAGCCCTCGAAAATTCCGCCCAGGAAAGGCGATTTCTCCAGCATCCTGGCCGACTCGACCCCCAGCAAGTACGCCACCAGGCCGGGATCGCTCCAGTAGAGTTTGGGCGATTTGACGATCCGCTTCGAGAAATTCTCGTAGAAGGGGGGCACCAGCACGATCTGAAACGTCGCCTCCAGGATGTGCAGCCACTCCGTAACCGTGGGGACGGATACCCCCAGCGGCCCCGCCAGGTCCGTCTTGTTGAGGACCTGTCCGTGCCGGGCGGCCAGCAATGAGAGAAAACGCCGGAAGGTGGGCAGGTCGCGGATCGAGCTGATCGCCCGCACGTCGCGCTCCAGATAGGTCTGGATGTACGAGCTGAACCAGAGCGGGGCGGCCTTGGGGCGGGCCGCGGCCTCCGGGTAGCCGCCCAGCAGAAGGTTCCACTTGGGCCGCTCCCGCACCGAGAACGGCAGCAATTGGAACACGGCTGCCCGCCCCGCCAACGATTCGCTCATGTGCCGCATCAGCGGCGCCTCCTGCGAACCGCTGAACAGCCACCGCCCACACTTCCGCGGCGACCGGTCGATCAACGTCCGGACGTAAGGGACCAACTCGGGCACGTTTTGGATTTCGTCGAGGATGGCCGGCGGCGTCAACTCCTCCAAGAACCCGCGTGGGTCGGCCCGCACCCGCCCAATGATGTCCGGGTCCTCCAGGAGGACGTAGGACGCCTTGGGGAACAGGTGCCGCAGCAGCCACGTCTTTCCGGCGCGGCGGGGACCGGTCAGGACGCACGCCGGAAAGCTCCGGCAGGCCCGCAACAGCAGCGGCTCGAGCTGGCGAGGAACGTATCGCATTATGACAAATCTAAGGTATTACTTTCGATTTGTCAAACCGCGCCGAACGCCCGGCTGTGACGGGCCGGCACCGTCTGCGGCTGGCTCGACCAGTCGGCCTTGGCGCAGGGAAAGGTCCCCGCCGGACAGTGCGAGCAATCGCCGTGGCCCCCTTGTTCCGGCCGGATGACGTGCATCGGGCGGACCTCGACCGTGGTTTCCGCCCCGGCCGGATCGTAAGAAACCGTCCGCGAGCTGGGCTCGTTCTCGGTCGCCACCACAACGTGCCAGGCGGCGCCGGGGTGGTCCATGCACTGCCGGTTCAAGGCCAGCACGGTGGCCTCGGCTTGCAGGTAGCTGAGCCACTCGCCGCCGGCCTGGTCGCGGGCCTGCCAGACGCAGTTGGGCACGTCCAGGGGCGAACTGGGCTCCCAGCCGTCGGGCCACCAGATGGCCGTGACTTTGTAGGTGATGGGGGTGCAGAGCCGAGCGTGGGGCCAGACGCGGCCGATGCCCCCCGGCTCGACCACCACGGCCCAGCGGCCGCGGCCTGCCGCCTCGGGGCTTTCGTTGTGCTCCATCGCCCGGTCCACCGCGGCGAACAGGTCGTCCGATTCCGTCAGCACCTCGACCGGCCCGTGGAGTTCCAGCGGCACGTCGTCGGCGCACTCGGGCGTCCACTTCTCCGGCCGGTCGATCGTGGCCACTTGGTACTTGGGCATGGCTATGGCTCCTGCGGGAGTCTATCATCGTAGCACCGGCTCGCGGCGGCTTCAAGGCGTCCGGGTTGCGCGACGTCGCGGCGGGCGTGGCAAGATTGCTTGGCGCCAGTTATGTGGGCCGAGGGCCCAGCCGAGGGCATCGCCCTCGTCGTTACACACAAGTCGTGTGGCTTGGAACGACAAAGACGTTTGCCCATGTTTCTTTTTCCTGGCCCAGGCGTTTACGCCTGTGGAAAGGAGACGAGACAGCCATTTTCTTTTCCCTTCAGCCCCCTTCAGGGGGCGCGAACGGGTGGATTCTGAGCGGATTGTCGTCAACAAACCAATCATCGGCCCCCTAAAGGGGGCGAGAAGGAAAATGAAATTTGGATCGGATGGCCCTCGTTCCACAGGGGTGAACGCCTGGGCTAGAGAAAGGGGAAAAGATCGAATTCGGGGCAGTCGGAATGCGGCCAAGAAACCTTGCCACGCCCCGCCGCGGTCACGCTGTTCGGCGTTGCGGCCGGGTGGTAGAATACTGGTATCACGATCCATGCCCAAAAATTGAGGAGCGGAGATAGTTGTGACGGCGTATGAATTGGGTCGAGTTCATGCCGGCCATCCGCGAGATGTTGGCCCATCGCTCCGACGCCTGATCGAGCGGCCGTATCACACAACTGCCCGAGGCAGAATCGAGGGCGCGGAAATGTGGGCAGACTCGAAATGCCCACTTCGCCGTTTCCGTCGCCACCGGCCTTCCCCCCGCACGGCAGAGACGGGATCGACCAGTCCTGGAGCCGGCGTGTGGGCCAGTGCAGAAGCATCGGCAGGCCGGAAAGTGAATTGTTAGAGTCTGACCCCGACCCCCAACTTTCTTCTCCCTATTTACGGCCGGGCTGCCCGTTGTCGAATGCGGTGCGCCGCTTCCATACGAGGGCCGTAGCGTCCGAACTGCCCGACACGAGCATTTCACCGTCGCCGGAGAAGCGAACGGATGTCACAACACACCGGTGACCGTCGAGAGAAGCGAGTACTCTGCCCGTGGCCGGATCCCAAAAATGAACGGCACTTTCGTCGTCGCCCGAAGCGAGAACCTTGCCGTCCGGGGAGAACGCAATTGTCACGATCGCGGCCGGCGGTCCCTTGAGAACGCGGCGTAGGTTTCCCGTAGGCATGTCCCAGAGGTGAACGGTTTTGTCGCGTCCGCCGGAGGCGAGCATCGAGGCGTCGGGCGAAAACGCCACGGATCTCACGAAGTGGTCTTCGACATCGAGTTTGAGGAGTTGCCGGCCGTCGGCCACGCGCCACACTCGGACGACCGGTTCCCATCCCGACGCGGCCAGCAGCTTGCCGTCGGGCGAAAAAGCCACGGAGTAGACGTTTCGGTAGTCGGCATTTCCATCCAGCGTAAGAGTCCGCACGAGCGTGCCCGTCGCAGGCTCCCACAATTGCACCGTTCCGCCCCAATCGCCGGAAGCCAACAAACTGCCGTCTTGAGTGAAAGCGACCGAGGAAGCGACCCTTCCATGCCCGGCGAGTCTTTGCAACTCCTTGCCGGTCGCGGTCTCGTACAAATGGACCGAGCCGTCGAAGCACGCCGCCGCGAGGAGTCTGTCGTTCGGCGAAAAAGCCACGGATTCGACGTGGCCGCCGGCGGGCCGAAGGATGGAACGCCGCCGGCCCGTCGATGCTTCCCACAGACAAACGATGTTGTCGTCGCCACAGGTGGCAACGGTCTTTCCGTCCGAGGTGACGGAGACCGCGTTGATGCCTTTTTCGTGGCCGGGATAGTCACAGATTTGTTTCTTGCTGGTCACGTCCCAAAGACGAATCGTCTGGCCGAAGGACGCAAAGCCTATTGACGCCAGAACGCGGCCGTCGGGCGAGAGAGCGATGTTGATGACCCCCTCCTCGTCGGCCTGGAACCGGGCGCGCTCCTGGCCGTTGCCTGCGTCGTAGAATCGAATGGTTCCGTCGTAGGAGGCCGCCATCAAAGTTTTGCCGTCGCGGGAGAAGACGGCGGACGAGACCCCCTTTTCCGAACCTTCAATATGCAGTGCCCTTTTCCCGGTAGTCGCATCATAGAGGTCCATGCCCTTTTCCCAGCCGGCAATCACCACAACATGACCATCGGGTGACATTCCGATCGAACGAGACAAAGGACCGTCCTGTTTGAACAACTCCCGCCCCGCACCCGCGGCAACATTCCAGGAGCGGACCGCCCTATTCCCAACCGATAGCAACGTCTTTCCGTCGCTGGAAAAAGCCGCGAAGTCCATTACATTCACGTGCCTCTCCAGGATGGAGTCCGAGGTGTCCACCTGCCTTTCCAGGATGGATGTTCGCTTTCCGGAGGCTGCGTCCCACAACATGAGTTCGCTGGAATTCTTGCCGTGCACGGACAGCACGCCGCCTCCCGTTGCGATCGTCCGGCCGTCGGGCGAAAAGGCCGTGGACAGAATCAAGCCTTCGTGTCCCGCCGCTCGCCATCGTTGGCGGCCGGTGGCCACATCCCATAGCGTCAAGAGATTCGGCTCCTCGGGCTGGTCACAGAAATAGAAGCCGTCCTTCGGAGGCGGGGGACCGCTCGCCGCCAAGGTCGTGCCGTCGGGGGAAAAAGCGAAGCTGCGCACCTCCGCCAAATTTCCAAACTGCCGAATCGGTTTCCCGCTGGCCACCTCCCACAAACGGATTGGCCCCATACCGGCGGAAGCCAGGACCTTGCCATCCGGCGAGAACAACATCGAAAAAATCGTCGCGTGACACCGCAGCCGAACCGTGCCAATGCGTGCGACGGCACCCGACGGAAGGGGGTCGCCTTGGAGATCCGAGCGAGCGAGTGTCCCGGCATGACAGACGGCAGCGGAAAACAAGACTACAGCAAAAGCAATGTACTTGGTCATGTCAATTCTCGGTACACCCAAAGTGGACAGCTCTGACTTCCGCCTGCCGCGCGTCATCCGTTCCCCGGCCACAAGTGGCCGGACTAAACAGTTTTTGCTTCCTCGCCGTTCTTCTCTCATCCCCGTTCCCGGCCCTTTCACTAACCTCCTGCGGCAACGTGGCGGGCAGATCGAGGGTGAAGCGGCAGTCTTGGCCCGGCTCGCTCTCGCAGACGATCTTGCCGCCGTGCTCGGCCAAAATCCCCTGGCGCACCTGCCCTTCCCGTCGCCCCCAATATACCACCGCCACGAAATACTCGCAGCCCTAAGCCCCGAAAGATGGCTTCATGCGGACCGGCCAAAAAATGGCCCGAAACTTCGGCTTGAAATCCCAATTGCCGGCCGCTATGGTACAGCGACATTCGTACACGCTGGAGAAACCGCCATGTGCGATCCCTTTGACGTCCCCAACCGGGGCAGATGGCCGACGGTGCATCCCCCACGAGCGCGGGGCTGCGAGGACCGAGAGGCCAGCCGAAGGAGGGAGTTTCGCAACACAGGGTTATTCAATTGACTCCACCTACCACAACCGGTAGTATGTGGGGATGGACGACACCTATCCTCGGACGATTCTCGATCTGGAGGATCGTTTCCGCACGGAAGAGGACTGCCGGGCGTACCTGGCACGGTTGCGATGGCCCAATGGCTTTGTATGCCCGCGTTGTGGGCACCATGGCGGATGGCCGGCTACACGTGGTCGGTTGATTTGTAGGCGCTGTCGCGGCCAGGCGTCGGCGATCGCCGGAACGATCTTCCAAGATACGCACAAACCCTTGCGTCTATGGTTTCGGGCAATTTGGCAGGTAACCAGTCAAAAGCACGGGGCAAGCGCCCTGAACCTCCAACGAGTTCTCGGCTTGGGCAGCTATGTGACTGCATGGACGTGGTTGCATAAGTTGCGACGTGCTATGGTTCGCCCTGGCCGCGATCGCCTCAGGGTTATTCAATTGACTCCACCTACCACAACCGGTAGTATGTGGGGATGGACGACACCTATCCTCGGACGATTCTCGATCTGGAGGATCGTTTCCGCACGGAAGAGGACTGCCGGGCGTACCTGGCACGGTTGCGATGGCCCAATGGCTTTGTATGCCCGCGTTGTGGGCACCATGGCGGATGGCCGGCTACACGTGGTCGGTTGATTTGTAGGCGCTGTCGCGGCCAGGCGTCGGCGATCGCCGGAACGATCTTCCAAGATACGCACAAACCCTTGCGTCTATGGTTTCGGGCAATTTGGCAGGTAACCAGTCAAAAGCACGGGGCAAGCGCCCTGAACCTCCAACGAGTTCTCGGCTTGGGCAGCTATGTGACTGCATGGACGTGGTTGCATAAGTTGCGACGTGCTATGGTTCGCCCTGGCCGCGATCGCCTTGCCGGGCGAGTGGAGGTTGATGAGACCTACGTAGGGGGGGAAGGCAAACGGACGGGCAGTCGTAGTCTGGACAAGGCAATGGTAGTGATTGCCGCGGAAGAGGATGGGGCTGGGATCGGGCGTATCCGTATGGCACGGATTGTCACCGCGTCACGGATTTCCTTGCATCGCTTCATCCAAGCTTCGGTTGCGACTGGCAGCACGGTCCACACGGATGGAAACGCGTCATACACCGGATTAGACGGTATTGGCTATGTGCATGAGGTGACAGTTCTGACCGGTCGTGGGAAAGACGCGGCCACGGAATTGCTTCCGCGGATTCACAGGGTCGCCTCCCTCCTGAAACGCTGGCTACTAGGCACCCATCAAGGCGCAGTTCGTCCAAACTACCTGGACTACTATCTCGACGAATTTACCTTCCGTTTTAACCGACGCACCTCGCGATCCCGTGGCTTGCTCTTCTATCGGTTGCTCGAACAAGCGATGCAGGTTGAACCGGTCCCCTATCGTACTATTGTCACCGAGGCCGCCGAGCCCTTCTGACTACAAGATATTGGGGGTGGTGGAGTCAATTGAATAACCCTGCGATCGCCTTGCCGGGCGAGTGGAGGTTGATGAGACCTACGTAGGGGGGGAAGGCAAACGGACGGGCAGTCGTAGTCTGGACAAGGCAATGGTAGTGATTGCCGCGGAAGAGGATGGGGCTGGGATCGGGCGTATCCGTATGGCACGGATTGTCACCGCGTCACGGATTTCCTTGCATCGCTTCATCCAAGCTTCGGTTGCGACTGGCAGCACGGTCCACACGGATGGAAACGCGTCATACACCGGATTAGACGGTATTGGCTATGTGCATGAGGTGACAGTTCTGACCGGTCGTGGAAAAGACGCGGCCACGGAATTGCTTCCGCGGATTCACAGGGTCGCCTCCCTCCTGAAACGCTGGCTACTAGGCACCCATCAAGGCGCAGTTCGTCCAAACTACCTGGACTACTATCTCGACGAATTTACCTTCCGTTTTAACCGACGCACCTCGCGATCCCGTGGCTTGCTCTTCTATCGGTTGCTCGAACAAGCGATGCAGGTTGAACCGGTCCCCTATCGTACTATTGTCACCGAGGCCGCCGAGCCCTTCTGACTACAAGATATTGGGGGTGGTGGAGTCAATTGAATAACCCTGTTCGCAACAGACCACCCCAATGGTCCATGCGGTGCGCGAGAAAACCCGTCGTCGCAAGGCTATGCCGTCAAAGCTGTTCGGATCGCGCGAACCCACCCCCCGGTGGTCGGTGCATGAAAGAGGCGGTGCGAAACATGACAGACAAACGGGAGCCGAAAACCCCTCACTTCTCCCCCTTTTGCGTCATCGTTTCCGAAACGTCCTGGGGCAGGGTGGCAGGCAGATCGAGGGTGAAGCGGCAGCCTTGGCCCGGCTCGCTCTCGACGACGATCTTACCGCCGTGCTCGCCCAAGATCTTCTGGCTCACCGGCAGTCCGAGGCCGGTGCCGCGGCTCTTTTTGGTCGAGACGAAGGGGCTAAAGAGGTCGGCCATCTGCTCGGCGGGGATGCCCGGCCCGTTGTCCGTCACCACGATCCGCGCAATCCCTTCCTTGGGCAGGTATTGCGAGGCGACTTCGACGCGGCCGCCGCGATCTTTGCTGTCGGCAGGGGTCCCGTCCGGCGGACGGGACCTACCAGGCGGCTCGCGCTCGCCCACCGCGTCCAGGGCGTTGGTGACCACGTTCAAGACGGCGCGATGGATGCCCTCGGGATCGAACACCAGCGTGGGCATCGGCTCGCCCGGCCGCCAATCCAGCTCGACCTCCTCCTCCTCGGCCCGGACGCGCATCAGTTCGATCACGTCGGCGATAACTTCGTTGAGGTCGGCGGCCGAAAGGTCGGGTTCGCGGTCCTTGCTGAAGGTGAGCATGTCGAGGACCAGGGCGGAGATGCGGTTCTGGTTCCGCTCGACAATGTTCCAGCCTTTGCGGGTGACGTCCTCGTCATGGTCCTTCAGGCCCATTTCGATCAGGTAGCTGCCGCCGCGGATGCCCTGCAAGATGTTCTTGATGTGGTGCGAGAGGGTGGCGATGGTCTGGCCCACGGCCGCCAACCGCTCGGCCTGGACCATCGCGGAATAGTAGCGGGTGTCCTCGACGGCCAGGGCCGCCTGGTGGCCGATGGCGATCATCAGCTTCAGATGGTCCTCGGTGAAGCGGTTGCCGCCCTGCTGGATCAACTGCTGGGCGGAGGTGGAGGTGTCGATGTAGATCACGCCCACCACGTCGTAGCGGCCTTGCATGGGGACGCAAATCGCCTCGCGGACGCCCATCTGCACGATGCTCCCGCCGGGGTCCCATCGCTCGTCCTGGCGGGCGTCGCTGGTCAAGACGCCTTCGTTCCGCTCGACCACGTAATCGAGGATCGTCTTGCTGATGGTGATCCGCCCGTCGGCGCGGGCGCCCTTGCGGGTGCGGCGGACCTTCGGCTGGAGGGTCTTGTTGAGCGGATCCATGAGCATGATGCAGCCGCGGTCCGCCTCGACCCACTCGAAGATGAGTTCCATGATCCGCTGGAGTAACTGGTCAATGTCCAGCGTGTGGCTTACGGCCAGCGCGGTGCGGTACATGACTTGGAGGTTGCTCCGCGCGGGCGAGCCACGAGTTCTGGGGAAGCTCGGCTTGGACGTCGAAGATGCGGCTCCCCTCTTGCTGCGTGAACGAGCGGACGATGTGGGCGCGATCGCCGGGCTCGGCGGCCGGACCGATGCTGACCACCGCGGCCAGGTCTTCCAGCGGCTCCTCGGCGGGGCCGGTGTAGAGCATGAGCGTGCGGCCCAGTTGGAGCTGGTCGCCGCTACTGAGCCGATGGTGGCGGATCCGCTGGCCGTTGACAAACGTGCCGTTGCTGCTGCCTAAGTCCGAGATGGCGTAATCGTTCTCGGTGCGGCGGATTTCGGCGTGGTGGCGGGAGACCTCGGTGTCGTGGACCTGGATGGTGTTCGACGGGTCACGGCCCAGGCGGACGGCCGGCTCGGTCAACTCGAAGCGGCTGCCCTGATCGGCGCCGCGGATGACGAATAGCGTCGGCACGGTGCATGCCCCGACTTTGGGGGTAGAGGAGTTTCAGTTCCGGCTTGCCCTTCCAGTAACTCCTCGATTCTACGGATCAAGGGGGCATAATGATAGGGCTTGCGGACGAATTCCCCTTTCGGCAGCCGGTCACGCCAGCCTCGCAGGCTGCCCAGAAGCACCAAGTGGGGCTCATACTCTGGCTGTAGGGCAGGCATCTTGCCTGCCTTGTCAGGAGCAGGCAAGATGTCTGCTCTACAGAAGGCCGGTGGGATGCCGGCATCCCAAGACTCGATGTCCAACACAATCAGGTCGGGGCGATGGCGGCGGGCCAGTTCCAGGCCGGTTTCCGCCTTGCCGGCCGCCAGGGTTCGTACCCCCCGGCGCTCGAGGGCGGTTTGCAGCACCTCGCGGGTTTCCTCCGACCGATCCACAATCAGCACATTGCACTGGCCGTTCATGGCAATACCATCCCTGGTGGGGGTCGGCGGGACATCCTTGTCCTACCGAAAGGGCGAGAGGATAGCGTGGCCGCCGATCCGTGTCAAAGCCAGATTTAGCCGTGCATCGGCAGCGGCACGAGCCATTGTTCGAAGAATGCGGCGACCGTTTGCAGCCGGACACCGGGGTCCCATTGGCATTGGGCGATCACGCCGCCGGAGCCGAAGTCCAGCGTCCGGCGGACGGCCAGCACCGAGTCGCGGAACTCTTCGGGCGTGCCCGGCTCGCGGAGCCGGCGGCGGTCCATTCCGCCCCAGAACGTCACCCGGCCGCGGTAGCGCTTGGCCAACCGCTGGGGGTTCAGCAAATGCAACTCGCAATGAATGGCGTCGACGCCGAGTCTCACCAGGTCGCCGAAGATGTCCAGGATGTTCCCGTCGGAGTGGAAGAAGACGAACTTATCCTTGGCGTGGAGGATTTTGCAGTATTGGCGATAGAGCGGGCGGAACAGGTCCCGCCACATTTCCGGGGCGATCACCAATCCATCGGGCGTGCCCCAATCATCGCGCAGCGCCACGCCGTCAACCTCGGTCTCCGCCCAGCGTTCCAGCTCCTTGCAGGCGAAGTCGTGGAGCATGGCCAGCAGACTGCGGACTTCGCCGGTCCCGCGGGCCAGTTCCACCAGGGCCGCCTCGCTGCCGCAGAGCATCCGCAGGCGATCCAGCGGCCGGACTTCCGACCAGGCCAGCACGAACCGGCTGGTCGTCGGGCAAAGCCTGTCCGCCTTGGCAAACCGGGCGTGATCGATGACCGCGGCCGGCGGTTGGTAGGAGGCGATCTTCGACGGATCAGCCAGAGGCGACTGCTTCAAGTCCGGCGGGGCGCCCTGCCCAGCAACGTGCCAGACGCATCCCCAGGCGTCCGTATGATCGTTCTCCTTGCCATGCTTGCCGTGCGGGCGCTTGCCGCCGTGCGGCGCGGCCTCGGCCGTGACAACGTCACTGGGATAGCGGACGTTGATCTCGGCCAGTTCCTCCGCCTGCAAATAGTCCTCACCGGAGGGTATCCAGAGGTCCCGGGGGACGCGGGGAACGGGTTCGTGGTTGAGGGTCTTGACGACCAGTTCGCGCGACGTCATGGAGATGTGACACGAGGTGCTGGTTTCCGAGAACAATTTGCCCCTAGTGGGGGTGGTCGATTGGGGAAATTATACCATGAGAGCCACGGCGTCAACGGGGCCGGCCAGAAATCGTGTTTCTTCCTCATTCTCCCCCCCAATCGGCAGGCTATAGTTGAATGGTGCCGCGGTTGTGCCGCTGCAAAGCCGCAAGCGGCGGTGATGCCCCATCAATGCGCAACAAGGACCGTTTCCATGCCGTTGTTCACCAAGAATCGAGACTCCGGGGTCAAGAGCTTCGTGCTCAAGTTGGTTAACAACCACTGCCCAGGGCTGAAGGCCCTGACGGAGGGCCCCCGCATGGACAGCCGGGTCACCGTGGTGGTCGCGGTGATGGTGGCGCCCCTGGACGGCGGGCAAGTCCAGGTCCGCCGGGCGTTTACGGCCGTGACCAAGGAGTTCTCGAGCACCGGCGTGGCGGTCGTGCTCGCGCGGCCCAGCGGACTGGACGAAGTCCTGCTGGGCTTCCGCTTCGAGGGGGAGATGACCTTCCTGCGGGCCAAAGCGCGGCACCTCAGCCCCATCGGCGGCGGCTTCTTCCAACTCGGATTCAAGCTGCTGGAGGTAGTCACGCCAGCCGACTATCCCAAGCTCGAATCGCTGAGCATCTGATTGCCGCCGGCGGGAAGATCATCGCCTTCACACCGCGTCCAGGCTTTCGTCGCGCGGCTCTTGAATCTCGTGCAGCAGGTGCCTAGCCAAGTGGCTGTGCCGGCGGCTGTAAAGGAAGTAGATCACCAGGCCCACCACCAGCCAGACTCCCAGCCGAAGCCAAGTGATCGGCGGCAGGAAGAGCATCAGCACCACGTTGACGAATATGCCCAGCGGGCCGACAACCCACAACGCCGGGCAGCGGAACGGCCGGGTGGCGTTGGGACGCTGCACCCGCAGGATCATCACCGCCGCACAGACCATCACGAAGGCCAAGAGCGTGCCGATGTTGACCATCTTGGCAATTTCCTGGATGGGCGTCAGGGCGGCCACCAGGCAAATCACCCCGCCGGTGGCCATCGTGGCCACGTGCGGCGTGCGGAAGCGGGGGTGGATTTCACCGAAGATGCCGGGGAGCAGGCCGTCGCGGGCCATGGCCATGAAGACCCTCGCCTGGCTCAAGAACAACACCAGCAAGACGCTCGTCATGCCCGCCAACCCGCCAGCCGAGATCAGCACCGTGGCGCCCCGCAGCACGGGGCTGCCTGTTTCTTCCGCCCGCTGGCCAAACGCCACCGCGATGGGCGCATGCACATCTATTTTCGGATACGGCACCATGCCCGTTATCACCGCCGCCACGGCCATGTAGAGAATCGTGCATAGCACCAGCGAGGTGATGATGCCGATGGGGACGTCGCGCTGTGGCCGCCGGGCCTCTTCCGCGTGGGTCGAGATCGAATCGAACCCGATGTAGGCGAAGAACACGATCGACGCCCCGAGCATAATCCCCGACAGGCCGTAGGGCATAAAGGGCGACCGCGTGGCGTCGTCGATGGGCTGGAGCCAGCGGTTCAGCCCCATCCAACCCAGCAACCCCCAATTGTCCAACTCTTTGGCGACACCTTCTTCGCGGACCTTCGGCAACAGCTTTTCGACGATTTCAAGGTCCTCTGGCGCGTTCAGCGGGGCGGTGTGAATCTGCTGCTTGGCGGCGGCCCGCCGGCGGCTGCCTTCCTCTGGCGAAAGCCGGCCGGCGACCTCCAATCGCCCCAGTTCGTTGTGGAGCCATTCCAGCCGGCAGCGGGTGGTCAGGTCACCGGCCAAGGCCTCGACCCGTTTGGCCGGCGGATCGCCGCCGTCCCGCTTGGCGAGTTCCTTCTTCACCAGATCCACTGCGATCCGCTCCTGCGGCAGGACCCGCTGTTCGACGGGGATGCCCGTCCAGTTCCCCTGATTGATGTAGCCGATGCCGACCGCGATCACAAACAGCACCACGGTGACCTTGATGAGGACGAGCGTAGCATTGGTCCGGGCGCTCTCGCGGATTCCGCGGACGAGGATGATCGTCACCAGGATCATGATCAGGATGGAAGGGAGATTGCACCAAGCGGAACCGGCAAGCCCTTCCACGTGTGAAAAAGGGTCGTAAAGCAGCCGCTTGGGGATTTCCCAGGGTTCCTTGGTGAACAACTTGCCGATCGAGACGATCAGCTCGTTCAGATAGCTGGACCAAGACGAGGCGACGGCGGCCGTGCCCATCGAGTATTCCAGGATCAGGTCCCAGCCGATGATCCAGGCGAAGATCTCGCCCAGCGTGGTGTAGGCGTAGGCGTAGACGCTGCCGGCCACGGGGGCCATGGCGGCGAACTCGGCGTAGCACAGGGCGGCCAGGCGCAGCCCACGGCGGCGACGGCAAAGGAGAGGATGATGGCCGGCCCGCCGTAGTCGGCCGCCGCCACGCCGGTCAGCACGAAGATGCCCGCCCCGATGATGCAGCCCACGCCCAGCGACGTGAGCGACACCGGCCCCAGGATGCGGCGCAAGCGGTGCTCGCCGGCCATCTTGGCCAGCAGCATCTCGAAGTTTTTTCGGGCGAAGACGTGCTTCCAACTCATACGATGCCATCTCCGCAGTAGCCGTCGCCGTTCCGGGGCGTGCCTCAAGCCGACTCCTCTGCCGCCGGTTGTGCCTCGGTCCGCGGCGGCTCCGTGCGCCAAGAGCAAGTACCACCGCCGCCCCGTCTCGATCAGGATCAGTCCGCCCAACGCGATCATAAACGACACCAGTACAGACATCAAGCGGCAGGTGAACCGTTCGTCGGCCGAAACCGTGGGCAGTGCTTGCCGCAGCCACCACAAATTGACGCTCTCGACGCCCGCCGTGAACACGGTAATGCCCACCACGACGAATGGTATGCCGGTGCACAGCGCATACACCCGCTTCGGTGCGCGCTGCAACAGATAGGTGGTTCCCAGCGCCAAGCCGATCACCGCCAGCAATTGGTTGCCGATTCCGTTCATCAGCCACAACGGTTCGATCTCGAAGTTGTACAGCAGATATCCCCAAAGTCCGCAGACGACGACGCTGGCGGTCACGTTGAGGGTCCAAGACACCTCATGGCTGCGGCGGGGTTGCGGGCTAAACCAAAGCAGCGTGTCCTGGAGGATAAATCTGGCCACGCGCGTGCCCGTCTCCAAGAGCGTGAGGATGAACAGCGCCTCGAACATGATGACGAAGTGATACAGGTAGGCCGTGATCGTCATGAGGTATTTTGGCGGAGTGTGGGGCTTGCCGGCGCCGCCGCCGGCGGCCGGCATGTCGGAGAAGATCTTGGCCATGCCGATGGCCAACGTGACGGCGCCGCCCGCCCGTCCCGAAAGACTCTCTTTCATGCCGGCCATTTCCTTCAAGCGGTCGAACTCGCGGGGCGCAAGTCCCAGTGGTAGTCCGTCTGCGCCCGCTCTACAATCTCGGCATACTGCCGCGGTTTGACGTTGATCTGGAAATAGTCGCCCGGCTCCAGGGCGCAGGCGGCGATCAGGGCGGTCAGCGAAACAAAGCCTTCCAGCAGCATCGCCCCGTAGCCGACCGAACGGATGTCCGACTCCTTGTTAATCATCCTGGGCGTGGTGCCGGAAGAGATCAGGGCGTGAAAACCCGACAGGGCTCCGCAGGCGATTACGATGCACACAAAGGGCCAGACCGTGCCCGGAATCGGTCCGTCGCCGTGGATGAAAGGCGTCGTCGCCGGCATTTTCAGCGTCGGCTGGGCGACCATAATGCCCACGCCCAGCAGCGCGATTACCCCCACTTTCATGTAGGAGCTGAGATAGCCCCGCGGACAGAGCAGCACCCACACGGGCAGAATCGACACCACCGCCGCATAAACCGACAGGATCAGCGACAGTTGGCCGTGAGAAAACAGCATCCAGCCGCGATAGGCGGAGTTGTCGAACCACTGGCCGAAAATCACGCCCGCCACAACCATCGCCATGCCGACCAACGAGGCCTCGCCGACCCGTCCCGGACGGAGCTTGTACATCCAGAAACCGGTCACCAGCGCAGCCGGGATCGTAGCCGCGATGGCTACCGTGCCCCAGACGCTCTCCCCCAGGGCGTTGACCACAACTTTTCCCGTGGCCGCCAAGGTGGCGATGATGATGAACAAAGTTGCCACCGTGGTGGCGATTCCCACCACCGGACCGAGCAAGTCGCGGGCGATGCCGGGCAGCGATTTGCCGTCGTGCCGCACCGAGGCCAGGAGCACCACGAAGTCGTGAACTCCCCCGGCCAAACACGAGCCGATCACGATCCAACAGAAGCCGGGGAAATAGCCGAACTGGGAAGCCAGCACCGGCCCTACCAAAGGCCCCGAGCCCGCGATAGCCGCAAAATGCGCCCCGAACAGCACCAACCGCCGCGTCGGCTGGTAGTCCACGTCGTCGCGGAGCCGGTGGGCGGGCGTGACCCGCTGGTCGTTCAACACGGCCACCTTCGCCGCCAGAAACGCCCCGTAGAACCGGTAAGCGACCAGAAATGCCGCCAGCGCCGTGATCACCAGCCAGAGCGAGTTGATCGAGTCCATCGAGTGATCCCTACGAAGCTCTCCCCATCATATTACCTGTTCGCCAATTCAGCAACCACGCCGGCCGGTGGACTGGAGGACCAAACATCTTATAATGGCGGGCGGCTGTTACATCTCGTTCCCACGCAAAGCGTGGGAACGAGGGGTTCAAGATCGCACCGTGAAGGACCGTCACATGCCCGAAAAAGTCATTATTGTTGGCAGCGGACCCGCCGCCTGGGCGGCCGCTATCTATGCCGCCAGGGCGGCACTCAAGCCGCTCGTCTGCGAGGGGGCAATCACCGAGGAAAACCGCCTGGCCGGCACGCTCCCGTTGGGTCAGTTGGCCTTGACCACCGAGGTGGAGAACTACCCCGGCTTTCCCGCCGGCGACCTCGGGGCATACCTCGACAGCGCCATCGCCCCGGAGCGGCGGCGGCTGATGGCCCCCCACAACCGCGAAGGCGCCAGTGGCCCGGAACTGATGGACCTGATGCGCCAGCAGGCCGCCAATTTCGACACCCGCATCGTCACCGAGGACATCGTCGACGTAGATTTCGCCGTCCACCCTTTCCGCCTTTCCGCCTCCGACGGCCAGACCTACGAGTCGCAGGCCGTGATTGTGGCCACCGGGGCACGGGCGAATTATCTCGGACTGCCTTCCGAGGAGAAGTATAAGAACCGCGGCGTCAGCGCCTGTGCGGTCTGCGACGGTGCCTTGCCGCGGTTCCGCAACAAGCCGCTGGCGGTGATCGGCGGGGGCGACTCGGCCGTCGAAGAGGCCGACTACCTGAGCAAGTTCGGCAGCACCGTCTCCATGGTCCATCGCCGAGATGAGTTGCGGGCGTCGAAGATCATGGCACAGCGGGCCGCCGGCAATCCGAAGATCGAAATCCTCTGGAACCGCGCGCTGGCCGAAGTCCTGGGCACTGACAAGGAGGGTGTGACCGGCGTCCGCCTGCAAAGCACGGCCGGCGGGCCGGAGCTCAGCAAAGACGTCACCGGCGTCTTCCTGGCCATCGGCCACACGCCGAACACGGCGTTCCTGAAGGGCAAGCTGGCGCTCACGGAGAAGAAATACATCCGCTGGACGACGCCCGCCCGGACCTATACCAGTGTCGAGGGCGTGTTTGCCGCCGGCGACGTGGCCGACGACTATTACCGTCAGGCCGTCACCGCCGCCGGCAGCGGCTGCATGGCCGCCCTGGACGCCGAGCGCTGGCTGGCGGCGAAGGGATTTTGATTTGGTACAGCCATCGACGTTGGGTCGCACGCCCTGAGTGGAGCGAAGGGCGTGGTGGAGGGCCGAACCACACCCTTCGCTCCGCTCAGGACGTGCCACCTTACGCGTTGGACGCCGAGGGCAGCTGTGCTACAATAGGAGGGGTTGGAGACTCGCCGATGGTAAGCCAAGTCGCTTCCGACGTGTTTGCCGAGATTGTGCGGCGGATCCGCGCGGTTGCCAACCCGCGGAAAATCGTGCTTTTCGGCAGCCGGGCGCGGGGCGAGCACCGCCCGCAGAGCGACATCGACCTGCTGGTCATCGAAGATTCTCTGTTGCCGCGTCATCGGCGTCCGATCCCTCTCTACGCCGCGCTGGCGGACCTCCCCATCGACGTGGATACGGAAGTCGTGGTCTATACGCCCGCCGAGGTGGAAGAGTGGCGTGGCGCAAGTGCGGCGTTCGTAACCACCGCCTTGCGGGAAGGGAGGGTGCTCTATGAAGGGTGATCGGGACGTCGCCCGCGGCTGGTTGCTCAAGGCGGACAGTGACTTGGCCAATGCCGAGTTGTGTCTGGCGGCGGGAAAGGCCCTCGACACGGCCTGCTTTCACTGCCAGCAAGCAGCAGAAAAAGCACTCAAAGCCTACCTGATTGCGATGAAAGTGGAGTTCCCATTCGTTCACGACCTGAAACGGCTTTTGGGCTACTGCTCCCGCATTGATTCCAAGTTTGACACGCTGACGGCGGCGGCACTGCGGCTTACTCCGTTTGCCGTGGCAACGCGCTACGACGACGCCTTCTGGCCGGAATCCGAGGAGGTCCAAGAGGCGCTGGAGGCAGCCCAGACGATCCGCCGTTTTGTCCAAAAACGTTTCACTTGAATCAGGTCTCGCCTGCCAATGCCCATCGCTATTCCTGCCCGATTCAGCCGCCGCCACGTTCTCAGTTGTGCCGCCAAGGCGACGGGACTGGCTGCAACCACGCTTCTCCCATTGCGAGAGGGGCAGGGTGAGGGCGTCGTAGCGTCCTCGCCATTGAAGTATGCCATCTGCAACGAGACCTTCGTCGGCTGGCCGCTGGAGAAGGCGTTCCGCTTCGCCGCCGCATGTGGCTATCGGGGGATCGAGATCGCGCCGTTCACAATCGCCAACCTGGTCACCGATATTCCCGCCAAGCGCCGAACCGAGGTGCGCCGGCTGGCGGAAAAGACCGGCTTGGAAGTGGTCGGGCTGCACTGGCTGCTGGCCAAGACCCAGGGCCTCCATCTGACCAGCCTGGAGGCCGAAGTCCGCCGCCGAACGGCCGGCTACCTGGGCGAACTGGCCCGGTTTTGCGCCGACCTGGGGGGCAAGATCATGGTCCTCGGCTCGCCGCAACAGCGGAACCTCGCCCCCGCGGAAACGGGGACAGGCACCGCGGAGAGCGGCGCCCTTCCTTTCGCTGCGGGTAGGGCCGCGGAGCCAGTCCCCGTTTCCGCCGCCGTGCGGCGAGTCGGCATGAACCTTGCCGCCGAGGTCCTCCGCGCGGCCGTGCCGGCGCTGGAGAAAACCGGCGTGACGGTCGCCATCGAGCCGCTGGCACCCGCCGAAACGAACTTCATCAACACGGCCGCCGAGGGCGTGGAACTGGTGAAGCTCGTGGATTCGCCCCGCTTTCGGCTGCACCTCGATTGCAAGGCGATGTCGGCCGAGCCGGCGGAAACGGGGACTGGCTCCGCGGGGCAACCCGCGCCGCGTGGAAATCGAACGCCCTCCGCGGTGCCTGTCCCCATTTCCGCCACCATTCCCGGGCTGATCCGCAAGTACCGCCAATGGTTCATCCACTTTCACGCCAACGATCCGAACGGCCGCGGGCCGGGCTTCGGCAAGCTCGATTTCGTGCCGATCCTCAAGGCGTTGCGGGAAATCAACTATCGCGGCTGGGTCTCCGTCGAGGTCTTCGACTTTGCCCCCGGCCCGGAGCGGCTGGCGCGGGAAAGCATCGAATACCTGCGGAAGTGCGAAGGCTAAAGGCCAGCTTTCGACTCTCAACACTCGACCCTCAACTTTCACCCAGGTTTCGCACCGCCTCTTTCATACACCGACCACCGGGGGGTGGGTTGACGCGATCCGAACAGCTTTGACGGCATAGCCTTGCGACGACGGCTTTTTCCAGGGGTCGCACGACCCATTGGGGTGGTTTTTGCGAAACTCCCTCTGTTGGCGGTTCCGACTTGTCGTACCGTGGCCATCGGACACACTCAACTCTCGACCCTCCACTCTCGACTTTCCGAGTTGGTCAACAACTCGTCGTTTGGCCAATTTCGGGCTCCAAGTGAGGGGGCTGCTTTCGACTTTCGACTCTCAACGCTCAACTCTCGACACGCTCACCCCGCCATCATGCGCTTTCGACCGGGGGGTTTTCAAGATCAAGAATTGGGCCACCCCGCGATGGCCTGGGCCGCTTGACGCCCCGAGCGGGGAGGGAATAGGATGGCTGGCGTGGCTACTGGCGGTCAAGAAAGCTACAGCCCGTTTTCGTTCAGAAAGAACGGGGGGCGGTCCAGCCTTTGCGATGGCGAGCTTCAGTAGCTGGAATCGTCCCATTTTCCAGCCCGGTGCCCGCCGTGTCAATAACCGTGCCCCCTAACCAGAGCATATACGTCGCCCCACACACGAGGGAATAACGGCAAAAACCGCCAACTGATTGAAGGGCACGGCTGCCGGTTGTCTCTGTCGTCCGTTGGCATTGACTTTGATACTAAATATGGTATCATTATCCTATGGAAGAGCCGAAGACTAAGTATGTCCTGCTCCTCCCGTTAAACTACAACGATGGAAGAGTAGTTCCCCAGGAAGTCCTAAGCGGAATGCTGGACGAGATCTTCGTGCTTGCTGGCGGCCACGCCATCGCGGGCACCGTTAAGGGCGCCTACCGGATGAAGGATGGGACAAGACAGGAGGACGATTCGCTGCAAATCTGGATTGGGGTTTGGGAACACGAGGTTCCAGAGTTGAAAGAAATGGTGGCTAAGTTTGGTAAGACGCTGGGCCAGGAAAGGATGTACTTGGAACGGACTGGTGGGACCATCGACTTCATACCTCCTCTTCAGTAACGGAGGGAACCCATGAACAGAACAAACCTACTGCAATCAGCCAAGAATCTCTCGGGAAACGCCAAGAGTTGGGCTGACCTGTCGAATGCGCTATTTGACCCGATTGACGGGCTGCTTGCTAAGGCGCTTCCAGGTCGAGAGGAACGCGCTGCTTTCGTTCAGTCAAACCAGTACCAGCAAATCCGCAGGTTGGTCGAGGATGCGACCACCCGAACTGGTATGGTCGCCGGTGGTACGCCAAAGAAGAGCGGTCGTTTCATCGTGAGACTTCCACAGTCGCTTCATGCTGCGCTTGAGCATGAGGCGGATCAAGAGGGCGTAAGCCTGAACCAACTTGTCGTCGTCAAGCTGGCAGTTCAGTTGTCTAACTTGGCTTCTGGGCCAAACGGTCATATGGGGGCAATCATTCAAGCGTTCCTAGAGGTTCGAGAGGGCTTCTCGACTGATCGCGTGGTAGCTGATCCAGCCCTGAACCGTCGGTTTCTCCATCGTTGCCGCGAATTGGGGGCCACAGGAACCGATTTTGACCTGAATTGGGCACTGTTTACCGCGCGGAAGAATCGTCATCTGACGGACATCCCTAAGACAAAGAGATTCTCTGTCTCGCGGGGAGACGAATTCGAGTACGCAAGCGAGATGGCCGTTCGGGTGATCCAACGTCAAGTGAAAGACCAGAAAGGACGCGAGGTATCGCTCGACAAAATCATTTGCGATCCCAACCTTGCAGCAAGGTTTGACGAGATTGCCAGCAAACTAGCACTCGGGTTCACCCCTCTTGAGTACCGATGGTTGGCACTTGGGCTTCGTAAGGCTCGTCGCCTGACACCAAATGCCGAGACTGTTAAGCTGCCGAACCTTGAGTCACTTGGCACCACAAAATCGGTTCGCGCAAGTCGGTTGCCAACGGAACAAGGATTGTACTTATTCCGGTGCGAAGATGACGCAATCTTTCTTGGCGAGACAGATAACTTGCGGCACCGCATCGAGAGGCATTTTGAGGCTGGTGGCGACAAGGGACTGCCGGATTGGCTCTACGATCCCGGTCGAAAAGCTGTCCGGCTGGAGATAGCCAATCTCCCCGGCGTACGAGCCACAACACGTAAGGCAATGGAACTAAAGGGCGTGAGGGAGTTGCATCCGCTGTTCAACTACCTTTACGGGCCTTCGCACGCGGCCTGATGGCAGGGAAGGAGTGGCTCTGGATGGCAGGGAGTAGCCACCAGCGATCTCGAAAGGGAGCGTTGAGGCCGCCGGTAAAATGGCACGGTGGCAAGCATTACCTCTGTCACTGGATCATAGAGCAGTTTCCACCTCATCACACGTACCTGGAGCCGTTTGGCGGTGGCGCTTCTGTTCTCCTTAACAAGCCGCCGTCGGAGGTCGAGGTCTACAATGACCTCGATACGAGAATCACCCGGCTCTTCCGCGTGCTTCGGGATCATGGCGACGAACTCCGACGTAGGTTGGTCCTGACGCCGTACAGCGAGATCGAGTTTCACGACTCCGTTGGGACGTGCGATGACGAGGTGGAGGAAGCCCGACGTGATTTCGTCAAGTGGCGGCTGTCCCTGGGTGGACGAGGCGACTCATTCAGCTTCACCTTGCATCGGGTTCGGAGGCGAATGGCCGACGTTGTGTCCGGCTACCTTTCCATGATCGACGAACAGTTGCCGCTGATCATTGATCGATTACGTAGTGTTCAGATCGTACGGCGGCCCGCGATTGACGTGATTCGCACCTGGGACAGCCGCGAAACTCTCATCTACTGCGATCCTCCGTATCTCCCCACTACGAGACATCAGGGCAGCCGCGACGTATACGAGTTCGAAATGACGGATACCGACCATAGGCGACTGGCCGAAGCTCTAAAGGAGTGTAGGAGTCGAGTTGCACTTAGCGGCTACCCATCGAGCCTATACACCGAGTTGTATGGAGAGTGGCGAACGCTAGAATTCGACATCGCCAACCACGCTGCGGGAGGTCGATCGAAGTCAAGGAAAAGGGAAACGCTGTGGCTGAACTGGTGAGCAGGTGCGCAACGTCAGTTCAGACGTCTTACGGGCTCGGGAGCCGTCCTTTCGCGGGATCAGCGACGCTTAGCGGCGATGAGCGTTCTTGCTCTGTGCCGGGCGGACGGAGGGCGGGGCGGGAAGAGGAGGGGCGGCGGGGCGGGCGGGGGCTGCCCGGAATATCCCAATCCGGCGCGGCCGGCGACGGGGGATGGCGGACGGGGGATGACGGTCAGCCGTGGGAAACGATGGGAGCGATGTGAAGGATGGGAAGAACGGGAGGAATAGCTCCCGGTCGTCGCGTTCTTCCCAGGGCGACGTCATTCCGGCTCTCGCTACGGCGCGTCGGGGCCTCTGCCGTCTCGGGGACGTCCCGGCGGCGCATCGGTTCCATTTGTCCCACAATTCCCATCCCGATAGGCGCGGCGGACGCGGCTCATCCGCTCCCGGAGGCCGCCTTCTTTGACAAAGTCCTGTTCCATGCGGCGGAGTTGCTGGTCGATCAGGTAGTTGGTCTGGTGGATGAGGCAGAGGGCGATGTTCGCGACGACTTCGGCCGGGCGGGTCTCGACAAACTCGCGGTAGTCCTCGTAGTTCTGCGGTGTCTTCCGCCCCAGCCGCCGCGCGTATCGCGATTCCTTCGAGTCCTTGTCCCATGTCCGCAGGTCGCGGGCGCGGAGGAAGTCCCGGTAGTCGTCCAGCAACTCCTCCAGGCTGGCCCGCGCGACGTTCGTGAGCTTGATCTCCGTTTCCTTGGAGGTCAGCCCCGCCTTGCTCCCCTCCAAGATGTTCTTCTTCCCCGACCGCGCCGACTGGATCATCTGGTCAATCGTGCGGTCCCCCTTGGAAAGAAACTTGTGGGCGAAGCGGAAGGTGATGTCGTAGACGATCTCGGCTTTCTGAAACGACAACAGCGTCCGGTAATCGCCGCGAGGGGGCAGCAGGCGGCCCGAATCATGGGAAGAATGGGACTGATGGGAAGTATACGTCCCATGCTTCACATCATTCACATTGTCGTCGTCATCTTTCATGGTTGACTTTCACTCCGCGGCGATGCAAGCTGCGCGCCACGGGCGGCGATTCAGCGGTCCACCTCGTCGGGGATACTCGGGGCCTCGACGAAACAGACGGGGCAAGGGCACTTTTTGGCGAGGGCCTGGAAGTCGATGGCCGACGGCGCGCCCTCGGCAGCGCCGTTGCTGCGGCGGAGGATCAGCAGGCCGCAGCCGAGTTGACGGGCCAGGCCGGCGAGTTGGTCGGTCGGGTCGCCCGCGGGGAGTTGGCAGACCTCGACTTCCCGCCGCAACTGTTCGGCCCGCTGCAAGTCCTGCTGCAACCGGTTCGCGTCGGGCGGCTCAGCCTGCGCCGCCCGGAATATGCACCACCGTCAGCGCCACGTCCGGGTCGATGGTGGTCAGCGCCAGGGCAAACAGATCGCTGCTGGCCACGGTGTCATCGTGGACCAGCAGCACGTGGCTGACGCCCACCCCGGCCGAGCGGAGTTCGGCGACGGAGCGGGCCTGGCGTTCGCCGATTTTCGGGATGCGGTTGCCGCCGGCGATGTCGAAGTAGAGGTTGCGGCTGCGGCTGAGGATGCGGACGGTCAGCGGCTTGGGTTCCCCGCCGTGGATGTTGATCCAGTAGAAGGCGATCTGCTCCATCTGGGCGTCGGCCGTGTGGATATTGGAGGCACCGAGGACAAGTTCCTGGACCTGAAGTTCCTTGGCAGTCTGGACGACGGCGAACAAGGGGCTGTTGGTCCGCAGGATCAAGGGCTGGACGTGCTTGCCGGCCTTTTCCGCCCGCTCCACTACGGCGGTCATCAGCCGGCGGTTGTAGTCGTCCATGTCGGGGCCGCTCTGGGAGGTGTCGCCCCGGCCGGCCACCTTCGCCGTCATCACGGCCACGTCGGTGGTCTCCGGGTCGGTTTCGGCCAGGGCCTTTTCGAGCATGAACAAGTTCTGCGTGGAGCGGATGGCGACCAGCTTGCGGTAGGGCTTGGTGAGGCTGAGCAGTTCCGGGCCAATCTGGCCGATTGTCCGCTGATTGAACTGCTCGATGTGCTTGATGCGCCCCCGGCCGCGCCGCCGCTCGTGGTATTGCTCCGAGGCGATGAAAGTGACCAGGAACACGGCGGTGAAGATCGAGCCGCCGATGGTGGCCACCTCCTTGGTCAACGTGTTCAGAACGGCCGAACTGAGCAGGATCAGAAAGATGAGCGTCAGGCCGATGGGCACCTCGACGCCGCGGATGCGGATATTCAGCGGCACCTTGAACTCCCGCGGGCTGCGGTCCTTGAAGCGGAGCACGACCATGGCCATCGCCTTGAAGCAGAAACTCCACACGATGCCGAAGGCGTAGGCCTCGCCCAGCACGTACATGTTGCCGCGGCTCAGCAGGATCACGGCGAGTTGCATACCGGCGATCAGGTAGAGCACGCGGTGGGTGGTGCCGTAGCGGCGGTGGGGCTTGAGGAACCAGTCGGGCATGACGCCGTCTTCGGCCACCCGGTTCAGCACGCCGTTGGAGCCGATGAACGCCGTGTTCACGGCGCCCGAGAGGATCAGGAAGCCCACGATCACCACCGCCGCGTTCAAGACCAGCCGCGCCGCCGGCGGCCCGATGACGCTCATCGCCAGGCCGCCGATCAGGTTGTCCGAATAGAACTTCATGCGGACTTCGTTGGGAATCAACAACACCGCCAGAAACGACACGGTGGCCGTCAGCCCCAGGCTATAGACGAAGACGATGAACGCGGCCTTCTTGAAGTTCGGCAGCTTGGGCGATTCGACCTCGCGGTAGACCTGGGCCAGCGTTTCCTCGCCGCTCATGGCCAGGATCGAATGGGCGAACGCCAACAGCACGCCGATCAGGCCGACCAGGCTCAGCCAGTTGCCGGGCTGGCGGAGCCGCTCGGCCAGTCTGGGCCAGAGATGGCCGATGAAGCCCAACGGATCTTCCTGACGCCCGGTCGCCTCGTTGATCCGCGGCACTTCCCGGGGATGGCCCTCCGCGTCGGGCTCCATCTTCTTTACAAGATCGCCGCCGGGACCACGCTTCCAAACCTCCTTATCCATGCCCGTGGCGGGGTCTTTGACCGTAACCGTCTCATACTGCACCTTGGGTGCGAGGTCCGGCTTGAGCGGCACGCGGTTGGCCGGGCCTTGAACCGCCAGGGTGATGAAACACCATCCCAACAGCACCACCGCGACCACGGTGGTGACGATCATGATCTTCAGCGCCTTGTCGCTCGACTCGCGGATGCCCAGCAAGTTCTCGCGGAAGAAATAGAGAGTGATGGCGGAGGCGATCACCACCGCTCCCCAGCGGCGGATGTAATCGGCCGTGCCGGGATCGACCCGCAGGGCGGGATTCAACAGGGCCAGGGACTCCAGCACCAAGCCCATGATGTACTGGCCGGCCGAGACGGCGCTGGTGGGGCCCGTCAACATGTAGTCGAACATCAACGCGGAGACCGAGAGCTTGGCCAGGAAGCCGCCCATCGCTTCCTTCACCACCCGGTAGACGCCGCCGCGGACGAAGAGCGAACAGCTCTCGATGTAGACCGAGCGGACGGCGTAGCTGAAGAGCATGACGGCCAGGATGAACCACGGGGCGGCCGGTCCGATCGAGTTTTCGACGATCCCGCCGATGTAGTAGGCCGTGCTGGCCAGGTCGCCCAGCACCACGGCGGCCGTGCGCCAGTAGGAGATGAAGGTGAACATCACGCTGCTGACGACGATCACCTGGATCGGCCGCCGCAGACGGTCACCAAGCCCCGGAGCGGGATCGGGGGAGCCGGACGGATCAGCCATGCCACCTTCCCAAGACGTGCGTTGGAAACGCTTGAGAATAGTGCCCGGAGGGCGGTTCGTCAATGGTTCGGCAAGGCCGTTGTGATTGTAGACGCGGCATCTTGCCGCGTTGCGGCAGCGGAGCGGGCGCCCCCGAATTCCGCCGGGAAGCGGCAGGATGCCGCTTCTACGATGGGCTACGATTTCCGCCAGATGAGGGCGAAGAGCCGGTCCAGCCACGGGTCATAGAACAGCGGCAGTTCGAAGACGTACTTCAGCGAAAGATGGATGCCGATGGCCAGACAGATCAGCCCGGTAGCCCGTTGTACCCACCAGGCAATCTGCGTCATGAGGTTGAACGTCCGGCCGACCGCCCGGGCGCTAATCGCAATCAATGCCGCGAAGGCCACCACCGGCAGGGCCGTACCCAGGCCGTAGACCGACGGCAGCACGATGCGCGAATCGTGACTGGAGGCCAGCGCCAGCAGGCTGACGAAGAAACAGGCCGCCGAGATGGGACAGAACGCCAGCGCGAACAAGACGCCCAGCGGCAGCGCGCCCCACACGCCCAGGGCATCCACGCGGCGCTGCACCTCTGCGCTGATTCCGCCGCCCGGCCAACTGAGCACGATCATCTCCAGGAAGCACATCCCCAGCAGGATCAACACGGGGCCGACGAGCTGGTGTACGCGGGTCTGAAGGAACATCGAGAGGCGGCTGGCCTGAACGCCTTCGATGAGCAAGATTGCCAAGGCGACGTACACGAGCGTCCGGCCCAAGGCATAGAGCAATCCGGCCAAAAAGACCAGCCGCGGGCGGTCCACGCGGCGGCCCAGATAGGAAATGGCCGCCACGTTGGTGGCCATCGGGCAGGGCTGGGCGGCGGTCCAAATGCCCAGCCCCATCGCCAGGAAAACCGCCGAGAGAAACTCCATCACTTCGCCTCCGAGTATTCTCGCACGTTGCTCTGCACGTACTCGAGGAACGCCGCCTTGTCGTGGACTTTGCTCCAGATTTCCGTCAGGTTCTTGTACTCGGCGACCTTGTTTCCGGCCACCCGAGCCACCAGCAGCGTGGGACCGGTAATGCTGTAGCCCTTGGTGAGGGTCTCGTTCTTCTCGTCCTGAAAGTCAATGTAGTGAAACTCGACTTTGCCCTTCTTGATCTGGTCGGCGAACGCGCTCTTGACGGCTTCTTCCGAGTAGCCGCCCATCTTGAGGCAGGTTGGGCAGCGGTGCGTGCGGTGGAAATACATCACCACGACGCGGTCGGCGGGCGTGTCGGCCGCCCGCACGGCCGCGGCAAACGAGACAACCAGGAAGGCCGCGGCGGCACAGGTCACAACGGCGATGGCAAATCGTTTCATCACTCGGGTCTCCTTCTGCGATAGCGAATGAACTCGGTTTCAGGTTTCTTCACGACACTTTGTGCTCGGGAACGGGGATCGGCGGAGGTTCCTTCGAGGGCGTGGCCGGGGCGGCGGGGATTGGAATCTTCGGCGCCTCCGCGTGCGGCGGCGATGCTGGCGGCTGCCCGGCCGGTGCGAGCATTTGCTCGATTTCGCCCCGCAGGTAGCCGGCAAGGGCGGCCTTGTCGCCCGCCAACCCCAATACCTTGTCGAGGCGCCGCCACGTCTGCACCCGATTGTCCTTCATCCGTACCAGAACGACAACGGGGTCAGTGACCTCGAACCGCCGGGCCAGTTCCGCGCCGGCGGGCTTCTCGTAGTTCAGCACCTTCCAGACGATCTCGCCGCGGTCCAGTTGTGGCGAGAAGCCGGCTTCGAGGGTTTCCTGCGCCTGCGACTCGACCGCGCGGCAGTTGGCGCAGCGCATGTTGCTGTGGAAGTAGTAGACCACCAGTCCGTCGTCGGTTTGCTGTTCGCGCGGGTGCGCGCCGGCTGGGGCCAGCCCGCCCTCCTTTCGGATCGCCCGCAACTGCTCGGCGATCTCCGTCAACTGCGGCTCGAGCTGCGAGGCGGCCTGGGAGTCCAACGAGCGGGCGATCAACACCACCAGCGCCGCCGAACACAGCGCGATCAAGCAGACCGCCAGGGCGTTCTTCAGTCCCATACCGGTGTCCCTTTCACGTCGGCTCTGCTGGCGGCCGCGGTCCGCAGTGCGCGCGGTAGGCGGCCACAAGGGCGTCCCGATAGTCGGTTCGCTCGCGGTCGTCGATAGAATGATAAATGCTTACCGTCTTCAGCAGCGCGTCGCCGCAATCGCCGTCGGGCGCAGGCCCTTCTGCTGGAGATGCCGGAAGATCAACGGCAGACCGGCCACGGCGACCGGCTTTCCCTTGATCTCCAACAGGCCGTCGGCCGACGGGGCGCCGCAGGCGCAACAGGCGCCGGAAGCGACGGGGGCCTCGCCCGGCTCGCCCGTGGAAGGCGAAGCCAGCAGGGCGTCCACCTCGGCGGCGATCCGCTCGGCCACGATCCAGACGGCTTCCTCGTCGGCCTTGCCGGCGTCGCGGGCCGAGCGGCGGCAGGCCGTTGCCCGGTCGCCCAGGATGTCGCTCACCACGAGCGAGGCGCTCACTTGGCCGCTGTACTGCTCGGTGCCGCGCTTGGCGCAGAGCTTCGGGCAGCCATCGACGGTGATGGTGGGATGCTCACGGGCGAAGCGGCGCTCGCCGGCCTCCCCCGCCAGAAACAACGGCAGGCAGAGGGTCACGGTCTGTTGCGGGCGCAACGCTTCCAAGACCCGCCGGGCGGCCAACCGCGAGACCGTGCCCACGGGAATTTCCTCTCCGCTACAGGAGATGATGCCGATCTTGGAGACTGCCTCCGCCATGACGCTTTCCTCAATAGGGTTGTGGTACGGGCGTCTCGCCTGCATCCTGACAAGCAGGTGGGACGCCTGCACCACAAGTCCCGACCACCTCGGCGGCCAACTCCTCGACAACCGCCCATCCCGCTTCGCTCAGTTCTGTTGGGGTGCCGAAGTCCGCGCCGCGATGGCGTTTCATCGCGTCGTAGACCCGTATCCCCCGGACGATCTTCCCGCCCGATAGCCCGACATTTTTGTAAGCGCAGAGTTTCGGGCAGCCGTCCAAGGTGATGCACGGGGTCTGTTGGACTTTTTGCCGCGTTTCGGGATCGCCGGTCACCAGCAAGGCCAGACACACCGTATCGGCCTTGCCGGGCAGGAGGCCATCGGTGACGTGGTAGACGGCCTCGCGGCTCACCAGCCCGTGTACCTTGCCGATCCCGCTGCAAGGGATCACCAGGACTTCTTGCGTTTGACCGGTGCTGTCCATCGTCGTCACGCTGCCTTCGCCGCAAGAAGGATCTTCTTGATTTCCTCGACGTTCGGCACGCGGCCGGCCGCCTTGACTTCGCCGTTGATGACCAGCCCCGGCGTCATAAGAATCTCAAAGGCCATGATCTGCTGGATGTCTTCCACCTTTTCGACCAGCCCTTCGACGCCGGTTTCCGCGACCGCTTTCTTGGCGTTCTCCAATAGCGTCCGGCACTTGACGCATCCCGTTCCCAGAATTTGAATGAGCATGTCTATTCCTCGATGACGATTTCGGGTTCCACGATGATTTCGGACTTCACCGAATTGGCGACCAGGCTGTATTTCTGCGCAGACTGGAGGGCGCGCCGCACGCGGGCTTCGACCACCGGCGGGGGTTCGCCGCCGGCGGCCACGCGGATGGCCGGGCGGAAGTGCAGCCGACTGAAGATCTCTGTCCGGTCCAATTCGATCAGTTTCGTCCCCTCGGTGCGGCACTCGTAGGAGAGCAGCTTGAGCTTGAACCGCTCGGCCGCCCAGAGGAACATCAGCATCACGCAGGTGTTGGCGGCGGCGACGAAGGCGTCCTCGGGGGTGAGCACGCCGACGGCGCCGTGGGCGTCGGGCGGGGCCGAAAACCGCATTTCCGGCCCGTTCCCCAGCACCAGGTGGCCCCAATGCTCGCCCGTCCAACGCACGTCGGTCTGGTAGGTTGCCGTCCGGCTCATGCGGCGATCTCCTGGTGCGCCTGGGACCGCATCAGCGCCAGGTAGGCCGGCGGATCGAGCAGCTTTGCCCGGTCCGCCTCCCAGTCCGCCGGCTCGATCACTGCCAGCCAGCCCGCGCCGTAGGGGTCCTGGTTGATCGTCTCCGGGGCCGGTTCCAGCGCCGCGTTCACTTCGGTCAGCGTCCCCCCCAGCGGCGCGAAGATGCTCTGGTTCATCTTGATCGTTTCGACTTCGGCCAACTCGTCCCCGGCCCGGAGCCCGGTCCCCGCGGGTTTCACGTGAACGAAGGCCACGTCGCCGCCGCGTTGCTGGAGGTAGTCGGTCAGTCCGATCCGCACGCCCTGCCCTTGGGGCTGCACCCAAACGCCCTCCGCACTGTAAAGGCGGTCCGCCGCGACGCGGAACACGAACTTGTCGACCGTTGTTTCGAGGTATTCCGGCATGGCAAATCCTACCGGGCCAGGCACGCCCGCTGCTGCCGGGCGTTGCACTCCATCACCGACTCCACGCACTCGAAGAAATCCAAAACGCACGTCACCCGCAAACGGTAATACACCTGCGCACCGCGTCTTTCGTCGTCGATGATTCCGGCGCCTTTGAGCATCGCCAGGTGGCGTGAGACGGTCGACATGTCAGCGCCCACCATCGCGGTCAACTCGCAGACACGGCGCTCGCCATTGCGGGCCAGTTCATCGACAAGGAACAACCGGGTGGGGTGAGCCAGTGCCTTGAGGATGTTGGCCCGCGCCTCGTACTTCGCTTGCATTTTGGCGTTCATCGGTCTCCTCTTCCTCCCCATCGGCCGGAAACATTTGCTAGTTTAGCCAAATATGCAATCGGTGTCAACCCACGGCGGCGCGACGATTGGCGGCCGTAGGACGCCTGTAGGAGGCGACTCCCGTCGCCGAAAGGGATACGCGACTCGCGCAAATTCGGCGACGGGAGTCGCCTACTGCAAGCAATGTTGCGAAAAACGCTACGCCAGTCCCCTAGTTTCCCCAAAATACCGCCGCCGGAAGTACAACGACACGTTCACCAACCCGATCATCACCGGCACCTCGACCAGGGGACCGATGACCGCGGCCAGCGCCACCCCGCTGTGGATGGTGAACACGGCCACGGCCACGGCGATTGCCAACTCGAAATTGTTGCTGGCGGCGGTAAACGAGAGCGTGGCCGTCTTGGCATAGTCCGCCCCGGCCATCCGCCCCATGAAGAAGCTAACCAGAAACATGACGATGAAGTAGATCAAGAGCGGTACGGCAATCATCAGCACGTCGAAGGGAATGCGCACGATCTGATCGCCCTTCAGGCTGAACATCACCAAGATCGTAAACAGCAGCGCCACCAGCGTGATGGGACTGATCTTGGGAATGAACGATCTTTCGTACCACGTCCGCCCCTTGAGGTTCAGCAGCACGATGCGGGTAATCAGGCCCGCCAAGAAGGGAATGCCCAGGTAAATGAACACGCTCCGGGCAATCTGTCCCATGCTGACCTGGACGACCTTGCCCTCCAGGCCCAACAGCGGCGGCAGCCAGGTAATGAACACCCAGGCGTAGACGCTGTAGAAAAACACCTGGAAAAGGCTGTTGAAGGCGACCAGCCCGGCGGCATACTCCGTGTCGCCCTTGGCCAGATCGTTCCATACGATGACCATCGCAATACAGCGGGCCAGTCCGATGAGGATCAGCCCAGTCATATACTGCATGAACTTGGGATCATCGGGGAGGAAGGCGGGGAACAGGAAGCCCATGAACCCGACGGCCAACACGAACATCAGAACCGGCCCGACCACCCAGTTCTGCACCAGCGACAGCCCTAGAACTTTCCAGTCGCGGAACACATCGTGGAGTTCCTCGTACTTCACCTTGGCCAGTGGCGGGTACATCATCAGGATCAAGCCGACGGCAATGGGGATGTTGGTCGTATCCACTTGGAAGCGGTCGATAAACGATCCGATGCCAGGCATGTAGTGGCCCAACCCAACGCCGACCGCCATCGCCAGGAAGATCCACAGCGTCAGGAAACGGTCGAGGAAGGAGAGTCTCTTGCCGACGTGTTCGTTCATGGGTTGGCCGCTGGGGGTTGGCCGCTGGGGGTTGGTTGGGATCGAGGTTGGGGTGGCAGTTGTACTGCCACCCCGATTTCGCGGGTGCGGCAGTACAACTGCCGCACCAACGGGGGTCGATGGTATTTGTCATTTTAGCCAAATGACCAAGTATTGTCAACCCGGCCGCCGGCATTTATTGTACTCCTCACGCTCCGCGTGACGGGGCCGCATCAGGCGGAGCGTGATGAGTACATTCGGGCAGCCGCTCTGCAAACGCCCGGATCTCGTCCCGCACCCGGCGGTAAGGGGCCAACCGCTCTTGCTCCGTAGCCGCCCCGGCCGCCAGCCGGGGCGGATCGTCGAACCCGACGTGGATCACCTTCGCCCCGCCGGGGAACACCGGACAACTCTCGCGGGCCCGATCGCAAACCGTGACCACGCAGTCGAACTCAATGCCGCCCAGCTCGGCGGTGGTTTTCGACCGTTGGCCGGAGATGTCCACGCCCGCCTCCACCATCACCCGGACGGCGTCCGGGTCCAGTCCGCGGGCCTCGATGCCGGCCGAATAGGGCTCGATCCGATCGCCGTGGAGGGCCCGCGCCCAGCCCTCCGCCATCTGGCTGCGGCAGGAGTTGCCCGTGCAGAGAAAGAGCACCTTCAGTTTCGACGTTGACTGGCCGGTCATTGCGGGGCACATTGACTCTCACAAAGCTCGCTCGGGTCCAACGTCAGGATTCTCTTCAGGCGCTGAACGTCGAAAACCACCTGCGGATCGGCGGCCAGCGAGTTCTCGGCCCACTCGATTGCCTGGCGCACCGCGGGCGGGACGTCGCCCTGGGGGAGGCGGAAATACTGCCAGCGGCCCTTCTTGCGCCCCACCACCAGCCGCGCCTGCCGCAGGATCGACATGTGCTTCGACACCGTTGACGGCGCCAGACCGACCAGTTCCACGAGCTGGCAGAGGCACAACTCCTGCTCCCGCAGCCCCAGCAACAAGCGGACGCGGTTCTGGTCGGCCAACGCCTTGGTGACCGCCATGAACTCCGAAAGACTCGTTGCCGCGGCTCCCTCGGGCAAGTAGGTCCCGCCTGCCGGGTGGGACTCCGGTGTCGGGGACGCAATCGGAGCACAGGGTCCCGCCCGGCAGGCGGGACCTGCATCGCATTCACGCGACATGCAATTCCTCCTCGGCTGGCCGCTCGGAGAGGATCGCGCCGCCCCGGAGCCGCAGGGTGCGTTTCGCCCGTTGGGCCGCGCGGGGGTCGTGGGTCACCATGACGATCGTCCGGCCCTCGCCGTTGACTTCTTCGAGGAACTCGATCACCTGCTGCGTGGTTTCGGGGTCGAGGTTCCCGGTCGGCTCGTCGGCCAGGACCACGGCCGGATCGTTGGCCAACATGCGGGCCAGGGCCACGCGCTGCTGCTGGCCGACGCTCAACTCGCAGGGTTTGTGATGGAGCCGGTCGGCCAGTCCGACCCGCTCCAACAGCCCGGTGGCCCGTTCGATCTGGGTGCGGTCGTCCAGTCCGGCCAGGTACAGGGGGACCTTCACGTTTTCCAAGGCGGAAAGGTACGAAATCAGGTTGAACGTCTGAAAGACGAAGCCCACCTTCCGTTTCCTCAACCCGGCCCGCTTGTCGGTGCTCAGGTCGTAGATCGACTGTCCTTCGAGCAGCACGCGGCCGGAGGTGGGCGAGAGCATTCCGCCCAACATCAGCAGCAGGGTGCTCTTGCCGCTGCCGCTGGGGCCGACGACGGCCACGAAATCGCCCTCGGCCACATGGGCCGTGGCGCCGTCCAAGGCGGTCACGAGTTGGCCGCGATGGCGGTATCTCTTGGTAACGTTTTCCATTCGCAACATGGGTTATATCTCCTGGAAAGTCGCACGCGGGGTGGCACGCCCTGAAAGGGCGTGGTAGACGGCCGAACCACGCCCTTTCAGGGCGTGCCACCCGAATTCGACAACCTGTTTCCTTGCAGGGTTCAGATTTCTTGGAAGGTTGCGCACGGATCGAGCCGGGCGGCGCGTCGGGCGGGAAAATAGCTGGCCGCCAGCGCCAGCCCCACCGAAATCAACACCGCCCAAAACGCGAGCATGGGCATGGGCAGCACGGGCACGCCGGCCAACTGCGGCCCCAGCACCATCGCCAAGGCGGTGCCCAACACGTAGCCGCCCACCCCGCCCACCAACCCCAGCAACAGGGCCTTGAGCAAGAAGATGCGGAGCACCAGCCACGAGTCGGCGCCCAGGGCCATCAGCGTGCCGATTTCCCGCCGCCGCTCGAAGACGTTGGCGTACATGTAATTGGCGATGCTCGCCCCGCCCACGAAAACGATAATCACCAGGAACATGAGCGACAGATTCGCCATCAGCCGATTGATCTTGATCTGCGCGTCGGCAATCTGGGTGATCGTCACCACCTTGGCATCGGGCAGCAGGTGGTTGATCTTCTCCACCAGGCCCTTGGAGATTTGCTGACAGCAGCCGATCACTTCGATGGCATTGATGACCGGCCCCTTTTTCGAGAGGTCCTGAACGACGTGCAGGTGGGCGAAGATGCGGGAATCGTCCACCGTGCCGGTCTGCGGCAGGACGGCGGTGAGCTTGAACTTCTTGCCCAGCATCTCCAGGCTGTCGGCCTCCTTCAGCCCGAGCGTAGCGGCCACGTCGGCGCCGACGAGGATTTCGTTGTCTTCCAGCGTGTCGATGACCCGCTTGCGGGCGAGCGTTTTCTTGTCCTGCGAGCCCATCATGCCGACCGAGGCGCCGCAGCCGATGGGGCGGGAGAAGATTCCGGCTCCGCCCCAGGCGGCCTTGGCCTGGAACTCGCTCTTGGGCAAGATGCCGGTCAGGGTGAAGGTCTTGCCCCGCAACTCGACCGGGACCGACAACTTCGGCGAGAGGTTGTCCAGCCCTTGTAGGTCGGACACCGCAAGCTGCGTGACGTATTCCTCGGGGATCGTCTCGGCCTGCATGTCGGCTGCATAGTAGTCCTGGAGGGTCGCCGACTTGGGCAGGATCAGCACGTTGGCCCCCAGCGAATCCATTTGACTGGCCACGGCCAGTTCGGAATAGTGGGAGATGTTCTTGATCGACACGATCACCGTGATTCCCAGCAGGATCGCCAGGAAGCTGGTGAGCAGTTGACTCTTGCGCTCGAAAATCTCGCGCAAGACGAGGGTTCGCAATCGCATGGCTCCGGTCTCCTAGTGTTGGGGGCAGCAGCCGCCGGGGCAGCACTTGCCGCCGGGGCAGCAGCAGCCCGACTGGGCGGCCTTGAGCTTGGCGACCAATTGCTCCTTGGTCACTTCGCCCGATAGCGTCACGACGACCGTTGCCGGGGGCGCCATCAGCACCGTCACCGGCGCGGCCGTCCGGGGATCCACCTTGAGGTCCTTCAGGAACCCGGCCTCGGCGGCGTCGCCGGCATTGAGGTGTACCACCTCGACGTTGCCGGCGTAGTCCGCGTCCTCGGTGAAATCCTTGACGCCCTGCTGCAACGACACCTGCTGCACCTGGGGCGCCTTGGGAGAGACGCACAACACCACCAGCTTCTTGGCCTGGAGGTGCTTCATGCACAGGGCCGTGCCGGGGCTGACAAACGCGTCATGAAGCTGCTTCTCGTCAGCCGTCTTCAGGATCGCCTTAGTGATTGCGCCGCAGGGGGCAATCGCCAGCACCATCGGCAGGGGGGCGCGGGTCATCTGGTAGCGCTCAACCAGCGTCTTCTCGGCCGGGTCGGTGGCCTTGACGGCCACCACGTCGGCCCGGTCGGCCGATTTGGCGGCGGCCGTCTTGAGGGCGCCCCAGGCTTGGTCGGTCCGCTCGTCCTTCTCTTTCCAGAAGAAAACGAAGGCGTACTTATTGGCCGCGGCCGCCTTTTGGATGGCTGCCTCGCCCGGACTAAGCTGCTTGGCCGGGACCGGATTCTCTTGGGCCAATGCCGCGGCAACTCCCGCCGCCAGCGTTGCCAGCGCGATCATCGTTGGAAACCGTTTCATTTCAGGAACCTCCATTGAAGAAAAAACTGTGGCACAACTTCCTCCGCCCGCCGTGACTGGGGCACGTCGGACGGTCACATTGTTTTCACCGCAAACACCCGCACACTGGCCGCATAGTCGTTCACGTTGTATCGCCGCAGCAGGTCGGCCAGCGGCCGATGAAGGTCGGGGCTCGACGGGCGCGGGCCGCAACAGGAGCGCGCCGCCGCGATCGGCAGGGCCGAGGCCATCGCCGGCGAGCAACAACCCGATTGGTTCTCCAGCTTGGCGTAAGCGTTCAGATCGCTCCCGGTATCAATGATCTCCACTTGGGCGAACCCGGCTTGGAGCAATTGCGCGGTACTTTTCGAGTGGAATCGCCCCCGCGATGCAGCCCACGTAGGCCATGACGTCATTGGCGATCTCCGGCGGCAGCGGCTTCTTCAGCGCGATGTCGCTGGCCGCCAATCGCCCGCCCGGCTTCAGTATACGCACGATCTCGCGGAAGACCGCCGGCTTGTCGGGGGCCAGATTGATGACGCAATTGCTGATCACACAGTCCACCGAGGCGTCCGGCAGCGGGATCGCGTCAATGGTTGCCTGGTAGAACTTGACGTTCGTGAGCGGTTTGCCGCCGTCGGCCTTGGCGGCGTTCCGGCGGGCCAAGTCGAGCATCTCCGGCGTCATGTCAACGCCGATCGCCTTTCCGGTTGGCCCGACCCGCTTCGCCGCCAGAAAGACGTCCAGGCCGCCGCCGCAACCCAGGTCGACGACCGTTTCGCCGGGCTTGAGACTGGCGAACGCCGTCGGGTTGCCGCAGGAGAGGCCCATGTTCGCCTCGGCCGGGATGGACGCCAGTTGTTCCGGGGCGTAACCGAACGCTTCCGCGACCGCCCGTACGCCCGGATGGCCCGTCGAAAGGCCGCTCTTGGCGACCGACGCGTACTTCGACTGAACGGTCTTGGTGATGCTCTCTGTCACGGCTCTCTCCGGCGTACAAGCGAGTCTGGTTTACTTCTATCGTTCGCCAAGTGACGAAATGATAAGGCATTTGCTGATTGCCCGCAAGGCCGTCTATGGGCCAATTTGAGAAAAAATGCCGGTCGCAAAATGTGGTGAAGATAGGAGGTTTAGGTCGTTTTGTGTTGTGACAGAATGGGGTCGTCAATGGCTGTAGGACGGATTTCCTAATCCGTCCATGTTTCGGGACGGATTAGGAAATCCGTCCTACGTCAGAGGCACCCCTTACGGGTGGTGTTAGATCGACGTGCGTGGCGGTTGCCGGCACTTGGAATCCCGGCAAATCCTCTGCTAGAATACAAGGGACTGGCAGTTCCGCATAACCGCTTGCTCATGGATGTATCGAGGGGACACACGTTGACACTCATCAATCCGAGCAACCCCGTCAGCCCGATCGACATCGCCGAAGGCGTGGTCGAGGGGCAGACGGCAGCCACCTCTCAACTCTCGCCGCCCGCCGCGGAGCCACCGGCCGATGCCAGCGGGGAGCCGCCGGCCACCGCGCCGCGGCGGATTCTGATCGGCTCGCAGCGCGATGCGGCCGCCTATCGAGTGCGGCCCCGCCACGATTGGGCGCCCGTCGACGAGCCGGCCAAGAAACCCAAAAAACGCGGCCGTAAGAGGGGAGAACGGGGACGCGGACCGAGGTCGCAGGTGGGGAACGTGAGAGGGACAAACGGAGAAGGGAGAGGAGAAATGGGAGAACCGGTGAAACAAGAGGAACAAGTGCCCAGCCCGCAGTCCGAGTTGATCTCCCAACTCGCGGCCGCACTGGGCGACCCCGCTGGTGCGGCAGTTCAATTGCCGCCCCATCTTCCCCGGCCAAGGCCGAGCGTCCGCGAGAAACTGTCCGCCGACATGGAAGACGAGCTGCGCCGGGCGATGGAGGGGGCCTCGATGGACGAGATGCTCGGCCCGCTCAAGGCCGACGAACAACTCTTCGAGCCCGATTCCGTGCAGAGCGGGCGCGTGATCGCCGTCCGCCGCAACGACGTCTTCGTCGAGCTGGCCGGCCGCCAGCAGGGGATCATCTCGTTGCGGCAGTTCGATGTCCCACCCCAGCCCGGCGCAATGGTCCAAGTCGTCGTCCAGAAGCTGAACCCCGAGGACGGCCTGTACGAGTTGTCGCTCCCCAACAAGGCCGTGCAGGTGGACGACTGGTCCGACCTGGTGGAAGGGGCGCTGGTGGACGTGCGCGTGACCGGCCACAACACGGGCGGGCTGGAGTGCGAGGTGAACCACATCCGCGGCTTCATTCCCGTCAGCCAGATCGCCCTGTACCGCGTCGAGGACCTCGCCCAATTCGTCGAGCAGCGGCTCACCTGCGTCATCACCGAGGCCGACCCCGACCGGCGGAACCTGGTCTTGAGCCGCCGGGCCGTGCTGGAGCGCGAGCGGGAGGAGGCGCGGCAGAAGCTCCTCGAATCGCTTCGCCCCGGCCAGGTCCGCGACGGCGTGGTGCGGAAGCTGATGGACTTCGGGGCCTTCGTCGATCTTGGCGGCGTCGACGGCCTCGTGCACGTCAGCCAGGTCGCCTGGGGCCGGGTGAAGCACCCCGGCGACGTGCTCCACGAAGGGCAGCAGATCAAGGTCCGGGTCGATAAGGTCGATCCGGTCACGGGCAAGATCAGCCTGGCCTACCGCAACCTGACGGAAAGCCCTTGGGCGACCGCCGTGCAGAAGTACCCGCCCAACGCCGTCGTCCGCGGCACCGTGACCAAGCTGATGGCCTTCGGGGCCTTCGTCGAGGTGGAGCCGGGCATCGAGGGACTGGTTCACATCTCCGAGCTCTCGCACAAGCGCATCTTCCGTTGCGCCGACGTGGTGAAGGAGGGAGAGCAGGTCGAGGTGATGGTCCTCTCGGTCGATCCGGAGGCGCAGCGGATGAGCCTGTCGATGAAGGAGCTTTCGGCCCCGCCCGAGACGGCGAAGAAGCCGGAAGACGAGGCGGCCGAGGCGGCCAAGCCATCGAGGAAGCCCAACAGGCCCACTGGCCCGTTGATCGGCGGCTTGGGCCGCCCGACCGGCGAACGGTTCGGGCTGAAATGGTGAACCGTTTGGCCGCCGCGGCAGAACGCAAGCTCAGGCGGAGACAGGCCGGCGGTTTGCTACCCCGCTCCGATGGAGTACAATGGTTGAGTGATTGGTGGCCGATATGAAGCCGTCGCTGTACGTCGAAACGACGATCAAAGAGGGCCGGATGTCGAACTTGAACCTTCGGACATTGAACGATTTTAGGCGGTGGCTCCAGTCGCGGGGCGTCGAGTGCTCCGTGACGCTGTTCGGTTCGCGCGCCCGCGGCGACTTCAGTTCCGACTCTGACATGGACGTGTTGGTGGTGGTTCCGACTCTCGACGCGGCAACGGAAAGGAACATCAGCGAGTGCGCCTGGGAGGCGAGCCTCGCTCAGGGAATTCCAGTGGTGCCGTTGGTGTTCTCCAAGGCCGAGTGGGAGGAAGGCCCAGCCCGCTCGTCCTTGCTCGCATTGGCGGTGGCGCGCGAGGGCATACCGCTATGAACGAAGAAGACGTGCGCGCTCTGGTCGAATTGCGCCTCGGCCAATCGCGGACCGCACTGGACGATGCCCGCTATCTAATCGCCGGAAACCGAAGTTCTCAGGCCACATGGGCCGCCCGGTCTCTTCCGACGCAATCGACGAGTTGGCTACCTGGGCGGCCACGTTCGTAGATACGGTGACACAATTCTTGGCAAAGGACATCGGCACGGGTTGAGACGCGGGACCGATTATGAGCGATGAATTTGTCGACGAAATCCACGAAATCCAAAAGAAGATCGGCGAAGAATGCGACCACGATTTCCAAAAGATCGGCGAACGTTTGATGCGGTTGCAGGAAGAGCATCCGGAAAATTTGGTGTATGAGGTTCCGAAGACCGAGCCGGAATCGCGAGAGTCGTAAGGCAGACGCCAGCCGCAACGCGAACGGAAAAGCCCTCACCCTCACCCTCTTCCCAAGGGAGAGGGGACTGGTTCCTATACCAGCCCCCAGCGCTTCCTAAGATACCACTCCAGCCCCAGCAGGCCAACTAAGGTCAAGAAGAACAGCCACGTGTCCCAAAAGCTCTTCTTCGTCTCCTGCTGCACCTCCAGCGATTTGGTCTCTTCGGCCAGTTTGCGGACCACGTCGGGCAACTGCTCGGGCGGCAAGCACTGCCCGCCGGTCATCGCGGCCAGGCTCTCCAGCGTGGCCGAGTCGGCCGAAGCGTTGTCCAATTCGAGGTCCTGGCGGAAGACGAGGAACCTTGCCCGGGCCGTGCCCAAGGGCTGGTCCCTCTGCGTCGCCGTGACTTCGACCGCGTAGTCGCCGGCCGTCTGGGTGTCGTGGAAGGAGCCGGCCATCTGCTGGTCCTGGCGCACCAGCGGCAGCGGCCGGCGGGCACCGTCGGGCAGGACGATCTCGGCCTTGTAGGCGGCGTCGGCAACCGGCTCGCCGTTGGGGGCGTTGGCGCCCACCGTGAACTCCACCCGCTCCAACGGCGCAAACCGCCGCTGCGCCAAACGGACCCAAACGCTCCCCTCCTGGGCCTGGTCTTTTCGCGCCAGCCAGAGGACGATCTGCCGCCAGAACCGCTTGAACTGCGACTCGTATCCCCGCATCCACCAGCGCCAAGTGGAATCGCCGGCGAAGGCCATCACCCGGCCGTCGCCGAAATTATGGGCGACCAGGAGCGGCTGATCCGGCCCGGCCTCGGCCAGCACCACCGCACCAGGCGCCAGGTCGTGGAACTTGTTGGCCCCTTCCAGCGGCGGCAGCTTCGACCACAGGGCCTCGTTCTCCCGCCGGTTGGCCGCCAAGGAGAGGGCGAAGTGCAGCAGTCCCAGCGGCGTAGGCTGCATCCTGAGCGGGCCGGGCCATTGCACGTCGGTCCGCAGGGCTTCATCGGGCTGCTGCCGTTCGAGCCGGTCCATCCCCACCGGCAGCACCTTGCCCAACGGGGTGCTCTCGTATCCGCCGGGGCCATAGGTCTGGAAGCCGCCGAGCATGATCAGTCCCGCCCCGCGGTTGACGCACTCGGCCAGCCGGGCCAGTTCATCGCCGGCGAAGGCCGCCGAGTCGACATCGCCGAGGATGTACACGTCGTACTTGCCCGGCTTGAAGCGGTCGGCGAAGTCGGCCGGCCGGCTCCGCGGATCGCGGGGGTCCAATCGCACGTAATCGACCTTGATGTCCGGCGATCTGTCCAAGGCGCGCCGGAGGAACTTCTCCTCGACCCGCAGCGCCCCTTCCACGTAGAGGACGTTCAACCCACCCTTCAACACGTTGACGAACGTGCTCAGCTCGTTGTTGGTGGTGGCCAGCTCGCCCGGCTGCTCGGCCGCCTGGAGCGTGAGTTTATGTTCGCCGGGCACCAGGGGGACGTAACTGAGCTTGACCGGCAGGAGTTGGCCGTCGGCCGTGGCCCGGACCGTCTGCTCGGCAACGATCTCCATCTGGCCGGCGCGGTTTCGAACAGCACGCGGACGGGAATATCGACGTTGACGTAACCGTCGACGCGGACCTGGCCGCTGATGCTAAGTTCGTTCTTGACGAACACGTTGGGATTGACCACCAGGTCCTTGACGGCCACATCCTGGGCCTCGCCCAAGCCTCGCGACTGGCCGAAGGGAAAGGCGAACAGCGGATAGCCGAGGTGTTTGAGCCGGGCGGCGGCGGTCTGCGGGGGCAGGTCGCGCGGGGCATAGGCCCGCTGCGCCCCGTCGCTCAGCAGCAACACGCCCAACAGCCGCTTGCCCGCCTCACGGTCCAGCGCGTCCTTCAGCGCCGCGCCGATGGCGGTCTGCTGGCCGGTGGGTTTGTCGGGGAGTCCGATCTTGCCCCCCTCGGCGCTGACCTCGTGCAGCTCGGCGTCGAAGGTGTATGCCTTCAGTTCGAACTCGCGGCCGAGTTTCTCGAGCGCGGGCGCGGCATCGGCCAGGGCGCCGCGGAGGGCCTCCCAGCGGGTCTTCTCGCCCACCGCGTCGGGCACCGACATGCTCCGCGACTGGTCGGCCAGCACCACCAGCGTGGCGGCCTGTTTCTTCGTTTGCGTGTAGATCAGCGTCGGCCGGAGCATGGCCATCGCCAGCAGCGCGATCACGCCCGCCCGCAGCAGGACCAGCATCGCCCGATGCCGCCCGGCCGTCCGCTGGCGGCTGGGTCCGAACCACAGCAATCCCGCCAGCAAGAGCGCGACGGCGGCCACCAGCAGGTAGCTGTCGAAGACGGGATTGAGGGAGAGGTGGAACATGGGGGAATCCTGCTACTCCTTATAGAACCTGTTTGCCACCAACATCTCCAACCCCAGCACCAGCGCGATCAGCACAATCAGCGGCGGATACAACTCCCGGCCGGTGCGGCCCAGACTCACGTCGCGGTCGATCTGCTGCCGGGTGCGGGCCAGCCGGAACCGGAGCGGGCCAAACACCCCGGCCAATTCCTGGTCCGAAAGCCGGTCGAGCTGCGTCTCGTGTACGGCATAATTGACGCTGAAGCCCAGGTTCACCCCGCCAGAGCCGCCCGCCTGGAGCCGGTAGTTGCCCACCCGATCGGTCGCGGTAATCGCCAATTCGCGGCGGTTCAGATCGGCCGGGATGGGAAAACTCAACTCGCCGGGGGCAAAGAGCATGTAGCCGCGCCGCCGGGCGGCCGCATCGAGCTGCAACACGGCCGTCTGACCGGCCAGATAATTCAACTGCTGATTGCTGCTGCCCACCAGGTACGCGGCCATCTGGTTGGCCAGGATCATAAACGGCCAGGCCTCGCCCACCGGCAACAGGTTCCACGGGTTCTGGCTAGGCCGGTCGGAGACGGGCGTGGTCATGGTCAAGGCCCGCCCTTGGCCCAGCGGCCGTTCGAGCAAGGCCGGCCGGCCGTCGCTGTAGGGGAGCACCACGCCCACGCCTTTGGCGACTTTCTCGAACTCCCAGTAGCGGAAGACGGGAAACATCTCCCAGGGGATCGCCCCCGCCTGGCCGCGGAAGGCCGTCAGGATCGGGTGCTGGAAATCGCGCGGGGCCAGCCAGAGGTCCCCCTCCGGCCGCCGCGCCTGCCGCAAGAGCTTGCCCGGCAATAGCTCTTGCGCCTCGGAGGCGTTGAACGAATCGACCGGCAGGGCGTTGCGGCCCAGAAAGACCGCCACGCCGTGCCCTTCCGAGGCGAAATCCACGAGCCGCTGCCACGTGGCCGGCTCCAACGGCGTCGGATCCAGGACGCACACCGCGGCGTAATCCGCGAGCGGCCGCTTGGCCAGTTCGCTCAGGTCGCAGATATCGCAATCGAAGCGGGCCTGCCCCCGCTTGCGAAAAATGTCCGGGGCCAATGCCTCGGTGAGAAACAGGGCGTAGCTTTTGGCCGGCTTCGGCGCGGCCACCAGCAGCCGCCACGCCGGCTTTACCTCGACCGTAAAGTATCGCGTGTCGTCGGCCGCCAGGCCGTCCTGGCCGACGATCCGCAAGTAGCCCTGGTGCGTGCCCGGCTCCAAATCACCGATGTGGAACTCGACCGGCCGCAATTCGCCGGGCGTGGCCTGGCAGGTTTGCTCGTCGCGTTTCTGCGGCTTGCGGTCGGCGTCCAACAGGTACAATTCCACGGTCCGCTCCGCTGCGGCGCCGACGCACGAGACCGCGCTCTCCACCCCGAGCGTGCTGCGGTTCGAGAGCACCTCGCCGGAGAGCCGCACCTCGCCCAGGCCGTAGTCGGTCGGATTGGCAATACCCACGTCCACGATGTAGATGCCGAAATCGCTGATCGCGGCAATCTGCTGTTGCATCGCTATGGCCTGCTCGGCGGGCCAGGTCCCGCGGCTCAGATCGGTGAAGACGTAAATCTCCTTCCTGCGGTCCGGGCTGCTTTGCCGCAGCAGCTTCACGGCGGCGTCGATGGCCACCGGCAAGGGCTGCGAATTGGCCACGCTCTCCAGCCGCGTGATCCGCTCCTTGGCGGCGCCCCGGTCGGGCTGAAACGCCGCCGGCGAACCCAGCCGCGTGTCCATGACGGCAATCTCGCTCTGCTCGGGCAGTTGCCGCAGCAGCCACAGGCCGAAATCCCGCGCGGCCTCCAGCCGGGTCTGGTTCTCGTGGCGGTATTCCATCCGCGGGGCGGCGTCGAACACCAAGGCCGCCGCCACCGGGGCCTCCTGGCTGCCCAGCGCATTGCCCAATTTGACGCTTGGCCGGGCCAAGGCGAACGCCAGCAGTGCAATGATTCCCGCCCGCAGCAGCAGCAAGAGCAAGTGCCGCAGCTTCAGCCGCCGGCGGTTCGCGTCCGCCCGCTTCTGGATGAACCTGAGCGCGGGGAACTCCAGCCGGGTGGGCTTCTTGCGCATAATGAGGTGCAGAATGATCGGCACCGCCACCAGTGCGCTTCCGGCCAGGAGTGACGCATGTAAGAAACTCATGGCGCCCCGCACGAAAGAAAGAGATTGCAAATTGAAAATTGCAAATTGAAAATTGCAAATTGCCCATCGGAATGCGCAGCAGTCCCGTAGCCGCCATTTTTCAATTTGCAATTCTCAATTTTCAATTTGCAATCTCCCCTATCCCCGCTCGCTCCGCCGCATCAAATACTCCGCCAGGGCGCGGTCGAAGTGCATACTCGTGTCCAGCGGCACGTAGTCCACGCCGGCCTGAAAACACTCGCGGCGGTAGGTGTCGCGGAAGGTCTCGACCTCGTCCAGGTACGCCCGGCGGAAGCCGTCGGCGTCCAGGGCCAGCCGCTGGCGGCTCTCCGGGTCTTCCAGTTCGACCATGCCGTCGAACGGAAAACGGACCTCGGCCTCGTCCAGGACGTGGAAGAGGATCACGTCATGGCCGCCATGCCGCAGGCGGTAGAGCGACTGGAGCACCGGCCCCGGCTCGGCCAGGAGATCGGAAAAAATCATTACCAGGCTGGCGTGGCGGAGCATCGCCGCAACCTGCACTAGGCTGTGGGCGATGTCGGTCTCGCCCGCCGGCTTCAAGTTCGCCAACAGCGACAGCACGTCGCCAATCTGCCGCCGCCGGGCCTTGGGCCGCAGGCTGTGGCGGATCTTCTTGTCAAAAGTGAGCAGCCCCACCGGGTCCTGCTGCTGGACCATCAAGTAGCACAGCGCCGCCGCCAGGCAGATCGCGTAATCGAACTTCGTCAGCTCCTGCCGGTAGGTATAGCCCATCGAACGGCTCAGGTCCATCACCAGGTAGCCGGTAATGTTGGTTTCGGCCTCGAACTTCTTGACGTAATACTTGTCCGTTTTGGCGTAGACCAGCCAGTCGATGTCCTTCGGGTCGTCACCGGGGGTGTACTTGCGGTGCTCGCTGAACTCGACCGAGAAGCCGTGGAAGGGGCTGGCGTGCAGGCCGTGCAAGAAGCCCTTGACGATGAACTGCGCGGCGCAGATCGAGCCGCTTGATCTGGCGGATCACCTCGGGCTTCAGATATTTTTCGACGGTGGACACAGACGCATTATACCTTTCGTACTCGTGGGATCAGCAATGCTTTGCGCGCCTTCAGGAACGAATAGGCAGGGTAGTACACGGCTGCGCAGGCGATCAAGACGGCGATGTCCCGTACCGCGAACTTTTTGCGGCTTGTGGCGAGTGCAACCAGTAGTGCAATCGCCAGTAGGACTGGAAACACTATGCCCAATGAGTAGATGACGAGGTTTCGCAGCCCAATGAGTTTACCCAACCACGAGTGGTATCCGTATGTACAGAGCGCTTCGATTACGAAACCAAGAATGATCGATTCGGGAAGCCTTGGATTCATAACGCGTGTGCCATAGATGAAATGGAGCGTGTAGACCGTCGCGCCGGCGGCGACGAAAAGGACTCCGGCATACATCCCCACAACCTTGATCATCGCCCAAACGAGCATGAGAATGAGCTTTGGCCAGGAATCATCCGTCCGCATGATGGCCTGTCCTCAGATATCGCGGAGTGAATCCGGTTCGAAACTGTTCATGCCAGATTCCCAATTACGTTCTCGACGCCTCGCGCCAGTTCAGGCTTGGTCCGTCGAGCAGCAACGACACGCGGTTGAGAACGTCGCGGCCGAGCAGCCCCGTACTGGTCATCGACAATGAGGTACACGCCACGGTAGACCTGGCCGAGGAATAGCACTTCACATTTCACAGACGCGGCGACGCTCTGGCTCCCGTCGAAGGCCGTCACTTCACGGTCACCTTGGTTCGGCAGTTCTAGCTGACTGACAGCGGATGCAGGAAGGCAGGTCACATCGGCGCCGGAGTCGATGAACATCGCCACGTTGGAGACCCGTTTGCGTCGATCCACGCTACGCAGGCTGATCGCGGCGACAGGAGCGGGCGGATCGAATCGCGCATCGTAGCTAGGCATCGTCGTCCTCCGGGTACACCTCCTTCACGAAGTCCGCGGCTTGTTCGGGATGCGCCAGCCGGGGGCTGCGAATCCGCGGCGGGGGCTGGCCGGGCTTTCGCGGCTCAAGGACGGCAACAGAAGGTTCCGGCGTGGCCTCCGGCACGACCACATATACCGTCGCTTGTTCCGGCAGAACCACGCCTTCCGGTAAATGAATCTGATTGTTCTCCACAATCCCTTGATATGTGGCGAGTGACATGTTTGTTTCTCCAATTGCTGTGCGGCCCAACGACAATTCTACCGTTACTTTTCATACTTCGGTATCACCGGCGGCGGGGTCTCGCGGATCAGCCGCTCGATCAGGTCTTCGTTGCTGAGTCCCTCGGCCTGGGCCTGGAAGTTGGTGCTGATGCGGTGGCGGAGCACGGGGATGGCGACTTTCTGCACGTCCTCGATGGCCACGGAGAAGCGGGCGTCCATGGCGGCGATGGCCTTGCCGCCCTGGATCAGGAATTGACCCGCCCGCGGACCGGCGCCCCAATCGACCAGTTCCTGGACGAACGTCGGGGCGGTCGGGTCCTTCGGCCGCGTCGAGCGGACCAGCCGCGAGACGTACTCGACGATGTACTCGCTCACGGCCACCTTATTGACCAGATTCTGCACGCTCAAGATCGCCTTGCCCGAGAGCACCTTGCGGACCTCCGGCCGCTCGCCGCGGGTGGTGGTGGCCAGAATCCGCTGCTCCTCGTCGGACGAAGGGTAATCGACCTTCACGTTGAACATGAAGCGGTCCAACTGGGCCTCGGGCAGCGGGTAGGTCCCCTCCTGCTCGATCGGGTTCTGCGTGGCGATGGTGAAGAACGGATCGGGCAGAGGATAGGTCTGCTGGCCGACCGTGACTTCCCGCTCCTGCATGGCCTGCAACAGGGCGGCTTGGGTCTTGGGCGGGGTGCGGTTGATTTCATCGGCCAGGAGGATGTTGGTGAACACCGGCCCGTTGACGAAGCGGAAGTCCCGCCGCCCCCGCTCGTCCTCTTCCAGCACATTCGTGCCGGTGATGTCCGAGGGCATCAGGTCGGGCGTAAACTGGATCCGCTTGAACTGGATGTCGAGTATCCGGGCCAGGGTGCTGACCATCAAGGTCTTGGCCAGGCCCGGCACGCCCACCAGCAGGCAGTGGCCGCGGGTGAAAATGGCGGCGAACATCTGCTCGATCACGTCCGCCTGGCCGACGATCACCTTCTGCAGTTCTTCCTGCATCAGCCGCCGGTGCTGGCTGAACTCCTGCAACACGTCGCCGAGGTTTCGCGGTTTCACGCTGGGCATGAGGATTCCGTCACTGCTTCGTCATTGGCCGTTTGTGCTTCGTCATTCACTCATGGTATCATTCTACAGGCGGCGGGGAAAACCACCCAGGGCTGCCCGAGGGGGGAGTTGCCGCCTTAACTGCTTAATTCTAAGATACTTATGGCCCCGTTTTTCCATGTTTTCGGCAGTCGGTGGGGAGGAGTCGTCGCATGAGGCCGCTCGTGGCCGCCGACGAACCGACGGCCGGGCTGGTTGGGAGGATTGTAGGGTTCATGTGGGCGTGCCAGCGCCAAGTCGGCCAAGTCGCTAGAATAATCACGTGTTGCCGTCCTGGAAAAGGACTTGGCCAGCAAACGAAAGTAGCAACGGCGATGCTGGTTCTCGACACCGACCACATGAGCGATAACACATTCAGTCCCTTTTCTCTAGCCCAGGCGTTTACGCCTGCGGGACGAGGGGCGAAAGATGTTTCATTTTTCTGTAAGCCCCCTTTAGGGGGCGCGGATTGGTTCGCTGGCGGAGAACGGCCGCAAATCGACCATCTGCGCCCCCTAAAGGGGGCTAAAGAAGAAAAGAATCGCTGCTTTCGCCTCGCTTCCGCAGGCGTAAACGCCTGGGCTAGAGAAAAGGAACGTAGGCAAACGTCGTTGCCACTCCGCGCCATCACGGCGATTGCGGTCGCCCTGGTCGGATTGATCGTAACGCCCGTGCGGGCGGAAATCACCGCCGAGCAGGTCCGCAAGGCGATCGACCGAGGCGTGGGCTATCTCAAGGGGCAGCAGCAGCCCGACGGCTCCTGGCCCGACATGCTCGGCATGCCCGGCGGCATCAGCGCCCTGGTGACCCTGGCCCTGTTGAACTCCGGCGTCGAGCCGGACGACCCGGCGATGCAGAAGGCCCTCGATCATCTCCGCCAAATCAGGACCGAGCGGACCTACGTCGTCGCCCTGCAAACGATGGTCTTCGCCCGCGCCACGCCGGACAAGGACCGGCCGTTGCTGGACCGCAACGTGAAATGGCTGCAAAGCACGCAGATTGCCGAAGGGGATTACCAGGGGGCGTGGACGTATCCCGGCATGGGCGACGGCGACAACTCCAACTCGCAGTTCGCGCTGTTGGCCCTGTACGAGGCGGAACGGGTCGGCGTGCCGGCCAATTCCCGCACCTGGATTCTGGCCAAGCGGCATTGGGAGGAATCCCAGAACCTCGACGGCTCGTGGAGCTACCAACTCCGTAGACCCGGCACGGGAAGCATGACCTGCGCCGGCATCTCCTCGCTGGTGATCGCCGCCGACCGGGTGCAGTCGAGCGACGCCCGCGCCGTCGGCGACCGGATCGATTGCTGCCGCGCCCACGAGTCCGGCGAGGAAACCAGGATCGACCGGGGCATCCGGTGGCTGGGACAGCATTACTCCGTCAGCCAGAATCCCGTCGCCGGGAGCACCTGGCGCTGTACTATCTCTATGGTCTGGAGCGGGCGGGCCGGCTCACCGCCCGGCGGTTCATCCCCCTGTCCGGTCGGCAAGGCACGGCCGACCGCGCCGACTGGTACCGCGAAGGGGCCGATTGGCTCCTGCGCCAGCAGGACGGCCTGTCGGGCTTCTGGTCCGGCGCGGGCTGGGCGAGAGCAACCCGCTGGTCGGCACCAGTCTCGCGTTGCTCTTCCTCTCCAAGGGGCGATGGCCGGTGCTGCTGGGCAAACTCCAGCATGGCGACGACGACGACTGGAACCGCCACCGCAGCGACGTCGCCAATCTGACCCGCTTCGTCGAGTCCCGCTGGAAGTTCGACATGACCTGGCAGGTGATCGACCTGCGGCTGGCTGGCGTCGAGGACCTGCTGCAAACGCCGGTGCTCTACTATTGCGGCAGCCAGAGTCCGCTGCCCGACGACCCCGCGCGGCAAAAGGAACTGGCCCAAAAGCTCCGCGACTACCTGGACCGGGGCGGCTTCTTGTTTGCCGAGGGCTATTGCGGCGGCGAGGGCTTCGACCGCGGCTTCCGCGAACTCTTGCGTCAGGTCTTCCCCGAGCCGGAGTACAAGCTGCGGCTGTTGGAGCCGGAGCACCCCATCTGGTACGCGGAGGAGAAGATCGACCCGCGGCTGATGCGGCCGGTCTGGGGGATCGAGTCCGGCTGCCGCACCAGCGTGATTTACGTCCCGTTGGACCCGCCGGCGGACCCCCGGCCGTCGTTGTCGTGCCTGTGGGAGTTGTCGCGGCCGGGGCGCGGCGAAAAGTACGGCCGCCCGGTCCAGGAGCAGATCGACGCCGGGCTGGCGCTCGGCGCCAACGTGCTGGCCTACGCCACCAACCGGGAGCTGAAGACCAAGGAAGCGAGCTTTCAGCCGAACGCGGCGCGGCGGCCGGGCGACCGGCTCGAGCGCGGGAAGCTCTACGTCGCCACCCTCCGTCACCCCGGCGGCTGCAACGTGGCGCCGCGGGCGGTGACCAACCTGATGGACGCCGCCGCCAAGGAGTTGAAGATCCGCGCCCGCGTCCGCCAGGAACCGCTCGACATCACCGACGACGCCCTCTGGGACTACCACCTGGCGTTCATGCACGGGCGGACGGCCTTCCGCCTGACCGACGCCGAGCGGGGACGGCTGCGGGAGTACATCGAGCGCGGCGGGATGCTCATGGCCGACTCGATCTGCGCCAGCGCGGCGTTTACGGCGTCCTTCCGCCGCGAAATGACGGCGATCTTCCCCAACCGCAAGCTGGAACGCATCCCCGCCGACGATCCGCTCTGGAGCACGGCTTACGGCGGGGCCGATCTGCGGACCGTCGCGCGCCGCGACCCCGAGGCGGCGCCGGCCGGCGGGCCGCTGAAGGACACCGTCCGCAAGGTCCCGCCCGAATTGGAAGGCATCAAGTTCGGCGACCACTGGGGCGTGGTCTTCTCGCCCTACGACCTGAGTTGCGCCCTGGAGAAACACGATTCGCTGGAATGCCGCGGCTATGTCCGCGAGGACGCCGCACGGATCGGACTGAACGTCGTGCTCTACTCGTTGCAGCAGTGAGTGTGAAACCGCGATGGGACGAATGGGACCTATGGGAGTTATAATTCCCATGCTTCCCATTCCTCCCATCGCGATATGCCTCCCATGACAAGAAAGCCCCTTGCCGCCGTTCTCCTGCTGGCCTTGCTGATCCGCGGCGGGGTGTTGTTGAGGATCCCGACGCACTGCGGGCTGATACCGACGGCTATCGGCGGCTGGCGGAAAATCTTGTGGCGCAGGGCACGTTCGGTGTGTCCCCTCTCCCTTCGGGAGAGGGTAAGGGTGAGGGCGTGCCCACCGCCTACCGTCCGCCGCTCTATCCGCTGCTGTTGACCGGCTGCGTGGCGCTGGGCCAACAGAGCCGCGTGGCCATTGGTTTGCTGCACCTCGCCCTCGGCGCGGCCACCGTGGGGCTGGTTCTGACGCTGGGACGTTGGTGGGGACTGGACCGCCGCGCCGCCGCGCTGGCCGCGCTGTTGGTGGCCTGCGACCCGATCCTGCTCCACTGGTCCACCCAAGTGATGACCGAGACGCTGGCCACGTTTCTGGCCGTCGCCGGGCTGCTCGCGCTGACCTGGGCCGGCCAAGCGGCCATTCGGGCCGACGTACCGTCGGCCGCTCAACGGACTGCCGCTCGGCGGGCGGCATTGGCCGGGGGCATCTTGGGGCTCGGCGCTTTGTGTCGTCCCACCCTCTTGCTTTGGGCTGTCGCCGCCGCCGTCGCATTTTGGTTTCATCGCAAGAAAAATAGCCGGGGGCTAACAGCCCCCGGAAGCGTCGTCGAAAAACCCCACCGGGAGCTGTTAGCTCCCGGCCATTTGTCTGCCGCGTTTGTTTTTGGTGTGGCAGTCGTGCTCAGTCCCTGGGCGGTCCGCAACCAACTCCAGTTCGGCCGCCCCATCGTCACCACCACCCACGGCGGCTACACGCTGCTGCTGGCCAACAACCCCGAGTTCTACCAGTGGCTTCGCGCGGGCCGGTGGGGAAGCGTTTGGCAAGCCGGCCAATTCAACGCCGCTTGGAACCGCCGCAAACCGGCCAACGAGTTGGCCGCCGACCGGCTGGCCTACGCCGAGGCGTGGCAGACGATCCGCCACCAGCCGACCACGTTCGCCGATGCCTGTCTGGTCCGGCTCGGCCGCTTCTGGTCGTCGCTGCCCCACCAAATTGCGGCCGACGAATCGCTCGCCGGCCGCCTTTCGCGTTGGGCCGTGGCCGTCTGGTACGTCGCGGAGTTCCTGCTGGCGGCAGTGCTGTTAGCCTCCCTCGCCCGCCGAGGGCTGGGCACTTCAGTGCCCAGTGCACCCGACGGTCTCCCTTCCCCCTTCCCCCTTCCCCCTTCTTCCTGGCTCTGGGGCTTGCTGCTAGTCGCCTGCCTGACGGCCGTCCACACGTTCTACTGGACCGACATGCGGATGCGTGCCCCGCTGATGCCGGTCGTGGCGCTGGCCGCGGCAAGCGGACTGTTCTGTTTCCGGCAGCGGAGGGTGGCACGTCCCTGAAAGGGCGTGGTGAATCGCCAAATCAACCATGCCCCCGCCACGCCCTTTCAGGGCGTGCCACCCAACCGCGGGCGGGCCGATGTCCGGGGATTCTTCCCGAACACGAACTCGTTACAGCCGTGGCCGCCGGCGCAGGTCTTGAACTTCAGCAGCTCGAACCCGCGGCCGCGGCAGAAATCCAAGACCTGCTCCGGCCTGGCCACCTCGAACGGATAGCCGCCCACCCAATCGACAACGTCGTGCCAGGGGCTCATGCCGCGCTCTTGGCCGTACGTCCGCCAAGTGCGGAGCGGCCGCAGCCGGACCAGGTCGCGGAGCATGGCCGGGCCCCACAGCCGCACCGCGCACGGGAGCAAGATGAAGGGCCTCAGCAGGCCGGGCAGCCGGTTGTACGCGGCCTTCACCCGCCGCCACGCGCGGCTGCGGCGGCCCTGATCGTTGTAGATCGAGATTGCCAGCAGGCCATCGTCCGCCACCAGCGGCAGTACGTTGCCCAAGGCCCGCCACAGGTCGCCCGTATGGTGCAGCACGCCCCAGGCGTAGACAACGTCAAAGCGGCCGAGCCGGCCAAGATAATCGGCGTCGAGCACGGAGGCCCGTTCGACAGTCCACTGTTCGTCGCCGGGGCAGTAGCGCCTTCTGAGCCAGTCGGTGCAGAAGACCGATTCGGTGTCGCCGTCGAAGGAATGGACCGTGGCCCCGAGTTGCCGTGCGGCCAGCGAGAACAGCCCGCTGCCGGAGCCGACGTCGAGGAAGGTCTTTCCCGCCAGCGATTCCACGCCGAGCATCGCCCGCAACGACTGCTTGGCTTGTTCGATCTGCTGGGGATCGAGGGCACGGAGGAAGCGGCTCCAATTCTTGCCGAACTCGAATTGCTCGCTCATGCCGGCTCACTTTCCCGCGTGGCTGAGGATTGCCGCGGCAACGGCGTCGCCCATGGCCGCGGTGCCGACGGCCTTGTCGTCCGGGCCGGCCAGGTCGGCGGTCCGCACTCCGGCGGCCAAGACCTGCTCGACGGCCGCTTCTATCGCGGCCGCCGCCTCCTCCTGCCGGAAGGAATGCCGCAGCATGAGCGCGGCAGAGAGGATTTGGGCGACGGGGTTGGCGATGCCTTGGCCGGCGATGTCCGGGGCGGCCCCGCCGATCGGCTCGTACAGCCCGAAGCCGCTCGGGCTGAGGCTCGCCGAGGGGAGCATTCCGATCGAGCCGCACAGCGCGGCCAACTCGTCGCTAAGGATGTCGCCGAACATGTTGCCGCACAGCAGCACGTCGAACCGCCGCGGATCGCGGATCAACTGCATGGCGGCATTATCGACGTAGAGGTGCTCGAGCGTGATGCCGGGATAGCCCCGGCCGACTTCGCACACCACCTCCCGCCAAAAGACCATCGTGGTCAGGATGTTGGCCTTGTCGACCGACGTTACCCGCTTGCGGCGCGTGGCGGCCAACCGGAAGGCGGCGTGCGCGATCCGCTCGATCTCGGTGCGGCGGTAAACCATGGTGTCGAACGCCCGCTCATGCGTGCCGGAACCTTCCCGGCCCCTGGGCTGGCCGAAGTAGACGTCGCCCGTGAGCTCGCGGACGCAGAGGACATCGAAGCCGCTGGCCGTGATTTCCGGCCGCAGCGGGCTTTGCGCAGAGCGCGGGCTGAGCTTGGCCGGGCGGAGATTGCAGAACAGGTCGAAGTGTTTCCTTAGCGGCAAGAGCGCGGCCCGCTCCGGCTGCTGTTCCGGCGGCAGCGATTCCCACTTCGGCCCGCCCACCGCGCCGAAGAGGATGGCGTCGCTCTGCTGGCAGGTATCGAGCGTCTCCGGCGGCAGGGCGGCCCCGAGCCGGTCGATAGCGCAGCCGCCGACGTCGGCGTACCGATAATCGAACCGCAAGCCGAACCGGTCCCCGACGGCGTCGAGCACCTTGACGGCCTCGGCCATGATTTCCGGCCCGATGCCGTCGCCGGGCAGGACGGCGATCGTCTTCGTTTCGGCGCGGCGGCCAGGATACGCGAGTTGGTCAGCAGAACGTCGGATTTCCAAAGTTAGAACCCAAGTCGGTGAGATCGAGCATTGTTAAAATGGAAAAATGGAGCAATGTGGGCATCTTACGATTCCATCGAATCAATTTCACACCTGCCATTATGCCGTGTTGATGGCGGGTTTCAAGACCAAGAATCGGGCCATTTCGAACGTGATGGCGAGAGACCGAGTGCCGGATGGGCGGCACTTGACAATGCGGGGAAGGGTGATAGACTAGTCTTAGACTAGTCTTATTGGAGCGAGGTCATGCAAACCATTATCGGCGTCTACGAGGCCAAGACCCACTTGCCCGCCTTGTTGAAGCGTGTCGAGCAGGGGGAGGAGTTCCTGATCCGGCGCCACGGCACGCCCGTGGCCCAATTGCTGCCAGCCACAAGAACGGAGGCACAGAAGGAGAGAATTCGGAAGGCGATTGACGGGATCATTGAACTCCGCAAGGGGCTGAGGTTGGACGGCCTTTCTATCCGGGAGGCCATTGACGAAGGCCGCCCATGAGTGATTTCGTTCTCGACTGTTCGATGACTATGGCCTGGTGCCATAAGGAGGAAGTGACCCCGCGCACCGAGGCCGTCTTGGCAAGCTTGAACACGAAGGAAGCCGTCGTTCCAAACCATTGGTGGTTGGAGGTAGCCAACGTGCTTGCGACGTGGGAACGGCGGCGGCGGATCAACGATGACCAGATTGCGCGATTCTTGGACTTCCTCAGTGGGCTGCCCATTGTCGTTGACGACCGCACGGCGGAGATGGCGCTCGGGGAGACGTTCGCGCTGGCGCGACGGTGGGGGCTAACCGCTTATGATGCGGCCTATCTGGAACTCGCACGGCGGGAGGGCTGTCCGTTGGCGAGCCTCGACGAGCCGCTGAACAAGGCGGCGGTGGGACTGGGTATTGCACTGTACCAGGGATGAAGCCTACAGCCCGAACTCCTTGATCTTCCGATAGAGCGTCCTTTCGCCGATGCCCAACATGCGGGCGGCCTCTTCGCGGTTGCCGCCGGTCAGCCGCAGCGTCTCGGCCACGAAGAGCCGCTCGACGGCGATCAGCGGCTTGCCCACCAGCATGGTCAACGAGGCCGTGGCCGCCTCGCCGACGTGCTCGGGCGGGCCGGACAGCTCCTCGGGCAGGTCGTCGAGGTCCAGCAGCCCGTCATAGTCCACCACCACCATGCTCTCGACCACGTTACGTAGTTGGCGGACGTTGCCCGGCCACTCGAAGCCCAAGAGTTTCCGCCGTGCGGCCGGCGACATGCCCTTGATCTGCTTGCCGTGCTGGCCGGCGAACTGGCGGATGAAATAGTCGATCAGGATAGGGATGTCCTGGCTCCGCTGCCGCAGCGTGGGCAGGCGGATCGTGACCACTTTGAGCCGGTGGTAGAGGTCGCTGCGGAAGGTGCCCGCCGTGATCGCCTCCTCCAGGTCGCGGTTGGTGGCCGAAGAGGATGCGGACATTGACCTTGACGGGCGTGTTGCTGCCCACGCGGGTGATTTCGCCGTTTTCCAGCACGCGGAGCAGTTTGATCTGGGTGGCCGGGGGCATGTCGCCCACCTCGTCAAGGAACATCGTGCCGCCGTGGGCGAACTCGAATTTGCCCACGCGGTCGGCCGAGGCGTCGGTGAAGGCCCCCTTCACGTGGCCGAACAGCTCGCTTTCCAGAATGTTCTCGCTCAACGCGGCGCAGTTGAGGGCCACGAACGGCTTGTTCTTCCGCGGGCTGTTCTGATGGATCGCCTGCGCGACCAGCTCCTTGCCGGTGCCTGTCTCGCCCTGAATCAAGACGCTGGCATCGGTCGGGGCGATACGCTTGAGGCGCTCGATCACGTCGCGCATTTGCGGGCTGTCGCCGATCACGCCCTCGAAGCCGAAGCGCTCGTCCAGCCGGCGTTTCAACTCGACGTTCGTCCGCTTGAGCCGCGAGCTTTCCACGGCCTTTTCCGCGTTGGCCCGAAGCTGGGCCACTTCCAGCGGCTTCAACAGGTAGTTGAACGCCCCGCGGCGCATGGCCTCGACCGCCGAGGGGACGGTGCCGTGGCCGGTCATCAGGATCACCTCGGCGTCGGGCTGGCCGGCCTTCGAGCGCTCGAGGATGCCCAGGCCGTCGATGTCGTTCATCACCAGGTCGGTGATAACCACGTCGCAGGGGGCGTCTTCGATCATCCGCACCCCTTCCTTGCCGGAGGTGGCCACGCGGCAGTGGAAGCCCACCCGCCCAAGACTCTCCGCCACGGTCTCGGCGTGCGACTGGTCGTTGTCGACGATCAGCACTTCGGCGGGCGGGTCGAAGGGATGATGATTCGACGGCTTTTGTTCGGTTGCACTCATGGGCGTTATCATAGCCGATTGGCGGCCGGCGGGCCAGAGTTGGTGGAGAGTCGAGAGCGGAGAGTCGAGGGCAGAAACGCCCCCGGACTGCGGTCCGGGGGGCTACGCTGGGCTCGCGGCGCCGCTTTACGCCGGCGAGAGACTGCTTTAGAATACCGGCAGGTATGCGTTTTCGGAGGATTTCGCCATGTCGGTAGGGAGCGCGCAGGCCAAGAACCGCATTCTGCTGCGTGGCATTTCCTGGTCCACGTTCGAGTCGCTGGCCGACTCGGATCAGGCCGGCAAGCGGTTCACCTACGATCGCGGATACCTGGAAATCACGGCTCCGTCTGGCGAACACGAGCACCTAAAACGGGCGCTGGGGCGGATGGTCGAGACGATGACCGATGAACTCGGCATCCCCATCCGCAGCGGCGGCTCGGCAACCTTGCGGAGCCAGTTGAAGGACCGCGGTCTAGAGCCGGACGAATCTTACTACGTGGCCAGCGAGTCGCGTGTCCGGGGAGGAAAACGGATCAATCTTGCCGTTGATCCGCCGCCCGACCTGACCATCGAGGTGGACATTTCCAGCAGTTCGCTCGATCAGTTGTCCATCTACGCCACGCTGGGCGTGCCGGAAGTCTGGCTGTACGACGGGGCGGCGTTGGAGGTCTGCCAACTCCAGCCAGACAAGACATACGCCAAACAAACCCGCAGCCCGGCGTTCCCGTTCCTGCCGTTGGACGAGGTTGAGCGATTCCTCGCCCGCCGAAATGAGACGGACGAGACGACGTGGATCCGCTCGTTCCGGGCGTGGGTGAAGACACTGGGGCAATCGTAGCGGCGCTATCGCGGCTTGGGCAGAAATCGCATCGACAGCACGGCGTTGCCGGCCGGTCCGAAATCGCCCTCGACGGCGATCGTCTGGACGCCCGCGGCAGACGCGGGAACGTCCATCGTCAGCTCCAATCCGATCCGCTCTCCGGGCGCCACGGACACCGACTCCGGCAACGACGGCCTCCAGTCCTTGGGACCTTTCAACGTCAGCCGGCCCTCGACCTTCTCGGCCCCAAAATTGTAGACGTAGATCGGGATGCGGTCGAACTTCCCTTGTGCAACGCGATAGGCCGACTCCTCCAGCACAACCCGCGACTGCGGCAAGAGCGCCTGCAAGACGGCCGGCGAGGGCTTGCCGTCGAGCCAGCGGGCCGGGGTGGGCGGCGCCATGAGATCGAGCTTCGCCGCCGCGTCATCGTTGAAGAGCACGAACACCGGCGCCGACGACAATCTCACGTCGACCTTCGACGGCCCTCTTCCGCGCCCAGATGGTCGAAGACCTGCAACGGCGCAGCGCGAAGCATCGTCAGCCTGTAAGACGGCCCGTCGCTCCAAGCCACGAGCACCACGCGCTGCTTTCCGTCCGGCTTGGCGCGGAAACAGAAGCCGTGCAGCGCCGGATCCTCCGTTTTCAGTTGCCCGAGCGGCCGGGCGCCGGCCAGCAGGCGTCCCACGGCGGCCAGCGCCAGGTAGCCCGGCCGGGGCGTCAAATCCCGCCGCAGCAGCCCGAACTGCGTTTGCCCTTCCACGTAGTGACCAAGGATGAAATAGAACGTGGCGGCCGAGCCTTCGTGGATCGACAGCGCGTAGGTCTTGGCGACGCGCTCGGCCTGGACGCGCAAGTCGGACGCGGTCGGCTCCTGCAACTTTTTGTCGCCCGACCACGGCACCGGCAGGCTGCACTCGGTAAGCCACATGGGCCGGCCGGCCGACACGGCGCGATAGGCGACGTAGTGAGGGGCGTAGTGCTCGAATGGCTCGTAGTTATGGTGGTTGAAGGTGTCGAAGTAGGGCCAGGCCCGATTCGCGTGGAAGTCGGCCAACGTCGTGGGCCGGCGGTCGCTGGTGAAGGCGTTTTGGCAGACGATCACCTTGGGATTGCCGGCCTTCAGCCCGAGATACGACGCTTTCTGCATGGTGGCCATTTCGCTGCCGGTGTGGTTGCCGAACGTGGAGCAATCGGCCTCGTTCCACGGCTCGAAGGCCAGGACCTTGCCCTGCCAGCGGCGGGCCATCTCGCGGTAGAAGCGGTAGGCGTCGCGGAGGTCCGTCGGAAACCGCTTGGCCTCCCAGTTCCATCGCGGCGACACATGGTTGACCTGCAAGACCTTCAATCCGGCGGCAACCTGCGCCGTGGCCGAGGCGTCGTAACGGGACTGCTCCGTGAACACGCTCCGCTGCTTCTCCATCTCGCCCCAATTGAGCCGGTCGCGGACCCAATTCAGCCCGGCCAGCGCACAGAGATTCGCGGCGGCCGGCATCTTCGGTTCGGGATAGAACCAGGCCATCGCCACGTCGCAGGCCACGGGCGAGTTCTCGGGCGTGGGGGCTTTCAGGGGGGCCAGCACGCCGATCGTCACCGGCAACCGCTTCGCCGCGCCGCCGCTCTGCCGCACTTCGTAGTAGCCCACCGGCAGCCGACCCAGGACGATGCGCCCGCCGCCGTGTCCATCCGCCATCATCTTGCCGTCGTAGTCCACGGCCCGCCAGGCGCCGCCGGCGGGCAGGTCAATCGCAACCTCTTCGCCGGCCAGAAACACGTTGCCGGGATGTTCCGGCAAGGGTTTCGGGATGACGCGCCCGGCGGCGGGCGCAAGGTTGGCCGCGGCGGTCAGGACCGTCATGACAATCATCGACGTCTGAAGGGCTTTGCCGGACATTGGCACGTACCTCACGTTTTTTGGGGACACTTTGCGTTCCGCGGCGAAAAATGGAATCATGCGGAATCGCAATTCTTAGGCCGGCTGGCTTATCACGGCTGCGGCAGCAGCCGGAACGACAACAGGGTCTGGCCAGCCGGGCCAAAATCACCTTCAATGGCCACGGTCTGCACCTCGACGGCCGCTTTGGGCACGTCGAAGGTCAGCCCCAATTCCACCCGCCCACCCGGCGCCACTTGGACGGTTCTTGGCAGATTGGTGTGCCAGTCCTTCGGAGCTTTGAGCGCCAGCCGGCCCTCGACCTTTTCGGGTCCGAAGTTGTAGACGTAGATCGGGATGCGGTCAAATCTACCTTGCGCCACGGTACAGGCGGACTGCTGCATGGAAATCCGCGACTTCGACCAGAGCGCTTGCAGGACGACCGGCGAGGGCTTGCCCTCCAGCCACGCCGCCGGCGCGGGCGGCGGCTGGAATTGGAGCTTTGCCGCCGTCTCGCCCTCCAACACGGCGATGACGGGGGCAGTCGATAGTTCGATGGCGTCGGCTGCCGGCCGCGGACGCCCCAGGACGTCGTACAGTTCCAGCGGCGCCGACGGAAGTTCCAGCGTCTCGGACGGGTCCGTGGCCCAAGCGACCAGCACGACGTGGTCCTTTCCGTCGGGCTTGGCGCGGAAGATGTAGGCGTAGAGTCTCGGATTGTTGATGTTCAGCTTGCCCAGCGGGCAGGCGTCGGCCAGCAACCGGCCGACTGCGGCCAGGGCCACGTAGCCCGGCCGCGGAGTGAGGTCCGGCCGCAGCAGTCCCAACTGGATGTTCCGGTCGATGAAGGGGTGCAGGAGGAAATAGAACGTCGCCGCCGCCCCTTCGTGAATCGAGACGGCGTAGAGTTTGGCCACGCGCTCGGCCTGCGCGGCCATGTAGGCGCGGGAAGGCTCGCGGAACCGCTTCAGCCCCGGCCAGGGAAGTGCCCCGTTCATCTCCGTGACCCACAGTGGGCGGCCGGCCGAGACGCCGCGGAAGTCGGCGTAGGTCGAGGGACATTCGTCGGTCTCCTTGTAGGCATGGAAGTTGAAGGCGTCGAAATAGGGCCAAGCCCGATTAGCGTGAAAATCCTCCAGGGTCGCGCGGCGGTGGTCGGCCAGGGGGATCATGCAGGCGATCACGTGCGGATTGCCCGCCTTCAAGCCGAGATAGGACGCCTTCTGCATGGCGGCGATTTCGCTGCCGGTTTCGCCGGTAACGTCGATGATGTCCGCTTCGTTCCAGGGTTCATAGGCCAGGACCTTGCCTTTCCAGCGTTCGGCCACCGCGCGATGGAAGTTGTAGACGTCGCGGAGATCGGTGGGAAACCGCCGGCGGTCCCAAGTCCAGGAGGGGGGCGAGTGATTGACCTGCAAGATTCTCAGTCCGGCAGCGGCCTGGATCGTGGCCGAGTCGTCGTAGAGACACTTGTTGACGAACACGCCGCGCGACGGCTCGACCACCCGCCAGACGAACCGGTCGCGGACCCAGTTCACGCCGGCCAGCGCAGAGGTTGGCCGCCGCCGGCATCTTCGCCACGGGGCAGGCGGAGGCCATCGCCACGTCGCAGTCGATCGGCGAGCTATCGGGGGTCGAGGCTTTCAACGGGGCCACCACGGCAAGTGCAACCGGCGCACTGCCCTCGCAGCGGACTTCGTAGTAGCCCACCGGCAGCCGGCCTAGGGAAATCCGTCCGGCGTCACGGCCTTCGCCCACGACCTTGCCGTCATAGTCCACGGCCCGCCAGGCACCGTCGGCGGGCAGGTCAATCGTAACCTCTTCGCCGGCCAGAAACACGTTGCCCGGATGTCCAGGCAAGGGTTTCGGGATGACGCGCTCGGAGGCTGGCGCCAGATTGGCCGCGGCCAGCAGAAACCAGGCGGAAAAGGCTGCTCGAAGAAACCTCCGTCGCATGGCAGGGACCTCCGCGTGCGAGTTCGGCGGATTATCCGGGACGTGACCCAAGTGGGCCGCGCCAACGGCAATAATATGCCATTTGGACCCCCGCCGCAACTCGCCGGGACCCTGCTCCAAGGTCTGGCAAATCGCCGGCCGTAGGCTATGATTGTCCATACGGCCTTTCACGCTCCCCAAACGTTCAGGAACCCTCCGATGACCGCCTATTCCGCCAGCCCTTCGGGCGAGAAGTTTCCGCTGCCTTCCGAGGCCGATTACGCACAGGAGATGGCCCGCCTGACCAAGCTGGCCGAGCAGGCCCGCCGCGAGGGCAAGGAGGTAGTGGTGGTCATGGGGGTCGGCTTCGTCGGGGCGGTGATGGCGGCCATCATCGCCGACACCGTGGACAAGAAGACCCGCAAGCCGAGCAAGTTCGTCATCGGCTGCCAGCGCCCCAGCCCGCGGAGCTACTGGAAGATACCGATGTTGAACCGGGGCGAGTCGCCCGTGAAGGCCGAAGACCCCGAGGTCGATCCGATGATCGCCCGTTGCGTTAAGGAGAAGGAGACCCTCACGGCCACCTTCAACCCCGACTGCCTGGCCCTGGCCGACTGCGTGGTGGTCGACGTGCAGTGCGACTACACCAAGCACAACCTGGGCAACATGCGGACCGGCGAGGCGGAGATGACCGCCCTGGAGGCGACGATGCGCACCGATCGGCGAGAAGGTGCAGCCGCACTGCCTGACGCTGATCGAGACGACCGTGGCGCCGGGCACCACGGAGTTTGTCGCCTGGCCGATCATGAAGAAGGCCTTCGCCGCCCGCGGGATCGCCTCCGAGCCGCTCTTGGCCCACAGTTTCGAGCGGGTGATGCCGGGGCGGGAATACGTCTCGTCGATCCGCGACTTCTGGCGGGTCTGCTCCGGCTGCGACGCCGAGGCCCGCGGGCGCGTCGAAAAGTTCCTTCGCGAAGTCCTGAATACTGAGAAGTTCCCGCTGACCGTGATGGACCGGCCCATCGAGTCGGAAACCACCAAGATCGTGGAGAACTCGTACCGCGCGACCACCCTGGCGTTCCTGAACGAGTGGAGCCTGTTCGCCGAGCGGAACGGCGTGGACCTGATGAAGGTCATCAAGGCGATCAAGATGCGGCCGACGCACAGCAACATGATCTTCCCCGGACCGGGCATCGGCGGCTACTGCCTGCCCAAGGACGGCGGGCTGGGCTACTGGGCCTACAAACACATCCTCGGGTTCGAGGACGGCGACCAGGTGTTCAAGATGAGCACCACGGCCATCGACATCAACGACACCCGCGCCTTGCACGTCGCCGAACTGACGCGCGACGCCCTGCGGAACATGGGCCGCTACATCGCCGGGGCCGACGTCCTGGTCTGCGGGGCCAGCTACCGGCAGGACGTGGGCGACACCCGCTACAGCGGCTCGGAAATGCTCGTCCGCAAGCTGGCCGAAATGGGGGCCGAAATGCGCGTCCACGACCCCTACGTCGAGCACTGGTACGAACTGGAATCGCAGGACACGTACCCCGCCCCCGGCCACTCCTGGCGCGGTTCTTCCGCAACCAGGAGCACCTGAAGGACATCCGCGTGCAGAGCGACCTGGCCGCCGCGCTCCCGCACGCCGAGGCGCTGATCCTGGCCGTGCCGCACGAGCCGTACCTGAAGCTCGATCCCGAGGACATCGTCCGCTGGGCCGGCGGGCCGCTGGCGGTGATCGACTGCTTCGGCATCCTCTCGGACGACAAGATCCGCCGCTACTTCGAGTTGGGCTGCGAGGTGAAGGCCCTGGGCCGCGGCCATATCCAGCGGATCAAGGAGCAGGTCCGGGCGCGGCAGGGGTGAGCCGGCTCGCGGAGTAAGTTCGGGTAGGGTGGGACAAGCGAAGTGCAGTCCCACCAACCACCGCGACACAGCATGGTGGGACCGCGCTTCGCTTGTCCCACCCTACGCTCCTGATTCGAGCATCACTGCTTACGGAACGACCCCGCCAGGATCAGGGGCAGCGGGTTGAGTTCACGGCGGAGCGGGTCGAGGGAAGGGCCCAGGGATTCGAGCGTCATCGCGCCCAAGAGCGCGCTGCCGCCTTCCTCGCCGAAGATCACGTCCGCCCCGCCCCGACTCCGGCAGCAGAGCAGGCGTGCCCCCCCGCATGGCAGTCCCCCATGTAGCATGTAGTATGCTTGTTGTAGGGACTTGGAATAGAGCCGAGGGTCTTGTTGTTCCAATGAAGGGCGGGTTTGCAAAACTTGCGGAGGGCAGTCATGCAATTCAGACTTTCCCGGATCGTCGTATGCTGCTCCCTGATTGCCGTTTGCCTAATGCTGGCTCTTGAGAGCAGGGCGCACAACGCCAGCCCGAACACCGGCGCGACTCCGGCCGCGCAAGTCAACTCACCAGTCGCGCCGCAGAGCAACTTGGCTCCCGCCGCGCAAGCCACGCAACAGTCCGAGCAACGCCACTGGCTGACGATCAAGAGCGGGATTCGCCACAACAGCACTTGCCGATACTACCGAAACAGCAAAGGGCGGCCTTGTGGCCCCAATGAAGGGCGGGCCTGCAAGATTTGCGGAGGATAGTTGTGCGATTCAGATTGATGGTACCTTGCGTAGGGTTTAGCTCTACTCAGCCTTGGAGATACTCATCCTCGACAAGATTCTGAAGGGAGAACTGTAATGACACAAGACTTTTCAGAATGCTGCGTTGACGAATCCACGCCTGGGTGTCTCAATTCGACGACGCCGTTTAGATTCTTTGCCTGGTCACACGTGGTCATCGCCGGTCTTGTGGCTTACGTCGGCGGGTTGCTTCTTCACGGTTGGACCACATACCTTTTCTTCGAGAATTGGGGATTCGTCTGGGCCTTCATGGCTTTCTTCTGCCCACTCTTTGGCGAATTGGTAGCTGTTGTGGCCTGCTTCTGGTGGGGCGTGTGGTTCTACGTCTTGGCCGCTGCTGCATACATCGCCGGCATCTCGTCATTTTCCTTCGTTGACGAGGCTTCGGAACTGATGGCGTCGAAGTTGGGAAAGCGACTGTTCGGCGCATCAGCTATAATGATGTACATCCTGTTGGGTTGTTTCGGCTTCTTCGCCATCCGTGCCGCAACCCTTCCGAAGCTCCTATCCGAAAACGACAGGCGGGAAATCGAAGACGTTAGCGACGCCGTATGTGGTGTTCTGAAGAATTGTTTGTCTTCTGATTCCGCCGTCATAGCGCCTAGCGGAGGCAAAGGACCGGTTGCGCCGCCATATTGGGAAATACGACGCCACGCGAAGAGAAGAGGTCAATCGCAAAGTGAAGGTCTACCTGCGCGCCTTTGCGTTGACGGAGCGGGACAGCATGGCTTACGTCTTCGGCCCGGAAGGTTCAGAGCGGCCTTTTGCGCTGGCGCCGAGGCGCGTGAGGCAGTAGAATCGTTACCAGAAAGAATGCGGTCAACCGATTCCGAGATTGAAATCGAAGCCAAGGAGTTGCGCCGACAAACTACCAATGCCATCGCCGGAAAGGTCAGTCGGGCAGACTTAGACAGAGTGTTAAAGCTCGCACAGCAGCGAGAATGGCAACTGATGCGTGAAGTGCACGACGATCTTCTTGGTAGCCCTATACCCGAGCGCGAAGAACTGATAGGACGGTCAAGTTCGTTGGCACACTGACAGCACCTGTGAACGAAGGGATATGGGTGGAAGCGGTATCGGTTTGGCTCCGCCGGGAAAGCTACCTTCACACAAAAACATCAAGAGAGAACAGTATGCTCGCTATGGCTCGACTTCTTGGTTCCATGACGGATACCGCGACTCCCGAGTTTCGTTCGCCGGAGGAGGAGGAACTGGAACGTAAGCGACAGGAACTCGACCATCTCTTGTCCGAGCTTGCCGAATCAGAATTGGAGTTGGCAACTCTTCGTTCCGAACTCGTCGCTTTTGAACGACGCTACCTGGAGAGGGTTGGCAGTCGCTACGCTGAGCTTGATAAGCTGGAAGCCCAAATTGCGGAGTCCACCGCGCGCCGCCGTCCAACAGACCCCTCCGCTCGCCAGAAAGCCGAATCAGCGCGCAACGCGCCCGCGAATCGGCGGAAGCATTAGGCGACGCCACCGAAAAGCACCCCGCCCGTGGTTTCGAGCCAACCGAGGAACTCAAGAGGTTGTATCGCCAAGCCGCCAAGGAACTTCATCCCGATTTGACAACCGACGAGGAAGAAAGGCTTCGCCGCGTGAGAGCGATGGCGGAGCTTAACAAGGCTTACGAGGAGTGCAATGAAGAAAGAATCAGACAAATCCTCGACGAGTGGCGGTCGTCCCCCGAACACATCCGAGGTGACGACGCAGCGGCCCAGTTGATCCGGGTGATTCGGAAAATTGCTCAGGCTCGCAAGCGCCTTGACGGAATCAAGAGCGAAGTCGAAGGGCTTACGCGAAGTGAACTCTACCGGCTGAAGGAGCAGATACAAGAGGCTGCCGCGCGAGGACAGGATTTGTTCGCCGAAATGGCACAGCAACTCGACAATCGAATCGAGCAAACCAGAGCGCGACTTAACGAGGTTCTAAAGGGAGGGCACGCCCGTGAGCAATGGTCCTGTGCCGACGTTGGGTAACATTTCGATACGGCGCAACCAGGGGTTAGTCGCTCGTGACAACTCGCTGGTCGCTCGCGGTTTGCAGGACACTGCGCAACTTGGTAAGCCGAGTGCCGAGGATGTTTTCGCCCGCGGTTTGGCCTACCACGAAAAAGGCGACTACGACAAGGCGATTGCCGAATACACTGAGGCCATTCGACTTGACCAAAGCTATGCCAAAGCGTATTACTACCGGGGCCTTGCCTACCGATCCAAGCGCGACTACGAAAAGGCAATTACCGACTACACTGAAGCCGTCCGGCTCGACCCGACAGACGCCGAGGTGTACAACAAGCGGGGCATTGCCTACCACGCGACGGGCGACTACGACAAGGCGATTGCCGACCACACCGAGGCCATCCGGCTCAACCCGACAGACGCCGAGGGGTATTACAGGCGGGGCCGCGCCTACAACTACAAAGATGACTACGGCAATGCCGTTGTGGACTACATCGAAGCCAAGCGACTCGGGTTCAAGGGACAATAGGACGCGGAGTAACGGTCTCCGGAGAAGGATGATCCTGTGCCGACGTTGGGTAACATTTCGGTACCGTGCGACCAGGGGTTAGTCCTTCGGGGGCACACACTAGTGACCCGAGGGTTGCAGGACATTGCGAGCTTGGTAAGCCGAGTGCCGAGGAGTGTTTAGCCCGTGGCTATGCCTTCGCTGAAAAGGGCGACTTCGACGCGGCCATTGCCGCATTTACTGAGGCCATCCGGCTCAATCCAGGGTATGCCCAGGCGTATTACTACCGGGGCCTTGCTTACGCGGAGAACGGCGACTACGACAAGGCGATTATCGACCTGACTGAGGCCATCCGACTCAAAATCAATTCAGCCTTTGCGTATTACAACCGGGGCTTCGCCTACCAGCTCAAGGGCGACTGGGACAAGGCCATCGCCGACTTTTCAGAGACCGTCCGGCTCAATCCAGGGTATGCCCAGTCGTATTTAGGTCGCGGCTGGGCCTACGGCAAGAAGGGCGAGTTTGATAAGGCTATCGCCGACCTTTCAGAGGCCATCCGGCTCAATCCAGGGTATGCCCAGGCGTATGCGGAACGTGGAGCCACCTATTCAGATCGCGGCTGGGCCGACGTGGGTGGGGGCGACTGGGACAAGGCTATTTCGGACTGTACCGAGGCCATACGACTCAAACCCGATTTAGCATATGCGTACCACAACCGGGGCCTCGCCTACGAACAGAAAGGCGAAAAAAGCAAGGCGAAAGCAGACTTCGCGGAGGCCAAGCGACTCGGGTACAAGCCACAATAGGACGCGGAGCAACGGTCCCAGGAGAACACGTCATGTATCTCGCCAGGTTCAACACGCCCGAGCAATGAAGGGCGGGGTTTTCAGGACCTGCGGAGGGTAATGATGCAATCCCATCCACAATCACAGGAGTAACGTATGGCTTCCGCTACGACGGTTCACGAATTTGAGTTATTTCACGGAATCGCCCTGACCAAGCTGGTCCGAAGCGATCACCCCATTACACTTCGGATGATTGAGACCAACACCTCGGAGGCTTGGTCTGCATACACTCTGGACGGCCAGACAACTCTTTACATAAAGCACAGCACAGCACTCAAAAAGAGTGTACGAGACAAGTTCATCACGTGGCCGTTCTCGTTCAGTCCCAATGATATTCACAAGATTGCGGAGCTTAGTGAACAAAGATCGGTTCACGTTGCTCTCGTATGCGGAAACAAGACGATGCAAATTAAAGAGATGCAGATTTGCTTGATCGACCCAGACCAGGTAAAACAGTTGATCGATGTGGGTGGCAGCGACGCACAGTCGATTAGGGTCAAGTATATTCCGGGCAAAAGCCTTCGGGTCACAGGCAGCATCAGCGCAAAGGAGTTGATTGTTGCACGGAATAAATTTGATAGTTGGCGGGTTCCGGGCAGTTGAGCCGTCGTTCTGAGATTTTGCCGGGATTCGCGGGACACGAACCGATTATGGTCGTTTGAGTAACCTGGACGGACGGTCAGATTTTCGGTCAGCGATTGTTGCTACAGCGGCCGGACGACCGACAGGCTGCGCCAGTAGTCGAAGAGGGTTTCGACGGAGAGGACGCCGCCGCCCAGGCCGCTCTTGTTCACGCCGGCGTACGGGACGCCGTGCGGAAAGACGTTGTGGGCGTTGATCCAACTGCTGCCGACGACCATCGCTTCGGCCACGCGATCGGCGCGGGTCAAGTCGGTGGTCCACACGCTGTTGGCCAGGCCGTAATCGGTCTGGTTGGCCATCCCCACGGCCTCCTCCTCACTGCCGAAGGGGGCGAGATACGCCACGGGGCCAAAGATTTCCTCGCGGGCGGCGACGTTCCCGAGCGAGCCGGCCAAGAGCGCCGGCTTGACGTAGAACCCCTCGCGGCCCTGTACAACGGCGGGCCCGCCCTCCAAGAGCACCTCGGCCCCTTCCTCCCGCCCGCGGCGCAAGTAGCCCAGCACCCGTGTGCGCTGCTTCTCACTCACCACCGGGCCCATTCTGGCTCTCTGGGTCGAACTGGTAGCCGACCTGCACGCCGCGGAGCCGCTCGACGCTCGCCGCCACGAAGCGGTCGTAGATCGAGCGGTGCACCAACCAGCGGGTGGCGTCGCAGCAGACCTGGCCCGTGTGGAAGGTGATCGCCTGGGCCAACGCTTCGACGGTTTGCGGCAGGTCTACGTCGTCGAAAACGACGGCCGCGCCTTTGCCGCCCAGTTCCAGCTTGACCGGCACGAGGTTCTTGCCGCAGGCGGCGCCGATCTGCCGGCCCACCTCGGGCGAGCCGGTGAACGACAGCCGCCGGAGGCCCGGATGCGAGGCCAGCGCCTGCGCCGGCCGGGTTGCCGAAGCCGGGCACGACGTTGATCACGCCGTCGGGGATGCCGACCTCTTTGGCGAGCCGCGCCACGTAGAGCGTCGAGAGCGGCGTGTCCTCGGCCGGCTTGATCACCACGGTGTTGCCGGCGGCCAGGGCGGGCGAGATGTTCCAGCCGACCAGCAGCAGCGGGAAGTTCCAAGGGAAGATGAACCCGCACGGCCCCCACGGCAGCCGGACCGTCCATGCCTCATGGCCGGCGATGGCCAGCGGGCTGCGCCGGCTGGGCGGAAAAGGGGACAGTCCCCATTTGCTGGAACGGCCCGGAGGGTGCTTCGCACAAATGGGGACTGTCCCCTTTTCCGCCCTCGTGGACGTGGATTGCCAGGTCGGTGTAGTAGCGGAGCGTGTCGATCAAGTTCTGCACGTCCCACTCGGCCTGGGCGAGAATCTTGCCCGTGTCCAGGGCCTCGATCTGGGCCATGACGGCCTTGCGGCGCTCGGCCAGGTCGGCCAGCCGGTGCAGCAGCACGCCGCGCTCGTTGGGCTGTAGGCGGGGCCAGCCGGTCGTGTCGAAGGCCCGCTGGGCGGCCCGCACGGCCCGGTCCACGTCGTCCGGCTGCATGGCGGCCACTTCCGCCAGCGGCTGGCCCGAGCCGGGGTCGCGGGTGCAGAATACTTCGCCATTGGAGGCCATGACGTTCTGGCCGCCGATCACGCCCGACAGCGGGCTTTGGGTGAGAAAGGCGGCGACTTCGGGCAGGAGATTGGGGGGCAATTGTGCGTTCATGGCGGTCGGTTCATTCCATCGCCCTTAGAGGGCTGGTCCAGATGCCCTCGGTCGGCATCGGTAGTGGTTCAATTTGAAATCACAGTGCAGACTGACACGTCCACCAGTTGTCAGACGTTCACATCACTACGGTCACAACTTGTTGAGCGCGATCACAACTTCACGTCGCATGCGGGCATCCATCATTGTGCCGGATCGTCCTCGCTTGGGCGGCGGTAGGTATCGACGATTGGCAGGCAACGCTCTGGACTGACGCGAGTCAAGTTTCAACCCATGAATCAGCGCCACGGTTTCAACGATTGTCGAGTTGGGTATGAACGTGCCTCGCACTGTGGAGTCGCCCAGAACGTAGACGGCACGACCACCGACCCGCAATACACGTGATACCTCCGCCATCACTTGCCCGATGTCCCACACGTATCGGGCCAATACTCCATGGTCGCGCCTAGAGAGAGGTGGCTTGAGCCTAAGCTGCTCGATTAACGATCTTACCCACTCGGCTTCCGACGCCCGCTCAGACGACGCCTCGGCTCCCACGCTGTCAGCTCGAATCTGGCGAAGCTCGCTCACATTGTATCCCATCCATACGAGTGAAAACTTGCTGCACCGCAAGTAGTCGATCGCGTTCAGATAAGGCGGCGAAGTAAGCACAAGGTCAATCGATTCACTTTCAATGTCTAACTTCCGGGCGTCGCCGAGCTTGACGGCGGTAGCAGGGCCAATCAACCCCGATCCCCTGCTGGGACAGTTTGCGACGACAGTATGCACAGCCGCCATGAAACGATTGAAGGGCTTCACTGGAGCATGTCTGAACTTCCGGTGCGGCCGGCTGTGTGACAGGTCCATCGCGAGTGAAGCACCCACACTCTTCGTGATGATAAGCCGCGAAAACGCGCACCAGAGCACGTCACGGGTCGCGGTGTCGTGAACCCGGCCGATCGTCATAGCAAGCGCTGCCAACTGACGACGCGCATAGGCGTCGAACCAATACCGAATGAATCTGCGGGTCTCCTCGTCACTGCCCGACGGATACGCTCGTCCTGAAGGAAGCGAGCCAAACGCCGATCTGGCCCGACCCAACACGGCTTCAGCCTTGTCGGTGACTCGCTCCCCATCGACGGTTCGCGTCCATACACCCGCGAGTAAAACAGCCAGAGGATCAAGGTCCACGCCGACGGCCCGATGTCCATTGGCTCGCGCCACGGCGAGAACGGTACCCGAACCGGCCATCGGATCAAGCACTCGGAGGGGAGTGCTGCTCTCACCCAAGGCTTCCAACGCGATTCCGGCGCGCCATGCGCGGGGAACGGATGAATTGGCTTGCGCCCGAGCGTTTCGAGGATGGTCTTTTTGTGGAACTTCAGCATTTGCGATTCAGTTCTTCAGGTTCTGGATAAACTGAATTCCACCCTGATTCTTGTAGAAGACGCGTGCTTTCCCCTGTCCGTTGTGGAAGATTTTTACGTGATGGATTGCGTTGGGAAACCTTCCCGACTCCAATTGGGGGTTGCCGATAAAGCCCTTTGTACGGGAAATCTCCGCCTGATCCGCACTCGTCTTATATCCCTCGATCGAGCTTGACGTATGTATAGCCAAGGTACCAGGTGCTTCACGGAGTGCAGACTTGACGTACTTGATTAAGTACGATGGCAACGCTTCGCCCACGATGCCAGCGAGCTTATCTAGAGTTTTTGGATTCTCTGGATCTTGCGTGACAATCTTATCCAGCGTAGCCAAATCGGGGCAATCAAAAATCTGAAATGACATTTCTCCTTTGCTGAGGTCGACGGTTCCGCGATCGATGCTCGAAGACGCGGCGATCGAAATGCGAGCGTCTCCTACCCAGACTGGAGACATCTTGTTGTTCTCGATCGCCTGGAGGGCGAGCCGATGAAAGACAAAGCACCGATGCCAGTCGGCGTAGAGTTGATCCGGGATCGTGAGCTCGAAGTGCTGCAGATACTTACCTCGCGCTCCGAACATTCGCGCTCGCTGAATGTACGTATCCTGCTGAAGCTTGGTCTTGACGTCGCGGGTGAAGAACATGGACAGCAGATTCGGAAACGTCACCCCTCGAGAAACGATGTTCCCGCCGATGATCACGGTGAACGGGCATGTCGGCTCGGTTGGCTTGTCGCCTGCAGAGGCTCGATCTCTTCTGCTATTGAGAACCACGAATGAGTTTCGCGATGCGTTTGCGACGACGTACTTGGTCAAGTCGTCTGCGCTAGTGGTTGGATATAGTCGTTCCGCCTGCTCGTAGATGATCTTGAGAAAGGCGTTGAAGTCGTTGCCAGTCCGGCTCACGAGCGCCGTCATCGCCGCTTCGATGGTCCTCCGGTCAGTCTGATGGTCAGCGGTCTTACCACTTGTGTGTACCAGAAAGCTATAATTCTCCTCCGGTTTGCCATTGGCGGTCGCCTTCGTATTTAGGTACGCCACCGCGACAAGGAATCGGGCGAGCGCGTTTTGGCATCGGCGGCGGTACCTGCGCCGATAGCAACGGCCGGCGGTATGGCGGTTTGCCACTCTGCGGAAAAAACGCGTCTTGTCCCGTGTACGTGTTGTGGGGATAAAAGCGAACCCATGTCTCCGACTTGTTGTCGAACGTGTTATTCAGATTGAGCCGAGCCGGCGTCGCCGTCACTCCGATGTAGTTGCCTTTATTGCCGAGGAGCTTGGAGACGAGCTCATTGATTTTGGTTGTTTCGTTCTGGTTGATTCTCTGCATTCGGAGTTGCGTAGTCCGCCTCATCATCGATAACAACGACCGATCCGGATTTCTCTAGCTCGGTGATCAACTTCCTAAGGTCTTTAGCGTTTCTTCTTGCAGAATAGAATCGCGCTATGCCCCGGAACCAGTGGGGAATTTGCAAGGTCCGTGGCATTTCTTGGAGCCGGCGCAAGCCCTGCACGCCTAAAACGGTCAAGGCTCTGCATGAGTAGATCGACACTGTTGTTCAAGAGATGAATAATGATCTTGTGCCCACTATCAAGCAGCCGAGCGGTCAAGCAGATCATCATCTCTGTCTTGCCACTTTGGGGGTCGCCGTAGACGACCAACGAACCGGTCAACGCTTTCGGCAGGTTTGTGATTACTTCATCAACCGCAGCTTTGATCTTGTCGGTCTGTTGGCCACTCGCCTTCACACGGCTCAGTTGTTTCGCGTACTGGTCTTTGATCGCAGCCGCTGCAAATTTCGCGAGATTTTTACGTGTGACCATTATGATTCTCTCAGTTCGTGCCACTCGCGGGCAAGTTACCCTAATCCACGGTTCTCAAATGAGCTAGCGACAGCCCACGAGATGCCAGCACGCCCCCCAGTTTAGCGTCCGCACGATCCACGTCAAGTATCCACGTCAAGTCAACTTGGTTCTCTTTTTCCGAACTTCCACGAGGTACCGCAACCACCCAAGCCGTAAAGTTGCGTTCCCAAGCTCCCTTCGTTTCTCGGCAGGCGGTTGATGTTCACGTCGTTTTGACCTCACAGTTCCAACCGGCCTACAACGCGGGGCTCCCGCCGCTTGCGGGCCGGCGGATTGTGTGTCATATTGCGTGTTTTGCCGTCGCGGCGGAGGGCCGGCGGAGGCGGAAGCCATGCCCACGGGCGTTGTGGGTTTGGGGAGAAACGATCCGAGAAGGAAACGAATTTCCGTCCCCTCTCCCTCCGGGAGAGGGTTAGGGTGAGGGCCGTGTAACGACTATGCGACGGTTGCTCCACGGTTTCGGCCACCGCCCTCACCCCCAACCCCTCTCCCGGCGGGAGAGGGGAGATTACTGAGGAACTTTTCATGCCCAGCTATCCAGTCGAGCAAATCCGCAACGTCGTTTTCTGCGGCCACGGATCGGCCGGCAAGACCACCCTGGTCGATAAGATTCTGACCACCACCGGGGCCATCGCCCGGCCGGCCAGCGTCGACGACGGCACCAGCATCTGCGACTTCGACGACGAGGAGAAACAGCACAAGTACACCATCGAAGCCACGTTGGTGCATTGCGACCACGCCGGCCGGCACTTCCACCTGATCGACACGCCGGGCTATCCCGACTTCGTCGGCCAGGCGATCGGGGCTATGCGGGGCGTCGATACCGCGGCCATCGTCATCAACGCCCAGTCGGGCATCGAGGTGAACACCCGCCGCGTCTTCGCCGAGGCCAAGAAGGCCGGCTTGGGCCGGATCATCGTCTTGAGCCGGATGGACTCCGACAACATCGACTTCTCCACGCTGGTCGAGAACATCCAGGAGCTTTTCGGCAAGGCGTGCGTGCTGTTCAACGTGCCGTTGGGCCAGGGGGCCGAGTTCCACGGCGTGGCCAGCACGCTGAAGCCGCCCGCCGACGCCGCCGGCGCACTGGTGGACCCGGCCGAGTTGAGCGAATCGCTGCTGGAGTCGATTATCGAGGTCGATGAGGCGGTGATGGAGCGCGATTTCGAGGGGACCCCGCCCAGCGAGGAGGAGATCGCCCGGCTGATTGTCAAGGCCGTGGCTCAAGGCTCGCTGGTGCCGATGGTGTGCGTTTCGGGCAAGACGGGCGCCGGGCTGCCGGAGTTGATCGACACCTTGGCTCTCTGCGCCTTGCCGCCGGGGGCGATTGTCTGCAAGGCCAAGAATGCGGCCGGCGAAGAGGTCGAGGTGAAGGCCGATCCCGCCGGGCCACTCGTGGCCCAAGTGTTCAAGACCCGCATCGACCCCTTCGTCCAGAAGCTCAACTTCATCCGGGTCTTCTCCGGCACATTGAAGAAGGACTCGACCGTGCCGGTCATCGGAGTTCGCAAGGGAGTGAAGCTCGGGGCGCTCTTGAATGTGCAGGCCGATGAAACCGAGCCGGTCGAGGAAGTCGGCCCCGGCGGCATTGTGGCCGTGGCCAAGGTCGAGGACCTGCACACGGGCACTTGCCTGGGCGAGCTGACGCTGCCGCCCATCCCCTTCCCCACGCCCATGGTCGGCCTGGCCGCCAGCCCGAAGAGCCGCGGTGACGAGAGCAAGCTCTCCGGCTCGTTGCAGAAGATTTGCGAGGAGGATTCCACCTTCCGCCGCGACCTCGACGCGCAGACTAAGGAAATGGTCATCACCGGCATGAGCGAGCTGCACTTGCAGATCATCCGCGAGCGGCTCAAGCGGCGGGACAAGGTTGAGGTCGAGACCCGCGAGCCGAAAATCCCCTACCGCGAGACGATCCAGGCCAACGCCGAGGGGATGTACCGGCACAAGAAGCAGACGGGCGGCCGGGGCCAGTTCGGCGAAGTCCACATCCGCATGGTCCCCCTGCCGATGAACGTAAACGTCGAGGAGTGGGCGACCAAGGCCCGGTTCCCCTCGATGAAAGAGCCGCACTACGACGAGGCCAACAACTTCCTCTGGATCGACTCGGTTGTCGGCGGCACGATCCCCAGCAATTTCATGCCGGCGGTGGAGAAGGGTTTTCGAGATCGGTTGGAGCGTGGTGTTATTGCCGGGTACAAAGTGCAGAACATCTGCGTCGAGGTCTTCTTCGGCAAGCACCACCCGGTCGATAGCTCGGAGCAGGCATTCAAGACGGCCGCCTCGATGGCCTTCCGCAACGTCTTTCAGCAGGCCCGGCCGGCGCTGTTGGAGCCGATCGTGCGGATCGAAGTGACGGTGCCCACGGCCAACGTGGGCGACATCAACAGCGACATGTCGGGCCGCCGCGGCCGGGTGCTGAGCATGGACTCGGCCGGCGGCGACCTGCAAACGGTGATTGCCGAGGTGCCGCTCTCCGAAGTGACAACTTATGCCCGCAGCCTCTCGAGCATCACCGGCGGCCGGGGCAGCTACGCGATCGAGTTGAGCCACTACGACATCGTCCCCGGCAACGTCATGCAGGAGATTATCGCCAAGGCACAGGTGAAGGAGGAGGAAGAGGAGTAGGGGCGGCATTTCTTCATCGGGGGGAACTGTCCATGCTGCGCAACAGAATCGAGATTAAGAATCTGCTATCCTTCGGTCCCAGCGGCCTGAATCTGCCCCTGCGCCCGCTAAACGTCCTCATCGGTCCAAACGGATCAGGCAAATCGAATCTCATCGAGGCTATTGGTCTATTGCAGTCGGCGCCGCGGTCGTTGGCTTCACCGGTCCGCGATGGCGGCGGAATTAGCGAGTGGCTCTGGAAGGGTGACCGCTCTCCCACCGCCCATCTGATCGTCAACGTTGGCTGGCCCGGTGGCTCGGCCCAATATACTCTTGAGTTCACCGAGGCGGGTCAGCGATTCCATTTGATCGACGAACGGATCCTCAACACGCATGGTGTAACGAGCAACTGCTATAATCTGCGAGGCCAAGGCGGCGAGCCTGTACTGGTGGAGGTCAACGGCCAACCGCGAGCACTGCGTCGTGAAGACGTAGACCCCGAAAGATCAATCCTGTCACAGCGGAAGGACCCCGACCAGTACCCTGTGATTACCAGTTTGGGCGAGCAATTCGATCGCATCCGCATCTACCGTGAATGGTCGTTTGGCCGCAACACGCCGCCGCGGCAGCCGCAAAAAGCCGACCAGCGAAATGACTTTTTGGAGGAGAACTGCACCAATCTCGGGCTAATGTTGAACCGGCTGAAGTTTGACGTGAACGCCAAGGCCCAGTTGTTGGAGATGCTGTCGCGGCTGTACCCGGACGTGAACGACTTCGACGTCAGTGTTCAAGCGGGAACCGTCCAGGTGTTTCTGCACGAGGGCCGCTTCAGCATTCCGGCCACGCGGCTTTCCGACGGAACGCTTCGATACTTGTGTCTCCTGGCCGTGCTCTGCCATCCTTCACCGCCGCCCCTGCTGTGTATTGAAGAGCCGGAATTGGGTTTGCACCCGGATGCGCTTGTGGGCCTCGGCGAGTTATTGAAAGAGGCGTCCACGCGAACGCAACTGATCGTGACGACCCATTCGGAGGTCCTGGTCGACAGCCTTTCGTCGTCCCCGGAAGACGTGATCGTGTGTGAGAAACAAAACGGCGAGTCCACCATGCGGCGGTTGGAACAACCGGCCTTGGCCGAATGGTTGAAGAAGTATTCCCTGGGGCAACTGTGGCGGCGCGGCGAGATCGGAGGGAACCGCTGGTGAGAGTCAAAGTCTACGTCGAAGGAGGTGGAGACGGCCAGGCGTTGCGGACCCGATGCCGCCACGGCTTCTCGGAGTTCTTTCAGCGTGCCGGACTCAGGGGGCGGATGCCGGCCGTCGTGGCCTGCGGCAGCCGAAATGACGCCTATGATAGCTACTGCACGGCGATTTCCAGTGCCGGCCAAAATGACTTTCCGGTGCTCCTTGTGGACAGCGAAGCCGCCGTGACGCAGAAGCGGTGGGATCACCTGAAAACCCGCGATGGCTGGGACCGTCCGGCCAACGCCGTCGACGAACACGCCCACTTGATGGTTCAGTGCATGGAGGCATGGTTCCTGGCCGATCGGGAAGTGCTCGCCCGATTCTACGGCCAAGGGTTTTCCGACGGTCCGTTGCCGGAAAATCAGAATATCGAGGAGATACCGAAGCAATCCGTTTTCCATGCCCTCGGAATGGCCACCCGACAAAGCAAGACGAAGGGCGAATACAGCAAGGGGAAGCACTCGTTTGAGATCCTTGGGCAGTTGGACCCAAACCAAGTGCGGGCAGCGTCAAAGCACGCGAGCAAGCTGCTTCAGACGCTCACCGAGCGATGCGGACCGTGAATCTCCAACTGGGACGGGAGTGAAGTAGTCGTTGCCGGCGGGAAACCCGCGCTACTTGCTCTTGTCCGGCCAGGGCGGCGGGGGCGGCAGGCGCACAGGGTGCTCGCGCAACGCCTGGTTGATGACTTCGATCGCCCGCTCCAACTGGTCGTCGGTTCCGGCGAACTCGCGGGCCGGATCGTTATCCACGACAATGTCGGGGTCCACGCCGTGCCCCTCGATGACCCACTGTTTCCCCTCCGTATCGTAGCGGGCGAACTCGGGGCGGTTCAAGAAGCCGCCGTCCAGCAGCGGCAGGGAGTTGCGGATGCCGACCACCCCGCCCCACGAGCGTTTGCCGACCACCGGCCCGAGCTTGTACTTCTTGAAGCGATAGGCCACGATGTCGCCGTCGGACGCCGAGTATTCGTTCAGGAGCATCACTTTCGGGCCGAGGATCATGCCCGTCGGATCGACGTCGCCGGAGGTGTTGCGGGCCATGGTGATCATGGCCGCCTGGCGGCGGAGGACCTCGATGATCTGCGGGGAGACGAATCCGCCGGCGTTGCCGCGGACGTCCACGATAAGCCCCTGCTTGCCGGTCTGGGGATAGTAGAGCTTGAAGAACTCGATCAGCCCCTCCGGTCCCATGTCGGGGACGTGGACGTAGGCGATTTTGCCGCCGGTGGCTTTCGAGACCCGTTCGATATTGCCCCGCACCCAGTTCAAGTAGTACAGGGGGCGTTCGTCGTCGGTGGGGACGACCACCGTCTCGCGGCTCCCCTCGCTTTGCGGCCGGGAATTGACCCGCAGCGTGACCTGCCTGCCGGCGGTGTCGACCAGGGCCGCGTAGATGTTCTTCATCTTGTCGGCCGGCTTCCCGTCAACCGCCAGGATGTAGTCGCCTTGCTTGACGTTGACGCCGATTTCGGTAAGCGGCGAGCGGAGTTTGGGGTCCCAGTTTTCGCCCTTGAGGATGCGCACGATGCGGAAGTAGCCGGAGGCCGGATCGCGCTCGAGCTGCGCGCCGAGCAGGCCCAGGGGGATGCGGCGGGGGTGCGGATACTCGCCGCCGCCGACGTAGGTATGCCCGAGGCTCAATTCGCCGATCAATTCGCCGATGACGTAGGTCAGATCGGCGCGGTGATTGACGTAGGGCAAGAGCGGCTCGTAGAGGGCGCGTTTTGCCGCCCAATCGACCCCCTGCATATTCGGCGCATAGACGAAGTCGCGCATCTGCCGCCAACATTCGTGGTAGATCTGGTTCCACTCCGCCCGGCAATCGAGCTGGACCTTCATGTTGCTCAAATCGAGCGGAGTTCCCGGTTTCAGCTCGCCGGCCGGCAGGTCGGCAATGGCGAACGATTCGCCCGAGCGGACCAGAATCTTCCGGCCGTCGGCCGAGATGCGGTAGTCGGTCACGGGGCCCAACGCGGTTTCTTTCCGTTTCTCGAAATCGTAGGCCAGCAGGGTGGACTTGCCGTCGCCCCGGCCGTGACGGCAGTAGTAGAGCCGCCCACCGGCCGGCCTCAGACCATGATAGTCGGCCGGCGGTCCGGGCAGCACGCCGATCCGCTCGGGCAGGCCGTCGAGGTCGACCTTCACCATGACGCTCTTGGGCGTGTCGGCGCGGGGACTGCCCTTCTTGCCCTCGCGGCCGGCCGGCTCGTCGGCTTTCTTCTCATTTTGGCCGAGCTGCACTTCGTCGCTCTTCGGCGCAGACGGAGAGACGGTGTCCTTGGCGAGGGTCAGGAAGTAGATACGGCCGGTGCCGGAAGGGGCGTCTTCTTCTCGTTCTCCACCACCGCCGCCCGGCCGATAGTTGCGGTGCGAGACGAAAAGCAGATACTTGCCGTCGGCGCTGAAAACCGGATCGTGCGAGACGAACCACTCGTCGCTCAGGGGCGAGGCCTTCTTGCCGGCCACCGAGAACAGCCAGATCCTCGGCATCTGCCGCTCTTCCGGCTTGGCATAGGCGATCCAGCGGCTGTCGGGCGACCAGCCGAAATCGTCGATCTCCCAGGCCGCGGCGCGTTCCACCAGCGTGACCGCCTTGGACTGCACGTCAACGTACTGGAGCCGCAGTTTCCGGTCGGACCAAAGGATGCTCTTGCTGTCGGGCGACCAGGCCAGGCGGTACTTGTACGTGTCTCCGCCGCGGGTCAATTGCGTGGCCGGACCGCTGCCGTCCTGGGGGATGATGAAGATTTCGTCCTCGCCGGTGGCGTCGGAGACGTAGGCGACCGACTTGCCGTCGGGCGACCAGACCGCGTTGCGCTCGTGGACGCCCGGGGTCTGCGTCAGGTTGCGGGTATTGCCGTACTCGGCGGGGACGGTGAAGACGTCGCCCCGCGCGCCAGGACGGCCCGCCGTCCGTCGGGCGACAGGTCGTAGCTGGTCACTTCCTTGGCGACGCTTTTCAGGCCGCCCCGCCCCGCCGCCAAGTCCTCGTGAAGGTAAACGGGCACCTTGTCGGCGCTGCGACGCGAAGTCGTAGCGGTAGAGAAAACCGCCGTTCTCGAACACGACCGCTTCATCGCCCAGCGAGGGGAACTTGACGTCGTAGTCGCGGAAGTGGGTGAGTTGGCGGGTGGACTTCGTCTTCAGGTCGTACGAGAACAGGTTCATCCGCTTGTTCTCGTCCCGGTCGGAAAGGAAGTAGATCTCGTCGCCGCGCCACATGGGAAAGATGTCACAGGCCGGATTGTTGGTGACGTTGGTAGTCGTCTTCCTGGCGAAGTCGTAAATCCAGAACGTCGTCGGCCATGCCGCCGCGATACCGCTTCCAAGTGCGGAATTCCCGGCAAATGCGGTTATAGGCCAGTTGCTTCTTGTCGGGCGAATAGGAGCACCAGCCGCCGCGCGGCAGGGGAATCTGCTCCGGCAGGCCGCCGTCGACCGACACCAGGTAGAGTTGGCCGGTGAAGTCGTTGAACGACGTGCCCCGCGAGCGGAAGATGACCGTTTTATCGTCGCGCCAGCCGAGCACGATGTTGTTCGGCCCCATGCGGTCGGAGATGTCGTCCCGGTCCAAGGTGGCCGTATAGGTCAGGCGTTTCGGCACGCCGCCCGCGGCCCGCATCAGGTAGACCTCCGTGTTGCCGTCGTACTGGCCGGTGAAGGCGAGCCACCGGCCGTCGGGCGAGAAGCGGGCAAACATCTCGAAGCCGGGATCGCCCGTCAGCCTGCGGGCAACGCCGCCGCGCGACGCCACGCTGTAGAGATCGCCGGCATAGGTGAACACGATCTGGCCGCCGTAAATCGTGGGGAACCTCAGCAACCGGGCTTCGTCTTCGGCCCATCCCACCTTGGCCCAACACAGTGACAACACCAACCCGGCGGCAATGATCCAGGGGCGACAGCGCGTTGCAGACAAACGGGTCATCGATGATTCCTCATTTCCAGATTTCAAGTTGCGCGGCCCCTGCCATGAAGGAGCCCACTTCTTCCTACAATAACCTGGGCAACCGTGGAAGGCTATTCCGTCGCCGCATTTTTTACAAGGAACACCTCCATTCAGGGGGAACGCATGGCTTTTTGGGCGGGATCAGACCGGCGACCGCGTTGGATGGAGCGCCGGGTTGCCTGGTGCCGCCGTGCGGACTCTGCTATGCTGATCTTGTCGGGGGGCCGGCGTTCCGCAGCACACTCATCGTTACGGGTGCTGGTATGGGCTTCACTGACTGGGTGAAGAGCGGTTTTTCGCATCGCGGAAAGGCCGTTTCGTTCTATCGAAGCGGAATGGCAAAGGCGAACAAACACAACTACGACGGTGCTATCGCCGATTACTCGGCCGCGATCCGGGAACCCAGCATCCCCCCCGACGTGAAGGCGATGGTGCTCTACAATCGGGCGCTCGCCTATTCGGCGACTCACGAAGACGAAAAATCGGCCGAGGACCTTGCGGCCATTCTCGAGATGCCGGGATTGCCCCAGAACATCAGAACCCAGGCCAAGCAACGGCAGGAGCGGATCCGGCGGCGCAGAGAAAACGCGGATAGCCCGTGACGGCGATGTGATGCCGAGTTCCGCGCCCTCGAATCATTCCCCTTCGTGCAAGAGCAACTTCCGTGCCAGCCGGCGAGCCGCGCCACGGCTTCCAAAATTCCGCGCAAATTGCTTCACAAGACGGCGTCCGCAGAGTACAATAAAGTAGGTTGGAAAGGAGCGGGAAACTGGACGGCCCATGCCGCCGGGCACCGCCTAATCCGGCTTACTTCGGTTGCAAGGCAGGGACGGAAACTGCCGATAGTGTTGGTACACGAACTACAGGGAATCGAACTTCTCGCCTCGCATTCCGACGGAGGTGCCAAACATTTTAGCGTGAGCCAAGGTCTACCAGTACGGCTAGTGCAGAAGCACGCCTGACCTTCGCTCGTCTCGCAGCGACGCATCCAGTCGCAATCGGCGGGAAGTCCGAACAGATGCCGCCGCGTTGTTCGCCGCGAACAGCGCGGCGGTTCGCTTTCTTGAGGGATAAGGGATGATCTCTTATCCCTTGTCCTTTTTCGCCGGCTCGACGAACTGCAACGACTCGACGACCGGCTTGTCGGCGTCCGCGAACCGCTCCACGTGTTCCTGTTGGATGATAAACGTGAGCGCCGCCTGACGGCCTTGCTGGTCGGCCACGTGGTAGTAGATCCAGCGGATGGGCACGTCGCCCGACTTGTTTTGCACCACTCCCTGGGCGACGACCCGCAGAACGCGGTGCTTCGCGGGGTTGACCGACTGGCTGGCCTCGACGAACTCGCCGAAGTTCTCGCCCAGGGCTTGCCGCACGTCCGCCTGAAACTCCTCCAGCGAGACCAGCTTGTCCGGGTCGCGCTGGGCGAGCGAGGAGGCGTTGCACTGCCCGATCAAGGTCCCCCCATCCATCCGCTTCAGCACGGCGACGTCGCGGTCGTCACTGCCCAAGTACCAGTGGCGGTCGTGGCTGATGCGCCAGTGGCTTCCCGGCGGCTGATAGCAGAGTTGGGTCCGCTCGGGCGTCGGTCCGAGATCCGGACCGTTGCGGCCGGCGTCGGCCAACTCCGGCGACGGCTCTTGCGGCGCAATCGTCATCTGCAGCCGGACGACCACCTCGAAACCGTCGGCGACCTGACTGATGCCCCGGTCCTCCTTGCTGAGCAAAGCGAACCAGTCGATGCGGCCGATGCGGCGGTCGAAACGGTACTTGCCCTTGAACTGCACTCGGGCGGTGGTGTCGTTGACCGGTCCCTCGACCTGACCGGCCAGCTCGAAGCGGGCCACGGCGTCCGTGACTTCCTTCAGCGTACACTGCACGTCGCAGCGGCTAGCGGCGTCCAGCCCCAACAGCGCAGCGACCGCCTTGTCGGCGGGCTTCCACGTCTGGCCCACAACCGTCGGCCCTTCGGGAAGCAGACCGTCCAACAGCAGACTGTTGCCCAGCACGTCGATCACTTCCAACTCCTCCCGCCGGAGCGGTCCCCGCAAGGCGAACAGCGTCGTGTGTAACGCCGCGGCCGGCGGTGGCGCAGTATCGGCGGGCGGATCGACGGCCACGCCCACCAGACGCCGCGGGGAGGAAAGCGAGCAGTTCAGGGCGTCGTCCTTGAACTTCACCGCCGATTCGGCCTTCTCGTAGTACCGCACCGCGCGGAGGCGGTCGCGGCCCGCCTCCAACGTCATCTCCTGGTAGGTCAACTTATCGAGGCCGCTCATCGGGCTGCGCTGCTGCTTCCCGTCCGCGCGGGCTTTGAATTCCCCGCCGACCTCCATCAGCACGGCCACCCGGTCGGTCTGGCCGGTTGCCCGGCGGCTGCGGAGCGTAAAGGTTGGCTTGGTCGCGTCGGCGGAAACGGCCGGTGCGGCCGCCGCCAATACGGATAGAAGAGAGCAGCAGAGAAGGATGACGTTTTTCATGGCCGTAATCGCTAGATCGACCGTTAGAGGCGGCAAAGATGATCGGAAAAACAGCGTGCGACCTTTCCCTAAACTCTCGGCAATTCGCCCATTTGGATTATTCGCCCCAGCACGCCAGCTTTGTAGGAGGCGACTCCCGTCGCCGATTTTGCCTTTGATTTCTCGGGCTATCGGCGACAGGAATCGCCTCCTACAGGATCGGAGATCCGGCGCCACATTGTTTTGCGTGTCATAACCTGTTGCCAAATATCGCGTTAGGTAGGTTTGCCCACGGCTGGCCGGGTTTCTAGTGAGCCGACTTTTCCGCTGCTGCGTATAACAGAAACAGACAGCCGGGCGGGTTTGGCCGGCAGCGGTGGAAGTCGAGCTACATGATCGGGATTCTATGGATGCGAGAATCAGGCTTCTACGGATGGTGGAAAATCCAGCCGCAAGTATAGTCAAGGCATTGGAGCGAGCAGGACCTGGCTTTTTGCAAGATATGGCTGTAAAAAATGCGGCGGCCTGATTATACTGAATGCTGTGCCGCTTGATGCGGATCAACACGGAGAAAAACCCATGCACTGCGACTATCTGAATCCCGCCCTGCGACAGCTCCGCGACCAGCAGGTCCGCTTGCGCCCCGCGAAAAGAGAATCGAACAGGCGGCCCTGGCCGAGCGGTTGCTGCGGGAGTTGGACCCCGCGCGGACGTATCCTTACGAATACATCTGCTACCGCGTGACCAACTACCGGCCCGAAGCGTATCCCGATCTGAGGCTTTCCGGTCAAGAGGCCCGCCACAACTTGCGGCTGTTCGTCGAGGACGTCTCCGATTCGGCCGGGGTGGCGGCGGAAGCGGCGGGCGAGCGGGTGCTGACGGTCGAGGAACTGGCCAGGCAGTTCAACGTCTCCACCAAGACCATTTCCCGCTGGCGGCGGCACGGCCTGATCAGCCGGCGGTTTGTGATCAGCGGCCGGAAGCGGGTCGGGTTTCTGCAAAGTTCGGTGGAGCGGTTTGTCGAACAGAACCGGGAGCGCGTTCGCCCGCGGCGCGCAGTTCAGCCAACTGACGCCCGAGGAGCGGACGATGATTATCGAGCGGGCCCGCCGCCTGGCCCGCGCCGGCGGCGGACCGGCCGACGTCACCAAGCGGCTGGCCCGCAAGACCGGCCGCAGCACCGAGACCATCCGTTACACGCTGCGGCAGTTCGACCAGGACCATCCCGACGCCGCCGTGTTTCCCGACAGTCACGGGCCGCTGCAACTGGAGGCCAAGCGCAAAATCTACCAGCAGTACCAGCGCGGCGAACCGGTCGAGGTCCTGGCCGACCGGTTCCATCGCACCCGCACCAGCATCTACCGCATTATCGCCGAGATGCGGGCCGAGCGGATCATGGAACTGCCGCTGGAATTCATCCCCAACGACGTTTTCGCGGGTCCGCTCGCACAAGCGCGAGGAGCGGGTCATCGGACCGCTGCCCGAGCCCGAGCTGCCCCAGAAGAAGCCGCGGCTCCCCTCCGGCCTGCCTCCCTACCTGGCCAGCCTCTACGAGGTGCCGCTGTTGACGCGGAAACAGGAGGCCTACCTGTTCCGCAAGATGAACTATCTGAAGTACAAAGCCGGCCGCCTCCGCGCCAAGCTCGACGCCGACCGGCCGAAGCGGACCCTGATGGACCAGATCGAGCGGCTCTACGACGAGGCCGTCTCGACCAAGAACCAGATCATCCGCGCCAACCTGCGGCTGGTCGTCTCCATCGCCAAGCGGCACGTCGGCCCGGCGCAGAACTTCTTCGAACTGGTGAGCGACGGGAACATGTCGCTGATGCGGGCGGTGGAGAAGTTCGACTACGCCCGCGGCAACAAGTTCAGCACCTACGCCAGTTGGGCGGTGATGAAGAACTTCGCCCGCACCATCCCCGACGAACACCGCCGCCGCAACCGCTTCCGCACCAGCCACGCCGAACTGTTCACCGCCACCGAGGACGAGCGGGCCGATCCCTTCGAGGAGGAAGTGCAACAGACCCAGCGCGAGGCCCAGGTCGAGCGGATCCTGGAACGCCTCGACGATCGCGAGCAGCGGATCATCGTCCGCCGCTTCGGACTCCGCCGCGGCCAGGAGCCGCTCACCCTGAAACAGGTCGGCGCGGAACTGGGCGTGACCAAGGAGCGGATCCGGCAGATCGAGGCCCGTGCCCTGAGCAAACTCCGCAAAGCCGCCGAGGAGGAGAAGATCGAGTTTCCCGCATAACATGGAATCCACGCTGACCCAAGGCCGCGCCGCCGCTCATCCGACGGTCGTGATGTGCTACCGGTTGTTGGATCTGTCGCTCCGCGGCGGGATCGCCGACTTCACCGAAGGAATCTACGCCGACGGCCGGCCGCAGACGCGGGCCGCCTATCTCGAGGCCCAGTGGCGGCAGAGCGAGTATCTGTTGGACGAAATCCGCTGCCGCCCCGGCGCCCGCATCCTGGACATCGGCTGCGGAAACGGCCGGCTCTTGCAGCAGGCCCAGGTCCGCGGGCGCAGGCGGTGGGCATTACTATCTCGGAGGAGCAGGTGGCCCGCTGCCGCAAGCAACAACTCGACGCCCGGCTGCTCAATTACCGCAACTTGCCGCCCGACTGGCAGGGCGCGTTCAACGGCCTGGCGGCCAACGGCTCGCTGGAACACTTCGTCTCGGTCGACGACGCGGCGGCCGGACGCGACAACGAGCGGTATGCGGAGTTCTTCGCCATCTGCCGCCGGCTGGTTTCGGCCGGCTGCCGCCTGGCCACCACCGCCATCCACTTCCGCCAGTCCGGGCAGGTGCGGCCGGAGGAGATGCAGCGCGGCCCTTACGCCTTCGACCGCTCTGACCCGCGTTACCACTTCGCGATGGTCCTGGAGCAGACGTTCGGCGGCTGGTATCCCGCGCCGGGGCAACTGGAGTCATGCACCCGCGGCCGGTTCCGCTTGGTCCGCGAAGTGGACGGGACGCGGGACTACGATCGGACCTCGCAATACTGGCTCCAGCGGCTGAAACGCTCGCTGCTTCTGAATCCGCTGGTCTGGGCGGGCCTGGCCGGAAAGCTGCTCAGGTATCCCCAGCCGGCGCTGGACATGCTCCGCTGCCAGATGGTCGATCAATCCTGGTCCTGGCAATTCCGCGGCGATCCCGCACCACCATCCTCCTGCGGCAGACCTGGGAAGCCGTTTGACGAATATGCAGCAGGCACACGCCGTGTGCCGTCCGTCAGTTGGTCAGCAACTTCTCGGATTTCCAGTTTTACAGTCCCTCCCGTCCGTTGCTCTGCCGCAACGGCAACGCGCCTGGGATGTGTTGCTTCTGTTGCCGCACGCGATGCTCGTTGCAAGTGGCATTTGGTTAACGGGTTACGAAGAGAAGAAAACCGGCCGTTGCGGCCGCCATTAGCGGGGGGTGTTGCTTTAGGGGCATGGGCATGATGGGAAAGCCGGGCAATTCCCAACGCTGAGCATTGGCCTGCCCGCTCTCCAGTCCCGACTCCCATCTCCCCAATCTCCACGGCCCAATCTCCACTACGCGGTACTTCTGAACATTAGTATATTGAATTGTATGATACCCCGTGGCCCAATTTCTAGTGGAAAATCGCGCATTCTTGCCCGTCTCGCCGGCTTGCCGCCCCGTAAACGCAGCGGTAGGATGTTCCGCATGGCGTGCTAATCGCGTGGGCTCCCGAGGCAATTGAGCGGACATCCGGGAACCACGTACAGCACGTCGGAGCTTCCGCAGTCGGCGGGTGAACGCTCGCCGCCAAACAGGACGGGATTGGCCCATGCCGATTTCCTGGAATGAAATCCGTCAAAACGCCATCCGCTTCGCCAGCGAGTGGGCGGGCGCGAGGAGCGAGCGGGCCGAAAAACAGACCTTCTGGAACGAGTTCTTCGAGGTTTTCGGGATGCGCCGCCGTGCGCTCGCCTCGTTCGAGGAGCCGGTGAGGCAGATCTCTGGAACGTACGGACGCATCGACCTCTTTTGGCGCGACAACCTCTTGGTGGAGCACAAGAGCCGCGGCGAAAGCCTCGACAAAGCTGAATCTCAGGCGTTCGAGTACATCCAAGACCTCCTCCGCGAGGGGCGACAGAACGAGGTGCCGCGTTTCGTCGTCGTTTCCGACTTCGCACGCGTCGCCCTGCACAACCTCGAACCGGAGGAGCAGCGCTCGCTCCCCCTGTTTGCCGGCTATCGCGTCGCCAGCATCGAGTTTCCGCTTGCCGAGTTGCACCGGCATATTCACGAGTTTGCCTTCATTGCGGGCTACCAACAGCATCGCTTCCAAGAGCACGACCCAATCAACCTCCGCGCCGTCACGATCATGGACGAGCTGCACAACGCGCTTGAGGCCGGCGGCTACAGCGGCCACGAACTCGAACGGTTTCTGGTGCGAATCCTCTTTTGCCTGTTTGCCGAGGACACCGGGATCTTCGAGCGCGAGGCTTTCCGGCTCTACGTCGAGCAACGGACCAAGCCGGACGGCTCGGACCTTGGCTCTTCCGTGGCGAGGCTTTTTGCGGTGCTGAACACGCCGCCCGAGAGGCGTCAGACGAACCTCGACGAAGACCTGGCGGTGCTGCCTTACGTCAACGGCGAGCTGTTCGCGGAAAGCCTCGGTTTTGCGGATTTCAACCGCGACATGCGGAACAGGCTGCTCGCATGCACGCGGTTCAACTGGTCGCGGATCTCGCCCGCCGTTTTCGGGTCGCTGTTTCAAGGCACCATGAAACCCCGCGAGCGCCGGCAGGCCGGAGGCCACTATACGAGCGAGCGCGACATCCTCAAGGTGGTGCGTTCGCTGTTTCTCGACGAGTTGCGGGCGGAATTCGGGCGAATAGGGCGAGACAAACGCCAACTGAGGAAATTCCACGACAAGCTCTCCCGGCTTCGTTTTCTGGACCCCGCCTGTGGTTGCGGCAACTTCCTGGTCATCACCTACCGCGAGCTTCGGTTGCTGGAAATCGAGGTTTTGCAAGCGTTGCACGGGCGGCGCAGCGTCACCTCAACATCCAAACCCTGCCGTTGGTGGATGTGGACGCCTTTTTCGGCATCGAAATCAGCGAATGGCCCGCGCATCGCGGAGGTGGCGATGTGGCTGATGGACCACCAGAATGAACCTCCGTTTGTCGGAGGCGTTTGGCCAGTCCTACGTGCGTCTGCCGCTGAAGAAGTCGCCGACGATCGTCTGCGGCAACGCCCTGCGTCTTGACTGGAAACGGATTCTTCCACCCGGCGAGTGCAGCTACGTCCTCGGAAATCCGCCGTTTGTCGGGAAGAAGGCCCGTAACGCACAACAGCAAGCCGATATGGAGGCCGTTTTTGGGGGGAACCGCGGAACGGGCGTTCTGGACTACGTCTGCTGCTGGTATCTTCGCGCCGCGGAGTACATCGGGGGGACGAAAATCCGGGTTGCCTTCGTCTCGACCAACTCGATCACGCAAGGCGAACAGCCCGGCGTGCTCTGGCCGATCTTGTGGAAGTATGGCCTGAAAATCCACTTCGCTCACCGCACGTTCGCTTGGGAAAGCGAGGCCCGCGGGAAAGCGCACGTCCACGTTGTCATTATCGGTTTCGGAGCGTTTAATGCCAACGGCAGGCGAATCTACGACTACGAGTCTAACGGGCAGGATGCGACGGTGAGTGGGGCGAGCAATATCAGCCCATACCTCAGCGAGGGCGGCGATGTCGCCCTCGGAAACCGCAGCCGCCCCATCTGCGGCGCGCCTCGAATGCAATTCGGAAGTATGCCCAATGACGGTGGGAACCTCGTCCTCTCCGGCGAGGAAAAGAAGACGCTCGTGGCGGGCCAACCGGATTGCGCATCCGTCATTCGTCCCTTACTGAGCGCCCATGAGTACCTTCACGGCGAGCCGCGGTGGTGCCTTTGGCTCAAAGACGTTCCTTTACGGACGATCAAGAAATGGCCCGAGGTCAGGCGGCGCGTGGAAGCTGTACGTGACTACCGGTTGGCGAGCAGCCGGCCAACCACCAAGAAGCTTGCGCGGTACCCGATGCTGTTCGGTGAGATCCGCCAGCCCACCAGCCGGTTCATCCTCGTTCCCCGAGTTAGCTCCGAGAGCCGCCGTTACATCCCGATTAGCTACTTCAAGCCGAAGTTCGTTCCGAGTGACACCTGCCTGTTCCTTGAGGGCGCGAGCCTGTACCATTTCGGGGTGCTGTGCTCGGCGATGCACATGGCATGGGTGCGCCAGGTTTGTGGGCGACTCAAATCCGACTTCCGCTACTCAAGCAGGCTTGTGTACAACAACTACCCGTGGCCTGGGGCAGCGAGCGAGAAGCAGCGCACGGCCGTCGAGGCGGCGGCGCAGGCCGTGCTCGATGCGCGTGAAGCGGACCTGAAAAAGGGCGCGACCCTAGCGGAGCTTTACGACTCCCTGGCGATGCCGCCGGCGTTGACCAGGGCGCATGCCGCGCTGGATCGCGCGGTCGATCGTTGTTACCGCTCCCAACCGTTCGTCTTCGACCGTCAGCGGGTAGAGTTCCTTTTCGGCCTTTACGAAGCGATGGCCGCCCCGCTTATTCCGCGGAGCCGGCGGCGAAACACATGAACACACTGCCGACGAGCCTGACTTTGCTGGACGAATGGCAGTGGCGGCGGGACCGCCTCAGCCGCAGCCCCGGCGGCAGGGCGCCCTCCGCCCGAGAACAGATTAAGGTGCTGGATTACCTGATCCGCCGCTACCACGACTCGCCGGAGGCCCAACGGTTAGCGCCCGTCAGGCCCCTGGCGGAGTTCCGCGTCAACCAGCGGGCGATCGTGGTACACCATCACGTCTGGGAGGGGCGGATTGGAGGGGTCAAGAACGTGCAGGAGGCGGAGGCCCGCGTGTCGGCGATCGTCAAGCGGATCACCTCGCACGCTTCGAGCGACGCCTCCAAGAGCGGCGCCGCGGCCGCTTGTGCCTATGACGACCAGGAGGCCGACGACCGCATTGATCCGGGGGTGTGGGGAGGGATTCTGAACCGGATCCGCAAGCGCACTCTTCGAGGGGGCGATGAGGCAATCGCCGCGGCGCTGGCCAAGAATCCCGTTCTGCCGCACTCGGTGGCACAGCTCCTGTACCATCGGATTGTCAAGCCGGGGACGGACGACGAATCGGCCGCCGAATTGCTGGCGCAGGGCCGGAGTCGTGCGGCGCGCAATTACGCCGTATACGCCTGGCAGGAGCTTGTCGCCGCCGGCCGGAAGAACCGGGCGTGGGCGGCGCTCAAGCGGTTCCTGGCCGCGCCTGAGCCGTCGGCCACGGTGGCCCAGGAGGTGCGCAACTCGCTGGCACACGGCAGCCCCCGTGTCCGGTTGGCGGCCCTGGAAATCCTCGCACGCATCGGCGACCTGGAAGACATCGGGCTGCTCTGCGACCTGCTCAACTTGCCGGCGGCGGCGGACGAGGTTCCCGAGGAGCGGCCTGCACTGCTTCGCGCTATGCGGGCCATCGCCGAAACTACAAGGGCATGAAAACTGGGACATGGCATCAAGAACGGGACATTACCGATGGGCGCCATACAGAATCATCTGCGGAGTCATGTATCATATCCCTGGACTTCCTCCGGACTTCCTTGAAAGGAACCCCGCCATGAAGAAGCTACCGTCGAACTACCTGTTCCAAATCGCACTCGGGCTTGGCGCGCTCGGCACGGGCCTGTGCGGCTGTGGGGACGCTGGCCCTGAAGCACCCCCTGTTGCGGCCGGACGTGCGGCGGAAGCGGCGAAGGTCACGCCCGCTCAGGCCATGGCGCGGCTGGTCGAGGGGAACGCCCGTTTTGTCTCCGGCCATCCGCAGCACCCGCGTCAGGCCCCCGACCGGCGGGCGGAACTCGCCACGAGCCAGCGCCCCTTCGCCGTGATCCTGGGTTGCTCCGACTCGCGGACCGGGCCCGAAATCCTCTTCGACCAGGGCCTGGGCGACCTGTTCGTCGCGCGGGAGGCCGGCAACGTGGTCGACGACCACACGCTCGGCAGCATCGAGTACGGCATCGAGCACTTGCACGCGCCGCTGGTCGTGGTGCTCGGTCACAAGCGGTGCGGCGCGGTGGCCGCGGCCCGCGATACCGTGGCCGCCAAGGGCCACGCCGAAGGCCACATCGAGTCGCTGGTCGCGGCGATCCGGCCCGCGGTCGAAGCCACCGTCGGCCAGGACGTCGAGGCCACCTGCAAGGCGAACGTCCGCAACATGATCCGGGCGCTGCGGACCTCCGAGCCGGTGCTGCGGCGCATGGCCGAGAGCGGCGAGATCAAGATTGTTGGGGCCTATTACGACCTTGACACGGGCGAGGTGACGTTCCTGCCCGATTGACGGGGCAGGAGAATCGGAACGCCTTTCCGGTGTTCTTGACAAAACCGGGCGCAGATGGGAATCTCCGGAGTCCAGGACTCCTGCCCCCTTTATTCCTCAGCAAAGGAGATCATCTTGGTCCATACCGTTCCACGGCCGGCGCTGGTGTGCTTGATCGTTCGGTTTCTGCTGCCGGCGTGGGTCGCCGGCACGGCGATGCCGGTTTGGGCCGGGAACGCTTCGCGTTGGCCGAAGCTCGAAGAAGTGATCGTCGTTTCCAAGACGCACTTCGACATCGGGTACACGGACCTCGCCAGCCGCGTCGTGGAGCGCTACCGGACATCGATGGCCGATCAGGCCTTGAGGCTGGTCGACGAGAGCCGCGGCCTTCCGCCGGAACAGCAGTTCTCGTGGACCCTGGCCGGCTGGCCGATGGCGCAGGTTCTCTGGCCGGGCCAGACCGCGGAGCGTCGCGACCGGTTCGTGGCGGCGATGCGCGCCGGGCGGCTGGTCCCCCATGCCCTGGCGTTCACCACGCACACCGAATCGCTCGATCTCGAGGACTTGACCCGCGGTTTCCGCTACTCGGTGGAGATGGCCCGCCTCGCCGAGCAGCCGCTTCCGACCGGTTGCAAGATGACCGACGTGCCCGACCATACCCGCGGGCTGGCCACGGTCCTGGCCAACGCGGGCGTGAAGTTCTTCCACCACGGCTGCAACGACAACTGCTCGCCCGCCGACCTTCCGGAGCTGTATTGGTGGGAAGGGCCGGACGGCTCGCGCGTCCTGACGATGTTCTCCCCGACGTACGGCTCGGACCTTTGCCCGCCGGCCGGCTGGCCGCACAAGACGTGGCTGTGCATGTGGATGACGGGCGACAACCACGGCCCGCCCAACACCCGGGAGGTCGAGGCCCTGTTCGCCCGGGCCAAGCGGGACTTGCCGGGCGTGCGGGTGCGGTTCGGCCGGCTGTCGGACTTCGCCGAGGCCATTCTGCGCGAGAAGCCGGAGTTGCCGGTCGTCCGAGGCGACACGCCGGACACGTGGATTCACGGGATCGGGTCGATGCCCATCGAGACCCAGTTGGCGCACGCCACCCGGCCGCGGATCGCGGCGCTCGAGGCGCTCGACACGCTGCTGGGGGCGTGGGGTGTGCCGGCCGAACCGGCCGGCCCGATCGTCCGCGACGCCTACGAGAACACCCTGCTGTTCGGCGAGCACACCTGGGGCCCCAACGTGGCCCGATACGCCGGCTATAGCTACGGCGACGAGTGGAAGAAGAAGCTGGCCGCCGGCCAATATCGTTTCCTCCTGGAGGGATTCAACCAGAAGCGGGCCTACGCGCACCGTGCCGCCGAGCTGGTGGAGCCGGCCATCCGGCAGCGCATGGCCGCACTGGCCGAGGCGGTCGACGTGCCGGGCCGCCGGATCGTCGTGTTCAACCCGCTTCCCTGGACGCGCGACGGCGAGGTCGAAGTGCCCTGGACCGGCACGACCACGGCGCTCGCCGACGTTGCCAACCGCGAGATCATCGCGGCCCAGCCGGGAGAGCACAGTCTGCGGTTCGTGGCCAGGAACCTGCCGCCGCTGGGCTACCGGACGTTCGTCCCCGCCCAAGGGGCGACCCGAGGAAACGTCTCGGCCGACGCCGATGCGCAGTGCATCGAAAACGAGTTGCTCCGCGTGACGCTCGACCCGGCCCGGTGCGGCATCAAGTCGATTATCGACAAGCAAACCGGCCGGGAGTTGGTCAATGCCCAATCGCCCTACGCGCTGGGACAATACCTGTACGAGCGATTCGACGCGGACCAGGGGCTCCGACATGCCCACGACTACGTGACCTATCGTCCGGAGCAGAACCAGCATGAGCTCGACGCCCAGAGCAAGCCCCGCCTGCCCTCGGCGAAGGAGCACCCCTACCATGCAGCGACGGCCGGCGACGCGACCCTGGAGCTTTCTAGCGACGCGGTTTCGGCCACCGCGGTGCTCAAGGCGGCCCCGCGCGACACAATTCCGGACGCCACGCAACTGCGCGTCACGCTTTATGCCGGCGAGCCCTGGCTGGACGTGGAGTGGTCGATTGCGCAGAAGACACCCGATCCTTGGCCCGAGGGCGGTTGGCTCTGCTTCCCGCTGCGTGCCGACAACCCGACGTTCCGCCTGGCTCGGCTGGGCAGCATCGTGGACCCGGCCAAAGACCTGGTGCGCAGTTCGAACCATGACATCTTCTGCCTCAACGGCGGGCTGACGGTCGAGGGCGCCGACGGCAGCCGCACGGGCATCTGCCCGATCGACGCCCAACTTGTCAGCCTGGAGCGGCCGGGCTTGTGGCGGTATTCGCGCGATTTCGTGGCCCATAAGCCCGACGTGTTCGTCATGCTGTTCAACAACGTCTACTCGACGAACTTCGCGCAGTGGATCGAGGGTTCGTGGTCGTCACGGGTCCGCCTGTGGCTGATCGACCGGCACGAATCGGTTCCGTCGTCGCTCATCGGCAACTCGTGGGAGGCCCGCGTCGCATGCCTGGCGGCCGTATCGGACGCCTCGCCGGGGAAACTGCCGCCGCAGGCGACCGGCCTGGCCGTCGAGAAGCTGGCGTCCCGCGGAACGCCCGCCGCGAGGGGCGTTTCAAGCCGCGGGCCGCTCGTTACCGCCTTCGGCCCCAATCCGTATGGCGAAGGAACGCTCCTGCGATTTTGGGAACAGGCGGGCGATGGCGGCACCTTTGCCGTCCATCTACCCCGCGGAATGAACGTCGGCACGGCGCAGCCGTGCGACTTGCGGGGCCAGGCGACCGGCTCGCCGATCATGGTATCCGGACAGGGCGAGTTTAGCGCGAAGATCCGGCCCATGGCCCCGGCAAGTTTCATCCTGAAATAGAGGAGGCGAGAGCCTTTGCGGCCCGGAGGGCACAGTCGGCCAGCAAAGCCACGCCCTTCGCTGCGCTCAGGGACGTGCCACCCCGTGGATCGGCCGTTCGTCGCTAAAGTGTTGTCAGACAGCAGGTTAGCGGCGGTTGAAGTTGGTCTATGCCGGCGGGGCGATTGTGGGTATGATTTCGCCCCTTGTCAAACGGCACAGCTCCTCTCTGCTCTTTCCCTTCTGCTGTTATGAAACGCCACATCTCGTCTCTGCTCCTGGCGGGGGTTTTGTTGGGCCCTTCGGCCGCGTTGGCCCAGATGGGCTATCCGGCGACGGGGATGGAATCCGTCCCGGCGGGGCCGGCGTTCTCGCCTGGTCCGCCGGTGTCCAATCCGCCGCCGCCGGATCAATCGGCTTGGCCGCCGCGGACGATGCCGCCGGCAGGGAACTCTCCGGCGGGATATTCGACGCCCAGCCCGCCGGTGCCGAGTCCGCCGCCGCCGGAACAGCCGGGCTGGCCGGCGGCCCCGCCGGCAGCGGCGCCCGCGCTGCCCCCGTCCGCGTCTTCATCGCCGCCATCGTCTTCGTTGCTGCCGCCGGGCGAGCCGGTTTTCCAGCCCGACGCGCCGGCCCCACTGACCGGCACCCAAACATTGGGTAGCTTGGCGGGCCAGTGCGGCCCGCGCTGGGACATCAGTTTCGACGCCCTCTGGCTGACGCGGAGCGACGACCGGGGCGTCCACTTGGGCTGGACGGATTACAACCCCAACGCCACCGGGCCGGGAACGGTCTACCCCGACGACTTGTGGAGCGACGACGCCCTGTTTCCGCTGGCGCCCGGCGTACGGATGCAACTGGTCGGGCAGGTGACCGATTGGATATCGGTCGAGACGACGGCGTGGGGCCTCCAGCAGTGGTCGGTCGGCCGGACGATTTTCGGCGACCCGAATAACTACACCGTGTTGGCCTATTCACCCTGGCTTCAGCTTCCGAAGCTGATCAACGACGGGATGGACAATTATCTGGGCTACACCGACCGGAGCGAAGTGGCCAACGTGGAGCTGAACCAGCGGTTCCGGCTGTACCCTTACGATCCCTTCCGCTCGCTGTCGCTTCTGTGGGGGGTCCGCTACTTCTACCTCTCCGACGATTTCACGCTGAGCGGCTCGGACCTCTACAACGCCGCCAATGAGGATCTCGAATGGCAGACGAAGAACAATCTGATCGGGCTGCAGGTGGGGGTGCAAGCGGGCCGGACCTGGGACCGCTTCGACCTGAGCTTCGAGGCGAAGATCGGACTGTTCGCCAACGTCTATTCGCAGCACGGGACGGATACGGGCGTGGCGCCGGGCTTCCTGCCGTCCGACGGCTCGCACAGCGGCACGGACCTGGGCACCCTGGCCGAGGTCTCGGTGTTGGCCCGCTACCGTGTTGCCGACTCGGTCTGGGTGCGGGCGGGGTATCAGTTCTACGGCGTCAGCGGGCTGGCCCTGGGAGCGCGGCAACTGGCGGACTACGATGCCCGCGGCACCATCGGACTGGACGGCTTGTCGGTCGGGTTGGAGGTGGCGCGATAAGGGTGTCCGCAACGGCCCGTCTGCCCATATTCTGCATGGGATTCTCTCTGACTGGCCGGAACGTACCCTGATTGGGACCTATTCGCATACCACCATTACTGGTGGAATGCGCAGGGTTTTCTCTGAATCGGCAGGGGCCGGTCCATTTTTTGGCTTCCGTCCGCCTTGCGTGGATACGGGGCTCGGTTATATTAAGAGGTTCGCATAGTGAGGCTCGAAAACGCTAGCGTAGCTCAACCGGCAGAGCAGTTGATTTGTAATCAACAGGTTGTGGGTTCAAGTCCCTCCGCTAGCTTGTAGTGGGGGGTTTCCCGAGTGGTCAAAGGGGTCAGACTGTAAATCTGATGGCAATGCCTTCGAAGGTTCAAATCCTTCACCCCCCATTGAGAAAATGATGAATGCGGGTGTAGCTCAACGGTAGAGCCGTAGCCTTCCAAGCTACTCACGAGGGTTCGACTCCCTTCACCCGCTTAATACCGTAATGGAAGGAGGCTGCTGTAGCTCAGCCGGTAGAGCGCGTCCTTGGTAAGGACGAGGTCAAGGGTCCGATTCCCTTCAGCAGCTCCATTTTCTTAACCTATAAGCTCGACTCAAGCACAGGGAGATTCAGAAACCAATGGCCAAAGAAGTATTTACCCGGACCAAACCTCACGTCAATGTGGGCACGATCGGCCACATTGATCACGGCAAGACCACGCTCACCGGCGCCATTTTGGCCGTCCAGCAACGCAAGGGGATGGCCAAGTTCAAGTCGTACGCCGACATCGCCAAGGGGGGCACGGTGCGCGACGCCACCAAGACGGTCACCATCGCGGTGGCCCACGTCGAGTACGAGACCGACAAGCGGCACTACGCCCACATCGACTGTCCGGGCCACGCCGACTTCATCAAGAACATGATCACCGGGGCGGCCCAGATGGACGGGGCGATCCTGGTGGTCTCCGCGGCCGACGGCCCGATGCCGCAGACCCGCGAACACGTGCTGCTGGCCCGCCAGGTGAACGTCCCCGCCCTGGTCGTGTTCCTCAACAAGATCGACCTAGTGGACGATCCCGAGTTGTTGGAACTGGTCGAGCTGGAGTTGCGCGAGCTGCTGACGCACTACGGTTTTCCGGGCGACGAGATTCCGATTATCCGGGGCGACTCATTGACGGCCTACAACAAGCCGGAAGACCCCGCGGCCGTCAAGTGCATCGGCGAGTTGATGGACGCCATCGACGCCTACATTCCCGAGCCGCAGCGGGAGACCGATAAGCCGTTCCTGATGGCGGTCGAGGACGTGTTCTCGATCGAGGGCCGCGGCACCGTGGCCACCGGCCGGATCGAGCGGGGCGTCATCAAGACCGGTGAGGAAGTGGAAATCGTCGGCTTCAGCCCCGAGTCGCGGAAGACCGTCTGCACCGGCGTGGAGATGTTCAACAAGACGCTGGACCAGGGGCAGGCGGGCGACAACGTGGGCTGCCTGTTGCGGGGCATCAAGCGCGAAGAGATCGAGCGCGGCCAGGTGCTGTCCAGGCCCGGCTCCATCACCCCGCACACCAATTTCGAGGCCCAGGTCTACGTCCTGTCGAAGGAGGAAGGCGGGCGGCACACGCCGTTCTTCAGCGGCTACCGGCCGCAGTTCTACTTCCGCACGACCGACGTCACCGGCACGGCCAAACTGCTGGGCGAGGCCGAAATGTGCATGCCCGGCGACAACGTCAATCTGGAAGTGGAGTTGATCTCGCCCATCGCCATGGACGCCAACGTGCGGTTCGCCATCCGCGAGGGAGGCCGGACCGTGGGCTCGGGAGTCGTCACTAAGGTCTTGAAGTAGACGGAGTAGGTCTTGGGTCTTAGGTCTTAGGTCTTGGCGCTTTGAACCAAGACCTAAGACCTAAGACCTAGATTTAGGGGTGTAGCTCAATTGGCAGAGCGCTGGTCTCCAAAACCAGAGGTTGCGAGTTCAATTCCCGCCGCCCCTGCCATATAGATTAGGAGGTTGCCGCTGCGGTGGGCACGTTTTTCCAAGAACTATTCCGCGTCGGAATCTACAAGCGGACCCAAGGCCGCATCACCCGCCAGGTCACCTTCGCCGGCCTGGCGCTGGCGATCGCGCTGGGCCTGTGGCGGCTCAGCACGATGATGGCCGGCAAAGGGCTGGAGTACCAGTACGCCCTGCCGGGGCTGCTCTTGTTGGCCAGCCTCTGGGCGTGCTACCGCGTGGTCAACCTGCCCGCCTTCGCCGATTTCCTCATCGCGGTCGAGGCCGAGATGAACAAGGTCTCCTGGCCCACCCGGCCCGAGTTGTTCCGCGCCTCGATCGTGGTCCTGCTGGTGATCTTCACACTGGCAATCGTCCTGTTCGGATTCGATTCTTTTTGGGGATTCCTTTTCCGAAGAACCGGCATTTTGTAAGGCTCCTGGCGTGACGGACGACTTGAACATCACGAACGTGCAACCGGCCGCGCCGCCGGAAACCTCGGCCGCGCCGCTGGCGGAGGCCGCGGCGGTAGAGCCGGCCCTTCAGCCCGCCGCGCCGCCTCTGGAGCCGCCGCCGGCCGGGGAACCGGCCTTGGCTGCCGGGGAGCAGGCAACGGCCGGCCCGGAAACGCCGGCCGAGGCGTCTGCCCCGCCGCCGGCCGAACCACCGGCGCCTGTTGAGCCGAAGCCCGTCGAAGAGCCGAAGGCCGCCGAAGAGCCGAAGGCCGCCGCGGAGCTGCCCCCCGTCGAGGAGCCGAAATCGGACAAGATGGATTGGTACATCCTCAAGGTGCAGAGCAACCGCGAGGAATCGATCCGCGAGGCCCTGTTGCGGCGGGTGGCCATCGCCGGCCTGGGATTCTTCTTCGCCGAAGTCATCGTGCCGACCGAAAAAGTCACCGAGTTCAAGGGCGGAAAAAAGCGGGTCATCAAGCGGAAGCTCTATCCGGGCTACCTGGTCGTCCACATGGAGATCAACGACGACACGTGGTTCCTGGTGCGGGAGACGCCGGGCATCGGCGATTTCACCGGGGCGGCTGGCCATCCCAGCCCCATGCTCCCCCACGAGGTGCAGCGGATCGTCGCCAAACAGGAAGAAAAGAGCGAAAAGGCCCCCAAACTGAAGATCGCCTTCCGCGAGGGGGAACGAGTGAAAATCAAGGAAGGCACCTTCGAGAGCTTCGAAGGCGACGTGGACAGCATCGACGAGACCAACGGCCGGGTGACCGTGATGATCAACATCTTCGGCCGGTCGACTCCCGTTGAACTGGAGTATTGGCAAATCGAGGCGTTATAAAAGGAAAGAGGGTTCGGGGTTCAGGGTTCAGATACCGACGGCGCGTTCTGGCTGCGATTCTCAACCCTGAACCCTGAACCCTGAACCCTATGGCAAAGCAATTAGTCGGCGAAGTGAAGTTTCAGGTTCCCGGCGGCCAGGCCACGCCCGCCCCGCCGGTGGGCACCGCGCTCGGCCGCTTCGGCATCAACCTCGGCCAGTTCGTGCAGCAATTCAACGAGCGGACCAAGGAGGCCGGGGGAATGCCGATCCCGGTGGTGGTCAAGGTCTACAACGACCGGAGCTTCGAGTTTGTCACCAAAAGCCCCCCCGCCGCCGCGCTCTTGAAGCAGGCGGCCGGCATCGCCAAAGGCTCCGGCGTGCCCAACAAGGAGAAGGTCGGCAAGGTGACGGTCGCCCAGGTCGACGAAATCTGCAAGACGAAAATGGCCGACCTCAACGCCCGCGATGTCGAGCACGCCCGGCGGATGGTCGAGGGAACGGCCCGCAGCATGGGGCTCGAGGTGCTGCGGGAATAGCGACAAGAGACATAGGAATTAAGTTTTGTGTCCCCGAATTAGACAAAAGGGTATCGTTCCGTGGCTTTCCGACAACTGCGTTCATGGCTTTGCGGAGGCCGCAGGGTGCCGGTATATCCTGGGTACTGCTCCTTTTGCCGAAAGAGCTACAAGGACGTCGGTCCGTTGGCTGAGGGGCCGGAGCACGTTTACATTTGTTACCCGTGCTGCCTTACGTGCGTTGCAATAATCCGGGCGGAATGTGGTCGGGCGGGGTGCCAACCCCTGGTACGCAGGGGATCGAAAGGAACACAGAGGATAGAAAAGAATAATGGGGTCGAGAACGTTTGATTACTACTTGAGTGTAGAGAACTGAAAGCCGACAGCCAAAGGTCATGCCAAAACTAGCCAAACGAATGACGGCCATGCTGAAGAAGGTCCCGGCGGACAAGAAACCCATGCCGGTGGCCGACGCCGTCGCCATCCTGAAAACCTTCAATACCACCAAGTTCGACCAGTCGGTCGAGATCGCCATCCGCTTGGGCGTCGATACGACCCAGGCCGACCAGTTGGTCCGCGGCTCGATTGTCCTGCCCCACGGCATCGGCAAGACGTTGCGGGTGCTGGTCTTCGCCAAGGGGGACAAAGTCGATGAGGCCAAGGCCGCCGGGGCGGACGAGGTTGGCGGGCCGGAACTGGCCGAGAAGATCAAAGGCGGCTGGACCGAGTTCGACGTCTGCATCGCCGCGCCCGACATGATGGGCGTGGTCGGCCCGCTGGGCAAAGTGCTCGGCCCCCGCGGCCTCATGCCCTCGCCGCGGGCCGGCACCGTCACCCCGGACGTGGGCAAAGTCATCAAGGAGTACAAGGCCGGCAAGATCGAGTTCCGCACCGCCAAGGACGGTAACGTCCAGGCCGTGGTGGGCCGCCTGAGCTTCGACGCCCCCAAACTCGCCGAAAACATCACCGCCTTCATCAACCACGTCGTCGCCCTGAAGCCCGCCACCGTCAAAGGGCAATACATCAAGGGAATCGCCATCAGCGCGACGATGAGTCCGAGCGTGAGAATTCAAACATGAGCAAGTACGTCAAGAATCTGGTGACCGAGCATCTCCGCGGCCGGCTGCGGGACATCCACAACGCCCTGCTGGTGAACATGGTCGGCCTGGACGCCAACACCAACACGCGGCTGCGGGCCGTGCTGCGCGGCAAGAACATCCAGGTGTTGGTGGTGAAGAATAGCCTGGCCGCCCGGGCCACCGAAGGCACGCCGCTCGGGCCGCTCTTTGCCGGCCTGGAGGGGACGGCCGCCGTCTGCTGGGGCAGCGAAGACATCGTCAGCCTCGCCAAGGAAATCACCAAGCTCGTCAAGGACGACAAGTACAAGCCCTTCGAGGCCCGCGGCGGGCTCATGGACGGCCAACGGCTCACCGCCGCCGAGGTCCACGCGGTCAGCAAGTGGCCCAGCCGCAGCGAGCAGTTGAGCATTCTCATGGGCCAAATCCTCAGCCCCGGCGCCATGTTGGCCAGCCAACTCAACTCCGTCGCCGGCGCCCTGGCCAGCCAGATCGGGCAGCGGGGCGAAGGGGCCGAGGGCGAAGTGACGCCCGCGCCCGAAGCGCCGGCGGCAATCGCGCCGAAGCGCCAGCGCCCGCTCCCCCGCCCGAAGCGCCGGCGGCTTGAAAAAGCACCTCTCGTGGTCAGAAAGGGGGGCAAGCGGGATGTCCGCGACTCCCATCGCCCGGACCACCTCCAATGAGCAGCGGTTTCCCCTTTCCGTCCCTTGCCGGATTGGCGGGCGGGCCGCTTCATGCTAGAATCGGGGGGAGGGAGACGAGTATGCCGACGATCTCGATGTTCTATGGAGTCGTGATCCGCATGTACTGCGATAAGGCAGAGCACAACCCGCCCCACTTCCACGCCTATTACCAAGAACACACGGCGGTCGTGAACATCCGGCGGTGTGAAATCACCTCCGGCGGGTTGCCCTCCAAGCAATCCCGCCTAGTGCTCGCTTGGACGGAATTGCATCAAGAGGATTTGCTCGCGGACTGGGCATTGGCGTCCAATGGGGAACTGCCCTTCAAGATCGACCCTCTGCGGTGAGTCCTGAAAGGGTGACCATCATGAATCCACGCCTGACAGCGGTTGCTCCCTTATCCGATCATCGGCTCCTGTTGACGTTCGACAACGCCGAGTGCCGCGTGTTTGACGTAAAGCCGTACCTGACGAAAGGCGTATTCTCCGAACTGGCCGACGATTCGCTTTTCCGTTCAGTGCATGTCTGCTTCGACACCGTCGAGTGGGCCAATGGGGCGGACCTTTGCCCCGAGGTCCTGTACGCCGCGAGCCAGCCGGCCGCGCCCGTTGGAGCGGAGCGCCGGCCTGCGGGAGTGTGACCCGGAGGGCAGAACGCGACGGAGGGGAATCGCGACGTCCGAACCGACTCCGGAAATCAACGCCATTCCCTTATTCATCGCCCACGCATAGCGTATGAGCAGCCTTATGGATGCAGACCAGACAGATCCCAGTTATCAAACCCCGAAAGACCTTGCTGGTCCGCATTATGAAGCGATGATGCGGAGCAAGGAAACCGCGATGGAGTGCCTTTCAGCACCTGACCATAAAGTCCGCATTGCGGCCGTTTTGATCTGTGAGTCCACTTGGAACTGTGGTCCCGATCCGAGAGTGGCGGCGGCATGCCGTACCATTGCGGACTCAGACGGTGACGATTCCTTCCGAAGAAGTGCGATTGCCCTGCTCGGTATGGTATTGGACTCAAGCAAGGCCCCGGAGGTGTCGCAGTTTCTCGCGAATCTCATTATGGATTCCACAAATCCCATCGAGCTGCGAACGAACGCCTATTGGGCTTTGCGCCAGATACAATTTGGTTTAGCTGATACAGGCTTCGACAGCTTCCTTAAAGGTACATTTCACTCAATTAGATCGATCCTACGCGCGTATCCAGGACGGTTCTCGGAAGACGCCGTAAAAGCCAACTTGATGCCTCAAGGGCGTTTTCCTGAAGGGTTCTGGGAATCAGCAGAACAAATTGATTGGGATTTCGTCCGCCAGTTCACTTGATTGGGGAGGAGGGGCGGCAAAGAGGAAATTGTGGACTTGCACCGCCGAAAGCACCGCCTACAGACGGTGATTTCCCCCTTCAGTCGCTGGCGAATCAAGAACGGCACGTATTTGGCATCGAAGGCTTCAAAAACATGGGCGTTACAATCTTCTATCGCGGATCGTTGAGCGATCTCTCCCGTGTCGAGGATTTCGAGGACCGCGTGCTCGACCTGGCCCTGGAGCTGGGCGGCGAGGCCCGCATCTGGCGATCCAGCGGCGACGGGCGGCCAGAGGATGCCGCCCTCACCCCCAACCCCTCTCCCAAAGGGAGAGGGGAGGACGTGCGGCGCGTCGTCCGCGGCGTCACGCTCGACCTGTTTCCGGGCCAGGAGACCACGAGCCTCTTGATCTCGCCCGAGGGCTGGCTGGTGGGGCTCATGGAGATCGAGGCGGCCGAGAAGGGGGAACTCACGGAGCCGCCCCTGTGCTGGGTGAAAACGCAGTTTGGGCCCGTCGAGGGGCACGTGGCCCTGGTTGAAATGCTGGCCGCGCTAAAACGAGAGTTCCTCCCGGACCTGGAAGTCCATGACGAAGGCGGGTATTGGGAGACCCGCAACCTGGTCGGCCTCCGTGCGAAGTTCGGGCTGGTGCAGGCGGCCATCGACGGAATGGCCAAGGGCTTGGAGCGTTACGGCCTCAGCGCCGAAGCGGCCGAAGACCGGGAGATTCTCCTTGTGCGGGTCGAGCGGATTGCCCGGCTCGTGCAGCAGACGTTGTCTCGCCCCGCGGAACATCCGCCGATCCACTGGGACGACGAGGAGTTGAGCTTCGACGACGCCTCGGACGGGAGCGAGTCGCAGTGGGACACGTCGTACAAGGAGAACCGGCGGAGGCAGGAGCACGTGCAGCGGGCGATCGAAGAGCACCTCGCCCGTGGCGACGAGATTGGCGGGGCCTTCGACGCGGCAATGCACGAGGAAACGGCCGCCGGCCTGCCGGAGGACCCGGAATCGGAACCGTCCGACGGCTGGATGGAGGAGTTCGAGACGGAAGGGGCGGAAGAGGACGAGCCGTGGAAGGAAAGCCTGCCCGAGGCGCCGGCTGATGAGGATGATGAGAACGGGAATCCGTTCGGCCGTCCGCATCATCCGCTCCAGCGGCGCGTGATGGACCTCAATCTGCGGCTGCACGACCTGCTCAAAGCCCGGCCGCAGCCCACGAGCAGTCACCGCGACGTCCTGCTGCGCGGCGCCGGCGACATGCTGGGCGGATTGGCCCAGGCGCTCGGCCCGGACGATTCCGACTGGGAGCCGGCATCCGGCCTGCCGGTGGTGCAACTGAAGCGTGCCCTGCGCGGCGCGGCGTTCGCCTTGGGGCGCTGCTATCCATTGCGGGCGGACGGGACCCTCGACGAGCCGGCCTTCAAGGAACTCCACGCCACGATCGAGGGCCTTCAAGCGGACGTGTTCGCCGAACTCTGCCACTTCCGCCAGCGTCGCGCGGGCGGGCGCTGAAAGCAGGGTTCCCGCCTTCCTGATTGGAAGGTAAGATACAGAAGTAGGGGGTGGTTGACTCTGATGCCGAAGAGACAGCCTTTGGTTCTGGCCGAGCAAATCGAGAAGCCGAAAGTCGTGAACGTGAGCCGGGCGGGACGGCAATCGGGGCCGTCCGGGCCACTCCGCCCGAAATGACCGTCCGCGGTTCCCTCGCCGGCTATTGTTTCATCAGTTCCAGCACGGCGGACGTCATTGCCTTGACGCCCGTCCGGATGGTTGGTCCGGGGAGGGGCGCAAACAAGCTGGAATGGAGCGACGGCAGCGGAGTTCCGGTTTGCTCGCTCTTCGCCGCTGCCGCGGGATCGACGGCCCCGAGCCAGAAAAAGCAGCTCGGAATGGCCCTTCCCTCCAGGCCGTAACGGCAGAAATCCTCGCTCGACATCACGGGAGGCTGCTTCACCACGTGGTCCGGCCCAAGCGTCTGCTCCATCGCGCCCGTCAATCGCCGCGTCAGCGCGGGGTCGTTGTAGATGGCGGGCGAGTCCCGGACGACTCTTACCAGCGGCGCCCGCTCCGCGGGAATTCCCGCGGCCAGGGCGATGTTCTTTGCCATCCGCCCGATGGACACAAGTATCCTCCGCCGGACTTCTTCCTTGTAGGTCCTGACGGTCAGTTGCATCTTGACTTCGTTGGGAATGATGTTCTCCCGCGCTCCGCCGTGGATCGAACCGACCGTCACGACCGCGGGATCGAGTGGCGAAGTCTCCCGGCTGACGATGGTTTGCAGCGCGAGGATGAACTGGGCGGCGGCGACAATGGGGTCCTTTGTCAACTCCGGCCGGGATCCGTGTCCGCCGACGCCGCGGATGGTCACGTCCAGGATCGTGTCGGCGGCCAGGGCATACTCCGCACAGAGCCCGACCTTCCCCGCCGCCAGAGTGCTCGAAACGTGCAGCGCCAGCGCGTAATCCGGTTTGGGGAATCTTTCATACAGCCCGTCGTTGAGCATCGCCTGTGCGCCGTCGATGGTTTCCTCCGCGGGCTGACCGATCAACACGAGCGTTCCGCGCCAGCGGTTCTTGAGCTGCGCGAGCATCTTCGCGGCGCCGAGCAACGACGCCATGTGAATATCGTGCCCACATGCGTGCATGACGCGGACCTCCTCGCCGGCGTCATTTCTGCCCCGCGCCTTGCTCGCATAGGGCAAGCCGGTGTTCTCCTCCACCGGCAGCGCATCCAACTCTGTGCGGACGAGCACGGTGGGGCCGCGGCCGTTCCTCAGCACGCCGACGACGCCGTATCCGGTCCACTGAGGCTGGTCGTACTTGCCCACGTGGTCGCTGACCTCATATCCCATCGACCGCAGTTCCTTGGCCACGAACGCCGACGTTTTCTCTTCATGGTGGGACAATTCGGGAGCGGCGTGCAGCCTCTTGTAGTTGGCCACCAGTGAAGGCATCTCCCGGTCCACCATCGCATCCAACGATGGTTGGGCGCAGGCGTTCGCAGCGAGGAGAACCGCCAACATCGAAAACCGCCACATTTCTCACCTCCTGGTGGGATAATATAGAGCGTTCCGACCGGGGCGGTCAAGCGTTTATCCATCCGCCCGGCTGACGCCGGTCAGTCGGTTGGCCGAGGCTGCCGGTAATTCACCCCTTGGACCTTCAACCGCTGGAGATGCACGTCGAGCCGGTTCCTGAAGTCTTCCCAATTCCTGCGTTCCGGCCCGGTCCAAGTCACCTCCGCCAGAACGTTATCCAGAAACTCGAAGGTGGCGTCGTTGCCCGCGCAATACACGCCGCCGTACATGCGCTCCTGACATTTCATGTAGAACGGCCCGCCCGGACAACCGAAGTCCGGATAGGCCCTCAGTGCCGCCCACGAGTGACTGGGCATTTCGATTTCGGGCACGATGGTGATGTAGCGGGCCTTGGCGTAGGCCACCAACTCGCGGACGTCCTCCCGCGTGAAGAAGCCCCCGTAGCGCCCGTCCGGCCCCCAGGACGTGCCGTCCTTGGGATTTAGTCCGAAGCCAATCTCCTTGCGCCACGCGCCGATGCGCGTAAGCTCCGGGTAGCGTCTGATCTCCACGCGCCACCCCTCGTCGTCGGTCAGGTGGAGTTGCAGGGTGTTGAACTTGTGTTGGGCCATCAGGTCGATGAAGTTCTCGATCTCGTGTTTGTTGAAGAAGTGGCGGACCACGTCCAAGGTCAGTTGGCGCCAGGGAAACCGCGGCCGGTCTTCGATCCGCACGGCCGGAATGGTCCACGCCGTCCGGGTGCCGCGGTGGGACTGACAGTAGTTTCAAGTCCGGCTGAATTGCTATAGGTGAACGCAAGGCTTCGCGTGACAATGACTTGTGTCAACGAGTTATTGCACGGAGGAAGCCATGCGTTCAGGGACGAATTGTATCATAAACAGCGGGCAGGTCCATTCATGGTCGCTGGGATTGTTGCTCAAGGCGACGCTGGTCAAGGATCACGGCTGGAAATGTTCTGCCGCGATCGTGCTAGGCATTACGCTTCGCGCCGCCGCCCGTTGCATTTCCATCAACGCCGCCTGCCGCGATTTGGCCAAGGCACCGTCCGATCAGGCCGTGCTGACCGCCTTGGACGACGGCTTGCCCAAGACGCTGCTTGTCTTGGAACGGCGATTGAACGACGCCTTGATCGACCCCTTGCCCCGACGCCTGTGCCGTCGGGCGTGGAACGTCGCCATCGACTGGCACTTGCAGCCCTACTACGGGGAGCCGTTCCAAAGCCGCAACGAACTCTACTATGGCCAGCCGAAGCTGGGAACCGCGAAGTTTCACGCCTACGCCTCGGCCTGCATCGTGGAATACGGACGGCGTTACACGCTGGTCCTGACCTGGGTGCGACGCCACGAGTCGATGGTCCGTGTGTTGCGGCGGATGGTGGCGAGAATCCGCGAAAGCGGCCTGAAAATCAGGCGTGTGCTGCTGGACCGCGCCTTTTTCAACGGAGCGGTTATTGCCTTCTTGCAGGAGGAAAGACTTCCGTTCGTGATGCCCGTGGTCATCCGTGGACGCGCTGCGAAAAAGGGCACGAAGCCGACCGGCCTTCGCTGGATCAAGCGTCAGCCGGCAGGCTGGTATCCGCACGTGATGAAACACGAGAAGCAACTGTTGAAGATTTCGGTATGCGTGGGCTATCGCCGACACCGCAACCGCAAGGACGGCAAGCAGCGGCATCAGAAGTTGTTGTTCGCGGCGTGGCGCGTACAGGGTTCCCCCACCGAAATCCGCGAACTGTACCGTCTGCGATTCGGCATCGAGACCAGTTTTCGCCAAATGCGGCAGGCGCGCATCTACACCTGCACTCGAAATCCTCGGCTGCGGCTGTTTTTCCTGGCCGTGGCGTTGATTCTGCGGAACCTCTGGGTGTGGATTCATCACACACACCTTGCCGAAGGATCGGGCGACACCCTGAAACTGCATCTGGAACTGTTGCGATTCAAGCGCATGCTCGATTGGATCGTCTGCGAAATCGTCGCCCTATTTCACGACGGCTCAATACCTTGCGTCATTCGGCCACCGTAAACCAAACTTGAAACTACTGACTGAAGATTTCCGGCGGCAGGAGTTGCAGCAGCGTCTGCACCCCATAGAACAGCCCCGGCCCGTCCGCGGCCGTAATGACCACGCCGTCCGGCGTCGCCTCGAGCAAATAGCCTTCGGGCCCCAGGGCGTTGCCGGCCTTCTTCGTGGTCAACAGAATCGCGTTGCCAAAGCGGCTGGCTACATCGAACGGCCAGACGGCCAGGCCAAGAGCCGTGGCGCGGTTGAGCTGTTCGGCCAACTGTTCTCCCACGTTGGCCGCTTCGGCCGAGTCCCGCTCGACGAGGATGGCGGTGTCTTTGTTCAAGACGAACTCGCCGGCCTTGCGCTCCATCCGCAGGGGTTGCGGCACGAGGGCAATCGGTTGCGGCCCGTCCGCTTGCACCGGCAACCCGCGTAGAAGCGCGCCGGCGAGAATCAAGACGCTCGCGGTTCTGACTTTCATACGGAACCCTTTCTCTCCTCGACGCTGTTGGGGTGGCAGTTCAACCGTCGCTCTAACGTGGATTCGTTGTCCGGTCCGGCCGGCATCGGCTGGCCGGCGCCTACAACCTCTTCCCGTCGATCGCCATGCCGCATGGTTTTTCTATCGCGGAAAGGAACGAGCGGACGGATTCCAGAGACTCCAGATTTGCCGCTTCTGAGGGTCCTCCGACTCTTGGTACGACCGCACCGTCTTCTCCAATCCTTGGCAAAGACGCGTCACGGTCTCAATGTATGAGCGATCGGCGGCCGACTGCGAACGTGAGGGAAGACGAGGCAGCTTGCCCTCGGCGGCCATTCTCAGTCTTGTCGCCGTGGTTGCCAGGTACGCCGCGACCAGCCGCGCATGCGCGGCTTCGTAGGTTCCGCCCAACCCGGCGGCGACGAGCCGCCCGTGGAAATCCCGCACCGTCGCGACGCGCGGCATGATCGCGGCAATCGCTTCCGTCTCCGGCGATTTCGGCAGTCCCTCGGGCGATAGCGCCGGGGCGATGGCCGTCGGATCGGGGCGACGCGGCTCAAAAGGCTTCGGGTCGGCGCCGCCGAGCGTGATCTGAACGACCGCCTCGTCCGGCGTTTGGTCGTAGGGCAGCGACAGCGAGCGCGCGTCGAAGGACTTCCACGGGCGGCCGTTCACGGTTGCGCCGGTGACGGGTCCTCCTCCTACCGTAGCCAAATACAGCCGCTTCTTGCCGAAACGGATAGGGAAGTGCTGTTCCAGCCGCGTGATTCTTGAGGGAACGTGCGGCAGGATCGTCAGACCGTCGGCCCGGTAGAGATATTCAAACAGGCCGCGGATCATGGCGGCCGGTGCGCCAAAACTGTCGTAACAGAGATTGATCGGCTCCCTGGGCTGGTAAGGGGCGTTGCCAAAATCGACCAGCGGATTGTCCATGCGGAAATGGCGGGCGTAGGCGAGAATTCTCTTCATCGAGCGGCGGGCATCCTCGTACTTGCCCAGCCGGTAGTAACCCATCATCATCCGCGCCTCGCAGGTCGTCCAATGCCCGCCGTTGACCCACTGGCCGAACTTCCACAACCCATCGCGGTCCGGCACGTACATGTCGTCCAGCCCCGGGCAGTTGGTGACGATCAGATCGTGACGGCGCAGACCGGGGATCGAGGCGATCTTCGCGTAGATTTTCTCGGCCTGGGCATCGTCGGCCACGCGGAAGCAAACGGCGTCGTGATTGCAAACGGCCTCGAAGTAACCGTATTTCGCCGCGCCATACACGCCGTGCTTTGTGCCGTCGGGATCCAACGATTTGATGAAGCAGCCTTCTTCGGTTGTCAATTGCGGCAAGCCCAGGCGGGCCAAGTCGCGCCGTCGGGAGTATCGCTTGACGTTCTCGGCGTTGCCGACGACCTTCTCCAGTTCGACCAGCCGGTCCAAGGCGGCAATGTAGGTGATCGACAGTCCGGCCAGGTAGGCTTTGTCGAACGTGCCGTCGGGCTTCTTCCAGCCGGCGTAGCTGGGCGCCAGCAGGTTGCCCGCCGGACCGGCCAGAAACAGGTTGTTCTTCGGATCCCGGCGCGACTCGATGAAATTGGCCGATCGCTCCAGCATCGGCAGGTAGTGCTTGATCGCCTCTTCGTCCCGGCTGATCAGCAGCAATTCCGCCTGCATCACCACGCCGGCCGCGGTGAACTCCATGGCCCAGTCGTGGATGTCCACCCGGCCGTCGCCTTGCTTGGCGACGAACCAACCGGGCCGGGCGCAGTCGCAGAGGCAGCCGTCGGGCGGGACCCACTTGAACTTGTCGTACGGCCGCTCGGTCTTGCCGTCGCCCATCTGGTCAAACCACAAGTCCTGCGAGTTCTGCAAGAATGTGGTTAGCGGCTCTTCAAGGAACGGCAGTGCGCAGTACGTCGGCCCGTAACTGTTCTGGATCCACCAGGCCCCCCAGGTCGGGCCTTCCACCAAGCCGTTCCACGAGGGCGTGTAGAGCATGGCAATGTTCTGGAACTCCGGATCCGGCGCAAACATCCGCCCGGCGGTCTCCAGCAGTTGCAGGTACTCCACGTCCCCTTCGCCGCGATAGAAGCGGCCGTCGAAACACTCGGCGGCTCGGCATCGCAGTGCCGCCGCAAGGGCCAGCGCGATCGAGACGCCGACGATCGCGACCGCTCGTCGAGTCCGAAATCGCCGGTCCATTGATCGGCAACAACCGCAAGCGTGGGGGTGATCGTGTCCGTGGTCATGCTCAGTGGCCATGATAGCGTCCTCTGGCTGAAAGGGGGATATTGGATGGCAGCAACCGGCATTGTAATCCATCGCCGCCGCCGCAACACCCGCTAGAACTTCTTGCCGTCGATCGGCTGGCCGTCCTTGCGGTTGCCGAGGCGGCGATGGCTCTCCGGGTCGATCGTGTAATTGATCATTTGCACTGACCCGTCGCAGAAGGCCATCTGGAAACCGTTCGAGTGCGCGCTGCCGAAAGTCCGCTCATTGACCAATCCATTCTGATGTTGCCTAGGCGGCCCGTCGCTGATTTCCGTCCAGCGGACGGTGTCAATATCCCATCCCTGGAACATGGAAGAGTCGTCCGACCAATCCGTTCCGGTGAAGTAGTAGTCGGGACACTCATATTTCTCGCCGACAAGATAGGTGTTGCTCGCTCCGTCGGTGATGTCGGACAGTTTGACCACGGCGTGTATGGAGTTTACGCCTGTTAGCACGCCAAAAAAAACGTCCCAAGGTCGCCACCAACTTGCAGTGCTCGCCGACAGCGAGGGCGGGCCGCCGGTGCCGTTGCTACTAATCCAATAGTCGCCGCCGTTGGCGGCGTAGTCGGACCGCGCGACCATCGCCGCGTAATTGGCGTTTATCTGCCAATATCCCATACCCGGCGAACTGTTGAACAGGATCGCGGGCCGGCAACTCGGACAGTTCATCATTCCAAGCGGCGTTTGCATCAGCGTGGCCGCGCCCGCGAGTTGTTGCGAAGTGATCTCGTCGGGCTTGCCGTCGGACGGCAACTGGTACAGGGCCTGCTGTTCCATAGACGGGAGGATGCTGTAGGCCCATCCTCCGGGTTGGTCTATGCCGAAACCGCGATCGGCGTCGCCCACCCACATATATCCCCAGCCGCCGGCGGGCAAATGTCCGTGGATGCTTTCGTGGTCCAAGAAAGCCAGACCGATCTGTTTGAGATTGTTCCGGCACTGCACCTGCCGCGCCGCCTCGCGCGCCGCCTGCACCGCCGGCAGCAGGAGCGCGATCAAAATCCCGATGATCGTGATCACCACGAGGAGTTCTACGAGGGTAAAAGCTCGCCGGGGTGACACACGACGACTAATTGATGGTGGATGGCACATCGTGACGGGTCCTTGTCTCCGAAAGAGTTGTAGGGTGCGTGCCGTTGACCGGAGGGCGGACTTTGGATGGTGGATGCGCCCGCAAGGCACATCCACCATCCGCCAGGTTGGGGCGGCCGTTAACGTTGGGACGACAGTTGAACTGTCGCCCCAACACGGCGTCGCTCAAGTTTACCTCGCCCGCTGGGTTGGCAGTTCAACTGCCACCCCAACAAGCTTGTTTATTTCCGCTTCCGCCAGGCGTAACAGAGCAGGCCCGCCAGGCCGGCGGCCAGCAGCACGAGGGTCGACGGCTCGGGGACGGGGTTCTGGGTGGCGTGCTGGTACATCGTGGTGGTATCCAGCGCCGTGTTGTAGACAGCCACGTCGCTTACGGTCCCGCCCAGACCGGTAGCTCCGCTGTTACAGTTGCCGATGGTCATCATGTACGTCGATGCGGTGTACGGGCTGCCGGTCGCACTGCTACCCGTAACCTGGCTTTGGACCACCGCGCCCGCGGTCTTATCGTACACGTACAGGCTCGGCGTCTTGCCGTTGGCGCCGGTGAACGTTGCCGCCGCGTAATACCAGTGGCCTGCGGTAAGGGACGTCGACATCGCAGCATCGCCCCAACTACCGTCATTGAAGTTTATGGCGGCGTCGAGATATTTACTACCGTTGACGGCGATGTTGAGGAATATATTCCCGCTGGTATTGTCTTCGGAATATATTCGCCTGTTAGTGTTAATGGAATCGAGCTCAAAATACAACTCGATCGTGTAGTTCTGGTGTCCGTACGCCAGCGTCGCATTCGAATTCACGGAAGCCATGTCCCCGGTATCGCCGCTGAACATTGCACCCCGGTCGGTCCCCCCCCAATAGCCGGCAGCCGAGGAGATGCTCCCACTGTTGAATGCGTAGGTCATCGCGAGGCCTCCCGTGCTCCCCGTGTCGGCGGTCGCCATGCCGTTGGTGATTGGGTTCTCGTCCAAGTTCCACTGGTGGATCGGGATCGTCGCACCATGAGCCAATCCCTGGAACATCCCCAAAGCCGCGATCACGACGCACGACGCCACCACGAAATTCTTGCAGGTTCATGTCACACTCCTAAATTTGCAAAAGGTCCAAACAAAACGTTGAAAACACACACACACGCAAACCTCCGTAAGCCGGTTGCCGCGGGTCGAATCCCCGCGGGGCCTACGTTTTCCGGCCGGCACAGCCAACCAAGACGACGGGCGGGAGCCGGCCGTTTCCCGCACTTCCTCGATTTCGCCGCGTTCGTTACGGGCCGTTCATGATTACACCTCCTGTTCTACGACCGCCGGTAGATCACTCTCCGGGTTTCCCGGCCGGTGGCTGGGTGGCGTGGTTAAGGATCGTTGCCCAATCCAGGACCCTGTCGTAGACGCTCACGTTCTCGATCACCCCGCCAAAACCCGGATTATTCGCGCTGTCGGCATTGCCGATGGCCACGACGGCCGGTGCGCCAATCAGGCTGCCGCTCGCAGCGCTCCCAGTGACGCTCCCGACCAGCGCGCCCGCGGTCTTGTCGTACAGATACAAACTCGGCGTATTGCCGTTGGTACCGGTAAACGTTGCCGCCACGTAGTACCAGTGGCCTGCGACAATGTTTGCGTCGGAGGCCGTTGCATTGCCCCAACCACCGGTAAAGTTTATGCCCGCCTCGATCACACCATTCCTGTAATCAATGTTCATATACACCTTATTGCCGGTGTCGTCCGCTTCGCTGTACACCCGCCTGACGTCATTCGTTCCGGGAAGGGAATCAAACTTGAAATACGCCTCGACTGTGCAGTTTCGTCCGTACGTCAGCGGGACGGCAACCGAGGTCTTCTCGGCGCAGACCCCCATGCCGCTGGCGAAATGTGCACCCCGGTCGGGCAGCCCCCGAAAGCCGGTATCTGAGTAGATGCTACCACCGGTGCCCGTATAGGCCAGACTGATGCCTCCCGTACCCCCTGTGTCGGCGGCCACCGTGACGCCGGGAACGATCGGGTCCTCATCCAGATTCCAGCGGTGGACCGGCCGGTCGGCCGCAGTCGCCGCCGGCGGGCCGAGCACCAACCCTTCTAACTCCACGCGGCAGCCCATGGGACTCGCCGGCCTGGACCCGGCGAACGGGTCGCCGTTGAACACGTCGATTTCCAAAACATTCTTGCCCGCGACAAACCCGCCGGCCGCCGTGAACTCCCACCATTGGGCGAAGGGCGCGTTCCAGGAGTGTACGGGCACCCGTATCTTCCGGCCGTTCAGGCGGATGGCGTCGACATGTTCGTCGGCGAGGAACCTTCCTCGAAGGGCGGCCGTACTCGGCAACGTCCCAGCAAGATCGAACGTTGTGCGAAAGGTGTACGTGACGCGGTCCGGCAACGGCGACGCGTCACCCACCGCTGAAATCCATTGCGACCTGGCGGCATCGTTGGCAAGCCAAACATCCGGGTCGGCGCGGCTGACAACGGCCGGCCGCGGCTTGAACTGGGAGTCATCGCTGCGGGCCGCCAGTTGCCAATGCGGGTCGGGGGCGCCCTCCTTCAGGCCCACGCCCGTGCTGAACACCTTGATCGCAGCCCACTTGGGCATCTGACGGATGAAGGCCTCCGCTTGCGTCCGCGGCGCCTCTCCACCACTTCGTCCGCGAATGACCCTCACTATCCGGTTGCGGTCTGCTTCAACCCGGGCCGACTCGTCCTCGCCCAAGCGAACCACCTGTTCGCCGCGGTTGCCGCCGTCGTCACCCGTGGCAGCGCCGGCGGCGCGCAGCTCGATCTTGCCGCGGAAGACGTGTGACTGGGTTGCGCCGGACTTATCCACTTCGACCCCGAACTCGGTGCCCAGGTCGGTGACGACGGCGGTGGGAGTGCGGACGGAGAAGAGAGGAGAGAGGAGAGGGAAGAGGGGAAAGGGGTCTGACCTCTGACCTCTGACCTCTGACCTCTCTACTCTAGCCGTCAGCTTGCCCAGCGAAAGGAAGCCGCCGCGGAGGGAATCGACTTCGTAGGTGCAGGGGCCTTGGAGGATGACCTTCGCGCCGGTGTCATAGGAGATTTCCATCAGGCCGGAGGACAAGGAATACGCCTGGCCCAAGGCGACGTCCCGGCGAACCGAAGTGGTTTGAGGGTCGCTCCAGCGGCAATCGGCCATGCCGGTGATCCGGCCGACAAGCTCCGGCGGCTTCTCCGGTCCGGCGACGACCGTCGACGAGGGCCGCGCCGGCCCGGCGACCTGGTAATCGTGCGACACCTTGTACAGCGAGGCGCCCAGGACCGCCAGGCCCGTAATCACCGTGGCTGCCGCGTAGGAAACCAGCCAGCCGCCCAACGAAGAGTGGATAGTGAATAGTGGATAGTGGATAGTGGAAGAGGTGTCGATGGCGATAGGCGGAATGAGGGGCTCGGAATCCGGGGATCGGGGCGCGGGGCTTCCGTTTGGGGAGCCGAGGCTGGGGAACCTGGAATCCCAAATCCCGAGTTCCGGCTCGCTGACCGCCGGCCACGCGCTGCCCGCCGGCTTCGCCTTCTCCCGGTTCCACCGCCAATAGAGCAGGGCATGGACCCGCATGTGCTCGTGATACACCGCGCGTGCGGCGGGGTCTTCCAAGAGAATCGCTTCAAGCCGCTCGAACTCGGCCGGAGTGATCGAGCCGTCGATGATGCGGGAGAGCATCGCGGGCAGATCGGGATGGGAAGACGGGGGCGTCATTTGTCTTGTTTTCCCGTGCGCAGCTTGTCCTGAACGCACTCGGCCAGTTGGCCCCGGATGCGGTACAGCGCATCGGAGACCGCGCCGGGCGACTGGCCGGTCCTTTCAGCAATCTCCGCTATCGCCAAGCCGCTGCTGTAGCGCAGCTCGACCAACTCCCGTTTGGCCGGCGGAAGCTCCTCGATGCACCGGTCCAGCGCGGCCTGCTCGACATCGGGCGGCTGTGCCTCGTGGGCCACGGCCTCCTCGGCGAGCCGCGCGAGGAGGGCCTCGCCGAACCGAAGACGGTCGCGGCTCCGACGCTTGACGTGGGCCAACACCTGGTAGTGGGCGATGGCGCGGGCCCACGGCCAATAGGCCGCATCGTCGCGAAACTCCTCCCGCTTGCGCCAGAGGACCAGATTCGTCTCCTGGAGCACGTCTTTGGCGTCGGCTACGTTGGGCACCAGGGTGAGAATGTAGGCAAACAAACCCTGTTGCACGCTCGTAATCCGGTCGACAGACGCTTCCAAGGAATCGAGCCCGCTCACGTCCATGCCGCTCCCCCGGTCTTAGGGTATTCACCGCCGGCACACCCGCGCCGATGGCTTCTCCTATTATAATTAGCGGATGGGACAAAAATCTCAGACGGAAACAAGAGCGTTTCTCTTGCGAAAAGGAATTGCGGCACGCGGGGAAACACGGGCTGACAAGCAGCCCGCGGCACCCTGCCACATATATTACCGAACTCGCTGACGCACTACCCTAGCCAATCGCCGCGCCCCGTGCCGCGCCTGAGAGCGCCGTCCGCAGGAACCGGCCGGTGTGGTTGTCTTCCATCGCGGCAACCTGCTCCGGCGTGCCCGTGGCGACGACCTGGCCGCCCTCGTCGCCCCCTTCCGGCCCGAGGTCGATGATCCAATCGGCCGTCTTGATCACGTCCAAGTTGTGCTCGATCACCAGCACCGTGTTGCCAAGATCAACCAGCCGGCCCAGCACCGCCAGCAGCTTGCGGAACGTCGTCGAAGTGCAGGCCGGTGGTCGGTTCGTCGAGGATGTAGACGGTTTTGCCGGTGTCGGTGCGGCTCAGCTCGGTGGCGAGCTTGATGCGTTGCGACTCGCCGCCGGAGAGCGTGGTCGAGGACTGGCCGAGGGTCATGTAGCCCAGGCCCACTTCGAGCAGGCCGCCGGTGAGCCGGGCGATGGCCGGGAAGTACTCGAAGAACTCCGCCGCCTCCTCCACCCGCATGTCCAGCACGTCGGCGATCGACCGGTCGCGGTAGCGGATTTCCAGCGTCTGGCGGTTGAAACGTTTGCCTTCGCACAGGGGGCAGTTGACGTAGAGGTCGGGGAGGAAGTTCATTTCGATCCGCCGCTGTCCCTGGCCCTGGCACTCTTCGCAGCGGCCGCCCTTCAGGTTGAAGCTGAAGCGGCCGGCCTTGTAGCCGCGGCCGCGGGCGTCGCGGGTGGCGGCAAAGACCTTGCGGATTTCGTCGAACACGCCCGTGTACGTGGCCGGATTGCTCCGCGGCGTCCGCCCGATCGGCGACTGGTCGATCTGCACCACCTTGTCGATCCGGGTGGCGCCGCGGAGGCTGCGGTGCGGGCCGGGCTTGGCGGCCACTCCGCCCAGCCGCCGCACGAGCGCCCGGGCGAGCGTCTCGTCCAGCAGCGAACTCTTGCCCGACCCGCTCACGCCGGTGACGCACACCAGCGCGCCCAAGGGAAACCACACGCTCACGTCTTTAAGGTTGTTCGCGGTGGCGCCCTCGATGGAGATCGAGCGGGTCTTGGCCACGCGGCGGCGGCGCGGGGGCACGGGGATCCGCTCGGCCCCGGCGAGATAGCGGCCGGTGAGCGATTGGGGATGGGCGGCCACTTCCGGCGGCGTCCCTTGGGCCACCACGCGGCCGCCGTGCCGCCCCGCCCCGGGCCCCAGGTCCACCAGCCAATCGGCGCGGCGCATGATCATCTCGTCGTGTTCGACCACCAGGACGGTGTTGCCGCGCGATTGCAGTTGGCCGAGGACGTCGATCAGGCGTCCGTTGTCGCGGGGGTGCAGCCCGATGGAAGGCTCATCGAGCACGTAACAGACGCCGACCAGGCCGGAGCCTAGCCCGGCGGCCAGCCGCACCCGTTGCAACTCGCCGCCGCTTAAGGTGCCGGCGGGCCGGTCGAGCGTGAGGTAGCCCAGCCCGACGCGGTCCAGGAAATCCAACCGGGCGGCGAGTTCGACGAGGATCGGCTGGGCGATGGGAGATAGACAAGGAGACAAGGAGAGGGGGAGACAAGGAGAGAGCAGCTTATCGTTGTTCTCCTTGTCTCCCCCTCTCCTTGTCTCCCCCTCTCCTTGTCTCCGTGTCTCCTGATCTGTATTTGCCGCCGTCCCCAACTCCGCAAAGAACCGGCCCGCAGCCGACACCGGCAGCGCCGTCAACTCGTGGATCGCCCGGCCGCCGACGAAGACCGACCGGGCCTCGGGCCGCAAGCGGGCGCCGCCGCACTCGAGGCAAACCACCTCGCCGCGGAAGGTCTCGAGCCGCTGCCGCTTCAACTCGCTGCCGGTCGTGGCATATTCCTTTTCGAGCATCTGCAAGACGCCGCCGAAGCGCTTGCCCGAGCCGTGCAGCAGTTCGCCTCGGCGCTTCGCCGAGAGCGTCAAGAGCGGCGTGTTCCAGCCGATGCCGACTTTGGCCAGAAAGGGCTCGAGATGCTTCTGGCGTTTCCGCAAGGCGGCGGGCGAATCGTCCCGCCACGGCGCAATCGCCCCGTCGGCCAGCGAGAGCTTCAGATCGGGCAGGACTAACTCCGGGTCGAACGCCACGCGGGAGCCAAGCCCCTCGCACCGCGGACACGCCCCGTAGGGACTGTTGAAGCTGAAGGTCCGCGGCTCCAACTCCTCGTAGCTGACATTGCAGTTGGGGCAGGCGTACTGGGTGCTGAAGAGCCGGTCGCGCCAGACCGGGCCATCGGGCGTCTTCTCCTCGTGCGCGGCCAGCACCAGCCCGTCACCGTGATGGACCGCCAGGCGGACCGACTCGGCGATCCGCCCGCGGACCCCTTCGCGGACCACCACGCGGTCGATCACCGCCTCGATGTTGTGCGTTTTTTGGGCCACCAGCGCGGGCGGCTCGCCCACGTCGATTACCTGGCCGTCAACCCGCGCCCGCAACAGCCCGGCCTTGCGGATCGCCTCGAAGGCGTCCTTGTGCTCTCCCTTCCGGCCGCGGACCATCGGGGCCAGGATCATTGCCCGCGTCCCTTGGCTCAATTCCATCAGGGCGTCGAGAATCTGTTCGGGCGTCTGCTGGCGGATCGGCTCGCCGCACTGGTGGCACCTTGGCTCGCCGAGCCGGGCGAACAGCAGCCGCAGATAGTCATAGATTTCGGTGACGGTGGCCACCGTGCTGCGGGGATTGTGGCTCGCGGCCCGCTGGTCAATCGAAATCGTCGGCTGGAGGCCCTCGATCAAATCGACGTCCGGCCGCTCCAGTTGGTGCAGGAATTGCCGGGCGTAGGTGGAGAGGCTTTCGATGTACTGCCTCTGCCCTTCGGCGTAGAGCGTATCGAAACAGAGCGAACTCTTGCCCGAACCGCTCCGCCCGGTGACGACCACGAACCGGTCGCGGGGCAGGTCGAGGTCGATGTTCTGGAGGTTGTGCGTCCGCGCCCCGCGGATGCGGATGTACTCGGCGGCGGCAGTCTGGATTTCCGGCGCCATCCTGTAGACGTTCGATACACTGGGGCATAATAAGGCGATCTTAAACTACCTAGTTTACCACGGATGGCGGCGGAAGTAAAGCAAGTCGCAGGCACGCTCCGTGTGCCGTCTGGGCCGTGGAAAAGGAAAAGGGAGCAGTTGGCTCTCCGCTCGGGAAAATGGTACAATATCATTATGGTAGACTTCGGAAAAGGACCGACGCTGACGCAGGCGAATCCGTGGCTTCGGGATGAGGCCGAGCGGATCGGGCGGATTCTCGACGTGACAGAGCGGAACAGCGTCATCGAAGGGCTGCCGCCTTTCTCAGAGGACACAAGGGAGCGGCTGCGGAAAGAACTCACGGGCGGTTCTGAGCTTGCCCAAGCACCGGCGAATGATCTCGATCATCGGGGCGTAGTCTCGTGTGAATGCCGCCCTTGCGGCCTCGATGTACCGGCGCTGTCCATCGTCACTCTGGTCGTAGACCAATAGCGGCCTCCCGGTCTGTGCGGCAAGCAGGTCAGCGGCCAGCTTGATGGTGCGGGCGTTTCCCTCGCGGAAGGGATGGATTACCAAGAACTCGCCTTGGATCTCACCGACCGCGGCGCAGAAGGCGCGCTCCTCGGTAAGGGCGGTGGCAGGGAACTTCCGAAGCACGTTCTGCTCGTACGCCCGCATGTTCGCGTCCAGGAAGTCCGGGGCCGGCCAGGTAGTGCCAGGCTTGCTGATCCACACGCTGCGCCAGCGTCCCGCCCAATCGTAGAGGTCACCGAAGATGCGGGCATGAATGTGGCGCAGAAGATCGCAGGTAACAGGCGTGTCCGTCCTCACTTCGCCGAGCAAATCCCGATAGGCGCGGGCAAGCGATTGCTCTTCCGCCGTCTGGAGCGTAATGAGATCCGTGATACCCAGTTTGTTGCGCAGCACGGTTCCCGCAGCATCGACGTACTGGGCCTCGATATTGCCGGACACGTCATACCGGCCGCCGGCTTTCTGCGATTCCTCAACCATGCCGTGAATATATGCCCCGGCACCGATCCAGGCTAGTGGGGGCCGATTCCCGGATACCCTCAGCCGGTGTACAATTCCTTGGATGTACGAGATTTTCGAGCACACCGCCGACTTGGGTATCCGGGTCCGCGCCGGCGGCATGGACGAGTTGTTCGCCGACGCCGCCCGCGGGCTGTTCTCCGTGATGGTGGAGAACCCGGATTCCGTGCGGCCTTGCCAGGAAGTGACACTTAGCGTCCGCGGCGAGAACGTCGAGGAGTTGTTGCACGATTGGCTGGCCGAGTTGCTCTACACGTTCCACGCCCAACGCCTCGTGCTGGCGGAGTTCCAGGTGCAGGTCAGTCCGACGGGACTAACCGCAACTGTACGGGGCGAACCGATCGACGTGAAGCGGCACCAGATCGACGTGGAGGTGAAGGCCATTACGTGGTGCGGGTTGAAAGTGGAGCAGATAGCGGACGGTTGGATGGCGGAGGTGATTGTGGATGTATAGGAAGAGGGATTAGAGATTAGGGATTGGGGATTAGAGTTCGTTCCCAATCCCCAATCCCCAATCCCTAATCCCCAATCCCTTTCCTGAGATCAATACCATGTCCAAACCCGGCTACACCGGCCCGCTGGAGCGGATCGACGAGTGCCGCTGGCGGATCCCCAAGAGCTACAAGATCGGGATGCAGGTCGAGGGGCAAATCTTCGCCGACGAGCGGCTGATCGAGCAGATTCGCGGCGACCAGGCCCCGGAGCAGGTGGCCAACGTGGCCTTCCTGCCGGGCATCCAGACGGCCAGCCTCGCCATGCCCGACATCCACTGGGGCTACGGCTTCTGCATCGGCGGCGTCTCGGCCACCGATCCCGCCCAGGGCGGCGTGGTTTCGCCGGGCGGAGTGGGCTATGACATCAACTGCGGCGTGCGGCTCTTGCGCACGAACCTCAAACGCGAGGAGATCGAGCCACGGTTGAGCCCGCTGATGGATTTGCTCTTCCGCTGCATCCCGGCCGGCGTGGGGACCGGCGGACCGTATCTGTTCGGCGGCAAGGAACTCCGCCGCCTGCTGGCCGAAGGGGCGCCCTACCTGGCCACCCGCGGCTGGGCCACCCCCGGCGACCTCGAACACACCGAGGCCGGCGGCTGCCTGGCCGGCGCCGAGCCGGACTACGTGAGCGAGCGGGCCATCAAGCGGGGCGGCGACCAGTGCGGCACCCTCGGCTCCGGCAACCACTTTCTCGAAGTGCAGATCGTCGAGGAAATCTGCGACGAAACTGCCGCCCGGACGATGGGCCTGGAAAAGGACCAGGTCTGCGTGATGATCCACTCCGGCTCCCGCGGCTTGGGCTATCAGGTGTGCGACGACTCGCTGGCCGCCTTGCGCAAGGTCCCGGCGAAGTACGGCATCGAGTTGCCCGACCGGCAGTTGGCCTGCGCCCCGGTCGATAGCCCGGAGGGCCAGCACTATCTCGGCGCGATGCGGTGCGCGGCCAACTACGCCTGGGCGAACCGGCAACTGCTGATGTGGCAGACCCGCGAGGTCTTCGCCGGTTTCTTCGGCCGTGGGTGGGAATCGCTGCAAATGAACCTGATCTACGACGTCGCCCACAACATCGCCAAGATGGAGGAGCACACGATCGAGGGCCGGCGGCGGATGGTGTGCGTGCATCGCAAGGGGGCGACCCGGGCGTTCCCCGCTGGACATCCCGACGTGCCCGAGCAGTATCGCCAGATCGGCCAGCCGGTCATCATTCCCGGCGACATGGGCCGGGCGAGCTGGGTGCTGGTGGGCCAGCCGGGCGGCATGGAGAAGACCTTCGGCACCACCTGTCACGGGGCCGGCCGCGTGATGAGCCGCACGGCGGCCGTCAAGCACGCCCAAGGCCGGCGGATCGACCGCGAGCTGGCCGAAAAGGGGATCATCGCCAAGTGCCGGAGTTGGAAGGGCCTAGCCGAGGAGCAGCCAGCCGCCTATAAGGACGTGAGCCTGGTGGTCGACGTGGTGCATCGCGCCGGCCTAGCCAGCAAGGTTGCCCGCTTGCGGCCGGTGGGAGTGGTGAAGGGATGAGGGATCGAGGATAAGGAATGGGGGCGCCGGGAACGGCAGTTGGACGCCAGGGGCGTTCACTCCCTCACAACTTTCACCATCGGCAAATCGAGCCTATTCTCGCGGGCGCACGCCACCGCTTCCTCGTAGCCGGCGTCGGCGTGACGCATCACGCCTGTGCCGGGATCGTTGCGCAGCACGCGGGCCAGCCGGCGGGCGGCAGCCTCGGTGCCGTCGGCCACGATCACCAACCCGGCGTGCTGGCTGAAGCCGATGCCCACGCCCCCGCCGTGATGGAAGCTGACCCAGGTGGCCCCGCTGGCCGTGTTCAACATTGCGTTCAAGAGCGGCCAGTCGGACACGGCGTCCGAGCCGTCCCGCATCCCTTCCGTCTCGCGGTTCGGGCTGGCCACCGAGCCGGAATCGAGATGGTCGCGGCCGATGACCACGGGCGACCGCAACTCGCCGCGGGCGACCATCTCGTTGAACGCCAATCCGACCCGCGCCCGATCCGCAAGCCCGAGCCAGCAAATCCGGGCGGGGAGTCCCTGGAACTGAATCCGCTCGCGGGCCATGTCGAGCCACTGGTGCAAGTGCGGATCGTCCGGCACAAGCTCCTTCACCTTGGCGTCGGTGCGGTAGATGTCCTCCGGCTCGCCGGACAGGGCGACCCAGCGGAACGGCCCGACGCCGCGGCAAAACAACGGGCGGACGTAGGCCGGCACGAAACCGGGAAACGCGAAGGCATCGGCCACGCCCTCGTCTTTGGCCACCTGCCGGATGTTGTTGCCGTAGTCGAAAGTGGCCGCCCCGCGATTGCAGCGCCAGCATCGCCCGGACGTGGACGGCAATCGACTGCCGGGCCGCCCGGACAACCGCGGCCGGCTCGCTGAGCCGCATTTCACGGGCCTTCTCCAGCGTCCAGCCCGCCGGCAAGTAGCCGTTGAGCGGATCATGGGCGCTGGTCTGATCGGTCAACAGGTCGGGCGTGACTCCGCGGCGGACGATCTCCGGCAGCACCTCGGCACAGTTGCCCAGGAGTCCCACGGAAATCGCCCAGCCTTCGGCACAAGCCTCGCGGACCAGCCGCAGGGCCTCATCGAGCGAATCGGCTTTGCGGTCGAGGAACCGGGATTGCAGCCGTCGGTCGATGCGTGCCGGGTCGCACTCGACGGCCAGCATTGAGGCCCCGGCCATGGTGGCGGCCAGCGGTTGCGCCCCGCCCATCCCGCCCAGCCCGCCGGTGAGAATCCAGCGGCCGCGGAGCTTGCCGCCGAAGTGCCGCCGGCCGGCCTCGACGAACGTCTCGTAAGTCCCCTGGATGATCCCCTGCGAGCCGATGTAAATCCACGAGCCGGCGGTCATCTGGCCGAACATCATCAGTCCGCGGCGGTCCAACTCGTTGAAGTGCTCCCAGGTGGCCCAGTGCGGCACAAGGTTCGAGTTGGCCAGCAGCACGCGGGGTGCGTCGGGGTGGGTTTTGAACACGCCCACCGGCTTGCCCGACTGGATCAGCAGCGTCTCATCGTCTTCCAACCGCCGCAGCACCTCGACAATCCGGTCGAAGCACTGCCAGTCGCGGGCGGCGCGGCCCATGCCGCCGTAGACCACCAGTTCCGCCGGCCGCTCGGCCACTTCCGGGTCGAGATTGTTCATCAGCATCCGCAGCGGGGCTTCGGTGAGCCAGCTCTTGGCGCTCCGCACCGGCCCGCGCGGGCGCGGATGGTGCGGGAAGGATCGTTGCGATTGGATGGATTCATGGATTTCACCCGGTAATCTTGCCGTTGAAAATCCGCTGCCGCAGCCGGGGGACGCCGAACTCGCAGACCAACTCCGCCGGATGGTCGACGTCCCATACCAGGAAATCGGCCTGCTTGCCCACCGTAAGCGTACCGAGGTGGTCGGCCAGGCCAAGCGCCCGGGCGGCGTGGCGGGTGGCGCCGGCCAGCGCCTCCTCGGGCGTCAGTCCGAAGAGCGTGCAGGCCATGTTGAGTGCCAGCCGCAGCGACGCCAGCGGACACGTGCCGGGGTTCAGGTCGCTGGCCACGGCCATCGGCACGCCGGCGGCGCGAAGCACCGCCACCGGCGGCTTCTGCGTCTCACGGAGGAAGTAGAACGCGCCGGGCAGCAACACGGCGACCGTGCCGGCCTCGGCCATCGCCTGCACGCCGGAGGGGTCAAGATGTTCGAGATGGTCCGCCGAGAGGGCCTTGAAACGGGCGGCCAACCGGGCGCCGCCGAGATCGGAAAGCTGCTCGAAATGGCCCTTGACCGGCAGGCCGTGCCGCCCGGCGGCCGCGAAAACCCGCTCGCACTGCGCCGGCGAGAAGGCAATCCGCTCGCAGAACACGTCCACCGCGTCGGCCAGCCCTTCGGCCGCGGCGGCCGGAATCATCTCGTCGCAAACGTGCGTCACGTAATCGTCCGCCCGGCCGGCAAACTCCGGCGGCAAGGCGTGGGCAGCCAGGAGTGTCGTCGAAACGTTGACCGGCACGTGCTCGGCCAGCCGCCGGGCAACCCGCAGCATCTTCAACTCGTCGCCGAGCGTCAGGCCATAGCCCGACTTGATCTCGACGGTCGTGACCCCTTCGGCCGCGAGGGCCTGCAAACGCGGCAGCGAGGCCGCCAACAGTTCGGACTCGCCCAGGGCGCGGGTGGCGCGAACCGTGGCGAGGATGCCGCCCCCTTGCCGGGCGATCTCTTCGTAAGAGACCCCGGACCACCGCATTTCGATCTCCCGTGCCCGATTGCCGCCGTAAATCAGGTGCGTGTGGCAATCGACCAGGCCCGGCGTGATCCAGGCGTTGCCGGCGTCAATGACCTCCGCCGTGCCCGTGTCTTGCGGCAGGCAGTCCATCGGCACGATGGCGGCGATTTTGCCCCCCCGGACGCCGATCGCGCAGCCCAGCCGCGCCCCATAAGGGGCGGCCCCCCCGGCCTCCATCGTCGCCAGCCGGGCGTTGATCCAAAGGCGGTCGCAGGATGGAATCGCGGAGACCGGCATGGGGAGCCTATTGTAGTGCGGCCACCATCGGCCGTCGAGGTTCTAACGGGGGGTATTGCTTTCGCGCACGCAATCTGGTATTGTAGCGAATAACATTCTGCTTAGCACTCTTTTTTCGGACTTCTTATCAACCTTTTCGGGCTTGGGAGGATGAAGATCATGGGTGCCTTGAAAGAAACGGGAACAGAGCAGGATGCCAAGCAAGCGATCGCCACGGAGATCGCCCTGAAAGTCGGGCTATTGGAGAAGTGCGAGGAACATGGCTGCGTCTACGATGCCATGAACGACTTCGCCCTGGAGGACGCCTTCCGCTACGGCGAGACGTTGATGTCGCGAAACGACCCGCTGGTGGCCGCCTTCGCGGGCGACCGCCGACGGCTGCACCGCACCCTGGAGAACGTCCGCACGGGACTGCCCAACTGCTGCGACCAGTGTTATTACGCACAGCAGAAGAAGTGAGCGGGCGAGACGAGTATCACGTAGGTTATGCTTTAGCATAACGGGCGGGCTGATCGCCCATTCGTTATGCTGAAGCATAACCTACGGAAGTACGCTCCCGAAAGGAGATATTCCGATGAACGCCAAGACCGTTCTGTTCTGTGTATGCTTTCTGCTTTTCTGCTTGATGGCAAAATCAGCAAAAACTGAAAAACAAGTTCCTGTTTCAGTTACTCCGGACGGAACTAAAACACAGCCTGCAGAAACGCAGAAAGAGTACATTGTCAAGCAAGGAAGGGATGAGGTATTTGCCCGTCACGGCCATTCCGACATTAGTTTTCACGTCGGAAAAATCAGGACTGTGCTGGATATAGGAGGAGGAGATGCTTATTTTAAATTTAAACCAGGAGAAAACATAGAGTTTTGCAGGTTGCCCAACACCCAAGAGGTCACAGACCCATCGCTGCTTGAATATAAAAAAGAAAGTGTTGGGTGGCAAAAAAAACCATTCCCTGCGGTACATGTGTCCAAAGGAAAAAAGGTAGTCCTAAGGGCAGGCAATAAGTATGCCGAGATAAAGCCAATAGAGTTCAAAAAGGACCCTAAGGTTCCTCGCTCGTCTGTAGAATACTGGCAAAAAGATTATACTCTAGACCCTGGCTCTATGGTCTACGACTGGAAGTACTGGGAAGAAAAGCCTTTGCCAAGCGCCGAAGGCGTCAAGACTCTGGCAGTCTCGCCTCTAAAGGGTTTCTACCTCTCGGGCATCAGCTTCTCGTGGGAGGTTGCTCCTACCATCTCTGCTTCCCAGCAGCAAAGGATGGAGCTTAACTACGAGGTGAAGCTGAGCTCCATAGACAAGCTGGAGTTTGCTCTGGTCAAAGGTGTCGGATTAGCCGACATTAAAGACCTTAGCCAGTTCAGCTTCAACCAAGCTGACTCAAGGCCGGGCAGCTATGGGAAGGTTCCTGTTTACCTAAACGAAGTTGTTATCTTCAGGCTCAACAGAGACAAGTGTTTTGCCTTCTCGCCGGTCAGAGTGGAAGACAGCGGAGTTATTAAAACTGCCTCAGATGAGGTGAAAAACAAGTCCGTTGTCTACGAACAGAGAGACTGGCCGCCAAAGGAGGCAAAAGCGAAGGATCGTAAGCCGAACGCCAACGCGCCCGCAACGGCGGCCAAAAAGGCAGGCAAGGTCAAGGCCCCGTAGGTTATGCTTTAGCATAACACCAGTCGTGGGACAACATCGGCGGGGTCGGAACGGTGAGACTCCGGGGGCGGCCGCGTCGTTGGCGAGTTGTGGCGAGTTATGCTGAAGCATAAGCTACGCGGGAGTCACTCCAGCAGGTCCGAATCAACCCTACTGAGATCGGGCGGCGGACAATCATTGGTTCCCCATCGCTCGGGATAATCGCCGCTGAGCAGGTAACGGTGAAAGGAGGACCACGGCCAGTCCTTCGGGCTCGGCACATAGCCGTGCTTTACGGGGTTGTAGTGGATGTAGTCGGCGTGATCGTGGAGGTCTCGTTCGTCGCGAATAGTGTGCTCGATGAAGCGGGGTTGCCAGACGCCGCGACGGCGTTGACGCTGGTAGCCCTCGCTGACCCCACATTCCGTGCCGCCCTGTTTCAACCACTCGGTGGTGAACTTGGCCTTGATCGCTCGCCAGCGGCCGGAGTAGTCCGCGTCGCCGGAGGGCAGCGTCCATATGGCGTGCAAGTGGTCCGGCAAGAGCACGATGGCCACGGTCTCGAAAGGCGATCGTTGCCGTGTTTCCCGCATCAGCCGGCCGAGCAGTTTTCGCGCGACGGCCAAGCGGAACAGCGGCGTCCGATCCGCGGCGACCAAGGTGAAGAAATAGGTGCCGCCTTCGACGAAATACCGCCGATAGTCCGGCATTGCTGTTTCCTCCTCATGTAGGTTATGCTTCAGCATAACGGCCGTGCCGGTGGCCGGCCAGTTATGCTGAAGCATGACCTACGGGTTCCTCTCCGCCAGTTTCCGGTCGACCGATTCGCTCGTTTCGTCGAGGAGCTTGCGAGCGTCTTCCAGGAGTTGTGCGCACTGCTGGCGCTTCTCTTCGACGAAGCGCCGGTCGGTGATTTGGGGGAGATTGGTGAGCACGTTCCAGATTCCTCCCCGCACGCCGGCAAAGGCGATTTCGCAGCCGACCGCCGCGTCGCTGAGCGAGGCGGCCAGGCCGTGCAGCGTCATTTCGCGGGCGGCCTGCATCGCCTCGAAGCTGAGCACCGCCGTCTGATAGGGGACGTTGACCGCGATAGTCAGGCCCGCCTGCATCCGCTCGGTGCGAAGCTGCTTCTGCTCGGGCGTATCGGCCGGCAGCCGCAGGGCTTCGAGATAGGCGTTGAACGCCTCGGTGTCTTCGTCCACCGCGGCCAGCAACTTGTCCTTGACCGCCTGGGCCTTCTCGGCGACGGACAGAAGCAGCTTGAGTTTCTCGGCGTCGTTGGTCTTGTGGTGGGTGATATTGGCGACCATCGAGCTTAAGGCCGCGCCGAGCGAGCCGGCCAATGCGGCGATCGAGCCGCCGCCGGGGGCGGGCGTGTCGCGCGAGAACCTCGTCGACAAAATCGGCCACGGCCGTATCCACCAGAGAGTCTTTCTTCCGCATCGGTAGTCCGATCACTTTCTTCCGGGGGTCAAAGGGTTGCACGTCGCCGAGTCCCATCGAGAACACGGCCGCCTCGATGAGGTCCGCGGCCGGGACACCGCAAGAACTGCCCTGCTTGCTCAGATAATGCTTGCCGGCGTCGAGCATGGCCCGATAGGGGATCATGCCGACGACCTCGCTGCCGGTGACGACCAGTCCGCGGTCGGCGGCCAGCCGCCGGGCCTCTTCCAGCACCAGGTGCGGCGGGGTGACGCGGTAATTGGTCAGATTGATCGAGATTTGCGCCCGCCGGTACTGATCGACGTACCAGCCGATAGCCTTGCAGTAGGGGAACTTGCCGGCGCGGCGGACCTTCTGGCCGACCGGGTTCGAGAAATCGGCAATGTCCTTGGCCAGTTCACGGAGTTCGTAATTGTGAACGCCGCGGCAGTGCTGCTCGGTCTCCTCGAAGGTCTTTCCGACGAAGTCGCAGTTGCCGCAAGGGAAGTGGCCTTCCCGATAGAAGAGCACTTCGCCGCGGGAGTAATGGGGGGAGTCGGTCTTGGCGCGGGCGACGCGGCCCGTCTCACGAAGCTCGAAGGCGATGTCCGTGGCGGCGGCCTTGTCGCGGGTGTTGAGCGTGACGTTGTAGGCGATCAGGAACTCGCGGGCGCCGATGACCGTCGCGCCCGTGCGGGGATTGAACCGCGCCGGGCCGCAGTCCGGCTTCCACCGCTTGTCTTGGAGTTTCTCGGCCAGCCGCTCATACTCGCCCTCGCGGATCGTCGCCAGATTCCTCCGCTCGGGCGTCAGGGCGGCGGCTTCGTAGAAATAGACGGGAATCTGCAACTCGTCGCCAACCCGCTTACCGACGCGATGGGCGATGGCGGCACAGTCCTCCAACGTCACGCCCTCGACCGGCACGAAGGGGCAGACGTCGGTGGCGCCGAGGCGGGGATGGGCGCCGTGGTGGCGGCTCATGTCGAGCACGGCCGCCGCCTTGGCAATCGCCCGGAACGCCGCCTCGGCCACCGCCTCCGGCGGGCCAACGAAGGTGACCACGGTCCGGTTGGTGTCCCGGCCGGGGTCCACGTCGAGGAGCCTGACGCCCGGAACCGACTGGATGGCGTCGGTGATCTGCTTGATTTTGGCGGCGTCCTTTCCTTCGGAGAAGTTGGGCACGCACTCGACCAGTGGGGCGGGCATTAGGGCGTCCTTGGGGGCGGAAAACCGGATGTAGCAGCCCTGAGTGTGCCCAGGCGGCCAGAAAAGGTCAATGCCCGGCAAGCCGAATTTGCCGGTTATGCCGGCCCGCCTAGAATTCAATAGATGACCTAGAATAGTAAGAATCCCGCAAGGGGGAGAACCTTAACACGAGGGGAGAACAAGATGATCGAAGTACTGCCCGAAAGCGAAGGCAACATGTTGGTCCTTTGGGCCACCGGCCGGCTCACCGACCAGGACTACAAGGACGTGTTGATTCCGCGGTTGGAGACGATTATCCGCGAGCATGGCAAGGCGCGGCTGGTGATGGACATGAGCGGGGAGTTCCGCGGCTGGCAGGTTGCCGCCATGTGGGACGACTTCCGCTTCGGCATGGCCCACCGGCACGATTTTCAACGGATGGCGATTGTGGGCGGGCCGCGTTGCGTGGAGTGGGGCACCAAGCTGGCCAAGCTGATGATGAGCGGCGAAATCCAGTGCTTCCCGCCCAACGCCCGCGAGGACGCCATCGCCTGGGTCAACCAGCAGGAGCCGGCGGTCGTCTGACCCGCAGTTCAGCCAGGGCGGCGAGTAGCGTGGGAATATCGGCCACTGCCCGCAACCTTTCGCCACTCGACGCCTGCACCATGATGACCTCACTTCTGCGCCGGGACTCCCATAGGAATTGTACGCTTGTCCGGCGTCTGGGGCCATTCTCCGGCTGGCCCGCTGCTCTGAAGCTCTTGCGGAACCGCCCCCGGCCGGCCATAATCGGCAATCATGCTGTAACCCATGCTGTAACCGATGTCCGTTTGACCCGTAAGTGGAGGACGCAATCGTGAAGAAGGCCATTTTCGCATTGGCAATCGCTCTGGCCTGGGCGGCAATCGGCCACCGCGTCGCGGCGGTGCCCGCAACCGACCCGCCGGTTCCGCCCCGGACACATCCCGACACCACCGGCTGGAGCGACCTGTTTGCTGCGGATCTCTCCAACGGAATCTACCCCCAAGGGGTCTGGTTCTGGCGGGATGGTGAACTGACGGCCACCAAGGACGAGAACATTTGGACGCGGAAGGAGTATCGGAACTGTATTATCGACCTGGAGTTCAAGAACGGACCGGCCGCCAACAGCGGAGTGTTCGTCTACGGCAGCGACATCAAGCACTGGGCCGGCTCCGTGGAAATCCAGATACTGGACGACTACGCGGAGAAATGGGCGAAGGTCCCTCCCACCTGGAAGTGTGCGGGCATCTTCGGACGGCTGGCCCCGAGCAAGCAGACCGTCAAGAAGGCGGGGCAATGGAACCACATGACGGTCACCTGCCTGGGCCCGAAAATTTCCGTGATCCTCAACGGCGAGCTTGTCACGGACATCGACATGAGGAAGTGGACCTCGGGCAAGAAGAATCCCGACGGCAGCGACATTCCCGCGTGGCTCAACAGGCCGTTGGCCGAGCTTCCCACCAAGGGACACATCGGTTTGCAGGGAAAGCACGGCGGCGCGCCGATCTACTTCCGCAACGTCAAGATCAAGGAGTTGGACTGACCGACAGCTTCACCCACCGCTGGTAGAGCTTCTCGACCGTCGCCTTGTCGGCCTCGCCGTCCCAGAGGGCCACTCCGTAGCAGAGGTTTAGCGGGTGGCCGGCCTTGACGGTGATCGGCTCCTTCCACTCGTTCATCGTCGCCGAGAGGTAGGCGAACGGATTGGTCATGGTGAACATGACCGCCGGGTGGCGGAAGTCGGCGGGGTGGTCGAACAGGGCCACCGTGACCGGCTTGCCGTCGGCCTTGGCAGTGTAGGCGCACCACTTGGTGCGCACCAGCCGGCAATGGTTGGGGCCGTCTTCGCCGGCCTTGTCGTCGGCGTTGAAGAACCGCCCGCCCTTGTCCATCGAGGTGAGGAACCGCATCCCCAGGCCGTTGTAGTGCGTCCCGCTCAAGACGGCGGAGTCCTTGCCCGGCGGCGGCTCCAGCCGCGAACGCCATTCGATCAGCGTGGCGCCGAAGTCGGGGGCTTTATAGGCGGCGATCTCGCGGCGCTCGACCAGTGTGGGCTTGTTCGTAGGCGGTGCAATCCAGTCAAGTTCCTCGGTGAAAGCGACACGCGGCGCGCCGTCAGGGAGTTCGCGGATGTCCTCCTTGAGTGAGCGATGTTTCTCTTTTCCGAACGCCGGGTTCGACTCCTCCCAGAAGTTCACACCGTCAACGCTCATGGCGAACATCAGGGCGTGATGGTGCTTGTGGTCAAACGGTGAATTGCAGCAACACCTGCACCCCGCCCGGCGAGAAGAGTTCTTCGACGTAGGGCTTCCACTCGGTGCCGCCGCCTTTCCATCTGTAAGCAAACACCGGCCGGTCGCCGTCGTACACCTTCTTCCCGCTCTTGGTTTCGACGACGCCGATTATGTTGCCGAGCTCCTCGGCGGCCGATGCGCTGGGGCGGACGAAGGGCGGCGGCGCTGCGAGAACGATGGCTACAATCAGGAATTTCAACGTTCGTTCAAACATGTGTATTTCTCCTCGGAATGGGACGTTCATTGATCCACTGCTCACACCCCCCGCAACCGCAGTCGCGGGGCGTTCTCCTCCAACCTCTCCTCCGTAATCTCTTATCTCTCATCCCTTATCACGATACCAGTTGCCGCAAGTACTTCACACTCCGGGCGGCCTGCTCGACGGTGCCGCATTCGACGCTCAGCACGATGTCGCGGGGGGCTGCCTTGCAGATTTCGATCACCTTGGCCCAATCGACCACGCCGTCGCCACAGGCGCAGCCCACCGGCGTGCCGCTCACCTTGCCCCGCTCCGCGTCGGACTGAGTAACCGAGATGTCCTTGGCGTGGAGGTGGACCAAGCGGTCCTTGACGTGCCGCAGCCAAGCGATCGGGTCCTCGCCGGCCAGGTAGCTGTTGCCGGTGTCGAAGTTCACCCCAACGGCGGGCGAATCGGTCAACGCGAGGATGCGGTCCAGCCCGGCCGGCGTCCTGGTGTACTGCTGGTGTGGCTCGATGCCCACGAGCACGCCCCGCGGCTCGGCCACTGCGGCCACCTCGCGGAGCGTGTAGCGCATCAGCACGTGGTCCTCCTCGACGGTGGTCCAGGGCTGCTTGCGGCCCTCATCGGTATTGACCACCGGCGCCGCACTCGGCGGCGAAGCGGACCGCCTGCTTGAGGTAGTCCGCGCCAGCCTCGGGCCGGCACAACGGCGCGTGGGCGGAAAGGGCGGAGAGCCGGATGCCCGCCTTTTCGCACGCCCGGCGGATGCGGTACGGATCGTCGAGCATCGAGACGCTGTGGAAGTAGCCGGCTTCGCTCAGCAGCTCGCGGCCCCAGTGGACCATCGGCTCAACGCAGTCGTAGCCCAGCAGGGCGGCCTTTTCGACGCCCCACTCGAACGGTTTGTCGTCGTGGCGGACGAACTCCATGTTCACGCCCAATGAAATCTTGCCCATGCGGTGTCTCCTCAAGAACCAGGTGCTCCATAGCGCTCCACCCCCACTGGTCGCAGTCAACGGGCGTTGGAGGGCCGGCCCTTATGATATGGTACAAGGAGAGCCGCTTCAATCGGCGGGCGTAGGACGAGTTTTCCAACGCATCCGTTTTCTGGGGCGAGTTGGAAAACTCGTTCTACGGAACCGGCACCCCTCGTAAGCATGGTCCGGCGGACTCCCGAAACGGCCGCGCGGCCGCCCGGTGGGCTGGCAGGCCCTTCCGCCGGCTGTTATCATAAACCGCTTGCAAACACCCACCACCAAGGCCCCTGCAAGGGAGTGATTCATGTCCGACTACACGGATCTCTACAATGCCATATTGACGGGCAACGCCAAAAAGGCCGAGGAAGTGACCAAGGCGGCCCTGGCGGCCAAGGTCGATCCCACCGAATTGGTGCGGAAATACATGATCCCGGCCATGGACGAGGTCGGCAAGCGCTTCGAGTGCAACGAATACTTCGTTCCCGAACTGCTGATCGCCGCCCGGGCCATGAAGACCTCGCTCGAACTGATCACGCCCCTGTTGGCCGAGGCCGGCGCGGAGCCGGTCGGAAGGGTGGTGATCGGCACCGTCCAGGGCGACTTGCACGACATCGGCAAGAACCTCGTGGCCTCGATGCTCGAAGGGGGCGGCTTCCACGTGGTGGACCTCGGCGTGGACGTTCCCCCCGAGCGTTTCGTCGAAGCCGCCAAGGAGAAGGACGGCACGATCGTCGCCCTCTCCGCCCTGCTGACCACCACGATGACGATGATGAAGAACGTCATTACCGCCCTGGAGAAGGCCGGAGTCCGCAACCGCACCAAGGTGATGATCGGCGGCGCGCCGATCACCCAGCAGTACGCCGACGAGATCGGGGCCGACGGCTACAGCGACAACGCCAGCGCGGCGGTGGCCCTGGCCCGGAAACTGGCGTAGTTAGCTGGGTGCCATGTCCACGCTTGCCGTGGGCATGTGGGGATTCTTCCGCGTTCTCGACATGCCCACGGCAAGCGTGGGCATGGCACCCGCCCGGACACTGATTTGAGTTGACGTGACTGCTCCGTACAACAACGTGACCTACCGCGAGATGCTCGCCTCCGGCCGCTTCTATTACGGCGCCGAGGTGGTCACCACCCGCGGGCTCGAGCCGGTCGATTCGCCGGGCAATCTGGCCACCTTTGCCAGAGACTTGCTGGCCGACCCGCGGATCGGCTGGATTTCGATCACCGACAATCCGGGCGGCGGGCCGATGCTGCCGCCCGACTGGCTGGCCGGTCTGGTGGCCGACCGCCGCGCCCGCGTGGTCCTGCACCTGACGTGCAAGGACATGAACCGCAACGGCATCGAGGCCGCCGCCTGGCGCTATGCCTCGGAGGGCTTCGAGAACATCCTGGCCATCACCGGCGACTATCCCACCGGCGGCTTCCGCGGCCTGGCCGAGCCGGTGTTCGACCTGGATTCGGTGGGACTGCTGACGCTCTTGCAGTCGATGAACGCCGGCCTGGGCGTGACCGGCCGCGGCGGCAAGCCCGAAACGCTGCCGAAAACCAACTTCTACATTGGCTGCGTCGTCTCGCCGTTCAAGCGCTACGAGCGCGAGCTGGTGCCGCAGTATTGCAAGCTGGTGCGCAAAATTGCCGCCGGCGCCCGCTGGGTCATCCCGCAGCTCGGCTACGACATGCGGAAGTTTCACGAGGTGAAGCTGTTTCTCGAAGCCCGCGGCATCGACGTGCCGGTGATCGGCAACGTGTACCTCTTGAGCAAGGGCGTGGCCAAGCTGTTCCACAGCGGCAAGCTGGCCGGCTGCGTGGTCAGCGCCGAACTGCTGCGGAAGATCGAGACCTACGCCGCCGGGCCGGACAAGGGGAAGAAGTTCTGCCAGGAGTTGGCCGCCAAGCAGTTGGCCGTGTTCAAGGGGCTAGGCTTCGCGGCGGGCTACATCGGCGGCATCCACCGCGCCGACGGCTTCGGACCGATCATCGACCTGGCCGAGAGCTACCAGCCGGACGACTGGCGGGACTTTCTCAAGGAAATCCAGTTCTCCCAGCCCGGCGAGTTCTTCCTCTTCGACCACGACCCTTACACCGGCCAGAGTGACGCCGGGCGGATCAACCGCGAGTTCCTGGATTCGCTCAAGCGGCCGCCGAAGTCGAAAGAGGTGACGTTCAACTACCGGCTTTCGCGGCTGGTCCACGGCTGGGCGTTCACCCGCGACAAGGCGCTCTATCCGCTGCTGCGGCGGATTTACGCCCGGTGGGACCGCAAGCCGGGCTTCTTGAGCCGCATGGCCTACCGGGTCGAGCGGGCGGCGAAACTGGCGATGTACGGCTGCCGGGACTGCGGCGATTGCAGCCTGCCGGACTGCGCCTACATCTGCCCGAAAAAGTGGTGCTCGAAGTGCGGCCGCAACGGACCCTGCGGCGGCTCGGCCGACGGCCGCTGCGAACTGGACGACAAGGAGTGTTTCTGGGCCCGCATTTACGAGCGGCTGAAGTCCTACGGCGAGTCGGAAACGATGCTCGACCGCCCGGTGACGATCTACAACGCCACGCTCAAGGAACACGTCGTCCTGGGCCAATACGTTCCTGGACCGGGACCACAACGCACCAAGTCATCCTGAGCGCAGCGAAGGATCTCCGTAGGGGCGGGACGTAAGATGCGCGAGTATTACGTCTATATCATGACCAACAAGTCAAGAAACGCTGTATACTGGCGTGACAAATGACCTCGAACGTCGCGTCTATGAGCATAAACAGAAGCTGATCAAAGGATTCACAAGCAAGTACAACATCACGAAATTGGTTTGGTACGAGACGTTTCCCGATATTCAGCAGGCGATTGAAGGAGAGAAGAAGATCAAAGGTTGGCTTCGCTCGAAGAAGATCGCATTGATTGAGTCGCAGAACCCAAATTGGGAAGACTTGAGTCAGGGGTGGTATGAAGATCGGGTGACGAAACAGGGAAGCCTCCAAGATTGCAGCCGTTTACGAGGCCCGAAAACACCGTCATTCTGAGCGCAGCGAAGAATCGTGTCCGCGTTGCGATTCCACGCAAGATTCTTCGCTGCGCTCAGAATGACCTTTGCAGGAGTTCCGTCCATGCCCATCCCCAATCTGACGATTATCGGCGAAACGATCAACGATTCCGTCCCCTCGACCAAGAAGCTCTTCGACGCCGGCGACATCGACGGGATTCTGGAACTGGCGCGGATGCAGGACGAGAAAGGGGCGGCGTTCATCGACGTGAACGTCGGCCCCCGCCCGGCCGAGTTCATGGCCGAGATGGTCGGCAAGATTCAGGGCGTGACGGCCCGGCCGCTGTCCATCGACACGCCCGACCCGGCCGTCGCCGAGGCCGGCCTGCGGGCCTACGACCCGGCCCGCGCCGGCGGCAAGAAGCCGATCCTCAATTCGGTCAGCGCCTTGCGGGCGGAAATGTTCGACCTCTATCAGATCCGCCCCTTCCGGCCGATCCTGCTCTGCTCCGAGAACGTGGTCGAAGGCCGGTCGCGGCCCTGCCACACCGCGCAGGAAACCTACGAGGCGGCCCGGCAACTCGTCCGAACGTTTTTCGCCCGCTGCCCCGGCGCGACCAATGACGACTGCATCATCGACCCGGGCATTGCCCCCATCGGCAGCGACTCGGAGGGAAACATCCACCGGCTGGTGGCAGCGATGGAGTTGATCCACGCGGACCCAAGTTTCGCCGGCTGCCACGCCTCGGTGGGCCTGAGCAATTTCACAGTGATGCTCCCCTCGAAACGCCCCGACGGCTCGCCGGTCAAAGGCCCGCTGGAAAGCGCCTTTCTCACCAAGGTCATGCCGCTGGGCCTGGACATGGTCATCGGCTCGGTCAAACGGAACTATGAACTGCTCGCCCCCGATCATCCTGCCATGGTCTGCTTCGAAGAATGCCTGAAGCAGAAGGGCTTCGACGTGCTGATGAGGGTGCGGGAGTTTTATACGAGTTGACACCCTTCCTCTGCTATCGCGTTGATGCTCTGAAGATTCCCCGCGGCGTCGAAGGGCAGCTCTCGCAGGTCGGTGAGAATCTCCAAATCCGGCCGCTCGCGGGCCTCCGCCAGATAGGCCGCGGAACATTCCACCTCGGCCAGGTGCAGCGTGTCGGCGATCCAGAGCAGCTTCCCTTCGGCCAGCTCCGTCAGCCCGATCGTCCCCAGCGCCGCGGCCAGCATCTCGCGGTCGGTCTCATAGTCCAAGGGCGGCATGGCCGCGCCGATGTGGCCCGACGTCAGCCCGTTGAGTCGCGTGGCGGCGAAATCGGCCTCGCGGAGCAATTGCGACCGGCAGAACTCGGCCATGCCCCAGCCGTGGGCGTTGCCGTGCGTGGCCTCGCTCAGGCCCCGCAGGGCGATCCGCCGCACCTTCGGCCACTCGTCGTCCAGGGCCTTGTGGTCGTTGAACTTCCGCCCCACCACGTTCGGGTCGAGCCCCGTGCCGCTCAGGTCCTTGCCGATGCGGTCCACCAGCAGCACGTCGACGCGCTCGAACGGCAGCCGCGGCATCAGCCGCCTGGCCAGGACGAGCAGTTCCTTCTCGCGGGCCTCGAACTCTGCGGGCGGCACGGCCTCGATCCGCGCCGTCTGGTCGTAGGCGTTTTCCACCACCGCCAGGCCGGCGAGGATGCGGCACCGATCGAGCACTTCATCGGCCGCGCTGCGGATAATCCGCTCGAAGCTGAAATCCTGGATCGCACGGTGATAGACCTTGGCCCCTTCGCACTTGCCCAGCCCCAGCAGGAGCATCTTCATCAGACCGCTCTCGACCGGGCCGCAAAAGGCCGTGTGCGGCTTCACCCGGTTGCAGACCAGCACGTGATCGGCGTCGAAGGCCAGCCGGTCGAAATGGACCGGAAACCCCTCGGCCGCGCGGCCAACGACGACGGTTTCCAGGCTCGAACGGATCGGACAGCCCGAGAACTCCTCGGTGAGGCCGTAGGACTCCAGGAGCCGCCGCTGTCCGTCGGCGGTGCCGCCGCCGTGGCTCCCCATCGCCGGCACAATGAACGGGATTGCACCCAGGCCCTTGAGGTGTTCGGCAATCGCCCGGATGATTACGGCCAAATTGGCGATACCGCGACTGCCGACGGCAACGGCCACGCTCTGGCCGGGCTGGACCTTCCTGCCCAACTCCAGCCGCTCAAGCTGCCGGCGGGCTTCGCCCGGCACGTCCTCGACACGGGCGGCGTCGAACGTCTGGCGGAGGCGGAACACTTTGGGGAAGTCTGTCATCAGTTGGTCAGCAGGATCGCGATTTTCCAAAGTTAGACTCGGCCCCCCGGCCTCCCGATCGCGTTGATCTGTGGCGCGGCCGAGAATCCGGCAAGGGGCATCCTAACACCATGCGGGGCCGGATTTCAAGCCCAAGAAATGGGCCACTCCGCTTGTTACGCGCGGGCAGTTGCCCTACTCGCCGAAGAGCGTCTTCTTGCCCACGGGTGTGGCTGCCCGATGCCGCCGGGTTCGGGGCACGTGCGGCGTTGGCGGGGCGCTTGTCAGCGAGTCGGCCGGGCCGTCCAAGGGCGAGCCAACCTGCGTACTCTTCAGCCGGGCCTTGATCTTCGCCACGTAATCCGCCGACAACTCGAAGCCGAGCCATTGCCGGCCGAGCTTCTTCGCCACCGCCAGCGTCGTGCCGCTCCCGCCGAACGGATCGAGCACGATTTGGTCCGGGTTCGACGAGCAGCGGATGATCCGCCCCAGCAGTTGCTCCGGCATCTGGCAGCCGTGAAAGCCCTCCCGCTCCTTGAACGTGCCGGCCACGCGCGAAAAAACCAGGTATCCTCCTCGGCCGAAAAACTGTGGGGGGCATCTTGCGGGCGGAGAATCCAGGTGTTGTCCGGCAGCCGGCCCTTGGGGTTCGCCCGCGTGTCGGCGTAGACCAACTGCCGGGCCGAGGGAACCCGCACCGCCGGATCGTCGGCATTGAACGTGAACTGCTTCGGGTCTTTGACGAATTGGAACAGGTGCGTATGCGAGCGGCTGAAGCCGTGGGTGCAGTTGACGCCGAACGTGTAGTACCAGATCACCCAACTGCGGCAGGTGAGGCGGCAATCCCGCTGGGCGATCAGCTTTAGTTCGGCAGCGTATTCGTCGCCGATGGCCAGCCAGAACGTGCCGTCGGCCTTGAGCGCCCGCTCCGCGCCGGCCATCCACGCCCGGCTCCAATCGAGATACTCGTGGTCCGCCCGCTCGTCGTGGTAAACGTCGTACCCATAGCCGATATTGAAGGGCGGATCGGCAAACACCAGATCGACGCTGCCCGGCTCAATCCGCTCGAACAGCTTGATGCAATCCCCTTGATAGACGTGATTGGTCGCCAATGCCACCGGTGCGTCTCCTTGCGGCCACGGGAAGAATACGCCAGTGATACACGATTTTCGGCAGCCGGCAAGCCGCCCCCACCGGTCGTAGGGTGCGTGAAACGCACCGACGGCCGTATTGCCAATTCCGTGGTGCGTTTCACGCACCCTACGCGGGACTGCCCATCGCCACAATCACCAGCCCCTTGCGGTCGGCGAACTCGATCACGGCGGGCTGATCGAGGAAGATGGTCCGGCCGGCCTCGACGGCCAACACCTTGCCGCCGGCCGCGTGGAGCGTTTCGAGCGTCAACAGTCCGACCGTGGGCACGTCGAAGCGCATGTCCTGCCGCGGCTTGGCCACCTTGACCACCGTGAAGCCGCCGGCGCGGCAGAGCACGCCGGCCCGGCGGATGCACTCGTCGGTCCCCTCGACCGCCTCGACCGCCAGCACGGCCTGGTCCTTCACCGCCACGCTCTGGCCGATGTCGAGCCGGCCCATCTCCTTGGCAATCCGCCAGCCGAACTCGATGTCTTTCTGCTGCCAGGCGGTCGGGCCGTGGCGGGTGAGCTGGCCCTCGGGCACGAGCAGTTCGGGGGCGTAGTCGGTGGCCGGGGCGAAGTGAATCCCCTCGGCGGCAAACTCGTTGACAATCGCCATCATCAGCGAGTCGTCGCGGCAGTCCTTCTTCCGGGTCCAGAAATGGGGCACGAACATGCGGATCGTCCGCAGGTCGGGCAGGTGGCGGAGCCAACCGAACCGCTGGAAGAGCCGCACCTTAAAAATCTTGCCCGCCATGGTGACTTCCGTCACCCCGTGCCGCTTAAAGTAGCGGATGGCCGAGCCGAACTTGGCCAGCCCGAGCCAGTGGAAGTCATGGCACACTTCAGCCAGCGCGGGATCGGCGTGCCCGATCGTGCCCAGGCAATAGACCTCGCAGCCCTGGCGGCGGAGTGCCTCTGCGATGACGACCGGGTAGCGGCCCCAGCCAGCCAACAGACCGACGCGACGTTTTTCCAACGGGGTGGGCATGGGAGGCTGGGCTCGGGGTTCCATGTACTCTACCAAAGCCGCTGCCGGCTTCGCAAGGCTTGCCGACTGACTTCATTTCGCCGACGGAACAGGTCTCTCCACCGGAACAGCAACGCCGGGACCGAGCACCGCGTCTTCCTCCGTGGGCATCTTCGGAACCGCGATGTCCTTAAAATCAAACGGCACGCGGATCTTCCGGCTGTCCCGCTGAACGGCGATCCGCAATTCGGCCCCTTGGGGAACGGGCTCCTTGAACGACCGCCACCAGTTCTCGCCGCCCCAACTGGCGTTGCCTTTTTTGAGCGGGTGGCCTTCTTCGTCGAAGACGTCGCAGCCGACGACCGCGATGCGCTTCCACTCGAAGCGGATGTCCAGCGACTCGACGCCGCCGAATTCCCGGCCGATGTTCTTCTTGTGTTCCACCGTCACGGCAATCCCCGCCGCCTTCAGAGCGTCGTCGTCGATCGGTTTCCCTTCCTTGATCTTCTTCAGCAGGTCCTTGACGATCAGGACCTCGAACCGGCCGCCGGTTTGCAGGGCCATCGTGCCCCGCAACTCGCGGATCTTCTTCAACGGCGGCGGAGTGGGCAAGCTCAGGTATACCGAGAACTTGGGATCGCAGAACCGCTTGCCCATGCCGTCGTCGTCTTGAAAATCGAGCGGCTTGCCCGATCCGTCCACGGCGGACTCGATCTCGATTTCTCCATAGGCGCTCGTTTCCTCGGCCGGCTTGCCCTCGAGCTCGATTTGCACCTGGAGGCTCGGGGGCCTCGGATCGCTTCCCGACCAAACGCTCCACTGTGCTTTCGCACTCAGCTTCAGGCCGGCGAGAATCGGGTCGCCGGGCGGCACCGTCTCGGCCTCGACAAACGCCTCGTCGGGCGACGCCGGGATATTGAGAAACGTGTCATGCGCGTCAATCTTCGGAACGGCAACGTCCTTGAGCAAGAACGGCACGCGGATCTTCCGGCTGTTCTTATGGAACGTCAACCGCAACCGGGCGTCGGGCGGAACCACGGCCGTGGTCTGGAAATCGAACATCCAGAACGGACTGCTGCCGCTAAAGCCATTGCTCACGTCGGGAATCGGACCGCCTTTGGCGTCCAGGATTTCGCAAGCCGTAACGGGATCGTTCGATTGAATTTCGACGGCAATGTTGTCCTTGATCTTCTTGTCGCTGTTCCAACTGGGGATCGGCCGGCGTTTGGCCGCGAGTTTGATGCCCAACGCATCGAGATTCTTGTCCTGAATTGGATCTGCTATCCATTGGCCGGTGACGGCGCCGTCCTCTTGGGCCGCCTCGCCTAAATCCTTGAGCGCGTCTTTCACCGTTACTTTCTGATACTCGCCGGCGGTTTGCAGGGCCAGACTGCCCTGCAACTGGCGGATCGACTGGATCGGAGGGCGATTGGGGATCCGCAGCTTGAGACAGACGCCGCCGCCATGCCAGGACTCGATTCGGCGGGAGATTTGATCCATGCCGTTGAACACGGGAGATCCCCAAGGCACGCACGCCCAGCGGTACGACTTGCCGTGTTGGTCGAGGAGGGACTGCAATTTGAGTTCGCCGAAGGCGCTGGCCTTTGCCGCGGCCGTTCCCTGGAAAATGACGGAGATTTCCAGCGAAGGCGGCTTGGGGGTCCCGCGGTTGTCGAAGTCGGGCTTCCACTCGGCCTTGGCCGTTGTCTTCAGGTCGGCGAGAATCGGATCGGGCTTCGGCGCCGCGGGGTTATCCTCCGCCGACAATGATCGAACCAGCGATGCCTGGAAACTGGCACCGAGAAGAATGACGGCGACCAGCGAGAGCTTTGCGAAATGCACGGCGAGGTTCCTCTTTCGGAGGACGCGGAGCGTCCAACCAGTGCGTTCCCACGCGGAACGTGGGAACGAGAGAAAGCTGATAGCTGAAAGCTTTTCGTTCACGCCACAGCCCGCCGGCCATCGGCGTCTTCGTCGTCGGGCGGATCGTCGGTCTTGATGGCGAGCTTGCCCGCGGACGGCGATTCCTTCAACAGCACCTCGACCGCCCGCTGAAGCTGCTTCAACTGCCGCCGCATTTCCGGCAGCTTGCTGAACGCCGCCTGCTTGACCTTCTGCTCGCGTTCGGGCGTGGCGGGAATGCCGATCATGCGGCTGCCGGCGGGCACGTCGTTGGTCACTCCGGCCATTGCCCCCAGCACGGCCCGGTCGCCGACGTGGACGTGGTCGCGGACGCCGACCTGGCCGGCCATCACCACGTAGTCGCCGGTGGTGGTGCTGCCGGCGATGCCCACCTGCGAGCAGAGCATGTTGTGCCGTCCGATGCGGCAGTTGTGGGCGACCATCACCAGGTCGTCGATCTTGGTCCCCTCGCCGATGACCGTCGGGCCGTAGGTGCCGCGGTCGATGGTCGAAGCGGCGCCGATCTCGACGTCCGCCCCCAGCACGACGTTGCCCAACTGGGCGGAGAGCACGTGCCGGCCGTCGGCCATGCCGTAGCCGAAGCCGTACGCCCCCAGCACGGCGTTGGCGTGGATCACGCACCGCGGGCCGACGACCGTGTCCTCGTAGAGCACCGCGTTGGGAAAAATAGTCACGTTCTCGCCGATCCGCGAGCCGGCCATGATGTGGACGCCGGAGTGGATCGTCGAGCCGGTGCCGATGCTGACCCCCTCGCCGACGGTGGCGAAGGGATGGACGTCGACGTCCGGGCCGAGCTCGGCGGTCGGGCTGATGACGGCCAGCGGGCTGACGCCGGCCCGCAGCCGCTGCCGCGGCGGCGCGAAGAACTGCACGATCGCGGCGAACGCCCCGTGGACGTCGGCCACTTGAATGGCCGGCAGCCGCCGGGCCGCGAAACCCGCCGGCGCGACGACGGCCGCGGCACGGCAATCTTCCAAGAGATGGCTCTTTTCGACCTTGTCGACCAAGGTGATCTGCCCCGCGTCGGCATCGCGCAACGTGGCGGCGCCGAGGATCAGCAACTGGCCGTCGCCGACGATCTGCCCGCCGACCAGAGCGGCAAGCTCGGCAAGGGTCGCCTGCATCGTGCGGATTCCTTTTCGTACTCGTCACGCTCCGCGTGACGGCGGTTTCCTCACGCGGAGCGTGAGGAGTACGTCTCCGGGACAAGATTCTCCGCCACGCCCCCCGACCGGAGGTCCCGAGAACAGGGAGCAATAGAATGTACTGAAATCGCGGCAACGGGGCAAGAGCAGCCCGCAGTTATGATTGCGCGGCGGGTGGCACGCCCTGAGCCGCGAAGGGCGTGATGGCGGTCGAACCACGCCCTTCGCTCCGCTCAGGGACGTGCCACCCAACGCCGCGGATAGCTGGGTAAACGGGGTCAACCGGGTCGCTCCGCTTGCGGCCCATGATTCATGTCGCTTATGCTGGATGTTGTACTCGTCACGCTCCGTGTGACGCCGGATTCCTCACGCGGAGCGTGAGGAGTACATTCGATTCCGAGGACCCATCCACATGAGTACCACTTCCGCCCTCGCCGCACCGGCCTTCGATTTGGCCCCTTACCAGTTGCTGGAGGGCGCGGCCTTGAGCGCGCGGATCCAACGGGTGCGGGCGGAAATGGGCCCGCGGCTGCTCGTGCTCGGCCACCACTACCAGCAGGACGAAGTGCTCGCCCATTGCGACCTCCGCGGCGACAGCTACGGGCTGTCCGAATTGGCGGCCGGCAACCAGCAGTGCCGGGCGATCGTCTTCTGCGGGGTCCATTTTATGGCCGAGACGGCCGACATCCTGGCCAACCGGCCCGAGCGGCTGCGGGACCGCGGCGGGGAGCGCGTGGCCGTCGTTCTGCCCGACCTCAGCGCCGGTTGCTCCCTGGCCGACATGGCCGACCTGGGGCAAGTCGAGCGCTGCTGGGAGCAACTCGGTGAAGTGATCGACACCGGGGATCTGATGCCGATCACCTACGTCAACTCGACGGCCAGCTTGAAGGCGTTTTGCGGCCGGCGGGGCGGGCTGGTCTGCACGTCGTCCAACGCCCGAGCCGCCTTGGATTGGGCCTTCCACCGCCGCCGTCGCGTCCTCTTCTTCCCCGATCAGCACCTGGGACGCAACACGGCCCGCGCGATGGGCGTTCCTCTGGAAGAAATGCCGCTCTGGGACCCGCAGCAAGAGCCGCTGGGCGGCAACACGCCGGAGGCCATCCGCCGTGGCCGGGTGATCCTCTGGAACGGCTATTGCGGCGTCCACCAGATGTTCCAGCCCCAGCACGTCGCCTACTTCCGCCAGAAGTATCCCGGCATCAAGATCATGGTCCATCCCGAGTGCATGATGGAGGTGGTTGATCTGGCCGACGCCGCCGGCTCGACCAGCAAGATCATCAAGACGGTCGAGGAGTCGCCGCCGGGGACCCGCTGGGCCATCGGCACCGAGCTGCACCTGGTGAACCGGCTGCGGCGCGAGCATCCCGAGCAGGAGATTCATCTGCTCTCGATGGCCGTCTGCATGTGCTCGACGATGTTCCGCATCGACCTGCCGCACTTGTGTTGGGCGGTGGAGAACCTGGCGGCGGGCACGCCGGTCAACTTGATCGAGGTCGAGCCGGAGACGGCCCGCGGGGCGCTGGAAGCCTTGCAGCGGATGCTGGAGGTGAAGTAAAATGGCGGCGGTGAGTCGGGGTGCTGACTGTTTGCACCGCTGACGGCGGGCGGCTGCATCCTCATCTTCACACTGCGGAGGGGAATATGAGCGCACATGACCCACCAGAAGGCTCGCAGATTGAGACCAAGACGGACTTTGACGGGATGATTTTGCTTTGGAAGAGGCCCAGCGGGGGCCCCGTCCGTTTCCTGGTCATCGGATTTTTGATCCTCTGGCTCTGCGGCTGGTGTGTTGGCTTCGTCACAGCCGGAACGGAACTCCTCTCCGGGCGCGGCCCTACTGGCTTTCTCGCCGTTTGGCTAGCCGGCTGGACTCTTGGCGGCGTTTTCGCCGGCGGCTTGGTCTATCTGCTTCTTCGTCGGCAAGTTCCTGAATCGGTCACGTTGGAGCGCAACCGCATCAAGTATGACACGGGCGCAGCGCCCATGAACTTCTTCAGTCTTTATTGGATGATAAGCCGGAAACAGAGTTCGAATCCATTCTCGATGATATTTCCGAAGCGGAAGATCTACGAGTTCAGCAGATCAGAATGCCCGGCGTTTGTCCTTGAGGGCCTTGGCGACGACCAACGCTTGCGGTTTGACCACGGCGCTGATCGCGTCGTCATCGGTGAATACCTTAAGGAACCCGAAAGGGAATGGCTTGCACAGATCCTTAACACTTGGCGGACCGGATAGTGAGGCGCCAGTGGGGGGCAGCCAATGAGCATCATCGCTGGTGCGTCCGCCTTTCCGATGATTCTCCCAAGGCGTTGCCCACTTCATGCGGCGACGAACTCGCCCAGCGCGATCGCCACTTTGGGAAACTCCTGGAGGATTTGTCTGTCCACCGTCACCAGCCGGACGCCCAACTCCTGGGCCAGGGCGACGAACTCGCAATCGTAGGCCGAGCAACTGCTCGCGGCGGCCAGGTCCAAGACGCGCGACGAAGCGACCGCATGCTCCTGTCCGCTCATCAAGGAGAGCGCGTCGGCCATGATCCGCTTTGCCTCCTGCAATTTCAGCCCGCGATGGCGGATGTAGAGAGCCAGTACGTTGCGGAACTCGCTTCGCCAGAGCAACGGCGCAGCCCACTGCGGGTCTTTCGCCCGCGCCTGTTCGGCCTGTGCCGTCCACTCGCCCGGCGCCAGAAAGTAGACGATGAGGTTCGTATCGACCACAATCATGGTCGCCCCCACCTCTTCATCTCGTTCAACTCTTCGTCGGTGATCGGAGGACCGCGGAATAGCTTCCGGTTCTCGCGGGCGCGGGCCAACGTGGCTTCCACGTCTTCCCTGCGCAGCGCGCCCAGCGCCCGCTCGATGCAGACAATTGCCTCACTGTTAATGCTGCGATGGTTCGCGCCGGCGGCCTGCTTCAAACGTTCGTACAAATCGTCGGGGATCTTCTTGACGGTGATCGTTGCCATAGTCGGCTCCTTGTATTCCATTCTGAAACCATTATGGAACCATCTAGGCGGGTTGTCAAGGCGGGGATGTTTTTCCGGGTTTCGCGTGCGGGATGGACGCCGGAGTATGCTTTTCCATAGCCCAGGCGTTTCACGCCTGAGACGGGGGGACAGTAATCTCGCCTTTTTTCTTTTTCCCGTCGGCCGCCTTCAGGCGGCGCCGTTGGGCAATCGGCACCAGTCCCGCCACCCCCCGGCCCCGTAAACGGGGCCTGAAGAAAAAGGAAATCTCGCGCGAGGCCCTCCGTCCCACAGGCGTGAACAGGATTATGCAAGTGCTAGCGTGGCTTGATAAAAATGAGTTCGCGCTCCACCTTGTTGGTTTGGGAAACCTTCCACAAGGAGACGAATTATGGAACGCGAACTCTGGAGAATACTGTATCGTTTGGCACGAGAATTGGACAAGCCCTGGGGTGAATGGCGCTATGCAACGGCGGATGTGATCGCGGCATACTTCTGGGCGGTGGTGCATGACCGTCCCACTAGATGGGCCGTTGATCCAAGGCACTGGCCGGACGACTTGCGGCCAGCTTTGCTGCCGCCACAAAGCACAATAAGCCGCCGATTGCGGCGGCCGACGACTGTCGCACTGATGACCGCGGTGGAGGAACGTCTCTTGGCATTGATCGTGGTGGGCGGTTGCCTGGTGCAAATCATCGACGGCAAGCCGCTTGCGGTAAGCGGTGTAAGTAAGGATCCGGACGCGGGTTACGGCCGCGGTGCGGGTGGAAACCAGAAAGGTTATAAACTGCACGCGGTGTGGGGTGGCGGGCCGATGCCGATCGCTTGGGGGTTGGCACCTATGAACGTCAGTGAGAAAACCATGGCGCGTCATTTGATTCCTACCCTGCCGGGCGGCGGTTATCTGCTGGCTGATTCGCAGTACGATGCCAACCCTTTATACGACGCGGCTGCCGAAGCGGGATTCCAGTTAGTAGCCAAGAAGATCAAGGACCGAGGACGCGGTGGATTGGGTCATCGTTGCCAGAGTTCCGGCCGGCTCCGCTCACTCGAACTGCTCGCCACCGCGTTTGGCGGCGTGCTATGCGACCAACGCAACGCGATCGAACGCTATTTTGGCGACTGGGTGTCCTCCGGCGGCGGACTCGGACCGTTGCCTGCTTGGGCACGTCGCTTCGGTCGAGTGCGCAATTGGGTTCAAGCCAAAATCTTGGTGGCCGGCGCTCGATGGCTATCTTTCCAGGAGCCACACAAGCTAGCACTTGCATAATCCTGCGTGAACGCCTGGGCTAGAGAAAAGCACGGCGGCCGGCAACAGCCGGTGCTATCGCTCGAAGCCCAGGCGCGAGCAGCCGCGATTTTTCAAACCAGCCTATTGACAATTGCGGGGGGGGTAAATTAGGGGCATTGGCCGGGTCTAACGTCGGGCGTGGCAGCAAGCGGTCGCTCGGGTTTCCACGGGAGGCGGCATCATGGTGCGACCACACATTCTGGCTCTTGGTGTTCTCTATTTAGTCTTTTCGGGCGTGGCGTCCGTCTGGGCAACACCGCAATACACCGTCACCGATCTGGGCACGCTTTCGGGCTACGCCGCCAGTTGGCCGATGGGGATCAATGCAAGCGGGCAAGTCGTCGGGTATTCCTGCAACACCGCGTCCGATGGTCACGCCTTTCTCTATAGCAACGGGCAGATGACCGACCTGGGCACCCTAGGCGGTTCCGAAAGCCGCGCATATGGACTCAACGACAGCGGCGTGGCCGTAGGGTTCTCTTACCTCGCCGGCAACACAACCCCGCCGCACGCGTGCCAATTCAGCAACGGGGCCGTGACTGACCTGTGTGCAACCCCGGGCATTTCGTGGTCTCCGGCCGCCGGCATCAACGACAGCGGGCAAATTTTGGGAATCGGCGGTTCGCCTGGGATGCATGCGGCCATTTATCAGAACGGGGTAGCTACCGACTTGGGAACCCTCTATTACAACCCGATTATGGGTATCGCCAATAGCTATGGCTGGGCAATCAACAACGCCGGGCAGGTGGTGGGCTATTCGGACTATTGCCCCAATTACATGCCCACCCAGCATGCCTTCCTTTGGAGCAATGGCAAAATGACGGACCTCGGCACGTTGGGCGGTGCGTCCGCCGCGCTGGCGTTGAACAACAACGGCCAAGTGGTTGGCGACTACTTTACCAGCAGCGGCCCATTGCACGCGTTCTCGTTTGCGAACGGCACGATGACGGACCTCGGAGTTCTGTCCGGCTCGTATATCTCCAGCGCGGCCTATGGGGTCAATGCCAGCGGCCAGATCGTCGGCACCTGCGCCATCTCTTCTCTCCTTGGACTGCCGACACCCGCGTACGGGATGAGCACCTTCGCCGACGCCCGCGCGTGTCTATTCGGCGACGGCACGGTCACCGATCTGAACACGTTGATTAGCTCAACGTCGGGCTGGACGTTGAATCTCGCGCTTGCCATCAACGATTCCGGCTGGATCGTCGGAAGCGGCACAAACTCGCTTGGGCAGTCCCATGCGTTTCTCCTGACACCCATCCCGGAGCCGTCCACGGCGGCGTTGGCGGCCAGCGGGTTGGCGGCGGCGTTGCTGGCGGCCTGGCGGCGGCGGAAGCGGGGCCGGTAGTCGCTTGCCCTGAAAGGGCGCCGCTTCGCCCAGGCGGGGGCATCGCGCTGGTCGCTACTCAAAAGTTGCGGCCGCACAGGCGATCTGAGCTTACGCCCGTTCACGGGCCTCCTCCTCGGGCGACGGTTAGGGAAAAAAACGCTCGTAAACGGGCGTGACATGCTCAATCGACACCTGGGTCTGGGAGGAAGATCGTATCGGTTGTATCAAATCGAGCGACGCCGGTTTTCAATTGACCTCGTTTCTTCAGCCGTGAAGCGATGGGGGTTGCCTTCTTCCGGTACAAATCGACCTGTGTTTGCTATATGGAGGGGCTTTCTTCTCTTCTTCGATGACGCAACTCGGCTACTGCGGACTTTTCTCTTGACTCTTGGCCTCCGGTCGGACGGCCCCGGTTCCTCACCAGCTAAAGCATGACGAACACCAGTTGCACAAAGACCTGAACAGCCAAAAGCAGAACCCCGGCCAGCAAGCCAGTGGCGGGACAACGCCGTCAGGGCAAGCGTCCGGTTCGTCGGCTTCCGGATCGTCGGGTTCGCCGCCGTCAGGGCAAGCATCCGATCCGCCGCCTTCGGGATCGTCGGATTCCCCGGACCAGCAAGATCCCCCGCAGCAGGGTCAAGGCGACCAAGGTTCTGAATGACGAGTTGAGTGCGAAGGCCCTGCCTTTGCATCGGCCTTGACCGTAATGTCCCTGTCGGTAGAGCAGTCTGGCCACTGCCCCCTTGTACGCTTGGAGGGGGGCCTGTCTAAGGCGCTGGGGCGCGCGTATACTGGGGTTCTTCCCGACAATGCCCAGCAGCCCCGACGTTCCCGATCAGTGCCATGTGGACCGAATTCTCAGTTGTATGTGGCGTCTTAGCGGGAATCGCCGGTGTCGCTGCGATGGCTGTCGCAGCCGGTTCGCCCGATGCGTCTGCTCAGGGAACGGGCGACGTGGCAACACTGGTGGAGGGCAACAACCAGTTTGCCCTCGACCTCTACGCCAAGCTGCGTGATCGAGAAGGCCGACAACCTGTTCTTTTCGCCGTACAGCATCTCCACGGCTTTGGCCATGACCTATGCAGGGGCCAGAGGAGATACCGAGAAGGAGATGGCCCAAGTGCTGCATTTCCAGGTGCCGCAAGACCGCCTCCCCTCGGCCTTCGCATCCGTGATGGCGAAGCTACACAGCCAGCAGGAGGGCAATCGGCTTCGCATTGCCAACCGCCTCTGGGGACAACAAGGCTACGACTTCCTGCCGGAGTTCCTGCGAGTCACTCGGGAGCAGTACAAAGCGGAACTGGCCTTGCAGGACTTTGCGACGAAGACCGAAGAGGCTCGAAAGACGATCAACGCCTGGGTGGAGAAGCAGACCGAGGAGAAGATCAAGGACTTGATCCCGCCGGGCGTCCTGGATCAGATGACCCGTCTGGTGCTGACCAACGCCATCTATTTCAAGGGGAAGTGGGCGAGCCAGTTCGACAAGAAGGCCACCCAGGAGGCCCCGTTCAAGCTCACCTCGACGAAGACGGTAAGCATGCCGATGATGCACCGCAGGGACAGCTTCAAGTACGGGACGATGGACGACGCCCAGATTCTCGAACTGCCTTACGTGGGAGACGAATTGTCCATGCTGATTATACTCCCCAAGGCCGTGGACGGGCTGGCTGACGTGGAAAAACGGCTCACTCCCGCCAATCTGGGAGGGTGGCTATCAGCACTCCGTAAGCAGGAGGTCAACGTGTACCTGCCCAGGTTCACCATGACCTCGCAGTTCCAGATGAACGGCGTGCTGAAGTCGATGGGCATGTCCTCGGCGTTCACCCCGGACGCAGCGGACTTTTCGGGGATGGACGGGAAGCGGGACTTGTTCATTTCGGCGGTGATCCACAAGGCGTTCGTGGATGTCAACGAGGAAGGGACCGAAGCGGCGGCAGCCACCGGCGTGGTAATGCGGGCGAAGGCCGCCAGGATCACGCCGGAGTTCCGTGCCGATCACCCGTTCGTGTTTCTCATTCGTGACAATGGGACCGGCGCCATTCTGTTTGTGGGGAGGGTGGTGAACCCGAAGGGATAAGACGGAGGGGCCAAGGCGAATCACCCGGCAGGAAATCCGAGACGCCTTCCAGAAGAGATGGCAGGTGAAGCAGATCGAGCCGACCCGCTTCGAGTCGGTTCGGTCGCCAGGCAGGATGGCGGTCAGCCCTGGTGGCCCGAAGGCATGGCTGGCGACAATTGAGCGGAGTTGAGCGGCCCGAAAGGAGGAACGCCATGAAGATCGTAAGGCTTCTGATCCTCGACAAAGAGGACGTGAGGGAAAGGCTAGTCCAGCTTGGGGCCGACGTGCCCGAGGGACTAACGGCGGACAAGTTGGCGAACCTGTACTCTGAATGGCTGGAGAAACTGCCTGGCGACGTGGATTTGGTGGGGGTGTACGTCGGCGGCAACCAAATGAACATCGTCGCCAACGATGACGCCGTGTGGCAACTGCCCGACAAGGCCGATCCAACGTGAAGGTTCCGTGTGTGAGGAGGCATTTGTGCTTACCTACTGCTCGGCATGGCCAGGGGGTCGCTTTACTCGGTCATCGAAGTCTTGCAGCCCGGTTCGTTGCAAGCGACGGTTGGAGGCGATGATGGGGCAGTTCCACATTGCCGTGTTGGTGGCGTTCTTGGTGGGGATACGGGTGTCGCAGGGGGTGGTGAAGAGAAGTGCCGGAACACGCCCATAGCCGAGGTCGTTATGAACGTCCTCAGACGATCCGCCGAGCTAGCATTGCCAGCAGTTGGCAACTTTACAATCAAGGCCAAGGCTATTGGTGTTCCCCATTCCGGGCTGTATAATGGGGAAAAGTCGGATGACTAGACCTTAAACAAGCGAATGCTGATGGTCTGTGTCCGTTGTTGTGTTGTGATTTGCAGGGGTAAGTGAGAGCGGCCCGGCGTGGCTGGCGTCGGGAGGAGTTGACGGGTTGTGGATTGCTTCATGTTGGGACTCGGTTGCACCGTTGTGCGGTCAAGGGTTGCGGCGGACCGGAGCGTCCAGACTCCGGCTTCAAGGTCGGCTCCGTCAACAACGCAGCGCCCGGCACAGCCGGAAGAACACCGGCAACCGCGGGTTGTAGTTCAGTACGCGATAGATCAACCGCCGGCCCGCCCGGACGATCTGGCAGGGAATCTTGATGAAGGCATTCAAGAACGTTTTGAACTCCATCCGCAGTATTTCCTGTTTCTGTGCCCGGTGCTCTTCTCGCCAGCAGCCGTCCTCGGGCAGCCACAACGCCCACCATGCTTTCAGGTTCCACGCCAGGACGGTCATCACCATGTAGGCCCAATTGCTCAACAGGTTGTCCACCGGCGCCGACAAGGCCCGCACCCCGCCGGCCAACTGGGCGATCAAGTTCTCTTGATTGCAACGGTCGTTGGCCTCGAACACCACCTCTTCCGCGTCAATCGCCCAGTCGTTGGTGATGTAGAAGAAGTAGCGGACCTCGTCGAACAGCCGCGTCTGGCCCTTCTCGTGTGCGATGATCTTGCGGAGAACGATCATGCGGTACGGCTGCTGGCACTCCGTCGGCGTATACTCGAATTCCGCGTAGTCTTCGCCGCGCAGCCGCAGCACCTCGAACTCGCGGCGGCGGACGATCCGCTGCTTCACGTTCGGAGGTCTCTGCCGCGGTTCGGTCTGCACTTCGTAAGGCGGATCGCGGAGGAGCTTTTGCCAGGCCGTTTTCGGCAGGTTTTCCGCGATTTCCCCCAGGTTGGGCATGGCCTTGAAGCCGAAGTAGAAGGTCACGCCGCTGGCGTCCCAGGCATCAAGTTTCTCCGACTGGCTGAAGGCCGTGTCGCCGCGAAGCACGATCTGGCGGAAGCCCGCACGGCGGCACAGAGCGATGGCCTGGTCCGCTTCCTCGGCGGCCCCTTCGTGGCTGGGACGGTTCCCGGAGCGATTGACCAAGCGAAGGACTTCGCCGGTTTCCGCCAGCGTGGCCAGCAGCGGATGATAGCCCCAGGTGCCTTTGTAGGAGATGTCCATCCCGGCCTTGCACTCGCCGGTGGTCACTACCAGCGTGCCGTCCAGGTCGATCGTGGCGCGACGGAAGAACTTCTTTGGCTGTCTGGCCCAGACCTTCGAGCGGGCGTCGTCGGCTGCCCGCATCAAGGAGCGGATGTCTGCCTCGCCGAAGCGGCGGCAGAAATCGCCGGCGGTGGTGGGATCGGGGATCCGCTCCGCGCCCAAGGCGTCGAGGAACACCTCGTCGTTGCGCCGCAACTCGATGTCTTCCAACCGCGTGCCGTCGCACAGGGCGTTGTAGGCCAGGTTCAACACGTGGTCCGACTCGTGATAGGGCATGTGGACTTTCAGCAAGTGCAAACGGCGGTCAATGGCCTCGATCAGTCCGATTTCCCTCGCCAGGCGATGCACCAATCCGATGCCGCCCGTGCCAATGCCGCGGACTTTATCGGCCAGTTCCATGCGAATGTTCGCCGCTCCAAACACTGGCGCTCCCCGGTCAAATCGCGGCCCGTCCAGTCGTCGCTGGACGCCCCGCTTGGCTTGCCACAGTCGTTTCGATATACTGCGTTTCACTCGAAATCCTCCTTGCATCGTGGAGTGGGTTTGTGTTGTATGCCCATTATACCCGCGAAAACAGGGATGGTTTCGAGTTCTTATATGCACTCCGCTTGAAGGTTCGCTTGCTTAAGGACTAGATGAAGAGCAACTCGGCTCTGCCGAGGGGCTGGTTGAAGAGTAAGCCGACGTGGTCGAACGCCTTCGGGTGTTCCGCCACGTCGGCTTTTTTGTTCTTGGCGACAAGAGCCTTGCAGAATTCAGGCAGGGAAGGTATTGAAGCCCCTACTCATGGAGGTGAGACGATGCCGCTTGCCACTGTTGCTGACGCTCATTGGAACGGCCTGGCAGTCGTTGCCGAATCGTGCCCAGAGCACGACCAACGGGACCGAATCCTGGCGGCTCTTGGGCCGTTGGGAGGACACTTGCCCGGCGTCGATGAGAAGACGCTCTCCAGGTACTACAAGTACCTGACGGCGAGATTGTCATTCCCGTTTACCGCAACCTACCCGGAGCCAAAGTCCTTGCTCGAGGCAGTGGAACACCGTTGCACCGTGGTCGAGTTGCTGGACCCGGCCAACGACATCTGCGACGAGTTCGATGGCATCTGCTGCAAGACCCGGAAAGGGAAGTACGAGATCAATCTGCCGCTCATCGAGTTGAGAGTGCCTGAAGGCAGCCCCGACTTCCAGTTGATCGAGGACTACTGGTACTGGTTTTGGAACTGGCGATGATCCCTGGGCCGCACATGCCACAAATCACAAGGTCGGCATCGATGCCGTCCAAAAAAAGCCCTCGACAGGTGGGGCAGGAACCTGACGAGGGTCGATGCAAAGGCAGTGCCTTCGCACTCAACTCTACCACATTTTTCGATGCGTGGGACCTAGGCCGCCGCCCCCCTTCCAGCTTCGCTCTTCAGCAGGTTTCCCTGCTCGTCGTAGAACTCAATGGTACGGCCGCCACCAATAGGCAGAGATTCCGCAAGTGGACCGTGTTGGTTCTCACCACAGTTCTGGCATGTCGTACACGTTTTTCGTTCCATGATCATACTTGAAAAGGCTCGATGGCAGGACCGCCTCATAGGTTTTCTCGCCAACTGTAACCGCGATGGTTCCCCAGGATCGGCCCTCGCTGGCATTGCGAGAGAACTTGAAGGTGTCGCTGCGTCGCATCCCGTCCTCGTGCAGACGCAGGCCCATGCACTTCCCTTGGAGCAGAGGGGTATCCGACGAGCGTATCGCCACTGCTGTACGCGGAGTATCGAGGCTCCACAAGAAGCTGCTCTTTCCCTCCTGGGTGTCATCCCGGTATAGCTCGACCTCGCAGTCTGCATCGCCGGAATTCGACTGCCGCAAAGTCAACTGCCAGCCGTTTTGGATCTTGCCGATGGCGTACTCCACACATTTCCAATGCACGATGCTGGCGCCGGGGGCGAGCTGCTTCATCGCGGTGGCAAGCCGGGGACCGTCAAGATCGTTTGCGGGGCATAGCGGATCGGACGGATTCCGCGTGAACCCGTAGGGGACTTCCAACCAGTACCGGTAGCCAGGAAACTCCAGTTCGATCCATGCCTCAAGCAGATCGTTCTTGCCCCAGGGAAACACGTACATCACGTCGCCGCTGGTTCCCAGGGAGCCCCCGACCCACGCCTCGACCGTGCCCGAGCCAGCCTTTGGGGAAACCGCTTGCCCATCGCCACGATGGAGGCGGACCTTGATGTCGCCTTCCTTCGGCCCGCTCGGCGTTTTCTCCGCCGTGCCCGGGCCACGCAACACCAGATCGAAACGCAGCCCCTCCGACTTCTCGCCGAAGCCAAGGCTGACAGCAAGCGATTTCCAAGGGGACGGGAGATCAGGGTAAACGATCATTGACCATTGGTGCCGCTTCGCCTGAGTGTCCTCGGCGGCGGCGTGCAGAACCGCTCCGAAGAAGATTGCCCCAAGCAGTCCTAGAACCGACAGTCGCTGTCCGCCATATCTCATCGTCCTTTCCTCCCACGATGCCAATGGAGGCCAAGGCTGCCGCAGCGGCCCCCAACACCTTACCTTCACGTCTCCGCTACCAGCTTATTCTATCAGCATCCGCGAACCCGCACTACCGGGCGACGATACGCCGCTCATGCCCGATCCCATGATGATAGTGTCTGCTCGATCCACGTCCCCAGGCTCCCGGCATGAAACTTCCGTGCAGCGAAGGGCGGGCGGGCTGTGATCTCGCCGGGAAACGCCAACTGCGGTTGCTTGAGCCTGACCGTCGTCTCCACCAGCTCGACCAGGTTGACCACGTCCGTCAGGTTGTAGAGGATCAGCTTTCGCAAGCGCTTGGCGGTCGCCGCGCCGGTGGCGATGCCACAGCCGGACTGCCTCGAAACCGTCCACGCCCTGAATCGCCGGGTCGCGCCGGAGGCCCAACATCCGTTCCACGGCCTTCAACCCGCCCCGATAGCCCAGCGAGGCCAGCGCGAACCGCAAGTCGATGTGGGCCTGGTCGAGCCGCGCCTTGGGAAAATGCGCCCGCAGGAACGGCACGTCGAACTGGCTGCCGTTGAACGTGACCAAAAGGGGGAACTTGCCGGACGTAGGCGGGGAACTGGTCGAGGTTGATGCCCTTGACGAACAAGGCCAACCGGCCGCCGCCCAAAGCGCCGACCACCGTCACCTCGTCGTAGTCGGGCGACAGGCCCGTGGTCTCGATGTCCAGGAAGAGGGCCCGGCCGGCGAAGTCCGGGTAGAGCCGCCACATTTCCCGGCGGGGCAGGCGGCCGTGGAAGAAGTCCGCGTCACCGGCGGCGACGGCACGCAAGGATTGGCGCACCAGCGGGGCGGCAGACTCGTAGACGCCCTGCCGCAGTGCGCCGTCCCCAACGGCTTGCAGGAAGCGGTCCCAGTCCAATATCCCCTGTTTCCAGAGCGTCCGCTCCCGATGGATGCCGACGCCCGGCAGGTGGATGAAGGTGTGACGAAGCATGATTAGGATTGCTACTCCCCCATGACCATGACGGCCATCCTTGAATCTCAGGGAGTCTACCTCCAAACGATCCTCGTAATCGAATAGGCCGGGATGCGGACCTCGCCGGCTGCCTCCACGGATTGGCCCGTGGGCGTGACACTCGCCGAGGTCGTTGTTAGATCGGGCGTGGCCAAGGTCTCGATCTTCGAGGGGGCCTTCTCGGGAACCTGCTTCGGCAGCCGGAGAACCCGGCCTTCCGCCGAGCAATTTTGAACGATAAGTGTAACCGCTCTCGCCTTGCGGAACAGGCCCGCCTCCACCTCAGCGTAACTTTCGGGCAACGCACCGCCGCCCGGTATCCGGCGAGCCCCGGATTCGAGGAACCGCTGGTAGGTCGCCCCACCGTTGGCCGCTTCATGGAACCAGCGCAGGGCGAGCACGTGGGGCATCGGCCGGTAGCCGCCCCGGCCATCGGATTGGAAGGCCCCGCTCGCCGGGCCGCGCCTGCAGGAAGTTCAGCGTGAAGAACAACGACATCGTGACCTCGCGGTGACGCAATAGAGCAAACGTCATGCGGGAGACGAGCTGCACGTGCATCGCCGGGGTTGGCTCATCCTTGCTCTGGTAGTCCGACCCGCGAGTGTTCCATTCGGTGACCCAAATCTCCTTGTCCGGCAATCGCTGCCGCACGTCCTCGATGACGCGGTCGGTGCCCTGATCGCAGTGGGCCAGCAGCGCCCTGAACAACTTCATCGCCTCCTCCGGGCGATGCCAACCCTGGGCTGCCCCGCGCTCTCCCATGATCGTGTCCATGCGCGGGTAGGGATGGATCGTCACGGCGTCAAACCAGCCCGCCGGCTTCAAGTCAACGTCCCACTGCCGCAGATGCTGTCCGGCGGGGCGCACGGGATTGCCGCGAAGCCAGAAAGCACTGGCCGCGCTCTGCACGGCCACGCGGGCGCCCGGCGGGAAATAGGGCCGCAGGGCGTCGCAATACCGCTTCATGATCCGCATCGAGGTGGGCTCGTCTGGCCAGCGTTTCAGCACGTCCGGGTCGAAACCCATGGCGATCCAGAACTCGTTGCCCAACTCGATGTAGCGGGGCACGATCCCGGCAGTCTGCATCTGGCGGAACCACTCGACCTGTTCGGCGATGCTCGATGTCTCCAGGTTGGGAACGAGCACGACTTCGGCACCGAGCTGCCCGGCGAATTTCGTGTACTCCGCGATCTTGACCCCCTGCGGGAAGGCCGTGCGGATCTTCGGCGCGATCTCCGACCAAAAGCGCATGTATGACGAGCTTCGCGGCGTCAGCGGCATGTCGAGGAGTCCCGTGCGCCAATCGTAATAGTTGGCTTGCGATCCCCCCGGAAAGCGCACGAAGGCCAGGCCCATTTCCTCGAGCGCGGCCACCTTGTGCGGATCGTCGATGAGGTGCTCGATCAGGGCTTCCGCCGACGCGCCCAGCAATCGCTCCGGCAACTGCCGCTCCGGGCCGGACTTTTCCAAGACGAGGGGCTTCATCGCCTCATCTGCCGGGGCGGCGCCGCAATACGTGAAAGAGATGAACGACATCCAAGTGAAGAACAGGCAGGCCCGCTTCATGGCTCGCTCCCTGCGATGGTTCAAGGTATGCGATCAGGATCCGGTGAAATGAGCCAGTCGATCATCAACCTGTTGCTGACTGGCCCACCCGGCCGCGGCAAGACGACGGTGATCCGCCGCGTTATCGGGCGGCTGAGCCACCTGCGGCTGGCCGGATTCTACAACCAGGAAGTCCGTGAGCATGAGGTGAGGCGGCATCCATGACCTCGACGACAGCAAGATCACAGGCGTTGCCCCGGTCCAGTCGGCGGCCCTTTTGAATCCATTCGCCGACTATGCGAGCGTTACCATTGCCTGCCCGCTGGCCTTGTGCCTGCGATACTTCGGCTAGGTTCAGGTAAAGTGGCGGGGACAGGATTTGAACCTGTGACCTCGAGGTTATGAGCCTCGCGAGCTACCGGGCTGCTCCACCCCGCGTCAATATCGGCTCGCCCGACGGCAAACGCAAGCCGCCGCGGCCACCAATGATTCTACCACGATGTCGGCGGCTGTCCAGCGGACAGCCCGATCTGTGACGGCGATCCAATTGAGGTCAGGGTCAATTGGACCGATTCCTGCGCCGAACGCTCCACCTTATCCCTCTCCCGGAGGGAGAAGGACGTGCGCTCGCTCAGAACTCCCGCGCTGTCGGCTCACTGGGAGGCGCGGGGACCGCCTCGGGGGCCGGCTGGGGCTGCAAGGGAGGCTGGGCGGACGAAGGTGGTGGCGGCAGTGACTGCGTCGGCGGGTCGGCCGGCACGGGACTGCCCACCCCAAGCGGCAACATCGGCGGCCGGGCGTAGCCGTAAGATGGGTAGCCGTAATAATATGGGTAGCGATAGATGCCGCCGGCAAGCCACGGCCGAGCCGGGACCGGCAGCGGATAGCCGTATCGCACGGCCTGCCGATACGTCCGGTATGGGCCGTAGGCATAACCGTAAGTGTAGGGGGTAAAGCCGTACGGGTATGCCGCGTAGCCGTAAGTGCGCGGCGCGAACCTGTAAGGACCGGCCACCACGGGCGGGTAGATCGGGTAGGGCGTCCCATATGGCTGCTGTGCCGGCGCGGTGGCTACCAGCAGCAGGCCCCAGATCGCCGCAAAGGCGACGCCACGCAGAACGGCCATAGGGCTCATGATGTCACTCCTTCGGTGGCACGCCCTGAAAGGGCGTGACAGGTTTGGCTCAGTTTCCCGGCTGACCACGCCCTTTCAGGGCGTGCCACCCGGCCGGACGCCACAGAAGTGTACCGGGCGGAGAGCCGGGCGGCAACCACCCTACGGGACCGCCTTGCTCACCAGCACTACGTCTTGTTCCTGTTCGTCGTTGAGTTGGAAGCCGCGGTTGCGGAAGGTGGCCAACATGCGGCTGTTGTCCTTGGAGACCTCGGCGACGATCTTATGGACGCCCCAGGTTTTGGCCACTTCGAGACAATAGTCGGTCAACAGTCCGCCCAGGCCGTGGCCGTGCCAACGGTCGACGACGATGACGGCGTATTCGGCGGCGTCGTGGTCGGCGTCGGCCACCAGCCGGCCCACCCCGATCAGCTTCCGCTGCCCTTCCTCCTCCACCTCGGCCACGATGCCCAACTCGCGGTCGTAGTCGATGAAGCAGTAGCGCGTGGCCATTTCGTGAGTGGTTTGCTTGAAGAGGTAACTGAAGCGGAACCAGAGCGACTGGGTCGAGCAGCTTCCCAGCAAGTCGTGCCACAGCGGCTCGTCTTCCGGCTTGATCGGCCGCAGCACAACCGGCGTGCCGTCCTTGAGTTTCCGCTCCGTCACGTATTCCTCGGGATACGGCCGGATGGCGAGGTGGGCGTAGGGGCGGACCGTGCGGACTACCAGGTCCCGGTCGATCACCACGCGGGCGTCCAAGGCGATCACGTCTTCCGGCGTGACCAGCAGCGGATTGATGTCCAACTCCTTGATCTCGGGATAGTCGGCGACGAGGTAGGAGAACCGCATGATGATCTCGATCAGGCGGTCGATGTTGGCGCCGGGCTTGCCGCGGTAGCCCTTCAACAGCGGCCAGGACTTGAGCGATTCCAACATGCGGCGGGCGAGGGCCTCGTTCAAGGGGGGCAGCCCCAGGGCCCGGTCGCGGAATACCTCGGCCGCGACGCCGCCCATGCCGACCATGATCACCGAACCGAAGATGGGGTCCTTCTTCGACCCCATGATCAGCTCGAAGCTGTTGGGATAGGTGACCATCTTTTGCACGGTGACGCCGACGATTTCGGCCTCCGGCCGTTTTTCTTTGGCCCGTTTGGTGATCTGTTCGAACGCCGCCCTGACCCGCTCGTCGCTGCTGAGATTGAGCATCACGCCGCCGACGTCGGTTTTGTGGGTGATCTGCGGCGAGTGGACCTTCAGGACGACCGGATAGCCGAGGCGGTGAGCCACCTCGACCGCCTCGTCGGCGCTTCGAGCGGCCTGCGGCTTGGTGACGGGGATCTCGTAGGCCTCGAGGAACGCCTTCGAGACGTTTTCCGACAGGATCTCGCCCCCTTCGGTCAGGATCGTGTCGAACACGCCGCGGAGCCGCTTCCGGTCGAGGGTGAACCCCAAGGGGATGTCCTTAGGGGTTTCGTGGAGGATTTCGAGATTGCGGGCGTAGGAGACCAGGTGCATGAACGCCCGGACCGCCTTTTCCGGCGTGTTGTAGGTGGGGATGCCGGCGGTGTTTAGTAATTGGATGCCTTCGGCCACCACGCGGCCGCCCATCCAGGCGGCCAGCACGGGCTTGTGGGCGTGGCTGGCCGCCTTGCCCACCGCCGCCGCCGTGGCCGTCGGATCGGTCATCGCCTGCGGCGTCAGGATCACCAGCACCGCGTCGGTGTTCTTGTCCTTGAGCACGATCTCCACCGCCTTGGCGAAGCGGTCGGGCGGGGCATCGCCCAACACGTCGATCGGGTTGCCGTGCGACCAGCAGACCGGCAAGAGCTCGTTCAGTTGGGCCATCGTCTCGTCGGTGATCGCGGCCAGCACGCCGTCGCGCTCGATCAGGGCGTCGGTGGTCATCACGCCCGGCCCGCCGGCGTTGGTGATGATCGCCAGCCGGGCACCCTTGGGAGGCTGCTGCCGGGCCAACAGCTCGGCGCAGTCGAACATGTCCTCGATCTGGAAGATGCGCTCGATGCCGGCCCGCTGAAAGGCCGCTTCGTAGAACGGAGTCCACGCCGGCCATGGCGCCGGTGTGGGAGGCCGCCGCCTGGGCCGACTCGGCAAACCGGCCGGCTTTGTAGGCCACGATCGGTTTGGTCCGCGCAAAAGCCCGCGCCGCCGACATGAACTCGCGGGCCTCGCTGATCGACTCGATGTAGAGGATGATCGAACGGGTCTCCGTGGCCGAGCCGAAATAGTCGATCAAATCGCCCATGCTCACGTCGAGCATGTTCCCCACGGAAACGAAGTACGAAAATCCGATGCCCTCGTCCAGTGCCCAATCGAGCACCGACGTGCAGAGCGCCCCGGACTGGGAGATGAAGCCGATGTGGCCCTTGGCGGGCGAGGCGGCGGCGAAGCTGGCGTTCAAGTTGATCCCCGGCACGATCAGCCCCAGGCAGTTGGGGCCCAGAATCCTCATGCCGTCGAACTTGCGTTGTTCCTGGCGGACGAGTTGTTCGAGTTTCCGCCCCTCTGCGCCGATCTCGCGGAAGCCGGCGGAGATGATCACCAGCCCTTTGGTCCCGGCCTCGCCGCACTGCCGCACCAGCGCGGGGACGGAGCCGGCCGGCGTGCAGATCACCGCCAAGTCCGCCGCATGGGGCAGGCTGGGGATGTCTTTGTACGCCTGAATCCCCTGCACGGCCTCGCGCTTGGGGTTGACCGGGTAGACGACGCCGCGGAAACCCGAGCCGACCAGGTTCCGCAGCACGGTGTAGCCGACGCTGGTGGGGGCGTCGCTGGCGCCGATCACGGCCACGCGATGCGGCTCAAAAATCTTGTCCAGGTTCCGGATGCTCACTCTCTGCTCCTCAGTTGCTCGTCAGTAGGGTGGGACAAGCTCTGGCGCAGTCCCACCAATCCCCAATGGGCCGCCGGGAAAGCTGGTGGGACGGCGCTATGACTTGTCCCACCCTACCCCTCCAGTTGGTCGAACGCTACGGGCGGCCTTTAAGTATAGGTTAAACCCCGGATTATAATGCCCCGGCAGGGGGCGTGGAAGTGCCGGGGATTTGCGTTGTCCCATCGGGTCAGGCTGCCCCGCAGAAATACGCGGACTGCAACGGTCGGGCAGACATTGCCGCTCACGCCGACTTTGAGTCCAATTCAGGGACTCTCGCGGCCATCGGGCACGGGCCGGCGGTTGCGGTCGGCCGCAGGTAGTGGCCAAACATTCGTCCCGCCGGCACAAGGCCGGTGGGGACGCGAACTCTACGACCGCGTGACAAGCCCCGCGGGACCGCCACGAGTTGGTCAACAACTCGCGTTTTGGTCAATTTCGGACACCACCTGGGGGGAGCGGTCAGGTTTCAGCGGTCAGGTTTTTGGACGTAGGACGGATTTCCCAATCCGTCCACCGCCCTGGGACGGATTAGGAAATCCGTCCTACGGTGCGGCAGGCCATCATGCCGCTCTCGGGCGGGGGTTTTCAAGATCAAGAATCGGGCCAGCAAGTAGGTCCCGGCTGCCGGGCGGGACATGATCCGGGCCGAAATCGGCCCGCAGCGTCCCGCCCGGCAGGCGAGACCTACTGCCCACGCCCTGGCCGGTGTTGCCCAGTGGAAATTGGCCCCACGGGATTACATGTGGTTACTTGACGCCCCAATTGGGAAGGGTACGATGGTTGGCGTGGCTTTGGCGGCGGGGAGCGGGCGCAGGCGGCTTTGGCTCGGCAGCGCGTGGATGCCATTCCCGCCCGCGCCGTCAGGGCCCGGCGCGGTAGGCGGATTAAAGGCTCCCGACCCCGTAAGCCTGCCTCGGCTACTTCCACTGGGGGCGGAATTCTGATCGGAGAAGAGTCTTGCTCGTGTCTTGCGGCAGTAAAAACCCGGTCCAAAACGAACTTCGAGCAAATAGTTGTATATGGTGTTACCGGAATTACTCAAATGTCGCCGGAATTAACCAACCGAAATTAACCACCAATTAACCACCGGGCTTTGTCGTTTCGACCAACTCGGCAAGGCGGTATTCGATCTCTAGCAGCTTTTCGCGAGTCTTTAATTCGCACTTTTCGACCACATGCCGGATCAGAATCGTAGCTCCTATGACGAGGAAAACCAGACCGCAAATAATCTTCCGCAACCCGACGGTGCTGTCGGGAGCGAATACCATGAGCAAGGTCACGAGGATGACCGGAAGTATCCACGCGAGTGCCGCGTAAGCTGCCGTGTCGGTTATCAAGTTCATCGAGCCACGCCGGGCCATGCGCAGTCCCAGGATGGCAAAGCCGATCCCAAACAGTGCTACTGCCGCGAGGCCGATCCAGCCGGTCAACGGGAGTGGTGCCGGCGCGATGATCGCCACCGTGCCGCCAAGTATGGCGGCTCCCAGCCCCATGACTGTCGAGATAAGCGTAATCCACCGACCCACTCCAGTGAGCGGTTTTTCCAGCATGGCCTGCATCTCCTTATCGTATCGTTCTTTCAAAGCAGGCGTCACCTGCTCTGTTTTCAACAAGCGCTCGCGAAAACTGTCATTCATGGGCTGCCCTCCTCGCTTTCAAGGATGGCCCGAAGTGCTCGTTTGGCGTAGTATAGACGCGATTTGACCGTCCCTACAGGAACCGTGAGAACCTCTGCCATCTGCTCCAAGGAAAGGTCTTCCAGGAAATAGAGTGTCAGCACCTCGCGGTGGGCCAACGAGATGCGAGCGAGGGCGCGGTGTACTTGTTCGGCGTCCTCGAAATGCCAAGCTTCCTCGGCCCCCACAAATCCTGCCAAGTCGGCGTTATCTTCCATCCGGGCCTGTTCCCGGTAGCGGCCTCGCCAATGACTGGCGGCCGTGCGTCGGGCGATCTGGTACAGCCAGGTCGGCAGACGTTCTGGGCGTTCCAACGTTTTGATTGCTTTGAAGACCTTAATCCAAGTTTGCTGCAAGACATCCCACGCATCCTCCTCCGTTGCGACCAGTCGGCGCACGTAGTAAAGCAGCCGCCCTTCCCATTGGCGGATCAACTCGTCGAATGCTTCCTTTTCTCCCCGTTTGCAGCGGAGAACTAACAGTTCCAGAAGGATGGTCTGTCTGTCTCTCGCCAACGGCGAACCCTCCAACGTCCTCTATTCTAGTCACTGGCCAAACGTGCCAGGTTCAAGCATGGCCCGTGAAATTCATATTTTGCCGGAAATTTCCGTATATTCGTGAGCATCCGGTGAATACCACCCTTGCCTGGTTCCGTGGGGAGGTTCCGGGGGACAGCATCCGCAAATCACGGAGCCTTGCAGTAGTTTTATGTGCCAGGCCCGGAGCTCTCTCGAACGGCGGTCTTGGGTGTATTGCCCCGTCACGCCCGTTCCCGGCTATTTCCACTCCGTCCGCCGGCAGCCGGCGTGCGAAAGCGGCCCAACCGCGGCGCGGACCTTGTCCGGCAGCGGGCCGATGGGGCCGAGCCCTTCGGTCGATTTTAGCAGGAAGCCGTCGCCCCGCAACTCGACCGCCACCGGGGCCAGCGTCGAATGCACGTCCTCGCCGAACCGCTCCCGCCATTGGGCCAGCGTGTTGTCGGGGTTCCAACTGTGCCGCATGGTCGGGGTCCAGCCCGTGTTGGCGAAGACGTTGTAATCCGAGTGGTTCGACGTGACGGTGCGGCGGTACGGGGCGGCGTCGGCGCCCATGTAGAGCGTCAAGTCGCAACCCCGCGTCACGGTGGCGGCCGCGACGTAGTTGCCCACCAGGAGGTTGTTCAGGACGTGGACGTTCTCCAGCGGCCAATCGTCGCCACGGGGCATGGCGACGATGCCGCAATCGTTGCCGGCCACCGTGTTGTGGACCACCCAGGTGTTCTGCGAGCCGGAGATGTAGATTCCCCGGCCGCGGTTCGCGTAGACGAGGTTGTCGGCGATGATGCCGCCCCCTTTGTTGATCTCGAAGAAGATGCCCGTGCCGTCGTTGTGATGGCAGACGTTGCCGAGGATGCGGATGTCGGCGTTGTCGGTGTCGAACCAGAATGCCGTCGGAAGCGACATTGTAGGCGGCCTCGCAGTCGCGGATGGTGCAGCGTTGGTTGCCGGGGATGCACTTCATGCCGCCGCAGTGCCAGCCGGCGAAGAAGCGGCGGTAGTTGTTCCAAAGCAGCGTGCAGCCCTCGATCGTGCAGTCGCGGCAGCCGCCCATTCCCAGGCCGGTGTTGCCGTTGTACGAAAGGTCGCAGTTGCGGACGACGCAATCCTCCGAGCCGCCCAGGCCGAGTCCACAGAAATCGCTCTGGTAGACCTTGCAGTCTTCGAGCGTCACCCGCTGGCAGTCGCCGATCGAGACCATCGGCCACTGTCCGCCAGGCTGGCGGTTGTGTCGCAATTCCAGTCCGCGGATCACCAGGTCGTGCTGTTTCTCGGCGGTGAGGACGAAGCCGCGGACGCCCACTTCGATGCAGAACCAGCCCGGATCGCCCTGCATCTTCACGTAGAGCGTCTGGTCGGCCGGATCGAAGAAGAGCGAGTCCTGGATCAGGTCGTCCAAGCCCCGCCCGACCGTCGTCAGCTTCAAGTACTCGTCGTTCTTGTAGATCGGGTCGGGACCGATCCGCTGTAGCGGGCGGTTCTCGTCGATGAAGACCTGGGAGACCCAGCGGCGGGCCTTGTCCTGATAGCAGTCTTGGAAGCGGGCGTCGGTGAAAAACACCTCGCCCAGCGGGACCTTCCAGACGTCGGCAAACGCCTTGGGGTACGGCTCTTTCCGGTCGGTGTGTCCGGCCAGGCGGGTCCACGGGCCAGTGACGATCTCGGAGCCCTTCAAGACCACGCGGGCGCCCGGCGCGGCAGCGAAAGTGATCGGACTCCCCGGCTCCCCGGAGGCCTTGATCTGGACGTACTCGCGGTAGACGCCGGTGGAGATGAGCACGGTATCGCCGGGGCGGAGTTCCTTGGCGGCTGCCGCCCGGCCGATGGTCTTCCAGGGGATGGCCTGGCTGCCGGGTCCGGCGTCCGTGGCCTTCGGGGCGGTTTGGGCGACGTGGAAGGTGGCGGCCCGGCCGACGCCCGCAACCATGCCGCAGACCAACAGCAGTCCTGGCAGGCACCTTCTCATGGCAATGTCTTTTCGTCGAGCCAATCGGATGGTTGCGGCAACGGCCACTTTATTTCGTCGCTTGCAGTACCGCGCGGCAGGCGGCGATCACGGTCTCCTCGACGGATTCGGCAAAGGGGCCGGGCAAGCCGACGTAGATCATGCTCTCCACCGGTTCGTAGCCGCCTTCGCGCAAGATGCGCGTGGTCGGAATGTAGCACATCACGTCATTGCTGTAGCCGGCCACGATGAGGTTTTCGCGGGGGTTCTCACGCTTCAACCGCAGGGCGTAATCGACCACGGCCTCGTTGCCCAGCGCCACCAGCGTCAGGGCCTTGCCCCAGCGCACGGCCTGCACGGGGCAATCGATCTGCCGGACCGGTCGGCCGGCGTCGATGGCCTCGAGCATCCGCTGGGCGCGGGCCTTGCGGAACCGGTCGGCGCTCTTGGCTTCCTCGACAAACGTGTCGCGCGATTGCGGGGCAAAATCCAGCTTCACCACCCGGTAGGCCGTGCGGATCGGGCCGCCGACCGGCTGCAACTCGCCCGATAGCACGCGGCGGACCTCGCCGGCCAGCGTCCGGCCGTGGGTCTCCGCCTGTTCAAGTTTGCCGCGGGGATTGGGGTTCTGGTCGCCGCCGCAGAGTTGCAGAAACATGGCCGTGGCGCCGGGCAGGGCCTTCTCCAGCTCGGCCTGGGCGAAGCCCGCGTAGTCGCCGTTGAACTTGTAGCAATTGCCGCCGAGCGTCGTGTTGTGACAGGCGTAGCCGAACAGGACCGCCCGTAGTTTGCCATCCGGCGAGGCGATTTTCAGCACCGGCACATCGTGGTCGACGGGCCCCGTCGGGTTCACGCCGATGACCATGCCGCGCGGCGTCGCTTGCCGGCGATTGACGGCAAAGCCGGCCGAGCCGTGGCCGATCGAGATTTCCGCCGGGGCCAGATCGGCCAGGGCCAGCTCCGCCACGCGGACCAGGTTGTCGGTCAGTCGCCGGCTGTACTGCGCAATGCGCTCCTGCTCCGCAGGGTCGGGCGGGAGCATGGCGGGGGCCGCCCCGACTTCGGGACCGGAATGGTTGTGCGCGGCGTTGACGAGAAGTTGCGAACGCTCGATGCCGTGCCTCCGTTTGAGCCGGGCGGCCACTTCTTCGGCGATCTCCCGCGGGACGGCGATCAGATCGGCGGTGAGGATCACCACGCGCCCGCCGCGGCCGTCCTCGATCGCCAGGGCCTTGGCCCAGAGGTCTTGGATCACGCCTTCGCTGGGGTGGGTGCGGACGGCATAGCCGGCCATCCAAACGGGCGTGCGTGGGGTGATGACGGCCCGCCCCACGCCCGCCCGATACTCGGCGGCCTGGAGTGTGCCGCAGCAGCAGAGGAACAGAAGTCCCAGGAGGATTCTCTTCACAGTCGGCTCCCTCTTTCTTGTCGTACATTAGCCCGAAGCGCCGGGTGCCCAGATGATTCCACTACAATTGGGTGGCACGCCCTGAAAGGGCGTGGCGGACGTTACGCTCCGACTTGGCGGCTCACCACGCCCTTTCAGGGCGTGCCACCCACCCGTCAAATCAGGTGAGACGAACCACTAGTTTCTGGCCCCGAGGGCCTCTTGGCGGGCCTTGGCCTGGTGTTCGAGGTTCACGTAGTCGGCGGTGATGGCCAGGGCCTCGTCGAGGTAGAAGGTCCGCTTGATGCCCCCGCCGCCGAGTCCGCTGTGCTCCGCCAAGGCGTCCTCTTCCTCCTTGTCGGCGTTGTACTCGGCCCGCTCCTTGAGGAACTTCGCCTCGTTCAGGGTCTGGTACTTCTTGGCTTTGGAGTCCTTGTAGCGGACGATGTTGCGGAGCACCTTCTGGAACTTCTCGGAGGACTGCACCCGCTGTTGCGAGAGCCGGCGAAGCTGATCGCAGACCGCCGGATCGACGTCGTCGAAGCGCTGGAACTTGGCGGGCTGTATCTTGTCGAAGGGCAGATGGTAGTCGAGGTCGGCCTCGCCCACGTCCCAGTAGGTGCTCAGCGAAGGCAGTTCGATGTCGGCCACGACGCCGCGCTGCTGGGTGCTGTCGCCGTCGGGACGGTAGAACTTCTGGGTGGTGATTTTCAGGGCGCCCAACGGCGGCCCGTTAAAAACGCCCAACAACAACACGCTCACGTTCTTCAGCTCCTGCACCGTTCCTTTGCCGTGGGTGGCGTGGTCGCCGACGATCAGTCCCCGGCCGTAGTCCTGGATCGCGCCGGCAAGGATCTCGCTGGCGCTGGCGCTGAACTTGTTGATCAGGACCACCAGCGGTCCCGACCAGGCGATGCCCGCCTCCGTGTCATACAGAGGTTTCACCCAGCCGTCGGCGTCCTTCACCTGGACGACCGGGCCGTCCTTGATGAACAGGCCCGTGAGGCTGATGGCCTCATTGAGCGCCCCGCCACCGTTGTCCCGCAAGTCGAGCACCACCGCGTCGATGCCCTGGAAGTCGTCGCGGTTGAGGATGGCGCGGACGTCGCGGGTGGTGCTCTTGAAGTTGGGATCGCCGCGGCGCTCCGCCTCCATGTCGCGGTAGAAACTGGGCAACAGGATCACGCCGATCCGGTATGGCGCGCCGTCCGGCCGGCGGCCCACCTTGAGCACTTCGCCCTGCGCCTCGCTGTCCTTCAATTCGATCTTCTCCCGGGCGATCTTGTAGACCTGCCGCTTTGGGCCCGTGGCGGGGATCAGTTCCAGACGAACGAAGGTCCCCGGCTTGCCACGGATCAGCTTCACCACGTCGCCGATCTTCATGTCGACCACGTTGACGAAGTCCCCCTCGTCGCCCTGGCCGACGCCGACGATCTTGTCTTCCAATTTCAGCCGGCCGTCTTTGTCGGCCGCGCCGCCGGGGATGATCTTCTTCACCACGGTGTAGCCGTCTTCGCTCATCAGCGACGCCCCGATCCCCTCCAGGTTCAGCCCCATGGCAATGTCGAAGTTCTTTTGCGTGTCGGGCGACATATAGTCGGTGTGCGGATCGAACGACGTGGTGAAGGCGTTCAGGTAGAACTCCAACAACTCGTCGCTGTTGGTCTGGTGCAGCCGCTTGGCGAGGCTGTGGTAGCGGCCGGCCAGCTTGTCGCGGGCCTCCTGCCCCTCCTTCTTCTCCGCCTTGTCGGAGGTCTTCAGCACCAGCAAGTCCAACTTGATCTGTTGCCGCCAGCGGTCGCGGGCCTCGGCGGGCGTGCGGGGATACTGGGCCTGGTCGCGGTCCTTCACCAATTGCTCGTCGGCCGTAAAATCCAGCGGCCCGGCCAACAATTCGTCGACCGTCCGCACCCGCTCGTCCACCCGCTGCAACAGGGTGTGGAAGACCTGGTAGGCGAAATTGATGTCGCCCCGGCGGATCGACTCGCACAGATCGTCCTTCTGCCGCATGAACTCGTCAATGTCCGACTGGTAGAAGAAGACCTTCTTCACGTCCAGTTCCTTCAGGAAGTTCGTCAGGCACCGCTCGGAAATTTCCTTGTCCAGCGGGTGGCGGGAGACATGATAGTTCTTCACCATCGCCACGACCGCAAGGGTGATTTGCCGGTCACTCGGACCGGGGCCAGTCGGGTCGGCCCAGGCCACCGGGCCAAATGCCGTAACCAACGCCAAGACGAGCAACCAATGCCAACGCCGCCAACTGACGAACACGATCCGGTGAATCATCGAGAAATCCTCGAAAGTGGGGTAACTTGGAAAGACTCTAGTATGGTAACGCGTCCCCTGCACCGAAACAAGGTCGAAGCATTTACCCCGCTAATGGAGGTTGCCGCTCCGCGTCCCTTCTTGCCGGTGCCGCAGGCGTAGAGAACGACGCCTTGCAGGGCGTGGGCCAACGGCTATATTGGGAGTTTTGCCGTGCCGGCCGAAACGCCCTGACGGAGCCTTTTGCAATGGCCCAAGAATGTGAAGTGTGTGGAAAGAAGCCCGTACTGGGCAACCAAGTCACTCATCGCGGTAAGGCGAAATACCTCGGCGGGGTGGGTACCAAGATCACCGGCATCAGCCGGCGGAAGTTCCGGCCCAACTTGCAGCGGGTCCACGTCACCACGGCCAACGGCACGCACAAGACCATGCGGGTCTGCGCCCAGTGCCTGCGGAGCGGCGCCGTGACCAAGCGGATTCACCATAGACCATTTAAGTTGCCGAAAACGCCGGCCAAGAAATAGTCCGCGTTGATCACGACCGTGTGCCACTGCTTGGAACAAGCAGTGGCACACGGTCGTCCAATCCCATGCCAATCTCCCGCGCCGAGGTCGAGAAAGTTTCGCGGTTGGCCCGGCTCCGCCTCTCGGAGGAGGAACTTGACCGGATGACCGGCCAATTGGGCGAAATCCTCGGTTACATCAGTCTGCTCTCCGAGTTGGATACCGGCAGCGTCGAGCCGATGGCCCACTCGTTGGACGTGACCACCGTGTTCCGCGACGACGCCGTGCAACCGAGCCTGGAGCGGGAAGCGGCATTGGCCAACGCCCCGCACCGCGACGCGGAGTGCTATCTGGTGCCCGCCGTGCTGGCCGAAGAGCAGTAAGCCTTCAGGACATCTTGTAGAGTGAGTTAGCCGCCCGGCTCCCGGATTTCGTGCAGCGGCTCCGGGGCTGCATCCAAGGATTGGACGAGGATTGGGGTGTGACGTGCCGGAGTCCCGTCATCCGTCCGTGCCGATCAACGGGCGAACGCCGTCAACGTGGAAGTAGACCAGGAATCGGGTCTTGCCGTCTTCGCACTCGTCGGGCAGCTTCCGTCGTCGAAGCGATTGAATTTTGTGGGGATCGGTCTCTTCATGGATCCTGGTCAGCGTCAGCCGCTTCCCGACGTAGTCCTTGCCCTTCTCCATGAACAGGTAGGCTGCGTGCGGGTTGGCCCGGACCTGGGCATGACAGAGACGGTCGGCCATGATGAAGGCAACCGTTTGGTCGTCGTTGGCGTCCAGGAAGTGGGGGCGGGCGTAGACCGCCACGTTGACCCTTCCCTCGGCGTCTGCGGTTGCCAGCACACCGACGCCGTTGGCGTTCTCGAAGTATTCGCTGAGTTTCATACGGCACCCCTCAGAAGTCGCTCTCGCCGGTGATATAGGGTCTGGGCAGGCCGGACATGGCATTGACCATCAGTTCGGCCAGCCCGCCGTAGCTGATATTGTATCGCTGCTTGAAGCGGTAATACCCGATCAGGCTGTCCCGCGCCGTCCCTTTGCAGTTGGAGCAGGGGGCACAATAATACTTGAAAATCGAAGGATCGAGGCAGTCGCGGAAGGCCGCCAGGACCTGTTGGGCTTTTTTGCGCGAACAAAGGCCGTTGCGCCACTGGGAAAAATTGAAGGCGTCGATTACGGCAAACCCGCTCCCCCCGCCGCAACAATAATTGTCGGTCCCCGCGTGCGGCATCTCGCGGAATTGTCCCGGCGGCAGAATATGCTTGAGGATGTTCCGTTGCGGCTCGACGATCCCCATCAGCCGCACGAGGTTGCAGGGGTCGTGCAGGGTGACCGGAAAGCCGTTCCGGGCAGGATCGAACTTCACACGGCCCTCGACGGCGATCTTCTCCAGCAGCGGCAGGCAACTTTCTCTCGGGATACCCGACTCGCCCGCGCCGAGGCGGTCGGCAACGGTCACCAGGGCCTTGGTGGCGTGGCCGCATTCGCCGACCACGATTTTCCGCGCCCCAAGCTGCTTGGCGGCCTGAACGTGCGCCATCGCGATGCGTGCATATTGCACGTCGTCGTACCATACGCCGTAGTTGACCGCCTCGTAGCCCATCGGGGCGCTGGCCAGCGTCCAGTCGAGGCCGGCCGCGTCGAAGAGGATGGCAAAGGCGGCCGGATTCTCCGGCCAGGCGAGGTATTCACCCGAGTTATGCACCAAGAGAATGTCGGCCCCCTGTTTATCGACGGGAATCTTGATCCGCCGCCCGGTCTTCTCCTCGATCAGATCTTCGATGAAGTCCAGGACGTCGCGGAAGGCCGTCGGGTTCATGCCGGTCGAGGCGCCCACCGCCAGGTGCCGCACGGTGCCGGATTTGTGCATCGCCTCCGGGGCCAGGCCCATCTCCATGCTGAACAGTTTGCGCAGCTCGCGGGCGAGCAGGGCATTGTCCACACCGACCGGACAGGCGGCCGCACAGCGCCGGCACAAGGTGCAACGGTAGGCCAGTTCGGCCAGCCGGTACACGACGCGCCAGTTCAGTTCGAGGTCCGCGCCGGCCCACTTGCCCAGCAGCTTTCCGGCCGGCGTGAAGTAACGCTTGAAAATGCGCCGCAGCAATTCGGAGCGGAAGTTGGGGCGGTAGATGTCCTGTTGCCCGCTCGCCTCATAGACCATGCAGGCGCCGTTGCACGTATTGCACCGCATGCAGTAATCGGTGCTCAGAACCGCCGGCAAAAGGAAGGCCCAGTTGTTCTCCGGCGTGAACAGCTTTTCCAGACCGCGGAGAAACGATTGCACGATGGCATCCTCCTCGGCCTTCGTCTTGGGAAGCGGCAGGCCGAGAGCGGAGAATCCGTCGAGTGAAAAATCGTACTTCTCCAGCCAGTCCGGCGCGGGGGAGTAAACGGCGGGGACGGCCCGCCGCCGGGCAGTTCCAATAATCCTTCCGGTTTCACGGGCGACAAGACGGGCTGCTCGACTCCAAAGTCCTTGATGTGTACCCTAGCGGTCATGTTCCCGCCCTTTCTCGTCATCCTCGCCGGAAATCTGTCTCCTCCAACTTTCCTCGGGCCTGACGTGCTTGGCCGACCAGGTGACGCGGTAATCGAGATAGCGGCTAAAGTCCCGCTCCATCCGGCTGCCCCGCAATATGGGTACGTCGTCCCAAAGGACGTCGTGATAAAAGAAATACTTGGCCACGGCATGAAACATCCGGCTGAAGGGCAGGTAACCCAGGAACAATCCCGCCGGAACCATCGCCGCAACCAGGCTCGGCGGGTCCACCGCGGCCGGATGCCCGCAAAGCAGGGAGCGCCACGTGGTCCCGGCAGCGGCCGAAGGCCGGGTCGGCGGTCAGCCAGGCAATCAGGCCGGAGCCGAACAGCGTCAGGAGCAAGAACAGATTGAAGGAGGTGATCCTATCCGACATCTCCCGCAGGCCCACGTCGCGCCAGCGTCGCCACAGCAGCAGCAGCGCTCCGGGCAACCCGACAATCATTCCGCCGGAGCCCGCCGCGATGGTCGTCCGATGCAGGATTCTGCGCCACAGCCAGCCGCTCTCGGCCAATATCGTAAGGCCCAGCCCATCGAAGACCGCTCCCGCCACGAGCAGGCCGAGAAAGAGGAACCACAAGTACAGGCCGACGTGCAGCAGCCAAGAGCCAAGCCACAGGTCGCGCCGGTTGAGGAACACTTTTTTCAGCAGCAAGATCTCTCCGGCCATGAACAGGACCGGCGCCAGGCGGGAATGCCGCCGCGGCGACCGGGTAAAGTCGACCTGTTGATACTTCGAGCCCGCCGGTCCAAGGTGAGGAATCGGATACAGTTCCCAGCGGAGATGGCGAGGCATGCGCAGCAGCACGACGATCCGATAACCCGACCCGAGCAGAAACAGGAGGACGGTTGCGTACAGGTACGGTCCGGTCAGAAACCAGGTCACGGCATCCACCCCAAATTTCCCCTCACACGCAGCCCGTCGGCTTGGGCAGGCCGGCCAGCTTGCAAGCGCCTTTGGCCGGCCCCGACGGGAACATCTGATAGATTTCCTGGAGGGTGAAGCCCGTCTCCTTGCACAGCTTGCGGATCATCGGCGCAATGCCGAACTGCTTCCAATAGTTGCGCAGATAATGGATCACCTTCCAGTGGTTTTCGGTAAGTTCATCGACGCCCTCCAGTTTGGCGAACAGTGCGACGATCCGTTCGTCCCAAAGCTCAGGGTCGCAGATGAAGCCGTCCTCATCGACTTCGATTTGTTTGCCGCCAACGTCTACGAAGCTCATGTTGAATAACCTCCGAGTTTGTCCCGCGCTACGTTTTCGTCTCCACAACCTGGCCATGACCGGCTTCTAGGGCAGCATCATCGCTTTGCCCACCAGGTCCATCACCCCGCCCATCTCCAGGCCTTCCATGCCGTAGTGTTTCATTACCGGCGGCAGTTGGGCCTTGCAGATCGAGCAGGGGATGGCCAGGTAATCCAGCCGGCCCAGGGCCCGGACCTGCTCCGCCTTCTTCCTGCCCAGCTTGAGGCGGATCTCCAGCATTTCATCCATGAGAATGCCGGAACCGCCGCCGCAACAGAAGTTCTCTTCCCGGTTCGGGGTCATTTCCGCAAGTTCTTCCACACAGCGGCGAAGGATCCGCCGCGGCTGTTCGACGATGCCGCCGCCGCGGGCATAATTGCACGGGTCGTGCAGCGCGGCCCGGACCGCCAGCTTGCGCAGCGGAAGTTGGGGAAGATGCCCGGCGGCATACTCCAGCACGTGCACCAGCCGGAAAGGCGCCGGCCCGGCGGCGCCGGCGGCGAACATGCGGGCAGCCCGCCAGCCGTGGCCGCACTCGCCTTGCACAACCAGCTTCGCGCCCACGGCCGCGGCGGCCGTTTTCAGCCGCTGCTGATGGTCGCGCATCACGAAGAAGTCGAACAGCAGACCGAAATTGGCCGCCTCCAACACCGTGGAGGAAATGGTCCAGTTGGCTTGAAGGACGTGAAACATCTTCGCCGCGCCGATGGTCGTGTCCACGTTGCTGAAGAAGTCCGCCGACGAAGGGACGTAGAGGATTTCGGAGCCGGGCTTGTCCACCGGGATTTTGATGTCGAGCCCCGTCTCCTCCTTCATTTCACGCTCGAGGAACCCGACGCTGTCCAACAGGGCCGGCTTGGGAATTCCCATGTTGTTGCCGGTCTTGGCCAGGTTCGCGGCCACCCCCTGCATGAACTTGGGAATCACGCCCGCCTCGGACAAGATATGCCGCGCCGCGATGGTGATCTCCGCCGTGTCGATCCCGAAGGGGCAGAACACTGCGCAACGGCGGCACTCGTTGCACTGATAGAAATAAGTCAACCAGGCGGCGATCATTTCGTCGTCAAGATCCGCCGCGCCCACGAACCGGCCCAGCAGCTTGCCGGAGAGGGTGAAATAGCGCTTGTACACCCGGCGCATCAAGTCGGCCCGGGCCGCCGGGACGTTATGGGCGTCCTCGGTTCCCAAGTAGCTGTGGCATTGCCGGATGCAGTTGCCGCACTTGGTACACGTTTTCAGCATGACCGAGAGCGACCGCATCGACTTCTGCAAATGGTCCATCTCGTCCAGCATTTTAGCCTTGCGCTCGCCCGGCGGGAGCGGCTCGAAGCCGAGCGGCCTCACGTCCACTTCCTTGGCAAGGTGCAGCGGAGGCTTCATGAGGGCGTACTCCCCCGGCGCCGCAAGAACCTCGCCGTGCGCTGGCGGCCGGCGGGCGTGGGATAGACCGGCGGCGGCTGCTCCACCAAAGTCCGGCTCACCAGCGCGCCCGTCAGGTGGACCAGCTTGGAGAAGGGGAAGTACACCAGCAGCAGGTTGACCAGGGTGAAGTGGACGATCAACCCCGCTCGTTCCGGAAGGGGAACCGGCTGGAACCGCAGCAACCCGGCCAGGTATGCCCGCACGGCTCCCAAGTCGGTTTTCGTCGGGCTCAGCCGCAGGTAAAGTCCGCTGAGGACCACGGCCATCAACAGGGCTACGTCGAAATAGTCGGACGGGCCGGAAAGGCGTCGGACTTCCGGGATTGCCGTCCGCCGCCAGAGGAGCATCGCCAGCGCCGCGGCCATCAGCAGCCCGAGAATCGTGCCGGAGGTCTTCGACAACAGGACACTGCTCTCCGGCGACAGGCCGAGACAGCAGAACTGCCGTGCCAGCAATCCGATGCCCGCAAGGTGGCCCACGATAATCAAGGCTAGCGTGACATGCATCAGCCACGCGCAAAACCATAGCGTACGGTCGCCTCGGAGCAGGCTGCGGAAGACTACCAATTCTCCGGCCGCGGCGGCGATGGGCCTCGCGCGCCCCTCCGCGGCGGGAAGGAGCGTCAGCGGAAAGGGCGCCGGCGTTTTCAACCACCGCCAACTCTGCCACGCCATGCCGGTCACGAACACGGCGGCGGCAAAGTATGGAAGGATGTATCCCAGGAAGAACAACATTCACCAGCTCCCGCACCCGGCACAAGACGCTTCAGAACCGGAATTGGGTGGTTGCGCGGAAGGTCGTCGTGGCATGGGTAAAATCGTCGATGTGTTTGTCGGTGAACGGGATGCCCGTCACTTGAAAGAACCGCTCCCAGCCGATGCGGTCGATCCACTCGCCCATGCGTTCGCCGGGCCTGGCACGGCCTGCGCCAGACTTCCACCAGGTTCTTCACCGCCGCGGTGACTTCCGGCCAGCGCGGCGGGTGGTTGGGAAGGTAGGGGATCGCCAGGCGGGAGAAACTGGGCCGGCTGCGGGCATTGGAAATCTTGCCGCCAACCCAGACCGACACCCCGTCGCTTTCCGGGTCCATGATGTCGATCGCCGGGCAAACGGCGGCGCAATTGCCGCAGTACATGCACCGCTCCCCATTGATCTCGATGCTCTTCAGCTTCGGATTGGGCCGGATGGCGCCGGTGGGACACGAGGCCACGGTGGAGGGAATCTCACAGACCTTGCCGGCCAGCTCGTGGTTGACCCGCGGCGCCTTGCGATGGATGCCCACCACGGCGATGTCCGAGCAATGGCATGCGCCGCACATGTTGACGCAGCAGGCCACGGCAATCCGCAGCTTCGCCGGCACCGGGGCCTCGCCGGTGAAATAGCCGTGGAGTTCGTCCATGATGCACTTGACCAGCCCCGAAGCGTCGGTCACGGCGCTCTTGCAGTGGATCCAGCCCTGGGTATGAACCACGTTGCTGATCGCCGGTCCGACCCCGCCGACCAGGTACTTCTTTTCGGCCAGCTCGTCCAGCAGGGGCTCTACCTTGCTCTCGTCGGCGACGAGGAACTCGACGTTGTGCCGGGTAGTGAAACGCAAATAGCCGTCGCAATACTTGTCGGCAATGTCGCAAATATCGGCGACGAAACCGGTGCTCACCAGCCGCGGCGACGCCACCCGCACCGACGTCAACACGGCCCCCGACCGGCTCACGTGCCTGAGCACGCCGGGCCGGGGGATCGTGTGGTAGCGCCACTGGCCGTAGTTCTCGCGGATGACCGGCGGGAGCATTTCCCGGTAGTCGGGTGGTCCAAAGTCGGTCTTAGGCACGTTTCTCCACCTCCTCGCTGCGCCAGAAAAGATACGGATTCGCCCGCGGCGCACTGACCATTTGCGGCACGGCCTCCACGCCGACCGCCGCCAGGAAGGCCGGCATCCCGAGGCGGTCGATCAACTCGCCGACCCGCTCGCGGTTCTTGCCGTTGTCCGCCCAGAAGTCGATGATCCTGGTGATCAGCGTTTTCGCCGCATCGTAAGGCGGCTTGAACTCGAGGAAGGGGATCAGGACCCAGCCGATCATCGCCCCTTTCACCACCGGCGCCTTGCCGCCGATGAGGATCGCGGCGCCGCGGTCCTTGCCCACGCGGATCGCTTTGGGCATCTGGTTGATGCAGTGCATGCAGTGTACGCACTCTTGCGGGTCGATCCGCAACTCCTCGGCCTGCGCATCCCAATCCAGGCGCTCCGGTCGGGCAGCGGCGGATCACCACGTTGAACAGGTCAAACCCGCCGGCCACGTATCCGCGGACCGCGTCCTGGTCGATTTGCAGGCTGTCACGCCACAGCCCGATGACCGCCAGGTCCGACCGGGCGCTGGCGGCCGCGCAATCGTTGGGGCAGCCGGAACACTTGATCTTGAACTTGTAGGGAAACGACGGGCGGTGGAGCTCGTTCTGGAAGTGCATCGTCAAGTTGTGGGTAATATCCATCGTATCGATGCAGGCATATTCGCAGCGCGACGGGCCCACGCAACAACTGATCGTCCGCAGGGCGCTGCCCGAGCCGCCCAGATCGAAGCCGATCTCGCCGAGGGCGTCGAAACAGGGCTGCAACTTCTCCGTGGCCGTTCCCAGGAGGATGATGTCTCCGGTGGAGCCGTGCAAGTTGACCAGCCGGCTGCCGTACTCGTTCCAAACGGCACAAAGTTCGCGGAGCTTCTTGGTCGTGTAGTAGAAGCCGGCCGGCTGGTTGACCCGCAGCGTGTGAAACTCCTTGACCGCGGGGAACTCCTCCGGCAGGGCGGAATAGCGGCCCACCACGCCGCCCCCGTATCCCCTCACACCCACAATGCCGCCCCGTTTCCAATGCCCCGTATTGTCGGCGTAGGAGCGCTCGACCTGCCGCAGCAGATCGGCGGCCGCTTCCGACTTTTCGGCGGCGCGCTTCATCTCGTGGACAAAGCTCGGCCACCGGCCCGCTTCCAGCTCATCGAGCAGGGGAGTCTCTCTCCGTCCGGCGTCATCCGGCGGCGACGTTCCGTCCTGGTCCATTCCCGCACCTCCGCGGCGTGCTCCCGGCAAGCGGCCGGTTCAATACTCCTGTACCGTGATTTGTCCGCTCTCGCAGACAACCACACAACTTTCGCAACCCAGACACTCGGCGGGATCGCCGGCGACCTCCGCCTTGGCGTCCACCATGGCGAGAATCTGCGCGGGGCAGGCCTCGACACATTGGCCGCAGCCGGCACACGCTTCGGTGTCAATCGTTACCAAGAACATGAGGAAATGCTTTCCGCTGGGGATGGCGGGCACACAATCCTGGCCGCGACCCCCAGCCGTCCGGCGGCGGTCCGCGTCGCCTCACCCAAACACCACACTTCCCGCTGAAATGCCGCCGGGCCGTACACTTCTCCAACGGCCTCGACCGCCGAGGGGCTGACGAAGTAAATCGCGTCATGTTCCGGCAAGGGGCGGCCCAGCTCAGGGTGCCGCACCACCCGGTGCAAGACGATATGGGTCACCATGGCGCCGATTTCATCCAGCCGGCGCTCGATTTCACCGGGCAGGTGGTTTCCGTGCACCGCCAACACCCTTTGGCCGGCCGCCCGCTCGGCCCAACGGGAGTTTCCGGGCACGTCTGCGGCGGCATCAGCCCGCACGAAATGTTCTTGCAGGCACTGCGCGACGCCCGCGTTGGCGGCGACAATTCCCGCTCCGGCGAAGATGCGGGCATCGGCCCCGCACGGGCCAGCGCGGCAAAGAATGACGTTACGGCCAGCCTGCTGGCGAACACGATCCAGTCAAACCCGCGCCGGCGCAGCCGTCCAAGGACCCACGGGATCAGCCGCCGGCCCTCTTCATCGGGCACGATCTTCAAGGCGGGCCAGTGCAGCAGGTCCCCCAGCGCGCGGAAGTTTGCCGGGTCCAGCCCGGTAAAGAGAATCCTCGGCCGCTCAACCATCGCCGGCAGGGGCGCCGCCGCGCAACCCACGATCAGCAGCGCGGGCGAGACCACGTCTGCCGTCTCCGCCAGCGCCGCGATCTCCGCCAGCTTTCCGGCTACACGCCGCTCCCAAGGAAGCGTTCCGCGCTCGATCAGCGTGGCCGGAGTATCCGAAGGCCAGCCCTCGGACAACAACCGCGGCACAACCAGCCGCAAGATGGCTGCGCCCATCAGGATGACCAGGGAATCGGCCCGCGGAAACGACTGCGGGACGGCCCCACCGGCGATCCGTGCCGTCGCCACGGCGAAGGAGCGGCCCACGGCGCGGCGGGTTAAGGGATATCCAGCCGCCGTCGGCGCCGCCGTACACGAACTCGGGCCGGGAATGACTTCCCAGGGGATTCCCTGTTCCGCGAGATAACGGACTTCGTCGTCGCCGCGTCCGAACACGAAGGGGTCGCCCCCTTTCAAGCGGACCACGGTCTTGCCGCTGCTGCGCGTAGCGGACGAGCGACCGGTTGATCGTGGCTTGCGAGCGGCGCGGCCGGTCCTGGCCGATCCAGTCGACAAGTTTGCCCGCCGGCTCGATACCCGCCTGTTCGAGAAAGTCACCGGGCAACAACCGGTCGGCCACCACCACGTCGGCCGAGAGCAAGGCGCGACGGGCACGAAGCGAGATCAGGTCCGCCGCGCCGGGACCGGCGCCGACGATATAGACCTTGCCCGGACCCGGAGCGGATGGTTCGTGACGGATCATGTGGCTTCAGCCCTGTCTGCCGGAAAGAACCGCCCCGGCAGGGAATACCTATTGACAGGGCGGTTCAATCGTCTATTATCAATGATTATCGTTAGTTGTCAATGGCCGGCCGCGGTTTCAGGGATCATGTCCACCGCTCGCTATAACGGCGTCGTCTCACCACCCAACGACAGGGCTATCCTCACCCGGCACCGGGTCCGCGACGGCATCCAGCACCTGATCCTTTCGGGGAAATACCGGGCCGGTCAACGGCTGGTGCAGCAGGAATTGGCCGCGCGGTTCGGCGTGGCCCAGAGCGTCGTGCGCGAATCGCTGCTGGAACTCCAGTTCTGCGGATTGGTCCGGGCCGTAGACAACTTGGGGATGCTCGTGAGCGGTCTCGACGCCGCCTCGGCGTTACAGGCCTACGAGATCCGTGAGGTGCTCGAGGGCCTCGCCGCGCGGCTTTGCTGTGAACATGCCAGCCGGGTGGACCTCCGCGAGTTGAGCGGGCTGGCTCAGCAGATCCGGCGGCTCGGCAATGAAGGCGATCTCGAGGCGATGAGCGTCCTGGACCGCCAGTTCCACTATCGCATGATTCAGGCCTCGCGGAACCAGATTCTGGCCCGGCTCACCGAGGCCTATCGCGTGCTGGGAATGTTCGTCCGCGCTCATCGCGACATGGGCGAGGTCCATCACGAGCACGAGCAACTCGTCGCTGCCATCGAGGCGAACAGGCCCGACGAAGCCGAGTCGCTCGCCCGGCGGCACGTTCAGGTGGCTCGGCGCTCGATTGAACGCCAGGTTGCCGAAGGGACTTTCGTTCTGCATCCCGTGGGCGGAGCGGAGGATGGGTTCCTGCCCGCCGCGGCGCCCGCCGCTCCGGCCGCGAGCCTCCGCGGCAAAACGCGGCGCCGCAAGAAGAAGAGAAACACGGCGTGAGACTCTTTATCGGTTTTCGCAAGAAGACGGTTCTTGATTCAAGAAAGGGATAGGGAATGGGTTTACGGGCACTGATCATCCATCGTGACGACAATGTCGCCAATCTCATTGGAGCGGGCCGGAAAGGCCAGCCGGTCGAATGCACGGTCGAGGGCACGCCGCAAGAGCAGGTGATCACCCTGGCCGACGACATTCCGGCCAACCACAAGTTCTCCCGGTGCGACATCCGCGCCGGCCAGTTGATCATCAAGTACGGATTGTGCATCGGCAAGGCCTCGTGCGACATCCGCCAGGGAGAGTACGTCCACGTACACAACATCGAGTCGAACCGCGGCCGCGGCGATTTGCAGGCCGCTTCGTGAAGAGTAGTCAACAAACCCGAAATACAACCGCGCTTCTTCTTAGGAGTCCACACGTGAAGCAACTGCGACAGTCCTTCCAGGGTTTTCCCCGTCCCGACGGGCAGGCCGGCATCCGCAACTACGTCTTGCTGCTGAGCGGCACGCTGTACGCCAATCCCACCTGCGAGCGCGTGGCGTACATGGTGCGGAACTGCATTCCCATCGTCCACCCGCTGGGGCGGTGCCAGATCGCTCCCGACCTGGCCCAGACGTTCCGCACGCTGGTCGGCCACGGGCTGAACCCCAATGCGGGCGCGGTGATCGTGGTGGACCACTTCAAGGAGCAAGGGTGTACGGCCGACGAGATCGCCCATCAGATCGCCGCCAGCGGCAAGCCGGTCGAGGTGGTCAACATCCGCCGCGACGGCGGGGCGATCAACGCCCTGGCCCACGCTACCCGCACGGCCGTCGAGTTCAACCGCAAGATCACCATCCAGCAGCGCGCAGCGCACACCCCTGAGCAAGCTGATCTACGGCATCAATTGCGGCACCAGCGACGTCACCAGCGGACTGGCGCACAACCGCTGCGTGGGCTGGGTCGCCGACCGGATCGTCGAGGCCGGCGGCCGGGCGCTGGTCGCCGAAACCACCGAAATGATGGGCGGCGAACCGTTGATCACCGCCAAGGCCAAGACGCCGGCCGTGGCCGAGAAGATTCTCGGCTTCATCAAGAACATGGAAAAGAACATTCTTGCCTGTGGCGTGGACATGCGCGGCAGCCAGCCCACCGGCGACAACATCGCCGGCGGACTGTCGACCATCGAGGAAAAAGCCCTGGTGCGCTTCAGAAATGGGGCAGCAAGACGATCGTCGGCGCCGTGGATTACGCCGAGCCGATCGGCGCCGAGCCGGGCGTCTGGGTCATGGACACTCCCGGCCACGGCGGTGAGAGCATCACCGGCATCTGCGCCGCCGGAAGCCAGGTGATGAGCTTCAGCACCGGCGGCGGACACACCATCAACCACCCCCTGATGATCACCATGCGGTTGACGGGCAACCGCGAGTCGTGGGAGAAAATGTGCGACACCATGGAGGTCGACGTTTCCGACATGTTCCACGGCACTTCCCTCGACGCCGCCGGCGAGCGCCTGTTCAACGAAGTGCTCGATCTCTGTGACGGCAAGATGACGAAAGCCGAGGCGCTGAAGGAACTGAACGGCTTCGCTATCAACCGTTGCGGACCGAGCGTATAGAGCACGAGGTGGTCATGGCCGGCGCAAGCACATTGCCCGACTTCGAGTCGTGGCTCGATCAGATCGCCGCGGCCGAACGGGGCGACGGCTGGTTGAGCACGTGCGACCAGTCCGGCCGGTACTTGGCGCCAAACCGGCAGTTGGCCGCGTCGTTGGCCTGCCTGTTGCTGGAACTGGCCGGGAAGGGTCCAGTGTTGGAAGTGTGCGCCGGCGGCGGCGAGCTGGCCGGTGCGCTGGCCGCCGCCGGGGTGCCGGTCGTGGCCGTCGATGCCAATCCGCCGCCCGACGGTCCCGTCCGGCGGATGACCGCGGACGAGGCGCTGCGGCGGTATCGTCCGTCCGTCGTCTTGGGAGCGTTTGTGCCCTTCGACGCCGGCGTGGACGAGAGGGTCCTGGCTTGCCCGTCCCTGCGGCACTACGTCGTTCTAGGGCGCGGATCGGAGGACTGCTCGGCTCATCCGCACTCTGGCGGCATCCCGATTGGCTGCCACGGAGAATGGTGCATATCGACCGGTGGATGCTCACCCGGCACGACGCCTGGCTCGGGAGGTCCAGGCAACAGGTCTTGCAGCACGGAGAGGCCTGGCATTTTTCCCGCCTTTCAGGCCACGGGGAGTCGTGAACGTGAACCGTTACCCGTTTGCGGCCGTGCAGAAGCTCGTGGAAGACATCGCTTCCGCGGCGGGAGTGCCCCGCACCGACGCGGCCGTCCTGGCCGATTCGCTGGTCGATGCCGACTTGCACGGCACCTCGACGCACGGCGTCTCGCGGTTGAATACCTATGTCCGTCGCATCCAGCAGGGCTTGATCGATCCGCGGGCGGAACTTCGCGTCGAGCAGCGCCGGCCGGCCGTGCTGGCCGTAGACGCCTGTAACGGGCTGGGCCAGCCGCAGGCGGTCAAAACGCTCGACCAACTCGTCCCCTTGGCCAGGCGGTATGGGATCGCCTCGGCGGCCATCCGGCGGTCGCAGCACTTCGGGGCGCTTTCCTACTACTGCGCGGGCGGCCGCCCAGGACATGATTCTCTTGGCGACGACCAACTGCGAGCCGGCTATGTCGCCGGAAGGGGCGTGCGAGGCGTTTTTCGGCACGAATCCGCTGGCCGCCGCCTTTCCCACGGGAAAGGGTTTTCCCCTGCGGATCGACATGGCCACTTCCATCGTCGCCCGAGGAAACATCATTGCCGCGCAAAAGGCAGGCAAGCCGATCCCGGAAGGCTGGGCACTCGACGTGGAGGGCCGCCCCACCACCGACGCCGCCGCTGCTCTGGCCGGCACCGTCTTGGCGATGGCGGGGCACAAAGGCTCGGCCCTGGCCATGATGGTGGAAGTATTCTCGGGAGTCCTCGCGGGCGCCGCCGTCGGCAGCGAGGTGGGCTCGATGTACAAGCACCTGGACCGGCCGCAGAACGTAGGCCACTTCTTCTGCCTGATGGACGTGGCCGCCTTTATGGACGTGGCCGCCATGAAACGCCGGCTCGACGCGATGATCGGCCGCATCAAGGCCTGCCGGCTCCGCCCCGGCGTGCAGGAGATTCTGGTCCCCGGTGAGCCGGAATACCGCAAGTCGCAGTACAACCGGCATCACGGAATTGCGATCGGCGCGGAAACCGTCGAGGAGTTGAAGACGTTGGCCGGCGAGTACGGTATTCCCTATTCCCTGCAACCCGCAGCGCAGCAGCCAGACCCATGACGGAGATTCTGATCGTCGAAAACATCACCGGCACTGCCGTCAACGAGTTGCGGCAGAGGATGGCGGTAACGTTCGCGCCGGAGCTCTGGAAGGACCCGGCGGCGTTGCGGGAAGCCGTCTCCGGGGTCCGCGCCTTGATTGTCCGCAATCAAACCGCCGTGACCGCCGGTCTGATCGCTGCTGCCGGAAAGTTGGAAATCATCGCCCGGGCGGCGCGGGCCTGGACAATATCGACGTGCGGGCCGCCAGCCGGGCGGGCGTCGTGGTCGCCTTCACGCCGTCGCAAAACTCCATTTCCGCGGCCGAACTGACGGTCGGGCTGATGCTGGCCTTGGCTCGAAAAATCGTCGCCGCCGACCGGCACGTGAAACAGGGCGGTTGGGCACGCCACCAATTCATGGGCAGCGAACTGTACGGCAAGACGTTGGGCGTGGTGGGTTTCGGCCGCATCGGCTTCCTTACGGCCCGCCGCGCAGCCGCTTTCGGTATGGAAATCGTGGTGTACGACCCGTACCTCGATCCTGACGCCGTAACCGTGGCGGACGTGCATCCGCGGATCGTAAGTCTCGATGAACTGTTGGCGGCCGCAGACGTCGTTACCTGCCACTTGCCCTGCAACGAGCAGGCCCGCGGCATGTTCGACTACGCCGCGTTCGGCCGGATGAAACCCACGGCCCTGTTCATCAACGTGGCCCGCGGGGAACTGATCGACGAGGCGGGGTTGGTGCGGGCGCTTTAAGAGGGCAAGATTGCGGGCGCGGCGCTCGACGTGCGCTGCTCGGAGCCGCCCCCGCCCGGACCGCTGGACGGCATGGACAACGTCATCCTCATGCCTCACGTCGGCGGGTTTACCCACGAAGGGCAGCAGCGGGTCACGGCCTCGGTGTGCCGCGACGTGACGGCGGTGCTCGAAGGACGGCCGGCGGCCAACTACGTCAACTTCCCCGCGCCCGGCGCCCGGAACCCAAGGCGTCTCAAGCATGAACACCGCCAACCAAGGCCGCCGCTCCTGGCATGCCGGCGTGACGCGGTACCAATGGACCGTCCTGGTGATTGCCTCGCTGGGATGGGTGTTCGACGTCTTCCAAGGGCAGCTTTTTGCGGTCTACAAGACACCCGCCATGACGGCGGTGCTCGGCCCGCTGGCAACCGCCGCCGACGTGGACCGCTATGCCAACATGGCCTTCGCGTCGTTCCTGGCCGGGGGGGCGCTGGGCGGCCTGTTCTTCGGCATGTTGGCCGACCGCATCGGCCGCCGGCAGAGCATGGTCTGGAGCATCCTGGTGTACTCGGTTTTCAGCGGCCTGCACTACTTCGCCAATACCTGCTGGCAGATCGTGGCGCTGAGGTTTCTCGTGGCCATTGGCGTGGGCGGGGAATGGGCCGTCGCCGCCGCGCTGGTTTCCGAGGTGTTCACGGGCAAGGCCCGCACGATGGCCGGCGGCATCTTCCACGCCTCCGCCCTCCTGGCGCGGTCCTGGCCACTCTCCAGGGAATGTTCATCGTCGGCGAGCATTGGCGGGCGGGGTTCGCCGTGGGGTTTCTGCCGGCGCTGCTGGTGGTCTGGGTGCTGGCCAGCCTTAAGGAATCGGAAAAATGGCTCGCGGCCAGGCAAGATGTCCCCGCCGGCTCCGCCAAACGGGAAAACACGCTCGTGGAGTTGATGCGCGACCGGCGATGGCGGAACCGCGCGCTGATCGGCTTCGGCCTGGCCGCCATTGGGCTGGGCACCTATTGGGGCATTTTCGCCTGGAGCCTCGAACTGGCGGGCGAGGTCATCGGCAAGGTTTCGGCCGCCGAACATGACCGCGCGTGCTACTTCGCCTACCTGATCCTCATCGTCTTCGGCGCGCTGCCGGGCCAGTTGGCCTTTGCGCCCATCACCATGCGGCTGGGCCGCCGCCCCACCTTCGCCTTGTATCACGTGGGCGCGCTGATCACGGTCCCCATCGCCTTTCTCCTGGCCTCATCTTACATCCAAGCGGTCGTGTTGCTCACCATCTCGGCGTTGTTCACGGCCGGTATGCAATCGGGCTACGCCATCTATTTCCCGGAAATGTTCCCGACCAGGTTGGCGCCACCGGAGCGAGCTTCTGTTTCAACCTCGGCCGGTTGGGCTCGGCCGTGCTGCTGTTGGTCCGCGGCGAAATCCGCGGCTGCTTCGAGCGTCTTTATCCGGGGCTTGGCCTGCGATGCGCGGTCTCGGCCATGTCGCTGCTGTTCCTCGTCGGCTTGATTCTGCTCTGGTTCGCCCCCGAAACGAAGAATGAGGAACTGCCCGAATGATCCGGCGTTGCCCGGCGTTGACGTATTTGTGATTTCGGAATAACATGGACCGGAACCAACGAAGAGTTCTCGGATGAGCACATGCAACACAGTCCGGTTCGGTCTGATCGGCTATGGCGCTTGGGGCCAGCACCACGCGCGCGTCATTGCCGAGTGCCCGACGGCCGAACTGGCGGCGATTGCCGAGCCGTCGGAGGCCGGTCGGGCCGAGGCCCAGCGCCGCTATCCGCGCGCCGCGGTCGTGGCCGATTACCGCGAGTTGGTGGCGCGGCCGGACATCGAGGCGGTGGCGGTCGTGGTGCCGTCGCACTTGCACCATGAAGTGGGATGCGCCGTGCTGGATGCCGGCAAGCATTTGTTCCTGGAGAAACCGATGGCGTTGAGCCTGGCCGAGTGCGACGGCCTGATCGGGCGCGCCGCGCCCGCGGCCGGACGATCGGCATCGTCCACGAGTTCCGCCTTTCGTCTCTTTGGGGCAAGGTGAAAGCGATGGTCGATGCGGGGGCGATCGGAGAGTTGCACTACGCGCTGATCGAGTTGTGGCGCAATCCCTACCGGCTTGGGACCGACGGCTGGCGCTATGACGTCCGGCGCGTAGGCGATTGGATTCTGGAGGAGCCCATCCACTTCTTCGACCTTGCGCGGTGGTATTTCGGGCGCTGCGGAGAGCCGGTGTCCGTTTACGCCCGCGCCAACGCCCGGCAGCCGGAGCATCCGGAGTTGCAGGACAATTTCAGCGCCATTCTCAATTTCCCCGGCGGCGGCTACGCGGTGGTCTCCCAAACGCTCAGTGCGTTCGAGCACCATCAGACCGTCAAGCTCACCGGCTCGGCAGGCTCGCTTTGGGCGGCCTGGAGCGGCGCGCTGGACCGCACCTTCCAGCCGTCCTTTTCGCTCAAGTACCACGACGGCCGGCAACTCTCCGAGGTCCCGATCGGGCAGATGACCGGCGAGGTTTACGAGCTTGCCGACGCGCTGGCGGCGATGGTTGACGCGGTGCGCAACGGGGGGAGGCCGCCCGTGACGGCGGAGGACGGCCGCTGGGCGGTGGCAATGTGTCTGAAGGCCCAGGAATCGGTCCGTACCGGCGCCGTTGTGCCGATGTGAGGGCGCAGGGCGATGTCCAGCCACATCAAGTTGAAACATCCGTTGTTGACCTCTTGACCCTTTCACCTGCCATGAAACTCTTTATCGACACGGCCGACGTAGCCCAAATCCGCGAAGCGTGGAGTTGGGGCATCCTGGACGGCGTAACCACCAATCCCACGCACGTGATGAAGACGGGCCGCAAACCGGCGGACCTCTACCGCGAAATCCTCGCCTTGGCCGACGGCCCCGTGAGCCTCGAAACGGTCTCGCTCGACGCCGGCGGAATCGTCAAAGAAGGCCGCGAACTGGCCAAGCTCGGCAAGAACGTGGTGGTCAAAGTGCCGGTCCTGCGCGAGGGACTGAAGGCCGTCAAGACGCTTGCCGGCGAGGGCATCCCGGCCAACGTTACCGTGACCTTCTCGCCGCTTCAGGCGCTTTTGGCCGCCAAGTGCGGCGCGGCCTACGTCAGCCCCTTCGTGGGACGCCTGGACGCCGTCGGCCAGCCGGGCATGGAGGTCGTCCGCCAAATCCGCACGATCTACGACAATTACCATTTCCCGACGCAAATCCTCACCGCCGCCGTCCGGCACCCGATCCACGTGCTGGAGGCGGCCCTGGCCGGTTCCGACGTCTGCACCATGTCCTTCGACGTGCTCAAGCAGCTCTACGAACACCCCCTGACCGACCTGGGCGTGGAAATCTTCCTCAAAGACTGGGTGCAGGCAACCGGCGGGGCAAGGCCCGTCGCTTGAGGGCACAACATGAAAACCTATCCGCTCTACCTTAACGGCGAGTTTGCGTTCACCGAGGAGACCCTGGAGGTCCGCAATCCGGCCAGCGGCGAGGCGTTGGCGAAGATGTCGGTTTGCGGACCCCGGCAGGTTGCCGCGGCGCTGGAGCACGCGCATCTCGCCTTTTCCGCGTGGCGGCAAGCGGTGGGAAAAACGCGGGGGGATTTCCTGCTTCGCATCGCCGCCGAAGTGGAACGCCACCGGGATGAGCTCGCCCGCACCATCACCCTGGAAAACGGCAAACCGTTGGCGCAGAGTCAGGGTGAAGTGACCATGACCCTCGACCACTTGCGCTGGTTTGCCGAAGAGGCCCGCCGGGGCTATGGCCGCGTCGTGCCGCACCAGGCCGACGGCAAGAGGCACCTGACGGTGAAGAGTCCGGTGGGCGTGGTGGCGGCCATCAGCCCCTGGAACTTCCCGTTGGTGTTGGCGGTGCGCAAGATCGCCCCCGCGCTGGCCGCCGGCTGCCCGGTGGTGCTCAAGCCGGCCAGCGCCACGCCGTTGTGCGCGGCGCAACTGGCCGAGTGTGTTCATGCCGCCGGGCTGCCCAAGGGCGTGTTCCAATTGGTGGCCGGGGCGGCGGCCGCCATTGCCGGCGAGTTCCTCGATAATCCCTTGTGCCGCAAGATCACCTTCACCGGCTCGACCGCGGTGGGGCAACTGCTCATCGCCGCCGCCGCGCGGACGGTGAAGCCGCTTTCGCTGGAGCTGGGCGGCTGCGCGCCCTGCTGGTGTTCGACGATTGCGACCTGGAGCGGGCCGTCGAAGGGACGATGCTGGCGAAGTTCCGCAATACGGGGCAGTCCTGCATTGCGGCCAACCGCATTTACGTGCAACGCGGCATTTACCCGCGGTTCCTTGACCGCCTGGCCGACCGCGTCCGTGCCCTCAGAACCGGCAACGGCCTCGACCCCGGCGTGGACGTCGGCCCCTTGATCAACGAGGAGGCAAGGGCCGGCGCCGCGCGGCACGTCGAGGACGCGCTGGCCCGCGGCGCACGCTTGCTCTGCGGCGGCGGGCGGGTGGAAGGCTTGCCCGGCGCCTTCTTTCAGCCCACCCTGCTGGCCGACGTGCCGGACGGCGCGCTGTGCTTTGGCGAAGAGACCTTTGCCCCGCTGGCGCCCGTGGCCCCCTTCGACACCGAAGCCGAGGCCGTCGCCCGCGCCAATGCCTCCCGCTACGGGCTGATCGCCTACGTGTTCACGCGCGAGTTGGGCCGGGCGTTCCGCCTCATGGAATCGTTGGAGGCCGGCACGGTCGGCATCAACGACGGCCTGCCTACGACCAGCCAGTGTCCGCTGGGCGGCCTGAAGCAGAGCGGCTGGGGGCGCGAACTGGGGAGCGAAGGCATGGAGGCCTTTCTGGACACCAAACACGTTTCGCTCGGCATCGAGTGAATCCCGGAGAACGATCCGTCATGAGCCGACCGCAAAGCCCCACGTTCCTGCCGGCCGCCGGCGGCCTGTTCCGCTACGTGGAGAAGTCCAACCCGCACTCGTCCAAGTTGCAGTTTCTCACGTATGGCGTCTATGAGCTTGACGGTCCCGCCCGCTCCGCCCAGCTCGCGCATCCGACGGAAGAGAGCCTGTTGTTCTGCTGGAAAGGCGCAGCCGCCGTCGCGTTGGGCGGACGGCAGTACGCCTTGTCGCACTACGACGTCCTCTACGTGCCGCGTGGCGCGGCGTATGAACTGGCGCAGGACGCCGGCCGGACGGCGCTGGTGGTTTGCCGCGCGCGGCGGATCGCGCCCACCCGCCGTTTCACGCCCGCTGGTCGGAGTTCTCTCGCGACGAGCGCCGCATCCGCCGTCTGGCGGGCAAGGACGTCTTCCTCATGTTCGACGTGAGCGAGGCTGCCGACAAGCTGATTGCCGGTTTCACGCTTTTCCAGCCCCACCAGCGGTCTTGGCCGCCCCATAACCACAGCGATCAGGAGGAGATCTACATCTTCACGCGGGGACGCGGCTCGATGGAAGTCTACGCCGACGAGGAGTCCAAGAGCTTTGTCCGCGACGTCCGGGAAGGCGACGCCGTCACGATTCCCGTCCTCAACTACCATCCCGTGTTCAGCCAGGATGAGGAACTGGACTTCATCTGGTGCATCGCCGGCAACCGCTACTGGGTCGGCGACAAGAACAAGGACTTCATGACCGGCCAGCTCGACAAGCTGACCACGTGACGCCGGTGGGTTGCAAGTCTCACGGAAATCCTCGTTTTCGTGCGACGCGAACTTCGGACAATTGCCGACCGCCGAATTTTTTGTCGCTGGAGGGGGCGTTCCGCTTATTATATTATGGGAAGCGGCATTGTTGTTCCATGCCTGCGCGGAGGGCGGGGGTACTCTCTCGAAAAGAACTCAGCATGTCGGCCGGCTCTTCCAAATTTCCCGATCACGAAGCGCGCACGCGGGAGTTCGTGCGTCTGCTGAGCGTCCACGAACAGGAACTGAGCGGCTACGTCGTCTCGCTGGTTCCCCATTGGGCCGACGCGGACGAGGTTATTCAGGAAACGAAGCTCCGGCTCTGGGAGCAATTCGACCAATACGATCCAACCAAGGATTTCGGCGTTTGGGCGCGGGCGATTGCCTATTTCATGGTGTTGGCGTACCGCAAGCAGTCGCAACGGGCCGCGGCCCGCTTCAGCCGGCAATTCGTCGACGTCGTGTCGCGCGAGGCGGCGGCGTTGGCAATGGACGCCTACCCGCTCCGGCAAGCGCTGAGCGATTGCATTGCGAAGCTCAGTCAAGCCGCCCGAGAACTGCTCTGGGCTTGTTACGCGGGGAAGGAAACGATCAAGGAGGTGGCCATCCGTCTGGGCCGGTCCGTGCGGGGGACGCAACGTGCGGTTGCCAAAACCCGCAGCCAACTCCAGCATTGCATCGAAGATGCCATGCGTCAGGAGGACTTGCGATGACCGCTTCCAATCCGTCATTGCCCGACGGGCGGCTCTCCGAGTTGCACGCACTGGCCGCCGCCTCGCTCGACGGAGAATTATCGGACGGACAGCTTGCACGGCTGGATCGGTTGGTGTGTGGGGACGCGGGGCTTTGCAAACACTACGTACGGTACATGTACATCTCCTGGAGCCTGCGAGGTTGGGCGAAGTATCCGCTGCCGGCGACGGAAGAGAGGGAACCGGCCCTCGCGGCGCCCGCCGCACTTCCGCTCTCGCCCGCCGTCCTTCCCATCATTTGCCAGGTATCGCCGGCGTCCTACGGTTCGCCCGGCCTCTTCGCCCCCGGCGGTTGGCTGTTCTCCTATGGGGCGGCCACGGTCATCACCGGAGCGATGCTGCTCGTGCTTTGGGCGTTGACGGTGTCCCACGATTACGCGATTACCGGGCCGTCGTCGCCGTCGATGGCGGCCGTTATCCAGCATGAGAAGCAGCCGGAGCCGAGGCCGGAAATGGTGGGCCAGATCACCGGCACGGCCGATTGCCGCTGGGCCGATCCGCAAACCGCGCCTCCCGACAGCACGCGCCTGTCCCCCTGGGCCACAGGTATGAGTTGGCCTCGGGACTCATGGAAATCACCTACCAGACGGGCGCCAAGGTGATCCTTGAAGGACCATGCACGTATGAAGTGGACTCGTCCCGCGGCGGCTACCTCTCGCTCGGCAAACTGACGGCGAGGGTGGAAACAAGGGGGGAAGGCGGAAGAGGGAAGGCGGAAGAAGCCGGAAATTCGAAATCCGAAGTCCGAAATCCGAAATCCCCCTTCCTCCTTCCCCCTTCCCCCTTCGTTGTCAAGACTCCCACCGCCATCGTCACCGACCTGGGCACCGAGTTCGGGGTCGAAGTGGAAAAGGGGGGGATCACGCAAGTCACTGTGTTCGTCGGCGAGGTGGTGTCCGCACCCGCGGGCAAGCCAGCCGAGCCGGTCCATTCTGAAAGCCAGCCAGTCGGCGCGTATCAGCCAGACGAAAACCGTCGTGGGCGAGACGCGCGGTGACGACCTGATGTTTGTGCGTTCTCTTCGCAGTGTCCGCGCGTCTGGCGCTCCGCGGATTGATCCGGTCATCGCAACCGCCTCCAGCACCGGCAGTTTGGTGGGCAAAAAACAAGCGGGCACCGGAAGCCCTATGCACGCGGTTGACGGCTCCGGTATGAACCCGGAGCGCACGCTGCACGACGATGGGAACTGGAACTCGCATTGGTACAGTGCCGATGGCGACGTGGTCAACGCCTGGTTCAAAATTGATCTCCGCGGCACGTTCAACTTGGAAAAGATGTTGGTGTGGAACGTCAACGACTCCTTTGGGCATCTCTACCTTTACCGCAACGTCTCTCGGGCGGACGTCTTCGTTTCCAACGAGGTTGCCCCGGGGCCAATTCCCACCAACCACGCCAGTGGCAACGGCTGGACGCTGGTAGTCGCAAACAAGAGCTTTTTCATTGGGCTTGGTCGGCCGGGCCTTGCTTGGACGGATCTGATCGACCTGCGCGGCCGCACCGCCCGCTATGTGGCGATCAACGTCAACGCCAATCGGGACGTTGACGAATTCGGCGAGAACCGGACGGGACTGGCGCAGGTCCAGGTCTTCGGCTGGCCCGCCGCAACCAGCGACCGGCCGGCGTCGAAACCCGACGGCTTCGACCACGCGCACGGGGCCGCCGTCCCGCACGGCGACGCAAGGGACTTGCGGAAGGAGGCGGGAGGCAAGTGATCGAAAGAGCGGGCTGATCACCCAAAGGCGGGGGAGCGCAGCAAGGAGGACGGGAATAGGAACCGTGTGGAGCACGCAGCGGAAACGGACGGGTTGAATCGGAAAACCGCGACGCCGGAATGAACCTTGCCGGCACGTCGCCGGCGCTGTCGCACGGTTACGAGTATGGGAGTCGTATGACGAGAGCAATTGTCGTCTCTCGATCATGTTCACTCCTCCATTTTTCTTTCAGGAGATGTGTCATGAAACGGTTTGCATGTGTTTTGGCAGTCGTTGCGGTTCTGGTTGCGGCCCGGGTTGCATCAGCCAGCAGTATCCAGTGGGATTTCGGCACAACAGCCGGGTCGTACACCTCTGGCACGGACGCGCCCGCCCAATACTTGGGAACATTGACCGGCAGCGACAGCACGTGGAACGTGGTGGGAGGCACGGGAGATGCCAGTTTTTACATTACTTCCGGCTTGACCTACACGCGCGGCGCGAGCGCGACGGGCGTCTGGATCGAGGACGGTTCTTCGCCGGAGCACCTAAACACCTGGACCTGGAGGTCAGGTACGCACGTCGCTTATACGGGTAGCGCTTGGACCCCGCCCTGCGGTCCAACCGCCTTGATGGGCGACGCCATCTACTGTCCCGACAACTACGATCTCGGCGTGCAAGTGGGGGGGCTCTCGCCGGGAACCTATGACGTTTACGCCCTCATCGGCTCGGACGCCAAGAACCGGAGTTACCAAGTGGCGATCGGGACCAATATCAGCACCTTCGCTGGTTCGCAGGGGCTGCTGGAGAGCAGCAGCGTCAGCGTCTGGACCCAGGGGACCAACTACGCTTATGCGCAGGTAACCGTGAGCAGCACCAGCGACTACATCGCGGTGCTGGTCGATTCCAGCTACGGGTCCAACCCGACTCAGTGGTCGCCTCTCTGCGGTTTGCAGATTGTCGGTGTTCCCGAGCCAGGCACGCTGGTTCTCCTCGGCAGCGGGCTGTTCGGCCTGTTGGCCTACGCCTGGCGGAGGCGGCGTTAGACGTTTGATTTAGGATTTAGGATTTATGATTTCTGATTTGGCGCCGCTCCGGCGTCGTCACGAGGCTCGCTTCGTAACGACGCCCGGAGCGCCTTTTGTTGGCTTGCGCCAACGGAAATCGGTAACTTGCCCGTCTCATCACAAGGAGCAAATCGTGCGCGGCGCCAATCAGAAATCAGAAATCAGAAATCAGAAATCCCCTGGTTTTACACTGGTGGAGCTTTTGGTGGTGATTACGATCATCGGCATCCTGATTGCGCTGCTGCTCCCGGCGGTGCAGGCGGCGCGGGAGGCCGCACGGCAGGTGCAGTGCAAGAACCACCTCAAACAGTTCGCGCTGGGCTGCCTCAACCACGAACAACTCCAAGGCTTCCTGCCCAGCGGGGGCTGGACGTGGGCCTTTGTCGGGGATCCCGACCGCGGATTTGACAAGAGGCAACCCGGCGGCTGGCTCTACAACGTCCTCCCCTTCATCGAACAGCCGGTCCTGCACGACTTGGGCCTGGGCGGCAACCGGGCCGGGGGCCAGGTTATGGCCCAGACGCCTCTGGAGACCTTTTGTTGCCCCACACGCCGCCCGGCAGTCGCCTACCCTTATCCTCACCCCGGCACTCCAACGATGACGTTTTGCAACATCAATACGCCCACCGTGATGGGGCGGAGCGATTACGCCGCATCCTCCGGCGACGGTTACGGCAGCAGTATTACCGACAGCTACGAGCCTACCGGCTCCGGGCCGAGCGGACCCGCTCCGTACGGCGAGGGCGATTCATGGACACAAAGCCAGTGGGCGAGTATCAGCGGAGTGGAGGGCAACGAAGCCGCCCCGAATAGCGGCGCCGTTAGCGGGGTCATCTACCGCCGCAGCACGTGCAAGATGGCCGCCATTACGGACGGCACCAGCACGACCTACCTGTGCGGCGAGAAGTACCTGAACCCCGATCATTACCTTGATGGCGTCCCCCGGTACGATGACCAGGGATGGGCCGTGGGCTACGACTACGACATCAATCGTTGGACCGACAACGACACCAACCACACGCCCATGCAGGACCAAGCCGGCTTTGACGGGGACTATAGATTTGGAAGCGCCCACGCCAACGGCTTCCAGATGGCCTTCTGTGACGGCTCGGTGCAGATGATGAATTACACCATCAATTCCGAGACGCACCGCCGCCTGGGCAACCGCCACGACGGTTTGACCATCGACGGGAAGCAGTTCTAGCGGTTGTTGCGGCGGCACGGGCAACGGATTACAATGCTGGCTCCTGCCCTCCAGATCCCGCTTTCAGGCAAAGGACGTTATCATGGCCACTGAGCAAGACCACGGACACGCTTGCGGTTGTTGCCGGTCGATGGACCGGCGGGACTTTATGACCACGGTCGGGCTGTCGGCCCTGGCGGCGCAGCCGGGCCTGTTCGGGCTCAGCTCGGCGCTAGCGGCCAACGCGCCCCCCGCCGGCGCGAAGCCACGGGTCCGTGCCCTCTTTCTCCGCCCCAAGGAAGCCCACGCCTGGGGCTGGCCGGGCATGGCTTTCGATTTCAACGAACTCCAGTCCAAGCATACCAAGACTATGGCAGAGGCCGCCGAAAAACTCGGCGTCGAGTTGGATGTCGTGCCGGAGCCGATCGCCGATCTCGCCGCCGCGGACAAAGTTGCGGCGGAGTGCAAACAGTCGCCGCCAGACGGGATCATCGCCACGGTGATGCAGCTCGACCGCGACTGGCCGCAAGCCAACAAGTTTATCGCCGAGCGGGGCGACGTTCCCACCATCCTCTTTAGCCCGATGGGCACGTGCTTCACCCCGCACCTTCAAGAGCCGCGCAAGGCGAAGAAATGTCTTACGGCCTCGACGCAAGACCTCGGCTGGCCGGCGACGGGCGTGAAGCTGCTGCGGACGGTCTGGGACATGAAGACTACCCGGCTGTGCGTCATCAACGGCACGAAGACGGAAGACAAGCGGCTGGACGTGATCGGGACCACACTGCACTGCCTCCCTTTGAGCCGCTGGACGGACGAGTGGGCGAAGCAAGAGACGACCGCCGAGGTAACGGCGCTGGCCGACGAGTTCACCCGCACCGCCAAGAAGATCGTCGAGCCGAACCGGCAGGACGTGATCAACGCGGCCAAGACGTACTTCGTGTGCAAGCGGATCATGGCGGCGGAGAATTGCCAGGGGATTTCCTTCAACTGCCTCGATCTGATCCGCAAGCTGGCGATTCCCTGCCCGCCGTGCATGGGCTATTTGAAGCTGCGGGACGAGGGGGTCGCCGCCTTCTGCGAGTGCGATTGGAACGCGGGGATTTCCATGCTCCTCTGCGGGTGGTTGTGCGGCCGGCCCGGCTTCCAACAAGAACCCGGTCCCCAACACGATTACGGGAACATTCATGGGTGCCCATTGCACCTCCGCCAGCCGGCTCCGCGGCTTCCATGAGCCGCCCGAGCCGGTCATCCTCCGCAGCCACAGCGAGTCGGGGCTCGGCGTCTCGCCGCAGGTCCTGTTTCCCGTAGGCGAGCCGGTGACGGTGATGAAGTTCATGGGGCCGGGCAAGATAATCCTGGGCACGGGCCAAGTGGCGTCGAACATCGATACGCCCCCTTGCGGCGGCTGCCGCACCTCGGTCGAGTTGAAGATGGACAACGTGGCCGACCCCCGCGACTGCAAGGGCTTCCACCAACTGTTCATCCTCGGCCGGCACGAGCGGTTGTTCCGGGCTTATTGCGAGTTGGCCGGGATCGAGGTTGTGCCGATTGCAGAGCCCGGCAAGGAGGTCGCGGTTTGGTGACGGATCAAGAATTCTGCACTCACCGCTACTTCGACGGCAATTCGATCGGCGACGACCAGTCGGCGTACACGGGGGACGACTGGGACATTGACCGCTGGACGGCTACCGGTGGAACCCTCGCCACGGTCATTGTGCCCTACCAAGACACGGCCGGCTCCGAGAACTACCAAGGCTTCGGCAGCGCGCACGCGGTCGGCTTCAACATGGCCTTCTGTGACGGCTCTGTCCGGTTTGTCACCTACGCAATCGGCCCCACCATCCATAATATACCTGGGCGCCTGCAACAACGGCGGTCCAGAACGCGGGCCGGTTGACGCCTCGCGGAGGAAGGGTACAATGGGCAATACCGTCGAAGAGAACGCGCATCAGGAGGCCATCATGGGGGACCACTGCGGTCGATATGAGCCGTGGAAACAACGGTGTACTCGCCGGGCGGTGCTCGGCGGCGTGGCGGGCGCGGCAGCCCTGGGCGCCGTTTGGCCGCTGGCCCGGCGAAGTTGGGCCGCCGGGTTGCGGGGCAGGATTCACCAATCGGTCTGCCTCTGGTGCTACGACGACTTCCGCCGCAGGGTCAAGATGGACCTCGATCAGTTCGCCGCGGCCTGCGCGAAAATGGGGCTGAAGTCGATCGAGCTAACCGCCCCCGACCAATGGCCCACGCTGAAGAAACACGGCCTCATCTGCGCCATGACGCCAAGTCACGGCATCTCCAAGGGACTGAACCGGCTGGAGAACCACGCCGAATGTCTGGCCAAAATCCGCCGGAGCATCGACGCCACCGCGGATGCCGGCTTTCCCAACGTCATCACCCTCTCCGGCAACCGTCAAGGCATGGACGACCAGGAGGGACTCAAAAACTGCGCGATCGGCCTGAAGAAGATCGCCGGCTACGCCGAGCGGAAGAAGGTCACGGTGTGCTTGGAGTTGCTCAACTCGGTCGTCGACCACAAAGACTATATGGCCGACTCCACCAAGTGGTGCGTCGCACTGGCGCACCAGGTTGGCTCGCCGCGGGTGAAGATACTTTACGACATCTACCACGCGGCCACGATGAAGGAAGACGTGCTGGCCGACATCCGGAACCACGCCGATTGTTTCGGCCACTATCACACCGGCGGCGTGCCGGGCCGGAACGAGATCGACGGCACGCAGACGCTCGACTACGCCAAAGTGATGCGGGCAATTGCCGCCACCGGCTACACCGGCTACGTAGGCCAGGAGTTCATTCCCAAGCGGCCCGACGGGTTGAAAAGCCTGGAGCAGGCGGTAGCCATCTGTGACGTGTGAGTATTCTTTCCATTTTTGTCAAGGAGTATGAAAATGAGTCACAGGGCGTTCTCCACGCGGCGCGACTTTCTCAGAGGCACGACGGCCGCGGCGGCGGGCGTGGCCCTGGCTGGCGGCTGGAACGCCGCCCGCATGGCCCATGCCGCCGGCAGCGATGAACTGAAGATCGTCCTGATCGGCTGCGGCAGCCGGGGCACCGGCGCCGCCAAGGACTCTCTCGGCTCGTGCGAGAACGTCCGGCTGATCGCCGTGGCCGACGCCTTCCAAGACCGGGCCAAGAATTGCCTCGCGCAACTGCGGCGGGACAAGGACCTGGCGGCCAAGAATCTGGTTGGCACGATCGACGTGCCGGAAGACCGCATTTTCATCGGTTTCGACGCCTATCAGAAAGCGCTGGCCGCCGGGCCGGACATCGTGCTCCTGACCACTCCGCCCGGCTTCCGTCCCATCCACTACGCCGCGGCCATCCAGGCCGGCAAGCACGTCTTCATGGAAAAGCCGTGCTGTATCAATGCGCCGGGCTTCCGGTCGCTGATGGAAACCAACAAGCTGGCGGATGCGAAGGGCCTGAAGGTGGCCGTGGGCCTGCAACGCCGGCACAGCAAGGAGTTCCTCGATCCGGTCAAGAAGATTCAGGACGGATCGCTCGGCGACGTGATCCTAATGCGGGCCTACTGGAACGGCGGCCCCATCTGGATCCGCTCGCGCCAGCCCGGCCAGACGGAAATGGAGTACCAGATGCGGAACTGGTATCACTTTGTCTGGCTCTCCGGCGACCACATCTGCGAGCAGCACGTCCACAACCTCGACGTTTGCAACTGGGTCAAGAACGGCCATCCCGTCGAGGCCAACGGGATGGGCAGTTGCCACTGCCGCGACAACCGCGGCGTGGGGCAGATCTACGACAGCCATTTCGTCGAGTTCACCTACCAGGACGGCACGAAAATGTACAGCCAGTGCCGTCAGCAGCCCAACACGTGGGAGAAGGTCACCCAGATCGTCCACGGCGTCAAAGGGATGAAGGAACTCCGCGGCTGGGGCGCCGACGCTTACGCTCAAGAGCATGTGGACCTGGTCAATGCCATCCGCAAGGGCGAGAAGCTCAACGACGGTTGGCACGGGGCCACGAGCAGCTTCACCGCGGTGTTGGGGCGGATGGCGACCTACTCCGGCCAGGTGGTCAAGTGGGACGAGGCCGTGGCCAACGGCCCGAGCGAGATGCCGGCCCGCTTCGCCTTCGACGCCGATCCGCCGGCCATGCCCGACAAGGACGGCAACTACCCGATGGCCGTCCCCGGCCGGTACAAGCCGTACTAAAGGCGGTATCATGTGCAGGAAAGGAGCAACAACCATGACAACCCATGAAAACCGGCGGAGATTTCTGAAAGAGATGGCGGTGGCGGGCATCGCGGCCCAGGGCGGGCTGTGGCGGATGGGGACAGCGGTGGCCGAGACCGCCGACCCGGCCGGCAAACGCGTCTTCCTCGCCCAGTTCATGCACGAGACCAATACCTTTCATCCGCTGCGGACGACAGCCTTCGGCTATTCATCTCCCACGGCCGGGCCCACGCTTGCTCCCCTCAAGGTCTGGGAAGGGACCGAGTTGACCGTGGTGCCAGGCATCGGCGCCTCGCCCAACGGCGGCGGACTGATCGAGGAGCGACCTTGCCGCGAGGCCATCGCCCGGATCGTGAAATCCCTGCGGGAGAAGATGCCGGTCGACGGCGTCTTCCTCCGGCTCCACGGGGCGATGTACGCGGAAGGGGTCGGGCCGGGCGAGACCGTGCTGGTCGAGGAGGTCCGCCGGGTGGTGGGCCCGCAAGTGCCCATCGCCTGCACCTTCGATCTGCACGGCAACATCCCGGCCCGGATGGGCAACGCGGGCGACATCCTCGTCGGCTTCAAGACCGCCCCGCACATCGACAAGCAGGAGACCGCCGAACTCGCCGGCCGGCTCCTGCTGGAGACGCTCCGCGGCAACGTCAAGCCGGTGTCCTACGTGCTGCCGATTCCGATTTTGATGCCGGGCGAAATGGCGATGACCACCGGCGAGCCGTTCCACTCGTTGGTCGAGCAGGCGAAGAAGTTGGAGCGCGAGGGCCTGCCCGGCCATGAGGCCAAGATTCTCGCGGCCACGCTCTTTGTGGGCTGCTACGTCACCGACTCGCCGGATACCCACATGGCGGCGATGGTCACCGCGGATGGCTCGCGGGAAACGGCCCGTGCGGCGGCGGTTCATCTCGCCCGGCTCGTCTGGGACGCCCGAAAGCAGTTCCACTACGGCTGCGAAACGGCCGAGTTGGAGGAGGGGGTGGCGCGGGCGGTGGCGGCCAAGGAGTCCACCGTCTTTCTCACCGACTGCGGCGACAACGTGACGGCCAGCGCGCCGGGCGACCTGCCCATCGTGCTGCGCCACCTGGTCGAGCACAACGTGGCCGGCGCGGTAGTTGCGGGGGTCTACGACGAGGCCGCCACGCGGCGGTGCTTCGAGGCCGGCCAAGGCAACCGCGTCCGCGTCTCGATCGGAGCGACGGTGGAGAAGCGGCACGGCCCGCCGCTGGTGGCCGAGGTCGAGGTCCTCCGCCTGGTAACGGCGAAGGGCTCGCCGCGGATGGCGGTAGTCCGCGTGGGCGGCGTGGAGGCCGTGCTCCAAGAGGCCGCGAGGGAGTTCATCGACCCGGCGCAGTTCCAGCCGCTGGGGATCGACCCCTTGAGCCGCAAGATCGTCGTGGTCAAGGAGGGCTATCTCTATCCGAAGCTCTCCAAGATCGCCCCCCGCCACATCCTCTTGCTGACGCCGGGGGCGGCGGACCTGCGGATCGACAAGCTGGATTATGTCCGCCTGCGGAGGCCCATCTATCCGTTGGAGGCGGAGATGGCCTTCGAGCCGGAGAAGGTTTGATCCGGACACTGGCAATGGGGAGCTGGCGCGAATGAAACCCGTCGATTGGCTGATGATTGCCGTCTATTTCAGCCTCCTGTTGGGCGTGGCCTGGTGGGTCATCCGCAGGAACAAGGACACGGCCGCCGACTATTTCCTGGCAGGCCGCAATCTCGGTTGGTGGGTCATCGGGGCCTCGATCTTCGCCTCGAATATCGGTTCCGAGCACCTGGTGGGTCTGGCCGGCTCCGGCGCCAAGGACGGCGTGGCCATGGCCCATTACGAACTGCACGCCTGGTGCCTGCTGGTGCTGGCCTGGGTGTTCGTGCCGTTCTACGCCCGTTCGCGGGTGTTCACCATGCCGGAGTTCCTGGAACGACGCTTTTCCACCGGGTCCCGCTACATTCTCTCCATTGTTTCCTTGATCACGTTCGTCCTTTCCAAGATTGCCGTGGGCATTTTCGCCGGCGGCGTCGTCTTCTCCACCCTGCTGCCCGACCTGCGGCTGAGCGTCGGCGGCTGGGAAATGGACAGCTTCTGGATCGGCTCGGTGTTGGTGATCGTGCTGACGGGCCTGTACACCGTGCTGGGCGGCATGAGGGCCGTGGCCTATAACGACACCGTGCAAACGCTCATCCTGATTTCCGGCTCCGCCCTTCTGACCGGCTATGGGTTGTACGCGCTGGGCGGCTGGCATGAACTCCGCCACGTCTGCGGCTCCAACATGTTCAACCTCTGGAAACCGCTGCTGCCGTCCGCCGACCTTGCCGCCGGCATACCAGCCGTCCAGGGCACCTGGGCGCCGGTGCTCCAGAAAGACTCGATGGGCCACGTCGTGCGCGAAGCCTGGTACTTCAACCAGAATTTCCCCTGGCTGGGCATGGCCATTTGCGCGCCGATCATCGGACTGTGGTACTGGTGTACCGACCAGTACATTGTGCAGCGGACCCTGGGAGCGCCGAACGAGCAGACCGGCCGCCGCGGCGCGATCTTCGCCTCGTTCCTCAAGCTGTTCCCTCCCTACCTGTTCATCATCCCGGGCATGATCTGCTTCGCCCTGGCCAAGAGCGGCAAGGTGCCCGCCCTGAACGCCGCGCTGTTCGACGTCCACGGGGCGCTGATTCCGCAAGGCGCCGAGAAGGCGTACCCCTTGATGGTGCAGCACTTGCTGCCGGCCGGATTGCGCGGCATTGTGGTGGCCGGTTTGCTCTCGGCCTTGATGGGCTCGCTGGCCGGCGTGTTCAACGCCTGCTCGACGCTGTTCACCGTCGATCTGTACGAAAAATGGAAGCCGAAGGCCACGCAGCACCAGGTCGTCCGCACCGGACGCATCGCCACCGCCGTCATGGTGTTGATCGCCCTGGCATGGATTCCGGTGGTGAAAAACGCCGAGAGCCTGTACTGGTATCTGCAAACGATCTCCGGCTATTTGGGGGCGCCGGTGTTCGTGGTGTTCTTCTTCGGCGTGTTCTTCCGGCGGCTGAACGCCAAGGGCTGCCTCTGGGCCTTGGCCGTCGGCTTCGTCTTGGGCCTGTTCCGGCTGGCGGTCGATACGCCCGCCACCTTGGGCCTGAGCCGCTTTCCCGCCTGGGTTCAGGACCTTTATTCGGACGGCTCGCTCCTCTGGATCGTTAGCAACATCAACTTCCAGTATTTCAGCGTGTTGATCACCATCGTATCGGCGGGCGTGATGATCGCCGTGAGTTGCCTGACGCAACCGCCGGACTATGAAAGGATCGCCAGCCTGACGTTCGGCACCGCCACGGCGGAAGACCGCCGCCGCACCCTGCGCAAGCTGGGACCTGCGCGAGGTTCTGGCCTCGGCGTTCGTGCTGGCGGCCATTCTCGGGGCCTACTTGTATTTCCGCGGATAGGACGGCCTCTTCCGGGCCATCGGAAGTCAAGATCGGGCCGTGATTCGCTCACCGCAAGAGCAGCGGGTGGATCCCGGCATGATTCACCCGTTGCGGTGCGGTTGCCCACGGCCAGCGATTCGGCGATTGCGACGGGACAGGCTGTCGATCTCGGACAGGCTCAGTTCAAGTCGGTTATCAGCCTTCCGAGTCTCTGCCCAGGGGGGAATGGGAATCCGCGTGACAGCCATCGGACCCTCCATGTTTGGGATGTGAGAAGAGATCAGGACGATGGCGGGGTAATCCGGTGCGCGGCTCGCCGGCCGTCGGCTGCTACGTCGCCCAGTCGCGACCATACCGCGAGACCGACCACGCTCGCGTAAAAGAGCATCGCGAAGGCCTGGTCGATCACGGCGAACACCCAGTGCAACGGGTACAGAATCGACAGCCCGCCGATCACGGCGGGAATCACGAGCAGCAGCAGAGACATCGAACAGTACAGCCACAGCCTCCCCGGTAGCCAGGCCGCGCGGATGATCAGCGCCACCATCGTGATAAGCACGATCAGCACGAGCACACGATGGGACCATTCCCAGAAGACAAGGGGCGTCATCTCCGGGACCAGCCGACCGAAAGCCAGCGGCCAGTCCGGTATCGATGCGCTGGCCCCGGTGACCCGCACGATCTTGCCGAAAATGATGACGAAGAACGTCCCGACAGCGGCGATGGTGGAAAGCACCCTCACGGATCGCATGGATTCCTCGCATTCGTAGTCGGGGTTGCCAGAGGGGATGCGCCTCTCCTTCGTCTCAGAAACTGGCGGTTTTTCGGCACGTCTGAGAAGACGTGCGAACAGATGCGCCAGCCGGGGCCATGCCCGTTACGATGCCGAGAACCGACTCCCAATCTCTGACACTTTCTTCAATTGGTGATTCCTGCCCTTGCCGTTTTACTTCTCGCCATGGTCGGGATAGGGCTTGACATGTGCCCGCTGTGCCCAGGCGTCCCATTTTGCGGCAAGCTCGCGGACGAGTTGCGGCTGGACGCCGGCCAAGTCGTGCAGTTCCGTGCGGTCGGCCTTGAGATCGTAAAGCTCCCACGGCCCGCCGCGGCCGAGGCGGACCAGCTTCCAGTCGCCCACGCGGATGGCCGCGTTGCCTTCGTGCTCCCAGTAGATCGCGTCCCGCCGGATCGGCTTGTTTTCCAGGGCAGGCACGAGGCTCTTGCCTTCCATGGGCTGGATGGGGTGGCCGCGGAACTCCGTCGGATAGCTCGCGCCGGCCACGTCCACGCAAGTGGCCATAATGTCCACGACGTGTCCGGGCTGCTTCCGCAATCCGCCCGGCGTCGTGATGCGCTCGGGCCAATGCACGATCAGCGGCGTGGCGATGCCGCCCTCATGGTTGAAGTGCTTGTAGCGCCGCAGCGGCGTGTTGGAAAGGGTCGCCCACGATTGCCCCTCGAAGACGTCGGACCGCGTCGCGCCGGGCAGCTTGCCTTCCAGCCGGCCGCGGGGACCGCTCTCGGCGTTGGCCCCGTTGTCGGAGAGGAAGAGGATCAGCGTGTTGTCCAGCGCCTTGCGCTTGCGCAGGGCGTCCACGAAGCGGCCCACGGCCCGGTCCATGTGCGCCACGACCGCCGCGTAAATCGCCATGATGTGGTCAAAGCGGTCTTGCTCAGCCGGCGTGAGATCGTCCCACGCCTCTACCTCCGGGGGACGCGGCGACAGCGCCCATGCCTTGTCCACCACGCCCAGGCCGATTTGCCTGGCACGCCGCTGCTCGCGCAACCGGTCCCAGCCAATCTTGTACTTGCCGCGGAATTTCGCGATCTCGTCCTGCGGCGCCATGAGCGGGAAATGCGGGGCGTTGAAGGCGATATAGAGGAAGAACGGTTTCGCCGGATCGCCCGCGTCCACGAACCGGATCGCGTTGTCCACGAACGCGTCGGTCGTATAAAAGCCCGCCCCCGGCTCAACGCGCTCGTTCTCGGAAGTCAGCGGCTTCGGCTGGAAATAGTCCGCCCAGCCCTGGATGATGCCAAAATAATGCTCGAAACCGCGCTGCAACGGCCAGTTGAATTTCTGCGCATCATCGGCGGGGTTGATGAACTTCGTAACGTGCCATTTGCCGGTCATCGCCGTGCGATAACCGGCGGTCCGCAGCACCTCCGCGATGGTGACGCAGCGGTTGTTGAGGTCGCCGCGATAGCCGTCTTGGCCGAGGTCCTGTGTCATGTGTCCGACGCCGGCCTGGTGTGAATACAGGCCCGTCAACAGTGCGGCGCGGGTCGGGCAGCATCGGGCCGTATTGTAGAACTGCGTGAATCGCAGGCCGGTGGCGGCCAGCCTGTCGAGATTGGGCGTCGGGATCTCGCTGCCGTAACAGCCAAGGTCGCTGAAGCCCATGTCGTCCGCCAGGATGACGGCGATGTTGGGTTTGGCCGGCCTGGTGTCAGCGGCTCGAAGTGCGGCCGGCAGAGCCAGCAGCAGGGCGGCGGCGCAGGCTGTGAAAGTATTTCGCGTTGTCTTGTTCATTGGGGATTCGCCTTTGCACGTAGAGGGGCATCCACAAAGTTGTTGACGGCCGACCGACTCGTCAACCCATCATTGTAACGACTTTGAACACTTTGTCAAAAAGGGTTCCTCTGCTGGCTGCCCCGATGGGGCCTCTCCTACCGGCGAGGTCACGTCCGTCCCCAATTGCTCAGGGGCACCCTTTGCTGAAACCGCCAAAGGCGTTCCGAGAAAGGGCCGTATCGTGGATACCGGCTCACTCAGCCGGAATTGGACTACCGCAACACCTGTTGCCCGAACTGTGAAGCCATTTGCTCCCATCAGGGCGGCTGGATCGAGCAGCGGCTGCTTCCGGGCACTCAAGCGGATATGGATGACATTGCCGCCGCGTTCGAAAAGGTTTACCAGCACCGCGGCCGGCTTCGCCCTGCGGCCGCAGACGGCTTCAGCTCGACCTGATAATCGGCGGCAAAATTGTTCTCGCCGCTTTGCTTCCGGGCGATCAACTCGTCCAGGAAGCCAAGGCGAAAGTGCTCGTTCAGGCGCAGCAGGTTGGCCTCCACCTCACCGGAGCGCAGCAGGTGGATGCCGGTCATCAGCACCCGGTAGGCGTAGAGCACCGGCTTGGCCCGCTTAGGCTTATCCTTGGCGATCAGCTTCTGCTGCGTGGCATAGAAGCCTCGGTAATGATGGTAGTGGTGCCGGGTAATGCACCGGCGGGCCAGCGGTGCAGATCGTCGAGGAACTCCTGGCCCAGGACAACGATGGGCGAGAAGACCTGCTCCAAGATGTAGCCGTTGTTGCGAACCAGCAGCCGCAGATACTTTCCCACCTCGTGGCTGACCAACTCAACCTCGGTGCCATCGTGGTCGATCTTCTGCTCCAGCGTTTGGTTGGGCACGTCCAAGCCGACGACGTCCCTTAACGGCAACTGGTGGCAGCCGCGCAAGTCCACGTCGCTGTCGGTCGAGGGAAAGCCATAGAGGTGTGCCCCGCTGACCGTGACGAACAGCGGCCGGTAGTCCAGCCCCTCGATCAATTGCCGCATGGCGGCCAAGTCCACGTCAAGCATCGGCCATCCTCCTGCGGCGCGGATCAGGAAGTCGTCTACCCGCGCGTAGTCCGGCTGTTCCGGCAGCGTCGTCTGCTCGAACGCCTGCTGGAATTGCTCGTCCAGTTCCAATGCCCGCCGTTGGACTTCCTCGAACGGCAGGCCGTCGTTGCGAATGTGCAGCAGTTCGTCACGGTGTTCGGCTACGTCGATATGGATCTCGCCCGTCTCCAGGGCCGCGATGCCCGAGTAGGTCTTGTAGACGTGTTTTGACAGGAACGCCTGCCGCATCAACCGCAACTCCTGGGCCGTTTCGTCGGCGAGGAGCACGAGCGGCGTCCAGAGCGTCTCCAGCACGTTGGGATTGGCCTTCAGGGCGAGCCGCAGAAACTTCTCCAGCTCCCAGTAGACCTCGTCGCGCTCCTGGTCGGCGAACTCCAGTTGCTCGGGCAGCCGCCGGAGCGACCAGTGTAGCCGCGCCGGAGGCAGGAAGATGCCCCGCAGGTCGTCGTCAGAATCGTCGGACGCCAGGCCGAACGCCTTGGAGCCGACTTGGCAGCGGTAAATGATCCAAGGCCGCAGATCCTCGCTGACCTCGCCCAGCTCGTCTTCCACCTCCCGGCGGCGCAGAGCCAACTCATGGAACAATGCCTGGACCGTCTCGCCATCGGCGAACCGGACGAGGTACGGGTGCCGGTTGTCCGGCGGGCTCTCCAACACCACGCCCACGCTCCCCGGCGGCTTGAACTGTTGGCCGTCCGGCAGCGCCTTGGCCACCTTCAGGTACCACCTGGGTGCCTGCCGAGATGACGAAGCCGGGCAGCAGGTTGCGGAAGGAGGGGTGATCTTGGGACATGGTTGATGATCGCAGGACACATCTTGCCAATTTCGCCAGTGTAACGGCCCGTGGCTGGCCGGAAAATGGGTGCCCCATGCCCCAGACAATAGTCGAAGACGGCGTCATTGAGGCCGCCGACGTTCAGGATAAGCCCGGAGGCCGGAATTGCTCCCGGCCTCCGGGCGTCACGTTTTGGTCATAGCAGGTTCACGACCCGCTCGGCGAGGCCCTTCTCGCCCAGCACGACGTTCAGCTTGCCGCTGGTGGCCACCCGCTCCAGGACTTCCAACTCCCGGAGCCGCATGAGCGTCGGGTTGCCCTCCAGCACCTTGGCCGGACCACCCTGCGGGCGGTGCCCGGCCTGGCTGCGCATGGCGGCCGTTTCCTCACGGCGGACGATCTTTCTTGGCCTCGGCCGCCTTCTTCGCCTCCGTGACTTTGTTCATCAGGTCCTTCATGTCGCCCGGCAGGATCACGTCCCGGATGGACCGGCCGTATCAGAGGCGCCGGTGGGAGTCGAACCCACTTGAGGCTGCTTTGCAGGCAGCCGCCGTGCCGTCTGGCTCCAGCGCCAATCTACGTCGTTCAGCGCCCCGCCGAGGAATCGAACCCCGTCTTGCAGATTCGTAATCTGCCGTGCTAATCCGGCACACCCGCAGGGCAAGTGTCTCGACCAGGAATCGAACCTGGATCTGGACCTTCGGAGGGTCCTATGCGATCCGTTGCACCATCGAGACATCAGAGCCGACGGCTGGATTTGCACCAGCATGATGCGGTTTACAGAACCGCCGCCTGGCTATTCGGCCACGTCGGCAAGCAGGAGTGCAGGGAGTCGAACCCCGTCGGACGGCTTTGGAGACCGTCTGCTCTCCCAGGAGCACACTCCTCCATCGGCCCCCGGTGTTGCGACCGGGGGCTCTTGGCGTACCCACTACTCTCGCAGCGTCACGTTCCAGTACGCTTCGCTGATGAACTTCGACCAGCTCTCGATCCGCACGCTGTGGTCCGCGTAGAGCGGCTTCCACGTCGGGCGGACCGGATGTCTGCGCAGACGCATCCGTGCCTGCTCCAGCGTCCGATCGGCCTTCCGCTTGTTGCAGGCCATGCACGCCAGCACGCAGTTCTCCCAGTTCGGTAGTCTTGCGGATCGACCACACGGGCCGACTCGTTCCACACCAACACCAGCGCCCGCGCCACGGTGGCGACGTTCACTGGCTGCCAGTTGCGGTTCAGCACCAGCGTCGGCCGCTGGAGTACCTTGGCGACCACCACAACTTCCTTCCAATAATGCTCCCAGGGGTGTCCGGGGAGAGTCGAACTCCCACCCTCTGGTTCACAGCCGGCCGTGCAGCAACCGCTACACCACGGACACCATAACTTTCCTCTCCAGCGCCCCGACCAGGAGTCGAACCCGGAACGCCTCGTTAGAACCGAGGCATGATCTCCATTTCACCATCGGGGCACGTAATCCGGCACACTAAGCGGAAGGCAAGGGAGTCGAACCCTCATCTCGCGTACGAGATCCGCGTTAGCAGAGCGGCCCGGCAAACCGTTATCCGGCTACCTTCCAACGTCTCCTTTCGCACGAGTGGACCGCCGGGGAATCGAACCCCGATTGCCTGGGTGCAAACCAGGCGTCTTCCCTTTGGACCAGCGGCCCGAATATCGTTGTCAGTGACCGAGGTGGGAGTTGAACCCACAGGCACGAGGCTCTCGACCTCGCCGCTATGCCAATTTGCGTACCCGGTCGCCCGTACGCCTCACGCTCCGCGTGAGGCGATTGGAACGTGCAGACAGTTCACTGTCGCGCTCCTCTCGCGGAGCGAGAGGAGAACGATCAAGTGGCGGGTCCGGGGGTCGCACCCGGCGGTCGGAGCTTATGAGGCTCCGCTGAGCACTGGCCCACCCGCGTCAGTGACCAAGGGGAGAGTCGAACTCCCAATGCCCCGGAGGGGCGCGACGTTCTGAGCGTCGAGCGTCTGCCAATTCCGCCACTTGGTCATGTTCAGCGGCCCGTGCGGGAATTGAACCCGGCCTTTCCAGCGTGAGGGGCTGGTGTCCTTAGCCGATAGACGAACGGGCCATGTTGTTAGTGCGTCGGGCAGGAGTTGAACCTGCACAGCGGGCACCACCGCGCAACGGTGGTCGCGGCGGATTTACAGTCCGTTGGGCTCCCCGATGCCCAGCCGACGCATGTTCTCCAGTGGCACAGGCGGGAGTCGAACCCGCAGTCACCAAGGTTTGAGCTTGGCCGCTTTGCCGATTTGCGTACCGTGCCGTGTTTGTCGAAGGCGCCCCGACGGGATTTGGACCCGTGATCTCCTGCGTGACAGGCAGGCGAGCACTCCAGGCTGCTCCACGAGGGCGATGACCACTTCCAGTGGTCCCGGATGGAGTCGAACCATCGTTTCCTGGGTGTAGGCCAGGTGTCGTGGGCCGTTGGACCACGGGACCTTTCTCAGCGGAAGCCGTGGGACTCGAACCCACAAACGGTTTTCAACCGTCACCTGTTTTCAAGACAGGCTCCTCATCCGGCCGGATGGCTTCCGTGGTCAAGCTGCGGAGGCTGGAATCGAACCAACATGAAGACGTTCAGAACGTCTCATCCTACCGTTAGATGACTCCGCATCACGTTGCCCGTCGAGACACGGCAGTCTCGATGCGAGTTCGGGGAGGAGGGGTCGAACCTCCGTCGCCTGGTTCAAGGCCAGGAAGCCTACCACTAGCCGATCCCCGAGCATTTTCGATCTGAAGGCTGCGGTGGCAGGAATCGAACCTGCGACGTGACGCTTAACAGTGCCCGCCCGTACCAGCACAGGCCCCACCGCAATCAAAGTCAGGATGGTCGGATTTGAACCGACGGTCTCCGGTTCCCGAAACCGGCGGAATACCAGGCTTTCCCACATCCTGTCCTCCTCAAAGCGCCCAGCGGGAGTTGAACCCGCACTTCCGCCATGGCAAGGCGGCAGGCTGCCGCCGACCAACCTTCGGTCGGTGCCCGCATGGGCGCAAACGTGGTGTGCCGAATTGTCAAAGAACCACTCAGTGGTAGCCCTGAGAGTCGAACTCAGCGTCACCCGGTTATCAGCCGGGTGTGGGCAACCGGCCCTCGACTACCAACAGGCCCAAGTCGCGCATATTTTCCACGCAGTTGACTCAGGGAGTTGCGCGCACCTTTCACGCAGTGGGTCGGGCGGTGCTCGAATCCGCGTCCCCTGGTTTTCAGCCAGGCGCTACACCATCTCAGCTACCGACCCAACAAAAAAGCCCGATGTCCTTATGACACCGGGCTTTCGGTATTCCTTGGGAATGTCAGGCCAGGTGTCACAAACGCAATGGATAATCGGAGAGCAGATTCGCCGGTTGACCGGCGCACTGTTCTCTCGACATCCATCGTTTTGTAATACTTAGCCTGAACATTGAACTGTTGGTTTCCTTCCTGACTGCTGTTCTATCTCTTGAACCCCTTGGATGCCGAGAGGTATCGAAAGATTCCCAAGAATTCTCGGCACTTTCACAACCAGGGGTTAATCTTCTTTCCTAAGGATGCTCTGATTCTACAATCTTTTTTTGGCTTGTCAAGCGCGATCCCAAGATTTTTGGCAACGACGGGCGCGGCTCCCGGCAACGGGCCCGACGCGGCGTGCAACCGCCTCCCCAAACACCATCCCCGTACTCATACTCATACCCGTGGTCCTCCCCGTGATGGAACGCGATCACCTGATTGCAGACCGAATAGCTGTCAACCACGCTCGCCGAGGCCGTTGCTGCCGAGCTGGGCAGGCGAGGCGTTTTGCCGGCTGGCTGCGAAAGCCGAATCAAGTGGCACATCGGCCCCAGGGCATTGATTCCTGCTGGCGGCGGCTGCCGATCGAGCCGACCTGTTGGTCCCCAGGACTGATGGCTGGCAAACGCTACCGTTGCAGGTAAAATGGCGGCATGTTGTCGGTTATCACGGACAGCACGATGAACGAGCAGCCAATCCACCTCGAAAACAACATCCTCTTTCCACGGGCAATCGAACTGGAGGGCCAGCATGGCTTGGGAATATAGCGAGAAAACGAAACAGCTTTTCATGGATGCCGTCCACGGTAAGCCTGGAACGCACTTGGGGGAGATCGAGGACCCGGACGGCTTCGGCGAACATGGGTCGATCGCGTGCGGCGATGTCATGCGATTCACGTTCCGGGTCAATCGCCACGCCACGGATGCAACCAAGGACGTGATCACTCAGGCCAGATATTTGACATTCGGCTGCACGTCGGCGATTGCCGCCTCAGAGGCACTGTGCACCCTGATCGAACAGCGCGCCCACACGCCCATCGAGGCCCTGAAAATCCGCAACCAGGACATTGTAGACTTCCTGGGCGGACTGCCCGCGCAGAAGATTCACTGCTCGGTGATGGGGGCCGAGGCCCTGGAGGCGGCCGTGTTCAACTGGGTGCAGAAGCGGGGCGTGGACTTGGCCCGCCTGGGAATCGACATTCGGGCGGACGAGCAACAAGACGGTCGGATTGTCTGCAAGTGCTTTTCCCTCACGGAGCCCTACATTCGGCGTAAGATCCGGGAGTTGAACCTCCGCACCATTCAGGAGATCACCAACGCCATCAAGGCCGGCGGGGCCTGCATGTCTTGCCATCATGTCCCCGGCGGGCTCCAGGATCTTCTCGACGAAACCTGGGGAAGGCCCCCGGCCATCACCAAGGCCCTGACTCAGATCAGCCCAATTGGCGCGGGTGTGGCCAAGGACGAGAAGACGGCTCTGTCGCCTTACCAATTCACCAAAAAGGTCGAGCAGGCCGTGGAGGAGTACGTCCGGCCCACGCTTCAGCAGGGTGGCGGTGACGTGGAGATCCTCGACATCAAGGGTACCCTGGTCTACTGCCGCCTGGCGGGCACGTGTCAAGGCTGCGCGAAGGCCAGCCAAACCCTGCGCATGATGGTCGAACGAACCCTCAAGGATATGGTCGATGAACGCATCCGCGTCATCGAGGTCTGAACGGGCATCTTACCTATGAAAATCATCTACGCCGACAACAACGCCACGACCAAAGTTCGCGCCGGAAGTCTACGAGGCGATGGCGCCCTTCTTGACCGACGACTATTTCAACCCCAGTTCGATGTACGAGCCGGCGCGGCGCACAGCGGCGGCGATGGCCCAGGCCCGCAAGCAGACCGCCGGGCATTTCGGTGTCCGTGACCCCAAGCAGATTCTCTTTACGTCCTGCGCCACGGAGAGCAATAACACGGCGATCCTCGGCTTGGCCAAGGCAAATCCAGACCGCCGCCATATCATCACCACGACGGTCGAACATCCGGCCGTACTCGAAGTGTGCAAGGAGCTTGAGCGCGCCGGTTACGATGTGACCCGGCTTGCTGTGGACGAAAGCGGGAACCTTGACCTCGGTGAGTTCGTCCGGTCGCTACGGCCGGAGACGCTTCTGGTCACCATCATGCACGCCAACAATGAGACGGGCGTCGTGTTTCCCGTCGAGCAGCTCTCCCGGATTACGAAGGAGACTGATCCGTCGATTGTCTTTCACACCGATGCAACGCAATCGGTGGGCAAAATCCCCATCGACCTGGAACACGAGTATCAGCACGTGGACCTGTTGTCGTTCTCGGGCCACAAGCTGCACGCCCCGAAGGGTGTTGGCGCGCTCTTCATCCGTCGCGGCACAGCCTGCCGACCGTTTATGATCGGCGGGCACCAGGAGGAGGGTCGCCGCGCCGGTACGGAGAACGTGCCCTACATCGTGGGGCTGGCCAAGGCGTTGCAGCTAGCCGCCGAAAGCTATCAAGACGAGGCGACGAGAGTACATCGCCTTCGGGATCGCCTGGAGAAGGCGATCGAAGAACGGATTCCCAGTGTGCAAGTCAACGGTAAGGCGGCGCCCCGGCTGCCCAACACGCTGAATGTCTCCTGCCACTATGTGGAAGGGGAAGGCATGCTCTATCAACTGAGCGATTGCGGGATCTGCGCCTCCAGCGGCTCGGCTTGCACGTCTGGATCGCTGGAGCCTTCCCACGTGTTGCGAGCGATGAAGGTTCCATTCACTGCCGTCCATGGTTCCGTTCGGTTCAGTTTCAGCCGCTACAACACCGACGAGGACGTGGATCGCATCGTCGAGGTGTTTCCCGAAATCGTCGCAAACCTGCGGCGACTCTCCCCGTATTGGGACCAAGAGAAGAATGCGCCTCGCCCTGGTGCGGAGGATCTAGTCCGTGTACGCAAGCCATGAATCATCCGGGCGACGCCAGGCGTACTGGATGCTGGGCATGAGGACGGGGCAGAACACGCAGCGGAGATTGCACTGGCTGAAGAAGATCGTGCCAGAGCCGGCCCAGCCCCGGAGGCAGTCTTCCTCGCCATGATGGGGACAGGCATTGCTGACCACGGCCATCTTTGTCTGCGGGTACGCCGACATCTCGTTCTGCAAACCCGCCTTCACGCGACGGATCATCGACCGGATCAAGCAGCACAGCCCGCGATGCCCATCCGGCCCGTTCTCCAAGTGGATCATGGAACTGAGGGGACTCAAAGTGCCGTCGTAGGATGACCAGACAAGGTATGGTTTGCCGGCTTCTCGCTGATCGCTGCCGGCGTGCTGTTGCAGGATCGAGTTGCCTGTATAATCGTGGTCGGGTCTCCGACAAGATCCGGCAGGGGAGGGGAATCGTCGTGCGCAAACAGTCCGTTCCCGTCGACAGGCTTCTGGCGAGAGGGCTCGTGATACTTTACGAGGACCAACATATCCTCGTGGTGGATAAGCCGCCGGGTCTCTTGACGGTCGGCACCGATACGGACAAGTCGCGCACCGCCTACTTTATTCTGACGGACTATGTCCGCAAGGGCTGCGCCAGGTCCCGAAACCGCGTCTTCATCGTCCACCGTCTGGACAGGGAGACATCCGGGGTACTCGTCTTCGCCAAGAGCGAGGAGGCGAAACTCCGTTTGCAGGCCGAGTGGCAAGAGACGGAGAAGAGGTATCTCGCCGTCGTTCATGGCAAATGCGAGAGGCGCTCGGAAACCATCACTACGTACTTGGCGGAGAACAAGGCCCACGTCGTCTACTCCACGTCCGATCCCACAAGAGGAAAGTTGTCGCATACGGCCTACAGGGTGCTCAAGCAGACGAAGGACTTCGCCTTGCTGGAAGTGGATCTGCTAACGGGCAGGAAGAACCAAATCCGGGTGCATCTCGCCGGTATCGGACACCCGATTGTGGGCGATAAAAAGTATGGTAAAGGGGACGAATCCCACGCGGGTCTGGCATTGCACGCCCGAGCGATTTCCTTCAAACACCCCTTCAACGGCAAGCAACTCATCTTCTCCGCAAAGGTGCCCGGATACTTTAGCAAACTGGTTGGCAGCATACACAACGAAGATGGTCTTCTGTCGCCGTAGACCATCGGGGTCAGTTCCGCGACGGTCCCTGTCTTCGAACCGAATCGGCGACGCAGTACAGATACTTGCTCGAACGGATAAACAACTGGCCGTCGCTGATGGCCGGCGTGCTACTGAAGTCGCCACTATCCGAGGCAAAGCGGTTCTGGCCGAGCAACTTGAATTCCGGCCCTGTTGCATAGACGAATGCCTCGCCGGACCGGGAGAGGAAGTATATCTTCCCGTTGGCCAGGACGGGCGAAGAATAGTCCTGCCCACGCATACCGCCCCCTCGGCCGCCGGATCCGCCGCCCGGTCTTCGTCCCGGGCCTCCTGGCCCTGGTTGCCCCGGCCTCGGTCCCACCGACCCCGGGGCCTCGGACACCGCCCCTCCGCCACCGACCCGGGTTCGATAGATTTGCTTGCCCGTCGCTGCGTCAACGCAGTTGGCAATGCGGCTGCCGAACCAGTAAATACGGCCGTTTTCAACCACGGGCGTGCTGACGCGAGAACGTCCATTCCCTCTCCAAAGAAGGCTGGTCTTCGCCACGTCGCCCTCGCCGCCGGCCCGGACGGCCATTGTCCCACCGCCCCGTGGCCCAGTCTCCACGGCGTAGACTACGTTGTCATGGGCGATCACGCTGGTGCAAATGGTATCGGAAGACAGCCCGTCGCATTGCCAGCGGAGCTTCCCGTCGTCAGGGTTGAAGCCCCAGATCTTGAAGGGAACCGCGATCACAAGGTCTGTCCGCCCCTTTCCGCAATCCACGAGGATAGGCGTACCCCACGTGCCGTAGAAACCGGCGTCCTTTCGACGCCAGATTTCCTTGCCCGTCTCCTTGTTCAAGGCCACGAGCGACTGGCTCTCGGCGGAGGCCGTCACGATGACGAGGTTCTTGTACAAAATCGGGCTGGAAGCAGTACCCCAACCGTGAGGACCGGACCCCGTACCAACGCCCGTCTGCCAGAGCTTCTTTCCGTCGAGATCAAACGCCAGTACACCGGTCTTGCCGAAAAAAACGTACACTCGCTGCCCGTCAGAAACCGGTGTATGCGAGGCGTAGCCGTGCTGGGTGAAATTGCCGCTGTAAGGGTCTTCCGGCAATACCGGTGCAATCGATTTGTCCCAAAGCACATTGCCGGTATCGCGATCGAGGCAGATCAGATGCCGCCGCAGGTTCTTCTCGTCGCCTACGTTGTCGCGATCCACACCATAACCCGTCCAACAGGTGACGAACACCCGGCGGCCAACCACGATGGGGCTGGACGAGCCGGGCCCCGGCACCTTGCATTTCCATCGCAGATTCTCCGTCTCGCTCCACTTGACCGGAAGAGGCTGAGTGTCGGGGCTAATGCCGTTGCCGTCCGGCCCATGAAAACGGGGCCAATCACTGGCCGAGGCAGGGCAGGGGCAGAGGGCAAAGATGGCCAGGCCCAGAAGGACTCCGCATACTCGTTTCGCATAAGTGAACTCGTTCATAGCGTTTCCCCAAGCGGTCTTTGGTGGTGATTAGCAGCCAACGGTGGAATCGCCCGCCAAATCGCGGTTGGTCGGGAGGACGCACCTTGGTGATGATAGCACTTTCCATAGTCAATGTCACCGGGATCAGTCCGGGCGGGTTGGGGCGGCGTTGCGCAAAGCCTATCGTTGGGGATACCTGCCGGTCGTGCCCGACTTCGAGTTCGAGATCGAGCCCACCAAGTTGGTCAAGTACATTACGCCCGAACACTTCGCAGTGCCGTACAAAGCATGTGACGAAGCGAGGAGGCCCACTGAGTTGCCTTACCCACCCGCTAGCTGGTGGCGGGCTTTGACAGTCGAGTATTCCCGTGGAACCATGATCGCAAGACCTTGGACAAGGAGTTCCACCGGCTCCAGAGGATTGCGGGAATCCACTTGCCGTGTCACCAGGACCACGAGCATACCCCTTCCTGCCACGTCTATGCATTTCACAACCTTCGGAGGGGATTCGCTACCATGAACGCGGGGTCATTGTCATCAGACGCTCTTTAGGCTCTAATGAGGCATATATAGAATAAATAGTTGGGGGCTGTAGCTCAGTCGGTAGAGCAACGGACTTTTAATCCGTAGGTCATGGGTTCGAGTCCCATCAGCCTCACTTCTCAAAATCGGGCCGCGAAGACTACGCCGCTGCCCTCGGGGTAACCTACTGTGGCTAGAATCGTCTCGCTTGTCGTGCTGGTGGTGATTCTGTTGCTGTTGGGCGGCCTTTTCTTGCGGGTCATGGCCGGCTTCCTGCTGCCCCTGTTCCTGGCGCTGCTGCTGGCGATCATGTTTGGGCCGCTGAACCGCTGGTTCCGCCGCCGCTTGGGCGGGCACGAGCGGATTGCGGCCCTGGCGAGCACGGTCTGCATCCTGTTGCTGGTGCTCGTTCCGTCGTTGCTGCTGTTGCTGGAGGCGGGCCGCGAGGCCCAAGCCCTCTACCATACGACGCTCGACGGCCGGGCCCCGGCCGAGGCCGCGCCGCCGGGTGAGAAGCCGCCCGACAGAAGCCTCGCTTCCGATGCGGCGGACCTGGCCGACTGGGCCACGCAACGGCTGGGCAATCTCGCCAACCGCCTCGGCATCGTCCTGGACGCCGCCGAGCTGAAGGCGAGCATCGGCAGCGGCATCCAACGGCTGGTGGCCCCCCTGGCGCTGCGGACCACCCAGTTCCTCGCCGAGACGCTCGTCAGCCTGTTCGTGATGGTCCTGGCCACTTACTACTTCTTCGCCGACGGCGCCCAAATGGTCCGGGAACTCGTGCGGCTGACGCCCTTGGAGCGCAGCCGCACCCAGGAGCTGGTCGACCAGTTCGAGGACCTGACCCGCGCCATCGTCGTGGCCACGCTGCTGTCGGCGGTGGTGCAGGGGTTGCTGGCGGGAGTGGGCTACTACGTGGCGGGCGTCGGCTCGTTGGTGCTGTTGACCGGCCTGACGATGTTGCTCACCTTGGTGCCGGTGGTGGGATCGGCGATCGTCTGGGTGCCCGTTTGCCTCTGGCTGCTGGCCGTCGAGGGCCGCACGCCCGCGGCGGTGCTCTTGGCGATCTATTGCCTCGCGGTGGTCTCGACGGTCGACAACCTGATCAAGCCGTGGGTGCTGCGCGGCCGCTCGAACCTCCATCCCCTGCTGGCGCTGCTGAGCATCCTCGGCGGGGTCCAGGCCCTCGGACCGATCGGCATCTTCGTCGGGCCGATGGTCGTCGCCTTTCTCCAAACGCTCCTGAACATGGTCCACGTGGAACTCGGCGGCATGACGCGCAAGGACGGGGAATGACCTTCCGCACGACGATGCTGGTCAACTGGAGCCGGACTTCAGCTTGAACGTTGTGTAGTGACCTGCAGCCGTTCCTTCGTGGCCCCGGTCTTGCGCAAGGTTCTGGACCAGATAGGCGCCGTCGCGGAGCTTGGCGGCGCCCATGTCTCCGAGCGCGACGCCTATCCGGGCTGGCAGCCCGACATGGCCTCGCCGCTGTTGGCCCGGTGCCGCTCGGCCTGGAAGCAGTTGCACGCCACCGAGGCCCGCGTGACGGCCGTCCACGCCGGCCTCGAGTGCGGGATCATCAGCGAGAGGCTCGGCGGCGGCGTGGACATGATCTCCTTCGGCCCCTGGCTGGAAGGCGTCCACGCTCCGGGCGAGAAGGTCAACTGGAAGACGGTCCAGCGTTTCTATGCGTTCCTCAGCGCCGTACTGGAGCGGTTGAGTTCGTAGAGGTCGTCGTGATTTCCGAATCACTTGCCGGTTGGATCAACTTCCCATTTCTCCCTGCCTTTTCTGATGCGCGCCTTATAGACCGGCGTCTTCGGCGTGAAGCTGATGTCGATGAAGGTCGCCTTGCCTTGATTGTCAACCTTCAGCAGCAGCGATTGGTAGGGATCAAACTCCAGGGCCACCGGGATTGTTTTCCCGCGGAAGTTGACGGCAACGTTGAGGAGTTCCTTTTGTTTGTTCAGCGATTGCCCGTATTCCAGGGGAAATTTCAGGTTCCGCGACCTGGGGTTGGCGAGGAAGACGCACAGCCCTTCGCCGGTTTCCCGGCACCAGTAGTCGAACTGCTCAGCCCCGGTAATGATGGGCGGGATTGTCTTCATTGCGTTCCAAGATGTCTTGACGTTGTCGAGTGTCTTTAATCCGGCAATCAGGGCCTTGTACTCATCGCCCGTCTTGCGCAATCCGGGTTCGTCGGGAACCTGTTTCAGGCAGATGGGCAGTCCTTGACCGGCCAATTCCGCCACCCGTCTGAGCGCCGCCACGTCCATGTAGCGGACGTCGATGTAGAGGGCGGCGAAGGAGAGATCACCGGCCTGCAGCCGTCCGTCTTGGCACTTCGCCTTCTTCAGGAACTCAGCGTTGATCCAGAGCGGACGCCAGGCTTTGAGTTCTTCCGGCAGGTACGTATCACGCAGTTCATAGGCTCCCCACGACCAACGGAGCTGCTTCTCGACCGGCAGTTCGCCGGCGATCCAGGCGTCTTCCGTCGGCAGGTAGACGGCGACGCGGGAAAGAGTGGCTCCTTGTTTCATGTACGAGCAGACTTTTTCCATATACTTGTTGAAGGCGGAAATCTCCGCTGCCAGAGAACCGCTTTTGCCCACGTGGACCGAGGCGTAGAACCTGACCGAATCCTGCCCGGCGCGGTTGTAGGGTTTGCCGTGCCAGATGACCTGGTTGACGCCGTTGGCAAAGAGGGCGTCGGCCAGCAGTTTCAGGTCGGCGGTCTGCTCCTCCGACTGGTGATCGGCGGGCCAGCCGTAAAGACAGGTAAAGGTTTCGGAAGTCACAACCGGCTTGCCGGCCAAGGCGGCAGCAGACGCCGCGATGTTCGCAAACGCGGGTTCAAACAATAGTGCCTCAGTCTCCGGGACGTCGGCGACGGCATAGGCGGAGATGATGTCGCAGGGGGCGCCGTGACACTGCACCCTGGAATAGGCCCCCAGCCGGTGACTCTCTGCGGTAAACGGTTTGTAGAACTCGTCGATCACGTACTGCGAAAGGAGTTTCATGTAGTCGTAGCGGACACTGCGGTAGGGCTCGCCGTTGGCATAGAGGCCGGCGACATACTCCTTCAATGAATAGCCATATCGCTCCCGGAATCGCTCTTCAAAGCCTGGCGTGGTCAGGAATTTCGTCTCCACCTCCCAGGAGTCGCAGAACAGACCGGACACCGAGCCTTTCAGGGCTGGCCGAAGGGCGCCGCCGGTCCGCTCGGCATAGTGGAAGAAGGCGTTCCGGTTGAGGTGGTCCAGGACGTATCCCTTTTTCGGATAATCCCATGACCCCGCGATGTCCTGCCTCCATTTCGGATCGATCATGTTCATGGTCGCTTCGTTGAAGGGGACTTTCGTATCTCCAAACGGCCAGAGACTGCCGAAGGTGAAGTCGCAGCCCAAGCCCAGGCGGTCGGCGCACCGCTTGGCGTAAGTCACCATTTCCGTCCACTCCGGGCTGAGCCACGGCTGCCGGGGCGTGTAGTGGATGGTGTCCTTTTCCATCCGGTTGAGTGGGTAAACCCAGGCAATCTCGACGCCGCCGAATCCATTGTCCTTCAGCCAAGCCAGGTTGTCGGCGATGTCAGCCTTGGTAATCACCGAGGCGAACCACCACCAGCGCGTCCAGGGGCGGGAATCCTGGTATAGTTTCGTGGATTGAAGAGACGGCGCATGCGGGATATCCCCGCTCTGGGCGGCGGCAGTCCGGCAGTGGGCCGAGACCATCAGTCCAGTGAGCAGGCCAGCCAAGACGGCGTGTTGTTTCATGCGGTCCTCATCGGAGTGAAAAGGGGAAGGTCCAATTACTGCCCATCACAAACGTAACGCAACGTCTGCTTAGCGGCCGACGGTACGTCGGCCCTAGCCCGCCAGCTTCTTCATCAGCCACGCCATGTTGCGGGCCAGCGTCTTGACGGTCTCCAGCCCCTCGGCGTCGTTCCGCACCTCGCCTTTCTCGCGGCCGAAGGCGACGTTCCAATAGTTCGACCCGGGCACGATCATCTCAGTAATCAGGAAGAAGTAGTTGAGTTGGGCGAAGGTGAAGTTCTGGCCGGCCCGGCGGGCGACCACGACCGCCGCCCCTACCTTGCGGCGCAGCAGCTCGGGGTGACTCCGGCTGACGTAACCCACCCGGTCCAGCAGGGCCATCGTCTGCGGCGTGGCCGAGCCGAAATAGACCGGCGAGCCGACGAGGATGCCCTGGGCCGCGGCGAACTTCTCCAGCACGCCCTCGAAGGCCGGGTCTTCCTGCACGCAGCGGATTTCGTCCCCGGCGAAGCAGCCCCGGCAGGCCACGCACGGCTTCACCGGCCGTTGGGCCAGCGAGAGGAACTCGGTCTCAACGCCTTCGGCCGCCAGGACCTCCAGCGCGGTGTGGATCAGGATGTCGGTGTTTCCGCCTTGCCGCGGACTGCCGGAAATGCCTAGAACTCGCATGGTTCACTCCCAATCACGTGCAGCCTCGGCCGACGCAGAAGGCGGCTACCTCTTCTTCTTCGGCTGCGGCTTCTTCTCTTCCTCCATCAGCGAGCTCTCGGCGTAGACCTCGGGCCGGGCGCGGTCGCGGCGGTTGCTCGAGCGGCAGACGACCAACATGCCCAGGGCAATGGCAAAGATCAGCAGCAGGTAGGCCATCACGTAGGGCCCGGTCCCGGTGGTGCTGGCGTTGGCGTTGGCGCCCGCCTTTGCCGGCTGGCCCGCCCCTTGGGCCAAGACGGCGGCATGCACGGTCAGCCAGCCGGCCGACGCCAGCAGGGCGATCTTCAGTTGGCGGGAAAGCAATCCGAGACGGCTCATGTTCAAGCTCCTTGGCGAAAGAGACTATTATACCGGCGGGCGGCTCGAGACGCAATCTACCGGCCCAGGCAGTACAGGGCCTTGCGGCCGCGGATGTAAAGCCGCCCATCGGAAACCACCGGCGAGGCCAGGGTTTCGTCGTCCAAGGGGTTCTCGACCAGCCGGCTGAAATGCGGCGAGGCGGCCACCACGGTCGTCCGTCCGCGGGTGTTGAGGAAGTAGATCCGCCCGTCGGCGGCCAGCGGCGAGGCGCGGTACTGCCCTTTGAGCCGCTCCTTCCATTGCACCTTGCCGGTGGTTGCGTTGAGGCAGCGGGCCACGCCGTCGTTGGTCACCAGGAACAGCGACTCGCCCCAAAGGGTTGGCGTGGAGCTGTCGGGCGTGCCCTGGCCGAGCTGCCAAACGACGTCCGAGCGGGTGCGTTTCCCCTCGCCGCCCGGCCGGACCGCCAACAGCGGCTTGTTCATCCCCTGCGTGGCGAAGATCATTCCCTGCCCGGCCACCGGGCCGGTGATCGTGCGGCTGCCGATCAAATCGGGCAGCCACCAGAGCCGCTTGCCCGAGGCCGGGTCGTAGGCGTCGAGCACCTGGCCGCCGAAGACGACCAGCTCCCGCCCGGAGTCGCCGTTGCGGAAGACCGGCGTGGTGTACGAATCGCAACTCTCGTGCGTGGCCGCCGTCATGCGCATCGTCTTCCACCGCTCATCGCCGGTCCGCAAGTCGTGGGCGACGACGTAGCTCCACGACGGCTCGCCCGGCAAGTCGGCGCAGTTGTCCTGGATGCAGATCGAGATCACCAGGCCCTCGTAGAGCACGGGGCTGTTGGCGTGGCCCCACCAGATCGTGTAATCGCCGTAGTCCTTCTGCAAATTGCGGTGCCAGAGCCGGTTGCCGTCGAAGTCGTAAGCGGCCAGGTCTCCGTTGCCGAAATGGACCACCACCCGCTGGCCGTCGGTAGCCGGCGAGGGGCTGGCGAAGTTGTGCGATTCGTGAAACCACGTCCGCCGCCGCTCCTGGTTAGGTTTGTCGGGCAAGGCCACGTTGGGACAGTGTCCGGCGCCGACCTGGCGGGTCCACCGGATCCGCCCCGTCTTCTTGTCGATCCGCAGCAGCAGCAGCCGCTCGTCGTCAACCTGGGCCGTCAGGAAGATGGCCTCGCCCCAAATGGCCGGCGTGCTGTTGCCCCACTGGGGCAGCGGGCACTGCCAGAAGATGCCCGTTTCCTTGTTCCAGACCAGGGGCAGGTCGGTCTCGCGGCTGGCGCCGTTGCCATCCGGCCCGCACCACCCCGGCCAGTTGTCGGCCCGCAGGGAGAGCCCGCCGATGGCAAGGGCGGAAAACGCGGTCAGGTTGACGAGCCGGGCGAATTGGCCTCGGAGATAGAACCTCATGTAAGTAAGGGTACTGGAAGGACACAATGGTGTCAAACGGGGCACATCCGAGCGACCGATATGCTACTTAAAGTCTGTAGACCCATAGTTGTCATCCAGGCAAGGATGGGCTCATGCAAATTCAGCCACAAGCGTTGTTCGGCAGGCGGGTGCGTGAACTGCGCATCAAGCTGGGCATGTCCCAGGAAGCACTTGCGGACGCGTCCGGCTTGCACCGCACTTACGTCGGGAGCGTTGAGCGGGGAGAACGAAACATCAGCCTGGAGAACATGGTCCGTCTTGCGCGGGCGATGCACACTACTCCGAGCAGTTTGCTCAAGGACATCCAGTAATGCCCCCAGTGTCGCCATACCGCGGGTTGCCGTCGGCGAAATGGGTGAAGAAGACCGAGCAATTGGTCGCCGCCCATCCGCTTGACACGAAGGAGATTGTGGAAGTCGTCCTCTTGTCGTGGGACGCCATATTCAAGTCGAAGATCGGACCACACGGTTTCCGAATCGGAAACCACCTGTTTCCGAAGCCGCAGATCATGGGATTCTTCTTGCACGAGTTGATCCCATTGGAGTGGCGGCGCGGCATCCCGGTGTGTGGCGGGGCGACAAGAGCGGTGACGAGAAGGATTTGGTATTCATTCCCGACCCGCGATTCTCGTTGGAAATCAAGACCTCTTCGCACAGGACGCAAATCTTCGGCAACAGGAGCTATGCCCAGCGACTGACGGATTCCAAGAAGAGCAAGGCGGGCTACTATCTCGCCGTGAATTTCGAGGCCTTTGGCAAGAGCGGAGCAAAGCCATCCGTCCGTCGGATCCGCTTTGGCTGGCTGGATCACACCGACTGGATCGGGCAGAAGGCGGCCACGGGCCAGCAGGCACGGCTGAGCCCGGAGTGCGAAGGCAAGAAGCTGTTGGTCTTATACGAACGCCCGCCGACCGCGCGATGACTTCAGAACAGAGCCGCTTGGGCTGCCTCTTGTTGCTGCCGTTCCAGGAACCGTTCGATCCTCCGGGCGGCAACGTGGACGTAGTCCTGGCGGATCTCGAACCCGACCGCCTGCCGGCCGTTTCGTAACGCTGCTTCAATGAGCGACCCCGAACCGACGAACGGGTCGAAAACCACGTCGCCAGGATTACTACACGCCTTGATGATTCGTTCGACGACAGCCATAGGAAACTGGGCGGGATGGGGCGTCCGCTCTCTCGAACTCCGATTCGCTCCCGAAGTCACCTTGGGAATACGCCAAACATCGGTAGGATTCTTCCCCAGCGGATTACACTTCAGCTTGCCGTTCTTCTTTTGCCGCGGATACTTCACGTTGGGATCGCGCACGGCGTCCAGGTGGAACACGTACCGGTCCGGGTTCTTAACGTACCAAAGGAATTTCTCATTGCGAGGCGAGAAACTCCGCCTTGCCGCAACGCCCGCTCCATAATTCCACACGATCTCCTGAACCAAATGGAACGGAACACGGTCCCAGAGTAAATAGGGAATCGGAATGGCCTTGGCACGTCTTCCCAGCGAAACGTATCCCAGATTGAGCCAGAACGCACCGTGGGGGCGCGTTAGGCGGTGGACTTCGCCGATCCAGTATCATGCACCAGTCCAGGTACTCTTTAATCGGACGCTCCGTTTCGTATGCTTTTCCGATGTTATAGGGGGGGGATGTGACAGTCAGCGGAAACAGGTCGCAAGGCAAGCACGGCATTAACGAGAGGGCGTCGCCTTGGTAGACCAAATACCCATCACCTTTCACGGCTGGCGTGCCAAGTGATTCCTCAACGCGTTGCAGTGCCGCCTTACTGGGACCCATGTGCATCAGAGTATGCCGCCGGTAATCTCGCGTCAATAACACCCCTCAGTGCATCGCCGGATGCATCTTCAGGCCAATAATTCCTTGCTGCTCCCCCCCGGTGTTTCGCGGACGTAGCGCGGCACCGCGTAACCGGGCAGCCGGGCCCGAAGCTCCGCCAAGAGCGCGATGCCGGCTGCCACGGGGACCTCGAAATGGGCCGCGCCTGCCACCGGGTCGAGCTGGTGCAAGTAGTAGGGGATCACCCGCAAATCGACCAACTGCTGGCACAATTCGCCGAGCACGTCGGCCCGGTCGTTCACGCCCCGCAGCAGCACCGACTGGCTCAGCACCGGGATGCCGGCGTTCACCAGCCGCCCCAGCCCGGCGGCCACGTCGGCGTCAATCTCGGCGAGGTGGTTGACGTGGACCACCATGAGGGCGGACAAACGGGTCCCTCGAATCCCGGAGATCAGCCCGTCGGTCACACGCTGCGGGATCACGACGGGCAGCCGGGTGTGGATCCGCAGCCGGCGGAGGTGAGGGATTGCGGCCAACTGCCTGGCAAGCTCCGCCAGCTCGCTGTCCGCCAGCACCAACGGGTCGCCGCCGCTCAGAATGACCTCGTGGATCGAGCGGTCGGCGGCGATCTCTCCCAGGGCAGGCCCCCAATCGACGGCGGCACACGATGAGTCTTCATAAGGAAAGTGCCGCCGGAAGCAGAACCGGCAATGGACGCCGCACGACGGAGTTGTTACCATCAGAATCCGGCCCTGGTACTTCCGCAGCAGTCCGGGCCCGCACCGGGCGGCGGCCTCGCCCAGCGGATCGGCCGAATAGCCGGCCACAACGGCCAGTTCGGCCGCCTGCGGTAAGACCTGCCGCAGCAACGAGTCGGCCGGGTCGCCGGGGCGGATGCGGGCCAGGTAGGGCCGCGGAACCAGCATCGGCCAACCGTCCGCTGCCTCCTCCGCGTCGGCCGCCAACCGGGGCGGAAGCCCCAGCAACCGGCACAGCTCAGCCGGGCTGCGGACCGATTCGGCCAGGACCGATTGCCAGTCGGCCGGTGCCGGCGGGGTGGTCCCCCGCTTGGTGCGGAGCGTACAATCTGCCATAATAGCTGATCTTACCACAACCCGACCCATCCAGAAAGCGAAACGGGAAGCACAGCCGTGGCCAGCTACAACACCAGCGAGTTCCGCCGGGGCCTGAAGGTCCAATTGGACGGCGATCCGTACATCATGACCGAGTGCAACTTCGTCAAGCCCGGCAAAGGCCAGGCCCTCTACAAGTGCAAGCTGCGGAACCTGCTCCGCGGCACCATGTTGGACCGCACCTACAAGAGCGGCGACAGCCTCGACGCCGCCGAGATCGAAGAAATCCAGGCCCAGTTCCTCTACCATCAGCAGGACCATTTCGTCTTCATGGACAACGAGTCCTACGAGCAGTACGAACTCACGCGCCGAGCAGGTGGCCGACGCCTGGAAGTATCTCAAGGAAGGGATGCTCTGCGCCATCGTGCTGCACAACAACCTGCCGATCAGCATCACGCCGCCGAACCACGTCGTCCTGCGGGTGGAATACTGCGAGCCCGGCGCCAAGGGCAACACGGCCACGAACGTGACGAAGCCCTGCAAGGTGGACACGGGGGCCGAGTTCCCTTGCCCCTCCTTCGTCAACATCGGCGATCTCATTAAGATCGATACCCGTACGGGCGAGTATCTGGAGCGGGCAAAGGAATAGTGGTGAGGGATTGGGGATTAGGGATTGGGGATTAGGGATTAGAAACGAGTGGTAGGCAATTTACCGCCCGCCAAAGCCACTTGCGGCTTTGCATGTCATCCTAAAGCGTCATCAGTCCTCGATGTGGGTGCGGTAATGACAGGCGTTGGACGTCGCTTGCTTGGCCTATGCCTTCCGCCACTGGTGTTTTGTACATTCGATGCCGGAATAACGCTATTTGGCCAATCGGCGGTCTATTGGGCGGGCCAGTACCGTTATGTGAGGGAAGGCTCCCCAACACCTAGCCACTTGCTCCAACTCCACCCCACGGCCTTTGCAATGGGGATACTCCTCTGGGAGATATTGTTTGTCACCATAATTCTACTGCTGCCCGACGTCCTCGCGCTGATTGTAAGTATCGTGGTGACATTCGGTCACGTGTGGGGAGCCTCGACGTGGCTGTACTTCTTTCACTTTCAGCACGCATATCAATGTTGTATGGGGCTGTTCCTTGCGTCCTCGATCATTTGTGGTTCGGGGATCTATTGGGGGTGGCAAGCTCGGCCCGTCCAAGCGCACCCGATGTCAAGCTGGTCGCCGGTTGCGCGATGGACACTGATCGCTTTGGCTGTCGGCGTCGCCGTGTACTTGTTTCTATGGCCTCGCACACCCTGAGTTGACAATGGCAACGGAGGCACACATCCCAGGCTCCAGCAGGCGGCGATGAGAAACCGCGCCACTGCCCCCAAAGCACGGCCAAGAAACTGAGACGTCCCCTTGCGGGGACGTCGGCCCAGGGATGCTATCCCTGGGGGGGCTAATGAATTATATCGCACATCGCCGCGAATTTGTCAACAGTTTGTTGGGCCGCACACGGACTTTTCCCCAAAATTCATCATATTGGGTGATCCGGGGAACCCAAGAAGCACTCCCAGTGAGGGGTCGCCGATGGACAACGTCATTGCCTACATGGACGGATTCAACCTCTATTTCGGCCTGAAGAGCAAGAATTGGCGGCAGTATTACTGGCTGGACATCCCCGGCCTGATTCATCGGCTCCTCAAGCCGAATCAGGACCTTATTGCCACGAAGTACTTCACCAGCCGCGTTTCGTCGCAGTTCGATCCTGGCAAGTCCAAACGCCAAACCATCTACCTGGAGGCACTGCAAGCATTGCCCGGTGTGACCATCTACTATGGCCACTACCTGCAGAATCCCTACACGTGCCATAACTGCAATGCAAGGCGAACGATTCATTCCGAGAAGATGACCGATGTAAACATTGCCACGCATTTGCTCACTGACGCATTCCTCGACCGATTCGATACGGCGTTGCTGATTTCGGCCGACAGCGATCTTGTTCCTCCGGTCATGATGGTCCGAAAGCTCTTCCCCAAGAAGTGGATCACGGCCGTCTTTCCTCCCGGACGCTTCTCAAAGACGTTGGCGAACGCGGCCTGTGCGTCTTACCACGTCGGTCGGGATAAGGTCGCGGCGAGTCAACTGCCGGACCAGATTCACCTGCCAAGCGGAATTGTCCTGCAACGGCCCCCAAAATGGAAGTGATTGACCTGACCAGCCGTACCATGCCCGACGACTTCCGCCCCACGGCAAACTGGGAGAACCTGCGGCTGCGGGCGGAGTTGCTCCACCGGCTGCGGGCGTTCTTCGATAGCCGCGGGTTCCTTGAAGTCGAAACGCCGATCCTCTCGGCCGATACGGTAGTCGATCGCCACTTGGATCCATTCTGCATTGAAGTAGGGGGCGGGAGAAAGGGGAAAGGGGAAGGCGGAAGGGGGAAGGCGGACTCCCCCTTCCCCCTTCCGCCTTCCCCCTTTCCTCGCCTGTGGCTGCAAACCTCGCCTGAGTTCCACATGAAGCGGCTGCTGGCCGCCGGCAGCGGGCCGATCTACCAGGTCGCCCGTGTCTTCCGCCAGGACGAACTCGGCCCGCTGCACAACCCCGAGTTCACGCTGGTCGAGTGGTATCAGCCGGGCGAGGGCATGGACGAGGGGATGCAGTTGACCGGCGACCTTTGCGAGGCGATGCTCCAATGTAGTCGGCACACGCCGTGTGCCGACAGTCGTGAAAGCGACCAAACGGCGGACGGCACACGGCGTGTGCCTGCTACATACGCAGCGGAGCGGATCAGCTACCGCGAGGCGTTTGAGCGGTACGTCGGGCTAGACCCGCACGCGGCCGACGGCCCGGCGCTCATGGCGGCGGTTTGGAAGTGCGGCATCGAGCCGCCGGCGAGCCTCGACCCGGCCGACCGCGACGGCTGGCTCGATCTGCTGATGGTCGAGCGGGTGCAGCCCAACTTGGGCGTGGACCGGCCAGCCCTGCTTTACGACTATCCGGCGAGCCAGGCGGCGTTGGCCCGCATCCGGCCGGGCGATCCGCCGGTCGCCGAACGCTTCGAGCTGTTCGTCGCCGGGGTGGAACTGGCCAACGGCTACCATGAGCTGCTCGATCCGGCCGAGTTGCGGGTGCGGAACACACGCATCAACGCCCAGCGGGTGGCCGACGGAAAGCCGGCCCTGCCCGAGGAGAGCCGGCTGCTGGGGGCGATGGAGTCCGGCCTGCCGGCGGCGGTGGGCGTGGCCCTGGGCTTCGACCGGCTGGTGATGCTGGCCGCCGGGGCCAAGAGCATCGCCGAGGTCATGGCGTTTCCGTTTGATCGGGCGTAGAATGGTCTCACTATGCCGAACACATTTGACCCCTATCGTGAAGCCCTGATGATCGAGACCAAGACCGTCTGGCCCGATGGCCTGCCCGACGTGCCGCAAAGTGCGTCCGAGCGCGAGCGGATCGAGGGGCGATTGCACGCCGACCCCGCGCAGGCCAGCGAACTGGACTACATCCGTCTTCATGCCGGCTTCATCCGCAAGATCACTGTCACGGCGGCCGACTTGGAGCGGCTGGCGAACGTCACATGAGGGCGTCAATGGAAACCGTCCGCGTCAATCTCGCCGAGCGGAGTTACGACATCGAGATCGGCGCGGGCAATCTGGCCAAGGCGGGGCGGTTCCTCACTGGCCGGGCCAAGGCGACGCACGTCGTGCTCATCACGGATGACCACGTCCACCGGTCCCACGCCATGCAGGCCGCCGAAAGCCTCGGCGAGCAGGACATCGAAACCGACGTGATCGTCGTCACGCCCGGTGAGGAGAGCAAGTCGTTGGACGTGGCCGCCGGGCTGTGGCAGGGATTGCTCGAACTGGGCGCCGACCGGCAGACCGTGGTGGCGGCCGTCGGTGGCGGGGTGGTGGGCGACCTGGCCGGTTTCGTCGCCGCCACCTACGCCCGCGGGCTCCGCTTTCTCCAAGTGCCCACCACGCTCTTGGCCCAGGTCGATAGCGCGGTGGGCGGCAAAGTGGGCATCAACCTGCCCGAGGCAAAGAACATCATCGGTGCCTTCCATCAGCCGCTGGGCGTGCTGGTCGATACCGCCACACTCAGCACGTTGCCGGAACGGGAATATCGCTCGGGTCTTGCGGAAGTTGTCAAGTATGGCGCGGCGCTCGATGCGGCCCTCTTCGAGTACCTCGAACAGAACACCGCCGTCTTGCTCGAACGCAAGGCAGCCGCCCTCCAGCATGTGATTGCCCGCTGCTGCCGCCTGAAGGCCGACGTTGTCGAGCAGGACGAGCGCGACGAGAGCGGGCAGCGGGCCGTGCTGAACTTCGGCCACACCTTCGCCCACGCCTTTGAGACCCTGTCCTGGCGCAACTCCCCTCGCCCGACCAACCTTCGGTCGGTGCCCGGAGAGGGGCAGGGGGTGGGGTTGCCGCGGGCAAGGAAAGGCCCTCACCCTAACCCTCTCCTAAAGGGAGAGGGGACTTCCGGCTACGGCACGCTGCTGCACGGCGAGGCGGTGGCCATCGGCATGGTCTGCGCCGCCCGGCTGGCCGAGCGCACCGGCCGCGTCGATCGGCAATTCACCGCCCGGCTGCGGACGCTATTGGAAACCTTCGATCTGCCGGTGGACGTGCCGAAGCTGGCTCCCAAGAAAATCCTGGACGCCATGACCCGCGACAAGAAGGTCGAACATGGCCAGCTTCGCTTCGTCCTGCCGATCGGCTTGGGTCACACAGAACTCGTCGGCGACGTTCCGCTGGATGATATCCGCGCCGTCGTGGAAAGTACGGAACAAGGCCGGAAGCGAGTGCTGGCAAACGTTCAGGCGACCAGGCGAGAATTCGCCGAAGGGCGGTGCCGCGCGGTCACCGCCGACGAACTCATGGACGAGATCAACCGCTCGGCTCCGCCACGTCACAGACAAATTTGAGGGTTCCATGACCGCCGTTGATCCCACACGCGTTGCCGGCGCGACCGAGGAATTAGTCGACACTCTCCGCCTCTGCCTGATTCCCGGCGTGGGGCCGACCATCCGCAAACGGCTGCTGGAGCGGTTCGGCACGGCCCGGGCCGTGTTGGCGGCGGCGCCGAGCGACTTGCGGGGCGTGCAGGGCGTGGGCGAAAAACTCACCCACACCATTGTCGGCGCGGATCACCAGATCGACGTGGAGGCCGAAATCGCCCTGTGCCGGCAGCACGGCATCGACATCCTTACCGAGACCGACGCCGCCTATCCGCGGGCGCTGCGGGAGATTCACGATCCGCCCGGCGTGCTCTTCGTCCGCGGCGAAATGAAGCCGGACGACGCCCTGGCGATCGCCATTGTCGGCACGCGGCACGGCACCCAGTACGGTCTGCGGCAGGCCGAGCGGCTGGCCGGCGGGCTGGCCCGGGCGGGCCTAACGGTCATCAGCGGCCTGGCCCGCGGCATCGACGCCGCCGCCCACCGCGGCGCCCTGGCGGCCGGCGGACGGACCCTCGCCGTGCTGGCCAGCGGCGTGCTGAACATCTACCCGCCCGAGCACGACAAGCTGGCCGAGGAGGTGGCCGCCCACGGGGCGCTGGTGAGCGAGTCGCCGCCCGGCGGGGAGCCGCTGGCCGGCATGTTCCCGCAACGGAACCGGTTGATCAGCGGCCTCTCGCTGGGGGTGGTCGTGGTCGAGGCGCCCGAGCGGAGCGGGGCGCTGATTACCGCCCGGCACGCGATGGAGCAGGGCCGCGAGGTGTTCGCAGTGCCCGGCAACGTGGACAGCCGGGCCTCCCGCGGCTGTCACCAATTGATCCGCGACGGGGCCAAACTGGTCGAATCGGCGGACGACGTGTTGGAGGAGCTTGGTCCGCTGGTCGAGGCTGCGCCGCGGGAGGACGGCCAGGTGATCCATCATCCGGCCGAACTGCTCTTGAACGAATTGGAGCAGCAGGTCCTTGCGGCGATTCACGGCGAGGCGACGCCGATCGACCAGATCGTGGCCGACACGGGCCTGCCGGTCTCCCAGGTGCTCTCGACCATCAGCGTGCTGGAGATGCGTCGTTTGATTCGGCGGCTGAGCGGCACCACGGTCATCCGGCCGTGAATTGCGGCGGCCCGGCTCTCAATAGTCCAAGTCGAAGTTGATCCCTTCCTGAATTCCCTTCGCGTCCAGGGCGACCTCTTGGCCGAAAATCGTCTCGGTGTTGTACTTGGCGGGGATCTTTTCGCCGGACTTGGTGATCTCGACGCGGTAAAGCCCGGGAGCGACGCCGGGCGGATCGGACGGCCCGCTGACCGGAATGCTGAGCATCGCCATGCCGTTCTGGTCGGTCTTGCCGGTGGCAGTCTGGAGGTTCTCGCCGAGGAACTTTTCGGGCACGAACTGCACTTCCGCCCCCGCCAGCGGCTGGCCGTTTTTCGTCACGCGGCAACTCAACGACATCCGGCCAAGTTTCGACGCCTGCCAAGCCTTGATCCTCGCGGCGATCATGTCGGCCGTGATCTCGCCTTTGCCGCTGGGGTCGATTCTGTCGACGGCGGCCTTCAGGCCCGGACACTTGTCCAATTCCGCTCCGCTCAGTTTGCCGTCCTTGTTGGTGTCAAACAATTCGAGGGCCTTCGCGCCGGCCGCCGCGGCGTCAATTTGCGGCGGAAGGAGGCGGCGCGGCCCGGAAAGTCTGGGGCGGCTGCCGCCGCTTTCGCCGCTCGGCGGGTTGACTTGCGCCGCGAACAGCAGTGCCACCGTCTTGCGGAGCCGGGCCAGTTCCTCCCCGACGGCTTCCCACTTTTCCCGCGATTCGTTCCACTGCGCCTTCATCTTGGCCAATTCGGCCTTCACCTCCGCCAGTTCGGCGGCCGCCTTGGCCGACTCCGCCGTGGATGTGGCCAATTCGGCCTTGAGTTGGGCCACCGCGGCCGTAACCTCCGCCAACTCCTTCTGTTGAGCCGTCGCTTTCACGGTCTCATTCAACTGTTTGATCTCTGCGGCAAGCTGCTTGGCGGTTCCCTTGATCTCGGACAGGGCCGCATCGTCCGGCTTGCTCTGGCAACCGACGAACAGCCCGGAGAGCACGAGCAGGACCCACAACGCCAAACCGGAACGCATCGTTGGCCAGCACATGGCACCACCTCCGTGGAAAGGTTGGGGGACAAGAGAGACGTTCCCAACCACCATAATCGGCGTCCGCCCGCGTGGCAAGTACCCCCCCGCCTAGAAACCGCGGGGCACTGTCGGCCGGCAGTCCACCGGATCGGCTTGGGAATGCCGATCAAGAAAACCAGATTCGGCGGAAAGTCCCCCAGGATCGCCACACTCAAGTGGAGCTTTCCTGTGATTGTGGTGCGGGCGTCCCGCCTACATTGGGAGTTGCCGGCCTCCCGCCTGGAACCGCGATTGCAATCGCGACGCCTGCACCACAACCAGCTACGATCCTGGCATCTTCACCGGGCCGGGCGGGCTGGGCGGATCGTCCAACAGGATGTCGCCCGGCTCTTCCAGCCCGGTGGGGCCGCAGCTCTTGCCGCCGTCGTCCTTCCCGTCGACGCCGACGCTGTAGAGGAGGTACCCGGTCGGCGTGACGCGGTACACGAGTTCCTTGCCGCTGAACGGGTCTTTGGGCACCTCCGGCAGATAGTCCGGCACAAGATCGTCCAGTTTCGCCGGTTTTCGGCCGCGCTGGAGCGAATACGCCCGGATAGCCAGGTCGCAGATTAGGAGGCGCATCTTCGTCAAGTCGCGGTCTCGCCACCGCACGTTGAGCCACGCGACGGCCGGGTCGGTCCCGGTCATCGCCATCAATGGTTTCGCCAGACGGCCCGTCCAGCCGAAGGCATGACCGCACCAAATGGCGTCGCGTTCCAGGCACTCCTGGTAGCTATCCGGCTGATCCTGCAACTCCCGGAGAGCCGAGGCTGCGGCAGCACACTGCCTGGCCGAGAGCGATTCCCCCAGTCTCCTGATCCCCGCGCAGCCCATCCCCTCGAAGGTGGCCCCTACGATCCAGTCCGTCAGGAGGCCGCCGTGTTGGAGCGCTCTCCCTAACCGGATGGTGTCCAGATACGCGTCTACTGCCTCGTCGTTTCGGCCTTTCAAGGCGGCGCCGGCGCCAGATCACACAACGCGCGTGCGACGTTCCGAAAGCCGGGATTATCCTCCTTCATGAACGTCGTCGAGCTTCCATGTCAGCGGCCTTGGGCACCTTTTCGCCAGGCCGGCCCTTACCAGCGCGCAGTACTCGCTCGCTGCGGGCGGCAACCTCGCGTCCTGCCGCGTCGGCGGACATGCCGGTCGGCAGCGGTGAACCCAGGACCGCGGCCGCACGTAAAAGATCGTCGTGACCGTTGGGATCGGGCAGAGTTGTTTGCGGAATGGGCAACGGGGTGGCCAGGCGCCAACAGACCGCCGCTGGCGGCAGCGCGATGAACAGGCTAATCACTGCCAAAGCAGCTCGCGAAGCCCACGTCCGCCAAGAGATCTGACGCGATCTTGGGCGAACGAACCCGGCCGACCGCGCCAGCACAAGCCACGCGACGATCAAAACGGATGGAAACGCGAGGCAGAACAGCAGTAGCCGCATCCACCACCGGCGATTGCTCAATGCGATCCAGGCTCCGGCCAGCGTGAAGAACGCTGCAATTGCGCCTGGGACCAGCAGGGTGCGCCATTCCGCCCAGACCTCCGCGGGCACGCGGGTCAGCATCGCCGAGAGCCAGGCCACGATGACCGCCAGCAGCATGAGATCGCGGATCGAGTACCTGCCACGGCGACCGTGGCACGCCTTGGCTGCCCGACTCAGCAGTGACGGATCGCAACCGCCGCGACAATTGCCACGTCCGCCACACCGAAAGCACAACGACCACAACGCCAGCCTGGATTAGAAACATGATTAGCAGTTCGAAGGCCGGAATCAGCAATACCAGCGAGATCCAGCCCAGCACCACGGCGACCCGCAGAAACCAGTTCGGCCGCCCCAGCCCGCCCCAGATCGACCACAGCCCGACGAGGCTCATTGCCAGGGTGGCAAGAGTCCACCACAGAATTTCGTAGAGGTAGAAGTTCGGGGGCATGCACGGCTCCCGCGTCTATTGCCCGTTCAGCTTCCGCCAAGCGGCCATCGAGCGGGTGAGGTTGTCGCGCGGCTCGCCGGGAATGGCGAAGCACTGGAGTCCAATTGGGCCGGTGTAGTGCAGGCGCTTGAGCGTCCGCAGCACCACTCCGACGTCGAAACTGCCGCGGTCGAGGGTCTGGATGAGGCGTTTCCAGCCCATCTTGGTCGTCTCGCCGCCGTCGGCCCCGTTGATGTTCACCGAGAGCAGGTGCGGCGCGGCCTCGGTCAACCGCTGCTCCAGGTTCTTCTCGTCCTCGAGGATAAGAAAGTGGCAGAGGTTGAAACAGACGCCCAGGTTCTTGCGGTCGGCCTTCTTCACCAGGCGCAGGGCGTCATCGACCCGCTGGGCGTAGCAACCGACGTGGGGATAGATGGCCACGGGCAGGCCGGACTTTGCGGCCAGGTCGGCGATTTCGCGGAGGACGGTCACCGCCCGCTCGTCGGAGGCATCGGACGAGGGTTTTCCGCCCGTAATGGTCAGCCAGATCTGCGTGCCGCGGCCCTTGAGTTGCCCGATGGCCTGCTTCAGCCCCGGATCGTAAGGCGGCTTGCGGGGATCGACGCTCGCCTCCACGTAGATGCTCAACATTTTCAGGCCCCGCGCGTCCAGGGCCTTGAGCATTTCGGGAATGTGGTTGACGCCGCCGAAAGCGATGCCGTCGTAGCCCAGGTCTTTCAAGAGTTGGGCCTGCTGGTCGAAGGAGAGCCGGCCGCGGCCGGCGCCGTTGTCGAAGGCGTAGAAGGGCCAGGCGGGCGGCGCGGGCGAGTCGGCGCGGGCGATAGCCGCACACGAGACGGCAATCAGAAACGAAACTAGCCGGAGGCAGCGGCGTGAGGTCATGAGTCTTTCTCCTGAGCGAACTACTTTTTCCCGTCCAGCGGGCGGGAGATATACAACCCTGGCAGCGACTGTTCAAGCGCCTTCGCGCGTGCGCTGGTCACCTTCGTATCCCAAAGGTCCAGCAGCTTCAACTTCGTCAGCCCCTTAAGGTGCGCCAGCCCAGCGTCGGTAACCTGGGTGCCCTTGAGGGCCAGACACCACAACTCCGTCATTCCCCCGAGCGATGCGAGCCCCGCATCCGTGACCTGAGTACCGCTGAGGTCCAAGTGCGATAGCTCCTTCATTCCCTTGAGCGACGCAAGCCCGGAATCCGTGACCTTTGTTCGGTCGAGCATCAACTCGCGCAGGTCTGTAAGGCCTTTGAGGTGACGCAAGCTAGCGTCCGTCGTTCGGGTTTCGCCAAGATCCAGTTCCCGCAGCGACGTCAGCCGTTCCAGGTGCGATAGGCCAGTGTCGGTGACCCTCGTAGCGCGAAGGCCGAGCCAGGTCAGTCTCGCCATGCCTTCGATGTATATGAGTCCGTTGTCGGTAACGCCAGTGCCCGCAAGATAAAGGCCCTCCAACGCAGTCAACCCGCGCAGATGCTCAACGCCGCGATCGGTCACCCTGGCATCCCAATGCTGCACCTCGCCCCCATCGGGACGCTTTCGGCGGGCCCAGGCAGCTTTTGAGTCCGAAATACTCAATGTGCGCAATCGCGTTAGCCCCTCAAGGTGCGCGAGCCCAGCATCGGTCACCGTCACGTCGCTAAGCCACAGGCGCTCCAACTGCGTCAGCGGGGCCAAGTTCGCCAGCCCGGCCTCGGTGACGCTCGCACCCGCGATATACAGTTCCCGCAAGTTCGTGAGTTTCCGGAGATGGGTAAAACCGGCGTCGGTGATTCGCGTGTCCCAAAGGTACAAGTTGCGCAACTCCGTGAGTCCCTTCAGATGCGATAGCCCCGCATCGGTCAGGGGAAGGTCTCTGACCGTCAGGCGATTCAGCCGCTTGAGCCCTTCAAGGTTCGCCAGCCCCACATCGGTTACCTTGGTCGCCCGCCAGATCTCCAGCGCATACAAATTCGTAAGGCCCTTGAGGTTTGCCAGTCCCGCATCGGTCATCTGGGTTCCCCCAAAGTACAGCTCCTCCAAAGACTTCAGCCCTTGCAGGCGCCCCAAGGCCGCGTCATTGACGTCGGTGCGCCCAAAGCTCACGCTAGAGATGGTGGGCGGCGTGCCCGGGCGGCGCCAGCGATTCGTGCGAATGCTCGCTTTGCCCCCGAGTTTCTCAATCTCGGCGGCCCTCGCATACGCATCGATGGCTGGCTCCGCAGCCCAGGCGAAACCGGTGGCGGTTAGGGAAGCGCTGAACGCCAGCGCAAGCGCGAAATTACGTTTCACGGCACCCTCCCTTCGTCCGCACTTTACGGCTGCGACTGACCTGCGCCGGCGGCCGACACGGCGACCTGATGGTCGCGGCCAGTCTGGTCAGGAATTCCTCTTGATCCAGCTATCGATATTGGCGATAGTCCACGGCTGGCGCTGGTTGCGGCTGAGCATCCCGTCGGCCTCGGCGTCGTCGGTGAAGCGTTCGGCCTGGGGGTTCCAGCGGAGCTTGCGGCCCAGTTGCATGGCGATGTTGCCGATGTGCGCGATGGTGATCGAGCGGTGGCCGGTTTCGGCCGGGGCGTAGCAGGGTTGGCGGGACTTGACGCAATCGAGGAAGTTGCGGTGCTCGCCCCCCTTGTCGCCGTCCGCGCGGCCGACGATCTCGCTGGGGCGATAGATTTTGACCTTTTCCGGGTCGATTACCGTGTCGAGCATCCCACGGCGGCTGGCCTTCAGCGAGCCGCGCCAATGGTGCGATTCGATCCAGCCCAGGTCCCCCTCGAAGCGGATGCCCGGCTGCGGGGTCCGGCCGACCACCGGCCCGTCGTATTTTTTGTTCGGGGCGAGATCGCCCTCGCCGGCGGAGACGGTCATGGTCACGCCGTCGGCGTACCGGCAGTGGAGGGCGAAAGTGGGGGCCGTGTTGTAGACGGCGTCCCGCGGCGGGAAATCCCCCTTCCCCTCGACCTCGACCGGGCCGGTGTGCTCCGTGTTGTGGCCCCACTGGGCCAGGTCGATCATGTGGGCGCCCCAATCGGTCAATACGCCCCCGGAGAAGGCCAGGTTCCAGCGGAAGTTGCCGTGCAGCCGGGCGGGGATGTAGGGCATCCAGGGGGCCTGCCCCAGCCACATCTCGTAGTTCAGCGTCTTCGGCGGCTCCTGCGGCGACTGGAACTTGGCCAGGTCGCGGGCCTCGCCGCCGACCCGCGCCACGCCGTTCCCGGTCGGTAGCCGCACCTCGATGTGCTTGAGCTTGCCGACCACGCCGCCGCGGACCAGCTCGATCAGCCGGATGTACACGTCGATCGAGCGGTTCTCGGAAGCGGTCTGAAAGATGCGGTTGGTCTGCTTCATCACGTCGGAGAGGATGCGGCCCTCGGCCACGGTCAACGACAGCGGCTTCTCGCCGATCACGTCCTTGCCGGCCCTGGCGGCCATGATGGCGGGGATAATGTGCCAGTGGTCCGGCGTGGCGATGCCCACCAGGTCGATGTCCTTGCGGTTGATCAAGTCGCGGAAATCGCCGTAGGCCGTGCAGCCCTTGTAATCCTTGCCGGACTGCGCACTGTAATTGTGATCGACCCTGGCCTTGGCCCGCTCCAGCCGCTGCTGGTCGACGTCGCAGACGACGATGATCTGGGCGTCGGGATAGCGGAAGACCTGGGCGAAGTTCCAGCCCGCCCCGTGGCTCCCGCAGCCGATGTAGCCGTAAGTCAGGCGGTTGCTTGGGGCGGCGGCGCCGTCGAGGCCCAGGGCCGACGAGGGCAAGACATAGGGCGCGGCCGCGGCCCCGGCGGCTGCCGCGGCGCCCTTGAGGAACGCCCGGCGGGAAACCGGCTGTCGTTTCGACATCATCGTCTCTTCCTTATTCTTATGGGCGGGTTTTCAGCGGCCGGATCCAGATGTTGCGGAACCGCACCGCGGAATTGTGGTATTGGAGCATGATCGGGCCGGTGGTTTCGGGCGAGCCGTAGGCGGCCAGTTCCTTGTGCCGCGTCGGCCCCAACGAGGCCGTGTGGTCCTGCACCAGCACGCCGTTCCAGAACACGGTGAAGTAGGCGGGTTTGAGGAGCTTCCGGCCGTCGAAACGCGGGGCCGTGAACACCACGTCGAAGGATTGCCACTGGCCCGGCTTGCGGGCGGCGTTCACCAACGGGGGCGTTTGGCCGTAGATCGCCCCGGCCAGCCCGTCGGCGTAAATCCCGGCGTCGTGCGACTCGATGATTTGCAGTTCGTGCGTGCCGAGGAAGAAGACGCCGCTGTTGCCCCAGTCGAGGAACTGGCCGTCGCGTTTGGCGGGCGTACACCACTCGACGTGGAGTTGGCAATCGCCGAAGTGCCGCTTGGTGCGGATCTGGCCAGTCTTGAGGATATTGAAACAGCCGTCCTCGATGCCGGCCTTCAAGTCGCCGGGCCGCCGAGTGCCGCGGGTGTTGTCGCTTTCCCACTGGTCCAGGTCGTGGCCGTCGAAGAGGATGACGGCGTCGGCCGGGGGGCTGGCGGCCGTCTCGCCCGGCGCAACCACGGGGGGCTGCGGCCGGGCACGGTCGTGGACCCGCCAGGGCGAGTTCGGCAGGAAGGGCGTGTCGGTGTAGCCCATCCCGTCCTCGCCGGCCGCAAGGCACTCGGGAATAGGACATATTGCCACAGCGGCGATGGTCAGCAGGGCGGCCGCCACGATGCCGCTTGGGGCCGGAACGCAAGAACATGGAGTAAGTCGTCTCGACATGATCGAATCCCTTAGAGCGGGGTTGCGGCGGGCGGGAAAGAAGCGTCAAGACAAAGGCGAGGACACAACATCGCATGGTAGCAAACCGTGCGATCGATTTCCAGCCGCCCGCAGTGGCGGATATACGAAATCCCCCTCTTACCGGTGGTGCGGCAACCGTTCTTGACCCGCCCTGGCAATGTGGATACATTGCCATAATGGAAGAAGTCTTATCGCAGATTTGGGAAGTTCTCAGTTTCGTCTTCGGCGGGATCGGCCGCGGGATCGAACGGGGCATCACCGGCCTGTTCGGCTCCTCCAACGCCCGATACCTGAAGAAGCTCCTGCCGACCGTCGACGCCATCAACGCCCTGGAGCCGAGATACCAGGTGATGACCGACGCCGAGTTGCGGGAGCAGACGGTCAAGTTCCGCAAGCGGCTGGCCGCCGGCGAGACACTCGATGATCTGCTGGTCGAGGCCTTCGCCGTCTGCCGTGAGGCGGGCCGGCGGGTGATCGGCCTGCGGCACTACGACGTGCAGTTGATGGGCGGCATGGTGCTCCACCGCGGCAACATCGCCGAAATGGTCACCGGCGAAGGAAAGACGCTGGTGGCTACCCTGGCGGCCTACCTCAACGCCCTGGAGGGGAAGGGCGTCCACGTCGTCACCGTCAACGATTACCTCGCCCGCCGCGACATGGAATGGATGGGCCCGATCTACATGTCGCTGGGGCTCACGGTGGGCGCGATCCAGAGCAACATGGAGACGGCCGAGCGGCAGAAGGCCTACGACTGCGACATCACCTACGGCACGAACAACGAGTTCGGCTTCGACTACCTGCGCGACAACATGCGTTGGGCGGCCAAGGACGACAAGCGCGCCGAAAAGGGGTTTCAGCAGTCGCAGGGGCCGCTGCACTACGCCATCATCGACGAGGTGGACAACATCCTGATCGACGAAGCCCGGACGCCGCTGATTATCTCCGGCCCCGCCCACGACGACGTCACCCGCTACGCCAAGGCCGACCGCATCGCCCGGCAATTGAAGAAAGGAACCCATTTCGAGGTCAACGAGAAGGAGCACACCGCCCATCTGACCGACGAGGGGGTCCGGGCGGCGGAGCAATTGGCCGGCGTCGAGAGTTTTTACACGGCCGGGCACATGGAGTGGCCGCACCTGATCGACAACTCCCTGAAGGCCCACCACCTCTACAAGCGCGACGTGAACTACGTGGTCAACGGCGACGAAGTGGTGATCGTCGACGAGTTCACCGGCCGCTTGATGCCCGGCCGCAACTGGAGCGACGGCCTGCACCAGGCGGTCGAGGCCAAGGAGGCCGGCGGGGGTCCGCATCAAGGAGGAAAACCAGACCCTGGCCACCATCACGCTGCAGAACTTCTTCAAGCTCTACGGCAAGATTTGCGGCATGACCGGCACCGCCATGACCGAGGCCGGCGAGTTCTGGAAGATCTACAAGCTCGACGTGATCGCCGTCCCCACCAACAAGCCGCTGCGGCGGCAGAACAATCCCGACGTCATCTACCGCAGCGAGCGGGAGAAGTTCACCGCCATCGCCGACGAGATCGAGCGGATGAACAAATGGGACGTGCTGGTGAACGAAAAGGGGGAGGAGTACCTGGGCAAGATCATCCACGAAACGGATCAGGCCATCGAGTTCCAGCCTCGCGCCGGCAAGGACCGCGAAACCATCGCCAAGAAGGCCGTCAAGGAGATCGAGCACCGCGGCCGGCCGGTCCTGGTGGGCACCGTCTCCATCGAGCGGAGCGAGTTGATCTCCGGCTTGCTGGAGAAGCGCGGCATCCCCCACAACGTGCTCAACGCCAAGCACCACCAGCGCGAGGCCAAGATCGTCGCCCAGGCCGGCCGCCTGGGCACTGTGACCATCGCCACGAACATGGCCGGCCGCGGCACCGACATCATCCTCGGCGGCAATCCCGAGGCGATGGCCTGGGCCAAGCTCCAGGAGAAATACCCCACCCGGCTGGAAGTGCCGCAGGAGGAATGGGACGCCCTGGTCCGCGAAATCGAAGCCCGCGAGCAGATGAAGGCCGAGGGGCGGATCGTGGCCGGCATGGGCGGACTGCACATCCTCGGCACCGAACGCCACGAAGCCCGCCGCATCGACCTCCAACTCCGCGGCCGCTGCGGACGCCAGGGCGATCCCGGCAGCAGCCGCTTCTACCTCTCGCTGGAAGACGACCTGATGCGGATCTTCGCCGGCGAGTGGGTCAAGAACGTCCTCACCCGCCTGGGCATGAAGGAGGGCGAGGCCATCGAAAGCCACATGGTCTCCCGCCGCATCGAGGGCGCCAGAAAAAAGTCGAGGAACGCAACTTCGAGGTCCGCAAAAGCCTCCTCGAATATGACGAGGTCATGGACGAACAACGGAAGCGGGTCTACGGCTACCGCCAGAATATCCTCAACGGAGTCAACTGCAAACAGTTGATCCTCGAGATGATCGACCAGCAGGTCGAGCATTACCTCGACCAGTTCCTCGACAAGGACTACGGGGCGGAGACCTTCGCCGGCTGGGCGGCCAAGCTGATGAGCGTCGAGTTCGAGCCGAAGGACTTCCGCGGCCTGGATTTCCACGGGGCCGAGGTCCAGGCCCGCGACCAGGCCGAGCGGATGGCCGAGGGCCAGGTGCTGGAAGCCCTCGAAGAGAACCTGCCCGAAGAAGAGGAGCCTTCGGAATGGAACTGGGAGGCGTTGGCCAAGCTCGTGAACACCCGCTGGCACTTGAGCCTCCGCGACCGCGACCTGCGGCAGCTTGGCCGCGACCAGGTGGGCGATTTCCTCATCGAGCGGGCCCGCACGGCCGTGCAGAAGATCGACCTCGGCGAGGGCGCCCGCTTCCTCCAGCCGGAGTTCGGCGTGCAGACCGCCTGCAACTGGGTGCGGCACAAGTTCGCCGTGGAATTGACGCCCGAGGAGGTGCGGAGCCTCGAACCGGCTGCCTTCAAGCAGTTGGTTCAAGAGAAGGCCCGCGCCGTCTACGAGCAGAAGGAGGCGGAGTTTCCGGTGATGGCCGGGCTGTACCACTTCACCACCCGCGACACGACCGGACACAAGCGCTACGAGCGGGAGGAGTTGGCCGGCTGGGCCGCCGAGCGGTTCCACGTCGAGCTGAGCATCGAGGACCTCAAGAACAAGCAGCGGGACGAAATCCGGGCGATCCTGGTCGAGCAAAGCCGGCGGTTCAGCGAGGGGCAAGAGGCGGCCGGTGCCGAGGCCCATGCCTGGCTCGGCCGCGTGCTCGATCCCGATTTGCCCGCCGACCGGGCCTTGCGGGCGGCCTACGAGGACGGCCGCCTCAAGGAACTCTCCGCCTGGCTGGCCGAGAAGTACAGCTACGAGCTCTCGCCCGACGAAATGCTCCGCTGCACGGCCGAACGTCTCGAACGGCACCTCGGCGCGGCCGTCGAGGAACGCTACCGGCCGGAAATGCGGCGGATGGAGCGGGCCTTGGTGCTCCAACTCCTCGACACCGCCTGGAAAGACCACCTCCTGGCGATGGACCACCTCCGCAGCAGCGTCGGGCTCCGCGGCTACGCCCAGATCGACCCCAAGGTCGAGTACAAACGCGAGGGAATGAAGATTTTCGAGGAGATGTGGACCTCCGTCGGCGAGCGGGTCACGGACCTCGTGTTCCGCATGGAGCAGCTCGACGAAGGCTTCGTGGGCTCGACCTGGACGGTGACCGAGACCGTTCACCAGGACGCCCAATCGGCGGGCGAGATCGCCTCGCAGCAGCAGGCGGCCATCGAGGGGACTGAAGTGGACCACAAGCCGAAGCCCATCCGCAACCGCCAGCAGCGCGTGGGCCGGAACGACCCCTGCCCCTGCGGCAGCGGGAAGAAGTTCAAGCAGTGCTGCATGAAGAAGGGGGTCGTGGGGTGAGGGGCTCGTCAGAGCCCTGAAGCCTTCACCATCGGAAGAATCATGCGAAGAGACCTAAGCCATGATTAAAGAACTCCGGCTGCACGGGTTCAAAAACTTCCTCGACGCAATGCTGCCGTTGGGGAACCTCACCCTACTGGTGGGCACAAACGCCTCGGGCAAGAGCAATCTCCGCGATGCCTTCCGGTTTCTGCACGGCGTGTCTCGCGGATACACGCTGGCGGAGATTATTGGCGAGAAGTGGATCGAGGGTGGCGTGCTCCAATGGAAAGGAATCCGCGGCGGGACGCGCGAGGCAACCTACTCCGGTCGGTCGCAATTCTCGCTGGAATTGTGCCTTGCCTTGTCCATTTTCACTGACGAGCGACTCTGGCGACTTGACCTTGACGACGCACGGTACCGAATTGATGCAGAGCTGGGCGAAAACGGTCGGAAGCCCAAGGTGGTCCGAGAATCGTTGTACTCAACTACGGGGTACTTGGTATTTGACTCACATCCATCGGAGAACCCTCCCGAGCAAGCGGACCCTCGGCGTCTGTCTGTGCGACTGTCCGATGAGCCGTATCATTTGCAGTTCGCCGCAGATCAACCCATCTTGTCCCAAATCCTCGACGAGCCTGATACTCCGCTCGAGGCCAGGGCAATAGTCAGTCGTGTTCTGGCGATGCTAGGTTCGATGCGGTTCCTTGACCTTGCGCCAGACGCGATGCGAATGCCATCATTGCCCGGCCAGGACGTTCTTGGTGACCGCGGCGAAAACTTATCCTCGGTGTTGCAGTCCATCTGTGAGTCGGAACCATCAAAACAGGCGATTCTGGAGTGGATTCGAGAACTAACGCCGCAGGACGTCGTTGATTTCGAGTTTGTGCCGGATCAAACTGGAAGGATTCTGGTTACGCTCGTTGAGTCGGGCGGACAGCGAACTTCGGCGTACAGTGCTTCCGACGGAACCTTGCGGTTCTTGGCCATGATTGCCGCAATGCTAGGAACCAAACCCGCCAAGTTCTACTTCTTTGAGGAACTTGAGAACGGCATCCACCCCACGAGGCTGCACCTTCTGCTGCAACTGATCGAACAGAAGGTTGCGGAAGGGAATATCCAGGTCGTGGCCACATCCCATTCGCCCCAGTTGCTGGGCTTCTTGAGCGAAAAGGCCAGGAAGAGCGCTGCCTTAGTCTACCGGCTCCCCGGCCAGCCTGACGCTCGCATCCGCCCCATCCTGCAAATCCCCGAAGCCGAGCGCGTCCTGAAGGAGCAAGACTTGGCTCGCCTCCACTCCTCGGGCTGGCTGGAAAACGCGGTCGCCTTCCTGGAAGGAGCCGAGGCATGAATGTGTTGGTGATCCCCGAGGATTTCCGCAAGGACCAATACATTCTCAAGCCGCTCATCGAGGCGATGCTTCGAGAGGTGGGGCGGCCGCGGGTCAGAGTCCTGGTGTGCCAAGACCCCTTGCTCGGCGGCATCGACCAAGCTCTCAAGTGGGAGCGGATCAAGGACGTGCTCGACCGCTACCGCGGAATGGTGGACGTCTTCTTGCTCGTTGTTGACCGGGACGGCAACCCGGGGCGTCGCATCGCGCTGGACAACATCGAGCGGAACGCGATGGGCTGTCTCTCGGCCGGTCGTCTCTTCCTGGCCGAGAACGCCTGGCAGGAAGTGGAAGTGTGGATTCTGGCCGGCCATGCCCTGCCGGACGATTGGCAGTGGCAAGAACTCCGACAACATCCAAACCCCAAGGAAGCATATTTCGAACCGTTTGCCAAATCGCGCGGCGTTGTGGACGGGCCGGGCCAGGGACGCAAGACGCTCGCCCGTGAAGCTGCCGGGGACTATAAACGCATTCGGCAACTCTGCCGGGAAGATGTTGCGTCGCTCGAAGAACGCTTGGCAAAAGGTCTCGATGCCCTGAATCCCGCGTAGGGGATCAACGTCCGGGAAAGGATTCCCTTCGTGCCGTATCTGCTCAACCTCGTCTATCTGCTGCTGATTCTCGTTAGTCTGCCCTGGCTGCTGGTGCAGGCCGTGCGGAAAGGGAAATACCGCGAGGGATACGCGGCAAAGTTTCTGGGCATCGTGCCGCGGCGGGCGGCCTCAAAGAAAACCTGCCTTTGGCTGCACGCCGTCAGCGTCGGCGAGGTCAATCTGCTGGCGCCGCTGCTAAAGCGGATCGAGCAGGAGCGGTCGGAGTGGGAGTGCGTCATCTCGACCACCACCATGACCGGCATGACGCTGGCCAGGAAGAAATACCCCGGCCACATGACGTTCTACTGTCCGTTGGACTTCTCTTGGGCCGTCAAGGCGGCCATGCGGCGGGTGCGGCCGGACGTGCTGGTGCTGGCCGAGTTGGAACTGTGGCCGAACCTGATCCGCGCGGCGAAACGTTGCGGGGCGAAGGTGGCGGTCATCAACGGCCGGCTGGGCGAGAAGAGCTTCCGCGGCTATCGACGGATCCGGCCGCTGGTGGCCTCTCTGTTGCGGCAGATCGACCTCCTGGCCGTTCAGGACGAAACCTATGCCGAGCGGTTCCGGGCACTGGGCGCCCGGCCGGAGAGCGTCCACGTCACCGGCTCGATGAAATACGACGGGGCGCAGACCGACCGCAACAACCTCGTCACCCGGCGGCTGGCCGCGCTGGCCGGCTTTACGGACGCCAACGTTGTCCTGCTGGCCGGCAGCACGCAAGAGCCGGAAGAGGAAATGGCGCTAGCCACCTTCCGCGCACTTAGCCCCCAATGGCCGCGGCTGCGGCTGGTGTTGGTGCCGCGGCACCCCGACCGCTTCGAAGCCGTGGCGAAGCTGCTAGATTCATCAGGCATCCCGTGGCAGCGGCGCACGGCCCTGCCGGGCGAAACCGCAAGCGGTAGCCGGATACTATTGGTCGATGTGGTCGGTGAGCTGGGCGCCTGGTGGGGAACAGCCCAAATCACCTTCGTCGGCGGGAGCCTGGGCCGCCGCGGCGGGCAGAACATGATCGAGCCGGCCGCCTACGCCGCCGCCGTCTCCTTCGGACCGAATACCTGGAACTTCCGTGACGTGGTGGCCGCCATGCTCGCCCGCGACGCCGCCGTGGTGGTCCATAACGGAGAGGAATTCACCCGCTTCGTCCGCTGCTGCCTGGAACAGCCCGACTACGCCGCCGCGCTGGGCCGTCGCGCCCAGGCGTTGGTCCGCTCGCAGCTCGGCGCCACGGAGCGGACGCTGGGACTATTGGACGGCCTCCGATGTACCCCTTATCGCCGGCCGCGGCAGCCGATATAATATAGTCTTCGCATCAGGAGCATCTCGTGACCGACGCCCCCGAACCATCCTCGCAAGAGCCGATCGACCTGAAAGACCCGGCGATGGCTGGCCTGCTGGCGTGGTTGATTCCGGGGCTGGGCCACTGGTATCAGGGCCGCCGGGCCAAGGCCGCGCTCTACTTCGTCGCGATCATGGGGCTGTTCGTCTTCGGCCTGTACCTGGGCGGCCCGGTCACGTGCAAGGATTCCAACGGTCACGAGCACCAGAGTTACGGCCGGGCGGTTTACTTCTCCTGGCACGCCGGCGACAAGCGGTGGAACTATCTCTGCCAGGTGGGCGTCGGCTTGGCCGCTTTGCCGGCGCTGGTGCAGGCCGCCCGGATGAACCATGGTCAGAAGGTCCTCTGGGGCGGGTTCATGGCGCCGCCGTGGCCGTCGGAGGCGGCCCGCTCGGCCGCCGGCAACGGTCCCAACACCGGCCAGCCCACCCGGCCCGAACTCGACCGCTGGCTCTCCCGCCGCTTCGAGTTGGCGGGCGTGTTCGGCATGATTGCCGGGCTGCTGAACGTGCTGGCCATTTACGACGCCTGCGCCGGCCCGGTCGTCATCCCGGCCAAGAAGGAAGAGGAGGAAGACGAGGAGGAGGAACCGGCCCCGCCCGTTTAGAGCGGGTGCCATGCCCACGCTTGCCGTGGGCATGTGACGGCTGTCCCGCGAACTGAACATGCCCACGGCAAGCGTGGGCATGGCACCCAATATCCCATGTTCGACTTTCTACTTGCCGCCGCCGAGCCGGCCCGCTTCTGGAGGGGCGACTTGTGGTGCGCGCTTGCGGCGATCGTCGCGATCAGCCTGGTCTACGCCGCCACCCGCCACGAGCGGATGCTCCCGATCCTGATCCACGCCGGCCGCGTGTTCTTGTGGATCGTCGGCTTCATGCTGCTGGTGTTCGTGGTGATGCAGTTCATCTCCTCACGGACGTGACGCCGCCGTTCTCCCCTCTCCCTTTGGGAGAGGGGCCGGGGGGTGAGGGCTACGCGGGTTGCGTCACGGAACCGCCCTCACCCTAACCCTCTCCCAAAGGGAGAGGAGACTTTCCGCCGGATCTGCAACAGCACGCTCTCCGCCTTCGTCCCCGGCAGCGGATACGCCGCCAGCCTCCGCAGTTCGAGGCCGCGGAACAGCCCGAAGTGCCGGGCCTCGCCCCGCTCCTCGACCCAGGACGGACCCTTCAGCACCAGCATCCGGTCGAAGGACTGCCAGTGCGGCCGGAACCATTCCAGCAGTTTCTTCAGCCGGGCCACCGCCCGGAGCACCAGCGTGTCGAACCGCTCCCCGCCCGATAGCACGTCCTCGGCGCGGGCGTGGAGCACCGGCACGGCCAAGCCCAGTTGGGCGACGATCTCGGCCACGACCTTGGCCTTCTTGCCCACCGATTCGCAGAGCGAGACCTGCAAGTCGCCGCGGAGAATGGCCAGCACCACCCCCGGCACGCCCCCGCCGGTCCCCACGTCCAGCACCCGCTCGTTCGGCGCCAGAAACCCGGCCAACGCCAGGCTATCGACGAGATCGCGGGCGACGAACTTCTCGTAATCCGTGTGCCGCGTCAAATTGATCTTCGTGTTCCAGTCCCAGAGCAGCCCGCAATACCGCTCCAGCAGCGCCACCTGCGCCGAGGGGAGTTCGATCGCGTGCCGGGCCAACGCCGCCGCCAGGTTGTCGTCAGGGGGATTCACGAAACCTATCCTCGCGGGCTAGAATGACACAAGTATATCGAAGAACCCGTTGCCGCGGGAGGTTCGGCCCCATGCCCTTGGACCGGGAAGAATACGTCGAGCAGGGCTACTTCTTCCAGACCCTGCGCGAGCGGATGCAGCAGAACATGTCCACCCAGGACCTTCTGGACGCCATCCGCCAAGAGGTTCTGGCGACCACCATGCTGCCGTTCGCGATCGATTTCATGGCGGGCGAACTGCGGCTGACCGGCGGGTTCGCCACGGCCATGGCCCGGCTGCCCCACTATTTCACCCCCTTCCAGACCTACGTGGTGCAGGAGGCGGAGAAGGCCGAGGGGCAGTTCGATTTCCGCATTGCCCTGGAAATCCTGCAGCGCGAGGTCGAGTACCGCGCCGCGGGGGCCTCGCCACAGGGCATCTTCCTCTACCAGTTCGAGACCCTCTGCCGCAACCGCTTGGGCTACGACCGCGGCCTGGAGGCCGTCGCCCGCGACCCGAGCTACGACGAGGCCTGGCGGGAGTGGATTCTCACGGTCCGCCGCCAGATCGGCCTGGTCGATTTCGCCGACATGATTTACGTCCGCAGCGGGCTGTACCTGAAAACGCGGAAGAAGGCCAAGAAGCCGATGCTCTTTGGCGAGAAGGAAGGGCGGATCGCGTTGGCCAACCGCCGCAAGGACCCGCTCTACCTCTTCTCCGCGCTCCAGCGTCATCTGGGCTATCCAACGGTCCCGCGGCCCAAGCCGGAGGACACGCAGCGTTACGTTCTCCCCGCTCTGCAGAACCGCGTCGAGCGGCTGGAAACCCGGCTGAAGCTCCTCGAAGAGGACTACCGCGGCGGGATCAACCTGGCGCGGTTCTACGCGGGCAAGCAGGAGAAGGGGGGCGAGGGGTGAGAACGACGAAAGTTGCCGTTGCCTCGATACGACCGAATTTCGTATAGTACCCACCCTCCCATCGGTGTATGGAGACATAGGTGGCAATCGGGAAAGGAGCCAAGCCATGGTCGTCATTGGCGCGTTGAAAAGGCGGGCAAGGTCTTGCGTGCGGTTGCTGCGGGGCGCGATCCAAACGTCGCCCTTCGACGATTCCCCGTTGACGCCCTTTCTCTGCAACGTCTGCGGCACGCCGAACCGGCTGCCCGAGCGGCGGTTGACCCGCGAGGACGGCCATTGCGTCCAGTGCCTGTGCTACGGGCGGCTGCGGGCGATGGTGTACGCGGTGACGGCCCGGTTTTCGCCCGGCGAACCCGTGCTCGCCCGCATGAAGCCGCGCAAGGACATCCGCGGTGTCGGCTGCTCCGACTGGGGCTACGCCGGTCTGCTGGCGGAAAAGTTCGACTACGTGAACGCCTTTTACGATCACGAGCCGCGGCTCGATCTGTGCAACGTCGATTGGTCGCAATGGCCGCCCGAGAGCCTTGACTTCATCACCTGCACGGACGTGCTGGAGCACGTCGCACCGCCGGTCGATAAGGTGTTCGAGAACGTGCGGCGGCTGTTGAAGCCGGGGGGGGTGGCCATTCTGACCGTGCCCACCTCGCTGCAACCCACGAACCGCGAGCACTTCCCCGACCTGCACGATTGGCGGATCGAAACCGAAGGCCAGCGGCGGGCGGTGGTGAACCGCCGCCGCGACGGCCGCATCGAGCGGTTCGACAATCCCTGCTTCCACGGCGGCGAGGGGCTTACCTTGGAGTTCCGCCAGTTCTCGCGGCAGGGTTTGATCGACAGCGTCCAACAGGCCGGGCTTCGCGTCGCTGCGATCTACGACCGTCCGGTCCCCGCCCATGCGATCTCGCTGGGCCAGCAGAACTTCGTGCTGACGGCCGAGAGAATTCGACTATAATCGACGGTTCGACGATGGCGCAGGGCCGTCAGCGGTCAGCAACGGAGAACAGACAGATGGAAAATCCTCGGTCCCCGAGTCCCGAGTCCCCAGTCCCCAGTCCCGAATCCCCAGCGCCGAGCGTCATCTCCGTTGCCGACGCCCGGCGGGCCGAAGCGGTCGGGCGGGAAGTCGTCCTTCGGGGTTGGGTCCGCACCCGGCGGGACTCGAAGGCCGGACTGAGCTTCATCGAAATCAACGACGGCTCCTGTTTCGGCAACGTGCAAGTGATTGCCGAGAGCGGCTTGCCGAACTACGAGTCCGAAATCAAGCGGCTCTCGCCCGGTTGTAGCGTGAGCGTCACCGGCGTGGTGAAGCCCTCGCCGGGCAAGGGGCAGGCGACCGAGGTCCACGCCACGGCGCTTTTGGTCCACGGCGCCGCCGACGTGGAGAGTTATCCGCTCCAGAAGAAAGGCCATTCGCTGGAGTTTCTCCGCACCATTGCCCACCTGCGGCCGCGGACCAACACCTTCGGGGCCGTCGCCCGCGTGCGGAACTGCGTCTGCAACTCGATCCACCAGTTCTTCCAGGAGCGGGGCTTCCTCTACGTCCACACGCCGATCATCACGGCCAGCGATTGCGAAGGGGCCGGGGCCATGTTCCAGGTCACCACGCTGCTCGACAGAGCCTCCCCTCGCCCGTTGGGAGAGGGGCAGGGGGTGAGGGCGGCAGCGGAAGGCAATCCCGCACAGTTCAGCCCTCACCCTAACCCTCTCCCAAAGGGAGAGGGGACCGGAACGTCCGGCCTGGATTTCTCCCTGGATTTCTTCAACCGCCCCGCCTATCTGACCGTCAGCGGACAGTTGGAGGCGGAGACGTTCGCTTGCGGACTGGGCAAGACCTACACGTTCGGCCCGACCTTCCGCGCCGAAAACAGCAACACCCCTCGCCACCTGGCCGAGTTCTGGATGATCGAGCCGGAGGTGGCCTTCTGCGACCTCTGGGGCGACATGGAACTGGCCGAAGGACTCTTGAAACGCATCTTCTCGGACGTGCTGGAAAAGTGCCCGGAGGACATGCAGTTCTTCAATGAGCGGATCGACCGCACGGTGATCGAGACGCTCCAGCACGTCGCGGAGAGCGAGTTCCTCCGCGTCTCGTACACCGACGCGATCGAAATCCTCAACACCTCGGGCCAGGCGTTCGAGTTTCCCACCGCCTGGGGCAACGACCTCCAGGCCGAGCACGAACGCTACCTGACCGAGAAGCACTTCCGGCAGCCGGTAATTCTCTACGACTATCCGCGCACCATCAAGCCGTTCTACATGCGCGTGAACGATGACGGGCAGACGGTGCGGGCGATGGACGTGCTGGTGCCGAAGGTGGGCGAGATCATCGGCGGCAGCCAGCGCGAGGAGCGGCTCGGCGTGCTCGAAGCCCGCATGAAGGAGCAGGGGCTCGATTCGGCGGGCTACTGGTGGTATCTCGATCTGCGGCGATTCGGCACGGTGCCGCACGCCGGCTTCGGCCTGGGCCTGGAGCGGGTGCTCCAGTTCATCACCGGGATGGCGAACATCCGCGACGTGATCCCCTTCCCCCGTACCCCCGGCAGCGCGGAGTTCTGACGGAGACGGAATTCGCTCCCTAGTGCCGGCTTGTCGGCGGGGGGGTTATGAGGCATAATGGAGTGCGCGTCTCTGGCGTCGCCTTTTCGTCGCAATCGGAACCTCTATGGCCTCTGAAATCCCCGCCGATTCCTTTTTGGACCTCCTCCGCCAGAGTGGTCTGGTTTCGGACAGCCGACTGCTGGCCATCCGGGGGGAGTTCGCCGGCGATGCGGCCAAAGCGGAGGGTGCCCGCGCCCTGGCCGACGAGTTGGTCAAGCGGGGAATCTTGACCCAGTGGCAGGCCGACAATCTGTTGCAGGGAAAGCATCGAGGTTTCCGGCTCGGTCCACACCGCATCCTTGGACCCCTGGGTCGGGGGGGAATGAGCAAGGTCTTTCTGGCCGAACACGAGATGATGCACCGCCTGAGCGCCATCAAGGTCTTGCCGGCCAAGTACCAAGAGGACCCTGATCTGCTGGGCCGCTTTCACCGTGAAGCCGAGGCCATCGCGAAACTCGATCACCCGCACATCGTCCGGGCGTACGACTTCGACAAGGACGTCCATTACGGCAAGGAACTCTATTACCTGGTGATGGAGTATATCGACGGGCAAGACCTGCGGCGGATGGTCGACCAGCAAGGCCCGCTGGACTACCGCAAGGCGGCGGATTTCATCGCCCAGGCGGCCGACGGGCTGGCCCACGCCCACGCGGCCGGCTTCGTCCACCGCGACATCAAGCCGGCGAACCTGATTGTCGACAACAACGGGGTGCTGAAGATTCTCGACTTGGGGCTGGCCCGGTTCACCTTCGAGGGAGAAAACCCCTGGGAGACGTCGGAGGGGGAGCCGTCGGCGGTGGGCACGGCAGACTACGTTGCCCCCGAGCAAGTGGCCGACAGCCGCAACGCCGACGGGCGGGCCGATATCTACAGTCTGGGCCTGACGTTCTATTTCCTCCTGACCGGCCGCCGGCCGTTCCCCAAGGCGACGCTGGTGGACGTGCTGCTGGCGCATCGGACGGAGCAGCCCGAGCCAATCAACGAACTCCGCCCCGATGTCCCGTTCGACTTGATCGAGATCATCGACCGGATGATCGCCAAGGCGCCGATCCAGCGTTACCAGACGGCCCGCGAAGTGGCCGACGCGCTTCGCAGTTGGCTGAGCGAGTCGCCCAGCGGACGGGAGTACTCGCGGATTTCGGCGTTGATGGCGGCGGCGATGCGGGCCAAACAGCCTTCCTCGCCCGAGAACGGGCCGGCCCCGCCGGCCGCCGAGACCGCCGAGCTGGAATTGGCCGCGCTGGACGACGAGCCCCGTGGCGCGACCGGCGCGAAGAGCGCCGAGGGGGAGCGGGCGCAGCCTGCCCACTCGGCCGCCGCCGCGGGCCAGCAGAAACCGCGGAAAGCCCCCGCCGGCGAAAGCGGCAAGCTGCCCTCCGGCAAGCGGCCGGCCTCGGGCGACAGCAAGCGTGCGCTGCCGAGGCTACCCGCCGACATGTTCTCCGAACTCCTTCCCAACGAACTCGGCTCGGCGGGGTCCGCCGGCAATCCGCTGGCGATGCTGCCGGCCGAGGAAGCTCAGCGCCCGCTGCCGGCACATCGGCCGTTGAAACGGCCCCAGGCCGAGCGGGCCGTGCTGAAGTCGCCCTGGCTCTGGACGGGATTGGCGTTGCTGGTCGTTGTCGTGCTCGTGGTCTGGCTGATCCTGCCGGGCGGCTCACGCAAGGAGCGCCCCGGCGGGGGGCCGACGGCCAATGGCACAGGCCAGGAAACGCACCCCCTGCCTCCCACGCCTCCACAGGCCCCGTCGCCGCCGGCTGGTATCACTCCGCCCTCGCATCCCGCCGAGGGGCCGGAGTCGCTGTCCGAGCAGCCAACCGATGCCGAGCAGTTGTTGGCAGGGATTACAAAGATCTCGCTCAACATTAAGACGCCCGATCGTGACCGCAACAGCCGCTTGAGTTCGACCGTCACGAATCAGGCCGTCGCGGCGGCCAAGCAACTCGGCCTGACGCTCGGTGGCAGTGATCTACCCATGCTGGAAATCAACGTGAAGTTTTCCGACGACCCCGACCTGTACATCGTGGTTTTGTCGGCCGAGCTGAAAGTCCGCGCCCCAGAAGACAAGACCATGACTGTGTGGCGGCAGAACCAGCGGGTTGTCGCCCTGCCGCGAAAGGGCCTGCCTCCCGAGCAGACCGAGGAGGCCCTGAAGGCGGGAGTGGCCGACTTCTTCGACCAGTTTGTCGATGATGTCCGTCAGGCCCGCACTAAGGTCAAACCCAAGTAGTTTCTGCAGCGACGGATAATCCGCGCACACGCTCTTCTGCAATTCCAGTTCACGTCACCAGGCGGATCGGCCGATGTTAAGCTATGCCGGCTACGTAGTTTGCACAAACTGCATAGCATCAACGGTGTGGTAAACGCCGTTCCCGTGTTCCGGTTGTGATGATCCTGCCGGAACCGCCGGCCTCAACGGTTGAACCAGCCACGGACGGCCCATCCCAACACTCCGCCCTACCCCCCTCCGAAGCGCCGTGGCTAAGTCAGCACCCGAGAAAAAGCACCTGCGACTCTACACCGAACAGCCCCCAAAGCGGCTTCGATCCCCGATCGAGGCCGTCGCGTGCCTGCCGGAGTTGCTCCGGGCATTTCAGACCGCCACCGGCTGGCCGTTGCAGTACAACGAAAAAGGCAGAACGGGAAAAGGGGACCGGAAAGGGCTGGTCGCTTTAGCGGTCAGCAACGCTGGCCCCTCTGCCGTCGACCGCAACTCCGCCCGGATGCTGGCCGGCTCGATCGCCGAGTTGCTCGGAGAGTTGATTGAGACCCGACAGGCGCTCTGGCGGCGGGAGGCCGAGTTGGCGGCCGGCGTCCCGGTCACACCGCACCGCCAGCCGGAGAAGCACCTAGCCGAGCGCTTGGAGGCGGTGTTGCGGGCGGGCGTGGAAGCGGTCGCCGCCGACGCCGCCGCGCTCTATCTGCTCGACGAAGCCACCACCGAGCTGAAACTCCGCAGCTCCTGGGGACTCCCCTTCGACCGGCTCGTGGCGCCGGCCCGACCGCTGGCGGGGGCCTTGGCCGACCTCGAGGCCCTGCTCGGTCACGCCGTCGTGCTCGATCAGAACGATGCCACAACGGTCTGGAACATGCCCGAGGATTTCCCCACCGCCGTCTGCCTGCCGGTTTCCACGCCCACCACGCTGCTGGGCACGCTTTGGGTGTTCTCCGGCCAGCGGCGCGACTTCAACCCGCGGCAAACCAACGTCCTGGAAGTGGTCGCCGGCCGGCTGGCCTCCGACCTGGAGCGCGAGATGCTCCTGCACGTGGGGATCGACGGGGCGAAGTTGCAGCAACAAATCGCCGTCGCCGAGCGGCGGCAACACAGCGAACTGCCGACCATCGCGCCGATGTTGGCCGGCTGGAACCTGGCCGGCTCGACGGCCCAAGCCGACGGCCTCGGCGGAGCCCTGCACGACTGGTTCTCTTTGCCCGGCGGCCTGCTGGCGGTGGCGGTCGGCCGGGCGGCGGAGCCGGGGGTGGCCGGGGCCTTGACGGCCAACGCCCTACGGACCGCGCTCCGCAGTCACGCCCGCTACCATCGCCAGCCGGAATCCGTCCTCCAACAAGTCAACCTGACGCTCTGGACCGGCTCGGCCGGCGATCGACGCGCCGCGCTGCTGTTGGGGTTGATCGAGACGGCGACGGGCCGGGTGCGCTGGGCCTCGGCCGGCCGCCCGTCGATGATCCGCCTGAGCAACGACGGCTGGCAATCGCTCGGCCGGGCCTGCACAGGCTTGGGCGAAAGCCCCGAGGCCGGTTTCCAGCCGTTTGACTGCCAGTTGCAGCCGGGCGAGGCCCTGCTGATCTCGACCGATAGCATCTGCGACGCCGCCGACGCCCAGGGCCGCGCTTTGGGCGAGGCCGGGCTGGCCGCGGCGCTGCAGGGCAAACTCGAACTGTCAGCCGAGGAACTGGTTGCTGCGGCTCGGACGGCCCTCCGGGACCATGCCGCCGCCCCCGACGCCCACGACCGCTCGATCCTGGTAGTCAAACGCGACTGCGCCTTGACGCTCAGCGTCGGTGGAGTAGACTGAAGGCAAAGCGGGAATGGCGGAATTGGCAGACGCGCTAGGTTGAGGGCCTAGTGGCCGCAAGGCCGTGCAGGTTCAAGTCCTGTTTCCCGCACTGATGTAACGCCTTAAAGAGGAAGGGTTTGCGACGAGTGCCGCAAACCCTTCTTTGTTGCGCTCTCGATTCGCGCTTGACAAAGTATCACGTTTATATCATGCTAGATTGTAGGGCGTTGCAACGCAGTGATAAGGGGCGTGATACATGGCCACTCTGAAACAAGACAAGGCGTCGGGCATCTGGCGGGTCAGGTTCCGGTACTTGGGCCGGCAGTTCTTCCGCTCCTGCGAGACAACGGACGACAAGATAGCCAACCAGGTCCTAACCCGCGTGGACGAAACGCTCGGTCTCCTCAAGACGGGTCGGCTGACCTTGCCGCCTGATGCTGACGGGGAGGGCGTGGGCGATTTCATCGTGTCGGGCGGCAAGGTCACGTCCAAGCCGACGATCAAAGAAGCCCACCCCTTGAAACAGGTGGTGGCTGACTACTTTGCCTCGATCCCCGCCGGCGCAAAGGCTGCCAACTCCATAGCGACTGAGCGCACCCACCTGGATCACTTCGTAAGAATCCTAACTCCCGCCGCCCCGATAGACTCCATCGGTGTAGCCGAGTTGCAGGCGTATGTCACTAAACGGAGCAAGGAGAATGGCATCCGGGGCCGGAAGGTCCAGCCCGAAACACTCCGTAAGGAGCTAGTAACTTTCGGCACCATGCGACGTTGGGCCAAGGCGCGAGGTTGGTGTCACGGTGACATCGACCGGAAGACAATCAAACTGCCAAAGGGGACAGAGAAGGCCCCCTTCCGAACATGGGCCGAGATCGAAGCGATTGTGGAGAAGGGTGGGCTGACGCTGGAAGAGCAGCGGGATTTGTGGGATTGCCTGTTCCTTTGCGAGAAGGAAGTGGAGGACTTCCTCACGTTTGTCGAGAAACACGGCAAAGCCCCCTGGTTGCACCCTGCTCTTGCGATTGCCGCCCTCACCGGCGCGGCGGTCGGAAATCATGCGCTCGGAGATTCGAGACTTCGATTTCAAGCGCGGCATTGCGACCCTACGCGAGAAGAAGAGGCGGCAATCCAAGAGCATGAGCTACCGGACGGTAGAGATTCATCCCCGCCTTGCCACAATCCTGCAAGTATGGTTCGCCAACCACCCCGGCGGCAAGTATACCGTCTGTGTCCAGCCCAACAGGCCGATAGCGCCGGATGAGGCGCTAGGGACCTTTGAGCAGACTGTGGCCGGCAGCAAGTGGGCGGTACTCAGGGGCTGGCACGTCCTCCGCCACTCCTTCTGCTCAATTTGCGCCATGAAGGGCGTGCGCGAATCCACGCTGAATTCGTGGATGGGGCATGAGACGGAAAATATGCGGCGGCGCTACCGGCACCTTTTCCCCGACGTGCGGAAAGCCGAAATGGGGCAGGTGTTCGCTTAGGTGATCTCGGCGCACCGCGGCGCAGCCCAACACGGCCGTAGCGCCGAGGCGCTACGGGGGTTTGGGACTACGTGGTTGACACATCCTACGTCACGGCGTCACGTCCATCTGTGCCATGAACTGCCTGTGCCACTATGCACAAGTGGATAGGGCCTGAGACGAAAGCGATGACGCAGCGACACCGGCGTCTCTCTTCCGAACTGACGAAAGCGGAGATGAGGCATCCGTTGATCGCTTCGGCAGTGTTGGCACGCCGGTCTCTTCCAAACGGTCCACTTCGTTGGCAGGTATCCGCCAGCAACCATCGTTGCCCTTGATGGCATTGATCTGGCTGGCGTTGCACAACTGGCGAATCGTCCATGCGGATCGGTCAAGTCGTTCGGCCGTCTTCTCCACGGACAAGTATTTGCGACTTGTCTTCGGAGCAAGTGCGGCGAGGATTTCGAGATTCTGTCTTTCAATTCTTGCGAGACAATCCAAGAGTTCTTTCATTTTCGTGACAACTGAACAAGGTATGCTTGATTGGTAAAGGCGATCGTGCTGATCGCCGACTACGAACGCGAGTTGCCCAGTGCCATGACATGGGCAACAATTATCAAAAACGCCGGTGGAGCAGCGTGGGCACAGTGAGCGGCCCTCGCTGCGATCCGCAGACGCCTTTCAACTACACTGCCATCAGGTAGCCGGGATAACTTCCGACTCCCTTCTTGACCATACCCTGGACAAGTGTGTTGTCCCTGACCAAGGCATCGAGAACCTCTTGCGCCGTGGAATTCGACCGGACTTTGGCGGCTTCCAAGAGCGAGGTTTTGGTTTGCCCATTGGGGAAGTCGAGCATCGCATCCAAGATGCGTTGCCGTGCTGTGTCAGCCTTCTTCTCGTTGCGGGCCTCGGTGGGCGAGAAGGGCATGACTTTCCAGTAGCGACCCAACTCGGGAACGCCTTCCTCAACGTCCAGCGCCCACAATCCCGAGTGGCCGGCTGAGCCTCCAATGCTCAGCCACAGTTTATGCTCGCCCGTGCCGGGCACGTAGTTCTCGCGGCGTCCGAGCAGGAACCATTGCGCGCGAATTCTGCGAAACCCGCCCAGGCGATGTCGTCCAAGTCGGGCGGCTCCCGGTCGGCACTGGTCTTTGTCTTGCCCTGCTTCCGGGTATGATGGATGAGAAGCAAGGTGACACCGTGGCGCTGGCAGACATCGCCGATCTTCCGCAGTAGCGCTCCCTGGACAAACAGGTTTCCAGCATCGACTCCGCTCAGACACAAATACAACGGGTCAACGAACAGAACCTCGCAATGCAACTCCTCAATCATCCGCTCAACGCCGTCCAGGTGAACTGAGTCGTCGAGCCTGGGAAGGAACGTGGACCAACTCAACCTGTCGAGGCCGTCCAGGGAAATCCCTTTCGATCGGGAAATCCTAATCGCCGTCTCTTTGATGGTCGCAAGTCCACTCTCGCCGGTCAATATGGTGACGTTGCACGGCTTCTTGACTTTGTGACGATCAAGGAACGGTTTGCCGCTGGCCAGGGAAATCCCCAAATCAATGGCAAGGGACGTCTTCAAGGTCTTCTTCGCCCCTGCGAAGATGCAGGGTTGACCTTTGACCAACACGTTCGGGATGTGGTATTCCAAGGTGTAGTCATTGGACGCCAACTCCTTCGACGTGATGATTTCGATGTGCATCCGGCCGTAGCCTTGCTTGAGCAAATCGGTCCGCGCGGCTTCTGCGTCTCCGTTGTGATTCAGAAGCCGGTAGGCGTCGAAGGCGTTGTAGTTCCCGTTGAACTCGAAAGGCTGGGCATTCTTGGAATAGACGTGGAGCAACCGCGTGCCGTCTTGGGCAGTGCAGAAGGACGCCAACGCGCCTTTTTCCTTCCCAGGACGAGTTGGATAGTCCCCGTCGAGTTTCCAATCATGCGCTTCGAGGAGAGAATGTCCCTTTGACAGTTGAAAATCGTCAGGCGGCGCCTCGAACAATTGTCACGCAATCCTCCTGTTCTCGTCAAGTGCCGTTCCATGAACAAGGCGGTCCAACGCTCTGAGCAGCTCCGGCATATGCCGGTAGCCTTTCACCCGATGGAACTTACTCTCGGCTCGCATCAAGCCGGCCACACACCACCGCTGACGCATGTCGCCCTCGCGCCAACACTTCACCCGGCGAGTCACGTTCTCTGCCACGCTGAACGCCGACTCGATCGGATTGGTCGTCGCCAACGTCCGCCGAAGCAAGTCGGGAACGGCCAGACGAACCACCGTCAGCGTCTCCTCCAGCCCTTCCCGCAGGCTCGCCGCCGCGTCGGGGTTCAGGCGGTCCAGCCAACGGGCCGTTGTTTTCAACCGCCGCAGGGCCGCGTCGAAGTCCCTCTCGCTGTACGCGGCGTGGAGTTGCCGGGAAAGCTCCTCCCCGTGCTTCTCCGGCAGGTGTGCCTGCACGTTCCGCTTCTTGTGGACCTGGCAGCGTTGGATCAGCGTGTTGCGGCCCCAGACCCGCGTGCAGGGCCTTCGAGCCGTCCAACACCAGCAGCGTCGGCTGCGAGGTGTCCAAGCCGCGCCCCTGCAAGTCTTCCAGCAGGGCCGTGCAAACAGCGGCGTTCTCCGTCGCCCCTTGCCGCACCCCCAACACTCGTTTCGCCCTGTTTTCCAGCACTCCCAGGGCCACGGTCATCGTTTCGCCCGCATACACCACGCCGTCGAGGTAGATCACCGGAATCCGAAGGCCCTTCAGTCGCCGTTCGGACAACTGTCGCACCTCGGCGGCCGACGCCTTGACGAAGGAGCGGCTGACGCTGGACTTCTGCACCCCAAAACCCTCGCGGGCCAGGTCCACCACGCCCTCGTAGTCCCGGCAGGAAACGCCCCGCACCAGCCGCTTCAGCACGGCCTGGGGCATCGCGTCGGGCGATTGGAGCCGGGCGTAGGTTTCCAGGTCCGCCTCGCCGCACCGCCGCGTGTAACGCATCCTGGGCCGTGGGATCGGCAGCTTCTGGCCGGCGATCACCGCCACCCCGCGCTGGTGCCCGTAGCGGGTCACCGTCCGCTCCGGCGCCCGTTCATACCGCAGGCCACAACGCTGGTTCACCTCGTCTTCCAACAGCCCTGTGGCCACCCTCAGGCCGATCTCGGTGGCGAAGCTGGTCAGCGAGTCCTGAATCATTGCCAGCATCTCCTCCCGGTCCAGCACCAACTGAACTTCCCTGTCCTTCTCAGCCTGCCCCTTTCGCCGCTCCTTCTGCGAAGGCTTGCGGACGCTACCTCGTTTCGTGTACCTTTTCCTCATGGCGGTTTCTCCTTTCGTGGTGGAAAGCGGTCCAGGCTACACCGCCCGGACCTGAGGAACCGCCATTTTCTATTTCAACTGCGGCAGGGACAAGCTCATTGTCAAAGCGGCCCGAGGGAAAAAGGAGGGCGGGAGTCTTTGGGGCCTTTGGGGCACAAAAGGTGTCAGGAGCCAATTCCAGCGTCGAAAAGTGACGTCGAAAGAAACAACGGTTCCCGACCTTTTCCTCGACAATGGCCATCATTCGGCGCGGCAGAGCTAATCTGCGTCCGTTGCCCAGCCGCGCGAGGCGCTCGACGGCCTGCTGCCAGCGGACGTAGAGACGCGCACCGGCGTCACTTAAGCAGCGGCAGAATCTTGATCAATGGGGCGAAACGTGTGAAGTCGGCGGCGTTATGCGTCAAGAGGGTTGCGTAACCGTGGACCGCCATAGTCGCGACGATGTTGGCGTCGTGGACTTGTTTCCCCTGGGTCGGGATCGATTCGAGCAACTCGGCCAGGCGATCAATCGTTGCGGCACTTTCATCCAGGACTGCGAAACCCGCTCGGATACGGCGGACGTTCTCGAGAATCGGCCCGATCGGCGGCGGTGGGCCGTCGGGAGGGGGCCGGCTGGCGGCGGCAACGAATTCACGCACGACCTGCGGGCTCACCGCCAAGGCGACCCCGCCTTCCCCTGCTTCCCGCAATCGCGCCACGGCGGCAGCGTGAAGCGGAGAGGATGGGTTGGCGGCAAACACCAAGATGTTGGCGTCGACGAACCAGCGGGAATCACTATCGTCCGTCGTCGCCATAGAGGTCCTCGCGGCGGAAGGTGCAGTCCGCGGGCCAACCCTCGAAGGCCAGCGGCAGCAGCGCGGGCGTCCCGGCCGGCTGTTCCGCCGCGGCGGGCTGCTCCTCAACGATCACGACCGCCCGGTGCATCCCGACGGGCACGCTCCGGGGCAGTTGCAGCTCGATAACGGCCGAGCCGTCGGGGTTCACGGAGATCGCGGTTTCGAATGTTTGCATCGGGAGACCCTCCGAACCGGCCAACGCCCCCGATTATACTGGTCGGTCGGTTCTTTGTAAAGCGTAGGACGGATTTCCTAATCCGTGCATGTTTTGGGGACGGATTAGGAAATCCGTCCTACGAGTCCTTGCTAATCCGCGTCCTTCGCCCAGCCGCGCAAGCGCTCGACGGCCTGCTGCCAGCGGGCGGAGAGGCGGGCGCGCTCGGGCGGCGGCATGGAAGGCGTGAACTCGCGATCGAGCGCCCAGTTCCCGGCGACCTCCGCCGGGTCGCGCGAGTAGCCGACCGCCAGCCCCGCCAGGTAGGCGGCGCCCAGCGCGGTCGTCTCGGCCACCACCGGCCGCCGCACCCGGACGCCGAGCAGGTCCGCCTGAAACTGCATCAGCCGGTCGTTGGTGGCCGCTCGGCCGTCCACCTTGAGTTCCGTCAACTCGATGCCGGCGTCCTTCTCCATCGCCCGCAGCACGTCGCACGTCTGATAGGCGATGGCCTCGACGGTGGCGCGGGCAAGGTGGGCGGCCGTCGTGCCGCGGGTGATGCCGAGGATCGTTCCGCGGGCGTAGGGGTCCCAGTGCGGCGCCCCCAGGCCCACCAGCGCCGGCACGAAGTAGACCCCGCCGGAATCCGGCACGGCGGCGGCCAGCCGCTCGACGTCGGCCGAGGTCTTGATAATGCCCAGGCCGTCGCGGAGCCACTGCACGGCCGCCCCGGCGACAAAGACCGACCCTTCCAGGCAGTACGTCACCTGCCCGCCAAGTTTCCAGCCGACCGTCGTCAGGAGGTTGTTTTGCGAAGGGACGGGCTTGGGGCCGGTGTTCATCAGCAGGAAGCAGCCGGTGCCGTAGGTGTTCTTCGCGGCGCCGGGAGCGAAGCAGGCCTGGCCGAACATGGCGGCCTGCTGGTCGCCGGCGTCGCCCGCGATCGGGACCGGCCCGCCGAACCACTCGTCGGCGGTCTGGCCGTAGATTTCGCTCGACGAGCGGACCTCGGGCAGCATGGCGCAGGGGGACGTTGAGGATTTTGAGCAGTTCGTCGTCCCAGTCCAGTGTATGGATGTTCCACAGCAGCGTGCGGCTGGCGTTGCTCGGGTCGGTCACGTGAAGCCGGCCGCCGCTCAAGCGCCAAATGAGCCAGGAATCGACCGTGCCAAAGAGGATTTCGCCTTGGGCGGCCTGCCGGCGGAGCCCGTCGCGCGAGTCCAGCAGGTGCTTGATCTTCGTGCCGGAGAAATATGGGTCCACGAGCAGGCCGGTCTTCTCGCGGAAGATGGGCTCGCAGCCGTCGGCCTTCAGGCGCTCGCAGACCGGGGCGCTCAGGCGGCTTTGCCAGACCACGGCGTTGGCGACCGGCCGGCCGGTGTGGCGGTCCCAGAGGATGGTTGTTTCGCGTTGGTTGGTCACGCCGAGGGCGGCGAGGTCCGCGGCGGTAAGCCCCGCGGCGGCCATCGCCCGGCGGGCCACGCCAAGCTGGCTCGCCCAGATCGCCTCCGGGTCATGCTCGACCAGGCCGGGGCCGGGCAGGATTTGCTCGAACTCCTCCTGGGCCTGGGCGACTGGCCGGCCGTCGCGGCCCACGATGATCGCCCGGCTGGAGGTCGTGCCCTGGTCGAGTGCGAGAATGAACTTTTCCATTTTATTGTGACGCCAGCCGGTAGCCCACGCCGGGTTCGGTCAGCAGGAAGCGGGGCTGGGCCGGATCGGACTCGATCTTGCGCCGCAACTGGGTCATGTAGACGCGGAGATAGTGCGTCTCGAAGACGCTGTCCGGCCCCCACACCTCCTTGAGCAACTGCCGGTGGGTGACGACCCGGCCGGCATACTTGACCAGCGTTGTCAACAGCCGGTATTCGATCGGCGTCAAGTGGATTTCCGCGTCGTCGACGAAGACCTGCCGCCGGCCGAGATCGACGCGGAGTCCGCCCAGTTCGAAGACCGGCTCGCCCGGCTCACCGGCCAGTTGGGCCGCGTGCCGCAGCGCGACCCGCAGCCGGGCCAACAACTCGACCACGCTAAAGGGCTTGGTCAGGTAGTCGTCGGCCCCGGCGTCCAGGGCCTCGACCTTCTCGTGCTCCTGCCCGCGGGCGGAAAGGATCACGATGGGCACCTGCGACCACTGGCGGACCTGGGCGATCACCTCCATGCCGTCGATGTCCGGCAGGCCCAGATCGAGGATCACGAGGTCGGGCTGCTGGCTGGCCGCCTGCATCACGCCTTCGCGGCCGGTCGTGGCCTCGACCAGCCGGTAGCCGTGATGGGCCAGCGAGACGCGGAGAAACCGCCGGATCTCCTGTTCGTCTTCGATCACCAGGATTCGCGGGCCTTCAGTGGGCATGGCATCGGCTTATGTGGGGACCGTTGCGGGCGGGCTGCCCAGCGGGAGCGTGAAGCGGAACACGGCGCCGCCGCCGGAACGGTTCTCGGCGGCGATCTTCCCGCCGTGCAACTCGACGATGCCGCGGCAGATCGTCAGCCCCAGTCCGGCGCCCGGCCGGCCCGAAACGCCGCTACCGCGGAAGAACTTGTCGAACACCCGCTCCAAATCGGCCGGCGGCAGGCCCGGCCCGCGGTCGGCCACCTCGACCACCAGCCGGTCGTCCTCGGCACGGGCCGTGATCTCGATGGGCGAGCCGGCCGGCGTGTATTTCGCCGCGTTCTCCAGCAGGTTCACCAACACCTGTTGCATCAGCAACTCGTCCATCGGCGCCAGCGGCAAATCCGCCGGGAGCCGGGCGGCGATCGGACGGCCTTCCAATTGGCGGCGGAGCCGGGCAATCGCCGCGCCGATGACTTCCTCCAACGGCTGCCACTCCTTGTGCAGCTTTAGTGCCCCCGCCTCCAGCCGCGTCATGTCCAGCAGGTTGGCCACCAGCCGGTTGAGCCGCTCGGCCTCGGCGAGGATCGAGCCCAGCAACTCGCGTCTCACTGGGCCTTCGAGCGACTCGTCGCTTTCCAGCAGCGTGCTGGCCGCCCCGGTCACCACCGACAGCGGAGTGCGCAGGTCGTGCGAAACGGCGCTCAACAGCGAGCTCCGCAGCCGCTCCGTCTCCATCTGAAGCCGGATCCGCTCGGCCTCGCCGGCCAGGTCGGCCCGCTCGATCGCCAGGGCGGTCAGGCCGGCGAACGTCTCCAGGAGATGGAGTTGGTCGGGCCGGATCGACTGCCGCGCGGCGCCGGGCGCGACGCCGAGCACCCCCACGGCGCCGTGCGAGGCCACAAGCGGCAGGTAGGTCGCCTCGGCACCCGGCAGCGTGTCCGTGCCGAAGCCGGCCGTCTGGCCGTGCTCGAACACCCATTGGGCCACGGCCTGGTCGTGCGGGCTGGGCGTGAATCCGCCCAGGTCGGTCGCCACGGGGACCAGCCGCCGGCCGGCGTCGGCCAGCAGCACGACGACCCGTGCGCCAGCGCGTCGGCGACGTGCCGCAGGGCCGCCCGCGCAATCTGGTCGCGGCTCTGCGTGGCGGCCAACTGCCGGCTCATGGCATAGAGCGAGACGGTCCGCCGCTCCCGCTGCCGCGCCGATTCCGCCTGGAAAGCGACGTGGGCGGCAAGCGTGCCGATCACGATCGCCGTAAACAGCATCACTGCGAAGGTGAAAAAATACTGCGTATTGGCGACGGCAAACGTCCCCTGGGGTGGAACGAAGAAGAAGTCGAAGGCCGCCACGCCGAGGACCGACGCTAGGATGGCCGGTCCGCGGCCGCAGCGGAGCGCCACGCCCACCACCCCGAGTAGGTAGACCATGACCAGGTTGGTTTCCCGGACGCTAGGGCCGAGCAGCCAGCCGATGCCGGTACACAGAGCCACCACCAGCACCGCCCAGAAATAACCGGCCCGACCGGCGCGGGCGCCGGCGGGGCGGGAGGCCGGCCCGGCCGCCGGCTCCGCCTCGCCGCTGATGACGTAGACGTCGATGTCGCCGCACTTCCGCGCCAGTTCGTAGACCAGCGACCCGCCCAGCCACTCCCGCCACCGCGGCTTCTTCGGCTTGCCGACGATGATCTTGGTGACGTTGCGGCTGCGGGCGTAGTGGATCAACTCGTCGGCCAGGTGGGGGCCGCTTAGGCTCGCGGTTTCGCCGCCCAACTGCTCGGCCAGGCGGAGTGTCTGGGCCAGCCGCTCGCCGTCGGCCTCGGAGCGCCGCGCGTCGGCGGGCGTTTCCACGTGGACCGCCACCCAGGGCACCCGCAAGCCAGCCGCCATCCGCCGCGCGCTGCGCACGAGCCGGGCGGCAAACGGGCTCGGGCCGACGCACACCAAGAGCCGCTCCCGCGCCGGCCAAGTGCCCAGCACGGCGTGCGCCTCGCGGTAGTCCTCCATCTGCGCGCCCACTCGCTCGGCGGCCTTGCACAGCGCCAGCTCGCGGAGCGCGATCAGGTTGCCCTTTGAGAAGAAATGCTCGATTGCCCGCTCGGCCTCGCGCGGGACGTAGACTTTCCCTTCGCGGAGCCGCTCGATCAGGTCGTCCGGGGCGATGTCCACCAGTTCGACCTCGTCGGCCTGCTCGAAGACGCTGTCGGGCACGGTCTCGCGGACCACGACGCCGGTGATCTGGGCGACGACGTCGTTGAGGCTTTCGAGGTGCTGGACGTTCAGCGTCGTGTAGACGTCAATGCCCGCCTCCAGCAGTTGGGCGACGTCCTGCCAGCGCTTGACGTGGGTCATGCCGGGGGCGTTGGTGTGGGCCAGCTCGTCGACCAGCAGCAGTTGCGGGCGGAGCTTCAGTGCGGCGTCCAGATGGAACTCCAGCAGCTTGGCCCCGCGGTAGGGGACTTCCAGCCGCGGCAGCACGTCCAGGCCGAGCACCAGGGCTTGGGTCTCCGGCCGGGTGTGCGGCTCGATGTAGCCGACGACCACGTCCATCCCTTCCTTGGCCACCTTTCGGGCGGCTTCGAGCATGGCGTAGGTTTTGCCCACGCCGGGGGCGGCGCCGAAGAAGATTTTCAGCTTCCCCCGCCGCCGCCGTGCCTCGTCGGCCTGCACGCGGGCCAGAAGAGCGTCAGGATCGGGGCGTTGGTCGGGCATAAGAGGAGCCTCAATAGACGGGCCAGCCGCATTGCTCCAACAGCTTGCCTATGCCTCTGCTTCCTTCGTCGTCTCCTCAACCACCTGTCGTACCAAGTCCTTGTACTGCCCAAACTCATCAGGGGTTATGGAAATCCGCAAGCGGCCATCCCGTCTGTTCGCCACTTGTATGCCAGCTCCCTCGAACTGTTCCTTCCAATGAGCAGCATTCGCGTTTGAGAAAGTCAGGTGAACAAACCTCTTCATTGGCTTTGGCGCAAGATAAATGAAGTTGCGAACGACTCCATTGGAACGAAGACCTATGTGGCCGCGAAGAAGGTTGAGTTCCTGTTTGGTACCCGCCACTCCGTTTATCATACCAAGTACTTCATCACAAATGCCCATCAATTGCGGACCGGCCTTTTGGTCCCAGTAAGATCGGTTTACCTCAACCCCATCCGAATCGACGTCGGTGTCATCTATGCGAAGAGAGGTCTGGTCGAGAACATGGACGAAATTCAGCACCAGATGCTCCTCCACGCGCAAGGCATCAAGCTGGATGGCAACCAGCGGAACGCTCCCGGCCAAGAGACTCATGACATTCAGAAAACGAGTCGTAATGTCTTCGGCAACCAGCACCGCGACGTGGTCGTAACCAGGATAACGCCGCCGTTCCGCATCCCAATACTCGATTGTCCGTATGATGTGGCTTGGGTCGGTGGCCCCCAACATAATCTCGACTTCAAATCGTGTATTGTTGTCCTCATCAAAAAGCAACACATCCAACCGCCCTGCCCCACAAATCGGATGTTCCCGATCCAACACTCGTACATCGCCATCGCTAAGGCCCAAGAGAGTAGGATCGTTACAAATTCGTTCGTGCAGCCAAGCCTCATTAAACTGAGATTGTTTCTTAAGGCTAATCTTCTCATGTCTGATGAATGACAGGCCCATCGCATGGCCTCCTGGTGTCTTCAGAACAGTGTTTCAAACCCCGCCTCTTGGAAATGGCGATCATTGGTGAACGCTTGCCGAATGCCGAGCCGGCGCATCACGGCAAACGATACGTGATCGACGACACTCGGCTGGCCGAGATCCCCTCGGCGATAAGCCGTCCACGCTTGACGCCAGTCCTCGTCCGTGGGAAATACGAGCGTTCCGCGGGACCGCATCCGCTCTTGGAGCCGCACAACTGCCTGACGATAAGCACGCCGGGCAGCCGTGTTCGCGCATTCCAATAACACGAACGAGGTCGTCGTGTAGGAGGCTTTCGCCCGGGTGAGGTCCGCAAACGCGGCTTCAGCCGCCGGGTGCCACTGGTCACCGGCGTCCCATAAGGCGAGCAAACCCACCGTATCGAGAAATACCACGCTCACGGTTGATGCTCATTGTGTCGGGCGGCGACGTCATGCTCACCCGAGTTGTAGCGTTCAGCCAAAACGGCGTAAATATCATCGAGGTGGGGGCTTGCGGCATCGGAATGGAGCAGCCGCGGCTCAAACTCGACTTCACACGGATCCGGCAAGTCCACGTGTCCAATGGGGCGGAAAAGGCCGTTCTCGTAAATCGCATGGACATTGTTCATGACACTGGCTCCTGGCACCTAATCCCATTTTAGCGTTCGCGGCGGTCCAAGTCGAGATTCAATTCTACCACATTCACCCGCGGCTCGCCCAGCAGGCCCAACGTGCGGCCTTCGGTGTGCCGGGCGACGAGTCGGCGTATCGTCTCTTCGTCCAGCCGTCGGGCCTTCGCCACGCGATGGACCTGATATTCGGCCGCCGCCGGGCTGATGTGCGGGTCTAAACCGCTGGCCGACGTGGTTACCAGATCGACGGGAACGGGCAAGCGGTTGTCGGGGTCGGCGGCCCGCAGGGCGGCAATCCGCTGCCGGACCGCCTTGACCAGATCGGGGTTGCTGGGGCCAAGGTTCGAGCCGTTCGAGTTGGCCGCGTCGTAGGGCGCGGGCGAAGTGGCCGACGGCCGGCCCCAAAAGTATTTCGGATCGTCGAACGGCTGGCCGATCAGCGCGGAGGCGACCGGTCGGCCGCTTCGGCGGATCAGACTGCCGTTGGCTTGGTCAGGGAAGACAACCTGAGCCACAAGGGTCACAAACAGCGGATAGACCACGCCGCAGAGGACGGTTAGCACGATGAACAATAGCACGGCGGGCTTGATGATTTGGCGGAACATCGGCGTTTGTTGGGAGTTCCTCCGGCGGCTGTTAGCCGCCGGCTATTTTTGGCAACGATGAAGTCGATACGAGGTGTAACGCTACAAGAATCATGTCGATCAACTTGATTCCGATGAACGGGACAATCAGTCCGCCCAGGCCGAACACCAGCAGGTTGCGGCGCAACAGGGCTGCCGCCCCGACAGCGCGATACCGCACTCCGGCAATGCCAACGGGATGAGTGCGACGATAATCAGCGCGTTGAAGATCACCGCCGAGAGGATCGCGCTCTGGGGCGTGGCCAGCCGCATCACGTTCAGCTTGTCCAACACGGGATAGGTGCCCGCAAAGGCGGCGGGAATAATGGCGAAATACTTCGACACGTCGTTGGCCAGGCTGAACGTGGTCAAGGCCCCGCGGGTCATCAGCAGTTGCTTGCCGATCTCCACGATCTCGATCAGCTTGGTGGGGTTCGAGTCCAGATCGACCATGTTGCCGGCTTCTTTGGCGGCCTGCGTGCCGGAGTTCATGGCCACGGCCACGTCGGCCTGGGCCAACGCGGGCGAGTCGTTCGTGCCGTCGCCGGTCATCGCCACCAGATGGCCGCCGGTCTGATACTTGCGTATCAGCGCGAGCTTGGCCTCGGGCGTGGCCTCGGCGAGGAAATCGTCCACACCCGCCTCGGCGGCAATGGCGGCGGCCGTCAACGGGTTGTCGCCGGTAATCATCACGGTCTGAATGCCCATCTGCCGCATCTGGGCGAAGCGGTCGCGGATTCCGCCCTTGACGATGTCCTTCAGGTGGATCACCCCGAGCGGCTTGGCCCCTTCGGCCACCACCAGCGGAGTGCCGCCCTGCTTGGCGATCCCTTGGACCTGATGGCTCAGGGCGGGCGGGAACTGGCCGCGGTGCTGCCGGACGTACTCTTCGATGGCGTCGGCGGCCCCCTTGCGGATTTGCCGGCCGTCAAGGTTGACGCCGCTGGTGCGGGTTTGGGCGGAGAAGGGGATGAAGGTGGCGTGCAATTCCTGGACGTTGCGTCCTCGCAGCCCGTACTTCGTCTTGGCCAGCACGACGATGCTCCGGCCCTCCGGCGTCTCGTCGGCCAGGGAGGCCAACTGAGCGGCGTCGGCCAGGTCGGCCACGTCCACGCCCTCGACCGGCAGAAACTCGACGGCCTGCCGGTTGCCCAGGGTGATCGTGCCGGTTTTGTCGAGCAGCAGGACGTCCACGTCGCCGGCCGCCTCGACCGCCCGGCCCGACATGGCAATCACGTTTGCCTGCACCATGCGGTCCATGCCGGCGATGCCGATGGCCGAGAGCAGGCCGCCGATGGTGGTGGGGATCAGGCAGACCAGCAAGGCGACCAGCACGGTGACGCTGACGGGCGTGCCACGGCCCGCCGTTTCGACGCTCCAGAGCGACATCGGCAACAGGGTGACGCACACCAGCAGGAAGATAATCGTCATGCCGGCCAGGAGGATGTCCAGTGCGATCTCGTTGGGGGTTTTCTGGCGTTTGGCCCCTTCGACCATGGCGATCATCCGGTCGAGGAAGGTTTCGCCGGGATTGGCCGTAACGCGGACCACGAGCCAGTCGGAGAGGACGCGGGTGCCGCCGGTCACGCCGCTGCGGTCGCCGCCGCTCTCGCGGATCACGGGGCGCTCTCGCCGGTGATCGCGCTTTCATCGACCGAGGCGACGCCCTCGATCACTTCGCCGTCGGCGGGGACGTAATCGCCGGCCTCGACGAAGACGACGTCGCCGGTGCGGAGGTCGGCGGCGGGGACGACCACGATCTCCCCTCGCCCGCCGGCGGGAGAGGGGTCGGGGGTGAGGGCCTGCCCAGCCGCGCCGCCCTCACCCCCTGCCCCTCTCCCAAAGGGAGAGGGGAGACCTTCGGATGCTCTCCCAAAGGGAAAGGGGAGTTTCTTGGCCGGCACCTCATGGCGGGCGCGGCGGAGGGCGTCGGCCTGGGCCTTGCCTCGGCCCTCGGCCATCGCCTCGGCGAAATTGGCGAACAGCACGGTGAACCAGAGCCAGACGGAGATGGCCAGTATGAAGCCCGGCGGCGCTTCGCCCTTGCCCACGAGCGATTGCACGTACAGCCCGGTGGTCAGGATGCTACCGACGTAGACGGTGAACATCACGGGGTTGCGCAGCTCGCGCCGCGGGTCGAGCTTGAGGAAGGAGTCCCACACCGCCTGACGCACGATCTTCGGGTCGAACAGGGAGTGGGACTTCGCCTGGGTGGTCATGGTGTCACCCCGCTCCCAGCATCAGGTATTCCACAATCGGCCCCAGGGCCAGCGCCGGCACGAACGTCAAGGCCCCCACCAGGAGCACCGTGCCCACCAAGAGCACCACGAACAGCGGGGTATGCGTGGGCAGGGTGCCGGCGCTGGTGGGCGTCTTCTTCTTCCGAGCCAGCGAGCCGGCGATGGCCAGCGTGGGGATCGCCAGCCAGTAGCGGGCGACGAGCATCGCCAGCGATAGGGCGAAGTTGTAAAAGGTGGCCGTGTCCGGGGCATTGACGTTCAGGCCGGCGAAGGCGCTGCCGTTGTTGTTGCCGGTCGAGGAGAAGGCGTAGAGGATCTGGCTCAGGCCGTGGGGGCCGGGGTTGGAGATGCCCGCCCGGCCGCCGGCGGTTGCCAGGGCCGCGGCCGTGCCCACCAGCACTACCAGCGGCGGAATCAGGATCACCAGCGCGGCCATCTTCATTTCGAAGGCCTCGATCTTCTTGCCGAGGTATTCGGGCGTGCGGCCGACCATCAGCCCGGCGACGAAGACGGCGATGATGGCAAAGACGATCATGCCGTAGAGTCCGCTGCCGACGCCGCCGAAGACCACCTCGCCGAGTTGCATGAGCCACATCGGCACCAGCCCGCCCAGCGGGGTGTAGCTGTCATGCATCGAGTTGACGCTGCCGTTGGAGGCGGCGGTGGTGGCCGACGCCCAAAGGGCGGACTGGGCGATGCCGAAGCGGACCTCCTTGCCCTCCATGTTTCCGCCCGGCTGGCCTTGGCCCGCGGCTTGGCTGGCCGTCTGATCGACGCCGAGGGCCGCCAGGGCGGGATTGCCGGACTGCTCGGACCAGTAACAGGCCAGCAGCAGCGGCACAAAGATCACGACCATCGCCGCCAGCACGGCCCAGCCCTGCCGCCGGTCGCCGATCATCTGGCCGAACGTGTAGCACAGGGCGGCGGAGATCAGCAAGATCGCCAACAACTCGACGAAACCGCTCAGCGGCGTGGGGTTCTCAAACGGATGGGCGGAGTTGACGTTGAAGAACCCGCCGCCGTTCGTGCCCAGTTGCTTGATAATGACCTGGGAGGCGGCCGGACCGACCGCGATCGTCTGCACCAGCGGCTTGCCGTCGGCGGCGTGGGCCGACTGAACCGGCGTCACCTTCTCGTAGGACCGGAACGTCTGCACCACGCCCTGCGACACCAAGAAAACGGCGCCGATGACCGCCAGAGGCAGCAGGATGTACAGCGTACTGCGGGTCAAATCATACCAGAAGTTGCCGATTGTCTGGGCGGTCCGCCGGGCGAACCCGCGGATCAAGGCCGCCAGGACGGCCATCCCGCTGGCGGCCGAGATGAAGTTCTGCACCGTCAGGCCGAGCATCTGCACGAGGTAGCCGAGGGTCGTTTCGCCGCCGTAGCTCTGCCAGTTGGTGTTGGTGGCGAAACTGACTGCCGTGTTCATCGCCAGGTCCGGCGGCACCGCGGCGAGATGTTCCGGATTCAAGGGCAACACATGTTGCAGGCGCTTGAGCGCATACACCGCCAGAAACCCCAGCACGTTGAACGCCAGCATGGCCTTGGCATAGGTGGTCCACGCCATCTCCTCGCCCGGATCAATGCCGCAAAACCGGTAGACGAGCCGTTCCAGCCGGCCGATAGCCCAGTCCAAGCCGCAGGGCTTTCCTTCGTATACGCGGGCCATGTACCAGCCCAGCGGCTTGACCAGCAGCAACAGGACGGCCAGATAGAGGCCGATCTGGAGCAAGGCGATCGCCGTCATGCGAACCACTCCGGTTTCAACAGGGCCACGAGCAGATAGACCATCAGCCCTGCCGCCACAACGCCGCCAACAAGATAGATCACCCCGCCCATTGCCGCGCTCTTAAAGCCGTTCCAGGAGCCAGATCATTCCGGCCGACAGGCCGAAGACCAACAGCACCATGCCGAGGCAAACCAGGTCCATGCAGTTTCCCCTTGCGGACATTATCGTCTTCATCGGCCGGGAGTCCAGCCGGGGTCGCGCAAAAAGGATGTCAAGAGCGATGGCTGACGCATCAAGAAAACGTCAAGACAGAGACGTAGAAGCGGCATCTTGCCGCTTCAGGCGTAGGGTGGGACAAGCTTCAGCGCGGTCCCACCGCAACCAGTCAAGCGGACAGGCGAGCCCGTGCCGTGTGCCACTGCTTCGCAGAAGCAGTGCCGCGCGGACGACCTGCGACAAACACTGCTTCTGCGAAGCAGTGGCACACCGTTCCGGGCTACAGTCGGTCGTACACCGCCAGCAGCCCGCCCGTCATCGCCAAGGCCGCCAACATAATGACCGTCAATGGCAGCAACATCTCAATCGCCTCCTTCACTGGCTCCCTCAATGGAAGTCTAACCACCGGCGGGTCAAATAGGTGCAAAATCGCCCCGCTCGGGCGTCAAGAAATGGTCAAGGCGTAAAGTCCCGGAGGGTGAGGAAGAACAGTTGCTACGCTGCGAGTGGCGCAAGCGTCTCAAGAAAGGAATCCTCGAGCAGGAAGAATTGCCCAAGGGAGTCGTCGCGTTCGACCAGGGACGGAATAGCCAAACGATCCAGCGGCTCTTGACAAGCGTGCGCAAAAGCGCACGATTGTGCGCATTATGAGAACATCCCGCACCGACCCGATCGACTGGCTTTTTCCCCAAGTCCGCAAGCGGGCCTTGACGCTGCTGTTGGGCAGCGACGGGCGGCCGTGGCACCTGCGGGAAATTGCCCGCCGAACCGGCTCCGCTATCGGCACAGTCCGCAGGGAACTGAAAGGGTTGGTCGCCTGCGGCATCCTGGTCGAGACCCGCGATGGGAACCGGACCACCTATCAGGCCAATCGCCAGTGCCCATTCTACGCTGAGCTGGTGGGGCTGATCCGGAAGACATCCGGTTTGGCCGACGTGCTCAGACATGCCCTGGGCGGACTCGCCGAGCGGATCGAGGTGGCCTTCGTCCACGGCAGCTTGGCCAGGGGCACCAGTACGTCAGAGAGCGACGTGGACCTGATCGTGGTCGGCGGAGTCGGGTTTGGCGAGGTGGTCGCCACCCTGGGACAGGCCCAGGAGTCGCTCAGCAGGGAGATCAATCCCACGGTCTACTCGCCGCAGGAGTTCCGCCAGAAGGTTTTGTCGAAGCATCATTTTGTCTGTGCGGTGCTGGCGGATGAGAAGATATTCGTGGTCGGAGGCCCGGATGAGCTTGGAAAGTTGGCGGGCTAGCGGGTGGCTGTCGGCGCACCAGCCCACGCGCGAGGGGATTGCACAACTGCTGGCGGTCGCAGACCGCGACCTCGCGTCCTCCAGACACTCTCCATGACCATCGCCTTGCCGCCTGGGCAAGTCGGTCGGCTGGATGCCTTCCGCAAGAAGCGCAACCTGAGCGAGTACGAGAGAATTGGCACGGTGTTCCGACCGGGAAGTGGGCGAGATCGTCGAATCGGCCGCGACAGTGCGCTCCCAGGTCGAGGCGTGGATCCGGACGACTCATCCGGAACTGTTGTGAGTGCGATCTGCCCACGGGCTCGCAGCGAAACTGCCATGCTTGCCAACCGCCCCCGCTTGGGGTATATTCGAGAGGCGTCAGAAAGCGAGCATTATTCACAACACCGCGTTTCTGACACTCGGTTGTTCACCTTTGTCCCCCATGCGGAGCGAGCACCATGCGAAATCGACACCCCCGGACGTTTGTCTTGGCCCTGGCAATTGTTGGCGTTTTCTGGGCGGCGGAGGCCCGCCCTTGCACTTCCATCATGGTCGGCCGGCTGGCCTCGGCCGACGGCTCGGTGATGACCTCGCACACCTGCGACAGCCATGACGACAGCTCGGCGATCACGCTTGTCCCCCACGCCAAACACAAGGCCGGCGAACAAGTCCTCTTGACCAACCGCGAAGAGGACCCGAGCGGACCGATGAAGCGGTTGCGCCGCAAGTCCGTCGGCCAAATCCCCCAAGTGCCTGAAACCTTCGGCTACGTCGTCGGCGTCTATGCCATCATGAACGAGCGTCAACTGGCCATCGGCGAATCGACCTTCGGGGGCCGGCCGGAGCTGGTGAGCCACAAGGGGCTGATCGACTGCGACACGCTTACCCGGTTGATGCTCCAGCGGGCGAAGACCGCGCGGGAGGCCATCCGCATCGCCGGCGAACTAATGGAACAGTACGGCTACTGCGACGAGGGCGAGGCGCTGACGGTGGCCGACACGCGGGAAGTCTGGCTGCTGGAGATTGTCGGGCCGGGCAAGGACGCCATCGGGGCCGAGTGGGCCGCCCAGCGCGTCCCCGACGATCACGTCTCCATCACCGCCAACGGCTCCCGGCTCGAAGAGATCGACCTCTCCAAGCCCGGCTTCTTCATGGCCTCGAAGAACGTGCGGAAATTTGCCGAGGAGAAAGGCTACTGGGACCCGAAGAGCGGCCAGCCCTTCCGCTTCTGCGACGCCTACAGCCCTGAAAGCCGCACGGAACTGGCGGCGACGCGGCGGGAGTGGCGGGTCTTCGACCTCTTGGCCCCTTCCCTCCACTTGCCGGCCTACGGCAACCGCTTCCCGTTCTCCGTCAAGCCCGAGAAGCCCGTCCCGCCCGAGAAAATCATGGAGCTTTTCCGCGATACGTTCGAGGGGACCGACTTCGACGTGGTCAAGGACTTTACGGTGGTGGACGCCACCGGTAAGGCGGTCAAGAGTCCGGTGGCCAACCCCTTCATGCCCTACGACATGAACAAGATGCTCCGCATCAACGGCGGCTGGGGTTGGTACGGCGAGCGGTGCCTGGCCCGCTGGTTCTGCATGTACGCCACGGTGACGCAATCCCGCGGCTGGCTGCCGGACCCGGCCGGCGGCATCGTCTGGCTGGGCTACGCCAATCCGGCCATGACCACCTACGTGCCGATCTACGCCGGCGTGACCGATCTGCCGGAGGAGTACAAGACGGACGGACGGGCCACCGGCTTCAGTCGCCGCTCGGCATGGTGGGCGTTCAAGCAGGTCGCCACCATTGCCGCCCACCGCTGGGGCGACATGCGCAGCGACGTGGCGGCCGTCCGCGCCACTCCAGGAAGGCTTCTTGAGCGAGCAGAAAGCGGTGGCCGAAAAAGCCTGCAAGCTGCTCGAGAAAGACCCCGCCAAGGCCAGGGCCTTTCTCACCGAACAGACCGCCGCGTCGGCCCGCCGGGCGGTCGACGCCTACTGGAACCTCGGCAGCCTGCTCTGGAACAAGTACGACGAGCAGTGGTGAGCCCGGATTATTGCACGGATGGGTGGCACGCCTTGAAAGGGCGTGGTGGGAGAGAACGCCGGTTCGGGTTTCACCACGCCCTTTCAGGGCGTGCCACCCCTGCCGAACAAGAAAACAGCGAGGGGAAGGGGACCCCGACGGGCAACCCTTCCCCTCTCGATCATCTCGCCAGCCGCCCGCTACGTCTTGGGCGGCTCAGGGCTTCTTGGCTGGCCCAGGGGTTGGCGGCGGAGTTGTCGGCGGAGTTACCGCCGGCGGAGGATTTGGCTGGTCCGGCTTCGGCTCCGGCATCACCGGTCCGGGACTTCCCTTAGGGGCCGGCTCAGTCGGCGGCATGTCCGTCTTCGGCATGTCCGTCTTCGGCGTAGCCGGCGTGGTAACCGGCGGCTTTACCACCGGCGCCTTGGGTTTGGGCTTCTCGCAGCCGATCGTGAAGAACAGGCCCAGGCTCACAATCAGCAGAAAAGCTACTAGCTTCTTCATGGTTTCACCTTTTGTAAACGGTCTAGGTGGTCGCTATGCGGCAGGAAACCCTCCTGCCTGCTCCAGCAGTAAGATACCGGCCACTGGGCAATTATTCCACGCAAACGTACAATGGGGCGTGAATTCCCTGGTCGGGGGCAGATTTTTTCCGCCCCGCCGTGGGAATAAGTCCGCTATCCGGCGCCTCTTATAAGAGGATGGGCCATGGCTAAGACGCGATCGGGGGCTGAAATCGCCCAATTGGTCGCCGAACACCACCCGGCGGTGTACCGTTATGCATACCGCCTGACGGGGGCCGTGCAGGACGCCGAAGACCTGACCCAGCACGTGTTCCTGACCGCCCAGCGGAAAATAGGACAACTGCGCAATATAAAGGCGGCCGAAAGCTGGCTCTTCTCCATCCTCAGAAACTCCTTTCTGAGGGAGAGGCGGCGGCAGCGGCCCACGCTGGCCGCCGATCTGGACATCAACGTTGACCTGATCGCAACCGGTCCACCGACGGAGGAAATCGACCAAGCCCGGCTCCAAGACGCCCTCGACCGCCTGCCGGACCATTTTCGGCTGGTTGTGGTGATGTTTTACTTCCAGCAGTGTTCTACCGCGAGATTGCCGAGGAGTTGGAAATGCCCATCGGCACGGTAATGAGCCGGCTCAGCAGGGCGAAAGATTGCCTGCGGAATCTCTGGTTGGAGCCGGAGCGGAAGCCGCCCAGGCCGGCGCCGCACGGTGGCCGGGCGAAAGTTGTTTCGTGAGAGGACCGCATGAGAGACCACGTGGATGCCCGCTTGACCGCCGCGATGTTGGACGTGCCGGTGCCCGACGGACTTGCCCAGCGGTTGCTGGAGCGTCTGGCAGCCGAGCGGTCCGGTTCCCGCCGTTGGCTCTTGATCGGCGGAGGACTAATGGCGGCTGCCGCGGGCCTTCTGCTGGCGGTCTCGTTGGCCGCGCCCGGGGAGGAGCGTTTCTCCGAGCAGTCCGTGCTCGATGAAGCGATCCGCGGGTTCGACGCGGCGGGGCAACCTCCGGCGCGATTGTTGTCCGAGAAGGCGGCCCCCGAAGCATACCCCGTGAGTCAAATGGTGCAGTGTCCGGGCGGAACGAAATGGCGACCGCTGGACGATTTCCTCGGCCGTAGCGGCGTGATCTACGACTTGCCGGGCCCGGCCGGTGTGCGCGCCGCCCTGTACGTGATCGAGCAGGAAGCGGACGGATGGGCCACGTCGCCCGCGCTCCCCCCGTTCACGACGGCCGGCTATTGTGCGTCGGCCTGGCAGGAAGGGGGATTGCTCTACGTCCTTGTGGTTCAAGGCGACCGGACGGCCTACGAGGACTATCTGAATCTGCCCCGAAGCCCCGTGGCGTAGATTGCCGTCGAACACGGTTGGGGAAACACGGTTGGGGGAACAGAGTTGGGGCGGCAGTTGAACTGCCGCCCCAGCAGGGTCCGAGGGAGCTTTCCGTGCCGATTCAATTCACGTGTCCCCACTGTGGGATGACCAGCGAACTGGCCGACCAGTATGCCGGGCAGAGCGGCCCCTGCGTCCGCTGCCGAAAGCCGGTCTCTATTCCCGCGCCGGAGGGGCTTGCTTCACCGGCGGTCGCGGCCATGCTCAAGAAAAGGGGGCGATTTCCGCGGGAGCTGAAAGCCCTCGTTCTGCTGGTGGTGGGATTGCCCGTGCTGATCGTGTGCCTGGCCCTTTTCGTGTTGTGGCTGCTGTCGGCCGTGCGGGCTGCCCGCGAGTCCGCCCAGCAGGCCCAGTGCGTCAACAACCTGAAGCAGATCGGCCTGGCGATGCACAGTTACCACCGGATGTTCGGCTGTTTCCCGCCCGCCTTCATTCCCGACAGCGGCGGCAAACCGATGCACAGTTGGCGGGTGCTGCTGCTGCCGTACCTCGGCGAGACCGCGCTCTATGCGCAGTACCGGTTCGATGAGCCGTGGAACGGCCCGCACAATGCATCGCTGGCCCCGAAGATGCCGGCGGTCTACCGTTGCCCGAGCGACACCGAGTCGGGCGGGCTGCAAGTCAGTTACGCCATGCTCGTCGGACGCCACGCCATTTCCGACGGCCCGACGCCCCACGCCATGAGCGACGTGAAGGACGGACTGAGCAACACGATTATGGTTGCCGAGGCCGCCGACTCCGGCATCAATTGGCTCGAGCCCCGCGACCTCGACGCGGATCATCTGGCCAAGATGGGCTTCGATCGCAGCGGCGGCGGCTTCCGGTTCGTGCTGGAGACGAAGATCAAGAGCCATCATCCCGACAAGGTGAACGTCCTGGTCTGCGACGGTTCGGTGTGCACGCTCCACGCCCTGACAATCGGGGACGAGACGCTGCTCAGCGCCATCGCCACGATTGACGGCGGCGAGAACTACCCGCCGAGTTGCTGGCCATTGGCGCAATGACGGGCGGCGGACCGCAATCTCTTCCCGTTTTGCCCAGCTTCGCCCGCCGGCACTTCGCTCTCAAGTGTCACGATCGGCACAACCGATACGATTAGCGCGACACTATCGACTGCGCGTGCGCACTGTCCCGCGTTTCCGGCCTCCTGGAGTGGAGAAATCCGCCCATGTGGTTTCAACCGTTTTCGCATTGGCTTTTGATGGTGGCGATGGTTTCTCAGGTAGGAGGCGGCCCGGCACTGACGCCGCCCGCTCCGCCGCCCATGCCGGAGTTGGTCGCCACGCGGCAGGCCGTGTTCGCCATTCCCTACCGGCTGGACCGCGCGGATGACCCCGCCCGCCAGCCGGTCGAAGTGCAGTTGTACGTCTCGGTGGACCGCGGGGCGCACTGGCAGTTCTACGCCAAGGCCCCCACGACGCAGCAGCGATTCCTGTTCCGCGCCGGCGGCGACGGCGAGTTCTGGTTCGCCATCCGCACGATCGACCGTTCCGGGCTGGCGCGGCCGGCGTCGCTCGGCGGGCCGGGGCTGCGGGTGCTGGTCGATACCAAGCCGCCCGTGCTCCGGCTTACGGCCCAGCCGCGCTCCGACGGCCAAGTCTCCGTCCGCTTCGAGATCGACGAAGCGAACCCGAAGCCAAACGGACTCAGCATCGTCTACCGCCCGTCGCCGACCGAGGCGTGGCAGGCGGTGCCGGTCAGCCCGCAGAACGTCAGCACGTCCGCCGGGCATCAGAGCGGCGAAGTGGCCTTCTGGCCGAAGCCCGGTTCGAGCGACCTGATGATCCGGGCGGAAGTCTCCGACGTGGCCGGCAACACGGCAACCACCCAGGCGCGGGTCCGATTGACGCCGGCCGCCGGCCCGCAGCAGGGCTATAAACTCCCCTCTCCCATTGGGAGAGGGGCAGCGGGTGAGGGCCGCGTCACCTCAACCCTCACCCCTGCCCTCTCCGGGCCCCAACCGGAGGTTGGTCGGGAGAGGGGACGTTCGACTGCCGGATCGAGCGAAAACAGCGAACCGAAGGGCTCGGTCTCGATTGCCATCAATCCGCCCATCGGCAACCGGTACTCCGGCTCGGACAGTAGGGCAGGCTTCCAGCCTGCCGGGCGCGGCGACGCGGCGGTCCCCGGCCTGCCGCCGGGCGAGCGGCCGCGGTGGGTCAATTCCCGCCTGTTCGAGTTGGAGTACGACGTCGACAGCGTTGGGCCATCCGGCATTGGACGGGTCGAGCTTTGGGGCACCCAGGACGGTGGAAAGACCTGGCGGAGCTTCCCCTTGGGAAACAGCCGCCGTAGCCCCCTGCTGGTCAACGTCGACGAGGAAGGCATTTACGGGTTTCGCGTGATTGTGACCAACGGGGCGGGCGTGGGCGGCAAGCCGCCCCGCAGCGGCGACCTGCCCGACGTCTGGATCGGCGTCGACTTGACCAAGCCCACCGCGCGGATCGTCTCCGCCCGGCAGGGCACCGACGCCGAGGCCGGCCACCTGATCATTTCCTGGCAGGCCGACGACCGGATGCTGGCCGCCCGGCCCGTCTCGCTCTCCTTCAGCGAGACCCGCGCGGGGCCGTGGCTGCCGATTGCCAGCGGGCTGGAGAACACCGGCCGTTACGCCTGGCCGATCGACAACCGCATCCCGCCGCAAATCTATCTGCGGCTGGAGGTGCGGGACGAGGCGGGCAACGTCGGCGTTCACGAGTTGGCCGAGCCCGTGACGATCGACCAATCCCACCCCACGGTCCGCATCCGCGACGTCCGCCCCCTGGGCGACGCCGGCTCGCGGTCGGCCTGGTGGCGGTAGGCGGCATTTCTCGCCACACGGGACGCGCCGGGTCTGCCCATTTTTCTTGGCGATTTCGTCATTCTGAGCGCAGCGAAGAATCTCCGTGGCGCAGGGCAGATTCTTCGCTGCGCTCAGAATGACCGTGTGCCGGGATTTCTTGCCACACCCGACGCGCCGCGCGCGACACTAGCCCGACGCGCAGGCGAGGGCAACCTGTTGGCTCGCCCTTGCTTGCGCGTCGGGCTGGTGTGGTACAGGGAATGGCGCTGGCTGACGCGCCCCTGAGCGAAGCGAAGGGCGTGGTCGAGCCGGCCCCCACGCCCTTCGCTGCGCTCAGGGCGTGCCACCCACATCGGGCATCCTGCCCTGCAAATTCGGTGTTTCCGCCAATTTTCCGAGGGTACATTCGGCCTGCCGGGCGGGTATAGGTGGTGCAAGCGGCGATTTCTCCGCGCCGGCGTTTTCCGCCGTAATTATACTGGAAGTAATGGTCTCAACAGACCATCTCTTCGCGTTATGGCCGACTCTTCCCAGCCACCATCCGACCCTTCCGCCCGCGTGGACGAGTTCATGCGGCTCTACACGCAGCAGCAGCGGCGGCTGTACGTCTATCTGCTCTCGCTGGTGCATAACGTGGCCGACGCGGAAGAGTTGTTGCAGGAAACCAGTTACATCCTCTGGAAAAAGTTCGACACCTTCCGGGAGAGGCCGGAGAGCAGTTTCGGGGCCTGGGCATGCCGGGTGGCCTATCTCGAAGTGCTCAAGTTCCGTGAAGGGCGTAAGCAGGGGGAATTGTCGTTGAGCCCACGGTTCCTGGAGCGGATCGCCGGCAAGATGGCCGAAGTCTCCGATTTGCTCGAGTTCCGCGGTGAGGCCTTCAACCGCTGCATGGAGCGGCTCAGCGACCCGGACCGGGAGTTGATTACCCGCCGCTATGCGCCGGGCGTGAGCGTGCAACGGCTGGCCGCCGAGCTGAACCGACCCGCCCGAAGCGTCTCCAAGTCGCTGGTGCGGATCCGTAAGACATTGTTGGAGTGCATCGAACGTCACGAGCGGGAGGAGGATCGGCAATGACTCCGTCCGAGCCGCCGAAAAAGGGGACAGGTCCAATTTGCCAGAATGGCCCGGAGGGTGCTGCGCACAAATTGGACCTGTCCCCTTTTTCGCCGACGCCCGAGTTCGAAGAACTCCTCACTGCCCTGTGCGACGACAGCCTCAGCCCCCAGCAGGCCCGACGGCTCGAGGAGATCGTCATTGCCGACGACGCGGCCTGCTGGCACTATCTTTGCCACGTTCACCTGCACGGCGCGCTGCACTGGAACATCGGTCACGCCGAAGGTCATTCTTCGCCCTTCATCCTTGCTCCGGCCGATCTCCCGAGCCCTGCCGTTGGTGCGGCAGTTGAACTGCCGCACCAACCTGCCCCCGACTTCCGAGCGCCGGAACCGGCGCCGCTGATTCCGCCGATTATCATTCACGATTTCTCCCCGGCCGAGGCCCCCTTGTTCTCCGCTCTGTTTGCCCCCGGCGGCTGGCCCTTCTCCTACGCCGCCGCCACGGTCCTGACGGGCATGATCTTGCTGGTTTTCTGGGTGTGGACGGTGTCTCACGAACGGGAGGTCGCCGAGTCCACGCCGCCCGCGGTCCGGCCGGTTCAGAAGAGCCCGCAGCCGGAAGCGCAACTCGTGGGCCGGATCACCGGCCTGTTCGACTGCCGCTGGAGCGGTCCCGAGAACGCACCCGCGGACGCGGCAGCCGTTCCGGTGGGACGAGCGTATCACTTGGTCTCCGGCCTGATGGAAATCACCTACCAGAGCGGCGCGAAGGTTATCCTCCAGGGGCCTTGCGCCTATGAAGTCGATTCCCTTGCCAGCGGCTTCCTCTCGCTGGGCAAGTTGACTGCACGGGTGGAAAGTGCGAGGCCGCAAGCGACAAATCCCAAATTCCAAATTCCAAATCCCAGATTTGTTGTCAAGACTCCCACCGCCGTCGTCACCGATCTCGGCACCGAGTTCGGCGTGGAGGTTGACCCATCGGGCGCAACCGAGTCGCACGTCTTCCGCGGCAAGGTTGAGGTGCGGGGCAGCGGCGATGGACATGGCGGTCGTGCGATTCAGTTGGAGGCAAACCAGTCGGCCCGGGTGGAAATTGGCGACGACCGGAGGGTCAAGGTGGTCCGCGAGGCGAGCCAGGCCGTGCGCTGAGGTTTCCACGGCAGATGCCCACGCGGGTAGCAATCAAGCTGTTCAGCACGGGCGTAGGGTTGCGGGAAGGCGAACCAGACCCGCACTGGTGGCTCGTCGCCCGGAGCGACGATCCGCACTTCAAGCCCCGCCCCGCCGTCGTCACGTCTTACGACGTGCGGTTCTACTTGGCCGTTGATCCCCTGCGGTCGCAATACCTATCGACCGGCAACGGTTTGCCCGACTTGCCGAACGGAGTCATCTACACGTTCCGGACGACGTTCGAGATTGCCGGACCGTACCAGGGGGGAGCTCTCTTGTGGGGTTGGTTCATCGCCGACAACCACGTAAAGGCTATCCGCCTGAATGGCAAGAATATGCCGGTACCCGAGCACGCGGACGACAATTTCGCCCAGCCCCACGACTTCTCAGTCCGGAGCGGCTTTGCCGACGGGAGCAACGTGCTTGAGATCGACGTCGAGAACGATTCCGCCGCGGATCGCGCGGAAAAGAGAACAACTAGCCCGATGCTGCTGCGCGTGGAGTTGGAGGGATCCGCCAGCACCGTGCTGGGGCCAACTGAAGTTGCGTCCCCCGGGCCCGCCGCGGGACAATCCGGGAAAGGAGGTGCATCAAAACAAAAATAGCTCCTACTTTTCTTCAATGCGTGTGTGTCCGATGAGTGCGTTTTGGTAGCGTTCAACCCAATTTCTTTTTCTTCCTTGGAGGTGTGAGATGAGTTCGCTCAAGAATCTGGTTCTGGTTTCGTGTGTTGCCGTGGCGTTTTTCGGATTGCTCCAGGCCCAGGCCAATGCCGACGTGATCGCGCAATGGAACCTGAACGAGAACCCGATCACCCCCGGCACAACACAAGCGATTGATCCGGTCGGGGGGTACAACATGACGTATGAGCCCAGCGGCTCCAGCACCCTGTATTCGACCAGCGATCACTGGGGGCAGCCCAACCAGGCCGTGCACTTCAATTCCAACACTAGCGGCAACAGCTATGCGATCTACACTTACGCGACGAATGGGAGCTTGGCGTACGCCCAGACTACCAGCACGGTCGAATCGTGGTTCAAGCTCGACACCCTTCCCGGATCGAGCGATGTATGCATTTACTCCGAATGCGCAACCGGTGGGGAGAACCTCGCTTTGGTCATAAAGGGCAACGGCGACGACAGGCTGCAAGCCCAGGTCAACTGGACCAGCGGGTGGGGTTACTCGATCGTCACGGGGACAACGCTGCAAACCGGCAAATGGTACTATGCTGCCATGGAGACCGATGGCAATGGGAACGCCCTGGCTTACCTTTACGACCCCTCGACGGCGACCATGTATACGAGCACGATCCAAGCCACGACCAGCGGCGCCAAGAACACCAACATGAAATATTTGAAGATCGCCACGAAGGGCGGCAGCAGCAACAACGGCTATTTCCCGGGAACGATCGACGACGTGACCGTTTACAACACGGCGCTGGATCAAGCCACGCTCTTAGCCCACGCCCAGGCGGCGGTCCCCGAGCCTTCCACCCTAGCGTTGCTGGCCGCTGGTCTGGCGGGGCTGCTCTGCTACGCCTGGCGGAAGCGGAAATAGATTTTCAACTTAGGATTTATGATTTCTGATTTGGCGCGGCTCCGGCGTCGTCACGGAACGCGTCCGTGACGACGCCCGGATGCGCCTGCGCCGGTTTGCGCCAGCGGAAATCGGTAGTGTGCTCGCGTTACGGAAAGGACTAAATCGTGTCCGGCGCCAATCAGAAATCAGAAATCAGAAATCAGAAATCCACGGGCTTCACGCTCGTAGAACTTCTTGTGGTCATCACCATCATCGGCATCCTCATTGCCCTGTTGCTGCCGGCGGTGCAGGCGGCACGCGAGGCCGCCCGGCAAACCCAGTGCCGGAATAACCTCAAGCAACTCGCGTTGGGCTGCCTCAGCCACGAACAAGCCGCCGGCCGGTTTCCAACCAACGGCTGGGGATTCGCCTGGACCGGAGACGCTGACCGGGGCACCGACTGGCGCCAGCCGGGCGGCTGGATCTACAACGTCCTGCCGTATATCGAGCAGCCGGCACTGCACGACGCGGGCACGGGGCTGCCCTGGAACGATCCGAACAAGAAGGCGGCCAATCTGCAACGGCTCGCCACGCCGCTGGCCGGACTGAACTGCCCCAGCCGGCGTCAGCCGGGCGTCTGGCCCTGGGAGACCGGCATCACGCAATCCCCGGTGGTCAACGGCGGAACCGCAACTCTCGCCGCGCGTAACGACTACGCCGGCAACGGCGGCGATTATTACACCGACCCCAGCACCGGCGTCCAGAGCGGGCTAAGCCCCGTCTGGTCTGCCGCCCCGAGCAATAACGCGACCGGCCCAGCCAGCGTCAGCGAAGTCGAGAATCCCCCCGGCCAAATGACCGCCGGCGCCCGCAACGTCTTCACCTACATCGCCGGGCTGGCCACTGGCGTGATGTATTGCGGCAGCCTGATCAAGATGTCCGACATCACCGATGGCACGAGCAACACGTACCTGTTGGGCGAGAAATACCTCAACCCCGACTGGTACACAACCGGTCAGGACTACGGCGACAACGAGTCGTCGTTCATCGGCGATAACGAGGACGTCGTCCGCTGGACCGCTTCGTCGGTGGATTACACGAAATCGCCCCCCGCGGTCCAGTATCTTGCTCCGCTCCAGGATACGCCGGGCAACGGCTATCGCTACGCCTTTGGCAGCGCCCACGCCGTCGGTTTCCAGATGGCCTTTTGCGACGGCTCGGCGCAGATGATGAACTACACGATCGACCTGGAGACCCACCGCCGGCTGGGCAACCGCAAGGACGGCCTGCCGATCGACGGCAACAAGTTCTAGCGGGCAGCCCCGGGGCGCTCCACACCTACGGCTGCCCTGCCGGCCATTGCAGCCTACGGCCGCCGGTGCTAGATTGACGTGATCCGCCCTTTGCACCCCGTTAACCCCTTCCCCTGGAGCTTTATCCGTGCCCAGAGGTATCTTATCCCCCACGGCTGCGGCCCTGTTGGGTATCCTGCTGTTGGGTTCCGCCGTCCTCGTCTGTGCCGGCCAGCCCGAGAACCGAAAGGGGTTTCACGCCCATGTTCAACGGTAAAGACCTCACGGGCTGGGAGGGGGAGCCGGGCTGGTGGTCGGTCCAGGACGGCGCCATCACCGGCATGAGCACCCGGCAAAAACCGCTCGACCACCAAAGCTATCTCTTCTGGCGCGGCGGCAAGTCGGCCGACTTCGACCTGCGGGCCGACTTCCGCTTCATTGGGTCCGAAGGAAACTCCGGCATCAACTTCCGCAGCCGGGAACTGCCCCACTGGGACGTCAAAGGTTACCAGGCCGACATGGAAACCGGCCCCAATTGGACCGGCGGCCTCTACGAGTGCAACCAGCGGGAGATCGTCTCCCGCCGCGGGCAGAAAGTCGTGATCGCCGAAGACGGCCGGCGGGAAGTGACCAAGTTGGCCGACGGCGCCGAACTGCTGAAGCTCATCAAGCCCAACGATTGGAACCAGTGCGAGATCATCGCCCGCGGACCGGAAATCGTGTACAAGATCCACGGCACGGTGATGACGCAGGTGATCGACCGCGAGAAAGGGAAGGCCGCGGCCGCGGGGGTGATCACGCTCCAACTGCACCCCGGCAAGCCCATGAAAGTCCAGTTCAAGAACATCCGCATCAAGAACTTTCAGGAACATTCTCCATGAAACGCACAGCCCGTAACCGTCGCGATTTCCTCCGCACTTCGGCCGCGGCTGCGGCCGCCGGCATCTCGCTTCCCTACCTGATCCCTTCCCGCGTCCTCGGCGGACCCGGCCAGCCGGGCGCCAACGAGACCGTCCGCGTCGGCATTATCGGCTGCGGCGGCCGGGCAAGGGGCGTGGTCGCAAACGACAGCAAGGATGTCAGAGGTTTCAACCCCGTCGCCGCCTGCGACTGCTTCCTGCCCGCGCCGCGGCCTTCGTCAAGATTCTGGCCGGCCAGGCCAAGCCCTACGACGACTTCCGCCAGATGATCGACCGGGAGAAGCTCGACGCGGTGATGATCGAAACGACCACCCACGCCCGCGCCTGGATCGCCATCCAGGCCATGCAGGCGGGCATGGACGCCTACATCGAGAAGCCGATGTGCCTGACCATTGCCGAGGGCCGGCAGATGGTCAATGCCGCCCGGAAGTACAACCGCGTCACCCAGGTCGGCACCCAGCAGCGCTCGATGCCGATCAACAACTGGGCCAGCGACCTGGTCAAGAATGGATCGCTGGGCAAGTGCCTGCGGGTAATCGCCCCGAACTTCATCGGCCCGGACAAGTGGACCGACCAGCCCGCCCAGCCGATGCCCAAGGGCGGCCGCGGCAACTGGTGGGATATTTGGACCAACCAGGCGGTGTTCCGCCCTTACCATGAATTGCTCCACCACGGCTGGGACCGCTGGTGGGACTACGACGGCGGCGGACGCTGCTTCGGCGTGACCGGCTGGGGCACCCACTCCTACGACCAGGTCAACCGCGGGCTGGGGGCCGACGACACCGGCCCGACGGAAATCCTGCTGGAAGAGCCGGTCAAAGTCAAGGAAACCGGCAAGTTCGCCCCGCAGGTCCGCTCTGCCGGACTGGTGGGCGACGAGGACACCGGCAAGGAGTATCAGGGCATGGCGCGGCTCACCGGCCCGCGGGCCAAAGTCACCATGACCTTCGCCAGCGGCACGGAGTTGCAACTCCACCTGGACGGCGACCGCGGCCCCGGCCTGGCGCGATCTTCGTCTGCGAGAAGGGCAAGATCGAAATCGGACGCAACAAGATCGCCAGCAACCCCAAGGAGATCGTAAGGTCGCCCGACAACCCCGGCCCCAACCGCCGGCCCGAAACGGCCTATCACATCCAGAACTGGATCGAGTGCATCAAGAGCCGCAACCGCTGCAACGCCGACATCGAGATCGGCCAGCGGGCCACCACGCTCTGCTACCTGGTGAACATCGTCCGCGACGTCGGCCGGGTGGGCGAGAAACTCCACTGGGACCCGGCGGCCGAACGCTTCACCAACTGCGACGAAGGCAACAAGCTGCTCGACCGTCCCCGCCGCAAGGGATATGAGTTGCCGGAGATCGCGTAAGAAGCGGTATTGCGATGCTGTCCGTTGACTTCTCGGAAGATTCGCTGACGGTCCGGCTCGATGACGGACGTACCCTGTCCGTCCCCTTGGCTTGGTATCCAAGATTGCTCCACGGAACCAAGGCGGAACGCGAGCGGTACGAACTGATCGGCGACGGGGAGGGCATACACTGGCCGGAGCTCGATGAGGACATCAGCGTCGAGGGGCTTTTGGCCGGACGCCGCTCCGCCGAATCCGCCAAGTCGCTCGCCAAGTGGATGGCGAAAAGGCGCGAACGCGAAGCGAGGTAACGGGCTCGGGAATCTCTTTACCTGCCAATTTTGCCGGAAACGGCTCCCGACCCCTTTTGTCCTTCCCTTCAGGCGTTTTGGATAAGGCGTTGTCGAAGGAGTTTCTCGCTACGATCAAATGTCTGTGTTGAGCAGGAGGCTGGGGCCGCTGAACACGAGCATTTTGGCCCGCTTGTCGGGCAAGCGCTCGAAGGTAAGCCATTCCCCGTTGTCGGTCAGTCGGAGCGTTGAAAGAAGCGTCGCGTCCCCCATGCCCTTCTTCCGTCGTAGAAGGTGGAACTCGCGCCAGTGCGTCAGAGCAAACGTCACGTTGCCGTTCGATAGGATTAGGTTGAACTTCCCCTGGGGGTCTGTATCGAGGAGAGAAGCGAAGGCTTTTCGGACGGCCTCGATCAGGCTGTGCTTCGGGTTGGCGGCGTACTCGATGATCCGTTGACGCAGGTACTCGAAGACGCGAGCCGTGTCATTGTCGGACTCGCTCAGTATCCGTTCGCCGGTCGGCACCAGATCGTTGCGACGGGCGGTTCCATTGTGGATTAGCAGCCACTCGTAGCTCAGAAATGGAAGCGTAAACGGATGATTGTTTTCCTGTCGGGTTGCTCCGCGTGACGTAAGCCGCAAGTGCCCGAGGAGGACCGGACTTGAAACAGCATCGACGGCAGCCAGGAACTCCCCGGAAAGTGATCCGCCAGCAGTCGCCGGAGTAGCCCGACGAACAACTCGTGCCTGTTGGCCGCGATACCACCCGATGCCCCAGCCGTGGACGTTCCCGGCTCCAAGACGAGCAAAGGCGGGCAAGGCTCGGTGGGCTGTGTATGACTGATGACTCGTCAAGAGGAAGAGGTCGCACTCGTGCGCTGAAGATTTTGCCATGAGGTTAGTCTTTCGATGCCTGGTCGAAGATTCGTTCAGCGCCGGATCTGAAAAGGGGACATCGCTCATTTCGGCCCGCCTATTCTTCCAAAATCAGTGATGTCCACTTTGTACGTCCCGGTCGGTGCGCCCCGGCTACGCCGGTCATTCTACCTCCGCCCGCCTCAAACGAGATAAACAGGTCGGGCGTCTTTCTGCTTGCTCATGTTGCCGGAAAAGGCTCCCGACCCTTTTTGTCGTTCGCCTTTTGTCCTTCGCCTTTTCCACTCTTCCGCCCTACAAGCCGTTCTGTGCCTTAGCGACCAGTTTCCCCTCATCGAAGGTGGCAACTATCATACGAAGGCCATCAATCCATGTATAGGTGGCAAGCGAACCAGCGGAACTGCTTTCCGTTCCTGAATCGCCGATTACCAGGGTTACTTCCCACTTCGTCATTCCTTGGCGCATTCTGTCGTATGCTGCCATCGTGACACCCAACTCGTGATCTCTTCGCCATTCCTCTCTCCTGGCCTCCTCTCGCGTTTTTCCGCCACCTTTTCTTTGTCGATCATGGCTTGCATCTTGGCCACTTCTTCGTCGAATGCTTGCTTCTTCTTCTGGCCGTCCGAGCAATGGTCGATGAGTGTCTTTGCCAGAGATTGAAACGTCATTAAATCCTGCGGTGTACCACGATCATCAAGTAGTCGCTGAATGAGTTGCTTCGATTCTGGAATGAGTTTATACGTTTCGCATGTGGCCTTCTTGAGGTCACGCATGGCTTTTTTCAGACTTGCGGGGGAGTTTTCGGGTATCTCTTGCAACAGCAAGACGGGTGCCTTTTGCTCAAAGTCCCGTACGGCTGCCATTACGGTGTTTAGACGTTGGCGAGCGATAACCTTGGGGTCTTGTGGCGACGGAGAGAGGGCAGCGGTGAGTGGTGTCTGTGTGATTGGGGGTGCGGGCCGGTTGGCTATTCGTGTCAATAGGGTGAACCCGATCAGCAATCCAAACAGAAAGACAACACCAAGCAGGAATGGCGATTGCAGCCGCATGATCAATTTCTCCTGGTCAGGATCGCATTGGTCTGTTCAAGTCTACCTCACACTTCAGGCGGGGTAGCAGACACCGAAAACGGACACTGAGAACGGGACGTCACCCATTTCGCCCCACCTATTCTTCCAAAATCAGTGACGTCCGCTTTGTGCGTCCCGATTGGTGCGTCCCGGCTACGCCGGCCACTCTACTTCCGCCCGCCTCGGGACGTCACGCAATCCGCGCGATCCGATTGGGCGACCCTTCCGGACGCCCGGCAATCGGGAGCAGCCCGCGAGCGAGTCGCGATCCTTTCGTCCCTCCGCTTTCCCCCTTTCGCCTTTGCTCCGAAACTGGCCCAATTCTTGCTCTTGCAAACCCCCCGGCCGAAAACGCATGATGGTCGGCGTGAGAGAAGTTGAAAGTCGAGAGTCGAGAGTCGTGGGTTTAGAGCTGAAGGCTGACCGCTGAAAGCTGACCACTTCCCCCCAACTGGAGTCCGAAATTGGCAAAAACGCAATCCGTTGACCAACTCGATCACCCGGCAATTCGCCTGGTTTTGGCCCGGCCGGACGTTTTTTGCCGGCAAGGCTCGGTGGCGGCGACGTGGCGCTGCCGCAATGGCAAGCGGTTTGGCCCCTACTACCGCCTTGCCTACCGCGGCGACGGCCGGCAGCGCTCGGTCTATCTTGGCCGCGGCGGGACGGTGGTCGAGCGGGTCCGCCAGATGCTCCACAGCCTCCAGAAGCCGTTGCACCAATGGCGGATGTACCGGCGGATCGACCGCCAAGCCCGCGCGGCGCTCCGGGCCAATAGCGCGCGGGTGACGGCCCTGTTGCGTCCGCTCGGGCTGCGGCTGCGGGGTTTTGAGGTCCGCGGCTGGCGACGCAGTCCGCTTCGCTTCTGGCTGCCGCGCCGCGGCCAGTTGATACCCTCGGTTTCCACGCCCCGCTTGCCGCCGCTCCCCCGGATCAGCTTTTCGCTATCCAGCCTGTCGCGGAACGGAATGCGGGCAGGCGTCCGGCCTCCCTCAGAAAGCGCACGACGATGAGAATCGGGCAGACGGCCACCGGCTGGTCATTGTTTTGCCGCCGGCGCTTCAGGCTTCGCCGTCTTCCCGAGTTCTTGGCGTGCCCGGCGGACGGCCGCGACGGCCCAGGGCTTTTCGGCGTAGAGTTCCACCACCGCCTCGTACATCTTCCGTGCCCGCACCGGGTCCTCGGCCCGCAGCGAGTCGGCGGCACTGAGGCGCTCTTCCAGCAGTTGAAGCTGGTCGGCCGAGCGCTTGGCCACTTCGTGCCGGAGCTGCGCCAGCCGCCGCCGGACCAGCGTGAGGCATTGCCCGGCCGGCTCCTTCTCCGTCCCCGGCCGGTCGTAGAGATCGACGATGGCTTCCAGCTTGGCTATGCCGATTTCCGGGTCGAGGTTGATATAGTTGATGGCTTCGAGGTAGGCCCGCTCAATCGGCTGGAGGCTGTCGGTGCGGGCCAGCCCCTTGACCCGCTGGTTGAATTTGTTTTCCAGGTTCCGGAGTTCGATTTCGCGTTCGTACTCGCGGACCCGCCATGCGCGGCTGTCGTTCGAGTAGCGGTTGAGGAAGTCGCGGATGTCCCCCTCGGCCTGGAGGATCGAATCGATCGACTGATCGGCGGTGGCGGCGGTGATCCGGTCGTAGAGGGTGTCGGCCTTGGGCGGCTGCAATGCCCACCACGCGCCCAGCCCGACCAGCAGCAGCGCGGCCACGAGCGCGGCGGTTTGCCAGTAGGTCGAGCGTCGCGGTTCCTCCTCCGCCGCCTGGTCGAGTTCCTCTTTGGGCACCACGACGAAGCGATCGACCGTAGGGCAGGCTTCCAGCCTGCCGCCGGTGGTGGCGGCGGGTTCGGAACCGGCTCCGTTGGCGGCGACGGCAGGCTGGAAGCCTGCCCTACCCGCGCCGGGCGTGGGAAGGGCGGGCGGCGCCGCCCCTGCACGCCCTTTCGCTTCGCCTGCTTCCTCGCCCAGCACCTGCGTGGCCGGCACGTCGTCCGCCGACGGAAGCGGCGTGGCGGCAGGCTGAGAACCGGCCCCACCGCGTACCGAGGCAGGTTGAAAACCTGCCCCACTGGGTGCCGCCAACGGATCGGGAAAGAACCAACTCCGCCCGGCGTCCAGCGTCTCCGGGCCCATGCTCAGCGCGTGCAGCATGGCCTCCAACCGCCGGGCGAGAATGTCCGGGTTGGGAATCCGCTTGGCGGGGTCTTTGTCCAGCAGTTGGGCCAGGATTTGCTCCAACTCGGCGGGCGTGTCGGGGGCGTACTTGCGGACCGGCTCGGGCTGCTCGAACCGCTGCTTGTGCAGCATGTCCGGCAGCGACTTGCCGCGGAACACCGGCCGGCGGGCCAGCAGGGCGTACATCAGCGCCGCCAAACTGTAGAGGTCGGCCCGCGTGTCCACCGGCCGCCCCTCGGCCTGCTCCGGGGCCATGTACTCCGCCGTGCCCAGCACATTGCCGGCCCCGGTCAGCCGCGTGTTGCCGAAGAGCCGGGCGATGCCGAAGTCGGAGAGCTTCGCGTGGCCCTCGGCCGTCAGCAATATGTTGCCCGGCTTGATGTCACGGTGGATGATGCCGCGGTCGTGGGCGTGGCGCAACGCCCGGCACGTCTCGATCCCGATCCGCGTGACCTCGTGCCAATCGAACTGCCGCCCTCGCCGCAACTCCTCCTCCAGGCTGTTGCCGTCAACCAGTTCCATCGAATAAAACAGGTGCCCCTCCTGCTGGCCGAAGCCGAAGAGGCGGACGATGTTCGGGTGGTTGAGCTTCCGCAGGGTCTCGATCTCGGCCTCGAAGCGGCTGCGGAAGCCCTCTTCCTGGGCCAGGGCGGCCGAGAGCAACTTCACCGCGGCCGGCTCGCCCGTCTCCTGATGCACCCCCTCGTACACCGTCCCCATGCCGCCGCGGCCCAGTTTGCCGACGATCCGATAAGGGCCAAGCCGTTCGATTTCCAGGGAGGCGGAGGACATGGGCGAGGGGTTCGGGATTCGGGGCTGGGGATTGGGGGCGAATGAACGCCCCGCGACTGCGGTCGCGGGGGCGGGGTAATACTCAATCCGCTTACCAGTTTAACGCGCCGTCCGGGTGGATGCCAGCCGGCCACGTTCTCCACCCAGAGGGCTGCGAAAGCTATAATGCGTCTCTGTCGCCGAAAGGCCGGGTGGCATGGGTAAGCGAGCTTACCCGTGTGGCGTTTTCCGGGATCCTCTGCGCACGGGTAAGCTGCGCTACCCATGCCACCCAATCGAAGCCCGAACCCCCAATCCCGAGCCCCCAGCCCCATGCCCCCTTCTGGTCTTCTCAACCTGAACAAGCCCACCGGCATGACCTCGCGGCGGGCGGTCGATTTGGTGCAGAGCTTGGTGCGGCCGGCCAAGGTGGGCCACGCCGGCACGCTCGACCCCCTGGCCACCGGCGTTCTGGTGGTCTGCGTCGGGGCGGTCACGCGGTTGATCGAGTACGTGCAGCGGATGCCCAAGCGCTATCGGGCGACGTTCCTGCTGGGCCGGCAGAGCCCCACCGAAGACATCGAGGGGGACGTGACCGAACTACCCGACGCCCCAATTCCCACTCGCGACGATCTCGCGGCGGCAGCCGGTCGGCTTGTGGGGCGGATCGCCCAGCGCCCGCCCGCTTTCTCGGCCCTGAAAGTCGATGGCCGCCGGGCCTACAAGCTGGCCCGAGAGGGCCGGCCGCCCCAACATGCGCCGCGGTGGGTCGAAATCTTTGCCGCCGAAATCAAGTCCTATAAATATCCTGAATTGGTCATGGAGGTGGAGTGCGGCAGCGGGACGTACATCCGCTCGTTCGGCCGCGACCTGACCGAGTCGATGGGGACCGTCGCGGTGATGTCGGCCCTGGTGCGGACGGCCATCGGCGGCTTCCGGGTAGAGGATGCGGTCGATCCCCGCGAGCTAAACGCCGACGCCTGGACGCAATGGCTCCAGCCGCCGCTCCGCGCCGTCGAGCAGCTTCCCCGCGTCCAACTTTCGGCCGAGCAAGTCCGCCGCATCCGCAACGGACTGACGATCGAAGCGAAGGCGGAAGGAGGAAGGGGGAAGGGGGAGGGCGTCGAGATAGCCGCCCTCGATCCGGCCGGCCGACTGGTGGCGATTCTGACCGAGGGGGCCGCAGGCCAGTTGCGCGTGTTGCGGAACTTGCCGCCGTAAGCGAGCAGGGGCGAACGCCACCTCGAAGGCTTGCCGTGCGGCCGCTGACATGGTATAATCTTATTGGTAAGACAAGACCACCAGGGACCAGGAGGAAGCAAAATGCTCGATCTAGCCACAACGACGATGTCCTCGCGGGGACAAGTCGTAATTCCCGAGCGGATGCGCAATAACCTTGGACTCAAGCCGGGCGACCGCTTCGTCGTCCTGGGGCACAACGACACCATCATCCTGAAGGAGATCAGGCCGCCGTCGATGAAGGCATTTGATCGCATGATCGAGAAAGCCAGACGGCAAGCCAAGTTGGCGGGGATGAAGCGCGCCGACGTGGCCAAAGCGGTTGCCGCCGTCAGAGGCCGGAAATGAAGCTCGTTGTTGATACGAACGTCTTTGTATCCGGGGTGTTTTTCGCCGGCCCATCCTACGAGGTTCTGGATGCGTGGCGGCACGGCTTCGTCCGCCTGGTCACCGCCCCGGAAATCTTAGAGGAATACCGGCGGGTGGGCGGGGAACTTGCTCTGAGGTCCCCTGACGTTGAATTGGAGCCGTGGTTGCAGTTGCTGGCGTCGTCGTCGATACTGATTCATGCGGAGGCCCTGCCCGAGCAGGTCTGCCGCGATCCCGACGACGACAAGTTCCTCGCTTGTGCAATTGCCGGCGGCGCAAAGATCGTCGTCAGCGGGGACAAAGCGCTGCGGGACACATCCGGCTACGCTGGAATCACCGTACTGACGCCGAGGGAATTCGTCGAGCGGTATCTGAAGAAGGGGATGTAGTCCGCAATCACGTCACTCCATCCCGCGCGTGGCGGAAGTCGCGGTGCAATATGATTGCGGCCGAGGGTCCAATTCCGGCGAAGGACAGAAGGGCTCAAACTGGCTTGCCCGACCAATCGGACATGGTATAATCGGGGCGCCGTCGGGCATGAAGCACCGCGCGGGCCGCTCGGCTACCGGGGTTGTGTTGTCCGACACTTTTCTACGGGAGAGCGATCATGAGAATCCGGGTATCGTGGGTCCCGATTACTGTGCGGCTGTGGATGTTCGGCGCCGCCCTGGCGTTGGGCCGCGCCTCCGGTGCGCGGGCGGAGGGGGACCAAGAGTCACCATCGGGAATGGATCCTGTCGTCGTCAAGCTTCTGGCGAATGTCAAGCCTTCCGTCGTCCAGATCCAGGTCAGAGGTTTGGTGCACGACGACGGCGACTGGTGGCTGGGCAGCGGCGTCGTGGTCGACGCGGAGAAAGGACTGATCGCCACAAACTACCACGTCATCGCGCAATGCCGGCGGGAACAAGGTGTACGGGGCCTTCCCCGCCGACGAGGAAACGACGGATTCTCCGACGGACGGCTTCGTGGGAATCCTGCGGGGCAAGGACCTGGCCCTGATCCACTTTGATCCAACGAAACGGAAACTCAAGGCGCTGAAACTGGCGAGCAGCCCGCCGGAGCGGGGGGAACACGTCTACGCGGTCGGCTCGCCGCTTGGCCTGCCGTTGTCCTTCGCGGAGGGGACGATCTTAGCTGTCCGTTCGGGTAAGGAAATTAGCGAGATCATCGGCAAGATGGCGCTGCCGATTACTACCAGAAGGAGTTGGGCTTCGACCTGGATGCGCAATGGCTCCAGCACAACGCGCCGATCTCGCCCGGCAACGGCGGCGGCCCGCTGGTCAACGCCAAGGGAGAAATCGTCGGCCTGAACACCTGGACCTACGGCGGAGGCGGAGGGCAAAACCTCCACTTCGCCATCTCGTTGGTTGATTTCGAAGCGGTTCCTCGCCAAAGTCGGCACGAACGTCCAACCGTTCACCAAACTGCCCACTCCGCCGCTTATCCTACGGCATGCCAAGACCGCGGAAGACACGGACAAGGACTCCAAAGTCGGAAGCCACTGAATCCTGCGCCGTTTGCCGCGAAAGGTTCGCTATCACGCTTTTCAGGTCCCCCAATCGCGTGCGTAGCGGAAGTCGCGGTCCATCGTCCGCAGCGAGAGCTTGGCGATGACCGGCATGCGGCGCTTGTAGTGGTTGCGGCGGATGAGCGTGGCCACGCGGTCGACGAACTCGGCGGCGAAACCCGCCCGCAAAAGCTCCGCCCGCCGCCAGCGGCGATCGACGAGGAGCACCATCAGCCGGTCGGCCTCGGCATAGCTGAAGCCCAATTCGCCCTCGTCGGTCTGCCCGACCCAGAGGTCGCCGGTCGGCTCCTTGGCGAGGATTTGCGGGGGCACGCCCAGGTGTTCGGCCAAGGGGCGAAGCTGCGTCTTGTAGAGGTCGCCGATGGGGTTGACGGCCGAGGCCATGTCGCCGAACTGCGTGCCGTAGCCCAAGAGCAACTCGCTCTTGTTGCTCGTGCCGGCCACCAGGGCCCCGAACGCCGCGCTCTGGTCGTAGAGCACGGTCATCCGCTCCCGTGCGCACTTGTTGGCCAGCCGGAGTTGCGTGGCCTGGGCGGAGGCAGATGAGGAGGCAGACAAGAATGTCCGCCCCACTGATGCGCGGGCGAAATAGGCGTCCACCTGGTCGGTGATCGGCAGGTCGATCGTGCGGACGCCGGACTGGCCGATGACCGCCTGGCTGTCGCGGCGGGTGGGCTGGCTGCTGGTCTTGTAGGGCAGGGTGACGGCCAGGACGTTTTCCGGCCCCAGCGCCGGGCGCAGAGGAAGGTGACCACGCTGGAGTCCAGGCCGCCGGAGAGCCCCACCACCGCGCGCTCGAACTTCGCCCGGCCGATCTCCGCCCGGATGAACCGGCAGAGAATCTCCGTGACCAGTTCGGGATTGATCTTCAGGTACTGGTCGGCTAAGTCATTATTCATAGCGTCGGCGTCGTATCCGGTTGAGTTCCTCGATGGTCACGAGCAACCGTTCGTCGCGGGCCAAGGGGGTAATGAGCCGTTGCCGGCGGAGTTCCAGGGGATCGAAGTTGGCCAGGCAGAGGGCCGGATCGAGCATCGGGGCCTGGGCGATGGTGCGGCCGTCGGGGCCGATGGCCATGCTCCCGCCCCAGAAGCACAGGCCGTCCTCGAAGCCCACCCGGTTGACCACGATCACCGCCGCGCCCAAGAGTTGAGCGAATGCCTTGGCGAGCGTTTCATAGGTCTCGGCCACGCGGACCTTCGGGCCGTCAACGCCGCGGACCGGCGAATCGGACGGACAGACGAGCATGTCGATCTCTTCGGCCTGCATCACGGCGGCGGCCGAGAGGTGCCAGAAATCCTCGCACACCAGGATTCCCACCCGGCCGAACCGGGCGGTGTCGAACGCCATGATCCGCTCGCCGGCGGCGAAGTACCGCTGCTCGTCGAACAGCCCGTAGGTAGGCAGATAGACCTTGCGATGGACATGGAGCACCCGGCCCCCTTCGGCCCACAGGGCGACGTTGTAGAAGCGGTGCCGCGGCGACTCCTCGATCAGTCCAACCACCATCGCCATCGGCCCGGCCGCATTGAGCAACTGGCGGACCTCCGGCCCGGTGGACGAGAGGGCCAGGTCGGGAACCATGTCGCGGACGAAGTACCCCGTCAGCGACAGCTCGGGAAAGACGATCAGGTCGGCGTGTTGCCGGCGGGCGGCCTCGATCTGCTCCAGGTGCAAGGCCAGGTTCCGCGGCAGGTCGCCCAGCGCGGGCGCGATCTGCGCCATCGCCACCCGCAACAAGTCCGACCCGTTGTTGCCGATGACGGTAATCGAGACTTCACACTCACCTGGAGAATCCACAGTCGCAGCAGTCCTTATTTTAGCTCCCCCAGAGCGACCCGGATGGCCTGCACCAAGTTCGTGGCCCGTGGCACGGGAGTGTTCCACGTCGTACCACAAAACCCGGCCGCCGGCGTCCAACAGATAGGTCCGCGGCATCAACTTCCGGTCCGTGGCAATCTTGGCAAACCGCTCCCCTTTCGCGTCCAACAAATTGGGGAACGTGGCCCCCGCTTCGGCCACGCACTGCTTAACCTCGTTGGCCGGGTCGCCCACGTTGATCCCGATCACCGCCACCCCCTTCTTGCCGAACGGCTCGGCCACGTCGCTCATCAAGTCCTGCAAGACTTCGGGCGCCATCAGCCGGGTCTTGTGCTTCGTGCCGACCGTCCAGAAGCAGAGCACCGTCAGCTTCGGGCCGTACAGACTGCCTAAACCGTGCAGGCTGCCGGCCAGGTCGGGGAGTTCCCCCTCGGGCATGCCGTCGCCGACATTCACCAGGCACGTCGCCCGAATCGCATCGCTCATCACCACCTTGGGGATGGTGGGCGGCGGCGGGGGCGGCTCCGGTTTCTTCGGCGCGGCGGCGTGATGGGCCTTCTTCGCGTGCTTAACCGGCTGAGCCGCCGGCGGCTCGCTCGGCTTGGCCTTCGGGCCGGCCACCGCGGAATCTCGCGGGTTTTGCTCTTGCCGGGCTTCCCGTTGGCAACCCGTCATCGCTGCCAGAGCAACGAGGACGAAAACGACGAGCAGTCGGCGAAGGTGGAACATTTTCAGCGCTCCATGCTTTGGCCGTTTATTCGGTGTCGGGAGAGCAATCTTGTGAACAATAGCCCCGACTATTGCGATTCTCCCCCTTCCCGACGGTTTCGTCAACCGGGGGACTTCAGGCCCAGTTCCCGCAGTTGCTGCTGGTCAACCCGGCCGGGGGCGCCGGTCATCAGGTCCGTGGCCCGCTGGGTCTTGGGAAAAGCGATGCAGTCGCGGATGCTCTCCAGCCCGGCAAAGAGCATCACCAGCCGGTCGATGCCCAGGGCGATGCCGCCGTGCGGCGGGGCGCCGTATTGCAGGGCGTCCAGGAGGAAGCCGAACCGCTCGCGGGCCTGCGCCTCGTCGATCCCCAGCAGGCGGAAGACCTGCTGCTGGAGTTGCTGGTCGTGGATACGGATCGTGCCCCCGCCCGCCTCGTTGCCGTTGATCACCAGGTCGTACGCCTGAGCGCGGCAGGCCTGTGGATCGGTGGCCAGCAGTTCGCGGTCTTGCGGCCGGGGGGCCGTGAAAGGGTGGTGCATGGCCGTCCAGCCGCCCGTTTCCGTGTCCGGGGCGAACATCGGAAACTGCACTACCCAGGAAAAGTGCATCGCTGACGGATCGTACAGTTTCAACTCGGCCCCCAGCCGCTTCCGCAGGCCGTAGAGGGCCTTGCAGGTAGTCTCGAACTTGTCGGCCACCAAGAGCAGCAGATCGCCCGGCGCGGCGGCCATCCGCCGGCCGATCTCCATGAGCAACTCGGGGCTGAAATTCTGGCGCTGGGGCCGGCGAGTTTGCCACCGGCCTCGACCTTGAAGAACACCAGCCCCTTGGCGCCGAAGTTCTCGACCACGTAGGCCGTCAGTTCGTCGATGCCCTTGCGGGAGTAGCGGTCGGCGGCCCTTTTGGCATTGATGCCGCGGACCCGCCCGCCGGCCTCGACCGCCCCGCGGAACACCTTGAACTCCGATTTGCCGGCCAGATCGCCGACGTCGACAAGCTCCATGCCGAACCGCAGATCGGGGGCGTCGTGGCCGAACCGCCCCATCGCCTCGTCATAGCACATCCGCGGCAAGGGCAGCTTGACCTCCAGCCCCAGAATCTCCTTGGCCAGCCGCGCCACCAGCCCGTCCACGACGCCGATGATGTCCTCTGCGTCGATGAACGACATCTCGACGTCCAGTTGCGTGAACTCCGGCTGCCGGTCGGCCCGCAGGTCCTCGTCGCGGAAGCAGCGGGCGACCTGGACGTAGCGGTCGTAGCCGGCGACCATCAGAATCTGCTTGTAGAGCTGCGGCGATTGCGGCAGGGCGTAGAAACTGCCCGGCTGGATGCGGCTGGGCACCAGGTAATCGCGTGCCCCCTCCGGCGTGCTGCGGCCCAACATGGGCGTCTCCACGTCCACAAACCCCAGCGCGTCGAAATAGTCCCGCATGATCTTCACCATGCGGTGACGCAAGAGCACGGTCCGCTGCATCTCCGGCCGACGGAGGTCGATGTAGCGGTGCTTTAGCCGCAGGTCCTCGCCGGGCAGTTCCTTGGCCGTCGGCTGGAAGGGCGGGTTCAAGCTCTTGTTCAGGATTTCCAAGTGCCGGGCGCGAAGCTCGATCCCTCCCGTCGGCATTTTCGGGTTGACGGTTCCCTCCGGCCGTGGCGCGACGTTGCCGCGCACCAGGACGACGAACTCCGAGCGCAAGGCACGGGCTGCCTCGACCAGTTCCGCGCCGCCTTCCGGGGCGAAGACCACCTGCGTCTTGCCGTAGCGGTCGCGCAGGTCGATGAACAGCACGCCGCTATGGTCGCGGTAGGTATCGACCCAGCCGCACAGGGTCGCCTCCCGCCCGACGTGCTCCAAACGCAATTCGCCGCAGGTATGGGTACGCAACAAGTGGAGGCTCCCGCCAAGAACGGGTGGCATTGGGGATGGAAACGCCCTATTCTAGCGGCCGACGGGGATAGCGGGAAGCCCAGAACGGGCCATGAGGGGCCTTTTCTTCTTCGTCCGTGTCGGCCCGCAGTCCAGCCTCGGATCGCTCGGGGCTGCTTGCTGCCACGTAACGGAACGGATAGGATGATCGGCACGGCGTGTCAAGTGTGGGGTCTGGGGTGCGACGAGTAGGAGAGCGATCCCTGACATCCCTTTAAGCCCTTTGCTCCCCGAGACAGGATGAAGGAAAAGGCCATGCGAATACGTTCCATCGAGGCCAGCAATTTTAAGTCATTGGTTGACTTCAGGCTTGATCTGGCAAAGTTCACTTGCCTGATCGGCTTGAACGGATCAGGGAAGTCGACCGTTCTCCAGCTTATTGATTTTATCTCCCAACTTGTCCGTGGCGACATGAAGGGTTGGCTTAAGGAGAGAAAGTGGGGGCCGTCCGACCTCAAATCGAAACTGACGAAGAAGGTGAACATCGACTTCTGCGTCTTCTTTTCGGATGAGAACGGCGAGGCGGTCGGGCGGTGGGAGGCAGGCTATAGCCCGTCGAAGAATCGTTGCACGCGGGAACGGCTTGAACTGTTCGACTTCATCCTTGAAGTCGCAAAGGACAAGGTCCACATCTCTTGCGGTCGATCGCCACATCCGGCGGGCTGGAAAGACAAGACGTTAGAGATAACATTGAGTTACGAGGGCTCGATTCTATCAGGGATCAAGGAGGACATGCTTCCTCCGTCCATTCTTGAATGTAAGAAGCTCTTTCAAGAGGTCAAGTCTCTCGAATTGCTTGCACCAGAGTATTTGAGACAACGCACAAGAGAATCGTCGGGAACACTGGGGCTTGGCGGGCACAACTTGTCGGCGTTCCTGCATGAGATGAGCGACCGGAAACGGCAGAAACTGATCACCGTGTTGCAGAAAGTCTATCCGCAGCTTCAAGGGCTTCACGCCAAATCGGTTCGTTCTGGGTGGAAACAGATTGAAATCAGTGAAGCCTATGAGGGGCAAGAATCCGGGCTCCTCCCGGCCATGACCACAGAAGCCAGGCACATCAACGATGGCATGTTGCGGCTGATGGCGATTCTCGCCGAATTGGAGACCGATAACCGATTCCTGCTCTTCGACGAAATCGAAAACGGAATCAACCCGGAACTCGTCGAGTTCGTGATCGACAGACTGGTGAATGCTCGGCAGCAGGTCTTGGTCACTACACACAGCCCGATGATCCTCAACTACTTGGACGACGAGACGGCAAAGACTGGGGTAATCTACCTGTACAAGACTGCCCAAGGCCACACGAAATCGCTTCCCTTCTTCTCGATACCGTCGTTGGCCGAGAAGCTGACCGTGATGGGGCCGGGTGAGGCGTTTGTGGATACGAACCTCACGCACTTGGCAGACGAAATCGCCGAAATGGCGAAGGAGGAAGTGTAAGATGTACTTCCTCTTCAGCGGCGAAGGTCCAACTGATCTTGGCTGTTGTTCGGGCAACGCCCAAGCCTGCGAAGGCGATCGATACCATCATGGTCCGATGACCGTGGTCGTGGATCAGATTGTCGATGCTCGGCATAATTATTCACTGCTGGAGACGAGACAGTACGGCTTCGTATCGCGGCGCATGTTAACGGATCGAGCGTCTGAGTTGAAAGCAGCCAAGAAGGAGATCCGTCTCCCCGGCAAGAAGCGGACGAAGGAAACGCGGTACTTCTTTAACAACGCCCGGGTCCTGGCCAGAATCGCCAAAGAACGGGAACGTAAGCTCAAGGATCAGGTCGTGGCCGTACTTTTTCGAGACGCCGATACGGGAACGGCGGGCCGTGGGACGTGGGATGCGAAGCGGAAGTCCACGTTGGACGGCTTCGACGAAGAGCGGTTCCCGAGGGGCGTCCCGATGATCCCCAAGCCCACCTCGGAGGCGTGGATCCTATGCGGAATGCGACCGAATTCTGGTCGAGGAAGTCCGGCGATTGAGGACCGGTCGGGCAGTAGAAAATCGCGGCAGCCACTGAAGAGTGAATTGGAAGATCGCCTTGGCCATCCAGTGTCGAGAGAAGAGTTGTGTGAAATTGTAGCTGAGCGGAGGGTTGACATCGAACGGATCGCCATGCCGAGTTTCGTCGCCTTCCGCTCCCGCTTGGAGAACGTCATCTAGCCCTGCTCCGCAACGTGCAGGACTTTACTCTCTCGCGCACCGTTAACGGTGCTGAAAGAGCGCGGTAATTCGCTCGCCTAATTCGCCGGCATCGAGTTGACCGGAAACGGGAACGAACCGACATTCGCTCAAGCTGCGGAACCAGGTCATCTGGCGCTTGGCGAGTTGCCGCGTGTGACGTTGGACCAACTCGATGGTTTCCGGTAGGCCGCGGCGGCCTTCGAGGTGCTCGATCACCTCGCGGTAGCCGACGGCCTGCCGGGCGGTCCGGCTGAGCGGCTTCTCCACAGCCAACAGCCCGCGAACCTCCGCGACCAATCCGGCGGCGAACATCGCCTCGACGCGGCGGTCGATGCGGGCGTGAAGCTCCGCCCGGGGCCAGTCGAGCACGAACACCCGGCACTCCGCCACGGGCTGGGCCGCGGGCTGGGGTGGCAGTTCAACTGCCACCCCAACCTTGGGTTGAACTGCCACCCCAGCGCCGAACTGCCGCTGCAACTCGCTGATCGGCCGGCCGGTCTTCTCGAAGACCTCCAGCGCCCGGATGAGCCGCCGGGCGTCGTTGGGGTGCAGCCGAGCGGCCGTGGGCGAGTCCACCTCGGCCAGTCGCTGGTGCAGCCAGTCCGATCCGTGCCGCCGAGCCTCTTCGGCCAGACGCCGGCGCAACTCCCAGTCGGCCGGCGGGCCGCGGAAGATGCCCCGCAAGAGGGCCTTCAGATAGAGCGGCGTCCCGCCCACGAAAAGCACTTGCCGCCCTCGGCTGGCAATCTCCGCCGCCGCCCGGCCGGCAAGCTCGACGTACCCCGCCAGGCTGAACTCCTCCCACGGATCAAGCACGTCGATCAGGTGATGAGGTACGGCAAGCCGCTCGGCGGCCGTGGGCTTGGCCGTGCCGATGTCCATGCCCCGATACAGGGCCATCGAGTCCATCGAGACGATTTCCGCCCCGATCCGCCGGGCCAATTGGACCCCCACGGCCGACTTGCCCGCGGCCGTCGGACCGGCGAGAAACCAGGAATCACCGAAAACTCGCATTGCACGCCTATTCTGCCCCGGCTATCCTTCCCTGAAAAGGGGTTGGCGGAGTGACGATGGACGCAACACAGGTCGCTCACGGGGTTTGCGGCTGTCTGGCGGCCGGGCTGTACCTGGGCGCCAACCGGTATTTCCTTCGCGCCATTCAGCCGCCGCCCTCGCCGGAACTACGGCGGCTGGCGCGGTTGGTGGGCCATTGGCTGCCGCAGGCGTTGGTGCTGGCCAGCCTGGTGCTACTCTTGCAAGTGGCGATTGCCCCTCTCTTGCTGGCCTCCGCGATTCTCTGCCTGCTGGTGCCGGCCAACAACAAGAAGGTGGCGATGCTCCGCGAGCCGTTGCTCCCTTCCGACGTGGCCTTGGTACTGCGGCAGGCCCACACGTGGCGGTTGCTCGGGCGGTACGTGCCGCGGCCGCGACTGGCGATTTTGGGACTCTCGGCTGCGGTGGTGGTGGTGGCCGCAGCGCTCATCTGGGAGCCGTGGCTGTTGGGACGCTATCGCCCTTGGGTGGCCGTCTGTTCGCCGCTGCCGTTGCTGGTGGCGGCGGCGCCGTGGCGGGGCAAATCGCTGCTGGCCCGGCTGCTGATGGCTTGCGGCGTGCCGTTTTGGGATTGGGACCTGCTCAGAAGCGTCCAGTCGGGCGGCTTTCTGGCCACGTTCGCGCGGTGCTTCTACATCGTGCCCCGCCCGGCGGTCCGCTCGCTCACCGCGGCGCAGGCCCGGACGGTGCTCGACCGGACATTGCGGCTGGACGGGAGCCACCGCACGCCGTCGGCGCGGAAGCCGCACATCGTTGTCGTGCTGGCCGAGGCGTTCTTCGATCCGCGCAGCGTCGGACTGCGGGTCGAGCCGGAGCCGCTGGTGAATTACGCGGAAGCGGTCCGCCGCAGCCGGTACTTCGGCCAATGCCGCGTGCCCGTGTTCGGCGGCTGGACCGTGCGGTCGGAGTATTCGCTGCTGACGGGGGTGAGCCTGTCCAGTTTCGCCAACAACGTCGGCAATCCGAACAGCACGCTCGTTTCCGGCGCGACGCACTCCCTGCCGAAATACCTGCGGTCACAGGGGTATCGCACCGTGCTGGTGCATCCGTACGACCGGAAGTATTACCGCCGCGACAAGGCCAGCGTCGCCCTGGGTTTCGACGTCTTCCTCGACGAGCGGAGTTTCTTGGGTGCGGCCCGAGACGGCACGTACGTTTCCGATCTGGCCGTGGCGGCGCGGATCGAGGAGGAGCTGCGCCGGGCCGAGCAGCCGACGTTCCTGTTTTGCATCACGATGGAGAACCACGGGCCGTGCGAGCCCTCGCCCGCGCCCGAGGCGGAGCCTTTTGCGACCGACCCGCCGCTGGGGCCGGCCGCCCGGGCGGTCTTCGCCAATTACCTGCACCACTTGCGCAACACCGACCGCATGATCGGGCGGCTGGCGGAGTTGGTGCGCGCGGCCGGCGTGCCCACGCTGCTGCTGCTCTTGGGCGATCACTTGCCGGCGCTGCCGGAAGTGTTCGCCGAACTGGGCCATACGTGCATTGACGACGAGCACGGATGGCATCCCGTCGGCGACGAGGCGTTCTGGTGGCACACGCCGTACTTTCTTCTCGCCAGCGACCCCGCCGAACCCCGCGCGATGGACTGCCACATCAGCTTTCTGCCGGGCCTGCTCTTGGACTCCGCCGGATTGAACGGCGACGGCTTCTTTCACCAGAACAGCGCCGTGCGGCGGCATCTCGGCGGGAACCTTGACGACGCCGCGGCGGACCCGGCGGTGCAGCGGGCCTATCTGCGGCACTGCTACGAGGTCGCCATGTTCCCCGAGCGATACGCCTCGACGCCGCGGCAATAGCAGGCCACAACCGGTTCCGCCGAGTCGAACAACAGCTCGTGCGGGTCCGCCGCGTCGCGGCCGGGCAGGGCCACGACGGCCAGGTCGGCCCGTTTGCCGGGCACCAGCAAGCCGACATCTTCCTCCCTGCCCAACGCCTTGGCGCCGAGAATCGTGCCCATTCTCAGAATTTGGTCCAGCCCGACGCCCGGATGCCGCCGGGCGGCAAAACGCATCTCCGCGAGCAGGCTCAGGTCGGGCGACGACCCCCGGCCGTCCGTGCCCAGGGCCACCGTTACGCCGGCCGCCAGCATCTTTTCCAGCGGATAGGGGCGGTGGGCGAACCAGTCGTGCGACCGCGGGCAATAGACCGCCGCCATCCGCGCGGCCTGCGCGCCAGAAAGGCGATCTCGTCGTCGGCCAGGTAGTTGCCGTGAACGACCAACGCACGGTGGGCCGCCGCCAGCCGGCGCAAATAGTCCATCGGCCGCATTCCGCTTCGTCCGGGGGCTGTTAGCCCCCGGCTATTTTCGGCTGTGCCGAGTTCCTCCAAGAGGGTCCGCAGCGGGCCGGAGCCGTATTGCAGCAACTCCAACTCCTCCGGCGATTCGGCCAGGTGCATGGCCAGCGGAACCGCTTCGGCTGTGCTCAACTCGACCACGGCGGCAAGAAGCTCGGGATGGACGCTGTACGGGGCATGGGGGCCCAAGCCGGGGGCAATGTCGCCGGCACTGCTTCTGCGAAGCAGTGGCACACTGTGGAGATGCGACCTTGCCAGTTCCACGGCCGCGGCGACGCGGTCGGCCACCGGAGCGATCAACTCGATGAAAGCCGTCACATCCAGCGGCGCAACGGTCCGCACACGGCGTGTGCGGACTACATTGGCGGCCGCCGCCTGACCGGGTTGCACGATGTTGCCGAGCGTGGTCACTCCGCAGCGGACGCACTCGCGCAGGCCGTCGGCCACGGACGACGACAAGGCATCCCCCGCCTGCCGCCGATAGTCCATCGCCAGGCGGATCCAATCGGCCAGCGCGATCCCCCGCCGGCCCAACGGCGCACAGAGCCCGCTGAAGTCGAGATGGGCGTGGGCGTTGACGAGCCCCGGCAAGATGGCCACGTTGCCCAGGTCGCGGACTTCTTGTGGTGCAGGCGTCTCGCCTGCGATCGAACGAGCAGGCGGGACGCCTGCACCACAACGGCCCACGGCCACGATCCGCTCCCCTTCGACGGCCACGAAGCCGTCGGGGATCGGATCGCCCGCAACGGGAAACACGTAACGGGCACGAAAAGTTGTAAGCGGTGTCATACAAGATAGCCGGGGGCTAACAGCCCCGGCAGCGAGCAGGTCAATCCGCGAACATTCCGGGGGCTGTTAGCCCCCGGCTATTGGGCTTTCAGCGGCAGCGATCCTCTCCGCCGCCAGCGGCGACGCTTCCGGTTGGCCGCGGTCGATCGCTTCTTCCAACGACTCCTCCGCCGACTTCGGACAGGGAAGCCGGCTGAAGCACACCAGCACCAGCAGGCCGGCCAGGACGCCCGCGACCATCAGCGGCCATCCGAACACGCAGCCGCCCTTCTCGCCGGGGGTAATCAGCAACGGCGACACGGCCCACGCCGGGAGCATCTCGGCCGTGATCCAGGCGCTGGTGACCAACAGCCCGTTGTAGACCGAGATGGAACGCCATGCCGGGCAGGATGCTGCCGCTCTGCACGGCCAGGTATCCGATCAGCACGCCGACGAGCGAGGCGATCAGTGATTGCTGGAGGATGCCGTGCGCCAGTCCGAACAGCAGGGCGCTGAGGATGATTGCCCGCCACTTGTGCCCCAAGTGCCGCAAGCCCGACAGGATGAAGCCGCGGAAGGCAAGCTCCTCGCAGACCGCGGGCACGACGGCGATCAACAGCAGGAGCACCCACACGTTCGGCTGCCGGAAGAGCGGCTCGAATTGCTCCAGCGCCCGGCGGAAATCGTCGCTCATCGGATAGAGCCGCTCGACGGCCGACTTCAGGACCCAAGTCGATGGGTGCAACACGGCCGCCAGCAGCGCCGCCGCCGGAATGGTCCACCAAGCCGGCCATCGCAGCAGCAACGTTTGCCGCGGCGAACTGGTCAGCAGCAGCGCCATCAGCACGGCCGGCGCGGCAATCACCAACACTTCGGTCATTACATGCATCAACGCAAATCCGCCCGGGGTCTCGGGCGTGGTCAGCCAGGAACTCGCAAAGAACCGCACCAACAAGATCAACACGCCGCAGCACAACGCGGCGGCCACCGTCGGCGTCGGCCGCCGGTCGCGGAACAAGTGGCGGAGCCAGAGTCCCACGTCCAGCCGCTCGCTCTCGCGGAACAGCACCGACTCGGAATTGAACTGATCCACGGCCCAGCGGACCGAGAGGATGCAGGCGGCCAGGGTTACGCCCGCCACCACCGGCGCAAACTGCACCACTGGCCAGTAGTCCCCCTCCAACATGCTCCGCAGCAGGAGCACGACGCCGGTCACCGGGATCAGGCTGTTGCCCAGGTTCAGTTGCACGCCCGGCGACATCGGCAGAATCACCAGCGGCATGGTCACCAACAGCAGCGGCATGAGGTAGTATTGCCCTTCCTTGGTGCTGCGGGCGAAGGCCGCCAGCGCCAGGCACAGCGCGCTGAACAGGGCGGAGACCGGCAGCAGGGCGACGGCCAGGGCGATGATCGCCGCCGCCGGCGGCAGGCCGAACCCCGGCAGCCGCGCTAAGATCGCCCAGCCGGTCAGCCCGACGCTCGCCAGGTTCAACACGGCGGTGATCATGCTGAAGAGCATGATCGTAATCAGCTTGCCCAGCACGATCTCGCTCCGCGCGGCGGGGCTGCTCAAGAGCGTTTCCAGCGTGCCGCGCTCCTTCTCGCCGGCGCAGAGGTCGATGGCCGGATAGAAGGCCCCGGTCAGCGCCCAGAGCAACAGCAGGACGGGGAGGATTTTCGACCACATGGCCCCCTCGCGTCGGCGCGGGCTGGCGACATCGGCGGCGCCGACCGAGAACGGTTGAACCGTGCCCTTCGGCACGCCGCTTAATTCCAGGTTCTCCTCGCCGATCCGCTGCGTCCAGCGGTGCAACACCTCGGAGAGCCGGACGCAGGCCAACTGCGACTTGTCGCTGGCCGTGCTGTAAATGATTTCCGGGCTGGGCACTTCCAGGGCAGCGTGAGCGGGCCTGTTGCCGATGGCCTTGCGGAAGGCGTCGAGCCGGTCGGCAAAATCGGGCGGGAAGAAGAGCGCCGCCTCGTAGGCGCCCAGTTGCACCTGGGCACGGGCGTCGGCCCGCAGATCGGGCGCCGACGGGCTGTCTCTGGGCTCGTGCGGGGCAAAGTGCAATTCGAGCAGGTCGGCCCCCTTCGCGTCCGGGAACAGCCACGCCGCAAAGCGCCCGCCCTCGAACAGCGGCGGCGAGGCGGGAAAAGGGGGACAGACCCCCTTTGCCGGAACGGCCCGCTGGGTGCTTTGCACAAAGGGGGCCTGTCCCCCTTTTTCCGCCAGCGGCCCCGCCCCCACCACCAGCACCCGCGCCTTCTGCTCCCGCGTGAACTGCGGAATTTGGAACAGGCTCATCCCCAACAGCGGATAGAGCACCACCGGCAGCACCGCGATGATGAACAGCGTCCGCCGGTCGCGCAACTGGTCGCGGACCTCGCGGGCGAGAATCAGCTTCACGTTGGAAAACGTCATCGGCAGGCGGCCTCGTCGTGCTGCGAAACCAATTGGAAGAACAACTCTTCAAGGTCCCATTGGCCGTGCCGGTCGCGGAGGTCCTCCAGCGTCCCTTCGGCCAGGATGCAGCCGCGGTGCAGGATGGCCACCCGGTCGCAGAGCTTCTCGGCCTCGCGCATGATGTGCGTGGAGAAGATGACGCACTTGCCGTGATCGCGGAGTTCGGCCACGGTGTTCAGCAACGCCCGGGCCACGAGCACGTCCAGCCCCGCCGTGGCCTCGTCGAAGATCAGCACCGGCGGGTCGTGGACCACCGCCCGGGCCACCGACACCTTCTGCTTCATCCCCGTCGACATCTTCGCGCCCAGCACGTCGCGGGTGTCGTTCATCTTCAAGCGGGTGAAGAGCGACTCCATCCGCTCGCTCAGTTGCTCTTTCGGAATGCCGTGTAGCCGGCCGAAATACTCCACCGTCTCCCAACCGGTCATCCGGTCGTACACGGCCGTGTTAGCCGACATGAAACCGATCTGGCGGCGGACCGCGGCGGGCTGCAAGAGGACATCGAACCCGTTGATGGTCGCCGTGCCGCTGGTGGGACGCAGCACCGTGCTGAGAATTCGCAAGGCCGTCGTCTTGCCCGCCCCATTGGGTCCCAGCAGGCCGTAAACCTCGCCGGGCCGGGCGTGAAAGCTGACCGCCCGAAGGGCCTCGAATTGCCCGCACCGCAGATCGGAGTAGCTCTTCGTGAGTTCCTGGACGTGGATCATGGCGCGGCAAAACCCCTTCTCCTATTGTACCTTACGGCGGGCGGCGGAAGGGTGGCACGCCCTGAGCAGCGAAGGGCGTGGTGTGCCGTCGTTCCACGCCCTTCGCTGCTCAGGGCGTGCCACCCAAACCGCTAATCCAGCAGTTCGTAGAACACATTCCTCCGGCGAGGGGCATAGCCGGCCTCCACGATCGCCCGGCGGAGTTGGGCCTCGCTGGCCCGAAAACTCGTCCCCGCCGCCGCCACCACGTTCTCCTCGATCATCACGCTGCCCAGATCGTTGGCCCCGAACTTGAGCGCCCGTTGCCCGACGGCCAGGCCCTGCGTGACCCAACTGGCTTGGATGTTGGCAAAGTTGTCGAGATAGAGGCGGCTGGTGGCCAGCATTTTGAGGTACTCCTCGGACCCCGCCTTGGACAGGCCCGCCAGCGCGGTGTTGCCCGGCTGAAACGTCCAGCAAATGAAGGCGGTAAACCCGTGCGTTTCGTCCTGCAACTGCCGGAGCCGCTCCAGGTGCTCGATCCGCTCGGCAAGCGTTTCGACGTGGCCGAACATCATTGTGGCCGAGCCGCGGCCCCCAAGGGCGTGCCACGTGCGGCAGACCTCCAGCCAGCGGCCGGCGGTGGTCTTGCACGGGCTCAGCTCCGCCCGGACGCGATCGACGAGGATTTCCGCCCCGCCGCCGGGCAGCGAGCCCAAGCCCGCCGCTTTCAACCGCACCAGCACTTCCCGCACCGGCAGCCCGGAGAGCGCCGCGATGTGATCGACCTCGGGCGGGCTGAAACCATGCACGTTGACCTCGGGGAAATGCCGCTTGATGTCGCGCAGCAACTCCTCATACCACTCGATCCGCAACTCGGGGTGCAGCCCGCCCTGCAACAGAATCTGATTGCCGCCCAGCGCAACGGTGTCCGCGATTTTGCCGTGCAACTGGTCGCGCGAGATGACGTAGCCGTCCGCGTCGCCCGGTTTACGCGAGAAAGCGCAGAAGCGGGCAGCCGCTGGTGCAGACGTTCGTGTAGTTGATGTTGCGGTCGACGTTGTAGGTGCGGAACGGCTCGGGGTGCAGGCGGCGGGTGACGGCGTCCGCCGCGCGCCGAGCGCCGCCAGGTCGTGCGATTCGAGTCAGCGCCAGGCCCTCGGCGGCATAAAGCCGCTCGCCGGCGACTGCTTTGTCGAGGATGTCGGAGAGGTGAGAATCCATTTTGCAGCCGCATAGTTGGCGTAAGCTGGTCAACAAACGCCAGCATTTCTCCGTTCCGCTTCAACCAACCGCGCCGCCCCCGTGGAACGCCAGTTTCACACCCGCCGGCGCAAGCCCCTGCCGCCCGGCCAACGCACAAAAACGCTCCAAACCCTGCCGCTCCCGCGAACCGAACCGAAACGTCAAGCGGTCGCGCAAATACGACAGACAATCTTCCTCGGGAACGCCGATCAACGGCGCCTCGCGGCGGGCGATCTCTGCCAACCGCGTGAGCCCTTCGTCGCGGGCGGCCGCCAACAACTCGGCCACCCCGTGGAGTTCAACCCCCGGCCGGGCGATCCACAACGCAAACACAAACGGCAAGCCCGTCCAACCTGACCACTCCTCCCCCAGGTCCCAGACGAACTCGAAACCCCCGTCGGCCATCGCCATCCCCCGGTCGCCGATCAACAGCACGGCGTCGGCCGGCGAGTCGTCCGGGGAGGCCCCGATCCTGAGCGGCAGCGTCGTCGGAGTGACGCCGAACCGCTCCCGGAGCAGAATCCGCACCAGCGCGGCGCTCGTCCGCGATCCCTCGTCCAACGCCAGCGTGCGGATCTGCTGGACCGGAACGCGGCCGAACAGCTTCACGCTCCGCACCGGGCCGTGGCAGGCAATGCAGGCGTCGGAGATGATCGTGTAGCCTTGCCCGCGGGCGTACTCGATCGACGGGATCATCGCCACGTCCAGCCGGCCGGCGGCCAAGGCATCGGCCAGCCGGCTCGGATGGTCCATCACAACCTGCATCCGCGGGGCCAGTTCCCCGAGCGCGACCACCAGCGGCCGGGCGTTCAGGTACGTTACCGCCCCGACGCGGATCTGGCCCTCTCTTGCCGGACTCGAATCTTCCGCCATCATCCCCTGCTCCCCTCGGACGTTGCGGTCCATTATACGGGAATAGCCGGCGGCTGTTAGCCCATGTCGTTACCCACATTTCTGTCCCGTAGGGACGTATGACAATAGCCCGGCAGTTCACTGCCGGGACGCCGGGAAGCCTCATTTTTGCCGAAAAGTCCCGTCGGGACGATCGAAAATAGGGCGTCACGGTTCAACCGTCCCTACGGGACGGATTTGGCATTCGGAATGCCCTCTCCCCCGGCGATGAATCGCCGGGCTATTGTCAAACGACCCTCCGGGTCGAAAACGCTCGCATCTTTCGCAATATCACGCTCAGAGGTGTGGGTAACAACGAGGCTGTTAGCCGCCGGCTATTTCAGGTTCCGCCGGAACATCGGTTCATCCGGCAAATCCCGTCTGGCCGACTTTCTTGGCTACCCCCCAACAGAAAAGCTAGACTTTAGGCGGTGCGACAGCCAAGGAAGTCATCATGCAAACGTCCAACTCATTGGAATCCCCGACGGACACCAACGCCGTCGTGGCCGCGGCGATCGACCGGATTAGCCGGCTTGCCGCCCAGGACGAGGACGGCGGCAGGGCGCCTGCCGGACCGCAAGCCCGGCCCTGCGGCGTCGAAGACTCCTTTACGCCGGTCGAGCCGGCCTCGTTCCGTGCCGCCGGTCTGGCCGACAGCGAAGTGGAGGCGTTGGTGCTGAAGTTCCTTCTGGCCCGCGGCGACGCCACCGGCCGGGACGTCGCCGACCAGGTGAAGCTCCCCTTCGTGTTGGTCGACGAGTTGCTCCGCGAGTTGAAACAGGTCCAGCTCGTGGTCCATCGCGGCTCGGCCCCGATGAACGACTTCCAGTATCAGCTCAGCGACCTGGGGCGAGAACGCGGGCGGCGATATTCCCAGCATTGCACCTACTTCGGCGCCGCGCCGGTCTCCTTGAAGGATTACATCGCCAGCGTCGAGGCCCAATCGCTCTGCAACCAGCACCCCACGCCCGACGACCTCCGCCGCGCCTTCGACGGCCTGCTGCTGAGCAAGGCCATGCTCGACCGGCTTGGCCCGGCGGTCAATTCCGGCCGGGGGCTGTTCCTCTTCGGGCCGTCAGGCAACGGCAAGACCAGCATCGCCGAGCGGATCACCGCCGCCTTCGGGCGGGAAATCTGGATTCCGCGGGCCATCGGCGTCGACGGCGAGATCGTCCGCCTCTTTGATCCGGTCAATCACGAGGAGGCCCCTTTGCCGCCGGGCGCCGGCCTGCTGGACCGCCGCCAAATCGACAAGCGCTGGGTCCGCGTCCGCCGCCCGACGATCGTCGCCGGCGGCGAGCTGAGCATGTCGCAACTCGAAGTGACGATCAACACCTCGACCGGCATCAGCGAGGCGCCGCTGCAACTAAAGAGCAACTGCGGCACCCTGGTGATCGACGACTTCGGCCGCCAGCGGATGCGGATCGACGAGTTGCTGAACCGCTGGATCGTGCCGCTGGAGAAACGCCAGGACTTTCTCGGCCTGCCCAACGGCAAGAAGATCATGGTCCCCTTCGATCAGCTCGTGGTGTTCTCGACGAACCTCGAGCCGCGGGAGCTGGTCGACGAGGCGTTCCTGCGGCGGATTCCCTACAAGATCGAGATCACCGACCCCAGCGAGGAGGAGTTCCGCCGGCTGTTCGAGTTGATGGGCGACCGGCTCGGCGTGGCCTATCGCCGCGAGGCGGTGGACTATCTGATCGCCATGCACTACAAGCGGGTCCAGCGGCCGTTCCGCTTCTGCCATCCCCGCGACTTGCTCTTGCAGGTGTGCAACTACTGCAAGTACCACGGCTGCCCCGCGGAAATGACCAACGAACATTTCGACCGGGCGGTGGAGAACTACTTCGCGGTGATGTAGGGGGCGGCGTGTATGTGAATCCCGGGGTCACTGGCGGGCGTGGGGTACATTCGGATCGCGGGACCACCTTGTGTGCGTAGGCGGCGTGCGGATTTCAGGGCCATTCATGGCCCTTTCCGCCACAGGCGGTAATCGGCCCGGCGTTTACGCCGGGTTTGCGGCCTCGCTTCGGTCGCGGTTTGTCAGCCGCGTGAATGCGGCTGACAGGACACGCGCGGGGCTTATACCCGTGCCGCAACCCGGCGTGAACGCCGGGCCGAATACCGCTCGCGCGGAAACGCCCGTGAACGGGCGTTAAGTACTCGCCGCTCAGACTTCCCGCACACGGCCCAACGCCGTCCTTGACAACTCAAACGAAGCCGCCTAGATTGAAGCCGGAAGACGAGTGCAGAGAACGCGGGCTGCGAGTGCGCGGAAGTCTGCTTGCCCGACGAGTTGCTGGAGGCGGTCCGATGACCGATCCCATTGTTGAAGAAGTCCGGCGTCACCGCATGGAGCACACTCGGAAGTTCGGCGGTGACCTGAAGCTCATCTGCGATGACTTGCGCCGCATTCAGCGCGAGTCTGGCTGTGAAGTCGTTCGCCGTCCGCCGAAGCTGCTCGGGCCGAAACGGGACGACAGCGGTGAGACGCAGCCGGCACCATAGCTGTTGCGGAATAACGTAAAAGCGACGTCTTTGTCCCTTCGCCTCTACGCCTTCTCGTCGTGACCTGCGGCGCACGACCACGTCTTCAGTTCGGCAGCGCGTTCATGAATGGAACTCGCCATCTCCCGGCCAAATCGAAATCGCTTGTTGAGTTCCTCAAGACACCCGAGAAAAACCGTTGAGGCCAGAAACAACACCCAGCGAACCTCGTCTATGCCTCGATGCCAACGTGGCGAGAAGTACTTCAGGCCGTCGGGCGCGTCAACGTAGTTGAGCGCGTCGCTCTGGTGAACATGCTGCGAATCGACCGCGTAAACAGAACGATACAGCATGTAGTAGCTTCTCCCCAAACTTGACGCGAAGTTCGCGATGGTCAGCCCGACGCAAGTAGTCGAGTCCTTCAGCCGCTTTTCCCACAACTTCCCCAGGACACCGGCATATGCCGACGGAAGCGAGGACAGCGCTCGGTTGGCATCTTTTCCAGTGCGTTTCAGTCCGGGCGTCCTCGCCCACTGCTTCACCATTTTTTCGTCCCGCAACAACGAAGAGGCCCAATAGAGGTCGGTGCGGAAGTGAACATCCAACTTCCTCCCGAACAGGTCGAACGGTTTTCTCGTGATCGTGTCGCCGAAATCGAATGTATACAGGGACACCCTGCGACGAAGCAAGAAACTCAGGTTCAAGAAACGTCTCGAAAAGGGACCGATTGACGGGCGCGGCGCTCAGATCAAGCCCTGATTCGCCGAGAAGGATGATCGCTCGATAGGATATGCACGCCTTGGTGAATAGCCCCATCACGGCCACCATTGTATCGTCGCCCAATCGATGGCGATTCAGAACGGCCGGGTCCGGCAATTCCACTCCGAACTGAAGCAGTTGCTTACACTGTGCCAATTCGACAGCAAGCCATCGAGCGATAGCCTTCCGATTCGCTGTCTCGCCGGGTAAGCTCATTCGCGTCTCCTCCAAAGAACACGCGGGGAAAGCGACTACATAACGGTTCATCCCTTCCAGTACCCCGGCCTTCGCCTGCCGTGGGCAACGGCAATGACCTGAACGGTCGTTGCGACAACCCGGTAAACGATGAGATACGGGAAGCGGCGCATCAAGTACCGGCGGGTACCGTGCAGGTACTTTGGATAGGTTTCTGGCGTGGTGCGAATGCTTCTTACGCCAAGATCAAGTTCCGCGAGAAACGCTTCAGCCGCATCGGGACTGCGGACTTGATACCACTCGCGGGCGGATCGTGCTTCCGCAACCGCCTCGGGATGAATCTCAACGGCCAATGGTTTCATCCGACCCGACCGGCAATGATTTGGCGTGCCTCATCCCAAGGAATGGCTTTGGCCGACCCGTTGTCCAGATCGGCAACACGCCGACGCACTTCCTCGGCCCAAGCAGTCTGAGCATCGGGGTCGAACGGTTGATCGAGGCTCTCGATCAGCGACGCGGCCAGATCAGCACGATCGTTGTCAGGCAGGCGAAGAGCCGTATCGAGGAGTTCTTGCGTTGCAGCGTTCATAATCCCATTCTAACACCGTGGACTGCTCTTGGCAATGCCTCCGGCTCCTGACTTATCCCCAGTTTCAGCGTACCGCGCAGAGAAACTGGCGGTCCCTCGAAAGTCGTTGGTTGGTATACAGTTGGGTGTGAATCGGACCAACCCAACCACGCCTCACGGAGGGAACCGCCATGAACGGCATGGAAGCCGTGCTCTGGATCAGGAGTGTATGTCTTGGGCTGCGAAAGAGCCAGACCAAAACTCTGGCGGATTTGGTGGCCGTGGCAATTCAGGTCGGCCGGGTGAACCTCTCGGAACGGGGCCGATTGCTGGCGGAGGAACGCCAGGGCGCCGCCCAGCACGGCATCAAGCGGGCCTGGCGGTTTACAGCCAACGACCGTGTCCACGTCGGCGATGCCATGCAGGGCCCGCTACGTTGGCTTTTCCAGAACCGCAAGGCCTGGAAACACCGCCCGTTGCTGGTCACCTTCGATTGGACCGAGGTGCGCTCGTTCCACACCCTCATGGCGGCGGCGGTGATTCGCGGCCGGGGAGTGCCGCTGCTTTGGGCCAGTTACGAGGCGTGGGTGTTGTCCAAGAGCCAGAACAACCTCGAAGAAGGTCTGCTCCGGCTATTGAAGGCGCTCCTGCCGGATTGGATCACGGTCATTGTGGTGGCGGACCGCGGTTTTGGCCGCACGGAACTGGCCCGTACTTGCCAGCAGATGGGCTTTCACTACGTCATCCGCATCAAGCCCACGGTGCATGTGGAGTGCCGCGAATTCCGCGGCAAACTCGACCTTTTGCCGGTAAAGCGCGGCACCGAGCGGCTGTTGAAGGACGTGCAGTTCCGCAAACAGAACCCGGTGACGCAGCACGTGGCCGTGTGTTGGAAGAAGGGTTTGCCCAAGGACCGCGACGAGTGCTGGTTCCTGATGACCGACCTGCCCTACTCGGTGAGGAAGCGGACCGACTTGTACGGGCGGTGGATGACGATCGAGGAGTTGTTCCGGGACGAAAAGAACCGGCGTCACGGCTGGGCGTTGCGCAACACCCAGCTTACGCGCCCGAGCGTTTCGACCGCTTGCTCTTGCTCTTGACCTTGGCGTATTGGCTGTTGCTTGGCATCGGTCTAACGGCCCTGAGACGTTACCCGCCCGGTACGTGGTGCAGCAACAATCGGCCCGGAGCGTGCGGTCTGTTCTTCATCGGCCGAAAGATGCTCCGACGGATCAAACTCACAGCGGTACAAGCATTTGCCGCCCTGCTTCACGCGCTCCTGGCCGAGGCCGGAAAGTGGGGATAAGTCAGGGCCCGGCGGGCTTGCTTTACGGCACGGGCGCAGGTATCCTAACTAATGAGCCCTCCGCAGGGAGGGACGCCAACGATCCTTCCACTGCCCCGTATCGCGCGCCGCTTGTGTCGGCGCCAAAGGATGTCCAGTGACAAGATTCGTCGCCAGGTGGCCTGGGAGGCCGCCCGGTTGATGTACGACCGGGAGGAAACCGAGTACTTCCGTGCCAAACTCAAAGCGGCCCGGCGCATCGCCAAAGGCGATTTCAAGCCGGGCGATCTGCCCAGCAATCGCGAAATCCGCGACCAGATCCAGTCCTGGGCATGCCTCCATGAGGGCCAGCGGCGGACCGAAAACCTCCGCGATATGCGCCTCGAAGCCCTCCGCTTGATGCGGATCCTGCGGCCCTTCCGCCCTCGCCTGATCGGCAGCGCCCTGACGGGTCACGTCCGTCGCGGCTCGGACATCGATCTGCACCTGTTCTCCGACAGCATCGAGGCGGTCGCCGCCATGTTGGAGGAGGAGGGATTCTCGTACGCCGTCGAGCGCAAACTGGTCCGAAAACACGGCGAGCAGCGGGTGTTCGTCCACATCCACGTCGACGACCGCTTCCCGTTCGAGCTGACGATCTACCCCAGCGACAAGGCCCATTACGTCTTCAAGAGCTCGATCACCGACAAGGCCATCCAACGGGCCAGCATCGCCGAGCTGGAGCAACTGCTGGCCCGCGAATATCCCGGTGTGCCGTTGGAGCAATCGGTCCTGGAAGCGGAGAGCCGGGTGGACCGGTTCCAGATTTACGAAATGCTCCTCTTGCCGCTGGAGAACGTGAAGGAGGATTCCAAGTATCATCCCGAAGGGGACGCCCTCTACCACAGCCTTCAGGTGTTCGACCGCGCCAGGGACGCGCTGCCCTATGACGAAGAGTTCCTGCTGGCCGCCCTCCTGCACGACGTGGGCAAAGCGATCGACCGGCACGACCACGTAGCGGCGGGCCTGGAGGCCCTGGCCGGACACATCACGCCGCGGATTGCCTGGTTCATCGGGCATCACCTGGAGGGCCAGGATTTGCTGGACGGCTGTTTGGGCGCCCGTGCCCAGCGGCGGCTGGAAGCCTCCGACGACTACGAAGAACTGAAGACACTGGCCCGCTGCGACCGGAAGGGGCGGGAACAAGGCGTCCAGACCTCCGATTTGGCCGAGGCGATCGAGTACCTTCGAGAACTGGCCCGGACGTGTGGAGAGTGACTGCTCGGCGGGGAGCGATGCCGCATTGGTTGGTCCCGCTGTCAGAATTGAAATGCAACCGCGTTGAAATCAGCCACCGGCAACCGCTATCGAGCTGAGTCAGCACAGCCGGCCTTCGGCACCTTGCAATCGGGGATGATGGCCGGTTAGACTATGTGGGACGTTCCTGTGGCGTCCGGCAGCCCGCCGCGGGCAGGAGCCTCGTGAACGAGGCTGACAGATCCAGTGCCGAGTGGAACAAAACGGTCGGTTGTTTCCCGCTTCACCCGACGTGAACGTCGGGCCTAATACCGCGAAAGCGGAAAGGGCCATGAATGGCCCTGAGAATCGAGAACACCCAACCTTCGGCGACCATGACAAGCCTCTCCGCGAAACTCAAGCGAATCACGTTTTCTGTCTCACCGACTAGGGCCGGGCGGATCCATTACCTGACCGCCGAGGACGTGCGAGTTCTTCTCGGCCGGTTGCCGGAAAACCTCTGGGAACGGCTGCGGGCGGTGCATTTCAATGACCAAGGGATACGCCGACGTCTTGCCGGGTACGTCAACAGGGGACACCGCGAGATCACGATCTGTGCATTACCGGCGGCGGTAAGCTTCACCCCCTACACGTCGCGGAAGCGAGGCCACTCGCCCGCCACGTTCGGGGCCGCGCGGGGGAGGCAGTGGCCAAACCTAGCGGTGCGCCGATATTTCCTTTACAACGTCTTGCTTCATGAATTGGGGCACCTGCAGATCGTCGATCCGTCCGCGAAGACCGACCGCAGGCGATTCGCGTCGCAGACGCTTGCACAGGAATTCGCAAACCATTGGAGAAAGGCTTTGTGGTCTCGGCATTTCGATCACCCGGACCCTGTGCATAATGCCCCCAATTGCGAAGAGACCTAGCAGCCATTCCTGTTTGGGTGAAATTCCTGCAAGAGAGGCTCGACGATGCGACTGACGCTCACCCCCGGAAGACTGGCCCTCACGGATCTCCGCCGCACCTGGCGGGAGGCGGTGGAAATTGAACTGGCGGCGGAGTGCTACGCCAAGATCGACGCCGCCGCGGAAACTGTGGCAAGGGTCATTGCCGATGGGGAAACGGTTTACGGCGTGAATACCGGCTTCGGCCTGCTGGCCCGGCAGCGGATTTCGCCCGAGGAATTGGAACTGTTGCAGCGGAGCATCGTCCTCTCGCACGCCGCCGGCGTCGGCCCGCCGATGAGCGAGGCGGAAGTGCGGCTGCTCTTGACGCTCAAGATCAACAGTCTGGCCTTGGGCTACTCGGGCGTGCGGCGGGCGGTGATCGAGGCGCTCGGGCGGCTGTTGGAAGCGGAGGTCTATCCGTGCATCCCGCGGAAAGGCTCCTGCGGAGCGTCCGGCGACCTGGCCCCGCTGGCCCACATGGCCCTGGTGCTGCTGGGCGAAGGAGAGGCAATCCATCGCGGCCGGCGGATGCCTGGCGCCGAGGGGCTGAAGATCGCCGGCCTCCGGCCGATTGCCCTGGCTCCAAAGGAAGGGCTTGCGCTGCTTAACGGGACGCAGGCCTCCACCGCGCTCGGGCTGGAAGGGCTGTTCCTGGCCGAAGACCTCTTCGCTGCGGCGGTAGTGGCCGGGGCCTTGTCGGTCGAGGCCGCGCTGGGGAGCCGCGTGCCCTTCGACGCCCGGCTGCACGCCGTGCGGGGGCACGCCGCCCAGACCGCCGCGGCCGCCGCCTACCGCCACCTGCTGGGCGAGTCGAGCGAGATCGGCCAATCGCACGTCCATTGCGAAAAGGTGCAGGATCCCTATTCGCTCCGCTGCCAGCCGCAGGTGATGGGGGCGTGCCTCACGCAAATCCGCAACGCCGCGGAAGTCCTGGCAATTGAGACCAACGCCGTCTCCGACAATCCCATCGTGTTCGCCGAGGACAAGGCGATTCTTTCCGGCGGCAATTTCCACGCCGAGCCGGTGGCGATGGCCGCCGACAACCTCGCCCTGGCCCTGGCCGAGATCGGGGCCTTGTCGGAGCGGCGGATCGCGCTGTTGATCGACTCGACGCTCTCGAAGCTGCCGCCGTTCCTAGTCGAGAAGGGGGGGCTGAACTCGGGCTTCATGATCGCCCAGGTGACGGCCGCGGCCCTGGCCAGCGAGAACAAGTCGCTGGCCCATCCGGCCTCGGTCGATAGCATGCCGACCTCGGCGAACCAGGAGGACCACGTGTCGATGGCCACGTTCGCCGCGCGACGGCTGGGGGAGATGGCGTCGAACACGGCCGGCATCGTGGCGATCGAGCTGTTGGCGGCGTGCCAAGGACTGGATTTCCGCCGGCCGCTGCGGACTTCGCCCCGGCTGGAGGAGGCCAGGCGGCTGGTGCGGGCCAAGGTCCCCTTCTACGACAAAGACCGCTATTTCTCGCCCGACATCGAGGCCGCGCAGGGCTTGATCGAGGGCTCCGCCTTCAACGCCTTCCTGCCGTCCGGCGCGCTGCCGTCGCATGGCTAGGGTCCTATTGATGGCCGCATCGTGCGGACGTCCAGTTCTTGCGGCTGGCCCTGGCGGCCTTCGAGGGTGTCGTGGTCGGCCAGGTAGCGCTGCAAGCGGGCTAGCTTCTCGGCGGCGGGCAGTTCGCCCATCGCGCCCACGCCGGGGGCGTAGCCCCAAAGGATGCGAGTGCCGCCGCGCGTCAGCAGCGCGAAAAACGGCTCGGCCGAGCGGCGGCCGGGATAGCCGCCCCCGGTTGCGGCGACGGCCGGATCGGCGGCCAAGGGGACGATCCGCTGCAACCGCATGGCCCCCCAGGCGGGACCGACCACGGCGGCGACCTCCGCCCCGCCGAGCACCCTGGCGTCGGGCCAGCGGCTCCCCGGCGGCCCCGTCGGCCCGCGCTCCACGCCCGTCAGGCGGGGATAGCCGGCCGCCTCGCTCGGCGAGAAATCGCCCGACGGCAACAGAATCCCCTCGCCGTCGACCGGCAGTAGTCCGCCGGGCACCTCCACCATGCACGCCGGGCGACGGTAGACCAGTTCCACTTTGAGATGATGCTTGTCCACGTGGATAACCTTCGCCACCCACGGGTGCCGCGCAAACGCCTTGTAAATCCGCTCGGCCAGATCGTCGTCCATCAGTGAGAGCGGCCCGTCGAGCGCGGGGTCGCGGAAGACCTCCGCGCGGATGTTGCTGTGGATCCACTCGGGCGGCGGCGTGATATCGATCCGCTCGGCGGTGACGCGGTACTCGGGGGAGCGGAGAACGCACGGCCCGATCCACCGCCATGTTGCAGTCATTCCGCCGACGAACAGCCCCGCCAACACCAGCAGAATCAACAGCGGACGGCCACGCCCGAACAACCACGGGCCTAGTCCCCGCAACCACCTGGGAACCAGTGACGGGGCGTTTTGCTTCTTCGCGGGCATGGCTACCAGATTTCTAATTCCAACTCCAATTCGACGCCCATCCGGTCGCGGACCTGGCCGCGGACCAACTCGATCAGCCGGAGCACGTCCTGGCTGGTGCACTCCGGCTCGGCGACGATGAAGTTGGCGTGGCGGTCGCTGACCACGGCGCCGCCGATGCGGGTCCCCTTCAGGCCGGCGTCGTCGATCAGCTCGCCGGCGCTCTGGCCGCGGGGATTCTTGAACACGCAGCCGGCCGACTGGTGGCCCATCGGCTGCGAGGCCTTCCGCACGATCCACTGTTTCTGCATGCGTTGGGCGAGTTGGCGGGGGTCGTCTTCCTCCAATTCGCAGCGGGCCTCCAGAATCACCAGGTCGTCCAGGCTGCTTTGCCGGTAGCCGAAGGCCAACTCGTCGCTGCCCCGCTGGCAGACCTCACCGCCGGCCGTCAGCACGGTGGCTTGGAGGGTCCACTGGCCGATGTTGGCCCCCTGGGCGCCGGCGTTGCCGTGCAGGGCGCCGCCGACGGTGCCGGGGATGCCGACCAGGGTTTCCAGGCCGGCCAGACCGTGATGCACGGCGGTGGTGACCACGCGGCCCAGCAGTGCCCCGCCGCCGGCGGCGATCGCGCGGCCGTCGATGCGGATCTCGCAGAAGGCGGGCGCGGAGAGGTGGATTACCATGCCCGGCACCCCCTCGTCGCGCACCAGGAGGTTCGACCCTTGGCCCAAGAGCCGCGTGGGCAGGCTTTCCTCGTGGCACCGCCGCACCAGCGCGGTCAGCTCGTCGAGGCTTTCCGGCTCGGCGAAGTATTCGGCCGGGCCGCCCAACTGGAACCAGGTGTGCATCGCCAGCGGCTCGCTGGGGCGCACGATATGCTCGAAACCGGTAATCAGACTCATGGGTATTCCTTCATGGAAACGAAAACGATTGCGGAAACTCACGTGCAATAGCGGCGAGAATGTCGCTGGCAATCTGGATTGCCTCCAGTGCCCGTGCCTCCGACACGTGCTCCAGGTCTCCATAGTCGCCAATGCTTCGGGCTGCCGACAACTGCGAGTACCCCTGGCCAAGTTCAGTGGGCCAAATCCCCGCCTTCACCAGATCGCGATGCACCGCGGCCTCCACGCCTGAGTGTCTTCTAAACGACTTTCCGCCCAACGCGAATCGGGCCGAGACGGCATAGAAAGCCGCATAGTCGGCGCGAGAGGCCGCGGAATCCGGGTCCAGCGAGGAAACCGCCTTGGCGACGGCTAGCGCCTTCTTGGCCCGCTCCCATAGGTCGGCAGCGCGCTGGTTCACACCAGGATTCCTTCCTGTTTCACGTTCTGATACAGCGGCAACTGCTGAGCTTCATACGCGAGAACATCTGTGGGCTTGGCGTGGATGGGCCGCTCCAACTCCAGCACCAAAGGATATCGCGCCGAATGCAAGTCCACGAGTCCCCGCCCTGGTCAACCGGTCCGGTCAGCAGAACCAGCAGATCAATGTCGCTCTCCTGATCGGACTGGCGGCGGGCCTCGGACCCGTAGAGCATCACCCCCTGCAACCGCTGCCCGAATGCAGCGCGCAGCCGCGATTTCATGCGGTTGAGGGCATCCCCCGATACACCTTGACGACGAGCTTTCATGGCCACATTCTAGGAAAAATCGCCAGGTTGGGCAAGAGAGCGATGGCCGGCTCTACGCGGTCAATCCCCCGAACCTCCGTTGGCGGGCGGCGTAGCTCCGCAGCGCGGCGTGCAATTGGGCCTCATCGAAATCCGGCCAGAAGACCTGCGTCACGTAAATCTCCGCGTAACTGATCTGCCAGAGCAGATAATTGCTCACCCGCATCTCGCCCGCCGTGCGTACCAGCAGATCGGGGTCGGGCAGGCCGGCCGTGTAGAGCCGGGCGGAAATCGTCTCCTCGTCGATGGCCGCCGGATCGAGTGTTTTGCGGCGGACCTCCTCGGCGATGCGGCGCACCGCGTCGACCAATTCCGCCCGGCCGCCGTAGTTGATCGCCAGACAGACCCGCAGGCCGGTGTTGGCCGCGCTCAAGCGGACGGTCTCGTCGAGTCCGCGGACGGCCCCCTCGGGCAGGCCCTCGCGGCGGCCGATCCAGCGGACCTGGATGTTGTGCTCCATGATCCGCGGCCGCTCTTCGACCAGATACCGCTCGAGCAGTTGCATGAGGAAGTCGAGTTCCTCGGCCGGGCGTTTCCAGTTCTCGCTCGACAGGCAGTAGAGGGTAAGCTGCCCAATGCCCAACCGGGCGCACTCCTCGGTGGCGCGGCGGACGCTGGTCACGCCGGCCTGGTGTCCCTCGATCCGCGGCAGGCCCCGCTGCTGTGCCCAGCGGCCGTTGCCGTCCATAATGACGGCAATATGGCGGGGTAGGCGGTCTTTCGGAAGGTCGGGCAATTCGGTAGGCATTGGTGAATCAGTTGGTCAGCAAGTCTTCAAATTTCCAATCTCTAAGTTCTCCCCTCTCCCTCTGGGGGATCGGCAACAGTCTCCCCTCTCCCACTGGGAGAGGGGCAGGGGGTGAGGGCGAGTGGCTGCGGCGACCCTTTCTCCAGTTGGTCAACAGACTTCGATTTCGCCAATTTCGGCCCCCAGTTGGGTGGCACCACTTGCCAAATGCCCGGTCTCGGCCCCCGATTATACCTCACCCGGTGGCCCAATTTCTACTGAGAACCGCCCTTTTCTCGCAGCCCGAGTTCCGCCGTGGATTCCTGCATCCCGGCAGGGGCGCGTCTGGGGCCGAATTTGACGCCCCGCTGCCGTGACATACACTTTAGTAGCTGTCTTTTCTCAGTGGCGGCCGGCGTCCGCATCGACCGGCCCCGGCGCCGTCACCTAAGCCTTTTCCTGCGGGGATACTGCCCATGACTTTCAGCCAAGTATTGCCTCAACTCTTCGTCGGATCATGCCCCGCCACGGTTGACGACATCAACCAATTAAAAACAGACTGTGGCGTCACCGCGGTCCTGAACCTCCAGACCGACGACGACCTCGACTACCTGGACTTGGATTGGAACCGGTTCGAGGCCCGCTACCGTGAGTTGGGCATGGAAGTACGGCGGATTCCGGTCAGGGACTTCGACGGGTTGGACTTGCGGAAGAAACTTCCCCAGTGTGTGAAAGCCTTGGACGAGTTGTTGCGGAATGGTCACACAGTCTATATGCACTGCAACGTCGGCATGGGCCGCTCGCCGGACGTGGCCATCGCATACCTGATTTGGCGACAAGACTGGAACGTCGATGACGCCATCGAACACGTTGCCAGTTGCCACTCTTGCTCCCTCGACATCAACGGCGTCATAGGGTCAGATAGCGAACTAGCGGTGGCATAATGGGCCGTCGCTTTGGTTGCGGGGGAGGAAAAGGGCCAGCGCGGACATAGGCGGATATTGGCAGAATGGGCCGGCTCGCGACGGATGCGGCTTGCGCAGAGCGGCCGGAAGTCAGTGATCGGCCCGCTGCGCCGTCGCGCGCGCCGCGCCCCCCTTCGTCCCCCTCCCTCCCGCCGAGGAAGTCGTTCGCGTATGTAGTGAGCGGGTGATTGCCGTTTCGAGAATCGCCGCTTTGAGGGCAGCATCGACATCGTTCCGAAAGTCAGGATTCGCATCTATCAATGCTTCAAGTCGGGTTAGTGCGTCGTCGAAATGGGCGTTCACGGCCGCGGGGGCGGTTTGAAGAGTCGCGATTTGCTGCTGAAGAGCGGTGGTGTCCTGGTTGAAGGAATCCGAGCCGCGCCACAAGAATGAGGCGATTCGGCTGATATGAAGGAGTCCGTTGCTGATGAGCTTCCGTTTCAGTTCGCTGATACCGTCAACTTGTCGCGCGGTTTTGGCCCAACGGACAGCCGATTGGTGGAGGAGAACGCAAATAACATGGGGTTCCGCCGTACTGCCGCTGAATATCTCGGCGTAATTATCGGTCCAAACCTTGTATTTCCGACGACGAGCGTCGCCGGGCTTCTTGAGTGCGACCGCAAGGAATGCCTGCCCAACATCCTCGTTTGAAACGATCTTCTGCCCTTGAGCCAATGCGGTTGTTGCGTATGAACGGGTGCGGCGTTCGTGCTTGTTGATAAGGTCGACGAGCTCATCGGCCCCTAGCGAACTGAAGGAGAATTCCGCGAAGGTCCGGTTGTCGTATTCTGCGAGAATCCCGCGAGCTTCCTGCTCATACTCAGGTGATATCCCGGAGGAATTCCCGTTCGTGGCAAAATAGCATCGAACGGTTATATTTGACGGTCCGATCCCGCTCACGACAGAACGGATCTCCAAGATCTTCTCACGAAACGATTCGTTCGAGATTGTGTCGATTTCGTTCCGGGGCCGACGGAATATCCAGCCAAGCCCATTCCGCATCAAGATGATGGCATTGGAGGAGAACGTGTCGGTGAATTTTGCCGAGACAATTGTAATTTCTGCCTCGCGTTCCTCCTCATCAATGGAGATCAGGTCTATTTGTTTGTCTTGGCCACCGTCAACCCAGTCCGCAGGATCCATGGAATGAACGCTTTGTCCAGTCACAAGCGAATGCACGAGCCTCTCGAACGCCTGGTCCTGGGGGATTCCGATTGCCGTTACCAGGCTCGCAACCCGGTCAGCAACTAACTGTTGGCGAAGTGTCGTCATTGCACATCCTTTGTTCGGCGAAGCAAAGCGTGACAAAGGTGTCAAAAACACCATTCGCCCGGCAGGCACCGAACCTACGGACGGTAGCCATTTTGACGCCTTCCCCCGCGGCGGTCAACTAGCCGAACTTCGCCAGTAGGTGGCGATTTGGTGGGAATCTTGTCGTATTTGGTGCTCACGTGAAGGTGGAGTTTTTTCGCGCAACTCCTTATGGGCGACAGGCCGGGTTGTTTGCCGGCGCGGCCAAAGGCGTTGTAGTGAAGACCTTGCCCTTCGGAATGCCCCCGCACGGGGCTACAATTCGGGCATGTTCATTCGTCCGTGCTATCGCCGAAAGGACGGCAAGCGACACGCCTATTGGGCGCTGATGGAATCATATCGCACCGAGCGCGGCCCGCGGCAGCGGGTGGTCGCGTATCTCGGGCAACTCGACGAACCGCATCGCTTGGGCGTCAAGGGAGCCGCCGAAGGCAAACCAGGGTCGCCGCAGAGGCGGCTCTTCGACGACGTCCGCCCGCGGTGGGTCGAAGTGGACGTCAAACGCCTGCGCGTGGAGAACCGGAAAGACTTCGGCGGGCCTTGGTTGGGGCTGGAGCTTGTCGAGCAGTTGGGATGGAAGGAGTTTCTCGACCGCACGATTCCGTCGGGCCGCGAGGACGTGCCCTGGTCGCTGATGGTGTTGGTGTTGGTCCTCTGCCGCCTCTGCGATCCATCGAGCGAATTGCACATCGCCGAGCATTTCTACGCCCAAAGCGTCTTGCCCGATCTGTTGGGCATCCCGCCGGAAAAGATCAACGAGCAACGCCTTTACCGGGCGCTTGACGTGCTGCTGCCGCACAAGGAGGCGTTGGAGGTGTTCTTGAAGAACCGGCTCGGCAATCTGTTCGGGCTGGAGTACGACTTGCTGTTGTACGACGTGACCAGCACGTATTTCGAGGGCCAAGCCGAGGCCAATCCGTCGGCCAAACGAGGCTACTCGCGCGACCACCGCCCGGACTGCAAACAGGTCTGCATCGGCCTGGTGGTCTCCAAGGGCGGGATGCCGCTGGGATACGAGGTGTTCGCCGGGAACCGCACGGACGTCACCACGTTGCAGGAAATCGTGCAAACGATGGAGCGCCGCTACGGCCGGGCCGATCGGATTTGGGTCGGCGACCGCGGCATGGTCTCGGCCCACAACATCGCCTTTCTCAAACAGAGCGGACGGCGCTACATCGTCGGCACGCCCAAGAGCATGCTCAAGCGGTTTGAACGGGAACTGCTCGCGGAGGATTGGCGCACGATCCGCGACGGCCTGGAGGTCAAGCTCTGCCCTTCGCCCGACGGCGACGAGACTTTCGTTCTTTGCCGCAGCCGTGACCGCCGCGAGAAGGAAAAGGCCATGCACGGCCGTTTCGAGCAACGGATTGAAGAAGGACTGTTGCGGATCGAGGCCGGCTGTCGGAAACAGCGCTTGCAGCCGGTCGTCGTGGCGCAGCGGCTGGGGCGATTGCTGGGCCAGAACAGCCGGGCGGCGGGGCTTTTTGAAACCGAGGTCCGCACTGCCGCGGACGGCCGGGCAAGCCTTGGTTGGAAAAAAGTCGAGACTTGGCGTGACTGGGCAGCCTTGAGCGAAGGGTGCTACCTCTTGCGCAGCAACGTGGTGGGGTGGAGCGACGAGGACCTTTGGAAAGCCTATATCCAACTGACCGAGGCCGAGGCCGCGTTCCGAATCCACAAAAGCGACCTGCGGCTCCGTCCGATCTGGCATCAGAAAGAGGAGCGGGTGTTGGCCCACATCTTGGGAGGAATTGGGCAAGATTCAGTTGGTGGACGTGGTGTTGCCGACACGTCAAGGGACGGAGATCCGTCGGCGTTGCGTGACCCAGCCCACCGACCATCAGGCCATCTTGTTGACCCGCTTGCGGTTCCGTCTCCCCGCCATCCGTCTAACGGAGGGTGTGTAGTGAAGACTTTCGAGAACCGCGCCTTCCGCCGCAAGGACTTACGTCGACAACTGGCGAAGTTCGGTTAGCGGCGTGGTTGGCGCCTTTTGTGATAATTGCCCGCAGAATCCCATACAGGGCGAACGCGAAAAAGCACACTGCGGCCAGATGTGCCACGACAAGGAGGATTCGGCCGGTCAGGCCGCCAAACCCGTGGCTCGCCCAAACGGCAAGCAAGGCGGCCAGTCCGAGCGAGACCGCAACTCTTCGGCGCTCTCTTTCCTCGAACACCAACAGGAGCACCGCGGCGATCAACAACGAGAAGTCATTCAGTACTTCTCCGGCACGAACGTCCTGCCCGCGAGGCTGGCCTGATCGTCGTACTTGCCCTTGCTGGACCGCTTGGGCAGCTTCACCTTCTTCCGCGGCACCTTCTCATAGGGAATCAGGCTCAGGAGGCGGGCGATGCAGTTCAGCCGCGCCCGCCTCTTGTCGTCCGAGCGAACGATGTGCCACGGCGCGTACTCAGTGTCGGTGGCCGCCAGCATCGTGTCGCGGGCCAGCGAGTAGTCGTACCAGCGGGTCCAGGACTGGACGTCCATCGGACTGAGCTTCCACTGCCGCAGCGGATCGCCGATGCGGGCCTCGAACCGCCGCGCCTGCTCCTGCTTGCCGACCTCCAGCCAGAACTTGATGAGGATAATCCCGCCATCGACGAGGTACTTTTCGACGACCGGGCAATTCTCGAGGAAACGCTGATACTCTTCCTCCGAGCAGAACCCCATGACCCGCTCCACGCCGAGACGGTTGTACCAACTGCGGTCGAAAATCACCACCTCGCCGGCAGCGGGGAAGTGCTCCATGTAGCGCTGCAAGTACATCTGCGTCTTCTCGCGATCCGACGGGGCGGGCAGGGCCACCAGCCGGAAGACCCGCGGGCTGACGCGCTCGGTGATGGCCTTGATCGTCCCCCCTTTGCCGGCCGCGTCCCGCCCCTCGAAAACCACGATCACCCGCAGCCCCTTGTGCTTCACCCACTCCTGCAAGTGGCAGAGTTCGGTTTGGAGCTTGCGCAGCTCCTTCTCGTACTGCTTGCGTTTAATCTTCGGTTTGGCTTCTGTCACTTCGGTCTCCTTCACGTTGTCAGCTTTGTCCAGGAGAAGACGCCGGCCTGCCAGTTGATCTGATAGAGGACGGGATTTTTGGGCCCCGTTTTCATGTCACTGCTCCCGGGCGTCTGCCGCGCCCGTCAAGAATGCAGCCCCCTTGCCCACCTCCAGCGCCCGCTTGGGGTCCAGGTAGCCGAAGAGCTGAATGCACTTGGCCACGAGCCCGGTCCAGCCGGTCTGGTGGCTCGCTCCCAACCCGGCGCCGTTGTCGCCGTGGAAGTATTCGTAGAAGAGAATGTGGTCGCGCCAGTGCGGGTCGGACTGGAACTTCTCCGAGCCGCCGTAAACTGGCCGCCGGCCGTTCCCGTCGCGCAGGAAGATACCGCTAAGCCGGTCGGCGATCTCTTTGGCCACCTCGAAAAGATTCATCATCCTGCCTGACCCCGTGGGGCATTCGACCTTGAAGTTGTCGCCGTAGTACAGGTAGAACTGCAGGAGGGCCCGGATAATCATGGCGTTCACCGGCATCCAGACCGGGCCGCGCCAATTGGAATTGCCGCCGAACATGCCGGTGTTCGATTCGGCCGGCAGGTAGTCCACCCGGTACTCCTGGCCTTGCACATGGAAAACGTAGGGATGCTGCTCGTGGAACTTCGAGAGCGAGCGGATGCCGCAGGGGCCCAGGAACTCGTTTTCGTCGAGCATCTTCGAGAGAATCCGGCGGAGCCGCTCCGGATTGACCAGGGCCAGGATTCCCCGCTCGGCAACGCCCAGGTGTCCCGGGCCCGTGGGATGGATGGACTTCAGGAGTTCGGGCATCCGGTGCAGGCGTTCCAACATCTGAGCCATCGCCCGCGGAATGCGCTCCCGCTGCCACTTTTCGATCACTGTGGTGGCGCACAAGGGCAGCAACCCCACCATCGAACGCACCTTGAGCCGCGTGGTGCTGCCCTCCGGGAGCACCAGCAGGTCATAGTAGAATCCGTCCTCGTCGTCCCACATGCCCTTGGCCCCAGGTTGGTTCATGGCCGCGGCGATGTACACGAAGTGCTCGATGAACTTGGAGACCATGTCCTCGTAGGTGCGGTCGTGGGCGGCGATTTCCACGGCGAGTTCGGCCATATTCTGGCTGAAAAACGCCATCCAGGCCGTGCCGTCCGCCTGCTCCAAGCGGCCCCCGGTGGGCAGCGGTGCGCTGCGGTCAAAGACGCCGATGTTGTCGAGGCCGAGGAAGCCCCCCTCGAACACGTTCTTGCCGAAGCGGTCCTTGCGGTTCGCCCACCAGGTGAAGTTCAGCAGCAACTTATTGAAGGCCGACTTGAGGAAATCGACATCGGCCGCGCCGCGCAGGGCCTGCTCGGTGCGATGGAGGAAGAGGGTCGCCCAGGCATGGACGGGCGGGTTCACGTCACTGAAATTCCACTCGTAGGCGGGAAGCTGGCCGCTGGGATGCAGGTACACCCCCCGTAACATCAATTCCATCTGCTGCTTGGCGAAGTCGGGGTCCACGATCGCCAGCGGCAGCGTGTGGAAGGCCAGGTCCCAGGCCGCGTACCAGGGATACTCCCACTTGTCGGGCATCGAAATGATGTCCTTGTTCAGCATGTGGAACCACTCCGAGTTCCGGGCGTTGCGATATCCGGAATGGAGGGGATTGGAGTTGTGTTCGTTCAGCCAGTTGTCGCCGTCGAAGAAGAAAAACTGCTTGCTCCAGAGCATGCCGGCGATGGCCTGACGCATCACGTTCGCCGCGTCTTCACTCACCGAGGGCGGCGTGACCGACTTGTAAAACTCATCGGCTTCACGAAGCCTGTCAGCAAAGACTTCATCAAATTGCTTTCCGAAGGGCATGCCCTTCTGGCCCGGAGAAGTTTTCGAGAGCCGCAGGCGAATCACTTGGGTCTCGCCGGCGCCGACCTGGACCTGATAGTGCGCCGCGGCCTTGGTGCCCTGCTTGCCGGGGTTCACCGCGCCCTGGTTGCCCTGCACCACGCAGTCGTCGATGCCGTCCTTGACGTAGGGGCTCTCGTTCTTCTGCCCGGGGAAAAGCCGCTGGTGGTTTGTTTCGTTTTCGGTAAACAACAGCGGCGCCCCGCCTTCGCAGGAAAGAGTGAATTCACCGAGCACTGGATGCGTTGCCGCGACCGCGCTCGCGCCTGCCGGCGTCTCGATTTGCTCGAGGTTAGGTTTCTCGGCAACTCGGTTCGATTCGGCAATCCAAGACGACCAGTCGTTCCGGAACCACAGCGTGGGCAGGAGGTGCAGCTCGGCCGCGTCCGGCCCCCGGTTGGCCGCCGTGATCCGCACCAGGATGTCTTCCGGACCGGCTTTGGCGTACTCGATGAAGACGTCAAAGTACCGGTCCTCGTTGAAAACGCCGGTATCGAGGAGTTCATACTCCAGGTCGTTGCGGTTGCGCCGGCGGTTCGTCTCCAGCAAATCGGCGTAGGGATAGGCCGCCTGCGGGTACTTGTAGAGACACTTCATGTACGAGTGGGTCGGCGTGCTGTCGAGGTAGAAGTAGTACTCTTTCACGTCCTCGCCGTGGTTGCCCTCGCTGTTGGTCAACCCGAAGAGCCGCTCCTTGAGAATTGCGTCCTTGCCGTTCCACAGGGCCAGGGCAAAGCAGAGGTGCTGTTGGTCATCGGAGATGCCGGCGATGCCGTCCTCGCCCCAGCGGTAGGCCCGCGAGCGGGCCTGGTCGTGGGTGAAGAAATTCCAGGCATCGCCGTTCTCGCTGTAGTCCTCGCGCACCGTGCCCCATTGGCGCTCGCTCAGGTAGGGCCCCCATTTTCTCCACGCAACGCCTTGTTCTCGCGACGCCTTCAGCCTCGATTGTTCTTGGTTCATTCGATTTTCTCCCTCAAGGTATTCCGCTGGGCGGCGGCAGAGATTCAGCCAGGCTGATCAGATTTTGGGGGCTCACGCGAATAAGGCCGTAGCGCGGGGAGTCGATGTCCGCGATGAGCATCAGCGCGATAGAGACAATAAGCGGCAGAATCGGAAGCAATTTGGACCCCGCTTTAACGCTTCGCGAACCATAGCCGACCAGCAAGTTACAGGCGATGGCGATTGCTCCCATCAAACGCCATGCCGCAATTGGGATTTGGTTCCAGTACCCAGCCTGGGTGTATCCCTGCGAATTCAAAACGTCGTTCATGCCCGAAACGGCCAGGGCCATCACGGGTGTTGGCTGTGCCGCGGCCGGAGTGCGGATCGCGGACCATAACTCGTTCTGCAACTGAGCCGTACGGGCATTGATCTGCTGAAGCTCTTGTCCATCGCCGGCCGTGTAGAACAGAACGCGCTCGTCGAGGTACTTCCTCAGCAGCACATGGACGGCCGCCGCATCAGCGGCAGGCAGGAAGTCGGCCCGGACGTATTCCGTCCCGATCGCGTTGGCCTCTGCCTCCTCGTAGTTCTTGCGTTGGTCGTAACGGCCTGTGGCCATCGAAAAGCTGAATCCGATAATCAGCCCGAGCAGTGTCAGCGTGGCGGCCAAGATGAAGCCGAAGTCATCTCGCAACTCCGCATCCAGATTGCCCTGCCTTCTGCGAAACCACCATCCGATCCACGCCGAGAGCCACAGCGCAAGGAAGGAGATCGCGAAAACAAGCAGCGGATAATGAACTGGGTAGTCCATGTGCTATTCCTCGTCCGTTTCCTTCATGCGCGAGCGGCTCACTTTGCCTCTTCGACTTCCGCCTCGACCGTTCCGTCCTGGATCGCCCGTTGGAGCGCGGCGTGGTCCTGTTCGTTCTGGTCGGCGTAGGCGACGGAAAAGGCGGCGATCGCCTTGTCGAACGCGTCGCTCTTGCCCAGATACCCGCTAATCACCGCGGGGTCCCCGGAGCGGGCATGGGAGAGCGCCAGTGACCAGCCGCACCACTGCGTGAAGAGGGTCATCTCGGCCGTGCCGAACGTCTCGACGGCAAACTTGATCTTAACGTCCCGGAGTTGGCGGACATAGAAGTGACGTCCTAGCCGGCCCTCGGTCCAGCCGAGGAAGATGTCGCTGGACGGCTGCATGAGCCGGAGGCCGCTGACGACGCGCTGGCCGTGGTTGGGGTAGACGCTCGCCCCTGCATAGGCTTCCAGGACCGAGGCCCGCGCCTCCTTGACCTGCAGAATGAGAGCTTCTCCTCCGCCGGCTATCAGGAGGAGCACGGCGCACCCTGTGCCCACGCTGCCGACGCCGACAACCTTGAACGCGGCGTCCTTTGATCTCATAGCGGTCGAGCAACATGCGATGGGCAGGCGTCAGGGTTTCACGGTACTGGGCGAAGGCCTCGCTGACCTCCGGATGGACCTCCCCGGGGGCATGATCTTTCCAGTGGAAGATCGCCGGGAGTTGGTCTTTGAAGCACGCCGAACCGCCCGAAGCGTCGACGAGCTTCGGGAAGAGGCCCTCCGAGGTGCTGCTCTCGCGGGCCTTCGCCAGGCCCTTGATCGCGCGGCGGCGGATACGGGGATCCTCGATGGACGCAATCAGCATCTCGGAGTCGATAGCGTGGTACCACAGGTCCAGCACCGACATCTTGCTGAACTCGGCCATGTGCTCGCGGTAGGACCTGACACAGCCGAGGACCGCATCCTTGGCGGTGGATTCGCTCAGGCCGTTGTCGCGGCAGGCGATCACGATGCTCGCCGCCAGCCGCTTGAGGTCCCATTCCCAGGGCGCCGGGAGGGTCTCATCGAGGTCGTTGATGGCGAAGATGATTTGCCTCTCCGCGGTGGCGAGGCCACGGAAGTTGACCAGGTGGGAGTCGCCGCCGCATTGCACGCGGACGCCGGTGGCCGGAGTGCCCGCCAGATCGGCCGCCATGGCCAGCGCCGAGCCTCGGTAAAAGGTGAAGGGAGACAGAACCATGCGCCCGTGGCGAAGGGGAAGGAGTTCGGGGACGCGCCCTTCGTCGGCCTTCAGCACCAGGCTGACCGGGTCGGGCTGGTCGGCGGCGGGTTGCCAGGCCGCGTGCGAGGCGCGTGGGCACTTCTCACGCAGGCTTTTGCCCATTGCATAGCGCTGAGCCCGCGTAGGCATGCGGCTGGAAGGCTGGGCTACTCGCGGCTCCGGGCCGTTGTAAGTCTTGCATTCGATGATTCTTGGACTTCTCCCATGATAAGACACTCCCTATGACTGATGGTTGAACCTTGGATCATTACAATCTGCCGCCGACCCACCGTGCAGCGCTGACGGCTTGTCGGTTGCTGTTATCCGGCCTCCGCGTCGGAAGTCCGCAACGAGAATATATGCGCTCACCAGAAGCACCCAAAAGGGGAAGACCATCGCGATCCAGGCAAAGTTGGACATGACCAAGAGCAGTACTGAACCAAGCGCGAAACCCACCAGTGATACCCAGCGCGAGAGGACTGCCGTGCGAAGCCCGATCGTGGACGTGACGAACATGAAGATGGCCGCCATTTTCATGCCGAAGGTGTTCACCAGCGCGTAGGCCGTCGCCCGGCCGACTGCATAGGTATCGCTGCCTGCGGAGAGACGGTCTGCGATTGCGAAGGTTTCCAGCAGTCCGCGGGAAACGGCCACGGCGGCGAACAGCATGGCGACGAACAGCAGTCCGCTGCCCAAAAACACCGTGGCGAAGAACCGGTCTTCGAGCAGGCCGATGCGGTTGCGCAGCACCGCCATGAACCAGAGGAACGCGATGCCCGTGAATGGAGCCACGTTCAGTGCGGTGCGGACCCAGTTCCGGTAGGCCGGATCGGCAAGCCAGATGCCGGGGTCCTTTGGGTCGGCCGGGACCGCCAGCCGGACGAGCACCAGGCTGGTGATATAAAGCGCTGAAAAGATGACGCCGCTGATCGCGACGACCCGCGGGGGCGATGGGGGCTGGCGAGTTTCAGCCGGCGGGCTGTTCATGGCACGTTCCACCGGAATGGATCAAGGGCCCTGAAGCGGAATCCGCTCGGGTGACAACTGCGGGTCCTCATTCACGCTGCCTACCGTTATCCCATTAGAACTCGACCTGGTACTTCTGGGCCATCTTGCGGCGGATGTCGGCCGTGGCGGCGATAATCCCTTGGCGTATTTGTTGGACATCGGTAGCCATGGCGCCCTTCTCCTCGGCGCGGACCACGCGGCGCTCGCGCCGACCTCCTTGACCTCCGACATCACGCCCTTGGCGCCAAAGCCCAGCCCTCCGGCAGGCCCAAAGCCACCGTAGGTGCCGTAGCCGCCCCAGCGGGTGCCGCCGTAGGCGTACGGCGAAACGTCCCCGCCGGTGATCTGCGCCTGCCGGACGCCGGACTGGATTCCCATCGTCTTCACCGACATGGAAGCCTGGCGCAACTGCGCGGCGACGAAGGCGCTGTACTTCAGCATCTCGTCGTCCACGTTGAGGACCGGCAGACGCTCGATCCGCCGGGCGAATTTGTCGAACCAGAACGAGGTGGAGGCGAGATTCTTCGAGTTTTTCATGTCCTCCCGCAAATCGTTGGCCATCCCCGTCACTGCCCGGAAATGGTCCCGCGTGGCCTTCAGTTGCAGGGCCGGCAGGTCGCCGGGGCTGGCTTGCGATGTTCCGGCTACGGCCCCGCTGCCGGCGGGCGAATCGATCACGCTCAACAGCCGTCGCAGGCCGCCGGTCGAGAGGCGGCCGGCCAGCGAGATCTCGCCCTTCTTGGCTTGGACGGTCCAGGACTGGAAGTCGTTGATCGACGCACCGTTGTCGGCCAGGATCATCAACAAGAGCGGCTTGGCGAAGGGCGCGATCGCCGACGTGTCGCCCCGCACGTCGACCGCGATCTTGCCCGACGGCTGCTCTCCGATCCGCACGCCCACGCGGATGCCTTGCACGTTGCCCAACAGCGACGTCAGATCGCTCAAGTTCGCCTCCCACTTGTCGAGGTACTTCTGTTTCGATTTCAAGTACCTGCCCACGCGCTCGAACGACATCACGCCATCCAGGTCCAGCGCCATGATGACGTCGCTCTGGGCCTCGTCGGAGAAGGTGGCCGCCTGTTGCAGATAGGGGGAAAGGGGTGATGGGACCGGCTTGCGCACCTCGCGGATCCAACGCACCACCGCCTGACGGTTCGCCGGACCCATCGCGCCGAGCCTGTTCGAGCCGAACTGCACAAGATATGTATCGTTCGGCCGGGCCAGCGCCGGCAGGCCCTCGATCGTGTCCAGCGTGCCGTGGCGGATCTCGCGCGATTTGCGGCATGGAGAACTCGTCGTCAAAGTCCATGACGGCCGCCTCCCAGAGCGGCTCCTTGAACTCGAAATCCATTTGAGAGGCCAAGACGAAGCGCGTCGCCTGGGGGGGCACGCGGATCATCCCGTCCGCAAAGGCGTTCTTGATCCGCGTCTTCCAATCTTCCTTCAGCCCCAAGGGGCTGTTCTTCGCCTTCTCCATGTTCAGCAGCACCACCACGTTGGCCGAACGGGGAATTTGATTGACCAACTGCTGAAACTCGTCGTCGGCGAGGCAAGCGCGGCCCGACACCGCCCAACCGGTCAGCACCGCAAGCAGGCACGCCGCGGCCGTCGCGCCCCGCGAAAACAATAGCCGGAACTTCGTTTCTGGTCTCATCGATGGAACCCTTCGCAAGAGAGGTGAGAGTATGAGTTTCGTCCGCATTAGTCTTGGTTGCAGGAAGTCGGGTGCCATGCCCACGCTTGCCGTGGGCATGAGACGGTCCTCCCGCGGATTCAACATGCCCACGGCAAGCGTGGGCATGGCACCCTGCTCCCGGTCATTCGGAGTTGATTGCGCCGGGCGGGCTGCTAGCCTGCCCGCCGCCGGCCGATCAACTGCAAGGCCTTTGCGGCTGCCTCGCGGACGGCTTTGTCGTCGTCTTGTGCGGCCCTTTTCAGGGCCGGCGCCGCTTGCCGGGCCAAGGGGCCCAGGTCGCCCAGCGCTTCGGCGGCGCCCTGGCGGGCCAGCGGCACGTCGCTCCCCAGCCCGGCCATCAATACGGGGACCGTCTTGGCCGCCACGTCCGCTGCCGGCCGGATGTGCACCAGCGCCCAAGCGCTCGCCAGCGCCAGCTTGCGGTCGGGGTTCTCGAGCAGGTCGGTCAGCACCGGCTCGGCCGCCGCGGCATCCGGGCCGATCTTCCCGAGGGCGTAGACCATGGCGTAGGCGTTCGAACGACCGCCCTGTTGGAGCCCGGCCACCAGCGCGGGCACGGACTGCTTGGCCCCCGGACCGATGTTGGCCAGCGCAATCGCCGCTTCGCGGGCAACCTCCTCATTCTTGTCGCCCAGCAGCTTGACCAACTCCGGCGTGGCGGGGGCCGCGGCCGGGCCCATCTGCCCCAGGACGTAGAGCACCTGGCCGCGGATATTCTCGTGCTTCAAGGCGTCGATCAGCCGGGGCACGGCCGGGGAACCCATCGCCGCAAAGGCGTCCAGGGCATACTGGACCGTCGTTGCGTCGGCATCCTGAAACGCCTTCTCCCACAACGGCAACATGATCTCTGGGGCAGGGGGGAGCGAGGCCAAGGCCCGGGCCGCCGCCGCGCGGACGAATGCGTCTTTGTCCTTCAACTGCCCGATCAACTGCTCGCCCGCCTCGGCGCGGAGTTGCTTGTCGTCCGGGTGGACGCGGGCCAGGGCCCATAGGCTGGTGACACTCAGCACCTTGTCGTCGGCCTTGACGTTCTTTCGGATCGTGTCTTCGGCCTCGGCGGGGATCCGGCCAATCCGCCCCAGCGCGTAGGTGGCGGCCGTGCCGGCGTGCTCGTCGCTCAGCGCCGCGGCGATTTGCTCAACCGCAGGAATCGCCGCGTCCTCCATCGCCGCCAGGGCGAGGATCGCCTCGCGCCGGACCTCGGGATCCTTGTTCTGGATCGCCTCGACCAGCGCGGGCACGGCGTCCTTGGCCGGCGGGCCCATGTCCCGCAGCACCACGCACGCCCAATACGCCGCCTTCTCGTTCTTCAGGGCCTCGATCAGGGCCGGCACGGCCGGGGGGCCAGCCTCGGAAATCGCATTGAGAATCCGGGCCTGGACCCCGGGGTCCGGATCCTGCAAGAGCTTGATGCACAGCGGTATGGTGACTTGCGGCCCCGGATGGATGTGCATCACCGCCTTGACCACCTGCCGGCGGACCGTCTCGTCGGGGTCCTTCACCAGTTCGGCCAGGGCGGGAACGGCCGGCTTCGCCGCCGCGCCGATCGCACCCAGCGCCCAGACGGTGTGGGCACGGACCTTGGCCGAGCCGTCTTGCAGCAGGTTCGTCAGCGGGGCGACGGCCTCCGCGGCCTTCTCACCCCGGTCTCCAATCTGGTCAATGGCCTGCAAGCGGACGGACTCGTCGGCCGACTTCAGATTGGCAATGAGTGTGGCCAACGGCTCATCGGCGGCCTGCACGACGGAACCGGCCAGCATCAGGCATCCCAATGCGGCCGCAAACAGGGCTATCTTCTTTCTCGAATTCATGCTCGGACTCCTATCGTAAGAATATCAATGGCAGGGGTTTCTACATTTCGGTTCTGGTCGCGGCGTAATTGACGCTCCGCAGGAAGCTCCGGCAGGCGACGTAATCCATCGGCGGAATTTGGTCGATCTGCGCCTTCAGTTGATCGAACATGGCGTCGATCGTCTTGCGGACGGTGGTTTGGTCGGTGTAGTCGAGCACGCCGTACCGGGCCTGCTTGGCCAGCAACTGGTCGATCACGTTCCGCTGGTCATCGAAGCCGGGCTGTTGCAGGGCGCTGGGCCAGTTGACGCCGCCGCTGACGGGATTCACTTGGGTGGTATTGAGCGGCTTGGGGGCGCCTTCCTGGGCCCAACGTGCCATCTGTTCCATGGTGGGTCTGGGGCCGCGCTCGGCCGCGACTGCCGCTTTGTTGGTGGCTCGCATGTTGAAATACGTGTCCGTCGCTTGTTGATGGTTCTGGATTTCGTTTGACCGGGCCTGGGTCATATTGATGGCGGCGGCGGAATTGTTCAGGTTCCTTTGGCCCTGGGCGCTAATGACGCTGGACATGCCGTTCAGGGCGGAGCCGGCGGCGGTCGATGCCCCCCCGCTATAGCCGCCGTACCCGCCGCCATACACGTTCGTGGTAGGCGCCGGCACGGCCGGCTGATAGGGCTGGGAGTGGGAAGGCGGCGGCCCGTACGGCGGCCGGTACGGCGGCGGATTGGTCCCCTGGGCCAGGATCATGGCCGGGAAGGACAAGACAATCACGAAAAGATGCCAACGGTTCATTGTGCTCGCTCCTTGTGCAAAGTGCGTGAAAGAGGCCGCCTGAGCCGGCGCGGCGATAACTTTCGGTATTCTACGTCTTCCGCGCAGCCAGAAACAAGGGGGGTGTCAGAAATTCGGGCTTGAAGGGTGCAAGTTGTACTTTGCGCCGTTTAACCGGCGGTCTGGTAGTGCCGTTGGCCGGTGGCTCGGCTCGTTCGCTCCCGCCAGAAGGTGGTAAGCGGTTGGGTGTCGCTCAGATAGTCGGCTGCCAGTTGCAGCAGCGCATCCGCTCCACCGTTCGACCAGAATTTTTCGGTGCCCTTGACACGCCGATTGATTTGCTTGATCGTCGATTCGATGTGGCTGCTGGTGATGGGCAGCCCTTCTCGACGGTACTCGTCGTAACGCATCCTTGGTCCTTGGTTCTCCAAATAACACAACGCATCGGCCACCTTACACCGCGGTGAATCTTCGGCCTCGTCTTTGTCCGGCTGCCCCAACTCCCGCTGACGTTCCCGCAACCCGACGAGCACCGACTCCACCTGCCCGCTCCACAACCACTGCGCCCACTGACAATAGATCGGCCACGCTTCCTCCATCGCGCGGCCTGCCATCGCGCCGGCGAACACGTAGCACAGTCCGTGGATGAAATCCACGATCGGCGTGAAATGCGAAAAGTGTCGCCGCCACACCGACCAATTGGTCTCCGAACCATCGCCCACGAACGCTTTGCGACTCGCCGCCATGAAGCCGCGCCGCCATGAAGCCGCCGCCAACTGTTTGCCGAACGCCTCGATGGGTTCGCGCGTCGCCACGACGCTTCGCGCCAACGGTTCCGGCTGGCCTCGCCGCTTTTCGGACGCCGGCGCTTCCGCCGATTCCTCGCTCGCAGGCGCCTCGCCAACCGCAGAAAAACCCTTGATTTCCCGAGAAATCTGCCCCATGCGACGCGGATCGACGAAAATCCCGGGAATCACCGGGCAAGGATCGGCCGCGGACGTTTCACTGGTCATCGACAGCAAGCATCCCACTTTCGTCTCGCGCCAGAAACGCCCCTTCCGCTTCTCCTCCGTCGGCGGCTCTTCTTCGTTCCGATTCCGAATCTGGATGCGTCCGCCGTCCATCTCGACGCACGCCACGCGCGGAACTTGCTGCCGCGGGCTGCCCTGTTGTTGCGGCAACGGCAACGTCTCCCACACCGCCTCCTCCGCCTTCCGTCCGGCCACGCGCTCCTGTCCGATTCGCTTTGTCGCCCGCGCAATCCGCTGCTGGGAGACGTCCAACTCCGCTAGATGTTTCAAGTCTTGCTCGGCCTGCCGGAAACTATGGCTCTGCGTCCCGGCGTACACCATCTTCTCCAACACCCGAGGACTCGCCGTGTCGTCCGGCGCAATCCCCAATGCCTGCGACTGAGGGAAAAAAAGCCTTCCGAGAAGGCTTGTCGTACCCCTTGGGTTCTGGCCATGCAACCTCGCCTCGCCGAGTCTGAACCATCCGCACTTCGACCTCCCCCCCGCCCCGTCTGGACCTATCGCGGTTGTGGGAACTGCCATCGAACGCCCCTGGTCTTCCAGACTTTGACCGATAACCTCCCGAGCCAGGAGGTCTCCGATTTCGACCCCCAAGTCTTCAATCTCCGTGAACTTGGTTCCCCAGGTCGGCGTCCCCGATGCACCGTAGACTTCTTGCCGCAATTCCTGGGCGATTGCCTTGATCCGATCGTGCAAGTTCTGGTCAATGGCCATCCCTGGCTATCTCCTTTGTCTAAGTTCCCACCACCCGGCCTCTTACCAGGCAAAATCACCCCCCCTCTGTTTAACATCAATCCGACAACTTACAAAGTGCAACTTGCACCCGGGCTTGAAACCGGGACGCAGCTAGTATTGACAAAACGGGGTGCCTTGTGGTAGACTTCCGCCATGCCGAGACGAGCACGGGCGACTCCTGGCGGACTGGTTTACCACGTTCTGAACCGGACGGTGGCCGGGCTTCCGTTGTTTCGCAAAGAGGCCGACTTCGAGGCGTTCGAGCGGATTATGATCGAGGCCCACGAGCGGCATCCGACGCGGATTGTTGCTTGGTGCATGATGCGGAACCATTGGCACTTTCTGCTGTGGCCGCGCGAAGAAGGGGAGGTGACGGCCTTCGTGCGATGGTTGGCGCACACCCACGCCATGCGCTGGCATGTGGCGCACGGCACGGTGGGGCGAGGGCATTCTGTATCAAGGGCGTTTCAAGAGTTTTCCAATCCAGGAGGACGAGCACTTTCTGACGGCCTGCCGCTATGTCGAGCGGAACGCGCTAGCGCGGGGGCTGTGGATCGCGCGGAGGCGTGGCGTTGGGGCAGCCTGTGGGCGCGGCGTCACGGCAACGATCCCTTAAAAGCGATTCTAAGCGACTGGCCGGTGGAGCGGCCATCGAATTGGGTAAGATTGGTGAACGAGCCGATGACGGAGAAAGAAGTGGAACGAATTCGCACGTGCATTGCCAGGAATCGACCGTATGGCAACGAAACGTGGCAAGACGAACAATGCAAACGGCTGGGGCTGTCGCACACGATGCGTTCCGAAGGTCGGCCAAGGGCGGTCGGCAGGGCGCGGCAGCCCCAAAACTAGCTGCGTCCCCGTTTCAACTCCTAACTTACCAATACTAGCTGCGTCCCCGTTTCAACTCCTTTTCTGGGCCACGACTCTCAAAGGTAGCGTTACATTGCGGAGCCACATTGCCGACAGAATCTATCGGAACTTCCCACTTCACCGCCGCAAGCCCGGCATAAAACGACTTCGCCTTGCGCGGCGAGAAAATCGCGCACCTGTTGGTGGCCGCACAGATCGGCAGCTTCCATAATATGCTTCTTGTAGATGCACCTTGAGTTGTTGAGGTCCGCGACCGTTCGCGCGACCTTCAGCAAGGTGTCGTGCCCCCGGGTGGTCATCTCAGTCACGCGGCTGGCAACTTCCCGCATGGCAGCGAGCGCTGGGGCATCAAGTTCGCAGTACCTGTCCACTTGTCCTCCATGTATACGAGCATTGATATTGATCGTTTGGTCGTTGCCGAATCTCTCTTCCTGTACTTGCCTTGCGGCTTCGACTCGTTTCCGCACGGCCCGCGAGGTTTCTTTGGACCCTGCCCCAAAACGCTCTTCAGCAGTGAGCGCGCCAACGTGAACGACCAATTCGATGCGGTCCATTATGGGACCACTGACTCGCTTTCGGTAGCTCTTGACCTGCGCAGGCGCGCAGGTACACCGCCCTGCCTTTTTTTCGGACCGGCATTTCGGGCATACCGTGGCCCCATGTGGCCAACGTGCGCCGCAACCTTTGCACGTGTATTCCTCGGCGAAACCACAGGGGCATGGGTTCATTGCAGCCACAAGTATGAATTCGCACGGATACCGCGCCGACCCCTGTGAGCGAGTCAGAAGAATCTCGCCGTCTTCCATAGGCTGCCGCAATGTCTCAAGAAGCCGAGGGGGGAATTCAGGGAGTTCATCCATGAACAAGACGCCCCTATGAGCGAGGGTGATTTCCCCGGGCATCGGAAAGCCGGTGCCCCCGCCAACTATGGATGCCGACGACGCTGTATGATGAATCTTGCGGAAGGGCCGGTACACCACGATGCTATCGCCGGACGTAAGGGCACCGCGTGCGCTGTAGATCGTCGTAAGTTCAACGACTTCGCTCGGATTCAACTTCGGGAGTATGGTGGGCAATGCCTTCGCCAGAAGGGACTTGCCCTCTCCGGGCGGTCCGATCAGCAGCACGTCGTGCCCACCCGCCGCGGCGACCTCCAACGCACGCTTTGCTCGATCCTGGCCCTTAATGTCGGCAAAATCCACACCTTGGTGCCAAGCTGGCTTTAAGTCTTCGGCTTTCGCTGTCGCCAAGTTGGAATGCTTTCCTCGGATTACGTCCGCACCTCGTGAGAGAGTTGAAACAATCTGCGGCGCAAGTCCTTCCGCGCACCGTGAATTTGCCTTAACAGGGCCAATTCGTGCCGATTGCCCTCCGGCGCTACGAGGATCGAGCGATCCGGGAGCGCGCGGGCGATACACAACGCCCCACGGCAGGGCCGCAGGTTCCCCTCCAAGCCCAACTCACCGACCGCGTACACGGGATCAGAGTGTGTGTTTTCAATTTGGCCGTCGCGCTCCAATATCCCCAAACCGATGGCAAGATCGAGAGAGGTCCCTTCCTTTGGGATGTCGGCGGGCGCGAGGTTCACGGTTACGCTGCTGCTCGGCCAAGAAAAGCCCGACGACTCGAATGCGTGTTGAAGCCGTTTCTCGCTTTCCTTAACTGCCGTCTTTCCGAGTCCGACTATGTGAAATCCGGAACCGGCGGCGAACGCGATTTCAACCTCTACGACAACCGCGCTAATGCCCTGGACAAATGCGCCTCTAATCATCTCGGTCCTCCAGCATTCGGCGTTCGGTTCCATGAAACCTGACGGCGCAACAGAGGGCAGGAGACTATCTCGGTGCTTAGCAGAGGCGGCGCGCATGGGCCTGACGCTCGTGAAGTCATAATGTCCCCCCCGTGGGCATCTTCTGTTGCGTCCGATTCCGCGTTCCCGCTAACTTCTCCAGCCGGCAGTCCCGATTACTTGCAATTGTACCACCTGTGTAGGGGTTTGCAAACCTTTCGTCGCGGTAGTATTATGGGCGACGGAATCGCCCCAGGTGTCGTATCCCGATCCGCCGTGTGTGAAAGGGTAACGGAAGACGTTGGTGGGTCTGGTCTGGGGAACCCTGCGGTGGGGTGCAATATGAACAGCATTGTGCCAACGGAGGCGGAGTTTGCGGCAGCACAACAATTGCTCTCCAAACGCGGTGGCGATCCGCGGTTCGACAAATCTATCAGGAATTGGTTCAACCCCGCAGACGGACATCTCTTTAGGGGAGATGCCAGCCGGAGCCTTCGCAGTGTACTCTCCTCTTCATTCGCAGATGTCTCGGCCGCGTTGGCTGACGATGGAATGAGCATTTTAATTCTGTGGGCTGTCATCAAACGGGCGTGCAAAGATCTCGCCGAGGTAAGCGACACCATCCAGCTTGAGGCTGACCCGACCGATCCGCTCGACTCCAAGCCCGTCCCGACGCCAGATACGCCACCAGCCGTAGCGTGGACGCCAAACCAGCCCGGCCAACCACCGTCACCCCATCAAGGCCAGAGCGGTGCGTTCGGCGTGGAGGATGGCGGCGAGGTATTCCAAGACGTACTCCAAGGCTATGTCCTCCAGCTTGAGGCCGACCCGACCGATCCGCTCGACTCCAACTTCGCCCCGGTGCCAGACACACCACGAGCGGTAGTGCCGACGCCAAGCCAGCGCGGCCAACCACTGCCGCCCCATCAAGGCCAGAACGGTGCGTTCGGCGTGGAGGGTCGCGCCGATCTTGGGATCGGGTCCGCCGAAGTAAGTGAGATCATCCAGCTTGAGGCCGACCCGACCGATCCGCTCGACTCCAAGCCCGTCCCGACGCCAAATGCACCATCAGCCGCGAAAAGAGCAGCCGATGAAACGGCGCTACCTGACCGCTTGGCAGCAGCGAACGAGGAGCGGGAGGAACGTTTCGCGGCCCAGGAAAAGCGATTGGCGTTGGAGAAGCAAGAGTTGGCGCGGCAGCACGAATCGCAGCAGGTGGCGGTGCGCGAATTGGCGGCAGCGAAGCGGGAGCAGGAGGAACGTTTCGCGGCCCAGGAAAAGCGATTGGCGTTGGAGAAGCAAGAGTTGGCGCGGCAGCACAAAGCGCAGCAGGTGGCGGTGCGCGAATTGGCAGCAGCGAAGCGGGAGCAGGAGGAACGTTTCGCGGCCCGGGAAAGGCGATTGGCGTTGGAGAAGCAAGAGTTGGCGCGGCAGCGCGAAGACCAGCAACGCGAAGCTCAACGCCAGCGGGAAAGTGAAGTCCAGCGGCAACGCGAAGCAGAGGCTCAGCGGCAACGCGAAGAGGAGGTCCAACGGCAACGCGAAGCGCAACGGCAGTGGGAAGAACGGAAACGTGAGATGCAGCGTCAGTGGGATGACTTGAAACGTCATACCTTCCACCGGGCGAAAGAGGTAAGTCGGGCGGCGTTGCTTGCGATTGTTTCCGCGGCAACCTGGTCCGTGCGATCGGCTGATAAGGCTTTGTGCCGACTAGCACGGCGACGGCGCGAAGCACGAACTAGACGCGTGGTTGCGGCAATCAGGCGGCCAGCGCGAAAAGTGGAGCGGACACTGCGGCGCTGGTCGGATCGACTAAGAACCTTGGATGAGGCGGGGAAGGCCCGATGCCTCTGGCTGGTCTTGGCCATCTCGTCGATTCTGGCGCTTGCCGCCTGCGGCCTTCGGTAGGTCGGGTCATAACCAGTACCGCAGCCAAAGTAGTCGCAGAGTCGAAACGGGGACGACGTCGGGGGGGCGTCGAAACGGGGACGCAGCTAGGGGGTCGAAACGGGGACGTAGCTAGTTTTCGGAAACGCGCACGTCTTGGCATGGGGGAAGTCTATCGCAAACCACCCTAACCTATCAATACTAGCTGCGTCCCCGTTTCAACTCGGGCGGTTGCAGCGCCCGCTTCGGCTGCCGCCGCGATGGGGCCGCGAATTCGCGCCGCGGACCGTGCCTTCGCGCTGAATCTTCTCCTGCAGGTCGATGATCGACTGGATGAGTTGCTCGGGCCGCGGCGGACAGCCCGGTACGTACATATCGACCGGCAGGAAGCGGTCGATCCCCTGGACCACGCAGTAGGTGTCGAAGACGCCGCCGGTCAACGCGCAGGCCCCCATCGAGATGCACCACTTGGGCTCGGGCATTTGCAGCCAGATCCGCTGCAACACCGGCAGCATCTTCATCACCACCCGGCCGGCCACGATCATCAAGTCGCACTGCCGCGGGCTGAAGCGGAAGACCTCGGCGCCGAAGCGGGCGATGTCGTGCCGGCTGGCCCCCGTGGCCATCAACTCGATCCCGCAACAGGCCGTGGCGAACGGCATCGGCCAGAGGCTGTTCTTCCGGCACCAACTCACCAACTCGTCCAGCTTCGTGACGGCCACGTTCATCGCCATTGGAACACCCCCTTGCGCCAGTCGTAGACGTATCCGGCGGCCAGCAAGACGAGGAACGTCATGGCGCCGGCGAAAACCAGGCGCCGCGACGCGGAGGGATGAGGGATGAGGGATGAGAGATGAGGGATTTGTTGACTTGGGATTTGGGATTGGGGATTTATCGAATCCGGGCCCTGAAGCCTGAACCCTGAACCCTGAACCTCGCCCCCCCACGCCACCGCCCAGGGAAAAAGGAACAGCAATTCCACGTCGAAGATCAGAAACGCGATCGCCAGCAGATGGAACCGCACGTCGAAGCGGCGGCGGGTGTCGTGGATCGGGTCCATTCCGCTTTCATAGGGCATCTGCTGGACTGCTCCCGGCCGGCCCGGATTGAACACGCGCGCAACGATCAATAGACCCAGCGCCAGCACCACGGTGCAGAGCAGCATCAGGAAAATCGGCAGGACCGGCGAGGAATCCATCGGCTCGCGTCCATTCTCCAAGAGGAGCAAATGCCCGACGCATTGTAGGAACGCGGCCCGCGGCGGTCAATCGTTAGGGGACTGAGAGACTGTTGTCCGTTGAATGGAAGGCCGTCAGCCAAGCGCAAAAAAGCCCTTCGCAGGTGGGGCAGGAACCTACGAAGGGCAATGCTTGTGAGGAGCGAACCCCTCACGCCGCCAATTATGGAATACTACTCGCAGGACCGCAACCCCCCTAACGGCTATTTGGCGTGATTTTCCCGCTCCCGCAACTGCCGCTAGAACACGTCCGCGTTGAAGTGGTGCCCCTGGTAGTACCGCTCCCCCGTGTGCCGGTTCTCACCTATGAACAGCGGGAAGAACTGGTATTCCTTCCAGGGCGGGTCCTGCCGGTGCTGGGGATAGTAGTTCTCCCACTGCTTGTGGTACACCGGGATTCGCATTTCCGGCGGATACCGGAAATAGAGGTCTTCGCTGCTGCGGTAGTAATCGTGGCCCCAGAAGTTCTGCGGATAGTAGACGTACGGGTAGTGGTAGAGCCGGTTCCAGTCTTGGGTGTTGTAGGTGTGGCCCCACTGGCGGCCGTAGGCCATCTGGGCCTGGGCGTCGCCCACGGCCAACATGGACAAGATGAAGGCTGCGCAAAGCAGCAGGAATATGGTCCGGCGGATCATAGCGGTCCCCCCTTTGGATTCGTGTCTGTCTAGCGGCAATCTGGGTCAGCTACCAAGAGCATCGGCGCACGGCACTACCGGCATTGAAAGAATATCCCGCACACGCCGCACAAGCGGCAGAAACGGAAGCCGGCAAGGTCTCGCCAGATTAGCCAGTTTCGTCCCCGCCCCGCCCCCGCTCCTGCGATTCCAGATACCCGCTGAGCATGATCTGGGCCGCGAGCATGTCGATCCGCTTCTTTCGGCGCTTTCGCGTCAGGTCGGCTGCCAAAAGGGCCTGCTCCGCCTCCACGCTGGTGAACCGCTCGTCGAAGAACTCGACCGGCACGCCGGTCGCCTCGGCCAGCCAGCGGCCGAACTGGCGGGCTTCGAGCGATTTCTCGCTCTCGCGGCCGTCGAGATGGAGCGGCAGGCCCACGACGAACAAGACCACGCCCTCGTCGGCCGCCAATTGCCGGAACCGTTGGGCGTCTTGCTCCGGCCCGCGGCGGGTGTAGTTCAAGTGCGGACTGGCGATCTTCCGCTCGGGGTCGGTGATGGCGATGCCGATCCGCACACTGCCGAAGTCAATGCCGGCCACGCGGCCCGGTGGGGAAGCCTTGTTGGGAGACATTGGGGTCAGACCCTATGCCGTTGCGCTTTTTTCGGTGAATCGTTGTGAAACGCCTTGGTTTCTCGGTATTTGAGGGCGGTTGTGCGATGTTTGCCTTATGCGACCTGGCAAGGAGTCTGACGACGCAGTTCGCGGAGCAGGCGACACCGCCCGCCAACGGTACGCAGACGATGCTCGATCCACGCGACGTTCCATCGCTGGCAGAGCGATTCGAGCATCCGCAATCGGTCCGTCGCACGGGCCTGTACCCAGTCGGCTCCGATCTTCACGCCCTCCCGCTGCATATCGCGCAGCCGTTGCTGCTCCAGCAACAACAACCCCATCAGCAGCATGTCCAGGTAACGCTCCACCGCCTCGAACTTCATCAGCACATAACACTCGAACTGCATCCGACTCTTCAATTCCCGGAAGAACAGTTCCACCTGCCAGCGGACTTCGTACCACTCGATCACCTGCCGGGCGGTCGCCGTCAGATCGGTGCAAGCCAGCACCTTGCGGTGCCAACGCGCCGGCTTGCGACTGTCTTCGCGGCGATACGAAACTGGGGCGCGATGGTAGGCCCACCACTCGGCCGACTGGCCCGGCGAGAGTTGCACCTTCGGATTCTCCTTGTACGACGCCACGATCAGACAGTCGCCCAGCTTGGAGACCGTCGCTTGGCGCGCCGCGACGGCGTACCGCCGCTTCGTTTTCTTGACTCGCAAGTTGTCGGCGTGTCGCCGACGGGCGAAGACGTGGTCTTCGTTGTCCACCGCGAGGTCGAGCAGGGCAAACTCCTTCCGTGTCCAGCGCCGCGTCCAGGCCACCACGGGGTCGCCCGAGACCAACGCCGCGTCCTGGTCTGGTGTGCGGGCCAGCACCCGATTCGGATCGAGCGGAAAGACCGCGTGAAAATGGCGTTTTCGGCACGCTTTGTGGATCGCGCCGGCATCAAGCGCCGCTTGTGTTTGCGGCAGTAATCCGCCGTGTAGTAGCTCTTCCGCGGCACAGGCAGCCGCGCGCCGCGGTCGGTCAGCACCAGCCCCATCAGAAAGGCGTGCTGGCGGGTGTTCTTCCGCGCGGGATTCCGCCGCTTCGACATGAGGATCAAGTTTTCCATCTGCTCCGACATCGTGGCATGGTAGGTTGTGTCGATGGCCACGATCCATTGCCGCCGCTTGCCTTTCGCCTGTCGTCGCTCCCAGGCATCCACGTTGTCCAAGAGCCGGTCGTACAGGTCCACACACCAATCCCGCGTTCGCCATTGGGGGTTGGTCAGCCGGCGAGAGATCGTGGCCGCGTGACAGCGACCGCCCAGGACCTCGCCCGCGATCGTCTTGAGGCAGCGTCGATGAGGAGCCAGGAGGAAGGCCAGCACCATCGGAGCCAAGGCGCGTTGGATGGGCCGGGAGCACTTCGCCGTGGTTTTGGAAAAGAACGACTTGACCTCCCGAGGTACGCCCAATACGATCATGGCAGACTCCTTTCCTGGATGCGGACGGCGATCCTGCCGCCCGGTTTGTTGTGGACTCATCCAGGATACGGAGTCTTTTTGTTCGTCCCAACATCATTTACGCCACGCTAGCATTGCTTTCACAACGAAAAAGCGCAACGGCATAGGGTCAGACCGTGATTAGTGATTAGCGGGGATAATCTCGACGCCAGTGGACACGTGATTGTCCGCTAATCACTAATCACGGTCTGACCCCAGGCTTCTCCAGCGGGTGCCGCTCGCGTGGGGAAACGAAGTAGCCGTGCCGCAGGAAGCGGAGCACATATTGCTGCACTTGGCGGTTGTCCATGATGAACGAGTGGAGCACGGGAACGACGGCGAAGTCGGCGGCCCCGGCCAGTTTCGCCGTGTCGACGCTGATTACCCCGTCGTTGTCGCCGTGCAGGAGGGGGTTATAGCCCTTGTCGTCCCCCTTGCCGCCGGCGATGATGCCGAACTGAAAATCGGGCGTGGCCAGCCGCTTTTCCAGCTCCGGCCATTGGCGGCCGAGCTGCTGGCCGGCGTCGCCCGTCAGCCCCTTGAACAGGGCGTTGTCGGCAAAGGTATCGGCCAGCAGGGCGCCCTGGTTGGGCGGGCCGAGCATGACGAACCGGCGGAAGCGGGCAACAGCCCGGCGGTCGGCCGCCGTGGCGTCGGCCGACTGCTTCATCGGGTCTGCCCGCGCCAGGTCGCCCAGGTAGTGGCGTATGACGATGTTGCCCATGCTGTGGCCGACGAAGTTGATCTCCTGGATGCCGTCGAGGTGGTCGATAATGTGCCGCAGCGCCTTGGCGTGTTCGGCCATGTCGTATTGCGTGCTCGGATACTCGACGTTGAAGACCTGGTAGCCCCCCTCGTCGCGGAGGTACTGGCAGAGCGGCTCCATCGACGCCCGACTCCGCATCAGACCGTGGAGCATGACGACGGCCTTTCCGCTCATCGGCGGCAGGTGGCGGGTGCGTTTGATCCGCTCCAGCGCGGCGTCGCACTCGTCGTAGGCGCCCCAGGCGTGGCGGAGGTTGTTCTCGTCCAGCAGCCGGCAATGGCCGGTAATCGTGCTCCGCTGGATCCGCCACTGGTGGAAGAAGAGTTCGTCGGCCCAGAACTGCTTTCCCCCCAGAGTAGGAAGGGGGAACGGGGACGGATTGCCGACGGCCGGTTCCTGGCCCACCAGCCGGCCGGCGAAGCCCGTCAGTTTCGTCATCAACATCAGGCCGACGCAGAGAATCCGGCGGATCATAAGAGTCCGGGCGGCTTTTCGGGCATTATGCAACGCCATGCGGCCCATTATAATGGGTTTCCATGCCCCGCACTATCGCCATCGGCGACATCCACGGTTGCCTGGCTGCCCTGGAAACCCTGCTGGCGGCAATCAAACCGCGGCCTCTTGACACGATCGTCCTGCTGGGCGACTACATCGACCGCGGCCCGGACAGCCGCGGCGTGATCGACCGGCTGTTGCGGCTCGGCGGGGAGTGTCAACTGATCCCCCTGCTGGGCAACCATGACGAGATGCTGCTCCAGATCTACGACGGGCAAACGAAAATTTTCGCCGATTGGCTCCTGTTCGGCGGCAGCGCCACGTTGCAGTCCTACGGCACGTTGCGGCCGGAGGAGATTCCGGCGGAACATATCGGCTTTTTGCGCGGCTGCCGGCTGTGGCACGAGTCGGGGCGGTATTTCTACGTCCACGCCAATTACCTCGCCGAATTGCCCTTGGACGCCCAGCCGCGGGAGACGGTGCTTTGGGAGTCGCTCAAGACCCGCGTCCCCGGCCGCCATTGCTCGGGCAAGACCGCCATCGTCGGTCACGCCTCGCAAAAGAGCGGTGAAATCTTCGACCTCGGCCACCTCAAGTGCATCGACACCTGGTGCTACGGCGGCGGCTGGCTGACGGCGCTGGATGTGGAGAGCGGCCGGGTGTGGCAGGCGGATAAGAACGGAAGGCCGCGGGGCGGCAAGTAGAGCGGCGGCTGTGGAACCACCTCGACGCCGAACTGCCGAAAATGCCTGTCCAAGGCCACCGCGGTCTTGATCTCCAATTCGTCGATCACAACCTTGCTGGTGCAATCAGTGAAGCTCCAACCGGACGCGGCCCGCTGCTGAAAAAGGAGCCAGGCACGGCGGATTTGAGCGGCGGTTACGAAGTGCAGTTGAGCAACCTCCTCGTGGAAGAACGCCCGCCCCGCCTCCAACGCGCGGCGAAGCTCTCCTCGGGCCACGAGAAGGGTCAATGTCTCATCGACGCAGTAATCGCTCGAAACCAACGGCCGACGGCTGGAGCGAAAGCAGGCCCGCACGCGCTGGTGATCGGGGTCATTCGGCAGGAAATAGGCGAACCACGCGCTGGCATCCACGAAATCCATCATGGCTTTCCGTACAGAACCTTGTCGTGATCCGCGCCGCTGAACGGCTCGTCCGGTCCTTCGAGCGGCAACGCGGCGATACGGTCCATGATCTCCAGGATGCGGCGGTGCTCGGCCTCCGACATGACTTCGTTGGCTGCTTCCGCGCCCGCGGGCACCACCACCGTGACCTCCATGCCTTCCGGCAGGGAGACCTCGTTCGCCAGTGCAACAACGCCGTTGTGGACTCGACCGCGAATGACCATAACACTATTCTGCGCCAGATCGCTCCAAAAAGCAAGGCCCCGCTCTAGCCCCACATCCGATACGACGTAATCCCGCCCGACAGGTTGCGGACCTTGAACCCGTGCTGTTCAAGCAGCCGGACGGCGTAGTAGGAGGTCTGCCCGACGCCGCAGTGGACCCAGATTTCCCGGTCGCGGGGGAGCTCGTCGAGCCGGGCGCGAAGCTCGCCCAAGGGGATGCGGATCGTGCCGGGGATCGCTCCGGCGGCGACGTCCGTCGGCGTGCGGACATCCAGCGTCAGCGGCCCCTGGCCGGCCGCCTGCCGCTCCTTCCACTCCGGCCAGTGGCCGACGTTGACGTCGCCGCGGAGCGCGTTGGCCGCCACGAAGCCGGCCATGTTCACCGGGTCTTTGGCCGCGCCGTACTGCGGAGCGTAGCACAGTTCCGCCTCCTCGAGGTCGAACACCGTGGCCCCCTTTTGAATGGCCATCGCAATCACGTCGATCCGCTTTTCCACGCCGGCTCGACCAACGGCCTGCGCCCCAAGCAGCCGGCCCGACTCCGGCGCGTAGAGCAATTTCAGAATGGATGCGTTCCGCGCCCGGATAGTACGCGGCGTGGTGGAAGGCGTGGGTGTAAGATTTCTCGAAGGGGATGCCCGCCCGGCGGAGCGACTTCTCCGCCGCCCCCGTCATGGCCAGGGTGAGATCGAAGACGCCGACCACGGCGGTCCCCTGCGAGCCGCGGTAGCGGGCGTTGCGGCCGGAAATCACGTCGGCGGCGATCCGGCCCTGGCGGTTGGCCGGACCGGCCAGCGGGATCAAGGCCGGCAGGCCGGTCACGAAGTCGCGGACCTCCACGGCGTCGCCCACCGCGAAGACCGCCGGATCGCTCGTGCGCATCTGCTCGTCCACGCGGATGCCGCCCGTCGGTCCGATCTCCAGGCCGGCCGCGCGGGCCAATTGCGTGTCGGGCTTGATGCCCACCGCCAGGATCACCAAGTCGGCCGAAATCCGCTCTTCGTGCTGCGCGACCACGGTGATCGTCTCGTTTGGCCCCGGCTCGAAGGCGGCGACCGCAGTTTCGAGCTTCAACTCGATCCCCTGCCGCTCCAGCTCCCGCTGGACCGGGACGACCATCTCGGGGTCCATCGGCGGCATGACTTGGCCGGTCATCTCCAGCAACGTGACGGCGATACCACGGCGGCTGAGGTTCTCGACCATCTCCAGGCCGATATAGCCGCCGCCAACCACCACCGCGCGGTTCGCCTTGCGGCGCTCGACCCAGGCGTGGATCTGGTCCACGTTGTGGAGATCGCGGAGGGTGAAGATGCCGGGCAGGTCGATGCCCGGCAGCGGCGGCCGCACCGGCGCGGCCCCGGTTGACAGCACCAGCGCGTCGTACGGTTCGCAGCCCGTGGCGCCCGTCTGAAGGTTTTGCACCTCGATCGTCCGGCTGCGGCGGTCAATGCCGCGGACCTCGTGCCACGTGCGGACCTCGACCTGGAAGAAGTCGCGGAACCGCTCGGGCGTGGAGACCAGGAGCCGGCGGCGGTCGGCAATCGCGCCGCCGATGTAATACGGCAGGCCGCAGTTGGCAAACGAAACGTCGCCGCTCCGCTCGAAGATGAAGATCTCGGCGCGTTCATCCAGGCGGCGGAGCCGGGCCGCGCACGAGGCGCCCCCGGCCACGCCGCCGACGATCAGAACCCGTTTCGAGGACATGATGGTGGACAGTGGATGGTAGATCGTGACGTGTTCCCGGCACTCCGCCCGGCTGTTTTCAGTCGCAAGAGCAGCTTCCTATTCTCGTCTTCCCGCGGGCCGCCTTCAAGCGGTGGGCCCTTCCGGTCCGGCCGAGTCCCTGGCGGCCTTACGTGGCAACGACTTACGACGTCCGCGGCCGGGGACCTTCCGCTGCTTCCACAGATTGATGACGTTTCGATTAGAATGGACAGAGGGGGCAGAAATCTCCTTCCTGATGTCATGATTGACCGGGAAGCCGTCACTTAATGAGTAGGGTGGGACCAGCGGAGCGCAGTCCCACCAAGGGCCACGAAAAGGTGTGGTGGGACTGCGCTCCGCTGGTCCCACCCTACCGGGAACCTGCCCGATGGGCATGGAAACAGACCAGCTCGTGCGGGTGCTGATGGCCGAGCGGAACAAGCTTCTGGCCTACGCTTGGTCCATCACCGGCGACTTCACCACCGCCGAGGACGTGGTGCAGGAGGTCGCGCTGCTGGCAATGGCCAAGGGGCGCGAGGTGGCCGATGAGCCGCGGCTGCGGGTGTGGCTCCGCCGCTCCGCCCGGTTCAAGGCGCTGGAGGCCCTGCGGCAGAAGAAACGGACCCCGCCTCCTTTGAGCGAGGAAGTGCTGGAGAAATTGGAGGCCCACTGGGAGCCGTATGGCCCGGGCGAGACGGCCGAAGCCACGATCGCGGAGTTGCTCCGGGCGTGCTATCGGGAGTTGACGGCCAACCAGCGGCGGCTGCTGGCGCTCCGCTATGTCAAGGGGCTGCACAGCCGCGAAATCGCCGTCCAGTTGGATATGAAGGTGGAAACCGTCTACCGGGCGCTGACCCGCGCCCACCGCAATCTGGCCGATTGCGTCCAAGGGCAACTTGCCGCCCGGAAACGGGCCGACCGCGATGAGTGATGAAAAGCTCCAACCCGGCGCGGCTGTGGATTTGGCCGACGATTTCGTCGAGTTGGTGGTCCGCCACCTGGAGGGCCAACTCACTGCGCCGGAGCGCCGCCAACTGAACGCCTTCCTGGCCGAGGACCCCGCCAAGCGCGATGCCTTCGTTGCGCTCTGCACCCAGGCCTGCCTGCTGGCCTCGGGCGTGGGCATCGAAGAGGAGAACGACGTTGGTGCGGCAGTTGAACTGCCGCACCAACCTGAGCCTTCGATCCCCGATCCCCGCTGCCTGACTCCACTGGGCACTGAAGTGCCCAGCCCTATCCCTTGTCCCTTCCCCGTAATCTCCATCAGCCCCGATCCGCCAACCGCCGGACTGTTTTCCGTTGGCAGCCCGCTGTTCTCGTACATGGCCGCCACGGCGATCATGGGCGTGATCGTCCTGGTCTTCTGGATATGCAAGGTGTCGCTCCGCTATGAAGTCGCGGAGTCCCCACCGTCGGCGACGCCGCTGCCGGCTGCCCAGGAAATGGAGTTGGTTGGCCGGATCACGGGCATGGCCGGTTGCCAATGGACCGATCCCGGAGAGGCGCCTCCCAGCGGCACGGCCTCGGTCCCTTCGGGCCGGAAATACGCCCTTGACTCCGGCCTGATGGAAATCACCTACACGACGGGCGCGAAAGTCATTCTCCAGGGACCGTGTACCTACGAGGTGGAATCCGCCCGCGGCGGCTTCCTCTCGCTGGGCAGGCTGACCGCAAGAATGGAAAAGCTTTCAGCTATCAGCGATCAGCAGTCAGAAATCCCAAATCCCAAATCCCAAATCTCCAAATTTGTTGTCAGGACTCCCACCGCCGTTGTCACGGACCTGGGCACCGAGTTCGGCGTCGAAGTGGACGCCGACGGGCGGACCGAATCGCACGTTTTCGTCGGCGAGGTGCGGATCGCGCTGATCGGCGGCAAAGGCGAACCCGACCAAACGGCGACCCTGCGGGCCGGCGAGACGGTGCGCTGTGGCCGGAGTGAGGGAATCGTGCGGTCCGCCGCGCCCGCAAACGCCGCCCGCTTCGTCCGTTCGCTTCAGCCCGCTGCTGTCCCTACTGCCCGCATCGTCGAGAAGTTCGACGGCGACAAACTCGGCGCCGCTTTCGAGGAGATGCCACCGGGCCGATACCGGATCGGAAACGGGGTGGCCGAACATCAACATCAAGAGCCGCCGGCACACGAGTGGGAGCAGTCGCGGGGTTACATCCGCACCGCGATGACCGACTTCTGCCAGCGAGACTTCGTTTTCGAGACGACGTTCCAGGTCGAGCTTCGCCCCTCAGGGACGCCGACCACGCGGCACCAGGTTTTCTTCGGCATGGGCGACGGCGTGCCCAACGCCAATTCCTTTGACGAGGTGAGCACCGGCCTAGTCTTGGCGCTGGTGGTGGACAACGGCCAGGCCTACGTGCTGTGTTGCCACCCCGACGCGGCCTCTGCCCGTGCGGTCGCCGACCCTGAAGCGGCGAACAAGATCGTGGCCTACGTGGCGTCGTCCCACAACCTCGCTTCCGGACGACACCGCTTTCGGATGTCGAAGACCGGCCGGTGGGTGAGGTTTGCCGTGGACGCCGATTGCCAAGGCGAATTCCGCGCGGATTTCACCAGCCGCCCAATCGACCTGACGGCCGACGCGCCGCTGCTGAATGCGGCCAACAGCCGTTTGCTGGTCGGCACCGGCAACTGCGACACCATGACGGTGCGGTTCGAGGAGCTGTCGATTGCGTACACGAAGCCGGCCGACGGGCAGGCCACGCCGGAGGCGGAAAACAACGGTCCCGCGGCCCAAGCAACGGCCGGGAGCCATCAAGGTCAAACGGGCAGATCGGGAAAGGAGGGTACTTCTATGAACCGCTAACTCGCGACCTACCTTGCGCAGCGTTATCAACCGGCTTTTCTGTTCCCACGAGTAAAGTGTCAGTGTGTTCAACCTTTTTCCCTTTTGGAGGTGTGAGATGAGTTCGCTCAAGAAGTTCGTTTTGGTTTCGACTGTTGTGGCCGCCGTGCTCGGTGTGCTCCAGATGCAGGCCAACGCCAATGCGATTGATTATTGGAGCATGAACGACAACCCGACTGCCAATGGAACCACGTGCGTCGACTCGGTGGTGGGAGGCCACAACCTAAGCTACTCGGCAGAGGCGTCCGTGGGCGGGGGCGTGACCTCGGCGACGGGCGTTTGGGGGGTGCCCAACACGGCCGCCCATTTCGGCGGCAACAACAGCAGCGGCGGACTTGGCAGTACGGGCAACTGCGCCTACGGCGCCGTTTCCGGCGGCATCCTTGCCCCCCTCTTGAACAGCGCCAACGGCGTCACGGTCGAAGCGTTCTTCAAGTGGGACGGGGGGGTTACCTCCGAATCCGCCATCTACGCCGAAGGCACCTCAAGCGGAGCAGGCTTGAATCTCGCGGTCAGGTACGACAACGGCCATCCTGAAATCGCGTTCCTGACTCAAACCTCCACCTACGCGTTCCTGTACCCGGAGATCACCAGCCCCTACATCACCGCCGGCACTTGGTATTACGCCGCGGGAACCTTGCTCTATAACAGCGGCACAAACACCACGACCGAGACGATCTCGTTGTACAGCACCAACGGGACTCTGCTCGGCAGTAACTCGGGCAGCGCAACCGGCGCACCAACCCTCCTTACCACGCCGACCCAGGTGATGATCGGCACTGAACGGACCGACCGCGACGACATCATGCACTTTGCGGGGACGATCGACAACGTGAAGCTCTACAACACGGTGTTGAGCGGCGCCCAGATGTCGCTCGACGCCAGCACGAACACGGACACGCCGGAACCGTCGACACTCGTGCTGTTGGCCGCCGGCCTTGTTGGTCTGCTCTGCTATGCCTGGCGGAAACGGAGGTAGAATTACAGTTTAGGATTGACGATTTCTGATTTGGCGCGGCTCCGGCGTCGTCACGAAGCGCTTTCGTGGCGACGCCCGGAGCGCCTTTTGTTGGTTTGCGCCAACGGGAATCGCCAACTTGTCTATCTCAACGAAAGGAGCAAAAGGAGCAAATTGTGCGCGGCGCCAATCAGAAATCAGAAATCGGAAGTCAGAAATCCACCGCCCTCACCCTCACCCTAACCCTCTCCCAAAGGGAGAGGGGATTTACCCTGGTTGAGCTTTTGGTGGTGATCACGATCATAGGCATCCTCATTGCGCTCCTGCTGCCGGCGGTGCAGGCGGCCCGCGAGGCCGCCCGGCAAACCCAGTGCAAGAACAACCTCAAGCAACTCGCCCTGGGTTGTCTGAACCACGAGCAACTCACCAAACGCCTGCCGACCAACGGCTGGGGCTTCGCCTGGACCGGCGACGCCGACCGCGGCACCGACTGGCGGCAGCCGGGCGGGTGGCTGTACAATATCCTCCCCTTCATCGAGCAGCAGCCGTTTCATGACATCGGCGCGGGGCCGCCCTGGAACGACCCGAGCAAGATGGCGGCCAACTTGCAGCGGATAGCCACGCCCTTGAGCGGCTTCTACTGTCCAACCCGCCGGCGGCCGCTGGCTTATCCGTGGGAAGTCGGCATCACGGCGCTGCCGCTTTTTAACGGCGGCCCTGTGACGGTGGCGGGACGCAACGATTACGCGGCCAACGGGGGCGACTATTACACCAGCCCCTCGATGGGTCCTACCGGTCCGGCTCCGCTTTGGCAGTGTACGTCGAACGACGACGCCGGCCCGGTCAGCGTCACGGAAGTCGAGAACCCGCCCGGACAAATGACCTCCAACGCCCGAACCACCTTCGCCAACATCGCGGCGAAGGCCACGGGCGTGATGTATTGCGGCAGCCTGATTACCCTGGCCGACATAACCGACGGCACCACCAATACTTATCTTGCCGGCGAGAAAAGTCTCGGCCCCGATTGGTACGAGACGGGGCAGGAGGGCGGCGACAACGAGGGGGCGCTGATCGGCGAGAACGCCGACATCTCGCGCTGGGCGTCCGCGGCCTACCCTCAGTATCCGCCCATGCAGGATACGCCCGGCTTCACCACCCAAGGCAGCGCGTGGACGGCCATCTTCGGCAGCGCCCACGCGAACGGCTTCTTTATGGCCTTCTGCGACGGCTCGGTGCAGATGATCAACTACTCCATCGAATACGCCACTCACGTCCACTTGGCGAACCGTAAGGACGGCCAGGCGATCGACGGCAACAAGTTCTAAGGCACATTCGAGGGCAACACGAAATGACGCGCACATTACAACCAGCCAAGTTTGGCCTTCGCCGGCGCTTACACGGTTTTACGCTTGTCGAGTTGCTCGTGGTCATTACGATCATCGGCATCCTGATCGCGCTCCTGCTGCCGGCGGTGCAGGCGGCGCGGGAGGCCGCCCGGATGGCGCAGTGCCAGAACAACCTCAAGCAGATCGCCCTGGCGGCCCTGAACCACGAACAGATCGACCGCTGGCTTCCCACCGGCGGCTGGGGCTACCAGTGGGTCGGCGACCCGGACGGCGGCTTCGGCAAGCTCCAGCCGGGCGGCTTCTTCTACAACATCCTGCCTTACATGGAACAAGGCGTGCTGCACGACCTGCAACAGGGCGCGCCCCAGGAGAGCGCCGCAAGGGTGACGCTCGCCAGCCAGATGGTCCAGACCGTCTTGCCGTCGGAGACTTGCCCCACCCGCCGGCAACCGTTGTTGCTGCCCATGCTCACCACCACGTCGACCGTCAGCTACGTGAACGTCTCGACCAGCGGCGCGCGGGGCTGGTTCCGCGGCGACTACGCGGCCAACGCCGGATCGAATCCCGTCTCCTGGTCGCGGGGGCCGTATTCCTGGCCCCCCGGTTGGCCGATGCAGGATGATCCGACCAATGCCGCTTGGCTTTGTGACCTACCCGGCAACCCAGCGACGTGGACCAACGGGATCGCCGCCCAACGGAGCACCGTCAAGATGGGCGACATCACCGACGGCACGAGTTGCACGTACCTGGTGGGCGAGAAGAACATCTCGCCGACCACTATTTCGACGCGCAGGACGGCGGCGACGATCAATGCCTGGAAACGGGCGACGACCACGACCTGAACCGCTGGACAAACGTGCCGCCCTACCCGGACACGCCCGGACTGAGCTACTGGTTCTCCTTCGGCAGCGCCCACTTGGTCGGCTTCAACATGGCCTTCTGCGACGGCTCGGTACACGTGATGAACTACACCATTGACGCCACCGTCCACCTGGACCTGGGCAGCCGCAACGACGGCCAGGCGATCGACGGGAACAAGTTCTAGCAGGGAACGATCGGCGATGATTGCCGAACTCCGCTCCGCCACTCGACCAGCTCGCGGATGATGTCGTCCAGGCTCCAGCGAGCCTGAAGCCCCGTGAGCCGGCGGAGCTTGCTCAAGTCCGGCACCCGCCGGCGGCAGTCCTCAAAATCATCCCCGTACGCCTCCGCGTAGCTCTGGAACTCGATCCGCAGGGGCGAAGGATGAAGGATGAAGGATGAGGGATGAGGGATTTGCTGATTTAGAATTTGGGATTCGGGATTTGGCGACTCTGAACCCTGAACCCTGAACCCTGAACCCTCGACAACGGCCATCACCCGCCGGGCAAGCTCCAAAATGCTCACCGGCTGGTCGCTGCCGACGTTGCACACGCCTCCCACCGCCGCCGGGCAGGCCACCAGCGCCAGGATCATCCGCACCACGTCGGAGACGTGGGCGAAGCACCGCTGCTGCTGGCCATCGTCATGGACCACCAGCGGCCCGCCCCGCAGCGCCGCGTCCACCAGCCGCGGCAGCACCATGCCGTAGGCCCCCGTCTGCCGCGGGCCGACCACGTTGAACAGCCGCGCCACCACCGCCGGCAGCCCCCGCTCCCGCCAGTAGGCCAGGGCCAGGAACTCGTCGATCGCCTTGCTCGCCCCGTACGACCACCGCGGCCGCGTGGTCGGCCCCAGCACCAGGTCGTCCTCCTCGGTCCACTGCGCCTTGGGGTTCTTTCCGTAGACCTCGCTCGTGCTGGCCAGGAAAAACTTCACCTTCCGGCCCGCGTCCACCAGCCGGCCAAGCTGCCGCAAGAGGAGTTCCGTAGTGTAGATGTTCGTCTCGATGGTGCGGATCGGGCTTTGGGCAATCAGTTGCACCCCTACCGCCGCCGCCAGGTGGTACACCTCGTCCGCCCCCGCCACCAGCCGGCAGACCAGTTCCTCGTCGGCCACGCTCCCCTTGGTGTAGCTCAGCCGGGGATGGTCCCGCACGGCCACCAGGTTCTCGATCTTGCCGGTCGATTCGTCGTCCACGACCGACACGTGGTCGCCGCGGGCCAGGAGGGCCTCGACCAGATGGCTGCCGATAAAACCCGCTCCGCCGGTGACCAGACAATGTGGCATATCAATGCACCTTACGCGAAGGCGGGAAGAAGGCTCACGCAAAGGGGACAAGAAAGGCTCACGCAAAGGCGCCGAGGCGCAAAGGAGATTGAGAGAACAACGAAAGCGACGGACACAATTGCCCTTGATAACGATCTCATCATCCCATCAAACATCCTTAATTCTCCTTTTCCTGTCTTCCCCTTCTTTGCGTCTTCGCGCCTTTGCGTGAGCCCCCGTCTGCTATTCTTTCCGCTCTTCCGGCAGCCCGTTCACGATCCGAGAGATTCTATCCCGGATTAGCTCCTCACCGAAATTGATCAGCAGCCCCAGCCGTTTGTCCGTCAGGCGGAGATACGTCAATAGTTGTTTCTTGTGGACCTTGGCCACGCTCTCGACGGATTTCAACTCCAGGATCACTTTGTCGTCGACCATCACGTCTGCGCGGAAGCCCTTGTCGAACGTGATGGAATCGTATCGGATCGGAATCGGCAGTTGCCAGGCCACGTTCAGGCCGCGTTTCTTCAACTCGTGAGCCAGGACCACCTCGTAGACGCTCTCCAGCAGCCCCGGCCCCAATCGGGTGTGAACATGATATGCCGCATCCACCACCTGTTTGGCGATCTCGTTCTCCGTCATCACTCGTCTCCTAATCAAAGAGTCTCACGCAACGGGGACAAAAAAGCCTCACGCAAAGGCGCGAAGACGCAAAGGAGTAAGAAAGGGGGGGGCGTGGCGTCGTGGCGATGAAGAGAACGCCTACGCAAAGGAGCCCACGCTGTCCGAATAGACGTCTTCGCCGGCTCTTTCCCGCCTACTTTCTTGCCCTACACCCTTCTCTTCTCTTTCTCCTTTCCGCCTCAGCGCCTTTGCGTGAGGCTTTTTGGAAATTGCCAAGAATTCCATCGTAACAAGGGGCCGGCCGGCCGGCAAGTCGGCATGAAATGCCGCCTGGCGGGCACCCGACCGGAGGAATCATCCCCCCCGAGAAATCAAGGCTTTTTTCCGTGGCAGATTGTTGACTTTTGCCGGCCGTAGTGGTTAAATTAGAAGCTACGGTGGATTCTGCCGGCAAAGCAATAACGATCGACATCTTTGTGCGAAGGAGACAGCAGATGGCCAGTATTCATCTGAGAATGTTCTTGGCGGCAGTAGCGGTGGCGGCCTTCACCGCCGGCCCGGCCGGGGCCACGAACATCGTCCTCGACGGCAGCGTCGCCGATTGGCAGGCGGCGGGCCTGTACCAAAACAGCAACATCGTGAACGGCTGCCCGGCAATGTCGATCACGGCCTACGGGGCGACGATCCAAAACAACACCTTCTATGCCTTCGTCCAAACCAACAACCCGCTGAGCGCGGCGATCGGATCCGGCGCCAGCGTGGACCAGACTACTGGACTGGTGACCAACGGCACGGGCGGGGCCATCTGGCCCGGCTGGTACATCAACGTGGACAACAACACGACTACCCAGCTTCTCAACACCCCGGGCGTCTTTCCGGCCCAAAACGGCATTGACATCGAGCCTGAGTGGGACATCAGCACGGTCGACTACGCCCCCTATGGGTTGAACATTTGGGGGGCGGGCGGGGACCTGAATAATGACTTGCGGGGGGGCGGCAACAACTCGGCCGCGGCCTACGGCGCCCTCCACTCGCCGTTGAGCACCACGACCACCGTGTACGAGTATTCGATTCCGCTCAGCGGCATCCAGCAGGCCCTCAACGACATCGGCCTGGGCGTCACCGCCGGCACGACCGCCGGCTCGACCTGGCAGGTGTACTTCTACCTGAATGGGCAAAGCGCTGCAGGCTACGTCGGCGGGGGCGACGATTACGTCACCAGCCCGCTGACGGTGACGGTGCCCGAGCCGGGCACGCTGGTGCTGCTCTTGACGGGCGCGGCGGCCCTGTTCGTCGTGACGTTCCGACGCCGGTAGCCGAACTTCGCCAGTTGTCGACGTAAGTCCTTGTGGCGCAAGGCGCGGTTCTTGAAAGTCTTCACTACACACCCTCCGTTAGACGGATGGCGGGGAGACGGAACCGCAAGCGGGTCAACAAGATGGCCTGATGGTCGGTGGGCTGGGTCACGCAACGCCGACGGATCTCCGTCCCTTGACGTGTCGGCAACACTACGTCCATCAACTGAATCTTGCCCAATTCCTCCCAAGATGTGGGCCAACACCCGCTCCTCTTTCTGATGCCAGATCGGACGGAGCCGCAGGTCGCTTTTGTGGATTCGGAACGCAGCCTCGGCCTCGGTCAGTTGGATATAGGCTTTCCAAAGGTCCTCGTCGCTCCACCCCACCACGTTGCTGCGCAAGAGGTAGCACCCTTCGCTCAAGGCTGCCCAGTCACGCCAAGTCTCGACTTTTTTCCAACCAAGGCTTGCCCGGCCGTCCGCGGCAGTGCGGACCTCGGTTTCAAAAAGCCCTGCCGCCCGGCTGTTCTGGCCCAGCAATCGCCCCAGCCGCTGCGCGACGACGACCGGCTGCAAGCGCTGTTTCCGACAGCCGGCCTCGATCCGCAACAGTCCTTCTTCAATCCGTTGCTCGAAACGGCCGTGCATGGCCTTTTCCTTCTCGCGGCGGTCACGGCTGCGGCAAAGAACGAAAGTCTCGTCGCCGTCGGGCGAAGGGCAGAGCTTGACCTCCAGGCCGTCGCGGATCGTGCGCCAATCCTCCGCGAGCAGTTCCCGTTCAAACCGCTTGAGCATGCTCTTGGGCGTGCCGACGATGTAGCGCCGTCCGCTCTGTTTGAGAAAGGCGATGTTGTGGGCCGAGACCATGCCGCGGTCACCGACCCAAATCCGATCGGCCCGGCCATAGCGGCTTTCCATCGTTTGCACGATTTCCTGCAACGTGGTGACGTCCGTGCGATTCCCGGCGAACACCTCGTATCCCAGCGGCATCCCGCACTTGGAGACCACCAGGCCGATGCAGACCTGTTTGCAGTCCGGGCGGTGGTCGCGCGAGTAGCCTCGTTTGGCCGACGGCTTGGCCTCGGCTTGGCCCTCGAAATACGTGCTGGTCACGTCGTACAACAGCAAGTCGTACTCCAGCCCGAACAGGTTGCCGAGCCGGTTCTTCAAGAACACCTCCAACGCCTCCTTGTGCGGCAGCAGCACGTCAAGCGCCCGGTAAAGGCGTTGCTCGTTGATCTTTTCCGGCGGGATGCCCAACAGATCAGGCAAGGCGCTTTGGGCGTAGAAATGCTCGGCGACGTGCAATTCGCTCGATGGATCGCAGAGGCGGCAGAGGACCAACACCAACGCCATCAGCGACCAGGGCACGTCTTCGTGGCCCGACGGAATCGTGCGGTCGAGAAACTCCTTCCATCCCAACTGCTCGACAAGCTCCAGCCCCAACCAAGGCCCGCCGAAGTCTTTCCGGTTCTCCACGCGCAGGCGTTTGACGTCCACTTCGACCCACCGCGGGCGGACGTCGTCGAAGAGCCGCCTCTGTGGCGACCCTGGTTTGCCTTCGGCGGCTCCCTTGACGCCCCAACGATGCGGTTCGTCGAGTTGCCCGAGATACGCGACCACCCGCTGCCGCGGGCCGCGCTCGGTGCGATACGATTCCATCAGCGCCCAATAGGCGTGGCGCTTGCCGTCCTTGCGGCGATAGCACGGGCGAATGAACATGCCCGAATTGTAGCCCCGTGCGGGGGCATTCCGAAGGGCAAGGTCTTCACTACAACGCCTTTGGCCGCGCCGGCAAACAACCCGGCCTGTCGCCCATAAGGAGTTGCGCAAAAAATCCCACCTTCACGTGAGCACCAAATACGACAAGATTCCCACCAAATCGCCACCTACTGGCGAAGTTCGGCTAGGCCAGGGCGATGCGCTGGAGGAGTTCCCGGCTGGGTTGATGCCGGGGCTGGAGCGTGAGGGCTTGCTGGGCGGCGGCCTCGACCGCGTGGCCGGTCAGCATCCCAGCCCCGTCGCTCTTTCCTATTTTTCGTCGGCCAGGGAGACGGCTAGACCTTAAACAAGCGAATGCTGATGGTCTGTGTCCGTTGTTGTGTTGTGATTTGCAGGGGTAAGTGAGAGCGGCCCGGCGTGGCTGGCGTCGGGAGGAGTTGACGGGTTGTGGATTGCTTCATGTTGGGACTCGGTTGCACCGTTGTGCGGTCAAGGGTTGCGGCGGACCGGAGCGTCCAGACTCCGGCTTCAAGGTCGGCTCCGTCAACAACGCAGCGCCCGGCACAGCCGGAAGAACACCGGCAACCGCGGGTTGTAGTTCAGTACGCGATAGATCAACCGCCGGCCCGCCCGGACGATCTGGCAGGGAATCTTGATGAAGGCATTCAAGAACGTTTTGAACTCCATCCGCAGTATTTCCTGTTTCTGTGCCCGGTGCTCTTCTCGCCAGCAGCCGTCCTCGGGCAGCCACAACGCCCACCATGCTTTCAGGTTCCACGCCAGGACGGTCATCACCATGTAGGCCCAATTGCTCAACAGGTTGTCCACCGGCGCCGACAAGGCCCGCACCCCGCCGGCCAACTGGGCGATCAAGTTCTCTTGATTGCAACGGTCGTTGGCCTCGAACACCACCTCTTCCGCGTCAATCGCCCAGTCGTTGGTGATGTAGAAGAAGTAGCGGACCTCGTCGAACAAGCGCGTCTGGCCCTTCTCGTGTGCGATGATCTTGCGGAGAACGATCATGCGGTACGGCTGCTGGCACTCCGTCGGCGTATACTCGAATTCCGCGTAGTCTTCGCCGCGCAGCCGCAGCACCTCGAACTCGCGGCGGCGGACGATCCGCTGCTTCACGTTCGGAGGTCTCTGCCGCGGTTCGGTCTGCGCTTCGTAAGGCGGATCGCGGAGGAGCTTTTGCCAGGCCGTTTTCGGCAGGTTTTCCGCGATTTCCCCCAGGTTGGGCATGGCCTTGAAGCCGAAGTAGAAGGTCACGCCGCTGGCGTCCCAGGCATCAAGTTTCTCCGACTGGCTGAAGGCCGTGTCGCCGCGAAGCACGATCTGGCGGAAGCCCGCACGGCGGCACAGAGCGATGGCCTGGTCCGCTTCCTCGGCGGCCCCTTCGTGGCTGGGACGGTTCCCGGAGCGATTGACCAAGCGAAGGACTTCGCCGGTTTCCGCCAGCGTGGCCAGCAGCGGATGATAGCCCCAGGTGCCTTTGTAGGAGATGTCCATCCCGGCCTTGCACTCGCCGGTGGTCACTACCAGCGTGCCGTCCAGGTCGATCGTGGCGCGACGGAAGAACTTCTTTGGCTGTCTGGCCCAGACCTTCGAGCGGGCGTCGTCGGCTGCCCGCATCAAGGAGCGGATGTCTGCCTCGCCGAAGCGGCGGCAGAAATCGCCGGCGGTGGTGGGATCGGGGATCCGCTCCGCGCCCAAGGCGTCGAGGAACACCTCGTCGTTGCGCCGCAACTCGATGTCTTCCAACCGCGTGCCGTCGCACAGGGCGTTGTAGGCCAGGTTCAACACGTGGTCCGACTCGTGATAGGGCATGTGGACTTTCAGCAAGTGCAAACGGCGGTCAATGGCCTCGATCAGTCCGATTTCCCTCGCCAGGCGATGCACCAATCCGATGCCGCCCGTGCCAATGCCGCGGACTTTATCGGCCAGTTCCATGCGAATGTTCGCCGCTCCAAACACTGGCGCTCCCCGGTCAAATCGCGGCCCGTCCAGTCGTCGCTGGACGCCCCGCTTGGCTTGCCACAGTCGTTTCGATATACTGCGTTTCACTCGAAATCCTCCTTGCATCGTGGAGTGGGTTTGTGTTGTATGCCCATTATACCCGCGAAAACAGGGATGGTTTCGAGTTCTTATATGCACTCCGCTTGAAGGTTCGCTTGCTTAAGGTCTAGCCGCTTACCGACGGCGTCGGCGTAGCGGACGAGGGTTTCCATCGTGGGGTTGCTGCGGCGGCCGGTTTCCAGCTTCGAGAGGGCCGAGCGGTCCATGCCCGTCAGTCCGGCCAAGTCCGCCAGACTCAACCCTTGCTTCTGCCTGGCGGCCTTCAGTTGGCGGAGCAACTCGTCCAATTGGTCCAGGGCCGCGACGCGCTCGTGATGCCGCTCGATCAACTCCGGCAGTTCCGCCGCCACCCGCTTGCGGATCTCCCGGTATTGTGCGGCCTCCTTCGGCGTTAGCCGTCGATTGCGGATGATGCGACGCATGGTCACGATTCGTGCCTCCGTGGAACCTCGTAAGCGGTGCTCGGGTAGACCGTCTCAGCGTCGATCACCTCGCATACAACCATCAGGTGCCTTCCCGCGTCGGTGGTTCCGAACAATGGCGGGAGTTGCCGTCCGGCTCGTCATCCAAGTCCCATAGGATGGCCCGATACGGCACGAACCAGCCTCACCGGCGCCTGTTGTATTATAATACCATGTCGGGCCGGACAAGTCAACCGCCGCAGTCCCGCCGCGCTCGGCGGTTATTTTCTCACGGTTCTTGCGCCTGCTGGGCCAGGGCGATGCGCTGGAGGAGTTCCCGGCTGGGCTGATGCTGGGGCTGGAGCGTGAGGGCTTGCTGGGCGGCGGCGGCCGCCTCGACCGCGTGGCCGGCCAATAGTTCGGCCTCGCCGAGGTGACAGTACATTTCCGCGGTCGGCTCGCCGCGGGCGACGGCCGCCGAGAGCTGCTCGACGCCGTCGTCGTAGCGGCCCACCGCGACATAGGCCAAGCCCAGCAGGTCGAGCACCAGGCCCGGTTCCTCGCCCGGCGAATAGGTCTCGGCCAGGCTCTGGAGGGTTTGCAGCGCGGCGGCGGGCTGGTTCAGTTGGCGATAGAGTTGGGCGACCTCCAGCAGGACCGCGCGGTCCTTGGGGGCGTAGTTTAGGGCGCGGAGGTAATCGCTCAGGGCATCACGGGGTTGGCCGGCGACGCGGAGCACCCCGCCGCGGATCGCCCAGGCCGCCGGCAGCTTGGGATCCAGCTCGATCGCCCGCTGGGCGGACTGCCAGGCGCTATGGGGTTGGCCGGCGACCAGGTACATTTCGGCCAAGCGTGCCCAGAGCGAGGCGTCTTCGGTGGCCAGGCGGCCGGCCTCTTCGAGCTGCGCGATGGCCTCCTGCCGCGCGCCGCGGCGCCAAAGGGCCTCGGCATAGTCGCGTCGGGCCTCGGCATCGGCCGGGCAGGCGGTGACGGCCTGGGCCAAGAGGTTTTCGGCGGTCTGCTGCTGGCCGCGTTCGAGGGCGGCTACCCCTTCGCGGGAGAGGCGGCGGCAGTCGGCCAACGACTGCGGGACCGGCCCCTGCTGGCCCGGCAACCGGCAGCCAGCCCAGAGGAGTGCTAGCAGCAAGGCGACATTCGGCCACGAACGGGTGTATCGCACGGTTATTGTACTCGTCACGCTCCGCGTGACGCAAATTCCCTCACGCGGAGCGTGAGGAGTACAATACGCGGAGTGTGAAGAGTACGAGGGTAGCAAAATGGGCCGAATGGGACCATGCCGATTTGCAGGAAAGTCGGCGGTTTTCGGGCGGCGGCGTCCCTGGTAAGATGGGGTTATGCTGGCCCGATTTGCGTTGGGGCGGCAGTTGCACTGCCGCCCCGTGACGTTGCGGCGTACGAACTGCAACAAGGGCGGCAGTGCAACTGCCGCCCCAACAAGTCCTTGGTAAGATGCGGTTATGCCGGCCCGATTCGACAGCCTGGGCATCTCATTCCAGTACCCCGACAACTGGACGCTGGACGATTCTGACGCCCTGCTGGGGCGGCAATCGGTGACGGTTTACAGTCCCAGCGGGGCGTTTTGGTCGGTGGCCATACAGCCCGGCTCGGCCGATCCGGCCAAGCTGGCCGCGGCGGTTGTCGCCACCATGAGGCAGGAATACGAAGGGCTGGAGGCGGAGCCGGCGGACGAGACGGTGGCCGGGCACGGGCTGACGGGCTACGATCTGGCGTTCTATTGCCTGGACCTAACCAACACGGCCCTTGTCCGCAGCCTGCGGATTGCCCAGACTACCTATACGATCTTCTGTCAGGCGGAGGATCGGGAGTTCGAGCGGTTGCGGGGCGTTTTCCAGGCGATGACGACGAGTTTGCTGAGCGGACTCCCCGTTGTGTGTAAATAACCTATATTAAATCAGCGACCGGAGTCGCCTCCTACAACTTTCGGAAGGACTTGCTATAATTGTCGCAAGTCGCATTCCTTGCCGAGTGTACAGGACCCCATCTTGGAATTGAGGTGGCCTTATGGCAGTAACAGCCCCCGTGTTGGACGATGTAGCGCACATTGGTGAAACGGCCGGCGTGGTGTGGCAGGTTCTCTCGAAGAACGGCCCGGTGACCATTGCCAAGTTGGTCAAGGCCGTCGATGAACCTCGGGACACGGTGATGCAGGCCCTCGGCTGGCTCGCCCGCGAGGACAAGATCTGCATCGAGGAGGAGGGCCGCGGCCGCGTAGTATCGCTGCGGCTGTGCGGATCGTGAGCGTACAAAGTCCGGTGCCATGCCCACGCTTGCCGTGGGCACGTCGGAAGCCCGAAGACCACTGCGCACTGCCCACGCAAGCGTGGGCAGTGCGCCGGCCATTGCGCGAAGCGTAAGGCGTACGGAGTTCGCGTTATTGGGCGGGTTTTGGCTCCGCGGGCGGGGCCGCGGGGGCCTTCTCCGCCGGTTTCACGGATTGCGGCTCGGCGGCCTTCTTTTTCTCTTTGGCCGCGGCTTTGGCCTTGGCGGCCGCCTCTTCGATCTGCTTTTTCTGCTCGGGGGTGAGCACGGCGGCGATCTTTTCGCTCTGCTCCTTTCTCAGGGCCTTCAACTGCGCCTCCAACGCCGCGATCTTCGGTTGATACTCGTCCTGAATCTTGTAGATCTCCTCGCGCTGTTTGTCGTCGATGACGTCGGTGTAGTAGGGGGGCAGGTGGTGTCCCTTTCTCCCCAACATTTTCTTCGCCGGCGACTTGCCGTCGGCGCTCAAGGCCGGCCGCTGTAGGGCCGCAAATGCGACAGCCATCGAGAGCAGCGCCGTCCAACATGCCAACCGGCTGGCCATTGTCCGCACCATGGGGAAGTCTCCTTGTTCGATTGAGGGTGGTTAGGGAAATGACGGGGGTTATCATAATGTACCCACCGTGCCCCCGCCAGCCCCACCGTGGAGGGGATGCCGTTTTCCGGTCGTGTGGTCACCGCTTCGCGCGTGGAAACGGCCGCTTGGCGAGGCTGTCCGTCGGCGGGGGGCTTGCCGCGCACGGCCGAGGGTCGTAGGCTACACTTGATCGATAATATCCACGTCGCCAAAGGAACTTCCCTGCCATGACACGTACACCGATCATCGCCATCGTGACGGCCGTGACGATTGCCGTTTGCACTGCGCGGATGGGTCCGCCGTCCGTCGCGGAGCCGATCCCGGGAGGCGGCGATGCAGGCACGTCGGCAAAGGCCCCGGCACAACCGCAGGAAGTGACCGATGCAGCGGAGTTGTTCAAAAAGGGCGATTATGAGGGCGCGCTGAAGCTCCTGAAGGAAGCGGCTAAGAAGAACGCCGACCTGCCGCCCGCTCAAATCATCATGGCGCGGTGGTTCGCCCAGGCCAATGTTCCGATGGGGGTGCGGTGGGTGTTGGAGCGGGCAGTGGTCGACGCGCCGGGGGATCCCGAGGCGTACGTCCTGATCGGCAACATCGCGCTGTCCGAACGCCGCGTTACCGAGGCCCAGTTGTTGTACGAAAAGGCCGACAGTCTGATGGCCGGCTGGAAGGGGAACGCCAAGCGGAAGGATGCGCTGCTGCCGCAGATCCAGAGCGGGCTGGCGGCGACGTACGAGAACCGCGACGATTGGGCCGGCGCCCAGAAGCACCTCGAAGCCTGGTTGAAGCTGGATCCGAAGAACATCGAGGCTTTGCAGCGGCTGGCCCAATGCCTGTTCCAACAGAAGAAAGTTCCGGAGGCGTTGGAAGGACTCAAAGAGGCGGCGAAGATCGAGCCGGACCTGTTGACGCCCGAAGCGACCTTAGCCCAATGGTTCGCCCGCACCGGCGACAAGGTCAACGCCCGGAAATGGATGATTGACGCGCTGAACGCGGCGCCGAAGGACCCCAAAACCCGGCTGGTCGCCGCCCAATGGGCCTGGGAGACGGGGCAACTGGACGAGGCGAAGCAGCAGGCCGATGCAGCGCTGCGGCTCGACCCGAAATACTTCGAAGCCAAAAATTTCCGCGGCGTGATCGCCGTGTTCCAGAAGGACTACCGGACGGCCGAAGCCTACTTCGAATCTGCGCTGGACAAGGCGCAAAGAACCTCAAGTTCAACGCCAGCAACAATCTCGCCTTGGCCCTGGTCGAGCAGGATGACGACTCGAAGAAGCAACGTGCGCTGGGGCTTGCCGACGACAACGTGCAGCACTATCCGCGGCTCAGCGAAGCGCGCTCGACCTACGGCTGGGTCCTTTACAAACTGGGCCGGTTGGTAGATGCCGAGAAGGCGCTGAAAGACGTGATCTACTCGGGCGGGTCGTACACGGCCGACACGGCGTACTACTACGCCTGCGTGCTAGCCGGCCTCGGGCGAGAGGGGGACATAAAGGTGGCGCGGGAGTTGCTCGGCAGGGCGTTGAAAAGCTCCGCTCCGTTCGCGCATCGGGAAGAGGCGAAGGCGCTGCTGGCGAAATTGTCGGCGCCGCCCAAGAAATCCGACGCGCTGAACGAACCCGAGCCGCCCAAGAAATACTAAAGATCGCGACAAGCGATCCGTCGTTGCCGCGATCTTTATCCTGAAACGGCCGCGACACGCCTGTCCCGCCCTCCCGGCAGGTGGAGTATGCCGGCTACGTTGGCCCGGAGAAATTGCCCTGTCGGCAGAGTTTAGCGTGTCGGGGGGAATCGCCGGTCGCATCCTCGACTTCCGCGGCGCCGGCAACCGACACTAAGCATAGGACCGCTCCAGCCGATCGCGGTCTGGCCCCCGCGCCCGTTCAGATTTTTCCAGTCGCCCCCCGGTGTGAGGGCCGCTTGCCTCGAATCCGCAGCAGCAGTATGATTAATTGCTTGTCCAGCACAGCGGCGGGGCGCCACTCCGCGTTGAGGTCCTGGCCCGCTGACGCCCCTTGTTCGAGCAAGCTCGTCGAAGAGGCGCAGAGGGCATATTCGTTGAAACCACGACAACGGCCATTGGTTGAATCGCGAGGACTGCGCCCGCCCGTCACACCCGCCAAGAGATTGCCCATGTACGTGCTCGAAACCCGCGGCTTGAAGAAGGCATACGGGGCGGAAGGCGAGGTTTGCGTCCACGCCTTGCGGGGCATCAACCTCCAGGTCCGCAAAGGCGAACTGCTGGCGATTATGGGTCCCAGCGGGTCGGGCAAGAGCACGCTGCTGCACATCCTCGGCGGCGTGGAAACGCCCTCCAGCGGCCAGGTGCTGCTCGAAGGGGTCGATCTGGCCACCTTGAACGACGACCAGCGGACGATCATCCGCCGAGAGCGGATGGGATTCATCTTCCAGTCGTTCAATCTGCTGCCGGCGTTTACGGCGGAGGAGAACGTGGCCTTGCCGCTGGAGCTTGGGGGCATTTCGGCTTCCGAGGCCCGCCGCCGCGCCGCCGACACGCTCCACCTGGTGGGCATGTCGCACCGACGCAGTCACATTCCCAGCACGCTCTCCGGCGGGGAGCAGCAGCGGGTGGCCATCGCCCGGGCCCTGGTCATGCGTCCCGCCCTGCTGCTGGCCGACGAGCCGACCGGCAACCTCGACAGCACCAACGGGCGGCAGGTCACCGCCCTGCTCCGCCGGCTGGTGACCCAGGATGAACAGACGATCGTGATGGTCACGCACGACGCCAACGTGGCGGCCCAGGCCGACCGGCTGGTGCGGCTCCGCGACGGCTTGGAGGAAAGCAGCGAGGGCCAGGCCCGCTCGGCGGCCCGGCAGCGCGTCGGACCTGCCCGCTCGTGCTTGTTCAAGGGGACCGGGTAAGGAAGCTCAAACCTCGAAGCCCGAATGACGAAAGAACCTCGAAGTCCGAATGCCGAATTCGAGCTTTGGATTTCGGACTTTGACGTTCGTTTGTCATTCGTCATTCGTGCTTCGTCATTCTCCAAATGATTCTCTGGAAGTTCACGCTCCGCGAGGTGAAGAGCCGGCCCGGCCGGGCGACGCTCACGCTGCTGAGCATCGTCATTGGCGTGGCCGCCGTGGTGGCGGTGAGCGTGGGCACGGCAACCACGAACCGGGCCTGCGAACAGATGTACGTGGCCTTGGCGGGCCGGGCATCGCTGGAAGTGGTGGCCGCCGGCGGCGGCGCCTTCGACGAGGACGTGGCCGCGGAGATCGCCAAGACGCCCGGCGTCAAGGCGGCCGTCCCCTCCATCCAGAAGTTCCCGTCGTCGCTGCACTATAAGGGAAACCCCGCCCCCGTCCGGCTGATGGCAATGGGGATCGATCCGGCCCGCGACAAGGCGGTCCGCGACTACGAAATGCAAGCGGGGCGACCCTTCGAGGGGAAGTATGAAGCCCTGCTGGAGGCCGGCTTCGCCCAGGGACTGGGCATCAAGCTGGGCGATGAGGTGAAGCTAGGCGCGATGCACGGAATTCGTGGGAACATGAAGCCGTTCCGGATCGTCGGCCTGTTGTCGCCCCGCGGGGCGGCCGGCTTCAACCAAGGAGGCATCATCTTCCTGCCGCTAGCCACGGCCCAACGGCTGCTCTTGGAGCCCGGCAACATCGACACCGTGAGCGTTGTGCTCAATGACGGGGCGGACGAAAAGACCGTGGCGGAGGCGATCACCGGGCGGCTGCCCACCGGGCTGAGCGTCCGCTCGCCGGCCGCCCGCGCCCAACTCAATAAGGAGAACATCGAGAAGGTCGAGCAGGGAATGTCCTTCGCCGACGTGACGATGGTCCTGCTGGCGTTCTTCATGATCCTGAACACCTTCCTGATGAACGTCGGCGAGCGGCGGCGGCAGTTGGCCGTGCTGCGGGCGATCGGCGCCACCCGCCGGCAGATCATCCGCACCTTGCTGCTGGAAGGGCTGCTGATGGGCGTGGCCGGCACGCTGCTGGGGTCCGTCGCCGGCTTGGGCGGGGCGTACCTGTTGACGCAGTCGATGGGGCGGGTGTACTCCACCGCCATGCCCGCCCTGTGCATTACCCCCACGCCGTTCCTGATCGCCGCGGTGTTGGGGCCCAGCGTGTCGCTCTTGGCCATGTTCGTTCCCGCCTGGATGGCAGGCCGGGTCTCGCCGTTGGAGGGCATGCGCTTCGTCGCCGCCGAGGGGCGGAACTTCGTCTCGGTCCGCTACATCCTCCTGTCCGGCACGATCTTCCTCGCGACTGCCACCGTCATGGGGGCCTGCCTGTTCGGATACCTCCCCGTTCGCTGGATGATCGTCGCGGGCGGATTCTTCACCGCCGCCTTTGTGCTCCTGGTGCCGGTAGTGCTCGGCGGGATGGCGCGGCTGGCGGGCTGGCTCTTGGCGCCCCTGCTCAAGACGGAAGGACGGATCGCCCAACGGCAGGTCCTCCGCCGCCGCGTCCGCACCACGCTGACCATCGCCATCCTCTACTTCGCCGTCAGCACGGCCATCAGCCTGGGCACCACGATCCTCAACAACGTCGACGACATCCACAGTTGGGTGGCCACGGCGCTGAAGGGCGATTTCTTCATCCGCCGGCTCCGCCAGGACGTGGGCAGCGGACAGGCCGAAAGAATGCCCGAGAGCCTCGTCAAGGATCTCCGCGCCATCGAGGGCGTGTCCAACGTCGACTCGCTCCGTTACGTCAACGGCTCGATCCTCACGCCCGCCGTCGAAGGCGGCAAACAACAGGCCATCATCGCTGTCCGCGACTTCACCGACAAGGGCAATCTGCCGCTGATGCTCAAGTCCGGCGATCCGGCCACGATCCGCGAGCACCTGGCGCAGGGGGAGGTGGTGCTGGGGACGGTCCTGGCCAGCCGCATCAACGCCAAAGTTGGCGACGACATCACGCTCGACACGCGGCAAGGCCCGAAGAAGCTCCACGTCGCCGGCACCACCACCGCCTACATGGTGGGCGGCATGTTGTTGTACATGGAAGGCAAGACCGCCGAGCGGCTGTTGAACGTCGAGGGGGTCGATACGTACATCGTCAACACGACGGCCGGGTCGCTGGACGCGGTGGCCGCCCGGCTCAAGCCGCTCTGCGACCAGAACGGCCTGATGCTGCACTCCTTCGCCGACATCCACCGCCACGTCGATGAACTCACCGCTGGCGTGGTCGCCAGCCTGTGGGGACTGCTGGCGCTGGGGCTGATCGTCGGCGCCTTCGGCATCGCCAACACGCTGACGATGAACGTGCTCGAACAGACCCGCGAGCTGGCCTTGTTGCGGGTGGTGGCCATGACCCGGCGGCAGGTCCGCAAGACGATCCTCTCGCAGGCGGTGATCATCGGACTGATCGGCCTGCTGTTGGGCATCGCCGGCGGAATCTGCGGCGCCTACGTGATCAATCTGGCCTCGATCCCGTTGATGGGCTATGCGCCGGATTTCGCCCTGCACCCGTCGCTGATGGCGGTCTGTTTCGGGCTGGGCCTGGTGGTGATCCTGGCCGCCGCGTGGCTCCCCGCCGAGCGTGCCGCCCGGCTGAATTTGCTCATCGCGCTGCAGTACGAATAGATTCCACAAAGCCGCTTGGCGGCGGCCGCGCTGATGGCGGGTGCGACCGCCGCCAAGCGGCTTTACAAACGTGCGCGGGACAAATCACCCGGATTATGCACCACCCGAAGGAGGCGGGCATCCTCCTGCGAACCCCCCTTTTCCTACACCGTGGATCGGCTACAATAATGAGTCTATTTCTATGCCGCCGAGCCAAGAAAAGTGGTAGCCGATCATGCCTAAGATGAAAACCCATAAGGGGACGAAGAAGCGTTTCCGCCTCACCGCCAAGGGGAAAGTGAAACACCGCAGCGCGGGAACCAGCCACCTGGCCGCACGGAAGAGCCATAAACGGAAGCGGAACCTCCGCGGCACCGGAACCACGGACAAGGTTGAGACCGCGAAAATCCGCATCGTCCTGGGGAAACATAGTTATTGAAGGAAGGTTTTTCGATGAGAACCACCAAGGGCGCGGCCCGCACCAGGGCCAAGAACCGCCTCTTCAAGAAGGCCAAGGGCTACGTCGGCGGCCGCCGCCACCTCCTCCGCACCGCCAAGGAGAACCTGGTCCGGGCCGGCGTCTACGCTTACCGCGACCGCCACAACCGGAAGCGGGATTTCCGCCGGCTGTGGATCATCCGCCTCAACGCCGCCGCCCGGCTGCACGGACTCCGCTACAGCGAATTGATCGCCGGACTGAAGAAGGCCAACATCGAGCTGGACCGGAAGATTCTGGCCGACATGGCAGTGACCGATCCGCAGGGGTTCGAGACGGTGGTGGAAATGGCGAAGAACGCCATTGGTCATTGAAAATTTGTCATTGGTCGGCGAGGTTCGATGACCAATTGCAAATGGCAAATCCGCAATGACAAATCGCGAATTCCGGGCCGGGTTGGACCTGTTGGCCGCTGAGGCGACGGCCGCCTTCGGCGCAGCCAGCGATGCCGTCGCGCTGGAGGCCGCCCGCGTCCAATTCCTCGGCGCCCGCAGCGGGCGGCTGAAAGCCGTGCAAAAGGGCCTGGGGCAGGTTGACAAGGCCGACCGCCCCGCCGCCGGCAAGCGGTTCAACGAGGTCAAGCAGGCGATCGAGTCCGCCCATCAGTCGGCCCAACAGCGGCTGGCCGCCGCGGCCGGTCCGTCGGCCGGCGCGGTCTCCTCCGATCCCACGGTGCCCGGCGTCCGCCTGCGCCTGGGCCGATTGCACCCGATCACGCAGACGATCGAGGAGTTGAAGGAGATCATGGGCCGGCTGGGGTTCAGCGTGGCCGACGGGCCGGAGGTGGAGGACCAGTGGCACAACTTCGAGGCGCTCAACATCCCGCCGGAGCATCCCGCCCGCGACCCGCTGGAGAACTTCTATCTGGAGCAAGGGTTCAGGGTTCAGGGTTCAGAGTTCAGGGAGGAAGGGATCAGGAGTAGCGGTCAGGCGTCGAGTCCCGCGCCAAATCCCGAATCCCAAACCCTGAACCCTCTCCTGCTGCGGAGCCAGACGAGCACGGTGCAGATCCGGGTGCTGGAACGGACGCCGCCGCCGGTGCGGATCATTTCCTGCGGCCGGGTGTACCGGCCGGACACGGCCGACGCCACCCACTACCCCATGTTCCACCAGATGGAAGGGCTGCTGGTGGACCGGGGCGTGACGATGGCCGACCTGAAGAGCATGTTGCGGCTGTTCGCCCGCAGCGCCTTCGCCGAGGACGTGCACATCCGCTTCCGGCCGTCGTTTTTCCCCTTCACCGAGCCGAGCGTCGAGGTGGACATGAGCTGGCAGGGGGGCTGGATCGAGATGGGCGGGGCGGGCATGGTCGATCCCAACGTCCTCCGCGCCGTCGGCTACGACCCCGAGGAGTTCACCGGCTTCGCCTTCGGCCTGGGCATCGAGCGGATTGCCGCCCGGCGGCACGGCATTACCGATATTCGTGAGTTGTTCAAGAATGACGTGAGATTCCTACACCAGTTTTGACATGATCGTCTCCTGGAACTGGCTGAAGCAATACGTGCCGCTTAGCATGTCGCTGGAGGAACTCCAGCAGCGGCTGATGATGGCCGGGCTGAACCATGAGGGGACCGCCGAGGTGGCGGGCGATCTGGCCATCGACTTGGAGGTCACGAGCAACCGGCCTGACTGCCTCGGCCACATTGGCGTCGCCCGCGAGATCGCCGTGCTGTGGGGGAGCGAGTTGAAGCTGCCGGCGGCCGCACCGGCGGCCGGTTTGCCGCCGGCTATTGAGCCTGTCGAAAAGCTGGTCAAGGTGCGGATCGACTGCCCCGATCTCTGTCCGCGATATACGGCCCGCGTGGTCCGCGGAGTGAAGGTCGGGCCAAGTCCGCGGTGGATGACCCGGCGGCTGGAGACGGTCGGCCTGACGCCGATCAACAACGTCGTGGACATCAGCAACTACGTGCTGATGGAGTGCGGGCAGCCGCTGCACACATTCGATTTCGGCAAGCTGCGAGGGGCGGAAATCATCGTCCGCCGCCCCTTGGCCGGCGAGACGATCGAGGCCATTGACCATAAGACCTACGTGCTTGGCCCGGAGATGTGCCTGATTTGCGACGCCCGCAGCCCGGTGGCCATCGCCGGGGTGATGGGCGGGGCGCAGACCGAAATCTCGCCGGAAACCCGCGACGTGCTGGTCGAATCGGCGGAGTTCGATCCGGTCTCGATCCGCAACACGGCCCGGCAACTTAATCTGCACAGCGACTCGTCCTACCGGTTCGAGCGGCAGGTCGATCCCGATGGGCTGGATTGGGCCAGCCGCCGCTGCTGCGAGTTGATCCTGGAAATAGCCGGCGGCAAACTTGCCGCCGGAATCGTCGATGTCGGCCGGCCGCCCCCGCCGCGCGATCCGATCGTGCTCCGCTACTCGCAGCTAAAGCGGATTCTCGGCATCGACGTGCCGGCCCAACGGGTGCGGGGGATTCTGCTGGCGTTGGGAAACGTCGAGGTGGCAGAAGTCAGAGGTCAGAGGTCAGGGGTCAGAGGTCAGGGCTCAGCTTCCTCAAATCCCAAATCCCAAATCCCAAATCAACAAATCCCTCATCCCTCATCTGTGGTCGTTGTCCCGCCCAGTTGGCGCCGCGATCTGACCCGTGAGATCGACTTGATCGAAGAGATCGGCCGGATTCATGGCTACGATGCGATCCCGGAGGACGTGGGCGTGCCGATGGTCCCCTCGGCCCGCCGGCGCGAAGACCGGGTGCTGGAGCGAGTGCGCCACGTGCTCACCGCCGCCGGATTTGATGAGGCGGTCACGCTGAGCGCGGTCGATGAATACCTCTCAACCGCAATCAGCCCGTGGACTGATGCGGAGCCGCTGCGGACCCGGATTCCGGTGATCCGTGGCGCCGATTGCCTCCGCCGCAGCCTTGTTCCGAGCCTCTTGGACGTGCAACGCACCAACGAATCGTTCGCAAATAGGGAAACTGAATTCTTCGAGATCGCGAGGGTATACCTACCGCACGGGGCGGATTTGCCGCGCGAGGAGTTGATGCTGGGCATGATTAGCACCCGAAGGTTCGTCTGGCCTGGTATGCACGGGGGAAAGCCGCAGGAGAAGGCATATCGCGCTGTAAGAGGAACGATCGAAGCGATTCTTAGTGAGCTGAAGATAACAGCGCCGCTACACGCTGACGATGCCAATTTGTCGCTTCTCGATCCGGAACTGTCGTGCCAGTTGAAAATCGGCAATGAATCGTTCGGTTTTGTCGGCTCTTTAAGAACGGAAGGTTTGACCCGGTTTCATTTGATCCAAGATACAATCATTGCTGAACTTCGCCTGTTGCCTTTGATGACTCTTGCAAATCTCGTCCCGACTTTCGTTCCTCAGTCACCATACCCGGCCGTGACGCGCAACCTGAGTCTAGTGGTAAACGAGCCCGTGCGGTGGGCAGACATCGCAGAGATCGTCCGTGCGGACGGCGGCCCGTGGTTGGAAAGCGTTGAATTCGGCAACGTGTACCGCGATGCAGAGTATTTTGGGCCCGGCAAGAAGAGCCTCTTCTTCACGATTACGCTGCGTTCCCCCGAGGGCACACTTACCAGTCAGCAGGCCGACGAGGTCTGTGGCCGCGTCGTCGCCGCCTGTCACGAGAAGCACGGCGCCGAACTGCGGATGTAGGTCCCGCTTGCGGTAGTTCCCGCTTGCCGGGCGGGACCCGCGTTGCAGAGTCCCGATCGGCAAGCGGGAATTACCTGGGGTGGGAGCGGGCATAGCGGCTGAGCGCCAGGACGTTGGCCTCGGGCGTGTCGCGGGGGACTTCGCAGCCGGCGGCGACGATGTACGGCGGCCCGGCTTGGGCGTGGCAGTCGGCAATGGCTGCCGTTACGGACTCGGGCGTGCCGTTGCGGAGCGTTTTTACCGGGTCGATGTTGCCGGCGAAGACCTGGTGTGGCCCCATTTCCCGCCGCGCCTGCTTCAGCGGGACCATCGAGTCGATGTCCACCATTTCGCACGCCAGACTGCCGATGCCCGGCAGGATGCGGCGGACGTTGCCGCAGATGTGCAGCCGCACCTTGGCACCCATCGCGTGCAGGCCGGCGATTAGTTTCCGCTCGAAGGGCAGAACGAACTCCTCGTAGATTTGCGGGCCGACCAGCGACGCGGCGGCGTCGCCCACGCCGATCAACTCCGCGCCCGCGTCGACTTGCGCCCCGGCGAACTCCATCTCCATCGCCACGGCGAAGCCGAACAGGTCGCGGACGAACGCGGGGTCGTCGAAGAAGTCGGTCATCAGGCGGTTGATGCCCCGCAGGTCGGCGGCCTCGGCAAGGGCCTTCGATCCAGCCCTCGACCAGTCTTTCGCGGCCGACCCGCTCGTGCAGCAGGGCGGCGGCCTGGACGCGGTCGAGCATCCGTCCGCCGCCCAACGGATCGGGGGCCTCCAGCCGCGTAAGCACGCTCTTGTCGGCCAGCAGGGCATGGGCTTCATCCACCGCCGGTGGTTGGTCGTCGAAGTATTGAATGGCCGCGCCGCAGTCGGCGGCCTCGCGGGCGGGGTCGGAGACGCAGGAGACGTGGTCGAAATCGAACTTCTCGGCGGTGCGGATTTGCCCTTCGGCCAGCACCCGATGATCGGCGGCGTACCGCCCGTAGGCCGCGCCGATCTGCCGGGCGGCGAACATCATGGTGATCGGCATCAAGGGCAAGCAGTCCACCGGCGAGCCGTCGAATTGGGCGAGGATGCGGTCGCGTCCGGTCATCGTGTAGCCTTGATGTTGAAGCCGTTGGGGTTTGTCTGCGGTGCGTTATTGCCCCCTACATTGCCTCGAACGTCGTCCAAAAATCGCCATAGAAACCAACAAGCACTGGATAACTGTCTTCCTTGAAGCCTTGCGTTGCCAGTCCGAACGAACGGGCACGTTCGTCATAAACGATCTTATATCCATCCCGTGTCTTAGGCCTTTCCTCCAAGATCAACCATAGGTCGATTACCTCATCATGAATCCGACCGTCCTCGACCCTGCGGTCGATTACCTTGATTAGGTCCGGCCGTACCAACGATGACCGCAGACTGACGCCGTGCGCGTTGGATTCGGACCAATTGTCCCCAATTTCGGTCTCAACCAATACCGCGAGATCGGCCGACGTCATAGAGTATTTTTCCTTCCGTCGTGATCGCTGACGACCCGCTCGACGAACTCACGGATTTCGGCGTCCCGGACCATCGACGGCAGTATACTCCCCCGCGGCGGCGATTGGCAAGCCCCGCGCCGCGCCGGCAGGTCCGGCGGGTGCAAGTTGCACTTTGTAAGTTGTCGGATTGATGTTAAACAGAGGGGGGGTGATTTTGCCTGGTAAGAGGCCGGGTGGTGGGAACTTAGACAAAGGAGATAGCCAGGGATGGCCATTGACCAGAACTTGCACGATCGGATCAAGGCAATCGCCCAGGAATTGCGGCAAGAAGTCTACGGTGCATCGGGGACGCCGACCTGGGGAACCAAGTTCACGGAGATTGAAGACTTGGGGGTCGAAATCGGAGACCTCCTGGCTCGGGAGGTTATCGGTCAAAGTCTGGAAGACCAGGGGCGTTCGATGGCAGTTCCCACAACCGCGATAGGTCCAGACGGGGCGGGGGGGGAGGTCGAAGTGCGGATGGTTCAGACTCGGCGAGGCGAGGTTGCATGGCCAGAACCCAAGGGGTACGACAAGCCTTCTCGGAAGGCTTTTTTTCCCTCAGTCGCAGGCATTGGGGATTGCGCCGGACGACACGGCGAGTCCTCGGGTGTTGGAGAAGATGGTGTACGCCGGGACGCAGAGCCATAGTTTCCGGCAGGCCGAGCAAGACTTGAAACATCTAGCGGAGTTGGACGTCTCCCAGCAGCGGATTGCGCGGGCGACAAAGCGAATCGGACAGGAGCGCGTGGCCGGACGGAAGGCGGAGGAGGCGGTGTGGGAGACGTTGCCGTTGCCGCAACAACAGGGCAGCCCGCGGCAGCAAGTTCCGCGCGTGGCGTGCGTCGAGATGGACGGCGGACGCATCCAGATTCGGAATCGGAACGAAGAAGAGCCGCCGACGGAGGAGAAGCGGAAGGGGCGTTTCTGGCGCGAGACGAAAGTGGGATGCTTGCTGTCGATGACCAGTGAAACGTCCGCGGCCGATCCTTGCCCGGTGATTCCCGGGATTTTCGTCGATCCGCGTCGCATGGGGCAGATTTCTCGGGAAATCAAGGGTTTTTCTGCGGTTGGCGAGGCGCCTGCGAGCGAGGAATCGGCGGAAGCGCCGGCGTCCGAAAAGCGGCGAGGCCAGCCGGAACCGTTGGCGCGAAGCGTCGTGGCGACGCGCGAACCCATCGAGGCGTTCGGCAAACAGTTGGCGGCGGCTTCATGGCGGCGCGGCTTCATGGCGGCGAGTCGCAAAGCGTTCGTGGGCGATGGTTCGGAGACCAATTGGTCGGTGTGGCGGCGACACTTTTCGCATTTCACGCCGATCGTGGATTTCATCCACGGACTGTGCTACGTGTTCGCCGGCGCGATGGCAGGCCGCGCGATGGAGGAAGCGTGGCCGATCTATTGTCAGTGGGCGCAGTGGTTGTGGAGCGGGCAGGTGGAGTCGGTGCTCGTCGGGTTGCGGGAACGTCAGCGGGAGTTGGGGCAGCCGGACAAAGACGAGGCCGAAGATTTACCGCGGTGTAAGGTGGCCGATGCGTTGTGTTATTTGGAGAACCAAGGACCAAGGATGCGTTACGACGAGTACCGTCGAGAAGGGCTGCCCATCACCAGCAGCCACATCGAATCGACGATCAAGCAAATCAATCGGCGTGTCAAGGGCACCGAAAAATTCTGGTCGAACGGTGGAGCGGATGCGCTGCTGCAACTGGCAGCCGACTATCTGAGCGACACCCAACCGCTTACCACCTTCTGGCGGGAGCGAACGAGCCGAGCCACCGGCCAACGGCACTACCAGACCGCCGGTTAAACGGCGCAAAGTACAACTTGCACCCAGGTCCGGCCAAGAGCGCCCGGCCGGCACACGGAGTGTGCCGGCTACTTCGGCGGCTTGCCGCAGCCGCCGGGACGTGCCACAATGGAAGCGTGATGATCGACCGTTATCCCTGGCTTCGTGAGCTGGCCATCTGCGGGCTGCTGTTGCTGGCGGTGGGCCTGGTGTTCGGCCAGACGATCCGCTACGAATTCGTCAACTTCGACGACCGGCTGAGTGTGTACGAGAATCCGCACATCCTGCCCGGACTGACCGCCGAGGGGTTGGCCCGGGCCTTCACCCACACGCACGTCTGTAGCTGGGTCCCGCTCTGCTGCATCTCCCAGATGTTGGACTGCCAACTCTACGGCCTGTGGGCCGGCGGACACCATCTGACCAACGTGCTGCTGCATGCCGCCACGGCGGTGTTGCTGTTTCTCGTGCTGCGGCAGATGACCGGCGGAATCGGGCCCAGCGCGCTGGTGGCAGCCCTGTTCGCCATCCATCCCCTGCAAGTCGAGCCGGTCGCCTGGGTGACGGCGCGGAAGGATGTCCTGAGCGGGCTGTTCTTCGTGCTAACGCTCTGGGCGTACATGTGCTATGCCCGCCACCCCTTCTCGCTCATCCGATACTTGGCCGTGGTGGATCTCTTTTGCCTGGGACTGATGGCCAAGCCGATGCTGGTGACGCTGCCGCTGGTGCTGCTGCTGCTGGATTACTGGCCGCTGGGACGATATGTGCTGAAGCATAACCTACGGCTCGTGCTCGAAAAGCTCCCGCTTCTGGCGGTGGCGGCCGTTTTCAGCGGCATGGCCGTCTGGGCCCAGGCGGAGGCCTTGGAAGCCGCGGGCACGTATTCATGGTGGTGGCGGATCGGCAACGCCCTGATGGCCTACGTCGGCTACTTGGGCCATTTCTTTTGTCCCGCGGGGTTGGCGGTCTTGTATCCGCGTCCAGGTCCCGATCTGCCGCTGGGGAAGGTCTTGGGGGCGTCGTTGATTTTGGCGGGCATTACGGCGGCGGCCCTGGCCTGGAGGCGGCGCTGCCCCTATCTGTTGGTCGGCTGGCTCTGGTACTTGGTGATGCTGTTGCCGGTGATCGGGCTGGTGCAGTTCGGCGCCCAGGCGGTGGCCGACCGCTTTATGTACTTGCCGCAGATCGGACTGGGCATCGCCCTGGCCTGGTGGGCGGCCGACCTGTGCGGGGCCGGGCAATGCGGCACACGGCGTGTGCCTGCTACGTTGCGCCGCTGGGCGTGCGGCACGGCCGCCGTCTTGGCGCTGGCCGCCCTGACGGCGTGCGCCTGGCGTCAGACGACGTTCTGGCAGGACAGCGAGACCCTCTGGACCCGCGCTGGATTGCACTTCGCGCAATCGTCTGGCCCATCATCACCTTGGCATTGTCTTGTCCGATTGGGGCCTGGACGATGACGCGATGGTCCAGTTCCTGGAGGTCCGCAAGCTCGATCCCCAGTACATCGTCGGCCTGCCGCACCCCCACGCCCCGCTGACGGCGTTGGAGCGGTTTCAACGGGCGGCGACGCATTACCGGCGGGCGGTGGACCGCAACGCCGACGACGCGGAGGCCCGGCGGCGTCTAGCCTGGCTGCTGGCCACCTGCCCCGAGGCATCGCTCCGCAACGGCACGGAGGCGGTCGAGCTTGCCCGGCAGGCGGACCGGCTCTGCGGCGGCCGGCGGCCGGATGTGCTCGATGCGTTGGCCGCCGCCTACGCCGAAACGGGCCGGTTTCCCGAGGCCCTGGCCACGGCCCGCCGGGCGCTGGCCCTTGCCACGCAGCAGGACAAGAGAACTCTGGCGGATGCATTGAAGAACCGGATCGCCTTGTACGAAGCCCGGCGGGCGTTTTACCAGCCATGAACGTCTCAGCAACACGGCACGACGACGCTACGCCCTGGAGGGAAAAGGGGGACAGGCCCCCTTTGCCGGAACGGCCCGAAGGGTGCTTCGCACAAAGGGGGCCTGTCCCCCTTTTCCCTCTGCCCTGGGCCACGCGGCTGGCGGCGGGTCTGATCGTCTTGGCCACGGCCGCCGCCTTCAGCAACAGCTTCGCCGGACCGCTGATCTTCGACGACGAAGCGGCCATCGCGCAAAACCCGAGCATCCGCCGGCTGTGGCCGGCCTGGACGCCGCTGCTTCCGCCGAAACACGGCGAGCCGGTCACGGGCCGGCCGCTGCTGAATTTCTCCTTGGCCGTCAATTACGCCACGAGCGGCCTGAACGTGCGGAGCTACCACGCGACGAACCTGGTCATTCACCTGGCGGCGGCCTTGCTGCTGTTCGGGCTGCTGCGGCGGACTTTCCTGCTGCCGGCGATGCGCGGCGACTGGGCCGCGGCCGCCACCCCGCTGGCCCTGGCCGTCGCACTGCTCTGGGCCGTGCATCCCCTGCAAACCGAGTCCGTGACCTACGTGATCCAACGGGCGGAGTCGCTCGTGGGGCTGTTCTATCTGCTGACGCTCTACGGGCTGCTCTGCGGCGCAACCGCCGCCCGGCCGGTCGGCTGGTATACAGTTGCAGCCTTGGCTTGCCTGCTGGGGATGGCGACCAAGGAAGTGATGGTGTCGGCCCCGTTGGTGGCGCTCTTGTATGATCGGACGTTTCTGGCCGGCTCGTTCCGCGAGGCGGTGCGGCGGCGGTACGGCTTGTACCTGGCGCTGGTGGCCACGTGGTTGCTGCTGGCGTGGCTGGTGGCCGACACGGCCGGCCGGGGAGGCACCGCCGGCTTCGGCCAGGGAGTCGGCTGTTGGGCGTACTTCGGCACGCAACTCGGGGCGGTCGTCCACTATTTGCGCCTCAGCGCGTGGCCGTCTCCGCTGGTGCTGGATTACGGCGATGGCCTGGCGCGGACCGCCGCGGAGATCGTGCCCTACGCGATCGTCGTGGGACTGCTGGCGTTGGCGGCCGTCGCGGCGCTGTGGCAGTGGCCGAAAGCCGGTTTCCTGGGGGCCTGCTTCTTCGCCCTGCTGGCCCCCACGTCGAGCATCGTGCCGGTGGTGACGCAGACCATCGCCGAGCATCGCATGTACCTGCCGCTGGCGGCGGTCGTGGCCGCGGCGGTGCTCGGCGGGTACGCCGCCTGCCGGGGTTTGGTGCGCCGCGGGTGGCTCTCGCGTCCGACGGCCAATCTGCTGCTTGGCTGTGCGGCGGCCGCTGCCGGAGTGACGCTGGGAACGCTTACGTTCCAACGGAACAAAGACTACCGCAACGGGCTGTCGATCTGGCAGGACACGGCCGTCAAGGCGCCGCACAACGCCCGCGCACAGTGCAATCTGGGCGTTGCCCTGATGGCCCGCGGCCGGACCGTCCAGGCCATCGTGTGCCTCGAGAAGGCGTTGGCAATCCGGCCGGACTACGCCGAGGCCCACAACAACCTGGGAAACGCCTTGGCCGCGCGCGGCCGGCCGGACGAGGCCATCGAACATTACCAGGAGGCCTTGAAAAGCCGGCCGGACTACGGCGAGGCCCACAACAACCTCGGCAGCCTATTGGCCGGGCGCGGCCGGCTGGAAGAGGCCGTGGAGCACCTCCGGAGGGCATTGGATTTCCAGCCGGATTCCGCCGAAACCCACTCGAACCTGGGCATCGCCTTGGCCGCGCGCGGCCGGCTCGACGAGGCTGTGGAACACTTCCAAAGGGCATTGGAAATCCAGCCGGACTCCGCCGAGGCCCATTACAACCTCGGCGACGCCTTGGCCAAGCAGGGCCGGCTGGACGAGGCCCTGGCCGCCACGCACACGGCCCTGGAACTGGCCCTGCGGCAAGACAAGAAGGAGCTGGCGGATGCCGTGCGGACCCGGATCGCACTGTTCGAGGCCCAGAGGGCGTTTTACCGGCAATGAACGCCTCAGCAACACAACACGACGACGCCACGCCCTGGGCCACGCGGCTGGCGGCGGGGCTGATCGTCTTGGCCACGGCCGCCGCTTTCAGCGACAGTCTTGGCGGCCCTTTCATCCTCGACGACGGCCCTTCGATCCTCGGCAACCAGACGATCCGTCGGCTCTGGCCCATCAGCGACGCGCTCTGCCCGCCGAAAAACGGCGAGACGGTCACCGGCCGGCCGCTGTTGAATTTCTCCTTGGCCGTCAACTATGCCGCGAGCGGCGTGAACGTGCGAGGCTACCATCTGACGAACCTGGCTATTCACCTGGCGGCGGCCTTGCTGTTGTTCGGGCTGCTGCGGCGGACTTTCCTGCTGCCGGCGATGCGCGACTTCTGGGCGCAGCCGCCACCCCGCTGGCCTTGGCCGTCGCCTTGCTCTGGGCCGTGCATCCCCTGCAAACCGAGTCCGTGACCTACGTGGTCCAGCGGGCGGAGTCGCTGGTGGGGCTGTTCTATCTCCTGACGCTCTACGGGCTGGTCCGCGGCGCAACGGTCGCCCAGCCGTTGGGCTGGTATACGGTTGCAGCCTTGGCTTGCCTGTTGGGGATGGCGACCAAGGAAGTGATGGTGTCGGCCCCGCTGATGGCGCTCTTGTATGATCGGACGTTTCTGGCCGGCTCGTTCCGCGAGGCGGTGCGGCGGCGGTACGGCTTGTACCTGGCGCTGGCGGCCACCTGGCCGCTGCTGGAGCAACTGATCTATGCCTCTTGGGGCCGCGGCAACTCGGCCGGCTTCGACGCCGGGGTCAACTGCTGGGCCTATCTGGCTATGCAGTGCCGGGCCATTGTTCATTACCTCAGACTCTGCGCCTGGCCCTGTCCGCTCGTGCTGGACTATGGCAAGGGCCTGGCCGAAGGGGTCTTGCCCCTGGCGCTCTGCGCGGCCGCGGTTGTGCTGCTGGGGTTGGTCACGCTCGTGGCGCTCTGGCGGAGTCCGAAGCTCGGTTTTCTGGGTGCCTGCTTCTTCGCCATCTTGGCCCCCACGTCGAGCATCATCCCGGTGGCGACGCAGCCGATGGCCGAGCATCGGATGTACCTGCCGCTGGCCGCGGTGACGGCGGCCATCGTGACGGGGGCCTATCTCGGCTTGCAGGGACTTTCGCGGCGGGAGTGGCTCTCGCGGCGGACGGCCGGCATCTTCGGCGCCGCCGCCGTGGCCGTCGCCGCCGTGGCGCTGGCGGCAACCACGTTCCAACGCAACCGCGACTATCGCGACGCGGTGTCGATCTGGAGGGACGCGGTGGCGAAGGCCCCGCACAACGGCCGCGCCCACAATAACCTGGGCGCCGTCCTGCTGGGCGAGGGGCAGTGTGAAGAGGCGCTGGCGGAATACAAGAAAGCCACGGATCTTGACCGCCGGGAAATGGTCGCCTTCTTCAATGTTGGCGGCCTTTCGGCCCGTCTGGCCCGCTTGGACAAGGACATTGCCCAATGCCGCCAGGCGGTGGCCGCGCGGCCGGGCTCCGCGGAGGCGCACCGGCGACTGGCCTGGCTGCTGGCGACCTGCCCGGCCGCGTCGCGGCGCTGCGGGGCGGAAGCAGTCGAGCACGCCCGGCGGGCGGAACAACTCACCGCCGGCCAGGCCCCGGACGTGCTCGACGCGCTGGCCGCGGCCTACGCCGAAACGAGGCAGTTTCCCGCCGCCCTGGCCACCGCCCGAAAGGCCCTGGCATTGGCCGAGCGACAGGACAAGCGGGATTTGGCCCATGACTTGCGCACCCGGATCGCACTGTATGAATCGGGCAAACCGTTCCGCGCGGAACTGCCCGAGGCCCCCTGGCCGGCACCGCCGGGACAGAAGTAGGGTGGGACAAGCAGCAGCGCAGTCCCACCAAAGGCCGGCACACGGCGTGTGCCGGCTACATTACGCCAGCTTGATGATCTGCTCGTCGAAACTCGCCGCCAATGAGCCGCCGGGTGGGACCACCAGAAAACGGCCGTCGTCCCAGAGGCCGTCGACCAACTGCTGGATGAGCGTCATGTCGCCAGCCAGCTTCTCGAAGGTCCAGCCCCGTTCTGCCGCCTGCCCACGGGCCTGCCGCTCGAAGCGGTCGTCCGGCTCGATCCCCATCTCGATGTAGCACAGGCCGCTGTAGTTCCGCAGCATGTTGCAGAGCTGCTCGTAGAGGAACTTGGCGTTGTCCTCGCCGTACTTGGCGGCCAACTGCTCGTAGGTCTGCACCATGCCCGAGAGGTGCTGGATCGAATCCTCGTGGTACTGCGTCAGGCCCTCGCCGCGCTCGATCCAGCCGCTGGTCTTGAAGTAGACGCCGGGATGACTCTGAAAATAATCGAGATACCGCTCCTTGCTGCCGAGGAAGAGGGTGATGCAGTCGTGGGCGCGGGGGACGACCAGGGGGACGTTCCGCGCCGTCAGGCCCACCAAGCCGTTGCTGCACAGGGCATAGCCCAGCAGCACGGCGTCATACTTCGTCTCGTCCACCGCGGCCAGCATTTCCTTCAACTTGGCCGACATGCCCGCCTGGCCGATGTCGTGCAGTCCCTTGGGCAGGAACTCGACGTCGACCTGGTTGACCGACCGGGCCACGGCGGCGCACAGTTCGCGGTAGAAGATTTCACAGGCAATCAGTTTCAGGCGCATGGCGTCAGTTGGTCAACAACTCTTGGATCGGCCAATTTCAACGGCCACCAGCGGGGTTCGTCAGTTGGTCAGCAACTCGTCGGATTTCCAATCTTACGTTTTCTCCTCTCCCCCCTCGCGTCGGAGACCGGCAAGGGCGAGGAGAGCATCTCACATTCACCATCATGCGCTCCGCGGGCGGCGTTGTCGAGGTCAAGAAATGGGCCATTTTCAATGGGATTGCCCGCTGGCGACGTTTTCCGGTATAATGTCGGGGGAGCGGAGGCGGGAGCCGGAGGAATGACCTGGATCGTCATCCTCATTGTCGCGGCGACCGTGCTGGTCGCGTTGTTTTTCATTCCCTGGGTGGATCGGGAAGACAAGCAAGAGCACGACCGGCGACACCGCCAGTGGCAAGAGTTCGTGGATGGTGGCCGGTCTGACTCCCGAGGCGGGAAATAGGGACATCACGGGTTATTGTTCGCTCACGCCGCCGCCGCTTTAGGGTCCCGCCCGGCAGGCGGGACCTACTGCGTCACTCGTCTCCCTCCGGCTTCGCCACAAACCGGTAGCCGGCGTCGCGGATGGTGAGAAAGTGGCGGGGCTGGGCGGGGTCCGGCTCGAACGTCTTCCGCAAGCGGCGGATGAACTGGTCGGGGCGCGGGTGTTCAACGTGCCGGGCATCCCCCAGACGTTCTCCAGCAGCTCGCGGCGGGGAATCACCCGGCCCTCGTTCTCGACGAAATACCGCAAGAGCGTCATTTCGAGTTGCGTCAGCCGGGCAGGCTCGCCGCCGACCGTGACCTCGAACGTATCGAAGTTGATCTTGGCCTGGGCGAACTCGAAGACGGTCACGCCGCCCGACTGACGCCGCTCCTGCCGCTGCCGCCGGTTGTGGAACGTCAAGAGGTTCTTCACCCGGCTGAGGAACTCGTCCAGGTCGAACGGCTTGGTGAGGTATTGGTTCGCGCCGGCGTCGAAGCCGCGGGTGCGGTCCTCGGTAAGCGTGCGGGCGGTCAGGATCAGCACCGGCGTGTCCACGTCGAAGGCCCTAAGCGCCTCGCAGACCGCGTAGCCGCTCATGCCGGGCAGCATCAGGTCCAGGATCACCAGGTCCACGGCGTCGGCCTTGTCCTGAAGGACTTGCAGCGCCGCCGGGCCGTCGCCGGCCATCGTCACGCGATAGCCCTCGGCCACCAGGTTGTACTTGATGCCGGTGGCCAGGTGCTCTTCGTCTTCGACGACCAGGATGTGCTCGTTGTTGGGCATGGCTGCAAATTGTAAATTGCAAATTGTAAATTGTAAATTGCAAATTGGGAGGCGGAATAGTCCGTCAATTTGCAATTTTCAATTTGCAATTCTCAATTTGCAATTCCTTCCCCGGCAGTTGGACCTCAAAAACTGTCCCCGGCCCGTGCTCGGGGTCGTAGACGCGGATTTGGCCGCGGTGGCGGCGCACGAGCGTCCGGGCGATGTACAGGCCCAGGCCGGTGCCGGGCTTCTTCCGCTCCAGTTCCAGGCCCAGGCGGACGAAGCGGCCGAAGATTTTCCGCCGCAGGTGCTGTGGGATGCCCGGCCCATTGTCGGCGATCCGCACGGCCAGCCGTCCGCCCGCCGCCGGCCGCAGGCTGACCTCGACCCGCGGCGGCGTGGCGGCATACTTCACCGCGTTGTCGATCAAGTTGCGGAAGACGATGTCCAGGTCGATCCGCCGGCCGACCACCACGCCCGGCTGGAGGTCGAGCCGGACGGTATCCACCGGGACGCGGTAGTTCATGCACACGGCCGCGGCGCAATCCCGCAGCAGGCCGGCCAACTCGACGTCCTCGTCTTCCTCCGGTGACCGCTCAGCCTCGAGCCGGCCGGCGTCGAGCATCTGGTTGATGAGGTGGTCGAGCCGTTCCAGGTCTTCGAGCATGAAGCGGTGGAAATCGGTCTGCAACGGCTGGCTCACCTGGTGGCGGCTCAGGGTTTGCAGGTAGAGTTTCATCGAGGCCAGCGGCGATTTCAACTCGTGGGTCACGCTGTCGATGAAGTTCGACTGCCGCCGGGTGAGGTTAATGGCCTTGATCGAGAGGATCAGGTAGAGCACCACGCCGACGACCAAGAGGAGAATGAAGGTCGAGCCGATGGGCAGCAGTGCCCAATAGACGCCGGAGGCGGCCTGCTGCAAGGCCCCGAACACCGATAGCAACACCCAACCGACGGTGAGTACCGCCAGCAGGACGAACATGGCGATGGCCAAGATGATGGGCGTGCTGAGGGAACGGCGGAAGGACATAGTGATGGACAGCGGCAGGGTGGCGGAGAATCGCGGGTCATTCCTTCCCGTGCGATTTCGGGAGCCGGCGGCCGCTCTTCCAGCCGGCCAGCGTCACAGCCGCTTCGGGCCTTTGCAGGACCTCTTCCAGCTTCCTCACAATCGCCTGCTCGGCCTCTTCAAGACCGAGGCCCTTGACGGCGACGCTGCCGTACGCCGGGCCGAAGGGTATATTCCCGTCCGGATCAACGGTATATTCTCCATAGATCGGGGCGTCAAGGAGCGTGCCGCAAACGTCGATCCAGAGCAAATCGTTGGGGCCGATGCGATAGGGCGATTTTGGCGGCCCGGCCCACCACTGCGTGGCATGGCCGGCGTCGAACACTTCCACTTCCGGCGCCATCAAGACCTCCTCCAGCTTTTTCTTGATGGCGATTGCGGCCTCTGGCAGCGTCAGCCCCGTGACCTGCACGCGCCCATAGGGCGCGCCCAGCGACAGGCCCCCGCCGGGCTCGACCAGGAAGCGGTTGTTAATGGGCCGGTCCAAGAGCGTGCCGCGGACCGAAACCGCAAGCACGTCCAGAGGCTCGATGCGCTTTACCGGTACTTTCCCGACCACATGGTCATCGACCGTCAGCCCGGTGCTCTTGCCGGCCACCACGTCATCGCCAGAGTGATAGGCCGCGATCTTTGCCGCATTAGGCCGCCAAGCGCGCACCAACAGCAGCGCCAAACCCAACGTCAGCGCCAGCAACAGGATCAAGAGCGGCGTCCGCCACATGACGAGCCTCCCTTCCTTACGGAGCCGGAAGAGTGCAAGAGAGATGATGTAAGGATAGCAGACCGGTGCAGGCGCGGTCAAGCGTGGAAACATCGGTTTGGGGCCGGTTGATGTGACGCAAGCGACTTCGACGAATCAAGCCCGTTCACGGGCCTTTCCGCCAACGGCGGTATTCGGCCCGGCGTTTACGCCGGGTTGTGCGGGGCGAGAAGCAGGCTGAGGGAATCGCGTAGTGCCCTTGTCAGCCGCGTTCACGCGGCTCCTGCCCGTCCGGCACGCACCGGCCAGGAGCCGCGTGAACGCGGCTGACAGGATGCCGACAAGATTGAAAGATTATGAGCAACCGACCAACCCGGCGTAAACGCCGGGCCGAATACCGCTACGCGGAAACGCCCGTAAACGGGCGTAGCGTCCGCCAGCGTGCCTTTCCGGCTGACGGCTGATCGCTGAAAGTTGACCGCTACACCACCAGCGTGCCGGCCTCCGGGTGATCGAGGCAGAGGAGCATGGCCAGATAGTCGCGGAGATTGCGGGTCAGCAGGAAGTGCTGGCGGACGAAGTCCTGGCCGGTCTGGCCCATCCGCTGCCGCTTGTCGGCGTAGCGGAGCAGATAGTGGATGCGGTAGGCGGCGCCGGCCGGCGAGTGGACCAGGAAGCCGGTGTGATAGTCGTGGACCTGGAGGGTGATGCCGCCGCAGGCCCCGCCGACCACCGGCTTGCCCTTCCACAGGGCCTCGGTCACCGTCAGCCCAAAGCCTTCCTTGAGCGATTTTTGAAGCACCACGGTCGCCGAGCGCTGCAAGGCGTTGATCGCGCGGTGGGCGTCGGGCGGCAGCAGCAGGACCTTCAAGTCGGGGTCGTCGCCGGCGTGCTCCCGGACCTCGCGGAGCACGTCCGCCCCTTCCGGGTCGTCGTCGGCCGTGCCGCCGGCCAACGCCAGTTGCATCGTCGGGTAATAGGGCTTGAGCAAACGGTATGCCTCGATCACGCCCAGCGGGTCCTTGAAGCGGTCGAATCGCGAGACCTGTAGCAGCAGCGGCCGCTCCGGGTCGATACCGAAGCGGGCCAAGGTCTCGAGCCGCTCGCTCTCGGGGATCGCGCAGTTCTTGTCCGAGAGCGGGTCGATGGCGGGCATGATGAGGAACATCGGGGTGGCCAGCGGCCGGGCGAAGGCGGCCAACGAGAAAATCGCCGCCCGATACGCCGGCAGCGCCGTCTCCAGGTACTTCCACACGCCGCGGTCGGGATGCGAGGCGTCGATGTGGCAGCGCCAGATCCAGCGGCCCACCGGGCCCGGCGGCGTGAATGCCGGCAGATAGATCGGCTGCGGATCGTGGACGAACACGATGTCCGCTTCGAGGTTCAGCCGCCGGGCGTTCTCGCGGTTCACTTCGTAGTGCAGGTCGAAGTCGCTTTTCCGCAGCGCGACCGGCCGGCCCTGCAAACCGTTGTGAAAGGCCTTGGTGACGCGGTAGAAGTCGGCCGGGCCGGAGATCGCCTCCCAGCGGGCATCGATGCCCAATTCCTGCGTCAGTTGCACGTCGGGGCGTTCACGCCGGAGGGGACCTTCGCGGCGGTCATCCCGCCTGCCCGACTTGCAGCGGCTGGGCATCACGGCGATCGAGTTGATGCCGGTGGCCCAGTTCGCCGGCGACCGCGGCTGGGGTGGGGCTACAACGGCGTCTATCCCTACGCCGTGCAAGAGAGCTACGGGGGCCCGCGGGCCTTGCAGGAATTGGTCGACGCCGCCCATCGGACCGGCCTGGCCGTGTTCCTCGACGTGGTCTATAACCATGTCGGCCCCGAAGGGAACTACTTCGAGAAGTTCGGGCCGTACTTCACCGGCCGCTACCGCACTCCCTGGGGCAAGGCGGTCAACTACGATGGGGCGGACTGTGACCCGGTGCGCCAGTTCGTGATCGACAACGCCTGCTGCTGGGTGCGGGATTTCCACCTCGACGGCCTGCGGCTCGACGCCGTCCACGCGATCTACGATTCCAGCCCGCGGCACATCCTGGCGGATATCCAGGCGGCGGTGCAGCGCGAGGCGGCCCGCGGGCGGCGGACCGTGCTGGTGATCGCCGAGAGCAACCAGAACGACGTGCGGCTGGTGCGGCCGGCGGCCCGTGGGGGCTACGGATTGGACGGCCTCTGGAGCGATGATTTCCACCACGCCGTCCACGCCCTGTTGACCGGCGAGCGGGACGGCTATTACTTGGATTTCGGCCGCCCGGAGCAGTTGGCCAAGGCGTTCAACGACGTGTTTGTCTACGATGGCTGCTACAGCCCTTTCCGGCGGCGGCGGCACGGCACGCGGGTGGGCAAGACCGACCGGTCGCGTTTCGTGGTCTGCGTGCAGGACCACGACCAGATGGGGAACCGGGCCGGCGGCGACCGCCTGGCGTCGCTGGTTCCGCCGGCGGCGGAGCGGCTGGCCTGCGGGCTGCTGCTGTTTTCGCCGTGCGTGCCGCTGATGTTCATGGGAGAGGAATACGCAGAACGGCGGCCGTTTCCCTTCTTCTGCTCGTTCGGCGACCCGCAGCTCATCGAGGCGGTGCGGCGGGGGCGGCGGGAGGAGTTTGCCGCGATGGCCTTCCGCTGGAAGGTGGAGGTCCCCGACCCGCAAGACCCGGCAACCTTTGCCGCGGCGAAGCTTGCTTGGGCGTGGCCCGAGGGCTCGCCGCAGGCCCCACGGCGGCAACTGTGCGCGGACTTGCTCTCCGCGCGGCGGCGTTGGCCGGCGCTCAGGGACCGGCGGCGGACCACCGCCCGGCTGCTCCGCGGCGACGGCGTGGAGGACCGGGAAGGCCAACCGGCGCTGTTGCTGCTCCGGCGGGCCGGCGAGGACGGACTGCTGGCCGTGGCGAACCTGTCACCGGATGCCGCCGACGTTCCATTGGCCGAACTTGGCCGAAGGGAGTTGTTGTTGAGCACGGAAGATGCGCGTTACGGGGGCATCCGCAATGACGACGACCTTCCGGAGCGAATCCTCCCGCACGAGTTGTTGATCTTCGGGACGGATCGTGGGGTAGCCAGAACGCAAGCAAAATAATAGCCGGGGGCTAACAGCCCCCGGAGGACGTTCGCAAACCGATTCCGGGGGCTGTTAGCCCCCGGCTAATGTGGCAACACGAGGGCGGCGATGAGCAACATTTCCGAGTTGGCGCAGCGGATTGCCGAAGCCGTGGCGGAACGGATTCAAGAGCGGCGGCGCTGGCCGGTGGCGACGTACCGTCTCCAGTTCCAGCCGGGCACGCTGACGTTCCGCGACGCGGCGGCCGTAGCGCCCTACTTGGACGAGTTGGGCATCAGCCACCTCTACGCCTCCCCCTGCCGCAAGGCCCGCTCGGGATGCGGCCACGGCTACGCGATCGTGGACTACGGGCAACTCGACCCCCAACTGGGCAGCGCGGAAGACTATCGGGCGATGCTGGAGGCGCTCCGTGGCCGCGGTCTGGGGCAAATTGTGGACATCGTCCCTAACCACATGAGCGCCACCGCCGCCGAAAATCCCTGGTGGAACGACGTCCTGGAGAACGGCCCCAGCGCGCCGCACGCCTCGTACTTCGACATCGACTGGCGGCCCGTCAAGGAGGAACTGCGGAACCGGATCCTGCTGCCGATCCTCGGCGGCCAATACGGCCAGGTCCTGGAGGCGGGGGAACTGAAGCTGGAGTACCGCGAGGGGGCCTTCTTCGTCCGCTATTACCAGGCCCTCCTGCCCCTGGATCCGCCGACCTACCGCGCGATTCTCGCCCGCCGGCTCTATGCGCTCAAAGAGAGCCTGCCGCCGGACGGCGATGAATTGCGGGAACTGGAAAGCATTCTGACGGCGCTGGAGCACCTGCCCCCGCGGACGCGGACCGACCCGGCCAGCGTCGCCGAGCGGCAGCGCGAGAAGGAGGTGATCAAGGGCCGGCTCCGCAAGCTCGTCGAGCGGGCCGCGGCGGTTGCAGAGTTCATCGGGCAGAACGTGCGGGAGCTGAACGGCGCGCCCGAGGACCCGCACAGTTTCGACGCCCTGGACGAGTTGCTCGACGCCCAGGTCTATCGGCTCTGCCATTGGAAGGCGGCCGACGACGAGATCAACTATCGCCGCTTCTTCGACATCAACGAACTGGCGGCCGTCTGCACCGAGGACCCCCAGGTCTTCGCCGAGAGCCACCAGATGGCGTTCGATCTGCTGGTCCAGGGGGACGCGGACGGGCTGCGGATCGATCACATCGACGGGCTGTACGACCCGCGGGAATACCTGCGGCGGCTGCAAGAGGGCTACCTGCGGGCGCTGGGCAAGGCCGTGTATGAAGGAGGTCAGGGGTCAGGGGAGGCGAATGATGAATGCGGAATGGTGAATGATGAATTACCGCGCGACGCAAGCTGCGACATTCATCATTCATCCCCACCGCCGTGGAGCGAGGTCGAGCCGGCGTTTCTGGAGAAAGCGGCCGCGATTTGCTGCGCGGACCGCGCCCGGCTGCCGCTCTACGTGGTTGCGGAGAAGATTCTCGCCGTCGAGGAGCCGCTTCCCGAAGAGTTTCTGCTGGCCGGCACCACCGGCTATGACTTCCTCAACTCGGTGAACGGATTGTTTGTGGACCGCGCAGGGCTGGAGCGGCTGGTCAAGGATTACGACCGCTTCATCGACCGGCGGCTGGACTTCCGCGAGGTGGTCCACGAGTCGAAAGTGCTGATTCTGAAAACGGCCATGGCGAGCGACCTGCAACTGTTGGCCCACCGCCTGAACCGCATCTCGGAGCGGCGGCGGTCGCGGGACTTCACGCTCAACGCACTGCGGGTGGCGTTGCGGGAAATCATCGCCTGCTTTCCCATCTATCGCACCTACATCCGCCGGGGCGAGGTTTCCGAGCGCGACCGGCAGGTGGTGTGCCGGGCGGCGGCGCAGGCCAAGCGCCGCAATCCGGTCAGCAACGCGGCGGTGTTCGATTTCATCCGCGACGTGCTGCTGTTGGAGTCGCCGGCGGAGACCGACGAGCCCGGCCGCCGCGAGGAGGAACTGTTCGTCGGCCGGTTCCAGCAGGTCACCAGCCCGGTGACGGCCAACGGAATCGAGGACACGGCGTTTTACCGCTGGACCGCCTTGGCCTCGCTCTGCGAAGTGAGGGGCGACCCTGCCCGCGGCGCCGTCGGCCTGGAGGAGTTCCACCGCCACAACCGGCAGCGGCGGGCCGCGAGGCGAAAGTCCGCACCAGTTGGATCAATCCCAACGCGGACTACGAGGCGGCGGTGCGGGCGTTCGTGGCCGCCGCGCTGGAGGCCGGCTCAAGAAACCGCTTCCTCGCCGATTTCCAGGCCTTCCACGAGCAGACCGTCAACTGGGGGCTGTACGCCGCCTTGTCGCAGACGCTGCTGAAACTCTGCGCCCCCGGCGTGCCCGACGTCTACCAGGGCCAGGAACTGTGGGACTTCAGCCTGGTGGACCCGGACAACCGGCGGCCGGTGGACTTCGCGCTCCGCCGCAAGCTGCTCAAGCGGTTGGAGCGGCAGGCGGGGCGCGGCGGGCGGCGGCTCTTGCGCCTGGCCCGGCAACTCGCGCTCGATCCCCGCGACCCGCGGATCAAGCTGTTTCTCACCTGGCGGACGCTCCAGTTCCGGCGGCGCTGGGCGGAGGTCTTTCAGGGCGGAGAATACATTCCTTTGGAGGCGCGGGGCGCCGCGTTCGAGCACGTTTGCGCCTTCGCCCGGCGCTCGACGTCTTCGTCCGCGCCCGACCGGCCGGCGGCGATCGTGATCGCGCCGCGGTGGTTCGCCCAGCTGACGCCCGCGCGCAAGGGTCTCTGGCGCCGCCGCCGTTGGGGCGCGAGGTATGGCAGGATACCCGTCTGGCGGTCGGGCCGTTGCCCGGCGCGGCGTGGAAGAACGTGCTGACCGGCCAGAGCCGCTCGCCGGAGGACGGCTGTTCTGTGGGTCGGGGACGTGCTGTCCGACTTTCCGGTGGCGCTCTTGAGCAACGTCGCATCGGAATAACCGGGGGCCAACAGTCCCCGGCCATTCTCTTTTTGTGCATGATGCTCGTGCGCCGCAGGGGCCGCGCAACTATTACGGAGCTATTACGCAACGTATACACAGTGGACCTCGGGCGCAGGCGAAAACACATATAATTAGGTTATGAGAGAAGAGTTTTCGCCACCTCGGAGTTCCGCACCCGTGACCGCCCGCCACCTCCAAATCGAGCCTTCCCATCGTCCTTCGCACCCCTTGCACCCGGCCGGCCCGGAGGCCAGGGTGCTGCTGTCGAGCGTCTTCGGCCCTTACGGTCAGGACGACGAATACGGCAGCCGGCGCATCAACCCGATGGAGTTGTACCATAACCAGGTAACGCGGACGCAGGGGGCGTTCTCGCTGCGGATGTTCCACCGCAGTTGGGGCCTGATGATGATCCAGGCGAACATCGAGGCCCCCTGCACCGTGCTGGACTTCCCCACGCTCGACCGCTTCGTCGAGGAAATCCGCACCCGGCAGTACGACGTGGTGGGCATCTCGTCGATCATTCCCAACATCTACAAAGTCAAGAAGATGTGCGATCTGGTCCGGCAATACCAGCCGGACGCCACCATCGTCATCGGCGGGCACATCGCCAACGTTCCCGACCTGGCCCGTCGGATCGACGCCGATCACATCGTTAAGGGCGAAGGGGTGCGGTGGTTCCGCCGCTTCCTCGGCGAGGATGAAGATCGTCCCCTTCGCCACCCGGTCATCACCTCGGGCATCGGCACGCGGACCGTGGGCGTCAGCGTGAAAGAGCGCCGCGGCGACGTGGCCGCCACGATCATCCCCTCGGTGGGCTGCCCGCTGGGCTGCAACTTCTGCTCCACCTCCGCCATGTTCGGCGGTAAGGGCAAATGGGTGGACTTCTACCGCACCGGCGACGAGTTGTTCGACGTGATGTGCCAGATCGAGCGGGCCTCGGACGTCTGCTCGTTCTTTATGATGGACGAGAACTTCCTCTTCCACCGCAAGCGGGCCCTGCGGCTCCTGGAGTTGATCGAGGAACACGACAAGGCCTGGTCGCTGGACGTCTTCAGCTCCGCCAACGTGCTCCGCTCGTACACCATCGACCAACTGGTCCGGCTGGGCATCGCCTGGGTGTGGATGGGCATCGAAGGGCGCGACAGCCAATACTCAAAACTCGCCGGCATCGACACCTTCGCCCTGGTCCGCGAGCTTCAGTCGCACGGCATCCGCGTGCTGGGCTCGACCATCATCGGCCTGGAGAACCACACGCCGGACAACATTGACGAGGCGATCGAGCACGCCGTGCGGCACGACACCGACTTCCACCAGTTCATGCTCTACACGCCGGTGCCCGGCACGCGGCTGCACGCCGACCTCACGGCCAAGGGGCTGATGAAGGACGAGAGCGAGTATCACCCCAGCGACATCCACGGGCAGTTGATCCTCAACTACCGCCACCCGGCGCTCGACGACCGGCAGACGGCCGAGCTAATGGTGCGGGCGTTCGACCGCGATTTTGCCGTCAACGGGCCGAGCACGGTGCGGATCGTCCGCACCACGCTGGCGGGCTGGCGGCGGTACAAGGACCACCCCGACGAGCGCGTCCGCCGGCGTTACGCCTGGGAGGCCCGCGAGCTGGCCACGTCGTTCTCCGCCGTGGTCGGGGCGGCCCGGCTCTACTACCGCCGCGAGCCGGTGATGCACGCCAAGATGACGGCGCTTCTGCGGGAGTTGAGGGCGGAGTTCGGCTGGAAATCGCGGGTGTGCGCCGCGATCGGCGGCCGCTGGGTGCTCAGCAAGATCCGCAAGGAAGAGAAGCGTCTGGCCGACGGCTTCAACTACGAGCCGCCCACCTTCTACGAGCGGAACGCGGCAGTCACCGACCGGCCGGAAGTGCCGCTCTGCCGCTTTGCCACGCCGACCGTCGTCCCGTCGCCGGTCGAGCGGGTGGTTGTGCCCTCGCTTCCCGTGCAGGAACCCGAGTTGGTCGGCGTGTAGCGCCCCGCTTCACTCGGCCGACGGATCCAGTTCACTAACGGCGATCCCGAGAGCGCCGGCGATCTTTTCCAGAGTCAGGGCCGAAGGGCTGTGATGACCCTTTTCGAGCCGGCTGACGTGGCTCTGTCGCAATCCGGCTTTCTCGGCGAGTTCCTGCTGCGTCAGCCCGGCCTGCTCCCGGAAACAGCGGATTCGGTTGCCCACGTAGTCCATCCAGGACTGTAGTTTCTCGCTGGGCTGCTCGGGCAACCCGATCGGCTGCATACCGCCCTTTTGTTGCTGCATGATTTCGCGCATGCCGCGAGCAACGGCGTCGCGCTCCTCTTCCGTTTCCGCCGTTTCCAGCGATTCGACCAACGCAAACAGGTCGTTGCGGTCTTCCTTCGGAAGGGTGCGGACTCGATCGACCAGCACGGCAATCGCCAATGCAACAGGATCATTCAGCAGTTCTTCCGCAATGGGAGTCGTCATACGCGCCTTTCCTTTGCGATTAACCGCTCCTTGGCTTCCCATACTCGCCGTTTCGATACATCCGCCAACGACGGCGGATGCGGATAATGTCGCCCTTGGGCGTTGCCCCGTCGTTCTGTTTCTTGATGCTGCCCAACACGACGATGGCCCGGCTGCCTTTGTCCACTCCGAAGAAAACCCTCGTGTTGATCTTCCCCAAAACGCCGCCCTTGTCCCTCAATTCGTCATAGTCCTCGGGCGACATGCTGCGAACCGAGATCGTGTCGCTGTGCGTCGGATCCTCTTGCAAGGCAAGTTCTCGAAACTGAATGGCCATGTGTTCGTACTGCACCGGCGAAAGAAAACCCATCGCCTCGTCGAACGCGACATTCAGTATCCAAACCGACCATTGATAATGGGGAGGCGGGCCGGCACCCTCCGTGACGCCAATGCTGATGGACTTTGGATCCATGAGTAGATATCCTTACACATTGTCAGGTCTCCATATCGCCGGAGGGTTGCGGGAGATTGCTATTGAATAATATACACACATTTCGGCCGCAGTCAAGCCGAGCGTTGCATAATTATTGCATCTTCCCAACCATCCCCGTCATTTGTGGGGTTTGTTGGAGGGCATTTCGGAGCCAAATACACCCCTTACAGCAGGATTCGGCTCATTCAACGCACCCAGCGTGCAGTTTATCCGCCACCGCACGGATGAACTCTGGCGTCGTGCCGCAGCAGCCGCCGAGGAACGTCGCGCCGGCGGCGAGAAGCTCGGGCACGTAGGCGGCGAACTCGGCCGGCGTCTGGCGGTAGATCGTCTGGCCGTCCAGAATCTCCGGCAGCCCCGCGTTGGCCTTGATCCAAACCGGCCGATCCGTGGCGGCGTGCAACCGGCGGCAGATTTCGACCATCCCGGCGATCCCCTGGCCGCAATTGCTGCCGATCACGTCGGCCCCGGCGGCAGAGAGTTGCTCGGCGGCCTGTTCGGGCGTGGTGCCCATCATCGTCCGGTCCTGCTTCGCCCCGGCGCCGAAGGTCATGCAGGCCACGACCGGCAGGCCGGTTTCATGGGCGGCGGCGACCGCCAAAGCCGCCTCGGCCGGATCGGACATCGTCTCGACGGCGATGCCGTCCGCGCCGGCGGCGGCAATGGCCCGGGCCTGCTCGGCAAAGGCGGCCTTCAGATCGTCCGCGCTCGACCTGGCCCAGCATCAGCATCAGGCCGCTGGGGCCGATCGAGGCGAACACCGCTGGTGCGCCGCCGCGAAGAAATGGGGACAGGCACCTCGCAGGATCGTCAACCTGTGGAGTCTGTCCGGCGAAGCTCGGAGCCAGTCCCCATTTCTTCGCGGCGCGGCGGGAGATTTCCACGCCCAGGCGATTGATTTCGGCCGCGCGGCCGGCCAGACCATGCCGGGCGAGGATGAAACGATTGGCGCCGAAGGTGTTGGTCAAGATCACCCGGCTGCCGGCCTCGACATAGGTGCGGGCGACCTGTTCGACCTCCACGGGCTGGGTGAGGTTCCAGGCATCGGGGCAGGCACCGACAGGCAGGCCCCGCTCTTGCAGTTGCGTTCCCCAGGCCCCGTCCGTCACGACCGGCCCGGCGGAAATCAGTTTGGCGATCGTCGGGTGCATGATTTCAACCTGGCGCCATTGTCGGCTCGACCAGGTCGCAAGGGCCCTCGCCGTGATAGGGGCAAGTCACCTGGTCCTCGACGACCCCTTTGACCCGCCCGCACCGCAGACATGCGCTCAGCCGCCGGCTGAAGGGGGCGGCGTCGGCCGCTTCGGCGGGAAAGAGCCGCGTGTTGTGAATCGTGAACATCATCCCGCTCCGCTCGTGGACGACCAGCAGACAGTCCGCCCGGATCATCGCCGGCTGTTCGGGAGAGACAAGAAAGGTGTCCCGCGAGAGCTGGCCGTCGGGGCCGAGCACCCGGAAGTGTTTTTGGGCGGTCATCATGGGTCCCCCCCTTGGGCCGGAAAGGCGCTTTCGCCCGAAACCGTTCTGCACCCCGGTAACAAATAGTACCGTGGCCGGCCCGCCGAGGCAAGTTGATGGGCGTCCTTGGGGGGCGTACCCGCCGCGGGGGGGGCGGCCAGGGAAGCCGGCGCCGGCCGTGTGCTTGCCGGCGGCTAGAACTTCTTGCCGTCGATCGGCAGGCCGTCCTTGCGGTTGCCCAGCCGGCGGTGAGTCTCCGGGTCGATGGTGTAGCTGATCATCTGCCCAGAGCCGTCGCAGAAGGTCATATTGAAGCCGTTGGCGTGGGCGCTGCCGAAAATACGGCCGTTGATCAACCCTGCCTGATGCTGCATGGGCGGCCCGTCGCTGATTTCCGTCCAGCGGTCAAGGTCAATATCCCAACCCTGGAACATGGTACTGTCGTCCGACCCGTCCGTTCCGGTAAAGTAGGTGTCGGGGCACTCGTATTTCTCGCCGACAAGATAGGTGTTGCTCGTTCCATCGGTGATATCGGACAGTTTAACCACGGCATGGATGGTGTTTATGCCCGTCAGCGCGCTGTATAAAACGTCCCAAGGTTGCCACCAACTTGGAGTGTCGGACGAAAGCGAGGGCGGGCCGCCGGTGTTCGTACCCGTATCCCACCAGTCGCCGCTGTTGGCGGCGTAATCGGATCGAGCGCCACTGGTTCACTTGAGCGACGTTTGCCTGCCAACACGTCACCCACGCGAACAGGACCGGGGGGCGACAGCTCGGGCAGTTCATCACCCCAAGCGGCGTTTGCGCCCTCGTGGCGGCCAACGCCTTTTTGGTCCCGTTGCTGTCGCCGTCCATCGAGTTCCCGTCGGCGCCAAGGTCGTGCAGCGGTTGTTGCTCGATGTAGGGGAGGACGTTGTAGACCCATCCGCCGGGTTGCTCTTTGTCGACACCCCGATCAGGGTCGCCCACCCACCCACACGCCCATCCGCCGGCGGGCAAATACCTCTGGCTCTGTTCGTGGTTCAAGAAACCCAGGCCAATCTGTTTGAGATTGTTCCGGCACTGGGTCTGCCGGGCCGCCTCGCGGGCCGCCTGCACGGCAGGAAGCAACAACGCGATCAGGATGCCGATGATCGTGATCACAACCAACAGTTCCACCAGCGTAAAACCACGAGCGGCAAGGCGCTCATCAAAGCCCGCACCCTTACGCCCCCGCCAGCGGGGAATTTCGTGCCGCATGTCAGTAAACATCTGCCTTACCTCCCGGCAAACTGTGTTGCCAATTGTAGCCTGCTCCTTGCAGGCGGATCACTTGTTGCTACCGACGGAGGGCTTCTCCGGAAACCAACCGCGAAGGAACTCCGCCAATGAGCCTTCGTAGACCGCCTCTGCCAGGTGCTCCACGCCCTGCTGATTGCCCCACGAGTAATTGATGATCAACCGGCCCTGGTGCTCGCAGAAGTCGATGTCGGAATTGTTGATGTTCACGGCTGTCTCAAGGCGCTTCCGCTGGGCCGAAGTGAAGCGCGGGTTCGCCGCCTTGCGGTCTTCCGGCGACGCCCGCAGCACCGGATTCAGCGGGCTGGAGTCCCAGTGGATAAGGTCCTTCGAGCGGACCACGTATTGCTCGAATTTGCCGTGGAGGTCCTCCAAATAGAAGTCGTAGAACCAGCCGTCGAGCCAGCGGAGGCAGTGCGGGGCCGTATAGCGGTCCATGGCATAGTTGCACTCCCTAGGGGCGAGCGTCCATCGCCGCAGATCAGTGGACGTGGCAAAGCGCGCCGTGAAGGGCACGCCCGCCTCCTCGCGCAGCGCGCCCACTTCAAGCATCAATACGTACTTGTCGCCCGCCTTGCAGATCGAGGTGTTGAATATCTTCCAGCGCGGCAACTGCAAAATGGGGAAAGCGTCCCAGTGTCCGAGATCCTTCGATACGAACATGCGCACTTCGGAGGACTCCTTGGTGCCGGTAACGTACACCGAGTCGCCGTCAACGAAGGCGCAGCCAAAGCGCCAACCGTGCGCGAACGGCGGCGTCGTGCAGCCCGTGTCGTGCTCGACGAAGTGAAAATACTTGTTCTTGCGGTCCCATTCAAAGCGGTAAAGGACGCCGCGGAAGACAACCGGGTTGGTTTCCACCTTGTCCAAGTCGATAGTGCCCAGTTTCTTAATCAGCGGCCGACCCTGGGCATCGACGGGCCCTGCCTCCAGGGTCCCGCCGGCCGGCGCGAGTAGCGTCGTCAAGAACAGTGCCGGAAGAATATATATCCGAGAAAGATGCATTCTCTGCGCTCCACGCATGACCGCGTGTCCCCTCTCCCCGACCAACCTTCGGTTGGTGCCTGGAGAGGGTTAGGGTGAGGGCGCATAGCGGCTCGAATGGTTTTCGGCACGCCAACCGCCCTCACCCTCGGCCCCTCTCTCGTCCGGCGGGAGAGGGGAAGTTTTCGCCTCTCGCTGGGGCGGCAGTTGAACTGTCGCCCCAACCGCATGTCCCCTCTCCCCGACCAACCTTCGGTTGGTGCCCGGAGAGGGTTGAGGTGAGAGCAGCATCAGGCACGTTGGAGCGAACCGCCAACCACCCTCACCCCCAGCCCCTCTCCCAACGGGAGAGGGGAGTCGTTGTCAGACCCTGTCCCACACGAGGACGGGAGTCATTGTTTGCCCCTCTCCCAAGAGGAAAGAGAGTCATTGTTGGGGTGGCAGTTCAACTGCCACCCCAACAATTTGGTTCCTGCTACTTCCGCTTCCTCCAGGCGTAGCAGAGGAGGCCCGCTAGCCCCGCGGCCAGCAATGCCAGCGTGCCCGGTTCGGGGACCGGGCTGCCGAACGACGTCAATCTCGTGGTAGACGTCGTAGGGGTTATTGGATTCGCCGCCGTTGTTGGCAGCGGTGAAGGTGAACTGGACCGCCTGCACACCGGTGGCGATCGGCAGACCGGTCAGACCGGAGTCTTGGATGGTGACGAGGTTTTCACCATAGACCATCGTCCCTAGAGGGCTGCTCATGGTGTACAAGGAGGTCCAAGTCGACGACCCTACGGCTTGCACCGCAACGTTGTACTGCTGCAGCGTACGGTCAGTGCTTTCATAGCCGGTGAGCGAGACGATCGACGTGATGTTGTAGCCGCTCGGGCTGCCGCCCGTGCCCGCGGAGAGGTTGAGATTAAAGGTCACGACGCAGCCAGTACGTGGACACCAGGAACCCTGCGTCTGCCCAGTAATGTGCCCGTCGCCATTAGGAGCTCCCCAGGTTATCTGTGAGTCGCTGTGGGGGGCAGGGAAGTAACTGCCGTTGGGGCCGAAATAGTATCCGATCCCATCATTCAGCAGCGTGCAGTAGCCGCCATTGTTGCTTGCGGTGCCTGTCGAGCTGGTATTGCTATCTGGAGTTGGCCCGGTGACGCTGAGATAGCTAGGGGCACCCTGAAGGACCAAGTCCGTGCCGTATGGGTAGGACGCGGTGGTGGACCCGGCCGTAGTGAGGGCGGCGGTGGTGGCCATCGGATAGTTGAGCCAATTGTACGCTGCCTGCGTGTTGTCGTAACTGCCGGGGAAGCCCGCATTCTGCGCCGACGCCACAACAGTCGCCGACACGGTGGACGCAATGAGCGTCAGAGCCAACAGGACACAAACGAAAGTACATACCGATCTCATGACAACTCTCCTGAGAATATTGGAGGCCGGAGCCTCCGGTTTCGTTTTGAAAAAACACTGCACTACGATCTCAAACGGGAACAACTCTCTTATTGCTCCCACGTTCACCCGGCATACGCCCGGCATTGGTTGCTCGCGCGCCTGCAAACGGCTGGCGCGCCCCGCTGGTTCGCGGATCGCAGTTACGGCCACGTCATGCTCGTTCTCCTTTATTCTGCTGGTCATTTTTCTTGGTTGTAGATTGCCAGAATGTCCTCCGCAGCCAGCGCCGTGCGGAACAACAACAGTTCATCCATGCACCCTTCCAGGGAGCGTTCTTCCGTGGAGCGTTCGTCGCTTAAGCCAGCCACAGAGAAGTTGTCCCAGTTGCCGATCATGGCGGTTCCGGGGGCCAGCGCAGGGCACCGGTTGCGGGCGGCAGGGGCTGCTTGCCGACCGGCTTGCCGTCGAGAAAGAACCTCACCTCGGAAGCCACCAAGTCGACGGCGAAAGCCACCATCCGCCACCTGCCAAAGCCATCGCTCCCCAGAACCACCGGCGAATCCAGTTGTGGGCAGTTGGAGCCGTCGCAGCAGTAGCCGAGTCGCAGCGTGCCGGGCGGCGTCAGCAGCAGCGAGATCTTCCCCCGCTGGTTCCAGCCCTCGGACATCAACAGGGCATTGATCTTCGTCAGCCTCTCGAGCCGCACCCAGGCGGCCAGTGTCAACTGGCGGCACTCGACGGGGATGTTCACGTGCACGCCGCTGGTGGGCCGGCCAAAACTCAGGGCGTACTTGCCTGGAAAACGGCCCAAAACCCAACGCGAGTTGCCGATGCGACCGTCGAACTGCTCGCCCGTTGCCGCCCGATTGCGCAACACAAAACGGTTGCTCTCGTCGGGTTGAAAATCATAATACGCCACCAGGTCGTCGCGTTTCCGCAGTTCCTCGCTGAAAGCCTGCCAGCGGCGGAAAGGCGCCAAGCGGGTTTCGTCCGCCAACTCGGAAAACTGCCCGGCGCGAACGAAGGCGGCAGGGTCGGCCGCGAAACGAACCACCCTAAATCCTCGATCATCCGCTCCACGCTCTACGCGGGCCGACTCGTTCTCGCGCAACAGCGTCTCCTGTTCCGGTCCTCGGCTATCGCCGACGACCAACCGCATTTTTACCGAGCCGCGGAAGACGTAGGACGTGGTGTTCCCATTTGTGGCAACTTCCACGCCGAACTCGGTGCCCAGGTCGGTAACGACCGCGGTGGGAGTCTTGACGACAAATTTGGGATTGGGGATTGGGGATTGGGGATTTGCCGCTTGCGGTTCCGTACTCTCAACCCTGGCCGTCAGCTTGCCGAGCGAAAGGAAGCCGCCGCTGAGCGAGTCCGCTTCGTAGGTGCATGGCCCTTGGAGGATGACCTTGGCACCGGTGTCGTAGCTGATTTCCATCAGCCCGGAGGAGAGATCGTACCTGTGGCCCAAGGCGACCGCCGCAACCAGGGGAGCGGCCTGAGGATCGGCCCAGCGGCAATCGGCCATGTCGGTAATCCGGCCGACATACTCCGGCTTCGGCTCGGCACCTCGCTGGGCGAGCAGGGACTGGTCTTGGGCGATCTTCGAGTCAAGGGACACCTTGTACAGCCAAGCCCCCAGGATCGCCATGCCCATGATGACCGTGGCGGCCGAGTAGGAAAACAGCCAGCCGCCGACCGTCGAGCCCAGCGCGAACAGCGGCGAGGGGACAGGGCCGCTGGTGTCGATGATAATGGGAGGAAGGAGCGGCTCGGGAGCCGGGGCGGCCGATTCGGAAGGATGAAGGATGAAGGATGAAGGATGAATGTCGGCCGACGCAGCACCGGCCGGCAATTCATCATTTATCATTCCGCATTCCGCATTTCCCACCCCGCCGTCCACTTTAGCGGGCGGCTCGGAAAGGGAGCGGAAGCGGCAACTCAGCCGCGCGTGGATGTCGAGGTACTCGATGTACAGCCGGCGGACCGCGGCGTCGGTGCAGAGCAGACGGTCGAGCCGCTCCATCTCCGCCGGCGAGATCGTCTCGTCGCAGAGCGACGCGAGCAGTTCGGCAATTTCGGCGAAAAAGGGGACAGGTCCAATTTGTGCGAAGCACCCTCCGGGCCGTTCCGGCAAATTGGACCTGTCCCCTTTTTCGTGGTCGGCGGCGGACATGACGGTTATTCGGTCGGCTCTTCCGATGTGGCTTGATTGACGCAGTCCAGCAGCGTCCGGCGGATGCGCTCCAGGCGTTTGTAGAGTTGGGCGGCTTCCACGCCCGCAAGCTGGGCGACCTCCCGGATCGAGGTCCGCGAGTCGTAGCGTTGCCGCAGCAGAAGGCGGTCGGCGTCGGCGAGCTTCTCGACGCATTTATCGAGCAGCGATCCGTGGTCGGCGGCGGAGGCGAACCCCGCCCGCTCGGCCGCCAACGCCTCCAGCGCCTCGTCGCTCAGGGCGATCACGTGCCGGCGGCGGCGGGCCTGGTACATGCGGAACTTGCGGACCTGGAACCAGGCGAAGCGGCTCGCCCAAGGCATGAACGGCTCCTCCGGCCGGTACTCGTCCACTTTCGCCCACAACGCGATCGCCGTCTCCTGGAGGATGTCCTGGGCGTCGGCGATGTTGGGCACCAGGGTGAGGATGTAGGCGTAGAGGTCCTGCTGACAGCGGACGAAACGCCGCACAAACTCGTCATTGGCGCGCGGGCTGGTCACAAGACTCTCCCCCAGTTGCCCGGATAGGGCTCCTCCCTCTATGATAATTAACACTGCGGCGGCGGTTTCCCCCCAAGAGACCGCCGAATTTTGCAGAAGGCTAAGCCATAGGCCGGTAGCGGCACCAACTTCAGGGGGTAAGACTATGTCCAAGAACTCCTTCGCAAGCAGTTGTATGAGTCTTTCAAGAACCGGGCCCTGATCTATCACCTGATTTTCGACGAGTTGCGGGAAGAGCTGGGGCAGGACCGGGCGGAAGAAATCCTCGCACGGGCGGTCTACCGGCGGGGCCAACAGCGGGGGCGAAATCTACGCCCCCTTCGCCCCCGACGACCTGGCCGGGCTGAAGGCGGCCTTTCTCGAAGGGCTGGCCGACGAAGGCCGGATGTTCCAGCCGGAGGTCCTCCGCGACGACGCGGGGGGGCTGGACATCCGCTTCCGTGCCTGCCCGTTGCGCGACGCCTGGCAACAGGCCGGCCTGCCCGACGAGGACGTTGCCGTGCTCTGCCGCATCGCCTCGCAGATCGACGAGGGGACCTTCGAGGCGGCCGGCTTCCGGTTTTCGATCGACACCTGGCGGCCCGGCGGCCAGGGCTGCTGCCACCTGCACATCCGGCCGGGGAAGACAATGTAGCCGGCACACTCCGTGTGCCGGCCGGCTGGCACGTAGGACGAGTTTTCCAACTCGTCCCGGTGAATGGACGAGTTAGAAAACTCGTCCTACGAAGGAGACCTTGGCATGCCATTGAAGAAGGTTCTGGAGATGGTCTTGGCTGTGGCGCTTGCGGCCGCCGCCTGCGCCGCCGCGGGGCCGGCCGAGTTCCGCTTCCAGCGGGACATCGACTGCGGCAAGATCGAGCGGCAGGGCCTGGTGGCCGTCGCGCTGGACGACGACGTGTACGCGGCCACGCGGGACGGTTTTCCCGATCTGGGCGTGTTCGACGCGCTGGGCCGCCGGACGCCCTGCCTGGTGGAGCGGGCTACCGGCGCCTGCACCCGCGTCGTGCGCGAGCCCTGCCTCTGCGACGTGATCCGGCGGCCCGAGCAAAAAGGGCGGGTCAGGTTGCTGGCGGTCCTGGCCGCCGGCGCTTCGGATGCCGACGGCCTGAGCGTCTTTACGCCCGAGAAGAACTACGAGTGCCTCGTCCGCGTGCTGGGGAGCAACGACGCCAAACACTGGATGCCGTTGGCGGAGGAGGGGCTGGTGTTCGACTACTCGCGATACCTGGACTTGGGCAACCGGGACGTCCGCCTGCCGCGGAACGACTGCCGGCAGTTCGCGATAGACGTGGTCGATATCCCCGAGGAGGACGAATCGCTGTTTTCCGAGTTGACGCGGCGTTATTCCGGCGGCGGGGAGGGGGAGAGGCCCGCGCTGCCGCGCCGCCCCTTCCACCTGGACCACGTTCGAACTGTGGCACGAGCGAACCGAGACCCGCGCGACTGCGGCCTTTCGGCCGACTATCCGGTAACCCTTTCCCGCGTGCAACAAGACCTGGCGGCCAGATTGACGATGGTTCTACATCCGCGCCCGGCGCGAACCGCTGACGGAGTTGACGCTGGAGACCGCGGACCACAAGTTCACCCGCGCGGTGCGGCTTGAGAGGCCGTGGCCCGAAGAAGGGGCCGACCAATGGACCGACGTTGCCCGGGGCCGGCTGACGCAGTTGGATTTCGGCGGCTACCACTGCGATGCCCTGAGCGTCTCGCTGCCGGAGCAGCGCCAGCGCGAGTACCGCGCGGTGGTCTACAACGGGGACGATCCGCCGCTGGTGATCACGGACGTCCATGCGCGGGGAACGTCTATCAGGCGGTCTTTCCGGCGGCCCCCGGCGAAACCTATCGCCTCGAATACGGCTCGGCGAGCGCCGAGCCGCCGGAGGGCGACGCCGCAGCCGTCCGGGCGGCGCTCTGCGCTTCGGGCAAGCAGCCGGTCGAAGGGCGGCTCGGCCCCGAAGCGCCGAACCCCGCCGCCAGGTCCTCCGCTATCGTGTGGCGAGAGGTCTGGGACAACGCCTTGCCGTACTTGCCGTGGGGCGCCGCGGCCGTCGCGCTGATTCTTCTTCTGGTGCTCGGCTGGGTCCTATTCCGCGTCCGGCGGCGGCGGGCACCGCCGGGGCACCCGCTTGTGGGGGGCCGTGGTCGGCGGCGGCCGAGATGGTGATTACAGCCTCTCGGGAGGGCGACGTGCGGCCGGGACTTTGCCGGTCTTTCTGGTTGCCACGCACGGTGTTGTACGATAAGATATGGATATGGAGATAGATATGGAGCTCACCAAGAAGACGACGATCCTCTTGCCACCCGATCTGCACGAACAACTCGCGGCCCTGGCCCGGCAACGGAGGGTTAGCGTGGGGCACCTCATCCGCACGGCATGCAGGAGACAGTACGGCGTGGTGCCCAAAGAGGAGCGGCTAAAGGCCGTAGAGGAATTCGCGCGGCTGGGCTTGCCGGTCGCAGGCGTCGCCCGGATGAAGAGGGAATCGCTGTCCGATCCGGCCGCCTTAATGCCATGACGCTGATCGATTCCAACATCCTGATGTACGCGGCCGGCAGAACGCACCCGCACCGGGAGCCAAGCGCGGCGTTGCTGGCGGAGATCGCCCGGGAGCGGGTCGAGGCGATCACAAATGTTGAGGTGTTGCAAGAGATACTTCACCGCTATCGCGCCATCGGGCAATGGGAGAAGGGCCGCCGCGCCTACGACCTGGCGAGACGTATCTTTCGCGTTGTGATTCCCGTCACCGTCGAGATGATGGACGACGCCCGCGGCTTGATGGACCGTTATCCGCGGCTGGGAGCGCGCGACGCCGTTCACGCGGCGGCTTGTCGTTTGGCTGGCGCGGAGGCGATCTGCAGTTACGACCGCGACTTCGACGACATCGAGGGGCTGAAACGCATCGAGCCGGACGATCTCCTTGGCTAGGAATCGCCGGCTACTACGGCTCAGCACGGCGTGTCGGCCACGCCGGCCTGGGCGTTGGCGGCGCGGGCCAGCACGAACAGCAGGTCGCTCAGCCGGTTGAGATAGGCCAACAGCGGCGGCCGCACGGCCGGCGGCTCGGCCCGCATGAGCGAGACCAGCCGCCGCTCCGCCCGGCGGCAGACCGCGCGGGCGAGGTGCAGAAGGGCCGCCGCCCGGCTGCCGCCGGGGAGGATGAACTCCGCCAGCGGATCGAGTTTCGCCTCGTAGCGGTCGATGGCCTGCTCGATCGCCTCGACGTTCCGGAACCGGAAACGGTTCCAGGAACCGTTTTTCGGACAGTCGCCAACTGGGCACGGACATCGACCATGCGGCGCTCGATTTGCTCCAAGAGCGCCGCTGCGCCGTCGGGCAGGCGTTCACAGCGGGCCAGGCCCAGCCAGGCGTCCAATTCGTCCAGATCGCCGCAGACCTCCAGGCGGGCGGCGTCCTTGGGCACGCGGGGGCCGCCCAACAGGTCCGTCTCGCCTTCGTCGCCGGTGCGGGTGTAGATCGCCATGTTATCCGCGCCAGGGGCGTTTGCGGCCGGCCGCCTTCCGCACGCACTCGACGGCGATCTTCACGTCGTCCTCGATTTGGAAGTCGAACATGCCGGCCACGATGAAATCGGCGCCGTGGTGATAGGCGTGGGAGAAGGCCATCCGCGGATGGATCGCCCCCGCGGCCATTACCTTGAACGCCACCCAGGGCTTCGTGACCGACGCCATGAAGTCGGCCACCTTGTCCGCATCCAGGCACCACATGTTGTCGTAGAACTTGTCGTGGTCCTCTCCCCACCAGTTCTTGTACCAGCACCATTCCTCCCGGTTCGCCTTGGGCGTGGCCGACCAGTAACGGTCCATGTGGAAGGTCTTCACGTAGAAGTCGGGATCAAGTTTGTTCTTCTCGGCGGCGGCCGGCGTCTCCAGCGAGTGGCCTCCAATCCCCGCGGGCACGCCTTGGGCCTTGATCAGGTCGACGGTTTGGCCGATGGCATCGATGCGGCCGTTCATCGTGTGTTCGTCGGCGCTGCAACCGTGGCAGTAAAGGAGCGTCGCTCCTTCGCCGATCAGACGCTTGATCTCCGCATTCATCTTGGCTTTGTCGGGATTGACCGGCACGGCGACCATCATCTGGATCTTCTGCGCGTTGCCGGTTATACTTCAACACGGGCAGCCAAGCGGGCGAATCGGTCAGGATCGTATTGACGCCGCACTGTTGGGCGATATCCAACGTCTCGAAAATCTTGGCCTCGGTGTTGTACGCCCGGAAGAGCTTGTGCACGTAGATCAGGTTGCGGCTGTGCGAGCAGAAGCCGATCAGGTTGCCGCCAAGGAAGAGCCGGCTGAGCGAGACGTTGCCGATCTTGCCGCAGGGCAGGCTGCCGGGGGGAATATCGGTCTTCGGCTTCTCGGCCGCCCGGGCGCCGTCCTGGATCGCGGCCAGGAGGGTCCGTTCCTCGATGCTGCCCGCAGCGGCGATCCCCGCCGCGGTGAGCACGCCCCGGGCCAAGAAGCAACGGCGGTCGGTCTTGTCAGTCATGGCGGGTTGCCCTCCTTTCAACCCGTGATTATAAGCGGAATAGCTTCCCCTGTAAAGCCGCGGCCGGCGGCGGCTTGACGGGGCGGCGTTACCGGGCATCGACAATTTCGATTTTCACTCGCCCGATCAACTGGACCACGGGCAGAAACGCGTTGAAGGCCGAGGCCCCCTGGAGGTTGCTCTGGGCGATTTTCAGATGCCCGGCGCCGATGCCGCCGGCGCTGAGCGTGGCGTCGACGGGAATCCACCGCTTGTCGATGTATACTTCCGCCCACATGTGGTAGCCAAAAGCCTGCAACGGCTCGACGTACACCAGGCCGATGGCGACGCGGGCGGGGATGCCGCGGCGCGGGCCAGCGCGGCCAGGAACACGGCGTGCTCGGTGCAGTCCCCTTCCCGCGACTTGGCCACCTCCGCCGCCGAGGCGAAAGCCTGGGTGAAGTCCTTCGCCGTCACCTCGCGGTGTACGAACCGCTCCAAGGCCACCGCCACCCGCCACGGGTCCTTCTCATCGCCCGCCGCTTTTTTCGCGTCGGCCACCACGAGCGGATCATCGCTCTGGATGAAATTGCCTGGCCGCCGGTCGTCGTCGCTGGGCGGATCGGCCGGGGCCTTGGGATTGCCGCCGGGTTGGCCCGGCCGGATGGCGTAGACCGTGATCTCGGCGGTATGGGGGTCGATCGACTTGACGGCCTGGGTGGGTCCGGTGACGAAAACGGCTGCCGGATCGCCCCCTTCGAGATGAACGCGGTAACGCACCCGCTTCGTCTGGTGCGCATTGGGCAGGGGGCGATCGACCTTGAGCAGCATGTTCGAGAGCAGATCCACCCCTGCCGCGTCGGCCTTTTCGAGGGCTTCGGCTTTCGTCGCCCGGAACGTCTCCACGGGACCGACCAGATTCTTGAGCACGTCGCCGGTCCGGTCGCACCAAAGCGTGCCTTCCATTTTCTGGCCGCCGGCCAGCCGCGTGACGGTGTCGATGCGGAGCAGCTCGTGAGGTCCGCTGCGCAGGGTTGTCGGCTCGAACTCCTTGGCCGTCAGCTCCACGTCGGCCACCTCGACGTTGTCCAGCCCGGGCATTATCATCTTCAGCGTGCGGCGCTGGCCGGGCCGCATCGGCTCGCGCAAGAGGCCCTGTTCCACCGCGAACGGTCCGCGGTAGTCGGCCGACCAGGCCAGCGAACTGGGCTTCGGCGTCGTCGCCGCCGGCCCCAGGATCTCCAGGTCGAGCCGCTCGCCATGCACCTGGCCGCTGACGCGGATCGGGCTGGGGCCCATGCGCGTCTCGCTCTGGAAACGCAGTACTTGTCCCTGGGGCGTCTCGTCGCTGGTGACGAGGGTCTCGATGGTAGCCAGTTCTCCGCCGCGATTGAACGACAAGCGGCTGGTGTTTTCGGTGTGGACGATCCGGCGGCCCGATTCCGTTTGGCGGCGGGCCATGGTGTGGCTGTATCCCACCCGTTTGCCTTGCAGCAGGCAAATGTCCCAGGACTCGTGGACTTGCGCTGCCAGCGTTCCCGGCCCCGTTGCGGTCTGCGCCGGAGAAAAGTTGCCGGTGCAACAGGCGAGGCTGAACAGGCCGACGGCGGCCGCTCGTAGGATCGCAGCGAGAATACGGTTCATGGGAATCCTCCGCGAAAGGAGTGTCTTGCGCTCTTCAAGAAGTGTACCGGGGAGGCGGGCGAATTGCCAGCCCGGTGGCAAACTCTTCGCCAACCGACGTACCGTGCCTGCGGCCGCGGCGGTTTTCGGTGAGAACCGGCTTTGGGCCGCCGCCGCGCCCCTTTCCGGTGCTAGACTAACGTAAACGGCGGGCACCGTCTGCTAATGATATTACTGAATTATTGTGAGGGATAGGAAGGGCGTGCGGGTTGTTCCGGCTTTGTCGAGGTCGGGACCCGAGCGGAGAAGAGCGGCCGGCAGCGGGGAGCTTCTTTGCGGTCCGGCGTGACCTACGGTTAGATAGCAAAGCCCCAGCTACGGCTTGCCCGTCCCCGGACCCTCCCTGCGACTGCCACGAGATTGAGAGCATCGATGGGTTTTCTGCAACGATTTTTCCGCACCGTGTTCCGCGAGGGCGAGATGCCCGCCGGCCCCAGCAGCTTCGAGCAACTCAGCGAAGTGGAGCTGGAGGCGCACCTGGGCGTTTCCCGCTACGGCAACTTCACCCTCAGCGACGCCGTCCGCCCGTCCTACGACCTCCAGGTCGTTCCCACCCAGGGCTACCGGCACGACTATTACCGCGACCAGGAGAACCACAACAGCGTGCCCGTGTTGATGGCCTCCGTCTCGCGCGAGCATTTGTTCGAGACGTTCATGGACCTGCTGGACCCGTTGGGGTTCACCGTCGACGTGGTGCTGGAGACCAGCCACAAGCGACGGAGCAAGGGGCACACCGACCTCTACCGCGAGCACATCGACCTGCCCGTGCTGAAAAGCGTCCTCTGGGAATACGAGGAGTTGTTGACCAACGACGGCTGCACCGGGCTGGCCGTGCTCAACCCCGACGTGCCCCTGGAAGTCCAGTTCGACGAGCACAAGCTGCTGATCGTCTACGGCGAGCAGTTGCGGGAGTTCGAGAACATCCTCCACGAGCGCGGCGTCGACTGCAACGAGCAAATCCACTTCCTCACCGAGGCGGAACACGTCCATTCCTCGAGCGACCAATACGCCCGGCAGTTCGACGAACTGCGGACCCGGCTGGGCATGGACGAAGGCTACTCCCAAGGGCAAGAGTCGGAAGACTGGGGCGTGGGGTCGAGGGAGTAAGGAATGAGGGATAAGCGATAAGGGATGAGGGCAAACGCCCCGCGACTGCACTCGCGGGGGAGGCCGACGCGGCGACGATTGCCCCCTCGCCCCTTGCCGTTGCCCCGATCCCGCGGCTAAGCTGGCAGTGATCACTACTGCCTCTATCCCGCATCCTTTATTCCTTATCTCTTATCCCTCATCATGTTCCTCACCCTCATCGGCTACCGTGCCACCGGCAAGACGACGCTGGCCAAGCTCCTGGCCGAACGGCTGCACTGGGACTGGATCGACGCCGACGCCGAGATCGAGCGCCGGGCGGGCCGGTCCATCGAGCGAATCTTCGCCGACGAGGGCGAGCCGGCCTTCCGCGACCTGGAAGCTCAGGTGATCGTTGACCTTTGCCGGCGGGACCGGCTGGTGCTGGCGGCCGGCGGGGGGCGCCCCTGCGGCCGGAGAACCGCCTGGCGATCCGCGCCGCCGGCAAGGTCGTCTGGCTCACGGCCCGGCCGGAGATGATCCTGGCCCGGATGGCCGCCGACGCCGCGACGGCAGCCCGCCGCCCAAGCCTGACCGACAAGGGGCTGCTGGCCGAAATCGTCCACTTGCTCGAAATCCGCACGCCGATCTATCGGGAATTGGCCGATCTGGCGGTGGACACCGAAGGCAAGCCGCCCGCTGAGTTGGCGGCGGAGATTATCGGGTGGTTGCAGGCGTGCGGAGCGGTCGGATCAATAGAATAGCCGGGGGCTAACCCGCATTTCTCACCGCCCCTATTGAAAAAGGGCGGCCTTCTGTGGCATAAGTTGTTTTGCTGAAACGAACAACGCCACAAGCAAGGAGGCCGCCCAATGTCTACAGAGTGTAACGCACGCCCGTTCGATTTCCAAGGGCTCGGCAGCCGGGCCGTCACCGCGCGCTTCGACGGCGGAGCCATCACTTCGGACGCCGGCGGCCTGCTCCTGCGGGAGGTGGAGGCTAAGACCGGCATTCTGCGGCGATTTGCCGCCTGCTTCACCGACTACCGCGACCCCGACCTGGTGGAACACTCGGTCTACGAGTTGCTGGCCCAGCGGGTGTACGCCTTGGCCCTGGGTTACGAAGACCTCAACGACCACGACACCTTGCGTTACGATCCGCTCTTGGCGGTGTTGGTGGGCAAGGCCGATCCGGTCGGGCAGGACCGTCGCCGCGTCAAGGATCGAGGCAAGTCGCTGGCGGGCAAGAGCACGCTCAACCGCCTGGAACTGACCCCCGTGGGGGCCGACGCCTGGAGCCGCTACAAGAAGATCGTCGCCCGACACGGCGACATCGAACCGTTCTTCGTCGAGACGTTTCTGGCGTTGCATCGTGCGCCGCCGAAGCAGATCGTGCTCGACCTGGACGCCACGGACGATCCGATTCACGGCCATCAACTGGGCCGGTTCTTTCACGGTTACTACGACAACTACTGCTATTTGCCGCTGTACATCTTCTGCGGCGAACATTCGCTCTGCGCCAAGCTGCGGCCGTCGGACATTGACGGCGCGGCGGGCTCGGTGAAGCAGTTGGCTCAACTGGTCGAGCGGATTCGCCGCCGCTGGCCCGAGGTGCGGATCGTCGTTCGCGGCGACAGCGGTTTCTGCCGCGAGAACTTGATGCGATGGTGCGAGGAGAACCGCGTGGATTACGTCCTTGGTTTGGCGAAAAACGCCCGTTTATCACGGATTCTGGGCAAGGAATTGCACGAGGCGAAGGTGCAATTTGAGGCCACGGGCCAGGCGGCGCGGGTCTTCAAGGAGTTCACCTACCAGACGCGGAAAAGTTGGAGCCGCCCGCGGCGCGTGGTGGGCAAGGCCGAGCACCTAGCCAAGGGGAGCAACCCGCGGTTCGTGGTGACCTCGCTTCCGGCGGAGGAATTCGATGCCCGCGGGTTGTACGAGGACCTGTACTGTGCCCGCGGCGAAATGGAGAACCGGATCAAGGAGCAGCAAATGTGTTTGTTCGCCGACCGCACGAGTTGTGCCACGATGCGCGCGAACCAGTTGCGATTGTGGCTCTCCAGCGTGGCCTACACGCTGCTTGTGGCCTTGCGGCAGTTCGGACTGCAAGGGACGGAGATGGCGGAGGCGCGTTGCGATACGATCCGGTTGAAGCTGCTCAAACTCGGGGCGTTGGTGCGGACGACGGTTCGTCGGGTGTGGATTTCGTTGTCGCAGAGTTGGCCCTATCAGCGCGTCTTTGTCCAGGTTTACGAGAACTTGCAACGGTGGTCGTTGCCGTTGCCGGCCTCGGGATAACGGTGATCGGCCCTCGAATTGCGATGCGTTCCGGCGGCCGAGGCGCTGAAGGTTTGCGCGGCCGCCGCTCCCGCCGCTGCCAAACGGCCTGCCGTCCCTTGCCAACGGCTATCGCAGGTGACCGTCGGGCGCTGATCCGCCTACTCTCGGCCCTCACCCCCCTGTCCGCCCACCCGCCGCCCTGTCGGCAGCAGCGAAGCCGCGGTGTGGTGAGAAATGCGGGTTAGCGAGGCACTCTACGGCGAGGGGGCCGAGTTGGCCTTCACCCACCTCCCCAGCCCGTCGAGCGAGCGGCGGGTGCGAGAGCTTTTCGGCCCGCGGCAGCCCTGGACGAGTACGCCCTGCTGGCCGGGCCGGTGCCGGCGGCGGGCTGACGGGCCGAAGACTTCGGCTGACATCCGCCCGTTGAGTTCGTCTCACATCTTGCCCGCTCCGTCTGGGGGGGCTTGACAGGTTATGCCGTGCAGCAATATGCTTTCCGGCTGAAAGCGTGCTGCACGAGCGGACAAGACGGCACCGGAACCGCCTCTCGAGACGGAAATGGCCTGCATTTTCCGCCCCGGTGCGCTGCATGATAATCGCTTGGCAGCAAATGGAGACAACGACATGGCACAGATCATCATCGCCGACAAATCCGCGATTGAGGACTACCCATTCGAGGATGAAGTACATGACATGGCGGATTTCATCGTTGCACACCCCGAAATCCTCGGACCAGACGTGTGCATCCTCGCGCGTGAGCTCGAAGTGCCAACCGTTGCCGGGCAGAAGAGAATGGATTTCTTGGCATTCGATAGTGAGAGTGGTCAGATCGACATTGCGGAACTGAAAAAGTCGTTTGCCGACGAGAAAGTGCTTCTCCAAACACTACGGTATGCCAACTGGATCAGAAACAATCCGGATTCCGTGCGGTATCAGATCAAGAAGCACGGACTCAAGATTAACGCGGAGGAAGTCGACACTGACTCGATCAAGGTGATTATCGTTGCGCCGAAAATCTCACAGACGCTCGCCGAGCTATGCCAATACATCACGGCGTTTGATTTTGAGTTCATTGAACTGCAGCGATTCAAGGACACAAGTGGAAAAGTGTACGCGGTCACCAACAGGCTTGAGGTTGAGACAACAGTAACACCTCCAGCCAGGGGCCAAGGGACTTACGACGTGAAGTGGTACGAGGAACACAATGTCCCAGGGCAGCGGCTTGACGAACTGAAAACCGCCATTGACGTGTTCACGTCTATTTGTGACGAGAACTCATGGGATATAGTGGACCCAAGAAACTGGACCACGACTTTGAGTCGAATCCCTGGTAGGATTGGTCCAGTTTTTGGGAGAAAGACATGGGAGCGAAACGGCGACGTATCGAAGCGGCCTTGAAGGCCAAGGCAGCGTTGGCAGCGGTGCGGGGGGATCGAACGACGGGCGAACTGGCCGGCCAGTTCGGCGTCCATCCCACGCAGATCGGGCAGTGGAAGCGGCAGTTGCTCGACGCCGCGGTGGAGTTGTTCTCCGGCGACCAACGTTGCAAGGTGGAAAACCAGGACGCCCTGATTGCCGAACTGTACGAGCAGATCGGCCGCTTGCAGATGGAGGCAGCGTGGTTGAAAAAAAAAGTTGCCCGACTCGATGGACTTCAGGCGGGAGTGCATCGAGTCGGGGCTTGCGGGGCTGAGCGTGCGACGGCAGTGCGAGTTGCTGGGACTGAACCGGTCGAGTTGGTATTACCGGCCAACGGGCGAATCGACGGAGAATCTGCAATGGATGCGTCGGATCGACGAGCAGTACCTGAAGACGCCGTTCTACGGCAGCCGGAAGATGGCCAAGGAGTTGGGCATCAGCCGCACGCGGGCTGCAGCGGCTGATGCGGCTGATGGGTTTGGAAGCGATTTATCCCAAGCCGCACCTCTCGCGGAACGACGCCGAGCACCGGATTTACCCGTATTTGTTGCGGAATGTGGCCATTGTGCGGCCGAACCAGGTGTGGTCGAGCGACATCACCTACGTGCCGATGCCGCACGGCTGGATGTACCTGACGGCGGTCATGGACTGGTACAGCCGCTACGTGCTGTCGTGGCGATTGTCGAACACGCTCGACGGGCAGTTTTGTTTGGAGGCGTTGGAGGAAGCGTTGGCCCAGGGCACGCCGGAGGTTTTCAACACCGACCAGGGCGTGCAGTACACCGCCAAGGCGTTCAGCGATCGGCTGGAGTTGGCGGGCGTGGCGGTCAGCATGGACGGTCGCGGCCGTTGGATGGACAACGTGTTCGTGGAGCGATTGTGGCGAACGGTGAAATACGAGTGCGTCTATCTTCACGACTACGCCACGGTGCGTGCGTTGGAGGCGGGGCTGGCTGGTTTCCTTCTGTTCTACAACGACGAGCGATTGCACGCGGCCTTGGATTACCTCACGCCGGCGGCGATGTACGCGGCGGCGTGAGGCGTCCAACGGAGTCATTGTAGTGGTCCAAATCAACGGCATTTTTCTCGGAAAAATTTGGAAATTTTCACGTACTCCTAGTGGGGGTGGCGGCGATGCGGCCGTGCGAAACCTTTGGAATGGGTTTCGCGGGCCGCTAGTCCCCTCCATCTAAGAAATCGTAATCAGTGGTCTAGACAACCAGGTCCACCT
>CAVWEY010000004.1:0-549251 GCA_963754135.1 uncultured Planctomycetaceae bacterium
ATTGACTCCACCTACCACAACCGGTAGTATGTGGGGATGGACGACACCTATCCTCGGACGATTCTCGATCTGGAGGATCGTTTCCGCACGGAAGAGGACTGCCGGGCGTACCTGGCACGGTTGCGATGGCCCAATGGCTTTGTATGCCCGCGTTGTGGGCACCATGGCGGATGGCCGGCTACACGTGGTCGGTTGATTTGTAGACGCTGTCGCGGCCAGGCGTCGGCGATCGCCGGAACGATCTTCCAAGATACGCACAAACCCTTGCGTCTATGGTTTCGGGCAATTTGGCAGGTAACCAGTCAAAAGCACGGGGCAAGCGCCCTGAACCTCCAACGAGTTCTCGGCTTGGGCAGCTATGTGACTGCATGGACGTGGTTGCATAAGTTGCGACGTGCTATGGTTCGCCCTGGCCGCGATCGCCTTGCCGGGCGAGTGGAGGTTGATGAGACCTACGTAGGGGGGGAAGGCAAACGGACGGGCAGTCGTAGTCTGGACAAGGCAATGGTAGTGATTGCCGCGGAAGAGGATGGGGCTGGGATCGGGCGTATCCGTATGGCACGGATTGTCACCGCGTCACGGATTTCCTTGCATCGCTTCATCCAAGCTTCGGTTGCGACTGGCAGCACGGTCCACACGGATGGAAACGCGTCATACACCGGATTAGACGGTATTGGCTATGTGCATGAGGTGACAGTTCTGACCGGTCGTGGGAAAGACGCGGCCACGGAATTGCTTCCGCGGATTCACAGGGTCGCCTCCCTCCTGAAACGCTGGCTACTAGGCACCCATCAAGGCGCAGTTCGTCCAAACTACCTGGACTACTATCTCGACGAATTTACCTTCCGTTTTAACCGACGCACCTCGCGATCCCGTGGCTTGCTCTTCTATCGGTTGCTCGAACAAGCGATGCAGGTTGAACCGGTCCCCTATCGTACTATTGTCACCGAGGCCGCCGAGCCCTTCTGACTACAAGATATTGGGGGTGGTGGACTTTCTTTCGCTGGTGGGCGATAGGAGTGCGATTGCGGAGTGGCGGGTGGCTCGGTTTGGCAAGGTAGAGATACAAGGCCCCCTTTCCCCCGTGGCCTCAAGCCGGTGGGTGCGGCGGGGGGGTTGTCATTGGGGCTAGCTCGTGTCAGAAGTCGCGGCGGCCAAGAGAAGAATCCGACGGCTGACCTGTTGAAAGTGGTGCAGGTAAGGCCAGTTCGATGAGAGTTCCACCACCACGCGGCGAGTGGTTTCACGGACGTACGCGCCGACCTTGATCAATCGCGTCCGCCAGGTGCAAGGCTGGCCTTTGCCCAGCGGATCGTGCTCGCGGCGGTGATTGTGCCAGCCACGGCGTTGACGGCCGGCCAGCGCTTCGACGGGAACATCGCCGCTGGCCGGCAGAGGCGGCGGCGGATCGGCGACCGCCTGACGCATGTGGACCAGCAGGTTGTAGGCCGCGGTGTGCAAGTAGAGACGAAACAGGTTGGCGAAGTAACGATGGTCGCTGAGCCGATCGGCCTGCAAGCCGGCCTTGAGTTCTTTGTTGCGGTTCTCGCTCGAAAGCCGGTGGGCGCGGCGGAGGGAGTTGTCGTTGGGGCTAGCTCGTGTCAGAAGCCGCGGCGGCCAAGAGAAGAATCCGACGGCTGACCTGTTGAAAGTGGTGCAGGTAAGGCCAGTTCGATGAGAGTTCCACCACCACGCGACGAGTGGTTTCACGGACGTACGCGCCGACCTTAATCAAGTCGCGTCCGCCAAGTGCAAGGCTGGCCTTCGCCCAGCGGATCGTGCTCGCGACGGTGATTGTGCCAGCAGCGGCGTTGACGGCCGGCCAAGCGCTTCGACGGGGACATCGCCGTTGGCCGGCAGAGGCGGTGGCGGATCGGCGACCGCCTGACGCATGTGGACCAGCAGGTTGTACGCCGCGGTGTGCAAGTAGAGGCGAAACAGGTTGGCGAAGTAACGATGGTCGCTGAGCCGATCGGCCTGCAAGCCGGCTTTGAGTTCCTTGTTGCGGTTCTCGCTTTCGCCGCGGTCGGCGTAGCCGTCGTAAGCCGCGCCCGGCAGCACCAACGCGCCGGGGCGATTGGTAACCACGGCCCGGCGGTTGGTCCCCTCGGCGTTGGCTTCGCATTGGACGATCACCCAGCGTTGGGCGGGCCAGGATTCGGCCCGATACCAGAAGGCGGCAAACATCCGTTGTGCTTCGCCGGTGGCTTCGCGGCGGGCGACGGCCTCGGCCAACAGCGGCTCGGTGAGCTTTTTCAACCGGGCGTTCATGCCCATGCCAAGCGTGTAGTCGATGTCCAGCCGCTCGCAAACCGCGTACATCCGGGGCACGCCCAAGCCGCTGTCGCCGCGGACGTGAATCCGCACGTCCGGCCACGCCTCGCGCAAACGGCGGACCACGTATTCCACGTCGTCCTCGGCGCCCAGCGCCGCGTGGGCCGTGCCGTAGAGCAGGCAGACGTCAGCACCAGTTCGTTCTCGGCGCAGGTGATGGCCCGCGGCAGGTATTGGTACTGGCCGTAGTAGCCGTGAAAGAAGGTCAATTGCTGTTGGCCGTGCGTGGCGTCGTCGAAGGGGTCGATGTCCAAGGTCAGGTGCCGGGGAGGCGCGGAAAAGGCGGCCAGGAACTGGTCGATCAACACGTCGCGCAGCCGGAAGAACGATCCGCGTGTCGATGGCGTTCTCGAAACGCGAGAGCGTGGGCTGGCTGGCCAGATCGCCGTCGGCTGTCGAGCGGTCGCAGAGGAGCTTGAAGATCGGATCGCTGCGCAGCACGTCGTGATCGTTCTGGTCGGGATAGTCGGCGAGGATGCCGTACACCCGCATCCGCGTCATTTCCAAGAAGGTGTGGTCAAGATAGCCGCCGTGCCGCCGATCGCGCAGGGCCTCGGCGAACTGCTGCGTCAGACCCAGCCGCTCGTCCAGTTGGCGAAAGGGCAACAGCCCCGCGTCGCTCGAAACCTGAGCCGCCCCGGGCTCTACCACAACCGCCTTGGATGTGAGAAAATCGAACGACACCTGAAAAGCAGACTGCTTAACCACAACTATGCCTCCGTGGGTTGTCCAAGATGCTTGTTGACTAACACCTTAGACGCACACGGAGGCACTTTTGTTTGCAGACTTACGAATAATCCGGGTTAACGCGTCCATTTCTTGCACGACTACTCAGAAAAACCTCCCAGCCGGTCTTCGGTCGCCTGATGCGCACTCAAGGGCACCAATTTAACCCCGCACATACGGGTTGATTAACCTGGTGCGCAGGGTTGCTCAACCTGGCGCTAAACTGCACTTACGGCTTCCGGCGGGCCGCGTGAACTACACCCATCGCCCGTGTTTTTGGCGGTCCAGGACCATCGTCGGCCAACCGTGAATCGACGCAAGTAGGTGTGCGCACGGTTCGGGATTCTCTTGCGCACGTCGCGCACGGGCGCATCGACCTTAACCTCCTGCCGCAGTTGGGCTTGCGGCAACGGAATGCGGACCCGGCGACACACCCCGGCTCATGGGTTGTCCGCGGCTTCGATATTATACCAGTCGGAAACGCCCTGGAAAAGGCACTTTTTTGGCCGCCCACACGCGTGGCCGGATCAATCCAGGAACCCGACCAACTCCTGGCTGCGGGAGGGCTGCTGGAGCTTGCGGACCGCCTTGGCCTCGATCTGGCGGATGCGCTCGCGGGTCACCTTGAAGATGTGGCCCACCTCCTCCAGCGTGTAGCTGTAGCCGTCGCCCAGGCCGTAACGGAGCTTGATGATCTCCCGCTCGCGGTAGCTGAGGGTCTTCAGCACCTTGGCGATGCGGGTCCGCAACATGCCGTGGGCGGCGCCGATCGACGGGCTCTTGGCGCAGCCGTCCGGCAGCAAGTCGCCGAAGTGGCTGTCCTCGCTGTTGCCCACCGGCCGGTCCAGGCTGATGGGGTAGCGGCTCATGGCCAGCACTCGGCGGGCCTCGTCCACGCAGGTTTCGCTGGCGCGGGCGGTCTCCTCGATGGTCGGCTCGCGGCCGAGCTTTTGCAGCAGCCTCCGCGAGCAGTTCCGCACCCGCAACATGGTCTCGACCATGTGGACGGGGATGCGGATGGTGCGGCTCTGGTCGGCCACGGCGCGGGTAATGGCCTGGCGGATCCACCAGGTGGCGTAGGTGCAGAACTTGAAGCCGCGGCGGTACTCGAACTTGTCCACCGCCCGCATCAACCCCGCGTTCCCCTCCTGGATCAGGTCGAGGAAGCTGAGTCCCCGGTTGCGGTACTTTTTGGCGATGGAGACGACCAGCCGCAGATTGCCTTCCGAGAGCCCGCGTTTGGCGTCCTGGTAGAGGGCGTAGATTTGCTTCAGATAGGCCACCCGCTTCCGCAGGCTGGTGGGGGATTCCTGGGTCGCCCGCAGGATGTTCCGGTACTCGGCGATCCAGGGCTCCTGGCGGCTGTCGCGGGGCCTGCCGGCGGGGTTTTCGGCGTTATGCTGGCGGATCCGCTGCCGCAGTTCGTCCACCCGGCGGCTGAACTCCTCCAACGTCTTGATCATCGGCTCGATCCGCTGGGTCCGCAGGCCGAGTTCTTCGAGCAGCCGGACCGCCCGGCGGCGGCGGCGTCCCAGCTTGCGCCAGGCGGCGCGGCGTTGGGCCGGCTCGCGCGACGCTCCGGTGGCGATGTTGTAGTCGCGGCGGTTCCGTTTCAGCAGAGTTTCCAGGGTGCGCAAGTTGTGCGGCAGCCGGCCGAGGATCTGGTGCTTCTCGAGCTGGTCGGTCACGGAGACCTGCACGGTGCGGTCGAAGGGGAGGTCGCCCTCCTGCACCCGCCGCAACACCTTCACCGCCGTCTGCATCACGTAATCGCATTCGAGGACCCTGTGGCGGAAGCGGGTGCGGGTCAACTCGATCTGCTTGGCCAGGGCGACTTCCTGCTGCCGGCTCAACAGCGGAATCTCGCCCATCTGCGTCAGATACATGCGGACCGGATCGTCCGACCAGGACTCATCGTCGACGCCGGCCAACAGTTCGTCGGCATTGACGTCCAGTTCCGGGTCGTGTTCTTCGTCGTCCTCGAGGACCGCCTGGTCGAGGTCGTCTTCCACGTCCAGCGCCTCGACGGGATCCTCCGCCAGGTCCAGCACTTCCTCAGGCCGAGAGACGGGCTCGTCCTCTAATCCGTCCAACAGTGCGTCGTACAAAGTGCTGCTCCGGAAAGGGAAATCCATGCTTGCTCGAAACCAAAAAATTCTACCACCGAATTCTCGCGCCGCAGCCGCCTTCGGCCATTTGGCAAAGGATTCAACCTGCGGGGAGAATTCGCTCGCGCATCGCAGAACCCCAAACGTTCCAGAATCCGCAAAGCGGACTCCGCCCCCGCGCACGCCTTCCCATGGCTGCCCGTGGGCCGGTCCAAACCGGATTCCGGCACGCCGACAGAGCATCAAGCAAGTCAGATGGCAAATCCCGCCGCTACGGCTTCCGTCTTCCAGGAAACCGGGGAGGATGCACCTTTGCGCCCGCAGGCCGTTTGATGCGCATACTGTCACTGTCATGCCACGTCCTTCATTGTAGTCCGTCTGCGGCCATCGTCCAGTATTTTTTTGGGCCAAGACATTCGGATTCTTTTCGGCGAGCAGCCACATGACCCGAGGACGTTAAGATAGATAACATGCGGTATATGCGTAGATTAACCGCCCCAGTCGGCAGCGTTCCAAGAGGCAAATCAGGCAGGGTGCCCGCCTGCACGCACGCCTTGGGGTGGGATTCGAGCTGCCTTGCCCGTCGCGCCCTGTGTGCAAACACGCACCCTTCGGCCACAACGGCGACTCGCACCAAGCCCCGCCGTAGGTTAAACTGCCAAAAGACGATCGTTGTCCTTGTCCCCACGGAGCGAACCAAGGTGAGTTCCAAATACTTGCTGCCCTGCCTGTGCGGCCAGCAGATTCCGATCGAGCCGCGTCAGGCGGGCGAGACGGTCGCCTGCCGCTGCGGCGCTTCGTTGCAGGCCCCGACGATGCGCGAAATCTGCGCCCTGGAGCCTGCTCCCGCCGAGCCGAGTCTGCCGCGGGCGGGAGCCACTTGGGGCTGGCGGCACGGACTGCGGCTGCTGGGGGCCGTCATCCTGCTCGCGGCAGCCGGTTCGGGCGCCTGGCTCTACTTGAATCCGCCGGTCTCCCGGTTTGACGTCTTTGACCCCGAAATGGTCCGGCAGCACGTCTACAGTTTGTCCCCGTCGGCCACGTGGGACTATTGGGAGAAGGCGAAAGAGGGGTTGGATCGCCGCGTCGACCAGAAGTATGCCGACAAGATGGCGGTGTACGGCATCGCGCAGGGATTCCTCGTCCTCTTGGCACTGATCGGCGCCGGCTTGATCGTTGTGGGCATGGCGCCGTGGAAGAAACGGCGGGAAATGGCGAAGCGCGAATGACGAATTTCGAGCTTCGTCATTCTTCCCGAAGCTCCTTCACGTAGATCACTTTGTCGTCGCCGGGGGCGTAGAAGTCCTTCAGCAGCGCCTCCTGGCGGTAGCCGCAGCGGAGGTAGAAGCCGCGGGTGGCGGCATAATGATGGCGGTTCGAGGTCTCGATGTACACCTGCCGGCCGCCGGAGAGCCGGATGAGTTCCTCCGTCTTCTCCAACAGCACCCGCCCGATCTTCCGGCCGTGGAGCGCCTTGTCCACGGCAATCCAATACAGGTCGAAGCTGGCCGCCGTGAGCGCGATCGGGCCGTAGCACGTGTAACCCACGGTGCGACCGTGTTCCTCGGCAAAGACGAACTCGTAGCCGCTCTTGGGCCCCTCAGCCAGCCGCTCGTCGACCAACTCCACTGCCACGTCGGCCTCGACGGCGGAGAAAACGCCGGTCGATTCCACCAGTTGCCGCACGGACTGCCGGTCGTCGGGGCGGACGTCGTAACGGAACTCGATGGGTTGACCGGTCATCGGCGGCAGTCCTCCAAGATTCGCCGGATTGCCTCCTCGAAGGAGATTGAAGCGCGGGCGATGGCGGCGGCGAAGCCGGCGTCGGGCGAGAGGCAGGGATTGGCGTTGACCTCGAGAATCCACGGCTGCCCCGCGGCGTCGACCCGAAAATCGACCCGCGCCCAGCCCCGTAATCCGAACAGCCGCCAGCATTCCAGTGCCAGCGCCTGGAGCCGTTCCAAGAGCGGCCCGTCGGAAGGGGCAAAATCGAAGCGCGGGGTCGTATGGTGAAACTCGAAGCAGTCGTCACGCCATTTGGCCGCGTAGCCGACGATGCGGGGTTTGCCGGGCGGGAAGGCCGAGAAGTCGATTTCCGCCGGCGGGAGCGACTGCGGCCCGGCTGGCCCGGCCAACACGGCCAGGTTGAACTCCCGCCCTTCGATGAACTGCTCGGCGAAGCAGGGCCGGCCCGACTGCACCCACCACCCCTCCAGCCGCCGCCGCAACTCGGCTGGCCCCACGTCGTCCAGGACCGCATCGTCCTCCATGCCGCGGGAGCCTTGGTCCCAAATCCCCTTGATGATCCACTGTGGCACAGCCGCCCTCGGCTGTGCAAGTCCGCGGTCACAGCCGAGGGCGGCTGTGCCACAAGGATTGTTTTCCATCCACGCCGGCGTGGGCAACCCCGCCTCGCGCATCCGCTGCTTGGCCAACAACTTGTGCGTCGTCAGGAAGAGGGCTTCCGTGCGGCTGCCGGTATAGGGCAGCCCCAAGGCGTCCAGCACCGCCGGGGGGAGGTAGAGGAGCGAGTCGGCATCGGCCAGCGATTCGACCAGATTGAACACCATGTCCGGCCCGAGCCGCGTCAAGTCCGCCCGCAGCGCGGCCAGATCGAGCGTGCAGGGCACAGGCTGCGGCTGGTGCCCCAGGCGGCTCAAGGCGGCACTGACGGCCTCGACCTGGACCAGGGTGTCCTGGTCCTCCGGCGGGGCGTCGGCGGCCACGGCGTTGTGCAGAACGGCGACACGCATGATTTGTACTCGTCACGCTCCGCGTGACGAACCCTTCCTCACGCGGAACGCACCGCCATTTCCTCACGCGGAGCGTGAGGAGTACATTTCATTCTCCGCCGGGCGGAACGGACGATCCGGTCGATCAGGTCCACGTAGGGAATCCCCAGGAAGCCGCAAAGGATCGGCAGGTCGGAGTGCTGCGGGTGGAGGCCCGGCAGGGGGTTCAGTTCCAGGAAGTGCGGCTTTCCTTGGGCGTCGCAGCGGACGTCCACCCGGCCGCCGTCGCGGGCCCCCATCGCGCGCCACGCCCGGAGCGAAATCTCCTCCACTTGGCCCACCAGCGGGTCTTCCTCCGGCCGGGCCAGCCGGTAGCGGACCAGTTCCTCGCACTGCTCCTTGTTCACGTAGGAATAGACCTCGGCCTCGGCCTCCGGCAGGAGATGGATTTCCATTGTGCCCAGCACTTCCGCGCGACCGCCGGTCGCGGCTTTATCGCCGGACCCCGTGCCGGTGATCCCCACGGTGAACTCCCGGCCGCTGAGGAACGTCTCGACCAGCACCGGCTGGCGGAACTCGCTCAAGAGGTTCTCGCATCGCTGCCTGAGCGCCCGGCGGTCGAGGATTTTCGAGGCTCCCGAGATGCCTTTGCTGGTGCCCTCGGCCACCGGCTTGGCGAAGAGCGGAAAGGGCAGGTCTATGGCGTCGATGTCGGCCGGCCGCTCGACCAGGGCGAAGTCTGGCGTAGGAACGCCCGCCTGACGGACAATCGTCTTCGTCAGCCCCTTGTGCAAGGCCAGCGAGAGCACCAGCGGGTCGGAAAACGTGTAGGGGATGTCGTAGACGTCCAGGATCGCCGGCACCTGGGCCTCGCGGGCCAGCCCACGGAGCCCCTCGGCAATGTTGAACACCAGGTCCCAGCGGTCCCCCTGGGCCAACCGGCCGATTAAGTGCCGGGCGTGGCCGATCCGCTCGGTCTGGTAGCCCAGTTCCGTCAGCGCGGCCTCGATGCCCTCGATCGTGGCCGGCCGGTCAAACTCGGCCGTCTCTTCTTCGCCGTAGCCCTCGGCCAGGTAGTCCGCCCGCAGGTCGTAAGTCAAACCGATGTTCATGGTTGTCGCTCGGGTCCGATAAAAAACCCCGCTTAGAATACACCAAAGCCCACGAGTTGCAACCCGTGGGCTTATGAGTATTTTGCCGGCGGCCGCATTATACCGGATCGGGATAGCGGTACATATCGCCGCGGAAGTTCCGCAGCAGCAGGTCCCCGCCGTCGCGGCCGACGACGTAGTTCGGCTGCAAGGGGATCTTGCCGCCGCCGCCGGGGGCGTCGATCACGTAGTTGGGCACCCCGTAGCCGGTCGTGTGGCCGCGGAGCCCTTCGATGATCTCCAGGCCCTTGCACACCGGCGTGCGGAAGTGGGCCGAGCCGCTGATCGGGTCGCACTGGTAGAGGTAGTACGGGCGGACCCGCATCACCAGCAACCGGTGCATGAGCCGCTTCATCGTCTCAACGTCGTCGTTCACGCCCGCCAAAAGGACCGTCTGCGAGCCCAGCGGGATGCCCGCGTCGGCCAGCCGGGTGCAGGCCAGCAGCGACTCGGGCGTACATTCGTCGGGGTGGAGGAAGTGGATGCTCATCCAGAGCGGGTGGTGCTTCCGTAGCATCCGGCACAGCTCGGGGGTAATCCGCTGCGGCAGCACGGCCGGCATCTTCGTGCCGATCCGCAGCATTTCGACGTGCGGAATCTGCCGCAACCGGCCGAGAATCCAGTCCAGCCGTTGGTCGCTCAGCGCCAGCGGATCGCCGCCGGAGATCAACACGTCGCGGATCGTCGGGGTGCGGCGGACATACTCGAACGCCTCCTCGAGCCGCGACTCGCTGGGGGCCACCGAGCCGTGACCCACCATCCGCGACCGCGTGCAATAGCGGCAGTAGCTCGAACAGAAGTCGGTCACCAGCAGCAGGACCCGGTCCGGGTAGCGGTGGACCAGGCCCGGCACCGGGCTGTCGCCCTCCTCGCCCAGCGGGTCGTCCGCCTCGCCCAGGCCGCGGGCGAACTCGGCGGTGGTGGGGATTACGGTCCGCCGCAGCGGCTGGCGCCGGTCGTCGCGGGAGATCAGGCTCATGTAGTAGGGGGTGACGCTCACCGGGAGCATCGAGCCGCCCTCCGACAGGGCCGTCCGCTCCTCATCCGAAAGTACCAGCACCTGCTCCAGTTGGGCCAGGGTCCGCAGCCGGTTCCGGGCCTGCCAATGCCAGTCGTTCCAGTCCCGGTCGGCTACTCCGGGATAGAAAGCCTTGCGGAAGGCCCTGGTTTGGAAGGTGCTGCGAGGAGTCCGCCCTGGGGGCGCACCAGGGGCGAAAATGTCCCTTTCCGCAATGGCACGCGGCCGCCTTGGCCGGGAGAATCGCGATGGAACGCGAGGGGTTAGAAGTTGGACCGTCGTACTCGGAGGCTCTTCATCGTCCAGTCCGCAGTACGAACACGCGTCAGCGTCAATGCCGCTCATTATAAAGAAATCCTCGGGGCCGTGGCGGACTCAATCCTAATTCCTTTCGGCAGCACAATCCGCCTTACGAGAACAATTCATACAGTTTGTGAAAAAAATGTCAAGAGGAATTCGCCTGAGCAAGCAAAGAAGTCGCCTACTCCTTAACCAATTCCACGCAGAATGCCGCCGGCACGGAGCACCTTGTGCATCGGCGTGAACCACAACTCGCGGCCCCAGCAGAGGCCCACGGCCTCGCAAATCCGGGCCAATTCCCGGCGATTGTAGGTCCGGCAGCACCACATCCGGCTCGTCCAGCGCCCGAAAACGTGTCCTCGGTGGTCAAGAGCAACATCCGGCCGCCAGGCTCCAGCACCCGGCTCAGTTCGGCCAGTCCCAGCCGGGCGTCGGGCAGGTGCTCCAGCACGTACCCGCAGGTCGCACAGTCGAACGCCCCGTCGGCGAAGGGCAACCGCGTCAGGTCCGCCACCACGAAGCGGGGCCGGGCCGAGCGGAGCCGGTTTCTCGCCCGGCGGAGCATCTCGTGCGAGAGGTCAAAACAGGTAATTTCGGCCTGCGGGTCGGAATACTTGATGAGATGTTTGGCAATTTGCCCCGCCCCGCTCCCCACGTCCAGGATGCGGCGGGCGCCGCGGAGATCGAACTTCCGCTCCCGGAACAGCCGCGCCCCCAGCGGGGTGTGCAGCGAGAGCATGCTGCAAGTGGCCAGAATGGCCCCCTGCGGCCCGTCGTACACGTCCCGCACCTTCTCCTTGTACTCCTCGAAGCTCACCCGGCCGATCAGCCGGTGCTCCAAGAGCCGGTTCAGCACCGGCGTCCCCTTCTCCTTCGAGCCGGGGAGGTGCTTTCGAGGTCGGCGGGTGCGGCGTCGATCGGCCTTGGACACCATGATTAGTATATCCGTCGGATATAGATATACCATTCCAAGAGCAATACCGCCAGACCGCTGAGCACGAGGGACTTCCAAATCTCCCGCCTCGCCGGCTCCCAACCGCTTTCGCCGGCAATCTTTACGTCGCCAATCTTGATCGTCGGGGCCAAGTCCGGCCGGATCGCACTCTCGGCCGGGTCGAACAGGTTGACGGCGAACCGGCGCACGGTCTTACCGCCGGCCTGGACTTCGTAGACCCCCAGTTCGCCGGTGTCCGCGAAGGCCACCTTCCCCGCCCTGGCCGCCGCCTCGACCGTCTGGCCGCCGGGCGTGCGGATTTGCACCGGGTAGGACAGGCTTCCAGCCTGTCCCGCGGTGGAGGCTGCCTCGCCGGGAGACAGGCTGGAAGCCTGTCCCACGGCGGCCAACTCCAGCACCACGGGCGTCCCCGGCTGCGGGCCGACGGTTTCCAACACGTCCTGGCCCCCGCCCAGATACTCCAGCAGATTCAGCACAAACACCGGGAAACTCGGCCGGATAAACCAATTCGTGCCGATATAGCGCTTCGCCGGGCCGCCCCCCTCGGCCGCCTCGCCGAGAATCACGAATCCCAGCACAGCGTCCTCGAAGGCGTCGCGGGGGGCCAGGGCCAAGAGCGGCCCGGCGTCGCTGTCTACCAGCACGCTCCCGCCACGCGGCGGCCGGAGCGGCGTCCCCTCGGCCACCAGCACGTCGCCCATGTCGATCCATTGCAGCAGCGGATGAGAGGTCACCACGTCGATGATTTGCGGCGAGGCGACCGGCTTGCCCGCCGACCAGCCGCCTTCCGGCGGCAGGCTGCCGATCCAGAACGTGTTGCTCTGGGGCATCCGGTCCGGCCGGCAGCGGTCGTAGATGGCCAGTTGCCAGGCCCCGGCCGCCGCCTGGTCGGCGTAAGCCTTGGTCTTGAGGAAGCCGGGCGACTCGACCCGCACGTCGGCCATTTCCGCCGCCGCCTTGGTTTGCAGGGCCAGCCGGAGCGGGTCATCCCCCGGCGTCACCAAGAGCACCCGGCCCCGCCGCGGCGGGCTGATCACGGCGTAGGCCACGTCATCCAGGGCGAGGTGGTCGCCGGTCGCGGCCTTCAACCGCAGCACGCCGCTTTCGACCGCCCCCAGATCGAAGGCCACCCCGCGGTTCGCTTCGGGCGAGACCTCCACGTGAGCGGCATCCACCAGTCGGCCGTCGAGAAACAACTCCAGCGACACGTCGGCCGGCTGGCGGCCGAAGTTCTCCAGCCGGGCGAACGCCTCCAGCCGCTCGGGATGGGTCTCGTTCCGCCGGACGTTGAAGGCGGTGATGCCCACGTTGCGGGCCTCCGGCGAGCCGATGGGGATGAACTTCGGGTCGAGGTTGCCCAGGGCGAAACCGGCCACCGGGCCGAACCGCCCGTCGCTGAAGATATACATCGTGGCGGGCAGGGCTTCGGCCACCTGCACGTCGCTCATCTTTTCGGCGCTTCGGCCGGGGTTGGCCAGGCCGGCCGCCAGCTTGAGCGCCTCCAGGAGCGACGTGCCGCGGTTGGTGGGCCGGATTGCCTCCAATGCCCGGTGCAACTGCCCGCGGTCGTAGGTGAAACCTTGCTCGACGCGGGCCGTGTCGGCGAAACTGATGAGCATGGCCACGTCGCCGGATCGCATCTGGTCGACGAGTTCGCCCACCCGCCGCTTGGCCTCCTCCAGCCGCGAGGGGGCCACGTCGGTCGCCTGCATGCTGGCCGAGTTGTCCACCAGGAAAATCAGCCGGTTGTCCAGGGCCTTGATCCCTTGCCAACTCGGCCGCAAAAGCGCGAATGCGGCCAGGAGAATGATCAGCAGTTGCAGCAGCAAGAGCAGGTTCCGCCGCAGCCGCTGCCAGATGGCGTTGACGTGCAGGTCCTCGACCGATTTTCGCCAGAGGTAGGTGCTGGGCACCTCGATCGGCCGCCGCTTGAGCTTCAAGAAGTACAGCAGCACGATCGCCGCCGGCACCGCCGTCAGTAGCGACCATTGCCACCAGGAGAGCATGTTGGAGAAGTCAGGCATTTATGTTGGCAGCGGTTCCGGATCGGTCTTTGGGACTTCGCCGACGAGCCGTTCCGGATGTTGCTCCTGGACTCGCATCAGCCGCTCGATGAGCTTCTGAAAATCGCACCCGCACTCTTCCCAGATTTTCCTGCCGGCCGCATGGACTTCTTCAACGATTTCGTCGGTCATATTTCGTCCTCCCGATCCGGGCAGAATGGGGGCATAAATTGGTGCCGTGCACGGTGGTTGGTTGTGAGAAACGATCCCCGTCGTCCTCGCCCCCGGGGGGTCATCCGCGATCTACTTTGCGCGCCCTTTCTCGTCCGTTTTCTCTTGGGTTTGTGAAGTCGCGAGTCAATGTCGGCGTCAAGAATATAGGACTTCATCGCTCTGTCAGTATCAGAGGCGTACTGCTCATTCCCCGTGATGATCTTCCGGAAGAGTGCCAGGCCTGATTTGAAGAACGGGGCGAGTGTTTCGGGGGCACTTTCCAGGGTGCCAATCTGCCCTTTGATGGACTGCTTGCTTGCACGCCGCCATTCATCGTTCCCCCTCCACAAGAACGCCGCAATCCGTGCAATATGAAACGCCCCGTTCTTTGCCAGCCGCCGCGTCATGTCATGGGAGCTAGCCGTGTTGCCCAAAGCGCGGAGCCAGCTTGTCGCTAGCCGGTAAAGAAGATAGGAAACGATATATGGCTCAACAGCATTCGCCGCAAATATCCTTTCGTACAGTTCACCCCACACCTTGTATTTGCGCCGCCGTGCGTCAGAAGGCTTCTTCATTACGATGGCGAGATAGCTCTGTGCAACCAACTCATTTGGGGCGATTCGTGACACATCGACATCCGCCTCGTTGTCGTATTGCCTCGGTTTGCGTTCGTAGTGCAACCCGTACCGTTCAAAACGCCGCTGCATGTCCACCTGAACGCTGTCATTTGAGCGAAGGTCGCGACTGGTGATTTTGTTTTGGTTGTTCGTTGTGAGTACAATCTTGTCCACGAGCGTGTTTTCCGATGTCTCGTATATCCGAAGCAACACCGAAACGTTCTTCATGAGCTTCTTGTCGCGAGCCGCCTGCGCAAGGCTGGTTGCGGTTTGGCAACCGTTGACAATCTGCATGTTCTTGATTTTGATGCATGCGTTATCTGGGTTCGGATTGAGGTCGAAATGATCGCAAGCAATCGTCAATCCGTTGTTCAGGAACCAAAACAAATGGCTATCCTTCTCGCTCGTGCAAGTATCGTGTATGTCTGCGTTGACTGCTCCCCTCGATCCCAAGAACTTCCGAACATTTGAATCGAAAACGAATCCAGACGGGTCCATTTCGATAATACGTGCGATCTCTCCACCGGTAGTGCTGCACACGATACCGCTCAGCCCATGTGACCGGTATTTTATGACGGAAGGATTATTGGCGTCATATAGGATTGTAACGTCTGCGTCGATCTTCTTGTTCCGTTTTTCTGTAATGTTGATCTGCTCGACCAACTCATCGCAGCCCCAAATCGACAGTTCAAACGTCTCGTAAATATCAGCATATTCTCGACGAATAGCCTTGGCTTCTTGGCGAAATTCTCCGGAGAGATCGCGTGTGTGACCATTGGTCGCGAATACGACGATAACCCGAATATTCGAGGGCCCAAGATTCGTTTGCACGGAGCGGTAGCTAAGCACCTTGTCTCGAAACTTCGTATTGCTTAACTGTTTCAGGTCCGCTTGGCGCTTGTTGAAGATCCAATCTAGGCCGTTGTGCATTTGGATCAGGGCGTTTGACGAAAATGAGTCCGTATTCTTTGCTTGGATAATGTAGACCGTGGCCTCTTCATCGTTTTCGTCTATGGTTATGATGTCGATCTGTTTATCTTGACCGCCATCAACGAGATCAGATTCGTCAAATGCGTGAATACTTCTACCGGTGACGATAGAATGGGACAATCGCAGGAATGCGGCACCAGGATCAGCAATGTTGAGCACTTTGGCAGTTTGATCAACTCGATCCGCGATGATTTGCTGTCGAACGCTCATTTGTTCCTCCAGTGCTCACCAGCGGGGGGTATTCACCTGTTCCCCGCACGCGAGCGAACCGCGCCGCCCATGCCAACCAATTGTGGCAGCATGCGGACAGGGCCGTTTATGGCGATGTAAGCGGCCGTGAAGCGGCGGCCCCCTGCCGCTCGTCCGTCCGCGTTCCATTATCTTACCAATCCCCTGGTTGCCAAGTACCCTGTAAGCAACTGCTCCACCGGCGTCTCGCTGCGGGCCAGGAGATAGGTCATGCCGCGGCGGGAGCAGAAGTCGCGGGCCGAGGCCACAAACGCCGCCAACGTCTCCTTGTACCGCTTCAAGAGCGGACCGGTCACCGTAATCTCCGCCTCGTCGGCGTCCTCGCAATCCACCAGCCGCAAGTCGCCCTGCACGTCCGGCTCGAACTCCTCGGGGGCCAACACGTGGATCACATACACGTCCATCTCGCGGGCGGCCAGATATCGCAAGGCCGACTCGTAGCCCGCCTTGTCCATCAGGTCGCTCAAGAGCACCACGATCCCCTTGCCCGAATTGCGGAGGCAGAAGCTCTTCACTCCCTCGGCCAAGGGGACAGCCTCAGCGGCCTGGACGCCTTCGAGGTGATCGAGCATTCGCCACAGGCTGCGGCGGCCGCGGAAGGCCGGGGCCGACTGCCGCGCCGGCTGCCCGACGGTCTCGATCTTCACCCGGTCGCCGCGCACCAGCCCGATGAACCCCAGCGCGGCGGCCAACTGCACGGCGAACCGCAGCTTCGTCGGCGTGCCGAAATCCATCGACCCGCTGGCGTCGATCAGGGCGTAGAAGTGCAGGTCCTCCTCCTCCAGGAACATCTTGAGGAAGAGCCGCTCCAGCCGGGCGTAGGTGTTCCAATCCACAAACCGCAGGTCGTCGCCGGGCACGTAGTTGCGGAAGTCGGCGAACTCGACGCTCTGGCCTTTCCGCGGGCTCCGCCGCTCCCCCTTCATCCGCCCACGGAAGACCTTCCGGCTAACTAGCTCCATTTTTTCGAGCCGGGCGAGCAGTTCGGGGCTTAACAACGTCGATGGGGCAATGCGATCCATGCCGCCATCGTAGGGGGCCGGTGGCCGTCCGTCAAGAGTCCGTCGGCTCCGTTATGACGCGGTGCGGACCCGCAGAGAGTCCTTCAGCCGCTGTTTCCAATAGGCCGGATTGCGTCGAATCTCATCCATGAAGCGCGACGCCATGTCGCTGGGTGTGCTCCCGCCTTCCCATTTCCGCACCGCCTTCACCGACACGCCGAGAAACTGGGCAAAGAGTTCTTGGCTGGCGTTCAAGAGCCGTCTGATCGTCTTCACTTGCTCGGCGGTGTAGGCATGGGGCTCCAAATCCAAGACCACTCGCCGACAGGTATACTTCTTTTCGATTGGGGCGTCAGACTTCAGGTCGGCGAGGAATTCCTCCAATCCTTCAACCAAGTCCCGCTCCACGCGATTCATCTTCTTTCTACGAGCCATGTTTGTCTCCCGGATTCTCTACCGTCCCCGCCTCACTTGCCTGAGTACCTGCGCTCGAATTCCCGCTTGACCTCCCGGATCAGCACGTTGAGATGTCGCTTAACCGCATCGGCGATTTCATCCACTTCGTTCTTGCCTGCTTCGGCGCAGCCATGATGAGTAGCTGCAGGCCCAACAGATCCTCGTCGTCATTCAACCCGAGTGCCTTCCATCGTTTGGTGAACACCGGCAGTTCGATGAAATCGAGCAAGTCTTCGGGGCGAAATGCGTCTTGTGGATAGTCCTTCTTCGTCATGCCCGGCGTTCCCTCTTCATCATATCCTACTACCCATTAGCAGGTTTGTCAATAGCCTTCCTGAAAGACTAACCCTGGAAGAAGTGGCAGGGCAATGCTGGAGCGTCGCTTCGGATGCCGCTACGTCGCCTCGTCGAACAGCAGGCAGAGGACGTCCAACGCCTGGATCGCTTGATCGGGATGGCGGAGTTCGTCGGCCTTGGCACACTGCTCCCAGACCGACAGGGCGTAGCGGAGATACTGCTCCCGCGACTCGGCCAGCGGCGTTTCGCCCAACTCGTTGGCCAGTGCCGGCCACGCCGCCCGAAACTGCTCCATCGCCCCCGGCTGCCCGGTGATGGCGTCGTAGACCAGATCGTCGAGGCGCTCCAGCCGGTCCAGGATTTCCGGCGAGTCGAGACCGAGCCCGGTCGAGCGGTCTGCCGCGTTGTGGGGCAGGTTGGCAACGTACTCCTCTCGCTCCGCGAGAGGGAAATTGGCCTCACGCGGAGCGTAAGGAGTACACTTGCCGGCGAACCGCCGGTGGGCGGCGTGAGTGGAACAGGCCCGCAGCTCCGAGCCGTCCAAGGCTTCGAGCAATTGCAAGCCCAGGGCGGGCAGGTCGTCGATGGTCAAATGGAACCGCCGCTTCGAAAGCTCCGCGGCCAACCGCGGAATCTGCCCCGTCCCCAGCGACCGCTGGATCAGTTGTGCCCAGCCGTCCAGCGGCATCGCCGGCGGGCTGGCCCCGCCCCGCACGTCCAGCACCGCGACGTTGGGGTATTGGGCGACCCAGCACCGTTGGGCCGGGTCGCCCGACAGCGCCACCACGCGGAACGGCCGCCGCGGCGAAAACTTCAGACCCGTCGAGAACGAGAACTCCAGCCGGCACTCCGGCGGCAGGCAATTCAACAGCCCGGCCATCAAAGGCGCCGAGCGGTGCCCGGCGGCCACGGCCAGGCAGACGGACCCGCGGGCCGCCTGCACCAGCGCCGCCACGTCTTCCGGCCCCGGGTCGGCCGCCAAGAACGCCAGCACGCGCCTGATCGACCGCCGCCGCAGCGCCGGGGATCGCCACCGGTTCCAGCCGCCGCGGGGGGTGGCACGTCCCTGAGGGCAGCGAAGGGCGTGGTTCGGCCGTCCCACTACGCCCTTCGTCCCTCAGGGCGTGCCACGAAACCGCGTGGACCAGTGCGAAGGGGTTGTTGCCGAACCGCGTCAGCACTGCCCGCGGCACGATCAGACAATGCGTCTCGACCCGCTGACGGCCGTCGTGGCACTCCCAATCCACCACCACGGTTCGTGAGACGCAGTATGCCCCGCTGGGGAGCGGATGGAAATTCAAGCTCTCGCCCTCGGGGCCGGGCTCCAGCAGGCTGTCGTGCGACGGCCCCCACACGGCCAACTCACGGGCGTCCGCCTCGCAGAGGCCGGGACTGGCCGCCACGACCTGATAACCGGCCGCGCCGTCGCTCCGGCTGGAGGCGAAGACCGCTTGTTCCACTTCTTGCACGGGTTGAGAACTCCTGGCAAAAAACCGCGACCGGCGGGTGGCACGTCCCTGAGCGCAGCGAAGGGCGTGGTCCGGCCGTCTACCACGCCCTTCGCTGCGCTCAGGGGCGTGCCACACTACGCGGCCGCCGTGGCCGCTTTATTTCCGCCTGGGCGCCGCCTGCTTCTGCTCGGCCAGCGACCGGGCCAACTCGGCCGCCACGGCGGCCAACCGCTCGATCTGCCCGTCGAGCGCCTCCCGCTGGGCCTGTTCTTGGGCCCGCTCGTGGGCAATCTCGCCGGTCAACAGCCCGTCGGCCAACCGCTCCCACCGGTCAAACTCGTCCGCCAGAAACGTCTGCAACTCGGCGCGGCACGCGCAGATTTCCCGCAGCGCATTTCGGGCCGCGCTGACGTCGGCCGGCGGGCTCGGCATCTCGACAAACATGGACACGGCACAGGCTCGCGGAACGGGGGCCACCACCCAAAAGCCTACGTCAGTTTTGCCCCCGGAGCAAACTGCGGCCACGGCCCGGCCCCAAGATGCGCCGTTGACTTTTGGCAACACGCGGGGCTATTGGAACAACGCCGCTTCGGCCGGCTCGATGCAACGCGGCGAGTCGTGGGTGGGATCGTTCACCAGACTGCTGACCCTGTACGCCTCCATCTCCTCGCCCGGATAGGGAACCAGCAGCGGCTCGAGCCGCCGCGGATCCTCGACCGCCGGGTCAAGCCATGCCGGGTAGTTCTCCGGCGCGAGGATCACCGGCATCCGGTCGTGGATCGGCCGCAGCAGATCGTTGGCGGCGGTGGTCAGCAGGGTGCAGGTTTCCAGTGAGGAGTGGCCGGTCCCTTCCCAGACCTCCCACAGGCCAGCGAAGGCCATCGGCCGGTCCTCGTGCAGCCGGATGAAGTAGGGCTGCTTGGCCCGGCCTGCCCGCTGCCACTCGTAGAATCCGTCGGCCGCCAGCAGGCACCGCCGCCGGCGCATGGCCGCACGGAAGGCCGGTTTGCCGGCCGCCGTCTCCGCCCGCGCGTTGATCAACCGGCTGCCGATCGCCGGGTCTTTCGCCCAGCTTGGCACCAGTCCCCATCGCAGCCAGACCAACTCGCGGCTCCCCTCTCCCATTGCGGGAGAGGGGCCAGGGGTGAGGGCGCGGACCACCGCCACCGCCTGCGTCGGGGCAATGTTGAACCGGGCCGAAAACGGCGCAACCTCCAACACCCCAAACTGCTGGGCAATCTCGCTGGCCGAGGTCCGCAGCGTGAATCGACCGCACATGCCGGTATTATACGCCGACGGCCGCCCACGTTCACGCCCCACGGCGGCTGTGGTACACTACCGCAGATGGCCGACTACATCCAAGTCGTCACCACCGTCGAGCACCGCGAAGACGCCGAGCGGATCGCCCGGACGCTGGTCGAATCGAGGCTGGCCGCCTGCGTGCAGGTTTCGGGCCCGGTCACCAGCACCTACCGCTGGCAGGGCAAGATTGAAACTGCCCAGGAATGGCAGTGCTGGATCAAGACCCGCCGCGACCGCTACCCAGAGGTCGAGCAGGCGATCCGCAAGCTCCACCCCTACCAGGTCCCCGAAATCCTCGCCCTGCCGGTCGTGGCCGGCGGGGCGGACTATCTGGCGTGGGTGGACGGAGAGCTGAAGGGGGAATGACGAAGCCCGCTGCTCAAATGTCCAAGATGTTCACCACGGCGAAACCGGCCGCGCCGGCCAGCGTCCCCAGCACGATCGCCACCACGAAATCGACGAAGTGGGCGAGATGTCCGGTGCGGAGCAGCATGGCCGCGAGCATGTAAAGGATAATCACCACGCAGAAGGACATAATGGCAACGATGGTATGGCGGCGCATCTTGTCGTCGTCCATGTTCCGGCCTCCGTTGATGGGCTATTCTTCGATGACTTCCTTAACGAGTTGTACGAAGTGCGGGTTTTTCTGCGACTCGTTCAGTTCGGCGGCTTTCCGGTCGGCGTCTGCCCGCTGGCTGTACTCGAACAGGGCGATCCGCCGTAAGGACTGATTGAAGACGCCCCAAAAGGCCTTGAGCCGCACCTCCTTGACCACTTTGCTGCGGCTCTTGCGTTTGGCGGGGGGCTTCTTCACGGCGGCTTTCGGCGCAATTCCCGCCTCCTCCGCCGCGTCGTGCTCTTCACGCAACTCTTTGCGGTTCAATACTTTACGAGCCATGTCTTGTGCCTCAGTAGACTCCGTAATCCATCCAGCCGCATATTTTACCTCACGGGGCGGCAATTTGCTAGAGCACCCGATAGGCCCGGCCCCGATGGTCCTTCATGGGCGGCAGCGGCCGCAGCACGCCCTCCCGGACCAGCCGGGCGAAGACCGCCGGCTGGACGAAAGCGGTAAAGCCGTAGTTGCCGGGGCTGTTGTAGCGGTCGATCTCGCTCCAGTTGACGTAGACGTAGGCGATGTGCCGCGCCCGCAGCTCGGCCTGAATCTCGCCGGGCGTCTTGCCCTTGACCAACTGCTCGAAGATGCAATCGTCGAAACAGGTGTTGTAGAGCACCGGCCCACGGAGGTCGAAGACCTCCGCGTCGCCGACCGTCAACACGCCGCTATCGCCGGCATGGTCGTTGAACCACCGGTGCCAGGGATCGCTCCAGTCGTTGCGGAGTTTCTCCAGCGGGACGAACCAGGCATTGCCGGGCCCCGCCGCAGCCACCAGGAAGTTGGCGGCCAGGCAGGCCAACAACAGCCCGCGCAGACACAACCGCCACCAGCGCTCGCCGCTCCAACATGCCCCGCGCCCCCAGCAGCGCCAGCACCGGCAACACGGGTATCCAAAAACGGTCGATCCGATGCGTGAACAACCACCACACGGCGATCACAAACGCGGTGTAGGCGAGCAATTGCCAGGCAAGGCGTTGCGAAACCGCAAGCGGCCTGGAATCTCTTCTTCTCAATCCCATCAGCGCCAACGCAGCCAGCGGGATCACGAGCGGGCTGAGCCAAGGGCTGGTCAGCGCCACGCGGCCCAGGCCGTTGCCCAGCGTGGCGGCGGAGAAGTCGTGTGGGCGGTGGACCCGGTTCCATCGCGCGTCTTTTTCCGCGTTCCACGTCTTGCCGTCAAATACACTGTACAGCAACGGATAGGTCGGATTGCCGGTAGAGCACCAGTTCTTGCCGAACCACAGCCCGCAGCCCAAGGCCGCGGCCAGGAGGAACGCCGCCACCCGTTTCGCGGCCGCCGGCACGCCGGCCAGAACAGGGTTCAGAGTTCGGGGTTCAGGGTTCAGGACTTCAGCAGAGGCGCGCTTCCGCTGCTGAACCCTGAACCCTGAACCCTGAACCCTCAACAGCCGCCCAACGAACACCCAGCCGGCCAGCGGCAGCAGCACCAGCAGCGCGGCGGGATACTTGGCGGCCACCGCCGCGCCGGCCAGATAACCGGCCAAGAGCAGCAGACCCGTAGGGTGCGCGGAATTGGTGCTGGGGAGGTGTGCCACTGCTTCGTCAGAAGCAGTGCAGCCACGGGTTCCAGGCTCACACTGCTTCTGACGAAGCAGTGGCACACCTCCCAGGCAGTACAGCACCACCGCGTACACGGCCAGGAACAGGTAGCACGCCAACGCCCCCTCGACCAGTCCCGATGATGAAACGTTGCTGGCCGACAGGCTAATCGAAGTGCTGGCGACCCAGGGGATCGAGACGTACAGGAGCGCGGCGGCCACGCCGGCGCTGTGGCCGTAGAAGCGCCGGCCGGCACAGAACAGCGCCAGGGCGCAGAGCGGCGTGAAGGCGGCCAACACGGTCTTGCCCGCCAAGGCCCCCCACCACCAGTCGCCGGCGACGGTCATCGCCAGCAGGTTGAGCATCTCCGTGCCCATCGTCATGTTGGCATACACGTTGTGCGGCAGGAAGGTGATCCGTCCCTGTTGGTAGAACTCTTTCGGCGCTTGGAGATGGTACTCGCACACGTCGAAATCGAAGGGGGGCAACATGGCAGCCAGCAGGATCGCCAGGACAAACGGCAAGGCGAGCCAGAGCCAGCGGAGTGGAAGAACGTCGTCGGATGCGGCCGTTGCTCCGGGGGCTGTTAGCCCCCGGCTATTGGCGATTCCGCGGCGATGCCAGACCCAGCCCGCCGCCAGCAGCGTCAGTGCCGCCGGCACGGCGAACGTCCAGGTGCGGTCCAACAGGCCCAAGAGCCCCGCCAGCAGCACCCAGGTGCTCAGCGTGGCCAATCCCGCGGCCGTGGCGAAGACGAGGGTTTCCAGGCGGGTTAGTTGTTGTAGAGCAGGCATCTTGCCTGCTCCCTGTGGTGCAGGCCTCCCGCCTGCTGCACTGTTCGGGGCAGGCAGGATGCCTGCTCTACAAACGGCCAGCAGCAGCCAGCCGAGGGCCGCGGCCCATGCCAGGATCGCGCCGGCCACGAGCAGCACCGGCAGGCGGTCGGCCAACGCGAACTGCGGGGGCGAGCCGAACCAGTTCGACAGCAGATAATCGTCGGGCAGCAGCGTGATCTGCCGCAGCAAGCCGACGCGCCGCAGCGGTTCGCCCTCGGCGTCGCGCACGTCCGGCAGCAACGTGATGTAGAACGCCGCCAGATAGACGGCCAAGCCGAGCAGAACGACGGCGGTCCGCAGGTTCTTCATGGGCGGCGCGGATCAAAGCCCTCAACCTCGTAGCCGGTCACCAGCCAGCGGTCCCCCTCCCGCCGGAACTTCACCGTCACCGGGTGCGAGTAGGTGCCATAGGGGAACTCATTCTTGCGGTCCCGCCCGTTGCCGGTGGCCGTAAAACGGGCCTGGGCGGTCCAGGGACTCGTCAAGCGGTTCACCTTGACCTCCAAGCCGCGGATCCAGACCGAGTGGACTTCCACCCGGCCCAACAGCGCGCTGGCCTGGCCGCGGATGCCTTCCGCCGAGGGAGAGATACACGCCAGCAGGCGGTTGATGTCGTTGTGCTCGACGGCGGACACGGCGGCGTCCAGGGTCTGTGTCACGGCCTTCCGGTCCGTGACCACCAGCCGCTCGACCACCAGGCCCGCCCCGACCAGCGCCGCCACGCCCAGCATCGCCCAGAGCAAGGCGCCCCGCCGCGTCTGCACCAACGCGACCGCCAGCGCGGTCTCCACGCCGATGCCCAGGAGCAGCCACGGCCAGGGACTTTCGAGGAAGACTGTCATTGCTGGGCCCAACGCGAAACAAATGATGAATGCTGAATGATGAATGATGAACGCCAGCACTGTGTTCCCGGCCAATCAATTCATCATTCATCATTCATACTTCATCATTTCCTTCTGAACAGCGGCCCCCCGTACAGCGCCGCCTCGCCGAGGACCTCTTCGATCCGCAGCAGTTGGTTGTACTTGGCCATGCGGTCGGTCCGCGAGGCCGAGCCGGTCTTGATCTGCCCGGTGCCCAGCGCCACGGCCAGGTCGGCGATGGTCGAGTCCTCGGTTTCGCCGCTGCGGTGGCTAATGACGTTGGTGTAACCGTTGCGGCGGGCCAGATCGACGGCCTCGATCGTCTCGGTCAGGGTGCCGATCTGGTTGAGCTTGATCAAGATGCTGTTGGCCACCCCCTCGTCGATGCCCCGCTGGAGCCGCTTGGTGTTGGTGACAAACACGTCGTCGCCCACCAGTTGAATCTTATCGCCCAGGCGCTCGGTGATCAACTTCCAGCCGTCCCAGTCGTCCTCGGCGCAGCCGTCCTCGATCGAGCAGATGGGGTACTTTTCGACCCACTTGGCGTACATTTCGATCAGGGCGGCGGAGTCGATCGGCTTGCCGTCGACCGAGTATCGCTTCTTGTCGGCGTTATAGAATTCGGAGGCGGCCGGGTCCAGGGCGATGAACACCTCCCGGCCCAGCTCATAGCCGGCCTTGCCCACCGCCTCGACGATCACGTCCAGGGCGGCGGCGTTGCTCTTCAGGTCCGGGGCAAAGCCCCCTTCGTCGCCGACGTTGGTCGAGAGCTTCTTCGATTTCAGCACGCTCTTCAGGTTGTGAAACACCTCGCAGCCGCAGCGGATGGCGTCGCTGAAACGCTCGAACCCGAGCGGCACGACCAGGAACTCCTGCACGTCCACGGCGTTGTCGGCGTGCGAGCCGCCGTTGATGATGTTCATCATGGGGGCGGGCAGGATCCGCGCGCCCACCCCGCCCAGATAGCGGAACAGCGGCAGCCCGCAGAAATCGGCCGCCGCCCGGGCCGTGGCCAGCGACACGCCCAGGATCGCGTTCGCCCCCAGGCTCTTCTTGTTCTCGGTCCCGTCCAACTCGATCATGCGGTGGTCCAGAGCGGCTTGGTCGAGGGCGTCCATGCCGCACAACTCGTCGGCCAGCTTGCTGTTGACGTTGTCGACGGCCTGCAACACCCCGCGGCCGAGGTATTTCGTCTTGTCGCCGTCCCGAAGCTCGAGGGCCTCATGCACCCCGGTGCTGGCCCCGCTGGGCACGGCCGCCCGGCCAAACGACCCGTCGGCCAAGTCCACGTCGACCTCGATGGTCGGATTGCCGCGGCTGTCCAGGATTTGCCGGGCGCGGATGTCGATAATGGTGGAACTCATTGCAGCTTATCCTCTCATAGAAATAGGTATCGTTCAGCAGCCGCCGGCACGGCGGCTTATGGCAAGACATGGGCCGACGTGCCGTCGGCCGCTAAACCCGGTCCATTGTGACCGAACGGCTGGTGATTGACTAGCGGGGGCCGATCGCGCCGCTTTCGTTATGTCTTCGCCGGCGCATCGCCTCAGAGTTGGCGGGGCTGCCCCCTTACCTTTCCAGCCCGTGGAAAACGCGGTAGCATGGGGGCTAGTAGAAGGCGTCTGATCCATGCCCACGACCGAAACCGCCCCCGCCCGAGCCGAACCGCAGCCGCTGCCGGAGAACTTCGTCTCCGCGCAGCCGGGGGGTGGGGTCTGCTATCGGATCGAGCTGGCCTGGGGTTGCTGGCGGCGGTGGTGGCTCGTGCATTTCCGCCCCGGCTACGTCCGCCGTATGGCCGCCCTGCGGCGGGGCGACGCGGCCGGGGCGCCCACGAAATCCTCGACCCCCGCGACCTGAAGTTCTGCCGCAACCGCTGCTCTTGCCACTGGGACGAGGCCGACGATCCGTTCCGCTGGCGCGGCCGGCTGGGTTTCGCTCGCTGGGGCCTGGCCGAGATGCAACTGATGGGCTGGCCGCTTCTGGCCCTGACCATTGAGCAGACCATGACGCACTGCTGGTACGCGGCATTTGTGCCGGGTGCGATGTTGTGCCTGCTGGTCTATTTCTTCCGCGATCCGCCGCGGCGGATCCCCGACGAGTCTGACCTGTTGGTCTCGCCGGCCGACGGCCGCGTGGTGGAGATTACGCGGCTGCCGCACGACAAGTTCATTGGCGGCCCGGCCGTGCGGATCGGCATCTTTCTGTCGATCTTCAACGTACACTTGAACCGGGCGCCCTCGGCGTCGCGAGTGATTGCCCTGCGGTACGTCCCCGGCCAGTTCTTCAGTGCCTTGAAGCCCGATAGCGCGATTGACAACGAGAACACCTGGATCGGCCTGGAGGAGGAGCGGCCGCCGCACCGTAGGCTCGCTGTCCGGCAGATTTCCGGGGCCATCGCCCGGCGGATCGTCTGCGACCTGCGGCCCGGGCAAGTGCTCGAGCGGGGAGAGAAGTTCGGCATGATCAAACTCGGCAGCCGCACGGAATTGATCCTCCCCGACACCGAGGACTTAAGAATCGAGGTCGAAATCGGCCGGAAGATCACCGCCGGAGCGACCATCGTGGCGCGGTACAAAACGTAATTCATCATTCAACATTCATCATCCCCCATGCGTCCCATCCGCACGATTTCCGTCTTTCCCACGCTGCTGACGCTGGGGAACCTGATTTGCGGGTTCTTCGCCATCGTGGTGGCGGCGCGGGTCGAGAAGCCGGTGGCGATGGTCAACATTGTCGATGTCTTCGACACCAACAACGTCATGCTTAGCGGGTGTTTGATTTTCGTGGCGATGATTTTCGACGGTCTGGACGGCTACGTGGCCCGGCTCGCCCGCACCACCAGCGACTTCGGGGCGCAACTGGACAGCCTCTGCGACGTGGTCAGCTTCGGCGTGGCGCCGGGCTTCCTGTTGGTGAAAATGTGCCCGCAGTTCACGCTGGTCCACAATCAGACGGTGTGGATCATTGCCGCGGCGTTCGCCGCTTGCGCGGCGCTGCGGCTGGCGCGGTTCAACGTGGAGACCAGCGACGACGACGAGCACTTGTACTTCAGCGGCCTGCCCAGTCCGGCGGCGGCGGCGGTGATTGCCGGCTTCGCCATCATGTTCTATACGCTCCGCCAGGGCGTGGACGTCAACTCGCTGAAGGAGGGCGTGGACGTCAACTCGCTGAAGGAGGGCGTAGACAAGTGCCTCCAGGCCGTCTTGCCGTTTTTCGCCGCCCTGGTGGCGCTGCTAATGGTTTCGCGGATCCGCTATCCCCACGTCACCAACCGCGTGTTGCGGGGGCAGCGGAGCTTCGGCCACGTGGTGGCCGTGGTCTTCTTCCTGGTGGCGATCATGGTGGTCCGCGGCTACGCCCTGCCCATCGCCGCCTCCGCCTTCGCGCTCTACGGGCCGGTCCACCTGGCGTGGCAGTTGTGGGTCCAAAGGCGGCGAAGGGAGGAACCGTTATTTTGACTCGGAATTTGTCATTGAAAATTGGCCATTGCAAATTTGTCATTGAAGAAGTGACCACAGTGCAAGAGAAACAATGACCAATTTCCAATGACAAATTTGCAATGACAAATTCGTTCATAGTAGGAAAGCCATGTTCTCAGGAATTATCGAATCGTTGGGGACCATCGCAGAAATCGGCCCCGAGCCGCCCGGCTGCCGGCTCGTGGTCCGCGAGCCGAAGATCGCCGCCGAAACCCGCGTGGCCGATAGCATCTCCGTGAACGGCTGCTGCCTGACGGTGATCGAGGCCGCGGGCGACACGTTCGGCTTCCAGGCCGGCCCCGAAACCCTCCAGCGGACCAACCTCGGCGAGTTGAAGCCCGGCAGCCCGGTCAACCTCGAACGGGCATTGGCCGTCGGCGACCGCCTGGGCGGGCATTTCGTCAGCGGACACATCGACGGCACCGGCACGCTGTTACAGCGCGACGATTGCGGCGACTGGTCCACCTTCTGGTTCTCCGTCCCCCGCGCTCAGCGTGCAGATGGCCTCCAAAGGCTCGATCACCGTCGATGGCGTCAGCCTGACGATCGTGGCAAGTGAGCCGGAGCGGTTCAGCGTGGCGCTGATTCCTTATACCCTGGCCGTGACCACCCTTGGCCCGCTCCAGCCCGGCGGCCGCGTGAACCTCGAAACCGACATCCTGGCCAAGTACGTGCAGAGGCTGGTCGAGGCGAAGAATTGGTAGGCCGGTGCCATGCCCACGCTTGCCGTGGGCATGTGGCGGTGTTCCCGCGTTCCCGACATGCCCACGGCAAGCGTGGGCATGGCACCCAGTACCATTTCCCCATGTCCACCGACTCCCTTCCCCGTCAAACGCTCACCTTCTTGCAGCGCCGCTTCAAGGAGGCGGGCGTCCGGCCGAAAACCCAGTTCGGCCAGAACTTCCTGATCGACTTGAACCTGCTTGACGTTCTCTTGGAGGCGGCCGCGGTGACGCCCGACGACGTGGTGCTGGAGGTGGGCACCGGCACCGGTTCGCTCACCGCCCGACTGGCCCAGCAGGCCGCCGCCGTAGTGACCGTCGAGGTCGATCCGGCCATGTTCCAGTTGGCCGCCGAGGAGTTGCACCGCTTCGAGAACGTGGTCATGCTCCACGCCGACGTGCTCAAGAACAAGAATCGGCTTAATCCCGTGGTGTTGGAGGCGGTGGCCGGCCAGATGGCCGCGGCGCCCGGCCGGCGGTTGAAGCTGGTGGCCAATCTGCCGTTCAACATCGCCACGCCGCTGTTGAGCAACCTCCTGGTTGAAGAGACCCCGCCGCGGACGATGACCGCCACCATCCAGAAGGAACTGGCCGAGCGGCTCACCGCCCGGCCGGGCACCAAGGACTACGGGGCGCTGAGTGTGTGGATTCAGTCGCAGTCCCGGGTGGAAATTCTGCGGACCCTGCCGCCGGAGGCCTTTTGGCCCCGGCCCAAGGTCTCGTCGGCCTTTATCCAAATCACCCTCGATGAAGCCTTGCGGGGGCGGATTCCCGAGCGGAAGTTCTTTCACGATTTTGTCCGGGCGATGTTCCGCCACCGCCGCAAGTTCCTCCGCTCGGAGCTGCTCACCGCGGTCAAAGGGCGGCTGGAGAAGCCGGCGGTCGACGCCCTGCTGGCCCGGCTCAGTTTCGACGGCACGCTGCGGGCCGAACGGCTCGACATGGACGAACTGCTGGCCTTGTGCCAGGCGGTGCGGGCCGCCGCGGGCAGTTGACGGATCGCCCCGCCGGCGCTATGATTCGGTGCAACGCAAATGTTGGGTGGCACGCCCGGAAAGGGCGGGGCGTCAAGGTTGAATCTGGCGATCAACCACGCCCTTTCAGGGCGTGCCACCCGAATTCGACAGGACCAACGAGGACCGTCCATGCTTCGAATAGCCCCGCTTCTCCTGGCCTCCGTGATGGCCGCAGCATCCGCAAGTTACGCCGCCGCGCCAATCCGCCTGCCGTTGGAAGACACCGCCCTGGGCCACTTGCCGCCGGGCTGGACCGCCGCCAAGACCGGCGAAGGGCCGGGGAGCGTCTGGAAAGTGGTCGAGGACGCCACCGCGCCGGGCGGCAAGGCCCTGGCCCAAACCTCCGCCGACGGGCCGAAGCGGCTCTTCAACCTCTGCGTGGCCGGTGCGCCCAAGTTCCGCGACCTGGACATGAGCGTCGCCTTCAAGGCCACCGCCGGCAAGATCGACCAAGGGGGCGGACTCGTTTGGCGCTACAAGGACGCCAACAACTACTATCTCGCCCGCATGAATCCCCTGGAAGACAACTTCCGCCTCTACAAGGTCGTCGCCGGCAAGCGGACGCAACTGGCCACCGCCCCGCTGAAGGCCGCCGCCGGCACGTGGCACGTCTTGCGCGTCGTCCAGCAAGGCAATCACATCCAGTGCTATTTTAGCGGCAGACGGTATCTCGACGCCACGGACGACACGTTCCCGGAGGCCGGAAAGATCGGCCTCTGGACCAAGGCCGACGCGCAAACCCATTTCGCCGCCCTGCGGGCCGAAGAGAAGTAACGGAGGACCTTCGCCGTGCATGCGCAATTCATCGAGATGTCGGGCAAGGCGTTGCGGCGGGTGGTCAGCGACGACGAGCTGCACCCCCATGAGCTTGACGAACTGGGCGTGACCGACGAAAGCGTCATCCGCGTCAACCGCCAAGGCGACATCGAACTCCGCCGCGCCCAAAGCTGGGACCCCATCGGCGGCCTATTGGGCGAGTTCGAGGAGCGGATCAAACGCGAAACCGGCCTGGAATGGCTGTAGTTGCCGATCCGCGTCAAGGCGCAAATCACGAGGCTCCAATAGCCGGCGGCTAACCGCCCTTGTCGTTACCCACGTCTTGCGACGATGATACCTCGGAGGCGGCGAAGATTTCGACCCGGAGGGTCGTTCGACAATAGCCCAGCGATTCACAGGATTATGCAAGTGCTAGCCCGCATTTCTCACCGCCCCTATTGAAAAAGGGCGGCCTTCTGTGGCATAAGTTGTTTTGCTGAAACGAACAACGCCACAAGCAAGGAGGCCGCCCAATGTCTACAGAGTGTAACGCACGCCCGTTCGATTTCCAAGGGCTCGGCAGCCGGGCCGTCACCGCGCGCTTCGACGGCGGAGCCATCACTTCGGACGCCGGCGGCCTGCTCCTGCGGGAGGTGGAGGCTAAGACCGGCATTCTGCGGCGATTTGCCGCCTGCTTCACCGACTACCGCGACCCCGACCTGGTGGAACACTCGGTCTACGAGTTGCTGGCCCAGCGGGTGTACGCCTTGGCCCTGGGTTACGAAGACCTCAACGACCACGACACCTTGCGTTACGATCCGCTCTTGGCGGTGTTGGTGGGCAAGGCCGATCCGGTCGGGCAGGACCGTCGCCGCGTCAAGGATCGAGGCAAGTCGCTGGCGGGCAAGAGCACGCTCAACCGCCTGGAACTGACCCCCGTGGGGGCCGACGCCTGGAGCCGCTACAAGAAGATCGTCGCCCGACACGGCGACATCGAACCGTTCTTCGTCGAGACGTTTCTGGCGTTGCATCGTGCGCCGCCGAAGCAGATCGTGCTCGACCTGGACGCCACGGACGATCCGATTCACGGCCATCAACTGGGCCGGTTCTTTCACGGTTACTACGACAACTACTGCTATTTGCCGCTGTACATCTTCTGCGGCGAACATTCGCTCTGCGCCAAGCTGCGGCCGTCGGACATTGACGGCGCGGCGGGCTCGGTGAAGCAGTTGGCTCAACTGGTCGAGCGGATTCGCCGCCGCTGGCCCGAGGTGCGGATCGTCGTTCGCGGCGACAGCGGTTTCTGCCGCGAGAACTTGATGCGATGGTGCGAGGAGAACCGCGTGGATTACGTTCCTTGGTTTGGCGAAAAACGCCCGTTTATCACGGATTCTGGGCAAGGAATTGCACGAGGCGAAGGTGCAATTTGAGGCCACGGGCCAGGCGGCGCGGGTCTTCAAGGAGTTCACCTACCAGACGCGGAAAAGTTGGAGCCGCCCGCGGCGCGTGGTGGGCAAGGCCGAGCACCTAGCCAAGGGGAGCAACCCGCGGTTCGTGGTGACCTCGCTTCCGGCGGAGGAATTCGATGCCCGCGGGTTGTACGAGGACCTGTACTGTGCCCGCGGCGAAATGGAGAACCGGATCAAGGAGCAGCAAATGTGTTTGTTCGCCGACCGCACGAGTTGTGCCACGATGCGCGCGAACCAGTTGCGATTGTGGCTCTCCAGCGTGGCCTACACGCTGCTTGTGGCCTTGCGGCAGTTCGGACTGCAAGGGACGGAGATGGCGGAGGCGCGTTGCGATACGATCCGGTTGAAGCTGCTCAAACTCGGGGCGTTGGTGCGGACGACGGTTCGTCGGGTGTGGATTTCGTTGTCGCAGAGTTGGCCCTATCAGCGCGTCTTTGTCCAGGTTTACGAGAACTTGCAACGGTGGTCGTTGCCGTTGCCGGCCTCGGGATAACGGTGATCGGCCCTCGAATTGCGATGCGTTCCGGCGGCCGAGGCGCTGAAGGTTTGCGCGGCCGCCGCTCCCGCCGCTGCCAAACGGCCTGCCGTCCCTTGCCAACGGCTATCGCAGGTGACCGTCGGGCGCTGATCCGCCTACTCTCGGCCCTCACCCCCCTGTCCGCCCACCCGCCGCCCTGTCGGCAGCAGCGAAGCCGCGGTGTGGTGAGAAATGCGGGCTAGAATGAAAGTAGCTGAATCAGCTACGAGGACGGGCTGATACACCGACCGAGGTCAGTGCATGCCTCTCCCAGTGGCAAACCTGGTTTGGGAAGCCCGCATCTTCTATGCGGGCTTCTTCGTTTTCTTGGGGGGCAATACGCCAAGGCACTGTCGGAGTTCTTCGGAAAGTTGCCGGCTAAGATGCCCCCATCAGCACTGCCCCCGGTTCCAGGCCCATGACGGCGACGACGACCGCTTCACCTTCGTCGTCCAGGAAGTCGATGATCGGGAGACAGGGCGAGTGGCACGGTTCTGGATTCACCTGCCATTCTCTTGGACGGCAGTTCCCCAACAAGCCCTCTTGCCAACGCCAGTATTCTGGAGAAAGAAAAGGATAGGGATTATTTCGGGTCGTTAAGCCACGACAAGATGCAGCCTCCCCTTCCTTGTATTCACTGCTATTGGCGAGAAGCATCGAAGATCGGCATTCTTCTGTGACCAGCCGGACGGTGCTCTTGCCTTCGTCAACCTTGTCGAGAATCTGTGAGACTCTCATCGTGCTAATCCCACTGTCTTCCTCTGCCCCGATGAACTGATTTCGACCTCGCCCTCCAATCGGCCAACAGGCACTTGTCGGCGACGATCAATTGCTCAATCCGTGGCGTGGCCCGGTCCTCACCCACTAGGCCGCCAACCTCGATTTTACGCCCGCCAGGTAGTGCCCGCAACCATTTTGCATCTACAAGTCATTCCTTCCCAGAAAATCAGTTCCGGTCAGGCAACCCTGGCAAACCGTAGCGGCACCGGGCGTGCCGAACTGGCCAGGTGGCCGAGCAAGAGCATCAGGATGTATCCGAGCGGCGACCGGCAATGGGCCGTCTATCCACCGACGTGGGCCACCTGCGTCATGAAGCCAATCGCTGCCCCACCAAGCACCAACCATGCCGAGTTGACACGGAAACGAACGAGAAGGATCGCACCGACGAGCGCCAGCAGTGCGGTCGTGACATCGAAGATTGCCGCACGCCCCAGTTGCCAGGTTACCACAGCCATCAGGGCCAACGATGCTACGGTGACGCCGTCCAAAAAGGCCCCGGCAATAGGCGCCTTCCGTAGGCGGGAAATGAGGGGACCGCTGAGGGCAATAAAGACGAATGAAGGCAGGAAGATTCCCACCGTCGCCACAATTGCTCCAGGCACGCCGCCAAGCACGTAGCCGATGAACGTGGCCGTGGTGAACACCGGGCCGGGAGTCACCTGTCCCACAGCCGTCGCATCCAGAAGCTGTGCCGATGTCAGCCAGTGCCAGCGGCCGACGAGATCGCTTTGGAGGAAGGCCAGCAGGACATACCCGCTTCCGTACAGCACCGAACCGATCTTGAGGAAATAGAGAAAGAGCGGCTGGAGGCCAACCTGAACTTCGGTGGTGTTCCCGAGCCGAGCGGCGAAGTAGCTGAAGGAAAGGATGCCACCGACGATGATGAGCATGACCAGGATCGGCTTCATCCGCCTCCTTTGCTCCTGGGTCCGTCCTCCCACCAAGCCAGCCACCACCCCGCCGACAAGGATCACGGCGAGAGCATCGACGGCGAAGTGACCTGCCGCCGCCACAGCCAGCAGTCCTATCCCGGCCAAGACCTTCGTCTTGACCGCCTTGCGGCCCAGTCCCCACAGTGCTTGCAGGATGACGGCAATCACCACGGGCTTCACCCCGTACAGCAAAGCCTCGAACTGAGGCAGGCTACCGTACCGGACGTATACCCAGGCCAGAGTAGTGACCATCAGCATCGCCGGGAGGATGAAGCACACACCGGCAATCACGAGTCCCGCCCAGCCCGCACGCAGATAGCCGATGTAGATTGCCATCTCCGTGGAGTTCGGCCCAGGGACCAAGTTCACGGCACCGAGCAGATCGAGGAACTTCTCCTGGGTGATCCAACGGCGGCGGCGGACGAACTCGTCCTCCATGATGGCAATATGGGCGGCAGGGCCACCGAACGCCGTCGTCCCCAACCGCAAAAGAGGACCGCCACCTCACGCAGGCTCACCCGCTGAGTGGCTTGTGGCTTCTCGGTCTCGATTTCGTGCGCTTCACCCATCTACTCGGAACTCGGCGGCAGCGAGGAGGGGGCGTTCTTCCGAATGGCCATGGGTTCCAGAGGTCTTGCCTCATTCACCAACGGGCTTTGTTTCGACGGGTTTCCTGAACAACAGGGCATCGAGCGAGAATCGTCCTGGTCCTAAGAGAAGGAACAGAACGGCACAGGCAAGGTAGACGGCGGCCAGTTCAAAGGATCGGCCTCCCGGCTTGCCCACAAAGGGGTCTCCGTGCGGCAAGTGAACCATGCCAAGGGCCACGATCATGTTCGTCATAATCCCCAGTGAGGCAAGCCGGGTTAGCAGCCCGACGATCAAAGCCATGCCCCCACCGAACTCGGCCAGTGCCGCCAACGACTGGAAGATCGCAGGCACGGGTGCTTCCGGTCCCATCCAGCCCATCGGGTCCCCGATCTTCGGCCAGCCGTGAAACATGAATGCCAGGCCCATCACCAGGCGAAGCAACAGCAGGCCCACAGAACCTATGTGGCCCACCGTGTCGCAGTAGAACAAGTGACGCATGAAGGGCTCCTCTATAACCTCTCCCCGCCTTACCCGCCGTATTTCTTCACGGCCTGCTCGATGGCCGCCTCGCCCCTCTTGAGATCGTCGGCGGTCATCACGGGAATGATCTCAACACTTGCATGGAGAGCGAGAAAGCACGGTTCGGCCAGGGCGGGAATCTGTGACGTGTCCTTCAGGTCGAGGAACAGGTATGCCGTGCGCTTCCCGTTGGACGCTAGGAAGTACGCCGCCTCGGGCTTCAGATCATCCAGGATCGAACGGATGGTCTTTCCCAGATTGCCCTCTCGGGCCACTGCATTGGCAGTGTCGGTGCAGAACTCCGCCTGCAACAAGCATCGCATGGGTCACCTCCGTATGGGTTCCAGTGTACGGGGAATTATTGCAGCGAGAGGGAAACAGGCAATCCCCCAGCCCGCTTCCCTTTCCACCACCGAGCAGTACAATGCCCCTACGAGCAGAAATCACAGGAGATGGACCCATGAGCCTGCAAGGAAAGATCGCCGTCGTCACCGGGGCCAGCCGAGGGATTGGTCGGACCATCGCCATTCGCCTGGCGGCGGATGGGGCCTTGGTGGCGGTAAATTTCCAGAAGAACGCTGAAGCGGCTGCCGCCGTTGTCCAAGAGATCGAAGCGGCAGGCGGGGAAGCCTTTGCTCTCCAGGGCGATGTTGGCTCCGTGCAGGGGATTTCGCATTTCTTCCAGGCCCTCGACGCCGAACTGACCAAGCGGCGGGGGAACAACCAGTTCGACATCCTGGTCAACAGCGCCGGGATCGGCACGCAGGGCACGGTCGAAACCACCTCCGAGGGGGTTTTCGACGAACTCATGGCCGTGAACGTCAAGGGTTCGTTCTTCGTCACCCAAGCGGCGATCTCCCGCCTGCGCAGCGGTGGGCGAATCATCAACCTGTCGTCGGCACTCTCCCGGCACCCTTACCCACGAATGGCCGCCTACTCGATAGGCAAGGCCGCCATCAACCACTTCACCTTGATCCTCGCCGCCGAGTTGGGAAAACGTGGCATCACGGTCAACGCCATCGGGCCAGGTATGACCGCCACGGACTTCACCGCCCACGCACGACAAGACCCAAAGGTTGTCCAGATGGTCTCAGCCCACACGGCTCTGGGGCGGCTTGGTGAAGCGGAGGACATTGCCAGGGTGGCGGCATGGCTGGCCTCGGACGACGCCCGATGGGTGACTGGCCAGTACATCGAAGCCAGCGGCGGAACGGGATTGGTATGATCGGCAAGTGGATTCTGCTTTTCGGCGTCCTGCTCGTCCTGGTGGGAGCCGTGGTCTGGCTGGTGGAGAGCCTCGGCTTGCCGCTGGGTCGCTTGCCAGGCGATATTCGTATGGCGGGGTGCGGGCTGGTCGTTCTCCTTCCCCGTCGTGACCTGCATCGTCATCAGCATCGTCCTGACCGTGCTGCTGAACCTGTTCCTCTGGTTCTTCCGGCGGTAGGGGAGTCGTGGAAGGCTTGCCCAGGGACCGACAATTGAAAAGGGAAGGAGATCGCTATGAATGACACATTCGAGAAGAAAGTTCGTGCCGCAGCCGTCGCCCTTTGGTGGGTGGTGCTGATCACCGTGGGATTCATCGTTCTGCAATGGCTCATCTACCTGGCCGTCATGCACGCTCGGCCAGCGTGGCTCTTGTCGATGTGGGGGCCAAACTTCGATTGGGCTTTCCTTCAGACGGTTTGGTTCTGGGCCATAGCGGTCCTGAAGTTCATCGTGTGGCTGATGGTGCTGATCGCCCTGTGGCTCACCCTGTGGGCGAGGCAGTTGCGGAAGGGGTGAGGTGCCTCCTACGCTGGCTCGCCCCTGAATTGATCCCAGAGTCGCTGGAAGCGGCTTTCGTACACCATCTCGTAAAGCTGCTCCCGGTCGGGATACAGTTCGAGACACCGCTCACGGACCTTGCCCTTTTCGATCTCGATGTCGATTGCGGGCAGATCGCTGCTGAGAATCAGCACACAGACCCGATCTACCATCCGCTGAATGTCACGCATTCTCTCTCTGGGATCGGCCATCGGCACCCTCCAGGAGAATTGTCTCACTGAATGGCCGAAAGACAAGGCGATTAGCATTGTCGAGCCAGGCACTCGCTTCGACCAGCGCCGCTGAGATGCGGCGGCAGGGGCGAGTTCCGTTGAGAATTGAGAGTGGCCGTCCCACGGCTGCCGCAACTCCTTCTTGGCAAGCAGCTTAGGCAAACGCCTCGTCGTCGCATTTTGTCTGTGTGCGACCACCCAAGTGAGAACTCATGGACTGTTCCCTGACACCGACTACAGGCCGCATGGGCATCTGCCGAGCGCCCGTTGCGGTGGTGGCAGGACCGGTATAGGATAATTGCGGCCACGCAGGAGACTCGAACGTGCGTCCCAAGATGACCAGCCAGTGGTTCGCCGTTGACCGTCTCGGTCTCGGCAAACAAGCCGAGGAATACAGCAAAGGCCGACTCGTCGGGGAGTTGGTCCAAAACGCCCTTGACATGGCATCATGCGGCAGCGGCTTAGGAAGACGGTCCTGAGCGTTACGACCCGCTCCCTGGCGAAGTGCCGAGCCTTTACGAGATGGGCCTGCCAATCGTCGAGACGGGTGACAAGTGGCATGTAAGCGTCGGTCAGAAAGTCCCCTTGAACCGTGACCGCAACAACGTGAAGCCCTCCTACCTGAGGACCGTGCGGAGAATCGTGCTCAACGAGATGTGTGACCGCCTCCAGCAGGAAGATGCCAACGACGTGTGGGTGCGTCAAGGAAGCTCCGAACCCGACTGCTCGCCAGAGGCCATCAAGAGAGTTCTCGATCTGCGCTTCGGGGAGAATCGGGCGGCGTATGATCCGACCGACCCAGAGGCCAACAAAGCCTGGGTGGCCAAGGGCGGCACCCTGGTGTATGGCTCCATGCTGAACCGGCAGGAGTGGAAGAAGGCCAAGGAGGTCGGAGCGATCCAGCCCGCCGGTCAGTTATGCCCCACTGCCAAACCGTACAGCCTCGACCCCAATGCCAAGAGCGTCACGATCATTCCCGAGAGCAAGTGGAGTAAAGGCATGAAGAACATTGCGGCCTATACGATGTTCTTGGGCCAGGAATTGCTGGGAGTGCCGATTACGGTCTCCGTTGTCCGCACGGCCAACAACTTCGGTGCCTGCTACGGCTTCGGGCGACTGGACTTCAACCTCTTGCGGCTCGGTCGAAGGTGGTTCGACCAAGGGAGTACCGAGGAGGTGGACCGGCTGTTGATTCACGAATTTGGGCATCACTTTTCGAGCGACCACCTTTCCGAGAAGTACCACGACGCCCTGTGTCAGTTGGGGGCCGGGCTGAAGAAGTTGGCCCTGGAAAAGCCCGAGAGGCTCGCCCAATTCTTGGGGGACCGTTAGCCTTGGCAACAATGGCGAGTACAGATGCAGGCTCGCTGCTGCGGGTCGGCACAAAGCACCGATCTGCCATTCGCTGAAGGTCTCGCATTCTCCCCCTGGGATCGGCCATTGCACCTACCGTGGCGGTGGTGTCCTTCCAAGAGACATTCTTCAGCAATTCCCGGCGATCAAGAAAGCCCGTGAAAATGGGGGGTGCTGCTGAGGCGTTTTCGTAAACCCGGCCGGTGGACAAACGACCTCCACCTAAGGGCTGGAATCGGCGATCATGGCCGGGCGAGGAGCGAGTCCGTCCCTTCAGGCGAAAGGAATCGCCATGGTCCTCCCCCCGCCTTCCCGGTGCCAGGAAGGCGGGCAGATTCCCAGCGACACGCAGACGCGGGAAATCCTTGATCCCTTGGACCCCGCACACCTGCGGCCTGCCTTTGGCGACGTGTTTCGCCAGTTGCAGCGTGGCAAAGCCTTGGAACCCTTTGAGTTCTACAACAGGTGCTACCTGCTGTCGTTGGATGGCACCGGATACTTTTCCTCGCAGCAGATTCACTGTCCCTCGTGCCAAGTGAAGGGCGTGGCCCAGCGGGCGATGGCCGCCACGGGGCTCGTGGCCGCGGACATCGCCGCCCTCGGCGTCACCAACCAGCGCGAAACGACCATCCTCTGGAACCGCCACACCGGCCGGCCGGTCGCCAACGCCGTGGTCTGGCAGAGCCGCGTAAGCGCCCCGGTCTGCCAACGGCTGAAGGCCGAAGGCTGCGAGCCTATCTTCCGCGCGAAGGCCGGCCTGCTCTTGGACCCGTATTTCTCCGGCACGAAGATCAAGCACCTGCTGGACTCGCGCGACGGACTCCGCCGGCAGGCCGCCCAAGGCGAAATCCTCTTCGGCACCGTCGATTCGTGGCTCATCTGGCGACTGAGCGGCGGCCGGCTGCACGTCACCGACCCCAGCAACGCCAGCCGCACGCTGCTCTGGAACATCCACACGCTCGATTGGGACGACGAGCTGCTCAAGCTCCTCGACGTCCCCCGCGCCATGCTGCCCGAGGTCCGTTCGTCCAGCGAAATCTACGGCCAGACCGCCGACCAGTGGTTCGGCGGGCCGGTGGCGATTGCGAGCGACGCCGGCGACCAGCAGGCCGCCACCTTCGGCCAGGCGTGCTTCACCCCCGGCGCCGCGAAGAACACCTACGGCACCGGCTGCTTCCTGCTGATGAACACCGGCCGGACGCCCGTCCCTTCGCAAAACAACCTCTTGACGACGGTTGGCTGGAAACTTGGCGGGCAGGTAACGTACTGCCTCGAAGGGTCGGTCTTTGTCGCCGGGGCGGCCGTGCAGTGGCTCCGCGATGGGCTGGGCATTATCAAGTCCTCGGCCGACGTCGAGCGGCTGGCCGCCAGCGTGCCCGATTCCGGCGGGGTCTATTTCGTGCCGGCGTTGGTGGGCCTGGGGGCGCCGCACTGGGACCCCTACGCCCGCGGCACGATCCTCGGCATCACCCGCGGCACGACCGCCGCCCACCTCGCCCGCGCCATCGTCGAGGCCATCGCCTATCAGACGTGCGACGTGTTGCGGGCGATGGAGAAGGATGCCGGCATCGAGTTGATGGAACTCAAGGTGGACGGCCGCGCCGCCACCAACGACCGGTTGATGCAGTTTCAGGCGGACCTGCTGGGCGTGCGGGTGCGGCGGCCGGTCGTGGCCGAGACGACCGCGCTGGGTGCGGCCTATCTGGCGGGGCTGGCGGTCGGCTACTGGCGCGACACGGCGGAGGTCGCCCGAAACTGGGCGCTCGATCGCGAGTTCACGCCTCTCATGCCGCCGCCCGACCGCGCCCGTCTCTACGCCCGCTGGCAGCAGGCCGTCGGGCGCTCCCGCGGTTGGGCGAGGGATGCGGATTAGTCCCGCCGAAGGCAAACGGGACAGATCAAATTATCGCCTTGGTAGCCCGCAACGAACGGCTTGCGTCGCGCCGAGCCCAAGCGATCCAATAATTAGCCCTCTCCCGTTTATTTTCCTTTACTTTCCGTTCCTCTTCCCGTTTACTTTCCCGCTAAACGCACCATTTTAGCGGACGTCAGCGAATATCGCGCTCAGGTCCCGCGGCGTTATGGTGGGGTCCGAGTAGACGTTGAGCAGCTTCAGCAGGGCATGACCGTCGACTAGCTGCAACGTGATTCCACGCTCCAAAGGAGCGGCAGCCGCCCCCTTCGCAGGAGCCGAAAACGTGCTGGAAGTCACAAGATGTGCGGCTCGCTGCGGCTGTCCGTATGGTAACGCCGAGAAGACGATCAACCGCAAAGATGCCAACCCGCCGACCCGTTGAATACCTCTTGCATTCGACGATGCACGTTTCGCCGGTTACATGCCTAAGGCAATACAGGTCAACCCCGCCATCTCTTGTTTCAGGTGTCAAAACGACCTCCCATCCCATCTCTCGATACACGTGTGCGACCACCTCCTCGAAACGTTGTGGTGAAACGCTGTAAACATCGGAAAACCGCCGAGCGAGATGAGAACATATTTCAGGAATAGCGAGTTGCGAATCGTTAATGTCGAAATGTCGCAGAACTGCGTTCAACGTGCGGTAAGGCCCGGTAATGTAACTAGCGTAGTTGATCCACCAACCGCACCGAGAGCATGTGGATCGGCGACAGCCTCCATGCGCGTAACCCGGGTGGTCGCGTGGAACGCCGTACGACGTGCGCCAGTGGCTTAGCAACTCTGAATCCATAGCTTGGTCGTTCGGATCATCAATATCGTGCGCCGTCGTCTCCGCAAAGCAGTAGCGACACAGCCCGCGCATATTGTGTGTTGGCGGCTCGCCTTCTCGCCAAACGAATACAGGCGTGTTCATAGAGTGCCTTTGAGGAGTTGAAACGGGGATGCAGCTAGTTTTGGCAAACTGCGACGCGGCGACGAACTGCGTCCCCTTTTCGACCTCCTTCTTTCGATGTCACCTTCCGACGCTGGAAGTGGTTCGTGACAGTTGTCCTAGCCGGAAGACCCAGGAGAACCTCGCTGCCATGGTTCGATCTCGGGGTCATCGTAAGGAGAACTCCGCGATTATCGCCGGTCGACTTGCAAGCACGCGCTCCAAATGACTTTCAGGCCACATTTCAATTCGAAGCGCACTATCTGATTGGTTGTGTCTCTCGACGAGCGCAACTGCATCAGACGCTATGCCGTTGCGCTTTTTTCGGTGAATCGTTGTGAAACGCCTTGGTTTCTCGGTATTTGAGGGCGGTTGTGCGATGTTTGCCTTATGCGACCTGGCAAGGAGTCTGACGACGCAGTTCGCGGAGCAGGCGACACCGCCCGCCAACGGTACGCAGACGATGCTCGATCCACGCGACGTTCCATCGCTGGCAGAGCGATTCGAGCATCCGCAATCGGTCCGTCGCACGGGCCTGTACCCAGTCGGCTCCGATCTTCACGCCCTCCCGCTGCATATCGCGCAGCCGTTGCTGCTCCAGCAACAACAACCCCATCAGCAGCATGTCCAGGTAACGCTCCACCGCCTCGAACTTCATCAGCACATAACACTCGAACTGCATCCGACTCTTCAATTCCCGGAAGAACAGTTCCACCTGCCAGCGGACTTCGTACCACTCGATCACCTGCCGGGCGGTCGCCGTCAGATCGGTGCAAGCCAGCACCTTGCGGTGCCAACGCGCCGGCTTGCGACTGTCTTCGCGGCGATACGAAACTGGGGCGCGATGGTAGGCCCACCACTCGGCCGACTGGCCCGGCGAGAGTTGCACCTTCGGATTCTCCTTGTACGACGCCACGATCAGACAGTCGCCCAGCTTGGAGACCGTCGCTTGGCGCGCCGCGACGGCGTACCGCCGCTTCGTTTTCTTGACTCGCAAGTTGTCGGCGTGTCGCCGACGGGCGAAGACGTGGTTTTCGTTGTCCACCGCGAGGTCGAGCAGGGCAAACTCCTTCCGTGTCCAGCGCCGCGTCCAGGCCACCACGGGGTCGCCCGAGACCAACGCCGCGTCCTGGTCTGGTGTGCGGGCCAGCACCCGATTCGGATCGAGCGGAAAGACCGCGTGAAAATGGCGTTTTCGGCACGCTTTGTGGATCGCGCCGGCATCGAAGGCGCTGTCGAAGGTCACGATCACGTCCACGTCGTCGGGCACGCGCAGTTCGCGGATCATAGCCGCCGCCAGGTCGATCGTCGTCCGAAAGCGCCGCTTGTGTTTGCGGCAGTAATCCGCCGTGTAGTAGCTCTTCCGCGGCACAGGCAGCCGCGCGCCGCGGTCGGTCAGCACCAGCCCCATCAGAAAGGCGTGCTGGCGGGTGTTCTTCCGCGGGATTCCGCCGCTTCGACATGAGGATCAAGTTTTCCATCTGCTCCGACATCGTGGCATGGTAGGTTGTGTCGATGGCCACGATCCATTGCCGCCGCTTGCCTTTCGCCTGTCGTCGCTCCCAGGCATCCACGTTGTCCAAGAGCCGGTCGTACAGGTCCACACACCAATCCCGCGTTCGCCATTGGGGGTTGGTCAGCCGGCGAGAGATCGTGGCCGCGTGACAGCGACCGCCCAGGACCTCGCCCGCGATCGTCTTGAGGCAGCGTCGATGAGGAGCCAGGAGGAAGGCCAGCACCATCGGAGCCAAGGCGCGTTGGATGGGCCGGGAGCACTTCGCCGTGGTTTTGGAAAAGAACGACTTGACCTCCCGAGGTATGCCCAATACGATCATGGCAGACTCCTTTCCTGGATGCGGACGGCGATCCTGCCGCCCGGTTTGTTGTGGACTCATCCAGGATACGGAGTCTTTTTGTTCGTCCCAACATCATTTACGCCACGCTAGCATTGCTTTCACAACGAAAAAGCGCAACGGCATAGCATCAGACGTGAACCGTCCAGAAGTGGCAATTACACACGCGTCTACCCGGGGTGGTTCCCACAACTTCATTTGCTCGCGTAGAACGGAGATCTCTGTCGGGCCAACGCTCCTGCTTTTCCAGTGCTTGCATTGAATGATCACTCGCTGTCTGACTGTGTTGCCGAGAGGATCGGAATGCACACGAAGTACAGATAAATCTCTACCACGATCCTGCGCATTCGTTTTCGTCAGCCATTGTGGATTGTCATACTCAGCCTCGGAAGATATTAGGGCAAATATGAGTCGCTCGAAATCTTCATCCGATAGGTGATCCCACTGCAACCTTGTGGCAACCGGACCCCTCGGCTGCTTGCTAACAAGCGTCCCAAGGTCTTCAACGTCAACAGGAACCGGCTCCTTCTCACCATAGAGAGACTTTCGCAGTCCAGCCTTGACGCTCGGCCAATCATGCTCGATGATGTCGTGCAAATCGCCATGCATTCCGAAGTTCATGTGACGAAGTAAGTACAACCACCTTGCAGGTTGTGAAACACTGCTCCCTAGCAACGTATCAATCTGATTCACGTTGCTCTTCAGGTCATCGAGATCCGGGGGGATTGCGAACTCAGCGGGCTCCGACTCCTTGTCAAACTCTTTTGACAGTTCCCGCAGGTTCGCATCGATGGAATCTATTAGGTCTGTAAGTGAATCGCGGACCAGTTCGCGCCTCTTCTGATTGAACCTATGCCGATACTCCCTAAGCTCCCGAGACGGCTTGCGAATCTCTCGTTCTAGCGAGACGGTGCATTCGACTTCGTTACCTCCCGAGCGTCCAGCCGGTTCTGAGCGATTTCGTCGAGATCCATGATCGCAACCTCCGGTTTCCACCCATTGATTGCTGGCAGAGATTCCAGCAGGGTACGAAAACTCCTGCAATTGCTTTCGTATTCTGGATTGTCGCCGACGAACACGATGCCTTCCGGGATCGCAGCCTCGATCTCCGCCAAAACCCTTTCCAGTTTGACGAGGTTGGCTTCAGTCGCCTCAAAGTGTCGCAAGGCAGCATTAAGCGGACTGTCACTCATTCGTGTACGCTCCGCGTTGAAGAACGGGAAAGTAAACGGGACAGGTCGAAATATCGCCTTGACGGCCTGCGACGAACGGCTTGCGTGACACGGACCGCGGCGAGGGAATCCAATAATTGGACCTGTCCCGTTTACTTCCCTTCTTTCCCCAGCTCCCACCCTAGGGCTTCGGGTACCACGCTGACCATACGAAGCAGAAGATAAAGGCGTACGCCGCCGCGACGGCACTCACCTTTGCCGCAAACAAAACAATCGACGGCCAGTTCAGCCAGGCTGGTGCTGCAACGTTGACGTCTCTGTCGACGCCAGCACGAAACAGACGCAACTCGTGGCATTCTGTGAAAACACCCCCAGACCACCGTGCCGTAGGTGTAGTGCAACAGGTCCGTAGCCAAACCGGCGATCAGCAGGATAACGGGCAGCAACAGCCCCGCGGGGACGTTGGGGATCGGCTTAACATCGGTTCTGAAAAGCCAAACCAACGCAATCCCCGCAAACGCTAACTGCCGGTTTATGTCACTGAGCTTCCCAGAAAAGTGCTGGTAAACCGTTAGCCATTCGCTGAGTTTCATAGCCACCCCTTCGGTTTGATAACTCACCGACGCCACGGACCGCTGCTAGATGTCGGTGGGCTCCCGTTCGCGGCCTTCTTCCGGGCCACCTTTCGCTTTGCCTTCTTGGCTGGCTTCTTCTTAGCAACTCTCTTGGCTCGCTTCGTCGCGGCCTTCTTGGTTGCTTTTCTCCTCACCATAACATGACCCTCCGCTGAAATGACCGATTTGCCACTCTGCCGCATCACAACGATATGCCGGGATACGCCAGGGACACAATTCCAGTTTTGGTACTACACGAAGTCTTGGCGGCCGAGCGCGAGGACGCCGCTGCCGGCGTGCCCAGCGGTGTTTGCCAGTCGCGTAAGGCAGCCGGCCGGCTCGCAACGAACTGTAGACGCCCCCATTATCCCCCCGAGTGCCCTGCCGGACAAGCCAGCAGCGGCAGTTGACGGAAGCAGGGTTATTCAATTGACTCCACCACCCCCAATATCTTGTAGTCAGAAGGGCTCGGCGGCCTCGGTGACAATAGTACGATAGGGGACCGGTTCAACCTGCATCGCTTGTTCGAGCAACCGATAGAAGAGCAAGCCACGGGATCGCGAGGTGCGTCGGTTAAAACGGAAGGTAAATTCGTCGAGATAGTAGTCCAGGTAGTTTGGACGAACTGCGCCTTGATGGGTGCCTAGTAGCCAGCGTTTCAGGAGGGAGGCGACCCTGTGAATCCGCGGAAGCAATTCCGTGGCCGCGTCTTTCCCACGACCGGTCAGAACTGTCACCTCATGCACATAGCCAATACCGTCTAATCCGGTGTATGACGCGTTTCCATCCGTGTGGACCGTGCTGCCAGTCGCAACCGAAGCTTGGATGAAGCGATGCAAGGAAATCCGTGACGCGGTGACAATCCGTGCCATACGGATACGCCCGATCCCAGCCCCATCCTCTTCCGCGGCAATCACTACCATTGCCTTGTCCAGACTACGACTGCCCGTCCGTTTGCCTTCCCCCCCTACGTAGGTCTCATCAACCTCCACTCGCCCGGCAAGGCGATCGCGGCCAGGGCGAACCATAGCACGTCGCAACTTATGCAACCACGTCCATGCAGTCACATAGCTGCCCAAGCCGAGAACTCGTTGGAGGTTCAGGGCGCTTGCCCCGTGCTTTTGACTGGTTACCTGCCAAATTGCCCGAAACCATAGACGCAAGGGTTTGTGCGTATCTTGGAAGATCGTTCCGGCGATCGCCGACGCCTGGCCGCGACAGCGTTTACAAATCAACCGACCACGTGTAGCCGGCCATCCGCCATGGTGCCCACAACGCGGGCATACAAAGCCATTGGGCCATCGCAACCGTGCCAGGTACGCCCGGCAGTCCTCTTCCGTGCGGAAACGATCCTCCAGATCGAGAATCGTCCGAGGATAGGTGTCGTCCATCCCCACATACTACCGGTTGTGGTAGGTGGAGTCAATTGAATAACCCTGTGACGGAAGGAACCCCGCAGCGATTCCGGCGCCCGCTCCTGGTAGTCCTTCAACGGACTCACGGCTGGTTCTCCTGGTGAAAGCCGATGCGCCGCCGGGGCGGTTGCGGCCATGATCGCACCGTGCTCGGAAAAGGCGTAGGGCAGGTGACGCCGGCCGCCATGGGATGCGGATCTTGAGGTCACAATTTGTGACCTCAAGTTTGAGGCCGCATCTTGTGGCACCACAAGGGGGGTGTCTAAGGTCACAAATTGTGACCTTTGAGCCGCCGACGAGCCAGGAAAGCGTCCTGTCCCCTCACGGCGCAACGATTTCCGGCTCCGGCGTGAAAACGGACTGTTCATCGCTGGGGAGGGGGACCTATCCGGCGCCACGTCCGTCCCGCAGGGACGGTTGAACCGTGACGCCCTATTTTCGACCGTCCCTACGGGACTTTTTGGCGAAGAAGACGGGGGTTCCCGGCGTCCCGGCAGTGAACTGCCGGGCTATTGTCGCCTGTCCCTACGGGACAAAAATGGAGGTAAGGACAAGGCGCAAACGCCTGGCCTAGAGAAAATGGACAAAGTGGAAGATCTAGCCCGGCGGTCGGGAGGTTTGGGGATTGGCGTGCCGGTTAGTGGCCAATCCTTCGTTCCGCCGGGACAGGCCCGGCGGGGACGTTCGTGAGCGTCATCCCTCATTCCTCATCCCTCCGTTTTGGCCCAATTCTTGATCTTGAAAACTCCCAGCCAAGGGCGGCATGATGACCGGTGGGAGATAGTCGAGAGTTGAGAGTCGAGAGTTTCCCCCCAAGTGGAGTCCGAAATTGGCGAAAACGCGATGTGTTGACCAACTCGATGAGTGTCTTGAGCCGGCAGTTTGCGATTGTCGCTCAGTCCCGCACCTTGCGGATCATCCGCAAGAAGTCCTTGATCGACCCGCAGCGGTGGATCAACTCCGGCTCGATGCAGGCGTGGATCGCCTTCACCAGCACCGGGGGCAGGTCGGGGCGAAAATGGCGGATGTCGATGGGCGGCTGGTCGTGGCTCATGGCGGCCATGCCGGTCGTGCCCCGCGGCCAGGGCAACTCGAACGTGCAGAACTCGTAGGCCGTCACCCCGAAGGCGAACACGTCGAGCCGCTGGTCGGTGGCGTGGCGGCGGACCAACTCGGGGGCCATGTAGTTGGGCGTGCCGGTGCGGTTCCCCGGCTGCATGAACCACCGCGTGGCCGGCACCGCCAGCCCAAAGTCGATCAGCTTCAGGTCCTGCCGGCCGTTGGTGAGCATGAAGTTCCGCGGGCAGATGTCGCGGTGGATGAAGCCGGCCTGGTGCACCGCGGCGATCGCCTCGGCGGCCTGGCGGATGAAGTGGACGCGGTGGCCCTCCAGGCAGGGGTCGTGGGCGGCCAGGGCCGCGTTCAGGTTCGGCCCTTCCAGAAACTCCATCACCAGGTACTGGGCCCCTTCGGTGGTCAGGCCGAACTCGGTGGTTTCGACGATGTTGGGGTGCTTCAGTTGGGCGGCGATTTCGCCCTCGGGCGGTTTGCGGAGCCCCTTGAAACGGGCCTCGAAGGCGGCCGTCTTCTTCGGGTCGAGAATCTTCAGCCCCACCACCTGGTCGGTCCGCAGGTCGCGGGCCATGTAGAAACTGGACATCGTGCCGGAAATGGCCTCGTGCAAGAGCGCGAAGCGCTTGGACACGTTCAACTGCCCCCCGCCGAGCATCGTCTTGAGTTGGTCGATCAGGGGCATGACTACTTCCCGCAGTAGTCGATGGTTCTGGCCAGTTCGCTTTGCAGGTCCTGGCGGCGGACGATCCGGTCGATGAAGCCGTGCTCCAGGAGGAACTCGCTGGTCTGGAAGCCCTTGGGGAGCTCGATCCGTATGGTGGCCTTGATGGTGCGCGGGCCGGCGAAGCCGATCAGCGCCCGCGGCTCGGCGAAGACCACGTCGCCCAGCGAGGCGAAGCTGGCCGCCACGCCGCCCATCGTCGGGTTGGTCAAGACGGAGACGAACAGTCCGCCGGCGGCGTTCAGCCGGGCCAGGGCGGCGGAGACTTTGGCCATCTGCATCAAGGAGAGCATGCCCTCCTGCATCCGCGCCCCGCCGCCGGAGCCGGAGACGATAATCAGCGGCCACTCGTGCCGGGTGGCGCGTTCGACGGTGCGGGTGAGCTTCTCGCCGACCACCGAGCCCATGCTCCCCCTGATGAAGGCGGAATCGGTCACGCCGAAGGCGACGCGGCGGCCGCGGATCATGCCCGTGCCCGTCACCGCCGCCTCGCGCAACCCGGTGCTGCGCTGCGCTTCCTCGAGCCGCTCCGGATAGGGAACCTTGTCGACGAACAAGAGCGGGTCGGCCGTTTCCAGGTCGGCGTCCCACTCCTCGAAGGTGCCTTCGTCGAGCACCTGGGCGATCCGCAGCCGGGCGGGGACCTCCCAGTGATAATCGCACTCCGGGCAGACGCCCAGCAGTTTCTCCGCCTCTTTGCGGAAGATCGTCCCCTGGCAGCCGGGGCAGCGTTTCCACAGCCCTTCCGGCACGCCCCGCTTGGGACGCTTCAACAGGCTCTTCCAATTGTTCGATTCCGTCGATGGTGTTGGCATGGGCATTGATATCAAGCGGATGAGGGATAAGAGATAAGGGATAAGAGATATAGGAGGAAGCGCTGGCTCTGAAACCCACGGGTTGCCGTCCGTGGGCTTGTCCTCCTCATTCCTTATCCCTCCCTTTCATCCCTTATCTCTCATCCCTTATCCCTTATCCTTCTACACGCTGGCGGCGAGGATTTCCTCCGGGTCGGCCGCGAGGACCTCGAAGGGTCCGTGGCCGTTGGGCGCCTTCCAGAGGTCGCCCAACTCGCAATGGGCGACGAAGCGGCGGGCGAGGCTGCGGAGCGGCTCCGGCAGGACCAGCCCGATGACCCCTTCCTTGTGCCGCCGGAGCAGCTTCGCCACCGCCGCGCGGACCCGCCCATCGGCCTCGGCGAGCATCTCGCCCTCCGGCGGGCAGACGTTCTCCGGCTGCTCCTGCCACTGGCGATAGACCTTGGGCTGTTTGTGCCGCACGTCCTCCACGAGCATCCCCTCCCACAAACCCATGTGAAGGTTTTGCAGCCGCTCGATCTTCTTCCGCTTGATTCCCAGGGCCTTGGCGATCAATTCGGCCGTTTGCAGGGGCGGCTGCGCGACGGGCGTGTAAATCACCTCGATCCCCTTGCCGCGCAATTGCTCGGCCGTGGCGGCGGCCTCCGCCAGACCTTGCTCGTTCAACGGAATATCCAGGCTCCCTTGAATCCGCCCTTGCACGTCGTAGTCGGTCGAGCCGGGACGAATCAACACGATCTGTAACATCGCTAAACCCGCACTTCCTTTCCTGATCTGGCCAGGCTGGTCATCCGCTGGACGAACCGGCCGTAATCGTCTTGAGAGAACAGGGCCGAACCGGTCACCAGCACGTCGGCGCCGGCCTCGGCCGCGGGGCCGGCCGTGTCGAGGTTCAGCCCGCCATCGACCGACAGCAACACCTCCGGCCGGCAGACCGCCCGCAGACGGCGGAGTTTCGTGAGCGCCTCCGGCTCGAACTCCTGGCCGCCGAAGCCGGGCATGACGCTCATCACCAACACCAGATCGCAGAGATCGAGGCAGCCGTCGAGCGTCTCCACTGGCGTGGGCGGATTCAACGAAATGCCGGCCGCCGCCCCCAACGAACGGATCTCGGCCAACAGCGGCCGGGGATCGGCGACGGCCTCGACGTGGATTGTCAGCAGGTCGGCCCCGGCCTTGCGGAAGGGACGGATGTACCGGGCCGGCTCGGAGATCATCAGGTGGACGTCCAGCGGCAACTCGGTCGAGCGGCGGACCGCCTCGACCACCGGAATGCCGATGCTCAAGTTGGGCACAAAATGCCCGTCCATGATGTCCAGGTGCAGCACCTTGGCGCCGGCCCGCTCGAGGCGGCGGATTTCCTCGCCGAGCCGGGCGAAATCGCACGCCAACAGCGACGGGGCCACCAACGGTGCGGCGGCGTGCAAATCGTCAACTACGCGCAAATTGGACATACACAAAGTGTTTAGGACCCGGAACCCCACCCAAGCGACCAGAACTGGAAATGCTGCGTCAGCCGAAATCCGACGGGGGTTTTCCGGTTGCTCACTCTTGCGACACTACTATTCTAACAGGAGCGGGCCGATTCGTCAGCGCTCCTTTGGACAGATGATGCAAGTGATTGTCCGCAAAGCACTTGCGCAGCGGCACGTCTGGTCATGGTCACGGCGGGCCGGAGTCCTCGCTCCGCGGCAGGTCGCCCAGCGTTTCCAGATGGAACAGCCGCAGGAAACGGTCGGTCGTGTGATAGTGGGGCGCACGGCGGCCGGGCTCGGGCCGCTCGATCCGCAGCAGCCCGCGGCGGACCAGGTGGGCCAGGACGTGACTGCTCGGCCTGCCCCGCAGCCGTCCGATCTTCTCGCCGGTGATCGGCTGCTGATAGGCCACCAGCGCCAGCACGTCGATGGCCGCCTGCGATAGCCGGGCCTCGCGGAGGCGGCCGTAGAAGCGGCTGCGCAGGGGGTGGTGCTCGTCGCGGAGTGCGAGCCGGTAGCCGTCCCCTTCGCCGACGACGCGATACGGCGCGCCGTCGGCGTCGTAGCGGCGGTTCAACTCGTCCACGAGTGCGGGGATTTCGTCGACCGCCACGTCACGCATCAGTTCGGCCGCCCGGGCCGGCGTGAGCGGCTGGTTCTCGCGGTTGCCCACGAAGAGCATCGCTTCCAAAATGGTCCGCGGATTGACGGGGCAGGGGTCCTCCACCGCCGCCGAAGGGGACGGAGCCGGCTCGATGTTTTGCTCAGCGGCCGGCGGTTCCGCCGGAAGCATCGCATCGGCCGACGGAGCGGTGTCTTGCGCCGGCGTCTCCTCGACCCGCCGCGGCTCAGTCCCCATCACCTGGGCGAAGGCCTCGGCCAACTCGTCCAGCGAAATGCCTTGCGGCTGCGGCTCAAACAGCGGATCGGAAGAGGGTGACATCGTTCGCGGGGTTTCTTATGGACTTCACGACATCGTATCCGGATCAAGCGGCATGGTCCTGCCGTGCACATACTCCTGATGCGCCTCCTCGGCTGCCTTTTCCAGGGCCGGCCGCGGCCGCGGATCGTCCAGTATTGCGTCCCACGGGTTGCGGTCAAGGAGAATCACGATGGCATCGCGCCGTCCGGTCACATCCAAGGGTTCTACGGGCACGACTCGACCGTTCTCGATCACTGCCCTGACCGCTCTCATCGCGACCTCCTTCACCGCAGCCGTCCACTCCGCGCGGAGCGGATCAGCACGTTGTACCCCTCTTGTTGGAAATGATGGTCATTGCTGAGCACGTCCTTGATCTGCTCGGCGTCCATCGCGTTCATCGAGGAGCAGTCCGTTAAGCTGTAACTCTTGTCGGGGCGGCTGTCAAAGCGGTCCAACGCCCGTAAGAATGATTCCCGCGACTGGGCAACGACGCGGACGTTCCGATTGCCGAGGAGCCTTTGTACCGTTCGGACGGCTCTGCTGCGCATCTCGCTCCCGCTCTTGGAAAACGCGGTCAGGAACTCGCCGAGGACTTCATCCGTCGTCACAAGGACGCACGGGCCGATCGCCCGGCGGGCTTCACCGGCCGCCGGCCCATAGGGATCATTCGGCTTGACGGTCGCGATCCAATAAAGCGTGTCGGCGAAAACCTTGCGCATTACTTCGGTGTGCCGTAGATATAGTGGTCGAGGTTGTCCGTCAGGTCCGCCGGCAGCCGGTCCCATTCCGACTGCGGAACGTCCGCAAAGATGGCGCGCAACTCGTCTTCGATCGTCGGGGCGGTGGGGTCATATTCTTCTTTCCCCGCCGCGGCCAACTCGACGCGCACTGCGGCGCCCTCCGGCAGGACGACCGCGTCCTCCAACCGAATCATTCCATTCTCCACGTGACCTTGATAGACCATGTTCTCGCCTCCCGGCCAGCGACAGCCGACCTATGGTCGATTATAGCCTGCTCTGTCATCCGTGGAAATACCCGGAGCGAGCGGATACTGCACTGGAACCGCCGCCAAAAAGGGAGGCCGGCGAGGAACCAGAACGGCCGGCCGGACCGATTTCACCACCGCTTGGCCACTTCGCCCTTCATGAACTTCAGCCCGTCGGCGGCCAGTTGCCGCTCGTTCTGGTACATCCGCCGCCAGATTTTGGTGGCCGGCAGGAGCCGCTCCAGCGACAGCCCGAAGGCCTCGATCACCATCAGGTTGTCGTAGCCGATCTCGTGCAGGGCGTCGAAGGTTTCGTCCCAGCGGACGTTGCCGGCGCCGGGCGTGCTGCGGTCGTTCTCGGAAATATGGACGTGGGCCAGCATACCCTTCAGCGCCCGGATCGCCGCCGCCGTGTCTTTCTCTTCGATGTGCGAGTGGAACGTGTCGTACATCATTTTGCAGCGGGGGTGGTTCACGTCGCGGCAGAAGCGGGCCCCCTGGGCGGCCGTGTTCAGCAGGTAACACTCGAAGCGGTTGATGTATTCCAAGGCCAGCGTCACCTTGCACTTCTCGGCGTGCTCGGCCACCTCCTTCATGCTCTCGACGGCCCATTGCCATTCTTCCTCGGTCGCCCCGGCGCCGCTGAAGAAGCCCAGGGCGGAGTGGAATGGCCCGACCAGCGCCTCGACTCCCGCGGCCTGGCAACAATCCAGGGCGGCCTTGTTGGCCTCGATCCCCTTGCGGCGGATCTTGGGGTTGTGGCTCATGGGGTTGTCGTCGGCGCCGCGGACGGTGACGGCGGTGCGGGCAAGGCCCGCGTTGTCGAGATGCTTGCCCCAGGCGGCGTACTTCTTCACGTCCGCCTCGAACACCGGCAGTTCGACGGCGTCGAAGCCGAGCTGCTTGATGTCGTCCAGCAGCGGCAAGGCCTCGTCGCTAAGCGTATCGGTCCACAACAACAGGTTCATTCCGTATCGCATGATTTGCTCCGGGTTGAAATTAGCCTTCAGCTTTCGGCGGTCAGCTATCAGCTTCACGCAATCAGCAGCAGGGTGGGACAAGCCAGAGCGCAGTCCCACCAGCGCGTCTCGCCGCGTATGGTGGGACTGCGCTCTGGCTTGTCCCACCCTACTCTCACTGACCGCTGATAGCTGAAAGCTGACGGCTCACCATACCAGCAACTTCTCCTTTCGGGCCGTCACCAATTCCCTCGCGGCCGGCAGCACCACGGCGAAGCGATCCGGCAGCGGGTCCAACTTCACCCGCCGCATGATCTGGTTCAACCGCACCATTAGTTTGCCATCTTCCCGGTAATCCCACAAGACCCGCTCCCGGCGGAACAATTCGATGAACAGGGCCAGCCGCCGGGTGGGACGGGGGGCCATGCGGTTGACGGCCGCCTCGATGTCCGTAGGATCGAGCCGGTCCAACACCTGGTAATACACGGTCAGCCGGTCGGGAGCGTCCGCGATCAGGGCGGCGTCCAGTAGGAGTTCGGTTAGGAGGTGGCCGAGGAACGCCGGCCGCAACCCGGTTTCGCCCCCCAAGGCGTCGCGGACTTGGGCAGAGAGTTCCAGCGCCGTTTCGGCGAAGGCCCGCGTGGCGTGGAAGCGGGCGTCATCTTGCAGATGCCGCAACACGCCCGCCGCCACTTCGGCGGTGCTCGGGTCGGCGTTGTGCAAGAACGCTTCGGCGTGCTTCGACCGGATGCGCACCCGCCGGTCGGCCACCGTCAGCCAATCCGGCACGCCGGTGCCGGCCACAAAATACGGCCGGTCGAGAAACGGCAGGGCGTGGGCGAAGTAGTTCATGCCAATCGTCGGCGATTCGACGGGAACGGCTCATTCTCCGTCAACTGCGAAGCCCGACCCGGCGCAAGAAGGGCATTGATCCCCTGCGCCACCGTGCCTTTGCCGCCGCATTCGCGACAGGGAACGCTTGTGTCCTGAACGTGATCTCTGACATCGAATTCTCTGGCACCGAATTCGTCGTCGAGGTGGCCACCATCCAGGTCGTCGAAATCATCGCAGCCGCCATCGTCGCGGTCAATAACGCCCATGGTAACTTCCTCCGCGTGAGTATGCCGCAATCCAAGAACAAGAACTGGCGATTCCAGTCACTTTATCCCCTTTTCCTTCGCCCATTCTCCTTCCCCGCCGGCCAACGCATCATCGAGTTGTGCAAGCCTGTTTTCGAGCGTCAACGGCGTTAGCCGCGTGTAAAGGCTCTCCTTCTGCGTCGCGCCCAGTGCTCCGATCAGGTCGGATCGAAGGAACTCGACGGCGGCCTGAATGGCCTGAACAGGGTACTCCTGCCGCAGGATGTAGAACAACGAGTGCGCGTTCAAGGCGCCCTCCGCGTCCTGATGGGCGCGAACCGCATCATAGACGAATCGGGCTAACGACATCGCCTGAGCGGTATGCTCCGACTCGGCGAGGGTCTGCGAAAGCACCGCCTCGTCCGTTGAGCCGCCACCACGAAATAGAACTTCCAGGCGATCCAGCGCGATTACACCTTCGGCGTGCGCGACGAGAACCTGCCGCAACTCGTCGACCCGCAGCAGGCGAACTTGGTGTTGCTGGGCCCACTTCTCCAGGTTGCCGCCCGAGAAATCGGCTCCCAGCACCATGACGTAGTCAGCGCTCACCTTAGCTTTGTGCTCGTTCAGGGCGTTAAAGTTCACGTCGTTCTGCTGAACGCAGCCGCTAGAACGGCTCTTCGCGTCCACCAGTGCGCGATAGCCGCCTTCGCCCATTGGCGCAGTGAGTACCACGTCCGGATTGCCTGGACCGCTGATAACCTGAGCCTCAAATCCCAAGAGGGCGAATGCGTCGGCCGTGAGTTTCTCCAGGTCGGCGCCATCCAAGCCTTTCACCGCGGCCTTGTCCATCTGATCGGCGAGGTCGACGGCCTTCGCCACGAGAGGCTTGAGGGGCCGAGCGACAGGGGGCGTCACCGGGGGAGCAATCTCTTCACCTTCCTTGGCTGCCCCAAACAGTTCCCTGGCAATAGTGGCCCCGGCGGCGGTCAGCCGGTAGTCACGGCCGTCGTGCTCCATGAATCCGAGGCTGCGCAACCAGTTCGAACGGAACATTGTTTGGTTCTTCGACTTCCAGTTAGCGCCGATCGCCACCTTGAGTTGAGCGTCAAGATCATCCATCGACAGCTCTTTGTCCTTCAGCAACTTCAGGATTTCGTCGTAGCCGGCAATGCTCTGTCGCTTGATCTCGAATATCGTACGTTTGGCGGCAACTGCGCGGGTATCTGCGCGCTCAATCAGCTTGCTCCCTTCGGTCGTCAATCGAACCTGCCCATCCGTGATCTGCCAAAGACCCATGCGGCTGACATAATCCAAGTATATCTTGACGGCCGTCGATCCGCGGGTGTTTGGGTAGGTCTCGAACACAAAATCCATCAAGGCATCGTGCTGTATAGGCTTGTCACCGACATGCCTAAGCAGCGCGATCAACGTCTCGAAGTACTGATCGACCCCACCTGGCAAAGGCCACTCGGACGCATACTTATCAGTCATTCAGACACCTCGATTATCCGCCGCAGCGGCTCACGGGGAGGGAAAACGGGACAGGGGAGCTTATTTTGGCATAATCCTCTCTTGGCGTTTTTCCGCGGTTTACGCCGGGATCGCGATCCACTGGTTGCACTTCGCGCTCTGCAACACCGCGTCGCAGACGCGTTGCGTCCGCATCGCCTCGCGCATGTTGGGATGGAAGGCCGGCCCGCCCTCCAGGCTCGCCAGAAAATCGGCCAGCCCGTTGATGAACGTGTGCTCGTAGCCGATCGTGCAGCCGGGCACCCAGTAGTTCCGCATGTAGGGATGCTCGAAGTTGGTGACGTTGATCCGCTGCCAGCCGGTCAGGTGGTCCTCGATTTTCTTGCCCGTGGCCGGGTCGGCGTAGCGGAAGTATTGCAGGATGTGCGGGTCTTCCAGGTCGAAGAAGACCGAGCCGTTCTCGCCGTTCAGCTCGAAGGTGCTGTAGTTCTTCCGGCCGCGGGCGTAGCGGGTGCTCTCGAAGGTGCCGCACGAGCCGTTGGCGAAGACCGCCAGGAACATGCAGGCGTCGTCGATGGTGACCGGCTCGATCTTGCCCGACTCGGCGTGCTTCCGCTCCTTGATGAACGTTTCGGTGTGGGCGGTCACCCGCTGGATCGGCCCGTTGAGCCACTCGGCGGTGTCGATCGAGTGGGCCAGCAGGTCGCCGGTCACGCCGGAGCCGGCCAGGCGGGCGTCGAGCCGCCAGAGGGCCATGCCCCCCTGCGGCACCTCGGCCGAGATCGTGTAGTCCTGGTTGTAGGTCGCCCGGTAATGAAAGGGGCGGCCGATCCGCCCTTCGCCCACGATCTGCTTGGCCAACGAGATGGCCGGCACGCGGCGGTAGTTGAAGGAGACCATGTTGGCCACGCCGGCCTTCTCGACGGCGGCCACCATCTCTTCCGCCTCCTTGACGTTCATCGCCAGCGGCTTCTCGCAGATCACCATCTTGCCGGCCTCCGCCGCGGCGATCACGATGTCGTGGTGCAGCGCGTTGGGGACGCACACGTCCACCAGTTCGATGTCCTTCCGGGCGATGAGCTTCTTCCAGTCCAGTTCCATCGACTCGTAGCCCCAGGCCTGGGCGAATTTTTCCAGCTTGTCCTTCTCCTCCGGCCGGCGCAGCAAGCCTTGAGCACCGGCTTGCGCTCGCGGAGGAAGAAGTGGTTGACCTGACAGTAGGCATTCGAGTGGGCGCGGCCCATGAAGCCGCAGCCGATGACGCCGACGTTCAACGGTTTTGACATGATTAGCTCCTCTTTCGTAGATTTCTCAGGCGTCTGGCTCGTTACTACGCCTCCTCCTCCCTCCCGTTCTCCTCCGCCATCGGCACGCGCTTTACCGCCACGAGCGTGTCGTCCTCGTCGAGGCTCATGATCTTCACGCCTTGCGTGTTGCGGCCGATGATGCTGACGTCGCCAGCGGAAATGCGCTGAATCTTGCCGCGGGCGGTCATCATCAACAGTTCGTCGGCGTCGGAAACGGGAACAATGCCCACCACCGGCCCGTTCCGTTGGCTGGTCTTGATGTCGTGGAGTCCCTTGCCGCCGCGGCGCTGCGTGCGGTAGCTCCGTTGCGAGTTGTGGTCCTCGCCCTCTTCACTCCCTTCAGTCTCGTCATGCTCTTCCGCTTCGGCCGGCTCGGGTTCAACGGCGGTGTCTTGGTCTTCATCAATTTCGCCGTGCTCGGGCAACTCCTCGTCAGGGCCGGTTTCCAAGTTGGGCCCGAAGGGCGTCCGCTTGCCGTAGCCGTGGGCGCAGGCGGTCAGAAGCGTGGACTCGGGATCGGCCACAACCATGCCGACCACGCTATCCTCCGCCACCAGCCTGATCCCCTTCACGCCGCTACTGTTGCGGCCCACCGCGCGGGCGTCGGACTGCTTGAAGCGGATGGCCATGCCGTGGGCCGTGGCCAGCACCAGCTCGTCGCCCGGCTTGGTGACAACCACGTCGACCAGCGCGTCCCCCTCGCGGAGTTTGATGGCAATGATGCCGCTCCGCAGCGGCCGGCTGTAGGCGCTTAGGGGCGTTTTCTTGACCAGCCCACGGGCCGTGGCCATTACCAGGAAATGGTCGGGATGGTCGAAGTCCCGCACTGCTCGGCAGTCGGTGATCTGCTCCCCTTCGCCGAGATTGAGCAAATTGACCACCGCCCGGCCGCGGGCGTCGCGGGCCAACTGCGGCAGATCGTACACCTTCCGCCAATACACCTTCCCCTTGTTGGTGAAGAAGAGCAGATAGGCGTGGGTGCTGGCGACGAACAGGTGCTGGATCGGGTCTTCCTCTTCGGTCTTGGCCCCAGTCAGCCCCTTGCCGCCGCGGCGCTGCGAGCGGTAAACAGAGGCCGGAGTCCGCTTGATGTAGCCGTTGCTGGTGATGGAGACGACCATCGTCTCCTCCTCGATGAGGTCTTCGAGGTTCAGCTCGCCCACTTCCTCGCCGCTGATTTCCGTCCGCCGGGCGTCGCCGTGCTTGCGTTTCAGTTCGCGGCAATCGTCCCGGATGATGTCCAGGATGTTCTGCCGGTCGGAGAGGATGCGGCGGTACTCGTTGATCTCCTCGAGCAGCTTGCGGTGCTCGTCGGTGAGCTTCTCTTGCTCCAGGTTGACCAACTGGCCGAGGGTCATTTTCAGGATGGCGTCGGCCTGGACGGGGGTGAGCGTATAGAACTCGCTGGTGCCGCGTTCCTCCGTGAACACGCCGAATCCCTCCTCGCCCAGCGCCCGGCGCAGCAGCGCGGCGGGCGTCTGGATGCGCATCAGCCGCTCCTTGGCCTCCGCCTGGGTCGAGGAGCCGCGGATCACGCGGATCACCTCGTCGATGTTGGCGTGGGCCAGCAGCAGCCCTTCGACGGTGTGCTTCCGCTGCCTCGCCCGAGCCAGCAGGAACTGCGTCCGCCGGCGGATCACCGTCTCGCGGTGGCGGATGAACTCCTGCAACAACTCCTTGAACGACAGCACCCGCGGCTTGCCGTCCACCAGGGCCAGGAAGATCAGCGACACGCTGTCCTGGACTTGCGTGAACTGATAGAGCTGGTTGAGCACGATTTCCGGGTCGGCGTCCCGTTTCACGTCGCAGACCAACCGGACCGGCTCGTCCAAGTCGCTCTCGTTGTGGACGGCCGAGATGCCGGGAATCTTCCCCTCCGCGGCCACGGCGTTGATCTGCTGCTCGATGCGGTCGCGGGACTGCTGGAAGGGGATTTCGGTAATCACGATCCGCTGCCGGCCGTTGTGTTCCTCGATGCGGGCCTTGCCGCGGAGGGTGATGTTGCTCCGGCCGGTGTGGTAGCCGCGGCGGATGCCCGCCCGGCCGCAGACCACGCCGCCGGTGGGAAAATCCGGCCCAGGGACGATCTCCAGCAGTTCGTCGATCGAGACGTCGGGGTCGTCGATCACGCGGATCGTGGCATCGCAGATTTCGCCCAGGTTGTGGGGCGGGATCGACGTGGCCATGCCCACCGCGATGCCGTTGGCCCCGTTCACCAACAGATTGGGGAACTTCGAGGGCAGCACGGTCGGCTCCGTCCGCCGCTCGTCGTAGGTGGGGATGAAGTCAACCGTGTCGAGCTTGATGTCCTCCATCAGCATGGCGGCGATGGCCGACATGCGGGCCTCGGTGTACCGCATGGCGGCCGGCGGCAGCCCGGCGATCGAGCCGAAATTGCCCTGCTTGTCCACCAGCACGTAGCGCATGTTCCACTCCTGGGCCATGCGGACCAGGGTGGGATAGATGACGCTCTCGCCGTGGGGATGGTAGTTTCCGCTGGTGTCGCCGGAGATTTTGGCGCACTTGACCCGGCCGGCCCCCGGCGTCAGGTTCAGGTCGTTCATGGCGACCAGGATCCGCCGCTGCGAGGGCTTCAGACCGTCGCGCACGTCGGGCAGCGCCCGGCTGACGATCACGCTCATCGCGTAGGTCAGATAGCTCCCCTTGAGCTCCTCCTCGATGGGCATTTCGAATATCCGCCCGGCGGGCGTCGGTTCGCTGCCGGTGGGGGAGGGTTCCGCGGGCGGCTGCGGCTCCGGCGGGGGCGGTTCAGGAGGGAGATTCGAGTCGGTCGACACCGGGCGTCCTTTCGAGAAGAACGGCGCTTTTCAAGCCGCCATAACCCCCGCTTTGGACGGGAGTTGCGGCAATTCCTGATGGTCATTCCTTGCGAAGGCCCCAGTATAGCGATTTCCGCCCGCAGCCACAACGCCCAATCCGCGAAAACGCTCGCCACAACGTGCTGTCCAACAAGGATTTGCGACGCCGTTTTTCCGGTTGCCATCGGTTCGCATTGCCAACCGACGCACCAGCGTGTTCTTGAGGGCGAAGGCGCGGCCCGAGTTGCCATTGACCCCCGCTGCCCGCAAGGGGTATCTTCCGCCAAACCTACGATCCACCCCGGACTCTGGCTGGAGGAAGATGCCATGCCAAGGATTTCCACTCACGGAAGGTTCCTCGTTTCGTTGTCGTTTGCGTTGACCCTTATTGCGGTTCCCGCCGCGCCGGCCCGTGCCGGTCAGCCCGCCGATCCGAAGCCTGCCGACCGGGGGACCTTCCTGAAGAATCTGGGCGAGTCTTGCGGTTCTCTGAGGCAGTTTGGCGCGGACTTGGGCGAGTTCGGGATCTCTCTGCTCGAAGCATCCGCGCACTTTAGCCCCCCGGCCGATCCCCATCACTCGATGCTCATCCACGTCGTCGATTCGGCCGGCAAGCCGGTGGCCGGGGCAACCGTCATGCCGTGCAGGGTCATCTTAAGCGAGGCCAACGCCGTCGAGGAGAACAGGATTTCGCGCGAGGGGGGCTGGGGGCAGACCTTCACCGCGGCCGATGGTTCCGCACGGATCGCCCGGCCGACGACGAAACACAACGGCATCGTGGTCCAGGTCGAGGCCCAGGGCTACGTCGCTTCGTCGGCGGAATGGAGCCAGACGGGAGAAACCTACGAAGCGGCCCCGCCCGAGTTCACGTTTAAGTTGGATCGAAGCCGGGCGGTGGGCGGGCTGGTGCGCGACCCGTCGGGCCGGCCGGTCGCCGGAGCGCACGTCATCTTGTCGCTCCCGCACGACGGCAACGACGCTCGCGTGCGGACCAATGTCGAGCGGCACGAGGAGCAGACCAACCAGCGAGGGCGCTGGCGATGTGGCCACCTTCCGTCGCGCCTCGACGGGCTGACGGTTAGCGTGACCCATGACGAACACGTCGAACTGGTTCTGGATGAGCAGACGTGCGCGGCGCAGCGTACGGATCTCCAATCGGAGAAAGCCGTCTTCGTCATGGAAAAGGGGTTGGTTGTCGAGGGCACGATCACCGACGTGAATGGCAAGCCGGTGCTGCGCGCCAGCGTCAATCTCCCGCGCGCAAGCGCGTCGACGATGATCTGTTACCCGGAAGCAACGACTGACGAGAACGGCCACTATCGCATCGCCAACTGTGTGCCCGGCAAGAACACGATCGTCATCTCGGCGAAAGGGCTGGCCTGGCAACACCGCGACGTCGACATTCAGCCCGGCATGAAACCGGCCGATTTCCGGTTGGAACCGGCTCCCGACGTCAAGCTCCGCGTGGCCGACGCGACGGGGAAGCCCCTGGCCGGCGCGCGCGTCGAGCGCGACACGCTGGGCGCCATTCCCTTCAACGCCGACAATCCGCCGATCGCGCTGTTGGGCATCACCGGCGCGGATGGCCGTTGGTCATCGGACGGCAAGCCGGAGGGCGACGTCCTGCTTGAGATTTCCAAGCCGGGTTACGCGACGGTCCACCAGCGGTTTACGGCCGGCGAGAGGGAATACCTGATTACTCTGCGGCCACCGGTTTGTCTGTCCGGCCGCGTGCTCGACGCTGTCACGAAGAGGCCGGTCCGCAACGCTTACCTTTCCGCGAGCCCCCTGCGATCCGGCCACGAGCCGACAGCCTACGTGTGTCCGACGGTCCTCCTCGATGCCGAAGGGCGCTATACGCTGACCTTTAGCGACATGCGCGGCGCGGATCAGGTGGCGTGGCAACTCCGCGTTCAGTCGCCGGGCTATGTGACGCAGCTCTCGCGGCAGTTCAAGACGCAAGAGGGCTCTCGGACGCTCGACATTGAGTTGCCGCCCGGCAAGGCCGTTTCCGGCGTGGTGAAACGGCCCGACGGGTCGCCGGTCGCCGGGGCCAAGGTGTTTGCCGCGACGGCCTCCAATCCGTGGACGGTCAACGACGGCCGCGTGGATGAGGGCGTCTCGGTGCCGTTGGTATGCGTGCGCACCGCGGCGGACGGGCGGTTCCGCTTGCCCATGCCGTTGGAGCCGTACGTCGTGGGCGTGGTCCATGAATTGGGCGGTGCCGAGATCACGGCAAGCGAACTCGGTGCCCGCGGCGAAATCGTCCTTCGGCCTTGGGCCCGCGTGGAAGGCGTAATCCAAGGCCCGCGCGACCCGGATGCGGAGGGCAAACAGACCGTCTACCTCAACGTTGGTGGCAACACGCCTTCCGGCGCGAATCAGCAAGACAAGCGGCCTTGGATTGACTGGAGTTGCTCGACCGACCCTGATCAGTCCGGCCGCTTCGCCTTCGAGCGGGTCCTGCCGGGGCGGCGTGAAGTGCATCCAAGCAGTTTCCGCTTCAGTGTCGTCGATCAAGAATGTGTCGACGACTGGCGGCCGCAGGTCTGCGAGGCCGTCGCGGGGCACACGGCGCGGATCCAGTTTGCGCGGAAGGGCCGGCCCGTGACCGGCCATGCCGCGTTGCCGGCCCGCGGATCGAGAAAGGTCGCCGTGGCCGGCGGCGATGGTTGTCTGCTGTTCCAACGGCCTCTGATTCCTCCCGCTGGCGGCGCCGGCAGAGAACCAGCCGACGCGCGGAAAGAATGGGAGAAGCAATGGCTGGAATCCGAGGCGGGTAAGGCGGCCGACCGTGCCGGGCAGAACCATCTCGTTCCCGATCGCGGCCGACGGCGCCTTCAAGGTCGAGAACGTTGCCCCCGGCGTCTACAAGCTTGTCATCGAAGTCTTTGGCGTTGCCGCCAAACCGGACGAGCGCGGCGATCGGGTAGGCTGGTTGGTTCGGGAGGTCACGGTTCCCGCGGCGGGCGCCCCGCGTGACAAGCCGCTGGAGCTAGGCCCGTTCACCCTGGAGCTGGCGAAGCTCCTCCGGGGCAACGCGGCCCCAGATTTTACGTTCAAGACGGCGGACGGCCGAAGCCACCGGCTTTCTGAGTATCGCGGAAGGAACGTCGCGCTCAATTTCACCGACGAATGGGATGCGGTGGACTGGTGTGGCGACGCGAAGGAGGCGAAACGGCGATTCTTGGAATGGGGGCAGGGCGGGCCACTCGTCTGGATCAACCTGAGCAGCGACCCGAAGCCGCCGCCCGCGGTCAACATCGTCCAAGACGCCGAGTTTCAATACATCCAAGGAGCATTGGAACCGGGCGCGCAAAGTCCTGACGGCGTACGATGTCCGAGACCCGAAGGAGACTTCTGTCGTCTTCATCGCGGGAGATGGCAAAGTCGTGCGGAAGTAGCACCTGCGGCCACGATGACTGTGGCCGTCCCTTGATCTGTCGGACGAGGGAAGGGGGACAGGCGCGCTTACCGGCTCGATCCCAAGCCGGCTGCGGCAAGGCCAAGCCGTCGTGAGGAGCGGAAAAGGGGACATCACTGATTTTTGCAGAATGGGCAGCATTGGACAGGGAACGCGGGACAGGCGCGCTTACCGACCCGATTCCGAGGCCGGCTGCGGCAAGGCCAAGCCGCGGTGTGGTCCCCCCTGGACGAACGGCCATCAAAAGGCGATAATAGCAACAGTGGGAAACGGCTGATAGCGGCGGCGAAGCTGCTTGCCATGAAACCCATGAACGAGGGGAATCGCCATGAACTCCAGTCAAGAGAGGAATCACGTTGCGTTCCAGCAATCCAAACATGAGCTGAGCAAGCGGTACCCGCCGGGACGTTTCGTGGCCTTCGATGACGGCCAGATCGTGGCCGATGCGGCCAGTTTCGACGAACTGACGGAGACACTAGCCGCGATCGGCAAGGACCGCCCTGACGTGTTTGTCGTGCAGGCCGGCGCTGAATTACCCCGACGAGGTCTTCATCCTCCTATAGCGACGATGCCGGAATTGCCAGCGGAACAACGGAACCTTTACCGGGGCGAGCCCGCACGAGCGTGGCTCCGCCTGAATCTGATTTCCGCAGATGGCCGTTCTCGCCAGTTGGAACTGCTCGTCGACACAGGGAACCCATGTGCAATCATCATTGACGCGGCAACGATGCAATCCCTCCGTTGGTGAGAGTCCATCAGCACGGATTCCAACTTCGGACCCCTGGAGGGAGGCTGGCTGCGCATCGCAATTCCTGACCTTGGGCTTGACTTCAAGACGCTCGGCCACGCCAACGATTCGGTTGTGAACGTCGTGAAGCGAAGCGATCCGGGATTCGGCGGATTGGTCGGATTGCCGCTGCTCCGGATGCTCGAGTACGGAGGGGACAGCGCGGTTTTGGATTCGATCACCTGAAAGACGGATACCCTCCAAGTGACGGCGAAGGGGCTGCGCTTATGATGGCTCCCGGTTGATGCAGTCGATCAACTGCCGCAGCCGGCCGTAGTCGCGGCGGTTAAAGCGGAAGATCAGCCGCGGCATGGCGGCCAGATCGGACTCCTCGCGTTCCTCGTCCAAGGGAGTGCCCAACGTGAAGCGGCCTTCCGTGAGAATGTCGCCGAAGCGGCCGTTGATCTCGTGCAGCAAGGCCTCGCTCAGCGGCCGCTGCAACCGGAACACGAGATGGTTGCGGACGTAGCGCATGCTGTGATACACGCGGTAGAACCGCAGGATTTCGTCCACCGCGTCCTCGACGCGGTCCACCAGGCGGTAGAGCGACAGGTCCTCTTCGCCGATCATGCCGCGCTCAAGGAGCTGCCGGCGGACGAACTGGTCGAAGGCCGCCCAGTAATCGCCGCCGGGTTGGTCCAAGAGGACCACCGGCATCATGTCGTGCTTGCCGGTTTGCAGCAGCGTGAGCACTTCCAGCCCTTCGTCGAGGGTGCCGAAGCCGCCGGGCATGAGGCAGAAGGCGTCGCTCTCCTTGACGAACATCAGCTTGCGGGTGAAGAAATACTTCATGTAGACCAGCTTGCGGTCGCCGGCGATGATGCGGTTGACCGACTGCTCGAAGGGCAGGAGGATGTTCAGGCCCATCGACTGCTCGCGGCCGGCCCCGACGTGGCAGGCCTCCATGATCCCGCTGGCCGCGCCGGTGATGACGAGCCAATCGTGCCCGGCCATCGCCCGGCCGAAGGCGACGGCCTGGTCGTAGGCCGGTTGGCCGGGCGGCGTGCGGGCGGAACCGAAGACCGTCACCTTGCGGCTGCGGCGGAAGGGGGAGAAGACCTTGAAGGCGTAACGCAACTCGCGGAGCGTGCGGCTCAAGATCTTCAAGTCGCCCCGACTGGTGCGGTCGGCGGCCAGCTTGTCGGCCGACTCCCTGATCGTCTCGATCAACTCGGCGATGCGTTTCGACGGCCAGTGCGGAGGTGGGTCGCTCACAAAATCCCTTGTACCACGCTGCGTTCCCGACATTCTACGGCTCGGCCCGGCCGTCGATCTGTCGCGGATGCTTGCTAGGCGTCCCCCAATGCATGATCTCATCGTCGCGGAGGTTCATGGGCTTGAAATTATGATACCATCCGCCCTCGGACAGGCCGTCGGGGAAGTCGTGCATCAAAATGCCGGGCTTGTTCATGTCCAATTGTTTGGCGATCGTCGCGTCGGGTCGGGCGACGAACGATCCCCAGTGGGAATAAGGCCGCGATGAGTTGTTGACCACGGCCCACAGGCGATTATCCGCGCAGCGCGTCGGGACCTCGTAGACATTGAGCGTGTCCAGGCAGTTTTTGCCTTTGCTCCCGGCGTTGTGCATGGAATGGATCATCAGCGTTACGCCTTTCTCCCGGTAGGCGACGTATATCTGCGGCCAGCAGATGTCGTAGCAAATGGCCAGGCCAATCTTGACTCCCCGGACGTCGCACGTCACCAGGCGGCTGGCCGGCGGAGTAGTGTTTCTGGTCGCCGCTGGTGCACATACACTTATCGTAGCGGTCGGCAATCTTGCCTTCCGGGTCGATAAGGTAAAGGCAATTGGTCGGCTTGGTGTTCTCGTCCAGGAAATGGGCCGAGCCGAGGACCAGCCACATGCTCAGGTCCTTGGCCAACTTGCGCAATTCGGCTGTCTTGTTGCGCAGCAAGTCCCAGTCGTATTTTTCAAATGACGGGAGGTCGGTGCCGGCATATCCCGACAAGCTGGCCTCGGATGTGTGCAGCAGGTGCGCTCCCCCGTCGGCGGCCTCCTTCATAAAAGCCCGGATGTATCTTGCATTTTCGGCTACATTCGCGCCGACGGGAAACTGGCACGTGGCGATCCGGAGTTTTGCCGCGGGTTTACCGCTGGGGGTCGGCCGGCTCCCCTGCTGCGATTGTGGTGTTTTGATGCACGATGAATTGCCGCCAGGCAGCAGCGACAACGGAACCAGGCCCGCCACGGCTGCCAGACCTTTGCCCGTCAGTTTGACGGCCTCTCGCCTCGTGACGCCGGCGAGTCTCTCATCCGAATAGGTTGAAGACGCGGTCATAGACGCCGCAATAGTACGTTTCGCGCCAGACATGATGGACTCCTCAAGCTATTCAGAGTCTATCCGTAGAGCGATCTTGTTGTCAATGAGGTCGGCTGCGGGGCGTGCGAGTTGGACGCTGACGCCGGCGTGGAGAAGTGTTCTCCGCGCCTGCGCGGCGAACCCCTCGTTGCAGTGCTAGCATCGCGCCGATTTTTCTCGGCGATCCGCAGGAAATCGGCCTTGACGCGGCGGGGGAAATGCCCTATTCTCGCCGCCTCAAGGATTTATCCACGTGGATGGGTCCGCACCGGGGCGTTCCGCCAACGGCGGAATCCCTGCGGACCACGAAGCGTTTGTCCGTCGGCACGGACGCCGGCGGCGCGCTTCGGACATACCAAAGCGCGCTGGCGCGGCGGCCCTGGAGCGGGCCGTGGCGGCGGCGGAGCGTCCAATCGCTCCCGGGAATGCGTCGTGTCCTTCGCCCCCCTGGGACACAGCGTTTCCGGGGGCTTTTTCTTGCGCTCGCCTCGTCCCTCAGTAATTCGACGAAGTGTCATGCTAAAGCATAACCTACAAGGCTCTATTCCTGCTTTCCCAACGCCTTCGCCTTGGCCAGGTCGGCCTCGGCCTTGGCTTTCTCACCGAGCTTTTGATATTGCTCGCCGCGGGCGCGGTAGGCGGGGCCGTTCTCGGGGTCCAACCGGATGGCCTCGCTGAACGCCGCCACCGCCTCGGCCGGCTTGTCGAGCCGGGCCAGACACCGCCCGATCCAATAGGACACCTCCGATTCTTCGTCCTCGTAGGCTTCTTCCGCCTGCATTTCCCGGAGCAGCGATTGGGCCTTCTCGATCTGGCCGCCGCGCCAGTAGCGGTGCATCGTGGCCCAGTCGTACGTCCGCGCGTAGGGATGCCAGGGATAGTCCGCCTTGTTGGTGAAGTGCTCCAAGGCGTGCTCGGGCGAGTCCCACCAGTCGCAGAACCAGAGCGACGGGTCGGTCGAGAGCTTCTTCTTCTCGGCCCAGGGGAGAAACACGTTGACGTAGAACGCCCGCGTGCGCTCGGAGGCTGCCAGCTCGTGCTTGAGGATGCTGCCGACGAAGCCTTCCTTCGTCACCTTGCCCTGGTCGGCCTCGTCGTTTAAGCGGGCGAACTCCCGCGAGTAGGTCACGTTGTACAGCTCGTAGACTGCGCCGGCCCAAAGCTCCTCGAACGGCCGCGGCCTGCCCACCTTCGGCCCCTCGGTGTAGTTCTTCGCGACGAGGATGGCGGCATGGGTGTCGCCGTCGGGCGCCAGGTGCTCGGCGTCGGAGTGCAGCGGCGGCGAGGGGTCCCAGTCGATCGGCGCAGCGAAATCCTCGCCGGCGAACTTCCGCGCCGCCCAGCGGCGGAAGGGCTCCGTCTCCTCGGAGTACTGGGCCATCGCCGGCCGGTCGTGCAACATCCGCGTCACTTGCTCTTCCCCGTGCCGAATGCACTCGGCCGACAGCGCCGCCGTGGACGAGGGCCGATACTGTTGGCCGGCGTCGCCGGGGTTCAGCTCGATGGCTGCCTTGAGATCGGCCGTGCCCTTGGTATAGTCTCCCTTGCGGAGCCAGGCCACGCCGCGCAGCCCGCGGAGCTTCGCCTCCTTGGGCGCCGAGCGGATCGCCTCGTCGAGCTGGCGGATCGCCCCGTCAAAGTCGCCACGGTGGATCGACTGTCCCGCCTGCTGATAGACAAGATCGGACTGGTCGGCCCCCAACGCTGCGGCGGCGGCCAGCGCCGCGGCCATGATGCCCCCCCGAATCATCGTTGGCAGCCAAGACCTCATGGTGAAATTATCCCTTATGGAAAGGGATTCGGCAACTGCCGTATCCCCCCGAGAAATGGGGTCAGACCGTGATTAGTGATTAGCGGGACGCACTGGAAAATGGTGGTGGGGCAGACGCCCGCTAATCACTAATCACGGTCTGACCCCTGCCGTGGTTGTCGCGGCGGTCGCAACCGCCTATCATAGGCTTCCGATGTTCAATCCCGCGGGATTTCGTGATCTGGTGAGCGGCCGGCGGCGCGGCGCCGGGGCCAGCCTGCTGCGCGGCGGGCTGCGGATCGGCGAGACGTGCTACACGACGGCCATCCGCTGGCGGAACCGGCGCTATGACCGGGGCGCGGCGGCCGTGCATCGGCTCGGTGTGCCGGTCGTGAGCGTCGGCAACCTGACCCTCGGCGGCACCGGCAAGACCCCCTTGGTCCAGTGGATCGCCCGGCGGTTCCTGGAGCGCGGCGTGCAGGTGGCGGTAGTCAGCCGCGGCTACGGGGCGGCCGCAGGCAGGGCGAACGACGAGGCGCTGGAGATGCGGCGGCTCTTGCCCGACGTGCCGCACTTGCAGAGTCCCGACCGCTTTTCCGCCGCGTGCCGGGCCGTCGCGCAATTCGGCTGCCAACTAATGGTGTTGGACGACGGCTTCCAACACCGTCGGATCGCCCGCGACCTGGATATCGTGCTTCTGGACGCGCTGGAGCCGTTCGGATTTGGCCACGTCTTTCCGCGAGGGCTGTTGCGCGAGCCGGTCGAAGGGTTGCGGCGGGCGGACGTCGTCGTGCTCTCCCGCGCCGATCTGGTCGATCCGGCCCGCCGTGCGGAGATATGGGAAACGGTCCGCCTTCACGCCCCCGCGGCGCTTCGAGCGGAGGCGATCCACGCCCCGCGGACCCTCGTCTCATCAGCCGGCGGGGAAATGCCGCTGGAGGCGATTCGCGGGCAAGCGGTGGCGGCGTTCTGCGGCATCGGCAATCCCGCTGGCTTCCGGCACACGCTCGCGGCGTGCGGTTGCCGGGTTGTCGCCTTCCGCGAGTTCCCCGACCATTTCCGCTACACGCCGCGCGAGTTGGATCGGCTGGCCCAATGGTGCGACGGCCTGGGCGTTGCCGCGGTGGTATGCACCGGCAAGGACCTGGTAAAGATACCGAGGGACCGGCTAGGAAACGTCCCGCTCTGGGCCGTGCGAATCGAGATGGAGTTTCTGGTTGGCGGGGACGATCTGGGATCGCGGTTGGGGCGATTGGGTCCGGGCAGTTGAGCGACAGGATGCAATGCCGCCCAAACGCCCCGCGACTGCGGTCGCGGGGGGAAACGCCGCCCCAGCCCCCGCGACCGCAGTCGCGGGGCGTGTTGCGCTCACGATGACAGTCCCACTTGCTCTTGGTGGAAAAACGCCGGCCGGTTATCCTGAGCTTCCATGAAGGTCGCGGTTTTCCTGCCGAATTGGCTGGGCGACGTGGCGATGGCCACGCCGACATTGCGGGCCTTGCGGCGGCACTTCGGGCCGCAGGCACGCCTGGTCGGCATCCTCCGCCCCTATCTGGCCGACGTTCTGGCCGGCACGGGCTGGCTCGATGAACAGTGGTTCTTCGATCCGCGGGCGGACGACCGCCGCCTGCGGTCGCGGGCCGTGGCCGGGCGGATGCGGGCGGAAGCCTTCGACCTGGCCGTGCTGCTGACCAATTCGCTCCGCACGGCCTGGGTGGCTTGGCGGGGCGGGGCCCGTGAGCGGATCGGCTATGTCCGCTACGGCCGGGGGCCGCTCTTGACGCACAAGCTCTACCCGGCTCGCAGCGGCCGGAAAAGGGGACAGGCACCATTTGCCGGAACGGCCCGGAGGGTGCTGCGCACAAATGGAGCCTGTCCCCTTTTCCGGCCGCTGGTCCCGACGCCGATGGTTGAAACGTACTTGGAGTTGGCCCGCGCAGTCGGTTGTGGGGAAGAGTCGCCGCGGCTCGAGTTGGCCACGACGCCGGCCGACGAGCAATCGGCGGACGGCGTCTTTCTGCGGCTCGGTTTGCGCAGCGATGGGCGGGTGGCGGCGCTCAATTCCAGCGGCGCCTACGGCGGCTCGAAACTCTGGCCGGTGGAATACTTCGCGGAGTTGGCCCGGCGGATCGTCGGGGAACTTGATCACGACGTGTTGGTCACGTGCGGGCCGAAAGAGCGGGACATCGCCCGCGAGGTCGTCCGTCTGGCCACGGGGGCCGGAAAAGGGGACAGTCCCCGCGGGTGCTTCGCACCAAAGGGGACAGTCCCCTTTTCCGGCCTTTCCGGCCGCGTGGTGTCGATGGCCGATCAACCGATGGACCTGGGCACGGCCAAGGCGTGCGTCCGCCGCTGCCGGTGGATGGTTTCGACCGACAGCGGCCCGCGGCACGTGGCCGCCGCGCTGGGGCTGCCGGTGGTTACGCTGTTCGGCCCGATGTTGCCCGTCTGGAGTGAGAACCCCACGCAGCGGGCCATCAACCTCGTGCTCGATCTGGACTGCATCGGCTGCCACAAGCGGGTCTGTCCGCTCAAGCATCACCGCTGCATGCGCGACTTGACTGTCCCGCGGGTGTTTGCCGCCGTGACGGAACTGTTGGCGGGGATGGGGAAGGACACATGCGGATCGGCCTGGTGATCGAACACTTCGACCCGCGCCGCGGCGGGGCCGAGCAATGGACCTGCGGGCTGGCCGAGTGGCTGCTGGCCCAAGGGCATGAGGTCCACGTCGTGTGCCAAGACGACAGTAGGTCCCGGCTGCCGGGGGCCGGAAAGGGGGACAGGCACCGTTTGTGCGCAGCACCCTTCGGGCCGTCCTGGCAAACGGAGCCTGTCCCCCTTTCCGGCCCGGTTGTCCACCCATTGGGCCGGACCGGCTCGCGGCTGGGATTTGCCAAGGCGACGGAGAGGCAACTTCGCGGCCTGGCGCTGGACGTGGTCCACGACATGGGGGCCGGCTGGTCCGGCGACCTGATCCAATCGCACGACGGCTCCCGGCTGGCTCAGTGGGAGCAAAAGCTGCTGCTGTTGCCGCCGTGGCTCCGGCCGCTCAAGCGGAGGCTCATCGGGTGGTTGCCGCGGTATCGTGAGTTCCTGCGCGCTGATGGCGCGGCAGTATTCCGATCCCCAGCGGCTGGTAATCGCCGTCTCGATGCGCGTGGCGGACGATTTTCAGCGTTATCACGGCGTCCGCCCGTGCAGATCCGAGTGGCGTATCACGGGGTGGATACGGAGCGGTTTTCGCCCGAGCGCTGTGCCCCGCACCGGGCATCCACGCGCCGGGCGCTGGGCTTCTCGGAAGAGGAGACCGTGTTGCTGCTGGCGGCGCACAACTTTGCGCCTGAAGGGGCTGGCGACGATGATCCGCGCCTGGGCCGGTTGCGGGGGAGCGGAAGTCCGCTGCGGGCGGCGGTCGTCGGCGGCGGCCGGCCCGGACACTTCATCCGGCTGGCCCGGCGCTGCGGCGTCGGTCCCGCCGTCCGGTTTTCAGGGCCCGTCGATGATCCTCTCCCCTATTACGCGGCGGCGGACGTGTACGTGCAACCGACCTTCTACGATTCGTTCGGCTTGACCGTGTTGGAGGCGGCGGCCTGCGGGCTGCCGGTAGTCACCACGCAGTTCGCGGGAGTCAGCGAACTATTGAGCGACGGCACGGAGGGCTACGTGCTCCCCGATCCGGCCGATGACGCGGCCCTGGCCGAGCGGTTGCGGAAGTTGTCGGATCCGGCGGTCCGGCGGGTCATGGGCAGTGCCGCCCGACGGCTTGCCGAGCAACACACCTTCAGCGGCAACTGCCAACAGATCGCGGGCCTCTACGCGGAGATCGCCGGACAGCGTCGCGTGTAGCACGGGCATCTTGCCCGTGTTGCCGCGGTCACAGGCTGGAAGCCTGTGCCGCGTTACCGTGCCGGTGGGACGCGGACCAGAACCAGGACTTGGTCGTGTCCGGCCGGCAGTTGGTCCCCGGCGACAATCCGATAGCCCAAGCCGGCCTCGGCGGGGATGGTTGCCGCGTATCGCGCCCAGCAGCCGCGGCTTGCCGGATCGGTCCAGACCAGGAGGATATCCGGCCGGGCGGCGCGGATCGCCGGCGGCAAGCCCGCGCCCTCGCAGGCGTGGGCATCGAGATAGCCGACGATGCGTCCCCGCGAATAGTACTGCACCAGCCGCGTCTCGTGAATGTTCCCGACGATGGTCCGGCCGGGTCCGAAACGGCCGCAAATCCACTTGCCCAACTCGACGTGTTCGCGCATGAAACGGGCGGAGGCCAGGTTGGTGTCGGAGGCGCCGGACAAGGCGACGACGGCCGCCAAGACGATCACCGCCGCCGAGCGCCGCAAGGGTGTCACGCCGCGGCTCCATGAGACGAGCCGGGCGCCCCAGTCGGACAGCTTCAGGAACCCCAGGCCGATCCACGGAAAGGAAACCAGCACCATCGGGAAGAAGTAGCGGATGTCGCTGCGGACCTGGGTGTTGCGGACCCAAATCATCGCCAACAGGAGGAGCACCATCAACAAGAGCGTTTGATGATCCCGCCGCAGATAGACCCGCCACCAACGCCAAATGCCGAGCAAGGCCAGCAGCCCCAAAACGTACGTGTAGGCCTTCACCAGGGTCTCGCCGAGTTTCCGCAGCGACGCGACGCTGGATAACGACCCGGGCGAGAAGCCCATCGGGTCCGTCTCGAGGGCCATCGAGACCTGACCGTCGCCGGCCAACTCGGCGGGCGGCGAAAAAGGCGGGGCGGGATTTGGGCGGTCAACCGGCTTGACGGCTTCCCAGCCCAGCCAGCCCCGCAAGATTTCCACGTGTGCTTCACGGATCGGACTCCATCGTGGCGCATCCCGCAACCAGGTCCGATTCACCAGCACCAGGCAGAGCGGAACCGTTGCCAGGCAGAGCGCAGTTCCGCCGGCCAATCTCCACCGCCGGCCTGCAACCGCCGGCAACCGGAACGCCGTCCAGAGCAGCAACGGGACCGCCAGCAGCCAGCCCTCGCTTCGCGTGTGCACGGCCAGGGTCAGCGCCAGGCCCGCGCCGAGAAACAGCCGCCAGCGGACTTCGGTGACGCCCCGCCAAAGAAGGTACAGGGTCAGGTTGAACAGGAACCAGAACGTCGGATCGCGGATGATCAACACCGAAACGGCCAGCAGTTTTCCGTGGAAGGCATACGCCAGACAGGCGGCCGAAGCCACCTGGTCGTCGAACTGGCGGCGGACCCAGCCGAACAGCGGCAGCACCGCCGCGGTGGCCATCAACACGCTCCACCACGTGCCGGCCGTCGTCCAGTCCATGCCCAGCCGCCGCAACCCGCAGAGGATCACCGGATAGACGTTCAGCCCCGTTTCCTCGAACGCCGCGTGCAGGTCCCCGCGATCGAGGGCGTCGGCCGCGTGGAGGTAGGTGACGCTGTCCGTCCAAACGAGGTCCCAGTGGCACGCGATCCACGCCCGGGGGACGAAACAGAGCAATACCAAGAGCGCCATCAGCCCCCAGCGAGGCGCCACGGGCTTAGCCTCGGCCTGGAGCAAGCCGTTGGGAAAATCCCTGGCCGGCACTGCTGGAACAGAAGGGGGAACGACATCAGAGATCGCTTTCCGTCAAACCGGCCATTTTCAGCAGGTGGTTTAACAGACCGGTCTTGAGCGCCGCATTGCCGTGGACGGGGACGGAAAGACGGATATTGCTGCCCGGCTTGCCGTACACGTGATAGCTTCCCCGGATGCGCAGCAGCGTCCATCCCTTGCGCTCCAGCGCCTTGACCAGTTCTTTTCCGGCGACCGGTCTCATACGGCGATTTCGATCACCCGGGCATCGGAGGCGGCCGGCAACGGCGCCGTCTCGACAGACAAACAGCCTTCCACCGCTTCGTACAGGTTGTGCAGCAACTCCTCAAACGTATCGCCCTGAGTGGCGCAACCGGGAATCGAAGGCACCTCGGCCCAGTACCCCCCCTCTTCCGCGTCGTGAACAATCACCTTGAGTCTCATGGGGGACTCCCTGATTCCTGAAACCATTACATTATACTGCACCACTTGTTGCCCGATCAATCCCGCTCGCGGTCCTGGAAGCCGAACTGCCTGTCCGTCAACCGTTGGTAGGCCTCGATATACTTCTGCCGCGTCCGCGCCACCACGTCCTCCGGCAACGGCGGCGGCGGACTATTCCTGTCCCAGCCGGTCGACGAGAGCCAATCGCGCACGAACTGCTTGTCGAACGACGGTTGGCCCCGGCCGGGCGCAAACCGGTCGGCGGGCCAGAAACGGGAGCTATCGGGCGTGAGCACTTCGTCGATCAGCAACAGCTCGTCGCCGAGCCGCCCGAACTCGAACTTGGTGTCGGCGATGAGGATGCCCCGCTGCCGGGCGTGCTCCGAACCGCGCTGGAAAATCCGCAGGCTCCGCCGCCGCAACTCCTCGGCCAAATCGCGGCCGGTGATCTCCACCATCCGCTCGAAGGGGATATTCTCGTCGTGACCCTCGGCCGCCTTGGTGGCGGGGGTGAAGACCGGCTCCGGCAGCCGGGCGCTCTCGGTCAGTCCGGCCGGCAGCTTGACGCCGCAAACCGTGCCGCTCCGGCAATACTCCTTCCAGCCCGAGCCGGCCAGGTAACCGCGGACGACGCACTCGACGGGCACCACCTCGGTCTTGCGGCAAAGGGTCGAGCGGCCCGCCAACGTGCGGCGGTCGGCCCCCCGCGGCAGGTCCATCTCCTCAACTTCAGTCGTGATCAAGTGGTTCGGTTCGCCGAGCAATCCGAACCAGAAGGCGGCCAGTTGCGTCAGCACGTGCCCCTTGTCGGGGATGGCGGTCGGCAGCACCCAATCGAAGGCGCTCAGCCGGTCCGTGCTGACCAACAGCAGGCGGTCGCCCAGATCGTAAATATCCCGCACCTTCCCGCGGCGGACGGGCACGCCGGACAACGAGGTCTCTCGAACAACGGTGGTAGTCATAAGAGCCAAGTCTAGCCGGTCGGCAGGGGGCTGACTAGCGGGCTGGCGGCTTGTCGGCCGGCGATTGCTCGTATAGACTGGCAAGTCTGTAGAAGCGGCATCCTGCCGCTTCATGACCCGCCACGTTCAGGCAACGCGGCAGGATGCCGCGTCTACCTGATTTGAGGATACCCATCCGATGGGCGTGATGCGATTTCGTGTCTACCCCCCGGAACGCATCACCGAGGAGGTCGTCCAGCAGGCGTATCTGTCGGGGATCGAGCGGACGAGTTGGCCGGTGCGGACGACCATCGAGGGGGGCGACCTGCTCCTCCAGCGGTCGGTCTCCGATTCCGCCAACCTCCACGTCCCTTGGCCGGTCGAGGGGCATGAGCCGGTGACCCTCATCTCCGGGAGCCTGATGGAGCGGCCTGAGCCGTATCTGTTGCCCCTGGAACTCGCCCGCGGCACGCTCGTCCAGGTCCGCAACCAGCTTTCCGACTGGCAGGCGATGGGGCTTGCGGTTCCCGAGGCGCTCCCGGCCAAGTTGGAAGCGGCCGTCGAACGGTTTTCCTGGGCGGTGGTCGAGCAGGGCGATCCGGCGGCCTCCGCCCGAGCGGCCGAGGAGTCGTTGCGTGCGGCCCTGGACGCCGCAGGGTTGCTGGCCGCCGCCTTCTCCGAACAGGCGTTGGCCGTCCGCCGCGGGCACCGCCGGGAGGCTGTGGCCGGCGGCCAGCCGTTGGGACTGCTCGGCGCCGATCTCGGTTCGACCCTCTTGGACAACGCCACCGCACGGCTGTTCCTTCAAACCTTCAACGCCGCCCAGGTGCCCATTCTGCTGGCGCAACACGGAAACCACCGAGGGCCATTACACCTGGACCGTCAACGATCAGCAGATCGAGTGGTGCCGCAAGCACAAGCTGAAGGTGCTGGCCGGGCCGCTCTTGATGCTCGACCCGGCCGCCCTGCCCGACTGGCTCTATCTGTTCGACGACGATTTTGAGAGCGTGCTGGACTTCGCCTCGGCGCTGGTCCGCGCCGCCGTCGAGCGCTACCGGGGCAAAGTCGACGCCTGGATTTGTGCGGGCCGGGTCAATACGGCCGAAGTCCTTTCGCTCCGCGAGCAGCAGCGGCTGCGGCTGGTCGCCCGGAGCGTCGAACTGACCCGCGCCCTGGACCCCGACACGCCGGCGCTGGTTTCCTTCGATCAGCCCTGGGCCGAATACATGCGCCAGCGGCACGCCGATTTCCCCCCGCTGCACTTCGCCGACACGCTGGTGCGGGCGGGAGTGGAACTCTCCGGCCTGATGCTGGAGATGAACGTCGGCTACTTCCCCGGCGGAACGCTCCCCCGCCACGCCGTCGAGTTCAACCGGCAGTTGGACATGTGGAGCCTGTTGGGGCTGCCGCTGTGGCTCTCGCTCTGCGCGCCCAGCGCCACGGCCGACGACCCGCGGGCGCAGAAGAAGGTTAGTCTGCCGCCGGGCGTTTGGACGGCGGCGGTGCAGCAGGCTTTCGCGGCGCGGTTCGTGCCGCTGGCCCTGGCCAAGCCGGTCGTGCAGGGCGTGTTCTGGAACCAACTCCGCGACAACCAGCCGCACGACTTCCCCCACGGCGGCCTGCTGGACGCCCACGGCAAGGCCAAACCCGCCCTGAGCACGCTGGCGGCCATCCGCAAGCGGATCTAGAATCGGACGCCCAAGGCGGCTCTGAGGCACTGGTCGATCTGCTGCATCAGGGCGTCGGAGAGGCGGCCGATTGTGTGAATCACGAACGACTTGTCGATCGTCACCAGGTTCTCGCACTGGACCACCGACGAGAGCCGGAGCCCGGACTGGCGGCCGTCGGGAGTCGAGATGTCGACCGGCAGTTGTGTGGTGGCGTCGGTAAAGCGGGGACGGCTGCTGGTGATGAGCGCAAGGATCGTGTCCGATAGCCGCCGGTTCCACTCGTCCGCCTGCACAACCAGCGCTGGACGGATCTTCCTGCCCGTCGCGTCGCTAAAGGGGAAATCCACAGTGATGACATCGCCACGTTTCATTGCCGCGGATCGAGGTCGTTGTAAACGTCCATTTCGGGATCATCCCAGCCGGCGCGCCGGCCTGCGATACCGAGAAGGTGACGCTGCTCGTCTTTCGAGAGCGGTTTCTGCTCCAAGAGGAGGTGCAATCGTTCGTAGGCTTCCGCGCAGAAGAACGTAGCGCTCATGCGTCTGTGGATCGAGGAGGTCAACAGGCTGGTCGCCGGAAGCGAGGACGGCCTGCCGGAGTTCTGGGCTTAGCATGGTCATGCTATTATCATCGCACCCAACAGCAGTTGTGGCAAGAGGGGTTGCGACTCGGACTACCCCCGGCGATGGGGGCCTGACACGCAGGGTGCGCACAAACGACCATCGTCCGCCCGGAGCGCCGCAGGCCAGCGTAGACGGATCCGGCCAGCAACGGCAGCACCAACAGCAGCGGCACGCTCCAGAACATGTGGTGAATCTGCGATAGCAGCGGGGCGGTCGCGTTGAACTCCGTTGCGCTTATGCCCGATCCGAATCGGACCGCCACCGTGATCGCCTCGACCAGCACGGTGACGCCGACGGCCCAGAAGATAGCGGCTCGCTGGCGCGGTCCAATTGATCGGTTCATGGGCCCGCGAGGGGAGGACGGCTTGTGAACAACAAAGCGGGCCGAGCTATCAGGCGGGTGAACGATTGCCGAACGGGCAATTCTGCCGAAGAATAGTTCTCACGCGTTTTGCGCTCTCACGTAAAACGAGGACCCCGCCACCGATGCCGGCTGACGGCTACAGGAGGTGATAATGCGCTATGAACGTGTAACCAAACAGGAGGAGCACTGCCAAAGTCAGCACGGCTAAGCGACGTTGACTTGTCGCGTTACACTTACGAAGAAGGAGTATCTCCAATCCACCACACCAGGGCGCCCTGAAGCACAGCTACGCCCGGCAAGGCGAAAACATAGAGCATGGGATTGAACTCGTCCAATCTCATGTTCACCACCATCCACACCAGAGGTCCGCATGCCGCAAGCGACAACAGGTGGAATGCGTCACGAATCGAGTCGAGTTGCGGAAATGTATTCGAGTCGGAGAGCAAAAACCCCCAACCCAAGCGCGAGACGGCAGCAATTAGCGGTTGAACGGCGCAGAAGACGACAAAACAGAGCCAAGCCAGACGTGCATTCAGTCGTCCGATGACAATCACACCGACCCACAGGGCAATGCCAAGAACGAAGGCAACGCCAACTGTCCCGAATGTGCTGATGCCCACCATAAACAGGAAGGCAGACCATGCCAGCACGAAAGCCATGCGCGTGCGCCCACTTAGCTGTGTCCAGCGAACCTCATGGGCTTGTGCCTGGTCGGCGCGGTCCGATCCGCTCAAGTTCAGACCGGTGGTCAATCGCCAGAGAAGGCTGCCAATCGCCAGGAACGCTGCCCCTACTATCGCGCAGCGGATCGGTCCTGCGTTGCTTTGCACAACAAAATAGCCGTCGAAGCCCCAACCAACGCCTGCAACTGCTCCAATCAACGCGCCGATGGCACTCCAAGCGATGGCACTTCTCCAAACCTCCGACCATGGTTTTTGTCTGGCGTTGACATCGGGAATCGCCATCCTGGCTGCGATCCCTGCAGCAAGTAGGGAAACAAAGACGAAGATCACGATCAGTAACCAATCTAACCAATCGGGAAGCACATACCCGCCTTGGGGTGCTGGCTCGCAATAGGTCGCCTCAACAAGCCCAGCGACAAATGAGAAGATAACTGCCGAGATCGCTCCGCCTACTGCCCCCGGCACAAGCCCGTGAAGAGGACCTACAAGACCCCCAATGCCACTGCCCCTCCGTCTCTGCTTTATCAGCATTGCCGCTGTGACAAGCAGTCCGCACACTGCTCCCATCACGACGCCAAAACACGCCCGACCCGAAACGTAATGAATGAATTCTACCTGCTGTTCTGTCAGCATAGAGTGAAAAGGGGGGCAGAATTGTCTTTCGGCACGGCGCAACACCAGCCGAACGGGATGGTTCTGGGACCATCCCTTAACCCGATGACCACTCGTGATTGTCGCCTATTCCAGCCCCGGCGCGAAGCCATGGCGCATCGTGTTCTCCATGCAGGAGCGGGGCTCGGTGAAGTGGAGCAGGTAGTCGGCCCCGCCCGCCTTGCTGCCGGCGCCGGAGAGTCCGAAGCCGCCGAACGGCTGCCGGGCCACCAGCGCGCCGGTAATGCCGCGGTTCAAGTAGAGGTTGCCGACGCGGAACTCCCGCCGGGCGGCCTCCAGGTGCTCCGGCTTGCGGCTGAACAGCCCGCCGGTGAGCTTGTAGACGCCCGAGTTGGCCACGTCCATCGCTTCCTCGAAGCTGCCTACCCGCATCACCGAGAGCACGGGGCCAAAAATCTCCTCGTTGGCCAGCCGGTGGTGGCGCTCGATGCCGGAGAAGATGTGCGGGGCGACGTAGGGCTTGCCGACCTTTTCGGCCAGACCGGCGGGCACCTCGCAGGCCAGCTCCAACTTGCCTTCGCGCCCGCCGATCTCGATGTACTCGCGGATCTTCGCTGCCGCGCTCTGGTCGATCACCGGCCCGAAGTCGGTGCCCGGATCGGCCGGGTCGCCGATCACCAGCGTGCGGGTCGATTCGACCAACCGTGCCAGGAAGTGGTCGTGGACGCCGTCCAAGACAATCACCCGGCTGCAGGCCGAGCATTTCTGGCCGCAATAGCCGAAGGCCGATTGGCGGGTGCCCAGCACGGCCTCGTCCATGTCGGCCGAGTCGTCGACGATGATGGCGTTCTTGCCGCCCATTTCGCAGACGACTTTCTTCACGAACGGCTGCCCGTCGGGCGTCTCGCCGGCGGCGCGAATGATACTCAGGCCGACCTCCTTCGAGCCGGTGAAGGCGATCATGGCCACCCGCGGGTCGCGGACCAGGATGTCGCCGATCTGGCTGCCGGCGCCGGGCAGGAAGTGGAGCACGTCCTTGGGCACGCCGGCCTGCCAAAGGATTTCGCACATCGCCTGGGCGATGCCGCGGGTCTGCGTCGAGGGCTTTACCAGCGCCGGATTGCCCACGCTCAGGGCCGCCACGGTCATGCCGCAGCAAATCGCCAGCGGGAAGTTCCACGGGCTGATGACCGAGGTGACGCCGCGGGGCTGATACCACTGGTGGTTCAACTCGCCGACGAACAGGCCGAGGCGCTGCCACTGGAAGAGCCCGACCGCTTCGCGGGCGTAGTATTCGCAGAAGTCGATGGCCTCGCAGGTGTCGGCGTCGGCCTCGCGCCAGGGCTTGCCCCCTTCGCGGATCATGATGGCCGAAAGCTCGTCGCGGCGATTGCGCATCTGGGCCGCCGCTTCGAGGATGATCCGCGAGCGTTCGAGCGGGTCGCGGTCGCGCCAGGCGGGAAAAGCGGCGTACGCGGCGGCGATGGCCTGCCGGGCTTCATCCGCGCCGGGGACGTGATTGATCACCGGGACCTTCACCCCGGCCACGGCCTTGGTGAATTGTTCGCGACGAGCGGCATTGGAGAAATCGCGCAGCGGCTCGTTGATCATCGGCGCGCCGTTGCCCAATCCCTCGACGGCCGGGGTCAGGTTGTGCCGCCGGGCGGCCGCCGCGCCGGTGGTGGCCGCAATGCCACTGCACTCGATCCCCTCTCCCTCCGGGAGAGGGTTAGGGTGAGGGCTCTTGTCGCTGCCCTTACGTCTGCCCTCACCCTGGCCCTCTCCCAAGGGGAGAGGGGACGCCGGGGCGGCTTGCGGCGTGGCCAACAGCACGTCGTCCGATGCCTCGTCGGCAAAGCTCGCCCGGAGCCACGACTGGTTCGACGTGTTCTCCAATAGCCGGCGGACGTAGTAGGCCATGCCAGGGATCATCTCTCCGACCGGGACGTACTCGCGGATCCGCATTCCCCGCTGGCTCAAGGCGAAGCGGAGCTGGTCGGCCATGCCGGAGAGCTTTTGGACTTCGTACGGCGCTGGTGGGCAGGCCCCACTTCTCCAGCAGCGCCAGGACGTAGGCAATGGAACGGACGTTGTGCGAGCCGGTGGCCAGCTTGACGCCGCCCTCGCCGGCCGTCCGCGGAATGGCCGCCACGAGCCGCTCGGCCGTCCGCTCGAAGCAGGCGTCGGTGTGGGTCTTTTCGCTCCAGACGGGCACGGGCCAGCCCATCCGCTCGGCGTTGATCGACTCGTAGTCCCAATAGGCCCCCTTGATGAGCCGCACGGTCACTTGCCGGCCGGTCCGCTTCGTCCAACCGATGATCCGCTGGGCGTCCTCCACGCCGCTGCGGAGATACGATTGCAGCGCCAACCCGGCGGGGAAGTCGATCTCCTCGCAGCACCGCTCGAAAAGCGAAAGCGTGAGGTCCTTAAAGGCGAACTGCTCCATGTCGAAATTGACGAACACATTGTTCTTCGCCGCGGCCTTCAGGATCGGCCGCAGGCCGTCCATCAAGGCGCGGAGCGAGCCCTTGAAGTCGATGGGATCGGTCCGGGCGCAGAGCGAGCTGATCTTGATTGAGACGTTCGTGCGCGGAATCGGGCCGAGATGGTCGTTCTCCAAAAGCGGGTTCGACGGCCACTGGGCGACCGTGGCCGGCAGCGTCTCGATCAGGTCCAGGTAGCGGCGCTGATAGACGGCCACTTCCTCATCGCTCAAGCAGGCTTCGCCCAACAGATCGACGCTGAAGGCCAGCCCCTCGGTCCATTGCTTTTCGAGCTTGGGCAGGGCGGAGGCGGCGTCCACGCCGGCCATGAAGTTCCCCGCCATGCTGGTGATCTGGCTGGCGATCGTTTTGGCCATCATTCCCTTGGCCAGTCCGCCGGCCTTCAGTCCCAGGCCCATGCCCGGCGGCAGGGTGACGCCCGGCTGCGTGAGATAATCGACCAGGTAATCATGCACCAAGTCCGGCGTATGGAGCATGGGGAAGACATTGATGAAGCGGAACAGTTGGATCTTGAAGGCCGGGTCCTTCATCGCCCAGTCCATCAGCTTATCGGACCAGAAGCGGGAGGAGAACATGCTGGTCTGGTGTTCGCGGGCGGATTTCAGGATCTCGCGTCCCAGTTCCATCGCCCGATGGTCCAGGTCCGTAAGCGGCGCCGCCTGTGCCGTCGCCTTCTTCTTAGGTTGCAGTGTTGCGGTTTTCGTTTTGCCACGTCCAAGCCATGCCATGGTCTATTCCTCAGATTTCAGATTGATGAAACGAATGTAGTCTTGCAGAAAGTCCCCTCTCCCGCCGGGAGAGGGCTAGGGTGAGGGCGGTTGTTCCGCCCGTTTGTCGGTTCTGTTCTTTTCAATGAGTCGTTTCAGTTCCGCAAAGGGAATGGCCTCACGTGGGAGAACGATTGTATAACCGCGCCAGGCATTGCGGATCATCATCGTGCCGCACACCCCCATTGTTGCGGTGAGGTTCTTGAGCGTGGGGAGTGCCACGTTCTCCTCGTCGACTCCAAAGAAAAGAACATCGTTTCCAATGGTCAGCGTGTTGATGTAGCAGTTCGAAAACAAGTGAAGAAAGAACGACCTCATGGGGCGTAGGAAGACCAGTAACCCAAACGCCGCAGCCGCAAAGAACGTCGCCAAGACTCCTAGAATTTCCCAAACGGACGCGGACGGCCATGGGACGGTGAAGGGGATAATCAGAACCACCAGCAAGTAAAACGTGCCCCCAACAACGAAAGGCAGCCTGTCCAACGGATTGGGAACTCTCTGCAGGCGGGTGAGCGAGTACGAGAGATGGACAGTCGCGTCACATTGAGGCTCCGGGACGTTCATTCTTGGCTCTCCGGCTGCCGCCGTTGCGGCGGGACTAACCGCCGCAGATTCAGCGTCTTGTCGCCCGTCTTGTCAGCCAACCGCTGCTCGGCCTGGCTGTAGTAGGCGAGCAATTCCTGCACGCTCATGTTCTCGGTTTCGCGGGCGATTTCCTCTTTCCATCGCCACACTTCTTCCATTGGTTCATTTGGTGGCATCGCTAAACTCCGGTGGCGCACCGCCGTACACGAGCAACATTTACCCCGTACTCCCGCGACGCTCGCGCCGCGGGCCCGGCAATCGGGGCAGATCCAGTTTTACGCCGGTCTTTTCCGCCGATTGCCGCTCCACGCGCTTGTAATAGGCGAACAGTTCCTGCGGGGACATGCCTTCGGTTTCCTTGGCGACCTCCTCCTTCCATCGCCATACTTCTTCCATCATCTTGTTAAATCCCATTGGTAAAGCTCCGGCGGGGTAATGATCTGCAGCGGCTTGTAGTAGCCGTTCATAATGCTAATGTGCTGAAACAGCCCGCGGCGCCGCGCATTGACCAAATGGCGGTAATTCCAGCTCAGCAGCACATCTAATTCGTTCGTTACCGAGACGGCCACGTGCCGCGCGTCGTCCACTTTGGACACCGGCACGATACCGTGTTTGAGATACTTCAAGGAAAGTCTCGATGATTCGTCGTCCAGCTCTAAAAAGGCCGGGGAAAATTCTGCGACGAGCTGTCGGAGCCGGCCGTGCAACTCGTCCGACGCTCGCGCAAACTCCCCGATCACGACCTCAGAAATGAACAAGTCGAACTTGCCCGTCCGTGCTTCGTCGAGGAACTTCTCTGTCTCCACCTTTACCTCGCGCGCATCCTCCACCAGAGCGTTGGACCACACCGATGTTTCCACGTAAACACTGAGCCTTCGCATTGCACTCTCCGATATTCCATGTTATAGCCGCGCTCGGCCGATGGCAAGCGGTCCCGCACGCGGCGTGTGCGGACTACATTTTCGCCCTTCCAAAACACGTCAAACACATATCGTCGCTCTGCGGGCGGGCGCCGACAAAACGCTTCACGTCGTCGAGGATGCGGCGGCCCAAGAGGTTGACCGTCGCCGCCCCCGCGGCCGCCCCCGCGGGGCATTCGACTTCCGGGCTGAGCGCCGCCAGCAGCCGCGGCAGGCCGTACAACTCGTCCTTGGCGTTCATCGCCTCGGTGATGCCGTCGGTGTAGAGCACCAGGGCGTCGCCGGGGGCCAGCGGCAGGGTGTGCTGGGCGTACTCCACCTCGTGGTCGACCCCCAGCGGCAGATTGGCTTCGGACTCGCCCACCGGCTCGACGGCCCGCGGCCCGCGCCGCCACAACGGGGGCAGGTGGCCGGCGTTGACGACCGTCACGCCGTGCCGCCGCGGATCGAGGACCGCCAGAACCATCGTCACGAAGCGGTCTTCCCAGACGCTCTCGCAGAAGACGCGGTTCAAGCCGGCCCACGGCCTGCACCGGCTCCGGCTCGCTGGCCAGGCAGTACCGGGTTTCGGCCGACAGCTTGGCCATCAGCAGCGAGGCGGAGATGCCCTTGCCGGAGACGTCGGCCACGACCACGGCCAGCCGGCCGCCGGGCAACTCGACGTAGTCGTAGTAATCGCCGCCCAACTGGCTGGCCGGCTCGTAAAACTCGAAGAAGTCGTACTCGGGAATCCGCGGGGCGGCGGAGGGCAGGAACCCCCGCTGCACTTCATGGGCGACGGCCAACTCCCGCCGCAGCGCCTGGTCGTGCATCGCCGTCTCGTGCAGTTGAGCGTTTTCGACCGCGAACGCCGCCTGGCAGGCCACGGCGGCCAGCATCTCCAAGTCGTCCTCATGGAAACAGTTCCGCGGATCGAGCGTGTCGAGCTGGATCACGCCCAACGCCTCCCCCTCGCGGTTCACCAGCGGCGCGCAGATCATCGAGTGAATCCGGAAATCGACGATGCTCTCGGCCATGTCGAAGCGGACGTCGGAGGCGGCGTCGGCCGAGAGGATCGCCTCTTTGGTGGTCATCACGTTGTTGACGACCGTGCGGCTGATGCGCAGCGTCTGGGTGTCGTCCGCGCGGCGGTGCTTGACGGCCTTGGGCACCAGCCGTCCGGTGCGCGGCTCCAGCAGCACGATGAACCCGCGGTCGGCCTGCACGAAGATCGTGAACAGGCTGTCCAGCAGTTTCGGCAAGACCTCGGCCAGCCCCAGGGCCTTCCCCAAGTTCTGGCTGATCTCCAGCAGGGCCTTCAGCTTGGCCTCGGTGTTCACCTCCAGCCGCAGGCCCGTCGGGCCGGTGCTGACGGCGAACTTCGACATGATCGTCGAGCTGCCGGTCGGCCGGTCGTCGTCGACCATAGTGACGGCGGGGGCCGGCTCGCGGCGGTGGCCCGCCGGCGGAGTGACGGCCAGGTCCTCCGGGCCAAGATGGAAGACGAACGAGAGGTCGCAGATGCCCACTTGGTCGTTCTCGCAGAGCAACTGCCGCCCGGCCACCAGCCGACCGTTCAACAGCGTGCCGTTGCGGCTGTGGAGGTCCTCGATGTAGAAGGCGCCGTCGACGTTGAGGACACGGGCGTGCTGGCGGCTGACCAGGCCCGATTCGAGGACAATATCGCAGGCGGGGTGGCGACCAAGGACGACGGATGCCCCGTCCAGGGGGAACGTTCTCTCGGGGCTAGGGCCTTGCACCGCCTGAAGGATCGCCATCCCGACACCTTGCTGCCGTCCCGGACATGTTTCGATCCGACCGATTCTAAGGGGCTGCCCGTTGGGCCGTCAACCACCCGCGGCAACGCCCTTGACGCCGCCGCCCAGCGGTCTTAACCTAATAGAGCCGTCAGCGGTCAGCTTTCGGCGGTCAGCTATCAGCCTTCAAGCGTAAGCATGGCTGATAGCTGAAAGCTAACCGCTGAAAGCTCCCCTGGGGAATAGTGTAACGGCAGCACAAGTGACTCTGGATCACTTAGTCAAGGTTCGAATCCTTGTTCCCCAGCTTGGAGCGGTCTTCCAGTTCCGTTCTTGGAACTGTTTGCCATAAAATGACTTACGGCAACATGCAGGGGAACGTCTGGCACAATGGCTTCGTCGAGCTTCCGGGCGAGGGCGAGAATTCCCGATATTGACGGGAAACGCGGTCTTGGCTACGATTCCGCCCCCTTTGCTTCACAACCCCGGGGAGCCGGCGATGAACCTCAGTCAAGTCCTGCCCCGCCTGTTCGTCGGCTCATGTCCCACCAATGCCGATGACATCAATCACCTGAAGGTGGACTACGGCATCACGGCGGTCTTGAACTTGCAGACCGATAACGACTTCGACTACTGCGACTTGGATTGGAACCGCATCGAGGCCCGCTGCCACGAGTTGCAGGTTGAAGTGCAGCGGATTCCCGTCCGGGATTTTGACGCCGAGGACTTGCGGAAGAAGTTGCCCCGCTGCGTGCAGGCGTTGGATGCACTGCTGCGGGCCGGCCACGTCGTCTACATCCACTGCAACGCCGGCGCCGGCCGGTCCCCCAGCGTGGCCATCGCCTATTTGCGCTGGCGGCAAGGCTGGAACCTGGACGAAGCCATCGAACACGTCGCCAAGTGCCGCTCGTGCTCGCCCAACATCGACGCCATCGTGCTGGCGGGCGGGGAGCGGACGGCGGCGTAAGGGCCGGCCGGACCGCCTGCCGGCCCACGGGGATTCTATCCTTCCGGCCCCCTCATCACCACCGGCAGTTCGACGGCGACGCGGGTGCCTTTTCCCGGCGTGCTCCGGATGCTGCACTTTCCGCCCAACAGCCTGGCCCGCTGCCGCATGCCGGCCAGGCCATAACAGCCTTCCTTCACCTCCCTCGGGTTGAACCCGATTCCCCAATCCCGGATCTCGATCCGGACCCGGTCTTCCCGCTGTTCGAAGCTGACCCGCACCTTCTTGCTCTTACTGTGCTGGCACGCATTCGCCAACCCCTCCTGGGCAATGCGGTAGATGGCGTTTTCCAAGATGGGAACCAGCCGGTCGAAATCGACTCGGCTGTGATAATCGATCTGTGGTCCCTTGAGGCGGCTTTGCTCGTGAACGAGGTGGGCAATGGCCGCCACAATTCCCTGCTCATCGAGGACCGGCGGGCGGACACCGGCGATCAGGCGGCGGGCCTCGACATGCCCCTGCTGGAGCATGGTCATCCCCGCCTCATAGGCCCTCGCCGCCTCTTTAGGCTTGCGCTGCTTCAGGTGGTCGAAGGTCTGGAACTGCATGATCGCCCCCGCCAATTGCTGGGCCAGCCCGTCATGGATTTCATAGGCGATCAGTTGGCGTTCGTGGTCGCTGGATTCCAGCAGGTGCTTGAGGGTGCGATGTTCTCGTCGTAATGCCTCTTCGGCCTGTTTGCGTTCGGTAGTGTCTTCGATCAAGGCAAGGACGTGGTCTACCGTCCCGTCTCTGTGACGGAAACATCGAATGAAAACGGTGGCGTAGACTAGGCTCCCATCCTTGCGAATGAACCGCTTCTCCTGGGTGTAGTGGTCGATCTCGCCCATCACGATCCGGTTGAATTCCAGCAGGCCAGGCTCCAAGTCGTCGGGGTGAGTTGCCTCTGTCCACTTCATCTTGAGAAGTTCCTCACGGGGATAGCCGAGGATTTCGCAGAGACGGTTGTTGACTTCCAGCCATTGCTTGTCAAAATTCGCCACAGCCATCCCCATCAATCCCTGCACGAAGTAGCTGCGGAACCGTTCTTCACTTACCCGAAGGGCTTCCTCTGCTCCCCTTCGTTCGGTAACGTCATGGAAGAAACTGATCCAACAGGGCCGCTCGTGGTAGCGAATCGGGCTGCTAACGACATCTGCATAGACCATGCTGCCGTCCTTTCGTAGGAACGGCAAATTGTCAATTCGTGCAACGGGTCCTTTCCTGACTAGTTCAAAGTGTTCTTGGGCTTTGGGTAACACGTCAGGCGGGTGAACAAGTTCTGGTAACAGAGTGTACACTTCCTCTTCGGAATAACCCAGCATCCGGCCGTAAGCGGAATTTGCTCGAATCGGATGCAGCTTCTCGGCGTCCACTATAATGATGCCATCCATGATCTGGTCGTAGATGGCCTGAAGCTCATCACGGCTTTGCTGCAGAGCCGCCCGGGTCTGCTTGCGCTCGGTGACGTCACGAAAGAAGGCGGCGATACACTGGCGGCCACGGAAGACAAGCGGGTTGCCGAGGACATTGGCATAAAAGACACTACCATCCTTCCGCAAAACGGGAACGTCCACATCCTTCTCATATCCCTCATGGACCCGTGCTTGGAGTCTCTGCAACAGCCCGGCGCCTCCTCGGCGGGATGAATATCCGTCACGGACATCGACAGCAACTCCTCTTCGGTATAGCCCAGCATCCGGCAGAGCGAGGAGTTGACGCGGATAAGCCGCTTCGTCTCGAAGTCCAGGATCAATAGCCCCTCGAACATGCCGTCGTAAATGGCTTGCAGCATATCGCGATGTTGCCGCAGGGCTTCTTCGGCATTCCTCCGGACATCGACTTCGTTCTTGAGTTGCCGGTTTGCTGCGGCCAGTTCGGCGGTCTGCTCCTCGACCCGCTTTTCCAATTCATCGTGGGCCTGCTTCAATGCCTCTTGAGCCTGTTTGCCTTCCGTCTGGTCTACGCCGAGGACCGCAACGGCGGCAACTTTTCCTTGCTCATCGAGGATTGGGTGCATGGCGTTCTCAAGGCACCGGTCGAACCGCTCATCGGCAAAACGGATTGGTTCACCCGTGCGAACCACCTCCTCGAAATAGTTCATCCTAACGGCAGCAATCTCTGATGGCAGCACGTCATAGGGTGTGCGGCCCACGATCTCTTCAATAGGACGGCCAAGGCGACGGGCAGTTGTTGTGTTGGCGAAAAGGATTGTTCCCTTGGAATCCATCAGCAAGATCGACTCCGGGCTGGCGTCCATCAGCGTCCGCAACGTGCGTTCATTGTCGCGCAGTCCTGCCTCTGCCCGCTTCCGTTCAGAAATATCCTCGACCATGCCGATGACCATCGTTGATCTGCCCTCGGCATCGTGCATCATCGAAACGGTCAGTTGCCCCCAAAACACGGTGCCGCCTTTGCGGACATACCGCTTGTCGATGGTGTAGGTGGGAATCTCGCCACGAAGCAGCCGGGAACCGAACTGGAAGTCCTTTTCCCAATCCTCCGGGTGAGAGATGCCAACCAGACCAAGGGCAACGATTTCTTCCTCCGAATAACCCAGCATCTCACAAAAGCGACGGTTGCAGCGCCGAATACAAGCTTCCAGGCTGAGCAAAACAACGCCCAGCGGGCCTTCCTCGAACACTTTGCGGAAGCGTTCTTCGCTCTCCAGTAGTGCCGCCCCGGTCCGTTTCTGCTCCGTTACATCGGAAACAACGCAAACGAACCCCGTGACCTGCCCCTGCGGATTCCGTTTGTAGTTCCAATCGACCCGGATATCGTAGACTTCCCCGTTCTTCCGGATGTTTCTGGCCACAAACGGCGTTGGGGGCGGCTGCTCCGACACCAACTGCTTGAGATAGACAGGCAACGAGTCCTTCTGAGGCCCCGGCTCGATCCGCTCCCAGATGCGCGTGCCCAACAACTCGTCCGCCGTGTATCCGGTGATCCGTTCCTGGGACGGGTTTACGAAGGTGATCCGGCCATCCGTATCGCATTCGTGGATTCCGAGGGGGGCGACCTGGAGAAGCAATGCGGCCTCGGTATCCTTTTCCTGCGATGCGACCCGCCGGCGCAGTTCGCCCAGTTCGGAAACGAGTTGTTGCTTGGACTTGTCCTGATCCTTCATGGCGGAACTCCCCATGTTGTCGCATGCGAAGGGCCCCGGTTTCTACGAAGGCTGCGTCCGTGCCGCGGGAAATCTTGCCCGCAGTTCCCTCGTCGTCAGCATCAACCGTGGAGACAGTTGGGGAATCCGCTCCACGATGTAGGACATGTGGGCCTCCATGGTCCTCCGGAACGGCCTGAGCCTCTTCACGAAGGCCGCATCCGTGGCGGCGAGCGCGGCATGGAAGACCTGATTGATCTCCGACGATTCGATCTGAATCACCAACCGCAGGGCGGCATCCACCGAGTCGATTTCCCGCACGGCGGCCTCGGCGGCGTCCATTTGCTGCTCCAGCCGCGGCAGATAGTCTTGCCAAGGGTTGAAGAGGTTGGCCTTCCAGCCCTTACGGATTGCCGCCGCCCGGCAGAGTTCCAGCAAGTCGGCATGGAATTGTTCCTGCTCGGCCAGACCGGCGAAGAACGGCCCCACCAATCCCTGGTCGTTAAGGGCTTTGGCCAGCGCGGTGTAGATCCGCATCGCCCGCAGTTCCAGGCCGATGCAGCGTTCCAGTATCGTGGGCACATTCGAGGTTGCCGCTTGCGGGAAAGCCGCCGACTGCAAGAGCGAGAGAAACGTCCCGCCCTGCCAGGGAGCAACCGCCTTGAAGAACACCCGCCATCCGAAGCAGCGGACGGTCTCTATCGGATGGGTAAGAACGTCCCAGCTTGTGATGACGCCGACCATCATCTCTTGATCTTCTGCAACAAGAACAACAGCACGACGGCTCCGGCCGTCGCGGAGATCAGGGTGCCGAGCAGGCCGACAGCCACCAGCCCCACTAGCCGGAACAAGAATCCGCCCACGACGGCCCCGACGACGCCGACGACAAGGTCACCGAGGACGCCGAAGCTGCGGCCCTTCATGATCTTGCCCGCCAGCCACCCTGCCGCAAGACCGATCAACAGGAAGTAGATCAGTTCGAACATGGCGTTTTCCTCCCAGAGTAGCGAGCCCGTCCGGAAATTCGTCTTCCACGATCATTGGCAAGTGCTCACCGTTTTCGGGGCCGCACTTTGTAGTTCCCGCGGCTCTCGTCGTACTCCAGCTCGATCAGCCCCTTGGCTTTGATGTCCTCGAGCAGGTTCGAGAAGCTCCCGTAGCCGTAGTAGCCCTCGTTGAAGCCGGGATAGACGCGGCGAATCGCCTGTTTGAGCGTCGAGCCCCACAGTGGATCGTAGTCTTGTTCCACGGAATGGACCACCTCGACCACGCGCTCCATCGCTTCCTGCTTCTTGCCCGCCTCCGTGGTGTCTTTCTTGGCCGTCTTGGGGGTCTTCTTGGCTTTGCGGACCAGATCATCGTAGTAAATGAATTCATCGCAGTTGGCGATCAACAGGTCCGAGGTGGAGCTTTTCACGCCGCAGCCGATCACCCGCCGGTCGTTTTCCTTCAGTTTCGACACCAGCGGCGAGAAGTCGCTGTCGCCGGAGAGCAGGGCGAACGTGTCGATGTGCCGCTTCGAATAGCACAGGTCGAGGGCATCGACGACCATGTGAATGTCGGCGCTGTTCTTCCCGCTCATTTTGCCCTGGGGGATGTCGATCATTTCCACGCCCTGGGCGTGGAACTCCCGCACCGATTCCTCGTAATGCCGCCAATCGCAGTAGGCCCGCTTGTAGACGATGCGGCCCTTCTCCAGCAGCCGTTTCAGAACCAACTCGATTTGGAACCGCCCGGCCTTCATGTCCCGGACGCCGATGGCCAGGTTCTCAAAATCCACAAACACGGCAATCAGGGGTTCTTCGGACATCGGACTGCTCGATCCTTTGTTTTAGGTGTGGCCCCCCGCACCGCCGGATGGTAGCCATTATAAGCTGCCCCCGCTGCAACACAAGGACCGTCACGGATGAGCCGGTAGTGGGTCAGTTTGGAAACCCGGATTCTCCGGCTGCCGGCCGGCAAAGGGCCGGCCCTTGCCGGATAAGCCGTCTTGACCTATAATGACTGTGTTCGGGGCGCTCAACGGGCTGGCTACCATGACGAAGCTCGTCCTGCTGTCGTGCATTCTGGGTTTCGTTGTCCTCCTGTTGGTTTTGGCAATATTTATCCTTGTCTACTTGATGCGGATCGGCCGGTATATCGAAAAGGGCGCGACCCCGCATCCTGGTGAGCAAGAGGCCGCACAAGACGAGAACGGAGCGGCAACGCCGCTTGACCGCTAGGGCACCAACGGCATGGGAAGAAGGGAAGGCGGTCGCCGGGCCAGGCAAGCGGTGAGCTGCGCCGTGGCGATTTTGTCCGCGTGCCTGACCGTTGGCTGCCGCCCCCCTTCGACCGGCCAGGACGATGGTCCGGCGGCGGCCGAGGGCCGAGCCGGTGCAACGGCGAGCGGCTTTGCCGGTTCCAAGAGCTGCCGCGACTGTCACGAAGATTTCTACAAGCTCTGGTCCCCCTCGCACCACGGTCTGGCCATGCAGCCCTACACGGCTGCGCTGGCCAAGGCGAATCTCACCCCGGCGGCCGGCGAAACGACGATCGGAAATCTCAAGTACCGCGCGGAGATTGGCCCGGCGGCCGGTTGGGTCCGCGAGACCGGGCCGGACGGCGAGCGCCAATACCCCATCGCCCACGTCATGGGCGGAAAGAACGTTTACTACTTTCTCACGCCGTTTGCCGGCGGGCGTCTCCAGGTGTTGCCCTTGGCGTACGACGTCCGCAAGAAGGCGTGGTACGACGTGGCGCAGAGCGGGGTCCGCCACTTTCCCGGCCGGCGGGACGAGGCCCTCGACTGGCGCGATCCCCTCTTCACGTTCAACACCACCTGCTTCAATTGCCACGTGACCAACCTGGCCGGCAACTACGATCCGGCCACCGGCACGTACCACACGACCTGGTCCGAGCCGGGCATCAGTTGCGAGTCGTGTCACGGACCGGCCGGGCGGCACGTCCGCGTCATGGAGGCGCTGGGAAAGGGCGAAAAGGCCGACGACATCAAGATCATCCGCGCCAAACAGTTCACCCCGCAACAGATGAACGACATGTGCGCCTCGTGCCACGCCAAGCTCATCCCCCTGTCGCTCACATTTCTGCCCGGCGAAAGGTTCTTCGATCATTTTGACCTGGTGGCCCTCGATCATCCCGACTACTACCCCGACGGCCGCGATCTGGGCGAGAACTACACGTTCACGTCCTGGTCGATGAGTCCCTGCGTCAAGTCGGGCAAGCTCGACTGCAACCACTGTCACACGCCCAGCGGCCGGCTGCGGTTCGATGACAAGCACTCGGACCAGGCGTGCCTGCCGTGCCACGAGAACCTGGTCCGAGACGCCGTCGCCCACGGCCGCCATCAGGCCGGCAGCAAAGGGAATGAGTGCGTCGGCTGCCACATGCCGACCACGCGTTTCGCCGGCATGAACCGCACCGACCATTCGATGCGGTCGCCGATGCCGGCGGCCACCATTGCCTTCCAGTCGCCCAACGCCTGCTCGCTGTGCCACGGCGATCACAACGCCGCCTGGGCCGACCAGTGGTGCCGCAAGTGGTACAAGGCCGGCTACCAGGCCGAAACGCTCCGTCGCGCCGAACTGCTCGATGCGGCCCGGAAGCACAACTGGAAACGCCTGGCGGAGATGCTGGCCGAGCTGCAAAACAAAGACGGCGAGGAGGTCTACAAGGCGTCGCTCGTGCGGCTGTTGGCGGCTTGCGATGATGCGCGGAAATGGCCGGTCCTCGTGCAACTTCTCCGCGATTCGGCGCCGCTGGTGCGGGCAAGCGCCGCCGCCGGGCTGGGCGGTCACTTGACGCCCGACGCGCTTCCGCCGCTCCTTGCCGCCGCGGCCGACGGCTCCCGGCTGGTCCGCATCCGCGCGGCGATGGCCTTGGCGCCGCTGCGGCCGGAGTCGCTCGCGGACCCAGGCCGGCGTGCGGCTCTCGAAGGGGCGGCCCGCGAGTTCATGACGGCGATGCAAGCCCGCCCGGACGATTGGGCCTCCCGCGCGAATCTGGGCAACTACTACATGGAGCGCCGCGATTTTCCGGCGGCCGCCGCCTGTTTTGAGACGGCGGCCATGCTCCAGCCCCGCCAGATCGGCCCGTTGGTCAACGCCTCGCTCGCCTATAGCAATATGGGCCAAAACGACAAGGCCGAGGATTGTCTTCGCCGGGCCCTGAAGGCCGAGCCAAACAACGCGGCGGCCAATTTTAATCTCGGCCTGCTCTTGGGCGAGGCGGAACGTTTCGACGAAGCCGAGCAGTCGCTACGGATCGCGCTCAAGGCCGATCCCGGCATGGCGGCGGCGGCATACAACCTGGGCGTCGTGCTGGCCCGCAAAAACCTCGGCGAGGCCGTGGCCTGGTGCGAGAAGGCGCACGAGCTGCGGCCTGACGATCCGAAGTACACTCATACGCTGGCCTTCTACCTGCGGCAGAAGGGAGACGCCCGCCGCGCCGCCGGATTGTTACAGGAGTCGATCCGCCGCCAACCGCTCGATTGGGATGCGTATTTGTTGCTCGGAGAGATCTATCAGCAGCAAGGGGCCTTTCACAACGCCCTCGAAGTCTATCGCGCCGCCCTGGCGCAGCCCCAATTGCCTCCCCAATTGGCGGAAGAATTCAGAGCCAGACTACGGACCATCGAGCCGCAACGGACCGGAAAGCCATAGCCGGCGGCGACGGAACGGTCCTGGTTTGGCCGGGCCGGCTGTTCAACGCCTGCGTCATGGATCGGTCGGGGGGTGTTGACACGGGCAAGTGCGGCGATTACCCTATTAGTTGGGTCCTGCCCTCTAAAGGGTGGTTTAATCTAGTCGCCCTACGCTAAGACGATGGCTGACATAACGATCGAAGTCTGGGACGCAACGGGAAACAAGAAGCAATTGGTCCAGTTGCCTGCCGATGCGGCAATCAACCGGGTAATTGCCGTGCTCGTGCGGAAAATGAATCTCCCGCAACACAGTCCCGACGGCCAATTGATGAGTTACAAGTTCCAGCACCGCCCCACCGGCCGGCAGTTGCTGGACAGCGAGACGCTCGCCTCGGCGGGCGTGCGCAACGGGGACATCGTCCGGCTGCAACCGGAAATCACGGCGGGGCGGGCCCACACACACGATCCGACTACTCTGCCCCATGAACAACGCAGTCAAACTCAGCGACGGCGATGGCCGCTTCGCACGGTTTGAATTGATGGCCTGGTGGGACCAACGGCGTCTCTCCCGGGCCAAAATCCTCGTGATCGGCGCCGGCGCCTTGGGCAACGAGATCCTCAAGAACCTCGCCTTGCTGGGGGCGGGGAACGTGTTTGTCGCGGATCGGGACGTGGTGGAGACCTCGAACTTGTCCCGCTCGGTGCTGTTCCGCCGGGAGGACTGCGGGCGGCCCAAGTCGCGCGTGGCCGCCGAGGGCGCCGCCGCGATCTATCCCGAAATCCGCGTGCAGCCGTTCTGCGGCAACGTCGTGGATGAATTGGGCCTGGGCGTCTACCGCTGGGCGGACGTGATTCTCGCCGCCCTGGACAACCGCGAGGCCCGCGTGGCCATCAACCGGGCGGCGGCACGCGCCGGCAAGGTCTGGATCGACGGCGCCATCGAGCGGCTCGACGGCGTGGTCCGCGTCTTCGATCCCGCCTGCGGTCCCTGCTACGAGTGCACGATGAATGAAACCGACTGGAAGATGCTCGAATCGCGGCGGAGTTGCGCGCTCTTGTCGCGCGACGAGCTGGCGGAGGGCAAAGTCCCCACCACGCCGACCACCGCCTCGATCATCGCCGGCATCCAGTGTCAGGAGGCCGTCAAGCTGCTCCACGGGCTGGAGACTCTTTCCGGACGGGGATTCGTCTTCGACGGCATGTCGCACGAGAGCTACGTCGTCGCCTACACGCACAAGGAGGACTGCCCCTCCCACGATCCCGATGCGGCGCCGGAAGTGCTTTCCTGGCGGGCGGCCGAAACCCGGACCGGCGATCTTCTCGAGCGGGTCCGCGGCGATCTGGGACCGGACGCCGTGGTGGAGGTGAATGCCGATCTGTTGGCCTCGCTCGACTGCCCTCAGTGCGGAACGGAGGAGGCGATGCTGACCGCGTTGAGCAGGGTCAGCCAGGAGCGCGGCCGCTGCCCCGGCTGCGGCGGACATCGCGTCCCGAAAACGTTCCACACCATCGACGGCCGCGAGCCGTTTCTGGACCGCACGTTAGAAGAGATCGGGGTGCCTCCTTGGGACGTGCTCGCCGGCCGGCGCGGGCTGGAGCAACGGTTTTACGAGTTTGCCGGCGACCGCCGGGAGGTCCTGGGAACGTTGACGCCTTGAGGCTTTTGCCAGGTAGGTGCTGGAATGGGTGAGCACTACGACGTGCCTGACGTGCGACTGCTCGATGACGGGGAGTTGCCCGGCGCCGCCTTTCCCGCGGCGCGGTCCGACTTCCGCGTCTATTTCGACGCGGAAGCTCACGCCCGGATCGCCCGTCACGCCGGCGAGGACAAGTCCGTGGAAATCTGCGGCGTCTTGGTGGGCCGGTGGGAGCAGGACGCGGGTGGCCCTTTCGTGGCCGTCTCGGAGTTCATCCGCTGCGACGACGCCGCGAAGAAGTCGGGCGAGGTCACCTTCACCCACAACGCCTGGAACACGATCAACCGCGAGATGGACACCCGGTACGTCGATCTGAAGATCGTCGGCTGGTATCATTCTCATCCCGGCTTCGGCGTGTTTCTCTCCGAGCGGGACGTCTTCATCCACCAACACTTCTTCTCCAACCCGGGGCAGGTGGCGCTGGTGGTCGATCCGACCCAGAAGACGGAAGGCGTGTTCGTGTGGCGCGACGGCAAGCCGAAGCCCTGTCCGCATTATTGGATCGGCGAGCGGATTTGCGCGGCGGCCGGCCAAGAACCATCGCGGGAAGCCGGGGCAAGAGAACTCGCCGCCGCGAAGCCGCCCCAGAGTCCGCCGCCCGACGACATGCCGCTCTCCGCGGTCCTCCGCCGCGCCGTGCCGCTGGTTGCCGTGTTTCTGATCGGCTACCTGCTGGCCGGCATGAAGAGCGGCTGGGAGCAGCAACGGATCATTGAAGGGACCGTTGCGCACTTTGCGCCTGGAAATGCCTGCGGCCGGGATTGAGAGAGCACCTGGCCGAGGTTGCCGGCGACGTAGCGGCGATCCGCGAAGAAGTCAACAGTTTGGCGGTGCAGCAAATCAAGGCGGCGGGCGACAAGGCGAAGGGCCTGACGGACAAGTGGAGCGATGTCTTGGCGCAGTTGCGTCAAACCGAAGAGTACCTCCAACGCCTGGCCGCCGTCTACGGCCTTGACCCGGCCGAGGCGGCCGCACTGAAGGCCGTGCTCGCCGACAAGCTGACGGAACTCGGCAGCCCCCCCAAGGAGAAGGCGGCGCCCAAGGACAAGACGCCCCCCGAAGAGAAAACAGCCCCCAAGCCGCCGGAAGGCCAGTCCAAGCCACCACCAGCGAAACCGGACCGTTGACCATCATGTCCGCCTCGAACGAACCATTGCGGCTCAGCCACGCCGACCTGCATTCGCCGGACATTCAAGCCTACTTGGACATGCACGAGTCCATGCGGCGCAACCTGGGCGACTTGCCGGTGCAGCCGCTGTTGATCCGCGTAATCTATGCCAGTTGGTTCTATCTGGCGATGGCCAGCGGGCTGGGGGCGCTCCTGGCCTGGGCCATCATCGAGCCCTTTTTCGACGACAACGCCTTGGCCCGGCAAGGAATCCAGCTTGCCGCGGTTTTCCTCTTTCCGACGGTGGCCGGCTTCGTGGGCTTGTTTCTGGGCGCGGCGGAGGGGCTGATCTGCCGGAACTTCCTGCGAGCCCTGCTCTGCGGCTCGGTGGGGTTGGGAATCGGTTTCGGCTTGGGGCTGGTGGCCCTCATTCCGGCCGGCATCATCTTCGGGATAATGACTGCCGTTGCCGTCCAGTTCTGGAAGAACCCGCAGCCAAACGCCATGCCCAACGGTTTCGCCTTCCTGATTCTCATGATGGGCCGCGCCGCGGCTTGGGCGGTGGTGAGCATCCCGGCCGGCCTCGGCCAGGGAATCGCCCTGCGCGAGCGGAAGGTCATTTATAACGGCGTGGTGGGAGGCGTGCTGGGCGGACTGCTCGGCGGAATGCTCTTCGATCCCATCAGCCTCGTATTCACCACGGCCGACGGGAAGGCTTCCGTCAGCCGCGCCGTGGGTTTCATCGTCATCGGCCTGATGGTGGGGCTGTTCGTCGGCTTGGTCGAGGGCTGGACGAAGACCGCCTGGCTGCTGATGCGGGCCGGACCGTTGGCGGGAAAGCAATTCGTCCTCCATCGCGACACGACCGTGTTGGGCAGCTCGCCCAAGGCCGAAATCTACCTCTTCAAGGACGACGCCATCGAGCCGCGGCACGCCCTGATCCACAACCGCGGCGGCCGCTTCGAGATCGAGGACTGCAATACGCCCGACGGAACCTACGTCAACGGCATTCCCGTAAACCGCCAAATGCTCCAGAGCGGCGACAAGATCGTGTTGGGAAAGACCGTCCTCGAGTTTGACCTCAAGGAATCCAAGTGAGTCCGGCCGGTTGCTGATTACTTCCTCGGAGAACGCCATGCCTTTCAAGACGAAGTGTCCCGGTTGTGAAAAGCTTCTCGACGTCCCCGACGCGGTGGTGGGCAAGCGGGTGAAATGCCCCGCCTGCGCGCACCAGTGGCAGGTTCCCGCGCCGGCCGGCGGCCAGCCGGCCGCCTCCCCGGCCAAGGCGGCCTACGCCATGACGAAGTGTCCCGGCTGCGGAAAGGCCGTGCAGATACCCGGCTCGATGGCCGGCAAGCGGGTGAAATGCCCCGCCTGTGCCCACGTGTGGCAAATCCCCGGGCCGGGGCCGGTCGTCGACGCGGAGTCGGTGCCCGAATCGCCCAAAGCGGGGGAGTGGTTCGACGAGTTGATGAACAACGAGTATCCGATCGCCGCGCCGGCCGGCCGGCCGGCCGCGACCGGCGGCCAATCATCCTTCGGCGCCGCGTCCGGTCCGGCCGGGGAGCCGCCCCGCCGCCCCTGTCCCCATTGCGGCGAGATGATCGTCGCCACGGCCGCCAAGTGCCGTTTCTGCAACGCCGTCTTCGACGAAGCACTCCGCCGCGCGGAAAAAAAGAAGAAGAAACGGAGAAGCTGGTCCTCCGGCGACGACGATCTCACCGCCGGCGATTGGGTCGTTTGCATCCTCTGCCCCGGCATCGGGTGCATCGGCGGGCTGATCTACCTGATCATGGGAAGACCAAAGGCCTGGAAGGTCCTGGGCGTCTCGTTCCTGGCTGCCATGGTGCAAGGCATCATCAGGGTCGCGATCGTGGCATCCCAGGCGCCTAATGCGTTCCGGTAACCCGTGGCCGGCAAGAAGGTGCAGCGTCCATGCCAAGAATCATCACCTGCCAGTGCGGCGCGAACGTCCGCTTGCCGGAGGCGGCGGAAGACCGCAAGTTCCGCTGCCCGAACTGCAAGGTGGGCATCGCCGTGTCGGTCGACGCCACCGTGCTCTCCTCGTCGCGGCTGGGACCGGGCGACGTGGGCGTGACCTGCCCCATCTGCCAGTCGCCCATCGCCGCGGCCGAGTTCGCGGTGACCTGTCCGAAGTGCGAACAGATCCACCACCGGGAATGCTGGGCGGAAGTGGGCGGCTGCGGGACCTACGGCTGTGAGCAGGCCCCTTCCGCCGAGAAGGCCCCCGCCACCGATCCCCCCTTGTCGGCCTGGGGCGACAACAAGCGTTGTCCCGTCTGCGGCGAGACGATCAAGGCGATCGCCGTCCGCTGCCGCTACTGCCACACCGACTTCGACACCGTCAATCCGCTGACGATGGCCGACCTGCACCGCAAGGCGTTCAAGGGGGAGAAGCTCAACCGGTTGCAGACTACCATTATCGGCCTGTTCGTCCTGAACCTGATCGGCTGCCTGGCGCCGTTGGGGCTGATCCTGAACCTGGCGATCCTCTTGCCCCAACGCCGCGCCGTCGCCAAGCTCGGACCGCTCTTCCAAATCCTGGGCTATTCATCCCTCCTTCTTTCCGTAGTATACTCGGTGTTGATGCTCCTGTTCTTCCTGTTTGGCGGATTTCACTGATCCATCGGACCACAATCCCGTGACCGGACTCTACCCCAGATTGCTCTCGGCCGACGACCGCCAGGCCGGCGCCCGGTGCCGGCACTGCAACGGGGAGATCCGCCTCGGCGATCCGGTCGCCGTCTGTCCGCAGTGTGGGGCAGTACACCATGAGACGTGCTGGCGGCAGCGCGGCGGCTGCGGATCGTACGAATGCGCGCCAGTGCGGCGGGTGTTGGGGGCGGGTTCCGCGCCGGCCCTGCAGGTCACGGCCGACGAACTGGCCGCCGTAGAGCCGTTGCCCGCCGCCCGCGCCGGTTTCTCCCTCCCGGCCGCCGCGATGGCCGGCTTTGCCGACGATTTTGCGCCCCGCCGCTTCAACCGCCTGGCCGTTGCGTCGTTGGTGACGGCGCTCTTGGGCATTCCCTTTTTCGGCGCGGTCACCGGGCTGGTGGCCACCGTCTTGGGAAGCATCGCCCTGGGAACGATCCGCCAAACGCGGCAGCGGGGCCTCGCGCTGGCGCTGGCCGGCGTCTTTTTGGGCATTGCCGACGTCGTCGGTTGGGCGATCTTCCTGTCGTTGGTCTTAGGCCGGCCGCCGGCGGGCGTGCAACTCAGCGATTTCGAGCCGGACCCGTCCGCAATGGAAAATCTCCCGCCGCACATCAACCGGGCGTTGCGGGCGAACGTGCTGGTGGAAACCCATTTCGGCTGGCACGGCGCCGGCATCGGCTCGGGCGTCATCCTCCGCATCAACGGCGGAAAGGCACTGGTGGTCACCAACCGCCACGTCGTCGATCCCGACTTCTCGCCGGCCGCCCCCGCCCGCGCTTCCGTCCGCTCCCATGCCGGCCAATTGCAGGTCAAGCTGCTCGGCCAGCCGGCGCAGCCGGGCGAGATTCTCTGGATCGCCCCCGACGGCATCGACCTGGCACTGCTGAGTGTCCCCGTGCAAACCGCCGAGGCAAGGTCGGCGCCGTGGCGGGAGAAGCCCCGCCTGGCCGTGGGCGATAAGGTCTTCTCCATCGGCAATCCGCAGCATCTCGATTGGTCGCACAGCGGCGGCCAGATTTCCCAATTCCGCGTGCAAACCTGCGGTCCCCGCACCGTGCGGGTCATCCAGACCGACACCGCCATCAATCCCGGCAACAGCGGCGGCGGCCTCTACGACAAGGACGGAAACCTGATCGGCATCAACACCTGGACGAACGACAAGCGGTTCAGCGAAGGGCTGAGCTTCGCCATCGCTTTCGAGGTGCTGTTGCGCCTCGATCCGCCGCCCTTGCGGGTCCCCGCCGGACAGAACCGATTGGAGCAGCCATGAGCACCGTGCGCCTGCGGCGTCTGCAAGCCGACTACGAGAAGCTCCGCGATTTTGCCCGCCGCCAGCCGCGTCTGCGCGTGATCGCCGCCGACGGGCAGCCTCCCGAGCTGTACCAATTGGAATACCAGATTACCGGCTTGCGGCAGATCGACGACCAGTTGCAGGTGGTGCGGAGTCACATGGTGGAGATCCGCTTGCCGCGCGACTACCCCCGCACGCCCCCGCAATGCCGGATGCTGACGCCGGTCTTCCATCCGAACATCGCCCCCCACGCAATCTGCATCGGCGATCATTGGAGCGCCGGGGAGCCGCTCTGGTCGATGGTCGCGCGGATCGGCGAGATGATCGCTTACCAGAGCTACAACACGAAGAGTCCGCTGAACGGCGAAGCGGCCCGCTGGGTCGAGCAAAACCTCAGCCGGCTGCCGTTGGACCGCGTCAACATACGGGTGGACGAGCCGGGGCAGCGGGTTGTGCCCACCACGGCGCCGGCGGCCGCGGCCGTGCCGAATCGCCCTGCGCCCGCCGGCGCCGCGCCGGCCCCGCAGCCGGCCGCCGAGATTCTGCTGGACTGCCCGGGCTGCGGCCACCGTTACCGGGTTCCCGCCCAACACGCCGGAAAGCGCACTGCGCTGCTCCCATTGCCAAAAGATTCTTGTCGTTGCCGCCGCCCCCCAGAAACCATGAGCACGCTCCCCGCCACTAACGCCCGGCAATCCCGGCACCGCACGATGCTGGCCATCGCCTGCGGCGTGGTGGTGTTGTCGCTGTTGCTGCACGTCCGCAGCGATCAGCGCGTCGAGTTCGGCTGGTTGCCCGGCCTGCCGATGCCCGAGATGTGCTGGTCGCGCAGCCTCTTCGGTGCAAAGTGCCCCGGCTGCGGACTGACGCGAAGTCTGGTTTACCTGGCGCACGGCGATTGGCGGGCGTCGTTGACGATGCACCGGCTGGGGATGGTCATGGCCTTGGCCATTCTCGCCCAATTTCCCTATTGCACGGTGGGAATTCTCTATAAAAAGGACTATCCGTTGGGCCGTCGCTTTGCGGCCGTCTTTGCCTGGGGGCTGATTGCCCTGCTGATCGGCAATTGGCTGCTGGAGGTCCTCACGTGCGCGGGCTGATCATCGCTTGCCGCCGCGTAAGTCGGGTCGGCGGTCGTCGGCAAACCATACCGGGTGCAGCCTGACGGCCGAGCCGGCGGACGACCGGGACTTGTCCAGGTCCGCGAGCGGCCCGTATACTGTGTTCTTATGCCACGCGAACCGATGCTTCAGCAACCGGCGGAGTACAAGGACGAGGACCGCGACCTGCGCCCCCAGCGGATGCAGGACATGGTCGGTCAGCGGGAGGTGTATGCCCGGCTGGAAATCGCGGTCGATGCGGCCGCCAAACGGGGGGAACCGCTCGGGCACATCCTCTTCGACGGCCCGCCGGGCCTGGGCAAGACGACCTTCGCCATGTGCATCCCCCGCGACCTGGGCGTGGGCTTTCAGATTGCCAGCGGCGCCGCCCTGGCCGCCCCCAAAGACATCATCCCCTATCTCACGAACGCCGAGGAGCGGTCGGTGCTGTTCATCGACGAAATCCACCGGCTGCCGAAGGCGGTCGAGGAGTTCCTCTATCCGGCGATGGAAGATTTTCGCATCGACTTGACGCTCGGCGAGGGGGTCAACGCCCGGACCATCAACATGTCGCTGCGTCCCTTCACGCTGATCGGGGCCACCACCCGCACCGGGCTCTTGTCCGCACCGCTCCGCGACCGGTTTCAGATGCGGGAGCACCTCGAGTTCTACAGCGTCGAGGACCTGGCCGAGATCGTCCGCCGCAACCGCGGAAGCTGCGGGTCGAGATTGTCGATCGGGCGGCGGTGGAAATCGCCGGCCGCAGCCGGGGCACCCCGCGGCTGGCCAACAACCGCCTCCGCTGGGTCCGCGACTACGCCCAGAGCCGGGCCGACGGCAAGATTTCGCTCTCCGTCGCCCGCGATGCGCTGGCCATGCAGGGCATCGACCCACTGGGCCTCGACGGCCAAGACCGGAAGTACTTGGAGACGATTGCCCGCGTGTTTGTGGGCGGGCCGGTCGGCGTCGAGGCGGTCGCCCACACCATGAACCTCTCGCCCGATACGCTGATCGACGAGGTCGAGCCGTTTCTGCTGCGGAGCGAGTTGGTCGTCCGCACGCCGCGGGGACGGAAGCTCACGTCCGCCGCCTACGAGCACCTCGGCATCAGTCCCAACGACGTGCCGGAAGCCCCGGGGCAGCGGCCGCTGTTTCAGAGTTGACAGGCCGTTGGGATTGGGTATAATCGTATCGTCCATAGGAGCGGTATGATGTCCCACGTCGAGATCACTTCCAGGGTTGGCGCCGACGGGGTTCTCAGAATCGCCGTTCCCTTCGGTCCCAACGAGGCGAACCGGGAAGTAAGAGTCACCGTGGAGCCGGCGGAGGTTTGCGCTCCGCCGGATCGGTCAAGCCGAGAGGAGTGGCGGGACTTCGTCCGGGGCATGGCCGGCTGCATATCCGATCCGACTTTCCAGCGGGCGGAGCAAGGGGAATACGAGCGACGGAGCGTAGCTTTTCCGTGACATGGCTGCTCGATACCAACGCCTGTGTACGCTATCTTCGTTTGGGAGAGGGTTCGCGAATTGCCGCCCACTTGGCCGAGAAGAACGTCGGAGACGTCGTTCTTTGTTCCGTCGTCAGGGCCGAATTGGTTTTCGGCGCACTGAGGAGTCGTGACGCCGCCGAGAATCTTGCCAAGATTGGCAAGTTCCTCTCCCGATTCTCGTCTCTGCCGTTCGACGATGCCGCGGCTGACGCATACGGCTGGATTCGCGCCGACCTGGCGGCGCGTGGAATGGCGATTGGTCCTAACGACCTATTCATCGCGTCGATGGCGTCGGCCTGCCATCTTACGCTCGTGACCCACAATGTCGATGAGTTTCGCCGCGTGTCCGGCCTGAGCATCGAGGATTGGGAGGCAGAGTAGGGTGCGCGGCCGGGAAGCCCTGCCACGCCGTTGGCAAATTGGCCCAATTCTTGATCTGGACAACGCCCGCCGCAAAGCGCATCATGGTGGACGCGAGTTTCTCTGGCGGCCGCGGGGGGTAATTCCGGCGGGGGGAGGGGAAAGGAAGCTAACTTTGGAAAATCGCAAAGTTGCTGACCAACTCGGACGTGCGGGCTGGCGGTTGGGGTGGCAGTTGCACTGCCGCCCCGGGGCCGGTAGTCCGCGTAGGGTGGGACAAGCGCAGCGCAGTCCCACCGCGAGCCGAACGAGAGCTTGGTGGGACCGCGCTGCGCTTGTCCCACCCTACGTCTCCTCACGCCGGCAACCGGTTGCCAAGCGGGCCGGCTTTACGTGGAAGGAATTGCTGGTGACAATCGTTGTCATCGGCGTCTTAATTGCGATGCTCCCGCCGTGGGACGTGGGTTCCCGCGAGGTGGCCCGGCGAATGCAATGCACGAACAATCTCAAACAGATTGGTCTGGCCATCCACAACTACGCCCAGGCCAATAAGGTCTTTCCGCCGGGAACGGTCTGCACCCGCGGTCCGATCCAGCCGTCCAATCAGTACAATGTCCTGGCCGAGGCGGCGCAAGCCGGCTCAGGTCCGCAGGGCACCGGGTTCCTGCTACGCATCATGCCCTTCATTGAAGGCGACTATGTAGCAAGGAACTGGAACTGGAACGAAGCGATCTCCAGCACCAGGAATGACGGGGCAGGTTTGAATTCGGGCGGCAATTTCGGATACGCCGATATGGACATCAAGGGCTTTTACTGTCCAACCCGGCGGACTGCCTTTAGGCGGGGCTTTGACAACGTGATGATGCTCTCGACGGCCTGGACCGGCGGGGGGACGGACTACGGCGGGTGCGCCGGCCGGCACGCGGCACTGACGCTCGATACGGGCTACAACCTGTGCGATGCCACGATGTACTACCAACCGGGCTTCTTCCCAAAACCGTTCACCGGAAAGGACGATGATCCGCCCGCGAAGCGCTGGGGCATCTTCGGCCGCGTCAACGTGAGTACCACGTTCGGTGACGTTGCCGACGGGCTGTCCAACACGATTGTGACCGGCGAGTTGCAGCGGATCACCGACTTGACGCCCACCAGCAGAGACGGCTGGGCGATCGGCGGCCCGGCAACGCTCTTCACCACTGGGGCCATGATCGATTTCAACGGCAAGACGGTCACCAACGTCGCCTCGTCCAATAACGTCTGCAGTGCACTGTGGAACAACAAGTTTTTCGGCTCGCCCGGCAGCGAACACGGCAACGGAGCCAATTTCGGCATGGGCGACGGCTCGGTCGTGTTCATGTCCACGTCGATGGACCCCAACATCTTCGCCCTGCTGGGGAGCATGGCCGACGGCCAGGCCGTAAGCCCGCCGTGACTCATTTCAGCAATTCTTCCACCGCCCGCTCCACCTCCGCCGGGTCGAGCGCCTTGCCGCCGCTGGCGAAGGTCCGGCGGAGTTTGCCTTGGCGGTCGTAGAGGCGGACGTGGGGTAGCGCGCCGTCCGCGATGCCAAAGGCCGTGAACGCCTCGGACCCGACGCCGTAAACCGCCAGGAAGTTCTCCGTCGTGGCCCCTTGCCGGTCGAGAAACTGCCGCACCGCCGGCTCGCCGGCCGGATCGTCCAGGCTGACCGTGACGACCGTCAACCCCTTGGGTCCCAAGCGGCGGTGCAAGGCGACCGCGTGGGGGAACAGTTTCAGGCACGGCCCGCACCAGGTGGCCCAAAAATCCACCAGCAGCACCTGGCCGCGGTCTTGCTCCAACAACCGCGCCAGTCCGGGGGCGTCGACCTTCGCCAGCGGCGCACGGCGGAAGTCGCCGGCCGCGATTGGCTGCGGCAAGCCATCAACAGGATCATCCCGGCCAGCAGCAACAACGCGGCACAACGGGCAACGTGCGATGGATGACTCATTCGTACTTGATGCTGCAACCGAACTGCTGGGTCACTTCCTTCGGCGGCTTCTTGCCGGCCAGCAGCGCATCCAGGGCCTCACGGAGATAGTGCGCCTTCACCTGCTCGACTTGCTGGTTGTCGTCCACCGCCCCCATGTAGGCGACCTTCCGGTCCTTGTCCAGCACGAAGACGTGCGGCGTGACCTTCGCCCCGTAGGCGTGGCCGGTCTTCTGCGTCGCATCGTAGAGGTAGGGGAAATCAAAACCCTTCTGCTTCGCCCGCTGCTTCATCTCGTCCAGCCGGTCGGCAGGGAGGTTGTTGACGTTGACCGCCACCACCTGCACGCCTTTCGCCCGGTAGTCCTTCTGCAAGGCCACCAGGCGGTCCTCGTAGGCCGTGGCCACCGGGCAGTGGTTGCAGGTGAACACCAGGACGATCAGTTTGGCGTCCTTGTAGTCGGCCAGGCCGTGCGGCTTGCCGTCGGCGCCGGGCAGGCTGGCGAAGTCCGGGCCGGGCTGGCCGATGGTCAGAGCGGCCTGGGGTGGTGACTGCGGTTTCACCGGGGGTGGTGGTATGTGGTGTGGCCCGGCGCTCACACCCTTGCACGCCCAGAAGGGCCGCCAACGCCGCCAGCAGAAGGACACGTTTTGCCGGAATCGCCATGATCGAAATCCTCCCAATTCCCCCGCGACCGCAGTCGCGGGGCGTTTTCATCCGTTGGGGTGGCAGTTGCAATACCGCCCCGTGTTCCGGGTGCGGCAGTACAACTGCCGCACCAACAACAGACATCAAGCCGGCGCCACGCACAATGCGTCATTCTTGACCTCACGGTCGCCGGCGGCAAGATGCACTAAAGGGTTATAATTGTCCCCCCCCCAGGCCGGCATATCACCCTGCCTATTCTGCCACGGCCGGCGTTTCCGGGTGGCAATTTCCCAGAGAATATGGGATACTGCCAATCGTCCGACGTTCTTGTCCACAGTCTTTCGAACGGAGGTGTGTCGATGGCTGACACGAAAGCCCCACGCGGCCAGCAGCCGCTTCCCCGCAAGCCCGAGCCGCGTCTCCCCCATTCGCCCGTCAACCCATTGGACGCGGAGGACTTGGCGCGGCGCCGGCGGGCTTCGCCGCCGCCCCGGTAAAGCGCAAGAAAAAGTCATGGTTTCAGCGGAACCGCACCCTTGCCACGGGCATGGCGGTGGGTGGGCTGGTATTGGTGCTGCTGGTGATTTTGGGGTTGCTGCTCGGTTGGTTTGGCGGCGGGAGACCATCGGTGGCCGCCGCGCCGCAGGGCACGCCGGCTCAGCCGTCGCCGAAGCCGGCTCAGCCGCCGCCGGCGCCGCCGGGAATCATGCCCGGAGCGACACCCCCGCCAAGCCAGCCCTTGCCGCCGGGCCCGGCTGCGACACAGCAACCGGCCAAGGACAAACCTCCGCAAGAGCAGAAACCGCCGCTGACGGACGATTTTACGAAGTGGAAAGGGGCCGATTGGTCCCGCGCCCGGCGGGAGAACCATCCCAAGCTCCGCGAGGGCATCGTCTACCTCGGCAGTGAGAAGTTTTCCGGCAACGAGAAGGTGGCCAAGGGATTGACTGGGCTGCTCAAGCCGCTTCCGCCGGAGAAGCCGGCGGAAACGCCGGCTACGCCTGCTCCCGGGACGCCGGGCGTGCCCGCGCCGGCGCGAGGCATGCCGGTGCCGCCGCGGGGTATGCCCGGTCCCATGCCCGGCCTGCCCGGCCTGCCGCCGTCTACGCCCGGCGCCGGCAGCTCGCCCAACGGGCGGCCTTATAACGCCACCGACCTGGCGGCCCTGGTCGACGCGATCGTCACCGCCCTGGGCAACAACGGCAGCGACGTCGCCCGAAAGACCATCGGCGAGGTCCTGGCCGGCACGTTCGCTACCGACGACGACAAGACGGCGGTGGAGTCGGCCGTGAAGGCCCTGGTGGCCCATCCGTCGGCGGACAACGACGCCTTGCTGATCCGCCTGCTGTTGAGTCCGGAGGGCGTCCGTTCCGCGGACCACGAGGGCCCCTGGCCCGCCAAGCAACTGTCTTCCAAGACGTTCGAGTTGATCAAACAGTCGCCGTCGTGCGGGCTGCGGACCAGAATGGCCGAGGCCGTGATCGAGCGCCGCGAGACGCTCAACGCCGAGGATTCGATGCACAAGTTCCTCCTGGAGGACAACCCGCTGAATGGCGGCGCCCAGGCGGTGTTTTACCGGAAGGCGATCGGCATCAAGGCGGAGATCAAGACGAAGTTGGAGGGGCAACTGCTGAAATACAGCTCCCTGGCGCTGGGCCGATACCTGGGGATTCCCGACCAGTTTCAGGCCGGCGGCGGCGGGACCACCCTGCCCACCAGCCCGGCGCCCAAGCCGACCGACCGGTTTGCGCCGGTTCCGGGCGGGGTGCCGGGACCCGGCCAAGTGCCCGGTTTGCCCGGCGCTCCGCCCTCTGTGCCATCGCCAAACCCCGGAGTCAGTCCGCCCGCCGGCCAGGCGCCGAAGCCGGCCGAAGTGGACCTGGCGGCCGAGTTGGCCGGCTACCTGTGGACCAAGGAGTTCCGCGCCGCCTTCGAGCCGGAGTTGGGCAAGTCCTCGCTGGAGAAACAATCGCAGTTGCTGCTGCTGGCCGGCACGATCCCGCAGGACTCCACCCGCGCCCTGTTGGCCAAGTTGCTGAACAAGCGCGCGGCCAGTGAAGAGCCGACGCCGCTAAAAACCGCCGGCTTCGTCGATAAAGTGGTGACCGATCCGGCGCTGCTGGTGCCGCTGAAGATGCTGCCGTGGAAAGACCTGAAACCGCCCCGGCCAGGCGCAACGGTGGACAAGAACAAGCTCCCTGAGGCGAAGAGGAAGGAGCAGGAAGCCAAGGAAAAATGGCGAGACTTCTCGCAGGAGATGGCCGAGGCCTGGTGCAAACGGCTCTACGCCGCCGCGCAGGCCAAACAGGAGAAGGTGCAGGCCCGTGCCGACGCCTCCGGGGCGCCGGTCGCTACCCCCATGAAACTGCCATCCGGCTTCAGGTTCAAGCAGGACGCCATCAAGGCCACCTACCACCTCGCCTGGCCCGACGAGGCCCCGCCCGAGCTCGCCAAGCTCAATCCCGGCCTCTTGAGCATCTACTACGTCCGCGTCGAAGAGAACGCCAAACTAAAGAAGACCACCGACTCTTACTGTTTGCAGGCCGGCGCCAAGAAGAACGAGGTCCGCACAACGGACAAGGGCGCCTGGATTTACAACTGCCGCGTGGCGCCGGACCGAAAGGACCGCCGGCGGTCGGTCGACGTGTTGATCACCAATTCCCAAGGGTCCGCCACGACGCCCGGCCTCGGCATGCCCGGCGCGGGAGAGCGGGGCAAAGCCGCCGCGAAGGCCGACACAGAAACCGATCTGGTGATCGAGGTGCTCGTCGTGGAGGTCAAGGAGTCGGGCAAAGAGTAGCCGGCGATGGAAGTCCCCGCTCCCTTTGGGAGAGGGTTAGGGTGAGGGCCCTCAGTCCCAGTCCAGCCCGAAGTCCAACGCCGCGGCCGAGTGCGTCAGTGCGCCGACGCTGATCCGCTCCACGCCCGCCTCGGCGACTGCGCGGGCCGTGGCCAGATCGACCCCGCCGGAAGCCTCCAACTCGACCGGCGCCCGGCGGCGTCGCGCCGCACCACCGCTTCGCGGAGTTGGGCGGGCGTCATGTTGTCCAGCAACACGATGTCCGGCCGGGCGGAGAGCACTGCGTCAAGTTGTTCCAGCGTATCCACCTCGACCTCGACGATGATCGCGGATTGTGGATCGTGCTCTTCGAGGAAACGCCTCGCCCGCGCCACGGCCTCTGCCGGGGAAAATGCCGCTGACTGGGTGGCACGCCCTGAAAGGGCGTGGCGGCAGCCAGTGTCGAGTTCTGCCGATCCACCACGCCCTTTCAGGGCGTGCCACCCGGCCGCGCCGCTGGCCGATTCGGCGCCCAGGGCGAGATGGTTGTCCTTCACCAACACCGCCTCGTCCAGTCCGCCGCGATGGTTCCAGCCGCCGCCGCAACGGACGGCGTACTTCTCGAGCCTGCGCCAGCCGGGCGTGGTTTTGCGGGTGTCGTAGATGCGGGCCTTCGTGCCGGCCACGGCATCGACGTAGCGGCGCGTGAGCGTGGCAATGCCCGACAGCCGCCCCAGCAGGTTCAGCAGAATCCGCTCGGCCCCCAACAGTCCGCGGGCGGGGCCTTCAACGGCGCCGACGCATTCCCTCGCCGCCACCGGCCGGCCGTCCTCGGTGCGTGGCGACCAGCGGAGGCGGCGGTCCAGCGCGTGGAGCGTCATCTCGACCCCCGGCAACCCGGCCACCACGCCCGGCTGCCGGGCCACGACGCTCGCCTTGCCAACCGCGTCTTCAGCCACCAGGGCCTTGGTGGTCAAGTCGCCGGAGAGGCCAAAATCCTCGGCAACGGCCAGCCGCAGGATCGCCGCCCAATCCTGCCGCAAGCGGTCGTCCCAAACAGTCTGGTGAAACTCCTTGGCCATACGCCCCAGCATACCGCTTGCGGTTTCGCAGGCCAAGGCGTGACAAAACGGACAAAACGAGCAATAATGGGTCCTATGTCCGATCCGCCTCGTCCTCCCCGCTGGCTCCTCCGTCGGGCCGATCAGGCCGCCGTAGCGGCGTTGGTCGCGGTGGCGCTTCTGGCAATGGCCGGCTGGTGGACCGCCCACGGCGGGTGGCGGGGGGGTCTGATCGAGATCGACCGAGCGGATCCGCTTACCGCCCGCTTCGAGGTCGACATCAACGCGGCCGACTGGCCGGAACTGATGCAACTGCCGGGCATCGGCGAGGTCCTGGCCCATCGCATCGTCGATTCGCGCCAGGCGGGCGGCCCCTTCGCCGACCACGAGGACCTGCGGCGGGTGCGGGGGATCGGCCCGAAGACCCTGGAAGCGATTCGCCCCTATTTGCGCCCCATGCCCGGCAGCGGCAACGTGGCGAAAAAATAGCCCCGGCCACTTCCGTTACAGTTTTGCCTTGGCCGGCGCCTTCTCCGTGATCAACGGCAGCCACACTTTGTAGGCCGCCCCCGTCGCACCGGCGTCGGCAAAGGGAACCAGGCGGATTTGCACGGGCAAAAACGTCTTGCGGTCCACGGCGTTAACGCGGAAGACCTCCGCGCCGGGCCACGTCCTTAGACCATCCGGCGCAGGCTCCGGGGTAACCGCCAATGCCGCCGCATCGCCGGACGCCACGGCCACCGAGCCGATTTCCATGCCGCGGCCGGCCAGCAGCGACTGGTCGGCGGCCAGAACCAGCGGCCCATAGAGGACGGCGATTTTCCCCTTGTTGCCGTGATCGCCGACGGCCACGCGCGGTTCCAGCCGCAGATCGAGTTGGAGGCGATCGCCATTCTTCCAGCTTCGCCGGACCACCGCGTAGCCGTCCGACGCCGTTGTCACCTCCACCGGCTGACCGTTGACTCGCAAGGCCGGTTGGGAACACCAGGCGGGGATGCGCAGCTTGACGGCGAATTCCCGCTCTTTGGCGGGAGCGACGGTCAGGGCGATGTCGCCCGACGAGGGGTATGTCGTTTTGATGTCGAGCTTTACCGGCGTGCCGTCGCGGAGCCGCAATTCGGCTTCGCCCGGATTGTAGAGATTCACCACCGCGCCGTCAGCGTCGGTGGTGACGGCGAAGGTGGGGATCAGGGCCAGGCCGCGCGGGCCGCTGGAAAGGCAGCATTGCCCGTCCAGCGTGCTCGTGTACGGCTTCTTCCCTTCCATCTCGACGTAGTAGCCCCAGGCCCTGCCGTCCGGCCGCTGGGCGCCGCAGAGTTGATTGTAGACCACGCGTTCCAGTTGCTCGGCGAAGCGTGCCTCGCCCGTCAGCCGCAGCAAGTGGGCGTTGAGTTGAAGCCATGTGACCGTGACGCACGTCTCGGCCACGTTGCCGGTAGTGTTCGGCAGATCGTAGTCGCCGTGAAACAGCTCGCCGTAGCTGGCGGCGCCGGTGATATACAGCCGCCTGGCGAGGATGTCCTCCCAGGCGTTAAGCGCCGCCTGGAGCAATCTTGGATCGCCGCTGGTGCGATACCATTCCAACATGCCGTTGATGCAGGAGAGCATCTCGTAGGCCTTGCTGTTGCCCACCTTGTCCACCCGCTTCAACCTGAGCAGCCGCGAAACGACGTGGGGGCCGTTGGGCCGCTCCCACGACCGCAGAATATACTCGCAGAACTCGCCGTACTTCCTTTCGCCCGTGAGGCGATAGAGCCACACCATCGGTTCGAGCACGCTGGTGGGCGCCATGCCCGCGTGGTGGCCGGCCTGGAGGATGTCGCGGCGGCCCGGCCCGTCGCCGAAAGTCCGGCAGAGCAGGTCGCCCATCTTGCGGCACGCCGGCAGCGGCGTCATGTCCCCCGTGTAACGGATGTACGTGAGCAGGCCGATGAGATTGTACTTGTGCGTCCAGACGTCCCACTCGGTCCAATAGTCCTTGGGCAGGTAGGTGCCGAGGTAGCCGTCGTCGCGTTGGCACCCGATGAGTTCCCTGACCACGCGGTCGAGCTTGACCCGCAAGCCGGCCTTGCCCGTGTAGACCCACGCCAGCGTGGCGGCGTGGAGCCATTTTCCCACGTGCTCGCCGTCGTAGATCTGCCGGCCCGGCCGCTTGCGGAAACCCTCCAGCAGACGGTCCACGTCCATGGCCAGCAGGCGGTTGACGGCGTTGTTTTGGATGCGCGTGCCCAACATTCCCGAAAGCTGCACCCGATCGGGAATCTGCCCATCCTGCCGGTCGGCCACCGCGCAGGGGACTTTGTCGGGCGTCAAGGAGACCTCGCCGGCGGACGATGCCGCGGCGAGAAACACCAACGTAGAGAGCGTAACTGTCATGGAGGCGGTCCTTTTGTTGCCAATTTTATTCGCGGCGCAATCCACGTTCACTCTGCGAAGCGGGAAAGCTCATCCTGAGTGGGCAGCGAGGGCTGGGCGCCGAGCCGAGTGGCCGAGAGGGCGCCGGCCAGGCAGGCCCGCCGCACCGCCGCCTCCAGCGGCATCCCGCTGCCCAAGGCCCAGGCCAGCCCGCCGTTGAAGGCGTCGCCCGCCGCGGTGGTGTCCACCACGTCCACCGGCCGGCTGGGAATCAGCCTCATGCCGTCGCCGTCGGCCACTAGTGCGCCGCGGCGCCGAGGGTAATGATGGCACACCGCGCGCCGCACTCCAGCAGCCGCCCGGCGGCCAGCCGCGCCGTGTCCTCGTCGTGGACGTCAATGCCGGTCAGCCGTTCGGCCTCGCTCTCGTTGGGCGTCACGTAGGTGAGGTGTTTCCAGAGCTGCTCGGGCAGCGGGGCGGCGGGGGCCGGATCGAGGATCACGGGCACGTCGTCGGCAGCCGCGATCCGCGCCGCCCGGCACACCGCATCCAGCGGAATCTCCAACTGAAGCATCAGCACGTCGGCCGCGCGGATGCACTCGCCCGCCTGGTCCACTTCGGCCGGCGACAGCGCGGCGTTGGCCCCGGCCGCCACGGAGATCATGTTCTCGCCCGCCCGGTCCACCAGGATCAGGGCCACGCCGGTCGCGTGTTCCGGGTCGCGGAGGAGCCACTCGGTATGGATGCCCTCGCGGCGGAAGTCTTCGACTGCCTGGTCGCCGAAGACGTCGCTGCCCACCTTGGCCACCAGCGTCACCTCGGCGCCAAGCCGGGCGGCGGCCACGGCCTGGTTGGCCCCCTTGCCGCCGGCGACCATCACGAACCGCCCCCCGGTCACCGTCTCGCCCGGCGCGGGCAGCCGCTGCCCCTTCACCACCATGTCCGTGTTCACGCTGCCGACGACGACGATCCGCGGAACTTTCATCTGGTATTCCTTATCCTCCCCTTGTCCGCGATGGCCCCGGGGCCTAGGGTGCGATGCGTTGAAGAGCCGCCTGTGCGGCTTCCTGAATGTCTTCGTCGGGGTCAGAACCAGATAACTTGAGCAGCCGAGGCACCGCCGCCTTGGCCGCAGGCCCGACCCGGCCCATGTCGCAAGTTCTGTCGCAAGTTTGTCGCAAGTTCACAACTCTTGGCGCAGACGGTAGTTGAGTTGGTTCGTTTCGCCCGAGCGGACCACCAACCCCTTGGCTTCCATGTCGCCGAGATCGCGCTGGAGCGTGCGGCGGCTGACCGATGGGAAAAGCTCCTCAAGGTCGCGGACCGTCAAGGCGGGGTTTTCTATTAGTTGGGCCAGGGCCGCGGCCTGACGCGGGTTGAGACGGTGCTCCTCGACCAACACGTCCGTCTGGATCGCCCGGCGGCCGCGCGTTTGCACCTCGGCCAACTGCGTTGAAAGCCCCTCGACAAAGAACTCCAGCCAGCCGGTCATATCCATCCCGGACTGACGGACGCGCTGAATGGCGCTGTAGAAGGCCGGCCGGTCGCGGTCGTAATACTCGCTAATGGTAAACAACCGCTTGAAGTCGTATCCGGCCCGATAAAGACACAATGTGGAAAGCAAACGGGAAGTGCGGCCGTTGCCGTCAACGAAAGGATGAACATGGACCAACTGGAATTGGGCGATGCCGCTGACCAGCACCGGATGGATCTCCTTCTCGGCGGCGATCCAGGCCACCAGTTCGCGCATCAGGTCCGGCACGTCGCCGGGGGGCGGCGGCGTGTAGACGACTTCGCCGGTCGCCGAGTTGACCACGTAGTTCTGGACTATGCGGTACTGGCCCCGCGAGCCGCTGCCGCCGCGGACACCTTCGACCAATCGCTTGTGAATCTCCCGGATCATTCCCTCCGTAATTGGAGAGCCGCTGGCGAGATAGTCGGAACACGAAGCCGAAGGCGGTGCGATAGTTGAGCAATTCGCGGGCGTCGTCGGGATCCACGTTCTCGACGTGTTGTCCTTCGAGCAATCGCCGGGCCTCGTCGAGCGTCAGCCGGGTTCCCTCAATGTGCGTCGTGTGGTGGGCCTCCAACACGAACGCTCGGCGGCCCATTTGCTGAAGCCAACTTTCCGAAAGCGTGGCCGCTTCGAGAAAGCCACGGGCCCGTTCGATGACGGTCAGCCCCGAAGCGATTGCGTTGGTGATGGAAAAGACTGGAGCAAACATACCCCAATCATACTATTCACTCCCCCATAGGACAACAAGCAGTCGATCCTCGTCAAGGAACGGGTTTTTCCGTAGAAATCGGGCCACGCAATCTGGTACAATCTGTGCAGAGAGCCGGCAGCCGTCACCGACCAGTTTCCAGCCGTTGCCCAGTTTACGCATATCGCCCTATCTAGCCCGCAACGGGACGGAAGGCCGGGACTCTAACTTTGGAAATCCCGCGTTCTGCTGACCAACTAAACCATGTTCCAACTCGTTGCCCCCTTCCAACCCGCCGGCGACCAACCCCAGGCCATCGCGGCCCTGATCGAAGGGCTGCGCAAGGGGCAGAAGCACCAAGTCCTGATGGGCGTGACCGGCTCCGGCAAGACCTTCACGATGGCCAACGTGATCCAGGCGGTGCAGCGGCCCGTGCTCGTGATGTCGCACAACAAAACGCTGGCCGCCCAGTTGTACTCCGAGTTCAAGGAGTTTTTTCCCCACAACGCGGTCCACTACTTCGTCAGCTATTACGACTACTACCAGCCCGAGGCGTATATCCCCCAGCGGGACATCTACATCGAGAAGGACGCCGCGATCAACCAGCAGATCGAGCGGCTGCGGCTGGCCGCCACCAGCGCCCTGGTCAGCCGCCGCGATGTGATCATCGTGGCCAGCGTCTCCTGCATCTACGGCCTCGGCTCGCCCGAGGACTATCGGGCGATGATGGTTGGCCTGGACGTGGGCCAAACGGTCGATCGGGACCACGTGCTCGCCAAGCTGGTCGATATCCAGTATGAGCGGAACGACATCGAGTTTCAGCCGGGCAAGTTCCGCGTCCGCGGCGATTGCGTCGAGGTCTGGCCGACCTACGAGGAGATGGCCTTCCGCGTCGAGTTCTGGGGTGACGAGGTCGAGCAACTTTCGGTCATCAATCCCACCAGCGGCGAAGTGATGGAGCGGCCCGAGCGGCTCTTCATCTACCCCTCGAAGCACTTTGTGCTGCCGGAGGAGCGGATCGAAGGGGCGGTGGCCAAGATCAAGCAGGAATTGAAGGACCGGCTGGCGGAGTTCAAAGATCAGGGCAAGCTGCTCGAAGCGCAGCGGCTCAGCGCCCGCACCCGCTACGACATCGAGATGCTCCAGCAGGTGGGCTACTGTCCGGGCATCGAAAACTACAGCCGGCCGCTTTCCGGGCGTGCCCCCGGCTCGCCGCCCGACACGCTCTTCAGCTTCTTCGCGGACGATTTCTTGCTCTTCGTCGACGAGTCGCACGTGAGCGTGCCGCAGGTCCGCGGCATGTACTTTGGCGACCACAACCGCAAGGTGACGCTGGTGGAGCACGGCTTCCGCCTGCCCAGTGCGCTCGATAACCGGCCGCTGCGGTTCGAGGAATGGGAGGGGCGCGTGAAGCAGGTGATCTACGTCTCGGCCACGCCCGGCCCGTATGAGTTGGGCAAGACCGACGGCAAGTACGTCGAGCAGGTGATCCGGCCCACGGGACTCTTAGACCCGGAGATCGAAGTGGCCCCGGCCCGCTCGCAGGTGTCGCACCTGCTGGAGCAAATCCATGAGCGCGCGGCCGCCGGCCAGCGGGTGCTCGTCACCACGCTCACCAAGCGGCTGGCCGAGGACCTGGCCGCCTATTTCAGCAAGCAGGACGTCCGCTGCAAGTGGCTCCACAGCGACCTGGACGCCTTCGAGCGGGTCGAGCTGCTGCGCGACCTGCGCCTCGGCCAGTTCGACGTGCTGGTGGGCGTGAATCTGCTGCGCGAAGGGCTGGACCTGCCCGAGGTCTCGCTGGTGGCCATCCTCGACGCCGACAAGGAGGGCTTTCTGCGGAGCGAGACGTCGCTGATGCAAACCATCGGTCGCTCCGCCCGCAACGTCGACGCCAAGGTCGTGCTCTATGCCGACAAGGTGACGGACTCGATGCAGCGGGCGATCGAGGAGACCCGGCGGCGCCGCGAGATGCAGCGGCAGTACAACGCGGCCCACGGCATCACGCCCGAGACGATCGTCAAGGGCATCCGGGCGGGGATCGAGGCGGAGGCCGCCGCCCACGCCCAGTCTTACGCCGCCGTGGGCCGCGGGGAAGAGAGCCAGTACATCACCGAGGAGTTCCTGGCCGAGTTGGAGGCCGAGATGCTCGCGGCGGCCGAGGAGTTGGAGTTCGAGCGTGCCGCCGCGCTCCGCGACCGCATCGCCCAAATGCGCCAGCAGCTCGGCAAGCCGCTGGCCGAGGCCGAAATCCACCACGCCACCCGCCAGCAGCGCCGCCGTCACTACCAGCAGCGCCCCGCCCGCGGCCGGAAACCAGACGCCTCGTAATCGTTGGATCATTGCCCGTCCCAGGGGCTTTTGGACTCTCATGACACATGGATCAGGTTTTGGGGAGCAGGCCAGTTGGGTTGTTCCAGTTCTTGGGAGCAGTGCGAGGGAGCGGAACGGCGCCGGGTCGCCCTTGACCACCTGGGCCGCTTCCGCTACGTTGCCTGTATGTCCACAGTGAAGAAGATCAAGCCCACGGACAAGGTAATCCGGGCCTATTACGAGGCGCTCCGGGCGTACGAGCGTCAGGACGTCGAGCACGAGGCGGCCACGTCAACGGCGTTCCAAGCGCTCTTGGATCAGGTGGGGCGGCGTTTTGGGTGGACCTTGATTCCGCAGCTTGCCGATGCGGCCGGGGGACGGGCAATCCGGCCCGACGGCACCTTGCGCGACGATTACTACATCACCCGCGGCTACTGGGAGGCCAAGGACACCCACGACAACCTGGAAATGGAGATCCGCAAGAAGATTGCCAAGGGCTACCCGCTGGGCAACACCATCTTCGAGGACACCCGGGAGGCGTATCTTTACCAGGACGGCCGGCAGGCGATGAAGGCGGACTTGACCGCGCCGCAACAGCTTGCCGACCTGCTCAGCGCCTTCTTCGGCTACACCGAGCCTGCCCACGAGGATTTCGGCAAGGCCATCGACGAGTTCCAGCAACGGGTGCCGGACTTGGCCCGCGGGCTGGTCGAGAAAATCAAGGCGGCCCACCGCGACAATCCGAAATTCATCCGGGCGTTCGATGCCTTCTACGAACTCTGCCGCAACTCGCTCAACCCGAACCTGAGCGTGGCGGCGGTGGACGAAATGCTGGTGCAGCACCTGCTCACGGAGCGGCTGCTGCGCACCATTTTCGACAACCAGGACTTCACCCGCCGCAACGCAATCGCCGCCGAGGTGGAGAAGGTGATTGACGCCCTGGTCAGCAAGTCGTTCAACCGGCACGAGTTTCTGCGGTCGTTGGACCGGTTCTACCTGGCCATTGAATCGGCCGCGGCCACCATCGAGGGCTTCACCGAGAAGCAGCACTTTCTGAACACGGTCTACGAGCGTTTTTTCCAGGGCTACTCGGTCAAGGTGGCCGACACGCACGGGATCGTCTACACGCCGCAGGAGATCGTCGATTTCATGTGTGCCAGCGTCGAGGAGGTGTTGCAGAGCGAGTTCGGAAAGACGTTGGGCGACCCGGACGTACACATCCTCGATCCCTGCACGGGCACGGGCAACTTCATCGTGAACTTGTTGCGGCGCATCCCCAAGAAGGACCTGCCGCGGATGTACCGCCGGCAGCTTTTCGCCAACGAGGTGATGCTGCTGCCGTACTACATTGCGGCGCTGAACATCGAGCACGCCCATTACGAACTGACCGGAAGCTATGAAGCGTTTCCTGGACTGTGCTTCGTCGATACGCTGGATCTGGCAAAAGGAAAGCAGAGCACCCTCGGGTTCATGACGCCGGAGAATGTGGCCCGGGTGGAGCGCGAGCGCGAGGCGCCGATTACGGTGGTGATCGGAAATCCGCCGTATAACGCCTGGCAACTGAACGAGAACGACAACAACAAGAACCGCAAATACGAGATCATCGACCGCCGGGTGAGCGAGACCTATGCCAAGGACTCGAAGGCCACGAACAAGAATGCGCTTTCTGACATGTACGTGAAGTTCTTCCGCTGGGCCGTGGACCGGCTCAACGGGCGAGACGGGGTCGTGTGCTTCATTTCCAACAACAGCTTCGTCGATCAGATTGCCTTCGACGGAATGCGCAGGCACTTGCTGCAGGACTTCACACGGGTCTACCACGTGCATCTGGAAGGCAATGTCCGCCACAACCCGAAACTGGCCGGCACGGCCTACAATGTGTTTGGCATCCAGGTCGGGGTGGGGATTACGATAGCCGCGCGTGCTTCGCGTCATCGTGGCAGGCGGCTTCTTTTCCATCGCGTATGCAAGTCGTTACGACGGGAGCACAAGCTCGCGTGGCTGGCGCAGCACGGCAGTGTCGACGGGGTGAAATGGGAACGGCTCCAGCCGGACAGCCGGTACACTTGGCTAGTGCCGGAGAACGGCGGAGAGTTCGCCGAGTTCGTCCGGATCGGCAGCAAGGAAACCAAGGCGGCTGCGGACGAGCCGACCGGAACCATCTTCAAGCGTTTTGGATGTGGCGCAAGAAGTTGTCGAGACGATGTGGTGTACGATTTTCAGCGGGCGGCGCTTGTCTCGCGCATTGAGGAGTTCGTTGACGATTACAATGCCGAGGTGGACCGCTATCGCCGTGCCGGCGGGAAGGCGGACGTGGATCAGTTTGTGCGGTACGACAGGGTCAAATGGAGTGAGTCGTTGAAAGCGAACCTGCGCCGCGGCCGTTACGCGGAGTGTCGCAATTTAGACTTCCGAGAGTGTCTATACCGCCCCTTCACGCGCCGCAATCTGTGCTTCAACGGGCTGTTGGTTGAAAGAAGATATCAGTTGCCGCAGATGTTTCCATCACCGGCAACGGAGTGTGAGAACAAGGTCATCGGCGTGACTTCATTGGGATCGGAAAAGCCGTTCATGGTGCTGATCTCGGCTGGGATTGTGGACGTGCATCTTGTCGGCTCCGGCGCGATTGCCCAGTGCTTCCCATTCTTCGTATATGACGAGGATGGCACAAGAGAGCGCGAAAATATCACCGATTGGGCCCTGAAGCATTTCCGCGGGCACTACCATAACAAGAAGATCACGAAGTGGGACATCTTTTATTACGTGTATGGCCTGTTGCACCATCCTGGCTACCGGCAACGGTACGCCGAAAACCTGAAGCGTGAGCTGCCGCGGATTCCGCTGGCCCCAGATTTCCGCGCCTCAGCAAGGGGGGCGAGAAACTCGCCGGACTGCACCTGGACTATGAGAAACTGGAGCCTTGGCCGCTCAAGTGGGTCGAAACGCCCGGCGTGCCGCTTTCCTACGAGGTCCGCAAGATGCGGCTGGCGAAGGACAAAAAATCGCTCAAAGTGAATGACTCGCTCACCCTGGCCGGCATCCCGCCGGAGGTCTTCGACTACCGCCTGGGCAACCGCAGCGCGCTGGAATGGGTGATCGACCAATACCAGGTGAGCGAGGACAAGCGTTCCGGCGTCCGCTCCGACCCCAACCGGCTCGACGATCCCCAGTATATCGTCCGCCTCGTCGGCCAAGTGGTCCGCGTAAGTGTAGAAACGGTCGGGATTACAAAAGGGCTTCCGGCGGAGTTCGGGGCAGGGAAGAAGTGCTGACCGCTGAAAGTCAGTCGCGCATGAGAACGCCGCGCCGGCAAGGGGGGCAGCCGACGCGGCGTCGAAAGGAAGCGGTTGGTTTACCAGGCGAAGTGGGCGAAGGCCTTGTTGGCCTCGGCCATGCGGTGGACGTTCTCGCGTTTGGTCATGGCCGCCCCTTCGCGGTTGTAGGCGGCCAACAGCTCGGCGGCCAGTTTCTCGCTGGTGGGGCGGCCCTTCTTCTCGCGGATCGCACCCAGAATCCAGCGGATGGCCAGCGACTGCTGCCGGGCCTTGCTGACCTGCATCGGCACCTGGTAGGAGGCCCCGCCCACGCGCTTCGAGCGGACCTCGATGTTCGGCTTGACGTTCTCCAACGCCTGGGTGAAGACTTGGATCGGCTCGATGTCCGTCAGCTTCTCGTGGATCTTGTCCAGGGCGCCGTAGAAGACCGCCTCGGCCACGCTCTTCTTGCCGTCCCACATCAGGCAATTGGCGAACTTGCTCGCCAGGATCGACCCGTACTTGGGATCCGGCTTGAGCGTATCTTTGCTGGCAGTCCAACGGCCCATCGGTCATCCTCAACTTGGTTTCTTCGCCCCGTAGCGGCTGCGGGATTGCTTGCGGTCCTCGACGCCCAGGGTATCCAGTGCCCCGCGGACCACCTGGTAGCGGACGCCGGGCAGATCGCGGACGCGGCCGCCGCGGACCAACACGATCGAGTGCTCCTGCAGGCTGTGCCCCTCGCCGGGGATGTAGACGGTGACTTCCTTGCCGTTGCTCAGCCGCACGCGGGTGATCTTCCGCAGGGCCGAGTTGGGCTTCTTGGGGGTCATCGTCTTGACCTGCAAGCAGACCCCCCGCTTCTGGGGACATTGGTCCAGAACCGGGGCCTTGCTGAACTTCCGCGGCATCCGCCGCCGCTTCCGCACCAGTTGGTTGATCGTAGGCATCGCGGGATCTCAAAATTCCTCGGAAAACGGCCGCTTCGGCAGCCGAGAATCACTTATTTTGCCAGCTTCCATTCCGGGTGTCAATGGGGGTCCTCGGACCTCAGAATCCGGCGCAATATCCTCCACCAATTCCCGCGAGCCGACATAGAGGGCCGTCCGCTGGTGATGGTTTTCGGGCTGGATGTCGAGGACCGGGTCGCCGGACTCATCGACAGCCAGCCCCCCCGCTTCGCGGCACATGAAGGCCACCACGGCCGCCTCGTACATCAGGCCGCAACTTGCCTTGGGGGCGGTTCTGCCGGGGATCGGGATGATTGACGATGGCCGGGTACATGAACATGCCGCCGTTGTGGATCATGCGGTGGAAATCGCCCGCCAACGCCCCCAGGTACCGGAAGGCGTAGCGGCTCTCGTTCGCCGTGATCCACTGCTGCACCCGCGGGGCAAAGGCGTTGCGGTTGGCCGCGTTGAACGACAGCTCCCAGGTCCCGCTCTCGCGGGGCAGGATCACCCGCGTCGGTTTGACGAAGGTCATCGTCTCGTCGATCTGGAACCGCCAGGTGCCGGCGTTCCTAAGTCCGAGGGTGAAGGCGCCGGTGGGGATGACGAACATACCGGCGGCGATGTAGTCCTTGCCCGCCCGCAAGTGGCCGTCCTCGGGCCCGTCCAGGTTCCGCTTGGCGATGCCGAACATGAAGCCGACGGGGAGTCCGTGGGGGATGTTCGAGGAGCCGTCCAGCGGATCGAAATAAACGAAGTAGCGGCCATCGGGATTCAGGGGGATGATCTTCTTCGATTCTTCGCTCACGGCGTGGATCACCCGGCCGGAGGCCCGCAGATAATGGATGGCGATCTGCTGGGCGATCTCATCCATGCGCATGACGTTTTCGCCCTGGACGTTGACGCTTCCGGCCGGGCCGAGATTACCCTGCAAGGCGCCGGTGAGGTAGTAGTGCTGGATCCGCTTGGCGGCGCTGATCGAGCGCGTCCATGAGGATCAAGAAGTGGTAGGTGCGGTTGTGCTGCTCCTGATGGTGGAGGAGGAAGTCGGCGAAGGTTTGCTCGAAACGGATCATGGGATCAACCCGCAGCCGGTTGCATCAAGAAGAAAACCGTCAGAGCCAGCAAAACGATGGCGCCAGCCATCCCGATTTTCCCGAGTGGGTGTCGCCATCCAATGCCCCCCAGGACTAATGCCATGCCTTCTCCCCAGAGACAAAGACCAACGCCCAGTATGCCGGCAGCGTTTCCTCCCCAGTCCAAAAAGAAAGCCCCCAACATCGTGATGAACCCTGCAAGCCCAACAACGAACATGCCGAAGGCCCAGTTGGCAAAACGCACATGGTCTCGGCGTTTGGATCCGTTCATTTGCATGGCCCCGACATTGCGTCGCGCGTTTGGTGAAAACCAAAAACCGGTTCACCAATCAAGTTCCTTGTCGCACTCCTCAACCGGCGTTCGCAGGCCCTCAACGATGGATTCCTTCATCCCTGGAACCGAGGAGAGATGCAGCGTCTCTTGAATCGGCCGCCAGTTATCTCCCGAAACGACGATCTCGCTGGTCTGCCCGCCGACGTTCTGGAGGGTAATCATTGGACCGGGATTCGGCGGCGGCACGGGCAATCCTTTCTCCCGAAGGAGGGTCACGTGCTCCGTCATTCCCGACCTCGCCTGGCAGATGCAGTCCTCAACCGATTGCCCAATGCCGGTGAAGCCTTCAAGCTCGGTGGAATAGAACCCGAAGTATTCCGGGTCTGCGGTGGCTTCGATGACCAGCGAGTAGGGCAGGTCGATCATGGTCACCATCCCCCCGGGACCGCAGTCCCACGGCGTTACCGGCTCCCCGGAGCCAATCACCGCAACGTCCGCTACTCCTCCTCTTCCCCCGCCGCGTCGTCATCAAGGAACAGGTGGTCCAGGGAGGGGACGGCGATTTCCGTGGCCATCTCGCCGGCCGAGCCGTCGCCGCCCATGAGTTCGGTGAGCACGTCCGGCTGCGGCCCGGCGGCCGGCGCCCCGGCCGGCTTTTCCGCCTTCTTCGGCGTGTCCAACAAGGGGAAGTGGCGGGCCAGGACGTCCTCCTTCTCGGCCGCCAGACCCTCCAACGCCGCCGGCCGGATGCGGACCTCCGACTGCTGGTAGGTGTGGAAACCGGTACCGGCGGGCACGAGATGGCCGAGGATCACGTTCTCCTTCAGGCCCACCAGCGGGTCGATCTTGCCGGCCAGCGCCGCCTCGGTCAGCACCTTGGTGGTCTCCTGGAAGCTGGCGGCAGAGATGAAGCTGGAGCTTTGCACGGCGGCCTTGGTGATGCCCAGCAGTTGCGTGCTGGCGGTAGCCATTTTCGGTTTGACGCCCTTGGCGGGCGTGCCGCCGAGGGCCTCGACCTGGGCGTTGGCCTGATCCAGGGCCTCGACGGGAACGATGGCCCCCACCTCGAACTCGCTGTCCCCCTTCTCGGCGATCTTCAGGCACTTGGCCAGCTCGTTGTTGGCGGCGCGGAAGTCGAACTTGTCCATCACGCTGCCCGGCAGCAGGGTGGTGTCGCCGATCGACTCGACGCGGACCTTGCGCAACATCTGGGCGACGATGATCTCGATGTGCTTGTCGTTGATTTCGACGCGCTGGCTGCGGTAGACGTTTTGGATTTCGCGGGTGAGGTACTGCTGGACGGCCTCTTCGCCGGAGATGCGGAGGATGTCGTGGGGCACCAGCGGCCCGTCCACCAGGGCCTCGCCGGCGCGGACGAACGTGCCGGAGTGGACCCGCAAGTGCTTGCCGTGGGAGACGAGGTGTTCGCGTTCGATGCCGGCCTCGCTCTTGACGACGATGGTGCGTTTGCCGCGGCGTTTTTCGCCGAGGATTTCCACGATGCCGTCGACTTCGGCGATGACGGCGGGGTCCTTGGGTTTGCGGGCCTCGAAGATTTCCGTGACCCGCGGCAGGCCGCCGGTGATGTCCTGCGTGCCGGAGACCTCGCGGGGGGTCTTGGCCAGCAGCGTGCCGGCCGAGATGGTCTTGCCCTCCGGCACCTCGATGTTGGCCTTTTCGGGCAGGTAGTAGAAGTCGAGAATTTTGCCGCTCTGGTCTTCGAGCACGATTTGCGGGTGCAGATCGCCCTTGTACTCGGTGACGATCTTGCGTTCGTGGCCGCCGGGGTCCTTCTCGACGCGGATGGTTTCGCCGTCGATGACGTCCTCGTAGCGGACCTTTCCGCCCACCTCGGCCAGGATGGGGATGCTGTGCGGGTCCCACTGGCAGAGGACGGTGCCGGGCTGGACCTCTTTGCTCTCCTCGACCAGCAAGTTGGCGCCGGCGGGGACTTCGTACTTTTCCAGTTCACGGCCCTTGGGGTCCAAGAGGAGGATTTCGCCGTTGCGGGTCAAGACGACCTGCTGGCCCTCGTCGTTGCGGACGACTTTCATGCGGGTGAACTGGATGGTGCCGGTCTTCTTGGCGCGGATTTCGGATTCTTCGACGGCGCGGGCGGCGGTGCCGCCGATGTGGAAGGTCCGCATGGTCAACTGGGTGCCCGGCTCGCCGATGCTCTGCGCGCCGATGATGCCCACGGCCATGCCTTGCTCCACCAGCGCCCCGGTCGAGAGGTCCATGCCGTAGCAGCAGGCGCAGACGCCCAGCGGGGCGTCGCAGGTCATGGCGCTGCGGACCTGGATCTTTTCCAGGCCCATGGCCTCGATTTTCCGGGCGATCTCGACGGTGATCAGGTCATTTTCGCGGACCAGGACCTCGTCGGTGATCGGGTTGACGATATTCGCGCGGCTGACGCGCCCCTTGATCGAGTCGGCCAGGCTGACTTCGACTTTTTCGCCGCGGTAGATCACGCCCTTGGTGATGCCTTGGGTGGTGCCGCAGTCGTGCATGGTGACGACGACGTTCTGGGCCACGTCGGCCAGTTTGCGGGTCAGATAGCCCGAGTCGGCCGTCTTCAGCGCCGTATCGGCCAGGCCCTTGCGGGCGCCGTGGGTCGAGCTGAAGTATTCCAACACGGTCAGCCCTTCGCGGAAGTTGGCCTTGATGGGCGTCTCGATGATCTTGCCCGAGGGCTTGGCCATCAAGCCGCGCATGCCGGCCAACTGGCGGATTTGCTCGACGCCGCCGCGGGCGCCGGAGTGGGCCATCAGGAAGATCGGGTTCATGTAACCGGCCGGCCGCTCGCGCAGCGGACCGCCGACGTCGTTCTCCAGCGAATCCATCATCTCGGTGGTGATCTGCTCGCGGGCATGAGTCCAGGCGTCGAGCACCTGGTTGTAACGCTCGCCCTCGGTGATGATGCCGCGCTGGTAGAGCTTCAGAATCCGCATCACCACCCTCTCGGCGTTGGCGATGATCTTCGACTTGTTGGGCGGGGTGATCAGGTCGTCGGTGGCGAAGCTCAGGCCGGAAAGCGTGCTCTGGCGAAAGCCCACGCGGTTGAGCGTGTCCAGCAGGTCGATGGTCTTCCGCCGGCCGAGGATTTCATAGCAATCGGAGATCACGCCGGCCAGGTCGCTGGACCGGAGCGGCGTGTTGTAGTAGGGCATGCCCTCGGGGAGCATGGTGTTGAAGAGCACGCGGCCGACGGTGGTTTGCAGCAGGCCGGCGGCCTTGGCGCCGCGGTCCCCCTTGACGCGGCGGCCCTTGGAGAGCCGCACGGTGATCGCGGCGTGGGTGCCGACCACCCCCAGCGAATGGGCCAGTTGCACCTCGGCGATCGAGGCGAACTTCATGCCGTCCCCCTTGTCGGCCGGCAGCGGCGCGGTCATGTAATAGCAGCCCATCACCACGTCCTGCGACGGACTGATGATCGGCGCGCCGTTGGCCGGGCTGAAAATGTTGTTGGTGGACATCAACAGCGTGTGGGCCTCCACCTGGGCCTCGATCGACAGCGGCAAATGGACCGCCATCTGGTCGCCGTCGAAGTCGGCGTTGAAGCCCTTGCAGACCAGGGGGTGGAGCTTGATGGCGTTCCCCTCGACCAGCACCGGCTCGAAACCCTGAATGCCCATGCGGTGCAAGGTCGGGGCACGGTTCAAGAGCACGGGATGGTTCTGGATCACTTCCTCCAGGATGTCCCACACCTCCTCGTCCTTCCGCTCCAACATCTTCTTGGCGCTCTTGATGGTGTCGGCATGGCCGAGTTCCTTCAAGCGGCGGATGATGAACGGCTGGTAGAGTTCCAGAGCGATTTTCTTGGGCAAGCCGCACTGGTGCAAGCGGAGGGCGGGGCCGACGACGATCACGCTGCGGGCGGAGTAATCCACTCGCTTGCCCAGCAGGTTCTCGCGGAACCGCCCCTGTTTGCCCTTGATCATGTCGGTCAGCGATTTCAGCGGCCGGTTGCTGCTCCCCAGCACGGGCCGCTTGCAGCGGTTGTTGTCGAACAGGGCGTCCACCGACTGCTGCAACATCCGCTTCTCGTTGCGGATGATCACTTCCGGGGCGTTCAGGTCCACCAGCTTCTTCAGCCGGTTGTTGCGGTTGATGATCCGCCGGTAGAGGTCGTTCAGGTCGCTGGTGGCGAAATTGCCCGAGTCCAACAGCACCAGCGGCCGCAGGTCGGGCGGGATCACCGGGATCACGTCCAGCACCATCCATTCCGGCCGGTTGTCGCTGTCGCGGATGGCCTCGACGATCTTCAGCCGGTTGATGAGGTCCTTCTTCTTCTGCTTCGAGTTGGTCTCGATCAGTTCCGCCCGCAGGTCCACGGAAAGCTTCACCAGGTCCAAGCCGACCAGCAGCTTGCGGACGGCCTCGGCCCCCATGTCGGCCTCCCAGCCGGTGGGAAATTGGGCGCGGGCGGCGCGATACTCCTCTTCCGTGAGCAACTGGCCCATCTTCGAGCGCCGTGTCCCCTGGGTTGGTGACCACGTAATCCTGGAAATAGACCACCTTTTCCAGGCTCGTGGTCTTCATGGCCAGCAGAGCACCCAGCCGGCTGGGCATGGCCTTGAAAAACCAGATATGCACCACCGGCGCGGCCAACTCGATGTGGCCCATCCGCTTGCGGCGGACCCGGCTGTGGGTGATCTTCACCCCGCACCGGTCGCAGATCATCCCCTTGTACTTCATCCCGCGATACTTGCCGCAGGAGCACTCCCAGTCCTTCTCGGGGCCGAAAATCCGCTCGCAGAACAGCCCGTCCTTCTCCGGCCGGTAGGTGCGGTAGTTGATCGTCTCCGGCTTCTTCACCTCGCCGAACGACCAGCTCCGGATATCGTGCGGCCGGGCGAGACTGATCTTCACCGACGTGTAATCGTTAATCCGGTCGTATGTGCTTTCGCCGATGCTCACGGGAAAACTCCTGGGGGTTAGGAGTTAGTTGTCAGTTGTTTGGTGTCAGTTGTTAGGCGTTGCTGCCATTTTCCTCGAGCGCCTCCCGAACAAGCTTGTCAAACGCGACCGCCCTGTCCTTCCAAAAGTCGTCATGGTTGTACGTTCCATGTTGCGGCCCAACCCATCTCCAAAACCAATCGTGGCATTCTTTGGTCGAAATCTTCCGCAATATCGAACCCTTCCCACGTGTGACGGCGTTGGGGCGACATGTTTCAAGCTGGCCCACAGCGGAGGCAACCGCTCTATCTGAAAGATCCATGAACCACAGTTCCGAATTCGGACCGGTGGTCTTATGTTCGACGCGAGCCCAGGTGGCACGCAGTTCGGCGTCGGTTACTTGGTCCCTGTGGCAAAGGACCCGGATGATGAACACCGCCGGAGGCATGTTAACGGCCATATACCGCTCCTAATACCGGCCACGATCCGTTGCGCACTGACTACTGACCACTGATCACTTAGATATGCGCCTTCTCCAACTGCATGTTCAGCGCCAATCCGCGGATTTCGTTGGTCAGCACGTCGAAGCTGGCCGGGGTGCCGGCCTCGAGGGTGTTCTCGCCCTTGACCATCGCCTCGTAGATTTTCGTGCGGCCCTCGACGTCGTCGCTCTTGACAGTCAAGAGTTCCTGGAGAATGTAGGCCGCGCCGTAGGCCTCCAGCGCCCAGACTTCCATTTCGCCGAAGCGCTGGCCGCCGAAGCGGGCCTTGCCGCCCAACGGCTGCTGGGTTATGAGCGAGTAGGGGCCGGTGGAGCGGGCGTGGACCTTGTCGTCCACCAGGTGGTGCAGCTTCATCATGTAGATGTAGCCCACGGTGGAAAGCTGCTCGAACGGCTCGCCGGTCCGCCCGTCGTAGAGTTGGGCCTTGCCGTGGGCGGGCAAGCCGGCCTCCTCCAGCGCCTTATGGATGTCCTGCTCGCTGGCGCCGTCGAAGATGGGCGTAATCGCCTGGAACCCCAGCACGGCGCCCGCCCAGCCCAGGTGGGTTTCGAGAATCTGGCCGACGTTCATACGGCTGGGCACTCCCAACGGGTTCAACAGGACTTGGACGGGCGTGCCGTCGGCCAGGAAGGGCATGTCCTCCTGAGGCAGGATCTTGGCGATCACGCCCTTGTTGCCGTGGCGGCCGGCCATCTTGTCGCCCACCGAGATCACCCGCTTCGCGGCCACGTAGACCTTGACCATTTGCAGCACGCCGCTGCGGAGCTCGTCGCCGCGCTTCATTGAGTTCAGCGTCCGCTCTTTGGCGTCGATGGCTGCTTCCACGGCCGGCCAGAGGTTCTTGTAGACCTTTTCCACGTCCGCCTTGCGTTGCGGGCTGCGGATGTCGAGCTTCTCGATGTCGAACTGGTGGGCCTGCTCGGCCACGTAACGGTGCTCCTGGCCCTCGACCAGCGGGTTGTTGTCCTCGTCGGTGAGTTTCTTGTGGAGTACCTCCTCGATTTCCTTGACCAACTGGCCGAAGCTCAGGGCGATCCGCTCGTTGCCCTTGGCCTCGGCCTCCTTCAGGGCGGCCTCGAAGGCCTTGCGCTCGTCCTCGCCGAGGCTCATGCGGCGGGAGAACTTCTGCGTGCCGATGACGATCCCCTCGACGCCGGAAGGGACTTCGAGCGAGTCGTTCTTCACGTCCTCGCCGGCCCGGCCGAAGATGGCGTGCAGCAGTTTTTCTTCGGGTGTCAGCTCGGTCTTCGACTTGGGCGAAACCTTGCCCACCAGCACGTCGCCGGGGTGGACGTAGGTGCCCACCCGCACGATGCCGGTTTCGTCCAGGTTGCGGAGCTGCCGCTCGCCGACGTTGGGGATGTCGCGGGTGAACTCTTCGCGGCCCAGCTTCGTCTCGCGGATTTCGATGTCGAACTCCTCGATGTGGATCGAGGTGTAGGTGTCGCCTTCGACCAACTCCTCGCTGATGATGATGGCGTCCTCGAAGTTGAAGCCGTCCCAGGCCATGAAGGCCGCCAGCACGTTGCGGCCCAGCGCCAACTCGCCCTGGTGGGTGGCGGCGCCGTCGGCGATGACCTGCCCTTTCTCGATTTTGTCGCCCGGCCGGACCACCGGCTTCTGGTCCTGGCAAGTCCGCTCGTTAAGCCCGACGAACTTGCGGAGCTTGTACACGTCGGCGCCGATTTCAATGTGGTCGGCGTCCACTCGGGTGACGGTGCCGCGGCGCTGGCGCGGACCAACATGCTCGAGTTCAGAGCGGCCTCTTTCTCCAGGCCGGTGGCCACCAGGGGCGGCTCGGTCACCAGCAGCGGCACCGCCTGCCGCTGCATGTTCGAGCCCATCAAGGCGCGGTTGGCGTCGTCGTGCTCGAGGAAGGGGATCAGCCCGGCGGAGACGCCCACCATTTGGGCCGGGGCCACGTCGATGTACTGCACCTGCGCGACCGGGACGAGCTGGAAGTCGCCGTGGTAGCGGGCGATGATCGTCTCGCCGGCCAGCCGGCCGCTCTGCATCGACGCGTCGGCCGGGGCCAGGATCGCCTCGTGCTCCTGGTCCGCCCGCAGCCACTCGATCTCCTCGGTCAATTGCCCATTCTTGAGCTTCTGATAGGGGGTCACGAGAAAGCCGTATTCGTCCACGCCGGCGTAGATGGCCAGACTGGAGATCAGGCCGATGTTGGTGCCTTCGGGGGTTTCGATGGGGCAGATGCGGCCGTAGTGGGAGATGTGGACGTCGCGGACCTCGAAGCCGGCCCGCTTCCGGTTCAACCCGCCCGGCCCCAGGGCCGACAACCGCCGCTCGTGGGTGAGCATCGAGAGCGGGTTGGTCTGATCGACCACCTGCGACAGCTCGCCGCGGCCGAAGAAATACTCGATCGCCGCCGAGATGCTCTTGGGATTGACCAGGCTGCGGGGCGTCATGTCCTCGAGATCCTTCAGGCTCATCCGTTCCTGGACCGTGCGGCGGAGCTTGAGGAAGCCCTTGCGGAGCTCGTCGGAGGCCAGCTCGTCGATGGTCCGCAGGCGGCGGTTGCCGAGATGGTCGATGTCGTCGACGTCCGCGCCCGGCTCGTTGTTCCGCAATTGCACCAGATACTTGATGGCGGCGATGAGATCGTCGGGGCGGAGGGTCATTTCCGTTTCGGCGATGTTCAGGCCGAGCTTGCGGTTGATGCGGAAGCGGCCCACCCGCCCCAACCGGTAACGGTTGGTGTCGTAGAACTTCTCGTGGAAGAGCGCCTTCGCCTTCTCCAACTGGGGCGGGTTGCCCGGCCGCAGGCGCTGATAAATCCGCAACAGCGCCTCCTCGTGGCTGGCCGTGTTGTCGTCGTTCAGCGCGTTCAGCAAGAGGGGGATCTTCGGATCGGACATCACCTCGACCTGCTTCAGGCCGGAGGTGCAGATCGTTTCGGCGGTGTTCTTGGTGATCTTCTCGGCGCACTCGACGATGATTTCGCCGGCCCGCGGGCTGTCGGCCGGATAGATCACGTCGCCGACGGCCAGCTTGCCCTCGATCTTCGCCGCGCTGCGGGCGTCGGCGATCTTGACGGTCTCGGTGGCGAAGAACACCCGCAACAGATTGGCGTTGTCGCTGTACTGGGGGTCCATCGCCCGCAACAGCGTCATGATCGAAAACTTGCCGCTCTGGTCGATGCGGACCGAGAGGCTTTCCTTGCGGTTGACGTTCAACTCGATCCAGCTTCCGCGTTCGGGGATGATGCGGCAGCTTTGCAGGCGGCGCTCGCCGGTCCCTTCCAGCTCGCTGACGAAATCGACGCCGGGGCTGCGGTGCAACTGGCTTACCACCACCCGCTCCGCCCCGTTGATGATGAACTCGCCGCCGCCGAGCATGATCGGCACGTCGCCGAGGTAGACCTCCTCCTCAATCGGCTGCTCCTTGGTCAGGCGGAGCCAGACCCTGAAGGGCCGCCCGTAGGTCAACCGCAACTGGCGGCACTCGTCCGGCTCGTAGCGCGGCTTGCCTAATTCGTAGCGGAGATACTCCAGGCGGAGCGTCTTGTCGTAGCTTTCGACGGGGAAGATTTCCCGCAGCACGCCCTCGATCCCCTGGTCCTGCCGCTTCTGCCAAGGCAAGTCGTATTGCAGGAAGACTTCGTAACTGCGCGTCTGGATTTCGGTCAGGTCGGGGATGGGGTAAGGGGGTCGGAGGCTGCCAAAGCGACGTGTTTCCTTGGGTTGAAGCCGTCGTTGAGCCGTGGTGGCCATAAGAGATCGCCCTCCTCGGGGGGAAGTGCAGCGCAAATGCGATGTCAAGCCGCGGCCGGCCAACCTTCGGTTGGCGCCCGCCGCGGAGAGCCACTCTCGTTCCCACGCTCCGCGTGGGAACGCAGTAGCAGGATGCTACTTGATGGAAACCGTGCCGCCGGCTTCCTCGATTTCCTTCTTCAGCTTCTCGGCATCCTCCTTGGAGAGCCCTTCCTTGATCTTGGCGGGCACGCTCTCGACCAAGTCCTTGGCCTCCTTCAGACCCAGGGCGGTGGCGGCGCGGACCACCTTGATGACGCCGATCTTCTTGTCGCCGAAGCCCTCCAGCACCACGTCGAACTCGGTCTTTTCGGCCACCGCGGCGGCGCCGCCGCCGTCGGCCGGGGCCGCCATCATCACCGCGCCCCCGGCGGCCGGCTTGATGCCGTGGACCTCGTCCAGATAGTCGCTCAGTTCCTTCGCTTCCTTCAGCGTCAGGCCGACGATCTTCTCGCCCAACTCTTGGGCCAATGGGGAAAACTGTCGGGTTGCTACGTCTGTCGCCATGACAACTTCAGTCCTTTCTCACGCTTCAAGTCGGTTGGGTAATGGATACTGGAATACGAGATGGACGGCCAGTGTCCGGTCGGTGAGCTTCCAAGAAACAGCGGGTTCCCCCCTGCAACCTCGCCATTGAGACCTGAACCCGCAACCTGTGGTGGCTTGCTTGGCGACCTGCACCACGTTGTTACCGCACATCAACCGCCCTGCCGGTCGCAGCCGCGCTAGCCGTCTGAGCCTGCTCATGCGAACCTCTTAATATAACCGAGTTGCGTCTGCGTGCAAGGCGGACCCGAGGCAAAAAACGGGCCGAAACGAAAAATTCGGAAAAATTTCCAAGGACGTAGCCATTGCGAGGGGGGGTCAAATACACGACTGTGGCAGAAACGGGACCGTTCGGGGCACGCAAACGGGGCGTATCCACTGTTAACGAGATGGGGAATTCAGAAACTGATGGGACCATCCCCTCGTGTGGTAGAATGCCGTCTGGGCGTGATGAGCCGGTTCGCCATCCATGCCGGGACCTTTCGGCGAATCCATTCGCCGACCAGGGGCGCTCATTGCCGCCCCCTGGACCCCCGGCTAGCCTCTCTCCGTCCCGGTGTTTTGGATTTTAGGAAAACTGGGCCTTGACACGCCGGCGGTTATGGGTGACCCCTTATAATGACGCAAAGTGTAGGCCGTCACGCTGCGGCTGGAAAAAAGGGGACTGGCTCCGTGGCGCAAACCGTGGCAACATTGCCAGGAATGTTTACCGTGACGGTGCCTGTCCCCTTATTTCCGCAGCCGGCGTTGCGGCGGCCGGTGCGGCGTGGGACGCCGTTTGGCGAGGGATCGTGGCAAGAGCGGACGGCAAAGCGGTTGGACCTGCAACCCACGCTGCGTGCCCGCGGCCGGCCGTGGCCAGAATAAGAGACTCCCTTTACTTCGGACCGTATAGTTCCAGCCCGGCATGATCGGCTGGCGGTTGGACGCCTCGCCACAGCAATCGCCCGACCGGAGAGTGACCGAGCCGTGCCGGCTTCTCTTCACCGTGACGCTAGAATAGAAACGGCTTGACGGTCTGAACCAAACGCTGCCGCTCAGCATCGTTGTGCTGGAGTTGCTCGTGACCCCAGAGTTCTCCAGTGCCGGCGTCACAATCATTGGCCAGAGATTCGCCGATCTTCTCGAAACTGATGTTCAATGACTTCTTAAGCGTTTCGGGTTCGTCCTTCGAACCGACGACAAACACTCTCGCCTTGAGGTCTTGTGGTATCGCTGGCTCGAACTCGGCTCGGCGTTCATCGATCTTTCCATCGAAGTCAATGAGCATCACAACGTGAGTCTGCTGGTAATTCCGCAGCCTCTGGATGTACTCGTCGTGGAATGTTTCGAGCACGCGGCGCCAGCCGCCCGCGGACGGCATCACCTGAATCCGTCTGTGGTCCACTTTGTGATGATTCTCGAAGCCGACCGCGATTTGCCGATCGCGGTCATCTTCCGGGATGACATAGACGTAAGGCGCATACTTGCTCATGGTGAGTCAATGATCTCGTCGCGAATCAGAGCGTTGATCAGGTCGCCGCTGTAGGTGAAGTCGGCAAGTGGTCTCACGACTGTGGGATCCAGATGACCCTTACGTATGAGGACGAAAGTGGTTTCGTCGGAGAACTTGCGAATGGTTTCCGGGTGGTGGGTCGTTGCAATGAATTGACCGCTCCGATTGGTCATCTTCCGCAAGCCGGTGATGAATTGGCCGACTTCGGAAAGCGAAAGGTGGTTATCCGGTTCGTCCCACATGCAGAAGACAGGCGAGCCGACGGTGTTCGTGGCAATGATGTACGCGCTGAGGAAGAAGCACTTCTCGCCATCGGAGAGTGCCTTGAACTCGACCGTGAGGCTGCACTTCGGCTTCTGCCGCTCGAACTTGACGATCAACTGAGTGCCGCTCTCGCCGCGTTCGACGTTCTCGATCGATGAGAAATCAGGGATCACCGTCTTCACGTACGAGTCGAACTCACTATATGCCACGGGCTTCTGGCCAAGCAAAGCCTTCAAACACGACGCGTAATTCGCAGCGTCGTGCTCTAACTCAATCGAAGGTTCTTCGGAGAACCCCGTCATCTTCGCCGGTATCGGTGCGATCAAGATCATGGAGGCGAAGAACGTCTTGATGTCTTGGATCGCCCGTTCGCCAGGCCGCTCGTTGATGACCGGCAGCGCGACGGTGTGCCAGTCGATGCCGAACGTCGCTCCGCCTGAGAGTTGGGTCTGCGATTGGTGGCGAGTGAAGATGGGCTGCCCGTCGACCGAAAGGCTCTCGTCCAGGATGCGTGCCTCTCGGAAATTCGCTGGCCATTCAAAGGAAATCGTGTACTTGAACTGCCTATCTGACAGGGTTAGCTCAACCTCAAACCGCATGGGATGATCCGTGCGATGCTGAGCGAAATCGCTTGCAGAGATGAGATTGCCAACGCGGTTGGAGCCGCGACAAATGCTTTGGAACAGCGTAAGGCAATGCAATAGCGTCGACTTCCCTGCCCCATTCTTGCCAATCACCAATACGGAGGGGTGGCCGGACAGATCGAGCGTGAAGTTCTCAAAACAGCGGAAGTTGTGGACGTAAAGTCTTTGTATCATGAGAGTTACGGAAGCGCTTGCCTGCTCGTGACGGGAGAAGCCAACAAGGGTCTGTGGGGTGGCCACACAGGCCTTCCACAGCTCATTGCCGGTACCTTCAAACACAACAGTGTCCGAATTATACTCGTACCCCTACCATCCGCCAGCCCTGCGCAAAGTCAACCGTCCGCGGGATTAAGACGGTCGCGGGAGAGGAATGGGGACAAGAGGAGACGGATAGGGACAAGTCCCATTTCTTACCGTGAGAGCCAGCGGTAACTGGACGCATCCCGTTTCTTCGCCATTTCCCGGCCCTCTTCCTCTCCAAGTAGTTGGATGTATCCCCTATTTCACCTCTGAAATTGGCCCAATTCTTGCTCTTGAAAACCCCCCGGCCGAAAGCGCATGATGGTGGGCATGAAGAACCCTACCGATGACCTGCTATCGCGCGGGGGCCGCGAGCCGGCGCGATCCGGGCAGCCGAGGAAACCGCGCGCCAGCGATGACCCCGCACAGAGCGGCCTGGACCTGCCGGGCTGGTTGCCCGCCGAGGCCCTGCCGCCCAACGCCCGCCACGCCGCCGGCACACTCGCCGCCGCCTATCGCCGCTTCGTCCGCGATGCGCCCGGCGAGTTGGAGCGGGCCGTGGGCACTTCCCTCGTGCAGTTGATGTGGATCGAGCTGGTGAACCAGGGCCGCCTGGCCGCCGCCCTGAGCGATCCCTCCTCGGCCGAGGCCATCACCTACGACACCGACCGGCTGACGGACCGCTCGCTGGAATTGCTGGGGGCGAAGTGCCAGGACGGCCGAGCCGATGCTCAAGATCCGCATGGCCGACGAGGCGATCAACCGGCTGGCGGCACTCCCCGCCGCACCGCCGCCGGCACTCGTAGCACAGGCATCTTGCCTGTGCGGGACGGACGGGCAGGATGCCCGTTCTACTCCGGTATCCCCCCGGTTGGAGTCCGAAATTGGCGAAAACGCAACCTGTTGACCAACTCGATCACGCGGCAATCCGCCTGGTTTCGGCCCGGCCGGACCTTGCGTTTTTTTGGCTGCCGCGCCGAGGCCAGTTGCTTCCGTCGTGTTCCGGTCCGCGTCTGCCGCCGCTGCCGCGGATCACAATTTCACTTTCCAGTCGGTAGGACGGATATTGCCTTCCTTGCCGCTTGTGCTATTATCGTAAAGACTTCGGACTATAAGGCGGCGGAAATGAAAGACGTGTTGGCCGTGATCCTCGCTGGGGGCAAGGGGTTGCGGTTGGAGCCCCTCACGCGAGACCGGGCGAAACCGGCGGTCCCCTTCGGCGGGGCCTATCGAATCATCGACTTCACCCTTTCAAACTGCCTCAATAGTGGGGTGCGGAAGAACCTCGTCTTCACCCAGTACAAGGCGATGAGCCTCGACCGGCACATCAACCTCGGCTGGCAATCCTATCTCTGCCGCGAGTTGGGCGAGTTCATCGAGGTCGTCCCCCCCCAACAACGCATCGACGAACACTGGTATCAGGGGACCGCCGACGCCGTCTACCAGAACATCTACACCATCGAAAAAGAGCGGCCGAAATACGTGGTGATCCTCGCCGGCGACCACATCTACAAGATGAACTACGCCAAGCTGGTTGAGCGGCACATCGAGAGCGGCGCCGATCTGACGGTCGGCACGCTGCCGGTCGGCGTCTCCGCCGCGGCCGGGCAGTTCGGGATCGTCGAGGTCGACGCCGACAGCCGCGTGGTCGGGTTCGAGGAGAAGCCGTCGAACCCCAAGCCGATTCCCGGCGATCCGTACCGGGCCTTGGCCTCGATGGGCATCTACGTCAGCAACGCCCGCTTCCTCTTCGAGCAGCTCTGCCTCGACGCCACCCGGCACGGCAGCCGGCACGACTTCGGCCACGACATCATCCCGGCCACGGTTGAAGCGTACCGCGTGTTCGCCTATCCGTTCATGGACGAGAACCGCAAGACGGAGGCCTACTGGCGCGACGTGGGCACGCTGGACGCCTACTACGACGCCAACCTGGACCTGGTCTCCGTCGATCCGCAGTTGAACATGTACGACGGCGATTGGCCGATCCGCACCTATCAGCCGAACCTGCCGCCGCCGAAGTTCGTCTTTGCCGAGAAGGGGCAGGGCGCCCGCTGCGGCCAGGCCCTGGACAGCATCGTCTGCCAGGGCTGCGTCGTCTCCGGCGGCCAGTTGGAGCGGACGATCCTCGGCCCCGATTCCCGCATCAACAGCTACGCGCAAGTGACCGATTCGATCCTTTTCGAAGGGGTGAACGTGGGGCGGCACGCCAAGATCCGCCGGGCGATCATCGACAAGGGGGTCCACATTCCCGCCGGCATCGAGATCGGCTACGACCACAACCTGGACCGCAGCCGCGGCTTCACGGTCACGGAAAAGGGCGTCACGGTGATCGCCAAGACCCACGGCATGGAACACTTCATGGACAGGGCCGGCGGCGGCCGCACCGCGTCCTAGCGGCCGGTCGTCGTGCATACGATGCTCGGCGAGTTCCGCGCGGCGGCCGTGAACCTGTCCAATGCCGCGGACAAGCCGGTGGACGTGAATCTCCATTTCGAGGGACTGCCCGGCTCGCCGGTCCCGGCCTACGTCACCGTGTACGAGGTGCCCCGGACCGACACCTTCCGCGGCGCGCCGGTTGCCGCCGCGCTGCCCGACGCGCCGCGGGACGCAAGGGGCTGGAAAATCCGCGTCCTTCCCGGCTTGCTCAGGCAAGTGTGGTTCACGTTTCACGTCACGGGTTTGCCGCCGGGCGAACACGCGGGCCGGCTCGTGCTGAGTCCGGAGGAAGCCCCTTCCCTGCGCGTGCCGGTACACCTGCACGTCGACCTGCTCCGGTTTCCCCAACAAACCGAGTTGATGGTGGGCGGATGGGACTACACCAACGGACGCGGGGCGTACGGCATCACGCCCCGGAACCGCTCCCAGTTCGTCAAGCATCTGAGGGAGCGGTTCGTCAACGCGCCCTGGGTGGCCGCCGCCGAGTCGCTCCTGAAAAACGCCGCCGCCGAAGTCCTCGACGCCCGTGGCGCAACGAGGCTCAACCTGATCGACCCCAAAGATCGCGGCATCGCCGACGCCGTGCGGGCCAAGGTGCTTCAAGCACTGGTTGCTCTTCAGCAAGCCGATTGACGGCCGGCCATGCGGGTGTCATACTTATTCTCATGCTGCCTTCGAGCCATCGGCCTCAGCGGCAAGGCGGCACTTTCAACAACGACGCAAGTGCTTGTTACGTAAATGGTTGGTGGCTGTAGCTCAGTTGGTTAGAGTACCAGATTGTGGATCTGGGTGTCGGGGGTTCGAGTCCCCTCAGCCACCCCTTTTGCCTTTTCTCGCCAAATCTCGCCCAGCGGCGGCAAGAGGCGAAGTCGCAAGCGGGTCAACGATCGCCGGCGTCACGGAAGCGTGCCCATTCGATGCCCAGCTTCCGCATCCTCGCCCGCAACGTGTGGGGATTGATCCGCAGCAGCGCGGCGGCGCCCTGGCGGCCCTCGATCCGGCCGCGGGTCAGCGTCAGGGCCGCTTCGATGTGCCGGCGGATCGCGTCGTCCAGCGGTCCGATCACCGCCGGGCGCCATCGGTTGGGGCGGCAGTGGAACTGCCGCCCCGGCCCGACGTGGAACTGCCGCCCCAGCCCGGCTCGCCCCAACGCGCCGGCGTGGCGTGGGGCCGATCAGGGGCTGGCGAGGCCGGCGGCGGGACCGCGCCGACACCCAGCGCCGTGGCCACGTCCAACCGCTTTCCGTCGCCGAGAATCGCCGCCCGGTCGATCACGGCCGCCAGTTCGCGGACATTCCCCGGCCAAGAATACGCCGCCAGCAGCGCGAGGTCCTCGGTGGTGGGGACGACCGGGGCCAGGCCGAACCGCGTGGCGGCGCGCCCGGCGAAATGCGGGGCCAGCTTGGCGATGTCCTCCCGCCGTTCCCGCAGCGGCGGCAGCACGATCGGAAACACGGCGATGCGATACCAAAGGTCCTCGCGGAACCGCCCCTCGGCGACCATCGAAGCCAGGTCGCAGTGGGTGGCGGCGACGATCCGCACGTCGACGTTGATCGGCTTCTCCCCGCCCACCCGCTCCATCCAGCCGTCCTGGAGGATGCGCAACATTCGGACCTGGGCGGCAGGGGGCAACTCGCCGATCTCGTCGAGGAAGAGCGTGCCGCCGTCGGCCCGCTCGAACCAGCCGCGACGGGCCTCGACCGCCCCGGTGAACGCGCCCCGCTCGTGGCCGAACAGTTGCGAGTCGATCAGTTCCGGCGGGATCGCGCCGCAGTTGACCCGGTTGAACGGTCCGTTGCGGCGGGCCGAGCGGTTGTGGATCGCCCGGGCGATCAACTCCTTGCCGGTCCCCGTCTCGCCGAAAATCAGGACTGGGGCGTCGCTCCGCGCGACCAGCTCCACCCGCTCCATCACCGCGCGAAGCCCCGACTCGACGCCGACGATCGTGTCACCGATGTCCTTGCGGCCCAGCTTCGTCAACAGGGAACGCTTGTCGGCCTCGGCGGCCTCGCGCAAGGCGGCCATCTCCCGCAGCCGCAGATCGTTCTCCAACGCCACCGAGAAGGGCTCCAGGAGGAGTTGGACCAGTTCGGCGTGGGCGGGATCGAAGCCGCGGCCCGGCGGCGCCAAGAGCACCAACACGCCGCAGTGTCCGGCCGGATCGCCCAGGGGACCGGCCAGGGCGTCGCCGCGGCGTTGGCTGGGAACAACCTTCGAGAGCGGGAAGCCCTTTGCCGGCGAGTCACCGTCGAGCCGGCGAGCCACCCGCCCGCCGCGGCACCACGCCAGCAACGACTCCAACTCGGCCGGCGAGCACTCGGTCCGGGTGTTGGGCAGGCCGCCGTGGGGCAGGTTGTCCACCAGCCCGACGGCCACGGTCTCCAGTCCCGAGCGGATCGTGTCGATGCGGCGGACCAACACCTGCTCGATGGGGATGTGCCGGACCAGCATCGGGGCGATGTTGGCGGTCGATTGTCCGATTTCGATGTGCCGGCAGGCCTCCTGCCAGACGCTGAGCAGGACATGCTGGAACTGATCCATGACGGGTGTCGCATCCTTGAGAATTGACGGAATACCGTGATCCATGATGGCAAGTCTATCATATATCACAGCATGTGTCCATCATATTTCATGGTGTACGGTGACGCAGATTGCCTGTGTAACCCATACTCCGCGTACTCCACCTCAACGCGCTCTCGATGCGCTCTCTCCGTGACCCGGCACGGGAGTTGCGATTCTCGAAACAGCCGTTGATGCATATCATGTGCCATCAATGGCCGAGAGTCGCGTAAACCACACAAACCACAACCAGACTGTTCCGGGATGCCCGAATGAAATTGCACGCGACTCGGCTTCGGGGAGTTCTGTTGTCGTTGGCTCTGGTTGCTCTGGCGGGGAATTCGCCGGGCTGCTCGAAACCCTCGGCCCCGCTTCTAAACGTCTCCTATGACCCCACCCGCGAACTCTATAAAGACTTCAACCGGGCCTTTTCGGAGCATTGGCAGCACGAGACGGGCCAGGAAGTGACCGTCGAGCCGTCGCACGGCGGATCGGGCAAGCAGGCGCGGAGCGTGATCGACGGAATGCCGGCCAACGTGGTCACGTTGGCCCTGGCCTATGACATCGACGCGATCTGCGACCGCTCGGGCCTGATCGCCAAGGACTGGCAGAGCCGGCTGCCCAACAACAGCACCCCTATACCTCGACGATCGTCTTTCTCGTGCGCAAGGGCAATCCCAAGGAGATCAGGGATTGGGACGATCTGGTCAAGGGCGACGTGGAAGTGGTCACGCCTGATCCGAAGACCTCGGGCGGCGCACGGTGGAACTACCTGGCGGCGTGGGGATACGTGCTGAAGCGTGAACTGCACGACCTGGCCAAACTCCACGACCCGAAGCAATCGGCCGCCGTGGCCCGGGCCCAGGCCCAGGCCCGCGAGTTCGTCAAACAACTCTACGCCCACGTGAAGGTCCTCGATTCGGGCGCCCGCGGATCGACCATCACGTTCGTCAACAACCGGCGGGGCGACGTGCTGCTGGCCTGGGAAAACGAGGCCTTCTATTCGGTCAACGACATGAAGAAGGGGGAGTGCGAGATCGTCGTCCCTTCCGTGAGTATCTTGGCGGAACCGTCGGTGGCCGTGGTGGACAGAATTGTGGACAAGCGCGGCACGCGGAAACTGGCCGAGGCCTACTTGAAGTACCTCTATTCGCCGGAAGGTCAGACCATCGCCGCCAAGCACTATTACCGGCCGCGCGACCGGAAGTCGGTCGCCGGACAGTATCTTAAACCATTTTCCAAGGTGCAGTTGTTCACCATCGACGATGTGTTTGGCGGCTGGCGGAAGGCCCAGCGCGAGCACTTCGACGACGGCGGCGTTTTCGATCAGATTTCCAAGCCGTAGCACGGTGGGGTTTGCAGGGATGGCGTGCCGATGAAACTCAAAGACCGCAGCGTGTTGCCCGGGTTCGGCTTGACGATGGGCTGCACGATGACTTACCTGAGCCTGATCGTGCTGATTCCGCTGGCGGGATTGTTCCTCAAGTCGGCGACGATCAATTGGCGGGAGTTCTGGACGACGGTGACCGCGCCGGCGGTGGTGGCCTCGTACGAATTGTCGTTCGGCGCCTCGCTGGTGGCGGCGACTGTCAACGCGGTGTTCGGGTTCATCGTGGCCTGGGTGCTGGTCCGTTATTCCTTTCCCGGAAAACAGCTCTTCGACGCCATGGTGGACCTCCCCTTCGCCATGCCGACGGCCGTTTCAGGCATCGCCTTGGCCGCACTCTACTCGTCCCACGGCTGGATCGGCCGCTGGCTGGCCCCGCTGGGGATCGAAGTGGCCTACAGCCGGCTGGGCGTGACGGTGGCGCTGTGCTTCATCGGCCTGCCCTTCGTGGTCCGCACGTTGCAGCCGGCGCTGGAAGACATGGACCTGGAAGTGGAGGAGGCGGCCGCCAGCCTGGGAGCGACGCGGTTGCAGGCGTTCCGGCGGGTCATCCTGCCGACGATCCTGCCGGCGCTGCTGACCGGCTTCGCGCTCAGCTTCGCCCGCGCCCTGGGCGAGTACGGCTCGGTCATTTTCATCTCCAGCAAGTGGGAGAAAGTGGTGCCGATGCTGATCTACACGAAGCTGGAACAGTATCATTACGCGGAGGCGGCGGCGATCGCCGTGGTGGCGCTCTCCGCGTCGTTCGCCGTGTTGTTGCTGATCAACGTGTTGCAGTGGTGGAGCAGGCGGTATGCAACGTAATCTGGATGGCGCGTGTCACGCACCCTACGGAAGGATCGAATTATGCCCGGCGCCGCAGCCATGAAGCGCACCCGAGGCGGCCAGCGGCCGGCCACCGCCGCGACCAGCGAACCGCGGTGGGTCCGCTGGCTGCTGATCGCGGTCGCGCTGGGGTTCCTGGGGCTGTTCTTGTTGGTGCCGTTGATGGTAGTGTTCGCCGAGGCGCTGCGGCAGGGTTGGGCGGCCTACGCCAGTTCCCTTTCCGACAGCGGCACCTGGTCGGCCATCCGCCTGACGCTGCTGGTGGCGGCGGTCGTCGTGCCGGTCAACACGGTCTTCGGCGTGCTGGCGGCCTGGGCGATCGCCAAGTTCGAGTTCGTCGGCAAGAGCCTGTTGACGACGCTCATCGACTTGCCCTACAGCGTTTCGCCGGTGATCTCGGGGATGGTCTTCGTGCTCTTGTTCGGGCGGCAGGGGTGGTTCGGGCCGTGGCTGGAAGCGCACGACGTTCACATTGTCTTTTCGGTCTTCGGCATCGTCCTGGCGACGCTGTTCGTCACCTTTCCGTTTGTGGCCCGCGAGCTGATCCCGCTGATGCAGGCCCAGGGAATCGAGGAGGAGGAGGCCGCCCGGCTGCTGGGGGCCGGCGGGCTGCAAACCTTCTGGCGGGTGACGCTGCCGAACATCAAGTGGGGCCTGCTCTACGGCGTGATCCTCTGCAACGCCCGGGCGATGGGCGAGTTCGGCGCGGTCTCGGTCGTGGCCGGCCATCGCGCCAGCACCAACACCATGCCGCTCTATGTGCAGTTGTTGTATGATGGCGGCTCCGACGCGTCGTTGTCCCAAGCCTTTGCCGTCGCCTCGCTCTTGGCGATGTTGGCGCTGGTGACGCTGGTGCTCAAGTCGCTGTTGCAGTGGAAAACGGCCGAGGACCTGTCGCCGGAAGAACTGGGCTACACGGGGGACTGAGGCATGAGCATCGACGTCCGCAACATCACCAAGACCTTCGGCACGTTCACCGCGCTGCGGGACGTGAGCCTGAGCGTCGCCACCGGCGAATTGGTGGCGCTCTTGGGTCCTTCCGGCTCCGGCAAGACCACGCTGCTGCGGATCATCGCCGGACTGGAGGAGCCGGACGAAGGGAGCGGGGCCATTCTTTTCCAGGACGAGGACGTCGCCCGCCGCCAGGTCGGCAGCCGACAGGTGGGCTTCGTCTTCCAGCACTACGCCCTGTTCCGCCACATGAGCGTCTTCGAGAACGTGGCCTTTGGGCTGCGGGTCCGGCCGAAGAAGCACCGCCCGAGCCGGAACCTGGTCAAGTACAAAGTGATGCGGCTGTTGAAGCTGGTGCAACTGGAGAGCATGGCCCACCGCTACCCACACCAGCTTTCCGGCGGGCAGCGGCAGCGGGTGGCGCTGGCCCGCGCGCTGGCCATCGAGCCGAAGGTGCTGCTGCTGGACGAGCCGTTCGGGGCCCTCGACGCCCGCGTGCGGCAGGAGTTGCGGCAGTGGCTCCGCCGGCTGCACGACGAAATCCACCTGACCAGCGTCTTTGTAACCCACGACCAGGACGAGGCGCTTGAGTTGGCCGACCGGGTGCTGGTGATGAACGAGGGGCGGATCGAGCAGATCGGCACGCCGGACGAGGTCTTCCACCAGCCGGCCACGGAGTTCGTGGTGCAGTTCCTGGGGCAAGTGAACTTCTTCCGCGGGCGGCTGGAGGGGGGCAAAGTCCACTTCGCCACGCTCGCCTGGGAGTCGCCCGAACACGCCGCGCGCCGACGCAAGCGGCGCGGGTCTTCATCCGTCCCCACGAATTGGACGTGGGCGTGGAGCGGAACGGGCAGCCCGCCCTGGAGGCCATTGTCACGCGGATTCACTCGGCCGGGCCGAACGTCCGGCTAGAGTTGCAGGCATCTTCCGGCGAGCGGCTCCACGCCGAACTCACGCAAGAGCGCTACCGCTCGCTGGGCATCTCGACCGGCAGCACGGTCTACGTCACGCCCCGCGAGGTAAAGGTCTTCGCCGACAAGCGGTAAGATCGCGATGGCGCTCCTCACGCTTTGAGTGAGGGAATTGCACCGGGGGATGGCCCGGCGCTGACTTATCCCCAGTTTCAGCGTACCGCGCAGAGAAACTGGCGGTCCCTCGAAAGTCGTTGGTTGGTATACAGTTGGGTGTGAATCGGACCAACCCAACCACGCCTCACGGAGGGAACCGCCATGAACGGCATGGAAGCCGTGCTCTGGATCAGGAGTGTATGTCTTGGGCTGCGAAAGAGCCAGACCAAAACTCTGGCGGATTTGGTGGCCGTGGCAATTCAGGTCGGCCGGGTGAACCTCTCGGAACGGGGCCGATTGCTGGCGGAGGAACGCCAGGGCGCCGCCCAGCACGGCATCAAGCGGGCCTGGCGGTTTACAGCCAACGACCGTGTCCACGTCGGCGATGCCATGCAGGGCCCGCTACGTTGGCTTTTCCAGAACCGCAAGGCCTGGAAACACCGCCCGTTGCTGGTCACCTTCGATTGGACCGAGGTGCGCTCGTTCCACACCCTCATGGCGGCGGCGGTGATTCGCGGCCGGGGAGTGCCGCTGCTTTGGGCCAGTTACGAGGCGTGGGTGTTGTCCAAGAGCCAGAACAACCTCGAAGAAGGTCTGCTCCGGCTATTGAAGGCGCTCCTGCTGGATTGGATCACGGTCATTGTGGTGGCGGACCGCGGTTTTGGCCGCACGGAACTGGCCCGTACTTGCCAGCAGATGGGCTTTCACTACGTCATCCGCATCAAGCCCACGGTGCATGTGGAGTGCCGCGAATTCCGCGGCAAACTCGACCTTTTGCCGGTAAAGCGCGGCACCGAGCGGCTGTTGAAGGACGTGCAGTTCCGCAAACAGAACCCGGTGACGCAGCACGTGGCCGTGTGTTGGAAGAAGGGTTTGCCCAAGGACCGCGACGAGTGCTGGTTCCTGATGACCGACCTGCCCTACTCGGTGAGGAAGCGGACCGACTTGTACGGGCGGTGGATGACGATCGAGGAGTTGTTCCGGGACGAAAAGAACCGGCGTCACGGCTGGGCGTTGCGCAACACCCAGCTTACGCGCCCCGAGCGTTTCGACCGCTTGCTCTTGCTCTTGACCTTGGCGTATTGGCTGTTGCTTGGCATCGGTCTAACGGCCCTGAGACGTTACCCGCCCGGTACGTGGTGCAGCAACAATCGGCCCGGAGCGTGCGGTCTGTTCTTCATCGGCCGAAAGATGCTCCGACGGATCAAACTCACAGCGGTACAAGCATTTGCCGCCCTGCTTCACGCGCTCCTGGCCGAGGCCGGAAAGTGGGGATAAGTCAGCTCCGGCTCTACCCCACGATCCGCCTCCAGCGGTCGAGGTTCCACTGGACCTTCTCGGCCTGCGACATCTTGCTGAAGTCAGGTGACTCGGCGGAGGGCTTCGACGGCAGGGGCAGCTTGGACGCGGATGGCTTGGACGCGGACGTGGCCGGCCGGGGCTTTCGGGCGAATGAGCCCGTGCCGCTGTAGCTCGACGCCGTCTCGGTCCGCTGCAAATCGTCGGCCAGCGGGCGGTGCGGCCGGATGCCCAATCGCTGCAAAGCGCCGTGATACGCCTTGACCGCCTCGGCCGGCTCCAACTGGTCGTCGGCCACCGCGCGGAGGTGCTCGATAAAGCTCAACTGGTGCTCGGCGTTGTTGATCTTCCGGCCGTAGAGGGCCACGCGGGCGCCGTACTTCTTCGCCTCCCAGAGCATCCCGAAGGCGTCCAGCGTGGTGCCCGCCGACCCGCCGAGGATTCCCACCACCAGCGAGCGGTCGTAGCGGGCCAGGGCCTCCATCGCCGCCGGACCGTGGTAGACGATCTTCAGAAACAGGGGCCGCCCGCGGCCGGTCACGCCGGCCAGCGAGCGGACGATCTGGTCATTGATGAACCGGCCCACGTCCGCCGGTGGTTTTTGGGCGGCATTGGGGTCGAAGACCTCCAAAAAATGCCGGAACCTCTTTGTTTCGGCCTCGATGCGGAACGCCTTGTAGCAGTCCAGCGTGCGGCGGTCCAGGTCCACGTCGTTGTTGAAGGTGACGGAATAGAGGCCCAGGTCGGCCCCCAGCCGCCGCTCGTCGGCGGCACATTCCGCCTTGCCGCACTGGATGTGGTCGATCGTGGCGGTGCGGAAGGGCTGCGACGGCTGCTGCCCGTACCGCCCGCTCCCGCCGGCCAGCCAAATGTCTGTCGTGTCGTTGGCGCGGACCGCCGGCGTGACGCCGCTCTGCTGGAACAACCGCTGTTGGATCGTCAGCACCTCGTTCGAGCTGGCGCTCATCAACATGATGTCGACCAGCCCTTGGGCGACGATCTCGCGCATCAGTTGGCGGTACTCATCGAGGGTGCGGAAGCGGGCCTCGCCGGCGTGGTGCTCCGGGCTGCGCCCGGCGCAGAGAGCCCGTAGGCCATGTCCGCGTCCTTGGCGTCGGCGAGAATGAAATCGCGGCAGGACGCATCGGCGAGGATGCGGGCGAGCTTCTGGTCCAATGTCTTTTCCATACGTCAATTATAGCTTCCGATCCGCCGGACAGACACCCCAGCCGGCCAATGCCCCGAACTTGCCTCCCGCCGCTGCAACTGATAGCATGGTGGGATCAGTCATCTCTCCCCGTCCAGGAGCGGACAATCATGCCCCAAGAGAAAATGACCCGGCGCGAAATCCTCCGGTCGGCGGCCGGCGTCGCCCTGGGTTGGGGCGGCTGGGGAACAAGCCCGGCCGTCGCCGCCCAGGCGCCTTCGCCCCTGAAGATCCTCGATCCGTTTCACGGAGCGGTATTGAACCACCGGCACGGGAAGCAGGTCAAGGACGGCCTGACGGTCCGGGTTTCCGGCCAAACTCGCCCCGGCGACCGTGTGACCCTGAACGGTGCGGCCTGCCGGGTCGAGGGAGAGCGGTTCAGCGCCGACGTCGTTCTGCGGGCCCACGAAACGGACTTGGTAGCCATCGCCCAGCGAGGCAGCCAGCGGCACGAGCACCGGGTTCGGGTCGTCTGGGACCGCTACAGCGAGCCTCGCTACCGCTTCTCGGTCGACGACAACATCTTCTTCCTCCGCGACATCGCCGCGAAGGGCTACGCGTCGCTCTTCGACTGCTTCTATCTGAAGATTCTCCGCGACCTGCACAAGAAGTACGGCGTGAAGTTCAGCGTCAACATCTACTACACCGACGGCGAAGGTTTCAAGCTCCCGCAGTTCCCCGACCGCTACCGGGCGGAGTGGCGCGACAATTCCCACTGGCTGAAACTCGCCTTCCACGCCTATGCCGACGCGCCGGAGCGGCCGTATCAGGACGCGCCGCCGGAGAAGCTCATCGCCGATCTGGACCTGGTGGCGGGCGAAATCCGCCGGTTTGCCGGCGAAGAGAGCTATGCCCCGCCGACTGTGATCCATTTTGCCATGCTCCGCCGCTCGGCGCTCCGGCCGCTGGCCGGCCGCGGCGTCCGCGCCTTAAGCGGCGATTTTATCTGGCGATGGGGCCGGTGGGACATCAACTACAACTGGGACGACGCAACTTCCGAGTACCTCTCGCGGCACAACGCCTGGATGGATTTTCAGAGCGGGATCGTCTTCTCCAAAGGCTCGCTTACGTGCAACGGCGTGCCCGTCGATCAGGTCGCCGCCACGCTGGCGCTGCTGGCCAAGGACCCCAACCGGGCGGAAATCATGGACCTCTTCACGCACGAGCAGTACTTCTGGCCGTTCTACAAGCGCTACATCCCCGACCATGCCCAGCGGCTCGATGCGGCGATCCGCTGGGTTGCCGAACACGGCTACAAACCCGTGTTCTTCCACGAGGGCTTTCTCGGCGGCCGGGTGTGAGTAATGTAGCAGGCACACGCCGTGTGCCGTTGGCCTTGGAAGTAGCATGGTGGGACTGCGCTCCGGCTTGTCCCACCCTACTCCGCCAGCAGCCGCCCATACACGGCGGCTACCCCGGCGGCCATGCTGCGGTCGGAGAACAGGCGGGTTTGACGCGCCAGGCACTGGCCCGCATCGCTGGCCAATCATACCGTCCCTGGGCCACGTCGGCGATCGCCTGGGCCAATTCCTGGGCATTGCCGGGGTTCACCAGCACGCCATCGCGGCCGTGGCGGATGGCCTCGGGCACGCCCGAGACGCGGGTGGCCACCACCGGCACGCCCGCCGCCATCGCCTCGAGCACGACCATCGGCAGTCCTTCGCCGAAGAGGCTCGGCAGCACCAACAAGTCCATCCGCCGCAGTTCGGCCGTCACGTTGCGGGCGAACCCGGTCCAGGCGACGTGTCCGGCCAATTGCAGTTGGCGTACGCGGGCGGTGATTTCGGCTTCGTACTGGGGCGATTCGAAGCTCCCCACGGCCCGCAGCCGCACGGGAATCCCTTGCTGCCGCAGCATGGCCATCGCCTCCAAGAGCACCTCGATCCCTTTCCGCGGCCGGAAGAGGGCCACGGTGCCCAAGGTCCAACAGCCGGCGGGGCTACGACGGGCCGGCAGCGCGGCAACTTGGGGCACGCCGTTGTGTACCACCGTGATCCGGGCCGGATCGAAGCCTTCGTGGGCCATGTGCCCGGCCATCGCCCGCGAGACGGCAATCACCCGCCCGACCCGCCGCAGGCTTAGCCGTTCGACGATGCCGTTGACGCGGTCCCGCCAGCCGCCGCTGTGGTTGCGCGAGGTGGGGCTATGGGCGTGATACACCAACGGCACGCCCGACAGCGCCGCGGCCACCCCGCCGATCATCGCCGTCCGCACGGTATGGGCGTGGAGGAGGCGATAGCCGTGCCGGCGGACGATGCGGGCCACCTTCCAACCCGCCCGCAGATCGAACTTCGTCCGCATCGGCACGTCCCAGAGCGGCGCGTCGCGCGACTCGCGCAGGGCGTCGAAGGCCCCCGGTTTGACGCAGGCAAAGCCGACGCAAAACCCCAGTTCGGGCAGACGCTTGGCCAGCAGGTCCTGCACCCGCTCGGCCCCGGCGTAGTGCTCGCCGTTGATCAAGTGCAACACGGCAACGGTGTCCGTCGCCGTCGCCGGCGGCGCCGCGGGCGGCGGCAGAACGACCGGCACCGTGACCGGCGTGATCGTGGGTTGCAGGTAGTTGTCGGTGGGCAACATGGACATTATCGCTTAGCGATGAGAGATAAGGGATAAGAGATGAGGGATCACGACCGGGTGGCACGCCCTGTGAGGGCGTGGCGAGTGCCAACGCCGATTCCCCCAATTCACCACGCCCTTTCAGGGCGTGCCACCCTACGCGATTCTCTCATCTCTTATCTCTTATCCCTCATCTTACCTCAATACGCATTCTTTCCGGAAACCACCACCGCCACGGTTTTCAGCAGGATCTTGGCGTCCAGCCACAGCGACCATTCGCGGATGTAGCGGTGATCGAACTCGATCCGCTTCCGCATTTTCTCCGGGGCGTCGGTCTCGCCGCGCCAGCCGTTGACCTGGGCCAAGCCCGTGATGCCCGGCTTGACCTTGTGCCGGAGCATGTAACCGCCGATCTGCGTGCGGAACTCTTCATTCAGGGCGTGGGGGTGCGGCCGGGGTCCGACCAGCGACATGCTCCCCTCCAACACGTTGAACAATTGCGGCAGCTCGTCGAGCGAGGTTCTGCGGAGGACCGCGCCGACGGGGGTGACGCGGGGATCGTTGCGCACCGCCTGCACGGCCAGCGGCCCGTCCTCGCAGACGGTCATGGTGCGGAACTTCCAGACGCGGATTTCCCGCCCGTCCAACCCGTACCGCCGTTGCCGGAAGAAGACCGGTCCGGGCGAGGTGAGCTTGATTGCCGCCGCGACCGCGGCCATCGGCAGCGCGCAGAGCAGCAGCAGCCCGCCGCCCAAGAGCAGATCGCAGAGCCGTTTTGCCAGGCCGTCGATGCCGTACAGCGGGCTGTCGAAGACGCTCACCACCGGCAGGCCGAGGATGTCGGTCCAGCGCGAGTGGAGCAACTGGAAGACGAAGAAGTCGGGCACGATGTAGACCGAGGCGGTGGCGTCGCCCAGCCTGTCGAGCACGCCGCGGATGCGGTCTTCAGCCCGCATCGGGAACGTGATGTAGATGCGGTCGACCGTCCCCGCTCTGGCCCGCTCGACCAGGTCTGGGATCGTTCCCACGCGGCGGCCGAGATGGGCGGGGATGTCCGGGCTGCGCTCGTCCGGCCGGTCGTCGAAAAAACCCACCAGAGACAACCCCATCTCCGGCGACTCCTCGATGTTCCGCGCCAACTGGAACCCCAACTCGTTCACGCCCACGATGGCGAACGTCCGGGCGTTGTAGCCCAGCGAGAGCAACGTGCGTTGCACGGTGCGGGTGGCGATCCGGCCGGCAATCATCAGCGCCGGCGTGGCCGCGAACCACGTCACCATCGAAATCCGCGAGAACTCGGCCGTGTGCTTGGTGAGGAAGCCCAACGTCAAGAGCACTGTCAAGGTGAATCCCCAGCAGACCAGCGTCCCCAGGGCCTCCCGGTGCAACGACACGCCGCGCCAACTGCGGTACATCTGCCCCAGCTCGGCCAGCAAGTAATAGACGATGATCGCCACCGTGGCGACGATCACGTAGCGGTCGGCGGTGGTGGTCAGTCTGCCGTGCGTGGAGATGAGCAACCCCATGGCGATGCACAATGCGTCGGCACAGCGATGCCAGACCCCCAAGAATGACCAGTGCTGATGGATTGGGTGCTGGTCCGGCATGACAGTCTGGCGCCGCAAGCGAACAATAGCTGGCGGCTAACAGCCGCCGGTGGAGAGCTGCCGACGCGCTCCGGCGGCTGTTAGCCGCCGGCTATCAAGTATAGGTTGTGTGTGCCGCGACGCCCCCCACTGCGACTCAATTTGTCAAGTTTTGAGGATTTTTCGGACGATACGGGATTTGATGGATACGGGGCATTTGGCGGAAAAATAGGATTTAACGACGATGACGAGATACTCATCCCTGCTAGCACTGCTGCTGCTCTGCAACGCCGCGCCGTCACGGGCGCAAGTGCCTACGCCGCAGGCACTTAACCCGCCGGAGGACGTCTCCGGCCAAGTGAGTCAATTGGAGGCCGCTCCGGCCAATGCCCCGGTTGCCGCCGACCCCGGCAAGGAGCAGTGCTTCACCCTGGACGAACTTAAGGCCGAGATGAAGAAGCTGGCTTGGACGAAGGGGGATTTCACCATCACGCCCTACGGCTGGCTCTGGGGCAATGTGGTCAACTCCAGCGAGCGCACCGACCCTGGCTCGTACACGTTGTTCGTCTTTTCGCCCAGCACGACGAATCCGGCGGACCAGTTCATCGTCGACGACCGGAATACCCGGCTGGGGTTCGAGGTGCTTGGCCCGAAGATTCCCTTCTTCAACTGCGCCCAAAGCGGCGGCAAGGTGGAAATCGATTTTCAGCAGGCCGTGCTTTCGACCGAAAACAAGCCGAGCATCCTCCTCCGCCACGCTTACCTCGAGGTCAAAGACGACGATTTCCGGCTGCTGGCCGGGCAGACGTGGGACGTGATCTCGCCCTTGTACCCCAGCATGTTGATGTATTCGGTGGGGTGGGACGCCGGCGACATCGGCTACCGCCGGGCGCAGGTCCGCGGCGAGCGGTATTTCCACCTCTCAGACACCTCGCTGGTGACCGCCCAACTCTCGATCAACCAGGACGTTTTCCCCGACGAGATCACGGGCGTCACGGGTGGGCCGTCCAATTGGCCCATCGTTGAGGGGCGCGTGGCGTGGACCATCGGCGAGCGCGGACCAGGTTGCCTGCCGGTCACCATCGGGGTCTCGGGCCATATCGGCGAAGATGAGTTCGACGTGACTGGCGGCGCGCAAGACAACCACCGCCGCACCTGGTCCGGCAACATCGACGTCCGCGTGCCGTTGGGCGAGCGGTGGGGCATCCAAGGCGAAGCGCAAGTCGGCGAGAACCTGTCTCCCTTCCTGGGCGGCATCGGCCAGGGCATCAATCCCACCGGCTTGAACACGATCCGCGACGCCGGAGGCTGGTTCGAAGTCTGGCACGATTGGAGTTGCACGCTCCACAGCCACGTCGGCTACTCCGTCGACGATCCCAACGACCATGACCTCCACACGGTCGGTGACAGGAGTTACAACCAGTTCTACTACGGCAACTTGACCTGCGATCTGACCAAGAACTTCTTGATCGGCATGGAAGTCAGTTCGTGGAAGACGCTCTACATCGGCGAATTGCCCGGCAACTCCGTCCGCTGCGAGTTCGTGGCCAAGTACGGGTTCTAGGCCCCGCGTTTGCCGCCGCTGCGCCACCGGTTGGCGCATAGCACGCCCGGAACCGGCTTACTGCATGCTCTCTTTCCAGGGGCCGCCCTTGATCGTGAATTCGAACAAGGGCGCGATGTTCTTCTTGTTCCAGGCTTTCCACGCTGCCTGCAACCGGGCGACGACCTGGGGATGGCCGGCCGACACGTCGCGCTCTTCCTCGATGTCCGTGGCGAGGTCATAGAGCCGGGGCGGTGCGTCGCCGGTCCAGACGAGCTTCCAGTTCTTCATGCGGACCGCCCGGTCTCTCCACACCCGCCAGAACATGGGCCGGCCGGCCCAGTCGCCGCCGCCGCCGGAGAAACACGGGACCAGGTCCGAGCCGTCGTACTCGCGGTCGGCGGGCAGCTTGCCGCCGGCGGCGGCCACGCAGGTGGGAACGATGTCGAGGTGCGAAACGACCGCGTCGCTGACCTTGCCCGCCGGAACAACGCCCGGCCATTGCACAATGAAGGGGACGCGGACGCCGCCTTCGTAGAGAATGCCCTTGCCAAACGACAGCGGCAGGTTCTCCGACCCGTTGGCGCCGATCGCCCACTGGAAGTGCTTGGAGACGACGCGCCAATCAACCGTTTCGCCCGGCCGCGGCGCACCGAGCGCCGTGCCGGCCTTGATGACGTCCAGGATTTCAGGACGGGGCTTCCAGAAACTCGGGCCGCCGTTGTCGCTGGTGAAGAAAATGATCGTGTTCTTCTCCAGGTCCAGCGCCCGAAGCTTGGCCAGTACCACGCCAACGCCGTCGTCCACCGCGCTCAAGGCCGCCGCGTAGGTCCGGCGGCACTTCTCGTCGCCAAGCGACGGGAAGCGGCTGAGATACTTCTCGGTGGCCTGCACCGGCACGTGCTGCCCCGCCTCGGCCAGATACAAGAAAAAAGGCCGGTCCTTGTTGCGCTCGATGAACTGGACCGCTTCCTGGTGCAGGACGTCGGTCAGGTAGCCGCTAAAGCCGGCGACGCGCTCGTTCCGGTAAACCGGGGCGTTGGAGACGTCGACCATGTACCGGGCGGTTGCCTCGCCGCCAAACTGCCGGGCAAAGAGGATCCACGGGTCGGTCGGATGCTCGATCTCCTCTTTGGTCTGATTGAGATAGAAATGGCCCCATTGCAGATAGCCGTAAAAGTAGTCGAAGCCGCGATGCGTGGGAAAATACTGCGGCTGGTCGCCGAGATGCCACTTCCCCAAGATGCCGGTGGCGTAGCCCTGCGACCGCAGCAAGTCGCCGAGCGTCTTCTCATGGACGTCTAGCCCGTACTCCGTCTTTCCCGTCTTCTGATTGGGAGAAATCACCCACTCCAGTCCATCGCGCTGCTGGTAGCGCCGGTCAAGAGCGCAGCGCGCGCCGGAGTGCATACCGGGCAGGCCGAGTAGCTGTTGGTGAAGCGGATGCCGTTGCGGGCCAGGGAGTCGATGTTCGGCGTCGGGATGTCCTTCGCTCCGTATGCGCCACGTCGCGATAACCCAGGTCGTCGACCAGGATCACGATGACGTTCGGCTTGGATTTATCTTGGGCTGCTGTGGCCGGTCTTGCGGCCGCAACCGGCCCCAGTCCGAGCAGGCCCGCCAGAGCCGTCCGCAATAGGCCGCCCGCACACAGTTGCCGGCGATGTCGAGGCGTCGTCCGCATGGTCGGATTCTCCTGTTTGTTTCGCGCCCGAGTTTACCAGAAGCAGGTAGGAAACGCCATACGCCGCGGGCAAGCAACCTCGCCCCAGCACAACATCGCGGCCTATGCCCGTGCAGCCCGGATCAACTCGGTGGCCCCTTGGGCCAGCAAGGCCTCGGCCACCCGCCGGCCGAGAGACTCCGCCTCGGCCGCGGGGGCGTCTTGCCGAACTTCAAGCATCTCCCCCCCGTCGTGGCCGATCACGCGGCCCGTCAGGGTCAAACGGTCCCCGTCGACGCGCCCAGCGCGGCGACCGCGCGCCAGGCAGCCCCCTCGAGCGCGGCCAACAGGCTTCGCTCGGCCCACACCGCGGCGTGCGTGGGGGGATGATCCAGCGGGGCAGCGATGCGGCGGGTCAAGGCGTCTTCGGTGCGGGTTTCCAGCCCCAGCGCCCCTTGCCCCGCCGCCGGCAGCACGATCTCCGGCGGCACGGCCTGAGCGATCTCGCGGGCCAGCCCCAGCCGCCGCAGCCCGGCCTCGGCCAGTAGCAAGGCGTCGTAGCCGCCTTCACGGAGCTTCCGCAGCCGCGTGCCGATATTGCCGCGGATGTCCCGCATTTGCAGGTCGCGGCGGAAATGGAGCAGTTGCGCCCGGCGGCGCAAGCTGCCGGTGCCGATTGTGGCCCCCTTGGGCAGGCTTTGTAGTCCGCACACGCCGTCGGCGGACACGGCTCCGTGTGCGGACCCGGCACACGGAGTGTGCCGGCTACTTTGGGGCGGCAGAACCAGGGCGTCGCCCGGCGGCCCCCGCTCGGGCACCGCCGCCAGGCTCAAGCCCGACGTTGCCGCGGTCGGCAGGTCCTTGAGGCTGTGTACGGCCAAGTCGATGCGGCCCTCCAGCAGTGCGAGTTGAATCTCCTTGGTGAAGACGCCCCGCCCGCCAATCTCCTCGATCGCCCCCCGCCCACGGTCTCCCGCGGTGGTGATCGGCACCAATTCGACTTCGGTTCCCCGCCCGCGCAACTCGGCGGCGACCCACTCGGCCTGCCAGCGGGCCAGCGGACTTGCACGGGTGCCGAGGCGAATGGAGAGCATAGGGAAAACGTGAGCCAGCGTCAGAGTCGGTGTGATGGGAGGCTAAAGGGGAATGTTGCGGATGGGCTACTCTCCGAGGAGGCCCCCATCTTCAATGTCCATAACAAGTTCAACCAAGTCCAACGGATCGCTTACGAAACACTCAAGACGGCGGGGATCACCGGATACCTGCTCCCTCTCGATTCCCAAACGTTGGGCGACACGGTCAATCAGACGAGTTCGAGCGGTCGCCGCCGCTTCGTACTCAAAGATGCGAGTCTCGGGATACGAACAGACGTACCACAATAGGCGACCACAGTGAGGGCACGGCATATCTCCAAACAACGGCGGGGGATCAATATGAACATTGCTGCCGCACAACGGGCATTTGTCTGGGTGGCCTTCCGATTTTCGCGATGAGTTGGTCATAGGCGATCGGATTCAGTAGGCCATTCCTGGAAGTCCTTCATGTATGTCCCACCAAAACGCGTTCCCCGCAACTGCTAATCGTCCGTTGCCGACTACCCTTTACTCTCCAATCTTCCCTTGCCGCTCCCCTCCTTCCCCTGTCCGTTCCCCTCCACTCGCGCACGCGGCAATTCTTCCGGCGGCACCACCACGCCGCAACTGAAGATGAACTGGCACGCCTGGTCGAAGGTCACATCCAACTCGATGCACTCGCTGCGGCGCAGGCTGATCGTGCAGCCGCTGTGGGGGATCGGCGAATAGGGGACCAGCACGGTGAAGATCGGCTCGCCGGCGGCGTCGGAGATCGCCGCGAAGTGCTCGTTGGTGACAAACCCCATCGACCAGATGCCCTTGCGGGGAAACTCGACCGCCACGATGCGGGTGACGCGGACGTCTTGCCGGCTGAACAGGAAGTCGGTGACCTGTTTGATCGCGGAGTACACGGCCCGCACGCCCGGCACCCGCGAGACGAACCGCTCGAAGGCGTTGGCGAAGAACCGGCCAATGCCCGCCGCCATGAACTTCCCCAAGAAGTACAACAGCAGGATGAAGACCGCGAGGAAGAACGGAACGGTGAAGTAGGGCCGCAGATACGTAAGGTCGACGTAGCGGCGGTAGAAGCCCTCGCCCGTGGCCGGCAGCGGCTCGTCCGACTGCTTCTGCACCAGCTCGAACACCTGCCTGGGAATAAACGTGCCGTTGTCGAGTTGGTGGTATTCGGTGGCCTTGGCCGGCGGCGGGTTGTCACGCACGTCGGCCAATCGCCAGACCAGCGCCTGCCGCGCCCAGCCGGTGACCGGCTCCAAGAGATAGCTCTTGGTCGTGTTGATCACCCATACGACGATCAGCACGGTCAACAGCGGCGGGCATAGCACGGCCAGCCCCCGCACCACGGCGCGGCGGAAGGGACGCGGGGCCGGTTGCCCCCGCCCCGTTCGTCCTGGCACCTCGTTGCTCATGCCTGGTATTGTGCCGATTTCCGGCAGGCTGTAAAGCCGCGGCCAACGATGGCACGCCCTGACAGGGCGTGTTGGACGCCGAATTCACGTTGACGCTTACCACGCCCTTTCAGGGCGTGCCACCCAATCGCATCCAACTACGCGCGGGCGATCACCGCCACGGCCACCATCGCCGCCCCAGCCTCTTTGAGCATCTTGGCAGCCTCGCTACAGGTGGCGCCGGTCGTGAGCACATCGTCGACCAGCAGGACGCGGGCGCCCCGAACGGGGCCGGGCCGGCGGACCCGGAACGCCCCCCGCACGTTCTCAAGTCGCCGCGATGGGGCTAAGCTGGCCTGGGGCAACGTGTTGCGGCACCGGACCAGAACCCCTCGGCGGACGCGAACCCCCAGTGACCGCCCCAAGCAACCGGCCAGCACCTCGGGGCTGTTCATCCCCCGGCCAAGCCGCCGCCGCCAGAACATCGGGATGGGCACAATCGCCTCGGCGCGGACCTCCGCCAGAGGCCCCCCTCGGCGCTCCGCCAGGAGCCGGCCCAGGGCCGACGAGAGCGGATTATGCGCCGGGCGTTTCATCCGCAGAACGGCCTCCCGCAACCCCTCATGATACTTGCCCAGAGTGATAACCGTATCAAACCGCAGAGGGGTCTTCTCGCAACGCGGGCAACCATCGCGTGCCGGCTGTGCGTCCGGGACCTCGCTGCCGCAACGCCCGCAGCCGTGCCAATCGACCGGCCCAAACCGGGCCAGACATGGGCTGCAAAGGGGCAACTCCCAGTGGCCCTTCAGCGCGGAGCCCAACAACCCATCGCCGCAATACACGCATCGGGGGGGAAACAGCAGGCCACAGCCCGCTATCCACAGCCCACGGATGCCGCCCCATAGACCGCCGGCCCTGCCGCTCATGCGGACATCATAGCAAACCGATTCGTCTTGACCCAGCCGCCCCGATCGTCCTATGCTGCCGCCATGTCCATTATCGACCGCTACTTGCTCCGCAAGTTCTTGCAGACCTTCGTAATCTGCTTCTTGACCCTGATGGGACTGTATGTCGTCTTGGATGTCACCACGAACCTGGGGGATTTTATTGACGCTGGTGAAAAGGCCGGCGGGCTGTTCGCCTTCATCGTCCATTTCTACTCCTACAAGGCCATCCTCTTTTTCGACAACACCAGCGCGCTGCTGGCGCTGGTCTCGGCCATGTTCACGGTCGCCTGGATTCAGCGGCACAACGAAATGACGGCGCTGATGGCGGCCGGCGTGCCGCGGATCCGCGTCCTGCTGCCGCTGATCATCGCCGTGGCCGTGGTCAGCCTGCTCGCCGCCGTCAACCGCGAAACCCTCATCCCGCGCTATCGCCGGGAGGAGGCCCTGCGGCCCCAAGACCCGGCGGGCGACCAGCCACAGCCGGTTGCGCAACGCTGCGACGGCCAGACCGACGTGTGGCTCCGCGGCAAGTACACCTTCGCCGACCAACAGCGGATCGAGGAGCCCGATTTCGTGCTGCCGGCGGCCTTGCGGCAGTACGGCCGGCAATTGGCGGCCGAGAATGCCTATTGGCGGCCGGCCGAAGGGAGCCGGCCGGCCGGCTACTTGCTCGTGGGGGTGCGGGAACCGAAAAACCTCGACACCCGGCCGTCGCTGCTCTTGGGCCGTCGACCGGTGCTGATCACCCCGCACGACGCCCCACTGGCTCAAGCCCGGCCAGTGTTTTCTGGCCAGCGACGTGGAATTCGACCAGTTGACCAGCGGCAACACCGTCCGGCAATTGTCCTCGACGGCACAGTTGATCCGCGGTCTGCGGAACCCGAGCTTGAGCTACGGGGCGGACGTGCGGGTGGCGATTCACGCCCGGATCGTCCAGCCCCTGCTCGACCTTACCCTGCTGTTGTTGGGCCTGCCGTTGGTGGTCAGCCGAGAGAGCCGCAACGTGTTTATCGCCATGGGGATATGTATGGCCGTGACCACCGCTTTTACGCTGGTGGTCATCGGGTCCCAGTATCTCGGTTCGGTGTCCTGGATCCTCAACCCGGCCCTGGCCGCCTGGCTGCCGCTGATGATCTTCGTTCCGCCGGCGGTGGGGCTGGCCGACTCGCTTTGGAAGTGAATCCCCCCGGTCATCTCTCGTTCCCACGCTCTGCGTGGGAATGAACCGGTTCCCCGTCCAATGAGGGGGATACCGGAAAATATCGCATCTCCCCCACTTCCCACGGCCCCAGCCGGCGCAGTATAATCCCTTATGAGTTGGGGTGGCGGAGATAGGGTTCTCAGCTCCTTCCGAGGACTCAGATCGGTCACACTGCGTTTCGCTGTAGCGGCGTTCTTTTCGATGCGGCTCTTGTGAATTGCGGTTGATTTGCTCCCCTCTTAATTGTTTGGCTGAGGTTGCCGCGTGCGGAAGGGGGAGAGCGAGCGGCTGGCCCCGGCCCGTTCCGTCGTTTACGTTTCCGTTTTTTTGAGGAGGTGGCAGTCATGCCGCAAGGTACGATCAAGAAGTTGATCATGGACAAGGGTTTTGGCTTCATTCAGGGAGAGCGTGGGGAGTTGTTCTTCCACCACTCCGCCCTGGATGGCGTCAGCATCGAGGAACTCCGCGAAGGTCAGAAGGTGGAGTTCAGCGAAGGCCGCGGGCCGAAAGGTCCCCGCGCCGAGAACGTCAAGGTCATCGCCTGAATCTTGAATGCTCCGTGAATCAAGGACCAGAGGCCCCCGGGAACACCAATCCCGGGGGCCGCTCTTTGCGCACGTCCCCCATCTTCACACCCGCAAAATTTCACTGACCGGCAACGCCCCCGCAGACCGAATAATCAGGAAGGTAGTTCCACAGCCTGATTCTGCGCCCACCAAACCGCGATTTGGCGGTCGCGACACTGCCGGGGGGATAAATGCGGCGTTCGAGCCGGATGCCAGCCGAGGTCCCACGATCACGCCGAGTGCCATCGCCGGCCGCAACGTTTGCCGTCGTTGCCGCGGCGCTGGCATGCCTGCCGGCGCTGGTCCGGCCGGCCCTGGCCGCGATGCCCCCGTCCGGCTTGTTCGCCTCTTCCGAGGCGAGCACGGGCAACCGCGCCCGCCAGGATGCGCTGCGGTCCGTTCCCATGGAAAAACTCGATCCGGCCGAGCGGACCAGAGTTAACTCCGTCTTGTCCAACGTCAGCGTCTTTCGCCGGCTCCCCACCAAGGTGATCGACTGCGATCCCGACATGTATCTCTTCCTCGTCCGTCACCCCGACGTGGTCGTCAACATCTGGGAGTTGATGAAGCTGAGCCGGATGCAATTGTGGCAGACCGGCGACGGGCGGTTCCTGATCGCCGAGCCGGGCGGGGCCGCCGGCTCGCTCCGCTTCGTCTACCGCGGCCACGACCTGCACGTGATCTACGCCGAGGGGGTCTATGAAGGGTCCCTCCTGGCCCGGCCCGTCAGAGGACGCGCCGTGCTGGTGCTCAAGACGGGCTACGTGCGGGAAACCAACAACCGCTACTACGTCACCAGCCGCCTGGACTGCTTTCTGAGCATCGAGCCGGCTGGGGCGGAACTCTTGACCAAGACCGTCTCGCCGCTGCTGGGCCAGACCGCCGACAGCAACTTCCTCTTGACCGCCGGCTTCGTCGCCAGCCTTTCCCGCACCGCGGAACTCAACAGCCGCAAGCTCCAGGCCCTGGCCGGCAAGCTCAACCGCGTGCAGCCGGAGGTCCGCGCGGAGTTTGCCGGGCTGGCCGGCAAACTCGGCCAAAAAGCCGCCCTGGCCGCCCGGTCCGAGGTCAAGCGGGAACGCTGACGCCGCAGTGGGCAGGACGAGTTTTTCGACGCCCAGGCGCAGCGCCTCTTGACAGGCAAACAGGCAGGCGGTAAGGTCACGATGGTCGATGGTTTGTAATTGCGTGCTGTACAAGACCGCCTGCCGAACCGTTGGGCGTTGAACCGCCGGCAGCCATGCCTGCGTTCGGAAACCCTCGCCATGCGTCGCCTCGCTGCTGCCCGCGCTCTCGCGTTAGCTGGCCACGCAGCCCTCGGCAACCAGCCTTGATGCGCAAGAGAAACGGATGAAGGCGATGTTTTCAAGGCGATGCGTTTGTCTGATGGTTCCAATGCTGCTTGCGGCGGTTTCGGCGTCCGTGTCCGCCTTGGAGCCGGATTTCGTGCTCGTCAAGCAGGGCGAGCCGCAGGCCACCATCGTCGTTGGCGAGAAGGCAACCCGTTCCGAACGGCACGCGGCGGATGAGCTTGTCAACTATGTCCGTCAAATCAGCGGCGCAACCCTGCCCGTGACGACGGAAAGCAGTCTCGCGGCACAGGATGCCAAGCGTCTGGTCTTGATCGGACGGCCGGAGACAAACGGACAGGTCGGGGCCCTTCAGGCCAAGGGGCAACTTGACCTTTCCGCAGCGCATCCCGGACTCGATGGATTCGTCATTCAAACGGTTGGCGACCGGCTCGTTCTCGGCGGATCGAGAGACCGGGGAACATTATTCGCAGTCTACTACCTTCTTAAGAAATACCTCAAGGTGGGCTTCTTCTGGGACGGTGAGTACGTGCCGGCGTCGAGGGACGTGACCCTCCCGGCGATCCATCTGGCGGAGCGGCCGCGGTTCGCAACGCGGCTCTCCGTTTCGGGAGGCGATTGTGCCTACACCTATTCGTTCGTCGCCAAATGGGGTTTTGAGGAGCACCAGCGCGAGCTTGATTGGCTGGCCAAGAATCGGTTCAACACAGCGTGCTTTGGCCTCGGTGGATTTGAGACGAACTATGGCTTGGGGGGGAGACTCGTCTACAAGAGGGTCTTGGAGAAGATGGGGGTCCGGCCGCAGCAGATCACCGACGATGACAAGAGCCAAACGGAACTGGCCAAACGGGTCTATGACTACCTCAGAACGCTGGACATGGAAGTCGTCACGCCCATCCCGGCGAACGAGGTAAGCCCTCAGTTCGTCAAAGCACATCCTGAGGCGAAGTACTACGGTGGGAGTTGGTATGTCGACGAGAATGAAGGGCACAAGTTCTTGACGTACCTTTACCCCGACGATCCGCTGTACGTCCGGTGGATCAAGACGTATATCGAGACCTGGACCGCCACCTACGGCACCTGGCACCAGTACCGGACCGACATGCCCAACGAGGCGAAGTTCAAGACCAGCGACGACGAGAGAAGGAAGATCAATGGGTCGTTTCCCAGCGGAATACTGGCCGGGATCAAGGCGGCCGATCCGCAGGGAGTCTGGCAGTTCAGCACGTGGGGCTGGGTTTGCGACGAAGATGGGCCGTTCTGGACGCGGGAAGTCTTGCAGGCATTCCTGGAGAAAATACCGCCCGAGAAGGCCCTGATTTGGGATATCTGGGAGGCGCGGCCGCTGTTTAAGAGCGAACGGTGCAATCGCTTTTGGGGACGGAACTTCGCCGTAGGCTTCATCCATCAATTCGGCGGCCACGACTATCTGCACGGCAATTTCCACAAGGCGATTGCCTATGTCAATGATGCGGCCAAGCTCGGCAATTGCACCGGTTTCGGACTATTTCCCGAAGTGCTGCACTACAATCCGCATTACTACGATTTGATCACGCGGTTGGCATGGAATCCAAGTGCCATCGAGGAATCCGCCTATCTCGACGACATGCTGCTCCGCCGGTATGGCGCGGATGGCGTCAAGCCGATGCGGGAAGCGTTCCAGGGGTTGGTCGAAACCGTTTACGGGCCCGGCGGCTCGGCGGACGCCCCATATCAGCACCGGTTGTATCCCGGCGATGTCGCGGCGCCGCCCGTTGAACGCATCCAAAAGCTGGCCGGTTTCCTGCGCGCCGGGCTGGCGCTTCCGCCTGCCGTTCGGAGCAGGCGGTTGGTGGAGAACGACTTGGTCGACGTCTTCCGCCAGTACGCCGCGGAGGTGTTCCGCCGGCACTTGTCGCTGCTGGAAAAGGCCGCGGCGGCCAAAGACACCGACAAGGTACAAGCGGAAGCGAAAACGCTGACAGCCATCCTCGATCAGATCGAATTGGTCTTGTCGAGCAGGCCGGACTACCGGCTTGAAGACGTTGCGAAATCGCTGGCCCGCACCGGTTCCGGGCCGGCGTTGGAGGCAATCAAAGCCTGGATCAGGGATTCAGGCTTGACCTTTGCCATCTCGCACCCGAGCATCACCGACTATCAGAGCAAGGACATCTACGAACTGAACCGGTTCTACTACCGGCCTCGGGTCGAGCGATATCTGACGCTGCGGTTGGAATCGCTCAAGGCCGGAACGGAACTGCCCCGGAACCGGTTGGACGCCGGCTATCGTGAGATCGAGTTGGCATGGGGTAGGAAGGGCTACGATCCCAAGGACGCTCCGGCTTACGCCGGTCCGATGTGGAAGGCCGTGCAGGAGGCATTCGACAAAATCGACGGCAATCCGTAGTGGAACATACCCGCATGAATTCACGCGAGCGCGTCGGCACGGCATTGGCACATACCCGGCCGGACAGGGTGCCGCTCATGTTGTGGATGACGCCGGAGATTACCGTCGCGATGCAGCAGCGGTTCAGCGGAAACTCGGAGCTCGACGTCCTCGAGGCGCTGGATATCGACGTCCGCTGGCTTCTTCCCGACTATGTCGGACCGGAACTGAAAGACACACCGACGCAGCGGTGGGACTGTTTTGGGATCGGCTACAGGAAGATCAACAATGCTTACGGCTGCTATGAGGAATTCGCGCATCATCCCCTGGCGGCGGCTGAAACCCCGGATGATCTCAAGGAATACGCCTGGCCGGATTGCGCATGGTGGGATTATGAGAGCATCAACCGGCATATTGGGCAGCATTGCCGGCGGGAGCCCCGCTGGCTCGGCATCGGGGCGGCTTCCTTCTTTGAGCGGACCTGGTGGGTGATGGGCTTCGAAAAGATGCTCTCTGCAATGGCGGTCAATCCTGCCTTGGTGGAAGCGGTGATGGATGGCATGGGCGAGTTCTATCTCGACCAGACCGTGCGGATCATGGAAGCCGCCCGCGGCCGGGTGGATATGGTTTACATTGCCGATGACCTGGCCAGTCAGCAATCTCTGTTGATCTCCGAGGCGATGTACCGGCGGTTTCTCCTGCCCCGTTGGAAGCATTTCATCGATGCCATCAAAGCGAGATTTGGAAATCACATCATCTTCCATTATCATTCCTGCGGCGCGATTGCTCCGCTGATCCCGGCTTTGATGGAAACCGGCATTGACATCCTCAATCCGCTTCAACCCCTGGCCCGCGGGATGACGCCGCAAGGCCTGAAAACGCGGTTCGGCAAGAGCCTGTGTTTTTCGGGCGGTTTTGACATTCAGGAACTGCTGCCCCGCGGCAAGCCGCAAGAGATCAGACGGGCGGCTCAAGAACTGGTGAACGTCTTGGGTAAAGACGGCGGCTATATCGCCTCGGCCGCTCATGCCGTTCAGCCGGATACGCCGGTCGACAATATCCTGGCGATGATCGAAGGTTTCAAAGCCGCTTAGGGCCAGAAAGGCAGGTTGCGATGATAACCAAAGAGCAGTTCGGCTTCAACGCGTTTTGGTGGGAACAACTGCATACCGAAGCGCAAATCGCCGCGTGTCTGGATTATATCGCGTCGTTGGGATTCAAGTATGTGGAGTTGAAGCGGTCGTCCTTTCCTTTGGCCGATCTTGAGAAGGAGTTCGCGACCGCCGTCCGGCTCGCCCGGAAGGCGGGGCTCACCGTAAGCAATATCGTGATCTTGGGCAGCCTGACCGGCGGCGACGCCCGGCATATTGACGACGTGGTAGAGACCGTTCGGGCAGCGGCGCATGCGGGCGTGAACGTCATCAATACCATTTCGGGGTGGCCAGCCGAATCTGTCGCGGCGGCGCCGGATGATTGGTGGATGCCACCCCAAACCAGCCACGGTCCCGCCTGGGATAATCTGGTCAGGGCGCTGGAGCGGATTGCCAAGACTCTTGACGAGTCCGACGCCTATCTGGCCCTGGAGCCTTTGACGGGGGCATTGGTCCATGATTTCTATAGCATCGAGGCAATGTATCGCCGGATCGACCATCCGCGCCTTGGTATCACGCTCGACCCGTCACACTTGCTGCTGTACCGCAACGACATCCCTTACGCGATCCGGCAGTTGGGCGGGAAAATTAAACACGTCCACATGAAGGATGCGGTGGGGCGGCCGGGCGTGTTCGGGTTGGATTATCTGTTCCCCACGCTGGGAGCGGGGGCGATCGACTGGAAAGCCTTCTTCCAAGCCTTGGACGCCATCAACTATCAGGGCGCCATTTCCGGCGAATATGAACAATTCAAATACATGGCGCACGTTAAAGGCAATGACCCGCAATTTGCGGCACGCACTACCTACGAAGAAATGACGGCCTTGTACGCCTTGTACGAAGGCTCGTCCACAAGACGGGGAGTCTGACCATGAAGAGCAAACAGCCCAACATTACGGTTGCACGCAATCCTTCCTCGGAAACCCGTTGTTTGGGGGTGTTGCTGGTGGGGGCCGGCGCCATCGCCGGTCCCTACATGAAGTTCATCCGTGAGAACAGGAACTTGCGGTTGGCGGCGATTGCCGATCCGAGTCCGACGGCGCGAACGGAGGCGGAGCGGAAGTACGGTCCCGTTTTATCGGTGTCCGATTACCGCGAAGTCTTGGCCGGGCCGGATATCAACATCGTCATCGTCTGCACGCCGCATTTCCTTCACCATTCGATGGTGACAAGTGCGCTGAAGGCGGGAAAGCACGTGATCTGCGAAAAGCCGCTGGCCATCACCGTTGCCGAAGCGGATGAAATGCTCGATACGGCCGCCCGGCACAACAAAACGCTCTTGGTGACGATGAATATGTATTTCAGCCCGTGGGCGGCCGGCATCCGAAGGCTGTTGGGCGAAAAGAAACTGGGGACGATCTTTATGGCGCAGTCGTCCTACCTGGGTTATGAAGTCCTACGGTTGCGCGATCCCCACGACTGGAAAGGCGATCTCCAGAAGGCGGGCGGGGGGGTCTTGCTGGACGGAGGATACCACATTGTCTATTTGATGAACTCCTGGCTGGGGCAGGCGAAGGCGGTGCAAATGACCGGCGGCCAGTACGTCATCGCCCAGCCGCACAAGGGCGAAGATAATGCCGCGCTGTTGGTGGAGTATGAAAACGGGGCAATCGCCAATCTGATTGTCTCCTTTACCGTTTGTTCGCCGGGTTGTCACGAGCAGCCCACGTTGCACCTGGAGCATAATCTCTGGGGGACCACAGCCAGCATGCATTGCAGCTATCACTGGGACCCTGTGGACGGGTTGAGTCAGTGTCTTGAGCTTTGCCAACCGCAACAGGGCAGGCAGAGCATCGATCTCAGCTCGATTTCCGCACCCGGTTATTTGCAGCACTTCTTTGCGTGCCTTGCCCAGGGAGACGCGCCACAGACCACTGCGCTGGATGCACGTAACGCCTTGGCGGTCGTCGAGGCGGCCTATGCCTCCCTGAGAACCGGCCAAAAACAACCCGTCCATTGGCGGAAGACCGCGGGAACCTCTAGCTGAGGCGAAGGAAATGACGCATTTCTCCTGGGCCATTGACGGCAGCATCGTGGGACTCTATCTGGTGGTGACGATGGTCGTCGGCGTGATGGTCCGCCGCTACGTCAGCAAGGTGGAAACTTTCCTGGTGGCCGGCCGGGAAGTGAACGTTTTCTTGGGCATTGCCTCGCTGGCCGCCACGGAGTTCGGAGTTGTCACCTGCATGTATACGGCCGAGAGCGGCTACAAATACGGCTTTGCCGGCGCCACGCCCGGCATCCTCGGCGGCCTGGCGATGTTTCTGGTGGGCGTGACCGGCTTCTGCGTCAAGCCGCTCCGCCAGGCGGGCGTGATGACGATCCCCGAACTGCTCGAAAAGCGGTATGGTCAGCGCATCCGTTGGGCGGCCGGCGTGGTAATTGTGCTCGGCGGGCTGCTGAACATGGGGGTCTTCCTCCGTGTCACCGGCGAGTTCCTGGTGCTGGTCTGCGGCTTCAAGATGGCCGCCCTGCACGTTCCGGCGTTCGCCGTCGGCAATTGGCATACACCTGCCTTCCAACTCGGCTACCTGGAACTCATGATGACGCTCCTGCTGCTTTTGGGCACAATCTACACCGTCCTTGGCGGACTGCTCTCCGTGCTGGTCACCGATTTCCTACAGTTCATCGTCATGAGTTGCGGCTTGATCGCCGTCACCCTCTTGATCCTGGTGAATATCGGCTGGGACCGGTTGGCCACTAGCGTGTCGCAACATTGCCAGGCCGGCGGGTTCAATCCGTTTGCGAACGAGAACCTGGGATGGCAGTACGTGTTGTTCAACGCACTCCTGAGTTTGGCGGCCGTCTTGACGTGGCAGACGACGATCTCGCGGCTGCTGGCGGCCAAAGACGCCAAGACCGGGCAACAAATCTACACCCGCACCAGTTTTTTCTTTGTCTGCCGGTTCCTCATTCCGGGCGTCTGGGGCATCGCCGCCCTGACCACGCTCGGCCCCTTGGCCATGAGCCAACTGCTGCCCGGCTACGAGGAGAAGACAACCCTCTACGCGATGCCCGTGTTCTTGAGCCAGTTCGTGCCCGTGGGATTGATGGGCCTGCTGCTGGCGGCCATGCTGGCGGCCGACATGTCGAGCACTTCATCCTACATGATCACTTGGGGCAGTGTCATTTACAACGATATTCTAGCCCCCTTCCGCAAGACCCGCTGGTCGGAGCGGCGAGGGCTGTTCTGGAATCGGGTCATCGTCACCCTGATCGGCGTGTTCTTGCTCGTCTACGGACTCTGGTACCCGCTGAAGGGCGACGTGTGGACGTATCTGGGCGTGACGGGCACCATCTATCTGGCCAGCATCTCGACCCTGTTGGTCGCCTGCTGCTACTGGAAACGGGCGAACAACTGGGGGGCCGCCGGGGCAATCGTCGTCGGCGCCGCAATCCCCGTCGCGTCTTTGGTGATCGCGAACGTGCGCAAGGACATGTCCGTCCGCGACGCGAATCTCTGGCAATGGTACTCGGGCATTGCCGCGTACTTGGCCACCTGGGTGGCGATGATTGTCGGATCGCTCCTGAAACCCCAAGACAGGCAACTTACGGCTGCGGAACTGCCCACGGCGGTAGGAGGTGAATCATGATCGGCGCGCACTTCTTCTGGTGGCTGCTGACGATGGCCTGCGTGGTCTGGTATTCAACAATCACCATCTACGTCGCCCTGAAAGGCTTCGTGGACATCAAAGAGATGCTCAAACGCATTGAAAAGAAACAGGCGGCATCCCCCCGTATGAATGCAACGGACAGAGACCCATAGCCGGGAGAAGGGCAGACATTCCTGCCTGCCTTATCGACTCCGCCGTACTTTCCCGGCCCTCTTGTTTCCCGCTTCCCGCCGTGGTATGGTTCTCTGGGTTTCGCTCACACCACTCAGTAAGGATCAACCCCAATGGCAAAGAAGACACCAGCGCCGAAAAAGCCGGCCACAGGCAGTTCCCAGCAACTGATCGACGCGATTGCCACCGTGAAGCAGCTTCAGGACTTCGTCAAGGAACACGGCACGTTGGAAAAGGCCCTCGCGGCGGCAATCCGCGTCCACGGCCTGATCGAGATGACGGGCGGCTTCGGCCCGTTGAAGCAAGCCCTGGAAATCGTCGGCAAGGAAGCTGTCCCGCCGCAACAGTAGCAGCGCACGATCCTCTTCCGCGACTCGTCGGGGGATTCTCACCGAGGATTCCCAGCTACCCCAGCTTGCCCTGATTCCCGCCAATCCGGCGATTCTGCCATTGACCCACCTGCCAAGGCATCTATAATCCGCCCGAGTTTTCCCGAGTTTTCCGCGCCTCGTCCTGGGGTGAAGGCGCGTTGCTCGTCCCACGATCTCTCGTCCATTCGGAAGGATACCGAAGCCATGCGAACCAACCTAGCGCGGTGTGTGGTGGCCGTTTTCGCCACGGTCGTCCTATCGGGTTGCTACAGCGGCGGCCAGTGGAACGCGCCCAATCTGGCGTTCTGGAAGAGCAATCCGTTCCAGTCCACCCCCGGTGCCACACCGCCCGGCGTCGGTTCGCCGGTGAAGCCGTCGGGACTCGCGGCCGGCCAAGGCCCTGCCGCCCCGTCGGTCACGCAGGGATCGCCAGGCTACGACGCCGCCGCAACGGCGTCAAACACCCCGAGCACGGCGGCCGGTTACAACCCGCCGGCAACCGGCTATCCGGCCACAGCCGCCGGCTACAACGCCTCCGCCGCCGGCTATTCGAGCGCTCAGAACCCAAGCGCATCGACCATGCTGCCGGGCGCCGCCGGGGCAGCGGGTGCCCAGGGCTACGGCTCCCCGGCCTACAACGCGAGCACGGCCGGAGTACCGGGCGCCAGGGCCTATGGTGCCTCGCCGGCGGCTGCTGGCGGATCGAGCGGACCGTACGGCGATTCAACCCCGTCTGCCTCTCCCTATGGCCGCACAAACCCCTATGCCAACCCGGCCACGCCTTCCTACAACAACACCCCGCCGCCCGCAGGCTCCTACAACTCCACCGGCAGCCCGGCGGGAGGCTATGCGCCGACCGGCACGTCCGCCGGCGGCTACACCAATCCGGTTCGACCCGCTGCGGCCTATCCCGACAGTCCGTCGTATGGCGCGGGCAGTGGAAACAGCGCTTACGGCAGCGATGCCGGGTCGCGCTACGGCGGCAGTTCTCGTTATGGGAGCGCCGCACCAAGTTCGTCCGGTCCGTCGGGGACCGATCCGGCGGCACCGGCCGGCGACCGCTACGCTCCGCCCAGCGACCGCTACTCGCCGCCAAGCGGTGGCTCGGCGCCGCTGGTGGGCAGCCGCTACGGCTCTCCGAGCGCCGTGCCGCCGACCGCCGGCAGCGGCGGCTATTCGCCACCGGCCAACAGTTACAACAGCCCGAACTATACGCCGGCAGCCGCGGGCGGCTCGAGCTATTCGGCTCCGGCCGGGTCGGGCTATTCCACTCCGGCCAGTTCGGGCGGCTCGAGCTATTCGGCTCCGGCCGGGTCGGGCTATTCCACTCCGGCCAGTTCGAGCGGCTCGGGTTATTCTGTTCCGGCCAGTTCGGGCGGATCAAGCTATTCTGCTCCAGCCGGCTCGGGCTATTCCGCTCCGGGCACGTCGGGTAGTTCAGGCTACTCTGCTCCGGCGAGTTCGGGCTATTCCGCTCCGGGCGCGTTGGGCAGCGCGGCGCTGGGGCAAGCCCTTATTCCCCGCCCGCCGCCGGCAGCAGCGATACGCCCGCCTATCGGCCCGGCAGCACCAGCGACTATGCGCCGCCGCCTCGGGCCAGCGGAACCTCCGGCGGCACGCTCTCGTCCACGCCCCCGGCGTCCTCCGGCGTCACCCCGGCCAGCTACAGCCAACCGGCCAGCAGCCCGGGGATATAAGAATGCCGGACAGGCCATTCACTCGCTGGGCATGAGAACCGGGATCACCGTCCGCCCGTGCTTGCGGTAAATCCGGAAATGATCTGCCGGCTCACTCACCGTATCCCTTCATGTGATCGGGATTCGATGATAGGTCCCCCGGCCCGCTAACGCACCCCGCCAGGTCGGCGGTCAGTTCAAGGCAGGATGGAGAGGTGCTCTTTTCCTCCGCATCGAGGTACTTCCTCACTGCCTCGCGGGCGACGGCGGATCGTGATTGGCCCCGCCGCCGGGCCAATGCGATCAGCCGGGCGTTCAGTTCCTCGTCCAGCTTCAGTGACATCCTAACCGAACTTCGCCAGTTGTCGACGTAAGTCCTTGCGGCGCAAGGCGCGGTTCTCGAAAGTCTTCACTACACACCCTCCGTTAGACGGATGGTGGGGAGACGGAACCGCAAGCGGGTCAACAAGATGGCCTGATGGTCGGTGGGCTGGGTCACGCAACGCCGACGGATCTCCGTCCCTTGACGTGTCGGCAACACCACGTCCACCAACTGAATCTTGCCCAATTCCTCGAAGACCCGGCGAGGCTCGTGGCCCAGTCCCGCCCGCTGGCATCGCTGCGAGAGGGTCTTCCAGAGGACATAAGCCAAGAAGCAGACCAAGATGTGGGCCAACACCCGCTCCTCTTTCTGATGCCAGATCGGACGGAGCCGTAGGTCGCTTTTGTGGATTCGGAACGCAGCCTCGGCCTCGGTCAGTTGGATATAGGCTTTCCAAAGGTCCTCGTCGCTCCACCCCACCACGTTGCTGCGCAAGAGGTAGCACCCTTCGCTCAAGGCTGCCCAGTCACGCCAAGTCTCGACTTTTTTCCAACCAAGGCTTGCCCGGCCGTCCGCGGCAGTGCGGACCTCGGTTTCAAAAAGCCCTGCCGCCCGGCTGTTCTGGCCCAGCAATCGCCCCAGCCGCTGCGCGACGACGACCGGCTGCAAGCGCTGTTTCCGACAGCCGGCCTCGATCCGCAACAGTCCTTCTTCAATCCGTTGCTCGAAACGGCCGTGCATGGCCTTTTCCTTCTCGCGGCGGTCACGGCTGCGGCAAAGAACGAAAGTCTCGTCGCCGTCGGGCGAAGGGCAGAGCTTGACCTCCAGGCCGTCGCGGATCGTGCGCCAATCCTCCGCGAGCAGTTCCCGTTCAAACCGCTTGAGCATGCTCTTGGGCGTGCCGACGATGTAACGCCGTCCGCTCTGTTTGAGAAAGGCGATGTTGTGGGCCGAGACCATGCCGCGGTCACCGACCCAAATCCGATCGGCCCGGCCATAGCGGCTTTCCATCGTTTGCACGATTTCCTGCAACGTGGTGACGTCCGTGCGATTCCCGGCGAACACCTCGTATCCCAGCGGCATCCCGCACTTGGAGACCACCAGGCCGATGCAGACCTGTTTGCAGTCCGGGCGGTGGTCGCGCGAGTAGCCTCGTTTGGCCGACGGATTGGCCTCGGCTTGGCCCTCGAAATACGTGCTGGTCACGTCGTACAACAGCAAGTCGTACTCCAGCCCGAACAGGTTGCCGAGCCGGTTCTTCAAGAACACCTCCAACGCCTCCTTGTGCGGCAGCAGCACGTCAAGCGCCCGGTAAAGGCGTTGCTCGTTGATCTTTTCCGGCGGGATGCCCAACAGATCGGGCAAGGCGCTTTGGGCGTAGAAATGCTCGGCGACGTGCAATTCGCTCGATGGATCGCAGAGGCGGCAGAGGACCAACACCAACGCCATCAGCGACCAGGGCACGTCTTCGTGGCCCGACGGAATCGTGCGGTCGAGAAACTCCTTCCATCCCAACTGCTCGACAAGCTCCAGCCCCAACCAAGGCCCGCCGAAGTCTTTCCGGTTCTCCACGCGCAGGCGTTTGACGTCCACTTCGACCCACCGCGGGCGGACGTCGTCGAAGAGCCGCCTCTGTGGCGACCCTGGTTTGCCTTCGGCGGCTCCCTTGACGCCCCAACGATGCGGTTCGTCGAGTTGCCCGAGATACGCGACCACCCGCTGCCGCGGGCCGCGCTCGGTGCGATACGATTCCATCAGCGCCCAATAGGCGTGGCGCTTGCCGTCCTTGCGGCGATAGCACGGGCGAATGAACATGCCCGAATTGTAGCCCCGTGCGGGGGCATTCCGAAGGGCAAGGTCTTCACTACAACGCCTTTGGCCGCGCCGGCAAACAACCCGGCCTGTCGCCCATAAGGAGTTGCGCGAAAAAACTCCACCTTCACGTGAGCACCAAATACGACAAGATTCCCACCAAATCGCCACCTACTGGTGAAGTTCGGTTAGGCCAGGTTCCGGACAACGGGGGCCGGGTGGGCTTTCAGCAGTCTGGCCACGTTTCGAGCTGAGTTCCGTTGGGTTGCCCTGGTCAATCTGACGTTGTGAACCGAGAGCCATCTGCGGTACGATACTGCCTGTCGGGCGGCCCTCACGATTCCCCCTGCGGCGTTCCTTGCCCACGATCGACATGGAAACCTCACTGCACCGTGACTTGAAGCGGCTATACGGCGGCCAGGACGTCCAGTTCGAGGTGCCGCTGGGCACCCAAGCAGCGACCCTGCTTTCACCACCCACACCAAACTGGAGCCGGCTCAATGAAAACCACGTCGTCGCCCGTTTCGTGCCAAGTCTGGCAGCGACTGCTGTGGACCCTCCTCTTCGCCTGCGCCATGGGCTTGCTCGAAGCCATCTGCGTCATCTACCTGCGGCGCTTGATTCTTCCCGCCGCCAGCGGCAACGGCACCGTCTTGCCTCCGCTTGGACGGTTTCCCGTCGAGCACATACGGGAGGCTTGCACGCTGGTCATGCTACTGGCGATGGCATGGATGGCGGCCTTCAATTGGCGGTCCGGGTTGGCCTTCTTCTTTTTCATGTTCGGAGTCTGGGACATCGTCTACTATGCCGGCTTGAAGTGGCTGGCCCAGTGGCCGTCGTCCTGGATCGAGTGGGATTGCCTGTTCCTGATTCCGCAGCCCTGGTTCGGTCCCGTGCTCGCGCCGGTGCTGATCAGCGGTTACTTCGTGCTCGCCAGCGGCTTGCTGGTCGTGCGCGAAGGCGCCGGAGCAAGCCTGCGTCTTTCGGTTCCGGTTCTCGCCTCGCAACTGTTCGGTCTTGGATTGTGGTACTGGTCGTTCGTGAAAGACTCGGATCGCATTCAGGCGCAAGGCTACGCGGGCGTCTCCTACTCGTGGCCCCTGTTGACCGCTGGGCTGCTTATCGCTCTGCTCGGGCTGTGGCTCGCAGCACGTCGGCGAGAAATATCGGCTCCGGTGTCTTCGACCGAGCCGGAACCTTGAGCCGCTACGAGCTATCGGCATGCTTGATCGCCCACTGTCTTCGCCAGACGGGTGCCGTGAGTGAGGTGGGCAAGCAAGGCAACAGCCGGCTCTATGAGTTCGCCCGCACCAGAAAGGTGGCGTAGGAGACGGCCCGACCCCATGACGCGACTGCTCCTCTTCGTGGGGATGACTCCCGGCTGCTGCATCGGCTGGCAGGCCGGGGATTCCATCGGCCTGGGGCTGACGGTGACCTTTTCGGTTAGTTCGCTTGGCAGTGCCGCCGGGGTGTATGTGGCTTGGCGGGTTGGGCGGAACTATCTTGATGGTTGGGCGTGGCGATGACTGTCTTTTTTCTCTTCCAGGGCGCTGGTGCCGGTGTTCACTTGGCCGTCTCAACGGTAGAATAGGTTGCAATCCCGTTCCCTGGAAAGGACGCGCCCTATGGCCAAGAAGAAACGACCAGCCACCAACAAAGCCAACAAGAGCCAACAAGACCCCGTTCGAACGGCTGCTGCCCGATCGACGTGCCATGGAAGGGGTCATGCGGCAATTTGTGGCCGGTCTTGGAGAGGGGCGGAGTAAACAGACGCCGCTGGATCGGCGCAGGAGGTGATGTACCGGGCCTTTGAGGCCCCCGAAGGCGAGCAGCTTGATCTGGCGCGTCAGGCCATCGGAATCTCGCCCGACTGTGCCGACGCCTACGTGCTGCTGGCGGAGAACGCGGAGACCGCCGACGAGGCTCGGAAGCTCTACGAGCAAGGCGTGGCGGCGGGGGAGCGGGCGCTCGGCAGCGAGGCGTTTACGGAGCACGAGGGTCATTTTTGGGGTGTGTTGGAGACCCGGCCGTACATGCGTGCCCGGCAGGGGTTGGCCCAATGCCTTTGGGAAGCCGGCCGCCGCGAAGAAGCGGCAGAGCACTATCGGGAGATGCTGCGGTTGAACCCCAACGACAACCAGGGTGTCCGCTACAGCCTGGCTACCCTGCTGTTGGACATGGACCGGGACGAGGAGCTTCGACGTCTGTTGGCGCAGTACGAGGACGACGCCTTGGCGGAATGGGCCTACACCAAGGCGCTGGCGTCGTTCCGGGACGGGGGTCAGACTGCTGAGGCCGACAAGCTGCTGAGGGAGGCGGTAAAGGTCAACAGGCACGTCCCGGCCTACATGTTGGAACAAAAGCAACTGCCGCACGATACGCCGCCGTACATCAGCGTCGGCGGGGAAGACGAGGCGGTCAGCTATGTTTTGGGGAATCGCCGCGCTTGGTTGAATTCGCCGGGCGCCATCTCGTGGCTGCGGAAGACGCTCGACATGCCGTTGCCCAAGGCGCCGAAATCTCGGCAGCCTTCGTGGCCCGAACTCCGGCTCGCATTGCGGCGCTGTCCGCAGGAGCGAGGCGAAGTCTGGCAGGTTGATGCGATACCGAGTTCTGGGGCCCGCCAAGGCACGTCCGGGGAAGCATTGCCTTGGATCGTGATGATCGTCAGCCGGGCGAGCGAGGAAGTGCTGGGGCTGACGGCCTTCGATTCCCCGCCAAGGCCAGGCGACGTGTGGGAGTACCTTACGGACGTCATGCGGAGGCCGCGCGACGCCGAGCCGCACCGACCGGCGAAAATCGAGGTCCGGCAGAAGGCGTTCCAGACGGCGTGGAAGGCCAAGCTCAAACAAGTTGGCGTCGAGTGCGTGCTCTCCGACCAGTTGGATTCTTTCGACCTGGTGCGAGACCGATTACCGCCCGTAAACGCTGAAGCCGGCGCGGAAGAGACTGGCGCGGCGATCAATCCGGAGGACCTGCTCTCGCTGCCGGTGGAGCCGGGAGAGGTTTGGCAAGCCGATGTCCGCCCCATGCCGGCCTGGATCACCGACAAGGGGGAGCCCTATCGGCCGTGGATGGCTGCGGTGGTCAACCGCACCGACGACATGGTGCTTGCACACCTGCTGGCGCCAGAGCGTCCACCTGCCGAGTGGTTGTGGGAGGCTGTTCTTCAAGCCATGCGGCACCCGGCCATTGGCGAGCCGCACCGGCCGGGCGCGATCGAAGTGGGTTCCCGAGACCATCGCGAGGCCCTGCTGCCGAAGTTGGATCGCGCCGGCGTTGAATGCGTTGCCTTGGAGCGGCTCGAAGCGTTGGATTCCGCGCTCGAAAGCATGTCGCAGTATCTGGCCGGCCAAGGTGGCCCCCCTTCCCTGCTGGACGGGCCGGGGATGGAGCCGGCGCAGGTGGGCAGCTTCTACGCGGCGGCGGCCGAGTTCTACCGCTGCAAGCCCTGGCAGCAAGTGCCGGGCGATACGGCGATCAGGGTCGAGTGCGACAAGTTCCAGAGCGGGCCGTGGTACGCCGTTGTGATGGGCCAATCGGGTGTGCAGCAGGGGCTGGCGATTTACGAGGACCTGTCTGCCCTTCAGGCGATGATGACCGGCGGCGGCTCGGAGGAAGAAAACGCACGGAGCATGTCCGCGCTGTCCATGATGTTCAGCGAGGCGTTCGAGATCCCGTGCGCGACTTGGACGCCGCCGGGAAGCACGGCTGGACCGTGGCGGGACCGGAGGCATATCCCTTGGTGATTCGCGTCAACCCCGGGCTGGCCATCCGCCCGCCGTTGGTTTGGGAACTGGAACTTTTGGAGGGCTGTTTGCGGGCGATTCCCGAGTTCCTTACGGCAAAGACTACGTCGGGATCGGTGACGGTGGGCGTGGCATCGGGACAATTGGCCTTGCGGCTGAAGTGGGTTTCCGAAACGGAATGATGGGCCCTGTGGCCGGCGGCGTCGCGGAACCCCTGTACCATTTCTTCGACTTTGCCTTCACCTTCTGCCTCGTTCTGGGGTCTTGGATGCCGATCGGGTTTGGCCGTGAGCAGGTCGGGAGCAGCCAGGACGCAGGAGCACGGGATGAGCAATGATGCCAGCGTGGCCGTAGAAAGTCCGCCAATCGTGGAAGGCCCGCCGACGCCCCAACAGCGGCGGAAGAGGCACCCTGCCGACGCGGTCACGCCGAAACAGCAGCCGCCCTACGCCGTGGTCTTGTTCAATGACGAGGAACATACCTTCCAGTACGTCGTCGAGACGCTGATCAAGGTCTTTGGCTATCCCCAAGAGAAAAGCTGGTCGCTCACGCTGCAAATCCACAACGATGGCAGGGGCATTGTGTGGTCGGGCAGTCGGGAGGTGGCCGAACTCAAACGGGATCAGATCCGTTCGGCCGGCCCGGATTTCTACGAGACGAAGAAGGTAGACGTTCCTTTGAGCGTGATCGTCGAGCCGCTGCCGGGCTGAGCGGGGATGGCTCGTTTGTGGGCGCGGAGCACAGGATGGCGGATGAGGCGGTCTTCCACGTGCTGTTGAGAGCCGTGGAGAAGACACGGGCAGAAAATAGGAAAGAGACGACATGAGACTCGCCTGGGCGACCGATATCCACCTGGATCATGCCAGCGAGTCTGTGCGGCATAGGTTCTGCCAGTCCGCCAAGGAGCAAGCAGATGCACTGCTCGTCACGGGCGACATTGCCGAGAGCCACGTCCTCGGTTCTGCCCTTACGGCGCTGGCAGCCCTGAGCGAGCGGCCGGTCTACTTCGTCTTGGGCAACCACGATTTCTACCGGGGCTCAATCGCCGCCACCCGCCGCCAAGTTGGCTACGTCGTCGGCGAGGGCCTGGTCAAAGGCTTCGCTGTCTTCAACTGAAGGCGAAACTCTGCGGCCGTTTTGATCCGACGCGGTTTGTCAGCAATGCACTTCTGAATCAGAGTGTCAATCGCCGGCGGGATTAGCTCGCTCTGCGACGTCAGTGCAACGTGCTCGCCCGGCGGGCGGCCAGTTCACCCCGTTTGGGGAACTATGGCGCTCCGAACTCGCGGATCGCCTCGTACATCGCCACGATGTTCCCGGTCGGGCCGACCGCCTGGAGGTTGTGGCAGGGAGCACAGATCCAGCGGGCATTACGGTAAATCTCCACGCTCTGGCGGACCTCGCGGATCACCTCGTCGAGCGTGCCGAACGGCAGCGTCCGCTGGTTGTCGATCGAGCCGTGAAAGATGATGCGACGGCCGAAATCGGCCACGAGCTTCTCGCGCTCCATGCCCGGACACCGCCACTGAACCGGATTGAGCACCTCGATTCCCACCCGGTCAATGAGGTCCGGGAGGAACATCCTCGCGGCGCCGTCCGTATGGTACATGACGTGAACGCCGTGGGCCCGCGCCAACTCGGCCATCTTGATCTGGTTGGGCAGCAGGAAACGGCGATACATGGCCAAACTGATCAGCGGGCCGGTCTGCGAGCCGAGGTCTTCCGCGACGTAAGTCAAGTCGATCCGGCCGCGGCCGGCCTCGAAGATGCGGCGATGATGCTCGTAGTAGAAGTCGAAGATGTGGCCCAAAGCGGCGTCGGCAATCTCCGGCCGCAGCGCAAGGTCCTCCATCGACGTTTGCAGGCCACGCAGATAACCGTACAGCAAGAACGGCTCATAGCAGCCGGCGTGGATTGGCCGGTAGCCGTCGTCCCGGCCGGTCGCCCGTGTCACCGCGGCATAGTCGAACTCGTCGCAGGACGGCCAACAGTGGGCGTGAATCTCCGCAACGCTGCCGGCGCCGGCCAAGGGGCGAACCTCGGGTTCAAGGTAGGCGCCCGAGCCGTAGGAAACCGGACGATAGACGATGCCCCACATATCGGCCGGCGGCGGGCGGTGCTCCGGCCGGTTCCACACCGGCTCAACGAAGCGGCGGGCGTCGATGTGGAGCCGGCGGTAGAGGGCCTCGTCATCGACGCAGGCGAGATCGCGGCGCAGCCGGGCAGTGGCCTCCTCGGTCGCCTGGTAGTCGGTGGGAACGCGGTCGGGCGCCTTGCGGTCCAACAGAGCCAGCCAACGCTGCCGAGGCGTCATTTCCATTGGGCTAACTTTCGACGGCGAACTTCGCTTTGGTGGTTTCCCACTTGCCGCCGGTGAAGTCGGGGCACTTCACCGGCGGCGCTGCCGGCCGCGATCGATTGCTCGGACAGCGGAAAGACCACGCTCATCACCACCGAATCGTACACATCGATGGGCGTTTGCGTCTTGGTCCGGACTGCGCGAATAAACTCCCGCAACTCGATCACGTCGGTGCCGCCGTGCCCCTGCCCGGCCACCGTCGCATCCTTCCACAGCGAATGGTCGTACTTCGCCTGGTACGGCGGGAATGGCTCCCACGATTCGCCCTTGTCAGCGAGAGACACGGCGTCGCGTTGCTCGTTATACAGCCCGCGCGTGCCCTGGATCTGCCAGCGGTTGTCGTAGGGCCGTGGAAGCTGCATATCCATGGCGATGACGATCGTGTTGCCCTTGACCGTTTTGACCATCGTGGTGACGATGTCGCCCTGCTGGTACGGGAGCTTGGCGGGGGGGTGGTCCTTGCCGTACGTTCGCTCGAGTTGGTCCTTGATCCCCAGCGACCGGGAAGCCATCGACACCATGTAATCGAAGCGGTCGCCGCAGTTGATGTCCATCCAGCTCAGGACAGGCCCGAGACTGTGTGTGGGATATTGGTCGGCGTTGCGGCGGAGCAGGTGCTGGCCGCTCCATCGCGGTTTGCCCTGGGCGTCGAAATACCAGTGCATGCAGTTGTGCGAATGGGCGCAATGGCAATGGACGATCTCGCCGAACAGCCCCTTGCGGATCATGTTCAGCACGGCCAGGTTGTCGCGGCGGAAGCTCCAGTTTTCCAGCATCATGCAGGGCACGCCGGTGGTTTCGTGGGTTTTCACCAGGTCCCAACATTGGTCAAGCGTGATGGCGCAGGGCACTTCCACGCCGACGTATTTTCCCGCCTTCATCGCACAGACCGCCATCGGCGTGTGCCACTCCCAGGGCGTTGCGATGATCACAGCATCGAGATCGCCGCGGTCCATCAGCCGCTTGAAGTCTTCGTCGCCGCGGGTGTAGAGTTCGGGCTTTGCCCGTCCCGAGCGGGCGACGAGGTCCCTCGCGTGGGTTGCGGCAGCGTGGTTGACGTCGCAGACCGCCGGCACCTCGACGCCTTGAACGGTCAAAAGAATTTCCAACAGACCTGTGCCTCGCCCTCCCACGCCCACGCTGCCGATGTGGACCGGTTTGCTATCCGCGGCCCGGCCTACGCCGGTGCGGGCCAGCATCAAGCCGGCACTGTCGCGGCGCCCGCCTTAAGGAAATCACGACGGATCATGGTAACATTGTGAGACATGGCTGTCCCCTTCTTCTGTGATATGCCGTTTACAGATTGAAAACACGGCAATGGTCAGGAATCCGAAATCATGCGCTCTTGTCCGGCTCCTTGTCGCGGAGCCAGCAGGGCTTCGTGGCTGTCGTTCGAGCATCTCACGGTTGACAATCATGCTGAACTTAGGGGACTTCCCGCGCCGGCGTGTGCCCGAGCGCCCGGTCGATGAAGCGATAGGCTTCCCGCCGGACATCGGGCGGGAAGTCGTGCTTACAGTCCGGGTAGCGGATTTGCAGTTGATCGGCGGCCCCCAGCAAGACGAACACCTTTCGTATTTCAAGCTCCGCTTTCTTGACACCGGCCACGGCGAAGTTGTCGTCCCCCAACGGCGAGTTGGAAAAGAACGCCCGTGGGGCCAACGCCGCCACCACCTCATAGAAATCGAAAGGCATGCGATCCGGATCGAGATGGTAGCGGTCACGAATCCGTGGCATGTAGCGGTCCTGCACCAACCGACCAGCTTGCCGCCATAGTATTCGTGGAACGGCGTCCAGCCGCAACTGGAAACGACTACTTTCAACCGCTGATCGAACGCGCCCAGGAAAATTGCATTGTGTCCACCCAAAGAATGGCCGATCACGCCGATCCGCGCGGGATCGACCTCTTCACGCGCCGCAAGCAAGTCGACGCCGCGGAGATGGTTGAATATCGCCTTCATGCTTCCCGACGCATAGTTGCTGTGGCGAAAGTCGTACGGGTAATCACCGAATGACGGATAGTCCGGGGCCAGCACCGCGTAGCCGCGCTGGGCCAGTTCCTTGGCATAGGCTTGATTCGGCGGCGCACCTTCTCCGCCCGTGACTGCCCTCTTTCCCCGCGGCGAAGTCTGGTGCAGGGCCAGCATTGCCGGAACGCGCTGCCCGGCCGGACGATCCTTCGGCAAGTACAAGAAGGCCGGAACGCGGTCGTTTTTCTCGGCGAGATAAGTAATCTCGATCCGAACGAAGCCGTCACCTGCAATGCGACCAACGATCTTCACATCGGGCGGAGGCAATTTCGATCGGTCGGGCAGCGCTCCCATGGCCATTTCCATGCCCGTAAGAATCTGCCGCCGTCTGATCGCCCAGTCCTCGGCGGTTCGAACCGGCCGCAGCTTCCCGTCGGGCGTCTGGTACACCAAGAGCCGGGAGTGATCGACCGAGGCCGCGGCCAGCAGCGGCGCGACCGGGCCGGTCAGCAGTAAGGCACTGAGGACAAGAATGTGGGAGGTCATAGCAGCCGCGGGAGATGGGCCTTTTGCAAAAACCAGCGGAGGCGGGACTGGCCTCCGCACCCTTCGTTTATCATAGCGACTTTCCCTGTCACCGCAACGGTCTGCAGCATGGCTTTGAGACGGACTACGGGGTGCGCCGGCCGGCACGCGGCTGGCGAGCAGGTATTCCCAGCAAACGTATGGCCGAGATGAGACGTGCCGGAAAGGAGTCGGGCTGGTTTCCGCCATGACGAGGGTTTTCGGGAATGGTGTCGTTGCACAAACATCCAGCCCCCACACTGCATTCGAGCCGCAAGGACCAGTCTGGGGTATTCCGGTTGCGAGCCGCGGGGGGTTCGGCGGCTCCTCCCTCTGGTTCGGCGTTTTTTTGTCCCATTTCCACATCGGAAGCTTATTACAATGGGCGTAGTGAGCGCGGCCATGTTGGGTTACTCCATCGCAGTGGTACGCATGACATGAACTCCTCCGAATCGCAAGATTCCCGATCGCCTGACCATACCGACCAATTTCTGCGCTGCTCCGCGCCCACGAGCAGCGGACCAATGCGTTTATCTTCTCGATGGTGCCCAATTGGGCCGACGCCGAAGACATCGCCCAGGAAGTGCGGCTGAAACTGTGGCAGCAGTTCGACCAATACGATCCGCGCAAGGACTTCGGTGCCTGGTCGCGGACCATCGCCCATTACCATGTCTTGGCGTATCGCAAGAAATCGCAACGGCAACACGCGCGGTTCAGCCCGGAACTGATCGAGCGGGTGGCGGAGACATTCAACGCCAGTGCGGAGCGGCTCGAGTCGCGTAGCCGGTTGTTGCGGAAGTGCTTGGAAAAATTGACGGCGGCCAGACGCCAGTTGTTGTTGCAGTGCTACGGCGGCGCCGAGACGATCCGGCAAGTCGCCGAACGCCTGGGTCGCTCGTTCGAGGCGGTCCGCAAGTCAGTCCTGCGGACGCGCTACCAGTTGGCCAACTGCGTCGAGGAGGAAATGCAGCGGGAGGGTGGCCCATGACCGGTCTCGACCGTGCCAATTCCGGAACTGCGCGACGAGGTGTACCGTCTGGCCGACGCCTGCGTCCGCGAAGCATTGTCCGACGAGATGGCCCGGCGGCTGGAGGAGCTTGTCTGCACGGATCCGGCGGCGCGGCAGTATTACGTCGAGTTTCTGCACAACTCGTTCGCGTTGCACCAGTTGGCTGCTCACGAATTGGCGGTGGAGCGCCACCTGCCATCCTCTCCCGTCCTCGGCGCCTGTCAGGGCACGGCGGAGGATTTCGCCCTCGACGCGCCCTTGGGCCGTGGAGAAGGGTTAGGGTTCGGAACTCCGGGTTCAGATGTATCGTGCCATCCATCAGAAATCGAGGATCGGAACTCGGAGATCCCAACTCCTGAACTCTCCGTCCCCAGCGGCGAGCTACTCATCCCGCCGATCGTTCTCGACTTATCCTCGACACTTCAACGAACACCTGGCCTCTTTGCGCCCGGCGGCTGGCTGTTCTCCTACGCGGCTGCCACGTTGATTACGGGCATGGCGATCCTGAGCGCTTGGGTGTACGAGGTGTCGCACGATTCTGAGCTTGCCGGGTCTCCGCCCACCTCGAGCCCGCCGGTGCAGAAGGACATTGAGCCGGAGTTGCAGCCTGTCGGCCGGATTACGGGCCTGGCCGACTGCCGCTGGGCCGATCCGCAAGACGCCCCCTCCACCGCCGTCCCCTTGGGCCGCAAGTATGAGCTAGCCTCGGGACTCCTGGAAATTACGTACAAGACTGGGGCAAGAGTCATTCTCCAGGGACCTTGCACGTATGAAGTGGACTCCAGCACCGGTGGATTCCTCTCGCTGGGCAAGCTGACCGCACGAGTGGAGAAATCCGAAATCCGAAATCCAAAGTCCGAAAGTTTCAGTCCATCATCCTTCATCCTTCATCCTTCATCCTTATTCTCCGTCCGCACTCCCACGGCCATCGTTACCGACCTGGGGACGGAGTTCGGCGTCGAAGTCACCAGGGAAGGAGCCACGGCCTCTCACGTCTTCCGCGGCTCGGTCAACGTGCGGTTGGCCGGCGGAGGCGGATCGGATGGGGAGGTGGTGCTGCGAGCGGACGAGTCGGCTTGCGTGGAAAAGTCGCCGGAGGGCGGCGCCATTCGCATCGTCAGCGAAAGCGACGGCGGCCAGTCCCGGCAGTTCGTGCGAGAACTGCGACTGCCAAGGGCTCCCTCGTCTCTGCGGATCTTGGCCCATTACCGCTTCGGCGAGGACGATCCCGGCCCGGCCGGCGGCGCAGCGGCGGGCAAGGAAACGGCCGATCACGGACGGCTTCGGCCTCTGGAAACGCACGGCTCGCCAACGTACGTCGGGGGCGGCGCCCGGGCTCCTCGCTTGCCATGCGGTTCAACAACGCCTACGGCGATTACCCCATCGCGGCCACGCAATACTGCGAGCGGTCCGGTCCCGGCCGTCTCTTTCCCACCGGCAACAACTGGGGTTTTGATTTCTGGATGAAAGTCAATTCCCTGCCCGGACCGAAGCAGGACCCCACCGCGGTATTCGTTCAGATTGGCGGGACCGGTCCGCCGGAAGACGCCGGCGGCGACGGCCCGTCGGTCGAGGTGGAGAGTTACAACAGCCGGTTCTTTCTGCACAACCCAGGTTACAGCGCCGTGACCATGGACTACGTCATTCCCATCGACGTTTGGATGCACGTCTGTTACGTCAACGACGACAAGATAGGCAAGTTCTACGTCAATGGAGAGCGAATCAACATCAATGTCGCACCGGGCGCGCTGAATACCCAAGTGGTGGCGCTTGTCCCGAAAACGTGGTGGAGCGGATCGTCGTGGGTGCCCGCCGATACGCCGTCGGCGCCGCCGACGCCGACCGCGTCCCACGGTACGTCCGCGGCAGCGACGTCACGATCGACGAACTGCGGCTGTTCACTTTCCCGCCAAGACGCTTCGACATCCGGGACACGGTGGCGGACGGCGGCGGGGCGGACGACGCCCCTGCTTCCGGCTCGCCGCCCGGCGGCAAGCCCGAGAAAGGAGAGAAGCCCATGAACGGCCCGTAAAGAGAGCGAAGAGCAATGCGGAGCGTCCCGGCAGGGCGTTCCCACGCCGAACGTAGAAACGAGGAAACGGGGCAAATCGTGAACGGAGCGAGAGGTAGTGTTTCCGGCCCGCGGACGTTCCACGGGCGAAGAATCGTGTGTTCTTCCGAATTGCGGGGCGCCTGCCCCGCGGCAATCAAAAGGAACTTTCAGAATGCGACAGAGTAGAACATTTCTGGTTGTGTTGTTCATGGGAGCGATCGTCCTCGGCCTCTCCGCGGCAAACCTGCAAGCCTACTCGGACACGTGGACAGGCGCTGCCAGCACCGCCTGGGACACAACGTCCGCCAACTGGACCGGCGGCAACGGCAGCCTGTACACGGCTGGCGATGCCGTGACTTTCGATGACAGCGCCGTCGCCTTGCACGGCACGGTCAACCTTCCCGCGGACGCCGCCCCCGGTTCGATCAACGTCACCAACACCAGCGGCACGTACACCTTAACCGGCTCGTACGGCATCATCGGCAGCACCACGCTGACCAAGTCGGGCGGCGGCACGCTGATCCTCGACAACACCAGGGTTCCCCCGCCTTACGTCAACTCGTATACAGGCGCCACCACGGTCAATGGCGGCCTGCTCCAGATCGGCAACTACGACGGAAACTGGCAAGGGACCATCGGGTATTCGTCCAATTCCGGCAGCCCGATCACCGTCAATAGCCTCGGCACCGTAGAGTTCTATCAGACCGATCTGTCCAATCACGTGTTCAACGCGTTTAGCGGCAGCGGCAACGTCGTCCTTCAAGGGAATGCGGTGCCCGGTGCGGGGCACACCTATAACAGCGACTATGACCTTTACGCCAATAGTCCGAGTTTCAACGGCACAGCGACTGTCAACTATGCCCGAGTCTACCCTCAGGCCCAGATCGCCATGTTCGGAAGCGGTACGATAAACGTTACGAGTGGCGGGACGGTCATGATGCATACCAGCACCGTCACCCAAACCGCAACCCTGGAGATTGCGGGAAACGGCTGGCTTGCCACCTCTACGAGCACTCCCAGTGGCGCGCTGTGCGTGGGTGCCGTCAGCGACACTTGGTCGGGGAACGTCATCCTCACCAACAACGCGGGAATCACGGCATACGGTAGCAGCAGCGTTGGGACGATCACCGGCCCCATCAGCGGCAACTACCAGTTGGCAATCCGCGACTATGGCGGCCAGAGCCAGGGCACGATCGTCTTGCAGCCCTCGGGCACGAACACCTACGGCTCGACCTACATCAAGAACGATGTAGACCCGACGAGCACTGGGAACGTCACCCTGAAGGCGGGCAGCGCGGGCGCTTTCAGCACCGGCGCCTTGTTGATGGAGGGCTATAGCGCCACCAGGCTGGCGGTCCTCCAAGCGAACGGATTCAGCTTCAGCTTCGCCGACCTCGCGTCGAACAACGCCTTTGCGCAGATTAAGAACGGCAGCGCCACGACGCCCGCAGTCATCACGGTCGGCTCGGACGGCACGAGCACCGCCTACAGCGGCACGCTGGTAAACGGCGGCACTGCGGCGCTTGGCCTTATCAAGACGGGCGGCGGCCTTCTGACCCTCTCCGGCGCCAATACCTATACCGGCGACACGACGGTCAACGGCGGCACGCTCAGCCTCAGCCAAGCCTACCTCGCCAGCGCCAGCAACGTTTGGATCGGCTCCGGCGACTTTCTGAACCTTACCTTCGGATCGACCGACACCATCGGATCCCTGTACCTCAACGGCGTCGAGCAGCCGGCGGGCGTGTACGGGGCGGGCAACTCGGGCGGCTACATCACCGGCACGGGGAGCCTCTTGGTGACGGTCGGCGCGATGCCCGAGCCGGGAACGTTGGCCCTGCTGGCCTGCGGGCTGGCGGGTCTGCTCTGCTACGCATGGAGGAAACGCCGGTAATTTGGGACTTGTGTGATTTCGGATTTGGGATTGGACTGCGGGTGCAGGCGGACTGGCTCGCCCTCTTGGCGAAGAGGGCGACCAGTCCGCCACACTCGTTCCGTCCGCCCTCGCAGCACAAAAATGGATTGACACGGCGACTTATGGCAAAACACGTTGCTACGGACCGTTCTCAAATCGGCAAATCCCGAATCCCAAATCTCAAATCGGCTTTTACGCTGGTGGAGCTTTTGGTGGTGATTACGATCATCGGCATTTTGATCGCGCTATTGGTTCCGGCGGTGCAGGCGGCGCGGGAAGCGGCGCGGCAGGCCCAGTGCCGGAACAACCTCAAGCAGATCGGCCTGGCCCTGCACCTGTACGAGAACGCCCTCAACACCTTCCCGCCGGGATCGATCCTCGTCATCGACGACGGGACGACGTGTGTGGGGAAGGGCTCCGTGCTCGTCCGAATTCTACCGTATGTCGAACAGAACGCGCTATACAATACGTTTGATTTCTCGAAGTGGATCGAGGGGCAAACGTTTCCCGGCACGGCCACGCAAATCCAAGCCACGCCGGTCGCCTTATACCGGTGTCCCTCGGACATCCGTCCCAACGTGGTCAACGGCGTGGCGCTGCACAATTACGCGGCCTCCGTGGGTCCCACGGAGCAGCATGACAACCCCGCGTGCTCTTGTCCCGCCGCTGCGGCCTGGAACGCGTATGCCCTGGCTCCTTTCACGGGCTTCGCGGGCCCGTTCATGCGGTATGGCATTTGTTGCAGGGCGGCCGACGTCACCGACGGCCTGTCGAACACGATCTTCTTCGGTGAAGTCCGTCCCTCTTGTTCGCTGACCAATTCGGCGGGGTGGGCCACGTCCAATGACGGGCAGGGCTTGACCTCGACCCTGATCCCCATCAACTACGATTCCTGTTCGACGGCGGACCCGGATAACTGCCGTAATTATTGCAACTGGAACATGGAGCTGGGGTTCAAATCCTCGCATTCCGGCGGAGCGCAGTTTCTCATGGGGGACGGCTCCGTGCATTTTCTGTTGGAAACCATCGATCACTGGACGTATCAGTACCTTGGGGCGAAGGCCGATGGCCACGCTGCCAACGTGCTCTGAGCCACTTTGCGCCTTGCGTGGAATTGTTGTGACCTGTCAGGTCAATTGAACCGGAGGAGGCTAATCATGTGTTATGCGAACCGGCAATCGCCAATCGAGGGCCAAAGGCTCAGGGGCTTTACACTCGTGGAACTCCTGGTCGTGATTACGATCATCGGCATTCTGATCGCGCTGTTGCTTCCGGCGGTGCAGGCGGCCCGCGAGGCCGCCCGGCAAACGCAGTGCAAGAACAATCTCAAGCAAATCGCCCTCGGCTTTCTGGACCACGAACACATGTTCAAGATCTTTCCCACGGGCGGTTGGAGCCACGAGATGGTCGGCGATCCCGACCGCGGCTTCGATGAACACCAGCCGGGCGCCTGGGAGTACAACGTTCTCCCCTTCATCGAGCAGCAGGCCCTGCACGATCTGGGCGCGGGCCTGACGGGCGCGGCGCAGGCGGCCGCCAACACGCAACGCATCATGACGCCGTTGGGCATGATGAATTGCCCCACCCGCCGCAACCCGATCCTATTTGCGGTCTATCCGCCCAATTACTACGGGGGAAGCAACCAACTGTATCTCTGCAACCCGGTCACGCTGGTGGCCCGCATTGACTATGCCGCCTGCGCCGGCAACACCGTCCTTGCGGGTCATTGGTCCATGCCGGTGCCGTATTCGCAAGAGTCAACCGCTGTCTGGCAGTCGCCCGCGTATTTTACAGGCATTTCCTTCCAGCGAAGCGAAATCAAGATGTGCGACGTCACCGACGGAACCAGCAACACGTACATGGTTGGGGAGAAGTACTGCGATCCCAACACCTACATGACCGGCACGGACCCCGCCGACGATCAGAACATCTTCGTCGGCTGGGACAACGACAACTACCGCACTACGAACTCGACCTATCCGCCGATGCAGGATACGCCGGGGTTCTCCAGCGAGGGCAGTTTCGGCAGCGCCCATGCCAACGGCTTCCAAATCGCGTTCTGCGACGGTTCGGTGCAAATGATGAGCTACTCGATCGACCCGTTGACGCACGACTACCTGGGAAACCGCAAGGACGGGCAGGTGATCGACGGCAACAAGTTCTAGCCCGACGGCTTATTCCGGGAGCCTTTCTGATGCGATGGACTTTGCTGTTGACTGTGGCGTGTTTTCTGTGCGTTCTGGCGCCGCTGGCAGCGGCGAGTGGAGAGCCGCCGCGCCCCGCCGCAGGCACGCCGAAACTGGAGCACGTGGTCGTTGTCTACAAGACGCATTTTGACATCGGCTATTCGGCCCTGGCCCGCGACGTCGTGCATCAGTATCGCACCGAAATGGCGGATCGCGCCCTTGATGTGATAGAACGGAACAGAAACCTGCCGAAAGAGCGGCAGTTTGTCTGGACCGTGTCCGGCTGGCCGCTGAAGCAGATTCTCGGGCCGCTGCAAGATCCCGGCCGCCGCGCGAAACTCGAGCGGGCGGTGCGGGAGGGGAACCTGGCCGTCCACGCGCTTCCCTTTACCATGCACGACGAAACGATGGAGGTGGAGGATTTGGTCCGCTGCCTGGGGATATCGTCTTCCCTGGCCCGCCGGTACGGGCTGCCGCTCCCCCGCGGCGCCAAGACCAGCGACGTGCCGGGCCACTCCTGGCTGCTGCCGACGCTGCTGACGCACGCCGGCGTCACGTTCTACCACATGGGAGGGCCGCTGGTGAACAAGACGCTTGGCCTGCCGCCGATCTTCTGGTGGGAAGGCCCCGACGGGTCGCGCCTCCTGACGCTCTACAACAACGATTATGGCACGCCGCCCTTGCCGCCTGAGAATTGGCCCTGTTCGAGTTGGGTGTATATCCACATGACGGGCGACAACCAGGGGCCGCCGTCTCCGGAAACCGTCCAGAAGGATATGGCGTTCTACAAGCAGAGGCTTCCAGACGCGAAGGTCAAGATCGGCCGCCTGGAGGACTTCGCGGACCTGGTTCTTGCCGAGAACCCCACGCTGCCCGTCGTGCGCAGCGACATCCCCGACCCCTGGATTCACGGCGTGCTGAGCCAGCCGGCGGGGTGCAAGCTGGCCCACAACATCCGGCCGTCGATCCCCGCCGCCGAGACGCTTGGGGCGCTTGAACGGGAGTGGGGACTGTACCGCCCGAGCATCAAAACCGTTGTGGCGGAAGCCTATGAGAACAGTGCGCTGTTCAGCGAACATACCTGGGGGCTGGCCACCCAACACTACATCTGCCAGCCGTACGGGAAGGCCTGGGAGGAGACGCTCGCCCGCGGACTTCCGGTCAATGCCCGGCTTCTCGAGGAGTCGTGGCAGGAGCATTTCGACTACATCAACCGGGTACGCCTGTTGATCGCCGACACTTACGCCGACGAGGTGTCGACGCTTGCCGACGGAGTGGACGTGCCGGGCCGTCGCGTGGTCGTCTACAACCCGCTGCCGTGGAAGCGGGACGGACTGGTGGAAGTCAACGCCTGTTACTGGCCCGGCGGCAACGCCGTCCAATGCGTGGACGACGGCCGTTGGACGGTCGTGGACCGCGTCGGCGAAGGCCCGCTAAGCGCCGGCGGGAAAATTGTCCGCTTTGTTGCCAAGGACATTCCGCCGACGGGCTACCGGACCTACGTGTTTGGCGACCTGCGGCGAGCGCCGCCTGCCGCCCCGGTGACGGCCTCGGCCGACTCCATCGAAAGCCCGTATTTCAGGGGCAAGTTCGATCCGGCCGGCGGCCGCATCGCCAGCCTGATCGACAAGCCGACCGGCCGCGAATTGGTCGACGGCGCCGCACCGCAAGGGTTCGGCCAATACTTCTATGAGCGGTTCGGCAAGAAGGACGTCGTCAACTACCTCGATGCGGCCCTCGATCCGAAGTATAAGGAGCACCGTTACATCTTCGCCAAATTCGACATGCCGGAATCGTCCTACGCCTCCGCGCTTCCCCGCGACATGAAGCTGCATATCGAGCGTTCGGCCATAGACGTTTCGGGGGTGATGACCGGCGTTATCCCCGGCCCCGGCCTGCCACAGACGGTCGCCATCCGGTTGACGCTCTATGCCGACATGCCAGTGGCCGAAATCGAGGTGTCGTTCGAGAAACAGCCGGACGCCTGGCCCGAAGCCGGTTGGATTTGCCTGCCGTTTAAGATCGACAAGCCCAAGTTCCGGCTGGGGCGGCTCGGCGGCGACCTCGATCCCGTGACCGACATCACCGTGGACAACGCCAATTTCCGTCAGATGTGGATCAACACGGGCGTAGCGGTCTACGACGAGACGGGTTTCGGCGTCGGCGTTTGCCCGATTGACTCGCCGCTGGTCAGTCTCGGGGAGCCCGGCTCGCACAAGTTCAGCAAGCGTTACGAACCGAAACAGGCCCGCATCTACTTCAACCTCTACAACAACCAGTGGCAGACGAACTTCCGGAGCTGGTGGGGCGGACGGCTTTCGTCGCGGGTTCGCCTGTGGACTTACCACAGATACCAGCCGGAGCCGTCGCTCTACACGCCTTCGATGGAATCTCGCGTACCGCTGCAGATCGCCCGCAGCGCCGGCAAACCGGGCCCGCTGCCGCCGACCCAGCCGGGCATCACCCTTTCCCGCAAGGGCGTCGCCATCACCGCCTTCGGCGAGAACCCCGACGGCAACGGCACGTTGCTGCGGCTTTGGGAACAGGCAGGCCGGAGCGGCGATTGCACCGTGCCGCCTGCCCAAGGGCATGAAGGCGTCGAGCGTTCAGCCGGTCGACCTGCGGGGCCAGCCGACGGGCAAGCCCATCCCGCTCGACAACGGTGTTTTCACCACTCCGCTGCCGTCGTTCGCGCCGGCCAGCTTTCTGATTGGGAGATGATATAACCGTTCACAGCCCGGAGGCATTTTTTCGGTAAACCGAGCTGGACATCAGCAATTCCCGGCGATCAAGAAAGCCCGTGAAAATGGGGGGTGCTGCTGAGACGTTTTCGTAAAGCCGGCCGGTGGACAAACGACCTCCACCTAAGGGCTGGAATCGGCGATCATGGGCGGGCGAGGAGCGAGTCCGTCCCTTCAGGCGAAAGGAATCGCCATGGTCCTCCCCCCGCCTCCCGGTGCCAGGAAGGCGGGCAGATTCCCAGCGACACGCAGACGCGGGAAATCCTTGATCCCTTGGACCCCGAACACCTGCGGCCTGCCTTTGGCGACGTGTTTCGCCAGTTGCAGCGTGGCAAAGCCTTGGAACCCTTTGAGTTCTACAACAGGTGCTACCTGCTGTCGTTGGATGGCACCGGATACTTTTCCTCGCAGCAGATTCACTGTCCCTCGTGCCAAGTGAAGGAGCACAAGAACGGCACGGTGACCTACGAGCATCAGATGCTCGCTGCGGTACTCGTCCACCCCGATTTCAAGGAGGTGATCCCCCTGGCGCCAGAGCCGATTCAGAAGCAGGACGGCCGCACCAAGAACGACTGTGAGCGCAATGCGGCCCGACGGTGGTTGCAGAAGATTCGCCGGGAGCATCCCCGCTTGAAACTGATTGTCGTGGAGGACGGTTTGGCCAGCAACGGTCCCCACGTGCGGGACTTGATCGAGTACGGCATGCACTTCATCCTCGGCGTCAAGCCGGGGGACCATGCGTTTCTTGTTCGCGCAGGTGGAGGCGGCCCGCCGGGAAGGACGCTCCCCCACGCTTACGCGCAAGGAAGGGGGCATCACCCGCGAAGTGTCCTGGGTGTGGGACGTGACGCTGAACGAGTCGAACCCGGACCTGCGGGTGAATTTCCTGGAATACCGGGAGTACGACGCGAAGGAGAAGTACTGCAAGAACTTTACCTGGATCATCGATCTCCACGTCACCCATCGCAACGCCTGGTTGTTCGTGCGGGGCGGCCGCGCGCGGTGGCACATTGAGAACGAAACGTTCAACACGCTGAAGAATCAGGGGTACCACTACGAACACAATGACGGGCACGGGCAACAGAACCTGTCGGTGGTGTTCGCCCTGCTGATGATGCTGGCCTTCCTGGTGGACCAGACACAACAACTCTGCTGCGGGTTGTTCCGCGCGGTCTGGCAGAAGCTGGGGAGCAAGCGTGCGTTGTGGGAAATCCTACGCTCGCATTTCTATCACTTCACCTTCCGCTCGATGCGACAACTCTACGAGGCCATGCTCTACGACCTTGCCAAAGGAATGCCGCTTCCGACATTGGACAGCTCCTGAACCTGTTGTGGGCCGCGGTGGCTACCGTGGCCTGCTCGGTGCAGCGCCTTCCCGTACGTCAGAGACTCGCTCGCGTCGATTCCCTGCGCTGCTGTAGTTCGTCGCCAACCTAAGGCTTGCGCGTGCCCGCTCACTTCGATCCGCAAACCCGCTGCCTTCCCTACGCGCACGTTCTTGCCAGCAAGTCCGCCGTGACACCGCCCCAATTGCGCCCGGTAGGTTGGCCATGGTCCCAAACCAGCCCTACGCCGGGAATTACTGGACATTCTTCACTGCGAGGCCACAAGGCAAGGCAATTAGCGTCGTCGAATGGATACGGCTGAAAGGCCAACCTGGTGCTTTGCGTGTGGCCACTCTACGTTGGTGGGGTCAAGGATTCTCATGCGGTTGGCTTCGGTTCGATGTCAAAAGAGGACGGCGGAAAGGTGTCTTGCACCAAAGCATACCACCTCGCATCGAAAGCCTCTCGCTCTTCTCGTCTCATAGTCGAAGCCCATGCCCCAAAGACAATTCCATCGAGTTGGATTCCGGCCTCCGTTTCCTCGGCTGACATCTCCAACTGCTGCCGCAGTGCTTCCAAAGGCTCCAAAATCTCGCTGCGTGACCACGGGTACACCATCTTCAACTCAATAACCCAAAGAACAAGATCAGAGGAGGAAGCACCATCGTGGATGCGGATGTCCCTGCGTTTGACCTCGGCTTTCGCATACAACATTGGTCCCAGCAACCTTGGTTCGGACCAGTTCAACATCACAAATAGCTCGAACTCAAGCCACGCTTCACATGCCGGGCCAGAAAGGGGAGCTTGTCCCTGCCGCAGTTGAAATAGAAAATGGCGGTTCCTCAGGTCCGGGCGGTGTAGCCTGGACCGCTTTCCACCACGAAAGGAGAAACCGCCATGAGGAAAAGGTACACGAAACGAGGTAGCGTCCGCAAGCCTTCGCAGAAGGAGCGGCGAAAGGGGCAGGCTGAGAAGGACAGGGAAGTTCAGTTGGTGCTGGACCGGGAGGAGATGCTGGCAATGATTCAGGACTCGCTGACCAGCTTCGCCACCGAGATCGGCCTGAGGGTGGCCACAGGGCTGTTGGAAGACGAGGTGAACCAGCGTTGTGGCCTGCGGTATGAACGGGCGCCGGAGCGGACGGTGACCCGCTACGGGCACCAGCGCGGGGTGGCGGTGATCGCCGGCCAGAAGCTGCCGATCCCACGGCCCAGGATGCGTTACACGCGGCGGTGCGGCGAGGCGGACCTGGAAACCTACGCCCGGCTCCAATCGCCCGACGCGATGCCCCAGGCCGTGCTGAAGCGGCTGGTGCGGGGCGTTTCCTGCCGGGACTACGAGGGCGTGGTGGACCTGGCCCGCGAGGGTTTTGGGGTGCAGAAGTCCAGCGTCAGCCGCTCCTTCGTCAAGGCGTCGGCCGCCGAGGTGCGACAGTTGTCCGAACGGCGACTGAAGGGCCTTCGGATTCCGGTGATCTACCTCGACGGCGTGGTGTATGCGGGCGAAACGATGACCGTGGCCCTGGGAGTGCTGGAAAACGGGGCGAAACGAGTGTTGGGGGTGCGGCAAGGGGCGACGGAGAACGCCGCTGTTTGCACGGCCCTGCTGGAAGACTTGCAGGGGCGCGGCTTGGACACCTCGCAGCCGACGCTGCTGGTGTTGGACGGCTCGAAGGCCCTGCACGCGGCAGGGAAGCGGGTCTGGGGCCGCAACACGCTGATCCAACGCTGCCAGGTCCACAAGAAGCGGAACGTGCAGGCACACCTGCCGGAGAAGCACGGGGAGGAGCTTTCCCGGCAACTCCACGCCGCGTACAGCGAGAGGGACTTCGACGCGGCCCTGCGGCGGTTGAAAACAACGGCCCGTTGGCTGGACCGCCTGAACCCCGACGCGGCGGCGAGCCTGCGGGAAGGGCTGGAGGAGACGCTGACGGTGGTTCGTCTGGCCGTTCCCGACTTGCTTCGGCGGACGTTGGCGACGACCAATCCGATCGAGTCGGCGTTCAGCGTGGCAGAGAACGTGACTCGCCGGGTGAAGTGTTGGCGCGAGGGCGACATGCGTCAGCGGTGGTGTGTGGCCGGCTTGATGCGAGCCGAGAGTAAGTTCCATCGGGTGAAAGGCTACCGGCATATGCCGGAGCTGCTCAGAGCGTTGGACCGCCTTGTTCATGGAACGGCACTTGACGAGAACAGGAGGATTGCGTGACAATTGTTCGAGGCGCCGCCTGACGATTTTCAACTGTCAAAGGGACATTCTCCCGCCCCCGCGGGCCACCCGCTGGTTTCACCGCATGAAGCACGCCGGCAAGCTGCTCCCGCCCTACTGCGACACGGCCCGCACGATCCTAGAACCCCGGCGGTTCACCGTGGAGAAGCGCCGCAAGCGCCCCAACGCCAAGCCCGTCATCGACGAGAAAGCCGTCTGGACGGCCGAGCAGTGGCGGGAGTGGTTTGCCTTGGAGTGCGCCGGGAATTGAGCCATCAGAAGCGTCCCGATAACATTCCTAATGACAACACGATGGGAACCCAGCAGCCAAGTGCAGAGAGTGCCGTTCCCGTAAGGGTAGGAAACCAGGGCGGTCCTGGCTTATGAGACTATTGGCCGCGGATTGCACCCGCGCAGCAGAAGTCAACTTCGTTGATCGTCGGTTCGCTGATGGGCATAGGCCCGCGCCTTCCTTTGCTGGTCAGTTCCCGTTGCCGGGGTCGCCCGCCGAAATTGCTTCGTCGCATTTCAGCAAGTGGTAGGGAACCTCCCGGTGGTGGTTCACAACCGCTTTCTTTCCGATCCAATCCAGCGTCGGCATCGCCGGCTCCCCGTGGGGTTTAATCTCGAAAGCCCAAGTTTACCCCGGCTCGGGGGGGCTGAACAGGCGTCGGGGACACGTCCGCGGCACTCAGTCGTCGCATCGGCATGACGACCGGACCACGATCGGCTGGCCAGGGCGCGGTCCAACTGGCCGTTGTGCAGGTCGGTCAGGGCAACGTCGGCCGCGTGCGCCGGGTCGGCCGCCGATCACTCCACCCCGCCGGCCGCCTGGATCATCGCCAGGATGCCGGCCTTGCCCGTTTGAGGCGGAGCCGGCCAGGACTCAGCAACCTCCGCTAATGTGGGGGCATTGGGAGTTTCCCCGAACACCCACCCAACCGCTCGGCCCCGTCGAGGGCCTTCCCGCCAATGTCGCTCTTACGCCGTTCCCAGTGGTCCGAAAAGCCACTTGCGGACATGGTCTACAATGGCCTGTAGCCGATCGTCGCCGATCCGCTCGGGGTAAATCAACGCCAACTCATCCTGTGCATGCCCGATCCTGCTTGAAGCGGCCGACGTCAAGGGCGATCCTCGGCGGCTAGGCTGGCGCAGACCAGTTCCCGATCATTGCGGGCAAAGACGTGCTTGTAGGCGTAGGCGGGATGCGACCAACATACGCCCCCCCGCTGGCCCAACTGCTCGGTCGTTGGCTCGATCAGTTTCGCGCGGCTGATCTCGTGAAACCCTTGCGGGGAAAACGTGCCGGTAAGCAACTCGCCGCGCTCATTGAACATCCACCTCCGCCTGCCGTTACGGACTATGTGGATCGTGGCCCAGCGCGCTTGGGCACCGCCGTTAAGTCTTCCCAAATGCGATTCCCGGTGTGTGCATCCAGGCACCGCAGTTCGCCGTAGCTGTCCACGCCGTAAACGTAGTCGCCCTCCATGGTCGGCGTGCTGATCATGGCGTGCAGCGCGTCGGTGTGCCGCTCGCTGGTCCCCTGCCGCCGCCAGAGTTTTTCGACCCCCGGCTCGTCCTGCCGCAATTTGAGCATGAGAGCACCATCGAAGAACCCCGTCAGGAAGAGTCGATCGCCCGAGACGACCGGGGTGGGGACGTTGATGACCATTCGCGTCGGCGGGAAAGGGTATTTCCAAAGAACTTCACCGGAGCCGGGATTCAGGCCGACCACGTTGTTGCCCGTCCAACAGACGAGCACTCGTCGTCCAGCCTGCTGGATGATGATCGGGGCCGAATAGGACGCCTGATCGTCCAGGGCCCGCCACCGCTCGGTGCCGGTCTTCTTGTCCCAGGCCACCAGGCACGCCCCCTCGGCGCCGAGTTGGACAATCACCAACTCGCCATCGACCAGCGGCGCCGCGGCAATGCCCCAGGTCGGCACGCGGATCTTGTAGTCTACGCCTGGGTGTTTCTTCCAGAGCAGTTTTCCCGAAGCGGCATCGAGACAGTGCAGATGCCCCATGGTTCCCAAGGCATAGGCACGGCCATCGTCGATGGAGACGCTGGCCCGCGGCCCTCCCGCGTACCCCACACCTTCGTAGGCGCAGTCGTAGGCAAAGCTCCACAGGCTGCGGCCCGTTTGCCAATCAAAGCAGAGAACCCGTTCCGTCTGACGTGGGTCGGTCTGCTGGTCGGTGACGTAGACGCGGCCTTGGGCCACGGTCGGACCGCTATAGCCGCTACCGATGCCGGCACGCCAGCGGACAGGAAGCTGCGGGCCTGTGAACCTGTCCACAATGCCGGTTTCCCGCCACACGCCGTCGCGAGTTGGGCCACGCCACTGGGGCCAATCGTCGCCCATGAGCTGACGACCGCACGCCGCCAGACCGATCACCATGCCAAACAGTAGAATAACGTGATTTGTCTTGTTCATGCGTCGGGCGAGCAATGCGGGATTCAAGAAAAGGGTGATTTCAGCGCATCGCAAGCGTCTCAGCGCTTAGCGAGCGTTTCATGGGGGATTCCTACTTTGGACCTTTGGAAATCTTATCCATTGTGACCGCCGGTGCGGCTGGGCTCTGGCAATGGAAACGGCCCTGCTCCAGCTAGGATGACAACAGGTCATTATCATGGACTTCTGGAACTATACAACATTGAGAGACTGGACGCGGCGGGCCATGTCCGAAGAACGCTTCGCCAGAGACATCGACCAGTTCTAATGCGACGCGGCCGCCGGTGGGCTGGCGGGCGTCTGTGGCGCCTTCGTTACAGGGGTTGGGTTGGCGCGGCCGTATCGCCGCTCGGCTTGGCTTCAACCTGCTTGGACACTTTCGTCGAGCGAAGATGCATCTCGAACTGAACAGCCACTACGATCACCGTGTCACCCACTTTGAGTTGCGGCATGCCCGTGACGCCCCTGACAGCCACGTACTTGTCCTTCCAAACGGCGGTCAGGGCCTTTGCATTCAGCCTGGCTTTGTTCTTCGCGGAGAAGCGGATCACTTTGACCACTTTGATCACAAACCAATTATTGCTTACTGGTTTGACCACTTGGCCTGACAGGGTGCCGCTGAACCCGACCGCCTCCTTGGGCATGCTTACCTTGATATTGTCATCGCCGAACGCCTGGCCAAGCCACTTGTTCCCTGCCTGGCGTGAGCCGTCGAGATTCAGGTTGACGCCGAACGCCAGTACCGCCACCGCCAGTATGATTACGGCGTTCCGCATTGCCGTTTCTCCTGATGCACCTGTCCGTTTGGGCTTCAACTCAGCCGTACAATCAGTGCCAACAGAAGTGACCGCTTCCACTTCTGTCAACGCATCAGACTACCACAGGCTCCTCCGGTGTCAAGCGGCTACTTGCCAGCACACGGTGGCGCCCCTCCTTGATGAGTGGACGGGGTATGTCGTAAATCGTACCTTCCCGCCCAAAAAAGTCGGAAAGCCGTCAGGAATGAGGTTGTTCACATGGTCCCTGCCGCCGCCCGGGCGTGTCGGGGGAGAATGGCTCTGGAGGGGATTGGAAATGAACGCCCCCCACACGTAACGAGCGTCGCCAGTACGGATCTGACGAACGCTTACTTCGGGGACTGGTTTGTGGGTTAGACGGACATCGGCGGACAAGCCAGCCGGCAAACCCCTATCCTGCCCGCTTCGGTGGGGACCCCGGATCGCCGTGGGAGCCTGTAGCTTGATGTGGACAGGGGCTGTAGCCAGCCCTGGACCGGTTTTCCGAACTTCCCGCCACGATTACCGCCGCAACCTTGCGACTGCGGAAGGGTGAACGATTCCGACGAAGGCACACTTCACGGTGGGAAATGTACACCCTTCGGCAATGTCGTCACCCAGGCGTCATCGGCTGCCCTGATCCTTATCGCGATCTCGCGGGTCGCGGCCCTTGCCGGCAGTGTCCGACTTGCGGGATTTTGCCGCGGCGGTCCGTGGGGTGGATCCGCTGGGAACAGTCGTCCCGCCGGTTCCAGTGCGCACGGCCACGTTGGTCGTCTGCCGCGCGGTGGTCATCGGATTGGTGCGGACATTCATCCGCACCGGTTGGCCGCCGCTCGCCCGGGCTTGGGCATTGGCCCTGATTTCCAGGTTCCGGCGGTCATTTTGGACCTGTCGGAGTTCGTGCTGGGCCCTGACAAACTGCTCTCGCCGCTCGGCGTTGAGGTGTTCAAACCGCATCGCCCCGCCGGCCGCCGCAACGTGCGAAATGGGCGCCGCGAGCGTGAACTGTCCCCCCGGCGCTCTCACGTCGATCCGCAGGGCGGCCGCGTAGGTGTGGGGCGGCCGGGCGTCAATGTGTGCAACCCGGTATTCGTAGTCACGGCGCAAGCCAATCTCCCAACCCGGATCGCGCCGCCCGTAGTACCAACGATCGTAGACGAACAGCGGCTCGTAGCCGTAGCGGCCCTCGTGGACCGCATACCACGGATAGATGCCCACCCGCGCGTACATCGGATCGTAGTAATCGCCGAAATAGTAATGGCAACAAGCCGGACGGCAAAACAAATAGCCCGTCAACACCGGGGTTTGGATGCAAACGCTTGGGCTGTAGTAGTAATTTGGAGCAACGTAATACACGTTGGAGAAGTAGACCGGACAGAAGACCACGCCGCGTTTCGCCAGGGCGTAATCCCAATGCCCGGCAAGGAAAACGCAGCCACCGGGGGTCCAGACGTATCGGGCGGGAATCCAGACCCAATCAGGCTGGCAGCGGCCCCAGTAGCCTGCCCGCCACACGTATTGTCCGTTGACCCAGCACCAATAGCCAGGGACCCAGAAATGGTCGGGCGAGGGAGCCGGAGTGCTGGCGCCCGATTCCACGCTTTTCGGCGGGGTGGGGTAATAGACGGTCTCGGAGGTCGGCTCTCTGGCCGTCGCCGTGTTCGCCGCCGGTCCCCAATAGCCGCCAATCCATTGATATCCGTTGGCGGCTTGGATCCAATAGCCGGGCACCCAAGTCGACCCCGGGGGAGGGATTCGCCATGCTCCGGTGACCCAGATAAAATTCTCGCGGTCTTGGTCCCAAGACCAGTAGCCGGGGATCCAGGTGTAATCGCCCTCCGGTTTTTCCGCGGGGGGGACTTCCTCGATGACTTTGGGAGGTTCGTTGGAAACGGTCTGGCCGGGCTGGGGATTGTAGGAAACGACTTCGGCGAATGCCTCGTGGATGGGACCCCGCGTCAAGACTTCGGGAGCAGTCTGACTCGCAGCCGGGGCTTGGTTGCCTTCGCTTGGTTGGGTAGGTTGAGCAGGTTGGGTATAATCGTCGCTTGGCATCGGTGGGGGCGGCGCTGCGCCAACAGCCGGCTGCACACACGGCTGCCCAGGAAAAGGAACGTCGCCGTTCCAAGAATCAACGCCAATTGCTGGAATCGTATGCTCATGACCGAATCTCCGTTTCAACTCGTCTGCTAAAAATCGCCTTCTACATAGACGCTTTTGGGGTCGCCTTTGACTCCGAGCTGCGTCAACTCTCTTGGCGGCGTAATCTACCCCACCTCCAAGAACGGGAAAAGACCAATGTGGGCCGGGAAATCTTGCGGGGTGCAAGTTGCACTTTGTAAGTTGTCGGATTGATGTTAAACAGAGGGGGGGTGATTTTGCCTGGTAAGAGGCCGGGTGGTGGGAACTTAGACAAAGGAGATAGCCAGGGATGGCCATTGACCAGAACTTGCACGATCGGATCAAGGCAATCGCCCAGGAATTGCGGCAAGAAGTCTACGGTGCATCGGGGACGCCGACCTGGGGAACCAAGTTCACGGAGATTGAAGACTTGGGGGTCGAAATCGGAGACCTCCTGGCTCGGGAGGTTATCGGTCAAAGTCTGGAAGACCAGGGGCGTTCGATGGCAGTTCCCACAACCGCGATAGGTCCAGACGGGGCGGGGGGGAGGTCGAAGTGCGGATGGTTCAGACTCGGCGAGGCGAGGTTGCATGGCCAGAACCCAAGGGGTACGACAAGCCTTCTCGGAAGGCTTTTTTTCCCTCAGTCGCAGGCATTGGGGATTGCGCCGGACGACACGGCGAGTCCTCGGGTGTTGGAGAAGATGGTGTACGCCGGGACGCAGAGCCATAGTTTCCGGCAGGCCGAGCAAGACTTGAAACATCTAGCGGAGTTGGACGTCTCCCAGCAGCGGATTGCGCGGGCGACAAAGCGAATCGGACAGGAGCGCGTGGCCGGACGGAAGGCGGAGGAGGCGGTGTGGGAGACGTTGCCGTTGCCGCAACAACAGGGCAGCCCGCGGCAGCAAGTTCCGCGCGTGGCGTGCGTCGAGATGGACGGCGGACGCATCCAGATTCGGAATCGGAACGAAGAAGAGCCGCCGACGGAGGAGAAGCGGAAGGGGCGTTTCTGGCGCGAGACGAAAGTGGGATGCTTGCTGTCGATGACCAGTGAAACGTCCGCGGCCGATCCTTGCCCGGTGATTCCCGGGATTTTCGTCGATCCGCGTCGCATGGGGCAGATTTCTCGGGAAATCAAGGGTTTTTCTGCGGTTGGCGAGGCGCCTGCGAGCGAGGAATCGGCGGAAGCGCCGGCGTCCGAAAAGCGGCGAGGCCAGCCGGAACCGTTGGCGCGAAGCGTCGTGGCGACGCGCGAACCCATCGAGGCGTTCGGCAAACAGTTGGCGGCGGCTTCATGGCGGCGCGGCTTCATGGCGGCGAGTCGCAAAGCGTTCGTGGGCGATGGTTCGGAGACCAATTGGTCGGTGTGGCGGCGACACTTTTCGCATTTCACGCCGATCGTGGATTTCATCCACGGACTGTGCTACGTGTTCGCCGGCGCAATGGCAGGCCGCGCGATGGAGGAAGCGTGGCCGATCTATTGTCAGTGGGCGCAGTGGTTGTGGAGCGGGCAGGTGGAGTCGGTGCTCGTCGGGTTGCGGGAACGTCAGCGGGAGTTGGGGCAGCCGGACAAAGACGAGGCCGAAGATTCACCGCGGTGTAAGGTGGCCGATGCGTTGTGTTATTTGGAGAACCAAGGACCAAGGATGCGTTACGACGAGTACCGTCGAGAAGGGCTGCCCATCACCAGCAGCCACATCGAATCGACGATCAAGCAAATCAATCGGCGTGTCAAGGGCACCGAAAAATTCTGGTCGAACGGTGGAGCGGATGCGCTGCTGCAACTGGCAGCCGACTATCTGAGCGACACCCAACCGCTTACCACCTTCTGGCGGGAGCGAACGAGCCGAGCCACCGGCCAACGGCACTACCAGACCGCCGGTTAAACGGCGCAAAGTACAACTTGCATCCAATCTTGCGAGCTGTCCAGCGGCAGCGAGCCGAACGTGTGCTGAGATCGGCGTGCCGGTCTGGTGCAAGGGCCCCGAGAGGCCAGATCGCGTGATTCACGTGGCAGGCGACGGCCGAAGGTAGGCTCGAAGGGCGGGGTACTCGCGATCCTGAGCGATGGCATTGTATTCCGCCAATCGCGCCTGTACAATTTCCAACCCTACGACATCTTGTCGAAATAGCTTGTCGATGTCCGAGGACGAGAACGACTCCCCTGAGTTCGTCCTCAACAACGCTCCCCCCAAGCCCAAGCCTTGGCGTGGAGGCGAACCGGAAAACACCCGGCAGACCGTGCTCGTCGCCGGCATGGATTGCGTGGCCGGGCAGCAGGACCTTTTCGCGACTGACGGCAATGCTGCCAGAACACTGGAGGACCAATAGTGCTCTTCCGTTTCGGGGTGCGAACGCCGCACCCTTCGGCCGGTGCAAGGCTGCCGACGGCGCATGAAAAACTCGCGCCGGATTCGACGCGGGCTTTGCTGTTGGACAATGCGGAATCGGACTAAGCAGGTTTACGACGCCGCCAGCCGTAGCCGAGCAGCGCGATGGCCCCCATGCTCAACAGAACCAGAGTGGAGGGTTCGGGAACGGATAACACACTAACCCGGATTATTCGTAAGTCTGCAAACAAAAGTGCCTCCGTGTGCGTCTAAGGTGTTAGTCAACAAGCATCTTGGACAACCCACGGAGGCATATTGTGGTTAAGCAGTCTGCTTTTCAGGTGTCGTTCGATTTTCTCACATCCAAGGCGGTTGTGGTAGAGCCCGGGGCGGCTCAGGTTTCGAGCGACGCGGGGCTGTTGCCCTTTCGCCAACTGGACGAGCGGCTGGGTCTGACGCAGCGGTTCGCCGAGGCGCTGCGCGATCGGCGGCACGGCGGCTATCTTGACCACACCTTCTTGGAAATGACGCGGATGCGGGTGTACGGCATCCTCGCCGACTATCCCGACCAGAACGATCACAACGTGCTGCGCAGCGATCCGATCTTCAAGCTCCTTTGCGACCGCTCGACAGCCGACGGCGATCTGGCCAGCCAGCCCACGCTCTCGCGTTTCGAGAACGCCATCGACACGCGATCGTTCTTCCGACTGCGCGACGTGTTGATCGACCAGTTCCTGGCCGCCTTTTCCGCGCCTCCCCGGCACCTGACCTTGGACATCGACCCGTTCGACGACGCGACACACGGCCAACAGCAATTGACTTTCTTTCACGGCTACTACGGCCAGTACCAATACCTGCCGCGGGCCATCACCTGCGCCGAAAACGAACTGGCGCTCGACGTCTGCCTGCTCTACGGCACGGCCCACGCGGCGCTGGGCGCCGATGACGACGTGGAATACGTGGTCCGCCGTTTGCGCGAGGCGTGGCCGGACGTGCGGATTCACGTCCGCGGCGACAGCGGGTTGGGCGTGCCGCGGATGTACGCGGTTTGCGAGCGGCTGGACATCGACTACACCTTTGGCATGGGCATGAACGCCCGGTTGAAAAAGCTCACCGAGCCGCTGTTGGCCGAGGCGATCGCTCGCCGCGAAGCCACCGGCGAAGCACAACGGATGTTCGCCGCGTTCTGGTATCGGGCCGACGCCTGGCCCGCCCAACGCTGGGTGATCGTCCAATGCGAAGCCAACGCCGAGGGGACCAACCGCCGGGCCGTGGTTACCAACCACCCCGGCGCGTTGGTGCTGCCGGGCGCGGCTTACGACGGCTACGCCGACCGCGGCGAAAGCGAGAACCGCAACAAGGAACTCAAGGCCGGCTTGCAGGCCGATCGGCTCAGCGACCACCGTTACTTCGCCAACCTGTTTCGCCTCTACTTGCACACCGCGGCGTACAACCTGCTGGTCCACATGCGTCAGGCGGTCGCCGATCCGCCACCGCCTCTGCCGGCCAACGGCGATGTCCCCGTCGAAGCGCTGGCCGGCCGTCAACGCCGCTGCTGGCACAATCACCGTCGCGAGCACGATCCGCTGGGCGAAGGTCAGCCTTGCACTTGGCGGACACGCTTGATTAAGGTCGGCGCGTACGTCCGTGAAACCACTCGTCGCGTGGTGGTGGAACTCTCATCGAACTGGCCTTACCTGCACCACTTTCAACAGGTCAGCCGTCGGATTCTTCTCTTGGCCGCCGCGGCTTCTGACACGAGCTAGCCCCAACGACAACTCCCTCCGCCGCGCCTACCGGCTTTCGGCCACGGGGGAAAGGGGGCCTTGTGTCTCTACCTTGCCAAACCGAGCCACCCGCCACTCCGCAATCGCAGTCCTATCGTCCACCAGCGAAAGAAAGCAACGCTTGCGAATAATCCGGGTTAAGCCGTTCCGCGCGTGGTTGGGAACGGCAAGAAGAGGTGCAACAGTTCTATCGGTGAGCCGCCTTGCTTGCGATGGCAAGTGCTGAACAGGTTGTCGTGCGAACCAAGTCGTGCCTCCCGGCCCCAGGCGCGGAGCACGTGCGGCGGCTCGTTCTGATAGGACGTGATGTATTGGGCGAGCAACGCGACTGCGGCGGCAACGTTGCCATCGACCACGAAGCCCACCATGATGCCCCAGGCGTGGCCCCTTCCGTACTTTCCCACAAACCGCAACACGCCTTCTTTGACGTATTCGCGGGCCAGCCCTTTGGCATCGTCTTGCTCGCTGCCGCTGACTCGTTTGCATTCCACCCGTAGATCAGGTTCATCTCCAAGACTGTAGACAACCTCGATGTCGATGGAACCTACGACTATTTCCTCGTCCTCTGCCGTCACGCCAACCTCGGGCTTGATCTTCAGTTCGGGTTCACGCGGTTCTCTTTCGCGTTCCACGATGACCATGCGGTGCCGCAGCAGCCCCGCGATGGCGGGTTCGTCGCGGCGGTGGGTGGCATTCAACACGCCATCCCGCAGAACGCGGTTCCACGCCTCGGCGGCGATCCTCAAGACCGCCGCGATGATCGGCAAAATGGTGTCCTCCGGGCGGAGGAAGTCGGGAGGTGCCGGCGGACGTTGCCCCGTTCCGACGTTCACGAGAAGCTCCTCAGATGTTCCGAAAGCACCGCGTCGGCGTCGTTCATGCCGGCCGATCGCGTCCAGAAACGGACTTGCGACGGCTTGATCAGATAGACTTCGCCGGGACCGTAGAGCCGGCATGCGCCGGTGCGTGTACACATCGGCAGCAATTTCGGCAGGCAGACCTTTTGCAATGCGTTCCAGCAGGTGCCCCAATTCCTGCCGAGCAACCACGCGAACCGCAGGCGGATGGGATGACCGCGAGAGGACGCTGAATTTCACGACCTGCAAGGGACAGTCTGAGGGGAGTGCAAAGACGTCCGCCGTCGCCCTGCGTTCATTGCGTAACGCAAGAAACTGGTCGATAACGCCGAGGAAATGCCCGCAGTAGTCGGATAGCACGTCGGGGCTAGGACGTCTTAGGGCGGGTGATTGCTCTCGACTTCTCTGCAAATCAATCGTGTTTGCGAGCATGTCCTCGACGAGAACCGCTTGGTTTGGCTCCAGGTGGTACAGGGCAAAGACCGCGCCGTCTAGACGTCGCTTCTTTGCTGGAGATGGAACACGCCCATCAACGGCTGCCAGCCGCATTTCTCGGGCCATGCGGATTACGTTCGCGGCCGAGTCCGGCGATTCGTCAATCGGCGGGATGGGGAGACGGCTGAAGTCGGTCAGCGGAGCGTCGTCGCGTTCGACTCCCCATACTGAGCCAGTGAGGAACGTGAAGTAGGCGGAAACAGGCGAGTTGAATATGCCGTTCAGATAATCGGCCCACTCGGGAGTTTCGGTTTTCGGCAAGGGAATGCCGCAGTACCGTTGCGAGTAGACCAGCCTCTCGGCCTGGCAGATCGACGCGGTCAATCCGCTCTCAGACAACGAAAGCGTGAACAGCAACAACGGGCCGCGATAGATGCCCTCGGGGCGCGGCCGCTCCATTTTGCCGTCGCGCAATAATGGGAGCCCGGCCGTACTCATCCTAAACGGGGTCCACCCCTCTGTTTCCAAACACGGCTGGTTGATGTTTTCCCGCGGAATTGGGTGAGTCTCTGCACCACGGATAAAACCGACGTGGGGCCGAACATTGCGTTGCTCCAGAAACTCCTCTAAGGTGGAGAACTGCTTCAGATGCCGAATCAGGGCCGCATCGCGGGCGCTACCCCACGAGGCAATCTTGAGGAAATCCTCGTCCTGGGCGGCGCGAAAGACGCTCAACGGCTTGATCAGGTCCGGCCGGATTTCCAGCACGCCGTGCCCTCGAAACGTCCGCGACCGCTCGACCGTGGCATACGTGCAGTCCACGCCTCGCTGGGCACGCCGATTACGCGCCACGACGATCATTGCCGGGTGCACCGCTGTGGGGAAAATGCCCTCACGATGCAGTTCTCCAAGATTCATCATCATCAAGGGTGCGAACCTCAGCAAGAAGTCGCGTTTTGCAGCCACCGAGTCTTCGTCATGGCTGAAGAACCTACGCCCGCTCAGAATCATCCCGAATCGGGCGTCGTCCGCCGCGAAATCTGCCGCCCGCCAGAAGAACGCTTGGTCCGGCGGGTCTTGGTTAGGCAGTCGGATACTATTTTCCTGGCAATAGTGAATGTGCAAGGGCGTCTCGGCGGCTTCCCCACCCAATCTTTCCGAGCGCACACCGGCCGGGCGCGTCCACGGGGGGTTGCCGACCACGACGGACAGTTGCTTGTTGGTGAATGGGCCTTGCCGGTTGAAATCCGCTTTCGTGTCGAAAGCATCGGCCTCAAACAGGTTGAAATGCCGCCGTTTTCGCCGCTTCTCCTCATCCGTCGGATAAATCAGCGGCTGGAACTTGATCTTGTTTCCCGATCCGGGGTTAGGGTCGAGTTCCAACGCCGCCAAATAGAGACTGATCGCGGCGATATGCACCGCGCCGCCGAGAACGTCAACGCCAAATATCTGATCATACAACGTGTTGCGGATCAGGTCGCGGGTCAGTGTTTCGCCTGCTGCGACCCGTCGTGCGACCAATCGGCGAAGCGATTGCACCAAGAACACCCCTGAACCACACGCCAAATCCGCCACCTTGGCATCGCTGGGCAATGTGGTGCCGAATAGTTCGTCGTCGAACGCTTCATTGAGGGTCAACTCGACCAGGTTGATCGGCGTGTAGTGAACGCTGCGGGCTTCAGCGGCGTGCTGATCCAGGGCATGAGAAAAAGATTCGTAAATCGAGCTGAGCAGTTCGACCGGAATTGTGCCAAACTCATACGGCCACAGATAACGCTGCCCCGTCTTCGGGTCGCCACCGTCGAGCAGCAGCTGCAACTCCCCGAGTTGGCCCTTGGAATACTTCTTGGCTTCCGGATGGTGAGGGAATACGTCCCCATTGAATGTCTCCGCCAGCCAATCGAACACTCGCTGGGTGGTACTGGCGTCGGCCAGCGCATCGTTGAACTGCTTGATGCCGAAGGTCTTTTGCAGGAACCTACCCGACAACCATCCGCGCACCTCCAGGTACTTGGCGAAGATACTCCGCAACAACAAGCGATGGGCCTCCGCCAAATCCAGGTCCTTTGCCTGGAGTTGCTTGGCCGCGGAACCGAGGTCCCTGATCAACTGTTTGTCGACCCGGTTCTGTCGCTTGATGGATCTCGCTTCGTCGCTTTTCCAGAACCGGCCGGACTCGATTTGTTCGCGGGAGACGAACTGCCGCAACTGGTCCAGGCCCTCGGCAATGTTCTTGAACCGCCCTATCTCTACTCGTTTCAGCGCCGCCGCGCCTTGGCGCCGTTGAGGACGAACGTAGGCGTTGAGAATCCGAACTTCCGTCTGCGTGACCACCCATAGCATTGGAGCGCGTCCGTCATTCCACACGGTGCGCTGCCAATCGAGCAGTTGGCGCGTCAATTCAGCGGCGGTTGGCTCCGCGTCCCATCGCTTGAAGTAAATGCAGGGCGACTGCGAAAGCTCAAAGATGTCGGAGACGCCGATCTTTCCCTTGTCGCCTTCCGGTCGCAGGAGTGCATGGTACTTGAAAGCCCTATCAATCCGCTCAAATGAGCCGGTCTTGTTGGAGTGAGCAGCCTCCTGCAGGGCATCGGCGGACCAAACGCAGTCGGCCAGAGGCCGGCCATCACGGTAGAACCCGGCGCAGTCCAACACTTGCGTATAGAAGTCGCCGGATAGCCGTCCCGTAGCCATCAATCCCGACTCCTACGCCACAATCGGACGTCCGGTCGCTGCCGACTGACGATGGATAGAAGACATCCGCCGGAGCCGCGTCCCTGTATTCGGCCAGCCCGCAGTATAGAAAACCCTCTCCTCGGTGGCAAGACGGCCCCGGAACGCCCGATAGGCGCCAGTTTTCGTGCGGGCGGCATGATGGCCGTAAACCCATGCTCGAAGGCGACTTGCGGTTTTCCGGGCTCGGTTCCTTCTCCGCCTCTCTTGACAGTCCGGCGGGTTCTGCTAGATTCAGGGGCGTTACGACGTGCGTTGGTGGCCGGCCTTTCCTGTGGGAAGGGCCGGCGAACAGGGAACTCCGGTGTAAGTCCGGGGCGGCCCCGCCGCTGTAACCGAGTGACTCAAGGGCGGCCCGATCTGTTTGGCCATTGCCGTGGCGCAAGTTGCGGCGAGAAGGCCGGGCTGGCCCAAACTCGGGAGCCAGAAGACCTACCAACGCCTGACTGCGGCCCGTTGCGCGGGACAGTGGCCGCTTGAGTAGCCGTTTCGCAGGAACCGTCTCCGACCGATCCCGGTGCTCGCGCCGCCGTGTGCCACTGCTTGCTTACAAGCAGTGGAAATCGCGGCGGCGCTCCATGCACTGCTTGCAAGCAGTGGCACACGGGGCCGGTTGTACGGCATGGGCCATGTCGCGGAAACCGAGAACGCCGCAGCCCATGCACTGCTTGCGAGCAAGCAGTGGCACACCGGCGGGCTTCACGCTCATCGAGTTGCTGGTGGTCATCACGATTATCGGCATCTTGATCGCCCTGTTGCTGCCGGCGGTGCAGGCCGCCCGCGAGGCCGCCCGCCGCGCCTCGTGCTTGAACAACCTGCACCAGATCGGCATCGGCTTACAGCTCTATCACGCGGCCAACCAATGTTTTCCGCCCGGTGGAATCGAGTTGATCTCCCAGAAGCCGGGCGGCAGGCAATATGCCTGGTGCGCTTTTTTGCTGCCCTATGTCGAGCAGCAGGCCCTCTACGATTCTTTCGATTTCAGCCAGCCGTACTACGTTGGCGCGAACGTGACGGCGGCCGAAACGCCCCTGGCGGTTTTCGTGTGTCCCAGTTCTCCGCGGGCGGCCACGATGCTCTCGGGTGGACTGGGGGCCAGCGACTACGGCGGCATCTACGGCGAGCGGATCATCAGTCCCAACAATCCGCCCAAGGGCGTGATGCTCTACGACCGCGCCATCCGCATCGCGGAAATCAACGACGGAACTTCCAATACGATGGCCGTGTCGGAAGACTGCGACACCAGCAACATGCAATGGGTCAACGCGCTCAACGTTTTTGACGTGGCCTACGCCATCAACACCGCCCCCCCCATTGAAAACGACATTAAGAGCCAACATCCCGGCGGGGCCAACGGGGCATTTTGTGACGGCTCGGCAAGGTTTCTCACCGAGACGATGGACATCCGCGTGCTGGCCGCCATTTGCACCCGCGCCGGAGGTGAAGCAGTAAGTGACTTTTAGCCGCCTGCCGCGTCAGGGCACGCGGCAAAACGATCCCTTGATTTCATTTCCATTTCCCGGGTCCCTTTCTTCCAGAGGAGGCAGCATTGATGAGATATGGCACACGGTTTCTGCGGGCGACGGCGGCCTTGTTGGCGGCCGGAGCGGGTTTGTCCGCGGCCACGGGCAGGGCCAAGATCGCCACCTTCGACGATCTTACTCTTCCCGCCAATTCGTACTGGAACGGCTCCGACCTGAGCGGAACTCAGGAGGTGGTCCCCGACCCCTGGAATCCACCCTTTGGCACAATGGATTTGTATCAGGGCGGCTTCGTAAGCGGCGGCATTTTCTTCAACAACACTTACAATGCTACGTATTCCGCTCTCTATTCATCCCCGATCTGGAGCGGCTGGGCCTACTCCAACACGACCAACGTCTCCACGCCCGGCCCTGGCAACGAGTCCAGCGCTATCACTGGCTGCGGTTGGAACGGGTCGTCCAACTACGGCGTGGCGCTCTGCGGCTCTCCGACCGTCTCCTTCTCACACCCCACCACGGTCCAAGGGGCATACTTCACCAACACCACGTACGCCTATCTGTCGATGCTCAACGGCGACAGCTTCGCCAAAAAGTTCGGCGGGCCAAGCGGCAACGATCCCGATTGGTTCAAGTTGACCATCACCGGCATGGATGCCGGCGGCGGAATCACCGGGACCAAGGACTTCTATCTTGCCGACTACCGCTTTATGGACAACGCACAAGACTATCTCATCAAGGATTGGACCTGGGTGGATCTCACCGGGCTGGGCACCAACGTCAGCGAGTTGGAGTTCAGCCTGGATTCCTCGGACCATTTCATTGACAACGGCTATGACTATGGCATGAACACGCCCGCCTACTTCGCCATAGACAACCTGACGACCGCTCCCGAGCCGGGAACGCTCTGCCTGGCGGCCATCGGGCTGGGCATGGCCGGGTTGGCCTGGCGCTGGCGGCGGCCATCCGCAGCCCGAGGATGCTCAAAATGACAAAACCTCGCGCGTGGGTCTGTTGGAGCAGCGGTAAAGACAGTGCCTGGGCCCTGCACACGGTCCGCAGGCAAGGGGAGATCGAGGTCGTAGGACTCCTGACCACGGTGACCGCGGCCTACGCACGGGTGTCGATGCACGGAGTGCGGGAGGAGATTCTGTGCGCCCAGGCCGAGGCGGCTGAGTTGCCGCTGTATCAGGTCCCGATCCCCGCCCCTTGCCCCAACGAGGTCTACCAGGCAGCCATGCTCCAGGCGATCGCGCAGGCGAAACAGCAGGGCGTGACCCACGTGGTCTTCGGCGATCTGTTTCTGGAGGAGGTCCGGGCGTATCGGGAGAGCCAGCTTGGGGGGACGGGCATCCAACCGCTGTTTCCCTTGTGGCGGCGGCCCACCGGCCGGTTGGCCCGGGAAATGATCGCCGCTGGCCTGGTGGCCTACGTGACTTGTCTCGACCCCAAGCGAGTGCCCGCACACTTGGCGGGGCGGCGGTTTGACGCCGACTTTCTGGCCGAGCTTTCTCCGGAAATTGACCCCTGCGCAGAGCGCGGGGAGTTTCACACCTGCGTCACCGCGGGCCCGATGTTCCGCCGCACGATCCCGGTCGTCGTCGGTGAGACAGTCCAGCGCGGCGGGTTCGTCTTCAGCGATCTGTCGCTGGCCGATGGAGAAGCCGGCGGCGCCGCACCCAAGCAGGGATTGAGCATATAGGACGTAGGATGTAGGATTGAGGCGAGAAGAGGCGCACACGTGGCGGGGCCTTCCTTCAATCCTACATCCGAAATCCTACATGGTTCGTAGTTCCGGCTTCAGCCGGTCCTGACGTTCCTGCAAACCGCTGTGGACAACCGGCTGAAGCCGGAACTACGAACATGCCCACTCCCGCCTGGTTCGATAGCCCGCTGCTGAAGGCCGCCCGAGGGGAGCCGGCCCCGCACACGCCCGTCTGGCTCATGCGCCAGGCCGGGCGATACCTGCCCGAGTATCGCCGGCTGCGGAAATCGACCTCGTTCCTGGAACTGTGCAAGAACCCCGACCTCTGCGCCGAAACGGCCATCTCGACCGTCGAGCGGCTGGGGGTCGATGCGGCCATACTGTTCTCCGATCTCCTTTTGATTCTCGAGCCGATGGGCGTCGGGCTGGAGTTCTCGGCCGGCGAAGGGCCGGTGCTCAACAATCCCATCCGCACCGCGGCCGACGTTGACCGGTTGCTGGAACTCGATTCCATCGAGCCGCTCAAGTTCGTCATGGAGGCGGTTCGCAAGACCCGGGCGGGCCTGAGCCCCCGGCTGCCGCTCATCGGTTTTGCCGGCACCCCGTTCACGCTGGCCGCTTATTTGATCGAAGGCGGCACGAGCCGCGACTACCGCCGCACGAAGACGCTGATGTACACCGACACCGGGGCCTGGGACGCCCTGCTGGGCCGGTTGGCCCGCGCGGTCACGCTCTACCTGAACGCCCAGCTCGACGCCGGCGTGCAGTTGGTGCAGCTTTTCGACAGTTGGGCCGGCTGTCTGGGGCCGGACGACTACCACTGCTACTGCCTGCCGCACAGCCGCTCGGTGATCGAATCGCTGCGGGCCGACGCGCCGGTGATCCACTTCGCCACGGGCAACCCGGCCCTGCTGCCGCTCTTGGGCGAGGCGTTTGGGAAGAAGAAGCGTCCGGCCGTCGTGGGCGTCGATTGGCGGGTCCGCCTGGACGACGCCTGGCGGGCGATCGGCCACGAAAAGGCCATTCAAGGCAATCTCGATCCGGTGGTGCTGCTGTCCGAGCCGCTGGAAATCCGCCGCCGGGCGAAGGAAATCCTCCGCCAAGCCGTCGGTCGCCCCGGCCACATCTTCAATCTCGGCCACGGCGTCCTGCCGCAAACCCCGCCGGAAAACGCCGTCGCCCTGGTCGAGGCGGTTCACGAGTTGAGCGGCCGGTAGAGCATTAGGCGTTCGCCTGGCCCATCAAATCGCCGATTTTCATGCCAGCACAAACCACGCCTTCAGGCAATCTACACTCCTTGACGCACCCTGCCTCGTAGCGATACAATGCGTGGCGTGTGGGGAAATTGGGAGGATACTCCCATGCGAGCCATAATCGTAGGGTGCGTGAAACGCACTATTCCGATTGTCAGGCGGGATGCGACTTGATCCGCCGCGAGCGCACCGACGCCGCCCGGTTCCGGGCCCGGCACGAATAGAATGTACTCCTCACGCTCCGCGTGAGGAATGAACTGATGTAGCAGGCACACGCCGTGTGCCGTTTCCGAGACTGTCGCGTCACGTATGGCCGGCCAACGGCACACGGCGTGTGCCTGCTACATTGGACGGGTAGCAATGCAACTCCTCGCGCACTGCTGGCCGGGTTCTTCTGCTGGCTGATGGTGTTCCGCTGGTCGCGGAGCCGGCGGGCACGGGCCTGCGAGGAGGCCGGGCTGCTGTTGCTACAAGTCGAGCCGGCCCGGCGAATCGTGTTGACCCTTCGCGTGATGCGAATCACCCTTCCGGTTTTCCTGCTCGGCCAGCCTGCCGCAATCGCTTGGGTGTCTTGGTCGGCGATGCGGCGGCTTGGCCCGTTCAACCCACATTTTGTCATCACCGGAAACTCCTTCGCTCTCTCCTTGATGGCTGCGGCGTGGACCGCCGTGCTCCTGTTTTGTGCGGTTCCTTCGAACCGGTGCGACGTTGCCTTCGAGATAAGGGATCGCGGCATTCTCTGGATCATGGGATGGCTCAGGTTCGTGCCGTGGACCGACATTACCGAATGTCGATGGATCGCGGTTTGGACCATTCTCGGCGTCCCCCTGCGGCTCAGAATGCCCAAACCCCGTTTGCGTTCCCGGTTCACCATGGTGGAGCGGAACATTGCACGGGGGCGGAAAGACGTCGCTACGGCCGCGTTGGCGCGGTTTGCTCCGGTCTACGACAGCGACGGCGCGTTGCTGGCCGGGCCGGAGCGGACAGGCGAGTCGCCCGCGGCCACAACGGCGCCGCGGAAACGCTACCGTTGGCGGTTTCAGTTCGATCTCCAATCCCTGATGCTGTTCGTCGTGGTGGTCAGTTGCATCGCAAGCTGCTACGGCATGCACTACCGCCGGCTTCAGCCGCAACGCGAAGCCTTCGCAAAGCTGGCAACGTTCCATCCTTCCGCCCAGGTCCTCGACGACGTGGTGACGTCTCTGGACTTCTCGAATTGCACAAAGAAGCCCACCGACGCCGATCTGGTGAGCTTGGAGCCGCTTGAGGACCTATCCTACCTGAACCTTTCCGAGACTCCGATCACTGATGCCGGCTTGGCACATTTAAAGCCTCTCAAACGGCTTGATTCGCTCTGGCTATCCGGCCCGTCGATCACCGACGCCGGGGTGACTCACCTGAAAGGACTTCAAGGCCTCACGTCGCTTGGCTTGCGCAACACTCAAGTGACTTCCAAGGGTTTGGCGGAGCTGCTGGGGGCGCTGCCGGATGTCGACATCTTCTACGGCTCGTCCAAAGCGACGGTCACCGTGCGTTCCGCCGACCGGCAGTAGCGCTGCCTGCCGCATGAGTGTGCCGCCTCGTACCTGCCGCCGATTGCAGGGGGTCATTTCACCGCCGCCAGCCGCTCCAAGACTTCCTTGGCCGCCGCCAGTTGCGATTGGAGGTCCGCCAGGCTGTCGCGCTCCTTCTGCACCACCTCGGCCGGGGCGCGATCGACGAAGTTCTTCTGGGCGAGCTTCTTCTCCTTCGCCGCGACGAAGCCCTTGAGCTTTTCGACCTCCTGCCGCTTCCGTGCCCGCTCGGCCTCCAGGTCGATCAGCCCGGCCAGATCGATGTAGACCTCCATGCCCGCAAGCGGCACGTGGGCGCTCAAGGCCGGGGCGGTTGTGTCCGGCCCGAAGGCGGTCGCTTCGGCGTTGGCCATCGAGGAGAAGTAGGCCGTCATCGGGCGCAACAGCTCGGCCACGGCCGCGTCGCAGCGGACGGAGAACCGTAGCGGAGTTTTCGGCGTCACGCCCTGCCGGGCGCGGATGTCGCGCACCGCCCGCAACACTTCCTGAAACCGGGCGAATTGGGCCTCGATCTCCGCGTCCTGCCGCTGGGGATCGCACTCCGGCCACGGGGCAATCATTACGCTCTCGGCCGCCTGTTCTACCGCGTCGATCCCCCGCTCGGGCACGACCGCAGCCAGCCGCTGCCAAACCTCCTCGGTCAGGAAAGGGATCATCGGGTGCAAGAGCCGCAAGAGCGTGTCGAGCACGTGAGCTAGGAGCCGCTGGGCGACCGCCCGGCTCGACTCGTCCTGCAACCGGCCTTTGACCATCTCCACGTAGAAGCTGCAAAACTCGTCCCAGGCGAACCTGTTGAGCGTCCCGGCGGCGTCGGCGTAGCGGTACTCGGCCAACGCATCGGTCACTTGCTGGGTCACGGTGGCCAGCCGGCTGAGGATCCACGAGTCCTCGACCATCAGTTCGTCGTCGCTTACGCGGCCCGGATCAAACCCTTCCAGGTTCATAAGCGCGAACCGCGAGGCGTTCCAGAGTTTGTTGCAGAAGTTGCGGGCCAACTCGAAGCGGTCGTTGACCATTGCCCCGCGGGGCAGGGCCTTGTCCTCGGGCTTCTCCGCCCATTGGGTCGAAAACGGCTGGCCGCAGTGCTTGCACTTGATCCGCGGCAACATGCGGTTCTCGCGGGTCTGCTCGATCAACTTCTGGCAACTGGGGCACTCGAACTCGACCGGCAGGCGGATGTCTTGCGTCTCGGTGGTCAGATAGGCCAGGCCGAACCGCAGGGCGTCGGCCCCGAACTTCTCGATCACGTCAATCGGATCGACCCCGTTCCCCTTCGATTTCGACATCCCCTCGCCGTAGCCGTCCAGGATTTTCGGATGGATGTAGACCTCGTGGAAGGGGACCTCGCCGACGTTGTGCAGGCCCATCAAGACCATCCGAGCGACCCAGAGCGTGAGAATGTCGCGGTTGGTTATCAGCACGCTCGTGGGATAGTAGTATTTCAGTTCCTCGGTCTGCTCCGGCCAGCCGAGCGTCGAATGGGGCCAGAGGGCGGAGCTGAACCAAGTGTCGAGAACATCTTCCTCCCTCTTGAATAAAGCACCTTTGTCAAGCACCTTCGCTATTTCGTCATCCTCGTCGCGCACACAAATGAAAAGACCCCACTTGCCTCTGTCAAGCTGAGTGCAGACTCGCCCCGTTTTCTTGCCTTCCTCCAACAACTTGCCAACCTCGTCTTCCTCCCTTGAGAGCCTATCAATTTCCTCCTCGTCCGTCACGGGATTGGTCGTTAGCGTCCACACCGGTATCCTGTGTCCCCACCAGAGCTGCCGGCCGATGGGCCAGTCGCGTTTCTCGCTGAGCCAGTCGATGTAGCCCTTGGCGTAGCGCTCGGGAATGATCTTCACGCGACCGTCCTTCACGGCATCTATCGCCGATTGGGCCAACTCGTCCATCTTGACGAACCACTGGTCGGCCAGGTACGGCTCGATGGGCGTTTTCGAGCGATCTGAGTGGGCAAGGTCGATAATCCGGTCCTCGCAGTCTGTTTCCGGATTATGCAAGCCCTCCCGTTCCATGTCGGATACAACCGCGTCACGTGCCGTGGTGGCCATCTTCAGTCCGCGGTACTTCTCCGGAACCGTGGCATTCAGCGTGCCGTCCGGTTCCATTATGTTCCATGCACCGATCTCCAGGTGACGTTGCCAGACGGCGTAATCGTTCTCATCGTGCGCCGGCGTGATCTTGACGCACCCGGAACCTAGCTCCGGTTTCGCCCACTCGTCCGCGATGAGCGGAATCGGCCGGTTCGCCAATGGGAGTGTCAGCATGACGCCGCGGCGGGCCATGTCGCGGAGCGTTTCCAATCGCGGCAACATCTCCCGCCGCCGCCGCTCAACTTCGTCGAGTTGCGTCTGAAGGTCCGGTTTCTCCTTGGCCGGGGCATCGGCCAGCCGCTCGCGCAACTCGTCTTCAGCCTTCTTAAGCGCCGCGGCCGGATTGGGATGTACCGCCACGGCCGTATCGCCGAGCATCGTTTCCGGCCGCGTGGTGGCGATCACAACGTGCGTCGGCTCGCCCGGCTTCGGATCGACCACGGGATAGGAAAAGTGCCAGAAGTGCCCTTGCACCGGCTCGTGAAACACCTCGTCGTCGCTGACGGCCGTTTGCAGAAACGTGTCCCAATTCACGAGCCGCTTGCCGCGATAGATTTTGCCCTCCTTAAAGAGCGTGAAGAAACGTCTCGCGAACCGCCCGGCCGCAGACCTCGTCGAGCGTGAAGCGGGTCCGCTGCCAGTCGCAGCTACAGCCCATCTGCTTCAGTTGGCCGATGATCCGGGCCTGGTAGGCGTCCTTCCACTGCCAGATGCGGTCCACGAGTCCTTGGCGGCCGAGCTGGTGCCGGCTCAGCCCTTCCTCCTGCAACAGCCGCCGCTCGACCACCGCCTGGGTGGCGATGCCGGCGTGGTCGGTGCCCGGCATCCAGAGGGCCTCGAATCCCTGCATCCGCTTCTGGCGGATGATGATGTCCTGGAGGGTGTTGTTCAGCGCGTGGCCCAGGTGCAAGGCCCCGGTCACGTTCGGCAGCGGGATCATGATTGTGAACGGCTGCCGGGCCGGGTTCGGCTCGCTATGGAAGTATCCGCGCCCTTCCCAGAACGGATACCATCGCCGCTGGGCGGCGGCATGGTCGTATTGTTTGGGCAGTTCGTTGGGGGCGGAGTCCGTGGACATGGCAAAGGGTTCAGAGGTCAGGGTTCAGAGGTCAGGCGTCGCAGTTTTCAACCGTTTATACACAAAACGGCCGGTCAGGGCAACCGCATCGCCCCGGCGGACTTGACTGCGATATGGTAACGGAGAACAATAACGGGACGTCCGGGGCCACTAACGACGGGAGCCGAACGATGAAACGATCCTACCCTTTATCCAAGGTTTACGGCCTGTTGGAGCCGGGGCCGGTGGTGCTGATCTCGACCGCCCGAAAGGGACGGGCGAACGTCATGCCCATGTCGTGGCAGACGATGCTCGACTTCGAGCCGCCCGTGTTCGGCTGCGTCATCAGCAACCGGAATTACACCTACGGCATCCTGAAAGCCACCAAGGAGTGCGCGATCAACATCCCGACGGTCGAGATTGCGGAGAAGGTGGTCGCCTGCGGGAACTGTTCGGGGCGGAAGGTGGACAAGTTCGCGGCCTTCGGGCTCACGCCGATGCCCGCCTCGCGGATCGACGCCCCGCTGGTGGCCGAATGCTATGCCAATCTCGAGTGCAAGGTGATCGACGCCAGGCTGGCCAACAAGTATTGCTTCTTCATCCTGGAAGTGGTCAAGGCCTGGATCGACCCGGCGAAGAAGCGTCCGCGGACGATCCATCATCTCGGCCGCGGGGTGTTCATGGTGGCGGGCCGGACGATCAAACTACGGTCGAAGGCGAAATAGACGTTTCGGCGGAGAGAAAACACGAGGAAACAGAGGAAACGGAGAACAGCCATCTCTGTTGCCTCTGTTTTCTCCTGTTCAGATCTGGTTGCAACCACCGGTTGCGATCCGACTTTTTCTGCGATAACATACCAGGCACAAACCGTGTGCCGGCCAAGAAAACGAAAGACGGACAAACATGACGGACGAACAACCTTACGATTTTTATCACGCGACCGACGCCCGCCGACAAGGCGTGAGAACATTGATCGCCATCCATCTCTTCATGGCCGTATTTAGCGGCATTCTGTACTTCTTCCACACGCGATTCGGCATGCCGTTTGACGGGGGATTCCGAATTGCCATGTTGGTTGTCATGGCTCTCGTATACCTTGCTTTCGTGGCGTACGCGATGATCTTGATCGTCAAGGGAGGGCAATGGATATTTGCCGTGCGCGACGGCGTTCTCTGCGTCAAGTCGCCCGCGAAATCCGTTGGGGCGACGTTCACCGTGCTCGTCGCCAATATTGTCTCGATCACTCAGGTCAAGAGCGGCCGTGGCGAACACTCGACATCGCGCTTTTACGTTGTTTCCAAAGACGGCGAGAGGCACTTAATCACGCAGAACTCCAGCCTCAATCGCGTCAAGCTCTTTGCAAGACTTCGCGAGTTGAATCCCGACATTCGCGAGGAATACGACACGCCCTCCGACGTGTGGAACGCCATCAAGAGCCAGTCCGGCGCCCGGCGGTGATCCAATCGGGGTGAAAAGGGGCCGCATGTACGTGGCGGGTAAAAAGCGCGTCCCACCATGCTAGCTTTCCGGGGACTTGACAAACAGCCGCGGGGACAAGAAGATCAAATAGAAGAGGTTGCGGAGGCCGCCGTGGGACGAATCGTAACTCAGGTGAAGTTGTCGAACCTATCGGACCCGAGCAAAACGCTCTCGCTGAGCGCACTGGTCGATACCGGGGCCGCGTACATTACGCTGCCAAGCGTCTGGCGGAAAGACCTCGGCGAAGTCGAGCAACTTGCCGAGATTGAGGTGGAGATGGGCGATCAATCGCTCAGGAAGGGGTTTCTTTGCGGCCCGTTGCGGGCCCGCATTGGGGAATTCCGGCCGCTGATCGCGGAGGTGCTGTTCCTGGACATGCAGCCCAATGAAGAGGGCGAGTACGAGCCGCTGGTGGGCTACATCGCGCTAGAACAGGCCGGGGCGGCCGTGGATATGCTGGGCCACAGGCTGGTCCACGTCAAGCACGTCGACTTGAAGTGACGTCCCGGTAAACAAGAGTCCTTGGCCCAGGACACCGGTTGCGGCGCTATGCGCGTCCCATCCGCCGGGCCTTTTCCAAAATCGCCGGGCGGGCGGATTCCATCATCTCGCGGACGTCCTCGTACCGCATGGTGCGCTCCTCGAACGTCCGCTTCCGGATCGCGCCGAGGAAGCGGGCCTCGAACTCCCGCAGATTCGACCCGTAAATGTGAAAGCTGTCGGCCATGTGGCAATAGCGGCCCAGCTCGACCGGCTCGCCCGACAGCTCGGCGATCCGCGCGGCCATCCGCGCCTGCAAGCCGGTCAGGGCGAACATGTTCATAAACGCCGCCTTGTAGGCGTCGTTCGAGCGGAAGCGGACGTTCATGTTCAACAGCCGCCGCACCCCTTCGCGGATAATCCGGCACCAGACGCTCTGCAAACAGGCCGGGTCGTAGCAGGAGTTGTCCTCCCAGACCTTCCACGTGACCGCCTGGGCGCGGCGGGTATAGGGCGTGTCGGCCAACTGCCGGCAGACGTGTTCGATCTGGTCGGTAGGGGCCAAGGTCGGCACCTCGTAGCCGAACAGCCGCTGATGGTAGGTGTATTCCCAGCGGGTGTCGTTGGGGTCGTTGGGGTCGCGGACGCAATGGTCCTTGATCCCCTCGCAGACCTCCATCACGTACTCCTCAAGTTCCTCGAAGCCGCCGGGAAAATCGCGGTGAATCATCGGCTCGGCCAAAGGCTGGTGGACCGTGACGATCATCGTGGCGTCCTTGCTGGGCGGGTCGTCGGGCTTGTCGTATTGGGTCTTGATGTCGCAGCCGGCGCGGTGCAGCAGCACCAGGGCGTTTTCCCACGCCCGCGCGATGCAGTCGCCTTCGGCCGTCAGTACGGGGATTCCAGCCATGCACGATTCCTCCACGTAGCCGGCACACGCCGTGTGCCGACAGTTGCATTTCGGCCTGCCGGGCGGACGGCACACGGCGTGTGCCGGCTACATTGCCGCACAGGGGAGGACAGGGCAGGGGACCATTGTCGGCGGCCGGCGCGGTTCTCGCAAGGGGGCGGGGGGGAATGACGAAGCTCGAATTCGGATTTTGGACTTCGGATTTGGTCATTCTTTCGTCATTCGTTATTCGAGCTTCGTCATGCCCTCTTCATCCTTCCCCCTTCCGCCCTCCCCCTTTCCGCAGCTACAATTGCCCCCGTGACTCTGCCGTACAACCTTGTGATGCTCGCTGTCGATTGCGCCGCGATCTGGCTCGTAAGCCGGCGGACGGGCTTGGGGGCATGGTGCGGAACGATGGCCGGCGCCGGCGGCGTCGCGGTGGTGCTGGGCGGGGTCCTGGCCCTGCGGTTCGAGGATCCTTTCGGGATCGCGCGGCTCTGGGCCTACGGGCTGTTTCTGCACGGCACGCTGCTGCTGGGGGCAACGGCGGTCCTCTGGCGGCGGAGCCGGCCGCGGCTGGCCGCCGGGGCGGCGTCGGCCGCGGCGGCAATTCTCTTGGTGGCGGCAGACGCCTTCCTGATCGAGCCGCATTGGCTGGAGGTTTCGCACTATCGGATCGCCAGCCCGAAGATCCGCCACCCGGTTCGGATCGTCGTCTTGGCCGACCTGCAAGCCGGTTGCGTCGGCCAGTACGAGCGCGAGGTCCTCGAACGGGCGTTGGACGAGAAGCCGGACTTGATCCTTTTCGCCGGCGACTACATCCAAGTGCCCTGGCGGCAGCGAGAGGGGCCGCGGCGGGCGATCCGGGAATTGTTGCGAGAGATGCAGGTTTCGGCCCGGTCGGCGGCATTCGCCGTGCAAGGGAACGTCGATCCGGCCGGGTGGGAGGAGATTTTTGCGGGCACGGGCGTTACGGCGGTCGCCGCCCAACGGTCGTTCGAGTTGCCGGAGTTGGAACTGACCTGCCTGGGATTGGATGAATCTTTCGATCCGTCGCTGGCGGTCGCCAATGTCCGGCCGGAGCGGTTTCACGTGGTGTTGGGGCACGTGCCGAACTTTGCCCTGGGCAAGATCGAGGCCGACCTGCTGGTGGCCGGCCACACCCACGCCGGCCAGGTGCGACTGCCGGGGATCGGGCCGGTGGTGGTCAACTGCTCCATCCCGCGGCGCTGGGCGGCCGGCTTGACCGGGCTCAGCGGCGGGCGGAAACTGCTGGTGTCCCGCGGCATCGGCATGGAGCGCGGCTTCGCCCCGCCGATGCGATTCCTCTGCCGGCCGGAACTGGCGGTGATTGACTTGACGCCCGAAGAGAAGGAGACTGCCGATGAACGCAAGTAAGCGGGTCGTCTTGTGGTGCAGGCATCCCGCCTGCACAGTGCAGCCGGGACGGCCGCACCACAATACCATGCGCGGCTATCTGCGGTCCTCCCTGATCGTCGTGCTCGTTCTGTTGACGGCGCGGTGGCTCTGGCCGGGCACTACGCTGGCGGCCGAGCCGGACGACAAGCTGATGTTGCCGCCGGATTTTGTGAAGCTGTTGCCGTTGCACACCACCCTGGGCAAGCCGCGGCCCGGCGATTGGCTGGACAAGCACACCGAGCCTGGCCAGACCTTCCGTCAATACCTTCACAGCCACCCGGTCCGGGCGGAGAAGGGGCGGCGCACAATCTACGTCCAACCCTTGGGTGAGTTCGACCCGACGCAGCGGAAGATCGTCGATCTGACCGCCGAACTGATGGGCGTGTACTTCCAGTTGCCGATCAAGGTCCGCGAGCGGCTCTCGCTCGATCAGGTCCCCCAGACGGCGCGGCGAAAGCCGGGGACCCATCGCTCGGAACAAATCCTGACCACTTACGTGCTCGACGAGGTGCTCAAGCCGCGGCTGCCGCGGGACGCCGTGGCAATGATCGCCTTCACGGCCGCCGACCTCTGGCCCGGCGAGGGCTGGAACTACGTCTTCGGCCAGGCCTCGCTGGGTGATCGGGTTGGCGTGTGGTCGATCAACCGCTACGGCAACCCGGACGACGATGACGACGCCTTCCGGCGATGCCTGTTGCGGACCCTGAAGACGGCCACGCACGAGACCGGCCACATGTTCTCGATGGCCCATTGCACGCTGTACGAGTGTAACATGTGCGGCAGCAACCACCTGCCGGAGACCGACCGCCATCCGCTGGAACTCTGTCCGCACTGCCTCGCCAAGCTCTGCTACGCCACCGGGGCCAAGCCGGCGAAGCGGTTTCAAGAGCTTATCAGGTTCTACAAGGCGCACGGACTGAAGGCCGAGCAGGAGTTCTGCGAGAGGTCGCTGGAACTGCTACGGAAGAAGTAAGCAGGGGGGTGGGATTCGCGGGTGTGCCACTGCTTCGCAGAAGCAGTGTTTGCCGTGGGTTCACCATGGCACTGCTTCTGCGAAGCAGTGGCACACTCCCGAAAAACCGCTAAATGGCAATGTTTTGCTTTCCCGCCGCACAGGGGTGCGTATAATACCGGGGAGGCTGCCGATGAGCGTTTACAAGCCGTGCGACATCCGCGGAGATGCGGCCAGCGAGCTGTCGGCCGCGCTATACGAGGGTTGGGGCCAAGCCCTGGGGCGGCAATTGCCCCAGGGGGCCAAGTTCGTCGTCGGCGGCGACGTCCGCCAATCCACGCCGCCGTTTTTGGCGGCGCTGGTCGATGGGCTGTGCCGGTCGGGGCTGGACGTGGTCGACCCGGGACTATTACCCACCCCCATGATCTACTATGCGCGGCAACGGCTCGGCGCCGCCGGCTGTGCGATCGTCACCGCCTCGCACAACGCGGCGGCCATGAACGGGCTGAAGTGGATGCTCGGCGACCGGCCACCGACGCCGGAAGACGTGGCGGCCCTGGAGCAGGAAATTTCCAAATCCCAAATCCCAAATCCCAAATCAGAAACCCGCCGCCGTACCGCGCCCGCAGGTTGGACGTTTCGTTCGACTACGTGGCCCATTTGCAGGAGACGTTCGTCGAATCGCTGTCGGCCCAGCGGCACGTCGTGCTGGACCCGATGTATGGCTGTTGGGCAGGGCGGGTGCGGCGCTACCTGCACGCCATTTTTCCCCAGTGCCTTTTTTCGACGATCCACGACGCGGTGGACCCCCAGTTCGGCGGCCACCCGCCCGACTGCGCCCGTCCCGACCGGCTTGGCGAACTGTGCGAAGCGGTGTACCGCGAGCGGGCCCATCTGGGCGTCGCCTTCGACGGCGACGGCGACCGGCTGGCGATCGTGGATAACGAAGGCGTAGCGCTCAGTCCTGAGGAGGCGGTCTTCGTGCTGTTGGAATGTCTGGGCGAGGAGTTGCGGGGGGCGCGGTTCGTCTGCGACTTGAAGTTCTCCGATCGCATCGTCGAGGCCGCCCGGCGGCTGGGCGCCGAGCCGCTGGTGGAACGGAGCGGCCACGCCTTCATCCGCCGCCGCATGGTGGACTCCGGCGCCCGCTTCGGGGCGGAGGTGAGCGGGCATTACTTCCACCAATCGCTGGCCGGCGGCGACGACGCCCTCTATACGGTCTGCCGGCTGATCGCCCATCTCGCCCGCAGCGGACAGACGCTCGCCGAGCTGCGCCGCGCCTGTCCGCCGGTGTACATGACTCCCGATCTCCGCGTGCCGGTGGCCATCGAAGGGCAGGCCGGCCTGATCGAGCGGGTCGCGCGGCTTGGAACGGGTTCCCGAAACAGACCATCGACGGCGTGCGGATCGAGACGCCCGGCGGCTGGGCACTGGTGCGGAGTTCCGTGACCGAGCCGGCGCTGACGTTCCGCTTCGAGGGCCTCGACTGGCACGCCCTGGAGAACCTGGTCGAGCGGTTCTGTGACGCGCTGCCGGACGAGTTGAGCGAAGAGTTGTGGGGGCGCTACCGGGCGGCGATGGGCGCGGAGTAGGACGCTTTTTCCAACTCGTCCCTTTCGGGATTGATTTCTCGGGACGAGTTGGAAAACTCGTCCTACGAGGGGAGCGGGGAGCCGTATTGACGGCCCGAGCAGCAGTAGCGAAAACAACCGCTGTCGGCTATTCTAAGGTAGTTCCCCAAGGCTCGATTGATGGCGGCAGTAAATCAGGATTTGCTACGGTTCTCATGCCCGCAGTGCCTGGCCCGGCTCACGGTGCCAGCGGCGCTGGCGGGGCGGCGCACCCGCTGCTCTCACTGCCAAGCCGCGTTCAAGGTCCCTTTTCCGACGGGGGAGGCGGCGGTTGAGGACTACCCGCTGTCGCCGGAGGCGCAGGCCGTGCCTCGTCCGGCCGGGGAAACCGGCGAGTACGCCTTGGTGGAGGAGGCTCATCACGCGGCGGGCGAGGACTATCGGCTGGCCGGCGGGGCCGAAGCCACGGCCAGCGAGACGGCGCCGGCGGCGGACGGGTTGACCCCGCCGCCGGAGCCGGTCTACCAGCGGCCGGTCTTGCCCCGCCGGCCGCTGCTGTCGGGCACGTTCAGCTTTCCGTACTCCCGCGGCGCACGGCTATATGCCGCGGGCTTGGCGCTCGGGGCGGCGGTGGTCCTGGCAAGCGTGCGGGAATGCCGCGAGGACGTGTTGATCCTGTGCGCCATCTACCTGGTGGTGTCGGTCATGTTGGGGGTGATGTGGTTCGCGTTGGCGTCGGCATGTGCGTTGGCGGTGGTCCGCGACACGGCCAACGGTTGCGACGAGGTTCAGACCTGGCCCGGCCTGGCCATCTTCGACTGGATCGCCGACCTCGTGTACCCTTTCACTGCCTTGTGCGCGAGCATGTTGCCGGGGGCCGCGTTGGGCTGGTTGCTGGCGCGGTTGGGGCTGCCCGGCGACGTGGTGGCTTCGCTCGTCGTGTTCTTCCTGTTTCCCATCGTGCTTCTGTCGATGCTCGATAACGACTCGCCGCTGGGAACGGTCTCGGCGCCGGTCTGGCACACGCTCCGGATCGCCGGGAGAGGTTGGGCGGGGTTCTACCTGGCCACCGCGGCGCTGCTGGCGGCGGCCGGCGCCGCATTCTGGGCGGTGGGCCGCGCCGGAGCATTTCTGCAAACGGCCGGCGGCGGGCTGATTCTCGCCGCCGTCTGGGTGATCTATTTCCGCTTGCTGGGCCGCCTGGCCTGGTATTGTGCCGACCGCTCCGCCCTCGCCGAGCCGGAGGAAACGACGCCGGAAACCGGCGAGGGCCCGGACGACGAGCTTGCCGCGGGAGCGGACGACGAAGAGGGGGAGAACGAGGGGCTTCTGGCGGAAGTTGATTGATTTTCGGTCGCAATCGTGTAGCTTATGCCCGTAGGACGAGTTTTCCCACTCGTCCCGAATAATGGACGAGTTGGAAAACTCGTCCTACGAGGTGCGCGGTGGGACAACCGGTGGCGATGATCCCCGACACGTTCTCCTTCTGCCCGCGGTGCGCCAGCCGGGTGGAGATCGGCGCGTGCCGTTGGGGTCGACGCTCACTTGTTGGTCGTGCGGCTTCCAGTTCGTGCTGGCCCGCGGCGTGGAAAGCCGCGCCGCGACGGGGCAGGGCAGGGGGGAGGGCAAGGGAGAGGACCGCCGCCACGCCCGCGACGTCCAGAAGAAAGCCACGCCGGCGGAAGAGGACCACTGGGCGCAGGAGGCGGCTGGCGGGATGCCGCCGCTGGGGCTGTTCTTCGCCGGCACCTTTCGCTTCCCCTTCTACCTCGCCACGTTGTCGGAGTCGCTCAGGCTCTCGATCGGCGCCGTCGTGCTGGTGGCCGGGATCCGGCTGGCGCTGTGGTGCTACCACACCGACGACGAGCAACTCGACCCGTCCACCCGCGTGCTGCTCTGGAACGGCTTGATGCTCTCCGCCGCGTTCGGCGGGGTCTTCGCACTGGTCTGGGCGTGCGCCGCCGCCGCCTGCGGACTAACGGTCCTCCACGACACGTCGCACGGGGCCGACGCGATCGAGAGCTGGCCCAACCTGCTGCGGCTGGAAGGGCCCGGCGAGCTCGTCTACACGCTCAGTGCCGTGGTGCTCTCGGCGCTGCCGGGCTTGCTCAGCACGTCGCTCTGGCGCTGGCTGGGAGTCCCCCGGCCGCTGGGCATTGCGGTCACCGTGCCGGTGTTGTTCCCCATCTTCCTGCTGTCGATGCTGGAGACCCGCTCGCCCACCGACCCGGTGTCGCTGGCGGTATGGCGGAGCGTGCTGTACGCCTGGCGGGCCTGGCTGGCGTTCTACCTGATCGCGCTGGCCACGGCCGTGGTCACCGCCGCCCTGATGGCGGCCGCGCTCTGCTGGCCGGCGGGGCGATCGGGATGGTGGCGACGGGCGTTCTGCCGACCCTGGCCTGGATGATCTACTTCCGCCTGCTGGGCCGGCTGGCCTGGTTCTGCTCGGGCCGCTGGGCCAGGGAGCAGGCATGAAGGACAATAGGTTGGGTAATAGGTTGGGTGCCATGCCCACGCAAGCGTGGGCATGGCACCCGGCTTCGTCGGACGGTACAATGACCTATACTTGAACCGGGTGAAAAGGAGCCTCCTATGACTTCGGTTCGAATGGTACTACGCCCGCGGAAACAAGCAGATGGGCCCGGTCCCCGCCGCCGAACTCAAGCGGCTGGCCACGGCCGGCGAGCTTCGCCCCGAGGACCTCGTTCGGCGCGAGGGCATGACGGAGTGGTCGGTGGCGCGGAACGTCCGCGGCCTGTTCGAGGAAGAGGGGAAGCCGGCGGCGGCCGGGGCGGGGCAGGGGGGCGAGTCCGGGCTGAAGACCGGCGAACCGGTGCCCCAGCCGCCCGCGGCGCCCGCCACGGCGGCAGGGCAGGGGCGCGGCGCGGCGCGTCATCTCTTCGACGCGCTGCTGGACGCGGCCCGGCCGCACTTCAACGCCCACTTCGTCGAGGCCACGGCCAGAGTGTTCCGGGCCTGCGGATCGTACGGCCTGCTGGTGGCGATGGCATTGGCCGTGATTTGCGCGGCGGTCCTGGCGTACCAGGACGGCTCGTTCCGCGGCCTCGCGTGGGGCGTGCTGGTGTTATTGGTGCTCGCGGCCCTGCAATACGCCGCCGGCAGGTTCTGTGACGCCCTGGAGCAACTCAACCGCGCCACCAGCAGCAGCCTCTCGTCGGCCGTCTTCCCCGACTGCCTCACCGTGGGAAGCGCGGCGGCCGGTGTTGTCCTTCTGCTCGGCTCGATCGTCTTGGCTATCGGGACGCCGGACTTCATGTTCCGGGCGGGAGCAGGCATTGTGGCGTTCCTGGTCTTCGGCTACCTGGCGGCCGTGGCGCTGAACCCGGCGGCGTTGAACGTCTCGGTCGGCGGCGAGGCCCGCGCGGGCAACGAGGCGGTCGGCGTGCTGATGTTTCTGCTGAAGGCCTTCGTCCGCATCGTGCCCGTGGCCTTTGGCGCCGGCGTCCTGTGCGGTGCATTTCTGATGGGCGTCGCCTGCTCTCTGGCCGTGGCCGGCGGCGAGAGGCTGGACCTGGCAAAGGCCGCTGCCACCTTCGGCCGTGCCGGCCTGGTCGGCGCCGCGGCTTTGCCGGCGGCAGCTTGCCTGCTGTTCTTGCTCTGCTGCCTCGTGCTCGACCTCTGCCGCGCGATCCTCGGCCTGCCGGCTAACCTCGGCAAGCCGGCGGAGCAGAATCAGGAACAGCCGGCTGAGAAGGCCTGAAGCGGCAAAATGCCGCTTCTACTTCGGCTCGGCCGCCTTGCGCCTCAGCCAGACGGTGATCTTGCCCGAGTTGTCGCCGATCTGCGTCCAGGGGACGCGGCAGCGGAGATAGAGGTCGCCGTCGCCGGGGGCGGTGAACGAGCCGGACTGGCCCAACTCGAACTCCTTGCCCAGGTCGTAGTCCTTCATCACGACGCCGACCAGGCGGCCACGGCCGTCGGCGGCGCCGTCGGCGTCGACCGACTTGGCGTCCTTGCCCGCCGACCAGGTGTCTTTTGCGCGGTACTCATACGTGGTGCCGGCCTTCACGGTCAAGCTGGAGGGCTGCCAGCCATAGGCGGCGTCGATGGCGGCCGACAGGGGGTGGCCGACGGGGATGTGACTGACGAACTTCTTGTTCCACTTCCAACTGCACAGGTCCACGCGAAAGCCCTGCCCCAGGTGGCTCATCGCGAAGCGGAACTCGAAGTCCAGTTGCTTCATGTCCGCGCCAAAGACATCCTGGAAGGTGATTTTCTGGGCTGCCAACACCCGTCGGCCGAAATCGCGGAAGCGGGCGTAATAATTGGCGTTGTTGTCCAGGAAATAGACGAGGAACCACCACCAGCAATAGTCTTCCCACTTGCCGCCGCGACTCTCGTCGTTGACGATCAGGCTCTCCAGTTTTCGCGGCGGGCAGTGGCGGAGGTAGGCGATGACGTGCGGCAGGGTGTTGACCCCTTTCACGCCCTTTTCCCAGTAATGCCCCATCTCCGCCATGCCTTCGGCGTACCAGCGAGGACCGGTTCGTCCGAAGGCCTGGTCGCAGTAGCCGTGGACGGCCTCGTGCAGCGGCGTGCCCTTATCCTTTACGTCCTTACCCTTGCCGTAGTGGTAGTCGTGTTCGGCCACGGCGTAGACGCGAGCCTTGCCCGAAAAACGCTTTCCGAGCGTGGTGGTGGTGCCGAGGCAGACGCCGGCCCCCTCGCGGATTTTGGCGATTCCCTCCGCATCCATTTTGGCCTGCAATTCCGGCGGCCAGGCACTAAGATCCTTGACGACGCAGCACTCGATGACCCCCCGCGAGGGACGCCCCCAGTAAGTGGAGACCTGAACGAGCATGGCTTCGAGCCGTTTCAGCAGGTCTTTCGCTTCGTCTTTCGGCAGATCGGTATGGACCAGGAAGTTTTTGGAATGATAATCCTGGACGGCGCCGCTGGCGTCGTTGAAGATTTTCTTGCCGTTCTGCGGGGGCCGGGCAGCCACCGCGGCGGCCGACGTGAACCAGAGCGCCGCCAACGCCGCCGCCACTCGAAGCATCTTGCCGCTCATCGCCGTTCCGACTCGCAAGGAGGGATTGCCCATCAATTGCTGCTGAAACCAAACGCCTTGACCGTCTTCCGGCCCAGCGGGTTCTTCACGAACTTCTTGCGGCACTCCGGGCAGAGATCGAACCGCAATTGCTGGTATACGTCGTCGCCAATCTCTTCGCTGGCCGAGTCCTCCAGACCCTCGAGAATGTCTTGGATCTCCTCGAGGTGGTCGCGGTCTTCGCCCTCGGCGTCGGCCGCGGCCGGATCAAACGCGGCGTAGATTTCCATCTTGACGACGTAACGGAGGTCGTCTTGCGAATCGAGTTCCCGCTTGCACAGGTCGCATGAGTACCGGATCATGTCTCGGCTCCCCGCTGCCGGCCGGCCATCGGCCGATGTCCGTAACAAAGGCTCCCCACACCCGACATCAACCATCCTAATGCGAAAGCCGCGGGCCGACAAGCCAACCCCGCTAAATTTCTCTCGCCGCGGCAGGGAAGGGGCGGTGGACTGGCATGCCTCGGGGAAATCAGCTACAATAGGGGGAGTCGCAATGTACTCCTCACGCTCCGCGTGAGGTAACGCCGTCACGCGGAGCGTGACGAGTACAGTTAGGGGGGGTTGCACGTGAAAGGCTCTCAAACGGTCGATGCGCACGCCGCCCGGGCGCAAAGCCCGCGGCGAGGGACCGTTGTCGCCCGGCACCCCCCCCATCCCCCCCCCGCCACGGCGCTCTCCTCGAGCGTCTTGGTGCTGAACCGGCTCTACATGGCCGTCCACGTGGTGAACGTGCGGCGGGCGTTTGGGCTGCTCTGCCGCGAGTTGGCCGAAGTGGTTCATCTCGAAGACGGCCAGTTCGCCACCTACTCGTTCGACTCCTGGCGGGAAATGAGCGAACTGCGGGCCGGTCTGAAACAGCCCGACGACGATTGGATCCGGGCGGTCAACTTCGAGATTCAAGTCCCGCGGGTGATCCGGCTGTTGCGGTTCGACCGGCTGCCGAAGCAGAAGCTCCACCTCAACCGCCGGAACGTGCTGGCCCGCGACGGCCACACCTGCCAATACTGCGGCCGGCATTTTCCCACGCACTCGCTGAGCCTCGATCATGTCGTTCCCCGGAGCCGAGGCGGTGAGACCACCTGGGAGAACGTGGTCTGCGCCTGCCTGACGTGCAACGTAAAAAAGGGGGGCCGCACGCCCCATGAGGCCCGCATGAAACTCGTCCAAAATCCGGTTCGTCCGAAACGCAACCCCTTGCTGCTGATGAAACTGAGCAACCCGAAATACGAAAGCTGGCGGACTTGGCTGGATAGCGTGTACTGGGAGGTGGGGGCGAAGGATTAAGTCGTTTATTTACAAGCACTTAAATCGTCCGCAATGCCCACGGCCGATCGTTGTCTTCCACGGGTTGTCTCTGCGGCCCCAACGCCGGTTCCACCCGCACTACCGCCCATAGATAATCCGTTTGAGCAGGCTTGTTTCTTCGATGGACGGCAATTACAATCGATAGACAAGTGGGCTTGTCGCCTAATTTCGTCCTCTTGCCCCGTTTTCCTGACACACAAGGAAAGACAGCGTGGCGCTCTCCGAGATCGACCGCAACCTGCTGGAACGCTGCCTGCAACGGAAGCCGAGGGCGTGGGAGGATTTCGTCGACCGGTTCATGGGCCTGGTGATCCACGTGGTCAACCATACGGCGCGGGCCCGCAGCATCCGCCTTTCGGCCGCCGATCGGGACGACCTCTGCGCGGAGGTTTTCTTGGGGACGATCAAGAACGATTTTGCGGTGCTGCGGGCTTTTCGCGGCCGCAGCAGCCTGGCGACGTACCTGACGGTCGTCGCCCGGCGGATCGTGGTCAAGGAGTTGTTGGCGCGGATGTCGGTGGCGCGGCTGGGCGAAGGCGCCTCCGCACACGCCGCCCAGGGAGTCCCCGATCCGCATCCTTCCATCGAGGAGCGGCTTGCGAACCAGGAAGAAGTGCAGCGGCTCCTGCGCGGGCTGGAGGGGACTGAGGCCCAAGTGGTCCGCATGTACCATTTGGAAGGCAAAAGCTATCACGAGATCAGCCAGGTGGTCGGCATGCCGGAAAACAGCATCGGCCCGATCCTCAGCCGGGCCCGGCACCGCATGCGCCGCGCCGGGGTGGACTCGGCCGCCGGCTGACTCGTAGGACGGATTTCCTAATCCGTCCGTCCCACACGCTCGTTTAACCCGGAGCCAGCGGCGACGGTAGCTGCGGGAACCGCCGTCGCCGCTGGCTCCGGGTTAAACGAGCGTGTCCTACGCTTGCTGCAGCCGCCCGCAGTGGGCGACTGCCGCGCTGGCCAGTCCGGTCAGGCTGTAGCCCCCTTCCAGGAGCGAAACCAGCCGGCCGCCGGCATGGTGCTGGGCGAGTTCCATCAGAAAGCCGGTTAGATCAACGTAGTCCCGGTCGGTCAACTCCAAGCGGCCCAGCGGGTCGCCGTGCCGGGCATCGAAGCCGGCCGAAGAGGATCACCAATTCCGGCTTGAAGTGGTCCGCCGCCGGGGCCAGGCGGTGCTCGAACGCCGCGAAGAACTCCTTCCGGCCGGCGCCGCGGCTAAGCGGGCAGTTGATCGTCGTCCCCAGCCCTTTGCCGCGGCCGGTCTCTTCCTTCGTGCCCGTCCACGGATACCAAGGGCTCTGGTGCGTGCTGAAGTAGAACACCGTGCCGTCATCGTAGAAGATGCTCTGCGTGCCGTTGCCGTGATGCACGTCCCAATCGACGATCAGCACCTTGCCGACGCCCAGTTTGCGTTGGGCGTGCCGGGCGGCGATGGCCGCGTTGTTGAAGATGCAGTAGCCCATCCCCCGCTCCGCGCTGGCGTGGTGCCCCGGCGGGCGGATCAGGCAGAAGGCGTTGCGGGCCTTGCCCGCCAGCACGGTCTCCACGCCCACGCAGGCCGCGCCGGCCGCATAGTCGGCCGCCTTCAAGGAATCGTGGCAGAGATACGTGTCGCCGGTGCTGAGTTTTTTGGCCCCCGATTCAATCTCCCGCCGCACCTCCGCCACATAGCGGGCGCTGTGGCACAAGAGAATCTCGTCCTCCGTGGCCGCTCGGGATTGGACGGGCCGCAACGCCGGAAAATAACTGCTCTTGTTGAGCGCCTGCAACACCACGTCGTAACGCTGCGGACACTCGTACTTGTGCCGGCTGGGGACGTGGCAGCGGGAGACGTCGTCGTAGACCAACGCCGTCGGCCGCCGCCGCGGCCTGCTCTTCGGTTGGACCACCTGTCCGCCGGCGGCCGACTCGCACAACAGGGCGGAAGCCCCCAAGCCGACGGCCACGCTTTGCAAGAATTGACGCCGCGTCGCAACCACTTGCTCGGCGCGCTGGAATAAGGAAGGGCGGCTCACGGCAAGACCTGAAACCAACTGCTCTCCGGCATGGCGCGCGGCGGGCACCGCACACCAACCTTTAGTATAAGCTGGCGGCGGGCGCGGCGGGAAGCCCCCATTTCGTGCCAATCAGCACCAGCCAACCGTGGCATACCGCGAACCCCGCCCGCCGCCCGCTTAGAATTGCCATCGGCCAGCCGTCGCGGCCTGCTCCAGTCCGGCTACGCCCGAAGGAAAATCCGCCGGCGGTAGAGCGTCCAGCAGATCATCCACAGGATGCCCACCTCGAACACCGCGGCATAGAACTTGACGTGAGGGCTGGGCAAGTCGGGGAACCAGTCCCACATCACCTGGCGGCTCAGCGGATAGAGTATGTAGTCGAGTGCGTAGGCCAACAAGGCGTTGGCCCCAATCACGAGGCACGGAAAGGCCCACCACCGCAGCTCGGCCACGTCCAGCACGGCATAGAACAGCGCCAGCACGAGAAAGCTCAGGCCGCCGGCCCAGAGGATCATCGAACTCGTCCAAAGGTGGCGGTTCAGCGGCAACCAGTAGCTCCACACCCATCCCGCCGCCGCACAGGCCAGGCCGATCACCGCCAGGAAAAGGAGCTTCCGGGCGGCCGGCAGCCGCGTCCGCAGCAGTTGCCCGGCCATCGCGCCCAGGAGCACCGAGGCCGAAAAGCCCAGGCTGGTGACCACCCAGGTAAAGCCGCGGTCCCGCCGGGAAACGTCCAGCACGAGCCGGTCGATCCACAGGGGGAAATTGGCGTTAAGCTCCAGCGTCCCGCCGGGGTGGCCCGGAAACGGGGCGAGCATCAATATGCCACCGTAACCCAGCACCAAGGCCGCCAGCAGCCCCAACTGACCGGCCAGCGACAGGTGGAGCAAGGCCAAGGAAGCTACCACATAGCCCACGGCAATCGCCTGGAGCGTGTTGCTGAACAACTCCGGCACAGCCGGCTCGTACCTGATCTGTTGCAGCAGGATGCCGAGGACCCACAGCAGGGCTACCCGCCGGGCGATCCGCCAGTACGTCGGTCCCAGCCCATTCCGCGCCGGACGGCACGTGCAATCCAATCCGCTGAGCAACCGAGGGCACGCCCGCCCTGGCGCCGCACGCTTGGCCATTGCGTAGGGCAGCGATGCCCCGACCAGGAACAGGAACAGCGGCATGATGAAGTCCCAGGCGACGAACCCCACCCATTCGGGGTGGTCCAAGTGGGTCTCCAACGTGCTGATCAGCGTCGGACATTGGGGGAACACGCATCTGGCCGCGTTCAGCACCAACTCCGCCCCCCCCACGATCCAGAACATCGTCAGGCCCCGCAGGGCATCCAGCGACAGTAGCCGGTGTCCCGCCACCGCGACACTTTGTGGCGCTGGCGATACGGTCGCCTCGCGGCTCGAAGTCATGCAGTCGGCAATCATAGGGTCCTTCCCTTCTCCCGGTTGTACGCCCGATGTACCGTCACGCTCCGCGTGACGCGCGGTCCCTCACGTCTCGGCGCGAGGAGAACCTCGCCCCTTGGGACCGCTCAATTGTATTCCATGACCACTTGACCAGCAAACCCAATGCCGTCCCAATGGTAATCTGGGAAGCCTCTGCTGGAAAAAATGGGAAAAATACAGCGAAGGGATAGAAAATCACCCCGTTTGGCCATTTTCTTGATAAAATAGGTACCCACCATAAAGGTGCTAAGGTCGTCAGAAAACGCCACACCCATACCGGCCGTTTGATTGACGCCCGCCGACAACAACTGCTATCCTCTATCCTCAAGACAGGAGGGAATTATGTGGCGACAGACACGTGCGTGGGCGGCTCTGGGCATCCTCTTGTGGTCCGTCTCCGGCTACGCCCAACAGGCATCCCCCAGACAGTTCAACGGCCTCGATATGACCCTGGGCAACCTCTCCCGGTTGTCCGACGCCCGGTCACGCTCCATCAGCCCCGAGAACTTCAAGGGCGAAAAGGGCAGGGCGGGGATGGCCACCGAAGGGACCGGCAAGAACGCCGCCCGCGAACTGGGCCAAGGCTGGAAGGTTTCTCCCTGCGTCCAAATCAAGGCCAAGACTACCTTCACCGTGGCCGAGATTGACGGCTCGGGCGCGATCCAGCAGATCTGGCTGACGCCGTCCCCACTGGAGCGGACCCGGCTCTACATCCTCCGCTTCTATTGGGACGGCGAGACGGAACCATCGGTCGAGGTTCCGCTGGGCGATTTCTTCGCCTGCGGCTGGGGCAAGTATTGCCAGATCAACTCCCTGCCGGTCTGCGTCAACCCCGGCAGCGCCTTCAACTGCTACTGGTCCATGCCCTTCCGCAAGAAGGCCAGGATCACCCTGGAGAACCTCGACGAGAAGCCGATGACGCTCTACTACCAGGTCAACTACACGCTGACCGAGGTGCCCGCCGACGCGGCCTATTTCCACGCCCAGTTCCGCCGCACGCCGAAGCTGCCGGCCAAGAGCGTCTACACGATCCTCGACGGCGTCCGTGGCCGCGGCCACTACGTCGGCACCTACCTGGCCTGGGAAGTCCACAGTCCGGGTTGGTGGGGCGAAGGGGAGATCAAGTTCTACACGGACGGCGACCAGCAGTTTCCCACCATCTGCGGCACGGGCACGGAGGATTATTTCTGCGGCTCGTACGATTTCGAGGACCCCGTGACCCACCTTTATCGCACGTTCAGCACGCCCTACACCGGCCTGGCCCAGGTGTTGCCGCCGGAGTTGATCTCCGTGCCTGGGCAGCGGTTCGGACTCTACCGTTGGCACATCGCCGATCCGGTTCGGTTCCAGAAGGAGTTGAAGGTGACCATCCAGGCGTTGGGCTGGAAGAAGAACAAGGCATACCTTCCGCTGGAAGACGACATCGCCTCGGTGGCCTACTGGTATCAGACCCAACCGCACGCCAAGTTCCCGCCGCTGCCGGCCAAGGAGAACCTGGTCGTCAAGCCGCTTTCGGTGAAGCCGCCGGCCGCCGAGAAGAAGCCGGCTACGGAGAAGAAGCCTGCCGTCGAAAAGAAACCGGCCAAGTAGCGGGGCAGGGCAGGGGAGCGAAACCGAGCCTTGGGTGGCACGCCCTGAAAGGGCGTGGTGAGCCGCGAGAATCAGTGCCGACGGCCGCCACGCCCTGTCAGGGCGTGCCACCCGAAGACCATGAGCGGACGCAGAAGCGCCGTCACCCGGGCGTTGTTGGCCCGGAGCGCCGCGCGGGCCTGGCGGTCGATCCGCCGCAAGAACCGCCACTGCCGCAAGGGTTTTTGGAGGGCGCTGAGGAGTTGGCGGACCCGCTCGACAACCGCCCCCGCCGGGCCGAGATAGACCGATCGCTGCCGGCCATCCTCGCGGTAGGCGAGCCGATAGTAGGGGCCGAACCGCTTGCCATTGCGGCACCGGTACGTTGCCGCCACCGAGCCCTGCCGGCCAAACAGGTCCGGCCGGGCCGATAGCAGGCGAATCGCGGCGTGATCGAGTTGGTCAACACATTGCGTTTTCGTCAATTTCGGACTCCACTTGGGGGGCTTTCAGGACGTAGGACGGATTTCCCAATCCGTCCAATGCCCTGGGACGGATTAGGAAATCCGTCCTACGGTGCGGCAGCCCAACTCTCAGCTTTTTTTCACGCCCACCATCATGCGCTTCGGGCCGGGGGGTTTTCAAGGGCAAAAATTGGTCCAATTTCAGAGGGGCAGGGGTGAAGAAGGGAGGGGCAGGGCAGGGGGGCGGAACTTGGGATTTTGGGAATGGGACTTGGGAACTGCCGGCGGGTGGCACGCCCTGAAAGGGCGTGGTGCGCCGCGAGAGCCAAGGGAAGACGTAAGTACCGATTAGCGCCGCGCTGCGCCGCGCAGGCGCATCGCGCTGATTCAGCGCGTCGGCGCGGCGCTAATCTGGCCCTCGGAACACGACGACATTTCCCGCCCGAGGAACGTCAGCGTCGCGGCAATTGCAGGATCAGAACCGGGGCAGGGGAGGGCGAGACGAGAAGAGCATCGTCGAGCAGCTTCAATAGTCGTCCGGAAGTCCGAAGATTCTGCACTTCGGCAGCAACGCCTGGAGGCGCTGCCGCCCGCGGACGGTAATCTTGGTCCCCGCCAAGCTGAGCTGGTCAAGGGTCTTCAGCTCGCCGAGGGCCTCAACGTCGTTGTCGTCGATGTGCAAGTTATCGAGGTGCAGCCGTTTGAGGCAGCCGAACTGTCTCAAAGCTGCAATGCCGTCACCACTGACCCCTGTTGCGCTCAAGTCGATCGACTCCAACCGTTGAAGCCCCGCCAGGGCGGCAAGACCACCGTTGGAGATAGTCGGGTTCTGCGACAGATCGAGCACCACCAGACCGTGCAACTTGGCCAACGCGGGCAGTTGCTCATCGCGGATGTCTGTGCCGTGCAATAGGAGCATTGTGAGCTTGTTACAGGCAGCGATGCTCTCGAAATCCAGGCCCGTGGCCCAATCCGGCCCGTCCGCCGACAGGGACTCCAGGCCCTCGAATCGAGCGAGATTGCGGCGGAGGAACGTCCTCTCGGTGTCACCGACGGCGAAGTAGGCCTTCCACCTACAGTCCACCACGACGCGAAAATCGTCCAACAGCGCCGTCCCCAGCGCCCTCCGCAAGAGGACGGGGCCGCGATAGGCGTCTTCGAGTGTCACGCTGTCGCCCAGTGATTTGCGCAATTGCTGCGCCAGGGCCATCTCCTCCCCGCGTTGATTACGGTGGACGCACCACCAGGATAGGACGCACGCGGCAAGCGTAACGGCCAAAAACATTTCCCCCAGGGAGTATTGGAAGAAACGCTGGTGTCGCCGCCGGCGCCACTCGCTTAGGCCGGCAACACATGTCAGAACGAGCAGCACAGCGGCCAAGTCGCCGGCAAGGGCCAACGGCGAGAGTTCCAGGCCGTCGCAGTGGAAGCTCCACGCCCCAGGCGTCTTCCACGTAGGCTCCATAGGGACTTCGTCCATCGTCACGCGCGCAAACGGCCGCTGCGGCACCCTGTTCGTGCCGCCGGTGTCAACGGCACGCTCGAGGAATACCCACGGCCAGCCGTGTGCGAAGACTGCGAAGGACGAGGTACTCAGGAGCGCCGGTCTGAAACCCCGTGCCGAGCGCACCAGGCCGAGGCTTCGCCCCTGTCTGGGGCACAACCGCCAATAGCATAGGAAACAGCTCGCCCGGCACGACGACCAGCACCAGCACCGCCAGCACCAAGAGCAGAATCACCCACGTCGATGGGTGCAGCCGGCGCCACGGCCGGCCGACGGCGGGAGGGGAATCGGGCGGAGCGGGCATGGGCATCCCTTCGCCTTTGGGTAGCGGGCCTGGTGGTGCGCGGCCCACCGCAGTATAGATCGGCCCGCCCGCCGCCGCAATCGCAGGAGCGGAAGCGGGGCAGGGGAGGGCAGGGGGGAGGAAAGGATGAAGGCGGAAGGATGAAGGATGAATCGACGGATCGTTTCATCCTTCATCCTTCATCCCTCATCCCTCTTCGCCGTCGCCAGCCGGCTGGCCACGCGCAACGCCTCGATCATGCTGCCGGTTTCGGCGCGGCGTTGCCAGGCGATGTCGAAGGCCGTGCCGTGGGCGACGCTGGTGCGAATGATGGGCAGGCCGAGCGTGACGTTCACCGCCCGGTGCATCCCCAGCAGCTTCAAGGCGATATGCCCCTGGTCGTGATACATGGCCACCACGGCGTCGAAGCGGCCGTCCCGGGCCTGGACCATGAGCGAATCGACCGGCAGCGGCCCTTCGAGCCGCAGGCCCTCGGCGATTCCCCGCTCGACCGCCGGCCGGATGATCGAAAGCTCCTCGCTGCCGAACAGGCCGCCCTCGCCGGCGTGCGGGTTCAGGGCGCAGACGCCGATCCGCGGCCGGGGTCCTTCGCGTCCTGGTTCCCACGCTCCGCGTGGGAACCCCGCCTTCCCGACGCTCTGCGTCGAACCGGACGACGCAGAGCGTCGAGGCCGGTGGCGCTGCCACGCGGAGCGTGGGAACGAGGGCTTTATGGGCCGGCCGCATCAGCCGCGACATGAAGCGGTCGGCCAGCCGGGCCTTGCTCAGGATCGCCTCCTCGGTCAACTGGCCGAAGACGCTGCTGAGGGCCGTGTGCAACGTGACGTGGACCACGGCCAGGCCGGCCGGCGGCAACAGTTCCTCACTGGGCCCAAGGTAAAGCATCATCGCGTAGTCGTCGATGCCGCAGACGTGGGCCAGAAGCTCGGTATGGCCGGGGTATTCGTGGCCGGCGCGGCGGAGGGCCTCTTTCTGGAGCGGCGCGGTGGTGATGGCGTCCACTCGGCCGGCCAGCGCCAACCGGATAGCCGCCAGCACGGCGTCATAGGCGGCCTGGCCGGCCCGGGCGTCGAGCCTGCCCGGCGGCACGTCCAGCGCGTCGTCCGAGCCGCAGGGGATGCAGGGGATCACGTCCGCCGAGGGCTGGGCGGACTCCGGCCCGTCGATCTCCTCCACCCGCACGCCGGTCCCCCAAAGCTCGACCGCCCGGCGGATGATCTCCGGATGGCCCAGCACCAGCGGCTGGCACCACTCGTGAACGACGCTCTCGGACCAGGCGCCGGCGATGATCTCCGGCCCGATCCCGGCCGGATCGCCCAGGGTGACGGCAATCAGGGGTCTGGTATTCGGCATGATAAAGCCATTGTACGCGAGTTCCGCCGTCCGGCCCAATGGCAATTGTCTGGCAGGAGCAAATTCTCTATGCTGGTGGCTCTGTGAGTATTCGTTGCGAAACCGGAAGCGGTACGGGAGGTTTCTCTGTGCGAGCGTGCGTTCAACGTGTCCGGCGGGCGGCGGTCACGGTGGCCGGCCAGCTTTGCGGCAGCATCGGCCAGGGCATGTTGGTCCTGCTGGGAGTGGCCCAGGATGATACGGAGGCCGACGCCCAATGGTTGGCCAAGAAGATCGCCGGCCTGCGGATTTTCGAGGACGCCGCGGGCAAGATGAACCTGTCGCTCTCGGAGGTGGGCGGGTCAATGCTGGTCGTGAGCCAGTTCACGCTCCTGGGGGACTGCCGCAAGGGCCGGCGGCCCGACTTCACCGCGGCGGCCCCGCCGGAGGCGGCCCAACGGCTCTACCAGGTCTTCGTTCACGCCGCGGCCCAACAGGGCGTGCCGGTGGCCACCGGCCGCTTCCGGGAGCAGATGGAGGTCGAGCTGGTGAACGACGGCCCGGTGACGCTGGTGGTGGAGAGTTAGCGGTGCAAGATCCGGTCGATCAGCCGGGAGGCGGTCTGCTGGACAGACGAAGCACTGCCCCGCGGAGAGAGCGTCTGGGGCCACTGCGGCTCGAAAAGGATCACCGCCGTCAGGATGGCGAGCTTGAAGTAGGCGGACAGATTGGGCCACCAGCCGTGGCCGAAGAGCTTGAGCGCAGTGCCGAACGAGTTTTTCAGCCGCAGCCGGCCGCCGGACCACTGGATGCTGTAGATTTCGTCCAGCACGAGGTGCGAGAGGTAGCCCAAGACGACCGCGCCGGCCGTGTAGAGCCGCAGCCGCACGTCGTCGCCGGAGGCCAGCAGGTAGGCGATTTCGCCGAAGATCACGGCCGCCGGGATGCTGTGGAACATGCCCCGGTGGACCGTGTATCGCTTTAGTAGGGCCGCAAATCCGAAGCGGATCAGCAGGTAGACGCCTGCCCCGGCCAGAATGATCATTTCGTGCGTCATGCCCCAGTGCTGGAAGCGGTGCAGGAGCATCATGGGCACCACGGCGGCGGCGAAGGCCATGCTCTCGTACAGCGGCCGGCCGGAATCGCTGTCGATGTCGGGCAACATGCCGGAGACGCCGCACAGCCCGCCGGCCAACAGGCAGGTGGGCCAAGGGACGCCATACGTCAGGTACGCGGCGCCGCCGTACCCGACGCCCATGAGACTGCTGACGGTGATGTGGGTTTTGAAGCCGGCCATGAGTTCCTGTCTTTCTTGTCACATTGCCGCAGTTGCCGACACGTGGCATCACTGTTTATGGTTCTCAGAATCTTCCTGGGGCGGCGGCAGAACCACGCCTCCGGTTGCTCCGTGAAGGAGCACCGGTCGGTTATATTCCTCAAGTTCTTTGCGATCCTTGGTGGCTTCGTATTTTTCGGCCGCCTTCGGATCAATCTGCCGAAGCACGTTGAGTTCGGCGAACCATGCCAGGCAAAGCGAGTGGTACCCGTTTGCGGTATTCCAATCCCGCGGCCACGCCGGAAAACCCATGGACTTCTTTGGAATCGTGCGAGCCTCGGCGGCGCAAATCTTCATGGCGTCGAGCAGAGCGGGCGTCACAGCTTTGGCAGGAGGCCGGATTTCCAGCAAGGCGCCGGCGGCATCGTCTCGTATAACGTATTGTTTGCTCTTCAGCGCGGCCAGCAGCGTGGGAAGAGGGTCGTCTTTCGGATCGATCTTTCCCAGCCCGACGGCAGCCTGAATGTGAACCCGCCGCTCGGTCTGTTTGCTGACGACTCGAAGGGCAGAAACCGCTTGCGTGGCCTCCGGTCCCATATGCACGATGGCGTAGACTGCATACTCAGGGGCGGGCGACACATCGGCGCTCTCCGGGTTTTCGACCTCCGGTGCCGGCTGCGTCCACCCGGGTGGCAAGGCAGCCTGCGCTGCCGGCACAGGCGGTGTGTCCCTGGAGAGCTCGTCTATAATCGCCCGTATCGCCGCCGGGTGCCGGTCGATGTGCCACAAGGATTCCGCCGCCACCATGCGCACGACGCCGTTGGGATCCTTAAGAAGCTCGAACAGCGTGCCTTCGGCCGGTTTGGCCGCCGCCCCGAATCTGCCGAGCGCGGGTGGCGGAGGCACGGACCGGTTGCTGGGGGTCGGCGCATGCCTGCGCTAGCACCGGTATTGCTTGGTGCGGGCTGCCGCCAATCTTTCCGATTGCCTCGATTGCAGCTCCCCGCGTGTTGACGTCGTCGCTCTTCGTAAGCCGAATCAGGGTAGGAATCGCAGGCTGGGCCGGCGGACCGATGTCGGCAAGCAGAATTGCTGCAAGGCCCCGGACAAAGGAATCCGCGGCGTTCAGGGCCTCGATGATGGAAGACAGAGCCGTTTTATCTCCTGTAATCTTGAAAAGCGCGTGCGCCGCTACGACCCGGACCCCGTATTCCTTGTCCTTGGTGGCCCGTTGCAGCGCCGACACTGAAACCACGCCGTCCTTGCCGAAACAACCCAACGCTTCGCAGGCAAACATCCGTTCCCAAGAACATCCGCTTTCCAGGAGTGCCATCCAGTACTTCGGCGTCTTAGAACGGACCACTTCCGCGAATGTGCGCCCGGCTCCGACTTCACGGTAAACATTAGCTCGCCATTGTCCACAAATTCTCCGGCAATCGCGGCTCCTTCAACCGCGCTGGCTAGCGAGAGCCCCAACCCAAGCCACATTATTGCTCTTGTCATCGCGAAATCCCTTGCTTCGACAACGAACTTTTTAGATGAAACCTGTATCTGTGGCAAGGCTGATTGCTCTCGGAGACGGGGTTTCAAACCATCCGCCCAAGTGACCGCCTACTCGCCGACCCTTGCCCAACTCTCCCGTAATGCCCTTCGCAGCATAGCCGTCGGCCGCTATACTATGGCGTTGCCTGGCCAACTGTCCCGCGGTTCCGTCTGGGATTTTGTCTATGCCGATTGCCCTCTACGACATCGTGATGCTAGCAGTGCTAGCGGTGGCCGTGCTGCTGGGCGTGTGGAAGGGGATGGCCTGGCAAGTGGCCTCGCTCTGCTCGGTGTTCGTCAGTGCCGCGGTGGCGATCCACAGCAGCCCCGTGCTGACCCCCTTGTTCGGCAAACAGGAGCCGTGGAACCGCTTTTTCGCCATGGCGGTGCTCTACGTGGTGACGGCGGCGGCGATCTGGATTCTGTTCCACTTCGTGTCGAACATCATCGACCGGGTAAAGCTCAAGGAGTTCGACCGGCAGCTTGGGGCCATCTTCGGATTGGCCAAGGGCGTGCTCTACTGCGTGGTCATCACGTTCTTCGCGGTCACGCTCTCGGAGCCCGCTCGGGACGCTGTGCTCCAATCGCGGTCCGGCGACCTGATTGCCCGCGGCATCCGCGTTGCCAATCCGATCCTGCCGGAAGACATCCGCACGTATCTGGGCAAGTACATCGACGAGTTCGACGCGAAGTTGCACGCCCCACCGCAAGAGGCACCTGCGATGCCGGCCACGCCAGGTGTCGAGCCGGTTGCCGAGCCGGCTCCCGGCCCCGGCGGGCAACCTGCCCCACCCGCCGGCCAGGGCAAGGGGGAGGCGGGGAAGCGCTGAGAGCGCTGTCCGAAAAGTTCTCCTCTCTCCCTTTGGGAGAGGGGGAGGGGGTGAGGGCTTGGCCGGCTGCCCCGCATGATCATCGTGCTCTTCTCGCCAATCGCCCTCACCCTGGCCCTCTCCCAGTGGGAGAGGGGACGTCTTCGGCCATCGTCCGCTGGAGGCGATGGACGTAGAGCGACAGGAGCCCTCGGGCGTCGTCCGCCGTGAACCAGTGCGGATCGCAGCGGACGCAAACGCACAGATCGCCGGCATAGGCGGAGACGGAAAACGCGGCGCGGGTGTTGGCGCGGATCGGCGGGGCGCCGAAGAATCTCCTCCAGGATCAGGTTGCCGGCGACGATCTTGCCCGACTCGCGCGGAAACCGCGCACCGAACTGCCGGACCGGATCGCCTAAGTAGGAGAGCACCGCGGTGGCAAAGGAACGGTTCCTGCGCAAATCGAGCGGCGCCGCCCCGGGAATACGTTCTATCAGTTGGAAGCCGCGCAGGAACATCGCAGCCCGCCGGCGGCACGTGACCACGTCGGTCTCCCGGCGGATGCCCTCCAAGAGCGCCTGCGAATCGCCGCACTGGCTCCCGTGCCGCGTGAGAAAGGTATAGCTCAGGCCGTTGGCCGCCGGCATCCGAGCCCCGTCAGCGGTTCTCAGACTCACCGGGACCGCAATCCGGAGCCAGCGCTTCCCGGACCCCGACGCCTGCCCCGCGTTCCACTGGCGCAGGGTCTGGAACATGTCCCGCAACAGAAGGTCGTTCAACGTTACGCCTTGCCGCATTCCCGCCTGACGGAGTTTCCGCGTTTCTGAAGCGTCGAAGGTATGCCGGTGTGATTCCAGAAAAGAAGGCGGGGCGACGGTGGCGGGCGAGGTCACGCCCGCCGGGCAGAGGACCGCCGGCCGCCGGCACGCCCACCGGACGCCATCACGGACGCTGGCCCAGACTCTGCCGGCCCGGCTTCCCCGTGCGGGAGTCCGGGCGGCAAACTGCCCTCGGCCGGCCAGCCCCGCCGGATCACAACGATGCAACGTCGGGCAGTGGCCCGCGGACGCCGTACGCGTGCCGTAGGCGGCCAAAACGTGACCGATAAAGCGGAGGGCGCCAATCCCGTCGCAACAGGCGTGGTGGAATTGCAGCGTCAGTTCCGTCGCGCCGTCTCCTCAACGCGCCCAGACCCGAAGGCCAACCTCCGAACCGAGATCAATCCGCTCGCCGCGGGGACTGCCGACCGCGGCGCCGTGTACGTCCCAATCGACGGCCGGCCTCCGGCCCTCGGCAAGAATCCACTCGGGACGGCTCCGCGGCGGGCGCCGGAGCAAGGCGCACAACAAGGGGTGACGCGAAAGGGTTTCCTCGAAGGACAACTCGAACTCCGGCCGGCGTATTTCCCCGGAGAGCTTCAGTTGGATCAGGAACACCATCGGATAATCCGGACGGTCGTCCTGGAGCATGTACCTCTCGAACGTGCTCAACGGCAGCGGGAAGAGCGCCGCCACGGAGGGATCGAACATGCGAAGATCATCTCGTCTTGTCGTAGGCTTCGCGCTCGAAGGGATTGTCGTAATAGGGGTGTTTGCCGCAACACCCGAGGACAAGCCACGAGATCAAGTACGCCGGCACGAACAGCGGTCCCCAGTATTCATACTGCCGCACGTGGATCTGCTGGTGCGGCCGGCAGGCGTCGAGGTGACGCTTGGACCGCCCCAAAACGACGTGGCCGAAGGTGGCCACCGGCGAGCCGGCGACGAAAGGGAAGTATTTGAGGAAAATAGGGAGAAAACCGCCCCGGAATTTCCAGAATCCGGCCGCTCCGCCGGACGCCGCCGCCGGAGAGGAGCCCTGCTCCCCCGATTCCCAGGCCCCAGAGACTCCAGGGGGCTGCCCACAGGATCTTTGCCAAAACGACGATCCCCGGTTCTTCGGTTGACGTTTGTGGCAGGCAACCGTTGCTCAATTCGTTCTCCAAGCCGGCAGTTTCCATCTCGTTTCCTCAGGGATGCGGATCGACTCACGGACGGCCCCTTATTTTGAGGCAGGGAAACGCGGCCGTCAACAGGCCCCACGGCGGAATTCCCGTGGATTTCCCCTCTTTCGACCGAACATAAGAAACATTATCGGACGTTGGGGGCACCGCTTTCAGCGCTCAGCTATCAGCTTTCAGCCCTTACTCCTTCGCCGGCGGATTGGGCTTCGGCGCCTCAAAATCGACCGACAGCTTGCCGTTCGCCTGTTTGAGCTTGGCGATCCCTTCCGGACTGACCTTCGTCCGCGTGATGGTCAGCCGGCCGAGGTTCGGCATGGCGGCCAATTGCTGGAGGCCGGCGTCGGTGATCGCGGTCTCCGAAAGGAGGAGCCACTTCAGGCTCGCCAGCGGCACCAGCTTCTTCAACCCCGCGTCGGTAACCTTGGTCTTGGAAAGATCGAGCACCTTGAGCTTGGTGAGGGCGGCGATTTGGTCCAGGCCGGCGTCGGAAACCGCCGTGTCCTTCAGGTGCAGCGACTCGATCCCTACCAGCGGCCGCAGATGGGCGAGTCCCGCGTCGGTGACCGAGGTGCCGCTAAGGACGAGCGAGGCCATCTTCGCCAGGCTGGCGAGGTACTTCAACTGGTCGTTGGTGATCTTGCAGTCGGCGGCGTTCAAGGATTGGAGGTCCTGAAAGACCGGCATCTGGCGGAGGACTTCCTCGTCGATTTCGGTTTTCTTCTCGGGGTTGCCGCAGAAGTTGATGCTGGTGACGAGCTTGACGTCGCGGCGTGCGGGGTCGGGCGTCTCCGTAATCACCAGAATCTTGTGCTTCTTCAGCACCTCGGCGGCTGCTTGTTGGGTCTCGCTCCGGGTTTGCAGGGCGCGGGCCGGCGCCACAAACCGCGAATAGACCACCACGGCCAGAACCGCCACGAGGATCAGCAACAGCAGCGCCACGGCAGGTTGACGGGAATTGGCTGACGTTTTACTCACTTGACAATCTCCTTCTTAGGGTCGTGAAAGGATAGGTGGTGCAGTTTCTTGACTTGTCGTTTGCCCGGCGGCCTGCCCGTTGGCGCGGCCGCCCTCGAGGAAGACTCCCATGCGGCGGAACCGCCGGTAGCGCTCCTCGAGCAGTTGCTCCAGCGGCTTGGCCGAAAGCTCGCGGAGCGCGCCGCGGAGGTAGAGCTTCAGCCGGTTGGCCATAAGGTGGTGGTCGCGGTGGGCCCCGCCGAGCGGCTCGGAGATCACGACGTCGACCACGCCCAGGCGGACGAGGTCCTTGGAGGTCATTTTCAGGGCCTCGGCGGCCTGCTCCTTGAAGGTGTGGCTCTTCCAGAGGATGCCGGCGCAGCCCTCGGGGCTGATGACCGAGTAGCAGGCGTGTTCGAGCATGGCGACGCGGTCGCCCACGCCAATGGCCAGCGCCCCGCCCGAGCCCCCCTCGCCGATCACCACGCAGATCACGGGGACCGGCAGGTGGGACATGAGGAACATCGAGTCGGCGATGACCTGGGCCTGGCCGCGCTCCTCGGCGCCGATGCCCGGATACGCCCCGCCGGTGTCGATCAGGCAGATCACCGGATTATGGAACTTGGCGGCCAGCTGCATTTTGGCCATCGCCTTGCGGTAGCCTTCAGGATTGGCGCAGCCGAAGTTGCAGAGGTTCCGCTCCTTCAAGGTCTTGCCCCTCTGGTGGCCGACCACGAGCACCTTGTAGGCGTCGAGTTTGGCCCAGCCGGTCCGGATCGCCCGGTCGTCGCCGAAACACTTGTCGCCGTGCAGTTCGACGAACTCCTCGAACACGAGTTCGAGGTAATCGGTGGTCATGGGGCGGTCGAGGTGGCGGGCAACCGCGACCGTCTCCCAGGGCTTGAGGTTGGCGTAGATCCGCTTGGTCGTCTCGACGAGTTCCCGCCGCCGCTGCCGGATTTCCGTGCGGACCTCCGGCGTCGGCTCGGTCTTCCTTTCGAGCTTCTCCAGCCGGGCCTCCAGCTCGTAGATCGGCCGCTCGAACGATAGTCGATAGTCGCTGGCTGGCATGATATTGTACTCGTCACGCTCCGCGTGACGCCGGATCCTCACGCGGAGCGTGAGGAGTACGTGGGGCGTCATGTCTTGGCGGACTCCGCGGCCGGGTTCCGCCGGAAAACCCGTATCATACGAAATTCCGTGAGAAAATCATCCACTGTTTTGGGGCGGGCGTCGGGATTCTTGGCCAGACAGCGGCGGATCAACTGAGCCAATTCGGGGGTGACGTTCGAATTTTGTGCCTCCAGCGAGGGGGGCGATGACCTGAGGTGCTTGGTCAGCAGCTCATTCGGGCTGGCCCCCGTAAATGGGGGCTTGCCCGCCAAAAGCTCCTGAATCGTGCATGCGAAGCTGTACAGGTCGGCCCGCCCGTCGATTGCCCCCCCGCGGATTTGCTCGGGCGAGATGTAGCTCTTGGTCCCCTGCGGCTTCGTTCTCGGGCTAAGCCACTTCGCCATCCCGCGGCGCGGATGTTTGGCCAAGGCAAAGTCGATCAGTTTCACCGTGCCGTCGTCGGCCACGAGGAAATTGTCCGGCTTGACGTCGCGGTGGACCCAGCCGATGCGGTGGAAGTAACTCAGGGCCAAGGCGGCCTGCTCGATCACCCTGGGCACCAGCGGAGCGATCCGCTTCACGCCCGTCGCCAGCAGACGCTGCTTCAGGTTCGGATAAGGGAACCACTCCATGGCGAAGTACGGCTGGTGCGGGTCCCACTCGGAAGAATAGATTTCGATAATGTGCGGATGCTTGATCTTCTGCCCGACAATGAACTCCCGATAGAGGAAATGCACCTGCTCCCGGCTCTGGCGGTCTTCTTCCAGGAGGGTCTTAAGCCCCACGATCTTCTGCTGGGCGTCGTCGTAGGCCTGCCAGATCAGGCTGACGTGGCCGGTGTGGATGACGTTCAACAGACGGTAGGGACCGATATAGCCGGGTGCGCCTCGGGCCACTATGTGTTACCTGGAGGATGCGCGGCCGTGGGGGCCGCGGCTTGATCTGTCTTGCCCGTTCACACTCAGTCTAACCGAATCGGCCGCACGAGGCAACCGGTCAACTTGTCCTGAACATCGCCACCAGTTTGTCGTAGTTCGCGTGCGTTCCTATCCAGAACCAGGTGATCTCGTCCTGGTCAAGAATGCCGACGGCCCGGTGCCGGCTGCCGATGCGAACCGAGAACACCGGACGCGCCGAGTGAAGGCGTTTGAAGTGCAGACTTGGATGGTACGGATCGGCAACGAACCGCGCGTAGGCTTTTCGCGCCTGTTTTCTCGCCTCTGCCGGTAGAGCCGAATAGAGTTTCCAGAATCGGCCGCTGGTCGTGGAGTTCATAGGCGATCGAGATCGAGCGGCGTCGTCTTGCCCTGCCTCTTCTCCTCGAGCGCTTCATCCGCGAGCTTGTCCAAGACGTCCTCCGATTCCGCAAACGCCTTGTCCCATTTTTTTTCGGCCTCCAATTCGTCGAGCAACTGCTTCGCCAACGCATTTTGCTCCACGCTAGGAAGCTTAGCGGCCTCCTTGAAAGCCTTTTCCAACAATTTGGTCATGCGTCACCTCCGGCCGGATTTGAGTTTCGTCAACATATCCGCGGCGTCCCTGCAAACCGTCAGGCCGCGGCCGCGATCCGTGTTCTCCAAAGTCTTCCGCGTCGTCGCGTTGGGAATTACCACGTCGAACGGAAGTCCGCGACGCATGGCGACTTGCCGATAGAAAAGGGTGATCGCCTGGGTGGCAGACAATCCCAACCGCTCAAACAGGCTCTCGGCGTCCTGCTTCAGCTTGGGTTCCACGCGGGCACGGACCATTGCTGACTTGGGCATACCTCTCGTCCCTTTCTTCGTTCCCTATCCCTGCTCTTCACCGTCCCCCACCTCATTCAAGTGTATCCCAACTGGGATACGCCGTCAAGTCCTCCTTGCCAGCACGTTCAGGTACAACTGCCTCAACTGGGCCGTCATCCGCTCGTGGCGGAAAACGTCGGTAAAGCGCCGGCGGCCTTCCTGACCCATCCGCTCGCGCAACGCCGGATCGGCGACCAACGTTCTGCAGCGCCGCCGCCAGCCCGGCAACGTCGCACGGCGGAACCAGCACGCCCGTCTCGCCGGTAATCACCACTTCCCGCGCCCCGTCCACGTCGTAGCTGACCACCGGCTTGCCGGCAATCAACGCCTGGGGCAGGACCCGGGCCAGGCCCTCGCGGAGGCTGGCATGGACCACGATGTCCATCGCGGCGATAAGTTCCGGAATCCGCTCCGGCGGCACCAGACCGGTGAACTGAAAATGACCGGTCAGCCCGGCTGCGGCAATCTGCCGCTCGAGCCGCTCCCGGAAAATGCCGTCGCCCACAAACAAGAACCGGGCATTGGGCGCCGCGTCGACCACGCTGCGGGCCGCCTCGATCACGTCCGCGTGACCCTTGAGCTTGAACAGGCGGGCGATCTTACCGATCACCACGTCCTCCGGCCGGTAGCCCAACTCCCGGCGGACCCGCTCGCGGTGCTCGCTCGAACGGAGAAACGGCTCGACCTCCATGCCGCTATAGATCGTGGTGAACTTTTCCCGCGGGGCCACGTTGGCCGCAACCATCAAGTCGGTCATCGCGTCGGCCACGCTCACCAGGGCGTGGCAGCGCCGGCCGGCCCAGCGCTCGCAGACCTGAAAGAACCATCGCGCCCCCCTGCCCTGCCAGGGATGGAACGGGGCGCCGTGAACCGTGTGGATCACGGCCGGCACGCCCAAGGACCAAGCGGCGGCCCGGCCCAGCATCCCGCCCTTGGCGCTGTGCGTATGGACCACGTTCCGGCCGAAATCGCTTGATCGCCTCCTTGATCCGCAAGTAGCTCAAAAAATCCCGCCAAGGATGGATCGGCCGCCGCAACGGGCCGATGATTTCCAGGGGCACCCCCCCTGCCCTTGCCCGCATGAGCAGGCTCCCTTCCGGCCCCAGCGGCGGCCCGGTCAGGAGCAGCACCTCGTCGCCGTACTGGCGCAGCAGGTCTTCGCAGCAGAGCACGGTGTTTTCCTGTGCCCCGCCGAGGATCAACCGCGTGATGACGTGGGCGATTCGCATGGGAAGGATGAGAGATATGCTAAAGCATAACCAACGGTAATCAGATTTCCCCCGTTGACTCGGACGACAGCGGGCGGAGCCAGCCTCTCTCCGGACAGGCCAACAGCCAATCAACTACGCCGGCCCGAACCGGCGGCGATGACCGCGTGACCAAATACCGCCCGCGTCCCAACCGCTTGACGTCGAACTGCTGACCGGGCCGGATGCAATCCTGCCGCCGCAACTCGACTGGCAAGACGATCCGGCCGTTGGAGGACATTCTTGTTCTCATAGCCCCGTCACGGTGCCGATTGCATGGCCAATTTCCGCTGACTGACGGCGCAGTCCCGGAGATACAGGTTGATGAGTTGCTGGTACGGCAGGCCGCTCTTTGCCGCCAGGCCCTTGAAGTAGGCTACGGTATCCCGGTCGAGCCGGAGTGTGACCGGCTGCTTGAGCAGTTTCACGTAGGGGTTCCGTCGGGCCTTCATCGTGGAAAAATCGTAGTGCGCTCTCATGTCTCTAGCTCCAGTAATCGTCTTGCTCATCCTTGTCCGCTCTTCTAGCGGAGATAATCCGGATCAACGTCTCCTTCTCCCGATAACAGTGGCAAACGACCAGCACACGGAGGCGGCAACTGACGCCGAGAATAATGAACCGATCCTCGTCCTCGGAATGATCGGGGTCGAAATAGAGCTTGGCCCGCGGATCGAGAAAGACGGTTTGGGCCTCCTCGAAGGATACGCGGTGTTTCCGACGGTTGCTGCGGTTCTTGTCCTCATCCCAGGTGAATTGTACGCCTTCCATACATACAATGTACATCATGGGCGGCCGGCCGGCAACGCGTCTCCCTCTGCCGTTTTCGGGAAAGGGACCGGGGACGAGGACATTTCGCATCGCAACCCGCTTGTGGCCCCCCCGAATATCGCCGAAAAGCCCGCGTTTTCCCCCACCGCGGTACGGATTTTCGCAAATCCCAGGTGAAAAGTATTGCAATTTGCGGGGGGGGTAAACTAGGCCTTAAGCAAGCGAACCTTCAAGCGGAGTGCATATAAGAACTCGAAACCATCCCTGTTTTCGCGGGTATAATGGGCATACAACACAAACCCACTCCACGATGCAAGGAGGATTTCGAGTGAAACGCAGTATATCGAAACGACTGTGGCAAGCCAAGCGGGGCGTCCAGCGACGACTGGACGGGCCGCGATTTGACCGGGGAGCGCCAGTGTTTGGAGCGGCGAACATTCGCATGGAACTGGCCGATAAAGTCCGCGGCATTGGCACGGGCGGCATCGGATTGGTGCATCGCCTGGCGAGGGAAATCGGACTGATCGAGGCCATTGACCGCCGTTTGCACTTGCTGAAAGTCCACATGCCCTATCACGAGTCGGACCACGTGTTGAACCTGGCCTACAACGCCCTGTGCGACGGCACGCGGTTGGAAGACATCGAGTTGCGGCGCAACGACGAGGTGTTCCTCGACGCCTTGGGCGCGGAGCGGATCCCCGATCCCACCACCGCCGGCGATTTCTGCCGCCGCTTCGGCGAGGCAGACATCCGCTCCTTGATGCGGGCAGCCGACGACGCCCGCTCGAAGGTCTGGGCCAGACAGCCAAAGAAGTTCTTCCGTCGCGCCACGATCGACCTGGACGGCACGCTGGTAGTGACCACCGGCGAGTGCAAGGCCGGGATGGACATCTCCTACAAAGGCACCTGGGGCTATCATCCGCTGCTGGCCACGCTGGCGGAAACCGGCGAAGTCCTTCGCTTGGTCAATCGCTCCGGGAACCGTCCCAGCCACGAAGGGGCCGCCGAGGAAGCGGACCAGGCCATCGCTCTGTGCCGCCGTGCGGGCTTCCGCCAGATCGTGCTTCGCGGCGACACGGCCTTCAGCCAGTCGGAGAAACTTGATGCCTGGGACGCCAGCGGCGTGACCTTCTACTTCGGCTTCAAGGCCATGCCCAACCTGGGGGAAATCGCGGAAAACCTGCCGAAAACGGCCTGGCAAAAGCTCCTCCGCGATCCGCCTTACGAAGCGCAGACCGAACCGCGGCAGAGACCTCCGAACGTGAAGCAGCGGATCGTCCGCCGCCGCGAGTTCGAGGTGCTGCGGCTGCGCGGCGAAGACTACGCGGAATTCGAGTATACGCCGACGGAGTGCCAGCAGCCGTACCGCATGATCGTTCTCCGCAAGATCATCGCACACGAGAAGGGCCAGACGCGCTGTTCGACGAGGTCCGCTACTTCTTCTACATCACCAACGACTGGGCGATTGACGCGGAAGAGGTGGTGTTCGAGGCCAACGACCGTTGCAATCAAGAGAACTTGATCGCCCAGTTGGCCGGCGGGGTGCGGGCCTTGTCGGCGCCGGTGGACAACCTGTTGAGCAATTGGGCCTACATGGTGATGACCGTCCTGGCGTGGAACCTGAAAGCATGGTGGGCGTTGTGGCTGCCCGAGGACGGCTGCTGGCGAGAAGAGCACCGGGCACAGAAACAGGAAATACTGCGGATGGAGTTCAAAACGTTCTTGAATGCCTTCATCAAGATTCCCTGCCAGATCGTCCGGGCGGGCCGGCGGTTGATCTATCGCGTACTGAACTACAACCCGCGGTTGCCGGTGTTCTTCCGGCTGTGCCGGGCGCTGCGTTGTTGACGGAGCCGACCTTGAAGCCGGAGTCTGGACGCTCCGGTCCGCCGCAACCCTTGACCGCACAACGGTGCAACCGAGTCCCAACATGAAGCAATCCACAACCCGTCAACTCCTCCCGACGCCAGCCACGCCGGGCCGCTCTCACTTACCCCTGCAAATCACAACACAACAACGGACACAGACCATCAGCATTCGCTTGTTTAAGGACTAGGCAAATCTTGGAATCGCTCTGTCGGGCGGTCCCAGGGTGGCACCGTCCTGGTGGACAACGCACTCGTGTTATCGTTTTTGACTGGAGGCAACGATGAGACATCTCCCTTTGACCCGGTTCCAACGCGGCATTATGCAACGGTTCATTCTGCCCCTGCTGTTTTCAATCGTTTGTCTCTTTGGCGCATCAATTGCCCGCGCTGCAATCACCACGAGCGGCGATGTCGAGCCCGCGAACCCGGCCGGCTGGGACGATTCCACGGCCCCGGTAATCGGTAACACAAAGGATGGTTCGTTACGTGTCGACTCCGGCGACACCATCCGCTCACGTTGTCCCGTTATTGGGTTCAATTACCACGTTGCGGGTGTGGCCACGGTTGACGGCGCGGGGTCCGCGTGGACCAATACCCAGGGACTCGTCATCGGCGCGAGCGGCCAAGGAACACTGAATATTACCAACGGCGGGACCGTGGTCGCCAACGGGGCATGGCTGGGACAGCCGGATGGCGTGGGTGTGGTCGTGGTAGACGGAAAGAACTCCACCTGGAGCAACGGCAGCCAGCTTTATGTGGGTGTGGGCGGCGAGGGTTCGTTGACGATTACAAACGGTGGTGCCGTGAGCGATACTGACGGTGAAATCGCCTACGGCGCTGGGAAAGGCGTTGTTGCGGTGGACGGCACCGGCTCAAACTGGACGAACACGTACAGCCTCGTTATTGGGTACGGCTACCTCAGCGGCGGAACCGGGACGCTCAGCATTACCGGAGGCGGCACCGTCAGCGCGCCGATCGCAACCGTCTACGCCGGCTCGCTTCTAGCAATTGATGTCGGGCACGGCAGTTCGCTGACCGTCGCCAACGGCAATGGCACAATCAGCAACTACGGACCCATCCGACTGCTCGCCGGTGCCTCGGCCACGGGCGGCGGGATATTCTCGCCGATCAACGCCGCATATCTGCTCAATGGCTGCCAGGCAGTCGGCGGAAAATGGAATGCTGCCGCCCACACTTTCACCGCTTCCAACGTCCAGGCGGGTCCAGGGAACTCGCAGATTTCGATTGATCCGTCAACCATCCAGCGGATGCTCATCACCGACAGCACGACGCAACAGTCGGTTGGGGCGAGCTTCCTGGCGGCAGCCACCACTGGCAAGCAGATCAACCTCCTGGCCACGACCATGAGCGGCACCCCGCTCAGCACGCTGCAAGGCTTGCTGGCACCCGGCCAATCGGTCCTGAGCGCGTGGAACTTCTCCGTCACCGGCACCGGCTACAACACGAACGATCCAGCCTATCTCTCATTCGGCGTCGGCGCAGGCTACAACCGCAACAACCTGGAAGTTTGGCACTACGACGGAACGTCGTGGACACCGTATGCCGCTTCGGACCTGACCTACGACGGCACCTACGCCAGTTTCACGGTGACCGGCTTCAGCGGCTACGCCGTGACGACCGTGCCCGAGCCGGGCACGCTGGCCCTCTTGCTGGCGGCCGGCCTGGGGCTGCTCGCGTACGTGCGGCGGAGGCGGTCACAGGGGAACGCTGATTTCCGCTAATCGCCACTAATGTCTTTCATTAGCGCCGATCAGCGAAGATTAGTGTTCCCTGAAAAGCGGCCGGCGGCACGGCGCCTTGCCCTCCAATAACTCGTAGAACACACTTGACCGGATCGTATAATCTGGCTATAATCTTCCTAGAATGCGGTACGTGGTCGTCATTGCTCAAAACGCTCGGGAGGAGTACCAACGGCTGGATGCCCGTTGGCGGTCTGCCTTGAGGGAAGCCCTGCGGGAGCACTTGGAGACGGCGCCCAGGCACGAGAGCAAGAGCCGGATCAAGCGGCTTAGGGGGCTGCGGAAGCCGCAGTATCGGCTGCGGGTCGGCGAGATGCGGGTGTTCTACGACGTCAATGAGGCGGAGAAACGGGTCGAAGTCCTCGGCTTCGTCAAGAAGCCGGAGGCTGCCCGGTGGTTGCAGGAGTACGGGGTGCCGGAATGAAGACGCATACGATGACCGAAGCCAAGAATGACATTTGCGGCATCATCCGCGAGGCGGAGAAGGGCGAAGTATTGATTACCCGGCACGGTAAGCCCGCCGCGGTGGTGATCGGCTTCCGCGACGAGGACGAATGGTTCGACTACAAGCTGGAACACGACGAGAAGTTCCTTCGCAAGATCGCGGCGGCAAGGGAGCAGATCCGCCGGGGGCGGTTCGTCACGCTGGACGAGTTGCCCGATTGAGTGCGGGCTGAGGCGCAGACGTCCGCACCCCCCTGCCCTGCCCTCGCTGGCGCTTCGGGCTGGTGTATAACGAATTGACCCGGTGCCGTCAGTATTCCACCCCCACCAAGAACAATCCTTGCGGCGGGGCGGTCGGGCCGGCGGCGCGGCGGTTGGCGGCCGCCAACACTTCGCCGGGCCAGGATTCCGGCCGGGCGCCGCGGCCCACCTCGACCAGCGTGCCCACCATCGCCCGGACCATGTTGTAGAGGAACCCGTCGGCCTCGACCTCGATGATAATGTACTCCTCACGCTCCGCGTGAGGGAAACTGCACTCTCCCCGCGACCGCAGTCGCGGGGCGTTCGGCAAATCTCCAAATCTCCAAATCTGCAAATCCCAAATTCCGCCCCCCTGCCCTCCCCTGCCCCGCTCGACGCGGAGGTCGAAGACGGTCCGCACGCTGGTGGCCCGTTCGGCGCCGGCGGTCTCGAAGCTGCGAAAATCGTGCGTGCCCAAGAGCGCGGCGGCGGCGCGGTGCATCGCCGCGGCGTCAAGCCGGCCGTGGATGTAGTGCCAGACGTACCGCCGCTGGAAAACGTCCCGGACCGGCCCGTCGTGGATCACGTAACGGTAGCGCTTGCGGCGGACACTGCCGGTGGGATGAAAACCCGCGGGCGCTTCGGCCACTTCCAGCACGGCGACGTCCTCGGGCAAGTTGGCGTTCAAGGCCCGGCGGAGCACGTCCGGCGGCAGCGTCGAGCCGGTCTGAAATCCGACCACCTGCCCCAGGGCGTGGACCCCGGCGTCGGTCCGTCCGCTGGCCAGCACGCGGATTTGCTCGCCCGTGACCTTTTTCAGGGCCGTTTCGAGCGTCTGCTGCACGGTGGGCTGGTCCGGCTGGAACTGCCAGCCGGCGTAGGCCGTGCCGTCGTAGGCGAGGGTGAGTTTGAGGGTCCGCACGATCCGCTGATCGACAATGGGCAAGTGGGCAGCTCGCTATCGGCCGACGCTCGAACTCACGCCCGCATGGCACTCGAACCGAATGATTTCCTCTTTCATCTGGTTGATCATGCGTTTGAGCGAGTGCAGGGTAAGTTCCCGGACGTGCTCGTTCTCGCAGGGTCGTCTGAGAGCTTCCTGGTAGTGCTCTTCGAGCAATCGCAGCTTTTGCCGAGTATTGTCCACCTCGCGTTGACTGCGAAGGATCATAGAATCACCTCCACCATGCCTTTGGCAACTTGATGTTGATCGGTAGCGAACACGACGTCGACCAAGCGGTCGAAGTCCTCCTGCTCCAACAAGTCCGTTCCCAGGAAAGGCAGTCCGCGGCGGATCTCGTCTTCGGCCGCCCGGTCGCGCGGAAAGTCCGCTCCAGCCAACAGGGCGCAATCCACGTCATTCGGCTCGGCGACATTCGTGACAAAGCTCCCGTTGATGACCAATCGCCGCACGCCAGCCGTCCGCGCCGACTCGACGAGCCATCGTAGCGACTGCATCTCGGCGCGACGGACCTCGGAACCCCGCCCGAACCGGGTATCAATCTCGTCAATCGACGCCACGTAAATGCCCGGCGGCAAGTAACCGTGGTCGTCGAATTCGGGAATCATACGCACCCCTCCGTGTGATTATATCGCCGCCGACGAGATCGTCAAGAGATTCCCTTCACCAGCAACTCCGCGATCTGCACCGCGTTGGTGGCGGCGCCCTTGCGGAGGTTGTCGCTGACGCACCAGAACGCCAGGCCGTTCGGAGACGAAAGGTCCTCGCGCACCCGGCCGATGAACGTCTCGTCCCGCTTGTCGCAGTTGAGCGGCATGGGATAGACCTTCCGCTCCAAGTCGTCCATCACCACCAGCCCCGGCGTGGCGGCCCAGAGCCGGCGGGCCTCATCGACCGTTATCTTCCGCTCCGTCTCGACCAGGATGCTCTCGCTGTGGCAATTGCCCACCGGCACGCGGACGCAGGTGGGGCAAACCTGGATCGAATCGTCCTCGAGCATCTTCCGCGTCTCGTAGACCATCTTCATCTCTTCCGAGGTGTAGCCCTGGTGCTTGGGCGAGCCGATCTGCGGGATGCAGTTGCCGGCGATGGGGTGGGCGAAGCATTCGCACCGGTACGGCTCGCCGGCCAGCGATGCCTTCGTGCCTTCGAGCAGGTCGCGGCTGCCGGCCAGCCCTGCCCCGCTCACCGCCTGATAGGTGCTCACCACCACGCGGCGGACCCGGCCGGCGTCGTGCAAGGGCTTGATGGCCTGGACCATCTGCGTGGTCGAACAGTTGGGGCTGGCGATGATCCCCTTGTGGCGGCGGATCGCCTGCGGGTTGACCTCCGGGATCACCAGCGGCACGTCGGGATCCATCCGCCAGTAGCCGCTCTCGTCGACCACCACACAGCCGCGGCGGACGGCGCCGGGGATAAAGTCGCGGGCCACTTCGTCGGGCGTGCTGCTGATGACGAGGTCCACGCCGTCGAAGACGGACGGCTGCAATTCCTCGACGACGATCTCCCGGCCGGCAAAGGGGAGTTTCCTGCCCGCCGAGCAGGCCGAGGCCACGAACCTCAGCCTCCGATGCGGAAACCGCCGGGCTTCGAGCAATTCCCGAATGAGCGTTCCCACGGCGCCGGTGGCGCCGACGACGGCGACGGTATCGAACACGGACAACCTCCTGCTACTTGTTCTCATTCCCGCACACCAATGATTATCGCACCGTTGGGCGGAAACTGAAAGTGGTCTTAGGTCTTTGGACTTAGGCTTGGCACGAAGACCCAAGACCTAAGCCCTAAGACCATCACGGCGCGAAAAAAGCCCACGGGCCGCAACCCGTGGGCTTGTGCGATTTGCCGTAGGACGAGTTTTCCAACTCGTCCAGCATCTCGGGACGAGTTGAAAAACTCGTCCTACGTTTCCGTCAACGGCTACTGGTTCGCGGCCACTTGCTCGGTGGTGTTGAAACCGAAGGCCACGGCCGTCACCTGGCCGGCCGTCAACACGGCCGTCTGGGTGTCCTCGACCGTCTTGCCGTCGCGGACCACCTGGGCCTTGACGACGTACTTGTAGCTCAGGCCCGCCTTCAGTCCGTAGGAGACGAACTGCCGACGGCTGCCGGTGCTCTTGGTGGCCAGTCCGTTGACCGTCACCTTGGCGTCGTAGGGGACCCAGACCGTGAGCACGCCGCTTTCCTCGGCGGACATGCCGCTGGTCTTGGGCGTGGCGGAAGGCACCGGGGCAGGCATGCCGGGCATCGGTCCCATGCCAGGCGCGGCCGGCTCCATGCCGGGGGCGGGCATCCCGGGAGCGGGCGCCGCCGGCGCAGGCATCGACTGATCGAGCACGGGCTTCTTCGCCGGAGTCGGCGCCTGACCGGGCGCGGCGCGAAGGCCGGCGTTCCGCCCGCACAGCCGCAGTCATAGGCCGGATAGCCGCAGCCGTAACCACAGGTGCCGCAACCGTAGCCGCAAGTGCCACAGCCATAGCCGCAGCCGCAGCCCGCGTACCACTTGTACGGGCCGAACACGGCGCGACGGATCGGTCCAGGCCGGACGCCCAGATAGCACCCGCCGCAGCCGCAGCCGCCGTAGCACGGCGAGTAGCAGGAGTAGCCGCAGCCGCCCCAGCCGCAACCGCCCCAACCGCAGCCGCCCCAACCGCAGCCACCACAGCAGCCCCACCACCGGGCGGCACTCGCTTGCGGCACCGCCAACGACAGGGCCACCGCCACCACCACGCCAATCAGTAGATACTTCCAACTTGCTCGAATCATGTGTGTGTCACTCCCTTCCTAAAAGGACAGACGAAGTACCGAACGACCGTCTGTAAGTAAGATAGCAGCCGCGTGGCGAAAATCAAGTAGGTTGGGAAGACTTGCGCAGTATCGTAGAGTGCAAAAAAGACGCAGTATGGAAGGGATTTTTGTTTCATAGGCAATCCCCTTGCCCACTAACGGGTGGGCGGTAGAATCGCACCATCAGCACGCAACGGGCGGCTCTCGCTGCCGGCGCAATTGACATAACCGTAATAAACATAGTAGGTTACGGATTCTGGACCTGCCGCGTGTAAAGCCGCGACCAGTGGCCGTGGCGGACGTCACGGGGACAGTCGCGGTTATTGACCGCGAGGAGGCGCTTGCGGTAGTTTCTTGGTGTGCCCCGCAGATGGAGGCGGGGGTAGATTCGATTCGTCGTTGCCCGCCCTGCGGCCGGCCGTTTGGAAACGAGAACCGGATCCGGCGGGTGGCAGGGCAAGCGCCGCCACGAATCGACCCTCTCCGGTAGCGAGGCGAAATATGACACAACTCTGTGCGACTGTCACCGATGTGCGGGCCCTCGACGGCTACCGCGTCGAGTTGACGTTCTCCGACGGCGCTCACGGCGTTGTAGACCTTGCCGGCCGGATTGTCGGCCGCGGCGGCGTGTTCCAGCCGCTCGAAAATCCGCAATTCTTCCGGCAAGTTCGCGTGCATGAAGAACTGGGTACGCTCGTCTGGCCCAACGGCGCCAACATTTGTCCCGACCTTCTCCATGCCTGGGTCACGGGCCAGCCGGTCTTGCCGCCAGAACCGGAAACCGTCGCATCGTGACGGCGGGTCAAATCAAAGACTCCCGACCCGGTTTTTCGGTTTTCACTTGTCGTTGGGAAGGACGTCGAACGTTACGGTAGTTTCCTTGTGCGCCTCGACCGGAACGGGCGAGACCAGCAAGTTTCCCTCCATGGCGCTGACCAACTTTTTCGGCCAACCATACAGATCTTCAAGCCATATTTCCAGCTTCTCGTGACTGCGCAGCACTTTTTCCACAGTCTGGTCGTGATAGTTACTCCACTTGCCCGCGGCGTCCACCAGGCGATTGAAGTCCGTGTTGTGATGGAACAAGTACTTCACCGGCTGCCCGCTGCCGTTGGCGATCACGAGCCTCGAATGCCAGCCTTTCTCCCACGTCCCCTTATGATTGTGGCAGTAGTTGGTGTACGGGATCACGAACTGTTTCAGGTCCTCATCCCATGCGGCCGAAAGCTCGCCGGCTTCCCAAGTCCTCCAGGCATCATAGTACGCGCGGTCGTGGTCGTTGGCTTCGACGGCCTTCGTGTCGGGCAGCAGGTAGAAATAGAAAGGGCGCGAACTGGACAACTCCGTCGAACCCGTGAAATGCGCCAGTCTGGGAACGGGATAGCCAGGCCCTCCGGGCATGGCGTAAACGTTGTCCGGCTGGCTCCGCACGGGCCCCACCTGGAAAGTCTTGGTCCATGTCCCGACGCTCTTGTCCAGGAAAACGAACTTCGGATCGTCGCTGATCAGTTTCCAGGTCACCGTGATGGCTTCACGATTCGGATTGAACACATCAATCGCAAAATCCTCCACTTTCCAGCCTTTGTCGGTCTTCAGGGCCCCGGCACGCAAGTTGGAACACTTATGCACCTTCGCTTTCTCGCACCGAGGAACCTCCTGACCGTAGGTTGGAACGTCCCAAACACACCACAACGCGGCGACATACGCCAGGGCCCTGCACATGTTGCCCAGTGCCATCGTCATCAGCGGTCTCCTTTCGTAAGGTTCAAAACAGTTTGGTTCTCACTTCGACTTCAGTTCAAAGTTCAGGTGGTTCTGGCCCGGCTTGATTTCCGCCTTGAGTTCCGACTCTTTATTGTAGCGCTCTGGAATTGCTTCCACGATTTCGTCCACGGCCGGCGCCGGCGGCAGGGCAGGCAGCTTTCTGCCCGTCTTCCGCGGCCAGCAAATTTCAACCCGACTCGTTCCCAGGGCTGGGCCCTTGCGGGCAGGGATCGAGTAGCTTCCGGCTTTGATCTTGCTCCATGCCGCAAGCTGGGATTGGCCGCTGGGAATAAAACTGATCGTTCCGTCCTCGACGGGTTTGCCATCCAGGGTAACGCGCCCCTCGACCGCCGCACGGTTCGAGGGACCACAGCCGGCGATCACAACCAGCAACATGCCCAGTACGCGTCCATAGCGGCTCGTCTCATGTATGCGCATTCTACTGCCTGCTCGCCTTCCTGCTCAACGGGCAAGGTGAATTAGTAGGATGACGATGATATCATTTCGCCGCCCTTGATCGTAGCCAGCCTCTGCCAAACCCCCCGGTACGGATTGGCCGTGGTTGGGTAGTGGCTATCGATCGAGTTGCCGATGAACTGCACCGAACCGTCGGCGAAGAGCACCTGCACTCCGCCCGGATGCCTGCTGCGCGCTGCGCAGTAGTTGTCGTTCGTATAATCCATCCCCGCATTACCTAGTACACATGGCGGATCATCCCCGGGCGCGATGCAATAACCTGTCCCTCCCGGCGGTGCGGGGTAATTGTAGAGGCGATCGGGCAGCGGGCTGTTGGGGGGGAGGTTGGTGAAAACAAATGCCGCGCCGGCTTCATCGCACCAGGCTATCCCGCGAAAATCTTGCGGCGGCCCGGTCAGGCCTTCGGCAATGCACATCGTATTGCTAAGCCCGTCTTGAATATCGGCAGCGGTTCTGGCATAGTTGGCGTCGAAGAAACCCCACAAGGAGCTGTCAAGGGCTTGGTTGGCGGGCTTGCCGGGGTAAGACATATTGCCCTGTTGCTGGCCACCCACGACGCCGAAGTAATTCGTCCGCGACCAAACGGCGTCCCAGGTGGTGGAGGCCAGGGTTAGGCCCCCTTGCCCATCGCTCGGGCAGTACAGGCCGGCTATCACGGTCGCTGACAGCGTCGTATTATTACCCTCCGACCACAGAACGCCATTAGGCACGTTCCAGTTGATGGTGTCGTAGAGCGCCTGTTGTTCCTCATAGGGCAGTAGCTGTACGTGAAAAGTTTGCCGCAGCGGCCCGAACATCGGGTAATAAGGGTTCGGGCCCCAAATCACGCCCGGCGGGAAGCAGTGTTTTGCCGACTCGTAGTTAGCCAGCGCCAGGCCCAACTGCTTAAGATTGTTGCTGCACTGAACTCCCCGCGCCGCTTCCCGCGCCGCCTGTACCGCCGGCAACAGGAGCGCGATCAGAATACCGATGATCGTGATGACCACCAACAACTCGATAAGGGTAAACGCCGCGGGGCTTGGATTTTCCCGCATCTCAACCTCCCGGCATCACAAAGGGCCTGCTGGAACGACAGCCCCATCGCCGCCGCTCCAGCAGGCCCTGAATAGGTGAATAGGTCACAAAAGAACGACCCTCACTTCCGCTTCCGCCAGGCATAGCACAGCATGCCGAACAGGCCCGCGGCCAACAGCACTAGCATACTCGGTTCCGGAACCGGCGCCGGTATCGCATAGTACGCGTCAGTATATTGCGGGTCCGAAGTAATGTAGCTGTACTTGCCGCTCCAGACGTTGCTGTACGTCACGTAGCCGGTGGCAGCGGAATAATAAAGCACGTCGACGCCTCCGCCGGCCTTGACGCCGGCCAGAATGTCGGTGGTCGTCGACGCGTTGGTATCCATGGCTTCCACGTCGATATACGTGCCGCTCCATCCGGCCGGGCTGGTCGTGTTAAAATTCGTACCGTCAAAAGTCAGGAGATCGACCCCGCCGCCCGGCTTGGCCGCATAGTACCGGTAGGCCTGCGCCGGGTCGGCCGTGATGGACACGTACGTTCCCGACCACCAGTTTGAGTGCCCAGCCACATTAGCCGGTGTATACGTCACGTATCCCGACCCTGGTGCATAGTAGAGCAGATCGACCCCGCCCGCCGGTTTGATCGCGGCCATGTCCATATGCTGGGGTAACCCTGAAAGCGATGCAGTCCCATGGGCCGCCAAACCAACGTACGTGGTGCCGGTCCAATCGTGATCAGTCACGTACTGGCCGGCGTAGGGGTAAAAGGCGTCGACCCCGCCGCCCGCACTAGCCGGCCTGGCGCCGAACCAAAGGTAGTCCATTCCCGGGTCGGAATCGATGGCAGTGTACGTACCCGCCCACACCTGCGGATACTTGCCGTAACCCACGCCTCCGACAAAGTTATACGCATCGACACCCCCGTTGGGATTGGATGCGACGAAGAAATCGTTCGTAATGCCGGCGGTTGATAGGGAGGTGTACGAGCCGTTCCATACACCGCTCGAGGGATTGACGACGGTTATTCCTGCCCCGGTTGCATAGTTCCCCGGCGCAGCCCCTATTCCAGTGGTTGGCATTTCCAAAAGGTCGACCGGGCTCGCTTGGAGTTCGGATGCGCCGAGGGCCACAAAGAACGCGGCCGACGCCGCAAAGACCGAAAATAGACCTAGCCAAAAGTGTTTCACAAAATCCCCTTTCATTTTCGACCATTCGGAACTGCCGCACGCGTGCAGAAATGCTCCCCTGGTCAACGCGGTGTCGTTCGGGTAACCACAAAAAACCATCAGAAAGGCTCCCGCGGCCTTCGCTGTCTCGCGGTTCGCCTGTGATTTGGCCCGTAACTTTCGTTCGGCCTACGGGCCCCTCTGGCCGTGGGACGGGTTGTCGCCCTTGTGCGGCCCGCCGCCCCTGTCGCTTGTGCGACTGCCATCACCTCCTTCCCCGCGATCCGTGCGATATTCCACGCACCCCCAAATTAACCCTATTTACCGAAATAGCAATGCAAAAAACCGACTTTGCCATGCCAAATTCCGGCATCCGCAGGCTTGTATCTGCTCGAAAGCGACTTGGCGAAGGATAATTGGCAAGGAAACGAGAACGGGTCGCTTTGACGGCGGGAAAAATCTAAGGTATCATGGCCTCGTCGCGGCTGATATAACATTCGTGTGGGGGGTGCTGATGCGACAATCCGACCTCGATTATGTGAAGTACTTCCCGATTGGTGAGCGGGATCGGGAATGGGGGTTGTGCATTTCCGGGGTCGGCTCGACGCACATCCCCCCCCACTACGCCAGCTACCCGCCGACGGTCCACCCGGATAGGTATATGCTCGCCTGGGAGCGCGGCCGGACACTGTCCGAATACGCGGCCATCTACGTCGTTCGCGGCGAAGGCCGGTTCGAGTCTCGATCAGCCGGGGTTGCGGAGGTGGCGGCTGGAACAGTCATGCTGCTGTTTCCCGACGAGTGGCACCGCTATCGGCCCGATAAGAAAACCGGCTGGGACGAATACTGGGTTACCTTCGGCGGCCAATACATGGACGATCTGGTGCGCCGCGATTTCTTCTCGCCTGCCGAACCGCTGTTGCGCATCGGCGTGGACGAGTCCGTCATGCACATTTATCTGGAACTGTTGGATCGTGCCCGTGCGGCATCAATCGGCTTCCAACACCAGGGCGCCGCCGACGTCTACCAGCTTCTGGCCGCCGCCCTGACGGCCGTCCGCCGCCACGCCGTCACGACCCGCGATGAAGAGCTGGTCCGCCAAGTTAAGTCGATCCTTGAGGAGCAGGTCGAGGGCACGATTTCGATGCCCAAGCTGGCCCGGTCGCTCCACATCGGCGAAGATCAGTTGCGGCGGATTTTCAAGCGGCACACGGGCATGGTCCCGTACCAATACTACTTGGAACTGAAGATGCACCGGGCCCGGCAGAATGCTTTCCGGCACCAGTCTGACGTTGAAGCAGATTGCCCACGCGCTGGGCTTTGAGAGCCCATTTCACTTCTCGAAGGCATTCAAGCAGCGGACCGGCGCCGCCCAGCCAGTGGCGCAATGGCGGGCCAAGGGAAAAAAGGAAAAAGGGGAAAAAGGTGACAGCCACCAAATCTATGGTGAATAGGTAGTCTGCGTGCCGCCGGCTGCGGCGAAAAGGGGGAAAAGGGGGGGAAAGGGGGACAGCGCGCTTATCAGAGACCGATTGGCGGGCGGCTGAGAAAAGCGCGCCTGTCCCCGTTTTTCCCGCCCCCTTTTTCCCGCTACTTTTTCACCGCTTTCAGCCGCAGATCGTCGAAGGAGATTTCGCCCACGCCGCCCAAGAGGCCGATGCGGAGGACGGCCTCGCGGGCCCGCTTGGGGACGGCGATCCGCTGGGTGTCGGTTTCCCAGTCGAAGCTGCCCGCCCACCGCCCCATTCCCATTGCGACCTCCTTGACGGTGGCCCGGTTCTCGTCGAGGAAGCTGATGACGATGGCGGGCAACTGCTGCTGGTTCTGGCCCGCCCGCACGTCTTTGGCGCGGACCCGCACGGAGAGTTCCAGCGCCGGGACCTTCCGCCCGTCCACGGCGAAGCCCTGCAAGGCGTGGCTGCCACGGCCGGGCGTGGAGTTGCTGAAGGTGACGTAATGGCTCCCCTCGGGGGCGTCCTTGGCCTCGACCACCTTGAGTTGCCGCTGGTAGTGCCAGCCCACGAGCGCGGGCGGATCGCCGCTGAGCTTCTCGAAGCCGCCGTTGGTGATCGTGGGGTTGGCCGGATCGGGCAATTTTTCGCGGCCTTTCTCCGCCGCCCCGGTCATCGGCACGAAGAGCGTCGGCAGCAACGCCTCGGAGACCATCTTGCCGTCGGTCTTCTTCTGCAAGTAAAGGGTCTGCTGGTAGCGCTCGCCGACGGGAATCACCATCCGCCCCCCCTCCTTGAGTTGCTCGACCAAGGCCGGCGGCGCCTTTTCCGGCGAACAGGTGACGATGATCTTGTCGAAGGGGGCGTGTTCGGGCCAGCCCAGGTAGCCGTCGCCCACCTTCACGTGGACGTTGTCGTAGTGCAGCCGCTTCAAGGTTTGCTCCGCCTTGCGGCCGAGCTTCTCGACGATCTCGATGGTGTAGACCTCGCGGACCAGCTTCGAGAGCACGGCCGCCTGGTAGCCGCTGCCGGTGCCGATCTCCAACACCTTGTCGTCCGGCTGCGGGTCGAGCGCCTCGGTCATGTAGGCCACGACGAACGGCGGCGAGATGGTCTGCCCTTCGCCGATGGGCAGGGCCATGTCAAAGTATGCCTGCTTGCGGAGCCCGAGCGCCACGAACTCGTGCCGCAGGGTGTCGCGCATCGCCTGGATCACCCGCTTGTCCTTCACCCCGGCGGCGACGATCTCCTCGTCGACCATTTTGTTCCGGGCGGCGTCGAAGGCCGCACGCGATTGGGCCATCGCGGCCGTCGCGCCCAATGCAAGCGCCAGGAAACAAATCACGCATCGCCGGATGAGTCTTTCTGTCACCATATCGATTCGCCCAACGGAGAGACGATGTCCTTCTCGAACACCAGCGCCGCCGACAATTTACCCGGCGCGGGCGATTCGTCGTGATTACGGAGTGGCATCAGGGCAACAACGCTCTTCACGACTTCTCTCCTTCATGAAGGTGGGCAAGCCCGGCTACGGGAGCCCAAACAACGCCTCCAAATCCCGGTATCCGCTCACTACCCGAGCTATTTCCACGCCTTCGGCAAAAGGCCGATAGACAATCACGTAGTTGCCGACCGAAAAGGTGCGAAGGTCTGCGCCAAATTCAGGCCGCCGCTGCCCCATTTCGGAATTCCTGGCCAACGTTTTGAATGTGTGATAGAATTTGGCGATCTGCCGGTCGGCGGCCACGGGCTTGTCCTGCCGAATGTAGTGCCGAATCTCGGCCAGATCGCTCTTGGCCAACGACGAGAGGCGAAACCGTCTCATTGGCAGTTCTTCGGTTGTGGAAAGCGAGATTGCTCTTCTGTCCTGATGTCGGCGAGGAGCTCCGGCTCGGAATCCACTCCATACTCGGTGTACTCGCCGCGGTCGAGTTGTTCGACACCGGCTTTCACGTCGTGCAGGAGTTGCTCGCGCCGTGCCAGCAAGCGCAAAGCCTCGCCCACCACTTCAGTGGGATCGTGGTAACTGCCACTGCGCACGACACCTTGAACGAAAGGCTCCAGCTCTGCGGGGACGGCGACATTGATCATGGGAAACCTCCAAACGGTCTATCATCTATGTTAGATGGCTTTGGACCGTCCTGCAAGAGCCGAAGAGGGGCGAAATTCTTCGCTGCAACGCTCGCAGCACGCCCTCGGTATTATAGGCGTCTGACCGGCCCCCAAGCGACGGCGCTAGTTTTCCGCCGCGTTATCTGCAATAATTGCCTACACTAACGGCAATTGCGGAAATTCCCGATTGTAGGAACCATGCTCAACCAAGCCTTGAAGGACTTCGTCGTCGATCGCCTGCTGCCGCGGGTGCAGACCCCCGCCCAGTATGTCGGCGGCGAGTGGAACGCCGTCCGAAAAGACGACCGCTCCCTGCGCGGCAGGCTCTGCCTCTGCTTTCCCGACGCCTATTCGATCGGCATGAGCTGCCACGCCGTCCAGGTGCTCTACGACCTGATGAACCGGCGGGGAGGCTGGGCGTGCCAGCGGGCCTTCGCGCCACTCGAGGACTTCGAGCAACTGCTCCGCGAGAATCAACTCCCCTTGTACGGCCTGGAGAGCTTCACGCCGCTTTTGGCCTTCGACGTGCTGGGCTTCACCCTGCAACACGACCTCTGCTACACGAACATGCTGACGATGCTCGATCTGGGCGGGATTCCCCTGGCCGCCGACCGGCGGACGATGGAACACCCGCTGGTGATCGCCGGCGGCCCCTGCGCGGCCAATCCCGAGCCGATGGCCCGCTTCATCGACCTCTTCGTGATCGGCGACGGCGAAGAGGCGTTGCCGGAAGTCTGCGATCTGTGGATCGACTTGAAGCAGTCGGGCCGCGATCGGGAGCCGGCGCTGGCGGAAATGGCCGCGCGGTTGCCCTACGCCTATGTGCCCCGCTTCTACCAGCCGGACGATCGTGGCGACGGGCGGCTGGCGGTCCGTCCGATCCGCGGCGGTCTGCCCGCGGTGATCGAGCCGGCGGTGGTGGCCGATCTGGACGCCGTTCCGCCCCCCCTGCCCCGGTCGTCCCCTACGTCGAGTGCGTCCAGGACCGGATCGCCATCGAGATCATGCGGGGCTGTCCGGGCAAGTGCCGCTTCTGCCAAAGCACCACCTTGAAGCGGCCGCTCAGGTTCCGCAAGGTCCATTCGATCGTCCGCGCGGCCGTCGAGCAGTATCGCAACACGGGCTACAACGAAATCTCGCTCTTGTCGCTCTCCAGCAGCGATTACCCCGAGTTCGACGAGTTGCTGCGGCGGCTGCAAGAGACGTTTCGACCGCTGGGCGTCAGCATTTCGCTCCCCAGCCTGCGGATCAACGAGCAGTTGCGTGCGGTGGGCGACCTGCTGAACACCGACCGCCACTCGGGCCTGACCCTGGCCCCCGAGGCCGCCCGCGACGACATGCGCCGGCAGATCGGCAAGCCGATCACCAACGAAGACCTCTTGGCCGGCTGCCGCCGGGCGTTCGAGAACGGTTTTTCGCGGGTGAAGCTCTACTTCATGTGCGGACTGCCCGGCGAGCGGGAAACCGATCTCGAGGGGATCATCGAACTGTCGGAGGAAATTTCCCGGCTGGGCAAGGAAGTGGGCGACAATAGCCGGGGGCTAACAGCCCCCGGAACAACACGGCGTGACGGCGGTCGGCTGGCCGACGTGGTGGCGAACGTCTCGAACTTTGTGCCCAAGCCGCAAACGCCCTTCCAATGGCACGCCATGCAGCGGCGGGAGTATTTCCGATGGGCGCACGAGTTTCTGCACCGGCGGAAGCGGCTCCGCAGCGTGCGACTCCGTTGCCACGACATCGAGGCGAGTCTGTTGGAGGGCGTCTTGTGCCGCGGCGACCGCCGCACGGGCGAGGCCATCGAGCTGGCCTGGCGGCGTGGCGCCCGCTTCGACGCCTGGGCGGAGAAGCTCCGGCCCGAACTGTGGTGGCAGGCTCTCTCCGATGCCGGCATTGACGTGGAAAAGACGCTGCACCTCCCCTGCCCCGCCGACGCTCCCCTGCCCTGGGATCACATCGGCATCCGCCAAGGCCGCGGGTATTTGGAACGGGAGTATCGTTGCGCTGCGGAGCAGACGGTCGTGGACAGCGGGAGTCAGGGTCAGCAAGGTTGACTACAGGTTTCATGCGGCATATACTGGCGTCAGTGGAAGATGGTTTTTCGGGGGTCGGCCATGCCTGAAATAAGCCGCTTCTTCGGAATCTCGGTTCGGATGTACTTTGACGATCACAATCCGCCGCATTTTCACGCGGTTTACGGCGATGCGGACGTTGAGATAGGAATTGATCCGGTTGCGCTTCTGCGGGGGAGGTTTCCCCGGCGGCGCTGGCCAATGTGATCGAGTGGGCCGTGAAGCATCGGCGCGAATTGCGCGCGAATTGGGAGTTGGTGCAGGCGGAGCAGGCGCCTCGCGAGATCGCCCCGTTGGACTAGGAGCGTTGATATGTTACCCCATGTCGCTGCTGTGCGCTACCTCCAAGACTATCGGCTGGAGCTTAGTTTCTCGGATGGGACGGTCGCGGAACTCGATTTCCGGCCGCGGATCGTAGGGCGGGGCGGCGTGTTCTTGCCGCTGCAAGATGTGGAGTTCTTCAAGCGCGTCGCCGTCGACCGGGAGGGGGGCACGCTGGTCTGGCCCAACGGCGTGGATTTCTGCCCCAACGTGCTATACGCCGAGGCGACGGGAAGGTCCATCGCCGAATTGGACGCCGAGTTGGAACTGGTCTGATGTGAGAACAGGACGCCTTAACCGAGAAGAGAAGGCATTGGCCGGCTCGTTTCGACCGCGGCGAGTGGCGGCCGGTCAAAAACGTCAGGCAGGAGAAGCGAAAGCTCCGCGATGCCGCCAGAGCGACCCTGCGGAAGGGTGCGAGAATCAACATCCGCTTGTCGTCGAAAGACCTCGGCGACCTTCAAGTGATCGCGGCCCGAGAGGGCATCCCGTATCAGACGCTTCTCTCCAGCATCATCCACAAGTACGTATCTGGAACGGCGACGGAGAGAATGTGAGGCTACCCCTGATGAAGAAGATGAAACCGTTCAGTTTGATCGGTCTGTGGATGACCGGGGTTCTGGCGGCGGGGTCGCTCGGCGCTCGTCAACATGATCAACGGCCGAGTCAGCCCTGATTACTTCCGCAATATCCTGCGTTGGCACGAGGTTGTGGCTATTGAGCGGGCGATTCTGGCCCAAGGCATATTTGAGGGGTTGATTTGTGGTTTGGTCCTGTCTACCGTGTTCGCCACCGTGGTGGGGCTTGTCTCAAAGGCCGAATGTTCATACCGTTTGGGGGTCAGATACATCGGTTTTCTCCTCGCCCTTGCCCTGGCGTGCTGGTGCGTCGGCGGCCTGTTGGGAATGCTCCTGGCATCGGTTAGCCCCGAGTTCTATGGGAGGACGTTCATCGGTGTTCCGGACGATTTGGGGCCTCGCATCTGCTACGCGTGGGTCGGCGGTTCCATCTGGGGCGTCCAATTCGGCGGCACGGCTGCCCTTGTGGTTGTCTGCGTACTCTTTCGGGCGGCATGGCGTCGCGGCATGGAGTCGACTCCAGGGCCGGTGGGCGACATTGCTTGACGGCTGGTGACAAGCGGCCTCATCGCTCCGCCAGCCCACGGGTTGCAACCCGTAGACTGGAGCGTTCGAGCGGAGTTTACTTCACCACCGCGCCAACCTCGCAATCGCGGTCGGGACGGAGGAGCACCACCCCGCCGGCGTCGCTGGCGGCAAGCAACATGCCGTGCGACTCTTCGCCGCGGAGCATCGCCTCCTGGAGGTTGTTGACCACCACGATCTGCCGGCCGGTAAGCTGCTCGGGCGTGTAGTGGCCGCGGATGCCGGCCACAATCTGCTTTTCCTCCTCGCCGACCTTGATTTGCAAGAGCATCAGCTTGTCGGCGTTGGGGTGCTCGCGGGCGGAAAGGACGGTGGCGATCCGCAGGTCGATCTTCGAGAAGTCGTCGTAAGTGATTTCGGGTTTCATGGGTGGTGGGGAGGAGGGTTCAGGGTTCAGGGTTCAGGGGTGAGCTTTCGTAGGGTGCGTGAAACGCAGCATTTCCGGCGGTTTCCGGCGAGTCGTGGTGCGTTTCACGCACGCTACAGGAATCGCCGGCTTCAGCGGCTTTCTTTATCAGCGGGCCGGGATAGACGCCGATGGCGACGACCAGCAGGGCGCAGAGCACGGCGGCGGACCAGGGGCCGAGGCCGCCTTGGGCGCGGGGCGTGGCTAAGGGGGTGCGGAAGTACATCACGGCGACAACCCGCAGGTAATACGCCGCTGCAACGGCAGCGTTCAAGACGCCGATCACTGCCGCGGCGATGAACCACCAGCGGAGACTGGCCGCGCCGTCGGCGGGAGTGCCCACGTTCAAGGCGCTGCCGAAGACCCAAAACTTGCCCCAGAAGCCGGCCAGCGGCGGCACGCCCGTCAGGCTCAACAGGCACACGGCCAGCACGGCGGCGGCCGCCGGCCGGGTGCGGCCCAGTCCGGCCAACTCGTCGACCGAGTCCACGCGCCGGGGCGAGCCCAGGTGCTCCAGGACGGCGAATGCCCCGATCGTGGCCAGGGCATAGGCCACCAGATAGAACCACAATGCCGCCAGACCATTCCATTCGTCCGACGCCCCGCCGGCCAGCGCAACGGCCAGCGCCAGGAGCATGTAACCAGCGTGCGCGATCGAGGAATAGGCCAGCAGGCGGCGGAGATCGTCCTGCCAGAGGGCCATCAGGTTCGCGACGGTCATCGTCAGCAGCGAGACCAGGAGCACCATCTGCCAGGAGTAGGGGGCCATGCCCGGCATGGCCCCGGCCAGGATCCGCACCATCGCCAGCAGGCCGGCCGCCTTGGGCACGACCGACAGCAGCGCCGCGTTGGGGTGCGTCGTGCCTTGGTACACGTCGGGGGCGTAGAAGTGGAACGGCACGGCGGCCACCTTGAACGAAAGGCCGGCGAAGACCAACACCATCGCCAGTTTGGCGAAGGTCGCCATCGCCGCGCCCTCACCCCCGGCCCCTCTCCCGACCAACGTTCCGTCGGTGCCCGGCGAGGGGAGACCTCCGTCCATTGCCGCCCGCACGGCGGCCAACCCGGTCATGCCGTGCGGCGCGGCGGATGACGGAGCGAAGCCGGCGATTCCGCAAAGGAAGCTGAACCCGTAGAGCAGGATCGCCGAGCTCAAAACGCTCAAGAAGAAGTATTTGGCGGCCGATTCCTGATGGGCCGCGTCGCTCCGCCCGAGATAGAGCAGAATGTAGGTGGGAATCGAGATCAACTCCAGGGCGACGAACAGCAACACCAGGTCGGCCGCCGCGGCCACGAGCATCAGCCCGGCAACGGTCAGCAGCAGCGAGCCGACGTATTCCGACGTGCCGCCGGAATGTAGCCCGCCCACGCCGTCTGCGGGGCCGGCGCCGGCACACGGAGTGTGCCGGCTACTTTCCAGCGGCCGTGAGGCCAGCAGCACCAACAGGGCGCCGAGCGCCAGGGCCAGCCAGCGGCCGAGCCAGGCCAACTGGTCGACGTTGAGCGGTCCGCCGGCGACGGCGGAGCCGGGTTGGGTGCATAGTGCGGAGGCCGCCGCCAGGAGCGCCGCGGCGGCGATCCAGCTCCACGCCCGTTCGGCCGCCCGGAACGCCCCGCCCAGATAGATCGCCACCGCCGCGGCCGTGAGCACGATCTCGGGCAACAACAGGCGTAGGGCGGCGGTGGTCATGGATGGGAAGGATGAGGGATGAAGGATGAAGGATAAGGGTTGGGGGATAAAGAAGTTCGAAGCTCGAAGCTCGAATGACGAAAGAACCTCGAAGCTCGAAATCCGAAGCTCGAATTCGGATTTCGGATTTCGAGCTTCGAGCTTCTTTCGTCATTCGTCATTTTGGCTTTGTCATTCTCATGTTGTGCCTCCACGGCCTCCGTCGCCGGCTTGATCAGATCGTTCAGGGTCGGCGCCATGCGGTCGAGGAAGAAACTCGGTTGCAATCCGATCCAGAAGATCATCACCAGCAAGGGCGACAGACAGAGGACTTCGCGGAGAGACATGTCGCGGACGCCGTTGGGGGATTCGGGATTTGGGATTTGGGATTTGGTGATTTCCTGAACCCTGAACCCTGAACCCTCGTTCCGTGGAGGGCCAAAGAAGACCCGTTGATACATCCACAGCATGTACCACGCCCCCAAGACCACGCCGCTCGTGCTCAAGACGGCGATGGTGCGGAGTTGCAGCCAGTGGGCCGGAGTAGGCTCACCCCAGCCGCGCTGGAACACGCCCACCAAGAGCAGGAACTCGCCGGCAAACCCGTTCAGCCCCGGCAGGGCGATGCTGGAGAGCACCAGCACGAGCGTGAACAGCGCCAGCCGGGGCAGCCGGCGGGCCAGCCCGCCGAAATCGGCGATCTGGCGGGTGTGGAACCGCTCGTAGAGCATGCCCACCACGGCGAACAGCCCGCCGGTCGACAGCCCGTGGTTGACCATTTGCAGCACGCTCCCCTGCACGCTCAGCCGGTTCACGGCCCAGAGTCCCAACATGCAGAAGCCCAGATGGCTGACGCTGGAATAGGCCACCAGCCGCTTGATGTCGCTTTGGGCCAACGCGACCAGCGCCTCGTAGACCACGCCGGCCAGCGAGAGCCACAGCAGCCAGGGCATGAGCGCGGCGGTGGCCTGGGGCAACATGGCCAGATTGAAGCGGGCAAACCCGTACGTGCCCACTTTCAGCAGCACGCCGGCCAGGATCACGCTCCCCGCCGTGGGCGCCTCGACGTGGGCCAGCGGCAGCCAGGTGTGCAGCGGCCAGAGCGGCACCTTGATGGCGAAGCCGGCAAACAGGGCCAAAAAAATCCAAATCTGCACGGCCGGGTCCATCGGATGATTCCGCAACGCCTCGGTCAAATCCGGAATGGAGAACGTCAGTTTCCGCAGCGCCGGCTCGACGCTCGGATCGTAATAGTTCCACAGCACGATGCTCAACAGGCCCAACAGTGTCAGCACGCTGCCGGCCAAGGTGAAGAGGAAGAACTTCATCGCGGCCCGTCGGCGCTCGGGGCCGCCCCAAATGCCGATCAGGAAGAACAGCGGAATTAGCGTGAACTCGAAGAAGACGTAGAAGAGGATGATGTCGCGGGCGGCGAACACCCCCAGCATCCCCGTTTCCAGCATCAACAGCAGCCGATAGTAGAGGGCCACGCGGTCTTGGATGGCCTCCCAACTCACGAGCACCGCCACGACCATCAAGAGCGAAGTCAGGGCGAAGAGCCAGAGGCTCAGGCCGTCCAGGGCGAGGCTGAAGCGGACGTCCAACGGCGCGCTCACCCACCCGAGCCAGGCAAAGTCGATGTGGGCGAATCCTCCCTCCGGCCATTCCTTGTACCGCGCCACCAGGGCGGCCGTCGCGCCCAGCACCAGCAAGGCTACCAGCAGCGCGCCCAGCCGCACCTTGGCGCGGCCGCCGCGCAACAGCAGCGCGCCGGCCAAGGGGAGGAACAGGGCTATCAGGAGCGTTTCCCTCATGTCACATCTATTGTAGCCGGCACACGCCGTGTGCCGGAGGGGCCCGCACACGGCGTGTGCGGACTACATTAACAACAATCCCAGCATGGCCAACAGCCCCAGCACCATCGCCAAGGCGTAGAACTGCACCAGGCCGTTCTGCGCCGGCCGCAAGGCGGCGCCCAGCAGCGCGGGCACCCAGCCGCAAAAGTCCACCAGGCCGTCGATCACCCAACGGTCGAACCAGGCCGCCAGCCGGGCCACGCCCAGCAGCGGCCAGACGACCAACGCATCGTAAATCGGATCGAAGAAGAACTTGCCGTAAGAGAGACTGTAGAGGCCGAAGACGTTCATCATCCGTGCCACGCTCGCGGCCTTCTCACGGCTCCCCAGAAAAATGGCGGCGCTCACCACGATCCCGATGAGCGTAACGCCCGTGCTCATCAGGCCGATGGCTTCATGCCCGAACTGCGGCGCTCCAGGGGCTCCCAGGCCCGCCAGCGAGGGCGCAGCGGCCAGAAACCGCGCAAAGCCGCCCGTCCAGGCGAAGTACGCCCCCACCACGACGGACCCGAACGCCAACACGACCAAGGGGAACGTCATCACGCCGGGCGACTCGTGGGCGTGGCCGCCGGCCTCGGGCGGAATCCGCTCGGCGCCCCAAAACACCAGGAAATACGGCCGGAACATGTAGAAATCAATCAGCAAGACCCCCAACGTCGCGGTGACGAAGAGCAACTCGAAGAGCGCCCTTGCGTTGCCGGAGCCGTAGCGCTGCTGGACCGCCAACAGAATCGCGTCCTTGCTCCAGAAGCCGGCCAGGGGCCACACGCCCGCAATCGCCAGGCAGCCCACCAGGAACGTCCAGTGCGTGACCGGCAGGCGGCGCCGCAGGCCGCCGAGCCGGCGGATGTCGATCACCCCGCCCATCGCGTGCATCACACTGCCGGCGCAGAGGAACAACAGGGCCTTGAAGAAGGCGTGGGTCAGCAGGTGGAACATCCCGGCGGTGACGCCCAGCAGCGTGCCGGTGCCCAGCGCGAGGAACATGTAGCCGAGGTGGCTGATGGTCGAATAGGCCAGGATCCGCTTGAGATCGGTTTGGGTGACGGCGATGATGGCGCCCGAAGAGCGCGGTGATCCCGCCGATTGCGGCCACGGCGCACTGCGCATCGGCGGAGGCGGCAAACAACGGCGTGCAGCGGGCGATCAGGTACACACCCGCCGTGACCATCGTCGCCGCGTGGATCAGGGCGCTGACCGGCGTGGGGCCTTCCATCGCGTCGGGCAGCCAGACGTGCAGCGGGAACTGGGCACTCTTGCCGCACGCCCCCAACAGCAACAGCAGGCAAATCGCCGTAGACTGCCAATGGCCGGCGAAGAATTCGTGGTAGCCGAACCGCCACTGCCCCAGCACACCCGCCACGACGTTGTGACCGGCCATGGTGTCGTGGAAATTTAACGTGCCGTAGGTCGTCCAGATCAGGAAGATGCCCAGGGCGAAGCCGCAGTCGCCGATGCGGTTCACCAGGAACGCCTTCTTGCCGGCGGCGGCCGCGGCGGGCTTCTCGTACCAGAAGCCGATCAGCAGGTAGCTGCACAGGCCGACCGCCTCCCAAAACACGTAGAGCAACAAGAAATTGCTCGCCGAGACCAACATGGTCATCGAGAAGACGAACAGCCCCGTGTAGGTAAAGAACCGCCAATAGCCGGAGTCGCCTCGCATGTAGCCGATCGAATAGATCGCCACCAGCGTCGAGATGCAGGTGACGATGGCCAGCATGGCGGCCGTGAGCGGATCGGCCCGCAGGGCAATCTCAATGCAGAAGTCGCCCCCGCTGCGCCGCATGGCATGATAGGAGTCCGGCACCGGTATCGCATCAGAAACGTTGGCCCACGTCCACAATGTAATGACCTTCTCATAGCCGGCCGGAGGAAGCCCAATTACGGGCATTGACTTCTGTTGGTCGACGGCCTTCTGCACTTGGAAGACGAGCAAGATGCTGGCCGCGAAGCTCAACGCCAGCGCAATGACAACCGGCAGGTGGCTCCGCCCGCGCAGCACGCGCGGGCCCAACGCGGCCGTGAGCAACGTCGCCGCCAGCGGCAAGGCCGGAATCAGGATCAGGAGCGTCTTGATGTCAAACATGGAAACCCAAGCTCTTCACACTCTCGGCCGATAGTCGGTTTCTTGGCGGGGAATTTCCGGCCGCACGCCGGCGGGCGGCAGGTGGGGCCACGGCTCGCCCGCCGCCGGCGGCTCCGGCGGCAGCGTCCGCGAGGCCAGCGCCGGCTGGTTCGACTCCCGCAGCGCCTGCCAGGCGGCGACGTCGAGATTGCCCCGCCGCTCGAACAGCGTCACCACCAACGCCAGGGCGACGGCCGCCTCGCACGCCGCCACGGCAATGATGAACACCACCAACACCTGGCCGCCGAAATCGTTATGGAACCGGCTCCACGCCACCAGGCTCAGCGACACCCCTTGCAACATGATCTCGGCCGAAAGGAACATGACGATCATGTTCCGCCGGCTCAGGAAACCGGTCGCGCCGATGCCGAACAACACGGCCCCGAGGATCAGGTAGTTGTTCAGGAGCGTGAGTTCGTGGTGCATAGACTGGTGAGGGTTCAGGGTTCAGAGGTCAGGATTCGGGGTTCATCGCCAGGAATTGGAACGCCGTGGGAACCCTGAACCCTGAACCCTGAACCCTTGTTTTCACTCCCTTGAGCGACGATCACGGCCGCGCCCACCAGCGCGGCCAACAGCAGGGTCCCGGCGACTTCGACCGCGATCAGGTGCCGGCCAAACAACGCACCGCCCAGCCGGGCCACGTGTTGCGGCGCGAGCACGCCGGCGGCCAAGGCTTCCTCATTCGGCGGAACGATCGGATGCCCGGCCTGGGCGGCCGGCGAAAAAACGCCGCCGATGGTGATCGACAACAGGCCCACGATCACGATCCCCGCGGCGGCCGAAAGCGGCCCCTCGAAACTCACGCGGTCGTAGACGGCCCGGCCCTCGGGCTGCGCGAGCATGAGCACGAAAAGGAACGTAACCAGGATCGCGCCGGCATAGATCACCACGGTGGCCGCGGCGAGGAATTGGGCGCCGGCAAAGAGCATCAGCCCGGCAACGCCCAACAGCGACTGGCCGAACCAGATCGCACAGTAGACCGGATTGCGGAACGTAACCGCGCCCGCGGCCGAAACCACGGTGACCGCGGCCAGGACCAGGAACAGGCCATCGCTGATCCACTGGCCCAGCCGGGGCAACTGCGCGAGTCCCAATCCCAGCGCGACGGCGCCCAGCACGACGCCCGCCGCCCGTCCCCGCGCCGTGCCGCGGGGCAACATCAGCCACATGCCGATGGCCCCGAGGACGACGGCAAGGATCAGGATGTGGTTCGGGTTGGTCATGCAGGTGATAAGATGGCCCATTGCAAATTGAAAATTGCAAAGTTCAAATTTGCAATTTGCAATTTGCAATTTGCAATTGTGATCCCTTCATCGGCTCGGCGTCTTTGGTCTGGTCGTACACGCTCAACAGTTTCTCCTTGTCGAAGATCATTTCCTCGCGGCTCTTGCCCGACAGGTCGTAGAGACTGGTCAGTTCGATGGCGTCGACCGGGCAGGCCTCCTCGCACATGCCGCAAAAGATACAGCGGAGTTCGTCGATGGTAAAGGATTCGGGGTACTTTTCCCGGTCCGGCCAGGGACTTTCCGCCGCGATGATGTCGATGCAATGGGCGGGGCAGGCCGTGGCGCAGAGGAAGCAGGCCACGCACTTCACCCGCCCTTCCGCGTCCCGGTTCAGCCGGTGAACGCCGCGGTAAATAAGCGGATCGGGAATGACGTGCCGCACCTCGGGCGACTGGACCGTCTTCTTGCGGCGGAGCAGGTGCCGCAGCGTGGTGGTCAACCCTTGGAGAAACAGCGGCAAGTACGACCGGCCCGCCAGACCCAGCCGCGGTTCTTGCACCCAGGTGATTCTTTCGTCGTCGGACTTCATGGTGATGCACTCCTTGTCGGCCGGGGCCGGTTCTCGCTGGAGGTGGGATCAGCCAGGACGGTCACCAGCCAGCAGAGGACCAGAACGCAGCCGCCCGCCAGCGCCATGCACGTCGCCGGCGGCAGCCCCCAGGCGGCGACCAAGCGGTCACCGTACTCGATCCAAGCCGCCACCGCCACGACGTTCACCAATCCCCACGGGATCATCACTTTCCAGCCGATCTCCATCAACTGGTCGAAGCGGAAGCGGGGCCAACTCCAGCGGGCGACCATGAAGAACAGGATCACGCCCATCACCTTGCCCAGCAGCACGATCACCCGCAGCAAGGCCACCGGCCAGGTTACGTCGTTGCCCGCGCCGGTGAGGCCCCAGAAGTGCCAGCCGCCGAGGAAGAGGATGACGATCAGAAACGCCGCCGTAATCATGTGCAGGAACTCGGCCACCATGTACATCAGCAGCTTGACGCCGGAATACTCGGTATGATAGCCGCCGACGAGTTCCTGCTCGGCCTCGGGCAGGTCAAAGGGGAGCCGGGCGGCCTCGGCGAAGCCCGCCACGCAGAACACGACGAACCCCAGCGGTTGGGTAAAGACGTTCCAGGCCCCGCTTTGGGCTTGGGCCGCGATGATCTCGTCCAGCCGCAGCGTGCCGCTGGCCAGCACCACGCCGAGGATGCCCAGCCCCAGCGGCAATTCGTAGGAGATCAACTGGGCGCTGCTCCTCATGCCGCCCAGAAAGCTGTACTTGTCGTTGCTGGCCCAGCCGCCCAGCACAACGCCGTAGACGGCCACGCTGCCGACGGCGTAGACGTAGATCATGCCCACGTCGAGGCCCGGCGCGACCACCAGCGGGATCGACTTGGGCAGTCCCCACGAGGCCGGCAACCCGCCGGTGGGGATCGGGCTGCCGAAGGGGATGACGGCGAAGGCGGCCAGGGCGGCGACGAAAATCGCCACCGGGGCCACCAGAAACAACGCCTTGTCCACGTGGCTGGGCGTGATCTGGGCCTTCGAGAGCAGCTTCACGCCGTCGGCCACCGGCTGCCCCAGCCCCCAGAGCCGCAACTTCGTCAACGGCAGTCCCACCCGGTTCGGCCCCAGGCGGTCCTGCACCCAGGCCGCGATCCACCGCTCCACCAGCACCAGATACGCGCAGACCGTCATCAGCCCGGCCAGCAGCAGGGCGATCTTCAACAGCGGTTCGAGCAGGGTCAACATTGTGCGGTTCCCCCTGCCAGCAGATTCGCCCGCAAGTCCACCCCGGTCTCCGGCGCCGGGCCCAGGGCGGCGGAGAAGTAGAGGATTTCGCGGGCGATCTCCTCCAGCACGGTGCGGGAATTATACAGTCCCTTGCATCCCAACAGTTCCCAATAGACGCTCCCCTCGGGCCGGACGCCGGCCGGCGGACGGACCGCCCAGCGGACCGATTGCAACCGGTCGGCGCGGTTGACGTACGAGCCGTCGCGCTCGGCGTAGGCGGCGCCGGGGAGCAGGTAGGCCGCCCGTTCGGAGAGCGGCGAAGGGAACAAGTCTTGCACCACCAACAGCTTCAGCCGCTCGAACCGGCCGGCGGTGGCCTGTCCGATCCAATCGTTCTTGTACCCGCCCGACACCCAAACGCCTTGCACCGCGTCCTGGTCCAGTTCGGGCAACAGGTCGTCGAACGTGGCCACGCGGCCGGAAAAGGGGACAGGTCCAATTTGTGCGAAGCACCCTCCGGGCCGTTCCGGCAAATTGGACCTGTCCCCTTTTCCGGCCTGATGGGCGAAATGGGAGATTACGGCCTCGACGCCGCGGCGGTTGGGACATTTCTCCGCGCAAATCGTGAAGCCCTTGGGAAACCGTTCATCCTCGCCCACCGTCGGCACGGGTCCGAGTACGAGCAACGCCTCCGCGTCGAGACGGCGGATCAGCTTGCACAGCAAGTATGCTTCCTCAACCGTCAGAAACGGAGAAAGGACGGCGGCCAGTCGGCCGGCCTGGCGAAGTTGCTCCAGCAACTCGTTCAGAGGAACATCCTCTCCCAAACGCCCGCCGACTGCGGTTGGCGGGGGAGAGGATGCCGCGCCGCCCCCCGCGACCGCAGTTGCGGGGCGTTTTTCGGCGATCGTCAGCCGCCGCGGATCGTGGACGTGCGGATAATCATAGCGGCCGTCGTTGCAGATCCACCACTTGTTCAGAAAGGGGTTCTCCCGCGGCTTGATCCGCCAGATGCGCTCCTGGTTCTCCTCGATCCAGATCGAGCAGCCGGTGGCGCAGCCGGTGCAGACGCCGGCGTGCCGCCGCAGAAACCATACCCGCTGCCGGTAGAGAAAGTCCTTGTCGCAGAGCGCCCCGACCGGGCAGAGATCGACCACGTTGCCCGAGAGCTTGTTGTTTAGCGGATAGCCGGTCACCACGTCGATTTCCTCGTGGGCGGCCCGGCCGGTGACCATCAGCTCGCTGGTGCCGCTAATCTCGGCGGCGAAGCGGACGCAGCGGCTGCACATGACGCAGCGGTCGACAAAGAGCGTCACGTCGCCCAGGTCGCGGCGGCGGCTGGTGAAGGGGCGGATGTCCGCCCGCCGCTCGGCCTGGCCGTAGGCGAAGTGGTAATCTTGCAGGAGGCACTCGCCCGCCTTGTCGCAGATCGGGCAGTCGATGGGGTGGCGGAGCAGCAGCCCCTCCTCGACCATCGCCCGGGCGCGGGTCACCTTCTCGCTCTGGGTCACGAGCACCATGTTGTCGGCCACCAGCACATTGCAGGCCGGAGAGAGTTTCGGCTGCATCGTGATCTTGCCGCTCTTGGGGTCGCGCGTGCCGACCTCGACCAGGCACATCCGGCAACTGCCTACCACCGACAAGCCCGGATGCCAGCAGTAGTGCGGGATTTCGACGCCGGCGAGCCGCGCGGCCTCAATGCCGTTGAGCCGCTGCCCGGCGGGAATCGTCACCTCGCGGTTGTCAATGAGAATGGTCGGCATTGCAGCAGGAAGCGGGACGTTCGCGGCCGCGCGTCAGGAGGCGAGTGGGCGGTTAGCGGTTATCCGGCCTTTCTACCATGATCCTCATCACGCAGTGCCTCCATAAAATAGGTGACAAGGGTGTTAATCAAAATGATTGCAGCCCCGCCGATACCGATATACCCTTTGTCCCAGCTCGACGGTATGAAGCCGCCAGCCAACATCGCCAGGCCGAATCCCGCAAAGACACCACCATAATACCCGCCCGGGGGTGTCGATCTCCAACGGAACATTTGGTACCGCTTCGATTCCGTGCTGTCCGTCTCAGTATTCATGGAGGGCTACCTCCTTGAGTTGTATGTGACGTGGATTCGGCGGCTGCCGCGCTTGCCGGAATCGTATGCCTGCGGGCCGCTGTTGTCAAAGGGGGGCGGGTTGATCGGCACCGCCAATTGGGGTAAAGTGGATGGTCGGTTGCCAACCCATTCATCTTTCCTTCGCGCCCGTTGTGCCCCCTGTGGCTAACCTCCGCATTATCGCCTGCCTGTTGCTGGTATCGGCCGCTGCTTTGGCGGCGCGGGCGGCCGAGGGGCCGCTGCCCGCCGCCCGAAAACTCTGGCTGCGGGGAAAATACGCCGAAGCCGCCGATCTCTACGCGCCCGCCGCCGGCAAGAACGCCGCAGCGGCCATCGGCTTGGCCCGCTGCTTGGCCGCCCAAGGCAAGGACGACGAGGCGGTGAAGGTTCTGACCGCGATTGCGAAACCGCAAGCGGCCACGGGCAAGATGCCCGTGCTACAGAATGCCGACGTGTGGGCCGAACTGGCCCTGATCGCCTTCGAGCACGGGTCGGCCGATGAAGCCCAAAAGGACGCCGAACGGGCCATTGAGATCGACCAGAATCAACTGCCGGCCCGCTGGATCGTCGCCGAACTCGACCGCCTGGCCGGCAAGTTGGACGAGGCGGACCGCGGCTACACCTGGCTCGTGCGTTACTACAACAATCACGACGTGACGGCGGCCGAACCGCTCCGTTGGATCGGCCTGGCCGCCGCCCAGTCGGCGCGGTGGCACCGGCAGTCCGACCAGTTCCGTTTTCTGGTCAACGAGTTATACCCCGACGCGCTCCAGCAGGAGCCTGACTACTGGCCGGCGCACTACGAGGCGGGGATGTTGTTCCTGGAGAAGTACAACCAGGCCGACGCCGCCCGCGAGCTTCAGGCCGCGTTGGAGATCAACCCGAACGCGGCGGAGGTCCACGCCGCCCTGGCCGCGCTGGCGATGGATCGCCACGATGTCGAGAAGGCCGAGGCGTCGCTTCGCCGGGCGCTGGAGATCAACCCCCGCCTGGCCGACGCCTGGCTGCTCCGGGCCGACCTGCTGTGGGCGAACTCCCAGGTGGCCGAGACGCTTTCGCTGTTGGAAAAGAAGGTCCTGCCGTTGAACCCCGTCTCCGAGGAAGCGCTGGGCGCGTGGCGGCGTGCTACTTGTTGCTGGACCGGGCTGCGAAACCGCAAGCGGTTGGGGCGCGGTTCTCGCGGCTGGTCGAGCAAGTGACGAAGCGGAACCCCCACGCCGGCGAGTTCTACTTCGCCTTGGCCTCGCAACTCGAAGCCCGCAACAAGCAAACCGACGCCGAGCGGCACTTCCGCGAGGCGATCCGCGTCATGCCGCGGCAAGTCGGCCCCGAGGGGCATCTGGGGCTGCTCTACATGCACGCCGGCCGCGAAGACGACGCCCGCCGGACCCTCCGCGCCGCCTTCCGCGGCGACCCCTTCAACGTCCGGGTGAAGAACTCGCTGGAAGTCCTGGACGTGCTCGAGGCGATGCAGTCGCTGGACACGGCGCGGTTCACGATCCGATACCAGGGGGCGGAGGAGAAGCTGCTGGCCCGCTACGTCGCCCGGCACCTGGAAAAGGTCTATCCGCTCTTGTGCCGGCGGTTCGGCTACAACCCACCCGAGAAGACGCTGGTGGAGATTTTCAACCAGACCCAGGGATTGGACGGCCATCAGTGGTTCAGCGCGCGGATGGTGGGCCTGCCTTATCTGGACACGGTTGCCGCCAGCACCGGCCGGATCGTGGCCATGGTTTCGCCCAACGAGCCGCACCTGGGCCACCATTTCAACTGGGCGCGGGTGCTCACACACGAGATGGTCCACATTATCAACCTCCAACAGACCCATTTCGACTGCCCCCACTGGCTCACCGAGGGCCTGGCCGTCTGGAGCGAGAACAGTCCGCGGCCCCAGCCGTGGTGCGAGTCGCTTGGGCGGCGCACGGCCAACGGCAAGCTGTTCAACCTCGAAACCATCGACGCCGGTTTCATCCGACCGCAGTCGAGCGACGACTGGGCGATGGCCTACTGCCAGGCGGAATTGTACGTCGAGTACATGCTTGTGGTGCGGCCGTCCCGGCTGCACAAGGCCGCAGGCGGGACGCCTGCACCACAAAGAGCGCACGCCGGCGAACAGTCGTTGCGGGACCTCTTGAACGCTTACACCGACGGCCTCTCCACCGCGGACGCCATCCGGCGGGCGTTCGGCGTGCCGCAGGCGGAATTCGAGCGGGGCTACACGGTATTCCTGAAGCAGGAAGTGGCAAAGCTCAAGACGCTCCGCTGGCCCTCCGCGTCGAGCCTGGAAAAGCTCCGCAAAGCGGCGGCCGACGCCCCCGCCGACGCCGAGGCGGCCGCAAAACTGGCCCAAGCGGCCAAGACCGACCCCGATGATCTACCGTCGCGGCGCATCCTGGCGCGGTCGGCCGCGGCACGGAAGGACTATGCAGCCGCGGAAAGCTGGGCGGCCGAGGCCGTCCAGATCGACGTGCGGGACGCCGAAATGCACCGCATACTGGCGGAATCGCTGGCCAAGCGGCATAATGACCGGGAGGCCGCCTTCGAGTTCGAGGCGGTGGTCGAGTTGAAGCCGGACGACGCCGCGGCCAAGCCGGCCCTGGAGAAGCTCAAGAAATCGCTCAAGTAGGAGTGCTTCATGTCGAATCCGCCCACGGAGATCACTCTGTCGGAGCTTCAGCAGTTGATCCGCCGGATGTACCTGGAGAAAGACGTTGCCCGCGGCATCGACGGCACGTTCATGTGGCTGATGGAGGAGGTGGGCGAGCTGGCCTCGGCGCTGAGGAAGGGGACGCACGAGGAGCGCTCGGCCGAGTTCGCCGACGTGTTGGCCTGGCTGGCCACGATCGCCAACGTGGCCGGGGTCGATCTCAGCGAAGCCGTGCTGCGGAAGTACGGCTCGGGCTGTCCGGGCTGCGGACGGCTGGTCTGCAATTGTCCGGATGCGGGAAAACCATGAAGGCAATTGCAAATTGCAAATTGAAAATTGGCAATTGCAAATTTGCAATTTGCAATTTGCAATTTGCAATCGTTTTCGGAGCGGCCTTTGCGCTCGCCTCGGTTGCCGCCGGCCAACAGCCCAAGCCGCCGCGGATCGCCGGCGTGCGGGTGGGGATCGCCGACCGCTACAAGGCCGGCCTCTGGACGCAGGTCGAGGTCACGTTGCGGGGCGGCAGCGAGCCGCTTGCCGGCGAGCTGTCGGTGATCGTTCCCGACGGCGACGGCGTGCCGGGCTGCGCCACGACGCCCCCCGGCCGGCCCTGCCGGGTCCTGCCCGGCCGCGACACCACCGTCCCGCTGATCACCCGCTTCGGCCGCGTCGATGGCGAGCTTTCGGCCGAGTTCCGCGTCGCCGGCCGGCTGTTGGCCCACGAAACGTTCCAGACCTCGCTTGGGGCCGACGGCGGGCACTTCCTGCCGGCGCTGGAAAACCGGGAGTTGATCGTCGTCGTCGGGGATTCGAGCTTGGGCGTCGAGGAGTTGGGCAAGCTCAGCGGCCTTGAGCCGGAGCACCGGCCGGTGGCCGCGCTCGTCGGCGACGCCGGGCAACTGCCGGCGCAGTCGTGCGCCTACGAGGGCGTCAGCGCCGTAGTCCTTTCCACCAGCCGGCCGGAAATCTACCGCAAGCTTTCGGCCGACAACGCCCGGCTGCAGGCCCTGGACGAGTGGGTGCGGATGGGCGGGCGGTTGCTGCTCTGCGCCGGTTCGCAGGCGGACCGGGTGTTGGCCGCCGGCCAACCTCTAGTGCATTTCGCCCCCGGCCGGCTGGAAAAAATGATCTCGCTCCGCCAGACCGGGGCGCTGGAGTCCTATTGCGGCAGCCGGGCGGGAGTGGCCCAGGCCAGCGGGCAGATGGCGGCAATGCGGATTCCGCGGCTGGCCGGCCTGGCCGGAACGGTCGAGGCCCGTGAGGCCGACGTCCCCCTGGTGATCCGCACGGTCCGCGGCTTCGGCCAGGTGATCTTCCTGGCCGGCGATCTGGACAAACCGCCCTTGAGCGAGTGGAAGGACCGGCCGCTGTTGCTGGCTCGGCTGCTGGACATGCCCACCGCGGCGGCCGAGGAATCCAAAGAGAGCGCGGCCGTGATGCACTACGGCTACAGCGACCTCTCCGGCCAGATCCGCAGCGCCCTGGACCGCTTCACCGGCGTCCGGCTGGTCCCCTTCTGGCTCGTGGCGGGCCTGATCGTGGTCTACATCCTGCTGATCGGGCCGGGCGATTACTTCTTCCTCCGCAAATTCGTCGGCCGGATGGAATGGACCTGGCTCACGTTTCCCACGATCGTCGTCGTGGTCAGCGTCGCCGCGTACGTGCTGGCCTATCGGCTCAAAGGGGACCGGCTGCGGGTGAACCAACTCGACCTGGTGGATGTGGACGCGCTGAGCGGCCGGCTCCGCGGCGCCACCTGGCTCAACGTCTTCAGCCCGCGGACGGAGTCGTTCAATTTCACCGTCCGGCCGCAGGTAGCACAGCCGCCCTCGGCTGTGCCGGGGGCTGCTAGCGACGCGCGGGTGTGGATGGCCTGGCTGGGCCTGAGCGGCGGGGCCATGGGCGGCATGGACTCGCCCGCCACCGGTCCCTTGCTCTGGACCGAGCAGTTCCGCTATGCCCCCAATCTGGACGCCTTGCTCGACGTGCCCATCCAGGTCTGGTCCACCAAGAGCCTGACCGCCCGGTGGGAGGCGCCTACCACCGCGTTTCCCGCGGCAGAACTGACTGAAGCGGAGCAGGTCCTTTCTGGCACGGTCACCAACACGCTCCCCTTCCCGCTCCGCGAGTGCGTGTTGGCCCACGGCCGCTCGGCCTACGAAATCGGCACGCTCAACCCCGGCGAGTCCGCCCGGCTGGGGCCAATGTCCAAACGAAGCGAGTTGAAGACCTGGTTGACCGGCTGGAAGACCGTGTACGACGAGACCGACAAGTATCACCAGGAGGCCACCCCCTACGACGGCACCAGCACCGACCTGACGTACATCCTGCGGACCATGATGTTCTACGAGGCGGCCGGCGGACGCCGCTATACCGGCCTGTGGAACGACTACCAGCAGTTCGTCGACCTGAGCAACCTGCTCCAGGCCGACCGCGCCATCCTGGTCGCCCAGGGACCGGCCTCCGACGACGAACTCCACAAATTCCCGCAAGGCGGCGCCACTCTGTTGCGGGACGGCCGTCCGCTGGGCGGACCGCAAGACCAGCATCGGACGATGTACCGGTTTATATTCCCGGTCAAGACAAGCTCGCCATGATCAAGATCCAAGACCTCACCAAAATCTACGGCGACCTGCACGCCATCGACAACCTCACCCTCGAACTGGCCGAGGGGGACCTGTTCGGCTACATCGGCCCCAACGGTTCGGGCAAGACGACGACCATGCGCATCCTGGCCACGCTCTTGCAGCCCACCTGGGGCGAGGCCACCATTTGCGGCTACTCGATCTACACCGGACCGAAGGACATCCGCCGCGTGATCGGCTACATGCCCGATTTCTTCGGCGTCTATGACGACATGAAGGTGATCGAGTACCTGGAGTTTTTCGCCGCGGCCTACCGCATCAAGGGGCCGGCGCGGCGGAAAGTGTGCGACGAGGTGCTCGAACTGGTCGATCTGGGCTACAAGCGGGAGGCGTTCGTCACGAGCCTATCCCGCGGCATGACGCAGCGGCTCGGCCTGGCCCGCGTGCTGCTCCACGATCCGAAGGTGCTCCTCCTGGACGAGCCGGCCAGTGGTCTGGACCCGCGGCGCGGATCGAGATTCGCGGGCTCTTGAAGGAACTCCGCAAGCTGGGCAAGACGATCATGGTCTCCAGCCACATCCTGCCCGAACTGGCCGACATCTGCAACAAGGTGGGCATCATCGAAAAGGGCGAACTGGTGTTCAACGGCACGGTGTCGGACCTGATGAAGCTGGTCCGCCAGCGGACGCTCTTGAAGGTGGCAGTCGTCGGCCAGCAAGAGCCGGCCGCCCGGCTGTTGGAGCAGAGCACGCTCGTAGAGAAGGTCGAACTGACCGACGGACAAATGATGGTCACGCTGGCCGAGGGGGTGACCGACTACAGCGACCTGCCCACGGTGCTCATCGAAGCCGGCCACAAGCTGCGGCTCTTCAAGGAGGACGAGTTGAACCTGGAGACGGCGTTCATGGCGCTCACCAAGGGGATTACGGCGTAGGGAACGTTCAGTCCCGAAGGGACGTAATGGGAAAGCCCAGGGCAACGCCCTGGGGAACCTTTTTCCCATCACGCCCCTTCGGGGCAACGAGGCAACCCTGCCGATGCCGCGGAGGCAACTGCGGACTACGAACCGGAGAATAGCCGGGAGCTAACAGCTCCCGGAGGAGCGGGGCCGGCCGTGCAATTCACCCTGCAAACGTTCTTCTTGCTCTTCGTCGTGCTGTGGGCGTCGCTGGCCGTGTTCGGCATTTCGGGGTTCGCCGTATTTCTCATCTCGCTTGGAATGGCCGCAGTCGTGAACGGGAGGACACGCGGCTTCGGCTGCCTTGCTGTCCCGGTGCTGTTGTTGGCCGTGCTGGTCGTGTTCCTTATCTCTTTCTTCCGCGACTTCCCCGCGGTTTACAGGGCCCAACGTCTTGACTCAACTCTTTTCCAGCTTCGCCTAGCGCTGCAGAGTTACAGCCAAGACTACGGCTGTTTTCCGCCGGCGTCCGTCGCCGACAAGAATGGCAGGCCGATGCACAGTTGGCGGGTCCTCATTCTGCCTTACATTGGCCGTCCTGACCTGTATCAAAAGTACAAATTTGGCGAGCCTTGGGACGGCCCAAACAACCGGAACTTGCTCAATCAGCGGCCCCGCCAGTTCGCCTACGGGAGTGGTGACGTGCCGAACGCAAAACGGGACCATGACGACAATCGCCGCCGTCGTCGGGAGAGACGCCTTCTGGCAGCGGGATAAACCGAGTGACCCCAAAAAGCTCGGCGCTCAGGCGCTCGGAACGGCGATTCTGGTTGAAGTGGCCGGCTCGGGAATCAAGTGGACCGAGCCGCGGGATTTCTCTTTGGATGAACTCAGGCCCGATGGCACGTCGTCCGGGGTGACGCTGTTGTCGTCGGCTCTGCCAATTGGAGGTACATTCTTCCGTCGCCATGCAATCGGCCCAGGGTCTTACGTGCAGTTATTGGAGTGGCGGCGGTGCCAGTTCGTGCCCGTCGCAACGGCTCCGCCGAACAAACTGAAAGGTTGGCTTTCCGTCGGCGGATTCAACGCGCCGGATATTGACGCTCTCCAACACGGCGATCGCGGGGCGATCGCCTGGACGAACCTCGCTGCCCTGGCCATCTGGATCGCGTCCGTGGGCCTATTGCTTTATCGGGCGCGGCGAAGCAGGAAGAAGTCGACCGAGGTCATTGGCGATTCCACCGGCGGCTGTTAGCCGCCGGCTATTCCAGTCCCCAATTCCTCCCCCCTGCCCTTCTCAGTGCATCTCCGCCGCCACCACGCCGAGGCCGGGGCGGTAGAAGTTGAACTGCACGTTGGGGTGATCGGCCAGAAGCGACATCGGCACGGAGGAGTCGGGAATCCGCCGCGAAATCATCCAGGCCGTCAGCCGCATCCCGAACGGGTTGTCGTGATTGCCGGCCTGCCAGATCGAGACCTTCTCGGCCTTCCAGGTTTCGACCGGCCCGACCGTTGCGGCGCGGGTCGGCACCATCGCCACCTGCCCGCCGCCGGAGGTCCGGGCGTTCTGGATGATCGTCATCGGGTGCAAATCGGTGACGCGGGCCGAGAGCTTGCGGTATTCGGCCGGCGGCGGCGGGGCGTCCTGCCAGCGGCCCTCCCGCTTGGGCGGATCGTTGAACGCCCAGTGCTTCACCTCCCCCTGCCCTCCCTGCATCACCACGCAGCGGATCGCGTCGTAAGTGCGGCTGTAAGCGGCCAGGTCGCTAACCGGAAAGTGCAGATGCGAGTCCGGCATCCGCAACTCCGGCCGGATGCGGTCGAAACAGAGTTCCTTGTCGGCCCGGGCGAAGCTCAGCGGGTGCGAAACCGGCACGGGCCGGCCGGCCTCGTCCACCCATTCGTCCATGCCCCAGAAATGGGCCTCGCGGACATCGAGGTCCAGTTCGTTGACCAGCCGGGCCACCAGCGGCAACTGTTCGGTCGGGCCGATGGGGCCGCAGATGCCGGCCGGATTGTCGGCCGTCGATTGCCGCCAGGCGGCGATGTACTCCAGCGCCTCGGCCAGATAGAAGTCCTCGAGCGTGTCGTACATCACGACGCGGAAGCCCGGCCGGCTGAGGCCCGCCAGACCGTCGGCCGTGAGCCGGGCGGCGTCGGCCAGTATCTCGGCGTCTAAGGTCGTGTAGTCCCACCAGCCGGGGGCCACTTTGCTCATGGCTCGGCTCATCGCATCAACTCCTCCAGCAAATCATCCTGCGGGTATGCGTGTCCGCGGTGCTGGACGAAGGCCTCCGCCGCGGCCAGGCCGGCTTGCCCGCCGCGCAGCCGGGCGTGCCGCCGCATGGCGTCGAGATACTCGTCCATGCCGTGGTGCGCCCGGAGCCACTCCCGCTGGCTGGCATGGCAGGCCAGCATCCGGGCCTTCTCCTCCAATACGGCGGAAATATCGACATACGTGGTCGGCTCGACCGGATTGCCCAACGCATCCTTCCCCTCCATCGGGTCGCAGTAGTACAGATGCGGCACCCGCGAGCCGCGGCGGAGCGGCCACGTCGAGGCGTTGGGCGCGGCGTAGAGGAAGCTGGCCGCCCGGCCCAAGAGCCCGGTCATCACGTGGTCCATCATGTAGTCGCCGGCCGGGTGGGTGAAGACCAACTGCGGGGCGACGTGGCGCAACAGGTGCACGCACTTCCGCAGCGTCGGCTTGTCGTAGACCACAAACCCGTCCCGCTCGTCGAGGCAGTGGTAGCTTGCCCCCAACAGCGCGGCCGCCTGTCGGGCCTCCTCGGCCCGCCGCGCGGCGATCGCCTCGGGACCCTCCGTCGTCGAGCCGCAATCGCCGTTGGCCACCGTGGCGATATGGACCTCCCAGCCGGCGCGGGCCAGCCGGACGAGCGTCCCGGCGCAGGAGACTTCGGCGTCGTCCGGGTGGGCCATCAGCGCCAGTGCGCGGCGATGTTCTGCCGAAACGTCCGTGGTGTGGTTCATGTCTTCCGCAGAATCGCGTTCATGTTTTTCTTGTACGCCTCGACGCCGGGCTGGCCGTAGGGGTTGATGCCCACCAGCCGGCCCTCGACCACCGTGGCCAGCATGAGCATCTGGAAGAGTTGCCCGAGCGAGCCTTCGTCGAGCCGGGGCAGGCGGATCGTGGCCGTCCGCCGGAAGTCCTCGGCGTAGGCCTGGTTCGTGCCGGCACAGGCCGCATCGAGCATTTCGGGCAGGGTCTTGCCCGAGAGCGCGTTGAGCGCGTCCTGGTCCAGCTCCGACCGCTCGACGGCGATCCACTGCGCGGTGCGTCTTTTCGACCACCAGGTTGGTGATGAGCTTGTCGCGGCGGCCTTCCTGGTGTTGTTGGCCGCGGGAGTGGAGGTCGCGGGTGTTGACCGCCGTCAGCGGCGTGGCGCCCAGGCCGATCTTGCCCAGGCTTTCGGCCAGAAGTTGATCGTACCACAGCCCGACCCCCTCCATGCCCTTGCCCCAGGTGGAGAGCACGCGGACGGTGGCGCCGCGGCGGGTCTCCATGAGCCGGGCCATGCCGGCGTAATCGAGCGCGGGGTTTTGGCCCGGCGGCGCGGCGCGGAACCGCTCGTTCAGGGCGGCCGCGCCTTCCAACAAGTGGCTTACGTCCAGGCCCATCACGGCCGCCGGCAGCAGGCCCACCGCGCTGAGGACGGAGTAGCGCCCGCCCACGCCGTCGGGGATCGGCAGCACGTCCAGGCAGCCGATGGCCGCGGCCAGGTCGCGGAGCTGGCCCGAAGAGCCGGTGACGGCGACCACCCGGCGGCGGAGTTTTTCGGCGTCGCCGCCGCACGCCTTCCGCAGGGCGTCGAGGAAGATGCGGAAAGCGACGGCCGTTTCCAACGTCCCGCCGCTCTTGCTGATAACGACGATGCCCCAGTCGTTGCACCCCTCGACCAGGTCCAGCAGGCCCTGCACGGCGTCGTTGTCGAGGTTATTGCCCTCGAAATAGATGCGCGGGCGGCCGCCGCGGCGCTGGCGGGAGATTTCGTTGTGGTACGGGTGGCAGCAGGCCTCGAACAACGCCCGGGTCCCCATGTACGACCCGCCGATCCCCAGCACCAGCACCCGGTCCACCTCGCGGGCCAGCCGGTCGCCCGCCGCAGTGATCCGATCCAGCAGCGGGCGGTCCTCGCCCAGCAGCCGCTCGGGCAGGTCGAAGAAGGCGGCGTCCAGCGGCTGCAACTCGTCCGCCACGGGCAACCCGCGGCGGTAGGCCACCAGGTTCTCGAGCACTTCCTGCCGGGCCGCCACAAGCCGCGGGGCCAGCCACCGGAGGTCGGCCTCGACCAGGCCCGTCTGCTTCACGCACGGCGGGGCGTCCTTCGGGGCAATCAAACCGGAATAATCGTAGGCGATCGGGTCGAGGGGTTTCATGGCAGGGGCGAGTGGTCAGTGGTCAGAGGTCAGAAGTCAGGGATCAGGGGGCGTCGTTTCTCCCCTTCCCCCTTCCGCCTTCCCCCTTGTCTTGTTACCGTGAATCATTCTATCGACCCGAGCCGGAAAATAAAGGAGCCCTCGCCGTGGATATTCAAGCCCTCGTCCGTGACCTGAAAACCCCGAACAAGTCGAAGATCGTGCTGCTGGTGGCCGACGGACTGGGGGGGCTGCCGATCGAGCCGGGCGGGCCGACGGAACTGGAGGCCGCCAAGACCCCCAATCTGGACGCCTTGGCAAAACGCGGCGTCCAGGGAAGCATGTACCCCGTCGCCCCAGGCGTCACCCCCGGCAGCGGACCCGGACACCTCGCCCTCTTCGGCTACGACCCGGTCAAACACCTCATCGGCCGCGGGGCGTTGGAGGCCACTGGCGTGGGCTTCAAGCTCGGCCCGAAGGACGTGGCGGCACGGTGCAACTTCTGTACCCTCGACGCGGCCGGCAACATCGCCGACCGCCGCGCCGGCCGCATCCCCACCGAGCAAAGCGCCCCGCTGGCCGTCAAGCTCCGCCAAGTGAAGGTAAGTACTCCTCACGCTCCGCGTGAGGAAGCCGGCGTCGAGGTCTTCGTCGAGCCGGTCAAGGAGCACCGCTTCGTGGTGATCTTCCGCGGCGAGGGCCTGGGCGGCAACGTGGCCGACACCGACCCGCAACACGAAGGCGTTCCGCCGCTGGCCCCGGTTGCCCACGACGCGGCGAGCCGGCGGACCGCGGAGGTGGCCGCCCGGTTCATCGCCGAGGCCCAAAAGCTCCTGGCCCACGAGCCGAAGGCCAACGGGCTGACGATGCGGGGGTTCGCCGCCGCCCCGGTCATCCCGAGCTACGAGGAGGTTTACGGGCTGCGGGCCGCCGCCATCGCCGTCTATCCAATGTACAAGGGCCTGGCCCAACTTGTCGGCATGGAGGTGGTCGGCTCGCCCACCACGCTGGCCGAGGAGATCGACGTGCTGGAGCGGGCTTGGGGCGACTACGACTTCTTCTTCGTCCACTTCAAGTACACCGACAGCCGGGGCGAGGACGGCGATTTCCACGAAAAGGCCCGGATGATCGAGCAGTTCGACGCGATCGTGCCGCGGGTGATGGCCTTGAAGCCGTCAGTGCTGGTCGTGACCGGCGACCACAGCACGCCCGCCCGGCTGGCCAGCCACAGTTGGCATCCGGTGCCCACGCTGTTGGTATCCGAGACCTGCCGGCCCGACGGGCTGACGGCCTTTGGCGAGAAGCACGCGATTCACGGCGGGCTAGGCTTCTTCCAGGGCGTCTATCTCATGCCGCTAGCGCTCGCCCACGCCGAGCGCCTGGCGAAGTTCGGGGCATGAGGCAGAGGGATGAGGGATTGGAATAGCCGGGGGCTAACAGCCCCCGGAGTGTGCGTGGACCGACGATTTCCCTCCGGCGGCTGTTAGCCGCCGGCTATTGGTCCGTCGCGTTTTTGTCCGTGTTCATCGACGCTCCCGTTCCGCCCGCTGTCGCCACCGCAAACTTGCCCGCCCGTTTTTTGCTTCGCGCCGCCCGAACCAACAGCCACCCGCTCGACGCGATCCAAACCGCAAACGCGCAGCAGTTGGACCAGTGGATTCGCCAGGATACTGGCCACGAGGCGGTCAAGTATTCCTCTCGAAGGCCGCCGATCGTCAGAATGTCGCGGAACTTCTCGGATTGCGGCAAACCGCTGGGCAGGCAGCGGGCCCCCCAGGGCGCCACGGCACAATCGACGGTGGGCTGCGGAGAGTAGAAGAAGAACCAGTCCTCGGCGAGATGTTTACTTGAAATCATCGCGATCGAATTCGCCGCACCCCGAGGGACATCCAAGCATACGTCTCTCGGCTCCGTCCACGGGATTTCCGCGCCGGCGACCTCGACAACCATGATCGTTTCCTGCGACCTTCCATGAAAGTCGCCAAACTTCCTCGGAATCTTTCCTTGCCACGCCGCGTCAGCGCCGACAACCGCGACGTAGTTTGTGCAGCTCGCGCCCGGAGTGCGGAAGTTCTTCTCGTCATCCGGGCAAGCATAATCGTATGGCCGCTGCGGCAGCAGCTTCTTGTTATTCGGTCCGTTCCACGGTTCGTCGAAACGGTACTGCAAATGAGTGCCTCCCCCAAGAAGATACGGGAGGATCAGCACCCGCCAACTGTGCATCGGCTTGCCGTCTTTGTCGGCGATATATGCCGGAGGATAGCAGCCGTTCGCTTGGTGGTAAGTGTCCAATGCCATAGAAATGTCGAAGAGGCAATGTATACAGTGCGCGCGGTAGAAGGAATCATGGGCCGCGTTCATGGCGGGCAACAATAGGGCCGCCAGCGGGAAGAGGGCGAACAACGCCAAAAGGCACCCGGGGCGAGAAAGACAAGTTGTTGCCACGATGAGGATGACGAACGCGGCAGTTCCTCCCCAAACCCCAAACACCGCCAGCGACGACCAGAGAACTACGAACAACAAAAACAACGTGCTCAGGCGATATTGCATCATGGCAATCTCTTCTTTGACGTCACCAGCCGGGCGTCAAGCCAGTCGGCGTGGTCCAATACGTCGGCGCGGTCGGCGTAATCGACCACTAGTTCAAGTTTCTTCGCGCCGGTGAGATCGACGGAAACGTGTACGGGCGGATCGCCGCCGCGGAGGATCGGGCTGGCGAACTTCTCCCGGCCATCAACGAGCACGCGGAACCGCACGCTGCCGCCGCCGGCGGTGGAATCGTCAATGGCAAGTTCCGCGGCGAAACGTTGGGCCGTTGGCCCGAGGGAGCGATGCGAGTCTCCCGGTTCCCCAGGGCGTTGCCCTGGGCTGGGCGAACCGAGAGCCTTCAGCCCCGCCCTCACCCCCTGCCCCTCTCCCGCAAATGGGAGAGGGGAGTTTGCTTGGCCGCGCCCTCACCCCCGACCCCTCTCCCAAAGGGAGAGGGGAGATTGGTTGGTCCCCCGCCCCTCGCCTCTCGCCCCTCGCCCCTTCCAACTGATAGACCAGCCGGGCGGCGCTGTGGACGCCGAGGCCCTTCAGGTAGAGCCGGCCGGCCGCGCGGAGCCGGCCGCCGGTCACGTTGCGGTCGGCGTGATACGGCCAAGGCAGGTCGAGAAACGGCGTCTGGCGGTATTCGGCCGGCTTCAGGTCGGAGAGATAGACGGCCCGGCCGCCCAGCGGTTGCAGAAAGACGAGGTTCTTTGGCAAAGTGTTCCACGTCTGGCCGGCGGCGGTGATCGTCATCCGGTCACCTTCCACAACCAACCGCGTGGCCAGGAGCCGGCTGCCGTCGCTCAGTCCGAGCCACGCCCGCATAAAGCCGCGACCGGTGGTCGCGCCCGGTGCCGCCGTTCCGCCGGGCGCGACCACCGGTCGCGGCTTTATGTCCGACGATCGGCAGCGCGGGGTTGAACAGCAGCGCCGCGATGCGGTCGGTTTTGACCTCGACCGGGCCCAGGCCGGTCTGGAGCCGCACGGCGTCGTCGGCGATGCCGGCAAAGAGGCCGGTCAGCTCGTCGCCGTTGAGCAAGAGCAAGCGATCGGAGTCGGCCCTCACCCCCTGCCCCTCTCCCAAAGGGAGAGGCGAGATCGAATCGCCGGCGGCTTGGGCGAGGCGGTCGAAGAGCGCGTCGCGGCGTTGCGGGTCCGACGGCGGGCGGAAGACGACGCCGGCGAGCGCATCGAGTGGGATTTTCAGCGTGCCAAACGGATCGGAGTCAGCGGTGAGCCGCTGCTGGTCGGCGGCCACAACGTCGGCGGCCAGCAGCCCGCCGTCGGCCAACACCAGCGTGCCCCCCCTGCCCTGCTCCGGGCATTGGCCCCACGTGACAAGATCGGCCGCAGCGATGGTCCGCTGCTTCTTGCCGGTGGTGAAGGTGATTTGCCAGTTGGCATCCACCGCCGTCAGTTCCGCGTGGAACGGCTCGCCATCGACGGGCACGGCCAACGGCGGGCCGGCCCGCGCGGCCGATGTTGCCAGAAGCAGTGCAAATTGCAAATTGCAAATTGCAAATTGTAAATTGGTCATTTCACCGCTGGAAGATCGGCAGATAGTTGTTGGGGATTTGCAGGATGATGCAGGCCATTGCCGTGGCGCACTGGTTGCCCTCCTGCTGAGCTTCCCAGGAGCCGTCGTCGCGCTGGCGGGAGACCAGTTCGTCGCGGATGGCCGGATACCAGCGGCGCCAGCGGGCCCCGCCCGCCTGCCACATTGCCTGCACGGCGTAGTAGTGGCCGTAGAAGTAGTAGGTTTCGCGGCGGGTGACGCCTTCGGCGGGGACGAACCCGGCGAGGTAATCGAGCCCCTTCGTGATCACCGCGCGGATCTCCGGGTCCTTGTCGACGCCGGCGCTATAGAGGGCCGCCACCGCGGCCGCGGAGCGGGGGAAGCCGCTCTCGCCCCCCTGGATCATGTACATGAACCCGCCGTCGGCGTTCTGACACCGCTTGACGTAGTCGAATCGCGTGGTCGATGGTTTCCTTGGGCACGAACAGCCCGGCGTTCCGCGCCGCCCGCAGGGCCATCATTTCGCAACTGGTGACCGAGATGTCGGCGTCCGCTCGGACGGGCTGATAGCGCCAGCCGCCTTGTTTGTTCTGGCTCTGGACGATGATCTTGACGGCCTTGGCCAGTTTTTCCCGCAACTCGGGGCGGGCCGACATGCCGTAACACTCGGCCAGGAACATGGTGGCGAAGCCGTGGCCGTACATCGGGCCATGGCTCTGGTCGGGGCCGGCGATGAAGCCGCTCGGCTGGGCGGCGGCCAGGAGGTAATCGACGCAGCGGCTCACTTGGGCGCCGTACTGTCCGCGGCCGGGTGTGCTCCCGCCGCACATCATCGCCATGCCCGAAAGCGCAGACACCGCCACGTTGCCGCGGTACATGCCCGACCCGAAGCTGCCGTCCTCATGTTGCCCGTCGGAGAGCCACTTCAGCCCTCGATCGACGGCCCGGCGGGCGGCGGGCGTGATCAGCTTCGCCGCCGATTGCTCGGCGTCCGGCGCGGCGGCCGGGGCGGATGCGGTCGAGAGAATCAACGGGAAAATGACGAATGACGAATGACGAATGACGAATGAAGCACGAAGCACGAAATCCGAAATCCGAAAGAAAGCTAGCCCGGCCGGTTTCGGATTTCGAGCTTCGGATTTAGGGCTTCTTTCGTCATTCGTCATTCGAGCTTCGCGCTTCTTCATCCTTCATCCCTCATCCTTCATCCTTCACGGTTGCTTCTCTTCCGACAGCCGCCGGAAGTAGTCCTCGATCAGCAGTTCGTATTTCGGCGGGAACTCTTCGTCGGGCAATTGGAGCATCTGCTGGCGGACGTGCTCGGGCAGCTCGCCCCAAAGCTGCTTCATCATCGAGCGGGTCCGCTCGAGGCCGGCCTTCTGGATGCGGCCGTCACCGGGCGGCCGGGACGAGTTGGCGGCGGCCGGCCGGTTGCCGGGCTTCTGTCCGGCGGCGCCCGGCTTGCCCGGCATTTGCCCCGTCGGAGCGGGCGGGGCGGCCGGCTGGGGTTGGCCTGCGCCCGGCTGACACTGCCCCGCCTTCTGCCGGGCCTGCCGGATCAGGCGGTCCAACTCCTCGATGATTTGCCGCTGGAGCTGTTGCGTGGCGTCGCCCGAGTCGGCGCGGCCGATCCGCTGCTGCGACTCGCGCATTTGCCGGGCGATCTGCGCCAGCGGGTCCTCGTCTTCTTTCTCCGCGGCGGCGCCCAGTTCCCGACGTGATTGCTCAATGATGTCGGCCAACCGCGCTTGTCGTCGGCTTAGCTCATTGTACTGGCGTGTCTGCTCCTCGGTCGGTTTGCCCGCCGCCGTCACGGCTTGCTGCAACTTCTCGGTGCGGGAATTGATGTCCGCCTGCAAGAGCCTGAGCAGCTTGAGTTCGGCGACGGGTGGGATGCCGCTGGCGGGCATTGCTTGCGGGCCGCCTTTGCCGCCGGGACCTCCCCCCGCCTCCTCGGCCGCCGGCGGCTCGGGCTTGATCGCCTCGACCACCAGATCGAGCTGCCGAAGCGCACGTAGCTGCGGCTCTTGGGTAGGGGGACCGGTCTGGTGGCGGTCGAGCGATGCGGCCGCGTCCTGCATCTCGCCCGCCGCCCCGCCCAGCGCGAGTTGAAATGCCCCGGCGCCGGCGAGTTGCTTGGCGAGCCGGGCCGTGTCGCCGCGGAGTGCGTGCTGGAGCCGGGCCAAATCGCCAACCGACGCAGCCTGGGCGCGGCTGAGGTTCCCCTGAGAGCGTTCCAACTCCCAGAGCCGGTTGGCCTCTTCCAGGGCGTTTTGCTGTTGGCCTCTAAGGTGTTTGATGGCGTCGTCGAGCCGGGCCATCTGCTCGAAGGCCAACTCGGCCGCGGCCTGGCGGACACGGTCGGCAAGTTGACGGCGGGCCTCGGCCAGCGATTGCCGGGCCTCAGCGGCCCGGCCGCTCGCCCCGGCACGGTCCCCCGCGGCCGCACACTGGCCGGCCTGGTCCATCTGTTCCGCCGCCCGGCCGGCGGCGGCCGCCGCCGTTGCCGACTGCAACCGCTCGAGTTGCCGCGCCAGCCGTTGGGCCTCTTGCCGCAGGACTTGCTGCTCCCCGGCAAGCCGCTCTAGTTCGCGGCGGGCCTCCTCGTTCTGCCGCACGGCCGAGGGCGGCCGTGCCACCGAGTCGATCTGCTTCCTCAATTCGGCCTGCCGCTCTTCCAGGGCCGACAGATCGCCTTCGAGTTGGCGGAGCCTTTTGACCAGCCGGGCGGCCTCGGCCTGCCGGTTGGCGAGAATGTCGAGCACTTCCTGCAAGTCCTGGACGATCTGCTTCTGGCCGGCGGCCGCCTGCCCGATCTGGTTCTGCCCGATCTCCGCGCCGGTGGTGCGCATCTCCGCGGCGACGGCCGACCGCCGGGCCTGGTCCAGCGCGTCGGCGATCGTATCGGCCGCCACCGGATCGCCGGGCCGCAGTTGGCCGGCCGCCTGCTCCATCTCTTGCAGCGCCCGGTCGAGCCGCCGGGCTAATTCGACCTGCCCGTCGGCGGCGATCTTCAACTCGGCGGCATCCTGCGGCCCCAGGTCGCGAAGGTCCTGGGCCAGGGTGCGGCGTCCGACCTCCGCTGTGCGGCGCGTCAACTCCTCCTGCTCGCGGAGCAACTGGGCGACCTCGCGATGAAAGCGGCCGTAGCTCTGCCAACGGTCCAATTGGCCGAGCCATTGCTCCAGCGCGGCGATCACCGCGTCCTGCTGCGCGGCGGCAGCGGTCAGCGACGCGGCGACGCGCTGGCCAGCCCTGCGCGGGTCAGACAGGGCAGACAGGGCAGACCTGTCCGACACGGCCATCGGCGCACTGGCGCCGGCCGTCTTCCCCTCCGCTTCCCGATCGGCCTGGGCCGTTTTCCGCGCGGCGGTAAGCTCGCGGCCGATCGTCGACAGACGCTCCCGCCCGAGCCGGTCGAGTTCCGCCAGCAGGGCCGCCAGCCGCCGCTGGACGTCTGCGCCGGGATGCGGTTGTTCTCCAGGTCGGCCAGCAAGCTGAGCAGGTGCATGGGCAGGCCCTCGCTGCGGCTGGTGAGCAACTGGGCGACGTCTTGTTGGGCGTGCTCGGCGGCCTGGAGTTGGTCCACGTCGGTCTGGTCGATATGGAAAACGGTTCCTGGAACCGTTTCCGCCGCGGCGGCCGGCAGGCGGAGCCGCAGCGACTGGACCTGGCTGCGGCACGCCCGCTGCATCCCCACCGCCCGCTCCAACTCGGCCGCGATGAGCTTCTCGCGGGCGGAGAGCCGGTCGAGCAACTCGTCGGGCGTAACGACGCTCAGCCGCCGCGGTTCGCTGCGGCCGACCTGCGGCAGATAGTCGCTGGCTCTGGCGTGGAAGGTCACCTCAGTGCCCGGCCGCAATTCCAGCGGGGCTAGCTCCCAGCGGTAGTCGACCGTGCGGCTGTCACCTTGCGCCTGTCTCGCTTGTTGGGGCCGGACTAGGGTGAGGGCTGCCGCCGGATGTCCAGAGCGGCACGATGCGCTGCGGCCCCGCGTCACCCACCCGGAAGACCAGCATTACGTCCCGCAGGGCCAGGTCGTCCTTGGCCGACACCCGGACCGGCACCACGGCTCGCGGCGTGACCAGCAAGTTGGCGGCCGGCTGCTGGATGCTCACTACCGGCGGAGCGTCGGCAATGGCGCGGGTCTCCCAGCGGTCGTCGCTACCGCCGCGGAACCCCTCGTCGTCGGTCAGTTCGAACCAGTACGAGCCGGACTTCTCGATCACGAAGGCCGCCGGGGACGGCAGTGCAACTGCCGCCCCAACGGTAAACGAGCAGCCGTCATCGCCGAGCCGGGCACGAATCCGCCGGCCGCCTTCGAGGCAAAGCTCCGCGGATTGAAGCGCCTTGGTGGCCCGTCCGGTGATTTCCACCCGCGTGCCCACCAGGGCGCGGATGTGCCGAGCGGACTGCACGGCCGGCCAGCCCGTATACGCCGGCGGAATCAGCCGGATCGAGAGCGACTCGACCGCCGGCGGATCGACCACCTCCACGTCGGTCCAGGGCATCGACCGGTCGTCGCCCCCTTCGACGCGATAGGCGAACGGCTGCTGGACGTTTTCGCGGCGGGCGGTCATGGCGCCGTCGGCGAACTTCATGCGTTCCGCCTCTTCTGAGACTTTGCCGTCGGCGGCTTCCATGCGGTAGCGGATGCGGACTTCCGCCGGCAGCCGGGCGCCGTAGGCGTCGACCACTTCGATCTGAAACGTCTGGCCTCGGGCGACGCGATCGACCGGCTGCCGGATTATCAGGTTGGTTGTCCGGGGCCAGGCGGTGTTGCCGAAGGGATTGAGCAAGCGGGCCGCCGCGATCTCCGCGCTGGACGGTCCCAGGGCGGCCAACCCGCCCGCCAGCAGGCACGCCGCGGCCAGCAGCGCGGCGGCCCGGACCGTCGGCTGCCGGTCGAGCACGTCGCCAAACTCGATTCCCTGGGCCGCGGCCGCGGCCTGGGCGATCACCGCCCGGCGGAGCGCCGGCGAGCCGGCCGCCGGATCGTCTTCCGGCTGGCGGAGAAACTCGATCGCGCTCTGCAACCGGTTCCGAAGATTGGGGAACGAGCGCTCGACGCGGCGGGCCAGTTCGACGTCCGGCAGACGGGCGAAGAGCGTCGGGTGAAGGAAGCGGTACGAGGCCCAGCCCAGCACGCCCAGCGCCGCCAGCGAGGCGATGATCCGCAGGCCCCGGTCCTGGAAGTGCAGGAGATAGTCGACTGACCCCAAGGCGGCGATCGTACACAACACCACGGCGGCGACGAGACTCAAGCCGTAGGCCGCCGCGGTGCGCCGCACGCGGCGCCGCAAAGCGACGATCTTCTGTTCGAGCGGATGGAGCATGGGGACACCGTGACCAGCCGCGCTATTTCGTCCCGACTTCGACGGCCGCATAGAGCGCAGTCGGTGCCGTAATCGTCGAAACTCTCCCGCAAGCTGGCTTGTGCGGTCTTTCTCCGTTTGCGGACCAGCAGTTCCCCTTCAAGATGGAACGCCAGCACTTCCTTGATCCGTTTCAAGGCGCTGTCCACGGTTTTGGCCGTGGCAACGCCAGCCGTCCACGGCGGGGCTGAAGGCGTTGTACCCCGTCGCGGTCCGGAGTATGACCACGGGAATCGCCGTTTGCTTTCTTTTCGTCGCCATTTGTCTCCTACCGTTTCCGGCTCGCCAAGCCTGCTTGCCTCAAGATCGAGGCCAGCGTCTTGGGGTGCAAGTCTTCGTTACTGGAGTGATAGCTGACCGTCACAACGCCGTTCTTGACGGGGTGCGCAAATTGCTGGTGGCTGCCCTTGCTTCTGAACAACACCCAACCGTCTTTCCGAAGCATGTGCAGAACGTCCCTGACCTTGTACCGCTTGGGAGTCATATCAACCCCAAATCACAACGCCCGGTTGTTCCTTGGCATCTATCTATCATTCTACACCATGCCTCCGCGCTTCCTCAATATCCATTCGGCGATCAGCAGTCCCAGAAACGCCGCCAGCACCGGCCAACGGTTCCAGAGCGGGCGGGGCGGCAGCGATTCGACCGGCACCTGCTGCCCCGGAGGCAAGTCCTCCGCCAGCCGGCCGGCCGTCTCAAAAGTGTAGAACTGCCCGCCGGTCTGCCGGGCGGCGCGGCGCATCTCGGCCGCGTCCATGCGGATTTGGGCGAACTCGCCGGGCGGCGGGGCTACCGTGAAATCGGCCGCCACCGCGCGGCCCGTGAGCACCGGCGCGGCGACCCAGGCGTGATAACTGCCCACGCCGGGGCGGTCCAGTTGGCCCTCGAACACGCCGCGGCCGGCCGCCCCGCGGCGAAGTTGCACCCGTTGCGTCTGCCGCCCGGACAGCTCCACCACAACCGTCACGCCGTCGTCTTCGGCCGGGGCGAGGCGTTCGTCGGCGAACCGCACCCGCAGCCGCACCGGCTCGCCCAGGGCGTATTCGCGGCGGTCGGTGCTGAGGGTGGCCCAACGGCCGGCTTCGCCCAACTTCGAGCGGCAGAGCCAGCGGATGGTCTGCACCCAATAGCGGGCGAAATACTTGTCGCCCGCCTGATAACGCCAACGCCAGGTCTCGTCGGTGGCGTGGAAGAGGACCTTGCCCGCCCCCACGTACTGCAAACAGAACACCGGCAGCCGGCGGCCGTCGGGCGTCGTCCGCGTGGGATGCTCGGCCAGCACCCGCACGCCCGGCTTCAGTTCGGGCAACTCCAGCAGCCAATAGAGCGGGGCCAGGCTCCGCCAAATGCGCTCGGTGTCCTCCGGTGTGTCGCCGAGTTGCATGGCGGGACTGGCCAGGCCGAGATCGGTCGGCTGCACAACAAACCCCTCGGTCAGCACGGCGGCCGGATCGGGATAGCGGACGCCGGAACGAGGGCCGGGCACAGAGCGAGGGCTGGGCACTTCAGTGCCCAGTGAGAAGGGCAGCAACCTGGACAAGGGCGTCTCGCGGTACGCCGCCGGCATGTAGGCCGGTCCGGCGATCAATACCAGCCCGCCCCCCTTGGCCGGCTGGCCGACGAAATCGGCCAAGTTCGCCAGGGCTGTCGCACCCAGCAGGGCGGGATTGGCGTCGCCGACGATCACCACGTCATAGGCGAACAGTTCTTCCCGCCCGAGCGGAAAAGCCCGCAACGCCGAGGCGTCCTGTTCCGCGTATTCCGGGTCGGCGTCCTGGAGGACGGTGTTCAGCGCGATCGTCTCGTCCCGCTGGAGCATGTTGCGGAGATAGCGGAACTCGAAACTGGGATAGGCTTGAACCAACAGGACGCGGATCTTCTCCTTGCGGACCTCGACGGACCGCATCTGCCGGTTATTCTCCGTTTGCAACTCACCCTCTTGCGGCACGGCCTCGACGACGAACTCGAACCGGCCGGTGCGGGTGGGGCGATACGGCAGGCGGACCTGCTGCGGCTGGCCGTCGGGACCGGCGGTAACCTCGACCTTGGCCAGCACGGCCGGCTTGCCCTTCTCCCGCAGCACGACCGGCACCTTCCGCCCCTGGAAGCCGTCGGCCGTCAGCCGGCACTCGAAGTTGACCACGTCGTCGACGAACACCACGTCGTCGACCATCAGGTCGGAGAGTCTCAGGTCCAGGTCGGGCCGATCGCTGCCCAGGCCGACGAAATAGAGCGGGACGCCGCGGCGGCGGGCGTACTCGGCCGCCTCGCCGAGCGGCGGCCCTTCGGTGTTGATGCCGTCGGTCAGGACGACGATGGCCGAAAGGGCCGTGCCCCGCAGTTCGTCGAGCACGGCGCGGACGCCGCCGCCCAGCCGGGTACACTCGCCCTTGGGGGCCGCCTGGCGGAGTTCCGCGATCGCGTCGGCAGTAGGGCAGGTTGCCAACCTGCCGCCACATACGGGGCGAAGGCCGGTGAGAAACCAGGCCCGCAGCTTGTGCCCCTCGGTCACGCCCTGCAGGAGTGAGCCCTTGTCTTCGCTCAAAAGCGTCCGCAACAAGTTCCAGCGGCTCAGGCCGGCCTTGTCCGTTCCCGCGGCCTTCAACCGCTCGACCATCGCCTTGCGGGGCTTGTCGGGGTAATGGTCGACGATGGTCATGCTCAGCGAATCGTCCACCAGCACGGCCACGTAAGGCAAGCCGGTCCGCTTCAGCACGAGCGTGATCTGGGCGATCATCAGCACGGCCATCGCGATCAGCGCCAGGCGGATTGCGGCCAGCATCAGCCGGTACGCCCGGCCGGCGCGGCGGCCTTCGCGCAAGTAAACCGCCGCCACGAAGATCACGGCCGCCGCCGCCAGCAAGAGCGTCACCCAAGGGGGCCAGGGCCAAGCGTGCTCGATACTCCAGACCGTCCCCTCGCCCGAAGTGGCCGGCACGCCGAGCAGACGTTCGAGCCAGTTGGGGACGGTGTGGTTCATCATCTCTCGTCCTTCCGGTGGTATCCCATCTTCCATCCCAGCCATGTCTCAAACAGCAGCAGTCCCAATACGGCGTACAACAGATCGACGTGCAGGCGGGTTCCGCCGCGGATTGGACTGCCGGCCGCGCCGGAGCCGGCGTCCTGCCACAACGCTTGGTGCGTGAAAGGAATGTCGGGCCACAACTGGCTGCGCAGCTCGTCCGGATCGGCCTGTGCCAGGTCGCTCTCCGCCGTATCGACGTTGACGGCGAAGGTCTCTTTGCGCTCCGACGGCGGACCGGTCTGCACAACGTAGATGCCGCTCTGCGCCGTGTCGGCGTAGCTGAGGATCGAGTAGTCGTCCTCCGCACGGGGTTGCACGGGGTGCGTACCGCCGTCGGGCGATTGCACATTGATCGTGGCCCCGGCGGCGGACAGGGCCAGCAGCGCCTCGATCGGCTCGCCCACCATCACGTTCCGCCGCCGCAATTGACCCGCCGCGCAATAGGCCACCGTCTCTTGCACCAGCGGCACGAAGCTGGGCCAGAGCGGCAGGGCCGTCCACGACGGCTCGGCCGAGGTGGCCACCAGCACCACCCGGCCCCGATGCACCGGCTGCTCGACGATCAAGGGATCGCCGTCGGCCAACTTGAGCACCGTGGCGGCCTGCGAGCCGGCTGGAACTGAGAGCTTGTAGTGTTTGAAGACCGGAGTCGTCAGCAGGCTGGTCTGGCCGCGGCCGCGGAAGGCTTGCAGGATCGGGTGCCGGTAGCCCAGGGGATCGAGACGGAACTGTGGCCGGTCCACCCGTGGGCCGATTTGGGCGGGCAGGACGTGCAGCCCCGTACTCCTCACGCTCCGCGTGAGGGAATCTTCCTCACGCGGAGCGTGAGGAGTACGAGGAGTACCAGGCCGGTCGGCGTCCCGTGTGACGCCCAACTCGCGGTTGTAGCGGCCGGCCAGCACCTGGTCGCCGAGGAAGAAGACCACATTGCCGCCGCCTTGAAGATAGGCGTCGATTGTCTGGGCCTCGCTGGCGGTGAATTGGGCGACGTTGCAGAGAAAGAGGCAGTCGTAGCCGCCCAGATTCCGCTCCAGGAGCGCGCTCTCCGGGGCCACGTCGGCCTGCACGGGGGCGTGGTCGCCCTGCCCCCCCTGCCCTGCCTGCGGCGCCAACGCGACGGCCAGGTAGTCGGCCGCGCCGCGGAACGAGCCGCCGCCCGGCCGGCCGTCGATCAGTAGCGCACGAACCGCCTGGCGCACCAGCACGGCCAGATACCGGTGGTTGTCGATCTCCAGCGCGTCGCCCGCGCGCGGACCTCGACGGCGTGGTCGCCGGGCGCATCAAACCGACAGGAAAACCCGACCGAAGCGGACCCGCCCGCCGGCACTTCCACCTCCTTCCGCTCGATCCGCCGGCCATCGACGAACAACTCGACCGGCTGCGCAGCGTGGGTCTGGCGGCCGAAGTCTTGCAGCCGGACCGCCAGCGACACGTCGCGGCCGACCGTCACCGGCGGATCGGCCGCCTGGAGCGAGGTGACGGCTAGGTTCTCCGCCGCCGGCTGCCCCACGTCGATCACCACCAACGACGCCGCTTGGGCCAACGCTTCGCTCTGACGGAGGAACTCGGCCCGCGCCGCTTTGGAGAGTTTCGGCGCCCAGGTGACCCGCTGCAAGTCGGTGAGGAAATAGACCTCATGGCGGACCAGCCGAGGATTCTCCCGGCCGACGCTCTCGACCAGACGCCGGACCGCGGCCACGGCGGCCGGCAGATCGGCGCCCGCGTGCGGAAGCTGGAGGTTGTCGATTTCCTGGAGGACCGCGGCGGGGCTCAAGGCCGCCGTGCCCACCACCACCCGCGGCGAGGAGGACATCACCACCAGCGTGAAGGCGTCCCCTTCGGAACTCTCCTCGACGATCCGCCGGGCGATCTCCTTCGCCCGGTCGAACCGCGTCTTGTCGGCCGGCTTGTAGGCCATCGAATAGGAGCCGTCGAACACCAACGCGCGATGCACCCGGCCGCCGGGGGCGAACGCCAGCCCGGCCGATTCCAGGTACGGCTCGGCCACGGCCAGCACCACCAGCACAACCAACAGGGTGCGGACCATGAGTAGCAGCCATTGCTCGAAGCGGATGCGGCGCCGCTGCTGCCGCACGGCCGCCAGCAGATACTCCATCGCCGCCCAGGAAGTTTCCCGGTATCGCCGCCGGCTCAACAAATGGATCACCAGCGGCGCAGCCGCCACCGCCAGCCAGCCGAGCATGGCCGGGGCGAGCCATCCGAAGGCAAAGAGTGGCGAATGGGGGAACATGCGGTGATTCGGACTCAGGAGACTTATGCTCTCGACGCCAGATAACTCGACAACGCCACCTCCAGCGACTGATCCGTCCGCAGCGGCACGTAGTCGATGGCCAGTTCCCGGCAGCCGGCCTGGAGCCGGCGGCGATAGCGGCCGAACTCGGCCTGATACGCCCGGCGCAAGGCAGGCGGATCGGCCAGCACGTCGGGCAGCTCTTCCAGGCCGTGGAACAGCGTCACCGAGTCAAAAGGGAAATCCACCTCCGCCGGGTCCAGGACGTGCATGAGCACCACCTCATGGCGGCGATGTCGCAGGTGCTTCAAGCCGGCCATCATCGCCGCAACGTCGTCGAACAGGTCGCTCAGGACGATCATGATGCCCCGCTTCTTCAGCCGCTCGGCCAGGTCGTGGAAGATCGGCCCCAGCGAGGTCTTCCGCTCGGCCGGCGACTGCTCCATGACGTTTAGGATGTCGTTTAAGTGCGAGGGGTTGCTGCTGGGGCGGACCAGCTTGCGGATTTCGCTATCGAAAGTCGTCAGGCCCACGCTGTCCTGCTGGTGGAGCACGAGATAGGCCAGCGCGGCGGCGGCCCGCCGGGAGTAGTCCAGCTTCGACGCGGCCGCCGCGGGGCTTCGGTAACGCATGCTCTCGCTGGTATCCAGCAGCAGGTGGCAGACCAGGTTGGTCTCTTCCTCGAACTGCTTGAGATAGTATTTGTCCGTCCGGCCGAAGACCTTCCAATCGAGATAGCGGAGGTCGTCGCCGGGGGCGTACTCGCGGTGCTCGGCGAACTCGACGGAGAAGCCGTGGAAGGGGCTGCGGTGGACGCCCGAGGTGTACCCCTCGACCACCAACCGCGCGGAGTGGCAAGCCCTGCAAGCGGGCGAGCATCTGCGGATCGAGCAATCGTTGGGAGGTTTCCGGCATTGGCGCGATTCACGTTATTGGGTGCCATGCCCACGCTTGCCGTGGGCATGAATCGCCGGCCCGCCACATGCCCACGGCAAGCGTGGGCATGGCACCGGCGCAAGCGGCTAATCCTTCTTAAACACCGGCGGCAGCCTCTCCTCGGCGGCGGCCTCTTGTTGGCCGACCGTTTCGATCAGCCGGCGGATCAATTCGTCGGGCTTCAGCCCCTCGGCCTCGGCGTTGAAATTGGTGACGATGCGGTGACGCAGCACCGGGAGGGCCACGGCCCGCACGTCGTCCACGCCGGCGTGGAAGCGGCCGTGGAGCACGGCCCGGGCCTTCGCCCCCAACACCAGATATTGGCTCGCCCGCGGCCCGGCGCCCCAACTGACGTAGTCGCGGATGAACGGCGGCACGCCGTCGGCCCTCACCCCCGGCCCCTCTCCCGCGGGCGGGCGAGGGGAGACGGGCCGCGTCAGCCGCACCAGCTTCATCGCGTAGCGGACCACGTGGTCGGCCACCGGCACCCGGCGGACGATCTTCTGCAACGCCAGAATCTTCTCGCCGGAGAGCGTCGGTGTGACGGTGGCCGTCACATCGGCCGTCGTCCGCCGCACGATGTCAAACTCTTCTTCCTCGTCCGGGTAATCGACGTAGGTGTTGAACATGAAGCGGTCGAGCTGGGCCTCCGGCAGCGGATAGGTCCCCTCGTGCTCGATGGGGTTCTGCGTGGCCAGGACGAAGAACGGCTGGACGAGTTGATGGCGCTGCCCGCCGGCGGTGATCTGGTACTCCTGCATGGCCTCCAACAGGGCCGCCTGGGTCTTCGGCGGGGTGCGGTTGATCTCGTCGGCCAGGATCACGTTGCCGAAGATCGGACCTTTCAGGAAACGCAGCTCGCGGACGCCCGAGCGGCGGTCCTCCTGAATCACCTCCGTGCCGGTGATGTCGGAGGGCATCAGGTCGGGGGTGAACTGGATGCGGCGGAACTCGAGGGCCAGCGTCTCGGCCAGGGTGCGGATCAAGAGCGTCTTGGCCAGGCCCGGCACGCCCACCAGCAGGCAGTGGCCGCGGGCGAACATGGCGGTCAGCAGTTCCTCGATCACGTGTTGCTGGCCGACGATCACGCGGCCCAGTTGCGCGGTGATCGCCTGGTAGGCTTCGCTCAGTTCTTGTACGGCTTGAAGGTCGTCGTGTTCGGATGTCATGGCACGATCCCTGGGGGATGGATTGCAAATTGAAAATGGCAAATTGAAAATTTGCAATTTGCAATTTTCATTTTGCAATTCCTCCGTGCGTCCCGAGCATCATTAGTTCATTCTCCGTGGCGATCAGCAGTTGTCCGCTGGCCACCAGGAGATTGCCGCCGGCGGCGCCGTGGGCGCCCAGGTCGATCAGTTTCCGCATCTCGGCGGTCTGCCGGTCGAACACATACAGTTTATCACGGGTGGGCCAGAGGACGCAGTCGCCGGCCAGCAGCCCCCGGCCGTAGCCGGGCCGGGCGGGGCCGTCGGGCCAGACGTGCTTCACCCGGCCGCGGTCTTCTTCCCGCAGGCTGATCCAGTAGAGCCGCGGGCCGCCGGCCAGGAGCCAGTCGCCCGCCGCCCCCAGCAGGCCCACGGCGTCCTCGACTTCGGTCCCCGTCTGCCAGAGCATTTGGCCGCCGGCGGCGTCGAAGGCGAAGATGCGGGGGCTGTCGGCAGGGGCCACCAACAGCGTACCGCGGTATAAGAGGCAGGGGTTCAGTTCTCGCTGCCAGTGCGGGGCTAGTTTGCTCAAGTCGCCGCGCAAGGCGCGGGGATAGAGGCTCAGCCAGAGAATCCGGCCGTCCTCGGCCCGCAGCGCCGCCACCGCGCCGAGATTCGTGTTGCAGTAGAGCGTCCCGCCGGCCAGCGTGAGCAGATTGCAGGTACACTCGGGGAGCATTCCGCGGGCGGGCGTCTCGGCGCCGCAGACGAACCGCCGCCAGCGGAGCCGGCCCGTCCCCGCGTCGAAACAGGCCACGGCGGCCTGCGGGCGGACGTCCCGGCGGCGCATCGCCACGTAGACTCCCTGCTGGTCCGCCAGCGGCGAGCCTTCCAGCGCCCAACCCTCTTCGGGCGTGATTTTCCAGAGCAGGCGTCCCTCCGCCGCCAGATCGAGGCAGACCAGATAGCCTGACCCGACGTTCATCGTTGCACCTTGCGGTTGGCCGGTCAGGGCGGGACCCATCCGGGCGTAAAGCCGGTTGTGGCAGGCGGTCATCGTATATTGCGGCGTGCCCAGCCTATCGGCGGAGAACATGGAAGGGCTCTCCGCGCCGGCCAGCTCGGACTGATAGATTGCGGCGGACTGGCCCCACGCCGGCTTGCCAGTTGACGACCGCAGGGCGAGGATTTCCCGCGCATTGTTCACAAGGACCAAGTCACCCAACAGCAACGGATGGAAAGCCGGCTGTAGCGGCGACGCCCTCACCCCCGGCCCCTCTCCCAAAGGGAGAGGGGAGACAAGGGAGACTCGCCACGCAACCGCGCCGACATCCACCAGCGCCGGGGCGATTTTGTTGCGTTGCGGATTGCCGGCGAAGGTGTCGCCAGTCGGGGCCGGACGCCACGGCGGGCCAGGATTGCGCTTTCGGCCAACAGCGATTCCAGCAGTTGGACGTAGTTTCCCTGGCGGCCACCCAGACGGCCTTGGGCGTGGGGGTGCAGCCGGGCCATCGCCGTCAATTCGGCCCGCGCCCGGCCACTTTCCCCTTCCAGAATCGACACCAGCACCAGCCGCGCCCGGACGCCGGCCAGATCGAGTTTCGTGTCGGGGTAGGAGGGCCAAGGGGACAAAGTCACCGGGGATTTCTGATTTCTGATTTCTGATTGATGATTCGCCGAATCTGAACCCTGACCCCTGAACCCTGAACCCTCTGCGGCGGGCACGATCCGTTCCCAATACGACCGGGCCGCGGCGTAGTCGCCCGACTCCAGCGCGATCTCGCCCAGGGCCATCAAGGCCCGGTCGCCGTAGCTGCTGGCGAAGGCCCGGTCCACGACGTTTTCCAGCAGCGTGCGGTCCCGCCCCGCGATTCCACGTTCGTACCACTCTTGGGCGACCGTGTTGACGCGGGCCCGGTAGAGCCGGAGGGCTTCGGGCGGCAGAGCCGCCAACTGCCACTGGCACCAGTCCCGCAGACCGACGTAACGCTGCGCGGTGACGCCCACCAGCTTGCCTTCCGGGGCTTCGGCCAGCCGGCGGAGTAGTTCGACGGCCTCGTCCCACTGCCGGTCGGCCAAGAGGGCTTTGACCCGCTCCAACTGGAGCCGGACGGCGTTGTCCACCTGGTCGACCTCGACGGCGTCGGCCAGCTCGAACTGGGCGCCAGGAACCGCGCCGGGCCACTGGCCGCGGACCGGCTCGCCCCGGCCGGCCAGCAAGAGCACGCCGGCAAAAAGGGCGAACTCAGGCCAAGATGTCCGGCGGCGATGGACCATCCCCTAAGTATAAGCGGGAAGTTGGTATGGCAAAAGGGAACAGGCGCGCAGCGAGCAGGGTGGCACGCCCTAAAAGGGCGCGGTTGACGGCCGAATTCAAGCTGGAAACCTGCCACGCCCTTTCAGGGCGTGCCACCCAACGTCGCCGGACAGTGATATACTCCCTCACGCGGAGCGTAAGGATTTACAATCCTACTGCAAGTCGAGCCCCATCAGGTACTCGTCCAGCGACTTCCGCAGGCCGGTCTCTTGGGCCATCAATTCGGCGATTTGGCCGCGAAGTTTCTCGATCTCGGTCTCCTGATCGCTGAACTTCTTCACGTAACTCTTGTAGACGTCGCTCTGGCGGTCGAGCTGGGCCATGTTCTGGCGGATGCGGGCCTGGTCCTCGCCGATCTGGCCGATCCGCTGCTCGAGCTGCTGCCGGCGGACCGCCACCTGCTCGATCTCGTGCTTCCGCTTCACGATTTCCTGGAGCGCGGCCTTAACCTGGCCGCTGACTACCTTGGCGCTCACAAAGAACTGGATGGCATCGTCGTCGAGGTTGTTGATCGCCACCTGCTGGCGGTCGATCCGCTCTTGCTCGATGGTGAGCTTGGCCGGCTCGCCCGGTTTGGCCTCGACGGCGAAGCGGTACAGGTCGCGGGTCTTTTCCGCCGGCTCCGTGGGCTTGACCAGCGTCCAGTTTGGATCGATCGGGTACTCGACCAGCACGGTTTTCGCCTGCTTGCCCGAGTTCTTCACGGTGTACTCGACCGAGCGGGTGAACTTGCGGGCGGAAATCATCGTCCCCTTCAAGAGCCGGACGCTCAGGAGTTCCTCGGGCTGGGCCTTGCCCTGCGGGGCGACCTCCGTATCCAAATCCAGGCCATAGCTGATCAACCGCTGGCTGCCGGGCGGGAGGTCTTCGATCTTGGCGTCGCCGGCGTAGACGCCGCCGTCGAACACCGTGACCGGCCCCTGCATCAGGTAGAGGTCCGTGGTGTTGGTGAAGCGAAGCCCGTAGAGCGGGTGTTGGGCCTGGACCGTCGGGTTGTAGATCGAAACCTTCTCCCCCTTCACTTCCGCATTGACGATCGGCAGCATGGCCGACTGCTGGCGGGGCAAGGAGACGGGCATGGCGATGGCGTACTGGAAGAGGTTGCCGACGTTGCCCCCTTGGGCGGCGGCTTGTACGCCTTGCCCGGGTTGCCATGCAGCCGTCCCCGCGACTCTCGCGTCGTGGGCGGAAAGCGCACCACCCTCCCCCCATTCCATCCTGGCGATTGCCGCCAGGGGTGGTGCAGCCGACTTCGGTGCCGGCGGCGCGTTCATCGCCAGGCCCTTGGCCCGAAACAAAGCCTCCCTGTTAGCGAGGTCCTGCCCGTAGGTCTGTGGACGCAGCGAGGCGTAAAGCTCCAATTGCTCTTCCGGCCGCGGGATGTAGAGCGGCTCGTAGAGGTCCATCGTAAAGGAGATCGGCCGGCCGCTCACCAAGCTCAGTTTGACGTTGTTCCAGTCCTCCTCGGAGGTATTTTCCACGATCGCCCAGCCCTGGAGGAATGGCTTCTGGTCGTCGGCGAGGACCAGGCGGTAAGTGGTTTTCCAGACGGGCGACTCTTGGATGTAACCAACCCGCACCCGCCGCTCACCCTTGCCCAGGAAACTCAGCTCGACCGACTTCTTGTCGGTGGCGTGGGCCGAGGCCAGCACGCTCAGGGCCTTGCGCAACTCGGCGTCGAGCTTCTCGTTGGCCAGCTTGATGCGGCTGACGGAAGGAAGCTCCACCGCCCGCAGTCCGCCGTCAGTCAGCAGATTGAGCACGTCGACGTCGATGGTTTCGTGGTCGTCAAGCCGCTTCTTGCGGGTTTCGACGCCGAGGATGATCCCGCTCAATTCGTTGGGCGCTTCGAGCACCACCCGCTCGCCGCGGACCTGCTGGAGAAGCTGGGCCAGCGTGGGGTTGGCCGTCAGGTCGATGGAAAAGCCCTTCAAGGTCTTGGTGACCGGGTCTTTCGAGCCGTAGGTGACGGTGGAGACCTGCCCGCCGTCGAAATCCTGGACGACCATGCTCTTCAACAGGTCGTTGATGTCGGCGGTTTTGAACATCATGTCCACCTTGGCGTCATCTTTGACCTGGCCGGAGTGCTCGAAGAATCCGACCCCCGAACTGAACAGGACGACCCGCTTCAGGGGCAGATTGGCCCCCTGCGGCCCCTCGGCGCGGGCGGCGACGGCCACGGCGGCACACAACAAGACGGCACAGCAAACGATGCGGCGAGACATGGCTACAGACTCCTCAAAAGGGTGGTTGTAGAAGATAAAACGCCCCGCGACTGCGGTCGCGGGGTGAAATGGCGGCGGCTCCTACCCCCGCGGCCGCAGTCGCGGGGCGCTGAATTCTACGTCTTTGACGGCGGCGGAAGCGAAAAAGTTCCCGTTGGCATGTTTCACCCTTTCCGTGACCGCGGTAAAATGCCGGTTGTCGTCTTGCCCCGGCAGCTTCCCCGCTGCCGGATTATACGCCTGCCTCTTATGCTGGAGAATCGACAATGAACGGCGTTGAGACCTTGCGTGTGGCCCTCTGGGGCGCGTTGACCGGGGCAATCTTGACCGGCCCGCTCCGGGCGGACGACTGGCCGGCGTGGCGGGGGCCGAACCGCGACGGCATCTGTCAGGAGAAGGGCCTGCTGAAGCAGTGGCCCAAGGACGGACCCAAGCTGCTCTGGAAGGCCGACGGTCTGGGCATCGGCTTCGGCGGCCCGGCCGTCGTCGGCGACGTTCTCTACATCATGGGCGGCAACGACGACAAGGAGTGGGTGCTGGCCCTGGACACCAGCCGGCAGGGCAAGCAACTCTGGGCCTCGCCGATCGGCCCGGTCCGCAACGAGGGCGGCGGCCATCCCGGCCCACGCTCGACGCCCACCATCGACGGCAACCGCCTTTACACCCTGGGCATCGCCGGCGATTTGGTCTGCATGGACATCAAAGACGGCCGCATCGTCTGGCGCCGCGACCTGGTCAAGGATTTCGGCGGCCGGATTCCGCAATGGGGATACGCCGAGTCGGTCCTGGCCGATGGGCCGTGGCTCGTCTGCACGCCCGGCGGAGCGAAGAACACCATTGTCGCGCTCGACAAGACCAACGGCAAGCGGGTCTGGGGCTCGGCGGTCGGCGATCCGGCCGACTACTCCTCGGTCATCAAAGCCACCATCGGCGGCGTGAAGCAGTACGTCAACCTGACGAAAAAGGGCGTGATCGGCGTGGCGGCCAAGGACGGCAAGTTCCTCTGGCGCTACGATGCCCCGGCCAATAAAGTGGCGAACGTCGCCACGTGTATCTGGCAGGGCGATACCATCTTCGCCGCCAGCGACTATGGCGCCGGCGGCGGGTTGGTGCGGATCAAGCGCTCCGGCGGCCTTTTCACGGCCAAAGAGGTCTACTTCACCAAGAAAATGGAGAACCATCACGGCGGCGTGATCCTGCGGGATGGCTCCCTGTACGGTTGCAGCGGCGGCAACCGGCCGCCGGCCATCCTCACCTGCCTGGATTTCAAGACCGGGAAGGTGAAATGGACGGACCGCAGTTTGGGCAAGTGCTCGCTGCTGTGGGCCGAGGGGATGCTCTACTGCCGCAGCGAGAAAGGGCCGGTCAGCCTCGTCGAGGCCACGCCGGCGGGCTTCAAGCTCCACGGCCGCTTCGACCAGCCGTACCGCAGCCGGCTGAACAGTTGGCCCCACCCGGTCATCGCCAACGGCGTGCTCTATCTCCGCGACCAGGACGTGCTGCTGGCGTACGACGTGCGGGCGGAGAAGTAGGGCGAATTACAGCCGCTCCAAGCGGCGCTGGAATTCCTCGGGCGAGATTTCGATCTCCTTGAGGATGGCACGAATCAACGGCCGGCCAAGGCCGCGGCCGGGATGATGCGGAAGCGTGGTGGTCCGGCCATCCGCGTTACGGTAAAAGGCGTGGCTCCCGCGCTGCCGCGTCTTGGCAAACCCAAGATCAACGAGCACACGTTCCATCGTTCGGACGTCAACAATCGGCAAGCGGGTCATACTTCGACTGCGATCTGCTGGATGCCCACGAACGGCTCCACGACCACCGGTTCCCCCCGGCTGCGCTGCTCCTCCAAGATGAGTTCAATCACTTCCTGAAGGTTTAGCCGAAGCTCGTCGAGCGTGGCGCCCTGGCTGTGCGCCCCCGGGAGCCCCGGTATCGTTCCGCAATAGAGCTTTATGTCGGGGTCGTATTCAATATAGGCGGTAAACAACTGGCTCATTACCACGTCTCCTTCCAGTCAAGCCTCTCTGGCGGTCTCAGAAGACTGTCGCTTAGCCCATTTGAGTGCCTGCCCTCACGCCACCTTCCGCACCACGCCCACCACCACGCCCAGCACGCGGGCGTCCTTGACGTAGATCGGTTTCATCGTCGAGTTGGCCGGCTCCAGGCGGATGCGGTTCTTCTCGGGGAACCAGCGTTTCAGCGTGGCCTCGCCTTCGCCGGTCAAGGCCACCACGATCTGCCCCTTCCGCGCGGTCCGCTGCTTCTGCACGACCACGTAGTCGCCGTCGGCGATCTGGTCCTCGATCATCGAATCGCCGTGGACGTGGAGGACGAAGAGGCTCTTCTTGGCCGGATCGAACATGGCCTGAAAATCGACCCGCTCGTCCTGCTCGATGGCCTCGTGCAGCACGCCGGCGGCGATGCTTCCGGCCAGGGGCAGGCCGCGGAGCTCGATCGGCTCGGCCGCCAGTTGGATCGCCCGCGACATGTTCGGCTCGCGGGTAATCATTCCCTTCTTCACCAGGGCCTTCAGGTGGCAGACCACCCCGTTGGGCGAACTGATGTCGAACCGGGCAGCGATCTCGCGGACGGTCGGCCCGTAGCCCCGGCCCCGGATCTTCTCCCGGATGAACTTGTACACGTCCAACTGCCGCTTGGTCAGATTGTCGAAAAGTCCCATGTTTTCCCCTTGCCACGTAGGTTTTTTGCTGAATGTGACATGCCCCGCCAACCATCGTACAATATACGGCCGTACATAGTCAAGCGGCAGCGGCGGCATTTTGATCCCAAGAGGGGATGTTTGGGCAAATCAGGACATTACATAAACAAGAGCTTTCCCGACCGCCGCGGCCAACGCGCCGCCGAGCCGGTGGAAAGGGAAAAACCGAAGGAACCGGTTGCACAACTGAATCCTTGACTGGACCATTCGTGCGCCATACAGTTCAGTTAGAGGAGGGCGAGCCGAAGAAAACGATTCGCACCTCACATCGAGGCAATGACGCCGCAGGGGGGCAAAGCGGCCGGCCTTGATCCTGGCAAATGAAGGCGGCTTTCTCATGCCTCCGGGATGGTTACGTCTTACTAACGACTCGAAACAGGGCGGCCAAAGGGGCCATCGCCAGACAAAGCCGTTCCGGGCCGGCCGCTGCCGCCGTTTACGCTTTGAACCGCTGGAAATCCGCAGCCTGCTGTCGGTCTCCGCATTGGGAGAGGCGGTCCCTTACTATGTCGCCCCCACTAACGGCAACGGCGTCGTCCCGTTGTCCACCGCGGCGCCCACCGGGTACTCGCCGTCGCAGATCCGCCACGCCTACGGCTTCGACCAGATCACCTTCAACAACGGCACCGTGGTGGGCGACGGCAGCGGCACGACGATCGCCATCGTGGACGCCTACGATGACCCGCGCATTGCCAATGACCTGCACCAGTTCGACTTATACTACGGACTGCCCGACCCCGTTTTCACCAAAGTCAACGAGAACGGCGGGACCACCTACCCCGCGGCCAACGCCGGCTGGATCACGGAGATCGCGCTGGACGTGGAGTGGGCGCACGCCATCGCCCCGCTGGCCAACATCCTGCTGGTCGAGGCCAGCAGCGCCTCGTTCAGCGACTTGTTGACGGCGGTCAATTATGCCCGCAACGCCGCCGGCGTGGTGGCCGTGTCGATGAGTTGGGGCGGCGGCGACTTCTCCGGCGAAAACAGCTACGACGGCTATTTCACGACCCCCAGCGGCCACGGCGGCGTAACCTTCGTGGCTGCCACCGGCGACACCGGCGCCCCGATCGGCTATCCGGCCATCTCCCCCAACGTGTTGGCCGTCGGCGGCACCACGCTTTCGCTGGGCGCAGGGGGCAGTTACCTCAGCGAATCGGGCTGGAGCGGCAGCGGCGGCGGCCTGAGCGCCTACGAAGCCGAGCCGGCCTACCAGCGGTCGGTTGTCACCCAAACCTCCACCTTCCGCGCCAACCCCGACGTCGCCTACGACGCCAATCCCAACACCGGCTTCTCGGTCTACGACTCGTACAATAATCCCGTCTCCGCGCCTGGGGACAGTGGGGCGGAACCAGCGATGCGGCGCCCCAGTGGGCGGGGCTGGTGGCCATCGCCGATCAGGGACGCCTGTTGGCCGGCGAAGGATCGCTGGACGGCGCGACCCAAACCCTGCCCATGCTCTACTCGCTGTCCAGTGCCGACTTCCATGACATCACCACCGGCACGAGCACCGGCACCCCCCATTATTCGGCTGGGCCGGGCTACGATCTGGTGACCGGCCGGGGCAGCCCCGTGGCCAATTTGGTGGTCGGCGACCTTGTGGGAGGGGGCTCTGGGGGTCAATCCAACCCCGCCCCGCCGGCCCCCGCCCCCAGCTTCACTCTGACCGGCCCGACCTCCGGCGTCTTCACCATCGGTCAGACAGTCCTCATTCAGTGGACGGCCGGCAACATGGCCGCCGGCAGCACGATCGCGCTGTGCTACGACACAGGCACTTCATTCAGCAACGCGACGTGGATCACTTTCAACCAGGCCGCCGCCACCGGCAACGGCAGCTACAACTGGGACACCACCGGCGTGGCCCCCGGCACGTACTATATCGGCGGCTATCTCTGGTCAGGCGGCGCGCCGACCTACTCCCACCTCACGCAGTCAATTACGATTCAAGCCGCCGCCGCTCCAACATTCAACTTGACGGCCCCCACCTCGGGCAGCTACACCGCCGGCCAGACGGTCTCGATCCAATGGGCGGCCGGCAACGTGGTCGCCGGCAGCACGATCGCACTGTGCTACGACACGGGCACTTCATTCAGCAACGCGACGTGGATCACTTTCAACCAGGCCGCCGCCACCGGCAACGGCAGCTACAACTGGAACACCACCGGCGTGGCCCCCGGCACGTACTATATCGGCGGCTATCTCTGGTCAGGCGGCAAGCCGACCTACTCGCACCTAACTCAGTCGATCACCATTCAAGCGGCGGCCGCGCCAGCTTTACGCTGACCGGCCCCACTTCCGGCACGTTCGCCGCCGGTCAGACCATCCCCATTCAGTGGACGGCCGGCAACGTGGCCGCCGGCAGCGTCATCGCCCTCTGCCTCGACACGGACACCACGTGGAACGGAAACGAGACGTGGATCAAGTGGAACCAGGCAGCCGCCAACGGCAACGGCGAGTTCGACTGGACCGTGGCGGGCGTGCCGGCGGGCACGTACTACGTCGCCGGGTATCTCTACTCGAACGGCATGCCGACCTACTCCCATCTCACCCAGCCGATCAACGTGACAGCCGCTCTCACCCTGGCCGCGGCGGAGTCCGGTCTACCCGGCCAGCCGCTGCCGGCCGCCGAGCTTCCGGACGGCAATTCACTAGGCGAGACGTTCGGCCGGACGATCGTCGTTGACCGCGGCGCCGCCGCCAACCCGACGCCGGTTGCGGCCGTTCCGCCGGGCCACGATTCCGCCGGCGACGGCTGGATTGCCGATCTCAGCGGAGCCGGCGAACGGGAGTTTCCCGAGATCGTCCGCCTGCACGCCCTCTCTGCGGCCAACGGCCTGACGGCCGCGGAGCGCGTCGAGTTGCTGGGCGCCGTCGCGGGCGAGTTGCGGCTCGTCGGCGGCGATTTCCTGTAGGAGGCGACTCTTGTCGCCGATGGTCCGGGATGCTTGGGTGCCATGCCCACGCTTGCGTGGGCATGTGAAGTGCCCAGAAGCGCCGCAACATGCCCACGGCAAGCGTGGGCATGGTACCCGTCGCCCAGATCGGCGACAGGAGTTGCCTCCTACAAGCCCTCCGCCTCCCCGGTCATCCGCACGAACTGGACCGGGGCAATGGGGCGCGGTCCAGCGTGCCGTCGGGCCGCTTCTCGATCAGGAGGAGTTCCTGGAAATAGCGGCCCACCGGGATCACCAGCCGGCCGCCGGGGGCGAGTTGCTCGACCAGTGGTTGGGGGACCTCGGCCGGCGCGGCGGCCACCAGGATCACGTCGAAGGGGGCGTGTTCGGACCAGCCCTGGCAGCCGTCGCCGCAGCGGACGGTGACGTTGCGGTAGCCCAGGGCGGCCAACCGCTCCCCCGCCGCCTCGGCCAGCGGCCGGTGGATCTCCAGGCCGTAGACCTGCCGGCACAACTCGGCGAGGATGGCCGTCTGGTAGCCCGAGCCGCTGCCGACGTCCAAGGCGCGGCTGTCGGGGGTGGGCTGGGCGAGTTGGGTCATCAGCGCCACGATGTACGGCTGCGAGATCGTCTGGCCCAGCCCGATCGGCAGCGGATGGTCTTCATACGCCTGTCTCCGCACGTCCGCGGGGACGAAGCGGTCGCGGGCGACCCGGCCCATCACCTCGAGCACCTTGGGATCGGTGATGTCGCGGCGCGGAGTTGCTCTTCGACCATCCGCCGCCGCGCCGCGGCAAAAGAGTCTCGCTGCTGGGCCACGGCGGAGGATTCGGGTTCGGCGGCATCGTCCATCACGATAAGAAGCATAGCGCCGCAGGGCGTCGCCGTCAACTCCCGCCGCCGATCGGTGTGCAGCGATGAATAATCCGGCTTGTGAGGATTATCGGGCCGGACAGCGGGTGTGCCGGGGATTCTGTAAGCTACGATTTCAACAGGGAGGAAAGCGCGCACCGACATGACACCCCTGGACAGCAGCAGGGCCTATGAGTCCCGATGCAGATGAGGTTCAGGCCGCCGGAGAGGAGCCGAAGAGGCGACCGGGGCTGGGCGTTTTCGTGCCCGCTCAGGTTGGCTCCGCGCAGGCGAGGCCCCAGCAGCCGGCCCGCTGGAGACGCTACCTCCCTCCCCTGACGGCGATGGCGGCCGGGCTGGGCATCCTGGCCGCAGTCGCCGCCCCCGCCACCTGGCATCCGTGGGGCGTCCTGGCCGTCGGACTGGGGTTCACCGTGCTCTTCACTGCCTACGTCTTCACGGTGGCTGACCGCGTCGCCGCGGTCCGCCGGCTGGTGGACGAGCGGACCCGCCAACTGCGCGACAGCCATCGCCAACTCCAAGAGGCGCAGCAGTTGGCCCAGGTTGGCAGTTGGGAATGGGACATCCGCACCGGCAACGTCGTCTGGTCGGAGGAGGAGTACCGCTTGTTCGGCTTTCCAAAGGACGGCACGCCTTCGGTGGACTCCTTTTTCGACCGCGTGCATCCCGAGGACCGCCCGGGGGTGTATCGTCCGATCCGGCGGGCCTTGGTGCGGGGGCCTTGCGATTTCACCCATCGCGTCGTCTTGCCCGACGGAACGATCCGCTTCCTCCATGAATTGGGCCAGGTCACGTTCGACGCCGGCGGTAAGCCGATCCGCATGGTCGGTACTACCCAGGACATTACGGCGAGCCAACAGGCCCAGCACCGGGCCGTTGCCGAGGAGGTCCGCACCAAGACCCTGCTGGAACTAAGTCAGACGAGCGGCCAGTCGGCAATCCAGGTCGCCAACTATGCCCTGGAAGGCGCCGTGGCGTTGACCGGCAGCACCATCGGCTACATCGCCTTCGCCAATGAGGACGAAACGGTCTTGACCATGCACTGCTGGTCGAAGGACGCCATGCAACAGTGCGCCATCATCGACAAACCGATCGTCTACCAGGTCAAGGACACCGGGCTCTGGGGGGAAGCGATCCGCCAGCGGAAGCCGGTCATCACGAACGACTATGCCGCAGAGAATCCCCACAAGAAGGGCATTCCACCGGGGCACGTTCCGCTCACCCGCCACGTGAACATCCCCGTCTTCGACGGCGAGAAGATCGTCGCCGTGGCTGGCGTTGGCAACAAGAAAGAGAACTACAACGATGACGACGTGCGCCAGTTGACGCTGCTCATGGACGGCATGTGGCGGATCCTCTGCCGCAAGCGGGCCAAGGAGGCCCTGCGGGAAAACGAAGAGCACCTGCGTCTGATGATGGCCAACCTTCCGGTCGGCGTGTACCAGTTCTACGCCCGGCCCAACGGGGAAATGGGCCTGTACCGCGCCGACGGCCGCTTCCAGGAGATATTTGGCCTCTTCGGTACGCCCGACCAGCTCTTTCCACAGTTCGTCGAGCACCTCGATCCGCGCGACCGCCAACGCTTCGCTGATTCCGTTCAGGAGGCGATCCGCGAGGGCAAACCGTGGGATTTCGAAGGGCGGTTCATCCGGCCGTCGGGCGAAACCATCTGGGTCCACGGCATGGCGACCCCCTCCCCGCGCGAGGACGAGATCGTCTTCGACGGGCTGATGTTGAACATCGACGACCGGAAGCGGGCCAAGGAGGCCCTGCAAGAGAGCGAGGAGCGATACCGGAGCCTTTTCCACCGCTCGCCGATACCGCTCCGTGAGGAAGACTACAGCGAAGTCAAGGCCCACCTCGATCGGCTCCGGGCGGCCGGTGTCCAAGACTTCGAGGATTACTTCCGCAACCATCCCGAGGCAGTCCGCGAGTGCGCGGCGAAGGTCAAAGTCTTGGACGTCAACCAGGCGGTTCTGGATCTCCACGGGGCGGCCTCGACGGAGCAACTCCTCGCCGGCCTGGACGCAATCTTCACCGAGGAAAGCTACAACACCTTCCGCGATGCGCTGGTATGGATTGCCGAAGGCAAGACCACGTTCGACCGGGAGACGCCCGTGCGGACCTTCCGGGGAGACGAGCGGCAAGTCCTGCTCCGCTGGGTGGCGGCCCCCGGCTGCGAGCAGAGCCTCGCCCGCGTGTATATCTCCCAGATTGACGTTACCGACCGTCGCCTGGCGGAAAAGGACCTGCAAAGCTATGCGGATGCTTTGCGGGCAACCAACCTCGCCCTGGAAAAGAGCAGCGTGTTGGCCGAAGCGGCTAACCGGGCAAAGAGCGAGTTCCTGGCCAACATGAGCCACGAGATCCGCACCCCCATGACCGCCATCCTCGGTTACGCCGATCTGCTGGTCGAAAACGTCCGCGAGCCCGCCGTCGCCGAGGCCGCCGACACCATCCGCCGCAACGGACAGTATCTGCTGGACATCATCAACAACATCCTCGACCTCTCGAAGATCGAGGCCCAAAAACTGCAAGTCGAACCGGCCGCCTGTTCGCCGGCCGCCATCGTGGCCGAAGTGGCCTCGCTGATGCGCATCCGCGCGGACGCCAAGAACCTCGCGCTGCGGCTGGAATTCGACGGCCTGATCCCGGAAACCATCCGCTCCGACCCTATCCGCCTGCGGCAGATTCTCATCAATCTGATTGGCAACGCTGTCAAGTTCACCGAGTCGGGCGGCGTGCGCGTCGTCACTCGCCTGCAACGGCGACCCGGACAAAAGCCCTTGGTCCAATTCGACGTGATCGACACGGGGATCGGCCTCTCCGGGCAGCAACTCGGACAGTTGTTCCAGCCTTTCGCTCAGGCCGACACCTCGACCAGCCGCCGCTTCGGCGGCAGCGGGCTGGGATTGACCATCAGCAAGCGTTTGGCGGAGCTTTTGGGCGGGGACATCCAAGTCCGCAGCGCGCGGGCCGCGGCACAACCTTCACCGTGACGGTTGACCCCGGTCCCTTGGACGGCGTGCCCCTGCTCGTGCAACCCGCTGAGGCCGGATTGCCGGGCAAGAGTCAGGAAGCGCGTCCGCCCCAGGCCATGCCCCGGCTGCACGGCCGCGTGCTGCTGGTCGAAGACGGCCCCGACAATCAACGGCTGATCGCCTTCGTACTGCGGAAGGCCGGCGCGGAGGTCGCCCTGGCGGAGAACGGGCAAGGGGCCGTCAGCGCCGTCCTTGCCGCCCTGCCCGCCGGACCGGAACGGCCCTTCGACGTTATCCTGATGGACATGCAGATGCCCGTCCTCGACGGCTACGCGGCCACGCGGCAGCTCCGCTCGATGGGCTATCGCGGCCCGATCGTCGCCCTGACCGCGCACGCCATGACGCAGGACCGGCAGAAATGCCTCGAGGCCGGCTGCAACGACTACCTGCCCAAGCCCATCGACCGCCGGAAACTGCTGGAAACCGTGGAGCAATACATGCGCCCGCCGACTCCGCAAGATTGCCCCCAGCCGGCGGCGCCCGGCATGTAAAGCCGCGGCCAGCAATCGCCGGGGCGCTACGCCGCCATCCGTTGCGGCTCCAACTCCTCCCACAAATTCACCGTGCGGAGCATGTTCCCGCGGGCGTCGTAGAACTGCACGATCCCGATCTCCACCAGCCACATCGCCATGTAGCCGTCGACCTTATAGGTCCGGGCGGAATAACGCCCTTCGTGGATCAGGATCGTCTCGTCCAGGTCCCACGGGTTGTCCAGCACCACGTCGAAATACTCGAACGTGCGGAGGACCAACTCGCGCACCTCGTAAGGCAGAGGATCCATCCTCATCTTGGCAACCTCCTGTTCGGCGGGCGGGCAATTTACCATCGGGCCACCGATGGATCAAGACGAAGTGGCCCAACGGAATTCAGACCCCAGCCAACGTCTGGGAACGTGCCCCATCTGCCGGATGGTAGCTGCCCGTCAAGCCCCAATCATAATAGAGGAAGGGGGAGCTTGTGGGGCACTTTTCTCGGCAGCCGGTCCCGTGCAGCGCAACCCACGGCTGCGGAACGCCTTGCGGCGAAATTTGCAAAACCGGCGCAACCGCCGGGATTTAAGAGAGGCCCGGCTACTGCGACCCCTCCTTCCCATTCTCCGCATGGGAACTAGAAGTCGGCGTCAGGTGTAGTTCTTCCAATGACGAACAACTTGCCATCATCGGACCCGTCCGGCCAGAACGCCATCGACCGGTTCTCGGCGCTGTTCGAGCAGCACAGCCGGGCGGTCTACGGCCACGTCCGCACCCTGGTCCCCAACTCGGCCGACGCCGATGAAGTGTTCCAGGAAACCAGCGTCACCTTGTGGCAGAAGTTCGATCAGTACCGGCCGGAGACGGATTTCCGCGCCTGGGCCTGCCGCATCGCCTACTACAAGGCGTTGAAATTGCGGGACCGCCAGACCCGCGCGCCGCGGTTGTTCAGTCCGCAGTTCCTCGACCTGGTGAGCGAGGAATTGATCGTGATGTCCGACGTGCTCGACGCCCGCACCGAGGCGCTCTTGCGCTGCCGCGACAAGCTCAATTTGCGGGACCGCGACCTGCTCGACCGCTTCCACCGCGAGGGCGCCACGGCGAAGGACGTGGCGCGGCGGCTCGGCCGCAGCGTGCATTACGTCTACCGGGCGATCCGCCGCATCCACGACGCCCTGTTCGACTGCATCAAACGCATGCTGTCGGCGAAGGACCGCGATCCATGACCGGCCGCCAACCCCACGACGAACTCCGCGACCTGCTCTGGTCGATCGAGGACGGCTCGATCTCGGCCGGCGGCATCGAGCGGATCGACGAGCTGGTGCGCGGCGATCCCGAACTGTTGCGGCATTACATCGAGTACACGCGCTTGCTCTCCGACCTGCGGTTCGGGTTGACCAACGGCCGCGCCCACGACGTTCTCGGCCGGCTGTTCGACATCGACCAGGGAAATGATGAATGCGGAATGATGAATGATGAATCGCCCACCGACGCGCAATCCAGCGACATTCATCATCCATCATTTATCATTCATCATTCCGAAGTCCCGAATTCCGAGCCCCTCGTCCCTCCGATCATCATCGACACCTCCACCCCGCCCGGCTCTCCACTGTTCTTCCTCAATCCTTCCCTGGGCGGCTGGCTGTTCTCCTATTCGGCCGCGACGGTAATCACGGGCGTGCTCGTGCTGATCTTCTGGATGTGGAAGGTGTCGCTCCGCGATGAAGTCGCCGAGTCGCCCCGCCCGGCCATGCCGCCGTCGGTCGCGCGGGAAATGGAACCGGTCGGCCGGATCACGGGCACGGCCGACTGCCGCTGGGCCAATGCCCAAACTGCCCCCCGCAACGAAACCGTCCCCCTGGGCCGCAAGTACGAATTCGTCTCCGGCCTGATGGAAATTGCCTACCAGAGTGGGGCCAAGGTCATCTTGCAGGGACCATGCACCTACGAGGTCGATTCCGCCGCCGGTGGCTTCCTCTCGCTCGGCAAGCTGACGGCAAGAGTGGAAACCAAGGGAGAAGGCGGAAGGGGGAAGGCGGAAGAAATGACCAATCAGAACTCCCCCTTCCCCCCTCCCCCTTCCCCCTTCGTTGTCAAAACTCCCACCGCCATCGTAACCGACCTGGGCACCGAGTTCGGCGTGGAAGTGACCGGCGACCACCGCAATCGGGTCTACGTGTTCGAGGGGCGGGTGGCGGTGCGGCCCGCGGCCGGCAAGACGGCCAAGCCGGACGACCTCGTGCTAGGCGAGGGGCAATCCGTGGCGCTGGACGCCAACGGCGCCGTGCTGGAGTCCCCACCCTCACGCGAGGCCGAAGGCAAGGGTTCCGCCGCCCAGTTCGTCCGCCGGATGCCCCTTCCCGCCAAACTCGGCGTGCTCGATCTGTTGGACATCGTGGCCGGCGGAGACGGCACGGGCCACTTGCGGGAGCAAGGCATCAGTCCCGTCACGGGCGCACAAAGACAAAACCTTTCCGCCGTTCGGGCGCAACGACGATCGGCAGTACCACCGCGTCCCGTGGAACCGGCTGGTGGACGGCGTCTTCGTCCCGGACGGCAGGGCCGGCCCGGTGCAACTCGATTCCGCCGGGCATACCTTCCGCCTACCCGAAACCTGCGCCATGGGACTTTGGATACAATTTGGGCCCGGGGGGCGGACATGCCCCGGACGCGCCGACCGCCGACTGGAGTTACTGGGTTTACGCCATGGGGCGGGGCGGGGAGTACATGCCCGAAGAACGCGGCCTGTTGGGGCTGTGCGCGAATGCGGGCGTGACGTTCGACCTGGCGGCGGTCTGCGCGGCCCACCCCGGCGTTCTTCACCCGGTCCGTTTTCGCGTTCGTCGGCTTGGCCAACCGCGAGGGCCTGGCCGATGTCTGGGTGTTCGCCGATGGACAGTTGGAATATCGGCGGCTCGGGCTGCAACAGAAAGACGGCCCGATCCGCCTGGACGTGCAACTGGGCCCCAGTGACCGGTTTCTCACGCTGGTTTCCACCGACGGAGACCGCACCAACCGCTGCGATTGGGTCGTCTTTGGCGACCCCGTGTTGCACGTGGCGTTGACGCCGGAGGAAAAATAGCACGTTTGGCCCGTCGGGCGTTTGCCCTGCGGCAGAAAGCGAGGTGTCCCTTGAATGGGCCATAGCGGATCAACTTGAGTGGGCAATGGTGCGGTTCGGAGTGCGTCTGTTTTTTCCGTTTCGGTTCCGGTTCCTTTTTTGGAGGGTTTCGTCATGTGTCGCGCGAATTTACAGAAACTGTTTGTGTCTTTGGGTTCCGTCTCTTTTACAAAGGGTTCCGCCATGAGAAGTTCTAATTTGCAGAAGTTCGTTTGCCGTGCATTGACAACCGCCGCCGTGCTGCTCGTTGTGGCCTGGCTGGGAGGCGCGGCCGGGGCGGCAATTGTCGACCCGTACACCACCAGTATGTTGGAAAACCTCGACGCCAACCGGGGCATCACGTCCAGCGGCGGCGTCGTGTCGGCGTGGAACAATTCGTCCCCAAACGTCGGCGGGGACAATCTGACGGTGGCTGCTCCCTGGTCGCCACTCGGCAGCGGCGGCCCCGGTACCATCACTGGCCCGGCCTATAACGCCAGCTACGTCAACGGTCAGGCGAGCCTCGGTTTCACCCAACCCGACTTGCATACGAATTTGACCGCCCTGGCATCAGCGAGCAACACCGCGTTTTCGGCACTCACAACTGGCTCCGGCTACACCTGGTTCGCCGTGGTGAACCCGGGTACCCAATACTCCAGTACCGAAAGTCCGTTAGATCAACACAATTATTTTGGGGACCTAGTTAACGGGAACTACTACCAGGGCTTGGCGGGAGGATTCGCGGGGCCAGGCGGAAGCAGCGACCTTAAGAGCGGCGTGCCGTACGCTTACACTCACACCAACAGTTACAGCGGCGGCAGTCCTACGTTTGAGGCGACGAGTGGCGTGTGGTTGGCGTTTAACGGGGGGAATAACGCCAGTGCCCCGACGACGCCGGCCGGCACGTCCGCATCGGGGTGGATGATCTGCTCCGCGGTAATGGCGTCCGGAACGGGGAGCCCGCAAATGGACTTCAGCGTCAATGGGGCACTCACCGATATGCGGAATCCGGCCATCAGCAGCAGCACCGGCGGTGCGAACCTGGTCGTTGGCCGCGAGCTTCTGAAGAGCACAACAAGCAACGACGAGGGGTACACCGGCCAGTTGGCGAATCTTCAGCTTTATACCGGGGCGGTGGGCATCGCCGCCCAGAATATCGTTCTCAACAACCTCGCCGCCCGGTACAACATCTCCTTGTCCAGCGGCACCGTAACCGGCGCCACGCTCATGGGCAATCCCACCGGCCTGTACAACGGCGCCGCAACCGGCTACTACTTCAATGTCATCGGCATTGGGTATAACTCGGCCACCGACCTGGTCACCAACAGTCCGGGCAGCGGCAAGTCGAACGGCCTGGTCCTCTCCCAGTTGGTGAGCGCACCGCTGACCACCCAGGGCCAATACCTGTTGGCGGGCGACCAGAACCTGGCCAACAGTCTGGTTACCCCCGGCGACCTCCCCGGCGGAATCACCAGCCGGTGGAATCAGATTTGGTGCGCCACCGCCAGCGGCGGCATCCCCGGCGCGAACTTCACGTTCGACTTCAACGATGCCGGCATGACCTACAGCCCCACCCAGGCCTACACGCTGCTCTACCGCACCGACACCTCCAGCACGTTTACCGCGTTGGCTAGTCTGACGGGCGGAGGCGCCGCTGTCGGCGCCGACTGGCAGCTCACGTTTGGCGTGAACGCGCCGGCCAGCGGCTACTACACTCTCGGCCTCGGTAGCGCGGTCCCCGAGCCGGGCACCTTGGCCTTGTTGGCCGCGGGCCTGGCCGGTTTGCTCTGCTACGCCTGGCGGAAACGGAAGTAAAGTAAATGTAGTCCGCACACGCCGTGTGCGGGACTCCGTTGGGGCGGCAGTTGAACTGCCGCCCCGACGCGGCGGATGGTGGATGGCGGATGGTGGACGTGACACTCGAGGTCCGTCCACCATCCCATATCCCCGTCCATTTCATCTAATTGCGAAGGAGAAGATCCTATGAAGTCAAACCGGCCATCCACCATCGGCCGTCCCCCGTCCTTTTCCCGCCACGGGCTTCACCTTAGTGGAGCTTTTGGTGGTGATCACGATCATCGGGATTCTGATCGCGCTTTTGCTGCCGGCGGTGCAGGCGGCCCGCGAGGCGGCCCGGATGCTCCAATGCACCAACAACCTCAAACAGATCAGCCTGGCCGCGCTCGATCATGAGCAGATCAACGGCTGGCTGCCCAGCGGCGGCTGGGGCAACGGCTGGGTCGGCGACCCGAGCAGCGGTTTCGGCGGCCATCAGCCGGGCGGCTTCTTCTACAATTGTCTGCCCTACATGGAGCAGCAAGTCCTTCACAACCTGCAACTTGGGTATCCCCAGGGCAGCAGCCAGCAGAATGGCCGCGGCCACGCAAATGTGTCAGACGCCGTTGACGACTTTTAGTTGCCCCACCCGCCGCCCGGCGGTCGTCTATCCCGACGCGCACATTTCGTCGGGGATTACGTTCGTGAACTGTGCCTGGCCGGCGGGGGCGGCCAGCGGCGGCCCGGCCTTTTACCGGGGCGATTATGCGGCCAACGGCGGGTCCGTGATTGTCCAATGGTTTCACGGCCCGGTATCCTGGTCGGAACGCCGCGAACTGGTTCAGCCAGCCGCCGGGTATCGAGCCGCCGACGGTGGACAGCGCCGCGAACCCGTTCAAAGACATGTCGCTGAACGACGGCATTGCCTGCCAACGGAGCCAGGTGAAGATCGTCGACATCACCGACGGCACGTCCAACACCTACTTGGCCGGCGAGAAGTACCTCTGTCCCGACTATTACTACAACGCCCTGGACGGCACCGACGACCAAACCCTCTATTGCGGCGACGATTGGGACATCAACCGGTGGACGGGGACGACCGCAAACCAACCCTTGACCGCCGCGCAGCTCTTGCCGCCGTTGCCGGACACGCCCGGTCTGGGCTCGCAGTTGTGTTTTGGCAGCGCCCACTCGGTGGGCTTCAACATGGCGCTCTGTGACGGCTCGGTGAGAATGATAAACTACACCATCGACCCGTTTGTCCACGACTACCTGGGCAGCCGCAACGACGGCGTGCCGGTCAACGGGAAGAACCTCTAGCGGGCGTCCTGGCGGCGGCGGCGATGGATTTCCTTGTGGCGTTCCTTCAATGTCAAGAAACATAGTCTACGGATTGATCTTCTGGCTAGTTTTGGCGCAAGCCGCTATTGGCCTTGCGGAAACCGTCACACTCGATGGGCGAGGTCCGGGGCGGACGTTTGAAGGCATTGGCGGGCTGAGTGCGGGCGCCGGCACGCGACTGCTGTTTGACTATCCTGAGCCGCAGCGCAGCCAGGTGCTCGATTTCCTCTTCAAGCCGAACTACGGCGCCTCGCTGCATCATCTGAAGGTGGAAATCGGCGGCGACGTGAACTCGAGCGAGGGGACCGAACCGAGCTATGCGCGCACCCGCGAGGAGTTCGAGCATCCGCGGCCCGAGTATTTCGACCGCGGCTACGAGTGGTGGCTGATGCGCGAGGCGAAGAAACGCAACCCGCACATCTACCTCGACGTGCTCCAATGGGGCGCGCCCCACTGGATTGGCGACAAGGACTTCCCTGACGCAGGCGACCCGGACAAATTGAAGTGGCCGGAGCGGGCGCCGCTAAACTGGAAGAAGTTTTTCACGCAGGACAATGCCGACTTCGTTGTCGGCTTCATCCAAGGCGCGAAGAAGTATCACGGCCTGGATATCGACTACTGCGGCATTTGGAACGAGACGCTGCACGAAAGCGCTTGGATCAAGCTGTTACGGAAGACCTTGAACGACCGCGATTTGGCGGGCGTCCAAATCGTCGCCTGTGACGAGTGTGACAAGGTTGGAAGCGGGAAATGGGACGGCGTGAACGGAAGGGGGAAATGGGATATCGTCAACGAGTTCCGTCAAGACGACGAACTGAACATGGCGGTTCACGTGGTGGGGGCCCATTATCCGGGATACCAGAGCACGGCCGCCGCCAAGCTTTGCGGCAAACCGCTCTGGTCGAGCGAGGACAATCCGCAATGGAAACCGTCGGCCAACGAGTTTGGGACACTTTCAGGATGGGCACCAGCCCCTGCGACCACGAAAATGTACAACCGCAACTATATCGACGGACGAATGACCAAGACCGTAACTTGCTATTTGATCGATTCCTATTACGACAGCCTCACGTTGCCCGATCACGGGCCGATGAAGGCCAATACGCCCTGGTCGGGCCATTACGAGGTCTGGCCCGCTTTGTGGGCGATGGCGCACACCGGGCAATTCGCGCAGCCGGGCTGGAAGTACCTCGATAACGCGTGTGGGCTGCTGAAAAACGGCGGCAGCTACGTCTGCTTGCGGAGCCCCGAAGCCCCCGGCGATTACAGCATCATCATCGAAACCAGCGGCGCCAAGCGTCCGCAAACGCTCTCGTTCCGCGTAACCGGCGGGCTGGCGGCCGGGCCGGTCCACGTCTGGCGTAGCAACGCACAAAGCCAGTTCGAACGGCAGGACGATCTCCTATTGGCCGATGGCTCGTTCAGCATCCGGCTTGAGCCCGGCTGCATTTACTCCCTAACCACGACGGTCGGGCAGCGAAAAGGCAAGGCCGAGATTCCCCCGGCGGCTGATTTTCCGCTGACCTACCAAGATGATTTCGAGAGCTACACAGCGGGCAAGATGCCCAAGTATTTCGCCGATCAGGCCGGCATCTTCGAGGTGGCCGAGCGGCCCGGCGGCGGCAAATGCTTGCGGCAGACGGTCGCCCGGCGCGGCATTGACTGGCGGTTCTATCCGAATCCCGACCCCTATACGATCATCGGCGGGACGAAGTGGCGCGATTACGAGGTGGCTTGCGACGCCTACGTGGAGAAATCAGGCTACTGCGCGCTGTTCGGACGCATTGCCAAGAGTCTGCAGGATCTCTCCCAGCCGCACCCGCCGCACGGGTATTGGCTGAAGGTGAGCACCGACGGCTGCTGGGAACTCAAGGCATTCACCAAGACGTTAGACGCCGGGACCGTCCCGTTTGCCGCCGACCGCTGGCATCAGCTTGCGCTGAAGTTCACCGGCTCGGACATTGTGGTCCGCATCGACGGTGTTGAAGTGAAGCGCGATGAAGGATGGAACCTTCAGCGCCGGCATGGCCGGGGTCGGCAGCGGTTGGAACGATGCCCTGTTCGACAACTTCTCCGTGCGGCCGATCCCCGGGCCGCAGTGAATCAACTTTGCCGCGGGAAACTCGGCAACCGCCGGGACGGCATGGCGATCGACGGCAAGAAGTTGTGAGTGCAGAGAAAAGACAGCAACCCACAAATTACAAAGGAGCTGATGTGAAGCAAAGCAGCCACACGCGCCGCGACTTCTTGAAGATTGGCAGCGGTATGGCGGCGGCCGGCGTGGCCGCGCCGTACGTTTTCACCGGGGAGGCCGGCGCGGAAACGCCAAAAGGCGACAGGCTCACCGTGGCCGCCATCGGGGTCGGCGGGCGCGGCTCGGAAATCGCCTACCAGGCCGCCAAGCTGGGCAATATGATCGCCTGCGCCGATGTTGACCTGCGCAACGCCAACAAGTTCGCCAAACCGTTGGGCGGCAAGTGCCAGGTCTATCAGGACTACCGCATGGTGCTGGACCGCAAGGACGTGCAAGCCGTCACCATCGGCACACCCGATCACTGGCACGTCAAGATCGCCATTGACGCGATGCGGGCGGGCAAGGACGTCTACTGCGAGAAACCGCTGACGCTGACCATCGCCGAAGGCCGGCTGGTGTGCAGAGCAACCAAGGAGACCGGCCGGGTGTTCCAGGTCGGCACCCAGCAACGGAGCGAGTTCGGCCGGGCCTTCCTGGAAGCGGTGGCCATCGCCCGCAGCGGCAGGCTGGGCAAGAAGCTCACCGCCACGGCCTGGGTGGGGCCGGGGAGGTCGGGCGGGCCATATCCGACGCAAGACCCACCGAAGGAACTGGATTGGGACTTCTGGCTCGGCCAAGCCCCGAAGGTCCCCTTCTGCGCCCACCGCCTGGGCCATGACTTCCGTTACTGGTTCGACTATGCCGGCGGGCAAGTGACGGACTGGGGCGTTCATCATACCGACATCGCCCTCTGGGCGCTGGGCGGCCAGCGGACGGGCGCAAGCGCGGTGGCGGGCAAAGGCGAGTTCCCCCTGGGCCGGGAATTGACCGTCGCGTACCTTCTGGGCAAGAAGCGGCTCGCCGATCTGCCCAACAGCTACAACACCCCGCAATCGTTCAACGCCACGATGGACCTGCCCAACGGGAACGTGGTCAAGCTCGAAGGCGCGCGCGACGACTACATCGTCATCGCCGGCGAGAAGGGCCGCCTGGCCGTCAACCGCCGCGGCATCCACGGGAAATTCGTCGAGGAGCTAAAGAAAGACCCGGCGGGCAAGAAGTGGCTCGATGGCGCAGTGGCCACGCTCTACCGCGGCAAACCGGTCCGCGGCCACATGGCCAATTTCTTCGACTGCGTACGGGACCGCTCGCTGCCCATCTCTGACGTGTTCACGCATTGCAATTCCGTGGACGCTTGTCACATGGCCAATATCGCCATGCTCTTGGGCCGGAAGGTCAACTGGGACCGGGAAAAACAGCAATTCGCCGGCGACGATGAGGCGAACCGGCTGCTCCGCCGGACACAGCGCGACCCGTACGCGATCAAATGAACCGACCAAGCCGTGGTCGGCGGCCATCCGGCCAACGACGAGGCCTGCCGATCGACGGGAACAAGTTCTAGCGGCTTGCCATGCCGCCGCCCGCCGCATACCATACTCTTTATGTGCGGCATTGCCGGTGCGGTGTGGAACGATCCCGACAAAGCCCTGGAGCGGGAAACGCTCCAGCGGATGATCGACGTGTCTGCGCCACCGCGGCCCCGACGGCGAGGGAATGTATCTGAGTGGTCAGGGTTCAGAGGTCAGAGGTCAGGGTTCAGTCGCTCTCGGCCATCGCCGCCTGGCGATCATCGACCTGTCCGGCGGCCAGCAGCCGATGGCCAACGAAGACGGCTCGGTGTGGGTCGTCTTCAACGGCGAAATCTACAACTTCCGCGATCTGCGCCGCCGGTTGGAGGGGGCCGGCCACCAGTTCCGCACCCAAAGCGACACGGAAGTGCTCGTCCATCTCTACGAGGACGAGGGGCCGGAGATGCTCCCGCATCTCAACGGCATGTTCGCCTTCGCCCTCTGGGACGCCCGGCGGGGGCAACTGCTGCTGGCCCGCGACCGGCTGGGCAAGAAGCCGCTGGTCTATCGGCACGAGCCGGGCCGGCTGCTGTTCGCCAGCGAGTTGAAGAGCATTCTGCAAGTGCCCGGCGTGCCGCGGGAGATCGACCCGCAGGCGCTGGACGATTACCTGACCTACCAGTACGTGCCGCATCCGCGGACGATTTTCCGGGGCATCGCCAAGCTGCCGCCGGGCCACTACGCCCTGTATCGGGAGGGCCGGCTCGAGGTGCGGCCGTACTGGCAGCCCGATTTCAACGTCGAGGAGGACCGGCCCGCCGGAGGAATACGCCCGGCAGTTGCGGGAGTTGCTCACCTCGGCGGTCGAGATGCGTTTGCAGAGCGACGTGCCGCTGGGGGCGTTCCTGTCCGGCGGGATCGACTCGACGATCATCGTGGGGCTGATGTCGCAACTGGCCCAAGAGCCGGTGCGGACGTTTTCCATCGGGTTCCCGGTCAAGGAGTTCGACGAGACCGCGCTACGCCCGGCGTGGCGGCCGAGCGGTTCGGCACGCTCCACGAGGAGTTTCAGGTGCGGCCGGACGCGATGGAGGTGCTGCCCCGGCTGGTGTGGCACTACGACGAGCCGTTTGCCGACAGTTCGGCGGTGCCGACGTGGTACGTCTCGCAACTGACCCGGCAGCGGGTCACGGTGGCCCTGACCGGCGACGGCGGCGACGAACTGTTCGCCGGCTATCCGCGCTATCTGGCGGTGTGGCTGGCCGAGGGATTCGACCGGTTGCCCAAGATGCTCCGGCGGGCTGTTAGCCGCCGGCTATTGGCAGAAGTTGCCCGGCGGCACACGGCAGAAGTCGCGTTCGCCGGCGTTTCAAGCGGTTCGTCGAGATGCTCCGGCTGCCGCCGGGCCGGCGGTACTTGGAGTGGATTGCCATTTTCGGGGAGGCCCGCCGCGGGCCGCTCTATAGCGACGGACTGCTCTCGGCGCTGCCCGAGGCCGATCCGCTGGAGTTCCTCGCCGCCGCGCTCCGCCGGGCCAACCGCCGCGACGCCGTGACGGCCTTCAGCCTGGCCGATCTGGTGACGTATCTCCCCTGCGACCTGATGACCAAGGTGGACATCGCCTCGATGGCCCACGGACTGGAATGCCGGCAGCCGTTTTTGGACTATCGGGTGGTGGAGTTGGCGGCGGCCATGCCGCGGCGGCTCAAGTTCCGCCGCGGCCGGGGCAAACGCATCCTACGGGAGACCTTCGCCGACCTGCTGCCCGGGGCGATCCAGCGCCGCTCGAAGATGGGCTTCGGCGTGCCGCTGGACCACTGGTTCCGCCACGAACTCCGCGACTACACCCAGCAGGTCCTCTTCGACAAGGGGACGCTGGAGCGCGGCTACTTCCGGCCCGAGGCGGTGACCCGGCTTTGGGACGAGCACCAGCAGGGCCGCTTCAACCACGGCTACCGCCTCTGGGCGCTCTTGTTCCTCGAATTGTGGCAGCGGGAGTGGTGCGGCAAGCCGTTGTAGGGTGCGCGAAACGCACCACGGACTTCGGGGAAGGAGCAAAGGTGCCCGCTATGCAAATCGTGCTTGCCCTTTTTTCCTTGTTGCTGGCCGCATTTTTCTTTGCCGTGGCAATCGCGTGCCTTCGCATCGGAGGTCTTGCCGGGGCGGTTATTCTTGCCGCCGTGGGAATCCACTCCGTCGTTCTTGCTGTCGTTTTCTTCATGCGGGCGGCGCGAGGTCGCGGGCGTGACGGCCTGGGGACTCTCGATGACGGGGATGGCGCCAAGTCATTTCGCCTTCTTCGGCCCGCCTGCCCGCGCTGCGGCGACCGGACGACGCGGTTCGATTGGACCGCGATCGGCAACCTGTGGCGCGTGCCGGCGGCTGTGGCGACGGCAATGACCGCCTATTTCCCGTTGGTGGGCATTCGTTTCCGGTGTCCCAAGTGCGGCCAGCGGTTTGTTGCCTTTTTCGACGCGAGCACGGCAGCCGGGAAGTGGCGATAAGCCCCACCCAGGCATTCAGCCCGACGCGTCCCGCTCGTTGCTACACACAAGTTAGAAGGTCGAAGTGTCGGGCGCAATTCTCCATTCTGTCCCTTTTCTCTAGCCCAGGCGTTCACGCCTGTGGTCCGAGAGTCCGTCGTTGATATTTCATTTTCCTTCAGCCCCCTTTAGGGGGCGCGATTGGTTTGTCGGCGAGAATCGGCTCAGAACCAGGTCCATCGCGCCCCCTAAAGGGGGCTGAAGGAAAAGGGAAACGATAATTTCGCTCCCTCTCCACAGGCGTAAACGCCTGGGCTTGGGAAAAGTAACGTAGGCAAACGTCTTGGCCACTCCAAGCCAAGCAACTTGTGTGTAACAGCCCGACGCGTCCCGCAAGGCTGGCGGTTCATTGACGCTTACGTATAATGACCAGAAGCGTGAGCCGTCGTGTTGTGGCTGGCGGCGTTGCGGCGGTCGGTAGCGGACGGCGAAGCGGTTGGGCCTGCAAGCCACGCTACGCGCCCGCGGCTGGCCGTGGCCATAATAAAGACTCCCGCGCCCCTTTATATTTCCCGAAGGAGAGAAGAAATGCAAAAGCGCAAACTCGGAAACAGCAACCTGGAAGTCTCGGCCCTTGGGCTGGGCTGCATGGGGATGAGCTTTTCTTACGGCCCGCCCAAAGACAAGCAGGAAATGACCTCCCTGCTCCGGGCCGCCGTGCAGCGCGGCATCACGTTCTTCGACACCGCCGAGGTCTACGGCCCGTTCACGAACGAAGAGCTTGTGGGCGAAGCCCTGGCTCCCTTCCGCGGGCGAGTGCTGATCGCCACCAAGTTCGGGTTCGACCTGAGTGGAAGCGATACGCGGCCGGGTGCGGCGGGCCTGAACAGCCGGCCGGAGCACATCAAGCAGGCCGTCGAAGGCTCGCTCAAGCGGCTCAAGGTCGAGACCATCGACCTGCTGTATCAGCACCGGGTCGACCCGGACGTGCCCATCGAAGACGTCGCCGGAGCGGTCAAGGAACTGATCGGGCAGGGTAAGGTCAAGCACTTCGGCCTTTCCGAAGCCGGCGTGCAAACGATCCGCCGCGCGCACGCGGTCCAGCCGGTCACTGCCCTTCAGAGCGAATACTCGCTGTGGACGAGGACCCCTGAGAAGGAAGTGATACCGACACTGAAGGAACTCGGAATTGGCCTGGTGCCGTACAGCCCTCTGGGCAAGGGCTTTCTCACGGGCAAGATGGACGAGAAAACGACCTTCGACAGCTCCGACTTCCGCAGCACCCTGCCTCGCTTCACACCGGAGGCCCTCAAGGCGAATCAGGCGCTGGTCAGTCTGCTCGGCCGCATCGCACGGCGGAAGAACGCGACAACGGCCCAGATCGCGCTGGCCTGGCTGCTGGCCCAGAAGCCGTGGATTGTTCCGATCCCAGGCACCACGAAGCTGCACCGCTTGGACGAGAACATCGAGGCCGTCTCGGTCGAACTCACGCCGGACGACCTGCGCGACATCGAAAGCGCCGCGGCAAAGATTACGGTCCACGGGGCTCGCTATCCCGAAAAGCTGGAGCGAATGACCGGCCGCTGAGGATCAGACAAGGTCATCACCATTGTCCATCAGGCGTCTTGACTTTGCCGGAGGGCCGCCTAAACTAGAGGGGGCTCGTCCGGCAGTCTTTGGAAGGGTCGCGACATGACGAATCCACGCTTGACCGTAGCGATTGCTGCGCTCTGCCTGCTGGAGATAGCAAGCCTGGTTGCCGCCCGGACCTTTCCGGGTGGCGGTGGTGGCGGCGGCGGGTTCCGCCCGGCCGTGCCTATTGCCGCGGCCATACGCAACCGAAACAGCGGCTACGGCGACTACGGCGGCGTGACCTACAACTACAATTTCAGCAGCGGCCCGACGAGCATTGGAATGCAGCCGTCGGTCCCGGCCATGACCAGGCCCCAGCCGCCTCAGTCGTACTATTCCGCACCCAGTCCGGCGCAGATGAACCGCGATTGGTGGTTCCAGTATCAGGGGCAGCAGATGTCGCAGCAACGCGCGCAGGGCTACGGCACGGTCTCCAGGGGCTACGGCGCACCGTCCGTGGGCTCCGGCGCAGTGCCGGCGGCCTACGGCATCGAGGCGGCCGATTCTCCGCCCCCGGTGGCCATGGACATCATCAAGTGGCCGGTTCTGCTGCAACGACCGACTTTCGCCTCCCGGCGGGCGGCGATCGAAGCGCCTTATCGGCGGTCGCCGCCGGGGCTCAGCGTTCCCACCGCGGACGACTATCGCACGATCATCACGACGGCGGAAGAAATGAAGGCCATGCTGGAGGGGCTGCTCCAAGAAGGCCCGTTGCAAACGGACCAACTCGACGAGGCCGAGAGCTTCCTCAATCGAATTCAAGAACAGGCCCGCCAGCGGGCCCAGCGCGCCGACAGCAAGCCCCGGACCCCGAAATCCTAGGAACAGAAACTCCAGAAACACGGAGCAAGGTAATGCAACGCTTTCTAATCGCCGTTTCCCTGGGCATTGTCCTCATCACGGCCGGGACCGTCTCCGCCCAGGACGCGAGAACCGACGCGAAAACCGACGCGAAAGCCGCCGCGCAATCGCCCAGCCGGGCAATCCGCGGGCTGCTCGACGAGCTGGAAGCCGGCTTCAGCCGCGGCGATGCCAAGCGGTTGGCGGCCTGCTGGACCGCCGGCGGCGACTTCGCCGGTCCCGCCGAGCGGGTCGAGGGCCGCGAGAACATCGAAAAGGCGTTCCGGGACTTCTTCGCCACGCACAAAGGCGGCCAGTTAAAACTTCGCCTCACCTCGTTGCGGATCGCCAGCGATGACCTGGCCTTCGTCGAGACGGTTTCTCAAGTCAAGTCCGGCACAACGGAAGGCACGGATGAAAGCAGCGTGCTCAGTCTTGTGTTGGCCCGGCGCGATGGGCGGTGGCTGATCGAAAGCGCCCGCGAAACGGCCGCCGGCACGCTGTCACCGGCCGAGCGCCTGAAAGCCTTGGCGTGGCTGGTGGGCGATTGGTCGGACGAAGTCTCCCCGCAAAACGGCCTCTCGGTGCGGAGCACTTGTGATTGGACCGCCAACCGGGCGTTCCTGATCCGTAAATTCAAGGTGGAGGGACCCAACATCTCGCGCCTGGGCACGGAAGTCATCGGCTGGGACCCCCGCGGCCAGAGAATCCGTTCCTGGGTCTTCGACTCCGACGGCGGTTTCGGCGAGAACCTCTGGGTGCGGGACGGCAACCGCTGGCTCGTCCGCCACACCGGCACCCGGCCGGATGGAAGCGACGCCTCGGCCACCAACGTGTTCACCGTCGTCGATGCCGACACCGTGACGGTTCAGTCGAAAGACCGGATGGCCGGCGGCGATCGCCAACCTGACGTCCCGGAAGTCACGCTCAAGCGTCGGCCGGTGGCCAATCCCCAGGCCACTCCGAGCGAGCCCACGAGGCCGCCGCGGCAGGCCTTGCCGCAGACGAAAGAGTAAGGGGATCGGAGAGAAATGGGGAGAAGTCCAGGTTCTTACCGTAAGAGCCGGCGGTAGATGGACGCATCCGCTTTCCTCGCCTCTTCCCCGCCCTCTTCTATAGTTGGACTTATCCCCTTGTTCACCTGCCACGGGGTCCTCTTGACAGGCGGTGGGGGAGCGATATGCTGCCGGGTACTCCGGGCCGAGATCGACAAGACCCTGCTGGAGCACGACGAGGGGCTGCCAGCGATCTGGCAGAAAGTGCAGACCTAGAAACGGAAGAGCCATAAAAGACGGAGTAATCCAAATGCCCGGCCATCTTTTCGTTAATGCCCTTGCCCGTCTGTTGACGGTCCTCTCACTCACCATGGTTACCGCATCGGGGATTGCCACAGAGAGTCCCACGAATCTATTGAAGAACGCGGGCTTTGAAGATTCCCGGAATTGGCTGAACCACTGGAAGGTCGAGAATACACGGGAAAACGGCGAACCCTATTATGCATTGCTGGACGAGAATGGCGGTGGCTGGGGCGAAGCGCACCCGCATGACGGCAAGCGGGCCATTGAAATCTATTCGGCGGAGCGCGTGACCCGACTCAGCCAGAAAGTCTCCCTTTCGCCCGGTCGATACCGCCTGACGGTCTGGGCCTGCAATCAGACTGGAATGGGAGCAGGGGGCCAAAAACTCATTTTGGGCCTGGGCGAGCAGGTCCATACAATCGTCGCTCCGATCATGGGCTATCGACCTTATTACGCTGATTTTGATATTGCCGGCGCCGGGGAATATGAGGCCAGCGTCTATTCGCCGGCCTCGTCCTATGCCCTCGACGACTTGTCATTGGTGCGGGTTGCCACGTCGGAGCGTGAGGTTCTGCCGTGCCTGTTTGCAGAATTGTGCCCCGCCTCCCCGGAACGGGCCAAAGGTATCCGGTACCTGCCTGGAAGGCCAATGGCAGTGGGTCAATATGATCGTCTGTGGAGACAGCACCAAGGCGGATTGCCCCATTCTTCATCTGACGATCCCAGCCGAAGTGTCGGTATCCGGCTTTAATACGGAACTTTCGGAGTTGAAATGGCGTAATCCCAAGGCCACGAGCCCGGTGTTTCGACGGGAGAAAATCGGCCAGGGGGACGGCGCCCATGAGAAAATCTCTTTCGCGATACCTGTGTTTCAAGGCGGAGTTAGCGAGTTTGGCGGGTTCTGGGTCCGCGTCTCCTCCGGAAAGATCCCGACGCTGCGCGTGCAACTGGAGGACAAGGGCCAATTATTCCCGGCCCGAGAGATCAAGCTGGTGCCGGTCAAACTGCCCAGCCGACAGGCCACGCCGCGCCGCCTCAAGACCGTGGCCTATTCGGTGTACGACTGGAAGCAGGATCACGAGTGTTGTTTGGCGTCCATCCCGCGGCAGTTTGCCATGATGGGATTCAACGTCTGGAGCGACTATGGCTTTTGTGTTCTGGGGAAGAATGCCAGCCCCGAGAAGCTGACTTTTGGAGAAGAATTGCACGCCAAAGTATTCCGCGAGTTCGGCGTCAAGGAGTTCTGGCCCAACCACTCCACCATGTGTGAAACCGGGCAAGCGTATAGCGACTTGTCGCAGAAATTCCCGGAGAAAGACATGTACGTTGTGGGGGCCGACGGCAAGGTGGATTCGTCATTGTATAACATGCGCTATATCACCCAGGGCGGGAAGGCCTGGCGGGATTCTTCTCTGGCGGCCTACCAATATACTCTGCGGCAGCCCCGCGAGTTGAAACTGCCCTACGGAAACAGCGGTTACATCAACGATAGCTTGGAAGGCCTCCTCATCAGCTATGATCCCGCCACACTGGATGACTTTGTCCGAACGCAGCACGTCCACCGCAAGGAAGTGACGGTGGCCAACCTCCAAGGGAAATTCAAACCCCAGTGGCTTTCCTATAACATGGAACTGTACACGCGTGTGGCGCGGCTTTGGGCCGATGCCATGCGGGAGGTCGACCCAAACGTCAAGACCATCAATACCCTGAATTCCTTTGGTCCCTTCGGCAGTGATTCGCTGCCGTTGCGGGAACAGATGGCATGGGCCAAGTCGTTTTCGTATACCATGCCGCAGTGGTATAGCCTGCATTACTATGGAACACTTTACCGCGACACTGTTTTGCAGGGCCTGAAAGAGAAGGCGTACGGCAGCGACCAGGGCGGCGTGGATGTCATACCGCTGCTGCACGTTTCCGAAGGGGAACACCTGCAAGACGCAGAGGATATGCGATTCAAGGTCTTCGATCTCGTCTCACTGTCCCCGGCGATCAAGGGAATCGGGTACTTTGTTGCGGCTTATGGGTTCGGCGATGGAAAATTCATGGCGGGCTTGAGCCGGACGCATACGCTGCTGGCGGACCTGGAGGATTATTACATCGACGGCCAGCGGGCCGATGCCCTGGCATCCTTCCATCCAGACAAGGGTAAGGAAAGGACCATCCCGCGATTAGATCTGGCCGGCAAGGCCACCCTGATCAAAATGAAAACCCAGAGCGACGTGCGGGTCCACAAACTGAATCGACAGGGACGGCATGCCTTGATCACCGTGGTCACCCATTACATGAACTATACCGTCAACGTAAGCAATTTCGGGGAATCGGGAGAACTGGTTCTCAATCTGAAAGAACTGGCGGGAAACCCGAAGGGAAAGGTGCTGATCGATCACTTGACGGAAAAGGTCTTGCCTTTGACCGGTTCCCTGCGAATTGATACGCATGACACTGGCGGTCTCAGACTGCTGGAGATCCTAGATCGAGACGTAGCGGAAAGGCAGTCAACTTCCAGGTCCGAGAGTTGAGAAGGAGTTGAAACGGGGGCAATTCCGGGGAGGCAATTCCGGGGACGCAATACCGATCCTGACCGTTTGGGTAGTCTTGGGTTGGAGCGGCGCTCTCGTGGCTTCACGGCCGAGCGAAAACGGCTTCCAGACACCCGGTAGCGAAAACGGGACGGAGCCCTCTTCGGCCCCCCAATAGCCGCGCCAGCCATCCTACTTCTTCCCGCCTCGGGGCGTCAAGTTATCCCTTATCCCTCATGCTCTCTCCCTCCTCGCAAATTGGCCTAATTCTTGCTCTTGAAAACTCCCCGGCCGAAAGCGCATGATGGCGGGCGTGAAAGAAGCTAAGAGTCGAGAGTCGAGAGCCGAAACCTGACGGCTGATAGCTGAAGGCTCACCGCTTCCCCTCAGTTGGAGTCCGAAATTGGCCAAAACGCAACCTGTTGACCAACTCGATCACGCGGCAATCCGCCTGGTATCGGCCCGGCCGGACGTTTTTTGCCGGCAAGGCTCGGTGGTGGCCACGTGGCGGCGACGCGACGGCCGGACGTTTGGCCCCTACTACCGGCTCGTCTACCGTGAGGACGGCCGGCAATACTCCGTCTATCTCGGCCGGGCCGGGGCCAGTTGCTCCCGTCGTGTTCCGGTCCGCGTTTGCCGCCGCTGCCGCATACGCCGTGATGTACACGTACTTACCGGAGGTCGAACGGCGCCAAGTCATTCGCTCCCTCCTTCACTTCGACCGCAAGCGGCGTGGTCTTGGGATCGGCGTAGCGGCCCCGCAGCAGGTCGGGGCCCATGTTTTCGTCGTTTTCCTTTTTCTCGGGCGAGCGATAGATGATCGTCACGGCGTAGCGGCCCGGCGGGGCGCCGTCGTAAGAAGCGTAGGTGCTCAACCGGAACGAGCCGTCTCGCCTCACTTGGGCCCCCGGCCGCGGCTTTTGGGGGTCCTTGTGATCCAAGGGGAAGAACGTGACTTGGGCCCCTTCGGCGGGCTTCCCGTTGTAAAGAACTCTGCCGCTCACGGGAGAAACGGATTTGTGCCCGCCGCGACGGCACGAGGCCGGCCCCAGGGCCAATCCGCCGGCGAGCAGCAGCAACAAGAACCTCGGACGCCGGTTCATGTAAGACCCTCAATGTCGCCGGCACACGCCGTGTGCCGACAGAATTGTTCCCAATGGTGATTGCACACTCCCCTGTCGGCACACGGCGTGTGCCGGCTACATTGCGTCAATACACGCCGGGATACTCGCCCACCGCCTCGCCGGCGCGCGCCGTGACCAGGGCGAAGAAAACGGCGGGCGACATCTCCCGGCCCAACAGGTGGACGGAGCCATCGCCGAAGGCCCCGTTGGCCCCGGTGGCGTGAAAGCTGTAAACGCCCCGGTAGTTGCTGCAATTGATCGCGCTCTGGCCCCCCTGCATGGTCCCGTCGGAACTCCAGGTCCCCACGGCGAAGTTGTCGTTGTGAGCCCAGGCCCCCCAGCCATAATAGAGCGGCACGCCGTCCGCCGCGTCCACGGAACTTACGGCCACGTAGGAAGGAAAGTCGGCGGTGGGGACTTGCTGCCCGTCCGCCAGAAACAACCACGGCCGGCCCGACATCTCGCCGAGCATCAGCGTGTTCGACAGCCCGTCGGTCGTGTCGGCCAGCGGGTGCGAGACGGGAGTCGCGTCTGCGCCCCGAACGGCCCGGAAAGGTCCGTCTTGGGAGACGCGTTTGGGTAGGCGGCAAAATAGCCGGCCGGAATCGTGCTCGGCGCCTTGAGCGTCGTCGTCGATGACGCCCCGGAAACGGCGAAGTAGTCCGTGCTTGCCGCCGTAAAGGTCGTTAGCGGATTGGCGCTCTGGCCGGCGAAACTCGGATCAGTGACCGTCATCAGCCGCGGCACGGAACTGGTGGGGCACTCGAACACGGAGATCCGCTGGCGGACCGCCTCTGCGTTGCTGGCGTCGAACCAGGGCTGGTTGAAGTTGTATTTGTCGCACAGGTTGCCCTGCTCGAAATAGGGGAGCACTTGGGTGATCCACCCCAATTGCAAGGAAGACGAGTACAAGAGCGGCAGCCCGCGCCTCGCGCTCTCGAAGTTGTGGCAGGCCAGCGCCAGTTGCTTGAGGTTGTTGCTGCATTGCAACTGCCGGGCCGACTCCCGCGCCGCCTGGACGGCCGGCAGCAGCAGCGCGATCAGGATGCCGATGATCGTAATGACCACCAAAAGTTCCACCAGCGTAAAAGCGCGTTGGGGGCTCAAGTCTTCGCGTTGCCGACGGGATTGCGTCCGCTGGGCGTTCAACTCTGCCTCTCCTCGACTCACATGGCGGCGCGGCCCGCCTGTAGTAGTTTCAGCGGTTCCGTGCGGCCTGTCAAGACTGCCGGCCACAGGGCGGCCAGCAGGCACAGGCCTAGCGTCGCGCCGAAGCCAACTGTCAACTTGGCCCAGGGAATAATCAACGGCGTGATCATGCCGCCGCGAATGTTGACGTACCGCGTGATACCCGTGCCACAATAGCCCGCCATGACCCCGAAGCCGAGGCTCAGCAGGCAAGCCACCATGCCGACGAGAATCGCTTCCGCAAGGATCATGCGGACGAGTCCGAAACGGGTGACACCGACCGCGCGTAGCACTCCCATGTCCCATCGGCGCGCACGGATGGACGACAGCACGGTGTTGACGACGCCCAGGGAGGCCACGGCGAGCGTCACTAGCGGCAGTTGGCATAGTGCCCAGATGATGCCGTCGGCGCGGGCGCTGACCGTCTTGCGAACGCCTTCGGCCGTCTGCAGGTTGACGTTGGCCGTGTACTGCCGCCGGCGACCGCCGCCGGAGCCCATCTCGTCCATCGAGCCCCGTCCGCGTTGCCGCGATTTCACGAGGTTGATGTCGAAGTTCCGCTGGGCAATCGTTTGCAGCGATTCTTTGATCTCGTCCTCGGCGGCGGTGCCGTCGAGGTTCATCCAGAAGTAGGTGACCCGCTGGATTCCGAAATCGCGCCGTACCTCGCCATACGGGGCGAACATCAGGCCCGCGGCTCGGCCTCGTCGCAGGCTCTTAGTCAGCCAATGCCAGCCGTCCATCGACACCACGCCGGCGATTTCGTATTCGACGGGGTGCTCGGGCGGTTCGGGCGGAATCACCGCGAATTTGTCGCCCACGCCCAGGCCGCTTTCACGCTGGAAGTGGTCGGGCACCAGGCAGTAGCGCCCGTGGCGGAGCTTCTCCAGCGCTTCGCGGCGCGTTCCCTCCACAAAAGGAAAGTTGAACATCGGCCGGTCGCCCCCCAGCGCCAGATCGGGATCGACGCCGATCATGACGCAGTTGTCCTGCGCGTTGCCGACTCCCGCACGTTGGCGCCGGTGAGGTCCTCGGCGAACTTCACCTGTTGCACGGCCAGCGGCACGCATTGACCGGCCTTTATCCCTTTCACCTGGCGGACGGCGTTCGATCTCCGACTCGGGCACGCCCGCGGGAATCAGGCCGGCCAGCATTTCCGGCGCCCAGTCGCCCGGCATGAAGGGCCCCAGCATCGAATAGCCCCATGTTTGCGTAGCGACGAACAGGCCGAGGCCGATGGTCAGCGCCGCCGCGGTTCCCACGGCCCGCCAGAGGTTGCTGGTAAGCTGCGTGGCCAACAGCCGCGAGTTGACCCCCAGCAGCCGCGCGATGACCGGCCCGAAGAACTTGCCCGTAAACGCTACGGTCATGCGGCGCGAGCAGGATGAATCCGATTCCCATGGCCGGGCAGCCCACGATCGCCGAAACCGCATACCGCGCTTTGTCCGGCATGGGCAGCCAGAACACCACCAGCGGCTGGAGGCAAATCAGCGCCAGGCCGATTGCCGTGAGCCCCCAGGAAAGCCTCGCCGACCGCACGGGCGGCCGCACCACCATTGCTTCCAAGGGGCTGACGCGCGTGGCCCGCCAGGCGGGAATGATGGAAGCCGCCAGCGCGCCGCCCAGCGCACAAATGCCCGACAGCGCGATGCACCAGAAGCCCAGCGACACGCCGATTGGGAAGAAAGCGGGCCGCAGGCGGCTCATCATTTCCAGCAGGCCCCAACCCGCCAAAAGTCCGCCTCCCCAGCCAACCAGTCCCAGGAAGATGCTTTCGGCCGCGATCATGACGCCGATCTGAGCCTTGGTCAGCGCGACGGCCCGCAGCATGGCGAACTGGCGGACGCGTTCGTCCACGCCCATGTTGAGCGTCGTGAAGATAATGAAGAGCGCAGCCAGCAGCGAGATGCCGGTAGCGGAAAGCGCCTGTCCGCGGATCGTCTCCGAAGTCCAGCTCTGATCGAGTTGCGCCCCCACGTCCTCCTGAGCTTGGAACTCGATTCGCGGAGACGCCCGCCGGAGGCGTTCCGCCCATTGGGCGCGAAATTCGCCGGCCTGGATCCCCTTGGCCAGGACCACGCCGGCGAAGTCGATCTTGGCGGGAACCCCGGCCACCTTTTCCGCCAGCGCCCAGGGCACATAGAGTGCCAACACGGCCGGGCCGTGGGCCAACGGCGCAGCGCTCCGCGACGGCGGCAGACCAACCATGAAGGTTGCCGACGGGACCGCGGTCCGCTGCGAGACGATGCCCACGATCTTCAACGAGAACTCTTTGCCGGGCCGGCCGCCGGCCACGATCACTTCCTCGTCCAGCTTGACGCCGACCTGGTCCGCCAACCCATTGCTGATGGCCGCTTCCATCCGGTCCGGATGTTTGGAATCGATCCACTTGCCACGGACCAGCGGATACGGGGGCTCGGCCGCGTCGGTGCCCACCAGCGTCGGCGTCGGGGCCGGGCCCGCGTTCATGCTACGGACCGGCGCATTGGCGGCCGCCGCGTTCTCGCCGGGGGGGCCAAACCTCCGTGCCGGGGCGACTTGCTCCGGGTTCGCCTTATTCTTGATCGTCACCCGCGATTGGAACGCCGGGTCCACCACGGCCACCGCCGGGTCCTGCCGGAGCAATCCGACCAGATTCTTGAACAGGGGCGGCAAGGGAGCATCCCCGGAACCCACCGGCAGAACAACCAGTTCGTACCGGCCCAAGTACTTCTCGGTCAATTCCTTGAATTTCTGGACGAGCGAATCGTAGCCGCTGACCACCCAGACGACAACGCACGCGGCGGCGACCGTGGAAAGGATAGTCAACAACAACCGCCCGGGCCGGCGCCGTATGTCGGCCGTGGCCAGCTTGCGGACGACAGTAAACTCGCCTGCGTGCATAAGCGTTTCCTCGATCAAGGGTATTGCGATTGCCATCCGGTCCGCAGAAGCGGCGTTCTTCCGTGGACCAAGGAGCGGCTCTTCTCCGTCACGATGCCGCAACGGCCGCATCGCCGGCCGCGACGTTCACAATATCCTGGTAATGGGCGGCCAACGTTTGGGCGTCCTTGAAGGCGCCCGTGCCGAACTGCGCGAGGATACGGCCGTCTTTCATCACCACCACGCGCTGCGCCCAAACCGCCACCGCCGGCTCATGCGTCACCAACACTATCGTCCGCCGCTCTGCTTCCGACAGTTCCCGCAACAACCGGCATATCTTCTGCCCGCTGACCGAATCGAGACTGCCGGTCGGTTCGTCGGCCAGGACCAAGGCCGGGTCGTTGACCAGCGCGCGGGCGATCGCCACGCGCTGCTGCTCGCCGCCGCTCATGGCGTCGGGGCGATGATGCCGCCGCGAGACCAGCCCCAAGCGGTCCAACAGGCGTTCTACCTTCTCGTCGGCGCGACCGGTGCGCCGGCCGGCCAGTATGGGCAGGCTGACGTTGTCGTGGGCCGTCAGCGATGGGATCAAATTGAATGCTTGGAAGACGAGACCGATTTTGCGGCGGCGGAACCGCGTCAGTTGCCCGTCCGACATGGCCGACAGATCGGCGCCGTCGATTGTCACGCGGCCTTCATCGGGCGGAGCGAGCCCCGCCATGACGTGCAGCAGCGTGCTCTTGCCCGAGCCGCTGGCGCCCATGACGGCGACGAATTCCCCTTCTTCGATCAAGAGGCAAACATTCTTGATGGCCTCGACTACCGATTCACCCTGGCGAAAGCGTTTGGTCGCGCCTTCGACGCGGACAGGAATCCTGCCGGCTGGTGGCTCTGTCAACACGAAAGAGACTCCTGGGGGAAAACTACGGAAGCACAAACGGCACGAGGGCGTTGTCGCCTTCATGCACCACAACCTTCCAGCGCGACGTCCGCGGGTCGCTGTAACGCCCCTGGAGTTGATCGACCTCCGGCACGGGCTCCGGCTCGTCGCCCGTATTGACGTGTTGCGGCCATTGGAACGTTACGGCGTACTCGCCCAGCGGCGCGCCATCGCCGGGCGCGTAGGAACGCAAGCGAAACTCCCCCTTATCGTCCGTGACGGCTGCCGGTGCAAACCTCAACTTCCTCTGCTCGCTCAACGGGTAGAACGCGACGCGCCATCCCTTGGCCGGCTGTCCCTGGTACAAGACTTTTCCATGCACCGGATAGGGTTGCGGCCCGGGAAGCGGACGGCTGCTGCAACCTGCCGGCGCGAGCAAGGCTAGCGCCAAGCAGAAATGGAGGGGGCTTGATTTCATCGCCGTCTGCACGACTCCTACTCGATGTTCTTATCGGTGGTGATCTGCCCGTCGTCGATGTCCGTGATTTGCGCGAAGGCCAGCCCGCTCATCAATTCGCCGGCGAACCGCACCGATCCGTCGCAGAACAACACCATCGCGCCGCCGGGATGAAAGGAATAGATTTCGTGGTAATTGTTGCAGTTCACGGCGCAGTTAAGCAAATCGCCCGCCGTAGGGTTGGCCGAGGCGTTCATCGTGCCGTCCTGAGAGTACGGCCAGAAGACCCAGGATTGCCAGGCGGCCCAGGAGCCGCGATTGCTCGGGGCCAGGTCCGGCGGCACCTGCTGCTTGCCGACCCACTGCTGCGGCCAGCCCGCCGTCTCGCTGATCAACAAGGCGTTGGACAGCCCGTCCTTGATGTCCCGCACCTGCCGCGGTGCGCGAGAATAAACGGTGGGAGGAAACATGGGGGAGCTGTCCAACATGGCCTGGTGCGCATTTCCGCTGTTGGGAAATAGGGGGAAATTGGCGCCCCAGCCCGTGGTTGGCGCGACAAAACCGTTCGGCGCCAGGTAATCGATCCAGCCTTTGACCGAGTAAGTTGTGCTCTTGTTCGGATTGGAGGAACCAGCGGTCGCCGGGCCCGAACAGATGATGTCCGAAGACCGCGGCGTGGAGGGGCAGATAAACACAGGCAGCTTGGTTTCGACCACCGCCTTGTTGACGGGGTCGTAGAAGTCGTACTCCCAATTGTAGGCGTCGTAGATGTTCTTCTGCTCGATGTAGGGCAGCAGGAACGTGCCCCAGCCGGTGTAGCCGCCGTCCTGGCCGGGCGTCGACCGCGACCACCGGCGCGGCGGAAAGCCGCCGTTGGCGTTCTCAAAGCTGTGAAAGCCGATGCCGAGCTGTCTGAGATTGTTCTCGCACTGGCTGCGGCGCGCGGCTTCCCGCGCTGCCTGCACCGCCGGCAGCAACAGCGCAATGAGGATGCCAATGATCGTGATGACCACCAACAACTCAATTAGTGTAAAAGCGGTTCGCTTCATGGTTTGACTTTGGGCGGACTGTAGGGTGCGTGGAACGCACCATGGCAAACGGTTGCCGGCGCAACCCAAGGCGTGTTTCACGCACCCTATCGCGCGGCGGGCCGGCAGTGCGTCAGCGCCAACAGCGCAAACGCGGTGGCCAGATTCGGGTCTCCCTCCATCCATTGCGTGTCGGCGTTGACCCACGAGCCGTCGGGTTTCTGCCGCCGGGCGAGTTCCTCGGTCAGTTCGCGGCGCCAATCGTGCTTCACGCCCTTGGCGTCCTCGATCTCGTCCACCCCGAGCACGTCCAACGCCTTGGCGAAGGTGTGGTAGTAGTAGTACAGGCCGGCCTCGCCCATGCCGGGATTCGACTTCAGATCGTAGTTCTTGCGGATCCATTGCAGGGCGGCCTTCACCCGCGGATCGTCCTTGGTCAATCCGGCGTAGATCATGCTTTTCAGGCCGGAGTAGGTCATCGAGCCGTAGCTCCGCAGCCCTCCGTTGGCCGTCTGCCGCGACTCGTCCTGCTTGCTCAACACGGGCGTGTAGAAGAATCCGCCGTCGTTCACCTTGGCGGCGTACTTGGTGGTGTTGTGCTCGCTCTCCAGATTCTGACACCGTGAGGCAAAGGCCAACGCCTTCTTCAGCGCCGGATCGTCGGCGCCGGCGCCGCAGGCCTTCAAGGCGTCGAGCAGATAGGCCGTGTTCGACAGGTCGGGCCGGGACCGGCCGCCGTAGCCCATGCCGCCGTAAGAGACGTCCGCCTTGTCCTTCCCCTTGCGCTCGTCGATCTGGCCGTCGCGGAGAAACCGCTCCGCGTCCTTGATGATCTTTTTATACTTGCCCGTGCGGTTGGCCTCCTTGAAACAGATCACAGCGATGCAGGTTTCGTAGTTGGGGATTCGTCCGCCCGGCATGTGGATGCCGCCGGTCTCCTGCACGGCCTCCTCCAAGAAGGCTAGTCCCTTGGCCACCTGCGGATCGCCTGCCGACCGCCCGGCACGCAACAGACCCAGCGTGTAGAGCGCGGTCGGGCCGACGCCGAGTTGCGGACTCAGTGCGCCTTCCGACGACTGCCGCGAGGCGAGAAACTGAATCGCCCGATCCACAGTGGTTTGATAAAGTTTCGGATCAGGCCCCGGCCGTGATGGTCCATCGTTCTTCTCGGCGGAAGGGCCGCAGGCCCCGGCCAGCCAGACGGCCATAGCGGCCGCAATCCGGCGGACATTGACTCCATTCCGGCGGTTCACGTCGTTCTCCCACTATGTTCATAGAGATTGGGTAGCAGTTTTCAACTTTCCCCAAGGGGAAGCAAACCGGGGGCCAAGGCCGCCCAGACGTGTTCCAATCGACTTATCCCTTTCCCGGCGCGGATGTTGCGTCTCGCGCGATGACCGAGTACAATAGGTCTCATGTCGAGTTGCTCGACACCGATGTCGATTCTTTCGACAACCCGGACCTGTTGCCATGTCCTCTGCTACGACCGATCGGATTGCGGTAGCCCGCTCTGGTGAGCCCTCGGGCATGAGGTGGCCCATCCGCCGCCAGTTGCTCGTTCCGATGGTTTCAGTCGTCTTGTTGGCCAGCTTGTTGGCCACCGCAATCACCGCCTCATGGATTGCCCTGCGGGTTCGCCGCGAGCAAGCGGAGGACTTGCGGCGGGTGAAAAGGACGCTGGCCGAGGCCGCCTTCCCGCTGACCAGACCGGTGCTGCTGCAAATCAAAGGTCTCTCGGGGGCGGAGTTCGTGTTGATCGGTCCCGAAGGGCGGCTGGAAGAGAGCACGCTGCCGCTGGAGAAGTCCTGGCTCGAGGACCTTGCGCAGTTCGGCCGAACGGGCCGAACCGACACCGGCGCCGGCCGGGCGACGGTTTCCTTGGGGGAGCGCAATTACCTGGTCGATTCGGTCGGCGTCTCCAGCCGCTCGCCAACGGCCGCGCCATCGACGCTCTTGATCCTTTATCCCGAGGATCAACTGGCTTCGCGCGTCCGCCAGGCCGTGTATCCGGCGCTGATTGCCGGGCTGGTGGCCGCGGGCATTGCTGTGGCGATTGCCACTTGGCTGGCCCGGCGGCTGGCCCACCCGATCGGCCTGCTGGTGGCCCGCACGGCGGCCATTGCCGAAGGCGACTTCACGCCGATGCCCGTCGCAGAGCGAAACGACGAGCTGCGAGACTTGGCGGAGTCGATCAACCGGATGACCGGGCAGTTGGCCGGCTACGAACGGCAAGTCCGCCACAACGAGCGGCTCCGGACCCTGGGCCAGTTGGGGGCGTCGATGGCCCATCAACTCCGCAACGCGGCCACCGGCGGCCGGATGGCCATCGAGCTGCACCGCCGCGAGTGTCCCCGCGGCACGGCGGACGAATCGCTGGACGTGGCCCTGCGTCAATTGCGGCTGATGGAGTCGTACTTGCGTCAATTCCTCTCGATCGAGGAATCGGCGCCCCCGGTCCGCCAGCGCGTCAACACGACGCTGCTGGTCAGAGAGGTGTTGAGCCTGGTGCGGCCGTCGTACGTCCACGCCGGCATCGACCTTCAATTTACCCCGCCGCCGGAGCCGATCTTCCTCGGCGGCGACCCGGAAGCGCTCCGGCAGCTTATCACCAATCTCGTGCTCAACGCGGCAGACGCCGCCGTTGCGGGCCAGTCCGCTCCGCCGCACGTCCGGGTAGAGATCGGGCGGAGCGCGGCCCACGGCGGCGCGATCCGCGTGCTCGACTCCGGCCCCGGTCCTGACCCGGCGGTCCGCGACCGGTTGTTCAACTCCTTCGTCACCACCAAGCCGGACGGTTTCGGGCTGGGGCTGTTCGTCGCCCGTCAGATTGCCCAGCGGCACGGCGGACAGGTCCGCTGGCAACGCGACGGCGACATGACGTGCTTTTGCTTCGATTTTCCCTTGGATTAGACATGGCACACGTACTGATTGTCGATGACGAGCAGAGCATCTGTTGGGGCCTTAGCAAACTGGTCGAGGGCCTCGGCCATTCGGCGGCGGTCGCCCCCTCGGCGGAGCAGGCGTTGGAGGCAGCGAAAAAACGGCCCCCCGACGCCATCGTCCTGGACGTCCGCCTGCCGGGGATGGATGGACTGTCGGCCATGCAGCGCTTCCGCGGCCTCTGCGGCGCCGTGCCGGTGATCGTGATCACCGCCTACGGCGACCTGGCCACCGCGGTTGAGGCCGTCCGCAACGGGGCCTTCGAGTATCTGGTCAAACCGTTCGACCTGGGCGTGGCCCAGCGGGCGATCCAGCGGGCGCTCCAAACGCCGGACCGCTCTTCGCCCTCAGCGGACGATGAGAAAGGCTCCGGTCCCCTCTGGTCGGAAAAGGGAACCGCTCCCGTTCTTCGCGGTGGGCCGCCGCGGCTGGTCGGCTCGTCGCCGGCCATTCAAGAGGTCTTCAAGCGGATTGCGGTCGTCGCCCCCGCCGAGGCCTGCGTCCACGTCCGCGGCGAGAGCGGCACCGGCAAGGAACTGGTCGCCCGGGCGATCCATCAGTACAGCCGGCGGAGCGGCGGGCCGTTCGTGCCGGTCAACGTCGCCTCGCTCAGCCCGTCGCTGGCCGAGAGCGAGCTGTTCGGCCACGTCCGCGGGGCGTTCACCGGGGCCGAGCAAGCCCGCAAGGGACTGCTGGAACAGGCCCACGGCGGCACGCTCTTCTTCGACGAGGTGGCCGACATCCCGCCCGCCCTGCAAGTCAAACTGCTGCGGGTGCTGGAATACGGCGAGATCCTGCCCGTCGGCGCCAGCCGGCCCGTGCGGAGCGACTTCCGCGTAGTCTCGGCCACTCACCAGAACCTGCACGAACGGGTGGTGCAGAGGAAGTTCCGCGAGGACTTGTACTTTCGGCTGATCACGTTCGAGATCGAGATTCCGCCGCTCCGCGAGCGGCCCGGCGACGTCGCCGAGCTTGCCCAACACTTCCTCGAAGCCTTCTCGGCCAGCAGCGGTTCGCCTTGTCCGTCGCTGGGGGCCGAGACGAGGAAGGCCCTGGAGGGCCGGTCGTGGTACGGGAACGTGCGGGAGCTGCGGAACGCCTTGGAGCACGCGATGATCCTGGCCCGCGGCGGCCCGCTGCTGCCCGAGCACCTCCCCCCGCCGACCCCGCCCGGGAGCGATTCCAGCCAAACCCGCGAGTCGATGCTGGCGGCCATGATCCGCGATTGGGCCCGCCACCGGCTTCAGGACCCGTCCGCCGCGGGCGACCTCTACGACCGCCTTCTGCGGATCGTCGAGCCGCCACTCTTGGAAACGGTCTTGCAGCGCCACAACGGCCAGTTCCTCGCCGCCGCGCGGGAACTGGGCCTCCATCGGGTGACGCTCAAGCGGAAGATGAGCCAGTACCGCGGACTGGCGGGCGAGTAAGGCGGCATGTTGCCGATAATGATGGGCTGTATGGGCCATTTGGGTGGCTGGTAACGACGTGCCACCAATTGGTCTTTCCATTGGACATTAGGAGTGTCTTTTCCGTCTCTTGACATGGGGTATACGAAGGGCTAAGCTGTCCATAGTAGGACTCGTGTTACAGCATGGATGTGCTGCAAGTATCTGCGCCACAATATGTTATGAACGCCATAATGGCTGGAGTGAATCAGGTGAACGAGAGACCGATTCGGACACAGAACGGGACAGACACTGGGACATACACCGAGACACACCCGTGGATAACATTTGAGCTCGATCTCAAGCGCGCTCCGTTTACATTCTGGATGGATCTAGGGGCAGTTCAGTCCAAGATCGAGCATGTTGCCAGTGCCCTCTTGCCGCCAAAAGTTGCGCGAAATCTTCGCATACTCTATTTGGCAAAAGGTGCCGATGCAACCACGGCCATTGAAGGCAATACGTTATCCGAAGACCAGGTTCGTGAGCGCATCAGGAATAAAACAACCTTGCCAAAGTCCCAGTCCTACCTTGGCAAGGAAATCGACAACATCGTAGAAGCCTGCAATGCCATCGGAAGAGAAGTATTTGACGGCAAAGATTCGCGACTGACCGTCGATACAATCAAGGCGTTTAATCGCATGGTGCTGGAAGGTCTTCCGCTGGAGGAGGGTGTCGTTGCCGGAGAGTTTCGTCGTTACTCGGTGGCGGTCGCAAAATACCGGGCTGTACCTTGGATGGATTGCGAATTCTTGACACAGCGATTGTGCCAATGGCTTAACGAAGAAATTGTGCCTCCAAATCCGGAACTCTCAACTGGTTATGCGGTAATACGGGCCATCATGGCGCACTTGTACATCGCCTGGATTCACCCCTTTGGTGACGGCAATGGCCGAACGGCACGTCTAGTGGAGTTTCAAATTCTTCTGTCGGGTCGAGCGCCCTCCATCGCAGCCCACCTCCTGAGCAATTTCTACAATCAGACGCGATCGGAATACTATCGGACTTTGGCTGCTGCAAGCCAATCAAAAGAGGGGGCAATCGGCTTCTTGTTGTATGCGATACGCGGGCTGCGTGATGCTCTCGACGAACAAATTCAGCAGATTCGTAAGCATCAATGGGAAGTCGCATGGCGAGACTATGTCTACCGCCAGTTTAGCGCAAAGACAGGCGATGCGGCCGATAGGCGGCGGAAACTGGCCCTGGAATTGGCGAAGGCTGATCCATGCAGGGTCTCCAAACTGCAATTGCGGCGTCTTACTCCCGAACTTGCCGAGCTATACGCCAGGAAGACAATCAAGACCTTGACCCGCGATGTCAATGAGTTGAAGCGGATGAAACTGATTCGTCGAATCGGCAGGAATTACATGGTAAACGGGGAAATATTGACAGAGTTGCTGCCACGTCGAAGAGCCAAGCTCGGCACGCCAGAAGCGAATCCCGATCTGCCAGACAAATCGATAACGCGCCCATAATCCCCGTCCAACTCATGGGTGGTCTGTTAGCAACACACTGTCGAAATCACTGCCTCGTTCCGCCCCACCTGTTCAATTTTGCTGTAGCAAAATAAAACAGGCGAGCTGACGTTGGCTCGGGCGACCAACCGTCAGCTCGCCAGTGTAAATCGGAAGCCACGGCTTCCGATCCGTCGGGGGTGCCTTTCTTCTCCGTTCTCTAGGGGGATAGGTAACCTGTTGCCAACCAACACGTTCCACTGATCTCAACCGCAACGCTCACGGTTCCTTTCGCACCATCGGCTACGAACTGATGCCTCTGCTCTGCACCGGCCCCGCCGATGCCTCTACTGCTCCTTGCTTGCCATCCTGTTTCGCCCCAGGCTGGCCAGACGGCCCGATAGATTGCTAACGGCGTGCCAAAACTGGAAAAAAACTTTGCCGGGCACAACTGGTTCCCACGCGGGGCGTGGGAACCAGAGAAGGGGCCGTCACCAAGTGTTGCGATGCACCCGCTCCGGCCGGAATCGGTCCTGTGGGGGCGGCTGCTCGGCCGGATAGCCAAAGACAACCAGGCTGTGGGGCATGATGCCGTCGGGCAGCTTCGCAATCCGCCGCAGGCCGTCCATCCGCTCTTGACGGGGGTAAACACCGGTCCAGACCGCGCCCAGTCCCAGGGCGTGGGCTGCCAGCAACATGTTCTCGACCGCCGCCGCACAATCGACCACCCAATAGCCGGGCGATGTCTCCAGCCCCAGGTCGCCGCAAACCAGAATCCCGAGCGGTGCCCGGCGGGCCATTTGCGCGTTCGGGTTGACCACGGCGATCTCGGCCAGGATTTGCCGGTCGTCGATCACCACAAACTGCCACGGCTGCTGGTTTCGGGCGCTGGGGGCGCTGCTGGCCGCCGCCAGCAGCTTCCGCACCAGTTCCTCCGGCACCGGCCGGTCTTCGTACCGCCGCACGCTACGGCGGCTGTGAATGGCTTCCAGGGTGTCCATGAGTGCTCCTCCCGTGCGATAATCCGCGTGAAAACTCCTCGTTCCATTGACCCCTCTACGATACTCGCAACAAGGCCAAAAGCAACGGCCCGCTGGCGGCTTGGGGTTGACAGCCGGGCCGGTCCCGGCACAATAGCCACAGTCACTTACCCTCCCTGTGTAGAAACGGCATCCTGCCGTGTCAAGAGAAGCATCCTGATGGTGGAGCAGCAAGTTCAGCGGACCAGGCGGCGGCTGCACGTCGCGTTGGTCTACAATGGGGACCGCGAGGGCGGGCCGGACCGGCCGGAAGACCGGGGCGGCACCAACGACCTGCGGTCGATGATCCGGAACATGGCCCGAGCCCTTCGCCGGGCCGGGAATAAGGTCACGGTGGTCCCCCTGGCCCGGAACCTCTTCGCCTTCCAGCGGAAGCTCCGCCGGCTGGCCCCCGACGTGGTCTTCAACCAGTACGACGACGTGGTGCACGGGGCGCTCTACGAGATGCGGCTGCCGGCCCTGGTGCGGATGATGGGCTTCCCCATCACCGGCTCGCCGGCGTTGGCCATCGGACTGACCCGCTACAAGCACATGTCGGCCAGCCTGCTCCAGGGGGCGGGCATCCGCATCCCCTTCTGCACCGAGGTGCTCGAACGCCTCAGCGACGTGGACCGCCGGGCCTGGCAGTTCCCGCTGATTGTCCAACCCAGCCAGGAGCACGCCGGCATCGGGCTGGACCGCGACTCGATCGTCCACTCGAAGAAGGCGCTGCGCGACCAGATGCGGGTGATCTTGCGCGACTACCGCCAGCCGGTGCTGGTGCAATCGTTCCTGCCCGGCCGGGAGTTCAACGTCGGGATCATCGGGGGGCGGCGGCCGCGGGTGATGCCCCTGGCCGAGGTCGATTACTCGCAACTGCCCCCCGAAATCCCGCCCATCATGTCCTACGCGGCCAAGTACATCGAGACCGCCGAGGAGTACAAGAAGACCTCGGTGATCTGCCCGGCGGTGGTCGAGCCGGAGCTGGCCCGCGAGATCATCTCGACGGCCTTGCGGGCGTTCCGCGCCGTGGGGGCGTGGGGCTACGGCCGGGTGGACATCCGGCTCAACGGCGAGGGCCGCCCTTGCGTGCTGGAGGTCAATTGCAACGCCTGTCTCGATCACGGCGTCGGCTTGGCCCGGCAGGCCGACCGCGCCGGCATTTCCTATCCTCGCCTGCTGCAAATGATCGTCAAGGCCGCGTTGGAAGGCCCCCCCTACGACGCCGATATCCCCATGATCTGAGCAAGTTGGCAAAGGCATTATTGTCGGCGAGGAGGTTCGGCTATGAAAACGATCCACGTTCAGGAAACGACGAGCGTGCAAGACTTGTTCGATCAGGCCCAAGGGGAGCCCCTCCTGTTGCAGGGGCAAAGCGGCCGCGCCTTCGTTCTTGTGGAGGTCGATCGGGACGATGCCGAAACACTCGTGTTGGCGGGAAACGCCGACCTTGAGCGGATCCTCGATCACTCCCGCGGCCGGGCGCGACGGGAGGGCTGGCTGAGCACGGGACAGGTCCGGAAGGAATTGGGCACGGAGCGTCGATCCATCCTGTTCACTCTGTTCATAGCCTCCCTGTTCATTCTGCTTATAGCCTCCGTTATTCTCCTTGGTGCATTGGCAGCGAATTTCCCTGCCGCGAGCGGGGTTCTAAACGGCGTCGCGTTATGTGGTGTCGTCGGCGCCCTGTTTGGCGGCGCTTACGGCATAGCCAAGTACGGCATGCTCCCTGAAGGCCAACACAAGAAATGTGCGGCGATTGGCGGGTTCATCGGCATGGCAATCGGTCTGCCGCTCGTGAGTTTCTACGATTTGGGAATTGCCCCGCTCTTGGCAATGGGAATCGGTGCCGCCGCAGTGATCGTCGCCACGTTGATTGCGGCCTTCCGTCGCGGCTGATCCAACAGCAATCCACGAAGAGCCCCCAGACTCGTCGCCAATCTCCAACAACGGTGAAAACGCGTATGTTGGCCGTGCTCACATTGGCGGTTCTCACTGCGCTGTCCGCCGCGGACGCCGCCGATGGCGATGCCCGTCTGAACGACCTCTGTTTTGCCGACGCCCAACACGGCTGGGCGGTCGGCGACCGCGGCGTCATTTTGCACACCGAGGACGGCGGCAAGCAATGGCAGCGGCAACCCTCCGGCGTAGACTGCCCCCTCTGGTCGGTCTGCTTTCTCAACGGGCAACTCGGCTGGGCGGCCGGCGGGTTCACCCATCCTTACACCCATTCCACTACCGGCGTACTCTTGTGTACCCGCGACGGCGGAAAGACCTGGACCCGCGCCCCAAACCTCTCCCTGCCGGCCTTGCGGCGGATCGGCTTTTTTGATCCGCAGCACGGCTGGGCCACCGGCTGCCGCTCGGCAATGTACCCCAGCGGCGCGCTGCTGAGCGAGGACGGCGGGCGGAGTTGGCGGCCGCTGGCCGGCGACAGTCCGGCGGGTTGGCCCGCCGCCGACTTTCTGAACCTTCGCGCCGGCCTGCTGGCCGGCCGCAACGGCTCGGTCGCCCTGATCCGCGGGGGCCAACCCGATTTGGTCCGCACGGACGGGCTTGAGTTGCGGAGCTTCGCCCGGGTGAAACTGCTCTCTCCCACTCAGGGCTGGTTGGTGGGCGAAGGCGGGCTGGTGCAACAGTTGACCGATGCACGACCAGAGAACGTCACATCGGCGGAACGCCCCGCGACTGTGCTCGCGGGGGGAAGCGTTGCTTTGCTCACCCCGCCGGGCGCAGCCGGCGGGCGTTTCGCCAAGACCGCCCGCCATTTCGACTTCGCCGCTCTGGCCGCCCGCGGGCCGGAGTGCTGGATCGCCGGCAACCCGGGCACCCGCGTCTTCCACACCGCCGGCGCCGGCCGCACCTGGCAGGGCTTCCCCACCGGTTCTACCGTGCCCTTGCGGGCTCGCCTTCGCCGATGACCGGCACGGTTGGGCTGCCGGCGAACTGGGGACGATCCTGGCCACCGACGACGGCGGCCGGACCTGGCGGCCGCAACACTCCGGCGGCTCGCGGGCCGCGTTGCTTTGCGTCTTTGCCGATCCGGACGACGTCCCGCTGGAGTTGATCGCCCGGCTGGCCGGCAGCGAAGGATACCGCACGGCGGTCGAGGTGCTGGGTCGCCGCGACGTGGAAGTCGCCCCCCGCGACGACGTTCCCCTGGCCGACCGGCTGCACGAGGCGGTGGTCGGCGTGGGCGGCTCCGCGGCCGACATGGCGTGGCAGTTCCCGCTCCGCCAAGCCGGCTTGCGCATCGGTCCCCGGCAGACCGTCGAGGCCTGGGACCGCGTCGGCGACGGTCACAGTTTGGAGGAGTTGCGGGCCCGCGTCGTCCGGGCCATTCGTACCTGGCGGCCGGAGGTGCTGGTGACCCACGACACCCGGCGCGAGGACGACGATCCGTTGGTGCCGTTGGTGCATCAAGCGGTGCTCCAGGCGGTGGGCGAGGCGGCAGACACCAATGCCTTCGCCGATCAGATCGCCGAGGCGGGGCTGGCGCCGTGGCGGGTCAGCAGGGTCTATGCCGCGATGCCGCCCGGTGGGCGGGGCGCGATCGAACTTGTCACGGCCCAATTCGCGGCGGGTTTGGGCCGTTCGCTGGAGGACGCGGCGGCCGAGCCGCGGGGGTTGCTGCGGGACTGCTTCGCGCCCTCGCCGCGGACCCTCGGCTTCCGGCCGCCGGGCGGCAAGACGGCCGCGGAAGCGGATCGGCGGGACTTCTTTAGCGGCCTGGCGGTTCCGCCGGCGAGCGAGTCGCGGCGGGCCCTGCCGCCCCCACTGGAACGCCTCGACCTGCTTGAGCGCCTCGCCAAGAAACGCCGCCAGGCGCAGGCGATCGTCGCCCTTACCGAGCGCCGCGGCGGGGCTGCCGAGCAGTTGCTGGCCCAAATCGACCAGTTGACCAGCGGCCTGGACACGGATGGCGCCGGCCAACTCTTCTATCAACTGGCCGACCATTACTACCACAGCGGCCGCTGGCCCTTGGCGGCCGAGACGTTCGAGACTCTGGTCCAACGGTATCCGCAGCATCCGTTGAGCCCGTTGGCGTTGCGGTGGCTCGTGCAATACTACGCCAGCGACGAGGCGGCATGGCGGGTTGGACACGACCCTTCGCAGCAGGGTAAGCGGCGCGAGCGGGCCGTCGCGCTGGGCCAGCAGATCGAGCGGACGGAGTTCGAGTGGTTCGCCCAACCGGCGGTGCGGTTCCCGCTAGCCGCGGCCTATCGCGGTCTGGGCCACGCCCGCCAGGCCCAGCGGCTCTACCAGGCTCAGGGCCGCAACGGCGGCCGGGACGCCTGGTGGGCCCGCGCCCATGCCGAGTTGCAGTTGGCCGATCCCAAGGGCCGGCCGCTGAAGCCGCTGCTGGTTTGTGTGAAAGCGGAGGCCAGGCCGCACCTCGACGGCCGGCTCGACGATCCCGTCTGGCAGAAAGCCCAACCCGCCGCACTGCACAGCGCGCAGGCGGACGACGACGGCTGGCCGGCCACGGTCATGCTCGCTTATGACGCCGAGTTTCTCTACCTGGCGGTCGATTGCCGCCAGCCGCCGGACGAGAATGCAGCAGGCACACGGCGTGTGCTTGCTACAATACGGCCGCGCGACGCCGACCTTTCGGCACACGACCGCGTGGAAGTGTTCCTCGACATCGGCCGCGATTTCGCCACGTACTACCACCTGGCCGTCGATCATCGCGGGTGGACCTTCGACCGTTGTTGGGAGGACGCCACGTGGGACCCCACCTGGTTCGTGGCGTCGAGGCAGGAGGAGGGCCGGTGGACCGCGGAGGCGGCAATCCCGCTGAAGGAACTCACCGGACGGGCACCCCAGCCGCACGACGTATGGGCGGTGGGCATCCAGCGGGTGGTTCCGGGGGTCGGCTTCCAGTCCTGGACCACGCCGGCCGCGATCGCCGTGCTGCCCGACGGGTTTGGGTATCTGGTGTTTCAGTAGCGGCGGGGATTCTTGCCGTATCGCTGGGCCGCGATTATAATGGCCGGCTGAGGAATGGACCAGCCTGCCAAGCCCACGGGTTGCAACCCGTGGGCTTTATTGAGCGGAAATTGGTCAAGTTTTCATGTTACAGCCCCAAGACCAAAGACCTCGTTCGATTGTCGGCTGCACGAAAGTCAAACAGGAGATCGTCATGCTAAAGCATAACCTACTAACGGTTTTTACGTTCTGCCTGCTGCCGTGTCTCTGGGCGGGCTGCGGCACGGGGGGATATGAAGACGTCTTGGAGAAACAGCGCTGGGCTTCCGGCGCAGCGGCGCCGGCGCCCGGGGCGCCCGCCGCCGACAAGCTCGGCGCCTCGCAGCAGATCCCCGGCACGCCGGTGTCGATCCGCATCCCTCGCGTCTTCACCAGCCCGGCGCTGGCCGAGGGCATCACGGACGCCCGCCGCGTGAAGCCCGGAGTCGTCACCATCCCCGGACTGAAGCTCACCTACGAGGGCTTCATCAAAGATTCGACGGAAGGTCAGATGGCGTACTACTGCTACGTCGGCGTGACCAGCGGCCCCTTGCAGACCATCGCCACGCAACTCCACGACGAACTTGCCAAGAAGTTCCCGGGCGCCATGGCCGGCTGGAAGGACGTTTCCTGCGCGACGCCCGAGGGCCAGACCATTCAGTGCCGGAAACTCCGCGTGCTGGGCAAACAGGAACTCTACTACAAGGACAAGGCCGGCAAGGAGAATTACCCCGCCAACAACGACGGCGTGCTGGAAATCTATCTCTACGAGAAGGGCGGACAGGTGGTGATCGTCGCTTGGCGGTTGCCTGCCAGCATCGAGGCGAACGTCGGCCTGGGCGAATTCAGCGCCGTTGATGGCCGGAAGCGTCAGCGTCAAGTAACAACCGACGAGGTGTATCATGTGCCGCAAGATCGCGTGGTGTGCCGGGCTGTTGTTGTGCGTGTTCTATGCGGGTTGCGACGTGGGGGACATAACCCCCAAGCGGATGCCGTTGAATGCGCCGGGGATTGATCCGTTGATGGACGTGGAGCATCCGGGGGGACCGGCCAAGCCGGCGCCTGCCGCGCCGAAGGTGCCGCCGGCGCCGGCGGCGACGCCCCCGGCGGCAGGCGTGCAACCGCCGCCCCCGCCGCCGCCGCCGCCTCACCTTGACGAGCCATCGCCGCCCGCTCCACCCGGACCGAAGCCGTAGGACGAGTTCTCCGGCTCGTTCCCTTGCCTCGAACGCAATCGTGATGAACGTGCCGGCTGTGCGGCTTACGCAGGCTCGCAACGGGCTGCCGTTCGTTCTTCCTTGGGCCCAATGGTAACGTAGTATCTTGTAGGAGGCTGCCATGAGCGAAGAAACCACCACTCCCGCGTCCCCCGAAGAGCCGGCCGCTGCCTGCTCGGCCGCCGATGCGCTCCGCCGGGCGAAGGCCGAATTGGAGAAGGCCCAGGCGTTCTACGATCAGCTCCGCCAGCAAGCCACCGAGCGGTTGAAGGCCGTCCGCCGGACCAGCGTCGGCGACGTGCTCGACGGCACGCTGGAGGCGGCGAAACGCCACCCCGCCGCCGGCCTCGGCATCGCCGCGCTGGTCGGCTTCCTCCTCGGGCGGTTGTTCCGACGTTAGTTCACTCCCATGCCCGCACAAACCTCCGGCGACGAGCTTCTCGGCGCAAGCGGGCATTGCACTTGCGCATCGGCCGGTCGCGGCGGAGGATCGACCGCCGCCTCCGCGCCACCAGGGACCAAGCCCAAGAGTTGCTCTGCTGGCGGACGTACGTGGTCCGCTATCCCGGCTGGGCGCTGACGGCCGCGCTGGGCGTCGGCATGGCCGCCTCCAGCGCCTTGCGGCCGGCACGGGCCGCCCGCTGGTTGGCTGGTGCCCTGCTGCACCGGGCGCTGGGCGGACTGAAGCAGCAGCTTGGCAGCGAACTGCGGCGGATTTGGAGGGATTCGGGCACGGACCCATGAACGATCCCGCCGATAAGCCGCTGCTGGCCGACCTCCGTGCGGAACTTGCCGCGCTGGGCGGCGAGCTGCGGGAAATGGCCGCGGCGCGGTGGGAACTGGCCCGGCTGGAACTGGCGGCCGATCTGCGGTCGGCCAGACGGCTGGCGATCTGCTGGCTGGCGGCCGGCGTGGCGGCGCTGGCGGTGCTGCCGTTGCTGGCGGTTGCGTTGGCCGAAGCATTGGCCGGCTGCGGCGGTATCTCCCGCGGCGGCTGGCTGTTGCGGCTCGCCGCCGGTCTGCTGGTGCTGGCCGGCGCCGGCGGTTACCTCGCCTGGCGCCGTTTCCGCCGCCGGTTCCTCGGCCTGCGGGAGACCCTGGAGGAACTCCAGGAGGACCTGCTCTGGCTGCGGGAAGGGAGAATGATGAGTGATGAATGATGAATTGCGGCGGCAGAGTCCGGCAATTCATCATTCATCATTCAACACTCATCATTCAGTATTTCGCCGCCCCGATCGCCCGGCGGAGCGTCTCGCGCATCAACTCGGCGGGACCCTCCCGACCGGTGAACAACTCGAACTGCCGGCAGGCCTGGCGGACGAACATGTCGACGCCGGTGACCACCGTGCAGTTGCGGCTGCGGGCCTCTTTCACCAGCAGCGTATTTTCCGGGTTGTAGACGGCGTCGAAGACGATCATGGACGGCCGCAGGTGGTGCTTCTCGAAGGGCGTTTCATCGACGTTCGGGTGCATGCCCACCGGCGTGCAGTTGAACAACAGGTCGGCGGCGACGGTGTGCCGGGCCGCCCACTCCACGCAGCGGCACTCGTAGCGTTGGGCCAAGGTGAGGGCCTGGCGGGCCACCCCGTCGGTCACCACCACGCTGGCGCCGCGGCGGGTAAGTCCGTAGACCATCGCCCGGCCCACCCCGCCGGCACCGAGCACCAGGGCGGTCTTGCCCTTCAGTTTCGCCGCCGCCTCTTCGGGGCCGTCCAGGGCCGCCTCCAGGCTCTCCATCGCCGCCCGGTAGTCCGTGTTGTAGCCCAGCCGGTTCTTGCCGTCGAAAACCACCGTGTTGGCGGCGCCGATGCCGCGGACGGCCCCGTCGGCCTCGCTGAGCCTCTTGACGACCTCCTCCTTGTGGGGAATCGTGACGCTCAGTCCGCGGAGGTCCAGCGCGGCCGCCTTGTCGATGAACCAGGCTAGGTCCTCCCGCGGCACGCGGAAGGGAAGGTACACCTTGTTGAACCCGCCGTGGCGGAAGGCCACGTTATGCACCAACGGGCTGAGGCTGTGCCCGATCGGATCGCCCATCACGCCGTAGACCTCCGTCTCGGCGTTGATCTGGTCGTAGTGGTAGGTCTCGGTCATTTGCTGGAAGCTGAGTTGTCCGGGGGCCAACACCCGCTCGTGATGGAACGTGGCGTAGCTGAACGGGGCGCCGAATTTGCCGGCCAGGATGCGGGTGGGCGTGCCGATGTCGCCCATGCACACGCCGATCATCGGCACCTTGCTGCGGCGGTTCAGTTCCAGCATCCGCAGGTTGTCGTGGGGATGGTTGGCCATCGTGCTCAGCTTGACGATGTCCGGGTCCAGGTCGCACAGCCGCCGGTGGATTTCGTCGAGATTGTCGGGCGTCTTGCGGAAGTCGTGGACGCTGATGATCCGCTTGGTGTGGCCGAAACGCCGGATCGACGCGGCTACGTCGTCTTCGAGATCGACATACTCCACCCCCTCGGCAATGGCGCTCCGCAGCAGCAGTTGCCGTTGCTCCTCGCCGCCGGCGTACTTCCCGCCGTCGATCGCCCGGCGGCAGGAGATGATCACCGGGCAAGGGCGGTCGGCCACCAGCCGCTTCAGGTTCACGTCGCCGTTGATGTAGTCCAAACGCAGTTCGACCAGCCGGGCGCCCTGGTCGACCAGGTGCCGGTACTCGGCGATGACGTGGCGGTGCCGGCCGCGGCCAATGCTGACGCAGATCATGGTGGGGGATGTGGGGTTCGGGATTCGAGCTGGCCGATGCGACGTTCAACCCGTTTGGCCCGGCCATGTGTGGCCGGCAGAGAACGACGACGTTTCTCTATTGTCCCAAATAGCGTCGGGAAAATCAAACCCTTCGCACGGCCCGCGGCATCCGACGATTGCTGCTTCGGCAATCCCAGCGAACCCCGGCTCGCGCGTGGCGGCGCGTTGACCCGCGCCCGACCGTGGTATGCTTCCCTGGATGGAGGGCCTGCGCCATGACTGTCGAAATCCCGTCGGAATTTCAACCCTTTGTCGATCAAGTCATCCACAGCGGCAGCTTCAAGAGCGAGGCCAACGTGGTCGGCAGCGCCCTGCGCTTGCTCCAGGACCGCCAGCGCCGGATCGAGGAGCTTCGCCGCGAAATCCAGCCGGCGCTGGATCGGCTCGACCGCGGGGAGGGAATCGAGCTAGACGACGAGGAGCTGGACGAATTCTTTGACGGCATCGAAGCCGACGGGACGGCGCAAGCGGCGGCGGAGCGGGAGTCGTAATGAAGCGTTATCGCCTCGACCCCGCTGCACGGGCGGATCTCGTATCAATCCACGCCTACATCGCCAAGGACAATCGGCCGCCTGCCCACCGGGTCGTTCAGCGGATCAAGAAAACGCTCCGTATGCTCGCGTCTAATCCGTTGCTCGGTGAGCGGCGGCCCGACTTGGCTCCCGATCTTCGAGCGTTTTGTGTGGGCAACTACGTGGTCCTCTACCGTCCGGGAAAGGCCGGGATCGAGGTTGCTCGCGTGATTCACGCGCGCGGGACATCAGGGCGATGTTCTGAATCAATCCGCGCGGCTGGTTCCACCTGCCTTGGAAGTCAGCCGTCTCCACCGCCCGGCGAACTCGGGCCAACGGAGGCAGTAGCTCGGCAACTCGGAAGAAACGTCCTCCGGCCTCACGCGGCGCCGCATCCATAGTTCCAGAAAGCCCCCGCAGATACCGCAACAATAGATGAGTTTCGGCCACTGCGACTTGTTGATAAAGCAACCCGGCGGCACTTTCCCGCAGTGGGGACAGGGCGGCCGCAGAAATTGCAGGGGGGGATAATGAAACAAGCGGCATATCTGCCAAGCTAGGGGAAGACCCAGAATGAACGAGAGAAGCCAGCCCGTCAGAAACAAGACCGCACGGAGGACCGGACCGATCCCCGCACTAACGGCCCAAGGCATGACGAGCCCATCCAAGATGAGAACCCCTGGCAGGACCGAAACGATGCCAAACAATAGATGTCGTACAGTCATGCTCGTTTTCCACCGTTCTCTTCAGTTCCGTCGGGTGCGTGCTTGCACGCACCCGACGGGCTAGCCCCTCTTGAACTGCCTGTCCAACTCCTCCCGCGTAAAGACCAGTGCCGTCGGGCGGCCGTGGGGACAGTGATGGGCGTCGTCGATTAACTGACGCTGCTCCAACAGGGCGGCGATCTCGGCCGGGGCGAGGCGGTCGCCCGCCTTCACCGCCGCCTTACAGGCGATCGTGTGCAGCAGTTCGTCCAACAGGTCACCCTTCTCGGGCCGCTTCACGTCGGCGAGAATCCGCTCGAGCAAGGACCGCAGCACCTCGGCCGGGTTCATGTTGGCCAGCATGGCCGGGTAGCCGCTCAAAAGGACCGTGTCGCCGCCGAAGGGCTCGATCCGCACGCCCAGCCCGGCCAGCAGATCGCGGTGCTGGAGCGCCGCGGCCGCTTCCGTCGGGCTCAGTTCGACCGGCTCGGGCGCCAACAGGCTTTGCGTCTCCATCGCGCCGGCGGCCACCCGCTGGCGAAGCTGCTCGTAGAGGATGCGTTCGTGCAGGGCGTGCTGGTCGATGATCGTCACGCCCTCGTCGGTCTCGGCCACGAGGTAGCGGTTGTGGATTTGCAGAGCACGGGTGGCACTGCCGGCTTGTCCGGCAGTGGGCTCCGTGGGGGCCAACGTGCCGGCGGGCATCCCAGGCCAGTCGAGGCGGTGGAGATCCAATGGATCGCGGTCGGCTGAGGCCGTCACATCACCGGCGGCTGTTAGCCGCCGGCTATTGTCTTCTGACCCCTGAGCTCCGACCCCTGACTCCTGGCCCCACGAGGCCACCTTGCCCTCTGGCCCAATCGACTAATTGCTGGCGCAACTGGGCGCTGTGGGCGGCGTCGTGGCTGCCGGTCGGATCGGCGTCTGCCGGTTCCTCTCCGCCGGGACTCAAGCGAGTGCTTAGATCGCTAGTCAGAAACTTCGCCCGCAGCATGGCCAGCAGTTGGCTGTAGAGCCGGCCGGAATCTTGGAAGCGGACCTCCAGCTTCGTGGGATGGACGTTCACGTCGACCAGTTCCGGCGGCATCTTCATCGCCAGAAAGGCGATCGGCTGCCGGCCGGCCATGAGCAGGCCGCGGTACGCCTCGCCCAGGGCGTGTTGCAGGGAGCGGTCGCGGATGTGCCGGCCGTTGAGGAAGAAATACTGCATCCGGTTGTGGCTGCGGCTCTGGCCGGGATGGGCCGCGTAGCCCGAGAGCCGCACCTCGTCCTCGACGCTCTCCACCCAGATCAGGTTCTCGGCCAGCTCGCGGCCGAAGAAGACCGTGATCCGGTCCAGCCACGTGCTCTCGGCGGGCAGCTCGAACGCCGGCTTGTCGTTGTGCCGCAGGGTGAAGTGGACTTGCGGGGTAGCCAAGGCGATGCGGGTAAAGGCCTCGGAGACGTGGCCGAACTCGGTGGCCGTGGTCCGCAGAAACTTCCGCCGCACCGGCGTGTTGAAGAACAGGTTATGCACTTCCACCGCCGTGCCCACTGGGCAGCCGCAGGGCGCCGGCTGGCCCAAGACGCCGCCGGCGGCCTCGATCTCCGCCCCGCTTTGGCTCTCCGGCGTGCGGCTGCGGAGCACCAGCCGGCTCACCTCGGTGATCGAGGCCAGGGCCTCGCCGCGGAAGCCCAGCGTGCCCACGCGGAACAGGTCGTCGGCCTCGCGGAGCTTGCTGGTGGCGTGAGGGGCCAGGGCCAGCGGCAGTTCGTCGGCCGGGATGCCGCCGCCGTTGTCCACCACGCGGACCATTTCCAGCCCGCCCTGCACGACCGAAACGTCGATCCGCGTGGCCCCGGCGTCCACGGCGTTCTCCATCAGTTCCTTGACCACGCTGGCCGGCCGTTCGACCACCTCGCCGGCGGCGATCTTGTTGATCAGGGATGGAGTAAGGAGGCGGATGGACATTGGGAAACGGCCGCTGAGCAATAGCCGATTGTGTTACTCGTCATGGACCAGGAGGTGCAGTTGTTTGCCTTCGATAGCGTGGCCGATCCTCTTGCCCTTGAGGTGTCGGATATCCACAACTGCGCCAAACCTGCAAAACACCGAGAAGAATCCGTCGGGATCGTTCCCCCAATAGACCACGGCGCAAGACATCGGTGCCCCTTTTCCGCCATCTTGGCCGTTTACGAGAAATTTCAGGCGTGTATCGTAAAGGAAGCAGATAGCCGTGGCTTGGCCGAATACATAGTTCTTCCAGTGGCCGGTGTTGGTTGCAACGGGAACAAGCGCCAGGTACTTCAGACCCGAAACCCCTATGCGCCATTGCACACTGTCGCAACCAGTTCTTGATCGACGTACCGTGTTCCTTATCAATTCCGTAGGGCGGATTGACGTAGATTGTGGGGAAATCCCAGGTTTCGCGCAGGCCGTCGTGCTCAGGGAGCCTATACTCCGTTCCCGCATGCACAATGGAGAATTCGTTGGAGCAAGGATCGAGATCAATATGCCCGCCGAAGAACTTCCGGACGGCACTGACGTACTTCTCCGGGGTTCCCCATTCTTGACTGACCGTGTTGACTTTTCGGCCTGCGCTCACCATCGCGTTCCGGTTCAGGGTCAGAAGTCCAGCAATCGCTCCAGTTCCACCATGATCGCAAGAGCGGCTTCCGATTTTGGGGCTGGCAAGTCGGTGGTCTCAAGAACGCGCCGTCGGAGGCGTTCCAACGCCGCATGAGCTTCGGCGTCCGTGGTGCTCTCCTGGAACGCCTTTAAGAACTCCCTCCAGAAGGCCGCCTTGATTCCGCAGAGAGGCACGTCGTTGAGTTTCGACATGTACTCGTCCATCATCCCAGTTCTCGCCAACCGTCCGAAGTTGCCCCCACTATCGGAGTGCGGTTTGTCGCTGATCTGGTCGGCTTTGGATGGATATGGACGTGCATCCGCGGGGTTCTCGATGGAACTGTCCTGGGTGGTCCGCCGCACGTGCCGCCAGTGGTAGTTGCGGAATTCGGCCGCATACCTAGCCGACTCGATGAAGGGTTCAAACAGCATCGGCGAGCCGCTGATCACGTTGCCCAAGACCCACGGGACGACCACGATCAAGTCCTGCTCGCCGCAGGCCGCGGGAGTCACCTGAAATCGCAAGCTGGGCTCCGCCTCCTTTGCCAAGAGATACCAACCCTTCAACTCAAGGCCCATCAAGGTTTCGTCGCTCGCGGCTTTCCGGAGCCGCACATCCGGGAAGGTTTGTGGCTGACGCACGAAGCTGTACAGGGCGTAACGCCCGTCGGGGTCCCAGGTGGTGCGGATCAGGTTGAGAGTGCGGACGACTTGCTCTTCAATCGTCGCGCCGAGGACGTTGTTCAGGGTGTGCAAATCCGTTGCCATTACGCCCGCTATGTGGGTTTCCGTCCGGAAATACACCGGGAGCGTGGCAAGTGCCTCGCGGACGTTCATGTAGAGCGAATAGTGCTCCCAAGACGGTTCTGGGAGCATTCTATCGGGTGGTGCGGGCGAGGCATTGGTAGTCATGCGTTGAACAACCTTTCCACTGCTGCTGAAAAGAACTCGGGAACAATCTCCGCGCCAAAATACCGTCGCCGCAACCGGTGGCAGACCACCGCGCCAGGGCAAAGTCCGCCGAATGGTTCCCAAACCACGTCGCCCTCGTCGGTCGAGGCACAAATCGTCAGTTCGATGAAACGCAACGGCTTCTGGCTGCCGTGCAGGCTGCGGAACTTGTACTTCATGCCGTTCCGCGCGCTTGGATGCGCTCCTGTCCGCCCACCTGGGGTTCCCGCCAGACGTTCGTGACGCCGATGTCGCAATGGAACTTCGCCCGCATCTTAGCCCACTGCTCTGCGGGAATGGGACGTTGGCCGTCCTGGCTGAAGTACGGCCGCCCCTCGGGCTTGCCGTGACGGTTTGCATACTCCGCCAGCCTGACGAATGCTTCGACGGGCGGGTAGTACCAAAGGTGGTCCGCCGTAAGGTATTTCCGCGTGGCCGCATTGAGAACGCCGCACGCCTCGTTCGCCAGGTGGAACGGCAAGCCGGTCCGCCGCCATTCCGAACGCAACCACTCCCGCATCGACAGCCGCTGGCCATCGAACAGGAACTGCGGACTCTTTACGTAGTGTGCACAAACCTCCGTCACCACCGGGTATTTCCTGAGCGTTTGCGTGTTCGCATTCCCGGCCACATGGCTCATCCCCTTGTCCCAAATGTTGCAGCAGCGGTATTCCCAGCCCTCGTCGGCCAGCAAGGGGTGGACCGTGGCCCATCCCAACTCCGTGCCCCAGAACCACAGCGTCGTCTCCGCCGTTGCGCGGGCCGACCACGTCCGCACGTGGGGCCGATACCACTCAAGCAACTTCTCCGCCTTGTGCTCGTCGCCAGGGAAGCCGCTGACGCCGTAAGGGCCGTCCGAGATGATGCACGTCGGCGTTGGCCACTCCGCGTACAAATCCTCCGCGTGGCCAAAGCAAATCGCCACCTCGTCGCGGCAAAAAACGTTTCCCGGTCGCGGTTCGCCGTTTCCTCCGGCCGGCAAGGGCAAAAACGAATGTTCTTGCCGCCGCCGACCGCTCTTGATTGCCGTGTTCATACGTCCAGCCCAATCGTGGAAGCGGCTGATAGCCATGCGTTACCACGCCTTTCTACCACCAATACTGCCTTCCTTCAATCCCCCACGAAAATCGTTTGCCGCCGGTCGGGACCGACGGAAACGATTTCCACCGGCCGGCCGAGCAACCGGCTGATCCGATCGAGATACTTCCGCGCATTGGCCGGCAACTGATCGAGCCGCACCGCGCCGGAAATGTCCTCCCGCCAGCCGGGCAACGTCTCGTAGACCGGTTGGGCGCGCCGCAGATCGTCGGCGTGAGCGGGGAAGTTGGTGGTCCGCCGGCCGTCCAACTCGTAGGCCGTGCAAATCTTCAACTTCGGCAATTCGCCCAACACGTCCAGCAGCATCACGGCCAGCGAGTCCACGCCGCTTAACCGGGCGGAGTAGCGGACGGCCACCGCGTCGAACCAGCCGCAGCGGCGGGGCCGGCGGGTGACCGTCCCGTATTCGTTTCCGCGGCGGCGGATCTGCTCGCCGGTGGCGTTGTCCTGCTCGGTGGGCAGCGGCCCGCCGCCCACCCGCGTGCTGTACGCCTTGATCACGCCCAACACCTTGGCAATGTACCGGCCGGGCACGCCGGACCCGACCGACACGCCCACGCCCGAACTGTTGCTGCTGGTGACGAACGGAAACGTGCCGTGGTCGACGTCCAGCAGGGCGCCCTCGGCGCCCTCGAAGAGCACCCGCCGGCCAGCCTCGACCGCGTCGAGCAGATAGGCCGTGGTGTCGGCCACGTGGGGCGCCAGTCGCAGGGCATAGCCGCTATAGCGGTCAAAGACTTCCTGGGCGTCACAGCGGACGCCGGCGGCGGGAGCCAGTGCGGCGAACAGTTCGTTCTTGGCGCAGGCGATCCGCTCGATGCGGGCGCGGAAATCGGGCCGCTGCATGTCGCCCAGCCGGACGGCCAACCCGCGGCCCACCTTGTCCCGGTAGCACGGTCCGATGCCGCGGAGCGTGGTGCCGATCGGCTCGCCGCCGCACTGCTGCTCCAACAGCCGGTCCTCCTCGACGTGCCAGGGGAAGATCACGTGGGCGCGGTCGCTCGTGATCAGATTCCCGGCAACCTTCACACCCAGCCCGCGCAGGCCGTCGATCTCGCCCAGCAGCGCAGCCGGGTCGAGTACCACGCCGGCGGCGATGACACATTGCACGTCGGGGCGGAAGATGCCGCTGGGGATCAACGAGAGCTTGAAGGTCCGGCCGTCGCGGACGACGGTATGCCCGGCGTTGGCCCCGCCCTGATAGCGGACCACAATGTCGTGCCGCTCGCTGAGCAGATCGACGATCTTGCCCTTCGCCTCGTCGCCCCACTGGAGTCCGATCACGCAAGTTACGGGCACAACAAGGACCTCGACGGCTCGATGTGGGAAATCTGCAAACACACCAGTTTACCCGCGCGGCCGCACGGCGGTCAAGTGTCCCGTAAAGCCACCACGACGGAACTCATCGCCTCGTCCTCGACCGCCAATCGCGGATGCTGAAATCCGGCGGCTTGCAGGTCTTCGGCGTACTCCTCGAAAGTGAACGTCCCGCCGGACTCGGTGTGTACCAGCATGTTGATGGCGAACAGCGCACCTTGCAAAGGTTTCGTGCGGCACCGCGCCATCACGATGTCACGGATGGCGATCCGCCCGCCGGGCAGGAGCGCCTTGAACACCTTGGCGAACAGTTCGCGGTTGTGCCGCCGCGAGTGCTGGTGGCAAATCGCGCTTACCCAGGCGAAGTCGGCTCCGCCGGGAAGCTGGTCGGCGTAGAAGTCGCCGGGCACAAGCGTCACCCGCGGAGCGAACTCCGTGCCGGCCAGCCGGGTGCGGGCCTGCTGGATGGCATCGGGCAGGTCGAAAATCGTGGCCGTGGCAGCCGGCACGGCGCGGAGAAAGGCCAGCGTCCACGTCCCCGACGCCCCGCCCACGTCCAGCAAGTGCCGGAACTGCGGCGGGCCAAGCCGCCGGACCAAATCGTCGGCCAGCGGGCCGGAGACCGCGTGCATGGCGGCGATGAAACTCGCCCGGTCGGCCTCCGCCCCGCGGATGCTTGCCGCCCGCGGCACCGGCGCGCCCGCCTTGACCACCCAGGCCAACTGCGACCAGCCGCGCAACACGCTGGTCATATGTTGCAGCATGGGCAGGACGGTCTCCGAACCGTCCGCGAGCAGCCAGCCGCGCAATTCGGCCGGCACACCGTAGCGGCCGTCCTGCTTCTCCAGCAATCCCAGCGCGGCCACGGCGTCCAGCAGCATGGTGATCGCCCGCAGATCGCAGCCGAGCTTCTCGGCCAACTGCCCGGCCGAGAGCGGCTGGCCCTGGAGCGCGGTCCACAGGTCAAGCTCCGCGGCGGCCCCGATCACACAGGCCGGCCGGAAGCCGTTCATCAACTCAAGAACCTGCTCTCGGCTCAATCGTGTTTCGGACATAGCGGTCCCTTTTCCTATAGCGTCAGCGCCCATCGTAGCGTGTTGCTTCCGATTGGGCAACCGCCTGGGTGGGGCACATCGAGGCATGGCTTCCGGGCGGATTGCCGATCCGCTATGCTGAGGCATTATGCCTTCCGCACAGCATCAACTCTTCGAGACCGAGCCGGAGCCGTGGGAGGCGGACGACCAGAACCGCCAACTGGTGGCCTCGGTGGTGCTGGCGGCAGGGCCGGCCAAGGAGTTCGATTACCTCGTGCCCGACGGGCTGCGCGAAGCGGTCGAACTCGGCCGGCGGGTCAAGGCGCCGTTCGGGCCGGGCAACCGGCTGGTGGTGGGCTATTGCGTGCGGCTGGAAGACCGGCCGGCGGGACGGCGGAAGCTCAAGCCCTTGCACTCGGTGCTCGACGAGCGGAGCCTGCTTAAGCCAGCGATGCTGCGGCTCTGCCGCTGGATCGCCGATCACTATCTCTGCGATTGGGCGAGCGTGCTCGAGGCCGTGCTTCCGGCGGGCGTGCGGGGCGGGGCCGGCACGCGACTGAGCACATTGCTATCGCTGGATGAGGAAGCGATGCGGCGGCTGGGTGGCACGTCCCTGAGCGGGCCGGGTGGCACGTCCCTGAGCGGGCTGGGTGGCACGTCCCTGAGCGCAGCGAAGGGCGTGGCGGACGGCGCGACCACGCCCTTCGCTCCGCTCAGGGACGTGCCACCCAACGAACCCGACAGGCGGCCGAAGCTGCCGCCGAAACAGGTGGAGGTGCTCAAGGTGCTGGCCGGGGCCAAGGAGGCGATGACGCCCGGCGAGTTGGCCCGCGCCGCCCGTTGCGGCCCAGGCCCGATCACCGCGCTGCGGAGGAAGGGGTTGATCCGCGCCCGTTCCGGCCGGATCGCCACCTTGCGGCCGGAAGAGGCCCCGCCGGCCCGCGAAAAACACCTCGTGCTCAATCCCGATCAAGAGCGGGCGTTGCGGGCGATCCTCGACGCCCTCAACTCCCGCCGCCACCAGACGATCCTCATCCACGGCGTGACCGGCAGCGGCAAGACCGAGGTCTACATCCAGGCCATTCAGGAGGTAATCCATTTCGGCCGCCAGGCGATCGTGCTGGTGCCGGAGATCAGCCTGACGCCGCAGACGGTCGAGCGGTTCCGGCAGCGGTTCGGCGCGGTGGCCGTGCTGCACAGCCACCTGAGCGACGCCGAGCGGCATGTGTCTTGGCAACGGATCGCCGAGGGGGCGGCGCCGGTGGTGGTCGGCGCCCGCAGCGCGATTTTCGCCCCCACGCCGGACCTTGGGCTGATCGTGCTGGACGAGGAGCACGAAAGCTCGTTCAAGCAGGAGAGCGTCCCCCGCTATCACGCCCGCGACGTGGCCATCGCCCGGGCCGAGGCGGAGGGGATTCCGCTGGTTCTGGGCTCGGCCACGCCTTCGCTAGAGAGTTGGCACCGGGCGCAGACGGGCCGGTACGTGCTGGTGGAGATGCCGCGGCGGGTGCTGGACCGGCCGCTGCCGGCGGTGGGCACGATCGACCTCCGCGGCGAAAAGGGGCACGCGCTGGGCGCGGGGCCATCGGCCGGCAAATGCTCGCGGCCATCAACGCCGCGCTGGAAGAAGGCGGCCAGGTCATTCTGCTCTTGAACCGGCGGGGTTTTTCCACCCACATCCAATGCCCGGCCTGCGGCTTCGTCGTGCGCTGTCCCGCGTGCGACATCGCCTTGACCCACCACCGCAAGGAAGCGATTGCGTTGTGCCATTATTGCGACTACGAAGTGCCGGCCCCGACGACCTGCCCCTCCTGCGGCTTCGCCGGCATCCGCTATTCTGGCCTGGGCACGCAACGGCTGGAGGCGGAGGTCCGCACGCGGTTCCCCAACGTCTTGAGCCTGCGGATGGACACCGACGCCATGCAGGCCCACGGCAGCCATCAGCGGGCGCTGGCCGCGTTCCGCTCGGGCAAGGTCCGCATCTTGCTGGGAACGCAGATGATCGCCAAGGGGCTCGATTTTCCCAACGTCACGCTGGTCGGAGTGATCAATGCCGACACGGCCCTGCACCTGCCCGACTTCCGTGCCGCCGAACGGACGTTCCAATTGGTCACGCAAGTGGCCGGCCGGACTGGCCGCGGGCCAAAAGGAGGCCGGGTGCTCGTGCAGACCTTCAGCCCTGACCATCCGGCGATCCGGGCGGCGGTGCGGCACGACTACGCGGCCTTCGCCGCCGGCGAGCTGCCCATCCGCCAGATGCTCCGCTACCCGCCCTTCGCCGAGATGATCCGGCTGGTGGTCCGCGGCCGTTCGGAGCCGATCGCCTCGGAGTTCGCCAACACGATTGCCGCGCGGCTCCGCGCGGCGTTAAAGGAGCGGCAGGCCGACGCGCGGGTGCTCGGTCCGGCGCCCTGCCCCTTCGCCCGGTTGAAGGGGCGATACCGCTTCCAAATCCAGGTTCAAGGCCCGGACGGCGAGCAACTCCGCGGGGCCGCCGCCGCCGCCACCGCCGGCCTGGAGCCGCCGGAAGACGTGCAGTGGACCGTGGACGTGGACCCGGTGGACATGTTGTAAAATGACGAAGCCCGAATGACGAAGGACGAAAGAAGTTCGAAGCTCGAATTCGGATTTCGGACTTAGGATTTCGACCTTCTTCGGTCATTCGTCATTCGTGCTTCGTCATTCTCCCTGCCCTTTTCCTCTGGCACATCCTGCCCGTTTGCCGTAGAATGCTGGGGTTATGTCCTACCGTTCGATCAAGACCGCGCTGGGCGAGACGAAGCTCGAACTGAAGCTGTTGTTGATGTTCGGCGTGGGGCTGTTCCTGGTGATTGCCACCGCTTTCTGGTACTACCTCGGCCGGATGGAGCAAGTCGTCAACGAGCAGAATCCGATCACGGGCCGGCTCCTGGTGGATCAGGAACTGGCCGTCCGGCACTGGAAGCGTCTCGAGACGAGCAAGGAGACGACGCAGTACCTCGGACTTCGTCCGGCAATTGTCGGACGCGTTCAGCAGGCAGCCTTACGACGTGCGGTTCATCCTCCCCAATCTGCCGGTGGCCACGGACGGTGGCGCCGGCGGTCTCAGTCCCCGCGATGATTTCGAGGCGGCGGCGGTCAAGCGTTTCCTGGCGGATGCACCGCGGAAGCCCGCCTCTGCGGACCCCGGCGAGTTCGACGAGCGGACGTCCCCGGACGGAAACAAGTACTACTACTACCAACCGATCCGGGCCACCGAGCGGGTTTGTTTCAACTGCCATCAGCCCGTGAACAACATCACCGGCGAAAACATCTCGGACTTGTCGGCGTTCGGTAAATCGGTGGCTCAGGCGAAGGGCGACTTGATGGCCGTCGCCGTGTTGACCTTTTCCACCGAGCCGACCCGCAAGAGCATCAATTGGAACCGCGCCGTCCTTATCGCCACCGCCATCATCACCGTCTTCCTGGCGATGGTCGCCTCCTACGCCATCATCCGCTATGTCATCGTCAAGCCGCTCCGCCACCTCCGCGACACCAGCGACGCCATCAGCCGGGGCAACACCGCGCTTAGGGCCGAGATCCACACCGGCGATGAGTTCGAGGAGTTGGGCGTGGCCTTCAACCGCATGTTGCGCCACCTTACCGACGCCCAGGAGGAACTCCGCCACGCGAACGTCAACCTCGACGGCAAAGTCGACGAGCTGGCCCAGGCCAACATGCGGCTCTACGAATTGAACATGCTCAAGAGCGATTTTCTGGCCACCATGAGCCACGAGTTGCGCACCCCGCTGAACAGCATCCTCGGCTTCAGCGAAGTCCTCGGCTCGATCGACGCCCTGGACGAGAAGCAGAAGCGCTACGTGCAGAACATCCAGAAGTCGGGCAAGACGCTGCTGGAAATGATCAACGACATCCTCGACCTGGCAAAGATCGAGAGCGGCAAGATGGAGACCCGGCTGAGCGATTTCCATCTTTCCCAGGTGGTGGCGGCCCAGTGCGACATGGCCCGGCCGCTGAGCGAGCGGAAGAACATCGACCTGGAATGCCGTGTCGATTCCGAACTGCCGCCGCTGCACCAGGACCAGGCGCGGGTGCAACAGATACTGAACAATCTCCTGAGCAACGCCATCAAGTTCACGCCCGAAGGCGGCCGGATCGTCGTCGCGGCCGGCCGTGACGCCGCTGGCTTCCTACTGCTTACGGTAAGCGACACGGGCGTGGGCATCGCCACGGAGGACCAGTTGACGATCTTCGAGAAGTTCCGCCAGGGGCGGACCGCCGTCCCCACCGGCGACGCCATGACCCGCGAGCATCCCGGCAGCGGCCTGGGCCTGTCGATCGTCAAGGAATTGTGCCGGTTGCTCCACGGCGAGGTCTCGCTCCAGAGCGAATTGGGCAAAGGGAGCACCTTTACCGTCCGCCTGCCCTGGGTGCTCGAGGACCAACCCCGGCTGGACGCGGCCATCGCCGCCGGCTTCGAGGAGTTCGCCAGACAGCGGTTCGAGACGGCGAGGATACGCGAACCTGCAACATAGAGCTACCGATGAATGAGCCGTCCAGTTCACATGTCTCCGAAGTCCAATTGTTTGCCGACGGCGCGTGCAGCGGCAATCCCGGGCCGGGCGGCTGGGCCTTCATCCTCCGCCACCTGGCCTCCGGCAAGGAAAAGGAGGCCTGCGGCGCGGTCCGCGAAACCACCAACAACCGCATGGAGCTGACCGCCGTGATCCGCGGGCTGGAGGCCCTCAAACGCCCCGCCGCGGTCGAACTGGTGACCGACAGCACCTACGTCGGCAAGGGCGTGACCGAATGGCTGCCGAAATGGAAACAGAACGGCTGGCGGCGGCGCGAGAAAGGCCGCTGGGCCGAAGTCAAGAACGAGGACCTCTGGCGGCGGCTCGACCAGTTGCTCCGCCGTCATCGCGTCCAATTCACCCACGTCCGCGGCCACGCCGGCCACCCGGAAAACGAGCGCTGCGACGCCCTGGCCGTGGCGGCGTACCGGAGGTTTCTGCAACGGTGAGGGGGGGGTGTCAGGTGTGTGCGATGCCGAGCACGTCGAACGGATTGAGTGCCGAAATCTCGGTGTAGCGGGCGAAATGGAGATCGTTGAAGGTCAGCAACCTGGGAATCGCCCGCTCGACCATCAGAGCGGCCAACCGGGCATCGTGGGTGGCCTTGCCCGTCACACCGTACCGGATCACCAGTTCCTTCCAGCGAGAGACGATCGCCGGGGGCTCCGGAACCAAGGCGAACTGCCGCTCCGCGGTCTCCAACTGCGCCATGGCAGCGGCGGGCGCGAGGCCCAGCCCGGGGTTGGGAACGTCCACTGGGCGGGTACAAACGGCGTACATCTCATACATTGTTTGCGGACAGATCGCCAACTGCTCGCGGTCCCGCACGTACAAGAGCGCAACGGCCTCCAGCGCGGGCTCCTGATGCGGATGTCCAATCTGGATTATCCGCAACAGTACATTGGTATCAAGCAGGATCATCCAGCGCCCTCGTAAATACTCTCGCGGCTGTCATCCGCCGGGCGGGCGATCCGCACGCCACTGTCCGCCATCCGGCGGAGGGACTCAACCCAATCGTCCGTCTCCGTCGCGGTCGGCGGTTGATCGACGATGGCGATCCTCACCTGATGCCCGCGGAACTCCGGCCGTGATACAAGCTCCTCCCAGCGGCCTGTGACTTCAGTTGACATGCGAAACCTCGTTGATCGCGACAGACTCTACACCTGAATTATACCTCGGTAACGAAGATCTACAACGCTCCACTTTGCCCTTCTTGGTCATTCCTGCCAGGAACACTTGATGTCGACCACCCGCCATCCCTGCGGCGACTGTTGCATCAGTGCCCGCCCACCCGTGGAGAAACTCGCGCGGTACAAGATGACCGCGGTTTTGAAGTCCTTATCCAGGAGAAGAAGTTGAATGTAGGGGAAGGTCTCGAAATGCCAACCGACGCCGTCGTGGCCGGGTGCGACTTCGAGGCACTTGGCCAAGAAGGCACGGCGTCCTTCGGGGTTCTTGTCGCTGGTTGATCCCTGGTTCTCCCAGAAGCCGTTGGGCTCCTGCCAATAGGAATCCAAGAGACGTTCATCTTCTCCCGTCAAGAAGCGGAGCATTGCGTCAAGATGCTGCTCGTCCAGATAGAGGGCATTCTTGCCTTTGATCTGGAGGGCCGGCCGGAAGTCGTCCACAGTGAACTTGCTGATAGCCGGCCTTTGCCACGCGCCGAATTCCAGGTCCGCACCCCAGGGGTCGGCGGCGCGGTAGTCGCCCGTCAAGTCCCATTCGACCAGGTGGATGGCTATCTTGCGCTGTACGATCAAATATTTCGATTCTTGCGTGGATGCCCTCGGCGAGAAGAACACGGGATAGAGGGCGTAGACGGCCTGCTCGAATTGCGGCTTCTTGCGCACCATTGCTTCGGGAACCGGATGGGACACCGCGAGCCAATCCCGGCAGAAAGTACGTAGTGGCGCAAGGTCTTTCGCCTTGCACCCCTTGGCGAGCGCATCGGCCACTTCGCCCGGGGTTTTCTCATCTTTCGGAGCGGATTGCGCTGTCACCGCGACGGACAGCGCGGCCAGAAGGCAACAGACGCAGCGCCATGTATTTCGCATCATTCTCGTGCATGCCTCACAGAAGGGAAATCCGCTGGACAAGAGGCTCACTTACAGTAAAGTATAGACCCTCCCGTCGGGGGCAACAAGCAGCTTTGCCCACGAAACCGGTGTCCTTCCGGCGGGTCGGAGGCATCGTGCGGCATTGCGCAAGGCCCTTGCCAGCCGGCCCCCCGTCTGGTCCAATCACAAGTCAGGGGGCAAAGAACGCTACATTTCGCCGCCGCCCTCACCCCCAGCCCCTCTCCCAACGGGAGAGGGGAGGTTCCTGCACCCTGACCCCTGACCTCTGAACCCTTCCCCCGAGGCGTACCATGGACTTTCAGGCCCGACGCGACCGGCTCCGCAAGGCACTCAGGAAGGCCCAAATCGATGCCTTGCTGGTCACGGACTTTACGAACGTCACCTATCTGACCGGCTTTACCGGCGACGACAGCTACCTGTTGATGCGCCCTGACGGCGAGACCGTCCTGAGCGATCCGCGGTACACCGTCCAATTGGGCGAGGAATGTCCGGGCGCGGACCTGAGCATCCGTCCGCCGGGGGTGACGATGCTCCAAGGGGTGGTCCGGGCAGTGCGGGCGGCGCGGATCGCCCGGCTCGGCGTCGAGGGGGACTCGATGACCGTCGGCTTCCGCGACCAGATCGCCAAGAAGCTGCCTAAGCTGGAAATCATCGCCACCAGCGGCCTGGTCGAGAAACTGCGGCAGATCAAGGACAAGTACGAGATCGCCCGGCTCCGCACGGCGATTTGGCAGGCGGAGAAGGCGTTCGGCGTGCTGCGGTCCACCATGCGGCCGGAGATGACCGAGAAGGAAGCGGCCGACGAATTGGAGCACCAGTTCCGGCTGTTCGGGGCGAAGAATGCGGCCTTTCCCAGCATCGTGGCGGTCGGTCCGCGGGCGGCCTTGCCCCATGCCACGCCCGGCCGGAAGCGGATCGGCGACGACGACTTCGTGCTGGTCGATTGGGGGGCCAACGAGGGGCTATACAACAGCGACTTGACGCGAGTGCTCGTTACCGGTAGAATCTCGCCCAAACTGGAGCGGGTTTATCGGGTTGTGTTGGAGGCCCAGAGGCGGGCGATTGCCGCCGTCCGGCCGGGCGTGTTGGCCCACGACGTCGACAACGTCGCCCGCGCCCATATCGCCAAGGCCGGCTTCGGCCGCCGTTTCCGCCACGGATTGGGCCACGGACTGGGAATCCTGGTCCACGAGGCGCCTCGCCTGGCCAAGAAGAGCCAGACGGTACTGAAGCCGGGCATGGTGGTGACGGTCGAGCCGGGCATCTACCTGCCGGGCTGGGGAGGGGTCCGCATCGAGGACGACGTGTTGGTGACCCGCTCCGGCCACGAAATCCTTACCCACGCCCCCAAGCAGTTGGAGGAAATGGTGGTATGAACGCACCGTCTGTGTCTAATCAGGACATCTTCGACGTCCGCAAGATCCGCCGCCTGGTAGAGATGATGAAGGAGTACGATCTCAGTGAGATCGATCTCCAGCAAGGCGACGTGCGGATTCAGCTTCGCCGGGCGTGCGCGGCGCCGCCGATGGTGATGGCCGCGCCGGCGGCCGGCCCGGCGTTGTCGTCGGTCGTCCCGCACCCTTCGGGCCGCCCGGCCCCCGAATCGGCTGCGCCGGAGGAGGCCGCCGGCAAGCCCAAGGGCGTGCTGCTCGTGCGCAGTCCGATGGTGGGCACGTTCTACGCCGCCGCCGATCCCGAGTCGCCCCCCTACGTCAAGGTCGGCGATCACGTCGGACCGGAGACCACCGTCTGCATCGTCGAGGCCATGAAGGTCTTCAATCAAATCCCGGCTGAAGTTGCCGGACGGATCATCGCGGTCTTGGTCGAGAACGGCGCGCCGGTCGAGTATGGTCAGCCCCTGTTTAAGGTGGAGACGGGGGAATGAGGGTTCAGGGTTCAGGGCTCCGACCGCACCGCCTGAATCCTGAACTCTGAACCCTGAACCCTGAATACCGTGTTCAAACGAATCCTGATTGCCAACCGCGGCGAGATCGCCTTGCGCGTCCTCCGCGCCTGCCGCGAGTTGGGCGTCGAGACGGTGGCCGTCTTCAGCGAGGCCGACCGGGGCGCCGCCTACCTGGACCTGGCCACGGAAGCCTATTGCGTCGGCCCGCCCAAGGCCGCCGACAGCTACCTGAAGATCGACCGGGTGATTAGCGCCGCCGAGATCGGCAACGTGCAGGCGATTCATCCGGGCTACGGCTTCTTGGCGGAGAACGCCCATTTCGCCGAAATCTGTCGCAGTTGCGAGATCGAGTTCATCGGGCCCACGCACGAGGCGATGGCCCTGGTGGGCGACAAGAACGCCGCCCGCCGCCTGGCAAAAGAAATCAACGTTCCCACCGTGCCCGGCAGCGAGGGACTGATCGAGAGCGAGGCCCAGGCGGTCGCGCTGGCCCACCAACTCGGCTTTCCAGTGTTGATCAAGGCGGCAGCCGGCGGCGGCGGCCGCGGCATGCGCGTGGCCCTGAACGATCTGGCCCTGAAGGCCGCCATCCAGCAGGCCCAGGCCGAGGCCGAGGCCGCCTTCGGCAACTCCGAAATCTACCTCGAAAAGTACATCGAACATCCCCGCCACGTCGAGGTCCAGGTGATCGCCGACAACCACGGCAACGTGGTCCACCTCTTCGAGCGGGATTGCTCGATGCAGCGGCGGCACCAGAAGCTGGTCGAGGAGAGTCCCGCCCCGCGGCTCGATCCCCAGACCCGCACGGCCATCTGCGAGGCGGCCGTCCGGCTGGTCCGCGCCGCCAAGTACACCAACGCCGGCACGGTCGAGTTCATCGTCGATCCCGCCGGCAGCTTTTACTTCATCGAGCTGAACGCCCGCATCCAGGTCGAGCACCCGGTCACGGAGATGGTCACGGGCATCGACCTGATCAAGGCGCAGATCCGCGTGGCGGCGGGCGAGCCGCTTCCTTTCCGGCAGGAAGACGTCCGCCAGCAGGGGGCGGCCATCGAATGTCGCATCAACGCCGAAGACCCGGAGAAGAACTTCCGCCCCACGCCGGGCACCATCACCCGCTTCCGCGTCCCCGGCGGGTTCGGCGTCCGCTTCGATTCCCACGTCCACGAAGGCTACGTCGTCTCTCCCTATTACGATTCGATGATCGGCAAGCTGATTGTCCACCAGCCCAGCCGCCGGGAGGCCATCGCCTCGATGAAGCGGGCCTTGAGCGAGCTGCACATCGAAGGGGTGAAGACCACCATCCCCTTGCACCAGAAGATCCTCGACCACACCGCTTTTCACGAGGCCCGCGTCGATACCACGTTCATCGAGCGGACCTGGCCGAGTTAATGCTGGACGGTCGCCCCCCGTCGCAAAATTGGTGCGGGAGTTTGACCCGCGGCGCCGGCCGTATATGATTCCGATGGCTAACAAGGGCAATTGGAATTTCAGGGAACTGGGCAAGGGAGCGGAGGTCTCCACCAGAGGAGCTAATCCGTTCGCTGAGGTAAGACTCGTCTCGGAAAGTGAAGGAGGAAAGCCATGAGAATCACAGCATCCATCGTTGTGGCCGTGCTATGGGGCATCGCCTCGCTCGGCCAAGCTCAGACCTATCAGCCGGTCGGTACTCCCATGTATCCGCCGAGTGTCCCGCCTGCGAATTATGGCGGTTATCCTTACGGATATTGGGGGTCGTCGACGGCCTTGGAAGGATTCGGCCGCGGGCTGGGCGACATGATCAACGCCTTCGGCCAGTACAATCTGGCCACCTCGGCGGCGGTGGTCAATTTGAGTGAGGCCCGCCGCAGCGAAATCTCCAACGACAAGCTGTGGACGCAGACCTATTTCGAGATGCGCGACGTCAACCGGCAAAACCGGGAGGCGGAGCTCAAGCGCCAGCGCGGCAACCCCGAGAACTGGGCCCGCTATGCGCAAGCGGCCAAACCCAAGCCGCTGGGCAATCAAGAACTGGACGCCGTCACCGGTGAGATCCGCTGGCCGATCCTGCTCGGCCTAGCCGACTTCGCGGCGCAGCGGGCGAGACTGGAAAAGGCCTTCGCCGACCGCGCCTATCACGGCGTGATGGGCGCCGAGGACTATCTGGTTGTCCACCAGGTGGCCGATGAGATGCTCACCGGGCTGAGGGACCGGGTGGCCAGCCTGCCGCCTCAGCAGTACGTGGTGGCCAAGCGGTTCTTGGAGAGCCTGGTCTACGAGGCGAGCCAACCCGCCGGCTAGCAGTCCGGCACGCCTGCTTCGGTATGTACGGCACGTAGGACGGGTTTTCCAACTCGTCCATTTCTCGGGACGAGTTGGAAAACTCGTCCTACGTCGTCCCGGCCTCGCTTGCAGCATTCCACCGGGTGTCCGCCCCGTTCTCTGTCGGGGGTCTGCAACCCCACCAATCAGGCTGTGACACGCAGCCTAATAATCCGCCGTCCTGCGCCGTAATTACAATAGAGAGTGCGCATTGAGGGGGTGCGCGGGGACTCTTTGCCACGGCGCGTAGCGCCGGCGTGGCTTTTCGGGATACTCTACCGGTGGAATCGATCCCTGACCAGAGCGCGTGGTTCATCAAGCGGCTGGCCGACGCCCAGCGCGGCCTGTACGCCTACATTCTCCAGTTGTTGCCCAACCGGACGGATGCCGACGACGTGCTGCAAGCCACGAATTTGGTGATGTGGAGCAAGCGCGAGGAGTTCCTTGAGGGGAGCGATTTCGCCGCCTGGGCGGGGCGGATCGCCTACTACGAAGTGCTCACCTGCTGCAAACGCAAGGCCCGCGACCGCCTCCGCTTCGACGACTCGCTCTTGGAGCAGCTTTCTCAGGAAGCCGGCGCCGCGGCCGGCCGGATGGACGCCCTGCTGCAAATGCTCCGCGCGTGCATGGAGCGGCTGAGCCAACCGGATCGCGAGTTGCTCCAGATGCAGTATGCCGACGATCTCCGCCCGCGGGAAATCGCCGCCCGGCTGGGCCGTTCGCCCGGCGCCGTCGCCCAGGCCACACACCGCATCCGCATGTCGCTCTTGAAGTGCATCGACGAACACGACCAAGCCGGGAAGGAAAAGGAGTAGGGTGGGACGAGCAGCGAAGTCCCACCATAAGCATCGAGATGGACGATTCCCGCACACCCGCCGACCTGGACCGGCTCTTCGCCAAGCTGCTGGAGGATGAACTCCAGCCGTCCGAAGAGGAGCGGTTGAATCGGGCGCTCCGCGACGATCCGGCCGTGCGGCTGCTCTACCGCAAGTACATGACGCTCGACGCCATGCTCCGCTGGGAGATCGCCCCGCCGCTGCTGCGGATGGGGGACGCTGTTGGCGCGGCAGACCTTGGTGCGGCACACGTTGGTGCGGCAGTTCAACTGCCGCACCAGCTCGAACTTGGCTCCCCAAGTCCCGAGCCGCTCATTCCTCCCATCATCATTGACACAACTTCCACTACGCACTATCCACTATTCACTATCCACTCCCCCTTGGGCGGCTGGCTGGTCTCCTACGCAGCCGCCACGGTGATTACCGGTGTGATGTTGCTAGTCCTGTGGGCGTGGAAGGTGTCCCAGCAGGACGAGCTTGCCAAGGCTCCGACCGCCTCGGCGACGCCCGCCGTCGAACGCGAGGAACCGATGGAGTCCGTCGGCGAGATTACGGGCCTGGCCGACTGCCGCTGGGCCGATCCCAACGCCGCTCCTCCCAGCGGCGCGGCGGCCGTCCCCTTGGGGCGAACGTACGCCCTCAACTCCGGCCTGATGGAAATCACCTACCAGACCGGAGCCAAAGTCATCCTCCAAGGACCGTGTACCTACGAAGTCGATTCCCCCGCCAGCGGCTTTCTCTCCTTGGGCAAGCTGACCGCAAGAATCGAAAAGCTTTCAGCTCTCAGCGATCAGCAGTCAGAAATCCCAAATCCCAAATCCCAAATCTCCAAATTCGTCGTCCGCACTCCCACCGCCATCGTCACCGACCTGGGCACGGAGTTCGGCGTGGAAGTCGACAAGTCGGGCGCCACCAGTTCGCACGTCTTTCGCGGCACCGTGACCGTGCGATTGGCCGGGGACCGCGATCGTCACTCGCAGCGGCGCGACGTGATGCTGCGCGAGAACGAGTCGGTTTGCGTGGAGCGGAGCAAGGACGCGGGCGGCCCGCGCTTCGTGCAGGGCGTGGCGGGCGATCCGCACCGCTTCGCCCGCCAACTGACCGAGCCGCCAACGCTGCTTGATCTGGTCGACGTGGTGGCCGGTGGCGACGGATTTTCCGGCCGCCGCGACCGCGGCATCGACGTCACCAACGGCCGGCCGGTCACCTGGGATGACGTCAAGGACCGCGAGGAGTTTACGCCGGGCGATTGGCGGTATCATCGCGTGACGGGCCGGCCGCTGGTGGACGGCGTTTTCATTCCCGACGGCAGCCGTGGGCCGGTGCAGACCGACTCCGCCGGCCATACCTTCGCCGGCTTCGACCCGACGTCCAATCTGACGGCTGGCCCGGTTTGGGCGGGCACGTTTCCCAACGGCAATTTGTATCCCCGACAGAGCGAGTTGGGCGGCGTGGATTACGCCTCACCCGGCCACAGCCTGCTCTTCCTCCACGCCAACAAGGCAATCACGTTCAACCTGGACGCCATCCGGCGGGCGAACCCGCGCTACCGACTGGCGCAATTCTCCGCCACGGCCGGCAATTCAGAGACGGCCTCTGAGGAGGGCACCTACGTCTGCGCCGACGTGTGGGTGCTGGTCGACGGCCAGGCGCGTTTCCAACGCTGGCAGATCAACCGCGTCAACGGCAAGATTCCCGTCGCCGTGCCGCTGGACGAGAGCGACCATTTCCTGACCCTGGCCTCTACCGACGGTGGCAACGGCATCAACACCGACTGGATCATGTTCGGCGATCCGGTGCTGCAAATGACGTTGAGGCAGTCACAGAGTGCGGCCGAAAGACCACCAGCCGCCGCGGCGGACAAGAAAAAGGAGACCACCCCATGAATGATCCATGAGCCGGGCGAAGGGCAGATCGCCCGGGCTTGCGTGTATGAACGTCTTCTACGTAGCTTTGTTTCACGAGTAGTGCGGTTTTTTCAACGTAACCCTTTGTTTTTGGAGACTCAGATCATGTTGCGGAAAACTTACGTAGCACTGTTTGCGGCGTCCCTGGTCCTGGCGGCTTGCAGCTTTGCCATCGCCACTCCCATTTCCATCACCGTGCCAAACTATTCGTTCGAGTCACCCGTCACTAGCACCTTGACCCAGGCATCCATTCAGAGCATTGACGACTGGACGGTCACGAACGCGCCCGGGGGTGGGGACCTCAGCGGTGCTGGCCTTCGGCAGAATGGCTATGCCGGTCCGTTGTACACGAACGTGGTCGGCAATCAATACCTTTGGTTTTGCGCCAATTGGGCCAGCAAGTCGCTTTACGAGTTTTCCCAGAATGTAACGACGGTGGGTTCACAGCCGGTTCTCTTCCAAGCAGGCACGTCGTATACACTAACCGTAGGCTTTGCGCAACTTTATGCTGCCAGTCCCCCTCCCGGTACTGACACCGTGGGAGTCTGGCTTTATTGGACGGACTGCGCAGCAGACGCAACACATCATTGCCGGCAACACGATTGCCTGGTCGGCCCTGAACTATGCGAGCCTGACGGATGTATCGGTTAGCATTCCCGCAGTGCTCGTCGGCGATCTGTGGTGCAACAAGCAGATCGGAATCGAGTTTGGCGTGGCTACGGCTACCCACAACGACAACTACTACTACGGGACGGACAACGTGCGGCTGACGTCCACGCCGACTCCCGAGCCCGGCGTGCTTGCCCTGCTGGCCGCGGGCCTGGCCGGACTGCTCTGCTATGCCTGGCGGAAAAGCCGGTAATTTGGGGTTTGTTGATATACGATTTGGGATTAGACTGCGGGCGCAGGCGGACTGGATCAACCTCTTGGCCAAGAGGGCGACCAGTCCGCCGCACTCGTTCCGTCCTCATCAAGATGGATTGACACGGTGACCTATGGAAGAACACGTTGCTACGAGCCGTTCTCAAACCGGAAAATCCGAAATCCCAAATGCCAAATTGGGGTTCACGTTGGTTGAGCTTCTTGTGGTGATTACGATCATCGGGATTTTGATCGCGCTGTTGTTGCCGGCGGTTCAAGCGGCGCGGGAGGCGGCGCGGATGATGCAGTGCAGCAACAACCTCAAGCAACTCAGTCTGGGCTGCCTCAACCACGAGCAGATCAACCGCTTCCTGCCCACCGGCGGCTGGGGACACTATTGGATCGGCGACCCGGACTGCGGCTTCGGCAAGTCGCAGCCCGGCGGCTGGATATTCTCCGTCCTCCCCTATATCGAGCAGGGGACGCTGCACGATCTGGGGAGCGGAGACGCGAACAAGACGCAGTTGCAGACGGTGCGGATGAGCACGCCCATCGCCATGCTGAACTGCCCCACCCGGCGGACCACGAAGCTCTATCCCAACCCCAGCGTCAGCGGTTGCTACTATGCCAACGGCGTGCCGCCGGCCTTATGCGCGAAGACCGATTACGCGGCCAATTTGGGCGACGCGAATTGGGTGGTCGTGAACCCGGATCAAATGCCCACCAACTTCACGCAGGCCGCCACATTCCCGATGTGCGTCGGCGGCAACGCCAGCAATTGCTGGCCGACCGGCTATACCGGCGTCTCCTACATCCGCAGCGAGGTGAAGATGACGGAGATCACCGACGGGACGTCCATGACGTACCTGCTCGGAGAGAAGTACATGAACCCCGACGCCTACGAGACCAGCGCCGACGGCGGGGACGATTGGACCGACATGACCGGCCAACAGGACGACATCGAACGCCAGGTGGGCGGGATTTACAGCGTCCCTTACAACCCGTTGCAGGACCAGCCCGGCAACGGCAGTTCGAGCGGCTATGCGTTCGGCAGTGCCCACGCGGTCGGGTTGAACATGTCGATGTGCGCACGGTTCGGTCAGAATGATCAGCTACGAGATCGACCCGGAGACCCACCGCCGGCTGGGCAACCGTCAGGACGGCCTGACGATCGACGGGAAGCAGTTCTAACGCGAGTGTTCAAGAACAACTTCCCAACTTGCCAAGGACGAAAACCTATGATTACGTCACTGCTGCTGGCCGCGGGCGCCGCGATGGCAGCCGGCCAGTTGCCGGCGGCGGGCGCCCCGGTCGACTACTGCCCCTGGGCCTACTGCTATCAGAAAGGCTCCGCTGCGAATCCCTCGGAGACCGACTGGCTCTGGCCGAAGAAGCACATGACGGTGAAGGTCGTCAACGGTTCGATGGTCTGGGACTTCGTGGACACACCCGATCTGTTGCCACGGCGCGACGTGCTCTGGGGCTGTGTGTGGGAGGAGGCCCGGGACGTCAACCGCGTCGAGGTCGAGTTTCCCAAGGACGGCGGCATTGTACCCGGGGCCGGGGAACTGGAAGTCTGTTGCCGGCCCGTGTACTCCATGTGGGCGGACTGTGCGCCGTGGAGCATGGACGCGACGCCTCTGAAGTTCAAGAGCGACGGGGGCGTCGTCCGCACTCCTCAGGCGCGCAGCCTCTTCCGCTTCGTCTCGCCGGCCGGGCACCTGGCGTTGACGAAACTCTACGTGGTTTGCCGCCGCGGGGACCGGAAGTTGGCCCTCCCGGCCGTGCGGGCATACGGAACCTCACACTGGGCGAAACCCGTTGGCGTGAACGTCGAGTGGGAAATCAAGGACGGACAGGGCGGCGCGGCGCACGCCGGCCGGGCAGAGGCCTACAACGGCATCCTCGGCAAGATCGAACCGCTCCACGGCGGAGCCGGCCTGGAGATTCTGGGGCCGTGCTGCTGGCGGGAGCGGCCCGCCGCGGCCAAACAACGAGGCATCCGGCTGGAAGTCTTCCCGGTGACCGGTCCGGCCAATAGCCGCACTGTGGTCACGCTTTGGACGAGCGCAGGCGATTTCTCCTTTGCCGTCCGGGATCTGGAGCAGGGACCGATCCTGCTTCCCAGCCTGGGCGTCTTCATCTCTCGGGCCGACAGCGGGTTGACCGTCAGCCAGTTCCGGGAGCAACTGGCCGCCCAAGGGGGCAAGACCGTGCGGCAGCGCGTCCGCGAGCATGCCGAGCAGGACGTCGTCGCCGCGTTGAGCGCCATCCGCGGCATCAGCCGGCTGCCCGCCTTTCCCGTCCCGCCCTACGAGCCGCCAATGAAAATCGACGTTCCAGACCCCGTGCTCAACCAGCAATGGCGGCTGGTGCTTGGCACCTGCGGCGTCACGCCGTGCAAACCGCCGACGGAAGCTATTGCCTGAGCATCTGGCCGGCCAGCAAGGGCGGCCCGCCCGGCGGCGACGGCAACGAGGGGACCACCGCAATCGGCGCCGAGACCTATCAAATCATCCGGACCCTGGACCTTCTCGGAGTGCATGACGTCGCCCAGGGCGGGCTGAACTACTGGCTGTTGAGCAAGCCGGCGCGGCCGTTTGTCTGGTATGCCGAAGCGATGGGCGACGGCGCCCTGACGGTCCCCTTTAACGGCCCCAACCGGCATTCGCCCGGCTACGACCAGAAGCACGGCGGCGGCCACGGGGCCATCCTAGAGACGGCAGCCTTCCACTATCGGCTAACGGCCGACCGCGCCTGGTTGGACAAGGTGGCGCCGCGCCTGGCCGAGGCCTGCCGCGCGATCGGCCGGGTCCGCCGGGAGTGGATGAAGACCGTCAGTCCCAACGCCTGGTGCTACGGAATGATTCCGCCGGGCAACACGGGCGACGACGGCGCCTTTCGGCTGACGTACTACCTCAACGCCCATTGGTATGCCGGGTTGGCCTCCGCGGTGCGGGTCCTGAGCGCGGAATTTCCCGGCCGCTACAGGGACCTTCAGCCGGAGGCCGACGCTTTCCGCGCGGATTTGCGGAAGGCCCTCGATCGCTCGGCGGCGATGACCCCCGTGGTCAAGGTTGCGGATGGAACCTACCGGCGGTACATCTCTTGGCAACCTTACCAGCGCGGCATCGGGACCGCTTTGGACGTGGGAGGGGACGGATGGGGGATCGAATGCACGGCCAACGGCTTGAGGATGGTCCCAAACGTCATCGGCGCGGACGAGCCGATCGTCCAGGAGATGCTGGACGTTCACGAAGATCTTCCTGACTGCCCGCCCGCAACGCAAAGAATTTACGCCCGAGCATTGGTTCGGTCAGACCGGTTTCGGGCCGCAAAACGGTCATGAAGTCCATCTCGACGGTCCAGTTGCTCTGCGACGACGTTGCCGGCTATCTCCGGTCGCTGCTGAACGGATATGCGGCGGAAATCGACCCGGCGACCGGTTACACCTTCTGGGAAGGCCCGTTCAATGCGGGCGCCGCCGACAAGACCTTCGAAGAGGCTGCCTTCCTCGAGCGCGTGCGGAACATGCTGGTCATGGAAGACGAGGAGACGCTGTGGTTGGCCAAGGCCACGCCGCGGGCGTGGCTGGCCGCGGGCAAGAAGATCGCCGTCCGCCGCGCCCCCACCCAGTTCGGCGCCGTTTCGTACGAAATCCTTTCCGACGCGGACCACGGCAAAATCACGGCAACGGTCGCCATGCCGTCGCGGAGCCCGCCTAAGGCCGTGCTGCTCCGGCTCCGCCATCCCACCGGGGCGCCAATAAAGAGCGCGACGGTCAATGGCAAGCCGTGGAACCAGTTCAACAACGACCGGGAATTGATCGAGCTGAGGGGATTGACGGGAAACGTCGCGGTGACCGCCAGTTACTAGGGCCGCGGCGGCGCGCTGAGCAGGGTGACTTGCCGGTTGCCGTACTGGGCGAAGACGCGGAAGTAGATTCTCCCGTTCTGGCCGGCCGCGTCGCAGAACCGGCTGAGGGCGTCGAGTTGGCTCTTCTTGGCGGTGAGTTGCTTCAGTTCCTCTTCCGCTACCGGCCGCCGGGGGTCCCTCGGGTTCGGCGAGAGAGCTATCCAGGCCGCATTGGCTTGAGCCAGGGCGGCCTCCGTTTGCGCCGTCAGCCGCTCGATCTCCTTGATGCGCAAGGGCCTGAGCTGCGACTGGCCCGGCAACTGGCACAACAGCGAAAGCTCGATCTGCACCGAATGGGCTTTCGGCTCGAATCGGACGCGGAGTAATACTTTCGGCAACTTGGGGTCGCCGAAGCTGACGTCGATCTTGTTCTTGCCCGCCCGGTCTGCCGCTCCTACGGTGTTGACGGGCATGGCCGAGTTGGGCAGCGCGTCGCTGAAGCGGGTGATTTGCAGCCGCAGCGCGGCGGGCTCGGGCAAGTCGAGCCGCTTGAAGTTCGTCCGGGCGACGGGCCGGTCCGTGTCCAGGAGAATCGGCGACTGGGGCTGCGGCCGGCAGAGCGATAGAAAGTGCTGCGCGGTGCCCGCCGACACCAGCAGCCCGCAGTTCCGCAGGTAGCCGGGAGAGGCCCCGGCGGCGCCGGAGAGCCAAGCGAAGGAAAGCGTCTGGCCATCGAGCCACAGCCGGGCCACGTCGTGCCGGGCGGGGGAGGCATCGGCCTTGGCCTCGGAGAGCCCGCGGATCAGCCAGGCCGCCCCCGACGGATCGGCGGCGTCCGGCTCGACGACGAACTTGCAGCCGCCGCGAGGGACGTCCGTGCCTCCCAGCAGCGCGATGCCCAACTTGGCGTCCGGCGCGAGGCGGACCTTGCCCAGCGCGAGCTTGTCCGCGGCGGGCGGAGCCTCTCCTTGCTCGGGCAAAGGCGGCAAGTCAACCGCGTCGGCAAACTCGCTGAGCGGTTCGACCTTTGGCGGCACTTTCGGTTGCGGCGGGACCGCCGGCTTGCCCGGTTTCGAGGGCGGTTGCTTGGGCGGCGGTTGCGAAGGTCCCGGCTTGGCGGGCGCCGGCCCGGTGGAAGACTTTGGCGTTGGCGTCGGCGTCGGCTTGGGTTCCGGCATCGCCGGCTTGGAAACTTCCGGCTGGCGAGATTCTGTCCGGGGAGGGCTGGCCGCGGGCACCGCCGCGACGCGGTGGTCGGCGGCCAGTGGCGCAGGGGGCAACATCGGCCGGGACGGCTCCGGCTGGACCGCGTTCTCCGGAGGGCGTCCGGCTGGCCGCCGTCAGGGTCCCGTTGTCCGGCGCCGCGACCTCGTTTCCATCCCTCTGCCGACGATTTGCCACCACCATCACCGCCACGATCCCCAAGAGAACCAGCAGCGCTGCCGACGCGATGCCAAGGGTATGAAGCGGCGTGGCGAACAGCTTCGCCGAGATTCGCCCGAACGATCCCCTCTCCGGCGCGATTGGGCCGGTTGCCGGCGCAGCATCGAGCGGCTTTCCGGTGAGAATGCCGCTATCCTTCTTGCCCGGCGCCGGGCGGCGCGGCGCATCGTCGGTTCTGATCTTGGGAAGGCCCTCGCTGGGCGACTCCTCCAGCGGCCGTGCCCTGACGAGCGGGACGGCCCGTTTCAGCGCTGACGCCGCAGTGCGCCATTCAGCCAGCACGCGGCCCACTTCGGCCGCCGACTGATAGCGGTCGTCGGCCCGCTTGGCCATCATCTTGGCACAGATGGCGGCCAGGTCGGGGGGCACGCCCGGCCGTTCGGCGCGAATAGCCGCCGGCTCTTGCGTCTGGTGCTTGAGGATCCGCTCTGCCAGTGTCCCTTGCGGAAACGGGGGATGGCCCGTCAGCAGGAAGTAGAACGTACATCCCAAGGAGTAAACGTCCGCCCGGCAATCCAAGTCCGGCCCCTCGATCGCCTGCTCGGGGGCGAGGTAGTCGACCGAGCCAAGCACCCGCTCCCCCGAGCCGGCCGCCTCCGGCTCCTCGCCGTGGGTGAGGCGGGCCAGGCCCATGTCCAGGATTTTGACCACCCCTTGCACGTTGACCAGCAGGTTCGAGGGCTTGATGTCGCAGTGGATCATGTTCCGCCGGTGGGCGTGATCGAGGCCCTCGGCCGCCTGGCGGACATAGTCCGCGGCCAGCCGGCATTCCAGCGGGCCGTCCTCCTCCACCAGCCGTTGCAGGTCCAGCCCCTCGACGTACTCCATCACCATGTAATAGCGGTCCCCCTCGTTGTCGACGCTGTACGCCTGGACGATGTTCGGATGGTCGAGGGCGGCGATGGCGCGGGCCTCGGCCAGGAACCGGTCGAGCGAGGCCCGGTCCTTGCGGCCCTGACGGGAGATGATCTTCAGCGCCACGCGGCGGTTCATCGTCACGTGTTGGCCGAGAAAGACGCTCCCCATTCCGCCCCGGCCCAGCAGCTCGATGAGGCGATATTTGCCGAGATAGAAAGAACTTCGGCCCGCCAGCAATTGGCCCGCCTGCCAACGGGTGATGAGTTCCCGCCGGGCAAGCGCTTTGGCAATGGCCGTCGGGGCCTCCCCCTCGCGCGGATTCGCGGGCCTGGGCCAACTGCGACGGGGTCAGCAGCTTGCTCTTCTGGAGGATCGCAAAGAATTCCTCGGAGGTCGTGACCGCCATAGTATCCAGTTTACCAAGCGGGGGGAGCCGCCGCAAATCCTGCCCCCCGGCCACCACCCGAAATGCTCAAGACGGGGGGCCGTTTATAGGACAGATGAGACCGCTGCGGGAAACGGACGGGCGTTCTCGCCCTTCGCATTCCGCCTGATGAACAGATTCAGGCCTGACAGCGTTGCGGGCAGGTTTCCGGGACGCTGACAACGGCTGTCAACGGGTTGCGGGGAGTGGAGCCGACCGGGATCGAACCGGCAACCTCCTGGTTGCAAACCAGGCGCTCTCCCAACTGAGCTACGGCCCCGAAGCAAGGATTCTCCAGTATAGCTGAGGTTTCGCTTTTGGGAAAGTGCCGCCGCAATAGTTGACGGAGGGCGGCCGTTCCGCGAGAATCAGGGCACCCCTTTTCCGGAGGTTCCTCCCATGAAAACCGTCGTTGTCCAGGCCCAGCAACGCTGGGACTACTGCTTCGAGACCCGCAAGACCGAGACCGCCCTCTTGACCATGCTCAACAAGCTCGGCCAGGAGGGTTGGGACCTGGTCGAGGTGCTCTACTACAAAGACGTCAAGGGAATCATGTCTTGGACGGCATTCATGAAGCGTCCGAGTCTTGGGCAAGCGCCGGCGGCGGGCCAGCAGGCGGCCGCTTCCGGCGGCGTACATGCCGGTCCGACGCCGGCAAAACCGGCCGAACCGCAAGGCTTCGATCTCGCCGGCGAGGACTTCCAAGTGAAGCCGGAATGAGTAGCTGTTGCCGGGCCGTTACGATAACGACGGTCACGGCAAACGGATGTCGCGAAGGTGGGAATTGTGGACGACGAGCAGCTCTTGGCCGTTGGTCTCGACGCCGGCACCCGAGGGGTCCGCGCCCTGGCGATCGACTTGACGGGGCGGGTCGTCGCCACCGGCCGGGCCGATTTTCCCGCTCACAGCCAACGCAGTGAAGGGGTCCTGGCGGAGCAAGACCCTCGGGCGTGGACCACGGCCGCCCAAACGGCGCTGCAAAGCACTACCGCGGCGCTGCCGGCCGGGAGCAAGATCATCGGCGTCGGGGTCGATGCGACTTCCGGCACCTTCCTGCTCGCCGACGCGCAGAACCGCCCGCTGGGGCCGGCAATCATGTACAACGACCTGCGGGCGACGGCGCAGGCGCCGCGGGCCGCCGAGGCGCTGCGGGCGCGCTCGGGCCGTACGGCATTGAGATCGCCGCCGCCTTCGCGCTGCCCAAAATCCTGCACTTGGCCGCCACGCAACCGCAGCTCTTTGGCCGGTGCCGGCGCATCATCCACCAGACAGATTGGATCGTCGGCATGCTCTGTGGGCGGTACGACGTGACCGACATCTCCACGGCTCTGAAGACCGGGGCGCATCCTGAGACGCTCGCCTGGCCGGAACCGATTTTCCGCGACCTGGGGCTTCCCCGCGGCATCTTTCCTCAGGTGGTTCTTCCCGGCACGCCGGTTGGCGAAGTCACGCCGGCCGCCGCAGCGATGACGGGCCTGCCCGCCGGGACCCCCGTCGTGGCCGGCTGCACCGACGGGACTGCCGGCTGCCTGGCCTCGGGGGCGGCGGCCGTGGGCGACCTCAACGTGACATTGGGCACAACGCTGGTCTTCAAGGCCGTGGCGGCCGAACCGCTCATCGATCCGGCGGGCGCCGTCTATAACCATCGCCATCCGGCGGGCGGGTTTCTCCCCGGCGCAGCATCGAGCACCGGCGGCGCTCGGATCCCGGAGCACTTCGCCGCGGCCGACTTGGGCCAACTCGGCAGCCAGGCGGCCGCCCTGCTTCCGACGCGCCGGCTCGTGTATCCCCTTACGACAACCGGCGAGCGTTTTCCCTTCGCGATGCCTACGGCTGAAGGCTTCGGCCTACGGGAGATCGCATCACCGGCGGAGCGGTTCGCCGCCGGCATGGAAGGGACTGCGCAAATCGAGCGGCTGGGAATCGAGCGGCTGGAGTCGCTCGGCTTACGGGTGGGGCCAATCATTTTTGCCACCGGTGGCGGCGCGGCCTCCGACGTCTGGCTGCGGGTCCGGGCCTCGGCCGCGCGGAGGACGTACGCCGTCCCCGAACAGCCGGAGTGTGCGGTCGGGGCGGCGGTCTTGGCCGCCGCGGCCTTCCTCGGCGATTTCGCCCGCGCGGCCCAGTCGCTGGTCCGCATCGGCCGGCAGGTGGAGCCGGACGTGCAACTCGCCGCCGCCTATGACGAGGAGTTCATCAAATTCAAGGCGGAACTGCACCGGCGAGGATACACGTGAGCATTCTAATGAACGATATTCTTGGATGAACTGGTAGGCATGTCGGCCGAGTTGGGCGCGCTCGCCCATGATCTGGCGATCCTCGGCGAGGGGAATACGTCCGTGCGGGCGGATGCGGACACGTTTTGGGTCAAGGCCTCGGGCATCCAGCTTGGGCGGGCCGGGCGAGATGGATTCGTCCGCGTCCGCTTCGCGCCCATCCTTGCCGCAATGGACGGCCCGATGCTGGATGACGCGTCGCTGAAGCAATTACTCAAGACGGCCACGGTGGAAGGCCAACGGCTCCCGTCGATCGAGACGTTCCTCCACGCCCTTTGCCTCCGGCAGGAGGGCGTCCAATTCGTCGGACACACGCATCCCTCGGCCGCCGTGGGACTGCTCAGCAGTCTTCGCAGCCGCGACTTGTTCGCCGGCTGCCTGTTTCCGGATCAAATCGTGGTCCTCGGTCCGGCCCTGGCCTACGTGCCGTATGCCGATCCGGGCCTGCCGTTGGCGCTGATGGTCCGGCGGGCCCTGATGGATTTCCTCGGCCGCTGCCGGCGGGGGCCTAAAGTGCTGCTGATGGAGAATCATGGTGTCATCGCGCTCGGCGCCACCGCCCAAGAGGTGCTCAATATCACGCACATGCTCGTGAAAACCTGCCGGATTCTCGCCCACAGCATCATGGCCGGCGGGCCAAGGTTCCTCCCGCCAACTCAGGTTGATCGCATCGACAAGCGGCCGGATGAGCTGGCTCGACGCAAGGGCTTTGTGTGAACCGGTCTGAAATTCCGCCGCCCGACCATCCAACTCGCCGCCGGCGGAAATTCAGCAAGCTGCTGACCAACTGGCGAGACGTGCCGAACCTTCACTCGTCCCCACCCATGAGAGGGCTGGAGAAGTGTAGAACTGGAAATCCCGCGGTCTGCTGACCAACTGTCCGGCACGCCCTCGCTCGCGCGTCGGGCTGGTGTTTGGCGGCGTGAAATGCGGGCTAACCCGCTTGACGGGTGTTTCCCGCGGTTCGGCCGGCCGTAGAATTCTTACGGCTTGAGAAGAGCGCGCGAGAGTAATCAGGAAGTCGCGCGAGCACCTGCCATATATTCCTTTTCCGAGCGCGCCGTCCACAGGACGTTCCGGCAAGGCCCTTAGGACAACCGGGCTCCGGCCGGCGGCGGCGGGCTCTTCTCGGTTGTCGTAAAGGGGTATGAGCGATGTACCGGATATTTTCATGGCGGGCCGGCATGGCGTGCCTGTTGAGCGCGGCCGTGGTGGCCCTGTTGTCGCCGGCGGCGCCGGCCCACGGTGCCCCAGGCGGCTTTTCCGGCGGGCACGTCAGCGGCTCGATGGGCATGCATAGCAGTTTCGGCGGCATGCACGGCAGCAGTTTCAGCGGCGTCCACGTCAACAGCGGGTTCGTCTCGCATCCCGGCTGGACGACCGGCCGAGCCTATGTCGCCCCGCACGTGGCCTACCGCGCCGTCGTGCCCGGAAACGCCGTGCGGTTCAACACGTTCGGCCGGACGGGAGTTGCCTACCGCAACAACTGGTGGGCGGCCCGCTCGTGGGCGAATCCCGGCTGGGCCGGCTGGAACCGCTGGTGGTACTACGGCCGCTGGTGGCCCTGGTACAGCTTCGCCTGGTGGCCCGGCTATTACAACTACGGCTACGTGTATCCGTATAGCACCGGCTACTACGGCGACTACGCCTACGACGTGACGCCGTATGTAAGCAACTACGGAGCGGCCGCGCCGGTTGTCGAGGAGGCGATCCCGCCTGAAACGGCCGTCGAGCCGTCCGCCGAGTCAGCCGCTGAGCCGTCCAACTTCTATACGCAGGCCGTGGCGGCGTTCCAGGAGGGCAACTACGGCAACGCCCTGCGTCTGGCCGGACATGCCGCGGTGGACGACCCGCGGAACCCCGACGTTCACCTGCTGATGATGCTGGGGTTGTTCGCCATGGGCCAGTACCGCGGTGCGGCGATGGAGGGCCATGCGGTGGCCGCCTTGGGCGGAGTGCCCGATTGGCCCACGGTGTACCGGTTCTACGGCAACGTGGGACCGTATACGGAGCAGCTTCGGGCGTTGGAGAAGTTCGTCCATGACAATCCGAAGGCGGCCGAGGGGCGGTTCCTGCTGGGTGTGCAGTACATGATCGCCGGCCATGGGGACGTAGCCAAGGACGAGTTTCTGCTGGCCCTGACCGCGACGCCGCAAGACCACATTGCGGCGGACCTGCTGACAAAGGAAGGCGGAACGATACCGCCGGAGATCGCCGTGCAACTGGCCAAGCCGCCGGTCGGGCCGGGCGGGATGATGACCGGCCCGGAGACCAACACGGCGCGGAAGCTGCCGGTGCCGCCGACGCCGCAGCATTAGGGCTTTGGAAAACAATTGGTTGCCCAATTTCACCGTCAAGCGGCTAACCCGCTTGGCGGGTAGTTTCTGCGCTTCGGCCGGCCGTAGAATACCTATGGATTGAGAAGAGCGCGCGAGATGAGTCAGTCAGAATGTCTCGCGCGCACAACTTTTTTTCTTTTCCCGAGCGCGCCGTCAACAGGAGGTTCCGGCAAGGCCCTTAGGACAACCGGGCCGAGCCGGCGGCGGCGTGTCTTTTCCGGTTGTCAGGAAGGGGTATGAAGCGATGTTCAGAACACATTCATTGCGGATCGCGACGGCGTGCCTGTTGAGCGCGGGAGTGGTGGCCCTGTTTTCGCCAATGGCGCTGGCCCACGGCGGCGGCGGCGGAGGCGGCCACGGCGGCGGCTTTGGTGGTGGCGGCTTCGGTGGCGGCGGCCACTTTGGCGGCGGCAGCTTCGGTGGAGGCGGCTTCGGCGGCCACTTTGGCGGCAGCTATGCCGGCGGTTACGGCGGCGGTTACGGCGGTGAACACCTCGGCGGCTACGGCGTCGGTGGCCGCATCGGCGGTTATGGCGCCTTGAACGCCAGCCGTCCCTACGACCGCGGATTCTGGAACAACGAGTTTGGCCGCGGCGGAGAATTCCCCGAGCACGGCTTCGGCTTCGGCGGCCCGTTCTACGGCTACAACTGGTGGCCGTGGTATGGTTTCGGCGGCTACTATGGCGGCTACTACCCGTACGGCGCCGGATATTACGGAGATTACGGCTACGACAACGGGTTGTATGCGCCGGATTATACAGTAGCCGACGCGAGCGGCGGGATGCCGGACATGACGACGGTGCCGCAGCCCGCGGCCAGCCGGGAGCCGTCCGAGTACTTTACGGAGGCGGTGGCCGCGTTCCAGAGCGGTGACTATGCCAACGCCGTTCGTTTGGCCGGTCACGCCGCGATTGACCAGCCGCGGGACGCCAACGTCCACCTGCTGTTGTCAATGGGGTTGTTTGCCCTGGGCAACTACCGCGGGGCCGCAATGGAAGCCCACGCGGTGGCCGCGCTGGGACCAATCCCCGACTGGAACACCGTGTACGGATTCTACGGCGACGTGGAGACGTACACGAAACAACTCCGGGCTTTGGAGACGTTCGTCCATAACAACCCGAAGGCGCCCGAGGGGCAGTTCCTGCTGGGCTTCGTGTACCTGATCGACGGCTACCAGAGCGCCGCCAGGGACGAGTTCCTCCCGGCGCTGATGGCGGCGCCACAGGACCGGATTGCGGCGGAGTTGTTGACGAAAGCGGGCGGCACGGTGCCGGCCGCGATCGTCAAGCAACTGGCCAAGCAACCCGCCGCGCCGGGCCGGACGACGATCGGCCCGGAGACCAACACGGCGCGGAAGTTGCCTGTGCCGCCGATGCCACGGCAGTGACGGCTGGGGTCAGACCGTGATTAGTGATTAGCGGGAGACGGTTTTCCTTTACTGAAGGCGTAGTCCCGCTAATCACTAATCACGGTCTGACCCCACTGGCGCCCGCCTGGCGCGGGCCCAATTGTTCTTTGATCCAGGCGAGGAACTCGGGCGAAGGGAGTCCGTAGGGGCGGAACTTCTCCACCACCCCCTGCCCTTCGTCGTAGAGGATTGCCCGATGAACGCCCAGCCGGGCGGCCTCGGGCGAATCCATCAAGGAGCTCGAATCGTTGCCGTTCATCTGGAACAACACCCGCATCTCGAAGTCTTGCAGGCTGTGGCGGTCCAGGATGCGGGTGACGTTGCTGTAAGTGTCGCACCAGATGAGCGTGTGGATGCCCAGCGGCGGACCTTCCCGCAAAATGGCGGCGAACTGCTTGGGCGGGCTGGCCGGTTTCTCGTCGCCCGACGAGAAGCCGTACTCGTCTTCCTTCCGCAGTTCGCGGAAACGGCCCAGGTTGTAGACGAACAGGTAGATGGGCGGCGTAGGCGTCGTGGGCCTCTTGCTGCCGGGCGGCCAGCTCGGCGGCGATTTCGGCGATCAGCGGGGTGGCCTCCCGCACGCCGCCGCGCTTCACCGGGTGCGGAATCACTGCGGCCAGGCGGCCCCAGAAACCCGACTCCGGCGCGTCGGCCCTCATGCCGTCGAGAAGGTAAAACGAAGGGGGAAGGGGGAAGGCGGGCACCGCCGCGCAGCGGTGGTCGAGGGGATTTAGAGATTTGGAGACTCGGAGATTTGGAGATTTGGGATTTTCGGATTCCGACCTCTGACCACTATTCACGGCCCTCACCCCCGGCCCCTCTCCCAAAGAGAGAGGGGAGGATTGCGCGGCCAAGCTGATCAACGCGGCGGTCAGCACGCCCAAGGCGGCCTCCTCCCGATGGCCCACCATGAGCAGATTGCTGGCGTTCTGGCGGAGGAACATCGCCGAGGTGGGCTCCTTGATTTCCACCGCCGAGCCGAGCCACGCCCGAAAACCCGGCGATGGTGGGGACAGGCTGGAAGCCTGTCCTACGACCGGCGCCAGCATTTCACGCAACGCCACGTTGTCGGCCAGGTCGGCCAGGACGTTCCCCTCGAAAACGATCGGCGGCGGGGCCGCGCAATGGCGCCTCCGCGCAAGCCGGCTGACCCGCTCCAGGTAGTCGTCCCGCTCGTGGTCGGGGAGCCATACGATCTGGAACGGATGGTTGCCCTCGTACAGCCCGTTGGCGTCGTTGTAGATCGCCTCGCCGGGGCGGGTCAGCAGCCGGGCGGCCGTGTTGTCCTCGCTGAGGATCAGGTGGGCGTCGGACTCGCTGCACTGCAAGGCGATCCTAACGGCCATCTGGCCGATGGTGCTGCGGGCCAGGGTGTACGCCCCGCCGAGGGTCTGCGACCCGAGCAGGACGTGGATGCCGAACGCCCGGCCCTGCCGCACCAGCCGGTCCAACAGCAGCGCCGACTCCTGGGCGATCCGGTCGTCCTCGACGAACAACTCCTGGAACTCGTCGATCACCAGGAGAATGCGGGGGAGCTTGGCGGCCGGGTCGGCGTTGCGGAAGCCCTTGAGGTCTTGCAGCCCGCGGCGGCGGAACAGATCGCCGCGGGTCCGCAACTCGGCGTCGAGGCGCTGGAGGACGCTCAGTCCGAACTCCCGCTCGCTCTCGATGGCCACCACCCGCGCGTGCGGCAGCAACGAGCGGGCGTAGGCCTTGAACTCGACCCCTTTCTTGAAGTCGACCAGATAGAGTTCCACTTCGTCGGGGCTGTAGCGCAGGGCGAGATTCGTGATCAGCACGTGGAGCAAGGTGGACTTGCCGGAGCCGGTCTTGCCGGAGATCAGCACGTGCTGCGAGGTGCCCCCGCCGAGGTCCAAGTGTTGGAGTTTCATGGCGCCGGCGCGGCCCAGCGGGACGTCAATGCCGGCGCGGCTGTCGGCGGTCCACCACTCCTTTTCCTCGGGGGCGATGCAGGAGAAGGGGACTTCGACGCGGCCCACGTCGCGGGCAGCGGCGCCGACCGTGCGGACGATCTCCTTGAACCGTTCGACCGGCGGGGGCGGGTCGAAGCTGACCGCCAGCGGCCCGTACTCGGGATGCTCCCAGGTGAAACAGCCTCCCGCCGGTAGGGACAGGCTTCCAGCCTGCCGTGCGGCGGCTTCCGACGGCAGGCTGGAAGCCTGCCCTACTGTCTGCCCCACGTTCCAGCGCAGCACCAGCCCCTCCGCCTCGAGGTCGGGCAGTTGGAAGTTGCGCGGCAAAGCGGCCTTCGCGTCGACGCTGAGCATCACGAACACGCCGCAGCGGGCGCCGCTGGAGACGATGCTCTTCAAGCGCTGCACGGCCGCCTCGGAAAAATTGGCGGGGAAATTGGCCACCACCAGCACCCGGTACGGCTCCGCCATCTCCCCGGCGAAGGCGTTGTACTCCTCGATCGAACGGAACTCCTTGCGGAGATACACCTGGATGACGTTCTCCATGTGCTTGGTCAAGTCGGCCAACCGCTGCTCGATGTGGGCCGCGTCGGTCCAGATGCGGCTGGCCACCAACTGCTCGTCGAAGTCGGCCAGGTGCATGAAGGCGGAGAAGTTTTCGCCCAGCCCCACCGGATCGACGATCGTGAAGCGGACCTTGGCCGGGGGCATGGCGCGTCAGGAGCCGCAGCATCGCGCTCTGCATCAACTCGACCGCCTTGGCCCGGCCCGGCCCGCCGGCCTTCAGCAACAAGAGCGAATGACGCGGGAAGGGCAAGGCGATGGGGAGCGTGAACTCGGTCTGGGCCGGCCGCAGCCGTTGGTCCTCCGGCACGCCCCCCTTGATCTCGGCCAGCTTCACCTGCCCATAGCCCAAGGGGATCGCGGCCGGAATGTCCACCGGCGGCGTCCAGCCGTCCCACTTGGGGCTGCTCCAGTCGGGGAACGCCTGCCGGCACGCCTCGTACGACTGGTCGGCCGAGCCGCGGAACTGCTCGACGCCCGAACGCCAGCGGTCGGCCATGCCGCCCCACTCCCGTTGGAACCGCTGCCGGCTCTCTTCCAGGGCATGGACGTGGCGGGTCTCAGTCTTCTGCGATTCCGCGGCGAAGCGTTCGTCCATCTCGCGGAGCAAAGGGGGATACTTCTCCTCGATCTGCCGGAGCGTCGCGTCCCGCCATGCTTCCAGCTCGGCCAGCCGCTTCGGATAGCGGCCGTCGGCCTGCTGCAAGTCGTGCTCGCGGCGGCGTTGGATCCGGGCGGTAGCGGCGGCGTGCTCCTGCTCGGCCTTCTGCGTCTGGGCCTTGTGGCGGGCGATGATCGCCGCGTCGAGACGCTGGCAGTCGGCATGGGCCGCCTCCAAGGTCGTCGGGGTTCCCAGTCCGGCCTCCAGCATGGTCTGCCGCAGGGCCAGATAGGCCGCAACGGACCGCCGCTTGGCAATGCGATAGGTCCATAGGCCGGCCACCAGCGCGACCACGACGGCACAGCCGAAGCTCAACGGCACCCAGCGCCAGTCCTCCAGCGGCCCGAGGACGACCGCCCAGGGAATGGCGGCCACGATCCAGAGGAGGAAGAACATCCAGAAGGGCGCAGCCCGAAGAACAAGCCCGGCAGACGCTGCTTGCCGAGCGCCCGCCACTGGGCTTGGGCCTGCTCCAGGGCGTGGTAGAACCGCCGCCCCGGATGTTTGTCGAGGATCGCGTTGGTGGGCGCGGGCGGGGGAAGGCCGTCCCAGTGTCCGCGGCGCTGCATCAGCGCCACCGCCTGCTGGAGAATCTCTTGGAGCTGCCGCCAGCGGTCGTCCAGGCCGGAGAGCAGATCCTTCATGGGCAGGTTCAGTCCGCCGCGGGCGGCGTCGGCCGCCTCCAGCGCCTCCCAGTGCGAGTCCTGCAACGCCTGCTCGGTCGCCTGTGTGTCGGCCTCTGCGCGGGCGAGAATCTCGGCGCGGACCGATTCGTATTCCTGCTGGAGGGCATCATGCTCGGTGCGGAACTTCGTCTCGACCGCTGTGCGGGCGGAGGCATATTCCGCCTCGGCCGCCGCTTTGCGGGTGCGGTACCGTTCGGCCGAGGTCCGCTGCGACTCTTGAAACTCCCGCTCCGCCGCCTCGTTGCGGGCGGCAAGTCCGGCGTTGGCCTCCTCCTCGACCGACTCCCGCTCCGCCGCCAGCCGGCAAAGCTCCCCGAGCAGCCGTCGCGGTCCGTCGGGTGAGAGGGGTTCGGTCATTCTGACTCCGAGCCGCACTGCCGCTGAGCCGTGTTGAGCACGTCGTCCAACTGGTTGATGGCGTCGAGCATGCTCCTGACGTTCGGCTCCACGGCGGTCAAATGCGTTTCTTGGAACTGGTGCCGGGCCTGGTCGGTCCACTGGCTCTCGACGGCCGCCAGGGTGGTCCGCAGCGTCTTCAGCGCCAGTTCGATCTTTCCGGCGGGGGCATTGAGGTCCCACTCCTTCACGGCCCGCCCTCCTTCTCCGAATCTGTACTCATCAAATCTGTACTCATCACGCTCCGCGTGACGCCGTTTTCCTCACGCGGAGCGTGAGGAGTACATTCCGGCGCGCCGCTAGCGGCTTTTTGAGGGTCCGCCGGGGCCTCGATAGAAATATAGCTTACCAGGGATTCGCTCATCTGGTTCAAAGCGGCGACCCCCCGCGGCAGTTCGATCTCCAACCAGGCGGCAAATTGGGTGCGGATGCGTTGGAAGTCGTCCACGGCCCGGTCCACCACGCCGGTCCAGTGGCGGACGGCCTCGATCTTCTCGTGGGCCGTCTCGACGCGGCGTTTTGCCCGCTCCACGGCCCGCTTCTCGTCGATGCAGGCCGGCTCGTGGTCGCCGACGCGGCGGACGGTGCGGGCCTGCTGGAGTTGGAGGCGGGCCTGGTTCAATTGCTCGTACGCCCGGTGCAGCTCCCGCTGCCAGTACTCCTTGCGGTCGTGATGAATCCATTCCAGGATGCGCCGGGTCTCGATCGAAAGGTCGTCGAGCGCGCCCTGGGCCTCGCCGCGGAACTTCGCCAGCCCGGCAGCCAACAGCGGCAAGACATCGATCGACTTTACCCGCGCAGACCTGCTCATGGCGTTTCGTGAATGTAGCCGGCACACGCGTGCCGGCCGGGTTGTGGGAAAGCAATGTGGGTGGCACGCCCTGAAAGGGCGTGGTGAGCCGCCAGACTCAACATTGACGCCCGCCACGCCCTTTCAGGGCGTGCCACCCACCGGCCACATTTTTCACCTCTGCTGTAAATATTCCTCAATGATTTCCGCCTTCCGCACCAGATAAGGGACGTGCCGGTCGACGATCTCGATGAACCGCCCCAGCGACTGAATCTGCTGCTGGAACTCCTCGGCGAACTTCTTCTGCTCCTGGTCGCGCCAGGTCTGCTCGAGCGCGGCCATCTGGCTGCTCAACAGCTTGATCCGCTCCTGCACGTCGCCGTTGAACTTCTTCAGGCTCAGGGCGAAGCGTCTCAATTCTTCGGGATCGACAATGGCCTGCGGCATGGGAAGACAGGTCTTGGGTCTTGGGGCTTAGGTCTTGGGGCTTGGCACGAAGACCTAAGACCCAAGACCTAAGACCGTTTATGTTCTGGAGAGATACTCGCCGCTGCGGGTATCAACCTTGATTCGCTCCCCTTGACTGAGGTACTCGGGGACCTGGACGACCAGGCCGGTTTCCAGCGTGGCGGGTTTGGTCCGGGCGGTGGCCGAGGCCCCTTTGATGCCCGGATCGCACTCGACCACCTTCAAGGCGACCGCCACCGGCAACTGCACGCCCACGCACTGCTCATTATAGATCAGCGCCTGCACGCCTTCGAGGTTCTCGGTGAGATAGTTCAACTCGTCGGCCAGATCGCCGCGGGGGAGCGCGTACTGCTCGTAGTTGCCTTCGTCGAGGAAGTGCGCTTCGGCGGGGTCGGCGTACATGAACTTGACCGGGCGCTTCTGGAAGTCGGCCTCGGCCAGCGACTCGCCGCCGCGGAGCGTGATGTCCACCTTCTGCTTGGTGATCAGGTTCCGCGCCCGGTACTTGTAGAAGGTGGCGGCGCCGCGGGCCGAGGGGCTCTGCACGTTGATCGTCTCGATCAGGCAAGGCGCCCCGTTGAAGTTGACGATGTGGCCGCGCTTGATGTCCTTGGCAATCATCTCAGGCACCCTACTGCTCGTCATCGCCGAAAAAGGTTCCCGCCTGGGGGTCGATGGCCACCCCGCCGGTCAACCGGGCCAGCGCCCCCAACACCACCAGCAGCGCGCTGGGATCGAGCAACTCCTCCTCGTCCGCGTCCTCGCCGGCATCCTCGGGAACCCGTTCAAAGTGTAGCACGTCGAAGCGGCCGTCATACTTCTTGATCTGCTCCCAGGGGACCGGCGGGGGGCTCTCGGCGCCGAGCTTCTTCAGGTCCTCGACCAGGGAGGCCCCCTGTTCCAGCACTTCCCCCCCGCCCGTGTAGCAGATGTCCAAGGCGGCGAAATCGTCGGGCGAGATCAGCGTCAGCGAGTCGATCCGCCCGCGGCTGTCGGCGCCAAGATTGCAGAGCTCGAACCGTTTGTTCAGCGCGGCGAGCATCTTGGTCACGCTTTTCAGCGGCGGCCGTTTCTCGGCATCGAAGAGCACGAAATACGTCTCGCGCCAACGATAGCGGCTGTCTTCGAACATCGACATCAGAGCATCATCCTCGGATTGTGGTGCAGGCGTCCCGCCTGCACAATGCAGCCGGGACGGCCGCACCACAAAACTCGAACTACGCGGCCGTGCCTCCCTGCCAGGCCTCGATGGCGGCCAGCACGGCGTCCCGCTCTTCCCGGTCCCCAAAGACCGATTCTCCCTGCTCCAAACGGATCTCATACTCCCCTTCGCGCTCGCACTCGGCCGAGCCGCAAAAGTGCGGCACGTCCGAGACCCAAAGGATGCGATGGACGGGAACGTGTTTGTCGTCAACCAGGCAAAATACGGACATATATTATTCTCCCGATCCGCTGTTGGAGCACGACCGTCATGCTACGAAATAACAGCCGGCCGCACAAGGAGGCGCTGGCCCCCCGTAGCGCTCGATCGCAGCTCCACCGAGGCCATTTTCAACGGGGCCCCGCAGCGGGGGCAGTAGACGAAAGAGTAAGACGCCTCGTGAGAGCACTCGGGGCAGATCTTCTTGCGCCGCAGGATGGCGGAGCCGGAGGGTCCCTTGCCGGCGTCTTCCTTGGCGGCGGTGACTCCCCCGCCCGTCTGTGTCGAACTCATGATGGCCAACACGTCGTCGTCGGAGATCGGCGCGTCGTCGCCCGCGCACTGCGGACATCCGCTCCCCGGACTGGAAGCATCCGGCTCGTACGAGTGCCCCCTGGGGCATTTCAACGCCATGAGGAGAAGCCCTCCCTACGAAAAGGTCTACCCAACGTCACAACATCCGTTCGGGGGGTACACCTGAATCATACCAGTTTCATTCGTTTCGTCAAGCGCAATACTAACAAGAAAATCGCCGGCGGCTGTAGCACAGGCTTCCAGCCTGTGGGTACGGCAACACAGGCGAGATGCCTGTGCTACTACGGCTCGACGTGCTCAACCCGGCTGGTGGCCTGGCCGCGGGCGAAGCGGGTGGTGATCTGTTGGCCGGGCGACAGCTCAGCCGCGGCGCGAATCACCTGGCCATCCGCCACCCGTTGCGTCAGGCTATAACCCCGCTCTAGTACCGCCAACGGACTGAGCGATTCCAGCCGGCCAGCGGCGGTGTCGATCCGCTGGCAGGCCGAGCGGGCCGCGCCCCGGATTGCCCGAGCCGCCCGCGCCCCCAGTTCATCCAACTGCCGGGTCATGTCGAAAACCTGCTGGAAGGGGCGACGGAAGACCGCATGTCGGGCCAAGGCGTCGAGCCCGGAACCGGCGGCCTCGGCCCGCCGCCGCAACCCGGCCGCCAGCCGCCGCTCGATTTGCCGCAGGTTGGCGGCCAGTTCCTCCGCCGCCGGCGCGACCAGTTCCGCCGCCTCGCTGGGCGTCAACGCCCGGACGTCCGCCGCCAGGTCGGCCAACGTCACGTCGATCTCGTGCCCGACGGCCGAGACGACCGGGATCCGCGAGGCGGCGATCGCCCGGACCACCGGCTCCTCGTTGAATGCCCAGAGGTCTTCCATGCTCCCCCCGCCGCGGGTGACGACCAGGCAGTCGACGGGCGTTGTAAGCTGGTTGACGGTTTCGATAGCCTCGGCGATCTCCGTCGCGGCCCCGTCGCCCTGTACGCGGACGGGCACCACCAGCACATCGGCCCCACGCCACCGCCGCCCGAGCACCTGGAGAAAATCGTGGATGGCCGCCCCGGTCGGACTGGTGACCACGGCGATCCGGCGGACGAAGGCCGGCAGGGGGCGTTTCCGGGCGGCGTCGAACAACCCTTCGCGGGCCAACTTCTCCCGCAACTGCCGGAGCGCCAATTCCAGCGCCCCCATCCCCTGCGGCACGATGTCCGCGATCACCAACTGGTAGGTGCCGCGGGCGGCGTACAGGTCGAGATGCCCCCGGCAGACGACCTCCAGGCCGTCGTGTGGCTCGAACCGCAGCCGCGTGGCCACGCCCCGCCACATCACCGCCCGCAGTTGCGCCCGGTCGTCCTTCAGGGTCAGGTAGCAGTGGCCCGACTGCGGCCGGGCGAAGTTCGAGATTTCCCCCGCCACCCACACCTCCGGGAACGCCGCCTCCAACAGGTCCTTGACCTGGGAGGTCAGTTCCCAGACGGACAATGGGCGCTGGGCGGACGGATTCGCGGGAAAGAGCGCGTGGCTGGACATGGAAACTCGGCGGATCGTGTGAACCGCACGCCTCGCTACTCCGCTCCCTCGACGATGGCGATTTCTACCTTGGTCAGCCGGTAGAGCTTGTAGACCATGCGGTCGATTTCCGCGTCGGTGGCGTCTATTTGACGCCGGACAACAGTCCTCTGCGAATCTGACTTCGCAGCGGCAAGGCGATTGAGCAACGTCTGCATGGAATCGACAAGCGCAACCATCTTGTCGTGTGCGGCTTTTTCCGTGCGGACCTTCCCATCGACCGTTCGTATTGGAAGTTGCACTAAGAACTGTTTATTGGCCGCAAAATACCCGCCGTGGAACACCGTGCTCACTTTCTTCATCATCCAGTTGAGCAGCCGGCTATTGAGCAAGCCCGTGAAATACCGCATATCACCGTGCCGTGAGGGAATGGTCACACCGAATCCGCCCGTCGTCACGTTGACAAAATAGCTGTTGTCCACGTCGAAATAGGCGCTCAACCGCGTGACCATGTAGGGGACGAGAATCTTTGGTTGCTCCCACAAGTCCAGGTTCTTTGGGTAGAGTTGATGCCAGCCCGTCGCCCTGAATTTTCCATGCTCGCGTTTGACCAACAGCGGTTTGTTTCTGAGAAGATAACGCCATGCCCCGGGAAACGCCTTCTTCAAGGTTTCTTCTGGAATTAGCGCGGCGTTCCCGTCGGCAAGGTCGTAGGGGAACAGAACCGCGGCCGTGGCATGGGCGAAGTACCGGCCAATGCTTCCACTCCGAATCACGGGCTTCAGCAGAGCCGTCTCAATGGATACGGGCTTTTCAAGTTCCTTGGAATACACCAAGACGCTCTTGCCCTTCAAAGACGGCACATCCTTGAATAGGAAGATTGGATCGGCGCTGGTTTGCAGGCCGACGTAGATGTTAGCTAGATCACCCAGCTTCACAGGCATGCGCGATAGCTTCTCAAATAGAGCAGCCCCGTTTCCAACGGGGAAATTCCACTGCTTGGTCGTGATCTGGCTGGCCCTTACCCGGCCCTTGACCGCCGTTCCCACCGTGCGCCACGCGGCTAAATCGTCAACCCTGACGAACCGGCATTCCGGCACGGGCGACTTGTTCAGGAAGAGCAGACAGGTGTAGGTCGTCGCCCCGTCAAAGACTTGCTGGTCTCCGAAGTGGACGACGTGTGAAAGATGCTTGCCTTTGGCAATGGTTGCCCGTAGCGGCTCTCCATATTTCGAGTTGAAAAACTTGTGCGGGCAGATGAGGCCGAGTCGGCCCCTGGGATTCAGCAGACGCAATCCCTGTTCGGCGAATACGACGTAAACGTCGTAGTTGCCCGTCCGACTCGCGTCGAACAACTGCTTGTAGATTTCAACCTCCAGCGGTGCCCATTCCTTCATTGTCTGTATGCGGACGTACGGCGGATTTCCAATCACACAATCGAACCCGCCGGCTTTGATCGCGGCGGGAAAACCCCGTTTCCAGTCGAAGGCGTTGACCCGCCCCATTTCCTCGCTGGGAAGCAATCTGCCGACAAAATAGTCTGGCCCGACCAGGGAGTTTCCGCACTTGATGTTGCCGGCCAGATTCGGCAATGCCCGATCCGGGAAAATGCGTTTCTGCTGTTGCTGGCGCACGGTCTGGTCGTCCTCGCCCTCCAACACCTTCAGCAACAGCGAGAGCTTCGACACCTCCACGGCTTGCTGGTCGATGTCGACGCCGAAGACGTGCGTGGTCAAGATGCGTTTCTTTTCTTCGATCGTCAGCCGCCACTGACCGGTGCGTGCGTCCCTGTAAACCGCCTTCTTGTGCTTCGTGGGATTGTTCTCGACGTACCAACCGAAACAGTGGCCCAACAGGCGTTGGTAAGCGCCGAACAGGAAAGAGCCGGAGCCGCAGGCCATGTCCAGGACGCGCAGCGGCTGTTTTCCGTTGCGGAGGCCGGCCAGTTGCAGCGGGCTTCGCCCTTGGATTTGCCGGCCCACGGTGTGCTCGACGATGTAATCGACAATATAGGCCGGCGTATAGTAGACGCCACCGGCCTTGCGCACCTCGGGCTTTTCCTCAACCCGTGCGCGGTGCCCCTCGGTCAAGTGGATGACCTTGCCTAGGAACCGCTCGTACACGGTGCCCAGGATTTCGACGGGCATGATGCGGAAGTCGTAGGGCGAGCCGTGCTCGAAATACAGGCTCTGCACGATAGGCTTGAAAACCTTGTCGTCAACGGCCAGATTTGGCGTAATGCGGTCCGGCTCGTCGTCGGTCTCTTTCTCCTTTCGGAAGTGGAACAAACCGGAGTTGTACTTCTCATCGGCGTCGCGGCAGAGGGTCTCGATGAAGCGGGGATAGACGTCGTCGGCATTGCACAGATTCAACAGTTGCCCGTAAGGTTCCAGCCGCCGGTCCTCCGCCATGCGCAGGAATACCACGCGATCGACGATCAGTTGGACCGCCCGGTTGAGGTCATCGTGGGGGAGTTGCGGATTGCGCAGCGCGATATTGCGGGCGAGTTCGTCCCGCCAGCCCTCGATTTCCTTGAGGAACTCGCTATCGACTTCGGAAGTCCCCCGCTTGGCCCGCTTCGACGCCGCGTAGCGGTCGAAGGCGCCGGAGTGGACCGCTTCCCTCGAAAAGACGTCCCACAGCTCGCGCCAACGGTCGGGATATTCCTTGTATTCCAGGTAGCGGATCCGTGCGTGGCTGGGCTTATCGTCGGGACGGGGACGCTGCGTGCAGTCGTACTCGGCGAACTGCTCGAAGTTGGTCAAGATCGACACGCCCAGGCGGGCGTTCCAGCCGTAGCGGCGGATCTGGAAGGCTGACGCCGCGTCGGCGCCGATGTCCACCGCGCATTTCTTCGCCTCCACGTAGAAGTCCACCGACTGACCCATGCGAAAGGTGTAGTCCGGCGTCTTCTGTTGGCCTTCGACCTCCAGGCTTTCCTCGGGAATCACCTCCCGCAACCGCAGGGCGGCCTGCTCCGTGTTGTGTACGTCCCAGCCGAGGGCCTCGAAGAACGGGTCAATGAGACTCTGGCGGACGTCGGCCTCCTTGACCTCCAAGGCGTGAAATGCCTGCGGATCGAAACTGGCGCAGAGCTGGCCGATTTCCTCTCTGCCTTGCTCGAAGGTCTTGCTCATGGACATGCGGACTATTGTACCGCATCGTGCCGACGGCTCAAGGGGCGGACATCGACGGCCGAGGCGGCACCGCCCGCCGTCCGAGCTTCCGCTGCCCCAGCTTCCGCGAGCCGGAGGCCGCCCAGGACTCGGCCTCGGCGGTCAGGCGGTTCAAGAGATTCTCGATCTTGAAGCGAAAATGCTCCAGGCCGTTCCGGCCCAAGTCCGGCGGGACGAAGAGTTCGCCGCTGACTACCGCCCGTGCATGCGACCAAGGGCGGGGGACGGCGAACTGGTCCCACGCGCTGCGGATCCGCCACGGACGGTCGTAGCCGAAGCCCATCGCCACCAGCGGCAGCCCCAGTTTCGAGGCCAAGTAGACGCAGCCCGGGGCCAGCCGCCGCCGCGGGCCGCGGGGGCCATCGGGGGTGATCGTCAGGTGCATCCGGCTGCTGCGGGCCAGCAACTGTCGCAACGCCCCCACGCCGCCTCGGTTCGTCGAGCCGCGGACGAACTCGAACCCCAAGTGATGCGCCGCGTAGGAGAGCACTTCCGCGTCCCGGTGCCGGCTCAAGAGCATCGCCAGGTTGCAATGCCCGCGCAGGAACAACGGAAAGAGGATGTACTCGTGCCAGAAGATGTAAATCTTCTGCCCCCGGCACTCGGGAAAGGTCGGATCGACGGTCTGGTCATAATAGGCGACCTTGTAATCCAGCGTGCCCATCCACCACCGCACGGCGGCCGAGCCGAGCAGGCCGCCGAGTTGGTTCAGGATGGGACTTTCGATCTTCATCCTGTCCGCTCTTCCCACTCCCCGCTGAACACTTCCACCGCTTCGCCGGTCATGTAGACGTGGTTGTCGGCGGCCCAGTCCAGTTGCAGGTCGCCGCCGGGCAGATGGGCCAACAGTTGGCGTCCGGTGCGGCCGTTCAGGGCGCCGGCCACGCACACGGCGCAGGCCCCGGTACCGCAGGCGAGCGTGATTCCGCTGCCGCGCTCCCAAGTGCGCATGGTCACTTCGCCCGGCGATTGGACTTGCACGAAATGGACGTTGATCCGGTTGGGGAAGATCGGCAGCCGCTCGAAGTGCGGCCCGAGCCACTCCAGCGGCGCCGACGCCACGCGGCGGCAGTACAAGACGACGTGCGGATTGCCCATCGAAACGCACGTCATCCGCAAGTCCCAGCCCCAATCGGCCATCCAGCTTGCCGGCGCGCCCACCGGAAGGTACTCGTCAGCGGGGAAATCAACGATGCGGCCGGGGGCGGGCTGGCTGGGTAGCTCGACGGGAATCCGGGCCGGATCGAGGATCGGCTCGCCCATATCGACCCGCACGTGGCGGACCTTGTCTCCGGCGACATTGAGTTCCAGGCCGAGCACGCCACGGCCGGTCTCGATCCGCAGCTTTGGCCGCCGCGAGATGCCGTGGTCGTAGACGTACTTGGCCACGCAGCGGACGCCGTTGCCACACATCTCCGCCTCCGAGCCGTCGGCGTTGAACATCCTCATCCGGGCGTCGGCCACCGTGCTGGGGCAAATCAAAATCAGTCCGTCGCCGCCGACGCCGAAGTGCCGGTCGGAGATCTTTCTAGCCAGTTCGGCCGGCTGCTCGGGCAAGGGCTGGTCAAAACAGTTGACGTACACGTAGTCGTTACCGGCCCCCTGCATCTTGGTGAATCGCATGGTGTCGCCTCCAACCTTTGTAGGACGAGTTTTCCAACTCGTCCAATCTCTCGGGACGAGTTGGAAAACTCGTCCTACATTGCTATCCGGTCAAATCCAGTAGACGGCCGCTTTGCCGCGACGGGTCTTTACTCTGCCGGGCGGCGGGCGGGACGGCCGTTCCCGCGGGATCGGATTCCGGCTGGTCTTCCCACGGGCGGCGGCCATCGGCGTCGCGCTCGGCGGGCTGGTGATCCTCGCCGTCCGGCTCGCCCACGCCGGCGGCAGCCTCGGCCTTCCGTTGATGATACACCCGCCGTTGACGGGCGGCGACGGCCTGTTGTGTACGCTCGGTCTCGGGGCCACTGGTTTGGGCCAGCGGCAAGCCGGCCACGCCGGCGGCGATTCCCGTGGGTCCGATGCTCATGGACGGGCCTCTATCTCCGGTTCTGCAACTCGTCCCGCAATTGTTGGAGGGCCTGATTCAGCGCCGGCAGGGCCTCTTGGCGGGTTCTCGGCTCCTGCAAGGTGCCGTCGACGTGGACCGCCACCAACTGCTGGCTGGCGCCGCGCACGACAGAGCCGACGACCGGCCCGATCAGCGGCAACGGGATTTCCCCGCGGCCCACCAGGGTGTAGAACGTCAGCCGGATCGCCGATTGGGAATCCATCTCCCCCTTGCCGCGGAGGCTGATCGCGTCGCCGCGGAAGTCGATGCGGTCGAAGTAAGTGTGCTCCCCCTCGATGCGGTAGTCGATCGTGGCGTCGCTGAAGGCGTTCTGGTCGGGCGGGCGGATGCTGAGGAGCTTCAACAGCGAAACCATCACCGGCAACTCGTAAATGTTCCCCTCGGAGAGCCGGATCGTGCCGCGGCCCAGCAGGGCGTTGCGGGTCCAGCCGCTGCCGCTCAGGTCGGCGGTGGCGAGAATCTTGCCGCGGAGCCGCTGCCGGCCGGCCAGGAGTTCCTGGCCGCAGCGGGCCAGATCGGCGTCGGTGAGCGTGGCGTTCAGGGCGTAATGCGGCTCCGGCCCGAGTGTCACCCAGCCGTCGCCGGCGAGCGTTCCGCCGAACAGGCCGGCCGTGATGGAGCGAGGAGCCCGAGGCGGATTGGTTTTAGCCGCCACCGGCCCGTCGGAGCGGTCCACCTCCGCTCCGAATAGCACCCGCCCGTCGTCGATCCAGATCGGTCCCTTGACCTGGGTGAGCTGGCAGTCCTTGTAGGTGAGCGAATCCAGGGCCAGTTCGCCGCGGGATTGCACGTGCTCCCGGTCGAACTGGCCCAGCAACGAGATCTCGCCGCAGACGTTCTCCAGCGCCAGGCTGCCGCAGCGGAGGCCGGTCTGCTGGACCCCTACGCCCAAGTCCCACTGCCAGCGGGAAGGTTCCGCGGGCCCGCCGGCGTGTTCCAGGTCGAGGCTGCCGTGGAGGTTCATCAGCCCGGTGGGATTCAGCGCGCCGGCCACCCGTTTCAGCCGTTCCGGCAACGCCTGGACCAACTCGCGGTCGGCGCGGAGCCGGTCGACCGACAGATTGCCGAAGTAGACGTGCCAGCGGCCGTCGGCGGCCAGATCGCAGTAGCCTTCCGTGGCGATTTTGACCGGGCCGTGCTCGGCCTTGCAGTGCTCGAAGGTGACGTGTCCGTCGCGATAGAGCAGTACGCCTTCGAGCCGGTCGAGGCGATAGGGGAAGTGGACCGGCTCAATCGAGGCGGTTTGAGGTTGCGGCTGGGCGCGGACGCCGACGCTGAACCTCTTCTCCGCCGTAAAATAGCGGACCTCCGCCGTCAGGTCCACCACGCCGTGCGGCTGGAGGTTGTGCCAGACCTGCTGGACGTGGGGACTCAGGGCATCGCGGAGCTGCTCGTCCAGGGGCACGTTCCGGGCTTCAAAGCTGAGCACCAGTTCGTTTCCCTGCTCCGGCACGGGCGCCAGGCTCCCGTTGCAGGTGACCCGCGCGGTGTTGTTGCTCCCTTCGAGACCCTGCAACGTCCAAACGCCGTCGGTCATCTCCAACCCGCCGCGGATATTGTTGAGCGGATAGGGGAACTTGTTGAAGCGGATCCAGCAACCGTTCAAGCCCAGGCTGAGATGCTGGTGGACCGGCTCGTCGGCCCGCTGCCGCCACGTCCGCAACTCGAAGTTCACCGTGCCGCGGGCATCGAGCGCGCGGACCAGCTCGCGCGATTTTTCGGGCAAGGCGGCCAGCAGCGGCTCGTCCAGGAGAATCTCGTCTCCCTTGGCCTTGAACCAGCCGGTCGGGCCGGCAAAGGGATGCTCGACCTCGGCCGTCAGACCCACCGGCCGGGTGCCGACGTAGGCCGTCAGGTCGAGATTGAGCCGATCGTCTTCCAGGCGGACGCTTCCTCGGCCGTGTTCCAGCCGGTAGGGGAACTTGTAGTGCGTAAAGGAGACGTTCAAGCACCGCGCGGCGACTTGCGGCCGCCAGGCGTGGCCGTCGTAGTCCAGCCGCAGATCGGCGTCGATTGCGCCGGCGGGGAGATATTTCCGCCATTGCTCCTGCAAACATGGGGGCAAGATGTCCCACAGCCCGCGGTCCAACTCCAACTGGCGGAGTTCCGCCGTCACCAGCCGCGGGCCGACCGGCTCGAAGCCCGACTGCCGGTAGGACATCCGCAGGCCGCCCTGACCGATCCGCGCGGTAAGGTCGTCGATCGACAAGCCGCCGTTATCGACCTGGACCGCAGCGCGGATTTCGGTCATGGCGTGGGGGAGCCGGGGCGTGTCGATCCGCCCCCGCACCAGTTGCCCCGAGACGTTAAACCGCAGCGGCAGGACTGCCGCCGGGTCGTAGCGGACCTCGAACCCCAGGTCCGCCTGCCCCCGCAACTCGAACTCTCCCAGCGACAAGAGCTTCTTGGAAAGCTCCTCGGGCAGGGCCTCCCGCAACTCCGGCGAGATTTCCACCCCCTGGGCCCGGCCGTGGATCGAGAAGACGCGGGCCCCCAGATCGAACGAGCCCTCGACCTCGACGCGGCGAAAACCGTCGCCGGCAAACATTCCTTGCAGGCGGCGGATGTTCTGTTGGGGCGGCAGTTTAACTGCCGCCCCAACGGCGCCTGGTTTGCCGGCGGGAGCAATCAAAAGGTTCACGTCGCGGAGCACGAGCGTGGCGGGGGGAGCCTTCAGGGGGTCGAAGATCTCAATGATGCCGTTCTCGACCGTCACCGGCGGCCACGGCCCGGCGCAATGGACCGATTGCAGCAGCTTCGCCACGCTCCACGTGCCGTCCGGCCGGCGCGTCACCCGAAGCACCGGCCGGCGGACCGTCACCCGGCGAACCGGCAGGTCGCCTTGCATGAGTTGCTTCCAGTCGGTGGGGCACTCCAGCAAGACTTCTTCGATGCGGAGCAGTTCCGGCTGCGGCCCCTCGGCGCCCGGCTCGACGATCACCACGTCGTACACCCGGACGCCTTTCCCCTCGACCAATTGGGCCGAGCCGACGGCGACTTTCAGGCCCGGATAGTGCTTGGCGATTTGGGCGACGGCCCGACGGCGGATTTCCTCGTCCATGCGGCGATAGAGACAGACGGCCGTGACTGTTCCGGCGACGGCCAGCAGGGCCACGGTCCACTTAAAACCGAACCAGCAGCAGTTGATCGCGCGGGCGAGAATGGGAGAAACCTTCCGTGGTTGGCAACAGGGTTCAGGGAGCAGGGTTCAGGGGCCTGAACCCTGACCTCTGAAGCCTGAACCCTATCTCGCCCGCCGCCAGCGCCAGCAATGCTAGCATTGCCGGCTCACGGTAGCGGAGCGAGCTGACAAATACGACGTGCAACAACGTCAAATACACCGCCGGGAGCCAGCAGAGTATGTACGGCCAGCCCCGGCCGAGCGTTCGCCAGGCGCCCATTATGGCAAGAATCAGCAACGGAGTATACGTGAAAAGGACGGCCAAACGGACGAGCCAACTGCGGGCCAATTGCGGTTCGTTGGGCCAAATGTTCCACATCCGCAGGAACTTTACGCCCGCCAGTTCGAGTACGCGGCCGGGATTGGCCTTCGCCCACGCCAAGGCGGCATTCCACGTCCGCCGGTCGAGCTTCTCCTCGATGGTAGTCCATTGGCGGTCCTCGAAGTTCCGCACGAAGTCCATGTTGCTGGCCCCAGTGGCCTGGGGATTCAGCCCGTCGTACAGGCTGGCGCCGACTTGCAGCGTGGTGGGCACGAAGCGGCCGGTCAAGCACGTGTTCCGAATCCACCAGGGTGTCATCACCACAATCAACCCCAGCATCATTGCCAAGGCAACGACCAACCTCCGACGCAGCGCAACAACCTCCCAATAGCCGGGAGCTAACAGCTCCCGGAATGTGGCGAATAGCTGGAGTCATCTCCGATGGCTGCTTTCTCTCCGGGGGCTGTTAGCCCCCGGCTATTGCGATTGTTCGCGATATGCACCGGATGAGAGTCAACAAAAATGCTGACAAACGCGGCCAGCGGCGTGAACAGTAGCCAACTGGGGCGCATCAGGGTGGCCGCGCCGGCCGCCAATCCGGCGAGATACCCCCAACTGGCTCTCCGGCCCGGCGTCTCCGCCCGCCAGGCCAGAATCCACAGCCCGAGCTGCAATAGCATCAGCGGGCAGAACGGGGCCTCGCTGAGAACCAGAATACTCAGCGCGATCGCGCCGGGATAGAACGTTGCCAGGACCGCGGCGATCCATGCCGCCCGGTCGTCGAACAGCAGCCCGGCAAGCCACCACACGCCCAACACGGCCAAGGTGCCCAACACGGCCGCCTCGGCCCGTGCCAGCAGCACCCCGGCGGGGCCATCGCCGGCTAGCCAGAAGACTGGGGCCAACAGCAGCGGATAGCCGGGGGTGCGAAAAATGCGGGCGTGCTCCGGCCCATATTCATAGGGCTGTCCGGCGGCGATGGCCCGGCCAAGCTGCCAGTAGCTCTCGCTGTCGCCCAGGGCGAACTGCCCGGAAAGCCGCCCCTGCCACACCCATCCGGCCGCCAGCCGGATAGCAAAGGCAATAGCCAAGAGGAGGATAAGTTGTCGGCAACGGGCGTGTTCCATGCCAGCCAAATAGCGTGGCACAGGCATCCTGCCTGTGCCGTTGTGTTTGCGCATGACACGGGCAGGGTGCCTGTGCCACGGGGGTTGAGAAAATGGGCGAGATATGCTACGCTAGGGAGCCTTTGGCGGTCAAGGCAAGTTTTTGGCCTTTGTCGAGGAAACAACGCCGCAATCAGCGGCCGACAAACGTTCGGGCTGTGGCCTGATTTACATCCCTGGGGTGGGTTGTATACTTTCCTAATCCATTATCTGCACTCAAGGAGGGATCCCATGTCCAAATTGCCGTCTTATCTGGCGGCGGCGAAACCCGTGCCGCTCAGCAACCGTGCCTCCTGGCGCAAGGTCATCATGCCGGCCTACATCGGGGTCATGCTCTGGTTTGTGTTTTGGAAAGGGGTGGTCACGGGCGGACTGAACCCGTATCCGCCCGACGGGATGTTGGTCAACAGTTTCTTCCCCGCTTTCCTGGGCCTGATCATCGGTGCGGTGATCTGCCACTTCTTCTTTTACATGCCGCCGGCCATGCTCGGCGTGCAGACCGGCATGCCGCTGTACGTGGTGGGTACGTCGACCTACGGCGCGGGGCGGATTGCTCATGCCCGGCTTCCTGATGGGCCTGCTCCAGTTCGGCTGGCTGGGCGTCAACGCCTGCATCGTTTCGGAAGTCCTCTGCCGGTGCTTCGGAGTCGGGGTGAGCGTCGACAAGTCGGGCGTGGAAACGGTCCTTCAGCCGGGGCTGTGGCACGGACTGATCGCGTCGGTGTTCGCCATCGTGGCGGCTTTCGTGGGCCTGAAAGGCATCCGCTACGTCGGCCGCGTGGGCACCTACCTGCCGTTGATTCCCATCGTGATTCTGATCGTCCTGTTGGTGATCTGCTGGAGCGGGGTCAGCAAGTACCAGGTGGGAAAGTATTTCACGCCGGCGGCCAAGGCCGAGCACGACCGGCAGGTAAGCCGTGAACGGCAGGCGGAACTCGAACGGCAGATGCAACTGCCCGAGGACGAGACCGCCGATCTGGAATCCGAGGCGGTCGTGCCGCCCAAAAAGTTTGTGCCGCACAGCATGAACCTGCTGACGGAGTGGCAGGTGATGCAGATCTTGATTATCTACGTGGTGGGTTTCTTCGCCACGGCCGGCGCGGCGGTGCCGATATCGCCATGAACGCCCACAACAATGAGGACGTACACATCGGCGGGGTGACGGGCATTCTCTTGCCGACCGTGCTGGCCGGCGGGGTTGTGATGTTCATCGTCGCCGGCGCCTACGGCAGCGGCTTCGTCGAGAAATTTGCCCAGAAATACCCCGGCCAGACCCACATGGGCATCCTCGATCCGGTCATCCTGATCCCCGACATCTTGGGAAAGAACTTCGGCAACATTGCCACGATCGCGCTGGCCATCTCGGCCTTCCCCGGCGCCTGCTTTTCCTCCTTTATCGCCGCCAACAGCTTCAAGACCACCATGCCCAGGGTCAATCCGTTCCTCTCCGTGGGCCTTGGCGCGCTGGTCTCCGCGGCGCTGGCCGTCAGCGGTTGGGCCGGCCAGGTCGAGCGCCGTCTTCGCGGTGATCGGGGCCTCCTTCGGACCGGTCTGCGGGGCGATGTTCGCCGATTACCTGATGTCCCGCCGGAAATGGTCGGGACCCCGCGCCGGCTTCAACCCCGCCGGCTGGATCTCCTGGATCGTGGGCTTTGGCGTGGGGGCGTTTAACCTCGTGGTCGACCTGCTCCTTAAGTGGGACCCGGTCAAGAATGAATTCGTGGCCCGATGGGACTGGGTCGTGGCCAAGTTCCCCCGCCTGGTTGACCACGCGCCTCAACTAATGGACCCGGTAACCAAGGTCTGCAACTACGTCCCCTTGCCGCCGGTCTCCGCCTTTGTCGTGGGCTTCGCCCTGTACGTGCTCTTGTCGGTGCTGGGCGCACGGACGAAGAAGCTGCCCATGCCCGGCGTCACGGCTTGAGCGGTCCCGCTGAGAAGACTGTAGGAGGCGACTCCAGTCGCCGATGGCGACTCTGAGAATCGCCACACTCTGGAGTCATCCTCGAAGCCCACGGGTTGCAACCCGTGGGCTTTTCTCGCATGGCGCACCCGGCCGTCGCCGTTTGCGCAAGAACCGGCATCTTCGCCAGACTCGGCAGGAGCCGACCACTGCCGTCGCCGGTCTGCCGCGTTCCCGCGGGATCGCTTCACACCGGGGCCGACGGTCCCCGATACTAAATCAATGATGACGGATCCGGCCGTAAAGACCGCCTTGGCCTTGTGCGTCTTGTTGGCGGGCGTATGCGCGGCGACGCTCTTCCGGCACGAAGGGGCGCGTCGGGCGCCGGACAGGCCGCCGCGGAGCCGCTCTCGATCCCCACTCCCCGCGCCACGGTGCTGACGCCCTCCGGCCGCCGGCAGCAGCCTCCGCCCTTGGCGCCGGAGCATCCCCAACCCGATCGCCTCCCCGACTCCCGCTGGGGCCGGTCGATGGAATCGATGCTGCCGGTGCCCGCGCCGAACAATGGGGCGATGCGCACCCACCGGATCGTCGACGGCGACACGCTGACCGCATTGGCCGAGCGCTACCTCGGGTCGGGGTCGCGGGCGGGGGAGATTTTCGCGGCCAACCGCGACGTGCTCTCCGATCCCAAGCTATTGCCCATCGGGGTGGAGTTGAAGATTCCACCCCGCGACAATGGCGCTCGACTAGCCCGGCCAGGTTGTATTCCGCCGCCTCCACCGCCGGTTGGTAGCCAAGCTCACGGAGCACGCCGCTCGTTAACGGACTGATGCTCGCCAGCCGGGCGCGGCGGAGTTGGCCGCCGAACAAGCGGCCCAGCGACCGGGCGATGGCGGAACTGGTAACCGTGACCCAATCGATCCGCCCGGCGCGGAGCATGACCGCGATGTCCGCTTCCGGCCGTTCCACGTCGGTGCTCGTGTAGACGACGATCTGCTCGACCGTCGCGCCGGCGGCAATCAACTGCTTGGCGAGCAGGTCCCGCCCGCGGCTCGCCCTGGCCAGCAAAAACCTCCGGCCGGCGGCCGCTGTCACCAGCGCCGCGGCCAGTGCTTCGGCGCGGAACTGCTCGGGGACCAGATCGGCCCGCAGGCCGAAGCCGGCCAAGGCCGCGGCCGTGCCCGGCCCCATCGCCGCCACCCGCGGAAAAGGGGTCGGGAGTCCTTTTTCGCCCCACCGCTCCAGCAGATAGCGCACGCCGTTGGCGCTGGAGAAGACCAGCCAGTCGAATTGGCCGAGGCGGGCCAGGGCGTCGTCCACCGGCCGCCAGTCGGCCGGGGGCGTGATGCAAATCGCCGGCTGCACCACCACCTCGGCGCCCAGCCGGCGAAGCTGCTCGGCCAGCGGGCCGGACGGCTCCTCGGCCCGGGTGACCATCACGCACACGCCCGCCAACGGCTGACGCTCACGCAAATTAGGATTGTCCGTTTGCTCAATCATCGCAATAGAACTACAATTCTACCAGTTCCGGTGCTATACTGACACCCTCGGAGGGTCTTGCGATGGCCGAAAAAACGATATTCAAGCGGATCATCGACCGGGAGATCCCGGCCAAAATCGTCTATGAGGACGAGCATTGCCTGGCGTTCGAGGATATTCATCCCGTGGCCCCCACGCATCTGATCGTGATCCCGAAGAAGGAGATCGCCTCGGTCGACGACGTTCCAACCCGAGGACGAGGCGCTGGTGGGCCATCTCTTCGTGGCCATGCGGACCATCGCCGCCAAACTGGGGCTCAGCGGCGGCTACCGCGTGGTGACCAACTGCGGTCCCGACGCCGGCCAAGTGGTCATGCACCTCCACTTCCATCTGTTGGCCGGCCGGAAGCTGGGGCGGCCGGGGTAGCGACCCGGTGGTTGGGTGCCATGCCCACGCTTGCCGTGGGCATGTCGGCAACGCCACAGAGCACCGCGACATGCCCACGGCAAGCGTGGGCATGGCACCCAACTTTCGCCAATCCCATCAGAAATCCACATGGAAAACGGAACCCGACCCGCCGGATTGCGTCTATAATGTAGGAAGCAGGGAAACTGCGGGAGACCCCCATGTCGAGTGGACTAGCATCCCCTCAATCGCTGCCGCAGGACGTGCCCTTGGTCGCGCCGCCGACCGAGTACGAAACCTTCATCGACCACCGCCTGCACCAGACACGCCGCCGGGTCAAAGGGGTCGACATCGCCGACGGACTGGTCACCCTCCTGATCGGCGTCTTGGGTTACCTGTTCCTGGCCGCACTGGCCGACCATTGGCTCGTGGTCGGCGGACTGGGGTTCTGGGGGCGTCTGCTCTCCTGGCTGGGACTGGTTGCCGCGGCCGGGACCTACTTCGCCTACCATCTGCTCCCCCCTCTGCTCCACCGCATCAATCCGGTCTTCGCCGCCGCCACGATCGAAAAAAGTGAGCCGTCGCTTCGCAACAGCCTGATCAATTTCCTCCTGCTCCGCGGCCGGCGCGAGGAAGTGGCCGCGCCCGTCTATCAGGCACTCGAGTACCGTGCCGCGGCCGATCTGTCGAAAGTCCGCCTCGAAGTGGCGGTCGACCGGACGCGGCTGGTCCGGCTGGGCTGTGTGCTGGCCGCCCTGGTGGTCCTGTCGAGCCTCTACCTGGTCCTGTCGCCGAAGAGTCTCTTGCAATCGGCCGAGCGAGTGCTTTGGCCGTGGTCGGCGGTTGCGGCGCCCACGCGGGTGACGATCCGCGAAGTGCGGCCCCCCGAAGACACCACGACGTTCCACGGCGAGTCGGTCAACGTCTCGGCGGAAGTGGCCGGCCTGCGGGAAGGCGAACAGCCCGTCCTCGTCTACAGCACGGCCGACGGGCAGAGCGTCGATCAGACCATTCCGATGACGATTCCCGATGGGGACTACCGGTACCAGTGCCGGCTGCCGCCGGGCAATCTCGGCCTCCAGCAGGATTGCCAGTATTCCTTGAAGGCCGGCGATTGCCAGACCCGCCGCTATCACGTCACGGTGCGGATCGCCCCGGCCATCGTCGTCGATAAGGTTTCCTACCATTACCCCGCCTACACCGGCCTGGCCGACCGCACGCTGGAGCGGGAGGGGGACTTGCGGGCGATCGAGGGGACCGAGGTGACCATCCACGCCACGGCCAACACCGAGATCAAGCCGGGCACGGCGGAGATCGACCTCGGCTGCACCGGCCGCCGCACGTTGCAGATGACCGCCCAGGGCGCACCGCCGTCGGCCATTTCACGCTGCGGCTCAGTCCCGACGATCCCGCTCAGGCCGAGTACGACTGCTACCAACTCCGCTTCGCCGACCTCGATGGACATGAGAACCTCCGGCCCATCCGCAATCATATCGACGTGATCAGCGATCTGCCGCCCGAGGTCCAACTGGTCGAGCCGCAAAATGAAGAGGTCCAGGTGCCCGAAGACGGACAGGTGGCGATCAAGGTCCGGGCCGAGGACCCCGATTTTGCCTTGCGGCGGGTGGTGGTCCGGGCCTTGCGGGACGACCGCAGCCTGTCGATTGCCCCGCTGCTGGAGCGGCGGCCGCCGGAGAAGGCATTTTCGGGCGAGTTCCGCGGGACCTGTTCCTTCCAGCCCGCCCGGCTGGGCCTGAAAGCCGGCGATCACGTCCAGTATTGGGCCGAAGCCGAGGACAACAAGGAGCCGGCCGCCAACCGCTCCGCCACCGACAAACAATGGATCACCATTGTCGGCGCCGAGGGCCCGCGCCAGCCGAAAACGAGCCCCGACGGCGCCAAGGGCAACCCGGACGCAAAACGCAACGCGCGAAAGCAACCGCAGCCGCCCGGCCAACAACCGCAGGACCAACCGCCGCAGGACAAGCAGTCGCCGGACAATTCGGCAGAGAAGAACCCGCCGCCGAAGAAGCCGGACGGGCAGGAACAACCCAAGCCCGATCAGCCCGACAAGCCCGATCAGCCCGACAAGCAGAAAGAGAAGTCACCCGACCAGAAACAGGCCAATGGAGAGTCCGGCAGCGGTCAGCAAGGCGAAAAATCCGGCGACGGAAACCAGAACGGCAAAAAACAGGGCGGCAAGAAACAAGGCGACAAGCAAGAGGGGGGCAACGAGCAAGGCAACGAGTCGCAAGACGGGAACCAGCAGAGCGCCGCGCAGAAACGCACCGGAAAAGAGAAAGGAAAACAACCAGGCGAGCCGAAGCAAGGCGGCGATCAACAAGGCGACCAACAGCAACCGGGCCAATCGCCTGAAGGCCCCGACCAGCGGACCGATCCCATCGCCGCGGGCGGCGACGCCATCGAGAAGATACTCGCCGATCAGCAGCAGCAAGAGAAGCAGGGGTCGCCGGATAAGAACCAAGCCACCGGAGAGAAATCGGGCAAGCAGCCCGGCGATCAACAACAACCCGGCAATCAGCAGCAGTCCGGCAACGAGCAACAGCCGGGGAACCAGCAAAAGCCCGGCGACCAACAGCAGCCGGGAAACGAGCAAAAGCCCGGCAACAAGTCGCAACCTGGCAACCAGCAACAACCTGGCAACCAGCAACAACCCGGCAATCAGCAGCAGTCCGGCGATCAGGCCGCCGGTTCCAAGCAGCCGGCAACGGACAAGGGGAACAAGAATCAGACCGGCCCGGGCAAACAGGGTGAGAACCCGGCCGCTGCCAAGGCGGGCGATCAGAACGCCGGGAGCAAGTCGCCGCCCTCGGGGAGCAAGGCCGGCCCGGAGAACGCACCTGACGAGAAGGGGGCCGAACAAGCACAAGCGGCCGCGAAGAAGCCATCGGGCGACAAGACCGCCGCCGGTGAGAAGCCAAGCGGCGAAAAGTCGCCCGGAGAGCCGGCTGCCGGCGCAGAGAAAGACAACAAGGTCTCGCCCCAACCGAAGCCCGGCGCCGACGTGGCCGGCGGCGAGAAGTCCGGCAATCAAGCCGAGGGAAAGCCGCAGCAGCCCGGCGCCGGTAAACGGTCGCCCGCCGAAAAGAAGGCCGGCCAGCCGCAGCCGGGCCAAGACGAAGAGCCGGGGGCCGGCAAGAAGAGCGACGGCGGCCCCAGCCCCTTGCCTCAGGAAGACAACCAAGCCCGGCAAAAGAAGCCCGGCGAAGCGGAGGACGCATCGGGCCGGAAGAAGGGTGAAGAGGGCCAATCCCCCAGCATCAGCAAGAAGGAATCCGACTCCAAAGGCCAGACGTCCGGCGATCGCTCCGGCGGTGGCGACGAAGGGGGCGGAGAGAAAGCCAACAAGCCCGGCCTCGGCAGTCCCGGCGCAAACAAACCGGCCGACGAAGGCGGCTCGAAGTCCTCCGAGAAGGGCGACGGCGAGGTTGGCAACAAGGCCGGCGATAAGGCAATTTCCAAGAAGCCCACCGGCTCGAGAGAAAAGGTTGCAACCAAGGGGGGGAGCGGCGAAGCCGCCGGCGGCAAGGCTGACGGTGACAAGCCCACCGCCAAAGTAATCAATCCGGATAAGTCCAACGAGCCGGGCACGCCGTCGAAGCAGCCCGGCCAGGCCGCCGCGCCCAGCGGCGGTCCACAGCCGGCGGAGTCGGGTCCGGCCAGCCCCGTCGGCGGCGGGCGGGGCAAGAAGCACGGGACGGATGCGTCGTCCGAGCCGGATGACAGCGAGGCCGACCAGGCGAACCTCGAATACGCCCGCCGCCAGACCAGTTTGGCCTTGCAGCATCTCCGCGACCAGTTGGCCAAGGAGAAGCCGCCGCTGTTGGAGCGGCTGGGCTGGACGAAGGACGACGCCCGGCGGTTCATCGCCCGTTGGGAAGAGATGCAACGGGCGGCGGCCGAGAAGGGCGAAGTGGGCGACTCCGCCCGAAAACAGCTCAAGGAGGCCCTGAAGAGCCTGGGATTGCGGCCCCGCGGCACGGAACTCCGCCGCGGCACGACCGCGCCCGAGGGGCCGCAGAACCTCCGCGACGCGGGCAATTTTCCCCCGCCACCCGGCTGGGACGAGCAATACCGGGCCTACACCCGCGGCGTGGCCAACGGCGATCGACGGGATCAGAAGAAACTGACACCTGTGCAAAGCCGCTTTTTCCGCCTTGCCGGTTCAGCCTGCCGGGCGTACAATCCGGGTCGCGGCCGCAACCTCTCTTGCTGACCGAGGATACGAGGGTGCCATGGGGAGAAAGGTGATCCTCGACGTCGATCCGGGCATCGACGACGCGATGGCCATCTGCCTGGCGCTGGGGAACCCGGATTTGGACGTCGTGGCCGTGACGGCGGTCGGGGGAAACGTCTCCCCCGCCCAGGCCACGCGGAACGTCCAGGCGATTATCGAGCAACTCGATCCACCCCGCTGGCCCCGGCTGGGCGCGGCTTCCGAGCCGGATAACCGTCTGGCGGTCGACCGCCGCAGCCTGTACGGCAGCGACGGGCTGGGCGGCACCAGCTTCGTGGTGGCCGAGCGGCAGCACCTTTTGCCCTCCGAAAAGGTGATCTGGGATCAAGTCCACGACGCCCCGCACGCCGTGACGATCGTCGCGCTGGGGCCGCTGACAAACATCGCGCGGGCGTTCATCCGCGACCCGGAGTTGCCGACCCTGGTCAACCGGATCGTGATCACGGGGGGAACCGTGTCGGGGCCGGGGAACATCACGCCGGCCGCCGAGTTCAACATGTACTGCGATCCCCTTTCCGCCCAGGTGGTCTTCCGCTCCCCCTCCACCAAGACGCTGATCCCGCTGGACATCACCAACCACGTCGAGTTGAGCTACGATCTATTCAACCGGCTGCCGGCCGAGTCGACGCGGGTGGGCCGGCTCTTGCGTCAGTTGTTGCCGCATGCCTTCCGCGGCTACCGTCGGCAATTCGGGCTGGAGGGGATTCACGTCCACGACACCCTGACGCTGATGGCGGAAATCCGCCCCGAGTTGTTCACCACCAAGCCGATGGCCGGCGACGTGGAGACGCAGGGGGAGCTGACCCTCGGCGAGACGGTCTTCGACCGCCGTCGCGTCCCCGCCTGGCGCCACAACATGGAAGTGGCGGTGGACATGCAGAAAGAAGCGGTGGTCGAGGCGATCTTCGCCGAGTTGAACCGGGAACCGCCGTCGGAATAGCCGGCGCCACACCAGCCCGAAGCGCAAGCGAGGGCAGAACAGCAAGTTGCCCTCGCTTGCGCTTCGGGCTAGTGTTTGGTCGCAAGGTAGTTGCCGTAGCCGACGATGACGGTGGAGAAGATCAGCACGGCCAGGCCGACTGTTACCAGGTTGAGAGTCCGCCGGCTGGAGCCTTTCCATTCCCGCAGGGCGATCCCCCACAGCGTGCTGAAGATGATGATGCTGGCCATGTGCAGGGTCCAACTGGAGAACTTGTAGTCCCCCATCTGGGTCTCGCCCATGCTGTAGAAGAAGAACTGGAAGTACCATGTCGTGCCGGCCAGGGCACAGAAGAGGTAGTTCCAAAGCAGCGGGACCGTGGCCGGCTCCGGCTTCGGCCGCGGGATGTGCTCGACGACTTCTTCGCTGGGGGCGTCGATGGCCGTCTCGATAATGGTCTCTTGCTCGCGCCCGGGCGCGTGGTCGCGGAAAGTGAGGCTGAAATACTGGTGGCCCGTGCGGTTCTTGACGTTCAACAACACGCACCAGATGAAGTTCGTGGTGAAGCCGCCCAGCAGGACCACCACCAGTACCGGCAGCCCTTGCCACAGGGTATAGCGGTCCAGGTAGCGCTTCAGATCGGCGCCCATGCCCAGGATCAACAGGCAATCCTCCTTGTAGTCACGTAGCGCGCGGCTGAGCTCGGGGTCGTTCTTTGCCTTCTTGATCGAGTCGTCGATTTCCGCCACGGCCTTCTTCAGTTCGGGGTCCTTGAGTCGTTCGCGCAGAGTGGCGGCCTCGCGGGCGAGGTCGTGCTCGTCGACCGTGCCAGGCTTCCGTGGATTGTCGGCCCGCCAGGCGGCCATCACGTCGTTTCTCAACGTGATGCACTTGATGATCTGCCCACGGTCCAGACCGTAGGAGAACGACGCGCTCAGGATGCCGGAGAACGTGGCCACCAGCACGCCTTTCTTGAAGTTGAACTCTTTGATGGCGGCCGTTCTCTGCTCCTCGGGCATCTCCTGCTCTTTCGACCGGCCGGCCATCCCGGTAACCGCGATACCGGCCAGGCAGACGGTCACGCCGGCCAGGATGACCCAGCCGGCGTACGTTTGCAGCATCTTTTCGGCGAACTCGCCGTGGTAGATAGGCGGGGCCAGCGTTCCGAACGCCGCGCAGTAGCCCAGGGCCATCGCCATGCCCAGCGACATGCCCAGGTAGCGCATGGTCAGGCCGAAGGTCAAGCCGCCGAGTCCCCACATGACGCCCCAGAAGTACGGCCAGAACTCCGATTCCCAGGGCGCCTTGCGCAACACGGCCAGCAGGTCGCTGGTCATCAGGTAGCCGACCAGCCAGGGAGCGATGATCCAACTAAAAAACCCGCCCACCAGCCAGTAGGTTTCCCAGGACCAGCGGCGGACGCCCCGGTAGGGGACGTAGAAGCTGCCGGCGGCCAGCCCGCCCAGCCAGTGGAAGAAAACGCCCAGAAAGGGATTCGCGTTCATGCCGTGGTCCTAGCGCGGCCGGCGGCCGCATCGAATCATTGAAAAATGAAAATTGCAAATTGCAAATTGCAAATTGGGCCGGTTTGCCCGCCTCGCAATTTGCAATTTTCAATTTGCATTTTGCAATCTGCTTCTGCTTTCCACGCTCTGTGCGGGACCGCGTCAGTACCGCCCCGCCAGCACCTGCCGCTCGTACTCCCGCACGCGGTCCAGCCACGCCCTGCCCACGGGCACGCCGCTACGGTGGCAATGATAATCCCAAACGGCCCCGAACGGCAGGGTCTTGATCTCCTCCAACAGCGCCAGCCGGGCGGTGAAATCGCCCTCGATCTCCAACTCGCGGAGCTTCGGCGTCGGTTCCAGCAGCGCCGAGAGCAGCGCCTTGAGCACCGCCCGCGCCGCCGGTGACCCACGCCGCCACGCGGTTGATGCTGGCGTCGAAGAAGTCCAGCCCCAGATGCACCCGGCCCAGAAAGCCGCCGCGGACGATCTCCTCGGCCATGGCCCGCAGATCGTCGTTGAGGATCACCACGTGGTCGCTGTCCCAGCGGATGCCGCGGCTCAGGTGCAGCAGGATTTCATCGAGAAACAGCAGGACCGACGAAAGCTTGTCGGCGATCGACTCGGTGGGGTGGAAATGGCCCGCGTCCAGGCACAGCAGTTTCCGCCGGGCCACCGCGTAGCCCAAATAGAACTCGTGCGAGCCCACCACGTAGCTCTCCGAGCCGATCCCAAACAGCTTGCTCTCGACGGCGTCGAGGTTGTGGGCGGGGTCAATCGGCGGGGCGAACAACTCGTCCAGGGACCGGCGGAGAATCTCCCGCGGCCCAAGACGGTCGACGGTCACGTCCTTCATGCCGTCGGGAATCCAGACGTTCGTGATGCAGGGCGTGCCCAAGCGGCGGCCGAAGGCCTCGCCGACCCGGCGGCAGGCGATGCCGTGCTCGACCCAGTAGCGGCGGATGCCCGGATCGCGATGGGCCAGCGTGAAGCCGTCTGCCGCTTTCGGGTGTGAGAAGAACGTGGGGTTGAAGTCCAGGCCGATGCCCAGTTCGGCCGCCCAGTCCATCCAGCGGCGGAAATGCTCGGGCGCCACCTCGTTCCGCTCGACCGGCCGGCCGCCGTGCTCCAGGTAGATCGCGTGCAGGCTGAAGCGGTGCTTGCCGGGGATCAGTCCCAGGGCCGTGGCGGCATCGGCACGAAGCTCGTCGGCGTTGCGTGCCCGGCCCGGGTAGTTGCCGGTGGCCAGGATGCCGCCGCCGGTGAGCCCGGCGGCGGACTCGAATCCGCCCACGTCATCCCCCTGCCAACACTGCACCGAAACGGCGATCTCCGCCAGCCGTTTCAATGCGGCGTCCGTCTCGACGCCCAACTCGGCGTAACGCTCCTTGGCCGACAAGTAGGAGTTCTCAAGGGACGTGTTTGTCACGGCACCGGTCCTCCAGGATGAGAGTAAGCCGAAAGTTTACCACAGGAGCAGTGGGCACGAAACGCCCCGCGACTGCGGTCGCGGGGACGGGAATCGCACCCTTGGCTGCCGGGGAAGTGCGATTACCATTGACATGGCGACAGAGGGCGGTTAGACTTAAATGGACGGACTCGTCCGTCCACATTCACCAGAACGCCCCCCTTTCGGGCCATTGTAATGACGAGTCGAAACGGCTCCCCCTCCGAAGACCCCGGCAAACGGCTGGCCATCCTCGACCAGGCCATTCGCACTTTTGCCGAACTCGGCTTCCGCGGCGCCGACGTCCAAGTGATCGCCGACCGCGCCGGGGTGGGCAAGGGGACAGTTTATCGCTACTTCCACAGCAAAGAGGATCTTTTCTGGGCGACCACCTACGAAGTGCTGCTGCGGATGGAGCGGCACGTCTTCCAAGCGATGGAGGGCGTCGAGGGGGCCTGTAATAAGCTCCGCGCCTCGGCCGCCGCCTACGCCGATTTCTTCCTTGCCAGTCCGCAGTACCTCGAATTGTTCATCCAGGACCTGGCGGAGTTCCGCGGCTCCGGCCCCGAGTCGCACCGCGAGCACCGCGAGCAGATGTTTGGCCGCATCGGCGAAATCCTGCGGCAAGGGATCGAGGCGGGGGAGCTTCGCCCGGCCGATACCCGGCAGACCACCTTCGCACTGGGCGGCCTGCTGTTCGGCGCCACCGTGCTGGGGAGCCATCTGAAGTGGGGATCGGTGGCCGAGATGACCGGCAACGCCGTCGACATTTTCTTGCAGGGAATTCTCGCCGATTCTTCCGTCCTGACGGGGAGAGAGGGAAGATGAGCGCAACCTTGACCGAGGAACACGTTGCCGGTCCGCACCTGCCGGAACTCCCGGTTGCACCGGCGCGGGAGGCCGACGGCATCGCGGCCGAGCCGGCCAGCCGGCCGCGGCATCCCTGGCTGCTGATCGCCGCGGCGGCCGCGCTGGCCGGGGCGGGCGGTTGGTATCTGCACGCCCGGACGGCCGGCAGTGATCGAAGCGCGGCCGGCCACGGGAAGGCCATCAACGACGACGCGCGCTACGGCGGCAAGGCCGCGCTGGGCTTCGCGGCCGGCCCCGGCGGCAAGAAAGGTCCGGCGCCGTTGCGCCTCGAGACGGTCCCCGTCCAACTGGTCCCCTGCTGCGACCTTCTCCGCCTGACCGGCAGCCTGACCGCCGACGAGCGGTCGTCCGTGGCCAGCAACACCAGCGGCATCGTGGCCGAGATCCGCGTCGACCGGGGGAGCCTCGTGCGGAAGGGGGACGTGCTGGTGCAAATCGACGCGACCGACGCGAAGAACAAGCTGGCCGAGGGCCAGGCCATGCTCGACGAGTTGAAAGCCCGGCTCGGGCTGGACGAGAACACCGAGAACTTCAATCCCGAGGATGAGCCGGAGGTGCGGCTGGCCAAGGCGTCAGCCGAGCTGGCCACCGCCAACCTCAAACGCGACAAGGACCTCATCGCCAAGAAAGTCATCTCCACAGAGGCCTTCGATCAGGCGCAGACCGAATACGAGTTGGCCGTCCAACGCTACCGCCAGGCACTGTTCCAGATCAAGCAGGCGTATCAGGTTTGCAGAACCGCTCAGATCAAACTGGCGATTCTGAAGAAGGCGGTGGATGACACGACGATCCGGCGCGCCGTTCGACGGCTGGGTGGCGGAGAAGCTGGTGGCCGTCGGCGAGCAGATTTGCTCCGGCATGCAGGCCACCAAGGTGGTCACGCTGGTGCGGATCAATCCGCTCCGGCTGCTGCTGACGGTCCCGCAGCAGGACATCGGGCGGATTCAGCCGGGCCAGGCGGTGCGGTTCCACGTGGACAGCTTCCCCGACCGCGTGTTCGAGGCCCAGGTGCGGCTGATCGCGCCGGTGGTGACCAGCGACACCCGCTCGATGATGGTCGAGGCGATGGCGAAGAACCCCGACGGCGCGCTGCGCCCGGGGCTGTTCGCCACCGCCGAGCTGGAGTTGAAGGACCAGGCGACCGCGGTCCTGGCGCCGCTGGAGGCCGTGCAAAGGATGGGCGAGGTGGCGCGGGTCTTCGTCGTCCGCGACGGCGCGGCCCGCGAGCAGGTCGTCGCCCTGGGCGAGCAATCCGGCGGAAAGGTCGAAATCCGCTCCGGCCTGACGGGCAAGGAGATTCTCGTTGCCCACCCCGAGTTGGTCCACGACGGCGACAAGGTGCAATGAGTCTTTTAGTACTCCTCACGCTCCGCGTGAGGAAATCACGTCACGCGGAGCGTGACGAGTACAAACCATGAACCAACTGGCGGCACTCTGCGTCAAGCGGCCCGTCTTCGCCACCGTGCTGATCCTGGTGCTGGTGGTGTTCGGGGCGTTCGGCTATCTGAAGCTGGGGCTGGACCGCTTTCCCAAGGTCGATTTTCCGATCATTACGGTGACGACCCGCCAGCCGGGTTCCGCCCCGGAGGACATCGAAACCCAGATTACCGACAAGATCGAAGAGGCCGTCAACACGATCAACGGGATCGAGGAGCTGCGTTCGACCTCTTCGGAGGGCATTTCGCAGGTCTTCATCCAGTTCGTTCTGGAGAAAGACGGCGACGTGGCGGCGCAGGACGTCCGCGACAAAGTGAACCGCGTCTTGCCCGAGTTGCCCAAGGACATCGAGCAGCCGACGGTCGAAAAGCTGGACCCGGATTCGACGCCCATCTTGACGATTGCCGTTTCGGCCCCGCCGCCGGCGACGATCCGCGACATCACCGAGTATTGCGACAAGGTGCTGCGGCGGCAGTTGGAGACGATCTCCGGGGTGGGCCAGGCAATGATCGTCGGCGGCCAGGCCCGGCAGATCAACGTGAATCTCAACCCCATGCGGCTCCGCGCTTACCGGCTCACGGTGGCCGACGTGGCCCGGGCGCTGCAGTCGCAGAATCTCCAGATGCCCAGCGGCTCGGTCAAGGTCGGCGCCACCGAGTACACCCTCCGCACGATGGGCCGCGTCCACGGCATGAAGGAAATGGACGCGATTGCCGTGGCCAACCGTGACGGCCGGACCATCACCATCGGCGACCTGGGCCGTTCCGAGGATTCCACCGAGGAGATCAAGAGCGCATCGCTCTACAATGACACGCCCTGCGTGCTGCTGAACGTCCGCAAACAATCCGGCACGAACACCGTCGAAGTCGCCACGGCGCTGAAGGAGCGGCTGGAGTCGCTGCGGAAAACGATGCCGGAGGGCTATGACGTCCAGGTCGTCCGCGACCAGTCGGTTTTCATCGAGGCCGCGGTCGAAACGGTGGAGCATCACCTGCTGGTCGGCGGCGCCCTGGCGGCGGTCATCGTCTTCTTCTTCCTGGCCAACCTTCGGGCGACCGTCATCGCCGCGCTCTCGATCCCCGCCTCGATCATCGCCACCTTCGCCATCATCAACTACATGGGCTTTACGCTCAACAGCCTCACGCTCTTGGCTTTGACGCTGGCGGTGGGCATCGTCATCGACGACGCCATCGTGGTGATGGAAAACATCTTCCGCTTCATCGAGGAGAAGAAATACGCGCCCTACCAGGCCGCCATCGCCGCCACCGGCGAGATCGGACTGGCGGTGACGGCCATTACGCTCTCGTTGGTCGCCGTTTTTCTGCCCATCGCCATGATGGAAGGCATCGTCGGCCGGTTCCTCAAATCGTTCGGCGTGACGATGGCGGCCACGATCATGGTTAGCATGTTGGTCAGTTTCACGCTGACGCCGATGCTGGCCGCCCGCTGGTTTAAGAAGGCGAAAAACTCCCCTCTCCCTTTGGGAGAGGGGCCGGGGGTGAGGGCTGCCGGTGCCCCGAAGCAAGACGCCCTCACCCTCACCCTCTCCCAAGGGGAGAGGGGACATGGTGGCGGCGGCTCGAAGAGCCAAGGATTCTACCGCGCCATCGAGAGCGTTTATCTGCCGCTACTCCGGTTTTCGCTCCGGCGGCGCTGGCTGGTGGTGCTGGCCGTGGCCGGCTGCATGGCCACGCTGCCCATGCTCTTCCGCGTGCTCCCGAAAAACTTCATTCCCGACGAGGATTCGTCGGAATTCCAACTGAGCGTCCAGACCGCGGAGGGCACGTCGTTGGAGGCCACGCAGGTGAAGATCGCGCGGATCGCCCGCGACATCCGCACGCTCGACGGCGTCAAGTACACGATCTCCAGCGTGGCCGACACGGACCAGCGCAACCCGTATCAGGGGACGATCTACGTCCGGCTGGTGAACATCGCCGACCGGCAATACGGCCAACTGGAGATGATGGACTTCGTGCGGAAAAACATCCTCAAGAAGCCGGAATATCAGTTCGACCATCCGGTCAGCGTCACGCCGGTGTCGTTCGTATCGGGTGGCGGCATGAGCGCCGCCAGCGTCCAGTACATGATCGGCGGCCCCGACATCGCCAAGCTGGAGCAGTACGCCAAGGCCGTGATGAAGGACTTGCGCCAGGTGCCCGGCGCGGTGGACGTCGATTCGTCGCTTTCGGCCGGCAAACCGCAATACGGCATCCGGGTCGACCGGCCCAAGGCCGCGGAGCTGGGCGTATCGATCGCCGACATCGCCAACACGCTGCGGCTGCTGGTGGCCGGCGATAAAGTCTCGGACTACCCCGACCGCAGCGAGCAGTACGAGGTCCACGTCCGGGCGCTGGCCGACGCCCGCAACCGACTGAGCGAACTGAAAATGGTGACGGTGCCGTCGGACAAATTCGGCACGGTCCCCTTGGACGACGTGGTGCGGTTCGAGCCGGGGACCGCTCCGGCGAGATCGACCGCCTCGGCCGCACCCGCCAAGTCACCCTGAGCGCGAATCTCACCCCCGGCACCTCGGAGCAAGGCGTCTTGGACGCCATCGCGCACGCCACCAGTCAGTTGAGCATGGGCCCCGAGTACAAAACCGGCCTGCTGGGCCGCTCGAAGGAAATGGCCAAGGCGTTCCGGGCGTTCTTCTGGGCGTTCATCCTGGCCTTCATCTTCGTCTACCTCTGCATCGCCGCCCAGTTCGAGTCTTGGTTGCACCCGATCACGATCCTGCTGTCGCTGCCGCTGACCCTGCCCTTCGCCCTGCTCTCGCTCTGGCTCTTCCACCAGTCGATCAACATCTTCTCGCTGCTGGGCATTCTGGTGCTCTTTGCCGTGGTCAAGAAGAACTCGATCTTACAGATCGACCACGCCAACCAGCTCCGCGCGGCGGGGATGCCCAAGTTCGAGGCCATCGTCCAGGCCAACCGCGACCGGTTGCGCCCCATCCTGATGACCACCGTGGCCTTCGTGGCCGGCATGATCCCCACGTTCATCTCGAATGCCGAGGGCTCCGCGGTCAACAAGGCCATCAGCGGCGTGATCGTCGGCGGCCAGACCCTCTCGCTGCTGCTGACGCTGCTGGCCGTTCCGGTGGCCTACTCGCTCTTCGACGACCTGGGCGCCATGTTCGGGCGGTGGTTTGGCCGTGCCGGGGCCGACCGCCGCGGGGCGCCAAAGTCCGACGGGCACCGGCCGTCCACCCAAGCTGCCGGCGGCAACGGCGACACGCTGGCTGCCGAAGTGGACGACGGCACGGTCGTCTTGCGGCGCGAGCCCTCCCACTCGTTGCCCGCAGCCAAAATCGTCCGTTCGTAGTCTAGGCTAACTGGTGAATCCAGGGGAATTGTCACCGGCTCGAATTGCTCTGGACAAATGGGCGGCTTTTTGCGACACTCCCGCCCTATTCCGGCGGCCGTGGGGCCTGGCGTTGCCCCTACCGCCCTCCTCGTTGATGGCTTCTCCTGGCAATCTCATCAATGGATGCTCGTCATGCTCGCGCGAACCGGAAGAATCCTTTTGCTGGCCGCGGCGATGGTCCTGGCGACAAGCGTACGGCCGGCGGTGTGTGTGGCCTGGTCATTGTGGCCGTTTGGCTCGGAGACTAAGACGGAGGCCAAGCCGAAGCGTCCGCCCCCCAGAGCGGCCAAGAAAGAGCCGTCGACCTGGGACAAGATCACTGCCGGTCCGAAGAGCGTTTGCGGCAAGGTGGGGGACGCCTTGACGTTCAAGAAGCCGCCGCCGAAGAGGTATGACTACGCCGTTCCCAAGATGCCCGCTGTGACGCCGAAGAAGGAAGAGTCGAAGTCCTGGTTCAGCTCCTGGTTCAAGCCCGCGGAGCCGAAGAAGCCGAAAAGCGTCAGCGAGTGGATGGACACCACGAAGCGCATGGACCCGTGACCGCAACGAAGTACGGAATCAGTCCTATGAGCACGGCACATAGAAACTGGTTGACTCGGGTTGCGGCGGCCATCGCCGTTGCCGCGGCGGTGTGGCCGGCCGGCTGCGCCTCGACGTCGGCGCCGAAGAAGCCCGCCCCGCCGCAGTACGCGGTTCCCCGGACGCTCGGCTCTCAGCCGCAGAAGGAAGAGTCGAAGTCTTCTTGGCTGGGCTCCTGGTTCGAGCCTGCGGAGCCGGAAAAGCCGGCGAACGTTCCGAGTTGGATGGCCGGCACGAAGCGCGTGGACCCGTAGCGGCCGGCAGAGCAAGGATGCGCCACGGATGAATGCGAGACGCGGACGTTGGTTCACTCTCTTTGCGGCCGCGCTGGCCGTGACGGCGTTGTCGGCGGGATGCGCCGCGCCGGGAGCGCTTTGGCCTTTCGGCCCCAGTGCGCGGGACCAGGCGCTCCGCAAACAGGTCGAGGCCGATCCCTTCCCCAGCGCGAAACAGGTCGGGCTGCAACAACGGGACGAGCCCTAAACCGGCTTGGCGGCGGATTGCTCCCCGGCAGCGACCGGATCCACTGGCGCGGCGGCCCTGTTCAAATGGCGCGCCAGGATGTCCCGCAGCGCCGCCGCGGCAATCGGTTTGGTGATATAGTGGTCGCAGCCGGCCGCCAGGCATTTCTCGCGGTCGCCGGCCATGGCATGGGCGGTCAAGGCGATGATCGGACCCTCCCAACCGTGCTGGCGGAGCCGCCGCGCGGCCTCGTAGCCGCTGAGTTCCGGCATCTGGATGTCCATCAGGATCAGATCATAGGGCCGGCCCTCGGCCTTTGACCGTTCCGCCAGGCGGCAGGCCGCCAAGCCATCGTCGGCCAATTCCACTTCCAGGCCGGTCTTCCGCAGCAGCAGGGCGATGAGCCGTTGGATACTGGGGTCGTCCTCCGCCAAGAGCAGCCGGCCGCGGAGCGGGGACGCTATTTCCTTGGATGGCGGCCCCATGCCGTCGGCGGCCGCGGCCTCCGGCCCTTGCACCATGCGGAGGCCCTCCGGCGGGCCGGCGCCGATCGTCAGCGTAAAAGTGCTTCCCTCCCCCGGTCCGCTGACGACCTCAACACGGCCGCCGAGCGCCTCGGCCAGACGTTTCGAGATGGCCAGGCCGAGGCCGGCCCCGCCGTAGCGGCGGCTGGCGGAGGCGTCGGCCTGCACGAAAGGCTCGAACACCGCGGCGATCTTGCGCGCGGGGAATCCCGATCCCGCTGTCGGTCACGGCGAACTGCACTCTCGCGGATTGCCCGCCCTCGCGCAGAAGGCGGACGGCAATCCGCACTTCCCCCCGCTGGGTGAACTTCACCGCGTTGCCCAACAGGTTCAGCAGGATTTGCCGCAGCCGCGCCGGGTCGGTGCGGATTCTTTCGGGCACCGGGTATTGCCAATCGACTGCCAGCTTGAGCCGCTTTTCCTCCGCCCAGACCCGCACCGCCGACACGGCGTCGTCGACGATCCGCCGCAGAGAGCAATCGGTCTTCTCCAGCGTCAACTTGTCAGCCTCGATCCGCGACAGGTCGAGGATGTCGCCGATCAGTTCTAGCAGCGTTTGGCCGTTGCGGCGGATTCCCCCAGGAGTTCGGCCCGCCCGTCGCGCGGCAGGTCCGCATCCATCAACAAGTCGGCGAACCCCAGGATGGCGGTCATTGGGGTGCGGATTTCGTGGCTCATGTTGGCCAGGAACTCGCTCTTGGCCCGGTTGGCCGCCTCGGCGGCACGGGTGGCTGCGACCAATTCTTCCTCGGCCCGCTTCCGCTCGGTAATATCCTCGCCTGAGCTCAGAGTGCCGACCGGCGTTCCCGTCTCGTCGAAGATCGTGGCGTTGTGCCAGGCTACGACGCGCCTGCGCCGGAACCGCGTTAGAACCGTGTTCTCGACATACTCGACGGATTGAACATTGGCGGCCGCCACTTGCCGGAACACCGCCAATACCCGGCTTCGCTCCGCTGCCGGCAGGCAGGTTTCCAACCAGTTCCGCCCGGTCAGTTCTCCTTCCGGATACCCGAGAACCTCGTACCCCTTCCGGTTGAGCAAGACGATACCGCCGTTGAGGTCCAACGCAAGCAGAATGACCCCCGCGATGTCGAGGTACTGTTGCGCGCGGGTCTTCTCGCTGCGGAGTCTTTCTTCGGCCCGCTTCCGCTCGGTGACGTCGCGGATGGCGGCGACACGGACTTTGCGTCCCTGATAGTCAAAGAAGCTGCGGACGATTTCGACGGGAAAGATGGTGCCGTCTTTCTTGCGGTGCCACCGCAGGGGAATCCAGGTCCGGCCCGCGGCGAGGGACTGCCGGGTGTTCTCCGGCTCAGCGGAGAGATCCTCCGGCCGAAGCAGGAGGAGTTCCTCCCGGCTGTAGCCGTACAGTTCCACCGCGGCCGCGTTGGCGTCGAAGAACCGGCCAGCTCCGCAATCCACCAGAAGGATGGCATCGGACTCGACCTCGAAGAGCCGGCGATAGCGCTCCTCGCTTTCGCGCAGGGCATTCTCAGCCTGCTTCCACGCCGTCACGTCCTCCGTGACCTCGATGAAGCCCGTCGGTTCCCCCTCCCGGTCGAGTACGGGCGAAGCCTTGATGCGGACGAAGAACTCGCTGCCGTCCTCCCGTCGCGTTAGGGACTCCGACTCGGCGGGTCGGCCGGTGGCCATGGCCCTGAATCCGGCGCAATCGGCGCACGCGGCCTCCCGGCCTCGAAACGCGCGATAGCACTTCTTGCCGATCAGTTGCTCCGGCGTCTTGCCGAGCATTTGGGAGGCCTTCGGGTTGGCCATCAGGACGTTGTAGGAGGGGTCGATGAGCGTGATGCCGAAGTCGGCCCCTTCGACCAGGGCGCGGTAGCGTTCCGCGCTTTCCCTCAGCGCCTCGGCGGCCCGCTGAGGAAGGTCATCGGCCGGGATTGGTCCGGCTGCCCTTTTTCCTGTCGCGCCCATGATCCGTCTCCCAATGCCCTCCGTTGGGACGACTCGGCGACGCCTACACACAAGACTAACGCAAGGCTAATTGATACCACCGTTATCGGTTTTATGCCAGACTGGAAGACCGGTTTGCTGTTTGATACCACCGTTATCGGTTTTATGCCAGACTGGAAGACCGGTTTGCTGTCAACGGGACTGACCGCGAGCGATATTGCGGCGGAGTCGCAGTGGCCTATCTTACCCTGCCCCCCCATTTACCCCTTCTGCCGATTTCGGTTCCCAACGCTCACCATCGCCAGCGATGATTATCCTGGCGGGCCAGGAGCGGCTCGCGCCGTGCTGATGACCGCCCTGACGGCGGGCGATGTGGAGAAGGCGATCCCCATCAATTGCATTAACGCCTTATCGCAACGGCCACGTCGGGTTCTCCTTCAGGTGGACGTTGTTCACTTGCAGCCAGTGGCGATATGCGGCGTCGGCGGACGGGCGGAACCTGCGCGTCAGCCCGACGCTCAGGATCACGCCCCGCGAATCGGCGATCCATTGGGCCACGGCGCGGATGCGGGCAGGCTCGGGCGTGGCATGATCGTCGCCGAAGAGCCGCAAGTCGGTCACCCCCGCGTCCGCCTCGATCTGGCCGTCGCTGAACTTCATGCGGAGCTGCGGCCTTCCCTCGCGGCTCCGGGTGAGATACAACCGCGGCGGAGCGGCCGGCCGCAGAAAGCCCAGCGAGGCGAGGCCCTGTCCCAACTCGGTCCCGTAACGGTCCCGCCCGGCTTCGCACAGTCCCGCGCCGAAGATCTCCCGCAGCCGCGGCCGCTCGAACTCCTCCAGCAGCGTCCAGAACTCGTGCGCCGCGGCCGGCCGCTCGGGCTTCGCCCGGGCCGGCACGAAAACGTGGTCCTCGACGTGAGGCGGATCAGGCGCCGGACGCGGTTGGCCCAAATCGACGATCCAACCCATCTCGAACGGCCCGCCGTACCGGGCCAGCAAGTAGAAGGGTAACGGATCGTTGGCCAGCATCGGCCGGACCTGCCGCCGCGTCTGCCGGTCCACGCCCGCCACGCAGATGTGCCCGCCGTGCATCCGCGTCAGATGGGTGATCAGGATTCGCATGGCGAGATCGAAATTTGCCATTGCAAATTTGCCATTGAAAATTGGTCATTGTTACCGCGGCCCGGCTTTGGCGCATCCCCAATGACCAATTTGCAATGACCAATTTGCAATGACCAATCTCCTACAGGTGGACAACTCTCACATCTGGCCATTTTCGCGCCAGATACTCCGCCGCCAGCCGCCGGTGACAATGCTCGGGAGCCGGCTCGCTGCACAAGAGCACGGCGGGGACGTCGAAGAGGCGGCGGTCAACGGCCGTCTCCGCGGCCCGCCCGGCCAGCAGGGCAACGTACCGGGCTTGATATTCCTCCCAGGAGATTTGCTTGCCCTTGTAAGCGTCGAGAATTTCCTTGCTGGGCGCCAATGCCGGCTCATGATGATAATCGGCCCGGCAGATTTCCTGGAGAAAATACCGTAGGTCGTCGCGCTTGGTGAAGCCGGCCAACTGGGAGGTGTTGTTCAGCCGCACGTCGATCAAGCGTCGGATTCCGGCCCGTCGCAGGGCGTCGAAAAATCCGGCGGCGCTTTTCTTGGCAAAACCGATTGTGTAGATTTCCATTCGCCCGGCTCCTCGGCGTCGAAGAGGTTGAGCTGTCCCTTGGTTTTCCGGAATTGCACTCGGCGGCGAGTTGGTCCTCGCTTTGGAGGCGGCCGTCGCCGCGGATGTGCATCACCCGGACTCCGTGTTCCCTCGCCACCCGGCCCACCAGCAGCCGGCGGTGGCAGTCGGTAGGGTCCTCCTCGCCGCAGAGGATTGCCACGCGGCGGCGGGCGATTTCCTCGAGCAACTGCTCGATTCCCTGGCGGAAGCCGGGCGAGGCGGCGAGTTGGCCGTAGAGGACATGGCCGTCCTCGTCGTAGAACTGCGGATCGTCGGTCCGCCCGCCCAACCGGTCGCCGAGGAAGCGGTACGCTACGGCCCGCCCGCGGAGCGCGGGGCCGATCGCCTCCCGATTAAACTGTGCGGCATAGCTCGAGTAGGGGCTGGAACGCACGTCCACCAGCAGTTCGATATGATGTTCCGCCAGCAGATCGAGGAAAACCTCGAGCGGGTGGTTGGAGTGCCCGATGGTCCAAAGCGTGCCGGCCGGGCTGGCGGAAGCGTCGTGCATGGCTGGTTTACTGCAACGGCACGGGCAGCGCGGAGACCACACAACTCTGTTGCCGTTTGCTCAGACGCGGCTCGGCCCCCCGCCGAGGCCGAATTCCGCACGTGACCCTTCATCCAAAAGGCCCCACAGACCAAGGGCTCCCAGCGGCAGGAACAAGGATGGCAGATACATTGCGAAGATGCAAAGCCCCGCGACCCACGCCCAAAACTTCCGCCGCTTCAAGGCGTGGGCGACGATCTCGATCACCCCGATCAACGGCGGGATGACCGGAAGGACGACGACGAGGCCCGGTCTGCTGTTACCTTCGCCAGCCAGCAGAGCAAACAGCAAGATTCCCACAAGCAGATAGAGCAACGCGCTGATGTGGAGGCAAACGATCGCCATGCCGATCCGATGTCGCAAGGGTCGCCCTCCCGGCGTCGCTCTCTGCCGTGTGCGCCGATTTGCCGCTCGGCGTCAAACAACTGCCGCTCTACTTCTCTTTCTTCTCCTCTTCCTCGTCATCTTCATCCCAGTCCTCATCCTCATCTTCGTCCTCATCCCAGTCTTCGTCCTCCCAATCCTCATCCTCCTCCCAATCTTCGTCTTCGTCTTCGAACTCCTCGTCCTCGTCCTCGACCTCCTCCCAAGGCTCCTCTTCGAGGTCTTCGTCATCCTCCTCGTCCTCTTTCTCTTCTTCCTCCTCCTCGAAATCGTCGTCGTCGAAGTCCTCTTCGTCTTCGAACTCGTCTTCGTCTTCCTCGTCCTCGTCGTCGAGATCGTCATCCTCGTCTTCGTGCTGGTCGAAGACGCCCTGGTTGCCGGGCCGGTCGTTGTGCCGGGGCCGGACGACGCCGCGCGAATGGTCCTCGGCAGTGACGTGTCGGTGGTTGGTGGGAATGAGGGTTTTCACGGTCTCCTCCTCTTCGGCTGCTGGGGATGGGTTGGACAGGTTCGAAACACTGGAATCGGGATAGGTTGGGGTGTCGGTCCGTTGCGTCCCGACCGGCCCGCGGGTCCGCAGGACCTCGGCCCTGGGGAGTTCATCGAGATGTCGCAATCCGAAAACTTGCAGGAACTGTTTGGTGGTTCCGTAGAGGAACGGCCGGCCGAGTTCGTCGGACCGTCCGGCGATCCGCACCAGCTCGCGTTCAATGAGTTGTCGCAGGACCTCGCCCGATTGCACCCCGCGGATGGTTTCGATCTCCGCCCTGAGCACCGGTTGCCGATAGGCGACCACCGCCAGGGTTTCCAAGGCGGCCGGCGACAACCGGACTTCCGTCGGCGCGGCGTACAGCCGCCGCAGCCAGGGGGCGAACTTCGCTCGGGTCCTCAATTGGTATCCGCCCGCCACCTCCTCCACGCGAAACGCATTTCCCTGAGCATCGTACCGCCGATTCAAGGTTCGGACTAGTGTACGCGCTTTTGTGCCGTCCGCCAAGCCGGCCAACTGGGCTAGTTTTCGGCTGGTTTGAGGCTGGCGGGAAAGAAAAAGCAGGGCTTCGAGGCGGGTGACGCGGCTATCGAGGGGTTCGTGACCCACCCTGTCGTCGTATTTTTCCCGCCCCACCCGCCGCAGTCCCCGCGCCACCTCCGGGATTTCCGGCCCTCCGCCCGCCCGCCGCGCAAGGATGCCGGTAGCGCGTCGCCACACTCCCCAATTGAACCCCCAGACTCGGCCAAAGCGACTTCATAGAAGCCAGCCTAAGCACGGAACGGGGCCTTTGGCAAGGGCCGCCGGCAGGCGGAATCCATCATTCGACATTCCTTGCCGCGTTCATGCTCACTTCCCCGCACAGGCCTCTACCCGCCGCAACACCTGCCGCATCGCCTGTAGCGGGTCGGCGTGGATCGCCTCGAACCAATGCGTATAGTCGGCATTTCCGGCCACGGCCACCTTGCAGTAGAAACGGAAGAGTTGTTGGTCACTTCCCCAGGATTCCAGCAGATAATACGTCGCGCCCAATTCCCGCAGCCGCTCCTGGATATTGCGGAGTTCCGTGGCAGCCACGGGCAGGCCGCACGGCTCCAGGGGCAGATTCCCCAAGGGACGGATTGGCCGGCGGCGGCTGGCGCCCGGGGTTTGGCCCGGCCAGTTGGCCGGCCGCCGTCGCCTCGCCCCCCGATGGCCCCTCCGTCGAACGGTTTGGCGTAAACGGGGGGGCCTCGACCGCCGTTGCCGGGGTCGATGCCGACGCCGAGGTCAGAAACGCCGGCCAGTGGAAATCTTGAAACTTCTTCGCAATCTCCGACCAGGACGCCCCCGACATGGCCAATGCCGGGATTCCGACCACGCACGCCAACATTATTATTGCCCGGACTGCGACGGCTGACGACGATTGCATGACCGGAGTCGCCTCCTGACGTGACGGCAGGGAACATTCTGGTTTGTCCCGCACGGCCGCCAGATGATAGCGGTTTCTGGGGGGGCGGGGCAACGGCAATTTCGCGGCCCCCAATGTTGGGATGCAAGTCGCCAATTGCGCCGGCAGTCTCAACCTGCACGCAGCCGGCCCTTGACAGCGGCGAGCACTTGCCGCAAATTATTGGAGCGTAACACGTTAGCCGGAGTGGCGGAATGGCAGACGCGCTGGACTCAAAATCCAGTGATCGCAAGATCATGAGGGTTCAAGTCCCTCCTCCGGTACTGTAGTAACCTTTTGTCACGAAAGGGGTTGCGTGGGAAGGGTGACTTCGCTGGGTCATCCGGGCTATTTTCCGCGCCGATTCTTGCCTGCTACTGCTCGTCCTCGTCCGCGGCGGCTACGGCCGCCAACAGCCCCAGGGCGGCGGCCGCGCTCACCACGAGAATGGCAAGAACAATCGCGCTGGCCAGCGGCGAGACGTTGAGCCAGCGGAGCGTTCCGAACAACAGGCCGACCGCCACCGGCAGCGTCAGCAATGTCCGCAGGCTGAATTGAAGCGGCGGCCGCCGCCGTTCAGGCCGTTGCTGGTCGTCCATACATGGTCTCGATCGAAGGCCAATCGGCGATCCGCCGGCTATCGGTCAATGGTCCCACTGCTTGAACCGCTCGACGGCTGCCAGCACGTCGTTCCGCCGCTTCTCGAAGACGGCGAACAGCGCGATGATCGCCGCGCCCAGAAGAATGCAGCACGTCCAGAAGATCCAGAGATGTTTCTGCTCGAACGCCGCATAGACGATCATCCGGCCGATGACCACGATCAAGAAGGTGAATCCGAGGTAGAGAAAGGAGCGAACCCGCAGCAAGATGCCGGCCAGCACGCCGAGCACCGCCAAGAGGATCGTCACCAGCGGCAAGACCGCCGACCGGCCGATGTGCTGCCAGAACTCGGTCGTGGACGAGACGTAGATCACGCTCAGGGCCAGATAGCGGATTGCCGCCCGTTGTGGCTCGCTGAGCCGGCGGCGGTCGAGGTGTTCGGCCACCAGCACGGCCAGCGCCAGCGGGATCAGCCAGAGTTGCGGGTGCTCGACGAAATCCCACCCGCAGTGGTTCCATAGCACCCAAAGGCCCATATTGCCGGTCAAGACCGCCAAGGCCGCGAGCCCCAGCGACCGCTTCCGCACGGCCATCACGCCGTAGAACAGCCCCATCAAGAGCCAGAAGGCCGGGCCGGAATTGCCCAGGAACCACAGGCCCGCGCCGGCGTAGTTCTTGATGAACAACCGGCCGATCGGCGGCAGGATCGGCAGCAGCAGCGCGGTCCGTTCCAGCGGTTCCGAGAGGATGGGCATTTTGCGGCGGTGGAACAGCGCGCTCAGGCCGGCCCCGCAGAACGCCACCACCATCACGATCAGCATCCAATAGGTGCGGATGATGTGCAGCTCGAACAGCCCCGGCAGGGTAATCCGCAGGTGCAGGCCCACGAGCGCCAGCAGCCCCTCGGCCGCGTAGACGTACGCCGTCCGGCCGCGGTCGCTCAGCCCGAGCGGGTCCCATCGCGGCGCCAAGGCGCAGACAAGGCAGCCGACGACCAAACCCAGCAGCGCGGCGGCCACCACCGCCACCGCCCAAGGCGCTATCCACGGCGAGAGCAACGGCACGTGCGCCGCCTCCGCTTCGCTGGACAGGGCAGCCGGGTGGAAGAGCACCCGCTCTTGCACGAGCACGGCCGCCAAGGCCAGCAGCGACAGACCGCCCAGCACGGGCGCCATGCGCCGGCCGGCGGCGATCCAATCGCTCTTCTTCGGCAGCATCCATCCCAATCCGAGTCCGCCCAGCAACAGCACGGGGACCGCGGCGGCCATCAGAATCACGCTGCGATGGAGCCAGGGGGCATCGCCGGTCGGGGTGCCCGCGGCCGGATCGAGCCTTGCCCAACCCAGGCAGCCCAGCAGCAACACGCCCGCTGCCAGCGACGCATATTGCCACAAGGTCCGCCAGGGGCCGCGGGTCTGGGCAGCCATCACGACCGCCGCCGCCAGGAGCAACAGCCCGCCGAGAGCGCCGGCCAGCCGGCCCGCTAGTCCGGCCAGGACTCCCAGGCCGACGATTCCCTCGAAGCCGATGTCGAGCGACACCCATGCGGCGAGTACGGCGGAGGCGACGAGCACGACCGCCTGAATCTGCATGAGCCATTCCACGGGCCAGCGGTCCGGTGCGTCCGGCACCCGCAGCAGCCGGCCGATCGGCCTAGCGCGCGGCAGCAGCCAGCCAAGCCCGGAGGCGGCCAGGGCGAATGCCGGCAACGCGGACGCCGCCCACCAACACCCGGCCCGCGGGCCCGGTCCCGCCGCGCACAGTGCCATGCCCAACGCCGACAGGCCCAGGAAATACAGCCCGGCCAACATGAACCTCGCCTTCCGGTCCCAGAGACAGACGGCCACCGCCACCGCCGCCGCCCCGAGCGCGATCCAATCCGTTTGGCTGACATCGAGGCGAAGTTCGGGCAGGAGGAGCAACTCGGCGGCAACGCCCGCGGCCACCAAGCCGAACAACAAACCCACGGCGGCCGCGGCGGCCAGATGGGCAAACGGCAGCGGCCGGCCGCCGAGTTGCCAGTGCGGAACTCCCGCCTTGTGCGTCCCTTCCAGCAGCGACCAGGCGGCAGAGCCGGCAGCCAGGCAGAGGCAATTGATCTCGATCAGGCCGTGCAACGTCGCCGGGCCCCAAGCCATCCAGCCGACCACGCCGGCAGTGTTCAGCAGCAGTCCCGAGAGGAAGACGTAGGCCGGCAGCCGCAGCCAGAGGGCCAGCAGGCCGGCCGCGGCGCTGATGGCGACGATCGCCCGGATCGACCACCACGCCCCGGTTTGATCCGCGTGGGCGTGCATCACCGCCAGCGCCAGCGCGGCGGCGCCGATGGCGGTTACCCAACCCTGAACAATCGGCTGCTCAATGTCCCAATAGCCGGGGGCTAACAGCCCCCGGAATGTCCGGGAGGTGTAAGATTTCTCTCCGGGGGCTGTTAGCCCCCGGCTATTTTCAACACCCGCTACGAACCGCGCAATGCCCAGCACCAACAGGGCAGCGGACGCCCAAGCGGTCAGGAGCGTGTGGTAAGCGAGCCAATCGCCCGTGCCGGGGACGCCGTTGAACCGGCCGACGTGGCAGGCCGCCAGCACCCCGATCCCCAACATAAGACCGCTGAGGACGTGGATCAGGCTGCCCGGCAAGACCCGGCCGAGATACCACGCCGCGGCCGCAGCGGCCAGCAGCAGCGCGAGCCAGCCGGGGGCGTCGGACAGGTGGGCCAGCCAGGCCGGCAAGTACGTCGGCGTGCCCACCAACCGGGCCACCGGCATCGCCAGCATGACGACCGTGCCGGCGGCGGGCAGTGTGACCTGCGTGGCGAGGAACGGGGTATCGCCCAGGCCGAACTGGCGGAGTTGATAGAGCCGTCTCTGGGCGGCCAACCATACCAGCGCCACGGCGGCCGAGGCGATCACGTTGGCCTCCAGCAGCCGCAGCCACCACTCGGCAAAGCTGCGGGCGTCGCTATGGAAATACCACACCACCAGCGACGCCGCCAAATTGACTCCCAAGGCGGCGGCCAGTGCCCAGCCTTCCCGCCGCCGCCACACGGCCATGGTGGCGCCCGCCCCGCTGGCAATGGCGATGGCCGCCGCAGCCCAGAGACGCTCTTCGTAATCGAAACCTTGCGGGAGAAAGGCCGCCTTCAGCCCCAACAGCACGGCCAACACGCCCGAAACGCGGACCCAGGCGGCCGCGGCTCGGACCAGTGCCTGCGGCGGCCCTTCGGCGCCGGGCAAGGTCCGCAGGCTCGCCACCCACCACGTGGCCAAAACGATGAACAAGGCGTACGCGGCCCAGCCGAGCATCAACGTGCGATAGCCCCACACGGCGCTCTCAGGGCCGAAACCCAACGGCAGCGGCAGCACCCAGCGGACGGTGCAGGCCAACAGCCCCAGCGCCGTCATGCCGATCAGCCCGACGGCGCCCGCCGACAGCCGCCGGCCGAACTGGCCGCGCCGGCAGGCGCACGCCGCCACCGCGCCGGCCAAGGCGATCCAGCCCAGCGGCATACCCGCGGCAATCGCCCAGTCCTGTGAGGCCAGCGGCCACCAAATTATCGCGACGAGGGCCGCGACGATCAGCATCGCGTTGCCGGCGATGCCCATGCCGAGTTGCACGTTCATCAACGTGGCGGCCGTCGAAGCCCTCACCCCCTGCCCCTCTCCCAAAGGGAGAGGGGAGACGTTCTCCGACGGCTCTCGCCACACGTTGACGTGTCGCCGCGCGGCCAGCCACCCCAGCGCCCAGACGGCGGCGGTGATCGTGGCCAGTTGCATCAGCGTGACCAATTCCGGGACGGCGAACGGCCGCGGGGCAAGCACCACGCTCAGCGCGTAGCCCAGCGTTACGGCCAACTCGGCGACCAGCCCGGCGGAGAAGGCGTAACCGGCCGACGACTCACGCAGGGCATGTCCGACCATCGCCAACAGGACCAGTGCCAGCGGCCCGAGGTAGGAGACGTTCGGGCCGAGCCGATCAAAGAACGTGTTGACGGCCGGACCGCCCGGCTTGGTGCCGGCGAACTGACATCCGGCGGCCACGACCGTCAGGATGAGCACCGGCAGTGCGGTCGTCGCCAAGGCGACGCCGTGAGCGGCCAGCCATCCGCCGCCGTCAAGATCGACGCCCGTCCCGGCCAGCCGGCAGACCCGCAGCAGCCGTTTCCGCCCCCAAATGGCCGCCGAGACGGCCAGGAAGCAGCCGGCCAGCCCCCACCGCAACGCCGAGGCCACGGCCAAGCCACCGGCAAACCGGCCGGCCACGAGGCACGGCACGGTGGCCGCCAGCAGTAGCAAGCTCACCAATTCCGCCCGGCGCCAGCGGTCCCAGAGCGCCACGGTCAACATGGCTGCCAACGCGGCCAACAGCAGCCACGCCCCGCCGCCGACCGCTGCCTGCTGCACCGGGCGGAACTTGGCGGAGACAGCCCATCCGCCGATCAATTCCTGTCCCACGCCCGGCAACAGGTAGAACACAAGCACCAGCAACTCGGCCGCGACCAAGGCGTGCCGCAAGAGCCAGTCCACCGTCGGCGCGGCCGGATCGAGGAGCTTCTTGGCCGTCGCGTCGCCGCGCAGGGCGATCCGGGCGACGATCCACAAGAGCGACAAGACGCCCAAGGCAATCCCGTAAGCCTGGAGACTGTAGGGGTGCCACAGATCACGGGGCAGGCTTGCGACCCACGGCTGCTGCTTCAGCCACGCGGTGGTGGCCACGCCGGTTGCGGCCGCCAACATGAGTTGACAGGCGGCAAACAACCCCGCGCTGCGGCGCCGCCAGCCGATCGCCAGCCAGATTGCCGCGAGCCAGTAGAGACAGCCGGCCAGCGACCAGGTGCTCCCGGAGACATTCGGCAGGACCGGCAAGGTGAGCAACGACGAGAGCACGGCCGTATCGCCCAGCGGCGTGCTGAAGACGCGGCGGAGTTCCCCGGCAATGCCTTCGGACAGCCGGCGTTTGCCCCACTCGCCCAAGGCGACCGCCGCCAGGGCGGCCAGCGTGGAATGTGTCAGCAGCGCCATCAGCCACGGCTGCTGGAACAGAACGGGATAGTTGTAGGCGGCCGCGTGGACGAGGCCGGCCAGGGCGACCAGCGAGCCGACCCATGTCCGCACCGGCGAGCGGTACTGCCACGCCAAGAGCACGTAGCAGGCGGTGATGCAGACGGTGGCGGCCGCCAGCGCGGGCGAATGTGCGGCGGCAGTCACGGCCCAAACCCGCCCGGCGGCCCAAACTCCCAAGCCGAGCGCCGCCGGCGTCACCGCCTCAGCCAGGTGCAGCAGGGGGACACAATACAACTCTACCGCGCCGCCGACCGCGCCAAACGCCCCGCGACTGCGGTCGCGGGGGGAGAACGCCGCTCCACTCCCCCAGCGACCGCAGTCGCGGGGCGTTTCTCGGCTGCGACAGCGCTCTTCTGGGAGTCGATAGCCGCAGCCGAACCCGGGGTTCCGGCGGCACCAGCCAGCCGCCGCAGCAGTGCGGCGATCGCGGCCATTGCCAGGCCCTCGGCCGCCAACAGGGCCGCCCACAACGGCTGGACGGCGTGCCTGGCGGGGTCTTGCCAGAGAACCCAAAGCGGCGCGGCGCCGAGCAGGCCCAGCCCGATGTAACTCAACTCGGCTCGCCGCCACCGTGCGGCAAATGCCAGTCCGCCGGCGCCGTAGATCGTGTAGAGCACGGCCGCCCGCAAGGCGTTCTGATCGTCTTGCAAGCCATGTGTCGTGGTGAGCATCAGGCCCAGCAGGGCCATCACTCCGGCGCCGCCGGCATAGATCACCGCGTGGCGGCGGCGTCCCCATCGGGCGAGCAGTTCCGAGGCGGCCGCATAGAGCACGAACAGGCCAACCAGCGCCGTGCCGCTCGACGCGCGGGTGAGCATATCGAGCATCGTTGCGGCATCGCTGCTCAGCAACGGCAGACCGCTCACGATCACGTGGAAGCCGGTCAGGTAGGCCAGCGTGGCGCAGGCGATGGCGCCGGCGTGGAGCGCCGGCATGCGCCAGCGGAAGGCGGCCAGCACCAGTGCAACACAGTCAAGGGCGGCGACCGCCATGATGGCCAAGGGATGCGGCCACGCCAACCCCAAGGCCGCCAGCATCACGGTCATGCCCACCAGGGCGACGGCCGTGCCGGAGACGTGCCAGCCGGCCAGGGCCGGGTCGCGGGCCACGCCGCGGCGGACCGTCAGTCCGCAGGCCAGCACCGGCACGGCCGCCAACGCCGCGGGGACCGCCAGCCGGCCGAGCGCGGCGGTGATTCCGGCGGAGCGGACGATCATCATGCCCAACGCGATCAGCATTGCAAACGCGGCGGTCCCCAGCAGCGTATACAGCGCGGCGGCGGCGGTGGCGTCAAGCCGCTTCCGCGCCGGCATTTTCAGGAGATAGATGCCGATGGCCGCGGCAAACAGCACGACCGGCAGCAGGGCGGCCGTGACGTACCACCAATCGGGCGACTCGGAATTGACCCAGCGGGCCGCCACGAGCACCGAGGCGGAGCCGCCCACCACGCCGAGCACTTGCAGCCATCGCCCCTTGGGCACCAGCACCCGGCCGGCCAGTCCACCCAGCCACGCGAAGATGGCCAGTGAGAGGAGGTCGGCGGCGAGCGTGCCCGGTCCCCAGTTCTCCTTCCACACGGCGGCCATCGCCAGGAAGTTGAGCGGCACCAGCAGCATGGCGATCACCAGCAGCCCCAGGCTGGTCGAGCGGAGTTTCCAACGGTAGTGGGCGTAGAGGCCCGCCCCGAACACCGCCGAGCAACTGGCAACGAAGGTGGTCAACTGGAGATAGGGATTGGCGGCCAGCTTGTCCCAAAAACTGATGACCAGGGCAATCGCCGGGCCGACGATCAACAATCCGCCGATCAGCTCGCCCCAGCGGATGTTCCGTTCCTCCATGAAGCCGGCGAGCATCTCGCTCCACGATCTCCGCGGCGGCGGGGGTTCGGGCGGCTGCGGCCGCACCGGCGGCGTCTTCGCCGCAGGCGGCGCGGCAACCGCTTGCGGTTTCACAGGCGCTTGCGGAAATACTACCGCTTGCGGTCTTGCAGGCGCTTGCGCCGCGGCAGCCGCTTGCGGTTTCGCAGGAATTATCGCCGCCGGAAGAACGGCCGGCTTCTCGACCGCCGGGGCGACCACCTCCGCGGCGGCCGGATGCAGCAACTCGGTGCGATAGCGCTGGACCTGCGCGAGCAGGTCGTTGACCGTCTTCGGCGGCAGCCGCCCGGAGCGCCCCCAGAGCCGCAACTGGCGTTCGACCGCCTGGAGGTCGTGCAACTCGTCGGCCAGTTGGTTGTGGAGTTCCTTTCCGCACCACTCGCAGCGTGGCCCGGCGAGGGACGTCCTACGGCCGCAGAAGACACAGACTGTCGAGGCTTCCCTCTTTGGTTTCGCCCCGCCGAAGATCAGTGCCAGCAGCAACCAGATCCCGTGTCCGACCACCGTGACCGCGCCGAGCACGATGGCCAGGACGACGAGAACAATGGCTAGTTCTTGCACGGTTGAGCCCTCGCGATCATCTTCCGGCCGCGGCAGTGCTTCCGGACGGGCAGCGCCGCCCACTATAGTATGGGATATTGTTGGTGAGAAGAACCATCATGGTCTCCTTCCCCAACTACAAGGCTCCCGGCCCGGCCCGATATAACGGTCGCGGGCGGATGTCCGCGGCCGACCAGAGGGCGGAGCGGCAGTCCGGTCCGCCCGGCGTTCAGGCGACCTCGATGCTGTTGATCAGCCGGTCGCCGCCGGGGACGCGCATGGCGGCGTGCTGGGCCAATTGCTTGGTGTAGAAGGTGTCGCAATGGCCCTTCAAGAGGACGCCCTGCGGACCGACCTCGACGCAGAGGTCGGCCACGCCGCGGTCGGTTTCCAGTTGCACGGCCCTTTCGATCGAGGCAGCCAGCACCTCGGCCTCCTCCAGGGTTTCCGGCAGCACGCCGGCGAAAGCCAGCCGCGTGCTCGGCCGGATTCTCAGTTCTTCCATGATGCTCTCCTGGCGTGCCGCGGAGCAAGCCGTTTTTCCTACGTCGGCGGCAACGGACTCTGCGGCACAGCGTCTTCCTCGCCCTTGACGCGGATCGTGTTGATCAGTTCGGTGTCCCTGCAAACGGAGCGGACAACCTCCTGCGCAAGTTGCTTGTGATAGAAACTCGTGACGCAGCCGGAAATCAGGAGCGCCCGGCCGCGCTCTTCGACCTGCAATGCGCGCAACTCATAGAACGGGCTATTGACCAGCGCCGCTTGGGCCCGCGGCTGCAATTCTTCCATAACAGTCGCCATCATCGGACGGCATCCCCCCTCCTGAAACCCGTTGCCCTTCGGCCGCACTACCGGGATAGCCGGCCAGCGCCTGCGCCCGTCCCCTCTTGGAGAAGATTCTTGTGAGAGGCGCCGTCTGAGAGGACTTGCTCTGTCCGGCGCCAGTCGCCGCCGCGTGCGGCCTACCAGCGTTTCCACCATTGTGCGCCAACCGGCGGATTAGGTCAATAGAGGACCCAGAGGGGGCATTCTCACAAACACGCTTCCCTGATTGTGGTGGCAGCGGACCTGCCGCCGTCGAAAGAGTTGCAGCGAGAGGGATCCGATGCGGGGGGGTTGCATGGGCCACGCGACGGGCTATAATACGTATAGGATACGTATAAGCGAGGAAGCCCATGCATAAGAAACTGACGCTGACCATTGACGAGCAGGTCCTCGATGGTCTGCACAAGATAGTGGGACGGGGAAACATCAGCCAGTTCGTCGAGAACCTGGTCCGCCCGCACGTCCTCGACGCAGACGTTGAGGAGGGTTACCGCGAGATGGCCCGCGATGAGGCCAGGGAAACGGAGGCCCATGCGTGGGCAGAGGAGACGACGGGGGACGCCTACGATGCAGCGCGGTGAAGTCTGGTGGGTGGAATTCCCGGTGCCGCTTGGGGGCGAAATCCGCAAACAGCGCCCGGCCGTGATCGTGAGCAACGACGCCTCGAACCGGCACTTGAATCGAGTTCAGGTCGTGCCGTTGACGAGCAAGATGGACCGGCTTTATCCGAGCGAGGCGTATGTGACTCTCGCCGGCCGGCAGAACAAGGCAATGGCCGACCAGATCGCCACCGTCAGCAAGACGCGGCTGAGCAACTTGGCCGGGCGGCTGTCGGACGCCGATCTCCGGCAAGTCGAGCGCGCCATCAAGCTCCAATTGGGGCTGAATTGACGGGTTTGATTCCCGTCTCGTCTCGTACAGGGAGCAGTTCAGCGGCTATCCGGTTGTTCCTTGACCTTAAACACATCCGAAGTAATCAACTTCCACATCGTGATGCCGCCCACGATGGTCCCCACGGGGAAAGCGAGACACATGAACAGGCTGCTCCAAAAAATCGCTTGCCGGGACGACACTGAGAAGACTCCGGTCTTCTTGGCAATGATCCAGTGTAAAACTACGCCAATGGGGAAGAACAGGAAGCTGCACGACGTTACCAATAGGTCAAGCGAAATCATCTTGCCCACTACCGCTTGGTCGATGGCCCCACGAGCGTCGATGCTCTCAAACGTTACAATCATCGCGTACACTGTGACCAGGAGCCCGATCAAACAACTCAGTACCAGCAGGGTTGCAAGAATTCGCAGCAAAGCCACAGTCAGTTTCATTGCCGTTCTCCAGATCCGCTTGATCGTCTCACCCTAGAGGTGGGTCGTCGAACAGCCGGCTGACCGACTCATTGCGGTGAATCCGCTTGATGGCCTCACCCAAAAGAGGGGCAATGCCCAGCACCGTGAGCTTCGAGATTTCCTTTTCGGTGGGCAAGGGGATGGTGTCGGTCAGCACCAGGCCGTCGATCGGGGCCTTTTGCAGCCGCTCGACGGAGTCGCCCACCAGCAAACCGTGGGTTGCGGCAAGGAATATCTGCCGGGCACCGTGTTGGTGCATGACTTCGGCGGCGCCGCAGATTGAGCCGGCGGTGCTGATCATGTCGTCGAATATCAGCGCCACCCGCCCCTCGACCTTGCCGCCGATGACGTTGGCCTGCTTGGTCCGCTCGGCGGTGCTGCGGCGTTTGTCGATGATGGCCAGGTGTCCGCCCAGGCGGGACATGTGGGCCAGGGCACGCTTGATGCTCCCTTCATCCGGGCTGACGACGACGAAATCGTCGCCGGCCAGGTCCATCGCCTTGAAGTGCTCGTCGATCACCGGGGCGGCGTAGAGATGGTCTACGGGGATGTCGAAAAAGCCCTGAATTTGGGCCGTGTGCAGGTCCATCGCCAGCACCCGGTCGGCGCCTGCCGGGTGATCAGGTTGGCCACCAGTTTGGCGGTGATGGGCACGCGGCCCTCGTCCTTGCGGTCTTGGCGGGCGTAGCCGAAGTAGGGAATCACCGCGGTGATCCGCTCGGCGCTGGCCCGCTTGAAACTCTCCACCATGATCAACAGTTCCATGAGGTTCTCGTTGACCGGGGGGCAGGTGGGCTGGACGATGAAGACGTCGCGGCCGCGGACGTCCTCGTCGATCTTGCAGGAGATTTCGCCGTCGGGGAAGTTGCCCATCACCGCCCGGCCCAGCGGCAGTCCGAGATACTCGCAAATCCGCTTGGCCAGGGCCGGATGGGCCCGTCCGGTGAATAGTTTCATGGAGTTCATGGGAGGAAGGATTAGGGATTGGGGATTAGGGATCCGGCGTCAGCGTTTCCGGCAAGGGAGAAGTCAACACCCCACAATCTTGCCACGGACAGACGGGGTGTTTCAAGGGGGAGGCAGGCCCTTTTCGCCGAATTCCGGCACCGCAGGGTGGCACGCCCTGAGCAGCAAAGGGCGTGGTTCGGCCGTCCCCACGCCCTTCGCTGCTCAGGGCGTGCCACCCGCCGGACCCGCGTTGGCAGGCTCCGCGGTTGACATTGCCCGCCACGGGACTAAAATCTGGCGTTTTCCCGGCGCAGACCTGGGGAGCGAGCCGTTGGAAGAAGCCATCCAGAAAGCCGACGTCCTGATCGAGGCCCTGGCGTGGATCCGCCAGTTCCGCGGCAAGATTACCGTCATCAAACTGGGGGGGAGCGTGATGGAGGACCCCCACGCGATGATCCACCTCTTGGTGGATGTCGTCTTCATGGAAACCGTCGGCATGCGGCCGGTGATCGTCCACGGCGGCGGCGCGGCGATCAATCGGGCGATGGCCGAGGCGGGTTTGCAACCCCGTTTCGTCCAGGGCCGCCGCTACACCGACGCCGACACCCTGGCCATCGTCGAAAGGGTGTTGGCCGGCGAGGTGAACGAGCAAATTACCCACCGCATCAACGAACTGGGCGGACAGGCCCAGCCGTTGTGCTTCCGCACCAAGAACGTCCTCTTCGGCCGGCGCATTACGATCCCCGACGAAAACGGGACAGCCACCGACCTGGGCTACGTGGGGGCCGTGGACCGCGTCGACCGGGACACGATCAACGACCTTTGCCGCGTGGGGGTCGTGCCGGTGATCCCCTCGATGTGCGTCGCCGCGGACGGCCAGAAGCTGAACGTCAACGCCGACACGGCCGCCACGGCGGTCGCCCAGGCCCTGGAGGCCGAAAAACTGGTCTACCTGAGCGACATCAACGGCGTCCGCCGCGACAAGAACGATCCCGATTCGCTGATCCACTCGCTAACGGTCCGGGAGGCCAACGAATTGATCGCCGGCGGGTCGGTTGACGGCGGCATGATCCCCAAAGTGCAAGCCTGTCTGGAAACGCTCGAGCGGGGCGTCCGCAAAGTCCACGTCATCGACGGCCGGCTCCGCCATTCGCTGTTGCTCGAGGTGTATACGAACAAGGGCGTGGGGACGCAAATCGTGAGGGAGTAGAGATGAACTCGGAAGAAACACTCCAGCTCTTCCAGCGTTACGTGATCCCGAACTACGGGCGGTTTCCCGTGGCGCTCGTGCGCGGCGAGGGATCGTACGTGTGGGATGCCGAGGGCAACCGCTATCTGGACCTGTTTTGCGGCTGGGGGTGCAATCTGCTGGGCCACTGTCCGCCGGCGGTGGTCGAGGCCGTCCGCGAGCAATTGGGCTTGCTTGTCCACGTCCCCAACACCTGGCACACGGAACTCCAGGGCCAATGGGCCAAGGCATTGTCGGAGCGGAGTTTCGGCGGCCAGGCGTTCTTCTGCAATTCGGGCACGGAGGCCAACGAGGCGGCGATCAAACTCGCCCGGCTGCACACCGCCAAGCCCCGCTACAAAATCATCACCTTCGAGGACGGCTTCCACGGCCGCACCTTCGGCTCGGTCTCGGCCACCGCCCAGCCGAAGTACCACGAGGGCCTCGGGCCGTTGATGGCCGGCTTCGTCTACGCCCCCTTCGGCGACCTGGAGGCCGTGGGGCGGCTGGTGGACAATGAGACGGCGGCGATCATGATCGAGCCGATCCAGGGCGAAGGCGGCGTGCAGATTCCGCCCGACGGCTTCTTGGCCGGATTGCGGAGCCTGGCCGATCGGCACAAACTGCTCTTGATATTCGACGAGGTTCAGAGCGGCTGCGGACGCACCGGCGACTGGTTCGCCTATCAGGGCTTTGGCGTCACGCCCGACGTGATGACGCTCTCGAAGGCGCTTTGCGGCGGCCTGCCCGGCGGGGCCATGCTCACCACGGCTGAAATCGCCAAGAGTCTGCGGCCGGGAATGCACGCCTGCACCTTCGGCGGCAATCCGGTCGCCGCCCGCGCCGGCCTAGCCTTTATCGAGGCCGTCGAGCGCGACAATCTGCTCCAGCGCCAAGCAGCTAGGCGAGGTCTTCCGCCGGCGGTTCGAGCAACTTGCGCAGGAGTGCGCTCTGGTGCGGCAAGTCCGCGTCCGCGGCGCGATGGTCGGCATCGAACTGTCGATCGAAGGGGCCGAGACGGTCAAAGCCTGCCTCGAACGGAAACTACTGGTCAACTGCACCCACGGAACCGTGATCCGGCTCCTGCCGGCCATCAACCTCACCGACGAACAGGCGCACGAGGGCTGCGATATTCTCGCCGACGTGCTGAAGAAGCAGGCGGGAAACCGCTTGCCGGTGCAGTGAGGGACTGGTGGCGTGGCTGCTCGGCGGAAATTGGATGAGAGATATGGGAGGTATGGGAATTATGGGATGTGAAGCGAGTGCCATTCTGGCACAACCGCACGCGGCCACTGTCTCATACCTCACATGCCTCTCATAGCTCTCATTGCTCCGTCTCTTTGTGCTCGATCAAGGGCCAGTAGGTGTCGAAGTCGAAGTCCGGGCTGTTGTCGCCGTCGTGGCAAGACGTGCACTGCTGCTTCTTCGACTCCTCTTTCGTGATCCGCACCGCCTTCCGGTACTTCTCTTGCAGCTTCTTGTTGTTGCCCAGCTCGGCGTTGAAGTGTTTCTCGCCGGGACCGTGACAATCCTCGCAGCCGACGTTCTCCAGTTGCGGCGTCCTCTTCGGATCCGTGTAGCCGCCCACGTAGGGAAAGAACTTGGTGGGGTGCCAGCCGACCACGTGGCAACTGATGCACTCCGGGTCGTAGTTCCGCGGCGGGTCGAGTTCTTCGAGCGTCTGATAGGCGTGGGCGTGGCCGCTCTTCTTCGTGAAGCCGCTCTTCTTCCAGATGTTGTACGAGGGCTCGTGGCAACCAGACTCGTTGCACGTCTTTGTGCCGACGAACCGGCCGTTCTGCTCGGCCAGCGGATGCGGCACGGGATTCAGCCCCAGCCCGGCAAACCCGATCGCCTTCAACTGGTCCTGGTAGGCGGCCATGAGCATCTTCATCTCGGGCGAGCCCTTGAAGCGGGAATCCAGCGGCACGCGCTGATAAAGGCCCGTCTTCTCGCCCGGATCGAACGGCGCCAGCACGATGGCGTTCATCCCCTTCTTGCCCACGGTAATCAGCAACGTCTTGGTCCCCGCGACCGTCTCCGGCCCGGCCGGCGGCACTTCATGCCCGTCGGAGGTCACCACCACGTTGAACTGGGGGAACTTCCGCGCCAACTCCTCGGATTCCTCGCGGGTGGCGTGGGCCAGCAGCACCAGATAGTCGGCCTTTCGCTTCAACTCGGGTACGATCTTCTTCAGCGCCGCCTCCGGATCGGCGAATTCGATGTTGGGATTGTTGATCTCCTGCTGATACTTCTTGCCGAAGACGGCCGTCACGCCGATCTTCATTCCGCCGGCCTCGATGACGCGGGTCTGGCGGAGTGATCCCGGCGTCGAAGCCGAACAGCCCGACGTTGGCCGAGACGAACAGGCTGGGGCGCCGGCCACGGAGACCAGCAGGCCGGCGGGCAGCCGGAGGTCGGTCGTGCCGAAGGCGACGGCGTCGTAGCCCATTTTCCGCTTGCCTTCCATGGTGGTTTGGAACTTCAGCTCCGCTTGGAGCCCGAAGCCGCGGGCCAGCCCGCCCACGTCGAGCACGGCCAGGGGCCAGCCCTGCTTTGCGGAGCCCTTCGATGAACGCAGAGCGGCGGCCCATGCCCCCCTTCATGAAGTCCAGCCCGGCGCAGCCGCAGGGCTCGATGTAGCCCTCCTCCATGCCGGTGATGACGACGGCCACTTTCGGCTTCTTCGGCCAATCGACGAAGATGGGGCCGTTCTCCTTGATCGGATCGAAGGGGACGCCGCTGTGCTTGCCGGTCCGCAGCTTCGGCAGGGACTTGGACGCCTGCGCCGCCAGCGGACCAATCGGCGCCCGCTGACCACCGCTTCGCGGCGGTGCCCACGCCGGCCCGACCGGTTCCTCCGCTGCCGCGGGGCGGACGCTCTCCGCCGGCCGGGCGGCCGGCTCATCGGCCAGCTTGGGCAACGGCTCGCTGGGCGGCAGCAGCAGCGGCGGCTGAGACTCGGCCGCCGACAGCTTCGCCGCCGCGGCAGGCCGGTCGGCTGCGGCCCGATTGACCGCCGCAGGCCGCCTCTTTTCTGCGGCGGGCTGCCGGTCCGAAGAGGAACAGCCCGCCAGGCCCAACAGCATCGTGCCGGGGAGGACCAACCGGAGTGCATCGTGCAGGACTGACCGTGTCATAGAGGGCTCAGGGTTCAGGGTTCAGCACTATTTTACCACCGCAAACCGCACAAGAATCCGCAGTTTGGGTACTTGCGGATGCGTGCTCTCCAAAATGATCTCGCCCAACTTGCCCTGCTCCGAGCCGAGATGATCGACCGTGGGGCTGCCCGGCGGTATCTCGATCATCAGCGAGGTGGCGACGACGACGCCGTGGTTGATCTCGTATTTCTCGCCCAGGCTCACCCGCAGCAAGCTGGGCGAGACCTGGACGGCCTTGAACGCGACCTGCCCGCGCAGCGGACCGCGGACGACCAGCATCAGCCGCCGCTTGGCGCCGCTGCGGCTGGGTACCGCGCCGAGCGTCAATAGGCCGATGTCGGGGTCCCAGCCGGGACCGACCACCGCGATCTGGCTGCCGATAATGCCCTGGACCGGCAGCGTCATCGTCGGCGCCGAAGCCAGGTTGGTCTGAAAACGGAGATTCTGCCGGAACGGCCCTTGCGGCAGCCCCGCCTTCACGGTCACGGTCACGAGCGAGCCGCTCTGCGCCGTGGGGAACTCCTTTAGCTCTGCGGGCGTAAGCGGCCGCACAGCGGCCTCGAAGTACCGAGCGGTGGCGGCCTCCGACCACTCCTGGCCCGTCACCCGGAGCGGCTGGCCGAGGTAACACACGAGCCGGGCCGATGCGCTCGACGCCTCGCCGCTGGACATCCCGCTCAGTACCAACTCGGGGGGGGATAGTTGCAAGGCCACCGTGATCCGGCCGGAGATGCTGAGCGTCACCCGCGGCCGGGCCGGATCGTTGGTGAGAATCTTGGCCGTTTGCTTGTATGGGCCGGCTTTGTCGATCGGCTTCCAGGTAATGGTGACCTTGGTCGAGCCGCCCGGCGGAATCTCCTCCTGGCCCAATTTGCTGAGGGTGCAGCGGCATGACGTCCCGCCTGAAACCAGCCGGAGCGGCGCGTCGCCGGCGTTGCGAAGGATGAAATCGTGGCTCCCCTTGGCCGTCATGTCCAGCGCGCCGAAATCATAATCTGTCTGCTCGGCTACCACCTTGGGCAGCGGCCCGCCGTGAGGCGGATTGCCAATCTGTCCAGGCAGGTTGCCATCCTGCCCCGCGACGAGGTCCGGATGCCAGGGCGCCGTGCCCATCCGCAGCACGGATCGGCCGACGCCCAGGGCAATCCCCAGAAGGATGACCGCCAGTGAAAAAAGCGTAATTCTCATTGCGACAGGTTCATTCTATCGGGTTCGACCGGCCGACGCCACGGGAGAACCCCCGTGTCAACTTCCGCCGCGAAGGCCGTGCAAGAGGCGGTTGCGCACGTCGGCCGGGAGCTTCTTGTCGGGGTGGGGGGTGAGATGATCCAACCGCAGGGCGGCCTCCGCCTCCCGCCGGAACGCCGCCGGCTCGCCGGCCGCACGGTAAGCCTCCCCCAGTCGCGCCCGGTGAACGGCACTGTTCGGATACAACTCCACGGCCTTCTGATACGCCTCGACCGCCTTGCCCAACGCGCCCGGCACCAGCTTCTTTCCTTGCCGGTCGGTCTTCAAGGCGGCCGCAAGGTACCAATCGCCGGAGGCCAGCCAGTCGGGGGCCGAATTAGGGGCAAGCCGCAGCACATTGGCATCTGCTCGCTCGAACTGCTCGAAGAGCGCTTGGCTCGGCGTCCGCCACCAGCCATCGAACCAGGCGGCGGCCAACTGCCGCCAGGGCTCGGCCGAGAGCGGATCGGCGGCCGCGGCCGCTTTCAACTGCTCGACCGCCCGATCCGTCATCCGCTCGGACACGCGCATGCGGGCCTGACAACTCAGCACGGGGCTGTAGGCGGTGTTGAAGCAGGCCACGGCCAAGGCAATCGCCGCGGCCAGTCCCGCCCAGGCTCCCCAACCACGGCACGTCCGCAACCCGTGGCCTTGCAGACCCAAGCACAACAGCAGCCAGAACGTGCCGGCGACGCCCGGCAGCCCGATGCCCCCGGCCGCCAGCAAATCCACGAGTAACACCACGACCGCGACGGCGGGCAGCCAACCCGGCATCCGGCCTTCCCGAATCCAGCCCAGCAGGACGGCCACGGTGGCCGCCGCCAGCGGCAATCCCAAGAGCACGGCCGTTGCCACGTTGACGTGTCCGAATGGCCCCAGCGGCACGGCCGTCGTGCCCGGCGGCGCGGCACTGAGCATCCCCAAAGGCACTGACAGCAGAAACCCGATCCCGCCGCCGGCCAGCACGTGGGGCCAGGGGTCAGATTTGGGATTTGGGATTTGGGATTTGGGATTTGGAGATGGTTGATTGGAAAATCCCAAATCTCCAGATTTGTATTGGCTCCAGGCGAAACATCCCAGCACGGCCAGAAATGCCAGTGCGGCGGGCGTGCCCGCCGTGGCCCAAATCTCCAGCAGGAAATTGTGCGGATCGGCGATCTCCTCGCTGGCTTCCGGCAGCTTGTACCGGGTGTAGGCGTCCTGGAAATTGCCCGGCCCGCATCCCAGCCAGGGATGATCGGCAATCATTTGCAGGCTCGATTGCCAGTATTGCACCCGGTAGCCGAACGATTTCGTCGCCTGCGCGAGTTTTTCGCGGTGGAGCGTTCCGACCGCGACGGCCGCCGCCAGCAGCACGGCCGCCACGACCGCCGTACGCCAACCGGGCCGGAACCTCCGTTGCCGCCGGAGCAGCCAAACGAGGAGGACCCCCACGCCCGCCGCGATGCAGCCGCTGCGGCTGCGGGTCAACAACAGACACACGGCCAGCGGCGCCATACAAGCAATCGTCATCGCCAGCCGCTTGCGGTTTCGCAGGGAACTCCACGCAACGCCCGCCAGCACGACCAACCACGGCGCGACAAAACCGGCCAGCGAATTGCTCAGCGCGAACGTGCCGGCCGGCAGGTCGCTCGCCAGGCGGTCCCGGAAGAGCTTCCGCTCCGGCGAATCGGGTGGGAACCACAGGCCGGCGCGGCGCAACTCCCCGTCGGGATTGGCGTCATATTTCGCTAACGTGGCCGGCAACTCGTAAGCCCATTGGTAAATCCCGAAGGCCGAAACCGCCACCGCCAGAGCGACCATCACGGCGGCCACCGCCCGAGCTTCGCGCGGCGTGGCGATCAACTGCCGCGCCAAGAAGAAACTCAACCCCATGCCGAGCCATTCCCAGAGCACGTTGACGGCCGGCCTGGGGCTGCCGTGCCCGACGGCCCACAGCGCGGCCGCGGTAAAGCAGAGCATCAACAGAGCTACAGCGGCGTCGGTGCATCCGAAACGGACCGCCAGTTTCGGCCGCCCGATGGACCCCAGGAACCAGAACACCAAGAGCGCGATCCAAAGCATGACCGCCGTCAGCCCGTCGCCGTGGGTCGCCGCCGACTCGCTGGGGAACAACGGCCGCGCCACCCAGAGCGCCGTCATGCCGCCGAGCAGCCAAGGGCGGAGCCGATCCACCGCTTGCGGTTTCGCAACCGGTGCAGCAGAGCCTTGCGAAACCGCAAGCGGCGGATTGACGCTGTGTCTTGCTGTTTTCTTCCGTCGCGTCATGTCCGTCCGTTACGGCCTGTGGCGGCCGACGGTCTCCAAGATGGCCACCAGCGCCAAAGTGCAAACCACCATCAGCCCGACGACCACCGCGCCGCGAGTGTCGACGTCGTGCAACAGCAGCGCGCCCAGGCCGCAGGTGGCTGTGGCCAGGTAGATCGTCAGCACGGCCCGCGGCTTGCTCAATCCCATCTCGACCAGCCGGTGCGAGAAGTGGCTCTTGTCGCCCACGAACGGGCTGCGCCCGCTCCGCAGGCGGATCAGCACCACCGTGGCCGTGTCGTAGAGCGGCACGGCCAGCACGCACAACGGACCGAGGATGGCGTACTTCGGCAGATTGCCCCCGGCGAACGTGCCGCTCAAGGTGGCCATCGCCAGCAAATAGCCGGTCAGGTAGCTGCCCGCGTCGCCCATGAATAGCCGGGCGGGCGGCCGGTTGTGCCACAGAAAGCCCACCAACGCCCCGACGATGATCAGCAGGAAGCCGGCCACGAACAGTTGCGGCTGGTGGTTGTCGGGCCGGGGAATCAAGAGCATCATGGCGGCGAACATGGCCGCGGCGATGGCCGCCACCCCCGCCGACAGCCCGTCCATGTTGTCGAGCATGTTGAACGAGTTCACCAGGCCGACGATCCACAGCACGCTCAGCGCGCCGGTCAACCAGGGCAGATCCACAAATAGGCTCATCCGCCAATGGTCACCCAGCGAAACCACGGCCACGGCCACGGCGGTCTGCACGGCCAGCCGCAACCGCCAATCCAGGCCGCGGCGGTCATCGGCCAGGCCCAACAACATCAGCACGGTGCCGCCGGCCAGCAGTTCCCAGAGCTTGCCCGATTGTTGCAGCAAGCCCGGCACGTGCGGGGCAACCAGCGCCGGCAGAAACTCAGGGTTCAGGGTTCGGGGTTCAGGGTTCAGGGCCTGACCTCTGATTTCTGACCTCTGACCTCTGACCTCTGAACCCTGAACCGCCCACAGCGCAACTTGCCCCGCCGCCAGCGGCAGAACGATGCCCAGCCAGATGGCCAGACCGCCGCTGGTGGGCATGGGCGCCGCATGGATCTTCCGATGTCCCGGCCGGTCCACCAGCCCCCACCGCGGCCCCCACCGCCGCACGGCAAAACCCGCCGCCCAGCAGACGATCATGCTCGGAAGGATCGAACCGAGGATTAGCCAGACCATCCTTCATCCCTCATCCTTTTCAGCACCTCGCGGCACTCCGTGAAAAACGCCTGGTAATCCGCCCGCCGGTAGTCGGCGAAAGTGTATTCGTGGTGCTGCCAACGCTTATGTCTATATTGTAGCGTAACTTCGGCGTAGATGCCGCGGCTGAGGTAGATGCGATGGGCGAAATCCTTGGTCGAGGCCAACACCAGCTTGCCCAACGTCAAGTAGCCGGGGTCCAGGTTCAACGGCCGCGGATCTGTAGACGCGGCATCCTGCCGCGTCAGAGCGGTGTAATCGACCGTCCGGCCGAGAGCAGGCAGGGATGCCTGCTCTACGTATTCCTCCTCCCAGCCGTTCGTCTGGAGTTTCACCTCGACCAGCCGCTCGAGCTCAAACGGCCGCTGGAAAGCGAAGAAGACCTTCTTCAGCCCCGGACCCATCGTGGCGTCGTAGTAATGCGTCTCACTGAAATCGAACCTCTGGCTCTCCAGCGCGATCGGTCCCCACGCCTCGACGGCCCTTTGCCGCGCCCAGTCGAGCGCCGCCCCGTGCCGGCTGAACGCGGCCAAAAGGAGGAGAACGGGACCGTGAGGAGTTGCTTGGCCCATGGGGCCATTGTAAAGGGGGAAGGCGGAAGCGGGAAGGCGGAACGGGGGGCCTTGGCACGGATTGCCCGCAGCCGACCGATAACGGATAATGCCCTCGGCGCGAGGGGCGGCCCTTCACGGGAGGCGGCAATGGGCTTGGAACTCGTCGAACTTGTGCTGGAGGTGGAAGACACCTTCGGTTTCTCCATCGCCGACGAAGACGCCGCCGGCCTGACCACGATGGGCAAGCTCTACGATTATGTGCTCGCCTATCGCTTCCACGGCAAACAAGACGCCTGCTTGAGCAGCATCATGTTCTACAAGATGCGGCAAGCCTTGATGTCGGTCCTGGCTGTCCCGCGAGATGCCGTGCGGGTCTCGACGGAACTGCCGGCGATCATCCCGAAACGCCGCCGCCGGACGTGGCGGGCAATCGAGCGGGCGACGGGCTGCCGCTTGCCCTGGCTCCGACGCCCCCGCTGGCTCGTGACGTTGGCCACCCTGGCGGCCCTTGGGCTTGGCGCCGCGGCGCCGATGCTCCTGGGCCTCAAGCCGTTCCGTGGCGGCGTTGCGGTGGCGCTTTTCTCGGCGGGCGTGTTCGGACTGATCTTCTATCGGTTGACCGAGTTTCTCGCCTACGAGTTTCCACCGGGCGTAGCAACGGTCGGACAACTCGTGAAGGCGACCCTGGCCCGCAACTTCCAACCCATCGTTGCCCAATCGAAGCAGCCGGCGACCGATGCGGAAGTATGGGAGACGCTGCGACGAATCGTTGGCGAGCTGTTGAACGTTCGACCCGACCAACTGACGAAAGAAACGGACTTTATCAAGGATCTTCATGCCGGTTGATGCCGGCGAGTCACCCAGATGCAGCCGTAGTCCTCGTGAAACCCACGCTGAACGTTTACGCTCTGCCCCGATTCGTCGATCCCCAAGACCTGGCCGGCGGGACGGCCGTGGTGATCGACGTGTTGCGGGCGGCCACCACTATTGTTTACGCGCTGGCCGCCGGCGCAAAGCAGATTATCCCGTGCCTGGAAATCTCCGACGCCCTGGCCCTGGCCGCGCATTTCCCCGCCGATGAGGTCCTGCTGGGCGGCGAGCGCGAAGGGCTGCCCATCGAAGGTTTTCAACTGGGCAACTCGCCCGAGGAATACTCGCCGGAGCAAGTGGGCGGAAAGACCATCATCTTCACCACCACCAACGGCACCCGCGCGATGGCCCGCGCCGAAAAGGCCGACGAAATCCTCGTTGCGGCCTTCGTCAACGCCTCGGCTGTGGTGCGGCGGCTGTTCGACCGCGAGTACGTCAACATCCTCTGCGCCGGCACGGACGGGCGGATCAGCCGGGACGATGTGCTGCTGGCCGGCCTGCTGGTCGAACGGCTCCTGCGCGAAGGGGGCATGGTCTATCAGCAAAACGGCCAGGCCATCACCGCCCGTGAAGCCTGGCTCAATGCCTTCGCCCTGCCGCAGGCGCTCGGCGTCGAGCCGCTGGAGCCCGGCCGGCTGGCCGCGGAACTGCGGAGGAGCCTCGGTGGGCAGAACCTGACGGCGTGGGCCTGGAAGCGGACATCCTCGCCGCCGCCCAACTCGACCGCTTCAAGGTCGTGCCGCGGTTCGATCCCCGGACGGGTAGGATCGGAGGGATTGCAAATTGAAAATTGCAAATTTGCAATTTTCAATTTGCAATCCCTCTGGCCCCCGGCCCCCGCCCCCTGTACACTGTCTGTTTTCCTGGCCCATTCGCGGAGCGTGACTGCCTTATGGACATGGATCAACTGGTGGCGTTGTGCAAGCGGCGGGGATTTCTCTTCCAATCCAGCGAAATCTACGGCGGCTTGCAGGGTTTTTGGGACTACGGCCCCCTGGGCGTCGAGCTGAAGCGGAACGTCCGCGAGGCCTGGTGGCGGGACATGGTCACCGCCCATAACGAGCTGGAAGTCCCGCCGGGCGCCCCCTCCACCTACGAAATGACCGGCCTGGACTGCGCGATCATCATGCACCCGCAGGTCTGGAAGTGCTCGGGCCATTACGACCTGTTCCACGACCTGAAAATCGACTGCCGCGAGTCGCAGAGCCGCTACCGCTACGACCAAGTCTACGGCCGCTGGGTCACGTGCAAGGGGCAACGCATCTTCATCGCCAGCGACATCGGCGGCAACGAAGGCTTGGAACTGACACAGCACAAGGCGATGAAGTTCTTCAACCTCCGCGGCAAGGACGCCGACGAGCTGAACTGGGAAGGGCCGCTTCAGCCGCTTGCGTCCATCGGCGCTGCGGAGTTCCCGCACGTCCTGGGCCCCGATGCCAAGACCCTCGGCACGCTGACCGAGCCGCGGGAGTTCAATCTGATGCTGGAAACCCACACCGGCGCGGTGAGCGACGATAGTACGAAGACCTACCTTCGCCCCGAAACCGCCCAGGGCCAGTTCGTCAACTTCAAGAACGTCTGCGACAGCACGCGGGTGAGGGTCCCCTTCGGCATCGCCCAGATGGGCAAGAGCTTCCGCAACGAGATCACCCCGCGGAACTTCACCTTCCGCTCCCGCGAGTTCGAGCAGATGGAGATCGAGTTCTTCTGCCACCCGAGCACGTCGCCCGAGTGGTATCGCTACTGGCGCGATCTGCGATACCAGTGGTATCTGAGCCTGGGGCTGGCCGGCGAGCGATTGCGGCTCCGCGATCATGACAAGGACGAATTGAGCCACTACTCGTGCGGCACGGCCGACATCGAATACGCCTTCCCCTTCCTGCCGGCCGGCGAGTTCGGCGAACTGGAGGGCGTGGCCCATCGCGGCGACTTCGACCTCCGCAGCCACATCGAGGGCAAGCTCGTCCGCCAGGGCGACCAACTTGTCGTCGAGCTCGGCGCCGACGGCAAGCCAAAATACCGCGGCAGCGGCAAGGACTTGAGCTACTTCGACGAACTGACCAAAGAGCGGTACATTCCGCACGTGATCGAGCCATCGGCCGGGGCCGATCGGGCGACGCTGGCATTCCTCTGCGAGGCGCTGAGCGAGGACGAGGCCCCCGACGAGAACGGCAAGCCGACCAAGCGGGTGTTCCTCAAGCTGCACCCCCGCCTGGCCCCGATCAAGGCGGCCGTCTTCCCGTTGGTCCGCAAGGACGGCATGCCCGAAGTGGCCCGCGAAATCTATAAAACCCTCAAGCCGCACCTGACGGTTTTCTACGACGAGAAGAGTGCGGTCGGCCGCCGCTATCGCCGCCAGGACGAAGTGGGCACCCCCTTCTGCATCACCGTCGACGGCCAGACCCTCCAAGACGGCACGGTCACCATCCGCGACCGGGACACGCTACAGCAGTGGCGGGTCCACAAGGACGAGTGCCTGGCGGGGTTGAAGACGCGGCTGGGGGCGTAGGAGAGTCTTGGTGAGATGCCGTGTGTTGTAAACTGGCGGGCGGAACAGAGTTGCGTCCCCTCTCTCTCATCAAGCGTTTTGAGTTGTGGCATATACTCAAGTATGCCGGGAGGCTCTCACAGATGTCCATGACCGCTTTTGGCACACATATACTTTACGACGTTGCCATCCAGGCATATCACCGTGCGGCTTCGCAGCCAGAGAACAAATCAAGCAAAGACACGCTGGTAGCAGTGCTTTTTTCGGCAGCCACCCTTGAATCGTATATGTCGCAGGCTGTTTTCTGCGCAGAGGGGTACCGACTTCTCCCCAAACTCGAGGTATTTGCCAAGTTCATTGGTGAACTGGATAGTCGCGAGGCGGGCAGTTCCGTCAAGAGCAAATACTACATGGCCCATTGGATTATTTGCGGGACACCGTTCGACCGAGGTAAAACACCATACCAAGACTTCGACCTTCTCGTTGATCTTTGCAACGCGCTTACCCACTTCAAACCTGACAAGCTCGGCTTAGAGAAGACGAGAAGGCTCCTAGCCCGTCTGAAAAGCAGCAACCTGATACCTAGCGACTTGCTCCCGAAGTGGGACCCGAACACCCCTGAGGATCGCACGCTCTGGGTCCATTACGCTTCCACTGCCAGAGTTGCGGAGTGGGCGTGTAGCACCACCGCAGCGATGATTGGCGGTTTTTGGAGGAACGCGCCCGAAGAAGAGGTTCGGCAGTTCTTCTATATCAATGCAAATGCTGCCGCCTATGAGCGTATGTGGGGCGAACAAAAGCATAGTCCGACGTAACCATCACGTTATGTTGGCGGGGCGGAGAAACGGGGGAGAAAACGGGGCCGGGGGGAGAAACGGCGGGGGGAGAAACGGGGTCGGGAGTCTTTGATTTCCCCCCAACATTTCAGTACCGCTCCACTCCACCTTGCGCATTCAGACGAGCAACCCGTAGGTCAATCTTCGTCCGTCTCTTCCCGCATCCGACCTTCCATCTCGATGGCCTGCCGCTGACGCTGCAACTCGGCCGCCAGTTCCGTCTCCGTGGGCAGATAGAGCTGGTAGCGGGAGGCGAAAATCTGCTGATTGTCCTCGGGCAACGTGTAACGCACCACAGCTTCGTTCTTGTCGGCGCAAAGCACGATCCCGATGGGCGGGTTCTCGTCGGGCGCAGCGATCTCGCGCTCGTAGTAGTTGACGTACATCTGCATCTGCCCAAGGTCTTGATGCGTGAGCGTCCCGACCTTCAAGTCCACGAGCACAAACGAACGGGTCAGCCGGTTGTAGAAAACCAGGTCGATCCAGTAATGCTGGCCGTCGAGCGTGATGCGCTGCTGCCGGGCCATGAAGGCAAAGCCCTTGCCAAGTTCCAGGAGGAACTCGCGGAGCTTGTCGATCAGCGCCTGCTCAAGGTCCGATTCAAGGTAGCGCTGGCTCTGCGGCAGCCCGGTGAACTCCAGGACGTAGGGGTCTTTGATGAGGTCGCCGGGCTGTTGGATGTCGTGCCCCCGTTGGGCCAGCGCCAACACCCCTTCCCGGTCCCGGCTCAGCGCCAGCCGCTCGAAGAGGAGGGAATGAATCTGCCGTTCCAGTTCGCGGGTGGACCAACGGGCATTGACGGCCTCGGCCTCGTAGAAGGCCCGAGCTTCAGGCTTTTCCACCCGAAGGAGGATGCGATAGTGGGTCCAGGACAATTCTTGACGCAGTGCGTCAAAAATCGGGTAGGCCAAGTGGAAGGCCCGCATCATGGACAGGTTTGACGGATCGAACCCCTTGCCAAATTCGGACTTAAGGCGGCTGGAGAGCTCCGCGATGAGGGCTTGGCCATACTCGGCCCGCTGCTGGCCCTGCTGCTCCTGCTCGACAATCGCCCGCCCAATCTCCCAATAGGCTGTCACCATCGCGGTATTGATGGCGCGGTACGCCCGCGATCGGGCTTCACTGAGAATCGCCCTGATTCGCTCGTAGGTCTGCTGCAAGCCGGACGGTGTTGGCTGGATTTCACCCATCCCCACGAGTGTAGCCGTTGGTCCCCATGATGTTAAGCCCCGGCTCGGCGTGAGACGGGTAGGTGGACGGCCGAAGGGGATATAACTACCTTCCGAGCGGAACGGAGCTGCCCCCGATTTGGCCCATTTCTTGCCCTGGACAACGCCCGCCGCGAAGCGCATCATGGTGGACGCGAGATTCTCGGGTGCGAGACGGGAAGTGGTGACCGGGGGATGGCCGGCAGGAGCTAACTTTGGAAAATCGCAAAGTTGCTGACCAACTCGGCGCAGACAAAGGAAATGATAGGCCCATGAGAACTTCGACCGCCCGTTTGTCCGGCCTTTTGCTGCTCCTCCTGCTCTCAACGCAGGCCCTCTTGTCGGCGGCACGGGGCGAGAACCCCAAGCAGCCGGCCGAAATCACCAACTCCATCGGCATGAAGTTGGAGTTGATCCCCGCTGGCGAGTTTCTGATGGGCGGCACCGAATCGGCCGAACACCTGGTCAAGAGCTTCGCCGCCTACAAGCGACAGCCGGACTTCTTCAAGGACGAGTATCCCCGGCATCGCGTCCGCATCACCAGGCCCTTCTACTTCGGCAAGTATGAAGTGACCGTGGGCCAGTTCCGCCGCTTCGCCGACCAGTCCGGCTACAAAACCGAGGCCGAGCGGGACGGCACGGGCGGCTGGGGCTACAACCCCACAACGGCCAAGTGCGAAGGCCGCGATGTGAAATACAATTGGCGGAACCCCGGCTTCCCGCAAACCGACGACTACCCTGTGCTGAACGTCACCTGGTACGACGCGGTGGCCTTCTGCCGCTGGCTTTCGCACAAGGAGAAGGAGGACTACCGCCTGCCCAGCGAGGCCGAGTGGGAATACTCAGCCCGGGCGGGCACGACCACTCGATACGGCAATGGCGACGACCCCGACGCCCTGGCCCGCGTGGGCAACGTCCAGGACTCGACCGGACGGACCACATTCCCGCACGTCCAGGAACTCGACATCCCGCCGGGCAGCCATCCCCGGTTCACCGTGCCGGTGGGCCAGTTTCCCGCCAACCGCTTCGGGCTGTGCGACGTACACGGCAACGTCTGGGAGTGGTGCTCCGACTGGTACGGCGAGGATTACTACGCCCACTCGCCGGTGGACGATCCGAAGGGGCCTGCCACGGGCGACCGGCGGGTGCGGCGGGGCGGCGGCTGGAACAGCTTTCCCCTCTGGGCCCGGACGGCCATGCGCAACTGGAACACGGCCCGCAGCCGCTGCATCAACCTCGGCTTCCGCGTCGCCCGCGGCACCCCGGCTGACGAAAGAAAAGCAGGCGAGATCGACAAGGCGGGTATCCGGCATCCGGATTCGGCCAAGCATCAGGCTCCCCAGACAACCGGACATGTGATAGAATAGCAGTATGAAGTCGGTCTATCTTGAAACGTCGTTCTTCAGCTACCTGACGGCCTGTCCGTCCAGAAATCTGGGCTATTCGTGCCCGGAGATTTGTACGCCCGAGGAATTGATGGGAGGATTGTCCGATGAAGGATGAGATTATCGAGGAATTGTGGCAGATCAAGGATGAGGAGGCCCGCAACGCCAATTATGACGTTCGCACGCTGTGCCGCCAGTTGCGGGAGGAGCAGGGGAAGTCGGGGGCCGTGCTGGTTGACCGCTCCAGTCGGCGGAAGACCCGCGATGCGGTCGGCGCCGGAGATGCGCACAGCACGTAGACGAGTGGGCTAACGCTCGTCCTGCGCGATCTTCATCGCCAGCAGGTCGATCTGGCTCTTCAGATCGGTCAGCAGCAGTTGCGGACTGGCGCCGCCGGCGAAGTGGGCGTAGAACGTCGTGGCCGCCGGACCCTGGGCGGTGCCCAGCAGCGTGGTCGTGGCCTGTAGCTCGTGGAGTTGCTCGTCAACGTTGTCCAGCTTGGCGGCCGCGTCGCGGCTGTCCCGCCAGAGCCGGTCCAGTTGCAGCACCAGACCGACCAAGAGCGCGATCTGGCCGACCAGGGCCACCGGCAGGCCGATGTTCCACAACTCCTGCCGGCCGTTGGCGAGCGACCAGCCCAACAGGATGCCGCCGCAGACGAAGCCGGTGGTGCCCAGCGCCAAGGCGATCCAGGTGGCCACCGCCGGGGCGGAGCCGCGCTGGCCGCCGCCGGGCGTCCGCTGTTTGGTGGGCGGGTTGGCCGAGGGGACGTGCAAGGCCGGCACCTCGGCATGGGGCAGGTCGAACCGGGCCGACTCACGCCGGTAGACCGCCTCCGATCGCCGGTCGCTCGGCTTGGCCGTCCGCAGCGCCCGCTGGATGTCCCGCAACTGCTCGCCCATCTCCCAGCCGTCGTAGCAAGGGGGCGGCTCGGCGGGACCGTCGGCGGCAAGGTCAACGGCCGGAGCCTCGGCCAACTCTTCGTGCGGGTCGGCGCAGATCGCTTCCCCGCACCGGGGACAGCAGAGCGTCTGCTGGTCGCCCGATGGCAGCGCAGGCACGTCCTGGCGGCAGTCCTTGCACCACATGGTGTTCTTAGAATCGGCCGCACGATTGGCAAACTGTATGGATTTCGTGGACTTTATCGCCTACACAGAGCGCAAACAGGCGCAATGGGGGTAATGGGTAATGTATGGACCGCCAAACGTGGTGCCGGCTGCACCCGTCTTTGGTATTGGAAACCTCAAATCATGGGAACCAGCGAACGTGCTCGTGATTGGCAATCGCGGCAGAAATATTGCAATAAACTGCCTTTTGTAGTAGTTTAGATTGGTTGAAGGGCAAGGAGAATGTCGTCGGCTTCTGGCGATGCGCGACAGCCGCGGGTCGAGCGGAGAGAGCCGATGATGTCTGAAATTGCCCTTTCTTTTTGCAGGACAACTCCGATGGCACGTTCTTTGGCTCGATCGCAGCGTTCCCTTCGCCACGCCAACGCCCCGCTGAGCAGACGCAGTCTGCGGGTGGAGCACCTCGAACCGCGGCTGGTGCTCAGCGCCGCCCTGACCCTCAGCCCCAGCGCCGACACGTATGTCAACGCCGCCGCACCGACGGCCAATTACGGCAATGCGGCCGACCTGTTGGTCGAGAACAGTGCAAACCACTTCACCGGCAGCGAGTGCGACGCGTACCTGAAGTTCAACCTCACCGGCATCAGCGCCCCTGTGACCAAGGCCGTACTGAACTTGACGCCTCTGGCGGTTAGCACCGGCGCCTCGTCGATCACCATCGGCATACAGCTCCTAAAGGACAGTGACGACGGTTGGGTTGAGGGGAGCGGGGGAAACAACCAGAGCTGGACGGGGCCGATCACCTGGATGAATTCGCCCTACGGCTATGGGCAGATCGTGACGCTTTCGGGATCGCAACTGAGCGCGTCGACGCCGATTGCCATTGACGTAACCCAGTTGATCAATCAGAAATTCAACGTCAACGGCATCTCCAGTTTCGTGATTGGGGTGATCTCGTCGCCCGGCGCGTTCGGGCCGTCGAAACCCGGCGCGGCGTGGTCGGTGGATTTCGCCTCGCGCGAGAACCCGGACGTCGCCTTCGAGCCCACGCTGACGGTGACGACCGCCACGACGGACCCGCCCCCGACCGTCGCCACGCAGCCATCGATCGTAAGTCAAACGAGCACCACTGCGGCCCTTTCAGTGCTGGGCGCCGACACGACCGACGGCGAATCGAGCTTGACCTACACCTGGTCGGTCACGTCGCCTGCCGGCGCGGCCGCCCCCACGTTCAGCGCGAACGGCACGCACAACTCGCAGAACACCACGGTCACTTTTCACCAGGCCGGCACGTACGTGTTCACGGTGAAGATCACCGACAAGACCGATGGGCTTTCGGTCACGACTAACACCGTAACCGTGACGATGACCCAGACGCTCAGCGGCCTCGTGCTTAGCCCCTCCAGCGTCACCGTGGCCATCGGCTCGACGCAACAATTCACGGCCTCGGGCGTGGACCAATTCGGCAAGACGATGGCCGTGGGAACCGTGACGTGGTCGGCATCGATAGGCTCGATCGCCGCCGGATCGAACACGGCCACGGCGACCTACACCGCCCCCGGCTCGGCGGTCTCCGACAAGGTCACCGCCACGTCCGGCTCGTTCTCGGCCACCGCCGCAGTGACGGTTGTCCAGTCGAACTACCTCGGCCTGTTGAATCCGGTCCTGGCCAGCCTCACCCAGAGCCTGGACGCCGACGGCTCGATCAACCGGGCCGACATGATCCGGATTCTCGATTGCGTGGAGAGCGAAAGCAGCGGCGTGGTCGACGCCGCCGACTTCAACGACTTGAAGACCATCCTCAAGGATGCGTCGACGTTGAACATCGTCAACTACGTGCTGGTCTTGGCCAACGATGTGGTGAACGGCAGTCCGGCCAACGCCCATTATCTGGGCCAACCGCTGGGCAACTTGACCGCCGGCAGTTCGGACGCCAAGCTCGAAGACCTGATCGACAAGTGGTTCTACGGGACGGACCTGCCCGCCACCGGCGGCTACAGTTACGATACCGGCACCGCCGGCACGCTCTACGGCGCCAGCGGCCCCTCGCACGCCGACGAGGAGCAGGGCGACCTGGGCGACTGCTATCTGATTTCGGCACTCGGCTCGGTCGCCGACAGTTCGCAGGCCGCGGCCGAGAACATGATCATCGCCAACGGCGACGGCACATGGACCGTCCGCTTCTACTCCAACGGCACCGCGGACTACGTCACGGTCAACAGCCAATTGCCGGTCGATTCCAAGGGCAACCTGATCTTCGACGGCTACGGCACGAGTTCCACCAGCGGGAGCAACGTCCTCTGGCTGGAGTTGCTGGAGAAAGCCTATGCCCAGTGGAACGAAACCGGAAAGGCGGGACGCAGCGGGGCGGCCAACAGCTACGCCAGCATCGAGGGCGGGTGGATGGGCGACGTCTATGCCCAAACGCTCAACTGCGCCGACACCACCTACCAGATGACCACGAGCGGCAAGCAAACGCTCATCAGCGCCCTGAGCGCCGGCGAAGCCGTGACGGTCGGCACCGACAGTCACCCCGCCGCCAGCACCGGCCTTTACGGCGATCACGCCTACAACGTCCTGAGCTACGACGGCACCACCGGCCTGTTCACGCTGTACAATCCCTGGGGGATTGACCAGCCGGCGAAATTGACCTGGAGCCAGTTGGCCGCCAATTGCGACGGTTTCGCGGTGGGCGACACGTCGGCAGCGGGCTCCGCCAGCGGGGCGCGAGGCTCGCTCATCGCCCCGCTCATCCTGCCGTCGCCGATTGCGATGGTCTCGACCTCCACCACAACTCCCGCTTCTTCCGGCCAGCAGTCGGGCGCCGAGGGCCTCGGGTTGTCTGAGACTCAAGAGCCCGTGCGGCGGGGGACCTCGGCCGCCGACGCGGTGTTTGCCGGCTACGCCGATTCGGCCGGCCGCCTCTTGCCGTTCGCCGGCGTTGCCATGTACCGCTTTTTGGGCGAACGGTCGGCCGCAGACCTCGCTAGCGTCGGCGATGGCAGCTTGACTGCGGAGAAGTTGTTTTCGCTGGACGTGGACGAGTTGCTCACAGCCGGCTTGGTGTAGACTGCGAAGCGGCATTAGATGATCCCGTGCAGCGGCCCGCCAGGGGCCGCCAGCGCGTCCACGCGGCGGGTGACTGCCGGGTCTTCCACCACCGGCGGGGCATGGTGCGGCTTTGTGCGGGCGTCGATCACCAGCGAGCCATGACAGCCCCAGTGTTTGTCCGCCACAAACGGCTCAATCCCGCAAATGTCCGTGGCCGGATTGCTGCGGGTGAACGTGGTCCAGAGGAAATTGTCCAGCGTGCCGGCGGCGAAATCGCTATCATCCGCCACGACCACCAAGGGAAAACCGTTGATGGCGTCGTGCCGGTGGTAGCAGCCGCAAAACCGCTCGACGGCCGAGCAGTAGGTCCCGTTTGCCGAACGGGACCCATCCAGTCCCGCCCGGCAGGCGGGACGTACGGCCTTGTACGGCGGCCCTTCGACCACCAGAATCCCCGGCAGCACCACCCGCGGCCGCCGGAAACCCAACTCCTCGGGCAGCACGAGCCGGCTATCGGTGGCCACGGCCAGCGTCCTCAGCGGCGGGCCGGCCGCGGCAATCACCACCTTCGACCCCTCGTTGAGCCGCCCGCTGCTGTAGTCGAGCGTGTCGATCGTGGTGCAGGTCTGGAAATGGAGGTCGCGGCGCCAATCGACCCGTTCCAGCGCGTGGCGGAGGAACGCGGGCACGCCGCGGACGTCCAAGTCCGGGTTGTCCTCGGCGGCGACGATCCACAGGTACTTGGCCAGCGACAACTGCCCGTGACCCAGCAGGGCGTTGGCCAGGGTGAGCAATTCCCGCGGCCGGCGCGGTTGGTCGTAGGGGACGTACCGCTCGCCGCCGATCGCCAGCAGCAGCGGATGCACGCCGGCGGCGTCCACCGCATGGACCGCCCGGACGCCCGCCAACTGCCGCGGGATGGCCGGCCCGACCAACTCGTGGATCAGTTGCCCCAGCACGGAGTCCTCCTGCGGCGGACGGCCGACCACCGTAAACGGCCAAATGGCGTCGCGGCGATGCCAGACGTGCTCGACCCGCATCACCGGGAAATCGTGAGCCAGGCTGTAGTAGCCCAGGTGATCGCCGAACGGGCCTTCCGGCTTGAGCCGCGTGGGGTCGATCGAGCCGGAGATGCAGAAGTCGGCCTCGGCGTGGATTGGCAGTTGGCCGCCGCGGCAGATCATCGGCGCCCGCCGCCGGCCGAGCACGCCGGCCAGGGCCAGTTCGCTCATGCCCTCGGGCAGCGGCATTACCGCGGCGACGGTCATGGCCGGTGGCCCGCCCACGAAGACGTTCACCTTGAGCGGCTCGCCGCGCCTCAGGGCGGCGGCGTGATGGGCGGCAATGCCGCGGTGAATCTGGTAGTGCAGCCCGACCTCCCGGTCCGGCTCGTACTGCCCGCCGGAAAGCTGCACGCGGTACATACCCAGGTTGCTCCGGGCCAGTCCGGGCGCGTCGGGGTCTTCGGTGTAGACCTGCGGCAAGGTGATATACGCCCCGCCGTCGTCGGGCCAGGACTTGAGCTGCGGCAGCCGCCCGATCGTGGTTTCACATTCCAGCGCCGGCCCCGCGCGGACCTTTCGCGGCCGGGTGAGCAAGGCCGACCAGGGGGCCTTCAAGTACAGCCGCGGCCGCCGCACGAGGTCCGCCGGATCGACCTGCAAGGCGACCAGTTGCCGCAGCCGGTCGAGCGAGTCGCGGAAGATGTACCGCACCCGCTCCATCGTGCCGAACAGGTTGCTCACCATTGGAAAGCGGCAGCCGACGACGTTCGTGAAGAGCAACGCCGGCCCGCCGGTGCGGAACACGCGGCGCTGGATTTCGGCCGCTTCCAGGTTGGCGTCCACCGGCACGTCGATCCGCCGCAGTTGCCCGGCGGCCTCCAGATCGTCGACACACTGGCGGAGATTGCGGTACATGAATAAGATGCGGGATAGGAGATGAGGGATGAACGATCCAATAGCCGGCGGCTAACAGCCGCCGGAATGTGCGTCAAGTTTGCGATTTCCCTCCGGCGGCTGTTAGCCGCCGGCTATTGTTCACACATGTCCCCGCGGCGTCTTGTTGCGGTCCAACCGCCGTTGTTCCATCCGTTTGCGGAGGTGAGCGGATTTCATGGCCGGCATACGGACGATCCGCTGCGTCTTCCGGCCGGTACTCTTGCCTTTGGTCATGGCGAACTCCGAACTAGGTTGTCTTCTGTAGGTGGCCGGCGCTCGATTGGAAGAACCGGCGGCGCCGGTCGCGGCCGGCCGGTTCCGTCTCGGCCCGTTGACGTTCAAGATCGGTCAGGTTGGCCCGGCAGTAGCGGCAGCCGACCACGCCGACGTGGAAAGCGAGGTAGCCGGCCTCGGCCTTCGCCAGCGTGCCCAGCAGGTAGTTGCCCAATTGCTCGCGGGAGAGGCAACTGAGCCGGTGCCGCCGCCAGATTTCGCCCAGCGAGTGTACGCCCGCGCCCCGCCGGGCGTGGATCGACGCCAGTTGACGGACCAGGCCGTGGTCGTCGCGGGCGGCCTTTTCGATCCGCGCCATCTCCTCCGGCGGCAACGCCTCATCGAGGTAGGCTTCGAGATCTGACTCGGCGATCATTGGTACAACTCCGGAAACACCTCCTCCGGCAATCCTTGCGACCGGACTGCCCTGCGGAGCTTCTCCAGGAATTCATGTTTGTAGTTGGCCACCGTCTGCTCGGCAATGCCGAGCCTGGCCGCCGTCTGCCGGTTGGACCAACCGCGCACGAACAAGAGTTCGGCGCACTCCAGCCGTTCCCATTGGCCGCGGTGGTGGAAATGGCCGATTTGCCCGGCGATGGCCGCCACCAGCGACTGCTCCTCGATCTGCCGGCGTTCTTTGCTGCGGGCGATGCTGCTGGCCGGCCGGGCGGCGCCGGGCGGTTCCCAGCCGCTGGTGCGGGCGCCGGCCGGGACCAGCGGCAAGGTGGGCCGCCGGCCCTCCCGCCGCAAGTGGTCGGTCAGCTTATGGGCGGCGATGGAGAACAGATAGCCTTCCAGCGGCCGCCGCGGGTCGAAGTTCGGCAGGCTGGTCAAGAATCCGATGAACGTCTCCTGCACAACGTCCTCGGCCGCTGCCCGATCGCGGGTGCGGCCTTCCACGAACGCCAGCAAGCGCCCCTCGAACCGGGCGATCAACTCCTTCCACGCCTCCGCGTCCTGGCGGCGGATGTGGCGGATCAGCAAGGCGTCGGCGTCGGCGGGCAAGGTCATGGGGATCAGCGGTTCGCGGTTGCGTGGCGGGTCGGATCGTCGGCGTTGGGTGCCATGCCCACGCTTGCCGTGGGCATGTGCTGGTCATTGTGCGTTCTCGACATGCCCACGGCAAGCGTGGGCATGGCACCCTACTAAAGGTCAAATTGGGGTCGCGTACCGGGTTGGATCATCGGCGCCAAGCAAGCGGAAGGCGTGTTGCCGCTCGGCGCACTTGTTGCAACGGCCGCAGGGAAGGCCGTCACTGGGGGCGATGCAAGAAAAGGTAAATTCCAGCGGCAACCCCCGCCCCAATTGCACGACGTCCCGTTTCTCCAGTTGGGCGAAAGGGCGGAGAATGCTGATGGGCCGGCCCGTGGCCCGTTCGAGCATCGCTTCCAAGACGGAGAAAAACTCATCGGTGGCGTCGGCGAAGGGGTTGCCCGCCAACAACGCCAGGGCCAATTGCCCGACGCCGTGCATCGCGCACCAGACGGCCGGCTTGATCACCAACAGGGCGTTGCGGCCCGGCAGATAGACGGCGTCGTCGGGGCTTTGGGCGTCGGGCGAGCCGTGGCCGTCGAGGCTCCAGTGGCCGCCGTAGAGGTCCCCCAGCGGCAGATCGAGCACCACCAATTCCTCCAGCCCCGAGGCGGCGATCGCCTGCAAGAATGCCCGCAGCGCGGCCAATTCCTCCCGCTCCCATACCAGTCCGCAACGGACGTAGAAGGGCCGCACGGCGTGGCCCTGCCGCAGGAGGTGGGCCATCAGCACGCAGCTATCCAGCCCGCCGCTGGCGAGCACGCCGATCGTTGAATGATCCGGTAGCAAAGTCATGTCCGTCATTTTAGGAGCGTGGCGGAAAAGCGAAAGGGGTGCCGCTCGCCCCCAAACCGGACGGGAAGCCGGTGTGGAAGGTCGGGTGCCATGCCCACGCTTGCCGTGGGCATGTTGAACACGCGGAAGGAGTGCCACATGCCCACGGCAAGCGTGGGCATGGCACCCAGCGATCGAGCGGCTTGGGCAAGCTGTGGGATGTGGAAAACATGCGAAAGGACTCCGCAATATGCCGGCCCGATGCCTCCCAAGTCCGAGAAGCCGGCTGGTTCCACGTCCGCAAGCCATTGACAGAACGCGCGAACTGCGGGGAGAATTAGACGTTTACCCCCGGCAGAAACCTCGATGCGATTCTACGGTTTTGTCTTGAAGAACGTCGCCCGCCGCCGTGTCCGCTCGACGCTGACGGTCATCAGCATGGCGTTGGCCGTTGGCGCGGTGGTGGCCCTGGTGGGCGTTTCCAGCGGCTTCGAGCGGTCGTTCATGGATGTCTATCAGCGACAGAAGGTGGACATCATCGTCCAGCAGCGGGGCATCAAACAGCGGCTCACGAGCGTGCTGCCCGTCAAGCTGGGAGACCGGATCGCCAAGATCCCCGGCGTGAAGCAGATCAACTCCGGGCTGGTCGATTTCATTTCGATGGACCAGTTGGGGACAGTCGGCGTGATGGTGCAGGGTTGGGAGCCTAACGCGCCGTTGATGAACGCGTTGGACATTCTTCCGGGCGGCCACCGGCTGACCACCGGCGACACGAAGCACGTGCTGTTGGGTCAGCGGCTGGCTATCAGCCTGGACAAGAAGGTCGGGGACACGTTAACCCTTTTCGACACGCAAGAGTACACCGTGGCGGGCATTTTCAAGAGCCCCACCGTCTACGAGAACGGCAGCATGGTGGTGCTGCTCCAGGAGTTGCAGCGGTTCATGGACCATCCGAGCCAGGTCAGCGGCTTCGCCATCGTCACCGCGCATCCCGACAACCGGGCTGAGATCGACCGCATCCGCGCCGCCATCGCGGCCCTGGGGCCGAACGTCGAGGCCACCCCGACCGCCGATTTCGTCAATTCCACGCCCGAAATCCACTTTGTCCGCGCCATGGCCTGGGTCACGTCCGCCATCGGCCTGATCATCGGCGCCGTGGGCATGCTCAATACGATGATCATGTCGGTCTTCGAGCGCACCCGCGAGATCGGTATTCTGCGGGCGATCGGTTGGCGGCGGTGGCGGGTGGTGCGGATGATCCTGATGGAATCGGTCCTGTTGAGCCTGGCCGGCGGAACGGTCGGCGCGGCGGGGGCCGTCGCGCTCACCCGCGTGCTGGCCGCGCAGCCCTCCGTGGCCGGCATGATTTCTCCGGACCTGGCTCCCTGGGTCATCGCCGAAGGATTTGTCATTGCGCTGTGCGTGGGCTTGCTCGGCGCGGCCTACCCGGCCTATCGAGGCGCACAACTCCTGCCGACCGAGGCCCTCCGCCATGAATAGCCACGGCCGCGACTCCTTCTCGTTCCGCACCGAGAATCTCTCGAAGCTCTATCCCGACGGCCAGGTCCACGCCGTCGAGGACGTCAGCATCAGCGTCCGCCACGGCGAGTACGTGGCGATCATGGGCCCCAGCGGCAGCGGCAAATCGACCCTGCTGAACCTGCTCGGGGCGCTCGACAAGCCCACCGCCGGAGAGGTTTACTTCGACGGCCAGCCGCTCTCGACGGTCCGCAACCTCGACCGGCTCCGCTCGCGGAAGTTCGGCTTCGTCTTCCAGTCGTTCCACCTGCTGCCGATCCTGACCGCGGTCGAGAACGTGCAGGTGCCGATGTTCGAGGGGTCGCTCCGGGCCGCGGCGCGGGTCAGCAAGGCCAAGGAGCTGCTGGACTTGGTGGGCATGGGCCACCGCATCCACCACCTGCCGCAGAAGCTCTCGGTGGGCGAGCGGCAGCGGGTGGCCATCGCCCGCTCCCTGGCCAACGACCCCATCGCCCTGCTGGCCGACGAGCCGACCGGCAACCTCGACTCGGTCTCGGCCGAAGGGGTGTTCGATCTGTTCGCCCACCTGCACCACGAGAAAGGCATGACCATCGTGCTGATCACGCACGACGAGGAGTTCGGCCAGCGGGCGCAGCGGACGATCCACATGCAGGACGGGCGGATCCGCTCCGACGTCTTCAGCGCCCACCGCCGCGTCCGTACCCCCATGCCGCCGTTCGCGGTGTAGTTTCTCTCCCCTTGGGATTCGATTCCGAGGGATTCCAGGGGCACGAACCGATAATAGCATCTTGGGAAGGATTCGGCTCTTCCAGCCTTGGGTGCAAGACGCGAGAAGCGACCTCGTGTTTCAATAGCTTGTTCCAATCTGTCTGAGACAGGCCGTATTCAGCGTGGCTGATCTGCCCTACACCCCTCTGGAGAGTTGATTTCGGAAACTTTCCATTTTGCACGTCAGGAATCGGGGTTCGGCGGGCTATAGGCTTGCGTAAGGTAAGCCATCAGCGTCATTTTTGGCCGCGGGCGGCGTGCTACCGAGCCAGCTTTCGCGTGTTTGGCAACCACCGTCGAACCCCTTCCATCAACAGCCCAGCCCAAATGGAGGCGCTCGAATGAAATGCACAACAGCGCTCCGTTCGTTAATCACGCCCCAATTCCTGTCCCGCCGCCGTTCCGCTCTGGCTGCTGCCCTTCTGTTTTTTTCCGCTGCCCTCCCGGCATCCGCATCCATCACTTACACTCTTGTCAACTACCCGGCGGGACAGAACGGTTGGAACTTGACCGGCAGCATTACCACAGACGGAACCTTTGGGCAGATAACTCAGCTCAACATCCTCTCCTGGTCATATCAGTACTCCCAGGTTGGCGGCCCCACGTATTCGGGTTCATCTGCGGGTGTCGAGTATCCGGCTGAACTGTTTGCGTGGCCCCCAGGGTTTCTTGCGCCGTTCAGCGGGGATATCTGCGCACTCGGCGTACTCGTGCTGCCCTCGGCGTGGGACTACCCGACTGACCCCTACCCGGATGAGGAGGTAGCGTTCAGCTTGCTTCAGTGGATGCCCGGAATCCTCAGCGTCACCATAACCACCGAGGAGTGGGAGGAGTTGGGCAGCCCCCCACCTCCCGGGCCGCCCTACAATCCCGAAACCTGGGAATGGGTTACAGAAAGTACCGCTACCACGAATTACAACATAGTCCCAATAGTCGGCCAGTTCGTGATCGCGACAAGTTCCGCCCCCATCCCCGAACCCACTACGCTCATCATCTGGTCGCTGCTGGGGGCGGCGAGCTGGCTGAGGATTCGGGTTGTGCGGCGGGGGCGGCGGGTCAGTCGCCGCCTCGCACAAGGTAAGTGAACGAGATTACAGTATCGCAGGAGCCTATCCTATGGCGCACTCATCAGTGCTCCGTTCGTTCATCACGTCCCAATTTTTGTCCCGCCGTCGCTCCGCTCTGGCTGGTGCCCTTCTGTTGTTTTCCGCCGCCCTCCCGGCATCCGCGTCCATCACTTACACCCTTGTCAACTACCCGGCGGGACAGAACGGTTGGAACTTGACCGGAAGCATTACTACCGACGGAACCCTTGGGCCGATAACGCAACTCAATATCCTGTCCTGGTCATACCAATACTCCCAGGTTGGCGGCGTCACGTATACGGAGTCATCATCGTGGGATGGCCTCGCTACCGGCCAGTGCAATGCGGTAACAACGCCTCACGGGAGCTATCTAGTGGCTAGCGGCCCGCTTAGCCTGCCCGGCGGAAGTACGCCCGAATATCCATACCCCGGGGACCAGGCCGAAACCACGATGCTCTGGTGGATCTCCAACAACACCGGCCTCTCCTTCAATTTGTGCATCTACGAGTGGGAACTGGTTGGTGGGTACGACTACCCTCCGTACCAATCATGGGATTGGGTGCTCGTCAATGATGCCACCGTAACTTACTCCACGGGGTTCCCTTGCATAATTGGCATAAGTGGGGCGACTCCCGTACCCGAACCCGCCACCATCGTCGTCTGGTCGCTGCTCGGTGCCCTTGCCATCAGCTTCGGCTGGTGGCAATGGCGGAAGGCCGCATAGGCCGGTTCCCAATTCTCAACCAACAGAACCCACGCCACCCCGGCACGGGCTGTTCATGCGCCGTGGGCAGCCTTGTACCGGCTCAAGAGTGCGGCGTTCGCAGCCAGAAACGGAAGGGCCAGTGACTCGGTAGGTTCCCGGCACGGCTATGTTGACGAAACATCCGTCCCCGGAAGGCGCGCGGCGCGGCCACATTATCCAATCATCCAAATTCGGTTCGTGCGCCTAGAGACCTCATTTCTTCACGCTGAAGTCCCGCAGGCTGCGGACCGGTTGGCCGGGGGCGGACTGAATCTCGGCGACGAGTTGATATTTCCCGGCGTCAGCCGGCACGGGCAGGTCGAAGTTGAATACCTCCCGGCCCAGGGCCGGCACCTTCGCCGCTTGTGTTCTCTCCGCGACTGTTCTCCCGTCGTGCGCGAGACGAAGCGTGAGCGGGCCATGCCAGCCGGTGTACAAGTCATTGATCATGACCACCGGGACCTTCAAGGCCGCGCCGCCGGGCGCCTCGTCCGCCCAGAAGCCGATCATCAGGCCGACCGGAGCGAACGCATCGCGGACGTAGCGGAAGAAGTGGGGCTCCAGCCGCGGCTGCCCGATGTCGATGAAGTTGTCGCTGGTCTGCCCGCCGGGCCGTGAGTAGCCGAGTCCGCAGAAGTGCAGCACGCCGGCCACTTTCCGACCACACCGCCAGAACTCGGTCTTGGCGGCCAGGGTCCGGGCGTAAGCCTCGCGGTACTGCTCGGGCGTGGCATGGGGCGGGACCAGGTGCGCATAGGAGTGATCCCGCACCGGGAGCGTGGTCGGAGTGCCGTCGCGATTCAGCCATAGCCAGCCGTATTCGTTGATGATGATCGGATTGTCGCCGGCGTTGGGGGTCGGGTTGCCCGCCCAACTGCCCGGCTCGCCCGGCTTGGGCGACATCCGCCCCAGATCGGACATGCGGAAGTTGGGCCTCTGGCTGCGGTACGGGTGGGCCTCGTAGCAGTCGGTGGGCAACTGCGGCGCCCCGTAGCCGTTGTCCCAGGGGCGATCGGACAAGTCCAGCCTGCGCACCGCGCTGAGGGCCTTGCCGGTGAAGTCGGTTTCCGTTTCGTTCTGTGCGTCCCAGATGATCACGCCGGGATGGTTCCAACGCTCCTGCATCCACTCGGTGTACTGCTCGGTCAACGCCTCCACGGTGCTCGGCTTGCCCCACACGGGGAACTCGTCCTGGATCATCAGCCCTTCCTCGTCGGCGATGCGGTACCACAGTTCGGGCGGGAAGCCGATGCAAAAGCGGGCCGAATTCCAGTGCATACTGCGGAAGGTGCGGATCACCTGCCGCACCCACGCCTCGCGCCACGGCTTGTCGCCGCGCAAGGGGTCCTCGAAGAAGCGGAAAATGCAGACATTCGTGCCGCGCAGGTAGTACGGCCGGCCGTTGAGCACCGCCCGCTTGCTCTCGGCATCAAACGCGAAACTCCGCATGCCGAACCGGGTCACGGACGTATCGGCCCCGGTCGAGACCTCAAGCTCATAGAGGAACGGGTCTTCGGGCGACCAAAGCCGGCAGTTTTCGATCGGCGCCGCCAGAACGACGGTTTGTTCTTGCCCCGCGGCCCAGGAGAGCCGCCGGCTCTCGGCCTCGGCCGCCAGCTTGCCCGTGGCCGCCTCGCGGACGCGGCAACGGACGGCCGTTTCGACCGGCCGATCCGCGGCCCGCACCACGGCCACCACGCGGACCGTCCGGCCGGGCACGTCGGGCACCGCCTGCACGCGCACGATCTGGCGGCGCGCCGCAAAGGATCAATTCGACCGAGTCATAAATGCCCGGAATGTAGCGGAGCTTCTCGAAATCGTGGCCCCAGGGCACTGTGTCCGGCAGCGCCGTGTGCGCGGCGCCGACGCGGATCACCAGTTCGTTGGGCTGTCCGTCGCCCTTGAGACACTTGCGGACGTCGAAGTAGCCGGGGGTGAAGCAACCGATGTGGTCGCCCAGCAGCCGGCCGTTGAGGTACGCCCGTGTGCCGTAGCACGCCTTGTGGATTTTCAGCACGGCGACGGCCGGCAGCGGGCCGTCCACGGTAAACGCGCGGCGATACCAAAAGGCCTCGCGGCGCGGGTCGCCGCCCCCCACGCCCACGCCCTCGAACGCCGGCGAGGCCATGTCGGCCAGCCCGGGCACGGGCGCCGTGCGCGCGAACGCCGCGGGCGCCTCGGCCATCGGGCCTTCGGCGATCTGCCAAACGCCGTCCAGAGCGACAACCTTGCGGCCCCCTTCCGCGCGGCGCTGGCGCCGCAGAGCGTCAGCGCCGTAACAGCGAGCACAAGCGCGAGACGGTGATAGCGAAACATGGCCAGTCGCCTCCACAACACTTCTTTGGAAACTACATCCGCCCGAGAAAACCTTGAGCGCGGTGGTTGGTATTATAAGGGAAAAAAGGGGATAAGTCCAATCATTGACAAAAGGGGTGGCTGTGGTAGATTCAGGCCACGTGGACGACCAAGGAAACGGCAACCCATGAAGAATCTTCAGCCATCGCCGCCCATTTCTGGAAGCCCTTCTCGGCATCTCGATCTTGCTCCTGCTCGTGCTGACGATCGGTGCGGAATTGCTCAGCGTTTTCAGACGCTTTCCACTCGAAACCCTCCTCGCGGCGGCGTTGCTCGCCGTCGCCGTGATTGCCGTTGTTCTATACATGGGGGAACTGGTCGTTATCGGTTGGGTAGTAGACTTTCTTTCGGAATTCGGTATGCCGAAAATCCAAGCCAGGCCGGTCCCGCTTGAGTGCGAACAAGTTGGGGAGATAACCGTCGTCACGCTGCGCGACAACATCGCTACCATTCTACAGTGTCAGTTGGTGCAGAAGCAACTGGACCGCTTGATCGACGAGCATCACTGCGATTTCGTTCTCGATTTTCTCTATGCCGGGACCATCTCAAAGAGTTTCCGTGGAGTCATGTTCCACGCCATGAAGGCGGCACGTCGGGAGGCAGGGAGGCTTGGCAAACCGTATCGGCCCGTTGCGTTGCGTCAGGGGGAGGTATTCACAGTGTTTGATGACAGGGAACGTGCGGTCGAAGAGATGTCCGAGCACGACGGACATGGATGGGTTGTCCTCTGTTCCGTCCCCGTTGGAATCCGGGCAGTCTCCAAGCTAACGTGAATGTCGGGGGGCTTTCGATCCGCCGGAAATGTCCATCGGCCCCGATTCTGCCGAGAACACAGACTCCCGCCGCCGTCGCTCTTCCCCGGCCAAGGAGGGCGCCCAATAATTATTGATGTCACCCTTTCGTGCCTATCGAGCGGAAAAGGCTATACTTACAGGTAGATTGAGGCGGTCTTTGCCGGTAAAGTTCTCCCAAGGGGAGAGGGAACCAAGAGCACGCAACCATGGAATTCGTAAAACACACCTTGCCCAACGGGCTGGAGATTGTCGCCGAGCGGAACGCCGCCGCGTATTCGACGGCGGTGGGGTTCTTCGTCCGCACCGGCGCCCGCGACGAGAGCGACGCCGTAGCCGGCGTAAGCCACTTCCTCGAACACATGATGTTCAAGGGCACCCCCACCCGCTCGGCCAACGACGTCAACCGCGAGTTCGACGAGATGGGCGCCCATTACAACGCCTTCACCAACGAGGAGAACACGGTTTACTACGCCGCCGTGCTGCCGGAGCATCAAGGCCCGGCGGTGGAGTTACTGGCAGACATCCTCCGCCCGTCGCTCCGCGAGGACGATTTTAACACCGAGAAGCAGGTGATCCTGGAAGAGATTCAGATGTACGAGGACCAGCCGCCATTCGGGGCCGACGACAAGTGCCGGGCGATGCACTACGGCCCGCACCCGTTGGGCCGGAGCGTGCTGGGCACCGCCGAGAGCGTCGGCCAACTGCCGGTCTCTGCGATGCGGGAATACTTCCGCCGCCGCTACAGCCCGGAGAATATCGTGCTGGCCGGGGCGGGCCGGATCGACTTCGACGCCTTGGTGGCCCTGGCCGAACGGCTCTGCGGCGGTTGGCAACGGACCGAGGCCGGCCGCAGCATCGAGCCGGCCCCGCGCCGCGACGGCTTTCAAGTCCTCCACAAGGAAGCCGCGGTGCAGCAATATCTCTTGCAGCTTTCCGCCGCCCCCGCCGCCGAAGACCCCGACCGCTACGCCGCCAAGCTGCTGGCCACCGTGTTGGGCGACGACTCGGGCAGCCGGCTCTACTGGGAACTGGTCGATCCAGGGCTGGCCGAGCACGCCAGCCTCGGCCACGCCGAGCACGAGGGGGCGGGCATGATGATGACCTATATGACCTGCGACCCCGAGCACGCCGCCGGCAACCTGCGGCGGATTCTCGACGTCTACCGCCGCGCCGAGGCCGAAGGCGTCACGGCCGAGGAACTGGAGCAGGCCAAGAGCAAGGTCCGCTCGCGGATCGTGCTTTCCAGCGAGCGGCCCCGCGGGCGGCTGTTCGCCGTCGGCAGCGACTGGGTCTACCGCCGCGAGTATCGGCCCGTCGAGCGGGAGCTGGACGCCGTTTCCGGCGTTACGGTGGCCGATTTGTCGGCGGTGTTGGCGAAGTATCCGCTCACCCGCGCCACGACGGTCACCATCGGCCCGCTGGCGGAGCTGCCGCCGCCACAATAGGGCATCCCCCGGCCAGAGCGCTGATTGCGTTCTCGGGCGAAACCCGTTACCATTGCGGCATACGGGATTGCACGGGCACGAGGGGAAACGCCATGCCAAGTATTCAAGGGGCTCTCGATCAAAGCCTCTATGACATCACGATGGAGCACTTGGCGAAACTGGGGGACTACTTGCCTGGCCCCATCAGGAAGGCGGGCGGAACGCGGAATCACCTCTTGCAACGGTATCGCGAGGACCCAGTTTACAGCATTTTCGGGTTGGACTCGATCGAGTATCTTGCTGCCACGCTGGCAGGCGGGACGGTGACCAGTATTCATCGCAAACTCGGCGACATCTACGAGGGGTGTGTCAGGGCCATCTTCATGCATGCTTTTCACCTTACCGCAGATGAGGTGGTCTATCGGGCGACGATCCGGTCCGGCGACAACGAAGAAACCCGCAGCGCCGACACCTACCTTCAGTTTGACCGTCTGCCGCAGCAAGCACGGCGTCGCATCGGCCGCTACTGCGGGCAAGAGCTTCGGCAATTGGCGGCGGCGCCTCAAGTCAACCTGATCGGCGTGGGGATGGAGGTCCGCCACTGCTATCAAACGGGCGACAGCAAACGCACCCAGGCTGATGAGGCGATGGCCCGGCACCTGTTGGTGAGCGGCATTCTGCCGCTCATGCCGCTGTTCTGTAATCAGAGCAACCCGGGAATCGTTCAGAGATACCGCACTGTTTGGGTCGTCAAGCAAGGCATGGAGAGCTACCAGATGGTGCAGGAGATGTCGGGTTACGATTTCTACGGCTTCCTGCGGCGGAACAAGGAGGACTTTCAGGAACCGATCCTGAAACTGCTACGGAGTCTGACGGCATGACGCAGCAGACGCTTTTCGACGTTGCGCCCAGCTTCGTCAACCGAAGCACGAAGACGGTCACCTTTCAAGGCAAGCTGGACCTGCCCATCCATCGCTGGTATCGCTTGACGCCCAGTTTCTCTCCGCGCCTTGCGCTGGACGTCGCTCGTGAGTTCGGCCTGAACGAAAAGGACTTTGTGCTCGATCCGTTCAGCGGCGTCGGCACTGTGCCGTTGTGCATGAAGTACCGCGGCATCCGCTCATGCAGCGTTGAACTCAACCCATTTCTCTGTTTCGTTGGCGTGGTCAAGACGCGGACATACCGTGACGTGGACGCCGTAAGCGACGTGTTCCATGCCTTCAGCGAGACCGCCAGGGACCAGTTATGCCGCTTGCCCGCCGCTGGTCGGTCACAGGCGTATCTCGCCGAAAATGCGGCGTTCGTTCCACCACTCCACAACATCCGCCGTTGGTGGTCATCGGGGAACCTCACGCAGCTTGTCTGCCTGCGCAAGCTGCTTCTCACGTATAAGACGGAACCCGAATGCCGCGACCTCCTAAGGATGGGGTTGCTGGCCATTTTGATCCCCGTCAGCAATGCCAAGCACAACCACGTCTCGCTCACCTTCGCGGAAACGCCCCTGGAAACCGTTGATGTTGGAGCTATCCTCCAAAGGAAGTACGCAGAGATGCTGGCCGACTTGCGCACCGTGCGGAGGTTGCCGTGTGCCGAAGCAACAGTCCATCGCGGAAACAGCAAGTTCCTGACAGCGATATTGCCGCGGTCCCGGCAGCCGACGGCCGTCATCACGTCGCCCCCTTATCCCAACCGCTTCAGCTACGCCCGGGAAACACGGCCTCACCTGTTCTTCTTCGATTTCGTCAATGGCGCAAAGGCGGTCGGCCAATTGGAAATCGAGGCCATCGGCGGAACGTGGGGAAAAGCCACGTCGGTTTTGGCGCGAGGCGTAAAGCCGAACAATGACGTGATTCGAGGCTTCCTCCGGCCGTACCTTGCGGGCATGGGCGCCAACGGCGGCCTCATGGCGAGCTACGTCGTGAAGTACTTCAACGACATGTACGACCACGCCGCCCAGGTGGCCGCGGTCTGCGCCAATCACTGTCGCCTCGCCTATGTCATCGGCAACAGCAAGTTCTACGGCCATCCGTTGCCAAGCGACGAAATCCTGGCTTCGATCTTCCGGCATTTCGGCTTCCGACTTGATCGAATTGATAAGATGCGGAAACGTCAGAGCAAGTCAGGTCTTTATGAGGCGGTTGTGTTTATGAGCCGATAGTATCCCTCTTATTCTGTTGCGGCTATGACCCTCGCTTATGTCTTTCCTGTTCTGATGCTTCTACTCGGCGTGGTCCTCGGCGGCATGGGGGCGTGGCTGGTACTGAGAGCGAGGACTAGTGCAGCCTACGACCGCGGAAAGGCCGAGGCGACGGCGGAAAACGCCGCCCTGGCCAAGAAAGTGCTGGGCCGGGATGAAACCATCGAGGAACTCCGCGGCCGGCTGCAACAGGCGGACGCCTCGCTTGGGGAGCTTCAGCGGCAAGTCACCGGGCTTTCGGCCCAAGCGGCCCAGTTGAAGCAGGCCCTGCTGGCCGAGGCAGAAGCAGGCCCAGGAGAAGCTCGCCCTGCTGGACGATGCCAAGCGGCAATTGGCCGACGCCTTCAAGGCCCTGGCCGCCGAGGCCCTCAAGAGCAGCAATACCTCCTTCCTGGAACTGGCCAAGACCCAGTTGGAGAAGTTCCAGGAGATTGCCAAAGGGGACCTCGACAAGCGGCAGACGGCCATCGACGAACTGGTTAAGCCGGTCAAGGAGTCGCTGGGCAAGGTGGACGCCAAGTTGCAGGAGATCGAGAAGGGCCGCATCGAGGCCTACAGCGGCCTGAGCGAACAGGTCCGCTCGCTTTCGGAGACGCAGAAGGAGCTACGCGGCGAGACGGCCAACCTGGTCAAGGCGCTCCGCCGCCCGCAAGCCCGCGGCCGCTGGGGCGAAATCCAGTTGCGCCGCGTGGTCGAGATGGCGGGGATGCTCGAGCATTGCGATTTTTTCCAGCAGCAATCGACCGACACGGAAGACGGCCGGCTGCGGCCTGACATGGTCGTGCAACTGCCGGGCGGCAAGAACATCGTGGTCGACTCGAAGGCGCCGCTGGAGGCGTATCTGGAGGCCATCGAGGCCCCCGACGACGAGACGCGGGCGGCCAAGTTCAAGGACCACGCCCGGCAGGTGCGGAACCACATCGCCGCGCTGGGGCGGAAGGCGTATTTCGAGCAGTTCGACTTCACGCCGGAGTTCGTCGTGCTCTTTCTGCCCGGCGAGGTGTTCTTCAGCGCCGCCTTGGAGAACGATCCCGAGCTGATCGAGTTGGGCGTGAGCCAGAACGTGATCGTCGCCACGCCGACGACGCTCATCGCGCTGTTGCGGGCGGTGGCCTACGGCTGGCGGCAGGAGCGGCTGGCCGAGAGCGCCGAGGCGATCAGCCAACTGGGGCAGGAGTTGTACAAGCGGCTAGCGGCCTTGGGCGAACACATGCAGAAGCTCGGCCGCGGCCTGGGCACGGCTGTCGAGGCCTACAACAACGCAGTCGGCTCGTTGGAGTCCCGCGTCCTGGTCAGCGCCCGGCGGTTCAAGGACCTGGGCGCGGCCGCCGGCGGCGCGACGATCGAAGAACTCTCGCCGATCGAGACCTCTTCCCGCCTGCTCCAGGCGCCGGAGTTGGTTGGGGCAAACGGGGCGAAGGTTGAGTAGCCGCTCGTGGCAATTCTAACACTTGCCGCGCCAAGCACTTGCGGCGATTGTGGAAAATGGACGGGCGGCTCCCCTGTTGCGCGGGACTAGAGCCTATACTTCTCTAGCGGCGTGGCACACCTTTGTAGGACGAGTCTTTCAACTCGTCCCGAACAACGGACGAGTAGGAAAACTCGTCCTACTGGGGCTATGGGCATTCAAGAGCTCTCAAGAAGCTGGCGTCTTCCCGCGGCGTGGAAACGACGCCTGCCCGTGGTCTGGGCCGTCTCGATCAGCGTGGCGTTTTCGCTGGCCGTCTTCTTCGTGGTCCGCTGGTGGGAGTTCCGCGACATCCAGAAGGCGTTCCGGATCGCCGCCGAGGATCGCGCCACGGCCGTTAAGGGGACCTTCGAGACCGAGCTGGCCATGCTAGAGCTGATCCGCACGGGCCTGATGACCGACGGCAAGGTGGAGCGGGGCGAGTTCTACGAGATTCTCGCGCCCTTCCGCACCCACACGCGAAGCATCCAGGCGGTCGAGTGGCTGCCCCGCGTCCGCGAGAGCCAGCGGGCAGAGTTCGAGGCCGCCGCCGAGCGCGACGGTTTCCCGCGGTTTCAGATCACCGACTTGGGCAAGGACGGGCGGATGGTCCCGGCCGCGGTCCGCAGCGAATACTTCCCCGTCTACTACAGCGGGCCGGGGCCATGCGACAAAGGCGTCGAGGGCTACGACGTCGCCTTGGAGCCGACCCGCCGCGAGGCCCTCTGCCTGGCCCGCGACACCGGCAGGACCGTGGCCAGCGGGCGCATCGCGCTGGTGCAGGATGTGGCCAAACTGGATGGCTTCCTGGTTGTTCTCCCTGCCTACGATCACGGCAAGCCCGTCGGCACCCTTGCCGAGCGCCGCAAGAATCTCTGGGGATTCATCCTGGGCGTCTTCCGGCCGGACGAGATGCTCGATGCGGCGATGAGCAAGCTCGAACCGGAAGGGATCGACGTTTGCCTGTACGACCCCTCGGCGCCTGCCCGCGGCCGGCCGTTCCATTTTCATCGCTCGCGGACGCGGCAGGGCGACTGGGAGGCCGAGGACGAGAACCGCTTGCACAACCCGCAGGGAATGTACTCGCTTGCCAAGCTCGACGTGTTGGGGCATCCCTGGACGATCGTTTGCCTGCCGACGCCCGATTTCGTCGCCGCCCGCCGGACTTTCTGGCCGTGGGGCGTGTTGGCGGCGGGGCTGGCCCTGAGCGCCCTGCTGGCCGCCTACATTTCGGCCAGTATCGACCGCCGGGCGTCCGTCGAGGAATTGCTGCTGGAGAAGCGGCGCTACGCGGGCGAGTTGGAGCAGAAGGTCCAGGCGCAGACCGCCCACATCCGCCGCGCCCAGGAAGAGGTCATCCACCGGCTGCTGGCCGCCTCGCAATGGCGCGACGAAGAAACCGGCACGCACGTCCGCCGGGTGGGGCTGTGGAGCGAATTGCTGGCCAAGGCGGCAGGCTGGTCGCTGGCACAGTGCGATTGCATCCGCCAGGCCGCCCCGATGCACGACGTCGGCAAGATCGGCATCCCCGACGCGATCCTGCGGAAGCCGGACAAACTCACGCCGGCCGAGTTCGAGGTGATGAAGACCCACACGCTGATCGGGGCCGACATGCTGGCCGGCTCGAACGTGCCGATGCTGCAAATGGCCCGCGAGATCGCCCTGAATCATCACGAGCGTTGGGACGGAAAGGGCTATCCGCACGGGCTGGCCGGGCAGGACATCCCCGAGAGTGCCCGGATCGTGGCTATCGTGGACGTGTACAACGCGCTGACGCACGACCGCGTCTACCGGCCGGCCATGCCGGAGGAGCAGGCCCTGTCGATCCTGCAAGCGGGCACCGGGACCCATTTCGACCCGCTCCTGCTGGCGCACTTCTTCCTGCACCACTCGGAAATCCGCCGCATTGCCGAGCAGTACCCGGACGAGCCGCTGCGGGACGCGGTGCCGCAACAACCGTCCGCCGCTCCGGTCTGGCCGGGAGAAACGCCGGCGGAGCCGGCGGTTGTGGCGTAAGAGCGATCAGCTTTCTTTTCTTGCCCACTCTCGCCATATTCTCCCCTTGATGCGCCGTTTTGCTGCTTCTTGGACGCGGCGCAGTTTATCGCCTTGACGGAGCCTTTCTGAGCGGACAGAATGAGGCATATCGCTATCGGCCTTCGCAGCATGGGGCTTTAGCGGGCAGTCCCCGCGCCACTCTGTCCACGAGGCAATTTCACCAGCCGAGGAGTACGGCCGTGTCATTCAGGTCGCATCTGTCTTCATGTCGTCGTCGCGGATGGAACGGAGTCGGCAGGGTTAGCTTGCCGGCCGTGGCCGGGACGCCGCGGAGGGGCCTTCCGGCCCGGCGGTTGCGGTTCGAGTCGTTGGAGCAGCGGCAACTGCTCTCGGCCGCGGCCGGCAGCGCCGCCGTGGTGCCTCTCGCCGCGCCAACCTTCAACCTCATCAACCCGACCGGGGGAACGTACGCGGTCGAACAGACGATCGTGATCCAGTGGAACGACGGCAACGTGCCCGCCGGCAGCACGGTCAACCTCTGCTACGACCCGGATAAGGTGTTCAACGGCAACGAAACCTGGTTCCAGTACAACTTGCCCGCCAACAGCGGCGCCGGCACCTTCAACTGGAACACCACCGGCGTGACGCCGGGCACGTACTACATCGGCGGCTATCTCCTCGCCAACGGCTCGCCGACCTACTCCCACCTCACCGGCGCGGTGACGATCGTCGCGAACACACCCACGTTCACGCTGACCGCGCCGGCCTCGGGCACGTTCTCGGTGGGGCAGACGATCGCCGTCCAATGGAACGCCGGCAACGTGCCCGCCGGCAGCACGGTCAGCCTCTGCTACGACATCAATACCACGTTCAACGGCAACGAGCACTGGTTCAAGTACAACCTGCCCGCCACCAACGGCAGCGGCAGCTTCAACTGGGACACCACCGGGGTGCCGCCGGGCAGTTACTACCTGGGCGGCTATCTCCTTTCCGGCAGCACGCCGACCTATTCCCACATAGTGCAGCCGTTCACCCTTCAGACGGCGCCCAGCACGCCCACCTTCAGCTTGCTCAGCCCGACCTCCGGCACGTTCACCGCCGGGCAGACGGTGCAGATCGTGTGGAGCGCCGGCAGCGTGCCCGTCGGCGCCACGATCGCCCTGGGCTACGACACAGGCACGTCATTCAACAACGTGACCTGGATCACCTACAGCCAGACCGCCACCAACGGCTACGGCAGCTACAACTGGAACACCACCGGCGTAACTGCGGGCACGTACTACATGGCCGGCTATCTCTGGTCGGGCGGCCAGCCGACCTACTCCCACCTCGCTACGTCGATCACCATCCTGGCGGCCCCGGCGCCGACCTTCAGCCTGACCGGTCCCACCTCCGGCACGTTCTCCGTCGGCAACACGGTTTCCATCACCTGGAACGCCGCCAACGTGCCGGCCGGCAGCACGATCGCCCTGGGCTACGACACGGGCACCGATTTCAGCAACATCACCTGGATCACTTACAGCCAGGCGGCCTACAACGGCAACGGCACTTTCGGTTGGAACACCGCCGGCGTGGCGCCGGGCACCTACTTTATCGGCGGCTACCTCTTTGCGGGCAGCCACCCGATCTACTCCCACCTCACCCAGGCTTTCACGATCCTGACGGCCCCGCCGCCGACGTTCAACCTCACCTCGCCGATTTCCGGCACCTTCTTCGTCGGCCAGACGGTTACCGTCCAATGGATTGCCAACAACGTGGTGGCCGGCAGCACGATCAACCTCTGCTATGACCCCGACACCACGTTCAACAACAACGAGCACTGGTTCCTGTACAACCTGGCCGCCCCCAACAACGCCGGCAGCTACAACTGGAACACCACCGGCGTGCCCCCGGGCACGTACTACATCGGCGGCTATCTCTTCCAAAACGGCAATCCGACCTACTCCCATCTGACCCAGTCGATCACCATCGCCGCGGCGTTGACGCTGGCTGCGCCGGCGTCACTGGGCACGGGAGTGCCCAGCCTTCAACCGCTCCCGGCCAACGAAGTCCTCAGCAATGAGAGCCAACTGACGCCGATCGTCAATGAGGCGATCCGGCGGTGGGCCGCAGTGGCCGGCAGCCAGGCCTTGGCAGACGTGTCGGTGCAGATTGCGGACCTGCCGGGCAACTTGTTGGGCGAAGATATCGGCAAGACGATCCTCATCGACCGCGACGCCGCCGGCTACGGCTGGTTCATCGATCCGACGCCGCAAGACGACACGGAATTCGCGCCGCTGGCTTCCGGCGCGCTGGCTGCCCTGCCGCAAACCGCCGCCGCGGGGCACGCCGATCTGCTGACGGCCGTGATGCACGAAATGGGGCACGCGCTCGGCTACGAGGACGACGCCGCCGGCGACCTGATGAGCGCCGCCCTGCCGTTGGGCGTGCGTTGGCCTTCGGCCACGGACGGCGTGTTCGCCCGGTACGGGGCGTGAGTGCAACGCCGCCGTGTGCCACTGCTTGGAACAAGCAGTGCCGCCTCGCCAGTTTACGCCAAACACTGCTTGTTCCAGGCAGTGGCACACCCGCGGCCGCCCCTCGCACCGTCGTTTCTCATAGCGGCCGCATTGGCAGGACGCAGTCGGGTTGTTGAAACGTTATTGACAAAAAATCTCGGTGTAGGCATAATAGGGGGACACCGGGGCCGGCCCTTGTAGTACGCGGCCGGGAGAAGGCGCTCCTGGTCTCGCCTTTACGCGGCGTTTTTCGCGCCTGAAGCCGAATCTCCGGGCTCGAGGGCAATCTTACCAGGGGAGGAGCACAGCCGTGTCATTCAGACCACGCCTGTTGTCGCGTCAACGTCGGCAACCGAATCATTCCGGCGGAACTAACTTCCTAACCGCCGCCGGCAGCCCGCGGGCCAACCCCCGGCGCCGCCCTCTGCGCTTCGAGCCGCTGGAGGACCGCTCGCTGTTGAGCGTGTTCAACGTCACCACCGCCGCGGACGTCGTCGATCCATCCGACGGCCTGATGAGCCTCCGCGAGGCGGTTCAGGCTGCCAACGCCAATCCGGGGGACGATACCATCACGTTTGCCCCCGGCCTGGCCGGCAAGACGATCACCCTAGCTCTTGGAGAGTTATCGCTCACCGACACGACCGGCAAGACCACCATCGTTGGTCTGGGGGCCGACCAGTTGACCATCGACGGCAACCAGGCCTCGCGCATCTTCAACATTGTCAGCGGCGTGACCGCCGACATTTCCGGCCTGACAATCACCGATGGTCACGTGAGCAGCAGCATCTACGGAAACTCGGGTAGCGACGGCGGCGGTATTCTCAACTACGGCACGCTGACGCTCGCGGAGAGCACCGTCTCTGGAAACTCGGCTACCGGTGTCGGCGGCGGCATCGACAACGCCGGCACGCTAACGGTCACCAACAGCACCCTCTCTGGAAACTCAGCCATCAACGGCGGCGGCATCTTCAACGATAGCACACTGACGGCCGTCAACAGCACACTCGCTGGAAATGCCGCCCACACCGGTATCGGCGGCGGCATCTACAACGTCACCTCCGGCATGGTGACGGTCATCAACGGCACCGTCTTCGACAACTCGGGCTATACCATCGGCGGCGGGATCGCCAACTACGGTACGCTGACGATTGGCAACACCATCGTCGCCGGGAACTCGGCCAATTTTGACGACGGAATCCATGTCACCCCGGCCCTCGCGGTGCTCGCCAATATCTATGGCGAGGTTACCGCCAACTACTCCCTGATCGGGGACACCAGCGGCGCCACGATCTCGGGCGCAAACAACGTCCTCAATCAGGATCCGCGCTTGGGCTGGCTGGGCAATAATGGTGGGCCGACCCAGACCGTTCCGCCGCTGCCTGGCAGTCCCGCCATCGACGCCGGCAGCAACAGCCTGATCCCGTCAGGTGTGGTCACGGATCAGCGCGGGCCCGGATTCCCCCGCATCGTCAACGGCACGGTCGACATCGGCGCCGTCGAGTACGTGTCCGCGAACATGACGCCGCTAACGGTGACGATCAACCAGGCGGCCGGCCAGGCGGACCCGACAGGCAACTCGCCGATCAACTTCACGGTCGTCTTTAGCGAGCCGGTCATCTGGGACGTATTGCCAGCATGGATATTCGTGGGCAGCCCCGCTCCAAGCTACTTCGTCTTCAGCGGAACTGCGCCAGGGACGTTGTCGGCCACCGTGACCGGCAGCGGCACAACCTATAACGTCGCCGTCAGAGGCATGACCGGCAGCGGCACGGTCACTGTCAGCGTCGCCGCGAGGATGGCCTACGACGAGGCCGGAAATCCCAACACGGCCTCGACCAGCACGGACAACACTGTTTACTACATCAGCCCGCCGACGTTCGCGCTGACCGGCCCGACTTCCGGCTCGTTTACCGCGGGAGCGACCATTCCGATCCAATGGTCCGCCTCCAACTTCGTCCCTGGCAGCACGATCAACCTCTGCCTCGACAGCGATGCGACATGGAACGGCAACGAGACCTGGATCAAGTTCGGCCTGGACCCGGCCAGCGGCACGTACGGCTGGGACACCTCGGCCGTAAGTCCGGGTACGTACTACATCGGCGGCTATCTGTATGCCAACGGCTCGCCGACCTACTCCCATCTCAGCGGCGCGGTGACGATCCTCGCCGCCCCCACGCCCTCGTTCGTGATCACCGATCCAGCCTCCGGCACGTTTACGGTCGGGCAGACCGTCATGTTCCTATGGGCCGCCGCCAACGTGCCCCCCGGCAGCACGGTGGCCCTGTGCTACGCCACCAGCAACGTCTGGGGCACCGGCCACCAGACCTGGATCACCTACAATCAGGCCGCTGTCGACGGCAGCGGCGTCTACGACTGGGACACCACTGGCCTAACCCCGGCGCATACTATCTTGGCGGTTATCTGTTTGCCAACAACTCGCCGACTTACTCCCTCTTTCAGCAGCCGGTCACCCTTCAGGCGCCGGTCAGCACGCCCACGTTCTCCTTGCTCAGCCCGACCTCGGGAACGTTCACCGCCGGGCAAACCGTGCGGATCGTGTGGAACACCGACAACGTACCGGTCGGCGCCACGGTCGTCCTGGGCTACGACACAGGCACTTCGTTCAACAACGTGACCTGGATCACCTACAACCAGCCCGCCGCCGACGGCTACGGCATTTACGACTGGAACACCACCGGCGTAACTCCGGGCACGTATTACATTGGCGGCTATCTTTACGCGGGCGGCAAGCCGACGTACTCGCATCTCACCCAGCCGTTCCAAATCGGCCCGGTCTTTTCGCCGGGCGGCCTGGCCTCCGCCGTGGACCAGGTGTTCGCCGAGCTTGGGGCATCCGTGTAAAGCCGCCGTGTGCCACTGCTTGGAACAAGCAGTGCTGTCTCGCCCGCCTACGCCAAACACTGCTTGTTCCGAGCAGTGGCACACTCGGGGCTGGCCGTTCACGCCGGCCGTTCCTTCTCCAGCACCACGTGGTTGCCGCGGCCGCGGAACTCCACCCGCGACATGAACGCCCGCATCAACAGCACCCCGCGCCCGCCGGGACAGCCGAGTCGCTCCGGAGCGGTCGGGTCGGGCAGGCTGTCCGGGTCGAAGCCGGGCCCCTCGTCGACAATCTCCACCCGGACTTTCGTGGGACAAACCTGCGCGGAGAACTGCACGTGCTTGGCCGGGTCGCCGGCGTTGCCGTGATGAATGGCGTTCATCAGCGCCTCTTCGACGGCAATATGGACGCCGAAGCGTTCGCGGCCGGTCCAATGCTGGGTTTCGAGTTGCCGGAGCACGTCGTCCAAGAGTTGCCGCCCCAGCGCGGTGTCATTGGCGATCCGCCGGTCGCACCGCCAGGTCCAGTTCTGGTTGGACGTGGGCATGTTCAGAAGGCCGCCAGGGCCTCGGCCTCGTCTCTGCGGATGTCGAACAAGCGGTTGAGCTTGGTGATGGCGAAGACCTCGTAGATTTCCGCCCGGATGCCCGCCAGTTTCAGCGTGCCGCCGTGGGCCTTCATCTTCTTGTCCAGGGTAATCAATTTGCCCAAGGCGGCGCTGGAGAGGAAATCGACCGCCGAGAAATCCAGCAGCAACCGTTCGCGGCCGTCCGCCTCGACCAGCCGGAACATCTCCTGCCCTAGTTCCTGGATGTTGACGTCCTCGATGATCTTGCGGTCGCGGAACCGGGCGATGGTCACGTCGCCGACCTGCGAGACTTCCAAGTGCCGGTATGCGGTGATCGTCATCCGAGACAGAACTCCTCTGTTGCGGGCGGCTGGGTGGCACGCCCTGAAAGGGCGTGGTGAACGGCCACGTGCGGCGCTGGCATCAGCCACGCCCTTTCAGGGCGTGCCACCCTCATCATATTCCCGCTCAGGTGGGTGGTCAAGCGGCGGTGAGGTTGCGTTCCGGCAACACGCGGTGGCTTTGCGGCACTAGGGCAGCCGCGGCAAACGACCCAAGCACAGTGGACGCCGCGTCCTAACTGGCGGCGTGGCAAACGGTTATCGCGGACGGCACGGCTTCATCGCCGGCGCCGGGCACGCCGTTTGCCCTCCAGGAATGAGCCCGCACTCTCCGTACGCGGAAGGTCCGGGGGACGGGTGCCATGCCCACGCTTGCCGTGGGCATGGCACCCGGCTGAAGCCGGAACTACGAACCATTCCACAGAACCCCATGAACGCACCCACCTACAACTCTTGGCTCCGTTTCGTCTTTTGGCCCTGGGTTGCGGTCTGCGGACTGCTCAGCGGCTACCCGACTTGTGGTGCAGGCGTCTCGCCTGCCCGTGCAGCCGACCACCGCTTCGCGGCGGTGCCCGCGGCAGCACCGCAAGGGGCGGATGTGCCGATCTCGGTGCATCTGGCCGGCGGGCGGGTCTTCACTGCCGCCTTGGACGCCCGGACCGACGCGGGCCAATTATGGCTGCGGTTCGGGCAGGGCGGCGCCGAGTTGCTGCGCCCCATCGACTGGGATCGGGTCAGCACGGCCGATCTCTTCGGCAACAGGCTATCCGGCCCGGAGTTGCGTCGCCTGGTCGAGCAAGTGCGACGGGAGATTCCCGCCGCGCCGGCCATGACGGCGGCGGCAACGCGGATCGTGATGATCGGCTCGCCCGAGCCTGAACATCCGCCGGGCGAAACCGCAAGCGGCGTCGTCGTGACGCCGCGAGTCGTCTCGCTGGCCATTGACGCCCGAGCCGGCCGCTGGGACGAGAACGTCGAACCCGATGGACTCCTGGTCCGCGTCTATCCTCTGGACACCGAGGGAGCGGTCGTTCCGGTGCGCGGCACGCTGACGGTCGATCTCTGGGCGGAGGTGACGCCCGAGCGGAGCGGCTGGGATTGGCAGCGGGAGCCGTTCCAGAGCGCGGGCCACTGGACCGAAGTGGTCCGCCTCGCGGATTTTGGGTCCGGCGGCGCCACCTATCGGCTGCGGTTTTACCCCAGCTTCCACCCCGAATTCGAACACTGGATGGCGTGGCGTGGCGCGGTCCACGCCTGTCTGGCCGTGCCGGGTCAGGGGACCTTCGAGGCCACGGACGACATGGCCATCATCCGGCCCTGGAGCACTGTCCGGGAGCACTTGCAGCAAGTCACCCGCCAGGGGTACTTCCCCGGCTACCGGTACTTTCCCAACGAGCGGACCGACGACGGCCGGCGGTAGGAATGTAGCCCGCACACGCCGTGTGCAGGTGTGCGGCACACGGCGTGTGCCGCCTACAATAATCAACTGCCCGGCTTCTTCATGCCCATGCTGTGCAGGACCAGGACGGCCCCGATGGAGATCAACGACCAACCGAGCCAGTCGGGCGGATAGCAGACCTTTTTGGCCGGCGGCGTGCCGGATGGCGTAACGGTTTGCGCAGCGGCGTTGACCGCGGCCAACGGGTGACCGGTCCGCTCGGCAAGGAACTGCGTGAAAGCAGGGTTAAGTTCGAATGAATCGACCATCCGCAACTGGCCCCCCAGCATCAGACACAGGAGCCCCGCGAAGAAGTATTGGTTTCGGGTAATATCCATCATGGCCACCTCGATCTGGCCGGAAAAGGGGACAGTCCCCTTTTGCCGGAACGGCCCGGAGGGTGCTTCGCACAAATGGGGACTGTCCCCTTTTCCGGCCCACCGCGTCCCATTCTTGTCTATCGAGCCGCAGTCAAAGCGGTCTTCAGCCGGCTACCGGTCGTGCCGGAAATACCGGGCCGCCGGCGACGCTTGGCGCGGTTCTGCGGGATGCGTAATTTCGACGGATAAATCTTACCCCGCGCGCGGGCGGCAATCTTCTCTTGCCGCTGCCGGCGGTTTCTGATACGGTTTTTCGAGAGGCTGCGGATGTCCATCGCTCCCGAAGATTCCGGCACGAGCGGCACGTTCCCCTCGGTGGCGCTCTGCAAACCGCCGGCCACGGAGGACGGCCGCGGCTCGGCCTATTCGCGGAGCTTCCTGGCGCTGGTGGCCACCCAGTTCTTCGTCTCGCTGAACGACAACATGTTCCGCTGGCTGGTCGTGCCCATCGGGACCGAGTTGCTCGGCTCGAAGGAGTTGGCCGTGTCGCTGGGCGGGGCGTGCTTCATCCTGCCCTTCCTGGTCTTCGCCGCTCCGGCCGGCTATTTGGCCGACCGCTTCAGCAAGCGGAACGTGATGGTCGTTTGCAAGGTGATCGAGATCGCGGTGCTCAGCGTCGGCATTGCCGCCATCCTGCTGCAAAACGCCCACCTGATGTTCGTCGTGCTGTTCCTGCTGGGCATCCAAGCATCGACGTTTGTCACCTCGAAGCTCGGCGCGATCCCGGAGTTGGTCCGCTCCGACCAAATTTCGTCGGCCAACGGGCTGATCAACATGGTCTCGATGTTCGGCATCATTCTGGGGACCTTCCTTGGCGGCATGCTCTACGACCGCACCGGTCCGCAGGGCGTCAAGGACTGGTGGCTCTCGGCCGCTGCCCTGATGGGCGTTGCGGCGCCGGACTGACGACAAGCCTGGGCATCGGCCGCGTGCCCAGCGCAAACCCGGGGAGACCGGTCCCCTGGAACCCCCTCGCGCAGACCTTCAGGGACGTGCGATTGCTCTTCTCGATGCGTGCGATCTTCCTGGTGGCGCTGGCCAGCTCGTACTTCTGGGCGATGGGGATGTTGTCGCAAATGAACATCTTTGTGTTTGCCAAGAGCGTCCTGTTCGTCGAGCAGCAGACGAGCGTGGGAATCCTCTTGGGGGTGCTAACGATTGGCATTGGCTGCGGCGCGGTGTTGGCGGGCGTCTGGTCGCGGGGCAAGGTGGAGCTGGGGCTGGTGCCCTTCGGTGCGGCGGGGATTGCCCTGTTCTGCATCCTTCTGGCCACCGTGCCCGGCGGCACGAAAGGCCATCCTGCCACCGCCGGCTATGGCTGGAGTTGCCTCTGGCTGGTCACGTTGGGCATGGCGGCGGGCCTGTACGACATCCCGCTCCAGGCGTTCGTGCAGGACCGCAGCCCCGCCCGATCGCGCGGCTCGATCATGGCGGCCTACAACTTCCTGGCCTACACCGGGATGCTGGCGGCTTCCGGCGTGTTCTGGCTGCTCTCCGCTCCGTTGGGACTGTCGGCGCGAATGATTTTCGTACTGGGAGGGCTGGCCACCGTGGTCGCCACGTTCTGTACCCTGCGCCTGCTCCCGCTTCAGACCATGCGGTTGGCCGTGCGGCTGCTGGCCGGCTGCGTGTACCGGATGCGGGTGGAAGGGGTGGAAAACGTCCCGGCCGGCGGCGCCCTGGTGGTCGCCAATCACATTAGCTGGGCCGACGGCGTGCTCTTGGGCCTGGCCTGCCCGCGGCACCCGCGAATGATCGCCTACGCCAGCTATTTCGACAGTCCCTGGCTGGGCTGGTTTGGCCGGCTGGGGCGGATCATCCCCATCGGCTCGTCCCGCAAGTCGATGGCCGAGTCGATCCGCGCCGCCCGCGAGGCCCTCGGGCAGGGCGAGCTGGTGGGCATTTTTCCGGAAGGCGGCATCAGCCGCACGGGCGAAATCCAGGAGTTCCGCCCGGGCTTCCTGTCGATCCTGAAAGATACCGGCGCCCCGGTCGTGCCAGCCTACCTGGGCGGGCTGTGGGGCAGTATCTTTAGCTTCGAGCGGGGCCGCTTCTTCTGGAAATGGCCCCGCCGCTGGCCCTATCCCGTCACCATCCGCTTCGGCAAGCCGATCCCGCAGCCGGAGAGCGTTGACCAAGTTCGGCGGGCGGTGGAAGAATTGAAGGGAGCCGACAAATGACGCGCAATTGTTCTCACCGGACTTCGGCAACGGTACGGTTTGCATTGCTCGCGCTGCTTTCCGTTGCTTGTCTTGGATGTTCAAGACGCTTGACGGACGGTTGGCACCCGCGCGATTACTTCGACAATCCAGACGTTGTGGCGCTGGTGTCCGCCGCAGAGATCGGAGACGTGACGACCATTGACCGGCTCGTGGACGCCGGTGTGGATGTAAACGCCCGAGGCATCAACGACATGACGCCGCTGCTCTGGGCCATCTGGGCGGAGAACAAGGCTGGGGCTGTGCGGCTACTGGAACGCGGGGCCGACCCAAACACGCGGTTGGTGGACGGTACTCCAGTAATAGACTTCTGCATGATGGACTTCGCTAGGAATTACCGCAAGGATTCCGACTGGCTGGAGATCTTGCTCAAGCACGGGGCCGATCCCAATCTTGAGGACCTCCGCACGACAGAGCCACCGATATTTATGGCCATCGCGACTGGGCAGCGCAAGCACCTCGACCTTCTGATGAGATCAAGGGTCAACCTCAATGGCCAGAGTGGCAGTGGCGATACGCCCTTGCTTTACGCCGCGGGGTTCGGGGCGTATGATATCGTGTATCGATTACTTGAGGCTGGTGCAGACTACCGCATCAAAGACAACTATGGCAGTGACCTCGCTTATGTTGCCATTGAGCGGACGGTGCCTCCAAACAGCGAGATGGCTCGTTATCGGGAGAAGGTGCTAAAGTTCTTGGCGAAAAAGGGCGTCGATTTGGAGCCCGCTCGCAAGAAGGTGGCGGAGGAGCGCGCGAAGGATGGTTTGGACGCGGGGGCAAAAGAGGCGCGTGAATAGCACCTCGGCGTTATGCTAAAGCATAACCTACTTCCCAAGCCGAAAGTCGAGGACGATCAGATGGGGGCGTACCTGTCGATGGGGACCTCCACGGTCCGCAGCGGCGGGGTCGTGCTGCGGCCGATCTCCGCCACCCGCCGGAGGATCGAGGCGTCGAAGTATCGCGCCCCACACTTCTCACAAACGCCTATAGGGATGTCTTCCAGGATGACGAAGCCTCCTTTGTGCCGTAGCGCCTCCCGGTCCGCGCGCCGTTCACGCACCATGCCGTCGCAATGCTCGCAGGAAAAGTCATACATGGCCCCGCACCTCATTTGATTTCGTATGCCGTAATAACCAAGAGTTGATCGTGTTCGACGAACCGGACTACCACTCCGACGGGTGTTTCCTCATCCGTGGCATTTCCCGCAACAACGTAACGAGTGCCGCGCGGATCGGCAGTCAATACTTGGTCAATATCGCCCGTAAGGATCGCAGCCTCCACGTCAAGCACGTCCAGGTTGTCATCGTTCATTTCCTCATACGCGTGTTCCGTCAACGAGTAGCGATGGTCCAGTACCGCGTTGCGAATCCGTTCAAGTTCACGACTGGCCATGAACACCTGCTCCCCGCAAACGGCACGCTCGTGTCGGTCAAACCATCCAACCCGATTGTACCGTTCTCTCGGCCGCTTGACAAGGCGCCGCAGCCCAGATAATGTGCGCCGAGTGTACCGCATTGGACAGTGATGAAAAACGATCCGTCGCCTACCGCCGAGAAGAAGCCACCCAAACTCCGCTGGTATCAGTACAGCCTGCGGTCGCTCTTCCTGCTCACGCTCTTGGTCGCCATCGGCATGAGCTACGTGGCCGTGACGATGCAGAATCAGCGGAAGCAGAAGGCGGCGGCCGAGGCAATCGAGAAGGCGGGGGGAACAGTAACGTGCGAACGGACATGGTTCGGAAAAGTCTTTCGGGACGATTCCTTAGTGACGGTGACCGAGGTAGTCCTTACGCAACGGCCGATGACGGACGCCGGGCTGTTGCATCTCCAGGTGTTGAGCCACCTCCAAGTCTTAAACCTCGCAGGGACCCAGATCACGGATGCCGGGCTGATGCATCTCCAGGCCTTGAGTCGACTCCAACAGTTGTTACTCGACGACACCCAAGTCACGGACGCCGGGCTGATGCATCTCCAAGGATTGAGCCAGCTCCAATGGCTGTCGCTCAACCGCACCCAAATCACGGACGCCGGCCTGGTGCATCTCGAGGGGTTGAGTCAACTCCAATGCCTGTACCTCGACGACACGAAGGTCACCGACCAGGGCGTCAAGAAGCTCCAGCAGGTATTGCCGAAGTGTCAAGTTGTATTACGACTGCCGGACTCATGGACGCCCTCTACAACAAGACCGCAACCAAGCCGTGCGCAGTAAGCCTTTTATGAGCGATGCTCCCCGCCACCACCTGATCCTGCCGCGGCGGTTCCTCCGCATGTGCCGCCGACGGATGGGGCGGCCGAAAGTGGCTGATTCGACCGGCGTTGAGCTTACCGGGGCGGGCCTGCTGATGCGGACGTTGATCTTCCGCCGGCTCTTGCGCCGCGAGGTGCTCGGGGCAGATGAACAGCACGTGGGCCTGCTGCTGCCGCCCTCGGCCGCCGCGCTGGTGGCCAACGCGGCCCTGGCGCTCGACCGCCGCGTGGCGGTGAATCTCAACTACACGCTCACGCCCGACGTGATCAACGACTGCATCGCCCAGTGCGGCCTCCGCCACGTCTTGACCAGCCGCCGGCTGATGGAGAAGCTCAACCTGACGCTCAACGCCGAACTGGTGTTCCTCGAGGACTTCAAGGACAAAGCCACCTGGGCCGACAAGCTGGCCGCGGCCGCACTGACCTGGCTCGCGCCCGTTTGGTGGCTGGAGCGGCGGCTGGGGCTCATGGAGCTAACGGACGACGACCTGCTGACGATCATCTTCACTTCCGGCTCGACCGGCCGGCCCAAGGGGGTGATGCTCACGCAAGGGAACGTCGGCTCGAACGTCGATGCCGTGGACCAGATCGTCCGGCTTGCCGACGACGACGTGCTGCTGGGGATTCTGCCGGTGTTTCATTCGTTCGGCTACACGGTGACGATGTGGACGGTGCTGGCGTTGCCGCCGATGGGCATCTATCACTTCAGCCCGCTGGAGGCCCGCGAGGTGGGCAAGCTCTGCCGCCGGCACGGGGCGACGATCATGATCGCCACGCCCACCTTCGTCCGCTCGTATCTGCGGCGGTGCGAGCCGGCGGATTTCGCCACGCTGGACGTGGTCTTCACCGGGGCCGAGAAGCTGTCGCCCGAACTGGCCGAGGCCTTCGAGCGGCGTTTCGGCGTCCGCCCGGTCGAGGGCTACGGCACGACCGAGCTGTCGCCGGTGGTTTCGGCCAACGTGCCCCCCAGCCGCGCCAGCAGCAAGGAGCACGAAGGGGTAAAGGAAGGGACCGTCGGCCGGCCACTGCCGGGCATTGCCGTGAAGGTCGTCGATCTCGATACGGGCGAAGACCTGGGGCCGGACCGCTCGGGCATGTTGCTCGTGAAGGGACCGAACGTGATGCAGGGCTACTACGGCCAGCCCGAGCTTACCGCCGAGGTCTTCCGCGACGAGGGAGGGGGAAAGGGGGACAGTCCCCAGAAGCAAAAGGGGACAGTCCCCTTTTCCCCCGCCCGCTGGTACACGACCGGTGACGTGGCCGAGATCGACCGGGAGGGGTTCATTAAGATCACGGGGCGGATCAGCCGCTTTTCGAAGCTCGGCGGTGAGATGGTGCCGCACATCCGCGTCGAGGAGGCCATTGCCGCGGTGCTCCGGCTCGATGAGGACGATCCGAAAGTGGCCGTCACGTCGGTGCCCGATCCGAAAAAGGGGGAGCGGCTGGTGGTGCTGTACACCGAGCTGGCGCGAAGCCCGGAGGAAATCTGCCGGGCGCTCCAGGCCCACGGGCTGCCGCCGCTGTGGATTCCCTCGGCGGACAGCTTCCACCGGGTTGCAGCCCTTCCGCTCTTGGGCACCGGCAAGCTCGATCTCAAGCGGGTCAAGGACGTGGCGCTGGCGGCGTTCGCCCGTTGAAGGGGCGACGCGGGCCGATCGAGTTGGTCAGCAACTCGTCGTCATTCTTCGACCTGCGACGTGCAGTACGCGCACCGTAGAGCCTTCAAGGGAATCGTCGAGAGGCATTGCGGGCAGGTCTTCACGGCCGGCGCGGCGGGCGGCGGCTTCATCAGCCGGTTCATCTGCCTGACCACCAGGAAGATGCAGAAGGCGACAATCACAAAGTCCAGGACGTTGTTGACAAAGGCGCCATACCGGATGACGGTCTCCTTGTTGAGCCGCACCGCCAAACTGGAGAAATCCACCCGGCCCAACAACATGCCGACCGGCGGCATGATCACGTCGTTCACCAGCGAGGTGACAATCTTGCCGAAGGCCCCGCCGATGATGATGCCCACGGCCATATCCACCGCACTACCCTTGACGGCGAAATCGCGGAACTCCTTGAACATGCCCATGACTGGCCTCCCGAGTTGGAGCGTAAGGTGGTTGAAAACGACCGGAATTATAAGCTGCCGGCCGGATTGGGGCTATCCGAGCAGATTTGCCGTACTCCGCAGAGTCATCCCCGGCGGCACGACCGGCAGTGACCACGCAACTGGCCGGGATTGACGCTGCCTTTCGAATGGTCTGAAGCGGCACAGAGTCCGAAAACAATTATGTGGGACCACGGACAATAGGAGCTTTTGCCATGCGATGGACGCCTTGGGTTCTTGCCGCGGCAGTGGTCGCCGGTTCCGTCGGCGTTGCCGCCGGAGGGCAGTTCGGCTGTCCCGGGTGCAACGGGCGGATGGCGGGCGGACCGATGGGCCAATGGGCCCTGGGCTGTGACGCTTGTTGTGCCCCGTGCGGCTATTGCCTGGCCCCCGGCTGCTGCGAGTATCAGCGCCACTGCTGCGACAACTCCTGGGCGGGATATTGCCAGCACCGGGCAAGGGTCGAGGCGTTTTGGGCCCGCGCCGGTGTGCCAAAGTCCCGTTGTCAGCCGGCCGGTTATTGGGGGGCGCCGACGGCTGCTTACCCCGAGGGTTCGCCGGCCGGCGTGTCGCCGATGCCCGTCCTCCGCCCGGCGCCCAGACTTGAGCCAAGGCCGGCCGTCGAGCCGCTCCCGCCGGCCTCTGCCCAGCCGGATGTGCCGCCACCGCCGGCCCCGGGCAACGTCACTACCAGACTGCCAAATCCCTGGGTGCAGTGAGTTGCAGAGTGCGTGAAGCGCACCGCCCGCTGAGCGCACACCCCACCGGAGGTCCTGGTGCGTTTCGCGCACCCTGCGGCTTGGTAATATGCGCAATCGTGGCAAACCAGGACATTCTATTCAACTTTCTCGGTTCTAACGATTTTCTCGATTCTCCTGATTATTCGGACGATAACGTCTGCTGAAGGTCTGTTGCTTCAGTTCAACAGGAGGGGAAGAATATCGTGAAACGGATCATACTCTTCGGTCTGTTGGTTGGTGTGCTGGCGGCGACCACCGGCTGCGGTTTGTTCCAGGCGGTCTTCTGTTATCGCCCTTGCGCGATGCGCGGCGATTGTGGCCCCGGATGCTGCGGCGACGGATGCGACGATGGTTGCGGGCCGGCGTGCGGGTCGAGATGCGGACCGCTCCGCGGGCCGGCGTGCGCCCCCCGGCGTACCCAAGTGTACGCCGACTGCGGCGACGACTGTTGCCCGGAGTGCGGCCGGCCTTTGCAGAGGCCGTGTTGCCGGAGTTGCGGCGCCTGCGGCGACTGCGGCGATCCCTGCGGGGACCCCTGCGGCGATTGCAGCTATGGCCGCCCGTGGCACCGCGGACCGTTGAGTTGCCTGTTCGCCCTGTTCACGCCCGGCTGTTGGTGCGGACGTGGTTGTGGTGAGCGCTACTGGGGCGATTTTTACTCCGACCCACCCGACTGCTGGGACCCGTGCGACTGCTACGGCAATTACACGGGCGGCGGTTGCCGTCATTGCGGCGGAGGCGGCTACCCCAACGGCAACGTCGGCTACACCGGCGGCGGCAACGGCGGCTACGTCGGCGGCCGCGCCGCTAATGCCATGCCCTCCTCCGAGGAGAACGTTGTCTCGCAGAGTGATCGGGTAGTCGGCCCGGCCCCAGGACTCCCTGCCCAGCCGCACAAGGCCGCCAAGCCCTACGCCCAGTGACCACGACTCACCCGCCCGGTATCTGTCGGATCGCGGCGCGGACGCCGGCGGCTGAAGCCGGCTTGCCGGAAGGCTTGGGCGAGTGGCTCGTGCCCGCCAGGTAGTTGTCCACCACGGCGGCCTCCTGCAAACTCTCGAACTTGTCGGCCATTGCCAGTTGCAGCTTCTTTTCGTAGAGGTCCCGGTAGATTTCATCGCGGACCTCGGCGAAGTTGCGGACGGCCGGGTCGGTGCGGCCTTCGCAGCGGAGGATGATGAACTTGTCGCCGACCTGGATGATTCCGGACACTTCGCCCGGCTTCAGCGCGAAGGCGTCTTCCTCGAGCTGCGGCTGGCCGCCGTGCCGCTTGATGGGCGGAACCTCGCCGCGGAGCGCTTGGCTCCCCGGCTCGACGGAGTATTGGGCGGCCAGATCGCCGAAATACTCGGTGGTGTTCTTCTTCCGCGCCAAGTCCCAGACTTGCTGTGCCTGCCGCTGCGTGTCGAGCACAATGGCCAGGCAGCGGACCCGCGGCCCGTAGTTGGCCTCGAAGCCCTTGCGGAGGTCCTCTTCGGTCACTTCGACTTTGCTCTGGACGAGCTTCTTCAGCGCCGCGATCGGCCAGACCACGTCGTGGCGGTAGATGTCCAAGGGGACGTGTTGCTTCTTGGTGACCAGTTCGAGCCAGCCTTGCACGTCGGGCGAGCCGTCCGGTTTGGGTTTGAAGCCCGCGGCGGCGGCGGCGGCGATTTCGGCGTCGATGTCCCCCTCCGACACCGCAATGCTCTGCCGGCGGCAGGCTTGTTCCAGAATCCTGCGGTCGATCAGCCCTTCCAAGGTCGGCTGGCCGTGCCGGGCAATGCACTCCTCGGCCAACTCGCGGAGGGTGATCGGAGAACCGAGGACGACGGCGGCCACGCCGGGCGTCTTCCGCCGCTTCGCCGGATCGTTCCACACGTACTCGATCTTGTCGTGGGCGGCGTCCTGCAAACGTTGGAAGATCTCTTGGCCACGTTCGTGCATTTTCCGGTCGCGGAGGATTTCCTCGAGCCGCGGGGCCATCTGTTGGAACGTGACGCGCTGGGCCGGGATAAGTCCTTCCCGCTTCAGAATCACGTATTGCCCGCCGGCGTAGATCACCGGTGAGACCTCGCCGTCGGCCATGTTGAACACGGCGTCCTCGATCTCTTTGTAAGTCCCGTGCATGCGGATCGGATTGATCACCCCCTTCAGGCTGGCGCTGGCGGCGTCCTCCGAAGAACTCTTGGCCAGGTTGCCGAAGTAGTTCGGGTCGGCCGCGTGGGCGGCCGCTTCGGCCTGCAACTTCTTGGCCTTCTCCGGGTTGCCCACGCCCACGACGATCAGCCGGACGCGGACCATCGGGCCGTACTGCGTCTCGAACTCACGGATCAATTCCTCGCGGCCGATCGTCAGCCGGCTGCCCGCCAGCTTGCGCAAAGCCAGCGTCGGCCAGATAATGTCGTTGGCATACTGGGCGGGCGTGACGTTCCGCTCCTGCTTGAGCATCTTCAGCCACTGGTCCACCGGGATGTTGAACCGCTTCGACATCCGCTCGATCTCGGCGTCCACCTCGGCCGAAGTCACCGTGATCCCTTGCCGCCGGCACTCCCCCACGATCAATTGCTTGTTGATCATGCTCTCCAGCACCTCGTTGCCGTAATGCCGGAGACACTCCTGGGCGAGGTCCTCGCGGGTGATCCGCTGGTTGTTCACCGCCGCCACCACGGGCGGGACGGGCGTCTCAGAAGCCGTTCCGGCGCCGGCGGGCCGGCGGGTGTCTTTCCCGCGTCCGCTGGGGGTGGTTGCATCGTCGGCGAAACGGCCCGTGGCCGGGGTGGCGGGGCTCTCGGAAAAGGCGGCCGTCGTGCCCCCCCCGCCCGAGTCTCGCTCCATCGGATCGGCGCTGGCCGGCGCCGCGCCCCAGTAGTAGCGGATGGCCACGCAGCAGGCCACCAGCACCAGGGTGGCGACGAGCAGCCTGATTGTTTTCCCGCGGGCTGAAAGAGCGGATTCCTTCCGGGCCATCTCGGTTCCTCCATAAACCGTTGCTGCGCAAAAACTTACACACGCACGCTACACTTCGCGACCATCTGGCCGCCGCTTTACAGTGAAGGTGCGGGAGTATAAACCCTTCCTTTCCGCCGAGGCAACCCCGAAATTCACGAATCTGTCTTGTGTCGCGCCGGCGGAGTGAAGTAAGATCGTGCTCCGCCGCGGCTTGCGCGGTCCCAGGCACGGATGCTTCGGTGGGCACGATGAGCACAACGGACGTGATCCCGGTCAACTCCCGTTCCTGGTGGGAGGACTACTTCGACCATAGTTGGGACGCCTACGACGGCCGCGGCCAGACGGCCTACTTCATGCGGCTGCTGGTGGAGAACCTGCCGGTGCCGGAACGTGAATGTCTCCTCTCCCAAGAGGCGTCGATCTTGGACTGGGGATGCGCCTTCGGCCAAGGAGTGGACGCACTGAGCAAGGCGTTTCCCCGTTGCCGGGCGGTGGGCATGGACTTCGCCCAGCGGGCCGTCGCCGAGGCGCGGCAGTGTTTTCCGCAGTATGATTTCCGCTGCACGGAAGAAGGCGAAATCGGCGGCCAATTCGACGTCATCATCACCTCGAATTGCCTGGAACACCTCGCCGACCCCTTGTCGGTCATGCGGCGGCACTTGCAGAGTTGCCGGCAGTTCTATGCCGTCCTTGTGCCCTACCGCGAAGCGCCGCTGCACCCGAGCCACGTACGCCAGTTCGGAGAGGACTTCTTCCCCGAAATACTGGATGGTTTCGTCCGTCTTGCCGCCGCGGTGATCGATTGCGGATCGCCCTATTGGCCGGGACAGCAGTTGCTGGTCATCTACGGGCGCACTCACACCTCGGGCGTCGCGTGGACTACGCCCTTCAGCCCGTCCAGCGGCAACTCCAGGAGACGCGAGCGGAGGTCGCACGGCAAGCCGCGGAGTTGCACGAGCTAGCGGTGCTGGCTGAGGGACGAAAAACCCAGTTGGACGCGATTGCCGCTTCGCGGGCATGGGCCTTGATGCTGGCGCTGCGGCGCGTGCGGCTGCGGCTGCTGCCGCGCGGCGGCCGCCGCGAAGCTGCCGTCCGGACGCTGTGCGCGCCGCAGGCCGACTGCGGAGCCTGCGGCCGGGATGCCGGCGCCGCGGAGTGGACGGAGAATTGGGAGGCGAGGTCACGCCACGGATCGGGATTGAAGACGTAATTGCAGCGACACAGGCCGGCAAGGGCGCGGTGATCTTTCTGCCGTCCATTCCGTGGTCCATCAACCTCTTTCAGCGGCCGCAGCACCTCGCGCGCTTCTTTGCCCGCGACGGCCACACGGTCATCTACGACTGCGGCTGCGGCGGGCCGATCAGGGACGTCGCCGGCGGCTTCCGCCAGATCGAGCCGAATCTCTATCTGTTCCGCGGGCCGCGGCGGCTCCTGGGACGGCTGCCCGCCGCCACGCTCTGGTCGCTGCCCTATAATTTCGGTGCCAAGGACGGCTATCCCGCGGCCTTCCAGACGGTCTACGACTGGATCGATGCCCTGGAAATTTTCTACCACCACGGACGCAAGCTGGTTCATCGGAACCACGAGCGGGCGATGCGCGAGGCGACCGTGGTCGCGGCCGTCACGCGGACGTTGCAGGCCCAGGCGTTGGCGGTCCGCCCGGACGCCCTGTACCTGCCCAACGCCGTGGACTACGCCCATTTCACCGACGCCGCGGCCGCGGTTCCCGACGACCCGGCGATCCAACACCTGCGCCGGCAGGGCAAGCCGGTCGCCGGCTACTACGGCGCCCTGGCGCCGTGGTTCGACTACCCTCTGCTGGCCGAGTTGGCCCGCCGCCGCTCCGACTGGAACTTCCTGCTGATCGGCCCGCGCTATGGCCGGGAGCGGGAAGGCGAGTTGCCCTGCTGCGCGGGATTGCCCAACGTGACCTGGATCGGCCCCCGCGATTACCGGACGTTGCCGGGCTATCTGAGACTCTTCGACGTGGCGATGATCCCCTTCCAGCTCAACGACATCACGCGGGCGACCTCGCCGCTGAAGCTCTACGAGTTCTTCGCCGCCGGCAAGCCGGTCGTCTCCGCGCCCCTGCCCGAGTGTATGGCGCACGGGGAGGTTCACATCGCGCGCACGGTCGAGGAATTTGCCCGGGCGCTGGACGAGGCATGGGAGGAGTCCCGCGACGCCGCGCACTGCGAGCGGTTCCGGGCTATCGGCCGGACGAACTCATGGGAGAGCCGCATCCGGGCGGTGGCCGAGGTGCTCGACCGGCGCCGGGCGGAGTTGCGGCCGAAGGGAGAGGCGACGCGTTGGGAGCCCGAGAAATGAGTCACAACACGGGAATCTCCGGTCAGAGCCGCGGCAGCGGCGCCGGATGGGCATCGGCCGCGGGAGCGTCGTCGCGGACGCGGCACTTTCTCCGCCGCCTCCGATACTGGCTGCTCGACGCGCCGGCCGGCGAGCGTCGCCGGCGGTTCCGCCGGCTGGCCTTTGACGTCGCCCGGAAAGTCGGGTTGAACCATGGGTTGCGCCCTTCCCCTGCGGAGCCGCAGGCGGCGGAGTTGGAGGCCGGCGGCTACGACGTGATTTGCCTCCCGGTGATCCCCTGGGCTTTCCGCTTCCAGCGGCCGCAGCAATTGATGCGGCAATGGGCCGCACGCGGTCATCGGGTATTCTACGCCGCGCTGGCGTTCCACGACGGCACGGAGGCGAGACTGTCGCCGGTCTGTGGTGCAGGCGTCGCGCCTGCACCACAAGACGTCCTGCCCGGCGTGGCGGAAATGACCCTGCCCGGTACGCCGGGCATGAACGTCTATGGCCAATTGCCGCCGGCGGCCGACGTGGACCGCATGGCGGCCGCTATCGGCCGGCTCCGTCAGGAGCACCGCATCGCCGCCGCCGTGGTCGTGGTGCAACTCCCCTTCTGGACCGCCTTGGCCGAAAAGCTCCGCGAGCGGTTCGGCTGGCCGGTCGTCTACGACTGCATGGACGACCACTCCGGTTTCTCGACGAACACTGCGGCCATGTTGCAGGCAGAGGACCGGACGGTCGCCGCGGCCGATCTGGTCGTCGTTACGTCCGAGGTGCTCCATGAGAAGATCAAGCCGAGGGCCGGCCGGATCGTGCTGATCCGGAACGGTTGCGACTACGGGCATTTCGCCGGCGTTGACCGTCAGGAAAGCAATTCTGCCCAAACGATCGGCTTCTATGGCGCGATTGCCGAATGGTTTGACGCCGACCTGGTGGCCGACTTGGCCCAGTTGCGGCCCGCGTGGAGGTTCGAGTTGATCGGCAGCGCGTATACCGGCGACGTGTCCCGGCTGGCGCAACTGCCGAACGTCGCCCTGTTGGGCGAGAAGCCGTATGCCGAGTTGCCGCGGTGGATGGCCCGCTGGCATTGCTGCATCATCCCCTTCAAGCGGATTCCGCTGACCGAGTCCACCAATCCGGTCAAGGCCTACGAGATGCTGGCCGCGGGCAAGCCGCTGGTGGCGGTGGACCTGCCGGAGTTGCGGCCGATGGCCCGCGACGGCTTGCTCTCGCTGGCCGACAACGCCCGCGGGTTCGCCGGGGCGATTGAAGGGGCCTTGGCCGCGGACGGCCAGTCCGAGCGGGACCGCCGCCGGGGCTTCGCCGCCGCCAACCGCTGGCAAGACCGGTGCGACGCGTTTGACGGGGCGGTGCGCGCAGTTGTTTCCGCTCGCCTCGATCATCATCGTCACCTACAACAACCTTGCCCTGAACCAAGACTGCCTGCAAAGCATCTTCCGCGAGACCGCCTGGCCGAACTACGAGGTGATCGTCGTGGACAACGCCTCGCGGGACGGCACGGCGGAGTGGTTGGCCGAACAGCCGGCCCGCGAGCCGCGGTTGCGGGTGATCCGCAACGCGGAGAACCGCGGCTTCTCGGCGGCCAACAACCAAGGGCTGAGGATGGCCCGCGGCGAGTTCCTCTGCCTGTTGAACAACGACACGCTGGTTACCCGCGGTTGGCTCTCGACGCTGATCGGCCATCTGCGGAACATGCCCGCGGTCGGGCTCATCGGACCGGTGAGCAACCAGATCAGCAACGAGGCGAAAGTGCCGGTGGAGTACGCGACGCGGGCGGAAATGCCCCGCTGGGCGGAAGCCTACTGCCGCAACCACGACGGCGAGACTTTTCCCATCCCGATGCCGGCCTTCTTCTGCGTGGCATTCCGGCGGGAGACTTACGAGAAAGTCGGCGAGTTGGACGAGCGGTTCGGCATCGGCTGTTTCGAGGACGACGACTATTGCCACCGGGTCCAGTGCCAGGGTTACGAGCTACGCTGCGCCCGCGACGTCTTCGTGCATCACTGGCAACGGGCCTCCTTCCAACTCATCGGCGAAGACCGCTACCTCGGCATTTACTACGAAAACAAGCGACGGTTCGAGGCCAAGTGGGCCGCCAAGGAGCTGGCCGGGACACACGGTTAGCGTTTGGAACGTATGCAACATTCGCTCATTGAGGCTCAGAAGCGGTATCTCCTGCCTGCGTCCGCACTTGCGGGACGCTTGGCGGCCGCCGGCGCGGCAACCTGGTTCCTCGTTCACCTGGCGTTCTACGTTGCCCGCATTTGCCACCTCAACCCCCTCGCTGTTAGGGAGTTGTGCCACGAACTGGGATACTTCTTCGCCTGGCAGGCGGCGGGTTTCTTCGCCCTGGCGCTTGTCGCGGGGATGGTCCGGCCGGCACTGGCCGGCGGCGCACTGGGCGGCTACCTCATCGCTTCGACCGTGGCGCTCCTGGCCGCCTCGCATAACGCCGGCTTGGTGGGCCGGGTGGTCCTGCTGCTGCTCTGGACATTCTGTGCGGTGGCGGGAATGCGGCAACTGATCGCACGGGCTGCCGGCCCACGGTATGCCACCTGGGGCGTCGCGGCGGCGGCCGTTTTCGCCGCGCTCGTGCCGCTTTGCTTCTTGCTGGGAATCCTCCACGCGATAACCCCGTCGAACGTGGCTGCGCTGGCGGTCGCCACCGCGGCGCCGGGGTGGTCCTGGGAGGTGTGGCACTGCTTCGCCAGAAGCAGTGTTTTCTGCGAGGCCGCCGCAACACTGCTTCTGGCGAAGCAGTGGCACAACGCAATCCCTTCGGGCGGCTCGGCCGGCTCAGCGTCTTCGAGGCCTGCGCTGGAGGCGATCTGGATGGCCCTGGCGATCACGTTCGTGGGCGCCAGCACGTGTGAAGTCCGCTCGGACGCCGTGCGCGCACATCTGCCCTACATTCATCAAGTAGTGTGGGACCACGGCATTTCCCACCAATATGCCTGCTGGCACCGCCTCCAGCCGATGGCGATGCAAACTTGTTGTGCGGCGTTTGCCACAGTGGGGGGCGATGCCGCCGCGAAATGGTTCTCCTGGCTCGTGCTGGCGGCCTTGGCGCTGCTGGTGGCCGATGAAGTCCACCACCGCAGCGGATCGTCGGCCCTGGGCGCGCTGGCCGCCGCGGCGGCGTTGGGCTGCCCCGTGCTGATGGGACTGGCGACGACGGTCTACGTGGATCACGCGATGGCGCTCTTGTGTACCGCCGGATTCGTAGTCCTCTTCCGCGCCCTGCGGCCGCCGTGCCTCCGCGGCATTCTGCTCTCCGCGGCCATCATGGCCTCCATGACGCAGGTGAAGTATCCCGGCTTGGTGTTTTGCGTGGTGTGGGGAGCGGCGTTGTGCGCCGGTCTGCTGTGGCAATGCCCTTGGCGCGTGGCCGTGCGATGGTCGCTGGCTGGCGGCGCACTGCTGGCGGCCGCCGCTTCACCCTGGTACGCCTACGTCTACGCCGGCACCGGCAACCCCTTCTTCCCCTACTTGCAGAACTGGTTCCACTCCCCTTACTGGATCGACGGCTTCTCGCCCCAGCAGGTGTACGAGCAAAGCTTCAAGCTGGACCCGGGCATCGGCGGCATACTCCGCTTTCCCTGGATCGCCACCTTCCATACCCATCGTTTCGTGGAAGGCTACGACGGAGACCTGGGCTTCTGGGTGCTGGCACTCCTGCCGTGCTGGCTGGTCGTCCGGCCGCGCCGCGCCGGACCATACTGGGACATGGCGTTGGCAGGCGTGGCCATGGTTGCGCTGATCGTCAGCTACACCCCCTACATCCGCTATTGGCTGCCGGCCTATCCCTTGCTGGTGGCGGCGTGCGTGCTGGCGGCGGCGCCGCTGATCCGCTCCGCCTGGCAGCACGCAGCACGGGCTTGCCGAACCGAGGTGTTCGCCGGGCTGGCCCTGACGGCGCTGCTGTTGTTTCCGATCGTGCTGCTGGGTCAAAGCCTGTCGTGGGACGAATATGCCGGCCGCCTCTCTCCCCACAACCGCTATGCGTCGGTTTACCGAGGCTACCAGACCGTCGAGCAACTCAACCCGCTGCTGACGCTCGACGACGGGGTGATCGTGACCGGCTACGAGGGCAATCATCTGATTGAAGGACGGGCCTACGAGTTTCCGTTTTGGTGGTGCAACTTGCGGCGCATTCGCAACGTCCCCTCGATGGCCGAGTTCTGCCGCCGCTGCCACATCCGCTACTGGCTGGTCGACCACAGCGCACCGATGAGCCGGTTCCTCTGCGGCCGGGAGCAGATCGCCGCCCATTACTGGACCGACGCGCGGCTGGTCACTGCCTGCGGCACGACGGCAGTCTACGACGTGACCGGCCCTTCGCTCAAACTCGTGAAGAGCGCCTCCGCGGACTTGACCGATGGGGCCGTCGCCGTGACAGGCCAGGCGGGGACCGGTTATCGCCTTCGGCCGGAGTCTCCGGGAGGCCTGTGCCGGGTGAAGATCGACGTCTCATCCGTCGGCGCCACCGGTCCGTTGTTGGAAATTGTCTGGCGCGATGCTCAGGGCAACGTTGCCGGCCACACGAGCGCTTGCACGCAGGGGAAGTCGGACTATGCGGCGTGCCTCTATTCGCCGGTTCCGCCCAACGCACGGACCGGCCGGATCGAAGTCCGCGAGCCGGGCGGCTTGCCGCTGCGTTTGACACGCGCCGAGGTCACCTATTGGCGTCCGGCCACGGCGGCCGAGACCGCTCGGCGCGGCGAGAACCGCGCGTCACCGGGGAGCGATGCGAGGACCGTCCGATGAATGTTGCCGGCAGGGTTCCAGCGGCGCGGATCGCGGTAGTCGTTCCGGCCTTTTGCGCCGAGTCGCAGATTGCGGAGGTGCTCCGCGGCATGCCGGATTCCGTGATCTGGATCGTCGTGGTCGACGACGCCAGCCCGGACGGCACCGCCGCGGCCGTAGCGCGGGAGTCGCGGCGGGATCCGCGCATCCGACTGTTGCGGCACGGGCTGAATCAAGGGGTCGGCGGAGCGGTGTTGACCGGCTACGCCGAGGCCCTCCGCCTCGGCGCCGAGGTGGTGGTGAAGATGGACGCCGACGGGCAAATGGACCCCCGCTACCTGCCCGCGCTGGTCGATCCGATCCTTGGCGGCCAGGCCGACTACACCAAGGGGAACCGTTACGTCCACGCCCGGCAACTCCGTTCCATGCCGCTGTTGCGCCGGGTGGGAAACCTCGGCCTGTCGCTGCTGACCAAGCTGGCCTCCGGCTATTGGAACCTCTTCGACCCGACCAATGGCTACACCGCGATTCACGCCGCCGTAATCCCCATGCTCAACGCGGAAGGAATCGCCCGGCGGTACTTCTTCGAGAGCAGCATGTTGCTCGAGTTGAGTCTGTTGCGGGCAGCGGTGCGGGACGTCTACATCCCTGCCCGCTACGGCGACGAAACCAGCAATCTGTCCCCGCTGAAAGCGCTCGGCCAGTTTCCGGCGGCCCTGCTCAAAGGATTCTTGCGCGGCTGTGGATACAATACTTCGTCCGCGACTTCAGCATCGCCTCGCTATACCTGGTGGCGGGGCTGTCGCTGTTGCTGGGGGCGCGAGCTTCGGCGCCGTCCACTGGTACTTCTCGCTGCGGTTTCAGACCGCCGCGCCCACCGGCACCGTTATGCTGGCGGCACTGCCGGTTGTGCTCGGGGTGCAACTCCTGCTCCAGGCTGTCGGCCTGGACATTCAAGCCCAGCCCACGCAATGCCTGCACCGCGGTTTCATCATCGGACGAAGCAATCGAGAGACGGATTCCCCTATAGCCGGCCCGTCGGCCGCCGGAATCCCGGAGGCATCGCTGCCGCGGCAGCAAGCGGCGTGAACAGTGGAGAACAATCAATGACCTACCGACCCGAGAATCGGCTGCGAGCCCTGCTGAGCTTCGGCACCCGGCCCGAAGCCGTCAAAATGGCCCCCGTGATTCACGAGTGCCGCCGCCGCGCCGACCGGATCGAGCCGATCGTTTGCACCACCGGCCAGCACCGGGAGATGCTCGACCAGGTGACCGCCTATTTCGGCATCGAGCCGGAACTGGATCTCGCTCTGATGCGGCCCGACCAGACGCTGGCCGAGGTGACCGCCCGGTGTCTGACCGGTTTGGACGCGGCGATCAGCGAGTATCGGCCGCATTGCGTGGTCGCCCAGGGGGACACCACGACGGTGATGGCCTCGGCATTGGCGGCGTTTTACCGCCGGCTGCCGTTTGTCCACGTCGAAGCCGGACTGCGGACGGGCAACCTCCAGGCCCCCTGGCCCGAGGAACTCAACCGCCGCATCGCCGGGCTGGCGACGACGCTGCACTGCGCCGACGGACGGGGCGGCCGAGAACCTGCGGCGGGAAGGCGTCCCGCCCGAAGCGGTCCACGTCACCGGCAACACGGTGATCGACGCCCTGTTGTGGACCGTGGCCCGCGAGCGCGGCCAGGACCGCCCCTGGCGGGAGAAATACGCTGCTCTGGGCGACCGCCGCATGGTGCTGGCGACCGGCCACCGCCGCGAGAACTTCGGCGACGGCATGGAGCAAATCTGCACGGCAATTCTGCGCCTGGCGCGGCGGTTTCCCGCCGTCGAGTTCCTCTACCCGGTCCATCTGAACCCCCACGTCCGCGAGCCGGTCACACGGCTCTTGAGCGGCCAGACGAACATCCGCCTTTGCGAGCCGGCGCCCTATCCCGAGTTCGTCTGGCTGATGGACCGCTCGACGCTGATTCTGACGGACTCGGGCGGGGTGCAGGAAGAGGCCCCCTCGCTGCGGAAGCCCGTGCTGGTGATGCGCGATACCACCGAGCGGCCCGAGGCCGTCGAGGCCGGCGCCGTGGAACTGGTCGGCACTGACGTATTCCGGATCGTAGACCGCGTGAGCCTGCTGTTGAGCGACCGGGCGGCGTACTGTTTGCGTCAGATCGACCGCAGCCCCTACGGCGATGGCCAGGCCGCTGGGCGGATCGTGGAGCTGATGCTCCGGCAGGGCTGGCAGGCGGAAGCGGTTCCAAGTCGCGCCGCGCCGCCCAAGCTCCGCGAAGCGGCGTGAAGCATCCTCCAATAGCCGGCGGGACTACCCGGCTGGTGGTGGGCGAATACTTCGTCCTGGGCGACAACAGCCCGATTTCCGATGACAGCCGGCAGCGGAAAGCCCTGCCCGCACCCGGAGTGTGCGGGCAACAATATGGCGGGGCGGTCGAAGCTAACCTGTTGGTAGGAAAGCCGTTAGTAGCAATCCCCTTCGGCCGAGGTCCCGGCGTGGCATTTTCAAGTTCCGAATCCGGCCGGAATCCGGTATATTCGATAATATGAGCCGACGAAAGCCTGCTGCCGCCAAGTCTCGGATCCCCTCGGAATCTGCATCTCGCGTTGCGAAGCCGCAAGCGGATGCGGGCGTACACCACTACCTCCCCTCGTCGTCGGCGATCCGCGAGACCATCGAGTCGCTGGCCATTGCCTTCGTGCTGGCATTCTTATTCCGCACCTTCGAGGCGGAGGCGTTCGTGATTCCGACCGGCTCGATGGCGCCAACCTTGATGGGACGCCACAAGGACCTGATCTGTCCGATCTGCGGCTACCCGTACCGGGTCGGGGCGAGCGAAGAAGTGGACCAGAGCACGGAGGCCCTCAAGGAGGACCCACACGATCAGATCGTCGCTTGCACGTGTCCGATGTGCCGCTACACGGCGAATTTATTGAAGGACTTTCCTCGCTACCCGCCTTCGAGTGTCTTGTACCATCGCGAGTGGATTCCGGTGTCCACGGTGCCCTCGTACAACGGCGACCGCATCCTGGTGGACAAGCTGGCCTACGAGTTCAGCGAGCCGAAACGTTGGGACGTGGTGGTGTTCCACTACCCCAATAATGCGACGACCAATTACATCAAGCGTTTGGTGGGATTGCCTGGCGAGACGGTCCGCATCCAGAATGGCGACATTTGGACCTGCCCGAGCGGCAAGACGGAGTTCCACATCGAGCGGAAGCGGCCGGAAAAACTTCTGGCCATGCTCCAGCCGGTGTTCGACAACGATTACATGCCGGCAATCGCAAGGCACGGCTGGCCCGAGCGGTGGACGCAAGAGGGGTCTGGCACCGCGGGAACATGGCGCTCGGAGAACTACACGACGTTCACCATCGACGGCAAAGCGGCCCGTGAGCAATGGCTGCGCTACCATCACCTGGTGCCGTCGTACGATCAATGGAACGCGCTGGAGGAGCGGCCGTCGCGCGTCCCGACGCTTGTGCCTCAGCGGATCACGGATTTCACGGCCTTCGACACGAGCCGGAGCCGCGGCGCACCGGCCCCCACCGTCGGCATCCATTGGGTTGGCGACCTGGCGATGGAATGTACGGCGGCGGTGGAAAGCGACGCCGGCACGCTCGTGTTCGAGTTGCGGAAAGGGGGCCGGCAGTTCCAATGCCGCATCGACGTTGCCACGGGCCGGGCGACCCTCTCGACGAGCGGCGGCGACATGGCCCAGTTCCACCCTACGGCCATCACCGCCGTGCGCGGCAAGGGGCGGCACGAAATCCGCTTCTCCAACTGCGACGACGAACTGCTGCTGTGGATCGACGGCCGCGTAGTCGCGTTCGATGCGCCGACGAGCTACAAAGACTTGGAAAACACCGAACCCGACGACGGCGACTGGACGCCGGCCGGTATTGCCTCGGCGGGCGCGGACCTGCGGATATCGCACCTCCGTCTGTTCCGCGACATCTACTATACATCCGTCGAGAGCGATGACCCCCGTCGTCCGGTCGGCCGCGAGCAATCCTACGTCGATTTTCCGTTGAAGACGGACCAGTTCTTCATGCTCGGCGACAACAGCATCAACAGCCAGGACAGCCGGCTGTGGGGGAATGACCACTGGGTCGACCGCGACCTGCTGATCGGCAAGGCGATGTTCGTCTACTGGCCCCATTCATGGGATGAAGTCCGCACGCCCTGGGTCAACATCCCCTTTCCCTACTTCCCCAATTTCGCCAGGATGAGATTGGTGCGATAGACAATGCTCGAAGCCAAAGGACTGGTGAAGATTTACGGCCTGCGGCGGGTGGTCGACGGAGTTGACTTCCGCGTCCAGAGCGGCGAGATCGTCGGTCTGCTGGGCCCCAACGGCGCCGGCAAGACCACCAGTTTCCGCATGACCTGCGGCATGATCGTCCCCAACGCCGGCCGGGTGCGGCTGGACGGCGTGGACATCACCGATTGGCCGATGTACCGCCGTGCCCGCGAAGGGGGCATGGGCTATCTCGCCCAGGAATCCAGCGTCTTCCGCAAGCTCTCCGTCGAGAAGAACTTGCTCGGCGTGATGGAGTTGCTGGGCTTCGACCGCAAAACCCGCAACCGCCGCTGCAAAGAGCTGCTCGAACAGTTCGACATCCTCAAACTGCGGAAGGCGTCGGCCCTCTCGCTTTCCGGCGGCGAGCGGCGGCGGCTGGAGATCGCCCGCTGCCTCGTCTCCAATCCGAAAATCATCCTCCTCGACGAGCCGTTCACGGGCATTGATCCGGTCACCATCGCCAGCATCCAGCAGATTATCCGCCGCCTGCGCCGGGAGGGGATCGCCATTCTGATCACCGACCACCAGGTCCGCGAGACGCTCAATATCACTGATCGCGCCTACGTGATCGACGCCGGCAAAGTGATGTGCCACGGCACGCCCGAGCAGGTGCTCGCCAACCCCGAGGCCCGCAAACGCTACTTCGGCGAGGACATGGAAATCAACTGAGGCCCGCGGCGGCGAAAGCGTGGTTCCGGGAATTGGAACATTATGACCGACCAAGAAGCCGACAGACTCCGTCACTGGGTCGCTTGCTGGAAACAAGCCGGCGCCCGCATGGAAGAGCTGCGCCGAGAGCAAATCCGCAACACCGACACCCAGCGGTCGTTGCTGAATCTGGCCGATGCCTTTGAGTCGTGCCGGATACATCACAAGCCGTTGCCGACTTCCGGATTCGTGAAACAACAACATTGCTTCAGGAGGCTGGCCAAATGATCGCCGTGCTCCAAGTGGGCCATGAGGTCCAAGTGGTTTGCCAGCGGCAGGGTTGGCAGTTCTGTTTCGTTGGCGGGGTGGCTCTGCAACGTTGGGGCCAGCCGCGCGTGACGGAAGACGTTGACCTCACACTGTTGACCGGTTTCGGTGGCGAGGATCACTACATCGAGGAACTGTTGCGGCATTTCGCTCCGCGCCTGACCGACGCCAAAGAGTTCGCCTTGGCCAAGCGGGTGTTGCTGCTGCAATCGCCTACCGGGATCGGCATTGATGTTGCCCTCGGTGGCCTGCCCTATGAAGAACTGCTGGTGAGCCGAGCCACGATGTTTGAGTTCCTCCCCCAGCTTTCGCTGTTGACCTGCTCCGCCGAAGACCTTGTTGTTCTGAAGGCGTTTGCCGACCGCGGCCGCGATTGGGACGACGTGGAAGGCGTCATCATCCGGCAGGAGACGCTGGACTGGGAGTACATCCAGTCGCAGCTCAAGCCGTTGGCGGAAGCCAAGGAATCGCCGCACATCCTCGACCGCCTCTCACAGTTGCGGCATGGAATAGCACGGGGTTAACGCATGAAGTCCGATGTGGCAGGCACACTCCGTGTGCCGTCCGCGTGGAAACGGCGGGCGGTTGCGGCGGCGGTCCTCGCGGCGGCCGCTTGGCTCTTTCACGGGCCGCTGCTGGGCGGACTGGCCCGCCCTCTGATCGCCAGCCAAGCAGCCGGCAATTTCGATTACATCGGCATGATCGCCGGGACGTACGGCCTTGACGGCGACCGTTGCTGCGACGTGGCCGGAGAGCTGTTCCGCGAGAAGACCTCCCGCCGGGTCCTGCTCGTCGGGTTTCGTCCGGGGCGGCTGGTGGAAACCGGCGTGCTCCCCTCATTCGAAGAGCTGGGGCGGAGGGAGCTTGCCCGCCGCGGCGTGCCCCCCGGGGCGATTTCGGTCGCGTGTGGCGAAGGGGACAGTTACCGGGCCGTTGCCGGGACGCTGGCGGCCTGGCTCCGCGATCATCCCGGCGCCCGCGTGCTCCTGCTCTGCTCGCAATTCCGCAGCGGACACGTGCGGCACGGCGCTGGATTCCGTGCTCGATCCGGCGCAGTCGGGGCAGGTGCGGCTCCGTCCCTTGCCCGACCGCCGCTTTGATGAAATCAACTGGTGGACGTGCCGCCCCGGTTTCCGGGAGTTTGGAATCGCCTGGCTCATGCGGTTGCAGGGCTGGCTCGGCGGCGGCCAGGCCGTGCAACCGCCGCAAAAGAGCGCGGACGACTACGAGCATGATTTCATACGAGGCCTAGAGAAGTAGTTGTGTCCCGGAAGAACGTGGCGGAACAAGCCCATGAGCCGATGGCGACGCCGCTGGGCCGGACTGCTGCTGGTTGCCGCCGCCTTGGCGCTGCTGTGGGCGGGCCGTGTTCTTCTGTTGCGGGCCGCCGCGGAGTGGCTCGACGTGGGCGGGCCGCCGCAACGGGCCGGCTACATCATGGTGCTCAACGGCGGCGAATCGACGCGCCCGTTCGCCGCCGCCGCGCTGGCAAGAGCCGGTTGGGCGCCGCAGGTGCTCATCGCCGAAGTCGCGCCGGGACCCAGCGCGATCGAAGGGATATGCCCCGCCGACCACGATATCAACCGCCTGGTCTTGTTGAAACGCGGGGTTCCGGCGTCGGATATCACCATTCTTCCCGGCCGGGCGGCGACGACCTACGACGAGGCCAAAGCGCTGGCGGCTTTTCTTCAGGACCACCGCCATGCCCGCGTCCTGGTTGTGACCAGCGATTACCACACGCGGCGAAGCCGCTGGGCCTTCGCCCGTGCGCTCGCCGGCCGGGCCGGCCAGTCGTCGTTCGTGTCGGCCCCCACGGACGAATTCGATATGGCTCGTTGGTGGCTAGACGAACAGGGGATGGGGGCTATCACCGCCGAGTACCTGAAACTCGCGTTCTATGCGGCCTGCTACGGATACTTGTGGCACTGGCTCCTGGCGTGCGGCGGATTGATCCTCATCATCCGATGGGTCCGACGCCGCGATTCCGCGATAGTGCCTTAACCGGTCTGAATCGACGGGTGGCATGGGTAAGCGAAACTTACCCGTGCAATGGCGCGTTTCACGCACCCTACGAAAAATGCCGGCGCCCGGCTACCGCAGCCAATACGCCCCCGACTGGGCCACGCCGTTCCAGCGGTACGGATAGTAGCCGGGATTCGAGACCCATCGCGGCGAGTAGTCGCCGTGGTAGGGATCGCTGCTGGCCTGCGGCCGGGCGTTGGACATGCCGAACCACTTCATCGACTCGATCCGCCGTAGCCGCTGCTCGGTGCGGAACTCCGCCTTGGCTCGCACCGCCAGCTTCGGGTCCCGGTATTGCCGCGCGGCCTGATCGTAGAACCACATTTCGGGCGTGGCCTTCAGGTCGCCGGACGACACGACGCTATCCAGACCCAAACCGGTGGCCAAGGGCCGCTCGGCACGGACAACCCCCCCACTCAGCAGTAGTGGTAACGCCAATACGATTGCAAGCCGGTTCATCGACACCCCCCTTATGTGGACGTAAGAACGCAACGCGACAAGACCGCTATTGTGCTTTTCGGCCTGTAACGGCGGACGTGTTTAGCCTGGATTCCCCGCTGGCCGTGAAGCGACGAGCGGCTCAAGCATCGGCGAGTATAATGAGGGAAATGGGTAATATGGAAAGCTTTTCCATTCGTTGCGACCCAGTTGGAAGGGCGAGAATCTCGAACTCCGGCCCGCCAATTGCTAGACGATTGGCCAGCCAGGGTGCATAATAAGTGGGGTATTGCGAGCATGTCCTGGGCAGCTTTCGCGGCCGAGGCCGACAACCGCATGGAGCGTTTCTGGCAATCCGGGCCGGAAGAGACGATCCTCTCGATTGCCGTGCTGGCGGTATTGGTGACGGTGGCCTATTACGTCATCGCGAAAATCCGCCCCAAACCGGCAAAGAAGGAACGCCGGGCCAGCCAATGGCTCTCAAAATTCCGCGAATCACACTCCAAGGGTGAGCTAACCGACGAGGAATTCCGAACAATTAAGACAACGTTGGCAACGCAACTCCAGGATGAGTTAAACGATAACGGCGAAAAAGGTTAGGACGGATGACCCCGACCCTGCCGGCCCGAGCGCCGGTCCGGCCGGTGCTGACGGCTTGACCCGACCTGGTCAGGAAGACCCGCAAACCGTGGCCGACTTCCAAGCGTAGAACTAGCAGCGCCTAGATCAGACCAAAGAGCGGGACGCGGAAAGGAACAGGCATGCCGTCAGGACGGGATTTCAGCAGCGGACGCCGAGGAGCCGGCACCACCAAGAAAAATGCCTTTCTGCTCCTTCTGCCGTAAGAGCTATCGCGACGTCGGCCCGCTGGTCGAGGGGCCCGGCGACGTCTACATCTGCGGCGAGTGCATCGATCTCTGCCAGTCCATCCTCGAACAGGAGCGCCGCCGCCGCGGCACCGCCAAGCCGCTGTTCAGCAAGATTCCCACGCCCCGGCAGATCGTCGCCCAGTTGGACCAGTACGTCATCGGCCAGGACCACGCCAAGAAAGTCCTCGCCGTGGCGGTCCACAGCCACTACAAGCGGCTGATGCACGCTACGGTCAGTTCCGACGTCGAGATCGACAAGTCGAACATCCTTCTGATCGGGCCGACCGGCTCGGGCAAGACGCTCCTGGCCCAAACCCTGGCCCGCATCCTCGACGTCCCCTTTGCCATCGGCGACGCCACCACCTTGACCGAGGCCGGCTACGTGGGCGAGGACGTGGAGAACCTGCTCTTGAAACTCCTCCACGCCGCCGACTTCGACCTGGAAACCGCCCAGCGCGGAGTGCTCTACATCGACGAGATCGACAAGATCGGCAAGACCAGCCAGAACGTCTCGATCACCCGCGACGTCTCCGGCGAAGGCGTGCAGCAGGCGCTGTTGAAGATGCTCGAGGGCACCATCGCCAACGTCCCGCCCCAGGGCGGCCGGAAGCATCCCGAGCAGCAATACATCCAGATGGACACCAGCAACATCCTCTTCATCTGCGGCGGCACCTTCGTCGGACTGGACGACATCATCGGCCGCCGGCTGGGCAAACGCACCATCGGCTTCACCCAGGAAGGCGTCGGCCACGACCTGATCGAGCAGGGCGACCTCTTGCAGCAGGTCACCAGCGACGACATCCTCCACTTCGGCATGATTCCCGAACTGGTCGGCCGGCTGCCCGTGGTTTCGGCCCTGCGGCCGCTGGACCTCGGCGCCATGATCCGCATCCTCACCGAGCCGAAAAACGCCCTGGTGAAGCAGTACCAGGCGCTGTTCGGCATGGAGAACGCCGAGCTGGGCTTCACCGAAGCGGCCCTGCGGATGATCGCCGAGCGGGCGATGGAGAAGGACACCGGCGCCCGCGGGCTCCGCTCGATCATCGAAGAGGTGATGCTGGAGATCATGTTCGAGCTTCCCGACCAGCCCGCCGGCAGCCGCTACCTGGTGACCGACGACATCGTCTCCGGCCGCGAGCATCTGGTCCCCCTGCCGGCCGAGGCACAGACGAAGACGGCATAGGCTTTCCGAGCGGTTCGGGCGAACGGCGGCCTTCAGCCCGGTCGATTGGGCGATTGCTTCTCGTCGGCGAAGTCTTGCCGTACTCGACGCCGTGGATCACGGCCGCACCCCTTGACAGACCGCGGCGGATGCCCTGAAATAGGGCCACCATGCGAGAACTCCATGACGGCCGCGCAGACGGCCTTGAACCGCTGGAATCCCTGGACGTCCGCCGGGCGAGCGGCTTTGCCGATATGCTCCGCCGCATGGCCCGCACCGCCTTCGGCGGCCGCGAGTTGGGCGAGGCATTCGAGGTGCTCTCGGCCATGGCCGCCGACCCCGATTGCATCATCGTGGTCACGGTTTCCGGGGCCATGACCGTGGCCCAGATGGGCCGCGTGCTGTGCGAAATGATCGAGGAAGGGCTGGCTCACCTCGTCGTTAGCACCGGCGCGATCATGGCCCACGGACTCTCCGCGGCCACCGGCGGGGTCCACTACAAACACGACCCGAGCATCCCCGATGGCCGCCTCTACGAGTGGGGCTACAACCGGGTCTACGACACCGTGGAGATGGAGGCGAACCTGCTCCGCGGGCAGGACTTGATCGCCCAGGTCATCAACGGCTGGGACCGGTCGAAGCCGATGTGCTCGTGGGAGCTGAACCGGGAGATCGGCCGGCGGCTTTGCGAGCAAGGGCAGATGCCCAGCATCCTCGGCTGTGCGTATGAGCACGGGGTGCCGGTCTACGTGCCGGCCTTTACCGACTCGGACATCGGCCTGAGCATCTCGAAGGCGGTGCTGGGGCGGGAAAACCCGCCGGGCGGAGAAAAGGACCTCGCGGCGTACTTCGAGCCGGTGCCCTCGTATAATCCGTTCCTCGATCTGCACAACTACGCCCGGCGGGTCATTTCGGCCAAGCGGCTGGGGATATTCACGGTCGGCGGGGGCGTGCCGCGGAACTGGGCCCAACAGATCGGGCCGCTGGCCGACATCCTGAACATGCGGCCGGGCATCGAGTTGCCCTCGCCCCGATTTCAATACGCGGTGCGCCTCTGCCCCGAGCCCGTCCACTGGGGCGGACTGAGCGGCTGCACCTACAGCGAAGGCGTCTCCTGGGGCAAGTTCCTCGACCGCCAACAGGGGGGCCGCTTCGCCGAGGTCCACTGCGACGCCACCATCGCCTGGCCGCTGCTGGTTAGGGCGATGCTCGAGATGAAGGCGGAAAGGGAAAGGGTGGAGGGGGAAGAATGAGCGGAAACAAGAATGGGACTAGATTCGCTTGCCTTTTATATCAAAACTTGTATAATTGAATGAAGCGGTTGAAGTTCATCGGCGCTAGCCGGATCGATCTGCGGAGTTTTCCGCGTGACGCTCGTCGAGCGGCAGGGTTCCAACTGTTCGCGGTTCAAGATGGGCGGGAACCGCAAGATTGGAGGCCGATGAGAACGGTCGGTCCCGGCGCGAGGGAGATCCGAATCCACGTGTCGGGTCAATGGCGAGTTGTGTACGTGGCGGAGTTCGCTGACGTCGTTTACGTGCTGCGCTCATTTCAGAAGAAGAGCCGAAAGACCAGCGCGCACGACGTCGAGGTGGCCCGCCAAAGATACAAGCAGATCGGAGAGCGGCCATGAGAGAAAAGATCACCGATTCTTGCGGTAACGTGTTCAGCGACCTGGGCTTTCCTCCAGAGGAGGCAACGATCCTGCTCATGCGAGCCGAGCTTATGGCGGATCTGCGGAAACTGATCGAGGCCAAGAAGCTCACCCAGGTCAAGGCCGCCAAGATCCTCGGCATCAGCCAGTCGCGGGTCTCGGATTTGATGCGCGGAAAATGGGAGCGGTTCAGCCTGGAGATGTTGATCACGCTCGCCGCTCGGGCTGGCATTCGGGTACGCATTGAGACAGCCGCATAGACCTTGGCAAACGGGACGGAGGAGGATTTCGGCATCAAACGTCGCCATCATGGAAAACCTTGCTCCGAAAACCTCCTCCGTCCTCACCCAGTTCCTCGGCCTGCCCTCGCCCGGCTTGGAAAACGCCGACGCGCTCGTGCTGCCGCTGCCGGTCGAGAAAACCGTGTGCTATGGCCTAGGCACGGCTGGCGGGCCGCGGGCGATCATCGCGGCCAGCCTGCAGATCGAGACCTTCGACGAAGAAACGCTGGTGGAGTTCGCCCAGCGCCCGCGATTGCACACCCTGTCGCCGCTGCCGGCCGAGGGCGAGATCGAAGACTGCCTGGCGGCGATTGAGGGTCACGTCCGGTCGTTACCGGAGAAGTTCCTGCTGGCCCTTGGCGGAGAGCATACGGTGACCTACGGCGTGGTCGCGGGGCTAGCCGGAGCGAGTTGTGGTGCAGGCGTCCCACCTGCTCGTGCAGCGGGGACGGCCGCACCGCAACCCTTGGACGATCTGGCCGGCGTGACAGTGGTGCAGATCGACGCCCACGCCGATCTGGCGGACCGGCTGCACGGCCGGCGCTGGTCGCACGGCACGGTGATGCGGCGGCTCTGGGAGCGGGGTTGCCGGCTGGTGCAGATCGGCGTCCGCAGCCTCAGCCGGGAGGAGTATCAACTGGCCTCCGCCGGGCCGCGGATCGCCACCTACTACGCCCATCGCTTGCCGGAACAGTGGGGCGAAATCCTGCAAGAACTCCGCGGCCAGGAAGGGAAAGTCTACCTGAGCATCGACGTGGACGGACTGGATCCGTCGCTCGTTCCCAGCACGGGCACGCCGCTGCCCGGCGGGCTCGGGTGGCGGCAGATGACGGAGATCGTCCGCGTGCTCTGCACGGAGTCTCGCGGCTGGCTGATCGGGGCCGACATCGTGGAGTTTGTCCCCTCGCCGGTCCCGCCCGGCTGCGATCCGACGGTCGCCCGGCTGGCGACGAAGCTGCTGGCGTGGTGGTGGAAGGGTAGTTCTGGCGGCCGATGAGTGTCAGGAGACCGACGCCGCCAGAGCGCCCCGCAACGGCGGTAGCCGGTTCTCGCCGGGCTCCGCGACCACTGGTCGCGGCTTTACAGAGGGCGGAATGGGAAAGACAGTCGCTCACAGCATCAGCAAGGCGACGCCGGCCACTGCCAGCAGCGCCCCGCCGATGGCCCGCAAGCCGATCCGCTCGTGATAGACGAGGATGCTCAGGGGCAGGATCAGGACCGGCATGGTGGCGGTGATGGTGGTCACCACGCCGGCGGTGGAATACTTGAACGCGACCATAATGAGCACGGCCCCGGCGAACGGCCCGATGACCGACCCGATCGCCAGAGCGGTCAGGGCGAGCGGGTCGCGGAGGGCGGCGAGCATGGCCGGCCAGCGGCGCCAGGCGGTGATGAGGATGACGTAGGCGGGCAAGGCGGCCAGGACGCGGATCAGCGTGGCCCCCGCCGCGTCGTCATAGGTCCGCATCACGTCCCTGGAAAAGACCATTCCGATGGCGCTGGTGGCGGCGGCGAACAGGGCCAGGGCGACGCCTCGCCACCGGTGATGGGGCGCATGGAAGGGGTCGCCCAGGTCGGGCCGCTCGAGCACGACCCAGGCCACGCCCGCCAAGGTGATTCCCATCGCCATCCAGTGGCGCAGCGTCAACGCGTCGCCAATCACAATCACCGGCGAGACCAGGGCCGTAATCGGCGGAGTCAGGGAATAGACCAACAGCGCCCGCCGCGCCCCGATCAGCAACATCGCCTTGAATAGACAGACGTCACAGAGGAAGAAGCCGAGAAAGCCGGAGATTCCCAGCAGGAACCAAGTCCGGGCGTCGGCGTCGGTCGGCAGACACCGCCCACCGGCCAGCGGCGCATAAGCCATTAGCGGGCCGCAGGCAATCACCAGGCGGAGAAAGCTGACGGCCAGCGAACCGGTGCGTTTTCCCGCCGCGATGAAAAAAACCGCAGACAGCGTCCACAGGATCGCGGTCCCCATCGCCGCCAATTCGCCGACGTGCGAGTGGGCCATTAGTGCTTGAAGTGCCGGCGGCCGGTGAAGATCATGGGGATGCCGTGCCGGTTGCAGGCGGCCACAACCGGCTCGTCGTTCTTCGAGCCGCCGGGCTGGATCACGGCGGTCACGCCCGCGGCCGCGGCCTTGTCGATCGAATCGGGGAAGGGGAAGAAGGCGTCGGAGGCCATGACGGCACCAAAGGCCCGCGAACCGGCCTTGCGGACGGCGATCTCGACGGAATCGACGCGGCTCATCTGGCCGGCCCCGGTCCCCAGCAGCGTGCGGTCCTTGCAGAGCACAATGGCGTTGGATTTGACGTAGCGGACGACGTCCCAGGCGAAGCGGAGGTCGGCCCAATGCTCTTCGGCCGGCTGGGCCTCGGTTACCACGCGCCACTCCGGCTCGGGGTCGGCCAGCACGTCGGCCTCCTGCATCAACATCCCGCCGTCGAGGCAGCGGTAGGTCCAGTGCGGCTGCGGCCGCTCGAGCTCGCCGACCTCCATCAGCCGCACGTTGGCCTTCCACTTGGGCTTGGTGGTAAGGATTTTCATCGCCTCGTCGTGGAAGTGGGGGGCAACGATGGCTTCGACGAACAACCCGGCGCACAGAGGGCCTCGACCGCAGCGGCGTCGACCGTGCGGTTCAGCCCCAGCACCGAGCCGAAGGCGCTCGAGCGGGTCGCCGTCCAACGCCTGCTGCAAGGCCGCGGCCAGCACGTCGGCCACCGCGGCGCCGCAGGGATTGTTGTGCTTGACCACGACCGCGGCCGGCTCGGCAAACTGGCGGACGATCGCCAGCGCGCTGTCGAGGTCCAAGAGGTTGTTGTAGGAAAGCTCCTTGCCGTGCAGTTGCCGGCCGGCGACCACGCTGGCCCAACGGCCGTCGGACCGGGCGTAGAGCGCGGCTTGCTGGTGCGGATTCTCGCCGTAGCGGAGCAGCATCTTCCGCGTCAACCCCATCGTGAGCACGTCCGGGAACGGCCCCTCGGCGCCCGAGTGCATGAAGAAGTCGGCGATCGCCCGGTCGTAGGCGGCCGTGTGGGCGAAGGCCGCGGCGGCCAACCGGCGGCGCAACTCCGGAGTGGTGCAGCCGTGGAGGGTGATCTCGTCGAGGATTTCCGAGTACTGGGCGGCGTGGGTGGCGATGGTCGTAAAGGCGTGGTTCTTCGCCGCCGCACGCACTAGCGTCGGCCCGCCAATGTCGATCTGCTCGATGGCCTCTTCGAGGGTGACGCCCTTGCGGGCCACGGTGCTCTCGAACGGATACAGGTTCACCACCACCAACTCGAACGTGAGGATGCCGTGCTCGGCCAGGGCCTTCATGTCCTCGGGGTTGTCGTGGCGGCAGAGGATTCCGCCGTGGACCTTTGGATGGAGGGTCTTGAGCCGGCCGTCCATCATCTCGGGGAAACCGGTGTACTCGGCGATGTCGTGGACGGGGATGCCCTCGTTTTCGAGGTGTTTCCGGGTGCCGCCCGTGCTGTAGAGTCCCACTCCGGCGGCGGCCAGCCCGCGGGCGAAACCGGCAAGACCCAGCTTGTTGCTGACGCTCACCAGGGCACGTTGGACGCGCGGCGACTGCATGGCATCATCTCCGTAATGAGAGGAGGATCAGGACGGTCCTCTTCCCCGGGTATGAGACGTCGATACCTAAAGGTGTACGGGTTTCGGCGTGTGGAGTCAAGGACCCCGGCCGCGGGTGTGTGACCAGCGTTCTGGGCGGCGTTAAGTCGCGGCGTAGCTGGCGTTTGGCCAGACTTGGCGCCATTGGCCGTTCCTGTCCAGTGTATCCAGGGCTGCAACCGCTGTGGCGTTGGGCCGGTCCCAACGGCGGCCGTAGCCTTTGAGCCGTTTGGTGCATAGTTTGCACTGCGACTCGGTCGGGCCGCTGCCGATCTGCCAACCATGCTCTCGGAACTCCGGATAGCGGATCATGTCTCGACGCGCCGAGATGAAGTGCAGCAACCGATCCGCGGCTTTGCGTTTTGCCTTGCCTCGCATGGCCGTACGCCACGGGAGGAGTCGCTCCCAGGCCGCCGAGCATCCTTCGTGCTTGAACACGTGCATCAGCTCGTCGGCCCACCCTTTGCCTTCGGGCGATTCCTCGCCAAACACCTTGCGCCGCGCCCGATGAACGTTTTCGCTCAGGTGGTAGAAGTCCAAGCCCAAGCCGTCCAACTCGGCGAAGTGCAACTGCATCTGCTCGCGAATCCACGTCGCCCCGTCCACCAAGCCCACGCGCTGGTCGGCCTTCTGGAACCGCAGCCTGTCCGCCTCGCGACGCAACAGCTTTCCCGCCGCGACGTGATTGCCATGCGTGAAAGCCACCTGCTGACGCTTCGCGTCCTCGCTGTAAAAGAAGGCGACCTTGAACTCCTTCCAGGACAGGTCCGACCTGCGCCTTCGCGGCGGCAAGGGCTGGCACTTCTTGCCGCGACGACGACGTTTGGCTTTGACTTTCTCCCGGCGTTTGATCTTCTCGGTGTCGGTGATGATCGGAACCATCACGCCATCGCAGCCCGTGTAAATGCGGGTTTTCTTGCCTTTTTCGCTGTCCGGCACCACGCAATCTTCCGCGTGCCACGTCACGGCGATGGCGTCGTCTTGCTGGGCGTTCAACACGCGACGCCCGGCCGCTTCCACCACTTGCCGCAACCGCTCGCCGCTGAGTTTCACTTGCGCCGTGCGCTCCAGGGCCGCAGCCGCTCGGACGAAACTCGTCGCCGACAAGTTCACTCGGCAAGCCATCTCGATGACGCCGGGCGTGATGGTTGTCCCGCTGCGATCGAGAATCTCATCCGCCAACGCGATACTGCCGACCTGTGGACCATGCCACCAGCGGCGCACGATTTTGACCTCGCCGTTGACGGTGAGAACTCGGTGCGACTGCCGGCCCTTATTCGCCAGTCGCTTGCCCGTCGTCGGATGGTGCGGAGGGGGGAAAAGCGGCTTCCGCCGCATCGACCCGCTCTTGCAGAGCACGTTCAAAGACCTTGCGTCGCATCTCCGCGGAAAGGTCCCGCACCTGCTCTTCGCTGCCGGCAATCCACGCGCCGTCCGGGGCGTTGTTGACGGCCTCCATCACCTCTTTGGCATACTGCTCGATCTCGTCCTTCATGGTCTCGACGAACTTTTCTGGCGCGACTTTCGCTGTCGGGTTCATGCCGTGCTCCTTGCTCGGGTTTCTGATTGAAACGCTCCATGCAAGCAGTTTACCTAAACCCCGCAGAATGCGCCAGTGGAAATTGTCACGCACGGCCGCGGATGAGCCACCCCAGGTGTCAACGGCGGCCGGCCGGAGCGTCTAGGATCCGGCGGCCTTCGGCAAGCCTCGTTTCGGCGGGCGCTTGGGCGTCGGCTTTTTCTCGGGCGCCGGTTTCTTCTCAGGCGGCGGTTTCTTCTCGGGCGGCGGTTTGGGCGTCGTGGGCTCTTTCTTCGCCGGCTTCTCGACCTCCTTCTTCGGCTCGGGGGGCTTGGCCTTCGCCGCCTCTTTGCGCTCCTTGCCGTGTAGCAACGGCGTGGTCTGCTCCGCCTCGCGGAGACATTGGATCAGACCTCCCTCATTGACGAGATAGATGCGGTCCGTATCCGTATTGGCCAGTTTGGTGGAGACGCCTTCCGCGGCAATCGCGTCCAGCGGCGCGCCGTTGGCCGCGTTGAGCACCAGCAGCCGCCCCAGGCGGTCGATGGCATAGACCCGCGCCTTGCTGGCCGCCACAAACTGCTCCACCTCGGGTGTCCACCACAGACGCTTGCCGGTCTTGGAATCGAGACAGTACATCCCGCCAAGCTCGGTGGGGACGTACACCCGGTCGTCGATCACCGCCGGCGCCTGCACGATCGGCTCGCCGGCCGTGAACCGCCACGATGTCGTCCCGTCCTCCTCCGCGATGGCGTAGACCAGCCCGTCGCGCGAGGCGACGAACACCGTTCCCGAATCGCCCGTCACCTTCGGGTCCGGCGGCAGATAGCTGGCCCGGGCGACGATCTTCGACCCCGTCTCCAGCCGGTACTTGAGCATCAAGGCGGCGTTCTCCGCCTCGCGGTCGATGCGGGCGAGATTCAGATACCCGCGGTCGGTGGGCCAGACCGTGTACTCGCCGCCGATGTTGTCCCGCGTCACCAGCGGCTGCACCATCGCCCGGCCATAGGACCGGCAAAAGAGCGGCGGCTCGTGCTGCTCGATCGCAGGACCGTTCAACAGCCGGTCTGCCTCGGCCTTGGCCTTCTCTTCCGGGGTCTGGGCCTTCTTCGCCTTGGCCGGCGCACCCACCACATCCGCGGCCGGCGTCAACGGGTAGGCGATTACCATTCCGCTGACCATCGGCACGTAGACGTGCTGGGAACTCAATGCGGGACCGGCCCCGGGCGCGTTCTTCATCTCCGTCTCGTACACCGGCTCGCCCGTGAAGCGGTTGACCACGTACAGATGCTGACCGTTAATCACGGCCAGCTTGTCGCCGCTGGCGTCGGGGGTCAAGGTGGGGCGGTCGGGCCGCCCGATCCGTTTCGACCACAGCGTCCTGCCCGTCTCCGCGTCAATCGCGTGGATCATCGCGGCTTCGGTCTGCGCGTAGAGGACGCCTTCATAAAGGGCCACGTGGGCCAGCCGCGACAGGCCCTGATTGAGTTCCACCTGGGCGAACCAGGGCCGCACCAGACCGTGCTGGGCCAACATGGTTTCCGGCAGCAATTCACCCCGCGCCGCCCAGACCGGGCTCGACGGCCAGACAGCGGCGCCCAGCGCCGCGGCAAGAAAGAAACCTCGGATCATGGATCGACCTCAGACTTCTGACGGGAATCGGGCCTCCGCTTAGCTTCCATCATAATCCGGGGAGGGAGAAAAAGCACGCGGAAAAACCGCCGTGTTCGCGTTCATACGGCAACCCTACAGTCTGGTGCTAAACCAGCCTGATTAGGTACTGTCCAGGCTCGGGAAATACCCTGGTGGGACGAGCAGATCGTGCCCGAATCGGCAAGACAACTGATCGCGGGTGGTTGGTCCGGGTGGGCGGACATGGTATGATGCTCGCCGTCATGGGACCGCGTTGATCCCGACCAAACTGCGGCGGAAATGGCACTTTCAAGAGCGGGGACGCCATGAACTGGAGCGAACTCAACCAGCAGATTGAGAAAATGAGCCCCCAACAGCGCCTCCAAGAAGTTCGGTTCATCGAACCGTACGATAAGGAACTCGCGCGGGCTTCTATTTGGACGTGGCGTATGCGAAAGAGGACTTGACGGTAGACGGGGAAGACGAACCAGAAACCGTGTTTGTCCGAACGGGCCAGCCGCTGCTCTGCTGCCGTTGATCCGGAGCGGCCGCCATCTCACGCCCGTGCGCCGTCTGCCCGCCCCCGAGCTTTCCCACCCCGCGTCCCGCTGGACTGGACTGCCGAGAGAGCCTACCATTAGGGGCTTGCCGGTTGCAGGAGAGGCGCGAATGGACCGCAAGAGGCCGAGCGAGGACATGTCTGCCGCCGCCCGGGAAATCCTCGGCGATCTGAACTTCTCCTCCGGAAAGCCGGAGCGGCGGTTCCTGGAAAGCCTTAGCGGGCTGTTCGCGGCGATCGAGGCGGGCCGGCCGGCTAAAGCCGGGACTACAAACCAGCCCGCTTGGCGGGCCGTCGCGGACGTGCTGCGAGCCGAGTTGCAGGCCGCCAGCGGCACGACCGATGCTTTCCGCGAGGTCGAGCAAGCCGAGGCGGCGCTCCGGTTGGTCTTCGAGGCCGCCCTGCCCGCCTACCGCGAGTTCCATCGCGATCTGTTGTTCCACCAGAGCGACGAAACGCTTTTCCAGCCGTTCTTCATCGGCCGGATGTGCGAGGCGGTACTGCGGCAGGGGGGGCCGTGGGAAGAGACCGACCGCATCGTGCCGGCCGCCTTGCGGCAGTTGAACGATTATCTCGGCCATCGTCCCATCGCCGTCCTGCGCACCGAGCAGAAGATTCAGCCCTACGAGCACGAGTGGGTCCGCCCGATTCCGCTCTGGATCCGCGGGGCGGGGGTGGCCGTCGGCCCCTACCGCGAGCTGGTCGAAACCGCCCTGGCGATCCTTGATGCCGCCGATCCCGCGATCCTCCTGGACGCCATGTTCGCAATGGATCAACTCGACGAGTTGTCGCTGGACCCGCGGGCGTACGACTTCGACCATCCGGTCAACAAACGGCCCAACTACCTGTTCGGCCAATGGGACATGAACCATTTGGACAATGCCGGCCGCTCGACCCGGTTTGTGTTGCAGCAGGTGGCGTTGGACGCGATGCTCGAACGGCTGAACCGCCGTGAAGGGCTGCCGCGCAAGGAGGTGCTCTTCGAGGAGGCGGCCGTGCTGGCCGGAACGATGTTGATGGGCTCGGGCGTCAGCGGCAACCGGCCCGAGGCCCACGACTCGACGGTCACGCTGGCCACGCTGCTGCCGAAGATCGCCGCCTACCGGGACGTCTTTTACGAGCAACTGCTGCGGACGCTGAGCGGTCCGCACGCCGAGCGGTTGCGGGCGGAGGCGGTGGCGCTGCGGCAGCCGCTCGGCGCCGCCCGGCAACACTTCAACCACTGTCTGGCGGCGCGGCGTGCCCGGCAGTTGCAGCACGTCCATTTGGCGCAACTGTTCGCCGCGCTGGGCTGCCAGCAGCAGGCGGCCCGGCACGCCGAGATTGTGCCGACGGCCTCCGCGCGGATGACCTGCCAGATGCGGTGCCGGATGTCGGCCGCCCACCTGGCGATCGAGCGCGGCCGGCTGGACGACGCGGCCGCGCAGTTGCCCCCCGTCGAAGACCTGTTGCACCGGGCGATTGAGTGCGGGGCGCTGGTGGATCCCTGGAACATTTTGGGCTTCGGCGGCCAGTACAGCCTCTTTCCCGCCGTCGAAAACAGCGTCCACGACCACCGCGTCGACGACTTGTTGGACATGCTCAGCGACGTCTTCATGCTCTACGTGGAGGTCCACAAGGCGGCGGCGGCGGCCGGCCAGAACGCCCTGCAACAAACCCTTTCGCGGAACCTGGCCGCCTTGGCCCAGTGGTGGGACCAGTTCGCCAGCGTCGAGATCGGCTCGGTCGACGGGGTCTCCGGTCAGGCCGCGCTCGAGTCGGCCGAGAGTGTGGCGGCGGCGCTGCGGGCGTGGCACGAGGGCGGGGCCGCCGCCGGCGACGTGGCCTTCTGGCGCCGCCACGTCGAGCACTTCCGCGGCCCAAAGGCCTACGCTCTGGTCGTCGATACCCTGCTGGACCACGGCGATTTCGTGGCCGCCATGGCGCTGTTGGTGCAATGGCTCAGCCAGGCCGAGGAAATCCCGCTGGTCGAGGAGGATTTCTCCTTCCACGATCTGGCGCTGGCGTGGATGGAGGACCTCTGGCGGGAGAATGCGGCTGGCGGGACGGCCTCCGCTGGGGCGGCAGTTGAACTGCCGCCGGAACGCGAAACCATTGCTGGGGCGGCAGTTGAACTGCCGCCCCAAACCGCAGGAGGTCAGGCAGGGATGCCTGCCCTACAGCAGCGCTGGCCCCTGGCCCGGAAGTTCCTCGACTTTCTCGAGGCCAACGCCGAGGAGTACTGGCAAGTGCCCCGTTTCGAGATGGCTGCCGAAGTCTTGGGGGAAGACGCCGGGGGCGGCGGCGAACCGGGGGACGAAGAGGAGGATGAGGACGAACCGGACGAAGATGAGGGCCTCTTCGGCGCGGCCTACGAGCACGTGACCTACCGCGACACGGCCGACGACGGCGTCGAAGGCGAGATGTACGAAACCGGACCCTCGGCCACCGAGTTCGAGTTGGTCGGCGAGGCGGAGCGGATCTTCAGCCGGTTGAGCTTCCTCGGCACGGTGGCCCAATTGTGGAAGCTCGCCGCCACGGCGTCCTCCGGCTCCCCTCTCCCGACCAACCTTCGGTCGGTGCCCGGAGAGGGGCAGGGGGTGAGGGCGTCGTCGTCGGCCAGCCCTCACCCTAGCCCTCTCCCGGCGGGAGAGGGGACCATTGCCGCCGACCGCGACCAGGTCCTGGCCGGCTGGCTCGACCAAGCGACGCGGAACCACCGGCAACTGCTCGAGTTGATGGACTCGGTGCACCGCCATCGCATCCCGCCGCCGCACGGCAGCCAGGAGTCGCTGCTGGAATACGACCGCCGGCGGAGCGTCAAGGAGACGCTGTTGGAGGAAATCATCCAGACTTGCGTCGAGACGGCCGACGCCGCGCGGATGATCCGGGCCTCGATGGGCCAACCACCGGCGGCGGGCAAACAACCGCAGTGGGAGCGGCTTGCCGGCGAGGCCCTGTCGGCGCTGCTCCGCGGCCAGGCGGCCGGACTCCGCCGCGTCTGGCCCAAGCTGCTCCAGTCGCTGGCCGAGCAGCCGCTCTTGTACGTGGCGCTGTGCCGGGGGGGCGACCCGCGGCGGATCGCCGCCTCCCGCGGCCTGCAATGCGTGCTCCGCCGGCTGTTGGGCGGCCTGCCCCGGCTGGGCCTGTTGGCCGAGACCTGCCGCCTGCTGGAGACCGCCCAACTCATGGAGGCCCGTCATGTCGTCGGGCCAGGGGCGATCACCGAGTTCGACTCCGTCTTCGAGGTCGGCTGCAAGGCGATCGTCCGCTGCCTGGTGGTCTCGTCTGCCGAGTGGGGCCGGAAAAAGGGGATGGCACCCGGAGTGCCGCATTCGGCCGGGAAAGACCGGCTGAAGCCTGAACCACGAACATCCGCCTTTTCCCGCCGGGCCAATTCTGAGTTGGTGGATTGTTTGGAAGAGGCCGTCGAAGTCTTGCTCCGCTGCTGGTTGGTGCATAGCCGCCGCGTGCGGCTCTCCATACTGGAGAGCGTCGCCGACCCGCAGCAATGGCGCGGTCTGAAGCAGTTCATCGAGAACTATGGCGGGGACCTGTTCACCCAGCAGTTCCTCAGCCTCGGCAACCTCCGCGGCATTCTGCACCAGGGCGTGGCCGAGTACCTGCAAACCCTCCTGGCGGAACCCGAACCGCAGGAGCCGCTCCGGCTGGTGGCCGATTTGGACGCGGCCATCGCCCCGGACGAGGCCGCGCATTGGCTCTCCGTGGTCCTGGAGGCCGTGAACGAGAACTACGGGGAGTACATGGACTACAATAGCATCACCACCCAATCCGACCGGGGCGAGATGCTCTACACGCTGCTGGACTTCCTCCGCCTTCGGGCGCACTACGACCGGCTGGCCTGGAACTTCCGGCCGGTGATGCTCGCCCATCAGGTGCTGGTCCGCTGCGGCCGCGACGGGGCCGCGGGAATCTGGCGGCGGGCGGTCGCCGGGCGGACCGCCCCCATGGCCCAAGAACACCTCGAACGCTTCGACCGGCTCTGCAAGAAGTACGGCATGCACCTGCCGAGCATCGCCCAACGGCTGGCCGAGCGCTTCGTCCGCCCGATGGAGATCGATCAACTCTGCGCGCTGATGCGTCCGGCGGTCGACGAGCTGCGTGACGCCGGGGACGCCGCTGGTAGTTCCGGCTTCAGCCGGTCAGTTCCGCCTGAAGGCGGCACTACGGACTCCGCCGGCCCGGCGCTGCGGCGCTTTGAGGAAGAGATCGACCGTTTCACGGCCCAGCCCTCGGGCGCCGGCTACGAATTGCCCGGCTGGCTCGACGCGCTGGAGCGGGAATTGGACCAGCTCGATTATGAACCGGCCGACGAGGAACAGGAGCCTCTTGACCCGCACGTCCGCATCCCGCAGGTCCGCCTCTCGCGGACCGAAATCCACCAGCAGATTCAACGGATGCTCACCGAAGGGCCGAAATGGGAACTGGGCGAGAGGCCGTTGTAGGGTGCGTGCTCGCATCCATTGCCAGCAGCAACTGAAACGTGGCGGTGGGGGCCTGCTGGAGCCACGGCAGGCAGGCGCGGAACGTCCCTTCCGCCGCGGCGCGATAGTCCTCGCGGCCGGAAAGGGCTTGCAGCCGCCCGAACAGCGCCGCCGCCAGCCCGTTGCCGCTGGGGACCGGATTGTCAATCGCGTCTTTGCTGCTGACGATCAATGGCTCGTGGTCCGAGGCGGTGAAGAAGAAGCCGCCGCGCTGCGGGTCGGCGAAGCGGGCCAGGATTTCGTCGGCCAGAGCGACGGCCTGCTCCAGCCGCTCCGGCTGGCCGCCCGTTTCGTGAAGCGTCAGCAGGGCGTTGGCCAGGCCGGCGTAGTCGTCGAGAAAGGCGTCTTGTCTGGCTTGGCCCGCCCGCCAGCAGTGCAACAACCGCCCGCTGGCTGAGCGGACGTGTGCCAGCAGGAAGTCGGCGGCGCGCTGTGCGGCGGCGGTGTACCGAGGCTCGCCCAGCGCGGCGCCGGCACGGGCCAAGGCGTCGATGGCCAGGCTGTTCCACGAGGCCAGCACCATCTCGTCGCGGCCCGGCCGGACCCGCCGGCTGCGCACCGTCAGCAGCTTATGCCGGGCGTCGGCCAATTCCGCCGCCAGGCGGTCGGGGTTTCGGCCGAGCATCTTGGCTTCGATTTCCAGCGGCCGCGACGTGTGGAGGATGTTCCGGTCCTCGAAATTTCCGGCCTCCGTCACGTCGTACACTCGGCAAAACGTCCGGGCGGCGTCCGGTCCAATCGCCGCTTCGATTTCGCCGGGCGTCCAGAGATAGAATTTGCCCTCCTCCCCTTCGCTGTCAGCGTCTTCCCCGCTGTAAAAACCGCCCAGCGGATCGCTCATGTCGCGCAACAAGTAGTCCAGCGTCTGGCGGACCACGGCGGCGTAGCGCTGGTTGCCCGTCGCCTCCCATGCTTCAAGGTAGCAGACGGCCAGCAGGGCATTGTCGTAAAACATCTTCTCGAAATGGGGCGCGAACCAGCGGGCATCGACCGAGTAGCGGTGGAAGCCGCCACCGAGCTGGTCGAAGATGCCGCCGCCGGCCATGCGGTCCAGCGTCGTGGTGACCATCCGCAGCAACTCGCCGTCGCCCGAGCGGCCGGAGCGGTGCAAGAGCCACCGCAGGGCCAAGGGCTGGGGGAACTTTGGGGCCGGCCCGAAGCCGCCGTCGGCCGGATCGAAGCTGCGCCGCAACGCCGCCTCGGCCTCGTCGCAGGGTGCGTGAAAGGCACCGCCGTTGTCCGTCGCCGAGCCCGTTTTGCCCGCGACCGCCGCCCGCAGCAAGCGGGTGATCTCGCCGGCCTGTCCGAGCAGTTCGGTGCGGCGGCGCCGCCAGGCGTCGGCGATGGCCTGCAAAACCTGGTCGAAGCCGGGCATTCCGCCCCGCCCGCGGCGGCCAGTACGTGCCGCCGAAAAACGGCTCGCCCGAGGGCGTCAGGAACACCGACATCGGCCAGCCCCCGCGGCCGGTCATCGCCCGCACCGCCTCCATGTAGATCATGTCCAGGTCGGGCCGCTCCTGGCGGTCCACCTTGATGCTGACGAAATGCTCGTTCAGCAGCCGGGCGATCTCCGGGTCCTCGAAACTCTCGTGGGCCATGACGTGGCACCAATGGCACGAGGCGTAGCCGATCGAGAGGAAGACCGGCTTCTGCTCGGCGCGGGCCACGGCCAGCGCTTCCGCCCCCCACGGCCGCCAGTCCACCGGATTGCCGGCATGTTGGAGCAGGTACGGGCTCAGTTCGTGGGAGAGTTGGTTACACCTCATCACCAGTCATACTCCACTGCAATTCTACCCACGCGAGGCAAGACCGACCACTCTTGACAAGCACGCGGCAAAACGGGACGATTGGCGCATCTCCTGGAAACTGAGGCTAACGGAGATTCTCGCATGGACCTTCCAGAACTGCCCGCGGAGGAAAGGGAAACCATTCTAACTGGACCGTCGTGGGCAACTGAAAGATCCACCGACCTCTCCGGCAACTCAACCGCTAGCGGCGGCTGAGCGATTGGCCCCACACTCTTACCTTTGGAGTTCCCCCGGTGTAGAAAGCGTCCACAAGATCAATCACTGGGTGAACTCCAATCCGAGGGGCCTTGACGGCCCGGCTATAATCCTTCATGGGCATGTTCGCCGGCAAGATCGGTCTGGTGATGGGGGTGGCCAACGACCGGAGCATCGCTTGGGCCATTAGCCCGCATTTCTCACCGCCCCTATTGAAAAAGGGCGGCCTTCTGTGGCATAAGTTGTTTTGCTGAAACGAACAACGCCACAAGCAAGGAGGCCGCCCAATGTCTACAGAGTGTAACGCACGCCCGTTCGATTTCCAAGGGCTCGGCAGCCGGGCCGTCACCGCGCGCTTCGACGGCGGAGCCATCACTTCGGACGCCGGCGGCCTGCTCCTGCGGGAGGTGGAGGCTAAGACCGGCATTCTGCGGCGATTTGCCGCCTGCTTCACCGACTACCGCGACCCCGACCTGGTGGAACACTCGGTCTACGAGTTGCTGGCCCAGCGGGTGTACGCCTTGGCCCTGGGTTACGAAGACCTCAACGACCACGACACCTTGCGTTACGATCCGCTCTTGGCGGTGTTGGTGGGCAAGGCCGATCCGGTCGGGCAGGACCGTCGCCGCGTCAAGGATCGAGGCAAGTCGCTGGCGGGCAAGAGCACGCTCAACCGCCTGGAACTGACCCCCGTGGGGGCCGACGCCTGGAGCCGCTACAAGAAGATCGTCGCCCGACACGGCGACATCGAACCGTTCTTCGTCGAGACGTTTCTGGCGTTGCATCGTGCGCCGCCGAAGCAGATCGTGCTCGACCTGGACGCCACGGACGATCCGATTCACGGCCATCAACTGGGCCGGTTCTTTCACGGTTACTACGACAACTACTGCTATTTGCCGCTGTACATCTTCTGCGGCGAACATCTGCTCTGCGCCAAGCTGCGGCCGTCGGACATTGACGGCGCGGCGGGCTCGGTGAAGCAGTTGGCTCAACTGGTCGAGCGGATTCGCCGCCGCTGGCCCGAGGTGCGGATCGTCGTTCGCGGCGACAGCGGTTTCTGCCGCGAGAACTTGATGCGATGGTGCGAGGAGAACCGCGTGGATTACGTCCTTGGTTTGGCGAAAAACGCCCGTTTATCACGGATTCTGGGCAAGGAATTGCACGAGGCGAAGGTGCAATTTGAGGCCACGGGCCAGGCGGCGCGGGTCTTCAAGGAGTTCACCTACCAGACGCGGAAAAGTTGGAGCCGCCCGCGGCGCATGGTGGGCAAGGCCGAGCACCTAGCCAAGGGGAGCAACCCGCGGTTCGTGGTGACCTCGCTTCCGGCGGAGGAATTCGATGCCCGCGGGTTGTACGAGGACCTGTACTGTGCCCGCGGCGAAATGGAGAACCGGATCAAGGAGCAGCAAATGTGTTTGTTCGCCGACCGCACGAGTTGTGCCACGATGCGCGCGAACCAGTTGCGATTGTGGCTCTCCAGCGTGGCCTACACGCTGCTTGTGGCCTTGCGGCAGTTCGGACTGCAAGGGACGGAGATGGCGGAGGCGCGTTGCGATACGATCCGGTTGAAGCTGCTCAAACTCGGGGCGTTGGTGCGGACGACGGTTCGTCGGGTGTGGATTTCGTTGTCGCAGAGTTGGCCCTATCAGCGCGTCTTTGTCCAGGTTTACGAGAACTTGCAACGGTGGTCGTTGCCGTTGCCGGCCTCGGGATAACGGTGATCGGCCCTCGAATTGCGATGCGTTCCGGCGGCCGAGGCGCTGAAGGTTTGCGCGGCCGCCGCTCCCGCCGCTGCCAAACGGCCTGCCGTCCCTTGCCAACGGCTATCGCAGGTGACCGTCGGGCGCTGATCCGCCTACTCTCGGCCCTCACCCCCCTGTCCGCCCACCCGCCGCCCTGTCGGCAGCAGCGAAGCCGCGGTGTGGTGAGAAATGCGGGTTAGCGAGGCACTCTACGGCGAGGGGGCCGAGTTGGCCTTCACCCACCTCCCCAGCCCGTCGAGCGAGCGGCGGGTGCGAGAGCTTTTCGGCCCGCGGCAGCCCTGGACGAGTACGCCCTGCTGGCCGGGCCGGTGCCGGCGGCGGGCTGACGGGCCGAAGACTTCGGCTGACATCCGCCCGTTGAGTTCGTCTCACATCTTGCCCGCTCCGTCTGGGGGGGCTTGACAGGTTATGCCGTGCAGCAATATGCTTTCCGGCTGAAAGCGTGCTGCACGAGCGGACAAGACGGCACCGGAACCGCCTCTCGAGACGGAAATGGCCTGCATTTTCCGCCCCGGGCGCTGCATGATAATCGCTTGGCAGCAAATGGAGACAACGACATGGCACAGATCATCATCGCCGACAAATCCGCGATTGAGGACTACCCATTCGAGGATGAAGTACATGACATGGCGGATTTCATCGTTGCACACCCCGAAATCCTCGGACCAGACGTGTGCATCCTCGCGCGTGAGCTCGAAGTGCCAACCGTTGCCGGGCAGAAGAGAATGGATTTCTTGGCATTCGATAGTGAGAGTGGTCAGATCGACATTGCGGAACTGAAAAAGTCGTTTGCCGACGAGAAAGTGCTTCTCCAAACACTACGGTATGCCAACTGGATCAGAAACAATCCGGATTCCGTGCGGTATCAGATCAAGAAGCACGGACTCAAGATTAACGCGGAGGAAGTCGACACTGACTCGATCAAGGTGATTATCGTTGCGCCGAAAATCTCACAGACGCTCGCCGAGCTATGCCAATACATCACGGCGTTTGATTTTGAGTTCATTGAACTGCAGCGATTCAAGGACACAAGTGGAAAAGTGTACGCGGTCACCAACAGGCTTGAGGTTGAGACAACAGTAACACCTCCAGCCAGGGGCCAAGGGACTTACGACGTGAAGTGGTACGAGGAACACAATGTCCCAGGGCAGCGGCTTGACGAACTGAAAACCGCCATTGACGCGTTCACGTCTATTTGTGACGAGAACTCATGGGATATAGTGGACCCAAGAAACTGGACCACGACTTTGAGTCGAATCCCTGGTAGGATTGGTCCAGTTTTTGGGAGAAAGACATGGGAGCGAAACGGCGACGTATCGAAGCGGCCTTGAAGGCCAAGGCAGCGTTGGCAGCGGTGCGGGGGGATCGAACGACGGGCGAACTGGCCGGCCAGTTCGGCGTCCATCCCACGCAGATCGGGCAGTGGAAGCGGCAGTTGCTCGACGCCGCGGTGGAGTTGTTCTCCGGCGACCAACGTCGCAAGGTGGAAAACCAGGACGCCCTGATTGCCGAACTGTACGAGCAGATCGGCCGCTTGCAGATGGAGGCAGCGTGGTTGAAAAAAAAAGTTGCCCGACTCGATGGACTTCAGGCGGGAGTGCATCGAGTCGGGGCTTGCGGGGCTGAGCGTGCGACGGCAGTGCGAGTTGCTGGGACTGAACCGGTCGAGTTGGTATTACCGGCCAACGGGCGAATCGACGGAGAATCTGCAATGGATGCGTCGGATCGACGAGCAGTACCTGAAGACGCCGTTCTACGGCAGCCGGAAGATGGCCAAGGAGTTGGGCATCAGCCGCACGCGGGCTGCAGCGGCTGATGCGGCTGATGGGTTTGGAAGCGATTTATCCCAAGCCGCACCTCTCGCGGAACGACGCCGAGCACCGGATTTACCCGTATTTGTTGCGGAATGTGGCCATTGTGCGGCCGAACCAGGTGTGGTCGAGCGACATCACCTACGTGCCGATGCCGCACGGCTGGATGTACCTGACGGTGGTCATGGACTGGTACAGCCGCTACGTGCTGTCGTGGCGATTGTCGAACACGCTCGACGGGCAGTTTTGTTTGGAGGCGTTGGAGGAAGCGTTGGCCCAGGGCACGCCGGAGGTTTTCAACACCGACCAGGGCGTGCAGTACACCGCCAAGGCGTTCAGCGATCGGCTGGAGTTGGCGGGCGTGGCGGTCAGCATGGACGGTCGCGGCCGTTGGATGGACAACGTGTTCGTGGAGCGATTGTGGCGAACGGTGAAATACGAGTGCGTCTATCTTCACGACTACGCCACGGTGCGTGCGTTGGAGGCGGGGCTGGCTGGTTTCCTTCTGTTCTACAACGACGAGCGATTGCACGCGGCCTTGGATTACCTCACGCCGGCGGCGATGTACGCGGCGGCGTGAGGCGTCCAACGGAGTCATTGTAGTGGTCCAAATCAACGGCATTTTTCTCGGAAAAATTTGGAGAATTTTCACGTACTCCTAGTGGGGGTGGCGGCGCTGCGGCCGTGCGAAACCTTTGGAATGGGTTTCGCGGGCCGCTAGTCCCCTCCATCTAAGAAATCGTAATCAGTGGTCTAGACAACCAGGTCCACCT
>CAVWEY010000005.1:0-265495 GCA_963754135.1 uncultured Planctomycetaceae bacterium
CAGGATTGGGTGCGCGGTATGTCAAATGGTCCGTGCGATTCCAGACCCCGAGCGGGCGAAACGCATTCTGTATTCAGGTCCGAAAGACTCAGAGTCATCATCTTACCCTCTGCTTGGGCGATGCCTTCGACATTAACACCCTCGGATTGCCGGAAGGCGTGAGGAAGAGCATTCACCATAAAAAGGGAAGCAGATGGTGGAAGACAGACCTCGTTCTCGATGACATCAAGAAGATTATTCCACTGCTGGGGGTGGCGTACCAGAACATAGCGAAATGATGGCCGGGCGCACGATCCGCTTGGTCAGCCGCAAGACGGCAATGCGGCGGTTGTCTGCTGCGCTGTCGCGGCGTACAATGAAAACGATCTGGCTTGATCGGCAGGAGTGAATCACCGGCCGTCTTCGGGGAGCGAGTCGTCATGGCCAGTCGTGAACTCGAACGGATTCGAAATGCGGTACTGGACCAATGCTATTCGTTGACGGAACATGCGTATGAAGAAATGAACGAGGACGACCTCGACGTGCTCGACGTGGAGGCGGCGATCCTTACGGGTGAAATTGACCAGGTGCTGACCGACGATCCTCGAGGCACGCGTTTTGTCGTCATCGGAAATGCGACGGACCAGGCGACGGCGGTTGGAGTTGTGGTCCGCTTCGTCGAACGCAGTCAACTTCTGGTCATTACGGTCTATGAGATCGAATGAGGTGCGCGACATGTACGACTTTTCCTGCGAGCATTGCGGTGGCATGGTGCGCGAGCGGCGGGTGGATCGCGAGGCGCTGCGGCACAAAGGGAGTTTCGTCATCCTGGAAAACGTGCCGGTCGGCGTGTGCGATAAGTGTGGCGCGCGATACTTCGACGCCTCGATCCTCTGCCGCGTGGCGGAGATCGGCCGGGCGCGGCCCCGCCGCTCCGGATCGCGGAAGTCCCCGTCGACCGGTACGCCCCCACTTGACGGCCCGGCTATAATCATTCATGGGCACGTTCACCGGCAAGATCGGTCTCGTGATGGGCGTAGCCAACGACCGGAGCATCGCCTGGGCCATCAGCGAGGCGCTCTACGGCGAGGGGGCCGAATTGGCCTTCACCCATCTGCCCAGCCCGTCGAGCGAGCGGCGGGTCAGAGAGCTTGTCGGCCCCCGTCAGCCGAAGATCGTGCTCCCCTGCGACGTGCAGAAAGACGACGACATTGCCCGCGTGTTCGACCAGGTCCGGGAGGTTTACGGCCGGCTCGATTTCCTGGTCCACTCGATTGCCTTTGCCCCGCCGCAGGAGCTTCGTCAGCCCTACGTGGCGATGACCCGCGGGTTGGCACTTGGCGATGGACATCAGCGTCTACAGCCTGGTGGCCGCCAGCCGGGCAGCCGCGCCGCTTATGACTGCCGGCGGCACGATCCTCACCATCAGCTACTACGGCGGCGAGAAGATGATTCCCGGCTACAACGTGATGGGCGTGTGCAAGGCGGCGCTCGAGCACAGCGTCCGCCACCTGGCCTGGGACCTCGGCCGGCAAAACATCCGCGTCAATTGTCTTCACGCCGGCCCGATGCGGACCTTGAGCGCCGCGGGCATCGCCGGTTTCGACGAGTTGCGGCAACACGCCGCCCAGAAGTCGCCCTTGGGCCGCAACGTCGAACCGAAGGAACTCGGCTCGACCGCCCTCTACTTGCTCGGCGGGCTGTCCGAGGGCGTGACCGGCGAGACGGTCCACGTCGATTGCGGTTACAGCATCGTGGGGCTGTGAAATCTGCGGCGGACGCCGGACGCCGGTTGACAGGTTCCTGGCCGCCGGATACGATGAAGAAGGTGAGTCTGGTTTACAAGGGAGACACGCCAATGACTGTCGAGCAGGTCCGCAAAGTTTACGAGGCCCAGCCTTTCCGCCCATTCCGCTTGCACTTGGCTGATGGCCGGGAACTACAGGTGCTTTCTCGAGAGTTCTTGGCGTTCTCCCCGAGCGGGCGCACGATCTTCATTTATCATCCGGACGAGTCGTTTGACATTGTTGACTTGCTCCTGGTCACGGACTTGGAGTTCGGCGTTCCGCCTGGAATGCGGGGTAAGCGGCGGCGTTCCCGCGGGTAGCCGACGGCCCTTGCGGAATCACCTTCCCGGCTGGCTGAGAAAGCGGAACGTCCCCTTCTTATTGCTGACGATCACGTCAGGGATGCCGTCGCCGTTGAAATCGCCGACAAACGTGAGGAGGTTGTCGGAATACTGCGGTTACAACTTCTTCCCCACCAACCGCACGAGGTCCACGGTGCGGCAGGAGTAGCCCCACTCGTTGTCGTACCAGGCCACGAGCTTGAAGAAGCGGCTGCTCAGCTCGATGCCGCTGCCGGCGTCGAAGATGCTGGAATGGGCGTTGTGGATGAAGTCGCTCGAAACGACGTCGTCCTGGCAGTAGCCGAGGATGCCCTTCAGGTACGTCTCGCTGGCCCGCTTCATCGCCGCGCAGATGTCCTTGTAGCTGGTTTCCTTCACGGTGCGGACCGTCAGGTCGACGACGCTCACCGTGGGCGTGGGCACGCGGAAGGACATGCCCGTCAGTTTCCCCTTGACCTCGGGGATGGCCAGGCCGACGGCCTTCGCCGCGCCGGTGGTCGAGGGGATGATGTTGATCGCCGCCGAGCGGCCCCCCTTCCAATCCTTCTTCGAGGGGCCATCGACCGTCTTCTGGGTCGCCGTGTAGCTGTGGATGGTGGTCATCAGCCCTTCCTCGACGCCGAAGCCCTCCTTCAACAGCACGTGAACCACCGGGGCCAGGCAGTTGGTGGTGCAGCTTGCATTGGAAATAATGTGGTGTTTGGCCGGGTCGTACTTGCCCTCGTTGACGCCCAGCACCAGGGTAACGTCCTCGTTCTTGGCCGGGGCGGAGATGATGACCTTCTTGGCGCCGGCCTCAAGATGGCCCCGGGCCTTCGCGGCGTCGGTGAACAGGCCGGTCGATTCGACGACGACGTCCACGCCGAGGGCTTTCCAGGGCATGGCCGCCGGGCCGTCCTTGACGGCCAGACACTTGATCTTGCGTCCATCGACGACCAACACGTCGTCTTCGGCCACAGCGGGGCTGGATTTTTCGCTGGCAACCGTGCCGGGGAAGCGGCCTTGGGTGGAATCAAAGCGGAGCAGGTAGGCGAGATTGTCGGCGGGCACGATGTCGTTGACGGCGGCCACGTCGATTTCCTTGCCCAGCAGCCCCTGGTCGCATAAGGCGCGGAACACCAGCCGCCCGATGCGGCCGAACCCGTTGATTCCCACTCGAATAGCCACGGCTCTCTCCTTCCTCGATTTTCCGACGGCCCTGACCACGCGGGGCCGCACAGTGCGTTAAGTCAAGCGGCTGCCGCTCTCCGGCGGCCCGGAATTCAGGATTATACCGGCCACGTGACCCGCCGACAACGGGGGGGCTTCCGCGCAACCGCCTACGGTTTCGCCCCCCTACTCCAGTTGCTCTCGGCCTGTATTGTGGTACAATAGTCCCCATGCGATGGAGGATCGTGCCGTGAGCGTGGGAACTGTAACTCTGGTCACTGCCGACGAGCTTGGGCGGATGCCCAACATCACCTTCCGGCCACGCCGCCGGAGGAGGCCTTCTGGCCCGGCCCTCCCGACCTGGCCGTCGAGGTGATCTCGCCGGGCGACACCACCGGGGAGATCGACGACAAGGTGAAGGCCTGGCTGGACGCCGGCTCGGCGATGGTGTGGGGCGTCAATTCCAAGTGGCGGAGCGTGACGGTCTACCGCTCGGCAACCGACATCAAGACCCTGACCGAAAACGATGAACTCAGCGGCGAGGACGTGCTGCCGGGCTTCCGCTGCCGGCTGCGCGAGATCTTCGTGTAAGGCGCGAGTGCAGAGCGTCTGCTTTTCGCGGGCAGGCTCGGGGGCGAAAAAGTGGGATCAGCCCAATTATCACCGCCTCCCAAGTCGAGTAATTGGACGTATCCCCTTTTTCCTCCAACGCACGTCGTAACACGCCTGAATCTAGCAGGACCCGCGGGACTGTCGGGAGAGGCGGAAAAGAACCGCTTGCCGCCCCGCGCCGAAGAACCGCAAGCGGCTGCGGTGCAATGCTTTAGGCTTTTTTGCGGCGCGGAATGAGTGCGCCGCGTGAGCACCCAGTGCCCTCTTGCGCATGCGGTGCCGCAAGTGCCCCGCGTTGGGCGTCACCCCACCACCATGTCCCGCAATTCGTCCCGCCAATCGCGCCCCAAGGGCTGCGCCTCGTCCAGGATTTGGAACCGGAACACGTGGTCCTTGAAGTCGGTGCCGAGTTGCTGCCAGGTAACGTTCTTCCCCGCCGGGTCGAAGCCGCTCAGAACGCGTTTGCCACCTCCCGGATGTCACGCAGGTTGGCCGACAGGATTGAATCGGAGCCGATGGATCGAACCCAGGCCAAGATTACCGTATCCGGCGCATGAACGCCCGCGCGCTGGACGCGTTTCAACTGTTGCTTCGGGTCATTCCGCCCGCACGCAATCGTCGGTCACCAAACGCGCGGGATCGGGATATTCGGGCGGGACGCCGGGCGGCGTGACGTGCTCGCCGGCGTCGATCCGCGCCGCCACGTCCCGATTGAGTTCCAAGAGTTGGGCCAAGAGGTCCTTGCGGGGCGAGAAGTCGTAGGCGGTCAGCACGGCCGAATCCAACGCGGCGTGGGCGTCCTTCAGGGGATTCTTGCCGGGCAGGTCGAGCGTGCGATACACCGCCCGCAGGCCGCCCGTCACCTTTTTGAGCGCTTCTTCACGCACCCGGCGCACTTCGCGCCCCGCCGCCGCCACCGCATTGACCGGCCTCACCCCCGGTTTCTGCGGCCACGGAAACGTGTCGAACACCGACTCCGGCGTGTACCGAAATCGCTCAGTCAATTTGGAGCACTTCGCCACGAACCACTGCCAATGGGTGTTCGATTGCAGAACGCCAAAAGAGTAGTCGTCCGAGAAGGCAAACACCTCAACCGCGTTGTCCGGCAGGATCGAACGAGCCACAAAACAGAGGATTGGCCGTTTCGTGACCCGCGAACATGCGAGGTATCGAGGCGACTTCTTCAGCGCCGTTCGCAGCCCCTTGCGGACGTTCCAGAATTGCCACCAACGATCCAGGTGTTGCTTTCGCGCGGCGACCATGTCCGTCGTTTCCGCTCGTTCTGCCGTCTTCTGTACCTCCGGCAATACGTGGCGTTTCACGTGTACGAACGCCCCTTCGTGGCGCTGGGCGGCGTAGATGTTCACGGCGTCGAAGTCGATCACAAAGCGGGTCGGGCAGCCGGTCCCCGTGAGCAAGTCGCGCCCACGAGGTACGGCTTCACGACGCTCCTGGAGCCCGCGTCGGCGTGCAGGAGGTTCTGCCGCTCCTGCTTGGAAAGCACGAAGCCGTTGTAGCCCGTGACCACCCCCTGAAAGCATCGTTGGGGCCGCACGTTGACCTCAAGAACGCGGGCTCCCGACACGTCCGCCTTATCTGACAGCGCCGAGTTGATCAACGGGCATTCCCGCGAGTCGAGTTCGTAGGATTTCTCCTTCTTGACCCCTCGCCGTTTTCCCGGCGTGCTGACGGCGATCCGGCCGGGCCTAGCCGGCGTTCCATCAAGCAGCGGCAGCGAGGAATCCACCTTGAACCAGAGCCGTCGCCCTTCAGGGAGCAGCTTCGCCTCTTTCGTCTTGACCCAATCGACGATGGAAACATGGACGTTCGCCTCGCCCGACCAGGGCTGATTGTCCACCGCCTCGATGATCGTGCCGGTCTGGACGATGTGGTCGAGTCCGCCGACGCGGGACTGATTGTTGCGGACGTTTTGCGTGCCGACCAATCCCGCCCGGCCTGCCACGGGGTCTTTCGCGGCGCAAGCGGGCAGGTGGTCGTGGGCCTTGCGGAACCAGTAGACGCAGTAGTCAGCCATGCCCGGCACGTTCGGGTACGCCCGGCGGATGGCGTTGACGTAATCCGGCCCGCGCTCCGGCTTGAGCCGCTTCGCCCCCAGAAACGGCGGATTGCCGATAATCACGTCTACCTCCGGCCAAGGTGTGGGGTTCCCCACGGGGTCGATCAGGGCGTCGCACGCCCGGAAGTTCGCGTCCAGGTTGTCCAACGGCAGGGCCGGCTCCGTTATATGCAACTCGTCGATAGCCAGTTTCCGGCCAATCATCATCGTCACCTTGGCCAACTCGACCGCGAACGGGTTGATGTCCATGCCGAAGAAGTTCGAGGCCGTCACGAATCCGAACACCCGCTGCGCCGGGTCGGCCTTGGCGGACAATCCGCAGATGCGCTCGTGAATGCGCGCCTCCAGCCGCTTCAACTCGCGGTAGGCGATATACAAGAAGTTTCCTGAGCCGCAGGCCGGGTCCAGCACGGTGTAGTGGTGCATCCGCTGGCGCAGCTCTTGCAGGCGTTTCACGCTCTTGGCCCGATCGATCTCCTTCCGCCACGGCTCGACGATCGTCGGACCGACGATTTTCATAATATCGACCGGGCGGGTGAAGTGGCCGCCAAAGGCGTGCCGCTCCGTTTTGTCGGTCGAGTGCTCGAAGAGCGTGCCGAAGATTTCCGGCCGGACTTTCGACCAATCCGACTTGGCGGCCTGCCTCAACTGCGCAAGCTCGTCCGGGTAAAGCTCGATCCGGGCGGGATCGGCGAACAGCCCCCCGTTGAAGTAATCGACGCCCTGGAAACGCCCGCCGCGGACGCCGCCGGGCGTGTTCATCGCCGCGAACAGCCCGCCCAACAGATCGAAGCTGTCTCTCGGCTCCTTGCATTCGTCCAGCAGTTTTGTAACGAGGTATTGCTCCAACAGCCCGATGTTTTGGGCAAACAACGATACCAACATCTGGAGCGTGAACCGCTGCGCCACCGCCCGCTCTACCTTGCGGGCAACAAGCTTGTTGAAGCACGTCGCCAGCCGATCGGCCGCCTGACGGGTGACCGCCTCCTGATCGTTGCCGAACGTGGGCGTCTCGCGGGTGGGAAACAGGAACGCCAACGGGCCGTACCGGCGCGGCAAATCCGCGACCGCGAGTTGGTCCACCGGCGTGTCCATTTGGGTCTCGAAGTCGTAGACCCAAAACTCGTCGAAGTTGCACAGCACGACGTACCGCGGCCGGCCGGGCACCAGGCGTGTCCAATAGTCGAACGCCTGCCGGTAATGACGCCGCAAGTCCTCGCCGCGGCGCTTCATTTCGATCAGCACGACCGGCTTCCAGACCAGATCGGCGAAAGCAGTGCCGCCGCCGTCCGCTTTCTTGACGCGCTCCTCGCAGACCGCCCCGGCCTCTCTGACCCCCTTGAGGCCGAAAGCCTGGAAGAGGTGATCGAGGAAGATTTGGGCCTCCCCCTTTTCGTCGCCTTTGATGTACTGCTTCGCCCAGGCGGCGAAATCGGCGAGCCGCTGCTTGCGCTCCTCGTGCATATCAGTTAGGCGGGGGCTAGAAGGACGTACGGCACACGAATGCGGTGATGGGGCACCGTGTGGTGGTACGTCTCGATGACGGACTTGCCCTTGAACTGGATCGTCGGCACCGCTGGACCCTCGCTGGCGGCCTTGGTGAAACAAGCACCTTATTTGACCCCAAGCGGGGCCGGCCGGCAAGAGTGGCCGCCGATTGTCGCTTCCCAATCCGTTCTCGATTGATGCGCGCACAATGGGGCCAATTTAACCCCGCGCATACGGGTTGATTAACCTGAGGTGCGGGGTTGATCAACCTGACGTTGAACTGCACTTACGTCGCTCGCAAAGCTGCGCGGCCGCGCTCACTTGCCCGTGTTTCAAGCGGTTTGACGCCATCCGCCCCCTCGGCGGCTCGACGTAAGTAGGTGGTGTCGCAGTTCCGGATTTTCTTGTACCCGGCGCAACCGGCCGGATCGACCTTAACATCATGCCGCAGTTGGGCTTGCGGCGACGGACGGCGGACTAAGCGGCCCCCGCCCACCAATGGGTTGTCCGCAACTTCGATATTATACCAGCCCGAAACGCCCTGGAAAAGGCACTTTTTTGGCCACCGCGATTTCGGCCCGTTGAAGGTCCCGGCCTGGGGCCGGGGAACATTCGCTACTTGCGGCGCCTACTTGTCGCCGGCGGGCTGGGGCAGGCCCTCGTCCGGCTTGGGCTGGCGGGGCTTGGCTTCCGGCCTGGCCGCCTTTTTCTTGGGGCCGGTCAATGGTTCCGCCAGTTCGATCTTCACGTCGTTGGCCTGGGCCAGTCCCGGCCGGTTCGGCATCATGATTCCCTTGACCGAAACCTTGTCCCCATTGCGGACAAGGTTGACGTCGGCCAGGTCAACGCCGATCTTCGGCTCGTCGGCCAATTCGAAGTGGACGGTGGTGTGGCCGTGCGGGCCGAGAATTTGCCGTTGCGGACCGTCAAGTTGCCGACGATGCGGTACGTGCCTGCAACGGGGCCTTTGCCGCCGGCCGCCGGGGCGTGTTTGGGATGTTTGCCGGCAGCGCCGGCATTGCCGCCCAAATCGCCTCCCTGGCCGCCGAAATCGCCGCCGCCGCTGCCGGCGCCGCCGGGCGGGAAGAGCCCCGGCGTTTTCTCCTTGCCCGGCATGGTAACAGTCAACTCGCCGACTTTCGCCTGCGCCACGCCGTGATTGTCGATCTCCGCCTGGAACTCCACCACCAGTCCGCGCAGTCCCGAGCGGAGAAAGTCGGCCGACGCCGTGCCGGTCACGTGGACCGTGGCGCCCGACGGAACGGCGACTTGCCAGCGTTGGTTCTTGTCGTCCAGCAGCAGGATGCCGCCCTTTACGACGCCCTCGAACGTGCCCTTCACGTCGACCTGTTTCGGTTGCACGAGCGGTTGCCGGCCCGGTCCGCGGATGATCTGTGCCGACAGCGGCGACGCAAACCCGGCCGCCAACCCCAGGGCCAAGACAATGATGTAAAGCTGCGACCAGTGGTCGCGGGCAGTGCGGAACAACATGGACGTTACTCCTTCTTCTCCGGTTTCTTTTCCGGCTGCTTTTCCGCTTTCGGAACCAGTGAATAATAGCGCGCCGCGCCGGTCTCATCCACAAAGAACATGACGTTGCCGTAGAACCAGAGCTGCCAGGCGAGCTGTGTCTTCTGGCCGTCGGGGCCCTCGTTGAAGAGGTGGGGGATGGCGATATGGTCGGGCTGACCGAACTTGTCTATGATGTCCTTGGTCGGTTCGGGCCGGCAAGGGGTGAACTCCAGGTTGGTGCCGTCCTTGCTACTCACCTTCATGCCCTGCTTGCCCACCATTTCGGCCGGCGGCAGTTGCAAGAACTGCACGAGTTGCTGGGCCTTGTCCGGCTTGCCGGCCGGCGAATCGGCCGCCGTGCCGGGCGGGGCCGTCTCCGTCGGCGATCTGGCCATCTCTTCGCCCGGCTTCTCCGCGGGCCGCTTGGCGACTGCCGGGTGTCGCCCCTTCCTTGGCCCGGTTAGCGGCGCCGCCAGGTCGATGCGGACCTCCAGGGCTTCGATCGTGCTCCCGTCTCGCGCGAGCGGATTGCCGATGACTTCAATGGCGTCGCCGGCCCTGGCACGGGAGTAGTCGTTCACATCGACGGCAATCTTGGCGTCCGGGGCCAACTCGACAAACACCTTGCGCTTCGAGTGCTGGGCCGAGGCGTCGACCGTCATCTTTCCCGCCCGGTTGGTGAGAATGCGGCCGTGGACCTCGAGCCTCTCGGTGGCCTTCTTCCCCTTGCCGGCGCCCGGCGGGTTTGCACCGGGCAGCCCGCCGCCCGGCGCCGCGGGGGCGCCGCCGGTCCTGCCCCAGGGATCGGCATCGGTCCGCCCATTTGCTCGCGTGGGGGAATCGTGCCGGGAGCGGGGGTCCGCTGGTCGGGCGGCGTCACTCCCGGCGTCCGGTCCGGCGTGCTTCCCGGCGTAAACACCGTCACCGCCCCCACCTTCTCTTGCACCCGCCACGTCTTCTTGTCCACCGTGCCGATGAAACGCACGTAAACGCCCGGCACAAGGATGTCCGGATCGGCCATGCCCAGGAGCCGTACCTCCGTCTTGGGAGTCATCAACAACGTGCAGTTCTGCCCGGAGGGGGTTGTCAGCAGAATCCTTCCCTGGGCAACCACGACGATGCTCCCTCGACCGGCGACCTTCATAGGCTTCGGCGCAGGCTGCTGGGCCTCGACCGGAAAGACAACGCTCCCGAGGAGACACACGGCGAAGAGACTGCGGCAAACCACGGTGTCACTCCCAGGATAGGATTGCGGGAGGAAAAAAGGATACAGTCCACCCCCCTTAGAATACCCCTAAGCGTTGTGCTTGACCAGCGATCCTATAAAATAGAACACCTCCCCAACAGTGTAATTCTACAACTCCCCACAACGATGAATCCAGAAGATCGACAAATCACGGTCCCCCAATTCACCGCCATGAAGTCCTCCGGACGGAAAATCACGATGCTGACGGCCTACGATTATGCCCTGGCAGGGCTAGTCGATGCTGCCGGTATCGAGGGGATTTTGGTCGGCGACAGCCTCTCGATGGTCGTCCAGGGGCACGCCACTACGCTCCCGGTCACTCTGGAGGAGATGGTCTACCACGCCGAGATGGTGGGCCGGGCCGTGCGGCACGCCCTGGTGGTCGTTGACATGCCCTTCCCCAGCTTTCACCTCGGCGTCCACAAGGCCATCGAAAACGCCGGCCGCATCCTCAAGGGGACCCGCTGCCAGGCCGTGAAACTCGAAGGGGGCAGCGACCAGGCCGAGGTGATCGCCGGGCTGGTTTCGGCGGGCATCCCCGTGATGGCCCATTGCGGGCTGCGCCCGCAGAGCATCCACCAACTCGGCGGCTACCGCGTGCAGCGCGACGAGCGGCAACTGCTGGCCGACGCCCAGGCCGCCGAGCACTCGGGCGCGTTTGCGATCGTCCTGGAGTGCATTCCCGCCGACGCTGCCGCCCGGATTACGGCCGCGGTAAAGATTCCCACCATCGGCATCGGCGCCGGCGCGGGCTGTGACGGGCAGATTCTCGTCCTCCATGATCTGCTCGGCCTGAACTCCGGCCACACGCCCCGCCACGTCAAGGCCTACGCCGATCTGAGCAAGACCATCATCGACGCGGTCGGCCGTTACCGCGACGAGGTTCGCGAGGGGAAGTTTCCGGGGGAGGAACACGCTTTTTCGTAATGCGGGATCGACTGAATGGAGAGCGCTATGGAGTTTGTTGCTTGGCCGTTTCCAAAGCTGAAACCCGAGGTTGAATGGGACGAATTTGACCGCGAGTTGGTTGATTTCATGCAAGCCGCCTATGCCGAGGGCTATCGACCGCGGATTCAGAAAGGCGGGGGGGCGATTGAGGCTGGCGAGCCGACGCGGCGCTCCGTCTTTCTCATCTTCCGCGGCGGCAACGGCTGGGAACCCTTGCTAAGCGAGGGGGAGCATACGATTCGCCTCGGTCCAAGTTTCGGGTGCGAGGACGCTGTGTGCCTGTGCGTCCGACCGCCGTTCCGTGCCGCTGCGCATCTTGCGCTGGGATGGCTCCGCGGTCGGCCGCTTGCCGAGTTGCTGTCCGACTTCGAGTTCATCGGAGGATACCCCGCGGGGATCGTTCTGCGGTCTGCCACGGTTACTTCGTCCGCGACTGCGCAGGGCTCCGGCGACCAATGACTCGGTAGCGGCCAATCCTTCGCTCCGCCGGGACGAGCCCGGCGGAGGCGAGACGATTTCCATCGGTGCCAGTAGTGGCCAATCCTGCTTTCCGCCGGGGCAAGCCCGGCGGGGAGTTGTTTTGCTCGCGGCACACGTTGGCGGCGCTGCCGGACGCCCCCGCCGGGCTTGTCCCGGCGGAGCGAAGGATTGGCGCACTACGGCCGCGGAATCGCCCCAAGGTCATATTCCCCGAATGTGCCCGCGTAATATCCGAAGTCAAAGAGCCATTTCATTCCTTCGCGACACGCCAGATTGTTCAGGAAACGGACCGCGATCTCGCCGGGCGAGTGGTCGGGCGAGCCACCCAGCGCGAGATGAAGGTGGTCGGAGAGGATCCCGACTCGCGACAACAGATAGCCGTGCTTCCTGGCAACGGCGAGAATCGTGTCTCTGCGGGCCGCGATCCGTTCCTCGCAGAAGTCCCGGAAGCGTTCGGCGTGGACCAGCACAACGTGGAGGTTGTACCAGTAAAGGGCGTGGTCGCCCTGCCGCGGCTGGGAGAGGTCAACCTGCGGGTCGCAAACCTGATGCGGCTCGAAAACCGCCTGCACCCTGGGATCGGCCATCGGGTGGTGTCCCGTCTGACGATGAACGTAGTTCTCCACGTCCTCCCGTTTGGCCGAATCGACCGTGCGGAGACAGTAGTTCCGCTGGAAGGCTTTGGGGTGCGCCGTGCGCACCAGATATTGAAGTCGCCCCTTGACCGAGCGGACCAACGCATGTGGCGATATAGGCGGCTTCGTGCTCAACAGGAATTGGCTTGTGGCCGGCTCCGAAAACCGGTGGTTCAAGACCCGTACGCCGTCCGGCTCGGTCGCCTGCTTCAGCGCATCCAACCAAGCGTCGCCAGCCGGCAGATCCCTCCAGAAGACCGAGAGGCTCCAGTTGAGTTGGTAGGCTGGGCGGCAGTTCTCGAGGGTGTAGATGGGGGCCGGGGGGGACATGCTTGGGCTCTTCGGTAGTGGCCAATCCGCCGTTCCGCCGGGACAAGCCCGGCGGGGCGGGACTCCAGTGTTGCCGGAGCCGAGCGGGGCGTCAAGAGACGTGAAGAGACGAGGCGAGGTAGCTTCGCCGCCCTCAGCGGTTGAGTTGCCGGAGGGCCTGATCCAGGTTGCTGATGGCCAGGTCGATTTGCTCAACCGACTGTTTGGCGATGTCCTTCTCGCGCGGCGAGGCCTTCGGGTCGTTGTGGGTCTGCTGGATGGTCTGTTTCTGCCGCAGCACGCCGTCGCGCTCGTTGAGCAGGCTTTGGCGGTGGGCGTCTGAAGGGGACATGCTCATGGCCTGGCGCAACTGCGCCTGCTGCCCTTGCTGCCACGCCGTTTCGATCTGCTGCCGCAACTGCTGCAACTCGGCCTGTGACTGGGCCGGCAAGTCGCGGGGAGCGCCGATCCGTTGCAGGGCGAGCCGGGCCGCGTTGATGTCCCCCTTGGCAACCACCACCTTGAGCATGTCGACAGCGGCCAAAGTTGCCGGCTGGCGGATTGCGCTCCCCACGTCGAGCACGGCCGGTTTGCGGGTCTCGAAGTCCATCACCCATTGCTAATCGCGGGCCGCCTCATCGGGTTGGCCCAACTTGGCCACCGCCTCGCCCCGCCGCAGGCGCGTCCAATAGACCAACGTTTCGACGTTCGGGGCCTCGGGCACCAGGACCACTTTCTCTTGCGGCTCCGGCAGGCACGTAGGTTATGCTTCAGTATAACACACGCGGGTGACATTCAACTGAAGCATAACCTACGACTCGGTGGCGTTAGCCTGCCGCCGGCACCGGCCCGGCCAGCAGGGCATACTCGTCCAAGGGCGCGGTGTCACCGGCGTGGATCTGCTCGCAGTTCATCCGCAGCACGGCCAACTCGCGCTCGATGAACCGGCGGGCGACGCGCTTCTTCCGCTCATTGGCCGCCCCCTGGACGAGCAGCAGGTGGCCGATGATCACGGTGATGGCCGAATCGACCAGCCGGCGGCCGGACAAATCGAGATGCGACGGGCTTTTCGACTTGACAAACTGCACGGACTGGTTGATCCGCTGCCGTGCCTCGATGAGCTTCTCCTTTAATCCGTCGAGCAACGGATCGCCGTAGCTTCGCTTCTCGTGCTGCTCGGCCCAGGTGTCCAGCGAACCGGAGGCAACGCCGCGGACGGCCGCCACGACCTGCAATTGGCTGGTGCCTTCGTAGATGGTGGTGATGCGGGCGTCGCGGGCGTAGCGCTCGGCGGCGTAGTCCTTGATGTAGCCGGAGCCGCCCAGCACTTGAATCGCGTTGTACGCCGCCCGGTTGCACATCTCCGAGCAGTAATACTTGCTCATGGGGGTCAACATCCCGTTCATCCGCTTCAGCGAGCGGGAGAGCTGCTGGCGGCGTTTCTCTTCGTCCTTTTCCAGCGGCGGGCCCATTTCCAGCAGGCGGAGGTTGTTGTTCTCCAGGTCGCAGACCCGGGCGGTCTCGTAGCACAGCGCCCGGCCCGCCTCCAACTCGATCTTCATGTCGGTGACCATTTCGGCCACGGCGGGGAGCCGCTCGATCGGGCCGCCGAACTGCTGGCGGGTGCGGGCGTAGGTGCGGGCCAGGCGGAAGGCCGCCTCCGCCACGCCCAGCGATTGCGCCGCAATCCCTACCCGCGCCCCGTTCATCAGCGCCATCACGTAGGTGATCAGCCCCCGCTGCCGCTCGCCCACCAGCCGGCAGGGCGTGTTGTCGAAGACCAACTCGCAGGTGGGCGAGCCGTGGATGCCCAGCTTGTTCTCCAAGTGGCGGACCTTCACCCGCTCCGACCGTTCGGCCAGGAACAGGCTCAGGCCGCGGCCGTCGGCGATTTCCGGCTCGCTTCGGGCCAGCACCAGCAGGATTTCGCCGCAGCCGTTGGTGATGAACCGCTTCACGCCGTTCAAGTACCAATTGCCCTGCTCGTCCTGGAAGGCCCGCAGGCGGACTGCTTGCAAGTCGCTGCCGGCGTCCGGCTCGGTCAGGACCATCGCCCCGGTGACTTCGCCGCGGGCGAACTTCGGCAGCACCTCGTCCTTGATCTCGTCATTGGCGAAGGCGTAGATCGTCTCGGCGATCCCTTGCAGCCCGAAAAGGTTCATCAGCGAGGTGTCGGCCCGGCTGATCATCTCGGTGGCCATCGTATAGACGAGGGAGGGGCAATTCAGCCCGCCGTAACGCCGCGGCAATGTGAAGCCCATCAAATCGGCCTGGTTGAGCCGCTTGAGGTTCTCCCGTACCAGCGGGTGGAGCGTGACCGTGCCGTCGTCGTTCAGGGTGTTTCCCTCGTGGTCGACTTGCTCGGCACTGGGCGCGACCACCTCGGCGGCCACCTCGCCGACGATCTCCAACACGCGGCGGTAGTTGTCCACAGCGTCGGCGGCGTCGTGCGGGCCATAGCCGGCCGGATCGCCGTTGGAGTGGACGAAATCATCCTCCTGAATCCGCGCAACTCGGCCAGGTCGATGTGGTTGAAGAGGAATTGAATGTCGTCGTTATCGAGAAAGAAGTTTGCCATGCTATCTCGCCTTCTCCTTGATCGCCTTAATCATCATCGGGATGATTTCCTTGTAGTCGCCGACGATGCCGTAATGGGCCACGCCGAAGATGGGGGCGTCGCGGTCGGTGTTGATGGCGATGATCTTGGCCGACTCCTCCATGCCGGCGCGGTGCTGGACCGCGCCGCTGATGCCCACGGCGATGTAGAGCGCGGGGCGGACCGTGGTGCCGGTCTGGCCCACCTGGTGCTCCTTGTCGATCAGCCCGCTATCGACGGCGGCGCGGCTGGCGCCGACGGCCCCGCCGATGGCGCCGGCCAGGTCGTAGATGAGCTTGAAGTTTTCCCGGCTGCCGATGCCGCCGCCGCCGGAGACGATGACCCGCGCCCCCTTGAGGTTCACCTTCCGCGGCTCCGTGTGGCGTTGGATCAGCTTGAGGGCCATTTGGGCGTCGTCGATTTCAACCTTCTCCTCGACGACTTGCCCGGCGCGGCCGTTGGTGGGCGGCTTGAGTGGCATCACGCCCTCGCGCACCGTGGCCATCTGCGGCCACTGGTCGTAGTTGACAATCGTGGCAATGATATTTCCGCCGAAGGCCGGGCGGATTTGCAGCAGCAGGTTCTTGTGCTCGACCTGGGCCTTGGGATCGGTCACGTCGGCGATGTCCAGATCGGTGCAGTCGGCCGTGAGGCCCGCGCGGAGCGTCGAGGCCACCCGCGGCGCCAGGTCCCGCCCGATGGCCGTGGCCCCGACAACGACGATCTGCGGCCGGCGGCGCTCGATCAGCGTCGTCAGCACTCTGGCGTAAGGAAGCGTTTGATAATTCGTCAGCCGGGGATGATCGACCAGGTAGACGTTGTCGATTCCCTGGGCGATAAGCCGCTTGGCCAGTGGGCCGACGCCGGCGCCCGGCAGCACCGCGCCGGTCTTAACGCCCAGCCGGTCGGCCAGCTCGCGGGCCTTGCCGCAAAGCTCCAGCGCCACATCGTGCAGCGCGCCATCTTCCTGTTCGGCGAACACCCAGACTTCGCCTTGACGGTTCGGTTCCAGCATGTCATCCCCACGTTCGATCGACTACCAACTCGTGAATCATCTGCCCGACGCCGGCCGCGGTGGGGGGCACTTCGGTATAGCCCTCCTTGGTCAACACGATCGCCTGCACGCGGTGGACTTTGGTGGGCGAGCCGGCCAGCCCGCAGCGCCCCAGATCGGCCCCGATCCGGTCGAGATCCCATTGCTCGACCAGCAGACCGGCCTGCTGGAGCGCCTGGCAGCGGCGGCCGGTTTCGGCGGCGCGCTCTTCGTCGCTGGCCTCGGGCAGGGCGGCCCTCACCTCGGCGGCGACTTCGGCGGGCACTTTCGCCCGCTTCAGCCGCATCACCCGCCTCGCCCCCGGCGGACGCGGCCAATTGGCCGACTCCAGCACGGTAATCAGCACGGGCAGCCGGGCCTCGACGATCTCCCAGCCGTGGCCGATGTTCCGCCGCACCCGGACTGTCCGGTCGTGAAGGCTCACGATTTCCTGCAGATACGTGATTTGCGGGATGCCGAGCTTCTCGGCGCACTGCGGGCCGACCTGGGCCGTGTCGCCGTCGATCGCCTGCCGGCCGCAGAAGACGAAATCATATCGGCCGATGGTCTTGACGGCCTGGGCCAGAATGTAGCTGGTGGCCAGGGTGTCGCTGGCGGCGGCCCGGCGGTCGGTCAAGAGGATCGCCCGATCCGCCCCGCGAAAGAGGCTGTCGCGGAGGACGTCGGCCGCCTTGGGTGGGCCCATGCTAATGACCGTGACCGTTCCCCCGTACTCGTCGCGGATGGCCAGGGCGGTCTCCAGGGCGTGGAGGTCTTCCGGATTGAAGACCGTCGGCAAGGCCCCCCGGTTGACCGTCCCGTCCTCCTTCATCGCCTCGGCCGTGATATTGGCCGTGTCGGGGACCTGTTTGACGCAAACAATGCTGTCGTAAGGCACTAGCGGTGACTCCGGGGATCATCGGGCAGGAGAAACCACGAAGGGTAACAGGCCGCGGGCCGCGGGTCAAGGCCACACAGCCCTCCTGTGGTGGGGCGTGGTGACGCGGGCGGCGAGACAAGCAGAGAAAAACACGGATGCCGGAGAGCCTCTTGCGCTCGCCGACGAAGCGACTCGCAACCGAGAGGTCGCTTTTCCGAGGCATCGGCGAATCAACTCGTTTTTTCGGCGTGCCCAACAGCGTCATCGACGCGCGTTCGTGAGGCGCGTTTACCGGGTCAATTTCAACGACGCCACGACCGTCAACACGGACGTTTCGGTATCCGGCCCAAACAATTGCCCACGCATCGACACGGACCCGCCAGCGCGGTAAAATCCGTTGTTGTTGCTGCCGGGTTCAAACCGCTGCATAGAATCGCTCTGTAGGCATGTGAACGAGAGCATCACATTCAAGTTCACGGGAGGCATATCCCTATGCTTACCCGCCAATGCCAGTGCCCTCGCTGCCAGCAACCGGGTGAACACCCCGACAAACTGCTACACTACCAGCTAGACGTGCTACTCGCTTACCTGAACGGACAGCAACGTCGTTGGATCACAGCGATAGCGTCTCGATTCCTGGGATCGGGAGGCATAGAATTGGCCTCCCGAATAACGGGACTCCCCCCTGACGCCATTCGCGTAGGACAACACGACCTTGACGCAGGATTGCAGGGTTACTGGGTCGATCACGTTCACAGTCATGGTCATGTTCGCCGTCCCGGTGGCGGACGCCCACGACGGTTGACGGCAGATCAGGCAAACCACTTGAAGGGGTTGCTTTCAAAGGGCGCGACGGCGCATGGGTGGTTGAATGATTATTGGACACTACGACGGATTCGCCAAGTGGTTCAGAAAGAATTGGGGGAACAATTGTGCATTGTGACGTTGCGACGAGCACTGAAAGAGCAACTGGGCTGGACACTACAGAAGCCCGTGCAACAGTTGCGGGACCATGATGAGGGGGAAGTGGAGCGGTGGAGGAAGGAGGAGTTCTCCCGTATCAAGCGTGAGGCCCGTCGTCGCTACGCTCATCTCGCATTCATTGATGAATCTGGTTTTATGCTCGCGCCAACTTGTCGCCGCACCTACGCGCCGCGTGGGAGCGGGCCAGTTGTGAAAGTCACCGATCCACATGCCAAGATTTCCCTAATAGCCGCGATTGTGATAAGCCCGGAGTATCGCAACGCAAAGCTCGTCTACCAGTTGTCCGCTGATTATGCCAATTTCAACGGATCAACCCTTTCGACGTTCCTACGTCTTCTCTGCGGTGAAGTCCAGAACCGAATGACGGTGATATGGGATTCGGTTCGCATCCACTATGCTGAACCAGTAAAAGGCCTCTTCACGCGGCACAATACCCTTGTTCTGGAGCCGTTTCCGCCTAATGCGTCGGGGCTTAATCCAGTCGATGGAATCTGGTCATACATCAAGTACGGACGGTTGCCGAACTACGCTCCATTTGACTTGACTGAATTGCGGAAAACCCTCACTGCTGAGTTGAGGCGACTGAGAAAGCATCCCGATCTTCTCTTCGCATTCATAAAGCGAACCGGCTTGATGCTGGAAGGATGTTGTCTTGAGTGACAATACAACCCGAATGCCTTATGTGACGCAAATAAGCTCACAGGAAACGATCGAGCTAAAGCGGAGATTCTGGCCATGAAGTCAACGGAAACCGCCCGCGAGTTTCGCCGCCGTTGCGGGGTAGGGCTAATCGACAGGGGGGTGTCAGTGTCAACGATAGCGGACGTTTTCGGTGTATCGCCTAGCTCGCTACGGCGATGGCACACACTAGCCAAGCCGAGGAGCGTCAATCGCTACACTCGGCTCTCGACACCAAGAGTACGGCGAACAAAGAACGGTTCCATTGGACGCCCCCGAAAGCTAACAGACCAACAACTTCGGGATTTGGAACAACTGCTGTCTCAGGGTGCAACCGCCCACGGATGGATGAATGACCTTTGGACTACAAAACGCATCGCAGAAGTGATTCGTCGGCATTTTCATATATCCTGCCGCCCGAACCAAGCATGGACAATCGTCACGAAGTATTTGGGCTGGACAGCACAACGCCCCGTCCAGCAACTCAGAAGCCCGGATGATGCGGAGATTGTGCGCTGGCTCGAACAAGACTACCCGATCGTTTTGGAGCGTGCGCACAGAAGGAATGCCCATCTTGTATTCATAGATGAGTCTGGTTTCATGTTTGCTCCGGTAATTCGTCGTAGCTATGCACCGCGAGGACACCCCCCGGTCCTCAAAGTCTCCAATCCGCATGGCAAAATATCGGTGATTGGTGCCATGAACATAAGTCCGCAGCGGCGGCACTTCGGCTTCTGTTTCGACCTTCTTGCGAACAACGTCAACTTCTGCGGAACCACGGTGGTCCCTTTCTTGGAAAGAATACATCGCGCACTTCGCGGTCCTGTTACGTTGCTCTGGGATGCAATTCCAATACATCGCGCTGATCCGGTACAGCAGTATCTTCACAGGCATCGGACGACAGTTGTGGAGCCGTTTCCGCGTTATGCTCCAGACCTCAACCCAGTTGACAAAATATGGTTCTATGTGAAGTTTGACCGTTTGCCGAACTATGCTCCTCCTGATCTGACAGATTTACGTTTGCACATCAAGAGAGAGTTTCGTCGGTTGCAGAAACGATCCGCTCTCCTGGAGTCGTTGTTTAGGCTCACGAAACTTACCCGTGACTGGTGAGGTAGCAAGGGACATTCTGGCATGAAGAAGCATGACCGCAGGTATTTGGCATTCGACATTGAGACCGCAAAGGTGCAGTCAGCCGATGAGCACGACTGGAAGGCGCAACGCCCTTTGGGGATTTCGTGTGCCGCAACATTGGCGGCTGGGACCGGTGAGCCGGTGCTTTGGCATGGTGTCACAAAAAGCAATCGGCCGGCAAGCCGAATGTGTCAGCGGGAAGCGGCCAAACTGGTCGAGTATTTGGCGAATCAGGTTCGGCATGGCTATACCATCGTTACTTGGAACGGTGTGGGCTTTGACTTTGACATCCTTGCGGAAGAATCAGGAATGCTCGACGAGTGCCGGAGGCTGGCACGCGACCATGTAGATATGATGTTTCATGTTGTGTGCCAGCTTGGATTCGGCGTCAGTCTGGATTCCGCCGCGAGGGGAATGGGTTTATCGGGAAAGCGTCATGGGCTGTGTGGTGCGGTTGCCCCCAGGTTGTGGGCGGAAGGAAGGCGACAAGAAGTCCTTGAGTACGTTGCCCAGGATGTGCGGATCACTTTGGAATTGGCAGAGACATGCGAAACATGCAGGCGTTTTCGATGGGTAACTCGCGGTGGCAGCAGACGCGAAATGCCGCTACCGAGAGGTTGGCGTTCGGTGAGTTTGGCTACAAGACTCCCTGAACCCGATACCAAATGGATGGGCAATCAATGGTCGCGGAAGACATTCACAGCTTGGTTGCGTTAAAACAGGGTAGCCGGTTGTCTGCGCGTATGCTGCTACACCGCGATTGCGCCTCACACCGTCAAGTGCTACCGCAGGCGCGAGTTGCGCCGCGTTTATCGCTATTCTACCTGTTCGGTGCTCACTTCTTCGGCGGACCTGCCGCCAGCAGCCGTTGGATGGCCGCCTGGGCGGGCTGGGATTGGAGGACGATGAGGCAGCCCGAGGGGGAGTCGAAGCAGATTTCGGCCAGCCCGCCCACGTCGTTCCACGTCGCGGGGGCCACCCGGCCCTTCAACTGCTCGGCGAGCCGCTGGCCCGAGATGCCCCGCTCCAGCCACGGCTTGATCGGATAGAACTCCAGTTCGAGCCGCTCGTCGGCGGCCTCCGGCGTAGTCACCTGGATTAGGCCGGGGCCGATGGTCCGATAGCTGAGCCCGAGCGGCCGGAGCAACTCCGCGAGCGCCTGCCCAAGGCCCCGCTTCTCGACGGTCAGCGTTGCTTCCACATGGTCGGAGGTCTCGGCGGCGGAGAGCGCGGCGCGGTCCACCAGGATTGTGCTGTCGGTCGCCTCGGCCAGGAAGGCCAGGATGCGGGCCAGCGGCGCCGGCTCGTGGAAATTGACCGTCACCGGCCGGTCGAGCAACTCGCGGGCCTGGTCCGCGTGCGTGGCCAGGGTGAACCGTTCGGGTTTGTCGTGGCTGCGGAGCGGCTTTTGCCGGGCGGCGCGGAGCCGTTCGCAAAACACCAACACCTGCTGGTGGACCTCGCCGGTTTGCAGCACGATCAGCACGCCCTGGTCCGGCTCGATCGTCCCCCGCCCTCCGGTGGCCTGCCACGATTCGGGGGCCACCAGCTTGCGGACCATCGCCGCCAACTCCGCCACCGCCGCCTTGTCGTCGCCCGTCAGATCGGAGACCGTGTAGCGGACTTTCCGCAACGTCTCGCGGTATTCGGCGGGCGTAGTGACCAGCACTTGGCCGCCGTCAACCACCACGGCCAACCCCCGCTGGGCCGCAGCCGCGGTGAGCGCCTTGCCGACGGTGGTCGAGCTTAGCCGGAGCGCGATCCGGTCTTGCGGCGCGACGCCGAGTTGCCACAGGGCGTCGGGGCTGAGCGTAATCGGAGCGGTGCTCATCGCCGCCAGCAGGTCTATCGCGGTGGCCAGCGGCACATCGGTCAACTCGATCCCCGGCAAGGGGTCGGCCAAGCGGGCGGCCACGTCTACCTGCGGCGGCGGCAACTTCTTGACCTCGGCCGGCCGGGCGTCCTTCGCCGGGCGCTGGCCCGGCTCGTCGGCCAACGGCGGCAGCGGATCGGGCTCCGCCGGCTTCGGCGGAATGGGGCGCGACGACCCGGTCGTGGGCTGCTCGGTTTCGCGGCGTTTGACTTCGGGGTTCGCAACGCCTGCGGGCGTCTCACTGCGAGCAACGTCCCCGGACGGCGATCCGGGGGAAGACTTCGCTATCTTGCCTCGATCAACGCCCCCGGACTGCGATCCGGGGGGGGGTGGCGGGTGGCTGGCGTTCTCCCCCGCGACCGCAGTCGCGGGGCGTTTGCTTTCCTGTCCTCCCGCAACTGCCGCTTGATTGGCTTCAACGGCAACGGAACTCGACTCTGCCGGGGTGCTGAGCAGCCACCACAGCCCGCAGAGAACCACCAGGAGCGTCGCCAAGGCCGTGCCTGCGGCGAGCCACAGGTGGCCAAACACCGCGTCCAGCAGGGAGGCATTTGTCGGCCCGAGATCAAGCATCTGATGGCCGGAAGCCACCCGATCGAGCGGTGGTGGTCCGGCGGAATTGCCCGGAATCCCCTCCTCGGACGGCACCGGCTTCCACCCGTCAGGAGGGACCACCTGCACCATGCTTTCGCACCGCGGGCATTCGAGAATCGCCCCGATAGCCTCCTCGGAGCGGACCACGAGCCGGGCCCGGCAGGTCGTACAGGTGATAGAGAAAATCGCCTTTTCCACTGTTCCATTGTACGATATTCGCAATGGCTTGACAATTCCGTTGGCTTGCGGAGAATAGCGCTACATCGGAAGCTTTGGGACGCGGCAACCGCAGGGAACGACAGTCGGCGGCGGAGCGTCGCGGCTTGGACGGCCCCCCCAAAGCTTTCGTCTTCCTCGGTACTCGTCACGCACCGCGTGACGAAAATTCCTCACGCGGAGCGTGAGGAGTACAATAGCACCGACTATGCCCGTCTGTCTGATCGGTCTGGGGTCCAACCAGGGGAACCGGCAGGCAACTCTGGAGTCGGCGGCCGCCCGCCTGGCGGCGCATCCGCAGATCAATCTGGTCGCCCGCAGCGCCTGGCACGAGACGGCGGCGGTCGGCGGGCCGGCGGGCCAGGCGGATTTCCTCAACGGCGCACTGCGGATCGAGACTTCGCTCGGGCCGCACGAGCTGCTGGCGTGTTTGCAGGAAGTCGAGACCCAACTGGGCCGGCGGCGGGCCGAGCGCTGGGGGCCGCGGCCGATCGATCTCGACCTGCTGCTGTACGGCGAGTTGGTACTCGATACGCCCGGGCTGGTTGTGCCCCATCCGCGGTTGGCATTCCGCCGGTTCGTGCTCGAGCCGGCCTCCGAGGTGGCCCACGCGATGCTCCATCCGACGATCCGTTGGAGCATCGCCCGGTTGCTGGAGCACCTCGACACGTCCCCGCGCTACGTGGCCGTCACCGGCCCGATCGCCGCCGGCAAGACGCATCTGGCCGAGCGGTTGGCGACGGCGGTGGGCGGACGGGCGATCGTCGAGCAGCCCGACTGGGCACAGTTGGACGCCTTCTACGCCGATCCGGCTGGCAACGCTTGGGAGATGGAGTTACGATTCTTGCACGAGCGGGCTGGGTTGCTCTCCGCTGTGAGACTATCCGAAAAGCTCCCCTCTCCCGTTGGGAGAGGGGCCGGGGGTGAGGGCATGGCGGGCCGCATCGCAGAAATGACTGGTCTCTCGCCGCCCGCCCTCACCCTAGCCCTCTCCCGGCGGGAGAGGGGACCTGGACAGTGAGCGATTTCTGGTTCGAGCAATCGGCGGCCTTTGCCCGCGCTTGGTTGCCCGCCGGACAACTGGCAGCGTTTCTCGAAGAGCACGAACGATTGCGGCAGACGGCGCCGCGGCCGAGGCTGATCATGCTCTTGGACGCCCCGGCCGAGCGGTTGTTGGCCCGCGTCCGCCGCCGCGGGCGGGGTTGCGAACGGCACTTGACCGTGGAGCAATTGCAGCGGATCCGGCAATCCGTGATCGAGCAAGCCGGGCGGCCGGAACTGGGCCCCGTGCTCCGCCTGGACGGCGACGACCCGGAGGCAGTCTTCGCCGAAACACTGGCGGCGGTGAAGGGGATGGAGTAGAACAGTTCTATGAACGAGCCGATTCCAAAACCCATCGTCACCGTCACCAGGCTGCGGGAGCAAGTTGCCGCCGTGCGCCGTGAGGACAAGCGGATCGGGCTGGTGCCCACGATCGGCGCCCTGCACGAGGGCCACCTCAGCCTGGTCCGCGCCGCCAGGGCCGAGTGCGGCTACACCGTGGTCTCGATCTACGTCAACCCCAGCCAGTTCGGCCCGAAGGAGGATTTCGCCAAGTACCCGCGCACGCTGGAGGCCGACCTGGCCCTCTTGACCGGCTGCGGCACGGACCTGGTGTTCGCCCCGGCCAACGAGGAGGTGTACCGGCCGGGACACGCCACGTGGGTCGAAGTCGGTCCGATCGCCGGGCCGCTGGAGGGTCAGTTCCGGCCGGGGCACTTCCGCGGCGTGGCCACCGTGGTCTTGAAGTTCCTGGGCATGGTCCAGCCGGACGCCGCCTATTTCGGCCAGAAGGACTACCAGCAGTCGCTGGTGATCCGGCGGATGGCGGCGGACTTCGACCTGCCGGTGGCGATCCGCGTCTGCCCGACGGTCCGCGAGCCGGACGGGCTGGCCATCAGTTCCCGCAACCGCTATCTTAGCCCCTCCGCACGGCAGCAGGCCGTGGTATTATGGAAGAGCCTCGAACTGGCCGCCCGGTTGGCGGCGGAGGGGCAACGCAGTGCCGAGGCGATCGCCGCCCGGATGCGGGAGTTGATCGGGACCGCCGCGGACGCACGAATCGACTACGTGGCACTGGTCGATCCGGAAACACTTCAGCCGGTCGAGACGCTTACCGGACGGACACTGGCGGCCTTGGCCGTGAGGATTGAAAACACGCGGTTGATTGACAACTGCATCCTATTCAGCTCATCCCATGCTCGCAAACGCTCTTCCACGTTCCCGCCCAGTTTGCCGGCTGTCCGGTGTTCGGATTCGGCCTGTTGTTGGCGGTGTGGGCCGTCGCCAGCGTCGGCTTGCTGGCGTGGCTGACATGGCGGCAGGGCCTGGACGCCGACACCTGGGGCTACGTGCCGATCCTGCTGCTGCTGGGCGCGATCATCGCCTGGCTGCTGCCGGCGCTGTGCGAGACGACGCCCAAAGGCGTGCCGCTGGGCCTGCCCATCCGCGGCTACGGCGTGATGATCCTGCTGGCCGTGGTGGCGGCCATCTCGCTGGCCGCCTGGCGGGCCCGCCGCCTCGGACTCGACCCTGAGCTGATCTTCTCGCTGGCCTTCTGGATGCTCGTGCCGGGCATTCTGGCGCGCGGGCGTTTTACGTCATCGAGTATTGGCAACTCCAATATTGGCCCGCCTATGCCGCTCCGGGTGGCAGCCTGGCGAAGCTCCTCGGCGAGATCGTCAACGTGGCCAAGGGCGGACTGGTCGTCTACGGGGCATTTTTCGGCGCCGTGGCCGGCGTCTTGCTCTTCGTCCGCAAGCATCGGCTGCCCCTGCTGGCCGTCTGCGACCTCGTGGCCCCCAGCATGATGTTGGGACTGGCCATCGGGCGGATCGGCTGCCTGCTGAACGGTTGCTGTTTCGGGGCCGTGTGCGATCACCCCTGGGCGATGCGGTTTCCGGCCGGCTCCCCCCTTACCTGGCGCAGGTCCAACGCGGGCAGATGTACGGAATGCGGTTGAGCAGCAATCCGGACGCCGCGGCGTTGGTGTTGGCCGTCACGCCCGGTTCCCCCGCCGCGCTGGCCGGCCTGAAAGCCGGCGACCGCCTGGAGAGCATAGGCGGGCGTGAGTTGCCGACAACCGGCTGGGCCTGGTCCGCGTTGGAGGAGGCCTTCGACGCGCGGCGGGCGTTGCAGGTCAAAGTGGCGGGCGAAGAGACGATCACCGTGCCGGCCATCGAAGAACCTCCCGCCCGCAGCCTGCCGGTGCAGCCGACCCAGCTCTACAGCATGATCGACGGCCTGCTGCTGTGTCTGCTGCTGGTCTGCTACGCCCCGCTTCCGCCGCCGCGACGGCGAGGTGTTCGCGCTGATGATGTCGATCTACCCGGTGACGCGGTTTCTGATCGAGAGCCTGCGGAGCGACGAGGCTGCCGTGTTGGGCACCCGCATGACCATTTCGCAGAACGTCAGCCTGCTGTTGCTGGTGGCCGGCGCCGGGTTGTGGTGCTACATTCTTCGCCAGCCGCGGGGAACGTGGCGCTTCTAGCCCGCATTTCTCACCGCCCCTATTGAAAAAGGGCGGCCTTCTGTGGCATAAGTTGTTTTGCTGAAACGAACAACGCCACAAGCAAGGAGGCCGCCCAATGTCTACAGAGTGTAACGCACGCCCGTTCGATTTCCAAGGGCTCGGCAGCCGGGCCGTCACCGCGCGCTTCGACGGCGGAGCCATCACTTCGGACGCCGGCGGCCTGCTACTGCGGGAGGTGGAGGCTAAGACCGGCATTCTGCGGCGATTTGCCGCCTGCTTCACCGACTACCGCGACCCCGACCTGGTGGAACACTCGGTCTACGAGTTGCTGGCCCAGCGGGTGTACGCCTTGGCCCTGGGTTACGAAGACCTCAACGACCACGACACCTTGCGTTACGATCCGCTCTTGGCGGTGTTGGTGGGCAAGGCCGATCCGGTCGGGCAGGACCGTCGCCGCGTCAAGGATCGAGGCAAGTCGCTGGCGGGCAAGAGCACGCTCAACCGCCTGGAACTGACCCCCGTGGGGGCCGACGCCTGGAGCCGCTACAAGAAGATCGTCGCCCGACACGGCGACATCGAACCGTTCTTCGTCGAGACGTTTCTGGCGTTGCATCGTGCGCCGCCGAAGCAGATCGTGCTCGACCTGGACGCCACGGACGATCCGATTCACGGCCATCAACTGGGCCGGTTCTTTCACGGTTACTACGACAACTACTGCTATTTGCCGCTGTACATCTTCTGCGGCGAACATTTGCTCTGCGCCAAGCTGCGGCCGTCGGACATTGACGGCGCGGCGGGCTCGGTGAAGCAGTTGGCTCAACTGGTCGAGCGGATTCGCCGCCGCTGGCCCGAGGTGCGGATCGTCGTTCGCGGCGACAGCGGTTTCTGCCGCGAGAACTTGATGCGATGGTGCGAGGAGAACCGCGTGGATTACGTCCTTGGTTTGGCGAAAAACGCCCGTTTATCACGGATTCTGGGCAAGGAATTGCACGAGGCGAAGGTGCAATTTGAGGCCACGGGCCAGGCGGCGCGGGTCTTCAAGGAGTTCACCTACCAGACGCGGAAAAGTTGGAGCCGCCCGCGGCGCGTGGTGGGCAAGGCCGAGCACCTAGCCAAGGGGAGCAACCCGCGGTTCGTGGTGACCTCGCTTCCGGCGGAGGAATTCGATGCCCGCGGGTTGTACGAGGACCTGTACTGTGCCCGCGGCGAAATGGAGAACCGGATCAAGGAGCAGCAAATGTGTTTGTTCGCCGACCGCACGAGTTGTGCCACGATGCGCGCGAACCAGTTGCGATTGTGGCTCTCCAGCGTGGCCTACACGCTGCTTGTGGCCTTGCGGCAGTTCGGACTGCAAGGGACGGAGATGGCGGAGGCGCGTTGCGATACGATCCGGTTGAAGCTGCTCAAGCTCGGGGCGTTGGTGCGGACGACGGTTCGTCGGGTGTGGATTTCGTTGTCGCAGAGTTGGCCCTATCAGCGCGTCTTTGTCCAGGTTTACGAGAACTTGCAACGGTGGTCGTTGCCGTTGCCGGCCTCGGGATAACGGTGATCGGCCCTCGAATTGCGATGCGTTCCGGCGGCCGAGGCGCTGAAGGTTTGCGCGGCCGCCGCTCCCGCCGCTGCCAAACGGCCTGCCGTCCCTTGCCAACGGCTATCGCAGGTGACCGTCGGGCGCCGATCCGCCTACTCTCGGCCCTCACCCCCCTGTCCGCCCACCCGCCGCCCTGTCGGCAGCAGCGAAGCCGCGGTGTGGTGAGAAATGCGGGCTAACAGCCCCCGGAACGCTGCGCCCTGCCGCTTCGCCCCGCGGTCACTCTCTCTCGACCTGTTGCTCGTCAATAGTTATCTTGCAGTTCGGCAATTCCTCCCGGAGCCGTTTCTCTCCGGCGGGTGTGAGCCGTTTGCGGATGGTGATGATAGTTAACTCCTCCAGGCTCGACAACCCAGCAAGCTGTGGCACGCTTCGGTCGCCCAATCCCCACACGGAAAGCGATTTCAGCTTCAGACGGCGGAGGTAGTCCCATGCACCGGCCGTCAACTCGATGGGAGACGGATCGCCCGAGTGAATATCAAAGTCGCCAATGATCTTGATCCCCTTTACGGGACCGAGGTAGGCAACTCGGGTGAGCGAATCCGCAATCGCCTTCTCGCTGAGAAGATCAGTGCTGTTGGTGATATGGACGATTCCATCCTCGTATGTCGCATAGTAGTCATGCACGGCCTCCAGGTTGCGGATGTCCTGCTTGGTTCGCCACCAACTCAACAGCACGGCGGCCAGGGTCGTCACGAGGAACATCATCCGCAGGCCGAACTGGAACCGCCAGCGGCGTGGCTTTTCGGGGATTGCCGGCGATTCCGTGTCCATGACCGACGTACTCCGGCGGCTGTTAGCCCTTGGTGTGTTGCGCAAATTGGCAAAACGGTTCTGAAGTCCCGGAGGGACGTTCGGCAATAGCCCAGCAGTTCACAGGATTATGCAAGTGCTAGCGTGGCTTGATAAAAATGAGTTCGCGCTCCACCTTGTTGGTTTGGGAAACCTTCCACAAGGAGACGAATTATGGAACGCGAACTCTGGAGAATACTGTATCGTTTGGCACGAGAATTGGACAAGCCCTGGGGTGAATGGCGCTATGCAACGGCGGATGTGATCGCGGCATACTTCTGGGCGGTGGTGCATGACCGTCCCACTAGATGGGCCGTTGATCCAAGGCACTGGCCGGACGACTTGCGGCCAGCTTTGCTGCCGCCACAAAGCACAATAAGCCGCCGATTGCGGCGGCCGACGACTGTTGCACTGATGACCGCGGTGGAGGAACGTCTCTTGGCATTGATCGTGGTGGGCGGTTGCCTGGTGCAAATCATCGACGGCAAGCCGCTTGCGGTAAGCGGTGTAAGTAAGGATCCGGACGCGGGTTACGGCCGCGGTGCGGGTGGAAACCAGAAAGGTTATAAACTGCACGCGGTGTGGGGTGGCGGGCCGATGCCGATCGCTTGGGGGTTGGCACCTATGAACGTCAGTGAGAAAACCATGGCGCGTCATTTGATTCCTACCCTGCCGGGCGGCGGTTATCTGCTGGCTGATTCGCAGTACGATGCCAACCCTTTATACGACGCGGCTGCCGAAGCGGGATTCCAGTTAGTAGCCAAGAAGATCAAGGACCGAGGACGCGGTGGATTGGGTCATCGTTGCCAGAGTTCCGGCCGGCTCCGCTCACTCGAACTGCTCGCCACCGCGTTTGGCGGCGTGCTATGCGACCAACGCAACGCGATCGAACGCTATTTTGGCGCCTGGGTGTCCTCCGGCGGCGGACTCGGACCGTTGCCTGCTTGGGCACGTCGCTTCGGTCGAGTGCGCAATTGGGTTCAAGCCAAAATCTTGGTGGCCGGCGCTCGATGGCTATCTTTCCAGGAGCCACACAAGCTAGCACTTGCATAATCCTGTTTCACCCAGGGGACATTTCTATCTGTGAGAAAGAGGGGACATTTCTCCCTGTGTACAACAGGCCCGTTTCTTGAGCTTGAAAACCGCCTGCCCGGCTGCTAGCATGACGGCGTTGTCCTGCTGACCAACTGGTGTTCCGTCCCATGCCCAAGCCCGTCGTCCTCCTTTCCATCCCTGCCCTGCGTGAAAAAGACGTGGCCGTGATGCCGCGGCTGCGGAACCTCACCGCCGGGGGCGAGATCGCCGAGTTGACGCCGGGCTTCCCTTGCGTCACCTGCCCGGTGCAGGCCAATATGACCACCGGCCGTGGGCCGGCCGAGCACGGCATCGTCGGCAACGGCATTTTCTGGCGCGACCGGCGGCAGGTCGAAATGTGGACCGCCCCCAACGACTGCATCGGCCGGCCGCAAATCTGGGACCTGCTCTCGCATCACGGGCGGGGACTCAGCTCCGCCGTGTGGTTCCCGCTGCACGCGGTGGGCTGCGAGGCGGACTACGTTTGCACGCCCGCCCCCATCCACAACCCCGACGGCTCGGAATCGCTCTGGTGCTACACCCGGCCGACGGAGTTCTACGGGCTGCTGCGGGACCGCCTGGGCCATTTCCCGCTGATGAATTACTGGGGCCCGCTGGCCGGCATCCAGTCGAGCGCGTGGATCGCCGATTCGGCGGTGATTGCCGCACAGCAATGGCAGCCCGACTTCTTCTACATCTATCTGCCGCACCTCGACTACGCCGCCCAGCGGACCGGCCCCGACAGCGCAGGGGCCGACCAGGCCGTGGCCGACCTCGACGAAGTGATCGGCCGGCTGGCCGCGGGCATGGCCGATGCCTACGATGAAGAACTCCTCTGGCTGGTGGCCGGTGAATACGCGATCACGCCCGTCGATCACGTCAGCTACCCGAACCGCATCCTGCGCGAGGCCGGCCTGCTCAAGGTCCGGGAGTCCGACGACGGCGAACACCTGGACTTTGAGCGGAGCCGGGCCTTCGCGATGGTCGATCACCAGTTCTCCCACGTCTTTGTAGGGCAGGTTTCCAACCTGCCGCCACAGGAGGCCGACGAGCAACTGGCCGCCCGAGTCGCCGAGGTGTTCCGTGGTCAGCCAGGCATTGCCGAGGTGCTGGTCGGTCCCGAGCGCGGCCGCTACGCCCTGGAACACCCACGGAGCGGCGAGGTGATCCTGATCTCCGCGCCGCGGAGTTGGCAGGCGCACTACTGGTGGCTCTCGGACGATCGCGCCCCCGCGTTTGCCCGCACGGTGGACATCCATCGCAAGCCGGGCTACGACCCGCTGGAATTGTTCCTCGATCCGGCCACGAAGAGCATTCCGCTCGACGCCCGGCTGGTGAAGGGCTCGCACGGCGCCCCGGCGGTTGACCGCTCGCAGCGGAGTGTGCTCTTGAGTTCCGAGCCGCTTGTGTTTCCCGGCCCGAGCGTGGCCGACACCGACGTCTTCGGCATCGTCCTTGGCCACTTTGGGCTGCAATAGGTTCGTTGACGGCCGTGTTGCCGATTTTCACACGTTGGGGCGGCAGTTGTACTGCCACCCCTCGAATTTGCGGCGGTTCCAGGGGTGGCAGTACAACTGCCACTCCAACGATGGGCGTTTCCGCCGCTGGGTCCTTGATGGCCGTGTTGCCGATTTTCGTGGACAACGGCCCGCAGATGCTCCGCCAACTCTTCGGCGGCTGACCCGGCGGGAGGTTTTGTTGTTGGCAGAATCGGGGGCCAATGGGCGTCCCCAGCAAATCGAAGATCCTCGCCTGTCGTTTTTCGTCCCGAGGAGTCTCATTCGTCCTTGATTGTCAAGTCGATCGGCGTCGGGTCCGTTGAAACGAGCATGACGCCACGCTTCTCCCGAGTACTGGAGATCTCGGACGGAAGAAGTCGCATCGTGTCGGACGCGATGTCGGTGCGCACAACAGTCTAGTCCGTGTCAGTTAGTGCAAGCGTGCCGAGGGAGTGTTCGACCATATGGGGGTTGCCGTCGGCATCGAGAAGTCGGCAGATGAGTTGGATGTCATGCGCGGCCGGTGTGCCGTAGTCCTCTCGCAGACTATCGACGAAGCCTTCGCCAAGGTGGAACCGCCTCGTGACGGTCTTGCGAGCGGGTACAACTTCCGTGGTTTCGCACGACCATGCTCCCTTCCAGTGGGGCATGGGGGAAGCCTTTGGCCCGACTCCAAGCATGAGGAAGACAACGGTGGCGTCTCTGCCTCCCTTGTTGATGAGAACGACGTCTGTGTAGATGTTGTCCTTCGCCCCGACGCCCAAGAGCGTGGGGACCGAAAGCACGAGGTCATCTTGAGTGTTTGATTGTGCAGTCGGATTAGGAAGGCGATTCTGAAAGATGTTAATCGTCTTGGCTGATAACTGGGTATTCTTTCTGGTCACCCATACTCTCGTTCACCTGGATGTTCGGCGATGCCGTGGTCTTGTCCTTTGATGCGATTCGTGGTGTGAACACGAAGACACCTAAGATGCCGATTCCGGCAACTAGCCAGATCAAGAAAACGATCCGCACCCAGACTGGATAGCTGGAAACAAACGGTATCCACTCAAGCATGTTCCATTTCCTCCCCCAACGCCCCGCGTCACCAGGGTGGCCGACAATGGCCTGCAGACGCCCGGCAGCGGAAACGGGGCGAAGCTCTCCTCGACCCCCAATTGCCGCGCCGGCCATCCTGCTCCCTCCCCTCTCTGGGCGTCAAGCAGCCCACGCAGTCGGAAAGGGCGATTCTTTGGGACGCCTGGAGCAGGGAGCGCCCGGTGATGGTACGGAGCGGGTACGGCGAGGGTCCTCCTTGAGTTGGCGATTATGCCGCGCGGATGCAGCGAGCCCTGTTCACCACATGCAAGCGACTGTGCCATAAGCCTTTATGACGACCCAAAAAGGCATTCGCACAGACGGAATGGGATAAGCGTGGCGGACATGCGCTCTTTTCTGCTTGTAGAAACCGGAAACACCCGATATACTCTTATCAGTAAACCCGCCGGGCCTCTGCCGAAAGGCAAGCTCACTTCGGCGGGTCTTTCTTTGCGCGGGGGCCGTCCATGAAGTACAGCAAACCGCCGCTCAGCTTTCAACAGCAAGCCGATTTGCTCTTGGCTCGCGGTATGCAGGGCGACCGGGCCACAATGATGTCCCGCCTGGCCGTGGTGAACTACTACCGGCTCAGCGGCTACTGGCATCCCTTCCGCAATCCCGGCGAAGACACCTTCCGGCCCAATACCACCTTCGAGGCCGTCTGGCAACGCTACGCCTTCGACCGTCATCTACGATTGCTGGTTATGGATGCCGTCGAGCGGATCGAAGTTGCCGTGCGGACGCGCCTGTCTTATTCGCTGGCGCACCAAAGCGGCGATCCTTTTGCCTATGCCACCGATCCGGCAGCGATGCCCGGCCTATCGGCCGACAATCGTCTCCGCTTCCTGGAGGCACTCAACGAGCAGGCTGCCCACAGCAAGGAGACTTTCGCCGACCATTTCCGAAAGAAGTACGGCGACCAACACGCTTACATGCCCGTCTGGATGGCGGCCGAGGTAATGACGTTCGGCAACATGCTGACCCTCTTTCGCGGCGTGCATCCTGACATCCGCAGGGAGGTGGCCGCCGTGTTCGGAGTCCATGACGTGGTGCTTGGTTCATGGCTCCTGGCGTTGAACACCGTTCGCAACATCTGCGCCCATCACGGCCGTCTGTGGAACCGCGTCTTGGGCACCAAGCCCATGATTCCGCGCAAAGTCCAGGCATGGCACACGCCCGTGCCCATTATCGGCGATCGCATCTTTGCGGTCTTGACCATCTGCAAATACTGCCTCGACCGGATCGCCCCGCAAAGCCGCTGGCCGGATCGTTGGCGAGAGTTGCTGGCCGCCTACCCGTACGTTCCACGGGGCAGCATGGGCATTCCGTCCAAGTGGGAACTGTGCCCGATATGGACCAGTTCTACCAACGGACGTTGAGGAGTCAGCGATGAGTCATCAGTGGTTACGGTGCCCCGGCTAGCCCGCATTTCTCACCACACCGCGGCTTCGCTGCTGCCGACAGGGCGGCGGGTGGGCGGACAGGGGGGTGAGGGCCGAGAGTAGGCGGATCAGCGCCCGACGGTCACCTGCGATAGCCGTTGGCAAGGGACGGCAGGCCGTTTGGCAGCGGCGGGAGCGGCGGCCGCGCAAACCTTCAGCGCCTCGGCCGCCGGAACGCATCGCAATTCGAGGGCCGATCACCGTTATCCCGAGGCCGGCAACGGCAACGACCACCGTTGCAAGTTCTCGTAAACCTGGACAAAGACGCGCTGATAGGGCCAACTCTGCGACAACGAAATCCACACCCGACGAACCGTCGTCCGCACCAACGCCCCGAGTTTGAGCAGCTTCAACCGGATCGTATCGCAACGCGCCTCCGCCATCTCCGTCCCTTGCAGTCCGAACTGCCGCAAGGCCACAAGCAGCGTGTAGGCCACGCTGGAGAGCCACAATCGCAACTGGTTCGCGCACATCGTGGCACAACTCGTGCGGTCGGCGAACAAACACATTTGCTGCTCCTTGATCCGGTTCTCCATTTCGCCGCGGGCACAGTACAGGTCCTCGTACAACCCGCGGGCATCGAATTCCTCCGCCGGAAGCGAGGTCACCACGAACCGCGGGTTGCTCCCCTTGGCTAGGTGCTCGGCCTTGCCCACCACGCGCCGCGGGCGGCTCCAACTTTTCCGCGTCTGGTAGGTGAACTCCTTGAAGACCCGCGCCGCCTGGCCCGTGGCCTCAAATTGCACCTTCGCCTCGTGCAATTCCTTGCCCAGAATCCGTGATAAACGGGCGTTTTTCGCCAAACCAAGGACGTAATCCACGCGGTTCTCCTCGCACCATCGCATCAAGTTCTCGCGGCAGAAACCGCTGTCGCCGCGAACGACGATCCGCACCTCGGGCCAGCGGCGGCGAATCCGCTCGACCAGTTGAGCCAACTGCTTCACCGAGCCCGCCGCGCCGTCAATGTCCGACGGCCGCAGCTTGGCGCAGAGCAGATGTTCGCCGCAGAAGATGTACAGCGGCAAATAGCAGTAGTTGTCGTAGTAACCGTGAAAGAACCGGCCCAGTTGATGGCCGTGAATCGGATCGTCCGTGGCGTCCAGGTCGAGCACGATCTGCTTCGGCGGCGCACGATGCAACGCCAGAAACGTCTCGACGAAGAACGGTTCGATGTCGCCGTGTCGGGCGACGATCTTCTTGTAGCGGCTCCAGGCGTCGGCCCCCACGGGGGTCAGTTCCAGGCGGTTGAGCGTGCTCTTGCCCGCCAGCGACTTGCCTCGATCCTTGACGCGGCGACGGTCCTGCCCGACCGGATCGGCCTTGCCCACCAACACCGCCAAGAGCGGATCGTAACGCAAGGTGTCGTGGTCGTTGAGGTCTTCGTAACCCAGGGCCAAGGCGTACACCCGCTGGGCCAGCAACTCGTAGACCGAGTGTTCCACCAGGTCGGGGTCGCGGTAGTCGGTGAAGCAGGCGGCAAATCGCCGCAGAATGCCGGTCTTAGCCTCCACCTCCCGCAGGAGCAGGCCGCCGGCGTCCGAAGTGATGGCTCCGCCGTCGAAGCGCGCGGTGACGGCCCGGCTGCCGAGCCCTTGGAAATCGAACGGGCGTGCGTTACACTCTGTAGACATTGGGCGGCCTCCTTGCTTGTGGCGTTGTTCGTTTCAGCAAAACAACTTATGCCACAGAAGGCCGCCCTTTTTCAATAGGGGCGGTGAGAAATGCGGGCTAGACCAGTTTCGACAATCGGCTATGCCCCGGTTGGGCATGGGGCCAGCCACTCTTCCCAGTGTGGGAAAACTTCCCCCCAAGAAAAACAAGAAGCCCGCACGAGAGCCGGGCTTCTTGTTCGTGTTTCTTCCGAGGGAGAGGCGGTACGCCGAACTCGGTTACCTGTTGCCCATCTTTATTGGGCGAGCGGTCAAACCCGGTGTGTCGGCCCTTCCTCTTGGCACGCCATCTGTATCTTAGCACCGTTTGGACATTCGGCTATGCCCCAAGTGGGCACGAGGCCTGACCTCAACCAATTCTCGGGCTAAGGCGAACAACCTGCCGCCGCTGGCAGTGCCAGCATGGCGATTCCACCAGAGGGGGTTTACGGCCCACGGCACAGTTTGGTAGAATTATTTGTAGTCCTGACCACACAAGCTAGGTCCGCTGCACGCACGTTCATTCCTCTCCTTGAGCGGCTCTCCCAGCGGTTGCGTCTCAGCACCGCTTTGTCTCGCAAGGCCCACGCCGAATCGTGGCGGTCCATTGGGCAGCCAGTTGTAGCTGGCTGCGAGGCGATCCATCTCCACGGAAAGTTTCCTATGTACGGAGGTGACACTATGCAACTGCTCACGTTCAGGGATGCTCCCACCATTGCGGAGGTGGCGACGGGGCGTCTACGAGACAGCCCCTACGAAGCCATGCGACGGGTTTCATGCGAGTGCAAACACGGCGTTCTTTTCCTCCGAGGTCGGGTGTTTAGCTTCCACGAGAAGCAACTTGCCCAGGAAGCTGTGGCCAGGATTGATGGAGTGACCCAGGTCGTCAACGATGTGGAAGTGGACTGACGAAAGAGGCACTGTTACAAACCGAGTGATGGGGCAGGAAATACCAAGCCCAAGGAAGAAGGAGCGACCAATGATAATTTTGAGCAGGAGGCCCAACGAAAGCGTGTTCATCGGCAATGTTGTCGTTACGGTGCTGAGCATTCAAGGTGACACGGTGCGACTTGGCATCGACGCCCCCGTGGAAATGTCGGTGCATCGCCAAGAAGTGCATGAGAGAATACAGAACCGGGATGTTTCGATGACCATTGGTTAGGATGGAGGTGGAAGATGATTCGGATTGACTTGGTTGACAAGACGGACAAGCTAAAGCACGTCGATTTCCGTGTGGTTCCCGCAACCACAGAGAAGGATTTCACCTGCATTCCAGACGGCATATTGCCGCTACGTTGTGCTGTGCGGCTTTCCCGTAGACTCAAGGCTGGGCGTGTATTCGGGCAGATGGGCAAGTACCTCTGGTATCGGTTGATAGACGCACCGAGCAGCAGGCGCAGTCCACGATGTAGCCATTGGTGAATCGCCCCACTACGCCCCTGCCAACCTCTGACGGCTCACGGCACGTCCCAACGGAACTATACCACCTTGACGTTTTCGGCACACGGGTCTTTCTTGCCCTGGCCAACCGTGTAGGACACTTTCTGGCCTTCACGCAGTTCCTCGAAACTGACCCCTTAGGCTCGATGAGTGGAAGAACAGGTCTTCGTCATCCCCGGTCTTGATGAACCCGAAAGCGTCGGTCATCTAACGAGCTTGTCCCTGCCGCAGTTGAAATAGAAAATGGCGGTTCCTCAGGTCCGGGCGGTGTAGCCTGGACCGCTTTCCACCACGAAAGGAGAAACCGCCATGAGGAAAAGGTACACGAAACGAGGTAGCGTCCGCAAGCCTTCGCAGAAGGAGCGGCGAAAGGGGCAGGCTGAGAAGGACAGGGAAGTTCAGTTGGTGCTGGACCGGGAGGAGATGCTGGCAATGATTCAGGACTCGCTGACCAGCTTCGCCACCGAGATCGGCCTGAGGGTGGCCACAGGGCTGTTGGAAGACGAGGTGAACCAGCGTTGTGGCCTGCGGTATGAACGGGCGCCGGAGAAGCTGCCGATCCCACGGCCCAGGATGCGTTACACGCGGCGGTGCGGCGAGGCGGACCTGGAAACCTACGCCCGGCTCCAATCGCCCGACGCGATGCCCCAGGCCGTGCTGAAGCGGCTGGTGCGGGGCGTTTCCTGCCGGGACTACGAGGGCGTGGTGGACCTGGCCCGCGAGGGTTTTGGGGTGCAGAAGTCCAGCGTCAGCCGCTCCTTCGTCAAGGCGTCGGCCGCCGAGGTGCAACAGTTGTCCGAACGGCGACTGAAGGGCCTTCGGATTCCGGTGATCTACCTCGACGGCGTGGTGTATGCGGGCGAAACGATGACCGTGGCCCTGGGAGTGCTGGAAAACGGGGCGAAACGAGTGTTGGGGGTGCGGCAAGGGGCGACGGAGAACGCCGCTGTTTGCACGGCCCTGCTGGAAGACTTGCAGGGGCGCGGCTTGGACACCTCGCAGCCGACGCTGCTGGTGTTGGACGGCTCGAAGGCCCTGCACGCGGCAGGGAAGCGGGTCTGGGGCCGCAACACGCTGATCCAACGCTGCCAGGTCCACAAGAAGCGGAACGTGCAGGCACACCTGCCGGAGAAGCACGGGGAGGAGCTTTCCCGGCAACTCCACGCCGCGTACAGCGAGAGGGACTTCGACGCGGCCCTGCGGCGGTTGAAAACAACGGCCCGTTGGCTGGACCGCCTGAACCCCGACGCGGCGGCGAGCCTGCGGGAAGGGCTGGAGGAGACGCTGACGGTGGTTCGTCTGGCCGTTCCCGACTTGCTTCGGCGGACGTTGGCGACGACCAATCCGATCGAGTCGGCGTTCAGCGTGGCAGAGAACGTGACTCGCCGGGTGAAGTGTTGGCGCGAGGGCGACATGCGTCAGCGGTGGTGTGTGGCCGGCTTGATGCGAGCCGAGAGTAAGTTCCATCGGGTGAAAGGCTACCGGCATATGCCGGAGCTGCTCAGAGCGTTGGACCGCCTTGTTCATGGAACGGCACTTGACGAGAACAGGAGGATTGCGTGACAATTGTTCGAGGCGCCGCCTGACGATTTTCAACTGTCAAAGGGACATTCTCGCGGCTTCAAGCTCCGCCTGGAAACTTACGATGGATTCGACATACCCGTTCCCTTGAGAATTGACATCCAACATGGTGAGGGGAACATCGAGCAAGTTGCCAAAGACATTCTTGGACTGACAAAACTGAACTACAATACCTGCCGTCTTGGGGGTGCGCAACCCGTGACAGTCGAGTTCTCTGATCGGGTTGGTGAAATTCTTATCTCGAATCCTACCGTGCCCGGCGAAAGGCCGCAGTTCAAGTTCTACATTTGAGAACGCTCCGTGAGATCAGACACAACAAGAGTATGAAACGCTTCCGCTATCCAACCAACCGCCTACGCGAGGACCGCCCACAAGACGCCGACAGCTAGGACAAGGACGGGTAGGCAGTCGGACTTTGGCGGCTGTTCATCCTCCGATGTGGCCGCCAGGGTGGTCCGAATGTCGGTGCCACCCTCGGTCGCCAGCAGCGAGATGATGGAAGGGGCGGCACCGAGATGCAAAATGGTGCCTCCGTCCTGTAAGCTGCTGTCGGAATTCCTGGGTCGGTCACTGATCTGGCGTGACGTGTCCACAACCTGGGCCAACTGGAGTCTCAGACAGCGGCTGCCCGGCAGGCCCAGGTCTCTCGACGCCCACCAAACTCAAGCCACAGAGCCGACCGGGTAGCGGTTTGGAACGGCTGCAACCGTCTTGCCGGCTCTGGCGAACTCCAATCCATGACCTATACTTGACGATACAACCGGCAGTATACGCAGAAGCCATCAAGGAGTCGTATATGTTCGGGATTCGCTACGTCAAGGTTCCGCCGACGACCTACATCCTCCAGTATCGCTCCGGCAAAACCGTTCGGACGGGGGCGGGGCTGTCGTTCTTCTACTTTGCCCCGAACTCCGATCTGGTCAAGGTCCCATTGGCCACTGCGGACGTGCCGTTCGTGTTCAACGAGGTAACGGCCGACTTCCAAGACGCCACGATCCAAGGCGAGCTTACCTACCGTGTCCGCGATCCGAAGCAGCTTGCCTCGCTGCTGGATTTCAGCGTAGATGGGCATGGCCGCTACCGTTCCAGCGATCCAGAGAAGCTCAACGACCGTCTGATCCACGCGGCTCAGATTCTGGCCCGCTCGTTCACGCAAAGGCAATCTCTTGGCAATCTGCTGGTCAGTTCCGCCACGCTGATGCAGGAGATGACCGAGGGCTTGAAGGCTTGCGAAACCGCCACCGTGCTGGGCATCGAAGTGCTGGCGCTGTCCATTCTGTCGATCAAGAGCACGCCGGAAATGGCCAAGGCCCTTCAAGCCGACGCCCGCGAGGAATTGCTGCGGAAGGCCGACGAAGCGGTGTTCGTCCGCCGCAACGCAGCGGTCGAGCTTGAGCGGAAGATCAAAGAGAACGAGTTGAACACGGAGATCGCCGTCGAGCAGAAAGAAACGCCAAATCCGCGAAGCGCAGATGGAGGCCGACATCGCCGTCGAGGAGCAGAGAAGCCAGTTGGTGGATCGTCGTGTCGAGAACGACAAGAAGGAGGCCGAGACGCGAGGGCAGATGTTGCGGGCCATGCTGGAGCCGCTAAAGGACGTGGACTGGCGGACGCTCATGGCGGCCTCGGCCGGCGGGATCAACGCGAAGTCGCTGGTGGCGATGGCCTTTCGTGACCTGGCCGACAACGCAGAGAAGATCGGCAACCTGAACATCTCGCCGGAGTTGCTGAACGCCCTGCTCACGACGGACGAGAAGCGCTGAGCCATGCTGGCCTTGCCACCGACGATCGCCGTTGCCACGCGGCTCGAAGGACTGGTCGCGCGGTGGTCCACCCGGAGCGCCGCCAGGTTCCGCCTCAAGCAGGCTATTGTGCAAGAGCGGGTCCGCCAGCCGCTGATGAGCAAACGGCGGACGCGCCGATCAGCCAGCCCAAACGCGGTATTGGCGGCTGGCATCGAGGCCGGTGAGGCGGCATTCGCCGAGTACGAGCAGGAGGACGCTGCACAGCGCCAATCGGTTGACCGGCTAAAGACGGAACTCGACTTGGGCTATCCGTTGAAGTTCGTCGAGCGGCAGTATCTGCCGACGTTTGATTTTCGCGGATGCGTTGCGGTTGTAGTTGTGGGGCAGGACGGTCTTGTAGCCAACACGGCCAAGTACGTCGGCGACGTGCCGATCATTGCGGTGAATCCCGATCCGAGCCACATTGACGGGGTTCTGCTCCCCTTTCAGGTCCCGCAGGCCCGGCAGGCGATCAAGCGGACGGTGGAGAACCGGGCAAAGGTCCGCAAAGTGACCTTGGCGGACGTGAGCCTCAACGATGGGCAGCGCATGCTGGCGTTCAACGACTTCTTCGTGGGCTGCCGCAGTCATGTGTCTGCCCGATACGTCCTTCGTGTTGAAGACCGCGCCGAGCAGCAGTCTTCCAGCGGCATGATCGTCTCGACCGGCGTGGGTTCCACCGGCTGGCTGTCCTCAGTCTGTAATATGGCGAATGGCTTCGCGGCGTGGACCGGGAAGCGGGCGGAAAACCACGTTACGCTGACCTGGGAGGACCGTCGCCTTGTCTGGGTTGTCCGCGAGCCGTTCCGCAGCAAAGTCTCCGGCAGCGACCTTGTGGCCGGATACCTGGAGCAAGGCCAGGAGTTGATAATTGAATCGCTCATGCCTGCCAACGGCGTGATCTTCTCGGACGGCATCGAGACGGACTTTCTCGAATTCACCAGCGGCACGATTGCCCGCATCGGTGTCTCGCCGCAATGTGCCCGGCTCGTCGTGCCGTGACTTGAATGGGCGTGGTGCCCGCTCGGGTGGCCGTGGCGTCAGTACGGCGGAAGAAGCCGCCGAAACGCATGCGCCAACACGATTGCCAGAAAGACTGCGTTCCGCAGAACACCCACCACTGGGACTACGTGTGGGGGCGAGATCGGTGTGGTGCTGCTGACGGCCCTGGCTGTAGCGTCAGTCAATTGCTCCATCCATGCAACCGAGCGGGGCCACTCCCAGAGCCGCGAGAGCCAGTCCGCCGGAATACCTGCTCGGCCGACTGCACTGCCAACGATCGTGCCGACGATTGCCCCAGTTGTGTCGGTATCGCCGCCGCAGCGGACCACGGCCGACACTGCCTTGCGAAAGTCCCGTGGATGAGTCAACCAGCAGTGGAGCGCGATTGGAACAGTGCGGTATATGTAGCCGGACACCCCGCGTGCGCAGCCGATCTCTTGCGCAAAGGCTTCCGTTGATGCACCGGAGGCCACACTTTGCTCAACTTGTAACATCAGGGCGTCGAACTCGTCCGACCGGCTATATCCCGACAACGAGCGATGCTGCCCGAAGAAACCCCCGCTGGAATCCCGCCCCCGCTTCGCGCACCACGCCGCTAGAGCCACGGCAAGCGCCCCGTGGTACGCCTTTGGATCAGAATGCGTGATAACGGTAGACGCATGGACGAAGCGTTCCAGCGTTTCCAAGTCGTCGATGGCCGCGCCCAGTATTGCACTCCGCATCGCCGGCCCGTTACCGGCCGAGAATACTCCGCTCCGTTGTGGGGAGAAGCCGAACCACAATCTCAGCGTTGCCCGTAACGTCGCAAGACCGATCCCAGCGGGCACGCCGAGCAGCCACCACCGCAATCGACGGGCGAGACATTGGGCAAATGCGTCGGCGTCGTGGGGAGATTCACAAAGCGATTGGGCGACCATGCAGGTATGTTCGGTGTCATCCGATACCATTCCACGCCGAAGCACAAAACGCATTCGGTCTGGTTCACCGAGCAGCCGAACACCACGACGCTTGGACAAGCCCTCGTGGGGCAATCCGATCGCATCTCCCAGGGCACAACCCAGAATGGCTCCTGCAATGGAATCAGTCTGCACGAACGAACCCCCCCCTCAACTACGACCGCCTGCCGGGAATCGGCCTGCTCCCGGCTTGATCTTGGAGTCTGTTCACCGCGCCGTCTATCCTACCCTTTCCGGTTTGGAGTGAAAAGCATCCGCAGCAACGAAGGCATCTGGCAGATGCCCTTGCCCGCGTGCGGTGGGCACGAGGCGCGGAGCGAGGCAACGCCCCCGAAATCCAGTGGCCCAAAAAGCCGACTTGAATACTCCGAGACGATCTGGTATACAGCAGTTCATAGAATTGTGGGATTCTGCGCCACGCCGACCGCAGTGGGAGCAGCCCGATGTTTGTGGTTGATGAGCGATTGGAGGATTACCTGCCGCGACCTGCGCCGCTGTTTCGGCCCGCCAGGATCGTGCTGGCCAAGGGGAGCAACCGAACCGAGACTCGTCGGCGATTGGCGGAGAGAATCTGCGCGGCTTACCCGGAGGCGGAAGTCGTCGAGGCGCTTGGCACGCCGCATAATCGAGTTGATCTGGGCGAGTCTGACCCGTTGCGGCTGCACGATCGCGGCAAACGAACGCTCGTGCTGGGCGAGCACCGTAGTGCGGTGCGGTTCAGCGAGGAGGGAGGCAACGCCTGCCCGAACTACTGGCATTTCTCACCCTACGGATTCTGCCCCTACGGATGCCATTACTGCTACCTGGCCGGAACGCCGGGCGTCTGGTTCTCACCCAGCGTGAAGATATTCCTCAACCTGGAGGACATTCTGGCGGAAGTGGACCGCACAGCGACCCAACTCGCTCGCCCAACCGCGTTCTATCTGGGAAAACTCCAAGACGGATTGGCCTTGGAACCACTCTGCGGCTACGCGCGGACGATGATCCCCTTTTTTGCTCGGCATCCTTCTGCACGCATGGTTATCCTGACGAAGAGCGCCGATGTCGAAAACCTGCTGGACCTCGATCACGCGGGGCGGACGATTCTTTCCTGGACGCTGAACGCCCCGGAGGTCGCAGACATTTTCGAGCGGAACACGCCCGGCGTCATGGCTCGGATCGACGCCATGCGGCAATGCGCCCAGGCCGGCTATCCCGTGCGAGCGGTGCTGATGCCGATCATCCCCGTGGACGATTGGCGGGCGGTCTACGGGCGTTTCATGGCAACATTGCTTGAATCGGTCCCGTTGTCGCGGATTACGCTCGGCTCGATCTGTTCCTACCCGCAGGCCCAGCGGCTGATGGAACTCAAACTCGGCAAGGAGAATACCGTATCATCGCTGCTTGATCGAGCGCCAGGCAAGTCGGATGACGGACGGCTCCGATTCAGCCGCTCCGCGCGCGAAGAAGTCTACCGATACCTGATCGAGCGTATTCGGCGCAAGCGCCCCGCCTGGAAATCGGCCTGTGCCTGGAGGATGAACCGATGTTTTCTTCACTTGGCTTGCAGGAGAGCATCGGACGCTGCAACTGTGTCCTTTGACGATTCGAGAGGTGTCTCATGGAAATCAGACCTGTATCCATCGACGAACTGACACCGTGGAACAAGAACCCGCGCATTAATGATGGCGCTGTCGATGCCGTGGCCAACAGCATTCAGACGTTCGGTTTCAACGTCCCCATTCTATATGACCAGCACATGATGATCGTTGCAGGGCACGTGCGCTGGAAGGCTGCGAAAAAGCTGGGGTTGAAAACCGTTCCCGGCATTCAGCTTTCGCTGAGCCGTGCCCAGCGAGAAGCGTTCGCTGTTGCAGACAACAAGACGGCAGACATTGCAGGTTGGGACTATGATGTCTTGGGGGAGATACTGAAAGAACTGCCCGAAGAAGGAATCGACCTAAGCTCCCTGGGGTTCAGCAAGGTCGAACTGGATGCAATCCTCAAGCCAGAAGAGGATTTCAATTGGGATCAGTTTCAGGAAGGACCTTGACGAATGTCGCCAAGATGCGACCCATGTGTTTCTGCCAGTCAAAGTGCCTATCGGCATGAAGCACACCGTGAGTGAGGCGATTCGTCAGCGGGCGAAAGAACAGGCAATTTCCGAGAAGGACAAATCACGGTTGGCGGGCCTCGTTGTAATGTCGCTCTTGGGGGTATCGCCGTGCAAAAGCCATTAGCCGCAAAAGTCCAGGAGACGGTTCAATACTTGCGAAGACTCTGGCCACGACTGGAGGGCAGACATCGGTTCGTCGCCTTTTCGACCGGCAAAGACAGCCTCGCCTTGGCCGCGATGCTTTATGAGGCCGTGGAACCTGAGAGGCCGTTTTGCCTGTATTCGCATCACGGCCTTGAGTTCCCCTGCAATCTTGAGTACCTTGAGGGACTAAGAGAACGCGGGTTCGTCGTATCCATGGTCAACCCGTTCCTGGGGTATTTCGATCTGATGGAACGGGGGATTGGCTTTCTCACACGCAAAGACCCCTGGTGCGTTCCAATGTTGGTCGGAACAGGCATCCTTGAATGGTTGCAGGGTCAAGGAGCACGGAGTCCACGAGAGGGAGTGATGTTCCGTGGAATGTCGGGGAGCGAGTACAGCCACAAATTCCACACCCGCTTGGAACTCTACAAACGACTCGATCTGCCCACGTTCAATCCAATACTCTCCTTTACCAAGGATGAGATCATCGAGGTTATCCAAACTCGATACAACCTTCCTCTGAACCCCATCTACGAGCACATGGGGCGCACTTACTGCATTTGTTGTTATACCTCCGACGCCCGGCGACAGCAGTATAGTGGCCGGCACTTCCCTGAAATATGCGCACGGCTACTATGGCCAGATCGAGCACATGCTGTTCGACAGCGGCCTGCTTGACAAAACGCATCTCCCGCCGGAACATAAGACGAAAGAAGAGAAATTGGACCGGCACGGGTTTGTCCATTGGAACCGTATCAAAGCACAGAACGTAGTTGGTGCCGTCAAACGCCGTGGCCCGTCAGGTTCTCTGGTCTACCGGATTCGTGAAGCAAGTTGGATTAACACCAAGCACTTGCAGCCGGTCAGGGGAAAGTGGAGCATCAGGGGGACGGAAATCCGGTTTTGGGACCTGGACGAGAAGAAGACTGACACGCTGATTAAGCGAATGCTCAACTGCCTTGACTGCGGTTTCTGCGTAGTCGAATGTTTTCGATGCCGGCATTTTGACCGGCAGAACAGGACCTTGCGAATCGACGGTTGTATCGGATGTGGTCGTTGCCTGCGCCTGACGTATTGCATGGGGTGGCGACATCGCTTCTGGCGCAGGGTCATCGTGGAAGGAGATTGACATGGCCCATGAGTCAAATCAACGGCAAAGCAGCCTATTCGATGCCGACAAGCGTGTCGAACCCGTTCTGGTCAGTGCGTGTCTTCTCGGCATTCCTTGCCGCTGGCACGGGCGCAGGCCAAGAAAGCGGGAGGAACTCATCCGGCGGCTCAAGCAGCGATACGTCCTGGTGCCGGTCTGCCCCGAGCAACTCGGCGGGATGCCGACGCCAAGAACGAGCGAAACACTCCACGGCACGGGCGCTCAGGTACTCGTTGGGGAGTTGCGAATCATCGCCCCGGAAACCGGAGAAGACGTAACCCAGTTCCACATCGACGGCGCACGCTACGCTTTGGAAATTGCCGAGATCGTCGGTGCGAAGCGCGCCTATCTCAAAGGAGGAAGCCCTTCGTGCGACCGCCAAGGCGTGACGGGCGAAGTCCTCACACGCGGCGGCATCAAGGTAATCCGTATCGGGTAGCACGGGCCATGCATACAAGCCGCACCATGTTTGCCAAGGAAGACCTCGCCGGGCGTGACGTGGACAAGGGCCTATCGCTCGCACGACGGGTTCATCCGAAGTACAGCCCCGTCTTCGACAAGCTGAGCGAGGCCGACCGGGCGGCCGTGGCGCTCTACTTCCTGCCGCACACTTCGGAAAAGGACCTGCTGGAAGTCACCCGGCCTCGGGTCATCAAGTGGTACTGCCCGTTCGCCGATCAGCGGGAGTTCCCTTCGGGCCATCGCTATTCGATCAACGTGTACACGGGCTGCGAGCACGAGTGTCAATACTGCTACGTCACCGGCTACAGCGCAGCCCGACCAAACTGCAAGAACCATTTCCGCCATGATCTGTGCAGGGATTTGGAGGCATTGGATGCCCACAATGTCCCGCCCGCCCCTGTGCATCTATCGAACAGCACCGATCCGCTTCAACCGTTGGAGCAAGAACATCGCCACACGCTGTTTGTGCTGGAACAACTCGCCGAACACCGAAATCGCTTTACAAGCGTTACGTTGTTGACGAAGAACCCGGCGGTGCTGACGGACGGCCGGTACGTGCAGGCGCTACGTCGGCTGGCCGAGTTGCCGGCCGATCACCCGCGACGTTCCTGGTTCGATGAACAAGAATGCCCGCCGTTGCGGCTGGAGTGTTCGTTGGCGTTCTACAACGACGGACATCGACGGTTGCTCGACCCGGCGGCCCCGAGCGTCGAGAGCCGCATAGAGGCGCTTCGGCTGCTGCGTAAGGAAGGCTTCTCCGTCTTTCTGCGGATTGACCCCTTGTTTCCACGCGATCCCCTGGGCGGCGGCAAGACGATGGCGGATTTCGGCTTGCCGGATGTCCAGTCGATGAGCGACCTGGAAGGTTTGGTCAAGTTGAGCCGAGAACTTGCGTCACGGCACATCATCTATTCCGTCGCCAAGATCACCCGACGCAAGCAGGACGGACTGCCGCCTGTCATGGAGCGAATGAAGCGGGTCTATCAGCATCTTTCGATGGGGCAGCCGTTGGTGTTTCGCGGCGGCTCCTGGCGGCTGCCGGAGGGCATGGCGGCAGAACTTGTACTCAGGCCGTTCTTGGAGTTATGCGAGCGGCATTCGATTCCCGCCAAGCCCTGCAAGACGAATCTGGTTACGACGCCCTGAGCAATAGGTCGATTGGCACCAAAGCAGGGGGGGGCACCATGACGCTTGGCGTCTGGATTCCCTTCTGCCGCTGTGACCTGTTCCTTGGCTCGGTTGGACAGTCGTCACGGCCGCCGGATGGTCCGGCTCATTGGCTCGGGCAGGTGTCGATCCACCTTGTTGCCCGAGCGAATCAGGTCTACAATGCGACCGCGTGCCAGGCAATTGGAAACCCGTGATCCGTGTGATACCGGCGCGATACGTAAGATCAGACGCCGGCAGGTACGATAACAGCTTGCGCTACCACTGGGCGGTTTGCACGCAATTTGCGCAATCGACCCCAACTAGGCAAGATTCTAGGGCGTTGCGTATCACGTTTATATCACGCATTGCAGGGCAACTGAGAGCAACGCGAAACAACGGAAACGCAACGTAACATAATATGCAGTAGCGACTTACTGCTGTTTTGTGCAATTTGCCCCAATATCCTACAATACCAACCGTCAGGTTGAGGGCCTAGTGGCCGCAAGGCCGTGCAGGTTCAAGTCCTGTTTCCCGCACAGTTTCACCGGGGGCGCGGCATGAAACCGGAACAACGGGCAGCCGGCTACGCGGAAGCGGCCAACGAGTTCAACGGCCGCACCCGCCGCAGCGACGGAGCGGGCGTGGCCGCCGCCCTGAACGACGGCCTGGCCCTGCTGCAGGACTTGCTCTACTGCCGCCTGCACGGCGACGTGCAGCGGATCGTGGGCAAGGATTCCATGCTCATGCCGGTCTCCGAATTGAAGACCCAGTGGCGGGCGAAGACGGAAATGGCGCTCTACCAGGTCGTCGAGTCCCGCGCGGCGGCCGCCGCTCTCGGCGCCGTTGGGGCGGATGACGACTGGTATCCGCACTGGCTCGCCCGGCTGCTGCTGGGCGAATCGCTGGTCGATGCCGAGGCCCTGGCGCGGCTGGCCGAGTACGGGCCGAAGCCGCCGCGGGAGCGGCTCTTGACGTTTACCGACGTGCTGGCCAAGGTGCTGCCGGAATCGCGGCAGGCGCCGCTGGTGCTGTTCAACTTGTTCCCGCTGTCGGTGCAGATTGCCACGGTTGTGGCCTTCGGCGACGCGGCCCGCGCCGCCAAGCTGCGGAAAGAGCAATTGGCCCAGCAGCCGGCGATTGGCGACTGCAACGTCTGCAAGGGGCGGGTGCTGAAGACCGGCAAGCAGTGCCCGAATTGCGGCAACCCCTTGTGGAAACACGAGTGGCTGGTCGCCGATTAGGCCGCATCTCAGTAGGACGAGTTTTCCAACTCGTCAGATTAGTAGGTTATGCTTCAGCATAACAGACATGGCGGGGCGTTATGCTAAAGCATAACCTACAGGGCTCCCGAATCGGCCAGTTGCACCAGTTGCGGAACCAGACGGGAGACGGCCCGGGCACGGTGGCTCAGCGCGGCCTTCACCCGCAGCCCGAACTCGGCGAACGTGCGATGATACTCGACGATCTCGAAGAGAGGATCGTAGCCGAAGCCGGCGCTGCCCCGCGGCTCGAAGAGAATCCGTCCCCGGCAGGAGCCTTCGCTCTCAAGCACGATCTGGCCGGCCGGATCGGACACCGCCACGTGGCAGACGAAGCGGGCGGTGCGGCGGTCCAAGGGCGTATCGCCCAACCGCGCCAAGAGCAGGCGGTTGTTCGATTGGTCGGTGGCTTCGGGGCCGGAAAATCGGGCGGAAAGGACGCCCGGCTCGCCCCCCAGGGCATCGACCGCCAGCCCGCTGTCGTCGGCCAACACCCAGTCGCCGAGATGCCTGGCGTAGCCGGCGGCCTTCGCTCGGGCGTTGGCCGCAAACGTGTCACCGTCTTCGGCCACCTGGAACCCGCCCGGAAAGTCGGCCAGCGTCCGCAATTCCCCCCCGACCGGACGGAGCAAGTCCGCCAACTCCAGGCCCTTCTTGCGGTTGGCGGTGCCGAGAATGAGCATGGCGGCTTCAATTAGCGACGCCTCTTGGATGGCGGTTTCCCGTTGATCAGTTCGATGCGGGCAACGTGCAGCAAATCGCAGTAGACCGTGTGCCTGGGAAATCGCTCGCCGGCCTTTGGCAAGGCGATGATGACCTCACGCTGCATGACCAGCACCATTTCCGGCCGTCGCACGTCGTACGCCGCCCCATCGGAAAGATGCACGCGGAACGGTTGGAACGGCTGATGAAGGAGGTGCTTCTGAATGGTTTCGGGAGACATGACTCTTCTTCCCACTCGGGCGTTCAAGATGGCTTCCCGTCTTTACCCCAGTATATCGGCAGTATGGGAAGAATTCAAGCGGGCTGCTCACTCGCCGCCGCGCAGCGACAGACTCATCGGCCGCTTGGGGACGGGGATGGCGGCCGGCAGGACGTCGAAGGGGATGCCGACTAGAGAGTTCGCGGGCGGGCAGCGCTTCGGGGGCCAGCCCCTGCGATTTCAGGGCGTTTCCTAATTTCGGCACCATTCCGTGGTGGTCGTTATGGGGGTCGGTGGCGAAGGGGTCGCCTGGAGTCGCCTTGAAGGTTTCGATGACCTGGCGGATTTCGGGGCTTGGTTCGATCTGCCCGTCGCGCCGGGGCGTGCCCGGCGAATCGAAGCTCCCGATGGTCACGATGCTCGAGTAGCGGGTGTGGTACTGGTATGCCTCATAGCCCTTGATGCGCAAGGCCGCGGTCAGCTTGTCCGCTTTCTTGGCGGCCTCGGCGAGTTGGCCCCCCATTGCCTTCTGGCCGTCCTCGATTGCCCGGATCTCATCCGCCTTGATCACCGTGCGGCCGGTAAACGTGGCCACTTTCACGGTGTACCTGCCCGGACAATCCAAGAGGCTATAGGGCACGCCCTTGTTCAGCGCGAGGGTCTCCTCGTCAACGCCCGGCGAGTTGAAGTAGTCGGGCGGGAGCAGGGGGTTAGTGGTGATGAAGGCGTGGCGCATCGGCCCGAGCTTCTTCTTCTCGCTGCCCCACTTCTCGTAGACCTGCCGCTGGAGTTGCCGCCAGTCGATCAGCGTTTGATTGGTTGACTGCCCTTCCTTGACCTCCAGGCATTTGGGCTGGGCGTACTTGATCGTCCGCAACGCTGCTTGCGCTTCGGAGTCGTCGGCGGCGGCATAATTGCCTACCAGCACGACGATTTCGAGCACCTCGGGGTGGCTCTGTTTCTGCTTGTCCTTCTCGTTCCTGTGGCTCGAGTAGACCCATCGGGTCGGATTGCCGTGCCGGCCCAGCGTGCTTCCGCGCCCCTGGGCTTCGCCGGGGTCAAAATGGGCGTCGTAGGAGTAGGCGGGCAGCTTGTACCGCTTTCGCAGTTCGTAGACCAGTTCCTTCGCCTGCTTCTCGGCGCCGTCGCCGGAGAAGGTGCAGGCCATGACCATCCACGGGCCATTGGACTCGGTGATCGAATACGTCTTTTCCGGGTCGGCCTGCACGCCGCCCAAGGAGAGCAGATTGCTCCAGGGGGGCGCGGCTTCCGCCACCGCCGCCGCCACCCACAATGTGATTGCCACCACCCACCACTGGAACGTCCGTTTTCCGCACATGGTCAACTCCTCACCGAGGTTGGCAAAAAGCGGGGGGAGTGTAGCAAAATCGAAAACGCCGTGCCAGAGCGGATTGCGGCTCTTAGCGGCCGGCAACCACTGCTTCTTCTGACCTTGACCGCATTCGGCGGGAAACTCTATACTTTGCCGGCACAAAATACCACCCGCGAGGGGAGTGCTCCTGGTTTTGGGGACGTTCCAGGGAGGGAGCAGCCGCATGCCAACGGTCGAGACGTGTTCTTCGCGGTCGGGGAGCCGGTGGCGGGCCTGGCTCCTTTCGGCCGGTTTGGCGTGGTTTGCCGTCGGTTGTCTGCTGCTGCTGGCGGCCGTGTGCTTTTGGCGCATCTTGGACACCTTCTTCGTCCAAGACGACTTCGGCTTTCTGGTTGCCGTCCGGAAGCCGATGCCCAACGTCGAGATGTTCCGGGGGGTCTGCTTCCTGCGGCCGCTCTCCACCTACTGGCTAACGCTGCTGAACGTCTCGCTCTGGGGCCTGCGTCCGTTCTACCATCACGCCACGTACTTGCTGATGTTCCTGGCGACGGTTGGGGCCTTGTACGGCTGGCTCCGCGGCCTGTGCGGATCGACGCTGGCGGCGTTCTGCGGCGCGGCGTTGTACGCCTTCTCGAAGACCCACCTCTACACGCTCGCCTGGATCGCCGGCGGGATCGACGTCTCCGCGGCCCTGTTCTTCGTCCTCTGCTTGTGGGCGATTCACTGCTGCCTGCAAGCGTCGGACGACGGCCGGTCCGGCCGTTGGCTTGCCTGGACCGTGGGGATCACGTTCGGCTGTGCGCTGGCGTGCAAGGAGTCTTGCGTGGTGCTTCCGCCGGCGTACCTGGCGTGGATCGTGGTGCGGAAGACCGCCGCCCGGCGGTCGTTTCAACCGGCCGAGCGCCGGCTGGCCGTGATCTTGATTGCCATCCTCGTTGTGTATCTTTGTTGCTGGCACTTTTCCAACAACTTGGTCGGCCCGCGGGCGGGGCGGTTTCAATTCAATCTCGCCCGCGGAGCGGCCGTCTTGCAGGACAGCATCCTTGCTGTGCTCCCGTTTGGCGAGCAGAGCCTGCGCCGGACGCCGTACTCGCTCTTGGTCCCGTTGGCATTGGCCGGCGTGGCCTGCGCGCTACGGCGACGTGCGGCCGGCGTGTCCGGGCACCTGACCCTGGCCCTGACGCTCTGGCTGTTTCCGGCCGCCATCTTCGCCTTCACCGTGTATCCCTGGGTGTTGCAACTGTACTACGCCCATTTCAGCGTGATCGGCCTGGCGTTGTTGGCGGCGGTGACGGTCCGGTCGCTTGAAGGGTGGCTGGCGGAGCGGCCGTCGACCACCGCTCTGCGGCGGTGCCCGCGGAAGGTGGCCCTCGGCGCCGCCGTCGTCCTGCTGGGCGTGTGGATCGGACTGGGCGGCCGGACCATCCGCGACGGCATCCGTCTCCGCGCTTCGCCGGCGCTGGGCGAGGCCGACCTGTCCAAGGCCGCTTATGAACAACTTGCCCCTTGCCTCAAGACGGGCCGATACCAACGAGTCGTGTTCCTCGACGTCTCGGACGTGATGTGGTCTTCCATGCACGGCGGCAATATGATCCGCGTGTACTTCCCCGGGTTGCACGCGGATTGCGATGGCCGGGACGGTTTCCAGGCGCCCCCGCACAAACGGACCGACGCCACCACGCTGGTGATGCGCCAAACGGGGGAGCGGGGCTTGACGGTCATACGGTGAGCACTTGCTTCTCTGACGGTCATTCGTGGCTCGTCACTCACGCGGCCGGCTCGATCGTGGCCTTCATCGACCCCTTGCAGCCGGCGATCAGAGCGTCACGGCCGTAGGCGTGAATCTGGTCCCGCTTCAACTCGGCGTGTTCCCGCGTCGTGGTGAGCACGGCCACCCGGCCCTGGGTATCGACCTCTTTAGCCATCTGGAATCCCTTCTCCGCGGGGTAGCCGAACAGCTCCATCAGCATGGCGATCACGTACTCATAACTATGGTCGTCGTCGTTCCAGAGGACCACGTGATACGGCGGCTGCCGTTGGCTCTTCTGCTGCGCGTCTTGACGCGGCAGGGCGGTGACCTCCTCCAGCGGCACGGCGGCAACAGCGGCTTGGCCAGTCACGGCGGCTTCTCCCGGTAGGTTGCGGTCAGGTGGCACGCCCAGCGGACCCGATGGCGGATCGGACACCAAGACATTATATTAAGAGCCTTTGCAGAATCCAACTAACCTGGAGTGTTTCGCCATGTCGGCCATCGACCAATACCTGGATTCCCACGCCGCACGGTTCGAGGAGGAGTTGTGCGAGTTTCTCCGAATTCCCAGCATCAGCGCCGATCCGAACTGCCGCCAGGACATGCACCGGGCAGCCGAATGGGTGGCAGACCAGTTCCGCCGGATGCGATTCGCCACGGAGGTGATCCCGACGGACGGGCACCCGATGGTCTATGCCCAGTCGCCGACGGTGGCCGGCGCCCCGACGGCGCTGGTCTACGGCCACTACGACGTGCAGCCGCCTGATCCGCTGGAGAAGTGGATTACCCCCCCCTTCGAGCCAACCCGACGCGACGGCAACCTCTACGCCCGCGGCGCCACCGACGACAAAGGCCAGATGGTTACCCACCTGAAGAGCACCGAGGCCTGGATCACGGTCGAGGGCCGCTTGCCGGTGAACCTGAAGTTCATTATCGAGGGAGAAGAAGAGGTCGGCAGTGCCGCCTTGGAGAAATATCTTGGCACGCACGCCGACCGGCTCGCGTGCGACTGCGTGGTGATTAGCGACGGCGACCAGTTCGCACCCGGCATTCCGGCCATCAACTACGGCCTGCGGGGCCTCGCCTATTTCGAGCTTCGCGTGACCGGCCCGAACCGCGACCTCCACTCCGGCTCGTTCGGCGGCTCCGTGACCAATCCGGCCAACGCCCTTTGCGCCATTATGGCGAGCCTGCTCGACAAGCAAGGCCGCGTGACGGTCCCCGGTTTCTACAACGACGTCGTGCCGCTCTCGGACCGCGAACGGGCGAGAAATTGCCGCCCTGCCCTTCGACGAGACGGAATACTTCAAGGAGGTCGGCGTGACCGCGGCCATCGGCGAGGCCGGCTATACCGCTTTGGAACGCCGCTGGGCCCGACCTACCTGCGACATCAACGGCCTGTGGAGCGGCTATCAGGGCGAAGGGGCCAAGACCGTCCTGCCCGGCACGGCCGGCGCCAAGTTCAGCTTCCGGCTGGTGCCCAACCAGGACCCCGCCAAGATCACCGCCGCGCTGAAGCGCCGGCTGGCCGAACTGTGTCCGCCGGGCGTCACCACGCAGTTGATCGAGTTCCACGGTGCCCCCGGCGTGCTGGTGCCGTTGGACAGCCCCTACGTCGAGGCCGCGGCGCGGGCGATCCAATACGCCTTCGGCCGCCGCCCCGTCTTCACCCGCGAGGGAGGCTCGATCCCCATCGTCACCACCTTCAGCAAGCAACTCCACGCCGACGCGCTGTTGATCGGCTGGGGCCAGGAAACCGACAATTGCCACAGCCCCAATGAGAAGTTCTCTCTTGCCGACTTCCACCGCGGCATCAAGGCCAGCGCCAAACTGTGGGAGGAACTGACGAAATAATGCTCGACCGCCGCTTTATCGTTGAAAACGTTGACCTCGTGGCACGAAACTGCGCCAACCGCGGCGCGAAAGTTGACGTCTATCGTTTTGTCCAGCACGAACGCGCCCGCCAAGTGCGGCAAATTGACTTGGAGGATCTGAATCGTCAGGTCAACCAGCTCTCCAAGTCGATCGGCAAGGCCAAGGCCCCGGCCGAGCGCGAGGCGCGAAAGGAGGAGGGCCGGCAACTCCGCGAGAAAGTCCAGACCGTCGAGGCCGAACTGGCCGTGATGGGCGTCGAACTGGACACGCTCCAGCGGCAGATTCCCAACCTCTCCCACCCCGCCGCGCCAGTGGGCGTGGACGACAAGTCGAACCTCGAACTCTTCCGCGGTAAGACGCCGGCACCGAAGTTCGATTTCCCGCCGCTGGACCACGTCCAGCTTGCCGAGAAGCTCGATCTGGTGGATTTCGAGGCGGGGGCGGCGGTGGCCGGGCACGGCTTCTACTTCCTCAAGAACGACGCCGTGCTGCTGGAACTGGCCTTGCAGCGCTATGCCGTCGAGGTCTTGATGCGCGAGGGCTTCACGCCCGTCTGCACGCCCGACCTGGCGCGGAACGAGGTCCTGAGCGGGATCGGCTTCATTCCCCGCGGCCCGGAAACGCAAATCTACAGCATCCATGAGAGCGACTTGAGCCTGGTGGCCACCGCCGAAATCACCCTGGGCGGGATGTTGGCCGGGCAGACCATCGAGGCCGAGCGGTTGCCGCTCCGGTTCTGCGGCATCAGCCATTGCTTCCGCACCGAGGCCGGCGCCCATGGCCGGGCCGCCCGCGGCCTGTACCGCGTCCACCAGTTCACCAAGATCGAGATGTTCGCCTTCACGCTGCCGGAACAAAGCGACGCCATGCTCGACCATCTCCGCGGTTTGGAGTGCCGGCTCTTCGACGGGCTCAAGATTCCGTATCGCGTGGTGGACACGGCCACCGGCGATCTCGGCGGCCCGGCCTACCGCAAGTACGACCTGGAGGCCTGGATGCCCGGCCGCGGCGACTTCGGCGAGATCACGAGCACCAGCAATTGCACCGACTACCAGGCCCGGCGGCTAAACATCCGCTACCGCGTCAAAGGCGAGAAGGGCACGCATTTCCTCCACACGCTTAACGGCACGGCCATCGCCATTAGCCGCGCCCTGATCGCCATCCTCGAAAACTACCAGCAGGCCGACGGATCAATTGTCATTCCCGAAGTGCTCCGGGCGTGGGTGGGGAAGGAGCGGATACAGTAGAACCACGGCCGGCGTCGCGAGAAATGGTCGCAGAGTATTGGAACAACGGCCAAGGTTTCGAACCGCCTCTCTCATGTTGAGACTCCGGGGGGTACGGTTGGGATGATCTGAAACGCTTGTACGGCATCATGTTGCGACGACGGGATTTTCGGCCTATCGCACTCCCCATTGGACTTATCTGTATCGAACAGGGTTATTCAATTGACTCCACCTACCACAACCGGTAGTATGTGGGGATGGACGACACCTATCCTCGGACGATTCTCGATCTGGAGGATCGTTTCCGCACGGAAGAGGACTGCCGGGCGTACCTGGCACGGTTGCGATGGCCCAATGGCTTTGTATGCCCGCGTTGTGGGCACCATGGCGGATGGCCGGCTACACGTGGTCGGTTGATTTGTAGGCGCTGTCGCGGCCAGGCGTCGGCGATCGCCGGAACGATCTTCCAAGATACGCACAAACCCTTGCGTCTATGGTTTCGGGCAATTTGGCAGGTAACCAGTCAAAAGCACGGGGCAAGCGCCCTGAACCTCCAACGAGTTCTCGGCTTGGGCAGCTATGTGACTGCATGGACGTGGTTGCATAAGTTGCGACGTGCTATGGTTCGCCCTGGCCGCGATCGCCTTGCCGGGCGAGTGGAGGTTGATGAGACCTACGTAGGGGGGGAAGGCAAACGGACGGGCAGTCGTAGTCTGGACAAGGCAATGGTAGTGATTGCCGCGGAAGAGGATGGGGCTGGGATCGGGCGTATCCGTATGGCACGGATTGTCACCGCGTCACGGATTTCCTTGCATCGCTTCATCCAAGCTTCGGTTGCGACTGGCAGCACGGTCCACACGGATGGAAACGCGTCATACACCGGATTAGACGGTATTGGCTATGTGCATGAGGTGACAGTTCTGACCGGTCGTGGGAAAGACGCGGCCACGGAATTGCTTCCGCGGATTCACAGGGTCGCCTCCCTCCTGAAACGCTGGCTACTAGGCACCCATCAAGGCGCAGTTCGTCCAAACTACCTGGACTACTATCTCGACGAATTTACCTTCCGTTTTAACCGACGCACCTCGCGATCCCGTGGCTTGCTCTTCTATCGGTTGCTCGAACAAGCGATGCAGGTTGAACCGGTCCCCTATCGTACTATTGTCACCGAGGCCGCCGAGCCCTTCTGACTACAAGATATTGGGGGTGGTGGAGTCAATTGAATAACCCTGTGTATCGAAACTCCCTCCATTGGGGAAGTCCGATTCGTCGTCATCCCAGTCCGACAGGGGGTCGGATGGATCGTCCAATGCCGCCTCGCCGCCTGAAGGCGGGACTACGAACGGGTCGGGCTTGGGAAGTGCGCGCGGGCGTTTCCCGCCGGGACCCTCCTCCGGGTCGAGGCGGCTCTCCTGGATCAACTCGTCCAGGCGCTCCATCATCTCATCGAAGTCGTCGTCCGACATCTTTTCGACAAACGGGTCTGTCGCCAGGATGAAGAGTTGGGAGAGTTGCTGGTCGGTGTAGGCTCGGGGTGGGCGTTGGGCGAAGTCCTGGGGGTTGCGGCGTTCGAGCAGCCAGGCGGCGGCCCGCCAGTCAGCGCCCATCGCGGCTGGCCTCTCGGACGCGGCGGAGGGCGTCGATTTCGGTGTTCTGCTCGGCCCGCGCCACGGCGGCGGCGAAGTCGGGGTCGCGGAGGATGGTCCGCATCAGCGTCATGGGGAAGCAGCCGACGTAATTGGCGGCCATCCGCCGGCTGCTGCCATTGGCCAGCATGGCGATGACGGTGCGGCGTTTTTCCTCATCCAGGACGGGCGGCCGTCCGCCCGGGTTGGGAGCGTCCAGGGAATCAGACATAGGATTTGCCGGAGGGCAATGGTCGTGGGGCAGGTTGTCAACCTGCCTTGCAAGAGGCGCAGACGCGGCAGGTTGACAACCTGCCCCACATAGGAGCCGCGCGCCTGTTCCGGGCCGATCCGCGGCGGCTCCTTGGCGTGTACGAACGTCATCCTACCATAGCGGCCGGCGGGCCCAAAGTCAAGCTTCAGTTTTGGGCCATTTCGAGCAGCGGGGATGCAGGCTCCCGTCGCCGGGCGGCCGTCTTGAGGCGGCATGTAGACGCGGCATCCTGCCGCGCTGCGGCACGGTTCCGCAGTGGGCGGTCAGGCGTGAAGAGAGAAGGGGCTCCCGACCACTTTACTCTTTACTCGTTCCACTTGCGTCACCCATTCGAGGTCTCTGCTTCTTCCGCGCCGTCCAAGTAGTCTGCCGGGCGCATGTCCTCCGGGGTAATCAAGATTGTCTCCGAACTTCCCAGATGTAGGAATTTTAACACTTCTGGAAACGGCAGTTGTTCACGGCGAAATCTCTCGATCTCTTCTGGTAACACTCCAGTGTCGTCGGAAATCGCCTGGACGACATTCTCGTACCAATCTGCCATCCGTGTGGATGATTTCAGTGCTTCGCGCGTGCGCAGTTAAGGCCCCATTTGTCGTGCCCCCCGTGGCGAACAGCGAGCGCTCGGATCAGTTCGCTCACGAACATCATGCGTTGCAGGAGGCTAAAAACTCTATCCCACCTGACGCACCTCCGGAGGTCCCCTCCGGTAATGGCAGGCAGTAACCCGTATATCCGAAACAATAGTCGTGCAACGAAGATCGCGGAACGTTTCGATTCAATCGGGAGAACGCTTGCGATCACGGCTCGCGAGCCGCAGCACAGAAGTCCGTTTGCGGAAGTCACGTGACTCCGGTTGATCGCGTGCGTGTCGCAGGCACAAGCGAAGAAAATCGGCGGAAACTTCGCGTGTTTCCGAATGTCCCATACGTTTAAGTCCTCGTCCGCAAGCCGCAGCTTGCCGATTCCTTCACTGCGTCCGTGCGTGCCATGCCCATCGAATATTGCAAGTGCACCCTCAAAGTTCTCTAACGCGCGTATCAACTGTGCCGTGTTCCTCACGTCGACGATCCGAACGGGCAACTCCCTGCCGTCGCTGAGCCGGTAGACTTCAATAGCAGTCTGCAGGTCTTTTCGAAGCGGATCAGTATCGCGAAACGACCGTAGGACCAAGGCTTCCTGGAAGTCCGGCATTGTGAGAGTAATTTGGGCGGGCGGTAGGATCTCCCCGAAAGAAAGGTTTCCCGGTGTGGTTGGAATTCGACTCGTCGAATGTCGAAGCATCAATGGGAGCCCTCGGATGGGCAGCCACTCTAGCGGTGCGTCGGAAACGATCTTCACGTGCGCTTGGGGCTGGTCAATTCGCTCGATGAACCGTTTGTCGACCCGTCGCTCCAACTCTTCAAATAGTACCCGCGCCAATCGCCGAACTGCTACCGATCGCGGCCGCGCGCTTCGGACGGAATCCGCGAGTCGGATCACGGCTGGCATGACGTGATCGACAGCGGGCGGTAGCCGCAACACTGGGCACAAACACGAAGCAGCGCGGACGGCTAATGCGCCAGTGTAAGCGTTTAGCTCCTCCGATCGCATGTGAAGTAATGCCCGGCATTCGGGTTTGGCCATCAAACGGTAAAACGTCGCATCGTCTGACAACGTGGCGTAGGTGCGTTGACTCTGTATGAGCCTGAGCATTTCAAAAGAATCCCGCGAGCGAGCGTATTTCGGTCGCCGAACATTGCGCACGTGTTCGTAGATACCGGGGGATGTCACTATCAGAGTCAAGACGGGGGGGGACGCAGCGTATAGGTTGGTCGAGGGAACGCACTCGCGAAGGCGCGCTACTTCGTCGGCGGAACGAACGATCGCAGAAATGTAAACATCGTCCTTGCCCACAAGGGGCTTGGCCACTTCAATGTAATGGCAGCCAACGCTCAACAGCGTGAGTTCGTTGGGGGCGGTCGTATTGTGATTGTGGAAGCTAATCGGAACACCCAGCCGATGCTCGGGCAGGGGGCCGCAAAGAAGCTGGGGCGTCGCCAGCAAAGGGTGTTCCGGATGATCCTGCCGAAGGAACGCGAGGACTGAATCACAATGAGCGGCGAGCGTTTCACGCCAACGGGTTGGTGGTTGCAACCTCTCCCCGCCGTCCCTGAAATAGATCGTTAATACAGGGATTCGTGAGCGACTAACCCATGCCTCGACGATGTCTTGGGTTTCGGAATCGGTGAACACGACCCAGAACGGCTCGTCCGGTGTTAGCGAGAATTTGTCAAGCTCGGTTGCCACAAGGGGAAACACGCTGTAGCCGGCTAGTCCCGCCAGCCGTAACTGCATCGTTCGGATGGATGGGCGGTAGAGTTCCAGTATCGTTGGCGGGAGATTCCGCAGGATGGAACGGATAACGTTGTTTCGCTCCAAAAGCGCGGGCGAAAAGCCTTGGATTGGACTGAACTCAGCCTCTCCTTCCGGCGGGAGTGCTATGCAGTATCTAATGTCAAAATGCGACATCGCTCGAGGAAATTCCTCCGTCGCGGCCAACGGGGTGGGCGCGCATTCTACTCTTCTGCGATAGTAGAACGCCCCTGCGGGTGCCCCTGTTGGCCTATCCTGCAGTTCTCCCTGCAGAATCCCGGCCATCCTACGTCAACGTCAACTTGCACCACTGGACAAGCCAGCAGTGGCACACGGCAAGCGGGAGAATACGCCCAGAGACCGAAGCCTCGGGGCGTTTCAAGGTGTAAATCAAAATGGTTTTGCGCAACGGCGGCGAGCAACGGGGCCGGCATTATGCCCGTTCCACGCTGCCCTCACCCCCGGCCCCTCTCTCAAAGGGAGAGGGGAGAACACGATATCCAGAAGTCAGTCGTTGTCGAGGAGTCCAGCATAGCACAATTCGGGCGAAACGGGAACAACCCGCCGGCCGGTCGTCGAGGCACTTCTTGCGACTGGCCGCTCCGGCGGGTATACTTGGAAAGGTGGGATCGATAGGGGTGCTCGCGCCGGAAATTTCGAGGTGCCACGATGACAAAACTGTTGGAACAGGCTTTTGCCGCGGCGGGCAAGCTGCGCCGGCCGAACAGGACTTGCTGGCGTCGCGGGTGCTGGCCGAATTGGCCGACGAAGACGAGTTTGACCGGGCTATCGCCGCCTCGGCCGGCAAATTGGCCGGGCTTGCCAAGGACGCCCTCGCCGAGCATCGGGCGGGGCAGACAAAGGAATTGGATCCCGACCGGCTATGAGGTCCTACACAACGCGGCAGTTTCGCCGGCTCTTCGCGTCGCTGCCCCAACACGGCTGCGGCCTGGCCTTGCGGGGCGACGTTGAGGTTGATGAAACTCCCGCCCGGCGGCCGCGGGTGGCACGCCCTGACAGGGCGTGGCGTGGGGTACAGGTTGAATCGCCCGGTTCACCACGCCCTTTCAGGGCGTGCCACGCTTGAGGGCGTGCCACCTTTCAGGGCGTGCCACCCTACGACCGGCATTGCCGCGACCTTCGTCAAAGCCGGAACAGATTGCCCGACCGTCATGATCGGCAGGCCGGCGGCGCGAGGGTCTAGCGATTAGGCCAAGATGCCCCGGTGCGGCAGGGTACGCGGCTTTGGCGGCCGCGCCGGTGGCGACGATTGGCGCGTCGCGCCAGCGGGAAAAGACCGGGCAACTGGCGGTTTCCTCAAATCCGCGCCCTCTCCGGCGACGATCCCTTGTAACGAGTAAGACGGATCGACCAATTCGACGGAAAAGGAGTGGGATATGAGACTCTTCCGTATTGCCCTATTTGTGTCCATTGCAGCTTGTAGCGCTTCGGCGGCCTGGGCCCAGTACGGGCTGTACGGCGCGCACCGAGCCGCTCCGCGTGCCGCAGCCCAGCGTGGCCCCAAGCTATCCGGCCCCAACCTATGCGGCCCCAACCTATCCGGCGCCGAGCTACACGGCCCCGGCCGGCTATCCGAACAACTACTATCCCGGCACGTCTGCTTATCCCAGCACGTCGGCGCCGATGGTGCAGCCGGCGCCCCAGCCGGCGTACTATCAGTCCTATCCGTCCTATTCGCCCTATCCGCCGCCGCAATACCGCTACGCGGCCCAGCCGCCGGCAACGGCCATGTACCAGCCGTACCAACCCGGCTCGCAATACCGCTACCCCAGTCCTTACAACCGGCCGCCGATGCAAATGATGGCCGCGGCGGGTCAAGGGGCCTCGGTGCAGCCGATGCCCGCGCCGCCGATGGTCCCGGCCGGTCCCTCGCCGGTTCCCTCACCGGAATATGTCCCGGCGGCTGAGCCGCCGGCCGCGCAAGGCTCGGGCATGATGAACCAGATGCTCGGCGATCAGGCCTACTACGGCGGCAACGGCGACGGCTGCGGTCCGTGCGGATCGTACCGCGGCGCGGTGGACCGCTTCGAGCGGTCCGCCTGCAATCCCGGCGGCTACGGCGACGGCTGCGGTTACGACGGCTGCCAGCAAGGCTGCTGCGGCCAGTGGTACGCCAGCGTCTCGCCCTGGCGATGAGCCGGAGCGATGCGCCCCGCGTCTGGACCAGCTACCGCGACCAATACCTCGCGACGCAGTTGATGAACACGCAGTTCGGCTTGCAGTGGGGTTGGGGCGGCGAGGTCACCTTCGGCCGCCGCTTCTGCTGCGACTGCGTCCCTTACGCCATTGAAGCCACCTATTGGTCCACCTCAGACATCACCGGCTCTCAGTGCGCCACCTGGCCCGGCGGCTACGTCAGCACGCCTCTCCAGATCCAGTACATCGACTTCAACGGCGAGAACGCCAGGGACTGGTTCATGGGCGCCAAAGAGCAGCGCCTTACGCGGCAGGACCAGTTCTACAACCTTGAAGTCAACTTAATCCGCGAGCAACTGGCCTGGGCCTGCGACTCGCCGTGGGACATCGGCTGGTCGGTGGGCATCCGCTACTTCCGCTTCCAGGAAGACCTCAATTTCTCCTCGCTGAGACAGGGCTGCGACTGGAGCGACCCGGCCGGCGTGGCCTGCCTGGACGAAAACGTCACCAACAACCTGCTGGGCCTCCAGTTCGGCTTCGACGCCGCCTATTGCCTTTGCAACGGCGTGCGGTTCTTCATCAAGCCGGAGGTCGGCCTCTACGACAACTTCATGAGCAGCAACTTCCAGTGCAACACCGGCAACGGCATTCCAGGCCATACCGATGATTACGGCTGCTTCCCCGCCTGCGGAACGAAGAACGGGCTGGCCTTCCTTACCCAAGTCGACGTGGGCGTGGACTGGCAGATGTCGCGGTGCTGGAGCGCCCGGGTGGGCTACCGCGTGGTGGCCATCACCGGCCTGGCGCTGGCCGACAGCCAATTCCCGCAGTACATCAACGACATCCCCAGCATCCAAGACGTCCAGCACACCGACAGCCTGCTCCTGCACGGAGCGTTCGTCGGGATCACGTACAACTTCTAGCCGTGAGAATCGCCTGAAACTCGGGATCGGCGCGGAGCGGGTCGAAATCGGCCTCCTCCTCGGCCATCTCGCGATAGACCGGGTCCAGGGCCATTGCCTGCGACAGATAGCGGAGGGCCCGGCGCTTCCGGCCGGCCAGGCTCAAGTAGCAGGCCAGGTTGTAACGGAGCAGCGCTTCGCCGGGCCGGATCCTGCAGCGCCTTTTCCAGGCTGTCGATGGCCAGGTCGAGCCGGCCGGTCCGCTTGTAGCACCAGCCCAGGGCCAGCCGGACGCGGATGTCATCGCCGTCCAGCCGCGAGGCGCGCTCCAGAGGCAAGAGGGCCTCGAAGTAGCGCCGCATCGCCCTTAATCCCTCCCCCCACAAGTACAGCGCCTCGACGCCGAATCCGGCCGGGTTGCCCAGCCGGCCCAACGCCTGCAAGGCGTGTTGGGGCATACCCAACTCCAAATAGCCCTCGGCTTCCCGCCGAATCCTCGCCGACCGGACTCCGTGTTTCAGTCTCATGGCCGTGCCGCTCCAGTCATTCATGGCGTTCCACAAGTCATTTTAGCCGCGGCGCGGGCGACGTGAAAACGTCACTGCACGGCTCTCGTCGCAAGTAAAACGGCGACAAGCATTAACGGCTGCCGCGCCGCGCAAGAAACAGCTTGGACACCCTGCAACGGCGGTAGGGAAACATCCTATGGGCCCTTCGTCTTGCCGGTGAACCAACCGACCAGCCACCACACCAGCACGAACAGCAGCGAGCCGAAGAATGCCGCAATCAAGTCCTCGAAAGTGACCTTGATCTCGCCCAGGCCGAGGTCGATGTGGAAGACCCTGAACAGCCCCCCGCCGATCAACGCTCCGACCAGGCCAACGCCGAGGTTGGTCCACCGGCCAAGCCCTTCCTTCTTGAATGTCACCAGGCGTCCCGCCAGAGTTCCGGCAAATCCGCCCACGATCAGCCAGACGATGATTGGCCCGAGGTAGTTCATGGGTAAGGGCTCCTGGTTATGTACGCCGTCCCCGGCTGTTCTCACGCCCATCAATTATAACACGGGAATCGGCCGGCCCAGGGGAATAGGCCGTATCCCCTGAACGCCATGCTTGCCGCCGTCGTGGCCGGCGGCTATCATGGGGCGGAAAGCTCCGGGGCTTTCCGCAACAGTAACCAAGAAGCAACGGGAGACGACGATGAACGTCCACGACATCCAGCAGGCGATCCGGGACAACAACGGCGACGGGTGGCTGTTCTTCGACATCCACCAGCGGGACACTATCGCCTACCAAATCTTGGGGCTGGACATCGGAAAATTCACGACCCGACGATGGTACTACTTCATTCCGCGGGAAGGAACGCCCACGAAACTCGTACACCGGGTCGAACAGGCGCGCATCGCCGCCTTGCCCGGCAACACCGTCGTGTACGTCGGCTGGAGGGAACTGCACGAGAAACTCAAGTCCCTGCTCGACGGCAACCGGCGGATTTTCATGCAATACTCGCCCATGAACAACATCCCCATGGTGTCCTGCGTCGATGCCGGTACGGTGGAGTTGATCCGGTCGCTCGGCAAGGAGGTCCTTTCTTCCGCCGAGCTGGTGCAGTTCTTCGAGGCCAAAGTGGACCAGTCCGGGGCCGCATCGCACCGGGCCTCCGGCGTGAAGATTCAGAGGATCAAGGACGAAGCCTTCCAGCGCATCATCACCGCGCTCAAGTCGAACCGCCGGATCACCGAATACGACGTGCAGCAGTTCATCCTGGCCGAGTTCGACAAGGGAAACCTGACCTGCGACGGAGAGCCTCCGATGGTCGGCGTCAATGAACATGCCGCCGATCCGCACTTCGAGGTCTCGGCCGCCGGCAGCGCGACGGTCAAGGAAAACGACCGCGTGCTGATCGACCTCTGGGCGAGAGAGAACGTGCCGGAAGGCATCTATTACGACATCACCTGGTGCGGGTTCATGGGCAAGAAGCCCGATCCGAAGTATCAGCAACTGTTCGATATTGTGGTGCGGGCCAGGGACCTCACCAAGCAGTTCATCGCCCAACGGATCGCCGCCGGCCAGCCGGTCTGCGGCTGGGAGGCGGACGACGTGTGCCGCAACTACATCGCCGGGCAGGGCTATGGAGACTACTTCGTCCATCGCACCGGCCATTCGATCCACCACAGCGTACACGGCAACGGCGCGAATCTCGACAACCTCGAAACCAAGGACGAGCGGCGGCTAGTGCCCAACAGTTGCTTCTCGATCGAGCCGGGAATCTACAAGGACGGCATCGGCGTCCGCACGGAGATCGACGTGCTCATCGACGGCCAAGGGGATCTTGATGTGGAAGGGCCGGAACAGCAAAAGCTGATCCTGTTGGAATAGCCAGGGGGTAGGTCCAAGAAAAGCAAGAAGCCCGCACCGAAAGAGGCGGGCTTCTTCTGCGTGTTGTTGCAAGGGAGAGGCGGTACGCCGACCTCGGTTACCTGTTGCCCTTCTATCGCGGGCCAGCGGTCAAAACCCGGTGTATCGGCCCTTCCTCTTGGCTCGCCAGCTATTTCTAGCCTAACACGGCTGCCGATTCCCGGCCATGCCCCAGGTGGCGGGGCGGCAACTCCTCGAAACCGGGTCCGCCGGGTGCCACTGGCTGCTTGCCAGCCAGTGCTGCACGTGGTTTGCTGGGAAACACGGGCTGGCAAGCAGCCCGTGGCACCCTGCGGGCGGCCCTTGCCAGAGACCGCGACAGCAGCAAGACCGCCGAGACACCCAAGAGGGCCAGACAGCTTGGCTCGGGGACGGGGGCGGCGGCCGCCAACAGCACGTCGTTGCCGCCGCTGAGTTGTCCGCTGGCGGCATTGGCGCCGTAGTAAATCCGCCACTGACGGCCGTCGTAGCTGCCGACCGGATCGCCGTTGGCGTAGCCGGCGAACGTGCCGCTCAAGGTCCCGTCGGTGTCATTTCGGATGATCCAGAGCTTGTCGCCGGGCGAGGACCATCCGGCACCGCTCCACGCCAGCGAGAGGCGCCGCCCAGCGAGACGTTGTGCGTGCTGCCGGAGAGCAGCACCTGATCGTACCCCGCGTTGCTGTCGCCCGGCGCGGCGCCGTTGATTTCGACCTGCAAGAGGCCGTTCATCGAGTAGTCGCCTTGCACGCACTGCACGCCGGGGCTATGGCCGACGTGATGGATGCCCAGCGGGTCGATCCGCAGATTGCCGAGGATATTGCCCGTTCCCTGAAGTGTCTGGCTGCCCGCCGCGCCCAGGCAATACCATCCGGCGACCGCTGTCAGGTCGAGCGTGGCGCCGGGGCCGACGTCGATTGCCGAGCAGCCGGCCAGCGTGCCGGTCGACGCCAGCCGGAGCGTGCCCTGCTGGACGCACAGCGGGCCGGAAAAGGCGTTGACGCCGCCCAGCACGAGCGTCCCCAGGCCGGTCTTTGTCAGGCCGACGCCGGGATTGCCGACGATCGTGGCATTCACTGTGGCGGTCTGTCCGGGGTTGGTCACTTCGATGGTGTTGGGGCCTGGGCCGCCGCTGCCGCCGTTGGTCAAGGCAAGTTTCGAGGCCGAATCGCCCGCCGCGATCGTGTAGCCGTCGGCGGCGAAGGCGAGGCTCCGGGCGGCCACCAGCGCGCCGAGGCGATCGTGACCGTGCCGCCGGCTTGCGTGAAATGGGCGTTGTCGCCATTGGCGCTCTGCCAGGCGAAATAGCTGCTGCCGCTGGCGGCGGATGCCCAGTGGAGAGCGGCCGTATTGTCCCAGACGCCGCTGCCGCCACCCACGACGCCGCTGCCGTCGGCGTCCCACCAGCGGTCGTTGCTCGTGGTGGGGGAGCCTTCCACCGTCACGTCGTCCAGGTTCCATCGCTTGCTGGCGTTGTCGTTCTGGAGGTAGAGCTTCAGCGCCAGCGACCGCTTACCGTTGGGAACTTGGATGGCGAAGTCCGAGTAGCCGTCGCTGGTCCGCAGGCCGCCGCCGGCCGGGTGCAGCGTTTGGTTCCAGCCGACGGGCTTGACTTGCTGGGGCGTCTCGCTCTGGTATGCCCACGTCGCCCCGCTGCCCCAGCCGGTCAAGGTGACGTCCGCCGTGGGACCGAAGGCCGGTTTCGTCTGGTTGGCGTAGGTCGTCGTGGCGACATAGGCGGCCACGCTGTCACCGGGAGTGGCCCCACCGCCGCTGCTGGCCGCGGTCGAGGAAACGCGATAGCGGACCGTCACGTCGCTCCAGCCGGACAGCAACACTTCCGAGAAGGTGAGGACCGAGGTCGTGCCGCTGACCAGCCACGAGCCCGAGCCGTCAAGGATCCGCTGGTTGGCGGGGAAGTCGCCCGGACCGGTGCTGGCGTTCCGGATCCCACCGCCGGCGGCGGTGTACACCCAGGTGTCGCCGGCCGGCTCGAAGCCGCAGGAGACCAGGCCATCGGCGTGTCCCCGGGCCGCCGTCAGGACCGCCACCGACGCCAGGCAAGCCGCCAGAAGCGTTGCCTTCCGTCGGAGACGGTCGCCCAGCGTACCCTGGGAGCGATTGTCCCACGGCGCTTCGGCCGGTTGTTGCCTCATTGGAAAAGACGACGTGTCAGGGTTTTCGGTTTGCCCCGGGGCGACAGCCCCCCTATCGACGGCACAATGGAATGGCCCATTATAGCCGCTTGCGGTAGGATGTATATAGCAGGGTCCGATTGTGCGAGAAGGTAGGGTGGGACAAGCGAAGCGTAGTCCCACCACGGCTTTTCGCGGGTTTTGGTGGGACCGCGCTTCGCTTGTCCCACCCTACGTGAGGCGGCCATGAGGAATCCGCACTATTACCTGTTGAAACTCGCCCGGACCAGCGGTTGGTTGCTGTTGCCGTTGGTGATAACATATATATTGACCGGGTTTGCGATTTCCGGCGAGTTCGGACTGAACCAGTGGATGCACGCCGAGACCGCCAGGGGCGTGCACCGGACCTTCGAGTGGCCGCTGATCGTGTTGTTCGTGTCGCACGCGACGACCACCGCTTACTTCGCCATGCGGAGGTGGGGATGGATCAAGAAACGAAAACCGGATTGCCGAGAAAAATCCCCCGACGAGACGCGCTGAAATACGGACTGGCCGGGCTGGGCTGCGCCGGCGGCGGCGGGGCGGCCGTCTGGTATCTCGCCGATCGGCTCCGGGCGGCGGCCGCCACCGGCGTCTTCCCCGCCGACGCCCCCGCCGGCAAACTCTGGGAACTCTGGCAAGAGCGGGGCTGGGCAAAGGAAGCCCGCCACTACGTCAAGCTGGGGCGGAACATCGAGTGCAAGCTCTGCCCCAACGAGTGCCTCCTCGAGCCCGAGGACCGCGGCCATTGCCGCAACCGCGTCCACAAGGACGGCAAGCTCTACACGCTGGCCTATGCCGACCCTTGCGCCTGGCAATGCGATCCGATCGAAAAGAAGCCGCTCTTCCACTTCCTCCCCGATACGGAAGCCTTCTCGATCGCCACGGCCGGCTGCGGCTTCCGCTGCCTGAACTGCCAGAACTGGGAAATCTCGCAGGCCAAGCCCGAAGAGACGAAAGACCCCCGCGGCGAGCCGTTGCGGCTCGGGCCGGCGGAGCGCGGCTCACTGACGTGCAGCGACATCAGGCGGCTTACCATGTCGCCGGAGGACGTGGTGGCGGCGGCCGAGTATTCCCGCTGCCCCTCGATCGCCTACACCTACTCCGAGCCGAACGCCTGGTTCGAGTACATGATCGACACGGCCACCGCCGCCCGCGCCAGGAAGATCAAGAACTGCTGGATCACCTGCGGCTCGATCCAGGAGGCCCCGCTGCGGGAGTTGTGCCAAGTGACCGACGCCGCCAACGTCAACCTCAAGAGCTTCAGCGAAGAAATCTACCGCGAGCTGAACACGGGCGAGTTGGAGCCGATCCTGCGGACGCTCAGGATTCTGAAGCAGCAGGGCGTGTGGTTCGAGGTCACGAACCTGGTGGTGCCCACCTATACCGACAAGCCCGACATGATCCGGCGGATGTGCGACTGGCTGCTGGCCAATCTTGGCCCGGACTATCCGCTGCACTTCTCCCGCTTTCACCCGGAGCACAAGCTCAAGCGGCTGCCGCCCACGCCGGTGGCGATTTTGTTGGAGGCCCGCGAAATCGCCCGCTCCGCCGGGCTCCGCTACATCTACATCGGCAATTGCCCGGAGGTGGCCGACGGCGAAACCACTTTCTGTCCCCACTGCCGCAAGCCGATCATCGAGCGGGAGCACTTCGCCGTGGTGACGGTACAGATTTCCGACGGCAAATGCGGTCTGTGCGGCACGCCGATTCCTGGGGTTTGGGCGTAGGTTATGCTTCGGCATAACATGCGGTGCCATGCCCACGCTTGTCGTGGGCATGAGGCTGCGGCGACACGGAAATCGGCCGATGGCTCGCCGGGGGGGACTTTTCGGGCGGGAGGTTTCGGACAGCGATCTTCACGGTGCAAAACTGTCGCTCAGTCCAAGTCACTGCTGCGACAGGACTTGCGCCGCCGACTGCGCACCACCAATAAGTGGGGTACTGTTGCGAAACTCCCTCTTTTGGATGAACGTACCCCCCCGTAGACTTGACGGCGATTGCTCGGTTTTCATCTCTGTCCGACGATGGTACGGTGGCGCAAGCAAGGAGCATGGCTCCGGATTCGGTCAGCGTTGGCTTGTCAAAGAGCGGTCCCGGCCGTCGCCGGGCGTGCAGCGGGGCTGCGGGAGCAGTGGTCCGAGCTACTGTACACCCTTATATCGCAGCGGTGGCCTGATTTCAAGGGCAGCTTTTGGACATTCGCAGGCGGTCGCCGCCCAGTCCCCAATCCCAAGTCTCCAAATCCCCGATTCTACCCAACCCCTTGGGACAATTCCCACCGAAGGACTGCATTTTGCGGCAGGCTGGGCCGCTTGCTACGGGGTGATGGAGGGGGTAGGATGTGCGGCGCACGGCCTGCGCTATCGTTGCTCGACGACAGGGATAGAAATGAGATTGAAAAGGGAAGACATCCGAGCGGCGTGGCTTCCGGCCTATCTTACCGAGGTCAAGAAGAGCCTCGCCGATGGAGATGCTACTGAACACACTGACCGTCCCGCGCTGAAGAGGCTGATCGAGGCAGCCAGTGCCGGAATCGTGGCCACCAACGAACCAAAACGCATCCTTTGTGGCAGCCCCGACTTTCGGGTAACCCGCAAGGGCGTACCGCTCGGTCACATCGAAACCAAGGACATTGGGACGGACCTCGACGAGGTGGAGCGCGGCAAGGGGCCGCACGGCGAGCAATTCACCCGTTACCGCGACGGGTTGCCCAACTGGATTCTCACAGACTACCTGGAGTTTCGTTGGTTCGTGGGCGGGCAGAAACGTCTGACGGTTCGCATCGCCGAACTGCACGCCAAGGGCAAGATCAAGCCCCTGCCCGATTGTGAAGACAAGCTCTCGGAGTTGCTCACCGCTTTCTTCGAGCAAGAAGCCCCGACGGTCGGCACCGCCAAAGAGTTGGCTCAGCGGATGGCGGGCATGACGCGCATCATCCGCGATCTTATCGTGGGCACCTTCGAGCATGAGGCGGAACAAGGCTGGCTGCACAACTGGCTGGCCGCCTTCCGCGAAACCCTCATCCCCGACCTCGGCGCAAAACAGTTTGCCGACATGTTCGCGCAGACGTTGGCTTATGGCCTGTTCGCCGCCCGCGTCCACGCGCCGCCGGGCAAGCCCTTCTCGCGCGAAATGGCCGCGTACAACCTGCCGAAGACCAATCCGTTTCTTCGCAAGTTGTTTGCCGAGATCGCCGGCGTGGACATGCCCGACTCCATCGCCTGGGCCGTAGACGACATAGTGGAGTTGCTCAAGCACGCAGACATGGTTGAGATTCTCCGTGACTTCGGCAAAGGCAAGGGGAGGGAAGACCCGGTGGTCCATTTCTATGAGACCTTTCTCGCCAGCTACGACCCGAAGACGCGCGAAGTCCGCGGCGTTTATTACACGCCCGAGCCGGTGGTAAGCTACATCGTCCGCTCCATCGACCACCTGCTGAAAACCCGCTTCAACCGCCCCAAAGGCTTGGCCGACGAGAACACCCTGATTCTGGACCCCGCCGCCGGCACGGCCACGTTTCTTTATTTCGTCATCGACCAGATTCGCCAAAGGTTCGCTAGGCAGGCCGGCGCTTGGGACGATTACGTCGCCAAGCATTTACTGAGCCGCGTCTTCGGTTTTGAGCTTCTTATGGCCCCCTACGCGGTCGCCCATCTCAAACTGGGAATGCAGTTGCAGGAAACTGGCTATAAGTTCGCCTCCGACCAACGCCTCGGCGTCTACCTGACCAACACCCTGGAGGAGGCCGCTAAGAAGAGCGAGCGCCTACTTGCGGAATGGATCGCCGACGAGGCGAACGCCGCCGCCAAGATCAAGCGTGACGACCCAATACTCGTTGTGCTTGGTAATCCGCCGTATTCCTACGAGTCGGCGAACAGAGGGAAATGGATTAGTGCGTTGGTCAGAGACTACTATGAGGTTGATGGGCGGCCGCTTGGTGAGCGCAACCCCAAGGGTCTGCAAGACGACTACGTGAAGTTCATTCGTTTCGCTCAGTGGCGAATTGAGAAAACCGGCGAAGGGGTTGTTGGCTTCATTACCAATCACGGGTACCTCGACAACCCAACATTCCGCGGCATGCGGCAGAAGCTAATGCAGACGTTCAACGAGATTTACGTTTATGACTTGCACGGCAATTCGAAGAAGAAAGAAAGGGCTCCGGACGGCAGCGAAGACAAGAACGTGTTCGACATCCAGCAAGGCGTTGCCGTTGTGCTGTGCGTGAAACAAAAAGGGAAGATGCACCCCGCAAAGGTCCACCGCGCCGATCTTTTGGGCCTGCGCCAGGCAAAGTATGATTCGCTAAGCGACTCGGAAATGAGCGAGACGCGATGGGCAAGACTCCATCCATCGTCTCCCTTCTACCTCTTTGTTCATCAGGACTCGATCCGGCGGGAAGAATATGAGCGCGGCTGGGGCTTATCGGACTTGACTCAAACGAACAGCGTCGGCGTTGCAACTTCTCGTGATGATCTTACCGTCCATTACACTTCAAACGACGTGCTGGTCACGGTCGGGAAATTTGCTGCGCTTCCCCCGGAGGAGGCCCGGACTGTGTTTGCCTTGGGAAACGACGCCCGTGACTGGAAAGTGGTGCTTGCACAGGAGGACCTTAACGCCCAGCCCATCGGGAAAAAGTTTATAAAAGCGCATGCTGTACCGCCCTTTTGACTTCCGCTTCACCTACTACACGGGGAAGACTCGCGGTTTTATTAGTATGCCCCGATACGAGCTCATCAGACACATGCTTTCGCCGAACTTCGCGCTCTACGTCGGCCGCCAAGGCCAAGCGGTTGGCGACGAGGGATGGAACCTGATTTTCTGTGGTAACCTGATGGAAGATTACAACCTGTACCGGAGAGGAAACAATGCTTGTTTTCCCCTGTACGTCTATCCGCCGGCCGGACGCGATCTGGGTTTGCGCGTAGGACGCCGCCCAAACTTAACGCCGGCATTCCTGAAGGCCCTGGCGGAACGTTTAAACCTGCCGGAGGAGGAGCCGCACGGCCTGCCGAAGGGCGTTACGCCGGAAGACATCTTCCACTACGCCTATGCGGTGTTTCATTCGCCGACCTATCGGTCGCGCTACAGCGAGTTCCTCAAAATTGACTTTCCGCGATTGCCCTTTACTAGCGACGTGGAACTGTTCCGCGCTCTGGCCGCGAAGGGCGCGCGGTTGGCGGCCCTGCACCTTATGGAATCCCCGCTCCTCGCGGACTTCGTCACCGAGTTCCCCGAGAAGGGCGACAATGTGGTGGGGAAGGTCCGCTACACAGAAAGCGATTATCGCGTTTGGATCAATCTGGCACAATACTTTCAAGGGGTGCCGAGAGATTGTTGGGAGTTTCGCGTCGGCGGCTATAAAGTCTGCGAAAAATGGCTCAAGGACCGCAAGGGACGAAAACTCGGTTACGAGGACATCGAACACTATCAGAAGATCGTTGTTGCGTTGAAGGAGACGCTACGGCTGATGAAGGAGATTGACGAGTACATCCCGGGGTGGCCGTTCGCGTAGGGCACGTTGGAAGCTCAGGGCCGCATTCGCGCCTCTGGTCGCGGACCACGTTCCGGGCTGCGTGGCGCCTCCGCATGACGCAGGTGACCATCGAGCCGGACAAAATGTCAACTAGGCCGGTTTTTCTAGCCTGTTAGTGGGGCCTGCGGCCATCTCACCCCACCCCAAGGTGCCCCGCGATAGGGGCGTGTCTTGTTGCGGCGGCTTCCCACGCGGGCCTTTCGTGTGTGAAGCCCGTTCTGGTGTCAGGGATTGGGCAGTTTCGGCCCGGTTATTGCCAATTGTGTCAGACGGTCTTGACTTATTCCGGCGGCACGCGACAATTGAATACGGGAGAAGCAGCGGGGACGGGGTTCGCGGAACGGCGAAGAGTGTTTTTTCACAAGGGACTTACAAGAGTACACCGTCAACCAAGAATTGACTGGTGTTCGCGTCCGGCAAGCGGCAGCGTAGTGTGTGGCGCGGCCGCTACGAAAACCGGGCGCGAGTGCTTGCTCCCCCGGTAGCGGCCGCGCCTCAACAAGATGTTGGGGTGCGGTCCGCTCTCTTTCTTGGGCCATTGCCGGCCATCCGGCCGGCGGCGACAATGAGCGGCCATGAGACGCCGATCCACGCGCCCGACGCCTGCGGCTGAAAAAATGGGGACAGGCACCTCGCCCGATGCCGATTTTCTGAGGTTTGCGCGTGTCGGGTCGGAGCCAGTCCCCATTCTTTCCGCCGCCGGTAAGCCGCTCACGTCCGAGAACCTGTTGGGTGATTTCGGTGCCCGCGCGGCAATGACGCGGGGGGGCGTCGCGGCGCTAATGGAGGGCTTGGACGGCGACGACGGCTCGGCCTTGGCCCGGTGGAAAGTCCACTTCAGCCGCTCGGGCGGCGCGGCGGCCGCCAAGTTGCCGCAACTGCTCGCCCGGCCGGCCGCCCGATATGGCGTCGCCGCCGGCGCGGATGCGGCCGCCAGGCTGTTGCTGGCGCTCCAGACGTACTATGCCCTGCTGGTCGAGCAATTGATCGAGCGGCTTTCTCCCGGCGGCATTGCCGACGGGCTGGCCGACAGTCCGTTCGCCTGGTGGGCGGCGGCGCGGTCGCCGGCGGTGGGCCGTTTTGTCGGCCGGCTCAGGGAGGCGGTCGCCTGCTACGCGGCTGGCCCGTGGGGCGGCGTGGGCGGCGAGTGCGACGTGTTGGGGCCGCTCTACCAGGGCCTTTTTCCACGTCCGCTGCGGCGGCAGTTGGGCGAATACTACACGCCCGACTGGCTCGCCCGGCACGTGCTCGACGAGGTGGGCTACAGGGGCGGGTCGGCGGAGCGGCTGTTGGACCCGGCCTGCGGCTCCGGCACGTTTTTGGTGATGGCGCTGCGACGGTGGCGGGGGAGAATGTCAAGCCTTCATCCTTCATCCTTCATCCTTCATCCTTCCATCGTCGGTTTCGACCTGAACCCGCTGGCCGTGATGACCGCGCGGGCGAATTACCTGCTGGCCATCGCCGACCTGCTGCCGCAGCTTGGGCGGGTGGAAATCCCCGTCTACCTCCACGATTCGATCCAAGACCGCGGCGAAGGGCCTGCAGCACAGCCGCCCCCGGCTGTGTTGGATAGTTATGCACAGGCTGTGCCGGACAGTTCTGCACAGCCGAGGGCGGCTATGCCACTGTTCGATTACGTCGTCGGCAATCCCCCCTGGATCGCCTGGGACAACCTTTCGGACGAGGACCGCCGGGCGACGAAGCCGTTGTGGGAGCGATACGGATTGTTCTCTCTCTCCGGCAGCCAGGCCCGGCACGGCGGCGGCAAGAAGGACCTCTCGATGCTGATGCTCTACGCCGCGGCCGACCGGTATCTGAAGCCCCACGGGCGGCTGGGCATGGTCGTCACGCAGACGCTGTTTCAGACCCTGGGGGCCGGCGACGGCTTCCGCCGCTTCCGGCTCGGACGCGACGGGCCGCCGCTCGGGGTGCTGCGGGTGGACGATCTGACCGCGCTCCGGCCCTTCGGCGACGCCGCCAACTGGACCAGCACGATCGTGCTCGAAAAGGGGGCTGCGACCGAGTATCCCGTGCCGTATTTCAAGTGGGAAGCACGGCCGGAAATGGAACGGCATGATGAATGCGGAATGATGAATGATGAATTGCCAACCGTACCACTGGGCACCGAAGTGCCCAGCCCTTGTGCCGCGGAAAGTCATCATTCATCATTCATTGTTCATCATTGTCAGGCGCGCCCGGTCGATCCGGCGAGGCCAACCTCGCCTTGGCTGATCGAAGGGGATGATGAATTGCCGGCCGCGCCACTGGGCACTGAAGTGCCCAGCCCTCGTGCCGCGGAAAGTCATCATTCATCATTCATCATTCATCACTCATCATTCAGCGTTCATCATTCTCTGCCGGCCGACTATGCCGCGCACCTCGGCGCCAACAGCGGCGGGGCCAACGGCGTGTACTGGCTGGAAGTGCTGGGCGAGTCGCAGGGCGGGTTGTTGGTGCGCAATTCCGCCGCGCGGGGCAAACATCGCGTCGAGGTGGTCGAAGCGGTGATCGAGCCGGACTTGCTCTATCCGCTCTTGCGCTGGGGCGGCGTCGGGCGCTATCGGGCCACGCCCCGCGGCTGCATCCTGCTGGCCCAGGACCCGGCCACGCGCTCCGGCATCGAGGAATCCGCGATGCAAGCCCGCTGGCCCCGCACGCTCGCGTACCTGGAGCGGTTCCGCGAGTTGCTCACTGCCCGCGCGGCGTACCGGCGTTATCAGCAGACCGGGCCGTTCTACTCGATGTACAACGTCGGCCCCTACACGACCGCGCCCGTCAAGGTGGTCTGGCGGCGGATGGACCGCCGCATCAACGCGGTGGTGCTCGAGCCGTCACCGCTTGCGGCTTCGCACGAGGCGCGACCGCCGGTCGCGGCTTTGTCGGGCCGCCCGATTGTTCCGCAAGAGACGTGCGTCCTGGTGGCCTGCGATTCGGCGGACGAGGCCCACTATCTTTGCGCCGTGCTCAACAGCGCGGTCCTGAACGCCCTGGTGGCGGCACACAGCGTCCGCGGCGGGAAGAGTTTTGGCACGCCGGGGATGTTCGACTTCCTCCCCCTGCGGCGCTATCGGCCCGACGACCATCGGCACCGGCAACTGGCCGCACTGAGCCGGCACGCGCACGCCGTGCTGCGATCTCCCCCGCCGGAAGAGGGCCAAGGTGAGGGGGCGTTGGCCGGCGAGTTGGCCGTCGCGGACGCCCAGCGCGAGATTGACCGGCTGGCCGGGGCAATGTGGCGGCAATAGGGCGGGCCGTTGCTTTTTTGCACCGTCCGATCACCGACGCCGTGCCCCCCAGACAAGCTAAGGGCGGCGCATTTTCCTGGACACTGGGGAAATTCGGACTACCATAAGGGGAAGGGCACGGCGCAGAGAAAGGGCCATTTCCGGATTTCCGGGCAAAGGTCGTTTGACCGGCCTCGCCTGGTTCTGCCAACTCAGCGGTCGGCGCAACAGTTGCACTCCGGTCTCTTCATTGGTAGTGCAAGTCCGCGCCGAGCCGCAAAGTCCTCAGAGAAGTCAGCCATGAAGAAACAGCATCTTTTACGTTGGAACCGGTCGTCCTGGCGTTCCGGCCGCGACACCCGGCGATTTCAGAAGCCGCGGCGCATCGCCTTCGAGGCCCTGGAGAGCCGTTGCCTGCTCAGCGTGGTCGGCCTGGGGTCGATTTCCAACGTGACCATGTTGGCGGGAACCACGATGTTCATTCCGCTGGCCGGCAGCGAGTCCGGGCTGAACTTCGCGGTGACGGCTTCCGACTACTCGAAGCTCACGCCCGTCATCATGCCGCAGACCAACCAGAGCCTGCAACTCAACGTCGACATCAACGGCACGACCGAGACGATGGTCTTTCAGTTGTTCGACAATCTCGCCCCGGCCACTACCACCTGGATCGAGAGTTTGGTGAATAGCCAGTTCTACAACGGGCTGCAGATTTACCGCAACGGAATGGACGGCAGCGGCAATCCGTTCGTCATCCAAGGCGGCAACGATCCGCCCACCGGCCCCATCAAGACCGATCAGCCGACAATGGCCGAGGAGTTCAATCCGGACCTCCAATTCACGTCGGCCGGCATTCTGGCGATGGCGCGGCAAACGGCCCCGAGCACCAGCTCGACGGAGTTTTTCGTCACGGAGGAGCCTGCCCGGTCCCTCGACTTCAACTACACGATCTTCGGTTTTCAGACGGCGGGGACGAGCACGATCCAGGCCATCGCGGCGATGGCGGACGAAAGCTCCACCCAGGACCCGGACGGAATTGGCTACCTGCAAACCCCGGTGACAATCACGTCGGCCTCGATCATCACGGACACGCAGAACGGCGTGTTGGAGTTGCGGGCGCCCGCGGGGGCCACCGGCACGGTCACGGTCACCGTGACCGCCAGCGACGGCACGAACACGTCCACGCCGGTGCCGTTTACCGTCACGATCGCGGCCGATTCGTCGTCGAACCCGGCCAATCCCTTTGCCGCCAAGACCCCGGCGGCGCCGAGCAGCGTGGCCTTCGTGCCGCCCAGCGGCGGCAGCAGCCAGACCACCAACTTGAACAACTCGAGCATCGCCGAGGCCCTCCAGTTCCTGGTCACCGGCGTCACCAGCGGCAACGAGGTGGAAATCCTCGCCGACGGCAACCCCATCGGCGAGGCGCCCGCCTACGGCACGAGCGTCACCGTGACCACCGACGGTTCGACGGCGTTGATGGACGGCTCCCACACGATTACCGCAATCCAGATCGCCACGGGCCAGACGGTGAGCGTCACCGAGAGCGGCGGTTCGGCGGCCACCAATCAGACGGCCGACGTTCCCAGCCTCAATTCGCCCTCGGTGCAACTGACGGTCGACACCACGCCGCCGCAGTTCGACTTCACGCCCGTCACCGTGGCCGTCATGGGCACGGCTTACACCTGTCAGGCGACGACCGACGACACCACCGCGGTCTACCAGTTGGATCAAGCGCCGGCGGGCATGACGATCGACGCAACGACGGGCTTGATCAGTTGGACTCCGCCGGTGGGACAGCCCTCGACGGTGGACGTGACGGTGCGGGCCACGGACCCGGCGAGCAACTTCTCCCAGTCCAGCTTCGCCATCGACGTCTTGCAGGTCAACACCCCGCCGGTGCTCCAGCCGGTCAATCCCTCGATGGGAAGCACCGATGACAACGCGGTGGTGACCATCCCCTTGAGCGGGACCTTCATCAACAACGGCGCCGGAACCACGACGATTACCGACGCCGACGCAAACGCCGTGATCGGCGGCATCGCCCTGTTCGGCGTCACCGGCAACGGCACGTGGGAGTATTCGCTCGACGGCAAGACGTTCACCGCCGTGGGCACGGTCGGAACCCACTCCGCGCTGTTGCTGGACCGCAACGCCGTGCTCCGGTACATCCCGGACGGCACGGGCGAGACGGCGAGCATCAGCTACCAGGCCTGGGACACGACCTTCGGCCAGGACGGCTCGCTGCTCGATCTGACCCTCAGCGCGGCCACCAGCCCCGACTCGCCGGTCAGCACCGCCTCCGACACCGCCTGGCTCACCGTCAACGACGTGACGGATGCGGTGGTGCTGACGCCGGCCGACCCCACGTTGGGAAGCACCACTTCCAGCGCCGCCGCCACCATTAGCCTGGCCGGCACGTTCATCGACAACGGCACGGGAACCACGATCATTACCGACAGCAATCCGAGCGGCGTGCTGGGCGGAATCGCCTTGACCGGCGTCACCGGCAGCGGCGTCTGGGCCTATTCGCTCAACGGCACGGACTTCACCCCCGTGGGCACGGTCTCCGAAAGCGCCGCGCTGCTGCTGCCCAGCACGGCCGAGTTGCTCTACACGCCCAGCGGCACCGTCAGCGAAACCGCCACGATTACCTACCTGGCCTGGGACGCCACCAGCGGCGCGGCGGGAGACCAGCCCGATCTGTCTTCGGCCGGCGCCACCGGCGGTACTACGGCCTTCAGTCTCACTCCCGATACAGCGTCGCTCTTGGTCAATACTGCCCCGGTCCTGACCCCCGCCGCTCCGTCGATGGGAACGACCGACGAGAACACGGCCATAACGGTCAGCCTGAGCAGAACGTTCATCAACAACGGCGCCGGAACCACGACGATTACCGACGCCGACACGAACGACGTGGTGGGCGGAATCGCCCTTGTCGGCGTCGTCGGCAACGGGACCTGGGCCTACTCGCTCGACGGCACAACGTTTACCGCGGTGGGCACGGTGTCGGAGACTTCCGCCCTGTTGCTGCCGGCGGACGCCCAGTTGCAGTACACGCCCGACATGGCCAACGGCGAGACGGCCACCATCACGTATCGGGCCTGGGACGCCACCAGCGGCCAGGCTGGCGGCACGGCCGATACGACCGCCAACGGCGGCTCGACGGCCTTCAGCATGGCCACCGACACCGCCTCGCTCACCGTAACCAGCGTGAATGACGTGCCGGTGCTGACGCCCGCCAGCCCGTCGCTGGGGACCGTGGTGTCCACGACGGCCACCACGATCGCCCTGAGCGGCACGTTCATCAACAACGGCACGGGAACCACCACCATTACCGACGTCGATCAGGGCGCCGTCATCGGCGGAATCGCCCTGACCGGCGTCACCGGCAGCGGCGCCTGGTCGTACTCGCTCAACGGCACGGACTTCACCCCCGTGGGGCTCGTCTCCGCAAGCGACGCGCTGCTGCTGCCCAACACGGCCGAGCTCCAGTACACGCCCGCCAGCGGCGTTGGCGAAACTGCGACGATCACCTACTGCGCTTGGGACACCACCAGCGGCCAGCCGGGCGGCACCGGCGACACGACCGCCAACGGCGGCGCGACGGCGTTCAGCATGGCCACCGACACCGCTTCGCTCATGGTCAATGACGCCCCGGTGCTCTCCGCGGCCAATCCCTCGCTGGGAACCACCGGTTTAGGCGCCGCGGTGACCATCAATCTGGCCGGGACCTTCATCAACAACGGCGCCGGAACCACGACCATTACCGACCTCGACACCAACGCCGTGGTGGGCGGAATCGCCCTGACCGGCATCACCGGCGCCGGCACCTGGGCCTACTCGCTCGACGGCACGAACTTCACCTCCGTGCTCACGGTTTCCCCAAGCTCGGCGCCGTTGCTGCCCGGCACCGCCGAGCTGCGCTACACGCCCACCAGCACAGCCAGCGAAACCGCCACGATTACCTACTGCGCCTGGGATACGACCGCCGGCACCGCCGGGACTACCGCCGACACGACCGCCAACGGCGGCGCCACGGCCTTCAGCACGGCCACCGACACCGCCTCGCTTACGGTCGCCGGCGGAAGCATCTCCGGCTACGTCTATTTCGACGCCGACATGGACGGCCTGCGCATGGCCCCCAACGGACAGGCGGATCCGGGCCTGCCCGGCGTCATCGTCGAACTCTTCAGCCAGGGGAGTTCGGTGGCGACGGCGACCGTCTTGAGCGCCTCGGACGGCTCCTACCATTTCAACACCCTGGCCGCCGGGACCTACTCGGTGCAAGCGACGCAACCGACCAACTACCTGGAAGGCCAGGTGACGGTCGGCACGATTGGAGGCGTGACCACGGGGACGGCCGACCAAGCCCAGTTCGAAATTACGCAGATTACGCTTGGGGCGGGCGGAACCGGCAGCGAGTACAACTTCGGCGAGCTGGGACTGCAACCCGACCTGATCTCCCTGCGGTTCCTGCTGGCCTCCGCCCCGTCCGCATCCCAGATCATCGACCAACTGGACGTGGCCCCGGCGGTGTACCTCTCCGGCTCCGCCACCGACGCCGGCTATTCCACAACGTACACGGCCGGCGGCTCGGCGGTGGCGATCGCCGCCTCCAACGCCACGATCAGCGCCCCCAACAGCTCCATGCTCGCCTCGATGACGGTTTCGATCGTCAATCCGCCCGATGGGGGCAGCGAAACACTGGCCGTCGACGCCTCCGGCACGCCGGTCACTTCCAGCTACGCCGACGGCGTGTTGACGCTTACCGGCGCGGCGGATGTGGCCGTCTACCAGAATCTGCTGACGGCGATCACGTACAGCGACACGGCGGCGTCGCCCACCACGGGGGACCGCACCATTAACGTTGTGGCCAACGACGGCGTGGTCAATAGTCAGCCGGCCGCCGCCACGGTCCAGGTCCTTTCGCAGTCGCTCTCGGCGGCCGCCGTCGACGCGGTGCTGGGGCAGCAGGGCAGCGGTCTGCTCGATTAGCTCAGAAGCGGTACTCCAGCCCGAGCGTCAGCCCTTGCGCCCAATAGTCCGTCGTGACGAACCGCGGCTGGGTGCCGGGAAGCCCGTCAGCGTGCCGGAGGAGAACTGGCTCGGATTCAACTCGGCGTCGACCTGGTCGGTGGGGCGGACGACCCGGCTCCAGTAGAGCAGCGTGTAGCCGCAGGTGGCTTTCAGCCGGCAGGTGAGGTCGTAGCCGAGGGTCAGGCCCAGTTCGGGCATGACCGAAAAGCCCGTCTGTGTGAAGGTTCCCGAGTTGGTGGGCAGGGCCAGAAAGCCGCCGGGGGCGACCACGGGCGTTCCGCCGGGAGGAGTGGTCGTTGTGGTGCCGCCGACGGTCAGCCGCGATTGCGTGCTGCCCAGGCCGAGCTTGCCCAGCACATCCAGCGACCAGCGGCCACAGCGGCTCTTGGCGGAAACACCCAGTTCGCCCCCTTGAAATTCGTTCCGGGTGTTAAACAGGTCGGAGACCGCGATGACGGTTCCGGTCTCGATCGGCGGCTTGTCGATAATGGACGTCAAGGAATTGACGGCCAGCCCCTCGGTGAGCTGGCCATACCGGTAGCCGATCAACAAGTCCAGCTCTTCGCCGCACTCGCGGAACACGACTTGCCGGTAGAGCGCGTCGACCGATTCCAGTTCGTTGCTGATGCTGGTGCTGAGCGAGCCGCTCTGCACGCCGGGCTCGGCCAGGATCAGGGCGTCTGGAAGGAAGGTTTGAGCGTTGAAGAACGGTTGGGTGAGGGTCGGATAGTCGGTGCTCGTCTGGGTGAACGTCGCGGTGCTGCTGGCGAGGAACAGATACGTCACCTCGAAGCCCGACTCCTGGCACTCCGACAGCCAACCGCCCAGCGAGAGCCGGGCGCCGGAGCGGATCCCTTGGTCAACGTTCTGGTCGCCGAAGAGGGTGTTTGTGCCGGCCAGATCGGTGGCGGCCAGCGGCGGCAGGTGGGCCGACTTGCCCCACCACATCAAGTAGTCGCCGCGGAACCAGAAGCACCCCTGGCACGGATAGCAGCAAGGGCCGCCGTCGCCGTCGCCGTCGCAGTCGCCGCCGCAATCGCCGCCGCCGTCACAGGCGCCGGAGGGGTCGGCATCGCAGCCGGAATACTGCGGGCGCTGCGGCCCACGCGGAGCGTCATTGCCCGACTGCATTTCGGGCGGGAGTTGCCACGGGGCCGCGGTGGCAATATCCGTTTGGGCCTTCACGGAGGTCCCGTTCAGAACGGGCGCTCCATAGCAGGGTTGTACCAATAATCGCTGCAAGACGGCATTCCCACGGGAACGCCACGGCGGGAGAACATCGAGCCAGCATGGGTTGGCTCCTAACAGGTTTCTCCCCCCTGCTGAAGCCGGAACCGCGAACCGTGCCCTTATCGGCAACCCGGCTGCCGCCCTTGATCCTATTTGCGGCTTAGGGCCAATACCCGGCAATTTGAGTTATTTTGGGCCTTTGGGCAAGATACCAGGCGGCGGTGAATCGTTGGCGTTCGGTCCTCGCTGTGCTATCACCCCAGGCGCATGGACCTCCATCGCCGCGGGTTGCTTCGATCCAACCTTGCAAGGAGAATCCGATGAGGAAATACAAGATTGTGTACGTGGGCGGATGCTTCAGCGCCATCGTGGTGCTCGTGGCGTTCTTTTCGGTCATCGCGATTCCGCTCGCTCTAATGATGATGCCCGAGATGTACGAAATCGTCGAGGTTTCACCCGCGTAGGCGTTCACGGCCATGCCCGAAGCAGTCAAAACCGCTTCGGCCGGCGGTGGTTCGCGCGTCCGGCCGTGGCGAGGAGGTATCCGTCTGGCCGGCCTGGCCCTGCCGTGCCTGATCGTGCTGGGGCTGATGGCGCTGCCGTATCTGGACCGGAAGCCGGCGGGAAGCGGCTGCTACACGATCCGCCGCCGCCAGTTGGTCTACTTGCTGTTTCAGTCGGCCTTCTGGCTTTGGATCCTCCTGATCGTGGTGGGGGTATTCCTGCGGGGGCCGGACTGGAGCTTCTTCGGGCCGTACCAGATTCGCGTGCCCTGAATTTGCTGTAGGACGAGATTTCCAACTCGTCCCAGGGGATGGGACGAGTTGGAAAACTCGTCCTACAAGTGCAACCGCCTTATCTTGGCGCGAGGCCTAAGCGCGCCGGTCCCGCACTTTATCCCGATTGTGTCGCTCGGGGTTGCGGAAAAGTCTACCGCCGGGGAGCGTCTGTGGTTGCCTGATAGTTGGCAAGTCCTCTACGACCTATATTTCGGCAGATTGTCCCCAGGCCGTCTTCGCGATGTCGGCCTAGTGGAGGCGTATTTGCCGTGGGGCAGGCGGCGGGGCCGGCCCCTTCGGCACTCCGACGCCGTGGAGGTCCGTCAATGGGCAACAATCCGAAAACAACGGTTTCTCAGCTTCCGCGCGCGGCCGGCCGCACCTGGCAGTACGCCGTTGCCGCTGGCGTATTGCTGGCCGGGGCCATATTTTCCTCGGCGATTTTCCTGACGATCTGCGCCAGCCAACGTGATCGTGCCCGCCGCGAATTCGAGCGGGCCAGCGAGGACCGCATCGCCACCTTGTGGAAATCGCTGGAATTCGACCTCTTGGCAATGCGGTCGGTGCAGTCCTTTTTCACTGCCGACGAGAATATCACCCGTAGCAAGTTCGATGTGTTCATCGGCCCGCTGGTGGAGGGCCGCGCCGGCATCCGGAGCGTGCAGTGGGCGCCTTGCGTGCGCAAACCGCAACGCCCCGAGTCCTTTCCGATCCTGTGGGTTGAGCCTCGCAACAGCAACGTGATTCCCCTCGGAACGGACCTGGCCACGATTCCGGCCTGCCGGGAGGCAATGCGCCGCTCGCGCGACACGGGCCAAGCCGCCGTCACCTCCAAGATCCTACTGCCCAACGAGCCGCTCGATCAGATAGGGCTGAGACTCTTCCTTCCCGTTTACCGGCAACACGCCGCCACGGATACGGTGGAGGATCGCCGCAAGCATCTGGTGGGCTTTGTTCGTGGGAGTGCTCCGCTTGAAGGAGATCGGCGAAGCGAGTCTCCGGACGCTGGCGCCAGCCGGCATCGATGTCGGTTTGGCCGACGACTCGGCCCCCTCTTCCGAACAGTTGCTCTACTGGCATCCGTCGCGGCTGCGGCCTGCTGGGACCGCCCCGACCGACGGGCAATCCGCTCTACGGGAAAGCGACTTCCGGCTGAGCAGAACCTGGGAAGTAGCCGGCCGACGCTGGACTGTCACTTGTAGCGCTGCGCCGCAATTCGCCACAGCCGGAATGACTTGGTATCCGTGGATTGCCACGGCGGCCGCCTTGCTCCTCAGCGGATTGCTGGCGGCTTATCTCACGGGGATCGCCAACCGGAACGCGAGGATGGCGCAGCTCGCCGCCGGGTTGGCGCACGCCAACTGCCGGTTGACCGGTGAGATTACCGAACGGAAGCGGGCGGAGTTGGCTTTGGTGGAAAGCAAGGACAAGCTCCAACTCCTGCTCAGTTCAACAGCGGAAGCCATCTATGGAGTCGATCTTCAGGGCCGCTGCACCTTCTGTAATCCGGCCTGTCTTCGCCTTTTGGGATATAAACATCCCGACGAATTGCTCGGGAAGAACATGCACGACCAGATACATCACTCGTATCCGGGCGGGAAAGCCTATCCCATCCACGAGTGCCGCATCTTCCAGGCATTTCAGAAAGAAGAAGACACTCATGCCGACGATGAAGTGCTCTGGCGAAAACACGGCACGAGTTTCCCCGCCGAATACTGGTCGCATCCGCAATGGCGAGACGGGACAATTTGCGGGGCCGTGGTGACCTTCGTCGATATCACCGAACGCAAACAGGCCGAGGAACGCCAATCCCGGTCCCTGCGGCGGGTGGAGCGGATGAACCGGCTGCAAGAGGACCTGCTGTTGCCGGGATCGCTGGCCGAGAAGCTCAAGAAGATCACCGAGACCGCCGTCGAGTTGCTGGAGCTGGATTTCTCCCGCGTGTGGATGATCCGTCCGGGTGACCTCTGTGACCAAGGCTGCATCCACGCCGCGGCCACCGAAGACTGCCATCGCTGCCTTCACCGCGACCAATGTCTGCACCTGATGGCCAGCTCGGGCCGCTATACGCACACCGACGGCAGCCACCGCCGCGTCCCCTTCGGCTGCTATAAGATCGGACACATCGCCAGCGGCGAGGAGAAGAAGTTCCTGACCAACGAGGTTACCACCGATCCGCGCGTCCACAACCACCAGTGGGCCAAAGACCTCGGCTTGGTTTCCTTCGCCGGCTACAAACTCCACGACGCCAATGGCGATCCGATCGGCGTGCTGGCGATGTTCGCCAAGCACCCCATCTCGGACGAAGACGACGCCTTCCTCTCGAACTTGGCGGAAACCGCCTCCAAGGTGATTTTGGAAGACAAGGCGGCCGAATCGCTCCGCCAGAGCGAGCGCCGCCACCGCCTCTTCGCCGAAAACGTCAGCGACGTGATTTGGACCATGGACCTCTCCGGCCAGTTCACCTATGTAAGCCCTTCTTCGTGGCAAGTGCTCAAGCGCCCACCGGAGGAGGGCATTGGGCTCACGATGGCCGACTTCTTGACGCCGGAATCGCTTGCCGTGGCGCAAAAGCGATTCGAGGAATGGATCGCCGCGGTCAAAGCCGGGCGCCCGCCCGAGTCCGGTAGCCTGGAACTGGAACAGTTGCGCGGGGACGGCTCGACCGTATGGACCGATGTGACCTTCAGCGGAATGTGCGACGAAACCGGGAAGCTGGTGGGGATCCAGGGAATCACCCGCGACATCACCGCCCGCAGACAGATGGAAAGCGAACTCCGCAAGGCGAAGGGGGCGGCGGAAGCGGCCACACAGGCCAAGAGCCGCTTCCTGGCCAACATGAGCCACGAGATCCGCACCCCGATGACCGCGATCCTCGGCTACGCCGATCTGCTGATGGATCCAGGCGTCGGCGAGAGCAGCCGGAACAATTACCTGGCCGTCATCCGCCGCAACGGCGAGTACCTGTTGAACCTGATCAACGACATCCTCGACTTGTCGAAGATCGAGGCCGGCAAGCTCTCGTTGGAGCTGCGGCGGTGTGACGTGGCCGCGTTGCTGGCCGACGTGGCCAGCGTGGTCCGGCCGCGTGCCCAGCAGCGGGGAATCGCCATGTCGGTCGAGTACCAGGGCGATCTGCCGGAAACGGTGCTGACCGACGACGCCCGCCTGCGGCAAGCGCTGGTGAACCTGGTGGGCAACGCCGTGAAGTTTACGGAGCAGGGGAGCGTGCGGGTCGTAGCTTCCTACCTGCCGCAGTGGTGCGGCGACCAGCCCGCGCTCCGCTTCGACGTGATCGATACCGGCGTCGGCATACGCGACGAGGTCCTCGCGCAGCTCTTTCAGCCGTTTACGCAGGGGGATCCGTCGATCTCCCGCAAGTTCGGCGGCACCGGACTGGGATTGGCCATCTCACGCCACATCGCCGAGATGCTCGGCGGCGAGCTGACCGCAACCAGCACGTGGGGACAGGGCAGCACGTTCACCTTGACGGTCCCCACCGGCAACCTCAAGGATATCGCCATGTTCCAACACCCGCCTGAAGTTGACCGCGGACCCACCGGGGCGGCCGAACAGCCGGTAATCGGCGCGAAGGAACTGGCCGGCGCCCGCGTCCTGCTGGCCGAAGACGGTTTCGACAACCGCGAGTTGATCCGCACCGTCCTCCAGGCCGCCGGCGCCACGGTGGAAACCGCCGAAAACGGCCAGGAGGCCGTCGCCAGGGCCGAGGCCGAGCCATTCGACGTTGTCCTCATGGACATGAACATGCCGGTGCTGGACGGCTACGAGGCGACGCGGATGCTCCGCGACCGCGGCTACGGCTGGCCGATCCTGGCCTTGACGGCCAGCGTCCTCTTGAGCGACACCGACCGTTGCCTGGCCGCCGGCTGCAACGAACACCTGGCCAAGCCGATCGACCGGGGGCAATTGATCGGACGGATCGCCGCTTACGTGCGGCAACAATGTAGTCCGCACACGCCGTGTGCGGACAGCGAAACCGGCACACGGCGTGTGCCGGCGACAATGCCCATCGTCTCGCTGCTTGCCGACGACCCCGATGTGGCGGGAATCCTGGAAGGATTCATCGCCCGGCTTGACGCCCAGATCGGCGACATGCGCCAGGCGCACGCCGACGGCCGGTACGAAGAGCTTCAACGGTACGCGCATCGGCTGAAGGGGGCCGGCGGCTGCTACGGCTATCCTACCTTGACCGACGCCTGCAAGACGCTCGAAGACGCCGCCAAGGTGCGGGAGCACGCCGCCGCCGGCCAGGCGCTCGAGGCGACGGCCGCCTTGTGCCAAGCAATCCAAGAGGGGCATGAAACCATGTTTTCGGCAGGGAGAACCTAACATGAAAGTCCTGATTATCGACGACAGCCCGGACGCTTTGCAGGTGGCCAAGGTCCGCCTGGCGAAGGAACAGCTTGAAGTCGTTTGCGCCGACGGGGGCGTTGCCGGCCTGGAGGCCGCCCGCCGCGAGCATCCCGACCTGATCCTGCTCGACGTGGACATGCCCGACATGTCCGGCTTCGAGGTCTGCCGCATCCTCAAGTCGGACGCGGACCTGTGCATGATTCCCGTCCTCTTCCTCTCCGGCTCGGTCGCGCCGGAAGACAAGGTGCAAGGCTTGGACCTGGGGGGGGTGGACTACGTGGGCAAACCTTTCGACGCCTTCGAGCTTCGGGCACGGGTGCGGGCCGCGCTGCGGACCAAGCACTTGCAGGACCTGTTGATCGACCATGCCCACATCGACCCGCTCACCGGGCTGCCGAACCGCCGGGCACTGATGGAACGGCTGCAACAGGAGTGGGCCCGCATCGAACGGCACGGCGGGCAGATGTCGTTCATCATGGCCGACCTCGATCATTTCAAGGGGGTCAACGACCGTTTCGGCCATCAGGTCGGCGACCGGGTGCTCCAGGAGACGGCCCGCGCCATCGCCGGCCAGTGCCGCGAGACCGACCTGCCCGCCCGCTACGGCGGCGAGGAGTTCGCCGTCGTCGTCCCCCACGGGACGGTCGAGAGCGCGGTCCACCTGGCCGAGCGGTGCCGGCGGGAGATCGAAGGGGCCTGCGTCGTCGTGAGGAACGAGATGGCCCAGGTGACGGGCAGCTTCGGAGTGGCCGATTCCCACGGCGCAACCTCGCCCGAAGCCCTTATCCAGCGGGCCGACGAGGCGCTTTATCGGGCCAAGCAGTCCGGGCGGAACCGGGTCGAGCCCTATCGCACGGAAACCGCGCCGCCGCCGCCGGCTGCCCCCACCGATCCCGCCCCATTCCCATCGCCGGAACAGCAGCCGGCATTAGGGATGTAGATGCGGAATCCTGCCGCGTCGCGCTTGCGGATTGCCCGCCGGCAGTAGTTCCGGGCACATTATACCGGGAACACCCCGGAACGCGGAACGCCGGCACCATTCTGGGCCTCCTTCAGAGGCCCTAGCATGGGGACATTTCTATCGGTGAGAATAGGGGTCAATTCTATCTGGGAATGACAAATTGTTCGCCTTTATTGGCTCTTATGGCAAGAACAAGCTAAATTTCAATAGGGACCCCTGGATGCCGAGTTGTCTCCGATGGTAATTGCCTTGTCGCGCGGGGATTCGTCATGGGTATGCGAACTGATCGAAAAGGGGCGGCCGCCGTCGAGTTTGCCTTGGTGGCCCCGGTGCTCTGCGGGATGATTCTGGGCATGATCGAGGTCGGGCGGGCAATTCAAGTCCAACAGGTGCTGGTCAACGCGGTCCGCGAAGGTTGTCGCGCGTATTGCGATAATACGGCCACCGTGACGTTGAACGGGCAGACCTATACAGGGGGCACGTCGGCCTATGCAATCGCCCTGGTCCAGTATTCTTTGGAAAACGCTAACGTTGGCATTACCACCAGCAATATCAATAACGTAACCGTGACGGCGTCTGCGCCGACTACGATTACCCTGAGCGGTATCTCTTTGCAGTCGGCGACGGTCACAGCGACGCTGCCGTATTCATTGGTTGCCTACTCTCCCCCCTTCATCATGGGATCGCGGAACCTGACGGCGAGCATTACCATGAGCTACCCGACAAATCCGTAACGCTTCTTTGGAGCACGTGCATCATGTTACAACAGCCATCAAAACTCAAGCAACGTCGCCGCGGCGCGATCGCGGTTCTCGCTGCGGTAATGTGTGTAGTTCTATTGGGAATGATCGCCTTCGCCGTGGATATGGGCTACCTGGCGATGGCCCAAACACAACTCCAAGCGGCGGCCGACTCGGCGGCCCTTGCTGGCGCGGCTGTCGCCAATCAGGGGCAAAGCGCCGTATTCTCCGTCGCTCAGTATTTCGCTTCACAAAACACAGTAGCGGGACGAGCGGTCCAGATCGCCAGCTCCAGCGACGTCCAGCTTGGCACCTGGGACACCAGTTCGCGGACCTTCACGCCGACCACTACCCCCGGAAACGCGGTCCAGGTGACGGTGCGGACCAACGCCGCCAACGGTGGCTCTACCGGGCTGTTTTTTGGACGGATATTCGGCAAGTCATCGCAGGACCAGAGCGCTACGGCCGTCGCCACCATGAATCCCCGCGACATCGCCTTCGTCGTAGACCTGTCCGGCTCGATGAACGACGACACGACCCCCGGCAGTTCCACGTGCAATACGGGCCTCATGCAGACCGTTTACAACGAATTTGGCTTCGGCACGTATCCGGGGTCCAGCGTGGCGCTCAACACGAGTAAGTCGACTAGTTGGGTAATGACAAACCAGATTAAACCGAACATGCCGAACGCCACACCCGCGCCAAACACATCGAGCAGCGCATCGGTCAATTATTGGGGCAGTTATATCAGTTACGCGAAGTCCAACTGGGGGGGCGCATTGGGCTATCAATCATACCTTGCCTTTATGATGTACTACGGCCGGGACGTGCCGCCCGACGGCACGGACTACACCCCTTTGTCGCTCAACAGCAACCTTTGTAGCTGTCCCCTGCATTCGGAGACCGTCGGCACGCAGTCGTTTAACTTTCCGCCGGATGAGATGCCCACCCATGCCATGCGCTGCGCCCTGATCTCCGCCATCCAGGTCATTCAGAGTTGCAACCAGTCGATTACCGACCCCAACCAACAAGACTGGGTGTCGATCATCACTTTCGACACTGCCGCCAGAATCCAACAGTCGTTGACCAGCAATTACAGCACCGTAATGCAGGCCTGCACACAACTCCAGGCGTGCAGCGACACCGCCCTCTCTACCGACACCCAAGCTGGCCTGGCGTTGGCAGCCAGCCACCTCAGCAGCGCGGGACGCACCAACACTAACAAGATCGTCATCCTCCTGACCGACGGTGGCGCCAACCTCATGCAAAGCTCCAGCAGCACGGTCAACAGTTACGTCAACGCGAACCCCAGCACCTGGACGAATCCTAGCACCGGTCAAACCGTCAACAACTGGACGATGACGGGCAGCTACCAGACACAAATGCAAGCGGCCCTGATGCAAACCAACATGCTGCAGGGGGAGAACTACAGCGTCTATGCGGCGGGTGTGGGTGACGCAAGCACGGATTCTTCGGCGAGCAACTTTTTGAACAGCCTTGCCCGCATGGCCGGCACCGCCAACAGCAACGGCACTGCCCCCCTCGGCGGGAACAATCCGGCCACGTACCAAGCCAACGTGACGCAGATCTTTCAGAACATCATTACGAACCCGAAGCTGCGCATCGTGCAATAACGGCAAAAATCGAGTTCCGGGGACACGTTACCTAATTATCGCCGTTTTCTTGTTTGGGGCTTGCGTGGTTTTGGCTTTGGGCCGGGTTTCTGCGGTTTCAAAACGCGGCCCGCAAGGCGCTCCAAACGATCCAAAAACGCCGAACTGCCTAGCGGCCGGCCCGTACGCCCGTGCGATCGCAAATCCCGAAGCTCTTCCTCCGGCATCGCACTCCTCAAGAAGGCTTTCCAATCGCTCACCATCGCCAAGAGAGGCGCGACTTTGACCAGCCGGTCGTCCCGGCCCGAGAGGTGCGCCTTGGCACTGCTCCACGGCCACTGGCGCGGCGCTCCACCAGTTTCGCTCGAACGGGATTCAACTCCACGTAGCGCGCCGCCGCTAACAGGTACGGCTCGTCCATGACGAACGAAGCGAACCGCCCTTGCCACAAGTAGCCGCGCCATTGTTCGCGGAAATTGATTCGCCGCGTGTAGCGCCGGTGCGCTTTGCCAATGGCCCGCCGTAGGCCGTCTTCGGTCTTGGGCACCGCGATCAGGTGGACGTGATTGGGCATCAGGCAATAGCCCCAAATCTCGACCCCCTCCCCGCGGCACCACTCGGCCATCACTCCAAGTACGCTGCGTAGTCCCCATCGTTGAAAAACGTCTGCTGTCGGCGGTTGCCGCGTTGCGTAACGTGGTGGGGCAAACCAGGAATAACCAACCGTGCCAATCTTGCCATGACCGCATGACCGGAGATTAGCAATTTCCTCACTTCTTGTCAATAGTTCGGTATTATGTCCCCGGAACTCGCCCGGAACTCGCAAGCAGTCCGGGCGGAACCGGGTCGAGCCGTATCGGTCCGAAACCGCAGCCCCGCCACCGGTCGCGGCTCCGGTCGGCCCCGCTCCCTTCCCTTCGCCGGAGCATCATCCGGCGGCGGAGTAACGATCTGTGCTTCGTGGTGCAGCCGAGACGGCCGGACCGCAATTGCCGCCCCGCCGCTCATTCGTACCCAATTGCCGCCCCGCCGCTCATTCGTACCGCAGGGCCTCGATCGGGTCCAGCCGCGAGGCCTTCCAGGCGGGATAGAAGCCGAACACCACGCCCACGCCGGCGGAAACCGCCACCGCGGCGACAATCATCGTCAGCGACGCCTCCGTGGGCCAGTGGATCTTCCACCTCACCAGGACCGACGTGCCCCGCCCCAGCAGAATCCCGATGGCCCCGCCAACGAGGCACAGCACGACCGCCTCGACGAGGAACTGGCGGAGGATGTGATGGCTTCGGGCGCCAACGGCCATGCGGAGGCCGATCTCACGGGTCCGCTCGGTGACGGAAACCAGCATGATGTTCATGATGCCCACGCCCCCGACCACCAGCGAGATCATCGCCACGGCCAGCAGCAAGGTGCTCATCGAGTTGGTCATCGAGGTCATCATCTTCGCCATCTCGGTCATGTCGTGGATGTTGAAGTCTTCGTCCTGGCCCGGGCGGATGCGGTGGCGCTGGCGCAGAAGTTCCTTCATCTCGCTGATCGCCCGCTTGATTTTGGTCTCGGAAACCGCCTTGACGATGATCTGGTCGACGTTGGCGAAGCGGACCGGCTGAGGCGTGTCGGCGGTCTGGGTGGACGAGCGGGAGGGGTAGAGCGAAGTTGGGGTCGGGTACAAACCGCTCAGCGTGTTGACCGCATCGCTGGCCGCCGAGGTGGAACCGGAGGCGCTGGCGCTCTGGTTGGTGTTGGCCAACGCGGTGCCGCTGACGCGGTACTTAATCGTGGTCCAAGGGGCCAGCAGAATGTTGTCCTGATCCATCCCCATCATGTTCGCCCCCTTGCGGCCCAGCACGCCGACGACGCGGAACGTGACGTTGTTGACGCGGATATCCTTGCCGATCGGAGCGGCGCCCTGGAACAGTTCTTGCTCGATCGTGTTGCCGATCACGCACACCTTGGCGCAGTTGCGGACGTCGCGCTCGCTGAACATCTCGCCTTTCGCCATGTTTTGCCAATCGCGCACGATCAGGAACGCGGGCGTGGTGCCCGTGATTTGCTCGGGCACGCAGTTCTGGTTCCGATAGACGATCTGCGCCCGGGCGCGGACCGTGGGGGCGACGCCGCGGACGGCGGGGCACTGCCGGGCAATCTCCTCGGCGTCCTGGGGCGTCAGCGTCATCATGCTGCCGGCCCCCTGGCTGACGCCGCCCGTCGAGGCCGACCCGGAAAAAATCATCAACGTGTTCGCGCCCATGCCGGCAATGTCTTTCCGCAAGGCCGCCTTCGATCCCTGGCCGATCTCCGTCATGGCGATGACCGCGGCCACGGCGATGATGACGCCCAGGGCCGACAAGCCCGACCGCATCTTGTTCCGCCGCAGGGCCCCCAGCGCGGTCCGCCAGGTGGCCGGCAGCAACGACGGCCGGGCCGCACGCCGCGGCTCCGCCGACGGTTCGCCGTAGTACTCGAAGAACGGGTCGCTGGACGCAGGCTGCGGCGACGGCCCATTATGAGTCCCCTCTCCCAAAGGGAGAGGGGAGACGTCCTCGCCCTCGATCGTCCCATCCACGATGCGGATGGTGCGATGGGCGAACGCCGCCACCTGCGGATCGTGCGTCACCAGGACGACGGTGATCCCCTCGGCGTTGAGTTTCTGGAACATCCGCAGAATGTCGACGCTGGTGTGCGAATCGAGGTTGCCCGTCGGCTCGTCGGCCAGGACCAAGGCGGGCCGGTTGACCAACGCGCGGCCAATCGCCACCCGTTGCTGCTGCCCCCCGGACATCTGCGACGGCTCGTGATGGGCCCGGTCGGCCAATCCAACCCGCTCCAGCAAGGTCCGGGCCAAGCGGCGGGCTTCCACGGAGGATCGCCATCGCGGACTGTAGTCCAACGGCATCACAACGTTTTGCACCGCCGTGGTCCGCGCCAGGAGGTTGAAGTTCTGGAAGACGAAGCCGATCTTCTCCGATCGCGCCAGGCGCGCTCGTTCGGCTTCAGTCCGCTCATCTCCCGGCCGTCGAGCCAATACTGGCCCGAAGTGGCGTGATCCAAGCAGCCCAAGATGTTCATCAACGTGGTCTTGCCCGAGCCCGAGGCGCCCATCAGCGCCACCATCTCGCCCCGACGGATGGAGAGCGAAACGCCCCGCAGCACCGGGACTTCCACTTCGCCCAGATAGTAGGTCTTGTGGACGTCTTCAAGCCGGATCAATTCCATCGGCGGCTCCTGCAAAAGGACTCGCGTGATCCTGGAAGCGCGGCCGCCTTGGCCGCATGGGCTGCGCGGGCAAGACGCTCGGACGCCCGCGGTCCAACACCCCCAGGACCACGCGAGACCCTCGATTGGCCGTTCACATCTGCGGCGGGGGGCGGCTGCCCTTGGGCGGGGTCGGCAAGAACGGACTGCTCGTCTTCCCTTCGCCGCCGGTGGTCTCCACGCGTTCCTCGCCCTCTTGCTCCTCCTTATCCTCGTCTCCCACGATCACTTGCATGCCTTGCCCGACGCCGGCGCCGCTGACCTCGGTCATGGTTCCGTCGGTGACGCCCACGACGGCCTCCAACGGCCGGACGAAGCCGGCTCCCGTCGCGACCCAAAGCCGGCCGCGGTCTTCGGCCCCTGGCGGCCCGGCGGACGACGCGGCGGCCTTGCGCGCCGCCGGGTCGATTTGCGATGTCTGGGGCTTCCACCGCAACGCCGCGTTCGGCGCCACCAGCACGCCGGAGCGGTGGTCGACCTCGAACCGGGCGTCCGCGGTCAGATAGGGCAGCAGCTTGCCGCTCGAATTATCGGTCGTCACGACCACCGTGTACGTAACGACGGTCGAGGTCATCGTAATGTTCATCCGAATTTGGGTCACCTTGCCGCGGAACGTTTCGTTGGGAAAGGCGGCGACCGTGAAATTGACCGGCATGTCCACGTGGATCTGGCCGATGTCGGCCTCGTTGACCGAGGCCCAGACCTGCATCCGCCGAAGGTCCTTGGCGATGAGGAACAGGCTCGGGGCATTCAAGCTGGCGACCACGGTCTGACCGACGTTGACGCGGCGGTCGAGAATCACGCCCCGGACCGGCGATTTGATCGTCGTATAGCCGAGATTGACTTTCGCCATCCTCAGCGCGGCCTTGTTCTGCCGGATGGTCGCCTTTCCAACCGCCAGGTTCGCCACGGCCGACTTGTAGTTGGCCTTGGCCGTGTCGTAGTCGGTGTCGGCGATCGCCTTTTTCGGAAGCAGGACCTCGGCCCGCTTCCATTCCTGCTGGGCCTGCTCGCATTTCGCCTCGAGCTGCAACAGGTCGGCGTCCGAGCGTTCGAGCGTCGCTTCCGCCTGTTCGAGCGCCGCTTCGTAGGGAGTCGGATCAATCTTTGCCAACACGGCGTCCTTCTCGACAGTCGAGCCGTAGTCGATCAACTTGGTCGGCGTGCGCGGGTCGGGGCCGAATTCCACAATCAAGCCGGCGACCTGCGCACCGACGTCGACCAGTTCCTCCGGTTCCAACGTCCCGGTGGCGCTGATTGTCGCGGACAGGTCGCCCCGCTTGAGCGTCGCCACTCGGTAGACCGTCGGCGACTCCGCGGCCACGTGCTTGGCGTAATACGCCGCGCCTCCCGCCGCGGCGCCGGCCAAGACCAGAGTGACAAACACCGTTCTCATCGAATTGCCTCCGGAATCACGTCATGGACGCGAGATGAACCGCTAATTCGGCGGCGGCCGGTCGCCTCCCGGCGGTCCCATCGGCGGCCCGTCCTCTCCGCCGGGCCCCATTGGGCCGCGCGGCCCGCGGCGGCCTCCGCCCTCACGGCCCCCGTCCGTTTGGTTGAGCGCCTGCGATACCCGCTGGTCGATGATCTGTTGTTTGGTCTTGTCGCGATGTTTCAGTTCGAGACTGCGTCGCTGCTGGCTCACCTCGAACTGCTCGGCTGCCAGTTTCTGCACTTCTTTCTTGATTTTGTCCTGTTGGGCCTTGGACGCCCCGCGGTATTTTTTCGCCACGGCGTTGATGCGCCGGTCCAGGTCGCTTTCCTTTTTCATCACTTTGTACAGTTCGGGATCGCTCTTCTTCAGCGACGCGAGGTTCTCGCGCGGTCCTCCGGGCGGATGGCCCGGCTGCCAGTCGCCGCCCGGGGGCCCGAATCCGTCGGGCGGCGGACCCGGCGGACGCCCTTGCTCGGGTTCGTCCCCTTCGGCGTCGCCCGCCGCGGCCCGATCGGGCGGCGCCTTTCCGCGATTCGGCGGCTGCGCCACAATGCGCCGGCCAGCAAACACGCCGTCACGCCTGACAGAAGAACCGTCCATCTGTTCCTTGATCGCATCGCATCGCTCACTTTCTGCTCGGAAAAATCAAACCGTGCAATCGTCTCTCAAACGTCGTACACGCCCTTGGGTTCGTAACAGCGGCGGATCGCCTCTTCTTTCACACCCATGCCGCGCAAGCAAAACCAAGAGACCTGCCGCACGAGTTCCTTGCGCGGAACCCCATAGTCTATAACGGGGTCGGCGGGCAAAAAGTGCATCACAAGTCCGGCGACGAGTTGATGGGCAAGCCAGCCGCCGATGCTCGCCGGGGTGGATCCCTCAACCACGTCGCCGGCCGCTTTCGCCGCTTCGATGCATTCCTCGACCTTGCAGACCCAGTGGGCGGGTCCCCCCTGAATGGCCGTCCGCGCAAACTCTCCCTCGTCCATCAGACTGCGAAGCATGAGACGGAGGAAGGAACGCTCCCCCTCTTCGGCTTGGCCTTTCAGGACGTGCGAAACCAAATCATGGACCAAGAACACCAGGGCCGACGTGGATGGCTCCACCGCTTGCAGCCACTCGTGGATTCTCGATCCCTCCTCCTTGAAACAGGACGTCTGGATGGCGCGGTAGAGGGCCTCCTTGCTGGGAAAGTGCTTGAACAAAAGGGCCTCCGAAACCCCGGCCGCCTCGGCCAATTGGCGGGTGGTGGTTCCGTGAAAGCCCTGCTCGACGAAGACTCTCCCAGCGGCCGCAATAATGGCCGTCCGCCGCTCTTCGCCGGACATTCTCGATGCCAGCTTCATGGCCCAGCCCTTTCCTAGCTATAGAGGTTAGTGTACACTCACTAACCTTGGCTGTCAACTCGAATTCCTCGGAACCTGACTCCGGGCCAAGGTGATAAGCAGCAAAATAGCCGGCGGCTAACAGCCGCCGGCGGACCCGGTCGGGAAAGGCCGGCAGCCGGTCGCGGTAGTGTGGTGCGTCATAGTTGGCGGACCAATGCCCCTCTTTGCGGCGGCCGAAATTGAGGTATCATCAGAGTTTGTCGCTTCGCGGCCGCGCTCTGCGCGGGCAATCGGCGGCGGTTTGCGCCGTCGCTGGCCTTGCTCATCGCCCGAGAGCGTCGAACACCACGGGTTCCCACGCTCCGCGTGGGAGCCAGAAGATACCTGCCAACCGTTTTCCAGCGCCCCCTATGGGTCAACCCGCCCACTGTATCCCCGCCACCAAGATCCCCTGCTACTGGTTTGACTCGGACGAGGACGTCTCCCGCCACGTCGCGGCGATTATCGCCAACACGATCCGCCAGCGGAACGCCTTCGGCCACGACGCCGTGCTGGGACTGCCCACCGGCTCCACGCCGGTCGGCATCTACCGCGAGCTGATCCGCATGCGCCGCGAGGAGGGCCTGGACTTCTCGCGGGTCGTTACCTTCAACTTGGACGAATACTACGGGCTGGGCGCCGAGCGGCTCCAGAGCTACCACCGCTGGATGTCCGAGACGTTTTTCGACCACGTCAACATCCCCCCCCGGAACGTTCATCTGCTGGACGGCACGACGCCGCCGGAGCAGATCGAGGAACACTGCCGGCGGTACGAGGAAGCGATCCGGCAGGCCGGCGGGATCGACATCTTGCTGCTGGGCATCGGACGCAATGGCCACATCGGCTTCAACGAGCCGCTGAGCGCCCGCGACAGCCGCACGCGGCTGGCCACGCTCGATCCGGTCACGCGCAAAGACGCCGCCAGCGACTTCTTCCACGAGGAGAACGTGCCCGCCCAAGCCCTGACGATGGGCATCGCCACGATCTTCGAGGCCCGGCAGCTCATGCTCCTGGCCTTCGGCGAGCACAAGGCGAAGATCGTCCGGGAGGCGGCCGAGGGACCGGTCGCCGACCGCGTGCCGGCCAGCTTCCTCCGCGAGCACCCCAACGCCTCGCTGCTGCTGGACGAGGCGGCCGCCGCCGAACTGACCGGCGTGGCGACGCCCTGGGTGCTGGGCAGCGTCCAATGGAGCGACGCGCTGGTGAAGCAGGCCGTGCTGTGGCTCTGCGGGCAGACCGGCAAGGCCCTGCTGAAGCTCGACGGCGACGACTTCCGCCAATACAACCTGCACCAGCTCCTCCGCGACCACGGCCCCTCCGCCCGGCTCGCCCATCGCGTCTTCTGCTGGATGATGGAGACGATCGAGTATCATCCCGGCGGCCGCCAGCCGCGGCGGGTCCTCTGCTTCAGCCCCCACCCCGACGACGACGTGATCAGCATGGGCGGGACGCTGATCCGGCTGGTCGAGGACCGGCACGAGGTCCACGTGGCCTACATGACCAGCGGCAACATTGCGGTGTTCGACCACAACGCCCGCCGCGTCGCCGACCTGGTGGCCGAGATCAACCGCCGCTTCGAGATCGACGTGGAAAAATCGCCCGGCCTGGAGGCCGCCGTCATGAAGGCCCTGGGCACGAAAGGCCCCGGCGACGCGGACCGGCCGGAAGTGCTCCGCATCAAGGCCCTCATCCGCTGGAGCGAGGCGAAAAACGCCGCCGGCGTCTGCGGCCTGAAAGAGGAGAACCTGCACTTCCTCGACCTCCCCTTCTATCAGACCGGCACGATCGCCAAGCGGCCGATCACCCCGGACGACGTGCGGCGAGTCCGCGAGCTGATCGAACGGCTCCAGCCGGAGCAGGTCTACGTGGCCGGCGACCTCTCCGACCCGCACGGCACGCACCGGCTCTGCGCCAGGCGGTGTTCCGGGCGATCGGCGAGATGGCGCGGGAAAGGGGACTGGTCCAATTTGCCGGGACGGCCCGGAGGGTGCTGCGCACAAATTGGACCTGTCCCCTTTTCCCGCCCCCGAGGTGCTCTTGTATCGCGGGGCCTGGCAGGAATGGCCGCTCTGGCAGATCGACCTCGCCGTCCCCTTGAGTCCCGAGGACATCAAGCGCAAACGGACGGCCATCTTCCGCCACCAATCGCAGAAGGACACGGCCCTGTTCCCTGGCCCGGACGATCCCCGCGAGTTCTGGGAGCGGGCCGAGGACCGCAACCGTCACACGGCCGACCTCTACAACAGCATCGGATTGCCGGAATACTACGCCCTGGAAGCGTTCGTCCGCTGGCGAGGACAGGCGACGTAAATCACTGTAAGGGCTTGCAAGGGCTTGCGGGGTACACTTCGTCAATTGGGTGGCACGCCCTGAAAGGGCGTGGCAGGGCAGGCGTTAACGTTGAACTTAGTGATCCACCACGCCCTTTCAGGGCGTGCCACCCGACGACTACAATAGTACACGGATCGATCCTCCCGGATTGTGGGGCGATGGCGATGGTTTGCAGGCAATTCCTCCAGCTTGCCAAGGTCCGGCTGACGGCCATGATCCTGCTGACCACCGCCGTCGGCTACGTGCTCGCTTCCGCCGGGCCGGTCCGCTGGACGGGACTGGTGCTGACGCTGTCGGGCACGGGACTGGCGGCGGTCGGGGCCTCGGCGCTCAATCAACTGCTGGAGATCGGCCGCGATGCAACGATGCCGCGGACGCGGCGCCGCCCCTTGCCGGCCGGCGCGATCTCCCGCCGGCACGCCTTCCTCTTCGCCATGACTGCCATCGCGGCCGGCCTGGGAATCCTCAACGAATTGGTCAACCCGCTGACGGCCCTGCTGGGCTTGCTCAACGTGCTGATCTATGTGCTGGTCTATACGCCACTCAAATCCCGCACGTCGCTGTGTACGCTCGTCGGGTCGATTTGCGGGGCCTTGCCGCCGGTGATGGGTTGCTCGGCGGCCTCCGGCCGCCTGTCACTCGACGCGGCCCTGTTGGGCGGCATCCTCTTCCTCTGGCAAGTCCCCCACGCCTTGTCGCTGGTTTGGCTCCATCGCGCCGACTACGTCCGGGCCGGCTACCGCATGTTGCCGGCGGTCGACCCCAGCGGCCGGCTGACCAGCCTGACGATAATCCTGTATTGGCTGGCGCTCATGCCGTTGGGGCTGGCGGCGACCTTTTGCGGGCTGGCGGGCTGTCTGTTCGCCGCCGCGTCGCTGCTGATGGGCATGGGGCTGTTCCTGCTGGCCCTGCAATTCCGCGCGGCCAAGACCCAACGGAACGCCCGGCGGATGTTCTGGGCGGGCATCGTCTATCTGCCGCTGCTGTTGGCGCTGCTGGTGGCCGACCGCCCACGGGGACACAATACGAGTATTGACAATATGGGGGGAGATTCGATAAGCTCCTGGCATCGCAACATTGGCGCGGCTGGCCATTCCCGGTTTGCCCCATCACGTAACGCAACGCGATGACCGCCTGGTCAGGGTCGCTCCGCTGTTGGCGATGGTCGGCAATTGGAAGGCATTCTTGAATAGTGCGATACGCGAAGAGGAACTCCGGGATTTGCGTGAACGCGGGCGTACCGGCCGGTCCCTTGGAAGCCCGACGTTTCTTGAACGCTTGGAGGCTATCGTCGGTCGCGTCTTGACACCGCAGAAAGGCGGTCGCCGAAGAAAACTACGCATATTGCCATAACTAGTATTGTGTCCCCGGAAAGCCTGGAAAGCCTGGAAAGCCTGGAAAGCCTGAAAGCCTGAAAGCCTGAAAGCCTGGAAAGCCTCGTAACTAGTATTGCGTCCCCGGAATAGTTCAGTTCCACCGGACGGCCCCTCGGAAGCCCGACGTTTCTTGAACGCTTGGAGGCTATCGTCGGTCGCGCCTTGACACTACAAAAAGGCGGCCGGCCACCAAAACTACGTAAAGCGCCATAACTCGTAATGTGTCCACGAATAAGCCCGCACGGATAAGCCCGGATAACGGTAAACCAGGACTAAGCTCACCGCCTTCGCCAAGCGTAGGCGAGCAGAATGATGGCACCGACGCCGAGAAGGAGGAGCGTGGAGGGTTCCGGGGTGGGCGTCAGGAGAAAAGCGTCCTGTTGCCTACTGGGATTGACGCCCTTGCCCACAATCCACCCGTCGTCGTTGATGGCGGTTGCACTTTCCAGTGTCCAGCCCGAGGATGTGGCAATCAGGGTGTTCAAGTCAGCCATCTTACCATCACTGTAAAGGAAGGCTCCTGTACCATTTTGGCCCACCACCTGCCCACTGGCATTTATGCCGTATGCCAAACCCGCACCCAAGTCAGTCATCGTCCCGCTATTGTAGAGGAAGGCGTGGTTGGAGCCGTTTTGGCCCACCACCTGCCCATTGTCATTTATGCCGTATGCCAAACCCGCACCCAAGTCGGTCACCGTCCCGCCTACTGTACTGTAGAGGAAGGCGTGGTTGCCGCTTGTGGAGGAGACTTGGCCTACCACCTGCCCGTTAGCATTTATACCGGTCGCCTGACTCGACGAACCGCCGAGAAGTGTATTCAAGTCAGTCATCCCAATACCACTGCTATAGAGGAAGGCGTGCTGGTAGCCGTTACTTGCGTCGGCCCACCCCACCACCTGCCCACTGGCATTGATGCCCTGTGCTGAATTGTACGGGCCGCCGAACGTACCCAACCCAGTCATTGTTCCATTACCGTATAGGAAGGCGTTGGGCTCGCCGCCGAAGTCTACTTGAGCGTTCACCACCACCTGCCCACTGGCATTTATGCCAAGTGCCTCACTCGCAGAGAAGCCGGAAGGCACACCCAAGTCCGCCATCGTTCCATTGTAGATGAAGGCGTGGTAGTTGTCGAGTTGGTTCACCCAGGAAGCCCCCACCACCTGCCCGCTGGCATTTATGGCGTATGGCACACTCTCCGAACCGCCGACAGGTGCACCTAAGTCAGTCACGGTGTATTGCACACCACCCCATGTACTGCGTGCAGCAAACGACAACAGTACCGCAACCGCCGCCGCTACTATCTGCCGTCTCATCTCACACCTTTCTTGAAAATCCTGGCGAGTTGCCACCGTGGAGTGGAAAACCAACACGGCAGGGAATTACCACTGACGAAAACCTCGGCGGAAAGAAAATGAGGATCGCTGTAAGAAGACCACGAAAACCAACATCAATTTCCCATGCAACTAGAGAGATTGCAACCCCCGTGGATGCACAATTTGGCGCGAATCTCGGCGTATTTGCCCCCCCCGGAAGCAATGCCTCGTGATCTGTACGGCAACCTGAGACGCACCGTGCGACTGAAAACCCTAAGACTGGGCCCGTTCCGGGGGCCTGTTCCTGTTCCCTGTTCCGGGGACACAACACCGGTTGTGGTAGATTAGGATGGATTTTGAATTCTCGGGACGTTATCTTGGGGCGCGGATTACACAAACAGCCACAATCAGCAATGCGTCCCCGGCGCTCAAAAGAGATACACCACAGCGAATAGGACGCACCAAACCGCGTCGAGGAAGTGCCAGTAGATGGCCGAGTAGCGGACGCCAGCGAAAAAGGGGTCAGGTCCAATTTGTGCGAAGCACCCTTCGGGCCGTTCCGGCAAATTGGACCTGTCCCCTTTTTCGCCGCCCCAGGCGCGGCGGGTCACTACGGCCAGCGCAAAGAGCCCGGCCAGCACGTGTGCGGCGTGCAGACCGGTCAGCACGTAGAATAGCTTCAGGTACGGCCCGAGATTCTCGGCCGGCTCATGGATCTGCCGGACGACCTGATACCAGGCGAACGTCTGGAGCGCGAGAAAGGCGACGCCCAGGGCCAGCGTGAGGGCCAGGTTGCGGCGCAGGGCGGCGAGATCGCCGCAACGCACCGCGCGGACCGCCCGCTGCACCGTGACGCTGCACAGCACGATCGCCAGCGTGCTCAGCCAGAGGCTGCGGGGCAAGACGGGGAAGCCCGGCGGCGGCCAGGGCTGGTGCGCGGCGCGGATGGCCAGGTAGCCCACCACGCTCGCGCCGAAGAGCATGCCCAGCGCCGCCAGGAGCAGGCACATGCCCATCGTCCCGGCGTCTTCCAGCGGCGAGCGGTTGCGCATCGTAGGACCGCCGTATGTCAAGGTGCCCCGCCAGTACCGTGAAACCTCTGCTTCTTGGAGACTATAGCAGGAATATCGCGTTTGTGGTAGGCTCAGCCGGGTTATGAGGCCGGCAATTGGCCCGGACTCGCCCTTCGATCGGCTACTGTTTACCGGGGGAACCGCAAAATGCGATCGGCACTGTCTCTCGTCGCCGTGGCGTCGGCATCCGTTTTTGTCGTAGCGGCCCGTGCGACGGCCGACGGTCCGGCTGCCCGGCCGCAGGGCGTGGTCTACTTGCAGCGGTCGGCCGTATTCGACGTTCCGTATGGCAAGGACAAGTATAGTTGCTATCGCGGGCCGTTGCTCCGCGAGGTTCAGCGGCAGGCGTTGCTGGTGGCCGCCCGCGATCAACTCGGCTTGATCACCCGCGACGCCTGGCTCGGCGATTGGATGCCGGCCGCGGGGGACAACGAGCCGTTCGAGGTGGTGATGTCCGGGAATCCGCCGGCGCTGGAGGTCCGGCGGGGGTTCTATCCTGCCAAGAACACGCTGTTGAAGCACGTTCCAAAGATCGGCGCGATTTCCTACAAGGCGCTTCTCGGCTCTGAGCCCACGGAGATGATCGATCACCGCCAATGGCTCGTCGACGCGGAACTGCTCTCGCGGACGGCCTACGTCGAGGCGCTTGAGAAGTGCGGTTTTCAGGGAAAGGCCAACGAGTTGCACGACGGGCGGGGCGTTCCCGAGGAGATCGAAAAGAATCTGGCGGAAATGGTGTTCACGTCCCAGTTCATCGCCGTGCGGCGGCTGCACGAGCTTTTGCGGACGGACGGGGAATCGCCCGCCCGGCTGGGGGCGCTGGTGCGCGGCTACGCCAACCTGGGCGTGTTGACCGAGTTCCATTGGCACCCAGAGCACAAGGTGTTCAAGGCGCGGGCGCTGCTCTACGCCCAGCGGATGGTGGCCCGGAACGCCCAATCCCCCGAGGCGCTCTGGCATCGGGCTTATGCGCTCGCCCTGACGGGACTGCACCTGCCGGCGATGGAAGACCTGGCGGCCGCGGAGAAGGCGTGGAAAGAAGCGAATGAAGACAATCGCGGAGTGCGGCCGGGTTGGGTCGATCTGATCGACGCCCTCTGCCGCTTCGACTCGAAACGCCTCGAGCGCCGAACCGGCCGACGCCCGGCTGTCGCAGTTGGCCCACCTGCTGCGGTTCCTGGCGGTGGAGATGAGCGGCGAGCGGACGATGAAAGTGGCGACGGCCTTGGCGATTCTGCCCAAAATGCCGGAATGTTACCGCGTCCAAGAGGGGGTGTGCGCCTATCGAGGCGTGGGCACGGGGCACCGCGCGACTACCGAGTGGTTCCAGACCGTCGGGCGGACGCTCTACCGGCGGCTGGCGGCCATGCCGGGCCTGCCCGAGCCGGTGGCCAAGATTGTCGGGGACATCGCGCCCGACGCGCTGGCAGCGGACATGGGCGAGGAATTCCAAACGCGGGCGGCGGTGACGCGGGCGCTGCTGGAGAGCGGCAAACCGCAGCCGGCGGCAGGCGGGAAGAGGGGCAAGCCGGGCATGCCTCGGCGGACGGCGGCGAGCCCTCTTGGGCCGCCCTGGGACTGATGATCCGGGAACTGTCGTTTGTGCAAGTTTGGCGGCGGGCCGATTTCGAGATGAACATTCTCGGCATGCTCCCCAGTCAGCTCAAGACGCTCTCGGCGCCGCTGGTGGCCGGCCATCCTTACGCGGATTTCATCGAGACCTTCACCAACGATCACCGCGTCCGGCACGCGGCATGGGACAGACTGCGGACGGTCCCCCAGGACGGCCTGGAAGTGCAGGAATTCAACATCTGCGACACGGGTTATCGCATCACCCGCCCCGACGAGGACGAAAGGTTCATGCAGTTGGTGAACACCCGCATTGACCTGACGGCAAACGACATATCGCACGAGTTGCGGTTGGAAGACGATGGGACAAACCCGCAGTGCGTGTTTACGCGCTCCACGGAACGGTTGCTCGTCGTCAGTCCCGACTGTCCCTATGGCAAAGCGATCGCCATCGACTGGTTTGCCGACAAGTTCCGAAAGTTTCTTCCGGAGTGGGAGAAGGCGGCCGAGGGCCATCCACGGCTGTGCCGGTCGCTTGCCGACTATTACGCCCGCAACAACCAGAACTGGAGGGAGGTGACGAAGTGGGCGAAGGCGGCGCTGGATGCCAACCCCGACCTCGATGCGGCGCAATTGCTGGGCACGGCCTACTGGTATCAGGGGAAGAAGGAGCAGTGGGTGAGCACGCTGGAGGAAGCCCTCAACTACGCCGACTACGCGCTCGTCCACGGACAGGTCTGCGAGCACCTCGCCCGTTACTTCATGAGCCAAAAGGATTGGGACAAGGCGATGATTTACGCGGAAGGGGCCGGCGCGACGGGTTCGGTCTGGGGATTGAACCTGACGGCGGAGATTCTCGAGGGAACCCGGCATTGGAAAGAGGCCGAGGAGATGAGGAGGAGGGCCACGGGGGACTATTCCCGCGGGAGCTTGGGCCCGTACTTCTTCTGCCGCCGGACGGGGCACGGCGACGTGGACGCCGCCCGCACGGCGAGCAAGGCGGAAATCGCCTCCTGGGATTATCCCCAGCGCGACCCGGAGAAAGTGGCCGTCTTCCATATCCTCGAAAAGAACCCCAAGGAAGCCGCGAAATTCATGGGCGAGGCCTACCGCCGCTTCCACCGTTATACGTTCGGGCTGCGCCTGGTCCTGCTCCAGGACGAGTTGAAAGACGCCAAGGCACGGGACGGAATGCTCAAAACGCTGCTGGCGATCAAGCTCAAAGCCACCTGGCCGGACACGCAACAGGCATTCGACGGGATCACCGGGCTGACAAGAATGATCGCCGACGACCTGGCCAAGGGAGGAAAGGGAGAACTGGACCTGGCCGCGGCGGACCGGGCGTGCGAAGCGCTCGCAAAAAGTCTCGACGCCCCGCCCGGAAGGCACAACAACCTGGCGATGATCTACAACTACGTTCTCGGCCGCTATCTCAGCCTGCACGGCAAGGACAAGGAGGCGATCGGCTATTGGAGGAAGTGCGTCGCCGATACGGAAGACATGGACGACACCGTCCGCACGCTCGCCGCCGTCGAGCTTTATGACCGCGGCATCAAACCCGAATCGTACAAGGCGCTCTGGGAGAAGGGCGCCGAAGCGAAGGACAAGGATGCCAAAGCGAAGGAGCCCTCCTGACGCGCCCGCCTGGTAAAGTAAAGGGGTCGCCCATAACCGCCGCTGGCCCGCAAAGGGGTCTCGTGAAACGCAAGTCTGCACTGCGCTCCTGATTGGGCACTCCGGCCGGTAAACAATATCCTGTGCGACGGGCGCGAGCCTGGCCGGCACGAATGGGTGACTACGAGTGCGCAACTTGGAAAAACAACGGAACAAACCGCGAGACGCAGGCATCCATGCCGGAACTTTTCGGCGAATCCATTCGCCGACCAGGGGTGCTCATTGCCGCCCCCTGGCCCCCCGGCTAGCCTCTCTCCGTTCCGGTGTTGTTATTGTTTCAGGAAAATCCAAACATCCGGGCCTTGACTCAGCGGCGGTTATGGGCGACCCCTCGATTCTTCGCCCCTTTTTTTCCCTAGTGGAAAAATCCGAGATAATCGTTGGGGAAAGACGGCCCGGCGGCAATAGTATGGTATACCGGCCGTTCATCGGAAACTCGAAGCGATGACTGCCCACTTAGCCGCATCTATCCGGGCGATGACGGGTGAACGCGACCAACGACCAGACCAACGATGTCAACGCGCGGATGCCGGTCCAGTGGTCCGCCGTTTTGCAGGACAGCCGGGACTGGATCCAGCGTGTGGTCGTTGCCCGCACGGGGGCGGCGGACCTGGTTGACGACATTGTTCAGGAAGTGGGGCTCGCCATTGCGCGTTCCCACAGGCATCCCGCGGCTCCCGACGAGATCGAGCCGTGGTTGTGCAAGATCGTGGTTCGCCAGTGCGCTCTGGCAGTCCGAAACCGAGCGCGTCAACAACGCAAGCTCAGCGGCTTTCGCGCCGCGAGGGAACTGCGAGACGACAATCCGCCCGACCCGATCTTTTGGTTGCTTCAAGAGGAACAAGGCGAGACTGTCCGTGGGGAGTTGCGGGCGTTGGACCCAAAGATGCGCCAAGTCTTAATCTGGAAATACGTCGACGGAATGTCTTATCAGGAAATTGGCTCGCGATTGGGAGTTTCCGGGCGCGCTGCGGAGTACCGGGTGTGCGAGGCCAGAAAGCGGCTTCGCCGCCGCCTCGAGGCTCAAGGAATCAACGGAGATGAAGTGTCATGAACCGAATGGACGAAACGGCCGTCTTGCGTTTTTCCAGCGGAGAAATGAACGTGCAGGAAGAGTCCACCTTCCTTGCACAGTGTGAGATCGAGCCGACGTTGTGGCGGGAAGCGGTCCTTGCGGTTGTCGAACATCGTCGCGTGGTGGCCGTGTTGGGCGAGTTCGGCGCGATGGATGCGACTCCCGCGCCTCGTGCGAGAGAAGAGATACAAGGCCGCGTCCGCTGGCGTTCGGCGGGAGTTCTTGCCTTGGGAGCAATGGTCGCCGGGCTCTTTTTGGGAAGCATGGCCACGAGGTTGGCCAGTCCGCCGAACGGTCGCAGCCTGCCATCGGTGGGAACGACGCTTGCTACGGCGCGGGAGGGCGGCTCTGCACCCACCGCCGCAATCGACGAGAACAGCGCTCCGGGGGCCACGTGGTTGCAGCGTGGCTCCCGTGCTAAATCGCCAACGGACGCCGCACTGCGTGATCTTGTGGGCCCGCGGCAAAGTGAATCGCTCGGTCCCGAAACGGTGGAGGCGGTGCTCAGGAACGGCCCGTCTCAGGTGGAAGAACAACCGGTCTTGTACATCATCAATACCGGGAGCGGGACGCGATGGGCAATTCCGACCAAACGAACGACGTTTCATTATGTGAACCGGTAGGTCGCCGGTGACGAGTTTTCTGGCCACGGCGCCATGCCGCGGTTATGGTTCATTCCTGATGAAAGGAGAATCCCGTGAAGAAGTTTTGTGTATTGGTGGCGTTGATCGCCACCCTGTCGTGCTCGCGGTTCGCGGCGGCGGGCGGCGATGATGCCAGGCCGAAACCGGAATCGAGGCCAATTGCTGAACTCCGAGTGGAGGTGAATGGGGTCGGCAATGTAGTCCAGATTGGGCCGGATGGAAAGGTTGAAGTCAAGGAATTTAGCGGCGACATTCCCAGGGAAGTCCTGGAAAAGTTGCCAAAGGAAATCCAGGCGTTGTTGCAGAAAGCGCCCGCCCAGACGGGAAAACGAGGGAACGAGGGCCCAAAGACTTCCACACGGCGTTGCGTTCTGGGCAAAGCGAACGTCATGGTGCTCAAGGACGGAAAGCTTCAAGAGTATGATCTGGACCTTTCCCGGTTACTTTCGTATGGGCAATTGTTTCTCGGCACCGTTCCCCAGAAGAACGACGCCAAGTCACTCAACGACGCCCCGAAGGCCCCCAGCGATACCCCAAAGGCCGTGGCAGACCTCCTGCCGAAGGAAATCCTCGATAAGTTGCCGAAGGAAGTCCGGGATAGGTTGCCAAAGGAAATTCAGGAAATATTGCATAACGCGCTCACCGAGGCAAGAAAACAAGGGAGTGAGGGCTCCAAGACCCCCTCGCAGCATTCCATTCTGGGCAAGACGAAGGTCATGGTGTTCAGAAACGGAAAGGTCCAGGAATTCGATTTGGATCTTTCCCGCCTACTCGCGGACGGGCAATTGCTTCTCGGCAACGTCGCCCAAAAGAATGGAACCAAATTGCCCGACGACGTCCAAAAGGCCCTGGTGGACATCCTGCAATCACTGGGGTCTAAGGGCCTTCAAGCGAAGACTGCGGCCGAGAAGTCGGATGACATTGACGCAAAGCTCGACAAGATCGTGGAGCGGCTCGATCGTCTTGAGAATGAGGTCAAGGCGATTAAGGCGAGTCACAGCAAGTGAGCTTGTCGGATCACCGGCCCCTGGCTGGGGCTCGACCCGCTCTCGCCGGGGGCCGTCTGTTGCCGGCCCTCGGCGAGAACCGTTGCCTGCCCTTCCGCCCTTCGCAGGATACAATGGAACCATGAAAGCAAGAGCCATATTGCTTGGCCAGACGATTCTACTGATCCTGCTCGTGACGCTTGGAAGGTACGGTGTCGCGCGATTTCTCACGGGCCTGATCCATGACCCGCGGGCGCATGAGACGGCATACAGGGTGGCAAACTACGTCCTCGTCACTCTGTTTGCCCTGTCCATTCTCGCGATTGGTTCCCTGCTCACTCGTGCGTCCGGCAACCCCTATCGCTGGTTGGGGTTTTCGTGGGAGAAGTTCAGCTTGCTGTGGTTCCTGGCGATCGCCGCCCTATGGCTGCTGCCAAATGTCATTAACCCGCTGGTCGGCGGAGGCTGGAAGACGCCCGAGATCAGCCTGGCGCTGTTCCTGGCGGTCATTCTTGCGCCAGTTTTCGAGGAGGTCATCTTCCGGGGATGCCTCCAGGGCTCTCTGCACGACCTGATCCTAATCCGTGGTGTAACATCATGGCGTGGAATCGTGTTGGTCATCTTGATTCAATCTTTGCCCTTCTCGCTCGCGCATTTCGATTTGTTCCAACCCCGCACGATCCGGCTGATTCCCTTTGTCATGCATTTTGTTGGCGGCGCGTCGCTCGGTTTTCTGGCCTATCGAAACGCCTCGGTATGGCCCGGCGTGGCGGTGCATCTTCTCGGGAACGTGTCTGCAGCTGCAGCCATGAATGGATAGCCGTTGCGGAGAATCCAGGACAATCTTTCGGGAAAAACAGCCGAGCGGCAATAGTCATGGTATGCGGCCCCTTATGCAGAGCGCGCCGGGCTGCGGCAGGACGTTTCGAGCAGGTCTCCGTTCGAGGGAAACCACCGGTAAAATACTTTCAACGGGAGGAGATCGTGAAAAAGCCACTTTCATTCGCGTCAATTACCGCGATGATGCTGGGGGTTGTTGCCGTTAGCGTCTGTCGGGCACAGCTTGCGGTAAAGGCCATCCCCATTTCGGAACAGCAGCGAAAGGCGATTGAGAAGTTGGTTGACAAGAGCATCAACCCGGCGAAATCCCTTGTTTCGTGGGCCCCGACGAGGCCGAGTCTGAGAAAGCCTGTTTCCGTGCCGCTGGAGATCGTTGCCGGCCGTTTCTACTTACTGAAGATGAAACTCAACGGCGAGGACGTTCTGGCGTACATGGACTGGGGGGCGGGAACCCCGCTCGGCTTGCCCGCTAGCACGGTCCTGAGCGTCAAGGCACGCGTAGGCGCGGAACCCGTTGGGATGAGCACCTTGGGCGGGAAGGAGCATGGGCGGTGCGGAATTGTGCAGTCCGTGCGCGTTGGCGGAGCCGAGTTCACGAACGTGCCCTTCGTGATGTCGGGGCATGAGGTAGTCGTGGAATTCTGCAGCCTGCGACTGTTTCAAGGACAGGCGATCGTTGGCATGCCCTTCCTGGCGCCGTTTCGGAAATTTGGCGTCAACTTGAAAGACGGCCGCCTTTATCTCGGACATAATCCTCTTGAAACCGCTGGCGACGTTGCGACACCGAAGACCGCCCCCGTCGTCGTGATTCCCGTCGTGTACAAGAATAACGGCCTGCAGATTTCCCTGGACATCGAGGGCCAGAAACACACCATGACTGTCGATCTCATTGGATGCCCCGGCGTTGTTCTCTTGGGGGCAGAGGCGGCAAAACGATTCAACCGGTCGCACAAGATGGTCGCGGCCGGCGAATCCAGCGGATTTGGAGAAAAGGGAACCCTCAATTACCAAGGCGTCGCTTCGATTTTGGAAACGGGCGGTTATCGGCTGACCAATGTCCCGGTGAATACGGCGCCGATGCGCCCGCGTTGAAAGAAGCCGGCGTCGACGGAGTAGTGGGAACCGCATTCTTTGGTTCCAAACCCGTCGTGTGCGTGGACCTGGAGCGCAAGCGGCTCTATTTTCAGCCCGGAACGTCGGAGACAGAAGGTGCAAGGTCTGAAGCCGCAGCGCAAACACCCGCCGCCAGCGCCGACCCCGCCGTTCGATCCGTTCGCGAGCTCTCGGTGGTGCTATCCGGACGACGCCGTTCGGCCGGAGTTGCCGGCCGCGATATCGTTCAACAAAGACGCTGGCCGCGGGGAGAAGATCTACGTAACGGTCCGCCTCGAGGACAAGAAGGAATTGTTGTTGGGCGTGGATACCGGATCCGTCCTTACGTACTTGGACAAATCCTTGGAACCACGATTGGGAGAGCCCCTTGAGAAGCCGCGAGAAACGGAATTGGGGTGGTGGGGAAAAGAAGTCGTGGGCGTTTACCGGACGCCCAAGCTTTATCTTGGTAAGACCCAGTTGGCGACGGAAAACGGGTGGACTGGAAGCCAGGTTTTGACGACGGATATGAGCCGGCTCTCATCAGGCCACCGGTCGATGATGGGCCTTCTCGGCATGGACTGTCTGCACCACTATTGCATCCAATTCGACTTTGCTGCCGGGAAGATGCGCTTCCTCGATCCCGAACACACGGACCCCAAGGAGCTGGGCAAAGCATTTCCTCTTTCTAACACTAGCGCTTGGGGCCACGTTACGGTTCGTGGAAGCCTGTTGGGCACTCCCGACTCGGACATGGTGCTTGATACCGGCTTGGGCCGTGACGGCGAGTTGCGTTCCAGATTGTTTCAGGAGGCGCTCCATGAAAAACGAGGGATTGTTTTCTTCCAGATGAAGGACCGTGCGGGTACGGGGAGAATGATTCGTGAAGTCCGCTTCCCCGTCGGCGTTTTTGGAGGCGAGACCTATCCGGACCTCGTGCTGATGGAATGCTTCGGGGATTGCGATCTGATTGGCCTGCGATTTCTGGCACGCCACCTGGTCACCTTCAATTTCCCCAAACGGACGATGTACCTCAAACGCCTGCGCGATGACCCATTGCCGCCTCTCCCCTTGACCGCGGCCGAGATTCTGGCGAAGAATCGGGGGCTGACTCCCGAGCAACGGACCGAATCCAAGGCCGCAATGGAGGTGATGAAAAAGCGGTGGTGCGTCGCGGCCAAGGCTGCGGCCAAAGGCAATCCGCTCGCCATGGAACATGCAGCGTTGTACGAGCGCTACATAGACAAGTGCCGTGAGATGTTCGGGATTCTCGACGAGATTGATGCGGCCAAGAAGGCCGGCGACGCCAAGAAGCAGGCTGCTGCCGAGAAAGCGCATGAGGCGATCGCCGCCGAGGTCAGCACGCTAATGCAACGCATGGCGGCTTCTGCCGAACAGGCCAGTGCCGTACCTGCACCTGCCGCGAAAGGATAAAGGGGTCGGGAGCTATGCCGTTGCGCTTTTTCGTTGTGAAAGCAATGCTAGCGTGGCGTAAATGATGTTGGGACGAACAAAAAGACTCCGTATCCTGGATGAGTCCACAACAAACCGGGCGGCAGGATCGCCGTCCGCATCCAGGAAAGGAGTCTGCCATGATCGTATTGGGCGTACCTCGGGAGGTCAAGTCGTTCTTTTCCAAAACCACGGCGAAGTGCTCCCGGCCCATCCAACGCGCCTTGGCTCCGATGGTGCTGGCCTTCCTCCTGGCTCCTCATCGACGCTGCCTCAAGACGATCGCGGGCGAGGTCCTGGGCGGTCGCTGTCACGCGGCCACGATCTCTCGCCGGCTGACCAACCCCCAATGGCGAACGCGGGATTGGTGTGTGGACCTGTACGACCGGCTCTTGGACAACGTGGATGCCTGGGAGCGACGACAGGCGAAAGGCAAGCGGCGGCAATGGATCGTGGCCATCGACACAACCTACCATGCCACGATGTCGGAGCAGATGGAAAACTTGATCCTCATGTCGAAGCGGCGGAATCCCGGCGGAAGAACACCCGCCAGCACGCCTTTCTGATGGGGCTGGTGCTGACCGACCGCGGCGCGCGGCTGCCTGTGCCGCGGAAGAGCTACTACACGGCGGATTACTGCCGCAAACACAAGCGGCGCTTTCGGACGACGATCGACCTGGCGGCGGCTATGATCCGCGAACTGCGCGTGCCCGACGACGTGGACGTGATCGTGACCTTCGACAGCGCCTTCGATGCCGGCGCGATCCACAAAGCGTGCCGAAAACGCCATTTTCACGCGGTCTTTCCGCTCGATCCGAATCGGGTGCTGGCCCGCACACCAGACCAGGACGCGGCGTTGGTCTCGGGCGACCCCGTGGTGGCCTGGACGCGGCGCTGGACACGGAAGGAGTTTGCCCTGCTCGACCTCGCGGTGGACAACGAAGACCACGTCTTCGCCCGTCGGCGACACGCCGACAACTTGCGAGTCAAGAAAACGAAGCGGCGGTACGCCGTCGCGGTGCGCCAAGCGACGGTCTCCAAGCTGGGCGACTGTCTGATCGTGGCGTCGTACAAGGAGAATCCGAAGGTGCAACTCTCGCCGGGCCAGTCGGCCGAGTGGTGGGCCTACCATCGCGCCCCAGTTTCGTATCGCCGCGAAGACAGTCGCAAGCCGGCGCGTTGGCACCGCAAGGTGCTGGCTTGCACCGATCTGACGGCGACCGCCCGGCAGGTGATCGAGTGGTACGAAGTCCGCTGGCAGGTGGAACTGTTCTTCCGGGAATTGAAGAGTCGGATGCAGTTCGAGTGTTATGTGCTGATGAAGTTCGAGGCGGTGGAGCGTTACCTGGACATGCTGCTGATGGGGTTGTTGTTGCTGGAGCAGCAACGGCTGCGCGATATGCAGCGGGAGGGCGTGAAGATCGGAGCCGACTGGGTACAGGCCCGTGCGACGGACCGATTGCGGATGCTCGAATCGCTCTGCCAGCGATGGAACGTCGCGTGGATCGAGCATCGTCTGCGTACCGTTGGCGGGCGGTGTCGCCTGCTCCGCGAACTGCGTCGTCAGACTCCTTGCCAGGTCGCATAAGGCAAACATCGCACAACCGCCCTCAAATACCGAGAAACCAAGGCGTTTCACAACGATTCACCGAAAAAAGCGCAACGGCATAGGGTCGGGAGTCTTTGTTGGCAATATTGGCAGGGACTAAGACTCCCGACCCCTTTATTGCCCCCCGATCAACCGGCTGGCGCGGTCTGCATCCTCCGCCCAGATGACAACCTGCCAAGCGCCGGCACACGCGCCGACGAAGCCGGCGAGTTGCCCGCCGCAGGCGCTGGCCATGAAGATCAGCATCGACCGCAGGGTGAACTGGATGGGCGGCCCCTGCCCGCGGGCCCGCGGCCTGGGGTTGTCGGGCGACGGCATGGATCACAGCCTCCTGCCCAACAACGTACCTTGAGCGGACCGGTCCTGCAAGAGCCTGGGCAGCTTGTCCGGCCGCAAATGGCCGGGTTGGGGGGGTTTCTTGCCAATGTAGTCCGCACACGCCGTGTGCGGACAGCACGGCCGGCACACGGCGTGTGCCGGCTACAATGGGTTTCTTGGCAACCGGGGCGGGGCCGGGTATAATAGCCGCGTTTCCCGCCCGCGTTCTCAACCCCCAATAACACCCACCCCCTTGATTTCGGAGACTTCCATTATGAAACGCCGTGAAATGTTGCTGACGGCCGGAGCGGCCGTGGTTGGGCTGTCGGCCCTTCCCTTGCGTTGGGTCGCCGCCGCCGAGAAGAAGCAGAAGGTGCTCTACTTCACCCGCAGCGCAGGCTATGTCCATTCCGTGGTCGACCGCCACGGCAAGCCGCTGGCCTACAGCGAGAAGATTCTCGTCGAGCTTGGCGGGAAGAACGGCATTGAAGTCGTGTGCAGCCAGGACGGCGCGGTCTTCGACGGCGATCTCGACCAGTTCGACGCCTTCGTCTTCTACACCTCCGGCAAGCTGACCAGCAAGGGCGACCATCCGCAGCCGGGCGAGCCGATGTCGGCCGAGGGAAAGAAGAGGCTCCTGGCGGCCGTCGCCGCCGGCAAGGGCTTCGTGGGCCTCCACGCCGCCAGCGATTCGTTCCGCCTGCCCGGCGGGGCAATTGATCCGTACATCGCCATGCTGGGCGGCGAGTTCCTCACCCACCAGTCGCAACAGAAGGCCATGATGAAGGTGGCCGATCCGAAGTTCCCCGGCATGGCCGGGCTGGGCGACGGCTTCAAGATGTGGGAAGAGTGGTACGCCTTCTGCAAGTTCGCCCCCGACCTGCACGTGGTCTTGGTGCAGGAGACGGCCGCCATGCACAACCCGGCCTACCAGCGGCCGCCCTATCCGGCCACCTGGGCCAGGATGCAGCAGAAAGGCCGCGTCTTCTACACCTCGATGGGCCACCGCGAGGACGTCTGGACCAATCCCAAGTTCCAAGAGGTGCTGCTGGGCGGCATCAACTGGGCGCTGGGCAATGCCGAGGCCGACGTGACGCCCAACATTGCCCAGGTCACGCCGGGAGCGAACGAGCTGAAGAAATAGTGCGGACTACTTCCCGCCGCACAATAGCCCGCAATAGCCCGCTGGGCCATTGCCCCACGGAAACCGGCACGATAGGATTTAGGGGGAGTAAAATTTACTTTAGGGAGCCGTATCATGAAACTCAATGTTCCTGCGTTTGGGCTGGCCTGTGGCCTGCTGTGGGGGGTGGGCGTCTTCTGCCTGGCCTGGTGGGTGATGGCCTTCGAGGGCGTGACCCACGATCTTATGGTCCTGGGCCATCTTTATCGCGGCTTCGAGATCTCGCCCCAGGGGAGCGTGATCGGACTGGTGTGGGGGATCTGCGACGGCTTCGTGGGCGGAGCACTTCTGGCCTGGCTCTACAACCGCCTCTTGCAGTGCGCGTGCGGTTGTGGCCCAAAGCACGAGCCTGAGCAACACCAGTGACCGGTCGACCCCGGGGAGGGGGCCGGGGTCAGACCGTGATTAGTGAATAGCGGGTGTCGGTTTTCCGTTGGAACAACGATTTCTCGCCGCTAATCACCTCATGGTCTGACCCCACTTGCCCCTTCCGGCTAGTTGGCTAGAATCCCAATATGGCCAGACCGTTGAGGATCGAATTCGCCGGTGGCCTCTATCACGTCATGTCGCGGGGCAACGAGCGGCAGCCGATCGTCCGCGACGACACCGACCGGCGTAAACGTCTCGACTGGCTTCGCCGCACAATCGAGACCTACGGCTGGCGGCTGTACGCCTTTGCTCTCATGGTTAATCACGAACACCTTTTCGTGCAAACGCCCGAGCCGAATCTGTCGGCGGGTATGCAGTTTCTCAACGGCAGCTACACCGGGTATTTCAACGACCGGCATCGTCGGGTTGGGCATCTATTCCAGGGGCGGTTCAAATCGCAACTGGTTGATGAGGAAGGCTATTACCATGAAGTCAGCCGGTACATTCATCTGAACCCGGTGCGAGCGGGCATTGTTGCGCAACCGGAGATGTACCCCTGGAGCAGCTTCCCCGGCTATCAGTGGGCCAACCGGCAACTTCCGTGGGTGGCGTATGACCGCGTGCTGCGAGAGTTCGGGCGCGACGCGGCTGAAGCCCGCCGCGCATACGCCCGCTTTGTCCGCGCGGCGACCCGCGACGGTGTCGAATCCCCCTTTGCTCGCGCCGTGGGCGGGGTAATCCTCGGCGGCGAGGCGTTTGTGGCGCGTGTGCGAGCTTTGCTGGCAGAGCAGCCTCCCGATCCAGAGTTGCCTGAGTTGGAAGAACTGCGCTCCCGGCCCACGCTGGAACAGATTGTCACCGTGGTCGGAGAGCGTTTTGGGCAAGACGGCTCGGCATGGCTGCCCGGCAAACGAGCCGACGACGCCGGCCGGGCCGTCGCCGCCTACTTGGCCCGAAGGCAATTCGGCTATTCCGCCGGCGCGGTGGCCCGCGCTTTGGGCTATCGCGACCATAGCGGCGTGAGCCGGGCGGTTGCCCGCGTGGAAGCCGCCGGCGCATCCCTGCGAACTACGATCACGGACCTTGCCCGCACCCTGGGGTCAGACCGTGATTAGTGATTAGCGGGCGTCGATTTCACGTTTGGACAACGGTTTCTTCCCGCTAATCACTAATCACGGTCTGACCCCATGCCCGACCATGCACGATGACGACCCCCAGGAAACGGCCGAGTGGCTCGACGGGCTGGAGTACGTGATCCAGTCGGGCGGGCCGCAGCGGGCGGCATATCTCTTGGGCCGCTTGCAGCAGCACGCCCTCGGGCATGGCGTGCCATGTCCCGCCGCCGCCACCACACCCTACGTCAACACGATCCCCGTCGCCCAACAGCCCGACTACCCCGGCGACCGCGACATCGAACGCCGCATCAAGAATATCATCCGCTGGAACGCGATGGCGATGGTGGTGCGGGCGAACCGGGAGAGCCACGGCATCGGCGGCCACATCTCGACCTTCGCCTCGGCCGCCACGCTCTACGAAGTGGCCTTCAACCACTTCTTCCACGGCAAAGAGGGCCGCCAGCCGCCCGACCAGGTCTTCTTTCAGGGGCATGCCTCGCCGGGCATCTACGCCCGGGCGTTCCTGCTGGGCCGCCTGAGCGAGGAGCGCCTGAAGAACTTCCGCCGCGAGTTGCAGGCGACCCCGGGCCTCTCCTCCTATCCGCACCCCTGGCTCATGCCCGACTTCTGGGAGTTCCCCACCGTCTCGATGGGCCTGGCCCCGATCATGGCCATCTACCAGGCCCGCTTTAATCATTACCTGGTCGATCGCGGCATCAAGCCCGACGCCGAGGCGTCGCGCGTCTGGGCCTTCCTGGGCGACGGCGAATGCGACGAGCCGGAGGCCCTGGGGGCGCTCACCCTGGCCGCCCGCGAACAACTCGACAATCTCATCTTCGTGGTCAACTGTAATCTCCAGCGGCTCGATGGCCCGGTCCGCGGCAACGGCAAGATCATCCAGGAACTTGAGGGCATTTTCCGCGGCGCCGGCTGGAACGTCATCAAAGTGATCTGGGGTTCCGACTGGGACCCGCTCTTGGCCCGCGACGCCGATGGCCTTTTGGTGCAGCGGATGGGCGAAGCGGTCGACGGCGAGTATCAGAAGTACGTCGTTAGCTCGGGCGACTACATCCGCCAGCACTTCTTCGGCACCGATCCGCGGCTTCTGGCCCTGGTGGCCGATTTGAGCGACGAGCAGCTCCGCCGGTTGAATCGCGGCGGGCACGACCCGGTGAAGGTCTACGCCGCCTACAAGGCCGCGGTCGAGCACAAGGGTTCGCCCACCGTCATCCTGGCCAAGACGATCAAGGGCTACGGGCTGGGCGAGGCCGGCGAAGGGCGGAACGTCACTCACCAGCAGAAGAAGCTCAACGAGGAGGAACTGGTCGAGTTCCGCCGGCGGTTCGAGATCCCGATTTCCGACGCGGCCGCCCGTCGGGCGGAGTTCTACAAGCCGCCGGAGGACAGCCCGGAAATGCAGTATCTCCGCCAGCGCCGCGACGCCCTGAGCGGCTTTGTGCCCAGCCGCCGGGCGCCCAGCATGAGGCTCAAGCCGCCCAAGTGGGAAAACCTGGCCGAGTTTTTCGCCGGCAGCGAGGGGCGCGAGGTTTCCACGACGATGGCCTTCGTGCGGCTCTTGTCGCACCTGATGCGGGACAAGCAGATCGGCCGCTACATCGTCCCCATCGTGCCCGACGAGGCCCGCACCTTCGGCATGGAGGCCCTCTTCCGCCAGTTCGGCATCTACTCGCACGTCGGCCAACTCTACGAGCCGGTCGATTCGGACACGATTCTCTACTACCGCGAAGCGAAGGATGGGCAAATCCTGGAGGAAGGTATCACCGAGGCGGGGGCCATGTCGTCGTTCATCGCCGCCGGCAGCGCTCGGAGCAGCCACGGCATCAGCATGATCCCCTTCTTCATCTATTACTCGATGTACGGCTTCCAGCGGATCGGCGACCTCTTATGGGCGGCGGGCGACATGCGCTGCCGGGGCTTCGTCCTCGGCGGCACGGCTGGCCGCACCACCCTGGCCGGCGAAGGGCTGCAACACCAGGACGGCAACAGCCACTTAAACGCCTTGGCCTTCCCCAACTGCCGGGCCTACGACCCCTGCTACGCCTACGAGATGGCGGTGATCGTGCTGGATGGCCTGCGGCGGATGTTTTTCGAGCAGCAGGACTGCTACTACTACATCACATTGATGAACGAGAACTACGCGATGCCGGTCCTGCCGCTGGGCTCGACCGAGGGCATTTGCCGCGGCATCTACAAGCTCTCGACCCGCGACTCCTCGTTTAACCCGGAGCCAACGGCGACAGGGGCGAGGAAACCCAGGGTCCGCTTGTTCGGCAGCGGGGCGATCCTCCGCGAGTCGCTCCGCGCCCAGGAGCTATTGGAGCAGCATTTCGGCATCGGCAGCGACGTGTTCAGCGTCACGAGCTATAAGAGTCTGTACTACGACGGCCGCGAGTGCGCCCGCTGGAACCGGCTGCACCCGACCGATCCGCCGCGCCGCAGCTTCATCGAGCAGGCATTGGACGGCACTTCCGGGCCAGTGGTTGCCGCGCTCGATTACGTTGCCGCGGTGGCGCTTTCGATTGCGCCTTGGGTAACTCTCTCCCCTCTCCCTTTGGGAGAGGGGCAGGGGGTGAGGGCCGACGGCTCCGCTGGCCCACAAACGGGAGAGGGGCCAGGGGTGAGGGCGTCGTCCTACGTCGTTCTCGGGGCCGATGGTTTCGGCCGCAGCGAGGCCCGCAAGGAGTTGCGTCGCTTCTTCGAGGTCGATGCCGAGAACATCGCCCTGTCCGCGCTGGCTGAATTGGCCCGGGAAGGCGGATACCCGCAAGAAAAGCTCCCGGCGGCAATCAAGACGCTGGGACTCGATCCGAATAAGCCAAACCCGGTGACCGTGTAAGCCGAAAGCCGTCGAAAACTGGCATACCCCCAAAGCGGCCAATCAGCTATACTCCAGCCCATCTGGAACCTTCGGCCCGCAAGGAGGTTTGCCATGCCAGTCCGCCGCTCCACTGCCGCGTTCTTGCTCTTATTCTGCCTGTTCTTGGGAGCGTCGATCGCCGAGGGGCGCGGCTCGGGCGATCTTGCCTGTTGCTGCGCGAGGCATCGCGGCCGTTTTCGACGCAGTTGCGTCTCCGCCCGGCGCTGCCAATGCGTGCGTGACGCCGTTTCACCCCAGGGCGCCGACCAGTTGGTCGCCCAGGGCGATTCACTCCGCGAGAAGGATGACCCGGACGGCGCCATCGCCGCCTACACCAAGGCCATCCGGCTCGATCCGAAATGTGGCAAGGCGTATTGCGGCCGCGGAGAGGTCCTCGGCGAAAAGGGCAACATCGAGGCTGCGATGGCCGACCTCAACGAGGCCATTCGACTCGATCCGAAAAACGCGGCGGCCCATAACGCCCACGGCTGCGGCTACGCGAGTGAGCGCGACTTCGAGAAAGCGATTGCCGACTTCAGCCACGCCATTCGACTTGATCCAAAGCTAGTTCCTGCTTACGACAATCGCGCGGGCCTACGCGGAGAAAGGCAACTTCGACAAGGCTATCGGCGACTGCACGGAGGCAATTCGCCTCGATCCAAAGAATGAGGAGCACTACGTAAAGCGCGCGTACTGCCGGGCAAACAAGAAGCAATTCGCCGAAGCGGTCGCCGACCTTGATGCTGCGATCAGACTTAGCCCAGATCAGCCGTATCTCTATGAGTATCGCGGAGCGCTATGGGTTTACTGCGGGAACTATGATCGCACAATCGCGGATTTTCGGAAAATGATGCGTGTGAACCCCAGTGATCCAGCGGCCACGTTTGACGAGCCGACCAAGCCGCCGCCTTCCGCGCAGGCGATTAAGCTCGGGCGGCAACAGGTCCGTCAAATGCTCGACGACCGGCCGGCAATGGCCAAGTACGGCAAGAAGGCCGAGGCGCTCTACGAGTGGGCAGCCCGCAAGTTCGCCGGCGAGGACTTGCACCAGCAGATCCTCTGGAACTCCTCCGATCCCCCGCCGGACTTCCCTTGCGATCATCAGCCGCCGTCCCAGCACCGGCAGGGATTCATTCGCCTGTGGCGGGTGTACCCGCAGGGGCCAGCCAAAGGCCAGGAGCGGCGTTTCGAGGAATTGTGGAGCGACGCGGTTTTCGAACTCTACAATATCGCTGGCGTGAGGGACTTCGATCGCATTGAGGCCAACGCGGTCGCGGGCAGACTCTCGCGCAGGGAGTTTTGCGTCAAGATGCTGGAGACTGAGTCCCTCGCCGCGGAGAAGAGCCGGACCTTCTACATCCGCGTTTTCTTGCCTTGGGCGAAAGAACACGGCGTGCCCACGCAACCGGGGAGCTGGTACGTTGCGTGCCGATCAGACCCGAAGGAAAACCTCTATCTCAGGGCCGTCGGCAGCGACGATCCGCACTGGCGATATTACGGGACCTGCTACGACCAAATCGCGCTCCGTGTGCTCGCCGCGAAAGGCAAGGATGACGAAGCCCGCAAACTCGCGGCTGAGATGGTGAAACGAGCGACCACGAAGCAGGCGGCGGCTGAAATCTATTGCGCTAAGGGCTCGATTTACGCGGCCAAGGGCGATTTTGACAAGGCCGTCGCCGACTATTCGGAGGCCATCAAAGTCGATCCGAAATGCGTGCTGGCCTGTCAGTGCCGCGGCTTCATCTACAGCGAAAAGGGCGAACTCGATAGAGCACTGGTCGACTTGACCGAGGCCATCCGCCTGAAACCTGATGATGGCACCAGCCACTATTATCGAGCAAGGACGCACTTCGCCAAGGGCGACCTGGATGCGGCCGTCAGCGATGTTCTCGATGCGATCCGCATTACACCGGGACTGGAGAAGTCCATTAAGCCACAGTGGGTGCAAATCTGCCTGCAATCCGCGGGACACTATGCCGGAAACGGCGACTGGGATAAGGCACTCGCCGCTTGCCGGCAAGCGCTGCGGCTCGACCCGGCCAATGCAGTCGCCTATCACGGTCGGGGCTACGTTTACGTCCAAAAACGCGATTATGCCAAGGCTCTGCCTGATCTGAACGAAGCCATCCGCCTCGACCCGAAAGCGGCATGTGTCTACGCCAACCGGGCGGGGGTTTATTTCGAAATGGGCGATCTCGATCATGCCATAGCGGACTACGTTGAAGCCCTGCGAATTCAGCCGCAACTGGCCGATCGGATCGAGCCCTTCTTGGCTCACATATACGTGCAGCGTGCCGACGGGCGCACCAGGAAGCACAACTGGGACGGGGCCATTGCCGATCTGACGGAGGCGCGGCGTCTGACCCCGGCGCCGTGCCGCTCGACATGCCCGACACCGCCGCGTTGGTTGCCGCCGCGACGCTGCCGGCGACAGTCGCCCCGCCCACGGGCGGTCTGCCGCAACGCAACCCTGGATATGCGTCGCCACCGCTGGCCACCCTGGCGCAGTCGCCGCCGGCAGGGCAGCCGAACCCTGGCTCACCACCGTTCTACACTGGAAGTGCCGGCGGCCTGCCCACGATCCAGACGCAACTGCCGGGCATGGACCCGCTGGGGTTCAATCGTTCGTCGTTGGGTTATCAATATCACCCTAGCCAGTGGGAGGGCGTGCCGAGGCCGCAAGCGACCGACGAGATTACACCCCGGTTGATCGACGCCTACGTCGGCCGGGCCGCGGAGCGGACCGGCAGGGGCAAACTGGACGGCGCCATCACCGATTTGACCGAGGCCCTCCGGCTCGATCCAAAACGTCCCACAACGCTGCTGGACCGTGGCGAGCTGTATCATCGGATCGGCGAGCACAAGAGGGCGGTCGCCGATTTCACGGAGGTCATCCATTCGGAACGATACCCGTGCGTGGGATACTTGGATCGGGGCATCGCCCTGCTCGATAGCGGGAACGCGGACGCCGCCATCGCCGATTTTACCGAGGCCATCCGGTTGAACCGCTACACGCCCTTTGAGGCATACTGCCGTCGGGCCGAGGCCCTGCTGAAAAAGGGCGACCTGGCCGCCGCCTTGAAGGATGCCGACGCCGCAATCCGAGTGAACCCCAAGTACGCCGACGCCTATCAGTGCCGCGGCCGCATCCACGAGAAGATGGGCGAGAAGGCCAGGGCCGAAAGCGACTTCGCCCAGGCGAGACGGCTTGGCGATCGGACGAAGTAGCAGCTTTCCGAGAGAGTGCTCCGGCATCTCGCGTTCGTATCGGGCTCCCTGCTGATTGCATTTCGACGTGTCGCGCTGTAGTATAAGTGTTGGGCGTTTCCGCGAGGAGAGCGTTATGGGCCGAATCCGCGAAATGATCGAGGTTGACGGGCGGAAGTGTTGGACGCTGTTCGACACCGGTGCCCGCAACACGTACGTCCTCCCCGTGGTCGCCGAGCTATTGACAACCTCCAAAATGCCCCACCCGATCCGTACCGCGCTCGGGGGTGGAGTAAGACTGACCGACAAGACCGCGATTCTCCAAGCGGAGGTCGAGGGACATTCAATTTCCACTCACGCCATGGTGATCGACGAAATCGGGGCCGACGAAGACGGCCGCACGATTGAGGTCCTGCTGGGCGCCCTGGCCATGCAGCAGTGGGGGATTCGCCCCATCCCGGACGAGGAAAAACTCGACTTTAGCCACTACCCCGAAGAATTTGTGGAATTTTGACGGGGAGTGTAGAAGCGGCATCCTGCCGCTTCAGGGACGGCACCAGGGACGGCCCCTTGCCGAAATTACGCGGCAGGATGCCGCGTCTACCAGCCAGTTTCCCTCTTCCCGTCCCCGCCCCCGGCCGGGTATAATTCCCGCGTTTGCCGCCAACCAGGGACCGGCGGACGCAGCGCAGAAGGAGACCTAGCCACGGACGCCATGCGGGTGGGCATCGGACACGACTTGCACCGCCTCCAGCCGGGCGGGCCGCTCAGGCTGGGCGGCATCGACATCCCCCACGACCGCAATTCGATCGGCCACAGCGACGGCGACGCCCTGCTGCACGCGGTGATCGACGCCCTGCTGGGGGCCGCCGCCCTGGGCGACGTGGGACAGATGTTCCCCGACACGGACCCCGAGAACCGCGGCCGCGATTCGGCCGAAATGCTCACCGCCGCCCTGGAGGCCGTGGCCGCCCTGGGCTGGCGGATCGTCAACATCGACTGCATCGTCTTCGCTCAGCGCCCCAAGCTGCTCCCCCACCGCCAAACCATCCGCCAACGCCTGGCCGACATCCTCCAGATCGAGGTCGAACGCGTCGGGCTCCAGGCCAAGACCGGCGAGGGCATCGGAGCCATCGGCCACGAGGAGGCCATCGCCGCCCAGTGCGTGGCGCTGCTGGAAGAAAATGATGAATGATGAGTGATGAATGATGAGTGACCAACGACGAATGCTGAGTTTCCGACATTCATCATTCATCATTCAACATTCATCATTTCTACCCACTACCCACTAATTCCAGCCCACTCGCTCCATGCTCCACATCTACAGCACCCTGACACGCACGAAGGAACCGTTCGAGCCGGTCCGGCCGGGCAAGGTCGGCATCTACCTGTGCGGCCCGACGGTCTACAAGCCCAGCCACATCGGCCACATGGTCGGCCCGGTGATTTTCGACGCCATCAAGCGCTACCTGCGCTACTGCGGCTACGAGGTCACGCTGGTGGTGAACGTCACCGACGTGGACGACAAGCTGATTGCCGAGTCGGCTCAGCGGGGGATTCCTATGTCCCAACTGGCCGCCGAGATGACCGACGATTACATGCAGAACCTCGACGCCCTGGGCGTGGACGTGATCGACCACTTCCCGCGCTGCACGGAAACGATGGGCGAGATCGTCGAGTTCACCAAGACGCTGGTGAAAAAAGGCTTCGCCTACGAGGCGCAGGGAGACGTGTATTTTGACGTGGCCAAGTGCCCCGACTACGGCAAGCTGAGCCACCGCGGGGTCGAGGCCATGCGGGGCGAGGGGGGCGGCATGGCCGAGCGGAAGCGGAGCAGCGCCGACTTCGCCCTCTGGAAATCGGCCAAGCCCGGCGAGCCTTCCTGGCCCAGCCCTTGGGGCCCCGGCCGGCCCGGCTGGCACATCGAGTGTTCCGCCATGAGCCGGAAGCTGCTGGGCGAGACGTTCGACATCCACGGCGGCGGGCTGGACCTGATCTTCCCGCACCACGAAAACGAAATCGCCCAGAGCGAGTGCTGCCACGGAAAACCGATGGCCAAGTATTGGCTCCATAACGGCCTGATGCAGGCCAGCAGCGAGGTCGGCAAGGTCGGCGGACGGAGCACCCGGCCGGCCGAGGGCGACCTGGCCGCCCAAGAGGTCGGCAAGATCAGCAAGTCGAAAGGCTCGGCCCCCTTCCGCGAGATGCTCAAGCGGTTCTCCGGCGAGACGATCCGCTTCTTCGTCCTCTCGACCCACTACCGCCGGCCCATCGACTATAGCGAGGAGCGGCTGCACGAGGTGGAGACCGGCATGGAGACGTTTACTCGCTTCTTCAAGCGGTTCGAGCGGATCACGGGCGAGAGTTTCTATTCCCTGCGTGCCCCATCGACGCGGATGCAGGGCGACGACCGAGACTCCCCTCTCCCTTTGGGAGAGGGGCAGGGGGTGAGGGCCGGCGAGTCGCTACCGCAGGTCGTGGCCGAGCACCGCAACCGCTTCCTCGAGGAGATGGACGACGACTTTAACACCGGCGGCGGCATCGGCACGCTCTTTGAACTGGTCCGGGCGCTCAACAAGTTTGCCGACGACGAGAAGCTCGAAGAGCCGGGCAAGCGGACGCCCGAAAAGCTCGACGCCTGGCGCCGCGGCGTCGCCGTCCTGCGCGAGCTGACGGCCGTGCTGGGGCTGTTCCGCAAGCCGCCGCAAGAAACGCTCCCTGGCGGCGACGACCTGGCCGGCAAGCTGATGAAGCTCCTGATCGAGCTACGTGCCGACTCCCGCAAGAAAAAGGATTTCACCACGGCCGACCGCATCCGCAACACGCTCACCGAGATCGGCGTCGTGCTCGAAGACCGGCCGGGCGGGACGGAATGGAGCCGGAAATAGGAGGAAATGATGAATGCGGAACGATGAATGATGAATTGGGAACAATTGCGCCTCTGATTCACATTCATCATTCATCATTCATCATTCATCATTCATGCCTCTCCGCATCCTCGGCATCGACCCCGGCCTGAACATCACCGGCTACGGCGTGCTTGAGGCCGCGGGCGGCCGCTTGCGGCTGTGCGAGGCGGGGGTGATCCGCGGCCGGTCGCGGGGATCGCTCACCAAACGGCTGGTGGAAATCCACCAAGGCGTGGCGGAGGTGATCGCCAGCCTGAAGCCCGACGTGATGGCGCTCGAGGAACTCTATTCGCACTACGCCCGGCCGCGGACGGCGATTCTGATGGGCCACGCCCGCGGCGTGATCTGCCTGGCCGCGGCCCAGGCGGGCATTCCCGTCGTGCATTACTCGGCCACGCAGATCAAGCGGATTCTGACCGGCAGCGGCCGGGCGCCGAAGCCGCAGGTGCAGCGGGCGATCCAACGCGAACTGGCGCTTTCCACCCTTCCCGACCCGCCCGACGTGGCCGACGCCCTGGCCGCGGCACTGTGCCACTATTACTTGAAGGATAAGCCGCGTGCGGGAAAGAGCGGATAGTGGAGAGACTGTAGACTGTAGCTTATGCTCTAGCATAACATCCGAGCGGCGTTTCGTTATGCTGAAGCATAAGCTACGAAATTCATTGCTTCATCTTGGCAAAGGCCGTTGCGCGGGCGCTGAGCCCCGCGGCAAACGTCCGAAAGCTGAGTTCTTCTGAAGGGCTGGTGAATTTGCCTCTGATTCCGCCGGCGCGGGGCGTCAACAGCAGGCTTGCCCCGTCATAAAGCCGCTCGCGAATCAGCTTCGTCAGCAGAATCTCGTACCGCTTGGCGTACGACGCCTCGCGAAACTCGGGAAAGACCTGGAAGTGTGGTTCTTTGACTGACACGGGGCTCCGCAACCTCTCGCAGTCCTCCAAGATGAACACGTACCCGAGCCACGGCCGAGCGGAGGGGCGAAAGGCGCCTTCCCGGTACGCGGCCCAAAGATCGGTCGCATTGCCCAGTGCCTCTTCCGTGCGGTTGTTGAAATTGTTGCCGAACGAGGGCCCCACCTGCGCCTTGAACTCAATCACGGCCAAGAGCGAGCCGTCGGCAACCACAACAAGGTCCCAATTCTTCTCGGCCCGATAGAAGCCGGGCAATTCCTTCCGGTCCTGCCAGAATACGTGTGCTTCGGGCAAACCGGCTTCGACAAACAAGTCGCGGCAAATCTGCGTGAACCCGTCAAGATGCTTCCCGCCCGTGACGGCCGCCCGCAAGCCGGCGTCCTTTTGTCCGGTCTTGCCGCCCTGATCGCGGCTCTGCCGGTCGCGGGTTGACCAGAAGATCTTGATTGCCTGCCCAACCCGTTGCTCAAGCGTGGCCATGGACGTCCACCTTGCCGGTCGTGAAAAAGTCCGATGAGTTCTGGATCCGTTTGCGCGCGTACGACAAATAGGCCTTCTCGATCTCATAACCGATCGAGTTCCGGCCGTTCCGCATCGCCGCCAGCGTCGTCGTCCCGGTCCCCAGAAACGGGTCGAGGACCGTATCGCCGACGAAACTGAACATGCGAACCAGCCGTTCGGCCAATTCGGGCGGAAACGGGGCGGGGTGGTTTCGCGTCGAGGCCCCGGTCAATCCTTCCCAAATCTGTTGGAACCACGCCTTGTGGTTTCCGTCCGAGATGACGCTAAGGATTCGGGCCGCCACCGAGGGCTGGCGGTATCCGCCCGGCTTCCGTTCCATCAAGATGAACTCGATGTCGTTCTTGATTACGGCGTTTGGTTCGTAGGGCTTTCCGAGAAACGACGAGCCGTTTTCGACCTCATGGACGGCATTGGCGATCTTGTGCCAGATGATCGGCGCCAGGTTGTCGAACCCGATCTGCCGGCAATGTTCCTGGATTGACGCATGAAGCGGCACAACGGTGTGGCGTCCGTCATTCTTCCGCCGCGAAAGGCAGACGTCGCCCACCACGCAAATCAACCTTCCGCCGGGCGCCAGCGCCCGAAAACAGCGGTTCCACACCTCGTCCAACTGGCTCAAGAACGTCTCGTAATCGGCCACGTGGCCAAGCTGCCCCTCGTTTGCGCGGTACTCCTTCAGCGTCCAGTAGGGGGGCGAAGTGAGCACCAGGTGGACCGACTGGGGCGCCAGCTCCATTTTCCGCGCGTCGCCCAGGAAGAGATCATGGCGGGTCGGAATCCGCTTGATCGCCTCTTCGACCAGTCCGGCCAGCCGCGCGTCCTTGGCGATGGCCGGGATGGCCGTCTGCGGATCGGCCAGCGCAGCCAACTCCTCGGGAACATAGTCTTCAATGCACAACTGCGGCGTTGCGATGCTCATATCCGTTCGCTTACGAGTCGCTGAAGATCAAGCCTCCTAATTATGCGCGATCGGACGCCGCCGGACAAGCCTGCGGCCGGTGCCCAAATGGCCCAATTCTTGCTCTGGACAAGCCGGGCCGCAGAGCGCATCATAGGGGTGGCCGATTCTCGACCGTTCGCAGCTAAACGAGTGGCGGTGAACGCTAACTTTGGAAAACGAGAAAGTTGCTGACCAACTATGATTACCAAAATTACCGGCCAATTGGCCGCCCTGCACGGCGACACGGCAACCTTGAAGATCGACGCCTTCGAGTACGAAGTGTTCATCCCCGAGTTCACCCGGCGGCAGTTGCAGGGCGAACTGGGACAGACGGTCAGCCTGCACACGATCGAATACATGGAAGGCAACCCGATGCAAGGCCGCATGACCCCGCGGCTGGTCGGATTCTTGAGCGAGGTCGAGCGGGAGTTCTTCGAACTGTTCTGCCAAGTGGACGGCGTAGGCGTGAAGAAGGCCCTGCGGGCGATGGTCCGGCCCGTCAAGGAGGTGGCCACGGCCATCGAGGAACAGGACGACAAGACGCTCTCGAGTCTGCCGGGCATCGGGCCGGCAATGGCCGAGCGGATCGTCGCCAAGCTGCGGCGGAAGGTGCCCAAGTTCGCCCTGATGGCCGTCCGCGACGAACAGTGCGCGGCGGAAGTCGAGCCGGACGTGGTTTCGGAGACCTACGAGGTGCTCCGCTCGCTGGGCCACTCGGAAAGCGAGGCCCGGCGGCTGCTGGACGCCGCGCTGGGGTCGAAGAAGAAGTTCAAGGACGTGCAGAGCCTGATCGAGGCGATTTACCAGCAGAGCCAGAAGTAGAAGCCCAAAGCTCGAAATCCGAATGCCGAATTCGAGCTTCGGATTTCGAACTTCGTGCTTTCTCAGGGGTCTTTGCTCAGCGTGAAGCCCTTAAGGAACCAGCCGTCCGGTTCGCTGGTGGCGCGGAGGCCCGCCGGACCGAGGTAGGGGCGGACGACCCGGTACTCGGGCAATTGGCTGCCGTCGATCTTCGGCGGCCGGGCCGCCCCTTTCTTCCCCTCGCCGAACAGGACGTTCAGCGCCCGGGCGAACATGCTCTCGCTCTCCGGCAGCCGGTTCTGGCGGATCAACTCGTAGGTGGGCCGGTACTCCTCGTCGGTCCGCGAGAAGAAGTTCAGGCATTTCTCCTTCGGCTTGAACTTCTTGAGTTCCTCCTGGACCAGCCGGTAATCGACGTCGGTGCCGAGCAGCTTGGGTTTCTTCTCCGGGTTGATCACTTTCATCAGGAAGTCCATGTGCGAGGCGATCAGCAGGTGGCCCTCCCAAACCGTGACGGCCGCGTGGGGGAGCAGCGGCTTCCGCTCCTCTTCCTCCTCGTCGGCGCCCCCCTTCTTCTTCTTCATTAACGGATGGTGGTGGGTCACCGGCGGCTCGTCGCCGAACCCCTCGATCTTCGGCGGCTCCAAGTCCGGGTTCTCCTCTTGGACCATCTCCCAGACCTCAAGCCCCTTGAGTTCCTTGAATTTGCGGCATCGGAACGTGGGGTCGTCCTTGAGCAGCTTCTTGATGGCCGAAGCCACCGCCTTGGGATTGGTCGCCTCGATGGCGAACAGCAGCCGCTCGCTGGTGGTGGTGATGGGCTCCTGGTAATCGGTCAACATGCTCACCCGCTGGCCGAGATGCTGGATCAAGTCTTCGCGCAAATCGACCTGCGGCCCGTCCGGGTCCTCCCGGAGACTCTGAATGGCTTCCTCCCAGGTGCCGGCCTCGCCTTGGCCGAACAACTCGTTGAAGAGCGAGCCGAAGTTGTCGAAGGCGTTGATGATGTCGAAGTACATGGTGGTGTAGGTGGCGATGTCGCGGGGCACCCAGGGCTGGGGCGCGAAGTCGGTCTGGTTGGGCAGGACGGCCATCTTCATGGCCTTCTCGTACGGCGGTGGGGCGTAGATCGCCGTGCGGTGGATCAACTCGTAGCCCTCGGAGGAGAAGTCGATCATTCCGCCCATCCCTTGCACGGCCGCGACCCCTTGGTTCCGCATTACCTCGAGGATCGTCTTGCCCTTGCGGCGGCGATACTCGGGCGTGGCAGTCGCGGGCGGCCTCGGCGTAGCCCAGCGGGTGCATGAACCACCGCATCTGCGGCGTGCCCTGCCCGTAGTCCGACTTGCAACGCTGCATCACCATTTGGAAGGGCTTGTGGTCGGCCAGGCTGTCCTTTTCCTTGCGGAATTTCAGCGCCCGGCCCAGGATCCCCTTGGCGATCTCGAAGTTGTCGGCCACCACGACCAGATTGCCCGTCAGACAGTAGTACGCCAGGCGGGGAGGCGGTTCGTCCGCGGCTTTGTCCGCGTGCCCCTCCGCCGCAGCCTTCTTCTCGGCCTCCGACTTCTCGCTCCCCTGCAAGGTGCTCTCGCGGGCCTCCTTCTCCTCTTCCGGCTCGGGCAGGTCGTACTGGATGACGATGTCCGGGCAGCCCTCGACCTTCAACTCGCTCCGCTTGGCGCCCCGCTCCAACTGCCGCGTGTTGACCTTTTCGAGCATTTCGCGGGCCTGCGGGAGCTTGCCGGTGACGTCGATCACGATGGCCAGCACCGCCTTGCCCGGCATCGGCGCGATCAGGCCGATCGCCACGTCGCCGCCGGGCACGCCCTTCATGTCCTCCAGCGTCAATCCCAGCCGGTCGTGGACGCTCGACCACCGCTCCTCGAACTGCCGCTTGATGTCCTTGGTGAAGGGCTTCATCACCGGGTCGGCCATCAGGTGCCCAAGCTGCGTCTTGTCCCAGTGCTGCTCCAGCGTGTCGACGTTGGAGATGGCGAAGCAGCCCTGGGTCGTGTCGGGCAGGAGCGTTTCGCTCGGCCGGCTCGGCGCTTGGGGCTTGGGGCTTGGGGCTTGGGGCTTGGGATCGTCGGGCAGGACCGTCTTACTCGGCTGGTCCGCCGCCGGCTTGCCCGCCGGCGCGGCCAGTCCACCCATCCCCATCAACAGCAAGACACCCGCGGCGCAGCAAAACGTGGCAGTCCAGAAACGGGGCACGGCAGGGCTCCTTGTAGTCCAATGGCCGCCGGAATAGTCTGGCTAATCGGCAAAGTCCGGCGCAAGCACTTAAGTGTAGTGGGGCGGGCCAACTTACGCTAGATCGGCCAAAAATGTCGGCCAGAATGAGCCGGGACAGCCCAGCGGCGCCGGGAAGAATTTCGCGCCCGCGGGCCAATTGCCCCAATAGCCCAGCTTGCCGAGTCGCCGGCAAGATCGCCACCAACGACCGCGTTGCGGAACGTCACGGTAAACTGTGACAAGCCAGAGCGCAGTCCCACCAAGAGCCTAACGAGTACGTTCGGGGCGTCGCGGTTCCACCGCAATCGTCGCGTGAACCGCTTGGGCCAGACGGTCCAACACGTCGGAGCGCAGGGTGCGGGTCCCTTCGAGGAATTCACACAGAACTTGCGAGGGGACGCCGGCCTCCGCCGCGATCTCCCGCACCAGCCGGCCGCTTTGATGAACGGCCTGGCGCAGGTGCCCGCTGAAGGTGTCCTCCTGCTTCGCCTCGATCATCCGCTCGTGCCGCTCGGACAGTTCCGGCAACTCGCCAGCGATCAGTTCACGGTCGTGCCGCAGTTGCTCAAGAAGTTCCGGCGAAATGTTTTCTCGATTCATCTCGGCCATATCTTCCGTCACTAGCCCCATTCCTACTTCAGGAGCACCGTGAAACCAGCCTGTTGAAAATGATGATCCGTGGTCAGGGCGTCCCTGATCTTCCTCGCCTTCATCAGGCAGAACGAAGTGCAATCGGTAAAAGACCAGGACTGGTCCGGCCGCCGCACGTACAAGCTCAACCCAGTGAGGAAGGAGTCGTGATCCGCGGCGACGATCTCCACCCTCTCCTCCGCCGACAGAGCGCGAACCAGTGAACCCAACAGCCGGCGGTTTCGTCCTTCTGCCAGATAGTTTCCCAACTCGGCAATCACCCATTCGCTGGTAACGATCCGCTCCGAGGAGGCCGTCATCCACTCGACAGCCACCGAGTGTTGTTCGTCGCGCGGGTTGAGATAGGCCACGAAGAACGAAGTGTCGGCCAGAAGTGCGCTCATCGTTGGGCGTGCCCGTAGAGGTAGTGGTCAAGGTTTCGCGCTGCGTCCGGCGGGAGGCCCTTGGCTTTTCCGGCAAGACTTGCCAGGGCCTTGCCAACGGTCGGCCGCTTAATGGCCTTGCCTTTTCGGTTGGCCTTCAGAAGCGGTTCTACGGCGACTTCCGTCCCTTTGCGCAGGTCCGCTGGTGCCTCCAACACCACTACGCCGTTCTGTACTCGTCCGCGAATCATGCTCTACCGCTCCCTTGTCTGGGCACTGCATCAGGATCAATCTGCCGGAACGCCCTTCTCGTCGGTTCCGGACAAACGACCGTCCGAAAAGTACAGCTCAATGTTGTCACGACCTTTGTACCACCAATTCTCACTACCCTTGCCCGCGCTCATGGTTTCCGGCGTGCCCATGATCGCGAGGACTTCCGCCGGCGTCATTCCGGAGCGGAGTCGGATGTACCGCGGCTCGTTTGCGAACCCATATATGAGGGCGCCGCCAACCAGGAGAGCGCAGGCCACGGCGAGCAGCAACACGACACGCCAGAGTTTGATTTCACGACTGCGAACGCTGAACAGAGCCATTTCTCCGTCCCTCCGGCAATTCCATCGGCCATTCAGCCGCTTGCCGACGGTGGCCGATCAACCGCATGACCCGCCTGTGCCTTTCGACACTATTAGTATATCTGGGGTGGCGCAGCCGTCAATGTAGATGGCTTGTCGTGGGGCTTGAAGGAAGCCGCCGCGAAGAGGTAAGATACCTGCCATGCGGGACTTCCAAAGCGAAAGCCTGAGCCACGATCCGATCCACGGCTATATCCCTTTCACCTCGCCGGCGGGGCTGCCGGAAGGGGAGGCCGCCGAACGGGAGATCATCGACCACCCATGGCTCCAGCGGCTGCGGCAAATCCACCAGTTGCAGACCGCCTGGTGGGTCTTCCCCACGGCCGAACACACCCGGTTCCAGCACGCCTTGGGGGCCATGCACCTGGCGAGCCGGGCGGCGGCGGGCCTGTATGAAAGCCTCCAGGAGGTCTGCCCCGACGTGCCCAGCCGGGGCTACGTCGAATCGCTCCTGCGGCTGGCCGCCCTGCTGCACGACGTGGGGCACGGACCGTTCGGCCACTTCTTCGACGAGCATTTTTTGGCCGATTACGGCTTGAATCACGAAATCCTCGGCGGGGAGATCATCCGCCGGGAGTTCGCCGACCTGCTCCGCCGCGTCCGCCGAAATCCGAACACCCAGCTTGCCGACGGCGAAACGCTCGATCCCGAACAGATCGTGTTCCTGATTACCCGGCCAACACAAGAAAGACAACCGGCTGAAGCCGGAACTACGAACAAATGGCTGCGGTTTCTGCGGAGCCTGTTCAGCGGCCTCTACACCGTCGACAACATGGACTTCGTCCTCCGCGACGCCTACATGTCGGGCTACAGCACCCGCGCGTTCGACCTGGACCGGCTGCTGCACTACAGCGCGTTTACCAGCCGCGGGCTGACCATCCACGAGCGGGGCCTCTCGGCCCTGGTGCGGTTCATCTCGGTTCGGGCGGAGCTTTTTCGGGCGATCTACTTCCATCGCACGGTCCGGGCGATCGACCTGGGGCTTCAGGAGCTTTTCTGTCAGAGCAAGCAGCACTTATTCCCCGGCGATCCGCGCGAGCACCTCCACCAGTATCAACGGCTGACAGAGTGGTCGCTGCTGATGCAAGTGGCCGGCTGGCCGGAGAGCCCGGACCCCGAGTTGCGGGAGTTGGGGCGCCGGTGGCGGGAGTTCCTCGGCCGCCGGCTCCGCTGGAAGATGGCCGGCGAGCGGACGGTTTTTTTCGCCCCCGGCGAGGCGGAACGGAGCAGCGTGCTGAGCAACGCCGGGGCGTTCGAGGCGGCGATCCGGGCGGAACTGCCGGCCCAATTGCGGGACTTGCCCCTTAGGGTCGATACCGCCCGGCACGTCCACCGCCCCGGCGCCCATGCCCCGGCGGCGGGCCAGAACTTCCTCTTCGACCCGGCTACGGGAAAAATCCGCAGCCTCGACGACCGCGAGTTGTTCCGACGGATCGCCATCAGTTTCCGCGTCTGCCGCGTTTACGCCCTGGATCACCACCACAATGCCGAACTGTCCGCCGCGTTGGACCAGCTGACCGGCGCCGGCGGCACTGACGATGTAACCAATATGTAGCGGTCAGCTTTCCGCTACCGGCCTTCGTCGGACTTGGGGGCTCAGGTCTTCGGTCTTGGGCCTTGGGCTGAAAGCTGAAAGCTAACTGCCACTTGCGAGCGCCCACCGAATGGACCCGATTCTGCCCTTGCCCGACCCGGCCGTCAAATCGGAGTTTTACGCTGCCTTGGCACGGGAACTGCACGCGCTGCTGGAGGGGGAGCCGGACTTCATCGCCAATGCCGCCAACATGGCCTCGCTCGTGTATCACAGCCTGCCGGCGGTAAACTGGGTAGGTTTTTACCTGTGGAAGGACGGCCAACTCGTGCTCGGGCCTTTCCAGGGGAAGCCGGCGTGCCGGCGGATTGCCTTGGGACACGGTGTCTGCGGGAGTGCGGCTGCCGGGCGGACCACCCTTGTGGTGCCCGATGTTCACGATTTCCCCGGCCACATTGCCTGCGACAGTGCGTCGCGATCCGAAATGGTGGTTCCCATTATCGCCGGGGAGCGTCTGATCGGCGTGTTCGACCTCGATAGTCCCGTGATGGGGCGTTTCGATGAGGGAGACCGTGGGGGGGTGGAGTTGCTCGTCCGGGTCCTGGTGGCAGCCTGTTGCGATTGACAGGTGTTGGGCCGAGAGGGTAAAGTCTCGGTATCCTGGTGTTCCCGGCGCCGCCTCATTATCTCCATCATCCAACTCTACGGGAAAGCCCCACCGCCATGCCACGGACACGACGTTTCGCCGAGCCATATTGTTTTGTGCCGCAGGGCCTGGAGCAGTCGTTTGCGATCGATCCGGCGAAACTTTCCGCCGGAGCGGGCGGTTTCGCCCACGCCTTGTTCGCCCCGATCCACTACGAGCCTGGGTATGCCTACCCGCTGCTCGTCTGGTTGCACGGTGGCGGCGGCGACGAGCGCCAGTTGCGACAGGTAATGCCATGCTTGAGCTTGCGGAACTATCTGGCGGTGGCGCCGTGCGGGATGCGGCTCTGCGACGCGGCGGCAACAGAGCGGCCGTGCTATGGATGGCGGCAAACCGACGATCACATTCAACGGGCCGGGCAGCGGGTCTTCGACTGCGTGGAACTCGCCGGCCGGCAATTCCACGTCGCCGCCAACCGGGTCTTCCTGATGGGGACCGATCATGGCGGGACGATGGCCATGCGGATCGCCTTGAGCCATCCGAGCCGGTTCGCCGGCGTGATTTCGCTGTGCGGGGCGGTTCCAAGAGGCGGCAGGCCGCTGGGCAACCTGGTGGCGGCGCGGCGGCTGGGTATCTTCCTGGCCACCGACCGCGGCAGCCGGCAATATCCCGCCTCCCAGGTCTGCGCCGACCTGCGGCTGCTCCATACGGCGGGCCTGTCGGTCACGTTGCGGCAATATCCCTGTGGCCGCCACCTGATCCGTCAGGTGCTCGCCGACGTGGACCGGTGGATTATCGACGAGATTACCGCACCGCAAACGCCCTGCGTCGAGTCCGACGCCCAGTGGTCGCGCGAGGCGGAATCTTGACTCTCAGCGGCTGCTTGCACTGCTAGCAGGCAAACGTGCATTGACACTGCCGGGCAATTTCGGGTACAAACCGCCCGCTTCTCTCCCGTTTCTCGTCCCCAACCCCGGCTGGTTTGCCCATGTCGCCACATCCACGCGGTTCGTACTGGGGGGCCTTCCCCCTGCGGCCATTGGTGGAGGAAGTCGTCCAATCGCTCGGCTTGCGTCTGGCCGCCCAGACCATCGAGACCTCCCTCGACATCCCCTGGAACGAAACGGTTGCCGCCGACCGGGAGATGCTTCGGCGGGCGGTGAGGAACTTGCTCTTGAACGCCGCCGCCGCCATGCCCCACGGCGGCACGCTGCTGGCCACCTCCGCCGCCACGGCCGACGCCGTGGAGTTGGAGATCGCCGACAGTGGCCCCGCACTCTCCGACGAGGGGCGGCGACACGCCTTCGAACTGACGGGAACCGACGAGCGCGGCGCCACCGGCTGCACCTTGGCCATCGTCCGCCGCATCGCCGAGATTCACGGGGGGAGTCTGTCGGTGGCCAACTGTCCTGACGGGGGCGTCGCGGTGACCCTGCGGATTCCCCGTCCCGTTGCCTTGGAGGCCGCCGCGTAATGGACTCTCTCCGTCGGGCATATCTGCAACTGCACGGCCTGTGGCGTTCGCTGCCGCCGGGGTCGCGGATGGCGGCCGGCCTGCTGGCCGTGGCGGTGCTGCTCGGGCTTGTGTACCTCGGCACGCGCCAGGCCCCAGGGCCGGACGCCGACTTGATGCACGGCGTGCCGGTGGCGGCCGCTGAACTTCCGGCGATGGTTTCCGCCTTCGCCAAGGCCAACCTAAAGGGCTATGAAATCCGCGGCACTTCGATCCTCGTGCCGCGGGGCGAGGAGCCGGCATACCTGGCGGCGCTGGCCGACGCCAAGGCCCTGCCAAAATTTGGCGATGCCACGGACGAGGCCGCCAAGTCCGGTGGCCCCTTCGTGAGCAGGCAGGACCGCGAAGAGCTGTTGAAGAACGCCAAGCAGGCCGAGCTGGCGCTGATGATCCGTTCGATGAACGGCATCGAGAACGCCTACGTGATTTACGACATCGACAACAAGCGGGGCAGTTTCGGCCCCGACCGGTTGATTACGGCCACGGTCTGCGTGAAGCCGGCCGGTTCGGCCCATCTCGACGAAGCGATGGTCGCGGCCATCCGCCACCTTGTGGCCGGGGCCATCGCCGGGCTGAAACCCGAGAATGTGACCGTCTCCGATCTGAATAACCGCACGTGGTACGGACGCGTGGAAGGGGACCGCGGCGCGGAAGAGAACCTCTACGCCTCTCTCAAGGGAATGTATGAGCAGGACCTGAAAGCCAAAATCCTGGGCGCGCTCTGTTTCATCCCCAACGTTACCGCCGAGGTCAGCGTCGTGCTCGACCGCCAGCAGATCGCCCGGATCAAACAGGCCCCCGGCAGTCACTTTCGTCCGGGGGGAGCGGCGATCCGGCCCAATATGGCCGAAACGATCGACGCCCGCGACGAGAACGGGGCGCCGGAACCGGAAGTCCCCCCACCCGCGGCCGGCCTGACGCCGATCTCAGCCCGCGTGTCGGTGGGCGTGCCGGCGAGCTACCTCAAGAAGGTCTGGCGCGAACGGCACCTCGGCCCGCCCGGCCAAGACCCGGCAACCCCTGGCGCGGCCGCGTTGGATCAAATCAGCGCGGAAGAATCGGCCAAGATCCGCCACCACGTCGCCCAACTGCTCCCTCCGACCCAGGCGCCGGCGGACCCGGCCGAGCAGGTCGCCGTGACGACCTTCGAAGACCTCCAAGCGGCGGAGCCGCCGACCGGCTTCGCGCGGGAGACGTTGAGTTGGCTTGCGGCGTCGTGGCGGACGGTCGCCTTGCTGGGGCTGGCCCTGTTTTGCTTGCTCTGGTTGCGGTCGGCCGTCCGCGGCGGTCGGGCCTTCAGAGGTGGAGCAGGTTGGCAGCCGCCTTCCACGGCCGCGCCTGCCGAGCCGGCGGAAGACGATGCCGGGCAACAGGCGTCGCGCATCCCGGCCCCGCACTGGCGCCAGTCCCCCGCCGACCCTGCGCTCCGCCGCCAGCTTTCCGACTTGGTCGAGGCCGACCCCGAGACGGCCGCAGGCATCCTCCGCAACTGGATTGGACAAGTGAGTTGACCGATGGACATGGCGCGGCAATCTACTTCTTGTACTCCTCACGCTCCGCGTGAGGAAACATCCGTCACGCGGAGCGTGACGAGTACAGACGCGGGCGTGCGCAAAGCGGCCATCCTGGTGGCCAGTCTCGACCCTGCTGCGGCCGGCGTGCTCTTGGACCAATTAGCCCCCGGACAAGCAGCGCTGGTCCGCCAGGCCGCCGCCGCTGTCGACGAGATCGAACCCGAGGAGCGGCAGCGGGTGATCGACGAGTTCTGCCGTATTGGACCGATGATCCCCAAGGCGTCTCCCGCCGGCATCGAATTGACCGACATAAAAGCCGTCCGGACTCTCTCCCCTCTCCCTTTGGGAGAGGGGCGGGGGGTGAGGGCTGGCCGCGACTCCACGAGCGACGAAGCTTCTTCAATAGCGAGCAGCCCTCACCCTAACCCTCTCCCAAAGGGAGAGGGGACTACTCATTTCGACTTCCTGCGGGAGGCGGAGGAGGCCAGCTTGGTCCACTTGCTGGCCGACGAACGCCCGGCGACCATTGCGTTGGTGCTCTCCCATCTTCCGCCCGAGCAGGGGGGCGAAATCCTGGCCCGGCTGGCCCCCGCGCTGCAAATCGAAACCGTCCGCCGGCTGGTCGACTTGGAGGACGCCGATCCCGAGATGGTGCGCGAGGTCGAGCGGGCGCTGGAGTCGCGGCTCTTGCGGCAGTCCGACGCCGACCGCCGCCGCGCTGCCGGGCCGGAATCGGCCGCCAGGATTCTCGCCGCGTGCGACGGCCAGATCCGCGGACGGATTCTCGACAACCTCGCCGCCGAGGACCAGCCGCTGGCCGAGCGGCTGGGGCGCCGGGCGATCGGTTTCGAGGACCTGGTCCAATGCGACGATGCGACGTTGCGGGCGGCGCTTGCGGCCGCCGGGCCGGAAGTGGTCCAGGCCGCGTTGTTGGGGGCCGCGCCGGCCGTCTTGGCCCGGCTCTTGAGCTGTTTGCCCGCCAAAGAAGCCAAACGCCTCCGTCGGAACCTGGCCCACCCCGATCCCATCCGGCTCAGCGAAGTGGAAGACGCGCGGCAGCGGATCGCCGCCCTGGCGTCGGGGTGGCAGTTGAACTGCCGCCCTAGCGGGAGTGACGGCAATTCACGGCGGATCGCCGCCTGAGGAACCACGAATGGCCACCATCATCCGAGCCGCCGACGCGACGCATCACGCCCAGGCGGCGGCGCTGAATCTCAACGACGTCGCCGAGCAGGCCAGAGGGTGCCTGAACAGGGTGCGGATCGACGCCGCGCACATCGTCGCCGAGGCCCACAACGAGGCCGATGCCATCCGCCGGCAAGCGGCCGAGGCGGGCTGCCAGGCCGCCGTCGAGGAGATCGAGCGGATGGTCGCCGAGAAAACGGCCCCGGCGGTCGCCGCCTTGCGGCAGGCCGCCGCCGAGCTGCAAGCGGACCGGCAGGCGTGGCTTTCGCACTGGGAGACCGCCGCCGTGCGGCTGGCCGCCGCGATGGCCGAGAAGATCATCCGCCGCGAGTTGCGCGGGCAGCCGGAGATCACGTTGACACTGGTGCGCGAGGCGCTGGAGTTGGCCGCCGGCAGCCCCAACGTCCACCTGCAATTGAACCCGGAAGACTATCAGGCGCTGGGCGGGCAGGTGCGGGCGCTGTTGGCCGCCATGTCCGCCCTCGGCGGCGTCGAAGTGACGCCCGATGCGACGCTGAGCCGGGGCGGCTGCCGCGTGCAGACCCGTTTCGGCACGATCGACCAGCAAATCGAGTCGCAACTGAAACGCATCGAAGAAGAACTTACTGCGTAGGTCAATCATTGGCGGGTGCCATGCCCACGCTTGCCGTGGGCATGTGACGGTTGTCCCGCGTATTCAACATGCCCACGGCAAGCGTGGGCATGGCACCCGACGAAACCATGCTCGACCTGACCGAACATCTCGACGGCATCATGCCGACGGCGCTTTGGGGAAGCGTGGCGCGGACGGCCGGCACGACCGTCTCGGCGGCCGGTTTTCCGGCGCCGCTGGGGGCGGTGGCGGAGATCAAGCGACAGGCCGGCCCGCCCCTGGCTGCCGAGGTGGTGGGGTTCCGCGACGATCTGAGCGTGCTCTACCCCTTGGGAGAATTGAGCGGCGTGCGCCGCGGGAACCGGGTCCGGCTGGTCCGCACCGCCCGTCGGCTCCGCGTGGGGCCGGAGTTGTTGGGGCGGGTGATCGACGCCGAAGGCCGCACCATCGACGGCCGGCCGCAGCCGGCGCTGGCCGACCGCGCGTCGCTGTGGCGGGCCCCGCCCGACCCGTGCCGCCGCCCGCGGATCGACCAGCCGCTGGCCACGGGGGTCCGGGCGATCGACGGGCTGTTGTGCTGCGGGAAGGGGCAGCGGATGGGGATTTTCTCCGCCTCCGGCGTGGGCAAGAGCGTGCTGCTGGGGATGATGGCCCGCTACACCGCCGCCGACGTGATTGTCATCGCGCTGCTGGGCGAGCGCGGCCGCGAGGTCCGTGAGTTCATCGAGCGCGACTTGGGCCCGGCCGGGCTGGCCAGAAGCGTCGTCGTGGTGGCCGCGAGCAATGAGCCGGCCATCGTCCGCACGCAAGCCGCCGCGACGGCCACCGCGGTGGCCGAATACTTCCGCGACCGGGGCCGGGACGTGCTGCTGCTGATGGATTCGCTGACGCGGCTGGCGTTGGCGCAGCGGGAGATTGGATTGGCCGCGGGCGAGCCGCCCGCCACCCGCGGCTTTACGCCCTCCGTTTTCGCCCTGCTGCCGAAGCTGGTGGAGCGGGCCGGCCGCGCCCCGCAAGGCAGCATCACCGCCTTCTACACCGTCCTGGTCGAGGGGGACGATCCCAACGAGCCGATCAGCGATGCGGTCCGCAGCCTGCTGGATGGGCACACCTGGCTGGCCCGTAAGCTCAGTTCCCGCGGCCACTGGCCCGCCATCGACGTGCTGGAGAGCATCAGCCGCCTGATGCCCGAGCTGGCCGACGCGGAACACGCCCGAGCGGCCTGCGCCGTCCGCGAGTTGTTGGCCGCCCACCGCGACCACGAGGATTTGATCTCGATCGGGGCCTATCGCCGCGGTGGCAACAAGAGCGTGGACGCCGCGATCGACCTGCAAGACGACATCAACCGTTACCTGCGGCAACCGGTGGAGCAGCCCTCCACGCTGGCCGCCGCCCGAGATGGATTGCTCGAATTGTACCGGAAATACCGCGAGCGCGTCGGCGAGTGACATAATCATGCCCGAGTTCCGTTTTCGACTGGCGACGTTGTTGCGGCTCCGCCAGGCCGCGCGCGACCAGTGCCGGATTCGGCTGGCCGAGTCGCAGCGGGTTGACGAGGAACTCCGAGAGCAACTCTCACGGCTGGCCGCGGAACAGGATCGCTTGCAGGGGCAGCGCCGGCAAGCCGCCGGCCCCGGCGCGGTGGACCTCGACCGGCTCGTCGAGGCGGACCGGTACGCTGCGGCGTTGCGGGGCGAGGAGGCGGAGTTGCACCGGCAGCGCGAAACCCTGGCGGCCGAAATCCAAACCCGCCGCGATACGCTCTTGCAGGCCGATCGGGACGCGCGGACCCTGGAGAAGCTGCGGCAGCGCCAACAACAGTGCTACCGCCAGGAGGAACAACGGCAGGAGTCGAAACAACTCGACGAGAGCGGAATGATATTGGAGAGGGTGGCACGCCCTGAAAGGGCGTGGCAGGCGTGAACGTTGAACTTGGCGATCCACCACGCCCTTTCAGGGTGTGCCACCCCGCGAAACAGCGTGACGAAGGAGGAATGATATGCTCGACAGCCAAACAATGAACTTGCTGACGGAGGCCGAGCAGGCCCTCTCGGCGGTCCTGCCGCCGGCGTGCGGCGGGCCGCCGCGGACGGCCAGGGCGTTCCCACTGGAGGACTTCGGCCATCGCGCGCCTCCCGCCCCGGCGCCTCGCCCGGACGCCGGCGTGGAGCAACTCGAACTGCGGATCGAGCTGGGCCGGACGCGGATGCGGCGGGGCGAAGTCCGCCGGCTCCGCAGCGGGTCGGTGATTCCGCTGGACAAGCTGGCCGGCGAGCCGGTGGACCTCCGGGCCGGGGGCCGGCGGATCGCCCGCGGCGAGCTACTCGTGCTGGACGGCAAGATCGCCGTCCGCGTGGTGGAACTGGCAGGATACTAACCGATGCGTTTACCGGCACGGATCATTGGATTGATTCTGTTGTGGACCTGCCCGGCGGGATTGTCGGCCCAGGCGCCGCCGGCGGCCGATCCCCCACCCGCCGCGGCACAGGCGGGCGAAAAGGCCGTTGCCCCGACGCTCACCCCTCCGAGTTCCAAGCCTCGCACGGACCCCGGCAAGAGGCCGGGCGGGCCGCAGCCGGCGGCGGGCGCCGTGGCGAAGCCGTGGTCGCTGGCTGGCAGCCTGGCCTTGGTGTTGGGGGTCTTTTTTCTGGTCGTTTGGCTGTTTCGCCGGGCGTTGCCCCAGGGGCGCGGCATCCTGCCGCCCGAGGCGTTCGAGGTGCTCGGCCGGGCGCCCTTGGCCAACCGGCAGCAGGCGCAACTGCTCCGTTGCGGCAACAAGCTGTTGCTGGTCTGCGTGGGGGCCGCGGGCGCGGAAACTCTGACGGAGATCATTGACCCGGCGGAGGTCGAGCGGCTGGCGGAAGTGTGCCGCGGAGGCCGGAACGGGGACGCCGCCGTCGGTCGGACGCTGCGAGGATTGGAGAATAGCGATGCCGGTTGAACGTGCATTGAGCGAAGCCTTCGCAACGCGCCGCGACTGCGGTCGCGGGGGTGGCGGGGAGATTCCTCCCCCGCGACCCGCCGGGTGCCATGCCCACGCTTGCCGTGGGCATGTGGTGGTTCTCCCGTGTTCTGGACATGCCCACGGCAAGCGTGGGCATGGCACCCGACGTTTGGCTTGTCTCGTGTTGGCGCTGGTTTGCCTGAGCGCCGGCCGGCCGTCTGCCGCCCAAGAGCCGCCCAGTCCGCCTGCCAACCGGCCGGTGTCGATGGGCATGGCCGAGAGTCTGGCGGGCGGGCCGAAGACGTGGACCAGCCCCGAGGGGCTCAGTTCCACGCTGCAAGTGATGCTGCTGTTGACGGTGCTCAGCCTGGCGCCGGCGGCGCTGCTGATGACCACCTGCTTCGTCCGCATCGTCGTCGTGCTGAGTCTGCTGCGGCAGGCGATCGGGGCGCAGATGCCCCCCACGCAAGTCATCACCGCGCTGTCGCTCTTTCTCACGCTGCTGATCATGACGCCCGTTTGGAAACAGACATACGACACGGCGGTCGTGCCTTACACGCGGCACGAGCTTAGCGCGGAACAGGCTTGGAACGCGGGCGTGGTCCCCATCCGCGGCTTCATGAGCAGGCAGATCGAAAACGTGCACAACACCGAGGACGTGTGGCTGATGATGAGCTATCTGCCCAAGCATCCCCGGCCCCAAAGCTACGACGACGTGCCGCTGCAGGCCCTGGCGCCGGCGTTTGTGCTGAGCGAGCTGAAGACCGCGTTCTTGATCGGTTTCCAAATCTACCTGCCGTTTCTGATCCTGGACATGGTGGTGGCGAGCGTCATGGTGTCGATGGGGATGATGATGGTCCCGCCGGGATTGGTTTCGCTGCCGTTGAAGCTCTTGTTGTTCGTGCTGGTCGACGGCTGGCACCTGGTGGTGGGAATGTTGATGCAAAGTTTTCAGGCCTTTACATAGGAAAGAAGGGTTCAGGGTTCAGGGTTCAGGATGCCAAGCCCACGTTTGTCCGGGTTCGGAATCCTGAATCCTGAATCCTGAACCCTGAACCCTGAACCCTGCTCATGGACGTGCAAGACGCGATTGATCTCGGCCGGGAAGCGTTGTGGACGATGCTCTTGATCGGCTCGCCCGTGTTGCTGGCCGGCATGATCGTCGGGCTGGTGATCGGGCTGCTGCAAGCGGTGACGCAGATTCAGGAGCAGAGCGTGGTCTTCGTGCCGAAGATCATCGTCATGCTCCTGGTGCTGAGCCTGTCGCTCCCCTGGCTGATCGCGCAGATGTTGCACTACACGAGCGAGCTGATCGGCGGCATCCCGGGGCGGTTCTAGCGGCCATGAATAGCGACGGATTCATCGTGCTGACGCTGGTCTTCGCCCGGGTGGCGGGGCTGGTGCTCGTAGCGCCGATCTACGGCGGCGGGGCGGTGCCGCTACAGGTGCGGGCGTTGTTGGCGGCCGGACTGACGCTGCTGGTCGCGCCCACCCAATGGCAGGCGACGGTTGCCCCCCTCGACGGCCCGCTGGGCTACCTCGTGCTGTTGGGTGCGGAAGCGACAATCGGCGCGTGCCTTGGCCTGGGCGTGCTGATCCTGCTCCACGGCATGACGCTGGCCGGAGAACTGATCGGCCGGCTAAGCGGACTGGGAATCGCCGAAGTGTTCGATCCCGATCTGGATGAAAGCGTGCCCCAGTTCTCCCGGTTGTTGTTCCTGCTGGCCGCGTGCGTGTTCCTCTGCATCGGCGGACATCGGATGGTAATGGCTGGACTGCTGGACACGTTCCGGGCGATCCCGCCGGGCGGCGGGTTGCTGCCGCGGCCGCTGGCCGAGGGACTGACAACGCTCGTGGGCCAGAGTTTCGCGCTGGGAATCCGCGCCGCCGCTCCCGCACTGGCCGCCTTGCTGCTGGCGACGTTGGCGCTCGGGCTGATCGGACGGACCCTGCCGCAGTTGAACGTCTTGGCGCTGGGCTTCGGCGCCAACGCCCTGTTGGCCTTCGCCGCCTTGGCACTGAGCCTGGGCGCCGCCCTCTGGGCGTTTCAGGGGCAAATCGAGCCGGCGCTGGAGACGATCCTGGATGCCTTGAAAACACCGTTGCGAACGGAGTGGATGTCGTAATGCCCGACTACGCCGGCGAAAAAACCCTGGAGCCGACCCCGCACCGCCGGCAGCAAGCCCGGCAGCAAGGGCACGTCGTCAAGAGCCACGACCTCGGCTCGGCAGCGATGCTCTTGCTGGGGCTGGCCGTGCTGATGACGCTGGGCGGCTCGCTGGCGGGCTTCCTGGCCGACTACTGCCGGAATCAGCTCGGCGGCCGGCCCTGGCTCGCGGCCGACGCCGGCTTCGTCGCCAGCGAGTGGAACGCCGCGCTGGGGGCGCTGGGGCGGCGCCTGCTGCCGATCCTGGGGCTGCTCTGTCTGGCGGGCGTGGCGGTCAGCGTGCTGCAAACCGGTTTTCTCTTCCTTCCTCAAAGACTGAGCCTCGATTTCGGCCGGCTCAGTCCGGCGCGGGGCTGGCAGCGGATCTTCTCCTCGGCCGGCCTGGCGCAACTGGGCTTCGGCGTCTTCAAACTAATCGTGGTCTTGGGCGTCGCCGGGGCCGTGTTGTATCAGCAGCGCGGGGCCCTGTTGGCCTTGGCCGCCTTGCCGCCGCCGGCGCTTCTCGACAGGCTGGCGCAGCTCTTGCTCTGGACCGGGTTGAAGTTGGGCGCGGCGCTGTTGGTCTTGGCGGTGCTGGACTACGCTTACCAACGCTGGCGGCACGAGCGCGATCTGCGGATGACGCCGCAAGAGCTGCGCGAGGAAATGCGGAACCTCGAAGGCAACCCACAGGTGATCGCCCGCCGCAAACAGGTGCAGCACGCCCGCTACTCGGGAAAATCCTCGTCGACGCTCTGCTCGCGGTAGAGCGGCATGTGGCGGTAGTAGACTTCGAGGATCATCGTGGCCATGCTCGTGCAGTAGAGGCGGCCGCCGGTCGGGCGCCCAGGTCGCCGCTGCCGGTGAACCAGCTTCCGTCCTCGTGCCCTTGCTTGGCCTGGGCGTGGGTCAACTGGTCGCGCATCTGGCGGTTCCAGTTCTGCCACTCGTCCCCTTGCCAGTGGTGCATGACCTGGGTGGCGTAGTAGTTGTAGTACATGTTTCCGGGCGAAGGGCCGCGGCGGCTGAGCAGTTGCACGCCGCGCTGGAGGATCGGGTTGTCCTTCTTCCAGCCGGAGTACATGCGGCAGAGCAGGCCGATGGCGGTGGTGGCGTCCCCCTGGCCCGGCGTGAGGTAGCCGTACTTGGCGCCCCCCTCGACCTGAACGCTGTCGAGGAACAAGCCGGCCTTATAGGCGGTGACCTCGATGTTGGCGATGTCGATGCCGGCCATCAGGCCGCTCTTCAGGGCCATCAGTTGCCAACCGGCTACGGAGGTGTCGCCGGGCATGCGGGGCAAGTATCGCCAGCCGCCCCCCTTGGGGTCTTGGGCGGAGCAGATGAACATCAGGGCCTGCTGCGTGGGCTTCAACAGGAAGTTTTTGTCGTGAGTCATGCCGTAGGCCTCGCACAAGGCAATGGTGGCCAGTCCGTGCGAATACATGCCGGCCGGCTCCGGGTCGCTCAGATCGCCCCCGTCCGGGCCGACGCGCATGTGATTGATCAGGAAGTACAAGCCCTTGTAGACGGTGGACTTGTAGCCGGCCTTGCTCTCCTTGTGCGTGTTGTTGCTCCCCAGGAACGGCAGCACGGCCAGCGCCGTGGCGGCCATGCGGGCCTCGGCCAGCTTGCCGGGGTCCCGGCACGCGCCGTGGCAACCGGTGGCCAGGCCGTGGGCGAAGCTCCAGCCGCCGTCGGGCATTTGGTGATTGGCCAGCCAGCGGAGCGCATGGGTGACGCATTTTTCGCTGACCGCGTCGCCTCCTTCCTTGGCGACCTTCTTCGCGTTCCCCGCCACGGTCTTCCGCAGCTTATAAGCGCCAGTGCCGGCGGGGCCACCGCCGCCGCCGTCACTGCCGCCACCCGGGTTAGCGCCGTTCTTGCCAACGCGGCCGCTGGGGTACCCGCTGCCGTCCTTCTCGGACAACAGTAGGTCCTTGAGGGGGCCGGGGGGGAGTCCAATATCGCCACTGGCTTCCGCTCCCGCTGGCCCCGCCGTGCCGGAGGTCCGGCCCGTGCCGTGGCTCTTCTCCGCCACGGCCAACTCCTCGCTCGGATCGAATGGCGCTTTCTCTTGTTTCTCTTGTTTCTCTTGGTCGAGCTTCGACTCGGCAGCAGCCGCCGGGTCGGCCGGCGTGTCCTCCTCCAGCGTGTTCGGCGGCAGCGTGCTGGGAGCCTCGGCGACTTCCTCGATTTTCGGTTTCTCTTCGGGCGGCACGACGACGAGGCGTTGCTGCGGCCTGTAGTTAGTCGGTCCAGGCACGGCGGCCATCGCCATCGCCACCAGCGTGACCGTGTGGACGACCATGCTCACCAGCCAGGCCGGCGCCTCGCGGACGGCCCAGCGTAGCATGGCGGCCAGTCCTTGTCCGTGCTGGCCCCAGCCGCGGATGGGCAGAGGGTCCTCGACGCGGATGAAGATCGGCAGCAGTTCCCCCTTCTTCAGAATCTTGGTGTCGCCGTTGCCGCGGACCGCGGTGTCCAGTTCGGGCAGCGGGGGCAGCCGGATGCTCGACCGGTCTCCCGGTCCGAGCGGGACGGCCCTCTTCAGCTTCTTCTTGGCCAACGGCCTATCCGACATGGCCCGACGCTCCCGAAAACGGCCAGACAATCAGCCGTGTCCCAGCGTAACTCTGCTGTGCGCGGAACGCAACGCTTTGCGCGACGAGGCTCTCCATTCTCAACTTTTATCTTAACCGAACTCACCACCCGCCGCCACCCTTCCGATATGGGGGACGCTCAGGGCCCTCTTTCGGGAGGACTGAGGGCTGGGCACTCCCGTGCCCAGTGGATTTGGCAAGGGTCATTCCCGCTTCCGGCCAAATCCGCTACAATGAGCACTTCGCTCCCGCTCCAGGGTTGCACCGGTCGGTTCGTTCGGAGAGTTGCGCAATGGCAAAAGGCAAGAAGAAGGCGGAAGTCGTGTTCCTGGTTTGCAAAGAGACTGGCGACTACAACTACACCCTGCGGCGGAAGCCGGGCGGGGAAAAACTGTCGCTGAAGAAATACTGCCCCAAGCTCCGCAAGCACACGGAACATACCGAAAAGAAGAAGTAGCTGTCGGCTTTCAGCGGTCAGCTTTCAGCATGTCCAAGCGTTGGCGGATCCACCCGCACAACCCGGCCCGCATCGCGGCCCTGCAGCACGCCGCGGGAATCCCGGCGGTGGTGGCGGAGTTGCTGGTCTGCCGGGGCGTGACCGATCCGGCCGCCGTGGGCGACTTCCTCGACCCGAAACTCTCCGCGCTCCGCGATCCCGGCGCGCTGCCCGGTTGTTCCGCCGCCGCCCAACGGATCTTCGACGCGGCACAAGCCCGGCGGCCGATCGCCGTCTACGGCGACTACGACGTGGACGGCATCAGCGGCACGGCCATCCTCTGGCTCTGCCTGAAGCTGCTCGGCGGCGAGGCCCGCTACTATGTCCCGCATCGCGTCGATGAAGGCTACGGACTCGGCGCCGAGGCCATCCGCGGCCTGGCCGCCGACGGGACCAAGCTGATCGTCACCGTCGATTGCGGCATTGCCGGCGTGGACGAGGCCGTGTTGGCCCGCCAGTTGGGCATCGAGTTGATTGTCACCGACCACCACGAGCCGGGCCCCCGGCTGCCCGACGCCGCGGCGATCGTCCATCCGCGATTGCCCGGCGGCGCCTATCCCTTCGGCGGCCTGAGCGGCTCGGGCGTGGCCTTGAAGCTGGCCTGGGCGCTCTGTCAGCTCTCGAGCGGCGGAAAGCGGACCGCCCCGCGGATGAAGGACTTCCTCCTGCAAGCCGTCGGTCTGGCCGCGCTGGGCACCATCGCCGACGTCGTGCCGTTGGTGGACGAGAACCGCGTTTTGGTCCGCCACGGGTTGGAGAGCCTGGCCAACGCGCCCACCCTGGGCACGGCCACGCTGATGGCCGTCGCCAAGGTCGCCGCCCAAAGACACCCCGACGGCAAGATGCGGCTCTCGGCCGAGGACGTCGCCTTTCAGCTCGCCCCGCGGATCAATGCCGCCGGCCGGCTCGGCCAGCCGCAACTGGCCGTCGAACTGCTGGTCACCGACCGGCCCGAGCGGGCCAGTGAGCTTGCCCAGTACATCGACGGCCTGAACGCCACGCGGCAGACCATCGAGCGGAGCATCCAGTTGGCGGCGGCCAAGCAGGCCAAGGAGCTGTTCGACCCGGTGGACGACGCGGCCCTGGTGCTGGCCGACCGCGGCTGGCACGCCGGCGTGATCGGCATCGTGGCCGGGCGGCTGGCCGACCGCTTTCACCGGCCGGTGGTGATGATTTCGTGGGACAAGGCGGGGATGCGGCCGGGCGTGGGCTCCGCCCGCAGCGTGCCCGGCTTCGACCTCCACGCCGCCTTGGCCGATTGCGGCGAGTTCCTCGTGGCCCACGGCGGCCACGCGGCCGCGGCGGGGCTAAAGATCGAGGAGCCGCAGCTTGCCGGCTTCCGCGCCGCCTTCTGCGAGGTGGCCGCCGCTCGGATTCCGCACGAGCAACGGGTGGCGGAGCTTTTCATCGACGTCGAGGCGCCGCTGAGCGCGTTCACGCTGGACGCCGTGCGCCAGCTCGAGCGGCTGGCCCCCTTCGGCCACGGCAACGCCCGGCCGTTGCTGTGTACCACGGGCGTGATGCTTTCCGGCCCGCCCAAGCCGCTGGGCGCAAGCGGCCATCACCTGGCGATGATGCTCTCGCAGCACGGGGTGACGCTCCGCGCGGTGGCCTTCGGCGGTGGCGATTGGGCCGACGATCTGGCCGCGGCCTTGGGGCCCCTGGACATCGCCTTCCGTCCGGTAATCAACGCCTTTCACGGCCGGCAGAGTGTCGAACTGCACCTGGTCGACTGGCGGCCGACGGAGGTGGCAGAACACGCCGGGCAGGCCGTTCCATTTTGACGTCGCTCGCTACTCAGCCGTAGCCGGGATAGTCGCCGTCGCCGAATCCTTGACAGCGTTGGGGGGCGTGATAGAATAGCTCTTGTAACACAATGTATAAATTCGTGTTACCGCCGGGATTGCCGCTGCCCCCGCGTTGGAGCCCGCCACGTGCTCAAAGAGATCGTCGCCAGTTTCCGCACCACCCGGGGCGACCCCTTGCGCCGTCGGATTCTCCTCGTTTACCTGTTCTTGGCCGGCCTGAACGTGGCCGCCTGGCTGCTGGCCTTCGCCCTGTTCCATTCCTACCCGGCGGCGCTGAGCCTCTGTTTTCTGGCCTACGGTTTCGGTCTGCGGCACGCGGTCGATGCCGACCACATCGCCGCCATCGACAACGTCACCCGCAAGCTGATGCAGGCGAACCAGCGGCCGGTGGCGGTGGGACTGTTCTTTTCCCTCGGCCATTCCACGGTGGTCATCTTGATGACGTTTTTGGTGGCGGAAGGGGCAAGCTACGCGAAAGACCGCTTTCCCCAGTTCCAGCAGTTCGGCGAAATCATCGGCACGTCGGTTTCGTCTCTGTTCTTGCTTCTGATCGCCGTCGTCAATTTTTTCATCTTCCTGGACGTTTACCGGGCCTTTCAGGCGGCAAGAAAGGGAGACCTGGCCCAGGAAGACGCCTTGGCGGGCTTGCTTAGCGGGCCGGGCCTGGTCGCCCGCGTCCTCCGCTCCTTGTTCCGGCTGGTCGGCCGGAGCTGGCGAGATGTATTTCGTCGGGTTTCTGTTCGGGCTGGGGTTCGACACCGCCACCGAGATCGCCCTGTTGGGGATTGCCGCCGCCGAGGGCGCCCGGCAAACGCCCATCTGGTCGATCATGGTCTTCCCGTTGCTGTTCACCTCGGGCATGAGTCTGCTGGACGCCACCGACGGCATTGTCATGCTCGGCGCTTACGGCTGGGCGTTCGTCAAGCCCGTGCGGAAGCTGTTCTACAACATGACTATCACCTTGCTCTCCCTCCTCGTGGCCCTGCTGATCGGCAGCCTGGAGGCATTGAGCGTCATTGCCGCAAAGTTCCATCTGGAGAGCGGCTTCTGGGCGCCCGTCAAAGCCCTGAGCGACAATTGCACCGCCATCGGCTATGGCATCATCGGACTGATGCTCGCCGGGTGGTTGGCGTCGATGGTGATCTACCGGGTGGCGGGCCTCGGCAAGCTCGACTAGCCGGCCGCGGAGTTCGTCCGCGACGCGGCGCCTGCTCGGCCGCAGGCGGCAGCTTCACACGTTCTCCGCGGCGGGGGCTATCTCGCCGCTGAGCGAACTCAACGGGACCGCCACCGGACGCTCGAGAAAGCCGGCGAGTTGCCGGGCGCGGGTGGGATGCTGCAAGGTCCGCAGGGCTTTGGCCTCGATCTGCCGGATCCGCTCCCGCGTCACCGAGAAAATCTTGCCCACCTCCTCCAAGGTGTAGGAGTAGCCGTCGGCCAGGCCGAACCGCAGCCGCAGAATCTCCCGCTCGCGGTAGTCCAGCACGTCCAACACCTCGGCAATCCGCGTCTTCAGCAGCGTCCGGTTCATCTCCAGCAGCGGGTCGTCCTCGCGGTGCTCTTCCAGGAACTCGCCGAAGAAACTGTCGTCGTGCTCGCTCACCGCCTGGTCCAGCGAGAGCAGTTGCCGGGTCATCCGCAGCGCGCACTGGGTCTCTTCGACCGACAGGCCCGCGGCTTGGGCGGTCTCTTCCAGCGTCGGCTCGCCGTGGTGCTGCTGGACGAGCCGGCGGGTGGCGGTGCGAACGCGGCCCAGGCTCTCGATCACGTGGACCGGAACGCGGATCGTGCGGCTGTGGTCGGCAATGGCGCGGGTGATCGCCTGGCGGATCCACCAGGTGGCGTAGGTCGAGAACTTGAAGCCCCGCCGGTGCTCGAACTTGTCCACCGCCCGCATCAAGCCCGTGTTCCCCTCCTGGATCAGGTCGAGGAAGCTCAGGCCGCGGTTGCGGTAGCGCTTGGCGATGGAGACCACCAGCCGCAGGTTTCCGGCGGAGAGGTCCCGCTTGGCGGCGTCGTACTGCCCGGCCCAGGCGTCGATCCGCTTGAGCCGGCGGCGGAGCGTGGCCGGGCTTTCCTGCACAATCCGCATCAGTTGGCACAACTCCTTGCGGACTTCCGCGGCGCGGGCCAGCTCCTCCTCGCTGCGGCACGGCGCCGCCAGTTGCTGCCGGATGGCGTCCATTCGCCAGCCGATCTGACGGAGCTTCTCCAGTAGCGGCTGCAAACGCTGCGTCCGCAGACCCAGTTCCTCGACCAGCCGCACCGCCTTCACCCTGCGCAAGAGCAGCCGCCGCCAGGCCTGGCGCCGCAGCCGGGTGGGCTGACGGCGGCCGACGGCCAGGGCGAAGTCCCGCTTGTTTTGCAGCAGCATGTGCCGCAGCGTCTCCAGGTTCGGACGGAGCACCTTCAGCAGCCGCGACTTCTCTCCCAGATTGATCACCGAGACTTCGACCGTCCGGTCCAGCCGCAGTTTGCTGTCGCGGATGCCCTCCAACAGACCGGCCGCAGCCTGAAGAATGTAGTCGCTGGCGAGCATCGCCGCGCGGAAGCCGCGGCGGGCGCGGCAGATGCGGCCGGCCACCGCCACCTCCTCCCGACGCCCCAGCATCGGAATCTCCCCCATCTGCATCAGGTAAATCCGCACCGGATCGTCGATCCGGTCGTCCTCGCCGGTCGGCTCCAACTCCGGCTCCTCGTCAAGCGCCTCGGCCAATTCGTGCTCGTCGAGCGGCTGAACGTCGCGGTCGAACTCGTCCTCGGGCGGCTCGGCGAACGGCTCTGCGGCGGCCGGGCGGCTGACGCGGCGACGTGGGTTCCGCCTGCCGGTCGGGACGCTGCCGGACGGGATGCTCGGCCGGACGGGGCGATGGCCCACGGCGGCCCCGCGGCCCGCGCGGCTGGTAGTTCTGATAGCTCTGGACAAGGGCGCCTCCTCGTGCTGGGGTTTCGGAAGACGGCTTGTCCGCAAGAAATGCACATCCTGCGCCAATGGCCCGATGGCCGGGCGCGGCCGCCGCAACCCGTGTTGCCGGGATGAGTTACGGCGCCGCGGCCCTCCTCCGCCTGAACCCCGCGGCCGCCCACATGGCGATTTCACCACACCGCCAGCCCTGTTGCGTTGCTTCTTCGCAACACGAATGTAGCCGGCACACGCCGTGTGCCGTGGGCGTCGGCCCCCAACCCGCCTCCGCCCAGTTGGTCAGCAGCTCGTCGAATTTCCAGAATTAGGACCTTGATCCGGCTCCCGGCTATTGGTCAACAACTTGCGGAATTTCCAATCCTAGCCCGCGTTGCGTTCGCTCAGGGATAATAGAACGGCGGCGATAACCGGGCGAACCGGGAAATGTGGGCGGACTGCGCAACAGGCACAACGAGGCCCCGCAGCGGCCAGCGCCTCGGAGCGGGGACTTCGAGTTCCAATTGCCAATGAGCGACGGGGCATCACGCGCACAGTGCCCTTGCCGTCCGTGCGCACTACGCCTATTACTGAACATACGTTCCTATAGCAGAACCGCTGGCCGGTTTCAAGACGAGTCTTTGCGCCAGTATGAGCCCTCGGATTCTTCGTGCCCAACTCGCTCCATAGCCCGCCCCCGGTATGAATGGGCCATGCGAAAGCGATCAAGCTCACTGCTAGGCAGCGCAAAAAGATTGCAGAGATGGGGGCGGCAAAACGATGGCTCAAGAAAAGGCTGGTCTAGACCTTAAGCAAGCGAACCTTCAAGCGGAGTGCATATAAGAACTCGAAACCATCCCTGTTTTCGCGGGTATAATGGGCATACAACACAAACCCACTCCACGATGCAAGGAGGATTTCGAGTGAAACGCAGTATATCGAAACGACTGTGGCAAGCCAAGCGGGGCGTCCAGCGACGACTGGACGGGCCGCGATTTGACCGGGGAGCGCCAGTGTTTGGAGCGGCGAACATTCGCATGGAACTGGCCGATAAAGTCCGCGGCATTGGCACGGGCGGCATCGGATTGGTGCATCGCCTGGCGAGGGAAATCGGACTGATCGAGGCCATTGACCGCCGTTTGCACTTGCTGAAAGTCCACATGCCCTATCACGAGTCGGACCACGTGTTGAACCTGGCCTACAACGCCCTGTGCGACGGCACGCGGTTGGAAGACATCGAGTTGCGGCGCAACGACGAGGTGTTCCTCGACGCCTTGGGCGCGGAGCGGATCCCCGATCCCACCACCGCCGGCGATTTCTGCCGCCGCTTCGGCGAGGCAGACATCCGCTCCTTGATGCGGGCAGCCGACGACGCCCGCTCGAAGGTCTGGGCCAGACAGCCAAAGAAGTTCTTCCGTCGCGCCACGATCGACCTGGACGGCACGCTGGTAGTGACCACCGGCGAGTGCAAGGCCGGGATGGACATCTCCTACAAAGGCACCTGGGGCTATCATCCGCTGCTGGCCACGCTGGCGGAAACCGGCGAAGTCCTTCGCTTGGTCAATCGCTCCGGGAACCGTCCCAGCCACGAAGGGGCCGCCGAGGAAGCGGACCAGGCCATCGCTCTGTGCCGCCGTGCGGGCTTCCGCCAGATCGTGCTTCGCGGCGACACGGCCTTCAGCCAGTCGGAGAAACTTGATGCCTGGGACGCCAGCGGCGTGACCTTCTACTTCGGCTTCAAGGCCATGCCCAACCTGGGGGAAATCGCGGAAAACCTGCCGAAAACGGCCTGGCAAAAGCTCCTCCGCGATCCGCCTTACGAAGCGCAGACCGAACCGCGGCAGAGACCTCCGAACGTGAAGCAGCGGATCGTCCGCCGCCGCGAGTTCGAGGTGCTGCGGCTGCGCGGCGAAGACTACGCGGAATTCGAGTATACGCCGACGGAGTGCCAGCAGCCGTACCGCATGATCGTTCTCCGCAAGATCATCGCACACGAGAAGGGCCAGACGCGCTTGTTCGACGAGGTCCGCTACTTCTTCTACATCACCAACGACTGGGCGATTGACGCGGAAGAGGTGGTGTTCGAGGCCAACGACCGTTGCAATCAAGAGAACTTGATCGCCCAGTTGGCCGGCGGGGTGCGGGCCTTGTCGGCGCCGGTGGACAACCTGTTGAGCAATTGGGCCTACATGGTGATGACCGTCCTGGCGTGGAACCTGAAAGCATGGTGGGCGTTGTGGCTGCCCGAGGACGGCTGCTGGCGAGAAGAGCACCGGGCACAGAAACAGGAAATACTGCGGATGGAGTTCAAAACGTTCTTGAATGCCTTCATCAAGATTCCCTGCCAGATCGTCCGGGCGGGCCGGCGGTTGATCTATCGCGTACTGAACTACAACCCGCGGTTGCCGGTGTTCTTCCGGCTGTGCCGGGCGCTGCGTTGTTGACGGAGCCGACCTTGAAGCCGGAGTCTGGACGCTCCGGTCCGCCGCAACCCTTGACCGCACAACGGTGCAACCGAGTCCCAACATGAAGCAATCCACAACCCGTCAACTCCTCCCGACGCCAGCCACGCCGGGCCGCTCTCACTTACCCCTGCAAATCACAACACAACAACGGACACAGACCATCAGCATTCGCTTGTTTAAGGTCTAGAACAAGTGCCCCTCTGCCGGTTTACGTCTCTTTAGCGCTTCAAGATCGGCCGCAGCAATCAAGCCTTCGGCGAGTCCTCGGATCAATACGTATGGCTCCATCAACGGATTTTCAAAACGAAATCGCGGCCTAGCCGACTTGGTATCCTTAACCAAGATCGGCCCGCGCCCGGGTTCGCAGAATGCATGGAGATGCCTGGCGAATGCTTCGATTTTGTACTCGCGTTTGACAATTCGTTCCAGCGGCGCCCGCACGTCTCCGGGATAGAACCAGTCCAAATCTCCCGTTTCTGCAAGTGCACATGCCAAAAGGACTTCTCTGTATCGTGCCTCTTTTCTTGAACTTGTAATCGCATCGGAGTAGTCCGACTGAATTGACGCTTGAGCTTTGTCGATCGCTTCCCGGACCGCGCTCTGAACGTGTAATTCCGCAACGCGCAGAAGCTTCTTGTCCAGGGCAGCCCTGCCCGCAAGAAGGCCAAGAAGATGGGCATAATGCGGTAGACCTCGCGATAACCGCCCTACTTCATCGAGGGCTTTATCGTCAATAGTCATGCCAGTTTCTGTCAAGCCCTGTGTTACGATTGATTCGAGTTCCCTGTCAGACATCCGGGGCATACGAATCTGTCGAAGACAGCGTTCTAGCGACCGATGGTTGGCGATCAGTGTTTCAACATCATCAGCTACACCGACCAGTACGATAGTCGCAGGCACAACCCTGTCGGAAAAGAACTTGAGCGTATCGGACATCATGGCTCGGGCTTCGGTGTTTGCAACCTTGTCAAATTCGTCGAGAATTATGACAACAATGTCCCTCTGCCCCAAACTGTGCAGCACCCGTCGCACAATATCCGGAGTAACGTTGTCTGAGTAGGAGCCAAGATATTCCTTGAGCAGTTTCCTCTCGGGTTTCTCCAGAGACAAACCATTCTTATCAGTCTCGGCTTTGAAGGCGATTTCATCAAAGACCCGCTTCCAAATGTCACTGTAGCTGTCCGCGGTCATGCAGTTTATCAGCGGCGCAATGACATCAGCATCGGGCGCACGCAGTTTTGGAACAAGCATATTTGCCAGCGATGTTTTTCCAACGCCGCGCTCCCCATACAGCACTGCGTGTTGGCCCTGCTGGTTGATTGCATCCGCCACATCTCGAATCTGCGATTGACGACCTGCGAAAAGGTCTTCACGGTTTATGGGGGCGGTTGGTTTGAAGACGGTTCCCAACATGAACGCTTTTTCCTGAAATTGGTCAGCCATGGCCATGCCTTTCGTGTAGTTGCATCGTGTCGTGATGTAGTTAAGTGTAGTCCAAGTGCCGACGCTGTGCAACAGTTGTTATCATCGTGTAGCACGGCAACGTCCAAATAGGGCAAGCGAAAACGCAACCCATTAAATGGCAGTGGCTTACAGCAATTGAAAAATCCGCCTCACTTCGACTGCTTGACCGCTCACGCACATAACAGCGGCATGAATACACTATACCCATGAAACACGCCGTGCTTTCAATCGAGGCCTGGTTGACGGCTGTTCGATCCGGGCCACCACCATAATGATGGGGGGGCGCCAAGGACGCCATTCGGAAACTCATCCGTGAGCTGGGCGAGCCAGTCATCGAGACCCCAACAGCAGAACCGCCCAAGTGGGGCCGTGCGGGGTCGGCACTTCAGGAATGGCTATGCCGAGTCCGAGGCGGCGCCGCCGGCGGCCAGCCGGTCGTAGGCCTCCAGGATGCCGTGGGGGGAGCCGAACATGCCGGTTTCGTCGTCGCCGCGGGCGGCGCGGCGGAAGGTGCTGAGGATGTAGGCCGCGTCGTCGCGGCCGATGCCGTAGAGGAGGAAGAAGGCGGCGTCGAGTTCGTCGGTCAGTTCCGCCCGCTCACGGGGGTTCCACTTGTGGACCGTGGCACGGGCAACCTTTCCGAAGACCGACGGGCTTCCATCCCACTGGACCGTCAGTGTACCTGGGGCACCGGCCTTTGTCACCCCCAGCCTCGTCCGTACAATTCCCCGGACGAGTTGGAAAACTCGTCCTACCGGCCGGCCGCTAGAAACTCTTTCCGTCGACCGCTTGGCCGTCCATGCGGTTGCCCAGGCGGCGGTGGGTTTCTAGGTCGATGGTGTAGTTGATGAACTGGACCGAGCCGTCGCACATGGCGGCGTTGAAGCCCCCGCTGTGGGCGCTGCCGAAGATGTTGATGTTGCTGAGCGTGCTCTGGTCCGGCTGCGGGGCGTAGGTCGTGTCGACGCCCGTGCCGACCCAGCGGACGATGTCGTCCTGGCAACCGGTGTACATGTTCTGGTCGTCGCCGGCGTCGGCGCCGGTCTGGTAATCGTTCGGGTTGAGGTACTTCTCCGCGCAGAAATACGTCACCGTGGCGCCGTCTTTGAGGTCGGCCATGGTCGTCTGGCAGGCGCCGTAATAGACGCCGTTGGAGGCGGCGGCCACCGTGCCCCAGCCGGCCTTGCCGGGATTGACCGTGCCGGTGTTGTAGTCGGCCGGGCCGGCCATCAGCCCGCCGTTGGCCTCGTCGAAGGCGTGGAACAACTCGCCGCCGTTGGCGGCGTAGTCGGTCGAGACGCGGCCGGTGGCCAGCGGGGTCGCGGCCCGGCGGGTGGGACAATTCAGCGTGGGCATCGCCGTGGCCTGCATTTGGGCCAGCGCGGCGTCCTTGGCCGCGCCGCTCTTGTCCAACTGGAGATCGCGGACCGCCTGGGCCTCGAGGTAGGGGAGCAGATTGAAGATCCAGCCGCCGGGCTGCCGCCAATCGACGCCGTACTGCGGGTCGCCGGTCCAGTTGGAGCCCCAGCCGCCGGCGGGAAAGTAGCCCAGCGCGCGCTCATGGTTGATCGCGGCCAAGGTGAGTTGCTTGAGGTGATTGGTGCAGTCCATCCGGCGGGCCGCCTCACGGGCCGCCTGCACCGCTGGCAACAGGAGCGCGATCAGGATGCCAATGATCGTGATCACCACCAACAGTTCCACCAGCGTAAACCCACGGGCGGCCCGACGGTTGGAGGCGTTCATGCTTCACCTGCCTTCTTCTGCACACTGCCCTCCGGCCGGCCCAGGGCGACTCGACGCCGAACCATCTGAACCATCTATCAATCTAACGGTGCGAGCGGAAGAGTCAAGAGGGGGTGGGGATCGGGTCTACCCATTCTTCTTGGCGATTTTGTCATTCTGAGCGCAGCGAAGAATCTCCGTAGCGCAGGGGAGATTCTTCGCTGCGCTCAGAATGACCGTGTGCCAGGATTTTTTGCCACACCCTGCGGATCTGAGGGCAGGCTTCAGGGACCCGGAATCGGATCGGAAATCATCAATCCCGTGACGCCTGATCCCCCCCGCCGCCGATTAGCTCCCGCAGCCGCCGGCCGGTTTCTTCCATCGGATCGGCCTGCTGCCGCCGCCGCATCGCCTGGAACGACGGCGCATCGGCCCGGTGCTCGGCGAGCCACTGGCGGGCGAAACGGCCGTCGCGGATTTCGGCGAGAATCCGCTTCATCTCGGCCTTGGTCTCGGCGGTGACGATCCGCGGGCCGCGGGTGTAATCGCCGTACTCGGCCGTGTTCGAGATGCACTGCCGCATGTGGCTCAAACCGCCTTGGCAGATCAACTCCACGATCTGCCGCACCTCGTGGACGCAGACGAAGTAGGCGATCTCCGGCTGGTAGCCGGCCTCAACGAGCGTCTCGAAGCCGGCCTTCATCAGCGCGCTCAGCCCGCCGCAGGTGATCGCCTGCTCGGCGAACAGGTCGGTCTCGGTCTCCTCGGCGAAGGTGGTTTCGATGGCGCCTAAGCGGGTGGCGCCGATGGCCTTGGCGTAGGCCAGGGCTAGCTGGAGTGTTGTACTCGGTGTTGTACTCGTCACGCTCCGCGTGACGGAGGTTTCCTCACGCGGAGCGTGAGGAGTACACTCGGCCACGGCGATCAGGCAGGGGACGCCCGACCCGCGGACGTACTCCGCCCGGACCAACTCCCCCGGCCCCAGCGGCGCCACCAGCGCGGTCGATACGCCCGGCGGCACGTCGAACTGGCCGAAGCGGACGTTGAAGCCGTGGGCACAGATCAGCACGTCGCCGAGGGAAAGGTGGGGACGGATCTCGCTGCGGAAGACCTCGGCCTGAAGCTCGTCGGGCAGCAGGACCGCGATCACGTCGGCCTGTTTCGTGGCCCCGGCGGCCGAGAGCGGCTGGAAGCCGTGCCGGACCGCCCGTTGGTGATTGAGCGTCCGCGGCAACTCGGCCACCAGCACGCGACAACCGCTCTGGCGGAGGTTCTGCGCCTGGGCCTGCCCTTGCGAGCCGTAACCCAAGACGGCGATCGTCTTGCCGGCCAGCAGCGTGAGATCGGCGTCCTGGTCGTAATAGATTTTGGCGGGCATGATGAACTTACCACCACCTCAAGAGGACGCCCAGTCTGTGGCCGAAGATGATCCCACCGACGATGGCCGAGCCGATCGAGGCGACCAACACGGCGGCGCTGCCGATGTCCAGCGAGTTGCCCAAGTGGGGATCGCTCTCGCCGGTGATGGCCTTGGCCATCGACTCCAGGGCGCTGTTGAACATTTCGGCAGTCAAGACCCCGGCGATGCAGATGGCCAGAATGCACCACTCGGTCAACTTGACCCGCAGGGCGACGCCGGCGACAACGACCATCGCGCCGACGGCCAGGTGGAAGCGGAAGCTGCTCTGCCCGCGGACCCCCACGGCCACGCCGCGGAAGGCGTCGCGGAACTTGCGGAACCAGGAACGTTGGATGAAACTGGGATCGTTGGGCATGAGTCTATTCTAACCCAAAGGCCCCCGCCGGGGGAATCTGGGCCCCGTTGACAGTCCCCAGCCGGGTTTTGGGGAGGAAACGGGGCTCGACGGACAGGGCCACGCCCACGCTGTTCCGCGTGGGATCCGCGCTAAACCCGAGGCTGATCAACAGCGACTCGCCCACCCGGGTGATGCTGAAGTTTTCCCCCAAGTTCCCCTGGCTCCCCACGTCGATGGTGGTACCGAAGGAGGAGACCCATTTCGGGCTCATCCAGTAGGTGTAGCTGAAGGAGATGATTTTGCTGTCGATGGGGCCTTCCAGGAGGCGGAAGCCCAGGTACAGGCTGCCCCGCGGCGGCCGGTTGAGGAACGCGCCCGACGGTGACGATCTTCTGCCCCTGGTCGAAAAAGTCGAAGATGCCGTCGCTCAGCAGCGTCAGCCGGTCGCCCACGTGCCAGGCGTAATTGTAGTCCAACAGGCCGAGCGGCGTGCCGAAGTTGTCGCGGCTGGCGTCGGGATAGAAGGTGACGTTCGTGTCCAGCGTCATCCAGTCGATGATGCGGCGGTCGTCGGGCGGGCCGCGCTTCGTCTGCCACCGCTGGTCCACCCCGAGGCGGACCGCCGTCATGTCGCCGGCGATCTCCGTGCTCGGCGAGGTGACCCAGTCCTCCAAACCGGTCCGCAGGGCGTAGAGCCGCTCGTCGAATTGCGGCGGGATCAGGATTTTTCCCGGCGGCGTGCCCGGCGGCACGGTAATCATCGACGGCACGCCGAACGTGTTGGTCATGAAGATCCGCTGCCACGCCTCGACCGAGTTGTCGTTCAGCGGATCGTAGAGCGGCAGGTTCTGAAGGTCCTGGTTGGACTGGGCGTAGGAGAACTCCAGCTCGAAGTTGATCTTGTGGGCCAGGCCGTGGACGTTGAACAGATCGCTGGAAATGGTGGGATCGATCGAGTACATGGGCATGCTCGCCCGCAGGCCCGCTTCCCAGAACAGCCGGGTGAGGGGATCGCCCGCCTGGTCTTCGCCCCAGTAGGTGACGTCGCCCAGGGCGTAGGGAACGACCTTGACCACGCCGAGCTGGATCGGCCAGTCGATCTCTTGGCGGGTGGAGAGCCGGACACCCTGCACGTCGTACTGTTCCCAGGGCAGATAGTTGAAGGCCCCCGCGGCGCCCACCGGATTGGGCGGCGACGGGTACTGCGTGACGTTGGCGGGCACGCTCGTCTGCTGGAATTGCGCGTAGCCGGCGCTGGTGTGCTCGCTCCAAGTGAGCGCGCCGCCCAACAGCGATTGCCCCAGCCAGAAGTGGTCGCCCCGCGGCAGCCAATTCGTAGCGGTGACAAAGTCGTTCAGGCGGTAGTCGGCGGAAAGGCTCCAGGAGCGGTTTTCCGTGATCTGCTTCAACTCGACGCCCGTGCTCTCGTCCTTCAGGGTGTCCCACTCGCTCTTGTAGTATTCCTCCAAAAAGTTCCGGTCACTGATCCAGCCGAGTTCCGCGCTGAGTTGGAGATCATAAGGGAGCATTTCGCGGTGCTGCCAGAAGAGGCGGTAGCGGTACGACTTCTCCGGCGGCACGGCCCAGCGGCCCTGGCCGAGGTCGTCCACGCCCTGGTCTTGAATGCCCCAGAAATCGGCCAGGCCGGCCGTGTGGCCGGCCAGTCCGAAGCAGTCCTGGCGGTCGTACTTGAACGAGCCGCCGTAGCCGAAACCCCGCTTGCTCAGGTAGTCCAGGTCGATGTCGAAATCGGTGCCGACCGGCTTGTTCTTGATCCCCAGCAGTTCGTAGCCGTTCCAACCGGTCAGGATTTGCGTGCCGAAGACGGTGTCCTGCTTGGCCTGCACGCGGTTGATGTAGTACGTCGGGTCGTTCAGGTCGGTGGCCAGCCGCGGCCAGTAGAAGACCGGCACCGGGCCGATGAAGAAAAAGTCGTTGTCCGCCGTGGCCAGTTTCTGGTGCTGGATCACCGGCTGGCCGGTGGCTGGATCGAGCACCGGCTGGCCGCTCAGCGGATCGATCATCGGCTGCTGGAGGTCCTCGAAGTAGACGTTGCTGGCCTGGAGCCGGTAGCCTGGCTCGCCCATCCGGCTGGAGGTGAGGAAGGCGTCTTGCGCGAAATAGTGGTCGGCGGCGGTCTGCTGGAGCACGTCGGCGTGCAGCCGCAACAGCCCCTGGTAGGTCCGCACCGGCGTGAGCATGTCGGCCTTGAGCACCGTGCCGACGTGGTTCGGCACGTCGTAGTACATCCGGTCGGCATAGATCGTCCGCTCGCCCTGGCGGAAGACGATGTTCCCTTCGAGGTAGAGTTCCAGCGGGGTCCGCTGGTCCTGGAAGGCCGGCCGGCCCACGTCCAACCCTTGCAGACCGCTGGTCCAGATCACCACCCGGTCGGCCGAGACGTCGATCGTGCCCACCTCTCCGATCCCCGAAAGGCCGCCGCTGGTGTCGACGATCACGTTGACGCCGGAGTCGATCCAGGCGATTTGCTGGTTGGTGTTGGGATCGGAGCGGAACTCGCCGTTGACAAGGTTGTTGCTGCGGGGGAAGACGCGGATTCGCCGCACCCCGCAGGGCGCCGCTGGCGCTGGTCCAACCGCTTGCGGTTTCGCCGGCGCGGCGGGCGCCGGCCCAACCACGGCCGGGTTCGCAGGCGCCGGCGCAGGCATTACCGGCGCCGGCACTGGCACCAACTCCGGCGCCGCTGCCGGACCCGGCATCGGACCGGTGTACTGCGCCTGTTGAACGTGTGTGCCACTGCTGGCTTGTCCAGCAGTGCCGCTAGAACGCCAGTCGCTCCGGGCCGCGTCGGGCGTCCGCCGTTCCATCCCCCGCCAATAGATCGCCGGCAGCGTTGCCGGCCGGCCGGCCATTTGTGCCGCCCGGACCTCGACCCGCCCGGCGCTCAGGAAACGGCCGAACCACGTCTGGTCGGTCAATCGCGGCGCGCCCGGCCGGCCGTCGGAAACGATCTCCACGCCGCCTTCCAGGTAGGCGATCACCTTGTTGGGCCGCTGCTCGGTGGGCTCGGCCCGGTCGATCCAGAGGACGGCGTCGCGGCAGCGGGCGGTGCGCTGGCCCTGCTCGATGACGCAGCCGCCCCGCAGCACCCAAACCTCGTACGACCCGAGTTGCCATTGGTTGCCGGCCTGGGCGGCGACGGCGATCGGCTCGGCCGCGCTTCCTTCCGGCAGTTGGACCTGCGCGGCGGCGGGCGAGGCGCAAAGAACGAAGACCGCCAGAAGGAATTGCAAATTGAGAATTACAAATTGCAAATTGCAAATTGAACGCGACGCGCCGGCCGATTCACAATTTGCAATTTGCAATTTGCAATTTGCAATTTTCTTTCCGCGCACGGTCTTTCCCCCCGCGCACCGACGGCGGAGCGCACCCGAAGCGGGCCGGCAGCTCGGCAACTCGTTTTAGCAGAACAGCATCCTCATGTACTCCTCTCGCTCCGCGAGAGGCAAACCGGGCGCTCGACCTCACGCGGAGCGTGAGGAGTACAATGCTTTACCGGGCCGCCCGGAGTCAAACCGCAACACGAAGAGAGTAAAGTCTTTGCGCGAAAAGTGCCCCACTTTTCCAGGGCAGGATTATATGGAGAGCGGACGGATGGATCAAGGCGGGTTGGCAGAGATACTGGGCGGCGTAAGTGCCACAGCGTCAAAGAGTTACGTTTCGACCGCTCGGCGGCAGCCGGCACGGGAGGCCCGCTAGCAGCAATTTCCCAAGTAACGGGGAGGGCTGCGCGTCGTGGGTATGCCGGTGCTGATGGCGCGTGGCGGGCCGCGTGTCAGAACGTCTTGCCGTCGATCGCCAGGCCGTCCATGCGGTTGCCCAGCCGGCGGTGGGTTTCCGGATCGATCGTGTAGTTCATGATCTGCACCGAGCCGTCGCAAAAGGCCATGAAGAAGCCGTTGGCGTGGGCGCTGCCGAAGGCCTGCTCGTACTGCACGCCGGGAATGTCCTGCGTCGGCGCCTCCGCGGCGACCGGGTTCGTCCAGCGGACGCTGTCGTAGTCGTAGCCGGCCGACCAGCTCTGGTCGTCGCCGCCGTCCTGGCCGGTCTCGTAACAATCGGCGTTGATGTACTTTTCGCCCGCCAGGTAGGTGTTGGTGGTGCCGTCGGTGATGGAGGCCAGCTTGCAGACGCCGTGGCGGAAAAACACCCCGGTAACGCCGTTGGGCGGCGGGCTGTCGGTGCCCCCCCAGGACTCCCACGTGGCCTCGCTCCAACTGTCGCCGTCGGCCAAGGTACTCGGACCGGCGGTGCCGTCCACGTCGTACCCTGTGCCGGCGTTGCCCGTGTAGTCGCAGCGGGCGAGGGGCGGGCGAGTGCTTCCATTCCAGTTGTACCAGCACGGGTAGATCGTACAACCGACGAAGGGAAAGGCGGCGACCTTGCGGCGCGTCGGACAGTAGAAGCAGGCCAGCGGCGTGACGGAGGTCTGTGTCCGCCCCTGCTGGTTGGCGTTCAGGCCCAGGTCCCGCAAGGCCGGCTGTTCGAGATAGGGGAGGATGTTGAACCGCCAACTGCCGGGCTGGCGTTTGTCGAAGCTGCGGTCGGGGTCGCCGACCCAGCCGTAGCCCCAGCCCCCGGTCGGCAGGTAGCCTTGCACCTGCTCGTGGCTCAAGCAGGCCAGGGCGAGTTGTTTCAGGTTGTTCTTGCACTGCACTTGGCGGGCGGCCTCCCGCGCCGCTTGCACCGCCGGCAGCAGCAGCGCGATCAAAATGCCGATGATCGTGATGACAACCAGCAACTCCACCAAGGTAAACCCCGATTTGGGATTTGGGATTTGGGATTTGCTGATTTGACGACGATCCGTAGCGTATCCTTCCATAGGTCACCGTGTCAACCGGGTTCAACGTCTTTCAGGGGAAACAAACATGGATCGCGACGAACTCCGCAAACGCACCAAGGCATTCGCCTTGCGTATCATCCGCCTCGTGGCCGCGCTGCCGCGCAACCGCGTAGGCGAAGTCCTCGGACGGCAGGTCCTTAAGTCCGGCACTTCGATCGGCGCAAACTACCGCGAGGCCCTCCGCGCCTCTTCCCGCAAGCACTTCCTCAGCATCACCGAGATCGTTGTCCGGGAGGCCGACGAAACGCTTTACTGGCTGGAACTGCTCGGCGAATCGGGCAGCGTCAAGCCCTCGCGGTTAACGGGACTGATCCAGGAGTGCGGCGAACTGTTGGCCATCTTCGCCAAGACCGCCAAGTCCGTCCGCCGCCGCTCCTGAATCCAATCCCAAATCCTAAATCAACAAATCCCAAATTACCTCCGCTTCCGCCAGGCGTAAGCCAACAGCGCGGCCAAGCCCGCCGCCAATAGCGCCAGCGTTCCCGGCTCGGGAACGGGGGCGATGTAGTTCAGGCTGGCGGCATTCCAGTGATTGGAAACCTGTTGGGTGGTAAGGGCGTAGTTATAAATCGCGAACTGCCCCATCAAGCTCTTTCCGCTGGTAGCGTTGGTTAAGCTCGGAGGAAAGCTGTTGGCGTTGAACTGTAGGTTCTTGCTCAGGGTCCCGCTATCCCAGGACGGGTTGTACTGGGTGGCGTTGGCCGCCGAGACGACGCTCGTAATGTAAGTGTTAGTGGTGCCGCTGGTGTAGCCGCCATTGATGGTGGCCGAGAGAGTGTTCTGGGTGCCGTTGATGTACAGCGCCCAAGCGCCGGAGGTCCGCGTCGCGACCACGTCATACAGCGTATTCGCGGACGGGTAGACGCCCGTGCTGTCGCAGCGAAGAATGCTCTGGGTCCCGTTGTTCTGCATGTTGTTCTCGGCGATCCTAATGTCGCTGTCTGTCCAGTTATAGAAGATGTAGATGGAGGGCGTCTGGCTGTTCACTTGCGCCGACGCGTTCCAGTTGAAGAGGTACGCGCGCTCCTGGGCGTCCGTCGAGAACCAGAATTCGATGGACAGGTTGCCTTGTCCCACGTCCATTTGCGGGACCAACGGTGGCATGAACGTGCCTGAGGCCGACCCGTTGGTTACGGTGGCGTACGATCCAAACGTCCCCAGTTGCCCGGCCATCGTGGCGGTGCATCCGCTCAGGCTCGCAATGGACTGCCCGAGGGTCACGACGTTCGCCGTGTTGCCGGCGCTGCCGTACGTGCCGTTGTATCCGTTGCCGCTCAAATCGTTGGCAGTGGACCCTGAAGCCTCATTGCCGGGGTAGTAGATGACCGGATGGTCGTTGTAGACCGCCTGGTCGTAGTTGGTCGGCATTACCGCGGCCTGCGCCACCGCACTGGCGCCGAGGACAACGACCGCTGCCACACACAGCACACACGCGAAATTGCGACACATGTTCAATTCTCCTCCCCGATTGGGGAAAAAGCGGCTTAGAAAACGCCCTTGGGCCCCAGAACTACTCTGGACGAATCAGCCTGGACGCCTCCTTGTCTAGCTTCCACGTCATGACTCCCCGTTGGGGCGGCAGTTGAACTGCCGCCCCAACCGCTTCGTTGTTACCTCCGTTTCCGCCAGGCGTAGCAAAGCAGCCCGGCCAAGCCGGCCGCCAGGAGGGCCAGCGTGGACGGCTCGGGGACGTAAGTATTCGCCGTCTGGGCGACCGCATAGTCGCTGGCGATCACCGTGGGACTCAGCGCGTAGTTGTAAAACGCGAACTGACCAATATTCCCCGGGCCGCTGGTACCATTCGCCGGGGGTGTTCCCGTTTGATTGTCCCCCAAGCTCTTTTGCGGGAGGGGTGAATCCCAGGAGGGATTATACTGGCTGGCAGTGGACGTGATATTTGTAATTCCGTACGGGTTCTGGGCGGTGTTGGTGCTGAGGTAGCTGCCAATGGCGCCGCCGTTGATTTGGTAGGAGCTATAAAGCTGCTTCGACGCGCCATTAATGTAAATCGCGTAAACACCCGCGGTGCGGGTCACGACCAAGTCGTACAGCGTGTTCGCAGCGGGCGAAAAGCTGTACGTGCCGCTCGTATTGCTGGTGTCGGCGCGGAGTATATTCTGTAGTCCGCCGTTCTGATAGTTGGCGTCGGAAATCCTCACGTCACTGTTGGTCGTGTTAGAAAAAATCTGGATGCTGGAGTAGCTGGTTCCCGAATACAGCGTCTCCCAGTTGAAGAGGTAGTCGCGCGTGGCGTTGGTTGTGGTGTACCACCACTCGGCGGTGAAATTGCCTGTGCCGACGTCCATTTGCGGAACCGTCTGGGGCATAAACAGCCCCGAGGCGTGGACGTTGCTACTCTGGTTGGCGTAGGCCCCGAACGTCCCCAGTTGGGTGAGATTCGCGCCGCCAAGGGTGTACCCGGACGCGAGCGATGTGCCAAGGGTCACGATGTTGTCCGTGTTGTTGGAGGTGCCGTACTGGCCGTTGTTGCCGTGGCCGCTCCAGTCGGTGGCAACATACGAGCCTAAAGGCTCATTGCACGGGTAGTAGATAACCGGGCCATTGGCAATGATCTGCTGGTCGTAATTGGTATTGGGCGCCTGGGCCTGTGCAGACGAACCAATGACCAACACAACCGCCGCCGCCAGGAAGAACAATTTGCTGCGTAACATGGAAACTCTCCTTTTCGGCCGTTTCCGGCCAGGGTTGAAAACCGTCCGGCCACGCGGCCGGAACACAAAAAACACTGAAAACCGCCGTCGGGATGGAACACCCATCCCACAAACAACACACTGACGCTTTTTTGCCCCACCGTCATGCTCGGGCCGCTTCCAAGAAGACTGGCCTGCTAAGCGGGCGACACGCGGCGTGCGCCTGCTATGTTGGCGGGCCTCGCGGCGGCCCCCGCACGGAGTTGGTTTTCCGCTCATTCATGGTTGGACGTCCTTTCGTCTGTCTCCGCTTGCTGCAAAGCCACCAGCAATACGGGGTCGCCGAAGACGACCCAATCGCAATTCGTGCTGCGGTCGCCGTCGGTGGACACGAGCGTCAGGAAGCGGTGGTTGGCCTCGAGTTCCACGTCGATGCGGACCGGGCCGTCGGCCATCCGCAGACCCGTGCGGCGGAACCTCAATTGCCCGTCGACGAACACCCACACGTCGGCCAGCCCCTGCGGGTTAGCCAGGCCGACGAAGGCGCGGAAGCGAGCGGGCCGCAGAACGCTCGGGTGGGTGTTGCGGATCAACTCCAGGTTGAAGGTAATGCCCGCGTTCGCGTGCAGGCACAGCAGGCCGCGGTTGTCGGGCATGTACTCGCCGCCCCGCGGCATGGCATAGATCCAGCAGCCCCAGTCGGCCGTCTGCCGCTCGGGGGCGATGTCCGGCCCCCGCGCCAGATCGAGCCGTAGGCCCCCCCGTTGGTCTCCGGCAGGGCGTAGCTATGCCCGGCCGAATCGAGCCGCACTGGCCCGGACTTGCCGTTGGGGATGAAAACGCCGTCGATCAGCCGGTTCCAGGCGACGGGATGATACTGCTGGCCGCCATCGGCGCCGGGGCGAGGCAAGGCCGCGTCTTTCCCGCCCGAACTCCGCGGACTGCCCGAATCCCCTGGGGTGCCGTAAGGGGGAAAAGCGGAGTCCTTCGCCCCCGTGAAGGGGCTGATGCCCACTTCGCGCGACCGGCCCGTGCCGTCGCCCCCGGCCACAATGTCCAAGAGATCGAGCACGCCGACTTTGGCCGGCAGCGGAATCCGGCGGACGAACTGCCCGGCGGAATCCTTGCCTTTGGCCTCCTGCGGGACAGGGGATTCCAGCACGGCGCCATCGGCGTCCAGCGCCGCGGACTGCCCTTCGCTTAGCATGAGGTCGCCCAGCTTGGCCGTCTTGTTGGCCGCTGGCCGCACCGTCACCCGCCCCTCGAACACCCGGACTCGATTACGGTGATCCGCGGTGACCTCGACGCCGAACTCGGTCCCCAGGTCGGTGACCACGGCGCTGGGGGTGCGGACGGAGAACAAGGATGAGGGATGAAGGATGAGGGATGAAGGATCGGAACCTTCGAATTTCGGATTTCGGACTTCGGATTTCTCGACCCGCACCGTCAGCTTGCCCAGCGAGAGGAAACCGCCGCGAGCGGAATCCACTTCGTACGTGCATGGCCCCTGAAGAATGACCTTTGCGCCAGTCTGGTAGGTGATTTCCATAAGGCCGGAGTTGAGGGCGTACTTCCGGCCCAGGGGGACCGAGGCCGTCCCGCTGAGGGGCGCATCTTGGGATCGGTCCATTGGCAATCGGCCATGCCCGTGATCCGGCCGATCAAATCAATTGGTTCTTCCCGTTCCACGACCGACCGCGTGGACGGGCGAGGGGACTCCGCAACTTCATAGCGGAGCGACACCTTCCATATCCAGAATACCAGGACGATCACGCCCGTGATTACCGTGGCGGCCATGTACGAGAACAGCGGGCTGCCAAGGGAAAACAGTCCGGCGGTTGGCGGATCGGGGCTGATGGAGATTACGGGGAAGGGACAAGGGATCGGGCTGGGCACCTCAGTGCCCAGTGGAGTCAGGCAGCGGGGATCGGGTATCGAAGGCTCAAGTTGGTGCGGTAGTTCAACTGCCGCACCAACGGCGGAGCCGGCGCGGCGGATTCGGAAGGATGAAAGATGAGGGGTGAAGGAGGAATGTCGGCGGGCACCACGTGCAACCGCTCCGCCAAGGCGTGCATCTGCATGAAGACGAGGTACTGCCGGCAGCACTCCGGGTCGGCGCGGACCAATTCCTCCAGGCGGGCCGCATCGGTGGGCGACAGCTCCTCCAGGCAGAGCGACTCGAGCAAGTCGGCCATCTCGGCCGTGAGCGGCGCAAGCCGAAAAAAGGGGACAGTCCCCATTTGTGCGAAGCACCCGTCGGGCCGTTCCGGCAAATGGGGACTGTCCCCTTTTTTCGGCGGCAGGGAGGTCATTGCCGGTCCTCCCGGTCGATGGCGCGTTGGATGCAATCGTACAAAACCCGGCGGGCACGCTTGAGCACGCTCTTGACGGTGTTCAGCGGGCGGCCCAACTGAGCGGCCACTGCCGCCAGCGTGGTCTCGCTGCCGTAGCACCGTTGGACGATCTCGCGGTCCGCCTCCGGCAGCCGCTTCATGCACTCGGCCAGCATCGGCTGCAACTCGCCCAGCTCGCCGGCCATCTCCTCGGCCTTGGCGGCCACCAGGTCCACGAACGCCCGCGAGAACAGCCGGCGGCGGCGGCTCTCCCGGCTGTGGTAGTGCTGGACCTTGAAGCGGGCGACCTGGTAGGCCCAGGCCACGAAATCGGTCCCCGGCGTGAAGGCGTCGAACTTGGCCCACAACGTCACGGCCGTCTCCTGGAGCACGTCCTCGGCGTCGGCCCGATGCGGGACCTGCGAGCGGATATAGGCATAGACCCTCGGCTCGGCCCTCAGGAAGAGGTCGAGGAACTCGTCCGATTTGTCCGCTCCGGGGACCATCATGGACTCCAAGGTAGCCGGCAGGTTGACAACCTGCCCCCCTCCATCCATTCTAATCACACGAGTCCGCCGGCAGGGTCAAAGAATCTGGACGAATCCGCGTTGGGTGGCACGCCCTGAAAGGGCGTGGCGGGAGTCAACGTCGAGGTTGGCGGCTCACCACGCCCTTTCAGGGCGTGCCACCCACGACGACCTGCCGGGGCGGGACCTGGGGCCGACGTCCCGCCCGGCAGGCGGGACCGTAGAAGCGGCATCTTGCCGCTTCCTGCCCCTGTCTGAGGACGGCGCCCCGCCGTCAACGAAACGCGGCAAGATGCCGCGTCTACATCGCCGTGACTCTCACATGGCGGCTGAGATTCTGATACAATTGTCTCCACGCAGAGTTCACGGAGGGGTTTCTGCGATGGCTGACGACTGGTTCTTGCCCCATCTTGGTCAATTCCGCGACCGCACGGCGCTGGTCTGGCGAGAGGATTCGTATACCTACGGCGACTTGCTCGGACCGCGTGCAGGCTTGGCGGGAAGTGCTTCGGCAGCGCGGGATTCAGCCCGGCCAGTGCGTCGCCCTGCACGGGGGGTTTTCGCCCGGCACTGCCACGCTGCTGATGGCCCTGGTGGCCGAGGGGAACATCGCCGTCCCGCTCACCAGCGCCGTGGCGGCCGAGCGGGACCGCGCGCTCGCAGATTGCCGGCGCCTCGTGGCTGGTCACGTTCGACCGCGAGGACTCCTGGGAGGTTAAGCAGTTTGTAGTCCCGCCTTCAGGCGGTACGGGAAGTGCCGCAGAGTGCTGCGGGCGGCCGGCTAAAGCCGGAACTACGAACGACGGCAGCCACCCACTGATCGAGGAGTTCCGCAAGACGGGCGAGGCGGGGCTGATCATGCTCTCCTCCGGCTCGACCGGGGCGGTCAAGGCGTCGCTGCACAGTTTCACCCGCCTGCTGGCCAACTACCGCGGCCGGCGCACGAGCCCCTACCGCTCGCTGGCCTTCCTGATGCTCGACCACGTGGGCGGGATCAACACCTTGTTCCACATCCTCACCAGCGGCGGCACGGTCGTCACGCTCCCCGAGCGGACGCCCGAGGCCATCTGCGGCGGCATCCAGCGCCACCGCGTGCAGCTGCTGCCCACCACGCCGACCTTCCTGCGGATGCTGCTGATCTCCGAGGCCTACAAGAAGTACGATCTCAGCTCGCTGGAGCTGATCACCTACGGCACCGAGCCGATGCCCACCGCCACGCTCGAATCGCTCCACGCCGCGTTGCCGGGCGTGCGGCTGAAGCAGACCTACGGGCTGACGGAAGTGGGCATCCTGCCCACCAAGTCGGAAGGCGACGACTCGCTCTGGCTGGCCGTCGGCGGCAAGGGTTTCGAGACGAAGATCGTCGACGGCGTGCTCTGGATCCGCAGCCCGTCGCCGATGATCGGCTACCTGAACGCCCCCTCGCCCTTCGACGCCGACGGCTGGATGAACACGGGCGACCTGGTCGAGCAGAAGGGGGAGTACATCCGCTTCCTGGGCCGCAAGTCGGAGATCATCAACGTCGGCGGCGAAAAGGTCTTTCCCGCCGAAGTGGAGAACTTGATCCAGCAGTTGGAGAACATCAAGGAGGTGACGGTCCGCGGCCGGCCCAGCCCGATCACCGGCAACATCATCGTGGCCACGGTCGAGCTGCGCGAGCCGGAGGACCCCGATGCGGTGGAGGAGCGGGTGCGGGCGGCCTGCCGGCAGCGGTTGGCCCCCTTCAAGGTCCCGGCGATGGTGCGAGATTTCCGCCGGGCCGCTCTGCGGCGAACGCTTCAAGAAGATACGAAAAGTAAAGGCCGTGAAGCAACCAGAGTAAACGCCCCGCGACTGCGGTTGCGGGGGCACGCGAGCGAGGAAATGATGACCGACCAACGGCGCGTGGCGATTGTCAGCGGCGGGAGCCGGGGACTGGGGCAGGCGATTGTCGCCGATCTGCTCCAGAGCGGCGCGATCGTCGCCACTTTCAGCCGCTCCGCCACGCGCTTCACCGAGGAGCGGCTCGCGGCCGACCCGCAGGCCGAGTCGTTCCACTGGGAGGCGATCGACGGGGGCGATTTCCCCCGCCTGGGCGAGTTCGTCCGTGGCGTGCTGCGGCGTTATGGGCCGGATCGACGCCCTGGTGAACAACATGGCCACCATGAGCGACGGCCTGCTCACGTTGATGCGCGACGCCGACATCCATCGCCAGGTGGCCATGAACCTCGAAGCGGCCATCTTCCTGACCCGCGCCTGCCTGAAGGGGATGCTGCCGCAAGGCACTCGGGGCCATCGTGAACATCGCCTCGGTCAACGCCCTGCGCGGCCACTCGGGCGTGTCGGTCTACAGCGCCACCAAGGCGGCCCTGGTCGGGCTGACCAAGAGCCTGGCGGTCGAGGTCGGGCCGGGCGGCATCCGCGTCAATTGCGTCGCCCCCGGCTATTTCCAGAGCGAGATGACCGCCGGATTCAGCGAGGAGCAGCGGGCGCGGATCGCCCGCCGCACCCCCTTGCGCCGCCTGGGCACGGTCGAGGACATCACGGCGGCCGTCCGCTTCCTCCTCTCGCCCGAGGCCGCCTTCATTACCGGACAACTGTTGGCCGTCGACGGAGGATTCACCTGTTAGGAAAACACTCATGGATAACTTGAACGAAACGATTCTCGCCGTGGTCCGCGGCGTGGTAAAGGAAAAGTCCCCGGACATCGCCTCGATCCGCCCCGACCAATTGCTGGTCGAAGACCTGGGGCTGCGGTCGCTCGACCTGGCCCGGATCATCGCCAAGCTGGAAGTGAAACTGGACGCCGATCCGTTCGCGGAACTGGTTTCGATCACCAGCATCCGCACGCCCGGCGACCTCTGTGCCGCGTACGCCAAGTGCTTTGCGGCGGACGACGACTCCGCGGCGGAGGCCGAGCCGGCCGCGCCGCGGCCGCGGCCGGATTTGGAATCGCAGCGGGAACTGCGGCAGAAAGCCCGTCGGTACATGACAGAGCCTCCGCGGGCCAACTCGATCGCCATCATCGGCATGGCCGCGCGGTTTCCGGGGGCCGACGGCGATCGAACAGTTCTGGTCGAACCTGTCCGGCGGCGTCGAGTCGATCACCTGGTTCTCCGACGAGGAACTCCTCCGCTCGGGCGCCACCCGCGAACTGCTCGAACGGCCGGATTTCGTCAAGGCCGCGCCCGTGCTGGACGACATCGAGCAGTTCGACGCCGGTTTCTTCAAGATCTCCCGCCGCGAGGCCGAGATGATGGACCCGCAACAGCGGATCATGCTCGAACTGGCCTGGGAAACGTTGGAGCGGGCCGGCTACGCGGGCGACTCCCATCGCGGCCTGGTCGGCGTCTTCGCCGGCTCGGGCGGGCTGATGAGCAGCTACCTCCTCTCCCCCTTCCACGTCCATGCCCGCCTGATCGGACAAACCGGCAGCATGCAGTGCATCGGCAACGACAAGGACTACCTGGCTACGCGGATTTCCTACAAGCTGGACCTTCGCGGGCCGAGCGTCACCGTGCAGACGGCCTGCTCGACCTCGCTGGTGGCGGTCCATCTGGCCTGCCAGAGCCTGCTGGCGGGCGATTGCGACATGGCCCTGGCCGGCGGCGTCACGATCCGCGTGCCGCATCGCATGGGATACCTCCATTCGAGCCAGGCGCTGCTCTCGCCCGACGGGCACTGCCGGGCCTTCGACGCCGAGGCCAAGGGGACCGTGTTCGGCAGCGGGGCCGGCCTGGTGCTGCTGAAGCCGCTCCGCCAGGCCGTCGCCGACGGCGACCATATTCACGCCGTCGTGCGCGGCTCGGCCGTCAACAACGACGGCGCGGCCAAGCTGAGCTATTGGGCCACCAACGCCGAGGGGCAGATGGCCGCCTGCTCGGACGCCCTGGCCGTGGCCGAGACCCCGGCCCGCTCGATCGGCTACATGGAGGCCCACGGCACCGCCACCGCGATGGGCGATCCGGTGGAAATCTTCGGGCTAACGCGGGCCTTCCGCCGCGGCACCCAAGACAAACAGTTCTGCGCCCTCGGATCGGTCAAGAGCAACTTCGGCCACCTGGAGGCGGCGGCGGGCATCGCCGGGCTAATCAAGGCCGCCTTGGCCCTGGAGCACAAGACCCTGCCCCCGAGCCTGCATTACAGCCGCCCCAATCCGGCCATCCACTTCACCGAGACGCCGTTCTGTCGTCAATACGGAGTGCCGGCCCTGGCCCGCCGGCGAAGGGCCGCGGCGGGCCGCCGTCAACTCCCTGGGCATCGGCGGCACCAACGCCCACGTCATCCTGGAAGAAGCGCCCTGTAGCACCGGCATCCTGCCGCTGACCGCAAGTTGGGATGGCAGTTGCACTGCCATCCCCGATCCGGCTGCAACGACGGGAGCGCAACTCGCGTCGCAACATGAAGCAGGCAAGATGCCTGCTCTACAAGACGCCCCGTCCATCTACTTACCCTCTCGGCCAAGACGGCCAAGGCGCTGCGAGCGCTTACCCAGAGATATGCCGACTATTTTCACAATAACCCTGGGGCCGAACTGGCCGACGTCTGCTTTACCGCCAACACCGGGCGGGCGCATTTGCGCACCGGCTGGCCCTGGTGGCCGGCTCGGCCGCCGAAGCCCGCGACGCGCTGGCTGGGTTCGCCGCTGATGCCGGCAATGTCGATGACAATAGCCGGGAGCTAACAGCTCCCGGAACGGCCCCTTGCCTCTTGCTCCACGGCACCGCCGACGCGGCCGACTCTCGCCCCTCGGGGCCGTCGGACGAGCCGGACCGGCGGGCGCTGTTGGCCAGCCTCGCCCGGCGCTACGTCCACGGAGTGAAGATCGACTTTTCGGGCGTCGATCGCGGGCTGCCGCGACGGCGCGTTCTGCTGCCCACTTATCCCTTTCAACGCCAACGCTACTGGATCGATGCCATGACACTCATCAAACAAGACCTCAAGGGGGAAATCCGCGTCCTTGCGATCGACGCCGCCCAACTGCTCGACGCCGGGGTGATCGAGCAGTGCTACCGGGAGATCGCCGCCGCGCTGGACGGCTGCGAGGAGAGCCACGTGCTGGTGGACTTCAGCCGGGTGAACTTCATGTCCTCGATGGCGCTGGGGATGTTGATCCGGGTGAACAAGAAGTGCAAGGAGTACAAGGTTTCGCTGAAGCTGTGCGGCATCGCGCCGGACATCCGCCAGGTGTTCAAGATCACCGGCATGGACAAGATTTTCGAGATGCACGCCGACTTGGGCGAGGCATTGGCCACGTTCAAGACCGGCGGCGGCATGTCCTTCCGCCGCACCCGGCCGGCGAGCTACGAAGTGACGTAATGTAGCCGGCACACTCCGTGTGCCGGCCATCGCACTTTCACGCACCCACCGCGTGCGCCGGTTCGGCGGCGGGCACGCCGATCGAGTAGAGAAAGTCCGGCGAAAAGTCCGCGTGGTTGGGCCAGGCCACCGTGTCGATGTCGGGATTGAAGCGGAAGGAGCGGAAATAGGCCAGGTCCTTGAGCGGCTCGAAGACCGGGCCGTCAAGGTGCGGCCAGAGGTCCACGAGGCGGCTTTGCCCGTCCTCGAAGCGGATCAACAGTTTATACTCGCCGGCGTATTCCGCGCCCGTGACGTAGTGCATGATTTCGCCCCTCGAATCAGCGTACAATCAGGCAGTTCGGCAATGCCTGCTGGAGTTTCTTGACGCCCTGCTTGGTAACCTTGGTTTCTTGGAGCAACAACGCTTTGAGTTGACTCAACCCCTGGAGATGCAGCAGCCCGGCGTCGGTGACTTGAGTACCGCCAAGCCGCAGCGTTTGCAGTTGTCTCAGCCCTTGGAGATGCACGAGCCCGGCGTCGGTGATGCTGGTGTGGTTGAGATCTAGAGTTTGGAGTTGACTCATCTCTCGGAGATGCACCAGTCCCCCGTCGGCGACTGGGGAGCCCCCGAGCTCTAGCGTCTGGAGTTGTTTCAGCCCTTGGAGATGCGCCAGCCCCGCGTTGGTCACTTGGGTACAACCGAGCTCAAACCGTCGGAGTTGAGTCAATCCACGGAGATGCACCAGCCCAGCGTCGGTGACTTGGGTGAAGTCGAGCCCCAGGTATTGGAGTTGCTTCAACGCTCGGAGATGCACCAGCGCCGCGTCGGTGACTCTCGAACCGTCGAGGACCAGCGTTCGGAGTTGGCTCAGGTCTTCGAGATGCACGAGTACGGCATCGGTAGTTGACGTGTCATTCAGGTAAACCAACGTTACCCTCACCAAGGAATCATCCCGCAAGAGCTTCCCCAGCCACGTCTGCTCAGACACCACCGCTCCCCCCGCCTTCTCGATTGCCTCTGCCGCGTCATGCTGTCTTCTTTGCCGCTGGATCGTCACGGCAACGTAGCTCATGCCGATGGCAACCAACGTTGTGAGCAAGAAGAGCGATCGGAGGCTGTACTGGAACCAGCGAAGGTTGGGTTTGGGGGCGTCAACCATGCGATCAGTATAGCCGAATCCGCCGCGGCGGGGCAGCGCCAGCCGTTCGGATAGGAGCCGTGAAGATGTGCCCATGCGTGTCGTTTTTCTAGCGCAGGCGTTTACGCCTGTGGAAACGGGGCGGAAATATCATTTCCCTTTTCCTTCAGCCCTCTTCTGGGGGCACAGATGGCGGATGCCGAGCCAATTCTCGCCGCTGAACCAATCAGCGCCCCCTGAAGGGGGCTTCAAGGAAAAGAAAATGAGACTGACGATGCCCTCTCGTTCCACAGGCGTAAACGCCTGGGCTAGAGAAAAGGACCAGAATACTTACACCGTCGCCACCTGCGCCGCGGCGGCGCACAATTCCGCGGCCTCCGATGCCGTCGGGGCCTCGGCAATCGCCCGGACTATCGGCTCCGTGTTGCTGCCGCGGACCAACAGCCACCGGCCGGGCCAGTCCAACCGCAGACCGTCCAGCCGGTCGGCCGCCGCGTCGGGAAACCGCTTCTCGAGCGCGTCGAGCACGCCCGTGAGCTTCTCCGGCGGAAGCGAAATCTTCCGCTTGACGATCTCATAGCGCGGCAGCTCGTCGGCCAGTTGTCCGATGGGCATATCACAGGCGGCCATCGCGTCCAGAAGCAGGGCCATGCCCACAAAACTGTCGCGGACGTAGCCCACGCGGGGGTCGATCGGCCCGCCGTTCCCCTCGCCGCCGAAGATGGCCTGATGGGCGAGCATGGCGTCCACCACGTTCGCCTCGCCCACGGCCGAGCGGAAATAGGGCACGCCGTAGCGCCCGGCGAGGTCTTCCGACATCCGGCTGCTGCTGCAATTGACCGCGATGGGACCGATGCGGGGGACTGTCCCAATTTTCGCGGCGCCAGCCACATCGCCATGCGGATTGGGTTCTTCGCCGCGAAAATGGGACTGTCCCCCTTGTGCGGCGCGTGTCGTGCGCAACACATGCTCGACGCACATCGCCAGCGTGTACTCCTCGCCCAGGTAGCGGCCGGTCTGGTCGATCACGGCCAGGCGGTCGGCGTCGGGGTCCTGGCAGAAGCCCACGTCGGCCCCGGCGTCGGTCACGGCCGCCAGCACGCCGGCGAGGTTTTCGGCGGTCGGCTCGGGCGGATGGGCGAACTGTCCGTCCGGCTCCTCGCCCAGCACGCTGAGCCGGCAGCCTAACTCGTGCAGCAGGCGGCGGCCGAGAATCCCGCCCGCCCCGTGATTGCTGTCCAGGACCACGCGGAAGCGGCGGCGGCGAATCCGCTCGGCGTCGATGGTTTCCAACACGGCCAACAGGTGGGCGGTGACGGTGTTGTCGCAACGCAGGCCCGTGCCGAGCCGGTTGTGCGGCAGCCAGGCAGCAGGGGTGAATGAGTTGGCAGCGGCGATTCCGGGAGCCGTTGGCTCCCGGCTATTGGCATTGGTGACAGCGCGGTATCGCTCTAGGACTTCACGGCCGGGCCCGGTGGGAATCACGCGCCCCTCGGCGGAGAACAGTTTGATCCCGTTGTAGGGCGAAGGGTTGTGGCTGGCGGTGATCTGGATGGCCCCGGCGGCCTGGTGGCGGCGCAAGAGGACGCCAGCGGTGGGCGTGGCGATCACTCCGGCGTCGATGGTGGTCCGTCCCACGGCCTGCAGGGCGGCGTGGATCGCCAGTGAGAACATCTTGCCGGAGGGGCGGCTATCACGGCCCACCAGGATGTCGCCCGGCCCCGCGACGGCGGCAAAGGCGGCGGCGTAGCGCATGGCCACCTCGGGCGTGAGCGTCTCGCCCACCACGCCCCGCAAGCCCGAAACGCTAATGATCGGCTCGGCCATGGCACGCATCCTCTTGTGCTCCACGTCGCTCATCCGCCCGAGGGCAGTATAGCTGCAATCGCCGGCGGGCAACAGCCGCCGGAGCAACCGTTCACGGGGCGGATTGTTGCAGTCCCCGACGGATTCCCCTATAATCAAGCCATGCGAACCCGCGTGTTCCCGAGCGTTTTGATTTTCGCGGTTCTTACGTGTTGCGCAACGGCCGAAGAACCCCGCACCCCGCCCACACGCCCGGAGACGAAATCTTCGCCGGCCGCCGCGGCCGACGTGAAGGCGTCGCTCCAGAGGGACTTGGACGCCTATCTCGACCGGCGGTGGCTGCCCCAGGCCGAGGCCGACAAGGCCACGCAGGAGGTCCTCGACAAGCTCCGGAAGGCCGGTTGCACGATCGAGGAGTGCGAGCGGTTGTTGCGGGCGGGCCGGGCGCACTATGGAACGCCGAAACTCGCGGGGAAGTTGACCTTGCTCGGCGATCTCCAGTGCGAGCACGTGGACTACAAGACGTCCTGCTTCCTCTACGTTCCCAAGTCCTACGATCCGGCGAAAGCGGCGCCGCTGCTGCTGGTCGGACACGGCGGCAACAGCGCGATGAGCGCCGACTACGCCAAGAAGGCGGCGCTGGGCGGCCTCAACCCCTGGCTGCCGGTGGTCGAGCGGAAGGGCATGGTCTTGGCCGCGCCTCTGAGCGAGCGGGGTTGGGGCCCCGTCGGCAACTCGATCCTGCTGTCGGCCATCTCCCGGCTGCAGCGCGAGTTGCACCTTAACCCCGACCGGATCTACGTCACCGGCCATTCGATGGGCGGACACCTGAGCTGGCGGAGCGCGATCCAAATGCCCGACCGCTGGGGCGCCGTCTCGCCGATGAGCGGCGGCTACGACTACGTCGACAACAAGCTGGTCTTCACCCTGGTCGACTGCCCCGGCTACGCCACCTTCGGCACGAAGGAACCTTACGGCATCAACGGCTTCGACAAGAAGATCGCCAAGTGGATGGCCGAGCACAATTTCGATTGGAAGCTGGCGGAGAAGCGGGGCGGGCACGAAATCTTCAAGGACGAGATCCCCAAGATCGCCCACTTCCTCCTGACTCATCCCCGCAATCTCTACCGCTCGCGGGTGTACGGGGTCGGCGGCCCAAGCGTCGTCTTCGACGGCGAAGAGAACCCGCGCTGGTCCTGCAAGCACACCTGGAACCCCGACCGGCCCATCCCGCGGTCTACCTTCCACTGGATCCGCATGTATCCGCTGCCGAAAGACTCGCCGGCGGACAAATCCACCGAGCGGGTCTGGGCCGAGAACCTGGGCGACAACCGCATCCGGCTCACCTCGCAATTCGTGCGTCGCCTGCGGATCTACCTGCACCCGAAGATGATCGACTTCGCCACACCGGTCGAAGTGGTGGCCAACGGCCGGATCGTGTTCCAGGGCAAAGTGGAGCCGAGCCTGAAGACGATGCTGGAACTGGTCCGCGAGTTCGACGACCGCAGCCGGATTTTCTACGCGGCCATCGACGTGGACATCCCGACCGACGCGGAAGTGCCCGAGCCGCGCGGAGAAGCGGTGCAGACGGCGGGGCAGTGAGAGTCGCCCGGCGTTTGCTTCTGCTCGTGGCCATCAATCCAGCCAATCCTTCGCCTTCAGCCGCTCCGGCGTGTACTGCTCGGTGACGTAGCTGATGTCCTTGCTGATCAACGATTCGACCTCCATTTTGAAGCCGTGTTCCAGCAGCCGCTTGATCTCCTTCTGCCACGGCGGTTTGTGGACGAACCAGGGGTAGTTGGCGATCTGCTTGGCCCGCTTGCGGTCGGTGTCGCTCAGCGAGATCTTCACGCTGTCGGAGAGCTTGCACTCCTCGAAATCCTTGGACCGCAGCCCGAGATACTTGGCCTCTGGAATCGCCATCCGCTGCGACTCGTAGGCCAGGTTGATTGACCCCTGCTTGATGACGCTGTAGATGTAATATCCCCAGGGGTCGTTGTCCAAGAGGCAGTAGACGGGCAACTTCAACTCGTTGTGCAGCCGGTGCAGGAGCCGGCGGACGCCGCGGGGGGGCTGCCCGCCGCCGTGGGTGAGGATGCAGTTGTGCTTCCGCCAGAACTTGTCCTCGTTGAACCGCTGCCAGACGGTCCCCTTTTCGACGTGCAGGATGAACTTGGCCTCGCATTTCTTGAATTGGATCACTTCCGGCTCGACAATCGAGGGGACGGCGTAGCCGCCGGAACCCATGTGCGCGCAGTCGATCTCATCGCCGCTGTCTACCAGGGCGATGTTGCCGACCATGCTGCCGCGGGGATCGGCGAACACGTGCAACTCCTCACGCAGGCTGTTCAACAGCACCTCGCAGTCTTCGATGACCGGATCGCATTCAGATTGGTCTTCAAACGTCGGTTCGTCGGTCGGCTTGATCTTGTGTTTCAAGTGGTAATAGAGACCACGGATGCTGAGCGTCTTCTGCCCTTCGACGAGTTCCTTCACTCCCTGGGCCACGAGCATCGTCTGCATGTAGCTCTTGGCCTGGGAGAGGTTGAAGAGATGGCGGCGGTTAGTGTTGCGGCCCATCTCGATCAGCCGCCGGCTCTTGTTGTAGCGGACGTTCGAGAGCGCCCGGGTGGGCACGTCCACGTACGGGTCGCGCCGCCGGCCGACCAGCTCGACCACGCCGTCGGCCAGCTCGCGCAGCCGCTTGATGGTTTTCGCGTCACGGGCATTGAGTTTTGGTGGCATGAGTTGTCAGTCTTCTGTGGTCAGTCTTCAGTTCGTTTGGCCGATAGCGCGTTTGGAAGCGGTCACAATTTGTGACCGCTCGTAGCGAAAGTTCCGATCATCTTTCACGTGCGCACAGGTCGGCATTAGCACTTTCAGTGCTGCAAGAGTTCTTCATTTACCCTTCGGATTGCTCGAACGACCTCCAGCAGGATCCCTAGAGAACTCAAAAACGACCCACAAAGCAAGGAACTGTAGAAACCCTGCGTTGTGAGGCGGCGGAACAAATCTACTTTGTCCCCGCTGACGTGTGCGAGTCCGCCGTATAAGAGAATATCAAACAACTCGCCGTTGGTGAAGTTCCGGTCTTCCGTGACGTGCTTGAACATTGACGCGCAAGCCGTATGCCGTCCCCATTTGCACCTCTGCTCGTTAAAGCGATTCCGATATTCCTCGGGCACGTTATCCCTCTGGTAGACTTTCTTTGCCAGTTCTCGAATGGAGAATCCATCTCGGTCCTGGATTAACAGTCTCATGTTCAGAACGAACGCGTCCACCCCGTCCTCAGTGACTCCGTTCGAGCGAAATCCACTCCCGTTTCACTATCCGCTCGCAGTCGACATGGTATTGCGGTTGTTCCATGCTCTTGGCCAGGGCCGATCTGTCGAGGCGATCAACTCTCTCGTTAAACAGAACGAGTGCAAGCGTTTCCAGCGTTTTCGCGCCGCGGGTGTCGAATATTGTGGCCATGAGTTGTCAGTGGTCATTTTTCAGTTGTCAGTTTGTTCGGCCGGTAGCCTGATGTTAGAACGCTGGCAATCAATGATGTGCCATTTTTCGTCCCTTTTCATTCGCTACACTTTGAGTGTTGCGTATTCCTTCTTTCTCCCGACCGGCCCAAGCAAATCAAACTTGACGTGCGTGTACTCCCTCGCTTCAACCATGCGTAGCTGTGCTGCCACCTTCGGCCAGAACCGACCAACGACAAGTTTTTTCGCCATGTCGGCGGGAATGTAACCAATGTGGTAACGCCTCTTAAAAACCCATGCACGCACAACCCCCATAATCTTGATCGCATTAGGATCGTACTGATTTCTCGGCTCCCTCTCCAATTCAAGGCTTAGTTTCTGCCCTCCACTGATGAATGTGAGGACGTCGGGATTCTTCCAGTAAGCGCCCGCCGGTTCGATATAGGATTCGTAGATTTGCAGGCCATCCGGTCCGCCCAGATCGAACTTATGTTTGATGTTCATTGCCTTACTGCAGGGAAGAAATGTCTCAGGATCCGTTCGTGCCGTAACACGGCAGAATATCACCCCGGCGCGCGGCGCGGCGCTGCATTGCCCCGTCGAATCGCATCCGTTGCCTTCATTCACCTGTACTTGCCGCTGGCTCCGGCTCCGTTGCTGGAACCTCGGTGACCAGATTGGACGGGTCGTCTTCCTGCGATTGCTTGAGAAGCTCGCCGAGCTTTCGCAGATCGCCGCTGCACGCTTCCATCTGAGGTGGACCTGGTTGTCTAGACCACTGATTACGATTTCTTAGATGGAGGGGACTAGCGGCCCGCGAAACCCATTCCAAAGGTTTCGCACGGCCGCAGCGCCGCCACCCCCACTAGGAGTACGTGAAAATTCTCCAAATTTTTCCGAGAAAAATGCCGTTGATTTGGACCACTACAATGACTCCGTTGGACGCCTCACGCCGCCGCGTACATCGCCGCCGGCGTGAGGTAATCCAAGGCCGCGTGCAATCGCTCGTCGTTGTAGAACAGAAGGAAACCAGCCAGCCCCGCCTCCAACGCACGCACCGTGGCGTAGTCGTGAAGATAGACGCACTCGTATTTCACCGTTCGCCACAATCGCTCCACGAACACGTTGTCCATCCAACGGCCGCGACCGTCCATGCTGACCGCCACGCCCGCCAACTCCAGCCGATCGCTGAACGCCTTGGCGGTGTACTGCACGCCCTGGTCGGTGTTGAAAACCTCCGGCGTGCCCTGGGCCAACGCTTCCTCCAACGCCTCCAAACAAAACTGCCCGTCGAGCGTGTTCGACAATCGCCACGACAGCACGTAGCGGCTGTACCAGTCCATGACCACCGTCAGGTACATCCAGCCGTGCGGCATCGGCACGTAGGTGATGTCGCTCGACCACACCTGGTTCGGCCGCACAATGGCCACATTCCGCAACAAATACGGGTAAATCCGGTGCTCGGCGTCGTTCCGCGAGAGGTGCGGCTTGGGATAAATCGCTTCCAAACCCATCAGCCGCATCAGCCGCTGCGCCCGCGTGCGGCTGATGCCCAACTCCTTGGCCATCTTCCGGCTGCCGTAGAACGGCGTCTTCAGGTACTGCTCGTCGATCCGACGCATCCATTGCAGATTCTCCGTCGATTCGCCCGTTGGCCGGTAATACCAACTCGACCGGTTAAGTCCCAGCAACTCGCACTGCCGTCGCACGCTCAGCCCCGCAAGCCCCGACTCGATGCACTCCCGCCTGAAGTCAATCGAGTCGGGCAACTTTTTTTTTCAACCACGCTGCCTCCATCTGCAAGCGGCCGATCTGCTCGTACAGTTCGGCAATCAGGGCGTCCTGGTTTTCCACCTTGCGACGTTGGTCGCCGGAGAACAACTCCACCGCGGCGTCGAGCAACTGCCGCTTCCACTGCCCGATCTGCGTGGGATGGACGCCGAACTGGCCGGCCAGTTCGCCCGTCGTTCGATCCCCCCGCACCGCTGCCAACGCTGCCTTGGCCTTCAAGGCCGCTTCGATACGTCGCCGTTTCGCTCCCATGTCTTTCTCCCAAAAACTGGACCAATCCTACCAGGGATTCGACTCAAAGTCGTGGTCCAGTTTCTTGGGTCCACTATAATCATTTCCCTCCGCACGGCGTAGATTTCGTCAACCAATTCGTCAGCCATACTCCTCCTCCCAGCCCGTGAGACAAGGGGCGGGGTCACGTCCCAGCCGATGCCACAATAATGACCCGCGAGTGTTCCGGAAGTTCCACAGCAGGATCAAGGGGGCGCACCAAGCCATTCTCCACAACACCCATCACGGCCCGGGGGCATGGTTGCGGAAGGTGGGTTTCCATTGGCGACGGGACGACGTTGCCCGGCAAATTGAGCGGCGCCAATTGCGGCTCCGCAGCGATTTGCTCGTCTCGGGCTCGACGTCCAGGACTCCGCTTGTCATCTCCGGAACGAGTCATTGTATATTTCCCCTCAATATGCGGTGATCACGAAGATAGGCACTTCGCCCAATTCGCCAAAGATATCTGGGATTTCGTCGTCCTCACGGTCGTACCGCCAGATCACCCATATCCGGCGGCCCGCCGGTGTTGCCGCGAACATTTGGAACGAACCGTCCTTGCGGCGTTGGAGATCGAAGACCCGGTCAAAGGCGGCCTCGACCTCTGCCGCCGAAAGGCCGTGAGCGTCGATCTTCTCCAAATTCCAGTCGATCCACGTGAAACGCCTCATGCGCCGGCTCTCCACATATGATTGTACGGGTATTCTGTCATTCCCTCAAGTCCGCCAGTTCCCCCTACCCGACGGGGTGCTGCGCAGTGTCCTCTGTCGGCGTTACGATAATTACGTTCTCCCCGAAATCTTCCGCCTCTTCGAGCGGCTTGCCCCGATCGTCGAGTTCCACATCGGCCTCGGCGGTGCGCTTCTTGGCTACGTCGAGAAGCTGCTGATAGAGCTTGTCGCGGTTGGTCTGGTTGATGCGGCTGACGGCCGTGGCCACTTCGCCCAAGTAGCGGAGGAATATCTGCCGCCGTTGGCCTTCGTGGCGGACGTGCAGCCGGCGGCGGAGGAACATGCCCAGCTTGCGGCCGACGGCTTGCAGCGCCAGCCGCAACTCCTTCTGGATTTCAGGATACGACGCGATGGCCTCCTTCGATTCGTTGGTGAACGGGACCCACACGCTGGCCATGTGAACCATCACGGTGATCGGCCCGCTGGGTAGCGACCCCCGGGATTGGTTCAGCCCGTAGGCCCGCCAGTTCGTGCCCATCACGGTTTGCGTAATGGCGCAGCCGCCGGCCTGGAATTGGAGCGGCACGCGGTTGGCGTAGCGGAGGACGGTCATCGACTGCCCCTCGCTCAAGTTGACGCTCTGCAACGCCTGGTGCAAGCGGTCGACGTCGGCCGCTTTGAGCTTACCCGGCGAGACGCGGACGCCGACGTTCGCCTCGGTGAGAATCTTGTCGGCGGCGTCGGCCCTCAGCCCTTGAAACGTGTTGATGAGGAATTGGCGGAGCGTGCGGGCGTCGCTCTCTTCCAAAAGTTCGGCCAGCCCTTCCAGCGACACGCGGGCGACCGGCGAGGCCCCGCCGTAGGCCAGCCCGACCTCGATCTGGAACGGATTGCCGCGATAGACGGCCGGGGGCCGGGTGGCGGCGGCGTAGAACTCGCCGGGGACCACCTGCCGCAGCCCCTTCAGGATCAATTCCTCGCCAATCGGGACGATGCAGTCGGTCGAAGGGGCGGGAATCTTCGTCTGCTGAACCGCCTGATAGAGCAGGTCCGCCTCGTGCCGGCCGAGCTTCTTCGGGTTCGCCCGCGTGGTGATCTTCGCCGCCTCGCACAGCCGCCGGGCGACTTTCGGACTGACCCGCGAAAACGAATGCACCAGGAACTGGGCGACCGTCGGGGCCTTCGTCTCGCGGAGCATGGCCACCAGCCGGCCCAACTCGACGCCGTACGGGTGCGGCTTGATCTCCTTCGGCTCGGGCGGAAGCTGGTCGGTCACCCGCGCGTACTCTTTCCGGTTGCCGTCGGGATCGAGGTAATGGACGGCCACGTGGGGGTTGGCGATGGCGGTCTGTTCGAGATAGTCGTCGACGCTGCCGCGGCCGCGCTGGTAGCGGGCCTCCAGTTCGATGGTGACCCGCGTGCCGTGCTCGACGCTTTCCTCCCACTCGATGCCGTGTTTCTCGATGAGTTTGTCGCCCAGGCCGTTGGGCGGAATCTCGACCCCCTCGCCCCGGCCGTTGAGAATCTCCGGCAGGTTCCGCTTGGTGTCGATCTGAATCTCGTAATAATGGGCCGGATCGCGGCGGGAGACCTTCGACATGATCTTGACCGGTTTGCCGGTGGTCAACAGTCCGTGCATGCCGGCGGCGCTAATGCCGATGCCCTGCTGGCCGCGGCTCATTCTCATGCGGTGGAACTTCGAGCCGTAGAGCAACTTGCCGAAGATCAGCGGGATCGTCTTCTTGAGAATGCCTGGCCCGTTGTCCTGGACGCCGACCTTGTAGCGGTCCTGGCCGACGCGCTCGATATGGACCCAGATTTCGGGCAGAATGCCCGCTTCTTCGCAGGCGTCCAGGGCGTTATCGACCGCTTCTTTCACGGTGGTCAACAGGGCCTTCCGCGGGTTGTCGAACCCCAGCAGGTGGCGGTTCTTGGCAAAGAACTCGCTGACGGAGATGTCCCGCTGACCGGCGGCCATCGACTGGGCGGTGGCGCGGCGGCGGGGCCGTAGCGGGGGCGTGCCATTGCCGCCCGACAGGCTCCCATTGCTGCCGGCCGGGGCAAGGGATTCCACTTTAGGGGTAGAACTGACGGTCAATCCTGGGGCTCCTCCTCTGGCACGGCCGCGCGGGACCGCGTTCGATTGGAAACAACGACGTAGACCTAACGGATTATAGCGGTTCTGCCGGCCCTGTCCCACACGGCTTTTTCCGAATTCCCGGCAGATTGCGGGGCTTTTTCCCACGCCGCATACAAAGATTCACCGCTAAGACCCTCCCCTGCCGAGATTGGTAGTGAACGCCCCAGCCGCCGCGTCCGCGCGGTGCTTTCTCCCGCCGTAACGCGGGGCTGAACATGGAGGATTGAGGCCATGAATCGAGAGATTTCGCTGGCGAAAATTCTGACCGTAGTCGCCGCATTAATCGTGTGCGGAGTGTGGTTGGGCATGGCCGCCTCGGCCCAGGCGCTGCCCGCCCGTTGCAGCACGGCCGGCGACCTGTTCTACAACTTCTACGTCCCGCCGTGCGACTGCGGCTGCGGTTGTCCGGGCGTGGGGGCCAAGCTGTATCTCTGCCCCCGGCCCACCCCGCCGCTGGTCGGCCATACCTATGTCACCTACCAACCGTTGATGCCGAGCGAGTTCCTTTATACTCATCACCGCATCTACAAGACGGCTCATTGCGATGCCCCGCCGACCCGCACCTCGGTGCATTGGCATGGCTGGGGCCTGAGCGGGTTCCTGCCCACCAAGTGGACGCTCACGCCCGGCCTCCATTGGTAGGACGAATACCTACTTCGAGGAAAGAAGGAGCAAAAGAGCGATGAAACGTTTTGTCATACTCGCCGCGGCGGCCGCCCTGCTGGCGGCCGGCGGACCGGCCAACGCCGCGGGCTTTGGATCGTTCAAGGGCCGCGTGGCGTACTACCAGTCGCAGACCTATCCCTGGCACGGCTACTATTACGACGTGGCCTGGGGCGTGCCGGTGGCGGTGGTCGTGCCGCCGACGGCCGAGAACCAGTGGCACTATAGCTGGGGCGTCGGCGCCGACCGCGTCACGCCCATCCAGCACCAGTTCCGCCGGCCCTATCCCGGCCCGGAGGGTTGCGGATGCGGACGGAACTGCTTCCGTCCCACGCCCCCGTGGCCGTGCAGCACCGACCAGTTCGGCGATTACTACATTCGCGGTCCGTGGTAGATGGCTATCCAACCCGGAAAAACCCGCCTCGGCTGGATCGGCGCCGGCGTGATGGGGGCGAGCATGTGCGGGCATCTGCTCCGGGCGGGCTTCGCCGCCACGGTGTTCAACCGCACCCGAAGCAAGGCTGAGCCGCTCTTGGCCGCCGGCGCCGCTTGGGCCGATAGCCCGAAAGCCGTGGCCGAAGCCGCGGACGTGATCTTCACCATCGTCGGCTTCCCGGCCGACGTCCGCGCGGTGATCCTCGGCCCGGAGGGCGTGCTGGCCGGCTGCACCCGCGGCAAGATCATCGTCGATATGACCACCGGCGAGCCGGGCCTGGCGGTGGAGATCGCCCAGCGGGCGGCGGCGGTGGGCGTGACGGCCATCGACGCCCCCGTCTCCGGCGGCGACCTCGGCGCCCGCGAGGCCCGCCTCTCGATCATGCTCGGCGGCGACGCTGAAACGATCCGGTCGCTGCGGCCCTGTTGGGAGGCGATGGGCAAGACCTTCGTCCGCCAGGGCGGGCCCGGCGCCGGACAGCACGCCAAATTGGTCAACCAAATACTGATCGCCGGCAACATGGTCGGCGTCTGCGAGGCCCTGCTCTACGCCTACAAGGCCGGCCTAGACTTCAGCGCCGTCATGCAGTCGGTCCAAAGCGGCGCAGCGGGGAGTTGGTCGCTCTCGAACCTCGGCACGCGGATCACCGCTGATGACTTCGCCCCCGGCTTCTTCGTCGAGCATTTCGTCAAGGACCTGGGCATTGCCCTGGGCGAAGCCCGGCGGATGAACCTCTGCCTGCCGGGGCTGGCCCTGGCCAACCAGTTGTACGTCTCGCTGCTGGCCCACGGCCACGGCCGCTTGGGCACCCAGGCCCTGCAACTGGCCCTGGCCGAGATGTCGAACGTCGATTGGCGGGGGCGGTAACCCGGCGAGCCATCCGTGGTATAACTCGTTTCCGTTGCGGAAGGTCGGGTGCCATGCCCACGCTTGCCGTGGGCATGACGAATACACGGGAGAACCGCCACATGCCCACGGTAAGCGTGGGCATGGCACCCGACCTCAGGACCTTCCGCGGCACGGAGAATCTGAAGATGCAGATGCTCAAGGTACGTTGTGCGGTGATGTTGGCGGGGACGGGATTGATCGCCCTGACGTTGGCCGGCTGCGGCGGGGCGTCGGACTCCGGCCCGCAGACAGCCTCCTTCCAGGAGCAGATCGCCGCGGTGCAAAAAGAGACCGACCCCGAGCTTCGCGCCCGGCAGTTGATCAAGATCGGCGAGCGGCAGGGGGAGGCCAAGGACCGGGCGGGGGCGGAGCAGACCTTGCGGCTGGCCAAGAAGGATTGCGAGTCGGTTGCGGCGGCGGCCGACCAGGCGGGCGCCTACGTGCTGCTGGCCGAGGCCCTCGCCCGGCTCGACAACCGCTCGGCTGCCCGGCGGGCGATCCAAGCCGCGGCAGCCGCCGCCGGGCGGATCGAGGACCTCGAGAGCAAGGCCAAGACGCTGGCCCGGCTGGCCGAGGTCCAAGCCTACGACGACCTCCCCGCGGCCGCGGCCACGCTTCAGGCGGCCGAGCAGGCCGCCCTCAAGACCGACGACCCGCAGGGCAAAATTCTCTCGCTCTGCGCCGTTGCCGTGGCCTATGGAGCGATCGACCGGAAGGACCAGCACGAGCGGGTGCTCGGCGCGGCCTTGGAGTTCGCCAAGTCGCTCGGCGATCCGCAGAAGCGCTGCGCCGCCTTGGGCGAAGTGGCCGCCAACCAGAGCGATCTGGACGGGCCGGACGCCGCCGCCAAGACCTTCGACCTGGCCCTGGAAGCGGCCGGGCAGATCGCGGACCCCTACGCCAAGTCCTATGCGATGGGCGAGCTGTCCAAGAAGTTCTCCGCGGCCGGCATGCACGCCAAGGCCCACGAGTTGCTCGGCCAGGCGGAGCACCTGGCCAAGAAGGTGCCCCAGCCCGACATGCGGGCGGAAGCCCTGGAGAATATCCGCACGCTCCAGCGCAAATTGCCCAAGCCGCCGTAGCCGGCCGCCCCACCCTGCAACCGGAAATCGAACTTCTCCGGCCGGCCTCGAGGCGCGGTAGAATTGAGACGGCGTGGGTCGGTCGGCGCTTTTTCGGTGTGAAGGTACCGTAGCGTTTTAACGCTACACGGGGCCAGGAACCCCTGCTCGGTCCACCCAACCGGACAGCCGTCGCCTGGCCCCGGTTATTTCCAACATGTCCAACTTTGTCCAAGAGCGTCACAAACCGGCCTGGCCGCTTGAGCGCCCGCGGGAGCTGATCGTGGCTTGTCCGCCCATGCATAGCAACGTGAACCTGTCGCGGATTGCGCGGGCGGCGGGCTGTTGCGGCGTGCGGCGGATGATCTGCACGGGCAATGCCAAGCTGGTGAACAAGATCGCCCGCGACGCTGCCGAGACCCTGGAAATCGAGATTCACCGCACCCTCCCCCCGGTGTTGGAAAGGCTGCGCGGCGAGGACTTCGAGATCGTCGGCCTCGAACAGACCACCGCCGCAGTGCCGGTTTTCGACTTCGCCTTCCGGCGGCGGACGGTCCTGGTGGTGGGCAACGAGCGCTCCGGCGTGGCGGAGGAAGTGCTGCGGCGGTTGGACCACGCGATCGAGATTCCCGTTTATGGGCGACCCTTGGCCCACAATGCGGCGACGGCCGCGGCGATGGCCCTTTACGAGTACTGCCGCCAGTATCCGCGTGGCTGAGCCGGCGACGACGAATTTCGGTGGCACGCCCTAAAAGGGCGTGGCAGGCGTCGCGTCGCAATTCGCCGACCTGCCACGCCCTTTCAGGGCGTGCCACCCCTCGCTTGTCACGTCCGCGGCCGGAGGTTAGGATCGAACGGATGCCGCCCTTACCGCGGGAACGAGTCCTCACGGCGATCCGCCACCGGCAGCCCGACCGGGTGCCGTGGCACTTCACCTTCACGCTGGCCGCCCGGCGGAAGGCGCAGTCCTACTATGGCGACGACCTGGACGCGGTTCTCGGCAACCACCTGGCCAAGTACCAACCCCTGGCGGCCGGGGCCTGGCGGGAAACGTCCCCCGGCCATTGGCGCGACGAGTTCGGCGTGGTCTGGAACCGCACCATCGACCGCGACGTGGGCGTGGTCGCTCCGCGGGATGCGCGACCTGCTGATCGACATGCTCGACGCGCCGCAGTTCGTCGACGAGTTGTTCGACGCGATTACCGATTTCCATGTCGCGATCCTCGAGCGCGTGCTGGCGTGCGACGTGGACGGCGTTAAGTTCGGCGACGACTGGGGGCAACAGAACGGCCTGATCTTCGGCGGCCGCCTTTGGCGCCGCTTCGTGAAGCCGCGACTGGCGCGGCTGTTCGGCATGGTCAAGCGGGCGGGCAAGGCCGTGCTGCTCCACTCTTGCGGCCGCGTGCAGGAGTTGTTTCCCGAACTGATCGAGTTGGGCTTGGACGTGTTCAATCCCTTCCAGCCCGACGTGATGAATCCCTACGAGATGAAAGAGCAGTTCGGCCGCGAGTTGACGTTTCTGGGCGGAATGAGCGTTCAGAAGCTCCTTCCCTTCGGCACGCCGGCAGAGATCCGGGAGGAGGCCCTTCGCATGATGGACGTGATCGGCCGCGGCGGCGGGTTCATCATCGCCCCCTCCCACGACATGCCGGGGGACATCCCGCGGGAGAACATGGTGGCGCTCATCGAGGCGGTGCGCGGGGGGTGAACGCTGTGCCGCAGCCGGAATCGGGGGCTGACACCCCTGTTTAGTTCATCCGGTCGTGCCACCTTCGGGGCATGCCGGAAGAACCACTTTTCCGGCTTGATCTGCTTGTAACGGCTGTAGCCAAGTGTTAGGATAGAATTGTTATCATATCCTCTCAAACTGCGGCGTGCGCCAAGCGGGAGATGAAAACATGGAACGCATTCTACGATACCTGGAGCGGCTGATTCCCCAATCGGCGTTCGGGGTGACGCTGTTGACGATCACGGTGATGATCCTGGTGGTTGGGTTCTTTGTCGGAGGCATCGAGCTGGCCAGCGTCCATTTCGAGGGCAGTAAGCAGCCGGAGGGTTACGTCGTGGCCCACGCGATGCGCCGCCGTCCGACGATCCGTTCCGTACCGGCACGGGGGATGATTATGGCACGGGCCCGGCCGCTGACTCGGGGGATGATTCCGACAGCCACGCTTCCTCGGCCGGTCCGGCGGGCACTCCGGTCAAGCCCGCGGCGCCTTACGGGACGAACCTGTCGCACGAGAAGCGGTTGGTGGCGCCGGGCTACATCGCCGCGTTGGTGCGGACTTGCGATTGCCGCTGGGCGGAGAACGTGGAGCCGCCCTTGGAAGGGCAACAGTTCCGCGTCGGGCAGACCCTGAACGTCGCCGCCGGATTGGTGGAAATCGCCTTCGCCTGCGGCGCCAAGGCGATCCTCGAAGGGCCGGCCGTGCTCGAACTGCAATCGGGAAAGACCAGTTCGTTGCGTTCCGGCCGGATGACCGCCGACGTCCCCGACGAGGTGGAAGGATTCATCGTTCACACGCCGGTGGTGCAAGTGATCAGCTTGAGCACGGCGGAGGCGCAGGCCGTGGCAAGAGTCAGCGCGACGGCCAACTGCCTCTGGGCCGAAGGGAGCGCGGCATCCAGGGACGGCGCCCACCTGCGGCCGGGCCAAGCGGTGAAATTGACCAGCGGCCTGGCCGAAATCGCTTTCGCCTGCGGCGCGAAAGTGATCCTCGAAGGGCCGGCCAATCTCGAAATCGAATCCGCCAAGACGGCGATCCTGCACTCGGGCCGGCTCTGTGCCGACGTGCCCGACGATCTGGAAGGGTTCAAGATCCGCACCGCCGTGGCCGAAATCCTCAGCTTGCCCGCCGATTCCAAGCCGGAGAAGGGCAAGGAGGCCTCCGCCACCGGCAGGCGAAGTGCGCCGGTCAATCTGAAGGCGGAGGCCCCGGCCGGCGGCCTGAAAGCCCCTTCGGGCACGGTGGTGCTCAGGCCGGGCCAACACCTCGAAATCGGGGTGCCGGTGAAGAAAACCGCCCAGAGCGCCCCGCCGCTGACAAAGTAGCCGCCGACAGGCCGCAAGTCGCTTCCGACATGAGAGTTGCGGCAATCGGCGCGCCCCCGCGCCCCTCTTTCGCCTCGCCGATTCCGCGCCTCCTCCCTGTTTTCGTTGCTAAGGTTCGGCAGGGCACCCATCATATATATGTGTGACACCGATGTAGGACGGATTTGATAATCTCTCCGTCCTACGTCCACTGACCGACAGGGGGAGCGTCTCTCCATGGCAGGTTCCAATGCGTCCCGGCAGACCCGGCTCGTCGAGCAACTGTTCGTCAAGCACGTGGCGACGATCCGCGGGTTCATCGAGGCTTTCCTGCCCGATTTCGACCGGGCCGACGACGTGCTCCAGGAGTGCTTTCTGACCGTGGCGGCCAAGGCCGACACGTTCCGGGAGGATTCCGACTTCCTCGCCTGGGTGATGGCGATCGCCCGGTTCAAGGTGCTGGAGTCGTTCCGCCAGCGGCGGACGGACACCCGCTCCCTCTCGCCCGAGGTGATCGACGCGCTTTGGGCCGAGGCCCCGGCGGACGATCCGGCCGGCGAGGTTCAACTGCTGCTGCGGGAGTGCATGGAGGAGTTGGCGGCGCGGGCCAGACAGGTGATCGACTTGCGCTACGGCGAGGGGTGCCAACCGGCGGAGATCGCCCGCCGGCTCAATTGGACGCCGGAATCCGTGTACGTGGCCCTCTCCCGCGCCCGCTCGCTGTTGCGCGATTGCATCGAACGGAAAAACAAATAACAGGAAGACGACGGCAAATCGGCGTAGGGTGGGACAAGCGTAGCGCAGTCCCACCAACAGACGCAAAGACCCGGAATGACCTGGTGGGACTGCGCTACGCTTGTCCCACCCTACGTTCCAGAATATGAACGAATCCCGGCTGGACGACCTGCTGAACCGCCACGTCGATGGCACGCTCGGCACCGACGAGCAACGGGAGCTGGAGCAGATGCTGCTCAGCTCGCCGGAGGCCCGTGCCGCCTTCTGGCGGTTCACCCGGCTGCACAGCCAGATCCGGGCCAGTTACCAGTCGCAGGCGGGCCACCGGCTGGCCGTCCCCGAGCCGTTGCCGGTGATCGTGGTTTCCGACGACGGTCCCTCGGGCGCGTGGCACGGCCCCATCGCCTGGTTCTCTCAGATCGGCCCCTTGAGCTACTCGATCGCCACGGTGCTGGTCGGCGTCGCCCTGCTGGCGGCCTCGATGATCTCCGTCCCGAGAGCGGCGCTCGGCGCCCGGCGCGATGCGCCGTCGCCTTTGCCTGTGGAACAGCCCGAGGTCGAGCCGGTGGGGCGGATCACCGGCACGCTGGATTGCCGCTGGGCCGATCCCGACAGCACCCCACCCGCGGCCGTGGTCCCCCTGGGCGGCAAGTACGCCTTGGCCTCGGGACTGCTGGAAATCAGCTATGACACCGGGGCGAAGGTCATCCTCCAGGGACCATGCACCTACGAAGTCGAGTCCCCCCGCAGCGGCTTCCTCTCGCTCGGAAAACTGACGGCAAGGGTCGAGAAATCCGAAATCCGAAATCCGAAATCCGAAGGTTCCGATCCTTCATCCTTCATCCTTCATCCTTCATCCTTGTTTACCGTTAAGACTCCCACCGCCATTGTCACCGATCTGGGCACCGAGTTCGGCGTCGAGGTGGATGAGCAGGGCGCACCGAATCGCAGGTGTTTGTCGGCAAAGTGAGACTGGAGACCGTGGGACAGGATGGGGGAAGCAACGCCGAGCGGGTTTTGGACGCCGGTCAGGCCGCCCGGGTCGACCGGCGCGGCGTCGTGGTCGCCCCAGCAAACAGTAGCGACGTGCGATTCGTCCGCCAGTTGGCCGCGCCCGAGGCCGAGCTTATCGGCCAGGTCGATTACAGCGACACGTGGACGGTCAACTCGCCGACCCGTTACGGCGGCTATAGAGTTTTGGCGAGTCCCGCCGAGTTGCAGGTCGAGCAATGCCACGGCAACCCGCCGCGGTCGTGGGTGTTCAGCGCTCCCACGGCGGTGACGACTTGGCCCAGCGCTTCTCTGTCGGCCGATTGGCCCGGCTTCGGGGTCCGCGGCGCCCGGTCGGGTTTCACCGAAACGCTCGCCGGCGGCATCTGCTACATGGGCTTCGGGTACGGCCTGCGCAACGACTTCGTGGTGCAGTTCGACGCCGTGCAGACCCAGGATCGCATCAACATCACCGTGGGCGACGGGCCGGTCGAGCCGGTCACGCTCGGCGGCGACCGGTCGCTGTCGGTGTTCTTCCGGGTCTCCGGCGGGTCGCTTCCAGAAATCGGGCTTTTCACGGCCTCGAAGGGCGAGGTCGATAGCGGACTTCATTCCGGGATCCCCGCCCCCTTCCAGTGGCACAACTACGCCGTCCGCTTCAATCTCCGCGAAAAGCGGCTGACGGTTTGGGGCGACCGTCGATGCCGCGGGACGATCGACCTGGCCGGCGTCACGCGAGGGCGGAAGACGCCGGGGCTGCCCAACTGGGCCAGCCTTCCCTGGACCAGCCGATGGGTGACGGTCGGCGGCTACACATCGAAGGGCGAAGGCACCGTCACGGAGAGGGGCGAAGGCACTGTGTGGACCGACAATTTCCGCGTCGGCTCTCCCGCCAAAAACCCCCTCCCAGAGAAACCCGCGACGAAAGGAGGAAAAGACCATGAAGTGGACGTGAGGAAGTAGCAACCGTTGTGGAGTGTCGTGTCCCGTTTGTTTTTGTGGACTCCGCCGCGGCGTTCGCGGCGGGAAACAGTTGATCCTTTTTCTTTGAGGAGTGTTTGTCATGAGTAGCAAGCGAATTCTTCTTGCAGTGGCGACGTTGACCTTGGTGGGGTGGCTGGTGAGCGACGTCCGTGCCGATGGCATCGCGGTGGGCAGTTCCACTCTGATCGGCACGCTCGATTACAGCGACACGTTCACCACGTCCGCCCACGGCGGTAACTCCGCCCGCGTCGATAATCAAATCCCGGTGGTGAACCTCGCGGCCGCGTGCGTGGTGGAAAACTGCTACGGGAACCCCACAAGGTCCTGGACGTCCGTCGGGGGTGTCTTGCCGACGTTTGGAACTTTTAATACCGACGCAACCGCCCTCAACGGCTATATGACCTATCCGGGCAGCAGTAATGCGGGAAGCAATACGGGCATGACGCAGGCCGGGGGCGACGCCGATTTTGGCATCGCCTATGACCTCCGGACCAAGTTTGTGGTGCAGTTTGACGCAGTGCAGACCCCGGGGCACATCGACATCGCCATCGGCAGCGCCAACAACACCACCGGCAGCACTAGTGGGCTATCGGTCTACTTCAGGCCCACGGGAGGAGCTAATCCTTCAATTGGGCTGTACGACATCGGCGTCGGCGAGGTCGACACCGGCCTGTCGAGCGGGCTTTCCACCTACGGCGCCTGGCATAACTACGCCGTGAAGTTCGACCTGGATGCCGGCCTGCTCGACTTTTATGTCGATCAGGTAGATCGCGGCCAGATCAACCTGCAGACCTTCGACGGCGGGGCATTCTGGAGCAAAGTGACCACCGCGACGAACGATTACGTGATCGTCGGTGGAACCAATGGCGGCACGGCAAACCCCCGCCTTTGGACCGATAACTTCCAGGTTGGCGCACCCGTTCCCGAGCCGGGCGCTGGCGTTGCTGGCCTGCGGGCTTTTCGGCCTGCTCTGCTACGCCTGGCGGAAGCGGCGGTGTGTGCCAAGTTAAAACTGATGTAAACCAGTTGGACAATCCAACCAGGTCAAAGGCTAACCACCGGGCCTGAACAGAACTTTGCACGTGAGGAGGTAACGAATCACGTGAAGCCAAAGGGATGGCGGATGATCGGCCATAACGCAAGTGAAGGTATTGAGCCCCGAAATTTCCGTCGTGGCATTGGGCCAAGGGTTACTTCCCCTGGAAGCCAGCATGCGGCATGCGGTTCAGGGTGAGTGCGCCGTGCCGGGCCGGGGTCTAAGTCCATGGCAGGTCGTCCAACGGTTTGCATCGGAACTTGGGAGAGCCATGTCGCTCCCCAAAGGGAAGCTCCCAACAAGCCGAAAAGAGGCAAGGCGGAGAGTATGGCGGCATGGCAGTCGGACCAACTCATAGTAGAGGAGTAGCCGGAGTAATGTCCGGTGCGGGCAACGGAGTCCACTCGAAGGGGTTGGCGGCAGAACGTAAAGGGATGAGGAGACGTGTGTCGGGCACTGAACCGAATACCGCACGCCCCCAATACCGCCCTTATAACGGCACGGAGCCCGTGGCTTCGTCCGTGAGTTCTGTTGAAGAGCCGGATGTCGGAAATCGACACGTCCGGTTCCGTGAGGGGCGTTGAAGTTGCTCGCATGGTCCAATCTTGTGACACTCCGCAGATCGAAAGAGCGGAGCAACAGGGAATACAAACCGAACCTAAACGAGGAACCATATTACGTCTACTCGACAGCAAAAGATTTTGGATGGTGGATGGTGGATTTGACAATGAGTCGATCCACCATCCCCAATTCCGCCGTCTGAAAGCGCTTTTTCAGAGGAGTCTTGTTATGCGCACGAATCCACCATCCAAAATCCAAAATCCAAAATCAGGCTTCACTTTAGTGGAGCTTTTGGTCGTGATCACGATCATTGGGATTTTGGTCGCGCTCTTGTTGCCGGCGGTGCAGGCGGCCCGCGAGGCGGCCAGACGGTCACAGTGCTCGAACAACCTCAAGCAGTGGGGTCTAGCGATAGCGAACTACGAGCAAGCCAACGGGTGGTTTCCCTACGGCGTGATTTACGGTTCGGCTGGCCCTAGTGCAACCCACGCTCCTGCCGTCTGTACCCTGAACACCCCTGGCGACTGGATGCGGCAAACTCTCGTCATCCCGCTGTGGCCGTTCATGGAACAGATGGGGCTCTACGGCCAGTTCGACTTCAATTACACGTTCTACTCGACCGAAACCAGAAACCTTCAGTTGACAAGCGTCCCGGTGCCCTACTACTACTGCCCCAGCGACCGGGTGGGTAAATGGGCGGCGGATGTCTACGGCCCCCGCTCGCGCGGCAATTACGTGGCCAATTGGGGCTATTGTGACTATTACCAGACGCAGCCGGCGGGCTACAAGATCGGCCCTTTCAGTCCCAATCGGCAGTACTTGGCGGCCCAGATCAGCGACGGACTCGCGAACACGATGTTCATGGGCGAGATCATCCAGGCCATCAACGACGCGGACTTGGATTTCCGCGGCGACTTTTTCAACAGCGATGTGGGCGCGGCCCAATTCATGACACTTTACACGCCCAACTCGGGGATCGATACTACGGGCTGTTTCGAGGCGAACCCCAATGAGCCGGCTCCATGCCAGCCGGCCGCGCCGTTCTACGTTTCCGCCCGCAGCCGCCACCCCGGCGGCGTGACGATCGCCTTTGGCGATGGCTCCGTCCACTTCATCGCCGACCAGATCGCGCTGAATCTCTGGCGGGCGCTGAGTTCCAAGGATGGAGGCGAGCCGGTCACCGGCGGCGCGGCGGACTAGAAAGGTAAACCGATGAACGCCGAACGTTCCCTTTTCCGCCTTCCGCCCTCCGTCCTACGGCTTCTGCCGGCGCTGTTGCTGTTGCCGTTATCGAGCGGCTGCGGAGCCAGCGGACTGGTGGAGATCAGCGGCGCCGTCACCTACGACGGGGAGCCCGTGCGGAACGGGCGCATCACTTTCCTGCCGCCCGACGGCAACGGTCCGACGGCAGCCGCGATCGTCGCCGACGGGAAATACGCGGTCGCGGTATTTCCGGGACCGAAGCTGGTGAAGATCGAGGGCTACAAAGTCGTCGGCCGGCGGCCGTTCTCCCCCGGCGACCCCGCCAGCCCAATGGTCGACGCTACCGAGCCGATCATTCCCGCCAAATACAACGAGAGGTCCGAACTGAAATCGCGAATCGGCCGCGGCACGAGAGTGCTGAACTTCAACCTGAAACGGTAAGAGGGCACGCGTTTTCCCATTTTTCAACGGCGATAGGAGCCGAGGCATGCGGCGCAATAGGCTGACTTTCGCGGTGTTCTGCATCCTCGCCGCGGCCGGCGCTTTTGCCGGAGAGAAGCCGCCGGCGAAGGGGGAAAACGAGGGGTACCATTTCGACACCTTTCAGTTCCCGGATGCGCCGCGCCAGGTGGCCGGCGTGAAGTATCGGGCGGGCGATGCGCGAGCGGCGGTCCCGCTGGGCGGGCTGGGCACCGGCACCGTCGCCCTGGACAGCCGCGGACAATTCACCCGGCAGGCCATCGCCAACAGCTATCGGCCCGTGGGCGGCGTGATGCCCGGCTGCGGCTTCACCATCCGCACCGAAACCGAAGGCCGTTTCGTCGAGCAGCCGCTCTCGAAACTGGTGCAAAGCTATCTCGGCCACTTCCCCATGATCGACATCGAGGGGGCGCACGCAGAAATGCCGATTATCTTGCGGCTGCGGGCGATGAGTCCCTTCATTCTCGGCGACGCCCGCGCCTCGGCCACCCCGGCGGCGATGTTCCGCTTCAGCGTCGAGAACCAAAGCGACAAGCCGGTCAAGGCGGCAATCACGTTCCATTGGGATGCGCCCGTGGCGGCCGGTCTGGCAAAGCCCGGCGAAGTCATCCCCCGCCGCACGCAGCGGGAAGACGGCACGAATGCGATCGCGGTCACGCGCGGGGAGCCGGGCGACCACGCGGGCTGCACGATAGCGGCGTTGAAGCTACCGGGGGTCAAGGCCGGCTGTCCCCCGACGCCAACCGGCAAACCCTCGCCCGAGGTCATTTCCGTCGTGGCCGCCGCCGGACTGCCGCCCCACGGGCGGCAGGAGTTCCGCTTCGTGCTGGCCTGGTACTATCCCCAGGCGCGGAACAGCAAGGGCGAATTCGTCGGCCACCAATATGCCAACTGGTTCGACGGCTCGCTGTCGGTGGCGAAGTCCGTCATTAGCCGGTGGGACGACCTCGCCCGACGCACCGGCCAATGGCAGGAGCAGATCTACGACGATCCCAAGCTGCCCGGCTGGCTCAAGGACCAACTGGTGAACTCGCTGTACCCGCTGGCCAGGAACACGAGCTGGCTCAAGGACGGCCGTTTCAGCCAGAGCGAAACATTCATCAATTGCCCGATCACCGAAACCATCGTCTGCCGTTTTTACGGCAGCACCCCTCTGGCGATGTTCTTTCCCGATCTGGAGAAGAACACCATGCGGCAGTTCATCCGCTGGCAACGCCCCGACGGCGCGATTCCGTTCGCGTTTGGCGGGGGAGAGAATTGGGATGCCCCGGTCTACGCAGAGCAGAAGATTCTCAACAGCAGCGAGTTCGTGCTGATGGCGTGGCGCGACTATGCGTGGTGGAAGGACAAGGCCTGGGCGGATGAAGTCTACCCCGCTGTCAAGAAAGCCGTCGCCTATGCCCGCAGCCTGGACACCGACGGGGACGGCTTGATCAACGACGAGTTGTCGAAACAGTACTACGATCAGTGGCAGTTCTACGGGTCGAGCGCGTACACCAGCGGCATTTGGCTGGCGGCAATCAAGGCCGCCGGCGCCTTTGCCGGACTGCAAGGCGACATCGCCTTCCACGACGAGTGCGATGCAATGTTCACGAAGGCCCAGGCCAGCTTCGAGCAGAAGCTGTGGACGGGCAGCTACTACCGCCTCTGGAACGATACGGCCCAGAACCGGCGGAGCGATACCTGCCTGGCCGCGCAACTGACCGGCCAATGGTTTGCCTATTCGTGCGGGTTAGGCGAAGTGCTCCCCCGCCGGCACGTCTTCGCCGCCTTGGAGCACGTCCATCGCGTCAACGCCGCCGGCCGGGTCTGGGCGCTCGTGAACGGCATCACTCCCGACGGCAGCCGCGACAAGACTGACGGGCTTCACGGCCACTCCGATACGGCCACCTTGGGCGAGACCTGGTGCTACGCCGCGACTTGCACCTATGCCGGCTGCCCCGGCCTCGGGCTGCCGGTGGCGGCGCGCCTGGCCGACAACATCTCCTTGCGGCAGCGCTCCCCCTGGAACACCTACTGGAACATCGACCCCAACACCGGTCAAATGCGGTGGGGATCCGAGTACGACAGCAACATGTGCGTGTGGGACCTTTGGGGCGCCTTGACGGAACGCCGCCGGCTGGAGCCGTAGCGAGGCAGCCGGCAACCACACGCGGAGGGAAACGGCGATTATCGTCCACTCCGCTCCCCGCCGGCGGCCTGCTTCTCGACGTACTCCACGGCCCGGCGGCGCTGAAGGTCCACAAAGGGCTTCGCTTCCTCCTTGGCCGTGTCCCGCTTCCGCCGCCACAACTGCCAGCGGGTACACTCCTCCGGCGTGAGCACGACCTTGCAGCCGGGGTCCGGCGAGACGCCCCACGGCTGCTCGTCGCTGGCGTTCGGCGGGCGCTGGATGTTCTCGCCGCTGGGGCGCCAGTAGCTCGACGTGGTGAACTTCATTGCCCCGCAACCCGGGGGCAGGTCGATCACCTCTTGCACGGTCCCTTTGCCGTAGGTCCGCTGGCCGACGACCGCCGCCCGGTGATGATCCTGGAGGCAGGCGGCGACGATCTCCGCCGCGCTGGCGGTTTCCTGGTTGACCACGACGGCGATGGGGAAACCGGTGAAGGGGGCCTCGCCGCTGGCCTGATAAGTGCGGCTCACGCGCCCCCCGCGGCGGCGCGTGGTCACGATCACGCCCGAACGCACCAGCAGGTCGCAGACCTCCGCCGCGGCGGCCAGGTATCCGCCCGGATCGTCCCGCAGGTCCAAGACCAACCCCCGCACGTGCCGCTCGGTCAACCACTCCAAGGCCTCTTTCAGTTCGTCGGGCGTGTCGTCGGTGAAACTGCTGATCCGCAGGTAGCCGATCCGCTCGTGTCCTTCGAGGAAGAAATTCCAGGAGCCGTCCGGGTTCCGGGTGTCGCCCAGGACGGTCGGCTCGTGAACGATCGCGCGGACAATCGTCACTTCCACCGGCTCCTTGCTCCCCTCGTGCTGGATGGTCAAGGTGACCGGCTCGCCGGGCGTGCCGCGGACCAGGCCGACGGCGTCCTGGAGTGACATCCCCTCGGCGCTCGACTTGCCGATCTTCAGGATGCGGTCGCCGGCCAGAATGCCCGCCCGGTAGGCCGGCGAGCCGAACACCGGGCTCAAGACCCGCAGTTGCTTCGTCTCGGGGTCCAAGGCAACCTCCATCCCCACGCCGGCGAACTGCTGGTCGATGGTCTCGTAGAATTTGTCGCGTTTGGCGGGGGTGATATAGACGGAGTAGTCGTCCAACTGGCCGAGCATCCCCTGCATGGCCCCCTCGAAGAGCTTCAAGTCGGTGACCGGCTCGAGGGCCTGGCGCTCGACGATGTTCATCGCGCCGGCCAGCACGGGGGCATAGCGGTTCCGCTGCACCCGCGGGTAACACACGGCCGCCAGGAGCAGCACCAGGAGCAGGGTCAGGAGATTGCGTCGCGGCATGGAGCGTCGATTAAAGGAAGATGGGTGCCATGCCCACGCTTGCCGTGGGCACGTGACGGTTCTCTTGCACATTCGACATGCCCACGGCAAGCGTGGGTATGGCACCGGCGTGGGGTATCAAGGGTTAAACCAAGTTTGCTTCGGCCCGCTCATTTCTTCCGAAAGGTCAGGGCGGCGGCGTTGCAGAGCTTCAAGGATTGTCGGCAGTGCGGCTCGGCGTCGGACGCCCGGATCGCAATGAGGTTGTCCGACTCGCGGCAGACGTAAAGAAACGCCTGCGTCTTGCCGTCCGACGAGGCCTGCCCGGGCATGACATCGAGCCGGCTTCGGACGAACGTCAAGTCGCCCAACTTTCCCCATTCGATCTTGTTGGACGCAAACACCGGGCCGGACTTGGGATCGGCGGCAAGCACGGTGTCCAGCGCATTATCCAACGTGGCGGCCGCGACCTCGGGCCGGAGCTTCAGCAGCGTCAAGACCAGCATCGGCCTGCTCTTGTCCTCGCGGAGCGGCCCGGCAAAGGCAAAGACCCTCGCTTCGGGCGGCGCCCCGGCGGGCCCTTCACCGCCCCGTAGCCCTTGGGCACCCGGAGCCGATACTCCTCGATGTCTTGCGGGGGGCCCAGCTCGCCCACCAGCGCCTCGCCCGGCTGCCACTCGGGCAAGTCGTCCGGCGGCCCGACGCCGGCCGGCTCCGCCCCGCCCTGTTTCCGGAAAGTCATGATGGCCGCATTGGCAACCCGCAAGGAGTCCCGCTCGGGTGACTCTGCGTCGGCGGTAAACAGGAAGATATAGGTGCTGCCGTCCTGGCACAGGTATACGGACCAGCGCGTCGAAACCTTTCCCACCGGCGTTGAGAAGGTCCCCGAGCAACTGGTCCTCAGCGTGTAAAAGCCGCCGATCACCCCTTGCTCAGATGGAGACTGCTTCCAATCGCTGCATTGGTCGGCTGGGGGACGAATCGTCTCGATAATCAGCCCGAGTCCGATATTGGCCTGCTCTCCGGGCGGCGGCGTCACAAGCATCACGCCAAGCAGCCCCCGGGTGCCGTCGGCTCTCGGCGCCGCCGCCCAAGAGAACACCTTCCCGCCGGGCGGCGGCGGCACGGGTATCTGCGCCACCTCGTAGCCGTTGGGTACGCGGATCTCATAGCCCTCGACTTTCTGGTAGAACCCAAGCTGACCGTCGAAGATCGGGTCGGGCCGCCAGGCCGGCGCCGGGCCGGAAAGCGCATGAAGCTCGGGCGGGGCGGCAATCGCCGCCATTGCCGAGTTGGGCGGCAGTGCCGGCACGGCCGCCGGGGGCTGCGGCGCCGGCGAAGCGGGCGCGAGGCCTTTGCCACACCCCCACCCGGCCGCCGCCAGGGCCAACAGTGCTGTCAGCGCCATCAAGCCGCCCGAGCCGCAATGAGACCTGATCATGGCCGTTCCCCCGTTGGAAGAGTTTGCACCTGATCGTGCTCCCAACCTATCATAGCGGATTGCCGCACCACCCGCAATACGGGCCGGAGTTCTTCACGCCGGGCCCGCCGCCGCACCCGCTTTCGGGAACCGCACCAACCGGAATCCCATCGCCCGGAATATCTGTAGCGTGCCAAAGACCGCAATGCACTGCGAGACGTTTAATACGAAGAAACAATCCCCCCTCCCTAAGTTGTTCGTTGGGTGGCCCGCCGCGCACCGAATAGAGGACCGCCTTTTCGATCACAGTCAGCACGGCACAGTAGAAGAGCCATCCGGCCACCACGCGAAGCAGCCTCGCTGTCGATACAAACGCCCACCCAATACAAGGGATGGTTATGAGGATGTTGCAGACAATTGCTGCCGCCAACGTCACGAACAGCTCGCGACCCAGGTAAAGCGAATCGACGTTCCCAGAAGGGAGCACCAAGTGCAGCGGAGAGAGCGCCACCGCCCAGAGAAACATGGCGATGAACATGTGCCGAAGATGAAACTGACGGTCCTCCAGGAGGAACTGCTCGGCGTCCTCCGCCCCACGGCTCAATCGCCACCGAAAGCACTTCTTGGTGATCCAAAGGGGGACTTGCAGGAGCACCACGGCAGCGAACAGAACAATGCCGAGGACAACCGCGTCCGAAAAGCCAAACAGCGGCTGCTCAACGCGGAACCCAAGCACCAAAGCGTACCACATTGCCGCCGCGAGCAGCAGCGACCATGAAAGCCGGAGCACGATGTTCCCCGGCGACAGCGAAGCCCAGACGGCGATCAAATTCACCTCGCCGACGCACAAGCCTAGAAGGAGCGCTCCCAGCCACTCATACGCTGCGTGGAGGATGATTAACTGTGGCATGATGAAGTCGACGACGAGAAACGCGCCAATCAGGATGCCGCAGACGGCCCACAGCAAGGTCTTGTTAAGAGGCCGCGCCGTCGCCGCGGCCTCGGCGGCGCCAGGCTCGGGCTCGATTGGTCGGTCGTCGTTGGTCGGTTCAGACACGTCACGGTTCCAATCGTCTGTTGCTCCCCTTGCCAAGCCAATAGGCGAAGAGCGCGCCGAGGGCGATCATGATGATCGTAATCCATTGAAGCTCATAGACGTGGGCGAGGAAATAGCCGAGACTATCGTTGGCGATGAACGGCGCGAATCGCCACTCCGCGAACAGCCCCAGCGGCAGGGACAGGACGGCGCAGACGACGCCCAGCGTGCGGGACTCGCCTCTGGAGAGCACGGCGCAGCCCAGGCCCACCGCGGCCCCCGGCAACACGAGCGCGTAGAAGCCCTGCTGGGCGATCCAGAGGAACACAAAGTAGCCGGCCACTCCCCCGGCCACGGCCCCCACAAGGCCCAGCGGCCAGTTGGGCTTCTTCGTGTTCGCATCCATCTTACATTTACTCCTCGATCCAGATCATGAGGCCATCGCATGGTTCACTAGAGCAAACCAGTTGCGTCGAGCCATCATCGCGCTGCACCGTCTTCATGGCGCACGGCGCAAGAGAACCAACGGCGCACCCGGCACGGCCGATTCTTGTGTCCAAGAGACGCCCTCCCAATCCCATGAGGCTATGGGCAAGCGAATCGTCGAACGCGAGCCCGTGTGATACAGTGTGACACGGAGTCGGCCCCCCAGTTCCTCCACCGTCTCCAGGTCGACCAACTGTTCTCCTTCTGATTGCGCAGGGCTCATATCGCCCTGCCGTTCCGGCAAGCCTTGGGCGGGGATTTGCTCCGTCGCCATGCGGAACCTGAAGTGGCGTCCCGGCGGCAAGTAGACTCGCCACGTCCATCTATTGGGGTCCACCTGACGGATCATCCTGGCGGACGCCTTGCTCCGATTGCTTATGTCCAGATAGCCCATCTCGTCGCGATACTGTCCAACCTCCGTCTCGGCTCTTTCCATCCTGCGATACGTGACCACAAGGGCACAAGCGCAAACCGCGACAGTGCTCAACCACATCAGGGTCGCCAGGGAATACTGAAATCGCCACCGCCGCCGAACGCAGGTCTCGGCCGTAGCGGTTGTTTCTTCAATGGCCCGATCCGCGGTTTCGGGCTGACGTTCTGCCGCGTCCATGATAAGTTCCTCCGCCGGACGGCATCCCATCATAGGCGCCAGCGACGATACCCTCAATATGGGCGGCGGGGAAGTGCGAAGTAGGACGGATTTCCTAATCCGTCCCCGAGGGCACGCACGGGACGGACTAGGAACTTCGTCCTGCGGGAGCCACCTCGTAGTCTTCCCCGAAAAACGCTACAATGCCGGTTTCCAAAAAACAGGACGGAACCGACATGGTGGACGGCGTTGTGGACATCCCCCTGCCGGGGAGGACGCTGACTGTAGACGCGGCATCCTGCCGCGGCGGTGGTCTGCGTCGCGGCAGTGCCGCCGCGCTCTCCGGCACACGGAGTGTGCCGAATACATTTGTGCCGAATACTATGACGCGGCAGGATGCCGCGTCTACTCACTTCTTGGCCGGCCCCGAAAACCGGCTGGTCGAAGTGGCCGTCCGTGCGGTCGTCGAGGGCCGGCCCAACGGCTATAACCCCCTGGTGCTCTATGGGCCAAGCGGGACGGGCAAATCGCACCTCGCCCTGGGATTGGCGGCCGCGTGGAAGGCTTGCGACCGGCAGCCGCACCACGTAGCCGGCACACGCCGTGTGCCGAAGGTGGTCTGCACCACGGCGGTCGATTTCGCCCGCGAACTGGCCGACGCTATCGAGACCCAGGCGGTCGAGGAGTTCCGGCTGAAGCACCGCGGCGCGGCCATGCTCGTGGTCGAAGACCTCGGCCAGTTGGCCACGCGGAAACTGGGAAAGCTGAGCGCCCAGGAGGAGCTGGTCCATACGCTGGACGCCCTGGTGGCCGACAGCCGCTGGGTGGTGGTGACGGCCGCGGCGCCGCCGTGGGAGTTGCCGGGCATTGTGCCCATGCTGCAAAGCCGCCTGACGGGCGGGCTGGTGGTGCGGCTGGCGCCGCCGGAACGGGAAACCCGCCTGGCCCTGCTCCGGCAATTGGCCGCGCTGCGGGACATCGAACTGCCGGAGCTAGCTGCCCAACTCCTGGCCGACGGCCTGAGCGGCACGGCCCGGGAGTTGACCGGGGCGCTGCTGGAATTGGCGATGCCGGAGAAATTGTCCGGCACACGGAGTGTGCCGACTACATTGCCGGCTACCTCGGGGACCCTTGACCTGGCGGCGGCCCGGCAATATCTTGCGAGTCGGAGCCGCGGCCGGCAGGCGAGTTTGCACGAGATCGCCCTGGCCACGGCGCGGCATTTCTCGCTGCGGTTATCGGACTTAAGGAGCCCGTCGCGGCGTCGGGCGCTGGTCGCCGCCCGCGGCGTGGCCGTGTATCTGGCCCGGCACGTGGCCGGCCAGCGGCTGGAGGAGATCGGCCGCTATTTCGGCGGCCGGGACCACACCACGGTAATGCACAGTTATCGCACGACCAAGAAACTGATCACCGGCGATCCGGCGATCCGGGCGGCCGTCGAGCAACTCCAGGCCGCCTTGTGGAAAACCTGAAGGCGGCGTGTCGGCAACCCGGCCGCTTGATAGGCATGTATGAACAACGAAGTTCACCGGAGTCAAGAAATCCGTCGGTTGTCGCCCGGAAAGCGACGCTGTTTCGACCGTTTACCGTCAGTTTTCCCCCGACCGAATCAGGGTGGTTCGCATCCTTTAACCTTCGCCCCAACTGAGCGTTGCGCAGAGCAGTGGCCCGGCCGCCGACAGTTGGCCGCGACATACTAATACTGATACCTATATGAAGAAACAGAAACAAGAAAGGTCTAATCCAGTCATGAAAGCGACTTGCGAACGCGACAAACTGCTACACGCCTTCCAAATGGCCGCCAGCGTAGCACCGGCCCGCAGCCCCAAACCGATCCTGCAAAACGTCAAGTTGGAGGTGACCGCCGACGGGGCGATCTTGATGGGCACGGACCTGGAGGTGGGCATCCGCGTCGAGGTGCCCGGCTTCACGGTGGAGGCCCCCGGCAAGGTGGTCCTCCCCCGCGACCGCTTCGGCAAGATTCTGGCCGAAAGCTCGGACGAGCAGTTGGCGATGGAGAGCGACGGCCGGAAGGTGCTGGTGCGCGGCCAGCGGAGCGAGTTCCAGCTCCCTTCGGAAAACCCGGACGAGTTTCCCGACGTGATCGCCTTCGAGGAAAAGAAGTTCCACGAGATGCCGGCCCGCTTCTTCCGCGAGGTGGTCCGCCGGACGGTTTACGCCACGGACAACGAGAGCAGCCGGTATGCCCTGGGAGGCGTGCTGCTGGAGTTGACGGACAAGGGGCTGACGGCCGTGGCCACCGACGGCCGCCGCCTGACGCGGCAGGAAGGCCCGGCGAAGTCCGTGGCCGGCCACACCACCGGCGACAACACGACGATCATCCCCACCCGGGCCATGCAACTGGTCGAGCGGGCCCTGGCCGATAACGAAGACAACATCCAGTTGGCCGCCCGCGACAACGACGTGCTGGTCCACAGCGGCCGCTCGACGATCTACTCGCGGCTGGTCGAGGGGCGGTTCCCGAAATGGCGCGACGTGTTTCCGCGCCGCGAAGGGATGGCCAAGATCGACTTGACCGTCGGCCCGTTCTACGCGGCGGTCCGCCAAGCCGCGATCGTCACCAGCGACGAGCGCCGCGGCGTGGACTTCAACTTCGGCGGCGGCAAGATCGTGCTGGCCGGGCACGGCGCGGAACTGGGCGAGTCGCACATCGAACTGCCTATCGCCTACGACGGCGCGGACATCGGCATCACCCTCGATCCCCGCTATCTCAACGATTTCCTCAAGGTGTTGGACCCCGAGCAGAACTTCACCATCGAGCTGCGCGACGCGGAGAGCGCCGCCATCTGCGCCACGGAAGACGGCTATGCCTATGTGCTGATGCCGTTGGCGCGGGAGCACTAACAATGACCCGCGGTCCGAAGGCGATTGGCGACGTGCTTTCCGAGTTGATGGCCCGGCGGGGCTACGGACGGGTGCAGAGCGCGGCGACGTATGACGCTGCTTGGCGGGAGGCGGCCGGCCCGCTCACGGCCAAGTACACCCGACCCGGGCTGTTGCGCCGCGGCACGCTGGAGGTGGTCGTCACCCACTCGGCGCTGGTGCAAGAGCTGGGGTTTCAGAAACGGATGCTCCTGGAATCGCTGGCCCGGCTCCTGCCCGACGAAGGAATCGAGAATCTGCGGTTCCGCGTGGGAAGCGTGGAATAGACAAAGTGTTTTGTTTCAGCGTGATGTCAAAACGTGATGCATGATATGATGGAACAAGGACTTTCGGGTTTGGGCCTTTTCACTAGCCCAGGCGTTTACGCCTGTGGGAAGGAAGATGTTAGTACTGGTTTCTTCTTCGTTTAGGCCCCTTCAGGGGCCGAAATGGCATCGTCGAAGGCGGTACTAATGGGACACGCATTCCATCAACTGTACTATCACTTTGCGTGGTCCACCCATTCCCGCATTGCCTTGATCCATCGCGACTACCGGCCGCAATTGCTGACAATCATCAACGAGGAGACAAAGAAACGCGGTGGTTGGCCGATCCGCCACAATGCCATGCCCGACCATGTGCATCTTCTGGTCCGGCTGCCACCGACGTTGGCTGTCAGCGAATTTATCGGCCAAGTCAAGGGTGCGGCGTGTCATCGCGTTAACGAGGAAATCCGCCCTAGTTTCAAGTTGAAGTGGCAGGAGGGCTACGGGGTATTGACGTTGCGGGAGGATGAACTGGAGAAGGTGTCGCGGTACATTGACAACCAAGAGACGCATCATCGACTGGGGAAACTGTCGGATTTGTTGGAGAGAACGGAAGGGGATGACGATCGACCCGATGCAGACATTGCGCCCCCTGAAGGGGGCTGAGAGAAAAAGAAAACGATTTGTCGCATTCTCGCCCCAGGCGTGAAACGCCTGGGCTAGTGAAAAGGCACCGTGTCTCTCCGCACTCAGGCTACCCCAACGCACCGAGGGCAAAGAAATGAACTGCTTCAATCACAAGGACAAACCTGCGATCGCTTTGTGCAAATCGTGCGGCAAGGCGCTCTGCGGCGACTGCCTTTCGGAGGTTCCGAATGGCATTGCCTGCAAGGGTTCGTGCGAGGATCGGGTGAATCTGATTAACCGTATAGTCGATAGGAACTCCCAAGTTCTGGCGGCGGCAAGACACCAAGTCCGGCACAGCGGGCTGATAATACTGCTATTGGGAATCGGCTTTCTCTTCTTTGCCGTTTGGGCTGGTGTCCAATTCAAAGGCGGCTTTATGCCGTATTTCTTCGGCTTTGCGGGGGTTCTCTTTTTCGTCTGCGGCATTCTCAGGCTCGGCCGGAAAGAGCAGTATCCGCGGGATGAGGAAGAAAGGCTGTAATTTCATCAACCATCAACGAATGCCGTGTCAAACGATCCCAAGAACCAAACGCCATCTCCCGACCTGGACACCTACCGCCTCGAGCGGGCCGAGGGCGAGGCCGAGTACACCGCCAAGGACCTCCAGCACCTCAGCGACCTGGAGCATGTCCGCGAGCGGCCGAGCATGTACATCGCCGACACCACGGCCCGCGGCCTGCACCACCTCGTCTATGAAGTGGTTGACAACTCGATCGACGAGGCGATGGCCGGCTTCGCCACGGAAATCTCGGTGGTGATCAACAACGACGGCTCGGTCACGGTCGAGGACAACGGCCGAGGCATTCCCGTCGAGCAGCACCCCGATCTGGGCTTCTCCACCCTCCAGGGCGTGATGACCGTGCTCAAGTTCGGCGGGAAGTTCAAGAAAGGGGCCTACCAGACCTCCGGCGGCCTGCACGGCGTCGGCGTCACCGTCGTGAACTTCCTCTCCGAGTGGTGCGAGGTCGAGGTCCGCCGCCAGGGCCACGTCTATCAGCAGGAATACGAGCGCGGCGTGCCCGTGGCCGAAGTCCGCCGCATCGGCCGTAGCGACCGCGTGGGCACGAAGACCACGTTCAAGGCCGATCCGCAGATCTTCCCCAACACCAACTTCCAATACAACATCCTCCACCGCCGGCTGCAAGAACTGGCGTTCCTCAACCGCGGCGTGAAAGTCGTCTTCCGCGACCATCGCACCGGCGACGGCGAGACGTTCTGCTACCAGCGGGGCATCGTCGAGTTCGTCGAGTACCTGAACCGGGCCAGCGAAGTGGCCCACGAGGACATCGTTTTCATCACCGGCGACTACGAAGGCGTGGGTCTGGAAGTGGCCCTGCAATACTCCGGCGAGTTCACCGAGAACGTCCACTCCTTCGTGAACAACATCCCCACCACCGAGGGCGGCACCCACGTCTCCGGCTTCCGCGCCGCCATTACCCGCACCATTAACGCCTACGGCAAGAAATCGAACCTCTACAAGGACCTCATCCCCAGTGGCGACGACTGCCGTGAGGGCCTGACCGCCGTCATTTCGCTGCGCGTCCCCGAGCCGCAGTTCGAGGGCCAAACCAAGACCAAGCTGGGCAACAGCGAGATCGAGGGGATCGTCAACTCGGCGGTGGGCGATTTCCTGGCAAAGTTCCTGGAAGAAAACCCGAAGACGGCAAAGATCATCGTGCAGAAGGGCCTGTTGGCGGCCGAGGCCCGCGAATCCGCCCGCAAGGCCCGCCAATTGGTCCGCGAGCGCAAGGGCGCCTTGAGCGGCGGCGGACTGCCCGGCAAGCTCCGCGACTGCACCAGCCGCGAAGTCGAGAAGTGCGAGCTGTACCTGGTCGAGGGCGATTCCGCCGGCGGCAGCGCCGAAGGCGGCCGTATCCGCATGTATCAGGCCATCCTCCCCTTGCGCGGCAAGATCATCAACGCCTACAAGTCGCGCGACGACAAAGTGCTGGCCAACGAAGAGGTCCGCAGCATGATCTCCGCCATCGGCGCCGGCATCGGCGACGAAATGGACCTCGCCAAACGCCGCTACAGCAAGATCATCATCATGACCGACGCCGACGTGGACGGCTCGCACATCCGCACGCTGCTGTTGACCTTCTTCTACCGCCAGATGTACGACCTGGTCCGCGGCGGCTACGTCTACGTCGCCCAGCCGCCCTTGTTCCGCGTCCGGCACAAGAAGGAAATCTACTACGTCCAGACCGAAGAGGAGATGAAGGCCCAACTGCTCGACGCCGGCCTGACCGACTCGGTGTTCGAGCCCGACGACGGCCGGACGGTCAAGGGGAAGGAGATGGAGCGGCTCTGCCGCACGCTGGCCGCGCTGGAGGAGTCGCTCTTGGCGCTGGAGCGGCGGGGGATCGGGCTGCGGGCCCACGCCACCCGTCGCGACCCCGCCACTGGCCGGCTCCCCGTCTACCACGTCTTCCTCGGCCGCGACGAGCACTGGTTCACCACCCGCGAACAACTCGACGCCTTCGTGGCCGCCCAGGAACAGGAGGTCGGCGAGGAGCTGGACCTTTCCGACGACGGCGGCGAGACCGGCGAGATCGTCGAGCCGCGGCGCAAGCTGCACATCGTCGAGCTGCACGAAGTCCGCTCGATCAACAACCAACTGGCCGAGCTGCGGAACATGGGCTTCGAGATCGACAGCCTCATCCCGCAGGAGCGGACGGGGATCGAAGAGCCCCGCTACCGGCTCCGCCGCGGCGAATCCACCACCGGCCTCGATGACCTCCGCGGATTGTTGACCGCCATCCGGGCGGCGGGCGAAAAGGGCCTCCAGGTCACCCGCTTCAAGGGCCTGGGGGAAATGAACGCCGAGGAACTCCGCCAGACCACGCTCGATCCGGCCAACCGCACGCTGCTGCAAGTCAAAATGGACGACGTCAACGCCGCCGACGACATCTTCCGCATCCTCATGGGCGACAAGGTCGAGCCCCGCCGCGAGTTCATCGAAAAACACGCGATGGAAGCGAGAAATCTGGACGTATAGCGATGATCACTCGCATAGAAGCTCTGAATTTCCGCTGCCTGCGCTATATCAGCCAGCCAACAGGACCGTTTTGTGTACTTGTCGGTCCAAACGCGAGCGGCAAGACAACGTTCTTGGACGTGGTATCATTCCTGCACGATCTGGTGTCGGAAGGGCTCGATCACGCGGTCAGATCACGGACACAGGATTTTCGCGACCTCGTTTGGCACCAGACGGAACGCTGTTTCGAGTTGGCGATTGAAGCGAAGATTCCAGGGGACCGCCGACGGCTTTTGGCGGTACCCAAGTACGATGTCGTGCGCTACGAAGTTTCCATTGGGCTGGATCCTCAGACAGCGGAGATTGCAATCCTTGCAGAGCGAGGGTGGCTCAAGGTTTCTGAGCAGTCAATGCGGCGGCAGAAGACGATGTTCCCATCGCCAGATGAGCCGCCCGACAGCATCATCACCACGCACCGACAGAAGAATGGCCGAAGCCTTTTCGCAAAAGCTGCGGGCGGGAACGACAATTACTACGCGGACGCACACTCGAAAGAAGGGCGTTGGGCGCCGTCGTTCAAACTTGGCCCGCGGAAGTCAACCCTTGCCAATCTCCCTGAAGACGAGGAGAACTTCCCGGTAAGCAGTTGGTTCAAACAGTTTCTTGTTAAGGGCGCTGAAGAAATCGTCTTGAACAGTCGTGTGATCCGAAAGCCTAGCCCGCCTGGGCAGGAGCTTGGCTTCAAAACCGACGGATCCAACCTGCCTTGGGTGGTAGACAGACTCGCGAAGACAAATCCGGCCAGATTACAGGAGTGGCTTGCGCACGTTCGGACCGCCCTGCCGGATATTGAGGATATCCGTACCGTGGTACGCGAAGAGGACCGGCACCGGTACTTGGTGCTGGTATATCGAAGTGGACTAGAGGTGAAGTCCTGGATGGCGTCCGACGGGACGTTGCGGCTTCTGGCTCTCACACTACCTGCATATCTGGATGACTTCCGCGGAATATACCTCATTGAAGAGCCGGAGAATGGAATCCACCCGCGTGCCGTGGACACCATGTACCAGTCCCTCTCATCGGTGTACGAGGCCCAAATTCTATTGGCTACGCACTCTCCAGTGATTCTTGCCGCCGTTAAGCCAGACGATGTGCTCTGCTTTGCCAAAACACCCGCAGGCGCCACCGACATTGTTGTGGGCAGCGAACATCCGAAACTGAAAGACTGGCAAGGGGAGGAGAACCTCGGCGTTCTTTTCGCCGCAGGAGTGCTGGGATGACGAGCGACGTGCCAGAAAAGGACCTGGTCGTCCTGGTCGCCGACAAGCAGATGGAATATGCCGTTAAGGGTCTGCTCACTCGTGGCCCATCGCTGGGTTTCCAAAACTTGTCTCAGGACATCTACGTTCATATGCACAGGGATCCCGGTTGCTTCTTGAGAGGCGACGAATTCTTGCGACCGTTTCACCGCCAATACCGGCACGCCATCGTCATGTTCGACCACCGTGGTTCGGGACGGGAAGGCCGCCTACGGGAAGACTTGGAAGCGGACCTGGAGCGACGGTTGTTTTCGTCCGGGTGGGAGGACCGCGCCGCCGCCATCGTCCTTGATCCGGAACTTGAGGTGTGGGTCTGGAGTGACTCGCCCGAAGTGGATGCGGTGCTCGGCTGGAGGGGCAGAACGCCCACGTTGCCCGCGTGGTTGCAGGCCGAAGGATACTCGACAGGTCGCCGGACGAAACCGAGTCGGCCCAAGGAAGCAATGGAGCGCGCGTTGCGGGCGGTCGGCAAGAGCCGATCCGCCGCGATCTTCCTCCAACTCGCCGAGCGTGTGAGCGTTGATCGCTGCACCGACCCGACATTCCTCAAGTTCAAGACAACTCTGCGACAATGGTTTGGCGATACTACCGTCGCAAGAGATGGCCCAATTCTTGGCCTTGAAACCGGCCCTCGCCGGGCATAGGATGGCCGGCGTCAGTTTCCAGCCGTCAGCTATCAGCTTTCAGCGCGTCGGTGGTGAGCAGCACGAACACCAAACGAGGGAGTTCGCAACAGACCACACCAATGAGCGGTGCGGTAAGCGAGACCAACCGCCGTCGCAAGAGATTGCCGGCAAAGAGGTTCGGACCGTGCTGGCCACGACCCCTCGGTTGGAAAATGAAACATGCGTTGCGAAACCAAGGGCGCTCCGGTGGGGAGGCCCATTATTGCTGCAACGGGCAAGTAGCCTTCGGAATCGTCGTTTCGGCACGCCGGCGTAGACTGTTTGCCAGGACGATCGACGGCAAGGCGTATTAGAATTGGCGGCCGTCCGGCAACAAGTCCGGCGTCTGCGGTGTGGCCATCCCGGCGGCACAAGGAGTGCGGCGCGATGAGGGCAAGACTCCTGCTCGGCATTGCCGTAGCGTCGTGGCTCACGTCGCCGCTCCGGGCGCAATCCGCCTCGCCCAGCCCGGAAGAGATGGCCCAGGCCCGGCAATGGACGGCAGCGAAGCTGGCAAACGGCGGCCAACCGTTCTTTTCCTTCACCTACGGCGGCAAACCCTCGGCGGAACTGCTGAAGGGATGGGAATTCGAGCGGGCCAGCCGCCGGCTGGACCAATGGCGGACGCAACACACGCTCACCTACACCGATCCGAAAACGGGGCTGTTGCTCCGTTGCGTCGGCGTGGAATACGCGGATTTCCCGGCGGGCTCAGGGCGGTCAGCGACTACGTCCACGCGAAGGGGACAAAACTGATTGTCTGGTTCGAGCCCGAGCGGGTCACGCCCGGCTCGTGGCTGGCGAAGAACCATCCCGAGTGGCTGTTGGGCGGCGCACTGCTCAACCTGGGCAACCCGGACGCCCGCAAGTGGCTCACCGGCCACGTCGACAAGCTGCTCACCGGGCAGGGCATCGACGTCTACCGCCAGGACTTCAACATGGATCCGCTCGGCATCTGGCGGGCCAACGACGCCCCCGACCGCCAGGGCCTCACCGAGAATTTGCACGTCCAGGGCTATCTGGCCTATTGGGACGAGTTGCGCCGGCGTCATCCCGGCCTGCTCATCGACTCCTGCGCCAGCGGCGGCCGGCGAAACGATCTCGAAACCCTCCGCCGCGCCGTCCCCTTGCTGCGGAGCGATTACCAATCGTCCGATCCGCAATACGCGCCGGGGAACCAAGGTCACACCTATGGCCTCTCGTCTTGGATTCCGTTTTACGGCACGGGCGTGTACTTCAATCCACGGCAGTTCGTTTACTCCGTGCGGAGTTACATGTGCCCCGCTTTCGCCATTGTCGCCGACGTCCGGAAAGGCGGAATGGACTGGGACCTTTACCGGCGCCTCGTCAGCCAGTGGCGGCAGGTGGCGGACTGCTATTTCGGCGATTATTACCCGCTGACCCCGTACAGCTTGGACCCGGCCTCGTGGATGGCTTGGCAGTTCGATTGTCCGGAGTCCGGCAAGGGGATGGTGCAAGCGTTCCGCCGGGCCGCGAGCGGCGACAAATCGGTCCGGGCAAAGCTGCGCGGGTTGGAGCCGGATGCCGTCTACGTGTTGACGAACCTCGACGTTTCCGGCACGGCCGAAATGACCGGCCGTGAACTCATGGCAAACGGCCTGCCCGTCCCGGTCGAGGAGCGGCCGGGCGCAGCAGTGATCACCTACAAGAAGAAGCCGTGATTGCCGCTTCACGGGCACGGCTCTTCGGCAACGGGGTTGGTCAGTTCCCCGATCTTCTCGATCGAGACCGTGACCACGTCGCCGGCCCGCAGCCAGCGGGGCGGCTTGCGGGCGAAACCCACCCCGTGCGGCGTGCCGGTCAAGATCACCGTCCCCGGCAGCAGCGTCGTGCTGCCGCTGAGGAACTCGATCAGCCGGGGCACGTCGAAGATCATGTCGTCGGTGTTCCAGTCTTGCAGCACCTCGTCGCCGATCCGCAGCTTGATCGCCAGGGCGTTCGGATTGGGGATCTCGTCGGTCGTGACCAGGCAAGGACCCAGCGGCGCGAACGTGTCGAAGGTCTTTCCCCGGCACCACTGGCTCCCGCCCCAGTTGCCTTGCCAGTCACGGGCGCTCACGTCGTTGGCGCACGTGTAGCCGAGCACATAATCCAGGGCACGCTGACGAGTGGCGTTCTTGCACGTCCGGCCGATGACCACCGCCAACTCGCACTCGTAATCAACCTTGTCGCTCCGCAGGCGCCGCGGCAGCAGGATCGGGTCGCCGGGGTTTTGGACGCTGCCGGGAGTCTTCATGAACAGGACGGGATACTCGGGAATCGGCGCCTTGCCTTCCTGGGCGTGATGCCGGTAGTTCAGACCGATGCACAGCAGGCTTGTCGGCGCCACGGGAGCCAGCAGCTTCTTCACCTCGACCGGCTTGCCGGTAACGGCGAACTCGCCGAAAATGTCGCCCGAGACCGCCAGGGCCGTTCCGTCCGCGCGGAGGGAAGCGAATCTCACGTCTTGGTTGGAATCGAGATAGCGGATGATTTTCATGGCAAGAACCATTGAACGATCAGTGTTTCTTCGTGTAGGTGATAACGGCCGCGCCGGCTGATCCTTGACGGCGATGAGAAGGCCCTTCTCGCCAAGCTCGCGTCCGGTCATTTCCGTCGTGCCGGAAACGTCGAGGTTCGTCAACACGTAGACGGCATCCGCTTCCAAACCCTGGAGCCTGGCGCGCAGCGGCTCGCTGCCGCTCTGCTTGCGGCGGAACGCCTGAACCACGCCTTCACCCGTCTCCGGGCAGTCGAACTGCCAGCCGATCCACGCGGTTTCGTTCCGGCTATAGGGGGTCAGCGGATAGTAGTCGCCGTAATAGCAGCGGGAAATCGACCGCCATTGGCCCGTGAGCCGCGCAACAAGGCGTAATCGAGGTCCTTGCGGCGGAAATCGTATCCCAATACGACGCCCATCGCATGGCCGCTGCGGAAGGCGTAGGCATCGACCGAACCGACGGGCAAGGTGTTCGAGCCGAAATAGGGAAGCCATTGAAACAGGCTGGAGTGAAATGCCTGTTTCATCGCCAGATTCTCGTAATCGTAGTCGGTCGGATGCAAGGCTACCGCCCTGCGCATCGTCTCCAGGTCGTTGCGGCGGCCGCCGCTGGCGCAGGAGTCGATCAGCAGGTTGGGATGGCGCCGACGAAGCTCGTCCCAATAGGCCAGATAGCCCTGCACGTGCAGGTTCTCGGTGAGGCCCTGGCGGTCAGGCGGATCGTTGCCCCGCCAGAATCCCAGCGGATCAATGTTAAAATCCTGACGGTAGACGTCGATGCCCTGCCCGCTGAGCATTTTGTCGACGTGATCGGTGAGCCACTGTCGGGCGGCGGGGTTGCCCAGGTTCAGAATGCCGCCCTGCTTGCCGCCGAGGATCCACTGCGGATGGTTGTTGGAGAGCCACCGGTCGGGCGCGACCCGCTCCGGCTCGAACCACACCAGGGTCTTGATCCCGTGGGCGTGCGCAGTGGTCGCTGATGGCCCGCAAACCGCGCGGGAACCGGTTCGTATCGACCTCCCAGGTGCCGGTGCTCGGCCAGCCGCCCTTGTTCCAGTACCAGCCCGCGTCCATCCACCAACAGTCGATGCCGACGCGCTCCGCCAGGTAGCGGTCGATGAAGTGTTCTTGGTTCTCTTGGTTGGCATTGCACATCTCGTTGAACTCCAACGAGGAATTGCCGTAGAGGGCCGGCGGCGGGAGTTTGCCGTCGCCCGTCCGCGGCAGATTATGGGCGATCATCCATCGTCGCCAGAGGTTCTGCGAGCGTGGCACGTCCGGACCTTGCCAGAACAGCAGGGCCATCAACGGCGTGCGCACCTCTTCGCCCGGGTGCAAAACGAGGTGCGTCAATTCTTGCCCCGCGGTAATCCGCAGCTCCCGCCCGGCATCGCGGGTAAAACTCGCGGCCCATTGCCCCGGCCAACCCACGACGATGATCAGCCCGCCGCCGGGCATCTGCAAGTTGCAGTACGGAAAGGCGACGTTGCTGGGCCGGCCGCCCCAGGGCGAAAAACTCCGGCGGGACTTCGGCAGGAGCGTTTGCTCGAACGGCTCATACAGGGCCGCGTCAACCCCGTCGCCCTTGCAGCCGTGAAGGACGAACCCTCCTTCGGAAGGACGCTCAACGCGCACGTCCATGGCCTGGATGTTTTCCAAGATCGGCGTCTCTTGGTCGCCCGTGTTCCTAAAGTACAGGGTCCATTCCACGGCGGGAAAATCGCGGTACTCGATGCCCACGCACCGGACCACCAACCCCGTCTTGGGATCGCTATAGGTCAACGTGTGTTCCGTGCGTTGGGCGTCCAATCGACGTGTGGCCCGCTTCAATTCCCAGGCCGCCAACAGCTCCGCGGAAGGCTTCCCGCCGTACGTGAAGGAGAAGAACGGTTCGACGGTCTTCGTCTCACCGGCGCCCCGAATCTCGCCGTCGTCCAGCGCCGGGCGTCGGCCATCTCGCCTGCCGTGGGCGAAACGGCGCCGGCCAGTTGCGGCCCCAGAAGCCACAGCGATAACGCGATGCGGGGCAGAATGTTCCCTTTCATGGGGCGTGTTCCTTTCTCAATTTCCCTCGTACCAACTCAAGTGGCGGCGGAGCAACTCGTTTTCAGTTCCTCGACGTTCTTAGCCTCGTATTTCTTGGTTTCTTCCTTGCCTTCCTTGTTCTTCTGGGCGACTTTAATGGCCAAGACGACGGACAGAACCAGCGCCGCTGGTTTGGAAACCAACATCACACGTCCTCCAACCGAGAGATAAAGGTGGCAACACACATTATAGTTGCCGCCGGTGCAGAAATCCTTACCCAATCGCTTCATCATTCCGCGTTCAGTTGCACCGTCTCCCGGTACTCCGGCACGCTCACGTTCCAGCCCATCTGGCGGCGGACGTCTTCGGCCAGCTTGAGCGACGCCTGCGGCTCGCCGTGGGTGATGAACAGCCGGCGGGGCGGCTGTTGGAAATAGCCCAGCCATTTCAGCAGGCCGTCGCGGTCGGCGTGGCCGGAAATGCCTTGAATCTGCCGCACCTCGGCCCGCACCAGGCGGTTGATGCCGTGGATGCGGACCTCCGGGTGGCCGTCGAGGATTTGCCGGCCCAGGGTCCCTTCCGCCTGGTAGCCGACGAAGAGAATCGTGCAGGCGGGGTCGCCAATGTGGTGGGCGAGGTGATGCTTGATGCGGCCCGCCGTACACATGCCCGAAGTGGACATAATCACCGCCGGCGCCTGAAGCGCGTTGATGGCCATCGACTCCTGCACCGTCCGCAGCACCCGCAGCAAAGGAAACTTGAGCAGCGACCGCCCCCCGGCGACCATCTCCTCTGCCTCGGCGTCGAAACACTCGCGGTGCCGGCCGAAGACCTCGTTCACCTGGGCGGCCATCGGACTATCGAGAAACACCGGCGTCTGGGGGATCCGCCCGGCGCCGAGCAGCCGGTTGAGGTAGTAGATCAGTTCCTGGGCCCGCTCGATGGCGAAGATCGGGACGATCACCTTGCCGCCGCGGCCGGCGGTTTCCGTAATCACCTGCTCCAGTTGCGACTCGACCGTGTCGTGGTTCTCGTGCCGCCGGTCGCCGTAGGTCGATTCCATCACCACGTAGTCGGCCTCGGTGAAGACGGTCGGGTTGCGGACGATCGGCCGGTCCCACTGCCCCAGGTCGCCGGTAAAGATGATCCGCGTCGGGCGGGCGTGACCGGCCACGCGGAGCTCGATCATCGCCGAGCCGAGGATGTGGCCGGCATCGTGGAAAACGGCTTGCACCCGGTCGGTGAGCCGGACGGGCCGGTCGTAGGGCGAAGACTGCAACAGCGGCAGCGTGCGTTCTACGTCCGCCGGCGTATAGAGCGGCCGGACGGGCCGCTGGGGGCGGCGGCCCTCCTTGTGGTGCCGCTTCTGCTTGAACGCGGCATCTTCCATCTGAATCTCGGCGGCGTCCCGGAGCACCAACTCCACCAGATCGGCCGAGGCGGAGGTGGCGATGATCGGGCCGCGGAAACCCTCCCGCACCAACTTCGGCGCCAGGCCGCAGTGGTCGACGTGGGCGTGCGTCAAGAGCATCGCGTCCAGGTCGCGGAGCCGCAGCGGGCTCTTATCCCAATTCCGGGCCAAGTACGCCCGCTCCTGGTGCATCCCACAATCCACCAACAGCCGGGCGCCGTCCGCCTCGACGTAGTATTGCGATCCGGTGACCTGTCGCGGCCCCCAGGAATTGCAGATTCACGGTGCGGTCCTCATTTGCCCGTCAACTCGTCGGCCAGCGGGCCGGCGTCGTAGACCTTCCGCAGCGATTCGAGAATGGCGCTGCCGTGGACGGAGATCGAGCGGCCCTGTTGGGTGTACACGTAATCCCAAACCAGCGAAGGCAGATCGCCGTCGAAGATGATCCCGACCAGTTCGCCGTCACGGTTGACCACCGGACTGCCCGAATTGCCGCCGATGATGTCGGCCGTGCAGACGAAATTCATCGGCGTGGCCATGTCCAGCCCGCTCTTCCGGTCGATCCAACTCTTGGGCAAGTCGAACGGCTCGGCAAAGTCGTGCTCTTTCGCCCGCCCGTACAGCCCGCCAAAGGTGGTCCAGGCGGGGGCCGGCATGCCGTCTTCTTCGCAGCGTTCGACCTTGCCGAAAGAGAGCCGGAGCGTGAAGGTGGCATCGGGATACTCATCGCTGCCGTACAGCGAGAAGCGGATGTTGGCCAGCTTGCCGTACGCCTCGCGCTGCGGTTCGTCAACTTGCTGCTCGAAGACCGTGCGGACCGCCCGGGCCGGCTCATCGACCAGCCGGGCCAAGCGAATCATCGGGTCCCCCGAGGCGTCGATGGCCTGCTGGCCCCCTTCGGCCAGTTGGCGGCGGACCGCCACGTCGGCCAGCCTGGTGCCGCGGATCAATTCGGCCGCCCGCGCCGGGCGATTTGCCGTCCATCACCTTGCGCACCAGCGGGTCGTCGTAGCCCTTCTGCTCGGTGTACATGCTCAGCGAGTCGGCCAGCTTGGCCGTTTCCAGGTCGTCATAGACCGGGGCCTCGGAGAACAACCCCAACTTGAGCGACTCCAGCTTCGACGTGCCGTACTCGCGGAGCCGGCCGGCGTTGGGTTTGGCGGTCTCGGCGGCCAGCCGGACCAGCGTGCGGGCGAAGCCGAAGTTGGCGCTTTGGAACGCCAGACCCTGCTCCAGCAGGTTATAGTCGCTGCGGATCCGCTTCAGGGTGGTCAACGACTGGTCGATCGTTTTCACCGCGGCGTCGAAGTCGGCGGCCAGGGCGGGATTGGCGGCGGCGGCCCGGCGGAGCGAGTTCTCTTCCGCCTCTTTCACGGCCATGACGGCCGGGTCTTGCAGGCCGGCCAATCCGCCCAGTCGGGCCTTCATGGAGTTCTGCACGCGCAGCAACATTCCCCGCGCCCGCCGGGCGTTCTCCGCGCTCCGCCCGCCGAACGTCAGCGCCAACACCTCCTGCCGCCGCCACAAGTCCAGCGACGCCGGCAACTGCACGTCCCGCAGGTACTCCAGGTGCCGCACCGTAAGCGTCCGTTCCGTGCGGCCGGGATTGCCGGCCACGAACACCAGGTCTCCCTCCTTCAACGAAGCGGGATTCCACGTCAGGTGGTCCGGCGTGCGGACCGGCTTGCCGTTCTCGTACACGCGGAAGAAACAGATGTCCAGATCGAAGCGGGGATACTCGAAGTTGTCGGGGTCGCCGCCGAAGGCCGCGATCACGTCCTCGGGGGCGAAGACCAGCCGCACGTCGGTGTACTTCTTGTAGCGGTAGAGGTGGTATAGCCCGCCGTGGTAAAGCGCGATCACCTCGCACCGCAGGCCGGTCTGCTTGGTCGATTTCTCCTCGATGGTGGCGATCACCGCCCGGCGCTGCTTTTCCGCCGTGGCCGGATCGGTGGCGGTGACCGCCGCGCCCACCCGCTCGGTCACGTCCTCGACGCTCACCAGCACGTTCAGTTCCATGTTGGGGCACTTGAGTTCGTCGCCGCGGGTGCGGGCGTAGTAACCCGATTTCAACAAATCGTGGCCCTTCGTGCTGAGGTCCTGCAACGGCCCTTCGCCGATGTGATGGTTGGTCATTACCAGCCCGTCGGCCGAGACGAACGACCCCGAGCCGCCGGGAAAGCGGATGGCGGATCGCTGTAAGTGGCCCAGCCAGGCGTCGCTGGGGTCGAAGCCGTACCGCTCCTGGAGCAGCTTCCGCGGCGGCTGACCGAACAGCCACATGCCCTCGTCCGCCCACGCCGCGGTGGCAGCGACTATCGAGACGGCAGCCAAGAACACCACAACCAGCGGAATCCGACGGCAGTACATGATTCGATCTCCTTGGGGCGGAAACTTCGGTGGGACAACGGGGGTTGGAAAGCAACAATTATGCTAACCCACGGGCAGCCGGCTGGCAAGGGGGGGCAGCTTGACGCCCCCAATCGTACCGGCGTAGAATGTTTCCACACCGGAGCGGAGGCTCCGGCAGGGCGACGTGGATGACGCACAACCTACTGGCAGCAGAATGAGCCGAGAACAGCTTCTCGCAATCCTCCGCCCGTATGGCCAGGAACACTTGCTGGCCTTCTGGGACGGACTCAATCCGCCGGATCGGGCGTCGCTCGTCCGGCAGATCGAGGCGATTGACTTCCCGTTGCTCCGCCGGCTCTACGAGCGGCGCGGCTGGCCGGCGGGCATTGGCGAGTTGGCCGCGCGGGCCGAATCGCCGCCGGCGTTCCGGCTGGACTCTGCCGGCAACCCGTTCAGCCCAGAACTCGCCCGGCAACGCGGCGTCGAAGCGCTCCGCGCCGGGCAGCTCGGCGTGATCCTGACGGCCGGCGGACAGGGGACGCGGCTGGGTTTCGACCGGCCCAAGGGGATGTTCCCCATCGGGCCGCTCTCGCAAAAATCCCTCTTTCAGATTCACGTCGAGAAGATCGTGGCTGCCGCCCGGCGCTACGGCCTGCGGATTCCGCTCTATCTGATGACCAGCCCGGCGACGCACGCAGAAACCACGGCGTTCTTCGCCGAGCACGGGCGGTTCGGACTGCCGGTGGAAGACCTGTTCCTGTTTTGCCAAGGTACAATGCCCGCCGTCGATGAGCAGACCGGCCGCGTGTTGTTGGAAGGGCCGGGGCAAGTCGCCCTGAGTCCCGACGGGCACGGCGGCCTGCTGGCCGCGCTGGCCAGGAGCGGCGCGTTGGAAGACATCGACCGCCGCCAAGTCCGCCACCTGTTCTACCTCCAGGTGGACAATCCGCTGGTGGACATCTGCGGGCGGGAGTTCGTGGGCTATCACCTCTTGTCCGGCTCGGAGTTTTCCACGCAAGTGGTCGCCAAGCGGGACCCGCTGGAGCGGGTGGGGAACGTGGTGCAGGTGGACGGCCGGCCGCTGGTAATCGAGTACAGCGACCTGCCCGACCAGGCTGCCCGGCGGCGGAACCCCGACGGCTCGCTAAAGATTTGGGCGGGCAGCATCGCCGTCCACGTCATCGACGCCGCGCTCTTGCGGCGGGTGGCCGGAGTGGCCGACGCCCTGCCGTTCCACGTCGCCCGGAAGAGAGCGGCGTACATCGACGCGGCGGGCCGGCGGATCGAGCCGGCGGAGCCCAACGCGCTCAAGTTCGAGCGGTTCATCTTCGACTTGATGCCGCTCTCGCATAACGCGATCATCGTGGAGGTCGATCGGGCGCGGGCCTTCGCCCCGCTGAAGAATGCCTCCGGGGCGAAGGAAGACACGCCGGAGACGGTCCGTGCGCAGCTTGCCGCCCTGCACCGCGGTTGGCTCCGGCAGGCCGGCGCGGAAGTGGCCGACGGCGCGATGGTGGAGATCAGCCCGCTGTACGCGCTCGATGCCGAAGAGTTGGCCGCCAAACTGCCGCCCGGCACGCGGATCGCCGCGCCGGCCTATTTCGGCGGGAACCAGGGTGGCACGCCCTGAAAGGGCGTGGTGAACCGCCGACTTCCAACGCAACTGCTGCCACGCCCTTTCAGGGCGTGCCACCCAATCGAGCAATCCTCGACTATTTTCCACCCGCCGGCCCTTCGGCCTTCAGCTTCTCCAAGTCGTCCGTCGGAGCGGCAGGCTCTTTCGGCGAGTCCTCGTGCTGGCCTCCGGCGTGCTCGTCCTTGGCGGCCTTGTCTTGATCCTTGGCCTTGGGCTTCTCCTTCTTCTTGACAATCTCGTCGCGGCCAAGGTGGATCTTGCGGTAGACCTCGTTGGAGATGACGTAGTACCAGTCGGCGAAGCGGGCGTTCAACTCGCCGGCCCGCTTCTTGCCGTCGGCAATCTTCTGCTCGTATTCGTCCTGCTTCCGCTTGTTGTCCTTCCCGACGCGCTCGCGCTCGGCTTGGAGGGCCTTCTTCTCGGCCTCTTTCTGCGCGGCGGTTTTCTCGGCGGGCTTCTTGTCCTCCGCCTTCTTGCGCCGGCCTTCTTCGCGTCCCCCTTCGTCGCGCCGGGTTTCTTCGGTTCGGCGTTCTTTTCCGCCGGCTTCTTCGCGTCCGGCTTTGCCTGGACGTCCTTCTTCTCCTCGGGCGGCTTCTTTTCCGGCTCGCTCTTGGCTTCGGGAAGCGGCTCAAACTGGGGCTTGGCGACCAACTCGGGATTGAACTCGGCCATGATGAACAGGTAGCGGTTCAGGCCGGCGCCGCCGGGCTCTTCCTTTTTCTTTTCCGCCTCTTTCTCCTTGCCTTTGGGCTTCTCGTCTTTCTTCTTCTCGTCCTTTTTGGCGGCGCCGCGGCCGGCGATGTCGCCGAAACGGAGGACGTACTCGACGCCGTCCTTGGCGCCGACGCGGATTTCCCCCTCGTTGGAAAAGACTTCCATAGGGCCGTTCTCTTCCGGCGGGGCCAGGAAAAACCCCCTGTCTTCCAACGACTGGGCGGCGGCGTCGCCGCGGACAACCAGCTTGCCGGCCGCCTTCAGGTCGGCGCTCAGGCCGCCCGGCTTGCGGCTGACGTCGACGATCTTCAAGTCATCCAGGGCCAGCATCATGTCGTCGAGCTTCGTCGTGTTAAGCTCCTCGTCGGCGGCCATTTTCACCGGCGCCCAATGCGCCTGACCGGGGTTTTTCGGGTCGGGCAAGAACTTCTGGTCGTCGGTCATCTTCCATTTCGGCTCGCCGGCGTCGTTGTGATCGAGCTGCATGCGGCCGCGTTGGACGATCACCATGCCCGTGTCCGTGCCCTTGATGGCGTAGTCGCGGATCCAGAGCCGGCCCACGTCGAAGGAGCTGATTTGCAGCAGGTTCCGCTCGATCCAGTTCTCGAACTTCGTGCTGAACTTGTCCGTCCTGGCCTCGACGGTGTAGATCGGGTCCTGGCCGACCTTGCGGACGTAGCGCAGCCCGGCGCGGCCGGGCACTTCCTTGCCGATCACCAAGGCGAGCAGTTCCTTCCCCTCCTTGTTGTTCATCACGACTTTCATGCCCACGCCGGTGGCCCCCACTTTGAGCACTTTCGGGTCCGGCTCGACCACGCCGAATTCCACCTGATCGCCCTGGGCCTCGCTGGGCATATCGAGGATCTTCATCCGCATCAGGGCCGTGGCCGCCGAGGCCACTTGCTCCTTGGCGTCGGCGGGGTAATTGTCGTGCGAAGGGATCACCCAGCGGGTCTTCCCCTTGTAGTCCAGTTCCGCCACCTGAAACCGAGTCACCGTGGCCGTGCTCTCGTCAAACTCGACGATCTCCAGGTCGGCGACTGCCAACGGGTCCTTAAAATCGGGATAGAGCAACTGGCCGCGGACGTCGTCGCGGCTGGAGGCCGGCAGCGAGGGGCGGGTGACGACGGCCAGCAGCACGGCCGCCGCCGCCACGGCCAGGAAAGTCAGTGTTTTCGCGGTTTCGTTCATGGGAGTTATCGGTTATCGGTTTCGGTTTTCAGCGCAGCCGCGACCGGGCGACGCCCTCGCGCTCGCGGGCGCGGCGGGTGAAGAACACGACCACCGCCACCAGCAGCGGCGCAATCGGCGGCAACAACAGCGCCAGCCACCGGACGGTGGAATGCACCCCGTCAATCTTCACCTTCAAATCGGTCTCGATCTTGGTCCGCTCTTGGTTCTGCTCCTGGCGCAATTGCGCGATCTTGGTCTCCTTCTGCCGCTCGAGGTCCTGCTGTTTCATCATCACCTCGATCAGCATCTGCTGGGGATCGACGTTCTTCCGCTTCTTTAATTCGGCGATCTCGTCCTCCATCGCCTTCTGGGCCTTCGATTCCTCCTCCTCGACGTTCTTCGAGAACTTCTCGATCTGGTCGGCGGCGCTCTTGCGGTCCTTCTCCGTCCATTGGTCGATGTGGCTGAGCGTGCGGCACTTGGGCCGCCGCTTGCGGATATCGAGGAAGCGGCCGTCGCCGGCCAGCGCATCCAGCGCGTTGAGGATGAAAGTGACGTTGTCGAGAGTCAGGCGGATGCCCAAGTCGGGAATCTCGGCCTGCTCGCGGAGCCGGAAGAAAGCCTGCGAGAGCATGTCGATGTCGCACACCAGCACCACGTTGACCGTTGACTCGGGGGGCTTCTTCGGAGGGACTTTTTCCTTCTTCTTCGCATTGGCAGGCGCGTTTTCGGGATCGTCCGGCGGGGCCAATGGCACCTTGCCCTGGATGTGCGCGGCCAGCACGTAGCCCAGGCCGGTGGGCGTCTGCCGCCGGTCGGGGTTCAGGCCGCGCGGCCCCATCGGGCTCATCTGCATCAGCTCGGCGTAGCGGACCATGCCCGTCTCCTCGCCGGTCCTCGCTAGGGGCGTGAACCGGAGCGTCGAGGCGTTCAGCTTCATCACCGCGCCGGGGAAGGGAAAGAGCATCTGCTGCAAGCCCGAACTGATCGGATCGCCCCCGCCAAACGGCTCCTTCACGCCTTCGCCTTGGCCTACGAACACGAACTCGGGGATCTCGCTGAACTGCGACAGTTTCGGATAGGGGTTGTATTTCTGCCAGATCACCTGGTCGCCGGCGAAATCGACGCCCAGCAGGTTCCAGAGGAGATTGATGTCCCCCTTGGGCGGCTGCTGCCCGCCCATGAACATCGGGTTCATCCCGCCCGGCGGCTGGCGGGGCGCGCTGGTGGCCGGCACCCCCGGACACCAGACCGGCGCCGGGTCCTCGAAGACGGCCGTCGGCTGGCCGCCGCGGACGGCGGCCACGAAGTTGTTCATTTCCTCCGGCCCGAGCGAGGACGGTTGCACGGCCAGCAGCACGTCGTATTTCTCCAGGATCGGCTTGCTGGGGTCGACCCGCACCACCTCGTATTGCTTTTCCAGTTCGTCGATGATCGGCCAGTTAGGGGTCATGCCCTGCATGGTGAAGCCGCCGTAGAGTTGGGCGTCGGTGTTCAAGACGCCCAGCTTCTTCCGCTTTTGCTGGCTCAGCGTGCAGATGGAGCGGACCAACTCGTACTCGGCGGGCGTGTCCTGGTCGATAAACGACACGATGGCCTTGCCGGAGCCGGACTTGACCGCCACGTGGAGGTAGATGTGGTCGGAGGCGAGCGCCCCGTGGCTCAACGTGGTGACCTCGCGGGGCTCGATGCTGTAGTTCTTTTCGGCCAGGGCGGCCTCCTCGGTGAAGCGGTCGGTGTCGTGGATCCGCACGTCCAGCTTTCCGCCGCCGATGGCCTTCAACTCCTGGAGGACGCTCAACAGGTTCACCCGCGCCGGCACGTAGGCCTCGGGCACGCTGGGACTGATGAAGGCCTCGATCCGCACCGGCCGGCTCACCTTCAGATTGCCGATCAACTCCCGCGTCTGCGGCGCCAGCGAGCTAAGCTGCTCGCTGGTCACGTCCCACCGCAGGTCGTGATGGCGGAACACGAGCACGGCGCCCACGGCAATGACGGCCAGGGCCAGCGTGCGGACGGCGAAGTGGCAGGCCAGCGCCCGGCGCCGAGCCCCGCTGTACCAATGCCGCCGGCCGATCAGCACCATGCTCAGGTAGAGCATGACCGCCACGATCATGAGGAAGTAGGCCAGTCCGGCCAGGCTCAGCACGCCGCGGCCGAAGTCCGCGGACTGCTGGCTGATGCTCCAATTCTTGATCGCCAGCACGCCTTGCCGGCCGATGGTGCCGAAAATCGCGTCCGCCGCCGTCAGGAGCACCAGCGGCGCGTTCAGCAACACGCCCAGCACGTAGGCGATCGTGATGTTGCCGGTCAAAAACGAGGCCACCATGCCGATGGCCAGCATGGCCAGCCCGACCAGCCAGTAGCCGATATAGGTGCCGATGAACAGTCCGACGTCCGGGTTGCCCAACCACTCCAGCACGGCCAGGTTGCACAGCAGCGAGAACACCAGCGCCACGCTGAAGATGGCCACGGCGGCCAGGTACTTGCCCAGCACGATGTCGAAATCGCGGGCGGGAATCGTCAGCAGCAGCTCGTCGGTCCCCTGCCGCCGCTCGTCGGCCCAAACGCCCATCGTGATCGTGGGGATGTAGACGAGCATAATGATGGGCAACCAGTAGCTTAGCTGGTCGAGATTCGCCAGGTTGTCGGCGAAAAAGGCGGGAAGGCAAAACGCGAAGAACGCCCCCAGCCCCACGAACAGGCAGATGAAGACGTAGCCCGTCGGATTGGCGAAGTAGCTGACGTAATTCCGCCGGAAGACGGCGGCTAGCACGTTAGTGTTCATATCTCATCCTTCATCCTTCATCCCTTTTCAAGCGGCCGTCAACTCGCGGAAGCGCTCGTCCAGCGGCTTACCGCCCTTGGTCAACTCCTTGATCGGGCCGTCGAAGATCAGGCGGCCCTCGTTGATAAACAACACCCGGCCGGCCATTGCCTCGACTTCCTGCAAGATGTGGGTCGAAAGCAGGATCGTCTTGCTCCGGCCGAGTTTGCGGATCGTCTCCCGCACTTCGTGAATCTGGTTGGGGTCCAAGCCGGCGGTCGGCTCGTCGAGGATCAGCACGTCCGGCTCGTGCAGCAGCACCTGGGCCATGCCCACCCGCTGGCGGTAGCCGCGGGAGAGCTTCCCGATCGGCTTCCCGATCACGCTCCCCAGGGCGCAAAGATCGACGACCTGTGCGATCCGCTCCCGCTTCCGGGCGGACGACAGCCCGCGGGCGTCGGCGAAGAAACGCAACAGTGCCCGCGGCGTCATGTCGAGATAGAGCGGGCCGTTTTCCGGCAGATAGCCCAGCCGGGTGGAACCGGCCAGCCGGTCGGCCGCCATGTCATGCCCGGCGATCCGCGCCACCCCGGCCGAGGCCGCCAGGTAGCCGGTCAAGAGCTTCATTGTGGTGCTCTTGCCCGCCCCGTTCGGCCCCAGAAACGCCACCACCTCGCCCTGACGGACCTGGAAGGTGACGTTCTCGATGGCGGCAAAATCGCCGTAGTATTTCGAGAGGCCTACGGCCTCGATCATGGCGGGACCTGGCTGTTGGGTCATCGTAACTTGCTCCTCATACGGCACCAGGGGGGATTCCTAGCCGGAGTGTAATAATGCTACGGATTATAGCAGGCTGCGGTTCGGCGCCAAAGGCCACCCCACCCGAAGACCCGGCCATGTAGGACAGGCTTCCAGCCTGTCGTCCTGGTGACACAGGCAAGATGCCTGTGCTACGGTTGCCGCCGTCGCGTTAGCGGGTGACGTCGCGGACGAAGCCCAGCAGGATTGCCCCGGTCGTGTCGCCGGGGGCGCCGATCAGGTGATTGGCGGTGAAATGGGTCCGGCCTTCCAGCACCCGGCACTCGGCCCGGCCCTTGGCGTCTTTGATCAGCCCGGCCAGTCTCTCGGCGGCCTGGTTCGAGGAGTTGCCTTTTTGGAACGACACGAACAGAAACGGCGGCAAGGGCTTGGCGTCGGCGACGTGCGTCACCGGGGAGGCATCCCGCCAGGCAGCCTCGGAATCGCCGAACGCTTGTTTGATGTAAGGGGCATACGTGCCGCCGGCCTTGACCATCGCCGCCAAATCGTAGGCCCCGCCGCTCCAGGCGACCACCCCGCGGAGATCGCCGGGGCGAAGCCCGACATGGGCCAGGTAGTGCGGGTCGAGCGCCAAGAGCGTCACCAGGTGGCAGCCGGCGGAATGGCCCATCACCACAATCCGCTTTGGCGATGCGCCAATCTCGGCCGCGTGGTCATACACCCAGCGGACGGCCGCCGCCACGTCGTTGATATGCGCCGGGTGGCTGACGGCGGGCGACAGGCGGTAGTTGGCGCTCACGAAGACGATCCCGTTCTCGTTGAGAAACTTGGGCTTGTAGCTCACGCCGCTCTTGTCCCCCTTGCTCCATTCGCCCCGGTGGAAGAACACCACCACGGGCGCGTCTTGGCGCTGCGCGGCCGGTAGACGTCAAGCCGCTGCTTCTCGTCCTTGCCGTAAGGGACGTCGGCGCGGACGACTGCGCTGGGCGACAGCACGGCGGCCTCGGAGGGCTGGGGTTCCTTGTTGGCGCTCTTGGGCGCGGGACCGCCGGGGTGGAAGGCCCGTCCGGCGGGGCCGCCTTGACCGCCGCCAGTCCGCCGGCCAAGACCAGGCCCATCGCTCCCATCAGCGCAACCGCCCGCCGCAACCGGCGGCCGGACCCATCACCGCTCTTTCCGCCCACGAGCCGGGGCAACGCGCAACCGGAAAACATCTTGGTCTCCCATGAAGTGAGCCGTGTCAAGACGCCCATTCTCCGTTTCGGGCCTTTTCGGCCAACCTACGCTATCACTGCGGACGTGTAAAGGGGTCCGACGCGACTGCTGCGAAGACACCGGCACGATCTTGTTGGCTCATCCGTTCAACTGCCGCCGAACTTCTTGTCGAATTGCTCGATGGGCATGGCCGCCTCGGTGAAGAAGTTGATGTCGGTCAACTTCCTCAACCCGACCGACGCCGCCATGGCGTCGGTCATGTCGGGCAATTCGGCGATGATGACCAGGTCGAATTCGCCCAAGAGGGCATAGATGCCTTTCACCCGGCCGCCGAGGTCCTCAATCAGGTGCCGCGCCTTCTTCGTACATTCAGAGCCAATCTTCTGCGCGGCCAGTGACGAATACCTGCCGAACAAGAAAAACGTCGCCATGTTTGTCCTCCTTTGACTGTCACGCCTCGGAGCGTGCCAGAACGAGCCGTTCGGGCAGGCGCTTCAGCCGGGTGTACCACGGCTCTTCCTCGGGGTGGATCGGCTCGACCAGGATCGCGCGGATTCCGGCCAACCGGCCGGCCATCACGTCGGCGAAGAGTTGATCGCCGACGATGGCGGTTTCGGCGTTCAGGCAGCCGAGCTGGCGGACTGCGGCGCGGATTCCCCACGGAAAGGGCTTCATGGCACCCCAAACACAGGGGAGCGCCAGCCGCTGGGCGAACTGCCGGATTCGCCCGCCCATCCCGTTGCTGACCAGGCACAGACTAATGCCTGCGATCCGCAGTTGCTCGATCCACGCGGTCACTTCGGGCAGGGCCTCGTTCTGACGATAGCGGGTGAGCGTGCAATCCACGTCCAACAACAGCGCACGGAGTCCCCACTGATGGAGCCGCTCGGGCGTCAGCTCCCAGACCCGATAGACCCGGTAGTGGGGCGTCAAGAGGCGAAACATGGGACGGCGTGGCCGGACTGGATTACCGCAAAATTGGCTACTCTATTATAGCCGAGAACAGGGCGTGGGAGTGGGCATGACGCGCCCGCAACCACTGGTCGCGGCTCGACATTGATCTTGACGGCGATGGGGTGATGGGCTACCCTGCTTGGTTGCGAGGAGTCCCCCCATGTCGCAACAACCGTACCAGTCGAAGCTTACCGGTTGGGGCCGCTTTCCCGTGGTGGAAGGGCTGGTGTTCAGGTCCGAGAGCCTGGCGGCAACCACCGAGAGGGCTGCGCTTTCCCGCGGCTTGGGCCGGTCCTATGGCGACTCGTCGCTTCCCGCCCGGGCGGACTTCCCGGTGGCCGACACCACGCTGGCCGACCGCCTGTTGAGCTTTGATCCGGTTACGGGGCTGCTGAGGGCGGAGGCGGGCGTGTCGTTGCTGGACTTGAACCGGGTGTTTCTCCGCTGCGGCTGGTTTGTGCCCGTCTCGCCCGGCACTCAATTTGTCACCGTCGGCGGCATGGTCGCCTCCGACGTCCACGGCAAGAACCATCACGTCGACGGCTGTTTCGGCCAGCACGTCGGCAGCATCAAGCTCCGCGTGGCGGACGGGCGGATCATCGAGTGTTCGGAGACGTCGGAGCCGGAATTGTTTCGCGCCACCCTCGGCGGCATGGGGCTGACCGGCCACATTTTGGAGGTCGAGTTCCCGATGCGGCCGATCCCCTCGCCCTGGATTTGGGGCGAGAGCCAACGGATCGACGACCTCGACCGGATGGTGGCCGGGCTGAAGGAGGCGGCCCGCGAGTGGCCGATGACCGTCGGCTGGGTCGATTGCCTGGCGCGGGGGCCAGCCTGGGGCGGGGCATTTTGATGAAGGGGCGCTGGGCGCGGCGGGAAGAGGCCCCCGAAGAGCCGCCGCCGCCAAAACGCCGCTTCCGCGTGCCGTTCCAGTTTCCCGGCCTGGCGCTGTGCCGGCCGAGCATGAAGGCATTCAACCTGGCGTACTATTGGAAACACGTGCAGCGGGTCCGCCACGGCATTCTGCACCCCGAGGCATTTTTCTATCCGCTGGACGCGCTGGATGACTGGAACTTGATCTACGGCTGGCGGGGATTCACCCAGTACCAATGCGTGCTGCCGCACGCGGAAGACAACGGGCCGGCGCGGCGGTTCCTGGAGCTTTTCGTTTCCGGCGGGGGGATGGGGTTCTTGTGTGTCATCAAGGACTGCGGCGCGGAGGGCAGGGGGATGCTCTCCTTCCCGCGGCCGGGAATGTCCATCGCCATGGATTTTCCCATTCACCCCACGAAGACCCCGGCCCTGGTGGACCGGCTCAACGAACTGGTGATCCGCGAGGGGGGACGCATCTACCTGACGAAGGACACCTTCACCCGTGCGGAGCACTTCCGGGCGATGGAGCCGCGGCTGGAGGCCTTCAACGCGGTCCGCCGCCGCTGGGACCCGGAGGTCCGCATCCGCAGCGCCCAGTCGGTCCGGCTTCTGGGAGACCCCGCATGAAAGCCGTATTGTTGGGAGCGAGCCGGGGGATGGGCCGGGCGTTGGGGCGGCTGCTGGCGGCCCGCGGCGCCCGGCTGTTTCTCCTGGAGCACGTGGCCGAGGACTTGGAGCGTTCGGCGCGAGACCTGGAAATCCGCGGGGCCCAGGCGCCGGTGCGGACCGCCTATTGCGACCTCTTGCAGCCGGACAGTTTTGCTCCGGCGCTCGATCAGGCCCGGCGGGAGTTGGACGGTTTCGACACGGTGGTGGTCACGGCCGGCCTGTTCGCCCCGCAGGAGGAGTTGGAGAACGACCGGCAACTGACGGCCCGGCTGTTGGCGGCCGATTTCACCAACACCGTGCTGTTTTGCGAAGAGGCCCGCAAACGGTTGCTCGCTCATTGTACTCCTCTCGCTCCGCGAGAGGAAAGTCCGTCACGGCGGGGCGTGACGAGTACCTTGGGCACGTTGTGCGTGTTCAGTTCGGTGGCCGGCGAGCGGGGCCGGAAACCGGTAATCCTCTACGGGGCGGCCAAGGCGGGCCTGTCCCACTATCTCGAAGGCTTGGACCACAAGTTCCGTGCCCGCGGGCTGAGAACCGTGTGCGTCAAGCCGGGTTTCGTGAAGACGGGGATGACGGTCGGGCTAAAGCCGCCGCCCTTTGCCGGCACGCCAGAGGAGGTCGCCCGCCGGGTATTGCGGGCGATCGACCGCGGCTGGCCGGAAGTCTACGTCCCCTGGCAATGGCGCGGGGTGATGTGCGTGGTCCGCAATCTGCCCCGGATGGTGATGCGGAAGATCGAGTTCTGATGCAGCACAAGCACGCACTCCTGTTGGCCGTGCTGGCGCCGCTGGCCGTTTGGGCTTGCCTCTTGCCGGCGTATTTGGCCGGCGGCAATGGGCTGAGCGCCGACAGCGCCAGTTACATCGAGTGCGCCGAGAGCATCCGGGCGGGGCGGGGCTTTCAAGTTCGTCCTTTTGGCGGGCTCGACCGGCGGCTCTGGCAGCCCCTGGACTACTTTCCGCCGGGCTATCCGTTGTTGACGGCGGGGCTGATGGAACTGGGGGTCGGCCACGCCTACGGCGCCGCGCGGGCGGTGGCGGCCGGCTGCTCGTGCCTCTTCTTGCTCCTCGTGCTGGGATTCTACGCCCGGACGTTGCCCCTCTGGATCGCGGCGTTGTTGGGCATCGGATTGGTCTCCACTCCACCCATGCTCGCCTGTGAAAGCGCGTGTCTGAGCGAGGGGCCGTACATGCTCTTGACGGCCGCTTCGCTGCTGTTGTTGTTGAGGGGGACCGCGGCGGAAAAAAGGGACAGTCCCCATTTGTGCGAAGCACCCTCCGGGCCGTTCCGGCAAATGGGGACTGTCCCCTTTTTCCGCCGCGGCGCAAGTTGGTGGCTTTTCGCCGCGGGCCTGGCGGGCGGTTGCGCGTGGTGTGTCCGAAACGTGGGAGCGGCTTTGTTTCTGGCCTCGTTGCTCTACTTGGGGAGCCAGTTGCCCCGGCTTCGTGCCGGCGGGCTGGCACGCGCCGCCGGTGCGTGGCTGGCCGGGTGGTTTGCGGGCTGCGGATGGCTGGTGGCCTGGAACCTTCGCACCTTTGGCGCGATCAGTCCCTACCACATGCCGCCGAGGGAATTGCCGATCGCTTTGATGGCCATGATTGCCGCGGCCGCCGTTGCAACAGCAATTGTCATTCTGAGCGCAGCGAAGAATCTCTTCCGGGCGCACGCCAGATCCTTCGCTGCGCTCAGGATGACGGCCCCCGTCTATCTGTTGGGGGGATTCTTGCTATTTCATGTGTTGGCCGTTATCATGGCCCACAGCGTCTACCGGATGGGCGAGGCGGTGCAGAGTTTCCGGTTCTACGTGGCGGTGTATTGGATCGGCTTGTGGCTTGTGGCCCTGTATGTGCGACGGCTTAGTGCCCGACTGCCGCTGAAGCCGCGGAGAACCGCGGCGATGCTGGTCGCCGCCGCGGCCGTGCTCGCCGCCTCGCAGGCCGTTGGAGTGCTGCTCGCGGCAAAGAGGGACGCGCCGGGCCGGGATGAGGTGGCACGCTTGGGAAAAAGAATCCCCAAGGACAAGCTAGTGCTGGCCGATCGCGTGGAAGAACTGCGGGTGTTCGGGGAGGTGAACGCCCGGTGCGTGCCGGATGTCAAGTATGGACAAGCCCCCCTGACCTGGAGCGAGATCGGGCAGGCGGGCAGAGACGGCCGGCTGTGGGGCATTGTCCTCTGGAATGACGGTTTGTGCCGGCAGGGCCGCTTCGGAGACGCCCTCCGCGAATTGGTTCTCAGTCCGGGCATGTTTCCGCAACTGCGGAAACTGGAAACCGGAAGCAGAATGTCCGTTTGGGAGTTCGTGCCTGAGCGTACTCCTCACGCTCCGCGTGAGGAAACCGCGTCACGCGGAGCGTGACGAGTACACAACTACGGGATCGCCTCATGCTTACCGGCCTCGTCCGACTTGCCCGACCGCAAGACTGGATCAAGAACGTCTTCGTTCTCTTGCCCGTGCCGTTTGCCGTAAAGGCGATGCACGCGGCGGCGCGACAGAACCTGGCGCCCGTCTCCTTTTTGCTCGGGCTGGCGGGTTTCTGCCTCGTGAACTCGGCGATCTACACGCTCAACGACCTGTGCGACGCCAAGGCCGACCGGCTGCACCCGACGAAGCGCGGCCGGCCGATCGCGGCCGGCGAGGTGAGCAAGCGGGCCGCGGCGGTTCAGATTGCGGTCCTCCTGCTGGCCGGGTTGGCTCTGTGCCTGGCCGCCGAGCGGCCCCCGGCGGTGGCCATCGTGTTGAGCTACATCGCCATCAACACGGCTTACAACCTGGGCGCCAAGCACGTCACTTTGCTGGACGTGTTTCTGCTCTCCTCGGGGTTCGTGATCCGGGTGTTGCTCGGGTGCGCGTTGGTTTCGGTCACGGCGTCGCCGTGGTTGCTGCTGTGCACGGCCACGCTGGCGCTTTTTCTGGGTTTTGCCAAGCGGCGGGCCGACCTGACCGAGGAACTGGACCTAAACCATCGCCCCAGCCTCCGCGGCTACAGCAAGGGGTTTCTCGACCAGGCGGTCGGTATCTGCGCCGGCGTGGCCCTTGTGAGCTATGCGCTATATTGCATCGAGGTGAAGAACGTGTTGCTGCCCGGCCGGGAAATGGCCTCGATGCCCTTTGTGGCTTACGGAATCTTGAATTATCTCCGTATGGTTTACGTCGAGGGGGCTGGCGGCTCGCCGGTCGACGTTGCCTATCGCTCCCTATCGACGCAAATCTGTGCCGCCGGATGGATCGCCGCGGTGACGTGGAGCCTGGGATTGTGGTAGAGCAGGGATGAAAAGACTCCTGATTACACTGCTGAAGATCGCGCTGTCGGCGGCCATTCTGGGCTATCTCGTGTGGAACTCCATGCGGGGGCAGCAGAACGTCAACGTCTTCGCCAACCTCCGCAATCAGCCGAAGGACTGGCCGATGCTGGCCGCGGCCTGGGCGTTTTGCACCGCCGCCGTGCTGCTGACGTTTGTCCGCTGGTGGTATCTGGTCCGCGCCTTAGACATCCCCTGCCGCTTCGCCGACGCGATGCGCATCAGTTTCTGGGGCTACCTGTTCAATCTGGCCCCGCTGGGCATCGTGGCCGGCGACCTGGTGAAGGCGGTGATGCTCGACCACGAGCACCGCGGCTATCGCGCCAAGGCCCTGGCCTCGGTCCTGGTGGACCGCATCCTCGGCCTGTACGTCCTCTTCGTCGTGGCCACCGCGGCGATCCTCTTGACCGGCTTTTGGCAGATCAAGGATCCGTTGATCTGGTGGGTCTGCAAGCTCACTTTTGCCCTGACGGTCATCAGCACCATTGGGCTGGCCGCGCTACTGGGTCCTGACCTGAGCGACGGGTGGCTGATTCGGAAGCTGGGGCGGATCCCCCGCGTCGGACGCCCCCTGGAAAGCCTCATCGTCGCCGTGCGGATGTATTGCCACAAACCGCTGGTGCTGGCCATCTCGTCGCTGGCGACCGTCGGCGTACACAGTTTTTTCGCCATCGGCTGCTGGCTGATTGCCTGTGGGCTGCCGGGCAATCACCTTTCGCTGGGCGAGCATTTTGTGGTGATGCCGCTCAGTTCGGCGATGGGGGTGATTCCCTTGGCGATGGGGCCGCTGGAATATGTGCTTGATCTCCTCTACGCCCGCGTGTCGGCCGCCCAGGGCCTGGCCGTCATCAAGGGCCAGGGGTTTGTTGTCGCGCTGGCCTACCGGCTGATCACGGTGCTCACGGCCGCGCTGGGCCTGCCGTACTATTTCAAGAATCGCCGCGAGATGTCCGAAGTCATCCACGAGGCGGAACAACAGTGAGTTCTTTACAGAAAGGGTTCTCCATGAAAGTCGCCACCATTGTGACCAACCGGGGCACGATCCGCCTGAAACTGCACGCCGACAAAGCCCCGCGGACCGCAGCCAACTTCGAGAAGCTGGCCGGCCAAGGTTTTTACGACGGCCTGAAGTTCCACCGCGTCATCCCCGATTTCATGGTCCAGACCGGCTGCCCCCAGGGGACCGGCACGGGCGGGCCCGGCTATACCTTCAAGGACGAGTTCCACAAAGACCTCAAGCATAGCGGGCCGGGCGTGCTCTCGATGGCCAACGCCGGCCCAAACACCAACGGCTCCCAGTTCTTCATCACCCACGTCGCCACTCCCTGGCTCGACGGCAAACACTCCGTCTTCGGCCAGGTGATCGAAGGACAGGACGTGGTCAATGCGATCAAGCAGGGCGACCGGATGGAAAAAGTCACGGTGGCCGAAGAGGCGGAGGCGGAATAAGGAGAAGATGCCGCGTTCTCAATGCATCTGCCGCAGGGCGTCGTTGATCGGCCCCAGATACATCGACATAAATACGCGGAAGATCATGAAGATGATCATGGCGCCGATGGCCGCCCAAACCAGGCAGGCGGCGATCATCGCCAGGGTGAAGAAGGCCGTGCGGGCCTGCTCCTGATACTGCCGGGCCAGCCGGCCCATCGACTCGACCACCTGCCCGCTCTGCTCGCCCACGGCCAGCGTATCGAGGAAGTCCACGGGATAGCCGCCGGCGCGGCAGAACGCCTCGTGAATCGAATTGCCCGAGGCAATCTCGGCGTCGATGGCCGGAATCTGGTCGAGGTAGCGGGCGTTGCGGGTGCTCCGCAGGCTCAGCTTCATCGCCCGGCGGACGTCCATCCCCGTGTTCATCGTCAGGTGCATCGACCACGCCAGCCGCGAGAGGGCCATCGTCTGCAAGGGCCTTCCGACCGCCGGAATCCGCAACACCAGACGCTGCACCGGCTGCGTCCAAACCAAGCCGCGGTTGATCGCCCGGAGAATGAGCCAGATCACCGCGGCGACGGCCGCCAGAAACGTCACATACTTCGCCAGTCCGCTGTCGCCGACCAGTCCGAAGCCGAAGACGTCGGTTTTCAGGTTCAGTGCGCCCATCAGCCAGATGAAGAATCCGATGACGCCCAAGGTCAGGCCCAACTCGATCAGCGGCCAGGAGATGGCCGCCAGAAAACTCCGCCGCATGGTCAACTGGGATTGATAATGCTCGGCCAACTGGGCCAGGATGACGTCGAGGCTTCCGCTTTGCTCGCCCACCTCGATCAGCTCGCGGAACAGGGGAGGGAAGAAGTCGCCGGTGGGCACAAGGGCGTCGGCCAGGCTCTCGCCGCGGTTGATGGCCACGCTCACGGCGAGCAGACGGCGGTGCAGCGGGCCGACGGCCCGGTCGGCCTCGCGGGCCCAGACGGTTCGGGCGTCGATGCCCGCCCCCGTCGCCGTGCTCAAGCGGCGGCAGAGGCCCACCAGCGGTTTCAGACCGATGCGCGGGGAGAGAAAATCAGCGAGAATGGGCATCATTGCCCATTATCGTGGGCGGATGCCGCGCCCGCAAGCATCGCCGCAAAGTTGGTTCCCTCTCCCTTTGGGAGAGGAGAGATTATCGGGAAGCCAGAAGGAGAAAGCCTGACAAGAGAAGCTTCTTGACAGGCTTTCTCGGAGAGATGTGAAACGTTGGGGACCCATAGGCCAGCAGACCGACCGCCGCCATCGGGGTGGTTATCCCCACCGCGTCAACACTAATCTACCATATCAAGAGTTGCTGTCAATCCCACCAGGTTAAGGGGGTGCGGGGGGTATGATTTCGATCGCGTCTATCACCGCCGATGCCCGTCGGAAATCGAATCTTGGCAAGAAAAGCGAATGGGCAAGATGGAGAAGACCCAGTCGCTCCTCTTCGGCTTGCAGCGCCCGCCGCGAGATTGACCGGTTTCCGTGACTGGAATATAATCAGCACCGCTGCTCGGGACATTGTCGTTGTCCGGGCGGCACGACAAACGGATTTGTCGCTTTGTGGGGGGAGGATTCCTCCCGCCCGTCTGGCAAGACTTAGGCGCGAAATGGAATTCGCCGGCATGGCCACCCAGGAGTTGACGGTGTCTGGCGGCTCGTTCGACACCAAAGAGCGGGTCAAGCAGGCGGTCAACATCGTCGATCTCGTCGGCAGCCACATCCAGTTGCGGCGTCAGGGCCGCAATTACGTCGGCCTGTGCCCGTGGCACGACGACACCCGCCCCAGCCTCCAGGTCAACCCCGAGCGGCAGTCGTTCAAGTGCTGGGTCTGCGACATCGGCGGCGACGTCTTCAGCTTCGTGATGAAGATCGAGGGGGTCGAGTTCCGCGAGGCCTTGCAGATGCTCGCCGACCGGGCGGGAATCCAGGTCGAGAAAGCCCGCCGCCGACAACCCGCCGCGGCGGGTGAAACCGCAAACGGACTCGACGAAGCGGCTTGCGGTTTCGCAACAGACGTTCCCGACGCTCCCCCAAGCCACCAGGATAAGCGGACGCTGTTGCAGGCGATGGCCTGGGCGGCGAAGCAGTACCACCATTGCCTGCTCAACGCGCCCGAGGCCGACGCCGCCCGGCGCTACCTCCAAGCGCGGGGCATCACCGCCGAGAGCATCGAGCGGTTCCACTTGGGCTTCTCGCCGCTGGAGCGAGATTGGATTCTTCGCCAGTCTCAAGGTGAGGCCAGCCCGGAGAGAATGAAGCGTAGGGCGAAGGTCTTGGAGGGCATCGGCATCCTTGCCCGGCCGGCGGAAGGCGGCAGCCCCTACGACCGCTTCAAGGGCCGGCTGCTGTTTTCGATCCGCGACGCCCAGGGCCGGCCGGTGGGGATCGGCGGCCGAGTGTTGCCGGAACTGGGAACCACCAGTCCCGCAAAATACATCAATTCCCCGGAAACGCCGCTGTTCACCAAGAGTAAGCTGCTGTATGGCCTCGACTTGGCCCGCGAGACGCTGCGGAAGACCCGCACGGCGCTCGTGATGGAGGGCTACACCGACGTGATCGTGGCCCATCAATACGGCTTCACGGGCGCGGTGGCCGTGCTGGGCACCGCCTTGGGCGAGTCGCACATCCGCATCCTCAAGGCCCACGCCGACCGGATCGTGCTGGTGCTCGACGGGGACGAAGCGGGCACGCGGCGGGCGAACGAAGTATTGGAATTGTTCGTCGCCCAGCAGGCCGACCTGCGGATCCTCACCCTGCCGGACGGCCTGGACCCCTGCGATTATCTACAGAAGTACGGGGCGGCGGCACTGACCGGTCTGCTGGCCACGAAGGCGGTCGATGCGTTGGATCACGCCTACGGGGCGAAGACCCGGGGAATTGATCTGGAGCGGGACGTTCACGGCGCGAGCCAGGCGTTGGAGGAGTTGATCTCGATCGTGGCCCGTGCGCCGAGATTGCGGCACGACACCACCCGTGACGCCCGCTTCCGCGAGGAGAAGATTTTGCAGCGGCTGGCAGCGCGCTTCCGGGTGGACGAGTTGGAGGTGCGGCGGCGGTTGACGGCGCTGCGGCGGGCCTCCACAAAGCCGCGGCCGGCGGTCGCGCCAGGCCCGGCCGGCCAACCGCCTGCGGGTCCGCAAGAAGCGGCTGCGAAGCCGCCGGCGGAGATTGACCCGTGGGAGCGGGAACTGCTGGAACTGCTGGTGGCCCACCCCGAGTGCATCGCGTCGGCGCGGGGCCGCATCGCCGCCGGGCAGTTGACCGCCGAGCCGTGCCGGCGGATTTACGAAACGTGCTGCCGGCTGGCCGACGAGGGCCTCCTGCCCACGTTCGACCGGCTGATGCTGGAGTTCGACGAGCCGGCCGCCAAGAGCTTGCTCGTGGAGTTGGATGAGACCGCGACAACCAAAATGGCGAAGGGGCTGCCGATGGCCGATGCGGCGGTCCTCTTGGAACACCTGACTAGAACCGCAAAGCGGAAGGAGGCGGAGCGGCGGCGTCCCGCAGAGATCGTGACGCTGCGCGAGGGAGGGCTGGATGTCCCACAGCGGAACGCCACGCTGGAGGAGATCATCCGCCAAGAGCGCGACCGGCAGGGTATTTCCAAGCCCACGGACGGGTGAGGATGCCTTGGACCGGGGAATTGTGCTGGGGTGGCAGTTCAACTGCCACCCCAACCGACGAGTTGCCCACGGAAGGAGCATGATCGTGGACCTTTTCGACAAGGACTTGCAGGAACTGGTTGCCCGGGGGAAGTCGCAGGGGTATCTCACCTATGACGAGGTGAACGACTACCTGCCCGACGAGGAAGTCAACCCCGAGAAACTCGACAATCTGTTGATCGCCCTGGAGGAAGAGGGGATCGACCTGGTGAACCATCCGCCGGAGCCGGAGTTCTACGACGCGGCGGAGCAATCGGTGACCGAGGGGGCCGGCGACGCCCAGCCGGTCGGCGGCGAAACGCCGCTGGGGCCGGCCGATCCGCCGCCGTTGCCCGGCGAAGCGCCCAAGTTCAGCAGCGACCCGATCCGCATGTATCTGAGCCAGATGGCGGAGATTCCGCTTCTGGCCCGCGCCGAGGAGATTTCGCTGGCCAAGAAGATCGAGGTCACGCGGAAGCGGTTCCGGCGGACGGTGATCGGCTGCGCGGTGGCGATGCGGGGCACGGTCAATACCCTGGTGAAGGTCCACAAGGGAGCGCTCCCCTTCGACCGCACGATCAAGGTCTCGCTGACCGAGCGGTTGACCAAGGAGCAGATCATCGCGCGGATGCCGCACAACCTCGATACGCTCTCGCATCTGATGGACGAGAACCGCAAGGACTTCAACGTGCTGTTGAGCCGGCGGGCGTCGCCGGAGCTGCGGCAGGAGGCCCGCAAACGGTTCATCCGCCGCCGACGGAAGATGCTCACCTTGATCGAGGAATTGAGTCTGCGGACCCGCCGGGTGCAGGCGATGATGCGGCAGATGGAGGATTCGCTCCGCCGGATGGATGAAATCCGCCGCCAATTGCGCCTCATGCTCGACAACCCCGGCACCCGCGACAAGCGGGCCAATCTCCGCCGCGAGCTCCGCGACCTGATGGTGCTCACTCAGGAGACCCCCAAGAGCCTCCGCATCCGTTGTGAGATCATGCGCCGCCAGTACCAGGACTACGAGCAGGTTAAGCGGCAACTCTCCGGCGGCAATTTGCGGCTGGTGGTCTCGATTGCCAAGAAGTACCGCAACCGCGGCCTGAGCTTCCTGGACCTGATCCAGGAGGGAAATACGGGGTTGATGCGGGCGGTGGACAAGTACGAGTACCGCCGGGGCTTCAAATTCTCGACCTATGCCACCTGGTGGATCCGCCAGGCGATCACGCGGGCCATCGCCGACCAGGCCCGCACCATCCGCATCCCCGTCCACATGATCGACGTGCTGGGGAAGCTGCGGAACGCCTCGAAACGGCTCCAGCAGGATCTCGGCCGCGAGCCGACCGCCGAGGAGACGGCGGCGGCGGCAGGGCTCTCCGGCGAGGAAACTCGCCGCGTGCTGGCCATGGGCCGCCAGCCGGTAAGCCTTGACCGGCCGGTCGGCGAGAGCGAAGATAGTTGTTTCGGGGAATTCATCGAGGACGATGGGTTGCCCCGGCCCGAAAAGGCCGCCGGCAATGAACTGTTGCGCGAGAAGATCGACGCCCTGCTCAAGACGCTCACCTACCGCGAGCGGGAGATTATCCGCCTGCGGTACGGCCTGGGCGACGGGTATACATATACCCTGGAGGAGGTGGGCCGCATCTTCAAAGTCACCCGCGAGCGGGTTCGCCAGATCGAGGCCAAGGCGGTCAAGAAGTTGCAGCACCCGGTCCGCAGCCAGCAGCTCGAGGGCTTTCTCGAGCGTCACGGAGCCGGCTTCCAACCGCCGGCCGAGTTTGAACGAGCGGCCGGCTAAGGCCGGCCGGCCGGCCGGTCCTCGCCCCCCGGACCAAGCCCACGGGTTGCAGCCCGTGGGCTTTTTTCTTTTCTTGGATACATTCCTTCACCCTGAGATAGTCTCCAATGTCCTCCGCCTCTCCCAACATCGGTACGTCCGTCCTTCGCGTTCTGCATCGTATTCAGCGGCAGTTGACTGATTTGCGGGAGCGGCTCGACCGCGGCCCCAGACAGGTCCGCGCGGCCGAGGCCAACGTCAGGCACCGTGAAGAAGACTTGACCAAGGCCAAGGCCGACGCCAAGACGCTCCGCATGGCCGTGGACCAGAAGCAGCTTCAGTTGAAGGCCGGCGAGGAGAAAGTCAAGGACCTGCGGCGGAAACTCAACGCGGCGGCCAGCAACCGCGAGTATCAGGTGCTGCTGGAGCAGATTGCCGCCGACGAAATGACCAACAGCGTGCTCACGGACGAGATCCTCGAGGCGCTGGAGAAATCCGACGCCTTCGGCAAAAACATCGCCGAGGCGGAAGCCGGGCTGGCGGCCGCCCGGCAAAAGACCGAAGAAGTCCGCGGCGAGGTCGCCGGCCAGGAGCCTTCGCTGCGGGCGGACCTGTCCCGCCTCGAAGCCGAGTTGCGGCAGGCCGAAGCGGGGCTGCCCGGCGAGACCCGCGACCTCTACCGCCGCATCGTCCGTCAGAAGGGCGAAGACGCCCTGGCCGTGGTCGAAAACCAGTGCTGCGGCGGCTGCAACCAGCAGGTCCCGCTGAACCTTTGCAGCCAGATCATGCTCGGCCAGCCCGTCTCCTGCAAGACCTGCGGCCGGCTGCTCTATCTGCCGGAGTAAACCGCGGACGCGCCAAGCCGATTGGGCACGGGGACCATGATGTGTGCGGGGGGCCGTTCGACTTTGGCAATCGGCCCCCCTGATTTGTGTAGTTATCTTCGGGACGGCTCTTCCCTTCCAGACGAAATTCTCTTCGCACGTCCCTTGACAACTTCTTCCCAACCGTCTAAAAACGACGATATTCAGTATCCCTGCTTGTTGGTGGATTGTCCTAACGCCCGTTTGAAAACGCCGTACCGGTACCAAGCGGGCCCTGCAGGTAAGGAGGCAACAGATATGTCACAGGCACACGTGGCCGCACAGAAACCGACGCGGATTCAGCCGAACAGTTGGGTTCCGGACAACATGCCGACGGACACGTACGAGCAAGAGCGAATCCTGGAGATTGCCGTCCGCGACGGCAAGCGCCGAATCGCAGTGAACGCGGCTTTTCTGCCGCCGCAAAACGAACAGAAGGAATCTGGCGAGACGGAGTGATCGCCGCAGACTCGGGCTTAGCGGGCGTTTCCTGTTCAGTGGGAAGGTTGCGACCGATTTTCGGCGCGCGACCCGTCCTTCAAGACTAGGGCAAGGTTGTCATTTGGAGGCGCATTGTGTGCATTGAGGTTTACCACCCTGATTTGCCAGTTATCATCCGTTACGCTAGTGAAACACTTCGGTTTGAAGGCCCCCGGTCGATAAAGGCGTGGTGCGCATTTCTCGTCCAAAACGCCGGCAACACTCCCGTCAAATCGTTGAACGCCCTGTTTCCGCGGTCGCTGTACCTCCAGGACGGTCAGGGATGGCACTTCAGCGGAGTGCGCGATCTCGCGGGCGAAATTCCGAATCACCTTGAGAATTGCCAGCCGGTCGGGGGCGATACCCTCAGGCTGATGCGGCCTGATCCCAACCGTCCGCAATTCGACATGCCGCCGTTGGAGGGTGAATGGATTAGGGACACCCCGCCGAACGTTCCCGCCGATTTGTTTTCGACGAGCGAATTGAGCCTCTTGAAGAAGAGCGGTTTTTCGTTCTTCCAGGTCGATTTGCAGAGCTGCCCGATAAAGCCTTGGGCGTCGCGGTGGTTCTGCTGGGAGATCTCCGTCAACGAAACCGGCGTCCTATGCGACAGCCCGTTCGGTCAGTTCGCTGTGCATCAGATGGCATCGCCGTGCTCAGTTCGCCGCACCGTGGAAGAGCACTTCGAGACGGTGCAATACTCTTGTGTCGCGAAGGGCTATCAATGGGTCGCCGACGTTTGCCAGCAATTGCGGGAAACCTTGGGCCTCACTTCTGAGAGACGAGTTGAAATTCAACTTCTCGAACTCGTCATCCAACCCGGCAAACAATTCTTGGTTGGCTGGGACGTGGAACGCGATTTGCGGATGCGGGCGGGAAGCCCGCGGCAGTCGAAGGGCGACTCGGACTATGACCCTCCTAAAGGCGAACTGCTTTACGAGTGGAAGACCGGAACGCTACTCGGCCCCAGCCGAAACCCGTGGAGGAATGAGGGGTTTACGCTCCACTTGACGCTCGCATGCCCGCCGGCATAGAAGCCCGGCTCGTCGAAACGGCAAAACCGACTCATACCACATCGGCATTCGAGGCGCTCGGAGCGAGATCGAATCGGGTTAACACCAACGGCTCTGTACGTTTTATGGCCCCTCTAACTACCTCGTCGAGAACCCTGTCGGCCTCGTCTGGTGTGGTCCCCGGAAGAACTTCCTCCCGAGGTTTGATTCGGATCGCGCGAATGCTTTTTTCTAGATCAGCCATTGCAATCCCCTTTGCACAACATAGTCACTCCAAACACCCTATTTTAACACGCCCCCTCCCCGTCATCAACTGTTTTGTACTCGCTGCTGTGGTAAAACATCGGCATTGTAACACCCGCTCCATGATTTTGGGCCATCGCCATCTCATAACCCAATACCTAGCAATGACTTGTGAGCCGGAAAAGCCGTCGACCGGACATCGCCGAAAAGACACACACTGCCGATCTTAAAGACAAGTATGACGGCGCGATGATGACTCTAGTTACGCATTGCTGTACCGAATGGTTCGCGCCATCCGGTTCTGACCACAGCGTTTGAATGCAAGAGGTTTTCGGCTAATGCGCCGCAGTTTTCTCGTTACCGGCGGAGCCGGCTTCATCGGCTCGCACATTGCCGAAGCGCTCGTCCGCCGTGGCGATCGCGTCCGCGTGCTCGACAACCTGACGCACCGGCTTCCTCTCGAACCTGGACGGCTTCCGCGGGCAAATCGAGTTCATTGAGGGAGACGTGACCGACGCCAAGACGGTGGCGCAGGCGGTCGAGGGTGTGGATTGCGTGTTCCACGAAGCGGCGCTGGCCTCGGTGCCGGCCAGCCTCGAACGGCCGCTGGAGAGCCACGCCGCCTGCCTGACCGGCACGGTGGTGCTGTTGGACGCCGCCCGGCGGGCCGGCGTCCGCAGGGTGGTCTACGCCGCCAGCAGCGCCGCCTACGGCGATCAGCCCACCAGCAGCAAGCGGGAGAGCGACCTGCCGGCCCCACTGTCGCCCTATGCCGCCGCCAAGGCCGCTGGCGAGCTGTATTGCCAGGCGTTCTGGGCCAGCTTTGCCCTGGAAACCGTGGCCCTGCGGTACTTCAACGTCTTTGGGCCGCGGCAGGACCCCAGTAGCCAATACTCGGCCGTAATTCCGCTCTGGATCACCACGATGCTCTCCGGCCGGCAACCGGTGATTTATGGCGATGGCCGTCAATCGCGTGACTTCTGCTTCGTTGGCAACGTGGTCCATGCCAACCTTTTGGCCGCCGACGCCCCCGGCGTGGCCGGGCGGACGATCAACACCGCCGAGGGCCGCTCGATCGACCTCTTGCGGCTTCTGGAATTACTCAACAAACTATTGGGCACCAACGTCCGGCCGCAGATGGCCCCGCCGCGGCCCGGCGACGTCCGCGAGAGCCAGGCCGACATCACGTTGGCCCGCCAACTGCTCGGCTACGAGCCGCAAGTCGATTTCGAGGACGGCCTGCGGCGGTCGATCGACTACTACCGCTCGATTGTAAGATAGCGGTTCGGGCTCTGGTTCCCACGCTCTGCGTGGGAACGAGGGTGTTATGCGCTGCCGGCCAGTTGCCGGCGCAGCATTTCCACCTCCTGCGATATGACTTCGAGTTCCCGGCGGAACCGCTCGGCGCGGCGGCAATGGGTTTCGACGCCGGCGAACAGGCCCGCGGCCGACGAGGCGTCTTGCCAGCCGGCGGTCAGTTGGCTGACCGCGCCGCGCAGCCCGCGCCGCAACCGGCTGCAAAACGCCCAGAGCAAGACCAGAGACCACAACACCAGCCAGAAACCGGCCGAGAGGTAGAAGTCGATGCCATGCACTGGCGTTGGGCATTCCGCCAGCCAGGAGTCGTAGAAGAAGTTCTTCGCCAGCCGGTACAACAGCAGCCCGAGCATCGCCGCTAGGAGGATTTCGTATCGCCAGCGGGTGAGCCAACCGGTCTGCCGGCGGGCGAGCCGGGCCACCAGCGAGTCCAGGTCGGCCGACGCCCGGGCGACAAAACCCGCCGCGGCCGCTTCCGACTCGGCAGCAAGCGCGTCCACTGAAGGAGGGCAGGCATTCTTGCCTGCCGCCTTGCTTGCCCCGGACAGGCAGGGATGCCTGTCCCACAGTCCGGCCTCCGCGGCGTACCCTTCGATGATGACGGCGGCCTTTCGCAATTGGGCGGGGTCCCAGCCGGCGGCAGCGGCGCGGTCGAGGCTGCGGTTGTCACGCCGGTTGCGCCGCCAGCGGCGCCAGGTGTGCGTCCCCTCCAGGGCGCCCCAGAGGGCTATTTGGGCGGGCGTGCGGGCGCGATAGAGCATCGCCCCGGCCACCAGGCCACCCAGCCCTTGATACGCCCGCAGCACCAGCGAGAACGGACTCAGTCCCCAGCGCGCGGCGGCTTGGCCCAGCAGGCGGTTCTCCCATTGCCGCCGGTTGGCCAGCAGTCCGGCCTGCATTTCGCCGGCGATCTGCCGGGCCAGAAGCCCCCGTTGCTCGTCGATGGCGGATAGCGTCTCCCGCACGGTCGGCATCGCTTCGTCGAGCCAGGCGCGGCAGGAGTCCAACGTGTCGGCAACCAGTTCAAGGAAGTTTGCCCGGCGGATGCGGTTGGCCGCGGCACCGGCCATTTGCCGGGTCAACAGGTCCACGAGATCGGCCATCTCCCCCCGCGGCTGCAAGCCGGCCTGGGCATCGCGGAGCGCGCGGAGCGAGTCGATGCGGAAGATGTGGCCGACTTGTTGTCCCCTCTCCCTTTGGGAGAGGGTTAGGGTGAGGGCTGACGCTTGAGCACTTCCGATTTCTGACTGATGATTTGGGATTTCAGATTCGGTGTCCGTGGCACTGGGCACTGAAGTGCCCAGCCCTCTTCCTTCCCCCTTCCCCCTTCCCCCTTCATCCTTTGTCTCTTCCAGCACCGCCCGCCAATCCTCGCGGATGTCGTCGTCGGTGTTGGCGTGGGTTTGCACGAAGACCAGCCGAGTGCCCCGCGCCGCGGCCGCCAATTCGTCGGCCACCCGCGCGCTGCGGTACTTCTGTTGCGTGGCGGTGACCAGCAACACGTCGCAGTGGGGCAAAATCGCCCGCAGCCGGGCCAAGTTAGACGAGAGACGAGAGTCGAGAGTCGAGAGGGGAGAAGGCTGCGAGCCCAGCGGAGGGCTGGGCACTTCAGTGCCCAGTCTGAACGGCTCGGACGTGTCCCTCGACAACGTATCCGGCACACTCCGTGTGCCGAGTTCGGTGGTGTCCGGGTCGGGACAATCCACCAACACCAAGTCCCTCAAGGCCGACAAGTCGCTGTGGATTACCTCGACGCAGCCGGAGTCGATGCCGAGCATCTCGGGCGTCAGTCCCGGGCGGCAGATGAGCGTGGGGCGCGTGGTGGTGGGCCGGGAGCGGCCGGTCCGCACCAGCTCGGCCCCCAGCAGGGCGTTCACCAGCGCGCTCTTGCCGGTGCCGGTGCCGCCCAGGGTGGCCACGACCAGCGGGGCCTCGATCCGCACCCGCAGCCCGTCGGCCCGCTCCACCAGCCGCCGCACCAGCGCCCTGCACTTCTCGGCCGGCCGCCAGGCGGGGGCGTCGCCCGCCCAGTGGTTGAGCCGATCCACCAGGGTATCGACTTCAGCCAGAAGTTCCAGATGGGCCAGGTCCGAATGGGGCATGCCACCAGGATACCGGCGGCAACGACTTGGCACTAGAGGCCGGCGCTGGCATCCTGTGGTTCCGCCAGCGTTGAAGCTGGGCCATAATTGACCTATCCGATTGCCCTGTGGTTGTCGAGCCGGCGAAGAGCCGCGTCCGGGTTTTGCCGTTGTAGGCTCCGCAACGGAAGTTACTTCCTCGTTGGGGCGACAGTGCAACTACCAACCCAATGTCTTGGTTATTCGGCCTCGGGGGATCACGCAGGGCTATTTAGTGGTGGACGGGAGCCCGGTGTGCTTGAACCTGACTGTGGGCGGTTTGGTGGGTGCCCGTGTGGGCCGCTGGGTGTGTCGTTTGGTGGGTTGCCCGGTGGGCCGCTGAAATGGCTTGACGGCGTGGTTGCGCCACTGCCCCTACCGTGTAGCCGTAAATTGGGTAGCCGTAAACTGTTGGATAGTCTCCGTAGTAGCCGTAAGCTGGATAGCCGTATCCGTAATAGTAGTAATTGTTGACATTCATTGCTGGAGGAAGCAATTCTCGTCGGGCCTGATCGCGCAGTTTTCGGGCCAAGTCTCGCGCGTACAGAACATCGGCGTTGGTCGGATTCGGCGGCACGGGTAGCCCCGCGAGAACTGCCGGAAGCGCGTGGGACGGCGATGCGTCCCACTGGGCAACCGTCGGGCCATTTCCAATCCGTAGTCCAGGCTGAACGTCTGGAAACTGGTCCCATGCCTCGTCCAATGCCCTCTCGCTCCACTCTGCCGCCGCCACCCGCCGGTCAAACTCATCTTGATACCGAGCCTGTGCGTCAGCCGGATAGGTCATCTTCGGTTGCCAAGGGGCGCGTTGGTCGAACGGCGCCTCATCGGGTGGGAACTGCCGATCCAGCTCCGCCTGCTGCTGGGCGCAACGCGCCTCCCAGTTGGCGAGTGCCTGTTGATCCAACTGTTGCTTGCGCCGCCAATGCCCGCGGGGTTGTCATCGCGTTGATGGCCTGAGACTGTGCGTGTATCGCCTGAGCCTGCGGCGATAACGCCGACCACTGCGATTCAGGCATGGCCGGCCTGCCGTTCACGGCGGGCAAACCAAGCAAAAGAGCCATGAGAATACGCATCGCACATCCGTAGCGGTTGCGTTCACTCTGCTATCTTAGAACACCCCGCGCCGCCAATAGTTCCGCTAACATAGCCGATTTTCTCTTGTTCTCGGGCTGTGCTTCTCGCTCTTCTCCTCTCCTGCGGGGGATAGAATGCACCAAGAGTATTTGTCGCTGTCTGCGTTCGTGGACCTGGGCACGCGACGGCTACTTCCGGCCCCTCGGCGCTCCATCGCCCAGAGGGAGCAAGTGGGCCAGCTTGATGGAATGGAGTTCCCGGCGGTCGAGTTCGGTAACGCCCGCCAACGCACGCGCCAGCTTCGCCTTCGATTCCTTGGGAAGCCCCTCATAGTCCGGCAACATCGGAACCACCGGGCCGTCGATGGCCTCAATCACTTCCAGCAGGGAAATGTCCGCCGGGCTTCGTTCCAGACTGTAACCCCCGCCGACGCCGCGAGTGGACCGCAGAATGCCGTGCCGGACCAGGGTTCGCAGCACTTGCAGGAGGAACCGCTCCGGCATCTTGCCTTCGGCCGCCAGCCGGCTGCAGGGGGTGGGCGTCCCCGCCACGTCCGGTCGGGCCAGGTGCGTGGTCGCTTGCAGGGCATAGGCGACGGTACGCGACAGCCTCATGGTCAATGTCTCCCTTGTTCCCCCCTCATTCTCGGGGCTTAAGTATAGCGAGAACGCCGGACCTGTCAAGAGGAGGGGTAAGTCAGAGTTCTGGATCGCCCTGATCGAAGGGGGGTGTCATAAATGACCCTGCCCGGCATTTCTCACCGCCGTGGGGGTGAGGCCCCTCAACGCTGGCTCATGACCGCCGGCCGGCCGATGCTGTAGTAGGTGAATCCCGCCTCGCGCATCCGCTGGGGACTGTAGACGTTGCGGCCGTCGAAGATCACCGGTTGCCGCATCACCCGCCGCATCTCCTCGAAGTCGGGGTGGACGAACTGCTTCCATTCGGTGCAGATGGCCAGGGCGTCCGCCCCCAACAACGCGTCGTCGCGCTTCTGGCAGTAGACCAGCCGGTCGCCATAGACGGCGCGGACGTTGTTCATGGCCTCCGGATCGTGGACGCGGACGGTGGCCTTCAGTTCCAACAGCCGCTCGATCAACCGCAGCGCGGGGGCCTCGCGGATGTCGTCGGTGCCGGGCTTGAAGGCCAGCCCCCAGACGGCGATGGACTTGCCGGAGAGCCGGCCCTCGAAATGCCGTTCGATCTTCTCCAGCAGGACGGTTTTCTGGTGTTCGTTGACGGCGTGGACGGCCGCCAGCACCCGCGGCTCGATCCCCTGTGTCCGCGCCAGCGCCGCCAGCGCCCGGACGTCCTTGGGAAAACAGCTCCCGCCGTAGCCCACGCCGGGGAAGAGAAAAGCGAAGCCGATGCGGCTGTCGTGGCCGATGCCGCGGCGGACCTCGTTGATGTCCGCCCCGGCGCACTCGCACAGGTTCGCCATCTCGTTGATGAAGCTGATCTTCGTCGCCAGCAGGGCGTTGGCGACGTACTTGGTCATCTCGGCGCTTTCGGGTGACATCGCCAGCAGCGGCTTGTCCGTCCGCAGGTAGGGCTGATAGAGGTCCGACAACACCTCCACCACCTCTTGCCGCCGGGCGCCGACGACCACCCGGTCCGGCTTCATGAAATCGTCGATGGCCATCCCCTCCTTGAGAAACTCGGGATTGCTGGCCACGTCGATTTCCTGGCCGGTCAGTTCCTTGAGCCGCGCCGTCAGCCGGGCGTTCGTCCCCACCGGCACCGTGCTCTTGCAAACCACGATGCAGCAGGAATGGAGATGCGGCGCAAGCTGATCGACCGCCGACCAGAGGGCCGAGAGATCGACCGAGCCGTCGTCGGCCGAGGGGGTGCCGACAGCCAGGAACACCAGCCGGGCCTTCTTCGCCGCCGTGGGCAGATCGGTGGTGAACCGCAGCCGGCCACCGGCGACGTTGCGGGCCACCAGTTCCGCCAGCCCCGGCTCGTAGATCGGGATGTGCCCCCGGTTCAGGACGTCGATTTTCTTCCGGTCGCAATCGACGCAGGTCACGTCGTTGCCGGTTTCGGCCAGGCAGGTGCCGGTGACCAGTCCCACGTAGCCGGTGCCAATGACGGTGATTTTCATGATGGACCTCTTACCTGTTCTCGTGGACGTGGAACCCGATCGGCCGGGGCGGCTCCACGGGCCGCTCCATCAGCTTGTTCAGCACCTGTGCAATGGCCTTGATCTGGCCATCGTGCAGCCGGACGGTTTCGGCCAGTTGCGTCAGTTGCTCGACGAGTTCTCCGGGCGTGGCCACCAGGCGTCGGAGCCGGACGAAGATGCGCATGATCTCGATATTGACCCGCACGGCCGTCGGCGACCGGAGCACGCTGGAGAGCATGGCGACGCCGTGTTCGGTGAAGGCCCTGGGGAGTTTTCGGCGTCCGCCATGGCCTGAACTTGATATCACAATTTGTGACATCAAGTTTGTAAACTCTTGCTGGGTAAGGGGAAACGCAAAATCATCCGGGAACCGGTCCAGGTTCCGCTGAACAGCTTGATTCAGCGAGGAGGTGGGCACACCGTAGAGTTGTGCCAGGTCAAAATCGAGCATCACCCGCTGCCCGCGCACGACGTGAACCATCTGCTGGATTCTGTCGGGGGCGACGAGGATTTCGGTCGAGGGTTTCTTGCTCATCGTCGCGATCCGGGCCGTGGGTTCATGTCGTGCCAACCTATTCGCTCTTCCACGCCCGTTCATGGGCGTTTCCGCCGCAGGCGGTGTTAGGCCCGTGCTTTAGCACGGGTTCGCCGCCGCCGTCCGTTTTTCATTCCGCCTGTCACGCCCGTTTACAGGCGTCCTGATTGCCGGCAAACGATGCTTTCGACGTTCTTGGCGGCCCATCAACCAATCGCACTTTGCTGCTTATCGCCGATTGCTCGAGGCAATAACTCCATATCTTCTGCGATTACGAACCCACCCATCCCGTATGATGAGGAAATCCTCCAGCCTCTTGACTTGTGCTCGACAAAATGGTCACGGCAAGCCTGGGCCGACGTGTTCCACGAGCCGGGCCAGCAGTAATTCACCCCAGACTCGAACTCAGATGAGAAGTCTGCGAGTATCCTGTCTATCGGGCACTCCTCGATGTCGAACAAGATCGTCTGCAGGTTGTCTCCGTAAATATGATAAGCCTCAATGCCGCGGAATAACACATCCGTAAACTCACGGGGAGCGGCGGCCCGAGAATCGGACTCAGTGTGAAGGACGACTGTGCGCTCTTTACACGAGACGGACCAAGCGACAACAAAATTGTCATGTATCGAAATACTACCCATCGCTTACGCCTTTTGGCAATATCGCGCCGGTCTGCCTTGCTCAATGACATTCGCATCCACCGTTGAGCCCACCCAGATCAGCAATTATACCTCATCCCCCTTCGCATTCTCCTCCTCCATCGGCACCCGCTTCCCCGCCACCAGCGTATCGTCCTCGTCGAGGCTCATGATCTTCACGCCTTGCGTGTTGCGGCCGATGATGCTGATCTCGCCGGCGGAGGCGATCGCGCCCCAAGGATCGGGCACGGTCGCCGTTGCCCAGACCCACGGAATGGCAATCATCCCAACGACCGAGAAAACCAGCCAGAACGCGTCCCAGGCCAAGGGGGCAAATCGTCGCATCCCCAGGCCAAAAGTGCCCTGAAAGAAACCGGCTACAATAATCAGGATGATTGGCACGGCGAGAGCGCTTTCCACTATTCCCTCCATCCGTGCGCGTCCCGCACGGCGATCATCGTCCGCAAAATGTCGTTCCAGGTTTCGCGCTTTCATCATCACGGCGTTGGGGAACATGCAGCCGTCCCAGCAGACGTGACGGATGCACTTGCTGGGCTGCCCGGCCGCGTCGCGGAGCCAGAACCCGGCGTGGCGGACAATGTCCAGCTTACCGCCAGGGTCGGTCGCCAGGCAATGCCGACCGGTCTTGTCGTGCGAGCCGGAACCGTGAACGCTCCCGTCGTTCTGGGCGACGTGGAAGTCGATCGTCCAAGGCCGTAGCGCAGAAGTCAGCTTGGCGTAGGCTTCGTCGAACCGGTCTTGATCGTGCCAGTCGAAATCTTGCGGCAGCAGGGCGTCTTCCGGGGCGTTGTAGCCCAGCAAGTACAAGAGCGTGTGGGCCATGTCGGCCTGAAAGCCGAGTGTCTTCGGACGGTCGACCATTTCCAACAGTTCGAGCATCCGTCGCCAACTGTGCATGCCGCCCCAGCAGATTTCCCCCTCGGCGGCCAGCCGCTCGCCGTGGTCCTCGGCGATGTTGCACGCCTCGCGGAACGTTTCGGCGATGCGCTTCTGGTTGCCTTTGGGGTCCTCGGCCCATTGGGCCACGCCGCAGGCCGAGTCGATCCGCACCGCGCCGTTGGGCCGGATGCCCAACTCGCGGAGCCGCTTGGCGATGCGGCAGCCCTTCTTCACTTGGGTCAAGAACTTCTCCCGCTCCTTGGCGTCGCCCATGGCCGAGCCGCCGCCGGTCGGCGGCCACACCGGAGCGACCACCGTGCCGATCTCCAGGTTCCGCGCCCGGGCCTTGTCGGCCAGCCGTCGGACCTGGCCGTCGTCCGAGTCGATGTTGATGTGCGGCTCGAAGAGGAACAGGTCGAAGCCGTCGAAGCGGACGCCGTCCACTTCGGCGGCGGCTGTCAGATCGAGCATGGTGTCCAGGTCAATAGGCGGCTCGCCGCCGTCCCCCTTGCCGACCACGCCCGGCCAGGCCGCGTTGTGAAGTTTGGGGTAGTTGTGGGGATGTTCTTGCGTCATGGCAGTACAATATGGGGTTTGGGGATCAGTGCTCAGCGTTCCGGACGAGTGACCTCCGCGGCCTTCAACTCATTTTCCAGTTGTTCGATCGTCGGCAGGCTGGACCGCAACTCGTCGGGCAAAGCCGCCGTGAGCCGGTACTTGGAGACGCCGATCGGCTTGCGGGTGTCACGCAGGCGCGTATTCAACCGTCACCTTGTCTCGGGCCTTGCAGAGGATGATCCCGATGCTCGACCGGTCGTCGGGATGGCGAAGCCGGTCGTCGATGGCCGACAGGTAGAAGTTCATCTTTCCGGCGAACTTGGGCTTGAACTCTTCCACCTTCAGATCAATTGCCACGAACGCCCGGAGCTTCAGGTGGTAGAACAAGAGATCAATGTAGTAATCCTTCTCATCGACCTCCAAATGGTACTGGCTGCCGACGAAGGCGAAACCGACGCCCAGTTCGAGCATGAAATCACGGAGGTGTTCCAGCAGGCCCCGCTGCAATTCCCGCTCCCGTGCGTCGTTGGTCAGTGTGAGAAAGTCGAATACGTAGGGGTCTTTGAGTATCTGTTGGGCCAAGTCGGACTGCGGCTGTGGCAACGTCTCGTGGAAATTGGTGATCGCCTGGCCTTCGCGGCCATAGAGGTCCAGTTCGATCTGATGGACCAGCACCGCGCGAGACCAACCGTGTTGGACGACCTTTTGGGCGTACCAAAGCCGTTGGCCGGGATTCTTGAGTTTCTCGATTAGAACCACGTTATGGAACCAGGGTATTTCTGCCACAGCTTTTGGCAGATTCCCTCCATCTGGGGTAGATGCGGTCGGAGTTGGTTGATCTGGCAATTGTCGCGCAGGCTGCGCGACAATTGCGGTCGCCAATTGTCTCGCAGCTTGCGGGACAATTGTAAGTTCTTTCGTGTAAGCGAGATAGAACGCCCTCATGCGGTGGATGTTACCCCGTGAGAAGCCCGCCATTCCGGGAAAAGCGTGTTGAAGATCGGCAGCCAATAGGTCGGTGACTTTGGCCCCCCAGCCTTCCCGATCCTGCCGTTGGACGATCTCCCGGCCGATGTCCCAATAGAGACGGACCAACTCCCGGTTGGCGGCCGTCGCCGCCCGGAGTTGCGTTCGCTGGATGCGATTCTTGAGGTTTTCCAGCAGTTGGAAATAACCGGGCGGCAGTGCGGCAAGAGGCCTCCGCACGGGTTTTGCCACGGCTTGCCGCTCCATCTCCTTAACGTTCTTCTTCACCGCCATCGCGTTGTCTCCCGCTCATCCTGTGCGCACATTGGAAATGAGTTGAATCCCTTCTCTCGCTACAGAACAGAAGTCTGCGTCCCCTGTTTGGTGCTTGGGTGAGGCGACGGAAAACCTGAGCTATTGACTAATCACCTTGTCCAAAGCGTCCTTGACACTCAATATAAGCTCCTTCTCTTCCACCGCCACTCTCTGTCTTGCAGCATCCTCCACAGAAAACTCAACATACAGTGCGTAGCGAGGACGTATGCCGAGGTTGATCGCCATACCAAGGCAAATTAAGAACACAACTCCTGTAAAAACTTGCTGGGTTTTGGCGAAAAAAAAGAAGAATATGAGGACGCCGATTACCCATCCTATGACGTCACCATAGTAACGTTTTGCCTGAACTGCTCGCATCATCTGAATGTCCAAGCAACCAGGCGACCTAAACCAGCCTCTAGGATAGAAGAATTTCTGATCCGTTACCTTGAAGGCACCGCTCTCGAAGCAAGTAACTTCCCCCAAGGGCTTGGCCGAGGACTCTTGTGCTGGGACGATGAGCACTGAACCACATGCGGGACAGCGGGCCTTCTTGCCCTGCAACTCGTCTCGGACACGATATTCCTTCCCGCACTTGCATTTCACGACCATAGTCATATTCAAGCTCCCTAACGCTTGTGAGCTTTTTGGTATTTGGACGCATTCACGTCAATTTCCGGTGATCTCCAATCTCCGGCATGTTCTTATGCGTCGCCGGACCGAAGTAGCGCAGCCCCACCAGCGGCTCGCCGCCGGTGTTGACGACCTCGACCCCGGAAGTCGCCGCGTCGTGCGTGATAAACACCTCGTCCCACGGCTCCTCGCCGTAGTGAATCATCACCGGCGCCTGGATCGGCAGTTTGCCCAGCCGGCCGCAGCCCTGGACGGTGATCCAGCCGCTCGCCCCGGGGTCCTTCAGCACGCACTTCGCCCCAGGCATCACCGTCAACTCCTTGGCCGAAACCAACTGCTCGCCGTCGAACCGCCCGTAGTCGATCCAGCGGTCGGTGAAGCCGGGGCCTGAACACGCCTTGTCCACAATCGGCTCGATGTAGTTGTGCTGCACGAAGTACGGATCGACGTTCTTCTCCCAATCGAGTTGCTCGACGATGAAGTCCAGGTCACGGTGCTTATCTTTGGGCACGTCCTTGACCAACAGGTCCCAGGGCACTTCGCGCCCTTCGACCAGCGATTGGTACATGCCAAAGACGTCGGAGCCCCATTGCGGCTCGTAGGTACACATCGAGCCGGGGGCGTGCAGCACGCCGGCGGGAATCATCCAGCCGGTGCCCGCCTTCAGCCGGTACGCCTTCGAGAGGTCGAGGATGCCGTTGTCGCCCTTGTCCCAGTTTTCGAGGCAGCGGCGGACGTCGGCCTTCGTGGTGCCGGGCTCCAGGCCCATGAACGTGTAGTCGAAGTGGTTCTCGGCGGCGTTCAGTTGGGGTGGGAAGAAGTAACACTCGGGCTTGCCCTGCTGGCCGGTCAGGGCGGCGTGCTGGTGCCGCTGATGCATGTGGTGCGGGATGGGACCCATGTTGTCGAAAAACTTCGAGTAGACCGGCCAGCGTTTGTATTTTTCCCAGATCGCCTTGCCGACGATCCGCGGGCCGGCCTCGGCAACGGCGTCCTTCAAGAGGAACCGCTCGCCCTCGAAGACGCAGTAGCTAAGCCCTTCATCCGGGGCGCGGCCGTCGTTGGCAGCCTCGGTGGTGCTGGCGAACCAGCGTTCGTCGATGCCGCCCCGGTGCGTGCCCAGGGCGTACCAGTCGGTCGGGGCCAGTTTGATCCGTTTGCCGGGGTGGAGGAAGTTCCGCGGCACCCAGGTGGGCGTGAGCCGCAGCAGCCCCCCGCCGGCGTCCAAGGCCCGGTCCAGAATAATCCGGACATTGTCCCGCTTGACGATCTTTGATGCGCACATGGTGGTTGATCCCTCACGAAAGGCCAAAGGATTAGAACGCCCATTTTTACACCCAGGCGGGAACGTTTACAAGTGACCCGCCCCCTGCCAGAACGCGGAAAAGCGGCTATACTGCCACCATCCGCTCAGTCCCCGGAGACCAACCGCCATGCCCCGAAAAACCTGGACCCTCAGCGACGTTGACGCAGACATTTACCTCGAATCGGTTTCCCTTGGTTCCGACCAGGCGGGCGGCGCGGCCAAGGGCTACTCGGTGACCAAGCGGACGCTCCGGGGCGGACTCCGCGAGGGGGTCGACGTGGTGGAGGTGGACAACGGGCGGTTCCGCTTCGTCGTGGTGCCCACCCGCGGAATGGGCATCTGGCGGGCGAGTTGCGGAGATCTGCAACTCGGCTGGAAGTCGCCGGTCCACGGCCCAGTCCATCCCGCCCTGGTCCCCCTCTGGGAACCCAGCGGCATCGGCTGGCTGGGCGGCTTTGACGAGTTGCTGGTCCGTTGCGGGCTGGAGAGCAACGGTGCGCCGGAGTTCCTGCCCAACGGCGCGCTCCGCTACGCACTGCACGGCAAGATCGCCAATATCCCCGCCCGCAAGGTCCAGGTCACGATTGACGGCGACTCGGGCGAGATCGCCATCAGTGGCGTGGTCGAAGAAGCCCGGTTGTTCGGCAACAAGCTCCGCATGACCACCACCATCAGCACGCGAGCCGGCCAGCCGGGAATGACCGTCACCGACGAGATCACCAACCTCTCGGCCGAGCCGGGCGAGTTGGAGTTGCTCTATCACATCAACTTCGGCGTGCCGCTGGTCACTCCCGGCGCAGGGTCGTGCTGCCGATCAAGAGAATGGCCCCGCACGACGCGGTGGCGGCGGCGGACGTGCCAACATGGGGCAGCCACGGTCCCGAGACGCCGGGTCTGGGCGAGGCGTGCTTTTTCTTCGATCTGGCGGCCGACGCCGCGGACCAAACCCGGGCGCTGTTGCGTTCCGCCGCTGGCGACCGGGGCGTAAGTGTGATCTTCAGCAAGCGGCAATTGCCTTGCTTCACGCTGTGGAAGAACCGCCAGGCCGTGGCCGACGGCTACGTGACCGGCTTGGAGCCGGGGATCAACTTCCCCAACCGGCGGTCGTTCGAGGAGCAGCGGGGGCGGGTGGCCGTCTTGGCGCCGGGCGAGACTCGCCGTTTCGAGGTCACGATCGAAGCCCACGCCGACGCAGCCTCGGTGGCTGCCGCCCAGCGGGCCGTGGCGGCGATCCAAGGCGGCGTCACGCCGGAGATATGCCCCAAGCCCGATCCGCAATGGTCGGCGTAGTTTCCCTCGTCGCCCCATCTTCCCTGCGCCCGCACGATGCCGACCTATTGCCACTGGAATTCCGCCGAATCGGCATGGTGGGGCGGGGCCGGTTCTCACTATAATCCGCCCCTGTTTTGGCGTTGGGATGGCGGTTGAACTGCCACCCCAGCAAACCGCCGAGAAGAATCCGCGGGAATGCCGATGATCGGACAGGGAGGTCCGAGAGCATCGCAGGCAGTTCGTTTGCCGGCCGTCTTGACGGTTGCCGCAACGGTGTTTCGTTGCGCCGTTGCGTGGGGCAGGCTGTCAGCGTGCATTCCCCACCGACGTGTGCCACTGCTTGGAACAAGCAGTGCGGCGCCGCCAACCTGCGTCAAACACTGCTTGTTCCAAGCAGTGGCACACTGCGTCCTGCTGGCGGGGACGCTAGCCGCGTCAGGGCAGGTCGCCAACCTACCCCACGAAGACCAACTTCGCGTGCGGATTGCCTGGGGCGGCGGGCTGGGCCGGCTCTGGAGCGGAACCATCGCCGTCAGCGAAGGAGCGGTCTCAGAGCCGCAGCCGCTGGGCATCGAGGCCGACGAACCGGGCTCGATGTGGCTTGAGTCCGATCCGCACGGCGGCGCGAAGCTGGTCGTCCGCCAGCGCAGCCCGCGGACCTACGACGGCGTGGACCTGCGGGTTTCGGCCCCGCCGGCGGCGAAGCTGCTGGTGCGGCTTGCGCCGGCCGACGTACCCGACCGGCCGACGGCGGTCGAGATTCCGCTGGCCGAGCTCTCCGGCGAGTTTGTCAACAAGGAACTGGACGACCGCGGCAACCGCGTGCTGGCGATGCGTGCGCCGGGCGATCTGCTGCGCGTGCGGCTGGCCCGCGATCATCTGGTTTTCGCCCCGGGCGAGAAGCTGAAGTTCGAGGTCGAGCCGCACGGACTTCCCTTGCCCGAGGGAAGCCGGGCGCGGCTCAAGGTGCAACTGCTCGGCAGCGGCGGCAACGAGCTTTGGTCGCAGCAGCAGGACCTGCCGGCCGACCCGACGGCGACGGTCCCCGTCGAGGTGTCTCTGCCCGGCGAAGAGGGCGTGTACGACGTGGCGATCGCGGCGGCCACGAGTCCCAACTGGTCGCAGGCGGTCCGCAAGCCGCTGAGCTGGAAGCGGACGATCGCCCAGCGGCGGGTGCAAGTGCTGGTACTGCGGCCCCAGCGCCCACCGGCGCCGCCGGCTGAGCGGGGGCTTGCGCCGGTGGTCGAGATCGATCCGGCCAATCCGCGGTGGTACGAGAAGCTCAACAAGCTGTCGCAGTTGCAATTGGCCAGGGCCAGGCTGCCGCGCTGGTTAAACCGCGACGGGCGGACCGTAACCTTGGGACCGTGGAAGACCGGGTTGGGAAACGACTGCCTGCAATCGCGCCACCATCCGTTGGGCAACCTGGTCGAGTTGAAACCCAACGCCGACTCCCCCGACGTCAGTTGGGAAGCCTACTGGCTGCCGATCAACCAGCCCGGCCGGCCGCACGTCCTCGAGGTAGACTATCCCAGCGACGTGCCGCAGACCTTGGGGCTGAGCGTCCTCGAGCCGGACGCCGCCGGGGCCATGGCGCCGCTGACGGTGGACGCCGGAGTGGACAACGCCGGGGAAGTGGTTGGCACGGCCGGTGCGGCGCCGCGTTGGCAGCACCATCGCCTGATCTTCTGGCCCCGCACCAACACCCCCTTGCTGTTGGTCACTAACGGCCGCGACCGACAGCCCGCCGTGTATGGCAAGATCCGGGTGTTGGCGGACGGAGAGCGGTTGCCGCGGGCACTGCCCGAGCACGCGGCGGCGGGCCGGCTGCTGGCGGCGTATCTCGACCGCCCCCTGATTCCCGACAATTTCTCGGCCCCGCGGTCGCTCGATCCCTGGAGCAGCCGCTGCCTCGACGACTGGGAGACCTTTTACCAGGGCGGGACGCGGCTGGTCGAGTATCTCAATCACGCCGGCTACAATGGCCTGATGCTGGCCGTGCTGGCCGACGGCAGCACGATTTACCCCAGCGCGCTGTTGGAGCCGACGCCGCGCTACGACACCGGGGCGTTGTTCGCCTCGGCCCAGGACCCCCTGCGTAAGGACGTGCTGGAGATGCTGTTGCGGCTGTTCGACCGCGAGGACCTGCAACTGATTCCGATGGTCGAGTTCGCCGCTCCGCTGCCGGAGTTGGAGGCGGTGCGGCGGCGGGGCGGACCGGACGCCGAGGGGATCGAGTGGATCGGCCCGGAGGGCGCGGGGTGGAGCGCCTCGTGGCCGCCGCGGCGGGGACTGGCGCCGTACTACAACCTGCTCCATCCGCGAGTGCAGCAGGCGATGTTGGGCGTGCTGCGGGAGCTGGCCACGCGTTATGCCGGGCACCCCGCCTTCGCCGGCCTGGCCGTGCGGCTCTCGGCCGACGGTTACGCGCAGTTGCCCGGCCCCGATTGGGGACTCGATGACGCGACGATCGCCCGCTTTCAGCGGGACACGGACCTCCAGGTGCCGGGCAGCGGGCCGCGGCGCTTCGCCCAACGGGCGACGTTCCTCGCCGAACCACCCCACCGCCGGGCGTGGCTGGACTGGCGCACCGGCCAACTCGCCCAGTTCTACCGCCGCGCCGCCGAGGAACTCGCCGCGCTGCGGCCCAACAGCCGGCTTTACCTGGCGGGGGCGGGCATGACCGGCGGGCCGGAGTTGGAGGCCGAACTCCGCCCCGCGCTCCCCCGCCGGACTACCCTGGCCGCCACGCTGCTGCAAGTGGGCATCGACCCCCGGCATTTCCCCGACAACCCGCCGCACGTCATGCTGCTGCGGCCCGAGCGCATGGCGCCGGAGGCCGATTTGGCCGGCCGCGCCGCCGATCTGGAAATCGCACAAATGGCGGACGTCGACCGCTGCTTTCAGACCGCCGCGGCCGGGGGCAGTCTCTTCTTCCACCCGCCGCGGCAAGTCCGCATCGAGTCGTTCGACCAGAAGAGTCCCTTCAAGCCGGGGGCCGCGTGGCTGGTCTCTCAGCCCGCGCCGGCCGGTCCGCAGAACCGGCGGCGCTTCGTCCATAGCCTGGCCACGCTCGACGCCGAGGTGATGGTCGACGGCGGCTGGGTGCTGCCGATGGGCCAGGAGGATTCCGTCCGCAACCTGGCGGCCGCTTATCGCGCCTTGCCGGCAATCCGTTTTCAGACGGTCCCGAGCGCGGCGCCGGGCGGATCGCAGCCGGTGACGTTCCGCTTCGCCGCCCGCGGCGGCCGGACGTACCTTTACGCGGTCAACGACGCCCCGCTGCCGGTCACGGCCCGGCTGCACATCGAGGCCGGGCCGGAGTGCCGCATCGAGGAGCTTACCGGCACGCGGAAGATCGCGCCGCTGCGGCCGGAGGGAGACGCGGGCCTGTGCTGGGAGGTTGCGCTGGAGCCCTACGACCTGGTGGCGGTGCAACTGTCGGAGCCGGGCGCGAAATGCTCCAACCCGCAGGCGGTCTGGCCGGACTCGGTGGATGCCGAGTTGGGCTCCGAGATCCGGCGGCTGGGGGCCCGCGCGGCAGCCCTGCGCACGCCGCCGCCGCTGGACGTAGTGGCCAATCCCGGCTTCGAGCGCCCCGCCGGCGGCGACGGCGCGATCCCTGATTGGACCACCACCCACTGCAACCAGACGAGCATCCAATTGGACAAGAGTGAGAAACACGCCGGGCAGCAGTCGGTCAAACTCTCCAGCACGGACCGGTGGCGTGTCTGGCCAGCCGGTGGTTCGCGGCGCCGTCCACCGGCCGGCTGGCCGTGTCGGTTTGGCTCCGCGTGGCCGACGCGGCGCGGCAGCCGCCGCTGCGATTGGCTATGGAAGGAAAGCTCCAGGGCCGCGATTACTACCACTGTGCGCCGGTGGGGCTGCCGGCGGGACCTGGCCAGCCGTCCGTGCCGCTACTGCCGAAATGGGGCCAGTACATTTTTCACGTCGACGACCTGCCCCTGGAGGGCCGCGCTCAGCTTCGCGTCCGCTTCGACTTGATGGGGCCGGGCGAGGTCTGGCTGGACGACGTGCAGGTCTACAGCCTGGCCTTCAGCCGCTCCGAGATGGTCGAGTTGTCGAAACTGATTGCGCTGGCCGACGTGAAACTTCAGCAGCGGGAGATCGGCGACTGCCTCCGCTTGCTGGAGGGCTACTGGCCGCGGTTCCTCGCGGAGAACGTGCCGTTGCCGGCCGGCCCGCCGCCCTCCGAGACGATGGCCGCCAAGGCCCGCGAGCCGGAGCCGAAGCCGCCCGAACGCCAGTGGCTGGCTCAACCGCGTGAAGGACCTGATTCCCGATTCGCTGCGGTTCTAAGGAGTTCTTCGAACATGGTGCAGCACGGCCGCCAAGCGGATGTTCTTTTCGATTCCCTCCAGGGCGTCCTCGGCCGTGAACTTGCCCAGCGAGCGGGCCAATTGGTACATGCCCTCGACCAGGCGGAGGTTCTCCGCGTAGTCGGGCTTCTGGGAGGCGACCCACGCGGCCTCGAACTCGCGCCAACGCTCAACGTCCCGGATCATCGGCAGCATCTCCACCGCCAATTATAGCACCTTGGTGCTGCCCGGCATAGCGACGGGGTAGCGGCCCTGGGCGTCGGGCGTTACCGGCGGATCGGATTCCATCGTCAACTGGTCCAGCCCCGGCGCCAGCTCGAGGTCCGAGGCGAACGCTTCGTCCCAGGTCACCAGTTTGCCGGACTCGGCGGCCATGCGGCCGAGGATGCCGGTCATCGCCGCCTTGGCGAGGCGCTGCGTCTCGTTGTAGGGCTGGTTCTGGCGGATGGCCTCGAACAGCAGATCGTGCTCGACTTGGTACGGATCGGGCGTGGGCCCCGTGTGTTCCCAAATGACGTTTTCTTTGGTCTGCCGGTAACCCCTGAAGAGGCGCGGATGATACATGCTCTCGCCAATGTGAGCGGCGCCTTTCGCGCCGTGCAGGACGCAGCCGGCGAAGTTCCAGCAACCGGTGATGTGCCGGCCTTGGGAGAACATCCGCGTGCCGTCCGGAAACGTGTATTCCACGGCGTAGTGGTCGAACAACTGGTCGGGCTGGGTG